>CAWCKS010000017.1:0-163152 GCA_963796195.1 uncultured Alphaproteobacteria bacterium | reverse complement strand
GACAGCGGAAGTAGTACGACCCGCCCGGAACGCGCGCTGACGTCTGTGCTCGTCCGTCAGCTCTGTCTCGCCCATTTCCAGAGGTTTCTCACGTGCAGCACGAGCAGCATGGCGTTCACAGGGAGCAGTCCCCACAGTGAACCTTCGTACATGATGAGCCACCACGGCAGCTGCGCAGCGATGCCAAGCATTGGGCCCGCCATCGTCTTGTTGCCGTAGAAGTAGGTGCCGGCGATTGTCAGCGCTGAGGCTGAGAGTTGCGTTGCGAGATCTGTGTTCACGCTTGATCTTTGAAGTGCACGAACCTTATGCGTTCATCGTGAACCACGCGGCCCTTTTCGGGATCAGGCACACGCTCTCTAACGCCCCAAAGAGTGTAGGGTGTCATGGACAGGCGAAATGTGAACCAGTTCACAATTGGGGCGACCAGGGCCCCCGATCGCGGGTACCTTCCGCGCCTTGATCCCGCAGTTCGTTCAACAATGTGTCGATGCGCGACAAAGCTCGAAGCGTTGCTTGGCGCCGTTGCATTTTGGTGAAGCACGGCAACGCCCCGAAATGCAAAATCTCCGCCCCATTAGGCAAAGGCGGATCTTGAGAAGCCCGCTAGGTGCGAGATATCCGCGCAGAACAGCGAACCAATGCAACGTCAGAGGAAACACCATGCCAACGATCGAGGCCGACTATCTGGTGGTAGGCGCCGGCGCCATGGGCATGGCGTTTGCCGACACAATTGCCACCGAGAGCGATGCCAGTCTCGTCATTGTCGATCGCTACCACCAGCCCGGCGGCCACTGGAATACGGCTTACCCGTATGTTCGCCTGCATCAACCCTCGGCGTTCTATGGCGTGAACTCGCGAAAGCTCGGCAGCGATACGATCGACCGGGTCGGCTGGAACCAGGGCTTGTTTGAACTGGCAACGGCCGGCGAGGTGTGTGCCTATTTTGATCAGGTCATGCAGCAGCAGCTGTTGCCGACCGGCCGCGTTTCATATTTTCCGATGAGCGAATACCTCGGTGATGGACGGTTTCGCACGCTTGCCGGAACGGACTGCACGGTAAAAGTTCGCCGGCGTGTCGTTGACTCGACCTACATGCGCGTTGTCGTCCCGTCGATGCGGCCGCCGCCCTATGCAGTGGCGCCGGACATCACCTGCATCCCGCCAAACGACCTGCCGAAGTTCCGCGCGGCGCCTGATCACTACACCATCGTCGGAGCAGGCAAAACCGGAATGGATGCCGGTCTGTGGCTACTGCGCCAGGGCGTCTCGCCGGACCAGCTGACGTGGGTCATGCCGCGTGATTCCTGGCTCCTGGATCGTGCTGACATCCAGCCGGGCGCACAATTCGCCGATACGATCAGGGCTGGACAAGTGGCGCAGTTTCAAGCCGTCATGGCAGCAACCTCGACCGACGATCTGTTTCAGCGGTTGTCGGATGGCGGGCGCTTGCTGCGGCTGGATCCCGCGGTTCGTCCGACCATGTTTCGCTGCGCGACGGTCTCGCACGCCGAGCTGGAGCAGCTTCGCAGCATCAAGGACATCGTCAGGCTGGGCCACGTTCAGCGCCTCGAGTGCGACCGCGTCGTGCTCGATGGCGGGACCGCCCCCGCTGAGCCGTCAACCGTCTACGTCGATTGCACCGCCGACGGACTTGAGCGTCGCCCCGGCGGCAAGGTGTTCGATGGCAACACCCTGACGCTGCAAACCGTCCGCGGATGCCAGCAGGTGTTCAGCGCCGCGTTCATCGCGCACGTCGAAGCCGCATATCAAGATGACACGACCAAGAACGATCTTTGCAGGCCGGTGCCACACCCCGATTCCGATGTCGACTGGCTGCGCATGACGATTGCGTACAACGAAAATCAACTGCGCTGGCTCGATGATCCAAAGCTGGTAGCGTGGCTGGATGGGGCACGATTGGACCTTCTCGGACATCTCCGTCCTCGCATCCCGGCTGATCCTGCGGCCCGAGACGAAATTGCAAGGCCGATCCGCGCACGCCTGACGGCGATCAATGAGAAACTGGAAAGTTTGCTGAGTACGATTTGTAACCCTCCACTTGGGCAACAGATGGGCGATGATGCCAATAGGGTTCGCAGCGCTTAGGCCGCTACTTCCGGTGCCCGTGCCAAGGCTTACGGTCAGACCAAGGTCCAGCCGTTCTCGCTCGACGAAGGCCTCGGCAAGATGAAGGCCGCAGTCGACGCGCGGCGCGACAAATCGCTGGCGCGGTTCGCGCGTACCAGCGCGCCCTCGGTAAGAGGCGTTGCCGACACGATTGCGCGCGGAAAAGCCTATGAGACGTCGGGGGTCGACGCGCTGTTCTTCACGGGCATCAAGACCCGCGCCGAACTCACAGTGATCGCTGCCGAAACCAGACTGCCGATCATGCTCGGCTCGGCCGATGGCGAACTCGACGACGCGGCGTTTCTCGCCGGGCAGCGGGTCAAGATCTGCACGCAAGGCCATCTGCCGTTCGCGCCGGCGCGCGCTCGCGGTCTACGAGACGCTGAAGGCGCTGCGCGACGGTGTCGTGCCGAAAGACCTGAAGGGCGTGCCGTCGGCCGATTTCGTCAACCGCTACATGCGCAACTCAGCGGATCCAGCAGCGGATGGCGGATTTTCTCGGGATCAAGCAAGGGCTAGGCGCTGGCGCTACGGCCCGTACTCATAGATCGAGCTTGATCTATGTCCGCTATTTCCCGATAGCGACCAAATTCCGCGTCGCACCGAAATGACGCGATGGGCCATTGGACTAAACCGCTCGCGCGGTAGAACGCGACGGCTGGCGACGGGGTCAACACGATAGTGTGCCGGGACGTCCTGTCCTGAGATGAGGGGTTCGCAACCTTTCATCCAAGACAGGAGCATCCCCATGACCGACGAGGCCATGAGCCCATTGCGGCGGCGCATGATCGAAGACATGACGATCCGCAAGCTAGCGACGAAGACCCAACAAGGCTACATCCGCGCCATCAAGGATTTTGCTGCGTTTCTTGGCCGATCGCCTGACACGGCGAGCTTTGAGGACGTCCGACGCTTTCAACTACATCTGGCGGCGAACGGCGCGCACATCCCGATTCTCAATCACACCGTGGCTGCGTTGCGGTTCTTCTTCAGGGTCACGCTCAGGCGTTCCGACATCATCGAGCACACGACGTTCCTCCACGAGCCGCGCAAGCTGCCGGTTGTGCTCAGTCCGGAGGAGGTAGCGCGGCTGCTGGATGCAGCGCCAGGGCTCAAGTACAAGGCGGCGCTGAGCGTGGCCTACGGCGCCGGCCTGCGCGCCGCTGAGGTAGTCTCGCTCAAGGTCTCCGACATCGACAGCAAGCGCATGGTCATCCGGGTGGAGCAAGGCAAAGGCGGCAAGGACCGTAACGTCATGCTCTCGCCGATCCTGCTCGAGCTGCTGCGGGCTTGGTGGAAGACGGCACGGCCGCAGGGCTGGCTGTTCCCTGGCCGCGATCCGGCCCAGCCGATGACCACGCGCCAGCTCAATCGCGCCTGTCACGCCGCAGCCCAGATGGCGGAGATCAACAAGCGCGTCTCGCTGCACACCTTGCGGCACAGCTTTGCCACCCATTTGCTCGAGCAGAACATCGATGTCCGCGTCATCCAGGTGTTGCTCGGTCACGCCAAGCTTGACACCACCGCGCTCTATACCCGCGTCGCCACCAAGACGATCAGCGAAGTCATGAGCCCGCTGGAGCATATCGCGCTCAGGTTCAAGGAGATCCGGCCGACCGGCTGACCCGGCGCGCGCGTGTCGCGTTCAGCGCTGGAGGTTGCGGATATCTTCCGCGGCCATGGCCCGGAATGGCGCAAAGCCCATGCCGGCCATGTCAGCCTCGACCAGTTAAAGGTGATGTCGGCAATCGAGAGCTGCCGGACGGCAGCCCTTGGCGGCCATGTCGCGCGCTGCGAGGACTGCGCCTATACGACTATCGCCTACAACTCCTGCCGCAACCGGCATTGCCCGAAGTGCCAGGGCGCCGCTGCAAAGCAATGGCTCGCCGAGCGCGAGGCCGATCTGTTGCCGGTGCCGTACTATCACGTGGTGTTTACGCTGCCGGCGGCCATCGCCGACATCGCCTACCAGAACAAGGCCGCGATCTACGATCTGCTGTTCAAGGTTTCGGCCGAGACCATGGTGACGATCGCCGCCGATCCGAAGCATCTGGGTGGCAGGATCGGCATCACTTCCGTGCTGCACACCTGGGGCTCGGCGCTCACCCACCACCCGCATGTGCACATGATCGTCCCAGGTGGCGGTATCTCACCCGACGGTGAGCGCTGGGTATCCTGCCGGTCGGGCTTCTTCCTACCGGTGCGTGTGCTCTCCCGTCTGTTCCGGCGACGGTTCCTGGAGAAGCTCGCCGCCGCTCACCAAGCCGGTCGCCTGAGCTTCTTCGGCGAGTACACAAAGCTGGCAGATGCCCAATCCTTTGCAGCCTTTCTGGCGCCGCTGCGCAAGGCCGAATGGGTCGTCTACGCAAAACGGCCATTCGGCGGACCCCAAGCTGTGCTGGCCTATCTGTCGCGCTACACCCACCGCGTCGCAATCGCCAACAGTCGTCTGATCGCCTTCGATGAGCGGAGCGTCACCTTCAAGTGGAAGGATTACCGCATTGAGGGCCGCGATCGATACAAGCAGATGACGCTCGCCACCGACGAGTTCATCCGTCGCTTCCTCATCCACGTGCTGCCTAACGGCCTGCACCGCATCCGCCACTACGGCCTGTTCGCCAAAAGCTCTTGCGCCAACAACATCGCACGCGCGCGTGAACTGCTCGGCGTTACAGAACCTCAGGGCGAGCCCACCGGTGCTGCCGATCCCGGCGAGCCGACCTGTCCATGCTGCGGCGGCCACATGAGCATCATCGAGATCTTCGCGCGCGGTGCAACGCCACGGCATCGGCCGACAGGTGCTATCAGCGTCGTCAGGATCGACACCTCATGACCGCGTCTCAATTCCGCAAATCTGCTCATCGCGCTCGCTGCCTTTTGACCAGCCATGGAAGAGCGCGCTCAGAGATCCAGCCGTCCTCACAAATCGTCCGACAATTCACCGCGCTCGACGCCACCCGCCGCTCATGCATCAGCCGCTTCGCCGTCAGCCAGCTTGCCGCAGCGGCTCGACGCCATTCAAACACCTCATCCACCGCACTCAAATCCCCATAGCCTACGCCGCGCCGCCAACGTACCCCCTCCCGCGGTTTCCTCCCTTGGAGGTTTGCGGACGCCGGCCCCAGTGTGCGCCGCCCCGCCATCATGGGCCGGCATCCGAAAACCTTCACAAAAGCCGACATCACCTGAAAGAGAAGCGGCTTCGTTTTCGCGGACTAAGTCAACCCGAGAGCGGTCGTTTGAGCGTTTATGATGCCAAATTTCGCCTCGATGGTCGCAATCGCTTCGATCGTACTTGCTCCGGTCTTTCCGATTTCAAAAAACATTTGCTCGAAGCCGCCGGGCGTCACGGTGACGAGCATCTGACCGACAACGTTGCGAAAACTGTGCGGAATATTCGGGGGCATCACGACAACTGCACCCGGATAACCATCAAATTCATCATCACCGCAGCGGAAACGATAGTGGCCGCGGATAACACGGAAGATTTCCGTTTCTCTCGTGCGCGTATGATTGTGAGGGCCTTTACCGGGGGGCGTAAATGTCTCCCACATGCCCACCGCGCCGCCGGTTTCCTCAGCCGTTGCATGAATAACAACGTGGCCGCCGAACGGTGCCGGCGCAATCCGTTCCTGACCGGGCTTCGACACTATTGCTTTAGTGAATTGAACCACGCAGCACCCTCCTGTGAGGGCTTCGGCCCTCACAATAACGCAGAAAATTCGGCTAGCTTAAAGCGACCTCGTAGACCGAGCAATCTGGCCTGCTGGTCCGCTACGGGTCAAAATGCGAAGAACTCATGAGCAAAACACGTCCGGTTGACCCGTGAGAGCCGACGTAGTGTGTACATGCGGCGACTTCGCCTACGGGCCAGAGCACTAAATCGCTGCGCGATAGCCCGCGGAGGTGGGCGCGGTGCGCACCGATATGGCTCAACCCGAGGAGAGATGGTCGGTAGCGTGTGGGTCATCCTGTCTTGAAGATCGAGGTGTCGTCAACCTCATCCCGGACAGGAGTTGCCTATGAGTACGGAAGCTATCAGCCCGCTTCGCCAGCGCATGATCGAGGACATGAACGCGCGCAAGCTCTGTGCGGGCACGCAGACAGGTCATATCCGCAGCTGCAAACGGTTCGCTGCATTTCTCAAGCGGTCGCCTGACACTGCCAGCCTTGAGGACATTCGCCGCTTTCAGCTGCACCTGGCCGAGACGGGCATGAGTATTTGCAATCGCAACCGCATCATGACCGGAGTGCGGTTCTTGTTCCGCGTGACGCTGCGGCGGCTGGATCTTGCCGCCGAGATCTATCATCTCCGCGAGCCGCAGAGGATAGCGCAGGTGATGAGCCCGGACGAGACGCGTCGCCTGCTGGCCGTCGCCTCGAGCCTCAAGGTCCGCGTGGCACTCAGCCTCAGCTATGGTGGTGGCCTGCGCGCCAGCGAGGTGGTCCGATTGAAGGTCAAGCATATTGACAAGGCGCAAAGGGTTATTCGCATCGAGCAGTCCAAGGGCCGCAAGGATCGGCACGTCATGTTGTCGCCCAAGATGCTCGATCTGTTGCGACGGTGGTGGAAGGTGCGCCCAAAACGTTGGGACACAGGCGTGCCCCTGCAGGAGTGCTGGTTGTTTCCCGGCCGTAAGCCCGGCAAACCGATGACGACCCGCCAGTTGAGCCGCCTGTTCCACGAGGCAGCCGATGCGGCCGGGATCAGGAAGAACGTGACGCTGCATGCGCTGCGCCACAGCTTCGCGACCCATCTGCTCGAAGACGACACTGATATCAGAACCATCCAGGCATTGCTGGGTCACGACAAATTGGACACGACGGCGCGGTACACGCGCGTCGCCACCGGCATGATCGCCGGCATCGAGAGCCCGCTCGACCGGCTATCGCAGCCACGCAAGAAGAAGCCCAGGAAGAGCCGAGCGACAAACCAGACAGTTCAGCCGCCGGCGTAACGGCCGACGGTCGTGTCACGTCCAGCGCTGGAGGTCGCGGATATCTTCCGCGACCACGGGGCAGTGTGGCGGCGCGTCAACGCCGGCCATGTGAGCCTTGGCCAGATCAAGGTCATGAGTGCGATCGAGCGCTGCCGCACAGCCGCGCTCGGCGGCCATGTCGCACGCTGCGAGAACCAAAAGTGCGCTCACACCGTCATCGCCTACAACAGCTGCCGCAACCGACACTGCCCCAAGTGTCAGGGGGCTGCTGCCCGCGAGTGGTTGGCCGAGCGCGAGACCGAACTGCTGCCGGTGCCGTACTTTCATGTGGTGTACACACTGCCGGCACCCATCGCCGACATCGCCTATCAGAACAAGGCGGTGATCTACGATCTGCTGTTCAAAGCCTCGGCCGAGACCACGCTCACCATCGCAGCTGATCGCAAGCATCTCGGCGCTCGCATCGGCTTCATCTCAGTGCTGCACACCTGGGGCTCCGCGCTCACCCATCACCCGCATGTCCACATGGTCGTGCCGGGTGGCGGCCTGTCGCCGGATGGATCAACCTGGATCACCTGCCGAGCGCGCTATTTCTTGACCGTGGAAGTTCTCTCGGCGCTGTTCCGCAGGCTGTTTCTGGAGATGCTGGTCGCCGCGCACGATCGCCTGCAGTTCTTCGGCGACCATGCGCGGCTCGCCGACAAGGCCGCGTTCCGCGCCTATCTGAAGCCTCTGCGCAAGATCGATTGGGTGGTCTACGCCAAGGAGCCATTCGCCGGGCCCAGACAAGTTTTGCGCTATCTGTCGCGCTACACCCACCGCATCGCCATCTCCAATCGCCGACTGGTCGCTGCCGATCAGAACGGCGTTGCCTTCAACTACAAAGATTATCGGATCGAGGGGCCGGCCCGCTACAAGACCATGACGCTGGCCACCGACGAGTTCATCCGACGCTTCCTGATCCACATTCTGCCGAAGGGCTTCCATCGCATCCGCCACTATGGCCTGCTCGCCAGCGCTAACCGCGCCGACAATATCGCACGCGCCCGCGAACTGCTCGCCGTGCCGCCTCCCGCAAAGCAATCCGAGACACCCAAAGCGGCGATCGACCAACCGCGCGTGCTGCCGTGCCCATGCCCGTGCTGCGGCGGCCGCATGATCGTCATCGAGACCTTCGCGCGCGGCTGCAAGCCCAGGCACCCGCCTTCGCCGGCGCCCGCAAAAATCAGGATCGACTCCTCATGATGCCGTCGCCAGCCATCCATCACCGCAGCAACATCCGGCATTCTTGCTGGCTTCCAGCCGGCAGCGCCCAAGCGCGCATCGGTGCATCGGATGCGCCGGCATCCGCGCCTTCAATCCGCTCGCGCTCCCCGCAGATCGCTCGTTCATGCCAACCTAGGCCGCCAAACTTCGCCGCAAGCCGAGTGCAGCCGCTGCAATCCAGCCTCAGCAAGCCCAAATCCGTGGCGAAATCCCCATAGCGCACGCGGCACCGCCGCCACACACTTCCCGCGATTTCGTGCCTTGGCGCTTTTCCGCCGCCGGCCGCATCATCTTCTGGTTAGACCCTCATCCCGGCAGCCGAAAACCTGCACAACAGGAGAAATCTTGTCGCCCGCCTCAGCGCGATTTAGGCTTCGCCGTTGGAGGCCCTTCAATGGAAATCAAGTGGGCGTTGCCCCGGAGCGAACTTCGCAGCGTCGTGCGCTCGTTCCAGGAGAGGCGCGTGGACCTCGGCGGCGCTGCACTGAGCTGGCCGGTTCCGGCACGGCCCCATCAGATTCTCGATATCCATTTGGCTGAGACCTATCAGATCAGCATCGACGATGGGTCGCCAAGCAAGGCACCGGATATCTTTGTGGTCGGGCCGCAGACCTATCGTCGGGCTCACGTCCGCCTGTCCGGCCGAGTCCACGTTTTCAACATCCTGTTTCAACCGACCGGCCTGAACCGCTTGATCGGCATCGACATGACGTCGCTGGTCAATCAGGACTCTCGTGGCCTCGGACATTCTCGGCAAATCAGCGGTGATCCTTGGCGACGCCGTGCGGGCCGTGTCGGACTTTCATCAGCGTGTCGCAGCCGTCGAAAGCTGGGTCGCGGCGATGCTCGACAGGCGCGGCCGCGATACCACGATCGGCGCTGCATCACGCCAGATGATCGCCGTCCGCGGCAATGCGCGGATCGATGAACTCATTGCCAAATCGGGTCTGAGTACCAGTCAGTTCCAGCGTCGCTTTGCGACACAAGTCGGAATGACACCAAAACTCTTTGCCCGAACGATCCGGTTCGATAGGGTGTTGGTCGCTCGCCGCGCTGACCCGGACCGGCCTTGGACCGATATCGTTCACGAGCTCGGCTATTTCGATCAGGCGCATTTCATCCGGGAATGCCACGCTTTCGCCGGCCTGGCGCCTGGCTCTCGTGGGCGACTGGGATAATGTTTTTTTCCCTCATCGGCGACTGGAATGATTTTCCCGCCGGATGACTGAAATTTACAATCGCTTTCGCTAGCTCTGCCGCAAGGTTGCCCGAACACGAGGCCGGCGCGGCGACGGGTTAGCCGCGCGCAAACTCGTCATCATCAGCAGCACCACCACGGGCGGGCCCCAACGGCCTGGCTCGCGAACATCATCGCCAACACCGAGGAGAGCAGCCCTTATGCAACTGCGCCCGCCAACGGACTTAGCAGCAGTCGTCGCGAATGCACGATCCATCGGTCCTATTATTGAACAAGAGGCGGACAAATTTGCGATTGAGCGACGGCTCACCGACGATGTCGTCGCGCTAATGAGACGTGCTGGCCTGTTCCGGATCGCATTTCCCAAAGCGTGGGGCGGCCCGGAGATGGATATTCTCGTCAGTGCGAAGTAATGGAAACGCTTGGCTATTATGACGCGTCCGCGGCCTGGGTCGCCATGATCTGCTCGGACAGTGGACACTATGCTACTCGCATAGACGAGACCGAGGCCCGCGCTCTTTACCCAAGTCTCGATCTCCTCACGTCTGGTACGATTGGGCCGATTGGTCAGGCGCATATTGTTGATGACGGATTGAGGGTCAGCGGGCGATGGCCTTTCGGCAGCGGCTGCTTGCACGCTGATCGGCTGGTTGGAGGTTGCGTGCTGTTCGAGAACGGCAAACCTCAGATGGGGCCAGGCGGCAGGCCGGAATTCCGAGCCGTTTGGCTGCCCAAGGACGAGGTGCAGATCCACGACACCTGGCACACAACTGGACTGGCCGGCAGCGGCAGCAACGACTATTCAGTGGAAGAAATCCTGGTTCCGCGGGCGCACAGCTTTCATCCGTTTCGTGCCGGCGCTCGGTTGGAACCCCTCTATCGCTACCAAGGCTTTTTCGTTGCCAATCTACCGTCGGTCGCGCTCGGGTGCGCGCGGCGCATGGTCGACGATTTTCGCGAGCTCGCGCAGCGCAAGATCACGCCACCGGCTTTGACGCCGCTGAAAAATGAATACCGAGCGCAAGTAATTCTGGCCGAGGCCAACATGCGATTAGGCGCTGCTCGCGCCTATCAAGACTTAAGTTTGAGTTCGATATGGCAAACAGTATCGAGGGGTGAAACGCCGAGCGCCGCCCAACGCGCCGCCGTCGGAATGATGGCAATTAACGGCCTCCAAGAGGCGCTCAAGGTTGGCGAGATCGTGTGCGAAGCCGCAGGCACTGCAGCGCTGTACGCCTCGTCACCTTTCGAGCGTCGGCGTCGTGATCTTATCACGATGTCCAATCACATCATCGGACAACGCAGAACCTTGCAAACGATGGGGCAGCTGCTCCTCGGCGAGGAGATCATGGCGCCCATATAAGGGGGTCTTCGCCCACGTGACGCGGGTCGCGATGCCTTCATCCTGCACTTCAACAGTCGCTGAAACTAGCATTTTGCGCTCAATCGGCGAGCGGGAATCTGGTTGATCTGATGAGGAGGCCGATGTCCGCTACGGGTGTGCGCCGTGCAAAGGCGGCGCTTTCCAGTGGGTGCAAGCCCCACCCGGCGATCGCTCCAGCCGGAAGCAATCGGAGCAGTCATGGAGGAAACGAAGTGGCTGAAGCCTTCGATTAGCGTGTCACGAATTGGTGACGGCGCGAGTGTGCAGGCCGCAACGCGAGTGAACGCTGAGCAAGCCTCGAAAAGGACAATGCGCAGGTCGACCCGACAACCCTTTCGGGGAAGACTGATACGTCTGGATGAAATGAGCGAAGCGATACGTTCAGACGCTGCGCCGGGGTAGTGGCGGCGGCATGTACACAAGGAAAGCGTACGCAACACGGGAAGCCCCATGGCGCGGTCAGCGATGATCAACCGGACGCCCGCGAGGGACAGGTCGGGCGCCCTGGGGTGGCGGAGAGGTTCGTATTACCGCTGAAGCCGGGCAACTCCGGTGGAGGGAAGGGACCTCAGTTCAAGACAGACGCAACAAGTGGTGAGGGATTTGGAGATTGGGCAACCTATCAACTCCGAAAACTGTTCAGAAACTGCAGAAGGCGTTGCACGCGAAAGCGAAGGCAGAAGCCGGCTATCGCTTCTACGCGCTGTACGACAAGATCAGCCGCGAGGACGTTCTGGCTCATGCGTTTGCCCAGTGCCGCTCCAACAAGGGCGCACCGGGAATAGATGGGCAGAACTTCGCGGATATTGAGACGTATGGCGTCGAGCGGTGGCTTGGCGAACTGGCGCTTGCGCTCCGGCAGGAGAGCTACCAACCGGATCCCATCAGAAGAGTGTTCATCCCGAAGGCCAACGGCAAGCTCAGGCCGCTGGGCATCTCGACCGTGCGGGATCGGGTCTGCATGACAGCAACAATGCTGGTGCTGGAACCGATCTTTGAAGCCGATCTTCCACCCGAACAGTACGCGTACCGTCCAGGGCGGAATGCCCAACAGGCGGTAGTCAAGGTGGAAGGGCTGCTGTTCCGTGGCCACCCGGAAGTCGTTGACGCCGACCTCGCGGACTACTTCGGAAGCATCCCCCATGCCGAGCTATTACAGTCGGTAGCGCGCCGGATCGTTGATCGGCGCGTGCTGCATCTGATCAAGATGTGGCTGGAATGCTCCGTGGAAGAAACCGATGATCGAGGAAGGAAGACACGCACGACCGAAGCCGGGGACAACCGGCGCGGCATTCCGCAAGGGTCACCCATCTCACCGCTGCTGGCGAATATATACATGCGCCGGTTTGTGCTGGGATGGAAGAAGCTCGGACTGGAGCAACGCCTCGGCAGTCGTATCGTGACCTACGCCGACGATCTCGTGATCCTGTGCAAGAAGGGCAACGCCTATGAGGCACTGCAGCAACTGCGCACGATCATGAGCAAGCTGAAGCTCACGGTCAACGAGGAGAAGACACGCATCTGCAAGGTCCCGGAAGGAGAGTTCGACTTCCTGGGCTACACGTTCGGACGAATGCATTCCGCGAGAACCGGCCAGGCGCGCCTGGGTTACCGGCCATCGAAGAAAAGCATCAAGCGCATGGTTGAGCAAATCCATGCACTGACGGACCGAACGGGAACATGGCAAGAAACCACAAAGCTGGTGGGCAGGGTGAACCGCACGCTGCGCGGATGGGCGAACTACTTCCAAGTAGGCACCGTCAGCAAAGCGTATCGGGCACTCGACAGCTACACAGCGATGCGGGTGCGCCGGTGGTTGCAGGTCAAGCACAAAACCAGGCGTCGCAAGGGC
The DNA here is from genome assembly GCA_963796195.1 of uncultured Alphaproteobacteria bacterium. Taxonomy (GTDB): domain Bacteria; phylum Pseudomonadota; class Alphaproteobacteria; order Rhizobiales; family Xanthobacteraceae; genus CAWCKS01. The sequence continues at coordinate 150,382 of CAWCKS010000017.1, read as the reverse complement.
GGGACCTATCCACTCCCGCATCTTTACGGGCACTTTGGGCTCGTACGCTTGAGCCGGCTTGGGCACGACGTGCCGTGGGTGAAGGCGTGAAGTTTTGTCCGAGAGCCGGATGCGGGAAATCTGCCTGTCCGGTTCGATGAGCGGGGTGTGAAAACGGGGCCATGGTCGAACCAGTAAGGCACCGCCGAACGAAAGGGGCGGCAACAGATATGTTCGAACCTAAAGCTACCGCGTCACACCTCGACTCTACCTTGTGTCACGAAGCGTAGCCGGTCCAAACGACTGCGCGCAACTTTATAGGAGATGAAGGTAGGTCCTTCGGGTTCGGCGATCAGGACGCTGATCCCAAACCACCGCGGGCCGCTTTGGTCAAAAGCCACGGTGGTGAGCGCTGCGGAAACGTCGGGACTATGATCCCGGCAGGTACGGTTGAGAGAGGCGAGCGCAAGCGAACCGTCGATGAAGTGTCGAAAGCGGATTAGGTGATGTCAAAACCGAGGGTTGACCCTACCTTCGGGATCAGTTCGGTGGATGTCCTGAGACTGACCGAGCGACATCCGGCATGTAGACGGCGCGAATCTCAACCAGGCTCTTGTAAGGAACGTGAGAACCTGGCCGGCGATGCCAAGGGAAAAGGCTCGAGCGGCTCCAACCGCAAGGCCGAAAGTACCGATGCGCCGGAGAGGGGCGGACTGCTCCGTAGTAGCGAGGAAGCGGCTGTAATGGTCGTGGAGCGAAGGGGGTGGGTCATCGACGATGAATTGGGCCAACTGGCAACGGGAGGAGCCCGAAGTTCAACGGAAGGCGGCAGCCTTCAATCGATGGCACGAGCCGGATGATGCGAGAGTATCAAGTCCGGATCTGTGAGAGGCTCGGGGTGAAATTCCCCGGGCCTACTCGGCATTCGCGACCGATTTAACGGGCTTTGCCTGCAAGTTGATGTCCGCTTTGGCCCATAAACACCGGTGCCGGTGCCACGCTTAGGAGTGTTGTATTTTGAGGGAAGGGATCAAGCAGTTCTGTCGGGTCGCGACGGGGTATGACAAGCTCGCCGCGAACGCCCTTCCTTTTGCTCAGCTTGCGTCGATACGGCTGAGGCTTCGCGCTAATGGTCCACGCCCTAGAAAACCTCCGCAAACCTTCGCTTCAGCGCGACATCAAGATCGGCCATCGTCACCGGCAGGCCGAGATCGACCAGGCTGGTCACGCCATAGCGCGGGTCGGCGACGCCGCACGGCACGATGCCGCCGAAATGCGTGAGATCAGGCTCGACGTTGACGGCGATGCCGTGCAGCGACACCCAGCGCTTCAGCCGCACGCCGATCGCGGCGATCTTGTCCTCAAAGCCGTCGCCTTTGTCGGGGCGGCGGACCCATACGCCGATGCGAGCTGGGGTCGTCGTGATCGTGATTGCTTGTCCTGGGCGACCGAGCGCCCGCTAACCCATACGACGATCTGGGCATTTGAACCGTGGGCGGAGCAAGTGTGACCTACCTTACAGAGCTCGGTGAAGGGATCCAATATCTGCAACGGGATCGTTTCATGCATTTGAGGCACTCCCGTGAAGAACCATTTTCCCCTGCTGGATCCGCTGCGCTTCGGGGCTGCCCTCGGCGTCGCTATTTTTCACCAGATGTTCTGGTCCTGGGCCTGGGTTTCGATTGGCCACCCAGGTTTCGAGCGCTACGTCGCCGCCGATGTCCTGTACCCGTCCGCCGCGCCTTTCACGTGGTTCGGCTGGGTCGGAGTTGAAATATTCTTTGTTATTTCCGGTTTCGTCATCGCGAATTCCGCGAGCCGGTCTTCGCCGACAGAGTTTCTTCTTGGCCGCGCTCTGAGGCTCTATCCGGCGGTCTGGGTTTGCGCCACCGCGACCCTCCTCGTTCTGGTTCTCTTTGGCAGTGGACCGGCATCCGAAATCATCCTGCCCTATATCCACGCCATGCTGCTCATTCCCGTGGGAGTCACAAGTCGATCGCTCGACGCCGTCTATTGGACACTGGCGGCCGAGACGGCGTTTTATTTGCTCGTGTTTTGCGCGATGCGCACGAAGAAAATCACCCTGCGGCACCTCGCCTTTGGCCTCACCGTCTACAGCGCGGTGTTCAATGCTGTCGCGTTGCTGGTCCTGTCATGCACGACGCCAGCCAACTTGCCCTATCTCTCGCTAGCCAACTTGCCCTATCTCGTTATTCTGATGTTCCGGGTGCCGTGCGCGGCATTCCTGTTGAACCATGGCTGCTTTTTTGCGCTGGGCATCTGGCTTTTCATTTCTGCAAACAGAAAATTGACGGCGCTCGAGCGGGTCGCCGTCGCCGTCACCTGTCTCTCGGGTGCCGCGGAAATCTACTTCTTTGCCTCTTTCTTTTTGACGTGCATACCCGCCATCTCGGACCAATCAGCCCTGGTGCCGATCATGGTATGGGCGGCGGCGGTGGGCCTCATTGCCTATGGCGCGAACAGGAACAGGCGTTCTGCTGCCACCGCTTCGCATGAATCGCCGGCTTATTGGAGAACGCTCGGGCTGATCACCTATCCGCTCTATCTCACCCACAATGTCATTGGCACCGAGATCATTCGTGTCCTGGTCGATGCTGGCCTGGATGCCACCCTGGCCGTAGTGGTCGAGCTGGCCATGGTTGTCCTGGTCAGCTGGTTTATTTGTGCGAAGATCGAGCCGGCCGTCAGAGGTGCGATGATGCAAACCATTTCGTATTTCGGAAGGCTTCCGGAAAGAATACCGGCATCGAGGCGCACGATGTTTTCCCGGGGGCTGGGCCTTCGCCCGCTCGTTCCGGCAAAGATGACCGCTACGTTGCGATAGCCGCTGCCCTGCTGGACGAGCTTCCTGAACTTGCTGCAGATCCATCAGATGGAAGACGTTCCACGACTTAAGGCAGGACGTATCGGATGAAGGTCACCCGAGACATGGTGGATAAAGACCTGCGCCGCAGATATGCCGCTGGGCGGATTCTCGCAGGCCTTTTACACACGAGATGGCTCTCTCCGCGCGCGCTCCGCTTTATCAGTAGGGCCGTCCTGCGGGGAAAAAACACGAAAGGACTTGTCAACCGGGAGCGGCATATTCCGAGCAGAAATGGTGGGCCGCCTATTCGTGTGGAGAGTCTATCGGCCAACCGCGGCACTTGGGCCACTGCCGGTCATGCTGTATTTGCACGGCGGCGGTTATGTTTACGGGGTGCCTGAGCAATTCGGCTCAATCATCAGGGACTTCATCAAGACAGTACCATGCATCATCATCGCGCCGGACTATAGAAAGGCCGTTGAAGCGCCGTACCCGGCCGCATTCAACGACTGCTACGACACCCTGCTATGGATAAGGGATAATGCGGCCTCCATCGGCGGAAGAACCGACAAATTCATCGTGTCAGGCCATAGCGCGGGCGGAGGGCTTGCGGCGGCCGTCTCGCTCAAGGCGACCGATACCGGCGATGCAAAAATAGCCTTTCAAATGCCGCTCTATCCAATGATTGATGACCGGCAGAACAGCCCCTCTGCCGTTGGAAACGACGCACCCGTATGGGATGCAAAGGCCAACAGGCTGGCGTGGTCCCGTTATCTCGATGGCGTGACGACCGTCACGCCTTACGCAGCTCCGGCACGCTGCACAAACTATACGAAATTGCCACCGACGATCACCTACGTCGGTAGTATAGAGCCATTTCGGGATGAAACGAAAATCTACGTTGAGAGCCTTCGTCGGGCCAACGTTCCGGTTGAGTTCAAGGTATTCGACGGCGCTTTTCACGCTTTTGACATGATGGTACCAGACGCTCCAATCAGTAAGCGAGCAAATCGGTTCCTGATGGAAAACTTCCAAAAGTTTGCTCAGCTGTATTTCCCCTAGGACTATCAACACAGTCCGGACAGCCGCTGCATCATTTGCAGTTTCGCATGCGGCGATGAGGGCCATCCGATCATCCGGGTGCCTGGATGACGCAGCAGTCCCGACCGAAATTCGTAGCGCATAGTCCGTTAGCTTCCGCCGTCACAGCCTACCCGATCCGAATGTCGACTTTGGGTCGAGCGGGCTTTGCCCGCAAGTTGATGTCCGCTTTGGCCCCTAAACACCGGTGCCGGTGCCACGCTTAGGAGTCTTGTGTTTTGAAGGAAGGGATCAAGCAGTTCTGTCGGGTCGCGACGCGGTATAACAAGCTCGCCGCGAACGACCCTGCTTTTGTTCAGCTTGGGTCGATACGGCCGTGGCTTCGCGCTAACGAGCCCGCGCCCTAGAAAATCTCGGCAAACCTTCGCTTCAGCGCGACGTCGAGATCGGCCATCGTCACCGGCAACCCGAGATCAACCAGGCTGGTCACGCCATAGCGCGGGTCGGCGACGCCGCACGGTACGATGCCGCCGAAGTGAGTGAGATCAGGCTCGACGTTGATGGCGATGCCGTGCAGCGACACCCAGCGCTTCAGCCGCACGCCGATCGCGGCGATCTTGTCTTCGAAGCCATCGCCCTTGTCGGGGCGGCGGACCCACACGCCGATGCGGTCGCCGCGGCGCTCGCCGCGAATGTTGAAGTCGGCGAGCGTGCGGATGATCCATTCCTCGAGGTTGTTGACGAAGGCGCGCACGTCGGGCTTGCGGCGCTTCAAGTCGATCATGACGTAGGCAACCCGCTGGCCGGGGCCGTGATAGGTGAACTGGCCGCCGCGGCCGCTCTGAAATACCGGGAAGCGCGCATCGTGCAGGTCCTGCGGTTTGGCGCTGGTGCCACCGGTGTAGAGCGGCGGATGTTCGAGCAGCCAAACCATTTCCTGCGCGGTGCCGGCGGCGATCGCGGCTGAGCGCTCCTCCATCGCGGCGACCGCCTCGAGATAGGGGACAGGCTTATCGGAGATGCGCCATTCTACTGCGCTGGCACCGGAATGCGCTGAAAGATCAAGGGCTCGGCCGGAATTAACCATCTGCTAACCATACCGTGGTGACAGTGGGCTGTCGCGACCCCTTGAGTCCCAAACTCGAGGGATCACTCAGCCTGACCGTTCGGAGTTCCGGTGCCCAATATAGACGACGTTGCGGTCGACCTCATGGTGGTGCTCGGCACCACCTCGATGCCGGTCCACCAGGTGTTGCGTCTGAGCCGCGGCGCCATCATCGAACTCGACGCGTCCGAGCAGGACGAAGTGAGGGTGCTCGCCAACAACATGCCGGTGGCGAGCGGTGTCGTCGTCGTCAAAGGCAACCGCATCGCGGTCGAGGTGAAGCAGATGCTGCCACGCTCGCCGGACAGGCGCTGAAAGCTACGCTCTCTTAGAGAGTTGGTAGTAATTCTTCTAAAATGCTCGTTATTGTATATACGCCGACGAATATTCGTCGGCGAATATCCGTCGACGGATATTTCGGCCCGTGCGCGAAAACCCCGCCAAAATCAGCCGAAACGACAGCAGCATCAACTTGTTGCGCGGCGGCGCTGGTCACAGCTGAGGCAGCTTTCTAGAGCGCCGTCAGCTCGCCCTTCACAAAGCTCTCGCGCAGCCTGAACTTCTGGATCTTGCCGGAGCCGGTGAGCGGAAACGCTTCGACCACGAACCACTGCCGCGGCGTCTTGTGCGGGGCGAGGTGCTCGCGCATGTAGAGGAACAGCTCTTCTTTGCTGACCGTCGCGCCGGGGGCAGGGCGGATGAAAGCGCCGACTTCCTCGCCCCATTTTTCGTCGGGCAGGCCGACGACCGCGACCTCGCCGACCTTCGGATGGCGGAACAGCAACTCCTCGAGCTCGCGCGGATAAATGTTCTCGCCGCCGCGGATGATCATGTCCTTGAGCCGGCCTTCGACCGTGCAGTAACCGCGCTCGTCCATGGCGCACAGATCGCCCGTGTGCAGCCAGCCCTCGGCATCGATCGCGGCGTTGGTGGCATCCGTCATCTCGAAATAGCCGTGCATCACGAGATAGCCGCGGGTGCAGAATTCGCCGATCTCGCCGATCGCGGCGGTCTTGCCGGTGTCGGGGTTGACGATCTTCACCTCGACGTTGGGCAGCGGCAGGCCGATGGTGTTGGCCTTGTCGGCGGTGGAGTCGGATGGGCTTGTCATGGTCGCGACCGGCGAACACTCGGTCTGGCCGAACACGATAGTGAAGGGCGCGCCGAGCCGCTGCTCGAGCTGTTTGACGAGGGCCGCCGGAACCGTCGAGCCGCCCGAGCAGACCGCTCTGATGGATGATAGATCGGTAGTGCTGAAGTTTGGATGCTCCATCATTGCGATCAGCATGGTCGGAACGGCCAATATGCCGTTCGCACCAAAACTCTGCATCAACTCGAGCACGAGCCCCGGCTCGAATGCCTCGACCAGCACCTGTGTTACGGCGTGCGACACCGCGCCAAGCACGCAGCAGACGCAGCCGCCGGTGTGAAACAGCGGCATCGTCGTGATCGAGACGCCGCCTTCCGGCACGCCCATGCGGTCGAAGGTATCGGCGCCGTTGTTGACGAGGCCGCGGTGATGCAGCAGCGCGCCCTTGGGGAAGCCTGTCGTACCCGAGGTGTACTGGATCATCACCGGGTCCATCGGGCGGACCTCCGGCAGCGGCTCTTTTGATCCATCGCCCGAAGCAAGAAATTTTTCCCAGTCGTCGAAGCAAATCACCTCGCGCAACTCGGGGCAGTTCTTCGCGGCCTGTTGCGCGGTCGTGAGCATTGGATTGCCGCGGAAGTTGTTGATCACGAGGATGCCGGCCGCGCGCGACTGCTTCAGCACGTATTCGACCTCGGCCAGCCTGAAGGCCGGATTCACCGTGACGAGGACCAGGCCGGCGAAGGCACAGCCAAACTCGCACATCACCCACTCCGGGATATTCGGCGCCCACACCGCAACGCGCTCGCCCGGCTTGAAGCGCTTTTGCAGCGCGCGTGCTGTGCGCAGCGATTGGTCGAGCAGTTGCTTGTAGGTCCAGCGCCGCCGCGCGGCCGGATCCGCCACGCCCGCGACCAGCGCGAGCCGGTCCGGCGCACGTTGTGCCGCCTGCTCGAGCAACTGCCCGAGCGAGAGATCGCGTATCGGCGGCGAACTCGGGCCCTTGGTGTAGGCTTCCGTCAGCTTGGTCATGCGATTTCCCCCGGCAAGAGCGCGTCTTGTTTTTGCGCATCTTGCGCCGGGCGCTGAAACGCGTCCAGCCATCGCTCCGGGCGCGTGGCCGGCACTAATTCAAAGGTCAAACTGTCGTTGGCGCTTAAGTTGGTGCGGCCGAGAGGACTCGAACCTCCACGAGTTGCCCCACTAGCACCTCAAGCTAGCGCGTCTACCAATTCCGCCACGGCCGCAAGGGGATAGCGCCAAATCCTGACAGGACCGGCGCGTCAGCAACGGCGCCCATGTAACAAATCAATGATGTGGGGACAAGGGCCGCGCGGCGGCCTTCCAGAGGCGCTCGGAGCCCGTCAGAACTTGCTCTTCAAGAGGCCGACGAACTGGGCCGCCCGGTCCTGGCGCGGGCCCGCGACGACAATGAACACGATGCCCTTGCCGGTGAGGCAGCGGATCGAGCCGGTATAGGGCCCCTGTTCGCCATAGACACTCTCGCGCAAGGTCTGCGCGTTCCTGGTCATGCCGGCATCGTGCAGCGCGAGTTCGGCCTGCTTCACGCAAGCGCTGAGGTCGAGCGCGGTGTCCTGCCAGATCGTGCTCATTGCGGGCGCGGCCGATGCGGTCGATGTCGCGATCAGACCAGGGGCCAGCGCGAGCAAAAGTGGTAGCGAGCGTGCAAGAGACATGCGTCAGGTCGGGCTAATCTGCGGCCGGCATCGACCGGCACGTGCAAAGCTTAGCGCATGGCGCAGAAAAAGCATGACCTCGGATACGCGGCGGCCGGCCAATCCGCAGCCGGCGAAACCATCTCGGCACGATGCGCGGTGTCTGCATGATGCGGCGCGAAACCGCCTTCGAGCTCACCGTAGCCGGGGCGGAACAGTTGCACGGACGGCACCGGGAGCGCCGCGACCAGCGTCACCGGCAGGGAGCTGAGCTGGCGCGGCCAGATGAATTCCGGCGGCAGCGGCGTCCGCGTCCTCTGACGCGGCGGATCTTTTGGCGCTGCCGCAATCATCGCACCGCTGGTATTGGTCACGCCGAGGCCGACCACGTCGGGGGCTGCAGTGGGTGCGGTCTCCGCAAACACGAAGTGCGGCGCTGCCGGCCATTTCGCGGCGGCCTGAGCTTCGCCGTGCAGGCGCCAATCCGCGGCAACCGTCGCCGTCTTCGCTTGCTCCGCGCTGGCCGGAACCACGTGCACGATGCGGAAGCCATGGGCCTTCAGCTGGCGCAGGATTGTCGGCAGCGCGGCGACCGTGCGGGCGTGGATATCGTGCAGCAGCAGCACGCCCTTGCCCTTGGCCTCGAGGCGGGACAGCGCGAGCGCCGCGACCCGCGCCGACGAGATGTTGCGCCAGTCGTCGGCCGGAAAATCCGCGCTCCAGGTCATCAGGCCGCGCGAGGCCAGTAGCTCGTCGACCTGCGGCGAGCGCAGAAGGCCCGGAATGCGAAAGAACGGCGCGAGGTCCTTGCCGTCGTCGCCGAGCGCTGCCTTGACCGAGGCGATGCCGTCGTCGACTTCCTTCGCCACCTTGTCGAGCGGCATGCGCTCGAAGCTCAAGGGATGGTTCTGGCTGTGGGTGCCGATAGTGTGGCCGTCCGCACGCAGGCGTTTGATGCCGTCGGGGAACGCCTGCGCCATGCGCCCAATCTCAAAGAAGGTCGCCTTCACGCATTGCGCGGCGAGGATGTCGAGCACCTGGTTCGAGTAGCGTGGCAGCGGTCCGTCGTCGAATGTCAGCACCACCTCGTGGTCGCGCAGCGGCAGCGTCTCCGCATACTGCATGGTGCCGATATGCGGGTGCTCGGTCGGGTCGATCACGATGGTGCGCGAGGTGCCAATCGCGTCGGGGTGTCCCGGGCAGGTCTCGGCCGATGCCTGTGCCGCGCCGAGCGCCACCAGGGCCGTGACGGTCAGCCAACTCAGACGGCGGGACCAGAGCATCGAAATTCCAATCGGGACCAGACTGACAGAAATAGCAAGGTTAGAGGTGGGCAGATGAACGGCCGCTTAATCGTCCACAGGCTGAAAGCGCCTTTCAGGCCCTGTTGGTCTTGGCGGCGGCGCAACCAGTTCATTTGCCGGAAACCGCCTGCGTCGTGCCGGAAGCGACAACCTGTACCACATGATAGCCATTCTCCTTGAGAAAACGGAGGAAGGACGGCAGCATCGCGGCGGTCTGCGCCTTGATGTCGTGAAGCAGGATGATGCCCTTCCGCGCCGCCTTGAGCCTGCCGATGATCTGGCCGAGTTCCTGATCGGACGTCATCTTGTCCCAGTCGCTGGCCCAGAGGTCGGCACCGAAGACCACCATGTTGCGACCGTTGAGCTCGTCAAGCAACTTTGGCGTCGCAACGAACCCCGGGAAGCGGAAAAACCGCGTCGGCTCGGCCGGCGCGCCGCTCTGGCCGACCGTTCGCTGAGCTTGCGGCTTGCCGGTGATGTCCTCCACCGCTGCGATGCCGCGGTCGACCTCCTGTTCGGCGGCGCTCTGGGGAATGCGGCCAAGGATGCGGTGCGACCAGCTGTGGTGGCCGATGCTGTGACCATTGGCCACGATCTTGCGGACGAGGTCCGGATTGTGCGCGGCGTTCTGTCCGATCAGGAAGAAGGTTGCGTGCACGCACTGATCAGCGAGCGCTGCGAGCACGCGGCGCGTGGTCGGCGGGAAGGGGCCGTCGTCAAAGGTCAGCACCACCTCCTTGTCGGCGAGCGGCAAGGTGGTCGGAAACTGCTTCAGCCCGACCCGTGGTGTGTCGGTTACACTGACCGTGAGGGTACGCGATGTCCCCAACGCATTCTTGATCGGGCAATCGGCAGCGGGCGCCGGGGCACACGCCAACAGCAGGATCGCGCCCATCGCCGCGACTGAAACGACAACTCGCACCAACGCCTTGCTCATCATCCTGGACAAATCACGAGAACCCATCGGCATTGTGGTCGGAACCGCATCATTAACTGTTCATTAACCATAACCGGGCAACCATCGTTCAAGTGGGGGCGCTATGCAGCGACTACGCTTGAAGGCTGATGGACGGATTGTCGAGATCCGGGACGGATGCGAGTTTCCGCTCGCGCCGGAGCGTCTTGCCGTGGCCGAACCTCCCGCCATCCAGGTCCGCGAACTGCGGTTGCGCAATCGCCTCACCCAGGAGCAGTTCGCCGCGCGATTAGGCGTGCCGCTCGATACCATCCGTAATTGGGAGCAGGGCAAGCGCACACCGCGCGGTCCGGCGCGCGCGCTGTTGACACTGATCGCGCGTGAACCCGACTTCGCTTATGCGACGCTGGCGCGCGATCCCGCCAAAGCCTGAATTGAGGTTTGAACCGGAGCCTCGCGTCCGGGCTGCCATCGATCCGTGCTATTCTACCTGCGTCACAGGAACGGCCGGTCATGCAAGTCATTGAAGCAAATGGCGCAAGGATTCCCGCGATCGGGCTCGGGACCTGGGAACTGCGCGGCCGCGTCTGCACGCGCATTGTCGAGCAGGCGCTGCGGCTCGGCTATCGCCACATCGACACTGCGCAGATGTATGACAACGAGCGCGACGTCGGCGAGGGTTTGCGCGCCTCCGGCATACCGCGCGCCGAGGTGTTCCTCACCACAAAGGTCTGGCCCACGCATTTTGCCCCGCCGGACCTCGAGCGCTCGGTCAAGGAAAGCGTCGCGCGCCTCCGCGTGTCCGACGTTGACCTCCTGCTGTTGCACTGGCCGAGCACGCGGGTTCCCCTCGTCGAGACGCTGGGCGCCCTTGCGAAGGTCAAGCGGGAGGGTCTCGCAAGGCATATCGGCGTCTCGAATTTCGACGTGCAGCTGATGCAAGAGGCGGTCTCGCTATGCAGAGAGCCGCTCGTGTGCAACCAGATCCACTACCATCCCTACCTTGATCAGACCGCCTTGCGGCAGGCTTGCGCCGCGGCCGGTCTCGCTGTCGTCGCCTACAGCCCGATTGCCAAGGGCAATGTCAGAGGCGACGCGGTGCTGACCGAGATCGGAGCGCGCTACAACAAGACCGCCGCCCAGGTATCGCTGCGCTGGCTGGTACAGCAGGGCGTCAGCGCGATTCCGCGCACCTCGCGCATCGAGCGGCTGTCGGAAAATCTCGCTGTTTTTGATTTCGAGCTGACGCCGGGCGAAATGGAGCAAATCTTTGCGATCGGCGCGGGGCACCGCTAGCGTCTGCAAATGTTCTTTGTGCTTTCCAAGGTCGCCGGCTTCTTCGCCGTCCCGTCAAACCTGATCGCGCTCGCGGGCCTTGCTGGCTTGTGCCTCTTGCTGGCGCGCCGGTGGCGCGCAGGACTGGCCCTGCTTATCGTGTCGACCGTGCTGCTCGCGATCGCCGGCTTCTCGCCGCTCGGCAACGTTCTCCTGCTGGCGCTGACCGAGCGCTTTCCGCAGTGGCAGTCGGCGGATGTTCCTGACGGCGTCATTGTGCTCGGCGGCGCCATCGACTCGGAGGCGTCGGCCGCGCGCAACAGCATCGAGCTCGACGCTTCCGCCGAGCGTATCCTCGCCATGCTGCGCCTCGCACGCCGGTTTCCGCAGGCCAAAATCGTGTTCAGCGGCGGCAGCGGCAATCTGTTCATGGGCTCGGTGTCGGAAGCGCCGATCGCCGCACAGCTCTTGCAGGAGTTCGGCGTCAGCCGCGACCGCATCCTGCTCGAAGAGGCCTCACGGACGACGGCCGAAAACGCGACCATGCTGCGGGCGATGCTGGCGCCGAAGCACACTGAGCGCTGGCTGCTGGTGACCTCGGCGTTCCACATGCCGCGGGCGATCGGCGCCTTTCGTAAGGCAGGCTTTGAGGTCGAAGCCTATCCCGTGGACTGGCGAACGCGGGGCTGGGTCGATGCGAGGGTGCCGTTCGACCGGCTCAGCAGCGGGCTGGCCCGCACCGACGTCGCGCTGCACGAATGGGGCGGCCTGGTCATCTATTGGCTGACCGGGCGCAGTTCGGAGCTGTTTCCTGCGCCGCGCTAACTCAATCGTGCCGCGACAACCCGAGCCGATAGACGCCCTTGAAGTCGGTCGGGTCGACCGGCTTGCCCTTGCGGTAGATGACGAGCCGGCCGGCCAGGGCAAGCTCGACGGCGGCGCGCCGGATCGGCACGAGCAAGCTTGGCCAACTGTCGTCGGTGACCACCACTCGGGCGATGTCCTGGGCGCTGAGGGTCTTTTCACTGCTGTTCGTCAACGCATCGAGCACTGACTCACGCAGGTTTTTGGGCTGTACTTCGGCGGAATCGCTACGCATCGCGGACCTGCCTTGCCGGAACGAGGACGATCAAGCAAGTGCCGAGAATGGCGAAGCCTGTTATATCGCTCGCCCGTTCACAGGAGACACCAGGCCAATGGCTCTCACGCTCGTCATCGGCAACAAGAACTACTCGTCGTGGTCGATGCGGCCCTGGCTCATGCTGAAGGCCGCCGGACTCGCCTTCGACGAGGTCAACATTCCTCTCTATACGGGGTCGGCCGACAAGCAACGCATTCTCGACTATGCGCCATCGGGCAAAGTCCCGATCCTGGTCGACGACGGCGTGACGACCTGGGATTCGCTTGCGATCATGGAATACCTGGCGGATCGTTTTCCCGACGCCGGTGTGTGGCCGGCGGATCGCGCAGCGCGCGCACATGCCCGCTCGATCTCGTCGGAAATGCACTCCGGCTTTATGGCGCTCCGCAACGAGTGTTCCATGAACATCCATCGTCCCGTTCGCGCAAAGGCGCTGTCGGCGGATGCGACCAGCAATGTCGCGCGCGTGGACGAAATCTGGAGCGATTGTCGTAAGCGCCACGGTAGCGGCCCGTTCCTGTTCGGCCGCTTCTCGGCGGCTGACGCGATGTTCGCTCCCGTGGTGCATCGCTTGCTTACTTACGCCGTCGAAGTCTCTGCCGGCGCGCGCAAATATATGACCACCATGACGGAGTTCGCACCGTTCAGGGAATGGACCAACGCGGCACTGAAAGAGACCCTGGTGATCGAGAAATTTGAAGGCGATTGAGGACGGCCGCAGGTTCCGCGCGGGGTTGGCGCGACACCCGCGGAATTCCTGTATTCTTTTGAAATGCCTCACAATTTCGCAGTTCAGCCGACGCCGAAAGGCTGGCCAAACTGGCTTGCGGCGTGCTACAAGAAGGGTGGGTGAGATCGCCGGTCTATTGGACATTTCGGGGAACCGGCGGTGAGGCGTTCGAAGCGAAGGAGAGGGCGTTGGCACACAAGTATCGCGTGGGGGAAACGGTCTATTTCACGGCCAGCAATGTGTCGCGTCCGGCGTCGAGCGGGACCTACCAGGTTATTCGGCTGCTGCCGACCGACGGCGACGATTGCCAATATCGTATCAAGAGTTCCGATGAGGCGTTCGAGCGCGTTGCGAAAGAAAGTCAGCTGAGCGCGAGCTGATTGATTTACGCTGCCCTATTGGCGTCGCTCTGATCTACTAAGCGTTAAAGCTAAGCGTTGAAGCGAATCGTGGAACTTCGGCGCCCGCCGCGAGCCGCGCGACGTATTAGCCGAGAAAGGCATTTTTCGCATGGGCAATGCCTGGGCAACCACGCTGGAGCAGCTTTGGCATTCACCGACATTTCCGATGTGGGTGACGCTGGCCGCCGCCGGCTTCTTCGCAATCATTCTGTTAGTCACCCTTGCTCGCGCCGAAAGGACGGTGGCGAACGGGGCATTGACGGTCATCACCTTGCTCGCGATCGCGATTGCAGTCGCTGCCACTGTGCGCCGGTTCGATCCGCTCGCCACCGATGCCGCGCTCGAGGCGCGCTCGGCGTCGCAGCCAGTCGCATCGGTCGCAGCCCTATCGTGCCTCGACGGGCTTGCGGGTGAAACTGTGGAAGCGCCTTGTGAGCGCGCGCTGTTTGCGTCCGCAGACGTCGCCGCGGCCGCGGTGTCCTACACCGCGGCGCAAATTTCGAAGCTCGGCCTGAACGATGATGCCGCCGCGCAGACGCCCGAGCAGCAATCGCTGCGGCGGACGCTAGAGCGCGACCGCTACGGTCTGGTGGCCCAGGTGCTGGTCGCGCGTGACCACTGCACTGAGACTGATTGCGAGGCCTTCCGGTTGTTCTCGGATACGACCCAGATCAGGAATAACATGCGCGATCGGTTCTATGATGCCACAATCAACCGCTACGCTGCGGCGTGGAACGGTGGAAGTGCGTCCACAGCGCCAGCGGTCGCCACAATCGCGCCGGCCATGCCGATGACGCCGGGCTCGACCGGCCGGCCAACCACGATCGATTTCCCGAGTGCAGCCTCGATCCCGCCGGTCAATATCATGACCTCGGAGCCGACCAGCGCTCCTGCACTGGGTGCACAGGCGGCACCCAAGCCTTCGTCTCCGCCGGCGCCGGCGGCCAACGCGCAGGCTGCTCCGCATGCGCCGCTGCCCGCGGCAAAGAAGCCGGCGGTGGCGAATGCGTCGGCGTCCTTGCCGAAGCCTCGTCCGATCACACCGCCGCATGCGGCGAAGCCTGCGCCGTCATCGGCACCTGCACCGGGCGCTGACGCCGATCAGTGACAACGACTCTCGCTGCGACCTCAAGATAGTAGTTGAGTTCCCTCACGTGCCGCCTTGACGGGCAGGCGGCGCGAAGAGAGAACTTTCCGACGTTCACGCAACTGCCCGCGCAGCGCCGCGGCGACAATCCCATGACACTCAATCTCATCAAGCTCGCGGTCGGCGCCGAGTTGATCAAGGATATGCAGGACTGGGTCCGCACTCGGATCAAGGAAGCCAAGGCCAAGGGCCTGCCGCAACGTCACGTTCACATCACACGGATGACGCCGAAGCGCGACGACGAACTGCTCGCTGGCGGCTCGCTCTACTGGGTGATCAAGGGCCAGATCGCCTGCCGGGAGAAACTGGTTGCGATCGAGCCATTTCGCGACAAGGCCGGCGTCGGCCGCTGCCGTCTCGTACTCGAGCCGAAAGTCATTCCGGTGCTGCCGCGGCCGATGCGGCCGTTCCAGGGCTGGCGCTATCTATCGGTGGACGATGCGCCGAAGGACCTCGGCAAGAGCGGCGCGAGCATCGCGGCGATGCCGGAGAAACTCCGGCGCGAGTTGCGCGAGCTCGGCTTGCTCTAACAGCGGTTCGACAGTCGAGTCAGCGCCGTCGGCTGCTTCACTGCGTCGCTTTAGTCGCAGCGTTAAGGATTAATTTTTGCCGCAACGTATTTGGCTTGACCGTTTGCGATGCTGCTCTGAATATGGAGTTGCAGAGGGGCAACTATGTTCGTGCAGGCGACTCCCGCGCAGTCCGGCTCAGCACACGTCATCGTTCTTGGCAATGAAAAGGGTGGTTCGGGCAAATCGACCACCGCGTTGCACGTTGCCGTGGCACTGTTGAAGGCCGGCCAGCGCGTCGCGACGATCGATCTTGATTCCAGGCAGAAGAGCCTGACCCACTACGTTGAAAACCGACAGGCCTGGGCGCGGCGCACCGGCGTCGATTTGCAGATCCCGCATCATACCTGCGTCGCACTCGGCGCCAGCATGCAGGTCGCCGAAAATGAAACGGCCGAGTACTCGCAATTTGCCGCCGCCGTCAGCGCGCTCGAACAGGCTTACGACTTCATCGTCATCGACTTGCCGGGGACCGACAACTACCTGATGCGGCTCGCGCACTCGATGGCCGACACCCTGATCAGCCCGATCAACGACAGCTTCCTCGACTTCGACGTCCTCGGCAGCGTCGATCCCGCAACCTATGCGGTGGTCGGGGTCAGCCACTACGCGACGATGGTACGCGCGGCGCGGCGCCAGCGCCGGTTGCTGGATGGCGTGGTCGCCGACTGGGTAGTGGTGCGCAACCGGCTTTCGATGCTCGGCTCGCGCAACAAGCAACTGATCGCCGAGGTGCTCGATCAGCTGGCGATGCGGCTTGGATTTCGCGCCATCGACGGGCTCGCCGAACGGGTTGTTTACCGCGAGCTTTTTCCGCGCGGCCTGACCGCGCTCGACGACCTCGACGAGACGACGCTTGGGCAAAGGCCCAACATGGCCCACGTCACCGCGCGCGAAGAGGTGATGGCGCTGCTGCGACACCTCAAACTGCCGCTCGACGAGCGCGGGCGGCGGCGGGCGGCGGCGCGCGCCGAGTGGTTCGCTCAGATAGACCAGCCGCTCGAGGTCGACGATATCATCAGCGCCTGAAGGCCGCCTGCTGCGCCTGAGTTCCTGTTCGGGAACTCGGATGAGGACGTTTTTGCCAGCGATTCGACTGGTGCGCGGGGAAGCTTTCCATTTTTTAATCGGCTCGGAGACTTCTCTTCTGCGCGCTGTGAACCCATTTCTCCGGAACGGCTTCTAATAGAACAAAACACTGGTTTGAAAGGCCGTTTTGTGCCTTGCACAATATCTGGCTGCGGTTTGTTAGATTTTTATGCTTTTTTCAAACCAATGTTACGCGTAGCCTTGGTAAGCCGATTGGCGCGGTGAGGGCGCCAACCAGAGCGATCGAAGAACCGCTTTTGTGATTGGGAATCTGGGGTTGCCATGAAACGGAAACTGAAAATTGCAGCGTGTGTCGTGATCGCGTTGGTTGCGGTCGTATTCGGCGCGACCAAGCTCGCGATCCGCCATGAGCGGATGCCGCTGTTTGATACCGCGCGTAACCGCAGCGTTCCGGTCGATCTCTATGTTCGCCGTGACAAGGAAATGAAGGCGATCGCCGGCATGGAGGTGCTGCCGGTTGCGATCGTTAGCCACGGCAATACCGTCGGTAGCCAAGAATACTCCTTCCTCGCCAACGCGCTCGCCGCGCGCGGCTACCTGGTGGCGAGCATTCAGCACGATCTGCCGACCGATCCGCCGCTCTCCATGAAGGGCTATCCTTACGTCGGCCGCTTGCCGTCGTACGAGCGCGGCGTCGCTAACATTGACTTTGTCATCAGCCAGCTCCGCCAGAGTGAGCCGATCGCCGACTATGACCATCTGACCATGGTCGGTCATTCCCAGGGCGGCGACATCACGGTGTTTTATGCCGCCGGCCACCCCGACTCGGTGGTCAAGGTTGTCACCCTCGACAACCTTCGCGTCCCGCTCGAATTCGTGAAGGCCAAGATGATCTCGTTCCGCTCCAATGGTGCCAGTTACTTCAAGCCCGACCCCGGCGTGGTGCCGAGCGCGGCCGATTGCGAGAAGGATGGCATCCAGGTCGTCATGACCGGCGTCCCGCACTGGGAGCTGAACGATCGCGGCACCGACGACATGAAGGGGAAGATCGCCGACAAGCTGGCGCAATTCCTGGACGACGAAAAGCCACTCCCGAAGAAGGCGCCCATCGTCACCGCGCAATATGCGCCGGGGGCGCCGTACTGATCAGATAAGCGTCGCCGCCTGCACGAGGGCATTGACGAGCCGCGTTAGCCGTCACCACATAGAGTGGTGACGGCTTTTTGTTGGTGCGATGGCAGACGATCCCAAAGTCCCGGCTTCGAACGATCGCAGGGCGCAGCCAGCGCGGGCGCCCGGCGGTGACGTCGCGTCATCGTCCCAGGCCGACATCGCGGCGTTCCTCGACCAGGTGAAGGCGCTTGCGCCGAACGCCAATGCCGCCGCCGGCCGCCTGATCTTCGCGCTGGACGCGACCTTGAGCCGCCAGCCGACCTGGGACATGGCCTGTGCCCTGCAGGCCGACATGTTCAAGGAAGCAGGCTCAACCGGCCCGCTGGCGATGCGGCTGATCTATTACCGCGGGCTGGCCGAGTGCCGCGCCACGTCCTGGATTTCCGACCCGCAGAAGCTCGCGACGCTGATGAGCGGTATCCAGTGCCGTGGCGGCCACACCCAGATCGGCAAGATTTTGGCGGACGCCCGGCGCGAGGCCACCGCAAACGGCGTACGCGCCCTCGTCTTTGTCGGCGACGCCATGGAAGAGGGCATCGACGACCTCTGCGCCAGGGCCGGCGAACTGGGATTGCTGAAGGTGCCGTGCTTCATGTTCCAGGAGGGACATGACTCGGTCGCAGAGCAAGCCTTTCGTGAGATCGCCCGCTTGAGCGGCGGCGCCTGGTGCCGCTTCGATCCCGGCGCCTCTGCACAGCTGCGCGAACTGTTGCGCGCCGCCGCGGCCTACGCGGCCGGCGGCCGCGCCGCGTTGCAACGCCTGTCGAAGGGATCGCAGGGAGCTGCGGCGCTGCTCACGCAGATGCGCTAAGCTGCCGGCGCAAGCGCTACCCACGCGAACACTCCGACCCTTGATCGCATGACCCTGATCGCCGGCATCGTTGTTGTTGTTACGCTCTACCTCGTGCTGCAGTTGCTGCGCACGGCCAATCCGGCTGTGGTCGCGCGCGGGGTGAAGATCGGTGGCGGTATCGCGGCGCTTGGCGTCGCCGCCTTTGTCGGCATCCGGGGCGAGCTTGCGGTCGCGATCCCGCTCGGCATTTTCGGGGCCGGCCTGCTCGGCTGGTCGCCGTTCAACACCGCCGGCTTTTTCTCACGCACCCAGCAGTCGCCGGGCCGAACCTCGCGCGTCCGCTCGCAGTTCCTCGACATGGTGCTCGACCACGACTCGGGCGATCTGCGCGGTCAGATCATCGCCGGCGAGCACGCTGGCCGTTCACTCGATCAATTCGACCTCAGCCAGCTAGTTGGTCTGGCTGCGACGTTCGACCCGGAAAGCCGGGCGCTGCTTGAAAGTTATCTGGACCGCCGGTTTGCCGGCTGGCGTGAAGACGCGCAGGGCAATGGGGCAGGGCGGCAGGGCGGACAGGTCCGGCGACCGCCGTCCAGCAAAATGACGGAAGAGGAGGCTTATCAGATCCTTGGCTTGCAGCCGGGGGCGAGCGCGGACGATATCAGCCGAGCTCATCGCTCCCTGATGAAGAAACTCCATCCCGACCAAGGGGGGTCGACGTACCTCGCGTCCCGGGTCAACGAAGCCAAGGATACGCTTCTTCACCGTCATCGCAGCTAACTCCGCACGCTACAAACGCAACACAACGCTGCGAGCGGCTCTGCAACTTTCTGTTGGACGCCCGAGACGCGGCCGTTGCCCGGCCGTCTTTCATCGTCAACAGCCTAAGCAGACAAGGTTAGTTTTTGATTGCGATGCACGAGATGTCGGATCGCTTGAGCGCCTTGCAGGCGGCCTCGGCGCGATCGCGATCGAGATTGGCAAAGCGGGCGCGATAGAGGCGCTTGTCGCCCTTGTCGACGGTTTCGGTGAACTGCTCGGCCTTGCCAAGTTGGGCGCTGGCGGAGGCGCGCGCCTCACTCAGGCGCTTGTTGGCCTCGGCTTCGCTCTCAAGCGCGCCGACCTGCACGATCCAGGTGCCGGCCTTGAGCGTCGGCTTGCTGCCGGTGCGGCCGCTGGCGCCGGGTCGATGGCGGCGCGTGCCGCCGCAGCCGGGCTGGGCGCGGCGCGGGCGTGCGCGGATTGGCGTCGGCATAAGCCATGGCGCCGGACGTCTTCGCGTTGGCGGGCAGGACGCCGAGGATACCCTTGCCGGTGCCATAATCGGACGGCTGAGGCGCCTGCTCGATCCGTGCGGTCGTTTTCGGTGCGTCCTTGATGGCGTCGCTGCGATCCGCAGGCGTAGCGGGAGCCGGCGCCGCAGGAGGCGGTGCAACCGGGGCCGCCGGAATAGCGGCGGGAGCCACGATCTGCGGCGGACCGGCGGAGGCAATCTTCACAGGTGCGGCGCGCACCACGAGCGTCCTCACCCTGACCGGCTGCAGCGGCGCGGTGGAACCGGGGATGGCGGCGAGGGGCTGGGTGCTGATCACGCCGTTGGTCAACGGGGCCGGCCGTTGCAGAGCTGCAGTCTGCCGCGGCACCGCTTGCGCGGCAGCGACCTTGGCCTGCGGCGGCACGCTGGCCGTGGTCGCCGGCAGCGTTGAAATCGCGGCGTTGTCACGCTGCGCGGCTGCGCCGACGTCCGCAGCATCAGCGACGTCGGCCCCGCGCTGCGACGGATCAAGGCCCGCAACGCGATCGTCGAACGACTTGCCTTCCGGCTGCTCGGTGATCGCCGCCACCGTGCGCCTGGTCGAAGCCTCGTCCATGTGTTCGGCGAGCAGGCCGCGCATGACGCCGTCGCGCGAGCTCGCGCTGCGGCCGCCCATCACCACGGCGACGAGATGGCGGTTGCCGCGCCGGATCGAGGTCACGAGGTTGAAGCCGGAAGCGCGGGTGTAACCAGTCTTGATGCCGTCGACGCCTTCAACGCTGCCGAGCAGGTGGTTGTGGTTGCGGATGACGTTGCCACGGAAATGGAAATCGTTGGTGGCAAAATACTTGTAGTACTTCGGGAAGCGCTCCTGGATCGAGCGGCCGAGGATCGACTGGTCGCGCGCCGTCGTCACCTGATCGTCGTCGGGCAGGCCCGACGCGTTGCGATAGACGGTCTTGCTCATGCCAAGCGCGTGCGCCTTGCGCGTCATCAGCTTGGCGAAATTCTCTTCGCTGCCGCCGAGTGCTTCGGCGATCGTCACCGCGGCGTCATTGGCGGAGCGCGTCACCAGCCCCTTGATGGCGTCTTCAACTTCGATGGTCTGGCCCGGCTTCAGCCCGAGCTTGGTCGGCGCCTGTTCGGAGGCGTGCTCCGACACCTTCAAGTCGTCGTCGAGCGCGATCTTGTCGGCCTCAAGACGCTCGAACAAGAGGTAGAGCGTCATGATCTTGGTCAGCGACGCTGGATGGCGCAGGCCATCAGCAGCGGTGGCCTGCAGCACGTTGCCGGAGTTGGCGTCGACAACGATCGAGGAGAACGGCGGCGAGTAGCTGGATTCGTGGGAGACGTGGTGGCGATGGCCGCGATGATGGCGTCTCGCCTGCGCAACATCGGTCGTGATCGTGATAGTTGCCGCGACCGTCAGCAACCCGAAGGACAACAGACGCCCGCGAAAGGACGCAGCGATTGCACGGAACATGAAATTCCCCGTCCCCCAACGATTTCACGCCGCTCAATCACACAGCGATGCCAGATGGTTGAGCAGCATTCCCAAGGCCATTTTGTGTCAAGCCGAGCAAGGATCTTTGCCTGAAATGCAAACCATCCTCCTTGGATCTTGCAAGTCTTTGAAAGACCAAGAAGTTTCGGTTTGACCCCGGAGCCACGACAGCGACCGATCAACGGTAAGAGCGCCCGGTTTCCAAAAGGTTAAGCAACCGTTGCGGAGAGTTCTCTGATTCTCGGTAATTCCTCCTCGCTTTGTGCGTCGCACAATATCCTTGACATCATTGTGCAGTGCACTATGTAAGGCTTGTGGGAATTCAAGAAAGCGCCGGCTGCGGGCAGTCAGGCTGGTGGATGGCAACCGATCAGACTCTGGAGAACATTGATCATGGTGAAGTTTGAGGACTTTCAGGTTTACGGCAAAGAACACTTCGACGCGGCGGTAGCCTCGGCCGGCACCTTCACGAAGGGCCTGCAGGCGATCGCGGCTGCGGTTTCGGATTATTCCAAGAAGTCGTTCGAGGACGGCAGCGCCTTCGTCGAGAAGCTCTCGAGCGTGAAGTCGCTCGACAAGGCAATCGAGGTGCAGACCGACTACGCCAAGTCGGCCTATGAGACGCTGGTCGCCGAGTCCACCAAGATCGGTGAGCTCTATGCCGACCTCGCGAAGGAGGCCTACAAGCCGGTCGAGAGCTTCATGTCGAAGCTGCCGAAGGTCGCCTGATCCGCGCAGCAACGGCGAAGCCAAATAAGAAAGCCCGGTCGCGAGACCGGGCTTTTTTCGTGACGCAAGCAACTTGCGATTATTGCGCGATGCGCAGCTGCGCCAGCTTGGTGGTAATCTGCTGGAACGCCGACAGCACCTGAGTCTGAAGAGGTCAGGTAGTAGAAGTTGGACGCTCCGCTGGCGCAGTAGGCGAGCACGGCCGATTGGGGGTCGCTCGCGGTGTTGACCTGGATCGAATAGATCGTGATCTCCGCTCGCCTTGATGTTGTCGCACAGCGTCTTCTGGCGGTTGTCGATGCTCGTCGCATCGCTGTACCAGCGGTCCTCGGTGTTCAGGCCGTCCGAGAACAGAACGATCGCCTTGACGTAGTGGTAGTTCGCGCTCTCCGCAGGGGCGCTGTACGGCGTCTGCTGCAGCAGCGTCAGCCAGGCGTGCTGCAGGCCGATCGCCTGGTTGGTGTTGCCGTTCGGCGACATGTTGGTGACGACCTGTTTCAGCGTCGTCCAGTCGTAGCTCAGGGTCATGACGGCCTGCGGGCAGACGGATGACTGATCCGCAGGGAACAGGGTCGTGCCGGAACCCGGCGCCGTGGAGGTCGTGTCATCGCCGGTCGGCGCCGACTGGTTGCCGCGATCCATCACGCAGCCATTCCAGTTGCTGGTGTTGTTGTTGGCGGTCCCGCACTTCATCGTTTTGTGGCGGTTGCTGTTCGAAGAACCGCACGTGTAGCCGTTCAGGTTGCTGGCGAAGGTCGACCAGTTGGTCCAGTCGATATACCCCGAGCTCTTGTAGGCGCTCGCGCCCATGTTCACTTCGTTCGCGAACGGCACGATCGAGATGTAGACGTCGCCGGGATTGGTCGCCGTTGCGCTGAGCGTATCGATCAGGTTCTTCGCGCCGCCCTGCAACGCGGTCATTTTGCCGGACTGCGCCATCGAACCGGTATTGTCGAGCGCCAGCGCGACGCGGAGCTTGGTATTGCCCCACTTCGCAGTCGAACTCGTGTTGAGCGTCATCTGTGTGACGCCGGCGATCTGCATGAAGTCGGTCGGCAGATTGCCTGAGACCGTAATGAGAACCGTCGATCCCGTGCCGCTGTTGGGGGTGTATGTCGCCGCAACCTGAACACTGGTCACGTCGGAGGCCTTGTAGAGCGAGCTGAAATAGCTCTGTGCCTTTGTCGTGAGCTGGGCGGGGGTCAGGTTCGCTGCATCCTGCGCCACCATCAGTGCGGCGGAGTCGGCCGCTTCCTGCATGGCCGAACGCGCGCTGACAGCGCGTGTGTAGTCGATCGCCATGCCCATCACGCTGACGGTCGGAATAGCGGCAATCGCCAGGATCATGGCGACGTTGCCATCAGTGGCCTTACCGAAAGAGGACGCCTTGCGAACGATACGCTTGAGTACGGAAGTGAATCCCATGACACGGTCACCCATGAGCCCTTGTTCGGGGAATTGTTAGGTTTTCAGGGATGAACCGGTGGTAAAGGCGTTCTCCGAATTTAAGTAAATGGCGCCGCGTTCTGTTGAGGCGCGCCTGCTTTCGGTGACGTGGGCAAAAAGCCGCTAACGGCGCGCTCTGTTTTTGGAAGCCGGACTTTGCGATTGATTTACCCTGTGCGTCTGGCGGGTGTATTGGACGGGAAGCGGGATCTTCCCGGCGGCGTCTTGCCTTGGGAGGCTGGCGTTCCCATATCGAGCCGACTTCGGTGCGTAGGTCCGAGTTTGCCGGACGGAACTCTCCGCGGGCGGCACGGCCGGCTTTTCCAGAGAAATTTTGGGTCCAAAAGCTGCGAACGGGCCGTCTCAACGGTCTGGAAACCGCTGGCTCCGGACTCTATTATTGCCATACCGATGAATGCCGCGCGGGAATGCGGGGCGCGCGGTTGTGGTTAACTGGCGCTGCCCCGGAAGTCGAAAATTCGAGCCATGTCACAGTCTCTCTCCCTCCATCACGCGATCGCGGCCTTGACCGGCGCGAACCTCACCATGAGCAACGACGACGGCCGCACCGGCAATCCCACCGGCCCCGGCACGTCCGTCATCACCAAGGTCAAGCCGCGCACCAAGCGGCCGAATCTCTATCGTGTGCTGATTCTGAATGACGACTACACGCCGATGGAGTTCGTCGTTCACGTCATCGAACGTTTCTTCAACAAGGACGTCGAGACCGCCACCAAGATCATGCTGCACGTTCACCAGCACGGCATCGGCGAGTGCGGAATCTTCACCTACGAGGTCGCGGAAACCAAGGTGACGCAGGTGATGGATTTTGCGCGCAAGCACCAACATCCTTTGCAATGCGTGATGGAAAAGAAGTAGGCTTTCGAAGACATGATCCGGAAGAGTGGATACCGATTTTCCGATAAAATCATGCCCCGTCGAACTTGGTGATGTGGAACTGGAATTTTCGGAATTCTTGGCCCATATCTTGCTTAAATAGACCTTGAAATTGGCGGGGGCCAAAAGGGACGCGAATGCCGACTTTCTCCCAGAGCCTTGAACAATCACTCCATCGTGCGCTTGCGATCGCGAACGAGCGTCATCACCAATACGCAACTCTCGAACATCTCCTGCTGTCGTTGATCGACGACGCCGATGCGGCGGCGGTGATGCGCGCCTGCAGCGTCGATCTCGACAAGCTGCGCGGCAGCCTCGTCAATTATCTCGAGACCGAATTCGAAAACCTCGTCACTGACGGCGCCGAGGACGCCAAGCCGACCGCAGGTTTCCAGCGTGTGATCCAGCGCGCCGTCATTCACGTGCAGTCGTCGGGCCGCGAAGAGGTCACCGGCGCCAACGTGCTGGTCGCGATCTTCGCCGAGCGCGAAAGCCATGCCGCGTATTTCCTGCAGGAGCAGGATATGACGCGCTATGACGCGGTGAACTACATCAGTCACGGCATCGCCAAGCGCCCCGGCGCCTCGGAATCGCGCCCGGTGCGCGGTGCCGAAGAGGAATCCGAGAGCAAGTCGGAGGATGCCAAGAAGAAGGGTGATGCGCTCGAAGCCTATTGCGTCAACCTCAACAAGAAGGCGCGGGACGGCAAGATCGATCCGGTGATCGGCCGCGAGGCCGAGATCAACCGCGCGATCCAGATCCTGTGCCGCCGCCAGAAGAACAATCCGCTGTTCGTCGGCGACGCCGGCGTCGGCAAGACCGCGATCGCCGAAGGGCTTGCCAAGCGCATCGTCGACAGCGAAGTGCCCGATGTGCTGTCGGGTTCGACGGTGTTCTCGCTCGACATGGGAACGCTGCTTGCCGGTACCCGCTACCGCGGCGACTTCGAGGAGCGGCTGAAGCAGGTCATCAAGGAACTGGAAGCGCATCCCAACGCCATCCTGTTCATCGATGAAATTCACACCGTGATCGGCGCCGGCGCCACCTCCGGCGGCGCGATGGATGCCTCGAACCTGCTCAAGCCTGCACTGGCCTCGGGCACGATTCGCTGCATGGGCTCGACCACCTACAAGGAATATCGCCAGCACTTCGAGAAGGACCGCGCGCTGGTGCGCCGCTTCCAGAAGATTGACGTCAACGAGCCGAGCGTCGAGGACGCCATCGCGATCCTGAAAGGCCTGAAGCCTTACTTCGAGGATTACCACAAGCTGAAATACACCAACGAGGCCGTCGAGGCCGCGGTGCAGCTGTCGTCGCGCTACATCCACGACCGCAAGCTGCCGGACAAGGCGATCGACGTGATCGACGAGTTCGGTGCGGCGCAGATGCTGGTGCCGGAGAACAAGCGCAAGAAGACGATCGGGATCAAGGAGATCGAGACCACGATCGCAACCATGGCACGCATTCCACCGAAATCGGTGTCGAAGGACGACGCCGAGGTGCTGAAGCATCTCGAGCAGACTTTGAAGCGCTCGGTGTTCGGTCAGGACAAGGCGATCGAGGCGTTGTCGGCGTCGATCAAGCTGGCGCGCGCAGGGTTGCGCGAGCCGGAGAAGCCGATCGGCTCCTACCTGTTCTCGGGTCCGACCGGTGTCGGCAAGACCGAGGTCGCCAAGCAGCTTGCCGAAAGCCTCGGCGTCGAGCTGCTGCGCTTCGACATGTCCGAATACATGGAGCGGCATACGGTGTCGCGCCTGATCGGCGCGCCTCCCGGTTATGTCGGCTTCGACCAAGGTGGCCTGTTGACCGACGGCGTCGACCAGCATCCGCATTGCGTGGTGCTGCTCGACGAGATCGAGAAAGCGCATCCCGACCTCTACAATGTGCTGCTGCAGATCATGGATCACGGCAAGCTGACCGACCACAACGGCAAGCAGGTCAACTTCCGCAACGTCATCCTGATCATGACGACGAATGCTGGCGCCGCCGATCTCGCGCGCCAGGCGTTCGGCTTCACGCGCTCGAAGCGGGAAGGCGACGACCACGAAGCGATCAACCGGCAGTTCGCGCCGGAATTCCGCAACCGGCTCGACGCCATCATCTCGTTCAGTCATCTCAACACCGACGTCATCAAGTTGGTGGTCGAGAAGTTCGTGCTGCAACTCGAGGCGCAGCTCGCCGACCGCGACGTCACCATCGAGCTGTCGGAAGCGGCATCGAACTGGCTGATCGTGCGCGGCTATGACGAGCAAATGGGGGCCCGCCCGATGGCGCGGGTGATCCAGGAATACGTCAAGAAGCCGCTGGCCGACGAAGTGCTGTTCGGCAAGCTGAAGGGCGGTGGCCACGTCCGCGTCGTCGTCGAGAAGGACGAGAAAGATCCTGAAAAATTGGGCGAGGAGAAACTCGGCTTCGAGTTTGTCGAGGGTCCGGTGACGCCGAAGCCGGAAAAACTGCCCGGCGCGCGCAAGAAGGCCACCTCGCGCAAGCCTAAGGACGATCCGCCGGCCGGTCCGAACAAGGGACCGCTGGTGAAGGCTTGAGCGAGAGTTCGTCGCAAGGGACAGAGGGGCTCCGTTTTGGAGCCCTTTTTTCTTTTTGTCATCGGTGCCGCTGCTCGGCCGAGTTGGCGGCGACGAACCGAAGCGCGATCACGACGCCTGAGAGCTCTGCCACAGCGCCACCGCCAAGTGCCAGCCGGAAGCCGGTCAACACATCGGCCGGATTTGCCGCGTACACGGCATAGATCGTCCCAAGGCTGGCAATGCCGAGCGTCGCTCCGACCATGCGCGTCGTGTTGATCAGGCCGGACGCCGTCCCGGAGCGGCCCGGCGGGACGCTCGCGACCGCCACTGCATTGACCGGACCGGTATTGAGGCCGAGCCCTACGCCGATCGCGACCAGTGCGACCTCGATGGCGTCAAGGTTCGCGCTCCCGAGCACGGCGACGAGCAGCACGAGGCCACCGCCCATGAATCCCATGCCGCATACGGTCATCACCCGCGCACCAACTCGCTTCATGAGCGGACCAGACACCTGCGACACCCCGACGAACACCAGCGAGATCGGGATCAGCGCCAGCCCGGCCTTTGCGGCCGAAAGGTGCGCGATGGACTGGAGATAGATCGGCACCAGGAACAGCATCGCATACATGCCGAAGGTCATCAGGCCCGCAATGCCGAGCGCCGCGTTGAAGGCACGATTGCCGAACATGTCGAATGGCAACAAGGCGGCCGGCCGTCCGCGCTCCACCCTGACGAAGGCAATTGCCGAGGCGACGGCGATTGCCGCGATCGCGAGGATCAATGGCGCAGTCCAGCTGCGATGCGGTCCTTCGATCGCAACGAACGACAGCGCGCCGAGGGTGGCGATTGCCAGCACTTGGCCGGCCGGATCGAGTTCGCGTTTGCCGGGATCGCGGCTTTCGTCAACGCAGCGGCGCGTCACCCAGATCGCCAGCACGCAAACCGGGATCACGACGTAGAAAATGCTGCGCCAGCCGAGGCTGTCGACGAGCAACCCGCCGATGCTGGGCCCGGCGGCCATCGCAAGCCCGTTGCAGCTCGCCCAGACGCCGATGGCGCGGCTACGCGCGTGCGGGTCGGGATAGGTTACGGCAAGGATCGCAAGCGATGCCGGGATTTCTAGCGCGGAGCCAACGCCAGTGAGCGCGCGACCGCCGATCAGCACGACGCTATTGGGCGCCGCCGCACAGATCACCGAGCCTGCCGCAATCAAGGCAATTCCCCCGAGGAAAACCTTGCGGCGACCAAAAATGTCGCCGAGCGCACCGCCGGTCATCAGAAGCGCCGCGTAGACCAGATTGTAGATGTCGAGCACCCACTGGGTCTGTGTGATCGATGCGTTCAGGGCGGCACTGATGGTGTGGGCACCGAGGTAAACGATGCTCGAATTGAGTTGTGCGATGAAGACACCAAGGCACATTGCGAACAGGACAAACGCCGTGGACTGTGCGCGGTCGGAACGGCGCAGGGTGAGGGCGTTGACGAAGGATTGAGTCATGCGAGAACTCCGCGTATCACTCTCACTGATGTAACAAGTGACGCGTCGCCGATGTTTCGGCTGATGTCGAAGGGTTGCGAGGAACAGGGATGACCGACGTGCAGGAACTTCGGGAAGGCGAGGTTGCGGTCGAGTTTCCCGATCGGACCGACGCCGGTCTTGTCTTTATCGGGCGCATCCACACACCATGGCGGACGCGCGCTGACGCGCCGAAGCAGGGCAAATTCGACGGCCCTGTCTGCGAGATCGAGATTTTCGAGCCGTGGGCCGCGGGCCTGCAAGGGCTCGAGCAATTCAAGCACGCTCAGGCGATCTACTGGCTGCATCAGTCGCGGCGCGACCTCGTGCTGCAATCGCCGAAACACGATCCCGGCCACCGCGGGGTGTTCGCGCTGCGCTCGCCGATCCGGCCAATCCGATTGGCGTGTCGACGGTCGAGATTGTCAGGCATCGACAAGAACATCGTGCGCGTGCGCGGCCTCGACTGCATCGACGGCACGCCGCTGATCGACCTCAAGCCGGACCGCTGCGCATTTTCTTGACCGACGCGCACGCTGGTGAAGGGACGCACGACGAAACAAACAAAAAGAGGTGAGCACCATGGCCATCGCACCTTCGCCCGTAAGCGACGAGCTGATCGAAATGCGCGGGTTGCGCTTTCACTATCGCGACTGGCGCGCCAAACGCGCGGGCGCGCCGACACTCGTTCTGCTGCACGGATTCACCGGCCATGCGCGGAGCTGGGACGCGTTCGCGGACGCCATGACCGACCGCTATCGCGTGCTAGCGCTCGACCAGCGCGGCCATGGCGAGACGGCGTGGGCGCCACCCAACGGCTACGCCAGACGCGAATTGGTTGACGACCTCGAAGCGTTCGTGAAGGCGCTGGGGCTTTCAGGGTTTGCGCTGCTCGGGCTTTCCATGGGTGGCGGCGTCACGTTCGAATATGCGGGACGCAGGCCGAAGGAGCTCGCGCGCACATCGATCGTCGACATCGCGCCCGAAACTGTGGCCGATGGAATGAACCGTATCCGCACCGGTCTGGACGCAAAGGACGTGTTCGCGAGCCCCGACGAAGCCTTTGCTCAGGCCCGCAAGGCCAATTCGCGCCCGCCCGAAGCTATTCACCGCGCCCGGATCGAAGCCGCCCTGATGCGGACCGAGGACGGGCAATGGACCTGGCGCTACGACCGCGCGCTCCGCGCTTCGGGGCTCCCTCCAAGGGATATCGAGGCGGGTTGGCGCGCCTGCGCCAACATCAAT
Source organism: uncultured Alphaproteobacteria bacterium (assembly GCA_963796195.1). Lineage (GTDB taxonomy): Bacteria > Pseudomonadota > Alphaproteobacteria > Rhizobiales > Xanthobacteraceae > CAWCKS01. The sequence continues at coordinate 121,048 of CAWCKS010000017.1, read as the reverse complement.
GTGCCGGCGCAGCTCATTCGCGGTGAGCACTCCGACATTCTCTCGCCTGCGATCGCCAAACGCATGATGGAAACGATACCGAACCTGCGTCTGGACGAGGTCAAGGATTCCGGCCACAGCGTCCCGCTCGACGCGCCGGACGGCTTTCTGAAAGCGGCGAGGGAGTTCCTGGTGGGTTAGCGGGGCGAATCGCTCATCCCTCGCATCGTTGCCACGCGCGCCCGACTATCCGACAATGTTCGGAAATGACAACAATTCCGGGAGGCCGCGATGGACTACGAACATCTCACCTACGGACGCGATGATCGCGTCGCGACCATCACGCTGAACCGGCCACACCGGCTGAACGCGATCGCGCGCGGCATGCCGCAGGAGATCAAGGCCGCGGTCGATCGCGCCAACGCCGACGATCTCGTCCACGTCATCCTGCTGCAGGGCGCGGGCAGGGCGTTCTGTGCCGGCTATGACCTGAAGAATTCCGCCGAGCTGCCGCGCGGCTCGGGCTCAAGCCAGGATGTGCCGTACGATCCGCTGATCGATTTCCTCGGCATGGACAACAACACCCAGTGCTTCCAGTCGCTGTGGCGCAGTCCGAAGCCGACCATCTGCAAGGTCCATGGTTACGCGGTCGCCGGCGGCACCGACATCGCGCTGTCCTGCGATCTCATCATGATGGCGGAGGATGCCAGGATCGGTTATCCGCCGGCGCGGGTGTGGGGTTGCCCGACCACCATGATGTGGGTCTATCGGGTCGGCGCCGAGCGCGCCAAGCGCTTGCTGTTCACCGGCGATTTGATCGACGGCCGCGAGGCCGAGCGCATCGGCCTCATTACCAAGGCCGTGCCGGCCGACCAGCTCGATGCCGAGACGAAGAAGCTGGTCGATCGCATCAAGGGCGTGCCGAAGAACCAGCTCTGGATGCAGAAGGCGGCGATCAATTCGGCCTACGAGAACATGGGCCTGCGCACCACGCAGCTGCTCGCCACCGTGTTCGACGGCCTCACGCGCCATTCGCCTGAGGGCATGCACTTCAAGCAGCGCGCGGAACAGGCGGGCTTCCATCAGGCGGTGAAGGAGCGCGACTCCGGCGATCCGATCCAGGGCTCCAAGCCGCCGAGGAATAATTGAGGCTTGTCGCAGAATAGGTCGCTGGCTACCCCAGCGCCGCGATCAGCCGTGTCGCGTGCTCTTCCAGCACTTTCGGGTCTTCCTTGCGACTTGCCGGCGGTAACAGCTGCACGCCGTTGATCCGCGGCTGAACGTGCACGTGCAAATGAAAGACGACCTGACCACCCGCTGGCTCGTTGAACTGCTGGATGGTGATGCCGTCGGCCTTGAAAGCCTTCATGCCGGCGGCAGCGATCTTGTGCGTGGTGCGCGCGACTTGGGCGAGATCGTCCGGGGTAATATCGAGAATGTTGCGGGCATGGGCCTTCGGGATGACAAGCGCATGGCCGGGACAGCGCGGCATGATGTCGAGGAACGCAAAGGTGTGCGCATCGTCGTAGATCTTGTAGCAGGGCAGTTCGCCGCGCAGGATCTTTGCGAAGATGTTGTTCGGATCGTAGCCAGGCATCTGAAAGTCTCCGTCGCCGCCCCGCTAGCGGCCGTCAGTCACTCGTCCGCCGTCTTGCGAAACGGCGCCGCGTCGGTCAGTGCGTCGACCGCATGCGAGACGTATTGCCGTTCGCGTTTCAGGTAGTCGGCGACCGCGCGGCGGAAATTCGGGTCGGGAATGAAGTGCGCCGAATAGGTCTCCTGCGGCAGGTAGCCGCGCGCCAGCTTGTGTTCGCCTTGTGCGCCGGCCTCGACCCGCTTCAGCTTGCGCTGGATCGCAAAATCGATCGCCTGGTAGTAGCAAACCTCGAAGTGCAGGAACGGGTGGTGCTCGACCGCGCCCCAGTGGCGGCCGAACAGCGTCTCCGAGCCGATGAAGTTGATCGCGCCGGCGATCCAGCGGCCGTTGCGCTTGGCCATCACCAGCAAAACGTCTTCCGGCATCCGCTTATGGATCAGCGAGTAGAACTCGCGGTTGAGGTAGGGCGTGCCCCACTTGCGCGAGCCGGTTTCCATGTAGAAGTCATAGAACGCATCGAATGCAGCCTCGCTCAAGCTGTCGCCCGTCAGGCGTTCGATGGTGATGCCGTTTGCCACCGCGTCGCGCCGCTCGCGCTTGATCGCCTTGCGGTGGCGCGAGTTGAGATCGGCAAGGAAGCCGTCGAACGTTTCATAGCCGCGGTTCTGCCAGTGAAACTGCTGGTCGGTGCGCTTGAGGTAACCGTGGCTCGCGAGAATGTCCCATTCGGCCTTCTCGGCGAAAGTGACGTGCACCGAGGAGGCCTCAACGGTGTTGCACAGCGCCTGCAGGCCCTGCGCCAGCACGTGCTTGATCTCGCTTGCGTCGTCGCGCGCCAGAAGCCGCGGGCCCGTCGCCGGTGTAAACGGTACGGAGACCTGGAGCTTCGGGTAGTAGCGGCCGCCGGCGTGCTGATAAGCATCGGCCCAGCCGCGATCAAAGACGTATTCGCCGCGCGAATGCGATTTCAGGTAGCAGGGGACGACACCGATGATCTTGTCGGCGCGCTTCGCAATCAGGTGGCGCGGTGCCCAGCCGGTGCGCGCCGATGCCGAGCGCGAGTCCTCGAGCGCGGCGAGGAAGCGGTGCGACACGAACGGATTGTAGCTTGCGGGATCGCTGGCCGCCTGCGGATTGGCGCAGGCGTCCCAATCCTCCGCCGATACAGCGGTGATCGAGGATATGGCCTGCAGTTCGATTTCCGGAACGGTCATCAGCACCGAATGGGGTGGTTGCGGAACCAGTGTAACAGAGCACGACGGCTCGGCGCCATGTCTCCCATCAACATGTCTCCCATCAACATGTCTCCCATCAACATGTCTCCTGTCGGCATGGCCCCGGCCATTGACCAGGCCGCGCAACCAGGGCGCGACGGAAGCGATCGACCAGGACACGATGAGGCCCCGCACGTGATGAGGGACAGAAATTACTCCGGCCGAAAGCCCTCGAAAATCATCTGATCGGCATAGCGGCCCGCTCGCGCACGCTGATCTTGGCTGCGGACGGTCCAGGTCAACAGCGGCCGCCCGAAAATGTGATTTGCGATCCAGGGCGCAGGCGCAGGGAGATCGTCGACCCGGTAGGCGACGAAATCGGGCCGGGTGCGGAACGCGTGACGCAAAGCTGTCATGTCGTGCCTTTGAACTGACGACAGCTTGTTCCAGTAAGAGTCATTGTAATAGTCGCGCTGGGCGACAATCCCGCGTGGCAGGTTTGGCGCCACCTCCTTGGACGTCATCAGCTGGTCAGGGTCGAACGACATCACGACCGCCGGTCCGGAATAGGATGACAGGACCTCGGCCGTGCGCAGCACGATCTTGCGGTCACCATCATAGTGGCTCTTGATCTCGATCACGAGACCAGTGCGGCCGGCGACGCGGTCGAGCAGGTCGCGCAGCGTCATCATCTGCTCAGGCGTGTCCTTGAACCGGACGGCCTTGAGCTCGCCGACGGTGAGTTCGGTCAGCGCCGCGCTGCCTTCATTGAGACGGCCGAGCTTGTCGTCGTGATGCACGACGGCGTCGCCATCTTTGGTCAGCTGGACGTCGACCTCGATACTGAAGCGGCCGGCGATGGCCGCATCAATCGCGCCCGGCATGTTCTCGACAATGCCGCGCTTGATGTCGTGCAGGCCGCGGTGCGCGACGGGGCGCGTCGCCAGCCAGTCAGGTGCCGCCAGATCTGCTGGTCAGCTGACTTCGAACATCGCTTCGACTTCGACGGCGGCATCGGCCGGCAGGACCGCAACGCCAACCGTGGTCCGCGCATGCTTGCCCTTGTCGCCGAACGCGGCGACGAACAGGTCGGACGCGCCGTTCAGCACCTTCGGCCCATCGAGAAAATCCGGCGACGAGTTGACGAAGCCGCCGACGCGCACCACGCGCACGACCTTGTCGAGATCGCCGAGCGCGGCCTTGACCTGCGACAGCAGGTTGACGGCACAGGCGCGCGCGCCCGCGACGCCCTGCTCAAGCGTGACATTGGCGCCGAGCTTGCCCTTCGCGACCAGCTTGCCGTCGGGGCCGTTGCAGACCTGGCCGGACACCACCAGCAGGTTGCCGGTGCGGACGAACGGCACGTAATTGGCGACAGGGCTCGGCGGGGTGTGCAAGATCACACCCAGGGAGGCCAGTTTTTGCTCGACGGTACCCGGCATGTCTTTGATCCCTATGGCTTCACATCTGGTTGAACGGACTGAGGCTGTCCGGCCATCTTTTGCCCAACAAGCTCTGACATGCAAGCTGCGGTTCCGTGCGGACGCTGCAAACACCGCGGCGCGGCGTTGCCGCCTTGGCGCACGCTGACTATTGTGACTAGAATCAGTTTGTTTGGAGCATTCATGACGACGATATTGTGCCCTGTGAATTCGCGCAGCCTTGCGGTCGGCCTCGCTGCGGCCGCAGGCGTCGCTATTGCGCTTGGCGCAACCCGTCAGGCCGTCGCTGCGCCGGCCGTGCCGTTTCTCGCCCATCAGGCGGCGTACGAGCTGTCGCTGCTGAAGTCGCGCCGCAATCCGGCCGTGGATGGCGCTTCCGGGCGCATCCTGTACAGTTTCACCGGCAGCGAGTGCGAGGGCTACACCACGGAGTTCCGGCAGGTCTCGCAGGTCGACACCGAAGGCGGCAAGCCCAAGGTTTCGGATATGACTTCGACCAGTTGGGAAGACGCCGCCGGCAAAACTTATCGCTTCCATATCTCGACGGTGACCGATCAGGTCGAGACGTCCAACGTTGACGGCTATGCCGAGCGCACCGGCGACACCGTCACGGTAAAGCTCAAGCAGCCGTCGGCCAGGACATTCACGATCAGCAAGGACATCGTGTTTCCGACCGAGCAGGTCCGGCGCATCATCGATGCCGCGCGCGACGGCAAGTCGCTGCTTGAGCTCGACGTCTATGACGGCTCCGAGGACGGCCAGAAGGTGTTTCACACCCTGACGGTGATCGGCCAGCCGATATCGGGTGATCGTGTGCCGGCAAAGCCTGACGTCGGCACCGAGACCGATACGCTGAAAAGCATGACGCGCTGGCCCGTCACGGTCAGCTACTACGACAAGGCGGCCCGCGAGGATGCCGGCGAGCAGATGCCGGAATACGCCATGTCGTTCGAGCTCTATGAGAACGGCGTGTCGCGCGCGTTAAAGCTCGACTTCAATGACTTCGTCATCGGCGGCGCGATGAGCAAGTTCGACGTCAAGACCGAGAAGCCGTGCAAATGAGGTGCTCCGCGCGGTTCAGCTACTCGCCCCCTTGAACGAGATGCCCTTCATCACCGCGTCCTTGCCGAATTTTTTCCTTAAGTCGTCCATCGCGTATTCGGCTTTCGCCGAACGGTGATCGAGCAGGTCGGATTCGTCCGGCCCTGAAATCGTATGCAGCGCGCTGACGCCGACGCCGATCAGGCGAAACGCGGTGCCGTCAATCTCCTTCGCCAGCAGCGGCCGAACCGTGCGAAAAATCCTGTCGGCAAGTTGCGTCGGCTGCTCGATCGATTGCGCGCGGGTGCGCTGCTTAAAGTCGGCGGTTTTCAGCTTCAGTGTGATCGTCTTGCCGGAGAGGTTGCTCGCCTTGAGCCGGCCGGAAACCTTTTCTGTTAACCGCCACAAGATTTGCTCGAGCGTTGCGAAATCGGCGTGGTCGGTCTCGAATGTGGTTTCGGCTGAAACTGTTTTCGCGTCGCGCTCGGGATCGACCTTGCGGTCGTCGATGCCGCGGGCAAGCCGCCACAGCCTGCGCCCTTCGGGGCCGAACTGCTTCATCAGCTCGGTCTCGTCGGCGCGTTGCAGATCGCCGACAATGCGATAGCCGAATTTGTTCAACTCGCGCTCGAAAGCTGGCCCGACGCCGAAGATGAAGCTGACCGGCTTGTTGGTCAAAAGCGCAAAGCCGTCATCCTGGTCGAGCACCGCAAAGCCGCGTGGCTTGTCGAGGTCGCTTGCGATCTTGGCGAGGAACTTGTTGCACGACAGCCCGACCGAGATCGTGATCCCGATGGTCTCTTCGATCTCGCGGGCAAAGCGCGCCAGCGTCAGCGCCGGCACCGCGTGGTGCATCAGCTCCGTGCCGGACAGATCGAGAAAGGCCTCGTCGATCGAGAGCGGCTCAACCAGCGGCGTCAGCGCCAGCATCGCCTGGCGCACCTGGCGTCCGACGCGGACATACTTATGCATGTCCGGCGGGATGACGGTGAGGTGAGGGCACAGCGCGTAGGCCTTGAACATCGGCATCGCCGAGCGGACGCCGTAGGTGCGGGCGACGTAACACGCGGCCGAGACCACGCCGCGCTTGCCGCCGCCGACCACGACGGGCTTGTCGGCAAGCTCGGGCTTGTCGCGTTTCTCGACCGTCGCGTAGAACGCATCGCAGTCGATATGGGCGATTGCGAGCGAGGCGAGCGCAGTGTGCCGCACCAACCGGGGCGAGCCGCAATGCGCGCAGCGCCTGGCCTCTCCGGATTCTTCAAGGCAATCGCGGCAAAACCCTCGCGACATGGCGCTCAAGGTGCATCGCGCTCCCAGCTTGGGCCGCCCAGCGCCTCGCGCGCGGCGCCGACGGTCGACGGTTTCAGCTCGTGGGCGGCGGCAAAATCCTTGACCAAATTCTCGTCGCTCAATACGAAATCCAGCACGCTGACCAGGAACTCCGGCGAGTTTGCCGCACCGCGCAGGGTCTCGGGGCCGAGCCCGGTCTCGGCCAGGAACCGGCCCAGCCGTGCGGGCTCGGCGGCGAGGTAGGAAAGCGCCTGAATCGCCACAGTTTCAGCAACTTGCTGGACATCGTGCGAGCGGGCTTTCATTGCTGATCTTTGCCTTTCCGTAACCTATCGCTTTTATTTTGAATTATCATGCCCGAGTCTTTCTGGCGTGGCGAATTGGGCTATCGAAAGCCCGACAATTCCCGAAAAGGGAGGGACGGGATGGCAAAAACCGTCCTTATCGTGGAAGACAACGAGCTGAACATGAAGCTCTTTCGCGACTTGTTGGAGGCGCACGGCTATCAGACCGTCGGGACCAATAAGGGCACGGAAGCGCTCACTCTCGTTCGCGCCCATCGTCCCGACTTGATCCTGATGGATATTCAGCTGCCGGAAGTGTCCGGGCTCGACGTCACGCGCTGGATCAAGGACGATCCGGAGTTGCGCACGACGCCCGTCATCGCGGTGACGGCGTTTGCGATGAAGGGCGATGAGGAACGAATTCGCGAAGGCGGTTGCGAGGCTTATCTGTCAAAGCCGATCTCGGTCGGGAAGTTCATCGAGACCGTCAGGCGGTTCATCGGCTAGGGAAGTGGGTGATGTCAGCGCGTATTCTGGTTGTCGACGACGTACCGGCCAACGTGAAGCTTCTCGAGGCGCGAACTCTCGGCCGAGTATTTTGATGTCGTCACCGCATCATGTGGCAATGAAGCGCTCGAGATCTGCGGGCGCGGCGAGTGCGACATCGTGCTGCTCGACGTCATGATGCCTGACATGGACGGTTTTGAGGTCTGCCGCCGCCTGAAAGCAAATCCAGCGACGCACTTCGTTCCCGTTGTCATGGTCACCGCGCTCGACAGCCCGGCCGACCGCGTGCGCGGTCTTGAGGCCGGTGCCGACGATTTCCTCACCAAGCCAGTCTCCGACATCGTTTTGATCGCGCGCGTCCGCTCGCTGACACGGCTCAAGATGATGACTGACGAACTGCGCATGCGCGCCATCACCTCGCTTGAGATCGGCATCCAGCGCCCGGAACGCGACGCGGTCGCCGATCAGGGCAAGGGCGGCCGCATTCTCCTCGTCGATGACCGGCCGTCGTCCTACGAGCGCCTCGCGCCGCTGCTTGCGACCGAGCATCACGTCGACGTCGAGTCGAACCCGGCCGATGCGCTGTTTCACGCCGCCGAGGGCAACTACGATTTGATGATTGTGTCCTTGAGCCTCGAGAACTTCGATGGCTTGCGCCTGTGCAGCCAGGCGCGCTCGCTCGAGCGCACGCGCCATGTGCCGATCCTCGCCATGTCCGACGCCGACAACAATGCGCGACTGCTGCGTGGCCTCGAGATCGGTGTCAACGATTATCTGTTGCGTCCGGTCGACAAGAATGAGCTCTTGGCGCGGGCGCGCACGCAAATCCGCAAGCGGCGCTACACCGATCATTTGCGCGACAATATGCAGAACTCGATCGAAGCCGCGATCACCGACGCGCTGACCGGGCTCTATAATCGCCGCTACATGGAGAGCCATCTCGCCACACTCGCCGAGCAGGCGAGCGCGCGCGCAAAACCGCTGGCGCTGATGATGATCGACATCGACTATTTCAAGTCGATCAACGACGGTTACGGCCACGACGCCGGCGATGATGTCTTGCGCGAGTTCGCGGTACGCATCCGCAAATCGATCCGCGGCATCGATCTCGCCTGCCGCTACGGGGGCGAGGAGTTCGTCGTAGTGATGCCGGAGACCGATCTTGGCGTCGCCGGCATGGTCGCCGAACGCATTCGCCGCGCGATCGCGTCAAATCCCTTCAGCGTCGATTCCGGCAAGAACCGGCTGGATGTCACCATCTCGATCGGACTTGCCACGCTCGATACCAAAGGCGAGCAGATCGCCGCTGTGCTGAAGCGGGCCGACCAGGCGCTGTACCGCGCCAAGCGCGACGGCCGCAATCGCGTCGTCTCGGCTGCGGCGTAAGGTTACTTGCGCCGCTTTGGCGCGTTGCGCGCGTCGTCACCGTCCAATTCCACCCCGGCATCGCGCAACAGCAGCCGCGCGGTGCGCTTGGCGGCGCGGGCGGCCGACGCATCGCCGCGCACGACATTGGCCGCAATTGCGCCATCAACCAGGATCGCGAGCTGCGTAGCGAGCTCCTCGACATTGGCGACTTTCAGCTCGCGCAGGCGCTCGCGAAACCAGGTGCGGCGGCCTTCCTTGAACTCGCGCGCTAGACGCTTGATCTCGGCATCGGCGTTGTCGCCAAGCTCTCCGATCGCGTTGACGAAGGGGCAGCCGCGGAAGTCGGGCGTTGCGAAAGCGCGCTCCAGCCGGTCGAAATTGCGCAGGATCTGCTCTGCCGGCGGTTTGTCCGACGGCGGTGCCTGGTCGGAGCGGCCGGTCAGGTAGGCCGCGATCAGGTCGTTCTTGCACGGGAAGTGGTTATACAGCGTACGCTTGCTGATGCCGACCTCGGCCGCAATGGTGTCGACGCCGACCGCCTGGATGCCGTGCTGATAGAACAGCCGGTCGGCGGTCTCAAGAATGCGCTGCTTCATCGGCAGCTTGGCGGGCGATGCAGTCATCGTTACACAGGTCTGTGTACTTTGCAGATTGACAGGCGTGAGTGCAGGCGAGAGATTAAGTACACCGATCTGTGTAATCAAGTCCGAACGTGTTCCGGCGCCATCTTCTCGAATCGGCTGATCGGCCGATATCGAGGGAAGTCTGACATTTCGGCTGCCGCCTGAAGCATGTCAGTTTGCGCATCACCCAACAAGAGATGGGAGCAACCATTCGATGTCGTCCCTGACCTCAAATCTCAAGGCCTTGCGGCCGGCGCTGGCGATCCTGATTGCGGCGTCGCTGCTGCTCAGCGTCAGCATGGGCCTGCGCCAGAGCCTCGGCATCTTCCTGCAGCCGCTGACCCATGACATCGGCATCACCGTGTCGAACTTCACGCTCGCGGTCGCGGTGCAGAACCTCGCCTGGGGCTTCCTGCAGCCGGTGGCCGGCGGACTGACCGACCGCTACGGCTTTCGCCCGGTCATGCTGGTCGGCGCGCTGCTTTACGTCGCGGGCCTCGCCACGCTGGCATCGGCGCATGGATTCGTCAGCATCCTGATCGGTGCGGGCGTGCTGATCGGCATCTCGCTGTCTTGCACGGCGGCGGCGATCGCGAACTCGGTTGCCTCGCGCGCGGTTTCGAGCGCGCTGCGCTCGACCGTGCTCGGTATCGTCTCGGCGGCCGGATCGTTTGGCGCGATGGTCGCAGCCCCGATCGGGCAGGTGCTGGCGCAGGATTTCGGCTGGCGCGTCGGCATTTTTGGTTTCTGTGCCATTGCGGTTCTGTTGATCCCGGCGGCGTGGATTTCCGGCCGTGTCGACAAGATTCCGGTGACGGCGCATGAGGGCGCAACCGACATCGATAATGTGAGCGCCGGCACGGCTGTCCGTGCTGCCTTCACCAACTCATCGTTCATGGTGATGAGCTGCGCTTATTTCGTCTGCGGCATGCAACTCGTCTTCATTACCACGCACCTGCCGTCCTATTTGACGATCTGCGGCATGGATCCAATGCTGAGTGCGGAGTCGCTCGGCGTGATCGGCGGCTTCAACGTGCTCGGCAGCCTGTTCTTCGGCTGGGCCGGCGGCCGCTGGAACAAGCAGGCGCTGCTCGGCGGCATGTACATCTCGCGCTCGCTGATCCTGGCCTGGTACTTCATGACGCCGCCGACGCCGACCTCGACGCTGGTGTTCTCGGGCCTGATGGGCTTTCTCTGGCTTGGTGTGTCGCCGCTGGTCTCCGGCGCGATCATCGAGATGTTCGGGCTGCGCTGGCAGGCGATGATCGCCGGCATCGCGTTCTCGAGCCACCAGCTCGGCAGTTTTCTCGGCGCCTATGGGGGCGGCCTGGTGTTCGACGCCACCGGGTCATATGGACTCGCCTGGCGTGTCGGCGCCGCGGTCGGGCTCACTGCCGGCATCATCCAGGTGGCGTTTGCGCTGCTGAAGCCCCTGCGGCCACCGGTGCTGGCCACGCGATAGGGCAGTGCAGAAACAGAAACGGAGCCGATCGGCTCCGTTTCTTCGTTCGCGCGTGTGCGGTGAAAAATTACTTGATCTTGGATTCGCGGAACTCGACGTGTTTCTTCGCGACCGGGTCGTACTTCTTCTTGACCAGCTTGTCGGTCATGGTGCGCGAGTTCTTCTTGGCTACGTAATAGAAGCCGGTGTCGGCGCTGGAGACCAGCTTGACCTTGATGGTGACGGCCTTCGCCATGGTCACAGTCCTCTTTGCTTAACGGATGTCGCTTGAATTTGGCGGCAACCTAGCCAGCGACCGCCAGAAGTCAAGCAGCTTTGCCTAAGTTGATACGAAATCACGCCTTTCCCGGCAGCGTGTCCGTCTGCATCTTGCCGCCGTAGAAATGCATGAACGGGATTGGCGTGTCGTGACGCAAAGGGCCGGTGGCAAGCCGCTTGCGCAGGTGGCCGAGCACCTGGACGGTCATCGGATGCATCGCCGCCAGCGGTTTGGCGTCGATCTCGACCCATACCAGTTCCACGAGCTCGGCATCCGCGTGGATCACGCCGGGAATGCGGTGGGTGATTGCCGAAGCGTCGGTGGTGAAGAAGCGTGTATCGAACCGTTTGACGCGGCCAGGCGGCGTGATTGCGCGCGCGATCAGGAACAGCGAGGACGGATCGGGCAGCAGCCCGGCCTCCGCAAAGGGCTGCCAGCCGCCGGTCAACTTCGGCAGATGCTTGTCGTGACCATCCACTTTGCGGCCGATGCAGAGACCAGTTTCCTCGCAGGCCTCGCGAATCGCGGTGAGCGCCAGCGCACGAGCCCGCGCGGCCGAGATCTTCGGGCTGCCTTCGATCAACCGCGCTTCCAGCTCAGGGGGAATCCTGTCAGCGACCGGAATGCGGTTGTCCTTCGCATCGACTCGGCCGCCGGGGAACACGAAGGCCGACGGCATGAACACGACCTTGTCGTGGCGTTTGCCGACCAGGACCTTCGGCGTCTCGTGGTTGCGGTCGATGATGATGAGGGTGGCGGCGTCGCGGGGACGAAAGTACGGATGCTTGGTCTCATCCTCCCGATAACTCGGGCGATGTCTCGGTTCAGTCGTAGTCTCGGTCATTTCACCCCCGTGCCACTTCGGTCCGGCATGCACGCAAGAAGATCAGTGTTCTTTCCAGGCATCGCGTCGGCATCGGGCAATTCCCCAAAGCCATGCATGCGCAGGGCCCATTGCAGTCCGACAATGGCGCCTTTGACCGGCTGGAGCAACGCCAGAGACAGGACAAGGGCGAGGGGCAGCCATACCGCAAGCTGTACGGGATAGGACGGTGAAAACTCCGTCTCAACCAGCAGCGCTGTCGGGACGAGGATGTGGCCCACGATCAAGATGACAATGTAAGCCGGAAAGTCATCGGCGCGCTGATGGGAAAAATCCTCGCCGCAGGCTTCGCAGCGATCGGTAACTTTGAGGAACGCGCGGAACAATTTGCCCTGGCCACAATGCGGGCAGCGACCGACAAAGCCGCGTGCCACCGACGTCCACGTATTGCGACGGGGCAGCACGGCGACTGCGGTTTCGTCAGTCCATGGCATCGAACGTTACCTTTTCTTCCGGCCCTTGGTTGCCTTGCCGCCGCGACGCTGCGCCTTGGCTTTGCGCCGATCCTTGCGGTTCGGCCTGGTGCGGTCAGGCCGTTCGCTCGCTTCGTGGTGCGGACGGCTGCGTGCTTTCAAGGGGGACTTGCTGCGGGCAGTCGGCTCTCGTCGACTGTCATTAGATAGGAGTTCGAAGCGCAGCGCGCCAGCGACAGGTGCCGCTTCGACCAGCCTAACCTCAACGACGTCACCCAGCCGATGCATGGCACCACTGCGCGTGCCGATCATCGCCTGCCGCGATTCGTCATACTGAAAATATTCGGCGCCAAGCGTCCGCGCCGGGACGAATCCATCGGCGCCGGTGTCCTCGAGTTTCACGAACAGGCCCGCGCGGGTCACGCCGGAAATGCGGCCAGCAAAGGTCGCTGCCGATGCGATCGGCGAGGAAGTGCGCGATCAGCCGGTCCGCCGTCTCACGCTCGGCTTTCATGGCGCGCCGTTCCGTCATCGAGATTTCGGCGGCCACCTCACCGAGCGCCTCTGTGTCCTGGCCCTCAGGCAGGCCGCCCTCGCCAAGATCGAGTCCACTGACCAGCGCGCGATGCACGACGAGATCGGCATAGCGACGGATCGGCGAGGTGAAGTGCGCGTAGCGGCGCAGGTTGAGGCCGAAGTGGCCGTAGTTTTCGGACGCGTATTCGGCCTGCGCCTGCGAACGCAGCACGACCTCATTGATCAGCGGCTCGGCGTCGTGGCCCTTCACCTGCGCCAGCACGCGGTTGAACAGGGCGGGGCGCAACGCGCCACCCTTGGCGAGGTTGATGTCGAGCGTCTTTAGCACCTCTTGCAGGACGTGGATTTTCTCCATCGTCGGCTCGTCGTGGACGCGATAGATCAGGGGCGAGGCACGTTGCTCCAGCGTCTCGGCCGCGGCGACGTTGGCGAGGATCATGAATTCTTCGATCAACCGGTGGGCGTCGAGGCGCTGGGGAGTGGCCACGCGGTCGACCGTGCCATCGGCTTTCAGGAGGATTTTTCGCTCGGGCAAATCGAGATCGAGCGGCTCGCGATCGTCGCGGGCTCGCTTGACGCAGTGGTAGGCCGCATAGAGCGGCTTCATGATCGGCTCAAGCAGGGGGCCAGTCATATCGTCCGGGTGGCCGTCGATCGCAGCCTGTGCCTGCTCGTAAGACAGCTTCGCCGCCGAGCGCATCAGCACGCGGTGGAATGTGTGACTCTTCTTGCGCCCGTCTTTGGCGATGATCATGCGCACGGCGAGCGCACCGCGGGCTTCCTTCGGCTTCAGCGAGCAGAGATCGTTGGAGATGCGCTCCGGGAGCATCGGCACGACGCGGTCCGGGAAATACACCGAGTTGCCGCGCTTGAGCGCCTCGTGATCGAGCGCCGAGCCGGGCCGCACATAGAAAGAGACGTCGGCGATTGCCACCGTGACGATGAAGCCACCGCGGTTATTCGGATCATCGTCCGGTTCGGCATGAACGGCGTCGTCGTGATCCTTGGCGTCGACCGGGTCGATCGTGACCAGCGGCAGGTCGCGCCAGTCCTCGCGGCCCTGGAGCGCAGCAGGCTTTGCCGCTTCCGCCTCCGCAAGCGCCTCACGCGGAAACACATTGGGAATGTCGTGGGCATGGATCGCGATCAAGCTGATCGCACGCTCGGTCTTCAGCGAGCCGAGCTTTTCTCGCACGCGACCGGCGGGCAGGCCAAAGCCACGGCTGCGCCGCAATTCGACGCTGATCAGGTCGCCGTCCCGCGCCCCCTCAGTATCGACCGCGGCGATCGCGATCTCGCGCCCCATCTGTTTCTTGTCGACCGGCACCATGCGGCCGCTGCCGTCGGGCAGGGCGCGAAAAATGCCGAGCAGGCGCGAACGCTGCTGCTCGAGAATTTTTGTGACATGGCCTTGCAGCTGGACGGGGTCGTCGACCTGGTCCTTGTCGATGTGCAGCAGCACGCGATCGCCGACACCGGCCGTGGCGCCGGGCCGCGCCCGTCGATGCGTGACAATGCGGATTTTTGGCGCCGCGCCCTGCTCGTCGTCCCACTCAGAGTCGGAACAGCGATCAACTCGCCGTCGCGGTCGCGGCCAGTGATATCGGCCTCGACGATGTCGGGCAGGTGGCCGGTATGCAGTCGCTTCCTGGTGCCGCGGGACACTACGCCGTCGTCGGCCAGCGTCCGCAGCATGCGACGAAGTTCGGCGCGGTCGGCGTTCTTTAGCCCAAAAGCCCGCGCGATTTCCCGGGTACCGACGTCGCGAGGTTGCGAGCGGATGAAGGCGACGACCTCATCTTGCGATGGGAACTTTTTTTGTGCGTCGCGCGGTGCGGTCACAACCTCTGGCTATCTCCTTACCGCTTGCCTGCGGTCTTCTTCGCGGCGGGTTTTTCGGCGGCCGCCGGCGCGGCTTTCGCCGTCACTGTGCCACGCGCCTTGGCCGAGGATTTCTTTGCCGACTTGGCGTTCTTTGCCGCAGTCTTCAGGCCGACGACCTTCGCGGTCTTCTTGGCGGGCGCTGCTTCCGTCACTGCGTCAGCCGACTCTGCCTTCGCCGTCGCCGCCTTCTTGCCGCGTTTCGGTTTGCCCTTGCCGGCGCGCGCGTCGATCAGTTCGATCGCCTGCGCGAGCGTCACCGTCTCCGGTGTCAGATCGGATGGCAACGTTGCGTTGGTGCCGTCATGGGTGACGTACGGGCCGTAACGGCCGTTCTTGACCGCAATCGGTCCGCCGCTTGGATGGTCGCCGAGCACTTTTCCGGGATCGGCCTTGAAGCGGCCGCGGCCGGGCCCCTTGGCGACCTTCTCCGCAATCAGCGTCACCGCGCGGTTCAGGCCGATGTTGAAGACGTCGTCGCCCTGTTCGAGGCTGGCATAGGTCTTCTCGTGTTGCACATAAGGGCCGAAGCGGCCAATGCCGGCCTTGATCGGCTCACCGGTCTCGGGATGTTTTCCGACCTCCCGTGGCAGCGAGAGCAAATTCAGCGCAAGCGGCAGATCGACGTCAGCAGGGTTGGTGCCCTTCGGAATGCCGGCGCGCTTTGGCTTCTCGCCTTCGGCGACATCTTTCTGGTCGCCGAGCTGGATGTACGGTCCGAATCGCCCTGATTTCACCGCGACTTCGAGCCCGGTTGCGGGATCAGGGCCAAGCGGGCGATCAGGCGTACCTTCCGCGCCGCTGCCGAGCGGCCGGGTGTAACGGCATTCCGGATAGTTCGAGCAGCCGACGAAGGCGCCGAACTTGCCAGCCTTTAGATTCAGTTTGCCGTTGCCGCAGCTCGGGCACTGGCGGGGATCGCCGCCATCCTCGCGCGGCGCGTAGATGTGCGGGCCGAGCATGTCGTCGAGCACGTCGAGCACCTGCGCCACGCGCAAATCCTTGATGTCGTCGACGGCGCCGATGAAGTCACGCCAGAAATCGCTGAGCACCTGCTGCCAGGAAATCTCGTTGTTCGAGATGCGGTCGAGCTGGTCCTCGAGCGAGGCGGTGAAATCGTATTCGACGTAGCGCGCGAAAAAATTTTCCAGGAACGCGACGACGACGCGGCCCTTGTCCTCGGCGTGCAGGCGCTTCTTGTCGAGCTTGACGTAACCGCGGTCCTTCAGCACCTGCAGGATCGAGGCATAAGTCGAGGGCCGGCCGATGCCGAGCTCTTCCATGCGCTTGACCAGCGAGGCTTCCGAGAAGCGCGGCGGCGGCTCGGTGAAATGCTGGCTGACGTTGAGGCCTTTGCGCGCCAGGGCTTCGCCCTGGCTCATCGCGGGCAGGCGGCGGCCATCCTCGTCATCGGAGGCGTCGTCGGTGCCTTCCTGATAGAGCGCGAGGAAGCCGTCGAATTTCACGACCTGTCCGGTGGCGCGCAGTTCGAGCAGGCGTCCGCCCGCCTTCGCCGTGATGTCCACGGTGGTGCGCTCGAGCTCGGCCGATTCCATCTGGCTCGCGATGGTGCGCAACCAGATCAATTCGTAAAGCTTGGCCTGCTCGCTATCGAGCCGTCGCGCCATGTCGCGCGGACGGCGGGTGAGGTCGGTCGGGCGGATCGCCTCGTGGGCCTCCTGCGCATTCTTCGCCTTGGTCTGGTACACGCGCGGTGCATCCGGCACATAGGCGTTGCCATAGTCCTCGCCGATCACCTGGCGGGCCTGCGTGATCGCCTCGCCCGCGATCTGCACGCCGTCGGTTCGCATGTAAGTAATGAGGCCGACGGTCTCGCCGCCGATATCGACGCCTTCATAGAGCCGCTGCGCGATGCGCATGGTGTGCGCCGGCGCGTAGCCGAGCTTGCGGCTCGCTTCCTGCTGCAGCGTCGAGGTGGTGAACGGCGCATACGGGTGGCGCTTGGCGGGTTTTGCCTCGACGGTTGCGACCGTGAACTGCGCGGCCTCCAGCGCCTTCTTGAAGTCCTCGGCTTCCGGGCCCGAACCGATGTCGAGCCTTTGAATCTTCTTGCCGTCGGCGCCGACGAGGCGCGCCTCGAACGTTTCGCCACGCGGCGTCGCCAGCGTCGCAATCAGCGACCAGTATTCGCGCGGCACGAATTTCTCGATTTCGAGTTCGCGGTCGCAGACGAGCCGCAGCGCGACCGACTGCACGCGGCCGGCCGAGCGCGCGCCCGGCAGCTTGCGCCACAGCACCGGCGAGAGCGTGAAGCCGACCAGATAATCGAGCGCACGGCGCGCCCGGTAGGCGTCAACCAGCGCGTCGTCGATCTTGCGCGGCTGCTTCATCGCGTCGGTGACGGCCTGCTTGGTGATGGCGTTGAACACCACCCGCTCGACCGGCTGACCTTTCAGCGCGCGCTTCTCTTTCAGGATTTCCAGGACGTGCCAGGAGATCGCCTCGCCCTCGCGATCGGGGTCGGTGGCGAGGATCAACTTGTCGGCACCCTTCAGGGCCTTGGCGATGTCGTTCAGGCGAGTCTGGGCTTTGGGATCGATTTCCCAAACCATGTTGAAATTATTTTCCGGATCGACCGATCCGTTCTTCGCCGGAAGGTCCCGGACGTGGCCGAACGAAGCCAGAACTGAGTACGAAGACCCCAAATACTTATTGATGGTCTTGGCTTTCGCCGGCGACTCGACGATGACGATATTCATTTACTTCCAATAGCTTGGGAGATCTTTGGGGCGGCGGCAGAGACTCGCCGGTCCCCGTTCGCGGGCGAACATGGGGATAGCGACCCCTCCTGTCAAATGGTGGTCTGGCAGCTATGCACGTATAAGTAGGCGATGGAGGTCAATTTGCACACGCCTTGGTTGCTAAACCAGCGCTACCAGACCCCCGCCAAGGCGCTCGATCCGGCCAGCGAGTTCCAGCTCCAGAACGACCGCGCGGACCACCGCCGGCGGCGCGCCCGATAGCCGCATCAGGTCGTCCAGGCTGACCGGTGTCGGGCCAAGCAGGGTAAGGATTTTGGCGCGCTCGGACGTCTGCGGCTCGATGGCATCGCCGTCATCCGCCAGCTCCTCGAACGAGCCCGCGAGCGGGCGGCCCATGATCGGAGTCAGCACATTTATAATGTCAGCCGCCTCAGTCACGAGCGTCGCGCCCTGCTTCAGGAGGTCATTGGCGCCGGCGGCACGCGGGTCGAGCGGTGAGCCGGGCACGGCAAAGACCTCGCGGCCCTGTTCGCCGGCCATCCGGGCCGTGATCAGGGAGCCCGACCGCTGCGCAGCCTCGACAATGACGACGCCCAGCGCTGAGCCGGAGATCAGCCGGTTGCGCCGCGGAAAGTCGCGTGCTCGCGGCGCGTGTCCGACCGGCATCTCCGACAGCGCCGCGCCGCCGCGGTCGACGATCTCGGCGCAGAGCGGCTCATGCTCCGGCGGATAGATTTGGGCATGGCCGCCGGCGAGCACGGCGATCGTGCCCGTGGCAAGGCTTGCGCGATGCGCCGCCTGGTCGATGCCGCGGGCGAGCCCGGAGATCACAACGAAGCCCGCCTCGCCGAGATCGCGCGCGAGCTGGAGCGCGAATTTTTGGCCCGCAGCCGATGCGTTGCGCGAGCCGACGATCGCGACCATGTCGCGCATCAGCGTTGCCGGATCGCCCGCGACGGCGAGCAACGGTGGCGCGTCGTCGATTTGCGCGAGCCGCGGCGGATACCCGTCTTCCACCGATGCGACGAGTTCACGCCGAGTTTGCCAAGCGCGGCGATCTCTTTCTCGGCGTCATCGCGCGAAAACGCGCGTGGAGCCCGGCTGGCGCCGCCGCGCCGCGCCAGCTCGGGCAGGGCGGCGAGCGCGCCACGCGCGCTGCCGTAGTGCCTCAAGAGCGCACTGAAGGTGCGCGGCCCGACATTGTCCGACCGGATGAGTTGCAGCCAGTCGAGCCGCTCGGCGTCGCTGAGTTCTGTTGTGCGGGTCCGTTCGTCCATGCCGCAACAATCGCGTAATCGGCGAGGCGGCACAACCGGGGATTGGCAGTGGAGTGCGAAATTCGCGGGACGTCGACCCCTACACGATCGCGTTGGCCAGCTCCGTCATCGTCGGCACGAGAATGTCGGGCTGATGCGGCGTCTCGCCGAACGGCCGGCTGCGGCGGTCGATGAACGCAGTGCGCATGCCCGCGGCCTTGGCACCGATACAATCGAAGGCATGGTTGGCGACGAACAGGATTTGTTCCATCGGCAGGCCGAGCAGTTCGGCAGCTTTCGCGTAGGTCGCGACATGCGGCTTGAATGAGTTCGCTTCGGCGACCGAGATCACGCGATCGAACGGGATCTGGTGATACTGCTTTGCCGTCTCCAGCATGTCGGGATCGCCGTTCGACAGCACCACGAGCCTGTATTTTGTGCGCAGCTTGTCGAGCGCCGCAGGTACTTCGGGAAACGGTTTCAGCTTCTCGATCTCGCCGACCAGATATCGTACCTCGTCCTTCGTGTATTTGATGCCGGCGCGATCCATCACATGCGCCACAGCGCGCTCGCCGATCACCCGATAGGGTGTGTGCTCCTTGTGCAGGAGCGCATCGATCATCGAATTCTCGAAATGCGTCCGCCGCCACCAGGTGACGAAGGAGCTTGGATCGCCACTCCACCCCTTTGCTTTCAGGAACGGCGCCGCGATCGCCGTCAGCCCGCCCTGCATATCGACGACCGTGCCATACTGGTCGAACATGCAGGCTCTTATGCTGGCCTTGATGTCGTCGATGCCCATGCTGAGCCCGTCTCGAACGTTGCGTTGGCGCTGGATTTTCGGGGCGTCTCTTCGTCATCCGCCGAGCGGCGGTCCACCGTTGTGGCCGGCCATCTCGGGGACGGTCTGGCCGATCTTGCCTTCGGTGCCGGCGAGCAGCCTTCGGATGTTCTCGCGGTGCATGAACCACAACAGCACCGTGAGCAGCGCGAACAGCTCGGCAAGCGCGGGATGGCCTAGCCACCAGAACAGGGGGGGAATTGCGATGCTGGCGATCAGCGCCGAGGCTGATGAGTAGCGCGTGACCACGGCGACGATCAGCCAAAGCACGCAGAACGCGATCGCGGCGGGCCAGAATAGGCCGATCAACAAGCCGATGTAAGTAGCGACGCCCTTGCCGCCCTTGAAGCCGAGCCAGACCGGGAAGAGGTGGCCGAGAAGCGCGCCGATCGCTGCAACCATCGCGGCCGTTTCTGTCCCCCCGAAGTACCTCGCAAGCCAAACCGCAGCCGCTCCCTTTAGTGCATCGCAGACGAGTGTCGCGGCAGCAAGTCCGCGCCGTCCCGTACGCAGCACATTGGTCGCGCCGATATTCCCGGAGCCGATCGAGCGCAGGTCCTGCGTGCCCGCAAGCCGGGTGAAGATAAGCCCGAACGGGATCGAGCCGAGCAGGTAGCCGACGATGAGTGCGATCAGGAGCAGGACCGGCTGCGACATTAGGGTTCCCTCCGCGGAAGCTCGGTCCTTCAAACCGTTCGTCCCCGCGGAAACGGGGACCCAGCTTTTGCCAAGCCCTCCGTGCCATCTTATCTGGATTCCCGCTTTCGCGGGAATGAGCGGAGTGCATCGCAGTCCGCATTTTCAGGTTGTCAGTCGATCACCCCAGCGCAAACACTGTCCGTCCGCCGACGATGGTCCGCACGCAGCGGCCGGAGAATTTTGCTTCGTCAAACGGCGTGTTCTTGCACAGTGATTTCAGCTCAGCCGGATCGACCACCCATGGCACATCGGGATCAATAACGATCACGTCGGCCGCCGAACCCGGGCGCAGGCTGCCGCCGGGCAGATGCAGGAGCTCCGCGGGCCGCGTCGACATCGCCCGGATGAGGCTCATCAGGGTGACTTCATCACGGTGGAACAGCCGAAGCGCCGCTGGCAGCATGGTTTCCAGCCCGATCGCGCCGGCATCAGCCTCCGCAAACGGCAGCCGCTTGGTCTCGACGTCCTGCGGATCGTGATCGGACATCACGACATCGATCAGTCCGCTCGCCAGCGCCTGCACCAGCGCGAGACGATCGTCCTCGGTGCGCAGCGGCGGCGAAACTTTTAAGAACGTCCGATAGGGACCGACGTCGTTCTCATTCAGCGAGAGGTGGTTGATCGAGGCGGATGCCGTGACTTGCAGACCCTTGTCCTTGGCGCGCTTGAGAATCTCGAGCGAGGCGGCGCAGCTGAGAGAAGCCGCGTGGTAGCGCCCGCCGGTCAGTTCGACGAGGCGTACATCACGCTCGAACACGATCGCTTCGGCCGCGCTTGGAATGCCGGTCAGGCCGAGCCGCGAGGCGAACTCGCCCTCGTTCATCACGCCTTCGCCGATCAGATTCGGGTCTTCGGTGTGATGGACGATCAGCGCGTCGAAATCACCGGCGTAAGTCAGCGTGCGGCGCATCACCTGCGAATTCATCACGCTATGGCCGGCGTCGGTGAAGGCGACCGCGCCGGCGGCCTTCAACAGTCCGATCTCCGTCATCTCCTCGCCGCGCAACCCTTTGGTCAGTGCCGCCATCGGCACGATGTTGACGATGGCGGTGTCGCGCGCCCGCCGCAGCACGAAGTCGACGGTCGCGGAATTGTCGATCACCGGCGAGGTGTTGGGCTGGCAGACGATCGTGGTGACGCCGCCGGCCGCGGCCGCGGCACTCGCCTGCGCAAAGGTTTCGCGGTGGCTCGCGCCGGGTTCGCCGGCGAACGCCTTGAAGTCGATCAGGCCGGGCGCGACGATCTTGCCGCCGCAATTGATGATCTCGGTGCCTTCGGGTACGCCGGCCGCGCCGATGCCGCGCCGTGCATCGCGCACAAAGCCGTCGGCGAGCAGGACATCGGCGTGCTCGTCGAGATTGCGCGAGGGGTCGATGACGCGCGCACCTGCAAGCAGGATCGGACGGCGGTCCATCAGCATCGCGTCCTCTCAAGCATTCGGCAGGTTGCGCGCCAGCGCTTCCAGCACTGCCATCCGCACCGCGACGCCCATCTCGACCTGCTCGCGGATCAGCGACTGCGCACCGTCGGCGACCAGCGAGTCGATCTCGACCCCGCGGTTCATCGGCCCCGGATGCATGACCAGCGCATCCGGCTTGGCATAGCTGAGCTTCTTCTGGTCGAGCCCGAAGAAATGAAAATATTCCTGGCTCGATGGCACCAGCGAGCCGTTCATGCGCTCGCGCTGCAGGCGCAGCATCATCACGATGTCGGCGCCGTCGAGGCCCTCGCGCATGTCGCGGGCGACTTCGACGCCCATCCGCTCGATGCCCGGCGGCAGCAGCGTCGACGGCGCGATCACGCGGACGCGCGCGCCCATCGTCGTCAAAAGCAGAATGTTCGAGCGCGCCACCCGCGAATGCATGACGTCGCCGCAGATTGCGACCACGAGCCCCTCGAGCCGGCCCTTGTTGCGCTTGATGGTGAGCGCGTCGAGCAGCGCCTGCGTCGGATGCTCGTGCTGGCCGTCGCCGGCGTTGACCACCGAGCAGTCGACCTTGCGCGCCAGCAGTTCCACCGCGCCAGAGGCGTGGTGCCGGACGATGAGGATGTCCGGGTGCATGGCGTTCAGCGTGATCGCGGTGTCGATCAGCGTCTCGCCCTTGCGCATCGAGGAGGAGGCGACCGACATGTTCATGACGTCGGCGCCAAGCCGTTTGCCCGCGATCTCGAACGACGACTGGGTGCGGGTCGAGGCCTCGAAGAACAGGTTGATCTGCGTCCGCCCGCGCAGGACGGAGGTCTTCTTCTCGATCTGGCGATTGAGCGTGACGAACTCTTCGGAGAGTTCGAGCAGGCCGGAGATGTCGTGGGCGGAAAGGCCTTCGATCCCCAGAAGATGGCGGTGGCCGAAAACGAAGGTCGATCTGGAACTTGAGGTCATTAAAGTCGGTTCTATAGGCGAAAGGTGCCACCGGGGGCAAGCCGCCAAACGCTCGGCGGCGACATTTCCCCTGCGATCTGGGAGTGTCCTATCGGTAATTTTGCTGATGGTTTCCCGTTTCCTCCCGAGCGACCCCACAGCACTCATCGCACACGCTCGGCACGGGCTGGACGTCGGCGCAGGCCAGATGCAATCGGGGTACAAACTTCAGGAGAGTTCCATGATGGCGTTCGAGCTTCACAGGGACAAAGGTGTGCTGGTCATTGAGCCGAGGGGGGCTCTGAGCACCGACGACTTCCGCGAGGTCGCGCGCCTGGTCGACCCCTATATTCTCGAGAAAGGCAAGCTTTCCGGACTGTTGATCGATGCGCCTTCGTTTCCAGGCTGGGATAGTTTTGCCGCCCTCGTCGAGCACATGAAATTCGTTCGGGAGCATCAACGCAAGATTGATCGCGTTGCGGCAGTCAGTGACAGCGCTGTGCTGAAGATCGCTCCGGCGATCGCGCGGCATTTTGCCGATCCGGAGATCAGAACTTTCGAATGCAAGGACCGCGATCGCGCATTGGCCTGGCTGGAGACCGGTACCTGAAACTGCGGCGCGAACCTACTTCCCGATAAATCGATTCAGCTTCGACATAATCTCCGACTGCGGCCCTTCGCGGTTGGCGGCGGCGATGTGCTCGTAGAGGTCGGCTGCGCCGCCCAGCATGTTTGAGGCGCCTTGCTCAGGCAGAAGGAATTTTGCGATCTCGCGCATCTCGCCGTCCCAGCGGTAGGCCTTGTCGTACATGAAGGGCAGCATGCGGCAGAGCCAGCCATAGAGCTGCGGCTGGCTGTCCTTCAGTTCGGCGATCAGGCTGTCGGCTGCGCCGTTGCGCCCGGCGCCGAGCGCCATCGCCGAGCCCAGCGCCTGGAAGCCTTTTGTAATGCCGGCATACGACATCTTTAGCGCCGAGGCGTCGCCGAGATTTTTCGACAGCACGCGGGTGTCGAGGCCGAGCTGCTTCAGCGTCTCGGCTTCATTGGTGATCGGTCCCGACATGTAGAATTTCGGGCTCGAACCATCGCGGCGGGGCGGCGCGCCGATGATGCCGACATCGACGAACGGCAGCTTCAGTTCGACGAAGCGCTTGGCGATTGCATTCAGCGTCTGCGGCGCGATCGCGTTGCAGTCGATATAAACAGGCTTCTTGCCGGCCTTGGCGATCAGCGGCAGGAAGCGCTCCGCCGTGGCGCCGGCCACCGCCGGCGGCACGATCGACAACAAGCATGTCCGTTTCGATCAGCGCTGAGTTGTCGGTTGCGGTGACGCCCGCGGCGCGCGCCCGCTCGGCGCTGGCGCCGCTGCGGCCGGCCAGCGAGGTAAACACCTGTGCGCCGCGCTCGACCAGGCGCCGCGCCACGCCCGCGCCCATCTCTCCCATGGCGACGACTGCGATCCTGGTCATGTCGGTTGCTCGCTCTCAGTTGTTCGGGTTGATGCCGCTCTGCCATGTCGAAGGCTTGCCGCCAAAACCGGCGGAGGCGCGTTTCTCCAGCCAGTAGCCGTAGTTTGCGACCGTAGTGGCATACGGCTGCTCGATGCCGAGCTTTTCGGCAGCGTCGATCGGCCAGTTCGGATTGTGCAGGAACTCGCGGCCGATCGCGATCAAATCTGCGCGTCCGTCACGCAGGATCTGTTCCGCCTGGTCGGCGTGGATGATGTGGCCGACCGCCATGGTCTTGACACCCGAGAGCCGCCGGATGCCTTCGGCATACGGCACCTGGTAGCCGTACCCCGGCGGATGCTCGGGATCGGTGATCGGCCGGCCGCTCATGCCGCCGCTCGAGCAGTCGATCACGTCGACGCCCTTCTTGGCGAGCTCGCGCGCGACGCCGGCGCTGTCCTCGACCGACCAGCCGGCCTCGTCGACCGCCGAGATGCGGTAGAACAGCGGCTTCTCTTCCGGCCAGTTGGCCCGCACGCACTCGGCAATTTCGAGCGCAAAGCGCATGCGCTTCTCAAGCGTGCCGCCGTAAGCGTCGGTGCGCTGGTTCGATGCCGGCGACAGGAACTGGTGCAGCAGGTAGCCGTGCGCACCGTGGATCTCGAGCGCGTCGAAACCGCAACGCATGGCCCGCGCCGTAGCCTTGCCGTAGGTCTCGATCAGGTCCTGGATGTCTGTGAGCGTCAGCTCGCGCGGCTGAAAATAGCCGTTGCCTTGCGCCAGCGCGCTCGGACCGATGATCTCCCAATGTTCGCCATGATCGACGCCGGGATGGCTTTCGAGCTGCTTGCGGCCCTGCCAGGGCAGTTGGTTCCGTGCCTTGCGCCCGGAATGGCCGAGCTGGATGCCGATTGCGGCTCCCTGTGCCTTGGCGAACTGCACGATGCGTTGCAACGGCGGAATGAACTCGTCCTTCCACAGCCCGAGATCCCTCGGCGTGGTACAGCCGCGAGGGTCAGCCTTGGTCGAACTCGACGAAGATCAACCCGGCGCCACCGGTCGCGAACTTGCCGTAATGGACGTAGTGGAAGTCATTGGCAAAGCCGTTGGTCGCCGCATAGGTCAGCATTGGCGAGACCACGATCCGATTGCGCAAGGTGACGCCGCGCAATTGCAGCGGCGTAAACAGCAGGCTTTTCATTTTCTTTTCGCCCCTTTGGCGTTCCCAAACGTTCGGCATCCTATCGAGCGAAGCCTGCCCCGTCGATGCAGAGGGCCCCAAGCCGCGCGATTTCTGCAGTTCGACGTGTGCCGGGTGCGGATTGAGTGGCGCAGGCGCGCGCGATAGGCTCGGCCTCCGGGCCGGCATCAACGACCGGCCACTCAACCAACAAACGCATCGGAGGGCACACCGTGGGTCCGCTGGAAGGAATTAAGGTCGTCGAGTTCGCCGGCATCGGCCCGGGGCCGTTCTGCTGCATGCTGCTCGCCGACATGGGCGCCGATGTCATCCGCATCGATCGCACCGAGCCAGCCGATCTCGGCACCCCGGTCGAGCCGAAATTCAACCTTTTGACACGCGGACGCCGCTCGATCGCGCTCGATCTGAAGAAGCCGGAAGATGTCAAAGTCGCCAAAGAGCTGGTCGCGAAGGCCGATGCGCTGGTCGAAGGTTTTCGGCCCGGCGTGATGGAGCGGCTCGGGCTCGGGCCGGACGATTGCCTCAAGGTCAATCCGCGCCTCGTCTACGGCCGCATGACCGGCTGGGGGCAGGAGGGGCCGCTGGCCCAGGCCGCCGGCCACGACATCAATTACATCTCGCTGATCGGCGCCTTGCATGCGATCGGCCCGCGCGACGGCGCGCCGGTGCCGCCGCTCAATCTTGTTGGCGATTTCGGCGGCGGCGCGCTCTATCTCGCCTTCGGTCTCGTCTGTGGCCTGCTCGAGGCCAAAAAATCCGGCAAGGGGCAGGTCGTGGATGCCGCAATGGTCGACGGTGCGGCGTCGCTGATCACGGGCGTGTTCGGCGGCACCGCCTCGGGCGCCTGGGTCAACAAGCGCGCGTCGAACTCGGTCGACGGCGGCGCGCATTTCTACGGCGCCTATGAGACCAAGGACGGCAAGTACATCTCGATCGCCTCGATCGAGGCCGCGCTTCTACAACGAGCTGCTGGAGCGGCTTAATATCCGCGACCTCTTCAAGACCAGAGCAGCGCGATCGTGCCGGCTGGGACGCGGCGAAGCAGCAGCTGGTCGCATTGTTCAAGACCAAGACCCGCGACGAGTGGTGCAAGATTTTGGAGGGCACCGACGTGTGCTTCGCGCCGGTGCTCGACGTGAAGGAGGCGCTGGAACATCCCCACAACAAGGCGCGCGGTACCTTTATCGAAGTGGAGGGCATTCCGCAGCCTGGGCCTGCGCCGCGCTTCAGCCGCACAAAACCGGTCGTGAAGCGACCGCCACCGCGCGCTGGCGAGCACACCGACGAAGTGCTGCGCGAGTGGGGCGTCTCCCGCTAACGACTTGCGCCTAACAGCCATCAACAGGAGAAGGTCATGACCGGTGTCCTAGAAGGCATTCGCGTGCTGGATTTCGGGCGCTACATCGCAGCCCCGTTCTGTGGCGCGCTGCTTGGCGATCTCGGCGCCGAGGTCATTCGCGTCGATCGTGACGGCGGCAACGACGACCGCTGGCTCAATCCGGTGACCGAACAAGCGCCGAGGGCGCGCTGTTCCTCCAGGTCAATCGCAACAAGAAAGGGATCACGCTCGACATCACGACGCCCGAGGGCCGCGAGGCCTTTAACGATCTCCTGCTGACGTCGGATGTCGTCATCACCAACATGCCGATGGAAGCCCTGAAGGAGCTGGGTCTCGACTACGATACGCTGGCCAAAATCAAGCCCGATATCATCGCGACCAATGTCTCGACCTTTGGCTCGATCGGCCAGTACCGCAACCGGATCGGCTTTGATGGCTTGGCGCAGGCGATGTCAGGTGCGATGCATCTGACCGGCGACGGCGTCACGCCGATGCGGATGGGCATGCCATGGGTCGATTTCGGCACCGTCGTTTTGCGCGACCATCGGAACGCTTGCCGCGATCATGGAGAAGAAAACATCCGGCAAGGGCCAGAAGGTCGAAGCGGCGCTGTTGCATACGGCGTTGACCGTGGCATCGGGCTTTCTGGTCGAGCAGGCGCTCACTGCACCCAATCATCGCGCCATCGGCAACAAATCGCTGACGTCCGGGCCGAACGATTGCTTCAAGCTGAAAGACGGCTGGCTGGTGGTCGCCGTGGTCGGCAATCCAATGTTCAAGCGCTGGTGCAAGCTGATCGGCGAACTGGAGTTGCTCGACGATCGCGCGCTTCAAGACCGACCAGCTGCGCGGCGACAACGGCACGATGCTGTCCGAGAAGATGCAGCGCTGGTGTACCAGCCGCACGCTGGCGGAGGCCGTGACCGAACTGGAAAAGGGCCGCATCCCCTGCGCGCCGGTGTTTTCGCTGCAGCAGGCGCTTGATGATCCCCATGACGCCGAGGAGCAGTTCCTCAAAAACGTCGAGCATCCCGATCTGAAAAAGCCCGCGCCGCTGGTGGCGACGCCGTTCAAGCTGTCGCGTACGCCTGCCTCGATCAGGCACCGCGCGCCAAAACTCGACGAACATACGGACGCGTTGGTGCGTCAGCCGAAGGGTCGTGCGCGTAAAGCCGAAAAAGCAAAGACGTGAGATGACCAACGAGACCTTCGATTTCTGAGCAGCAGGTTCTGGTCCGCGATCAAGTGCTCAAGCTGCTGCTGCGTGTCGCCCCGATGGGCGTCGGATGGCGCGAACCCGGGTGGAACCGAGCGCCGCCGCGCTGCGACATGCAGACACGTTGCTGCCTCAAACGAGGACCAGCGTCCGTTGGGCAACGAAATCGCCCGGTTTTCCGGACGATTGGGATCTATTTTGCCTTTGCACCCGGCCTCGGCACCTGCGCCCCCTCATATTGTCCTTCCGGTCAATGTACTCGCGGCCATACACGAAGGCAGACTGAAACTGGTGACGGCGCTGCAGGCCCCGCGGAGCGTCGATCGACCACGCCGGGGGAATGTCCGGGATCGCTTCACGCATGATTTGATCGCAACATCGCGGGTCGAGTGGGCAGGTCAACTGTGGTTCTGTCATCAGAACGGGTTTGGTCCACTGCACACCAGCCAGCGGCAAGGCAGCCACGGGTTATTGTGACCGTCGCCGCCACGATCGCAATAGCGATCATCTATTTCCTGGCGGCACGCCTAAGTCTGGCCTTGCTTGAGAAAGCCGACGGCGTCGCCGTGTTTTGGCCGGCAGCGGGCGTGGCTTCCGGTATTTTGATCGCGCTCGGTTCTACTGCGCGCTGGCCGGTCATCGTGGCGGTGATGACAGCGACCATCGGGGCCAATCTACTGGGCGATCGCAACATCCCGAGCTCGATTTTTTTTGCTGTCGCCAATGCCGGCGAAGCCGCTTTGGTTGCCGGTCTGATCGAGCGGTTCTTCGGCGCGCCATTTGAGCTGAACAGTTTGCCGCGTGTGCTGGGATTGTTCTCAGCCACCATCGCGGGAACGATTATCTCCGGGATTGTCGGTACGCTCGGGTTTGTTCTGTTCCATGGCTCGACCGCGTCCGTCCCAACTGTGTGGCTCCACTGGTTCGCCTCCGACGCGCTTGGCACCATCACGATCGCACCGCTGGTGATCGGGCTGGCGGCGTTGGTGCGAGACTTTCCGCCAAGACGAGAGCTCGCTGAGGGAGTCTTGGCGCTCGCGATGATATTCGTCTTGTGCGGGCTTCTGGTCTTCTTGCCAAACCAACCGTGGACCCTCGAATTGGCAATCGCTTCACTGTGCCCGCTGCTCGTTTTGATCGCAGCTCGTTTCAGACCGGCCTTCACTGCGGCAGCCACGTTCATCTGCGCGTTTACGATCGTTTGGACGACAACATTTGGTATCGGTATCTTCGGCGATTCGAAGCTGCCGGTTGATGAGCGTATCCTGTCCGCTCAAGCGACAATTCTTGCGCTCTCGTTTGGCATACTGGTTCTTGCGGCGCTGTTCAGCGAGCGGAGGCTTCACGAGGTCAGGCTGCTGGAGCGGGAGACCAGGCTACAGGAAGCACTCCGCGCCGGCGGCGTGATGGCGTTCGATTGGGACGTCCATACCGACGAAGTACGCCACAGTGAGAACGCGGCGCAAATCCTCGGTCTCGGATCGAGGCAAG
Organism: uncultured Alphaproteobacteria bacterium; assembly: GCA_963796195.1. Taxonomy (GTDB): domain Bacteria; phylum Pseudomonadota; class Alphaproteobacteria; order Rhizobiales; family Xanthobacteraceae; genus CAWCKS01. Next base: position 91,689 of record CAWCKS010000017.1, on the reverse strand, counting down.
TTATCAGTCGCACCGAAATAGCAAGCCAGGTCCATCCGGATGATCTCCCGCACCTGTCCGCCAGCGTATTTGGTGTCCATCCTGACGACCCCTCATATTCGGCCACATTCCGCTTCCTGGGACCCGATGGCGAGCTATGGCTCGAGCAAGTTGCAACCGCCGAATTCACCTCAACAGGACAGCTTGCGCGCATCCGGGGACTGACGACGGACATCACCGAGCGCAAGCGGTTCGAACAGGAGATTTCGCGCGCGCAGAAATCGGCGGAACTCGCCGATCGCGCCAAGTCCGCGTTTCTCGCCGCAGCAAGTCATGATCTGCGACAGCCGCTGCAAACCCTGAGCTTTCTGCAAGGCGCCCTCGCGGGGCATCACCCGGATGGTGAGGGACGCGAGCTGGTTGCCGGAATAGGGCGTTCGCTCGATACCATGTCCAGCATGTTGTCGAGCCTGCTCGACGTCAACCGCCTCGAATCCGGAAACCTTCGTCCATCGAGGAGCAACTTTGCGGTCAATGAGATATTTGATTCGGTGACGACTGACTTCACTCGTCCCACTGAGGAAAAGGGCTTGCGATGGCGACTGGTCCGTTCCGGACAAATCATCTTCAGCGATAAGCGCATGCTGGAGGAAATGATCCGCAATCTGCTATCGAATGCGATCCGATACACGGATCACGGTAGAATTGTGCTCGGCTGCCGACGCGCCGGCGACAAGATTCAAATCGAGGTTTGGGATAGCGGTGTTGGCATCACCGGAGATGAGCTGCCCCGCATATTCGAAGAGTATTACCAGGGCTCGGAGGGTTTGGATCGCGGCGGCACCGGACTGGGCCTCGCAATCGTGAGGCGACTGGGAGACATACTCGACCACAGAGTTGACGTGCGCTCTACGCCCGGCAGGGGTACCGGCTTCTCCATCGAGGTTCCGCGGGGCCAATCGCACGCCGATACGACCGAGTCGGTGCGAACCTTGGATCATGACAGTGATCCGTTCTGCGGCACCGTCCTCATCATCGAAGATGAGACGTCGGTGCGATCCGCACTTCACAAGCTGCTGAAGTCGAGAGGAGTTGGCGCGATCGGAGTTGCAACCGGGAATGACGCAGTAGCCCTGATCAATCAGCACGCAATGCACCCTGATCTGCTGCTGACCGATTACAACCTTCCTGGCCTGATGAACGGTGTCGACAGCGTCAATGCGGTGCGTGCCGCTGCCGCCTGGAATATTCCTGCCATCGTCATGACGGGCGACATCAGGTCGAAAACCGTGGAGGCGATCGCGGCGCAAGGAATCTCTGTGCTGGTCAAGCCGTTTTCGGCTGACGAACTTTTTCAGCAGATCGGGCGACTCCAGCGGGGGCAACCTGAAAAGAGTGTCAACGTCGCCAGAACAAGTTGACTCGAAGTGGTGCCCACCTGTTGGCGTCGCGACGAATAACGTCGACGCTCGGTAAAACACCGAGGCATGCTTGGGAAAAACACCTGATGGATGACCTGACTGGATTCCTGCGACTGACTCGCAGTGATCGAGAGGGATGTCCCGTGCTTGTCCGAGAGCGCGCCGCCAACGCCAACGGACCGGCTGACCGTTGCCCACCCAATGAGATGGTGTGGATTCCGGGCGGCACGTTCCGCATGGGCTCCGACCATCATTACCCGGAGGAAGCACCGTCACATCGCGTCACTGTCGACGGCTTCTGGATGGATCGTGCGCCGGTCACCAACCGCGAATTTCGCAGGTTCGTTGACGCCACGGGCTACGTGACCTCGGCGGAAATCCCGCCGAATGCCGAGGACTACCCCGGTGCGCTGCCGCACATGCTGCATGCGGCCTCCATGGTGTTCGTGCCGCCCAAGCACAACGATGTCGACCTGCGCGACTTCTTCAACTGGTGGCAATTCAAGTTCGGCGCGAACTGGCGCCGTCCGGCGGGCAAGGGCAGCTGGATCCACGCGTTGGCGGATCATCCGGTGGTCCACGTCAGCTACAGCGATGCCGAAGCCTACGCCGCGTGGGTGGGCAAGGTGCTGCCGACCGAGGCGGAGTGGGAGTTTGCCGCGCGCGGCGGGCTCGAGGGTGCGGAGTTCGCGTGGGGCGACGAGTTGACGCCGGGCGGCCGCCACATGGCGAACACCTGGCAAGGCGACTTTCCGTGCGAGAACAGCGCTGCCGATGGTTACGAGCGCACGTCGCCCGTGATGGCATACCCGCCGAACGGCTACGGCCTCTACGACATGATCGGCAACGTCTGGGAGTGGACCACGGACTGGTGGTCATCCCGACACGAAGCCGATGCACCGAAGGCCTGCTGCATCCCGGAAAATCCGCGCGGCGGACCACAATCGGCCAGCTACGACCCCTGCCAGCCCGACATCAGAATCCCGCGCAAGGTGCTGAAGGGCGGCTCCTACTTGTGCGCGCCAAACTACTGCCGCCGCTACCGGCCGGCGGCGCGCCATGCCCAGCCCATCGATACCTCAACCAGTCACGCCGGGTTTCGCTGTGTTGTCCGCCAAAGAAGTTGGTGGTGAGTGCTTACGATGATCGCAACGACAACGCCAATCTGAACCGCCGCTACGCAAAGGCAGGAACGGATCACCGCTATGCTTGATCGCCGCGGCTTCATTGCCGGCCTGCTCGTTGCCTGCCTAGGCGAGACCGCATTTGCGCAATCGCCTGGCGCCGATCCCGTTGCCGTCCTGGAACGACAGCGCCGCCCGGAAAGCCATTACCGACTTCGTGTCACGCGTCACGGCAGCAGGGCGGCGCGGACTTCGTGCCGGCCGAGCAGCGCATTGCCGTGTTCGACAACGACGGCACGCTGTGGTGCGAGCGACCGAACTATTTTCAGGCGATGTTTGCCCTTGACCGTATCAAGGCCATGGCCCCTCAGCATCCGGAATGGAAGACCACGCGGCCGTTCAAGGCCGTGCTCGACAAGGATATGAAGGCGCTGCTGGGGACGGGCGAAAAAGGCATCGCCGAAATCGTCGGCGCGACCCACGCCGGCATGACGGAGGAGGATTTCGCGAGCACGGTGCGCGACTGGATGGCGAGCGCACGCCATCCGCAATTCAATCGCCCCTACAACAGCCTGGTCTACCAGCCGATGCTCGAGTTGCTGTCGTATCTGCGCGCCAACGGCTTCAAGACCTTCATCGTCTCCGGCGGCGGCGTCGATTTTATGCGGCCGTGGGTCGAGAAGGCGTATGGCATTCCGCCCGAGCAGGTGGTCGGCTCCTCGCTCGCTGTGAAACTGCAGGTCGGGGCCGATGGCAAGCCGGTGCTGGTGAAGGAGGCGAAGGTCGAATTCATCGATGACGGACCGGGCAAGCCGGTCGGGATCAACCGCTTTATCGGCCGCCGTCCCATTTTCGCCTTCGGCAACTCGGACGGCGATCGCCAGATGCTGGAATGGACGATGGCGGGCACCGGCGCCCGGTTCGCGGGTCTCGTCCACCACACCGATGGCTTGCGCGAATACGCCTACGACCGGCACTCGCTGGTCGGCAAACTCGACAAGGCGCTCGACGAGGCTGTCGCGAAGAAATGGACCATCGTCGACATGCGGCAGGACTGGAAGACGATCTTCCCGCCCGAGAAGTAGCTATCCTGCCCTCCTGCTGGTCTATCGAACGACGACGCGGCATCGCTCGCAGCGAAACCGCGGCCATGAGCGATGTCCATGAGCCATGTCAATGTCATTGCGCGGCCGGTTCGGTGGAATGCCACGCTTTTCGCGCGGACACGTCGGACCGGCATGTCAGCCGGCCCCGCTTCAATCGATCTTGCCGGCGGGTCTCGCGAACCGCGGAACAGTTCCTACTTAAGGCAAGGATGTGTTCCGAAGGCCGGGCACGGGGTTCTTGATGAGCGAATATTCCAATCGATGGATGTGGTCCGAGGCGGTCGAAATGCTGGCGCGCGCCGAGCGGCTGCATCGCCAGCTGTTTGAGCCGGTGAGCCGGGGCGCTGCGGCGCCGGTCTGGGAGCCGCCGGCCGACCTGATCGAGACCGACAAGGAGGTCGTGGCGATCCTGGCGCTGCCGGGGGTCGATCCAAAGGACATTGTCGCTGTCATCGAAGGCGACGTGCTCACGGTTGTCGGCCAGCGCGGCGTACCCGCTCAGCTGCGCAACGCCACCATTCATCGCCTTGAACTGCCGCAGGGCCAATTCGAGCGGCACCTGCGCCTGCCGCCCGGACGCTATGGCGACGTTCAGCGCGGCTATGTCAATGGCTGCTTCGTGGTCACGCTGGCCAAGCTGCCGAAGCAGGGAGGAGCCACCCGTGGCTGACGCAGACAATAACAACACCAACGCGCCCACGAACGGCACGCTGCCCCAAATTCCCGCCGACGCGATCATTGTCGTGCCGGTCAAGAATCTCGTGCTGTTCCCCAACACGGTGGTGCCGATCACTATCGGGCGCCCGAAATCGATCGCCGCCGCGCAGCAGGCGCTGCGCGAGCAGAAGCAGATCGGCGTGCTCATGCAGCGCGACGACGGCGTGGCCGACCCGACGGGAATCGACATGCATCGCGTCGGCACCATCGCCAACATCGTGCGCTACGTCACCGCGCCCGACGGCACCCACCACGTGGTCTGCCAGGGCGAGAAGCGGTTCCAGGTGGTCGAGTTTCTCGGCGGCTGGCCGTTCCTGGTTGCCCGCATTCGCCCGGTCGAAGCAGAGGCGCCGAAGACGCCGGATATCGAAGCGCGCTTTTTGAACCTGCGCCGCCAGACCCAGGAGGCCCTGGAGCTACTGCCGCAGGTGCCGGCCGAGCTGGTCACCGCCGCGCAGAGCATGCAGACGCCGTCGGATCTCGCCGATTTCTCGGCCGCCTACATGGACATCAAGCCCGACGAGAAGCAGGAGATTCTCGAAACCATCGACGTCGCAGCAAGGATGGACCGCGTGTCGCGCCTTTTGGCGCAGCGCATCGAGGTCTTGCGACTATCGAACGAGATCGGCGAGCAGACCAAGGCGGCGCTGGACCAGCGCCACCGCGAGGTCCTGCTGCGCGAGCAGATGGCGGCGATCCAGAAGCAGCTCGGCGAGGGCGATGAGGGCAAGGCCGCCGAGATCGCGGAGCTCAAGGAGCAGATCGCCAAGGCAAACATGCCGAAGGAGGTCGACGACCAGGCGCGTAAGGAAGTGCGCCGGCTGGAGCGGATGTCCGATGCCAGTGCCGAGTACGGCATGATCCGCACCTATATCGACTGGCTGATCGAGCTGCCGTGGAGCCTGCCCGAGGAGGCGCCGATCGATGTGGCCGAAGCCCGCAAGAATTCTCGACGCCGACCACTTCGGCCTCGACAAGATCAAGCGGCGGATCGTCGAATATCTCGCGGTGCGCAAGCTCGCGCCGCAGGGCAAGGCGCCGATCCTGTGCTTCGTCGGCCCGCCCGGCGTCGGCAAGACCTCGCTCGGTCAATCGATTGCGAAAGCGATGCAGCGCAAGTTCGTTCGCGTCAGCCTCGGCGGCGTTCACGACGAGGCCGAGATCCGCGGCCATCGTCGCACCTATATCGGCGCGCTGCCGGGCAACATCGTGCAAGCCCTGCGCAAGGCGGGCTCGCGCAACTGCGTGATGATGCTGGACGAGATCGACAAGCTCGGCAGCGGCATCCAGGGCGATCCGTCCGCTGCGCTGCTGGAAGTGCTCGACCCCGAGCAGAACGGAACGTTCCGCGACGCCTATCTCGGCGTTCCCTTCGACTTGAGCCGCGTCGTCTTCATCGCGACCGCCAACATGCTGGACACCATTCCCGGTCCGCTGCGCGACCGCATGGAGATCATCAGTCTTGCCGGTTACACCGCGACGGAAAAATTCGAAATCGCGAAGCGCTATTTGGTGCAGCGGCAGTTCGAGGCCAACGGCCTGGAGGGGGGCAAGGTCGAAATCTCCGACGACGCCTTGCGCGACATCATCCAGCACTATACGCGCGAAGCGGGCGTGCGCTCGCTCGAGCGCGAGATCGGCAAGGCGCTGCGTCACGCCGCGGTCCGGATCGCCGAAGGCGAGGCGGGGCCGATCCGGATCGAGGCGTCTGACCTGCAAACCATTCTCGGCGCGCCGCGCTTCGAGGATGAAGTCGCGATGCGTGTCAGCATGCCTGGCGTCGCTACTGGTCTGGCCTGGACGCCGGTCGGCGGCGACATTCTGTTCATCGAGGCGACGCGCGTGCCCGGCAAGGGACGGCTGACGCTGACCGGCCAGCTTGGCGACGTGATGAAGGAGAGCGCGCAGGCTGCTTTGACTGTGGTGAAAGCGCGCGCTGCCGAATTGCAGGTCGATTCAAATCTGTTCGAGACCAGCGACCTTCATCTGCACGTTCCGGCGGGCGCAATCCCGAAGGACGGCCCGAGCGCTGGCGTCGCCATGTTCATGGCGTTCGCCTCGCTGATGACCGGCCGCACCATCCGTCCCGATACCGCGATGACCGGCGAGATCAGCCTGCGCGGGCTGGTGCTTCCCGTCGGCGGCATCAAGGAGAAGGTGATCGCGGCGGCGACCGCCGGCATCAAGCGGGTGATGCTGCCGGCGCGCAATCGGCGCGACTTCGATGACATCCCAGAGGACATCAGACGCAATCTCGAATTCGTCTGGCTCACCAATCTCGACGAGGCGGTCAAGGCGGGGCTCGAGACGCAACCGGCGGCGGCGCGCACCGCGGCATGAGGGTGTGACCGTCACGCGGGCGCGATCGGTCCGTCATCCCTGGCCGCCGCGATCCGCGCTCCGATATCGGCCTTAAGTTCCTCGGCCATCTCGCGAAATTGCGCGGCCATCCGTCGGAAGGTCGCCCGTTTGGCCTGATCGGTCGCGAGATTGCCGATCAGGTCGCAGTCCTGGGCGTCGGAGAGAAGCTTCTCGAGCTTCGTTTGAAGGTCTTTCATGCGCGCAATCTAGGCTGCGGGCGCCCGCCGATATGTTCACCACTACACAGATGGACAAGTTTATTTGGCCGTCTCAGCTAGCCAAAGACCACCCAAAGACACGTCGTCAGTATCAGCGCCACCCCAATAATGATGAGAAATAAGGTCAGCTTTTCCATTCACGCCACGGCAATCGATTTGAGCGTCAATGGTTCCGCATCTGCGGGGGCCATGGCTGGCGCTTGCAGATTATCGATGCCCGAGCCGGCAACCGGAGACGCCCTCGGTGGTTGTCTGGGCATGCCGGCTGTGCCTCGAAAGGAAGAACTAAGCCGGCCGAAGACCTTGCATGAGGGAGTGATGAAACTGAGCGACTTGATCGAGCTGCTCGTAGACCAAGAAGAGAAAGCGCCCGAACCGAGCGAGGCGATTGCTAGCCACGAGCGCAAGGATACCTCAAGCCTCGCCGACATCGCGCGCATCCTGCGCGAACTTGATGGCCAGCACGAGCTGGATCACGAGGAGCGCTAGCGCGCTTCGTCGCAGCGACCGAAGCGGCGCCTCAGCTGAGCGCCAGCGCAATCCCGTTGAACACGATTGTCACCGCGAGTACGCCGGCAAGCAGCCAGCCAATCGGAATGGTCTTGTCGTTCGTCATGTCATTGCGCTCGCTCAATTCGCAAATGCCGATTGATGCAGAATGTTCCCGCTGGTGTAGCGGCAGGGGCAAAAATCAAGGCGAGAAACGTGCTAGTCTGATGCTAGCGACTTAAGCCCGCTGCTGCATTGATGAGGTCCGCCATGAGCACTGCGTTGTCAGTCGATCGCGATGTCCTCAACCAGCCGCCGCCGTTTGCCGATATCGATCTCTTTGCGCTGGACCGGCCGCTGCGCGAAGCGGTTGCGGTGAATGGCGCGAGTGCGGCAAGTGCCGAGCTATCCTCCTTTGGCAAGGCATGGGGCACGAGTGAGCTCAAGGCGCTTGGCGCGGTCGCCAACAAGAACACGCCGGTGCTGGACGCCTATGACGCACAGGGCTTTCGCCGCGACGTCGTGACGTTCCATCCGGCCTATCACGACTTCATGGCGCGCAGCATGGAAGCCGGCCTGCACAATTCGACCTGGACCGCCGATGGCAAGGGCGCGCCGCCGCCCGCCGAAGTCTTGCGCGCCGCGAAGTTCTACATGGCGGCGCAAGTCGAGAGCGGGCACCTCTGTCCGATCACGATGACCCGCGCATCCATCGGCGCGCTCGCCGCGGAGCCAAGGCTGCTTGCGTTGGTGATGCAAAAGGTTTCGTCGCGCAGCTACGATCCCTCGTTCGCACCGTGGACGTCGAAGCGAGGCATGACAACAGGCATGGGCATGACCGAGAAGCAGGGCGGCACCGACGTGCGCGCTAACTTGTCGCGCGCGACCCGTAGTGGCGAGGCGTATCGGATCACCGGCCACAAGTGGTTCATGTCGGCGCCGATGTGCGACGCGTTCCTCGTGCTGGCGCAAGCCGACGGTGGGCTGACCTGCTTCTTCATGCCGCGCTTCCGCCCCGATGGATCGGTCAATGGTCTGCAGTTCCTCCGCCTGAAGGACAAGCTCGGCAACCGCTCCAACGCCTCGTCCGAGGTCGAATTCCAGGATGCGTTCGCCTTGCGTGTCGGCGATGAAGGGCAGGGCGTCCGCACCATCATCCAGATGGTGCAGCTGACGCGACTCGACTGCGCGATTTCCTCCGCCGGCCTGATGCGCTCCGGCCTTGCCCATGCCGTACACCACACGCGCTATCGCAGCGTGTTCCAGAAGCACCTGGTCGACCAGCCGCTGATGCGCAGCGTACTCGCCGACATGGCGCTGCACGTCGAGGCGGCGACTGCGGCCGTGATGCGGCTGTGCCGTTCGTTTGATCTGACGCCGCACGATCCGGCCGAAGCGGCGCGGATGCGACTGCTTGACGCCCGTCATCAAGTATTGGGTCTGCAAGAGCGCGCCAAACTTCCTGTATGAGGCGCTCGAGTGCCTCGGCGGCAATGGCTACGTTGAAGACGGCATTCTCGCCCGCCACTATCGCGAGGCACCGGTCAACGCGGTGTGGGAAGGATCCGGCAATGTCATGTGCCTCGATGTGCTGCGCGCGTTCTCGCGCGACCCGGATGCCGCGGCGGCGCTGCTGTCGGCGCTAACGGCGGAGACGAAGGGGATATCCGGCGTCAGCGAGGCACTCGGCGCGATCGCAGCTTCGCTCCGCACGCCGGACGTCGAGGGCCACGCCCGGCTGATCGTCGAACTGCTGGCCAAGGTTGCCGCCGTTGGCGCGCTAAACGAGGCATCGCCCGAGGTTGCCGAGCACTATGCGGCTACGAACCTCGCGCGCGGCCGCGCCGGAATGTATGGCGCCATCGAACTCGATGCGACGGCAGCGCAAAAGGTCATTGCACGGGCGCTACCGCCGCTGCAGTAGAGCGGCTGCGGACGTTCAGCTCTCGGCGACATCGATCACCGCCTCGGCAAACGCTTTTGGCGCTTCCTGCGGCAGATTGTGACCGACGCCGCCCTTGATGAGCCGATGTGAGTATCTGCCGGTGAACTTGCCGGCATAGGCGCTGGGCTCGGCGTGGGGCGCGCCATTGGCGTCACCTTCCATGGTAATGGTCGGCACCGTGATCACGGGCGCGGCCGCCAGCTTCTTCTCGATATCGTCGAATTTTCGCTCGCCGTCGGCGAGGCCGAGCCGCCAGCGGTAATTGTGGATCGCGATCGCAACATGATCCGGATTGTCGAAGGCGGCCGCGCTGCGGTCGAAGGTCGCATCGTCGAACGCCCATTTCGGCGAGGCCGTCTGCCAGATCAGCCTGGCGAAGTCATGCGTGTATTTCTGGTAGCCGTCGCGGCCGCGCTCGGTCGCGAAATAGAACTGATACCACCATTGCAATTCGGCCTTGGGCGGCAACGGCACTTTGCCGGCCTCCTGGCTGCCGATCAGGTAGCCACTGACCGACACCATCGCCTTGACGCGCTCCGGCCACAGCGCCGCGATGATGTTGGCGGTGCGAGCGCCCCAATCGAAGCCCGCAAGGGTCGCCTTCTCGATCTTCAGGGCGTCCATCAGGGCGACGATATCGGCCGCGACCGCCGACGGCTGGCCGCTGCGGAGTGTATCGGCCGACAGAAAGCGCGTCGTGCCATAGCCGCGCAGGTAAGGCACGATTACCCGGTGGCCTGCCGACGCCAGCAACGGAGCCACGTCGACAAAGCTGTGAATGTCGTAGGGCCAGCCGTGCAGGAGAAGAACCGGCGGTCCATCCGCGGGGCCGGCTTCGACGTACCCGACGTTAAGCACACCGGCGTCGACCTGCTTCAGGGATGCGAACGTGGTGTTCGCTCCCAGCGCGATGCCGGATGATTGCGCTGATTTCGCTTTGGGCGTTTGCGCGTGCGCAGCGCCGATCGTACCGGGAAGCGCGGCAGCAAGCGTGCCGGCGGCAATGCCAAGAAACCGGCGGCGCTGGTGATTGAACGTGTCCATGGGGTTCTCCATCAGTCAGAATTGCAGCGGGTGCGGAAAACAGCGCGCACGGGCGCGCCGTTCATACTCAAGTCGATTGACGCAGCGATCGAACGCGGCCCGGATTTCGGCGGCGAACAGCTCCGGCTGTTCCCACGCCGCGAAGTGACCGCCTTTGTCGAGCTTGTTGTAGTAGATCAGTTTGCGGTAGGCGCGTCGGGCCCATGTCTCGCGGGCCGATAGCTCTCGCCCGGGAACGCACTCATGGCGACCGGGAGTGAGATCTCGGACGTTTTTTCTGCGGCGCGAGAACGGGACGCTCCGCCCGTTCTCCCAGTACAGCCGCGCCGACGAGGTCGCGCTGTTCGTCAGCCAGTACAGCGTGATGTCGTCAAGCACATCGTCCCGGGAGACCTTCAGGATCGCTCCGTCGTATACGCGTGCATGAACGCGGGCTGCGCGCTCGTGGTCGAGGATCCATGCTGCAAGGCCGGCCGGCAGAATCCTCCAGTCCGTACCGATCGTCTGGGGCCGACCGCCCATCTCCTGCGTAGGACCGAGCCCGTTTTGGCTAGCGGAGTCTGAGCTGACTCGTAGTCGCGCGCTCTTCTTCGGCCGAGAGGCCAGTCGGCGCCGGCTCGCCGGCGCGCGAGCGCCTTCGGAATCTCTGGCCGGCACGTCGGCAGGCATAGTTGGTGTGAATGCCGAGCAACTCCGGAGGCGCCAGCAGCGCCATGCTGCTCGATGACCGCGTCACCCCAATCGCCGCCCTGCGCGACATAGCGGTGTACCCGAGGCGCTTCATCAGCTCGGTCCAGGCGCGCGCGATGCGGACGGTGCCCCAACCCGTCGTGGTCGGCTTGCCGGAGAAGCCGTAGCCGGGCATCGATGGGATCACCAGGTCGAACGCGTCCTGTGCACTGGCCGCCATGGACGGTCGGATCTGTCAGCGGATCGATGATCTTCAGCTGCTCGAACACCGAGCCCGGCCAGCCGTGAGTGATGATCAGCGGCAACGCATTGTCGATGCTTCGAGCGAACGTGGATGAAGTGAATATCGACGCCGTCGATCTCGGTGATGAACTGAGGCAGCGCATTCAGCCTGGCTTCCGCCTTGCGCCAGTCGTAGCCGCTCGCCCCAGTACTGACGAGCTGCTTCATCTGTCGCGAGCTGCATGCCTTGTGACTGATCTGTGACGGTCTCACGATCCGGCCAGCGCGTTGCCGCAACGCGGCGGCGCAGGTCGACGAGCGCCTCATGCTCGGGAAAACGGACATGGAACGGGCGGATCGCCGCCGTCCGTCGCGGCTGGCCGCGCCGGACTTCACCGGAAACACGTTGAGCGCGCCGGCCGCAGCGATGCCCTTGGCGGCATAGCCGATGAATTGCCGACGATCCTGCTTGATTTCTTCGAACATTTTAGTCGTATCCATCGTGATCTCCCTGGTTTGCGGATCGGCCCGGCATTTGATTTGCGGCCGGGACAACGCAAACATGCCGAAATGACGGGCAAAGCGCTTTTAGACGGCGCGGATTTGCGCCCCAGATCGTCTTGATTTTTGCCGTAGATGAGTTGTGTTAAGTTCCCCGCGGGAGTGGGGCGCCAAAGATGGGGCCCGTTTGATCTACCGGTCAAAAGACTTCGTGCTCGACGTCAAGCGCCGTGAGTTGCGGCGTGGCGATGTCGTCGTTGCAGTCGAACCGCAGGTCTTCGATCTCCTGGAATTTCTCATTCGCGCGCGGGATCGCGTCGTCAGTCGCGACGACCTGCTCGCCGCGGTTTGGCGCGGCCGCATCGTCTCCGAGGCGACGCTATCGAGCCGGGTCAATTCGGCGCGTGCGGCGATCGGCGACAACGGTGACGAGCAGCGCCTGATCAAGACTTTTCCACGCAGGGGCGTTCGATTTGTCGGCGAGGTGACGGAGGAGACGGAGGCTGCCGCCGAACCGGCAGTGGACGCGCCTCGGCCGACAACGCGATGCCCGGCATCAGCGAGCCCGACGGGCCGTCGATCGCCGTGCTGCCGTTCCAGACCTTCGCCAGCGAGCCCGAGCAGGAGTATTTCAGCGACGGCATGGTGGAGGAGATCATCACCGCGCTGTCGCAGATACGCTGGCTGTTCGTGATCGCGCGCAATTCCAGCTTCGCCTACAAGGGCAAATCCCCTGACATTCGACAGGTCGGCCGCGAACTGGGCGTGCGCTACGTGCTCGAGGGCAGTGTGCGCAAGGCGGCAAACCGGCTGCGCATCACCGGGCAACTGATCGACGCCGCGACAGGCGCGCATCTATGGGCGGGCCGCTTTGACGGTGACCTCGAAGATGTCTTCGACCTCCAGGACAAGGTGACCTCCAGCGTGATCGGCGCGATCGCGCCGAAGCTCGAGCAGGCGGAGATCGCGCGCGCCAAGCGCAAGCCGACCGAAAGTCTCGGTGCCTACGAGTTTTACCTGCGCGGGATGGCAAGCGTGTATCGGTGGACAAAAGAGGGCGTCAGCGAGGCGCTTGAATTGTTCGGCAAGGCGATCGAGCGTGATCCCGATTTCGCGGCCGCCTACGGCATGGCGGCGTGGTGTTACTTCTGGCGCATGGTCAACGGCTGGATGACGGACCGGCCGCGGGAGATGGCGGAAGCAAGTCGCCTCGCAGCGCGCGCCGCTGAACTTGGCAAGGACGATGCGGTTGCCCTGACCTTTGGCGGCCTCGCGCTCGGCGCAGGCGTCGGCGATATCGAGGGCGGGCTGGCGTTGATCGATCGCGCGCTCGTGCTCAACCCGAACCTGGCGGCCGCCTGGAGTGCGAGCGGCACATTGCATGCCAATCATGGCGACCATGCGCTCGCGATCGAGCACCTCGCGCGTGCCATGCGGCTGAGCCCGCTCGATCCTCTGATGTTCTTCATGGAGACATTCACCGCCTTCGCGCATTTCCAGGCCGGCCGGTTTGACAAGGCGCGGTCGCTTGCCGAGCAGGCCTGTCGCGATCAGCCTCATTATGTGACCGCGATCCGGATCGCCGCCGTCAGCAATGTCGGTGCCGGCCGTCTCGACGAAGCACGGCGGTACATCGCCCGCGCGCTCGAGCTCGATCCAGGATTGCGGATCTCGACGCTCACCAGTCGCGTCTCAACGCTCCGCCCTGATGTGTTCGCCAACTATGTCGCAGCGCTGCGCCGGGCCGGCTTGCCGGAATGATGGTATTTTAGTACCGTTGCGTTCCCGAAAACTCGATGAAAACCGCTGATAATACTTACTGATTCAAACGCTTATCGGTCACCGGTGGTCGTCAATCCGCGTAAGCGATCCAGCGCCCCCTGTAGAATAAAGACGGCGGCGTGCTGATCGATGGTTTTCGCCCGCTTGGCGCGGCTGACATCGGCCTCGATCAGTTGCCGCTCGACCGCCGCCGTCGACAGCCGCTCGTCCCACAGCCCGATCGGTAGCGCACTGATGCGCGCAAGATTGCGCGCGAATGCGCGCGTGGCCTGTACGCGCGGCCCTTCGCTGCCGTCCATGTTGAGCGGCAGCCCGAGCACGATGCCGACTGCTTTTCGCTCGTCGGCGAGTGTCAGCAGCCGGGCCGCATCCTTGGTGAAGGTCATGCGCTGGATTGTTTCGACGGTCGCGGCGACGCGACGATCCGCATCGGACATCGCAACGCCAATGGTCTTGGTGCCGAGATCGAGCCCCAGCAGCGCCCCGCGTGGCGGCCATGCGTTGGCGGCATCGACAAGAGGCAGGACCGGTGCAGGCATGGCGCTGCCTAGCATCGGTCGCGCGCCTAGCAAAGACCTGACGCGAGCGCAGTTCCGCCTTGCGTCACATTGCTTGTGGGGCAGGTGACGATAGATACAGTGCCCTCCAACTGGAGGACCCAAGCGATGTGGCCGGATCGTCGCCTTCTCGACCTCTTCGATATCGAACTTCCGATCATACAGGCGCCGATGGCTGGCGCCGTCGGCGCCGAGCTCATCATTGCCGCGGCGGAAGCGGGTGCACTCGGCTCGCTGCCCTGTGCGATGCTGACGCCGGAAAAGGCGCGCGAGCAGATCGCTGTTATCAAGCAGCGCACGTCAAAACCGCTCAACGTCAATTTCTTCTGCCATATGCCGGTTGACGCCGATGCGCAGGCCGAAGCGCAGGTGGCGCACGCGGCTTGCCGGTTACTACAAGGAGTACGGGCTCGATCCGAGTACACCGGTGCCGAGCGCGAACCGGTCACCGTTCGACGAAGCCATGTGCCAGGTGATCGAGGAAGCGAAGCCGAAGATCGTGAGCTTTCATTTTGGCCTGCCGGAGGCGAGGCTGTTGAAACGGGTGAAGGCCGCAGGCTGCATCGTGCTGTCGTCGGCGACCACGGTCAAAGAGGCGCGCTGGCTTGAAGCCCACGGCACTGATGTGATTATCGCGCAAGGCAACGAGGCCGGCGGCCACCGCGGCATGTTCCTGACCGACAAGGTCGACCAGCAGCCGGGGACGTTCGCGCTGGTGCCGCAGGTCGTCGATGCCGTGCGCGTGCCCGTGATCGCCGCCGGCGGCATTTCCGACGGTCGCGGCATTGCCGCGGCCTTTGCGCTCGGCGCTTCGGCCGCGCAGGTCGGCTCGGCCTATCTGAAGTGCCCGGAGTCGATCATCGGCAGGCCGTATCGCGACGGCCTTGCCCGGGCGGACGCGGATTCGACCGCGGTCACCAACCTGATGACCGGCAAGCCTGCGCGCGGCATCGTCAATCGTGTCATGGCCGAGGTCGGCCCGCTGTCGGGCGACGCACCGGCGTTCCCGCATTCGGCCACCGCGCTCGCGCCGTTGCGGGCTGCGGCCGAAAAAACCGGTTCGGGCGATTTCACCCCGATGTGGTCGGGGCAGGCGGTTTCGTTGGCGCAGGAGCTTCCAGCTGCTGAATTGACCCGCAAGCTGGCGGCCGACGCGCTCAAGCGGCTCAAACAAATGGCCTAAAATCACCCGTTTTCCTTGCGGTTGCGGCGCAAAAGCCACATCTGCTATACGCAAGCCATGTCCGTTGATGCCGAAACCATCCGCCGTGTCGCGCGTCTCGCCCGCATTGCCGTGCGCGAGGACGAGGTCGCGCACCTGCAAGGCGAGGTCAACGCGGTGCTCGCCTTCGTCGAGCAGCTCAACGAGGTCAATGTCGATGGGCGTCGAACCGATGACCTCGGTGATGCCGATGGAGATGAAGAAGCGGGCCGATGTGGTGACTGACGGCAATATCGTCGACGACATTCTTGCCAATGCGCCGGCGACGGAGAACCACTTCTTCCTGGTGCCCAAGGTCGTCGAGTGAACTTAAGGTCCGATGGTGAACGCATGTGCATGATGTGCGAAGACGAGAAATCCTACGCGGCCTACCTGGCCTATCTCGACGCCATGCAGAAGAGCGGCAAGAACGTCGATAAGGACGCCAATCCCGACGCGGCGATGAACGACGTCATGAAGGCGATGGAGGATGCCGCGCGCGAGCGCTGGAATCGCGATCCGTGGGCCGATGACGCCGCCAGCGACCAGACGCTTTCGATCCGCACGCCGTTCGTCTGTACGCCGGTTGAAAAATGACCGACCTGACGGCGCTGACGATCGCCGAGGCCCGCGATGGCCTGGCGAAGAAATCCTTTTCGTCTGTTGAGCTGACCGACGCGCATCTTGCCGCGATGGAAAAGGCGCGGGCGCTCAATGCTTTTGTTCTGCACACGCCCGAGATCGCGCAACGCATGGCGCATGAAGCCGACGCCCGCGAGCACAACGGCAGCGCGGGACCGCTGAACGGCATCCCGCTCGGGATCAAGGATCTGTTCGCGACCAGGGGCGTGCGCACCACCGCCTGCTCAAAGATCCTCGGCAATTTCGTGCCGCCCTACGAATTGACCGTGACGTCACAGCTCTGGCGCGACGGCGCCGTAATGCTCGGCAAGCTCAACAATGACGAGTTCGCGATGGGCTCGTCGAACGAGACCTCGTGCTTCGGTCCGGTCGTGAACCCGTGGCGGCGGCAGGGCTCCAACGTCGGCGCGTCGAACGACGGGTCGATCGAGGGCACCCACCTCGTGCCCGGCGGCTCGTCCGGCGGGTCGGCGGCGGCTGTGGCCGCGCAGCTCTGCCTTGGCGCCACCGGCACCGATACCGGCGGCTCGATCCGTCAGCCGGCCTCGTTCGCCGGCATCGTCGGCATCAAGCCGACCTACGGCCGCTGCTCGCGTTGGGGCATTGTCGCGTTTGCTTCCTCGCTCGATCAGGCCGGCCCGTTCGCGCGCACCGTGCGCGACACCGCGATCCTGCTACGCTCGATGGCCGGTCATGATCCGAAGGACACGACGTCAGTCGATCGCCCGGTGCCGGACTACGAGTCGGCGATCGGCAAGTCGATCAAGGGCATGAAGATCGGCATTCCGAAGGAATACCGGATGGACGGTATGCCGGAGGAGATCGAGCGGCTGTGGGTGCAGGGCGCGGAATGGCTGAAGGCCGCAGGCGCCGAGCTTGTCGATATTTCCCTGCCGCACACCAAGTACGCGTTGCCGGCTTACTACATCGTCGCGCCGGCGGAAGCCTCGTCCAACCTCGCGCGCTACGACGGCGTGCGCTACGGGCTGCGGGTCGACGGCCGCGCCATCACCGAGCTGTATGAGAACACCCGTGCCGAAGGGTTTGGCGCCGAAGTCCGCCGCCGCGTGATGATCGGCACCTATGTGCTGTCGGCCGGCTACTACGACGCCTATTATGTGCGCGCGCAGAAGGTGCGCACCCTGATCAAGAAGGATTTTGAGGACTGCTTCGCCAAGGGCATCGACGCAATCCTGACGCCTGCGACGCCGTCGGCCGCGTTCGGCATCGGCGAGAAGGGCGGCGGCGATCCCGTCGAGATGTATTTGAACGACATTTTTACGGTGACCGTGAACATGGCCGGGTTACCCGGCATCGCCGTGCCGGCCGGGATCGACCCGCAAGGGCTGCCGCTCGGCTTGCAATTGATCGGCCGGCCGTTCGATGAAGAAACGCTGTTCACGCTCGGCGCGATCGTTGAGCAGGCCGCCGGCCGTTTCACGCCGGGGAGGTGGTGGTGAGCACGCAGGCCCAGGTCAAGAAAAGATCAAAACTGATCCGCGGCGACAGCGGCGACTGGGAGGTCGTGATCGGCTTGGAAGTGCATGCCCAGGTCACCTCGAACTCAAAGCTGTTCTCAGGCGCTTCGACGGAGTTCGGCGGCGAGCCGAACAGCCATGTGTCGCTGGTCGATGCGGCGATGCCGGGCATGCTGCCGGTCATCAACCTCGAGTGCGTCAAGCAGGCGGTGCGTACCGGCCTTGGCCTGAAGGCGAAGATCAATCTGAAGTCGGTGTTCGACCGCAAGAACTATTTTTACCCCGACCTGCCGCAGGGCTATCAGATCAGCCAGTATAAATCGCCGGTTGTCGGCGAGGGGGCGGTCACGGTCGACCTCGCCGACGGCGAGACCATCACGGTCGGCATCGAACGGCTGCACCTCGAGCAGGACGCCGGCAAGTTGCTGCACGACCAGCACCCGACGATGTCTTTTGTCGATCTCAATCGCGCCGGCGTGGCGCTGATGGAGATCGTCTCCAAACCAGACCTCCGCTCGTCGGAGGAAGCCCGCGCCTACGTGACAAAGTTGCGGTCGATCCTGCGCTATCTCGGCACCTGCGACGGCGACATGGAGAAGGGCAACCTGCGCGCCGACGTCAACGTCTCCGTGCGCCGGCCTGGCGAAGGACTTGGCACCCGCTGCGAGATCAAGAACGTCAACTCGATCCGCTTCATCGGCCAGGCGATCGAGCACGAGGCGCGCCGCCAGATCGCAATCGTCGAGGACGGCGGCACCATCGACCAGGAGACGCGGCTGTTCGATCCCGATCGCGGCGAGACGCGCTCGATGCGCTCGAAGGAAGAGGCGCACGACTACCGCTATTTCCCAGATCCGGATCTGCTGCCGCTGGAACTGACGCAAGCCTTCGTCGACGAGCTCAAGTCCGGCCTGACCGAGCTGCCGGATGAGAAGAAGGCGCGGTTTGTTGCCGATCTCGGGCTGTCGCCGTACGACGCCGACGTGCTCGTCGCCGAGCGCGAGAGCGCCGACTACTTCGAGCGTACCTTGAGTGGCCTGCGAGGCGGCCGGAAGGACGCGAAGCTCGCCGCCAACTGGGTGATCAACGAACTGTTCGGCCGTCTCAACAAGGAAGGTCACTCGATCGATGCCTCGCCGATCTCGAGCGCCCAGCTCGGTGCGATCATCGACCTGATCGGGCAGGGAACGATTTCCGGCAAGATCGCCAAGGACTTGTTCGAGATCGTGTGGACCGAGGGCGGTGATCCCGTCGAGCTCGTCGAGGCGCGCGGCCTGAAGCAGGTCACCGACTTGGGCGCGATCGAGAAGGTGGTGGACGACATCATCGCCGCCAATCCCGACAAGGTCGCGCAGGCGAGAGAGAAGCCGCAACTGGTCGGCTGGTTCGTCGGCCAGGTGATGAAGTCGTCGGGCGGCAAGGCGAACCCGCAGAGCGTCAACGAGCTGTTGAAGCAGAAACTTGGTCTGTGACGACGACGTCTGCACTGCAGCGCGCAGACGTTCATTGCATCACGACGCGCCTCTCACGACGCTGCCTGACCAGACACGAGCGCTGACCTAGTTGCGAATCGGGGGCGCACGATTTGCGAAAATCCGTGTCCGTGGCTACACCAAGCTTGCGCAATCGCCGTCATCCACGAAAATTTTTTTGTTGCCAAGTTTTGCGACTCAGAGTCCGCAAAACGTCGTCGACGTGGTTAACGCGCGACGCGTTCGATTTCACATCGCATTCCAGCGCTTGATTGCGTGATCAAAGAAATAACTGCGCGACAAGCCTAACTTGAATTTTCCACAACGCGGCATCTGCGTTCACAGCGACACGAGCGATGATGTTCGCGCGCATTCGCAACGTGATCTTTCAAACGCGCCGCGCACGCTGCGCGCCGCAAGCGTCAACACTTCCTTAAGCACCACGGTGTCTTTTTCGTTTTGTTGGTGTAATCGGAATGCGGTGCAGGTCGATTCGCGGCTTGCACATTTCGATCGAGCCATCTCACTCACTGGAGGGCAACATGGCGAAGAAGGCGAAGAAAGCGAAGAAGACGGCGAAGAAGGCAGCCAAGAAGAAGAAGTCCAAGAAGAAGTAAGGTCTCGCCGAAGACAATTGCCGACTGAACAAGTCGGCGTCGTCACAAGGTTCTTGACGTCGCTTTGCGCTAGCGAGCGGACTTGAGAACCAGGTCGACGAAAGAGGGTGTCGGCGAGACATCAGGTCAGGCAGCCGGATCGCAATTTTCGAAGAGTTCTCTCGGCGAAAGCCGACCCGGCAGGAAATCTACTTTTCCGTTTGCGGATAACCTCCGCGATTTCACACGGCGCGATCGCTAGCTGCGTGAGACCTCGATCCTGACGTGTTCGCCGACGCCCTCGGTTTGGGCCGCACGACGGCCGTTCAACACTTTCCCCTCAAAGACCTGCAGCACCGCATTGCCCGCCACCGCGGGCGCTTGATTTTGGCGCGTGGGCTTCAACCCTTCATGCAGGCGGACAGAAACTTCAGGTAGGCCGCCTTTCCGGTCAGGCCGTTCGCCTTTTTCTCTTCCTGCCATTTGGCGCCGCAGTCCCGAAGCTTCTGCCGCTTCGCCGCCAGCGATTTGGCGCCGCCTGTCTTCTCGGCCGCGGGATCGACCCGCGTGTCGGGCCTCGCCATCTTGTCGGATTTCTGGACCGTTGCCGGCGCGGTTGATTGCGCCCGCAACGCGGTTGGCATCGCGAGCGCAAGCAAGATCGCAACGGCGGCGCAGGCAAGGGAGCAGTGGTGCAATTTCGAGGTCGCGGAAGTCATCGTTGACGTGTCGATGGTCGATTTCAACACCGGCCGAACATTCTAGGTTGGCGGCAATCTGCAAGTCTATGCCGTCGCGCCGCCCGGGTCGCATGCTGGTATCGCACATTTGGGATTTGACGGCAGCTCGCTATTCAGCCGCCTCGGCGAGCGGAGATTCAAGCGCCTTCAGCCACGCGCGTCCGGCGTCGGAAATGCGCCAGCGGCCCTTGCCGGGCCGTTCGACAAGTCCATCGGCGAAAAGGGTTGTCGACCATGAGCGCGGCGCGGCTTGCGGCCGCGGCTCCTTCGAGGTCATCAGGATGGAGAGGTCGCGCGCGATGAAGGAAACCGACGCTTCGCCGTCAGCTTGCGCTGCAAGAATTTTCAGAATTGCCACCTGCCAACGCAACGCCGCCACACCATTCCCATGCCCTTTCTTGGCGAAGGGCTTCGCGAATGATTGAAGCATGCGGGGCGAGGGAGCGCTAACCCTCGGCGCCGAGTTGTCCACAAACCGGGAGACTGGCTCGACCGGGGCGATTTGCGGCCCTCGGGGTACGTCAAATTTGAGGCCGCAGGGCCAAAAACAGCTTCGGCCGGAACCCCGGAGGGCCGTCCGGCGCTTGCGATGTGTCCACGCGTCGGGCATATGCGTGGCATCCGGAGATGTGGCCGAGTGGCTGAAGGCGGCGGTTTGCTAAACCGTTATAGGGTTGTAAAGCCCTATCGAGGGTTCGAATCCCTCCGTCTCCGCCACCTCTCCTGACGGGTTTCAGATGGCAGGCCACGCGCAGTTCGCGACCGCCGCGGCGGCAGACGGCCGGGCATTTCTCAAATCAACGCATTTCTCAAATCAATATGCGATCAGCACAGGGCGTAGCGCGACCTGGCGAGCGTTTGCGAGGGTGTCTCGCCGAAGTGGCCGGCATAGAGCGCGGCGAATTCGCCGAGATGCCAGAATCCATTGGCGATGGCGCAGGTCTTGATCTGCTGGCCGCCGGCGATCAGCTGACGGCGCACCGCCCACAGCCGCTTCAGGCGGAGATAGCGGTGCAGGCTCATGCCGCGAAAGCGCAGCGTCGCATTGTGCAGGGTTCTGACGGAGACGCCGAGCTCGGACGCGAGTTCCTCGCTATAGATCGGCCGGTCCAGGTTGGCGGCCATGATCGCCTCGATCTTCTGCGCCAGGGTGAAGTACCGGCTCGAGGTGACTGCACGACGCACGTCCTCGTGCGCGCTGGTGCTGACCGCCGCATCGATCGCGGCAAGGAGGCTCTCCTGCACGCCTTGCGCGGCGCCGGGCAGGCCGAACTCATCGGGGCGTCCGGACGCGAAGTCGAACGCTGAACGCACCACATCACGGAGCCGCTCCTGGGCGTCGGCCGCAATGGCGAACGCGGAGAGCGCAGTGCCGGAAACCGGCCAGCCGCGATTGGTGATCTCGCTGTTGAATACGATCGTCGCGAATCTCGACCCCGGGTACTCGATCATCTTGTAGCCGGCACCGCCCAAGCCGAGCACCATGCCCGGGCCATCCTTTTCGAGGCCGTTGATGCGGACCGGGAAAGTGTCGTCCACAGTGAAGCTGACGAACGTGGTGTTGTTTTCGACAACGGCGTCGATCAGCCGGGGGAATGTTTCAAGCAGATAGATTTCGCAATCCGGCAACACCAGGATCGCCTGCTCGGCGGAAATCCGCGCGCAGGTCGGTGTAAAGACGACCTGCACGCGCCGATAGGCCTGCCGGAATTGATCGAGATCGGTGTAGCGAAATGTACGTAGCGCCTTGGAAGGCGTAAGTGATGAAATCTTCATAGGGCCGCGAGTCATCGTGGTGCGAAGTTAGACTTACCTTTCCCATCTAGACCAGTATTGGAATTGAGCCATGTCAATCTGCCGCAGCAAGATTGGGCGGTTCCAGACCTGGTTTCCCCGTCCGAATCCCGGAACCCGTCACCCTCGGCGGCATCCTGTTACTGCTTTTCGATCTTGAACTGGACCTGCTCCGCGGCGAGCTTCGCCGAGGTCGTGATCATGTCGGCCGCGAACTGCTCATGCGTGGTCACGAGCGGATCGATCGAGATCTTGTCGAGAGCGGCCTTGTATTCCGGCATTTTCACCACGTCGTCGAAGATGCTGCGCAGCTTTTCGACGATCGGCTTGGGTGTCGATGACCGCACGAAAAGCGCGAACCAGCTCTTGTCTACAATTCCCGGGAGGCCTTGCTCCTTGAAAGTCGGCCCCCACTGAGTGGTCCAGGTGGAATGTTAGTTCATGGTTGGCCGTTGCGCTAGCGTGGCCGGCGGAGCCGGTCGGCGTAGCGCAGCCGGCCACGCGGCGAAGGATGGCACGAACACTTCCGGTGCAGGTGGTTTGTAGCCGAGAGATTCGTGCGGTCTGATCGTATTGAAGTGCCGGCGCCAGCTCTCGATAATGATTTGAGCCTCCCGCAGCGTGTAGAAGACTTCACCATCGAGCAATTCATCGCGCAGGCGCGCGTTGAAGCTCTCGACGTAGCCGTTCTCCCAGGGACTTCCTGGTGTGATGTAGGCGGTCTTTGCACCAACCGCTGTTATCCACTCCTGCACGGCCCTGGCCACGAACTCAGGCCCATTGTCGGACCGGATGTGGCCAGGCACGCCGCGCAGGATAAAGAGCTCGGACAGTACGTCGATCACATCGATGGCCTTGAGCTTGCGGGCGACCCGGATCGTCAGACATTCATGGGTGAACTCGTCGATCACATTGAGCATTCGATACTTCCGTCCATCATGGGTGCGATCTTCAACAAAGTCGTAGGACCAAACGTGATTACGGTGCTCGGGACGCAGTCGGATGCATGATCCGTCCGCCAGCCAAAGCCGGCCGCGCTTGGGTTGTTTGTGGGGAACCTTCAGCCCCTCGCGTCGCCAGATCCGCTCGACCCGCTTGTCGTTGACGATCCAACCCGCCTGCTCCAGCAACCCAGCGATCTTGCGATAGCCGTAGCGGCCGTATTGTCGGGCCAACGCGATGAGGTCGGCCGTCAGCCGTTCCTCATCTGGGTAGCCCCGCGGGGCCTTACGCTGTGTCGAGCGGTGCTGTCCGAGCGCCGCACAGGCGCGGCGCTCGGAGACATTCATGACTTGTCTGATCTGCTCGATACAAGCGCGACGACGCGCGGGGCTCAGTAATTTCCCCGGGCGGCCTCCTGCAAAATGAGCTTGTCCAGAGTCAGGTCCGACACTGCCTTGCGCAGACGACCATTCTCCGTCTCCAGTTCCTTCAGGCGTTTGACCTGGTCGATCTTCAGCCCGCCGTACTCCTGCCGCCACCGGTAATACGTGACTTCACTCACGCCGATCTGGCGGATGGCGTCGGCAATGTTCTGTCCCTGCGAGACAAGTACATCGACCTGCCGCAACTTCGCGACAATCTCTTCAGGTTTGTGATGCTTTCTCGGCATATCGGTCCTCCTGGATGCCAAAAGACATAGTTCAGGTCGGACCACTTCAAGGGGGGAGGATCAGCCGCCGAGCAGTGCGGCGATCCCTTCCATGCCGCCCTTGTAGGGAATTTCCTTCCAGTCGAAGCCGGCGTCGGTCTTGAGATGCTCGGGCAACAGCTGCTGGCGGGTGCCGTGGCCGAGCGAGGCATAGTTGAGCTCGCCGTCCTTCGACTTTGCGTAGTCGACGAACTCTTTCAGACTTTTCGCCGGCACGCTCGATGGGATCAGCAGCACATAGGCGGTTTGTCCGAGCAGGGCGACTTCGGTGAAATCGTCGATCGCATAACCCGGTTCCTTCAGCGTGTGCAGGTTGTTCAGGAAGTTGGTGGCTTGGAACAGGATGGTGTAGCCGTCGTCGGCTGCGGTCTTGACGACGCGGGTGCCGAGCGCGGTGCCGGCGCCCGGGCGGCTCTCGATCACGAAGGTGATGCCGTATTTCTTCGAAGCGACGTCGGCGGTGGCGCGGGCCAGCAGGTCGGTCGAGGCGCCCGGGGTGTAGGGCACGATGATATGGACCGGGCGCGAGGGGTAGTCGTCGGCGCGCAACGCAGTCGCCGACAGCGCGAGCATGATGGTTGCCAGCGCGGCACGTGAAAAACTCATCTTCGTACTCCTATGGTGTACGAGTTCGTCACGCCGGCTTGAAGCGGGCGATGCCATGACCTTGTTCTTGCGCCGGCACGAAGCTCAGCGGCTGGTCGATCGTGAGCTTTTCGGCGTCATCGACGACGATGTTGGTAATCATCCGCGGACCTTCCGCGAGCTCGACGATCGCGACGTTGTAGGGCAGGCGATCTGCAAAGGCCGGATGAAAGGCGCGGTGGAACACCACCCAGCTGATCAGCCTGGCCTTGCCCGACGCGTCGTGCCACGCCCAATCCGCCTCGAGGCATCTTGGACATTCGGTACGCGCGGGCAGCCAGTTGTTGCCGCAGTGGCGGCAGTGCTGGAAGGTGAGCTTGCCCAGCCTGCAGCGCGTCCCAATAGGGCTTCGACGCCTCGTTGATGTCGGGGTCGGGCAGGGTGGTGTTCGGTTTGGCTGGTGGGTGCGTTCATTGGCCCAAAATGAGTGCTGCGTGGGTGTGCATCACTCCTCCCTGGTTCGAGACGATGCAGCGTTTGGCGCCTTTGACCTGCAGCGTCGCCTCGCCGCGCATCTGGCGAACGCCCTCGTGGATCAGCTGCATGCCGGGCATCCCGGTCTCCGACAGCAGGCCGCCGGAGGTGTTGACCGGCAGTCCGCCGCCGATCTCGATGTTGCCGCCCTTGACGAAGTCGCTGACCTCGCCGCGCCTGGCAAAGCCATAGTCCTCGAGCGTCATCAACACGGTGATGGTGAAGCAGTCGTAGATCTGCGCGACATCCATGTCTTTCGGCGCGAGGCCTGCCATCTTGAACGCGGTTGCGCCCGCAACCTTCGCCATCGTCGAGGTCAGGTCGGGCCGCTGCGCCACCTCCCACGAGGTCTGGCCGTGGCCGAAGCCGAAAATCGGCACCGGCTTCTTCACGCCGAGCTGCTTCGCGCGCTCTGCGCTCATCACCACGACCGCCGCGCCGCCGTCGGAGACCAGCGCGCAGTCGTCGCGGCAGAACGGCGCCACCATCGGCGGCAGGCCCATGTATTCGTCAAGCGAGAGCGGCTTGCGCAGTTGTGCGTTCGCATTCGCAGCGCCGTGCCGTCGCGAGGCGACAGCGACCGCGCCAAGCGCTTCGCGTGGTGTGCCGAGCTCGCCCATGTGGCGGCGCGCGATCATCGCGTAGTTCGACAGCGTGCCGAACCAGCCATAGAGCGCATCGTCGCCGCGCGCGCGGCTGTAGGCCGCCGCCGAACCCGTCTTCGGATTGTCCGAGAAGGTGACGACGGCGATGTCGCATTGGCCGGCCTCGATCGCCATCACGGCGTACGAGATCATCATGATGTTGGAGGCGCCGCCCTGGTCCCACACACCGCCGATCTTCGGCTGGATGCCGGCGGCTTCCGCCACCTTCTGGCCGAACATGAATTCGAACTTCGAGGTCGGGCATTTCACCCACAGCGCGTCGACAGAGTCCTTCGCGATGCCGGCATCGGCGATCGCCTTGCGGATCGCCTCGATGTTCAGCGAGATGGTGGAACGGCCGGGCAGGCCGCCGAATTTGGTGGCGCCGATACCGGCGATCACGCACTTGCCGGAGAGGGTGTTGGCCATGCGATTATCCTTATGATTTCAATTGGTTGAATGGCCATCCTCAATTGCCCTTGAAGTTGGGTTTGCGCTTTTCGCGGAACGCCGCCGGGCCCTCCTTGGCGTCGTCGGTCTCGCGCAGCATGCGTCCGATCAGCTGCTCGATGCGCAGGCCCGTGTTGATGTCGGTGTCACGCGAGCGCACCGCGAGCTCTTTCGCGGCCTGCACCGCAAGCGGTGCGTTGGCGGCGATGCGTTTTGCGTAGTCGCGCGCGGCGGTCATCAGTTCGGCATGCGGAACGACCTTGTTGATCAAGCCCCAGCGTGCCGCGGTCGCCGCATCGATGGGGTCGCCGGTCAGCAGCATCTCCATGCCGATGCACCACGGCAGCTGCTGCAGCGTCCGCTGCGTTCCGCCGTTGCCGGCGATGATGCCGCGCTTCACCTCCGACAGCCCGAACGTCGCATGCTCGGAGGCGACACGGATGTCGGTTGCGAACAACATGGTCATGCCGCCGCCGACGCAGAAGCCGTTGACCGCCGCGATGATCGGCTTCCACACCTCCAGCCCGCGGTTGAGCAACTGATCCTTTTGCGTCAACCAGACATCCGACCAGTTCTGCTTCAGGGTCAGAAAATTCTTGATGTCGGCGCCGGCGCTGAAGGCCTTGTCGCCGGCGCCGGTCAGGATCGCGCAGCGGATGTGCGGATCATCGCGCACGGTTTTCCACGCATTCGAGATCGCCGTGTAATGCTCGGCGTCGAGCGCGTTGTGCACCTCGGGGCGGTTGATTTTGACGACGGCGACGCCGTCGCTATCGACATCCAGATCGATCGACATGTGAAGACTATCCTCGCTGGCCGAGCAGGTTGCGTGCCACCACCATGCGCTGCACTTCGGACGGGCCTTCGCCGATCCGTTTGATGCGCAATTCACGGTACCAGCGCTCGAGCGGCAGCTCCTTCGAGACGCCGAGCCCGCCGAAAATCTGGATGCAGCGATCGACCACGCGGCCGGCGGTTTCGGTCGCGGTGACCTTGGCGATCGAGGCTTCGAACTTCAAATCCTTGCCGAGGTCGGCGCGCCACGCCGCCTCGTAGACCAGCCAGCGCGCCGCGCGCAGCTCCATCTCCGAGTCGGCGAGCATCCACTGGATTGCCTGTTTCTCCGACAGCCGCGAGCCAAACGTCTCGCGCTGCTTGGCCCACTCGATCGCCATTTCGAGCGCGGCCTGCGCGATGCCGAGCGTGCCGGCGGCGTAGGGGACGCGGCCCTCGACCAGCCACTTCTCGGCAAGCCTGAAGCCGCCGCCTTCGTCGCCGAGCCGGTTCTCGATCGGCACCTCGACGTTGTCGAAATGCACTTCGTAGGGCGAATAGGCGCGGATGACGGGAATCTCCTTCATCGAGATGCCCTTCATGTTGGCGTCGACGATGAACGAGGAGATGCCGCCGCGGCCGCCATGGCCGGTGCGCGCGAATACAATGCCCCAGTCGGCATTCTTGGCGCCCGTAATCCAGAGTTTTGTGCCGTTCAGAACGTAGCGGTCGCCCTTCAGCTCGGCGCGGCAGCGGATGGCGCGGCCGGGGTCGGCGCCACCGGACGCCTCGCTGATCGCGAAGAAGGTTTTCTTGCCCTCATTGACGCTCGCCAGCCCGTACTTCTCGATCTGGTACTTCGAGCCAAGCCAGATCACGTTGGGCGGGTCGGAGCCGAAGGCGTTCAGCGCGGGGATGTAGGCGCCCATCCGGCACTTCGATGCTTCCTCCGCGACGATCGCCTGTCCCAGCAGGTTGAGGCCGGCGCCGCCATATTCGGCCGGCGTGCGCATCAGCCACAGCCCAAGAGCTTTCGCTTTCGCCTGCAGCGTCTTCAAGTCTTCGGGCGGGCAACGCACCGCGTCGTGTGGCAGCTTGTCCTCGATCGGCTTCACTTCGTGGACCATGAAGCGCCGCACCGTGTCGCGCAGCTGCTGCAGCTCCTCCGGCAGCTCCCAGGCGCCAAGCGTAGACATTTTTTGCGTCTCGTTTTTGTCCAGCATTTTTTTGCTCCTCCGGATCCTTCCTCCGCTCGTCCCCATCGCAAGTCGGCTTTAGCCGACTTGCGCATAATAACCCGATCTCGGGTAAACCCGAGATCGGAAGCGGGGACCCAGTCTTTGCCAAGCGGTTTGTTCTTGTTGCGCTGGATTCCCGCCTTCGCGGGAATGAGCGGAAAACGAATTGCTCCCTAGATCACGCCGGTCTCGCGCAGCTTTGCAATCTCATCGTCGGACATTTTCAGTTCGTCGCCGAGGATCGCCTTGATGTCGGCGCCCAGCGCGGCGCTTGGGCGATACTCCGGCTGCTTGACGCCGCCGTAGTGGATCGGACTTCGCATCACCACGAGCTTGCCCCACTCCGGATGGTCGATGTCGTGGATCATGCCCCGGTTGCGCAGATGCGGATCATCAAGAACCTCGCGCAGCGTCCGCACCGGAGCGCAGGCGGCGCCGGTCTTGTTCAACAACTCGAACAGCTGCATGCGCGTGTACTTGCGAGTCTCGGCGTTGATCTCGGCGTCGAGCTCGTCCATTTGCTTCACGCGCTCTTCCAGCGGATTGTATTTCGCATCCTCGATCCAGTCGGTGCGCTTCAAGGCTTTGCCGAGCGCCTGCCAGTGCCTCTCGTTGTTGCAGATGATAGCGACGAAGCCGTCGGCGGCCTGGTAGACGTTGTAGGGCGTGAGCGACATGCCGCCATGGCGGTTGCCGGTGCGCGCGATGTAGGGCTCGTCCGGCGGCGTTCCGATCGCGAGCGCGAGATTGGACGCCAGCGTCGGATAGATCGCTTCCATCATCGCGACTTCGGTCGAGAGCGCTTGTCCGGTGCGTTCGCGCGACAACAGCGCGGTGACGATCGAGCCGTAAAGATGCGTGCCGGCGGCAAAATCGACCAGCGCGGCACCGGCCTTCACCGGCGGACCGTCGGGATAACCCGTCGCATCCATGATGCCGGCCACGGCCTGCACGGTCAGGTCCATCGCCGGGTAGTCGCGATAGGGGCCGTTGTTGCCGTAGCCCGACGTCTGCGCGACGATCAGGCGCGGGTTGATTTCCTTGAGCCGCTGCTTGGAAAAGCCAAGCCGATCCATCACGCCAGGCCGAAAATTCTCGACCAGCACATCAGCGCTCTTGAGCAGCTTGGTCAGGATCTCCGCCCCGGCCTTGTCCTTCAAGTTCAGGGTCATCAGCCGCTTGTTGGCGTTCAGCATCGCAAACGGGAGCGCTGCTCCGTGACGGGCATTGCGGCTGCGCGCGGATTCGCCTTCCGGCGGTTCGATCTTGATGACTTCGGCCCCGGCCATCGCCATCAGGAAGGTGCAGTAGGGGCCGGAATAGATGCGCGTCAAGTCGATGACGCGGATGCCTGCGAGCGGCAGAGTGCCGTTGGCGGCTTCGAGCGGCTGGGCGGGAGAGGCGGCGTCCATCGCGTGTCCTTCGGGTATCCATCGGCAAGGCGGGCCAGGCAAATCGGGGCGCCCGCATCCTGTCCATTTTGTTTGTTCTGTTATCTGGAACCCCGTTCTGATTTAGCGTCGCGCGCGCTGTTAACGCTGTCAAGGCGACCAAGGGCGAAACAGCGGCGAGCCCATTGCAAAGCGGTATGCGTTTGTGGAAGCATGTTCCATCATTCAGAACTTCGTTATAGAGTGCCACGATGGACACCACGATCGCCAAGGGACTGAAGCTTCTCAACCGCATGGCGCAGGCCGATGCCCCGGTCGGCGTCACCGCGATGGCCAAGGAGATGGGGCTCGAGAAGAGCAACGTGCATCGCACGCTGACCACGCTGCTCGCGCTCGGCTATGTGCAGAAGGACATCGCCACCAGCCGCTACGAGCCGACGCTGAAGTTGTGGGAGCTCGGCATGAAGGTGGTGACGCGCCATCCGGTGGTGCGCGCCGCGCGTCCGTTCATGCAGATGCTGCACCAGCAGACCCAGGAGACGGTGCATCTCACCATCCTCGACGGCATCGACAACATTTACCTCGATCAGATCAAGGCGCCGGTGCCGGTCAGGATCATGCCGACGCCGGGGCACCGCGTACCTGCGTTCTTTCCCGCGTCAGGCCGCGTGCAGCTCGCGCACCGGCCCGATGTCGAGGAGCTGTTCAGCGAGTTTCGCACGAACCATCCGCGCGGCAAGGAGGTCAAGCTCGCCGCCGTGCTGAAGGAGTTCGCGACCATCCGCCAGCAGGGTTTCACCTGGACCGAGAGCGGCTGGAGCAACGGCATCAACAGCCTCGCTGCCGCGATCCTCGGCCGTGATGGCGTCGCGGTCGCGGCGATCGCGCTGGCAGGTCCCGCTGAGCGCCTGACCAGGCAACGCATGGAAGGCCTCGCCGACCAGGTGCTCAACGCCTGCACGCAGGCCGGCGACTCCATTCGCGGGTCGTGACCTCTTCAATCAACTTCAATCAAGAACAACAGAACGGAAATTTCTCCGCATGCCGCTTCCGCAAGCCACCGTCGCCCGCAGTCACGTCCACACCCGCCGCATCGTCTGCGAAGCCTTTGAACGTGAGGATGGCTTGTGGGACATCGACGCCAACATGACCGATGTCAAAACCCACGACACCGAGCGCGGCAAGGCAGGCACGCCCATGCACAATATGTGGGTGCGGCTGACGATCGATACCGACTTCGTCATCCGCGATATCTGTTCGGCGATGGATGCCTATCCGCAAGGCGCCTGTCCGTTCGCGATCAATCCGATGAAGGAGCTGATCGGGCTGAAGATCGGCGCGGGCTGGCAGGGCGAGGTGCGCAAGCGCATCGGCGGCGCGCTCGGCTGCACGCACCTGCGCGAGCTCTTGGCGCCGATGGCGACCACCGCGATGCAGGCGATGGGCAACGTGCTGCGCCGGCGCGGCACCGGCCAGCCGCGCCAGGGCAGGGGCAGCTGCTACGCCAAGTCGGATGACGCCGACCGCGCCCACTATCGCGCGAATTTCAAGACCAGGGCGCCGGCTTGATACGCGGGCATGATCCGGAAAAGCATGCCCCCGACTTGATCGGGGGTGGCTCCCGGTTTTCCCGCGCGACAAACGCGAAGCGTTTGCGCGGAGATCATGCTCAATCAAGAAGCTTTGAACCAACGGCAGTGCCGGCCGGGTAAGCTTTCCTTCATCTTCGGCGCAGACAATCCGCTGCATGAGCGAGACGAGCGTCGACCGCGTCAAGGTGAACTGCACGAAGTGCAAGAACTCGTTTCGCGAACGCGTGCGCAATTTGCGCTCGGGCTACCAGGTGCAGTGCCCGCATTGCTACCGCATGATCACGTTCGACGAGAGTTCGGACGATATCGGCGTGCGCCGCGCGCTGAACCAGGCCCGCCGCATCCGCACCGGCTTCGTCGCCGAGACCCCTGAGACGTCGTCGCGCGGCAGCTGAAGCGTGATGATTTAACTCAGCTTATTTCCGCGAAAGTATTGCGTAGCGATGGCTCCGCCATGGAATTCAGCGGCGATTAGAAACGCCCCCTGATTGTTTGGCAAAACCGCGTCCCCGCGCGCCGATCTGGGGTCGACCGGAGCTCGGCCTTGTTGATGCGCAAGTCAGGATTTATCGATCCTGACCCATTTGAGATATCGAACTTGATCGATATTCTGGTTCAGCAATGGCGGGCCGCCACGCGGTGGTAATATGTAAGTTGCCGTACAAGCGGATTCACAAGTGACCGAGAAATCCTTGCATGCAAACCTTGGTTCTCAACGAGCACACAAGTGTCGTCGCCGGGCGTGACGGGTTGTTTCTGGTCAACAGAAATGATGCCTTCATTGGAAGAGCAATTGAAATCTACGGGGAATTCAGCGGTGCGGAATGCGCGTTTCTGAAGCAACTCGTGAAGCCGGGAGATCATGTGGTCGAGGTCGGAGCTAACATTGGATCGCATACCGTCGGGCTGGCGAATGCTATTGGACCTCGCGGCAAGCTGTATGCTTTCGAACCACAGCGCTCCTGTTTCGCTTTGCTCCAGGCGCAAATCGCCCTCAATCAAATTTCGAACGTTTACGCGTACAATGAGGGAGTTGGGCGCGAGCGCGGGCGATTGTGGGTACCAGCGCAGAAATATGATCAGTTAGGAAACTTCGGAGGCGTGTCCCTCAACCCGGTGCAGGAACAAGGAGCGGAGCCTGTCGACGTCGTAACCCTCGATGAGAGCCTGGGCCACATTCAATGCGCGTTGATCAAGATCGATGTCGAAGGGATGGAGGAAGACGTTATCCGCGGGGGGCTCAATCTGATCAAGGCGCGCCAGCCATACCTCTATGTCGAAAACGACCGTGCGGAGAAATCAAGATCGTTGATCGCCCTGATCATGGAGCTCGGCTATCGGCTCTGGTGGCACTTACCGCCGCTCTACAGCTTCAACAATTTTTTCAAGAACAAGCAGAACCTCTACGGAAATATCGTCTCGATCAACATGATCTGTGCGCGGCAAAGTCACCGCGCGACAGAAGGCCTGAAGGAAATCAAATCTCCTGACGATCGAATTCCGCCAATAGGTCCAAACTAGGCCGTCAATGGAATGGTTGGTCGCCTGACGTTCGCTCATGGCAGCACAACGGACCGGAAACGATGGCCGCTTCTCTGCCGCTGTTGATGCAGTGGCAGACGTCGCTTGAGAGAATCGATCCATGCCGATGTTATGAGCGGCCTAGCCCTCGTTTCGGCGATAAGCCGAATACTGCTTCTCCTCGATCAGCTCCGAACCCGTGTAGAGATTGATCTCGCGCTTGATCGCCGCGCGCTCGTCATTGCTGTGATAGACGCTCCGCGCCAATGCGACGAAATCCGCATCGAAGGCTTGCGCGCGCTCCTTGTCGCGGATCCGGTCCTCGATGTCCCACAGCTTTTCGTTGATCGCCTTCAAACGATGGCAGGCCGCCTGCAACCGTTCGTCGCCGTCGCAACCGCTCGGCTGCGATGGCGGAGAGCTGGTCGAGCTCGGCGCGGATGTTTTTTTGCGCGTCAGCAGCGCGCACGCGCTCCGACTTGATCTGCAGGATCGAGATCTTGTCGAGCAGTTCGCCCCATGACAGCGGAACGAGCGGGGTGTTGGTCCCGCGACGCGCCGGACGGTCGCCGCCGCCGCCGCTCATTGCAGGTGCGCCTTGAGCCGTGTGGCTATGTCGGCGAACACGGGCGACCATTCGCCGGGTGTCTTCTGCCGGAATAGCCTTAGGCTCGGATACCATGGGCTGTCCGTGCGTTCAGTGAGCCAACGCCAGTCAGGCACATGCTTGAGAGCGATCCAGCCGCGCAGGCCCATCGCGCCCGCTAGGTTGGCGACCGATGTGTCCGAAGACACGATCAAGTCCATGTTTTGCATCACGGCCGCCGTGTCGATGAAGCCATCGGTGCCAGAACTCTCCAGCATCTCGACCTTCATGCCGGACGGCAAATTCGCGAGCTGACCGAGGCCGGCGTGTTTCTGCAGGCCGATCAAACGGACCCCAGGAATTTGCGACAAGGGATAGAACTCGCGCAACGGAATTGATCGTCCAAGATCGACCTCGGCGTCCGGGTTTCCCTGCCAGTTGATACCGATCTTGAACCCGTCGGGACCCAAGACACCCCTCCAGTGCGCTGTTCGATCCGGATCGGCGAACAGATACGGCACGTGGGACGGCAGGTTCCCGAGATCGGCCTTGAGCCTGTATGGCAGGCTCATCAGCGCGATTTGAAAATCAGGAACTCGATCGGGTACCTTGTCAACATAGCGGATGGATGCGCTCATGCTCTGTAGCAACCGAGACAGTTCTCCGGCGCCGAAAAACAGGACCTCGGCGCCCTGGTCGAGCAAACGGAGCAGGAATCTGCAGCACATGAAGATGTCGCCCAATCCTTGCTCCGCGTAGACGAGGATGGATCGTCCTTGCAGCGGTTCCCCGGACCAGTGCGGTACGTTGAGTTGCGGTCCGACCTTCGATGAGGTTGGTCGTTTCCACCGACTCTCATAGTCGATCCAGCCGGCTGCCATCTCGCCGGTCAGGAGTTCGAAGAAATCCGCGATTGTAAACGGCCTCCGCGTATCCGGGTTCGCGCGCGACCACGCGCTCGAAGATGTCAAGCGCGCCGGCGAGGTTTCCGCGGTTCATTGTTGTGAGGCCCTTCAGCAGAAGCGCCGGCGCAGACGATGGTTGCAATCTCAGCAAACGATCGGTGTCGGCTTCGGCTTCCTCAAACCTTCCGAACCGCAGCAGCAACGATGCACGGTTGTGTCGATAGAGCGGATTTGTCGGCTCGGCAGCGGCTAGCTTGTCGAAGATATCGAGCGCTTCCTGCGGCCGGTTGAGATTCTTCAGCGCAACGCCGCGATAGAACGAAGCTTGCCGTAGTTCCGGTTGCTGCGTCAGCGCCTTGTCGAGCAACGGCAAGGCCTCGGCGGAGCGGTCGGTCATCACGAGCAGCGTGGCGAGGTCGGTGAGAACGTAAGCGTCGCGCGGCGCCTCGCGCCTCGCGCGCTGTAGCAGCTGCTCGGCCTGGGCGTGCTCGCCGCGCTGGGCGTGGGCGACGCCGAGCATGTGCAGCGCGCGCGCTTCGCGCGGCCGTTTTGCAACGACGCGCGACAACAGCGCGATCGCCTCAGGCGTACGGCCGGCGCCGAGCAGCGTGTTCGCCTGGTCGAGTTCGACGCCGAATCCCATATGTTGTCAGTTCCCTTGTCCTTCAGTTCCTTGGATCGCGCGGGCTGCGGCGCCACAGATAGCCGAATTGCCCTGCATTAACAGCAGGATTTCTCGCTGCCCCAGGGCGCAGGCGGGAACGTGCAGAAGAAGCACAACGCGGAAAGCGCGATCGCCAGCAATTGCATGCTGAAGAATGGATCGTCGCCGGTGAGCCGCAATCCCGCATACGGCAACAGAACGAGCATGAATGCGTCGGTGTAACCGAGCACGTCGGGTTGCGGGTAGAAGAACGCCGGCGAGCGGAAGCTGGCCGGGCCCTCGAGCCGGCGAAACAGATGCTCGTGCGCATAGACGATCAGTTCGCCGTCGGCCGGGTCACCGTTGATGATGTCGAAGCCTGACAGCAGCGATGTCGGGAAGAACACCGCGGCGCCGATGACCCACGACAGCATCGCGAGCGGCGCTTGCGCTGCTGCCGAACCCCTCTGCGTGCGAAATCCTTCCACCGGGCCCTTCAAGCGGTGCTGTCAGTTCGCGGTCTCCTGGCACACGGTCGGATTCGATGGGCGGGGCAGCCCGAGGCGGCGGCCCCCAAACGTGAGCGGACTGCTCGCCGGATAGGCAGACCGGCAGCGACGACGCCGGAAGCGACTTCCCTTTCCCCTGAAACGTCCGAGGTTTGGCGGAAGCGCCGATTCCGTCACCGCAGGTTGTGGTGCCCCGCCGAAGGGCCCATTTTTGCCTTCGAGGTGCGCCGGAAAGGGGCGACTTAGATCAGGAATCGGGGGTACTCCGATTCGATTTTCACAGCCGAATTGTTCAACAGGCTGCCGCAAACCGACGCTCGCTTCGAGCTATGCTCGCTGATCGGGGCGTTCGAAAATCTTTCTTATTGTCAATAAGTTACCAGGGTCTGGCGGCGGCGATGCGAGTGTTATTTGTGCAACACATGGCCAAAAACGCTTCGTAGCGATCGCTTTTGCGGCGCTCTTTTATTGCCTGTGCAAGGACCTTGGGTAATGGTTCGGGTGCGGCGGAGGGGGGCATCCCGAAGTCGTCCCGTCTGGGGGTTTCGCTACAAGTCGCTCGCGCTGATGCGGGGGTGTCCTAAAAAGCGCGAAGCGACTGGATGGTCAGGGGAACTAAGGGAACTGTCCTTGAGGTGCGTTAGCACCAAGCGGAGCCGGAACCCTCCCGTAGAGCAAACTTGGAGGTTTAAATGAAGATGGTTAAGAGCCTTCTCCTGGCTTCGGCGGCGGGTCTCGTCGCAACGGCTGGAGCACAGGCAGCCGATCTTCCCGTGAAGGCCAAGGCGGTCGAATACGTGAAGATCTGCTCCCTGTACGGTATCGGGTTCTATTACATACCCGGCACTGACACCTGCATTCGGATCGGCGGTCACCTCCGTTCTGAATATGGATTTGGCAATAACGTCGGCGTGCAGAACTGGGGCGCCAATCAGGTGTTCCAGGATCGCTCGTCGGACTACATCTACGCTCGTCAACGTGTGTTCATGCACACCGACGTTCGTACCCAGACCGAGTACGGCACCCTGCGTACGTACTCTGTGATCCGTTGGGAATACTCGACCCCGATCGGCAGCGGTGGTGCGATCCAGACACTCGGCGTCGATATCGGCTTCATCCAGTGGGGCGGATTCCTGATCGGTCGTGCGCCTGACTCGGCGTTCACGATGCCTTGGAACTACGGCACCACATACAACGCCAGCGGAACCTTGGGCAATGCTGACTGGGCGGGCGGCCGCATGGTCACTCAGTACACCTACCAGTTCGGCAATGGTGTCTCGGCTACGTTGTCGATCGAAGAGGCGAAGCAGGCCAGCCAGCGCGAGACCTTCAATGGCGGCACAATCGTCGGAACGGTCAATCCGTTCACTGGCGTTCTCGTGACGAACGCCAACGTCGCTTTGCAGAACGCACTGTTAGGTCTTGGTGCTGCTGGCCTAATGGCCACACCAGGCGGGAGTCCAGCGAACTCGTATGGTGGCACGCGGATGCCCGACATCGTCGGCCAGCTCCGTGTCGACCAGGCTTGGGGTACGTTCCAGGTCTCGGGTGCGTTGCATGAGAACCATGCGCTGTACTATGGCGGAACCGAGCTGACCGGTCACCCGAACGACAAGTGGGGTGGCGCAGTGGACGCGGGCATCAAGCTCAACTCTCCCTGGGGAACCGGCGACTACTTCTTTGTTGATGGTTCGTACGCCCTGGGTGCGTCGGCCTATACCTACAGCTACAACGGCGGCCTGACCGGCAATCCGGCGCAGTTCGCGTACAGCAGCGTGCCGGTTGGCGCGTACCAGTCGCTGAACATGGGCTTTGGCTTCGACAACGTGTACGCTGCTGGCACTGCCCTGCAGCTGACGACCACGTACGGTGCCCGCATTGGGTACAACCATAACTGGAACGCGAACTGGAACAGCAGTCTGTACGCCGGCTATGGAACCTTTAGATACAACGCGACCGCCAACGCCATCATCTGCAACTCGTCGATGGGCGGCGCTGGTGCTACGTTGTTAAACAACACGCTGGTCTCGCGACTGAGCGGGGGCGTTTGCAACAACAACTACGAGGTCGGGCTAGTCGGTTCGCGTACGGTGTGGACTCCGGTTAAGGACTTCACGCTTGGCGCTGAGGTGCTGGCCTCGTTCCACCATTCCTCTCTCAACGGCCAGCTCTACACCGGCACCACTGCAGATCCCTTCAAGCCGAACGCGAGCTACTGGCTGCATGACAGTGCGATCGTGTCGGGTCTGTTCACCGTCCGTCGTTACTTCTGATCGTCGACGCCTGACGGCGTAGTCTTTCCAAGGCCCCCGGCGGGAGACCGCCGGGGGTTTTGCTTTTTTGGTCCATTGCTTTTTTGGTCCATGTTGGTGCGGCTGTGTGGCGCCCAACGTCCGTGCAGTCGTCCACGACGTCCCCCAGGCGCGGGTTCACCGCAACGTGACACCATATCCGATCTCTTTCGGACAGTTGGCCTTAGGAAAATCAGTACTCGTCTCCAGAAGAGTCGCGACGCGATCAATGGCGTCGAGCACCGGTCTTGAGACACGTGTCGAGCGCAGTCGAGCGGCGCGCGAAGCTCGCATTCATCGCGGCATTGAGCTCGCGAGTTGTGTATGAGGGGCAGGTCCTTAGATTTTTTTCGCGAAGGCTGCCTTTGCAGATTGAAACGCCTGCCGTGAGTGTGCTCGACGTCCAACGCCTCTTGCAGCGGTGCCAGTGAGCCGGGTTTGCATGAGAGCGGGATGCAAAGCCCGATTGCTCTCGGAGCATCGAAAGCCATTTTGCTAACGACAAATGGCGCCAATTGATTCAAATCGAGCTCGCGGGTCTATAAATATGAGGGGCTGACGCGATGCATCTGGGCTAATTGCAGCGCCACGACGCGGAACTCGTGTCTCATACACGTACGGATATGTGACCTTTTCTGTCGAAGCTGCACATTCCAATGATAGCTTTTACCTTGAACCGAGTGCAAATTGGTTGTTCAAAAGCGCCGAAGCGCCCATTGGTCGGCTTGCGACCTTCAGAAGGACGAGTAGTTTGACAAGCCAAAACTGGGGCTGGCGAAAGTTGGTTTGCGTGGCGTGTTTAGCGGCTCTTGGATCGACGCTATCGATCACAACCTCTTTCGCCCAATCATCGGCTAGTTGCCGCGCTTATGCAGAGGATTACTCTCTCCGTTATTCGGGCGGCGTCTGGGACGACGCTCTCCGCATCAGGGGGCGCCGCGCCGCCGATAGGTCGCGACAGTTTCTAAAATCTATGCTCTTCGACAAAGCCTACGCGCACTGTATGCGTGGCCTATGGCCCTGAAAGGGATCGGCTCTTCTCAACCCCTCTAACCGGAACCTGCGACCGCGTTCAAAATATTGATCCAACTCAACCTCGGGCCGCCGCTTACGGTCCGCACCATGATCACGCGGCCTGCGGCTTTAGAGTTCGGAGGCGAAACGCCAATATAATGAGCGCCACTCCCTCCACGAGAAGAAGCACGCCAAACACGAGTGGTACCGCAAGTGCCGCTGTCAAAGGAGAACTGAGCAATAGCAGCGCGATGAGCAAATTGAAGGCGCCTCGAATGAACGAGCCGATCCCGCCGCCTGCGAAATCCGCCGATGATTTCGAGTACGCCCATCACTAGTCCTTCCACGCCAAAGATGATGACAATTATCGTTGGCAATGTCAGTGCAGCAGCCAATGGGTGTCTTATGATCAAGACACCGGCGGCGATACCAGAGATTCCGATAAGAAGAGACCAAATCCACGGGACAGAGCGATCGACAAACATTTGCACAAGCGAAAGCATGCCATTCATCAGAAAGAAGACGCCAAGAAACGTCACGAGCGAGACGAGCGTAGCGCTGGGTGCGGTGATTAACATCAATCCCAAGAAAATTCCGGCGAAACCCTGGAGCAGGAAGATCCACCAGACGCTCGATCGCTCGGATTGCAAGGCTAAGGTCGCCATGACATCAAACTTCAATCTGATTTTTGATTGCGAAAAGCTATAAGCTAACTCACTGTACGATTGTATTTCAATCAATGACCTTCAGCTTGACTTGCAACGCTGCAGCATTCTCTGTCGAGTCAAGTTATACGCGGATTGATTGAGGTGAGGAGTATTCATGTCGCTCGCGATTGGGCTGCTGATGATATTGACTGGGCTCGCGATCATGGCTTTCGGCCTTTTCATGTTCTATGCGTGGCTTCCGCTACTCTATGCCCTAGTCGGTTTCGACGTCGGTCTTATGCTGGGTCGGGCATTTACTGGGGATGTTGGGACGACTGCGATTGTCCTCGGAATTGCCGGTGCGCTTATTCTTGGCGCCGCGTCTTATATTCTTGAGCCCTATCGGCGCATTTTGCTCGGCGTTTCCGGTGGCATCCTGTTCGGCCTTTCTGTGGCCGCCGCTTTTGGGCTCGATGGCTGGTTTGGCGGCTTCTTTGGCAGAATACTGGCAGTAGTCTGCGGCGTAGTCGGAGCCTTGCTTGTGCCGCGATTCTTCGACTTATTTGTTATCGGTGCATCTGCCGTCAGTGGTGCGGCCATGGTGATGACAGGCGCGAACCATATTCTCCCAGGTGTCGGATTTTTTGACCGTGCCGCTGGCGGCGTGTTGCCGCGTTGTTGACGATAGTTCTGGCCGTTGCAGGTGTGAGCTGGCAATGCAGCAACATCGCAAAGTGGATCAAGGGTTGATTCAGATGTCGCCCGTGGACCGCGGTGGTTCAGATGCTTCGACGGGAAACCAAGCCGGTCCGCCCTGACTTTGATGTTGCAATTGGCGAGCGGGTTTCTGGCCAGCCTGATAAATTGCCCAGAGCTTGGATCACTGAATGGCAGTGGCTTCATAGCCGCCGCTCAAAACGTTGACTTCCTATGCAACTCTGATTTGGATTTATTCCCAACAGCGAAGCTTCTCTTGCGGTTTTTGCGCGACTGTCGTCTAGATCAACACTAGGTACTGTTCACGCGGGGGATCTAACGGCGTCTTTACGAACGGTTTGGGCGGATTT
The DNA here is from genome assembly GCA_963796195.1 of uncultured Alphaproteobacteria bacterium. Taxonomy (GTDB): domain Bacteria; phylum Pseudomonadota; class Alphaproteobacteria; order Rhizobiales; family Xanthobacteraceae; genus CAWCKS01. Next base: position 51,568 of record CAWCKS010000017.1, on the reverse strand, counting down.
TTGACTGACGGACCAAAATATCCCGGCGAGACGGCTGCAAGATTGGATTTGGGCAGACTTGCTGAGCGTTGCAGCCGGTGCGTAAGTTGAGGCGCCGCGCACAGGTCCCCAGAATAGAAACATTGCGGAAAATAGGATTGGAACGACGAATGTGGAAAATCTGCTTTGCAGCCATTCTCTGCGTGACCATGGTCGCCTTCACGGCACCCGCTTTCGCACAGGCGCAACCCGCTCGGGTTGGCGGATTAACCTGCGATGCCGCTCCGCGAGTTGGATTGGTTGTCGGCTCGCTGCAGCATCTGCGGTGTGTCTTTAGCTCGAATGCCGCGAGACACTGCATTACAGCGGAAGTATTGGCAGGGTCGGGCTCGATGTCGGCGTTACCGGTGGCGGAAGGCTAGTGTGGGCCGTCTTCGCGCCTACCTCGCACGTGGGATGCGGCGCGCTGCGAGGAAGCTATGTGGGAGCAAGCGGCAGCGCATCGTTTGGTGTTGGTCTGGGAGCCAACGTGCTCATCGGCGGATCCCACCGCACGATTTCCTTGCAGCCGCTGTCGGTTGAAGGCCAGGTCGGAGTAAATCTGGCGCTTGGAGTATCGAGACTGACGCTGCGATAAACATTTTCAGGCCTGCTACCGCTGCAAAAAGACGGCCGGCACCCGCTTCCGAAGACACCAAGTTATGGTGTTTCAAAACCAGATGTTTGCACGCGAGTGCAGGCTTGAAGCCGTGCGCCTGATGAAAGATCGAGCCGTCTTTTAATGCGCAAGTCTTAATGCGCAAGCGTCGGAGAAACGCGCGGTTGCTTCGCAACTGGGTAACGGCGTCTCTGCCGATAATCAGCTACGTGCCTTCAGGCCATGCAAGCCGAACTCCGTAATAAGACGACCCCTCCATGAGAATGAAAGGGGCTTCTGAACCCTCCCCAACAACGCATTCGCGCACCAACTGCAAACGGGTGCGCGAAGTCACGATTGGCAGTCAACAGGCTCAGCGGCAATATCGATGCGATACCTGATGCGATCTCCCGCTTGATGTACGTACCCAGCAACTGCCGCGGCTCCAGTAATAAAACTATGCCCGCGCCAATGACCATGATGGCCGTGCCAATAACGCCTGTGACTCCACAGCGGCGCCGGTTGCTGCGCCGATAGCTGCGCCTCGGCGGCCCCTACCATGCCGCCAACGACTGCGCCGCGCAAAGCAGGTTGCGCAAGTGCATCCGCGAGCGGCAACGTTATAGCCAGTCCCAATAAGAATACCGAAGTTGCCATCCGACGCGGTGTGACATTGCTCCCCTCCAATCTTTTAAGTTGTGAGGCCATCATTTTAACAGCATGCGAAGCGCAACGCCATGCAATTGGTCGCGGAGGTCTTTACCGAGGTCCCCGACGGGAGCATGAACCGCTTTGATTTCGTGGATTTTCCCCGAATATCATTGAGTGGTGGCTTCGGAGTCAGAGCTGACGTCCGTCACTGCTGGCCTTCGGCGAAACGTTGTTCGATCATGCCCATGACCGAGGTAACCTCTCGAAACGCTCGCGAGTGCGCGCGTCCACGCATGCCTGTCAAATCGAAGACCAAAATGTTCTCGCGTCGAAAGTCGGTCTTGTAGGGCTCCTGATCGGGATCGACTTTGCCGAGCCGTGTTGTTCCACCCCAGATTGATCCGGACAATTTGAGGGCGAGGTCGTCCTGAGACACGGAGTAACGCAAAACGAGGTCTGGCGCTCCCCATTTCCCGCATCTGTGTCCTGAAGAGATCGATGTCCAGGTCGGGCGCTACAAGCATCACGTTCTTCACCTTGTTTCCGATCCTGCCGGCGTGTAGCGCCTTGGCGTGGAGAGCTTCCAGCGTGGGAGAACACCCATCGAATGGCACAGGATCGTGACCTCCTGCACATTTGAATTTCGCCCAATTGCGTCGAGCAAGTGCTCGATGGCGTCGCGAGAGGCGTTTGCGCTTTGCAGGTCCTGCTGGTAGGCGCGCAGTCCTGCAACGCCACGCGAAGGCCAGGAGAATAAAGACAGGAACAGCGGGCGCCGCCGAATCATGAGTGATTTGTGCAAACCGATAGACGGCCTGATCGAACCGATTGTTGAAGCCATGAACAAAGACCAGCACCTTGCCGCGTCCGTTGCGTCTGGTGGCCGCCGAAAGATCAGAGACAAAGGATTGCTCATCCAGAACGTTCGCCGAAACGGTCACAAAACTTTGCCGAGGGTCGCCTGGCACGGAGGTCGGCCACTGCACCTCGCCAGTCCTTCGCAATATGTCGGGGGGAATCGAAACAGTGACCGCGGCGTACGACACCGCTTCCGCCTGCCTGCTGTTGAACATTTCACCGGCATCGGCTGGGGATCGGCTTCGTGTTGTCGCGACGAGCACGGGGACAAGCGAGATCCCTTCTGCGTCGACCTCCGCGACCGGTACCAATGCGCCCTGCGCTAGTCGACCACTGCACCCGCAACAAAAAATCGCGGACGCTATAGTCGCTGCAGTCAACAAGCGAACCCTGCCGTTCACACGATCACTCACCGCCCTGACCCCTGACAGGATATCACCCTATTTGACATCTCTCAATTGGCGGCGGCCAATGCAACACGCCTCGAAGCCCGAGCTTGATTGATAAGGTCTATGCCGGCGCGGTTACATCAACTGGCGAATGACACCCGAAGGCATCGGCGAGCATGCCGGAGTTTTTTGCGCGGTCGCGATGGTGAAGGTCCCGGGAATCAAGCTCACGTCGCTCTCGGCAACAAAAGCGTTGCCGCTTATACGCGAGGATGTTAGCCTGAATCTGCATCGCGGAGAGTGAGCCATTCAAGAAGCGACCGAGTTCGATGTCCCTCCGCCCACCTTCGATAACATCGGCGTTTTGCGCGCGCTTCGTCTTCTTCCTGGGCGTTTGGCTCATGATCGCGGGTTGGAAGGAAGATAATTTTCCGGTTGGCTTGGTGGCTTCCGCGGTCGCGCTGTTGATCAGCCTTTCGCTGCTGCCGCCTACCGCGCTCCGTCCGCGTCTTGCCGGGCTTGCCAAACTCAGCCTTCGCTTCCTGAGCTGCTCGATCATCGCGGGCGTGGATGTTGCTCGGCGTGCGCTCATGCCGCGTCTCGATTTGCGTCCTGGGTTCGTTGCCGTCCCCTTGACCTTACCGCCCGGCACCGCCCGCAACGCATTTCTCGTTTATCAGAGTCTTCAGCCAGGGACCTCGCCCACCAGCGCGGAAAGCGAAATGCTTCAGGTGCACGGCCTCGACATTTCGCAGCCGATCGTCGACGCCATCGTGACGGATGAGGCCCTGTTCAAGAAGGCGATCGGCCATGAGTGAACTGCTTCTCGCAGCGGCGGGCCTAATCGTCCTCACGGTCGCCGTTGGACTTGGGCGCATTTTGCGCGGGTCGGACGACGTGGCAAGGCTGATGGCGGTCCAACTCCTCGGCACGGGCGGCATCGCCGCACTGCTGCTGATTGCCTACGCAACAAATGTCCCCGGCGTGGAGGACGTTGCGCTCGGTCTGGCGTTGCTCGCCGCGTTCGCTACCATTGCTTTTGTCAATCTCATCGACGCTGAACAGGGAGACCTCGAAGCGTGATTGCGCTTCTCGATCTCTTCTGTATTGCCGCAGTCAGTGCCGGATCGTTTTTCTTTTTCGCGGGGACGGTTGGCCTGCTCCGCTTTCCGGACTCGCTTAGCCGTTTGCATGCATTGACCAAGGCCGACAATCTTGGCCTCGGCCTGGTGGTACTCGGCCTGATCCCGCGCGCCGAAAGCGCGCTTTCAGCGCTTAAGCTGATCGTCATCTGGGCTTTGGTTCTGCTCTCCGGTGCCTCGACTGCACAATTGATCGGTCGCGCGCTACGGCGAGGCCGCAAATGAGTCTTCTCCCCTATCTTGACGTCGGTCTCGCGCTCTTGGTCGTCGGTGTCGCTGTCTGGACCATCGCTGCGCGAGACCTGTTCGCCTCAGTCGTAAGCTATGTGGCCTACGGGTTGTTGCTCGCTTTCGTCTGGATCCGTCTTTATGCACCAGACGTTGCCTTGACCGAAGCGGCGGTTGGCGGCGGGGTTACCGGGGTTCTGCTGATTACCGCGGGAAAAAGGCTTGGAGCACTCAAGAATGTTGCGCAGGAGGCGCAACCAACACTCGCCTTCAAGCTCCTCTCCGGCGTGCTCGCCGCGCTCGTTTCAAGCGCCTTGGGAGCCGTCATCATGATGCTCCCCGATCCGCCCCCCTCGCTTGCGCCGGAAGCCGCCGCGGCCGCCGACGGTGCCGGCGCCGGTCTCGGTAACCCCATCACAGCGGTGCTGATTTCATATCGCTCCTTTGACACAATGCTCGAGAAGATCGTGCTGATCCTGGCCGTGATCGGGGTGTGGTCGGTGGGCACCGACAAGGCGTGGGGCAGGGCGCCAGCGCCGTTCCGCCAATCCAAACCCTATGCTCCGATGGTCTTCCTCGCCCAGATGCTGGCGCCCATCGGCGCGCTCATCGGAATTCACATTTTTTGGGTCGGCGCCAATGCACCAGGCGGCGCCTTTCAGGGGGGCGCCCTGCTTGCAGCGATGTGGATGGTCACGATGATGGCGCGGCTCGTGGAGCCGCCCCGCGTTGACGCGCAATGGCTCCGTCTGGCTTTGGTCGCTGGACCTGCCGTATTCCTCATCGCCGGCCTCGCAGGCGAGCCTGTGGCAGGTAGCTTCTTCGCGTATCCGCCTGGCCTTGCCAAGCCAATCATTCTGCTCATCGAAGCGTTCATGCTGGTGTCCATTGCGGTCAGCCTTGCCGATGCTGGTCGCCGGTCCGCCTAGCGAGAGATCCGAACAATGACCCCATCAGCTCTCGCGGGATTGGTCGGTGCGGCTCTGGTTGGCCTTGGGCTCTATGGCCTCATTATCCATCCACATCCGCTGCGCAAACTACTCGCCTTCAACCTGATTGGCAGCGGTGTATTCCTCGTTTTCGGAATCGTTGCGCGTCGCGGCGCGGATGCCGGTTTTCGCTTCGACCCGGTGCCGCAAGCGATGGTCATTACCGGAATTGTCGTCGCCTTCGCCGCAAGCGCGGTCGCGGTGGCACTCATCTTGCGACTTGCTGCGGAGGCCAGCCGCGTCACGTTAGACCCCGAGGCATGGACCAAGCCGGATGGCGGGGACGTAAGTGATGGCGGATACCGGGGGCGACCACGCCGGGCGGCAGCCTGCTCGTTCTCGCGGTTCTGCTGCCGGTTGCCGGTATCCTCCTCTCGTTCATTACCGGAGGTCGTCATGCCGGACGCATCGCTGTAGCTCGACGCCATTCGGATTTGCGCTGGCCTGCGCTATCGCATTCCGTGTCGGTCAAGCAGGCAAGCCCATCGTTTATATGATCGGCGGACTGCCGCCGCCGCTTGGCATCGCATTGCGTGCCGACGGCATTTCGGCGGTCATGCTGATCGCGGCGGCTGTGATCGTGACGGCCGCTGCATTCTACGCGCGCGAGAAATTTGCCACGCCTGACGGCGTCCGCGAAAGCCGAAGCGCGCTGACCTTCTGGACCATGCTTCAGGCGATCTGGGCCGCGCTGACCATCATTTTCGTTGGAGGTGATTTGTTCAACCTCTACGTCGCGTTAGAACTGCTCACCTTCGCCGCGGTGCCTCTCGTTTGTATCGATGGTCGCCCAGAGACGCTCGCCGCCGCTTTGCGCTATCTGCTCTTCGCGCTGTTCGGATCGATTTCCTATCTGCTCGGCGTCGCTCTGTTTTACGGAGCGTATGGCACACTGGACATCTCGCTTCTCGCACAAAGGGTTCAGGCCTACGCCCGTCGTCTGGACTGCGGCCGCACTGATGACCGCGGGCCTGCTCGCCGAAGACGGCCCTTTTTCCGTTGCATCTCTGGCTGCCTCCGCTCACGCCAACGCGCCGGCGGCGGCAAGTGCCGTGCTCTCCGGCCTGGTTGTCAAAGGCTCATTCTTTCTTACGTTGCGGCTGTGGTTCTACATCCTTCCCGGCCTCCCCACGGCCAAGTCGCAGCAGTTCTCGGCTGGCTCGGCGCGGCAGCGGTCATCGTGGGCAGCATCATTGCGTTGCGTCAAGCGCGGCTCAAATTGCTGATCGCCTATTCGACTGTCGCCCAGATCGGCTACCTCTTTCTGGTGTTCCCGCTCGCTGCAGGCGCGCACGCTTGGAGTGCGATCGGCTGGAGCGCTGGTCTGATGCAGGTACTCGCCCATGCCTTCGCGAAGGCAGCGATGTTCTTCTCCGCGGGCGTGCTGGCCGAAGCACTCGGCCATGACCAGATCGCAAGACTTGGCGGCGCAGCGCGTGTGCTGCCGCTGACCTTCCTGACCATCGCGCTCGGGGGTTGTCGCTCATGGGCCTGCCGCCGAGCGGCGGCTTCTGCCGCGAAATGGCTGATGCTGCAGGCCTCCGTGGCATCGGGCCAATGGTTCTGGACGCTCCCTATTCTTGCCGGCGGTCTGCTTGCGGCCGGCTATGTTTATCGCATTCTCGCGCCGCGCTTTATCCGACGGCGCAAGTCTCGCTGGAATTCGCCGCCGAAGACGCAGCCAGGAGGCGGTCGCGCTTGCTCTGACAATGATCGCCCTTGCGCTCGGCTTCGCGCCGCAGACTTTCTTTGACTTTCTTGAAATCGGCCGTCCGATGGCGGATGGGGCTGCCATGACCGAGTTTTTCCTGCGCCCTGCTTGTCGCCAGCCTGCCGCGCCGTTGGCGCTGCTCTGCGCTCTGTTTCTGTCAAGCGCTGGCGGCGGCACGCTCTTGCCCTGCAATGGCTCGCCCCGATACCCAGGCTTGCGGCCGGTCTCATCGGCTTGAACCGTGCAGCCGCTCACCTGCGACTTGCCTGTCCTGCGGCTTCACTCTCCGCCTCGATCAGTCTGGCGCGCTGCTTCTCTCCGTCGCCGCCCTGCTGTGGATCGTCGTCAGCGCCGCACTTTGGCGTGGTCGCCAGCCCAGATAATCGTTTTGGCGTTTCCTGGCTTCTCACCATGACCGGCAACATCGGTGTCTTCATCGCCGGTGACCTTGTCTCCTTTTATCTCGTCTACGCGCTCGTCAGCATTCCAGCCTATGGCCTGTTTGCCTTTTCTGACGACACCGAACGGAAACGCGCAGGCGCGATCTATTTGGCTTTCACCATTCTCGGTGAGGCGCTTCTGCTGCTAGCCTTCGCAATGCTTGTGGCAGGTGAGCCGCATGGAAGTGCGCGGATCGTGGATGTGATGGATGCCTTGCCTGCCTCGCCCTGGCGAGACGCGGCTCTGGGGCTGATCATTGCCGGCTTCGGCATGAAAATCGGCATGATTCCATTCAATGGCTGGATGCCGCTTACCTATAACGCCGCGCCGATACCTGCCGCCGCCGTGCTGAGCGGTGCGGGCGTCAAGGCCGGCGTGATCGGACTGATCCGCTTCCTGCCGCTTGGTGTTGCGCTGGAAAGCTGGGGCGGCGCCTTGGCGGCCATTGGCTTCCTTTCAGCCTTTTACGGCGTCGCCTTCGGTCTGACCCAGCGAAACCCCAAGGTTATTCTGGCGTATTCCAGCATTAGCCAGATGGGAGTCATCGCAGCCGCGCTTGGCATGGCGCTTGTCAATGGACATACCGACGCGTCTCTCAATGTTGCCTTTTATGCCGCGAACCATTTGCTGGTCAAAGCCACGCTGTTCCTTACTATTGGCGCGCTGGCCATGCGCGGCACAAAACCTTCCAATGCGACGCTTGTTCTGGCCGCCGTACTTGCCCTGAGCCTCGCGGGACTGCCGTTGACGGGCGGCGCGTTGGCCAAGCTTGCGCTAAAGGCGGAATTCGCCAGCGGATCGGCGGCGATGTTCGCCACCCTTTCTTCGATCGGCACCGCACTGCTAATGACTCACTTCCTGATCTGCCTCGCCGTGCCGCTGCCGGGCGCGGCCCAGGAGTGTCCTGGCAGCCTCATCCGTTTCTGGGCCGCTGTTGCGCTCGGCGCGATCTTGCTGCCGTGGGCCTTTTATCCGGCAGTCGACGATGTTTCAAATGCGCTGGGCTTCGGCAAACTCGTTGATGGGCTCTGGCCTGTGGCGCTCGGTGCGGGCCTCGCCTTTGTGTTGCGATGGGTGGATTGGTCTCTGCCCGAAGTGCCAGCCGGCGACAGCATCGTCCTGGAGGAGGGCGCTTTCCACCGCCTCCTGAAGATTGGCCCAACCCTCGAAACGCTTGACACTCGTCTCCGACACTGGCCGGCGGCGGGGGTCTCGTTACTCTTGATTATCCTGGCCCTGCTGACTGCGGGCATCTCAGGAAGCTAGTTGGTCGCTCAGGTTCCCTGACGCGGAAGAAAATCACATAGAGCGCCGGCAGGACCATGAGAGTGAGCAAGGTCGCCACGAACAGGCCGCCCATGATCGCGAAGGCCATCGGCCCCCAGAACACAGTCGGCGCGATCGGAATAAAGCCCAGAACGGTCGAGATAGCAGTCAGCATGATCGGCCGGAAACGCGAGACCGCGCCCTCGACGACCGCATCCCACAGTTCACGCCCCTGCGCGCGCTCTGCTTCAATCTGCTCGATAAGGATGACCGCATTGCGCGCGATCATGCCCATCAACGCCAGAATTCCGAGAATTGCCACGAAGCCGAGAGGCCGGCCGGAAATCAGCAAGGCCGCGACAACTCCGATCAGTCCCATCGGCACGAGGCAGAGCACCATCGCGAGCCGGCTGAAACTATGCAGCTGCGCCATAAGAAACAGCAGCATCAGGAATAGCATTGCCGGGACCATGGCATAGACCGAGGCCTGCGAATTGGCGCTTTCCTCGACCGTGCCGCCCACGGCGATATGATAGCTCCGCCGGCAAGCTTGCCCGCAGCTTTTCCACCTCCGGGGCCAGTGATGCCACCGCCGCCTCCGGGGTCGAGTCGGGGGTGACGTCGGCCTGGACGGTGAGGGTCGGCACCCGGTCGCGCCGCCAGATCAGCGGATATTCCTGCGTCAAACTCAAAGCGCGCAATCTGGCTCAGGGGGACCGTGCGACCGCTCGGCAACGGCACTTGCAAGGATTGCATTGTGTCAAGCGAGACGCGTTGCTCGTCCTGGGCTCGGGCGATGATGTCGACAAGATAGATGTCGTCGCGCAATTGGGTGATCGAGGCGCCGGTCATGACTGAATTCAGACTCGACGAAAGCGAGTTCGAGTTCAGCCCAAGGAGGCGAGCCTGATCCTGATCGATCACAACTCGCACCTTCCGCGCCGGTTCCATCCAGTCGAAATTGACCCGCCGCAGATTGCCGTCGGAGCCGAGAATCTGGCCGAGCTGCAAGGCTATCGTCCGGACCTGGGTCAAATCCGGGCCACTGACGCGATATTGCACCGGCCATCCCACAGGCGGTCCAAGCTCCAGCGGCGAAACGCGAGAAACGGCGCTCGGGAATTCCTCGGCCAGCTTTTTCTCAAGTGTGGCCTGCAGCCTTTTACGCGCAGCGACATCCTTGGCGATGACCACGGCCTGCGCAAAAAAGTCGTTGTTGAGCTGCACGTTCAGCGGAAGATAGAAGCGGATCGCGCCGCGCCCGACATAGGTGCTCCAGCTCGCGACGTCGGGATTGTCCTTGAGAATGGCGTCCAGCTTGGTCGCCGCGCGCGTCGCTGGCGAAGATCGACGCATTTTGCGGCAGGGTCAGATCGACCACCAGCTCCGGACGGTCCGAGGCCGGGAAGAATTGCCGGGGCACCAGCGGCAGAGCCAACAGCGACGCCACGAAACATGCGAGCGTGATTGCAACCGTCATCCATCGACGGCGCATGGCCGTCAGCAGAAGCGAGCGGAATGCGCCCATGATCCGGCTTGGCTTTCGGGTCTTTTTCCTGCTTGGGAGCTTTGAGCAGCCAGACCCCGAGCAGCGGCGCGAACAGCACCGCAACGAACCAGGAGACGATCAGCGCAATCGATACGACGGCAAAGATCGAAAACGTATACTCACCGGCCGAGGACCGCGCGAAGCCGATTGGCACGAAGCCCGCAGCGGTGACGAACGAGCCGGTAAGCATCGGAAATGCCAGCGTATCATAGGCGAAAGTCGCCGCCTTCTCCTTGCTGTCGCCCGCCGCCATGCGTGAGGTCATCACATCGACCGTCGTCATCGCGTCGTCCACCAGCAGACCGAGTGCGATGATCAGCGCGCCGAGCGAAATGCGCTGCAGGTCGATCCCGATGAATTCCATGATGGGAAAGATAATCGCCACTGTCAGCGGGATGGACAAGGCGACCACCGCGCCGGGCCGGAATCCAAGGCTGACGATGCTGCAAGCCATGATGATGGCAATGGCCTGCCAGAGCGATTCCATGAATTCGCCAATAGCGTTTTTCACCACCACCGGCTGGTCGGACACCAAAGTCACGTCGATGCCGATCGGCAGATCGGCGATGCCGGCATCGATCACTCTTTTTGCATTTTCGCCCAACGCCAGGATGTCGCCGCCGTCGCGCATGGCGATGGCAAGGCCGATCGCCGGCTTGCCATTGACCCGGAACATCGGCTGCGGCGGATCGGACAGCGAGCGTCGTACGTCGGCGATGTCACGCAAGCGGATCAAGCGTCCGTTCGACACGAAATTGACATCGAGCAGATCATTCTCGGATCTGAAGGCGCCGGTCACGCGTATCAACAATTTCTCGTCGCCGGTCTGGATCGAACCCGCGGGAATCACGGCGTTTTGCGCCTGGAGTGCTGCGATCAGCGCGGCGCGGTCGATCCCAAGGCCCGCGAGCTGGCGGGTCGAGAACTCGACATAGATCTGCTCATCCTGCGCGCCGAGCAGTTCGATCTTGGAGACATCCGGCACCTGTAAAAGCTTCGAGCGCATGTCCTCGACATGATCGCGCAGCTCGCGATGGCTGAAGCCGTCAGCAGTGAATGCGTAAATAAGGCCAAAAGTGTCGCCGAAATCATCGTTGAAGCCAGGACCGACCACACCCTGGGGCAAGGTCCGACGCATGTCGGCAATGTTCTTGCGGACTTGATACCAGACGTCCGGCACTTGCTTTGCTGAGGTCGAGCCCTTGAGGGTTACGAAAATCGTCGTCAGGCCCGGACTGGTATAAGAGCGCAGGAAATCCAGGCCCTTTGTTTCCTGCAGCTTGCGCTCGAGACGTTCCGTGACCTGGCTCAGGGTGTCGTCGAGCGTTGCCCCGGGCCAGGCCGCCTGCACGATCATGGTGCGAAAGGTAAAGGCCGGGTCTTCGCTGCGTCCAAGACGGTAGTAGGACGACAAGCCAGCGACGACGATCGAGATCATTGCAAAAAGGATAAAGGATCGATGTTTCAGCGCCCAGTCGGAAAGATTGGGGCCAATCATGACCTCACTCCCAGCGGCCTGACCTTTTGGCCCGGGTGCAGCGCCTGCACACCCGCGGTGACAACGATCTCGCCGCCGTCGAGACCTCCCGAAAGCACCACTGTCCCAGGATCAAAGCGCAAGACCTCGACAGGCTTGAGAGCGACGGTCAAGCTGTCCGGATCGACCACCCAAACTGCAGGAGTCTTGTCTTTGGACGTCAAGGCGCTCGCTGGAAGCGAAATTCCGTGGCCGTGATCGATTTCCACCCGGCCCGATACGGTCGCGCCAAGCCGCATGGCCGGCGGTGGATCATTGACCGTCACGCGGACCCGGAACGTGCGCGTGACAGGATCGGCCTGCGGATCGACCTGCCGCACCCGGCCCTTTGCGGTGACATTGGGGTCGTCGGTCAGCGCGATGATCACATCGGCGTCTCCCGGGGCCGTGCGCAACACTTGAGCCGGAACGTCGAAGACGGCGTCCCAACCGGATTCCCGCGCGACGACGAACACCGTCTGTCCCGCCTGTACCACCTCACCGGATTCCACCGCGCGGCGAGTGATCGTGCCGTTCAAACCAGCCTTGAGTTGGGTGTAGCTGACGCGGTCCTCGGCGATTTCAACCTGGGCCCTGGCGTCATCCACCTGCGCCTGCGCCGTGCGCATCGCTTGCTGGGCCTGATCGAAATTCGCGCGGGTCGTCCAGCCTTGTTGCAGCAAGGTTTCCTGGCGGTCGAAATGGTTGGTATCCTGTTCCAACCGGGCCTTGGCAGCAGAAAGTGCGGCGTTCGCGGAGCGAAGCGAGTTCAACTCGTTCTGCGGATCGAGCTTGGCCACCACCTTGTCAGCCTTGACGCTATCACCGGCATCCACCGAGCGCTCGATGATCCGGCCGCCGATACGGAAGGCAAGAGCGACTTCCTTTTCCGCCTGGATCTGTCCGGTAAGGACGATTGACTGGCCGAGGCCACCCTTTTCGACGACAACCGCACGGACGGGACGTGGTGGCGGCGCCTCTTTTGCAACCTCTTGTTTGCAACCACAGAGCATTAGCACGAGCGCTGGGGCAGCAACGAGCAACAGCCGGGGCGGGCGCTGGAGAAACAAGGAGCAGTTGGACGAAGACAACATTCGAACCTCGGGTTGGCTGCGGGGATTGCCAGCGGGAGCTTTCAGAACGTAACTGCAGGAGAGACCAGCATGATGACGATGACAAGGGCGATCAGCGCGGCGGGAATGCCGACTGTGAAAATGTCCTTGTAGCTTGCGCCATGGGTTGGTCCGCTGACAGACAGGGGCATCACGACCGCACCATGATGCGGCACGCTCGCGAGCAGGCCGATCAGATGATTCGGGCCCATGGTCAGCACTCCGCCAGAAGAACGTCGATATCCGCGGTCGAGTTCTTTCCCAGATCCGCCCCGTGGGACTTGAGGAAATCCTCCGCCGTGGTCCGGCCTTCGGCCTTGAGCAGCTGCAGGAAGGCGGAATTCGGCGTTGAGCTTGGAGGAGGCACCGAACTCAGCCAGCTTGTCCGTGAGGATGCGGTGTGTGCGCATTCCTGCCCAGCGCCGCCCTTCGCCCGTGCCGGGATCGGCAGCCTGACGCAGCAGCGCAATCATGCGCAGCTCCTTCATCAAGGGCGCATTGAAGGAGATTTCATTTAGCCGGTCCAGAATGTCACCCGCCGAACGCGGCGTATCGCGGCGCTCGCGCGGATTGATCTGTACAAGGATGACGTCACTGGCGTCGCTTTCACGGACCAGGGGCGAAATCGTAGGATTGCCGGCGTAACCACCGTCCCAGTAGGGATCGCCATCGATTTCGATCGCCTGGAATAAAGTCGGCAGGCAGGCTGAGGCGAGTAACACCTCCGGCGTAATTTCTTTGCTGCGAAAAATTCTGCCGCGCCCGGTACGGACATTGGTCGCGGTAATAAACAGCTTGATTGGTGCCTCGTGAAGGTGCGTGAAATCAATGCTGTCCTCGAGGATCGACCGGATTGGATTGTGGCCAAATGGATTGAGATTGTAGGGTGAAACCAACCGGCTCATGAGGTCCATGATCATATAGCCGGGGGAGGTGTCGAGCGACCAACGATTCATCAAGCGGTCGAACATCGACCGTTGGATGGGACTAAAACGCGCGGAAGCGGCAACTCGCTCCCAGTAGGCGTCCAGCGCTTTGCGTGCGCCTTGCGCACCGCCCTGAATGTAGCCACTGACCAAAACGGCGGCGTTCATAGCGCCCGCAGACGTGCCGGAAATGGCGTCGATCTTCAGCCAGGGCTCTTCGAGCAGACGGTCAAGCACTCCCCACGTGAAAGCGCCGTGAGAGCCACCGCCCTGCAAAGCGAGATCGATCTGAACCGTCTCGCGTGAAACTTCGAGTTGCCCTGTCATTCCAGCCCGTTTCTATCGAAAACCGCCAGCTATCCCGGCAGTATTCTCTGTTGTCGCGACAAAAAACATGCTCGTCGCTCCTGACCAGCATATACGTGTCAAATATGCTTGAAGATGTTCGCAAGCGCGGCAATGACCGTTAGTCGGAAACGCTTGTATTTGTGTTTCTTTTTCCGCGAATGAGCACGCTGTTACTGCTGTGCCAACGCGTGCAGGATCCTTGCCCAGGAGCGAACGCCGCGACGGAAGCTCTCCACTTCATATTTCTCGTTCGGACTGTGGATCCGGTCATCGTCCAGCGCAAAGCCCGCCAGGACCACGTCCATGCCCAGCTTCTGTTTCAATTCCGCAGTCACCGGAATTGATCCGCCACCGCCGATGAAAACGGCCGGATGTTCCCACTCGGCTGTGAGCGCATCGCGCGTCTTCGCGAATGCATCGGCTTCGATCGGGAAACGGATCGCCCGCCCGGCGCCATGCTCGGCGAATTCCACCTTGCAGTCGGCGGGCACACGTTTTCGCACAAAGTCGCGAAACGCGGCGCGGATCGCATGCGGATCCTGGTCGAAGACAAGGCGGAAGGACACCTTGGCCGAGGCTGTGGAGGGGATGACAGTCTTGAAGCCGGCTCCCTGATAGCCTCCGCCCATGCCGTTGATCTCGCAGGTTGGACGAGACCAGATCATTTCCAGGACCGAGCGCCCTTTTTCGCCGGCAGGCACCGAGAGTCCAATCGCGCCGAGAAAGGCAGCTGGATCAAAGTTCAATGTGTCCCACTGGGCGCGCAACGCCTCCGGCAGTTCCGGAACGCCGTCATAGAAGCCGGGTATGGTCACGCGGCCGTTCGAGTCGTGCAGATCGGAAAGAATGCGCGCAAGGACGCGATTGGGGTTCGCCGCTGCGGATCCGTAGAAGCCTGAGTGCAGATCGCGGTCAGCCGCTCGAATCGTCAGTTCTTCGCCGCAGAGGCCGCGCAACATGGTTTGAATAGCTGGCGTTCGCGCGTCCCACATATTGGTGTCGCAGATCAGTCCGATATCGGCACGCAGCTCGTCAGCGTGAGTTTCCAGGAAAGGCGGCAGACTGGCGCCGCCCGATTCCTCTTCGCCTTCAAGCAGAATGGAGGTCGGCACGGGAAGTTTGCCGGCGACCGCCTTCCATGCCCGACAGGCCTCTATGAACGTCATGACCTGACCCTTGTCATCGGAGGCGCCTCGCGCGCGAATTGCGCGCGACCCGTCAGGACGCGTTTCGATGAAGGGTTCAAAGGGATCATGATCCCAGAGTTCGACAGGATCGACCGGCTGCACGTCGTAATGTCCATAGAACAGCACCGAACGGCCCGACGAGTGGCGGTCGTGACCGACAACGATAGGAAGCCCCTGCGTCTCACGGGCGCTCGCCTCGAAGCCGATGCTGCGAAGATCCTGGACGTGCCAATCGGCGCATGCGCGACATTCCTTTGCGTAGGCCGGGTCGGTCGAAATCGAACGAATGCGCAGCAGCGCAAACAGCCGCTCATAGGCAGCGTCCAGATTTGATTCAATGTTGGCGAGGACGGCTTCGAGATCAGACATTGAGGCCTCCGTGAGGATTATACAGTCAACCTCAGGCCGTCGCTTGCGACCTGCAAATTCTGCTTCTTAATTGCGATAGCTACTCTACTAGAGCGTTAATATGCGAGCATATCGTTCAGCGAAATTCAAGCATGTAAGTCGCAAGGCTGAAGCGACATGAGACAAGCAGCTGCCGAACGCGGCACGGAGATGCGTTACAATTGCCCGTTCGGGTAATAACCATCAAAAAGGCGATGCGTGGGTTGGTTTGTTGCACCGGAGTTGATGTGTGAGTTTATGTCGGAGCTCAACGTCAGCAATGCTGACTTTTAGCAACCGGGAAATGTAAGGCCCATTTCAAGCTGGGATCTTCGATGATCGATGACCTGGAATGCCGTCGGGCGAAGCGGATGACGCGTGTGCCGGTACCGCAATGGTGCTCAAGCGCGTGAGGCTGATAGACTCGGTGGCAGCGTGTCTCGTCGCATCGCGCTCGTGCGTGTAGCAGGCTTGCCGGCCGTTGGATACATCGCACGTCTCACCGCATGGCCTGGGCTTGCAAAGAAATCGACTGCGGTGCTAGCCTTACAAAATATAGCGAGCTTGAGATATTTCGCGCGCAAGTTATAAAGACCGGTTTTCGCAGACTGTCCGTCCGAGATCGCGTCGGACAGGTATTGAAGAAGTTTCTCGCGCGGAAAGCAGAGATGTAAGTCGTGAGTGCACCAGCGGGCATGGAAGACCTCGTCGGCTCTCAGTATGTATCGACCGGACATCTACCGGCGGCAAAAGATGTCGTCAGGTTCGTCGAAGAGGCTTACCAGCGTTACAAATCAACCGCGGACGGAAAGAACTCGCAGGTTTATCCGGCATTGGCAGCGGTACCGAGCGACCTGTTTGGCGTTTGCGTCGTCGGAACCAATGGAGAAGTCCACGCGGTAGGCGACGCCGAATACGAATTTTCGATCATGAGCGTGTCGAAGCCGTTCGTCTTCGCTGCGGTTTGCCAGGCTGTGGGTCCGGAGCAGGCTCGCCAGAAACTTGGCGCGAATGCCACTGGTCTTCCTTTCAACTCGCTGGCGGCGGTCGAAAGCAGCGGCGATGGCCGTACCAATCCGATGGTGAATGCTGGCGCGATCGCGACTACAAGCCTCGTCCCCGGCGCAACCGTCGATGCGAAGTGGGAGTTTATCTACGCAACGCTGTCTCAGTTCGCCGGCAGGCCTCTCCGCTCAACCGAGGTCTACGTGTCTGCGACGCAGACCAACTTCCGCAATCAGAGCATCGCGCGCCTGCTGCAGAGCTTCGAGCGCATTTATTGCGATCCTGCCGAGGCAACCGACCTGTACACGCGCCAATGTTCGCTGAATGTCAGCGCGAGGGATCTGGCGGTGATGGGAGCGACGTTGGCTGATGGCGGGGTAAATCCCCTCACCAGGCAGCGGGTCGTCGATTCTCCCGTCTGTCATTATGCGCTGGCCGTGATGACGACCGCCGGACTTTACGAGACGTCTGGCGATTGGCTTTACGATATCGGGCTGCCGGGCAAAAGCGGGATTGGTGGTGGGATCGTGGCCGTGTCTCCGGGCAAGGGCGGGCTCGGAACGTTCGCTCCTCCGCTCGACTCCGCGGGCAACAGTGTCAAGGGACAGCTTGTTGCGAAGTATTTGTCGCAGCGACTGGGTATGGATCTATTCGTTTCGAAGCCAGAAGTCTGACCGCAACAACGAGGATCGACGTATCTACCCATAGTCTTTACCCTCAGTCCTGGATCATCGGCTTTCAGAAAAATTCTAAAAAAAGAAAAAGGGGAGGTCGCATCTTGGCAACGATATGCGGGACCGGCGCCAAGCACATGTCGGGTGAGAAATGACCGCGAAATTCTCGGGATTGTCCTGGTCCTGCTTGTTGCTGCGATCGTGATGTTCGCGATCAACAAGCCTCGTCTGGATGCCGTCGCACTGATCATGCTCGTGGCGTTACCCTTCACGGGTGTGCTGACCGTGAACGAGGCGCTGTCCGGCTTCAGCGACCCGAACATCGTCCTGATCGCAGCCCTTTTCGTCATAGGCAATGGCTTGGTGCGCACGGGTGTGGCCCAGCGGCTGGGCGACTGGCTGATTGCCAAGGCCGGAAACAGCGAGGTTCGCCTCATCGTCCTGCTTATGCTGGTTGTCTGCGGGCTCGGTGCGACCATGAGCTCCACAGCGGTGACAGCGATCTTCATTCCCGTGGCGCTGCGCATCGCGCAAGCGACTGGCATCAGCGCTGGCCGGCTTATGATGCCGCTCAGCTTCGCCGCACTCATCAGCGGGATGATGACGCTCGTTGCGACTGCGCCAAACCTGGTCGTGAATGGCGAACTGGAGCGCCATGGCGTGCAGGGTTTTCACTTCTTCAGCTTCACACCGTTCGGCGTGCCGGTGCTCCTGCTCGGGATCGTCTATATGTGTTTGGCCCGGCGTTGGCTGCCGGCGTCGAGCGATCTGAAAATGCCCGATCGCGCCAGTTTCTCGGACTGGATCGATGAATACAGACTTGCTGACCGGGAGAGCCGTCTGCGGATCATGGACGGGTCGCCGCTTGCGGGAAAGAACGTGGAGAACCTGGATCTGAGGAGCACCTCGGGCGCCAACATCGTCGCGATAGAACGCAGCGGGAAGTTCTCCAGCGAAATTCTGAGGCCTTCCGCCAAGACGGAACTGCAATCCGGTGACATATTGCTGATCGATAGCTCGGCATCGAGCAGAGATATCGATGCGCTTCGAAAGCAGTATGTGCTGGAAGAATTGCCGCTCACCGGCGCTTATTTCTCCGACCGATCGCAAGAAATAGGCATGGCCGAGGTCCTCGTGCCTCCGACCTCTGAACTCGTCGGCAAGACGCTCGTCGAAGCCGAGTTCCGCACCCGATTTGGGCTCACCGCCATCGGACTACGGCGAGGCGGCAGCGCACACGCCGGCGACCTGCTGAAGGAGAAGCTCCGCGTAGGAGACATCTTGCTGCTCATAGGACCCTGGGCAGAGATCGAGAGGCTCCGCGGCGACACTGGGAACATGGTCATCATTAATCTGCCAGCCGAAAGTGACGAACGGCTTCCGGCCCCGGGCCGCGCATTGCAGGCGCTCGTGTGTCTGGCCCTTGTCATCGTGCTCATGGTCGGCGGCATCGTCCCGAACGTGCAGGCTGCGCTGATCGGATGCCTTCTTATGGGTGTCCTTGGCTGTATCGATTTCACGAGCGCCTACCGTTCGATCGACTGGAAAACGATCGTATTGATCGTTGGCATGTTGCCATTCTCCATCGCTCTGGAGCGGACAGGCGGTGTCGATCTGGCCGCTGATGGTCTGAGGGAACTCACGGCGGGCGCCGACATTCGCTTAGTCCTTGCAACCATTTTTGTCATTACCGCGATGCTCGGAATGTTCATTTCCAATACCGCGACCGCGATTCTGATGGCGCCTGTCGCACTTGCCGTGGCGCACGATCTGAATGCCTCGCCGTATCCGTTCGCAATGATCGTGGCGCTGGCGGCCTCGACAGCGTTCATGACGCCGGTGTCCTCGCCGGTAAACACACTGGTCGTCACGCCGGGCCGCTACACATTTGGAGATTTCGTGCGTGTCGGCGTGCCATTTGCCATCGTCGTTCTGATTGTTTGCGTCATCTTGGTGCCGTGGCTGCTGCCGCCGTGATCCGCTCGGTCGCCGGCCACGTCTAGCGTGGCGGATCTGACATTCGCTAAGTATCGCCGCGACCTCAAACAGCGAGTGTCAGATCCAAGGTCACACTAGCAAATGGATAAAGATAAAATAAGACCGAAGGGAGCAAAGCCATGGCCGCAGCGACAGCTAAAACGATGACGCAAAGATCCTCGACACCGTTGAGCGTGTGGGAAACAGCGTTCCGCACCCGATCGTGATCTTCCTCGTCCTCATCGCTGTCGTGTTGGTGCTCTCTCAGCTTCTGTACATGCTGGGGGCTTCTGTCACCTACCAGGTCATCAATCCTGATACGCACAAGATCGAGACCGCAACCACCGCCGCAAACAGCCTGCTGACGGCGGATGGAATTCGCCACATCTACACCAGGCTCGTGCCGAACCTTTTGGGTTTCTCCGCAGTAGGCCTATTGATCGTCGCCATGATGGGCGTTGGAGTGGCCGAGGAGGCCGGCTTGGTGAATGCGTTGATCAGAAAGCTCGTGGCCGTCTCTCCGAGCGGGGCACTGGTTTACATCATCGCGTTCGTCGGAATTCTGTCGAGCATCGCCTCCGATGCCGGCTATGTGGTGTTGATCCCCTTGGCCGGCGCTGCTTTCCTGAGCGTCGGCCGGCATCCACTCGCCGGGCTGGCTGTGGGATTTGCGGCGGTCGCCGGCGCATTCAACGTCAACATGATCATCAAGCCGCTCGATGCCGTCCTCACTGAACTGACCAACGATGCCATCCACATGGTCAATCCCACCATCTCGCTGGATTTGACGGCCAATCTCTTGTTTTCGATTGTGGCCGTTCTGGTTTTGACGGTCGTCATTGCACTGGTCAGCGAGCGGATCATCGAGCCTCGACTGGGGCGTACCAGGCTGGGCCAACCGCCGGCGTTCAGCCCGGCCAGGATGGCAAGCAGCTTTCTGCCGACGAGTTGCGAGGGCTGCGGTACGCTGCCCTTGCACTGCTTGGGGTTGTGATCGTGTTCGTTCTGTTGACGGTACCGTCGGGAGCGCCTCTGCGAAATCCGACGACGGGTGTGCTCATCGGCAACTCCCCGTTCATGAACGGCCTCATCGGGGTCATCATGGTGCTGTTCCTTGCAACCGGTGTCGCTTATGGCATCGCTGCAAAAACGATGACCGGCTCTGCAGATGTCATCGCGGCCATGACGAAGGCGGTGGCCTCATTGGGCGGGACCATCCTTTTGTTCGTGGTCATCAGCCAATTCGTGGACTACTTTAATTACAGCAACATTCCGACCCTCATGGCCCTAACGATGGCCGACGCGCTGAAAAGCGCTCATATCGCTCCGCTGTGGCTGCTAGTGGGGTTCATCGTGGTGGTGACGATCCTGAACTTCATCTTCACGCCCGCGATTGCCAAGTGGGCGATCTTCGCGCCGGTTTTCGTGCCATTGTTCGTGCAGCTTGCCGTCGATCCCGCAGCTGTCCTCGCCGCTTATCGCGTCGGCGACTTGCCAACCAACTCAATTACCCCGCTTAATGCTTATTTTGCCATGGTGGTTGGGTTTGCTCAGATTTACGACAAGAGCGCGGGTGTCGGGACGGTCGTTGCGCTGATGTTGCCCTATGCACTCTGCATGGCCATCATTTGGACGTTGCTGTTCGTTGTCTGGTACCTTCTGGGCCTTCCCTGGGGGATATAGGGCTGCAACACCAGGACGCGCGACTCAATCGTTGTCCGAGTGTGGTCGCGGTTATCGGATGGAGTTCGCCGCCAGGGCTCATGAAGGCGGAGGATGTGCCGGAATGATGTCCTGGTCGTGATAGGCGAGCCGTATGGTGCGTACGAAAGTTCTCGGTTGGTTGAAATGGACAGCGGTTATCCTGACTGTCGCAGCGCTGACTTTTTTTGCGATACGCGTTTACGATGTTCAACGTGGTCCCTCTCTCGAGGTTTGGCATACCTATGTACCGCGTGAGTTGGGTGTCGAGGAAATCAATAAGACAGATTGGAAAGGGTACGTTGCGGCGGAAGCCCGGATCTTTGAAGACGTACGCCTGGAGGTTTCTCAGAAGCTGACACCTGGTGAGCGTGTTCCTATCAACCGATATTTTGAGGGGAGCCCGGTCTATCCACCGCACTTTTCCCAGGACTTCAATTGTTCGTTCGTGCTCGAACCGGACGGCGCTCCTCGCGGAGTTGTCGTGTTGCTGCACGGGCTGACAGATTCTCCCTACAGCCAGCGCCATATTGCACGGGTCTACCGTGACCGCGGCTTCGTCGCGCTCGTGATCAGGCTGCCCGGTCATGGCACGGTGCTGGCGGGATTGACCGCGGTGACGTGGGAGGATTGGCTGGCAGCGACACGCTTGGCCATACGCGAAGCTCGGCAACGGGTACCTGCGCCTGCGCCCCTTTATCTCGTTGGTTTCTCGAATGGCGGGGCATTGGCACTCAAATACGCGCTCGATGCCATTGCGAACCCGGAGCTGGCACGTGCGGATCAGATCGTCCTGATATCGCCGATGATCGGCATCACGCGCTTCGCGCGCTTTGCCGGACTTGCGGGGCTTCCGGCCATTTTTCCGGCATTTGCCAAGGCCGCCTGGCTCGGCATCCTCCCGGAATTCAATCCATTCAAGTACAACTCGTTTCCCGTCAATGGTGCACGGGAATCGTTCCGCCTGACGCAGGTCCTGCAGCAGCAGATCCTGGACCTTCGCCGCGGTGGGCGTCTCGGCGCGTTGCCTCCGGTCTTGACATTCCAATCGGTGATGGACTTCACGGTCAGCACGCCCGCCATCGTTTCGGGGCTCTACGCGCAGCTGCCTTCAAACGGAAGCGAACTGGTGCTTTTCGATGTCAACCGAACCGTCAAGTTTGGCCCGCTTTTGCGCCCTTTGGCCGACACCGCGCTCAATCGACTCCTTCCGCCGGCGCTGCGTTCATATCGAGTTACGGTCATCACGAACGCGGCGGAAACCAGCAGCGAAGTCGAGGAACGCTCGATAGACGCCGGAGACATGAACGAGCGCCGACGCCCGTTGGGAATAAGCTATCCGCCCGGCGTGTATTCGCTGTCGCACGTTGCGCTGCCGTTTCCGATGGATGATGCCCTGTACGGCATGATACCCAACGAGACGGAAAGCTTTGGACCAAACCTCGGAGCTTTGGCGCCGCGGGGTGAACGGAATGTTCTAATCACGAGCTTGGATGCCTTGCTCCGTGTCGCTTCAAACCCCTTCTATCCATATCTTGTGGAGCGTATCCGGGACGGCATCGACCATCCAGCATCGCCACCTGCGAAGGCTGGAACGACGCCTGTTGCACCCGCCAGGGATTCCGGAGTGGCGTCGTCACCGCAGGACGCGGCGTCGGTATCGTCGTGGACATCAGGTCCGATGGACGATCCATCCGATTTGCCTCCATAGGCGATGCTCAACTTACTTGGCGCCCTCGTCGTCACGCTGGATGTCGTGCCAAATCCCCAGCAGGGATTTTGCGGCAAAAATGCTACACGCCAGTCGAAAGGGCGAGCGCGCCGATTGAGGGGCCTTGCGCTCGTTCCAGTGCAAAGTGTTATTTGGTTAGGATTGATACGCGGGAGCCTGCCGGCGGGGAGCAAGTGGATGCTTCGAGCTTTTTGCGGCGTTATGCTTATCGCAGTTCTGACGAGTTCAGCTCATGCTCAGGCGCCGGTGGCGCAGGAGCAGAAACCTTCCATGGAAGAGTTGTTGCGGCGCATTGATGCGCTGCAGCGCCGCACAGCGGAAGGCGACAAGCTGATTGGCGCACTACAGCATCGTGTCGACGAACTTGAGTCTCGTGACAAGCATCCGAAATCCCAGGCCACGACCGCACGTCGTGAGCCGGCTGCAGAGCAAAAGCCGCCGCAGGTCGCAGTGACGTCGGCACAGCCGGTGTTGACATCGAATACTGCTGTCCCGCCAGGTGCCGTCCCCACGGCGACCGCACCTGCCTTGCGTGCGCCCGAAGCAATGGGCAGCCAATTTGACGGCGAGGGCCAGGATGCCTTGCGTTCCGATCTACCGGGTCTTTCATTGCGTGTCCCCGGCAGTCAATCGGAGATCCGGTTTTACGGCTTCGCCAACATCCACGGTTACCGTGACTTCAATGCCCGTAACCAGACCGATGCGCCGACGGTACAAGCAATACCGCTCACCGGCAGTCCGGCCGCCCTGCAAGGAGGCGATTTCGGAATGTCCGCTGCGGTTCAGCCGCTTCGGCATCGATACGCGGACACCGACCACCTGGGGCACGCTGGAAACCCGCCTGGAAGGCGACTTCGGAGGTGGCGCGCCGACCTCGACCAATATGGTGTTTCGGCTTCGTCAGGCGTGGGGCGAACTCGGTACGGAGCAGCTCCGCATCTTGATCGGGCAGGCGAACAGCCTGTGGAACGAGGGCGTTTATGAAACCGTGAACTTTTCGACCAATCTCAATCAGTCCTTTGTACGTCAGCCGCAGGTTCGCGCGATCGCGACGCTTGCGCCGGGATTGACCGGCCAGGTCTCGCTTGAAATGCCGGACACGCAGTACACGTCCGTCGCCGGCGTATTCACCCAGAACAGCACCCCGACCGGCTTTGCCGGTCTTAGCCCGCATTTACACTTTGGCCCGATCTTCTCGGTCGGCTGGAATATCGTAACGACGGTCTGGTGCTTGATATGCGCGGCCTGTTGCGCGAGCTGACGGTCCGAACCGAAGGCACGGCAGCTGCGCCGCCCTGGCTCACGCGCGATGCGGCTGGCTGGGGTGTGGCAGCAACTGGTCGATTTCCGATGCGATGGCTGTCGGGGGCGTTCGGTCCGGATGAGCTGGCTGGCATGGCCTATTACGGTCAGGGCATAGGGCGTTATTTCGGCGGCAACACTTTTGGCCAGGACGTGCTGTCGAACATCGGCTTGCCAGGCACGGCCACGGATTTCAGTCTCAATCCGCTGCCGACGTATGGCGCGACCGCGACCTACCGCCACTTCTGGACGCCACAATGGCGGAGCAACTTCGTCTATTCCTACGCATGGCAGCAATATCCATCGTACGCGCAGATGTTCATACCGGGATCGGTCTCGGCGACGTCGCTGAACAACACCATGGAACAGGCGATCGTCAACCTGATATGGAGCCCGTTCGCCGAGCTGCGCGGCAACACCGTGGGGAATGGATGGCTCGATGTCGGCCTCGAATTTGTCCACTACATCGGAACGTCTTTGGTGGCACGGTCGCAACGGTCCCGGCTGGTACCGGTTTCTGCTAACGCCAACCGCGTCGTCGGCTCGGTGACTGCGCGGTTTTGAAGCCAGCCGGATCGGCAACCAGGGACAGGGACTTTCGATCCTGCCGGTCGCCGCAGATTTGCGACGGTTGTCAAGACTCGAAGACACGATGTTGCGGACGTTCCCGAGCCTCACGCGATGTGGCAAGCTCGAAGCAGACTTGTCTTGTCTGGCCTTCATCAAACTTGGATCAATCAGAATTTGGCTACGTACTGGGTGACTGGGGAGGTCGGCCATGAGCGGCATCGTCATTGTATTTCTTCTGATCTTTGTGGCGCTCGTACTTTTCATGTGGGGGCGCGTGCCTCCGGTGATCGTAGCCATGGGAGTTTCGCTTTCGCTCTACTTCACCGGCATCCTCCCGGTCGGACAAGCATTGGGCGGGTTTGGCGACCTTACCGTCGTGCTCATCGCATCTCTGTTCGTGGTGGCGAGCGGACTGGAAGCGTCGGGGATAACGACCTGGGCCGGGCAGTGGTTGATCAGACAGGCCGGCGAAAGCCGCCCGCGGCTCATGATCCTGCTCATGCTGCTGGCGGCGCTTTTCACCTGCACCATAAGCGTCAATGGCACGGTCGCAGCCTTGCTTCCATTGTGCGTGGTGTCTTGCAGTCCGCCTTCATATTCCCACATCGCAGTTGCTCCTCCCCATGGTTTTTGCGACGCATGGCTCGACCATGTTGACGCTGATTGGCGCTCCTTTGAACGTGATCGCGTCAAGCGCGGCCGTGGACGCCGGTTTGCAGCCTATTGGATTTTTCGAGTTTGCCGTCGCCGGAATACCGATGTTGCTGGGCACCATGGCGATCATCCTGCTGACCGCGAAATGGTTGCTGCCGCATACGAATGGAGCTTCGTTGCCGCCTGACTTCAGTCGGCATGCGCGCACCCTGGTTGAGCAATACAAGATCGAGGACGGGTTGCATCGGCTGCGCGTTCGATCGACCTCTGCGCTTGTCGGCGCTCGGCGAGAGCAAGTGAACATTGCACAATATGCTGGTCTCTCGCTCGTCGCAATTCAGGAGGCTGGGAGCGGAAAGTTGCTGACACGCGAGAATCTCGCTGAGGGTGACCTGTTGATCGTTCGCGGCGATGCGCAGGCCGCCGGTCAGTTGGCAGCAGAGCAGCATCTTGCGTTCTGTTCCGAAGAAATCCGGCTTCTTTAGCCGAAGCGCTGTTCAATCGCACGTCGGGCCTGGCGGAGATTGTCATCCCGCCTCGCTCGAAGCTCGTGGGGGAAATGGTATTTGCCGGCATGACCGCGCGTGACGGAGATCTGCTGGTGCTGGCGGTCCAACGCGGCGGCGAGGACGTCGGTGCGGGGGCACATCGCCTGGCCGTCGGCGACCATTTGCTGTTGCAGGGGAGCTGGGGAGCGCTCGACAAGCACTTGACAGATCCTCAGATGCTGGTCGTGGACTCGCCGGAGGTGGTGCGCCGTCAGGCCGTGCCGCTGGGCCTTGGCGCGGTTGAGGCGGTCGCCATTCTCGCGCTCCTTGTAATCCTGCTCGCGACCGGCCTGTTACCCAGTTCGGTCGCCGGACTGGTTTGCGCGATCTTGATGGTCCTTGCAGGTGTCGTCACCATCCCGCAGGCCTACAAGGGTATCGACTGGAATACCTGCTTTTTGATTGGCGGCATGATCCCGTTGAGCGCGGCAATGACCAAGACCGGCGCCGCGGATTTGATCGCCGACACCCTGATCCACTTCCTGGGCAACGCGGGTCCGCGTGCGTTCATGGCCGGACTATTTGTTGTTGCCGCGCTGACCGGCTGCGTGATCAGCAACACCGCAACGGCCCTGCTGTTCTTTCCGATCAGCATCGCCATGGCGCATGAGCTGGGCGTGTCGCCCCTGCCATTTATCGTTGCCATCGCCATCGCATCGCACGCTGCGCTGCTCACTCCCATCGCCACCCCCGTGAACCTCATGGTGATGGGACCGGGCGGATACAAGTTTTCCGACTATCCGAAGTTCGGCATTCTTCTTACGATCTGGTGGTTGATCGTCGCGTTGTTCGTTGTTCCCCTCTACTGGCGCTTCTGATGGTGCGCGAAACGCCAGTCCAGTCCGACGTCTGCATCGCTCGCCTAGCGCCGACTTCCGGCTAAGCGCAGCAACATCATGAACAGGTTGATAAAGTTGAGGTAGAGCGACAATGCGCCGATAACGGCCTTGCGGGCTGCGGACGTTGCGTCGTCGCTTTGGTCGTACATCGCTTTGATGCGTTGGGTATCGTAGGCGGTCAGACCCGCAAAAACCCCGACGCCGACAACCGAGATCAACCAGTCAAGTTGGGTCGAGCGCAAGAACAGGTTGACAAGGCTTGCGATGATGACTCCGATCAGGCCCATAAACAGGAAAGTGCCAAATCCCGACAGGTCGCGCCGGGTTGTATATCCGAAAAAACTCAGTGCCCCAAACATGGCGGCTGCAATCAAAAACACTCGTGTAATCGAGGAATTTGTATAGATGTGGAAGAGGGTCGAGAGCGACACGCCTACGAGGGCTGCATAGACGAAAAAAATCGATCGCGCCGTGTTCGCCGACAACGTGTTGATACGCGCGCTAAGGAAGAACACCAGGCCCAGGGGTGCGAGAACGAACACCCACATCAGGGAACTCGTTAGCAGCTCTGGGCCGGTAGACCTATAGGTCAACCACGCGACGATGGCGGTCAGGCCAACCCCGGCCGCCATGTGGTTGTAGATCTTCAGCATGTAGGTTCGCAGGCCGGCGTCGACTATGATGGCGCCGGCGCCAGAAGCGGCTGTGTTTCGATCATAGTTGGACATGGTTCGCTTCTTTCCAATATTGTAGTCCGCCGTGGACGCGCGCGAAGGTCGCCCCCGCCAACAATACTGCCATCAAAACCGGTAAACACAAAACGGCGGATACCGTCAGATCGGCGCAATCGCCAATATCGTGAAGGGAACAACAAGGCGGATCCTGGACGACAGAACGTGAAGTGCAGCGACGACGACAGTACCGCACGCCCGCAATATCAACTCACAGGCCTGTTGGGCTCGGTTTACGACCTCTCGCGCGCCGGTTTTCGTTGCTAACACGGATTTCCGATAATTCGGGGCGCTGAGAAGCGTCGTCTCGCGTGGCGTGCGCAATGGTTCGCGGTGCGTCCGAACCGTCCTTTGCCTTCAATCGTCTTTGGAGCGCTTCTCCGCGCAAGTGACGCGCGTCTCCGAAATTGCGGCGTCACCGAAGCCGTTTCGGATATCGTCGGAAAAATCCGGCGCAGTCTCTCCAGGGAGGCCGGACGCTGTGTTTGTCAGGAGCTCCTCGAGAGTAAAATTGCGACGTCTTCTGCCTAACTTCAGCCTGCGGATCATTGCGGTGAAGACGTATCCTTCAACACTGGCACGTCCCTCCTATCGAGCATGTTCAAGCGCCTTTGTTTATCGGCATATTGGGCAGTCGCCATTGCGAGACCATGGATGCGCAATTAACCAACGGTAATCCGAGTGGGACTGAACGTCGCAGTTTTCGTGCGCCCAGCCACGAACTCGAAGGCAACCGGAGAAGCGACCAAGGCCAGCGACATTCGATCCGTGCTGGGCTATGATCCACAAACATGTGGCGGCAGTGAAGGCTCGATCACGATGCTGCGGGCGCTCCGCAAAGTTTTGAGACCATCCAGCAAGGACAGTCTCGCGAAGGCTTTCACGAGCCTGGGCTGGACCGGCTTTTGGATCCAGCTGGTGATCGGTGTGATCCCCGTCTTCTTCGCGATCTACGCCATGATATTGGGCCGCAACGCCGGGGCGGGCACGCGTGGTGGCTCTCTGCTGGTTGAGTATCTCGCGATCGCCGGATTGATCGTGCTGGGGTTCACCACGGTGTGGTCCTACCGATATACACGCCTCGGCGAGCAGATTGCCGATCCTGCACGGCGCCCGTCGGAATTTGCAGTGCAGCGAGTGGCCTGGATAGGAGTTGCCTCAAGCGCGATTGGCATCCTTCTTTCGATGCTCGTCATGTTATTCGAGGTGGTGCAGCTTCTGCTCTATTTCCTCCGCGCTCCCCAAGTGGGCGTTCCGGTGATTCAAACCAAGACGAGTGGGCAGGAGAGTTGGGTATCCGCGGCCGACATGATGAATCTGCTGGCTCTAAAATCTACGCTCTTCGGCGAACTCACCGTCTTGACACTTAGCATTTGGCTGCTGTTCCGCAGCATGATCACTTCTGCCGAATTCCCCTAGGTCAGAAACGAGGAGTAACGCCAAGGGTTCACGGGATGCGGCTCCGTACGAACGAACTTCGGAAAGCGGATACCGGTATCGGAGAGATTGGCGAGAAAATATGGAGACCTTCCTTCTTGTGCTTGCGGCGTTGTTTTCGGTGATCAATCCGCCAGGGACCGCGCTCGTTTTTCTTAGCATGACGAAATATGCCTCTATCGCCATGCGAAGATCACTTGCACGACGGGTTGCACTAAATTCATTTTTTGTGATGACGGGATCGCTGCTGCTCGGTGCGCTCGTCCTGAAGCTCTATGGCATTTCGGTGCCGGTGCTTCGGGTCGCCGGCGGTCTCATTGTGTCGTCGTCCGGCTGGAAGTTGCTGAATGAGGGCACACGCACGGAGACCGAAGCGACGGCCACCGACCAGCGGGTGGACTATAGCGGCCTGGCTTTTTATCCTTTGACGTTACCGCTCACAACTGGACCCGGGACGATCGCCGTCATGATCAGTCTTGGGCTTTCCCGATCTGCATATTCTGATTACACGCAAGACCTCGGCTTTTTTCTTGCAAGCTTGCTCGCAACTATCGTGATGGCGGCGGCGATCTATATCTGCTTTGCCTACTCGGATCGAGTTGAACGACTGTTGGGCGGCAGCGGGACCGATATCGCCGCCCGGCTTTCCGCATTCATCCTTTTTTGTCTCGGCATTCAAATTATCTGGACCGGGGCAAGCGATCTTCTGGCGAGCGTGCAACCGCACGGAATTCCAGCAAAGTAAACTGCTCCCTCCTGGAGCCGCGGTGGAAATGGTTCGGCTACGCCGTTGTGATCGACGTGGCTCTGACTGCCCTGACACAATCCCTCATGGACCGACTCTGGCGATGACCCAAAATCGTACGATCAAGACACTGCTTCTATTCTGCGCGACGACCCTGGTCCTTGTCGGTCTCTATCTTGCCCAACCGATTGTTGCACCAGTGGCGTTCTCACTGTTCGTCATCGCAATCGTGTGGCCAATCCAGCAGGCTCTCCAGGCGAGAATTCCAAAGCTTCTCGCTCTCGTGGTGACGATCATTAGCGTTCTCGTCATTATTTCGGTGCTTGGTTTTTTGCTGATCTGGGGATTCAGCAAGGTGGTCAGATGGCTCACCGACAACGCTGACCGGCTGCAGCTCTTGTATGTGCAGGCAGCAGATTGGCTCGACGGACACGGCGTATCGGTCACGGACATGGTGACCCAAAGTTACAGCAATACGAACTGGCTTCTTCCTGCGGTGAAAGGCCTCGGAGGAGGAGGCTACCGGTTGATATCCTTTATTGTCATTGCCTTCGCTTTCATCGTCCTCGGCCTGCTCGAGGTCGAGGTCGTTCGCAAGAATGTCGAACGTCTCAAGGATGTGACGACTGGGCAGATGCTTTTGGTTGCCGGTGCCGACATCGCGGCCAAGCTGCAAAAATATATGCTTGTCCGCAGCGTCGTAAGCATCTTGACCGGCATCATCGTTTGGAGCTTTGCATTGCTTGCCGGTATCGAATTGGCGACGGCGTGGGGCGTGATTGCGTTCGTGCTGAATTACATTCCTTTCATTGGCCCGCTCGTCGCAACAGTTTTCCCGACAGTGTTCGCCCTGGTTCAATTCGGGTCGTGGCAACTTGCTATCGCGGTCTTCGCATGTCTGAACATGATCCAGTTTCTCATCGGAAGCTATCTTGAGCCCCGAATGGCTGGTGCCGCTCTGTCCATTTCGCCGTTCGTTGTCCTGTTTGCGGTATTCTTTTGGAGCTTCCTTTGGGGAGTCGCCGGAGCCTTCATTGGTGTGCCTATTGTCATAGCGATGCTCACCATCTGCGACGAGCACAATTCAACGCGATGGATTGCGCTGCTCCTGTCGGGACGCGAAGGTGAACGGACGTGAGCATCGGCTTGAATGCAGATCGCGGTCAGCCGCCGGGGCGGCTGACGCTGGTCTTGCAGGGACATGCTATTTTTGGTCGATGGAATATCGGCTTTCAGGCCTTAATAGGGTCTGCTGCCGTTCCGCAATGCTGCTGGCGCGGTATTGCCGTAAAAGATCTGAGGTACCTCGTCGCCTCACGCTAAACTCGCAGGCACTTCGGTAGCGCGACTGAGGCTGTGCAAATCATCGATCTCTTCGCGCTTCAGGGGTTTCCCAAAAATTTGGGACCGTTGCAATTTTCGACTTTCGCAACACAGTCCGCCGACACCGGAAATACCGATACACCGCGCGAAGCAACGCTTATTGCCGCCAAAAGCCGACATGCCACGTGCCACCCGAATTGCCCAATCATCACCCGACGCGTCCGGCCGTGGCGTCGGTATTGCGCCAGGAAAAATCGCCGGCCGCTCGGCATCATGCGCACGCCAAATCCCGAACACTATGTTATGTTATGTCGACGCTTGGATCGCGGTCGCCGACATCCACGGTTGGCCCGATCAGAGGCCAAGTGGACAAGAATCGCGGCGAATAGATTTGCCTCGCCCCGATGACTTGACCGGTCGCCCCCGTGCGGCACTGAAATGCCAAGTGGCAGCAAGCCCGATCGCTAAGGTGTCGGCGTCTTTGACGCCTCGGCCTCCTTCACGAATTCGACGCCAAGCTCCTGGCTCCCATCGCGCAGAAGCAGACGCGGAGGTATCCCGTCCGGGCGCAGTCTGCTCTCGATCAGAGGCGACACATAGCTTCGTCCCGCCTTGCGGCGGTCGAAATCAGCTCGGGCGGCTGCGCGCAGTTCCGGATTAGTCATGAGGTCATAGCCGACACCGGCCATGACGATAGCCGAATAGATCGACCCCTTGTCGCCAATGCTCGTGCCACCACAGGCGGTCACCGGCCATGTGTGCAGCCCGACGCCGATAGGCATGGTCGCCAATGCGAAGAGACCCGTAGGTGTATTGTAGCTGACATCTCCGACATCGGTTCCGCCCCCGGTGGTTATTTCAGGGAGAACCGGCATGATGCTGGGCATAAGTCCGGCCTCGGGCAATCCCATTTCGCGCTGGCAAGCCTTGGCGAACCCCTGTTCCTCCTCAGTCCACTTCAGGGGGAGCGCGGACATATGGGCGTGAATGCTGCCCGCCAAGGTTTCGTTCGGCAACAGGTCATGGAGGCCGAAGAAAGCATCGATCGCGACTTGGGTCCGGGTCGAGGTCGCCGCGCCGTTGGCGACATCCTTGACCCATTCGGTCACGGTATTGACGTCCGCTCGATCCTGATCGCGGATCGTGATGAGCACCTCGGCGGACCCGGGCACCACATTGGGCGTCGATCCTGCGTCCGTGTAGACGTAGTGGAGGCGCGTCGTCGGCTTGAGATGTTCGCGCATGAACTGAATGCCGACACCGAAGAGTTCGGCCCCCTTCAGCGCGCTGCGACCTTCCCAGGGATCGACCCCGGCGTGGGCGGTGCGGCCGGCGTAACGCACCCGCAGCATGTTGACGGCGGCGGTCCGGAGCAAGCCCGTCGCATTCATCGGTCCCGGATGCCAGGCAAGACAACCATCGAGATCGTTGAACAATTCATCGCGGGCCATGTAAACCTTGGCGCCCTCGGTTTCCTCGGCCGCGCAACCATATACTCGTATCGTGCCCGGCACCTTCTTATCGATCATCATCTTCTTCAGTGCGAACGCTGCGCCGGTGCAGCCTGCGCCCAACATGTTGTGGCCGCAGCCGTGTCCGACCTTGGCGCCGGCGGGACCGGGCGTCTGGCGCGGTTCGGCCGCGTTGCCCAGGTCGGGAAGCGCATCATATTCCGGCAGGAAGCCGATCTTCGGTCCGCCTTTGCCTTGCGACCATTCAGCCACGAAGGCTGTGGGAATACCGGAGGTTCCGGTGCTGACGATCGTGAAGCCGGCTTCCCTCAGTTCCCGTAGGTGAATTTCGGAAGAGATCTCCTCATGCAGCGACAGCTCCGGATTTTTCCAGACTTCCTGCGAAATTCGTAAAATCGCGTCGCGCACCGCCTGCACGGCGTCGTGCGCTTCTTGGGCGGATGGGGGGGCAGCCGTATCCTTAGCCCAGGCGGAAGAAGGCGCCAGCATGCATGCAGCCGTAGACGCGAGTGAACCGACCAGCAATGAACGCCGCGACATGTCGGTAATGCTAAAGGACTCGTCCCACATGGCGAACCTCCCAATTGGCGGTCATGGCCGCGCACGATAGACAGGCCATTCCGGGCAAGGTGATTAGGTGAACATTAATCCATGAAAATGCCGGGATTGGCGATCCAGCCCAAACGTCAGGCGTTGCCCGCTGCCGTTTACAATGCCTTTAGGACTCAGCAACACAGCAGGCTGAGTCCCAGACCGTACGACCTGCCTCGTGGATCAGCGGGCCCATGCTTCGGTAGGCGAGCTATGCGGGAGATTGGGTGATGAGGTCGATCAGGCGGCGTGGTGAGCTGGCATTTCGATGACCTCGATGCCGTTTTGGAATTTGACGCCTCGGACAACTTTCGGCAACTGATTTTCTCCCTTCAATCGTCGCCAAGTTTTTTTGCTGCCGCGGTGACGAGCTTGAACACCATGAGCTTGGCGGTGGTCGCCGACAAGGTGATCACGACCCCTTCAATCAGGTCCAATTTCATTGCCCAGCCCTATCAACGAGCGTTGATGCGCTCGATGAGACGAATGATGCCGATCTTCAATCGACTATCCTCGATGTCTCTGAAGGCATCCAGTAATCGCACTTCCGTCTGATCTCGCATACTGATGCTTCAATACGGCATGCATTTTTTAACCAGGTCGCCCAATCAGCAGCGTGCAACCAGTTCCACTCGATCGATCAACGCTGCTGCCGATGGATGCTCATGACGCATGATCGTGTTCAATCAGATGAGCTTTTATTGGCACAGGAGTTTCTCGCAATGATGTTGGGCGTGAGGCGTACCAAGCGCCACGGCTGCAGCGGGCAAACTAAAGAAGCTGAGGCTGATCGAATACGTACGAGGACATGTCACTATTCTCGACCGCAAAGCAATCGAACAACGTTCCTGCGAGTGCTATGCGGTGAGCAGAGGTGAGTACGATCGTTTGCTTGGGCCCGCCAGGGGCTTGAAGCATTCGTATGCCGCAGTATCGGCGTGAAAGCCGCGCATTGACGGATTTACCGATTCATCCGGGACTTAGGTCAACACCATTGTGCGGTGGCACCGCGCGGGGTTCAGGTCGTATTGGCGATGGAAGTCGCGACCTCGCGGCGGTCGACCGACGGTTCCGGCGGAGATACGTCGACTGATCCGCGAGATCAGCATTCCCAACCCGCTGTGGAACACCCCGGATACATGGCGAGCTTCTCAAGCTCGGCCTCGAGATCGGGCAAACCAGCGTAGCTCATCTGTCCCTGGGCAAGGATGCGCCGCTGTCATGCGCCGTTGAGTGACCGGCAACTTCTTTGCCGCCCGATCCTGGGTGGATTGCTTCACCAATACGTCCGGATTTGATTTACGTAGGCACACGTCAGCCGCGAGTAGGTGTCCATAGCACCAAAGAGACACCGAATACGTCGTCGATGCATACCCTACACCGGTCCCGAAACGTCCCAGCTCTGTGGCGCTCTGCATCCCTTATGAGATAAGCGGCACGATCAAGATCAGCGAATGATCTTTGGTGAAGCCGAGGAGGCCCGCAACCGATTGCTGGAGCACTTAAGCGCCGAATAAGATCTGCGGTGAGTCTCCGCCCCACCGCCGACAACACGCATCTCACCAACAAACGTTCACGGGGACACACGCCACCCCCAGCCAGTCCAGACCCACGCCATCTCATACTCACCCCAGCCAGGATAGCTCCAACCCGGAGCACCCCAGCCCCAGCCGGTCCCCAAGCTGCCGCACCGGCGAGCCCTAGGCCTAAGCCCAACCCCACAGCAGGTCCGCGCCAACCCCAACCGCCGCCGCGCCAACCGCCGCCATGCCATCCTCCCCCTCCAAATCCCGCCGTGAAAGCCGCGCTGTGCGGAAGCAGCGCTCGGCGTGAGGCAATAGCCGCAGCAACGCGAGTGCGAAAAAGGCCTTCTTACCATGAAAACCTCTCGTAGGCTGAAGAGCTGCGACAACTAAACGCCTCGCAGTCTCGTTGTTGCAGTCCCGGGAGGTTTTAACAGCCGCGCGACAAGTCTCGTTAGGCCGCCGCCCGGTCTTCTTTTTCCGCGCCGCGCATCACGATCCTAAATGCCTCATCCGCAGCGGCCGTTGCAACGCCTTGGCCTCATCTCATGCCGCACATACAGGCATCGCTGCAGTAGGTCCGCTAATGGATCATTAGCGCCGTTTCGCCGTCGCACGATCGTTTCGGTCTTCCTCATACTGTTGCAAAAGTCGTTTTGCAGAAGGTGTCCAAAATTGCGAGGCCGCAGGCGCGGTTTTCGTGTAGAGATCTGAGGGACCTCATCGCCTCACGCTAAGCTCATAGGCGACGTCCGTAACGCGACCCAGGCCGCACTAATTACCGACCTCTTTGCGCATCAGGTTTTCGCCAAAAATTTAGACCGTTGCAACTTTCGACTTTTGCAACAGTATCCCTCAAAGCAGACATCGTCAGACTCTGAGATGCCCATCACTTCAACGAAGGCCATTAGGCTAGCTCCGACGCGGGCGAGCGCAAAGGAAAACAGCGCCAAAACCGAGGCGCCCTTATTCATCTTTTGAATGGAAGAGGCCGTCAATTTAGGCGGTGGCGGCTGAGGCTAACAATAGTGTGGACTTTGTTGCCTGACAGCCTGACAGAACGGGCCAGCAGCAGGGGCGGGGCCGGGGTGATTGCCGATTATGAGCTGCTCGGGACGCTTATGTCGCTCGCGCCGCCTGCCGCCTTGCTCGACCAGCCACTGCCACGTTGCCGTGATGAAAGCATGCCGCAGGTCTGGCGCTCGCGTAACTGCGCGCTGGGCCACACCGCCGCAAGCAAAGAAACCAGACCGATTGGTTATGCTAGGATTGGTGAACGAACCGGAGGACTGATCATGTTCGGAACGATGGAGCCATGGGGCTATGGTGGATATGGACAATTTCACATGGTCGTCTGGATCATTCTCGTCATTGTCGCCGTGGCCGGGATCGTCTGGCGCCTACGATGATGCTAGTGGACCAAATCTAACACTTCGATTCGCTTGGAGATTCCCTGAAGGGCTCGCGTGTGCGAGTTTAGGGAATGCACGAGCGAACGAATATCCGATTGACGCCGACCGACCGTAGCAAGCTTGAAGCGGTAGTCTCCAACCGCAATAGCCCGCAAAAACACGTTTGGCGGGCAAAGATCATCCTTCTGACGGCCGATGGTCGTGGCACTGCCGAGATCATGCAAGCCACCGGAAAGGCCAAGACGGTGATCTGGCGCTGGCAGGAACGTTTCCACGACGAAGGAGCCGCTGGCCTTTGGCGGGACAAGACACGACGGTCGCGCATTCCGCCGCTGAGCCCTGAGATTGCTAAACGTGTGGTCGCCCTGACATTGGCTGGCCCGCCGCCGGCGGCCAGTCATTGGAGCGGTTCGGCGATGGCGAAGGCAGCCGGGATCAGCGTCAGCTCGGTGCAGCGGATATGGCGTGCTCATGGCCTCCAGCCGCACCGGGTGCGCCAGTTCAAGTTGTCCAACGATCCTCAGTTTGCCGCCAAACTGCACGAGATCGTCGGCCTCTATGTCAATCCGCCCGACCACGCCATTGTCTTGTCTGTCGATGAGAAGAGCCAAATTCAAGCGCTTGATCGAACCCAACCGGGTCTGCCAATGAAGAAGGGGCGCGCTGGCACCATGACCCATGATTATAAACGCCACGGCGTCACCACCTTGTTCGCGGCGTTCGATGTTCTTGAGGGCAAGGTCATCGGCCAGTGCATGAAGCGCCATCGCCATCAGGAGTTCATCCGCTTTCTGAACGTCATCGAGGCCAGAGTGTCCAGGAAAAAGACGATCCATGTCATCGTCGACAACTATGCCACCCACAAGCATCCCGACGTCATGAAGTGGCTCGAAAAGCATCGGCGGTTTGTCTTCCACTTCACCCCGACTTCCGCTTCATGGCTCAACGCTATCGAGGGCTTCTTTGCCAAGCTCACAAAGAAGCGTCTCAAGCACGGCGTCTTCCGATCCCTGCGGGAACTCAAAGATGCCATCCACCGCTTCCTCGACCACACCAACGCAAACCCAAGGCCCTTTACCTGGACTAAGGACCCAAACAAAATCATCGCCGCTGTCAGACGAGGGCACCAACTGTTAGATTCGATCCACTAGTACCAATCCTTCGGATCGATTGAGTTCGACGGCAAACGCTATTGATCATGGGGTATAGCCGTCGGCGGGTCTTATGGTTTGGCGTGGCATGGCATCCGACCGCGGAATGGCTGGCAAACCAGCGGACGCACCGGTCCTTGCATAAGGATGCACCGGTTTCTTGCCCGGTTCATCAGACCGGGATCATTCGCTCACACCCCATCCTCGGCGGGCTTCACCATCATTACGTTCTCGCCCACGTACCTGTCCGTTGTTGAAGGTCCTGAAACTGCAGCATGCCTATCGGAATGATCTGCGCTCCGATTCTCAGGACGTGCGCCCCCAAGGCGGCCGAGCCAGTCGCCGCTGCCATGAATTGGCGATCGCTTCCCATCTCGAATTTTCGTGAAAATTCGAGGACCTTCGACTTTTGACTTTTTGCGACACAATCGGTCCAAAAGCCGACATCGCACCGGCCGCTTTGATCTGCGTCATTCTGGGGGAAACTTTGCGGTAGTATCGATCCTCCCTATCAACAGACCGCTTATGGAGGAGACGGCGATGGCAACCAGACGAGAGTTTGTGAAGGCACTTCCGGCAGTGGGTACGGCGTTCGCTGTCGGTGGTCATCTGGTGCTGGATGACAGTCCCGCGCCGGCCCAAGGTGTGGCCGCTCCCTTGGCGGGGCACTTTCATCCCAAGGGCAAGGCGCCGTCGAAATACACGCTCGATGTACTCAAGCAGGCTCGCACCGGCCTGCCGTTTACCGACACGAGGGATTTCGACGAGCAGAAGAAGGGGCTTATTGCGCCCATGAAGGACCTCAAGATCATGGCAGATGCCGGCCATGTTGCCTGGGACATGGAGCGGTTTCAGTTTCTGGATAAGCAAGAGGACTTCGACAGCATTCATCCGTCGTTGCTGCGTCAGTCCAAGTTGAACAACAACTACGGGCTCTACGAGGTGGTCCCGGGCATCTATCAGGTGCGCGGCTTTGATTTATCCGACATCTCTTTCATTCGTGGCAAGACCGGCTGGATCGTGTTCGATCCTCTCGTGTCAAAGGAGCCTGTCCGCGCAGCCTGGAACTTGTTCCAGCAGCATGTTGGTCGGGGCTTGCCAGTCTCGGCGGTGATCTATTCTCACACGCATGCGGATCACTGGGGCGGCGTGCGCGGTATTGTCGACGAAGCCGATGTAAGGTCCGGGAAAGTTCCAGTTATTGCTCCTGTGGACTTCATGAACTTTACGATTTCCGAGAACGTCTATGCCGGCAACGCGATGAACCGGCGATTGTTTTACCAGTACGGCCTGCTGTTGCCCGCAAGCCCGCATGGCTATGTCGGCCAAGGTCTCGGACAGGCGGTGTCGGCCGGTGCGGTGGGCCTCATTGCACCCAACCGTTACGTGGAGAAACCTATCGAGGAATTTGAAGTCGACGGCGTCAGGATGATCTTTCAGAACACGCCGAATACAGAAGCGCCTCGGGAGATGAACACCTACATTCCTGACATGAAGGCGCTTTGGATGGCCGAAAACGTCATCGCGTCGCTTCACAACATCTATACATTGCGCGGCGCACCGGTGCGGGATCCGTTGAATTGGTCGAAGTACATCGGCGAGGCACTCTTCCGCTTCGGTCTGGAGGCCGAAGTGATGTTTGCGTCCCATCATTGGCCGCGTTGGGGAAACGATCGGATCCAGGAGGTACTCCGCGGGCAACGCGATCTGTACGCGCACATGAACAACCAGGTACTGCATCTCGCTAATCAGGGCGTGACCATCAATGAGATTTACAACGTCTATGAGGTCCCAAAGGGATTGCAGAGCAAGTGGTTCTGCCGCGGCTACCACGGCTCTCCCCAACACAACAGCCGTGGCGTCGTCCAGCGCTATCTCGGCTTTTGGGACTGCAACCCGACGACTCTGGTCCCGTTGTCGCCCCGCGACTCTGCGCCTCTCTATGTCGACATGATGGGGGGTGCGGAGAAAATCATGGCGCGGGGTCAGCAACTGTATGACGAGGGGAAGTATCTTCTCGCTTCGGAGATCGTGAACAAGCTGGTTCAGGCCCAACCGCAGAATCAGGGTGCCAAGGACCTGCTGGCGGACATTTTTGAGCAACTCGGCTACCAGCAGGAAAACCCGGGTCTCAGAAACAGCTACCTCGCGGCTGCGTACGAACTGCGAACCGGAATTCCACAAGGGGAAACCGGCAATTCAAGCAGCCCTGATGTGGTCCGGGCAATGTCGACCGAATTGTTCCTCAACTTCCTCGGCATTCGCATGGACAGCCGCAAAGCTGAAGGCATGCAATTCACGATGAACCTCGTCACGCCGGACAATGGCGAGAAATTCATCGTCGAGCTCGAGAATGCGACGCTCACGAACATCAAAGGTTTCCTGGCCGACAAACCCAACCTGACCCTCACGATTAATCGCACCGACCTCGAGCAGACGATGATGGGCGCGAAAACGCTCGAAGCCCAGCTTGCAGACGGAACCGCAAGAGTGGAGGGCGACGCGAGCATCTTGAAGCAGCTTGCTTCGACCATGGTCGAGTTCGACCCCCGCTTCGAAATCATGCCAGGTACGAAAAGCAAGACCATCGTGGCGGAGGAGGATCCGTATGAAGCAGATTTGGGTCAGCCGATCGCCGAATAACGTTCTGTGTTCGACGAGCGGCTGTGGCGTAGCGTCAAATAAGGGGGAGGTTTATCTGAGAGCCTACGACAACATCAGCGCGGCCCGCGCTTCGATCGGCCGCTACCTGAACGTCTATAGCGGCCGCAACCACACTCGAAGCGTTGACGGCATGACACCCGATCAAGCCTACGTCACCCCGCTGCCAATCCGCTTGGCAGCCTAGCCCCGGCAGAGGTTCCACTGCAATCAGGCATTTTCAACATTGATATCTCCTGCGGACCTGAAAGTGCCTCAAGATCAAGAAACAGGCCGTAGCCGCGGCAAGGTGCTTAAGCGTATGTCCACTTACAGCAAACCCAATCGAATAGATCGCGTTGTCAAAGTGCTCACAGACCTTGGCGGTTGCATAAATCACCGCGATGCAACGATCCAATATATTCGTGCCGGTATATTTTGGCGGACACGTCAAAAATAATTGCAGCAATGCAAGGAATGGAAAAAATTGTACCCAGGCGTAGAGCCTGAGATCATCTGTCCAGCGCCAGACCAGCAGACTGAACACCGCGAGTGCAAGGAGCGGCCACAGTAGATGCCACTAACCTGTTATCACGCGCTCCTCGATTATAGCGAAAGGATCGCCATGAAGCCGAGCGCAATCGGCAGCCGGTCCCAAAGCAAGGTGCGGTCGTTTGGATTCCAGTGATAATAGGCCGAGCCGAAGCCGGTCAAAAATATCCCCAGGAAGAGCACTATGGTTGCTGGATGACGACGAAATTGCCACAGCCCCACCACGCCGATGGGCACGAATGGAAAATTAGAGATTACATTCCAAAAATTCGGTGTGCCGAGCAAAGTGCGCTGATCGGCAAAATCGTGGTAACTTTGATCTTGTGGGATCACCGGCAGCAGCAGAAGCGCAGCGAGTGACGAAATCATCAGGCCAAGCAGAACAAGTATTGGGCGATGTCGGTTCGCGATGCTGATGGTCATTTGATTTGATAACAGGAATTTGCGATCGGGTCATCGGACATGATATTCCTTCCCGTTGGCACGTTCCGTTTGGGTTCGGACAAACACTATGCAAGCGCCGGACGGCGGCCGGCCTCGCGCTTAAGCCTGCCGGGACCGTTAGCCGTGCAGTCAGCGGAAACCGCCGCGACGATGCGCGCATTGATGCAATCCTTGCGACCCAGGGCCAACCGACGTCAGCGCCGCAGACGAATTCGTCGTCGTGAAATGACACACACCAGCGCCGACACCACGCGCCGGCAGCGAAGACGATCGGGAGGAGACACTGAGTTCACTTAACAGGTTCCTTTCCGGGTCTTTCGGCCGGCTGGTCGCGATAATCTGGTTTCTATGCCGGGCCGTGCTCATCGCGTGGGCCGCCCTTGCCATTTATTATTCGAATCTTCCGCTGGCCTGGCTGCGTCTGGGATTAGCGGTTACCTTTACGGTGTTCGTGATCTGGGCTTTCTGGTTTTCGCATCGACGGCGCATGTCTGTGATTGCGATGGTGCTGTTTCTCGGCGTGGTCGCATGGTGGATCTCCATCCCGCCCTCGCATGACCGTAACTGGCGACCAGAAGTTGCGATAATGCCGCGAGCGTTCGTTGATGGTGACCGCGTTCGTCTCACCGGTGTCCGCAATTTCGATTACAGTACCCGAGATGATTTCACAGTGCGCTATGAAGAGCGCGAGGTGTTGCTGTCGCACCTAACAGGCCTCGATTTCTACGTGTCTTACTTTCAAGCAATTCGAGTTGATCTATGTGGTCGGTAACGAGCGCGACCTCGTGCGTGTGCGCACTAATTACCGACGCGAGGCGGTGTACCTCTATCATCTCAACACCTCCGCCTGACGATGCGCGCCGGCTGTTGCTGGTGTATCTGGCGCGGATCAATGAACTCGCCGAGCGGCCAGAGTTCTATCACCTGCTGACGAACAGCTGTACAATCAACATTGTGCGTTACGCGAACGCCGCTGGCCGAGTTAAAAAGTTTGACTTCCGTCATATCCTCAACGGTCTGATCGATAGCTACCTTTACAACTCGGGCCGGGTAGATACGAGGCTGCCGTTTGAGGAACTGCGGCGACGCTCCCTGATTAACGAGGCCGCGCAGGCGGCCGATGGCGCGCCCGATTTCTCGGAGCGCATTCGGGCGTCCCTACCGACGATCGCTCGCTGATCCCTCCCACCGCTCGTTCGCATAGAACGAACCTTCGATCGTGTTTGAGGTAGTCGACGCTAGCCGCAAACTGACCGCAACCGGCGTCCGAATCTCGTAGGCTCATTCCTCGGCGCTACGCTCTCCGGAGGCGGCACCTCGTAACAGGCGTTGTGCGGGCCGCGGGTGGGCAGAGCCAGATCGCTCCACTCGTTCCGGCAGCGGAAGGCTCCTGCGGCCATGGTGGTTGCTCGCTCCGATTCTTGGCCTGCTGCCGAACGCCACGCTTGCCGCCGTCGTGATGGTCTATTCAGCGAGCTT
The DNA here is from genome assembly GCA_963796195.1 of uncultured Alphaproteobacteria bacterium. GTDB lineage: Bacteria > Pseudomonadota > Alphaproteobacteria > Rhizobiales > Xanthobacteraceae > CAWCKS01. The sequence continues at coordinate 9,750 of CAWCKS010000017.1, read as the reverse complement.
GATCGAGCCTGCTGAATTGCTCGCCTTCTTCACGGTTCGGCGGGTGGGATTTGCTGGGCGATCGCGGCCGCCATCCGGGTTCTCATGCTCGGACCGTTTCAGGGCATCATCATTGCCATCGTACGGTCGCTTGTGAGCCTCGCGAGCTGGTCGGCTCACCCCCGCGTATCGATCAATGGCCGGAAACACGGAACCGATATGCTGCGGTCGATTTCGCCCGAGAATCCGAACGACGAGACCTTCGAAGGCCTTCTGACCACTGGTTTCAGTCGAATTTGCATAGCGCGGACGCGACCTGTCCGATAATGAACAAGCGCGTTGACGCGAATTGTCATTCATCAGATCGCTGGCGAGGCAATATGCTGCGAGTATCTGTCTGCCACTGCGTTTCGATTTGCGTTGGTTTACTGGCCACGATCGCTTTTGCCGCCCAAACCGATCGGCTCGTTTTTCTGTCGACCCAATTACGACCGATCGAGGAGTTGGCAGAAGATGCGCAACTCTGTCCTCAGGGATTTTCCGCAGGAGGTCGACTTCATCACAGAACTGCCGCAGCGATTTCAGATGCGTATCGAGGAAGAGCGACAGACCGGCAAGCATACGATAGGTGTCGTTGGGGCGCTGCACGGCGAATTGCAGGCGCTGGTGCCGCTTGATGCATTGGCTCCGCTCGATGACCTCGCGGGGAGGCTGGCCGGCCGTGGTATACCTGATCCGCTGCTAACGCTCGGCAAATTCGGCACCGCGCACCAGCTCTACATCCCATGGATGCAAGCTGGCTACATCATGGTCGCCAACAAACAGGCATTACCCTATTTGCCCAGCGGGGCGGACATCAGCACGCTTACCTACGACCAACTCGCGACATGGGCCAGTACGATCCAGCAGAAAGTGGGCAAGCGCCTACTCGGCTTTCCAGCAGGTCCCCACGGGTTGATGCACCGCTTCTTCGAAGGTTTTCTTTACCCCTCCTACACCGGCGGGGTGGTGGTTCCGTTCCGTTCGGAGGCGGCCGAAGCGATGTGGACGCAGTTCGCGTCGTTATGGAAGAGCGTCAATCCGAACTCGACGAGATACGATTTCATGGCGCAGCCGCTGCTTTCTGGCGACGTCTGGATTGGCTTCGACCACATTGCCCGCTTGCTCGACGCTCTGCGCCAGAAACCGACGATTTTGTCGCTTTTCCCGCCCCCGCCGGCCCCAAGGGGCGCGGCTATATGCCAGTTCTCGTAGGCCTGGCAGTCATGAGAGACGCGCCAGATAAAGCAAGGGCGATGGCGCTGATCGACTATCTAACGCTGCCCAAAACGCAGATCGTCCTGGCCCGGGCAGTCGGCTTTCTGCCGGCGCTGGGCGCGAAGTTGCCTCTCGACCTTGATCCCGGGCTGAAAATCAGCTTCGAAGCAATTACAGCGATGCAGTCGGCAAAAGACGCGCTGACTGTGGTACCGCCGAGCGGCCTTGGCCAGCGCGACCCTGAGTTCGACAGGGTGTTTCTGGAAACGTTCCAGCTCATCGTTCTGCGCGGTCAGCCGCCGCGCCAGGTGCTCGACCGCCAAGCAGAAGCGCTGAAGCGCGTGATGGCCGAGACTGGTGCGCCCTGCTGGCAACCCGATCCTCCAAGTACCGGCACATGCCAGGTGCAATAGTTGGAAGCTCACACTGAGAGCTGACGGACGTTGTCGACAAAGGCCCGCTCAAGTCGAATGCAAAGGGCGTTCTTACGGAACTGCTTCGACCAATTCATAGACGCGCGTTTCCGTCGTCATCCCCTTGGCAGTTACCGATGCAATCGGCTTGAATTGAAAGCGATACTCGGCCCGGTTGCGCACGGCCTCGCTGACGAGCATCGTTGTCCCGTACTCCTTGTTCAACCCTTCGAGGCGAGCAGCAAGATTTACGCTGTTGCCCAGCACCGTATAGTTCATACGTTCCGCCGAACCTACATCGCCCACCACGGCATCCCCGAGATGGATACCAATGCGAACAACGAATGCGGACAGCCCCTCGGCCTGAAATTGAACGTTAAGCGCATCGCTAGCCGCCTTGGCCGAAAGGGCGGCCCGACAGGCACGCTCGACATGATCGGGCTGCAAATGGGGAGCATTCCAAAACACCATCACCGAGTTCCGATGAACTTGTCCACGGTTCCACCTTCGGCGAGAAACGCTTCCGTGAGCGCGGCGAAATGGCGTGACGTCGGCGCATCAAACTATCGGGGTCGGTCTGTTCGGCGATTCCGGTAAAATTCGTGACGTCGGAAAATAGGATCGTGACTTCCTGCTTGCTTCCGCCAAGCTCGGTCGAAATCGAGCCGTCAACGATTCCTCTAACGATGTCCTTCGGGACAAAACGAGCGAACGACCAGATGCTGCGCTGGGCAACCGCGATTGTCCTGCCGAGTTCGTTGATCTCTGCGATATTGGAAGTGACCGGCGCATCATTGGGCGCCGCCAAGGTTTGGAGGTTACGTGCCTGCGCGGTGATCCGTTTTAGCGAGGTCGACATCCGGCTGCCAAAGACCCAGGCCGCGGGCACGAAGCAGGCGCCGACGATCAGGGCGATAACTATTCCTCTGATCTGCAGCGTCCTCACGTTCTGGGCAAAATCGTCTTCAGCTGCAAGCAACAGCGAGTAGCCGCTGTATTCGTCACCTTGCGAAAATTTCTGCAGGCGAAAAAGGTAGTCTCGCCCGTCTTCGCCTCGCACGGTACCCTCAAAGCGCGCGCGACTATCCCACTGCTGGATCACCGCGCCGACCAGCCCAGACCGGATCGTCCAAATTTCAGGGAGTTTTGGATTCGGCTGCGTGCTCGCTTCCTCGGCGAGCCGGGCGAAGTCGGGGTGTACGATGAGTACGCCGAACGAGTTGAAGACGATGACTGTTCCGTGCTCCCCTGGGCGCTGCGCTTGGGCCAACTCACTGAATTGATCGAGCTTGAGGTCGGCGGCGATGACACCGCTGCCATTTCCGTGCAGAGGTGCGCTCAAGGTGATCATCGGTGTGCTGATGCTGAATGAGGCATATGGCGACGAAACGAGGGTGCGGCCCGACTGCATCGTATCGCGATACCAGACCCGCTTTCTTGCGTCGTAACCGAAGTCAGGCAGATCGAGCTGGCCAACCTTATTGCCTTCCTCGTCCTCGAAGATCCGCCGCATGGGAAGTGCTCCATCGGATGTCGGATGGACTAAATTCACGTTGTAGACGGCGCCAGGCGGTGCCCCCAGCTTCTCGCGCTCTGCCGGGTCCAGGACATCGAGGCGCCGGACTTGAAGCCAACCACCGTTTTCGTAGCCGACGTAGAAGCTGTCCGCCTGCGGCAGTTTCTTGAGTGCAGCCTTGAACAGGACGATCGCACTATCTTCTTCACTTCTATCATTGGAGACCGCGAAAGAAGGACTTGATGACAGTACGTCAACGACGGAACTCAACCCAGAAATCTCTGCCTCGAGCCGGCTAAGGGTGTTTGCGCTCGCGGAATCCATGGCCGCAGACGCCGCTGCACTCGCTGCCGCGTGGAAAGTCTCGAGCTGGATAAACACTAGAGCCGCTGTCAGAGCTGAAATGAAGGTAATCACGGCCGCTGTTATCGCGATCCTAAAAGTGAGCATCTCAGTTCGTCCAGTTGCTTCAGGGGAGGAATGTTTCCCTCATGTTGTCACCAGCTGCAAGGACGCGAGCCCAAACACTTCGGCAAATGATAGTGACCGTACGCGGGTCGCCATTCGACTGCCGTCAATCTCGATAACGAGCGGCCTAACAAGCCACCACGTTGCTCCCATTAGGAGAGAGTTAGTCCTTGAGCGCGATCATCGGTGGCTCCGGCAATGTGACCGGCGGCTCCGTTCGTCTGTCACCGTCAGTCATAAGCCTCGCGACGTCGGTTTCGCCCCAACGTATCCGCTCGGTAGCGGGCCCTTAGGCGGCTTCGGGGAGGTGCGGGCCGGCTTGTACTTCCGGGTAGCGGATCGGCGATTGAGTTGATTGGATGATCGGCGACACGTGGGGACATTGCGGAGATACGCCTCGAGGATCGAAGGCGTTAAGTTTGGTAGTTTATGCCGCCCGCCGAACTATGCCGAGCGGTTCTGGAAGCAAGCTCGTCGTTGCGCGCGCTTGCGGCCCGATCGAGCGGACATCGCCCCAGCCCCATTCGGCATAGTCTGGCTTCTTACAGCGCCTGAAGGAAGGCGAGCAGGCGATCGCTCGGCCGGAAGCGGGTTCGCTTGCCACGCTCGTACGGTTTGAGCTTTGCCAGGGCCGCTTCCTTGAGTGCGAGATGGGCATGCAGGTAGGTTTGCGTCGTTTCGATCGATTTATGGCCGAGCCATAGCGCGATCACGGCGCAATCGACGCCCGCTTGCAGCAGCTCCATCGCAGCGCTGTGCCTCAGCACATGCGGCGATACCCGCTTGGACGCCAATGATGGACATCTCTTGCTGGCGACGCGCACGTACTTGGCCAAGAGCGACTGGACGCTGTCGGCGCTGATCCGGCCCCCGTGCACGTTGGGAAACAACGCGCTCGCACCGCGGCGCGGCGGTTCCTTAAGCCATGTCTGGAGGACGCCCTGCGCGTGCGAGGTTAGCGGCGTGCATCGTTCCTTTCGCCCTTTGCCAACGCTGTCAAACTATGCCGAGCCAATTACATGCCGGTCACGACGAATTCCCGGGGAAAACGAACCCACTCGGCATAGTTCGGCGGGCGGCATAAACCGCCTTATGCCGCGCGCGGCATAAGGTGGTTTCGATCAATGAGTATATTTTGTTGCCTTTGGCTATGACACTCTGGTCCAGTGGCCGATGAATCCGTCGGACTTCGTGCACTTGGACTTACCCGCCAAACCCAGGCGTCGTCGCGCCAGTAGACGCCAATGCGACCACCGACCGATCGCGTTGAGTTATGTGCCACAGCCGATCGGCGACCTCGAGCGGCACAATCCCGACGTATGTCCCACCAGCTGCGCTCGTTGCCAGAACGGTGGAGCTCGCGGTGATGCGTCTCGACAGAGCGGCACTGTGAACTCATCGCTTGGCTTGCGGCCGAGCGCCCGCGGTTGGGCAAACCTCAAGTGATGCGCATCGGACGGCGTGCGCTGACAGACAAGGCAAGGCTGCGAAGCAACAAATGCAAGGTGGGCTTTGTCGCGGCGACGCAATGTCTTTGGTAGCTGAACGACCGCTGGCTCGAAGGCTGGATCTGGAGTGATGTGATTCGGGCTTCAGACCTTGCGATCCATCGCCAGGTCTGAACAGGATCTTTAGCACGGTCAGCTTGTCTGGTTTCTTTGCGTCGTCTCAGTATATGCCGACGCGAGCCTCCCTTCATAGGCGACCTCGACCAGACGAGCGTCCGGATCGGTGAGCCGATTCTTCAGTGGCAGCCGCCGCAAGCGCCCAGAGCGTGAGGTCATCAACCGATTGCAATGTCTCGAGTTCCGAGAGCAGTTGGCCGCGCAATGCGGCCGAACGCTCCGGGTCGAGTATCGTCAGTTTGCGCGACCCAAGCCGCGGGATGCTGCTTGCCGCAGCAAGTCCTGCGCTCGTCTCGTCTCTTCTGGTCCTGGCGCGATCGGCAGGTCTGGCGCGTCGAGGTCGTCCTCGCCGGCAATGCCGGCGAGTGTGAACAGCGCATACCGCCGGGCATAGGTTAGGGCGGCGCCGAGCCGATGCGGCGCCACGACGTGGGCGAGCGGACAGACCGGCCAGTCAGATGCGATCCATTCACCTGACGAATGCGCCAAGACCGTGCTGAGCCGGATCAGGCTGTCCTCCTTGTCAAAGGACGTGCTCTGGATCGTCGCGATCTCCTGCTCGCCCAGCGCCTTGCGCACGATGTCGAGACCTGTGGCCAGGGAAGCATAGCGGAACGAGACCGTCCCGGTCTCCCGTGGGAACGGCGAGGTGATCGTGGCGGTCAGCGTCCGCTCCGGGTTCTGCAGTTGCTTTTGCGCCTGCGCCAGGGCGGCCGCGATCTTGCCGATCGTCTCACTGGAGCGGTGCATGGGGCGCCTCCATCTCCAGCACGTCAAAACTGACCGCCCCGACCTTGGAGCGCTTGGCGCGTAAGCCATGGCCGATCGCCTCCTTGGCGTCGAGCGGCATCAGCCGCTTCAGCTCGGCCCGGGCCGTCTCGTGCTCGGCATGGGCCTCGCGGGTTCGCTTGAATGTTGCCGCCAGCTCGGCCCACGCATTGGAGGGGGTCATATCGACCACCCGCACGGCGCCTAGCCGCGGCCGTGGCGTTTCGACACTGAACAGCCGCGGCGGCTCGCCGCTCTGCATGTTGCGCAGGAACTTCTTTTCGGCGGTCAGCAGCAGGTGCTGGTACAGCGGGTCGGCATTGATGGTCATTTCGATCCACTTGCCGCCGCCGGTGATGATCGACAGCACGGCTGTGCGGGCGTTGGTCACCCACATGTTGTGCTGCAGCTGCGCCATGTGTTTTTCGGCGGCCATCTCCTCGGAGAATGACCACGGCAGCATGAATTTTGATTCGAACACCGCGCCGGTTTGTTCGACGACACCGTCAGGGTCGCAACCATCCAGCTGTTAACCGGGTGAGTGACCCGCTTCTGGACGTCGATGACTTTCGCACCCGCATTGCGCTCGAACCAGGTCCGGTTGAGGGCTTCGGTCGCATGCCCGAGTTGGACCGACAGGTTGTTGGAGAGGTCTTGCGGCTCGACCTCGCCGCGCTTCTCCTGCCAGAGCCGGAGCAGGGCGCCTTCATCCTGCCCCATAATGATACGGGCGTCGGACCCGCCGATCACCGTCCTACGCGCGCCGCCGTTTGCTTGCTGTGTCATGTCTCGCCTCCAAGGTGTGGCCGGCGTACCGTCACCGTTGGGCACCGCCGGCGTGGCGGTCAGCGCCACACCCATGTTGCGTCGGGCAACACAACGGACTTTGAGGGGCAGGGCTAGGTTGGAGACAAGCCATGGACGGCAGGCTGCCTCCGCAGGCCTGACCGTAGAGCGGTCGCTGCAGGTTCAACGCCATGCAACGGGCCGCCGCGGCCCGTTGCTCGGCAATGGTCGCGACGGCGCAACGAACACGTCGTCGCAAGCTAAACGATTGCTAAAAGACGCCAGAGATAGGCTTATTAACGACTGGCGGCCTCGGCACCGCCGCTGAGATCCAGCCTTGTAGCTGCGGATGTTTCGCCGCCCAGACCAGCAGCGCGCAGGAGATGCCGAGGTCATCGTGCTGTCCCGGGGCACAGGTATAGACCCGGCCCGACTCCCGCGCTTCGACCGCAAGGTTCGCCAGTTGCTGAAATGCGCGTTGACCCTGCTGGTAATCTGCGAAGCAGACCCGGCCGGCCTCAACGTGGGTGCTAAACTGCTCAATCAGGTAGGTTCGACCAATCGGATAGACCGGCATCATTCCGAGTGGCGACGGACGCAACTGCACTTGCATCCCGTCGCCCGACCTGCCGATGTGGACGCCGATCAGTCTTGGGCCAAATGATTGATGCAGCAGTTCTGCATAAGCTTGCTCGTTGCTGACGTCGGCGATGATCATCGAGTTACGGGAATGCTGCAGGTCGATGCCGGCCAGTGTACTGAGCCGCTGATGACTTGTTTGCCCAATCGGAAATTCGACGATGTCGCCGATACCGATGAGATCCAATCGGCTGTTCGGACAAAAGCCGCCAACGACCGCGGTCGACGAGTTGCGCCTGATGCCGACGTCGTGAACGATGAAGCTTGGTCGGTAGAAGCCCCAAGTGGCTGGATCATAAATATCAACGTTTGTCATCGGAGCTGCCTTTCGCTGAGCTTCTGGAACGGATTTGGAACAGGGACTGCGACGTCGGTGTCGCGCAGGAGGTCTGGGCCGGGTGCAATCAAGGGGCGGAACGGCGTGACCGCCCGCTGAAACAGCTCCCAGGTGAACGGATTGCCGTCACCGCCGGTCGGGATGCCGAGATATTCGCGTTTGAACTTGGCTTCGCCGAGCGCCTTGCGTTCGTCGTCGAGAAACTTCGGATCGTAGTTCTCGGTGTCCGCCGTCGCCTTCAAGCGCAGCCAGGTTGGATCGGTCCCACCCCACACCAGCCAAAACGGGTCGGCCATGGTCCACGCCGTTGACAGCATGGCGAGCCGCGCCTCCGGGCGCTGCGCCCGCATCGGACGCAGCGCCGAGATCAGCTCTTCGCTGAGACGGGCAGCTTCGTCGGCAATGATCCAGCCGTCGACAGTCAAACCCCGAACGGTGTCGTCAGCCCCCGGCAGCGCCAGCACCCGCGATCCGTTTTCGAGTTCAAGGCCGTAGACGTTATCGGTCGTGAGCTTGATCCGTGCCTGAACCAGGACGCCCTTAACGCGGCGCACGGCTTCCGCACTTTGACGCTGGGTCGGACAGGCCACGACGCTCAGCGAGCCGGCCTTGAACATCATCGTGTGGGCCATGCCCCACGCCGCAGCAGTGGTCTTGCCGCATTGGCGCGACGTCAGGATCGCGATCGAGCTGCCGCGTGGCGCGCGCAAGAATTGAGCCTGCCATGGCTTGGGCGCGACACCGAGCTCGTGGTGGACCCACGCGGCGGGATCGAGCCGATACGCGACCTCACGCGGCAAGGTCATGGTCGACCTCCAACAGTGCTTGCGCGATCTCCGCCTTGAGCTCCGGCTTGTGGTCGAACTTTGCGATCAGCCGCTCGACAAGACGGTCGACATCGATGTTGACATTGTTCTGGATGGCGACGTTGATCTGGGTGTCGATCGGCCGGTCGTGGCCGGCAAGCCGCATCTGGCTGTCGAGCGTCTGTTTCAGGGCGCCGAGCCCCTTCAGCGCGACGGACAGCGATCCCTGGCGCTTGGCGTCCGCGATGATCTCGCCGATCTGTTGGGAGATGGTGGCGTAGCCGTGATTGAGCTCGTCCTTCGACGGCAGAGACGCGAGCGCCACTGTGCCGCGCGCCACGTCCTTCATGATCGCGTTGGAGGAGGCAAGCCGCAGACAGTTGCTGCGGTGCCGATGCAGGCTCGACGAAGCAACGTCATAATCTCTGGCAACTTGATTGCCAGGTTCACCGGCGGCAAGCCGACGGTCGATTTCAGCACGCTTGGGGTGCTGGCAGAGAGAGCATCTTCCGGACATCGGGTTTGAACCTATGCGATCGTCTGTTTCTTGTGGTCATGGCCTGCACTCTCCAAAAGACCATTTCCGCCTCGCGGCGGCGTCTCGCACCATTACGAGACACCGCGACGGCTACGCCGCGGTGGTTTAAAAACTCTTAAAGTTTGCTTGGCGCGGATGGGCAACGGGGCGGCCGGAGGGACCGTGCGGTGGGCTAAATCGGTCGCCGCGACGACGCGGGCGGCACCTCACAAAAAAGAGGCATTTCAATCCGGCCTTCTCGAAGCGTCCCGACGTGTCCCGCCACTCGGCACGTGTCCCGGGACGGATGTGGGACGTCCTAAGGGTGACCAACGTCGCTGCTTCTCAACCAGAACGAATAAGAAACCTCGAGCCCAATTACCGTGAACCCTAACGAATTTGGATTGTGCCGCACGCTCGGGTGTTCTCGTAGGTGAAGCCGCGCTAGCTTGATCGAAATCTGCAACGTAAGCGGGGGCATTCAAAAGAAATAGTCGTTGGGCTGCCCCATCCCGCAATGTCCCGGTCCCCGTTCCTAGTTCTCGCCCGAACCGCCGCCGCGGCGGAGGTCGGGTCTCGATCAAGAGCTTCGCGCCGCCGCCGAACCGCGCGTGGTAGTGGCGCCGCTCACGCGATCGG
>CAWCKS010000016.1:0-215996 GCA_963796195.1 uncultured Alphaproteobacteria bacterium | reverse complement strand
GCTTGCCATGAAGAGACATCGCACTTTTGAATGAAGGACGCCGCCAACCGACGCGGCCTTACTTCTTCAGAAGCCGTTTCTCAGCTTCTCAATTCGGTTGTTCAGTATGGCAATGCGTTTGAGGAGATCGCCTGCCAACTGCGCATCTGCGGCGCGAGTTTCTTTGTTCGGCGCAAGTTGTAAGCTTAGCTCTCGCTCTATGGCCTCATTGTCTAACTGATGAATATTTCTTTCCACCTTCGTCATTGCGCGCCTCCCGTAGTTGCTGCGAGACATTGCCAGCTACCCTGAGTGAGGGGTATGAGGGTCTTTCCTCATTCAGCGCGGTGACACCGCTCTCGACGATACCCGCGAGTTGATCCAACTTAAGTGTCAGGCAAAAGATCGCTGTCCCTCAGCCGATTGGCGATGGCCTGATACTTGATGGCTAGTTTTTCGTTTTCCGCTTGGGCATCAGGATCAATCGCTAGCTGCGAGATCAGCAAGCATTCCGCTGCACAGCGTTCCAGTATCTCGACTTTCCGTAGAAGTTCTTCCACGACGAGACCTCCACGGCTTCGCGCTTCGTCGTCGTCAGAGAAAGCTAGTTGATAGCACTTGTCAGCGAGCTTCCGACAATATGTCGACGATAACGGCCTCGATGCCGGAGCATTTGACTTTGTTGCGCTTGGTTCACTCACAACGAAAAAATCACAAAGGCCGCTAGCAGGACTATGCTGAGGCCCGCGCCGATCAAGCTGCCTAGGAAAACAAGATTGTCGTTGCGATTGTCGCCCATTGCCCGCCCCGTTCTCACGAAGCTCTTGCTTTTGATGCTACCAAGCAGAACAGACGGGGCCCCTGTTCAAAATTGCTCACTTTCGGGAACTTTTTTCAGTAGGCGGCTGCTCGTGCAGAACGATGTCCAGCAGGGACGAATGAACTCGCAATACGCCATCGTAGTCAATGAGGCCGAGTTTTCGAAACCTATTCATGAAATGACTGACGCGTGACCGTGTCGTGCCTATGATTTCAGCGAGTGTTGCTTGGCTGACCTTCGGAATGACCAATTCAGGGGTATCTTTGTTGCCATAATGCGCCAACAGAACAAGGGTCCGGGCCAACCGCTTCTCACTGGAATTGAACAGTTGATCGATCAAGTCGTCTTCGACCCGTATGGCCCGGGCCAACAGATGCGACGTAAATAGTGCGGAAAATTGTGGTTCATCGCGAAGCGTCTTCATCATCGTGGATTTCGTCACTCGCGTAATCTTGCATTCCGTCATCGCCGAGGCCGTCGAGATGCGCTGCGTCCGGCTGCCGAGGCACCCCTCGCCAAGGAAGTCCCCAGGTCCAAGGAACGCAATGATCGCTTCCTTTCCTTGCCCGGAGACAACCGTAATTTTGACCCGCCCCTTTTCGATGAAGAACACGGCATCTCCCGGATCACCCTGCCGGAACACGATGTCACCTTTGCGATATTTGGAGATTGTCCTGCCACTGCCTATGACGGCGAGAAACACTTTCGGGTCAAACGCGAATTTTGGGCCTTTTGCCATGACGGGTCCCCCTTCCGACGGCAATCACAAGGTCGTCGATCGGACAAACCCTAGATAGCGGTCTCTTTAGTGGAAATTATTTTGATCACCCATTCGGTCATCAAGCTCAATTGTCACCTGATAGCGACCGATGCCCTTGGGTGACCCAAGTAGTCTTACGGATATTGCTTCTTGATTTAGATCAGGCGGGCATCGCGGCATCGGCGCAAGCTTTTTCTTCATGGAAAACAGCAAAAGATGTCCGCCATATTGCGAGGGCTGCGAGCACTATATGAGGCTCGTTCGTACCATTCCAAAGCTCGGCGGATTGCCTCGGCTGGACACTTATCGGTGCGACGCGTGTGGCGCAGTGCAAACACTGGAAGAAATTCTAGCCGCGGCTAGGTCGTGCGGCTAGAGCCTGCTTACAACCGGCCAGCCACCTCCGCTTAGTCAAAGTCTGCTGCGGGGTCATTAGCGCCGTTTCGGCCGTCGCCCTGCCTTTGGCAGCAGCGTCCTCGGTGTGAAGATGGTCCGCCGAAATAAATGACGAGACTGCCGTGACGAAGATCGGGCGCTAGCGATATCTCAAAGTTGTCCCACCGTTAGTCGTGCCGCCTGCTCTCAGTGGCCTGGACTGAAATCACTCGACGGCAATATGTGCGTGATGGGCTGCGCTACGCAAGCGACATGACGGAAGACGAGTGGGCGTTGGTCGAGCCATTCATGCCGATGGCGGGTCCAATCGGTCGGCCGCGAACGGTGGACCTGCGCTCGGTGGTGAACGCAATTTTGTATATGGCATCGACGGGTTGCCAGTGGCGGCAGATGCCAAAGGACTTTCCGCCGTATTCGACTGTGCAGGGCTATTTCTACGGCTGGTCTCGGGATGGCAGGTTCGCGACCATCAACCACGCGCTGGTGATGGCTTCGCGTGATCGCGAGGGGCGCGAGGCGAGCCCGTCGGCCGGGATGATCGACAGCCAATCGGTGAAGACGACAGAAAGCGGCGGTCCGCGCGGTTACGATGCAGGCAAGAAGATCAAGGGCCGCAAGCGACACATTGTCACCGACACAGCCGGACATCTGGTCGGCTTGGAGGTTCACCCGGCCGACATCCAGGATCGCGACGGCGCCGTCGGCGTGCTCGCGTCGATCCGTTCGCTCTATCCATGGCTGCGCCATATTTTTGCTGACGGCGGCTATGCCGGCGACAAGCTGCGCGGCGCGATGACTGCATTTGGAAAATGGACCATCGAGATCATCAAGCGCTCCGATACCGCACAAGGCTTCGAAGTTCTCCCGCGCAGATGGGTGGTCGAACGGACCTTTGCCTGGCTCGGCCGATGCCGCAGGCTCGCCAAGGACTTCGTTCATTGGCAATACTGACGGCAGGCTGACACCGAGCGCCTTGGCGGCAGAAGGCAAGCGGTATGCTGACCGTTTTGAGGAGTTCAAGCGCCTGAGCCGGTTGAACGAAAACATCGGCAAAAGCGACCAAAAGATTTGGGAGGTCCGTTCTGGGTGATGTTCGGAAGTCGCGTTGGCCTGGCTCTCTTCCGCTCTTCCCCGCTACCAGACGGACGTCCTCGTTTATGCCGTGGCAAGGACCCAAATGTTCGTGCGATCATGTCTGCGGCGGACTTAGCCTAAATGCCTGAGACATTCCGTGAAATGACGGCGATGCGATTTAGTTGGACAAGCCTGATCCTGGCGCCGTTGTTGGTGCCGGTGATTTTCAGCGCCACGATGATGATCTTCTTGAAGGAGGACTGGTTGGTGGCATTCCTGCCAATGCTGGTCGCAGGCTGCATCGTGTCTTATGGCACCACAATATTCCTCTTCCTGCCTTGCCTGTTCTTGCTCTCTTTGACGCGACAAATGACCGGCTTTAAGGTCTGCCTGCTTGGATCGGTGCTGGGCGCAGTGATATTCGTATCGCTGACATTGATTGCTTGGGGCAGTCGTCCCGACTCTGGCCCCCCGATTGGGAATTACTTTGTATTCTTCCTCCGCTGGGCTGCCGATCCGATCACTGCATTGTTTCCGCTCGCCGGGCTGATAACGGCTGGGCTGTATTGGTGGCTGGCAAAGCGACGGACCGGCTCGTCGGTACCCGTGCAGTGATAGTTTACCATGTGAGGTCCGCTTTGGGGTCAAACACGTCGGTTTGACCGCAAGGCGCTCACTTCCGGTCATCACCGCACAACGGCCATCGCAAGATGCGATCACCAAGTCGGCTTGGTGCCCAATTCCAGCCGCGGCCCAGCCTTCCTCCTGCTTGGGCGGTCGTATATGAGAGATTTGCCACCGGAACATTCCGATAGTCCCGACGAGCGAATTGGCGGCGTGGATGGTGGCGGTTAGTCAACCCGAAAATCGCGATCTGACACGTGATCGACACAAGCGCGGACAAGCATTTCAACCGGGGCATGGCATGGTAAGTCGATTTGCGAGTGCACAATCCACCGGGGCGATGCAGCGTTGGGGGTCTCCCGCCATTGTGACGCTCGCGGCGATGGCCGTACTGACGGCGCTGACAGCCGGCGCCGCGGCGAGACAGGCGCGCCCCGCGCCACCCACCGAGGCGACGGCGCCGCGCGAGGCAGGCGAGCCGATCATGGCGATCGTGTCGATCAAGAGCCAGCAGGTGACTTTCTACGACGCCGAGGGCTGGATCCTGCGCGCACCGGTGTCGACCGGCATTGCAGGACGTGAGACTCCGGCCGGTGTCTTTGCCGTCCTCGAGAAGGACAAGGACCACCACTCGACGATGTATGACGACGCCTGGATGCCGAACATGCAGCGCATCACCTGGAACGGTATCGCGCTGCACGGCGGGCCGCTGCCCGGTTACGCTGCCTCACACGGCTGCGTGCGGATGCCCTACGGCTTTGCGGAGAAGCTGTTCGACAAGACGTGGATCGGGATGCGGGTGATCATCTCGCCGAGCGATGCGGCTCCGGTCGAGTTTTCCCACAAGGCGCTATTCGTGCCGAACCGGGACGCAGTCGCGGCTGCTCCGGCGCGTGCCGAGACGCTCGCTCGCGAGGCCGCGGAGGCCGCCACGACGGCCGACGAGGCGAAGAAAGCCGCCGTGACGGCGGCGCGCGAGATGCCAGCGCTCACGGCGTCGGTTCGCAAGCTGGAGCGGCTCAAGACCCGTGCCGCCGCCGAGCTCGCGTTCGCCGAGAAGGCACTCGCCGGCGCAAAGACGGACCAGGCCAGAGCGCGAGCCGAGAACCTGAAACAGAAGGCCGCGCCTGCGGCCGCAGAAGCGCAGACCCAGCTCGACACCGCCAGGGCCGACGCGAAGTCGAAGCTCGAAGCGGCCGCCACAGCAAAGGACGCCGCCAAGGCGGCCGAGAGCAAGAAAGCAGCCACTGCCAAAGCGGCGCGCGAGGCGAAGCTCGCGCTCGAGCCGGTCTCGGTCTTCATTAGCCGCGCGACGCAGACGCTTTACGTGCGGCGCGACACCCACAAGCCCGTTCCGGACGGCGGCGAGGTTTTCGATGCGAGCATCGAGGTCCCGGTCGCGATCCGCGATCCCGACAGGCCGATCGGCACCCATGTGTTCACGGCGATGGCGCAGAACGACGCGGGCCTGCGCTGGACGGTGGTCACGATCGACAACGCCGACGATGCCAGGGACGCGCTCGACCGCATCACCATTCCGCAGGACGTGCTCGATCGCATCGCGCCGACCGCCGTGCCGCGATCCTCGATCGTCATCTCGGACGAACCGCTCAGTAGCGAGACCAACTATCGCACCGAGTTCGTCGCCGTGCTGAGCAACCAGCCCCAGGGCGGCTTCATCACGCGCCAGCCGACGGCTGATGTCGCCGTTGTGAGCGACGACTTCTGGGGCGGTGGTGGCTTGGGGACCTTTTTCTCGCCGCCGCCCAATCGGAATTCGCAGACTGGCATCACGCGTCCGCGCGGTCGCCAGTACTATTATCAACCAAGGGGCTGGTGGTAAGACGCGGCACGCCGTGCACAGGGCGCGCCGCGAGGCAACGAGAGAAATGCTCCAGCAGATCACCGATTTTCACGACGAAGGCGCCGAACTCCGCGCCCTCCTGCTTGACGCTCAGCGACAGCGACTGGGAGCGCAAGACGCTGTTCAAGGACTGGACCGTCAACGACGTCGTGCTGCACCTGCATTCGGGCGACCTCAACGCGGCGGCCTCGGTGCGCGACCCCGCCGAATACGAGGCGTTGCGGCGTGACATCCAGGACAAGCGCAAGGGCGGGCAGTCGCTGATCGCGGAGACGCGCGAGCGTTATCCCGGCCTGCGTGGCAAGGCGTTGCTGGCGCGCTGGTGGGCGCAGCTGGAACAGCTGTGCGACTTGCTGGCGGCAAAAGATCCGGCGGCGCGCCTGAGCTGGGCCGGGCCGACCATGGCGGTCAAAATGTTCACCACGGCGCGGCAGATGGAGACCTGGGCGCACGGCCAGGAAATTTATGACGTGATGGGACGCGAGCGCGTGTTCCATGATCGCCTGCGCAATGTCGCCGAGATCGGCGTGCGCACCTTCGGCTGGACGTTTGCCAACCGCAAGCAGTCGCCGCCGGGCGAGGTGCCCTATGTGCGGCTGACAGCTCCGTCAGGTGCGATCTGGGAATGGAACGCGCCATCGGCGGAGAATGCGGTCGAAGGCGACGGCGTCGAGTTCTGCCAGGTCGTGACGCAGACCCGCAACGTCGGCGATACCTCGCTTCGCGTGGTTGGCGACGTGGCGCGGCAATGGATGGCGCTGGCGCAATGCTTTGCCGGTCCGCCGAACGACCCGCCGCCCAAGGGCGCGCGGTTCAAGGCGAAGAACTGAACGCAGATTTAATCGCGCCAAGACTCGCACGAAAATCGCGAAAAATCGTTGCTGTCTCAGTCGATTGCGCGTCACCGGTGGTGCGTGGTCTTACGGCGCAAAACTCGAGCGCGCCTTGACGCCCCAGTGGCCGTTTTCGTTCGTCACGATGTAGATTGAATTGTAGCCGCTGATCACGCTGCCGTCCTTGCGGTAGCGCGTGAAGCGGGTGTCGAAGTGCACCTTGTCGGCGCCGGCGTGGATGACGTTGCGGCGGTCCCACTTCGAGTGATCCCATTCCTTCAGCGCTTCGGTCTGATAGCGTTTCGGCGTGAAGTCTTCCTTGTTGAGGATCACCATCTTGCCGGACGCGATACGCACCGATGGAAAGTTGAATGTCTTGGCGTGGGCCTCGGGATCGCGCGCGTTGAAGGCGGCCATGAAGTCGTCGAGGCATTTCATCGCCGCGGCAATCGCGGCTGTATGGTCCGGCATGGGTCGGTCAGCTCCAGTTTTACTGCATCGAGCTTATCCGGTGGCGCGCATGAACTGAAGAGGCGGCGCGTTATGACGCGATAGAGCGTGATCGGAATATCGACGATTGCTGGCATCGGATCATCGAGCGGCGAAGGTCGAGAACACCAGGCGGCGCTTCAGGCTTCGCGAGATAGACGTCGATATTGAGCTGATCGCTGCGCATCAGCTGCAATGCCGCCGCGTATCGCGTGTTGTATGGACCCACGCAACGTCGGTTTTGGCCGCGGCCGGTTGCACCGGCTTGCCACTGGCGATATCCAGTATCGCCTGCGCAAAATTCAAACCCGCCGCGTCGCACAGCGCGATCCATGACCATGGCCGCGGATTGACGTCAAGGATCTTGTGAACCTGCTCGCGGGCGTCGAACTTGTACTCGATCTCGACCAGCCCCTCGAAGTTGCTCGCGCCGAGCAGCTTGATCGACGCCTGCCGCACCGCTTCGTTCGGCCAGACCTCGACGAACGTAGACGTGTAGCTGAACTCGATCGGATATTGCCGTGTCCGCCGCGCGGTCATGTCCATGACCGGCACGCCCCGGTGCCACAGCGCGACGTAGGAGAACTGCGTCTCGCCGCCGCCCTCGATCAGTTCCTGCACCACGACGTTGTCGGGCCCGACCAGCTCGGCGGCCTCGCGATAGCGGGCCACGAACTCGTCCCACGTATTCGCGCGCCAGGCTTTTGCGCGCGTAAAGGCGTTCCACGCCAGGCGCTGCGCGGGTTTCAGCACGACCGGGAAGGCCATATCGATTGCATGCGGCGTCGCTGTCCGAGCGCACGCGAAAATTCTTCGGCACGGCGATGCCGGCCTCCGCGGCACGCTGTGCCAGCAACTGCTTGTCGCACAGCGAGTTCAGGATTTCCCAACCCGAGCCGAACAGCCGGAACGTACCGCCGAGCCGCGGCTGTTCCGACGCAACCAGCTTCACCTCGGCGTCGCCGCACGGCAGCAGCAGCCAGTTGCGGAAACCGTACGTGTCGGCGAGCACGAGCAGGTTGCTGGCGGCATCCGCGGCTTCGGGCCCCGGCCAGTCGAATTGATGACGGACGAAGCGCGACCAGCGCGGCAGCGGATGATCGTTGGTGACGAGCGCAACGGGAATGCCAAGTCGCCCAAAGCTCCGTGCCATCGCGAGCGCGCCATGCGCGCCGCCAAGCAAGACGACGCCGGCGAGCGGTACGCCTGGTATCATCTTCGGATCAGGCCGCATCGACACGGCGAAAGCCGTTCCACACGGCGGTGGCGGCGCCTGAGGTCAAAACGGTGAGCAGCCGTTCGTCCTGGTAATTGCCGTTCAGCGATAGCCGCGGTAGCGCCGTCAGATGTGCGGCATTCTCGGCGAAGATCATGCCCGGCCGTGTCGTCACCGCGGTCTTGAAGCCGAGCTTGGCCGCAATCGCGAAATCGCGCGCGGTGGCGGCGAAGCGATCGCCGTAGGGGTAGGCAAGATGATCGGCCGGCAGGCCGAGCTTGCTCTGAACGGCGCTGCGGCTCATCGCCATCTCGCGTTCGGCGTTCTCGGCCGTCGCGTGTGCGAGGTTGCAATGGCTCATGGTGTGCGCGCCAATCGTGACCAGGGGATCGGCGGCAAACGATTTCAGCTCCGGCCAGGACATGCAGAGTTCGGGCGCAATCGCCGTCTCGTCGACCTGATGCCGGCGGCATAGATCCGACATCGCGCTCGCGACCTCATGGTCGGTCGGCATGCCGCGTAGCCAGTCGTGCAGCTTCGCGAACGCCTCGGCCTTCGCCTCCGGCGTCGAGGCCTCGATGCGGGTGTCGATGCCGCCGATCGGCGCATCGATCACGTCCGAATTCCTGATCACGCGTTCCAGCGCGACCCACCACAGCCGGCCGTGCCCGCAGGCGAAATCGCCGGCGACATAGACCGCAAATGGTGCGTCGAACTCGCGCATCACCGGCAGCGCATGGTCGCGGTTGTCGCGATAACCGTCGTCGAAAGTGAAGCAGGCGAACCGCCGCGACAGGTCGCCCGTGGTCAGGCGACGGTGCATCTCGTCGAGGCTGACGATGTCGACGTCGAGCTCGCGGATGTGCGCCAGCGTCAGTCGCAGAAACTCCGGCGTGATCTCGAGATGACGGTTCGGCTGGAATGCGTCGCTGCGCGGCGGCCGCACGTGGTGCAGCATGAAGATGGTGCCGGCGCCGCCGAAGATCGAGCGCAGCAGGCGAGTGGCGCCAGAGAAGTAGAGGGCTTCAAGTCCGGCGCGAATGATGCTGTGCCGAATGCTCTTCATCGCTTGATTGCGCCGCGTCCGCTCACGTCAAATGGAACGCGTCGCATCCTGACCGCCACCCTTGAAGAAAACGTTAGCCGTTTCAGCCGAACCGGCCGAAACCTCGGGAAACATTTGGAAATTGACACCCGGCAGGCGGTTTGTTTTGTGTCCTTCTGGGGACAAAGGTCTTTGGATGCGCACGCTCTTAAGGTGGGTCCGGAAGTGGTGGCCAGGGCTCATACCTCTGGGGTTGTTGTGGATTTGGGCGGCCTGGGTGAGCACGGTCGCCTGGGAGGCCGACCTTGCCGGGCGGGTCGCCACCGCGCTGAAGGGCAACGTGCTCGACCGCGCCCGCGTCGAAGCTGATGGCCGCGACGTAACCCTGTCGGCCGATGCCTTCTCGGAAGAGGGTCGGCAAAGCGCGCTTGCGATCGTCGCGGCGGTTCCTGGAACGCGCCTCGTCCAGGACAAGACGCGTGTCGTCCCGGAGGCAAAGCCGTTTGCCTGGTCGGGCGAGCGCGATGTGACGCGGTTCACGCTGTCAGGCAACGTGCCATCGCCAGCGACGCGTGGCCGGCTCGACGACGGCTTGCGGGCGCTTGCCGGCAACACCGAAGTCTCCGACCGGATGGAGTATGCGCGCGGCGCGCCGCCGCGATTCGATGGTGCGGCCCAGCTCCTGATCGAGCAGCTCGCGCGCCTGAGCAGCGGCAAGATCGTGCTGTCGGATTCCTCCGTCAGCCTGAAGGGCATGGCGCGCGAGCTCGGCGGGCGTGAAGCGATTGCCGATGCCTTGAAGAAACTGCCGGAGGGATTTGCGGTCACCGAGAATGCGATCCAGGCGCCGCCTTACGTCTTTCAGGCCAACAAGGATCCCGTCGCCGCAACCGTGACGCTGTCCGGCTACATCCCGGACAACAACATTCACGGCACCATCATCGCTGCGGCAAAGCGCAAGTTCTTCAATGAGCAGATCGTCGACAATCTCAAGCCCAGCGTCGGCTCGCCGCCCGGCTTTACGCAAGGTGTGATTGAGGCCCTCGGCGCGCTGTCGCGGCTGTCGACCGGCGCGCTGACGGTCTCCGACATCGACGTCAAGCTTGCGGGCGACGCATTCTACGATCTCGCCATCGATCAGATCCGCGCGGAGTTGCACACCGATTTGCCGCAAGGCTGGCGCGCCACCGCCGATATCACGGCGAAGCCGCCGGCAAGCTCCGTCGACCCGACCGTCTGTCAGCAACTGTTTGCCGAACTGCTGGCGAAATCCAAAATTCGCTTTGAATCCGCCAAGGCGACGATCGACCGCGACTCCGCCGGCCTGCTCGATCGCATGATCGAGACGGCGATGCGCTGCCCGAGCGCCGCCATCGAGGTTGGCGGACACACCGATACGGACGGCGACGCCGACGCCAACATGGCGCTGTCGCAGCGTCGCGCGCAGGCAGTGGTCGATTATATGGTGCGCGCCGGCGTGCCGATCGATCGCCTGAAAGCGGTCGGTTATGGCGAGGCCGAACCGGTGGCATCGAACGACACCGATGAAGGCAAAGCGCAAAACCGGCGGATCGAGTTTCTGGTACGGTGAATTTGATGAGTTATTTCGTCGCCTTCCACTGGCCGTGGTTAGCGGGAGCTGCCGTCATCGGGCTTGCGATGGGCTGGATCGCGATCGTGCAGCGCGGCACCGGCCTCGCCAAGCGCACGATGCAGATTGCCGCCGCAGTCCTTGTGCTCGCCATCGTGCTGTCGGCGGCGCGCCTCGTGCCCGGGCGCCTTGGCTACTGGCTCGATCTTGGGCTTGCCATGCTGTCAGTCTATTTTGTGGGCTGCGCGATCGGCTCGTGGCTGCGCGAGCGCGTGATCTGGCGCTCGGCGCCTCGACCTTGAGCGGTGCTTCGGCGCTCACCCATTGAACCTGGCAAGCCAATCACAATGTCTAACAGGCAGGCTGCGGCGCTAAACACGTCCGTTGCGTCCGCTTTTTGCACCGCGGATGACGCCGGAACATTTTTGGGCGCGTCCTCGAATTCTTAAGGATGGCCTGGCGCCGCAGCCGAGCGACCCTCGCGAACGCGTGATAGTTCTGCTAGGACGGTCGTCAGAAGCCAAAAGGGGGGCATTTCGGCGTTGCGAGATTTTCGCAGCCGAACGAGCGAAGTATCGAGGTTGAGATGCTGCGATCCGTTCGCAGAACGATGGTGTTCCTGCGCGAGAAGCAGATCCTGCACAAAGTGGGCGTCCTGCTCAGCCTCACGATCATCGGCGTCGCCTGCTACGTTCTCTACCACATGCTGCACGACCTCGACTTCGACCAAGTCGTGGATGCGATCAAGGATACCGAGCCGCGGCAGATTGCGCTGTCGGCGCTGTTTGTCGCAGCCGGCTATGTCACGCTCACGCTGTATGACCTGTTCGCGCTACGGACGATCGGGCGCGCTGACATTCCCTACCGGATCGCGGCGCTTGCGGGCTTCACGAGCTACTCGGTCGGGCACAATGTCGGTGCCAGCGTCCTGACCGGCGGTGCAGTGCGCTATCGCATCTATTCGAACTGGGGCCTGACCGGCGTCGATGTCGCCAAGATTTGCTTCATCGCCGGATTGACGTTCTGGCTCGGCAACGCTGCCGTGCTCGGGCTCGGCATCGCCTTCCATCCCGAGGCTGCGAAAGCAATCGACCAGTTGCCGGTCTGGCTCAACCGCACGTTCGGGATCGGGATGCTGATCGGCCTGATCGGCTATATCGGGTGGGTCTGGGCCCGGCCGCGGCGCATGGGCCGCGGTCCCTGGACGGTCGTATTGCCCGGCGGCCCGCTGACGCTGTTGCAGATCGGGATCGGGATCATCGATCTCGCCTGCTGTGCGCTCGCGATGTACATGCTGGTCCCGGACGAGCCGCACATCGGCTTCGTCACGGTGGCGGTGATCTTCGTCTCGGCGACGCTGCTCGGTTTTGCCAGCCACTCGCCCGGAGGCCTTGGCGTATTCGACGCCGCGATGCTGGTCGGGCTGTGGCAGCTCGACCGCGAGGATTTGCTGGCTGGCCTTCTGCTGTTCCGTGTCCTTTATTACATCGCGCCGTTCGTGCTGTCGCTGTGTATCCTGGCTATTCGCGAGTTGGTGACAAGCGCCCATGCGCGCCGTCGCGTAACTGACACATCCGATGTTGTACCGTCGGCAGCTGATTTGATCGCCGCCGAGATCGATCCGCGGACGATCAACCGATCGATGACGAAGGAGAAGAGCCGCCGGGCGTAACCGGCTTTGCTCTTAAAGATGTCAGCCGGTGGAAAGTCGGCCGAAGGCCGTGAGCAAGAGAGCGCCGGATGGAACTCGTTTCGCCCTCCCTGTCGCGTGAATGGGCCGGCCGGCTGCGCCGGGCGACCGTGATTTTGGTGGTCAGCGCGACCGTCCTCGGCGCTTTTGTTGTGCTCGGCGATTTTTCCGCGCCGCGCGCACTGTTCGCATTTGCCTGCATTGCGGTCGCAACTCTGGTGCCGTGGCGGCTGCCTGATGTTGCGCGTGCCCGTGATGACGAGCCGCGTCGCCAGCCGGTGGAGGCCGAGGCGGTACGTGCGGTTGTCGCAGGGCTCCCCGATCCCGTTGTCGTGCTCGATCGCGCCGGTCGGGTTCTGCATTTCAACGCCGCCGCCGCGGAGCTCGCGCCGGCGCTGCGCGTCGGCGAGCCCGCGCAATCGGCGTTGCGCGCGCCCGAGGTGATCGCAACGCTGCGCAAGGCGCTCGCATCGAACAAGCCGCAGCGCGTCGACTACGTGCATCACGCGCCGATCGATCGCTGGCTGGAGCTGATCGTCACGCCGGTGCCGCTGCCCGCCGGTGTCGGCACGCTCGAAGCCGCGATGCTGATGATCTTTCATGACCAGACGCCGCTGCGCCGGGTCGAGGAGCTGCGCGCCGATTTCGTCGCCAACGCCAGCCATGAATTGCGCACGCCGCTCGCGGCACTGTCTGGCTTTATCGATACGCTGCAGGGGCCGGCGCGCGACGACACCAATGCGCGCGAACGCTTTCTTGCCATCATGCGCGCGCAGGCGACGCGGATGGCGCGGCTGATCGACGATCTGTTGTCGCTCTCGCGCATCGAATTGTCGGCGCATGTGCGGCCGGAGACGCCGGTCGATCTCGCGCCGATCCTGCGCCAGGTGGTCGACGGGCTCGAGCCGCTGGCGCGCGAGCGCGGCGTCACCATCAATGTCGACATGCCGCCGGCGCCAATCGTGATGCCCGGCGACCGTGACGAGTTGCTGCGCCTGTTCGAGAACCTGATCGAGAATGGCCTGAAGTACGGCGCCTCGGGCGGCAAGGTCGACGTTGCGATGTCGACCGCGACCGCGCCCGATGGTAGCCCCGAGGTTCGCGTCAAGGTACGGGACTACGGGCCGGGCATTGCGCCGGAGCATGTGCCGCGGCTGACCGAGCGGTTCTATCGCGTCGATGTCGGCGATAGCCGGGCGCAGGGTGGAACCGGCCTTGGGCTGTCGCTGGTGAAGCACATTCTGAACCGCCATCGCGGCCGGCTGCTGATCGAGAGCACCCCGGGCAAGGGCGCGACGTTCACCGCGGTTTTCCCCGCGCGTCAAGCGGCGCTGGCGTAATAAGCGCAAGTATTTCAGCTGCTTGACGCTGTCACGTGACTGTCACCTAACCATCATAAAAGGGTCCGGCAAGGGCTCCTAAGGGGGGAGCCACCGGGGCTGGCGCATCGGGATGCGGGCATCGGGAACCGAAGGAGAGATCCATGACATTCACCAAGACACTGCTCGCGGCGGGCTTGCTCGCGGCGACCTTGCTGCCTGCGAAAGCCGCCGACATTTCTGGCGCCGGCGCGACCTTTCCCTATCCGATCTACGCCAAATGGGCAGACGCCTATAAGAAAGAGACCAACGTCGGGCTGAACTATCAATCGATCGGCTCCGGCGGAGGCATCAAGCAGATCGAAGCCAAGACCGTGACGTTCGGCGCCTCCGACGCGCCGCTCAAGGGCGAAGAACTCGAGAAGAACGGCCTCGTGCAGTTTCCGATGGTGATGGGCGGCATCGTGCCGGTCGTCAACCTCGACGGCGTCAACCCGGGCGACCTTGTGCTCGACGGCCCGACCATTGCCAAGATCTATCTCGGCGAGATCAAGACCTGGGATGACCCGGCGATCAAGAAGCTCAACCCGAGCGCCAAGCTGACCTCGCAGGCGATTGTCGTCGTACACCGTTCCGACGGCTCGGGCACCACCTTCAACTTCGCGACTTATCTCTCGGAAGTGAGCCCAGACTGGAAGTCGAAAGTCGGTGCCAACACGTCGGTCGAATGGCCGGTCGGCATCGGCGCCAAGGGTAACGAAGGCGTCTCCAACAATGTCGGCCAGGCCAAGGGTTCGATCGGCTACGTCGAATACGCCTACGCCAAGCAGAACAAGCTGACCTTCACCAAGATGATCAACAAGGAAGGCAAGACCGTTTCGCCGACCTCGGCGGCGTTCGCGGCCGCAGCCGCCAATGCCAAGTGGGATTCGCAGCCTGGCTATGGCGTGATCCTCGCCAATCAGCCGGGCGCGGATTCCTGGCCGATGACCGCGGCGACCTGGATCCTGATCCACAAGCAACCGCAGGATCCGGCGGCGGCAACCGAAGCCCTTAAGTTCTTCGGCTGGGCCTATGACAAGGGCGCCAAGATGGCCGACGAGCTTGACTACATCGCGATGCCCAAGGTCGTCGCCGACAGCGTCAAGGCGACGTGGGCGAAGGAAATCAAGGGCACCGACGGCAAGCCGCTCCATACGATGTGACGTAACGCGACGGCGGCGGGGCGAACAGCCCTGCCGCCGATGCTGACGCGCCGGCAGCGGCGCGTGCGAGTTGAAGAAATCAAGCACAAAATTCCAAGAAGACGTGTGAGTAGTACCTGGCTCCGATCTTGTGTGTTTGTTCGAAGCGCGACTAGCTTGCGCGCGACGAGAGCGGAGATGGGAATATGCAGCCCGCGGGGAGGCAATCGGTGGCGGATTTAGCGTTGCAGCAGGAAGCCGGCATCGGCGCTCAGGACGTCAAGGAGCGCGCGCGGGCTCTCGACCGGTTCCGCTTGAGCGACAACATGTTCCGCTTGCTGACGCGCAGTGCGGCGATCGGCGTGCTGGTGCTGCTCGGCGGCGTGATGCTGTCGCTGGTGATCGGCGCCCTGCCGGCGCTCCATGAGTTCGGCTTCGACTTCATCACTTCATCAAGCTGGAACCCTGTGACTGAAAAGTTCGGGGCGGCGGCGGCGATGTACGGAACGGTGATGACGTCGTTCATCGCAATGCTTTTTGCCATTCCCTTCGGCCTCTTGATCGCGATGTTCCTGACCGAGTTGTGCCCGAAATGGCTGCGGCGGCCGATCGGCATCGCGATCGAGCTGCTCGCCGGCATCCCCAGCATCATCTATGGCATCTGGGGCCTGTTCGTGCTGGCGCCGTTCCTGCAGCAGCATGTGCAGCCGGCCCTGATCGATACCTTCGCCAACATACCGGTCCTGAACGCGCTGTTCGCCGGTCCGCCATACGGCATCGGCATGCTGACCGCCGGCTTGATCCTGGCGATCATGGTGCTGCCGTTCATCACTTCGATCTCGCGCGACGTGTTCGACTCGGTGCCGCCGGTACTAAAGGAAGCGGCCTACGGCCTCGGCTGCAGCACCTGGGAAGTCATGCGCTACGTGGTCCTGCCTTATGCCCGCGTCGGCGTGATCGGCGGCGTGATGCTCGGCCTTGGCCGCGCGCTTGGCGAGACCATGGCGGTCACCTTCGTGATCGGCAACGCGCACAAGATCGCGGCCTCGGTGCTGGCGCCCGGCACAACGATCTCGGCGACCATCGCCAACGAATTCACCGAGGCGGTCGGCGATCTCTATACCTCGTCCTTGATCGCGCTCGGCCTGATCCTGTTCTTCATCACGTTCGTCGTACTCGCGGCTGCGCGCTACATGCTGCTCCGCATGGAACTGAGGGCCGGCTGATGGACCTAGCAATCTACTCCAGGCGTCGTCGTCGCAACTTTGTCGCGGTGACGGCCTCGCTCGCCGCGACCGGTATCGGGCTGGCCTGGCTTGCCGTGATCCTGTTCGGCCTGTTCTGGGAAGGCTTTAGCGGCCTCTCGCTGAAAGTCTTCACCGAGATGACCCCGCCGCCAGGAGCGGACGGTGGCCTGCTCAATGCGATCTCCGGAAGCCTCATCATGACGGTGCTTGGTGTCGTGATCGGCACCCCGATCGGTCTGCTGGCCGGCACCTACATGGCCGAGTACGGCCGGCACGACAAACTCACCAGCATCGTGCGCTTCATCAATGACATTCTGCTCAGCGCGCCCTCAATCGTGGTCGGCCTGTTCATCTACGAGATTCTGGTTCGACCGATGGGTCATTTCTCGGCGCTCGCTGGCGCGGTTTCGCTTGCGGTGCTCGTCATCCCTGTCGTGGTTCGCACCACCGAGGACATGCTGGTCCTGGTGCCCAACACGCTGCGTGAAGCCGCGGTGTCGATCGGCCTGCCGCGCTCCCTGATGATCCGCAACATCGCCTATCGCGCGGCGCTGTCCGGTATCGTGACCGGCGTTCTGCTCGCGGTCGCCCGCGTGTCCGGCGAGACCGCACCGCTGTTGTTCACCGCGCTCAACAACCAGTTCTTCTCTTCCAACCTGAATGCGCCGATGGCAAGCCTGCCGGCGGTGATCTTCCAGTTCGCGCTCAGTCCTTACAAGGAATGGCAGAGCCTGGCCTGGACCGGTGCGCTCATCATCACAATGTCCGTGCTCCTGCTGAGCATCGTCGCCCGCGCGCTTGCGGGATCGAGGAAAGCGTCATGAACCTTGCGTCGGTGTCCACTCCCGTCGTCTCGCACGCCCCGATCGATCAGTCGGCTTTGATGACGAAGATTTCGATCAAGAACCTCGATTTCTTCTACGGCGACAGCAAGGCGCTGAAGAACATCAACCTGCCGCTTTACGCCAACAAGGCGACAGCCTTCATCGGTCCGTCCGGCTGCGGCAAGTCGACGTTGCTGCGCATCCTGAACCGGATGTACGACCTCTATCCCGGCCAGCACGCGGTCGGCGAAGTCACGCTCGACGGCGAGAACGTGCTGTCGCCGCGGCTCGACCTCAACCTGCTGCGCGCCCGCGTTGGCATGGTGTTCCAGAAGCCGACGCCGTTCCCGATGTCGATCTACGAAAACATCGCGTTCGGCATCCGCCTCTACGAGCGGCTGTCGAAGAGCGAGCTCGACGATCGCGTCGAGCATTCGTTGCGTCGTGCCGCGTTGTGGGACGAGGTCAAGGACAAGCTCGCCGCGAGCGGCCTGAGCCTGTCCGGCGGCCAGCAGCAGCGCCTGTGCATCGCGCGCACGGTCGCGGTCCGGCCCGAGGTGATCCTGTTCGACGAGCCGTGCTCGGCGCTCGATCCGATCTCGACCGCCAAGATCGAGACCCTGATCGACGAGTTGAAAGAGGATTACACGATCGCGATCGTGACGCATAACATGCAGCAGGCCGCGCGCGTCTCGGATTTCACCGCCTTCATGTATCTCGGCGAGCTGATCGAGTTCGGCGATACTTCGAAGATATTCACCTCGCCCGGCGATCGCCGGACGCAAGACTATATCACCGGCCGGTTCGGCTGACGGTGAGGGCAGAGGAATAGATTATGGCGTCGGAACATACAGCCAAGGCCTTCGATATCGATCTGCAGGAGCTGACCCGCCTGGTCGCCGAAATGGGCGGCCTGGCCGAGCGCCAGATCATGGATTCGGTCGATGCCCTCATTCGTCGCGATACCAGCCTCGCCAAGCTCGTGGTCGAGCGCGATGTCGATATCGACAAGCTGCAGCACGCGCTGGAAGAGCGCGCGGTGCTGACCATTGCGCGGCGCCAGCCGATGGCGGTCGATCTGCGCGAGATCGTCAGCGCGCTACGCGTCGCCACCGACCTCGAGCGGATCGGCGATCTCGCCAAGAACAACGCCAAGCGCATCACCGCGCTTGAGGGCGATTTCAACCCGCTCAAGCTGATCCGCGGCCTCGAGCACATGGCCAGGCTCGTGCTGGTGCAGATCAAGGCAGTGCTGGACGCCTACGCCGCCCACGACGTGCCGGCGGCGATGCAGGTCTGGAAGGGCGACGAGGAAGTCGACGCGCTGTGTACGTCGCTGTTCCGCGAACTCCTGACCTACATGATGGAAGATCCGCGCAACATCTCGTTCTGTCTGCACCTGATGTTCTGCGCCAAGAACATCGAGCGGATGGGCGATCACGCCACCAACATCGCCGAAACCGTATTTTACATGATCGAAGGACAGCAGATTTCCGACAAACGCCCGAAGGGCGACATGACTAGTTTTGCGTCGATCGCCCCGGGCGCTAACTGAGTTTGCGCAGGGAACAACCGGACATGAGTGCCCGCATTCTGGTCGTCGAGGACGAAGAGGCCTTGGCGACGTTGCTCCGCTATAATCTGGAGGCGGAGGGCTATGACGTCGAGACCGTCGTTCGCGGCGACGAGGCCGACACCCGGCTGAAGGAGCGGATTCCCGATGTCGTGGTGCTGGACTGGATGTTGCCGGGCCTCTCCGGCATCGAGCTGTGCCGGCGCTTGCGCGCCCGGCCTGAGACCCGCCAGCTGCCGATCATCATGCTGACGGCGCGCGGCGAGGAAAGCGAGCGCGTTCGCGGCCTTGCCACCGGCGCCGACGATTACATCGTCAAGCCGTTCTCGGTCCCGGAACTGCTGGCGCGGGTCAAGGGCCTGTTGCGCCGCGCGGCGCCCGAACGGCTCGCCAACATCCTGACCTTCGGCGATCTCGAGCTCGATCGCGAGAAGCGCCGTGTGGCGCGCGCCGGTCAGCCGATCGATCTCGGCCCGACAGAATATCGCCTGTTGGAATTCTTCCTGCAGCATCCGGGACGGGTGTTTAGCCGCGAGCAGCTGCTCGACGGGGTCTGGGGCCGCGACATCTACATCGATGAGCGCACCGTCGACGTTCACATCGGCCGCCTGCGCAAGGTCTTGAATGCCGGCCGCGCCGCCGATCCGATCCGCACCGTACGCGGCGCCGGCTATGCGCTCGACGATCGCTTTGGCCGTGCCGAGGCGGTGTAGTCGGAGACTCGACGTCACCCGCGGGCTTGACCCGCGGGTCCATCACGAGAAATCTTTGTCACGAAGTTCGATGGATTGCCGCGTCAGAGGCGAGCGAAGCGACGCCGTTCTTTGAACGGCTATGCCCGGCAATGACTATTCACCGCGGCTTGTTGCGGTCGCGCCGGCGATCGACCGCTGGCTGGTAGGCGACGCGCGAATGGTGCGCGCAATACGGCAGGCCTTGCAGCGACTTGCCGCCACAGAAGAAGAACTCCGGGCTGCCGGGATCGCCGACCGGCCAGTGGCAGGTGTCCTCGCTGAGCTCGAGCAACGTCTTGCGCTGGTTCATCGGAACCACGTTGTCATAGGCCACCGGATCGTGCTCCGGCTCGGTCTCGAAGGCGTGGGCGAGCGCGGTGTTGCCGCGCGACATCGGCCGCGAGATGCGCACCATGTGCTGCGACGGACGCGCCTTGCGCGGCCGGGGCACGGCGGACGATGGGCTCTTGGCGCGACCGGACAGCCCCAGGCGGTGAACCTTGCCGATCACCGCGTTGCGCGTGATGTTGCCGAGCTCGGCGGCGATCTGGCTCGCCGACAAGCCGGATTCCCATAGCTTCTTCAGCTGTTCGACGCGCTCATCGGTCCAGGTGATCACTGTCATTGCAATCTTCCCTCGGAAGTGTCGTGCGGCTGAGCAGGCCGACCGCAGCGACTTCAATCGTTTAGTCCCGGCAAAATCCCCCCTCTGTCGCCGGAATCCTTGTTGAGGAGACCGGACGTTACGCGAAACCAACCGTACGAAGGAGCAGAGCCGCCGCGCGAGATGTCGTATCTGACGTCCGCGACGCTACAATATGGCGTGAACTCGGCTGCAAGAGTCCGGTGCCGGTAAGTCCACATGTTCCCGTGCATAAGGCCCCAAAAATCAGCTTTTTCTGGGACTTGCGGTCGCTCTGGAGTCGTCCGGGGGCTCCCCGCGCTGTTGACAGGCGATAGCCCGATAATAGAATGCCTGCCAGTGCCGCCTTGGAAAGGCGGCACTTTTGTTTCGGGCGAGCTGCCCCGGCCGCGCACTTGCGACGCCTCGCGTACGCTCAACGTCCGATGAACTCCAAAACGCGATGAACTTCAAAACGATTGTCGGGGAACGCCATGAGCCAGAGCGCTGAATCTCATCTTCTTCCGGTCTTTGCCCGTGCCGATGTCGCTTTCGATCGCGGCGAAGGCTGCTGGCTGATTGCGACCAACGGCGATCGCTATCTCGATTTCGGCTCCGGCGTCGCCGTCAATGGTCTCGGCCATTGCCATCCGCACCTCGTCGCCGCGATGACGGCGCAGCTGTCGAAGGTCTGGCACGTCTCCAACCTCTACAAGATTCCGGACGGCGAGAGGCTCGCGACGCGGTTGTGCGAGGCGAGCTTTGCCGACGTCGTGTTCTTCGCCAACTCCGGCGCCGAAGCCGTCGAGTGTGCGATCAAGATGGCGCGCAAATACCAGGCCGCGAGCGGCAGGAGCGAACGCTATCGCATCATCACGTTCGAGGGCGCGTTCCATGGCCGCACGCTTGCCACCATCGCCGCCGGTGGGCAGGCAAAATATCTCGAAGGTTTTGGTCCGCCGGTCGACGGCTTCGACCAGGTGCCGCTCGGCGACCTCGAGGCAGTCAAGAAAGCAATCGGGCCGAAGACCGCCGCAATCATGATTGAGCCGGTGCAGGGCGAGGGCGGTGTGCGCACCGCGCCGACCGCCTTCCTCAAGGCGCTACGCGAACTGTGCGACCGCAATGGCCTGCTCCTGATCTTCGACGAAGTGCAATGCGGCATGGGCCGCACCGGCGAGCTGTTCGCCTACAAGCGCACCGGCGTCACGCCCGACATCATGCCGCTTGCCAAGGCGCTCGGCGGCGGCTTCCCGATCGGGGCTTGCCTCGCCACTCACGAGGCCGCCAAGGGCATGACCGCGGGCACCCACGGCTCGACCTTCGGCGGCAATCCGCTCGCCATGGCGGCCGGCAACGCGGTGCTCGACGTGATGCTGGCGCCGGGCTTCATGGAGAACGTCCAGCGCATGTCGCTATTATTGAAGCAGAAGCTTGCCGGCGTCTGCGACCGCTATCCAGGGGTGGTCGACGAAGTGCGCGGCGAAGGTTTGCTGGTGGGGCTGCGGGCCGTGGTACCGGCGGGCGACCTGTCGAACGCGATCCGCGACGAGAAGATGCTGACGGTCGCGGCCGGCGAGAACGTCGTGCGCATGCTGCCACCTTTGATCGT
Organism: uncultured Alphaproteobacteria bacterium; assembly: GCA_963796195.1. Lineage (GTDB taxonomy): Bacteria > Pseudomonadota > Alphaproteobacteria > Rhizobiales > Xanthobacteraceae > CAWCKS01. Next base: position 194,500 of record CAWCKS010000016.1, on the reverse strand, counting down.
CACCGAAGCCGAGATCGGCGATGCCGTCGGCCGCATCGAGCGCGCCTGCGCGCGGCTTGCGGCGGGGGCCAAGAGAGGGGCAGCGTGAGCAAGAGCCCAAGGCATTTTCTCGATCTCAGCGAGGTTCCGACCGAAGACCTGCGCGAGATGCTCGAGCTCAGCCGCACCATGAAGGCGCGGTTGAAGAGCGGCGCCAATGGCGACAGGCCGCTCAAAGGCAAGACGCTGGCAATGATCTTCGAGAAGCCGTCGACGCGAACGCGGGTGTCGTTCGATGTCGGCATGCGCCAGCTTGGCGGCGAGTCGATCATGCTGACGGGCCAGGAGATGCAGCTCGGTCGCGGCGAGACCTTCGCCGACACCGCGCGCGTGCTGTCGCGCTACGTCGATGCCATCATGATCCGCATTCTCAGCCACGACGCGCTGATCGAGATGGCAAAGCACGCGACCGTGCCCGTCATCAACGGACTGACGCGGCGCTCGCACCCCTGCCAGGTACTGGCCGATGTCATGACCTATGAGGAGTATCGCGGCGCCATCAAGGGGCGCACCGTGGCGTGGACCGGTGACGCCAACAACGTGATGGCCTCGTGGGCCCATGCCGCCGAGCGCTTCGGGTTCGAGCTGAAAGTGGCGAGCCCGCCGGAGCTCGCGCCGAAGCGTGCGCTGAAGGACTGGATCAAGGAGACCAGGGCGCCGGTCGAGATCGGAGCCGACCCCGAGAAAATGGTGCGCGATGCCGACTGCGTCGTCACCGACACCTGGGTGTCGATGGGCGACAAGGACGCCACCAACCGTCACAACATGCTCAGGCCCTACCAGGTCAACGCGCATTTGATGTCGCTGGCGAAACCAGACGCCTTGTTTATGCATTGCCTGCCCGCGCATCGCGGCGACGAGGTGACCGACGAGGTCATCGACGGGCCGCAATCCGTGGTGTTCGACGAGGCCGAGAACCGCTTGCACGCCCAGAAGGGCATTCTGGCGTGGTGTTTCAACGCTACCCAAGACTTCAATTCAACCAAAGCCAATGGCTGATCGATCCTTTTCGCGCGCGCCGTCCGCTGTCCCGCTCGACGACGCCGTCCTGCCGTTCGAAATCGCCGCGCTCGATCTGCGCGGGCGGCTGGTCAAGCTCGGTCCGCTGCTCGACGTAATTTTGGCAAAGCACGACTATCCGCTCGCCGTCTCAAAACTGCTGGGCGAAGCCATCGTGCTCACTGCCTTGCTCGGCTCCTCGTTGAAATTCAACGGCCGCTTCATTCTGCAGACCCAGACCGACGGCCCGGTGTCGCTGATGGTGGTCGACTTCCGCGTGCCGGGCTCCCTGCGCGCCTACGCGCGTTTCGATCGGGAGCGGCTGCGCGACGGACAGACGGTGGGTGATTTGCTCGGCCACGGACACCTCGCGATGACGATCGACCAGGGCGGCTCGATGAGCCGTTACCAGGGACTGGTCGCGCTCAACGGCGGCACGCTGGAAGACGCCGCGCATGAATATTTTTTGCGCTCGGAGCAGATTCCGACCCGGGTTCGACTTGCGATCGGCGAGGAACTCGGCCAGGGCGACCCACGCCACCGCTGGCGGGCTGGCGGGCTGTTGTTGCAGTTCCTGCCGAAGGCACCGGAACGTGCGCTGCAAGCCGATCTGCATCCCGGTGACGCGCCCGAAGGCGCAGCCATTCATATTGTTGCCGAGGATGACGCCTGGACCGAGGGTCGGGCGCTGATCGAGACGGTCGAGGATGTCGAACTGATCGATCCCGAGCTGTCGGGCGAGCGGCTGCTCTATCGCCTGTTCCACGAACGCGGTGTGCGGGTGTTCGCGACCCAGCCGCTCGGCGCCAAATGCTCGTGCTCGCGCGACGCGGTTGCCTCGATGCTGAAGAGCTTTGCGCCCGATGATCGCGCCGACATGGTCGAGGACGGCCGTGTGAAGGTGACCTGCGAATTCTGCTCGTCAACCTACGAATTCACGCCGGAAGAAGCCGGCGTCGAGCAGACGTGATTTTTCCGCCTGCCGCTTAGATCAATTCAGCGTCCGCGCCACGGTCGGGCTGTCCAGCGAGAAGGTCGGAATCTGGATCTCGAACGGTTCGCCGCGGTCGGTGACCATCTGGTAGCGGCCGGTCATGAAGCCCGACGGCGTCTCCAGCGGCACCCCGCTGGTGTACTCGAACTTTTCACCCGGCGACAGCACGGGCTGCTCGCCGACCACCCCCGGACCGCGCACGACCTGCTCGCGGCCGTTGGAATCGGTGATGATCCAGTGCCGCGATTTCAGCTGCACCGTCTCCCGGCCGCGATTGATGATGGCGATGTGATAGGCCCAGAAGAACTGGCTGTGTGGCACGGACGACTTGTCGGCGAGGAAGCTCGGCTCGACGACCACTTCGATATTGCGGGTAACGGCTCGGTACATGGTGGTGTCGCCAGAACTTGGGGATTCCCTTGCCCAAATGATCCGCTTCTTGTGATAAAAACCAGCCCAACAAGCGTCTTGCGTTCCTATATACGAATATACCCGGTTCCGCGGAAGGTAGCGACTAAGTCGCCGACAGAGCAGGTGAGAATGTCGAAGCCGATGTCGATCGATGCAATCCTGCCGGCGGGGAAACCGGTCGCCCGGCCGGCGCTTGTGATCCCGGTCGCCGCTGGCGAGCGCGAACTGCGGCTCGACCTGTTCCGCGGGCTGGCACTGTGGCTGATCTATATCGACCACCTGCCGACCAGCGTGCTGACCTGGTTCACCATCCGCAATTATGGCTTCAGCGACGCCACCGAAATCTTCATCTTCATCTCGGGCTACACCGCGGCCTTCGTCTACGGCCGCGCCATGGGCGATCGCGGGGTCGTCGTCGCCAGTGCGCGCATCTTCAAGCGCGTGTGGCAGATCTATGCCGCGCACATCCTGCTGTTCACGATCTACCTCGCCGAGATCTCCTACGTCGCGACGCGGTTCGAGAATCCTCTCTATGCGGAAGAGATGAACGTGCTCGACTTCTTCAAGCAGCCCGACGTCACCATCGTGCAGGCGCTGCTGTTGAAATTCCGTCCGGTCAACATGGACGTGCTGCCGCTCTACATCGTGCTGATGGCTTTCCTGCCGCTGATCCTGTTCTTGATGCGCCGAAAGCCGGACTTCACATTGCTGCTCTCGGTCGGCCTTTACATCGCCACCTGGGAATTCGATCTGTCGCTGCCGGCCTATCCGGACGGCTACTGGTACTTCAATCCGTTCGCCTGGCAGCTCCTGTTCGTGTTCGGCGCGTGGTGCGCGCTCGGCGGCGCGGTGCGGATGTCGCGGGTGCTGTCGTCGCGGATCACGCTCGGCATCGCCATCGCCTACCTGATCTTCTCGTTCTGCGTCACGCTGACCTGGTACATCCCGAAACTCGACTTCCTGATGCCGCTCTGGCTCGAGGGCATCATCTATCCGATCGACAAGACTGATCTCGACATCCTCCGGTTCGCCCACTTCCTCGCGCTTGCCGTCCTGACCGTCTATTTCATCCCGAAGGACTGGCCGTATCTGGGGTCGAAGTGGCTGCGGCCGATGGTGATCTGCGGCCAGCACTCGCTCGCGATTTTCTGCATCGGCGTGTTCCTCGCCTTTGCCGGTCACTTCATCATGGCTGAATATAACGGCGGCGCTTGGCTGCATCTGCTCATCACAATCGGCGGCATTCTAATCATGTGGGGGACCGCCTGGACAACCACGTGGTACAGGGGTGTCGCAGAAAAGAGCGGCTCGCGTCAGTCGAGCGCCAATGCCGATCTCGTTGGGGGCGGGCCGTGAGACCAATAAGGCGACCAATCACGAGATCGAATGCGGTAGCGAGCAAGCGCGCATGCACTACAGCGGCGGTGGCTATGCTCGCGCTGGTGAACCTGCTCGCGCCGGCATCGGCCCGGGCCGAAGACGCTGCGCGGCCGGTTTGCGAAATGCCCTCCGACATGCTCCCCACGGAGAATGTGCTGGAGAAGGCCGCCGGGCAGGTCAAATCGAGCAAGCGGCTCGAGATCACGGTGGTCGGAAGCGGCTCGTCGACGCTTGCTGGCGCCGATGGCGCGAGCGCGGCTTACCCGGCGCGTCTCGAATATTACCTCGGCCAAAAGCTCCCCGGCGTCGCCGTGCACGTCGCGACCGATTTGCACATGAGGCAGCCCGCCGAGGACGTGGCCCAGGGATTTGGCAAGTTGGTCAAGGACGGCAAGCCGACCCTCGTTATTTGGCAAACGGGCACCGTCGATGCGCTGCGCTCGATCGATGCCGACGATTTCCGCAGTGCCGTCGGGGACGGCATTGCCGCGCTGAAGGCGGCCGGCGCCGACGTCGTGTTAATGAACCCGCAGTATAATCCGCGCATGGAGACCGTGCTTTCGGTAACGACCTATCTCGACAACATTCGCGTTGTGGCGCAGGAGCAGGGCGTCCCGGTGTTTGACCGGTTCGCCATCATGAAGCAGTGGAGTGACGCAGGTGATTTCGATTTCAGCGTGACCACGCGCAGCCAGACTTTGGCGCGCAGCGTACACGACTGTATCGGCCGTGCGCTTGCTGACTTTGTCGTTGCAGCCGCGCAGTTGGGGCCGGAGGAGCCCAAAGATCAGAAGTGAATCAGACGTGAGGAAGTCCATTTTTATACGAACGCCTTTGATCGCCCGGTTTGGTTCTGCGCTCGCTGTCGCCTTTGCCCTGACCCCGATCCTTGGGGTGCACGCTGCGACCGCGGAAGGCCCGGGCTCGCCCCCAGGCGCGCCACCGGCGCTGATGTCAGGCCAGAGCACTGTGGCGGCGGCCGGTGGTTCCGATCAGCGAGGCGGATTCGCAGGGCGCGCGGCCGACAAGATCGAGCAGCTCGGCCGCTCGATCGCCGACGTGTTCCGTCGCGTGCCTTGTGCCGGGCCGAAGTCCGGGACTTATCTCGAAGGCTCGCTGCCCCATATCGCCAAGAAGCTCGCCGCCAGTGGCGCGGTGACCATCGTCGCCTTCGGCTCGTCGTCGACCGTCGGCGTCGGCGTGACGTCGCCCGCCTTCACCTATCCAAATCGCCTCGCTGAGCAGTTGCGGCGGAAATTTCCCAAGGCCGAGATCACCGTTCTCAACCGCGGCATCGGCGGCGAAGAAGTCCCGCAAATGATGAAGCGGTTGCAGACCGCCGTCCTCGACGCCAAGCCGGACCTTGTGATCTGGCAGCTGGGTACCAATGCAGTGATCCGCGGCTTCGATCCTGCCGAGACAGAGCGTCTGGTCAGCGATGGAATCGAGCGGATGCGTGCAACCGGCGCCGACGTCGTTCTGATCGACCCGCAATATGCGCCTCAAGTCACCGCCAAGACGGAACGCGCCAACCGGATGGTCGGACTGATCAGCCGGGTCGCGCACCTCGAACGTGTCGGGCTGTTTCCGCGCTTCGAGGTGATGAAGGACTGGTACAACACGCAGGACGATTCCTACACGACCTTCACTTATCCCGACGGCCTGCACATGAACGACTGGGGCTACGCCTGCTTCGCGCAGCTGCTCGGCGACACCATCATCAACTCGGTCGGGCGCGTTCAGGCCGGCATCGAACCGCCGCAGGACGTGTTGATGTTCCGCCCGATGTGAGGGGTGGCGATGCCGCTCACGTTGGGTCGTCCCAGCGAACGCGGGGACCCATAGCCCCTGTGCCAATTGATTTGTTCGCGACGTCGGCCACGGCGATTACGTCACATCGTTGCGTCGCATCACTCGCGCTGCGGAGTATGGGTCCCCGCGTTCGCGGGGACGACGACTTGTGCTTTTCTCGTGCCATCACGCCTGCTCGAGCGCCGCGTGCAAATCCTCGATCAAATCATCGGGATGCTCCAGCCCTGCCGAGAAGCGGATCATGCCCTCGGTGATCCCAAGCTCGGCGCGCGCTTCCTCGGTGAGGCGCTGGTGCGTCGTCGTGGTCGGATGCGTCACGAGGCTCTTGGCATCGCCAAGGTTGTTGGAGATGCGCGACACCTTCAGCGCGTTCAGCGTGCGGAACGCCGCTGGCCGTCCGCCCTTGACCTCGAACGCCACCAGCGTCGAGCCGGCACGCATCTGCTTCTTCACAGTCGCGGCCTGCGGATGATCCTCGCGGCCCGGGAAGATCAGTTTCGAGATCTTCGGATGCTTGGCCAGCGCGCTGGCGACCGCCGCGGCGTTCTGCGTCTGCTGCCGCACGCGCACGCCGAGCGTCTCCAGCCCCTTCAGCAGCACCCAGGCGTTGAACGGCGACAGCGACGGACCCGTCTGTCGCATGAAGTTGTGGATGTGCTCGTTGATGAAGTCGTTGGACGACAGGATCACGCCGCCGAGGCAGCGGCCCTGGCCGTCGATGTGCTTGGTCGCGGAGTAGACGACGACGTCGGCGCCGAGCGCGAGCGGGCTTTGCCAGATCGGCGTTGCGAACACGTTGTCGACGATCAGGCGCGCGCCGCCGGCGTGACCGATCTCGGCGATCGCGCCGATGTCGAGCACGTCCAGTGTCGGGTTGGTCGGGCTTTCCAGGAACAGCGACTTGGTGTTCGGCTTCATCGCGCGCTGCCACTGGTCGAGATCGAGCCCATCGACCAGTGTCGAGGCGATGCCGTAGCGCGGCAGCAGTTCCTCGATGACGAAGCGGCAGGAGCCGAACATCTGCTTCGACGCCACCACATGATCGCCAGCGCGCAGTGGCGCGAGCACAGCAGTGGTGACGGCGGCCATGCCGGTCGCGGTGGAGCGCGCGGCTTCCGCGCCCTCGAGCTCGACCATGCGCTGCTCGAACATCCCAACCGTCGGATTGGAGAAGCGCGAATAGATGTAACCGGGGTCTTCGCCCTTGAAGCGCGCGGCGCATTGCTCCGCGGTGTCGTAGACAAAGCCCTGGGTCAGGAACAACCCTTCGGAGGTCTCGCCCCATTGCGAGCGCAACGTGCCGGAATGCACCAGGCGGGTTTCGGGACGGTAGTGACGGGTCGGCGAATGAGCCGCAGTGGCAGGCGCTTTTGACATGTGACCTCCATCATGACCGAGCTGATCGGCCATAAAAAAACCGGCCGCAACGGGCCGGGATCACACGTGTCCCCGGCCTTTTAGCGATTTATTTAACGTGGCTGCAAGCCGGCCGGCTCAAATGACCACGGGATAAGTTAAGCTCTAATCCGCGGGAGCCTTTCCGTCAAGCGGGCCATGAGCTAACCGGTCAAGGCACGCGCCCCCATTTTCGCAGGGGTTTCGGGACAAAGAACGTGCCGTTTGTCGTGCCTTCAGACCAAAGGGGAATTCTGCCCGACCGCATGATCGCGGCGATGGCCGACGCCGGCGCGATCCTGCCGGCCTATCCCTTTGTCGAGAGCCAAATTCAGCCTGCGAGCCTCGATCTCAGGCTCGGCGACATTGCGTTCCGCGTGCGCGCAAGCTTTCTGCCGGGGCCCGGCGCAACCGTCGCCGAGCGCATCGATGATCTCAAGCTGCACGAGATCGATCTCTCCGACGGCGCCGTGCTCGAGACCAACTGCGTCTATGTCGTGCCGCTGCTCGAAAGCCTCGCGCTGCCGCAGGCGATCTCCGCGACCGCCAACCCGAAGAGTTCCACGGGACGGCTCGATGTGTTCACGCGCGTGATCGCCGATGGCACCCGCCGCTTCGACGTCATCGAACACGGCTATCACGGTCCGCTCTATGCCGAGATCAGTCCCAAGACCTTTCCGGTGCTGGTGCGCGAGGGCTCGCGGCTCTCGCAGGTCCGCTTTCGCATCGGCGATGCCGTGCTCGATGCGCAAGAGCTCGCAGCGCTGCATGCGCGCGAGCGGCTGGTCGACACTGATACTGCCGACCTCGCCCACGGCGTAGCGCTGAGTGTCGATCTCTCTGGGGCGTCGTCGAGCGGCTTTGTCGGCTACCGCGCCAAGCGCCACACCGGCGTCATCGACGTCGATCGCCGCGCCGGCTATCTGGTCGACGAGTTCTGGGAGCCGATCCGCGCGCGCCGCGACGAAAGCCTGATCCTCGATCCCGGCGAGTTCTACATCCTCGCGTCGAAGGAGGCAGTACAGGTGCCGCCGGACCACGCCGCCGAGATGGTGCCGTTCGATCCGCTGGTCGGCGAATTCCGGGTGCATTATGCCGGCTTCTTCGACCCCGGCTTCGGCTATGCGGGTGCCGGCGGGCAGGGTTCGCGCGCCGTGCTCGAAGTGCGCTCGCGCGAAGTGCCGTTCATCCTCGAACACGGCCAGGTCGTCGGCCGCCTGGTGTATGAGAAGCTGCTGTCGCCGCCGGACGCGCTGTACGGCCAGCGCATCGGCTCGAATTACCAGGCCCAGGGCCTCAAGCTGTCAAAGCATTTTCGCGCGGGGTGAGGAGCCGACGCCATGGCCGACTGCATCTTCTGCAAGATCGTTGCGCGTGAACTGCCGGCGCAGTTCGTGTTCGAGGACGAGCAGGTACTGGCCTTCCTCGACATCCATCCGGTGCGGTCGGGCCACACCTTGATCATCCCGAAGACGCACTACAGCTATTTCGAGGAGATGCCGCCAGACCTGATGGCGCACATCGCCACACTGGCGCAGCTTTTCGCGCGGCACATGATGACGATCTACCAGCCGATGCGCGTCGGCATGATCGTCAGTGGCACCGACGTGCCGCACATGCACGCGCATGTCTGTCCGATGCACGAGAAATACGACGTCACCTCGGGCCGCTACATCACGAGCCCGAACCCGACCTTCGGTCTGCCGCCGCGCGCCGCCGCCGAGGATTTGACGCGCGAGGCGGCGCGGCTGAAGGCCGCGCTGGCGACCGGCTGATGACCGGGCTTGGCCTCATTGAGGGTTACTTCGGTACTCCGTGGAGTTGGGAAGCGCGTTCTTCGGTGATGCGCTTGCTTGCACCTCACGGGTATTCGTTCTTCATCTATGCACCAAAAGCCGACGCGTTTCTGCGACGGCGCTGGCGCGAACCGCATCCCGACGCCGAAATGCAGCAGCTCAAGACCTTCGCGCAAGCCTGCCGCGCGGCAAGCGTCCGTTTCGGCGTGGGCCTCAGCCCATACGAGGCCTATCTCAGCTTTGACGAAGCGACCCGCGCCGCACTCGGCGCAAAACTTGCGCAGCTCGATGCGCTCGGGATCGATGATCTCGCGATCCTGTTCGACGACATGCGCGGCGACATCGCCGATCTGGCCGCGCGCCAGGCCGACATGATGCATTTCGTGGCGGCGCGCACCAAGGCCTCGCGGATTATTTTTTGCCCGACGTACTATTCCGACGATCCGGTGCTCGACCGCGCCTTTGGCAAGCGGCCGGCAAAATATCTCGAGCAGCTGGGCGAAGCGCTCGATCCCGCGATCAACGTGTTCTGGACCGGCGAAGAGGTTTGCGCCCGCGAATATTCGGTGGGTCACCTCCGTCGCATCGCCGACCAGCTCAGGCGCAAGGTTTTCCTCTGGGACAATTATCCCGTCAATGACGGCACCCGCATGTCGCAGCACCTGCATCTGCGCGGTTTTACCGGCCGGCCAGCGGCGATCGGCGAATGGCTCGCGGCACACGCCGTCAATCCGGCGTTACAGCCGATGCTGAGCTGCATCCCCGCGCTGACGCTGGCGGCGAGCTACGCTTCGGGAAATGACTACGCCTATCGCGCGGCGTTTCGCGAGGCGGCGGCGCAGGTCGCCGGCGAGCCGCTCGCGACAATGCTGGATGAGGACATCCTTGCGCTGCAGGACGTCGGGCTGTTCCGTCTCGGCGAGCGGCGCAAAACCTTGCGCGCGCGTTACGCGGCGGTCGATCATCCGGCGGCGCGCGAAGTCGTCGCCTGGCTCGACGATGCCTATGCCATCACCGACGAAGCGGTGAAGACGCAGTAGTATTGCGGTTATTCCCACGCCGCTTTCTAACCTCATGGTGAGGAGGCCCGCAGGGCCGTGAGTCAAGCCATGATGCCGCGTGGCCTCATCCTTCGAGACGCGCTTCGCGCTCCTCAGGATGAGGCTCACCTCACAGCGCCTTGTAGACCGCGGTCTCAAAATCCTCGAACAGCTTCAGCGATTTCACATCGCAGAACGGCAGGATCTGCGTCGCGTAGACGCCGGAAATCTTCCGCACCGGATCGATCCAGTAATACGAGTTCATCAGCCCGCCCCACGCCATCGAGCCCGGCGAACGGCCTGACGGCATCGGCTTCGGATTGATCATGAACGTCAGGCCCCACTTCTTGCCGTCGAGCATGTTGACCTCGTTCGACATCCCGCCACCGGACGGCAGCCGCGGTGAGGCCGGCAGCGGCACCGCGTTCACCTCACCCATCGCATTCTGGCCCATCAGCGTGACAGTCTCCGCCTTCAGCACCTGAACGCCATTGAGCTTGCCCTTGTTCAGGATCATCTGGGTGAACTTCAGATAGTCGGGGATCGTCGAGTAGAGCCCGCCGCCGCCGGCATCGAATTCCGCATTCGGCGGTGGACTGCGCTCGAACGGCTTCAAGCCCTCGGAACTCGCGCATAAAAAGTTGCACCAGGCGCTGCTTCTGATGGTCGTTGATGCGGAAGCCGGTATCGAGCATCCCGAGCGGCCCCAAGAGGTTGCGCGTCATGTAGTCGGCGAGCTTCAGCCCGGAGGCCTCTTCGACCGCGCGGCCGGCCCAGTCGATGCCGATCGAATATTCCCAGCGCTCGCCCGGATCGAACATCAGCGGGCTGTTGAGCGAGGCGAGCAGGCCCGAACCGTTGGACGGCGTGCCGGATTTCTGGCGGTACTCGGCGAGCTTCGGATTCCAGATCTCGTAGACGTGGCCCGAGGTGTGGGTCAAAAGCTGCCGCAGCGTGATCGGCCGCGTCGCCGCGCGGAATTTTGGCTTGCCGGCCTCGTCGTAGCCTTCCAGCACCTTTGGCTCGGCGAGCTCGGGCAGCACTTTGGCGATCGGGCTGTCGAGATCGAGCTTGCCCTGCTCGACCATTTGCATGGCGCAGGCGCCGGTCACCGCCTTGGTCATCGAGGCGATACGAAAGATGGCGTCCTTCGTCATCGCGGTCCCGGCGAGATCCCGCTTGCCGTGGGCGGCCTCGAAGATCACCCCGTCGGAGGTCGCAACGCCCGCCGCCACGCCGGGCACGTCGCCGGCGTCGGTGGCGCGTTTCAAAAGCTCCGAAATCGGTGCTAGATTTGCCATGACGTTCCTCATCCTATCGGGTGCCGCTTCGCTGGGCACCGCTGGTTTCTCCCAATCTTCGCGCTCCAGGCAAGAAACATCAACGCTCGCCTGACCGTCATTCGAGCGCCAACTGGAATAACCGCCATGCAACTCCTGATCGCCAAGTCCGCCTACGACCGCATCAAGCCGCGCCTCGACCAGGTTGCGCCCAACCTCGACATCGTGACGGTCGCCGGCGGCGACGCCTTCGAGCGCGCCGGTCAAAAAATCGCGCCGGAAGCCGCCAATCCCGACCTCGTCTGGCTCAGCTTTGACACGCTGGCGGCAGGCCTGATCCCGGTGTTCCTTCAGCGGCTGTTGCAGGCCAATAATCCGAAGTGGGTGCAGATCATGTTCGCCGGGCTCGACAACCCGGTGTTCAAGCAGGTGATGGCCAAGGGCATCCGCCTGACCAAGAGCAGCGCGCAGGCGCTTCCGATCGCCGAGCATGTCATCGCCCACGCCTTCGCTCTGATCGTGCCGATCAATTCGCAGCGCGATGCGCAAGCAAAGAAAGAATGGCGGCGCACGCCGTTCCGCGAGATCGGCCAGACCCGCTGGACGCTGATCGGCTTCGGCTCGATCGGCAAGGAGATCGCGCGGCGCATAAGACCGTTCGGCACGCATTTGACGGTGGTCCGCCGCTCGCCGGCGCCCGATCCGCTCGCCGACGCGGTGATCGACATGTCCGGCCTGCCGGGCGCGCTGCCGCAGTCCGATGTCGTGGTGCTGGCGAATTCATTGAACGATCAAACCAGGCAGATGGCGAACGACAAGTTCTTCGCCGCGATGAAGGAAGGCTCGATCCTGATCAACATCGCGCGCGGCGCGCTGATCGATGACGCCGCCTTGCAGCGGGGGCTGGCGCAGAACAAGCCGGCGCACGCGGTGCTCGATGTGTTCGAGACCGAGCCGCTGCCGTCGGACAACTGGATGTGGACCCATCCGAAGGTGCGCATCTCCGGCCACACCTCGAACGCCGGCAACGGCACGCCGGCGCGCGGCGACACGCTGTTCCTGGAGAATTTGAAGCGCTATCTCGCGGGCGAGCCACTGCTCAACGAGGCGCAGAAGAGCGAAGTGGGGTTGTGAGGCTACTCCGTCATTCCGGGATGGCCCGAAGGGCCAGGCCCGGAAATCCATACTCCCTGTGGTGGTTATGGATTCCGGGCTCGCTCGCTTCGCTCGCGCCCCGGAATGACGGCTTCGCCGTCACTTCGCCACTTCCTCCAGCACGCGGTCCGACTGCTTGATGCCGAACGCCTTGATCAGGAGGCCCGGCACCAGTGCGCCCGGAATGATGATGAACAGGACCCAGCCGAGGTGGTTCGGTCCCAACTGGTAGAGCGGGCCGAGCGAGGTGACGCCGACCCAGGCGCCGAGGTGGCCCAGTCCATCGGTCCAGGCGAACGCGACCGAGCGGATGCGGGTCGGGAACGCCACCGCGGTGTAGTTGTAGAGGTTGAACAGGAACAGCGCGGTGCCGATCCGGCTCAGGATGTAGCCGACGATGAAGCCGTTTGTGGTGGGCCAGAGATACATGATGCCCCAGCCGACCGAGAACAGCAGTGCCATTGCCAGCAGAACATCTCGGCGCTCGACCTTCTCGCCAAGCCTGGCGTTGAGCAGAAATGCGATGAAGATGACGATCGCGGCGGCAGCCGCCAGCGTGAAGAAGAATTCCACATTCTGGTGGTGGTCGATCATGTAGACCAGAGTGAATGCCCCGGATCCGTAGACAATGCCGGGATAGGCGAGCAGCCAGCACACCAGGATCAGGATGCTGCGCCAGCGATATTCCGGATTGGTCATGATCTCGGACAGCCGCGCCTTGACGCCGGGCTCCAGGTTTGGCCGGTTGAAATCCGGCGCCGGCAGCGGCCCGGCGATTGCTTCACAGCGCTGCTCGAGTCCCTTCAGCACCCGGTCGGCTTCTTCACCACGGCCGTGGGCGTCGAGCCAGCGCGGCGATTCCGGCAAGCGGAAGTACAGCAGCGGCAGCAGCACCAGTACCTGGATGGCAACGCCGAGCCAGACGAACTCCCTCCAGTACGTCGGCATCATGTACCGGGCGGTCATGAGGATCACGAAGCCGACCAGCGCGGTGGACGCCTGTGAGGTGAGCAATGTCTTGTTGCGCACCGGCTGCGACGACATCTCGGAGAGATAGACCGCGTGCGTCGCGACAATGCCGCCGACGCCGAGCGTCGACAGCACCGAGAACAGGACCAGCGGTACGAAATCGGTGACGAAGGCGAACGGCCACAGGCAGATGCCTGCAAGTGCGGTCGACAGCAGGATCGCCGGGCGGCGGCCGTATTTGTCGGCGATGAAGCTCATCAAATAGGTGCCGAGCAGCACGCCGAGACCGACCTGCAGCGCCTGGATCACGGCATACTGGTTGGTCGTCATGACGCCCAGCGGGCGCCACACGATCGGGTAGAGGCGGGCGCCGATGCCGTCGGTATCGACGATGATGAAGCCCCAGGTGATTTCGACCAGGATGGCGAGCTCCCACTGCACGCGGGTCAGCGGCAGTCGGTCGATCCGGCTCGAGATGTGGTAGTTGGTGGCGTCACGCCCGGCGACGGGCACTGCACCTGCCTGGACAATCGCAGTCATACGTCCTCCCCGACACTGTTTCCCCGACACGATTGATGTGCCCGGTGATGTGCCCGGCGAGGCCAGCGCATGTCCCGGAAGATGAGCGCCGTTTTCCGAAATGACATACGCCAACGAAGAAGCAATACCACGCGGGCACGGTTCTTGTTGAAGGCCTTCAGCGTATCACGGCTTTAAGCGCGATCAACGGCGATGGCATCATCGCCTGACGAATTGCTGCGGCGCGGTTTGCTGGGCGCGGCCGTGCATACAAAGCGTGATCGTTCGGACGAAGCGCACACGAATGGAAGCGCAAAGCCGTTCTCCTGGCGCACCAGCACGCTATGGCTGGTCAAACGACCGGCTACCGGGACGTCAGCCTCGGGGGCGCCGTGCTGTTCGCGTTCGGCTTCGGCGGCGCCGGCATCGGGCTCGGCATCGCGCTGGCGTTCGTGTTCGCGGTGACGTTGCTGGCGACGCGAATTTTGCGCGTGCTGGCAAAGCTGCACGCGGATTGATGCCCACGGGACCGGCTTGATAACCCGCGCCCGATCCGCTTAAGTGGCGCCAAATCGCGGGCGTAGTTCAATGGCAGAACGGCAGCTTCCCAAGCTGCATACGAGGGTTCGATTCCCTTCGCCCGCTCCAAAACCCTTGTACCGCAGGGGTTTCTCCACAAGGCAAGCCGTTGAGTTAGGCTGTTGTTCTGGCTTCCTGTGCATTGCCAATCATTGATTTGACTGTGGTTCTTGTAATCCAGTTTTCGTGTTTCTGAACAATTTTGAACAAAAAATGGATGTCCCCACGCGCGGCTTGCGCATCCCTCATTCCGTGTTTGAATAGAACGTATATTAGCTAGCCCGTTCGTGTGTGCGCCTTGCGGCTAGCGGGCGCGCGTACGAGCGCAAAGTTATGAGTGAAACCGCTTCTAAGAAGTTGCCTCCCTTTCGAGAGGCATACAAATTATCAGACAAACAAAAGACGATCATCGATCGCTTTAAGAGAGAATTGGATCATCGGCTCGGCATTGCTGTTACGTTCGATGTATACAAGGAAAACCACCTTGCCTATCCCCGACCGAACTTTCGACAGCGTCTTCTTTGAAATTCGAGTTGGCCATTGGCGAAGCGTGCAGGTCATCTCCGAGGTCGAGCTCGATAACAAGCTATTCGCTCATTCTACTACTTCTACCGATCGGATCGCCGACAAGACGATGGCTGATCTCCTCAAGATTCGCGCCGCTCGCGCGTAGCGCAATTACCTTTCCGCGTGTAAACTCCTCCGATTACTCGGGGGAGTTCTTTGGATGTGGGTAGGGCGGCAATGAGCGCAGCAGCATGGAATATTGCAGGCCTGCGATTTGTTCGTACTGGTCGGGGTCTTGCTTCTTTTTAGGTACGGCATGCCTTACCGAGTAAGGACAGGCGGCGATCAATTCATCATTCTCGAACAGAAAGACCAAAACGATATTGAAACTGAGAAGCTCTACGGGGCATATCGGGTGGATCGGCCTTGCCCTAGTAATTTTGGGTACGGCAAGTCAGGTAGCGGCAAACATTCCGTATTTTATTCGCTGAGCAGACTGCGGGAATGGCAGTCTGCAGAATTGCGGCCAAGTCATCGGTAACATCTATGAGAACCCGGAGCTGCTGAACTGATTTTTTTGGGGGGGTGAGGTAATGCCTGAGCAGGGTCGTCTGCAAATCCACGGACATGGCGAAGTCGAAGTCGAGCTTTTGGTCATCGCCTATTTGGGCGATCTAAGGCATGCGTACAATTCGATCATGCTCTTTAGAATCGATAATCGACGGGTTAGAGCGCGCGGCGCGTGACTTCCCTTTCCCGCGATACCCGTTTGGTCTGTATCTTGATTGGCCGGTGGGCCGCCGACGCGGCATTGGACATATCCGCGAATGGCCGCCACACCCTGAGGAAGTCGCTTCCTTTGGTGCCTGCATCTGAACAACTCATCTTGAGCGGGGTGCGACGTCTCATCGCCTGGGTCTTGGGACTTCTTGGGAGCGCTCAACCCGCTTGAAGTGCTGCGTAAAGCAATCAATGATCGGCACGAAAGACGCAAAGACAAAGAATACCGAGATTTTGCCGAAAAGCGCCGACTTAAACTGGAGAAAACCAAATTCTGGAAACCGAACTGATTTCCAAGCGCATAACAATTGCGAGAGAACTGGGTGCTACGAAACGCGATCTTGCACCGCTGCTGAACGAATCAGTTTACAGACCCATTTTGCAGCTTAATCGTACCTTCTCAAGATCGCGGCGTCATCACGTATGCTGAGCTTCCAAGCAAAGAAGACGAGCGTAAGGATTAGCTCATGGTGCACATACCGCGCATAGTGGGTGAACAATTTCCGAACAAAATCAGTAATTTATGCAACAAAATCAACGAGCGCAAAATCCTTCCCAAGCTGCATACGAGGGTTCGATTCCCTTCGCCCGCTCCAGATTTCCGGCGGAAAATTCGTAGGGCGGGTTAGCGTTAGCGTAACCCGCCGTTGTTCTTGCAAAGATGGCGGATTACGCCTTTGGCTAATCCGCCCTACGGGGCTACATGCACACGCTCATTGAGCACGTCCTCGAGGTCGCGAAAAGACTTTGAACATGAAAATTTATTTCGCTGCTGATCACGCTGGATTTGAACTCAAGAATACTCTCCTTGCATTTGTGCGTGATGAGCTCGGTCACGACGTGGAGGATTGTGGAGCGCTCGTGAACGACCCGGGGGATGATTATCCGGAAATCATCGCATGTGCCGCCAGGAAACTTTCCACGGATACGACACAAGGACTTGATAGCCGTGCCATCGTGATAGGCGCCTCCGGCCAGGGCGAAGCTATCGTCGCAAATCGCTTTAAGGGCGTGCGCTGTGCACTCTACTATGGGAAACCAGGTCGCGAGCAGACCGATATGAGCGGCAAGCAGCTGAGCATGCTCGCGTCGACTTCGCGAACACAACAACGCAAATGCGCTCTCGCTCGGTGCCCGATTTCTTGCGCCAGATGAAGCAAAAGAAGCACTTACCGAGTGGCTTGCACAGGCATTTTCTGGCGAAGCGAGGCATCAAAGACGCATCGAGAAGATAGATACGCAATCCTGACGCGGCCTTCCGCATCGGGAAGCGAGCGCATCGGTCGCGGTCCGTGTGGCTTTCTTCTCGTGAGATCGGTAGTTTCGCGTCGCGATGCTCGAAGTCTCCAGTCTAAGCAAGAGCTACAAGATTCCGCAGGGCACGCTTTCCGTCTTGCGTGAAGTCGATCTCCGCGTTGCGCGCGGCGAAAGCGTTGCGCTCACTGGCGAATCCGGCAGCGGCAAGAGCACATTGCTGCATCTGATCGCCGGCCTTGATGATCCGGATAGCGGCGAGATTTCCCTGGATGGCGTGATCATTTCGAGCCTGTCCGAAAGTGGCCGCGCATTGATCCGGCGGGACCGGCTTGGTCTCGTGTTCCAGCAATTCAATCTGATCCCGAGTTTGAAAGTCGACGACAATCTGGCGTTTCAGGCGCGCATCGCCGGGCGCTTCGATGCCGCCTGGCAATGCGAACTTGCCGAGCGGTTGGGGTTGGCTGATCTGCTTGACCGCTATCCCGAGCAATTGTCCGGCGGACAACAGCAGCGCGTTGCGATCGGCCGTGCGCTCGCGATCAGGCCGCAGCTCTTGCTCGCCGATGAGCCGACCGGAAACCTCGACGAAGCGACGGCCGACGAGGTGGTGCGGCTGATGCATGATCTGGTGGCGCGCACCGGCTGCGGACTTTTGATGGTCACGCACAGCATGCGGCTCGCGGCCCTGCTCGATCGCGTCGTTCATCTCACCGCCGGGCGCCTGTCGTGACCCGCGCGCTCTGGATCCTGAAAGTCCTGCTCAGCCATTGGCGACGGCATCCGATCCAGCTTGCGACCTTGCTGATTGGCTTGATGTCGGCGACGGCGCTGTGGAGCGGCGTGCAGGCCATCAACGCGCAGGCGCGGGCGAGCTACGATCGCGCCGCAGCCGCGTTCGGCGGCAGCACCACGGCCATGCTGGTGCCGGCGCAGGAAGCGACCGTGCCGCAGGCCCTGTTCGCCGAATTGCGGCGCGCCGGATGGCTGGTCTCGCCTGTTATCGAAGGCCGCGTCCGAATAGGCGGCCGCGACATCAGGGTGATCGGCATCGAGCCCATCAGCCTCCCGAACGGGGCAGGGCCCGCGCCGACGATCGATCAATCGACGCTGCAAGGTTTTCTCGGACCCGGCGGCCAGACCCTGGTCGCGCCGGAAACCGCGGCCGAACTCAAGGCGCGCGAAGGTGCCACGCTTGCGACGGAGTCCGGCGAGGTTCTGCCGCCGCTTCATGTTGCGGCTGGTCTCGTTTCCGATCTCTTGGTGCTGGATATCGGCTGGGCGCAGCGCGTTCTCCGCAAGCCCGATCGTATCTCGCGATTCCTCATTGACCGCAAAGTCGGGGGCGCGCGTCTGCCGCTGCAACAGGTTGCGGGTGACAGCCTTGCGACTGGTCGAGGCCGGCGCCGAGACGGACCTGCAGCGGCTCACCGCCAGCTTTCACCTCAACCTGACCGCCTTCGGCCTGTTGTCCTTTCTGGTCGGTCTCTTCATCGTTTATTCGGCGATCGGGCTGGCGTTCGAGCAGCGGCTTTCGATGTTTCGGACGCTGCGCGCCTGCGGCGTCTCCGCGCGCGAGCTCATCGTCGTTCTGCTGATCGAACTGGTGTTGGTGGCCTTGGCTGCGGGTGTCGTTGGTGTGGGCTGCGGCTATCTGATCGCAGCATCGCTGCTGCCTGATGTCGCCGCCAGCCTGCGCGGGCTGTATGGCGCCAGCGTCCCAGGCCAGCTCGCGATCACGCCGCAATGGTGGCTTGCCGGGCTTGCGATGAGCGTTGCCGGCGCTTTGGCCGCTGCCGCGCACGCGCTGTTCAAGGTTTTGCGGCTGCCGATGCTGGCCTCCGCGCAACCTTTTGCCTGGCGGCAAGCGCAGCAGCGTTGGTTGATCTGGCAGGGGGCCCTGGCGTGCGTTGCCTTCGCCGCGGCTGCGATCGAGTTCTGGTTCGGCACCAGCCTGATCGACGGCTTCGCCGTGCTGGCGGGGTTGTTGCTCGGCGCCGCGCTGGTGTTGCCGGTCGTTCTTGAGTTGATTCTCGGTGTCGGCGAGCGGATGGCGCGTGGCCCGATCGCGCTGTGGGCATGGGCCGATAGTCGCCAGCAACTGTCGGCGTTTTCGCTGGCGCTCATGGCGCTGCTGCTGGCGCTCTCGGTCAATGTCGGTGTCGGCACCATGGTCGGCAGTTTCAGCAAGACCTTCATCCGCTGGCTCGACGGACGGCTCGCCGCCGAAATTTACGTCGCTGCCGCAGGATGCAGCGCAGAGCGCGGAAATCGAGACCTGGCTGCGCGGGCGGGCCGACGTGAAGGCCGTGCTGCGAAGTGCCCGCCTCGACACCCATGTCGGCGACGAACCGGTCGAATTGCTTGGCGTTGCCGATCACGCGACGCTCCGCGACCTGTGGCCCGTGCTCGAAACCTCGGCAAATATGTGGGACCGCGTGCGCGATGGCACGGCCGTGCTGATCAGCGAACAGCTGGGTCGCCGGCTCAAGTTGCGATTGGGTGACGACATCCGCATTCCGTCGCCGTCCGGCCTGTGGGTCGCATCGGTCGCCGGCATTTATGCCGACTACGGCAATCCAAGGGGGCAGATCGCGATCAACGTCGACCAGCTGCTGCGCCGCTTCCCTGATGCGGGACCGTTGCGATTTGGATTGCGGGTTGCGCCGGCCGATGTGCCCGCTCTGATGTCGGAGCTGCAAAGCAGATTCGGGCTCGGCAATCGCAATCTCGCCGACCAAACGACGGTGAAGACCGAATCCCGTCGCATCTTCGAGCGCACCTTCGCGGTGACATCAGCGCTCAATGCTTTCACGCTCGGTGTGGCAGGCATTGCGCTGCTTGACCAGCCTGTTGACGCTGGGTCAGGCGCGGTTGCCGCAGCTTGCGCCGCTCTGGGCCATGGGCCTGACCCGCCGTCGCCTTGCCGCGCTCGAATTCGTCAAGACCATGGCACTTGCACTGCTCACGGCGCTCCTCGCGCTGCCGCTGGGCATCGTGGTGGCCTGGTGCCTGATC
Organism: uncultured Alphaproteobacteria bacterium; assembly: GCA_963796195.1. Taxonomy (GTDB): domain Bacteria; phylum Pseudomonadota; class Alphaproteobacteria; order Rhizobiales; family Xanthobacteraceae; genus CAWCKS01. The sequence goes on along the minus strand of CAWCKS010000016.1, from coordinate 174,573 downwards.
GAGGTCGTCAACGTGAAGGCGTTCGGCTGGCGGCTGCCGCTCTCGGTATTTCCAGCGGAGCTCGTCCGGTTGCTGCTGGTGGCGATGCTGGCCGCAAGCCTCGCCACGTTGCTCCCGATGATCAAGCTCGCGCGCCTTCGCCCGATCACGCTGTTGAAGATATTTGCCGATGAACGCTAGGAGGATGATGAATTCCCTTCCGCTCATTCCCGCGAAAGCGGGAGATCCGAGCAAATGGGAAAGATGGCGGACGAATCCACCGCGCGCGTTATCGGGCAAAGGCTGGGTCCCCGCGTCCGCGGGGACGACCAAAAGGGTCGACCTGTAAGCGTCTCGCGCCAGAACCAGCCGATCGTCACGGCGGCCGTGGCATTGATCGCACTCGCACTCAGCACAATCTCGTCACAAGCGCAGGGGTTTTCCGGTCTCGGCGCTGATGCCGGCGGTTTTGCGCAAGTCGTTCGCGGCAAGCCGCTGGTATTTCCCAGCTGATCACGGAGCGCATCCGGACTACCGGATCGAATGGTGGTACGTCACCGCGAATCTCAAGGATGCGCAGGGCAACAGCTATGGCGTGCAATGGACGCTGTTTCGGCAGGCGCTTGCACCTGCCGATCGCGGCGAGGGCTGGGCCAGCCAACAGATCTGGATGGGGCACGCAGCACTCACCAGCGCGAATGCGCATCACTTCGACGAGCGTTTCGCACGCGGCGGCGTCGGCCAGGCCGGCGTCGAAGCCGCGCCCTTCAAAGCCTGGATCGACAATTGGCAGATGCGGAGCCTGGCAGCCCGACGCGGTCACGGGCCTGGCGCCGCTGCAACTGACCGCGTCGGGCAAGGACTTTTCCTATTCGCTTCGGCTTGAAGGCGATCGGCCGATCGTCCTTGAGGGCGATGCCGGCTACAGCCAGAAATCTGCGAGCGGGCAGGCGTCGTATTATTACAGCCAACCCTACCTGCTGGTATCGGGCTCGATTGCTCTCGACGGCAAGGCGATCGAGGTCAAGGGCCAGGCCTGGATCGATCGCGAATGGAGCAGCCAGCCGCTCGAGTCCGATCAGATTGGCTGGGACTGGTTTTCGCTGCATCTCGACTCTGGCGAGAAGCTGATGCTTTTCCGTCTGCGCCATGCCGACGGCAAACATTTCTTTGCCGGCAACTGGATCGGCCTCGAAGGGCGATCGGAGCAGCTCGATCCGACCAGCATCACGATGACGCCGACGGCGCTGACAAGCGTCGCCGGACGCGACCTGCCAACGGCCTGGAGCATTGCCATTGCGTCCCGCAAGCTCGCGATCAGGGTCGCGCCGCTCAACCCGCAGAGCTGGATGGATACCCGCTTCAAGTATTGGGAAGGCCCGATCAGCGTTACGGGCAGTCACACGGGGGTCGGTTATCTGGAACTGACCGGGTACTAGGGCGGCGCAAGGCTCGAACCAAGAGACTGTATTATAATACCACAAAAGGTCTGCCAAAACCCCGCATTTTGCACCCAAAACCCAAATCATCTCCGTCGCTTACGCGGCACCGGTGGTCTGCTCCCCCGCGTTGCGGGGGAGCAACAGAGTCGGCGCCGGCTCTCCTCACCCCGCTCCCGCCGGCACCTGGTCGAGAAAGCCCATGATGCTGCGGATCTTGCCATTGTCGATCACGGCGAAGTCGGTGCCCTTGATCGGGCTGTCTGTGCCGTCGGGGCCGAGGCCCCACGAGAAGCGGGCGTGGTTGCCGTAGCCGTCGGCCTTGCCGAGCAGCTTGAAACGGAACTCCGGGAACTTCTTGTGCACGCCGTCGATCAGCGCGTCGATGCCGCTGTGGCCGTCGCCGCTCATGATCGGATCGACATAGCTCGCATTGCTGGTCCAGTTGGCGGCGAACAGCTCGCGCCGCCGCGCCGCGTTGCGCTCGTTCCAGAGTTCGATGTAACGCTCGGCGATAGTGGTGACGTCGGTCATGATGTGTCTCCTTGAAGAACATACCGATGTAATCGGTGGAGACACTTTGGCAGTGGCGCGTCCGCTAATCGATTACGTCAGAGGTCAAGGTTGCACGGCGTGCGATCGGATTGCCGGCAAACTCACGGCCAAAAACTCACTGCAATGTGTGGCTCTTGAAGAACGCCCAGATCGTCTCGGCGCCATCGATGTCGTGGTTCTGCGGGCCGAGCAAGGCATCGACAACGCGCACGAAGCGCGCGTCGGGAAACGATCCGGGCATGCGATGGCCGCCGCCGTCGACGCGATAGAGCACGACGTCGCGGCCATCGGGACAATCCGAGTCGATGCGCGTCACCGTCGAGGAGTTGTTCTTGTCCTTGTCGGGAAGTTTTGTCGATTGGCGATCGCCGGCGGCGCAGCCGTTGTTCTTGCGCCAGAATGCAATGGTGGCCGCGGTCGACACCACGTTGGGTACCGCGTAGCGGCTGGTGCCGCGGCCCCCTTGATAGGCGATCAGTGGGTCGGCGGTGCCGTTCATCATCAGCATCGGGATCGGCTGCGACGGCTTGCAGGCGCCCATCATGATGTCCGTGAAACTCGCGATCACGCTGGCGGCGGCCGCGAACAGTTCAGCGTGAGTGCACGCCAGCGTCATGGTCATGTGGCCGCCGTTCGAGACGCCGGTGACATAGATCCGTTTTGGATCGGCAGCGCCGTCGTGCACGAACTTCGCAACGAGGGCGGTGAGGAATGCAACGTCGTCAGTGCCCGCTGGCGGCGCGCGTCCGGCACGCTCGGCGTCGCCACGGAAGTCGGCCCAGGCACGATCGAGGCCGTCGGGAAACACGGCAATGAAGCCCTCGCGCTTCGCGACACCGGGCCACGAGGTCCTCGTTCGCATGTCCTCGCCGCGCTGGGTGTTGCCATGCAGAACCAGCACCAGCGGCGCGGGCGCGCCTTCGGGATAATCGGCGGTGTAGGTGCGCTTCGTGCCGGCGGACTCGAAGGTCTCGGCGCGGGCGGCACACGTAGTAACCGTAACCGCAAGCAGCCCAGCGAGAATCGCGATGCGTCGCATTTGCGACTTTTTCTCCTGAAAAAGAACCGGCTCGCGTGGGCAGGTTAGAGGAACTTGCGCCGCACCTTCCACCGAAATTGTGTGCCACTTTGGGACCGGTGAATGGCGGTGCAACTTCTGCGCAACACTCAGATTCAATTTGAGCTTTTTGGCTCTGTTAATCTGGACAAAACGCCGCTCTCCGAACACCCTCGCGTCCATAGCATCACCGGTCTTAAGGGGCAGCTTGATGAAATTCCTGACGGGGGTTTTGGCCGCGGCTTTCCTGTTGATTGGGATCGGCTCGAGTCAGGCGTTGGTGCGAATCACCGACGACCGCGGCGGCCGGATCGGGACCTACGTCGACAAGTATCAGGAGCTACGCACCTCGGGCGATACCGTCATGATCGACGGGCTGTGCGCCTCGGCCTGCACCATTGTGCTCGGCGCGGTTCCCGCCAACCGGATCTGTGTGACCTCGCGCGCCAACCTCGGGTTCCATGCGGCTTGGGATTTCGGCAATAACGGCCAGGCCGTGACCAACGCCGAGGCGACACGGATGCTCTACTCGATGTATCCCTCTCCGATCCGCCGCTGGATTGCCTCCCATGGCGGGCTGACACCGCGAATGCTGTTCCTGCACGGCCGGCAGCTCACGACCATGTTCAAGCCCTGCTACATGGATGCTCAGGCCTCCACGGCCCGTCAATAACCGCGAACCAATAGCCTCATTTGATCGTGGCCGGGGCCTCCCCGGCCACTTGCGTTTTGGCGCCCTGCTACCTGGTCAGGCTGAGCTTGAACGCCTTTCGCTGCCCTGTCTTCACCTTGTCTGGCCGTCCGTGGCGGCTTAAGTCATGGCCGTCGCCGGGCGTCTGGCGGCTCAAGCAAGCCATGGGCCTTAATCGACGATGAGCGAGCGCGGAACGAGACCCCTGACCATCGTTGCCGTGTTCGCCGGCAGCCTTGCGATCGGGCTTGCGCTGATGATGTGGCTGCTCGACGGCCCCCGCGGCGCCATGGCGCCTGCCGCGATCGGCGGGCCGTTCCAGCTGGTCGACCAGAGCGGCGCAACCGTCACCGCGGACAAGCTGCAGGGCAAGCCGACACTGCTGTTCTTCGGCTATACCCACTGCCCGGACATTTGCCCGACCACGCTGTTCGACATCTCGGAAGTTTTGAAGGCCATGGGCAAGGATGCCGATCGCGTTAACGCCTATTTCGTCTCGGTCGATCCGGAGCGCGACAGCCCCGCCATCATGAAGGACTACCTGTCGAGCTTCGACCCGCACCTGGGAGCCTTGACCGGCGATCCTGAGGCGGTCGCCAAAATGCTCAGCGAGTACCGGGTCTATGCCAAGAAGGTGCCGGGCAAGGACGGCGACTACACCATGGACCATTCGGCCATGGTGTATCTGATGGATCGCAACGGCCGCTTCGTCGCGCCCTTCAAACTTGACCGCAAGCCGGAAGAGGCGGCCGCCGACCTCAAGCACTACATCTGATCTTTCGCACCTGAACGGCTGACACCGGGTTCGCCAAATCGTCTATAAGGCGCACCACGTATTTGCCCCGCCGCCGCCATAAATTCTCTGATGCGAGCCTTGCCCCCCACGATCAAGACTGCCTTGCTCGGCGTTGTTGCGAGCGCGCTGCTGCTGGCGCCGCCGCATCACGTTGCGCGCGCGCAGGATACCGCGTCGCGCACGTCGCCCGGGGCACAGGCGGTGCCTGGATTCTGGGATCCGCGGCGGCGGCCGGATCGGCCCGACATGTCGCGCCTGACCGTGATCCGCTTCCTGACCGAGACGGATTATCCGCCGTTCAATTTTGCCGGCTCCGACGGCAACCCGGCCGGCTTCAACGTCGAGTTCGCAAAGATGCTTTGCGACGAGATCGGGGTCACCTGCACCGTCCAGATGCGGCGGTTCGAAACCCTGATCGATTCGCTGAACACCAACCGCGGCGATGCCATTATCGCCTCGATGGCGGTGACGTCGGCGCTGCGCGCCAAGGTCGATTTCACCGATCCATACTATCGCACGCCGGCGCGTTTCGTCTCGCGCCGCGACAGCGTGATGGACAACGTCCGCCCCGAATATCTGGAGGGCAAGAAGATCGGCGTCATCGCCGGATCGTCGCACGAGGCTTACCTGCGGGCGTTCTTCACCGATGCCGAAATCGTCAGCTATGCCAATGACGATGCCGTGCGGCAGGCGCTGCGCCGCGGCGAGGTCAACCTGATTTTCGGCGACGCCATCGCGCTCTCGTTCTGGATCAACGGTACCGACTCCAGCGAGTGCTGCGCATTCTCCGGCGGTCCGTTCCTGGAGAGCCGGTATTTTGGCGAAGGCGTCGGCATTGCGGTCCGGCGCGGCAATGACGTGCTGCGCCAGGCCCTGAACTGGGCAATGTTCCGGGTCTGGGAGAAGGGCCACTACACCGATCTCTGGCTGCGTTATTTCTCGGTCAATCCATTTTGAAAGATCTCGCGGTTTCGCTGATGCCGCCGCGCTGATAGTGTTCCGCGCCTGAAAGAGAAGGACATTATGTTAACCGTAACCCCCGATGACCTGCGCAAGGTTGCCGAGCAGTCCAGCGCGTGGCCGTTCGAGGAGGCGCGCAAGCTTGTCGCCCGACTGAAGAAGAAACCGACAGACGAGGTGTTGTTCGAGACCGGCTACGGCCCGTCGGGGCTGCCGCACATCGGCACCTTCGGTGAAGTCGCGCGCACCTCGATGGTGCGGCACGCCTTTCACGTCCTGACCGACGACAAGATCAAGACGCGGTTGCTCGCGTTCTCCGACGATATGGACGGCTTCCGCAAGGTTCCGGACAACGTACCGAACAAGGAGATGTTGACGGCGCATCTCGGCAAGCCGCTGACGCGGGTGCCGGACCCATTTTCAAATGAGTATCCATCGTTCGGTCACCACAACAACGCGCGGCTGCGCGCGTTCCTCGATCGCTTCGGCTTTGACTACGAGTTTGCCAGCGCGACCGACTACTACACGTCGGGCCGCTTTGACGCGGCGATGCTGCGCCTGCTCGAGGTCTACGACAAGGCGATGGACATCATCCTGCCGACACTCGGGCCGGAGCGGCGCGCGACCTATTCGCCGTTTCTCCCGATCAGTCCGAAGACCGGCCAGGTGCTCTACGTCCCGATGGTCGAGCGCAACGTCAAGAAGGGGACCATCGTCTACGTCGATCCCGAGTACGGCGAGAAGGTCGAGACCGCGGTCACCGGCGGCCATGTCAAGTGCCAGTGGAAGGCCGATTGGGCGATGCGCTGGTTCGCGCTCGGCGTCGACTACGAAATGGCCGGCAAGGATTTGATCGAACTCGGTGAAGCTGTCGGGTCGGATTTGTCTGGCGATGGGCGGTGCCCCGCCGGAAGGCTTCAACTATGAGCTGTTCCTCGACGAGAATGGCCAGAAGATTTCAAAGTCGAAGGGCAACGGGCTTACCATCGACGAATGGCTGCGCTATGCGTCGCCGGAGTCGCTGTCGCTGTTCATGTACCGCGAGCCGAAGTCAGCGAAGCGACTGTATTTCGACGTCATTCCGCGCAATGTCGACGACTACCAGCAATTTGTCGACGGCTATCCGCGACAAGATCTGAAGCAGCAGCTCGGCAATCCGGCCTGGCACATTCACAGCGGGCATCCGCCGGCGTCCGACATGCCGGTGACGTTCCAGATGCTGCTGACGCTGGTGTCATCGTCGAATGCGGAGAACGCGGAAACATTGTGGGGCTTCATTGGCCGCTACCGCCCTGGCGTGACGCCAAAGACACACCCGAAGCTCGATGCGCTGGTTGGTTATGCCATCAATTACTATCGCGACTTCGTGCTGCCGACGAAGCGGTTCCGCGAACCGACCGCGAGCGAGCGCGTCGCGTTGACCGATTTGCGCGACGCGCTGGCGCGTCTGCCTGATGACGCGGTCGCCGAGGACATCCAGAACGTCTTGTACGAAATCGGCCGGCGCGAACCGTTTCTTGACAGCGTCAAGAAGGGCAAGGATGGCCGGCCCGGCGTGTCGCTCGAATGGTTCAACATGCTCTACCAGGTCCTGCTCGGCCAGGAGAAGGGCCCACGCTTCGGTTCATTCGTTGCGGTCTACGGTCTCGGCAACTCGATTGCCATGATCGATGCGGCATTGAAGAGGACGGATTGACGAGAAACGTCTGGTCATCAGGTCCAGGACGTCGCCGCGCCAGCCGCGGTAAGGTGTTTGGCATGGCCGTTGTGCTCGCCGCGATCGGCGCTGCGGCGGCCTACACGTGGTGGCCGGCGGAGCGTGTCGATTGCGAAACGCTTGTTGGGCGCTCGCAGGCGGCGCTCGAACAGGCCGATCGCGACTTGAAGGCCGCCAGCACCGCTGGCGTGACCGCCAAGTGCAGCGCCTACCGCACGCGCGTCACGGTGCTGACCGAGCTTGCCAAGTTGCCTGCGGTGTGTGGACCGCCTCCCAAGCACACGGGCGCCTGGCCGTCGCCCACCGACGAGCGCAAGTGGTACGAGACGCTGATCTTCGAAGAGTGCCGACCATAGCACATGTCCCGGAAAAGCATGTCCTCGACTCGATCGGGGATGGGCACCGGTTTTCCCGGAGAAGCGTCTTCGTTTGTCCAAAAGGACACGCACATCCGAAGCATATCGCGAGCCGCGCGGATCAGAAATGCCGCACCCGATCCGCCCTTGCGATTGCAGGTCCGCGACACTACGGTCCCAAGGCCTGCACGGCTTTCGGACGGTTAGCGTCCAAAAAGCAGCTCAAACACAACACAAAACGAAGAATCCTACGGTGCCCACGATTTACAAGATTTGCTCGGCATCGGCCTGGCGCGAGGCCGAGCGACAGGGCGTCTATCGCGGCAGCGAGGTCGATCTTAGCGACGGCTTCATCCACTTCTCGACCGCCCAGCAGGTGGACTCGACGGCCCGCAAGCATTTCGCCGGCCAGAAGGGCCTGTTCCTGATTGCCATCGACGCCGCCGCGCTCGGCAACAAGTTGCGCTGGGAGCCGGCGCGCGAGGGCGCGCTGTTCCCCCATCTCTACGCCGAGCTTGATCTCGCAGCGGTCACGGACGTGTTCGACATGCCCTTGCGCTCTGACGGTACGCATCAGCTTCCGGAGCTGTCGCCGTGATCCGTGCGTTCGATGCATTGACCCTGCCATTGCTGCGCCGGATCGATGCCGAGGAGGCGCATCGCCTTGCCATCAGTGGCCTGCGCTTGTTGCCGCAGGGCCGCCGCCGCGAGGATGATCCGCGGCTTGCGACGCGTGCCTTTGGCCTCAACTTTCCCAATCCGGTCGGGCTTGCCGCCGGCTTCGACAAGAGCGCCGAAGTGCCGGACGCGCTGCTGCGGCTCGGCTTCGGCTTTGTCGAAATCGGCACGGTGACGCCGCGCCCGCAGGTCGGTAACGCGCGGCCGCGACTGTTTCGGCTAACGCCCGATAATGCCGTCATCAACCGCATGGGCTTCAACAATGACGGCGCCGAGGTGGTGTTGCGGCGGCTTGCGGCGCGCGCCCATCATGGCGGCATCATCGGCGTCAATGTCGGCGCCAACAAGGACTTCGGTCGATCGCACCGCCGACTATGTCAAGCTGATCGAGACTTTTGCGCCGGTGGCGAGCTATTTCTCCGTCAACGTGTCCTCGCCGAACACACCGGGCCTGCGCAACCTGCAGCAGGCCTCGGCGCTCGACAATCTGCTGTCGCGCGTGATCGACGCGCGCGAGCGGTCGCGGGCGCGCGCCGGCGACTGTCCAGTGCTGCTCAAGATCGCGCCCGACCTGTCGCTCAGCGAACTCGACGATGTCGTGCAGATTGCGCGGAGCCGCCGCGTCGACGGCATGATCATCGCCAACACCACCTTGATGCGGCCGCCGAACCTGCGCGACGTCGAACGCGCAATCGAGCAGGGCGGCCTCTCCGGGCGTCCGCTGTTCAAGCTATCGACACGGATGCTGGCGGAGACTTACGTGCGGGTCGAGGGCGCGTTCCCGCTGATCGGGGTCGGCGGCATCGATTCCGGTGGCACTGCGCTGATGAAGGTCCGCGCCGGCGCGACGCTGGTCCAGCTCTATTCGTCGCTGGTGTTCAAGGGCCTCGGCCTGATCGAGGAGATCAAGCGCGATCTCGTCTCGACGCTGGAGCGCACCCGGCACAAGTCGCTGTCGGAGATCGTCGGCGCTGATGCCGCCCAGATCACCGCCGAACCCTGGCCGATCTGACGCTCAGAGCTCGATCACCAAACCATCGCTTGCAGTTGCGTGCGGCAGCTCGTCGAGCCTTCCAAGCATGTCGTCGCTCATGTGCGTGAGCACGAGCTTTTTCGGCGCAATCGCTGGTAGATGCTGCTCCAGCGTCTTCAGGTCGAGGTGGTTCTTGACCACGCGGTCGTAGTAATAGGCCTCGCAGATGAAGAGATCGGCATTGCGCGCCGTTGGGATCAGCGTGTCGGTCCACTCGGTGTCGGCGCTGTAGGCGATGGTGCGGCCCTCCGCTTCGATGCGATAAGCGAGAAACGGCCCGCCGGATTCGCCGTGCACGACCGGATACGGCGTGACCTTGACCGGACCGAATTCGCGCATCTGCTGCGGCTCGAGCTCGACGACCTCTAGCGCAAAGCGCTGCTGCGTCTTGGAGGAATTTTCGAACAGCGCCTCCATCAGGTCGGTGAGCTTGCGTTTGATCCCGACGGGCCCGGCGATGGTGAGCGGCCGGCCGCGGCGCGTGAACTGGGCGTCGAGCAGGAGGAACGGCAGGCCGCCGAAATGATCACCGTGAAAGTGCGTGATCAGAATGAGGTTGATGCCATCGCGCGCGATGCCGAGCTTCTTCAGCGCCGGGAGCGAAGAGGCGCCGCAGTCGATCAGGAAATTCGCATGCGCTCCAGTGACGTGGAAGCAGGTATTGTAACGGCCGCCGGAACCAAGCGCATCGCCGCATCCGACAAATTGCAGTTTCATGCCCTTGCTCCTTCAAATGAACGTCGTGCCAGCGTCGGGAACCGCGCACCCTGATAAAGGCCGCGCGACATCTGGAAGATCAAGAACGAAATCCACAGGCCGGTGTTGCCGAAGCCCTGCAGCAGGTACCAGGCGGCGAGATAGGTCGCGAGCGCCGCGATCATCAGGTTGCGCATGTCGCGCGCCCAGGTCGCGCCGATGTAAATTCCGTCAAAGCAGTAGGCCATCACCGCGCAGGTCGGCCCCAGCGCCGCATAGGGCAGAAACGTTCGCGCGGTCGCGCGAACGTTCACATTCGAGGTCATGACGTCGATCAAGCCGCTCCCGAACAGAAGAAAGATCGCGGAGATCGCGACGCCAAAACCGAACGACCAGCCGGAGACCAGCCGCGCCGCCTTGCGGAAGGCGTTGCCGTCGCCGCTGCCCATGCTGCGGCCACAGAGTTGCTCGGCCGCATTGGCAAGGCCGTCCAGGAAAAAAGAACCGATCATCATGAAGTTGTTCAGCACGGCGTTGGCTGCGAGCGTGATCTCGCCGGCGCGGGCGCCCTGCGCGGTGAAGAAGAAGAACGCCGCGATCAGCGACGCGGTACGGATCATGATGTCGCGGTTGACCGATATCAGCCGCAGCACGCGGGCGCGGTCGAACACGACGCGGCGAAGCCCGCTAAAGCCGCCGCGGAGCAGCTTTCGCGCGGCGATGAATCCGAACAGCGCGCCGGTTGCCTCGGCGATGACCGCCGCCGCGCCCGCGCCGGCAATGCCGTAGTCGAGTACGATGACGAGGGCGATGGTCGCAAGAATATTGGTGAAGTTGATGGCGAGCTGGAGCGACAGCGCCGTGCGCATCCGGGCCTGGCCGACGAACCAGCCGAGCAGCACGTAATTGGCGAGCGCAAACGGCGCCGACCACATCCTGATCGCGAAGTAGCGGTTTGCGGCCGCGGTCGCAGCCTCGCTGCCGCCCATCAGGCCGAAGATCAGGCTCGCCAGCGGTCGTTGCAGCACGACCAGCGACACGCCGATGATGGCAGCGATGATCAGCGATCGCGCCAGCACCGCGCGGATCTCGACACGGTCCTGGGCGCCGAGCGCCTGCGCCGTGAACGCCACGGTGCCCATGCGCAAAAAACCGAACAGCCAGAACACGCAATCGAACGCGATCGCGGCCATCGCGACGCCGCCGAGCAGGGCGGCGTCGCCGAGCCGGCCGATCGCCGAGGTCGAGACGATACCGAGCAGCGGCGTCGTCAGGTTCGCCACCATCGCGGGTCCCGCGATGGCGAAGACTTTTGTAGTCGTGACCTCGGTGGGTGAATTCACGCGGTCAGGTTGGCTCGCTCAGCGGCGCGGCGGCGAAGTGCTGGCAATCCGCGTGATGAGCCAGATCGGGATGACAACGACCGCGCCGAGCAGGAAGTAGCGCCAGACCCAGTTGATCGCGTCGAAGCCGAACTCGTAGAGCCGCTGGAACAGGAGGCGGATGCTGTGAATGATGTTCCAGGGATCGAAGCCGATCGCGGCGAGCACGACGCCGACCAGGACCGACAGCAGCACGAGGCGGAATGTCACTGTGAGCGGCGAGCCGCCGAGAAAGCGCGACAGGTTGTCGTGCTGCGCGGGCAATTCCTTCACGCTTTCGGGCATTTGGTCGTCTCCTGCCGAAGCACCTTTATAGCAACAACCCAGTTGGGGAGCCAGATCGGCCGGTCAAGACGCGTCCGTTGGGTCGGTTTCCATTATATTTTGTTTAGCCGCTTCGGTTTTCAGCATCCGTTCAAGTGACTCGAGCCTGTCGGCCTCGCGCGGTGGCTTGTCCCAGCGCAGCCGGTTGATGCGGGGAAAGCGCATGGCGACGCCGGATTTGTGACGGGTCGAACGCTGCAGGCCTTCGAACGCCACCTCCAGCACCAGCCCTTGGTCGGGCTCGTGCACGACCTCGCGGACCGGCCCGAACCGCGCAAGCGTGTTGTTGCGCACGAAGCGGTCGATCTCCTTCAGCTCCTCGTCGGTGAAGCCAAAGTAAGCCTTGCCGACTGGCACCAGCTCGTCGCCATCGTCGCCTTTGGTCCAGACCCCGAAGGTGTAATCCGAATAAAACGATGAACGTTTGCCGTGGCCGCGCTGGGCGTACATCATCACCGCATCGATCACGTGCGGGTCGCGCTTCCACTTCCACCACGGGCCCTTCGGCCGGCCCGGCAGGTAGGGCGCGTCGCACCGCTTCAGCATCACGCCTTCGACCGCCTCGGCGTCCGCGCCGGCGCCGGCGCTCGCCGGATCATCCCTCGCGACAGCAAGCTCCTCCCACGTGTTGAACGTAACGAGCGGCGACAGATCGACGCGCGAGGTGTTTAAGCCCTGCACGAACGCTTCCAGCCGCTCGCGGCGCGCCGCGAACGGCTGTTCGCGCAGGTCTTCGGCTTCATCGGCGAGCAGGTCGTAGGCGCGCAGATGAATGGGAAACTCCTTGATCAGCTTCGGCGTCACCGTCTTGCGGTTGAGCCGCTGTTGCAGCACGTTGAACGACTGCACGCGGCCGTCCCGCACCACAAGCAACTCACCATCGATGGTGCCGGGCTTGTGCAGCGCGTTGAGCAGATCGGGAAACGCCGGCGTGATATCCTCGCCGGTGCGCGAGTAGAGTTGCGTTGCCACGGTGCGATCCTCATTGCGGCCCGACACTGCCTGCACGCGAATGCCGTCCCATTTCCATTCGGCCATGAAGTCCGCCGCGTTCAATCCGGCGAAGTCTTCTGCTTCGATTGCGTGCGCCAGCATGACCGGCTTGAACGGCGCGGGGTCGCGGTTGACCGGCTTCTCCGCGCGGCCCTCTAGCCAGGCGAACAGCTCGGTGTAAGGCAGCACCAGCCCCGGCCAGATCAGCTCGATCTCGTGGACGTCCTTGTCGCCCAGCGCTGCCGCCGCGGTCTTGGCAAGCCGCGCGGAAATGCCGATGCGCAGCGCGCCGGTAACGAGCTTCAGCAGCGCCCAGCGCCCGGTCTCGTCGAGTTCGTCGAGCCAGCGCGCGAGCTGATCCGGCAGTTCCTTCTTCGGCAGCCCGGCAAGCGTCGTGACGACTTCGGTCAGCGTCGGCGGCGGTGCATTGTTGGTGAGCGCTGTTGCCTTCGGCCACATCAGCGCAACCGTCTCCGAGAGGTCGCCGACGTAATCATAGGAATGGCCGAACAGCACGGGGTCGGTGCGCGCCGTGATCAGGTCGCGGATCAACGAGGCCTTGGCGTGCTTGAACGACAGCGCGCCGGTCATGGCGGCCAGCGCATAGCCGCGATCGGGATCTTTGGCCTCGCGAAAATACGCCGTGATCAGCCGCAGCTTGTTGTTGCGGCCGGGTTCGTAGGCGAGGCGGTCGAGCAGTTCGGCAAAGCGGTTCATGCGTCGCCTGCGCCTTGCGTTGCAAGGGGAGCGGAAGTCTCCTCGTCCTCATCACCATAGCCGAGCAAGGCGAGCGGCCGCGCGCGCAAGCCCCGCGTCGTGCACCAGTGTACCAGCGCATCTTCCTGGCCGTGGGTGACCCAGATCTCGCCAGCGCCCGTAGCCTCGATGGTCGCGCACAGCCCGTCCCAGTCGGCGTGGTCGGAAATCACGAGCGGCAGCTCGATGCCGCCCTGGCGCGCGCGGGCGCGCACGCGCATCCAGCCCGAGGCAAATGCGGAGACCGGATCGGGAAAGCGCCGCGACCACAGATCGCCGATCGCCGACGGCGGTGCGAGCGTGATGTGGCCGGCGAGATCAGCCTTGCTCTGGCCCATTGCGGGACGCAGTTCACCGAGCGCGATGCCGCGCTCCTGGTAGTAGCGGGTGATCTTGTCCATCGCGCCATGCAGGTAGATCGGCGCGTCGTAGCCCGTCTGCCTGAGCATGCGCGATCACGCGCTGCGCCTTGCCGAGCGAGTAGGCGCCGACGAGGTGCGCGCGCTCCGGAAACAGTCTTACCGAGTCCAAAAGCTTGGCGATCTCGAGCTCAGGCTTGCTGTGGCGAAACACAGGAAGGCCGAAGGTCGCTTCGGTAATGAAGACATCGCAGCGTTTTAGTTCGAATGGTGTGCAGGTCGGATCGGCGACATCCTTGTAGTCGCCCGACGCCACGATGCAGATGCCACTGGATGTCACCGCGATCTGGGCCGAGCCGAGCACATGGCCGGCCGGATGGAAGCCGACTTTGGTGTCACCGAGCGTCAGCGTCTCGCCGTAGCGAATGGCCTGCTGGCTGCCGGCAAAGCCCGAGCCGTAGCGCAGCCGCATCAGGTCGAGCGTCTCTTGTGTCCCCAGCACCGCGCCGTGGCCGGCGCGGGCGTGGTCGGAGTGGCCATGGGTGATCAGCGCCCTGTCCACCGCCCTCACGGGATCGATGTAGAAGCCGCCCGGCTTGCAGAACAGGCCTTCGGGCGTCGGCGTCAGGATGTCTTGCGGGCGCATGGGAGATATATATTCCTTACGAGACTTCTCGCGAGGCTTTACGGATCCAACCTGTAGCGATTCAAGTGCAGCCGCTTTTCATCACGTCGGGCGACCTGATCGCCGACCGCCGCTATGACGCTGCGCGACATTACTGGGCGCGCGGCGATTTATTGGCAGCAGCCGATATCATGGCGCAGGCGGTCGAGGCCGCCCCGCGCTTTGCCTCGGCCTGGTTCGCGCTCGGCGAAATCCGTGAGGAACTCGGCGACCGCGACGGCGCGATCGCGGCGTTCCAAAAGGCGCATGCCGCGGACGCCGACGACCGTCACGGCGCCAGCCTGCACCTGATGCGGCTCGGCGCCGAGCAGATCGCCGCGATGCCGCCGGCCTATGTGCGCACGCTGTTCGACCAATACGCGCCGGAGTTCGACCGCGCCTTGCTCGACGTCCTGCACTATCGCGGGCCGCGGGTGTTGCGCGACGCGGTGCTCGGGGTGCTGCACGAAGCAGGCCGCTGGCCGGCGTTTCGCCGCGCCATCGATCTTGGCTGCGGCACCGGGCTCGGTGCGCGCGCGTTCGACCGCTACGTCAACGAGATGATCGGCTTCGATCTCTCGCCGGGCATGATCGACAAGGCGCGCGAGACCGACCTGTACCATCGCCTCGCGATCGGCGACATGTGCGAGCTGCTCCGTGGGGAGCCGGACGCGAGCGCCGACCTGATCTTTGCAGCGGATGCGCTGGTCTATCTGCCCGATCTGGCGCCGCTGTTTCGCGAGGCGCGGCGGGTGCTCAATGCACAAGGCCTGCTCGCATTCACCGTCGAGACATTTGCTGGTGACGACGTCACGCTCGGCGCCGGGCTGCGCTACCAGCACGGCAAGGCGTATCTCTGCGATCAGCTCACGAAGGCGTCGCTGTCGCGGTTGGCGCTGTCCGAGATTTCGACCCGCGATGAAAGTGGCGAGCCGGTGCCAGGCCTGGTTGCGGTGGCAACGCGGGCAGTCACTCGCAGCTCACGATAAACAAAAACCCCGGCGCTGTGGCCGGGGTTTTCGCTGTCATTGTCTGGCGTGCGCGCGATCAGTACTTCGCGGCCACCACCGCCGGCGTCGGCGGGTTGAAGTGGTAGTTGATGCCGCCGCGGAAGATGTGCTCCGTTGTCCGGGTCGAGAACGCCTGCGGGGTGGCGAGGGCCACGAAGCTGTCCGTGGTCCGCCCAAGATCGACATAGAGGTATTCGGTTTTGGCGGTCCAGTTCGGGCCGAACAGGCCGAATATACTGAACAGCTTGAGCGGGCTTTCGATGCCGGCGCCCGCCGTCCAGCCACCCCGGCTGCGTGTCAGCGAGACGTTCTGGAAGCCGGCGATAGTACTGAATTCGCTCAACTCGGTCTTGGTCTGGCCGTAGGCGAAGCCGCCGGTGCCGTAGAATAGCGTCGAGCCGAGCGAGTAGCCGAGGCGGCCACGCGCCGTGCCGAACCAGGGCAGCGTCTGCTTGAGGCTGGCCGAGACCGCCGGCGCGCAGAAAACAACGCAGGCATCCTTGTCGCTGCGAGAACGAGCCCTGCAAGTCGGCCTCGAGGCCAAACACCCAGGCCCCAGCCTGCCAGTTGTAGCCGATCTGGCCGCCGCCGGCGTAGCCATCTGGAACGAGGTGGAATTGCTCCGTAAAGCCGGGCGCCGCGGTGAGCGTACTCGGGTCGCGGCCAAGCAGCGAGCCGACGTTGGCGCCGATATAGAAGCCGGCCCAGTTCGCCGTCGGCGGCGTGATGGTCATGCCGGTGCCGCCGAACCGATAGTTCACGCCGGCACGGAAGATGTTGTCGTGGATTCGCGTGTTGAGGGTCTGCGGGGCGCCGGCAACCGTGGTGAAATAGTTGGTCCGACTGCCGAGATCAACGTAGAGATATTCGATCTTGCCGGTCCAGTTGCCGCCCAGCGAAGCCTCGATGCCGCTGCCGTAGGTGTAGCCGATACCGGTGCGGCCGCTGGTGAGGCTGGCAATCGTGCCGGCCGCGGTCGTTTCCGTCACGTTCGTGCTGTAGTGGCCGTAAGCGACACCGCCGGTGAAATAGGTGAGCGAGGGTCCATCAACCAGCCCGATACGCGCGCGCGTGGTGCCGAACCAGTCGATCTTCTGGCTGAGGTTGGCCGACAAAGCGGCCGTGCACGACAGCAAGCAGGTGCGGTTGGTGGTTTCGCCTGACGCCTGGATGTCGGACTCGACGCCCAGTAGCCAGTCGCTGTTGACCTGCCAGTTATAGCCGATCTGGCCGCCGCCGACTCCGCCGAACGGCGACAGTACGCTCTGCTCGGCCGACGGGACGGTCGTGAGTAATTGAGTACGATCCCGGGCGACGCTGATGCCGCCGTTCACACCGATGTAGAAACCGGTCCAGTCGTAGATCGCCATCGGCGGCGCTTTGAGCATCGGCGCCTTGCGGGCCAGATCCGCTGCTTGCGCGCTCGCAGCCGTTCCGAGAAGCGCTGCAGCAACCAAGACTTTTTTCATTTCCAGGACCCCAGTTTCATGTTGGGAACAATTTAGCCCGATGCGCTCGAATTGTCTGTGTCCCGGCGGGCACAGTTGCCGGAATTCGACCGCGTCGCGATCGTTAATAGCATTGAAATAATTGGCTTTTTTGCCACTCGACCGCGCGCCGCCGGCTTGGCCTACCCTTCCCGCCATGGCTGCCCTCGAATTAGACCTGCAACCGCCCGATCTGCCGGATGCCTTCCGCCGCTGGTTCGCGAGCCGCGGGTGGACGCCGCGCGAGCATCAGCTGGCGCTGTTGCGGAAGGCGCGCGAGCACCGCTCGGCGCTACTGATCGCACCGACCGGAGCCGGCAAGACGCTGGCCGGATTCCTGCCCACCCTTGTCGAACTCGGCGGCGCGACGCCACTCAGAGGCGCGGTCGGCAAGACTCTGGGAAAAAAATTGGCTCGAGCGGCCTCCACACGCTCTACATCTCGCCGTTGAAGGCGCTCGCCGTCGATATCGCGCGCAACCTCGAGCGGCCGATCGCCGAGATGGGGCTCAGGATCAAGGTCGAGACCCGCACCGGCGACACGCCGGTGTCGCGCCGCCAGCGCCAGCGCCGCTATCCGCCCGACGTGCTCTTGACCACGCCCGAGCAGCTGGCGCTGCTGCTGTCGTCGGCCGACGCCCCGTTCATGTTCCGCTCGCTGAAGCGGCTCGTGCTGGACGAGCTGCATGCCCTCGTCACCTCCAAGCGCGGCGATCTGTTGTCGCTCGGGCTGGCGCGGTTGTTTCGCCTCGCTCCGGCCATCACGGTGACGGGCCTCTCGGCGACCGTCGCCGAGCCGGAATCGCTCTCTCGCTTTCTTGTCCCGCAGACACCGGGTGAATCTGCCCAGGCCGATCTCGTGATCGCCCAGGGTGGCGCTGCGCCGATCGTCGAGATGCTCGACACCAAAGAGCGCTTGCCGTGGGCGGGACACACCGGACGCCACGCGTTGGCTGAGATCTACGACCTGATCAAGCGCCACAAGACCACGCTGGTGTTCGTCAACGTTCGCAGCCAGGCCGAGCTCCTGTTCCAGGAGCTGTGGCGGATGAACGATGACAACCTCGCCATCGCGCTGCATCACGGCTCGCTCGACGTCGCCCAGCGCCGCAAGGTCGAGGATGCGATGGCCGCCAGGCCGCCTGCGCGGCGTGGTCTGCACCTCCTCGCTCGATCTCGGCATCGACTGGGGCGACATCGATCTCGTCATCAATGTCGGCGCGCCGAAGGGCGCATCCCGCATCATGCAGCGCATCGGCCGCGCCAATCACCGGCTCGACGAGCCGTCGCGCGCGGTGCTGATCCCGGCCAACCGCTTCGAGGTGCTGGAGTGCCGCGCCGCGATCGATGCGATCGCCGAGAACGCGCAGGACACGCCGCCGCTGCGCATCGGTTCGCTCGACGTGCTGGCCCAGCACGTGATGGGCTGCGCCTGCGGCGAGCCGTTCCTGCTCCGATGAACTTTATGACGAAGTGCGGCGCGCGGCGCCCTATGCGGACCTGGCCCGCAGCGATTTCGACGATGTCGTCGATTTCGTCGCCACCGGCGGCTATGCGCTGAAATCCTACGAACGCTTCGCGCGCATCAAGCAGGACAAGGAGGGCCGCTGGCGCGTCGCCAATCCGCGGGTGCGGCAGAGCTATCGCCTCAACGTCGGCACCATCGTCGAAGAGCAGATGCTGAAGGTGAAGCTGGTGCGTTCACGCCATGGTGGCACCGGCGTGACCGGCGGCATCGCCCGCGGTGGACGGACGCTCGGCGAGGTCGAGGAGTATTTCATCGAAGGCCTGACCCTCGGCGACACCTTCGTGTTCGGCGGCGAGGTCGTGCGCTACGAGGCGCTGGTCGAAGACCAGGTCTACGTCTCGCGGGCTAACGACGTCGACGCCAAGGTGCCGGCCTACGGCGGTGGCAAATTTCCGCTCTCGACCTATCTCGCCGAACGCGTGCGCCAGCTGCTGGCCGATCGCAGTGCGTGGAAGGGCCTGCCGGACCAGGTGCGCGAGTGGCTGTTGCTGCAGACCCACATCTCGCGCGTGCCAGCGCCGCGCGAGATGGTGGTCGAGACTTTTCCACGCGGCGGCAAATATTATCTCGTCTGCTATCCGTTCGAGGGACGGCTCGCGCACCAGACGCTCGGCATGCTGCTGACGCGCCGGCTCGAACGAGCGCGCGCGAGGCCGCTGGGCTTTGTCGCCAATGAGTACGCGGTCGCGATCTGGGCGGCGTTCGACATGTCGGCGATGGTGCGCCAGCAGCGGCTTGATCTCGCAAAATTGTTTGATCCGGACATGCTGGGCGATGATCTCGAAGCGTGGCTTGCCGAGTCGGCGTTGATGAAGCGAACGTTTCGCGCCTGCGCGATCATTTCCGGGCTCATTCCGCGTCGCTTCGTCGGCGAGGAGAAATCGCGCCGGCAGATGCTGTTCTCGACCGATCTCGTCTACGACGTGCTGCGCAAGCACCAGGCCGATCACGTGCTGCTCGCGTGCCGCGCGCGCCGATGCCGCGACCGGCCTGCTCGACCTGAAGCGGCTCGGCGACATGCTGGCGCGCATCCACGGCCACATCGCCCATCGCGCGCTCGACAAGGTTTCCCCACTGGCGGTGCCGGTGATGCTGGAAATCGGCCGCGAAGCAGTTTATGGCGAAGCGGCAGATGAATTTTTGGCCGAGACTGCCGAGGACCTCGTCCGCGAAGCGATGGGCTCATAATTTTGCGCGCGAAAGCCGAACCGGAAGCAGACACGCGCGGCGCCGATCGCGGTCGGCCGAGTCGACGCTGCTCGCAGACCTGTCCGGCGCACTTTACTGGGACGAAGAGCGCCTCCTCATCGTCTCCGATCTGCATCTCGAAAAAGGCTCGAGCTTCGCCGTGCGCGGCATCCTGCTGCCGCCGTTCGATACCGCGGCGACGCTGGCGAAGCTTGCGGCCGTCGTCGCGCACTATGATCCGCGCACCGTGATTGCGCTCGGCGACAGTTTTCATGATCGCGACGCGCATGAGCGGCTCAACGACACCGATCGCGACGCGATCAAGGCCTTGCAGGCCGGCCGCGACTGGATCTGGATCGAAGGCAACCACGATCCTGAGCCGCCGAAAAGCCTCGACGGCTCGGTCGCAACCGAGATCGCGCTCGGACCGATCTCGTTCCGCCACGAGCCGACTGGCGCAAACGGCGAGATCGCAGGCCACTTGCACCCCAAGGCGCGCGTCGCAACCCGCGGCCGCGGCATCGACCGCCGCTGCTTCGCCGGCGATGGCGCGCGCATCGTGATGCCGTCGCTTGGCGCCTACACTGGCGGCCTGAGCATCCGCGACCGCGCCTTCGCGAGAATTTTCGCCAGCGACGATTTCACCGCCCACGTCATCGGCGACGCGTCGATGCACGTGATTGCGGCGTCGCGGTGTTATTGAGGCGGCCCGGCTTCGCGTTGCAAGCGCCTTGCGGCACAGCGAGGCTTGCGTCAGGATTGATGTGGTCGTCACGCAAAAAATAATCAGAGAGCTGCGATGAGATTCGGGTTGTTCGGCGGTGCAAAATCCGCAGGCGGCGGTCCTGCCGGCGACAGCCAGGGCTATCGCAATTTCATCGATTATGTGCTGCTCGCCGAAGAGCTCGGCTATGACAGCGTCTTCCTGGTCGAGCATCATTTCACCGGAGCAGGGCAGGTCTCCGCCTCGCTCAATCTCCTGAGCTATCTCGCCGGTCGCACCGCGCGGATTCGCCTTGGCACCGCGGTGGTCGTGCTGCCCTGGCACAATCCCGTGCTGCTCGCCGAGCAGGTCGCCACGCTTGATCTGGTGTCCGGCGGCCGCGTCGACTTCGGTGTCGGCAAGGGTTATCGCGACAGCGAATTTACAGGCTTCTGCATTCCGATCGCGGAGGCGACCGAGCGCTACGACGAGGCGCTCGAAGTGCTGCGCAAGGCCTGGACCAGTGAAGGCCGTTTCTCGCACCACGGCAAGCACTGGCACTTCGAGAACGTCGTGGTCGAGCCGCGACCGCTGCAGCAACCGCATCCGCCGTTCTGGATGGGCGCCGGCAGTTTCGAATCGATCCGTCGCGCCGCCCGCGACGGCTTCAACCTGCTGCTCGACCAGATCGGCTCGGTCGACCTGACCATCGAGCGCGTTGCCGCCTATCGGGCCGAATGGGAGCGCTGCGGCCGGGCCTGGCACGCGGCGCAAGTCGGCGTGACCCGCGGCCTGCATATCGTGACCGGCGAGGAGGAGCGCGCCCGCGCCTACGAGCTCAGAAAGCAGGTGCTCTCGCGCATAGGGGGTTTGGCGCGCGGTCCCGGCGCCGAGCGCTATCACAATCCGTCGAGCTTCGCCGACACCGATATCGTCGGCGAGGACGCGGCGCTGATCGGCACGCCGGATGAGATCATCGCGCGGCTCAAGCGCCTCGAGGCTGGCGGCGTCGAGAACGTGCTGCTGGTCGATGCGACCGGCTCAAAACATGCCTTGCGCGTCTTTGCCGCCGAAGTGATGCCGGAATTTCACAGCCGCCCCGGCGACGCGCGCCACAAATCGCAGGGTGGCTGAAGGACCAACGATCCGCCCCGCTTCGCAAGGGAAAAGTCAGCCGATGCGCGCTGCCATGCGGAGAACGTTGTTCGCCGCCATTAGCAATCGTGACGCCGCGCGTCGATCGCAGCCTTCTCGACATCATAGTCAAACAACGAACGGCGGAACGCTTGAGAATTCGCGATTTCCCGATCGCGCTGCTCGAGGCTTTCATATTGCGAGTCAAACCGAAGTCCGTTCTTCCGCGCTTCGGCTTGAATGACGTCGGTTCGAACGCGGCGCATCTTTTCGAATTGCCTGACGATGTCGGGCACCTCTGCCGGGGCTCGTCCCTCGAGCAGGACCGACAGGGCGACGCCATCTTCGATCGCCTGATTGGCCCCCTGGCCGATATGCGGCAGCATCGCATGCGCGGCGTCACCCAATAGAACAAGCCGTCCCTTCGTCCATGAGTCCAGGGGCCGGCGATCATAGAGGCCCCACCAGAAGCAGGTCTCCACCGCTTCAAGCAGTCTGCCAACGCGCGGATCCCATCCGTCGAATGATGCGGCAAGCTCGTCGCGATCTCCGATCGCGGACCACGACTCGGTGGTCGCATCCTTGGTGGGAACGAAGCCGACGTAGTTCAACAGCCGGCCGCTCCGAACCGGGTACGCCATGAAATGCTTGCCGTCGCCCATCCAGACCTGGTGGACTCTCTCCGGCCAACCGGGGAGTTTCTCGCGAGGGATCAGGCCGCGATAGGCCCGAACACCGGAATATTCGGGCGGTTTCGGTTCGACGACATACTTCTGCAACACGGAATGTATGCCGTCGGCAGCGATGACGATGTCCGCCTCGGCGATTTCGCCATTCACGAATTTCAATCGCGCCGCAACGGTATCCTGTTCGAATTCCGCGCAACGATGGCCCGTGCGTATGGCGCCGGACGGGAAGACTTGCCGCGAGCACGTTCAGCAAGTCAGCCCGATGCATGCCGTAGACGCCATTCCAGCCGCTCGAGTCGGTCGTGGTAATCGGCCCAACCACGGTCCCATCGGCCCGGTAGTATTGCGAGCCGTCGCCGATCCTGGCGCCGACAGCCGCCAGGGCTTCACCCAACCCCATGCGTTCGAGTTGCCGCAGGCTGTTGGGAAAGATTGTCAGGCCGGCTCCGATTTCGCCCAGCGTTTCGGCCTGCTCGAAAACCGTGACCTCGACGCCCCTTCGGCGAAGCGAGCATGCCGCGGCGAGGCCGCCGATTCCTCCGCCCGACGACTGCAGCGCGAAGACGTCTGCTCGACGAGGCTGTCTCGTTCATTTGAACTCCGCCGATTTATCCCGAGCTTCATTAGCGTCCGTGATGGCCGGCATCATATCATCTAATACCAAACCTCAACCTGATGCCGTATATCGCGTGCGTCAGGAGATCCCCATGTCCGTTGCCTCGAATGCCGCGGTCGCGCGGCCGCAGAGCACCTCGCTGCCGCTTTATGTCGGCGTTTACTGCCTGTTGTGGAGCGCGGCGTTCGTCGCGAGCAAGGTCGCGGTCACGTATTGCCCGCCGTATCTCGTGCTGTCGATCCGCTTCCTGCTCGCCGGCGCGCTGATCCTGCTGATCGCGCGCGTGCGCGGCATGCACTGGAATCTGTCGCTGCGCGATGTCGCCGTGTTTGCGGTGCTCGGCATCTGCAACAATGCGCTGTATCTGGGCCTGAGCTATCTCGGTCTGCGCACGGTGTCGGCGGGGCTCGCCGCGCTGATCATCTCGACCAATCCGGTGCTGACGGCCATGCTCGCGACCCTGTTCCTCGGTGAGCAAATGACCTGGCGCAAGGTGTTCGGGCTCGTGCTCGGCGTTGCCGGTGTCGCTTACATCGTTGCCGACCGCGTCTCGCTCGGGACCGATGCCAGTTCGGGCGTCGTCTTCACCCTCGGCGCGCTGGTTTCGATGGTGTCGGGCACCATTCTCTACAAGCTGCTGGCGCCGAAGGGCAGTTTGTGGATCGGCAACGGCGTCCAGAACGCCGCGGCTGGCCTCGTGCTCATTCCGTTTGCCGCGCTCGCCGATGTCGGCACCATCACGCTGAACTGGCAGCTGCTGCTGGCTTTCGCATTCCTCGTGCTGTTCGTCTCGATCTTCGCCTATCTGATCTGGTTCTACCTGCTCGATGCCTTTGGCGCGACCGCGGCGAGTTCGTTCCACTTCCTGATGCCGCCGCTCGGCATGCTGTTCGGCTGGCTCATCCTCAATGAGCACGTTGCGGTGAGCGATCTGCTGGGCGTCGTTCCCGTTGCGGTCGGCATCTATCTCGTCACCCGCGTCGACCGGCCCCACGTCGCCGTCAGCGAGGAAACGCCGATCTGAGGATGAGGGCGTTGGGCGGTCGCGCAGCACCGCGATCATGCCCTGCATTGCACCGGTCGCATCCTTCAACGGAACGATGGTGAACTCGAGCGAGATACGCTTGCCGTCCTTGCGCAGCGCGGGCACCGCGAGCATCGCGCCTTCGCTATAGCGGCTCTGCCCGGTTCGCATCACTTCGTGGTAGCCGGCCCAATGCCGCGCGCGCTGGTTCTCGGGGATGATCAGGTCGAGCGATTGGCCGATCGCCTCATGCGCGCTGTGGCCGAAGATCCGCGTGGCGCCGGCATTCCACACGGTGATGATGCCCTCGCGGTCGGTCGCGATGATCGCATCGGCGGCGGAGTGCATCAGGGCTTCGGCGAGAATCGAGTTGTCCATTGGCATGCTTCCCGGCGAGGATGTCTCGCTGGGAATAGCCTTGTCCGATGTCGTCCCTCAAGGCGACTTTCGCTCTAGTGTCGCGAAACCGATGTGGAACTATCCGGCCGCCGTCCGGCGCAGCCGCAGATGCGCCACGCAATTGCAGCCGATGGGGTGCGAGGCGAGCTCGGCATCCTCGGCTTTCAGTTGCGGCTTGTTGGCGTTGGCGGTGGGAATGTAGTTCAGGATCGGCGCCAGCCAGCGTTCGGTCTCGGCAACCGTCCAGCCCTTGCGCGCAGCATAATCCTCGACCTGGTCGAGCTCGATCTTGCCGACGCCAAAGTACTCGGCCTCGTCGTGGCTGAAGTAGAGCCCGGACACCGACGAGCCCGGCCACATCGCAAAGCTCTCGGTCAGCTTCACGCCGGCCGAGTTCTCCGCATCGAGCAGTCGGAACAGCGTTGCCTTCTCGGTGTGATCGGGCTGCGCGGGATAGCCGGGCGCGGGGCGGATGCCCTGGTATTTCTCCAGCATCAGTTCGTCATTCGTCAGCGTCTCATCCGCCGCGTAACCCCAGAATTCCTTGCGCACGCGCTGGTGCAGCCGCTCGGCAAACGCTTCGGCGAGACGATCGGCCAGCGCCTTCACCAGGATCGACGAGTAATCGTCATTGGCGTGCTTGAAGCGGTCGGCGATGACATCCTCGCCGATCCCCGCGGTGACGACGAACGCGCCGATATAATCGGCGACCCCGGTCGTCTTCGGCGCGATGAAATCCGACAGCGCGACGTTGTGACGGCCCTCGCGCTTCTCGAGCTGCTGGCGCAACGAGTGGAATGTCGCAATTTCTCTTGCGCGCGCCTCATCGGCGTAGACTCGAATATCGTCGCCAAGAGAATTGGCCGGCCAGAAGCCGATAGCGGCGCGGGCACGGAACCATTTCTCGTCGACGATCTGCTTCAGCATCGCCTGCGCATCGGCGAACAGCGAGCGCGCCGCTTCGCCCTGCTTGGGATCGTCGAGGATCGCGGGATAGCGGCCACTCAGCTCCCAGGTCTGGAAGAACGGCGTCCAGTCGATGCAGCCGACCAGTTCGGCTGAGCGGATAATCGTCAAAGCTCTTCACGCCGATGAACGACGGCTTCATCGGCTTCGACTTGGTCCAGTCGATCTTTAGGCCGTTGTCGCGCGCCTGGCTCAGCGTCAGCCGCCGCTTGTCGGCCTGCGCCCGGGCATGCGCCGTCGCGATCTTCTCGTACTCGTTGCGGACTTCGGCCATGTAGCCGGCGCGGCGCTCCGGCGACAGCAATGCGGAGGCGACGCCGACCGCGCGGCTTGCGTCGTTGACATGCACCACCGGCCCGCGCTGGTAATTTGGGTCGATCTTCACCGCGGTGTGGACGCGGCTCGTGGTCGCGCCGCCGATCAAGAGCGGCACGCTAAAATTGTTGCGCTCCAGCTCGGCCGCGAAATGGCACATCTCGTCGAGCGACGGCGTTATCAGGCCGGACAGGCCGATGATGTCGGCGCCTTCGGCCCTTGCCGTCTCGATGATCTTTGCCGCGGGCACCATCACGCCGAGGTCGATCACTTCGTAATTGTTGCACTGGAGCACGACGCCGACAATGTTCTTGCCGATGTCGTGGACGTCGCCCTTCACAGTCGCCAGCACGATCTTGCCGGCGGAGCTGCGGCCTTCGCTCGCGCCGTTCTTCGCCTTCGCGGCTTCCATGTATGGCAGGAGGTAAGCGACCGCCTGCTTCATCACCCGCGCCGACTTCACCACCTGCGGCAGGAACATCTTGCCGGAGCCGAAGAGGTCGCCGACCACGTTCATGCCGTCCATCAGCGGACCTTCGATCACCGCCAGCGGACGATCGGCGGCAAGCGCGCCGCCTCGGTGTCCTCCTCGATGAACTCGGTGATCCCGTGCACCAGCGCGTGGCTGAGGCGCTTGTTGACCTCCCACGAGCGCCAGGCAAGATCGGCCTCCCTGGTCTGCTTCTCCTTGCCGCGGAAGCCTTCCGCAAGCGCGAGCAGGCGTTCGGAGGCGCCCGGGTCGCGATTGAGGATCACATCCTCGCACGCCTCGCGCAGCTTTGCATCGAGGTCATCATAGACGGCCATCTGGCCCGCGTTGACGATGCCCATGTCCATGCCGGCCTTGATGGCGTGATACAGGAACACCGAGTGCATGGCCTCGCGCACCGGTTCGTTGCCACGGAACGAGAACGACAGGTTCGAGACGCCGCCGCGAGATATGACAGTACGGCAGGTTCTGCGCGGATCCAGCGCGTCGCCTCGATGAAATCGACGCCGTAATTGTTGTGCTCTTCGATACCCGTGGCTACGGCAAAAATATTCGGGTCGAAGATGATGTCCTCAGGCGGAAAATTCACCTGTGTTGACGAGGATGTCGTAGGCGCGTTTGCAGATCTCGGTCTTGCGCTTGAACGTGTCGGCCTGGCCGGTCTCGTCGAACGCCATCACCACGACGGCGGCGCCGTGCCGGCGCGCGATCGTCGCCTCGTGAATGAATTTCTCCTCACCTTCCTTCATGGATGATCGAGTTCACGATCGGCTTGCCCTGGACGCATTTCAGGCCGGCCTCGATGACGTGAAACTTCGAGGAGTTGACCATGATCGGAACGCGGGCGATATCGGGCTCCGAGGCGACGAGGTTCAGGAACGTCACCATCGCCTGCTCGGAATTGAGGAGGCCTTCGTCCATGTTGACGTCGATGACTTGCGCGCCGTTCTCGACCTGGTCGCGCGCGACCTGCAGCGCGGCCGGATAGTCGCCGGAGGTCACCAGCTTGCGGAAGCGCGCGGAGCCCGTGACGTTGGTGCGCTCGCCGATATTGACGAATGGAATGTCTGGCGTGAGCGCGAACGCCTCGAGGCCGGACAGCTGCAGGCGGCGCGGCACTTCCGGAACGATCCGCGGCTTGTGCGGCGCGACCGCCGCGGCAATCGCAGCGATATGATCGGGCGTGGTGCCGCAGCAGCCGCCGACGATGTTGACGAGGCCGCTCGCGGCGAACTCGCCGATCAGCTTGGCCATGTATTCCGGCGTCTCATCGTAATTCCCGAACTCGTTCGGCAAGCCCGCATTCGGATAGGCACAAACGAGGGTATCGGCGACGCGGCCGATGTCGGCCACATGCGCGCGCAGGTCCTCGGCGCCCAGTGCGCAATTGAAGCCGACCGACAGCGGTTCAGAGTGCCGCACCGAATTCCAGAATGCCTCCGGGGTCTGGCCCGACAGCAGGCGGCCCGACTTGTCGGTGATGGTGCCCGAGATCATCACGGGGACGCGGATGCTGCGCTCGTCAAAGATCTCGGAGATCGCGTAGATCGCCGCCTTGGCATTCAGCGTGTCAAAAATGGTCTCGACCAGCAGCATATCGACGCCGCCGTCGATCAGGCCCTTGGCCTGCTCGCCGTAGGACTTCGCGCAACTGATCGAAGGTGACGGCGCGGTAGCCGGGGTTCGAGACATCAGGCGAGATCGAGGCCGTGCGGTTGGTTGGGCCGAGCGCGCCGGCGACAAAGCGCGGCTTGCCGTCCTCGGCCGCGACGCGCGCGGCGGCGGCCTTGGCGAGCTTCGCGCCGTTAAAGTTCAACTCGTAGGCGAGATGACCCATCTCGTAGTCGGCCTGCGCGATCGAGGTCGACGAGAAGGTGTTGGTCGCGACGATGTCGGCGCCAGCGCGCAGATATTCGGCGTGGATGTCTTCGATGGCGCGCGGCTGGGTCAGGATAAGAAGATCGTTGTTGCCTCTGACGTCGCGATGAAAGTCCTTGAAGCGCTGGCCGCGGAACGCCGGCTCGTCGAGCTGCAGGTCCTGGATCATCGTGCCCATGGCGCCGTCGAGCACGAGAATCTTGTTGCGCGCGAGCTCGCGCAGCGCCTGTTCGGCGGCGATCATTGTCTTTCGCATTGCTCAAGCCGCCTTCTGCGCGCCGTTGGCCCGGAAGCCGAGCAGGTGGCTGATCGCGAACACGAGTTCGGCGCGGTTCAGCGTGTAGAAATGGAAGACGTCGACGCCGTGCTTGAACAGCTTTTGCACCTGACCCGCGGCCATCGTTGCCGCGATCAGCTTGCGCGTATCGGGGTCGTCGTCGAGCCCTTCAAACTTTTCCGCGAGCCAGGATGGCACGCTGGCGCCGCAACGCGCCGCCATGTTGCGCAGGCCCTTGTAATTCTGCACCGGCATGATGCCGGGGATGATCGGGATGTCGATGCCGCGGGCACGGACGCGATCGACGAAGCGGTTGTAGGTATCGTTATCGAAGAAGAAGTTGGTGATGGCGCGCGTCGCGCCGGCGTCGATCTTGGCCTGCAGCAGATCGATGTCGGCGTCGAAACTCGCGCTCTCCGGATGCTTTTCCGGATAGGCCGACACGAACACCTCGATGTCGGGATAGCGTTTGCGAATGCCGGCGACGAGGTCGGCCGAGGTCTGGTAGCCGTCGGGGTGTGGCTTGTAGGTCGTGCCGGCGCCGGTCGAGGGGTCACCGCGCAGCGCCACGATGTGGCGGACGCCGACATCGTGGTACTGCGCGACCACGTCATCGACCTCGCCGCGCGAGGCATCGACGCATGTCAGGTGCGCCGCGGGCGTCAGCCGGGTTTCTTTCAGGATGCGGGCGATGGTCGCGTGGGTGCGGTCGCGGGTCGAGCCGCCGGCGCCGTAGGTGACCGAGACGAACGACGGCTCGAGCGGGGCGAGACGCTTGATCGTCTCCCACAGGTTACGCTCCATCTCCTCGGTCTTCGGCGGAAAGAACTCGAAGGAAATCTTTGGCAGCTTTCGCGCGGTGCCGGCCTCTGCTGTGGCCTGCGCGTTCGCCGTCGTCTCACTCATGACAGTCCCAATCATTTCAACTGTTGCCGAAGGCCGGCCGCTCGAAGCCGATCCCGTTACCCCGCGGGTGCTGAAGGATACGTGTTCAATGCCATCGGAATAGCCCATCCGCCTATGGGAAGTTGCCCACATCGGCAAGATTGGTGAAGTTTTCCGATCGATTTTGCCAGTATGGGCAGGAAGGCCGGATTTGGCCATTTAGGAAAATGAAGTAAAATCAACGATATAATTAGGACGAGCCTCTGGAATACGTGGTCGTTTCCGGAATCGAGGTGACAAATCGCGAGGTGCGTCCCACCGGCCGCCATGCGCGGCCGGGGAGATGGCTCGCCCATCGTTGCGCGTGGTCGCACGTGACGTGACCCATTAGCTTCTGATCATGACCGACCTTTCCGTCCTCGACCTCTCGACCGTCACGACAGGCACGCCGCCCTCAAAAGCGCTGCGCAACTCGATCGATCTTGCCAAGCATGCCGATCGGCTCGGCTATTCGCGCTACTGGCTCGCCGAGCACCACAACCTGTCGTCCGTCGCGAGCCCGTCGCCAGATATCATGATCGGCCAGATCGCGGCGGTGACCGAGCGCATTCGCGTCGGCTCGGGCGGCGTGATGCTGCCGAACCATGCGCCGCTCGTCGTCGCCGAGCGATTTAAGATGCTCGAAGCACTGTTCCCAGGCCGGATCGATCTTGGCCTCGGCCGTGCGCCCGGCACCGACCAGGCGACGATGTATGCGCTGCGCCAGCGGCTGCTCGATCGCGATGGCGACGATTTTCTCGAGCGGCTGATGGAACTGATGCTGTGGGAGACGCGGAATTTCCCGGAAGGGCATCCGTTCAACCACGTCGTCGCCGATGCCGTCGGACGCACCGCTGCCGCCGATCTTCCTGTTGGGCTCGAGTGACTACTCATCCGACCTGTCGGCGCAGATCGGCATGGGCTTCGCATTCGCGCATCACTTTGCGTCCTATGATGCAGTCGAAGCGCTCCGGCACTATCGCGCACGGTTCAAGCCGTCGCCGGCGCGCTCGACTCCATGGGCGATTCTTGCGGTCGCCGCGATCGTCGCCGAGAGTGATGAGAAGGCCGAATATCTCGCGACCTCGATGGACTTGAACCGCCTGCGCCGCGATCGTGGGCAATACTTTCCGTTGCCGAGCCCCGAAGAGGCGATGGCCTATCCCTACACCGACGAAGAGCGGTCGCGACTGGGCCGTGGCCGGCGGCGCCTGTTCGTCGGCAGCCCCTCGACCGTGATGGCGAAACTGCAGCCGCTGATCGAGGCGACCCAGGCCGACGAAGTCATGGTCACATCAAGCATCTATGACCACGAGGCGCGCAAACAGTCATACACGCTGCTCGCCGACGCCTTCGGCCTTGGCAAGAGCAAGGCGGCGTAGCGGCATTCTCCGACGTCATGTGCGGACTTGATCCGCGCATCCATCCATCTCAATCCATCGCAAAAGTTTGCCGGAACGGGTGTGCCGGATAGACGCCGATGATGCGGAATTCTTTGGAGAAGAATTTCAGCTCCTCGATCGCGAAGGCCAATCCGCGGTCGTGCGGATGGCCGTCGACGTCGGCGTAGAACTGCGTCGCAAAGAAATTGCCGTCGACCATGTAGCTTTCCAGCTTGGTCATGTTGACGCCGTTGGTGGCGAAACCACCCATGCCTTGTAGAGCGCGGCGGGAACGTTGCGCACATTGAAGACGAATGTTGTTACCAGCGGCCCTGAATCCTGCGGCGCCCATTTCTCCTCGCGCGCCAGCACGACAAAGCGCGTGGTGTTGTGGGCCTCGTCCTCGATATCCTCGGCGATAATATCGAGACCATAGATTTCCGCTGCGAGCCGCGAGGCGATGGCGGCGCAGGTTCTGTCGCCGCGCTCGGCGATGTCGCGCGCGGAGCCGGCGGTGTCGCCGGCGACTACTGGCTTGACGCCGAGCTTGCGGATGATGCGCCGGCATTGGCCGAGCGCGTGCACGTGGCTCTCGACGGTCTTGATGTCCTTCAGCGTCACGCCCTTCACGGCCATCAGCTGATGGCGGATCGGCAGGAACCACTCGGCGACGATGTAGAGCCCCGACGCTGGTAACAGGTGATGGATGTCGGCGACGCGGCCTGCGACCGAGTTCTCGATCGGGATCATGCCGAGCGCGGCTTCGCCGGAGGAAATCGCGGCGAGCGCGTCCTCGAACGTCGCGCAGGGTATCGGCTCCGCGTCGGGATAGGCTTCCGTGATCGCAAGATGCGAATTGGCGCCGAGTTCGCCCTGGAATGCAATCTTCATTGTTGTCGCCGCCACGTTAGAGCATGATCCGGAAAAGTGGATACCGGTTTTCCGAAAAGATCATGCTCAATCAAAAAATCTAAAGCGCGATGAGGGTTCAATCAAATCCTCATCGCGCTTTAGGTCGCCGCCAGCATGTGCCGTGCGGTCTCGAGATCGTGCTGGGTATCGACGCCGAGCGGCACCGAGGCGACGATCGCCGCGTCGATGCGCATGCCGGCTTCCAACGCGCGCAATTGCTCCAGCCGCTCGCGCTGCTCGAGCACCGAGGGCGGGAGCTTTACAAAGCGCTCCAGCGCCGAGCGTCGATAGGCGTAGAGGCCGATGTGGTGGTAGCGCGGACCGTCGCCGTAAGGCGCGGTGGCACGTGTAAAATAAAGCGCCCGCATCCGCCGCGAACCGAGCGGCGAACCGATCAGCTTCACCACGCTTGGCTCGGTATGCTCCTTCTCGACGCGTATTTGCGCGGCAAGTGTTCCGATATCGACGAGGGGATCATCAAGCAGGCTTGCCGCCGCGCGAATGTCGTCGGCGGATATCGTCGGAAGGTCGCCCTGGACATTGATGATGGATCCGACATCGCCGCCGGGATCGAGCAGCAGCAACGCTTCGTAGATTCGGTCCGACCCGGACGGATGGTCGTCCCGCGTCATCACGGCCTCGCCGCCGTGCCGGGTCACGGCTGCGACGATGTCGTCCGTGTCGGTCGCCACTACGACGCGGCCGATGTTCGCCTCCTCGGCGCGGCGCACCACCTGCACGATCATCGGCAACCCCGCGATCTCCTTCAGGGGCTTGCCCGGCAGCCGTGTCGACGCCATGCGGGCCGGGATCAGGACCAGGGTTTTGGCCGCGGTCATGTCGTCATAAACTCCATCCAAATTCGGAATGCGGGCCAAGCAAAAAGGTGAGGGATTAGGCGGCTTTCCGGGGATTTTGCCGGGTTATACGGGTTGCCAGAGCCGAGGCAAACCGTTATCTCGGTCGCCGTTGCCCGGGGTGGGCACCGTTCTCGATGGGCCGCGGCCGTGGCCTTAAAAAATCCTGACGTCTGGCTTGGGGCCTGCTTCGACTATGGACTCCTTCGAACTCAACAAAATCCTCGGCGCGCTGCTCGGTACGTGTCTCGTGCTGCTGACCATCAATTTCAGCGCCAACGCGATTTTCGCGCCGGTCAAGCCGGAGAAGCCCGGCTACGACATCGCGGTGAAGGAAGAGGGTGGCGAAAGCAAGGGGCCGGCGACTCCCGCCGAGCCGTCGAAGCCGATCGAAGAGCTGCTCGCAAGTGCCTCGGCCGAGAAGGGGCAAGCTTCGGCCAAGGTCTGCCTGACCTGCCATACGTTCGGCAAGGGTGAGCCGGCCAAGGTCGGTCCGAACCTCTATGGCGTGGTCGGTCGCGACAAAGCGACCTTCGCTGGCTTCAACTACTCCGCCGGCATGAAGGCCAAGGGCGGCAAGTGGACCTTTGACGATCTCAACGCCTTCCTGACCGATCCGAAGAAATTCGTGCCGGGCACCGCGATGGGCTTTGCGGGCATTTCCAGGGACTCCAGCCGCGCCGACGTGATCGATTACCTGCACACGCTGTCGGACAATCCGGTTCCGCTGCCGGCGACGGCGAGCAAGTAGGGCGGCCTCAAAGCCCGCGACGAATGACGCTGTTTTGAGTTGACGGTCGGGCCTGCCCGGCCGTCTTTGCATTTTGGCCGCCAAAAGAGGCGATTGGTCGCAACAGCTGCAGCCGCGAGCGATGGTGCCGGATCGAAAAACCGACATAATCGAACCAGAGCCTTCGCCCCAGCGGCAATTCTCTCCGAAACTTGAAGGGGTCATGTTTGAGGATTTCACGGCGGCAACTCTTGCGATCCGGCGCAATCCTCGCGGCGACGCCGTTTGTCGATCCCGCAATAGGCAAAGCGGAAGTTGCTGCCGCACAGCAGCCGGGCTCAGACCTCATCTGGCGGCACGGTTTGTCCCT
The DNA here is from genome assembly GCA_963796195.1 of uncultured Alphaproteobacteria bacterium. Lineage (GTDB taxonomy): Bacteria > Pseudomonadota > Alphaproteobacteria > Rhizobiales > Xanthobacteraceae > CAWCKS01. Next base: position 141,260 of record CAWCKS010000016.1, on the reverse strand, counting down.
GTTCGGCGACCTGAAATATCCGGCAGACTTCAAGCGCTTCGACTACGTCAATCCGGAGGCGCCGAAGACCGGTCTGGTCCGCCTGATGCAAACAGGCACCTTCGACAACTTCAATCCAGTGATCTCGGGCGTGAAGGGATCGCTCGCGAGCGGTCGGGATCTGATCTTCGAATCGCTGATCGCGCAATCACTCGACGAGGAGGCGAGCGCTTACGGGCTGCTCGCGCAGTCGTTTGCCTATCCCGACGACCGCTCCTGGGTCATCTACCGGCTGCGCTCAACGGCGCGCTGGCACGACGGCAAGCCAGTCACGGCGGATGACGTGATCTTTTCGTTCGCGGCATTCAAGCAGAACAGCCCGATGTACCGCGCATACTACCGGCACGTCGTGACGCTCGAGAAGGTCGGCGAGCACGACGTGAAATTCACCTTCGATGGCGCCGGCAATCGCGAGTTGCCCATCATCGTCGGCGAATTCCCCGTGCTGCCGAAGCATTGGTGGGTGGGCACGGACGCGCAAGGGCGGCAGCGCGACATCACGGCGACCCTGCTCGAGGCGCCGCTCGGCTCTGGGCCCTATCGGGTCAAGGAATTCACCGCCGGTCGAACAATTCTGCTCGAACGGGTGCCCGACTATTGGGGTGCCAACGTTGCGGTCCGCGTCGGCCAGAACAATTTCGACCAGATGCGCTTTGACTACTCACGTGACGAGACGGTCTCGCTCGAAGCGTTCAAGGGCGATCAGTTCGACTGGACCGCCGAGGCCAGCGCCAATCGCTGGAATACGGCCTACGACTTTCCGGCCGTGAAGGATGGCCGGGTCATCAAGGAGAAATTTCCTACGCTGAACCTCGGTCTGATGCAGGGCTACGCATTCAACCTGCGGCGGCCGTTGTTTGCCGACGTCAGGCTGCGCCGCGCGTTCAACTATGCCTACGACTTCGAGGAACAGAATCGCCAGCTGTCATTCGGCGAGTACCAGCGCGACAACAGTTATTTCGATGGCACCGAGCTTGCGTCGTCCGGCTTGCCTGAGGGCAAGGAGCTCGAGATTCTCGAGACGGTGCGAGACAAGGTGCCGCCCGAGGTTTTCACGACGCCGTACAAAAATCCGGTCGGCGGCAGCACAGAGGCGATGCGCAGTAATTTGCGCGAAGCCGCCCGCCTGCTGAAGGAAGCAGGCTTCGAAATTCGCGATCGCAAGCTGATCGGTCGCGATGGAAAACCGGTCAGCGTCGAGTTTCTGATTCAGGACCCTGGCGACGAACGCGGCCTCGGATTCTACAAGCCGAACCTGGAAAGGCTCGGGATCGCGTCGACCGTTCGGCTGGTCGACAGCGTACAGTACCAGAACCGGCTGCGCAGTTTCGACTTCGACATCGTCACGACATCGTGGCCGCAATCGATCTCGCCTGGCAACGAGCAGCGCGACTTCTTCTCGTCGCAAGCAGCCGACGTGCCCGGCTCGCGCAACCGGCCAGGAATCGAAAATCCCGCGGTCGACACGTTGATCGATCGGATTATTTTCGCGAGTGATCGCGAGGAGCTGGTTGCCGCCTGCAAGGCGATGGATCGCGTGCTGCTGTGGAATTTCTACGTTGTGCCGCAGTTCAACATTCCCTACGAACGCGATGCGCGCTGGGACCGATTCAGTCATCCCGATCCGCTGCCGAAATATGGTATCTCCGCATTTCCGGACATATGGTGGTGGGATGCCGACAAGGCCGCCAAGACAGGCAAACGCTCTTGATTGATTTTCTTCGCACGCCGCTGCTGACGCGTCGGCATCTGATCGCGACCGGCGCCGGTGCGCTTGCCGCCGCAGCTGTGCCGCGAGCCTTTGCCGGCTCCGAGGCTGAGACCCAATCACACGGGCTCTCGGTGTTCGGTGATCTGAAATATCGCCGCCGACTTCAAGCATTTCGATTACGTCAATCCGAGCGCGCCGAAGGGCGGCACCTTCTCGACCATCCCCTCGCAGCGCGTCTACAACACCTCCTATTACACCTTCAACTCGCTGAATTCGTTCGTCCTGAAGGGCGACGGCGCCTGGGGCATGGACCTGACCTTTGCTTCGCTGATGGTCCGCGCCAGCGACGAGCCCGACGCGCTGTACGGCCTGGTCGCGAAATCGGTGAGCGTGTCGCCGGACAAGACGATCTACCGCTTTACGCTGCGGCCCGAGGCGCGCTTCCATGACGGCAGCAAGCTCACCGCGCAAGACGTCGCCTTCTCGTTCAACATCCTGAAGGACAAGGGCCACCCGATGATCGCGTTGCAGACGCGCGACATGATCAAGGCCGAGGCCATCGATGACACGACGGTTGTTGTGACGTTCAAAGAGACGCGCGGCCGCGATGTCCCGCTTTACGTCGCCTCGATGCCGATCTTTTCGCGTGCCTATTATGCGAACCGGCCATTCGAGGAGTCGACGCTCGATACCCCGCTTGGGTCCGGTCCCTACAAGGTCGGCAGGTTCGAAGGCGGACACTACATTGAATATGACCGAGTCAAGGATTGGTGGGGCGCCAACCTGCCGGTTTCGGTCGGCAGCAATAACTTCGACACCGTCCGCTTCCAGTTCTACCGCGATCGCGACGTCGCGTTCCAGGGCTTTACCGCGCGCGACTATCTGTTTCGCGAGGAGTTCACCTCGCGCGTCTGGGCGACCCAGTACGACTTTCCGGCGGTCAAGGATGGTCGCGTCAAGCGTGAGACGCTGCCGGACGATACGCCGTCCGGCGCGCAGGGCTGGTTCTTCAACACCCGGCGCACCAAGTTCCGGGATCCGCGCGTGCGTGAGGCGCTGATCAACGCCTTCGATTTCGAGTGGACCAACAAGATCATCATGTACGGCGCCTATGCGCGCACCCAGTCGGTGTTCGAGAACTCCGACATGAAGGCCGTCGGGCCGCCATCGGCCGCCGAACTGGCATTGCTCGAACCGTTCCGCGGCAAGGTTCCGGACGAGGTGTTCGGCGCGCCCTATGTGCCGCCAGTGTCCGATGGCTCCGGGCAGGACCGCGCGCTCTTGCGCAAGGCCTCGCAGCTGCTGCAGGAGGCCGGCTGCACGATCAAGGACGGCAAGCGCGTGCTGCCGAATGGTGAACCCTTCACCATGGAGTTCTTGCTCGACGAGCCGTCGATCGAGCCGCACCACGGATCGTTCCTCAAAAATCTGGCGACCCTCGGCATCACCGCGAGCTTGCGCGTCGTCGATGCCGTGCAGTATCGCGCCCGTGTCGAGAGTTTCGATTTCGACATCACCATCGAGCGCTTCAGCATGTCGTCGACCCCCGGCGACTCGATGCGGCCGTACTTCACCTCGCAGGCTGCGGCGACGCAAGGCTCCTACAACCTGGCCGGCATTTCCGATCCGGTCATCGACGCGCTGGTCGAGAAGATCATCGGCGCCAACAACCGCGAGGACCTGACCACGGCGTGCCGCGCCCTCGACCGCGTGTTCCGCGCCGGGCGCTACTGGGTGCCGCAATGGTACCGCAACACGCACCCGATTGCCTATTGGGATATCTTCGCGCATCCGGACAGGCCGGCGCGCTACGCGCAAGGCGTCGGCGCGCCGGACAACTGGTGGGCCGATCCGGCCAAGGTTGCGAAAGCCGAGCCGGCGAAATAGGCCGCCGCCCGCATGAACGCCTATATCCTCCGCCGCCTGCTGCTGATGATTCCGACCCTGCTCGGAATCCTGTTCGTGTCATTCGTCATCGTGCAATTCGCGCCGGGCGGACCGGTCGAGCGCGTGATCGCGCAACTGACGGGCGCCGACACCGGTGCCGCTTCGCGCATTTCGGGATCCGCCGGTGGCGATCTCGGAGCGCGACTTCCAGGCAACAGTGCGAGCGGCGGCGGCGTCGCCTCGAAATATCGCGGCGCGCAGGGCCTCGACCCCGATTTCATCAAATCGCTCGAGAAGCAATTCGGCTTCGACAAGCCGGCTTACGAGCGCTTCCTGCTGATGGTCTGGAATTTCGCTCGGTTCGATTTCGGCAAGAGCTATTTCCGCGACGTCAGCGTCGTGCAGTTGATTCGCGAGAAGCTGCCGGTGTCGATGTCGCTCGGCATCTGGATGACGCTGATTTCATACCTGATCTCGATTCCGCTCGGCATCCGTAAAGCCGTGCGCGACGGCTCGCAGTTCGACGTCTGGACCTCGGGCATCATCATCATTGGTTTTGCGATTCCCGGCTTCCTGTTCGCGATCCTGCTGATCATCCTGTTCGCTGGCGGTTCGTTCCTCTCAATCTTTCCGTTGCGTGGGCTGACGTCGGACGGCTGGGCGCAGTTTCCCTGGTACTGGAAGATCGCGGATTATTTCTGGCACCTGACCTTGCCGCTGATCTCGATGTCGCTCAGCGCGTTCGCGACCATGACGTTGCTGACCAAGAACTCGTTCCTCGACGAGATCCGCAAGCAGTATGTGATGACGGCGCGCGCCAAGGGCTGCACTGAACTCCAGGTGCTGTACGGCCACATCTTTCGCAACGCCATGCTGATCGTGATCGCCGGTTTTCCCGGCGCGTTCATCCACGCGTTCTTCACAGGGGCGCTCCTCATCGAAACGATTTTCTCGCTCGATGGTCTCGGTCTGCTCAGCTTCGAGAGCGTACTGAATCGCGATTACCCCGTGGTGTTCGGCACACTCTACATTTTCTCACTGCTTGCCCTGGTCGTGAACCTGATCTCGGACCTGACCTACATGTGGGTCGATCCCAGGATCGATTTCGAGACGCGCGAGGTCTGATGTCGCTCGCGCCACCGCCCGATCCGCTTGCCGGCAGGACGACGCGGTCGCTCGCGACCGGTGATGCGGCCCTGCACGACGGGTCCATGCCACCGCCTGGCGGTCGCTCCCGGCTGTCGCCGCTCAATCAGCGCCGCTGGCGCAACTTCAAAGCCAACCGCCGCGGCTTCTGGTCGTTCTGGATCTTCTCCGCGCTGTTCCTGATCTCGATGTTTGCCGAAGTCATCGCGAACGATCGTCCGCTGCTGCTGAAGTACGACGGCAGGCTCTATGTGCCGGTGCTGTTCAACTATTCCGAGACGACGTTCGGCGGCGATTTCGAGACCACGGCCGACTATCGCGATCCGTTCCTGCAGAAGCTGATCGCGGAGAAGGACGGCTGGATGATCTGGCCGCCGATCCGCTACCACTTCGACACCCACAATCTCGACCTGCCGACGCCGGCGCCGTCAAAGCCGACCTGGCTTTTGACCGAGAAGGAGTGTCAGCCCATGGTCCAGCAAAAGGGACTGAAGGGATGCCGCGATCTCGAATACAACTGGCTCGGCACCGACGACCAGGGCCGCGACGTGGTGGCGCGCCTGATCTACGGCTTCCGCATTTCCGTGCTGTTCGGCCTCACTCTCAGCCTGGTGTCGTCGATCGTTGGCGTCGCCGCCGGCGGCATCCAGGGCTATTTCGGCGGCTGGATCGATCTTGCCTTTCAGCGCGTGATCGAGGTCTGGACCGCGATCCCGTCGCTGTACCTGCTGCTCATCCTGTCGTCGGTGCTGGTGCCGGGCTTCTTCATCCTGCTCGGCATCCTGCTGATCTTCTCATGGGTGACACTGGTCGGCCTCGTGCGCGCCGAGTTCCTGCGCGGCCGCAACTTCGAATACATCCAGGCGGCGCGCGCGCTCGGCGTCTCCGACGGCGTGATCATGTATCGCCACCTGCTGCCGAATGCGCTGGTCGCGACCATGACGTTCCTGCCGTTCATCGTGTCGGAGTCGGTGATGACGCTGACGGCGCTGGATTTCCTGGGATTCGGCCTGCCGCCGGGCTCGGCCTCGCTCGGCGAGATGCTGTCGCAGGCCAAGGGCAACATCCAGGCGCCTTGGCTCGGCTTCACCGCGTTCTTCTCGGTCGCGATCATGCTGTCGCTGCTGATCTTCATCGGCGAAGCGGTGCGCGACGCGTTTGATCCGCGCAAGACCTTCGAGTAGCACTATGGATGCGACCAGCCAGCCGCTGCTCGATGTGCGCGATCTCTCGGTGGCGTTCCGCCATGGCGAGACGCAGGCGCTGGCGGTCGACCACATCTCGTTCCAGATCAAGCCGGGCCAATGCACCGCGCTCGTCGGTAAGTCCGGCTCAGGCAAGTCGGTCAGCGCCCTGTCGGTGCTGCGGCTGTTGCCATATCCGGCGGCATCGCACCCGTCCGGCAGCATCCGCTTCAAGGGCCGCGAACTGCTCAAGCTGAGCGAGAACGAGATGCGCGGCATCCGCGGCGCCAACATCTCGATCATCTTCCAGGAGCCGATGACCTCGCTCAACCCGCTGCACACCATCGAGCAGCAGATAAGTGAGATGCTGCTGCTGCACCGGCGTATGAGCGGCGCCGCGGTGCGCGCACGCATCATCGAGCTGCTGACGCAGGTCGGCATTCCAGATCCGGCGAGCCGGTTGTCGGCTTATCCGCATCAACTCTCCGGCGGGCAGCGGCAGCGCGTGATGATCGCGATGGCGCTGGCGAACGAGCCAGACCTGTTGATCGCCGACGAGCCGACCACCGCGCTCGATGTCACCGTGCAGGCGCAAATCCTGAAACTGCTCGCCGATATCCGCGCACGGCTTGGTATGAGCATGCTGTTCATCACTCACGACCTCGGCATCGTCCGCCGCATCGCCGACGTCGTCTGCGTCATGAACAAGGGCCGAATCGTCGAGCAGGGGCCGGTCGAGCAGGTGTTCGTCTCGCCGCAGCACCCTTATACGCGCGACCTGCTCGCCGCCGAGCCGAGGCCCGATCCGGCGCCGCCGCGCCCGGAACAGCCTGTGGTCGTGAAGTCGGACAACCTGAAGGTCTGGTTTCCGATCAAGCGCGGCTTGTTCCGAAAAGTGGTCGGGCATATCAAGGCGGTCGACGGCGTCTCGGTCGCGATCCGCAAGGGCGAGACGCTTGGCGTGGTCGGCAAGTCCGGCTCCGGCAAGACCACGCTCGGCCTTGCGCTGTTGCGCCTGATCTCGTCCGACGGCCCGATCGTCTTCCTCGGCAAGAACATCCAGGGCTTGCGCGTCAAGGAAATCCGGCCGTTCCGGCGCGACATGCAGATCGTGTTTCAGGATCCGTTCGGCTCGCTGTCGCCGCGCATGTCGGTCGGCGACATCGTCGCCGAGGGCCTGCTCGTGCATCAGCCTGACCTTTCGGAGGAGGAGCGGACCGCGCGCGTGGTCAAGGCGCTGCGGGACGTCGGACTCGATGATCCGCAACTGCGCTTTCGCTTTCCGCACGAATTTTCCGGCGGCCAGCGCCAGCGCGTCGCGATCGCGCGGGCGATCGTGCTGGAGCCGAATTTCGTGGTGCTGGACGAACCGACCAGCGCGCTCGACATGTTGCTGCAGGTCCAGATGGTCGACCTGTTGCGCAACCTGCAGCGCCGGCGCGGCCTGACCTACATGTTCATCTCGCACGATCTGCGCGTCGTGGCCTCGCTCGCGAGCAACCTGATCGTGATGCGGCACGGCGTCGTCGTCGAGCAGGGGCCGGCGGCGGAGCTGTTCGCAAATCCAAAGACCGATTATACGCGCGCACTGTTTGCCGCGGCCTTCCGCCTTGATGCGGCCGACGGCGGCACGGTCGCGCAGTAACGTCGCCAACTACCTCAGGCGATAAACGCCGGATCGATCGGCGCGTCGAACAATCGCCTGACGCTGGTGATCTCACCGGCGGTCTTGCGGATGCGACGGCAGGCCTCGGCGATGTCCTCGATCGCAACCGCCATGTGGTGGGCATTGGCATGGACGATGGTGTCGTCGTCGCGCACAATGGCGACGTGCCCCTTCCAGAAGATCAGGTCGCCGCGGGTGAGATAGTCGAGCTCGATTTCAGTCAATGCTTCGCCGAGCGCGGCCTCTTGCATATCGCTGTCGCGCGGCGCCTCGATGCCACAGGCTGCGAGCGCAGTCTGCACCAGTCCGGAGCAGTCGATGCCGAGGCTGGTCCGGCCACCCCACAGATAGGGTGTGCCGACGAAGCGCTCGGCGATTGCGACAAAATCGCGTTCGAACGCGTCGAGCGGGGCGACATGCGACAGCGGAATGCAGTGCTGCTGCACGGTGATCGCAAACGCACCGTCGTCGCGTGCGATCTCGATTTTCGCACCAAGCGGCAGAGTCTCGACCGGCGGCAGTTTGATCGATGGGCCGGGGAACGCGAAGGTCCGGAGCGCAGTGATCTTGTGGGTCGGTGACGTGCGCGGGCGCACCAGCGCGGCGTCGGGCAGCCAGCCGACATAGCCGTCGCGCTTGAGCTGTCCCCAGGCCCAGCCTTCGACCGTGCGATCGTAGATCGTCACGCGCTCGCCCTTGAGCGCCTCGGTGTCGAGCGCAGCGCCATGCGACGGCTCGCGGCGCACCGGCGCAATCGGGTCGTACACCTCGAGCTCTTCGCCCTCGACGAAGCGCTCGGCTTCGACCTCACCCTCGAGATGTTTTGCTGCGATATCGCCGCGCGCCGGTGTCAGCCTGGGATCCGTCAGCCTTAGGTCAGCCATGACGCTCGCTCAGCAGCCGATAGAGCGCCCGCGCACCCTGGCATTCGCCGCCTTCGGGCCGTCCCGGCTTGGCGCTCGGTGTCCATGCATAGATGTCGAGGTGCAGCCAACTCTTTGCGTGCTCGACAAAGCGCTGCAGGAACAGGGCGCAGGTGATCGAGCCGGCAAAGCCGTTGCTCGGCGCATTGTTGATGTCGGCGACTTTCGAATCGAGCCACGAATCATACGGCGGCCATAGCGGCAGCCGCCACAACGGGTCGCGCTCGGCGGTGGCGCAGCGCGCGACATCGGCGGCGAGCTGCTCGTCGTTGGTATAGAACGGCGGCAGCTCGGGGCCGAGCGCGACTCGCGCGGCGCCGGTCAGCGTGCCCATATCGATCAACAGATCGGGCTTCTCCTCGTCGGCGAGCGCCAGCGCATCGGCCAGCACCAGCCGGCCCTCGGCGTCGGTATTGCCGATCTCGACGGTCGGTCCCTTGCGCGAGGGATAGATGTCGAGCGGCCGAAACGCGTTGCCGGCGACCGCGTTCTCGACCGCCGGGATCAGCACGCGCAGCCGAACCTTCAGCTTCGCGTCCATGATCATCTGCGCCAGCGCCAGCACATTGGCGGCGCCGCCCATGTCCTTCTTCATTAGCAGCATGCCGCTCGAGGGCTTCAAATCGACACCGCCGGTGTCGAAGCAGACGCCCTTGCCAACCAGCGTGACCTTTGGATGCGACGGATCGCCCCAGGTGAAATCGATCAGTCGCGGTACGCGCGGCGAGGCCATGCCGACCGCGTGAATGAGCGGAAAGTTCTGCGTCAGAAGGTCGTCGCCGACGATCGAGCTGAACTTGGCGCCATAGCGCTCGGCAACCTGCCGGGCGGCATCGGCGAGCTCCTGCGGGCCCATATCATTGGCCGGCGTATTGACGAGGTCACGGGCGAGCGTCGCGGCTTCCGCGACGCGCGACACGTCCTGGGCGTCGATGGTGTTCGACAGCGCGAGCCGGGTCTCGAGGGGATCGGTCTTGCGATAGCGCCGGAAGCGATACTGCCCGAGCGCGAAGGCGAGCGCGGCGAGGCGCTCGTCGTGGGGCTTGTTGGCGAAGCGGTAGGTTCCGGGCGGCAGCAGGGTGGCAAGCTGTCCGGGGCGAAACAGGTCGCGGCTCTTGTTGTCGGCGTCTTCAAGGCCGAACAACACCTGCGCGATCGCCCCGCTTGCATCGGGCACGACGAGGCACTGTCCGGCCTTGCCGGTAAACGCATTTGCCTTGGCAAATTGCCTGGCCGCCGGCGGCAGGGCATCCAGCGTGGTCTGGCAGGTCGCCCTGGTGACAAAGATGATCGGGATCGGCGTCGTCACGGGTGCCGGATCGAAGCTCGGATGCATGTTCTTTTCTGTCCTTGGCCGCATCATGCGGCGATTTGCGTCGGGATGCGCAGCAGCGGTGGGAGGCCGCCGGTTAACCAAGCATTAGGGTTAACGCCCTATTGCTGGATGGCCAAGCCCGCTGATGCAGCGGGTGGCCTTCCGTGAGTCATCATGCGTCACCGGTCTCTGCTGCGGATCTTTGCAACGGCAAGCCTCGTGGCGCTGCTCGCGGCGGGTGCCGGCGGTTGCGCGACATTTCACGTGCCCGAGACCACCGGATCGATCGCCAAAACCGATACGCCGCAAACCGATGCCGACTGGCGAAAAAACGCCGAAGTCTACGGCGCGCGCTACCGCGCCAATCCGAAAGACCCCGATGCTGCCGTGCGCTATGGCCAGGCGCTGCGGGCCCTCGGGCAGAACGAGCAGGCGGTCGCCGTGCTCGAGCAGGCGACGATCGCCAATGCCGGCAACACCACCGTGCTCGCCGCCTACGGCCGGGCGCTTGCTGACAACGGCAACTATCAGCTCGCCTTCGACACCCTGTCGCGCGCCCACACCCCCGACAATCCGGACTGGAGCATCCTGTCGGTGCAGGGCACCGTGCTTGACCGGATGGGCAAGCATGACGAAGCCCGCCGTTATTACGGCACGGCGCTGAAGCTCAGGCCGGCGGAGCCGTCCATTCTGTCCAATCTCGGCATGTCCTACGTGCTTTCGAAGGACCTGCCAAAGGCCGAGGACGCGCTGCGGCGCGCCTATGCCGGCGCGCCGGCAGACATGCGCATCCGGCAAAACCTTGCCCTGGCGGTGGGCCTGCAAGGACGGGTCGGTGAAGCCGAGAACATTGCGCGCGCCGACCTGCCAGCGGAGCAGGCGGAGGCCAATGTGGCCTCGCTCAAGGACCTGCTGAACCGCAATGACGGCCGCCGCGCGCCGAAGAGCGCGAACGCCCGCGCCGCATCGCAATCCTGATTGAAAGTCGCGGTGATCGGTTGCGCCCGGCGCAAGCGCCGCCGCAAATCAGTTCAATGCATCTGCTGCAGCTTGATCGCGGTTGGTCCGAGAATGACCACGAACAGCACCGGCAGGAAGAATAGCACCATCGGCACCGTCAGCATGGGCGGCAGCGCGGCCGCCTTCTTCTCGGCGTCCTGCATGCGCATATCGCGGTTTTCCTGGGCCATGACGCGCAGTGAGTTGGCGAGCGGCGTGCCGTAGCGCTCCGACTGGGTCAGCGCCATGCAGACCGCCTTGACGCCGTCGAGGCCGGTGCGCCTGGCGAGATTCTCGTAGGCCACCTTGCGATCCTGCAGATACGATAGTTCGGCCGTGGTCAGGGTGAATTCTTCGGCGAGCGGCACGGACTGGGTGCCGATTTCGGTCGAAACCTTGCGGAAGGCGACTTCGACCGACATGCCGGATTCGACGCAGATCAACAGCAGGTCGAGCGCATCAGGAAACGCGCGCTTGATCGAGAGCTGGCGCTTCTTGATCAGGTTTTTCAGATATAACATCGGTGCCTGCATGCCGAGATAGGTCGCGCCGACGCAGTAGCCGATCTTGAGAAGGGTGCTGCTGCCGGATTTCGAAATGAGGAACACGTAGATCGCGGTGCCGACCAGAGCGACGATTGGCATGATCAGCCGGAAGAACAGGAAGGTCACGTAAGGCGCCTGGCCGCGATAGCCTGCCATCACGAGCTTCTCACGCGCGGCTTCCTGCGCCAGCCACTTGGTGAGGTTGAAGTCCTCGACCACCTTCTGCACGACCTGCTTCGGCGTTTGCCGGAGCGAGACCTTCTCGGCGCTCGCCATCCGCTCGCGCTCGCGCTGGCGGATCCGCTCGCGCTCGTCGGCCACCGACTTCATTCGCTTGGCGAGCACGTCGGTGGCGAGCAGCGGCATCACCAGCGTGAACACCGTGGCGCCCGCCGCGGCCGCAGCCAGGATCATCGCCATCAGCTGGCCGTCATGCATCTTTTCGATGATGAACTCGATCATGTGGCCTCGTCAGAAATCGAAGTTGATCATTTTTCGCATGACGAGGACGCCGATCGTCATCCACACCGCGCTTCCGGCCAGCAGCAAATGGCCCAGCTGCGTGGTCCATAGCAGCGAGATGTAGCCCGGGGTCATCATATAGACGAGCAACATGATCGTCGGCGGAATCGCGCCGATGATCGCCGCCGACGCCTTGGCTTCCATCGACATCGCGCGGATCTTGCCCGCCATGCGCTTGCGGTCGCGCAGCACCCTGGACAGGTTGCCGAGCGCTTCGGAGAGATTGCCGCCGGCTTTCTGCTGGATCGAGACCACGATGCCGAAAAAATTCGCTTCGGGAAGCGGCATCCGCTCGAACAGCCGTAAACAGGCGTCACCGAGCGGCATGCCGACCGCCTGGGTCTCGACGATTGCGGCGAACTCGCTGCGCAGCGGCTCGGGCGCGTCAGCCGCGACGACCTTGATCGAATCGAACAGCGGCAGGCCGGCCTTGATGCCGCGAACGATGATGTCGACCGCATCCGGCAGGGCATCGAGGAATTTGCGCTCGCGGCGCTTCTTCAGCCAGCCAAGCAGCCAGCGCGGCACGCCAAAGCCGGCGGCGAAGCCCAACGGTCCCGCCGCAAGCGGGCCGGCGCCGAGCAGCAGCGCGACAAAAAAAGCGGCTCCGCCGAGCACCCCGGAAATGATGAAGAACTGCTGCTTCGACCAGCTCAAGCCCGCCATCTCGATGCGCGTGTTGAGGCTGATCCTGGTCGCCTTGCGATGGCGGTTCTCGACCTCGCGGAGCGTCTCCTCGACCTGCTCGCGGCGCGAACGGAGCTGCGCGCGCTCGGCGCGGCGCGCCACCGGTTCGGGCTTGGCGAAGGCGGCGAGGCGCTGCTCGGTCTGACGTTCGCCGGACAGGATTGGATAGATGAAGACCCAGGCCAGGCCGCCGATCGCGGCGGCCGCCATGAAGGCCAGTGCGAGCGCTTGCAGGTTCATTACCGGCGCTCCGATCGCTCGTCGCCCCTGACTTCTGCGGCGTCGAGCGCGGCGGCGAGCCGCTTTTCCTCGCCGTAGTAGCGGGCGCGATCCCAGAATCGCGGACGGCCGATGCCATTGGCGCGATGCCGGCCGATGAGCTTGCCGTTGGCATCCTCACCGACGATGTCGAACAGGAACAGGTCCTGGGTGACGATGGTGTCGCCTTCCATTCCCATCACCTCGGTGATGTGAGTGATGCGGCGCGAACCATCGCGCAGGCGGGCCGCCTGGATCACGATGTCGATCGATGTGCAGATCATCTCGCGGATGGTGCGCGACGGCAGCGAGAAGCCGCCCATGGTGATCATGGACTCGCAGCGCGACAGCGCTTCGCGCGGGCTGTTGGCGTGCAGCGTCCCCATCGAGCCGTCGTGGCCGGTGTTCATGGCCTGCAGCAGGTCGAACGCCTCGGGTCCGCGGACTTCGCCGACGATGATGCGTTCGGGCCGCATGCGCAGGCAGTTGCGCACGAGGTCACGCATGGTGATCTGGCCCTCGCCCTCGAGGTTGGGCGGCCGAGTCTCGAGCCGCACCGTATGAGGCTGCTGCAGCTGCAGCTCGGCGGCGTCCTCGCAGGTGATGACGCGCTCGTCGTGATCGATGAAGTTGGTCAGGCAGTTCAGCAGCGTGGTCTTGCCCGAGCCGGTACCGCCGGAGATCAGGACGTTGCAGCGCACCCGGCCGATGATCTTCAGGATCTCGGCGCCTTCCTCGGTGATCGCGCCGAACTTGACGAGCTGGTCCAGCGTCAGCTTGTCGCGCTTGAATTTGCGGATCGTCAGTGTCGGGCCGTCGATCGAGAGCGGCGGCACGATGGCGTTGACGCGCGAGCCGTCGGCAAGACGGGCGTCGCAGATCGGCGAGGATTCGTCGACGCGCCGGCCGACCTGGCTGACGATGCGCTGGCAGATGTTCAGCAGCTGCTGATTGTCGCGGAAGCGAATGCCGGTGCGCTGAATCTTGCCGGCCACTTCGATGTAGACCGTGTTGGCGCCGTTCACCATGATGTCGGCAATGTCGTCACGTGACAGCAGCGGTTCGAGCGGCCCGTAACCCAGCACGTCGTTGCAAATATCGTCGAGCAGTTCCTCCTGCTCGGCAATCGACATGATGATGTTCTTGATCGCGATGATCTCGTTGACGATATCGCGGATTTCCTCGCGCGCGGATTCGCCGTCGAGCTTGGCGAGCTGCGCAAGGTCGATTGCCTCGATCAGGGCGCCGAAGATGGTCGCCTTGACCTGGTAATAGTTGTCGGACCGGCGCGTCTCGGGCGGCGGAGGGGGCGGCGGCGTCCGGTTTGGCGCAATCGACGGCGAGGCGACGCTCGGCGCTTCGACTGCCGCACGCGGCGCGGCTGCCGGGGCCGCAGGGGCGGGCTTGACCGGTTTGACCTCGGCTTCGACTCCGGCACGTTTGCCAAACGCCACGACGATACTCCAAGCGATGACTTGAACTTGCGACGACTTACTTCTTCAGCAACTTCCCGAGCAGCGGCGAGAACAGTGAGTTACGCGGCTTCTTGGCTTCCGTGCGGCCCGTCAATCGCTGCGCGACCAGCAGGAACAGCTCGGAAACCTTGTGCTTTGCGGCGATCTCCTCGATCATCTGGCCGTTGTTCGCGGCCAGACCGAACAGTTGCGGCTCGAACGGAATGATTGCCGCCGGCTCGCTTTCGATCGCCTTGGCGAACTCGCCCGCCTTGATCTCGGGCCGCTTCGGCACGCCGACCTGGTTCAGGCAGTAGAGCGGCGCGCGATCGTTCGGGCGCTGCCCTTTCAGCATGTCGAACAGATTCTTGGTGTTGCGCAGGTTGGCGAGATCGGGCGCCGCGACGATCAGAATGTCGTCGGCGGCGATCAGGGCGCGCTTGGTCCAGCCGGACCACTGGTGCGGCACGTCGAGCACGATGCATGGCACCGACGAGCGCAGCGTATCGAAGATCGAGTTCGAACGCATCGTCGCCGAAGTCATAGACCCGGTCGAGCGTGGCCGGCGCCGCGAGCAGGCTGAGATGATCGGTGCACTTCGAGAGCAGGCGGTCGATGAAGGCGGTGTCGATGCGGTCGGGCGAGAACACCGCGTCCGCAATGCCCTGCGGCGGATCCTGGTTGTAGTCGAGGCCGGCGGTGCCGAACGCGAGGTCGAGGTCGGCGACCACCGAATCGAGCGCGAGGTCGCGGGCGATCGCCCAGCCGATGTTGTGGGCGACCGTCGAGGCACCGACGCCACCCTTGGCGCCGACCACCGCGATCACGCGCCCGACCGGCTTGGCCTCGGGCATCGAGAACAGGCTGCAGATGGCGCGAACCACGTCGATGGTTGTGACCGGCGCAATGACATATTCGCTGACGCCGCGGCGCACCAGCTCGCGGTAAAGCGTGACATCGTTCATCCGGCCGATCACGATGACGCGGGTGCCGGCATCACAGACACCGGACAGCTGGTCGAGGCCGGCGAGGATGTCGTTGCGACCATCGGTCTCGAGGATGATCACATTGGGCGTCGGCGCATTGTTGTAGGCCTCGATGGCGGCGACCATGCCGCCCATCTGGATCTTCAAATGCGCCTTGCCGAGGCGGCGATCCTCGCCCGCCGCCTGCACGGCGGCAGCGGTTTCGACCGTCTCGCAGAAGGCCTGCACGGAAATGCGTGGCGCCGGCGCGATGTGCTCGTTGTCCGTTGCCGGCTCTGCTGCCGTCGTCTCGGAGTCCTGGTCTTTGCGCGCGTAGCTGATCATTTTCCAACGTCGCTCAGTTTGCCCTTGTCGGCATCGGGATAGGTAACCGCCGTCGGCTGGCTCTTGCCGTACTTGTCGAGCACGGTGGAGCGGCGTGTTGCGGAGTTTGGTGTTTCAGGCCGCGGCTGGATCAGGTCGGATGGATTGGCGACCATCGCGGCCATGTTGCGCTGATAGGCGCAGCCCAAATTGTAGTAAGGCTTGTTTTCCTGGTAGATCCGGTTCTTGAAGGTCGGGCCGAGATCCTCGGGCCAGACCCCGCACGGGCCGGCATCGGCCGTGATCTTCGGATAATTGAGTTTGATCGTCGCGAGCTGGCGTGGATCCTCGGGCCGGTACTCGCGGATCTTGACGCCGTGCGGCGGCACGCCGACCGCGGCGAAGATCGACTGAATCTCGCGCAGCGTCTGGCTCGCCGCATAGGCGTTCGGCGTCGCCGTCGGCAGGTCGATCGCGATGCCGCCGGTGGCTTCGTGCAGCCAGGATTGTGCGAACGCCGTCACATCGGCGCGCTGCGAGGCGTTCAGGCCGCCGCGACGATTGCCGACCAGGACTTCGACCGTCCGATCCGCTTCCTGGATCACGATCGGGTGGCGCAGGCGATAGTCGTTCGGAATGCTGGCCGTGGTCTCGTCCTGCGTGGTCGTGCAGGCGCCGAGTGCTGCTGCGGTGCTGATCAACAGGGCAGCGAGCGGCAAACGGGCCGGTGCGACGGTCCAGGGGATGATGCGTTTCTTGATCATGTCCTGCTCGCAGCTCAATCGGTGATGAATCCGTAGGCGGTCTTGCGGTCGCCGACCGGCGCGGACCGGGTGGGAACGCCGTAGATTCGGTTCAGGGTGCCGAGCAGCGCCGTCGACGGATCGGACGAGTTGGCGAAGCCGTCGTCAGGCCGCGACAAGTCCTTCTGCGCCACCGCGCGCACGACATAGGGCGTCACCAGCACCATCAGTTCGGTCTGGTGGTTGACGTAGTCGCGGCTCTTGAACAGCGTGCCGAGCACCGGCAGCTGCATCAGGCCGGGGAAGCCGTTGATCGCCTGCTTGGTCTGTTCCTGGATCAGGCCGGCCATTGCGAGCGAGCCGCCCGACGGAATTTCCAGCGTGGTCTCGGCACGGCGGACCACGATCGAGGGGATCGTGATGCTGTTGGTCTGGGTCGCAGAGATCGCCTGCGTCAGCGTCAGCGCGTTGTCGTTCGACAGATCGGACACCTCGGTTGCGACGCGCAGGCTGATACGGCCTTCGCTCAAGACCACCGGCGTGAAGTTCAGCGTGATGCCGAACTTCTTGAAATCGACCTGGGTTTGACAGACGTGAGTGGTGGGGTCGCAGGTGTAGCCCTTTGGAATCGGGAACTCGCCGCCGGCGAGGAACGAGGCCGCCTCGCCTGAGATCGCGGTGAGGTTCGGTTCGGCGAGCGTGCGGACCACACCGGCGCGCTCCATCGCGCGCAAGGTCGCGGTCACCGACTTGAACTGACCGGTGATGGCGTTGCTCTCGACCAGCTCCTTGCCGTTGACCGCGAATGGCGACGAATTGCTGAAGTTGACGACGGCGGTGCCGTAGCCGAGGCTGCCGCTGAGATCGACGCCGAGTTGCTTGATGAGGTCGCGCCGGACCTCGGCGACCGTGACCTTCAGCATCACCTGGTCGCGGCCGCGCACCACGATGCTGTTCACCACCTTGGCGGCATCGCCGACCAGCCGGGTCGCGACCTCGAACGCCTGCTGCGATTCGGCCGGGCTCGTCGCCGTGCCCGTCAGCATCACGCCGTCGCCGACGCCCTCGATGTCGATATTGGCGGCGGGCAGGCTCTGGCGCAGCGCGGCGCGGACGCCGTTGAGGTCACGTTTGACCGCGATGTCGTAGGATGCGATCTGCTGGCCGCTGGCGTCGAAGAAGAAGATGTTGGTCTGGCCGACCGCGCCGCCGATGATGTAGGCGCGCTGCGCCGATCGCACGACCGCGTTGGCGATCTTGGGATCGGCGACGAGCACATCCTTGATCTCGCGCGGCAGGTCGATCACCACGGATTTGCCGATGCCGAGCGCGAGAAACTGCGCGCCGTTGCCGACGGGGGCGGCTTGCGGCGGCATCGCGTCAGGGGCGCGGTAATCGCTCGCCAGCGCGGCGTGGAAGGCGACGGCCGAGGCGAGCAGGCCGGCTGCGACGAACGCCAGGCCGCGCAGGTTTTCGCGGCGGCGGGATCGAACCTCAGAGCGGATCAACATTTGCGTTCGTTCCTCAGCTCATTTCGACGTCGTCGTCGGCGTGGTGACGCCGTAGCGGACGACATTGATGGTGTCCTGGCGCCGCCGCTTGTCATCGCTCTGCTGTTGCGGGGCATTGGCATCGGCGATGCTGCGCAGCGCGAGCGATAGCGTGCCGGACTGGCGGGCGCGGGCGAGCGTCTCGGTCTGCTCGGGTTTGAGCTCGAGGGTTGCGGTCTTGCCGACCACGACCTTCTGGCCGTTCTTCTCTTCGATGGTTTGGTCGATCGCGAGCACGCGGATATTGCTCAGCACGACCTCGGAGTTGACCGTCTCGGCACCATTCTTGCCGGTGCCGCTGCGGTCACGGGTCGTTAGCAGCACGTCGACGCGATCGTTCGGCAGGATGAAGCCACCGGCGCCGGTCTCCGCCGAAACTTCGGTCGAGATCGCGCGCATGCCGGACGGCAGGATCGCCGCCATGAACCCGGAGCCGTCGGCCTTGACCAGCTTGGCTTCGCGGATCGGCTCGCCGGCGAAGAATGTCGAGCGCACGATCGAGCCGGTGAATTCAGCGACCGCGTTGGGATTGTTTTTGCGCTGGATGAAGGCCGGGCTGACTGTGCTAGACGGCCAGTTCTGCCACTGCATGTCGTCTGCGGTGATCGACTGACCGAGCGGCAGATCGGATTTTGCGACGAGGACGTCGACAGTCTCGATCTGGACCGCTTGCTGCGGCTCCGGCTTGCGGTCCGTTCCGCTCGCGAGATACGCGGCGACGCCGCCGGCTCCCACGGCAAGGACCAGGACCACTATACGCGCGTTATTCATACGCTTCTACTTTCCACATGACGCTGCGACGCGACGCGCAGTCGCTGCCACTGGATATGACCAGTTAAACGTCAAAGCATGGTTAATGAGGCGTATCCAAATCGAGTTAACGAGACGTTGCTCATCTCATCGCGAGATGAGTGAAGTCGATGACCTTCATCCACTCGGTCTCGGGATAAATCATCAGTGCGCCGATCGCGAGCGCGATGCCGTAGGGAATGCCGCCCCTGGTCTCGTGCAGGCGCTGGACCCATGCTTGTCCGCTGATCACAGCCGGCAACGGCCACTTGCGGAACTGCACGATCAGGAAGGTGAGCGCGCCACCGGCCAGCGCCGCGTAGATGAGATAATCGAATAGCCAGGTAAAGCCGAACCACAACGCGATTGCGGAGGCGAGCTTGGCATCGCCGCCGCCGACCCAGCCCATCGCGAAGAAGGTGAAAGCGCAGACCAGCACGATCGCGCCGGCCGCGAGATGGAGCATGATGTCGTGCGCGTTCATGCCACTGAGCGCCGCCAGCAACGCGAATCCCGCGACCAGGGCCAGCGAGATCCTGTTGGAGATGGTCATCGTGAACAGGTCGCTCGCCGCGGCAAAGGCCATCAGCGCGGGGAAAAAGGTCAGGCGAATGATGTCGAGCAGCATATCAGGTTCGTGCTCCCGCGCGACCATAGGGGCGAATTGATAAACAATCGCCGAACGCCTGCGGCGCTTTTTTCCCGGACAAAAAGAAAAAGGCTTCGGCAGTGCCGAAGCCTTTGCAAGTCGATGGTCCCAGCTGCTTACTTCAGCGAGCTGTTGATCGAGGTGAACTTGTTGCTGAGGGTCGTACCCAGCGTGTTCACCGCGGTGATGATTGCGAGGGCGATGCCGGCGGCGATCAACGCGTACTCAATCGCGGTGGCGCCCGACTCGTCCTTCGCAAAACGAGCAAGAAGGGTCTTCATTTCGGTAACTCCATAAATATACGCGTGGCTGTCGTTATCGTCCCCGAGTGATGCTTGGAACTCCATCCACCCCGAGATCGTCGATCACCCTAAGGTGCGACAATTGCGGCGCAGTTAATTGAATCGCGCAATTCTCGGTGCAATTGCTGGATATCTCCCAGAGTTAACGAAGGGTTGACGGCGCAGCTCCCTTTCAACGTCGGATCAATGACAACGGCGCGGCCTCGCTTGGGCAGGCGATCAACCGAGCCTTAAGCCCGGGGCGTTAACCTGCGGTTGAAGGGTTTGGAGGTCGTCAATGCTCGAGAATATCCCGCAGGTCGTCATCGTGATGGGCGAGACGCTGTTCAAGGTCCTGCCGGCGACCGCGGTACTGGCGACGGTCTTCACCGTCCTGACGCATTATTGGGCCTGCAATCCCGGCTACGTCTGGTGGCGCAAGCGCGAGCTCTTGACCGACCTGATGTACTGGTTCTTCGTGCCGCTGATCACGCGGATGGTTCGCATCAGCCTCTTGATCTTCGGCGCAGGCGTGCTGTTCAACATCCATACGCCCGAGGAGCTGATCGCCTTTTACGACCACGGGCATGGCCCGCTGTCCCAATTGCCGTTCGTGGTCCAGCTCGTGCTGTTCATGCTGCTGTCCGACTTCATGCTGTACTGGACGCACCGCTTTTTCCACGGCCCTGCGATGTGGAAGTACCACGCGATCCATCACTCCTCGGAAGACGTCGACTGGATCTCGGCGGCCCGCTTTCATCCGGTCAACCTGTTCCTCGGCACCGTCGCGGTCGACGTGATCCTGCTGCTTGCCGGCATTTCGCCCGACGTCATGGTCTGGCTCGGCCCGTTCACGATCTTCCATTCGGCCTTCGTGCACGCCAACCTGAGCTGGACCCTCGGCCCGTTGAAGTACGTGATCGCCACGCCGGTGTTCCATCGCTGGCACCATACCGGCCTGGAGCAGGGCGGCGACACCAATTTTGCCGGAACTTTTCCGGTCTGGGACATTCTGTTCGGCACCTTCAGGATGCCGAACGGCGAGTTGCCCGTCGTGTATGGCGCCGGCGATCCGGTGATGCCGCACGGCTTCCCGGAGCAGATGGCTTATCCGTTCCGCCAATAGCGGACGTGTTTGCAGTTCATTCATCAATTAACGGCAGATTTGCCATCACGGGTGCCGGCAGGTGGACCGGCGTGTATGCGTCCCGGAGTAGCGTAATGTCGATCAGGTCCCCGCGCAGTCGCGCGTGCCTCGTCTCGAGCCTTTTCTCAAGCCAGCTGTTCTTGAGTATTGCCGTCGTCGCCGGCGTGTCGCTGCTCGGGAGCGCGGCTTTCGCCGACCCGATCGACGTGATCGTCGACCAGGCAACGCTCGTCAAGCTGCCCGAGAAGGTCGCGACCCTCGTCGTTGGAAACCCGCTGATTGCCGACGTTTCCCTGCAGCCTGGCGGCGCCATGATCGTCACCGGCAAGGGTTATGGCGCGACCAACGTCATGGCGATCGACCGCGGCGGCGCGGTGCTGCTCGACCGCATGATCCAGGTCGAAGCGCCGACCGAGAAGCTCGTCACGGTGTTCCGTGGGGTCAATCGCGAGACCTATAGCTGTACCCCGGTCTGCCAGCAGCACATTACGCTCGGCGACGGCAACGACTACTTCAAGTCGACTCTCGACCAGGCCGGCTCGCGCAACAACCAGGCGACAAGCGCACCGAGCGACAAGCAGCCGTAGCGCGCGTGGCGTTTACGCCATTCGCGCAAATCAAGCAGAGATAACGGCCTTGCGCGAATCGCAAGACCGCCGTGGATAGCGAACAGTTAATTTTGGGTTAAGCGGCCGACCGCAGTTGTCGCGGATGGCCGCAAGAATTCGACAAGCCCTCAACTGTACTGTTGCCGTTAAGTTTTTTCAGCGGGGGTGCTGTCATGGCGCTGCGTCAGACCAGCAGAATTTCATTTGCGAAGGCATTTCGCAATTTCCGCTCCAATCGCAGGGGCAGTGCCGCGGTCGAGTTCGCCATGATCGCGGTTCCGTTCTTCATGATGCTGTTTGCCATCATCGAGACGGGACTTGTCTTCTTCGCGCAACAGGCGCTCGAGACGGCAACGCAGGACACCGCGCGCCTGCTGCTGACCGGCCAGGCGCAGACCGCGGGCTACACCCAGGCCCAGTTCAAGACCGCGCTGTGCAACAACCTCGCCTCGTTCTTCGATTGCACCGGCGGCATCTACCTCAACGTCACGAACTACGCGAACTTCGGCGCTGTGGCGCCGAACTCGCCGATCGACGCCTCCGGCAACTTCGTCAACAATTTTCAGTACTCGCCGGGAGGTTCGGGCGTGATCACGCTGGTGCAGACCTACTACATGTGGCCGCTGTTTGTGACCGGCCTCGGCTACAACATTGCCAACGTCAACGGCCACTATCGACTGCTGTCCGCAACGGCAGCGTTCCGCAACGAGCCCTACTAACGCATGTCCCGGAAAAGTGGATACCGGTTTTCCGATCAGGACATGCGCAAATCAAAACGCATGTCCCGGAAAAGTGGATGCCGGTTTTCCGACAAGGACATGCGCAAATCAAAACGAGGTCAGCAATGATCAGCTTGAGGAGCTTGCGTATTCGGCGCTTTGCGCGGGACTCGCGCGGTGCCGCTGCAGTTGAATTCGCCCTGGTCACGCCGCTGATGCTGACCATGTATTTCGGTATCGTCGAGGTCTCGAGCGGCGTTGCGATCGATCGCAAGGTGACGCTGGTGTCCCACACGTTGTCCGACCTCGTCTCGCAGGCGGCGTCGGTGAACGATACCGACATCACCAACGTGTTCAACGCTTCGTCGTCGATCATGACGCCCTATCTGGTGTCGCCGATGACCGCGAAGGTGACGGCGGTCACCATCGACGGCAGCTGGCAAGGCAACGGTGGCTTGCAGCAGATCCTGGTCGTCGAGCAGCGGCGTGTCGTCGGGCTATGCGAAGAACGCCGTTGTCACGTCGTCAGTCCCCGCGGGCCTGATTGTCAACAACACCGAATTGATCTGGGCAGAGGTGTCGTATGTCTATACGCCGACCGTTGGTTATGTGGTGAAGTCGGCGATCACGCTCTCGGACCAGTTTTTCGCCCGTCCGCGCCAGTCGACGACCGTTGATTTCAGCGCTGCGACCTGCTCCTGATCGCCGAATGCTTCCGGCCAGAAATGACAAAGGCCGCGCTCTCGCGCGGCCTTTGCGTTTTCAACTCGGCATTGCTGCGGCGATTTACTCCGCCCGCAGCTGATCCGCCGACGCCTTGCCCGAACGCCGGTCGGTCACGATCTCGAACGAGACCTTCTGACCGTCGTTCAGCGTGCCGAGGCCGGCGCGCTCGACGGCGCTGATGTGCACGAACACATCCTTGCTGCCGTCATCCGGCTGGATGAAGCCGTAGCCCTTGGTGGCGTTGAACCACTTCACTGTTCCCTTGCTCACAAGACAACCCTTTCACTTGCATGGATTGAGCGTCCGCGGCATGCGGACGCTCGGAAAATCGAAATTTTGGAAAGAGGTCGTCAGCGCTGATCCGGCAGTGCCGGTCGTGGGCCACGTCGTCCGGCCGAAACTCGATGGCCGATAATATAACGAAAATCGGCAAGTCTCACAATCCCTGCCTCACAATCCCGTCGCGCACGCGACCGCCGGAAAAGCGACGGAACGTTACCGTCGCCTTTCGGCCAACGCGATCAGCGGCGGCGAAACTGCGGTTGCCGCGCGGGGGCGCATTCGGCCGCGGCGACGAACTGGCGCGCTCGTCCTTGTGACGGAAGATCAGGCGGCCCTTTTCCAGGTCGTACGGCGACATCTCGACGGTGACGCGGTCGCCGGCCAGCGTCTTGATGCGGTTCTTCTTCATCTTGCCCGCGGTGTAGGCAATGATTTCGTGTCCGGCATCGAGCTTCACCCGATACCGCGCATCGGGAAGGATCTCGGTCACGAGTTCCTTCGAATTGGATCAGTTCTTCCTTGGCCATGGTTTCTCCGACAGAGATTTTCTGGATTCTAACGCTGTGGATGACGGCCGGCCTTTACCCGACCGTTTGAACGCAAATGCTTGTCGCGAGGTGCGCCTGCGCCCGGCCGCTGATTGCCTCGTGCCATGAAGCCGACCGCGTGAATGCCCTCATGCGGCGCGCTGCCATTGCCCTGCTGACGCGATGGCTGTGCCGCGCCGTCGCGGCTCGGCCGACGATGACCGTGATGGGTGTGGCTACCGCGCGTCTGGTCCGGCTGCTGGTTCGGCACGGCCGCCCTGGTGGCGTTGCGCGTGGCCGCGCCGGCCATCGTGCGGCCGCTGCTGCGGATGCCGCGCGCCGGCGGCACGATCCTCGGCACGCGCGTGCTGATGGCCACTGCGACGGTCCTCGCGCGGCAGGGTCTGGCGGATCAGCCGCTCGATATCGCGCAGGTAGGCAACCTCATCGGCATCGACAAACGAGATCGCGACGCCGTCGGCGCCGGCGCGCGCGGTGCGGCCGATGCGATGCACGTAGGTCTCCGGGATGTTCGGCAGGTCGAAGTTGATGACGTGGCTGATGCCGTCGACATCGATGCCGCGCGCGGCGATGTCGGTTGCGACCAGAATACGAATGCTGCCGTTGCGGAACGCCGCGAGCACGCGCTCGCGATGGTTCTGCGACTTGTTGCCGTGGATGGCCTCGGCGGCAATCGCGGCCCTGGCAAGGCCTTTGACGACCTTGTCGGCGCCGTGCTTGGTCCGCGTGAACACGAGCGCGCGATCGACCGCCTCGCCCTTCAGCACTTCCGCAAGCAGGGCCGGCTTGACGCCGCGATCGACCTCGATGATGCGCTGGCTGACGCGCTCGACGGTCGACGCCACCGGCGTCACCGCGACCTTCGCCGGATCACGCAGCATCTGCTCGGCGAGCTCGGCGATGTCCTTCGGCATTGTCGCCGAGAACAAAAGCGTCTGCCGTTCGGTCGGGACCTTGGCGACAATTTTGCGGATATCGTTGATGAAACCCATGTCGAGCATGCGATCGGCTTCGTCGAGCACGAGAAACTCGACCTGGCCGAGCTTCAGGGCGTTGCTCGTCGACGAGATCGAGCAGGCGGCCCGGCGTGGCGACCAGCACGTCGAGGCCCGGCATGATGGCGCGGACCTGGCGTCCCATCGGCACGCCGCCGATCGCGAGCGCGGCTTTGAGCCGAAGGTGGCGGCCATAGGCTTCGAAAACTGTCGAGGATCTGGCTGGAGAGTTCGCGCGTCGGGCTCAGCACCAGCACGCGGCAAGTCTTCGGGGCGACCTGTTTGCGCGGATGAATCAGCCGATGCAGAATCGGCAGCGCGAAGGCAGCGGTCTTGCCAGTGCCGGTCTGGGCGATGCCGACCACGTCCTTGCCGGTCAGCGCGACAGGGATGGTCTGGGTCTGGATGGGGGTTGGGGTGACGTAGTTTTCTTCCTTGAGGGCACGCCCGATTGGCTCGGCGAGGCCGAAGTCCTGAAAAGAGGTCAAAACGGATCTTTCTGTGTTCAAACGATTCCAGCCGCCGGCGGGATGCGCCGTGCGCTGGTCAATGGACGCCCGCGTGTCAGGGGCGTCGATTTTGGGTGAATAGCAAAGCCTGGATCCGTCATGCGGACGCAGGACACGCAGCCCGATGGGGCCCGAGAAGTCTCAAGACCGCCCTCCATATGCGCCATGTGCGCGGCGCTTTCAAGGCATTGCAGGCGGCACCCCGGGGGAATTCTGGTGTCGCCCCAGCGTGTAACCCACGGGTGGGCACCCTAATCCTCCGCGCAGCCGAGGGTGGGACCAGGTTCCAAGTTGCCGATTGCCGATAATTTGAACAATTGTGAAAATATGCACTATTTTTTGTTCATTGAGCCGAAATTGCATTCAGTCCGATTGCGCGAAAGATGGGCAGACACGTTGCTGGTTTCGGCCGCGGCGCGAAGATTCTTCTTTGCTCCCATTGGCTTAAGCCCGCCCACACCAATGGCACGGTTCTTGCGATTCCGTTAACGCAGGCGGCCGTCCGGCCGTTTCGCAGCCATTCAAGTCTGCGTCAGGGAGACAACATCGCATGCTTAATCATTTCGCGTCCGCAATCGCGCGGCCGCTCAACCGCCGCGTCTTTGTTGCGGCGACCGCGGGCCTCGCGCTCGGCCTGGCGTCCTTCAGCGGAGCAAGGGCCGAGGACACCATCAAGGTCGGCATCCTGCATTCGCTTTCCGGAACCATGGCCATCAGCGAAACCACGCTGAAGGACACCATGCTGTTCCTCATCGACGAGCAGAACAAGAAGGGCGGCCTGCTCGGCAAGAAACTCGAAGCGGTCGTCGTCGATCCCGCTTCGAACTGGCCGCTGTTCGCCGAGAAGGCGCGCGAGCTGATCACCAAGGACAAGGTCGCCGTGGTGTTCGGCTGCTGGACCTCGGTGTCGCGCAAATCGGTGCTGCCGGTGTTCAAGGAGTTGAACAACATCCTGTTCTATCCGGTGCAGTACGAAGGCGAGGAAAGCGAGCGTAACGTGTTCTACACGGGTGCCGCGCCGAACCAGCAGGCGATTCCGGCCGTCGACTATCTGATGAGCAAGGACGGCGGCGAAGTGAAGCGCTGGGTGCTCGCGGGCACCGACTACGTCTATCCGCGCACCACCAACAAGATTCTTGCCGCCTATCTCAAGCTGAAGGGCGTCAAGGATGAAGACATCATGATCAACTACACGCCGTTCGGTCACTCCGACTGGCAGACGATCGTGTCCGACATCAAGAAGTTCGGCTCGGCGGGCAAGAAGACGGCGGTGGTTTCGACCATCAACGGCGACGCCAACGTGCCATTCTACAAGGAGCTCGGCAACCAGGGCATCAAGGCGACCGACATCCCGGTCGTGGCGTTCTCGGTCGGCGAAGAAGAACTCGCCGGTCTCGACACCAAGCCGCTGCTTGGACACCTCGCGGCCTGGAACTACTTCGAATTGATCAAGACCCCTGCAAACGAGGCCTTCATCAAGAAGTGGCATGAGTACACCAAGAATCCGAAGCGCACCACCAACGATCCGATGGAGGCGCACTACATCGGCTTCAACATGTGGGTCAAGGCGGTTCAAGAAGGCCGGCACCACCGACCCTGACAAGGTGATCGATGCGCTGCCCGGCATCACCGCGCCGAACCTGACCGGCGGCACGTCAACCCTGCTGCCGAACCACCACATCACCAAGCCGGTGTACATCGGCGAGATCAAGGCCGATGGCCAGTTCGATGTGGTGTGGAAGACCAAGGGCCTTGTGCCTGGCGATGCGTGGTCCGATTATCTCGAAGGCTCGAAGGACCTCGAGGCCGATTGGGTCAAGCTGAAGTGCGGCAACTTCAACACCAAGACGCAGAAGTGCGGCGGCTCGGGCTCGTAAGCCTCGATCAGCTCCAAAACCAACAATGGAAGGCGGCGTTACACTGCCGCCTTCCATCAAGCCTCGGCCGGGGTGCCTTCAGTGCTTAGTCAAATTCTTCGCGGGGCTTTTGCGCTCGCAGCCCTCTGCTTGCTTCTCATCCTTGGAGCATTGCCTGCGTCCGCCGGACCGGTGGAAGACGCGATCGCGAGCTTCGCCAACGACTCTTACAGCGATACGGGTGACGCCATCGCGGCGCTGGTTTCGAGCGGTGATCGTCGTGCGCTGCCCATCATTAGCGCTCTGAAGGATGGTCGGCTGCTTGCCGACCCCGAAACGAAAAAGGTCTACATCAAGAACGACGATGGCAAGGTCGTTGATGCTGCAACAGGTGAGGCCGTCGCCTCATCGTTTGGAGGTCTTGACGCTGTCCGACTCAATAACCGCCTGCGCGGCATGGTCGATCAAGCGCTCGGCTCGCTGACGCTGCTCTCGCCCGATCCGGCCAAGCGCGTCGACGCCGCGCAATCGGTGTTCAAGTCGCGCGATGTGACGGCGCTGCCGGCAATCGAGGCGGCGCTGCAGAAGGAAACCAATGCCGACGTCAAACGCGCCTTCGCGGCGGCGCGGGCGGCGATCATCCTGTCCAAGCCGGACGCGGCCGAAGCCGACAAGCTCGACGCGATCACCATCATCAAGGGGCTCGGCGACCAGGACGCGTTCAACCTGCTGACCGGCGCAAGCTCTGATGCCTCGCCGACCGTCGCCAAGGCCGCTGCGGCCGCGGCAGGCTCGGTGCAAACCACACTTGCAATGTGGTCGGCCGTGCAGAACGCCTGGTACGGCGTCTCGCTCGGCTCCGTCCTGCTGCTCGCCGCGATTGGGCTGGCCATCACCTTCGGCGTGATGGGCGTCATCAACATGGCCCACGGCGAGATGGTGATGCTCGGCGCCTACACGACATTCGTGGTGCAGGAGGTCATCCGCACCCGCTATCCGGCCCTGTTCGACCAGTCGCTGTTCATCGCGGTGCCGCTCGCCTTCCTGGTGTCCGGCGCGATCGGCGTCCTGATCGAGCGCAGCATCATCCGCTTCCTCTATGGCCGGCCGCTGGAGACGCTGCTCGCGACCTGGGGCCTGTCGCTGATCCTGCAGCAGGCGGTGCGCACGATTTTCGGCCCGAACAATCGCGAGGTCGGCAACCCGTCCTGGATGAGTGGCGCATTCGACATCGGCCAGATCGCGATCACCTATAACAGGCTCTGGATCGTGATCTTCACGGTCGGCGTATTCGCGCTACTGCTCGCCATGCTGCGTTTCACCCGCCTCGGCCTCGAGATGCGCGCCGTGACGCAGAACCGCCGCATGGCCGCGTCGATGGGCATCGCGACATCGCGGGTCGATGCGCTGACCTTCGGCCTCGGCTCGGGCATTGCCGGCATTGCCGGCGTCGCGCTGTCGCAGATCGACAACGTCAGCCCCAACCTCGGCCAGGGCTACATCATCGACAGTTTCATGGTCGTGGTGTTCGGCGGTGTCGGCAATCTGTGGGGCACGCTGGTCGGCGCCATCACGCTCGGGATCGCCAACAAGTTCCTCGAGCCGGTCGCCGGCGCAGTGCTCGGCAAGATCGCGATCCTGGTGCTGATCATCCTGTTCATCCAGAAGCGTCCGCGCGGCCTGTTTGCGCTGAAGGGCAGGGCGGTGGAAGCATGAGTGCTGCGGCGCGCCGCAAGCGAGCACCGTTCGTCACCCGCGAACGCGGGGACCCATAACCCCTGTGCTCGATTGCCGCGACGCCTGAGTTGGCCAGCGAATCGACTCTCCGAGGCTCGGCGTCTCGCTTGCGCTGCGGCGTACGGGTCCCCCGCCTTCGCGGGGACGACCGGGATCAGAGGCGCCTTGGGCGCCATGCGAGCGTGGGCATGACCGACCACCCGCTCATCAGCGCGCTGGATCGTTCGTCGACCATCTTCCTTGGCGTGCTTGCGGCGATCGGCATCTTTGTGCCGCTGTCGAACCTGCTGTTGCCGGAATCCTCGCTGCTGCACGTGCCGACCTACCTCGTCGCATTGTGGGGCAAGTACACCTGCTACGCCATCCTCGCGCTTTCGATCGATCTGATCTGGGGCTACTGCGGCATCCTCTCGCTCGGCCACGGCGCGTTCTTCGCGCTCGGCGGCTACGCCATGGGGATGTACCTGATGCGGCAGATCGGCAGTCGCGGCGTCTACGCCAACCCGATCCTGCCCGACTTCATGGTGTTCCTGAACTACAAGGAGCTACCCTGGTTCTGGTACGGCTTTGACATGTTCTGGTTGGCAGCGCTGATGGTGGTGCTGGTGCCCGGCCTGCTCGCTTTCGGCTTCGGCTGGTTCGCCTTTCGCTCGCGCGTCACCGGCGTCTATCTCTCGATCATCACGCAGGCGATGACCTATGCGCTGATGCTTGGCTTCTTCCGCAATAACTTCGGCTTCGGCGGCAACAACGGCCTCACCGATTTCAAGGATATTCTGGGCTTCAACGTGCAGGCCGCCGGCACCCGCGCCACCCTGTTCATGCTGAGCTGCCTGACGCTGGCCATCGGCTTCATCGTGTGCCGCGCGATCGTTGCGTCCAAGCTCGGCAAGGTGCTGATCGCGATCCGCGACGCTGAAATCGCGCACGCGCTTCCTCGGCTACCGCGTCGAGTCCTACAAGCTGTTTGTCTTCACCGTGTCGGCCTGCATGGCCGGCATCGCCGGCGCGCTCTATGTGCCGCAGGTCGGCATCATCAATCCGAGCGAATTTGCGCCAGGCAACTCCATTGAAGCTGTGATCTGGGTCGCGGTCGGCGGCCGCGGCACGCTGGTCGGCGCGGCGCTCGGTGCCGTCGTCGTCAACTACGCCAAGACGTATTTCACGTCGGGCCCGCTCGCGCCGTACTGGCTGTTCATGCTGGGCGCGATGTTCGTGCTGGTCACGCTGTTGATGCCGCGCGGCATCGTCGGCACCTTCCGCCACTGGTGGTCGCCGCTGTTCGAACAGCGCCGCAACGGCAAGCCGGCCATGACCGAAACGCCGGTCGAACCGAAGCCCGCGGAGTAAGCCATGAACGAACGCGCGACTTCGGCGATGCTTTATCTGGACGGCGTCCACGTCGCCTTCGACGGCTTCAAGGCGATCAACAACCTGTCGCTGACCATCGCGCCAGGAGAGATGCGTGCGATCATCGGCCCGAACGGCGCCGGCAAGACCACGATGATGGACATCATCACCGGCAAGACGCGCCCCGACGAAGGCGACGTATTCTTCGACGGCCGCATCGACCTGACACGGCTGGATGAGACTGAGATCGCCGAGCTCGGCATCGGCAGAAAATTCCAGAAGCCGACGGTGTTCGAAAGCCAGTCGGTCGAGGACAATTTGCGCCTCGCGCTCAACGTCGACCACCGCGTCCGCCGGACTTTGTTCTGGCGCGAAACGCGTGACGAGCAGAAACGGATCGAAGGCGTGCTGGAAACCATTCGCCTGACGGACGCACGCAACCAGCTCGCGGGCAGCCTGTCGCACGGCCAGAAGCAGTGGCTCGAGATCGGCATGCTGCTCGCGCAGGATCCAAAACTGCTGCTGGTCGACGAGCCGGTCGCGGGCATGACCGACGTCGAGACGCACCAGACCGCGGAGCTCCTGAAGGAGATCAACAAGGACAAGACCGTCGTCGTGGTCGAACACGACATGACCTTCGTCCGCGAGCTCGGCGTCCGCGTCACCTGCCTGCATGAAGGCGCGGTGCTGGCCGAAGGCACGATCGATCAGGTCTCGGCGAACGAGCGCGTGATCGAAGTTTATCTGGGGCGCTAGCGAATGCTGGAAGTCGACAACATCAGCCTCTATTACGGCGCGGCGCAGGCGCTGCGCGGCGTCTCGCTCAAGGCGGAGCCGGGCAAGGTGACTTGCGTGCTCGGCCGCAACGGCGTCGGCAAGACCAGCCTGCTGCGCGCGCTGGTCGGCCAGCACACCATCGCGAGCGGCACCATCAAATTCGACGGCGCCGATCTCGGCGCGATGAAATCCTACGAGCGGGCGCGCCGCGGCATTGCGCTGGTGCCACAGGGCCGCGAAATCTTCCCGCTACTGACGGTCGAGGAAAATCTCAAGACCGGCTTTGCCGCCATCGATAGCGACAATCGTAATATTCCTGATGACGTGTTCTCGTTGTTTCCGGTGCTGGAGTTGATGCTCGGCCGGCGCGGCGGCGATCTGTCGGGCGGCCAGCAGCAGCAGCTCGCGATCGGACGCGCGCTGGTGATGCGGCCAAAGCTGTTGCTGCTGGATGAGCCGACCGAGGGCATCCAGCCGTCGATCATCAAGGATATCGGGCGGGCGATCTCGTATTTGCGCGACCTTGGCAACATCGCGATCGTGCTGGTCGAGCAGTATCTCGACTTCGCCTGCGAGCTCGGCGACTACTTTTCGGTGATGGACCGCGGCGCGGTCAAGTTCACCTGCGACCGCAGCGACCTCGATCCGTCGGCGATCAGCCGGGCGATGGCGCTTTAGACTTTTCCATGCGATCCTTGTGCGTGGAGGGGGCATGCGAGAAGTTGTTCGACCGCGCGCAGGGCAAGCCACGGCATTGCCCGCAACTTTTGCGGCCAACCGCGCCATCGGCGTGGTTGAGCTTGGCGTCCGGAGCGTCGATGGCATGACTCGGCGCAGCACGGTGCACGAAGCCGGCTCGCTGCGCGTGCGCTTCCCGTCGCCCGAGACCGCTGCGCTGTCGGCCGTATTGATCAACACTGCCGGCGGTGTCGCGGGCGGCGACCGGTTTTCGGTTTCCGTGCGTGCGGAGGCGGACACGAGGCTCACGATCACCACGGCCGCCGCCGAAAAGATCTATCGCTCGCACGGTCCGGACGCCGAGATCGCCGTTGACCTGAAGCTTGCCGAGGGCGCGCGTGTCGCGTGGCTGCCGCAGGAAACGATCCTGTTCGATCGCGCCGCGCTCGCGCGCCGCATCGACATCGATCTTGCGGCGACGGCCGCGCTGTTGTGCGCCGAGATCGTCGTATTCGGCCGCGCCGCCATGGACGAGCGGCTGCAGGAAGGCAGCTATGTGGATCGCTGGCGGCTGCGCCGCGCAGGCAAGCTGGTGTTTGCCGAGACGCTGCGGCTCGATGGCGACATCGGCGAAAAGCTCGGGCGCCGCGCCGTTGCCAATGGCGGTGTCGCGATCGCGACCGTGCTGATCGTTCCGGGCGACGAGGCGCTCGTCGCGCGGCTGCGCGAGGCCGCCGGGCGTTTCGGCAGCGAGGTCGGCATTTCCGCCTGGAATGGCTTTGCGCTGGCGCGGTTCTGCGGAGCCGATGCGGCGCGCCTGCGCACCGACGTCGTCACGCTTCTCAACGCGGTAGACGGTACAATATTACCTCGAATATGGCTGAGCTAGAGCGTCTGCAAACCGGCCCGGTTTGCAGCAAAAACATCAATGTTCGAAACGAGATAGCCGGAGCCGGTGGTCACATGAATCTGAGCCCCAGGGAAAAAGACAAGCTGCTGATTTCAATGGCCGCGATCGTGGCGCGCCGGCGGCTGGAGCGCGGCGTCAAGCTGAACCATCCCGAAGCCATCGCGCTGATCTCGGATTTCATCCTCGAAGGCGCGCGCGACGGCCGCACCGTCGCCGATCTCATGCACGCAGGCGCGCAAGTGTTGACGCGCGCGCAGGTGATGGACGGCATCCCCGAGATGATCCACGACATCCAGGTCGAGGCGACGTTTCCCGACGGTACCAAGTTGGTGACCGTGCACGATCCGATTCGATAGAGCATGATCCGGAAAAGTGGATACCGGTTTTCCGAGCAAGATCATGCTCAGTAAGAAATCGAGGACAAAATGATTCCCGGTGAACTCTTCATCAAGGATGGCGAGATCGAACTCAACGCCGGCCGCAAGACGGTGACGCTCAGCGTCGCCAACTCGGGCGACCGGCCGATTCAAGTCGGCTCGCACTATCATTTCTTCGAGACCAATCCGGCGCTGAAATTCGATCGCAAGAAGGCGCGCGGCATGCGGCTCGATATCGCCGCCGGCACCGCCGTGCGCTTCGAGCCGGGACAAACCCGCGAGGTGACCCTGGTCGCACTCGCGGGCAAACGCACGATCTATGGCTTCCGCCAGGACGTGATGGGAAAGCTCTGAGCCATGTCAGCGAAAATCAAACGTTCCGTCTATGCCGACATGTTCGGGCCCACGACTGGCGATCGCATCCGGCTCGCCGATACCGATCTCATCATCGAGATCGAGAAGGATTTCACCACCTATGGCGAGGAGGTGAAGTTCGGCGGCGGCAAGGTGATCCGCGACGGCATGGGCCAGTCGCAGGTGACCAGCCGGCAGGGCGCGGTCGACACCGTCATCACCAATGCCGTGATCGTGGATACCTGGGGCATCGTAAAGGCCGACATCGGCCTCAAGGATGGCAAGATCCATTCGATCGGCAAGGCCGGTAACCCGGATATCCAGCCCAATGTGACGATTGTAATTGGCCCCGGCACCGACGTGATCGCGGGCGAGGGAAAAATTCTCACAGCCGGCGGCTTCGACAGCCACATCCATTTCATCTGCCCGCAGCAGATCGAGCACGCGCTGATGAGCGGCGTCACCAGCATGCTCGGAGGCGGCACCGGTCCGTCGCACGGCACCTTTGCCACGACCTGCACGCCGGGTCCCTGGCATATCGCGCGGATGATCCAGTCGTTCGATGCGTTTCCGGTCAATCTCGGCATTTCGGGCAAAGGCAACGCGTCGCGGCCGCAGGCGCTGGTCGAGATGATCAAGGCCGGCGCGTGTGCGCTGAAACTGCACGAGGACTGGGGCACGACGCCGGCTGCGATCGACAACTGCCTCGACGTTGCCGACGATCACGACATCCAGGTGATGATCCACACCGACACGCTGAACGAGTCGGGGTTTGTCGAGGACACCATCAAGGCCTTCAAGGGCCGCACCATCCACGCCTTCCACACCGAGGGCGCAGGCGGTGGCCACGCGCCCGATATCATCAAGGTCGCGAGCCTGAAGAACGTGCTGCCATCGTCGACCAACCCGACGCGGCCATTCACCCGCAACACCATCGACGAGCACCTCGACATGCTGATGGTGTGTCACCATCTCGACCCGTCGATCGCCGAAGATCTCGCCTTTGCCGAAAGCCGCATCCGCAAGGAGACCATTGCCGCCGAAGACATCCTGCACGACCTCGGTGCGCTGTCGATGATGTCATCGGACAGCCAGGCCATGGGGCGGCTCGGTGAAGTCATCATTCGCACCTGGCAGACCGCCGACAAGATGAAGAAACAGCGCGGCGCGCTGCCTGACGACAAGGGCAAGGACAGCGACAACTTCCGCGTCAAGCGTTACATCGCCAAATACACGATCAATCCTGCGATCGCGCACGGCGTGTCAAAGCTGATCGGCTCGGTGGAGAAGGGCAAGCTTGCCGACCTCGTGCTGTGGTCGCCGGCGTTTTTCGGCGTCAAGCCGGAATGCGTCATCAAGGCCGGCACCATTATCGCGGCGCCAATGGGCGACCCGAACGCGTCGATCCCGACGCCGCAGCCGGTGCATTACCAGCCGATGTTCGGCGCCTTTGGCCGGGCGCGCACCGCCTCATCCGTCATCTTCACGTCGAAGGCGGCGGCGAGTTCCGGCCTGCGCCGGCAGCTTGGCGTGCAAAAGGAGTTCTATCCGGTCAAGAACACCCGCGGCGGCATCTCGAAAAAGAGCATGATCCACAACGATGCGACACCAAAGATCGAGGTCGATCCGGAAACTTACGAGGTCCGCGCCGACGGCGAGCTCCTGACCTGCGCGCCGGCCGAGGTGCTCCCCATGGCGCAGCGCTACTTCCTGTTCTAGGTTGCGGCCGACACGGGCGCGGGAGGATTACGCGTGATCTATGTGATGGCGACCATCCAGCTGCAGTCGGGCAAGCAGGAGGAATTTTTGAGGCATGCCCGGCCGTTCGTCGCCGAGAGCCGCAAGGAGACAGGCTGTCTCGCCTACGACATGCATGTCAGCGCCACCGATCCGAACAAGATCGTGTCGGTCGAGC
This sequence comes from uncultured Alphaproteobacteria bacterium, assembly GCA_963796195.1. Lineage (GTDB taxonomy): Bacteria > Pseudomonadota > Alphaproteobacteria > Rhizobiales > Xanthobacteraceae > CAWCKS01. Next base: position 106,135 of record CAWCKS010000016.1, on the reverse strand, counting down.
AATACGTATCCGATGCCGCGATGATTGCGCACAACGCCAGCCCGCATCTGCAGGCGCTGGTCGGCGCCGTTGGCGGATTGCTCGCGGCAGCGCCGCAGCTCGTCAAGATCACGCCCGCGAAGGTCGAGCCAATCTCGCTCTGAAGAACAATAGAACGAAAGGGAGAAAAAAATGATCTATGTTGTTGCCACCACCGACATCAAGCCGGAGCACCGCGAGGCCTATATCGCCGGCGCGAAGAAGGCCATTGCCGAGACCCGCAAGGAGAAGGGCTGCATCTACTACGACTGCCATTCGAGCCTCGTCGACCCGAACCGTTTCGTCTTTGTCGAGCGCTGGGAGACGCAAGGAGACCTCGATGCCCACGGCCAGGCGCCGCATCTGAAGGCATGGCGCGAGCTGTCGGCGCCGATGAAAGTGTCGCCGACCGTGGTTGAGTTCATCACGCCGGCCAACGTCGTCAAGCGCTGAAGCATGCTGCGCGCAACGTCGGTCAAGGCCGCAAACAGCTGGCGCGACACGCCCGCCGATACGGTCGTGCTGGAGTTCGACGACCGCCACCGGCGTCGCATGGCCATGACCGGCACGCGTGGCCTGGAATTCCTGCTCGATCTGCCGGAGACGGTCGCGCTGCGCGGTGGCGACGCCCTGGTGCTCGACGACGGCCGGCTCGTCGAGGTGGTTGCGGCGCCTGAGCCGCTGATCGAGCTTCGCGGTGTCGATCCCCGGCAGATGGTGCGGCTCGCCTGGCATCTCGGCAATCGCCACCTGCCGGTGCAGATCGCCGGGAAACATTTGCGGATCCGTCGCGACCACGTGATCGAGGAGATGGTCAGAGGGTTCGGCGCCAGCGTGGTCGAGATCGAAGCACCGTTCGATCCGGAAGGCGGCGCCTATGTCAGCGCCGGCCACGATCATCATGGCCACGATCACGACCACCAACACCATGGTCACAGCCACGACCACGGTCATGATCATCATCCGCACGATGATCACGGTCATGCACATGGTCATGGGCACCACGATCACGACCATTCGCATGACCACCAGCACCATGGTCATGACCATGATCACAAGCGTTGATCATGCGAGTCCGGCCACGCCGCGATCCTGCAATGCCGCCGAAGCCCGCTGCGACGCGAGGGCAGAAGCGCCGTTCACGAGCGCCTCGTAAAGACGGCGCGATAGCCGTCGCATCGCCTGCGGCGTCCAGCGACGAGGCGGCCTTGTTTCGTTTGATGACGTGGCTGTCGCCGTCATTTCCGGTCGGGGCGTTCGCCTACTCCAGCGGCATCGAATGGGCGGTCGAGGCCGGTGATATCGCCGACGCTGCAAGCCTGCGCGATTGGCTCGCCTCGATGATCGCCGACGGCGCCGGCTTCTGCGACGCAGTGTTCCTCGCCCACGCCCATCGTGCGGCGTCGTGCAACGAGGATCGGCCGCTCGCGGAGCTTTGCGAGCTGGCGGCTGCGTTCGTGCCAAGCAAAGAGCGCCGCCTCGAAACCACGGCACAGGGGCGCGCGTTCATCGATATCGCCCGGGCGACCTGGCCCTGCGACGCGCTTGATCGTTTGCTCGCGATCAAGCCGGACGCAATCGCCTATCCCGTTGCCGTCGGCGTGACGAGCGCCGGCCATCGCGTTCCGCTCGGCGCCACGCTGCACGCGTTCCTGCACGCGCTGACCTCGAACTTGATTTCCGCCGCCGTGCGTCTTGTTCCGCTCGGTCAGACCGACGGCCAGCGCGTGCTGGCGTCACTTGAACCGCTCATTCATGCGACCGCCGCGCGCGCCACCGTGGCATCGCTCGACGACCTCGGCAGCGCGACCTTTCGCGCCGACATCGGCAGCATGCGCCACGAGTCCCAATACACGCGGTTGTTTCGCAGCTGAACGCAACGGAGTTTCTCAATGCCAGCTTCTCGCGCTCAAAGTCCCCATGGTCCCCTGCGTGTCGGCATCGGCGGCCCGGTCGGTTCAGGCAAGACCGCCTTGATGGATCTGCTGTGCAAGTCGATGCGCGAGACCTACGACATCGCGGCGATCACCAACGACATCTACACCAAATGGGATGCCGAGTTCCTGGTGCGATCGGGATCCCTGACCCCGGACCGCATCGCCGGCGTCGAGACCGGCGGTTGCCCGCATACCGCAATCCGTGAGGACGCGTCGATGAACCTCGCCGCGGTCGCCGATATGCGGGCGAAATTTCCCAACCTCGATCTCGTGCTGATCGAATTGGGCGGCGACAACCTCGCCGCGACCTTCTCGCCGGAGCTTGCCGATCTCACGATCTACGTCATCGACGTGGCGGCGGGGGACAAGATCCCCTCCAAGGGGGGCCCCGGCATCACGCGCTCTGACCTCCTTGTCATCAACAAGATCGATCTTGCCCCCCATGTCGGCGCGTCGCTGGACAAGATGCGGACCGATGCGACGCGGATGCGCGGCGAACGGCCGTTCGTGATGACCAATCTCAAGAAGAGCGACGGCCTCGATCGCATCGTCGCATTCATCGAGGCCAAAGGCGGCCTTAGGGATTAGCGCTCGTTATCTCTTCAACTGCCGGATTGGTAAGGTTAAGCTGCGGTTTAACTGGACGGGCTGCGAGGTGGGCTGTGCATTGTCGTCGACTGACCGGGGTCGGACGGGAACCTTTTCCGGAGGCCGTTGTTAACTAGCTCGTTTGGTTGCTGCCGGCCGGCCAGGACGGTCCGGCCCACAATCAGTCTTCAAGCATGCACGTGTTATCTTCCTCGCCGCCTCGGGGCGTTTCCCACAAGCGCTTGCAACGTCGGGAGTGGTATCCTCGCGTTGAAGTTTTCAGACGGTCATTGCTGCAGGCAGCCGCGTGATAAGGCTGGTACTCATATTCGCGTTGATTGCGGGGGTCGGCATTGTCGCGTCGGGCTTTGCGGCTCGGCGCGCCTATGACCAGGAGGTCACCGTCGAACGCGTCGCCCTGTCGCATGCGATCGATGTGCACCTCGATCAGGTCCGAGATCGCCTCACGGACCGCGAACTCCTGACCCAGGTGGCGGTCGGCCTGATCCGGACGCCTGCGACGCCGCAGCCGAACATGCTGGAGCCGCTGCGCCATGCCGTTGAGGCCTTCAAAGGCGACTTCGTGCTGGCGTCCTGGATCGAGCGGGTCGACCCATCGAACCTCGCCCAGGTCAACGCGCTGCTGGTCGCATCGGGCTTTCCCGAGCCGGAGCTTCGCGGATTTGACGACCGCAAGCTGCCGGAGAGCTTTGCGCCCTCCGGTCGCATCAACGTCCTGATGGATGTCGAACCACGAACGCCGGAGACGTCCCATTTGCCTGGCCGGATTGTCGACCAGTCGCCGACGCTCGGGCCGGCGATCACCCGGGCGATCGAGAGTGAAGGCACAATCTGTACCGACCCGATTCCGTTGCCGCGCACCGATAACGTCCTGGGACTCGTGCTGGTGACACCAGTATACGAGCAGGGGACGCCGCGACTGCTGCGCGGGTTCGTCACGTTTTCGTATCGCCTCGTCCCGCTGATGCTGGCTCATGACGATGGCGCGCCGTTCAATGTCCTGCTGCGCGATCCGCGCAGCGGTCGCGGCGAGTACATCACCGAGGATGCGCAGTTAGTGCCGCTGGCGGAAGGCGCCGCGGTCCAGACGATCAAGACCGTATCGTTCGGCGGCCATCAATGGACGCTCGACTACACCGCTAAGCGCGACCCGACCGTGCGTGCATTCTCGCTGGCGATGGTTGTCGCGACCATCGGCTTCTCGCTGACCAGCGTCATCTGCGGCTTGTTCGGCTACGTTGCCTTCAACAATCTGCGCCTCTCGCGCGAGATCGAGGCGCGCATCAGCTTCGAGGACCGTCTGAGCGCCGTGATCGGCGAGCTCAATCACCGCGTCAAGAATATCCTGGCGGTGATCCAGTCGATTGCGACACGAACGCTGCGCGACGGCGCCGACGTCCGCGTCGCGCGGGAGTTGCTGATCGGCCGCATCCACGCGATGTCGCATGTGGTCTCGCTGCTCAGCGACAGCGATTGGCAGGGCGTTCGGTTGCGCAGCCTGCTGGAGTCGTCGGTTTCGCCAGTGTTGAAGCAGGTCAACGCGCAGGGCGCCGACATGACGATCGGTGCTCGCGCGGCGCAAAGCCTGTCGCTGCTGTTGTTCGAGCTCGGTTCGTCCGTATCGAACGGTCGCGAGGGCAGCGCGCCGCGCAGCATCGCTCTCGAATGGGGCACGAGCGGCGAGGGCGCCGACGCCAAATTCAATCTCCGCTGGCAGGAGCAAAACACGACGCGCGATCGCAGCGGTGCCGAGGATGACTTCAGCGATTTGCTGCTGGATCGTGTCGTGCCCGAGGCGCTCGGCGGCGTCGCCAAGCGGTACTTTGTCGAAACGACGTATGTGTACGAACTGACCGCGCCGCTCTCGATCGTCGTCGACCAGGCGGAAATCGATCGCACCACCCGGCTTTCGCGCCCGGTGTGATTGCGCGTTGCGCATCGCGCGGCGCGGAACCAGACACATCACCCGGCATTGAAAAATCAGGCTTTCAATGAGGAGGTGTTGTCATGGGTCGATATTTGTTGCTGTGGCTGCTCGGCGTTCCGATTCCGATTCTGCTTCTGATCTGGGCCTTCGGCGGCCTGCATTGATCGATGGCTCGTCTGCAAGATCGCGCCCCGCGCAAAATTCATCGCGCGGGGCGACGCGCATCAGCACGTCGCCCTGTCGCGAAACGCGAGCGCCGAGCAAGATCGATGGTGACGATGATGGAAGCGGTTGCCCGCAATGTGCCGTGATCAGCCGTTGCCGCCGATCACGGCGCGCACTGTCTTGTCGGGCCCGAAATCGTCGGCGCTCTCGACATAGAGCAGGCTGCCGAGCTTCGAGCGTGCGCGGTTGACGCGGCTTTTGATCGTCCCGACCGCGCAACCGCAGATCGCGGCCGCATCCTCGTAGGAAAATCCCGAGGCGCCGACCAGGATCAGCGCTTCGCGCTGGTCCTGCGGCAGCTTCTCCAGCGCCGTGCGGAATTCCTCGAACTCGAGGTGCACGCCCTGGCTTGGCTGGGTCTTGAGGCGCTGCGCGTAAGTGCCATCGGCATCCTCGACCTCACGCCGGCGCTTGCGATAGTCGGAGCGGAACAGGTTGCGCAGGATCGTGAACAGCCACGCCGGCAGGTTCGAACCGGGCTGGAACGAGTCGATATTGGCGATCGCCCGCAGCAAGGTTTCCTGCACGAGGTCGTCGGCGCGGTCAGTGTTTCCACTTAAGGAGATCGCAAACGCACGCAGGTTCGGCACCGCGGCCAGGATGTCGTCTTTGAGCTGATTGGTGAGAGGCATTATGCAGACCCCTCCGTTTCAGAGCCCCCTCCGGCCTTCGCTGCGCTGGGATCATCCAGCTTTCGGATCAGCTCAGCGAAACGATCGGGCACGCCCTGGCGGACGACTTCGTCGTACATCGCGCGAAGTTGATGACCGATCCGGGCCTGGATCTCGGTCGTCAGGCCGGTCGGTCTGGTCGGATTGCTGCTTCCAGGCGGATTGCCACCGGCGGGCGAGCCCCCGGCCGGTACCGTTCTTGTTCCTTGAGCTTTCAAGTCTTTCATGATCCGTTCCAAATCTTCCCGTCGAAAGTCGATTCCGTGCGCGGGACGGATTTTTCTTGTATTATGAGGCCCTTGTCGCCAGCTCGGCAGGACAATAATGCCGCAGCTGCCACAACGTTCCACGCTTGCGGGAACTTTTTTCTGCCTCACGCGTAGACCAGACCCGAGAGGCCAGACGTGGCGTGGACCCTATGATGCGCTGCCTGCGCGGACTGAACGGGCGACCACGTTGAATGAGAAGAAAGCGGAGGGGCAATGTTGCGATCCCAGGTTGTTGCCGAATATCTGCCGCTGCTGAGGCGCTATGCCCGCGCGCTGACGGGCAGTCAGCAGTCGGGCGATGCCTATGTGTCGGCCATGCTTGAGGCGCTGCTGCAGCAGCCGTCCTTGCTCGATAAATCAAGGGGCGCGCGGGCCGGATTGTTCCGCTTGTTCACGAAAATCTGGCACTCGGTCGCGTTGAACGATCGCTCGGACGTCGTGCCGCTGCACTTGCCCCCTGAGCAGCGCCTCGCGCACATAAGGCCGGATTCGCGCCAGGCGTTTCTGTTGCTGTCGCTCGAAGGCCTGCCCGAGGCCGACGTCGCCTTCATTCTGGATTCCGATGTGAAGCTGGTGCGCCAGCTGGCAGACCAGGCCGGTCGAGAACTCGCCGCCGAAATTGCGACCGACGTGCTCATCATTGAGGACGAGACCTTCATTGCCATGGATCTCGAGAGCCTGGTGCGCAATCTGGGGCACCGGGTGATCGGCGTGGCTCGGACGCATTCCGATGCAGTCGAGCTCGCGCGCCGGTCGCGGCCAGGACTGATCCTGGCCGATATCCAGCTGGCGGACGGCAGTTCCGGCCTCGAAGCCGTGAACGAGATGCTGAAATCGTTCGAGGTTCCGGTTGTGTTTATCACCGCCTATCCGGAGCGGTTCCTGACCGGCGAGCGGCCGGAGCCGGCGTTCCTGATCTCAAAGCCGTTCCAGCCCGCCATGGTCTCGGCCGTTGTGAGCCAGGCGCTGTTCTTCCAGCGGAATTCGAGGATGCGGACACCCCGCGCCGCGGCCTCCTGAGCCTGCAAGACACAACCGGCTGTTGCATAAATGAGAAGCAGGCCGGCCCCGGACGGGCCGGCCTGTTCGCTTTCCGGTTGAAGTTATTGAGATAAAAAGAAAAAGGGCGCAGCCGGCATCACCACAGCTGCGCCCCGTATGGCCGGTCGATAGGGGCAGGGGGATTAACCGGCCGCAGGGATTACGCCGAGCCCACGCTTTCGTTCCACGCCTTACAAAAAATTTTGATCGTCTCGCGCCTCGTTCCGGCGTGGAACGGCGTCCTCGCGCTGAACGTTATCAATCTGAAAACGACCAATCTTAAGTCGAGGCCCCAAGAAAGCCTCCGCCAACAGCCTGGTCAAAAAAGTTCCGAGGCGTCCCATGTCCCGCTGGTCAAAAGGCTTCTTTGCACTCATTGCCGCGTCGCTGGCGTTCGGCGCCGTGCACCTGGAAATTGCGTCCGGAAGTGATCTGAGAATGCCGATGCGCGGTGATGCCAGCCTGTTCGGCTCGCGCGGCGTCGCTGCCACCCATCAGATCGTGGCCGACGATGTGAACCGCGCTGCGAAGTCGGATCGCCTTGCCGCAGCGGTGGCCGGCACCTCCGGTCCGACCATCGTCTTCAAGATCGCCGGCCTCAAGAATACGTCGATCGCGACATTCCTGTTGTTGCCGCAAACTTCATCACAGGCGCCGGGCACGCCTGCGTCGAAGTCGATCCTGAGCACGACGGCGTGCGAGCCGCCGGTGAGCGCGCTCGCCGAGGCCGCCCGCGTGATCAAGAGCGGCCGCTGCATTACCTGATCCGGAGCATCATCCGGAAAAGTGGATACCGGTTTTCCAAAAAGATCATGCTCAATCAAGAAATGACGCTATTCCGCGTCGTTCGCGCCGTCGCGACGACGGTTTGCCGAGAGCCCGAGCGCGACGCCTGCAATCGCTAGCAGCGGCACCAGCCGCTTGAAGCCGATCGTTCGCGCCACCTGCAGGGCGACCGCAATCATCGCGGGGTCGCTGAGCGCTGCGGCCAGCGCCGATTTTTCCGCCTCGACTGCCTCGCGTTGGGTCTCGCGCTTGTCCAGCAGGTAAACCAGCGCCGTGATCGAGCTCAGGATGAAAAAGACGGCTGCGCCCGCAAGGCACGCCTCCGGCAGCCCGTAGCGCTGCAGGACCACAACGAAGATTGCGGCACACAGAAAGCCGGTCGTGATGAAAAGCGCGGCGGCGCATGCGATCATGAGGCCGGTCAGCCTTAGTGCGACCGCGGACGTCGTCTTCAGGTCGTCGATCATGTGGTGCAGCATGGTGTCCGCGGCTCAGCGCCGCCAGGTCACGCCGATCAGGAAGCCGAGACCGACCGCGAGCCCCATCGCTGCGAGCGGCCGCTGCACGATCGCATCTTCAACGGTATCTTCCATGGTGACCGCGGCATCCTGCGCGGCGGCAAGCGCGGCGTTACCCTTTTCGGTGGCATCGGACACGATCGAATCGAGATTCGACCGCGCCCGCTTGTAACCGCGGCGCGGTTGCTTGCGGGCAGTATTGGTGAATGCATCGAGCGCGTCCGAGAGTTGCCCGGCAAGTTTCGAGATATCGTCTTTCACGGCATCTACATCCTTCTGCAGGCGTTCATAGCTGGCGTCGTCCGCAAATTCTTTCATTGCGTCTTCACCATTGGTGCTGGACATCGAAGGCTCCAAATCTGAAAGCGTGACGAATACATATGTGTCGACAACGCGACCTCGACAGCGAGGTTCCGTGCTTGTGCGTGGCGCAAAGCAAAGGGGAAGTGGCTATAGATCGGGAATGAAGTGGCTATAGATCGGGAATGGTGGGATCGTGGTCAGGCACCAGGTGCTGCTTGAGGACGAGAGCAACGATCAGCAGTGGCGAGCTCAGGAAGGCGCCGATCGGCCCCCACAGCCAGGTCCAGAACGCGAGCGACAGAAATACCCCAAGCGCGTTCAAAGCAAACCGACGTCCGATGATCGTCGGCGTGACGAAGTGACCTTCGACAAAGGCCAGCATTGCGAAGGCGAGCGGCGATAGCAAGCCAACGGCTACGCTGGGAAAGCTGATCAACCCGACCGCCAGCAGCACGATGAAGGTTGCGACCGGCCCGATGATCGGGACGAAGTTGAGCGTTGCGGCCAGAGCGCCGAGGCCGACCGGATTGGGCATCCCGCTGATCGCGCAGACCACGCCGGCGAGGGTCCCGACGCCGATGTTGATAAGCGTGACGGTCATAAGATAACCGCCGAGGCTTTCCTCGATCGCGTTGAGCATCCGCAGCGTCCGAAGCCGCGTTTGGCGATCTCGAAACACCAGGATCAATGCGCGGCGTAGGTCCGGCCAGCTGACAATGAACAAGACGAGCGTTGCAAAGAACAGCAACAGTTCCGCGAAGGTCGGCGACAGGAATTCAAGCGTCGGCTGCACCCATTCGATCTTCGGCCACTGCAGTGACGCGCCGTCCGAGGCGCCGAAATAACTGCTGATTTCGCCGAGGATCGCGAGCGGCCGATCGAACATGGCGGCGCGCTGCTTGAGCACCGCGGCGAGCTCCGGAAGCCGCGAGGTCCATTCGAGCAGCGGCGCCGAAATCAGTCCGATGATCAGCGCGAAGGTGCTGAAGGTTCCGAGCACGATCGCGACCGCCCCGAGCGGCCGCGGGATGCGATGGCGCTGCATGAATGAAGCGGCCGGTGACAGCATGGTGCCGAGCACCAGCGCGCTGACGATCGGCAACAGCAGGGTCTTGGCGAGATAGAGGGCGGCGATGATCGCGAGAACGAGCAGTCCTGTCAGCGCAGTCGATCTGAGATCGAGATCCCTGAAAGAAAATTCAGTTTCGTCCTGATGCGAATCAAGCGCGGTCGCGGCTTGCGTGATAGTCTGGCGCCGCCGTTCGTCCTCGCGGGCTTTCGTGCCAGCGGATCGCTCGTCAAGATCGTGCGATGCCGTTGCCACGCCGCACGCGCTTAAATCCGTCCCAGCAATGCCAGGACGATGATGACGATGAGGACGATCCCGACAATGCCCGACGGGCCGTAGCCCCAGCGCGAGCTATAGCTCCAGCGCGGCGTGACGCCGAGAAGAACGAGAATCAATACAACGATTAAAAGCGTGCTCACGATTGGCTCTCTCAATGCTGGCTGCCGGCGGGCGCCAGGCTATCGAGCCGAACAATAACACAGTCCTGCGGCTTCCGGTTCCATTCCTCGGCGAGGTGCGATCTGAAGCGCTCAGCCGCAACACCCATGCGTCGCGAACAATGGGAACGCTGGATGGATGCTGACGTTCTCAAGGGATGGCGGCGATGGTCTCGACGCCATCCGCGTAAGGAGCCTGTGATGAAGCGTGCGTACTCGACCGGCGTGGTGTTTGCCGTAGCGGTTATCGTATGGCTACCGGGGTCAGCAGCTCAGGCTGAGGATTTCTTCTCAGCACTGTTTCGTGCCTTTGGCGCGCACCGGTCGGCGTCTCCGGCCGAGGCGGGGCCGTTCAACTACGCACCCGAGCAGCCGCAATATTCTCCGCGTCGTTTCGCGGCGTCGGGGACGGCCTATTGCGTGCGCACCTGCGACGGACGCTATTTCCCGGCGCCCGCTGCCGCCGACCAAAGCCGCGCCGAGACCTGCAGGAGTTTTTGTCCGGCCGCGGAGACAAAGGTGTTCTACGGCCCCAGCATCGACGATGCGGCGAGCGAGGCCGGCAAGCCTTACAGCGAGTTGCCGAACGCCTTCAAGTATCGGACCGAGCTCGTCGCCAGCTGCAGCTGCAATGGCACTGATCCCGTCGGCTTGGCCAAGGTGAAGATTGAGGACGACAAGAACTCTGCGCCGCGGCGACCTTGTGGTCGAGCCAGATGGCGTCAAAGTCGCGACCGGCGGGTCAGACAAGCCGGGCGCATCGGCCGAGCTTGTGCCGGCGCCGCCCGCGGTACGCGCGCGCCTCGAGCGCCGGCCGAGCATCGCAGCGAACTGAAGTGTGGCGCAAGGAAAAGGGCGCGGTGGTTGCCCACCGCGCCCTCATTTGTAGTTGCTGAAGCCTGGGATCAGGCGGCGCGGATCTTGTCGAGGAAGCCGTCGATCTGCCCACGCAGCTGGTTGGTCTGGTTGGTCAGAGCCTCAGACGCCGACTTGACGCTCTGGGCTGCCGCGCGTGCCGCGTCAGCACCGGCGGTGACGCCGCCGATATTGTTCGAGACGTTGCGGGTGCCTTCGGCGGCCTGCTGGGTGTTGCGGCTGATTTCTCGTGTCGCCGCCCCCTGCTCCTCGATCGCCGCCGCGATCGCAGTTGCGACCTCGCTGACCTCGGCGATGGTGCCGCCGATGCCCTTGATTGCATTCATCGCGTCGCTCGCGACTTTCTGCACCGCCGCGATCTGCTGGGTGATCTCCTCGGTCGCCTTCGCCGTCTCGTTGGCGAGTGATTTGACTTCCGAGGCGACCACCGCGAAGCCGCGGCCGGCCTCACCGGCGCGTGCCGCTTCGATGGTGGCGTTCAGCGCCAGCAGGTTGGTCTGGCCGGCGATGTCGTTGATCATGTTTACGACCTCGCCGATCCGCGCCGCAGTCTGCGACAGGCCCTGCACGGTGTCGTCGGTCTGGCGAGCCTGATCGACGGCGCGGCTCGCGGTCTCGGCAGCGCGGGCCACCTGGCGGCTGATGTCGTTGATCGAAGCGCTGAGCTCTTCGGTCGCCGATGCCACGCTCTGGACGTTGACCGAAGCCTCGCCCGAAGCCTGCGCCGCGAGCTGCACGCTGGCATTGGTCTGGTCGGACATCGTGGACATGCTGGCGGACGCCGCATGCATCTGTTCGGAGGCCTTGCCGAGCGTGCCGATCGCCTGGCGAACCTGGCCTTCAAACGCCTCGATGTGGCCTTCGACCGCTTTCTGGCGCTGCGCCGCTTGTGCGCCGCGCGCCTGCTCCTCCTGTTCGAACTTGATCTTCTCGACCGCATTCTGCTTGAAGGTCGCCATCGCGCCGGCCAGCACGCCGATCTCGTCGTTGCGCGCGTTGAAATCGGTCGAGACCGAAAGATCGCCGGCCGCGAGCTTCAGCGTGGCGTCGCTGATCGCGCGCAGCGGATTGATCACTCGGTTGCGGACCACGAACGTCGCGCCGATCGCGACTGCAACGGCTGCGGCGAGCAGAGCAAGCTGGATTACGAGCGCCCGCATCGCAGAGGATTGCAGCGATGCGGCGAAGTCCTTCGCGGCGTCGAGTGCGGCTTCGGCGACGCCGACAGCGGCAGCAAGGCGTCCGACAGTGATTGGGCTCCATTGATTAGGGGTCAGCTCCGGCTTTTCGCCAGCCAGCGCCGCCTTGACGAGGCGATCGCGCAGCGCGGTGTATTGCGGGTCGAAGTATGCCGACTTCGTGTCAGCGATGGCCTTTGTCAGGCTCGCCGGCAGTTGCATCCCGGCAGCGGAAAGCTGCAGCGCATTCCAGGCGATTTCGGTTCCGCCGACGTTCTTGATATAGGTCTGGTAGACCTCGGCGCCCATCTTGCCGGCGCTCATGGAGTTGGAGACCTGCAGCGAAGCTTCGCCGCCTGTGTTGCGAAGCAGCCAGGCCATCTGCTTGATCTGAAGCAACTGATCGATTGCCGGGTCGGCATGATTCACCACGGCTGCCAGATTTCCGGAGATCTTGTCGAGATTGTCGAGCAGCGAGGCCGTTGTATCCATGTACTCCTTGGCCAGCGCCAGACGCCGCGACGCCTTGGGTTTCGAGATGTTGTCCCAATATTCAGCCTGCTCCGCGGTGAGTTGCTTGAAGAGGCGGTCGAACTCCGGCACCAGCGTCTTCTGGTCGGTGAAGTCGAGGCCTTGCAGCTGCTCGAGCGCCGAGCGCATCGCCGGCATCTCGGCGTCGCGTACGCTGCGCAGATATTTGTCCATATCGGCGTCAAGGCTGCCCTCGGCATTGAGGGTCCGGTTGGTGCTCGAGCGATCGGTGCGCAGATTGTGCATTGCCTTGAAGGTGTTCGCAGACGCATCTGCGATCGTCAGCACCCGGCCCGCAGTGCGCACCTGGGTCCAGGACCCCCATGCGTTGATTGCCAGCAGCGCGACGATACAGATCGCCATTCCGCTGATGACCGCAGTCAGTAAGGTTGTAATGCTTAGTCGGTTCAACATAGCTCCGCCCCCATGAAACGAGGGCTTCACGCTAGGTTTGCATGGTAAAAATTCTGGTAACCCCTTCGCTAAAATGCTGATTTTTATGGGCTACTTTCGGTTGTATGGCGGTTCCTTGATCGGCCCGCGTTTAGAAACGGTCCTTTGATACCGTTGGACGGCCGACCAATTGCCGTTTTCCGATCGATCCGCAGTCCGACCTGACTTGCACGAAAAAACCCCGGCGCGAGGCCGGGGTTTTGCGAATTACGGGCAAGGTCACCGCACGTCAGTGCAAAGCCTTGAACCAGTCGTCGACATCCTTGCGGGCCTGATCCTTCGCCAGACCATAGCGCTCCTGGATCTTGCCTTCGAGCTGGTCGCGGCGGCCGTTGATGACGTTGATATCGTCGTCGGTGAGTTTGCCCCACTTCTCCTTCACGTTGCCCTTGAACTGCTTCCAGTTCCCTTCAATGCGATTCCAGTCCATTTCGCTTTCTCCTGTTGTGGGGAGAAAACGCCTCGCCCGAAGGGACGTTCCGGAAGTTCCAGGCGCTCTTATTGCGCAGCCGCCTTCGCTTCCTTGCGGCGCGCGTGAAGAATCCATTCGGTGTAACCGTTGGCCTGTTCGCGGCCCTTGAAGATCAGGTCGCACGCCGCCTGGAAGGCAACGCCGTTGAATGACGGCGCCATCGGCCGGTAGTGCGGATCGCCGGCGTTTTGACGATCGACCACGACCGCCATGCGCTTCAGCGACTCCATTACCTGGTCTTTCGTGACGATGCCATGGTGCAGCCAGTTGGCGAGATGCTGGCTCGAAATGCGCAACGTGGCGCGGTCTTCCATGAGGCCGACATCGTGAATGTCGGGCACCTTCGAACAGCCGACGCCCTGGTCGATCCAGCGCACGACATAGCCGAGAATGCCCTGGCAGTTGTTGTCGATCTCCTGCCGCACGTCTTCCGGCGCCCAGTTCGAGTTCGACACCGGGATGGTCAGGATGTCCGACAGCTTGCCGCGCGGGTGTCCGGTCAGTTCGCGCTGGCGCGCGGCGACGTCGACCTGGTGATAGTGCAGGGCGTGCAGCGTCGCCGCAGTCGGCGATGGCACCCATGCCGTGGTTGCACCGGCCTGCGGATGGCCGATCTTTTGCGCGAGCATGTCGGCCATCTTGTCGGGCGCGGCCCACATGCCCTTGCCGATCTGGGCGTGGCCGGGCAGGCCGCAGGCCAGACCGTTGTCGACGTTCCAGTCCTCGTAGGCCTTGATCCACGCCGTCGACTTCATGTCGTTCTTGCGGATCATCGGGCCCGCTTCCATCGACGTATGAATTTCATCACCGGTGCGATCGAGGAAGCCGGTGTTGATGAAGACGATTCTGTCCGCGGCCGCTTCGATGCAGGCTCTGAGATTGACGGTGGTTCGCCGCTCTTCGTCCATGATGCCGACCTTCAGCGCATTGTTCGGCAGCGACAGCATCTGTTCGACGCGGCCGAACAGGTTCACGGTGTGCGCGACCTCGTCGGGGCCATGCATCTTCGGCTTGACGATATAGACCGAGCCCTTGCGGCTATTGCGCGTCGCCGACTTGCTCTTCAAATCGTGGATCGCGATCAGTCCGGTGATTGCCGCGTCGAGCATGCCCTCGGGGATTTCCGCGCCGGAGGTATCAAGCACGGCGTCGGTATACATGTGATGGCCGACATTGCGGATCAGCAGCAGCGCGCGGCCGTGCAGCGTCAGTTCCTTGCCATCGGGCGATTTGTATGTGCGGTCCTTGTTGAGATGGCGTGCCACGATCTGGCCGCCCTTCTCGAAGTCGGCCGCAAGGTTGCCCTTCAACAGGCCAAGCGCGTTGCGATAGACCAGCACCTTGTCGTCGGCGTCGACCGCGGCGACGCTGTCCTCCATGTCGAGGATGGTCGAGACCGCCGACTCGATCACGACGTCGGCGACGCCGGCGCGATCGTCCTTGCCGACCGGATGGTTGCGGTCGATCTTCAATTCGATGTGCAGGCCGTTATTGACCAGCAGGATCGCGCTCGGTGCTTGCGGGGTGCCCTGGAAGCCCGCCAACTGTTTCGCGTCCTTCAGCTTCGGCGACAGCGCGCCGTTCTCGATCGCATAGGCGGTCACGTCGGCGTGGCTGCCGCTGGCGAGCGGCGCGGCCTGGTCGAGAAATTGCCTCGCGCGCGCAATCACCTTGTCGCCACGCTTCTTGTTGTAGCCCTTGACGTTGCCATCGGCCGGATCCTGCGGGATCACGTCGGTGCCGTAGAGCGCATCATAGAGACTGCCCCAGCGTGCATTGGCGGCGTTCAGCGCGTAGCGCGCATTGGTCAGCGGCACCACGAGCTGCGGGCCGCACAGCTTGCCGATCTCGTCGTCGACGTCAGCCGTTGCGACCTGCTTCGGCCGCTGGCTCCGGCTTGAGGTAACCGATCTCCTTCAATAGCGCGGCGTAGGCGGCGGGATCGACGGGCTTGCCCTTGTGGGCGAGGTGCCATTGGTCGATCCTGGCCTGCAGCGCGTCGCGCGTCTGCATCAGCTTGCGATTGACCGGCGCGAGATCGTGGATGATGGCGGCAAGGCCGGCAAAAAACGCGTCAGCGGAAATCCCGGTGTCGGGCGCAGCTTCCTTCGCGACGAAATCATACAGGGCGGAGGCGACCTTCAAGCCGCTGACGTCAATTCGTTTCATGCTGGGTGTCCTCGGAAATCACTGATTGCATTGCCGGAATTCTCTTGGCAACGCGGCCGTCCACAAACGCTGCGGGCGGCGGCCCCGGCGGTTTTAGCCTTAAAGCGATGGGAAAGAGAAGCCCGTTTACCGGCCAGCTCTGGTCCGCAAACTAGGCTCCGTCTATTGGCCTTGGGCTCAAATATTCGCGGCGAGGTCGGCCAGCTCCTGGAACAGCGTGCCTCGCTCGGCGAGCATGCGCTCGATCGCATCCGTCGCATCCGCAATCGACAGCGCACCGTTGTCGAGCACCAGCTCGGCGCTGTCAGGCGCCTGGTAGCTGCCGTCGATGCCAGTAAAGCCTGGCAGTTGTCCGGCCCGCGCCTTGCGGTAATGGCCCTTCGGGTCGCGGCTCTCACAGACCTCGGCCGACGTCGCGACATGAACTTCGCGGAACAGCGTGTCGGCGATGCGCCGTGCCACCGCGCGATCCTCGCGCGATGGCGAGACGGCGGCGACGATGGCGATGTGACCGTTGCGCGCGAGATGCGTTGCCACCTCGGCGATGCGGCGGATGTTCTCGGCGCGATCTTGTGGGGTAAAACCGAGGTCGCCGTTCAGCCCGGCGCGCAACGTGTCGCCGTCGAGCAGGATCGGCGAGCCGCCGCGGTTGAACAGCCGCCGCTCCAGCGCCTGCGCCAGCGTTGATTTTCCCGCACCCGGCAATCCCGTGAGCCACACCACCGCGCCATTGTGCTTGAAGCGGGCGACGCGCTCGTCGGCACGCAGCGTGCTCTCGATCGGCACGATGTCGACCGGCTCGCCGCGCGCGCCGGCATCGACCGAGAGCACGAGGCCGCCGCCGGCGATCCGGCCCTGCATATCGATGACGAGGCGTCCGGTGCGCGGATTGTCGGCGTAGGCGTCGACCGCGACAGGTTGCGCCAGCGCAAGCTCGATCTCGCCGACATGATTGCGCGCGATCTCTTTCGCGCTCTCGGCAGCGAGCTCGCCGGGATCGACCGCATTCTCGATCGCGACCACGCTGGCGCGCGTCTGTTTGGTGCCGAATCGCACGGTCAGCGACCCGCCAACCGTCAGCGGCTGGTCATGCAGCCAGAACACCCTTGCACGCAGCCGCCGCGTGTCGCGCGGCGCACGGCCGAGATGGCCGATGACGTCGCCGCGTTCCAGGAATAGTTCGCGGTCGAGCGTAATGCCGACCGAACGTCCCGCGCCCTGCGCGCCCTTCACCGGCGTTTGCGGCCAGCCTTCGACCGTCTTGATCTTCGCGATCTTGCCGGCCGGCATGATCACGATTTCGTCGCCCGCGCTGAGCGAGCCCGAACTCGATGCGGCCCGCCACGATGCGGCGGTCGTCGAACTTGTAGATCGCCTGGATCGGCAAGCGCAGGTCGAGCTGGTCGAGCGCGCGCGCCGGCGTCAGATGGTCGAGTGCCTCGACCACCGTCGGCCCGTTGTACCAGGCAATCTGCGAGGTCAGCGCGGCGACGCCATCGCCGTCGCGCGCCGAGATCGGGACGATCGCGACCGGCGCCACGCCGAGGCCGTCGAGATGCGCAGTGATTTCCGCGCTGATGTCGCGGAAGCGCGCTTCGCTGTAGCCGACGCGATCCATCTTGTTGATCACGATCGCGACCTGGCGGATGCCGAGCAGGTGCAGCAGATAGCCGTGGCGGCGGGTCTGGTCGCGCACGCCCTCGGCGGCATCGATGATCAGCACCGCGGCGTCGGCCTGCGAGGCGCCGGTGATCATGTTGCGCAGGAATTCGGCGTGGCCGGGCGCGTCGATCAGCACGATCTCGCGCGCGTTGGTGCGAAAGCGGATTTGCGTGGTGTCGATGGTGATGCCCTGGTCGCGTTCGGTCTGCAGCGCGTCGAGCAGGAACGACCACTCGAACGGCATGCCGCGCCGCTCGCTGACCGCTTTCAGCATCTCGAGCTTGCCGTCGGGCAGGCTGCCGGTCTCGTGCAGCAGGCGACCGACCAGCGTCGACTTGCCGTGATCGACATGGCCGACGATGACGATGCGCACCTGCGGCCGCGTTATGCTCGGTGCGGATGCGGCGGCTGGCGCTGCGAACTCGGCGGCAGCGGCTTCGCGGCGGGACAACTGGACATTCATCGCAACAGACCCTTCAGCAAATTTCAGCTCTGATCACAGATAGCCGCCGACGCGCAGGCGCTCGAACGCGTCCTCGGTCTCGTGGTCGAGCGCGCGCCCCGCGCGCTCCGGCACCTTGGTGCTTTCGAGCTCGGCGAGAATTTCGTCGATGTTGGAAGCGAGCGAGGCGACCGGGGAGGTGATGTCCTCGTCGCCGAGCGAGCGATAGCGCTTGCCGTTGTGCGACAGATACAGCGGAATGATCGGGATGTTCTCGCGCCTGGTGTAGGCCCAGATGTCGGCCTCGGTCCAGTGCAGGATCGGATGCACGCGCAAGTGCGCGCCAGGCGGCGGCGAGGCGTTGAACTGGTCCCAGAACTCCGGCGGCTGGTCGCGCACGTCCCATTCGCCTTCGGCGCCGCGCGGCGAGAACACGCGCTCCTTGGCGCGCGTTGCTTCCTCGTCGCGACGGATGCCGGCGATCAGGCCGTCGAAGCCGTGCTTCGCCAGCGCCATCTTCAAGCCTTCGGTCTTGCGCGCGGCCGAGCGTGCTGCGGGCGGCAAGGTCGGGTCGACGGCGTCGATCGGCGGGCACGGCTCGATCTTCAGATCAAGGCCCCATTCCTTCCCGTAACGATCGCGGAAGGCGTACATCTCCTTGAATTTCTTTCCGGTGTCGACGTGCATGCAGGTGAACGGCACCTTGCCGAAGAACGCCTTGCGCGCGAGCCAGATCATCACGTTGGAGTCTTTGCCGAGCGACCACAGCAGCGCGAGCTTGTCGAGCCGCGCGAATGCCTCGCGAAGGATGTAGATGCTCTGCGCTTCGAGTTGGTCGAGATGATCCATGGATGTCGGTCCTGCGGCGGTCAGGCGCGGGGGCAACGGCACGGCTTTCGCATCGGATGCCCGGCGCACCAGCGAAACGTCGCGGTTGGGGGTGAGAAGATGCATCTCCGGCGCTTTGACTTTCGGGTGGAAAATTCTATATTCGCGTTGCACAATAGAAGAAATAATTTTCTCTTTTGTGCGACTTGACGACAGATATATAGAAAATAATTTCAGTCAACCCCGCGAGCGGGGCAGCGGAGTTTCGAATGCGGTTTCTGCCAGTCTTCCTCGATCTGAAGGCCGGACCACTCGTTCTCGTCGGCAGTGGGGAGCTTGCGCATGCGAAGCTGCGCCTGTTGTCGGCCGCCGGTGCGCGCGTGCGCTGGTACGTGACCGGCGACGACAGTTCCGCGACGAAAGAATTTTCCGGCCAGCATGTTGAGATCGCGATCAGGCGATCCGCTGACCGACAGTTTTGCCGGTGTCATCGCCGTGCTATCCGCTGGCGCGGGCGATATCGGCGTCGCGGTCGCGGCACGCGCGCGTTCGCTCGGCCTTCCCGTCAATGTGATGGACGATCTCCAGCATTCGACCTTCATCTTTCCAGCGATCGTCGATCGTGGCGACGTCGTCGTCGCCATCGGCACCAGCGGCACCTCGCCGGTGGTGGCGCGCCGCATTCGCGAAAAGATCGAGGCGCTGCTGCCGACTCGTATCGGCGATCTCGCGGGCTTCATCGGCCGCTGGCGCAAGACCATTCACGCGCGCATCGCCTACGCGCCGCTGCGTCGGCGGTTTTGGGAGCGCGTGGTCGACGGGCCGATCGCCGAGTGGATCCTCGCCGGCAAGATCGATGCGGCCGATGCAGCGCTGAGAGATATCGACGATGCTTCGGCCTTCGCCGGCGGCAACGATCCCGGCTTCGTCACGCTGGTCGGCGCCGGCCCCGGCGATCCCGACCTGCTCACCATCAAGGCGCTGCGCGCGCTGCAGGACGCCGACGTCGTGTTCTATGATGAGCTTGTCTCACCGGAAATTCTCGACCGCATCCGCCGCGACACGCCGCGCGTTGCGGTCGGCCGCCGGGTCGGTAACCCCGGCATCGGCCAGGACACCATCAACAAGCTGCTCGTTGATGCCGCGAAGTCTGGCCAGCGCGCGGTGCGGTTGAAGGGCGGCGATCCCTTCGTGTTCGGCCGCGGCGGCGAAGAGGTCGAGGCCTTGCGCGCCGCTGGTGTCGCCTACGCGATCGTCCCGGGCATTACCGCGGCCGTCGGTGCTGCCGCTCAGTTCGAAGTGCCGCTGACGTTCCGCAAGGAAGCGCTGCGCATCACCTTCCTCACCGCCCACAAGGCGCACGACGCCGAAGCCGTCGACTGGTCTGTTCTGACCGACGACAAGATGACCATCGCTGTTTACATGGGCATGACGGCGGCGCCGTCCGTGCGCGCTGGTTTGCTCGCGGCGGGCCGCTCGCCGCAAACCCCGGTCGGCATTTTTGCCCGCGCGACCCGCGCGGACGCCAAGGCCGTCGTCGGCGTGCTCAACGATCTGCCGGCGCTTGCCGCCGCGGTCGAGACCGGTCCCGCAATCCTGATCATCGGCGATGTCGTGGCGCATTCGGCGCCATGGCAGCAGGCCGAACTGTCGCTCCGTTGCCTCCAACCTGATGATGGCTGCCGAATGACCTCTCCGCTCGAACAAAAGAAACTGAAAATCGCAGGTCCCCACGTGGTCACGGCGAACCGTACCGGCGACGGCGCGGTGATCTGGCGTACCGCGAACAAAAGCTGGTCGACCAACCTGCCCGACGCCGCCGTGGTGCGCACCTCCGATGACGCGAAGGCGTTGTGGGCGGAGGCGATTGCCGACGACGTCGGCGCGGTCGGCTCCTACATCGCGCCGGTTCAAATCGACGCGGCCGGGATCATCTCCCCGGGCAATCTGCGCGAACGCATCCGGGTCACGGGCACCACCATCGAGCTGCCGGTCGCGGTGTAAGGGCAAAGAACAAGAAAATGTACGCATACGACGAGCTCGATCGCACGCTGGTCCGCGAACGCGTCGAGGAATTCCGCGACCAGGTGCGGCGCCGCCTCTCCGGCGAACTGACCGAGGACGAGTTCAAGTCCCTGCGGCTGATGAACGGCGTCTATCTGCAGCTGCACGCCTACATGCTGCGCGTCGCCATTCCCTACGGCACGCTGGCGTCGGACCAGATGCGCATGCTGGCGCATGTCGCGCGCAAGTATGACCGCGGCTACGGCCATTTCACCACGCGGCAGAACATCCAGTACAACTGGATCAAGCTCGAGCAGTTGCCGGACGCAATGGCCGATCTCGCCAAGGTCGGCGTGCACGGCATCCAGACCTCCGGCAACTGCATCCGCAACATCACGACCGACCAGTGGGCCGGCGTCGCGCCGGCCGAGATCGAGGACCCGCGGATATGGGCCGAGCTGTTCCGGCAATACGCCACGCTGCATCCGGAATTCTCGTTCCTGCCGCGCAAGTTCAAGATCGCGGTGACCGCGGCCGATCACGATCGCGCTGCGCTCCGCATCCACGACATTGGCGTGCGCATTCATCGCAACAGCGCGGGCGAGGCCGGTTTCGAGGTGATGGTCGGCGGCGGGCTCGGCCGGTCGCCGTTCCTCGCCAAGACCATCAAGCCGTTCGTGTCGCGCCGCGACATCCTGAGCTACATCGAGGCGATCCTGCGCGTGTACAACCAGTACGGCCGCCGCGACAATATCTACAAGGCGCGCATCAAGATCCTCGTCCACGAGCTCGGCATCGAAAAGTTCGCCGCCGAGGTCGAGGACGAGTGGCAGAAGATCAAGGACGGCCCGCTGGCGCTCGACGAGGTCGTGATTTCAGACATCCGCTCGCGGTTCACATATCCGGCCTATGAAAAGCAGATCGACAATCCGCCGGAGCTGAAGGCCGCCGCTGGCGACGCGCGCTTCGAGGCGTGGCGGCGCAACTCGACCTCGCACCACAAGGTGCCGGGATATGCCATCGTCACCATCTCGCTGAAGGAGATTGGCAAGCCGACGGGCGACGCCACCGCCGAGCAGATGGACGTGGTCGCCGATCTCGCCGACAAATATTCGTTCGGCGAAATCCGCGTCGGCCACGAACAGAATCTGGTGCTGCCGAGCGTCGCCAAACGCGACCTGCCGGCGCTGTGGCGTGCGCTCGATGCGGCGAACCTCGCCACGCCAAACGTCAACCTGATCTCTGACATCATTGCCTGCCCCGGCCTCGATTACTGTTCGCTGGCCAATGCACGCTCGATCCCGATCGCGCAGGAGATTTCGAAGCGCTTCGCCAACCACGAGACGGCAAACCTGATCGGCCGGCTGCACATCAACATCTCCGGCTGCATTAATGCCTGCGGCCATCATCATGTCGGCCACATCGGCATCCTCGGCGTCGAAAAGAACGGCGAGGAATTCTATCAGATCACCATCGGCGGCAAGGCCAACGAGAACGCCGCGCTTGGCACGTTGATCGGGCCCGCGGTGCCGTACGCTGAAGTCGCCGACCTCGTTGAGGATATCGTTGAAGCCTATCTCGCCTTGAGGCTGCGGCCCGATGAATTGTTCATCGATACGGTCAAGCGTCTCGGGGTCGAACCGTTCAAGGAGCGAGTTTATGCCACTCATTAAAAATGGTTCTCTGGTCGCCGACCGCTTTGTGCGTGTCGCCGATGACGCTGAGATTCCCGCCACGGGCGCCGTACTGCTGCCGGCGGAGCGCTTCCTGAAGGATGCGGAGCGGCTCGCAGCGCGCGGCGACGTCGGCGTGATCTGGCCGAACAATCGCGACATCGAGGAGCTTGCGCCTTACCTCGGCAGGCTCGCCGCCGTCGCGCTGGTGTTCCCGGCGTTCAAGGACGGCCGCGCCTACAGCCAGGCCCGCATCCTGCGTGAGCAGCTGAAATATCGCGGCGAGCTGCGCGCCACGGGCCAGGTGCTGCGCGACCAGTTCCTGTTCATGCAGCGCGCCGGTTTCAATGCGTTCGAGGTCAAGAAGGAAGCGGACGCCACCGCGTTTGCCGAGACGTTGAAGCGCTACTCGGTGTTCTACCAGCCGACCGGCGACGGCCGCGTCACCGTGTTCCGGCAGCGCATGGCGCGCCTTAATGACAACAGTGACAGCGAGCTGATGAAGGGAGCCGCGGCGTCCTGATGAGCGTGTGATCGTCGTCCCCGCGAAGGCGGGGACCCATACGCCGCAGCAGAATTGGGATGACGAACAGAAGTGATCGTGGTGTTTCTTTGATGCCAAACCGCACAACCGACACAGTGATTATGGGTCGCGGGGACGACCGGGATTTGGGTGCTGACCTCGCCGCCCGCGCCGCGCGGCTTGACCGCGCGCTGCAGGACGGCCTCGCCGGTCGAGATCATCCGCGCTGCGGTCAACGAGGTCGGGCGCGACAAGCTCGCGCTGGTGTCGTCGTTCGGCACGGAGTCGGCGGTGCTGCTGAAGTTCGCCGCCGACGTCGATCCGGCGATCCCCGTCGTGTTCCTCGACACCGGCTGGCTGTTCGAGGAGACGCTCGCCTATCGCGATACGCTGACGAAGCTGCTCGGCCTGCGCGACGTCCGCAGCATCAAGCCCGACGAGGCGGCGCTTAAGCGCGAGGATGGCGATCGCGAGCTGTGGCTGACCGATCCCGACGCCTGCTGCCGCATCCGCAAAGTCGAGCCGCTGGCGCGCGCGCTCATCGCCTTCGACGGCTGGCTCAACGGCCGCAAGCGCTTCCAGGGTGGCGACCGCGCCGATATCCCGGTGGTTGAGGCCGACGGCGCAAGACTGAAGTTCAACCCGCTCGCCAACGTCTCGGTCGAGGAGCTGAAGGCCGTGTTCCTGAGTGCCAAACTGCCGCCGCATCCGCTGCAGGCCAAAGGCTTCGCCTCGATCGGCTGCATGCCCTGCACCACGCGCACCAAACCCGGCGAAGACCCGCGCGCCGGCCGCTGGCGCGACCGCGGCAAGACCGAGTGCGGGATCACATGCGACGGCGGTTGGCTAGCCGGTCTCACTCCGCTCGTCCCCGCGATCGCCCATCCTGAGGAGCCCGGCGTAGCTCGAAGAGCGAAGACGGGCGTCTCGAAGGATGAGGCCGAACTGAATCCGTCGAGGACCGATCTCAACTCAGTTGATCGCGCCGAGCCCCTGTGATCCCCTTCGCGCTGTCCCACTGACTGTCGGGAGGCGCATCATGGCCAATGATCACGGATTTCAGCGAAGGCGGCTGCACCTGCGGCCACGTGCGCTATCGCCTGACCGGCAAGCCGATGATCGTCCATGCCTGCCATTGCCGCTGGTGCCAGCGCGAGACCGGCACCGCGCACGCACTCAACGCGATGTATGAGGCGGACCGCGTTGTTCACACCGCGAACGAGCCCGAAATCATCGATACACCGTCCGCCAGCGGCAAGGGCCAGCGCATTGCGCGCTGCCCGGTCTGCAAGGTCGCGCTCTGGAGCAACTATCCGCAAGCCGGGCCGGCGGTGCGGTTCGTCCGCGTCGGCACCATGGACGACCCCGACCGCTGCCCGCCCGACATCCACATCTTCACGTCGTCGAAGCAGCCGTGGGTGACCTTCGCGCCGGGCAGCAAGGTCGTCCCCGAATTCTACGACCTCGATGCGGTCTGGTCGGACGAGGCCAAGGAGCGCCGCCGGATCATGCGCGAGCGAGCGAAGGCGAAGCCGTGAACTTCGCCTGAGGGGCTATTGGCCTCTCCATGGCCGTCGCCGCGCATGACGGATATGAAGGATCCAAGCCTCGCCATCCTCGACACTCCAATAGATCAAATACGGATAACGACCCGCCGGCAGGACCCGTGCGGCTTGTTCTCCGGCATGTTGGCCGCCTTCAGGAAATTCGCCGATGAGTTCGATCGTCTTCCTGATCGCGTGCTTCACGTTGCGCGCGCCCGTGGGACTTCGTTCGTCGATGTATTCGAGGATCGATTCAAGGTCGCTACGCGCCCTTGGCGTGTAGCGAACCTTCACAGACCGTGCCGCTTCCAGAGCGCGTCGATTTCTGCGTCAGGAACGAAGTCCCCGCGCCGTGCCTGCTCAAGTCCTTCACGAATGGCCGAGCGGGTTTCTTCGTCGAGAGCAGAGATCGGCAGCTCGTCAGCCATCGCCAGCATCGCGATGGCAACCGCATCCTGGTCTTCGGCCGGGAGTGCGCGGGCTCTTTCGATGGCCTTTTCGAGCAACTTGGTCATGGGCTCTTTATAGACGAGAATTGACCTCCGCGAAACCGGCCACGCCCATCCCCCAAAAATCTTCACGTTTCAGCCACCGTTTCCATGCAACAAGCGGCCCGATGATTCGGGGGCAAGGGCTTTTCACGTTGCGGACTTTCATTGCACTTTTTGGACTGGCACTCCTGCTCGCCGGCTGCGCGGCCGATCGGCTGCCGCCTGAGAATCCCGCTTTCAACGCCAGCATGGCGCGGCCCGGCGCGCATCTCGATTCCTCGGTCGCCGTCTCGATGATCTCGACCTACCGCGTCAACAACGGGCTCGGCGCGGTCGAGATCGATCCGGTGCTGACGCGTGCCGCCGAGACCCAGGCCGAGGCGATGGCGAAGCGCAACAAGCTGGACCACAACGTGATCGGCGAGCTCGGGGTGCGCATCAAGCGCTCCGGGTATGATGCGAAGCTTGCAGTCGAGAACATTTCCGCCGGCTACGACACCCTTTCCGAAGCGTTCTCCGGCTGGCGGGAGTTGCCGCCGCACCGGGAGAATATGCTGCGGTCCGGTGTCACAAAAATGGGCATCGCGGCGGTTTATGCGCCAAACACCCGCTACAAGGTGTTCTGGGCCATGATCCTTGCGGCACCGGACACGCCCTGAGTTCCGCTCAAATTTGATCGACCCGGCGCGTCGACTTCGCCATATCACGCGCTCGTGTCATATTTAGCGCGCGAGTTCTTGCTAGAGCGAAGCGAATTGACAGTGTATCGGAATCTTCTCCGCTCGTCCCCGCGGAAGTCGGCCAAACAATTGTTGGCCTGAGGGATCCGGCTTTTGTCAGACAACGAGCGCGAGCCCCGGATCGCCATCTCTTTTTGACTGGATTCCCGCGGTCGCGGGAATGAGCGGAAACGAATTCATCAAGTGTTCGAGCGCATCCGATGAACGACCAAACCGTCCAGGAATCCCCTGTCGCTGAAACGTCAACGCCAGCCAGGACACCGGCAAAGGCGATGCCCGTGTTCGTCCTGCAGGGTGGCGGCGCGCTCGGCTCGTACCAGTCCGGCGCCTATCACGCGCTCTGCCATCACGGCTTCATGCCCGAATGGGTCGCAGGTATTTCGATCGGCGCGGTCAATGCGGCGATCATTGCCGGCAATCCGCCCGAGCGACGCGTCGCGCGGTTGAAGGAATTCTGGGAGATGGCCACCGCGCCCGTGCCGTGGAAGCTGCCTCTCGTCGGCGAGCAATCGCATTCGGCGTTTCATGAAGCTGCTGCTGCGTGGATCGCGACCTTCGGCGTGCCCGGATTCTTCACGCCACGCTTTCCGCCGGCGCTGCTGTGGCCACCGGGCTCGCCGCAATCGCTGAGCTATTACGACACCGCGCCGCTGAAGGCGACGCTGCAGCGCCTGGTGGATTTCGACCTGATCAACGCGAAGAAGACGCGCCTCAGCGTCGGCGCGGTCGGCATCACGACTGGCAACTTCATCTATTTCGACAACTTCAAGCAAACGATCATCCCTGAGCACATCATGGCGTCGGGTGCGCTGCCGCCGGGCTTCCCGCCGATCGAGATCGACGGCGAGCACTACTGGGACGGCGGGCTCGTTTCCAACACGCCGCTCGAATACGTCCTCGAGGAAGAGCGCGACCGCGACCTCCTGATCTTCCAGGTCGACCTGTTTCCCTCGCGCGGCCCGCTGCCGACAACGCTGCTCGAGGCTGCCGAGCGAGAAAAAGACATCCGCTACTCCAGCCGCAGCCGACTCAACACCAATGCGAACATGACGCTGCACAATACGCGCAAAGCCATCCGCGCATTCCTGAAGCGCCTGCCGGTGGAATATCAATCCGATCCCGCGGTGCAGAAGCTGTGCGAAGACGCCAAGGAGAACACCGTCACCGTCGTGCACCTGATCTATCGCACCAAGAATTTCGAGAGCAACTCGAAGGACTACGATTTCTCGCGCGCCGGGATGATCGAGCACTGGAAGAGCGGCGAGCGCGACGTGCATCGCTCGATGCGGCATCCCGAGTGGCTGGAGCGGCCGCAGAACGGCGAGACCATGGTGACCTACGACCTGACCCGCGACGAAGTTGACGCGGCAGGCCATCTGACCAAAGCCATCAACGAGTGAACAGGAGCATTCATGACTGACCTCAAGGGCAAGACCGCCGTTATCACCGGATCAACCAGCGGCATTGGGCTTGCGATCGCCCGCAAGATGGCGGGCGCCGGCGCCAACATCGTGATCAACGGTTTTGGTGCCGCCGCCGATATCGAGAAGGAGCGTTCCGCGATCGAGAGCGAGTTCAAGGTCAAGTGCGTCTACTCGGCCGCCGACATGACCAAGCCTGCCGAGATCGCCGACATGGTCGCGCTCGGCGAAAAGTCGTTTGGTTCGGTCGACGTGCTCGTCAACAACGCCGGCATCCAGTTTGTCTCCCCGATCGAGGAGTTCCCGATCGAGAAGTGGGACGCCATCCTCGCGATCAATCTGTCGTCGGCGTTCCACGGCATCCGCGCCGCCGTCCCCGGCATGAAGAAGCGCAAATGGGGCCGCATCATCAACACCGCCTCGGCGCACTCGCTGGTCGCCTCGCCGTTCAAGGCGGCCTATGTGTCGGCCAAGCACGGCATCGCCGGATTGACCAAGACCGTCGCGCTCGAGCTCGCGACCTTCAAGATCACCTGCAACTGCATCTCGCCGGGCTATGTCTGGACCCCGCTGGTCGAGAAACAGATCCCCGACACCATGAAGGCGCGCAACCTGACGCGCGATCAGGTCATCCACGACGTGCTGCTCGAAGCGCAGCCGACCAAGGAGTTCGTGACCTCGGACCAGGTCGGCGCGCTCGCGCTCTACCTCTGCAGCGACGACGCCGCCCAGATCACCGGTGCCAACCTGTCGATCGACGGCGGCTGGACCGCGGAGTAGGGGGAGGCAGCGGCAGACATCGGGTCGTCCCCGCGAACGCGGGGACCCATAGCCCCGGTGCCGGTCATTGTGCGCGGGACGTGGTCCCAGGCAGACGAGTGACGCGCGCCCGTGGTCTCAATTCTGCTGCGGCGTATGGGTCCCCGCGTTCGCGGGGACGACCATCGCCCGCTTCCGCTTCCCGAACGCCAGCACGTGGAAGCCGAGGTAGCGCATGATCCAGAACAGCAGCGCCGTCTCGAACACCAGCGCGATCGCCGTGGAGGCTGCGGCGCCGTAGCCGCCGAAACGCGGCACCAGGATCACGCAGAGCCCAAAATTCATCACGAAGGCGAGCGCGTAAGCGCCGGCGCAGAGACGCTGCTGGCCGATCATGCTGAGGAGCTTCTCGATCGGGCCGATCGCCGCGCGCGCCAAGAGGCCGATCGAGAGGATGAACATCATCGGATATCCCGCCGTGAACTGTGGGCCGAACAGCCAGAGCAGCGGTTTGCCGATCGCGAGCAGGCCGACGGTTGCGGCGAGCGACGGCCAGAACGTCCACTTGATGGCATGGCTCAAGTAGCTCGACAGCTTCTCGTGGTTGCCTGACGTGTGGTACTCGCTGAAGCGGTGTGCGGTCGATGCCGACATCGCGTAGTGCACGAACGACACCAGCGCCAGCGTCTTCACCACGGAATAGTAGATACCGACGTCCTCCGACGGGCGGAAATACTGCAGCACCAGCACGTCGATGTATGACAGCAGCAGATAGAAGCTCTCGACGATCAGGATCGGCAGCGAGGTGGCAAGCCAGCTCTTCACGGCGTAGACGCGCGGGCCTTGCGCAACCGCGCCGCCGAGCCGCCGGTTGAGCAGCAGCAACTGCCCGATCATTGCAATCCACACTGCGATGGCACTTGCGTTCATGGCGTCGATCGCGTTGAGGTGCGCGCCGGCGAGGAACGCTGCGCCCGTAAAACCGATGATCAGCGTCTGCCGCACGATGAACTGCGGCATCAATGCAAGCCGCATCCAGTCATAGGCGCGGGCGATTCCGTCCTGCACGTTGGCGACCACGAACGGCGGCAGCGTCGCGCAGCCGAGATAGAGCGGGATGATCGCGGCGCGATCGAGATGCGTCGACAGCGCCCAGACGAGGCCGGCGAGCGCGAGCGCGACCAGCGAAGACACGGCAAACGTCATCCAGCGGCTGCCGAAAATGAAGCCGCGCAGCAAATCGTTGCGGTTCTGGACGCGATACTCGGCGATAAACTTTTGCGCGGACACCGAGGTGCCGTAGTCCATCATCGAGCCGAGCAGCAGCACCCAGGTCCAGACATAGACGTAGATGCCGTAGTCGGAGGTGCCCATCCAGCGGGCGAGCAGCACCTGCGAGAGATAGGCCATGCCGGCGCTGAGCACGCGGATGATGAAGATGGTGCCGGCGAGCCGCTTGGTCAGCGCGTTCTCGCCGCCGCTTAAAGCGGCGTGCGGACGCGGCTGATCAACCCGGTCGGCTTGTGATTTGTCGGCTCGGCCTCGACGACGGCCACCGCGGCCTCATTGCTTCACTTTCGGAGATGGCTCGCTTTATCAACGATCCATTAAGAATTGGTTGGGCGGTTTAGCTAAGTCGAGGAAATAAGGTAATATATTACCGTCATCGCCAATGCCCGAAATCCCTGCGAAAACCCTGAAGTTCTGTCGAAAGATCAAATGGTTGGCGTCACCGGTGGTCAACCCGAGAACCCGCCCTCGTCGAGGAAGCTCTGCTCCGTCGTTCGGTCGTCGGCGCGACCCGAGCATCTTGTTGCGGTGGGGAAAGCGTCCGAAGCGGCGCACGATGTCGGCGTGGCCTTCGGCAAATTTCGCGTTCTCGCCTTCGCCGGCCGCGCTGAACAGCGCGATGCATCGTTCCTGATCGGCGGGCGCTTCCGAATGCATGAACGGCATATAGAGGAATTGCCGCAGCGTTTGATCGATGCGCTGGTCGACACCTGTCGCGATCGCTTGTGACGCGACCTCACGCGCGAGGGAATCGGTCGCGTAAGTGCGCGCGTCGCCGCGGAACATGTTGCGCGGGAACTGGTCGAGCACGATCGTCAGCGCCAGCAAGCCGTCATCGCTCGCGCGCCAATCCTGCAAGCTGCCGGCTCTTGCAGCTTCCCACGTCGAAAGAAAGCGCGCGCGGATCGTCGCGTCGAACGCGTCGTCCTTCTTCCACCAGCGCTCCTTGCCGGCCTCGCGCCAGAACGTGATGATGTCGGCGGGGGAGATGTTATTTGCGGTCATTGTTATTTTGGCTCGACAGGGTGCGAGATTCGTCTTTGCGAGGAGTGTAGCGACGAAGCAATCCAATTCTTCGTACGACGGGATTGCTTCGCTTCGCTCGCGCTGTCGAAGACCTACGCCGCCTTCTCCGCTTTGGCCGGTTCGTCGCGTAGCGCGCGGCGCAGGATCTTGCCGACATTGGTTTTCGGCAGTTCGTTGCGGAATTCGATCTGCTTCGGCACCTTGTAGTTCGTCAGCTGCGTGCCGGCGAACTTGATGATGTCCTGCGCCGTCACGTTCGGATCCTTCTTCACCACGAACGCCTTCACGGCTTCCGTCGAATGCGGATCGGGCACGCCGACGACGGCGACCTCGAGCACGCCCGGGTGCATCGCGATCACGTCCTCGACCTCGTTCGGATAGACGTTGAAGCCGGAGACCAGGATCATGTCCTTCTTGCGGTCGACGATCTTGGTGTAACCATCGGCGTTCATGACGCCGATGTCGCCGGTCCGGAAGAAGCCGTCCGACGTCATCACGTTTGCGGTCTCATCCGGCCTGTTCCAGTAACCGGCCATCACCTGCGGTCCCTTGGCGCAGATCTCGCCGGACTGGCCGAGCGGCACCTCGTTGCCGGCGTCGTCGCGGATCGAGATCCAGGTCGATGGCACGGGCAGCCCGATCGTGCCGTTGTATTCGTCAGCGTCGGCGCGGTTGCAGGTCAGCGTCGGCGAGGTTTCGGAAAGTCCGTAACCTTCCGATAACGCGCAGCCCGTGGTCTTTTTCCACGCGTCGGCAACGGCCTTCTGCGTCGCCATGCCGCCGCCGAACGAGCTCTTCAGCATCGAGAAGTCGATCTCGCTGAAGCCCGGAGCGTGCAGCAGTGCGTTGTAGAGCGTGTTGACCGCCGGGAAGCTGTTGACCTTGTATTTCTTCAATTCCTTGATGAAGCCCGGCATGTCGCGCGGATTCGGGATCAACAGATTGCAGCCGCCGGCGCGCACCGCGAGCAGGAAGCACGCGGTCAGCGCGAAGATGTGATAGAGCGGCAGCGCGCACACGATCAGCAGTTCGTTGACGATTGGCGCTTTGGTCAGCGCCGGCTGCAGCCAGGCGTCGTTCTGCAGGACGTTGGCCACGATGTTGCGGTGGAGCAGGGTCGCCCCCTTGGAAACGCCTGTGGTGCCGCCGGTGTATTGCAGGAAGGCGACGTCGTCGGGACCGATCGCGGGCTTCTTCAGCGTCATGCCGCGGCCTGCCGAGATTGCCTCGTTGAAGCCGGTGGCGCCGGGCAGCGAATAGGCCGGCACCATCTTCTTCACGCGCCGCACCACGAAATTGACGATTACGCCCTTGAAGCCGAGCATGTCGCCCATACTGCCGACGATGACATGCTTCACCT
Organism: uncultured Alphaproteobacteria bacterium; assembly: GCA_963796195.1. GTDB lineage: Bacteria > Pseudomonadota > Alphaproteobacteria > Rhizobiales > Xanthobacteraceae > CAWCKS01. Next base: position 74,883 of record CAWCKS010000016.1, on the reverse strand, counting down.
GGGTGTGCGGCAGCACCTGCTGTACGGTCGTAGCAAAATTCTCCAGCACGATGATCGCTTCGGCGCCGGAGTCCTTGAGCTGGTGCTCGAGTTCGCGCGGCGTGTAGAGCGGGTTGACGTTGACGACGGTGTAGCCGGCGCGCAGCACGGCGGTGGTCGCGACCGGATATTGCAGCACGTTCGGCATCATCACGGCGACGCGTGCGCCTTTCGCAAGCCCCTTGCCCTGCAGATAGGCGGCGAGCGCGGTCGAGGCTTCGTCGAGCTCGCGATAGGTCATCGCCTTGTCCATGCAGATGAACGCCTTGCGGTCGGCGAACTTGGCGAAGCTCTCTTCCAGCAGCGCGACCAGCGACCGATATTGCGCGGGGTCGATGTCAGCGGGCACGCCGGGTGGATAGTGCTTGAGCCAGATGCGATCCATGGAGTTCCTCGCAATATCAAATTGCCCGCTCTTCGCTGGCGGGTTGAATTGGTGGGTTCCGGGCTAATATCGGACGCGGCGGGAAAGAGGGCAAGCAGGCGGGGTGGCGCAGGGCGGCGTGCTCGGCTTTGATGCCCGCGTTGCTGCGGCTGCGTGGCGCCGGTTACTGGCTCTTGGAGCTGTCTTTTGGCTTGTCGACGGGCTTCGCCGCCAGCTTGGTGCCGGTGGACGACGCAGAAGTCTTGGCCTCGGGCTTCGCCGTCGTCTTCGGCGCCGCGGTCTTTGGCTTGTCGGCAGGCTTTGCGGCAGCGGTCGCAGATTTGCCGGTGGCGGGCTTCGCCACCGTCTTCGGTGGCGTGGGCTTTGCTTCGGGCTTGGCTGCGACGGCGGTGTTGTCCGGCTTCTTCTCGGGCTTGGCGGTCGGCTTGACGGCAGCAACTCGTGTGCCCTTGCCGCGTCTGCCCTTGCCCTTGACGTCCTGGCTCGCCTCATCGGCAGCGACTGCAGCGGCAAGCGCAGCCCCGTCGCGCTTCGGCCCGGTGTAGACGACCACCGGCTCGGCCGCCGCCGGCGCCATCGCCAGCATTTCCGACGGCTTCATGGTTGCTGCCGGCGACGCAGAAGCTGTCGCGAACAGCGAGAAGCTCGGCCCGGAGCCCGAGCCCTGCACCGGCGCGAGATTGATTGCGATGTTGTCGTCGTCCGTGTCTTCAACGCCCGGCCGCTTGCGCTTCGGGCCACAGGTATCGTCGCGCAGATTCGGCGGCGCGGCCGCGATGGGCTGCAGCTGGTCGACGAGCCCGAGCGCCGGCGTCAGCCACGACAGCGCGTTGCCGTTGAAGCCGGTCTCGAGCAGCTGCGCGGCTTTGGCGGCGCGCACCGCCGAAGATGGCGCGCCGAGCACGACCGCGATCAGCCGCCGGCCATTGCGCGTCGCCGAGGCGACGAGATTAAAGCCCGAGGCGCAGATGAAGCCGGTCTTCATGCCGTCGGCGCCAGGATAGCGCCCGATCAAACTGTTGTAGTTGCGGGTGACGCGCTTGCCGAACCGGATCGCAGGAATGTGGACGTAATATTCGTACTCCGGCAGTTCGCGCACGATCGCGCGCGCCAGCATCGCCATGTCACGTGCCGACGTGATCTGGCCATCGGCGGGCAGCCCATTCGGATTGACGTAGCTCGTCTGCGTCATGCCGAGCTTCGCCGCATTGGCGTTCATCTCGTCGGCGAATTTTTCGATCGAACCATCGAGCCCTTCAGCGAGCAGCACGGCCATATCGTTGGCCGACCGCACCATCATCATCTTGAGCGCGTTATCGACGGTGACCTGTGTGCCGGGCCGGAATCCCATCTTGGTCGGCGCCTGGATGGCGGCGATCGGCGACACTGTGAACAGCGTGTCGAGCGTGATGCGCCCGTCCTTGACCGCCTTGAGGATGGTGTAGGTGGTCATCAATTTCGTGATCGACGCGGGATACCAGGGATAGGTCGCGTTCTCGGCCTGCAACACCTTACCGCTATCGGCTTCGATCAGGATCGTTGCTTCGGCATAAGCGCCGCGCGGCGTCATGATGACAGCGACAAGCGCGAGCAGAACGAGAGACAAAAGAAAATTGGCGAGGCAGTTGCGCAGGAATCACGAGCTACTTCCGGTCCGTAAGGCTCTCGTCACGTGCGCGAGAGCTGCGATTGAGATCGTGGTGATGCGCAGACGCGCTTTGCAGCGCCACATCGGTGAGCGGCCGACGCCACCCTATACCCGGTTCGACGCTGAGAACAGAGGGCGACTCATCACCATGGTGGATGAAAAATGGGCCAAATTTCGACGTTGCTTATTTGTTCAGTTCCGTCGCCGTGAGCAGCTGCGGGGTCGCCGCGAGCGGTCCCTGCACCATGAACTGCGCACGCGCGAATTCGGCAAAGCGCCCGCCCTTCGCAACAAGTTCCTCAAACGTGCCGCTTTCGACGATTTGCCCGTTCTGGAACACCAGAATCCTGGTCGCGTTACGGATCGTCGACAGCCGGTGCGCGATCACGAAGGTGGTGCGCTTCTTCATCACCTCGTCGAGCGCGGCGTTCAGCTTGGCCTCGGTGACCGCGTCGAGTGCACTCGTTGCCTCATCAAGAATCAGGATCGGCGGATCCTTGAGCAGCGCGCGTGCAATCGACAGCCGTTGCCGTTCGCCACCGGACAGCATGCGGCCGCGCTCGCCGACGCTTGCAGCGAATTTCTGGTCGGACGACTCGATGAACTCGAGCGCCTGCGCACGGGCTGCGGCCTCGCGCAACTCGTCGTCGGTGGCATCGGGCTTGCCGACGCGCAGGTTCTCGGCAATCGAGCGGTCGAACAGCAGCGCTTCCTGGAACACCACGCCGATATTCCGCCTGAGCGCTGCGACCTTGATGTCGCGGATGTCCATGCCGTCGATCTTGATGAAGCCGGACTGCGGATCGAACACGCGATGCAAGAGCGCAATCGCGGTCGATTTGCCGGCGCCAGTCGGTCCGACCAACGCGATCGTTTGCCCGGGCAGCGCCATGAAGCAGAGGTCCTCCACCGCGGGGCGCTTGCCGTCATACGAGAAGGTCACGTCGGAGAACTCGACGAGGCCGGTCAGGCGACCGGTGTCGATCGCATTGGGGCGGTCGCGCACCGCCGGCACCGTGTCCAGCACCTCGAAGAACTGCCTCAAGCGCGGCGCTTCCATGAAAACACTGTTGATGAAGCCCACAACCTGTTCGAGGCGCCCGATCAGCATGGTGGCGAACGAGACGAACATCGCCATCTGGCCGACGGTGGCGAGCCCCTCGCTGTGCAGCACCGTGCCGAGAATGAAGATCGCGAGCACGGTGATGGTGGTCGAGGCGCGGGTCATCACCGTGACCAGCGCCCACCACGACAGCACCGGCATCTGCGCTGACAACAGGTTGTCGCTGACCGTGCGCAGCGCCTGAACCTCGGCGTCGATCCGGACAAAGCTCTGGACCAGCGCGACATTGCCGAGCGCGTCGGAGGCGCGCGCGGCGAGGTCTGAATAGAACTCCTCGACGTCGTTCTGCATGCCGTGGGTCTTGCGCACCACGATGGTGGTCAGCGCCGTGAAGGCGCCGCACAGGATGAACAGCAGGATTGCGAGCCGCCAGTTCAGGTAGAAGGCGAGCGGCAGCAGCACGACGAGCGAGACAATGCCCGCGAGATGCTCGCGGAAGAAGCCGAGCCACAGCCGCCACAGCGCGTCGGTTCCCTGCAGCATGACCTTCATCAGCCGGCCGGAATGGACGCCCGAGTGGTAGGTCAGCGGCAGCTGCAGGATGTGATCGAAATAATCCGCGAGCACGATCTGGCGGCGGCGGTGGGCGAGACGGTCGGCGTGGAGCGCGACCACCGCGCTGCAGGCAATCGTGAACAGGCCGAACGCCACCCAGATACCGAGCAGCGGCCACACCGCGGAATTTGCCGTCGCGCTGGTGGCCGGCTGGGCCTGGCCGCTGGCCAATACGTCGATGACCCGGCCAAACAGCACAGGCTCGGCGTATTGCGCAATCGCCAGCAGCACGTTTGCGAAGGCCAGCAACCAGCCAAGTCGAGCTTCCGATCCGAGAAGCGCCAGCACGCGAGAGTACAAACGAAGCAGGGACATGACAGCCGCTGGGGACGCAGTTTTTGCACGCGCGGCCGACGCCGCAGTCGTCATTTTAGCGGAACATCGGGGGAAGGATAGGTCTTGCGTCGGACAACTGCCGGTCGTCATCTCGGGCCGAGCAGACCCGAAGCGAACTCGCCTATCCAGCCGATGGGATTTGCCTTCAGAGGCAAAGCGGGAAGCAGTCGTCCGCCAAAAGTCTTTCGCAATTGGCTTATTTCGGTGAACGGTGGCGCTGCCGCTCAACCTTTCCGACCACCACAAACAGATAGCCGCAGTATGTTCCGTAACTCCGATGTCGGCGATCTCCTTCGCGCGGTCATGCAGACTGACTTGGCAACCGGATCAGCGGCATGTTTTGAATTTTGAAGCAGCAAACGCTGACGCTGCTCCATCGGCGTAGGTACTATCGCGGAGATTGGCGCTCCCGGGTGTTCTCCGCAGTGCAATAATTTCGTCAGCTCTCCGGGGACGATCTGAAGCTTGTCACGCGACCGCAGGTGCTTGAGAATGGGTAAGGCGTATCGGCTTCGTCAATTGCGCACCCCGCCCGGACCGAAGGAAACGCACCAATGAAAAACATCAGCCGCCGTACCATGCTCGCCGGCACCGCCGGCCTGTTCGCCGCTCCTCATTTCGCCATGGCCCAAGTCTCTAAGGATTCGGGCGTCAAGCCGCGCCTGACCGTGATCTCGCAATGGTCGGCAGGCAGCGACGGGGCGGCCATCACCGCGCTCGGCAAGAAATTCGAGGAGCAGGGCGGCGTCTGGCAGCATTCGCCCGTTCCCGGATTCACGACCGAGATGATGAACAAACTGCGCGCTCAGATCATGGCCGGTGATCCGCCGGCCTGCTCGCAACTCAAGGGCCCCGAGATTGCGGCCTGGTCGAAAATCGCGCCGACCGTCAACCTCGATGATGTTGTAGCGGCCGCCGGTTACGAGAAGGTCGTCGCTCCAGACCTTGCGCGACTGCACAAGCCCGGGGGCAAGTGGATTTCGCTGCCGCTGCAGATCTATGCCACCAACATGCTGTTTCTCTCCAAGCGCGCGATGGACAAGGCCAAGGCCGACAAGATTCCCGTCACGTGGGCTGAGTTCAACGACCTCGCCGAAGAGATGAAAGCGGGCGGGGTCCTATACCCGATCGCCAACGGCGGCACCCGCCCCGACGATGGACAGAAATTCGAGGCCTCTTTCGCTGGCATAAGTCCCACCGCATACCGCGCCGCCATCATGAATCTCGACGAGAAGGCCTTGAAGGGCCCCGAGATAAAGGCTGCCTTCGCACAGGTGCGCAAAATCGCCAACTGGATGGACCCCAACACCGGCGCCCAACCGTATGCCACCAACCTGAAGCGCTTCGTCGATGGCGATATGGGCATGATGATTTAGGGAGGCTGGGCGCAGGGCGTGTTGCGCAACGCAGGTTTCAAGTTCGACGACTTCATCATTGCGCCAGGTCCCTCCGACAACACCAAGCCAGTCTTCCTGTTGAATGCCGATGCTTTCATTTTCTGGCAGCGCAGTGAGGCCGATCTGCAGGCCGGTCAGAAGCTGATGGCGAAGCTCGTCATGGATCCGACGATCCAGACCATGTATTCGCAGATCACTGGATCAATACCCGTGCGCACCGATGTCGACCTCTCCGGCGCCGGCTGGTCCGACGGTCAGCGCCGGACTGCCGCCGCGCTCAAGGATTTCGTCGCCAACAATCAGGCCGTCCTCAGCCTCGCGCACAATATGGCGCACGAAAACGGCCTGACCGCAGCGATGATCGACGTGATCACCGAGTACGTGAAGGACAAGACGATTACGCCAGAGCAGGCCATCACCCGCCTCGCCGAGGCCGTCGAGGGGGCTCGTTGACCGACGCCGTCGCTGCGGCAACGCGAACGGGGCAGATGGCGATTCCGGGCATGGTGCGCCGGCTGCCCGAGTATCTGATCATCTGGGTGCCGCTGCTGTTGTCGGCCGCGCATCTGGTTTCGTTCGCGCTGTGGACGATCTGGATTTCATTCACGCCTTCAACGCTCATTCCGGTCTCGGGCTGGGTCGGCCTGCGTAACTACACGGCGGTCATGGCGACGCGGAACTGGAATATCGCCTTCGACAATCTGCTGCTGTTTGGCGGCGCCTTCGTGCTGCTGAGCTTGCTGACGGGCCTCGTGCTTGCGATCCTGCTCGACCAGCGCATCCGCGGCGAGAACGTGCTGCGCTCGATCTTTCTCTACCCCTTGGCCGTCTCCTTCGTCGTGACCGGCACGGTCTGGAGTTGGCTGCTCAATCCCGGCTTTGGTATCCAGAAGCTCGTCAACGACATGGGTTGGACCTCCTTCCGGTTCGACTGGCTGGTCGACCGCGACATGGCGATCTGGACCATTGTGATCGCGGCGATCTGGCAATCCTCGGGCTTCGCCATGGCGCTCTTCCTCGCTGGCCTTCGGTCGGTCGACACCGACCTTGTCAAGGCCGCGCAGATCGATGGCGCCGGACCGATCCGGATGTACCGCCGCGTCATTCTGCCGACGCTTTGGCCGATCACCGTAACCGTCATCGTGATCCAGCTGCAGTTCGCGATTACGACCTTCGACCTTGTTCGCGCCCTCACCAACGGAGGCCCTGGAATTGCGACCCAGCTGCCGGCCCTCGTCGTCTACGACATGATGTTCCAGCGCGGCCTGCTCGGCCGTGGTGCGGCGGCGGCCGTTCTCATGTTGCTGATCCTTCTCGCGGTGTTGCTGCCGTATGCAGCGTGGCGGCATGTCCAGCGCAGGCAGGCCGCCCATGCTTGACCGCACGATGCGTGAGGGCACCTTCGCGCCAGGCCGCACGCTCATCTATGTCGTCGTTGCGCTGGTCGCGGCAGCCTGGCTCGTGCCACTCGTCGTTGTCGTGTTGAACTCGCTGCGCACCAACGAGGAGATCGCGCAGACCTCGATGATCGGCTGGCCGGCGCACTTTGCGTGGAGCAATTACGGCACCGCTTGGGCCGATTTTTGCGTCGCGCAGACCTGCGCCGGTATCCGGCCGTACATGCGGAACTCGGCGATCGTCACCATTCCGGCGACGATCTTGTCCACGTTGCTTGGCGCTGTCGCCGGCTACGCCGTTTCGCTCTGGCGCTTTCGCGGTGATCGCTGGATCTACGGCATCGTTACGCTTGGCATCTTCCTGCCCCAGCAGATGCGCTTGCTGCCCTGGACCATCGTGCTGCGCGACGTCGGTCTCATCAACACGCTCACGGGCCTGGTGATGATCCACACGATCCAAGGGCTCTCCTTCACCACCTTGTTCTGCCGAAACTACTACGTCGCCATCCCGCACGAGTTGATCAGGGCCGCGCGCATCGATGGCGCGGGCTTCTTCCGTGTCTTCTGGCGTATCGTGTTGCCGCTCTCGCCGCCGATCCTGATCGTCACCGTGATATGGCAGTTCACGCACATCTGGAACGAGTTCCTCTATGGCGTGACATTCACAACCGGCCAGCAGCAGCCGGTCACCGCCGCGCTGATCGCGCTCTCCGCAGCAGTCGCCGATATACCGCAGTACGGCGTCCAGAGCGCAGCGGTGATAATCGCGGCCCTGCCAACCCTGATGATCTATCTCATTGGCGGCAGGTATTTCGTACGCGGCCTGACCGCCGGCGCCGTAAGGTAGGGGACGGGCATGTCAGCTCTCAGCGTTCGCGATGTGTCCAAGAGGTTCGGTGCCACCGAGGTGCTGAAAGGAATCAGCCTTGAGATCGGTTCGGGCGAGTTCACGGTGCTGGTCGGGCCATCCGGTTGCGGCAAGTCGACGTTACTCAATATCATCGCTGGCCTCGAGCGCCAAAGTTCCGGCAGCATCGAGATCGGCGGGCACGCCGTCGATGACATCGCGCCCAAGGATCGCGACATCGCGATGGTATTTCAGTCCTACGCGCTCTACCCGTCGATGACGGTGCGCCAGAACATCACGTTTGGCATGGAATGCCGTAACGTCCCGCGCGCGCAGCGCGATGAGGCAGTCTCCCGGGTTGCGAAACTTCTGCAGATCGAGGCTTTGCTGGACCGCAAGCCGGCCCAGCTGTCCGGGGGCCAGCGCCAGCGCGTCGCCATGGGCCGAGCCCTGGTGCGCAACCCCTTGCTCTTTTTGTTCGATGAGCCGCTTTCAAACCTCGATGCCCAGCTCCGTGCCGAGATGCGCATGGAGATCAAGCAATTGCACCAGCGTCTTGGCTCAACGATCGTGTATGTCACCCACGACCAAATCGAGGCCATGACGCTGGCCACGCGCATCGCCGTCATGCGGCAGGGCGTGGTCCAGCAATTTGCCGACCCGGAAACCGTCTACAATCGTCCCGCAAATCTCTTCGTCGCCCGATTTATGGGGGCGCCGCCGATGAACACGCTTTCCGCTCGACTGGAGGCAACCCCCGGCGGGACCATGGCAGCAATCGGACACGGTGAGACGGTGATCCGGCTTCCCGTACCAGCGGAAGCGAAAAGCTGGGTTGGCCGCGAAGTTGTACTCGGGATTCGTCCGGAATGTATCACCGAGCCGACGCGGCATTTCGGTGACGTGCCGGATGCTGCGTTGACCATCGTTGCTTCGGTGGAAATGATCGAGCCAACTGGAGCAGAGACGATTGTTGTCCTGCGCCTTGGCAATGAGCGCGCGCTTGGTCGGGTATCCGCGGATCTTCGCCCCCGTGTGAACGAAATGACTCGCTTCGCGGTTGATACCCGCAAGATCAAACTGTTTGATCCGTCGACGGGTGATCGCATCGCTCCGTGAGCGCGTGAATACGCGCGCTAACCTGTAACTCCAAAAACCTAGTGGTGAGAATCTAACAGATCGAATCCCTCTGGTCGTCCCCGCGCACGCGGGGACCCATACGCCGCAGCGATATTGGGACGACGGGCCAAAGTGAAGTGAGCCGCCATTTGACTGGGTCCACGCACGACAACAAGCGCAGGGAGTATGGGTCCCCGCTTGCGCGGGGACGACTATCCGCGGGGACTGAAGTGTCTGATTTTCACCACTAGTTGATCTTTCGCTGTGCCTCGGGCGGCAGGAAGCTCGGGTCGAAGATGTCGGCCATGGCCGGCGTCTTGCGAAACTTGTGATCGACCGCGATCTGTTGGACCGACGCGTCGAAGCGCTGTCGATCCACCGTGCCGAGCCCGGCGCGCCTCACCTCGGGCGTGACGACATTGTCGGAGAGCACGGTGCGCAGCCGCTCCAGCTCGACGTCGCGCGCCCCGCCGTCCATCTGGCCGAGCACGGCATCGATCGCCTTGCCGGGGTCCTTGACGGTCAGCTTGATGCCGCCGATCAACGCGCGGACGAAGCCCGACGCGGCGTCCGCATGCTCAGCCAGGAATTGCGGGCTGACGATCACCGCCTGGCCATAGCTGTCGCAGCCATAGTCGGCGAACTGGAACACCATCAGATCATTGGCCGGCACGCCGTTGTCGCGCAGGTCGATGGCGGTGCCATAGGAGAGGCCAGTGGTGGCGTCGACCTGGCCGGCCGACAGCATCGGCCCGCGCACGGCAGCCGCGATCCGCTCGATCTTGATCTGGCTGAGATCGATACCGTTCTGTTTGGCGACCGCCGGCCACAGCCGGATGGCGAGATCGCCCTCGGCGATGCCGAGTGTCTTGCCGGGCATGTCGGCGAGCGTCGCGACACCGCGGCTCTTGCGCGCCACCAGCACATAGGGCGTGCGGTTGAACACGATGAAGATCGCCTTGAGCTGCGGCGCGTCGGCGCCGTCGCGGAAGCGGATCAGGGCATCGAAATCGGCGATTGCGATGTCGGCGTCGCCGCGCGCCAGACGCTCGATGGCGTCCTGTGAGCCGTTCGCTGCCTCCGCGCTGACATCCACGCCTTCGGTTAGGAACAAGCCCCTGGTCTGTGCCACGAAGAACGGCGCCGCGGCGCCGTCGGGTCGGCGATCGAGCAGCACGCGCACGACGTTTGCGCTCTTCGCCGAACCGCGCCACGCCACATTGAAGCCGGTCGCGACACATGCGACAGCCACCAGGTCACTCAGCACTGATCTTCGGCTTTTTGTGATTCGCATGCCGGTACCGACTTTTTGGAGAACCGGATGTCCTGCTAAAGCGCGGACTGGCCGCGCTCGCAAGGTTCGTTATTGTCGCATGTGACTATGCAATTAGTCGCCGACGATCAACTCGGAATATTGCGCAGCCAACGCCTGTCAACGCGGCATCTTGAATTCGCCACGAACCGTTCAACTGCCATTCAGCATGACGACGACAAGGTGGAACGTTGCGCGCTTGGCTTTGCATTTCGGTGACGCCAGGCGCCGACACTTTGATCGGATATTTCAATGTTCAGGGATGGCTTTCGACCGCTCCGCGCCAGAACGGTGCTGGCACCGGTTTACTGGGCGCCGGCCTACCGCGCGGGGCCGGCCTTCGTGCCGCACGTCCATGCCGGTCCGGGGCTCGTGCACGCCGCGCCGCAGTTCAACGTGGCGCGCGCGATCCCGCGCTTCGTGCCGCAGGCGTACCGCCGTCATCATTAGCGAAGCTTGCGAAAATTCGACACAAGGCAAGGGCAGGCGTTAACACGTCGTCGGCGAGTTTGAACTAATGTTGCCTCATGAGTGATTTGCTCGACCGCCTGTATGCCGCAGTGGTCGCCGCCCGCGACCTCGATCCCGCCGTTTCGCGGACCGCGCGCCTGTTGCGCAGCGGCCAGGCCAAGATGTCGAAGAAGCTCGCCGAGGAAGCGATCGAGGTCGTCATCGACGCGATGAACGGCGAGGCTGACGCCGTGGTGCGCGAGAGCGCGGACCTGATCTACAATCTCGCGGTGTTGTGGGTCGCCTGCGGCGTCAAGCCGCGCGACGTCTGGGCCGAGATGGATCGCCGCGAAAAGATGCTCGGCATTGCCGAAAAACTGCCGAAGGCTCAGCGCAAGGCGGCACGGACCGGCACAGCGCGGTCCGGAGGCATCGATATGAGCGGGGTCATCGCGCTGCGCGCCCGCCGCGCCGCCAAGCGCCGTTGACATCAGCCCCCTTTCCCGTCACTGACGCGCCGGAAATTCACCGCATGTCCCGGAAAAGCTTGCCCTCCGGCTTGACCGGATGGGTGGGCACCGGTTTTCCGGGTAAGGACATGCGCAAGACACGCGGGAGGCCGGCGGACCGCCGATGCTGAGACGAATTTATGACTGGTGCATCGCCGCCGCCGACAAGCCTTACGCGCTGTGGATCTTGACCGCGATCTCGTTCGCGGAGAGCTCGTTCTTTCCGGTCCCGCCGGACGTAATGCTGATCCCGATGTCGCTGGCGCGGCCAGGCCGAGCCTGGCTCTATGCGACGGTCTGCACCGCGGCCTCGGTCGCTGGCGGCGTGCTCGGCTACAGCATCGGCGCGCTGCTCTATGATTCCATCGGCCAGTGGCTGATCGGTCTCTATGGCTATGGTGACAAGGTCGAAGCTTTCCGTGCCGCCTATGCGCAATACGGCGCCTGGATCATTCTGCTGAAGGGGCTGACGCCGATCCCCTACAAGATCGTCACCATCACGTCGGGCTTCGCCGGCTATAATCTCTGGATCTTCATCCTGCTCTCGATCATCGCACGCGGCGGACGGTTCTTTGTCGCCGCTTTGCTGATGAACCGGTTCGGCGACGTGATCCGTGCCGAGATCGAGAAGCGGCTCGGATTCTGGGTCGCGGTCGCAACCGCGCTCCTGGTGTCGGGCTTTGTCATCGTCGCGCGCGTGATCTGACGGCTTTTCTCGCATCCAGCGACGCGCTACGTTTCAAAACATGTCTGCCGTCCGACCTGCGACTTCGCGGCTGCGACGCATGCCAGCGCTGGCCCTGGGGGTGGTTCCCGGCCTTGCGCTGTTGTGTCTGGCTCGCGCTGGCGGACGTGACTTTGGCGCAAAACGAGACAGCGCCTGCGCCACAGCCGGTGGCGCCGCTTGCGGAACCGGCACCGCCGCCTCCGCCGACCGGGCAGCCACCGTCGCCCGGCCAAGGCACGCCGCAGAACGGCGCGCCGGCGTTTTCGCCGGGGCTGGTCGACAAGCTCGGCGACCTGATCAAGGGTTCCGTCGACGGCATCAAGGGCTCGGTCGACAGCCTGTCGTCAACGATGAAAGGTACCCAGCAAACCATCCAGGATCTCAACAAGGGCACGGTGGACACGCTGTCGCGACTGCCGGTCACCGGCTTTGCAACCGGCCATACCCTCTGCGCCCGCGCCGACAACGGCGCGCCCGACTGTCGCACCGCCTCTGACCAGCTGTGCCAGGCCAAGGGCTACAAGACCGGCCGCGGCCTCGACGTCGAGACCGCGGAAAACTGCAATCCGCGCATTTTCTTGCCCGGTTACCAGCGCAAGGACGGCGATTGCCACACCGACAATTACGTGACCCGCGCCGCCTGCAATTGAGTTGGCGCACCCCGCGCCGCTTTCATATGACGTCCATCATGCTCTCGCAGAAGGCCATGCGCAAAACGGGGACTTGGCGGGGACTTGGCCGATTGCATCTTCGTCCAGTTCTGGCATCGTGCCATCAGACGCTTTTCTAAATCTCACGAGGTTTTTCGAATGCCCATTCCGGCCCTGTTCAAGAACCGGCTGTCAATTCCGGTGATCGGCTCGCCGATGTTCATCGTGTCCGGTCCCGAGCTCGTCATCGCCCAGTGCAAGGCCGGCATCGTTGGCTCGTTCCCAGCGCTCAATGCGCGCCCGCAGTCGATGCTCGACGAGTGGCTGGCGCGGATCAAGGAAGAGCTCGCCGAGCACGACCGCAAGAATCCGAACCGGTTGTCGGCGCCGTTCGCCGTCAACCAGATCGTGCACCGTTCCAACAACCGCCTCGATGCGGATCTCGCGATGTGCGAGAAGCACAAGGTGCCGATGATCATCACCTCGCTCGGCGCGCGGCCCGAGCTGAACCAGGCGGTGCATAACTGGGGCGGCATCGTGTTCCACGACGTCATCAACCAGAGCTTTGCGCACAAGGCGGCCGAGAAGGGCGCCGACGGTCTCATTCTGGTGGCGGCGGGCGCCGGCGGCCATGCCGGCACGGTGTCGCCGCTCGCTTTCGTCACTGAGACCCGCGAGTGGTTCAACGGCCCGATCGCGCTGTCGGGTGCGATGGGCAACGGCCGCGCGGTGCGCGCCGCGCGCGTGCTCGGCGCCGATTTCGGCTATATCGGCACCATCTTCGTCGCCACCCACGAGGCCAATGCAGCACTCGGCTACAAGTCGATGGTGGTCGAATATTCCGCCGACGACATCGTCTATTCGAACCTGTTCACCGGCGTGCACGGAAATTATCTCAGGCCCTCGATCAAGAATGCCGGCCTCGATCCCGACGCGCTGGGATCGTCGGACAAGGCCGCCATGAGCTTTGCCACCAACGACGAGGGCGAGCGCACCAAGCCGAAGGCGTGGAAGGAAATCTGGGGTTCCGGCCAGGGCATCGGCAGCGTCACGCACATCGTCTCGGTGGAGGAACTGGTATCGCGGCTGCGCAAGGAATATTTCGAGGCCGGCGATCCGGCGTTCGACGGCTGGACCGACAACGCGATTGCGGCATAAGCGGCGCGCTGGCCTTGAGTTGCGAGGGCGGGAGCGATCCCGCCCTCTTCGTTTTGGCTGGAGAACGTCGCGCGGAGCTGAAAAAAACATTGCAGCTCTACTGTCGCGTGCATGACATCGATATTTGGAATCACATAGAGATTCTCGCGTTACCGCCTCGCTCCCAGCCAAACGGGAGCATGCCTATCGTATCAAGAGCGGATTCCTCGCGAACAAGACTGTAGGGCCCGATCGGGCGCGGCGTCACGCCGTTGCTTCGAAACCGACCACGCGTCCGACCAACGCTTTAGGGAGCAGTCCTTGACGATACTCGGCTATATCTACCGCTTTCTCTCCAACTTCGCCTTTCTCGCGGTCGTCTATTTCAGCCTGAATTTTTTGACCGCCTATCAACAGCGCGCAATCGTTTCGTTCCTGATCCTCGTCTACACCGTGATGCACGTGGTCTCGACGCTGCGCCAGTTCAATTTCTTCCAGAAGATCGAGCGCCTCGAGGGCGAGGCGCGCACGCTCGCGATGGCAGCCTCGTCCGACGGCCAGGCGCGCAAACCGATCATTCGCGAGGTCGGCAGGCTTCGCCACGAGGGCGAGCTGAAGTCCTATATCGACCTGCTGTTCCTCGGGCTCGTCACGCTGCTCTGCGTCTCCAAGATTATAACCAACTAAACGGCCGCTCCGTGCGGGATTCCGATCCACATTGACGGAAAAGGGTTGTTGCGGTCGTCGCGCGCATTCCCGAAGATCGGGTGAGATACGCCCGACCGGCGCGAAGCGTGGCCCATGAACCCGATCGCCTCTTCATCCCTGCGTTGCGACGTCGCGATCATCGGATTGGGACCGGTCGGCGCGACGCTCGCCAACATCCTTGGCCAGGCGGGCATCTCGGTCTGCGTGCTCGAGAAGGAAGCGGCCGCCTACCACCTGCCGCGAGCGGTTCATTTCGACGACGAGGTGATGCGGGTGTTCCAGTCGATCGGGCTCGCCGAGGCGCTGCTGCCTTATCTCGCCCTGTCCACCGGCATGCGCTTTCTCGATCCGGCAGGCCGCATCATTCTCGACTGGTCTCGGCTGCATCCGACCAAACCGCATGGCTGGAACGCCAGCTACCGCTTCCACCAGCCCGAACTGGAAGACGTGCTGCGCAAGGGCCTCGAGCGCTGGCCTTCGGTCACCGTGCGCGAGCGGTGCGAGGCCTTTGCCGTCGAGGAGCAGGCGGACGGCGTCGTGGTGAGGTTCGAGGATCTTTCTTCGGGCAGGCTTTACGGGGTGAACGCGCGCTACGTGGTCGGCTGCGACGGCGCGCGCTCGCTGATCCGCCGCCTGATCGGATCGGGGCTGGTCGATCTTGGCTTCCACGAGCGCTGGCTGGTGATCGATGCAATCCTGAAGCGGCCGCGGCCCGACCTGGGTGACATCAGCGTTCAGTTCTGTGATCCGGCGCGGCCCGCGACCTACGTGCGCGGCGTTGGCGATCGCCGCCGCTGGGAAATCACGCTGAAGGACGACGAGCCCTCGTCGCAGATGGCCGATCCGGCGCGCGTGTGGTCGCTGCTGAAGCGGTGGATCACGCCCGACGATGCCGATCTCGAGCGCAGCGCGGTCTACACCTTCCACTCGGTGATCGCGGAGCAATGGCGTCGCGGACGGCTGCTCATCGCGGGGGATGCCGCGCATCAAACACCGCCGTTCCTCGGGCAGGGCATGTGCGCCGGGATGCGCGATGTCGCCAATCTCGGCTGGAAGCTGATCGGCGTGCTGCGCGGCGAATTCGGCGACGATCTGCTCGACAGCTACCAGACCGAGCGTTTTCCGCATGTGCGCGAATACATCGAGCTCGCCGTGAAATTGGGCGGCATCATCAACACCAGGGCGGCCAACGTGGCTCTGCCGAACACCTCGAAGAGCGCGGAAAACACGCTGCAGCTCCGCGTGGAAAAGCCGCGCCTTGGGCGCGCGTTCCATTGGGGTCTCAGCGACCAGGTCGGGCGCTTGATCACGCAGCCAACCTTGTCCGACGGCACGCGCCTCGACGATCGCGTCGGCACGCGATTTTGCCTGCTGGCCGAGCGCGATCTCGTCCGCTCGGTGCCGGCGTCCCTTGCGCACACGCTCGATGCGCGCGGGGTCGTTTGCGTCGACTCATCGCACGGCGAGGTCGCAGACTGGTTGCGTTCGATCGGGCACAAGGCCGTGCTGGCCCGGCCCGACCGCTACATCTTTGGAGCTGCCGACAACGTCGCGGAGTTGACGGAACTGGTCGCCGCAGTTGCCTGATGTGGCGCAAAAAAATCGGCCGCGGATTTTTGTCCGCGACCGATTGCCTTGAGGGGTTCCTGCGAGGTCAGGTCTTGGTGATGTCGACGTCCTTGGTCTCGGGCAGGAACAGGAAGCCAATCACGAGGCTGACAGCCGCGATGATGATCGGGTACCACAGGCCGGAATAGATGTTTCCGGTCGTGGCCACGATCGCGAACACGGTGGCGGGCAGGAAGCCGCCGAACCAGCCGTTGCCGATATGGTAGGGCAGCGACACGCCGCTATAGCGGATGCGTGACGGGAACAGTTCGACCAGCCAGGCGGCGATCGGGCCATACACCATCGTCACGTAGATGACGAGGATCCAGAGCAGCAGCACCGTCATCGGGTAGTTGATGTCGGCGACCGCTGCACCCGTCGGATAGTGGTTGGCGATTTCCGCCGTCACCGCCTTGGCGAAATCAGGCATGGTGCTCACGAAGGTCTTGTCACCGACCTTGACCGTGGCGGGTGAACCCGCAGCTGCTGCCTGGTTCTCGTAGTTCACCGACAGGTTGACGAGCGTCGCCTTGGCCACGTCGCAGCCTGTTGTGAAGCTTTCGGTGCCCGTCGCCTTGAACTGGAACGAGCAGCTCGCCGGATCGGCGATCACCGTCACTGGTGATGACGCCAGCGCCGCCTCGAGCTTCGGATTGGCGAAGTGCGTGACGCCCTTGAACAGCGGGAAGTACGTCACCGCAGCGAGCAGGAAGCCGGCCATGATGATCGGCTTGCGGCCGATCCTGTCCGACAGCCAGCCGAAGATGATGAAGAACGGCGTGCCGAGCAAGAGCGCCAGCGCGATCATGATTTGCGCGTTGGTGCCAGGGACCTTCAGCGTCTGGGTCAGGAAGAACAGCGAATAGAACTGTCCACCATACCATACCACCGCTTCGCCGGCGGTGGCACCGAGCAGCGCGAGGATCGCGATCTTGGCATTCGACCACTCGCCGAATGCCTCGCTCAACGGACGCTTCGAGAGGCTTCCCTCGTCCTTCATGCGCTGGAATACCGGCGATTCGTTCAACTGGATGCGAATCCACAGCGACACGATCAAGAGCAACGCCGACAGCAGGAACGGCACGCGCCAGCCCCAGTCGCCGAAGGTCTGTTCGCCCTGCGCGTTGCGGATGCCGAGGATCAACAGCAGCGCCATGAACAGGCCCAGCGTTGCCGTGGTCTGGATCCACGACGTGTAATAGCCCTTCTGGTTCTGCGGGCGCGTGTTCGGCGACATAGATCGCCGCACCGCCATACTCGCCGCCGAGCGCAAGGCCTTGCACCAGACGCAGCGCGATCAGCACGATCGGCGCGGCGATGCCCCAGGTCGCGTAACCCGGCAACAGGCCGATGAAGAAGGTGCCGATGCCCATCAGGCTCATCGTGATGAGGAAGGTGTATTTGCGGCCGATCATGTCGCCGAGCCGGCCGAACACCAGTGCGCCTAACGGCCGCACTGCGAAGCCCGCGGCGAACGCCAGCAGCGTGAAAATGAAGGCGACGTTCGGAGGAACCGACGAGAAGAAGTATTTCGCCAGGAACGGCGCGAGCGTGCCGTAGATGTAGAAGTCATACCACTCGAAAACAGTGCCGAGCGACGAAGCGAAGATGACCATCCTCTCTTCGCCGGTCATCCCGCGAGCCTCGCGTCCGACGGTAGTACCAGCAATTGCCATGTGAGCGCTCCCCATTGATCGGTTTGAAGTCGAACAGACCGTCGGTCTTCGCCGACTTCGCAAATACAGGAATTGATCTAGCGTAACATTGCTGCGAAATAGCCCCCTATAAGACTTTCGGCGTCGCGCACAACTGTGTTCGGCCTCGCGTGCGGAATGTGCACAGCTGCGCGAACCGGACGACGCGTTTTTGCGACGCAAAAGAAGCGTTAACGCCTACGAATTTGGCACCTTGCATCGAGTTGCGCTTGCAAGACAGCCTCGAGCGGTGATGTATTGATCTTCGGTCGTACGACTATTGAGTGATGTGAATTCCCAAGCTGCACCTGAGTGGTTCGAATGATTTCCACCGCAAATGCCCGCCTCGTCATCGCTGACGATCATCCACTGTTCCGCGGTGCGCTGCGTGGCGCCGTGACCGACGCGGTGGGGGGCGCGACCATCGAGGAAGCTGGCTCCTTCGACGAACTGACGAAGCTGCTCGAACAGGACAGCGAAGTGGACCTGATTCTGCTCGACCTCACCATGCCGGGGATCAGCGGCTTCTCCGGGTTGATCTATCTGCGCGCGCAATTTCCCGATGTGCCCGTGGTGATCGTATCGGCGACCGATGACGCCGAGACGATCAGGCGTTCGCTCGACTTCGGCGCCTCTGGTTTCATCCCGAAACGCTTCGGCGCCGACACGCTGCGCGATGCGTTTGCCAAGATTCTTGCCGGCGACGTGTGGATCCCAGCCGATGTCGACCTCACGGCCGCGACCGACCCCGAGACGGCGCGCTTGCGCGACCGGCTGGTGACGCTGACGCCGCAACAGGTTCGCGTGCTGATGATGCTGTCGCAGGGGCTGTTGAACAAGCAGATCGCTTACGAACTCGGCGTCTCCGAGGCGACCATCAAGGCTCACGTCTCGGCGATCCTGCAGAAGCTCGGCGTCGAGAGCCGCACGCAGGCGGTGATCATGGCGTCGCGCATTGCCGGCAGCCAGTGGCGGCAATCGGATCTCGCGCCGCCGACCGCGCCGTAATTGCTTACGGTTTCGGCGCCGGCCTTTCGTCCGTTGGCGCCGGTTTCTGGTCCTTCGATTCGGGCTCTGGCTTGTTTTTGGCCGAGCAGCGCCATTCGCCGCGCGTGCAGGCGATGCCCGGATTCGAGCACGTCAGGGTGTTGCCATCAGGCACGCAGCTCTGGCAGCCGTCGGTGAGCGTGGCGCAGTTGGGGAAGCGGGCGACAACGTCCCGCCACCACTCCTTGCCGGGCTCGGCGCGCTCGATGCGTCGTATGATCGATGTCGCCGTGGGAGGACGACAGGTCGTCCGTTTGCGTGGTTGCAGGCGGAGGATTGTCTGCGGTGAGCGCCCGGCCTGGCGTTATGGCGATTGCCAGCGCAATGATCGCAACTCTGACGCGCCGTGGTTCTTGCATGCGCATGGTCGGCTCGCGCGGAGACTATTCGGCGGCGACCATCCGCTTCTTGCTCCACTGGCCGAGCATGGCGCGCAGCGCCGCCGGTTTGATCGGCTTGTTGAACAGGCGGATGTTGGAGGACCGGATCGCCTCGCGGACGCTCGGGCTGCGATCGGCGGTGATCAGGATCGCCGGGAGGCTTTCGCCGAACCGCTCGCGGATGTCGCGGATCACGGCCAGGCCCGTTGCCGCGGTCGAGATGGTAGTCGACCAGCATGCCGGTCGGCGTGCGGCGGGAGGCTTCGATCGCGGCAATCGCCGCCGCGCCGTCGGTCTCGGCGATCACCTCGGCACCCCAGCCGGTCAACAGCGTTCGCATGCCGTCGATGATCGCCGGGTCGTTCTCGACGCAGACGATCAGCGCGCCTTCCAGCGGCATGCGCGATGCCGCCATGACATTGGCGATGGTGCCGATATAAGTGACCTTGTCGCTGATCGGCACGGTGACCGAGAAATGCGAGCCGCCGCCGCGATTGGCGTCGAGTGCAAGCCCATGGTTCAAGCACGCGCGCCATGCGTTGCACGATCGAAAGCCCAAGGCCGAGCCCGCGCGCAATCCGCGCGCCCTGGTCGAGCCGGTAGAATTCCTTGAAGATATCGCGCCGCTTGTTCTCGGGGATGCCGAGCCCGCGATCGTAGACGTCGATCTGCAGCGACCTGCCGCGGCGGCGACAGCCGATCAGCACGCGGCCCTGCGGCGTGTACTTTATCGCGTTCGAGGTCAGGTTCTGCAACAGCCGCAGCATGAGGATGCGGTCGGACTGGATCGGTACCGACGACTGCACGAAGTGCAGATCGAGGCCCTTCTCGCGGGCGATCGGCGCGAACTCGACCTCGAGCGAGCGCAGGATGTCGGAGATGCGGAAGCTCGTGATCGAAGGTTTGAGCGCGCCGGCATCGAGGCGCGAGATGTCGAGCAACGCGCCGAGCAGTTCCTCGATCGCCTCCAGCGAGTCGCCGATATTGGTGACCAGCCGCCCGGCATCGCCCTCGACCTTGCGGTCGGCGAGGCTTGTCACATAGAGCCGTGCCGCGTGCAGCGGCTGCAAGAGGTCGTGGCTCGCGGCGGCGAGAAACCGTGTCTTCGAGATGTTGGCGTCCTCGGCCTCGCCCTTGGCGCGCGCGAGCTCGGTGTTCAGCCGTGTCAGCTCCTCGGTGCGTTCGCGCACCCGCCGCTCCAGCGTCGCGTTGGCGCGCTCCAGCGCCTCGGCGGCCTCGACGCTCGGGGTGATGTCGGAGAATGTGATGACGAAGCCGTCGTCCGGCATGCGGTTGGTGCGGACCTCGATCACGAGGTTGCGGTCGACGAGCCGTTCGAGGAACGGCTCGCCCTCCCTGGTATAGGCGGCAAGCCGCTTCTCGACGAAGTTGTCGGTGCCGCCGACGGACGGATTGGCCTTCGGCTCGAGCGATTCGAGAATGTCGCGCAAGGAGACGCCGACCTGGACGACGCGCGTCGGCAGGTCGAGCAATTCGCCGAACTGCCGGTTCGAGCAGATCAGCCTGAGGTCGGCGTTGAACACCGCAATGCCCTGCCGGACGTGATTGAGCGCGGTCTGCAGGATCTCCTGATTGTAGTGGAGCGCCGCGTGGGCATCGTCGAGCAGCCGCAGCGCGGCGGTCGCCGACACCGTGCGCTTGCGGAGCAGCAGCGACAGCACGCGTCGCGCCGACGCGACGCCGATGGTCGAGGCGATCAGCCGCTCGGCGTGGCGCAAGAGCTGGAAATCCGCAGTTGCCGCAGGCTCCAGCGTCAGCCGGTTGCTGGCGGCGAACTCCTCGAACGAGGCGCGTGCCCGCTCGGGGCCGAGATATTGTCCGGCCGCGCCGACCAGGTCGCCGACCGTCACCGCGCCACGCCAGCGGCGGAAGTTCGGCGCGATCGTCTCGAACCTGGCCGGGCCGAACATGTCGGCCTGCAGCCGCTCGATCGAGGTCGGCGATCGCACCAGCGACAGCGTGATGTAAGTGACGAGATTGAGCGTCAGGCTCCAGACCACGCCGTGCAGCAAGGGCTGCATCTCGGTGCCGAACAGCGCCTGCGGCCGCAACGCCGACAGGCCGAACAGTCCGTCGCGCACGATGTCGGAGGTGACGATGCCGGCATCGGCAAAGCTCGGCAGCAGCAGCGTGTAGGCCCACACCGCGATGCCGACGATCATGCCGCCCATCGCGCCGAGTGCAGTGGCGCGGCGCCAGATCAGGCCGCCGAAGAATGCCGGCGCGAGCTGGGCCGCGGCTGCGAATGACAACAGTCCGATCGAGGCAAGCTGCGCGTTGCCGGCAGAGCGGTAATACAGGTAGGCGAGCAGCAGCACCGCGAAAATCGCGAGCCGCCGCGCTTTCAGGATGATGCTGCCGACGTCGGCGTTGCCAGCCGTCGCGGCGCGCCGCTGCAGCAGGATCGGCATTACCAGTGTGTTCGACACCATCACCGCGAGCGCCACGCTCTCGACGATCACCATCGCGGTCGCCGCCGACAGGCCGCCGACGAACACGATGAGGGTCAGCCATGGCGAACCAGCGGCGAGCGGCAACGCCAGCACATACATGTCGGAATCGACCGAGCCGAACGGAAACTTGATCAGGCCGGCGAGCGCGATCGGGATCACGAATACGTTGATTGCGATCAGATAGAGTGGAAACATCCAGCGCGCGCGTATGACCTCGGATTCATCGGCATTCTCGACCACGCCGACGTGGAATTGTCGCGGCAGCAGCAGCGTCGCGAAGAACGACAGCAGCGTCATCACCGCAAAGCTTCCCGCCGACGGCGTGTAGCTGAGGACGTGCGAGGCCTCCGGGCTCTGCAGCGCGCGGGTCAACAGCTCTTGCGGGCCGAACAGCACGAAAGTGACGCAGAAGCCGACCGCAAGGAACGCCACCAGCTTGACGATCGACTCCGACGCGATCGCGAGCATCAGCCCGTGCTGGTGCTCGGTGACGTCGGTGTGACGGGTGCCGAACGCGACCGCAAACAGCGCCATCGCGGTCGTCACGATCAGCGCGATATCGCCGATCACAGGAGCAAAGCCGCCGCCAAAGCTGTCGTTGACCAGAAGCGTCTCGAGCGAGGTCGCGACCGCCTTGAGCTGCAGGGCGATGTAGGGCACCGAGCCGGTGATGGCGATGATCGCGACCATTGCCGCGATCGGCTGGCTCTTGCCATAGCGCGCGGCGATGAAGTCGGCGATCGAGGTGATTTTTTGGGCCTTGGCGAGGCGGATGACACGAAGCAGGAGCGGCGTGCAAAACCCGACCATGATGATCGGGCCGATGTAGATGGCGAGGAACTCGGGTCCCGTCCGGGCCGCGAAGCCGACCGAGCCGAAGAAGGTCCAGGAGGTGCAGTAGATCGCCAGCGATAGCGGATAGATCAGGACGCCGGCGCGGCCGCGCGGTCCGCGCCCGGGTCGGTCGCCATAGCTCGCGATCGCAAACAGCAGGCCGATATAGCCGAACGCGACAACGATCACGATCCAGCTGGAGAGCATCCGGTTTCGCTCCGTCGCCCGCGCACAGCGGGCCAAAACGGGGCCAAATTACTGCCTTGTGAGGCTTTGGGCGACCGGATTCTCGGAAATCGATCAGCAGAGGCTTAACGGCCGCGGCCGGCGCGCCTGTGGTGGCTACTCCGCCGCCAGCGGGTAGGTGCCGCGGGGCAGCGCGAGGCGCTCCCAGACGTCGATCAGCGCCTCGGCCAGCACGTCGATCAGGGCGTCGTCGTGGTAGGGCGACGGCGTAATGCGCAGCCGCTCGGTTCCGCGCGCGACCGTCGGATAGTTGATCGGCTGGATGTAGATGCCGTGCTGTTCCAGCAGGAGGTCGCTCGCCTTCTTGCAGCGCTCGGCGTCGCCGACGAACACCGGCACGATGTGGGTCGAGTTCTGCATCACCGGGAGGCCGGCGGCATTGAGCACGGCCTTGACCCGCGCGGCGCGATCCTGGTGCCGTTCGCGCTCCCACGTGGAGGTCTTCAGATGTCGGATCGCGGCAGTCGCCGCAGCGCACACCGGCGGCGGTAGCGCGGTGGTGAAGATGAAGCCCGGTGCATAGGAGCGCACGGCGTCGATGATGTCGGATTTCGCGGTGATGTAGCCGCCGAGGCAGCCGAACGCCTTCGCCAGCGTGCCCTCGATCACATCGACGCGGTTCATCACGCCGTCGCGCTCGCAGATGCCAGCGCCACGTGCGCCATACATGCCGACCGCGTGCACTTCGTCGACGTAAGTCATCGCACCGTAGCGCTCGGCGAGGTCGCAGAATTTCTGCAGGGGCGCCACGTCGCCGTCCATCGAGTACAGGCTCTCGCACGCGATCAGCTTCGGCTGATCCGGATCGGCGATCTTGAGCAGCGCTTCGAGATGATTGGCGTCGTTGTGGCGGAAGATGGTGTAGCGGCAACCGGCGTTGCGAATGCCCTCGATCATCGAGGCATGGTTCAGCGCGTCGGAGAAGATCAGGCAATTCGGCAAGAGTTTTGCGAGCGTCGCGATGCCGGCCTGGTTCGACACGTAGCCGGAGGTGAACAACAGCGCCGCGTCCTTGCCATGCAGGTCGGCAAGCTCCTGTTCGAGCTGCACCAGCGGATGGTTGGTGCCGGAGATGTTGCGGGTGCCGCCGGCGCCGGTGCCGACACGCGTCGCGGTCTCGACCATGGCGCCGATCACCTTCGGATGCTGGCCCATGCCGAGGTAGTCGTTGGAGCACCAGATCACGACGTCGCGCTTGCCCGCCGGCGAATGCCAGATCGCGTGCGGGAAACGCCCGGCGATGCGCTCAAGGTCAGCGAAGGTGCGGTAACGCCGCTCGTCATGGAGGCGGCTCAGGGCGTCGGTAAAGAAGCGATCGTAGTTCATAGTTCGGACTCTTAATTTTGCCCGGCCTTTTTAGAGTTGTTCCAGATCAAAATCGAGATGCAAAAACGCCGCCCCGGGAGGGAGGTCATGCGGGGTCTGTAGGGTGGGCAAAGGCGCGTTCTGTCGGCGTAAATGGCTCGAACTCGCCGTGGATCAGCGCCGTGCCCACGCGGTCAGGGTCTTGGTTTGTAACGGTGGGCACGCTTCGCTTTGCCCACCCTCCGAAGGCGTTCACACCGCCTTGAAGGTCATCACGCCGTCGGCCGAGGTTTCCCTGGTCAGCCGTCCCTCGGACAGCATGTAGTTGATGTGCGCAATCACCTCGCCGGTGGCAAAGCCCGCCTGGTGGGCGTCGAGCGCGCGGTTGAAGATCAACGGCACCATGTCGGAGGCGGTCAGCGCCTTGGTCCGGCAAGCATTGGTGATGGCGCCGCAACGTTCTTCGTGATGGTCGCTCAGCTGCCGGATGCGGGTCTTCACGCCATAGAACGGCACGCCGTGGCCGGGCAGCACCAGCACGTCATCCGGCAATTCGCGCCCGAGTCGCTCCAGCGAGGTCAGGTAGTGCCCGAGCGCGTTGGCGTCAGGCTCCATCGACCACACGCTGACGTTCGGTGAAATCTTGCTCAGCACCTGGTCGGCCGAGAGGAAAAGCTTTTCCGGCCGCGACAGCATCATCATCTGTTCGAGCGCGTGGCCGCCGCCGGTCAACACTTCGAACTCGCGGGCGCCAACCGTGAGGCGCTGGCCATCATAGGAGCGGTGATAGGACGGCGGCAGGTTGGTGGTGCGCGTCAGGTAATTGGAGCCGCGGCCCAGCAGCTGCGTGATGGTTGCGGGCGGAATGCCATGGCGGCGATAGAATTCGGCCTGGTCCTTGACCTGCGCATCGGTGCGCCGGGTCTGGTGGAACAGCGCGTGGAAATATTCGGTTTGCGTCATTGTCAGCGGGCAGTCGAAGCGCTCGGCGAGCCAGCCAGCGAGCCCGACGTGATCGGGGTGCGAATGTGTGACGATGAGCCGCGTGACCTTCTGGCCCGCCAGCGGGCCGGAGAATACCGCTTCCCATGTCGCCTTGGTCTGGTCGGTGCCGATGCCGGTGTCGACCACGGCCCAGCCGCCATCATGAGCGAGCATGTAGATGTTGACGTGATTGAGCTGGAACGGCAGCGCCAGCCGCAGCCACTTCAGGCCCGGCGCGAGGTCGACAAGCTCTCCTGACGTCGGCGGCGTTGGCCAGGGGAAGCTGATGGTCTCGGCGGTTCCGTGCATGCGTCAGTGGCCTGCGGTTTGAATTGCGATCTTGTTACGGGCTTAATGGTCGTCAGCCGCCCGCGCCAGCCGTGAAAGCGCACGCATGCCATGCAGCGTTAACGAAAAACGGCCTCTCCGCTTTCCGGAGAGGCCGTTTTGCCGGCCTTGAACCTTGAAACAGTGCGTTTATGCCGCGCGGATGCCGGCGAGGAACGTGTCGATCTCCTGGCGCAGCATATCGGCCTCACGGCGCAGCCCGGCCGATGCGGTCAGCACCTCGGAGGCGGCGTTGCCGGCATCGGACGAGGCCTGGCTGACGCCAACGATATTGCTCGACACCTCGGCCGTGCCGCTCGCGGCGTGCTGGATGTTGCGGGCGATCTCCTTCGTCGCCGCGCCCTGTTCCTCGACCGCGGCCGCGATCGCGGTCGTGACCTCGTTGATCTCGCTGATGGTCTGGCCGATGTGCCTGATGGCGCCGACCGCCGACGTCGCGACGTTCTGCATGGTGACGATCTGCGAGCGGATCTCGTCGGTCGCCTTTGCGGTCTGATCGGCGAGGCTCTTCACCTCGGAGGCGACCACGGCGAAGCCGCGGCCGGATTCGCCGGCGCGCGCCGCCTCGATCGTTGCGTTCAGCGCCAGCAGGTTGGTCTGCGACGCGATGGTCTGGATCAGGTCGACCACCGTCGAGATGCGGCTCGCGCAATCGGCGAGGCCCTGCATCGTGGAGTCGGTCTCGCCCGCCTCGGTCACCGCCTTGCCGGCGACCGTGGTTGAATTCGAGACCTGGCGGCTGATCTCCTGGATCGACGACGACAGCTCCTCGGTGCCCGACGAGACCGTCTGCACGTTGACCGACGTCTCTTCCGCGGCGGAGGCCACCGCGCTTGCCAGCGCGCTCGACTTGTCGGCCGAGACCGACATGTTCTCGGCGGTCGACTGCATCGCATTGGCAGATGCGCTCAGCGTGTCGAGCGCCGAGCGCACCGTGTCCTCGAACGTGGCGATCTGCTGCTCCATCTTGCTGGCGCGCTCGGCCTTCACCACGCGATCCTTGTCCTGTTCCGCGCTGAGCGCGCGCGCATTGATCATGCTCTCGCGGAACACTTCCAGCGAGCGGCCCATGTCGGCGACTTCGTCCCGGGCGCGGCTGGCCATGACTTCGGCCTCGAGATCGCCTTCGGCGAGCCGCTTCATCACCGCCTGCAGGTTGGCGATGCGGCGCAGGATGTTGCGGCCGACATAGAGCCAGACGAACAGGAAGGAGCCGACCAGCGTGCCGACGCCCATCGCCACCATCACCAGTGTCGAGAACTGGATCAGGCTGTGGGCGCGGTCGGTGGCGGCAATGGTGCTGGTCTGCACATTCTCGACCAGCTGCTTGACGCCGACATCCATGCCCGACGACAGCTTGCGGGTCTCGTCCAGCGTCAGCTGGCTGAAATCGGCGGAATCGATCTCCTTGGCGCGCAGCTCGAACACGCTGTTCTTGCCCTCGCCGAAGGCGACGAATTTTGCGAATGCGGCCTTGAGCGCGGCGCCCTCGGGCAAGCCGGCGAGGCTGTCGACGCCTTCCTGCATCACCTTCTTGGTCTTCTTGAAGGTGTCCTTGTAGGCGTCGATGATCTCGGTCTTGCTCGCAGCGGGCGCGGCTGACAGGTCGCCGGCCATCTGGTTGCCCTGGGCCAGAAGCGCGGCAAGCACGTCGGTCTTGCGCATCGCTTCCGTGATCGCCTTGTCCTTCTCCTGGCGCGCCTTGTCGGCCTTCGCCTGCTCGGCCTTTGCGGCAGCTTCGGCGCGTGCGGCAGCGGCGTCCTTGTCCTCCTCGGCGTCGTCGGCCTTGGCCGGCGCCGGCTTGACGCTGACGTCGATGGCGAGCGCAGATTTCACCGCGCCCCTGGCGTCCGTCATTGCGGCGTTGACGACATCGACGAATTCCTTGTGCGCCGAACGCATCTTGACGAACTGCTGTTCGCGTTTGTCGACCGTCTCGATGCGCTCTTTAGCTGCGCCGTTAAGGCTGTTGATCATGTCGTCGAGGTTTTTGACGTTCTCCTCAAGGCCGGACACGACGGTCTCATCGGCGCCGCCGATCGACTTGATCAGCTTGATTTTCGCGAGCGCTGCGGCCTGGGTCGTTTTGAGCTGCTTCAGCTGCTCCTCGCGGGCCGCATCGGTCTCCGCCTGCAGCAGTGCCGGAGCACGTGACGCAAGGCTTTCAGTCATCGCGGTGAGCTGCAGGCTCGCCGACAGGCGCGGAATGTCAGCGCCGGCGAGGCCGGTCATCATCCGTCCGAGCTGGTCGAGCAGGATGCTGGCGCCGCCTGAGATCACCAGCGCCATCGCTGCGATCGCGGCAAACGCCAGGAACAGGCTGCCCCGGATCCCGATTCGGGCCCGCTTGCGTTCGGGTTTCTTCGCCCCCTTTGGAGCGGAAGAACCTGCCCAGCTTGAACGGCATTGCGACCATGATTTCCCCCGGACCACGCACGAATGTTGCTGAAAAGACGCGGTGAGTATCGCGGTACCGGGTTAATAAAATTTGGAGAATTTGAACGATTTGCCCGATTTTGGCGCGGTTCCACCGGGGATTTGTCTCGGGGCATTGGGACCGCCACGGCGGCTCTGACCAGAGGTTCGCAGCGTGGTGGCTACAATGTGACTGGCATCACAGTTCTGGGCCGCGGCGTGGCGTACTCCGCCGGGCCATGAGCGATCCATTCACCATATCCCCGAGCCAAATCTCCGCTGGCGAAGTCGTCGCGCCCCGCAGGTGCAAGCTGATTGATCTCAGCCTCTTGGTGGCGGTTGCCGGCCTCTTTGTCTGGGCGTTGCTGCTCTGACACGTCCGGCGCTGCCGCCCCGACCCAAAACGTCGAGGGCGTGCCGCAACGGATGTCACGGCACGCCCTCCATTCAACTCGCTGATCCCAGGCTACCTTCAAGAGGTTCGAAGGCCGCCCGTTCGCAGGCGTTTGAAGAAAAACGCCTTACCGGGCGACCTCAGCGAGGTGACAGCGCTTGGAATGAGACACTGGACCACCTCCTTTCAGTTGGTTGACGACGGCGCAAATGTAGCTGCTTCGGCCCCGAAAGTTAAGGGCCGGGCCGCGAATTTTGCAGGTTCATCAAGAGGGTGGTGCTGTTGGACAGGATTGAACTGTCGACCTCTTCATTACCAATGAAGTGCTCTACCACTGAGCTACAACAGCAGGTATTCGGGAATCGCGGCAAGCCAACGCCGGATCAGCGTTCATTGCCATAAGGTCTCCAGCCGCGCAAGCAAGAGCGGGCCACGGGCCGCGACCGTATGAGAAAGCTAATGAATTCGGCACGAATCGACATCCGCAAAGCCGTCCTCGCCGATGCCGAAGCCGCAATCGAAGTTCTGCGCCGCTCGATCACGGAACTTTGCATAGCCGACCACCGTAACGATCCGGCGCGGCTCGCGCCGTGGCTCGCCAACAAGCGCCCCGAGGTCTTCGCTGCGTGGCTAAGCGATGCCAACAATCACGTCTTCGTCGCGGTCCGTAACGGCAAGATCGCAGGCGTCGGGTCGGTCACGTCCGAGGGCTATATCGGCCTGAACTACGTCGCGCCGGAGGCCCGCTTATCGGGCGTGAGCCGGCAGATGCTGACTCATCTCGAACGTGAAGCCCGCTGCTCCGGGCTTGCTCGCGTGTTCCTGACCAGCACTGCGACCGCCCGAAACTTTTATCTCGCCGCGGGTTATCGGCTGCAACGCGGTGAAGCTATGATCGACGGATCCGAGGTGCCGATGGAGAAGCTGTTCGATCAGGGTGGGGGAGCATCGTCGACGCCATGAGGAACGATCCGAAGGCTGGCCAGCGTGAACGCCTGCGCAGCGCATTGCGTGACAACCTGAAACGGCGGAAAGCGCAGGCCAAAGGCAGGGCAAGCGCAACGCCGCGCGGGCGGCAGGGCGACGATCAGCCATCCGACGATGCTGCAGATCGAAACCAGGATCAGCCCCACGGAGAAACCCGCCGAGCCCGCGAAACCAGCTGATCAACCCGACTTTCGCCGCATTGGACGGGAACCTTCGCTGACGGGGCGCTCGCTCGCTTGATATTTCCCTGGAATTTCTGCATCGCCGTCCCCGGAAGCAATTCCGTCAGCAGTCCTTGAATTGGGGGTGGCATGGACCGCATTCGCATCACCGGCGGCAACAAGCTCAACGGCACCATCGCCATCTCCGGTGCGAAAAACGCCGCACTGCCGCTGATGACCGCGGCGCTTTTGACCGACGATACGCTGGTGCTGGAAAACGTGCCGCGGCTTGCCGATGTCGCGCTGCTGCAGCGGATCCTCGGCAACCACGGCGTCGACATCATGACGTCGGGCAAGCGCACCGGCGACAGCGCCTATCAGGGCCAGACCCTGCACATCTCGGCCAAGACCATCATCGACACCACGGCACCTTATGAACTCGTGTCCAAGATGCGCGCCAGCTTCTGGGTGATCGCGCCGCTGATCGCACGGATGGGTGAGGCGAAAGTTTCGCTGCCCGGCGGCTGTGCGATCGGCACGCGGCCGGTCGATCTCCTCATCATGGCGCTGGAAAAGCTTGGCGTGCAGATCGAGATCGACGGCGGCTACGTGATCTGCAAGGCGCCGAATGGGCTGAAAGGCGGCGCGATCGATTTCCCGAAGGTCACCGTCAGCGGCACCCATGTTGCCGTGATGGCGGCTTCGCTCGCCAAAGGCACGACGGTGATCACCAATGCGGCATGTGAACCCGAAGTCGCCGACGTTGCGGATTGTCTCAACAAGATGGGCGCAAGAATTTCCGGCGCCGGCACGCCATGCATCGTCATCGAGGGCGTCAGCCGCCTGAACGGCGCGCGCCACGCCGTGCTGCCCGACCGGATCGAGACCGGCACCTACGCGATGGCGGTTGCGATGACTGGCGGCGATGTGCAGCTCGCAGGCGCAAGGCCCGAGCTGTTACAGACCGCGCTCGATGTGCTGGTGCGGGCCGGCACCGTCATCACGCCAAACAACGAGGGCATTCGTGTCGCCCGCAATGGCGCGGGCATCGGCCCTGTGAGGGTGACGACGGCGCCGTTCCCGGGCTTCCCGACCGATCTGCAGGCGCAGCTGATGGCGTTGATGACCCGCGCCAAGGGCAAGTCTGAGATCACCGAGACCATCTTCGAGAACCGCTTCATGCATGTGCAGGAGCTCGCGCGCTTCGGCGCGCGTATCCAGCTCGACGGCGAGACCGCGACCATTCAGGGCACCGACGTGCTGCGCGGCGCGCCGGTCATGGCGACCGACCTGCGCGCCTCGGTCTCGCTGGTAATTGCGGGGCTTGCCGCCGAGGGTGAGACCATTGTCAACCGCGTCTACCATCTCGATCGCGGTTTCGAGCGGCTCGAGGAGAAGCTGTCGGCCTGTGGTGCCGCGATCGAGCGTCTCAGCGGTTGAATGATCGTCGCGGGGGCTTAGATGCAAGCCATGACGCCGCGCAAATTGATTGCCCTCGATGAAGACGATCTTGCCGTGATCTCCGCGCACGTCCAGGACGCGCGGGTCAGGACCGGCAACATCCTGTGGCGGCAGGGCGAGAAACGGCTGGTCATCGGGCTCGAACGGCTCGACCTCGACCAGGAGCTCGACGGCCAGCAGCCCGGCCACCTCGTGTCGGCGCTGCGCTTCGACCGCGTGCTGTCGGTCAAATCGCGCAATGTTGCGATGGACAAGCCGGACGCCGCGATCGAGCTGATCGGCCTTGAATTCAGCGAGACCGACGCGCCGAGCGGCAAGATCACGCTGTTGTTCTCCGGGCGCGGCGCCATGCAGATCGAGGTCGAATGCCTCGAATGCGAACTCGCCGACCTCGGCGAGTGTGAGGGGTAGTTGGTCAGCGGAGTTGATCGTCCTCACCCGCGAAGCGCGGGGAGGCGGACCGCCCGTTAGGGCGGTGGAGGGGACGGCCGACACGTTGGGAGCACTCCATCATTTGACTAGTTCAGCATCAGCCAATCGCCACAGGCTTCGCATGGCCCCCTCCCCGCGCTTCGCGGGGGAGGATGCGCAGCCGCTTGCTGAGAGCCCCAAGGGTTGACGTTCGCTTAACCCCAAGCCATTGAGAATCCATCACTGCGCATCAACGGCGGGCCACGATGTCCGCCAGGACATTTGCGATGCCGATCCGGATCGATACGACAGCCGCCGACTTTGCCTCAGCCTTCGCCATCTTCCTCGGCCAGAAGCGCGAGGCCTCGGCCGACGTCGAGCAGGCGGCGCGGCAGATCATCAATGACGTGATCGCGCGGGGCGATGCCGCGCTGTTCGAGACGACGAAGAAATTCGACCGGTTCGATCTCAACGCGACCAATCTTCGCGTCAGCGCCGGCGAGATCGAGGCAGCGGTGACGAGTTGCGACCCGCAGACGCTCGATGCGCTAAAACTCGCGCGCGATCGCATCGAAGCATTTCACCTGCGACAGATGCCGAAGGACGACCGCTTCACCGATCCGCTCGGCGTCGAGCTCGGCGCCCGCTGGACCGCGATCGAGGCGGTCGGGCTCTATGTGCCCGGCGGCACCGCCGCCTATCCCTCGTCGGTGCTGATGAACGCCGTGCCGGCGAAGGTCGCCGGTGTTCCTCGCGTCGTCATGGTGGTGCCGGCGCCCGACAACGTGCTCAACCCGCTGGTGCTGGCAGCAGCGCAGCTCGGCGGCGTCAGCGAGATCTACCGCGTCGGCGGTGCGCAGGCGGTCGCGGCGCTCGCCCACGGCACCCAGACGATCAAGCCGGTCGCGAAGATCGTCGGCCCTGGCAATGCCTATGTGGCCGCCGCCAAGCGCCTCGTGTTCGGCAAGGTCGGCATCGATATGATCGCCGGCCCGTCGGAGGTCCTCGTCATCGCCGACGACAGCGCCAATGCCTCGTGGATCGCCGCCGATCTCCTGGCGCAGGCCGAGCATGACACGGCGGCGCAGGCCATCCTGGTCACCGACAGCGACCGCCTCGCCGTGGACGTGATTTCGGCGGTGGACTCGCAGCTTGCGACGCTGCCGCGCGAAAAGATCGCGCGCGAGTCGTGGAACACATTTGGCGCCATCATCAAGGTGAAGATGCTCGATGAAGCGGTTGTGCTGGCCGATGCCATTGCCGCCGAGCATCTCGAGATCATGACGCGCGAGCCCGAAGCATTGGCAAAGAGGATTCGCAATGCCGGCGCGATCTTCCTTGGTGGCCATACGCCGGAAGCCATCGGCGACTATGTCGGCGGCTCCAACCACGTGCTGCCGACCGCGCGCTCGGCGCGCTTCTCGTCGGGCCTTGGCGTGCTCGATTTCATGAAGCGCACCTCGATCCTGAAATGCGGGCCCGACCAGCTGCGCGCGCTCGGGCCCGCCGCGATGACGCTCGGCCACGCCGAAGGCCTCGAGGCGCATGCCCGCTCGGTTGCGATCCGGCTCAACCTCAAATGAAGAAGCCGCAAACTTCCGACGCCAACAACCGCATCTGCGCGGTGACGCTGGACGAGGAGACGATCGGGCGCTCCGGTCCCGATATCGAACACGAACGCGCGGTTGCGATCTACGACCTGGTCGAGACCAATGTGTTTGCGCCGGCAGGCGATCACAAGGGACCGTTCGCGCTGCGTATCGGCATCACCGGCAACCGGCTGGTATTCGATATCCGCAAGGAGGACGGCACGCCGGTGGTCGCGCACCTGTTGTCGCTGACGCCGTTCCGCCGCATCGTCAAAGACTATTTCATGATCTGCGACAGTTACTACCAGGCCATCCGCACAGCGACTCCCGACAAGATCGAGGCGATCGACATGGGCCGCCGCGGCATCCATGACGACGGCTCGCGCACGTTGATGGAGCGCCTCGAGGGCAAGGTGCGGATCGATTTCGAGACCGCGCGACGGCTGTTCACGCTGATCACCGTGCTGCACTGGAAGGGCTGGGACGCGTGACCTTCCTTGTCGTCATTCCGGGCCCATCGCTGCGCGATGTCCTCAGCCCAAACGCTCCACGTTTGGGCGGGGAATGACGGCGTCCAAGGCATATGGTTGATTCGCCCAAATCCACTCCGCAGGCCGTGCTGTTTGCGTGCGGCATGAACAGCGTGCGCTCGCCAATGGCCGCCTCGCTGCTGCACGAGATGTTTCCGCATGCGATCTATGTCGGTTCGGCCGGTGTGCGCAAAGGCGAGCTCGACCCGTTCGCGATCGAGGTGATGGCCGAGATCGGCCACGACATCAAAAAGCATCGGCCGATGACGTTCGAGGAGCTCGAGGATTGGGAGGGGCTCAACTTCGATCTGATCGTCACGCTGTCGCCTGAGGCACACCACAAGGCGCTGGAACTGACGCGCACGCTCGCCGCCGACGTCGAATACTGGCCGACACCTGATCCGGTCGCGGTCGAAGGCTCGCGCGAGCAGCGGCTCGGCGCTTATCGCAGCGTTCGCGATGGCCTGCTGGCGCGCATCCTCACGCGCTTCGGCGGCGTGAAGCCGGCGGCGCTGTAGCCATCGTTAGCGCCGCCGCGACCTGAGCAGCACGGCGCGCAGTTGATGGCGCTGCCACAGGCGCACCCTCAAGCGGTCGGCTTCCAGCAGCGCCCAAGGCGTCAGCACGAGAAGCAGAAGCATGATGGCGACCGCGAGGTAGGCAGGATCTGCAAATCCCATCATCAGCTACTCCCGTCTGTTCCGGTCAGCCAGCCGTCGATTTGAAGAATAGCCCAAGGCGCGAGCCCAATTAAGGCAACCAGGATCGCAACGCAGGCAAAGGCGCGTTCGGTGTCGGTCAGATGTTCCATGCCCACGCACAAGCAAAACGCGGACCGGTCAGGCGTTCCAGAATCCCATCTGCCGCATGGCGCGATGAGTTCGGCGCAGATCGGGTTAACGATCGGTTAGCACGGCATCGTGTTCGGGCCGGATTCCTCGAGCGGTGAGGGAACCCTGGGTCGCGCCAGGGCTTGTTCCCGCTGCATCTGGCACAGGAGATGCATCGCAGAGAGGGCCGGGGATTCTGACGCGCCTGCTGCGCCGATGACCTCTCGTTGCGCGGCAGAGAGCGCGTCGCGACGGAGAGACTTCGACATGCGCAGGATTGCCCTGGGCTCGGTATCGTTGCTTTGCGTCAGCCTCGCCAATGTTCCAGGCATGATGGCACGCGACAACGGTCGCTTTGCCGGCGCCGATCCCGAAATCAAGGCATGGTTCGACAAGCTCGCGAGCCAGCGCGGCCCGTGTTGCTCCGATGCCGATGGCTACGCCCTGTCCGACCCCGATTGGGAGAGCAAGGACGGTCACTATCGCGTGCGGATCGATAGTCAGTGGATTGATGTCCCTGACGACGCCGTCATCACCGTGCCGAACCGCGTCGGCCGCACCATGGTCTGGCCGATCCGCTATCCGGGGCAGGTGATCTTCATCCGCTGCTTCATGCCTGGTGCGATGATCTAGTTCGAGAATCATCCGCATCGGTTCGGTCGATCAAGCGGACAGTGCGATCGGTTTGAACGCGCGCACCAGCGCCGGCTCGAGCTTGCCGTGCATCTCATTGAGGATGTCGTAGGCTTTCGGCCGGCCCATCGTAGCTTTATAGGGTCGCGACTCGATCAGCGCGGCAAAGATATCCGAGATCGTCAGCAAGCGAACGATGTCCGGGATCGCCGGCGCCGCCAGCGCATCGGGATAGCCAGTGCCGTCGAGATATTCGTGATGATGACGAACGGCGTCGAGGACTTCGTCATCGACGCCCGGCACGGACTTCAGCGCTTCGAAGCCGTGGATGGGATGCTCGCGCATGATCCGCTCTTCCTCGGGGTCAAGCCGGCCTGGCTTGTCGAGAATGGCGAGCGGTATGTTGGCCTTGCCGACATCATGCAGCGTTGCCGCAAGCCCGAGGCGATAGACGTCCGCACTCGCAAAGCCGAGATTGATCGCAAAGCTCGTCGCGACGCCTGATACAAGCAGACAATGCTGGAATGTGCCCTCGTGGTGCTTTCGGACGTCGTCAAGCCAGGCGGTCAGCCCGCGTTGCGAGACGCTGTTGATGATCTGCTCGGTTGCCCGCTTGGCGTCGGCGAGCTCGATCGGCGTCCCGTTGAGGATCGCGGAAAACATCGAGGCGAAAATTCCGGCACTATTGCCCGGATCGGCGGAGGGAGCCGCATGACGACCGTTGCGTGGTGCGGCGATCTCAAGCAGCGACAACCGGCGGAGCACTTCGTCGCGGTCGAGGGGACGGAAAATCGTACCGGTCGCTTCCAGCGCATGCGCCTGGACGATCAACGAGCGTGAACTCTTGTCGACGACAAATATTTTGTGACGGATTTTGCCGGCCTTGCGCAGGAATTCGCGCACTCGGGTGACGGACGCTTCATTGCGGAGATCGAAATCGATCATCACGACATCGTCGGGCGCAAAGTTCGCTTTGTCATCAGTTTGGATCGGCACCAAACGGTGTACTGGCTCGACGATCGCGCGGATCGGCGGAACCTTTGACGGCGTTTCTGCTAAGAGATGGATCAGCATAACAAATACGTCGGCGCTCGCTTCTCGGCCTGAAAACGTCGGCTTCTGCCAACTTCAACCTGTCGCCGTTGCCGCGCGCAGGTTCCACTTTGCCCCTACTAAAATACCATCAGCTTGTCGTCTGATCGTCGACTACTATAGATTGAAGCGACTTAATGAGTGCTGAAACGCCAGTTGTTCAGCGCAACGCCTTGTTACAATCGACGGCAGCGCGGAGTGCGCGGAGGGATGTCGTGCCGAGTGTGTATGAATTTGCCGCTGACAGCATCGATGGCCGCAAGGTTGCGCTCAGCGAGTTTGCCGGAAATGTGCTGCTGATCGTCAACACCGCGAGCCACTGCGGATTTACGCCGCAGTATGAGGGGCTGCAGCAGCTGCATTCATCGTTCGCTCCGCGCGGCTTTGCCGTGCTCGGCTTTCCCTGCAATCAATTCGGCAAGCAGGAGCCGGGCGACGCCGAGACCATCGCGAATTTTTGCGAGCAGAACTATCGCGTGACATTCCCGCTGTTTTCCAAGATCGAGGTCAATGGCGAAGGCGCGCACCCGCTGTACCGCTTCCTGAAGGAACAATGTCCGGGGGTATTGGGGTCGCAGCCGATCAAGTGGAACTTTACGAAGTTCCTGGTCGACCGCAACGGTCAGGCCGTCTCGCGCCACGCCCCGACCACGGCGCCAAAGGCGCTGGCCGAGCATATTGAAGCGCTGCTTTAGGCCGGGCTAGTTTATATGATGATCATCATAAGAAGCAGCCAAAAACTCCTTCAGAAATCGTCAAATCCGTAACTTCATCAATCGATTGGAAGGCACCGGTGGTCACAGGCGAAAAGCTGCCGATTTGCCCAAGACGCCGGTTGTCGGACGTCGGGCCGTCCTATAGGTTCCGCGCGATCGCAAACCCCTCCCGAATCGATGATCGGCCGCCCCAAACTCGTCCTTGCCTCCGGCTCGCCGCGCCGGCTTGCCCTGCTCAACCAGGCCGGTATCGAGCCCGATGCACTGCGGCCTGCCGACGTCGACGAGACGCCGAAGCGCGGCGAGCTGCCGCGCGCCTGCGCCAATCGGCTGGCACGCGCCAAGGCCGATGCCGCGCTGAAGTCGATCAAGCTCGATGACGAGTTGCGTGGTGCGTTCGTGCTTGCGGCCGATACCGTGGTCGCGGTCGGCCGGCGCATCCTGCCCAAGGCCGAACTCGTCGATGAGGCCTCGCAATGCCTGCGGCTGTTGTCGGGCCGCAACCACCGGGTCTACACCGCGATCTGTCTCGTCACGCCGCGCGAAGCGTTTCGCCAGCGGCTGGTCGAAACCCGCGTACGGTTCAAGCGGCTGAGCGAAGAAGACATCACCGGTTACGTCGGCTCTGGCGAGTGGCGCGGCAAGGCCGGCGGCTACGGCGTGCAGGGGATCGCCGGTTCGTTCGTGGTGAAGCTCGTCGGCTCCTACACCAACGTTGTCGGCCTGCCGCTTTATGAAGCGATCACGCTACTTGGCGGCGAAGGCTTTCCGGTGCGGTTCGGCTGGGTCAACACGGTCAACGCGTAATGACGAAAGGACGCTGTCCGATCTGCGGCAAGGAGGCTGCGGAGAAGACGCGGCCGTTCTGTTCGGCGCGCTGCAAGGACATCGATCTCAACCGCTGGCTTTCCGGTCGTTATGTCATTCCCGGTCGGCCCGACGATGACGATGAGGCCGAGCGCCCGCCTCGTCGGCCCGGCGAGGATGACGACGACACTTAGCGATGGTCCCGGATCGGTTGATTTTCCCGACCGGCCCACGCACACTCAAAAGAAAAAAATCCGAGACAGGAAGGAACGCCAATGTTCAATCGCCGCGGCTTCATCAGGGTCACGTCGGCATCGCTCGCGGCGCCGGCAATCTTCGGCGCTACGCGGGCGTTTGGCGCGGACTGGCCGACCAAGTCGGTACGCGTCGTCGTGCCGTTCGTGCCCGGCGGCTCGACGGACACCACCGCGCGCATCGTCGGCGCAAAATTGTCGGAGATCTGGGGCCAGCCGGTGGTGATCGAAAATCGCGGCGGCGCCGGCGGCAACATCGCGGCCGACCTCGTCGCCAAATCGGATCCCGATGGCTACACCATCTTCATCGTCGGCCCGGGCTTGGCGACAAACCAGTTCCTGTATCAAAATCTGACCTACGACCCGGTCAACGATTTCGCGCCGGTGTCGATGCTGATCACGCAGCCGAACATCATGACGGTGCCGAACTCATCGCCGGCGCACACCGTCAGAGAGTTCATCGACTACGTCAATTCGCCGGAGAAAAAGGGCAAGGCGACGTATGGCTCGTCGGGAGTGGGCACGACGCTGCACCTCTCCGGCGAGTTGTTCAAATACCTCACTCATGTCCAGCTGACGCACGTCCCGTACAAGGGCGGCGGACCCGCGATCAACGATCTCATTCCAGGTCGCCTCGACGTCACCTTCGACAACGCGCCGTCGATCTTTCCGCACATTCAAGCCGGCGAAGTGCGCGGCATCGCGGTGACGACCAAGCAGCGCGTCGCCGTCGTGCCCGACCTGCCGCCGATCGCCGAAACCGTGCCGGGCTTCGACGTCTCGTCGTGGTTTGCGTTCTTCGTGCCGGTGAAAACGCCGGGCGAGATCGTCGCGAAGATCAATGCGGCCACGGTCGAGGCGATCAAGTCGGACGCCGTCGCCAACAAGCTGAAGGCGCTCGGCGCCGATCCGAAAAGTTCGACGCCGGCCGAACTGGCCGCGTTTCTGAAGTCGGAAATGGACAAATGGGGGCCGGTAATCAAGAGCGCGGGCATCAAGGCCGAGTAGCTGTAGCTGATTGATATTGGGGCCGTTTTGCCAGCCCCCATGGAGGGAACGCCACGCTTGCCAGTAGCGCCCGCGCCCCCTATAAACCGGCGCTCTCCGGCCTTAATCGGGGGCCACGCATGATCCCGATCAGGGTCGTGCGCATGAAGATGCCCAGGTAGCTCAGTTGGTAGAGCATGCGACTGAAAATCGCAGTGTCGGTGGTTCGATTCCGCCCCTGGGCACCATCACGATCAACCGACATCAGTAGAGATCCGTCCCTGGTAGCCATTAGATCAATGACTTAGCTGAACCGTCGTTCGCGAAGACACTTATGTTCGCGATTTGCTCCCGAGTGGATCAAGCCTCGCGATAACTTCGCGCATGCGATGGACGTGTCGGCGATTCCGTATAAGGGTCGCCATTGCCAGGGTCTTCTGTCCCAGCCAACGCCTGATGGTGTCGATATCGAAACCTGCTTCGACAAGCAAAGTGCCGACGGTGTGCCGCAAGCCGTGGAAAGTTAGGCCGTCGCCGATTTTGCCCTCGCGTTTCAGTTTGGCCATCGCCTTGATGAAGCTCGAATTGAAGCCGCTTTCGGTCCATGGGGTGCCGTTTGTAAGGGGCTACCACGTTGGGATGCAGTAATACGCCTCACTCCAGAGGCGAGTGCAAAGTTTCAGGCGGTGGCTACGAAAGTAGCCAAACGGGAAGGAACAGAGCGCGTGCATCTCGATGTCCATTATTGGCGGGGAGGCCAGTGAACTTCTAGTTATCGTTAAGCCCATATTTGCGCGTGTGGAGCCGTTCCTTCCAAGTACTCTCCATTGAGCCATTTCAGCTTTCGGACCAAGACGGCGCACGCTCGCGCCCCTCGGCTTGCTTGAACCGCGAGGGATCGAATAAAAATTGACCGCAATAACAATGGCGCCCATTGTAATCGGTATTTCCTGCGCAGGCGGAATTGGCGACCCAGAGGGACGTGAAAGCGTAATGCGATTTTCGAAACTGCGAGACACCGATGAACAAGACTTGGGACTATGTTGGTTTGTGCTGCTGACGGTTTGCCTGCCCGGCTAGCCCGGAGGAATGCTACCACTCGCAGTAAAAGTACCAAATTGTTGCGAGTTGATACTTGTTGATTGGGGTGGCAAATTTCATGGAGCTTTGAAATCGCCGCGGTCTCGGCGATGTAACCGGGTTGATTTGAATGGAAATTGACCTCCACGGTTATCATCCCTCTGAAATCGTGCTGACCGACGCTCTCAAAAAAATCATCCAACGGGCGTGGGAGATGGGCGAGACCTACCTGACGCTCATTCATGGCCATGGTCGAAATCGTGGAATCTCGCCAGGTTTCGTCAATACCAACACGGGGTACTTCGGTCTCGAAATTCGTCGCGCTTTGCGAGATGACATCGAGCTGAGGCGCTGGATCAAATATACGACGTTGGATTGCAGTGACATGGGTGCGACAAGCATCAAATTGAAGCCGAAATCCTGCGCCAACGCGAAGCGAATTGGGTCCGGATGTGTTGCCTGAAAAGAAGATGGTGATGCAGCGCTGGCAATGATGCTGCGAATAGCAAAGACGCGCAGTGGCGGCACCTCACCACTTGAAGAAGATCGCCGCCGGTTCTCCCGTAGCCGACATTAACACCCGGTAATCGCTCAATACTCTTCAGCGAGCATGAGCGTGATGACGCGTTCGGTCACCGACGGGTCGGATGGATCGGGTGAATGGTGCGTCAAACTCTTGTCGAAGTAATCGATCTTGAAAAAGATCGTTCGTCCTTCGGCTTCGAATGAGCCAAAGTAGTGTTCTTCGTGCGGGTCGTTGGCGTGACAGAAGTCATCAAAGACCGATATTGTTTTGGACGATGCGTTCGACGGCTTGCTGGCCGAGTGCAGCAACACCCGGTGTCATAACGGCAACGCACATATTGCCGTCGAGTGATTTCAGTCCAGGCCATCGTGATCTCCATCGAATCTCGCAAGTCCGAAGAAATCATAACTGGCTGGAATCACTCAGCTCTTTTTCAGTCAGGCTCTTAGCGATTGATCGGCGCGACCGGATTCACAAATCAGTTTTTCAATGATTCATAGGTGGTCGGCTTTTGGAGGGCCGGCCATGGTGGACATATCGTCGAACTGGGAAAAAGAGCTTGCACGTTGGCTTAAGCCGTTTCTGGATTGCCTGGGTCACAAGGCGCGGCGGCGGATGTGTCCGCTGTATGTTTCGGGACTGATTGGACCGGGTGATCGCAAGAGCGTACAGCCGATGGCGGCGCGGTTAGTGCCGGGCGACTACGACCAGTTGCACCATTTCATCGCTGATGGCGTCTGGGATGCGGCGCCATTGGAGTCAGAATTGTTCGTTCAGGCCGACCGTCTCGTCGGTGGCAAAGATGCAGTGCTGGTCGTCGACGACACGGCAATGCCGAAGAAGGGCGATCGTTCGGTTGGTGTCGCTCCGCAATATGCCTCGTCTCTCGGCAAGACGGCCAATTGCCAAACATTGGTGTCGCTGACGCTTGCGCGGGGTGAAGTGCCAGTCATGGTGGCATTGCGTCTCTTCGTTCCCGAGAGCTGGACGAGCAATCCAGTGCGTTTGAAGCGTGCGGGCGTTCCAGCCGAATATCGCGCGGCGCGGACTAAGCCAGAGATCGCGCTGGCTGAGATCGATCGCGTGATCTCAGCCGGTATGCGCTTCGGCTGTGTGCTGGCAGATGCCGGTTACGGCCTCAGCGCGCCGTTCCGTCAGGGGCTAACGACGCGCGGCCTGACGTGGGCCGTCGGTATCCCTCGTCACCTGAAGGTTTATCCGGTCGGAGTAAAATTGATCTGGCCGATTGCTGGCCGGGGTCGGCCTCGCAAGCGGCACATTCCGGATATCCTGTCGAGGTCGGTCGAAGACATGCTGGCCAATGCCAAGTGGCAAAATGTGAGCTGGCGAAACGGCACCAAGGGCCGGCTGGAAGCTCGGTTCGCCGCGGTTCGCGTGCGCACCGCCGATGGACCACCTCAACGGATCAAGGATATGGGCCAGCAGCATCTTCCGGGGGACGAAGCCTGGCTCATCGGCGAACACAGGACGTCAGGAGAGAAGAAATATTATCTCGCCAATTTGCCGGCCAAGACAAATCTACGCACGTTAGCTGCTACGATCAAAGCACGATGGATTTGCGAACAGGCTCATCAGCAGTTGAAAGAGGAACTCGGGCTTGATCACTTCGAGGGACGGTCCTGGCAAGGCCTCCATCGTCATGCGCTCATGACGCTTACGCATTCCTCCAACATCGCCGTCTCGCACAAGCGGGGCGGAAAAAAAAGAATCAACGGTCCACCGCCTCAGCCGAGCATGCCCGCCGTACGCCACGCAATCGTCGAACTCATCGTTCAACCACGACCTCAGCGATGCCCAAACTGCAGAAGACAAATCGGCGAAAAGCAACGGCGTGAATAATCTGCCAAAGTAGTGCTAAGCGCGGCCATGGGAAAGCTTCCGCGGTCATGGTGGCACGGTTTGGTAGCACTGCGGTCCGTACTGATGCGTCGGCTATTGCGCCGATATTTTGCAAGTTGTGTCCCGCCATATCGACGCTCGACAATTCGACCCGAGCTTTCCGGCGGTTTTCCACGCTTTGTGCAGCACGCGGTTTGGCGGTATTGCTCGCAAAATGGCCGCGACATTTGTAACGGCAACCCCTGCACCGAACCGGGATCTTGGATCGGTTCGACGCGGCGTTGCGGCCGCTCAGACCTCGGTGATCCGTGGTGCGGCATCTACGAACGTCGCCCCAACGATTTTGCAATCTTGCACATCGCGCGTATCGATCGCCGCTATGTCGTCGTCAGCCAGACAAATCCAAGTGTTAAAAAGGCGACGAGCACGCTCAGCGAGGCTGTCAGTTGGGCAATCAACAGCCTCACAATTCCGTTCGCATAGCGCCCAAAAGACGCCGATGGCGCGCCGTGTAGCTGTATCTGGCGTCACAACGCGAAAGTTTTGGAACTAATGACAGGTACGCGGATTCGTCGAGGAAATTTGCGAGCGTTGTACATGCTGGTGTTGCATCGAAGGCCTGGGTCTTACCGAACGATACGAGGGTGGACTATCGCGATCCTCACGGAGGCTGGCGTTGTCGCTGAATGCGAAGAGCATGGGCACCTCGTCGATCGAGGCGATCCTCACGCGTTAGAAGGGGCAATCGAAATCGCGCTGGAGGAATGCTTCCCGGGAGCTTCACCTGAGCAGATCAGAGCCGTGATCGAGGACCTCATGCGCCACATTGGGGACTGCTGCCCCGAGTGCAAGTGATTTAAAACGCTTAGGAATCGGGAACTCAAGTCAACAGGCTCGGTTGAAGTCGTTTTCAGCCTGTCGGAGTTGAGTAATGCCACCACGTGCAAACTGGAAGGGTTACCTGCGTTTATCGCTGGTTACCTGCCCGATCGCCCTTTATCCCGCCACCTCTGAAGCTGAGA
Source organism: uncultured Alphaproteobacteria bacterium (assembly GCA_963796195.1). Taxonomy (GTDB): domain Bacteria; phylum Pseudomonadota; class Alphaproteobacteria; order Rhizobiales; family Xanthobacteraceae; genus CAWCKS01. The sequence continues at coordinate 31,869 of CAWCKS010000016.1, read as the reverse complement.
AGATCGCCTTCAATCAGATCAACAAGAAGACCGGGCACCGAATCCGCTATCTCAAGGTGGACGCAGATACCGGCGAGAAAGTCCCGAACGAGGACATCATTAAAGGCTATCAGGTCGACAAGGATGCCTACATCGAGATCACAAAGGATGAGCTCGAAAGCATCGCGTTAGAGTCGACCCGGACCATCGACATTGCCGAGTTCGTACCACGCAGTGAAATCGACGAGTTATACGTCGTACGTCCATACTACATCGTGCCCGATGGCAAGGTAGGCCATGATGCCTACGCCGTCATTCGTGAGACCATCAAAGCGACCAACAAGATAGCGCTGGGTCGTGTGGTCCTCACCAATCGCGAGCACATCATCGCGCTTGAGCCGCGCGACAAAGGTCTCATGGGCTTGTTGTTGAGGTATCCTTATGAGGTTCGTAATCCCGCCGAGTATTTCGGTGACATACAAGACGTGAAGATCACCAAGGACATGCTCGATTTGGCGAAGCACATTGTCGACCAAAAGTCGGGGCACTTCACTTCAGCCGATTTCGAGGACCATTACGAAGCGGCACTAACTGAATTGATCAATCAAAAGAGAGCTGGACGTCCTGTTACTCGACAGAGGCGTGAGACGACCTCAAATGTGGTCGATCTCATGGACGCCTTGCGTCAGAGCCTTAAAGGCGAACCAGAAAACAGCGCCCGAGCCTAAACGGTCCCATCCGCGAAGAGCGTCGTCCAAGACGCGCAAGGCGAGCTAGACCTGAGCTCAGTATGTATCCAGCTTGTCAGATAGACCAAGGGAGAGCGCAACAAAAAGGCCCCGGTTAAGGGGCCTCTCTGATTTAGTACTTAAATTCCGGCATCGATTTCAACTGATCCTTCGTGGCGCTGACAGTGCCTTTGTCAGGATACCACTGCTTCGAGCCCGAGCTTGTTGAACCCGTGGTGGACTTGTTCGCCTCGTTGGAGAACTTGATCTTGTCCATTGTCAACATCACGTCGTGCTCACCCATACCGAGGAAGCCACCAACGCCAATGACGACGCCGTCCACCTTGCCCGCGGAGTTGAGAATGATGTCGCTGACGTCGCCGATCTTCTCGTTCTGCTCGTTATAGATGTTGACGCCAATGAGCTTGGAAGCCCGCCACTGGCCGGAGGCTGATACTGGCGCAGCGGCTGTGGACGCATTGTTTGTCGAAGGGGCGGTCGTTGCGGCGTTCTGAGCCATCGCCATCGGCGACGCGAGTACGCAGGCGACGATCACGGCGGGGACGATTTTCATTTTTGATTCCGTTGATTGTGTGGCGAACCAACAGATGAGAACCCTGAATGTTCCAGGCATCGATGTCAGGGTTAACTACCGTCGATGATTCGGCCTCTTGTGCTCCAGAATCATTCGCACTTGGAGGACCAACAATACGTGATTGCTCCGAGCTTTCAGCCAAAGATGCGCGTGGAAAACGTGGCGACACAGGCTTTCCCTACGCTCCAAGGTTCCCAACCGATTTGGGGATTGAGGTGGAAAATGGCTAAGAGGCAGAGGCGTACGAAGCGCGGCCCGGCGGCCGATGAGCGACGTCGATCGGCGCGTCGCTGCCAACGTAAGGCGGCTCCGTCTCGAGCGGGGCTTCACACAGGAGAAGCTCGCCAAGGAGCTCGGCTTATCGTTTCAACAGCTGCAGAAATACGAGACCGGGAAGAACCGGATCACCATTGGGCGCCTGGTCGCTATCTGCGAGGCGCTGGAGGTATCTCTGACAGAGATGGTTCCCGGCGCATCTTAGGCTCCCGGTCCTAGCACCGAGCCGTTGACCAATTGGTGCGACATCCGACCCGTCCTCTCTTGCATTAACTAATTGTATCTGCTTGGCTTTCGTTGCGCGGGGAGGATCGGAGGTTGAGTGTCCACGAAAGTGACGAAACGCCTAACGAAGTTGTACGAGCGTATCGCCGGCGGCAGTGAAATTGACAACCACGTCAGCTACGACGAACTTCCGCGCGCGGAGCAAAACGCCCTTATTCGGCTCTTCGGCGGCGGCACAGCGCGGAACGTCGATGAGCATGTGCTGTACGTCCTTGAGCAGCGCGGCTTGATTCACGGCGAAAGACTCACCGCACTTGGCGAAGAGGTCTGTCGCGAAGCACTGCCCGGCGTCGTCGAGCGCATTGGCGATCTCGCAATCGGAAGCCGACAGAGCTAGCGCATGAGCATCATCCCCACCACCGACGAGCTCAGACGCAAGGCCGAGGAAGCTCGCGACGAAGCGCGCGCGACTGGGTGTGGGAAATGCGCACGCACTCGAAAATTGGCTCAAGTAGAACAAAACACAGCTCAGAAAGAAAAGCCCGGCGCCTTCGCAAGCGCCGGGGTTGAAACAGAACTAGGAGCGTCGTGTTCGCGCTCCGATGAGCCGGGCTATGCAGCTCTCCGCACCTTGCCGATCCCTCCAGACTTAGCGGCCTCGCTGAACAGCTCATCCAATTCGCCGGCCCGAACCGCCGCGATGAGTGTATCGATGACCCCCGGCAGCTTGTCCTTGGACGGCACGACGATGCCAGCCTTGCCCTTCTCAAACTCGATGGGCTTGGCCCCGAACTTCACCGACATGACGAGCTGGCCGGAGGCGTCCGTCTTCCACCAGGGCCGGACCGCCTGCTGCTTGGTGGTGGCCTGCCGCTGGCCGTTGACCTTGGTCCATCGCTGGACGCTCCGGACGTAGTTGGGGTCCTTGAGCAGCAGCTTCTGCTCCTCGAGCTTCGCCACGAATTTGGCCCGGCGTGACTGGACCGGATCGTTCACTTGCTTCGGCAGGGTGGTGAACGAGAGTGACTTGAGGACTGGCATGTAGGTTCTCCGTGTTGGATCGAACCTCGCCGATCCTATTCACGTGCATGCCACAGTACACAGCCCCGCTGGATATTTTCGCTGAGTTGCGATAGATGAACTTCGGCGCAAGTCGGTGTGAGGGTCTTAAGCCAGTTAGAAAACCGACTATCCCCCTTCGTCAGCCGGGGCCGAATCCGATATTGCCGTCTGCTGCAGCAGACGATCTGCCAGTATGCCGAGGTCGTCTGGCATCTTGCCGCGAAAAGTGAGTAGTCCCGACCGCACCGGGTTCTTCCGCTCTTCAGCGCCTGTCACGCGCTTGGTGCGTTTCTACTAGAAACGTCGCAATCGCCCCCGCCGTATTAACGGCAAGGCTGGCGTGCCTTGGCGAGGGCCGCACGAGTTTGCTTCCGCGGCCGTGTGAATTGCTGAGACGATTGCGCAACGTGCCGAGTCCATTAACAAGATTCATAGCGCCACCAAGGATGGCTTTGATCGCTTCCTGCGCATGCTGATCGGGCGCCAGGTTAAGATTTCTTGGCGATGTTTGCATACAGTCGCGGCAAATCGTCCTTATGGGAAAAGCCAACTCAGCTAAACAGCCACAGGTTTTCCTGCCCGGATCGCGTCGTCACGGTGCATGCGCGCGAGCGCGGCTTCGCCGCCGGCGGTCGCGTGGTAGAGATCGAGCGCCTCGAATTCGTCGTCTCGTGGCGGCGCGATCGCGAGGTCCGTGTAGGTCCAGCGGTTCGGCGCCGCTAGCACTTCGTCGAGGATGGACTTGCATTGCCGATAAACCGACCAGTAACGCCACATCTTGACGGCGCTCTCCCCGAGATAGCGCGGATAGAATAGGGCCGGATTCTCTCGCGGCAGGCCAACCCGACGGTCGCGGCGGAATTTTCGCCGAAATGCGCCGCCTTCGAGCGGATGAACGCCTTCGTATGCGCTCACGAGCTTGAACCACAGAAGCGTCGTCAAAGTCGTCTTCGGCCGTCCAAGGCGGCAGGCCGCGGCGCGGCGCAGGATCGTGCGGATATGCTCAGGAGCGTAGAAGGCTTCCCAGGCCGCGCGATAGGCATCCTCCCATTCCGCATCCGACATTTTGGGATGATGCGCCACGCGATGATTGAGGTCGTACTTGTTCATGTCGGGATCCATCGAGACCCCCTTCTGCCAAAGTACTTTGTGGTCCTCTGACCCGGGCAACGGAGTGAGAAAAAATAATTCGAGGATGTCGAGAGGCAGCTCACGCTTGATGATCTCGATGTCGCGCAGGATCGATGCCTTGCTGTCGCCAGGAAACCCGATGATGTAGCCGGCACAGGTGATGGCACCGTGCTCGCGCCATTTCTGCAGCATCCGCCGGTAGTCAGTGATCTTGTTCTGGCGTTTCTTGGCCGCGATGAGATTGTCCGGGTTGATGTTCTCCAGTCCAATGAACACTCGGCGGACGCCTGCCTGGGCTGCCTTCTCAATAAAATTCGGGATCTTGTGGCACAGCGTGTCGACCTGGATGGTGAAGCCAATCTTCGGGCAATCGCTAGCGCGCAACTCGATCAGGCGGTCGAACAGCAGCTCCCAATCGCGGTTACGAGCGAAATTGTCGTCGGTGATGAAAAACCGCCTGATGTTCCGGGCATAGTTCTCGCGGACAATCTTTTCAAGATCGTCCGGCGAACGAAATCTACTCTTGCGGCCCTGCACGTTGATGATCGTGCAGAAGGAGCATTGGTAGGGACATCCGCGTCCCAGATCCATGCTCGAGAGCGATCCGGAGGTTCGGCGCACGTGCTTTCGTGGCAGGATGGGCGGCGGCTGCCCTTGCAGATTTGGGAGCTTGTCCATGTAATTGTAGAGCGGCGCGAGTTTCCCGTCCCATGCGTCGCGCAAGACCGCGTCGAACCGGCCCTCTTCGGCCTCGCCGGCAAAAAACGAAATACCTAACGCTCTGCGCTTCGCGCATGTCCTGCGGCATTTCCGGCAACATGGCGATGCAGCCTGAAATGTGGAAGCCGCCGATGCAGACCGGCAATCCGGCGGCAAGGAACGGACGGGCAAGATCGACGGCGCGTGGAAATTGATTCGACTGCACGCCGACAAGACCGATCAGACGCCTTACCCCCCGCCTTGCGGATCTCTCGGATGATCCGGTCCGGCTGGACCCGCCGGTTGGTCTCGTCGTAGGTATGCAGGCGGATTTCGACATCGGGTCCAAGCACATTCCGGCGGTGTGCATCCTCCGCCAGGCCGTTCAGGCATGCCAGCGTGTTGGAGGGAATTGCCGACCGGAACCATTGAATGGGATAGCCGTCGTCATCGTAGTGCGTCGGCTTGATCATCACGAAATGAAGCGATCGCTCGCGAGCGCGTCGCGGGCTGTCGATGATTTTGCAGCTTGCACCAGCCATGAGTCGCTCGCCTCTACGGCAAAATATCCAAGTATTGCCTGCAAAGTGTATCTTCCGAAACGTTTGTATCGTCTAGTCGCAAAATTGCGGCCAACCTCTGCTCAGTATCAATAGGCTACACAAAATACACCCTTTGATCCGGCGACCAGCCTCGCGGACCTGGGTGGCGCGACAGGTCAAAATTGAGATCAACCCTATGATGCCAGGCACAAGGCGTCCACGTCCGGTTCGGGGTCAAACTCGGACCCGGACGCCTGCGACGGCTGTTTTGCCCCAGTGAGCAGACATCGTCAGCTCAAACGCTTACGTCCGAAAAGTGCCCCAAGCGCGGACATGGTTCGACGGCTCGGGCGTCTATTTCAAGCGATCATCCAGCTGCACGCATTTGTCAGTCGCCTCGGATCGATGATGATCTTTGATGCGCCGGGAATGGCGAATTGTCCGCCAGGACACGCCTCATGGTCGACCGTGTGTTGGCAAAACGAGCCGTGATGAGGGGAGTGAGATGCCTCGCCAACTTTAGGGCCGGTTGTTCAAGGAGCGCGGCAGAGGCCGTGGCGGCGACGACGGTCGCAATCAGCGCGATCGCAAAACTCGCGTAGAAGGAAAGGCCCAAGCCAACGGCGAATTGCTGCAACGGAAAAGCATACAGGTAAAATCCGTAGGAAATATCCATCGGCATCCGATACCGTTCACCGACGGACAAGCTTCCGACGCTCACAGTGGCGACCGTCAGAAAGATCGAGGCCGCACTCGACTTCAATCCAGTCAGAACAATGACGATGGCGGCGAGCATAACGATCACAATCGCGCGCCAACGCCCCCAGAGGGTTTCGATGCCCGCGATAGCAACTCCAGCAATGAACACGGAGCCAAGTCGCTCCAGGTTATTTTCCTGAGAGACATCGATGCGTGCGAAAATCACGTATGCGCAGAGCAGAATGAATGCGGCGAGGATTGCCGCAGGACGAAAGCGAAAAAGAAGGAGCGCCATCGCGAGGTAGAGATAGTACCTAGCCTCAACGGGAAGAGTCCAAATCGATGCATTGACTACGTTGATTGGATTGTTCTCGAAAACGCCCGGCAAGAATCCAAGCTGTCCAAAGAAGACACCTGAATTCTTCCAGAAGTACGCGAAGGTTTCGTGGTTCCAATAGTCGGTGAAGCTCAAGGTTGAGATGCAACTCCCCAACACCACGGTAAAGCCCATACAGCCGATCAGCCCGGGATAGATCCTCAATGCTCTGTGAACCAGGAAAATAGATACCGAGTTGCTCTTCAGAAGACTTTTTGCATTGAGGTAGCCACTTATTGCAAAAAAGAGCTCAACTCCTGTATTTCCGACGCCGTTAAGGAAGGGCCACGCTGCGGATGTCAGGGTCAGTCCGTAGTGGTGCTGGAACAGCACAGCGAACGCAGCGAGCAGTCGCAAGTGATCGAAGGCATTCGATCGACCTGGTTGGATTGAACGCATGCAGTGCCAGTTTCAACCAGTTGATGTATTGGACAAAGCAACCTAGGCGGCGGGCCGCCCTGAGTAAAGCTCACACGCTTAGGAGCCAACGGACTGAACGACTCTTTCCGCGCCCGCCGCGCGTGAACCAGACAGCAAAGCAGCCGCCGCAATGTCCGCTAATGGGATGGTCCGGCCGTGCTCCTGCCCCGCCAGCGATAAAGCTGGCAGGGGCGCCAAAGACAAGGAGCACGCCATGTCCCAGACACTCAACACAGCAATCGCCGTGATCGGCATCGATATCGGCAAGAACTCGTTCCATGTTGTCGGCCACGATGAGCGCGGTGCGATTGTGCTGCGACAGAAGTGGTCGCGTGGCCAGGTCGAAGCACGGTTTGCCAACATGCCGCCGTGCCTGGTCGGCATGGAAGCCTGCGTCGGCGCGCATCATCTCAGCCGCAAGCTCAATAGCCTTGGCCACGATGCCCGGCTGATGCCAGCGAAGTATGTTCGTCCCTATTCCAAGGGACAGAAGAACGACTTCCGCGATGCCGAGGCAATCGCCGAGGCGGTGCAGCGGCCGACGATGAAGTTCGTGGCGACGAAGACCGCCGATCAGCTTGACCTGCAGGCGCTGCACCGGGTACGGGAGCGATTGGTCAGCCAGCGCACCGGCATCATCAATCAAATCCGCGCCTTCCTGCTGGAGCGCGGCATTGCGGTGCGCCAGGGGTTACGGTTTTTGCGTGCCGAGCTGCCGCGCATCTTGGCCACGCCACCGGATGTCCTGTCACCTCGCATGGTGCGGATCATCGAAGACCTGGCTGGCGATTGGCGCCGGCTCGACGAGCGGGTCGAGCGACTTTCGGATGAGATTGAAGCGATCGCGCGCCAGGATGCCGGTTGCGAGCGGCTGATGAGCGTGCCCGGGATTGGGCCGATCATCTCCAGCGCAATGGTGGCCGCGATCGGTACTGGAGATGCCTTCACCAAGGGCCGCGACTTCGCCGCCTGGCTGGGGCTTGTTCCCAAGCAGATCTCGACCGGGGACCGCACGATCCTCGGCAAGATATCCAGGCGTGGCAATCGCTACCTGCGGGTTCTGTTCGTGCAGGCGGCATGGGTGGTGCTGATCAAGCCGAAGATCTGGGAGCGCCATGGGCTTAAGCCCTGGATCGAGGCGGCCAAGAAGCGGCTGCACCGCAATGTGCTGGCGATCGCGCTCGCCAACAAACTCGCCCGCATCGCCTGGAGCGTCCTGGCCCACGGCCGGGCCTTCGAGGCCCGGAAGATCGATCAGGAAGCGACCAATCCGCTTGATCCATGACGCCGAGAACAGCGCAGAAATGAGGAGCCCGCGATGAGGTAGCCAGATCGAATACCTTACCCGCCGAGGTCTGCGAGAGGATGAAACGAGATGGAGGTTCGGTCTTCCCGGCGCATGCGAACACTGGTGACCCTAATGGCCCGTTGAGGCCTGTCCGCTAATGAGATCGCACGCGCGCTGATATCCATGATGGCCCGGAGCAAACGCTCCAATCAAAGGCCGGATACATTGATGCAAGACCGCTCACCGCCAGCTCGACGAAACCTCTTGCAACGCACGGCCGGAAACTCATTGCTAGCACAACGAGTCCGCAGCACTTTCGAAAGGGACCAGTGCTTCCCGTTGCAGTCCCGAGTCAGCAGAAGCCGCAAGAAACGCGAGCGCCTCAGGTCTAGCGCAGCACGGGCAGCACGAAGGCAGGGTCGAGCGTCTTGAGCGGATGGTAGCCGCCGACCTGGCCCATGATGTCGCCGGGGCGACGAAGTCGAAACCCAGCAGAATTTGCATCTCGCGGCTCTGAGACCCACCGGCTTCTCCTTCGGCACACCGAGAAAGAAGTTCTCCGGCTGGTCGCGCCCACGGCTCGCAGTATTGGTTAGTAAAGGAGAGCCGCGGTCGTTTAGTGTTCGCGCCGCCGCCGTGTAGGAGTGTACCCTGGAAGACGCAGAGCGCGCCGGCCGGCATCGTCAACTGGAGCCGGCACTCGGTATCCTCCGTGGTTTCGCCGCGCGCCAACGATGTCCGCAGCGCTGCTATCCGTTCTGAGGTCCATTTGTGGCTCCCGCGGTACATCACCGTTCCACCATTTTCGGTCGTGAAGGCATCGATTGCGCCGATGGTCGAGATGCTGAGGGCCGGGCGAGGGCGCGGGAACGGATAGAAGCTGTCGTCGAAGTGCAGATTCTGCGCCTTCTCGCCAGGATAAATGCAAATTGCGTGATCGCCGCTCAGCAAGTAGTTGGGCAAAAGCAGCCGGTCGAGAATAGCGAGCAGCCGGTGATCGGAGGCGATCTCCTCATAGACCTCGCCGCGGCCCACCAGAGTATAGACCCGCTCGGTGGTGAAGCCCTCAAAGGCATTCCCAGGGCCTCCTGCGTTCCCGGCCCTTCGTCGATAAAATTACCTTGGCAGGGGAAATACCGTGGTCGCGCGCTATACAGAAGTTTGCAGATCGTCGCGCGTCCGCTCGCCGACAATGATTTCCATCACAAACGCTTTTTCGCGCTGAAAGGGCTAGCGGACACAGGCGGTATCTCGTTACGCCTGATTTCGCACCAATGTTAGCTGTATGGGTCAATCCGCCGCTAGCATTGCGGAGGCGTGGCGCACTTCGTGCTTCGATGTGGGCGCTCAGTTGTCGTCCGTGAAGAATTTGGAAGCGATTGATAAATCGCTGTGATTTGACCTGAGCAAGTATTCGATTTTGCAAGAAAGCCGGGGTCGGGTCTCTCCGTGATGCTGCAGCTCGCTTTTCGACCTGCTGCCTTTGACAAGGCCGACGCAAAGATAAAGATGAAGCGTGGCACTCGGCGAAACGAGACACGAGGTCGAGCGGCGACGCGCCGGCAGGCTTGGCGACGGCGAGAGCGATACGGCGACTATCAGCGAGGTCGGTCGCGAGGTTCGTGCGGGCTTATTCAGAGGGCACGAGCTGTCTCGCCCACTCTGCTGCAAGGTTCTTGATCCGCTCGAATTTCAAGATCGCCGGCTTGCCCTTTCGGACGATAATCGCGTTTTTGCGCTCCTCAAGGGGTAGGATCATTGCTCTCGCTACGGCGGAGCGTAATTTCATCGGGCCATGGTTGGTCAGGGTCACTAGCTCTTCGGGGTCAAGGGTCATTTTACGCGCGCCTACACTTACGGCCGGCTCAGCGAGCCGACTAACACGCCCCGAATGCCCAATTAGACCTAACCAAGAGTTGGTTACCGTTTGTAAACTCAATTAGACCTTTTCCTTCTTGGCGACCCCGTCGCTTTTCACCTTGGCCGAGACGAGCGATGACGGGTGGGGTTGGACGGCAACTGGAGGCTCGGGTCACTCGTAGTGGCGCTCGCTTAATGGCGCTGCGGCTCGTCTGCCTCCTAACCTCGAGCGAGCAAGCCTGTCACTTGAGCCCGAGCTCAATCGACTCGAGGACACGAGTGCGCACTGCCGAGAGGGCGGTCGCCTTGTGGCCGCTTCGCCGAGGTAGCCGAGGTCGTTCCTGCCAGTCACAACCGAACGGCCATGCGATCTGTGGACATCCCGGCTTCTGTTCGACAAGATCGAGGCGATCACCCTTGATCCCGACCGGCGAGTTAGAAGATTCCGCCTTCGAAATCATCGCGCCCAGTAAAGTGACAATCCCGATGGCCAACATTCCGCCCAACACAGCTTTGAATAGCTCACGCATGAAAGACGCCCTCTTTTATTGGTTGTTTCATACCCAGGGCTTGTTTCAGGAGGATTGCGTTGGCTCCAAAATTGGTTTCTTGCTTCGCGCGATGAGTTGAAAAGAGAGCGCTTGGAGGCAGGACGAACGCCGGCGCCATAACGACGGGAAAGTCAGGTGTCGGGGTATTGACGCATTTGGAAGAATACTCGGGATTCGCCGAATTGCTTATCGGCGATGACCCAGCCCGATACCGAGATACCTTGCCTTTTGCCTCAATCCATCGTGTTGTTGACGTCACGGAGGCGATGGCCTTCCGAAGCTACCGCAACCTGATCTAGCCTACCTTTGTCCGACCGTCCTCAACGGAAATCGCTACGATTGCGCATTCTCATAAACTAGCGCGAGGCTTCATGTCCCGCACTTGGCTTGCAATCTTGATTGGTTCGACGATCGGCGGTTTTGTACCTACCGTTTGGGGCGGAGAGTGTTGTCCTACGCTGGCGTGCTGTGGAGCGGGATTGGCGCCGTCGCTGGGCTGTGGATCGCAAACAAGATGTAGTGCCCGGCCGGCTCCGAAGTGGCGGGGCGATGGCAAGCGCGATCCGTGGCGTCGGTAGCATTCAGCGGAATGTGAACTGCCACGAAGCCATTTTCCGGCCGCGCAAAACAGGGCTGAAACAATCGACCTGCACCATCCCGACATGTAGCCCGGGAGGGTGGAAATGACTGGATTGAGATACGTGTTGGCTGTGGTGGCAGCGGCTGTTGTTCTCGCGGTGTCGTTTGAAGCGCTGACCCTGGACGGCGCGCCCTTGTCATCGACGGCCGAAATAACCCACGGCAAGGCTTGCAAGGACCATCACCTCGGTTAGCAGTGGAGCAAGCCAACTGGCGGTCTCGGAGGGCCCCGACCTCGGCTGGGTGAAAGTGGCCAGAGCACACCGTGGCTGAGCCTATGTCGTAACCGCACCGAGGCGGAGGCCGCCAGCTAAGGCTGCCTTGCCCGCTCTGGGAAGCGACGTGGGCTGACACGCGCGCAAATTGATATGGACCCAAATCAAAGCGGAGATCCCATCATTTACTGTCATTATTCAAGGCTACGCGCGTGACAGTCGGCAGATGAGTAATGTCAAAGTATTTGGCAACAGTCCGCACATTCCTCGGAAAACTGAGGCTACGTTTCAAAGACAGCATCGTCAGCGATATTGCGCGCGAAGATGCATTTTGCGAGTTTGAGTGCCGAAAGACACAGTGTCAGTTCAGTGATTGGTTGCATTGTGCGAACCGCCTGTCTTATCTGGCTGCGGAGGAGCAGCTGGCGGCGCACATCAAGAACATCTGTCGCGGATGTTGACGACAATTCTGATTATCAAACGCGATGCCGACATATGGGGTCGCGTCCGGGCGGCGCGCGATCCAAGTCGAAAGCCGGATGCGCCAGATCACGATCTTGAGGCTGGCTGTACTCTCTTTTCCTTTGAGGGCGGAAGAGGGACATCACCGAATGTACCGGTCACAAATTGGCCCGCGCGCCGGTGCCACATTCTCGCTTCAGCTCGCCAGCGCTCCTTGTTATGCGGCTCTTTAACAGCGAGCTTCTTGCAAAGGGCTTCCATCTGAAGGCAATGCTTGACGTTTCCATGACAGAGAGCCTCGCCCTGTTTCAAAGAAAAGCTAGCACTCAGTCATGACGTTTTTTATTACAAATGAGACAGAGAAGTTGACAACGGCGTGAGCTATGTAGCCTCAGTCGGCATGTTGATATTTGTGTCTCGCAAGTGGACGACTACAAACGCCTGGGAGCGAGCTTCTCGCGAATAGGCTTGGTCGAGTTGGGGCTGGAGGCGAAGAAATGACCGATGTGCGCCCTACCATGACGCACCGCCAGGTGATGCAGCGGCTCAGCGCCGACAAATGGCGGCACGTGGCAACACTCGATGTCGCGGCCGGCGATAAGCTTCTGGCAAAGCTGGTCTCGAATGGCTGGATCGAGCTACGCGAAAACGAGCTCAGGCTGACGCCGGCCGGCCTTGAGGCGCTCAGAGCGAAGATACCGGTTAAGCACTGACATGGTGGTTCGAACCTCAAGCGATTCCGAACGCAAAATCCCCGCCGGCTCCGACGTCGGTACCAGTACGTTTAGGAAATGGTGGCTGGTTGGTTTATGACGTCAGACGTCGATGGTAGCAGTTGCGGGTGGTCGGCGGCTCGATGTCTCACCGACACGGGAAGCGCATACTTTTGCGCGGGGCTTAAATGGCCACCGAACCGAAAAAACGCAGCACGCTGGTAAGGTACCCCTGCCAAAGAATCCAGGTGCGGCCAAAAGACTGATTATCGAGCGGGGCGAGAGTGGAGCGGTCAAAGAGGCGCATGGCCCTCGGCGGCGCCGTCCAGGTCTTGCTCGCAGCTGCAACGGTCGAATATGTCGTTGAGCTTTGGTTCGCCGCGACCAAGCAGCTGTTGCAGTATACTCTGCCTGCTTTCGTGCTCTATCTCGCGTCGTTGCCGGCGGGCCGTACATTTTCCGCGCGTTCACGGCCGGACTTCCTGTCGGTGCCCATTTCGTAAGCGACGCGGTCGTCTTGGTTTGGCGCGGCGCCGCCAGCCATCCCGCTCACATGAAAGAATACGTCGGTGGAACCGTCGTCCGGCTTGATGAAGCCGAATTCCCCGCGTCGCGTCGAAGAATTTCACTGTACCGCTAGCCATACCTGTCACCTAAATCGCTACGCCCACAGCATGCCGCACGTGCGCCGCGCGTCAACCCTTCCCGCAGTTCACCTCGGCAACAGCTTCACCCGCTCGAGCGACGGCCGGTTCATGGGCGGTGGCCAACTCGGCTACAATTGGCAGACTCGCAACTTCGTCCTCGGTGTCGAGGGTGACATTGACGGCATTGCCAGCAACGATAACCGCAGTGCTCATCAGCTCATCAACGGCGCCGGACCATTTGTCGTCACGGCCGGCGATGGCCGTTGGGTTGCAACGCTTGCCGCTCGGTTCGGCTGGGCTATCGACCACGTGCTGCTCTACGGCAAGGCCGGTGGCGGCTGGATTGGCAACGACAACGGCATCACGGTCACGAATGTCACGACCGGTACTGTCTTCGGCAGTAGCGGCGGCAACAACAGCCGCGGTGGTTGGTTGCTGGCGGTGGTGTCGAGTGGGCGATCAACAACAACTGGTCGCTGAAGGGCGAATATAACTACATCGGGCTTGGCAACCGAAACAGGCTCATGGTCGTGTGCGAGGGGCCACGCGTGGTCTGTTCACGCGCAACGGTCACGACTGGACCACTGGACCGGCCGCTTTCCGCTGATCAGCGAAGCCGCCAGACGGCTCCGGACCCAATCCTTCGTGCTGGATGGTGAACCTTGTTGGATCGGGCCTGACGGCCGGTCCGACTTCGATAAAAAACCTGCACTCGGCGCAAGCACGACGATGAGATCAGGCTGGTCGCGTTCGACCTGTTGGCCATTGGCGGTCGCGATGTCCGGCGTGAGCCGCTGTACCGGCGCAAGACCCGGCTAGAGAACCTGCTGCGAAAGACTGACGGCGGAATCCCTCAGTGAACACATGGAAGGCGAGATCGGTCCCGCCATGTTTGAACACGCATGGGGCAGTGATGTGGTTCGCCATGTCGAGAGATACCACTGTCATTGCCTTGCGTCAGCCCAATACGATTGGTCCCAGTGCTCAGCGGGGAAGTTAAAAAAGGCGAGCAGAGCTTCTCGGTCCTCCAGAACCACTCCGGCCCCGGCAGCTCTCCAAGACCTTGCGGGGCTTTTTATGCGCAAAAGGAAAACCGCTTCAGGTGCGGCGCCCTGATTTACGCGATCAGCTAATGAGCCATTCGATCGCGTGGAACAAGAGCCATAGCCAGGCCGCCGTTCCCAAGATGGCCAATACTGCAAACGCGCCACCGATCAGATGTTGCCGCACCCCCTGCATAAACTGCGGGCTGTGACGGGCTCAATGAAACTCGTTTGTCAATATTAACTGGTAACATTGCCGGGTGCGGCCCAAGGGCCGCGCAGGTGCACCGCAAACACCGAGCCGAGACAGAAGCTCAAGCCGAAGCTACGCTGAAGGAAGTCCTCACCTCGCTAAAGTTCTTGTCGTCGGTGCCAACGAGTTGTTGCCCGAGCCGAGAAGACGCCTAATAAACCGCTGCCTATCTTCACGCAGGCATCCAAAATCGTCCCATGTCGGTCCGGCGTCAGAGTTTGTAAACATTCTAGGAATGCTGCGCTGAAGACTATGATGCATAGAAATTATGGTCCTGTCTGGATAGGCGACGGCGATCAGCGCACCCAGCGCAGCAAAGACTATCAAATGTTCGATGGCCGCGAACTTGTGCATACTTGGATGGCCCAGCCATGGAGCCAATTTGAAATAGATTGCATAGGGCACTCCAACTGGGCCAACGGTCCCGTAAGCGACGGCCGCAGCGGCGATCCATGCCGCGATGATCAACGCTTGTTTCATTTCCATTTGCCGAAAGCCTAATGCTCGCAGCCGTCCTGAGTGTCTTACGCATTGCGGGTGTCGGCGCTGAGGCCATCAGTGGTCGGACTTTTCGGATGGCGCGCCACCTGCTGCACATCGAAATCGCTGATACGTCGCATGATCGCCACGACGAAGTTACGTCGATTTTGCGTCACGACTTCGAGCGACAAGTCGGGCCACTGCCGCTCGGCCTGTTCTTTGTAAAAATCGCTGATCTTGAGCATTAAGTCGACGCGATCTTCGTCCGGCATTCCCACCATAATGAGCGCTACCGTATCAACGTCTCCGCCCGCCGTTCATGAGCGTCGTCATATTCCTCTCCGGCGCGGGTCTCGGTCCGGGCACAATATTTCGGAAATGGTTAAAGGTTGAACTGACCGGTTTACTCGAGGGGAACGACGGCTCAGGCCAACTCGTTGGCCATTGATGATTTCGATTTCCGACATACTGCTCCTGACAGCTGTCTTCGTCCTCGGCGGACTTGTCGGGTTCGGCATCCGATCACGTATTTCGACGCTACGTCGTCGAAAGTCGAGAACGCGCGGCTGGTAGCGATGCTGGGCCCTCAACATCCGCGGCAGATGCTTTTCAGCCGCTTGGCGAGCCTCTCGTCCTCGACTTCATTGCGTCGCCGAGGCTATCTTTGGATTTCAAATCTCGCGACGCCATTGCATCTCGGACAGTGCCCTTGACTTCCTGTTGGGATTGCCTGTCGAGGCAGAGAGCTCGCTCTGCTCCGACCGGGATCGCCCTACAATCGTCGCCGGTCGCGGCCCGGGACTGCATAACGATCGAAGGCTTCGGAGACAGCTGTGTGCCTGTAGCCGAGGATGCGACGTCACGGACCTTGCTATCGTGGACAACAATTTGTCGCCGCGCAGCGTTGTAGCGATGATGATGCAGCGTGGCTGCCGCAGCAATTTGCTCTGCGTTTGGACTTGGAGAGGTCGCAGCACATCCAACCAATAGGCTACTCACCGCTGTCAAAGCGGCAATCCCCAGAGTACGCATAAACGAAAATCCCCAGGGCCAAAAACGTCGGCCACGAAGCCGGAGCCTAAGGCAAGTCGATTAACAAACTCTCGCCGAGCGGGCTAGCCGCTGTTCCGCGTAGTTGAAATCCGAGATAGGCCGGCACTCCCAACAGGCGGCAACAACAAAGGACAATCACCTCAGTGATCTCTTCGATCCACTTTTGCACCGAGGATCGATTGTCCGCGCCCGAGCTTAGCTTTGTAGGGCGCGGTTTCTTTCACCCCGACCACGTCTGGGTCCCGGCCTAGCGAACAGGTCGTCATCCTGCACCGCCGCTTACTGGCCATCGTGCGAGACGATGAGGTTTGCCGGCGTTTGATGACGATCTCGGGTGTCGGCCCCGTGGTGTCGCTAACCTATCGCGCCACCGTCGATGTGCCTGCCCGGTTCCGAAAATCCAAATCAGTCGGCGCCGTGTTTGGGTTGACGTGCTCCAGATTTAATTGGGCGAGGTCTCCGGGACCATCATTGTCTGCTGCATCATCTTTTATCTTCAGCGCAGGAACTCCTAGAATTTTTACAGACTCTCACGCCTGGCCGACATGGGACGATTTTGGATGTCTGCGAGAAGTTATCGGCGGCGGTTTATTGGGCGACTTCGCGGCTCAGGCAACAACTCGTTGGCGCCAACGCAAAGCTCGCTAGCGAGGTGAGGACCCAAGCGCAAAGAGGCCGGCAGCTGAGGCAACCTCAACTCTCTCGCACAATTGCAACTGCGCACCTACGCTCTGGCGACCGAATAGTGGAGTGCCACGGCGCGGTTAACGAATGAGCGGCAATATGACAAACGCGCCAAGCAGTAGCCAGAAGCCCAAGCAAAAGATCACGCTTAAGAGAACCCGATTCATTGTAGCTCCCCAGCCTCAAATCGAGAGGCTGGGATTGTAACTCGCGGATTTAGGGAAAAGATGCTCGACTACTCGTTAGTCACTGATAAATTAAATTAGGACACCCGACGCCTGGCGCACCTGGAGTTGCGGCACGACGATGAAAGGCGAGAAACAGATGGGTGAGGCCGCCGACATTACTTCCGTGCCAGCAGCCTCTGATCGTGCGGTGACCAGTGCATCCGTTGGGACGAGGCACGATGGCCGCCGCGCGACTTGAAGCAGCCGACAACAGCACCGACCGATGCGCAACAGGAGTCGCGGCTTAACCCTAATGCTGCCGCCGCGGCGCGCGTGCTCCGCGCGCAGGCTCTGCGCCGTGGCGGGGACGTCACAAACTCGTCCTGTTTACTTCGTATGAGCATATGAGCGTGGTGCAACAATGCATGGTAACCCGTGATCGAGTTGCTGCTTGCCGTGACTTTTGCTTTCGCTATCGGCTACGCCGTTAAGGACACGATCTCGCGCCGTCGACGCCTCGAGGCTCGGCGCAGATATGGTCGCGTCGGGAAATAAGGCCGCCGATCGCCGGCATTGAGGGTGCGCCGCTGGCACCGAAGTGGCGATTGCTGATGTCGCGGATGATTCCATTGGATCGATGGCAAGAAGATGATTGCACCAGCAAGACCCGCTGGAAATCGTCGTTTCAAAAAGATGAGTAGCGCTTGGCGCGATACATTTCGTCTAAAACGTGACCTCGCGGCGTTGATGTTGGATCAGAACACAGCGGTCGGTGCTGTCCTAATTAGGACACTCGATAAAGAGACTGACGGTCAGCTCGCCCCCATGGGCCCAAGGCCATGGCGGCCGTCGCGGCTGCGGGTGCACTCGGCGAAAAGCTCGAGGAAGCTGACTAGCGCAACGTCGCGTCGCGGAGCCGCTTTTTGGGCCGTTGTTGGGTCGAAGGCACAATAGTTGTGTCTTTCGTTGAGGCGGCACCCGGGGAAATCCGCTACGGGCAAGATGTGGCAAGACCGGCATCGTGGCATTTCACTATGGAAAAGAGTGTTCAGAAAGACCGGCTAAATGGCAGTCTTTCGTGAGAACGTTTGTTTGCACTCCGAGGCCGTCCGATTACGTTAACGGCCATAGCAGGATGTTCCCCCACGACCCGCAGACCGATGTTGATCCGACCGGCTCGCCCAGCCGTCACAGCGATCCATCGCGCACCCGTATTGGTCCCTGAAACGTTGGCTCAGCGTAAGAAACAAATCGGAGGCGAAAGAAGAATTGAGCTGACTACGGCTGCCCACTTCGGAAGCCCATAGGGCCGTGTTGCACGTGGCTCGCTAGTGATTCTGGTGTCAGATGCTGAAAGCTCTAGTGGATACCATTCCGCCGACGGCTTGATCCAAAGTCGCTTTCTCCAAAGACACCAAGCTCGAAATATCCCTTGCCGTACATCTCCCGGGCGGCAAGCAAACTGGTTTGAAAAGTTCAATTGAGCGTAGATCGCTCGCAGTAGATTGTCGGTGAAGTTTTCATCGGCCATTGGAATCCTCCTGTACGTAGCTGAAGCAAGGAGATGCAGGTTGCTCACCAATCGCGAGAAAATGAAAGCGGATCGGACTTCGGGTCGGATTTTTCTTTGGTGGCTCAGGTCGAATTCGTCTCAGAACAAATTGAGCCGACCGCTAGAACCCCTAACGATTATTTCACGATGGTCGCACCGCGAATCGCGACAGACGATTCGGACTCGGTACGTACTCTACGTGTTCGCTTCTTAATTAGCGCCATAGAGATCGTGTCAAATTGGTTCAACTAGCCAGCGGTACTCAGTGAAATCCCGCACTTCGAAGCCATAGCAGCCGTTGCGCCGGGAGTTCTCTTTAACTGCCGTGCAACTTTCTTCACACCTATTTTGGACTTAGCGAGTTTCGCGAGATTACGTCGATCTTCTTTCGTCCATGCTCGTCGAACGATTTTCTTTTTCTTGGCCATGATATCTCCTGACAAAGGAGCGGCCTTTTAACAGTGTCTGCGACGATTGCAATGAACTGACCGCTGCCGGTCAATCAACCCTAGGCGGCGGTACTGAGTGAAGGGGTTGGCCTATCGCCGATGCGAACTGGCCTGGGTCAACGGTGGATGAACTAGGTGCGTCATTTTTGAAAAGCAGGAGATGCTGGCGAAGGCTAAGGCGCAGGCACGAGCGCGGTAGTTACTTAGACGTGGCGGCGATGGTCAAACCGATTTCACACACTTTCAGGTGCCCAAAGGCAACTGCCGGGTCGAATATCTTGCGGTCGCGCTGGATGTTGCGCGGCCGGCGATCTCCGCTGCGAGACTTGTGGAACTCCGCTCCTCGCAATGGATCGCGGCAAGTATCTGCATTATCTGCGTTCTAGTTCGACGAACGTTCTTCAGCAACCTAAAGTATCCAGCGACGCTTGAACGGTCCAGGACTCAAGGCACCCCCAACGGCTCCTACCCGACGGGTCGCTTTGTATGGTCTGTCTAGCGGAGAAGGAGGGTGTTGCGACATCACGGCCGAGACTTAGACTTGTCGCGCATCTGAAATGCGCTTATACCTTCGCCGCGGAATGGAGGACTAAGGCCAGCCGGGGGCTGAACTAATGCGCGCCTTAATCATCCTGTCGATCCTTGCGACCGGTATCGGGGCCGCGATGTTATTTTTTGACTCTGCCAGTGATCTTCAAAACCGATCGCGAATACTACACCGATCTTTGCAAGCGCGAGGCGCCCAACGACTCGACCTGCGTCGAGCGTCATCTGCAGCTCGCGCGCTAGCCGCGTACCGCAATACCCACATCCCGGCCGACTAACGTGTTAAGCAACAGCGTTGCGACAACGACCCCATCTTCGCGTGGCGGCAGCGTTCCTTGTATGGCTAAAGACCTTGTACTTCGAAAATATCCACATCGTCGTTTTTATGACCGCACGCGAAGCCGTTTCTTGCGAATGTCAGAGATCGCCGCTCTGATCCGAGCAGGCGCACACTTGGTGGCGCATGATGCTCAGGGCCGCGACATCACGGCGGAGCTCTATGCTCGGATCATTGTTCACGAACAGGCAAGAAGAATGGACGGACCGCTGACCACGGAGGCGATGCGCCTTCTGGTGAGGTTGATTGTAGCGGAACCGTCCGGCGGACTTGCGCTCAGTCTCGGCTCGCTTGCGGCATGTCTCGAATTAGTGGAGGTAGTGCCAAACGGGGCGGCTACGCCAGCACACAACGAGCCGGTCGTTTAATTTAATTCTCATCCTGACACGGTGCTCTATCGTCGTGTAGCGCATTAACCGTACGCGGTTACGTTAACTCGCGTGCGCGCTTCCTTGGCTTCTGGAAATTACGTACATGCTGGGCATGGGAAATGAAGATTTCAACTCTCCTTATGCTGGCCATTGCCGCGGTGTTCGTTGGAGTCGGCCTATTTCTGATTGCTGTGGGCCCAAAGCTGCTTCATCTGCACACTTGAACGCGCAGCGCTCTGACTGTGAACTACACCACAGTTGCCCTCCGGTCACATCGGCTATTTTTCTCCCATCGCGGGCGCTTGTTAGTTAAAAGGCGGCCAAGAAAATTAGCGAGCGCCTTCCGCTGGCGTTAAAGCGTCCGTTCAGGAATGTGCTGGGAGAGGCAATATGACGGATCTGAAATCGACAGAGCTCGCTTGGGTCGCAGAGTCACTCGAAGACCTCGCGATCGTTCTTCGAGAGCTGCACGGAACTCGATGAGATCGCCGATCAACTGGATCTCGCACGAGAGCGGCTCGAGAATTGCCCCTCGCCTACACCGCGATGGAAGAAGATCAATTCTGCAGCAGACGCCGTGTTGAAGTTCCCCAGTCGCAGCGGTGCGTAATCGCCTTGGCGTCAAATTTCAGGAACGAGGGGCTACTATCAGGAGTGCTAGCGCGTGAGGCGCTTGGTGGGCGATCGACTACTTGAGCCAGTTTTCAAGCGCGTGCGACGGCGAGTTGGAAGTGCTGACTGCAAGGCCATCGCACTCGCGAATAATCTCCTCCGTCCTGGCCTACAATCTCACACGCGTCATGAATATCGTCGGGATCAAGCAGCTGGTCGCTGCGATCGCGATCCGCAAAGGTCTCAAGCCACCAGAGTGGCCGACCACACCATTGATCCAGCGACGCCGAGAGTTGCAAAGTTTGGGAGCCGTTGACTTGCCTGACCGCTGAACAACTGAAACAGGCGGGCGGCAAATATTGCCCTCGGCGCACCGCAGATCGAGGGCCCGAAAATCAGTGAGCACGCGTGCCTTTTTTGCGATGACGGCGGTCACACAATGGCCCCCATTTTTTGAACCTCATTAACGGGGAAGGCCGACGATCAATGCGCACGACGGTGCAAGTAAGTAAACCGTCGCTGAGTAGTGCCCCCAAGGCTTCTCAGCGACGGCCCTCTCTCAATTGAATGGGCGTCATGGATGGGATGGCCAAGATCGTGATGATTGTCGCTTTGACATCCTCGTTGATGTGCGCCAGCGATAAGTGGTTCAACGACGACCGACTTAGCGGCAGCGCGTTGTCTATGGGGCGAGAGATATTGCGTGCATTCGGATTGTTCTAGGCGATCGCACGGTGCCTTCTGAACTGTGTAGTCACGCTTCGCCATCGTTCGTCGATCCTCGTCAAAAATGAAGCGCAAAGTCGCCCCAAAATCCAGCGACCCTCCAACTCGTGATTTGGAAAAAAGGTGTTGTCCTTGTATTTCATCCGGATCTCCTGAAGGGGGCCTCGTCTGACCCTGCAAGACGAGGCTCCCCTTTTTGATCATCATCGGAAACTGAGGTGCGCGTTGAGCGACCAGGACCGAAAGAACGACCAGGAGCGAACGAATGTAGTGTGACTTTGCGCAAGAGGCCGTCCAGAAACAGATTTCCCGAGAACGCGGTCTTGTTCATTAATCATGGTCCGGTTGATCGGACCAATAGAGATGCGACCGTTGTCGATCTCAAGGAAACGTTGCATCGCGATGAGTGGATCAGCAAAGCGACGATCGGCTCTTATTTTTTGATGTGCGGGCTACCAGCCATGATCCGTTCCCCACGAGGCGATCGGTAGCGCGAGAGGCTGCAGCTTGGCAGCTCAGAAAAGCGACCGCCGCTGACTCTCGTCCATTGCCAGCGGCGGTCTATGACTTGCTGTACTTGACTTGAGGGCTACTCAGGCCGCTCTCAGCTTCTTAGTATCGAATGCGCACGCAGATTTCGCGTCCGTAAGGCGATAGCCGAAGTCGATAGCCGGCGTGGCAAGCTCGGTGCTCCACATGCGCGCCGCCGGTCAACTCGGCGTTGGCATTCGATGGGTTCGACGCTGTCCCGGTGGTGTTACCCGCCGCGCCGACCGAGGAGCTGCCCGTGTTAGGGTCTCCGATCGCCGATCAACGAGGCCAAATCCTTAACGAGATGATTTAACTTCTGGCTCAACAGTCATTGCCGACGAGCTTCGAAACCGATGCGCCGAGCGCGGCGAAGTGCCGTCGAGCTTGCAGGACTTTCTCGACGAGCACGGGAGCTGATCTGGGGTGCCATTCTTTTTGATATCTCGCCCTTTGGTGAACTTCGCGATAGGTCTGTTCTGCCCAACGGATTTTAGATCCCAATCTAAGCCCCCGCGAGGGTAAAGCGGAGGGCGGGACCGTTTTGATTCTTGCAAAATCGCATGAGTGGCCTATCTGACCGTCATGCCCCATTCCCCTTCGATCGTCCCCGAAGATGCAGACCGCGACGTTACATTGTGCTGGACGACTTCGGGCGCTCAGCCGGGCTTGGCGCGAGACGGACGCAGACCGCGGGACACTGATGCGGCATCTTTTCGAAGGGCGGTTTGGATGAACAAATCACACGCATGTTCGCTGCGTTGGGTGTTTTTGCGGCTCTGCTATTATCGTCGGCACACGCCCAGCAGCAGCAAAGCACGATCATTCTGTCGTGCAACGGCACAAGCAAGCTGACGGCTATCGCCGCTGCAGACGTGAAGCCAGATTCGATTACGAACCTCGGCATCATCGTCAATCTGGCCGATCGCAGGGTCACCTCCATAGACTACGTCGCGCCCGTCACGTTCATCAGCGCCACGCTCGTTAGCTTCAGCGGCCGGCAGACGCCATGTATTTGGCGTGGAGAAGCCGTTCATCATTGACGGATCAATCGACCCGGTGACCGGCCATACGAGCATTGACTGGATGTACGAGGACATCGGAAACAACACCTCGTGGGAGACTTACGTGCCGTCCGCAACGCGACTGTTTTAGCCTCGCCGCTGGCGCGATCTAGCTGGATTCGATGATCGCATCCGCTTCTGCCGCCGCCTCAAAGAGCGCGGCTTCTGCGCGGTGTTGCGCTGCTCGATCATCGGCCGCGTCCATTGGCATGTCTCAAACGTGCCTGAGGGGCCATGAACCGGCGTTACGCAATCACTTCGTCGGCGGACGCGCGACAAGCGTCCTGGTTTGAGGAACATTCTCAAAGACCTTCAGGTAAACCCCGGAGGGTTTGCCGCTCACCACAAAACTATGTTGCCCGCCGCTGAACACCGTAAGAAGACCTACTCAGGCACGGTGATGCCTGCATTCGAGACTTCGTAAGCGTCGAACCGGTCGCGTCGGGTTTCGACCAGGCCTCTACAACCGCTGTTCAATAACGAAAAAACGCACAGACGCCATTGCCATTTCATGGATCGCGCCGGGGAGAAAATATGCGAGTATCGGCCTGGCACAGCCTCTCGATTTGCGCCGGATTGCTGGCGACGATCGCGAACGCCGCCCAAACCGATCGTCTGATCTTTCTGTCAACCCAACTGCGACCAATTGAGGAGTCGCAGAAGATGCGGAACTTCGTCCTCAAGGATTTTCCTTCCCAGGTCGACTACGTAACCGATTTGCCGCAACGGTTTCTGATGCGCATAGAGCAGGAGCGACAGACTGGCATACGTACGATAGATGTCGTCGGTGCACTGCACGGCGAACTGCAGGCACTCGTGCCACTCGATGCATTGGCCCCGCTCGACGACCTCGCCAGAAGGCTGGCTGGCCGCGGAATACCGGAGCCGCTGTACGCTCGGCAAGCTCGGCACCGAGCACCAACGCTATATCCCATGGATGCAAGCCGGCTACATCATGGTCGCTAACAAACAAGCGCTGCCCTATTTGCCGAAGGGCGCGGACATCAATGCGCTTAGCTACGATGAGCTCACGACATGGGCCAATACGCTCCAGCAAAAGACCGGCAAACGACTGCTCGGCTTTCCTGCGGGTCCGCAAGGTCTGATGCATCGCTTTTTCGAGGGTTTTCTTTACCCCTCCTATACTGGCGGTGTTGTGGTTCCGTTCCGCTCGGAGGCGGCCGAAGCCATGTGGACGCAGTTCGCGTCGTTATGGAAAAGCGTCAATCCGAACTCGACTCAATACAATTTCATGGCGGCACCGCTACTTTCTGGCGACGTCTGGATTGGCTTCGACCACATTGCCCGCGTGCTCGATGCGTTGCGCGAGAAACCGAGCGAGTTCGTTGCCTTCCCCGTTCCGGCCGGCCCCAAAGGGCGCGGCTACATGCCAGTTCTGGTAGGCTTGGCGGTGGTGAACGGCGCGCCCGACATGGTACGGGCGATGGCGCTGATTGACTATCTGACCCTGCCCAAGACGCAGGTCACGTTGGCGCGCTCCGTCGGCTTTCTGCCGGTGGTGGGGGCGAACTCGCCACCGGATCTTGATCCCGGCCTAAAGATGGCCTCTGGAGCAATTGCGCAGATGCAGTCGGCAAAGGACTCGCTGCCCGCGGCGCCGCCCAGCGGCCTTGGCCAGCGCGACGCCGACTTCGACC
This sequence comes from uncultured Alphaproteobacteria bacterium, assembly GCA_963796195.1. Taxonomy (GTDB): domain Bacteria; phylum Pseudomonadota; class Alphaproteobacteria; order Rhizobiales; family Xanthobacteraceae; genus CAWCKS01. Next base: position 7,239 of record CAWCKS010000016.1, on the reverse strand, counting down.
GCGTATTTCTGGATGCGTTCCAGCTCATCGTTCTGCGCGGTCAGCCGCCGCGGCAGGTGCTCGACCGCCAAGCAGAAGTGTTGAGGCGCCTGATGACCGAGACTGGCGCGCCATGCGGGCAGCCCGATCCTCCCAGTAAGGGGCCGTGCCAGCCCCGTTAGGGAGCGGCTCGCGCCGACGGGCGACGGACGTCGATCTGACGCGGCCCGCCCAAGTCGAACCAATGCCTCCGGCGCGACAACCAAAGCGTTCTTAGGCAATTGCGTCGATCAATTCATAGACCCGTGTTTCGGTTGTCATCCCCTTGGCAGTTACCGATGCAACAGACCTGAATTGAAAGCGATGCTCGGCCCGCTCGCGCACAGCGTCGCTGACGAGCATCGTCGTCCCGTACCCCTTGTTCAGCCCTTCGAGGCGAGCCGCAAGATTTCACGCTATGCCCAGTACCGTATAGTTCATACGTTCCGCCGAACCTACATTGCCCACCACGGCATCCCCGAAATGGATACCAATGCGAACGATGAACGCGGACAGCCCCTCAGCCTGAAATTGAGCGTTGAGCGCATCGCTAGCCGCCTTGGCCGAAAGGGCGGCCCGACAGGCACGCTCGACATGATCGGGCTGTAAATGGGGAGCGTTCCAAAACACCATCACCGAGTCTCCGATGAACTTGTCCACGGTTCCACCTTCGGCAAGAAACGCTTCCGTGAGCGCGGCGAAATGGCGTGACGTCTGGCGCATCAAACTATCGGGGTCGGCCGCTTCGGCGATGCCGGTAAAATTCGTGACGTCGGTAAACAGGATCGTGACTTCCTGCTTTCTTCCACCAAGCTCGGTCGAAATCGAGCCGTCGACGATTCCTCGAACGATATCCTTCGGGACAAAACGTGCGAACGACCAGATGCTGCGCTGGGCGACTGCGATTGTTCTGCCGAGTTCGTTGATCTCTGCGATATTGGATGTGACCGGCGCATCACGGGGCGCCGCTAGAGCTTGAAGGGTGCGTGCCTGCGCGGTGATCCGTTTTAGCGAAGTCGACATGCGGCTGCCGAAGACCCAGGCCGCGGGCACGAAGCAGGCACCGACGATCAGGGCGATAACTATTCCTCTGATCTGCAGCGTCCTCACGTTCTGGGCAAAATCGTCTTCAGCTGCAAGCAACAGCGAGTAGCCGCTGTATTCGTCGCCTTGCGAAAATTTCTGCAGGCGGAAAAGGTAGTCTCGCCCGTCTTCGCCTCGCACGGTACCCTCAAAGCGCGCGCGACCGTCCCACTTCTGGATCACCGCGCCGACCGGCCCAGTTCGGATCGTCCAAATTTCGGGGAGTTTTGGATTCGGCTGCGTTCTCGCTTGCTCCGCGAGCCGGGCGAAATCGGGGTGTATGATGAGTACGCCGAACGAGTTGAAGACGATGACTGTTCCGTGCTCCCCCGGCCGCTGCGCCTGTGCCAACTCACTGAATTGATCGAGCTTGAGGTCGGCGGCGATGACACCACCGCCATTTCCGTGCAGAGGTGCGCTCAAGGTGATCATCGGTGTGCTGATGCTGAATGAGGCATATGGTGACGAAACGAGAGTGCGGCCCGACTGCATCGTATCGCGATACCAGACCCGCTTTCTTGCGTCATAGCCGAAGTCAGGCAGATCGAGCTGGCCAACCTTGTTGCCTTCCTCGTCCTCGAAGATCCGCCGCATGGGAAGTGCTGCATCGGGTGTCGGGCGGACCAAATTCACGTCGTAGACGGCGCCAGGCGGTGCCCCGAGCTTTTGGCGCTCTACCGGGTCCAGGACATCGAGGCGCCGGACTTGAAGCCAACCACCGTTTTCGTAACCGACGTAGAAACTGTCCGCGTGCGGCAGCTTCTTGAGCGCGGCCTTGAAGAGGACGATCGCACTATCTTCTTCGTCTCTGTCATTGGAGACGGCCAGAGAAGGGCTCGATGACAGTACGTCAACAACGGAACTCAACCCGGAGACCTCTGCCTCGAGCCCGCTAAGGGTGGTTGCGCTCGCGGCATCCATGGCCGCAGACGCCGCGGCACGCGCTGCCGCATGGAAGGTCTCGAGCTGGATGAATACCAAACACGCGGTCAGAGCTATGATGAAGGCGATCACGGCTGCCGTTATCGCGATCCTGAAGGTGAGCATCTTGGTCTCCAGTGGTAGGACCGGAGTGATGTGCCTGTCATGTCATTGCCATTGGCAGGCCCGCGTCGTCCGGGCGCCAATCGCATTTGCTTAGGCCAAGGCTAGTGCATGAGGCCGGCGATCATACAATGCGTGACAACGCCATAGCAAAAGTGGGCCGGTCGTCAAACCCTGTTGGCGTTCGTAACGTTCGGCCGTGCCGCAGGCGATACCGCCGGCGTGCTCGCTTACGTAGAGCAACTTGCGGCGATTACCCCGCCTGCGCGGGATGGGAAATGAATTGATGTTGGGCTTACATCCGAACGGGGTCATTCACGTCGGTTTGACGATAGCCACACGAAGGCCGCTCTACCCCCGAACTCGGACATTGGTCGGCACTGTTGGCATGTCTCGAACGGGCCGATACTGTTGCAAAAGTCATTTTGCACAGGTGGTCAAAATTTGCGCGGGCTGCAGGCGCGGTTTTCGCATATGAGATGTGAGGGACCTCATCGCCTCACGCTAAACTCATAGGCGACTTCGGTAACGCGACTGAGGCTGCACGAATCATCGACCGCTTCGCGCATCAGGGTTTTGCCAAAAATTCAGAGCCCTGCAACTTTCGACTTTTGAACACAATGGCCATTTGCAGACTTATGCCGTTGCCTGATAACAGCGCGTCCGTTTCGGTTAACCCCGGATTAATTTTGTCGTGTGACGGTCCTTACGATCCCTGACATCGCATGCGGAGACCGCCGATGGCCGACTTCTTCAGCATTCTGGCGTCGTTCCTGCAGCAAGGCTCAGCCACAGCTATCGCTTCCGCACAACTCGGCAACGGGAGGAAGCCCGAAGTTCAACGGAAAGGCTGGAGCCCTTCGGATCTCCATGGCCACGAGCCGGTATGATGCGAGAGTAATATCAAGTCTCGGATCTGTGAGAGGCTCCCGGGCGTTCATAAATTCCCCGGGCCTACTCGGTCAAAAGGCGAAATATTCACTGCGAGCCCATGTCTTCCGCTTTGCCCCCGATAGGGCCTTTGCAAAAGTCGTTTTGCAGAGGGTGCCAAAAATTTCGAGGGCTGCTGGTACGTTGTTGGTGTAATAATCTGAGGGGACCACATCGCCTCACGCTGGAACACACAGGCGACTTCGCTAACGCGACTGCGGCAATACGAATTCTCGTCGATCGCTTCGCGCTTCAAGGTTTCGCCAAAAATTCAGATCGCTGCAACTTTCGACTTGTGCAACAGTATCTGCCAATTGCGAACGCAGCCAGATTTGCCGGGTGATTAAGCTAGACTTAGAGCCATGTTCGAACGGATTTTGAAACCGGCGGTCTACCGCGAGGAACTGGAGCCGGCGGTCGTAGCTGAGTATCTGCCGACGCAAGGCGTATTCGTCGAAGTTGGTGCCTTTGATCGATTCCTCCTTTCCCAGACTGCGGCGCTTGAGCAAAGAGGCTGGGACGGGCTGCTGATCGAGCCGGTGCCGGCACAGGCGGCAATCTTGCGTTCGCAGCGTCGAGCGCAGGTGGTTGAGGTTGCCTGCGGGTCGCCCGAACAACACGGCACGATGATGAGGCTCACCGTTGCCGGCGCGCTGAGCAATATGCGGCAAGAGCGGTCCGACGCGCCGACCATTGAAGTCCATGTCGTAACGCTCGATTTGGACTCACAGAGGCCAGCGTCACCAATATCGACTTTCTCTCAGTTGATGTCGAGGGCATGGAGATCGACGTGTTGCGCGGATTTCGCTTTGCACGCTACCAGCCGCGGCTGATCCTGTTGGAAGACTTTGCGGAGAACAGCACTAAGCATCGCTTCATGCGCGCGCACCGCTACAAGCGAGTGCAACGAACCGGTAACAATAGCTGGTACGTCCCTGATAGTGTCCATTTTGCCGTTTCACTGTTCGGCACTGGCAGTTGCTGCGTAAATATTATCTGGCGCGGCCATTGCGGACGGCGAAGAAGTGATAGTAACCAAGCGCAAGAGGTATAGATCATTTTAGCACGTGTGCTTCTGAAGATGCTCCGTCGATCAAGTCCGCTCCGGGTCTTGTGTCACGAAGCGTAGCCGGTCCAAACGGCTGCGCGCAACTTTATAGGAGATGAAGGTAGGTCCTTCGGGTTCGGCGATCAGGTCGCTGATCCCAAGCCAACGCGGGCCGCTTTGGTCAAAAGCCACGGTGGTGAGCGCTGCGGAAACGTCGGGACAGGGATCCCGGCAGGTACGGTTGAAAGAGGCGAGCGCAAGCGAACCGTCCGATGAGGTGTCGAAAGCGGATTAGGTGATATTAAAGCCGAGGGTTGACCCTACCTTCGGGATAGGTTCGGTGGATGTCCTGATACTCACCGAGCGACATCCGGCATGTAGACGGCGCGAATTCAATCGGGCTCTTGTAAGGAACGTGAGAACCTGGCCGGCGATGCCAAGGGAAAAGGCTCGAGGGCTCCAACCGCAAGGCCGAAAGTACCGATGCGCCGGAGAGGGACGGACTGCTCCGTAGTAGCGACGAAGCGGCTGTAATGGCAGTGGAGCGAAGGGGGCGGGTCATCGACGATGAATTGGGCCAACTGGCAACGGGAGGAGCCCGAAGTTCAACGGAAGGCGGCAGCCTTCGATCGATGGCACGAGCCGGATGATGCGAGAGTATCAAGTCCGATATGTGAAAGGCTCGGGGCGAAATTCCCCGGGCCTACTCGGCGTGTGTCACGATCGTAGCCCGTCCAAACGGTTACGTGCAGCTGTACGAGAGATGAAGGAGGGCCCTTCGGGTTTCGGCAATCAGTCTGATCCGAAGCCACTGCAAGCTGCTGCGGTCAGAGTTCGTGGTGGTGAGCGTTGAGAAGATCGGCAAGCACAGTCGCTGGCTGAACTTGTTTTCCTTGCCGAGCGAGCTGGCGTCTTGGGTACCGCGTCATGCAGCCCGGCTGAGTAAGCTTGTGCTGCCATCAACAGACCTGCGCATCTCTGCCAACTCATGCGCGGCTAATGAAAAAGCCGCCCGAAGGCGGCTTCCAATTCAAACCCGATCTTCGGCTTTGCACTGTCTTTAGCCGCCGGTGACAACACCAAATTGGTCTCACCGGCGGCACGCAGGATAGGCGGTCAAGCGACCAAGGATTTCATCTAAACGCGTAGTTGAAGCCGAACTTGACATCGAGATGCTACGGCTGCGGTTCGTGAACGTATCGACCACTGCCCCGCCGACCACGACGGGCACGACGAAGTTTCTGTTGCTGAGTCCGATATAGTCGTACTCGCCCTTCAGAGACCAGTTGTTGCTGACCGCGTATTCGACGCCACCGCCGAGCAACCAGCCGCCGGCGCTGCTGCCGCCGCCGCTAGCGAAGGCGTTGCCAGTCGTCACGTTCGTGACCGTGAAGCCGCCGCTGTTGCCGACCCAGCCGCCACCGGCCTTACCATAACAGCCAGTGGTCAGCAGCCCAGCCGAACCGGGCGGCCAGCGTCGCAACCCAGTTGGAATCGCTGGAGGTGACCACGAACGGTCCGTTGCCGCCGACGATCACCGCCGCACTGCGGTTGTTGTTGCTCGCGATGCCGTCGATGTCACCCTCGACGCCAAGGACGAAGTTGCCGGTCTGCCAATTGTATCCGAGCTACCTCCACCGATGAACCTGCCGTCGCTGGAGCGGGTGAAAGTGCTGCCAAAGATGTCGGTGACGGAGCGCTGCGCCCATGCCGCGCCGAGATCGCCGCCGATATAAAAGCCGGTCCACGTGAATAGCGGAACCATCATCGGTGGCGGCGGCGGTGCCTTCACCGCCATATCGGCCGCTTGGCCAGAACCGGCAGCGCCCAACAAAGCAACAGTAGCGGCCGTCGCCAAGAGAAGCTTTTTTCATGTCGCCCTTATCTCCAAATTAAAAACGGATGACCCAACGCAGCCTCGAATCGCAGCTGAGGCTCGCGCCGATAAATGCGATTTAACTCAGAAATTTCAGCCAATAATTGACGAAATCGTCATCTCGGAAAGTTCGTGGCGGCCTGTGACAAAAAAGTCACTGACGTCACGCAGCCAGAAGCCAACGGGACAGAACAACAGGGCGTTCGTAACGTGGGCCTTGGATCATGGTTTGCCCGTCAGCGCGGATGTCTCAGTTGGGTCTTGGTCGTGTAAAAACGGCCTCAAGGGCGTCGGTCCCGGAAGCTAGGAGGCGCGCTTTCTCAGGCCACGATCGCAGCGATCAGCGGCTTGATCCCACCAATGTTGATAACTAGAGTCAGATTATAGGCCAGAACCGAGAGTGCCATTTCGGCGGTACTTAAGCGTTTTGGTCAGGAAGTGCGTCGCGCCCATGCGGGCTTTCGACATAGTGTCGAATTCTTAACCGATTTGTTCAACCCACCTGAAAGGGCCGTGTGCAATGCTACTACTGAATGCGCTCAGGGTGTCATGGACAGTGTGATGAACGAGAAGCCGACTTTTTCAGTCGCTTGGCTGTTTGCCGGAGTGGCGACAGTTACCATCCTGTTCAATGGAATTGCGCTGGCCCTCGCGGCGACCGGCTGAATTTCCTCCGATGAACATTGTTCTCGGTTCTCGCGGCTTCAGAGGTCGGTTGTGGATTTCGAATGAAGCGGATGTCTGAGCTCGCCTCAACGAGGAATCGAACGTCTCTTCCAAGTTGGCCAACCGATTTAAAATGTTGTGCTCCAAACGTCCGGTTTTACCCGTCTGCGACATCGGGCCATGTCCACGCTTGCCGCCAACGTAGTCATCGCGGCAGCGCAGTTGATTTGACGCATCCTCATCACCATCCACATGCTCTCTAAAGATCGCGTTGGGCTCTCACGCCATCGTCTTGCGGCTATCATGCTCTCGGCGATGGCACCGTGATGAAGCCTCCCCGTTTGAGCTCAGTCAAGCTTGCCGATGACGGTCCGATTGCTGCGATCTACGATATAGGTCTCACGCCCGACCTGAATGAAACGGTATCCAACAAGTCGCGGCGCCTCTCGATAGACTGCGCCGGGAAGCGCATGAAGCTCGACGCCGTCTGGAACCTTGTACCCAAGCGAGATATTGATTGCTGTAGGGCTGCCCGTTGTTGTGCCAGACCGAGTACGAACGTACTTGCGCAAGG
>CAWCKS010000015.1:0-167667 GCA_963796195.1 uncultured Alphaproteobacteria bacterium | reverse complement strand
CGGCGGTAGTCGAAGGTCTGGGCGATCACGGCTGCGAATATATGACTCGCGGCCTGGTGATCTGCCTGGCGGATACCGGCAAGAATTTCGCCGCCGGAATGTCGGGCGGGATCGCTTACGTGCTGGATGAAACCGGCGAGTTCGGCAAAACGCGCTGCAACCGCGCCAGCGTCGATCTCGAAAAGGTCGACATCCCCGAGGATATCGAAACACTGCGCTACTGGATCGCGCGCCATGCCGAGGAGACCGGCAGCGTTCGCGCCAACTGGATTCTCGATAACTTCAACCAGCTGGTGCCGAAATTTGTAAAAGTCTTCCCGCACGAGTACAAGCGCGTTTTGGGAATCGAGCGTCAGAAGGCGGCGGCACATGGATAACGACAATGGGTAAAAACACCGGGTTCATGGAGTACACGCGCGAACTGCCGGAGAGGCGTCCGGTCGAAGAACGCGTCAAGACTGGCTCGAGATCTACAAGGAGTTCCCGCTCGAGAAAGTCCGCACGCAGGGAGCCCGCTGCATGGATTGCGGCGTGCCCTTCTGCCACACCGGCTGCCCGCTGAACAACATCATTCCCGATTGGAATGATCTGGTCTATCGCGACCGCTGGCACGCGGCCGTGCGCGTGCTGCACTCGACCAACAACTTCCCGGAGTTCACCGGCCGCATCTGCCCCGCCCCGTGCGAAGCTGCGTGCGTGCTCGGAATCAATGAGCCGCCGGTGACGATCAAAGTGATCGAGCGAACCATCATCGATCACGCCTTCGCCGAAGGCTGGATCGTGCCCGAGCCTCCCGCCGTCCGCACCGGCAAACGCGTGGCCGTGGTCGGATCGGGTCCCGCGGGTCTGGCCGCCGCGCAGCAACTGGCTCGCGCCGGTCACTGGGTCACGGTATTCGAAAAGAGCGACCGCATCGGCGGCCTGCTGCGCTACGGCATCCCCAACTTCAAGATGGAGAAGCAAGGGATCGACCGGCGCATGGAACAGATGGAAGCCGAAGGCGTCGAGTTCATCACCAAGGCCAACATTACTTCGCTCGACGATCTGCGCCGCGAGTATCAGGCCGTCGTCCTGGCCATGGGCGCCGAGCAGCCGCGCGATCTTCCCGTCCCCGGCCGCGAGCTGAAGGGCATCCATTTCGCGATGGATTTCCTGACGCAGCAGAACAAGCGCAACGAGGGCGATTCCGAAGACAAATCGAAAGCGATCCTGGCGACCGGCAAGCCGGTGATCATCATCGGCGGCGGCGATACGGGCGCGGACTGTCTGGCACGTCCCATCGTCAAAAAGCCGCGAGTGTTCACCAGTTCGAGATTCTTCCCAAGCCTCCCGAAGAACGCGCGCCGACGACACCGTGGCCGATGTGGCCGCTGCAACTGCGCACGGAAAGCTCGCACGAAGAGGGCGGCCTGCGCGAATGGGCCGTGGCCACCGTGAAGTTCGAAGGCGACGCGCAAGGGAACGTGAAGAAGCTCCACGGAGTACGCGTGGGCCCCGCGCCGAAGTTCGCGCCGATCAAGGGCAGCGAGTTCACTCTGGACGCCGAGCTGGTGCTGCTCGCCATGGGTTTCACCGGACCGGTGAAGCCGGGCCTGATCGAGCAAGCCGGCATTGAATTGCGACCAGCGCGGCAACATCGCGACCGAGAACTACCAGTCGTCGATACCGGGCGTCTTCGCGGCGGGCGACGCGCGCCGCGGGCAGTCGCTGGTGGTGTGGGCGATCGCGGAAGGCCGCAAGGCCGCGGAAGCCGCGAATGAGTATTTAGCGAAAACCTCTTAGCCGCAATGCGAAGTCTCATTTGCATCGGGTTCTCCGCTGGAACGGGACATCGGCTATTCGCGTGCGGTCGTCGACGGCGGCTGGGTCTTCGTATCCGGCACGACCGGCTTCGACTACCAGACGATGACGATCTCCGACGATGTCATCGAAGAAGCTGAGCAATGCTTTCGCAATATCGAGCGGGCTTTGCGGGAAGCCGATCAGCGCATTCGCCGAAGTGGTTCGCGTTCGCTACATTCTTCCCCGCGTCGAGGATTTCCAGCCTTGCATGGCCGGTGTGCGCAAGTACCTCGGTGAATTGCGCCCGGCCGCGACGATGATCTTCCGCGGGCTCGCCGACCCTCGCATGAAGATCGAAATCGAAGTCACCGCGCGCAAGTCCAGCGAACCTAGATTCTGCGTTTGCGGATTCGCGTTCATTTGCGGCTAAGGCCCCCGGCGCAGTGAATGAATCGGTCACCGTCAGTTCCCCGACCCGCAAACGCGCGATCGTAAGATCCTCGATCGAGACCGACTTCGCATTCGCCTTGCCGACCATCAGTCTGCCGATCACCAGGCGGCCAATCGCCAACGCGCCGATCGCCAATGCACCGACCGCAAGAGCGCCCAAGGCATTCGCGCCCACCGCGGCGCGCCCAATTGTGATCTGCCGAAACTTGTCAGTTTGCTTCATAGAAAAATACCTATCCAAATTATCGGCGATTACGTCACGCAATACTCCTTGCACGATTCAGTGACTTCTTTCGTCCTTGATTACAGGGAGATCCCAAACCCGTGACGGATGCTTTGAGAAACATAGTTCTAGTCGTCCTGATATCCGCATCCGCGTTCGGGCAGTCGGCAACGCAGCGGCCGGCATTCGAAGTGGCCTCCATCAGACCCTGCCAGAGACGGGGATTCTCCCGGCGTCGGTGCCACCAAGGGCGGGAGCCCCTTCGGCAGCGGCGGTAGCCCGTCTCCCGGAAGACTGATCTTGAATTGCGCTACCGTGGCCGGCCTCATTCAGCAGGCGTACGGTACATACGCGAATGGTCATCGCAAATCCCCGGTGGTCTCTTCTGCCGATCGCGGGAGGCCCGGCCTGGATCAATTCCGACCGCTACGATATCAACGCGAAAGCGGAAGGTAATGCGAGCCGGGCAGATGATGAACGGGCCTATGCTTCAGGCGCTTCTCGAAGACCGGTTTAAGCTTGAAGATCCGTCGCGAGACCGAGAGAGGTCCCGGTCTATGCGCTGACCGTCGCCAAGGGCGGCCCCAAGCTGCAGCAGTTTAAGGAAGGAACTTGTACTCCCATCGATCTCACGAAGCCTCTCCCGCCGCCGCTCGCGCCGGGCCAGAAGCCCGGCTGCACCAGCATGATCTCAGGATCAGCGAAGGGACCGAACATGGCGAGGGTGTACATGCAGGGGACGACTTTCGATGAGTTTTCCAAAGCCCTCGGATCTCGTCTTAGACCGCCCGGTCATCGACAAGACCGGGATCACGGGGAGGTTCGATTTCCGGCTGGAATTTGCCATCGACCAGACCACGCCCGGTCCTCTTCGCCGGCGCGCGGTCCAGTAGCCGGACCCTCGGACCCTGCCGGGCCATCCATCTTTACCGCGATACAGGAACAGCTCGGGTTGAAACTCGAGCCGGCCAAGGGACCCCGCGAATGCCTCGTTATCGATCGCGTCGAGAGGCCCTCCGGCAATTAGTCCCCTCGCCCGGATGTTACAGTTTCCTATATGGCCGGGCACACAGGCGACCAGGGCGAAGTCACGCGCCTGTTAGGGGATCTCGGGCGCGGCGATAAAGACGCCGTCAACCAGCTCTTGCCGCTGGTCTATGACGAGCTGCATCGCCTGGCCCGCTCCTACTTCCGCCGCGAGCGTGGCGAACACACGCTGCAACCCACCGCCCTGGTTCACGAAGCCTACATCCGCCTGGTCGACCAGCGCGCGCCGCTCGAAAGCAAGGGACATTTTCTGGCAGTCGCGGCCACCCAGATGCGACGCATCCTGCTCGATTACGCCCGCAAGCATCACGCGGCCCGGCGCGGCGGCGCGGGACAGAAAGTGCTGCTCGAAGACACCATGGCGATCTCGCACCAGAAGCCGGTGGACATCATCGCGCTGGACGCTGCTCTGCTCAAGCTCCACACGCTCGACGCCGATCAGTCCCAGGTCGTCGAGCTGCGATTCTTCGGCGGATTGTCGGTGGAGGAAACCGCGGAGGTGATGGGCAACTCGCCCGCCACGGTCAAGCGCGCCTGGAGCTCCGCGCGCGCGTTCCTGCATCGCGAAATCACGGGAGGCTCTCTTGACGCCCGAGCGATGGGCGCAGATTCGTCAGATCTTTGACGGCGCGCTGGAGCGATCCGAAGTAGACAGAGCGGCGTATCTCCGGGTAGTCTGCGCCCGCGATGACGAACTGCGCCGCGAAGTCGAAAGCCTGCTCTGCAAGCCACGATTCCGCGGGCGATTTTCTCGACAAGCCCGCGGCCAATTTCGCCGGCATCGACCCAGACCCTCATCAGCTCCGGCATCGATATTCAGGAGTATCCGCCGGGCCATCGCGTCGGCGCCTACGAGTTGCAGAAGTGCATCGGCCGCGGAGGCATGGGATCGGTGTGGCTCGCCACGCGCTCCGATAACGAATTCAAGAAGCAAGTGGCGATCAAACTGGTCAAGCGCGGCATGGATACGCAGGAAATCCTGCGCCGCTTCCGCCTGGAGCGCCAGGTGCTCGCCGGCCTCACGCATCCCAACATCGCCGCGCTGATCGATGGCGGATCCACGCCCGACGGCCTTCCGTACCTGGTGATGGAGTACGTCGACGGCATTCGCATCGATCGTTACTGCGAACAGCACAAGAGCACCATCACCGAGCGACTCAAATTATTTCGCGACGTCTGCGCCGCCGTGCAGTATGCCCACGGGAACCTGGTGGTCCATCGCGATCTCAAAGCCGGCAACATTCTGGTCACGGCGGAGGGAACACCCAAGCTCCTGGATTTCGGCATCGCCAAGCTCATCCGCACCGAATTCGATACCTTGGCCGCGGCCGAAACGCGCCCGGAGCTGCGCCCCATGACGCTCGATTACGCCAGTCCCGAGCAGGTTCGCGGCGAGCCGATCACGACCGCTACCGACGTCTATTCTCTCGGCGTTCTTCTCTATAAGCTGCTCACCGGGAAATCGCCGTATGGGCTGGCCGCGCGGTCGGATAGCGCGCTGCGCAAAGCCATCTGCGAACAGGAGCCTCTCAAGCCCAGCGCCGTGGTGCTGACCGACGAAAAAGCGGTGATCCCCGAGGCGACGCAAAAAATCGACCTGGCCCAGGAAGAAACGCGCGACAAGGCCCGCCGCCGGCTGAAGAAAAAGCTCGCGGGCGATCTCGACATGATCGTCTTGATGGCGCTGCGCAAGGAGCCTCTGCGCCGCTACGCCTCGGTCGAGCAGTTTTCCGGCGATATCCGCCGGTATCTGGAAGGCCGCCCCGTCATCGCCCGGAGCGATACCTTCGGCTACCGGGCCGCGAGATTCATCCGCCGCAATGCTGTGGCGGTCGCGGCGGCCACGGTGGCCGTGTTGACGCTCTTCGGCGCGACCATTTTCGAGCTGCGATCCGCCGCGCGTGCCGCGCAGCAGGACTCCGTCGCCGAATCAACGCCTCAAAGTGGTCGAAGCCGAATCCCTCGCGCCAGCAAGCGCGAGTTGATGGATGCTTATTTCCACTTGGCTGGATCGCAAAGCGCGCCCGGCTGCACTCGAAACGTATCGAACCGCGCTGGCCTCGGCCCGGGCGTTCGAGCGAACCCATCCCGGCTACCAGACTGCGTCCCGAGTTCATCGCACACGCCGCCGATGAGAGTCGGCGACCTTGCCCCCGAGCGAGGCGCTGGATCTCTTCACGGAGGCGCGTTCCCGTCTGGATGCCCTCGCCGAGTCGGATCCAGCCAGTTACTTTGCCGCTTTCGAAGGATTCGGCCGCGCGCAGCTCAAGAACCACGACGTGCTGGGCGCCTTGGCCAGCTTCAGCCGGGCGCTGCAAATCGCCGAAGCCCATCGGAAGCCGGCGCAACGTGGCATCGCTGCGCAACTTCTGGGTAGGAACGGTCCTGGCATACAACGGCGAGACCGAAGCCGGCGCGGCGAAATTGCGCAAGGCCTTCGAGATCTATCGCGACTTAGCGGGCGCTCATGTGAATGCCGCGGCAGATTCTCCCGCGGGATATCGCAAGAGCGTTGGCGGATTTGGCCGCGCAGGCGCCACCCGATCTTCGCCAAGCCATCGAGACCCACTTGAGCGAGTTCACTCCCGATTGAGCGGGCGAGTTTCTATTGCTCGGCGCCGCCTATGGGTGAACGTCACGCTGGACGGAAGGTCCCCGATCGAAGAGCGAATTCACGCCTGGAGCATGAAAACGAGCAACTCCCACCCGAGATTACGCGATTAAAGGCGGAACAGTGACGCCGAAAGTGACCAGGAACGCCTGTCAGGATCTTAGCCGGATTCGATAGACTACCAAGTGAAAGGCTGGATGATTTTTGACTAGGCCGATCACCACTTTTCGACCCATCTTTCTCCTGATGTTCGGATGGAACGTGCTCTGCGCGCAAAGCCGAATAGAGGATCTTTCGGGACGCCTCCGAGTGCTCGTCAACCAGCGATTTGCCGCGACAAGGTGCCCAGGTCTTTCCGTAACGGTCGCCAAGAACAACGAAATTGTGTACTCAACGGCGCTCGGGCTCGCGGACGTTGAGCAAGCCGTGCCGCTGAGCACAAACAGCGTGCATCGGCTCGCGTCAGTCTCTAAACCCATCACCGGCACGATCATCATGGACCTTGTCAGCCAAGGCAAACTGAGCCTGGACGCTCCGATCCGCAAATACTTGCCGGAACTGCCCGACACGTACTCGGCCATCACCCTGCGCCAGCTATTGGATCACCAATCGGGCATTATCCATGAAAGCGAATCGGTCTTTTTCGACATGACCCACTACGCGACTGCGCGTGCCGCGCTTAAAGTCTTTGTCGATGTGCCTCTCAGCTTCAAGCCCGGCAGCGCAACGGAATATTCTTCCCAAGGAGTAACTGTAGCCGGCGCAGTTGCCGAGTCAGTCACGGGGCGTTCGTTCCAACAGCTCTCTGCTGACTTCTTCGCCGCGCATGGCATCGCTGGCTTCTTTCTTGACGATAACTTTGCGATCATTCCTAATCGCGTCCGCGGTTATTTGGTTGATCGCGATAGCAAAATCACATTTCAAGACGGCACGGCATCTGCCCGCGAGTACCTTGCTGGAACGCCAGGCGCAGTCACGAACGCACGTCCCTATGATATTTCCAGCCGATATCCGGCTGGCGGATTCGACTCGTCGGGTGACGATCTGTTGAAGTTTGTCATAGCGGTTGGCACAGGGAAAGTGTTGTCCCCGGACAGAGTACGTGAGATGTGGACAGCGCAAACAACAGACGACGGAAAACGCGGAGTGTTCGGCATCGGCTGGGGCGTAAGCCAACGCGAAGGGCAGTTAGTGGTCGGAATGAATGGAGCAACCCCATCCACAACAACCTCTTTGCTCTACTTCCCAGAATCCGGCGTCGGAGTTGCGCTCCTCTGTAACGCGGAGGGAGCGCAAGGTTTGTCCACGCTGTTGGACGATATTGTTAGCGCCACTTTCCGGTAACCACTCGAGTCGCCGCAACCGCCTATTTCGTCTCCGCTGACTCGTTGGACGAGCCTGCGAACAGCCGCCGTCCATCCGTGAACGTCACGCTCGACACGTTCGCCGTAGCCGTGCCGTTGCGCGCCTGCCAGCCGTCGACCACCAGCACGGTGCCGGCCGGAAGGTCGGTCTTCTTCCATCCACGCCGGATCAGCGCATTCGCGGACCCGGTCTCCAGCGCCCAGTTCACCACCTTGCCGTCCTTCTCGACGTCCAAATAGATCCAGGAATGCGGGTTGGAAAACTTCATCTCCGTGACCTTGCCCGTCAGTTTGACTGGCTTGTTCACGTCGAACTCCGCTGTGAACGAGTGATGTGCAAGAAGCGTCCCCGCCATCAGGATACCAGGACCCCATCATCACAGGACCCGTATTTCCCGATTCTCATCGTGCCTATTTCCCTTCTTCTGCTGCGCCCGATATTCGTCTCTCACATCTTTAAGATGCTGCAGATCTCCGTTGTCCTCATGACAGGCGACCTCCAACAGCTCGTCGTTTCCCCGGTTCAGCGGAATCTCGATGGTCCACGGCCGTGTGTACGCAATCGGGTCCGTGACCGTGGCCCGATAGGTGATCTTCCCGTCAGCGGTCGGAATGAATCGCTCGACCACGTGTTCGGCGTAGCTCACCACGTCTCCGACTTCGTTCAGCCAGGTCTTGCCGTTCAGATTGGTCGTATCCACCACCAGCGTGTCGCCTTCCCAGTGACCCACCGAATCGCCTTGCCACAAGCGAATGTTGTCCGGAATATGAGCGCGTCCGTCCAGAGGAATAATCCGCCACGACATCCGCTCGAACAGCATCACCACGTATCCCGGCGGCTGCAGGATCTGCACCGGAGACGGCACATACATCGACCGCGGAACCCCTGCCACAAAACAGTGCGCGGTTGGATCGTCGTATCCACGATAAGGCAGCTCGCGGTTGATCCGCTCCGCCCTGGCCCATGGCTGGTAAGGAAGCGTCCGATCCGGTGGATCGATAATCACGCCCCGGGTGCTGGGCGTAAGGCGTAATTCGACCGGCGCTGTTCGAGCCCGTAATTCGCGCCTCCGGCATTCGACTGGTAGTAACCCGTCAAGTCCGGTTTGCCATCCGCGGTGCGGCGAAGATTCGTGCCCGTCTTCACCTCCGGGAGGGTCCCGCTCGGCGGCATCTCGGCTGGTTTGCCCAGTGGCGACGGCGGGCGCGCCCGGATCCGGATACCACGTCCGCGGATCGCGCTCGAACGCGCCGTTGGCCTGCTCCGCTTCCGCCTGGCACTGGTATTCGAGGAGCCGGCCCATGTTCTTCTGCCGCGCCAGCGGCATGCTGATCTTCCAGGATTTCGTGAACACCTTGGGATCCTGGATCGTGGCTTCGTACTGGATGGTATCGGCGTCGAGCATCGTATATCGCTCGGTCACGTTCATCGCATCGCTGTGAAAATCGCCGGCCATGTCGAACCACGTTTTATCGTTCTGGCCCTTGACCTCCACCACCAGCGTGTTGCCTTCCCAGCGGCCGCGCGAATCCCCCATCCACGAGTCGATGCCCTCGTGAGGAGCCGCCTTTCCGTTGGTGTAGATCAGCCGGTACACCTGGGACCACTCGAACGCGATCGCCACGTGCTCGGGAGTCTGGAAGATCTGGAACGGATACTCCATGTACATGATCCGTGGGACGCCCGGAAAGTAGCACTTCCCCACCGGATCGGCCGTCAGCCGGTTGGTGAAATTCTCCAGCTTCTTCGCGGCGGCCCAAGGCTGATACGGAATCTCGCCGCCCTCGACGATTCCCTTCAGATCGGCAGCCGCCTTGCCGCGGACCTGCCAGATTCCTTGCAAGTTGGGCTTGCCGTCCGCCGTCCGCGGTAGCTGGATTTGCTGGGCAGACAGGACCACGGCCGACAGTGCGAACAGCGCTTTCAGGGACCAGGAGAACATGTGGAATCGTCTCAGTTTTCGCGCCAGTTCGCGACATGAAGCGCTTAGGTCAAGCAATTACGATGATACACGACGCACCGTGAAACGCGCTCTGAGGCGACCCAGCCCCGCCCGTAAGGGCGGGGGCCAGAAGTGACGAGTCCGAAGGTGCATGGGGAGTCTTGTCCAGGCCTCAAATTCGTCGCCGGCCAAGCAAGGAACTCACGCGACTTCCCCGATTGGTCCGTTAATCCTCTGCCGGAGGTTGGTTTGGAAATAGACGCTGTTGGAGATCGTTACCGAACGCGCGAAATCGCTCGCGAACAACGTCCTTTCCCGGCGATTCTCCCTGTAGAAGTGGTATCCGCGAATGTGAGAGTGCGCCATACATACTCCTGTTCTTGTGCCAGTATGAATCGAAAATATCGCTCAGCCAGTGGCGGTCGGTGTGCGGCAAAATGTTTTCCAGATCCTCAACTGTAATGGAAAACAACGGAGTGACCCGTCTCCGAAATCGCCGTCGGATTTGATAACGCTCGAGGCGCTCATTGTAGACTCTGTTCAGATAGGGTGCCGTGAAACCGCCGTCCAGAAACACTAACACTGGGTAGATTGTCTTCACTGCCGTTCGGTCGAGGTCCGTGACATCGTCGCCTTCTAGGAACCGCACGATATTTGCATTAAGTTGTGCGACGCCTTGGCGTTCACCATCCTCTCCGTCTACGGCCTTTCGACTGAGCTCGTCTTGGAGCGCCGCGGCGTTGAAACCGTACTTAGACTGCACCGTGAGAATGCTTGCCTTGATCTCGAAGACGATTAGGCAGGATCCTTCGATTACGTAGGCATCAAAGGCCTCATCGCCGTTCTGGAAGCGTGGTGAGCAAGCTAGCCGTCCGCGAGCCTGGATAGGTTTGCTCGAAAAGCCAGCAAACATAACGTTCGATCAGCGTAGACCAGTACGTGAGTAACCTGTGCCGGTGCTCCCGCTGGGTGTGCCTCATGGAGCGTCCAGTATAGCGACCGGCCTGCTTTGTCCAGCAAGAATCCCGGGGTCGGGGCAGAGGAATGATCCCGTGTCAAATTCCACCAGAGGGTACCGTTGAAAGATCAGGAAATCGCCGCCCAAGGTACTCTGCCGTCTCGCGATGGAATGGAGGCGGTCTACGCCGATGGCGAGTCGACCCAAGAACGTGCGGACGTCGCCAACTGGTATTGCGGTGTTTCGAAAGTACTCTGGCGTGAGAATCAACGAAGTCGCTGGATCGGACAACTGCGCGTCCGCTTGAGTGATGAAATTAATTGACGCGTCGAAAGCCAGCTCGCAAAAGGCTTTCGGAGTCCAATCCTGTTACGTCGCGAAACACCGCAGCTACATCGATATAGTCCCTACGTCCCCTTAACAAGGGCGAGATTTCCTCGAAGAGAACGAGGTTCCGCGCAAGTTCGATCGGGTACGAGTTCTGCGGGACGTAGTTCGAAAAAAGGAGGAGGTTTACCGCCTTCTCGATTTCCGTGTCAGTGGGTTCCGGTTGTCGCTCAAGTAGGAGATCGTTGGCAAGGAGACAGCAAGACAGAGTCGCTCAACCTCCTGCGGTGAGCGAATGTCCTCTCCATTCGGCTCACACACAATACAGGCCTGCTTCGCAACATACAGGAGGCTGAGCCTTGTGAAAACCACGCGATTCCGTTCCGACGCGTACATCCGCCGAATAGCGGAAAATACGTCGGCAGATGCTGCCGAACAAGCCCTCGGTCCTTCGGAAAATCGACATTGTTTTGCCATGTGGCGAGCATCGCGGTCATGCGGGAAAGCCCGAGGAGCACCGAAGAGAGCCGGTAAGGCGCCAACCGCTCCCGAAGA
This sequence comes from uncultured Alphaproteobacteria bacterium, assembly GCA_963796195.1. Lineage (GTDB taxonomy): Bacteria > Pseudomonadota > Alphaproteobacteria > Rhizobiales > Xanthobacteraceae > CAWCKS01. Next base: position 156,407 of record CAWCKS010000015.1, on the reverse strand, counting down.
TCCTTGAGCGATAACTGGAGCGGTCGTCTCACTCCACGTAACCAAAACGGCTATTTCGGACATTAGCTTAAGCGTACGTCGCGCGGAGCGTGCTGAGCGGGAGGGCTTGCTTTAAGGCGGGGTTTGGCAACGACTAACTCGTTCGAGACACTCTAAGCCATCGAAACTCGGGGATCTGGGACTTCCTCATTCTCCCGCAATGCGACTCCCAGCCGCGTCAGATCCGGCGAAAGCTCGCGGAATGCGGCTTCCACTTCGCTAGCCGGCTGTGGCCTGTGGATCAGGTAACCCTGCACCAGATCGCATCCGGCAACCGTCAAGGCGTCCATCTGATTTTCGGTTTCCACGCCCTCGGCGATCACCGTCAGTCCCAGGCCGTGGGCCAAATCCACGATCGCGCGAATCAACGGCAAAGTCTCCTGCGCACGGCTCGTGATGCCCTGGACGAAGGACTGATCGATCTTCACGCGGCTTACCGGCAGCTTCTGCAAGTAAGAGAGCGACGAATAGCCCGTGCCGAAGTCATCGATGGCCACCGAAACTCCCAGTTCGCGGAGACCTTGTAGCCGGTACATGCAGTTTTCCAGGTCATACATCAGCGCGGTTTCCGTCAACTCCAGCTCCAGGCAGTTCGGACTCAGCCCGCTTCGCTCCAGGGCGGAATGGACTCCTTCCATGAAGCCTGTCTGCCCCAGTTGCCGCGCGGATATGTTGACCGCAATGCGGCCGATAGGAAACCCGGCCTTGAGCCAGGCTGCTGTTTGACGGCAAGCCTGCTCTAGTGCCCACCCACCGATGGGTACGATGAGCCCGCTCTCCTCCGCCACCGGAACGAACGTTCCCGGAAGAACCTGGCCGAGCTCCGGACTGTTCCAGCGCAGAAGCGCCTCGGCCCCGCTCAAATGCCGCTTGAGATCGGTCTGCGCCTGATAGTGGAGTTCGAACTCTCCGTTCTCCACGGCGCTTTCCAGGGCCTTTTCCACCGACATCCGCCGCAGCAGAGTCTCCCCCAACTCGGGCACGTAGGTCTGCCAGCCGTTCTTGCCGTTCGCTTTGGCGTGGTACATGGCCAGGTCGGCATTTCGCAGCAGCGTCGCGGGATCTTCTCCGTGGTCGGGATAAATACTCAGTCCGATGCTGGCGGATACGCTGATCTGGTGATCCAGAATGGTCAGCGGCGCCCGCAGCGCCTCGGCAATCCGGCGCAGCACGTGCTCTGCTCCCTCCACGCCTTCCACCGGGTACAGGAGCACCGTGAACTCGTCGCCTCCCATTCGCGAGAGCGTGTCGCTCTTCCGCAGACACGCGTTGGTCCTCCTCGCCACTTCCAGCAATAACTCGTCGCCGACGCGATGACCCAGCAGATCGTTCACCTGCTTGAAGCGGTCCAGATCGATCAGCAGGACGGCCAGCATGTCCTTGTAGCGGTGAGCGCGGAGAATCGCCTGCTCCAGGCGGTCCTGAAACAAACGCCGGTTGGGGAGATCCGTGAGCGGATCGCGCATCGCCTGCAGCGCCAGTTGCTCATACATGGCGCGGTGCTGGATGACGATTTCCGCCAGCTTGGCGAAGCCTTCGAGCAGCCCGGTTTGGACTTCCCCCGTCGGCGTATTCTTGTCCAGGTACACGTCCACGCAGCCGATTTGCTTCCCCATGCTGGATAAGATGTCGCGAGACCAGCAGTCGGCGAAGCCGTGAGTCAGGCCTGGTTTCGGCGGACGGCTGCGTCCGCGGGACGCACGATGCCCCCGCGCGGATAGGCCGACTCGAGAAGTAACGCGGGTAGTCCCGGTCCCACCACATCGCTGAGGAGGCCCTCCTGAATCACGGAGAAACAGGCCACCGATCCGGGCAGCTGATTTTGGGTTACCGAGACCAGCACTTGCAGGATCGCTAGTAGGGGCTCGTTGCGCCCGGCCATCTCCAGGATGCGTCCCCGTTCCCGCTCGATCTGCTCGGCTCGACGCTGGGCGCTGAGAAGTTTCCGCTCCTTACGGCGGCTCAAGATCAGGGTGGTGACGAATAAGACTGTGGCCGCGGCCAATGCGCCCAGCTCAGCCACCGCTTCCCTCAGTCCTGTGTTCACAATCTCTTGCTCCTGCACGGACAAATCGGCGAGGCTCTGCTCGATCGCTGGCAAGTTTGCCTCGGCGCGTGCGAACGCCGCGCTGGAGGTCCGCCTCCAAGGCGCGCGCTTCCGGAGCTTCCCGTCCAAGGCCAGGGATATCACTTGTTCCCGAACATTCACGTAGGAACTCCAGTCATCGCGCCAGACGGCCACCTTCGCCCGAATGCCATTCGAAGGATCGATGTCAGCCAGCGCGTGGGTGTATCCGGCGATGCGGGCGTCCGTGGCGCGGGCTTCCGCGCTGTGGGCCTCCCGTCCGGCGGGAGTTTCCGCCGACAGAAGCTCGAAGACCGCTCGCGGGCTCCGCTGAGCCTCCTTTTGGATGCCGCGCAAAGCACGGGGCCCCACAGTCCCGCTGACACCAACGTCCGCACCGCCACCAGGGCTCGGTGAAGGCTCACACCCGCCGCCGCAACGCCTGCGGTGGCGCCAAGCCCGAGGAGGGCCAACAAGAAGTCTCTGCGAAGCCGCTTCATGCCCAAAATGGAGGTATCCCTTATATATCGGCTGGAGTAAGGTCATTCCATTAGGCAGGCGTCCGATGATGGATCGCCTGGCATGGCACCGGGCATCGTAGATAGCCGTTTTGATGCCGTTGCCAGCGCATGGCGGCCTTTCAGACACCATCAGGCTGGCACCGCCGGGCAGATGGAGCTAACGTGAAACCGGGAAATATTCCGAATGCTCAAAGCGGTCAAATCACTTATCGCAATCTCGTACGCATCGGTGATTTCGTTTGCGTCCGCATTCGTCCCCCATATCTGGCACGTTGGTTTTAGCGTTCGACCCGTGCGGGCTATCACGTTTGCAGGTTTTGTCATCGCAGCTATAACCGCTCGCATCCTTCTAGGCGCAGCCATACACCGTGATAACGTAGCGCGGGGGATAGTCGCACCGTTCCCATACACGACATATCCTGGCGTCGATTCGCCTGGCGTGGACTGCGCCTATCGAAAAACCGGATAAGCTTCCCGTAAACCAGATTTAGACGCTACCAGCTTTGCGCGCCTTCGATACGAGGAATATACTCGATATCAACTGGAATTATCGATACTTTTTGGCGCATGTGTGCGTCTATTCTCAGTTGCCTGGATGGGCTCAAAACCTGAAGGAGGCTAGAGACTGTGCGAGCTTTTCTCTGCATCACCGTATCCACCGTCGCCGCGGCGTGCGCTGCATTCGGTCATGGCGATGGCTGTGTCGGAGAACACCGCCCGGACGAGGTCAAGGCCAAAGCGCAGGAAAACGCCGGAGACCATGCCCATCACGATCGGCATCGGCACAAGATCCATGGCGCGCTTTACCCAGCCCGTTGCGCCAAGCCCCAGCATCAGCACACTCGTGACGTAATACGCACCGACAACTTGCGGAAACGTCAGGTGGGTCAGCGATTGGCCAACTAAGACCGCTCCTGGAATTGTCCAGAAGAATGCCAAGGGCTGCTGGTAAAGCCAGCACAACAGAATGGTGATGACGCCATTGACAAAGAAGGCGCCGAAGATCCAGGAGGCGATTTCTCGCTCGGACAGCCCGCCGTTCGACCCGACCGCAAGAATGAGAGCCACCGGCCCGGTCGCCGCAAACAGCCAGCCGATGAATCCATTTGACGCGTACAGGAAGCCGAAATCGGAAAGGATCTTCCGAGGAGCCGGGGGTTGGTTAGTTGGCCGTTCGATTGTTGAACTCCTTACTCGTGCGAAATAAGCGGGTTAGTATTGGACAACCGAATGCGAGGTGCAACACGACGTGAAATGGATGCAATTCCTCGCTCGCCACGACCACCAGCTCTTCCACTGTTCGCGGTGGCGGCTTGAGGACCTTTTTCCACCCCCGCCCAATCGGAACTCGCAGGCTGGCATTACGCGTCTGCGCGGTCGCCAGTACCTTTATCGGTAACGGGGCTGGTGGTAAGACGCGGCACGCCACGCATAGTATTCTGCCGACCCTTGTCGGACTCGCAAGCTGCGCTAGAGCCTCTGATCGAACCGGAATAACAGGAAATAACCTGCCGGAACGAAGAACAATGTCAACAGCGACGCGATCGGCCAGCCCCGACATCATGAGCACTGCCATCGGCTGCCACAATGCACCGCCCATGATCGCCATGGGCGCCAGACCGAGCACCGTGGTTGCCGACGTCAGCAGGATCGGGCGCAAGCGTTTTTCCGACGCGGCAACGATCGCCTCCTGCAAATCGAGCTGCGCGCGTTCGATATCGATCTGATCGATGAGCACGATGGCATTGTTGATGATGATCCCGGACAGGCTGATGATGCCGAGCGTGCCGAAGAACGAGAGTGGTTGCCCAGTGGCCAAAAGGCCGAAGGGGATGCCGATCAGGATCAGCGGTATGCTCATGAACGTGAGAAACGTGCGGCGGAACGAGTTGAACTGCAGGACGATCGCCAGCACCATGACAGCCAGGGCGATGGGGAATCCCGCAGCCAGTTTCTGGTTGGTCTCCGCGCTCTTCTGGATCTCGCCGGCGATATCGACATGATAGCGCTCCGGCAAGGTCCAGCGCCTGCAGGCCAGGCTGGATCGATTTCAGCAACTGCCCTGCCGTCAGCGAGGTGCTGCGCGCGCGTTACCGTTATCGTTCGCTCCTGGTTCTTGCGGCGGATGCGCGCAAAATCGAACCCCGGCTTCAGTTTGGCGATCTGCGCCAGCGAAATCAGCCCGCCATTTTTCGCGAACGTGGCGCTGGTGAGGCCTTCCAGGCTCTGCGACGTGTATGCTCCGGCGCGCAGCACGATCGGAATGAGATTGTCACCTTCGCGATAAATCGAGACCGCGGCACCGCTGAAATAGGTATTGAGCAGCTGCGTGACCTCTTCCGAAGTCACTCCCAGCTGACGGGCCCGGTCTTGGTCGATCTCGACGACGACCTTGACGATCTTGTTGCCCCAATCGTCGTCGTTGTCGCGGATACCGGGGGCGGCCTGAAACAGCGATCGAACCTGCGCGCCGAGGGCAAGCAGACGGTCGGCATCGGGGCCTGAAATCTCCACATCCACGATGCCCGATTCCACCGACCCCATGGCGAGCCGCTTGATCTTGAAGCGAGCCTCCGGATGATTGGCATAGAGATAATTCCAGGCGCGATCCGCCGCCCGCACCGCGCCCTGATAGTCCTTCGCATTGATCAGGAAGAAGGCCGATGCGGGATCGGGGGCAACCGGGGTTAGCGTGAGATAGAACCTTGGGCCGCCGTCCCCGACATAAAGAATCTGGCTCGCAATCTCGGGATTGACCGCCTTGTCCCCAAGCCATCTGGAAATCTCGAGCGCCCGCGCTTCGGTTTGCGAGATGTCGGTTCCGTCAGGCATGTTCATGTAGATGAGGAACTGGTTGCGCTCGCTCAACGGAAACATCTGCTTGGGCAGGCGGCCGAACTGCGTCAGCGCCAAAATGACCGCCACGATGCATACGGCGAGTACGACGGGAGAGAATAGGAGAGCGGAACGCAGCGCGGAGCCATAAAAACGTTGCAGCCGCGAGGGAGAGGCCCCTTCATCCGTTCGGGCGCTCCCATCTCCGATGAACCATACGGTGAGGGCCGGAAGAATATAGAGCGCCGCGATCCAGGAGCCGCCCAGTGTCAACGCAACCACGGCCGCGAGCGAGAAGGCATATTCGCCCGAAGCTCCTGATAAAAGAAACAGCGGCAGAAAAGCTGCGATCGTGGTCACCGAGGAGATCAGCAGCGGAAGTGCATATTGCTCGCCCGCGGCAAAGCCCGCGTCCTGAGCCGGCATGCCGCGACCGATCCGGCTGACGATATCCTCGACGATCACCACGCCGTTGTCGACCAGCAGGCCGAGCGCGATGATGATGGCGGCAATCGAGACCTGCTCCAGCGCGATGCCGAGCGCACGCATGCCGATCAGCGAAAACATGACGGCGAACGGAACGATCATCGCCGCAATCAATCCGGCTCGCACGCCCAGGAAAACAACGACGAGGACGGCAACCACGATGAAGGTCTGCGCCACGTTCGACAGCGCAGAGTTGACGGAAGCACCGACCTGTTCGGCTTGATACGTCGCGAAACCGATGGCGTATCCGATCGGCAGCCGCTGCTCATAGTCGCGTGCCGCCGCGCGAAGCTTTTGGCCGAGTTGCGTGACGTCCTGGTCCGGCTGCATGATGACGCTGAGCACGACGGCGGGGCGTCCGTTGAAATAGATCGGCTTGACCTTGGGGGAGATGTAGCCGCGGCGAACGGTGACGAGATCGGCGAGCCTCACCAGGCTGTCGGTGGTTCCGACCCGCGTCAGCATCGTCTCGATCGCGCGCACGCTCGGAAAATCGCCGGAGGTCTCGAGCAGCAGGCGCGTTCCGTCTGCATTGATGTTGCCGGAAGGCAGCACGACGTTCTGGCCCTGGAGGTCCTTGATCAGCGTATTGACCTGAACCCCGACGGCCGCGAGCTTTCGCGTATCCAGATCGAGCCAAACCCGTTCGTCCTGGACGCCCAGCAGGTCAACCTTGGCGATTCCGGTCAGGTGATAGAGCCGCTTGCGAAAGTCGTCGGCGACATCCTTGATTTCCCGTTGTGAAAAGCCCTCGCCCGTGATCGCGATGGTCGCGATCGCAACATCGCCAAAATCGCTGTTGACGAAGGGCCCTATGACGCCGTCGGGCAGTTCGATCTTGACGTCGCCCATCTTGTCGCGAAGCCGCTGCCATGTGGCATTGACGTTGCCGATTTCGTCCTTGAGATCGACGTAAATCGTCAGCGAACCTTCGCTGACGAGTGTCCTGATATCCTTGACTTCGGCAAGCTCCCGGATTTTCCGCTCGATGGGGATGGCGACGAGGTTTTCCATCCGCTCCGGCGCCATTCCCGGAAAAAGCGCCGACACCACGGCCGTGCGGATGACGATGACGGGGTCCTCGCGCTTGGGAAAATTCGGATAGAGAACGATGCCGGCGAGCAGCAGGCCGATCATGGCCGCGATGGTGAAGCGGGACCGCGCAAGACCAAATCGCGTGAGGAGGTTCACGGCGCCTGCTCCTCCAGGGGAAGAAGCTTCACTTTCTGTCCGTCGACCAGATAGGAGACGCCCGCGGATGCGACAATATCGCCCGCACGCAACGCCTTCGATGACGACGAGACGATTGTCGCGAACTCCGCCGACCGTAATGGCGCGCTTTTTGACGGTTGAGCTTCCGCTGTCATAGAGGAACACGGTGCCCTTGCCCTGCAGCTCCCTGCCGCCCTCGGGCGCAAGGACGCTGAGCGGCAGCAGAAAGCCGCTTCCGCCCGCCGATCAAGGGTTCCTCGATGCTGACTTCGACGGACATGCCGGCGTTCAAACCGGGGGCGCTGTTGTCGAGCCTGATGACCACGGGAAAGGCCGAGACCTGCTCGGCCTTGGACCCCAATTCCTTGATCTCGCCTTTAAGCGCAAGGCTCGGGCAGGTCGGCGATCTTGACGTCGACCGCTTGTCCGACGCTTAAGGCTCTGGAACGTCGGTGACGGCGCCAGAAACGACATTTCGAAGCGGTCGTCGCTGTAGAGCGTGACGATGGGTTGCCCGGCGGCGACCTGCGCAAACGATTTGACCTCGACGCGGGCGATGGTGCCGGAGAACGGCGCCAGCAGCTTGCTTCGGTCAAAGTTGTGATTTGCCAATTCGAGTTGCCGCCTCGCCTGATCGAGCTGGGCCCTGGAGCTGAGCAGAGCCGCCTTCGATTGATCGAATACCGCCTGCGTCGCGACGCCCCTCTTCAGCAGTTCCTCCTTGCGATGGAAATCGCGCGTCCGCGTTATCGAACTGCGCCTGTGCCTGCTGCACGCCGGCGCTGGCCTGTTCGACCTGGGTCTGCAGCGAGCGCGGGTCGATTTCCGCCAGCACGTCACCCAGTTGCACTTTCTGGCCGACGGTGAGGGTGACGGCCTTCAATTGCCCGCCGATCTCGAAGGAGAGGTTGCTGACATCGGCGGGCTGCAGGACGCTGGGAAAACGGCGAACCCGGCTTTCAGCCCTTGCCGCGACCTTGTAGGCGCGAAGCCCGCGGACCGGTTGTTCGGCTGCTTCCTGCTTTTTATCGCCGCAGCCTTGCAAACCGACCACAAGCATCGCCGAGATCGCAAACCGCGAGAGTTGTCGGATCATTGCCGGCTCTCCCGTTTGGCGGCGTAACGCACTCCGAAAGGCGCGGACATTCGATCTGCCTTGTTCCGAACGGTAGCTCACGGCACCACCGCAAATTCAACAATTGGAACGACATCATAATCGCGTACCTTCCGCTCTTGGAGGGGATCGGGAGGTGGAGAGCGCAATATATTTTGAAGACCGTCGATGTCCGTGCAGGGCGTCGCGAAATAGACCTGCCCGCGGCCGATCAATGTCAAAGCGTGCCGGATAGAGGTCGCACGACGAGCCGGTTGATCGAGCCTTTGTAGCGGTTGCCGAGCCCTTTGTTCAAACGACCGGGGAGCTCCATCACCCGTGCCCGCCTTTTGCGGGGCTTGAATCGGGGATTGGCACCGGTTCTTCCCGACAAACGGCTCGATACTTGTCCAGAAGGAAACGCGCTCCAAAAGGGTTGCCCGGCGCGCGTCTCCTCCGTAGAAGCCGACGCGATGACCGAGGTCCCACCCAGCCCAGCCAACGCCGCGCCCGCAGTGTCGATTGTCGTGCCCGTGCGCAACGAGGCGGACAATGTCGGTCCGCTGGCGGAAGAAATCGCGCGCGCGCTCGACGGCCGCTGGGCCTACGAGATCATCTTCGTCAACGACGGCTCGACGGACGCGACCGGCGAGCGCTTGCGCACGCTGATGGCGAGCGGCGCAATCTGCGGCAGCTCCGGCATGCGGCGTCGTGCGGCCAGTCGGCGGCGGTGCGCAGCGGCGTGCGCGCCGCGCGCGGCGCGCTGGTCGCAACGCTCGATGGCGACGGCCAAAACGATCCGTCGTTCCTGCCGGCGTTGATCGACGCGCTTGGTGACGCCAACAGCCGCATCGGCCTTGTTGCCGGACAGCGTGTCGGCCGCAAGGATACCGGCTTCAAGAAATTGCAGTCGCGGATCGCGAACGCGGTGCGCGGCGCGGTGCTGCGCGACGGCACCCGCGACACCGGTTGCGGCTTGAAGGCGTTTCGTCGCGAGGCCTTCCTTGCGCTGCCTTATTTCGATGGTCTGCATCGCTTCCTGCCGGCCTTGATGCGGCGGGAGGGTTTTGACATCGCCTATGTCGATGTGGTGGATCGGCCGCGCCGCTCGGGCGTCTCGAACTACGGTTTGTTCGACCGGCTCTGGGTCGGAATCATGGATTCTGTGCGGCGTGTGGTGGCTGATCCGGCGCAAGCGCGCCGTGCCCGTCGTGACCGAAGTAGAAGCCTGAGGTGGAAAGCTGATGACCGCTGATCTCCTGGAAAAGCTCGGCCACTACTTTCACGACGTTTTCGTCGTCAATTTCGATGCCTGGGTGGTTTTGGGCTTCGTCGCGCAGGGTCTGTTTACCGCGCGCTTCCTGGTGCAGTGGATCGCCTCGGAGCGGGCGAGGGCGAGCGTGATCCCGGTCTCGTTCTGGTTCTTCTCGGTCGGCGGCGGCTTCCTGCTCTTGGTCTACGCGCTCTATCGCAAGGATCCGGTGTTCATCGCCGGCCAGGCGCTCGGCCTGTTCGTCTACTCGCGCAACCTCTATTTCATCATCGTCCACGGCCGGCAGACCGCGGCCGACGGCAAGGCTGGCTAGCAGCAAATATCCGTCGCCGAATATTCGTGCCGAATATCCGTCGACGAATATCCGTCGACGGATATTCGCTTCACGGATAATCGCGGGCAACGCGCTCAAAACCGGCCAGAATCGGCCGAAAACGGTTGTGGGATCAACCGCTTCGCCGGCACCGGTGGTCGGCAAAAACTAGATGGAAAAGCTGGTTCCGCAGCCGCAGGAGGCGGTCGCGTTCGGGTTCGACACCCGGAATGAGGCGCCGATCAGGTCGTCGACGAAATCGACCTCGGAGCCGGCGAGAAACGGCACCGATGCCGGGTCGACCAGCACCACCACCGCGTCGCGGCTGATCACGGTGTCGTCGTCGGCCTGGGTGCGCTCGACATTGAACTTGTACTGAAAGCCGGAGCAGCCGCCGCCTTCGACGCTGATTCGAAGCATCGCGCCGTCGCCTTCCGTCTTCAGGATCTGGCCGATCCTTTTGGCGGCTCGCTCGGTGATGGTCAGGGGCGTCGTCATCTGCGCTTCGCCTGTTGCCGGATATTTGAACTGTAACAGGAGTATAGCTATGTGCATTCGCTAAGGGAATCAAACCCCGCGTGGGCGAATATAAGGTGTCCGATGGCCGTTGGAATGGCCGCGCCGCGCGCGGCTTACGCATGCGACCCCGACTTGAGCCGCGGCCGCCAGATGGCGGAGCCGCCGAGCCGGTCCCGCAGCGCCTTCCGGCGCGACTGCGACCGCGTGATCCATTCGACTGCATTCCGCCGCTTGAAACACAAGACCCAGGTGTTCGTGTTTCACGAAGGCGACCACTACCGCACCCGCCTGACGCATTCCCTCGAGGTTGCCCAGATCGCACGCGCGGTGGCGCGCCAGCTCGGCCTCGACGAGGATCTGACCGAAACGCTGGCACTGGCTCACGATCTCGGGCACCCGCCGTTCGGTCATGCCGGCGAGCGGGCGCTTGATGAATGTCTCAAAGACTTTCGCGGCTTCGACCACAACGCGCAGGCGTTGCGCGTCGTCACCTTGCTGGAGCGGCGCTATCCCGACTTCGACGGCCTCAATCTGACGTGGGAAACGCTCGAGGGTATCGTCAAGCATAACGGCCCGCTGACTACGCGTACCGGCGCGCCGATGGAGCGCTATCGCGAGGCCGGCGTGCCGCAGGGCATTGCCGATTTCGTCGAGGTCCACGACCTCGAACTGTCGACCTTCGCCAGCCTCGAAGCGCAGGTCGCGGCCCTTGCCGACGACATCGCCTATAACGCCCACGATATCGACGATGGGCTGCGCGCCAATCTGTTCACGCTTGCCGACCTGAAGCACGTGCCGCTGCTCGCCGAGATTCTCGGCAGCATCGACGCAGCGTTATCCCGCGCTGGACGAACACCGCCGCGGCGCGGCGGTGGTCCGCGAGCTGATCTCACGGCTGATCAATGACGTGGTTGATGAGACGACCCGGCGGCTGCAAGCCGCGGCGCCGCGATCCGCCGACGACGTGCGCAGGCGCAGCGCAGCCGTCGCGGCGTTCTCGGCCACGGCGTCCGCCCACGAGCGCAAAATTAAGGATTTCCTTTGGAACCACATGTATCGCCACGAGCGCGTGATGAAGATCATGCGCGAGGCCGAGGACGTGGTGCGCGATCTCTTCGCCTTCTACCGGCAAAATCCCGACGAAATGCCACCGGACTGGAGCGCCGGCGCGCGAACCGATGACCTCGCGGTGGCGCGGCGGGTCGGCGATTTTATTGCCGGGATGACTGACCGTTTCGCGCTCACTGAGCACGCCCGCATTTTCAGATCGACCCCGGAATTGCGCTGAAATAGGCGTCGTTTGGAGCGTGCGGTGTTTTGACTTGGCCGGGGTTATGCGATAGGCGGCGGCATCGCAGTTGAATGCAAGATATGGCCGAATTGACCGAGCATCTTTACTTGACCGTCGGAAAAAGCGTTGCCGCTGCAACCGCGGCGCTGGTCGCCACCGGCGCGTTGCCCGATGGTCTCGATCAGTCGCGTGTCACGGTCGAACCGACCCGCGATCCCACGCATGGCGACATGGCGACCAATGCGGCGATGGTTCTGGCCAAGCCGGCGAAGAAAAATCCAAAACAGCTCGCTGAGGAGATTGCCGGCAAGCTCCGCGACGACCCGCTGATCGCGAAGGCTGAGGTCGCCGGCCCCGGCTTCATCAATCTCACGCTGAAGGCGGAAGCTTGGCTCAACGCGCTGCGCCAGGTCTTGCAGCAGGGCAGGGATTTTGGCCGCTCGGCGATCGGCGCGCGCGAAAAGATCAACGTCGAGTATGTCTCGGCCAATCCGACCGGACCGATGCATATCGGCCACTGCCGTGGCGCGGTGTTCGGCGACGCGCTCGCGAGCCTGTTAACGTTCACGGGCCACGACGTCACGCGTGAGTATTACATCAACGATGCAGGCGCCCAGGTCGACGTGCTCGCGCGTTCGGCATTTCTGCGTTACCGCGAGGCGCTCGGCGAAACCATCGGCGCGATCCCGGAGGGACTTTATCCGGGCGACTATCTGAAGCCGGTCGGCGCCGCGCTTGCCGCCGAACACGGCAAGGCCTTGCTCGACCGGCCGGACGCCGAATGGCTGCCGATCGTCCGCGACAAGGCCATCGCGATGATGATGGCCGAGATCAAGCAGGATCTCGCCGCTCTCGACGTGCGCCACGACGTGTTCTTCTCGGAGCGCTCGCTGCAGCAGAACAACGGCGGCGAGGTCGCAGCCTTGATTGCCGATTTGCGCGAACGCGGTCTCGTCTATCAGGGCCGGCTGCCGCGGCCGAAGGGCGCGGTCGACGATGATTGGGAAGACCGCGAGCAGACCCTGTTCCGCACCACCGATTTCGGCGACGACATCGACCGGCCGCTGCTCAAGTCGGACGGCTCGTTCACCTATTTCGCCTCCGATATCGCCTATCACCGCAACAAGTTCGAGCGCGGGTTCCGCAACCTGGTCGACGTCTGGGGTGCCGACCACGGCGGCTACATCAAGCGGGTCGAGGCGGCAGTCGCCGCCGTGACCGAGAAAAAGGCCACGCTCGATGTCAAGATCGTTCAGCTCGTGAAGCTTCTGCGCGGCGGCGAGCCGGTAAAAATGTCGAAGCGGGCAGGCGAGTTCGTCACGCTCCGCGAGGTTGTCGACGAGGTCGGCGCCGACCCCGTCCGCTTCATGATGCTGTTCCGCAAGAACGATGCGGTGCTCGATTTCGATCTTGCCAAAGTGGTTGAGCAATCACGGGATAACCCCGTGTTCTACGTGCAATATGCCCATGCGCGCTGCCACTCGGTGTTGCGCAATGCGGCGGACGCGGTTCCGGACCTGCCGAGGGAACCGGCGGCGCGCGGCCGCTTCCTGGCCGGGGCCCTGTTGGACCGGTTGGGCGAGGACGAATTCACCCTGATCCGCCAGCTCGCGCTCTACCCGCGCACGGTCGAAGCCGCAGCACTAGCCCACGAGCCGCACCGGATCGCGTTTTATCTGTTTGATCTCGCCAGCGAATTCCATGCGTTTTGGACGCGGGGCAATGTCGCGCCTCATTTACGCTTCATTATCGAGAATGATACAGAACTCACAATCGCGCGATTGGCCCTGGTTCAGGGCGTGGTCTCGGTGCTGGCATCCGGACTTGGGGTCCTGGGGGTCGGCGCTCCGGAAGAGATGCGCTGAGGCCGCGGGGATCGGCCAATGCGTCGCGCTCGGCCTGTATGGCTGATTCGGGGGTATTTCTTGAGTTCGCGGCAAACCTGCAACGAGGACTCTGCAACCTAACTTGCCGGCCGGAAGCCCCGGGCGCGGGCTGATCGGCGCAGGCGGAGGACGCAACCCAGATGGCGGATCGATTTTCCAACCGGCCTTCTTTCGCAGACAATTTCGACCGCGGTGGCCCGCGGCCGGGCGCTGATGCTCCGTCCGACGGCGATCCGCTTGCCGAACTGGCACGGCTGATCGGGCAGACCGACCCGCAGTCCAACTTTGCACGTGGCCGGCAGGCCAATCCGCCGCAGGCGCCGCGCTCGCTGGCAACCGATTTCTCAGTCGGCCCGCCGTCTTGGATGCAGACCGCCCAGGCGCAGCAGACGCGCTCCCAGCCGGCGCCAAGCTATGTCGAGCCCGAACCGCAGCCGTATGAGACGCAGCAGTATGAGGCGGAGCAAGAACCGCACCTAACGCCGATGCCTGCGTTCCTGCAGGCGCAACATCCTCAGCATCCCGAGCAAGCGCCGGCCGATCGCTACGATCGGGTGCTGTACGGACACGACGACCCGCAGCAGGACCAGGAGTACGACGAGCAGCAGGGCTACGCCGACGAAGACTATGCGGACGAGCAGTTCGACGGACCGCCGGCGTTTCTTGAAAACGAGGATCGCCGCCGCCGTCCCGGCGGATTGCTGACCGTCGCCGTTGTTCTCGGGCTCGCCGTTGTCGGCACTGCCGGCGCCTATGCCTATCGCTCCTATAGCGCCACGCCGCGCAGTGGAACGCCACCCGTCATCAAGGCCGACAACGCGCCGAGCAAGGTGGTGCCGCCGACACAATCGAGCGACAGCGCGGGCAAGCTTATCTACGATCGCATCGGCAACTCCAGCGCACCGGAACGCGTCGTGTCGCGTGAGGAGCAGCCGGTCGACGTCAATGCCAATGCGCCACGCTCGGTGTTTCCGCCGGTCGTGCAGGGCGGAGGAGCCCAACAGGCGTCCACCGCGCCAGATGATGGTGGCACCGATTCGCCGCGCAAGGTTCGTACCGTGCCGATTTCGCGGCGACCAGGCGAACGGCGCGCCGCCCGCGGCGCGGCCCGCGCCTCCGGTGCCCGCTGCCGTGCGCACTGTCCCGGTGCAGGCTGCCGCGCCCGCCCAGCCGGCCGCCAACGCGCCGATGTCGTTGACGCCGAATGCGCCCGCTCCCCCGAGCAGCGTGCGCTCGGCATCTGCCGCGGTGCCTCCGGCAGCCGCCGCGCCAACCAACGTGACCCGGACCACGGGCGGTTTTCTTGTGCAGATCGCCTCGCAAAAGAGCGAGTCCGAGGCGCAAGCTTCGTTCCGCACAGCGCAGGCCAAGTACGCGAACCTGATCGGTTCTATGTCGCCGATCATCAAGCGCGCCGATCTCGGCGACAAAGGCGTGTACTACCGGGCGATGGTGGGACCGTTCCAGACCTCGGATGAAGCGACCAAATTCTGCGGCAATCTGCGGGTCGCCGGCGGAAGTTGCGTCGTCCAAAGGAATTAACGGCGCGTTCCTTGACCCCCGCGCAGCGCGAAGGCTAATCGGCCATCGTGGCGAGCAGTTCGAAGGCATTCATTACCGGAGTGGCCGGGCCGGCGTTGACGCCGGACGAACGGGCGTTCCTGCGCGCCGAACGGCCCTGGGGCTTCATCCTTTTTAGGCGCAACATCCAAAATAAGGCCCAAGCCTCTGATCTTGTGGCCGAACTGCGCGAGATCGTGGGGCGGGCCGAGGCGCCGGTGCTGATCGACCAGGAAGGCGGGCGCGTCCAGCGCCTGCAGCCGCCGATTTGGCCGTCCTACCCGCCTGGTCGGACGTTCGGGCGGATCTTCGAGCGCGATTCGGCCAAGGGCTTGCGCGCGGCGCGCTTGAGCGCCCGGTTGATCGCGGCTGATCTCACCGAAATCGGTGTCGACGTCGATTGCCTGCCAATCGTGGATGTCCCGGTGCCAGGCTCCGACAATGTGATCGGCGACCGCGCCTATGGCACCAATCCCGCGACTGTCACCGCAATCGGGCGCGCCGTGGCTGAGGCCTTGAGCGATGGCGGGGTGTTGCCGATCCTGAAACACATCCCTGGCCATGGCCGCGCCCTGGTCGATTCTCATCACCTCCTGCCGGTGGTCGACACCCCTCGCGGACAGCTTGAGGCGATCGATTTTGCGCCGTTTCGGGCGCTCGCCGACCTGCCGATGGCGATGACCGCGCACGTCATCTTCAGCGCCTGTGATCCCGCCCGTCCGGCGACAACTTCTGCGACAATCATCGGTGAGGTGATTTGCGACTTTATCGGATTCGATGGCCTGTTGATGGGTGATGACGTCTCGATGAATGCTCTTGATGGCTCGATAGCCCAGCGCAGCCGGGACACCATCGCGGCCGGCTGCGACGTCGTGCTCGCCTGCAACGGAGAGCTCGACGAGATGCGCGCCGTTGCTGACAATGTGCCCGAGCTTCGCGGCGAGGCGCTCCGCCGCGCCGACGCTGTGCTTGCGACAAAACGCCGACCACAGCCGCTTGATATCGCCGCCGCCCGCGCTGAACTCGATGCGCTGGTCAAGCTTGCGAAGGATCTCATCGCATGACCGCCGAAATCCTTCCCTTCGACGGCGCCCAGCTCGAGCGCGCCTCCGATGAGCCGATGCTCATCGTCGACGTCGACGGCTTTGAGGGGCCGCTCGATCTGCTGCTGACGCTGGCGCGCCATCAGAAGGTCGACCTCGCAAAGATCTCGATCCTGGCGCTGGCGGATCAATACCTCAGGTTCATCGAGGCGGCGCGCAAGCTGCGGCTCGAACTCGCCGCCGACTACCTCGTGATGGCGGCGTGGCTGGCCTATCTCAAATCGCGCCTGTTGCTGCCGGAAACCGCGCCGAGCGACGGGCCGAGCGCCGAGGAAATGGCGACCGCGCTGGCCAACCGGCTGCGTCGGCTCGAGGCGATCCGCGAGGCCGCCAAGAGCCTGATGACGCGCCCGCAGCTCGGCCGCGACATCTTTGCCCGCGGCCAGCCGGAGCAGATCGCCGAGATCAGGCATCCGCGCTTTACGGCGACCCTTTACGACCTGCTCACGGCCTATACCTCGCAGCGGCAGCGCCGCGTGCTCGCCAACGTCCATCTCGCCAAGCGCACCGTGTGGTCGCTTGCGGAAGCCCGCGCGTCACTGGAGCGTCTCGTCGGGGCGTCCGAGGACTGGAGCTGCATGGACGAGTTCCTGCTGTCCTACGTCATCGAACCGTCGCAGCGCGCCACCGTTTTCGCATCGAGCTTTGCCGCCGCCCTTGAGCTCGTGCGCGAGGGCGAAGCGGAACTGCGACAGGACACCGCGTTTGCGCCGCTGTTCGTCCGTAAACGTCACGTCCCTGCGCCGGCCGATCTCGCCGCGCAGGACGCGCCGAACTAGTTCTTGGAAGGAAGATCGTATGCCGACCAATCTGGCCGAGAAGCACATCGAAACCGATGAGGGAGCCGATCCAGTGGCGCGTCCTGAAGAGTTGCGGTTGCTCGAAGCGATGTTGTTCGCCTCGGCCGAGCCGCTCGACGAAGTGACGCTGCGCAAGAAGCTGCCCGATGGCGTCGACGTGAAGGCTGCGCTCGCGCATCTGCAGGCCGACTACGCCAATCGCGGGGTCAACCTCGTCCGCGTCGGCAACAAGTGGACGTTCCGTACCGCGACCGATCTGGCCTGGCTGATGACGCGTGAGAGCACGGAGACGCGCAAACTATCGCGCGCGGCGATCGAGATGCTCGCGATCATCGCCTATCACCAGCCGGTGACCCGCGCCGAGATCGAGGATATCCGCGGCGTGGTGACCTCGAAGGGCACGCTCGATGTGCTGCTCGAGACCGGCTGGATCCGGCCGCGCGGCCGCCGCAAGACGCCGGGGCGGCCGCTGACCTTCGGCACGACGGAAGCATTCCTCGCCCAGTTCAATCTCGAGGCGCTCGGCGACCTGCCGGGCCTCGAGGAGCTGCGTGGCACGGGCCTATTGGATTCGCGCCTGCCGTCCGGCTTCAACGTGCCGACGCCGTCGGACGACCCGGCCTTGCGTGACGACGAGGACCCGCTCGAGCCGGGCGACCTCGATCTTGCGCTCGCACCGCCCGTGGAACCGGAACAGAAGGACTAATCGAGCGGGAATTTTATTCCGGCTTGATAATGCTGATCGTTAACGTTTCGGCGCGGTTTTGAGCAGCAACTGCTTACCGGCAAGTGCTTGTTTTTCATCGGCTCAAAGCCTAGCTTGCACGTGAGAAACGCGAGCGAGGTCCGCTTGCCATTTTGTCAATTGCGCCAAAGGAGAGCGGCATGGGTTCACTCAGCATTTGGCACTGGATGCTCGTGATCGTCGTGGTCCTGCTGCTGTTCGGCCGCGGCAAGATTTCCGACCTGATGGGCGACGTCGCCCAGGGCATCAAGGCCTTCAAGAAGGGCATGTCCGAGGACGACAAGGTCGCCGACAAATCCGAGCCCAAGGCGATCGACAATGCGTCGTCGCAAGCCGCGTCGCGTCCGACCGACGTCGGCAGCAAGGCCGTCTGACCACCGGCACCACGTGCGATCGTTCAAGGAGCGCCGCACATCGATTTAGGCGGATAGTTCTATGTTCTTCGACATCGGCTGGACGGAGATCGCCTTGATCGGAGGGGTCGCGTTGATCGCCATCGGCCCGAAGGAGCTGCCCGGCGCGCTGCGCACCGCCGGCCAGTGGGTCGGCAAGGCACGGCGCCTCGCCCAGGACTTCCAGAGCCAGTTTCAGGAAGCGCTGCGCGAAGCCGACATCGCCGAAATGAAGAAGCAATTTGACGATGCTGCCAACGCTGCGGCCGCGACGCCGTCGAGTTTGCTGGGTAGCACCGTGAATGACGTGAAGGACGCCCTGGCGCTTGACGCGCCGCCGGCAACGCCCGCCGAACCGGCCCCCGAAACTCACGTCGAGGCCCTGCAGCACAGTGCTGCGGCAACAAGCGATGTCGCGGCCGAAGCCGCCGCGCCGCCGGCAAGCGACAAGG
Organism: uncultured Alphaproteobacteria bacterium; assembly: GCA_963796195.1. Lineage (GTDB taxonomy): Bacteria > Pseudomonadota > Alphaproteobacteria > Rhizobiales > Xanthobacteraceae > CAWCKS01. Next base: position 137,822 of record CAWCKS010000015.1, on the reverse strand, counting down.
CGCCATGACCCAGGAAGACATCGACGCCACCAAGGCGCCGCTGCTGGATCATCTCATCGAGCTTCGCTCGCGCCTGATCAAGGCGCTGATCGCGTTCGGCCTCGCGTTCATCGCTTGTTTCTTTTTCTCGAAGCAGATCTACAACGCCCTGATCTGGCCGTATGTCTGGGTCGCCGGCGCCGAGAATTCGAAATTTATCTACACCGCACTCCTTGAGCTCTTCGTCACCCACCTCAAGGTCGCAATGTTCGGCGCCGCGTTCATTTCGTTTCCCATCGTCGCCATGCAGGTCTACAAGTTCGTGGCGCCGGGTCTCTACCGCAACGAGCGAAACGCCTTCCTGCCCTACCTGATCGCGACGCCGGTATTTTTCGCGCTTGGCGCGATGCTGGTTTATTTCGTGGTCTTTCCGATGCTGGTGCGGTTCTCGCTTGGCATGCAGCAGCTCGGCGGGCCTGACAGTGCGCAGATCGAGCTGTTGCCCAAAGTCGGCGAATACCTGTCGCTGATGATGTCGCTGGTGTTTGCGTTCGGCGTCGCGTTCCAGCTGCCGGTGATCCTGACGCTGCTTGGGCGGGTCGGGATCCTCACCTCGCAGCAGCTGCGCTCGAAGCGGCGCTATTTCGTTGTCGGCGCGTTCGTGATCGCCGCTGTTCTGACGCCACCGGATGTGCTGAGCCAGACCTCGCTCGCCGTGCCGCTGGTGCTGCTCTATGAGGGCTCGATCATCTCGGTGCGCATCGTCGAGAAGAAGGCGGCTGCGGCGAAGATGACCGGCGGCGCGCCACCCAGTTCCTCCGCCAGTCCCGCCGAGTAATATTGGCTGCGCCAGCTGGCGGATAATGTTTGCCGGCAGCCGCTGATTTCGGACTTGCCGGGCTTGACCCGGGCATCCACTCTTCCGAGTTGTGCTCCACAAGCGTGGATGGCCGGACGAGTCCGGCCATGACTGGAATTCGACCATGCACGACATTCGCTGGATCAGGGACAACGCCGACGCCTTCGACGCCGCGCTGAAGCGCCGCGGTCTGGAGCCGCAGTCGTCCGCGCCTGATCGCGATCGACGAGAGAGCGCCGCACAGCGATCGTCGGCGCCGAGCGGGCGCTGGCGCGACGCAACGCGGCGTCAAAGGAGATCGGCGCTGCGAAGAAGGCGAAAGATGACGCCAAGGCCAACGCATTGATGGCCGAAGTCAACGAACTCAAGGACGTGATTGCCCGAACTTGAGGCGACCTCAAAGAGAGGCGGCTATCTGGCGACCCGAGACGGACGCTGTCTCGCCTGGATACCGAATTTGCCGCTTCCGGCGCCTGAAGTGCCCGACGGCAAGGACGAGCATGACAACGTCGAGCATCATCACTTTGGTGCGAGGAAGGTTCATGGCTTTCCATCAAAGCCGCATGATGATCTTGGCGACGCGCTCGGCGACATGGATTTTGCGGCCGCCGCAAAGCTTTCCGGCGCGCGCTTTGTCGTGCTGAAGAAGGGCCTGGCGCGGCTCGAGCGCGCGCTCGGCCAGTTCATGCTCGACGTGCATACCCAGGAACACGGCTATACCGAGGTGAACCCGCCGTTGCTTGTGCGCGATGACGCGATGTTCGGCACGACTCAGCTGCCGAAGTTCAGTGACGATCAGTTTCGGGCGAAATCGACAGAAACGAAGTAGCTCACGCTTACGAGGATTTCGAGCGGAGCACGAGAGCAGTCTAGAACACATCAGCGCATCGGAATTGCGGCTGCTGCGATGCACAGACGTTCTCGGTTTTGGAGAGTTTCACTATGAACGAGAATGAACCGTCTTTGGCTCATCCCCACCGCCGAAGTCTCGCTGACCAATCTTGTCCGCGAATCCATCCTCGATGAGAAGGAATTGCCGCTGCGCTTCACCGCGCTGACGCCGTGCTTCCGTGCCGAAGCCGGCGCTGCAGGGCGCGATACCCGCGGCATGATCCGGCAGCATCAATTCAACAAGGTCGAACTGGTCTCGATCACGACGCCGGAAACCTCGCGCGACGAGCACGAACGCATGCTGTCCTGCGCGGAGGAAATCCTGCGCCGGCTCGATCTGCATTACCGCGTGGTGACGCTGTGCGCCGGCGACATGGGCTTTGCCTCGCACAAGACCTACGACATCGAGGTGTGGATGCCGGGGCAGGGCGAGGGCGGCATGTACCGCGAGATTTCGTCGTGCTCGGTGTGCGGCGATTTCCAGGCACGCCGCATGAACGCACGTTATCGCGGTGCCGACAACAAGCCGCGCTTTGTCCACACGCTGAACGGGTCCGGCACGGCGGTCGGTCGCGCGCTGATCGCGGTGATGGAGACCTATCAGCAGCAAGGCGGCTCGATCGCAGTGCCCGACGCGCTGCAGCCGTACATGGGCGGCAGCAAGACCATCGAGAAAGGTGAATAGTTGATGCGCATTCTCTGCACCAATGATGACGGCATCAACGCGCCGGGGCTCGGCATCGTCGAGGAGATCGCCAAGCAGCTGTCCGACGATGTGTGGGTGGTGGCGCCCGAGATGGATCAATCCGGCGTCTCGCATTCGCTGTCGCTGAACGATCCGCTGCGCCTGCGCGAGATCGCGCCCCGGCATTTTGCGGTGCGCGGCACGCCGACGGACTGCATCATCATGGGCGCACGGCACATCATGCGCGACAACTGGCCGGATCTCGTGCTGTCCGGCGTCAACCGCGGCCGCAATGTCGCGGAGGACGTGGTCTATTCCGGCACCATTGCCGGCGCGATGGAGGGGACCATTCTTGGCATCCCCTCGTTTGCGTTGAGCCAGGAGTTCGGCGTCGACACCAGGCACAAGCTGCCGTGGGACACCGCGCTGAAATTCGGTCCAGACATCGTCCGCAAGATTTTCGAGAACGGCGTGCCGCCAGAGACCGTGATCAACGTCAATTTTCCGAACTGCTATCCCGACGAGGTCCAGGGCGTGGTGGTGGCGCGACAGGGCAAGCGCAACCAGGGCTTTTTCCGGATCGATGGCCGCAAGGACGGCCGCGGCAACGACTACTACTGGATCGGTTTCGAACGAGCGGCGGCGCTCGAGCAGCCGCGCGCCGGCAGCGACCTCGCTGCGCTCGCGCAGAAATACGTCTCCGTCACGCCGTTGCGGCTCGATCTGACCGATGAGAAGTTTTCGGCGGCGCTGGCTGACGTGCTGCGCTAGTTCAAGCCGGCGGCGCTTAGCGGGCGGCCTTCAGCGCCTCGTCGATCGCGCTTTGCAAGGTGTCGATGCGGAATGGCTTCTGCAGCGAAGGATGTCCGCGAAAGCTCTCCGGCAGCGCATCGACGCTGTAGCCGGTCGAGAACAGCAGCGGCAGCTTGCGCCGCTGCACGGCCTTGGCAACCGGCTCGATGGTCCTGCCGTTGACGTTGACGTCGAGGATGGCGAGGTCGAAGTCTGCGCTCTCAGCAAGCCGCAGCGCTTCGTCGATCTCGCCGGCTTCGGCGGCGATCGAGTGACCGAGGTCGACAAGCATGTCGGTCATCATCATGCGGATCATGACCTCGTCCTCGACCACAAGCACGGATGCTTTGCGCGCCCGAGGCGCCGCGGTCTCAGATGATGTCATGCGTGGTCCTGCTCCCAGATCTGCGGGTCACCCCGGGAACCGACGACCCAACGCTGTTTCTAGGACGATATTCGCCGCAGCGCCAGCACTGGCCGTGCCATACTGGTTCCATGTCGGTTCAATTCTTCGTGTTCGGAGCAAGCGATAAGGAACAGGACATTGCAGTCGGATTCACATCGGGACCGGCGAATGGAGTTCCAGCTCAGCCTGCGGCGGCGCCGGATTACCGATCAGGCGGTCCTGCGCGCCATGGACGAGGTTCCGCGGGAGGAGTTTGTCGAACCTGACTACGCCGCGGACGCCTATGAGGATTCGGCGTTGCCGATTGCGTGCGGCCAGACCATCAGCCAGCCCTTCGTCGTGGCCTATATGACCGAGCAGTTGCGGGTGGAGCATGAGCACCGCGTGCTCGAGATCGGCACCGGCTCGGGCTACCAGGCTGCGGTACTGGCGCATCTTGCCCACGAGGTGGTGACACTGGAGCGCTTCCCGAAGCTTGCCGATCGCGCCCGCGAGCGGCTGCGCAGGCTTGGCCTGATCAATGTGGACGTTCGGACCGGCGATGGTTTTGATGTTCCCGAGGATCTTGGCGCATTCGATCGGATCATCGTCACCGCGGCGATGACGGAGGTACCCGAGAGGCTCAAGGAGCGGCTGACGCCCGGCGGCATCCTGATTGCGCCGGTCGGTCCAGAGGACGCGGTCCAGACGTTGCTCCGCATCCGGGCGACGCCGAGCGGGTTCGAACAGGATGACCTGATTGATGTGCGCTTTGTGCCGGCGCTGCCGGGGATCGCGAAAGCGACCTGATTGCGGCTCGTTTCAGCCAATTCCGAGGTTAAAGGGTTATTTACGGAGCACATGTTAACTCAAATTGGGTTTTGTTGCGTACGAGTGAGTAACCATGTCGCGCGTTGTCGAGTTGCGTCGCCGACGCCATGTCCCGCGGGTCGCGGCGCTGGCGCTGATGTCGATCTCCTTTGCCGGATGTAGTGCCGACACCACGCGTTTTGCGACAAATCCGTTCGCAAGTTCGCAGGCCTCGCCCGAAGCAACCGGCTCGGTGCCAGCGGGGCGCGTCGAAAGTCACCCGCTTCCGCAATACCAACCGGCCGTCTCGGCGCCGAAAACCATGCCGGCGCAGCAAGTCTATGCAGCGCCGTCGAGTGGCATGTCCGGCGGGGGCAGGGGCATCGCCTCCTACGCGCCGCCGGCGCATCCGATCGAGACCACCGGCGCCGTCGGGCCAAAATCCGTCGCGGCGACGTCGAACTGGAATCGTGCTGACGGTGCGATGATCATCGTCGGCACCAGCGACACCATCGACAGTATCTCGCAGCGCTATGGCGTACCGGCACGCGACATCATGAAGGCGAACGGCTTGCCGACGCCGCGCGCGATCCAGCCCGGCCAGTCGCTCTTCATCCCGCGGCCGCAGTCGCATCCGGCGACCGTCGCTGCTGCAGCGCCGGTGATGCGCGCTGCGCCGCCGGCTCCGGTCGCGCCCGCCCCGGCCGTGCACTACGTCAATGCCGGCGAGACGCTGATGGGCATTGCGCGCAAGAACCATATGACCGCGGCAAAGCTCGCCGAGGCCAACAACCTCGCGCCGAACGCACCATTGAAGATCGGCATGAAGCTGATTGTTCCTGGCGCAAAGGTCGCGGCGATCACGCTGGCGCAGCAGGCGACGGTACAGCCGCTGGCGGTGCCGCCAGCCGCTGTTGCCGCACCGCAGGCGAAGCCGCAACAGTTCGCGGCGGTGACGACGATCGGCAAGCCAGTGGCTCAGGCGCCGGTGCCGGCGGTCAAGGAAACCGCACATGTCGCGACCGAGACCAAGGAGATCGAGGAGTCCACGAAATCTGCGGACGCGACCAGCGGCCTGCCGACGTTCCGCTGGCCGGTGCGCGGCCGGGTCATCGCCGGTTACGGCGCAAAGACCTCAGGCAAGCAGAACGACGGCATCAACGTCGCCGTCCCCGAAGGTACGCCGGTCAAGGCAGCCGATGACGGCGTGGTCACCTACGCCGGCAACGAGCTCAAAGGTTATGGCAACCTGGTGCTGATCAAGCACAACAACGGCTATGTGACCGCCTACGCTCATACCAGCGAGCTGATGGTCAAGCGCGGCGACACCATCAAGCGCGGCCAGATCATCGCGAAGTCGGGGCAGACGGGCGAGGTGCAGTCACCGCAACTTCACTTCGAAATCCGCAAGGGTTCGACGCCTGTCGATCCCACGCAGTTCCTCAACGGCGCCTGAGAGCGAAGTCACGCTGAGCCGGACGCGCAGCCGTCCGGCGAGCTCCTGGACATATTGCCAGGCGACACGGCCTGAGCGCGCGCCGCGCGTCGTCGACCACTCCAGTGCGTCGCGGCTCAGGTCCTCGTCTGCGATCCTGATGCCGTAATGGTCGCAATAGCCGCGTACCATGGCGAGGTATTCGTCCTGGCTGCAGCGGTGAAAGCCGAGCCACAGGCCGAACCGATCCGACAGCGACACCTTCTCCTCGACCGCTTCGCCCGGATTGATCGAGGTCGAGCGTTCGTTCTCGATCATGTCGCGCGCCAGCAGATGCCGGCGATTCGAGGTTGCGTAGAGAATCACGTTGTCCGGCCGTCCTTCGATGCCACCTTCGAGCACCGCCTTGAGCGACTTGTACGACGCATCGTTGCCGTCGAACGACAGATCGTCGCAGAACACGAGGAAGCGAAACTCTGATTGCCGCAGAAGCGTCATCAGCTGAGGCAGGCTTTCGATATCCTCGCGATGGATCTCGATCAGCTTCAGCGTGCCTGCAACGCCGGGCTGCGCATTCACGCTTGCGTGTGCGGCCTTCACCAGCGACGATTTTCCCATGCCGCGCGCGCCCCACAGCAGCGCATTGTTGGCGGGCAGGCCGGTGGCGAAACGCTCGGTGTTCTCGATCAGGATGTCGCGCATCCGGTCGATCCCCTTGAGCAGGCCGATCTCGACACGGCTGACGCGGGGAACCGGGACCATCTTGCCAGCGGGATTCCAGACGAAAGCATCGGCGGCGAACGATTGAGCATCCGCCGGCTGATTTGCGGTGCCCGGTAACGCAAGCGCGATTTGCTCGAGCGCATCGGCAATGCGCTGCAGCGTGCCGCCCGCGGCAGATCCGTTGGATGCACGCTTTGGATTTGGTCGCGCGGCATTCGGCCGCTGGCGCGGCTTGCGCGGTGCCGCTCTGGTCGGCTGTTTAGGCATGTTCGATCATGATGGCGAATCTTCAAACGGCACTCATATCGGGGCCGTTCGGACCCCGCAAGCAGACGTGAAAATCGGGCCTCACGTGCCGTTGCAATTGGGGGGCTGGCCGCTATAGTCCGCGCGAATTTCAGGCCGATTTCGAGCCTTGCTGCCGCATTTGGCGCGTTGCGAGCACGGGGCGGCCATCCGGCAAAGGACTGACGTTGATGTGGATTACTCCAGCTTATGCTCAGTTTGGCGGCGCCGGCGGCGATGCCAACAGCATGCTGATGTCGCTTTTGCCGTTCGCGGCGATTTTCGTCATCATGTATTTTCTGATCTTGCGGCCGCAGCAGCGGCGCGCCAAGGAACATGGCGACCTCGTCAAGAATCTGCGCCGCGGCGACACCGTCGTCACCAATGGCGGCCTGGTCGGCAAGGTGACGAAGGTCGTCGATGATGATCAGATCGAGGTCGAGATCGCCGACGGCGTCCGCGTGCGCCAGATGCGCAGCATGATTTCCGGTGTGCGCACCAAGGGCGAGCCCGCCAAGGAAGACGCCGCTGCCAGCTGACGGACATGCTGCCGCAGCCAGCGGCGGAGCGGATTGAATTGATGCTTTACTTCACCCCATTGAGAGCGCTTGCAATCATTCTGGCCGCGGTCGTGGTCTGTCTGTGCGCGGTGCCGAACTTCTTCGCCGAAGCCAATGTGAAGACCTGGCCGCAATGGGCGCAGCGGCGGATGGTGCTCGGCCTCGACCTGCAGGGCGGTTCGCACATCCTGCTCGAGGTCGATTCCAACGCGGTCAAGAAGGACAAGCTCAACCAGGTCGTGGACGATGCCCGGCGTACGCTGCGTGATGCGCGCATCCGCTTCACCGGTGGCGTCGTGGTTCGCGGCGACGCGGTCGAGGTGCGTCTCACCGATCCTAACGACACGCAGACGGCGCTGAGCAAGCTGCGCGAGCTGGCGCAGCCGGTCGGCGGTGTGTTTGGCGCGGCAGCAGCGCGCAGTGTCGAAGTGACTGATGCCGGCGGCGGATTGATCCGTCTGACGGTGCCGCAGCCCGTCATTACTGAACGCATCCGCCAGTCGGTCGACCAGTCGATCCAGATCATCGAGAAGCGCGTCAACGCGCTGGGCACCGTCGAGCCGCTGATCCAGCGGCAGGGACTTGATCGCATTTTGGTACAGGTGCCCGGACTGCAGGATCCGACACGGCTGAAGAGCATTCTCGGCGAAACCGCGAAGCTCGAGTTCCGCATGGTTGATGTCGCGGTTCCGGCCGATCAGGCGACGCAGGGCCAGTTGCCGCCGGAGGACGAGGTACTCTATTCGGCGCAAGAGCCGAAGACGCCTTATGTCGTGAAGAAGCAGGCACTGGTGCAGGGCGCCGACCTGACCGATGCGCAGGCGACGCTTCGATCCGCGCACTGGCGAGCCGGTGGTCTCGTTCAAGTTCAACACGTCGGGCTCGCGCAAGTTCGCAACTGCGACGCTGGAGAATGTCGGCCAGCCCTTCGCGATCATCCTCGACAACAAGGTGCTGTCGGCGCCTGTGATCCGCGAGCCGATCACCGGCGGCGCGGGGCAAATCTCCGGCAGCTTCACCGTGCAGTCCGCCAACGACCTCGCGATCCTGTTGCGCGCCGGCGCGCTGCCGGCGCCGCTGACCATCATCGAGGAACGCACGGTCGGTCCGGGCCTCGGTCAGGACTTCGATCCAGGCCGGCGAGATCGCGGCCTATGTTGGCTCGATCCTTGTCGTCGTGTTCATGCTGCTCACCTACCGGCTGTTCGGATTCTTCGCCAATGTCGCGGTCGCTATCAACGTCGCGATGATCATCGGGCTATTGTCGCTGTTGAACGCGACGCTGACCTTGCCTGGTATCGCCGGCATCGTGCTGACCGTCGGCATCGCCGTCGACTCCAACGTGCTGATTTACGAGCGCATCCGCGAGGAAGTCCGCAACGGCCGCACCCCGATCTCGGCGATCGACGCCGGCTTCACCCGCGCGCTTGCGACCATCCTTGACTCCAACATCACCACCTTCATCGCGGCAGCGGTGCTGTTCTTCATCGGCACCGGCCCGGTGCGCGGCTTTGCCGTGACCCTTGGCATCGGTATCGTGACCACGGTGTTCACCGCGTTCACCGTGACGCGCCTGATCGTTGCGTACTGGGTGCGCTGGAACCGGCCGCAGAAGGTGCCGATCTGACCTCAATGAGCAGGATGTCGTGACCACCACCTGGATCTTGATCGCGTTCGGCGTCTTCATCGTCGCGCTGACCATCGTTAGCGTCCTCGGCATTTTTCCGGCCGTTCGCATCGTCCCCGACGACACCAAGTTCGACTTCATCCGCTTTCGCCGGATCAGCTTTCCAATTTCTGCGCTGCTGTCGATCGTCGCCATCACGCTGTTCTTCACCCACGGCCTGAATTTCGGCATCGACTTCAAGGGCGGCACGCTGCTCGAAATCCAGGACAAGAGCGGCTCCGCTGATCTCGCAAAGCTGCGCGCGACGCTCGGGACGCTTGGTCTCGGCGACATTCAGCTGCAGCAATTCGGTGGCCCGGCCGACGTCCTGGTCCGGGTCGCCGAACAGCCCGGCGGCGACCAGGCCCAGCAAGCCGCGGTGCAGAAGGTGCGCGGCGCGCTCGGCGACAGCGTCGAGTACCGCCGCGTCGAGGTGGTCGGACCGCGCGTCTCCGGCGAGCTTCTGGCCTATGGCACGATCGGCCTGATGGTCGCGATTGTCGGCATCCTGATTTACCTATGGTTCCGCTTCGAGTGGCAGTTCGCGCTCGGCGCCATGATCGCCAACGTCCACGACATCGTGCTGACCATCGGCTTCATGTCGATCACGCAGATCGACTTCGACCTCACCAGCATCGCGGCGCTGCTGACCATTCTCGGCTACTCGCTGAACGACACGGTCGTCATTTATGACCGTATCCGCGAGATGCTGCGGCGCTACAAGAAGATGTCGATGCCGGAACTCCTGAACACCTCAATCAACTCGACGCTGTCGCGGTCCATCATCACTCACTTGACCGTGTCACTGGCCCTGCTCGCGCTGCTCTTGTTCGGCGGCCACGCCATCCACAGCTTCACGGCAACGATGATGTTCGGTGTCGTGCTGGTCGGCACCTATACCTCGATCTTCATTGCCTCGCCGATCCTGATCTATCTCGGCGTCGGCACCCACCGGCTCGACGAGCCCGAGGACGACAAGCCGCCGCGGAAGTAGTCATGGATGCAGGTTCGCCGAGCGCACCGCATTTCCCGCAGGCCGCCCCGATCGACGCCTATGGCAATGGCGGCTTTCGCTTCGCCGGGATGTCGCATCAGGGCTCGCTGCTCTGCTTGCCTGACGGCATCTGGGCGTGGCCGGTGACATCGGCCGACGCGATCAGCGAGCAGACCCTGCACAATGTGCTGAAGCGCGTCGCCGAGCTGGACACGCTGATCCTCGGCACCGGGCGCGCGATCTGGCTGCCGCCGCAGCATTTGCGCGAGGCGTTCCGCCGCCATCACGTCGCGATCGACGCGATGCAGACCGGACCCGCGATCCGCGTCTACAACATCATGGTCGGCGAGCGCCGTCGCGTTGCGGCCGCGCTGATTGCGGTCGCATGAGCGCGACCGCAGCCGCGGATGCGGCCTACTGCGCGAGCCTGGTCCGCGGTTGCGATTTCGACCGCTATGCCGCGAGCCTGTTCGCGCCGCCGGAGCGGCGCGCGCAGCTGCTCGCGCTCTATGGCTTCAATGCCGAGATCGCGCGGGTGCGCGAGCAGGTGACGCAATCGCTGGCCGGTGAAATCCGCCTGCAATGGTGGATCGACGTGCTGTCGGGCAAATCGGTCGAGGACGCAAAGGGCAACCCCGTTGCCGCGCAGTTGCTGCAGACGGTCGAGGCGTGCGGGTTGTCGCGTGCGAGTTCAGCGAACTCGTCGAAGCACACCGCTTCGATCTCTATGATGAGCCGATGCAGACAGCGGCGGAGATGGCAGGCTTTCTCGACCAGACCGCGGGAAAATTGCTCCTGCTCGGAGCGCGCGTGCTCGCGGCCGGCTCGCCTGTCGAGCGCTCGCCGCTGCTCGAGCCGCTGACGCATCATGCCTCGCTCGCGCATGGCCTGACCTCGCTGATCGAAGCGATACCGCGGCATGCGGCGCGGCGGCAGCTGTATGTGCCGCTCGAATTGTTCGAGCAGTTTGGCGTCCCGCACGAGACCCTGTTCAAAGGAGAGTCGCCGCGCGATTTGCCGCGGCTGGTGCGTTCGCTCGCAGATGAAGCGGCAAAAGAACTTGCCGAAGCGATGAAGCTGATGCCCGGCATCGAGAGCGCGGTGCGGCCGAGCTTTCTGTTGCTGGCGCTGGTGCCGGAGCGGCTGGAGCGGCTCGATCGCGACGGCTACGATCCGTTTCGGTTGAGGCCGTTGTCGCGGCTGTCGCGGCTCTGGACGTTGCGGCGCGCGGCGCGGGCGTTTCGGAGGATGTAGGTTCTTTCAAACAGCCGAAATCATTCTCGCGGCAGGTTTTGCCCGAGATTTGCTCTTGGTTTCGCGCCTCTGAATAAAGAGCGCAGGGAAAGCCGGATGCCAGCTGCACCCGCAGCCTCGCCCCATAACCTGACTGAGGGGCGGTTCAAGCGAGCCGCCCCTTTTCCATGTCTACTAAAGCTACTGGCAGAGGTGCATTTGGCCGTCTTGCATTTGGACCATCGTGCCGGGCACGCAGAACGTGCCGAAGGCCGGCTGGGGCTGCGCCGCGTAAGATGCATAAGGACCACCAGAAGAATAGCCCGCTCCACCATAGTAGGGTGCGGCGCTGACAGCAGCCGCCGTGCCGATCGCGGCAGCGCCGAGGCCGGTGCCGACTACCCCGGCCCCATAGCCGTACGCCCCCCGCCTGTTATGTCGACGCGAAACACCCGCTACGCTTACCGGGGTCAGCGGACGACCCACTCTCGCGTCAGCTTTGTCAACCGACAAAGATGGAGTTGCGGTTGAGGAAAGGCGAAGCGAAAGTGGTGTCGCCGCAAGTAGCGTCGCACCGACGACCGCACTCAACAGAGTTAGCTTGTTCATGATTGTCTCCCTTGTCGAGCAGCCCTTACTGTGGCCCACAAGGTTGGGACGCTATTGGAAGGTTCCCGCTACACTATTGCCGCGGTTGCCCAATCTGGCTGGTGCGCTCTCGCAAAATGGCGGATGGATTCCCCGAGACGCACGGGTGCGCCGCGCTTTCGGTTTATCGCTCGCTTGCGATCCTCGAATTCCACCGCAAGCTTCTCATACTTTTCGGCCATCATCAGTTGCCGCGGACGATCTGCACGGCAGCACGCCAGCCGCTCGTCCATTTCCGGAGCCAATTGTTCAGCTGTGGGGTCAGCATTCCGGACTTCGCGTGAATAAAAGCTACGCGACCGAGCGGTCCGCACCGTGACAGTTTGCCTTTTCCAGAGACGCAGCCTTCTCGCGGTACTTTGTGGCAAACCAGATATACTGGTCGCGATCAGAAGGATCTTCGGCAAGTCGCGCGCGCAATTCGTACTCGGCCGCCCGGCCGAGCAGAGCCTCGACATCCTTGTTGTGCGCAGACACGTGCAGCCACCCCGCCCGAATAATATTTGCCGCACAGGGACCAGACGATTTTGTGGCACGCCAGGCTGATCACGTCTTTCTGTTGGGGATTGTGTTGCGATCAGCACCTTGCTGCGGTGCATGAGTTCGCATGGGTCATTCGCGTCGATTTTGGAATGTCCGGAGCATGTCCGGTAAGGAGGTAATGTCGGGAACGCGGTAGCTCGATTTTGCCAGTGGAAAGCACCGGTTTGGACGTGATTTCAAGCAAGCAATCGGCAGAGGGCCAAAGGGTTGCTGGTATCTTAGCGCATAGGCTGTGCCGATTGCTGATTGCGTTTCTTGTTGTCAGTCATTCAAACGTCGGACGCTAATTTGGCGCGAAGTCGATAGCGACGGTGCGTCATGGGCCAGTACCGAGCATATTTGCGGGACGCTGACGGTCAGCTTGTTCAATTGCACGTCATCGAGGCGCAGAGCGATGAGGCCGCTGTCGCCGCCGCTGAACACTACGTGTTCAACGGCGATGTCGAGGTCCGGCAACAAAACCGCGTGGTCGCTGTCCTGACGCATAAGGCAAACGGCAAGTGAGCCATAAACCGCCAAGTCTCGACCAGATCGGGCCAATCAGACTGCAACCATCATGCTAGAAATCTTCGCGGTGGCCCTCGCCATTCTGACCGTGGCGGTTTTGATCATACGGCGCGCGGTGCGAAAGGATGACGTATTGAATGGGCGCTTCTTTGAGCGTTCTGAGCCCGGAGAGCGCTAGCCGCATTTCAAAACGATGCGAAAGCAACAGGTCGGCATCGCGTCATCGCGTGATCACCACGTCGAGCGCGCCCGCGTCGCGACGGCAGGCAGTGCGCAGACGACGGCCACGCCAGCGTCGAGCGCGCCTCCAACGTCACCGCGACGGGGACAGGCGGGGGCAGTTATCCGGCCACTGTCCTTCAGGACAATTATCCCTGACGCTCCCTCCCGGTACACAGCCCCCTTGGAGCCTGGTTTGGCGAAGCGATAAGGACGCTGCGTCATGGCCATCCCGATGCATAAGCCAATCGGCAAAGTGCCGTAGGCCGCCGGATCAAAGCGAATGATCGCTGCACTATCAAAAATGACCTTTCACTGCCCCGTCACTCAGAGGCTCACTCAACATTTCGTTGCGAATGAGCCGGGTGATCGTCCTCGTGACCGCTTTGAAGTCGTCCATTGCGCGGCCTGCGGGCTTACTCACATGGTCGACAGGTTGAATGGCAAAGCCATCGAACAAGAAGATGAGGCTGCCGAGCGAACCGTCTCTCGTCAGTGAGCTTCATGGCGCGATGTGCGAAGCGCAGGTTGACGACAAACCTACGCTGCACCGATGACGAATTGCCCCACAGGCTAAATCGTCGGTGCGACCTAACTGGCTACCGCGGCACGCGCGTTCCGATACGGCTCAGCGCTTGCGCCGCACGCCGCGATCCAGCCCTTCAGATCCGCCAGCGCCCGCGCCGTTAGCGCGCGCTTCTTTGCCAGCGCTTTCTCAGCTCCGCGCAGGCGCTTGCCGTCGGGCGATTTCGGCGCAGAGGCCAGCGGCGGAAACAGGCCGAAATTGATGTTCATCGGCTGGAACGAGCGCGGGCCGGCATCGATGGTTTCGATGTGGCCGCCGGTGATGTGGCCGAGCAGGGCGCCCATTGCCGTGGTCGGCGGCGGGGCTGCGAGCGCGACGCCCTTGGCCTGCGCCGCCGCAAAGCGGCCGGCGAGCAGGCCGACGCTGGCAGATTTAACATAGCCTTCGCAGCCGGTCATTTGTCCCGGCGAAGCGCAGCCGCGGCGCTGCGCGCAGCCGCAGTTCAGCATCGAGCAGCACCGGCGAATTGAGAAAAGTGTTGCGATGCAGGCCGCCGAGCCGCGCGAACTCGGCGCGCTCGAGACCGGGAATGCTGCGAAAAATCCTGACCTGCTCGGCGTGCTTCAGCTTGGTCTGGAAGCCGACCATGTTGTAGAGCGTGCCGAGCTTGTTGTCCTGGCGCAGCTGCACGATGCCATAAGGCTTGACAGTTGGGTTGTGCGGATTGGTGAGACCGACCGGCTTCATCGGTCCCCAGCGCAGCGTCTCGGGGCCGCGCTCGGCCATCACCTCGATCGGCAGGCAGCCGTCGAAGTAGGGCGTTGAGGTTTCCCACTCGCGAAACTCGGTCTTGGCGCCGGCCAAGCAGCGCGGCGATGAACGCTTCGTATTGGTCTGCGTGTCAGCGGGCAATTGATGTAGTCGGCGCCGGAGCCGCCCGGGCCTTCCTTGTCGTAGCGTGACTGAAACCACGCCACGTTCATGTCGATCGAGTCGCGATGCACGATCGGCGCGATGGCATCGAAGAAGGCGAGCGACGTCTTCGCCGGTCAGCGTGCGGATCGCGTCGGCGAGCGGCGCCGAAGTCAGCGGGCCGGTCGCGACGATGACGTTGTCCCATTCGGCCGGTGGCAGGCCTGCGATCTCCTCGCGGCAAATCTCGATCAGCGGATGGTTTGCGATGGCCTGCGTGGACCGCGGCCGAGAAGCCGACGCGGTCGACGGCGAGCGCGCCGCCCGCCGGCACCTGATGGGAGTCGGCTGCCCGCATGATCAGCGAACCGCAGCTGCCGCATCTCGGCGTGCAGCAGGCCGACGGCATTGGTCGCAGCATCGTCGGAGCGGAACGAGTTGGAGCAGACGAGTTCGGCGAGCTGGTCGGTCTGGTGAGCCTCGGTCATGCGCACCGGGCGCATTTCGTGCAGCACCACGGCTAGCCCTTGGGCGGCGATCTGCCAGGCGGCTTCGGAGCCGGCGAGGCCGCCGCCGACGATGTGGATGGGCTGCGAAACGGGGCGCGATGTCATGGGGCAGGGTTTAGGAGCTGACCCGGCCGCCAGCAACTCCCGCGTCCGATTTGATTGGGCATGATCTTGTCGGAAAACCGGCATCCACCCCCGATCAAGTCGAGGGCATGCTTTTCCGGATCATGCCCGAAACGACAGCGCCCGCCGAAAAGGGGCGGGCGCTAGCCGAACTGTCGTGCAGGACCTTACTTGCTGTAGGTGCCGGCGGCGACGGCGGGGATCTCCGAGCGGCGCAGGCCGATGTCGGCGAGCTCGTGGTCGGTGAGCTGTGATAGCTCGTTGAGGTTCCGCTGATAATCCCGGAACGCCTTTAGCGCCCTGATGATGCTCAGTAACATGATTGATCTCCTTCAAGTCCGAGGTTTGGCCTTTCGGCGCCTCGCTTGAAGCCAATATAGTTCCCAATGCCGCGCTGCGGCAGATATCATGTTGCGATGCAGCTATGCGATTATTGCATCAATGAACTTAAAGATTGTTCTTTTAATTCAGATTATTTTTGCGACGAATCAGTCACAGAAATTACGGTTTTGTGTATCGATGTGACCGAGGATGACAGCGACAGATTGCGGAAGTCGGAACAATTCTGCCATGCGAGTCTCGCTATCGCTCGTTAAGAATGAACGGCAAGCCGCGCCAAATCGGCTCGACTTCAGTGCTCATTTTCAAGCTGGTCGGCGAAAGCCGCGACCGTGCGGGCGTAGACCTCACTCTTGTTCCATTCCTTGAGCACGTCGAAATTCGGCGCGCCAGGGTCCCAAGGCTGGCCTTGCTTCCAGCCATGGCTGGCAAGGAAGTTGGCCGTGGATGCCAGCACATCTGCCGGGCTGTGCAGGAGGTCCCGCTTGCCGTTGCCGTCGAAGTCGACCGCGAACTTCATGTAGGACGATGGCATCAGCTGGGTCTGGCCCATCTCGCCGGCCCAGGCGCCGCGCATCTCATTTGGCGCGAGATCGCCACGGTCGATGATCCGGAATGCATCCATCAGCTCGGCACGAAACATCTCGGCGCGCCGACAATCCCAAGCCAGCGTCGTCACCGAGCGCAGCGTCGGGAAGGTGCCGATGTTGGAGCCGAAGTCGGTTTCAAGGCCCCAGATCGCGACCAGCACCGAGCTGGGAACGCCATAGGCCTGCTCGATCCGCACCAGCATTGAGCCGTGCCGCTTCAGCATGTTCTGACCGCGCAGCAGGCGGGGTGGGATCATGCGGCCGGAGAATTCCTCAAAACTTTGCTGAAATACGCGCTGGCCGTGATCGCGCGAGATCACGCTCTGGTCCGGCGTGACCCCGTCGAGTGCTGCGACCGCCTGCTGCGAAATGCCCTTGGTGGCCGGCTTCGCGTTTGAAGTCGGCGAGCCAGCCCGCGAAGTCGCCGCCGCAGGCGGGCGCAGCAGAGTGCGTGGCCCGCGATGAACAGCGAAGCAGAGACAGAGCAAATGATCGCGCGGAGTGCATGGAGGGACGCTCGTTCAGGTTCTCGAATCAGAGTGAGCCTATGTCCCAGCGTTTAAGAATTTGCTTGGTAACAGCGGCCAAAACATGGCTTTTGCCCTGTTGAGTGTCATGCCCCGCTTAAGTCTGGCGAAGCAAGTGCTTCGCCATAGGCATCCAGTAACCCATGGCACGCATGGAAAACGCGAACGCTGCGGAGTACTGGATCGCTCGGTTGAAACCGGGCGATGACAAACAGAGAGGCACAGCGAGCGAATGGCTGAACCACAGCCGATGGGCACCGGGCGTCTCGAAGCGTTCTCGGACGGCGTGATCGCCATCATCATCACCATCATGGTGCTGGAGCTGAAGGTGCCGCTACGCGCAGACGCCGCGACGCTGCTCGCGCAGTGGCCGGTGTTCCTGAGCTACGCGCTGAGCTATCTCGTTGTCGCGATCTACTGGGTCAACCATCACCGCCTGTTCCACATCGTGCCGCGGGTCAACAGCGCGGTGCTGTGGTCGAACAATTTCCTGCTGTTCTGCCTGTCGCTCATCCCATTCGCGACCGCTTACATGGGCGAGAACCAGTTCAAACCGTTTCCGACGGCGACCTATGCCGCGCTATTGCTCGCCTGCGCGATCGCGTTCCTGATCCTGCGCGAGATCGTCAGCAGAGAGCTGACACAGGTTGGCCAGTTCGATCTGCCGCGCGCGCAGGCACGGCGCAAGAACCTGGTCAGCGTCGGCCTCTACGCGCTGTCAGTGCCGGCGGCTTATCTTCATCCCGCGATCACGATGGTGCTCGCGTTCACGGTCGCTGCGATCTACTTTCTGCCCGAAGCATTTATGGGGGATGCGGAGCAACGCTGACCCAGGTCGGGCGACCAAGTTGTTCCTTACGCCGGCATTAAATCGAGCGGTCTCTCTTGGTTCTGGCTACGGCCTCTTTTTAACCCGAGCGATATTGAAAACGACCGTTATGTCAGAGACCGGACAGACGAAATTCAGCCAACGATTATTGTCAGGCGAGCATCAAACCGAGCGGACGTCGGGGGCGCGCTGTTCCGGTTAGTGCCGGGGTCCGGCCCATTGTGCCGGACCCCACTTCACCTGGCGATCCTTTCTGGCCTTTGCGCGTTTGATCAAGTCATTGCGGCCGAGCGTGATCGGTGAAACCCGTCCTTTATCGCTGTCCGACGGACCGGCCAAAAGGTCCAGCACTTCGTTGCTGATGAGCCCAAGCCCGCAGATCAGAGTCGCTACGACGCTGTCCATGTCCGGCCTGCGCCTGTCCGCATTTCATCAATCGAGCAACTGGCAAAGCGCTGGGTGAGAAAGATTAGGCCGCCTCGGTTGGCGGCCCGCTTCTAGCCTTTCCAGGGGGGAGGCGGACCTGCGCGTTCGCAACAAGCCAACAGTCGATTTGCGATGGATCAAAGCCTGGTGTTCTGACGAGCGCATGCTTTGTGCTCGCGAATTTCCGATCTGTTGATCGCTCCAAAGAGGAAACTCCGATGAGGAAACTAGCGTTGGTTCTTGCCACCATCGCCGTGACCGCCGCAGCTGCGCCTTCTCCGGCTCATGCGCGGTATTATGGCTACCATGGTCCTGGCATTTTCGGCGGCTTGGTCGCGGGTGCGCTGATCGCGGGCATTGCTTCAAGCGCCTACGGGTATGGACCGGGGTATGGCTACTACGGTGGAAATTATCCGGCATATTATGGCGGTTACTATCCCGGATATTATGGGGGTTACTATCCCGGATATTACGGCGGCTATGCCTACAGACGCGCTTACGTGCCCAGATATGCCTACCACTACTACGGCGGTCCCCGATATTACGGCGGCTGGCATCGCGGTTGGCGTCGATGGTAGCAGTAGTTCCGGGTGCTCTTTGCGTTCGAGGGAGGCTTGCAGCATAGTTTGCTTGCGATGTTTGGTGCCCGGATAAATACAACTCTGCGGGGACGCGCTGAGGCTGCAGCGAAGCAGATGAGGTACTTTCATCTGTTTACTCAGCGCGGCGATTTTAATGACCTCATTCCGTCGGCCGCGCGTGCTGGGTTTGTTGTGACCTACAAGGACGATTTCCGGCGAGAAGTTAGCTTGCGTTGGCATGACGGTGAGCCTGACTTTGGATTTCATGTCTCCTTTGATGATCTCCATGGAGCTTCAGTGACTGCAGATTCCTACGGCGACATCTTCGGCGTCGTTATGATGGGCATGGCTGATCACGCGACGATCTCGGTTATGATAAGGGAAGACGTTCCCGCGGACGAACTCGGACCGAACGCAGTCCCGTTTCAGAAGTTGATGCTCGCACAAGCTGGTTTTGGCCTTCATCCGGGCCGGCGGTCATCCACATAAGCTAATCCAACCGGCTTTCTCGAACTCGATAGGCGTCTTGGCGGTCCCCGAACCCTGACGATCTTTCCAAACATATTGCATCCGACTGAACCCGACCATCTTCTGGGGGCGAGGTTACTGCGTTACACTTAGGCACCGTTCCTGGAAAATTGTGGTCGCGCTTTCTTGGCCATGGGCAGTCTAACGTGCCGAATACCAAACGAAGCTTTCGGTTGTTGAGGAGGAGCGTCATCGCGACGGCGCTGCTACTCGCGGCGCCGCCCGGATGGACGCAGAGCATCCTGAAACAAGAGCCGGCCTTGGGCGAACTTCGCGAGGGGCAGAGCGTGATGGTGGACGACGGTACCTGCCCAAAAGGACAGGTGAAGCTTGTGACTGGCGGCAATCACAAGAAGGCGGGAGGCACCAAGGACATCACGCGGACTCACGCCTGCATCGCAAGACCGTCGGCGATGTGATCATACTGTTGGCTTTTGTCCGACGCCGCCTCCACCATTGCCAAGTTTGCTCATCACCTGACCGTTGCCATGACCACAGGCTTCGTCCGCCATGGCGCGATGAACAACGCGCCGGCGATCACGCAGCCGTAAACGATCATGCCGGCCGCGATGGCGATGAACACGCCCTCCAATCCGAGCGGTGTGTATTCGACCAGGATCCAGCCGCCGACCGTTGTGACGATCATGCGGGCAGCGCCGGCTGCGACCGGGACCGCCATGCGGCCGGCGCCCTGGCTGGCAAAATAGAGCGAGAGCCCGAGGCCGAACAGGCCGTAGAACGGCGCGACGTGGGTGATGTAGGACGCGCTCGCCGCGATGACGGCACTGTCCGACGTGAACAAGCGTGACCAGGCCTCGGGCCACAGCGCGATGGTCCAGCCGATCAGGCCGATTACGACGAACGCGGTCAGACCGCCGGTCCATGTGGCGCGCACCGCGCGGTGCCACGCGCCGGCGCCGGCGGCGACCCCCACCAGAGTGGTGAGGCCGGAGCCGATGCCGAATGCGACAGGCGCGACCATGAATTCCAGCCGTGCACCGATGCCGTAGCCGGCCAGTGCGGCTACGCCGAAACGGCCGACCAGTCCGGTCACCAGCATCGCGGTGACGTTTGATGTCACGGTGGTGAGCGAGCCCAGCGCGCCGACCTGCAGGATTTCGCGAAAGATATGCCATCGCAGGCGAACGTGGGTCAGGGAGGGAACGAAGCCCAGGCGGCCGTCCCACACGGCGCGCCCCAGCGCAACGACGCTCACCATTGTCGTCACAAGCGCCGCAACCGCGGAGCCGGCAAGGCCGAGGCCAGGCCAGCCGGCGATGCCGAGCATCAGCACACCGGCAAGCGTCACATAAGCCATCGAGGCCAGGAAACCGTACAGGCTCGGCGTCGCTGCATTGCCGCTGCCGCGCAACAGCGCCGAGAGGAATGAATTGGCCCACATCGCGATGGCGCCGGAGAACCAGATATGACTGAAGTTCAGCGCCTGCTCGAGCGCTCTGCCGCTGCCGCCGAGCAAGCCGAACAACCATCGCGCGGCGAGCCAGTCCGACAGGGTGAAGAACAGCCCAAGCCAAATCGCCAGCACCAGTGCGTGCACGACGACAGCGCGGGCATCGTCCAGGCGACGGGCGCCCAACGCGCGCGCCATACTGGCGGCCACGCCGCCACCCATTGCGCCATTGGCGATGTTCAGCATCAGGGTCAGAAACGGGACGACCAGCGCAATGCCGGCGAGAGCGTCGGTACCGAGGCGGCCGACAAAGTAGATTTCGGCGATTGCGACAAGGATTTGCACCAGCATCAGCGCGGTGGTCGGGCCGGCCAAACGAAACAGGCTCCGGCCGATCGGCGCGGTCAAAAGTGGATGAGACACGAGGATGCTCCGGAGGGAAGCTGATGATCACAGCGAAGCCGCGGGGGGCCCCCGTCAGGACGGAGGCAAGGCGGCAGGTCAGGAGCGAGGGCTGAAAGCCCGATATCCGACCGTCTGGCTAGCGCTGATCCATGTCACAGGCGTCCTCAGAAGCCGCGACAGTGGCGTGACTGGAAGCGGAAAGCAAGTTGCGAAGTTCGATCCCGATCAGCGCGATCGGGCCGCGCCCTGCGTCAGGCCGATTGCTTAGCCGCGGCGATCTTGCCTTCGATGAAAGCGATCGCGCTTTTCCGCATCTCCTCGGTCGCAAACGTCCGTTCGGGTATGATCCCCGCGCTCTGCGAACCGATCCACAGAAAGAGCAGCCCTTGCGTCACGGTGAGCTGGCCGATGGCCGGCCAGGAGTAGGTCACGTGTGACAGCTTGCCCGTGATCGAGATGCCGTCTTCCGCGATAACAACAGTCTTCGGCTCGAACGCGTTGAGTGTACCGGCGAGCAAGCCGGCGATGCTCCTGCGCCGTACGATCGCGCCGACCAGCAGGAACACCAGCACACCAAAAGCATAGGCGAACAGGCTGTAGCTGCCGATAAGTTCGATCGCGACCGGATCAGTTGTCTCGAGCGTAGCGACGGCCCTGAACGCAAAGGCGACCAGGATCGCCGCGAACAAGGCAATGACGAAGATCGCGACGTTCGACCAGTTCGATTGCCGCTTTCCAGCTACGGCGAAATAGCGCCGGTAGTCGTCGGCGCTGAGTTGCACGTTGAGGGCAAAGGGGGCGGAGGATCGGTTGGGCCAGGTCAATTGCTTGCCAGCGAATGGAGAGCGACTGCTGGTTGGTCGCTGATCGCGTGAAGAGAGTTCACGCCATCGTCGCCGCAAACCGCGCGCCGTCGGTCCGGCCGAGCTCGTAAGCAAAACGAATGCCGTCGGGATTAGTGATGTCGAACTGCTTTATGGGCAGTTTTTGCGACGGCTGCACATAGGTGCGGCCGGGGATATCAGGTACGTCGCGGTAGAGCCGGGTCAACAGCACGAGAGAGCGGCCGCCGACGCGTTCGATTTCGGCCAACGGCTCGACCGGGACATTGTCGACCAGGCCGCCGTCGAACGCCGGCCTGCCTTCGATCAGCGTCACCGGCATGAATGGTGGCACACCGCCTGACGCGATCAGCGCGTCGTGCAGGGCTGATGGCTCGGACAGCGACTTCACCGTGACGAACTCGCTTTTGAAGCCGAGCGCGCGGCCGAAGCGCGGGTGCACCGGCTGCATCAGCTTCTTCTCGAGCTGATACGTGGCGATCCCGAGCATGGCGCCCGAGACCGGGGACAGGCCGCGCGGCAGCCGTGATACGGCGAGTTTGAGATCGGTCAACGCGTTGAGCCGCGCCAGCGCGGCGGTGTCCAGCACCTGGTCGAGCAGGCGCCGATACATCGGCCCGACCGGGCACAACGGCTCGCCGCGCCGCCAGGCTGCGAGATCGAAATTCTTCAGATGAGGGCCGCAGCCACCGATCACGAGCTCGCGCACGGTCGGGCCGATCTGCAGCAGCGAGTACACGGCCGCAAATGCGCCGGCGCTGGCGCCGACCACGAGCTTTGGTGCAAGGTCGAGGCGATCGGCGATCGCCTCATAAAATCCGCCCTGCCAGTAACAGCGGTTGCCGCCGCCGGCAAAAGCTATGGCGTCAAACATTTTTTGTGACCACGCGTGTCGGACGCGGGCTTTTGCCAAAGCTGGCGAGCGGAATCAACTGTGCCGCGGACCCTTTGGGCGCACGGCACAGTCGCGAATTCGTGCCGGCTTGCTAGCGATCGCTGCGTGAGAACAGCGAGGCCGGGAAATCCGCCGCATAGCGCGGCTTCTTTACGGGCTCCGGAGTTCTCGTGGCTCGAGGCGCCGGTGGATTCAACCGCGCGGCGATAGAGATGCCAGGTTGCGTGTCCAAGCACCGGAATGACGATCGCAAGGCCCAGGAAGGCTGGCAGCGAGCCGACCACCAGGAGTGCAGCGACGATCAACCCCCAGGCGGCGATCTGGAGCGGATTGGTCTGCACCACGCGCAGCGAGGTCAGCATCGCGTCGGTCATGCTGGAGTGACGGTCGAGCATCATCGGGAACGAGATCACGCTGACGCAGAGCGCCACGACGGCAAACAGGAAGCCGACACCGCAGCCGACAATGATCAATCCCCAGCCTTCCGGCGTGGTGAAGATTTTGTGCACGAAGTCCGGAATGTCGGCGGCAGCCGCGTAGCCGAAATAGGAGACGTAGATCGCCTGCGCCGTCGCCACCCAGACCCCGAACAACGCGAACAGCAGCGCGCCGAGCCCGAGCATCGCGCCGAACGACGGCGAGCGCAGCACGTTGAAGGCGTGCGAGGCCGAGAGGTCGAGGCCCTGTTCGCGGCGGCAGCTGAGCTCATAGAGGCCGATGGCGGCAAACGGCCCGATCAGCGCAAAGCCGGCGGCGAGGGGGAACAGCAGCGGCAACACGGCGTAACCCAAGACCAACCGCGCCAGCACGAGGCCGACCACGGGGTAGATCAGGCAGAGCATGATGGCGTGGCTCGGCACCGCGCGAAAATCGTCGAGGCCCTGGTGGAGCGCGATGGCGAGATCGTTGAAGTTAAGTTTGCGGACGACCGGCGGGGCGCTGGTCGTCCCGCTTGCCGCGAGGTTGGGATAGTTTCCAGAAGTCATTGTGGCCATGGTCGTGTCTCCTTGGCGCTCGTGAGCGGTCCTTCGAGCACAGACCTTCTCACGCGATGTGGAGCTATCGCGACCAAGACTAAGCGCGACGCGCGCGTATTCCGCAAAGGTGATGCCGAGCTTGCGATCCGAATACGCGCAATTTGAGCCGTGTTGATCCGGCCGGCAGCTACCTGTAACTCAAGGATAGCGCACAATCGGCGCGATAGCACGCTCACTTCGATGCGAGGGCGCGCTGCACAGCAGCAAGCTGCCGCTGTCTCGCATTGCGACGGGATTATGTCTTGCTGTCGATAAACGATGCTGCGGCCGCGCTGGCGTTTTCGTGCTGGGCTCTTAAACTCGGTTTAGTGAGATTTCCGGCTCAAGCCTGAAACAAGGGAGTGACCCATGAGCATCTTCGGCAAGATCATGAGCGCGATTTTCGGCAGCCATGCGGCAAACGCCACACCGTTGCCGCCGTCGGGCAGCACGCCGACGGCAGGCTCGGGAACTGGCGCCGGCAGTGGTGCGCCGGCCGGCGGCGCCGCGAGCGCCCCGGTAGCGACTGTCGACGTCGCGGCGCTTCTTGATAAGGCGGTCGCCGCACAAAAGGAAAAGCTGGAGTGGCGGACGTCGATCGTCGACATGATGAAGGCGCTGGGCCTCAACTCCAGCCTCGCGGCGCGGAAAGAGCTCGCCACGGAACTGAAGTACCCCGGTGACACCAATGACTCGGCGAAGATGAACGTCTGGCTGCACCAGCAGATGATGAAAAACCTCGCAGCCAATGGCGGCAAGCTGCCGGCCGATATCAAGTGGTAAGATTTTGGAACTGACGGCCGCCCGGCGGGAGCGCTAATGTCACTCTCGCCGGGGTACTTTTGTGCGACCTGAAAAAGCGAGACAGGAATGACGGCGAGGGCGAACACGGAAGAAATCTGGGATGCGGTGGATGCCAAGAAGGCCGCATTCCAGGAGCTGAGCGATCGGATCTGGGCGACACCGGAAATCTGCTTCGGCGAGTTCAAGTCGGTTGCGGAGCACAAGCGACTGCTCGAAGCGGAGGGCTTTCGCATTACCACAAATTGCGGCGGGCTGCCGACGGCGGTGATGGGCGAGGCCGGCGAGGGCGGGCCGGTCATTGCGATCCTCGGCGAGTTCGACGCGCTGCCGGGCTTGAGCCAGGAAGCCGGCGTTGCCGAACGGCGCGAGATCGTCGCTGCCGGCCACGGCCACGGCTGCGGTCACAACCTGCTCGGCGCCGGCGCGATGTTAGCTGCGACCGCGATCAAGGATTATCTTGCCAGGCATGGCTTGAAGGGCCGGGTGCGCTACTACGGCTGCCCGGCCGAAGAGGGCGGCTCCGGCAAGGCCTTCATGGTGCGCGAGGGCGTGTTCGACGACGTTGACGTCGCGATCTCCTGGCACCCGGCGCCGTTCATGGCGCTGAACGTCGCCAACTCGCTGTCGATGATCCAGCTCGACTTCACCTTCACCGGCAAGGCCTCGCACGCGGCGGCGTCACCGCATCTTGGGCGTAGCGCACTTGATGCGGTCGAGCTGATGAATGTCGGCGTCAACTACATGCGCGAGCACATCCCGAGCGATGCGCGCGTCCACTACGCCATTACCGATTCCGGTGGACTGTTTCCGAACGTCGTGCAGGCGCGCGCCACCGTGCGCTACATGGTCCGCGCCATCGAGCTGCCTGTCATGTTCGACATCCTCGCGCGCGTAAAACAGGTCGCGGACGGGGCCGCCCTGATGACGCAGACGACAGTGAAGTCGCAGGTCGTGAGCGCGATGTCGAGCCTGCTCGGTAACGCACCGCTGGAAAAGACCATGCAGGCCAACCTGCAGCATCTCGGCCCGCCGCCGTTCGACGAGGCCGATCGCGAATTCGCCCGCAAGATGCAGGGAACTTTTACTGCGGACGATATCGCGACTGCCTACAAGCGGTTCGGGGTCAATCCGCGGGATGGCGCGCTGTGCAACGAGGTGGTCGCAGCAGAATTCGCCGCGCGCGCAACTCCGCGGCTCGACCGATGTCGGCGACGTCAGCTGGGTGGTGCCGACGGTGCAGGCCTATGGCGCGACCTTCGCGATCGGCACGCCCGGGCATTCCTGGCAGCTGACGGCGCAGGGCAAGACCGGTTATGCCCACAAGGGCATGGTCCATGCCGCCAAGGCCATGGCCGCGACCGCGCTCGACCTGTTGCGCGACGACACGCTGCTGTCGGACGCCAAGGCCGATTTCGCCGCGCGTACCAAGGCGTTCGCGTATCGCTCGCCACTGCCGCAGGAGACCAAGCCGCCGGTGGGGCCTGGCTAGCGCTATGTTCCGGGGGCTGTTGCAATTGCTGTGTGCCGCGGCGTTACTGGGCGGCATGTTGGCTGCGGCGCGCGGCTGACGATAATCCCGCGGCAGTCAATGCCGCGATCGCCGACGCAAAAAAATCTTGCGAGGACAATGGGGGCAAGTTCTCGATCGCGCCGTCAGCGGTGCACAAGATCGAGCTCAACGGCGACAAGCGCGACGACTACATCGTCGACTTCACCGACGCGACCTGCGACGGCGCCGACGGCGGCCTTTGTGGCACCGGCGGTTGCGAAATTTCGATCATGGTCGCGCTCCCATCGGGAAAATTCGTCACCGTGTTCGATGCCCCCGTGCTGTCCTGGGAGGTCCTCCCCGCGACGCACTCAATTCGATTTCAGCTGCACGGTGGCTATTGCGGCGAGCACGGTGGCGGGTCGCACTGCATGAAAACCCACCGTGTCACGACAAAGCCGTTCAAGTATGAGATGCCTTAAATTGGTTTGTCGTTCCGGGGCGCCGAAGCGGAGCGAAGGCGAGCCCAATCCAGGCAGGGAGTATGATTCCGGGCTCGTGCTTCGCACGCGTGACGACGACTCAGCTTGCAACGGCGTCCGCGTATTCCGGGTGCTTCTTCACGTAGGCGTCCAGAAAATCGCAGCGGAGCTCGACCTTCAGGCCACGGGCGCGGACCGTATCGAGTGTACCCCTGGCGAGCTTCGAGCCGACGCCGCGGCCGCCGAGCGCCTCAGGCACTTCGGTGTGTACCAGAACAATCCTGTCGGGTCGCAGTCGATAGTCCACGAATGCGATGTGGCCATCGACGTCGAGTTCGTAACGGCTCTTTGCGGCGTTGTCGCGAACTTCGTCTGCCATGGCGGTTCCCTAGATTGTTCTGGTTTAGTCTGATCTAAGCGCGACCGACCGCGTCCGGCAGGCGCGGCTGCGAAGACCAGCCATTCGCGTTTGACCGGCGCTCAGTCCGAGCGGTCGCGGCGCGAACGCACGACCGAGAGATCGTCGGGATGGACGCCGGGCGCGGTGGTAGCCGGCGGGTTGAGCGCTTCGTGCAGCGCTTGCTGCCGGATCTTCAGATCGCAGAAGGTCTGGATCCTGCCGGTCGGGTCCTGCAGCATCGCTGGAGTTCCCGTCAGGAAGTCCGAGAGCGTTGCTGCCGCATCCCTCTTGCGGCCGCCGATCTGACGGAAGGTTTCCGAACCGGCATCCTGCTTCGGCCCGGTCTCGGCGCCATGGCAGCCGTTACAGGTCTTCATCGCGAAGTTGTGTCGGAAATTGTTGTTGTGCAGCTCCATCGCCGGCCATTCGAAGGTGGCGCTGTCGATGTCGGCCCTGCCGCCAACGAATTTGGAGGGGATGTCGTCGTCGGGATGGACGCCGATGAAGGCCGACAGCTCTTCGGGATGATCGAGCACGCTGCGGTCGGGGGTGTTTTTGACCTCGGCATTGACCAGTGCGCCGCTCGTGTCGATGTGGAATTCGCGCAGTTGCCAGGGATAGGCCAGCGCCGCCTCATCGGTGCGCAGCTGGTCGAGCGAACTGCCGTTCGGTTTGGCGGGATCGCTGCCGCGGCCGGAGAAGGCATCGGTGATGGCCTGCAGGCGGGCATTATAGTCGGCCCCGAACGGCAACGCGCCCAGCGCGTGCCACCTCGCAGCCCACGCGGTCACGCCCGCGCGATCATTGGCTTTCAGGCCGTATTCAAAGATCACGGTGAAGGGCAGGGGATCGGCCGCATCGACAGTCTTGCCGCCGCGCAGGTCGAGCGCGGTGAACACGAGGCGCCCCTCGCCGGCGTCGGCGATCTTGTTGTCAGCCGTGATGATGCCGAGATCGGGCCGGTACACGATCGCGAGCAGCCGGAACGGCGCGTTGGCGAAATTGACCTGCCAGCCGTCGAAAGATTTTGCGCCATCGCGCTGCATCCACGGCGCGATGACGACCTTCTCGATATCGGGCCGCGCTTCCAGCGGAAAGCCGTTGATCGTCGTCGTCGTCTGCCATGTCTTGAGCCAGCTCTTGACGAAGCGGCCGGCGTCCTCGGGCTTCGGCGCCATCGCCGCCATCAGCCCGCCGAACGACCACGGACCGTCGGGGCCATTGGCACGTGCATCGTTGACCACCGAGAGATCGGTGACCATGAGTTCCTTCGCGATGACGACGTCGGTCGGCGTGTGGAACGTGCAGTCTTCCGCAAGCGCCGCTCGCGCGCCCGCAATCGCAAGCAACAAACCGAAAAAAACGCGCGTCCGCATGGCCAGCCAACACCGTGTGTCCTGCGATATTCCTCGCCCACAATAGCTGGCGATTTTGTGATTGCAGAGGCGGGCGTACCCGCCGATCGGCCTTTGGCCGGTTAGTCAGGTTTCGGGTGGCCTGGTTTGGTCCCGCACCGCTAAGCCGTCCTCAGCATTGTCAGAGCCGATAGAGCCAAAGGTAAGAGATGGCCACAAGGACCTACGGGACGGTCAGTCCCGAACACCAGAAGGCGATGAGCGGGCTGGAGTTCGTCAAGGGCCTTGTCAGCGGGGCGCTCCCCCTTAACACGATCGCACAGACGCTGGGCTATGAGGTGGTGGAGGCCGAAAACGGTCGCGTCGCGATCACGCTGGATCCAACGGGCGCTCACCTCAATCCCTGGGGCACCGTGCACGGCGGCCTCACGGCGACGCTGCTCGATAGCTGCATGGGGCTGGCCGTCCAGTCGATGCTCGAAAAAGGCATCGGCAGTACGACGCTCGAGTTCAAGATTTCGCTGGTTCGGGCCATCACGCTGGAGACCGGCCGGATCAGGGCCGAGGGCAAGGTTCTCAACTGCGGCCGCCGTGTCGGCACGGCAGAAGGCTGCGTCACAGATGCCAAGGGCCGATTGCTCGCGCACGGTACGACGACGTGCCTGATTTTCCCGAGCTAGCCAGACATCCGATTCAGGCATGCGATTCAGGCGAAATCACCGATGCGGCAGTCGTCGCGCGCTCTAACGAACGTGCGCTAACCGATGATCCGCACCGCCACGCCGCGCGTCCGCAGCGCCGGGATCATGGACGGGTCGGAAAAGGCCGTGGTACTGCAGGTCAAACTCTTGAGCGCAGGCAGCTTCAGCAAAGCCTCGCCGTTCTGATACCGACCGAGGTCGAGGCCGACATGTTCCAGCTGCCTAAGCACTGCGAGGCGCGACAGGTCGTTGCTGCTCAAGAGGCTGATGATCTCGATGCGCTTGAGGTTGATCAATCGCTCGATGCCTTCGAGGCTTGCAACGTCAAACTCGTCGGTCTCGCCGTCCCAGAAGGGAAAAGGATAGGTATAGATCTCATTGCCGGCATCGAAGTCGATGCTCGTTACTGCGGCGAGGTGATTTGCCGTTAGCGGGTAGCGCACGAGATAGTCGTAGACCGGCTTCAACAGGTCGTAGCCGTCCTGGTCTTCGTCGTAGCCGGGGCCGAGAATGTGTTCGGCGAGCTTTTTCCGCGGGCCGAGATGAATGGCGCCGAACTCGGTCAACGCCGAGAGCACGATCAGCTTGAGGTTCGGGTCGGTGAACGGTGCGCCGGGTTTTCCCGCCGGAGTCGGATAGGTGATCTTGCGGTCATAGACTGCGCCCGGCTTCGACAACTCCATCGCGATCACCTCGTTGTCGAGCACACGCAATTCGAGCTGCAGTGCGTCCGGCAGCGTCAGGCGGTAGAGCCGCACCGAGGTGGTACCCGGCGCAATGCCGGCGTCGACAAGGTCGGGGCGTGCGGCGAGCGCCTGCTCAAGCGACATTCCACGTCTCAAGCCGCCGATCTCGATCGGGAGCGGAAATTTCTTGGCGAAGGTGATCGCGCCGATCACGCCATTGACATCGAAGCGGGCGAGAAAGCCCATCGGTTCTCCGAAAAAGAACGTATCCGACGGCGCCATCCGCGCCCAGTTCGGTCCATAGGCGTCCACCAGCGCCTTGAGCGGCATTCCGGGACGGAGTTTTGCAAGCGGAGCGGGGTCGGTCGGAGTGGTGTTCGTCGCCATGGTCCCGATTTCGCTTTCATCGGCGAAGCTTTGTTGCGGCGACGCAGCCGCGGGTTCAGGCCGCGGCCCAAGCGAGAAAGATCGACAAGATCTCCTCGAGGCGGGTCTCGTCGCCGGCGCCGTGCCATTGCCCATCCTGCAGGCGGCATATCAGCCAGACGGGGCCCGAGCTGAAAGCCGCTCGGATCGACGTTGTGAGCGACCGTCGTAAAGCTTGGTCGGCGAGTTCAGTATCTCGCAGGGCGATCTTGACCCACCAGCCGGGATTGTCGGTGGTCTGTATCGAAATTCCGTGATGATGCTCCGCGGCTCCCATCGCAATGGGCGGCGAACCAGTGCTGCAGATCACGAAGAGCGATTTCGGCCATTTGCCCTTTTGTTGCGGCGGCGATCACGCGGGGTTCACCGGGGCTTTGAACGGGCGGGAAATTCGATTAAGCAAGCTCCTCCGCAAATCAGTTCGATCATCCGGGGTCTTCATGAAGCTCTTTTTCTCGCTCATCGGCGTCGTTCTGCTGGTTGTCGCCGCGGTTTATTTCCTGGTGCCGGCCGATCAGCTGCCCACCTTCTTGCCGGGCCACGAAGTGGGCCTCGCTCGCATCCGGATGAAGCACGGCGCCGTGGCGGGAGTTGTCGGCATCGTGTGCCTCGTGTTGCCGATGGTCCTGCGGCGCAGGTAACTGCTGTGGCATTACTAGAGATCACCGATCAGGCGCTGGTCGATCCCGCGCGTGGGCGAAAGGTATTGACGCGGGTCTATGCGCCGGCCGAGCCGGGGCGCTATCCCACGATCATTTTCAGCCACGGCTTCAGCTCCGATCTCGGCGCGTTCAATCACACTGCGCGGCGCTGGGCTGAGCATGGCTACGTCGTGCTGCATCCGACGCACGCCAACTCGATCGCCTTTCCAGACGTCACGGTCGATCCGCACGAGGCCGCGACCGTCAGGCGCGTGATCGCTGGCCGCGCCACCGGCGTCGACGTGGAGACACGGAGTGCCTTCGTGCGTGTGCTCGACAACCCCTTCTATCTCGACAGCCGCTTGGCCGACGTCGCCTTCGTGGTGCGCTGCCTGCGCGGAGAAGGCTCGCTCGACGAGCGTGTCGTTGCGCGAGTTGATGAAGGCCGCCTCGGTATGGCCGGTCATTCCTATGGTGCCTACACGACACTTGTCGTAGCCGGCGCGAAGCTCGAGCGAGACTGCGCGGCGGCGAACGATCCGACGCTCGAGGAGTTTCAAGGCCGGGATCGCGATTTCGGGGCAGGGCGCCGGCCGCATGTCCTTCTCGGATCGCAGCTTCGCCTCGATCAGCATGCCGCTGTTCATGATCACGGGCACGAACGACATCGGCGCTGCCGGCGAATTGCCGGTCTGGCGCCAGCAGGCATTTCGCGACAGTCCACCGCGCAACAAATTCTCGGCCGTCGTCGACGGCTTCGGCCATACTGATTTCGATCCGCCGGCGGATGATGCTGCGCGTAGCCGCGAAGGGGGAAGCTCTTCGCAAATGCAGCTTGAGTTCTGGGATGGCTTCCTGCGGGATCGTCGCGGGCCGCCACGAAGCTCTCACGGCGCGGGGGAGAGATCACAGGCTGCCGATCCTCGACCATCGTCGAAACCCGGACGCGTGCGCCAACTGGTGACGCAAGCCGAGCCGCCCTTTACTTCGTCCGATGGATATGAGAACATAAAGCGAACAATCTATTGCGTTCCGCGAACTGCCTCGGGCGGCGCGTTTCTAACGGTCCAGTCAGTCAATCGATCGAGCGTCGCCATGGCGACGAAGCATCATCAGACGAAGCTACCGCCGCCATTCTTGAAACGCGTTTGGCTCGACCCCGATGAAATCGAGGAGCCTGACGCTTATCCGTTTTATCTGCCGTTCCTGCGCGATGGATTTGACTTGAGTTTCTCGGGCCGATCACCATCATCGTGGGCGAGAACGGTGCGGGAAATCGACGCTGCTGGAAGGAATTGCGGTGCTCGCGGGCTTGACGAAGCAGGCGGGGGTAAGGGCTACCGGCCGTCGACCATTCGCGAGCGCGGGAAGTGATGGGCGGCGAATTGCGCAGGCCTTGCGGGCCGCGTGGCTGCCGAAGGTCACGGCAAGGCTGGTTCTTCCGCGCCGAGAGCTTTTTACAGTGGCGCACGTTATCTCGACGAGGCGCCAATGTAATCGGACCGGACTTCCTGTCGTATTCTCATGGGGAGGGCTTTCTGCGGTTCTTCGAGGAGCGGTGTCAGGGCCGACATGGCATCTTTTTTTCGACGAGCCGGAGTCGGCGCTATCGCCCTCGCGGCAGATGACATTCGTCAAATTGCTGCACGCGATGCAGCGCTCCGGCATCTGTCAGGTCATTATGGCGACCCATTCGCCGCTGCTGATGGCGTATCCGGCCGCGCAGCTCGTCCATCTCAGCATCGAGGCTTACGCCCGATCTGCGTCGAGGAAACCGAGCACTTCCGGATGATGCGCGAGTTCTGGGTCGACCCTGACGGTTTCATGAAGGAGGCGTTGGCGGATGTGGATCAGGAACCGACGAGTTCGACGCGAAATTGAGCCTTGAAATCCAAGCTGTGGCCTCGCGTGCATACCGCCGCATTGCATCGAACGCTCTGACGCTTTAGCAAGTCGCCGATAGTTTGCAGTTGATTCATGCAATTGGCGACGCGGCCTGTCATGGAAGTGCTGAAATCTGATTGTTCAAAATGAACGCCCTCAGCCCCGAGGAGCGGGCCGCAAAGCTCGCCCAGGAAGTTCTCGATGCCGATCCCGGCATCGGTCCGGTCGAAGTGAGATACATTGGTGCCCAGCACGACGTGCGCGACGATCGGTTCCTGATCATGTTGTTTGCAGGCGAGCGCGCCTTCCTGTTCGACCGCAAGAGGGGAACCACGGCTGCGGTGCCGCTGGACGTCGGCAAGGTCGAGGGGCAGGCGCGGGCAGAGGCGCTGATCGCGGCCGCCAGGGCCGCAGCCGCACGCGAAAAACTGTCGGTAATCTATTTTGTCCGGCACTAATGGTGTGCGGGCCTCGGATGCCCGGCCAGCGGCCGACTAGCCAATCGACTAGCCACGAACGTGGACAAGCCCGGTTTCGCGCCGCATCAACCCCGAAAGACTGTTCAAATTGAGCTCTTGGGAGCAATATAAGACATTGAACACTACCGGTTCGGGACCGGTCAACTCGTAACGCGGCTTAGGGGCCGCACCGTAGCTGTTCCGATGCCGGCGGCGAGGTATCACGACGCGCCGTACCAAGAGCGGATCGATAGGGCAGGCAGGGGACACGATGGCTAAGGATCTATCTCTTCTTCTTCACAAGGTCGAACGCGATGTCCGTCTCGATTTCTTCCGCGGCATCGGGCTGTGGATGTGCTTTCTCGATCACGTCCCTCACGATGTCGTCGCTTGGCTGACCCTGCGCAATTATGGTTTCAGCGATGCGGCCGAGTTCTTCGTCTTTATCTCCGGCTATCTGATCGGCTGGATCCACGCACCGATCGTGCGCGGCGGTTTGTTCTTGTCTTCCGCGAAGCGGCTGTGGATGCGCACCGCACAGCTCTACGTCGCCCACATCATGTTGTTTCTCATCTTCACCGCGCAGATCGCGCGCACCGCGCGGAAGTTCGACAATCCGATGTATGAGAACGAGTTTAACGTTTTCAACTTCCTGCAGCACCCCGATATCCTGATCGGCCAGGCGCTGACGCTGCGCTACAAGCCGGTCAATCTCGACGTGCTGCCGCTGTACGTTTCGCTGGTGGCGATCTCGCCGCTGGCGTTGTGGTGTCTGATTAAGCGACCGAACATTACGCTTGTCGGTTCGGCGGTCCTGTA
This sequence comes from uncultured Alphaproteobacteria bacterium, assembly GCA_963796195.1. Lineage (GTDB taxonomy): Bacteria > Pseudomonadota > Alphaproteobacteria > Rhizobiales > Xanthobacteraceae > CAWCKS01. Next base: position 104,004 of record CAWCKS010000015.1, on the reverse strand, counting down.
CATCCTCGCCCGCTACTTCGACTGGAACCTGCCGTCGTATCCGCAGGGCGCGACCTGGTATTTCAACCCGTTCTGCTGGCAGATGCTCTTCATCGTGGCGATGTGGTGCGGCGTCGGAGGCGTCGACAAGATCAGGGCTTTCCTCCGCAGCCCGGTCGTGCTGGCGATCGCCGCGGCTTGGCTGTTGTTTGCTTTCCTCATCGTCATGACGTGGCACGCTGCGTGGCTGGAAGCGTTGATCCCGCAATGGATGATCAAGGCGATCTATCCGATCGACAAGACCGATCTCGATATGCTGCGCTTCACCCACTTCCTGGCGCTGGCGACCGTCGTCACCCGCTTCGTGCCGCGCGACTGGTCGATGCTAAAGACCAAATGGGTGGAACCGCTGCTGCTGTGCGGTCGAAACTCGCTGCCGATCTTCTGCCTCGGCGTGTTCCTGTCGTTCTCGGCGCACTGGATTCTCACGCAGTACTCGAAGGGTGTGTTCGAGCAGCTGTTCGTCAGCGTGATGGGCATGGTCATCATGACCGCCGCCGCCTGGGTGCTCGACCGCTCGAAGAAGGTGCCGAACCTGTTCGTCGAGGTGCCGGTGGTCGATCCCCCGGCCCCGGTGACGATGGCCGAGGCGACGGTAGGTGCCGCAGTTGGCGTGAGGTGAGGACGCGCATTTATCCTTCCCCGCAAGGGGGCGTAAGGGGGAGAATAGGTGCTGACGGTGCGGCGACGCCGGGTGCCTAACTAGCACCAACTTACTGCCCCGGCTCCGGCGTGGGGCGCGTCGTGAAGCGGCGGATCGCCAGCACGACGTGGACGACGCACAGCGCGATGATCACGTAAAGGCCCCAGCGCGCGTCGTCGAGCTTGGCGAGCACGCCGGCGATCAGCATGGCGATGACCGTGACCGTCGCCGAGAAATTGGAGTGCTCCTTGAGCTGTCCGAAAAACCTTGGGACGCGGTCCATGGGATGCGCCTTCTATCGCGATGGGACAGTTACAGTTTGTGGCCCTTCTGGCGCAACGCTTGAATCAAGCGAGCGCGCAGATCGTCGGCTGCTTTGCGGCCGCCGTCCTGGCCGATCTGGGTGGCGGCCTGCTCGAGCGCCGCGTCCTTGGACAATAGCTTCTGCCCGACCGGCTGCTTATAGAACGCCTCGATCTGTTTGAGCTCGTCGACCGTGAAACTGGTCGCATACACGGTGGCGAGCTGGTCGACCATCTGCTGCACGTAGGGCGCGAAAGCATCGACGATCAGGGGTGTCAGCGTGTCGTAATCCTGTTCGATCTCGGGGCGGTCCTGGGTCAGCGCCGGCTTCAGGGTCAGCAGGATCTCCGGAAGCAGCGCGCGATACTGGTCGGCCTGCTTCATGGTGACCACAAGGCTGCGCGCCGCCGCCATGGCGTCGGGTGAGGGCGTCTGGGCGGGCGCCGCGCAAATCGACAGCGCGAGCGTCCCGACGATGACCAACAGGTGGCGCAACATTTTTGATCCTCCCCCACGGCGATGCGTTGGGCGATCATAGCCCGAAATTCGGTTCTCAACACGTGGAAACGGCGCTGTAAACATGTCCCGCCATGGCGTCACCGGCGCGGAGTGGTCTATTGTTGCGCTGGAAATCCCGACCCGCGGGGCCGCGCACATGAACTGGATATCAGAGACCATCCGACCGAAGATCCGCGGCCTGCTGCGTCGCGAGGTGCCGGACAAGCTTTGGATCAAATGTCCGGAAACCGGCCAGCTGGTGTTTGCCAAGGACGTCGAGGCCAATCAATTCGTCATTCCCGGCTCGAATTACCACATGCACATGGGCGCCGAGGCGCGGCTCAAATCGATGTTCGACAACCAGACCTGGTTCGATGTCGCGCTGCCGCCAGCCCCGATCGATCCGCTGAACTTCCGTGATCATCGCAAACGCAGATACTCCGATCGGCTGAAGGAGGCGGCGGCGAAGACCGGACTGAACGATGCGCTCAAGGTCGGCTACGGCAAGCTCGATGGCATGCCGATGGTGATTTGTGTGCAGGATTTCAATTTCATGGGCGGCTCGCTCGGCATGGCTGCCGGCGAAGCGATCATCGCGGCATTCGAGCTCGCGGTGAAAAAAGGGACGCCGCTGGTGATGTTCGCCGCCTCGGGCGGCGCGCGAATGGAGGAAAGTATCCTGTCGCTGATGCAGATGCCGCGGACCACCATCGCGGTGCAGATGCTGCGCGAGGCGAAGAAGCCCTACATCGTGGTACTGACCGATCCGACCACCGGCGGCGTCACTGCATCCTATGCCATGCTCGGCGACGTTCACATCGCCGAGCCGCGCGCGATGGTCTGCTTCACCGGCGCACGGGTGATCGAGCAAACCATCCGTGAGAAGGTGACTGACGGGCAACAGCGCGCCGAATATCGTGAAGGAGCACGGCATGATCGATATGATCGTGCACCGGCATGATCTGCGCGCGACCATCGCACGGCTGTGCCGGCTGTTGACGAAGGCTGCGCCGCTCGCGGCGTGAGGGCTCACGTCACAATCACAAAGCGGTGCAGTCGGGATTATCGCGCGCAGTTTATCATCGGGCCGCGCTTCGCGCGGACCCGTTGGCTATTCCGCCTTCCAGCGTCACGCCGCAATCTCCAAAATCTCCCGTACCTGCGCGGGGCTGTCGATCTTGCGCGGGTTGCGCGGCACCCAAGGCGTGTGCATCGCCTGCTCGGAAATCTGGTCGAAATGCTCGCGGCCGATGTTGATGTCGCGCAGACTGCGCGGCATACCGAGGCCCCGGATCAATTGATCCAGCGCGTCGCCGGCATCCTTGCCGGGCTGGCCCACGGCGGCTGCGATCTCCGCCTGGCGCGCAGCGTTGACGGACTTGTTCCAGCGCATCACCGCCGGCAGCATTACGCAGGAGGTGTAGCCGTGCGGCACGTCAAAGCCGCCGCCGAGCACGTAGCCGATGCCGTGGCTTGCACCCATCGGCACGCCCGAGACCAGCGCGCCCATCGAGAGCCAGGTACCGAGCTGGCAGTCGAGCCGTGCGTCGATGTCGCGCGGGTTGGCCTTGACCCGCGGCAGTGCGCTGGCGAGCAGGCTCAAGCCCCGCAGCGCCTGGGCCTCGGCGTAAGGATGCGCCTCGTTCGAGCAAAAACCCTCGACGCAATGGTCGACGGCGCGAATGCCGGTCGACAGCCACAGCCATTCCGGCGTGTGCACGGTGATCGCGGGATCGAGGATCACCGCGCTCGGCATCACCCGCGGATGACGCAGCATCTCCTTGACCTTGCTCTTCTCGTTGGTGACGCCGGAGATGTCGGAGAATTCACCGCCTGAGATCGTGGTCGGCACGCTGATCTGGCGCACGGTCGGCGCCGTCATCGGCGGCGCGACGCCGCGGGTGATGCGCACGCGCTTGACGTCATCGGCGGTGCGAATGTCGTTGGCGAGGCAGAGCTGCACGGCCTTGGCGCCGTCGGTGATCGAGCCGCCACCGATGGTGACGATCAGGTCGGCATTGGAAGAGCGGGCCATGTCGGTCGCGTTGATGACGCCCTGGCGCGGCGTGTGCGCCGGCATCGCGTCGAACACCGCGACGCAGCGATCACCGAGCGCCGCGCGCACTTTTGCGATCTCGTCGGTGGTGCGGTTCAGCGTGCCCGACACCATCAGGATGGCGCGCCTGGCGCCAAGCCGGTCCATCTGTGCCGGGATCGCTTGGGCTGCCGGCACGCCGAACACCACCTCGTCCATCTCGCCGAAAACGACTTTCCCGCTGCGCACCATAAGGACCTCCTGTTTGTTCTTATGCACACTCTATGCGTCCAATTTGCCCTGGTTAAGATTTTATTAACCAGACTCGGGTGGTGTGGCGAAGGGTCAGGGGCCACTGTTGCGTTGTGGAGTGGTGTGCCCATGCGTCAGTTCCCTGAAGTCCCGATTTCCGACGCGTCGCGACGGCGGCTCGCGCGCCATCTGGTCGGACTCCCCTTGAGAGACATCGAACGCGATCTGGTGCTGGAAACGCTCGCCCGCACCGATGGCAATCGCACGATATCGGCGCGCCTGCTTGGGCTGTCGATCCGGACGCTGCGCAACAAGATCACGGAATATTCGGCCGACGGCGCCGCGGTGACGCCGGCCGGTGGTGCCGACAAGGGCTTGCCTGACTTGCGTCTTGACGATGGCGATCTCGGGTAAACCCCGGGTTGGACGTAGTCCGCAGGAACCAACCCGGCCGCCTGCAGCTTATCGCATACTCAATGCCGGGAGAGCGCCATGAAAATCGCGACAATCGCCTTGATTGGCGCCGCCGTCGTCACATTCAGCGCGGCGTTGGCCCAACAAGATCTGACCGGAACGATCACCATGATCGACCGGATCGATCATAACGTCGTGATTCAACGGCCGCAAAATAGCACGGTCGGGACGACTGGCGGCGCTGCCGAATGGTTCAAGGTTCAGCCGAACCTGTCCCTGGATAACGTGCATGCCGGCGACATCGTCCGTTATGCCATCACGGAAACAGGTGGCATCAAGACGGTCACGAAGCTTGAGAGGCAGTGATTGCCTGTTCGAGGCGCTGCGGTCGCAGATCGAACTAATGGCTATGCGACCTTAAGCTCCAGATCGAATGCCAGGCCATGGCGCTGATCGTCGTGGCCGCGACCCCGAGGATCGGCACGAGGATCGCCCAGCGCACGCTGACCGCGCTGATCGCAAAGCCCATGATCAGGGCGCCGAGCGGGCCGCCGCCGGCGGTCGACAGGGCCAGCACCGCCATCGTGCGCGACTGGTGCGTTGGCGGTGCGTGTTCCTGCAGGATGGTGCGCGACATCGACATGGTGATGCCGCCGCCGATGCCCCAGAAGAAGATGCAGAGGTAGAACGCCCACAGCGGCGGGTCGAGCATGATCGGGCAGAGCACGCCGCAGCCGAGCAGCATCGCGATCGCCATGCCGCGGCCAGGATAGGCGAGGCCGCCGAGGCGCGTTAGAGCTGTGATGCTGACGACGGTCCCGACGCCGAACGCGATGAACACCGTGGCGATGTCCGCCGCACCGCCGCCATACATATCGCGGATCGCGAGCGGCAACACCACGGCGAAGGTGCCGCCGAAGAACACGCCCATGCCCAGCGTCATCAGGAAGGTTGTGCGCATCGGCGGATCGGACAGGATCAACGACAGCCCGCCGCCGAACTCTTTGAGCGGCGTGCCGCGGACGGGCGCGTCGTTCGTGGGTTTCGCGGCCATGGCCGGCAGCCTGGTGGCGGCCAGGATGCCAGCGGCGAGCACGAGGCATTGCACGAGCAGAATGCTGATCGGGCCAAACTGCGCGGCGCGCCCGCCAAGGCCCTGGCCGAGCATTTGCGTGCCGAACTGCATGCCGATCGCGAGCGTCACCATGCGCTGCACCTTGCCGCCGGCCACGCGTCGCAACAGGCCGTCGCGGGCCGGCATCGCAAAGGCGCTGACGAGGCCCCAGGCCACGGCATAAAGCAGCAGCGCGGTTTCGGTGAGCTGGTTGCGCCACAACAGCAGCGCGAGCACGAGTGGCATCACGACGCCCAAGGCGTGCAAGCTGATCAGGATTTTTCGCGGGTCGATGCGGTCGGCGAGCCAGCCGCCGAACAACAGAAACAGCAACATCGGCAACTGGCCGAACATTTGCGTCACGCCATAGCGCGCGGCCGGCTGATGCAGCTCGATCGCCAGCAGATACGGCAGCAGCACCATCTGGATCCCGGCCGGAATCATGAAGGTGGCGACGCTCGAGAGGTACCAGCCGGCAGAGTGATTTTTTTCGCCGTCGCTCAACTGCGAGGCTCCGGATTGAGGATCAAACTGGAGGGAAGGGGACGTGATTGGTGATACAGACTTCCGTAAACTACACAACGGTCATGACGTCGCAAAAGGCGAGCCTGGATCAACGCCGACTAGCGGGAGAAAATAAGCCAATGACGTCGCTTTCGGAGCCGCTCCTGGGAAGCTGGACCCTCATCTCTCACGAGTTGGTGCGCCCGGACGGCAGCAGAATCCCTGTGTATGGCGTCAATCCCGAAGGCATCGCCATGTTTGATGCCGGCGGTCATTTCATAATTTCGGTCATGCGCGCGGATCGCGCCAGGTACGCCATCGATCATCCCGCGCAAGGGACGGCCGAGGAGAACAAGCTGACGTCCCGGGGAACGATGACCTACTTCGGGACATACGCGGTGCGCGAGGCCGATCGCATCATCGACATCCATATCGACGCGAGCTCGTTTCCGAACTGGAATGGGGCCGACCAGACCCGCGGCTTTACGATTGTCGGGGACCAGCTCACGTTGACTGTTGACGCATTGGTGGGCACGCTGAAGTGAAATGGAAGCGCGCGACCTAGCGTTATGGCGTAGTGACGGGGCCAGACAATGAAGCGATCACAGAACCATCCGACCCGAAAACTCTACACGTCAGAACTGGATCTCGCCGAGGAGCACATCAAACCGTTCTTCGACTGGTACGCCTTTCCGCCACGCGCCCGACATCTATCAGATCGGTTTCGAGGTCTGCACGTCCTACCGTGCTATCGAAGGCGACATGGCGATCTTCGATCTCTACGAGATCAACACGGTCGATGTGTTCGACACGGCAAAATATCGCGCGGTGTCGGCCAACGATCCCTATTCCGGCGCGTTGCTGGCCAACCGCAAGGCCAAGGCGCACTCGATCTACGCCCAGCTCTATGTCGCGCCGGAGCCGGAGGATTTAAGGCCGCTGCTCAACTGCGACTGGCTGCGCGTCGATCGCTTCAACACCGTCGACACCAGCGCTGACGGGATTTGCGATTATCTCGATGCCGGTGAGTCCGAGCGCATTCTGCTAGCCGGCGCGAAAGCGAGTTCGGCTCGCGGCGCGGACCAAGGCCGGGCCGAAGCATGTCTCGAACAGGCCGACGTTCATGGTGCTGTCGGAGTGGGCGGAGAAGCCTGCGATCTCCGATATCGGGACGCGGCTCGCGAAGCGGTTCGGCAAGGACGTGTCCGAGCAATCGACGTTCGTCGGATACCGCGTGTTTCCGTGGCCGGATAATCCGGAGCTGCGGGCGGCAGGTGACGCTAAAGCCGATCTAGACACTCTCGCCTCATTCCCGGCGAAAGCGGCGAATCCAGTGCATGAGCGGCCCGGGCTTCGCCACTTGGCAAAAACTGCGGTGCCCCGCTTCCGCGGGGACGAGCGGAGGAAATTTCTTAGCGTCAAATCCTACCTCACCACAAAACCGCGGTAATTGTTGTCGGCCACCTCGGTGAGCCACTGCCGGTATTTCAGCGCGCCGCCGTTGTAAATGGTGTAGCGCAGGGTGTCGTGGCCGGGGACGTTGGAGTTGTAGCCGGTGAACCAGCTCTTGGCCCGGCCGATCAGCGTCCAGCCGTAGGTCTCCTTGACGTGATCGAACCACTGCTGTTCGGCTTCCGGCGACGCTTCGATGTGGCGATAACCGTGCTGGCGCAGGTACGTCAGCAGCGCGGTCGACCAGTCGCACACTTCCTCGATCCCGCGCGGAAAATTGGTGGCGACGGAGCCGCTCTGCGGCGCCGCCAGCGTGATCAGGTTCGGGAAGCCCGCGATCTGCAGGCCGAGATAGGTGATCGGGCCATCGCGCCATTTGTCGGCGAGTTTCTTGCCGCCCTGGCCCACGATCTCCATGCGGTCGAACGCGCCGGTGATGGCATCGAAGCCGGTGGCGTAGACGATGATGTCGAACTGGTAGTCCTTGTCCGACGTCTTGATGCCGTCGGGCGTGATGCGTTCGATCGGCGTGTCGTTGATATCGACGAGGTGGACGTTGGGGCGATTGTAGGCCTCGTAGTAATTGGTCTCCATCGGCACGCGGCGGGTGCCAAAGCCGTGGTCCTTCGGGATCAGCTTTTCGGCGACCTTTGGATCGTGCACGCGGGAACGAATCTTGTCGGCGACGAATTTCGTGAACTCGGCGTTGGCGTGCTCGTCCATCAAGACGTCGCGGAAATTGCCGAGCCAGATGCCGAAGCCGGGCGATTTGTAAAGCCTTTCCCAGAATGCGATGCGCTCCGCTTGCGGCACCTCGGCGAACTTGCGCCGGTCCGGGCCATGGATGAAGCCGCCGGGGGTCTCGCGGCACTTTGCGAAGATACCGTCGTAGCCCGCCTTGATTTTCGCCATGGTGGCGTCGTCGATCTTCGAGTTGTGCAGCGGCGCGCACCAGTTCGGCCGGCGCTGGAACACGGTGAGCTCGGCGGCCTGTTCGGCGACGACCGGAATGAGCTGCACGGCAGTGGCGCCGGTGCCGATCACCGCGACGCGCTTGCCGCTGAAGTCGACGCCCTCGCGCGGCGAATAGTAGGTGTGGAACGAGAGGCCCTTGAAGCTGTCGACGCCCTCGAGGCGCGGCATGGTCGGCGCCGACAGCATGCCGATCGCGGTGAGCAGGAAGCGGGTGGTGAGTTCGCGGCCGTCGTCGAGCGTCAGCGTCCAGATATCGTTGGCTTCGTCAAACGCCGCGCGCTTGACGTGGCTGTTGAGCTGGATGTGCTTGCGCAGGTCGAACTTGTCGAGCACGTGGTTGACGTAGCGCAGCGTCTCCGGCTGCGGCGAGAAATGCTCGGTCCAGTTCCACTCCTGCAACAGCTCCTTGGAGAACGAGTAGCCGTAGGTCCAGCTCTCGGAATTGAAGCGGCAGCCGGGATAGCGGTTCCAGTACCAGGTGCCGCCGGGGCCGTCGCTGCCTTCCAGCACGGTGACGTCGACGCCGAGCTGCAACAGGCGATAGAGCTGGTAGATGCCGCACACGCCGGCGCCGATGATGATGGCTTCGTGCTGCGGGGTTTTTTGCTGCCGGGCGCCGTTGCCGGCGTGCGGGGCGGTGTTGCCGTTGGAAGAACTTGCTTGCGGGGCCATGGGTGGACGCCTCTTGTTGTCGGGTTGTCGTTCGACGCGCTTCCGAGATGCAGCAGAGTCCTGCCGCCAGCTTAAGCCAGGGTTGATCTGGATCAAGCGACATGCCGTGTCGTCCCGTCCGCATGGCGCGGGGGCTGAGGCCTCACGTATCAGGCTGAACTCGTCGCGGTGGACCGGGCGGCGGGGTGGTGCGCACGAAACTCGAACGCTTGGCGTGGCGCGCATAGTAAGCGGCAACGTTTGGCGCATCCGCGAGCGCCTGCGCGCCCTCGGGCGGCAGCTTCAGCCGGTCGAGGATCGGCAGCAGATTGATGTCGGCGTAGGTGAAGGCATCGTCGACCAGGTGGCCTGTTCCGGCGACGGCCTTGTCGAGGACCGCGAGCTGGGCGCGGACATCAGGCATCACGCGGTCGATCGCCGCACGGTCGGGCTTGCCATCGGCCGTCGCGATGTAGGCGTAGAGGTAGGTACGGACGAAGGTGCGGTCGATCACCGTGTTGACGAACGACACCCATTGCTCGGTCAACGCCGCGCGCCGCGGGTCGGACGGAAACAGTTTTGGGCCGCCAAAACTGCGGTCGAGATAGGTCGCGATCGCCGCCGACTCGAACAGCTGGAGATCGCCGTGGCGCAGCACCGGCATCTTGCCGAACGGGTGAATGGCGCGCAGCTCCGGTGCATCGAGCATGACCTCCGTCAGCGTATAGTCGATGCCTTTCTCCTCGCACACCATGCAAACGACGCGGGTGTAGCTTGAGCGTTTCGAACCGATGATTTCGGGTTTGGTCATACGCTGTCTCCTGTCGCGGCTACCCCGAAAGGTCGAACAGCGCTACGCGAGATCGACACGACCCCAAAAATAATGGTTGCTGGCACTTGAAGCAGGGCGGAGCCGTCAACAGGGCCGTCTTGCGGGCGGGGTTGATCTGAAGCATCAACGTCGGCACACACAAGCCGCCACGAACAAGACAGCTGTGACATGACCGATTCACTTGAGCCGAAAGCCTGCTTCTATGACTCCCAGGGGTTGCGGCTGCATTACGCCGACTGGGGCAACGACGCGGCGCCGCCGCTGATCCTGATCCATGGTGGCCGTGACCATTGCCGGAGCTGGGACTGGATCGCCCGCGCGCTGCGGCCGCATTTCCACATCATGGCGGCGGATCTGCGCGGCCATGGCGATTCCGAATGGCCGAAGGGCAGCAGCTACAGCATGGCCGACCATGTCTATGACCTGACCCGCATGCTGGCGGCCGCAGGGGTTCAGCAGACGGCGATCGTCGGGCACTCCTTCGGCGGGATGATCTCGACGGTCTACGCGGGCGCCTTTCCGCAGCGGGTGTCGCGGCTCGCTGTGCTTGATGGCGCGTTCAACCCGAGGGCATCCTCGTTCCCGATCGAGCAGCAGTTCGTACGATGGGTCGCGGAGCTCAACAAGATGGCGGCATCGACGCCACGCCGCTACCGCACGGTCGAAGCGGCGGCCGCACGCATGACGGAACGGAATACGCGCCTGACAACCGAGCAGGCGATGCATCTGGCACGTCACGCCGTGAAACGGAATGCGGACGGTACCTTGAGCTGGAAGTACGATCCGACCCAGCGTGTCAATCCGCCCTACAAGCTGACCCTCGAAGACCATGTCGCGCTACGGCAGCGCATCGCCTGTCCGACGCTGCTGCTGCGCGCCGGCGACAGCATCGCGCCCGACCCGGCCAGTAACGGCATCCTGCGACATTTCAAGAATGCGGAGCAGAAGGTCATCGCCGGTGCCGGACACTGGCTGCACCATGACAAGCTCGACGTGGTCGTGGCGGAGCTGCGGTCGTTTCTCGACGTGCCGGAGTGAAGTTGCCTCTAAAGCGTAAATAACTCTCGCTCCGCTCATTCCCGCGAAAGCGGGAATCCAGGGTGATTAAAATGAGGCTTTGATTGTTTGGCAAAAACTGGGTCCCCGCGTCCGCGGGGACGAGCGGATGAGGATAACTCGCATCTGCAAACCTCAGGCGCGCGCTTGCGCAGTGCGCGTCGGGCGTCCCTCGATCGGGTATTGCGGATCGTTGTAGCCCGGTGTCGATGGATGCCCGCTGACGACGAGGCTGTCGATCAACGCTTCGTCTTCGCTTGTGAAACGATAATTGAGTGCGCCGAGATAATCGTCCCACTGTTCTTCGGTGCGCGGCCCTCCGATCACGGCGCTGACCAGGGAATTGTTGAGCACCCACGACACCGCGAATTGTCCGGCGGTGATGCCGCGCGCCTCGGCGTGCTTGCGAATGTCCTGCGCCAGCTTCAGTGACTCGGGCCGCCACTCGGTCTGCATCATGCGGGCGTCGTTGCGTCCGGCGCGCGACTCCTTGTCGGGAGCCGCATCGAGGCGATATTTTCCGGTCAGGATGCCGCGCGCCAGCGGGCTGTAAGGCACGATGCCGAGGCCGTAATAGCTGCACGCCGGAAAGTGCTCGACTTCCGCGACGCGGTTCATTGCGTGGTAGTAGGGCTGACTCACCACCGGGCGGTCGATGCCGAGGCGATCGCAAATGTTGCAGATTTCGGCGACGCGCCAGCTGCGGTAATTCGAAACGCCGAAATAGCGAATCTTGCCCTGGCGGATCAGGTCACCCAATGCGCCGACGGTCTCGGCGAGCGGCGTCGCGTGATCTTCCTTGTGAAGATAGTAGATATCGATGTGGTTCGTGCCGAGCCGGCTCAAACTTTCGTCGGCGGCTTGCAGGACCCATCGGCGCGACAATCCCGCGCGATTGGGATCCTTGCCCATCGGGTTGGCGACTTTGGTCGCGAGGATCCATTGGTTGCGACTGCTGCGCGATGGCCCGGCCGACGATCTGCTCCGACCTGCCGTTCGAGTAGGCGTCGGCCGTGTCGATGAAGTTCACGCCGGCCTCGCGCGCCCTGGCGATGATTCTTGCAGATGTCGGCTCATCCGTTGCGCCACCGAACATCATCGTCCCCAGGCACAACGGCGAAATCTTCAGGCCACTGCGGCCGAGGTGACGATAGTCCATGATTGATCTCCGGAACGAATGCGTGTCTGTCAGGCAAACCATAACTTCAATGCTGTGGTTTGGCACTCCTGCGACTGGCAGTGATCGGCTGCGGTCTGGTCGCCGTTGCGCGAATGCCGATATCAGGCAGCCGGTTTCATCGAAATTGGAGTATGACTACGGGCTCAACAGCGTCGGGAGAATGTTATGGCCAATGAAAAGGGACCCAACATCAAGAAGAAGCAGATATGCAAGAACTGCGAAGGCAAGGGCCTCCTGAAGAAGGGCGATCGCGTGGTGAAATGCCAGCGCTGCAAGGGCACGGGCGTCAGGTGAGTGGACGTCGGCGGAGTACGTTTCGCGAAGAAGGCAAGCCCATTTGCTTTTCGCCGTGTCACGTAGTACATTCTTGCCATGATCCGGTCGTGGCGGAATTCCGCAAGCCGCAAGGTTTGGGAGGGAGAACAGCCGAACCAGTTTCGCGGATTGGATTTTGAAGCCGGGACCGACTTGCTGCTGGCGTTGAACGTTGCAAAATCGCTGGCTGATTTAAGTCCGTTGAAAAGCGTCGGCCTTCACAAGCTCAAGGGCGTTCGCAAAAATCAATGGGCAATGACGGTAAATCAACGTTGGCGCATCTGCTTTGAATTCCGCAGTGGCGACGCCTACGAAGTCGAGATCGTCGACTACCACAAGGGTTGATAGCCAAAGGGTTGATAGTCATGGCTCCCGTCGTCCACCCCGGCCGCTTCTTGAAACGCGAACTCGCCGCGCGCAAGCTGAGCGCCAACCGGCTGTCGCTCGATATCGGCGTGCCGTCGGGCCGCATTACCGATATTCTCAATGGGCGCCGTGCGATCAGTGCCGATACTGCAGTGCGGCTCGGCCGCTACTTCGGCAACGCCGCACAGTTCTGGCTCGACCTGCAGGGCCAATACGACATCGGCGTTGTCGAGCGGGAAAAGGGTGCCGAGATTGCGAAACGGGTTAGGCCGGCCGACGCCGCCTAGCGCCTCATTCCGCCGCTTCCTCCGCGCGCTCTGGGTGCCGGATCGCACGATGGCGATCGCGGAAACGGGAGGACACAAGACATGCAACTCGGATTCATCGGGCTCGGCACCATGGGCGCCAGTCTTGCGGCCAATCTGCAGAAGGCCGGTCACAAGCTGACCGTTCACGACGTCAGGCGCGCCGCGGCGGAGGCGCATGTGAATGCGGGCGCGGCGTGGGCCAACTCGCCGCGCGACGTCGCGGCAGCCTCGGACATCGTCTTCACCTCGCTGCCTGGCCCGCCTGAAGTCGAGGCGGTGGCGCTCGGCACCGACGGACTGCTGGCCGGCATGAAACGCGGGGCGGCGTATTTCGATCTCTCGACCAACTCGCGCGCCACCGTGCGCAAGATCCACGCCGCCTTCGCCGAGCAGGGCGCGCACATGCTGGACGCGCCGGTGAGCGGCGGGCCGCGCGGCGCAAAAACCGGCAAGCTCGCGATCTGGGTCGGCGGCGACAAGGACGTGTTCGAGCGTCACAAGGCCGTGCTCGGCGCAATGGGCGACCAGGTCCGCTATGTCGGGCCGATTGGACAAGCGACCGTCGCCAAGCTCGTGCACAACTGCGCGGGCTACGCGATCGGCACGGCGCTCGCCGAAGTCTTCACCATGGGCGTCAAGGCGGGCGTCGAGCCGCTCGCCCTGTTCGAGGCGGTGCGCCAGGGCGCGCTCGGCCGGCGCCGCACCTTCGACGGGCTGATCGACCAGTTCCTGCCCGGCGTCTACGATCCGCCCGCCTTCATGCTGCGCCATGCCCACAAGGACGTGTCGCTGGCGGTGGCGCTGGCCAAGGAAGTCGCGGTGCCGATGCGGCTCTGCAATCTCACGCTTGAGGAAATGACCGAGGCGCTGAACCGTGGCTGGGCCCAGCGCGATTCACGCTCTGCGCTGCTGCTGCAGCAGGAACGCGCCGGCGTGACGATCGCGGTCGATGCCGAGCGGTTGCAGGCGGTGGTGAAGGAGGGCGGCACAGGCTAAGGAGAGACAGCGAGCACGGCGCAAACGTTACGGCCTATTGCTCTCGCTTTGCTCGCTGACGGATTACGCTTCGCTAATCCGCCCCAAGAGCTGTGATGCGCCAGACTGGCATGGATCGGGATGCGCGTCTTACGGGAAGCTTGCCACGACCTCGATGACACCGACAATGGCGCTGTTGAAGGCAACCAATTCGTCGGCCGGAATCCAATATTCGCGATGAGAGCGGCCACCGGCTTCTCTCACTTGATACTGTGAAAGGTAACTCCGCTTCACGTCGAAACGCGTCACATATCCCGAACCGCTCGCGGGAACGTTCCAGTCGCGCGCGATCTTGCGTATTCTTCGGACAGCACCGGGTAGAAAATCGGTTGGTGAGGCAGGCGAGCAGGGAAGCTCCGCATACCTGATTGGCGGATCAGCTCGAGCTCGGCCGGACCAACCGGACGCCAGAGCGTGATGGTCTCGGTATTGGGCTGCATCAAGGGCTGAGAGATGAAAGAACATCTCAATCGCCTGAGACGTTGCGGAAGCAAACGCGCAAGTGGCTGCGCTCATGCTGAGACGACCGATGACGAGAGTGCCCCAGCCCGATCCGAGGACTGGCAGATTAACGATCGAAGACCAGGCCCATAGAACGGCGGCCAAACCAGCAAACACGACGCTAACTATCGAAAATGAGAGGCTCATCATCACATCCGTAACTGGCCGTGGCTACTCCGCCGCTTCTTCTGCGCTGTCCTCGCTCGCCTTGCGCTTGGTCTTCGGCGCGGGCTTCTTCGCCAGCACCGGGGCCAAAAACTTCCCCGTGTAGCTGCGTGGCGCCTTGGCGATGTCTTCCGGCGGGCCCCAGGCGACGATCTCGCCGCCGCCGTCGCCGCCTTCGGGACCGAGGTCGATCACCCAGTCGGCGGTCTTGATCACCTCGAGATTGTGCTCGATGACGACGACCGTGTTGCCCTGGTTGACCAGCTCGTGCAGCACTTCGAGCAGCTTTGCGACGTCGTGGAAGTGCAGGCCGGTGGTCGGCTCGTCGAGGATGTAGAGCGTGCGGCCGGTCGCGCGCTTGCGACAATTCCTTCGCCAGTTTGACGCGCTGGGCTTCGCCGCCTGACAGCGTGGTGGCCTGCTGGCCGACATGGATGTAGCCGAGGCCGACGCGCTGCAGCGTCGTAAAGGTCTCGCGCACCCGCGGCACCGCCTTGAAGAAATCGGCGGCCTCGTCGACCGTCATGTCGAGCACGTCGGCGATCGACTTGTTCTTGAACAGCACTTCCAGCGTTTCGCGGTTGTAGCGCTTGCCCTTGCAGGTGTCGCAGGTGACGTAGACGTCGGGCAAAAAGTGCATCTCGATCTTGATGACGCCGTCGCCCTGGCAGGCCTCGCAGCGGCCGCCCTTGACGTTGAACGAGAAGCGGCCCGGCTCGTAGCCGCGCGCTTTCGCTTCGGGCAGGCCGGCGAACCACTCGCGGATCGGCGTGAATGCGCCGGTGTAGGTCGCAGGATTCGAGCGCGGAGTGCGGCCGATCGGCGACTGGTCGATGTCGATGATCTTGTCGATATGCTCCAGCCCCTCGATGCGGTCGTACGGGGCAGGGGCTTCCGATGCGTTGTTCAGCTTGCGCGCGATCGCCTTGTAGAGCGTGTCGATCAGAAGCGTCGACTTGCCGCCGCCGGATACGCCGGTGATGCAGGTGAACAGCCCAAGCGGCAGCTCGGCGGTGACGTTCTTCAAATTGTTACCGCGGGCGTTGACGACCTTGATGGTGCGGCGATGGTTCGGCGGCTTGCGCTCGGGGATTTCGATCCAGCGCTCGCCGATCAGATAATGCCCGGTCAGAGACTCCGGCGAACGCATGATGTCGTCAGGCGTGCCCTGGGCGATGATGTGGCCGCCATGGACGCCGGCGCCGGGGCCGACGTCGACGACGTGGTCGGCGGTGCGGATCGCGTCTTCGTCATGCTCGACGACGATCACGGTGTTGCCGAGGTCGCGCAGCCGGCGGAGCGTATCGAGCAGCCGCGCATTGTCGCGCTGGTGCAGGCCGATCGAGGGCTCGTCGAGGACGTAGAGCACGCCGGTCAGCCCGGAGCCGATCTGCGACGCCAGCCGAATGCGCTGGCTTTCGCCGCCGGACAGCGTGCCGGAAGCGCGCGCCAGCGTGAGGTAATCGAGGCCGACGTCGTTCAGGAAGGTCAGGCGGTCGCGGATCTCCTTCAGGATGCGGACCGCGATCTCGTTCTGCTGCTTGTTCAGTTTTTCGGGAAGCGCCTCGAACCATGTGCCGGCGCGTTTCACCGAGAGCTCGGTGACCTCGCCGATGTGTTTGGTCCCGACCTTGACGCACAGCGCCTGCGGCTTCAGCCGATAGCCGTTGCAGGCCGAGCAGGGGATGTCGGTGAAATACTTTGGCCAGCTCCTCGCGCGCCCACTCGCTTTCGGTCTCGCGGAAGCGGCGCTCGAGATTGGTGATGATGCCCTCGAACGGCTTCTTGGTGTCGTAGGAGCGGATGCCGTCGTCATAGGAGAATTTGATTTCTTCTTCGCCTGAGCCGAACAGCAGGGCTTGTTGCGTCTTCTTGGCGAGGTCCTTCCACTTGGTGTCGAGGGTGAACTTGTAGAACTTGCCGAGCGCATTCAGCGTCTGCACGTAATACGGCGACGACGACTTCGCCCACGGCGCGATCGCGCCCTTGCGCAGCGTCAGCTCCTTGTCGGGGATGACGAGATCGGCATCGATGTGCTGCTCGACGCCGAGGCCGCCGCACTGCGGACAGGCGCCATAAGGATTGTTGAACGAGAACAGCCGCGGCTCGATCTCCGGAATGGTGAAGCCGGACACCGGGCAGGCGAATTTCTCCGAGAACACGATGCGCTCGGGCCCACTCTTGTCGTGGATCTTTGCGATTTTTTTCTTTTCGCCCTCCCCTGCAAGGGGAGGGTCGGCGCGCAGCGACGGGGAGGGGTCTCCTTGCCGTGTCAGACCCCCACCCGACTGCTTCGCAGTCGACCTCCCCCTTTCAGGGGGAGGTGACGCCGGCGCATCCGCAAATTCCACGACGGCAAGCCCTTCGGCAAGCTTCAGCGCGGTCTCAAAACTTTCCGCGAGCCGCTGCGCGATGTCCGGCCGCACCACAATGCGGTCGACCACCACGTCGATGTCGTGCGGAAATTTCTTGTCGAGTGCAGGCGCTTCGGCGAGCTCGTGGAACGCGCCGTCGATCTTGACGCGCTGAAAGCCCTTCTTGAGGTATTCGGCGAGCTCCTTGCGGTACTCGCCCTTGCGGCCGCGCACGACCGGCGCCAGCAGGTAGAGCCGCGTGCCTTCGGGCAGCGCTAGCACCCGGTCGACCATTTGCGACACGGTCTGGCTCTCGATCGGCAGCCCGGTCGCCGGCGAATAGGGCACGCCGACGCGGGCCCACAACAGCCGCATGTAGTCGTAGATCTCGGTGACGGTCGCGACCGTCGAGCGCGGATTGCGCGAGGTCGTCTTCTGCTCGATCGAAATGGCGGGAGAGAGCCCGTCGATCTGGTCGACGTCGGGCTTCTGCATCATCTCGAGGAACTGGCGCGCATAGGCCGACAGCGACTCGACGTAGCGGCGCTGGCCCTCGGCATAAATGGTGTCGAAGGCGAGGGAGGATTTGCCGGAGCCTGACAGGCCCGTGATGACCACCAGCCTGTCGCGCGGGATCGAGACGTCGACGTTCTTGAGGTTATGCTCGCGGGCGCCACGCACGCGGATTTCCCGCGATGGGTTGCCGCCTGCGCCGCCTTCTTGCGTGCCCGCGCCGCCCTGGCGTCTCGCCTTCAGAACTTCATCCATGCCGAATTTCCAGATGCTCGCTGACGCGGGCCGCAACCGGCCGAAAGGCCGAGTTTGAAACTCTATCTTCCACGCTTGACCAGCTCTTGGCAGCAAACTCGTAGCGCGAACATACCAAGAACGTGACGATCGCGCCACCTTGCGGCTGGCGTTCAACCGCTCAATCGAAGTGGAAGCTGAAAACTGGCGGCGGGGACCGTCTTCACGACGAAGATGGGCTTGTGGGTCGGGCCTCGCAAGGCTCCGCCTGAAAGCAAAAGGCTCCGCCTCAAAAGCAAA
This sequence comes from uncultured Alphaproteobacteria bacterium, assembly GCA_963796195.1. Classification (GTDB taxonomy): domain Bacteria; phylum Pseudomonadota; class Alphaproteobacteria; order Rhizobiales; family Xanthobacteraceae; genus CAWCKS01. The sequence continues at coordinate 85,965 of CAWCKS010000015.1, read as the reverse complement.
AAGGCCGGCGGAACCGCCGGCCTTTTCGTCGCGAGTTAAAGCGAGGCTGCGCGCTTAGTGCCAGCCGAAGCGGTAGTTCACACCGGCCTTGAAGGTGTGCTCGTCGTTGCGGAAGCTCGAGCCGAGCAGGCCGACCGGGGTCGGCGCAACGAAGGTGGTGTTCGAGAAGTTGTAGTACTGGTACTCGCCCTTCACCGACCAGTTCGGGGCGAACATGTATTCGAGGCCCGCGCCGACGGTGTAACCGGCCTTGTTGCTGCCGTTGGTGGCGAATGCGACCGGAACGCCCGCGACGGCCACGCCGAAGCTGGTGTCAGTGAAGCCGACGCCGCCCTTCACGTAGAGCAGGCCAGGACCCCAGGTCCAGCCGAGGCGACCGGTGACCGAGCCGAGGCCGCGGTCGTTACGGGTCACGAGGCCGGTGCCCGGGAAGACGGTGCCGTTGTTGTTGTTTCGACAGCCAGCTGTACTCACCTTCGATGCCGACCACCCAATTGGTGGCGAACTGCAGATCCGCACCGCCCTGGAAACCGCCGAGGAAGCGTCCGTCATTGGCACCGATGTTGTTGCTGCCGGCCCAGGCGCCGCCGACATGGCCGCCGACGTAGAAACCGGTCCAGTTGTAGATCGGGGCCATCATTGCCGGCGGGGCCTTCATGTAAGGCCGGGCCGCCATATCGGCGGCCATCGCCGGAGCCGCGCCAAGAGCAACCAGCGCGACGGTCCCCAACAAAAACTTCTTCATACTACTCTCCAGTCTGATGGCCACACTTTGCCGGCGGCCTTGCGAATTCAGGTGTCGGCTTAGGTTCCCGTGGCTGCCCTCGAGTAAGGCAGTGGTCGCCCTCGCGATGGCGCCTATATAGCGACCCAGGCCCAAAATGCCGTCTCCCAAATGCAACAGTCGGCCTCGAAGTGGATGCCAATGCATTAAGGAATTGTTAGGAATCGCAATGACGTTAGCTGTTCCGTCTCGACACATCATCGCCGCATTTCGCCACGCTTACGCCATCATTCGTGCGGCGCCGCAAGATTGTTTTTGGTGCGGGGCCGCGAGCGAAATATGAGGTCGAAAATCGGTCCCTGAGGGTGGACAGAGTGCGCAACCGTAACTAGAACATAACTAGAACATTCTGTGTCGGGAGATGTCGCTCTGGCCTTGTGTGGACAAGCGGAAACGCCGCTCACCTCGGCTGCGTTCTCGGGATAGGGTGAATTTTTCGTTGTCCGGAAGAGACCGGAGCCGACCCTTGGAAGCTCCTTGGGGCTTGAGCTTCGGCGGGAGAAGAGAAGATGGCTGGTAGCGTCAACAAGGTCATTCTGGTGGGAAACCTGGGAGCCGATCCCGAGATCCGTCGTACGCAGGACGGGCGGCCGATCGCGAACCTGCGTGTGGCAACGTCCGAAAGCTGGCGCGACAAGGCCACTGGCGAGCGCAAGGAGAAGACCGAGTGGCATCGTGTCGTCATCTTCAGTGAGGGACTGTGCCGGGTCGCCGAGCAGTATCTGAAGAAGGGCGCGAAGGTGTACATTGAGGGTCAACTGCAGACGCGGAAGTGGCAGGACCAGTCCGGCCAGGACAAGTATTCGACCGAGGTCGTGCTGCAGGGCTTCAACTCGGTGCTGACCATGCTCGATGGCCGCAGCGGCGCTGGTGGCGGCGCGCTGCCCGATGATGGCGGCGGCGATTTCGGCTCGTCGGGTGGTTCGTTCGGCGGCGGTGGCCAGCAGCGCCGTGTCGCAGCCGGCGGCGGTGGCGGCCGCGGCGGCAACGACATGGACGACGACATCCCGTTCTGATTCTCTTGCCTCTCCACGTTTTGCGCTGACGCGGTGAGTTGCACTAACTTCACCGCATGGTGATGGCTGCGGCTGCACGGCTCGCGCCGAAACGGATCAGTGCTCGGGGAGACCACAACGATGTCGCTGCAGCCGCTGTTGAATGCACCACCGCAGATTCAGCTCCATGCCTTGGCGGCGATGGCGGCGTTCGCACTCGGCCTCGTCCAGTTTGCCGCGCCCAAGGGAACGTTGCCGCACCGGACGCTTGGCTGGTTCTGGGTGCTGTTGATGCTTGGCGTCAGCCTCTCCTCGTTCTGGATCCACACCATCAGACTGTGGGGGCCGTGGAGTCCGATCCATCTGATCTCGATTTTCACCCTCGTCATGCTCGTCGTCGGCGTCACGGCGGCGCGGCGCCACGTCGTCGCGAGGCACCGCAAGACCATGATCTGGACGTTTTGCGGGGCGCTGGTCATCGCCGGGATTTTTACTTTCGTGCCCGGCCGGATCATGCATCACGTGGTATTTGGCTGACCGCTTCGTTGCGCCCTTCATAGCCAATTCCAACGCATTGAAAAAACGGCGGAAAACTGCGCTGGGCCGGGTCGTTTAAGGTTGGCGAAAATGGCTGAATCGCCTATATGAATCGGCGACATCTGGGCCTCGCCGCGAGGCCGTTTTTCAAACAGGAATTACGCGTTGGCAGACCCGCAGAATCCGGACGATGGATCGTCCGGTCCCGCCGATACCCGTCCGGTTTCCATCCTCGATGAGATGAAGAAATCCTACCTCGATTACGCGATGAGCGTGATCGTGGCGCGGGCGCTTCCAGACGTGCGCGACGGTCTGAAGCCCGTGCATCGCCGCATTCTGTTTTCGATGTACGAGCAGAATTACACACCGGATCGGCAGTACAACAAGTGCGCCCGCGTCACCGGCGACACGATGGGCAAGTATCATCCGCACGGCAACCAGGCGATCTACGACGCCCTGGTGCGGCTGGCGCAGGACTTTTCGATGCGCCTGCCGTTGCTCGACGGGCAAGGCAATTTTGGCTCGCTCGACGGTGATCCACCCGCGGCGGAACGCTACACCGAAGTGCGGTTGGCGAAGCCCGCGATGCCGATGCTCGACGACCTCGACAAGGACACGGTCGATTTCCAGGCCAACTATGACGGCCGCGAGCGCGAACCGACTGTGCTGCCGGCGAAATTTCCGAACCTGCTGGTCAACGGTGCCGGCGGCATTGCGGTCGGCATGGCAACCAACATTCCCCCGCACAATCTCGGCGAGGCTGTCGATGCCTGCATTGCGCTGATCGACGATCCTTCACTCGGGATCGATGACCTCATCAAGATCATCCCCGGACCGGATTTCCCGACCGGCGGCATCATTCTCGGCCACCAGGGCATTCGCTCCGCTTATCACCTCGGCCGTGGCTCGATTGTGATGCGCGGCAAGGTCGAATTCGAGACCATCCGCAGGGAACGCGAGGCGATCGTCGTTTCCGAGATTCCATATCAGGTCAACAAGGCCTCGCTGGTCGAACGCATCGGCGATCTGGTCAAGGAGAAAAGGATCGAGGGCGTCGCCGATCTGCGCGACGAGTTCGAACCGCGATGGCATTCGCATCGTGGTCGAGCTGAAGCGCGACGCGGTCCCCGAGATCGTGCTCAACCAGCTGTTCCGCTTCACGCCGCTGCAGACCACGTTCGGCGCCAACATGGTGGCACTCGACGGCGGCCGGCCGCAGGTCATGACACTGAAGGACCTGCTGGTCGCCTTCGTCGCGTTCCGCGAGCAGGTGGTGTCACGCCGCACCAAGTACCTCCTGACCAAGGCGCGCGATCGCGCCCACGTCCTGGTCGGCCTTGCCATTGCGGTCGCCAACATCGACGAGGTGATCCGTGTCATCCGCACGTCGCCCAACCCGGCTGCGGCACGCGAAAGCCTGATGGCACGCGACTGGCCGGCCAAGGACGCCGCTGCGATCATGTCGCTGATCGACGATCCCCGCCATGGCCTGACCGCCGGAGGGCACCGCGCGGCTATCGCTGGAGCAGACGCAAGCGATCCTTGATCTCCGCCTGCAGCGGCTGACCGCAATCGGGCGCGACGAGATTCTCGAGGAGACGGACAAGCTCGCGACCGAGATAAAGGACTATCTGGACATCCTGAGGTCGCGCGCCCGCATCCAGAGCATCGTCAAGGACGAGCTCAATGCGATCAAGAAAGAATTCGCGACGCCGCGACGTACCGCGATCCTCGAACAGGAAGGCGAGGTCGAGGACGAGGACCTCGTCGACGATCTCGACATGATCGTCACGGTCTCGCATGCCGGCTACGTCAAGCGTGTACCGTTGTCGACCTACCGCGCGCAGAAGCGCGGCGGCAAGGGCCGGGCGGGCATGCAGACCCGCGAAGAGGATTTTGTCGTAAAATTGTTCCACGCCACCAACAAGACGCCGGTGCTGTTCTTCTCCTCGCTCGGCCGCGTCTACAAGGAAAAGGTCTGGCGGCTGCCGGAGGCGGCGCCTCAGGCGCGCGGCAAGGCGCTGATCAACATCCTGCCGCTGGAGCAGGGCGAGCGCATCACCACGGTGATGCCGTTGCCGGCGGATGAGGCGACGTGGGAAACGCTGGACGTGATGTTTGCGACCACCGGCGGCAACGTCCGACGCAACAAGCTGTCGGACTTCGCCGACGTCAGGCGCTCCGGCATCATCGCGATGAAGCTCGAGGACAACGAGGCGATCGTCGACGTGCAGATTTGCACCGAGCACGACGACGTGCTGCTCACCGCCGCCGGTGGCCAGTGCATCCGCTTCCCGGTCACCGACGTGCGTGTGTTCCAGAGCCGCACCTCCATGGGCGTGCGCGGCATCGCGCTCGGCGAGGGCGATCGGGTGATTTCGCTCGCGATCCTGCGCCATCTTGAGGCCAATGCCGAAGAGCGTGCGGCCTATCTGCGCCGCGCCAACGCGGTGCGCCGCGGTGGCGCCGAGGAGGAGGCCGGCAGCGACCAGGAGGAAGCATCCGGCGCAATCGAGCTGGGCGAGCAACGCTACGTCGAAATGTCGGCGGCCGAGCAGTTCGTGCTGACCATCTCACAGAACGGCTACGGCAAGCGTACCTCGTCGTTCGAGTACCGCACCACTGGCCGCGGCGGCAAAGGCATCGTCGCGATGCAAGTCAACGAGCGCAATGGCAAGCTGGTGGCGTCGTTCCCGGTCGAAGAGACCGACCAGATCATGCTGGTCACCGACGCTGGCCAACTGATCCGCTGCCCGGTCGACGGCATCCGCGTCGCCGGCCGCTCGACGCAGGGCGTCATCGTGTTCGACACCGCCGAGGGCGAGAACGTGGTCTCGGTCGAGCACATCGGCGACGAGGGCGAGAACGGCAATGGCGGCTGACGGCCGCCCAACTGTTTGATTATTGAGGCGCCGCGGTTGCGCCTCCGCCCATGGCGCGAGGCTGACCGCGAGGCATTTGCGGCCTTGAATTTCGATCCAGAGGTTGCGCGCGATCTTGGTGGGCCGCTCAGCCGGGCTGCGAGTGATGCCAAACTCGATCGTTACATCGGTGCGTTCAACCGGCTGGGCTTCTGCCGCTGGGCGATTGAAACCAAGACCGGCGACTTCCTCGGCTACGCCGGCGTGATGCCCGCGGGCGCCGATCATCCGCTCGGCGCCCACAATGATATCGGCTGGCGGCTGAAGCGCAGCGCTTGGGGATACGGCTACGCGACGGAAGCGGCCGGCGCGGCGCTGGACGACGTGTTGGCGCGCGGAGGCCTGGCTGAAGTGCTTGCGTACACGGCATCAGACAATCGGAGATCGCAGGCGGTGATGGCGCGACTGCGCCTCGAGCGCGATCCGTCCCGCGACTTCGTTGCGCACTATGATGGCGTCGGCGCCTGGCACGGGCTGGTGTGGGTCGCGCGGCCTGCGCTGGTGAGGACAGACGCCTGATCGCCGTCGTTCACTTGTGATCGAGGTGCCAGGATCCGTCCCAATCGGCAGGCGGCGGATCGGCCGCTAGCGTCTCGACCCGTTTGGTGAGCGCGATCGACGGGCCATCGCCGGGGACGGCCTCCAATCCCTCGTTGAAGGCGCGGCGCGCGTCGTCCCAGCGCCGTTCACGGTAGGCGGCAAGGCCCTCGGCATACCTTGTCCGAAGCGAGGCTTCGTTCGGCGGCAGCGCGCCGCTTCGCGCCATCGGCTCAAACACGACTTGCGGCTGGGTTTGCCCCACCACCACCAGACGATCGATCTCACGGACTTCGATGGCTGCACCGATCCCGGCGATCGTCGTTTCCGTCGCGAGAATGCGTGTCCCGTAAACTTTGTTGGCGCCTTCAAGACGCGACGCCAGGTTCACGGCGTCACCCATCACGGTGTAGTTCATCATGAACTCGGAGCCGATACTGCCAACCAGGACCTCACCGGTCGCAATGCCGATGCGAATGTCGCATTCCGCCGATATCGAGCGCACTCCCAAAAGTTCGGGCAGTTCCTTCCGCAAGGCCGTAACCTTGCCGGCCATATCGAGCGCGGCGAGGCAGGCGAGCCGGCCCTGATCGGCCTGATCGACAAAGGGCGGTCCCCAGTAGGCCATGATGGCGTCGCCGATGTACTTGTCGATGATCCCGCCATGATGGCGAATGGGCTCGGACATCGTCGAGAGGTAACGATTCATCACCTTGACCAGGCCTTGCGGCGTCGTGTCTTCGCTCAAGCTCGTAAAGCCCTTCATGTCGCAGAACATCACGGTCATGACGCGTCGCTGACCCTCGACGGCGAGGGTCGGCTGGTCGATCAAACCTTTTACGACACGCGGGTCGATGTACCTGCCAAAGGTTTCTCTCATCCGCTCGTTGCTGCGCAGCTGCTCAACCATCCGATTGAATGCAGCCGACAGCTGACCAATCTCGTCCTTCGTGGTTACGCTGATCGCTCGATCGAGGCGGCCGGCCTCGATCTCGCGGGTGCCCTCGAGCAGCAGCCGGACCGCGCGGGCGATCCCGCTGCTGACCAGCATGGCAAAAAGCAGTCCGACCATTGCGGCGAGCGCTGTGACGATGGCGGAGATCAGCATGGCGCGCTGCTGATTGCGCACCACGGTCGCGGTGCTGGCGAACACCTGGGTCAGCATGTCCGCGCCGATGGCGTCGATCTTGCGCGAGAATTCATCGCGGAGCGCATCCACGCGCGCGAGCGTGCGCCTCGCTTCCGCGAAATCCGTCGCGCTCAGCTGCTCGAGCAGTTGGGCGTCCTCCTCGTCCAGCTGGCGACGCGCATCTCCGATCGCGGCATCGATCCGGCTGTCGATCCGTGCCAGCGCTGCATTGTCGGACGGCGTGCTCACATCGTCGATGATTGAATTGATCAGCTTTCGTGCCGCTTCCACGTCCCGTCTGACTTCGCGATCCTTCTCCTCGAAAATGGCCAGGCGGGCTGCATATCCTTGCTCATCTGGCGGAACCTGCATTTTCGCAATGACCATGCGGCGAAGCGCCAAGGCGCGTTCGAGCGAACGAATGTTTGCGCGCGCCAGATCGCCGTAGGCGGGAATGTATTTGGTCGTCAGCTCGTCCAGCAGGCGGCTAACGGTGCCCGCCATGAACATGGACAAAGCGGACGTGATCACCATGAGGGCGATCAGCCCAACGGCGATACTGACAATCTTCTTTCTGATGGATGCTCGAAACATTGATCGGTGCCCGTTGCAAGCGTAGCGCCCGGATCGACGAATGTCCCCGATTTCATGCAAATGGCTTGGGGTTAACCCTGAATGCCGCGGGGGGTGTGCCCAGCGGACGTTTAGCTCTGGCCGGCGTTCGGCTCGCTGCGACTTGGAACGAAAATGGCGGCCCGCTTGTGAGCGAACCGCCGTTTCGTGTCGAGCAAAACTTTGCTTTCGCAGATCTGTAGGATCTGAGTTTACTGGACGATCAGCCGGGCCTCGCGGGGCATCGCTTTGGTGCCGGCAACACGCAGGCAGGACGCTTCGAAATTCGGCCACGCCTGCTTCGAGCAATCCTTGCCAATCGGATGAATATCGAGACGGTCAGCCTTGGTCAGGGCGACCGGGACGGACGCTTCAACTTGTGGAGCGAAACCGGGCAGAACGGTGAGCGCGGCTGCAATGAAAGCCGCAATGGCAATCGCCGAGAGAGCCTTGATCATGATGTTCCCCTGTTACTTGTGAGCAGGTCCTCTTTCCCGGGACTTGCTCTGCGGTCCCTTCGGGACTCGCTTGCGCCGTTGGTCCGGAGTTCTAAGCGCGCACGGTTTCCGTGATTTTGCGCACGGAAGGGAAAAGCGTTTCGTGCTTGGGGAGATTTGTTTCGTTGGAACCGGCGCGACGAAGCGGACCTCAACGAACCGGGCGGAACGCCGAGATTTACAGCAACCCGTCCGCCGCTAAATATCACTGTAAAATATCATTATTTCAATATGTTATGGTTCTATTTTAGAGTATAATTTGAGGAGGCGTGCCTTGCGGCTGCAATGTTTGCGCGATAGGAGGAAACACCATGCCCCGCATCGCGCTCTATCCCGGTTCATTCGATCCCGTCACCAATGGACACCTCGACGTGGTGCGCCACGCCGTCACGCTATGCGACCAGCTCGTCATTGCCATCGGCATTCACCATGGCAAGACCCCGCTGTTCACCACAGAGGAACGGTTTGCCCTGGTGCGGCAGGTGTTCGAGCCGATCGCAAAACAAGCCGGCTGCAGCCTCGACGTGACGACCTACGACAACCTCACCGTGACCGCGGCGCGCAAGATCGGCGCGACCCTGATGATCCGGGGCCTGCGCGACAGTACCGATCTCAATTACGAGATGCAGCTTGCCGGCATGAACGAGACCATGGCGCCGGAAGTGCACACGATCTTCGTACCGGCCTCGCCCGCCACGCGCCCGATCACGGCCACGATTGTCCGGCAGATCGCCGGCATGGGCGGCGACGTCACGCCGTTCGTGCCGCCGCAGGTCGCTGCGAGCCTGAAGACCAAGTTCGGCCGCTGATCTCACCTCACACCGCTGCCAAACCAATCTCTGCCTCTCAAGGAGCCGACATGATCCGTTTCCTCGCCGTCGTCGCCGCGCTGTTTGCTATTGCGCCGGCGTTGGCCCAGCCGCTACCCGCCAACCTCGACAAGGAAAACGCGCTTGTCATCGATACGACAAAAGGCCGCGTCATCGTCAGGCTGCGCCCTGATCTTGCGCCGAAGCACGTCGAGCGCATGAAGCAGCTGGCGCGTGACGGCTATTACGACAACGTGCCGTTCCATCGCGTGATCGACGGCTTCATGGCGCAGACCGGCGACGGCCAGAATTTCAACGGCACCGGCGGTTCGAAATATCCGAACCTGAAAGCGGAGTTCACCTCGACCGAGTTCAAGCGCGGCGTGGTCGGCATGGCGCGGGCCTCCAGCCCGGATTCGGCGAACTCGCAGTTCTTCATCATGTTCGCTGACGGACCGTTCCTGAACGGCAAGTACACAGTCGTGGGCGAGGTGGTGTCGGGCATGCCGGTGGTCGACAAGATGAAACGCGGCGAGCCGGTGTCCGATCCCGACAAGATGCTGAAGGTTCAGGTTGCAGCGGACATCAAATGAGGCGATCCGGCTCTTTTTGCGCACTGCTCTCTGCCGCTACGGTGAGCGCCTCGCTCATCGCGACCGAGGTTGCAGTTGCTCAAAACGCTGGACAACTCGATACCCTGAAGGACCTGTTCAAGCAGTTCGGCCGGTGCTGGCGTTCTCCGCGTCTGCCGGCGGGCGACCTCGGCATGCAGATCACTGTCCTGGTCGCTTTCAGCCGCAGTGGCGAAATCCTCGGCCAGCCCCGGATTACCTACGAATCCGAGACCGCAAGCGACGACGATCGCCTCGCTTATCGCAAGGCGGTCATGGAAACCTTGCAGCGGTGCACGCCGTTGCCGTTTACCGACGGGCTTGCCGGCGCTATTGCAGGCCAGCCGATTGCCCTCCGGTTTGACGATCGACGCAAACCGCCGAAACCCAAAGAGAGAGACGTATGGCTGACTCAGAAAATACTTTGATCCTCGAGACCACCCAGGGCCCGGTCACGATCGAGTTGCGGCCCGACCTTGCGCCGGGGCACGTCGCCCAGATCAAGAACCTGGTGCGCAAGGGCTTTTACGACGGCATCGTCTTTCACCGGGTGATCGACGGCTTCATGGCCCAGACCGGCTGCCCCGAGGGCACCGGCACGGGCGGTTCCGGCAACAAGCTGAAGGCCGAGTTCAACGCCGAGCCGCACGTGCGCGGCACCGTGTCGATGGCGCGCGCGGCCGACCCGAACTCCGGCGACAGCCAGTTCTTCATCTGCTTCGACGACGCCCGCTTCCTCGACAAGCAGTACACCGTCTGGGGCAAGGTCACCTCAGGGATGGAAAACGTCGACAAGATCAAGCGCGGCGAGCCGGTCAAGAACCCCGACAAGATCGTCAAGGCGCAAATCGCCGCTGACGCCTGAGGTCGCCGCGCCTGACCCGTCATTCCGGGGCGCGAGCAACGCGAGCGAGCCCGGAATCCATAACCACCGCCGGGGGTATGGATTCCGGGCCTGCGCCTTCGGCGCATCCCGGATGACAAAGAGGAGCGATGCGCACCGACCTGTTCGACTTCGACCTGCCGCCCGAGCGCATCGCGCTCAGGCCTGCGACGCCGCGCGACGGGGCGCGTTTGCTTGTCGTAAAGCCCGGCGAAGGACTCGAGGATCGTGTCGTGCGCGATCTGCCTGGCTTGCTGCGGCCGGGCGACCAACTCGTGGTCAACGACACCCGCGTGCTGCCGGTGCAACTGACCGGCCGCCGTCTTGGCCGCGAGCCCGAATCGAAGATCGAAGCGACACTGATCAAGCGGCTCGACGGCTCGCGCTGGCAGGCTTTTGCGAGGCCTGCGAAGCGACTGCGCGAGGGCGACGTGGTTCGCTTCGGCGCAGAAGGGCGGGTGTGCCTGCTTGGGCAGCTCGATGCCACCGTCGAAGCCAGGAGCGACGGCGGCGAGATCACGCTGGCGTTTACCTTCCACGGCCCGGTGCTGGACCAGGCGATCCACGATGTTGGCAGTATGCCGTTGCCGCCCTACATCGCCGCGCGCAGGCAGGCTGACGACCGCGACGTCGCCGACTACCAGACGATGTTTGCGCGCGAGGAGGGGGCGGTCGCCGCTCCAACCGCAGGGCTGCACTTTACTGACAGCTTGCTGGCGGAGCTTGAGAAGGCCGGCATCGGCGCGCATCGTCTGACGTTGCACGTTGGCGCCGGCACGTTCCTGCCGGTGAAATCAGATGATACCTCGGGCCACAGGATGCACGCCGAGTGGGGCACGCTATCGGAGGCCACGGCGCGCGCGCTTAACGCAGCGCGGGCGCGGGGCGGGCGGATCGTGGCGGTCGGCACGACCTCGCTGCGGTTGCTCGAAAGCTCCGCGGGCGAGGACGGTACGCTCAAGCCGTTTGCGGGCGAGACCTCAATCTTCATCACCCCGGGCTATCGCTTTCGCGCGGTCGACGCGTTGATGACCAATTTTCATCTGCCGCGCTCGACCCTGTTCATGTTGGTCGCCGCCTTCAGTGGGCTGGAAACCATGAAGGCGGCTTACGCGCATGCGATCGCATCAGGCTACCGGTTCTACTCCTACGGCGATGCCTGCCTGCTGTTTCGCGGCAGAGCATGATCCGGAAAAGTGGATACCGGTTTTCCGAACAGATCTTGCTCATTCAAAATGCGTGACGGCAACAGGTACTCCGCGATCTGAATCGCGTTGAGCGCCGCGCCCTTCAACAGCTGATCCGCCGCAACGAACATGCTGATCGAGTGGCCGGAGGGATCGCTCAAATCCTTGCGGATACGGCCGACCAGTACGTCGTCCTGGCCTGAGGCATCGACCGGCATCGGGAAATAGTTTTTTGCGCGATCATCGATGATTTTTACACCCGGCGCCCGCGCAAGAATTTCGCGGACCTCACGTTCGGTGATCGGCCGTTCGCATTCGAACGTGATGGCCTCGCAATGCGCGCGCAAGACCGGTACGCGGACGCAGGTCACGCCGATGCCGATGCTGTTGTCCTCGAAGATCTTCTGCGTCTCCTGGATAACCTTTGCTTCCTCGCCGTTGTAGCCGGTTGCCGGATCGATGTCGGTGTTATGGCTGAACAGGTTGAACGCATAAGGGTGCGGCAGCACCTTCGGCGAAAACGCGTCGCCGTCGAGCGAGGCGCGCGTGGAGTTGACGAGCTCCTGCATCGCCGCTGCGCCCGCACCGCTTGCGGCCTGATAGGTCGCAATGATCACGCGCTTGATGCGGTTTTGCTGGTAGATCGGCCACAGCGGCACCAGTGCTGTGATCGCCGCACAGTTCGGATTGGCGATGATACCCTTGTGGTCGGCGATGCGTCGCGCATTGACCTCGGGGATGATGAGCGGCACGCCGGCGTCCATGCGGAACGCTGACGAGTTGTCGATCACGACAGCGCCGCTCTTCACCGCAGCCGGCGCAAACCGTTTGGCAATGCCGCTGCCGGCCGAGAACAAGCGCGATATCGACGCCCTCGAACGCGGCCTCGGTCAGCTCCTCGACCATGATCGTCTCGCCGCGGAACGTCAGCGTCTTGCCCGCGGAACGGGCGCTCGCCAGCGCTTTCAGCCTGGCCACCGGAAAGCTGCGCTTGTTCATCGTGGCGATGAATTCTGCGCCGACTGCGCCGGTGACGCCGACAATGGCAACGACAGGATCTGAGTTCACGTTGGTCTCCATCAGGCAGGCAATAAAAAAGCCCCGGACCTTCATCAGGCGGGGCTTCGGACGGGGCGTTGAGGTCCAGGTTTCTTACACGCGCGCGTTCTCCAAAGCCCGGCTGGGCTTTTTGGTGGTCGTGGTTTTGGTCGTGGTCGTGCGCATCGCGGCGGAACCTATGCGGGAGTTTGCATTGCGTCAATGGGCGGAGAAGGCCGGTTGCAGTGGCAAAATCGCAAGACTCGCTCTGCGCTCGACGAAGATGCGGAGGCGGGACAGCATTCCCGCCGTCGGAAAAGTCAGGGTCAGGCCGAGCCAGCGGACTAACGATGGTGGATTTGAGCGTCAGCCGACCGACGCTACAATGAGCCGATCTTCCGTTCTCTAAACAAGAGCAGGACCGGCCCATGTCCGACGAAGATTTGAAAGCCGAACTCGAACGTCTCCGCAATGAGAACGCTGCGCTGAAGAAGGGCGCCGCCGGTTCTATTCGCATGAAGGTGAGCGAGAAGGGGGCCCTTTCCGTCTACGGAATGGGGCGCTTCCCAGTGACGCTATACAAGGAGCAGTGGCTGAGACTGCTGAACATGTCCGATCAAATCCGCGCCTTCATTACCGAGAACGATGCGCAGTTGAAGGCGAAGGAGTGAAGGGGGAACCAACAACGCTCTAAGAATCGGGGTGGCGGCGTTTTCGCTGGCCGCCCGCAGATCTTGTTTTTCCGGCAAGCCGCAAAAATTGCCTAGAAATGCGAAAATTCCGCACCAGGATCAATGCCTTCGGCGGCACCGGTGGGACGACGAAAATCGCCCGCCGCTCGGGTTGAACCTACCAGCCGAGTTCGCGATAAGCGCCTATGAGCTTTCCCAATTACTTCGAGCTGAAGGCGACGGACGGCGCGGCGCGCACCGGGCTGCTGACGACGGCCCACGGCGTTGTCCGCACGCCGGCCTTCATGCCGATCGGCACCGCGGGCGCGATGAAGGCGCTGCACTGGCGCGAGGTCCGCGACGCCGGTACCGACATCGTGCTCGGTAACACCTATCATCTGATGCTGCGGCCAGGCGCCGAGCGCATCGCGGCGCTTGGCGGCTTGCAGGCCTTCACCACCTGGAACGGCCCTGTCCTGACCGACTCCGGCGGCTTCCAGGTGATGTCGCTCGCCACGTTGCGCAAGATCAGCGAGCAGGGCGTGACGTTTCGCTCCCATATCGACGGCGCCAGCGTCGAGCTGACCGTCGAGCGCGCAATCGAAATTCAGCGGTTGCTCGGTTCCGACATCGCGATGCAGCTCGACGAGTGCGTGCGCTTGCCGGCCGAGCGTGGCGAGATCGAGCGCGCCATGCAGCTATCGCTGCGTTGGGCGGAGCGCTCGAAGCGCGCCTTCGAAAGCGCACCGGCAAATCGCATGCTGTTCGGCATCGTGCAGGGCGGAGATATCGTGCCGTTGCGCGAGGTGAGCGCCCGCACGCTTGTCGACATCGGCTTCTCGGGCTACGCGATCGGCGGGCTCGCCGTCGGCGAGCCGCAGCCGGTGATGCTGGCCATGGTTGAAGCGGTGGCGCCGCTGCTGCCGGCGGATCGGCCGCGTTACCTGATGGGCGTTGGCACGCCGGAGGATCTGCTGGAGGCTGTCGGGCGTGGCATCGACATGTTCGATTGCGTGCTACCGACGCGCAACGGAAGGCATGGTCTCGCCTACACCCGGCGCGGCACCGTTAACCTGCGCAACGCCCGCCACGCCGACGATCCGCGACCGCTCGACGAGGAGAGCTCCTGGCCAGCGGCGCGGCTCTATTCGCGTGCCTACCTGCACCACCTGGTCAAGGCGAACGAAACACTCGGCGCGATGCTGCTGTCGGGCATCAACGTCGCCTATTACCAGACGCTGATGGCAGGCGTGCGGGACGCGATCGCGGCCGGCGACTTCGCCGCGTTCCGCGCGCGGGCGCGCGAAGGCTGGGCGAAAGGTGACCTTCCGCCGCGTTGATTGGTTGGTCCAGACTTTTGCTGGTGCGCCACCTAAAGCGGCGCCGATCAAACGCAGGCGTATTGCGTGGTCTGGTGCTTCGTCACAAAGCCGCAGCCGCAGGTCTCGCAGTTCCAGAGATAGCTCACGCCGGTTTCGTCGAACGCGGAAGCTTCCGCCGCGATCATGGTGTCGAGGCAGATCGGGCAAGTCGGCAAGTTCCGCTCACGCGGGGCCGGTAACAACTCCTCATCGTCGAACGATGATATGGAAGGAGACAACGCTGGCATCGTAACCCTCCCCTGTTTGAGGTCGGCCAAACAACCGTTTGGTCCGAGGTGCCTGTTCGTTGATATTGGCGCAAGCCTACACCCGTTTGCTTGACGATGTCGCGACACAAATGAGTCGCTTCGAAGATCAAGTGCGACGGTTGTGGGATTCAGGATCAATGCTGTGCAGTGCACGCGTTCTGAGACGAGGCCGACGGCATTAGCTAAGCCGCGACAATTGCTGGCGTTCTGACTCTTCGCGGCAAGTCCGCTGATGGTCGGCGCATCGCTTCAACAAATCGCGACTGTACTGAACCGACATTTGCCGGCGCAAAAGAAATTTGCGGATAATTTACCGCGAAATCGGGTTCGACAGTCGCCCGAGCAGATGAAACAATGCAGTACAGGCAACCGCACGTCTCGTCGCCAAGCCGCTTACAACACATTGCCGCTGGCGAGGCCAAGGAGTTCACCATGGCGCAAAGCCAAGCCGCTCAGTCGGCCGCGCATGAAGCCGTGCCGGCGCACAAACCCGGACGCGGCCGCGTCTATGACAGTATCGTCGATGCAATTGGCGACACGCCGCTGGTCAAGCTGAACAAGTTGCCCGCTCAGCGCGGCGCAAGGGCCACCATCCTGGCCAAGCTCGAGTATTTCAATCCGGCGACCAGCGTGAAGGATCGCATCGGGGCGGCCATGATCGATGCGATGGAGCAGGCCGGGATCATCAAGCCGGGAACCGTGCTGGTCGAGCCGACTTCGGGCAACACCGGGATCGCGCTTGCATTCGTCGCGGCGGCCAAGGGATATCGGTTGAAGCTCGTAATGCCGGAACTCGATGTCGATCGAGCGGCGCCGCATGCTGGCCTATCTTGGCGCCGAAGTGATCCTCACTCCCGCCGCGGAAGGCATGAAAGGCGCGCTGGCCGCGGCCGACGAACTCTTGCGCACCATCCCGAACTCGGTGATGCCGCAGCAGTTCAAGAACCTCGCCAATCCGGCGATCCACCGCCGCACAACTGCGGAAGAGATCTGGAACGATACCGGCGGCAAGCTCGATATTTTCGTCGCGGGCGTCGGCACCGGCGGCACCATCACGGGCGTCGGCCAGGTGCTGAAGCCGCGGCTGCCGAACCTGAAGATCGTCGCGGTCGAGCCGGAGGAAAGTCAGGTGCTGGTCGGCGGCGCCCACAGCCCGCACAAGATCCAGGGTATCGGCGCCGGCATCATTCCCGACATTCTCGATCGCTCGGTCATCGACGAGGTGTTTCACGTCAGCAGCGCGACGGCGCTGGAAACCGCGCGCGCGCTGGCGCGGGTCGAAGGCATTCCCGGCGGCATCTCTTCGGGCGCTGCGATTGCCTCCGCGATCGAGATCGGCAAGCGGTCAGAGAATGCCGGCAAGACCATCGTCGCGATCGTGCCGTCCTTCGCTGAGCGGTATCTCTCGACCGCGCTGTTCGAGGGAATCTAGCCGCGGTTCGTTTTGCGTCGCCGCGCTCGTGCGGCGACGTAAAGAATCGCATCAACCCCTCTCGGAAAAAGTTCCCGTCGCGCGAAAGATTATTGTGCGGCAGGCGGAGTACACAACCAACATCAACCTCCACGCGCCGATGGGGCCGATGAACACCACCGCCCAGCCACAGGGCGACATCTGGCACATCTACACCGGCAACCAGTTTGCGCCCCCGATTCTTGTGACCGCTGCTCGCGCAGGACGAGCCCTGGTCTATTAATCCTTCATTCCGGTAATGGAGGCGCTGATTGCGCGAGGGTCGCGCTGCGGCCACCGGCCGCTTTCGACCTGGGACAGGAAATTGCCGACGATCCGGTTAAATTCCTCCGGCTCTTCGATGTTGATTGCATGGCCCGAATTCGGGATCACGGCGAGCGCGGCCGATTGAATGCTTTGCTTCATGAGAATACCCGGATTGAGGCAAGGCCAATCCTCGTCGCCCGTAATAATCAGTGTTGGCACGGTGAGGCACCTCATGTCCTCGACCAACGTGTAAAGAGAGGGCCGCTCTTTCTGCACGCCTTGCTGGGTATTGGCTGATCCGACCGCCGAATGCCCGGCCAGCTGCGCCTTAAACTCGGCGTGACCGCGCGGATCCTTGTTCTGGCATTGCACCCGGGTCGGCCCATAAGCATAGCGTTCGGCGAACGCTGCCATGCCTTCGGTGCGGATTGCATTCGCGATCGCGTCAGCCTCCGCGCGAAATCTCTCACGCTGGTCCAGTTCGGCGCCGTAGCCGCAGCCGCCGATGCACAATGACAGCGCTCGCTGCGGATGACGCAGGCCGAAATGCAACGTTGCGAAGCCGCCCATCGAGAGGCCGACGATGTGCGCTTGTCGTTCACCGAGATGATCCAACACCGCAAGAATGTCATCGGCCGCGCGTGTCTGCGAATAGGAAGAGACGTGCTCCGGAACGTCGGACGGCGGGAAACCGCGCGCGTTGAAGGCAATGGCGCGATAGCGTTTTCCGAAATGTCGGATCTGCAACTCGTAGCTGCGCAAATCTCCCGCGAATTCATGAACGAGAATCACGGGACGGCCGGATCCCGCCTCTTCGAAATACAACCGCACCCCATCGTCCGCCAGCGCGAAGGGCATGTTGATCTCCCGTGGTCACGTCCAAATATCGTCGCCGCATCGCAGGTTACCTCGTCCAGGGCAGTATGTCGCCTCCGTGCCAAATTGCTGAAATTGCGGGCTTGGCGCGAACGCTGTGATCCTGAAAGCGGACATCGTGCGTCCTGGATACGCGCACCGGGCTGGTCGCAGGTGATCAGTAATTATAGCAATCCGCTGAGCCAAAAGTCTGCTTGATCAGCTCTTGGCCGCCGGAGTCCCTGGTACACATCTCGATATCCGTGGCGTCGGCCGCAACCGGATGTGCACAGATCACTTGCACCTCGCCGCCGTAATGCGGCGTCTGGAACTGACAGTTCGCGATGCATGAGCGCTCGCGTTTGGCCGGGTTGGACAGCACGATGCGGATAGTCTGATGGTCAGGCTGCATCTCGCACGCGAAGGGCACGGACTCGGCATGCGCGATGTCTGGCGATGCGCCGACCAGCAGGAGTGCCGTAACCAGCGCCGGTTGCCGAAAGGGCCGCATTGTCATTCCAATCGATTACCAAGGTGTTCCGATCCGCGCGATCAACGCACCGCGCTGGAATCGGTTCGCCAAAACATCCCGAAGCGCATTGACCAACAAGGGTTCGGTGCGGCAGCCGGCGGAATTGTGGCCCGTCAGAGGCCAACCGCGCACGTTGTCGCGACAATTCTTGCCAAGATGTAATCGAGGGTGGAATTTTCTCGCCGCGCCAATCGTGCCATGATTGGCGCGTTACGGGCTTTGCGATGAGGGACGAAGATGACTTTAGCTCGAACAGGCCTGATTGCCGCGGT
This sequence comes from uncultured Alphaproteobacteria bacterium, assembly GCA_963796195.1. GTDB lineage: Bacteria > Pseudomonadota > Alphaproteobacteria > Rhizobiales > Xanthobacteraceae > CAWCKS01. The sequence continues at coordinate 67,748 of CAWCKS010000015.1, read as the reverse complement.
GTCACTGATTGTGTCGGTCGCGACTGCGAGTGCAAAGCCGACCACCGTCACGGCCGAGGTCAATTTGCGCGATACGCCAGCGACCTCAGGCAAGATCCTTGCGTTGATTCCGAAGGGCACCTCTGTCGAAGCCGCGACCTGCACCAATGGCTGGTGCCAGGTCTCGTTCAATGGCCAGCAAGGCTACGTGATCCAGCGAAACCTCGACGTACCTCGGCCTCCTCGGGCGCCGCGCCACGTCGTGCGACGTTCGGTTCCGCAGGTCTACGCTGAGGAGGCGCCGGTCGTCTACGACCCCGGTCCGGTCTATGTCGGGCCGCCATACCCGTACTACGGCTACTATCGACCGTATTACCGCGGCTACTGGGGACCGCGCTGGGGCTTTGGCTGGGGCGGCGGCTGGGGATTCAGGCATCGTTGGTGAGGTTCGTCCCCGGCCGCCTCACACTCCTCACGCTCGGCGAGCGCTGAGATCAGTTTTGCCGCCTGGCGGCGACTGCTCAGGCGCAGGATGCTCTGGCCTTCGGCCTGCACGACGTATTCGTTGTCGATCTTTGCGAGCGAATAGCGGCTCATCGTGATCTCCCCATCGGCCCGGTCGTCCAATCAACCCGGTCCAACGCCGCAAGCGTCGCGGCGTTCCGCAGCAGCGTGCGCCTTGTTCGTCATCGTGTATGAGTGCTTAAGGCAATCCACTGGAGATCATTAACGGACAACCGCTGATGAGGCCGGCGGTCGTAACACGCGCATTGCTCGTTGGTTTCGCTGGTGCATGGTCTCGTTTTGGATCACTGGCGAAACAACATGACGCGCACGCGTTCATCTTGCAAGTTGGCCGACGGGTCATCGATAAAGCCAGCGTTTCGGTAGGCGCGGCGAGCGCGCTGGTTGGTCACATCAGGATCGATCGCCACCAGCGGAGCACCTTCGCTGATGAGGCACTGTGCCAGCAGGCACAGAAACGCCGCGCCATGGCCGCGGCCGATCATATCGGGCTCGCCGATGAACGCGTTGATCGCGCGCGATCCAGCAGGCAGATGGCCAAACTGCGCTTGCGGCCAGGAACTGACATCATAGTCCTGCGCGTAGGCGAAGGGACGATCCTTGAACGCAACGATCCGCATCACCATCAGCGGCTCGCTGAGATCGGTCTCAAGTAATGCCGCCTGTTCCTCAGGGTCACCCCACCAGCGCACGACCTCGGGCTTGTGCAACCATCGCCGCAGCGTGGGCAGATCCGAAGGTCCGGCAGGTCGAAAGCTGTAGCTCACGTCATTCCCGCATTTGCGGTCCGCAAAAGCTGCCAATTTTGTGGCGGTTTCACATCTGGAAAATCGCAAAACAATTGCGATCTATCCAGCGCTGTTGGGGCACTTGGGGAACTCTTGTAAAAAAGGGCGCCTGATGCTTCGACGCATGGTGATTATGTTGGCCGCTGTCGGTATGGTTTTCGCAGCGATCTTCGGCTTTCAAGCCTTCAAGGCAAAGATGATCGCCCAGGCGATTGCGAACTTGCGCAATCCGCCGCAGACGATCTCGACGATCACGGCGGCAACGCAGCCCTGGCAGGATCAACTCGAGGCGGTCGGGTCGACGCGGGCCGAGAAGGGCGCCGACCTAAGCGCGCAGGTCCCCGGGATCGTCAAGGCGATCCATTTTCAATCCGGCGCGCGCGTGGAGCAGGGCACGCTGCTGGTCGAACTCGATGCATCCGACGACATCGCCAAGCTGGACGCGCTGAAAGCGACGACGAAGCTCGCGCAGCTCAACTATGACCGCGACAGCCGGTTACTGAAGACCGACGCCGTGAGCCAGCAGCAGGTTGATACCGATCTCGCCAATCTTCAGAACAACCAAGCGCAGGTCGCCCAGCAACAGGCATTGGTCGATTTCAAATCGGTCAAGGCGCCGTTCGCCGGCCGGCTCGGCATCCGCATGGTCGATCTCGGACAATACATCGCGGCCGGCACTGCGATGGTGACGCTGCAGCACCTTGATCCGATCTATGTCGATTTTTTCTTGCCGCAGCAGGCGCTGGCGAAAATCAAGGTGGGTCAGCAGGTCACCGCAAAAATCGACACCTGGCCCGACGCGACCTTCGCCGGCGAAATTTCCGCCATCAATCCGGTGGTCAGCGCGTCGACGCGCAATGTTCAGGTCCGCGCGACACTGAAGAACCCCGATGAGAAGCTGCTGCCGGGCATGTTTGCGACCGTCGACATCGATCTCGGCGCGCCAAAGGACTACGTCACCCTGCCGAAGACGGCGATTTCCTACAACTCCTTCGGCAACATCGCCTACGTGGTCGGGCTCAAGAGCGAGGGCAAGGGCGTCGCGCACCAGACCTTCGTCAAGACCGGCCAGACCCGTGGTGACCAGGTCGCAGTGCTCGAGGGCATCAAGCCGGGCGACGTCGTCGTCACCGCCGGACAGACCAAGCTCAACGACGGTGCACCGATCGTCGTTAACAACGAGGTGACGCCGCCGTTCAGCGCTAATCCGCGCGTCTCGGAAGAGTGAGGGGCGCGATGAGCTTCACCGATCTCTTCATTCGCAGGCCCGTGCTGGCCACTGTCGTCAACCTGATGATCCTGGCGCTCGGCTTGCGCGCCATGGGTTCGCTGCCCATCCTGCAGTATCCGCGCACGCAGAACGCGGTGGTGACGGTGACGACAACCTATTACGGCGCCGACCCGGATGTCATCGCGGGCTTTATCTCGACGCCGCTGGAAAACGCGATCGCACAAGCCAACGGCATCGACTACATCTCGTCAAAAAGCATCAGCAGCGTCAGCACCATCACAGTGAACCTTCGGCTGAACTACGACCCCGACAAGGCGTTAACCGAGATTAATACCAAGATCTCCTCGGTGCTGAACCAGCTGCCATCGGGCACGCAGCAGCCAGTGCTGACCGTGCAGATCGGCCAGACCGTGGACGCGATGTATCTCGGCTTTGACAGCAACGTGCTGTCGCCGAACCAGATCACGGACTATCTCACCCGCGTCGTGCAGCCGAAGTTGCAGGCGGTCGCCGGCGTGCAAACCGCCGAAATCCTCGGCGCACAGAACTTCGCGCTGCGCGCCTGGCTTGACCCGGCGAAGCTCGCGGCCTACGGCGTCACCGCGGCGGATGTTTCAACAGCGCTGGCGCAGAACAACTACATTTCGGGGCTTGGCACCACCAAAGGGCAGATGGTGCAGGTCAATCTCACGGCGTCGACCGGGCTGCATTCGAAGGAGGAGTTCGCAGACCTGATCGTCAAGCAGGCGGGTGGGGCGATCGTGCGACTGAAGGACGTCGCCAACGTCTCCCTCGGCGCCGACAACTACGACACGCAAGTCGCCTTTGACGGCAAGCCTGCCGTATATATCGGCATCCAGGTCGCGCCGGCTGCCAATCTGCTCGACGTCATCAGCCGGCGTTCACAAGGTGTTTCCGGATATCCACGACCAGCTGCCGGCGGGCTTGCGCGGACAGATCGTCTATGACTCGACCGAGTTCGTGAACGCGGCGATCCGCGATGTGGTGCGGACGCTGGTCGAGGCGCTGCTGATCGTCAACGTCGTGGTGTTCCTGTTCCTCGGCTCGCTGCGCTCGGTCGTGATCCCGATGGTCGCGATCCCGCTGTCGCTGGTCGGCACCTTCACCATGATGCTGGCGCTCGGCTTCTCGATCAATCTGCTGACTCTGCTCGCGCTGGTGCTGGCGATCGGCCTCGTGGTCGACGACGCGATCATCGTGGTCGAGAACGTCAGCCGGCATCTGGAGGAGGGCAAGACGCCATATCAGGCGGCGATCGAAGGTGCCCGCGAACTCGGGCGACCGATCATTGCCATGACCGTCGTGCTGGTCGCGGTCTATGTCCCGATCGCGTTCCAGGGCGGTTTGACCGGCGCGCTGTTCACCGAGTTCGCGTTTACGCTCGTCGGCACGGTGACGATATCGGCGGTGGTGGCATTGACGCTGTCGCCGATGATGAGCTCACGCCTGCTGAAACCCCACGACACCTCGAACGGCTGGCAGGAGCGCTTCGTCAGCTTCCTCGACCGCCGCTTCGAGGCGTTGCGCAGCGGTTACGAGAAGCGGCTGCACAATAGCCTGAATTATCTGCCGGTAACAGGCGTGTTCGCGCTGCTAGTGCTGTCCAGCATCTATTTCCTTTACGTGGGCGCCAAGAGCGAGCTGGCGCCCCAGGAGGACCAGGGCGTCGTCATCGCCTCATCGACGCTGGCACCCGATGCCACGCTGCAACAGAAGGTGTTATACGCCGAGCAGGTCTACAAGATCTTCCGGCAGTTCCCCGAAACCGATCACGTCTTCCAGATTAACTCGCCAGGTACGGTGGTGGCCGGCATGGTGTTGAAGCCGTGGGATGAGCGGCCGCGGACCAGCAATCAATTGCAGCCGCTGGTGCAGCAGGAGCTCAACAAGGTCGCCGGCGCCCGCGTCGCGGCGTTCCAGCTGCCGCCGCTGCCAGGCAGCCAGGGCCTGCCGGTGCAGTTCGTGATCACCACAACCGAGCCGTTCAACCGCCTGAACGACGTCGCGCAGCAGTTCCTGAAAACAGCCGTGGGTAGCGGCAACTTCATCTTCCTCGATACCGACCTGAAGATCGACAACCCGGAATTGACAGTCGATATCGATCGAGACAAAGCCTCACAGCTTGGCTTGAAGATGAGTGACGTCGGTGGCGCCATGGCCTCGATGCTGGGCGGCGGCTATGTAAACTATTTCAGCCTGGATCAGCGCTCGTACAAGGTGATCCCCCAGGTGGCGCAGCGCTATCGGCTGAACACCGACCAGCTCTTGAACTACTACGTCGCCAATATCTCCGGTGTGCCGGTGCCGCTGTCGACGATCGCCAAGATCACCACGATGACGGTGCCGGAGTCGCTGAATCACTTTCAGCAATTGAACAGCGCGACGATCCAGGGTGTTGCGGCGCCCGGTGTGGCTCAGGCCGATGCGCTCAACTATCTGAAGGACCTCGCGGCAAGGACCCTGCCAAAGGGTTATACGATCGACTATGGCGGGCTGTCGCGCCAATACGTCCAGGAATCGTCGGGCTTCGTCGCGACCTTCGGATTCGCGCTCGTGATCATCTTCCTGTCGCTCGGCGCGCTGTTCGAAAGTTTTCGTGATCCATGCATCATTCTGATCTCGGTGCCGATGTCGATCGCGGGCGCGCTGATCTTCGTCAGCCTCGGCATCGGCGGCGCTTCGCTCAACATCTACACCGACGTCGGTCTCGTCACGCTGATGGGCTTGATTAGCAAGCACGGTATTCTGATCGTGGAGTTCGCCAACGACTTGCAGCGCACCGGGCTAACCAAGCGCGAGGCGGTCGAACGCGCCGCGGGCATCCGCCTGCGCCCGATCCTGATGACCACGGCGGCGATGGTTCTGGGCGTCATCCCGCTGATCATCGCGAGCGGCGCCGGTGCGGTGTCGCGCTTCAACATGGGACTCGTGATTGCGAGCGGGCTCTCGATCGGCACGCTGTTCACGCTGTTCGTGGTGCCGGCGGTCTACGTCATGTTCGCTACCGATCACGCGCGGCAGGCGGAGCAGGACAAGGAATTCATGTCGCCATCGCCGCAGGGCGCGTAACGCCAGCCCGCAGGCGGATCACGCGCGCTCTGGTGCGCGGCGAATGCGCGCGCCGAGCGCGCTAAGCGCTCGTCGATCCGCTCATAGCCGCGCTCGATCTGGTCGGCGTTGTCGATCGTGCTAGTGCCCTCGGCACACATCGCCGCCAGCAGCATCGCCATGCCGGCGCGGATATCGGGCGAGGTCACGAACGCGCCTTTGAGGCGCACGGGACCGGCGACGATGGCGCGGTGCGGATCGCACAAGACGATACGGGCGCCCATCGAGATCAGCTTGTCGACGAAGAACAGCCTGGATTCGAACATCTTCTCGAACATCAGGATCATTCCGTCGCACTGGGTCGCGGTGACGATGGCGATCGACATCAGGTCGGCGGGGAACGCCGGCCATGGCTGGTCCTCGATTTTGGGGACGTGGCCGCCGACGTCGTTCTGTACCTGCAGCGTCTGCCTGTCGGATACGACGAGATCGTCGCCCTGCGTTTCGCAGACGATGCCGAGCCGCTCAAATCCCATGCGGATCGAGCGCAGATGGGCGACGCCGGCTCGCGCGATGCGCAAGGGCGAGCGTGTGACAGCGGCAAGGCCAATCAGCGAGCCGACCTCGATGTGGTCGGGTCCAATGGCATAGTCGGCGCCCGCGAGCGTGGCCGGCCCATGGATGACCATGGTGTTGGTGCCGATGCCTTCGATATCAGCGCCAAGTGCGACGAGGAAGCGGGCAAGGTCCTGGACGTGGGGCTCCGAGGCAGCGTTGCGCAGATGCGTGGTGCCATGGGCGGCGACCGCCGCGATCAGCGCGTTCTCCGTCGCGGTCACGCTGGGCTCGTCGAGAAAGACGTCGGCTCCTTTGAGCTGCCGCGCCTTGAACTCGAAGCGGTCGTCGGCCGCAACCGTGGCGCCGAGCTGCTCAAGCGCCAACAGGTGGGTATCGATCCGCCTGCGGCCGATGATATCGCCGCCCGGCGGCGGCAAGGTGACTTCGCCGCAGCGGGCAAGCAGCGGGCCGGCGAGCAGGATCGAGGCGCGGATACGGGCGCAGAGGCCGGGGTCGAGGTCTGCAGCGCGGATTGTCTTGGCGTGGATCGTGAGCGTGTTGCGATTCTGCCATTCGACGCTGGCACCGACGCTGCGGATTAGCTCCGCCAGCGTCTCGGTGTCGCGGATGCGCGGCACATTGCGCAACGTGACCGGATGCTCGGAGAGCAGCGCTGCCGCCATGATCGGCAATGCAGCGTTCTTGTTGCCTGCGGGCTCGATGGTGCCCGACAATTTTCGACCGCCTTCGACCACATACTGGATGGGCATCTTTTTCCCTGGGCTTCGTTATTTCATCATTGCCAGCGCTTCCGCGCGCAGGGCCTGTCGTGAATCGTCACGCGAATAGAACATGTGGCCGCCAGGATAAACGACGAGCTTGAACCGATCGGGCGTGGCATAGGCGGGCAACTGGTCGAGCAGAATCTTCGAACCGAAATAGGGGGCGGCGAGGTCGAACAGACCATGCGCCACCACCAGCTTGAACTTCGGATCGAGCGCAAGAATCTGCTTGAGCTGGGTGATGGACTCCAGCGGATTCAGGCCGCGGCCAAAATCCCAGGCGTGATTGACCTCGTTACTCAGCACCTCGTAGGAACCATCAGGCCTCCAGTTGAGCTGGCGAGTGGTGAGATCGACCACAGCACTCGTCAGCGGCGCCAGCAGCGGCTCGAGGGACGGATCGTCAAAGTGAAAGAAGCTCGAATCCGGTTGGGGGTCGAAGCCGCTGATCGATGCGTCGTAACGGCCGGCCACCCTGCCGTTGCGGCGATCGAACTCGCGGCGGAATTCGATTGGGTCCAAGCGGCCGGCGAGCCGGCGGCTGACCGCCCTGTCGATGCCTGTGAACTCGGCGAACTTGTCGGACAAGGCGGTTCGTCGCTTCCGTGTCGGCGAGGCCTTTGACAAGATCGCTCAAAAACTCGCCGGCAGCGTAGCGCTCGACGTCGGCCATGGCGGCGCGGGTCACCGGGCCCTTGTCGCCTTCCTTGGCCTCGCGGGCGGCCGCAGCCATCGTCGGCAGGCTCGCCACATATTGCAGCAGGCTTGAGCCGGAATATTCGCGGAAGTCGAGCACCGGCGAGACCAGGATCAGCCCCTTCACGCTGATGCCCTGTTGGGTCTGCAGATTCCTGACGATGCGCGGGCCACGGATGCCGCTATAGCTCTCGCCGACGATGTATTTCGGCGACATCAGGCGGCCGTTCTTTTCGAGCCAGCGCCGCACCGTGACGGCGTTAGCGGTGATGTCGCCTTCGGCCGAAAAGTACTTCTTGCGCACATCCTCACCGGTCGCGAAGAAGCGGCTATAGCCGGTACCGACGGGATCGATGAACACGAGATCGCTGAAATCGAGCCAGGTCTCGGCGTTGGCCTTGCGCTCGGGCGAGGGGGACACGCCGTCGCTGCCGAACGTGATCCGCCAGGGCCCCGCCGCGCCAAGCTGCAGCCAGGCCGACGAGGCGCCGGGGCCGCCGTTGAAAAAGAACGTTACGGCGCGCGTGGCGAGGTCGCCGCCGTCGAGCTGGTAGGCGGTGTAGGCGATATCGGCCTCGGCCTCGCCCTTATCGTTGAACAGGCGAATCGAACCCGCGGTCGCCGTGAAGTTGAGCGTGCGGTTCGGCAGGGCGACGGACTGCTTTGTCGTGGAATCCGGCGGCAAGCGGTGCTGCTCGCCGACAACAGGGAAGTTCTGCGCCGGCCCGCCGACCCCCTGAAGCGGCGTTGAGGGCGGCGCTCCTGCCGCCGGGGCTGAAGACGTCGGCCGATCCGCCGGCTGTTGCGCGAGCGTCCAGTTCGGTCCCAAAAGGACGAGCAGGCTGACGACCGCAAGCCATGTTCTGTGCGCGGTCCTCGATTGAGAGGGCATGTTTCACTCCGGCAGCGCGGTCAAAGGGCAGCCACGCCGATGTCGCATTCTATTGTGCAGGCGTGGCAGAAAAAGCACGTTGAATGGCTCCCAAATCAATTAAAATCACGGGGCGGGAGCCGTTTGTGGGGGGCTCTGCCGGCCAAATATGCTGGTGGCCAAGTCATCATAGATTTTGCTTTGTTTTGCGCATGTCCTCGTCGGAAAACCGGTATCCACTTTTCCGGGACATGCGGTAGGCTTCTCTGATGCAAAGCCAATGGAATGACGCTGCGGCCGAATCAATAGTCGCGCAGTATGCGGCGAAGGGGATTGCGCGCGATCTCGCACTCAGGGTCTACACGACGCGGCTGCTCGGCCGTGACCCGCGCCTGGTGCTGCACGGCGGCGGCAACACCTCTTGCAAGACCACCGCGACCGATCTCGTGGGCGACCGTTGGCCTGTGCTGTGCGTCAAGGGCAGCGGCTGGGACATGGCGACGATCGAGCCGCCCGGTCTGCCAGCGGTGAAGCTCGACGGCCTGCGCAAGGCGCGCAAGCTCGGCAAGCTCACGGACGAGGACATGGTCGCGCTGCAGCGCTCCAACCTGATCGATCCTGGCGCGCCCAATCCTTCGGTCGAGACGTTGCTGCACGCCTTCCTGCCGCACACCTTCGTCGACCACACCCATTCGACCGCGATCCTGTCGGTGGTTGATCAGGACGGCAGCCGTCAGCTCTGCAAGGAGATCTTTGGCGAAAAACTCGGCTTCGTACCCTACATCATGCCGGGCTTCGAGCTTGCGGTCGCTGCCGCCGATGTCTTTGAGGAGGACGACGGCGTCGAAGGGCTGATCCTCGACAAGCATGGCATCTTCACCTTCGGCGATACGGCGAAGCAAGCCTATGAGCGGATGATCCACTACGTCTCGCTCGCCGAGGCGTATGTCGCTAAGAACGGCAAGCCGGCGATCGTTCGCGCAGCTTCGCCCGCGCCGCTCGCGAGCGCCCGTGACATCGCGCCCCTTCTGCGCGGCGCAATCGCGTTCCGGCGCAGCGCCCGCGAGACCGAGCGCTTCGTCAGCACATTCCGGACGTCGCCGGAAATTCTCAAGTTCGTCGCAGCCGACAACCTCGACAACCTGGCGCGGCGCGGCGTCTCGACGCCTGACCTCTCGATCCGTATCAAGACCGGACCAGTGGTGCTGCCGGCGCCCGAGCTCGCGACATTTGCCAGCTATGGCAAGGTAATCCGCGACCGCGTCTCCGCTTTTGCGGCCGACTACACAGCATACTTCGCGCGCAACAACGCCCGCGTCGGCGGCGACCGCGTCATGCTCGATCCGATGCCGCGGCTGACGCTGATCCCCGGCGTCGGTCTGTTCGGCCATGGCCGCACGCTCAAAGACGCGAAAATTGCCGCCGACTGCGCCGAGACGTGGATCGAGGCTGTGGTCGACGCTGAGGCGATCGGCGAATTCCGGCCGCTCAGCCACGACCAGCTGTTCGATCTCGAATACTGGTCGCTGGAGCAGGCCAAGCTGAAAGGCGCCAAACCGAAGACTTTGACTGGGCAGGTGATGATAGTGACCGGCGGCGGCGGCGCGATCGGTGCGGCGACCGCGCGGCTGTTTGCGGCCAATGGCGCCCATGTCGCCGTGCTCGATCTCGACGAGACGGCAGCGGAAGCGGCGGCGAAACAGGCCGGCAACGATTCGATCGGGCTCGCATGCGACGTCACGAATAAGGACTCTGTGCGCGCGGCGTTCGATGCGGTGATCGACGCTTATGGCGGCGCTGACATTGTGGTCTCCAATGCCGGTGCGGCCTGGGAGGGCGGCATCGGCGAGATCGACGACGCCCTGTTGCGCAAGAGTTTTGAGCTGAACTTCTTCGCGCACCAGACCGTGGCGCAACAGGCGGTGAAATTGTTCAAGCAGCAGGGCACGGGCGGCGTCCTGCTATTCAACGTGTCCAAGCAGGCGGTCAATCCCGGCGCCAATTTTGGCGCCTACGGCCTGCCCAAGGCGGCGACCTTGTTCCTGTCCCGGCAATACGCTCTGGAGTACGGCAAAGACGGCATCCGCGTGAACGCCGTCAACGCCGACCGCATCCGCTCAGGGCTGCTCAATGACACAATGATCGCGAGCCGCTCGGCGGCGCGCGGCCTGTCGAAAGAGGATTATATGAGCGGCAATCTGCTGGGCCAGGAGGTTACCGCCGATGACGTGGCGCAGGCGTTCCTGCACCAGGCGCTGGCGGAGCGCACTACGGCGGATGTGACGACGGTCGATGGCGGCAACATTGCCGCGGCGATGCGCTGACGCGAGCGAGATGATGGCGCGCCAAGAGGGAGTGACACGTTGAGAGCCCAGGGCCGCCACTACCGCACGATCTGGCTCAACGCCGATGGCCGCTCGGTCGATGTGATCGATCAACGCTGGCTGCCGCATGATTTCCGCGTCGAGACAATTGGCTCGGTCGAAACCATGGCGACCGCGATCCGCGACATGTGGGTGCGCGGGGCGCCGCTGATCGGCGTAGCTGCGGCCTATGGGCTCGCGCTGCAAACCGCAGTCGATGCATCGGACGCCGCGCTGAAGCGGGCCGCTGAGCAGTTGCACCGCACCCGACCGACCGCGATCAACCTGCGCTGGGCGCTGGACGAGATGCTGCAAGTCTTGCGCCCGGCCAAGGTCGAGCGATCGCATGGCGCTGGCGTATCGTCGTGCCGGCGAAATCGCCGATGAGGATGTTGAGATCGACCGCAATATCGGACGCAATGGACTGACGCTGATTCAGCTGCTGGCTCGGAAAAAACCCGATGGCGCGCCGGTCAACATCCTGACCCATTGCAACGCTGGCTGGCTTGCGACGGTCGACTACGGCACCGCGACCTCGCCGATTTATCTCGCGGCGCAAGAGGGCCTCAACATCCACGTCTATGTCGACGAGACCCGCCCGCGTAATCAAGGCGCTCAGCTCACCGCTTGGGAGCTGGGGCAGGAGGGCATCCCGCACACGCTCATCGTCGACAACGCCGGCGGCCATTTGATGCAAAAAGGCATGGTCGACATGGTGATCGTCGGCACCGACCGGACCGCGGCCAATGGCGACGTCTGCAACAAGATCGGCACCTATCTGAAGGCGCTTGCCGCCCACGATAACGGCGTGCCGTTCTACGTCGCATTGCCGTCGTCCAGTATCGACTGGAATTTGCCCGATGGCCGCTCGATCCCGATCGAGCAGCGCGGTGCCGACGAGGTGTCCTTCGTTTGGGGCCGTGACGAGGACGGCAGGATCGGCAAGGTCCGGATTTCGCCCGATGCGACCAATGCGGCGAACTATGCGTTCGACGTGACGCCGGCGCGACTGGTGACCGGCCTGATCACCGAGCGGGGCGTCTGTGCCGCATCGAGCGCAGGCTTGCGCGGGTTGTTCCACGAGCGGGCGGCGGAATAGCAACGATCAAAATTCAAAAATCCAAGGTTCAAATAAATCAAAGGGAGAGCAGCATGGCGAAGTTCAAGGTGGTGACACCGAAAGGCGCGAGCTTCACGGTGGCCGGCGGCGGCTATGGTTACGAGCTTGAAGAGCTGACGCCGATCGGCGCCGAGATCGTTGAAGCGCCCACTGACGAAGCTGGCTTCATCGCCGCCGCGAAGGATGCGGACGCGATCTACGCCAAGGGCATTCCGATCACAAAAAAGATCATCGACAGCCTCGACAAGTGCAAGGTGATTACGCTCGGCAGCGTCGGCGTCGACAGCGTCGACGTGAAGGCTGCGACCGCGCGCGGCATTCCCGTCACCAATGTGCCCGACACCTTCATCGAGGAGGTCGCTGACCACGCCATGACGCTGTTGCTGGCGGGTTTCCGCAGACTGATCGAGCAGGACAAGATGGTGCGCCAGGGACGCTGGTCGGAAGGCCGGCCGGCGCTGCTCAAGATTCCGCGATTGCAAGGGCAGACGCTGGGCTTCATCTCGTTCGGCCGCGTCGCACGTGCAACCGCCAGGCGCGCCGCGCCGTTCGGCTTGCGGTTGATGGCCTACGATCCGTTTATCGAGGAGATGGTGATCTCCGAGCACGGCGTGATGCCGGCGACGTTGTCGGAGGTGCTGCAGCAGTCCGACTTCGTCTCGATGCATGCGCCGGCACGGCCCGAGCTCAACCACATGCTGGGCGAGGAGCATTTCCGGCAGATGAAGAAGACAGCCGATCTTCATCAACACCGGGCGCGGCGCGACCGTGAACGAGGAAGCGCTGATCAAGGCATTGCAGGAAGGCTGGATCGCACATGCGGCGCTTGACGTGCTCGAGCGCGAACCGCCCTCGCACAACAATCCCATGCTCAGCATGGAGAACGTCACGCTGACGGCGCACGTCGCCTCGGCATCCGGGCGGTTCGATGAAGCCCGTAAGCGTCGTGTCGGCTTCGAGCTGTCGCTCGTGCTGCAGGGCTTCTGGCCGAAGAGCTGCGTCAATCCGTCGGTGCTGCAGAACACCGCGCTGAAACGCTGGCAGCCTGTCGGCATGGACCGCGGACCGAATAGCTAGTGCGCGATGGCTTGCCACCGCGCTCTAACCCTTTTTTGATTGAGCATGATCTTTTCGGAAAACCGGCATCCACTTTTCCGGATCATGCTCTAAGTGGAGCAAGTTCATGGCTGAAACGAAAACGGGCCTGGTCGTCACGGCCCATCCCGGCGATTTTGTCTGGCGCGCGGGCGGGGCGATCGCGCTGCACGCCAAACGCGGCTACCGCGTCAAGATCGTTTGTCTGTCATTTGGCGAGCGCGGAGAAAGCCAGTTCGCGTGGAAGGAAGCCGGCGCGACGCTGGCAAGCGTCAAGGCCGGCCGCAAGGACGAGGCTTTGCGCGCAGCGGAATTGCTTGGGGCCGAGATCGAGTTCTTCGACTGCGGCGATTATCCGCTGAAGCTCAACGATCAGCATTTCGACCGCATGGTCGACATCTACCGCGAGAGCAATCCAAGCTTCGTGCTGACTCACGCGCTGGAAGATCCCTACAACTTCGACCATCCGGATGCCGCGCACTTCGCCCAACAAACACGCGTGGTGGCTCAGGCGATGGGCCACAAGCCCGACGCCAAGTATCAGTACGCCGCGCCGCCGGTGTTCCTGTTCGAGCCGCACCAGCCGGAGATGTGCAACTTCAAGCCCAACCTGATCCTGAAGATCGACGAGGTGTGGGAGCAGAAATACAAGGCGTTCCAGATCCTCGGCGCGCAAAAGCATCTCTGGGGCTACTATGAGCGTGTCGCGCTCAACCGCGGCATCCAGGGCAGCCGTAATACCGGCGTGCCGATGGCTTATGGCGAGGCGTATCAGCGGCTGTTCCCGACGGTCGAGGAAGTTCTGAAGTGATTGTTGCCCGCGATCGGAGCTTGTTATGACCGCCAAGAAGTTGCGGGCCGTACTTGGCGATCACGCCCATATGCGTCCGCTCAAGGCGGGCGAGGTGCGGTCCGAGCGCGTCGCGTTCGAGTTCGTCGAGTTCTCACCGACCAATGCGGCGTTCAAGCCGATGGTGCGCGAGCAGAAGTTCGACGTTTGCGAGATGGCGATCGTGACCTATCTGATGGCGCGGGCGCACAACAAGCCGCTGGTGCTGCTGCCGGCCACGATGCTTGGCCGCTTCCAGCATGCCTACGCGCTCTATAACGCTGAGCGCGGCAAGCTTGGACCTGCTGACCTCAGGGGCAGACGCGTCGGCATCCGCTCGTTCACGACGACAACCGGCGCCTGGATTCGCGGCATCCTCGCCAACGACTATGGCGTCGACCTCGATCAAATTCGCTGGGTGACCTTCGAGGACCCGCACGTCGCCGAATATGTTGACACCACCGAGCGTGCGCCAAGGGACAAGAAAATCCTGCAGATGCTGCTCGATGGTGAGCTCGACGCCGTGCTCGGCGAAACCTCTGATGATCCGCGGCTGAAGCCGCTGTTCGCCGACCCGAAGGCTGAGGCGGAGCGCTGGTACCGCCAGCACGGCATCGTGCCGGTCAATCATCTCGTCGTGGTCACCGAGCGACTTTCGAAAAACCAGCCGGATGTTGTTCGTGAGGTCTATCGGTTGCTCAAGGCCAGCAAGGCGGCATCCAAGCCGGCAGGTGCTATCGACTTCCTGCCGTTCGGCGTCGAAGCTGTCCGCAAGCCTCTGGAGCTGATCACCGCCTACGCGGCACAGCAGGCGCTGATCCCGCGCAAGTTCAGCGTCGACGAGCTGTTCGACGAGACGACACGCGCGATGACTTGAGATCCGAGAGCAGGCGCCAAAAAAATGATCAATCGACGTTTCGTGCTCGCGTCGCGGCCGACCGGGCTGCCCACGCTGGACAATTTTCGGATTGACGAGGTGCAACTGCCGGAATTGAAGCCCGGTCAGGTGCTGGTGCAAAATCGCTTCATCAGCGTCGATCCCGGGATGCGGGGACGCATGTCGCAAACCGCAAGCTATGTTGCGTCGCTGGCGATCGGCGATGCGCTCGGCCTTGCAGCCGCTGGCACCGTGCTGGAGTTGCGCGATCCCTCGCTTGCGCCCGGAGATTGGGTCGCGACCTATCTTGGCTGGCAAACCCACGGCGTGGTTGACGCGGCGGCCGCCCGCCGCATTTCGGACCTCAGACTGTCGCCGTCGACGTCGATCGGCGTGCTCGGCATTCCCGGACTCACGGCCTATTTTGGCATGCTTGATATCGCCAGGCCAAAGCCCGGCGAGACCGCGGTCGTGACCTCGGCCGCTGGCGCGGTCGGTTCGGCCGCCGCGCAAATTGCAAAGATCAGCGGATGCCGCGTGATCGGCGTCGCCGGCGGGCCCGACAAATGTCGCTGGCTTACGGAAGAACTTGGCCTGGACGCCGCGATCGACTATCGCGCCGAGAAGGATTTGTCTGCGGCGATTGCCGCGCGTTGTCCCGACGGGGTCGACATCCATTTTGAGAATGTCGGCAACGCGTTTGTCGACGCCGTGCTGCCGCAGATGAATTGGTCCGGACGACTGGTGATCTCAGGCAATACCGCCGACTACAACGTGCCGGCAGCCGAGAAACATGGAATCAAGAATACCTCGCGCATCATCACCCACCGGCTGACGATCCGCGGGCTTGTCGCCTTCGATTACGCCGACCGCTTCCCCGGAGCGCTCACGCAGCTCACCGACTGGATTGTCGAGGGAAGGCTGAAATATCGCGAGAACATCAACCAGGGTTTTGAACGGTTACCGGAAGCGTTCATCGGCCTGTTCAAGAGCGAGAATTTCGGGCGGCAGGTGGTCGAGGTGGTGTGATTTATTGAGCCGTGATGCTCGCGGGCAGCAGATCGAAAACAGCTCCTAACCCTTAAGCACCCGGCCCGCCACCGCGTCGAGCTTCTTGAGCAGCGCGGGATCGCGCGCCTCCGGCGCGGTGATCAGCGCGTTGTCGAGGGCGCGATCGGAGCCGATCGGGCAGGGCTCGTGCTCGCGCGGAAAATCCTTGGCCAGCCGGGCGACCAGCCGCGCGGCCTTCTCGGCATTCGCCGTTAACACGCGGACGATATCCTGCACGGTGACAGCGTCGTGGTCGGGGTGCCAGCAGTCGAAATCGGTGACCATGGCAACAGTCGCGTAACAAATCTCGGCTTCGCGCGCGAGTTTCGCCTCCGGCATGTTGGTCATGCCGATGACCGAATAGCCGAGGCTCTTGTAAGTGAGGCTTTCGGCCAGCGTCGAGAACTGTGGTCCTTCCATGCAGACATAAGTGCCGTCGCGCACGACCGCGAGGCCCTCGGCCATCGCGGCTTGCGCAAGATGGATGCGCAGGCGTGGCGAGACCGGGTGCGCCATGGACACGTGGGCGACGCAGCCGGTGCCGAAGAACGAGCTCTCGCGCTTGTGGGTGCGGTCGACGAACTGGTCGATCAGCACGAAGGTGCCCGGCGGCAGTTCTTCCTTGAACGAGCCGCAGGCCGACAGCGAGACGAGGTCGGTGACGCCGGCCCGCTTCATCACGTCGATGTTGGCGCGATAGTTGATGTCAGAGGGCGAGAGGCGATGGCCCTTGTCGTGGCGCGACAGGAACACGACGGGAAGGCCCGCGATGTCGCCGATGCGCAACGGCGCCGACGGCTCGCCCCATGGGCTCTTGATGCGCTCCTCGCGGATGTTCTGCAGGCCCGGCAAATCGTAGATGCCGGAGCCACCGATGATGCCGAGCACGGCCTTGGTCATGCAACGCTACTCCTTCGGGATTCCCAGATTACGACTTCGGCAGCTTCGGGATACGCTCGGCAAAATCGTTGAAGCAGGCGAGCCGGTCGTCCTCTTCCTTCTTGAAGCGACAGTCGGCGACGCCCTTGGCCGCGGCCGCCTTCGGATTCGGCTTCGGCGGATAGATGGCGTCGTAGCAGTTCAGCCGGTCCTTGGTGCCGTCCTCGAGGTCAAGGCAGCCCTGCAGGCGTACTGCTGACGATTGCGGCTTGCCGGTTTGTTTGATGGGAACCGCCCGGGCGGTCGTGTCCTTCGGTTTCACCTGTACCAGCGGCTTACCCCCATACATCACCGGGCCTCTTGGCGGTGAATTGCTCTGGGCCAATACTGCGGTCGAGCAAGCTAATGCCGCCGCCAGCACCACATACGTTCTCATGTCGCTTGACCCCCGTCTTCAATCTGCGCCGGCCCGTCCCGGGACCTGCGCGAGCGCCAGTCTCGAACCACGAGTCGGACGGGTGTCAAATATCCCGGCCTTTGCGTCGAAATCCAGCCTTGGGACAGCAATGGTGTCGCCGATTTGCGGGAAGGTTGGTGAGCGCGGAGGGACTTCGAACCCTCGACCCCATGATTAAAAGTCACGTGCTCTACCGCCTGAGCTACGCGCTCACTCTGTTCTGCGCATGTCCAGTTCGGAAAACCGCTCTCCATCCTCGATCAAGTCGAGGGCAAGCTTTCCGGGACATGCGCAGCGCGCGGATGCGCTGGGCCGGTGGTGTATGGGTGGGGGGCGCGCCGGTCAAGCGGCGCGCCGCGAACTTTCCCAAGCTCCAACCGATTTCTGAGATGATCCAGCTAACGCGCCGGGTCCGTTTGGGTTTCCTTGGCAAGGGCCGGGACTTCGTCTACCCTGCGGGTGATCCCGATTGGCCTTAGCCCGATCAGTTCTGCGGTCCTGATTCCGGCGTGCGTCCAGAACGCAAACGAGTTGAAGCGGGCGTTCTCGAGCATCGCGATCGCAACCGCCGACAGGAATGGCAGGCTCTCCAGCACCAGCACGCTGGCAAAGATGTAGATTTCGCGGACGTCCTTGGTGTTGGTGACGACCAGCACGGCCGCGCCGATCAGCAGCAGGATGCCGATCACCGCCTCCCAGAACGCCTGGAATTCGATCGAGACTCGCGAGAGGCCCACCCTTGGAGGTGCGCGCAAATGCGATGTGGTCGGTGATCAGGCCGTTCGCCACCGCGCGGCAAACTGTCCACTGCACACTCATCGCCGTGATCATGGCACCGAGCATCTGGCCGAACTTGATCGGCACGCGCAGGCGATACATCGCGACGAAATGCACGAGCGAAACCACGAACGCGGCGATGATCGGCAGGGTCAATATCCTGTCGGGGATCGCGATGTCGGCAAAGGCGACGATCGGCACCCAGATCAGGTTGAGTAGGGCGACGGCGACGCCGATGGTTTCGGCGCCGAGCCAATTCAGCCAGCCGAGCGCGAACTCGCGGCGCTGATCGGGCGACAGCCGCGATGCGCGGGGCAGGAAGCGCCGCCAGTGCTTTTTCACGATCTGGAAGCCGCCATAGGCCCAGCGGTGGCGCTGCTTGCGGAAGGCTTCGTAGGTGTCGGGCAACAGGCCCGCGCCGTAACGGTGATTGGTGTAGTGGGTGACCCAACCCTGCTCGATCAGGGCGAGACCCAGGTCGGTGTCCTCGCAAATGGTGTCGCTCGACCAGCCACCGACCGATTCCATCGCGGCGCGGCGGATCAGCGCCATCGTGCCGTGCACGATGATGGCGTCGAACTCGTTACGCTGGACCATACCGATGTCGAAGAAGCCAGCGTATTCGCCGTTCATCATGTGATGCATCAGCGAGCGGTCGCCGTCGCGATGCTCCTGCGGAGCCTGCACGAGGCCGACCCGCGGATCGGCGAACGCTGGCACGAGGTCCTTCAGCCAGCCCGGATCGACCACATAGTCGGCGTCGATCACGCCGATGATCTCGGCGTCGGCGGCGGTGCGCTCCATCGCAAGGCGGAGCGCGCCAGCCTTGAAACCCTGGACCTTCTCGGCGTTGATGAAAATGAAGCGCTCGCCCAGCGCGCGGCAATGATCCTGGATCGGCTGCCAGAACGCCGGGTCGGGCGTGTTGTTGATGATGACCACGCACTCGAAGTTCGGGTAGTTCAGCTTCGCCACCGCATCGAGCGTCTGCTTCAGCATCTCCGGCGGCTCGAAATAGGCGGGGATGTGGATCGAGACTTTTGGCGCGGCGACGCCTGCGGGAAGCTGCAGGCCGGGCTTGAGCAGCCGTCGCGGGCGCTGCCCGAAGGCGATGGTCGCAATCTCCTCGACGCGGGCCATCGCGATCAGGATCAGGGGCACGAGCAGGATCAGGCCGAGGGTTAAGGCAAACGCCGAGCCCCAAACGAAGTAGTGGCCCGCCCAGTAGGCGAACACGGTCGCGACCCAGCCGCCGACGCCGTTGGCGGCCGCCGCCAGCACGAAAACCTGCAGGGGGGTCGGGCGGATCAGGCGCAAGATCGGCAGCGACAGCAGGAGGCCGACCAGCAAGGCGATGGTCGAGAGCTTCCAGTAGTCCGGGTTCAGGATCGGCCCGGTCCAGGCGAATTTTGGTTCGCGTGCTGCGTTAAAAATCCCCCAGTAAGGGCCTACACCACCTTCAAAAAACTTCCATGGCTGATCGATCGCTTCGACGATATTGTAGTCCATCCCCATGGCTTCGGCGCGGGTCACGAAATTACGCAAGACCCTGGCCTGCTCGAACGGTCCGGGTTCGGCGCGGCGGAGATTATAGCCGGCGCTCGGCCAGCCGAACTCGGCGATGACGACGCGCTTGCCGGGATAGGTATCGCGCAGCAGCTGATAGAGGAAAGCGGCCCGGTCTACCGCCTCATCGGCGGTGGCGTTTTCCCAATAGGGCAGCACGTGCGCAGCGATGAAATCGACGTTGTTGACGAGGCAGTCGCCTGGATTGTTGTTCTTGCACGGATTGTCGCGCCAGATGTTCCAGATTTCGCCGGTCGTGACCGGCACGTTCACAGATCGTTTGACGCGCTTGATGAACTCAAGCAGTTGATCGATGGGTAGTTCGCCCCGGTACTGCGTCTCGTTGCCGACAACAACGCCGATGACGTTGCTGTTGTGCCTGGCGAGTTCGATCGCGGCCTGGATCTCGCGCTCGTTGCGATCGGCGTGCTAGTCGAGCCAGGCGCCAACCATGACCTTGAGGCCGAATTCGCGGGCGATCGGCGGCACCAGTTCGACGCCACCGGTCGACGAGTATAGGCGGATGGCGCGGGTGACCTTCGAAAGTTTGCTCAGGTCGGAGCGGATTTTCTCGACGCTCGGAATATTGTCGACGTCGGGATGCGCGGTACCTTCGAACGGCGCGTAGGACACGCTTGGCAGCATGCCGCGGAAGTCAGGCGCCTGCTGTTTGTCGCGCAGCAATCCCCATAGAGCGGCGTGCAGGCCGCTGACAAGAACAAGAATAGCGATGACGGCGCGCATGGCACCTAAGACCCTAGGGGCAAGCATTGCGGTGAGACGAACTATTCCCCACCAGTTCGGTCACGGCAGCAGTTTCGAGATCGTTTGCGCGTATTCTGACCGCAAAACCGGAAACCCACTTTTGCGGAATACGCGCTAGGTTATCTATGCCGTGCGATTTAACAACTGGTGTTGGGGCGTGTCGTTTTGAAGGCGCGGCATAGCCGCGAAAAAGAATTTCCCTTCATCGCACGTTCATCAGCGCTAACAGGCGCGAGCGATTATTGTTTCGCAGGCGCCGGCGCCTGGCCCTGGGTCGCCTGCTCGGTCGCAGGCGCGCCCGGCGGAGTGCCGCCGGCCGGCGTCGCAGCGGTAGAGGCCTGCGGCTGCGGCGGCTGCGCCGCTGGATTGATCCAGCAGCTATGGACCCGGCTGTTGAAGGCGTCGGCTTCCTTGGGATTTGGCAGGCCGAACCGGGTCACGCAGCGGAACGCAGCCTGGATATGCCCGCCCGGGCAGCCGAAACGGTCGTAGAGGTCGAGGTGCCGGAAGGCCGTATCGAGGTCATCGTTCAGCATCAGGCCGACGACGCGCCGGCCGAGCCAGACGCATTCCGGATTGCCCGCCGGGCCGTTGATGGCCTGGGCTGCTTGGGTGAACTCATCAACCTTGCGCTGGGCCTCTTTGGCCGCGGCAGCGTCGGTGGCGGCATTGGCCGGCGGCGTCTTGGACTGGTCCTGGCCGCTCTGGGCCATCGCTGCGCCGGTACCGATCATGGTCACCAGCAACAACAGTCCGATGCCGCGGACGACGATCGCCAGAAGGCAAAAAACAACGCGACGCATGAACTCCCCGATCGTTCCCTCACCGCCCGGCGGCAGGCTCAAGGCCGGATTTATCCTTGCCAGCTGAACAGTCGCTGAATGGCCAGCCATTGCGGCGATTGCATGCCCTGCGTGGTTGGGATTCCATGGCGGAGTTTCCGGACTTTGTCCAGCGGAGCGAACGCGTTACGGCTTCGCTGCGCCGGCAAGGGGCCACAAACGCTTAACGCGCCGCGCCAACTTTCTGCCGCTCTTGGCAGCGTCGTCACGAACGGCTATCGACGCGTTTCGTTCGAAAGGGATCGCCGATTTCTCGTCGCCTGCCGCCATTCGTGTTCCTGGGGATCGCGCTCGCCTTCATCGCCGGGATCTGGTGGTGGAGCGCGCAGCCGATTGTGCTGCTGCGCGCGCCGATCGACCCGCAGGCCAAGCTAGAATGCGTGTCCTACGCACCGTTCCGCAACGGCCAGACACCGCTTGACCTCGCCACACAAATTCCGGCGGAGCAGATTGCCGACGACTTGAAACGGCTTGCCGAGATCACCGACTGCATCCGGACCTACTCGGTCGACAACGGGCTCGATCAGGTGCCGGCGCTGGCGCAAAAGGCCGGGCTGAAGGTCATTCACGGCATCTGGCTGGGCGGCAACCGCCTCAAGAACCGGCTGCAGATCGAAACTTCGATCGCGCTCGCAAAACAGTTTCCCGACGTGATCATCGCTGTCGTCGTCGGCAACGAAGTGCTGTTGCGCGGCGAGATGACGCCGTCCGATCTTGCCGCGACGATCCGCTTCGTGAAGGGGCAGGTCGGCACGATCCCGGTCACCTATGCCGACGTCTGGGAATATTGGCTGCGCTATCGGGAGATCTACGATGCGGTCGACTTCGTCACGATCCACATCCTGCCCTATTGGGAAGACTTTCCGATTCCCGCCCGCAACGCGGCCGCACATGTCGATTCAATCCGCAAGCAGGTCGGGATCGCTTTCCCGAACAAGGAAATCCTGATCGGCGAGACCGGATGGCCGAGCGAAGGCCGGATGCGCGAGGGCGCGCTGCCGTCGCGCGCCAATCAGGCGCGGGTCGTATCAGAGATCCTGTCGCTGGCGAGGTCGGAAAAATTCCGCGTCAACCTGATCGAGGCGTATGACCAGCCGTGGAAACGCCAGCTCGAGGGCACCGTCGGCGGCTATTGGGGACTGATGGACGCGACCTATCGGGTGCCCAAATATCCGCCCGGCCAGCTGATCAGCAATTTTCCGCGCTGGCATTACGAAATGGCGGCGGGCCTTGTGTATTGCCTTTTGGTGTTCGCCGCGGGCTGGCTGGCGCAACGCCGCAAACCGTGGTCACCACCGCTGACGGCCTGGCTCGGGCTCGCGGTTTCGGCGGCCGCTGGCGGAACGTTGCTTGGCTTTGCTTTCGCGAAATTGATGGTCGAGAGCCTCGGCCTCGGCCTCTCGCTCAAATGGGGTTTGCTGCTCGGCGCAGGCACGCTCTCGCCGTTTGTCGCCGCTGTCGCGCTGCTTGCCGGCAGGCCGTTGCCGACGTTGGTCGAACTCGTCGGACCGCGACAACTGCGCGAGCGGGGTGCCTTGTCGTTGTTGCTGGGAGCCGTGCTTTTGATTGCAGTCGCGATCGGCAGCGAGACCGCACTCGGTTTTGTGTTCGATCCGCGTTACCGCGATTTTCCCTACGCTGCGTTGACCATGGCGGTGCTGCCG
The DNA here is from genome assembly GCA_963796195.1 of uncultured Alphaproteobacteria bacterium. Lineage (GTDB taxonomy): Bacteria > Pseudomonadota > Alphaproteobacteria > Rhizobiales > Xanthobacteraceae > CAWCKS01. The sequence continues at coordinate 44,965 of CAWCKS010000015.1, read as the reverse complement.
CTGGCGCTGGTCTCGCTGCAGAATCCGCGTAGCGCTGGTGTGAGGCAGATTGCGGAATTGGTGTTTGCTGGATTGCTCGCGCTGTCGGTGGTTTATATCGCGATCAACGAAACCCTGGCGAACTGGCAATCCGACTGGACCTGCGCTGTTTATCTCATGCTTGCTGTCACGCTGTTTCGGGCGCGGGCCGTGCAAATCCGAGGATGAGCAGGGCGATCGCGATCCCCGACAGGCCGATGTTGTAGAGCACGATCCCCGCGCCCGCCGTGATAATGCCGGCCGTCAGCAACACGATTGATGGCCGGATCACGTGCAGGACCGCGATCACCATCGCTGCCGCTCCGAACACCGAGTTCTTGAACAGCCACGTCACCGCAAGCCGGGTCTTGCACAGCCAGGTCTGCAAGCCGGCTTCGCAGGCGAGCGCGGTCGGCGAGAATTCGATCGCGAGATAACGCAGGTAGAGTGCATAGCCAACGGTGAGGAAGCCAACGATCAGGATCCATTGCACCTGACGCGCGCTCAACCGGAACGGAATCTTGTTCATCGCCAATCTCTCGCGCGCCTGCGACGGCCGGGGAGGCGACGTTTTAAGGGGTTAGCGAACGCCAAGCAATGACGACAGACTGGACCGCTTGGCGCCGGCCGGCGGCGTCGCCTGGGCTGCCACTGACGGCTCGCGATTGGCTTGCTTGCGCCGCGGCGGCTTTGCGGCGGCCGCAGGATTCTTCGTCTCATCGTCCTTGTCCAGCAGCAGTCGCTGCCCGTCGAAAATCGCGGTCTCGCACTGGCGGGCATCGGCCGTCAGCGTTGCGCAGAGGTTTGCTGCGGCGGCTGCATCCGCAATTGGGCCGGCAATCACGCGCACCTGGAGCCCGAGCCCGTTCTTGTTCTGCCGAATCGCCAGCACGGGACGAAGCGCGGCGAACTGGCTGGGGTGGGCTTTTCGCACGCCGCTCCACAGCGCACGCAACCCCGCCATCGAGCTTGCGCCGCCAATATCCAGTCCGAATTGGGTGCGCTCGACCGGTACATCGCTATCAACTACGGCGGCGAGCGCTTCCTCGGGCAAGGGCGTTAAAGGTGCCGCGGTGATGACCGCAGGCGGCGTCGACGCGACCTGTTGGCCCGGCGCCGGTTTGGGGACCGTCGTCGTGGCAGTCGCGTCCTGCTCCTGCACAACGGCGCTCTGGACTGGTGGTGCTGCTGCGCCTTGGGCAGCGGCCTGCGGATTGGCCGCTGGCGGCGCAGCCTGCCGCTGGCTGTCGGAACGATCAGCCTTCTTTGAGGTGCTGTCAGACGGCGTCACCACCAGCGGCGTTACGGTCTGCAGGCTCGCGACCTTCGGAACGTCCTTGGGAACATCCTTCGGTGGCGCCTCCTTTGGTGGCTCTGGTGCTGCCGCTGCGACAGGTGCGGGTGAGGGCGCCGGCGAAGCTGGGGCATCAGCGGCGGGGCCAGGCACCATCGACCGCTCGGCCGGCTTATCGGGCGCGGGCTCGGCCGGGGTCGGAGAGCTCGCCTGTTTCTCGATCGACCCCGTCACTGAATCCAGACCTTGTTCCACTGCCGTCATGCGGCCGAACAGCCGGTCGCGGTCCGAATTCAGTGTCTCGACCGCAGCTGCGATCCGTCGCGTCTCCTGCCTGGTTTCGCGCGCCAATCCCTCGATCCGCTGCGCCTGGCCTGAGAGTTCCGCCTCGGCGACCTCAGAGCGCTTGGCGCTGTCGGGCATTTGCCCGCTCATCAGCCCGAGCGTCAGGGCGACCACTGCAGCAATGGCCCAAGAGCCGAGCCGCCACAGCGTTGCGCGCTCAGGCTCGTCCTCGTCTGCAATAAACTTGTCGAGCCAACCGTCGTCCTCGGCGTCAAAGCTCTCGGACAAAGGCTTGATGGCCTTGATGTCGGCGGCTTTGGCCATGTGACGGGGTGGTCCAGACTGTTGCGAATCAATCGTGAAACATTAGCAGTATCAACTTAGAAGCGCAGGAACAGGCTTGCTCAAGGAAAACACGCCTTTTTTCGTGGGGATAGCTCGGATAACTCATCTATCATGGAACGATCCTGCCTCTCCATTGTTCTCGCAGCCGGCGACGGTACCCGGATGCGCTCGTCGCTGCCAAAGGTGCTCAATCCCATCGCGGGCGAGCCGATGCTGGGGCATGTGCTGGCCAGCCTCCCGCGCGACCCGACTGCCGCGGCCGCGGTGGTTGTCGCGCCACATCAACAGGCGGTCGCGGAGACGGTCCGCCGGCTGCGGCCTGACGCGGCGATCTTCGTCCAGAGCGATCGGCTGGGCACCGCACACGCGGTGCTCCAGGCGGCCGATGCGATAACGGACGGCGCGGACGATATCCTGATTGTGTTCGGCGATACGCCGTTGATCACCGCGGCCACGCTCGAGCGGCTGCGCGCGCCACTGGCGCATGGGTCGGCGGTGGTGGTGCTCGGCTTTCGCGCCGACGTCCCGACCGGTTACGGCCGGCTCATCATGGACGGCGACCGGCTTGCGGCGATTCGCGAGGAGATCGACGCCAGTCCGCTGGAGCGCATGATCACGCTGTGCAACGCCGGCGTGATGGCAATTCAGGGCCGCCACGCGTTGAACCTGCTGCGCCGGATCGGCAATGCCAACGCCAAGGGCGAATACTATCTCACCGATGCGATCGAAATTGCGCGGACGCTGGAATTGAGGGCGTCGGTCGTCGAAACGACGGAGGACGAAGTGCGCGGCATCAACACGAAATCACAGCTCGCCGAAGCCGAAGCGGCGATGCAGCGCAAGCTGCGCGACACGGCGATGGCCGAGGGCGTCACGCTGGTTGCGCCGGAGACGATCTATCTCGCCGCCGACACTAGGTTCGGCAAGGACGTTACCGTCGAGCCGTTCGTGGTGTTTGGACCAGGCGTCACAGTTGGTGATGGCGCGGTGATCCGCTCATTTTCGCACATCGCGGAAGCCTCGATCGGCAGCAAGGCGATCGTCGGTCCCTATGCGCGACTGCGGCCGGGCGCGATGCTCGGCGAGAACGTGCACATCGGCAACTTCGTCGAGGTCAAGGCAACGACGATCGAGGCGGGCGCCAAGGCGAACCATCTCGCCTATCTTGGCGACGCCCACGTCGGCGCCAATGTCAACATCGGCGCCGGCACGATCACCTGCAACTATGACGGCTTCGACAAGTACCGCACCGAGATCGGGGCCGGCGCGTTCATCGGGTCGAATTCGGCGTTGGTCGCTCCGATCAAGATCGGCAAAGGCGCCTACGTCGGTTCCGGCTCGGTGGTGACCAAGGACGTGCCTGCGAACGCGCTGGTCCTGGAGCGATCCGGACAAACGGTCAAACCAGGTTGGGCGCAACGTTTTCGCGAGATGAAGCAGCGCACCAAGGACGCACTAAAAGGGCAGCGTTAACGCGATCACAACAAGCAACGATCGAGTTAACCAAACGGAGGCGTGGGACGTTGGTGTCTCAGACGGCAACAATATTTGAGTAACAGTTGCACCGATATGCTCCTAAGCAGGAAACCAGCTGTTTAGCTTGGTTTGTGCTGTTTCCCTCGATGGAGATTTTGAGCCGGCATGTGCGGCATCATTGGAATTCTCGGACGCGGTCCAGTCGCCGAACACCTGGTCGATTCGCTGAAGCGTCTCGAATATCGCGGCTATGACTCCGCTGGTGTCGCGACGCTTGAGCGCGGCAAGCTCGAACGGCGCCGCGCCGAGGGCAAGCTGAAGAATCTCGAGCGGCGCCTGCACGATCAGCCGCTGGCAGGCCATACCGGCATCGGCCACACCCGCTGGGCCACCCACGGCAAGCCGACCGAGGGCAACGCGCATCCACACGCGACCGAGCGCGTCGCCGTGGTCCACAACGGCATCATCGAGAATTTCAAGGAGCTGCGCGAGCAGCTCGAGAAGAAAGGCGCGAGGTTCACGACCGAGACCGACACCGAGGTCGTGGTGCAGCTGGTCAATGATTACCTCGCCAAGGGCCTGGCGCCGATCGAAGCGGTGAAGGCGACGCTGCCGCATTTGCGCGGCGCGTTTGCGCTCGGCTTCATCTTCGCCGGCGAAGACGACCTGATGATCGGCGCGCGCAAAGGGCCGCCGCTTGCGATCGGCTTCGGCGACGGCGAAATGTATCTCGGTTCCGATGCAATTACGCTCGCGCCGTTCACCGATTCGATCAGCTATCTCGAGGACGGCGACTGGGTGGTGCTGACGCGCGGCTCGAGCGTGATCCGCAACGAACAGGGCGCGATCGTCAAGCGCGAGGTGCTGAAATCGGTCGCCTCGGCGCTGTTGGTCGACAAGGCCAACTATCGCCATTTCATGGCCAAGGAAATTCACGAGCAGCCCGAGGTCGTCGGTCACACGATCGCGCGCTACATCGACATGGCGAGCGAGCGCGTTGCGCTGCCGGTGAGGCTGCCGTTCGATTTCAACGAGATCCAGCGCGTCTGCATTGTCGCCTGCGGCACTGCAAGTTATGCCGGCCACGTCGGCAAGTACTGGTTCGAGCGCTTCGCGCGGTTGCCGGTCGAGGTCGATTTTGCCTCCGAATTCCGCTACCGCGAAGCGCCGCTGCAGAAGGGCGACCTCGCTGTCGTCATCTCGCAGTCGGGCGAGACCGCTGACACGCTGGCGGCGTTGCGCTACGCCAGGGAGCAGGGGCTGCATACGCTCGCGGTGCTCAACGTGCCGACGTCGACGATCGGCCGTGAAGCCGAGATCGTGTTGCCGACGCTTGCCGGGCCCGAGATCGGCGTCGCCTCGACCAAGGCGTTCACCTGCCAGCTCGCGGTGCTGGCGAGCCTCGCAGTTGCCGCCGGCAGGGCGCGCGGCGTCCTTACCGACGATGACGAGGCCAAGCTGGCGCACGCGCTGATCGAGGTGCCACGGCTGATCACCGAAGCGTTGATGCTCGAACCGCAGATCGAGCGGCTTGCACGAGATATCGCAAAAAGCACCGACGTGCTCTATCTCGGTCGCGGCACCAGCTATCCGCTCGCCATGGAAGGTGCGCTGAAGCTGAAGGAGATTTCCTACATTCACGCCGAGGGCTACGCGGCTGGCGAGCTGAAGCACGGCCCGATCGCCCTGATCGACGAGAAGATGCCGGTCGTGGTGATCGCGCCGTATGATCGCGTCTTTGAGAAGACCGTCTCGAACATGCAGGAGGTCGCCGCGCGGGGCGGGCGGATCATCCTGATGACCGATCCGAAGGGGGCGGCCGAGGCGACGGTCGATTCGCTGGAGACGATCATTCTGCCGGAGATGCCGGCGACGGTGACGCCGCTGGTCTATGCGATCCCGGTCCAGCTGCTCGCCTACCATACCGCGGTGATCATGGGGACCGACGTCGATCAGCCGCGGAACCTGGCCAAGTCCGTGACCGTTGAATGAGCAGAACGAGCTTTTCTGTCGCTCCACACTGGGGCCGGAATTCTGCTAAATTAGCCCGGCTGCTGCTCCGAGCGCTTTGGTTTCGAAGAGCGCAGCGTGTGGGACCAAATGGCTGGCGACGATATTTCTGCCCCGCAAACCGCGTCGCCGATTGATCCCGGCGAGGCCAAGCCGAGCTTTGCCGGGCGCTTGCGCAATTATTTCCTGACCGGACTGATCGTGGTCGGCCCGGTGCTGATCACGCTGTATTTGACGTGGTCCTTCGTCACTTGGGTCGACGATCTGGTCCGCCCGCTGGTTCCGATTGCCTACCGTCCGGAAACCTACCTGCCATTCAAGATCCCAGGCTCGGGTCTGATCGTCGCGGTGTTCGCACTCACGCTGCTCGGTTTCCTCACCGCCAACCTGATCGGCCGAACGTTGGTCGACCTTGGCGAGATGGTTTTGGGGCGGATGCCGATCGTGCGCGCGATCTATCGCAGCCTGAAGCAGGTGTTCGAGACGCTGTTCTCGAGCTCGGGCTCTAGCTTCCGCAAGGTTGGACTGGTGGAATTTCCGGCGCCCGGCATGTGGTCGATCGTGCTGCTGTCGCAATCGCCGAGCGAGAACATCGCTCAAAGCCTGCCGGGCAAGGATGAATACGTCTCGGTGTTTCTGCCATGCGCGCCGAACCCGACCACAGGCTTCTTCTTCTATCTGCCGAAGAGCCAGGTCATCGAGATCGATATGAACGCCGAACAAGCCGCGACGCTGATCATGTCGGCCGGCGTGGTGCAACCCGGCGCGCGTCCCGACAACAAGCGCAACGTGGTGGCACTCTCGGACATGGCGGCCGCTGCGCGGCTGGCGCAGCAGGGCAAAGCCAGCAAGGTTGATTTGCCTTGAGGCCAACGGCCTAACCGGCCGCGATCAACGGCAACGCCTCATCCTTCTCGAACAGATAGAGCAGCACGCGCAAGGCCTCGCCGCGTTTGCCTTGCAGCCGCGGATTCTCGCGCATGATGGTGACCGCTTCTTCGCGCGCCTGTGCGATCAGCTGCGCGTGGGCTTCGATCCGCGCCAGCCGGTAGCCGGGCATTCCGCTTTGACGCGTGCCGAGCACGTCACCCTCGCCACGTAGCCGAAGGTCCTCCTCGGCAATTCGGAAGCCGTCTGTGGTCTCGCGAATGGCTTTCAGCCGCGCCGCCGACATCTCGCCGAGCGGCTCCTTATAGAGCAGGAGGCAGGTCGAGGCTTCGCTGCCGCGGCCGATGCGGCCGCGCAGCTGGTGCAGTTGCGCAAGGCCAAAGCGCTCGGCATTCTCGATCACCATGATGCTCGCGGCAGGCACGTCGACGCCGACCTCGATCACCGTTGTTGCGACCAGGAGCCCGGTTTCGTGGGCGACGAACTGCGTCATGGCGCGGTCCTTGTCGGCCGCACGCATCTGGCCGTGCACCAGCCCGACCTTGTCGCCGAAGCGCTGCTGCAGGCTCTTGAAGCGCTGCTCGGCATCGGTGAGGTCGATCTTCTCGGATTCGTCGACCAGCGGGCAGATCCAGTAGACCAGCTTGCCGGCGTCCAGCGCGCGGCCGACCGCGTCGAACACATCATTGAGCCGGCTCATCGGCACCACACGGGTATCGATGGGCTGACGGCCGGCCGGCTTTTCGCGCAATTCGGAGACTTCCATGTCGCCGAAATACGTCAGCACCAGCGTGCGCGGGATCGGGGTGGCACTGAGCACAAGGACGTCAACGGCCGCACCCTTGCTGGTCAACGCCAGGCGCTCACGAACGCCAAAACGGTGCTGCTCATCGATCACGGCGAGCGCGAGGTCGTTGAACACCACAGGATCTTCGACCAGCGCGTGGGTGCCGAGCAGAAGATCGATTTCGCCATCCGCGAGGCGAGCCAGAACGTCGGCGCGTTCGCGGCCCTTTTCTCGGCCAGTCAGGATCGCGACCCGCATTCCGGCGGCTTCAGCGAGCGGCGTGATGGTGCGCAGGTGCTGGCGCGCCAGAATTTCGGTCGGCGCCATGAGCGCCGCCTGCTTGGCCGTCTCGGCGACCGCAGCCGCTGCTAGCAAGGCGACGACGGTCTTGCCGGAGCCGACGTCGCCTTGCAGCAGTCGCAGCATGCGCACCGGCTCGGTCAAATCCTTCGCGATCGCTGCAAGTGCGTGCTGCTGCGATGACGTCAGAGCGTAGGGCAGGGCGTCGATGATGCTGCGGCGCAAATGGCCGTCGCCAGCGTTGCGCGTGCCCGCCGGCCGCCTCAACTGCGTGCGCACCAGCGCCAGCGCCAATTGTCCGGCGAGCAGTTCGTCATAGGCGAGCCGCGACCAGTACGGGCCGTTGATGAGAATGTCGGTCAGCTCGACCGGAGCGTGGACGCGATGCAGCGCCGCGCTGAAATCCGGGAATCCCGTGCGCTTCAACACCTCGGGCGCGATCCACTCGGGGAGTTGTGGCAGTTTGGTCAGCGCCTGCGTCACCGCGCGGCGGAGCGAGCCCAGGGCGAGACCTTCGGTCAGCGGATAGACCGGCTCGATCAAGGGGAGTAACGCAAACCCCTTCTCGTCGATGACACGGTCGGGATGCACCATCTGCAGCATGCCATCATACATCTGCACGGTGCCTGAGACGTAGCGCTTGGCGCCGACCGGCAGCTGCTTCTCGACCTGACCGGGGTAGGCGTGAAAATAAGTCAGGATAACGTCGCCGGTGTCGTCGCTGGCATAGATGAGGTAGGGCGCCCGCGAGCGGCCGCGCGGCGGCGCGCGATGGTGATCGATCGTGACCTCGAGCGTTGCGACTGTGCCGGGTACCGCATCGCAAATCTTGGGCCGTGCGCGGCGATCGACGACCGCCGACGGCAGGTGAAACAGCAGATCGATCAGCCGTGGCGTCTCGCTTTTGTCGAGCAGGTAGCGGAACAGCTTGTCCTGCTTCGGCCCGATGCCGCTCAGACTGGTCACCGGCGCAAACAGGGGATTGAGCAGGGGCGGGCGCATCGTTGGGATCAAGGAGTCGACTTCGGCGCGATGCTGGCCCGCGCGTACGGCGAATGCAATGTGGGTAGCTGTTGTCAGCCGCTGACAAGGCGGACGGGAACAGCTATATCAGCCGCGCCCGGCACGTCCGGGCTTTTGGCGTTGGATTTGGATTTTTAAGCAATGACGACCGGTTCAAGACGTTCAAGCGATGGCCTGGATGCGCGGCGTAAGCGGCTGCTGTTTCGTTGCTGGCACCGAGGCACCAAGGAGCTCGACCTGATCGTCGGACGTTTTGCCGACGCGCACCTGCCGACGCTCACTGACGCCGAACTCGATCAGTTGGAAAGAATTCTTGAGGCGCCGGATCCCGACCTTTATGCAGCTTTCACCGGAGAGGCTGCGGCGCCAGAGGGCGTCGCCGGGACGCTGTTTGACAGGATCAAATCGTTCAGCGCCGCGAGCCTGTCCCAATGAGTGCAGCGGTAAAGCCAAGATCGCCGGCCGAGCTGCTGAAGGTCGGCCACGCCCTGACGCTCGCCAACACCGCGGATGGCGCGGAAGGTCTTGTCGCCGCCGACCTTGCGCGCGCCGTCGCCGCCCGACCCAATCCGCCCGCCGTCAGCGCTCAGCGTGGTTTGCCGCGACGCCGGGCGCATGGCGCAGCTCTCGCGCGCGCTCGATTTCTTTGCACCCGACATTGCGGTGCTGCAATTCCCGGCCTGGGACTGCCAGCCCTATGACCGCGTCTCGCCGCACGGTGGCATCGTCGCGCAACGTGTGACGACGCTTGCAAAACTGTCGCGGCTGAAGGGCAGCGACAAGCCGCTGATCGTGCTCACTACCGTCAACGCGATCCTGCAGCGCGTGCCGCAGCGTGGTCTGATGGCGGCGCAGGCGCTGTCGATTGCGCCGGGCAATGTGGTCGGCATGGACAGCATTGTTGGCTGGCTCGAGCACAATGGCTATACGCGCACCTCGACGGTGCGTGAGAGCGGCGAATACGCCGTGCGCGGCGGCATCCTCGACCTGTTTCCGGCAGGGCTCGAACAGCCGGTGCGGCTCGACTTCTTCGGCGACACGCTGGAATCGATCCGCACCTTCGATGCCGAGACCCAGCGCACGCTGGTCGACATGCGCGGGCTCGACCTCGTGCCGGTGTCCGAGTTCCGCCTTGTCACCGAAACGATCAGCCGCTTTCGCATGGGTTATGTCGCGGCGTTCGGCGCGCCCCAGCGCGACGATCTGCTCTACGAGGCTGTCAGTGAAGGGCGCCGCTATCCCGGCATGGAGCACTGGCTGCCGCTGTTCCACGACAAGATGGAAACGCTGTTCGAATACATCGAGGGTGCGGCCCTGATGCTCGAGCCGCAGGCCGAGGACGCCGCCCATGAGCGGATCGGCCAGATCAATGAATATTATGAGGCGCGGCGCGAGGCGTTGGCGCACGACGGAGGCGGTGCACCGTACAAGCCGCTGCCGCCGGATCGGCTTTATCTCACGGAAGCCGAATGGCGCGAGCGGACCGGCGGAACGGCGCTGGCCAAGTTGACGCCGTTCGCGGTGCCGGAAGGAGCCGGCGTATTCGATATCGGTGCGCGGCAGGGCCGCGACTTCGCGCCGGAGCGGCAGGACGCCAACGCCAACGTGTTCGAGGCTCTGGTCGCCCACATCAATGCGGGGCTGGCCGAGCACAAGAAGGTGGTTATCGCGTCGTGGTCGGAAGGCTCGCGCGAGCGCATGGCGCATGTGCTCGCCGAGCACAAGCTGCACAATGTCACGAACATCTCGTCGTGGCGGATGCTGCAGGCGACCCCGCGCAACCAGGTGATGCTGGCCATTCTTGGCATCGAGCAGGGATTTGAGACCGACGCCGTCGCGCTGATCACCGAACAGGACATTCTCGGCGACCGCCTGGTCCGGCCCCGCCGCTCTACGCGCAAGCTGGAAAATTTCATCTCGGAGGTGACGAGTCTTTCGACTGGCGATCTCGTTGTCCATGTCGAACACGGCATAGGTCGTTTCGCGGGCTTGCAGACCCTCGATGTCGGCGGCGCACCGCACGACTGCCTCGAACTGCACTATGCCGGCGACACAAAACTGTTCCTGCCGGTCGAGAATATCGAGCTGTTGTCGCGCTTCGGCTCGGAGCAAGCCGGCGTCGAACTCGACCGGCTCGGCGGCAATGGCTGGCAGACGCGCAAGGCGCGGCTGAAGAAGCGCATCCAGGAGATCGCGGGCGACCTGATCAAGATCGCCGCCGAGCGTCAGCTGCGTGAGGCGCCGAAGCTCGCCACGCCGCAAGGCTCATACGACGAATTCTGCGCGCGGTTTCCCTATGAAGAGACCGAAGATCAACTCACCGCGATCGACGCCACCTTGCATGATCTCGACGCCGGCCGGCCGATGGACCGGCTGGTGTGCGGCGACGTCGGTTTCGGCAAGACCGAGGTGGCGCTACGCGCGGCCTTTGCGGCTGCGCTTGACGGCAAGCAGGTCGCGGTCGTCGTGCCGACGACGTTGCTGGCACGTCAGCACACCAAGACGTTCACTGAGCGGTTCAAGGGCTTTCCGGTCAATGTCGCGCAGGCGTCACGGCTCGTGCCGGCCAAGCAGCTGGCGCAGGTGAAGAAGGATCTTGCCGAGGGAAAGGTCGATATCGTGGTCGGCACCCACGCGCTGCTCGGCAAATCGATCAAGTTCAGGGATCTCGGCCTGTTGATCGTCGACGAGGAACAGCATTTTGGCGTGGCGCACAAGGAGCGGCTGAAGCAGCTGCGCTCCGAAGTCCATGTGCTGACGCTCACCGCGACGCCGATCCCGCGCACGCTGCAATTGGCGTTGACCGGCGTACGCGATCTCTCGATCATTGCCTCGCCGCCGGTCGACCGGCTCGCTGTGCGCACCTTTGTGTCGCCGTTCGATCCGTTGATGGTACGCGAGGCATTGCTGCGCGAGCGCTATCGCGGCGGCCAGGCGTTTTACGTCTGCCCGCGGATCGACGATCTCGGCGAAGCCAAGGCGTTCCTCGACAAGCACGTGCCGGAGTTGAAGGCCGTGGTCGCCCACGGCCAGATGCCGCCGGCGGCGATCGAGGACATCATGGCTGCGTTCCTCGATGGCAAGTACGACATTCTGCTGTCGACCACGATCATCGAGTCCGGGCTCGACATTCCGACCGCGAATACGCTGATCGTGCACCGCGCCGACATGTTCGGCCTCGCGCAGCTCTATCAGCTGCGCGGCCGCGTCGGCCGCTCAAAGCTGCGCGCCTACGCGCTGTTCACGCTGCCCGCGACCCACAAGATCACGCCGCAGGCGGAGCGGCGGCTGAAAGTGCTGCAATCGCTGGAAAACCTCGGCGCCGGTTTCCAGCTGGCGTCACACGATCTCGACATCCGCGGTGCCGGCAATCTGTTGGGCGAAGAGCAGTCGGGCCACATCAAGGAAGTCGGCTTCGAACTCTATCAATCAATGCTGGAAGAGGCGATCGCGGCGCTGAAGGCCGGCATCGCCGAGCCGGTCGCCGATCGCTGGGCGCCCCAGATCACGCTCGGCATGCCCGTACTGATCCCCGAAGACTACGTCTCCGATCTGTCGGTGCGGCTGTCGCTCTATCGCCGCCTCGCCGACCTCGAGGACGAGGACGCGATCGAGAATTTCGGCGCTGAGCTGCGCGACCGTTTTGGCCCGCTGCCGGACGAGGTGCGCTACCTGTTCAAGGTCGTCGCCATCAAGGCGCATTGCCGCAAGGCCAATGTCGAAAAGGTCGACGCCGGCCCGAAGGGCGTGGTGATCTCGTTCCGCGACAACAGCTTTGCGCATCCGGATCGCCTGGTGGCCTACATCCGCCAGCAGGGGCCGCAGGCGCGCGTGCGCCCGGACATGAAGGTGGTGTTTTTCGAGGAGTGGGACACACCCGACGCGCGGGTCAAAGGTGTGACCGATATTCTGCGGGAGCTTGCAGCGCTTGCGGAGAACCGCAAGGCGGCGTGAGGAGCTAGCCGAGCCGCTTCAGAACCGTCTCGGCCGTATCGGTCGGCTTCACTGTCGCAAGCGTCACCGATGGATCGATCTTGCTCTTGCCGCCGGGTCCGAGCGCGGTGTGGCGGAGCACGCTGGCAAGACGCCGTGCGATGACGTGGGCCTCGCGCAAATCGGTTTCGGCAAAGGCGGTGACGATCGATTGGTCATCGCGCAGCGCGGCGAAATCCGCAGCGCGCATCAGGCGTCCGAGGATCCGCGCTGCATCCCGGCGGGCGCGCTGGTCCGCGCCGTCGAACGAGAAGCGCGCTGCCGACATCGCGCCGCCGCTCTCGATCGTGTCCTCAACTGCCTTGTGCCAGTTGCGGTCGAAGGCCTGCTTGGTCAGCAGCCCGGTCGCGGGATCGATCACACCGCCGGTGTCGAGCGACTTCAGCGTGCGCACGAGGCGCATCTCGAACGCGTGCTGGCGCACCAGCGGCACGGTGTGTGCGACGACGTCTTCCGGCGTGCTTCGCACGATCTCCAGATTGGACAGCGCGGGCAATAGTACCGCCGGCAAAGCTGCCGCTGACAATCACGGGCAGGGCGCGAAAGCGGGCGTCTTCCGCAAGCACGGTGAGAAACGCATCGGCGACCCGCGGACTAAATCCGTCGCCCAGCACGACGCCGTCGACGTCGCGGGAGTTCAGGTGTTTGTGCCGCAGCCTCGATGCTCAATGCCCCGATCAGCGCGGCACGTTCGCCGAGCGCGACCGTTAGCTGCGGATAAGTTCGGCCGCGACCGACCAGCAGCACGGTCGCATCCTGCATGGGATCCTCGGTCGACAGGCGGACGTCGGTCGAAGCCTCTGCCAGGCGCCGCAGCACCGTCGCATGCAGGGTACGAACACGTAGCGCGGCGGTCAGGCGCGCGTCGAGCCGATCGAGCGCAAGCTCGGGTGTCGTGAACGGCGAGGCGTCACAGAACGGCGCATCGATCGGGCCGATCGCAATGAACGGCGTGTAGGTGGTTGCCTCGTGGCAAGCGCCGCAGATAGCGGCCACGGCAGGTGGCGCTGCATTTGCGAGGTCGGCGACAACGGCTGCCGGCCGCACCTTTGCGACCGCCTTGGGCGCCTCGTCCCAGGATGCATTGACGATCGGAAAAGCACCGGCCGCTGCCAGCCGATCAGACAGCGCGGCATTTTCACTGCCGCCAACAATGATGATCGGACCAGGACGCGACATGGGTTGGTGAAGCCGAAGAGACCGGCCGGAAGATAGCGACCCAGCCTTAACGCCGCGTCAACTGGTTCGCTCAAGTGGTCAACTCGAGCTGCCGCGATCCCGAAACGCCTCGGTCATCAGCGGGTTGAGGCCGAGCTCAGTCAGCGCTGAGCGGGCACGTGCATTGTCGCTGGCTCGGCCAGCCAGGCGGTGGCCGCTCATCCGATCCGGCAGCGCGGTCAGCAGGGTGCCGGGCGCGAGGCGCTGCGCCCACTCGTTCAGGTCGCGGGCGAGGAAGCGATAGCCGCCGACGGTAACGATCCCGGATGGCGGCGATGTCACGCAAATTGCCCGCAGCTTGCGGTCGAGGCGGGCGGCGTAACCGGTATCCACATAATCCTGGGGCTGATAGTTCGATACCAGCGCAGCGAGGCTTTCCTCGCGACGTTGTGGCGGCGCATAGGCCGCAAGCGGCACCATAGGCCCCTTCAGGCCAAGCGTGCCGTTCCGCGTGATCAAGGGTTCACAAGCCATGGCCGTCGCGCGCGCACCGCGCGTCGCGTGCGGGCCTGGGAAGATCGGGTCGGGGTTGCCGTCGCTATCGCGAGCGACAGAAAAGAAGCCGACTTCGCCGAAGGCGTAGAGATCGCTGAACGCGGCTTTGCCGCGCCAGGTCGCACTGGTGCCGGCCTGCTCAGGCGAACGCCACAGTCCGATTACCTTGCGCAACGGTCCGGCCTCCGGCAGTGCGCCCTCCGCAGCGAGCCGCAAGGCCAGCGGTGCCGGTGCGATCAGAGTATCGCAATGGGCGTCCGCGATTTGCGAGAGCAGGGCGTCGAGGTCAAACGGATGGTGCAGGTTGAGCGTGCCGCTGCCGACCAGGGCCGCGACAAGCGACGTGCAGATTCCGGCAAAGCTCGCCGGCAGCACGGCGGACGTGATCTTCGAGCCTTGCTTGATCCCGGCTTCGAGCACCACGGCAAGGCCGCCCGCGATGGTCTGGGCGCCGCTGCGCGGAACCGCGCGCATACCTTCGGTTGTGACATCAAACGTGATGAGAGCCGCGCGCCGCGGATCAGGTCCGGGGAAGAGCGGTGGCTCGAAGTCCTTTGCCAGCACGTCGTCGAGCGGCATCAACCCTTCCGGCAACCGGTCACCGAATCCGCCAACGTGACGGATCGAGAACACTTCGGCTGCGGCCTGCAGCGCGATTTCGGCGTGATTGACGCCGTCGATCTTCGCCGAGGTGATGAGGGCGCGCGCGCCGATCCGGTTCAACGCATCGGTCAGTTCGGCCTGTCGCCACAGCAACGGCAGCAGGGCCACGACGAGGCCGGCGCGCCAGGCCGCGAGGGTGGTGATCATCAGCTCGACGGTGTTGGGAAGCTGAACCGCGACGATCGAAGCTACCGGTAACCCGCTCTCGATGAAATGCGCTGCCAGCGCCGAAATCGCACTGTCGGCCTCCGCGAAAGTGAGGCGGCGCGGCGATTGACCGGTGACGCGCAGCTTGTCCAGCGGATCGACGAAGGCGAATTCATCGGGCTTGCGGGCGACGCTGCGGATGAAAATCTCGTCCAGCGAGGGCGCGCCGGCGCCGATCTTCTCGCGGTCATATCCAGGCGGCATATTCATCGGGCAATCCCCGTCTGGTTCCGGATAATCGATTGGGTCAAAGTCAATCTCGTCAAAGTCAATCTCATCAAGGTCGCTGCCACCAGGTCTCCGGCAGGGATCCGATCAGCGCTGATTTCTCGGGCCGTTCGATGCGCGACCAGCGGGCGATCCATTGATCGGGCACATTGAACACGGGTATCGCATAGAACCCGGACATCAGGAGACGATCAAGTGCCCGCACCGCGGCAACGAAATCGGTCCTCTCCCGAGTTTCGAGCATGGCACCGATCATAGCGTCGACGGCTGCGCTCTTCACACCCATATAGTTCCTTGTCCCCTGATTCTCCGCGGCTTTTGCGCCGAAATAGAAAGTACTGCTCGTTGCCCGGCGACAGCGACTGGTCCCACCGGTTCTCGATCATGTCGAAGTCGAAGGCGAGGCGGCGCTGGTCGAACTGAACGGTATCGACAAGGCGCACGGTCGGTGTGATGCCAGCGCGCTTCAGGTCGCGGGCGAAGGCCAGCGCAATGCGCTCCTGGTCCCGCGTCGACACCAGGATCTCGAAGGTAAACGGCTGGCCGTCGCTCCTACGCGTTAGCACATTGCCGGCGAGCTCATAGCCGGCCTCGTTGAGCAGGCGGATTGCGCGCCGCAAGGTATCACGGTCGCGGCCTGATGCGTCGCTGACCGGCAAACGGAAACTGCCGTCGGCAATATCGGGGCGAACCTCGCTCGCGTACGGAGCGAGCAGTGCTTTCTCGCGATCGCTCTCCGGCACCATGTAGGCCGAAAGCTCCGAGCCGGGAAAATAACTGGCGGAGTGCCGGTAGAGGTCGAAAAAGTAATTCTTGTTGATCCATTCGAAATCGAACAACAGCGTCAGAGCTTCGCGGACGCGGACGTCGGCAAATTGCGGACGGCGCGTGTTGAAGACCAGATAATCCGATGGCTGCGGCGCGCCGTTCGCGATGTTCTCCTTGATGACGCGACCATCTTTGGCGGCCGCAAAGTCATAGCAGGAGCTCCAGCGTGATGGCTCGGTCTCGACGCGGAAATCATAGAGACCTCGCGCAAACGCTTCGAACGCGGTGTTGCTGTCGCGAAAGAAATCCAGCCGCACTTCGTCGAAGTTCCATAGCCCGCGATTGACGTTGATATCCTTGCCCCAGTAGTCGGGATTGCGGGTCAGCGTCACGCTCGCGCCCGCTTTCACCTCGCTGACGCGGTAAGGGCCCGATCCGATCGGAGCAGCCAGCGATGTCTGCTCGAAGGTTGCGATGTTGACCGCGTGCTTCGGGAGGATCGGCATCAAGCCAAGGATGAGCGGCAGCTCGCGATCATTTGCATCCTGGAGATCGAACCGCACGGTGCTTGCGTCGAGTGCTTTGGCTTCGGCCACCTTGCCGTAATAGAGCCGCAGGTTCGGACGCCCGTGGTTTTTCAAAAGTCCCCACGAGAACAGCACGTCCCCGGCGGTGACTGCCTGGCCGTCAGAAAATCGCGCTTCCGGCCGCAAGTGGAACGTGACGTAGTCGCGCGCCTCGTTGGTCTCGATGGTGTCTGCGAGCAGGCCGTAAAGTGCGAAGGGTTCGTCGTAGCCGCGCGCCATCAGGCTCTCTATGACGTAGCCGCGAATCTGCTGCACTGCGACACCTTTCACGATCAGCGGATTGAGGCTGTCGAAGGTGCCGACGAGGCCGTGGACGATGCGACCACCCTTGGGGGCATCGGGATTTGCATAGGCGAAATGATCGAAGCCGGCGGGCATTGACGGCTGCCCGTGCATCGCAATGCCGTGGTGCGGCTGAGGGCGGTCTGGCTGCGCGCCGGCAGCGGTCAGTGGAAATTTGACAAGGCTGGTTGCCAGGGCAGCGGCGAGCACCATTGCGAACTGCAAAATCCGATGCCGTGCACCGATGTCGCGATGTTCAACTGGTCCCGGCAGTTCCACGGTGAATAGACCGATTCGCGCTCGCCTGGAGCGAGGCTAGCACGGTGCCCGTGGCCAATGTGGCGGCGTCGCAAAACCGGCCCGCAACCATTGATCTTTCCGCGGACCGCTGTAATGAAGGCGGCGTCTAGCTACCGGGCTGGAAGCGAGGTTTTTGGGGTTGTCACGGTAACGCCGTATTTGGCGCTGAGACAGCCCGGCCAAAGGCGACAAGGTGCGCCGCGGGCTGCCGCGCGGACGTGTCCGAAGGTCTTAGGGAAGGGGTCTCCACGATGAAATACGGGCTGTTGCACGCGCCGGCCAGGCCGCGCGGACTGGCAGTGGCTGCGCTGACGGCTGTGGTTGCGCTTGCGTTCGCAGTGCCGGCAGTTGCCCAGCAGACGCCGCCTGCGGCACCGAAGGCCAAGGAAGCACCGAAGGCTGCTCCAAAGGCGGCCGCTCCGGCCAAGCAGCCTGCGCCGACCGCCCAGAAGCAGCCCGCCGCGCCCGCCCAGCAGGCGCAGCAACCGGCGCAGGGCCAGCAGCCGCAGCAGGCGCAGGGCCAGCAGGATCAGCAGGTGCAACTGATCTACTCGCCATGGACCAAGTTCTGCCTGAAGGGCCAGGACCCCAACGCCAAGCAAATCTGCTTCACCGGCAAGGATGGCCGCATCGAGTCCGGTCAGCCCGTCGTTGCCGCCGTCGTCATCGAGCCCGAGGGTGAGCCGAAGAAGCTTTTGCGCGTGACGCTGCCGCTTGGAATGAAGCTGGTCGACGGCACCCGTATCATGGTCGACACTGACGCCAACGCCCAGACGGGGCCCTACGTGATCTGCTTCGCTAATGGCTGCATGGCCGACTACGAGGCCACCGCTGATCTGCTGGATCGGCTGAAGAAGGGCCAGAACCTCATCATCCAGGCGATCAACGCGAACAACCAGCCGCTCACGCTGCCGTTACCGCTGAATGACTTCGCCAAGGCCTATGACGGGCCTCCGACCGATCCGAAGGTGTTCGAGGAGCAGCAGAAGAAATTGCAGGAAGAGCTGCAGAAGCGCGCCGACGAGGCTCGCAAGAACCTCGAGAAGCAGCAGGGGAGTGGTGGTGCAGCTGCGCCGGCCGCGCCCTCAAAGTAGTCTGAATTAACGACGCTCCATGATGTGAAAGAGGCGCCGATCGGCGCCTCTTTTCATTTTTACGGCTTCGTTGGCCAACGCTAGTTTAGCGTCGAGTTGCGGGGCCGGTAAGAACCGGCCCGATCCTTGATGAAGATCTCCGCCACCTGCGAGTGCCTGACCGGCTCGCCCGACGTATCAGGTAAGAGGTTCTGCTCGGAGACATAGGCGATGTATTCGCTCTCCGAATTCTCCGCGAGCAGATGATAGAACGGCTGGTCCTTGCGCGGCCGGACCTCCTCCGGGATCGACAGCCACCATTCTTCGGTGTTGTTAAATTCAGGATCGATGTCGAAGATCACGCCCCGGAAAGGATAAATCCGGTGCTTGACGACCTGCCCGATCTGAAACTTGGCTGTCCGCGTCTTCATCATTACGTCCGAATAGACCAGGATTGTGGCTGATGCTAGAGCCTTTCCGAGCCTGCGCACGCCGCCTTATTATTTAATACTACGACCATATCGTTCGTAGGTTTCTTCGGCCCGGCAGTTCAAGCACATCTGCGCGAGTGGGCGCGGTTAGCGCTCCCCAGCGCCGCTGTCAGGCTTCGACTTCGCGAGCGCCTCGCGCATGACGAACCGTCGCAACGGGCCGACCTTGTCGAGTAGTTTCATGCCGATGGCGCGGATCGCCTGCAGCGGCACGAAGTCGGCGAGCAGGGTGCGGTTGGCAAGATCGATCACGGTGCCGCGCGCGAGAATATCGGCCTTGCGCAGCTGCTCGTAGCGCGCCAGCGCCTGCACCGAGCCGGGATCGCAGCTGGCGGCGAGTTCGTGGGCTGCGACGTCGGCAATCGCGATCGCGTCGCGCAGACCGAGATTGAGGCCCTGAGCGCCGATTGGTGGAACGACATGCGCAGCTTCGCCAATCAGCGCGACGCGATTTAGCGCGAGCCGGGTCGGCTGCTCGAACGCCAGCGGAAAAACATGACGCGCGCCCTCGACGCGCATCTGGCCAAGATGAAAGTGCGATTGCCGCTCGACAGCCGCAGACAGCTGGTCGTCGTCGAGCGCGGCGAGGCGGGCGGCTTCCGCGGGCAGATTGACCCACACCACGCTCGAACGCTCGCCCGGCAGCGGTACGAATACACAAGGTCCATTGGCGGTGTGAAACTCGGTCGAGATGCCGTTGTGCGGGCGGCTATGGCTGACGTTGAAGGTGAGTGCAGCCTGGTCAAGGGTACGACGTTGCACGTCAATGCCGGCAGCGTCGCGGCAAATCGAATGGCGGCCGTCGGCGCCGATGACCAGGTTGGCCTCGATCGTCACGCCGGCTTTTGACTGCAGCGTTGCATGATCCAGCTGAATCTGGACGGTAGAGGCTTCGTCATCGATGCGGACGAGGTTGGGAAGGCGTTCGGCGCAATCTTCCATGGCTGCAAGCAGCAGCCGGTTCTCGATGTTGTAACCGAACGCGGCGAGCCCGATCTCGCCGCTGTCGAACCGCACTTCGGGGGCCCGGATCAGGCGGTCGGTGCTGTCGACCAGACGCATCACGCGCAACGGCGCTGCCCGCTGCTCGCACGCGGCCCACACCCCAAGATGCCGCAAATTGTCGATCGAAGAGCCGAGCAACGCGGTCGTGCGATTGTCACCATAGGGTATGCGGCGGGCGATCAGCGCGATGCGGACCTTGGCCAGCGCCAGCGCCAGCGCAGCGGCCAACCCTGCCGGTCCGCCGCCGACCACAACCGCGTCATATTGGGCGGCTGTGTAGTGCGCCTGGTCCGCGCGATCATCCATGCCTTGAGTTCCGCTTTCTTCAACGTCAGTTGAACCTTGGGGACGTAATTTTCAAGCAGTTCGCGCGCAGGTCAGCCGGCGCAAAACCAGCGTGACCGAACGCCGCAAGCGGAGACACTGTAATGCTGGAATATTTGCTAAGCTGCCGTCGACGGCATGAGCGATTCCAGAGACACCGAATCCGGCGACGCCGCGCGTGAGCGCCCGAAGGCGATCAAGCGCTCCGGCGCGTTCGTGATTCACATCTTCACGGCGCTCGGCGCCGGATTTGCCTTGATGGCGTTGCTTGAAGCGGTACGCGAGCATTGGGCCAACATGTTCGGTTGGCTCGGTGTCGCCCTCGTTGTCGACGCGCTCGATGGCCCGATGGCGCGTCGTTTCCACGTGGCATGGCTGTTGCCGAACTGGTCCGGCGAGACGCTCGACCTTGTCGTCGACTTCACGACCTACGTCTTCGTGCCAGCTTACGCGATTGCGGCGAGCGGACTGTTTTCCGACGTTGTTGGCGCGGTGCTCGGGATTGCCGTCTCGGTGTCCGGCGCCTTGTATTTCGCCGACAGGCGCATGAAGGCCATCGACCATCACTTCCGCGGATTTCCGACGCTGTGGAACGCCGCGGCATTCTACCTGTTCCTGCTGAGGCCTTCGCAGTTGTTGGGGGCATCCGCGGTGCTCCTGCTGGTCGTGGCGACCTTCCTGCCTATCCATGTCATTCACCCCGTGCGGGTGCAGCGCTGGCGCCGCGTTAACCTGGCCCTCGTCATTGCATGGGGCGCATTGGTCCTGGTCACGCTATGGCGCGATTTCGACGTGCCGTGGCCGATTACGTCAGCCCTGATCGTCATCGCCGCCTACATGGTCGCAAGCGATGCGATCTGGCGCGTCTTTATCGGGCGGATCGATGATTGAACTGTTGACCAGCGCGGAAGCCTGGGCGGCGCTGGTGACCTTGACGGCGCTCGAAGTCGTGCTCGGCATCGACAACGTGATCTTCCTGTCGGTGCTGGTCTCGCGCGTGCCGGAGCCGCAGGCGACACGGGCGCGCCAGATCGGGCTGGCGCTCGCGCTGGTGTTCCGGATCGTGCTGCTCAGCGTGCTGGTCTGGCTGATCGGGTTGACGGCGCCGGTCGTCACGATCGGGCACCTCGCGCTGTCCTGGCGCGACGTCATACTGATCGGTGGCGGCCTGTTCCTGATCGCCAAGGCAACCCACGAAATTCATGCCGAGGTCGAAGGCGGCGCAGGGCGAGCACGGCGGCGCGGGCAGCCGCCGCGCATTCCTGCTGGTGATCGCCCAGATCATTGTCATCGATCTCGTGTTCTCGCTCGACTCGATCATCACCGCGATCGGTATGGCGCAGGACCTCGAAATCATGATCGCGGCGGTCATCATCGCCGTCGCCATCATGTATGTGTCGTCGAATCCAGTCGCGACCTTCGTCGCGCGACATCCGACGACCAAAATGCTGGCGCTGTCGTTTCTGGTGCTGATCGGCGTAGCACTGGTCGCGGACGGTTTCAAATTCCACATCCCGCGCGGCTACATCTATTTCGCAATCGCATTCGCCTTCGCCGTCGAGGTGTTCAATATTCTGGCGCGTCGCAACCGGAACAAGGTTGTCGATCGAGGCAGGCAACCGTAAGCTTCCATTCCAATCAGCGATCGACACCGGGAGAAACGAAATGGCCAAGGCAGTCCGCGTGCACCAGCCGGGTGCTCCCGAAGCGCTGGTCTATGAGGATGTCGAGGTCGCCGCTCCGGGGCCCGGCGAGGTGCGGATTCGCCAGCACGCCAGCGGCTTGAACTTCATCGACTGCTACTTTCGCAGCGGCCTCTACAAGGCGCCGACGCTGCCCTTCATCGCCGGGAACGAAGCGGCTGGCGAGGTGATCGAGGTCGGCAGCGGCGTCACCGGGTTCCATCCGGGCGATCGCATTGCCTATACCTACGCGCTCGGCGGGTATGCCTCCGAGCGGTTGATGCCCGCTGACCGTCTGGTGAAGCTACCCGACATGATTTCATACGAACAGGGCGCCGTGCTGATGCTAAAGGGGCTGACGGTCCACTATCTGCTGCACCGGACCTTCAAGGTCGAACCGGGCCACAACGTGCTGATCCATGCCGCGGCCGGCGGCATCGGGCTGTTGGCGTGCCAGTGGGCGAAGGCGCTCGGCGCCAATGTGATCGGCACGGTTGGCTCGCGCGAAAAGGCCGATCTCGCCAGCTCCAATGGCTGCGATCACGTTATCCTCTATGACGACGAGGATTTCGTCGCCGCGGTAAGAAAGATCACGCGCGGCGAGCTCTGCAATGTCGTCTATGACGGCGTCGGCAAGACGACCTTTCCTGGTTCACTCGACTGCTTGCGTCCGCTCGGCATGTTCGTCTCGTTCGGCAACGCGTCGGGCGTGGTGCCGCCGTTCTCGATCGGCGAGCTGCAGCGCCGCGGCTCGCTGTTTGCGACCCGGCCGTCGCTCAATGACTACATCGCCAAGCGCCGCGATTTGCTGGCTGCCGCCGATACGATGTTCTCCGCGGTGATCAGCGGCAGCCTGAAGGTGCCGATCCATCATGCCTATGCGCTCAAGGACGCGGCGAAAGCCCACCGCGACCTCGAGAGCCGGACCACAACCGGGGCGTCGATCCTGAAACCCTGACGCCGCAGGATCAGGCGACGCAGCGCGCAGCGCCCATTCGCGTCAGGGCGCCATCCAGTGTTTCGATCATCTCGCCGATTTCGGCGGCGCTGACATTGAGCGCCGGCATGAAACGCAGCGAGTCCGGCCGCGGCGCGTTCAGCAACAGCCCGGCATCCCGCGTGTCGTTGACGATTGCCGGGCCAATCGGCCGCTTCAAGTCGAGCGCCTGCAACAGGCCGGTGCCGCGGATGCCGCCGAGGCCGTGACGCGCTGAGAGTTTTTGCAACTCGCTGCCGAGCAATAGGCCATTGCGAACGACGTTCTGCAGGAACTCCGGCTGCGCGACATGTTGCACGATTGTGAGACCCGCGGCGCACATCAGCGGGCTGCCGTTGAAGGTGCCGCCCTGGTCGCCATGCTCGAAACAGGACACCGCGTCGGTCGCAAGCAGTGCGGCAAGCGGCACGCCGCCGCCGATGCCCTTGCCGAGCACCATGATGTCGGGCTCGATGTCGGCCTGTTCGTAGGCGAACATCGTGCCGAGGCGGCCGATCCCGGTCTGGATCTCGTCGACGATCAGCAACAATTCATGGTTGCGCGTCAGCGCGCGCAGCCCACGCAGGAACTCGTGGGTTGCCGGCAAGACACCGCCTTCGCCCTGGATCGGTTCAAGCATGACCGCGATGGTGTTCGGCCCGATCAACTGCTCGACCGAAGTGATGTCATTGAGAACGGCCTTCGGAAAGCCCTTCACCTTTGGCTCGAACAACGGCTCAAACGCCTTCTTGCCCGAGGCTGACATCGCAGCCAGCGTGCGGCCGTGAAAGCCGTGTTCGAAGGTGATGATCTCAAACGCGCCGCCTTTGTGCACGGCGCCAAACTTGCGCGCGAGCTTGATCGCGCCTTCAATGGCCTCCGCGCCGGAATTGGCGAAAAACACCTGATCGAACACGCTGACCTCGGTGAGACGCTGCGCGAGGTCGAGGCTGGCGTCATTGTAGAAAGCCGGGCTCGGCGTGACGAGGCGCGCAGCCTGCTGCGTCAGGGCATCGACTAATAGCTTCGGCGAATGGCCGAGCGTGTTGACCGCCCAGCCCTGGATGAAATCGAGATAACGCTTGCCGGTGTGATCCCAGAGGTACGAGCCCTGGCCCTTCACGAACACGATCGGCGGCCGCGCGGTGATCTCCATCAGCGCATCGAAGGCAGGCTTGGTGGTGGTCATGGCATTTCTCCGGGTTGGATGAGCGGGGATTGGTGACGCGAAAAAGAAAGAGGCCGCGCTTTGTCTTGGCGCGGCCTCTTGTCGAAGAATTCTGCTGAAGCTTTGTGGCTGGTCAGCTCTAATCCCGGACACGGCGGCGCCGATCGCTGTCGCGATTGCGACGGCGGCGGATGGCGCAGGTCGTGGCCGGTTTGCAAATCATGGTGCGGCCATACAGCCGTTCGGGCGCGCTCGTCAAGTGCACAACGCTTTGGTGCGACCACCGGCTCCCGCTAGCAAACTGATCCAACGTCGCTTTTCGCTAATTTTGGGGGAGTTTTGATCGCGCACTAAAATCCGACCACGCTGCCGTGCAGGTCGTATTCGTCGGAGCGCTCGATCTTGACAGTCACGATTTCGCCTTGCCGCAGCGGGCGGCGGCTCGAGACGTAAACCGCGCCATCGATTTCCGGTGCGTCGCCCTTGCTGCGGCCCTTGGCAACGCTCGGGCCGATCTCGTCGATGATCACTTGCTGGCGGGTGCCGATCTTGCGCTTCAAGCGTCGCGCGGAAATCTTTTGCTGGTGGACCATCAGGCGCTGGTAGCGCTCGGCCTTGACCTCGTCGGGCACGGCGCCGTCGAGCGCATTGGCGGTCGCGCCGCGGACCGGCTCGTATTTGAAGCAGCCGACCCGATCGATCTCGGCTTCGTCGAGCCACGTGAGCAGATCGTCGAACTCGGCTTCGGTCTCGCCGGGGAAGCCGACGATGAAAGTCGAGCGCAGCGTCAGCTCCGGACAGGTCTCGCGCCAGCTTGCGATGCGCGCCAGCGTCTTGTCCTGCGCGGCCGGACGCTTCATCCGCCTCAGCACTTCCACGTTGCCGTGCTGAAAGGGGATGTCGAGGTAGGGCAACACCTTGCCCTCGGCCATCAGCTCAATGACCTCGTCGACGTGGGGATAGGGGTAGACGTACTGCAGCCGCACCCAGGCGCCTGAGCTCGCCGAGCTCTTTCGCCAGATCGAAGAATTTTGCGTGCACCTCGCGGTCGCGCCACTTCGCGGCCGCGTATTTGATGTCGACGCCATAGGCCGAGGTGTCTTGCGAGATGACCAGCAGTTCCTTGACGCCGGCCTTCACCAGACGCTCGGCCTCGCGCAGGACATCGTCGATCGGCCGCGAAACAAGATTGCCTCGCAGCTTTGGAATGATGCAGAAGGTGCAGCGGTTGTTGCAGCCTTCGGAAATCTTCAAATAGGCATAGTGGCGCGGCGTCAGCTTGACGCCTTGTGGCGGCAAGAGGTCGATCAGCGGATTGTGTTGCGGCGGCACGGCGTGGTGCACGGCCTCCAGCACGCTCTCATATTGCTGCGGGCCGGTGATCGACAGCAGTTGCGGAAAACTTTGCGAGATCTGCTCGGGCTCCGCGCCCATGCAGCCGGTGACGATAACCTTGCCGTTCTCGGCCATCGCTTCGCCGATCGCGGCGAGCGACTCCTGCTTGGCGCTGTCGAGAAACCCGCAGGTGTTAACGATGACGAGATCGGCGCCGTCGTGCTTGCGGGCGAGCTCATAGCCTTCGGCACGCAGGCGCGTGATGATGCGCTCGGAATCCACCAAAGCCTTGGGGCATCCAAGCGATACGAAGCTCACAATCGGCGCGCGGCTCTTGTCCATCCATCATGGTCCAGCTAGAAATGGAGCAGCTAGCCTTGATAACGCGTGATTTCAAGGCTTCCCGTCCACCAGCGCCGGCATCCGACGGCTGAATTGAAAGACCTGGATCATCCGTCGCCGCTGACGGGCCGATTCATGGGACAACGATGTGCCGGACCTCCGGCTGACAGGCATGCAGAATGGCGCCGGATTCGCCCGTCAAGATCGTGATCGTGGATGAGAGTCCGATCCGGGCGGCGATTCTCGAGGACGGCCTGCGCGACGCCGGCTACACCGCGGTCCATCACATCAGCGAAATGACGAACCTGTTGGCGACGATCTACAAGATCGACCCCGACGTCATCCTGATCGACCTGGAAAATCCACGCCGCGACGTGCTCGAGCAGATGTTCCAGGTCAGTCGTGCGGTGCGCCGGCCGATCGCGATGTTCGTCGACCAGAGCGATACGGCCTCGATCCAGGCCTCCGTCGATGCCGGTGTCTCTGCCTATATCGTCGACGGGTTGAGGAAGGAGCGTATCAAGTCGATCATCGACCTCTGCATCTCGCGCTTCAACGCGTTTGCCAAGCTGCAGGACGAACTGGACCGAACCAAGTCGGCGCTCGAGGAGCGCAAGGTGATCGACCGCGCCAAGGGCATTCTGATGAGAATGAAAAACCTCAACGAAGAGGAGGCTTATGTCTTGATGCGCTCAACGGCGATGCGTGAAAAGAAGAAAATTGTCGAGATCGCGCAATCGATTATCACTGCATCGGATTTGCTGAAATGAGCGACGTCGGTCAGACCCGGTCCGGCGCACTGCAGATCGGTTACATTCCGCTCGCCGACGCCGCGGCCCTTTTGATCGCGGTCGACAAGGGCTTTGTCGCCGCGGAGGGGCTCGAAGTCGCTTTGATTCGCGAAGTGTCGTGGTCGAACGTGCGCGACAAGCTCAATCTCGGCCTGTTCGACGCGGCGCACCTTTTGGCACCCGTTGCGATCGCATCTTCGCTCGGCATCGGCCATGTCAAAGTGCCGATCGTGGCGCCGTTCAACCTCGGGCTCAACGGCAATGCGATCACAGTGTCGCCGGCGCTTTACACACAAATGGCTTCAGCAGCGGACGGCGACCTCGCCAACCCGCTGGTCAGCGCGAAGGCGCTGGCGCGCGTGGTTGCCGCTCGACGCGCTGCGGGGCAGGAGCCACTCACGCTCGGCATGACGTTTCCGTTCTCGACGCACAACTATCAGCTTCGCTTCTGGATGGCGGCCGGCGGCGTGGATCCTGATGAGGATGTCCATCTCGTCGTACTGCCGCCGCCGTTCATGGTGGAGAGCCTCGCCAACGGCCACGTCGACGGGTTCTGCGTCGGGGCACCGTGGAATTCGGTCGCGGTCGATCTCGGCGTTGGCCATATCCTGCATTTCTCGGTCGACATTCTCGGGCGCGGCGCGGAGAAGGTACTTGCCGTGCGCGAGGCCTGGGCCGCAAGGAATGCGGATGCCTTGATCGCCCTGATCAGGGCCTTGCAAAAGGCTGCGGATTTCATCGAAGCATCAGGAAATCACGCCGAGGTTGCCAATTTGCTTGCGAGGCCCGACCGCGTCGGCGTCGACGCCGATGTCATCATGCGCACGTTGCAGGGACGGCTGAACGTCTCCCGGGACGGGACGGTTCGGACCCATCAAGATTATATGCTGGTCAGCCGGAATGGCGCGACCCGCCCTGATCCGGTGCAGGCTGCGTGGCTCTATGCGCAGATGGTGCGCTGGGGCCAAACGACGCTGTCGAAGGACAACGCCGCCCTGGCGATGGGCGTGTATCGACCGGACCTGTTCGATCAAGCGGTGAAGAGCGCTGGCGCCGCGCTGTCGCTGCCGTCAGATCATATCGGCGCCTTCGACGGACCGGCGTTCGATCCCCAAGAGATCGAAGCGTACGTCAAGGCGTTTCCAATCCGGCAGAAATAACATCACCTCGCAATCGCTTCAGCCGTGCCACGTCGCCATGTGGTCCGCGTGCGTCCGGCCATACGCGCCCGGGCCAAAGAACCGGTCGTAATAATCGGTATCGATGTGGTGGGCCTGGAAGGCCCACATCAGGTGCATGGCATCGGTGCCACCGGGAAACCTACCGTAGGTATCGAAGATGTAGTTGCAGATCGCCTTGGTGCAGGCGAGGCCTTCGTCGCTGAATTTTATGGCGCCGGACCGATGCTCGGCTTCGGACATCCGATACGGAACCGGTTTTGGCGTCGCGTGGTCTCGTGATGGCGGCGTCATGACGGCATCGACCGCTGCATCCATGCTGGCGAAGTAGGGCGGGCAGCTCGCTTCGAACACACCGTCGAGCCCGATCGGATTGCTCGGCAACGCACTGGTAGAGGCCGCAACGCGAAAGCCCATGCGCTCCAGAATCTCGAGCGAGAGGAAGCCGCAATGCTTCCAGCCGCCGAGACCCAGCGCTTCGGTCGCAAGAAACATGTTCTGGCAGATCGCGGCAGGTTCGCTGAAGATGTAGTAGCAGGCTTGCCGCTCCACGAGCGACAGCGGCAGCATGCGCTCGGCGTCGAGAAAGCCACTCTTCAGCCAGGGGGCGGTGCCGGCAGGACGGTTGCCGTGCCGGTCATCGACGATATTGAAGCCGCGACCGTCCGGCGCATAGCGGCGGAGCGCGGGATCGACGAACTGCGCGATCAGCGAGATCAGCGAGGCACTGATGTCGCACACTGGTAAGAACAGCGTCGAGCCCGGCCGGTTCGACTCCCAATGATCATGAGCGCTCAGTGTCGGCGCGCGCCGCGGAATATCGAGGCGGCCGCGGCTGAGCTCGCGACGCTGCATGCGGTAAGAGCTCAGCAGCTTCGCGCGCTCGTCTGATGTCTCGATCTCGCGCAGTTTCGTTGCGGCGACATCGCTGTCGTCGAATACGTAAAACCCCTCGTCGTTGGTGAAGAACAGTTTTGTGTGTCCGCCGCCGCGCGTGGTGCCGAATGTGCGCCCGCTGCGGCGCGGGTAGGGCGGTGGCGTCGGCAGGTCCCAGAACGCGAGCCCGGAAAAACCGGCGCCGGCGCCCACCAGTAGCGCTTCCTCGAGTTCACCCAACGGTACCGGCACGCGAGCGGATTTGTAGCGGAACGGCCCCTCGGGCATTTCGAAGCCGAGGCCGAAGCGCCGCGAGCGCCGGCCGTAAATCGCCTCGAACAACGGATAGGTCCAGACCGCATCAAGCAAGTCGCTTTGTGTCGTCGTCACGGTGATGTCCTCGCTAAGCGTGATCGCGCCTCAGTGCCGACATAGCCTTTGACTGGACCGCGCATTTGGTCCACTTTGCACGACTAGATCAGTCCACTTCAGGGAACATGTTAGCCATGGCTTCGCCCGGTTGGGCCGACCTCTATGCCTGGCAGCTCGATCGTGGCAGCGGCACGCCGCTGACGCGCCAGATCTACATGCAGGTTCGCTCAGCGGTGATGTCTGGGGCTCTTGGTCCCGGCACACGCGTGCCGTCGTCGCGCGAGATGGCGTCGCAACTTGGGGTCGCACGCACCTCGGTGGTTGCGGCTTACGAACATCTCCTGGCCGAGGGCTATATCGAGAGCCGGCGCGGCTCCGGGACATTCATCTCGGGCGAACTCGACGGTCTTGCCTCGCGCCCGACCACGCCGCGCGCGGCCAAGCGCAACGCTCCCATCGTGGCGCGCGCCTTCACCGATTTCGAACGCTCGGCGGCGCAAAGCGAGCCGCGCCCATTTAACACCGGGCGGACGCTGATCGACGCGCGCACCGCCGAGACGTGGCGGACGCTGACGCATCGCGCCGTGCGCATCCTCGGCGCCAATGCGCTCGGCTACAGCGATCCCGCCGGCCTGATCGAGCTCAGGCAAAGCATTTGCGACTACCTGCGCGCGGCGCGCGCCGTGCGCTGCGAGCCCGACCAGATCATCGTCACCGCCGGCACCCAGCAGGCAATCGACATCGCGATCCGCGTGCTGCTCGAGCCCGGCGACGACGTCTGGGTCGAAGACCCCGGCTATCCCTTGACCTACGCGCAGCTCGAGCTCGCCAAGGTCAAGCCGCATCCAGTTCCGGTCGACGCCCAGGGCCTGGTCGTCGGCGCCGGCCGCCGCGCCGCGCCGCACGCGCGCGCGGCGTTCGTGACACCCTCGCACCAGTTTCCGACCGGCGTGGCGCTGTCGATGGCGCGGCGCCTCGAGTTGTTGGCGTGGGCGCGCAAGAGCGACGCCTTCATCATCGAGGACGACTACACCAGCGAGTTTCGCTACTCGGGCCCGCCGCTCGCCTCGCTGCAGGGCCTCGATGACACCGAGCGCGTCATCTATGTCGGCACGCTCAACAAGGCACTGTTTCCCGGATTGCGCATCGGCTACGTCGTCGTGCCGCGCGCGTTGCTGCAGGCATTTGTCGGCGCGCGCTACCTGATCGACCGGCAGCCGCCGACCCTGCAGCAGACGGTCACGGCGGAGTTCATGCAGCAGGGCCACTTTGCCGCGCACATCCGCCGCATGCGCCACCTCTATCGCGAACAGCGCGACGCGCTCGCGGCAACGCTCGAAAAGCGCGCATCCGATTGGCTCGAGGTCGCCGTGCCTGATCAGGGCATGCATCTCGTCGCCTACCTGCGTGGTGGCTTATCCGATCTCGCCATCGAAGCGGCCGCCCAGCGCGAGGGCATCATGGTTCGTGCGATCAGCCGCTTCTATCGAGGCGCGAAACCACGCGCGGGCTTGATGCTCGGCTTCAGCGGATTTCCGCGTCAGCTGATCGTGCCGGCGGCAGCAAAGCTTGCTGCGCTCATCGCGAAGGAGGCGCGGGCGCAGGCTCGTTAGCCCCCGCCGCCCTTTTTTTGTGCGCTGCATATATTCGCGCCAAGATGCAAGTGATGAAGGCGAGCGCCGTTTCTTTGCGCGAATCGTTCATTCCATCAAATCATTGTAAACCAGATACTTTTCGAATTTTTTGAAGATGGCACGCCGCTTGAATAAGGACGACCTGCGGGATCGGTAACGTTCCCCAAGGTCCAACGAAGGATCGCCAGCAAAGCCGCTAACGGGAGGGCACCGCGTAGACGCGTGCGCACCTCACGGAGGCGGTTTTTCATTTTCGGGCATGAGACATCGAACGCGCCGCAGCCGGCGCCGAGGGATTGAGATGACAACTTCGAAGGCGCAGCAGGGAAAGCGATCGCGCGGATTGAGCCGACGGCAGATCTTGAAGGCCAGCGCCGGGACCGCGGCGCTGCTCGCCGCGATTAAGGCAAATTTTCCGTCACGCGCGCTCGCCGAAGGAGCGCAGCTTCAACCGGAGAAACCTGATCTCAAATTCGGGTTCATCAAGCTCACCGACATGGCGCCGATTGCTGTCGCAAAGGAGCTTGGCTTCTTTGAAGACGAAGGGCTGTTCGTCACCGCCGAGCCGCAGGCGAACTGGAAGGTCCTGCTCGATCGAGTCATTACGGGCGAACTTGATGGTGCCCACATGCTTGCGGGCCAGCCGATCGGAGCAACGATCGGAATCGGCACCAAGGCGCATGTGATCACGCCGTTGTCGATGGACCTCAATGGCAATGGCATCACGGTGTCCAACGCAGTCTGGGCGGAGATGCTGCCCTTTATTGCAAAGGGGCCGGACGGCAAGCCAATTCACCCGATCAAAGCCGATGTCCTGAAAAAGGTTGTCGACAAGTACAAGGCGGAGGGCAAGCCGTTCAATCTCGGCATGGTCTTTCCGCTCTCGACCCACAATTACGAGCTCCGTTACTGGCTCGCCTCGGGCGGCATCAATCCCGGCTTCTATTCGCCGACCGACACATCGGGCCAAATTCTCGGCGACGCGCTGCTGTCGGTGACGCCGCCGCCGCAAATGCCGTCGACGATGGAGGCCGGCACGATCCTTGGATATTGCGTCGGTGAGCCGTGGAATCAGCAAGCCGTATTCAAAGGCATCGGGGTTCCGGTCATCACCGACTACGAGATCTGGAAGAACAATCCCGAGAAAGTTTTTGGGATGACCGCCGACTTCGCCGAAAAGTACCCGAAGACCGTGATCGCAATTACCAAAGCGATGATCCGCGCCGGGATGTGGCTTGACGAAGGCGGCAACGCCAATCGCGAAAAAGCGGTGCAGATCCTGGCACGCCCCGAATACGTCGGGGCGGATGCCAAGGTCATCGCCAATTCGATGACCGGCACATTCGAATATGAGAAGGGCGACAAGCGTTCCGTTCCGGATTTCAACGTCTTCTTCCGCTACTTTGCGACCTATCCATACTACTCGGATGCCATCTGGTACCTCACCCAGATGAGACGCTGGGGCCAGATCGCCGAAGCGAAGAACGACAGCTGGTACATCGAATCCGCCAAGAGCGTGTATCGCCCCGACCTCTACCTGATCGCCGCCAAGGCGCTGGTCGATTCCGGCAAGGCGAAGAAGGAAGAATTTCCTTTCGACAGCGACGGCTTCCGTGCGCCGACGAACGAATTCATTGACGGGATCAGCTACGACGCCCGCAAGCCCAATGCCTACATTGAATTTCTCAAGATCGGTCTGAAGGGCAACGATCGCGTCTCCGGAACAAATGTGGTGTCGAACTGATGTCTGCCGCGTCTGATCTGATAGAGCGCACCGCCTCGCCGACCCCGCCACGAGGCATCGACTGGGGCCAACTTGCCCTCGACTGCGGTCGCCATCTCAAGAACTTTCTGACTATCGTGGGCTTCGGTTGGCTCGTCACGTTGACGTTCGTTCTCATCGGTGACGATCGCAAGGAGCACGCGAAGACGCTGTGGAAGCAGCTCGGCGTTCCCCTGGTGGCGATCGGGCTGTTCCTGTCCGCCTGGGCCTGGCTGGCCCCAAAAGTGCACACCAGCCTCGGCACCCTGCCAGGGCCGCAGCAAGTCTGGCAGCAGGCGGCAAACCTGTGGGCGGATCACCTTGCCGAGCGCGCCAAACAACGCGCGTTTTTCGAGCGGCAGGAGAAGCGAAATGCGGAAATTCTGGCGGCAGATCCGAAAGCACAGGTGAAGGTCAGACCATACACCGGGAAGCCGACGTTTCTCGATCAGATCGCAACCAGCCTTGAGACCGTCTTCACCGGTTTCCTGTTCGCAAGCCTCGTGGCGGTACCACTCGGAATCCTGTGCGGCCTGTTCGTCTCTTTCAACGCAGCTCTCAATCCGTTGGTACAGATCTTCAAGCCGGTATCGCCGCTGGCGTGGCTGCCCATCGTGACGATGGTTGTCAGCGCATTGTACGTATCCGACGACCCGCTGTTTCCAAAATCCTTTCTGATCTCCGCGATTACGGTGACGCTGTGCTCGCTGTGGCCAACCTTGATCAACAGTGCGGTCGGCGTAGCTTCGATCGACAAGGACCTGTTGAACGTCGGCCGCGTGCTGCGCCTGACCTGGCGTACCAAGATCACGCGGCTGGTGGTTCCGTCGGCGCTGCCGTTCATCTTCACGGGACTTCGGTTGTCGCTCGGCGTGGGCTGGATGGTGCTGATTGCGGCCGAGATGCTGGCCCAGAATCCGGGCTTGGGAAAATTCGTGTGGGATGAATTCCAGAACGGATCGTCTGAGTCTCTGGCGAAGATCATCGTCGCGATCCTGACCATCGGGATCATCGGCTTCGTGCTGGATCGGCTGATGCTCGCTGTTCAAACCGCCGTCACCTATGACCCCAACCGATGATCTGAAGCATGCCCCTGCTCGAACTACGGTCGGTCAGCAAGAGTTACGGCACCGCTGCGGAGCGAACAGATGTCCTGCGCGATGTCTCGCTGCAGGTTGACGATGGGGAGTTTCTCGCCATCGTCGGATTCTCCGGTTCGGGCAAAACAACGCTGATCAACCTGATGGCCGGACTCATCACGCCAGACAGCGGCGAGGTGTTGTTCCGTGGTGCGCCGGTAAAAGAACCGGGACCCGAGCGAAGCGTGGTGTTTCAGAGCTATTCGCTGATGCCCTGGCTCTCGGTCGAGAAGAACGTACGGCTCGCCGTCGATGCCGTTGCACCCACGTCGGGCGCCGCGGAACGAGCGGCTCGCACCTTGCGCTACGTCGATATGGTCGGGTTGAGCCATGCCCGAAATCGCAAACCCGCCGAGTTGTCGGGCGGAATGCGTCAACGCGTTGCAGTGGCGCGGGCGCTGGCCATGCATCCCGATGTGTTGCTGCTTGACGAACCGCTCTCGGCGCTTGATGCGCTCACGCGCGCCAAGCTGCAAGGCGAGATCGAATCGATCTGGTCGCACGAGAAGAAAACGGTCGTCTTGATCACCAACGATGTCGACGAAGCGGTGTTGCTCGCCGACCGTGTCATTGCACTCAAGCCGGGCCCCAACGCCACCATTGGACCCGAATTCCGTATTGATGTTCCGCGCCCGCGCAAGCGGGGCGTCGATCTGGATCCCGAGGCGAAGCGCCTGCGCGGTGAAATCACACAGTATCTGCTGGACGTCGGCGTGACCGCCGCTGGCGCTGGTTCCCCTCAGAGACGTCTGCCGAAGGTCGCGCCGCTGCGACTTGACGACGCGTTGCCGGTCTCGGCGCCGACTCCGGACCTGGCCCCGCCGGACGCCCGCTATGTCGAGTTCTTCGATGTTTCCAAGGCTTATCCGACGCCGAAGGGGCCGCTCACGATCGTCGACGGCTTCAATTTGCTGATGCGGCGCGGAGAATTCATTTCCCTGATCGGCCACTCCGGCTGCGGCAAGTCGACCGTATTGTCGATGATCGCCGGCCTGAACAACATCAGCAAGGGCGGCATTGTTCTCGACGGCACCGAGATTTCCGCGGCTGGGCCGGATCGAGCCGTCGTGTTTCAGGCCCCGTCGCTGTTGCCCTGGCTAACCGCCAAGCAAAACGTCGCACTGGGGGTCGAGCGCGTTTTTCCTCATGCGACAGAGCAAGAGCGCGACGATATCGCAAGCTATTACCTGGATCGGGTCGGCCTTGCCGACGCAATGAACAAGCCGGCGTCGGAGCTCTCGAACGGGATGCGGCAGCGAGTCGGAATCGCGCGCGCGTTCGCGCTTGAACCAAAATTGCTCCTGCTCGACGAACCTTTTGGCATGCTGGACTCGCTCACGCGATGGCAGCTGCAGGAAGTTCTGATGGAGATCTGGTCTCGCACTCAAGTCACCGCGATTTGCGTCACTCACGATGTCGACGAGGCGATCTTGCTGGCCGATCGCGTCGTGATGATGACCAACGGCCCGAATGCACGCATCGGCAAGATCATGAACGTGGATATTCCGCGACCGCGGACGCGACGCTTGTTGCTGGACGATCCGCACTATGACGATTACCGCCAGGAGTTGCTCGGCTTCCTTGACGCGCATGAGCACGCACTGGCGTCGGCAGGCGATCGAAACGTCGCCTAGCGAACCCCCACAGCGCGCGGGCAATTGCTCTCGCGTGACACGCATTGGAGCAGCGTAATGACGCCAGAGCAGATTTCCCTCGTGCAATCAAGCTTCGCCAAGGTTGCGCCGATCGCCGAGCAAGCCGCGAGCCTGTTCTATGATCGGCTGTTTGCGATCGCCCCCCAAGTGAAGCAATTGTTCAAAGGCGACATGGCGGAGCAGGGCCGGAAGCTGATGGTGACCTTGGCTGTCGTTGTCAATGGACTGGCCGACCTTAAGGCATCCTCCTCAACGAGCGCGCTGGCACGGCGGCATACCACTTACGGAGTCAAGCCCTCGCACTACGCCACGGTCGGGAGGCCCTGCTGTGGACCCTGGAAAAGGGCTTGGGAGATGCGTGGAATGCCGACATGGCAGCCGCCTGGACCGCTGCGTACCAAACGCTGTCGGGATTCATGATCAAGGAAGCATATGGCTCCGCTGCGGCAGCAGAATAGCTGTGAGCTTGTCGGAAGGCCGCAGAACTTCTCGACCAAGGTTGCATCCTTGTGTTGAGAGTAGATCGAGCAGGGGCCAAGCGGCGTGCTCAATGTTGAGGCGAGACCTCAAGCGGTTTGCCCACTTTTGTACCAGCCAACTCTCTTGTGCGAACAAATCAGCCAAAAAACGAATTCAAATGACCCGGCCGCGCGTTGGCACACGTATTGCTCCGTGCCTGAAGGTCAATGAAGACCAAACAGCCGACCGGGGCACGAAGCGCTCCACGAGCTGCGAAAGCTGATCCGACGCCGGTTCAGCCTCAACATGACGGGACGATGCGCTCGCCGACCGAACCGCGCGATCGTGGGCTTTCCGTCTGCAGGCTGTTTGGGCAATCCAGTCACCGCTCAGCCTCGAGAGGACAACGGCGTCGTTCGTCGTGGTCTCGCCTCGATCTGTGGCCGGATGGAAATTGCCGTCGCATTTTTTCAAACGAAGAGGAACCTAATGTCTTATCTCGCGCCTTCAGAGTTCGTCACCAAGATGGTGGATGCAGGAGAGTCCAAAGTCTTGATGTCAACGAGAGATACAGTGATCCGCGCCTATATGGCGGGCGCCATATTGGCGTTGGCGGCATGGTTCGCCGTCACGATCAACGTGCAAACCGGCCAGCCGCTTCTTGGCGCTGTCCTGTTTCCCGTCGGCTTCTGCATGCTTTCATTGTTGGGCTTTGATCTGTTGACCGGAGTGTTTGTACTGTCGCCGCTCGCCTGGCTCGACAAGCGGCCCGGCGTCACTTTCGCAGGCGTCCTGAGAAACTGGCTTCTCGTCTTCCTCGGCAACTTCGCCGGAGCGCTCACTGTCGCCTTCATGATGGCGTTCGTCACGACGTTCGGCTTTACCCAAGCGCCGGACAAGGTGGGGACGACGATCGGCAACATCGGTGAAGCGCGCACGCTCGGTTACGCTGCGCACGGCGCGATGGGAATGATCACCCTCTTCATGCGAGGGATGTTGTGCAACTGGATGGT
Organism: uncultured Alphaproteobacteria bacterium; assembly: GCA_963796195.1. Classification (GTDB taxonomy): domain Bacteria; phylum Pseudomonadota; class Alphaproteobacteria; order Rhizobiales; family Xanthobacteraceae; genus CAWCKS01. The sequence continues at coordinate 8,523 of CAWCKS010000015.1, read as the reverse complement.
CTCGACCGGTGTCGTCGGCGCCATGATCTCGACGACGGTGCCCGGCAAGATCACGGCGATGTGGATGCCGATCCTCGTCTTCTTCTACATGGTATTCGAACATTCGGTCGTGAACATGTTCCTGTTCCCGGCAGGACTGATGTTGCACGCACCATTCTCGATCCTGGATTATTTCATCTGGAATGAGATTCCGACGGTGCTTGGCAATCTGGTTGGCGGACTGTCATTCACCCGCCTCACGCTTTATGCGACCCACGCCCGCACGGCGGCCAAGCGCGTTGCGGCACCGATCCGGGTCGCCGCCTAGTTGACTTTGATGGGGGAGTCTTTCCAATCGAGGACTCCCTCATCAGGCATCTTGAATGCCCCAAGCTTTGAAAATCTCCATTGGTCAGTTTTCCGACAAAGGTCGAAAGCAGACGAACCAGGATTTCCACGGAGCGCTCGTTCCGAACGAGCCTCTGCTGAGCATGAAGGGAGTCGCTGTCGCGCTGGCGGACGGCATTAGCTCGAGCGATGTGAGCAGCGTCGCCAGCAAATCCGCCGTCAAGAGCTTTTTGACCGACTATTATTGCACATCCGAGGCTTGGTCGGTGAAGACGTCGGCGCAACGCGTGCTCGCCGCGACGAACTCGTGGCTGCATGCTCAGACGCGGGCAACCGCCGACTATGACAGTGACAAGGGATATGTCTGTACGCTTAGCGCGATGATCATCAAATCGCGGCTCGCCTATATCTTCCATATCGGCGACAGTCGCGTCTATCGCGTCGCCGGCAACAGTCTCGAACAACTCACGGACGATCATCGCGTGAGGATTTCGTCCGCCCAGCACTACCTGGGACGGGCGCTCGGCGTCAAAGCCCAGATCGAGATCGATCATGTTTCATTGCCTCTTGAGGAGGGCGACACGTTCCTGCTCGCGACCGATGGGGTCTACGAGCACGTTCGGCCACGCTTTGTCTCGAGTGCGATTGCGACCCATGTGCACGATCTCGACGAGGCGGCGCGCACCATTGTCCGGGAGGCTTACAACAACGGCAGCCCTGATAATCTGACCGCACAAATCGTTCGCGTGGAGGGCCTTCCGCTCGGCGAGGCGCCCGAGCTTTTCGAACAGGCGAGCGAGTTGCTGGCGCCGTCGCTGCTGGAGCCGCGGGTGGTTTTCGAGGGATATCGAATCGTTCGCGAGATCCACGGCAGCAGCCGCAGCCACATCTATCTCGCGGTCGACGTCAATTCCAATGAAACCGTTGCCCTCAAGACGCCGTCGATCGACATGAGAGACGATCTGGCTTACCTGAAGCGGTTCATGCTCGAGGAATGGGTTGCCCGTCGCATCAACAGCTCCCACGTGCTCAAGCCTTGCCTGCATTCACGGCGGCGCAGCTACCTCTACGTAGCCACGGAATTCATCGAAGGGCAGACGCTGAAGCAATGGATGATAGACAATCCCAGGCCCAGCCTTGAGATCGTCCGAACGATCGTCGAACAGATCGCAAGCGGTCTAACCGCTTTCCATCATCTGGAGATGCTGCATCAAGACGTTCGACCGGACAACATCATGATTGACAAGACCGGGACAGTTAAGATCATCGATTTCGGATCGACCAAGGTCGCCGGCGTCTCCGAGGCGGAGCCAATGGCCGGCTCGGAGATCCTCGGAACTGAACAGTACGCGGCGCCTGAGTATTTCCTGGGAGCCAGCGGCTCCGCTCGCTCGGATCAGTTTTCCCTTGGAGTGATCGCCTATCAGATGCTCACCGGAGAATTGCCCTATGGAACGGCAGTTTCGCGCGCGCGCACGACGGCGCAACAACGCAAGCTCAGGTATCGGAGCGTCCTGAGAGATGACCGCGAGATTCCGGTTTGGGTCGATGGAGCGCTCAGGAAAGCGGTGCATCCCGATCCAGGTAAGCGCTACGAGGCTTTGTCCGAATTCACATTCGATTTGCGGCACCCCAACCAAGCGTACCTGACCCCGCAGCCGCTGCTGGAGCGCAACCCCTTGCTGTTCTGGCAGGCCCTTTGCGCGCTGCTGGCCTGCGTGATTTTCGTGTTGCTCCTCCTGCTTCATCGGGCGAGTTAAGGGTCTGGATAGACGCTTTTTGGCGCTGCACAAATTTCGCGCAATCGACCGTCCGAACAGCGGCAATGGCCGTCGGGCTCGCTCGGCGGAAGCACAAACTGCATTGAAATTAAAAGGAAATTTCCCGAAGCCGCTTGGCACGAAGCTTGAATGAGCGGTAGCAGGCGTCTCCGTAGCGAAACGCCAATGCCCAATGACGGGTCGAGTAGCGACGCCGCTGGTCTGGGAGAGCGCGAACGGCGCTTTCTTGGAGCGCGGCGTTTTTCGTTCGGCAGGATGCTTGGCCAAGGCGGCCGAGCATTGAGCCAAAAAGGATTGCGAGGACGTGTGCAGAAGCGGGCCGAGGGCGAATGTCGGGCATCAAATTTACATGCGCGTGAGAGCCTCCAATGATTGAGACGATCGGCGCCGACTTGAGCGACGAGCAAAAGCGCTACCTCGAAGGCTTCATGTCGGGGGTCAGAATCGGACGGCTGGGGCCGCAGGCTCCGGTCGCCGCCGCGGCCACGGCGGAGCCCGAACCGGTCGGCCCGGATGCAGCGGCCTTCAAGGCGCAGGATCGCTTTGTTCGAGACGGCAAGAAGCTCGCGGATCAGGAAAAATTCAAGCGCGAGCTCAACCCGCTCGATGCCTATGAGCGGCTGAAGGAGCAGGCGCGCAACAATGCGGCGCCGACGCCTGCGGATAATTTTCGCTGGCGCTGGTACGGGCTGTTCTACGTCGCTCCCGCGCAAGACTCCTACATGTGCCGTCTGCGCATGCCGAACGGCATTCTGAAAAGCACCAGCTTGCCGGCCTTGCCGATCTCGCCGAGACCTATGGTGGCGGTTACGCGCACGTGACGACGCGGGCCAACATCCAGATCCGCGAGATCGCACCGCAAAGCGCGGTGATGATGGTCGAGGGCATCCAGGACCTCGGCCTGTGCTCGCGCGGCTCTGGCGCCGACAATATTCGCAACGTCACGGGTACGCCGACGGCCGGCATCGACCCGATCGAGCTGATGGATACCCGGCCTTACGCGCGCGAATGGCACTTCCACATCCTGAACGACCGCTCGCTCTACGGCCTGCCGCGCAAGTTCAACGTCGCCTTCGATGGTGCCGGCACCATTCCGGTGCTGGAAGACACCAACGACATCGCGTTCGCGGCTGTGCAGGTGAAGGGCGGCTTCGGCGTCGACGCCGGCGTCTACTTCAAGCTTGGCATCGGCGGCATCACCGGACACAAGGATTTTGCCCGCGCGACTGGCGTCATCGTCAAGCCGGAAGAGGCGACGTTCGTCGCCGACGCCATCGTGCGTGTCTTCATTGATCACGGCGACCGCACTAACCGCGCTCAAAGCGCGACTGAAATATGTGCTCGACAATCTCGGGGTGGAGAAATTCCTGGGCCTGGTCGAGGAAAAACTCGGCCGCAAGCTGACGCGTGTAGCTGATGAGGCGATTGAGGCGCGGCCGGTGTTCGACCGCCTCGCCCATATCGGCGTCCACAAGCAGAAGCAGGCCGGGCTGAACTGGATCGGCGTGGTGTTGCCGATCGGCCGCCTGAGCCCTGAGCAGATGCGTGGGCTTGCCAGGATTTCGGCCGATCTCGGCGACGGCGATATCCGTCTCACGGTGTGGCAGAACCTTCTGATCTCGGGCGTGGCCGACAACAAGATTCAGCTTGCAGTCGCCGCGATCGAAAAACTCGGACTTGCCGTGAAGGCATCGTCGTTGCGCGCCGGCGTCGTCGCCTGCACCGGCAACACCGGCTGCAAATTCGCGGCCTCCGACACCAAGCGCCACGCCGACGCGATCGTCGAGCATTGCGAGGGTCGCGCCGCAATCGACGGCCCGCTCAACATCCATCTGACCGGCTGCCACCACTCCTGCGCCCAGCACTATATCAGCGATATCGGCTTGCTCGCGGCGCGCGTCGCGACCAACGAGGAGGGCGACACCGTCGAGGGCTATCACATCTACGCCGGCGGCAGTTTTGGCCCGCATGCCGACTGCGGCTACGAGGTTTTCCGCGATGTCAAAGCCGAGGACGCGCCAAGGGCCGTGGAGGGCTTGCTGAAGACCTACCTCGCGCATCGCGCATCGCCTGAGGAAACATTCCTCGCGTTCTCCCGCCGCTACGACAGTGAGGCTTTGAAAAAGCTGGTGGAAGTGAAAGTGGTCGCATGAACCAGATCATCAAGCCGCCGATCTTCGAGCTGATCCCGCCGAGCGCGCCGTTCAACGACGCGCAACGCTCGTGGCTGAATGGCTTCTTCGCGGGCTTCCTGCAGCTCGACGGCACCACGCCGCTGCCACTGGACGCGGGGGCGGCCGTACTTGGCGCGACCGCGGGCGATGGCGATGACGGCGAAGCGCCGTGGCACGACCAGACGCTGCCGATGGCCGAGCGCATGAAACTAGCCCAAGGCCGGCCGCTGCGACGGCGGATGATGGCGGCGATGGCGCAACAGGACTGCGGCCAGTGTGGCTACAACTGCCAAGACTATTCCGAGGTGCTCGCCTCGAAGAAAGAGCTGCGGCTGAACTTGTGCTCGCCGGGCGGCAAGGAAACCGCGCGGATGCTGAAGCAGCTCTACGAGGAGCTCGACAAGGCGCCGCCAGCCGGAGTGGAAACCGTCGGCTCGCCGTCGCTGGCGCCCGCCGCGACTGCGGCAGCGGCGCCGCCGGCTGAAGCCGGTCGCTCGCGCGACAATCCGGTGATGGCAACATTCATCTCGCGTCGGCTGCTCAACAGGTCCGGCTCGGAGAAGGAAACCTGGCATCTCGACTTCGACCTGTCCGAATGCGGCCTCGACTACGTCGTCGGCGACTCCTTCGGCGTGTTCCCGAAGAACGACATTGGCCTCGTCGACCAGATCATCGCGATGCTCGGCGCCTCGCACATGACCGAGGTCAGAGGCAAGGCGCTGCGCGACGTATTGCGTGACGACGTCTCACTGTCGCCGGCACCGGATGCGTTGTTCGAATTGCTGTCCTTCATCACCGGCGGTGCACTGCGCGAGAAGGCGCGAGCGCTGGCCTCGGGTGATGATCCCGATGGCGACGCCGCCAACCTCGACGTGCTCGCCGCCCTGCAGAAATTCGCCGGCGTGCGGCCGCATCCCGAAGCTTTCGTCGAGGCGCTCGAGCCGTTGCAGCCCCGCCTCTATTCGATCTCGTCGTCGAATACGGCAACGCCCGGCCGGCTGTCGCTGACCGTCGACACCGTGCGCTACATGATCGGCAAGCGGAAGCGGCTTGGCGTGGCCTCGACATTTTTTGCCGAGCGGATCGCTACCGGTGACGCGCTGCCGGTCTATGTGCAGCGCGGCCATGCCTTCGGCCTGCCGAAGGATCCGACGACGCCCGTCATCATGATCGGGCCGGGCACCGGCGTCGCGCCGTTCCGTGCTTTCCTGCTGGAGCGGCAGGCGACGAAGGCGCCGGGACGCAACTGGCTGTTCTTCGGTCACCAGCGCAGCGACTGCGATTTCTTCTACGGCGATGAATTCAACACAATGAAGGCGTCCGGCGTGTTGACCCGGCTGTCGCTCGCCTGGTCGCGCGATGGCAAGCAGAAGTTCTATGTCCAGGACCGCATGCGTGAGGTCGGCCGCGAGCTGTGGTCGTGGCTCACCGACGGTGCCCACATCTATGTCTGCGGCGACGCCAAGCGGATGGCCAAGGACGTTGAGCGGGCGCTGGTCGATATCGTGGCCCAGCACGGCGCGCGCTCGACCGACGAGGCGATCGCCTTTGTCGGTGGCCTGAAGAAGGCCGGCCGCTACCAGCAGGATGTGTACTAGCTGGCGGCAGCAATGCCGGCGGCGATCCCTGATCTCGCACGCACGGAACAATTGTGGAACCCGATTTGGCCGGATTCTCGTCCGCAATGCGTCCCGACGGGTCACGTCATCAGACGGAAGCGTGGCGATGCCGTGCAAAATGCTGCTCCGGCCGGGCCGCCCGAAGAGATGGATTTTTTCTCGATGAGACCTCGGGCAGGGGTGCTGTCGTCTTTCTGGCCATCTCATTGTATTTGTGGGGAATAATATTTCTATTCAGGGCATTCGGATTGGGTTGGAGACAACCAGATGACGACCCTGCTCACCACGCTGAAGAGCCGCCTGTTCGCCCGGGTCCGCCCCGAGGATCGCGTCCACGCGCTCTCGGTCTACGGCGCTCTGATCTTCATTGCGCTCGTCGTTGTCGCGACATTCCCGCACCATCAGACGTTCTGAGCTTCCGCTTCGAAAGCTGAACCGCGCCCGAACCGCGATCCCACGCGCCTTCGCCATTGACCTCGTGCAATCGCCTCGCGAAGGTGACCGCGTCCAAACGGCGGTCAGCGGAGTTCAGAGGGGATGCTCGACAAGAAGGCGATCGATACGCTCTGCGGCGTATCGACGGCGACAATCACCACGGTTCTCGAGAAGAAGGGTCTGCGCAACGTCTGGATTCGCGGTGCACAACCTCTTGTGCCCGGTCAGAAGCGGCTGGTCGGCCCTGCCTTTACGCTGCGCTTTGTGCCGGCGCGCGAAGATCTGGCGACGCCGGAATCCTGGTCGTCACCGATCTCGACCCGCACCGCGATCGAGGCGATGCCCGAAGGCTGCATCGCGGTGGCCAACGCGATGGGCATCACCGACGCCGGTATCTTCGGCGACATTCTCTGCGCGCGCATGGTCAAGCGCGGTGTCGCTGCGCTGATCACCGACGGCGTGGTGCGCGACGTCGAGGGCGTGCTCGGCACCGGCCTGCCGGTGTGGTGCAATGGCGCTGCGGCACCGCCGTCGATTTGCGGCCTCACTTTTGTCGGCTGGGACCAGCCGATCGGCTGCGGTGGCGTCGCCGTGTTTCCGAACGATGCCATCATTGTCGACCGCGACGGCGCCGTTGTGATTCCACAGGCCCTGATTGACTACGTGTTGCAGGAGGGGCCGGCGCAAGAGCAGCGAGAGGCCTGGATCGTCGAACAGGTGAAGAAGGGAACACCTTTGCCCGGCCTTTATCCAATGAATGCCGAGACCAAGGCGCGTTACGAGCGCGAGAGGAAATAGCGGAGCCGAGCGATGGCGCGGGATCAGCACGGGCTCGAGATTTCGACGTCCACCGAGGAGGGCGCGAAGGCGTTCGATACGGCGATCACCTCATTCCTGAAATATCGCCTCGACCTGCCGCACAAGGTCAAGGCGCTGACGTTGGTCGATCCCGACTTCGCTCTCGGCCACTGCCTGTCCGGCTATCTTGCCATGCTGTCGTACAAGCACGCCAACGTGGCGGCGGCGACGAAGGCGTTGCAGGCGGCGCGATCCGTCGAAGGCCACGCTAACCCGCGTGAGCGCGCCCACGTCAAAGCGCTCGATCTTTGGGTCGGCGGACGCGTCGACAAGGCGCTCGGCGTCTTGGACCAGATCATCGCAGACTATCCGACCGACATCCTCGCGTTTCGGCTCGCCCATTTCGGCCACTTCTGGTCGGGCAAGCCTCAGGCGATGCGTGCATCCGTCGACCAGGCCCTCCCGCACTGGACTGCGGACCTGCCGGGCTACGGCACCATGCTGTCCTGCAAGTGTTTTGCCTACGAAGAGTGCGGCGACTACGGCCCGGCCGAGCAGGCCGGCCTTGCTGCGCTGGAACTCGACCGCGGCGACTTCTGGGGCGCTCATGGCGTTGCCCATGTGATGGAGATGCAGGGCCGGCACCGCGAAGGCATCGATCTTCTGAGGCGGCTCGAACCGCATTGGGAGGGTGGCAGCAACATCGTGCATCATTTGTGGTGGCACCGCTCGATGTTTCATCTCGAGCGCCGCGAGTTCGACGCCGTGCTCGACCTCTACGACAACAAGTTCCGCAACCTGTCGTCGCCGCTGACATCGGCGCAGCCTGACGTCTATATCGACGTGCAGAACGCGGCTTCGATGCTGTTCCGCCTCGAACTCAACGGAGTCGATGTCGGCGACCGCTGGGTCGAGATCGCCGACAAGGCGGAAGCGCGGATCGGCGATTGCCTGTCCGCATTCACACTGCCGCACTGGATGATGGCACTGGCGGCGACCGGCCGCGACGATGCCGCAAATCGTATGCTGACGACGATGCGGGGCTATGGCGATGCCGACAGCGAGCCCGACACGATCGTCCGCACGATTGCGGCTCCGGTGTCCGAGGCGATCGTCGCGCACCGCAAGCGCGACTACGCCCGTGCGGTCGATCTGGTCCGCCCTGTGCTTGATGACATGGTGCAGCTCGGCGGCAGCCACGCGCAGCAGGATGTTCTGGAGCAGATGTTCCTGAGCGCGGCGCTCAAGGCGCAGCGGATGGACGACGTCAAGCTGCTGATCGATCGCGTGCGCGTGCGCCACCCGGTCGCGCCGGAACAACGGATCGGCTACGCCGAAGGGGCGCGCCGGTTGAACGCGTAAAGCTCTGAGCCGTCATGCGCGGGCAGG
>CAWCKS010000014.1:0-1278170 GCA_963796195.1 uncultured Alphaproteobacteria bacterium | reverse complement strand
GCCGGTAAGGACAGACCTTAAGCCCGCCGGGTCAACGCGGCGGGGTTTGCTTTTGCTGTTGTCGGCCGCGGTGAGTTGTTGATGCTGCTGCCTTTCAAGGCGATGCTGCTCTCGGAGCGCGCGCACGGCCGAAAATCTGGCGGCCCACCGCTGCTCGCACCTTCTTTCCAGGTCCAGAGGAATACTGCTCATAACCAAAGCTCCGGGTCCGCAGTTGCCCGCCGGTCTCGAAGGCGCTAACGTACGCGGTCCTTTAAAGATCCATCCTGAATGGCATTCCCTTCGAAGGTTGGGGCTTTGGCAGCACCTCGAGGAGCCAGCGCTGGCGCGCCATGCGGTGGCCGGGACTGCCCGGGCATCTCGCCCAACCTCACCCGCGACCGGAATGGTTTCATAAAAGCCCAAAGGTACGACTAAGACGACGGCCAGCAACGTCAGGACGAAGATCGTAGCCCATCGAACGGGCGTTCGCAGGCCTGCCGCCTGCCGTTGCACATAGGCAACACTTCCGGGAAAAGCCCACGACCTGCCCGTCTGCGCCATTGCGCGGCCATTTCCTTGTCCGAACAATCATCGGCGTCCGCATGCTTGGCTGTGCAATCCGGTTCCGATGGAGCCTTTGGAGGCTGGGATGATGAACCCGCGGCGACTTTCGACAGTGCCGGCGCCACTGTTGCGATCGGTCATTCTCGCGACCGGGGTTGTCGGCTTGCTTGCTGCCTTCGGGCCTGCAGGAATCCAGAACACCGGCGCGGCGCCAAGCAAGGACATCAAAGCTCCCTCTCTCTCCACCGAACTGGAGCTTGCCGGGGTACCGCAGCCAAGCTCGATGACCAATGACGATCTCGGTCAACCCGATGTGGCGATGGCCGAGCTATCGCTTGTGGGAGCAGTCGCCGACGCATCAACCGCTCTGAACAAGCCGGAGCCGGTTGTCCAGACGGCCTCGACCAATTCGCCGGACGTGCCGCCAACCGAACCCGCGCCTGTGCAAGTCGCAATGGCGAATCAGTCGGATCTCAAACCTGGCGACGCCGGCAAGGCCGTAAGCTCCATCGAAGCCTCCATCGAAATCGTCGACGAGTGCCTGGTCGTGGACATCTGCGTCGATCGATATCTGTGGGCGCTTTATCAACGGACGCCCAAGGAGGACACCATCAAGGAGCTTGAGCGAAGGAACGTCACCGTCAAGCGGAAGGGCAAGATGGTGACTGTCGCCAAAACCTTCACCAAGCTCGTCGATGAAGATTTTGGGTGGAAGGATCCGAAGGCGGCGGAACGAGCCGGCATGTCGATGATGGACTACGTGATCGGAGGCATGGATCGGAGCTTCAAGCTAAAACTGTTTCATACGCTTCACGCGGCGGAGGCGGCGGGCCTTTCGCCCGGCATCACCAGCGCGTTCCGTGATGACTATCGCCAGTCGATCGCAAGCGGCCTCAAGGCGGCGAGCAACAGGTCGTATCATGGCGGGAGCTCCCGCGGTGGCTATGGGCATGGGCTTGCGGCCGACATCGTGAGCGTCCAGGGCGAAACTCGCGACCAACGATGGGCTTCCTCCGAAAAGCTCTGGAAGTGGGTTGATGCGCATGGAAAGGAGTTCGGAATCGGGCGCCCGTATCTCGGCAGAGATCCGGCGCATGTCGCACCGGTCGACGGCCAGGAATATGCCGCGCACAACCGCGGCTCCAAGCACGCGGGATCAGACGTGAAGAAGGTGAAGCGCGCGGCCGGACGGGATGACCCGAGTATCGCGAAGCGCCCGAGAGCTGCAGCAGCCTCAAAGATGAGAACGAGCTGAGCGCCCGAATCGCTTATGGGCGTCTGCTTGGTCAGGCTCGCCCCAGACGGCGCCGAGGATCAGCACGCCGCCCCGTTATGCCGGGTTCGTCATCGAGCGATTAAGGGCGGAAGATGAGATTTGGTTGGCATCGATCGGCGAAGACGTCGTATCCGTGTCGGCGCAATTGGGCGGTAGGGCTTCGCCCAACCTGTTTCCGATCCTCGAAGGTGGCTAAATCCTCCATGGTTTTCTGACAGGACTGCTGCATGGTTCGTCGCATGACGGCTTGGCCCGAAGCCTTGGCGTGATAGGTTACAGCAGCCGTTCATCGTGGAGTGACGACGTGCTGCTTGAAACACTTCTGCCGCTGGGCAAGGTCGACCCCGGCCTGCGCGCGCCGGAAATGCCGCTCGATCTCCATTCCATTGCCGCCGACGCGCGCCTGCTGGAAGAGATCGGCTACGACGGACTCGTGGTCGAGGAAACCAAGGACGATCCGTTCATCCTGCTGGCGCTGGCGGCCCAGACGACGCGGACCCTGAAGCTCGGCACGTCGGTCGCGATCGCCTTTCCGCGCAGTCCGACCGTGACCGCGATGAGCGCGTGGACGCTGCAGAAGCTGTCCCGCGGCCGCTTTACGCTCGGCCTCGGCACGCAGGTGAAGGCCCATATCGAGCGACGTTTCGGCATCCCCTGGACGCCGGCCGGGCCGTGGATGCGCGAGTACGTGAGTGCGGTTCGCGCGGTCTGGGATTGCTGGCAGAACGGCACGCCGCTCGACGTCAGGGGGCCGCATTACAACATCAATCTGATGGTGCCCTTGTTCGATCCGGGCCCGATCGAGCATCCCGACATTCCCATCCATCTCGCGGCGGTGAACCCGGTGATGTGTCAGGTGGCGGGCGAAGTCGCCGAGGGCATCCGGCCGCATCCAGTATGCACGCCATCCTACATCGAGAAGGTGATGCTGCCGGCGGTGCGGGCGGGTGCGGTCAAGGCGGGGCGGTCGCTGGATCGTTTCCAGGTCTGCATGAAGCCGCTGGTCGCCACAGCCGCCAACGAGGCGGAGCTGGTGCCCAAGGTGCGCGACGCGCGCGCGCGGATCGCCTTCTATGCCTCGACGCCGCAATATCGCGCCGCGTTCGACCATCTCGGTCTGGGCGATCTCGCGGACCGGCTGAAGCTGCTATCGCGAGCGCAGCGCTGGGAAGAGATGCCTCAGCACATCAACGACGACGTCCTGCACACTTTCGTGACGATCGCCACCTACGACACGATCGGCCGCAAGCTCTGCGACCGCTATGGCGGCGTGGTCACCAACTGCGAATTCTCGATCGCGGTGAAGAACGACGCCGATCGCGAGCGCCTGCGCCAGCTCGCCAGCGACATCCAGTCCGAAGGTGTCGCGCGCGCCCGGCGCACCATTCTCGGAATCGCAGCCTGATAGCGGCTCGCAGCGCACCTTCAACCGGAGACAATCGACATGAAACTCGGACGCCTTGGCGTGTGGTACGGCACCGATAAACTCGACGGATCGCAGCTGCGCGATTTCGTGCGCACGGTCGAGAATAATGGCTACTCGACCCTGTGGTACCCGGAATCGCGGGGCTACGAGTCGATGTCGCTGGCGGCCTGGCTGCTGTCGAGCAGCGAGAAGCTGGTGATCGGCAGTTCGATCGCCAACATCTATGCACGCGATTCCTTCACCGCGCAGCGCGCCATGGTCTCGCTGAACGCGCTCTACGGCGACCGGTTCATTCTCGGTCTCGGCGTCAGCCACATTCCGATGGTCGAGGGCCTGCGCGGCCATCGCTACGACAAACCGTTGGCGGCGATGGGCGCCTATCTCGACGGCATCAACAAGTTCGCGCCCGCCGGCGAACTGCCGCCGGTCGTGGTCGCAGCACTCGGACCGAAGATGCTGGCGCTGAGCGGTGCCAAGTCGCGTGGCGCTGTCCCATACAACGTGACGCCGCAGCATACGGCCCAGGCCGCCGCGATCCTCGGGCCTTCGAAGTGGCTCGCGGTGGAGCAGAAGGTAACGCTCGAGACCGATCCCGCGAAGGCGCGGGCGCTCGGGCGCAAGGAACTGTCGCGTTACATGGTGCTGCCGAACTACCGCAACAGCTGGCTGCGCCAGGGCTTTACCGAGGCTGAGCTCGCCGACGGCGGCAGTGACCGGTTCATCGATGCGATGGTCCTGTGGGGCGACGCCGACACGATCAGGCGCGGCCTGCGGGCGCACTTCACGGCCGGCGCCACGCATGTCTGTCTGCAGCCCGTCCACGCGGATGGCGATTTCGCCGCCCGCGACCGCATGCTGGCCGCGCTCGCCGATACCTGAGGCGCGTGTGTGGCGCCCTCCCTCAGAGCAGATCGGCGACGGCGTTGCGGTAGCGGCGCATGGCGTCGACATGGTCGGTCATGCTCCGGCCGGCCATGCGCTTGTGGTGATAGCCGCCGAAGGTGTTGTGCAGCGTGACATGCGTGACGCCCGCCTTCTTCCAGAAGCTGATTTCCTCGCGCCAGTCCTTTTCGGTGCCTGTGCCGGTTGAGGTCCAGACTTCGAGGCCAACCGACGCCGGATCGCGTCCCTCGGCTTCCACCAAGCGGCGCAGCTTGTCGAATTCCGCGACGGCCTTGGGTCCCGGCGGTTCAGACAGCATCATCCAGCCGTCGCCCCACTTTGCGATCCGCTGCAGCGTCACGTCCATATGGCCGCCGAACCACAGCGGAATTTTGCGGCGTGGCGGCAGGGGATTGATGCCGGCGTCCTGGAGGCGGTGCCACTTGCCCTCGAACGTGACGTAGGGATCGGCCCACAGCGCTTTCATCACCTGGACCTGTTCCTCGGACCGCTTGCCCCTGTTGTGGAAATTCTCGTTGAGGCCGACGAACTCCATCTCGTTCCAGCCCACGCCGATGCCGAACCGGAAGCGGCCGCCGCTGAGCACGTCGAGACTGGCAGCCTGCTTGGCAACCAGCACCGTCTGACGCTGCGCGAGAATCAGCACCTGGGTGGAGAGTTCGACCTTTTTCGTGCAGGCAGCGATGAAACCGAACGCCACGAAGGGGTCGTGGAACAGGCCGAGCCCACCCGCACGGCCGCTGGCGGGGTTCGCCGGGTTGCCGCCGAGCACGTGGTCCGCCAGCGTCAGGCCTTCGTAGCCTTCGGCCTCGGCGAGCTCAGCGAATTCGCGCACGATCGGGCCATCGCCACCGATGTCGCCGAAAGGCAGGGCAATTCCGAGATGCATGGTCGTTTCCTCGCTTTGGCTGGTTGCTGGTTTCCCGCTAGTCTATAGATTTCCGCGACGGGTACCACGGCATCGGCATCGACCGGCGCCAGCCAGGAGACGTGCGGTGATCAAGCTCGGATACAAGGCATCGGCGGAGCAGTTCGCGCCGGGCAAGTTGCTGGGCTTCTCGTGTCTTGCCGAGGAAGTCGGTTTCGATTCGGTCTTCATCAGCGACCACTTTCAGCCATGGAAGCACGTCGACGGCCATGCGCCCTTCTCGCTGACGTGGCTGGGCGCGCTGGGCGCCAGAACGTCGCGCGTCGTCATGGGCACCAGCGTGCTGACGCCGACTTTCCGCTACCATCCTTCCATCGTCGCCCAGGCGTTCGGCACGATGGGCGCGATGTTCCCGGGACGCGTCGTGCTCGGCATCGGCACCGGCGAAGGGCTCAACGAAGTGCCTTCGACCGGCCAGCCCTGGCCGGAATTCAAGGAGCGCTTCGCTCGCCTGCGTGAATCCGTCACGCTGATTCGGGCACTCTGGACGCAGGAGCGGGTCAGCTTCGAAGGCCAGTACTACAAGACCGAGAAGGCGACGATCTACGACCGCCCCGACACGCCGGTGCCGATCTATGTCGCAGCCGCGGGTGCCCTCGTGGCGCGTTACGCCGGCCGCTCCGCCGAGGGATTCATCTGCACCAGCGGCAAGAAGCCGGAGCTCTACACCGAGACGCTGTTGCCGAAGGTCGCCGAGGGCATCGCGGCGTCGGAGGATCCGTCGCGGTCCTACGATCGCATGATCGAGGTCAAGGTGTCGTTCGACACCGACAAGGTGCGTGCGCTCGAGGACACGCGCCACTGGGCGGCGCTGGCGCTGACGTCCGAGGAAAAGATGACGGTAGAGGATCCCGTCGAGATGCAGCGCCTCGCCGACGCGTTGCCGCTGGAGCGCGCCGCCAGTCGATGGATCGTGTCCAGCGACGCCGACGAGCACGTCGAGCGGATCGGTTACTATGTCGGTCTCGGTTTCCGGCATCTGGTGTTCCACGCGCCGGGACCAGACCAGGCGCGCTTCCTGAAGCTCTACGGCGAGCACGTGCTGCCGCGCCTGCGCAAGCGTTTCGGTTGAGTGCGCGGGACCGGCCGATGAAACGCAGCAACGCCGTCGAGATCCTCGCCGTCCCCGGCATTCCGCTGGTGCGCAAGGACGACGATCTCGTCGCCTTGATCGGCGAGGGGCTGGCGCGCGGCGGCATCGTGCCGCGTGGCGGCGACGTCTTCGTGCTGGCGCAGAAGATCGTGTCCAAGGCCGAAGGGCGCATGGTCGATCTCGCGACCGTCGAACCCTCGACTGAAGCGATCGAACTCGCCGGCAAGGTCCAGAAAGATCCGCGCCTCGTCGAACTGATCCTGTCGGAATCGGTGCGCGTCGTGCGGGCGAGGCCGGGCATCCTGATCGTCGAGCACCGGCTGGGCTTCGTGATGGCCAATGCGGGCATCGACCAGTCCAACGTGGCCTCGCCCGATGACCCCCAGCAAGCCCTGCTGCTGCCGGTCGATCCCGACGGCAGCGCGGCGATATTGAGGAGGCGCCTGTCGCTAAGGTTCGGCGTGCCGGTGGCGGTGATCATCAACGACAGCTTCGGCCGTGCCTGGCGGCGCGGTACCTGCGGCGTCGCGATCGGTGCCGCCGGCCTCCCGTCGCTGATGGATCTGCGTGGCTCGCCCGATCTGTTCGGCCGCGAGCTTCAGGTCAGCATCACCGGGCATGCGGACGAGATCGCCGCTGCAGCGTCGCTCGTGATGGGGCAGGGCGCCGAAGGCCAGCCTGTCGTGGTCGTGCGCGGTCTGACATGGCGCGGTCCCGACAATGCGTGCGTCCGAGCTGGTGCGCCCGGCCGCCGAGGACATGTTCCGATGAGCAAACGACTTGTCGTGGCGCTGTCCGGCGGGGTCGGCGGCGCCAAACTGGCGCTCGGTCTGAGCCGCGTCTTGCCGGCCGACGAACTGCTCGTGGTCGCCAACACCGGCGACGATTTCGAGCATCTTGGACTGAGCATCTCGCCCGATATCGACACGCTGACCTACGTTCTCGCGGGCATCGACAATCCCGTCACCGGCTGGGGCCGGCGTGACGAGACGTGGTCGTTCATGGACAGCATCGGCGCGCTCGGCGGCGAGGACTGGTTTCGGCTCGGCGATCGCGATCTCGCGCTGCATGTCGAGCGCACCCGTCGCCTGCGCTTGGGGCAGACACTGTCCGAGGTGACCGCCGACATTTGCCGGCGCCTCGGCATCGGTGCCCGCGTGGTGCCGATGAGCGACGACCGCGTGCGTACCCGCGTGCGCGGCGACGCGGGCTGGATCGACTTCCAGGACTACTTCGTGCGCCAGCAGTGCCGGCCGGTTGTCCATGAGCTGGCTTTCGACGGCGTGACGCTCGCCCGGCCGCACGCCGACATCACGGCGGCGCTGCGCTCGGGCGACGTGCGGGCCGTGATCGTCTGTCCGTCCAATCCCTTCATCAGCGTCGAGCCGATCCTGGCGATCCCCGGCATGCGCGATGCGATCAAGGCGAGTGGCGCACCGGTCGTCGCGGTGTCGCCGATCATCGGCGGGCAGGCCGTCAAGGGCCCGACCGCGAAGATGATGCGCGAACTTGGCCTCGAGGCCAGTGCCGCCGGCGTCGCCGCACGCTACGGCGACCTGCTCGATGGCTATATCGTCGACCACGCCGACGCCGATGGGATCGGCAATGTCGGCGCGCGGGTCACGATCGCCAGAACCCTGATGACGAGCCTGCATGACCGGGAGACGCTGGCGCGCGTGACGCTCGACGCGGCGGACGCACTGGCCTCGCAGCGATGAGCGACATCTGGGCGGTCATTCCGGTCAAGGAGTTCGATGGCGCCAAGCATCGGCTGTCGGGCCTGCTGTCGCCGCCACAACGCCGTCTTCTCGCCGAGACCATGCTGACGGACATGCTCGACGCCGTTGCCGGCTCCCGGCTTCTGGCCGGCGTGATGATCGTCACGCTCGATCCGCATGCGACGGCTCTTGGCGAAAAGATCGGTGCGCGGATCGTGACCGAGGGCGCGCGGGACGGACATACCGGCAGCGTGAACGCCGGCCGCCGGCTTCTCGCGGGCGAAGGGCGTGGCGGCATGATCACGATGCCCGGCGACATTCCAGCCACCCGCGCCGGCGAGATAGACGCGGTGTTGTCGGCGCATCTCGCAGCGCCCTCTTTCACGATCTCGCCGGCGCATGACGATCTCGGATCCAATGCCGTCGTCTGCTCGCCGCCGGAATCGGTGCCGCTTCGCTTCGGCGACAACAGCTACTTCCCGCACCTCGACGCCGCGCGTCTTCAGGGCATCGAGCCGACGGTGATCCGTCAGCCCGGAATCGCGATGGATATCGACCATCCGGTCGATCTGGCGCTTTTCCTGCGCCTGCCGCAATCAGCCGGCACGCGTACCCGCACGCTGCTCGACGAACTTGGCGTGCCCGCGCTGCTGGCCGAGCGGGGCATCGCCTAACCGACCGCCGCCTTCTTGCGCGGCGGTGTCAGCACGATCGGCTCCAGGTCGGCCGCGATCATGGATGCCGCTCGACGGTCTTCCGGCACCGGCCGATAGAGAGTGTCGCGTTGCATCGGTTCGCGGCCAATCGAGCGGATGAGCGCTTCCATCTCGTGCGGCGGAAACTCCTGGCCGTGCTGGGTGCCGGCGGCGCGCGAGATGCTCTCGTTCATCAGCGTGCCACCGAGATCGTTGGCGCCGGACTTCAGGCAGACTGCGGCGCCCGCCGGCCCCATCTTCACCCAGGATGTCTGGATGTTGGGGATCAGCGGATGCAGGGCCAGCCGCCCGACTGAATGCATGATCACGGCTTCGCGGAACGTCGGGCCGGGGCGCGCCATGCCGAGGCGGTACATCGGCGCTTCCATGTGGACGAAGGGAAGCGGCACGAACTCGGTGAAGCCGCCGGTTTCGGCCTGCAAGTCGCGTAGCGCGAGGAGATGTTTCGCCCACGAACTCGAGGTCTCGACGTGCCCGTACATGATGGTCGAGGTGGTGCGCAATCCCGCCTGGTGGGCGGCGCGCTGCACGTCGAGCCATTGCCCGGTGTTGATCTTGTCGGGGCAGATGATGGCGCGTACTTCATCGTCGAGGATTTCGGCCGCCGTTCCGGGCAGGGTGCCGAGACCGGCCGCCTTCAGCTTCGCGAGGAACTCGTGGATCGGCAGTCCGAGCGTGGCCGCACCTTGCGTCACTTCCAGAGCCGAGAAGGCGTGGATGTGCATCTCGGGGACGACCGCCTTGATCGCCCGGCAGATCGCTTCGTAGGTGGCGCCGGTGTAGTCGGGATGGATGCCGCCTTGCAGGCACACTTCCGTCGCCCCGCGATCCCACGCCTCGATCGCGCGACGCGTGATTTCCTCGATGGCGAGATCATAGGGCGAGCCGCGCAGATCCTCGTGCGTGCGGCCTTTCGAGAAGGCGCAGAACTTGCACCGGAAGTAGCAGATGTTGGTGTAATTGATGTTGCGGTTCACGACGTAACGCACGACGTCGCCACTGACCGCGCGTCGCAGCGCGTCGGCGGCCTGCGTGACGTGCCGGTAGTCGGCGTCGCGTGCCGCGAACAGGCGCACGATGTCGTTCGAGGCGAGCCGTTCGCCCGATGTGGCGCGCTCGACGATTCTCAGCGATTCCGGCGTCGACGCTGCGGGCGAGCACCAGCGGCGCCGGTGGCGGCTTGGTGTTGCCCGGTGCCCAGTCGTCGTCGCGCGCGAAGCCTTCAGCGTCGCTCATGCGCCGCACGCGGGTGGCGATGTCGGGAGCCAGCCACGTATCGGCGGCGCGCACGTAGGCGGGGTAGACGGGCAGGCGGTTCACCAGCAGCTTGCCGGCGTCCGCGCTCTTGCGGGCGAGTTCGGCAATGGCAGGCCACGGCGCTTCCGGGTTCACGTGATCGGGCGTGACCGGCGAGATGCCGCCCCAGTCGTTGAGCCCCGCGTCGATCAGCTTTTGATAGACTCCGGGCGACAGATTTGGCGGCGCCTGGATATTCATGTCGGGCCCGAGAATCAGACGCGCCGTCGCGATGGTCCACAGCAGGTCGTCGAGATCGGGTTCCTCGGAATTGGCGAGCTTGGTGTCGGGCTTGGCCCGGAAGTTCTGGACGATGACTTCCTGGATATGACCATGGGCGGCGTGCAGATCCCGAATCGCCTCCAGCGCGTCGATCCGCTCGTCGCGTGTCTCGCCGATGCCGATCAGGATGCCGGTCGTGAACGGAACCTTCAGTTCGCCGGCCAGACGCAGGGTCTCCAGCCTGACTGCAGGATGTTTGTCGGGAGAACCGTAGTGAACGCCGCCCTGCCTGCAGAGCCGCTCGCTGGTGGACTCCAGCATGATGCCCTGGCTGGCCGTCACCTCGCGCAGGCCGGCGATCTCCTCGCGCGTCATCACGCCGGGATTGGCATGCGGCAGCAATCCGGTCTCGCGCAGCACAAGCGCGCACATCGCGGTCAGATAGGAGATCGTCGTTTCGTGGCCGAGCGCCTTCAATGCGTCGCGCGCGGCCTGGTATCGCAGCTCGGGCTTGTCGCCCAGCGTGAACAGCGCTTCGGTGCAACCTGCGGCCGCGCCGGCGCGCGCGATGGCGAGCACCTCGTCGGGTGAGAGGTAGACGGGCTTGCCCGCGCGCGGCACCTGCGCGAACGTGCAGTAGTGACAGACGTCGCGGCAGAGTTTGGTGAGCGGAATGAAGACCTTGCGCGAGTAGGAGATCAGCCGGCCGTGCGCGGAATCGCGCAAGGCCGCGGCTTCTGCCATCAGTTCGGCCAGCGGCGCGTCGAACCGCTGCCGCGTCGCCTGTCTACCGGCCGCCGTCATAATCCGTCGTCTCCGCCCGCAGAGGGTCGCATGTCATCGCGGGACGCGCTTGCCGCCACCCGCTGGCGGCCGCATGGTGTCGCATCGACGCGAGCGATGCAATGCAAGGAAGGACGCAACAAATGCTGATCGGCTTCAACGCACCGACCGCCGGCCCCCTGTCGGCCGCGGATAACCTTGACGAAGATCGTGGTTGGCGGCGAGGCGATGGGCTTCGACTACGCGACGTTCAGCGACCACGTCGTGATTCCGACCGCGATCGCGGCCGAATATCCCTACAGCGCCTCCGGGGAATTCCCCAGCGGCACCCGCGGCGAGCGGCACGAACAGCTGACGGAGATCGCCTGGATCGCCGCGAAAACGACGCGCCTGCGTCTCGTGACCTCCGTCATGGTGGTGCCGCATCGACCGGCCGTGCTGACCGCCAAGATTCTCTCGACCATCGACGTTCTCTCGGGTGGCCGGCTGACGCTGGGTATCGGTGCGGGCTGGATGCGCGAGGAGTTCGAGGCCATCGACGCGCCGGACTTCGATGCGCGCGGAACGGTGACCGACGAATATGTGCGCGCCTTCGTTGAACTCTGGACGAAGGATGCGCCGAAATTCGACGGCAAGCATGTCCGATTCTCCAATATCGGTTTCGAGCCGAAGCCCGTGCAGAAGCCGCATCCGCCGATCTGGGTCGGAGGCGAGAGCGGTCCGGCGCTGCGGCGAACTGCCCGCATCGGCGATGCGTGGTATCCGATCGGTACCAACCCGCAGAATCCGCTCGATAGCCTGACGCGTTTCAAGACCCAGGTGGCGCGCCTGCGCAAGATGACCACTGAGGCGGGTCGCGATCCCAAGGCGGTCGGCCTGAGCTTGCGCTGTCACGGTGTTCGGCGAGACCGCGCCACCGCAGGCCGGTGATGGCGAACATCGCCTGTTCGCCGGTCCGCCGGCGCTCGTTGCCGCCGACATCAGGGCGCTGCGCGACATGGGTGTCGGCTGCATCGATTTCGGATTCGGCGGTTCGACAGCCGACGAAGTCCTCGCGGCGCATGCAGAAATTCAGGGCCGAGGTCTTGCCGCTCGTCTAGCTCTCAGCTGCCGAGCTGGCGGATCAACGTCGCCCAGCGGTCGAGTTCCGGCAGGATCGTATCGGCCTTGGCGGAATTGAGGCTGACGACCACGCGCGAGACGCCGTCGTCGCGGTCGCGCTTGAGCAGGTCGAGGTTCTCCTTGGCGCCCCAGATCGTGATCGGCACCGACGCGAGATCGCGGCCCGCCTCAGCCGCCATCTCGCGGAACTTCGGCAGCAGGGCCTGCACGTCGGCGTACTGGGTGCGAGAGCGGTGAGGCATCCAGCCGTTGCCGTAGCTCAGGGCGCGCCGCGCGCCGTACGGGAAGGCGCCGCCGACCAGGATCGGCGGATGCGGTTTCTGGACCGGCTTCGGCCAGGTCATCATCGGATCGAAGTTCACGAACTCGCCATGATACTCGGCCTTCGATTTGGTCCAGATCACCTTCATGGCCTCGATACGCTCGCGCGCCAGCTTGTGGCGGCTCGCGAAGGCGGTGCCGTGGTTGGCCATCTCGTCCTCGTTCCAGCCGTTGCCGACGCCGAACAGGAAACGGCCGCCCGAGACCTGGTCGATCGAAGCGACCTGCTTGGCGGTCTGGATCGGGTCGCGCTGAGCGATCAGGCAAATGCCGGTCCCGAGCAGCAGCGTCTTGGTCACCGCCGCGGCCGCACTCAGCACCACGAACGGGTCCATCACGTCGTAATACTTCTTCGGCAGATCGCCGCCGCTGGGGAAGGGCGACTTGCGCGTCAACGGAATGTGGGAGTGTTCGGGCACCCAGAGCGAATCGAAGCCGCGCTCCTCCAGCGCCCGCGCCAGTTCGGTCGGCGACATCGAGTAGTCGGTGAAAAACATTTGCCCGCCGATGCGCATCGTTCTCTCCCTCGTGGTGTTGCTCGCGGACCAAATGGCCGCGATGGATTTCGTGTCGTTATCTATCGGTCGTGGTGACCTTCGGACGTCTCGGCCACCGCGCCTCCGCGCGCGGCAGCACCTGCTCGATCAGCAGACGGGTCTGGGCCAGGATGGCGTCGTCGTCGCCGCCGAGCGGCCGCAAAATGAACTTCGACACGCCGGCGTCGACATATTCGGCGACGCGCGCGAGGATCGTGTCGGCGTCGCCGACCGCGAACGCATGCGTGGCGTCGCGTCCGGTGCGTTTGGCGTAGGCATCCATCGCCCTGCCGACGCCGGGCGCGTCGCGGCTGCCGAAGTGGAACGCGAAGCCGGCGCCGTAATGATCTTCGTCGATCGATCGGCCGGCTTCGGTGGCGGCGGCCTTGATCGCGGCCACGACGCGACCGGCCTCAGCCGGCGGGTCGCCGCCAGCCTGCCAGCCGGTGC
The DNA here is from genome assembly GCA_963796195.1 of uncultured Alphaproteobacteria bacterium. Taxonomy (GTDB): domain Bacteria; phylum Pseudomonadota; class Alphaproteobacteria; order Rhizobiales; family Xanthobacteraceae; genus CAWCKS01. The sequence continues at coordinate 1,264,834 of CAWCKS010000014.1, read as the reverse complement.
CGATGCGCGCCGTGCGGCGGATCGCGGCGTCGGTCGAGCCACCGATCCACATCGGCAGGTCGGGCTGCACGGGCTTCGGCGCGATGGTGACGCCCTTCAGTTTGTAGAAGGCGCCGCTGAAGTCGACCGACTCCTCTCGCCACAGGCGGCGGATGATCTCGAGGCACTCGTCGGTCTTGCGACCGCGCGTCTTCGTGTCCACGCCGAGCGCCTGCCATTCGGGCGCCAGCGGGCTACCGATGCCGAAGGCCGGCAGCAGGCGGCCGTCCGACAGCACGTCGATGGTGGCGCACTGCTTGGCCAGCAGCACGGGGTCGCGGAACGCCAGCGACACGACGTTCATGCCGAACCGCATGCGCCGCGTGCGCCCTGCCAAGGCCGCCATCGTGGTCATCGATTCAAGGAACGGCTGACGGCCGACGATCCGGTCGGTCTGCCAGATCGAATCCACGCCGCCGGCCTCGCACATGTCGATCCAGCGCCAGTACGCCGCCGCGCCGGAAAACGGAAACTCCGCACAGCCCAGTCCGATCCCGACACCCATGCGCCGTCCTTCCTTCCGCCCTAGGCCGCCGCGGCTGCGGCTTTGACGCGGGGCGCCACGTCGCGCACGAAGCGTTCGAGACTGCCGTTCATCTGCTCCGGCCGCATGCCCGGCGGCACTGCCCAGGTGACGAGGTCGGTGATGCCGTATTCGCGCACGAAGGATGTCAGCTCCTTCACGCAGTGCTCGACGTTGCCGACCACCCATGTCTGCGGGATGCTGGCCTCGCGCGTGTTGCCCGAAACGCCGCCGGCGGCGCTCTCGTCCTTGTTGAAGCTGCGATAGACCTGGCCGCGATAGCGCTCGGCGGCGCGCACGGCCGGCCAGTCGCGTTCGGCGTCGTCGGTCACGAGGCAGGAGCGGATGATGCCGACGCGATAGCTGTCGGGGTTGCGGCCCGACGCCTTCAGCGTCGCGCGCCACGGATCGAGCACCATTGACCGCGCGCCCTGCGGCAGGAAGTTGCTGTCATTGCGTGCCGCGCGCTGCGCGCCGGGCTCCGACATCGCGGCGATCCAGAGCGGCGGGCCACCCGGTTGCACGTAGCGCGGCCTGATCACCACGTCGTCGAAATCGTAGCGCTTGCCATGGAAACTGAACTTCTCGCCGGTGAAGCAATGGCGCAGCACCTCGATGCCCTCGTCCGTCAGCGACACGCGGCGCGAGACGGGCAGACCGAAGCCGCGGAACTCGTGCGGCGCGTAGCCCATGCCGACGCCGACCTCGATGCGGCCGTTGCTGATATTGTCGAGCACCGCGAGGTCCTCGGCCAGCCGCACCGGGTGGTTGAACGGCAGCAGGCAGACGTCGCTCGATAGCCGCACACGTTTGGTACGCGCGGCGATCGCGCCCGCCATCGGCACCCACGAAGGCAGGTAGCCGTCATCGAGGAAGTGATGCTCGGTGAACCACACGAGATCGAGTCCGAGCCCGTCGAGCATGACCACCTGGTCCATGATCGCGGCGTACAGGCTCGGCATGTCCATGCCCGATTCCGGCGTGTTGCGGAAATCGTAGACGGTGCCGACGCGAAGGGGTGGACGCATGACGCTTGTTCTCCGCTCGTCAGGATTAAAGCCCTCTTGTCTCTCCGCCCGCTCACACTCAGTTCAGCCGCGCGGCCTTGGCCATCACCTCGATGGCCTCGGGCTGGCGCGATCGCACGCTGAGCGAATCCGCGCCGCTGTCCTCCCAGGCGCGGTAGCGTTCGCGGATGCGCGCCGGTGGGCCGACCAGCGATTTCAGATCGACCCACTCGTCGGGCACGGTGGCGATGGCTTCGTCCTTGTGGCCCGCGAGGTACAGTTCCTGGATGCGCTTGGCGGCGTCGCCGAAGCCGCGCCGGACCATGATGTCGTTGTGAAAATTCTTGGTCCGGTGACCCATGCCGCCCACATAGAGCGCCACCTCCGGCTTGAGGCGCGTCAGCGCCCCTTTCACGTCGTTGTCGACCTCGACATGGACGGAGGCCTGGATGGTGAAATCCTTCAAGCTCTTGCCGTTGCCGGCGCGGCGGAAGCCTTCCTCCAGCCACGGGCCGTACTCCTCCATGGCGCCCGGCACGAAACCCATTGGCAGCCAGCCGTCGGCGATCTCAGCCGTCAGCTTGACCATCGCCTCACCGCCGGTGGCGAGATAGATCGGGATGTCGGGGTTCATGTGCAGGATCGACTTCAGCGGCTTGGCGAGTCCGGCGGAGCCCTCGCCCTTGTAGGGCAGGCTGATCTCGCGGCCTTCGTGCGTCACGGGGCCTTCGCGCTTGAAGATCTTGCGCATGATCGCGACGTAGTCCTTGACCCGATAGTAGGGCCTGCCCCACGGCTGGCCGTACCAGCCCTCGACGATCTGCGGTCCCGAGACACCCAGGCCTGCGATGAAGCGGCCGCCGCCGGCCATCGCGTCAATGCTGGCGGCCGACATGGCGGCGTTGGCTGGCGTGCGCGCGGCCAGCTGCATGATGCCGGTGCCGAGCTTGATGCGGCTGGTCTTGGCGGCGAGGAACGCGAGCGGCGTGATCGCGTCGGAGCCATAGGCTTCGGCCGACCAGACCGAGTCGTAACCCAGCTCTTCCGCGCGCTGCACGAGTGCGACCGGCACGTCCAGATGTGCGCCCGAATAACCGATTGCCAGACCAAGCTTCATCGTCATGTCCTCCGTGGCCCGAGGATACGAAGCGTCGGGTCGCTTGAACAGGTGTCGGCGCGTGCCGGGAGGCTGCCATGAACGGCGGCTCCCCGATGCCCTCGCCGCGTGCCATGATAGCGTTTGGAAGGCGCCGATCGAACGCGCCGCTCGATCCGGGAAGGAACCGCCGTCATGAAATTCGCCCTGCACTTCGGCAACAACACGTTCTCCGACCCTGAAGGCGCGCGCCGTCTGGTGCGCCTGGCGGAGGCGGCCGGTTTCGATTCGGTGTTCGCTGTCGAGCACGTCGTGTTTCCCGACAACTACACGAGCGTCTATCCCTATGCGCCGGGCGGCCGATTACCGGGCGGTCCATCGGCGAAACTGCCCGATCCGCTGATCTGGCTGACGTGGGTCGCCGCCGCCACCACGCGGCTGCGCTTCATGACGGCCGTGATGATCCTGCCGCAACGCAACCCGCTGGTGCTGGCCAAGGAGGTCGCCACGCTCGACTATCTCAGCGGCGGCCGGATCGAACTCGGCATCGGGGTGGGTTGGCTAAAAGAGGAGTTCGAGGCGCTCGGCATTCCTTTCGAGCGTCGCGGCAAGCGCGCCGATGAGTATGTCGCGGCCATGCGCGCATTGTGGGCCAGCGACGGTGCCAGCTTCGCGGGCGAGTTTGTGAAATTCGACAAGGTCAGCTGCAATCCGAAGCCGGTCGCGAAATCGGTGCCGATCGTCGTCGGTGGCCACTCGGAAGCGGCCGCCCGCCGCGCCGGCCGCCTGGGCGACGGCTTCTTCCCCTCGATCGGTGCCCAGGTCGACACCATGCCGTTGCTCGACGTCGTGCGCCGTTCGGCCGAGCAGGCCGGCCGCGATCCGGCGATGGTGGAATTGATCCTCGGCTGTCCCGGTGCGCTGCCGAATTCCGGCTCCGACCCGCGCGCGGCCGTCGAGGAGCGCATCGCGCGGGGCGCGGGCCGCCTTGCGCTGCCAGTGACGGCGTTCCTGCCCGATCTCGAAACGACGCTGGCCCGCTTCGGCGAGGAGATCATCAGGCCTTACGCGAACGCGTGAGAGTCCGACGCGCATTGGCGTTGCGATTGCGCTGTCATCGCGAACGAAGTGAGCACTTGAGCCCCCTCAAGAACTCATGAGCTCTTGCGTAAAGGCTCATTAGTTCCGCCTCGCTCGCGAGGTTAGCTCGAGCACAAGCCTGATGCGCCAGCGTGTCGGGGGTTCAAAACACTCCCCCGCTTCCAACCCCCGACGGTCCAACTTGTTCTGAACTTCAGGCGCCGCTGCGGTCCTGGAATTTGGCCTTCGTCCGCGCTGTCAACAATTGGCGTTCGTTGTCTGTATCCGATCGCTATTGCAGCTGTTCTCAAGCGGTTGGGATGCCGGCGGCCGTAGAGGCGGTCCAACATCTCGTCATGCCGCGGAACCCGGCCGCTTCCATTTGTCGAGGCCGACTGCAAGAGCCGGGTGCGCAGGCGTCGCGCAACGTGTGCGGCGTGACGTCGTCGCCCAGGCAGGCGAGCTCGACGACATGTCGAAACGCCATGCGGATCGATTGCGCGGGCTGGCCATTCCATCCCGCGGGTGCGTCGCGAACGATGGGTGCATCGTCGATGCGGCGGGAGCCAAAGTGATGCCACTGGTCGCATAACTATTCCCGTCAGGATATTTCAGTCATAACGACTGGCGAGATCGCACTTCTCGCCTCTACTGGTAGCAAATATGGTATTAGAATGATAAGAATTCGCAGAATTGGCGTGATCCTTCTCATTCGGATCATGTGAGACGTTTACTCGCTCATGATCTTTTTGCTTGGCAGCCAAGTTTCAATAACACCTCTTCTTGCGCCGGAATGACTAGGCTCTTGGGTTGTTTTGTCTTTTTGCCGAGGACTGTTGATAACTCTATATTCTTATAGATAAGCACGATTCGGTAGGGGACCGCCAAGATGGTAGGCAAAAGGCACGCTTCGGTCGAAGTCGCGACCAAGCTCGCGCATGCCGACGAGCTCGCTGCCAAAGGCAAGACCCAAAGCGAGATCGCCAAGGCGATTGGTGTCAGTATTATGACGTATCATCGCTGGAAGAAGTCACTAAGGGGCGCTGCACCAACGGGCGAGCCTTTGGGAAACAATAAGCAGACATTTTCTGGCCCCATGTCTGCAGACGATAAGTTCAAGCAGCTAGAGCTGGAGAATTCCAGGCTGAGGCGAATTGTGACTGATTTGCTTCTCGAAAAGCTCAAGCTTGAAGAGGAAGTGCGGGCGCGTCAGGTTTGAACTTCGAGTCCGCGGGCTTGGTCAGCGCCCGGCTGGCGTCATTTGAGGTAACCCTGAAAGTAGGCGCAGAATATCGCCGATCTGATCTATTCACGGGCCGCCGGCTCGCCGAGCGACAGCATCAGCCGGTTGGCCCAGTTGAAGAAGGCGCTCGCATTGATGACGTCGACGATCTCGCCGTCGTCCAGACCGGCCTCACGCAGCGCGGCGATGTGGGTAAAGTCAAATGACGCTGGTGTCGCGGTAATGGCTGCGGAGGCAGCGATCACCGCATCCCATCGCGGATCGATCCGGATACCAACGCCCGCGTCGAGCAGTCGCTGGACGTCCTCGCCGCGCTTCGAATAGGTCGTAGCAAAACGCGAATGCACCGAAGCGCAATAGATGCAGCCGTTGACGCGCGACGCCGCCGCGGCGGCAAGCTCGCGTTCCGCGCGCGGCAGACCATCTGCGACGTTATAGAAGATATCCTTGTCGGTCTTCGTACGCGCTTCGAGAATGTCGGGATCGCGCGCCAGCAGCCGGAAATAGGCCGACTTTATGCGCGCTGGGTCGACGAGCGCTTCGCGGCGGCGTTCGTCGAAATCTGCTTCCGCAAGCGGTTCGAGCCAGGGCAGCCAGTCTAGCGTCTTCTGCGTGAAGGCGGCGGGCGCCTTGTTGTCCGTGTGAGTGATCACGGTGTCGGTCATGGCATCTTTCCCTCTTATAGCGCGATGAGATTTGAGTTAATCGTCATCGCGCTTTAAATTCTTGATTGCGTATGGTCTTTTTCGGAAAACCGCTTCGCACTCTTCCGGATCATGCTCTAGGGGACGTTGGCCGGCACTTCGCCGGAGCGCGCGGGCGCGGCGGCGAGGGCGCGCAGGCCGGCGACGGCGCGAATCTGGAAGGACAGGAAAGCGACGAGTTGCGACAGCGTGACGATGTCGTTGGTCGACCAGCCAGCGCCGACGAGGGCCTGCAGTGCGCTCGGATCGGCGTCGCGCGGCCGGAAAACAAGCAGATGCGCATGGTCCAGTGCCGCGGCGAGCCGCGTGCCGAGGATGCGTCGGTTTTCGTCGCTAACGCGGTGGATGAGGCCCGCGGTGTTTTCCGCGACTCAAAGGTCCGGCCGGGTAGGAGCCGTATGGGCCCTGTGTGCGGCCGCGCGCGATCTCCGCATCGACTGCGGCGACGATCGGAGCATCCGCAGCTGTGCCGAGCTTCGATCGATAGAATTCGCGCGTCGCAGGCTCCGCATGCAGGCCGGCAACAAGAGCTGCGACAGCGAACCGTTGGAGTGCTGAGACGCCGCCGAAGTCTTCAGGCTCGAACAGTGCAAGATAGCTTTTCTGCGCATGCTCTCGCGCCTGCGGGCGCCGGGCGCGGATCGCATCGAGGCGCGATCCCGGCGCGATGTCGGCGAATTGGTCGATGAGATCCAGCACGCGCTCACTCATTGTTGCTCCTCCGTCAGACCCTTCGAGTTATTCCGATTGCGTCATCGTGCGACCGCAAAGCGCGACGCCGGCCCCGGGCTTCGCGTCCAGCCGAGCGCGGGCGCGACCTGTTCGGCGATCAGCTCGATCGACCGGAGGATCAGCGGATGCGGAGGGTCGATCGAGTGGGCCTGAAAGACCAGATCGGTCGTCCGCGCCAGCGCGGTATCCTTCTGCAGCGAGGCGATGACGTCATCCGGGGCGCCGACGTGAATATCGAATGCCGCGATGATCTCTTCGAGCGTGTCCCCCGGCGGCCTGTGACCGTTCTCGATGAGGCGCGCGCGCGAGCGCCGCAGACCGATCTCGGCAAGGCGCAGCGCTCCGGCACGGGTATCGGCAACGAACAGGGTGCGCGATCCGAGAATGCGGGGTGTCCGCCCGGCTGGCAGCGCCCCGAAATAGGCATCAATGATCGGATGCTGAATCTCCGGCAGCGATGCATTAGGCGCCTGTTTGGTCCTGGGCTGCGTTCGCGAAAGCATAAGGCCGTCGCCGTCTGCCCCGGCGCGCGCGGCGCCTTCGGCCGAGAACGTCGCCTGCCAGATCCTATCGAGCAGCGACGGCCGCGTGGGATAGAGCGTGTCGCCGCCCCGCAGGCCGCGGCCGGCGAGCGCATCGCGTAAGGTCGCGAGATTTCGTGCAAAGATTTCACGCCGCTTTGCGCTGTCGAGGCCGAAGGCGGCAAACGCCGTCGGATTGCCTCCGGTGCCGACGCCGAGCTCCAGTCTGCCGTCAATCAAGAGGTCGAGCACGGCCGCGTCCTCGGCGACGCGGATCGGTTGTTCGAGCGGCAGCGTGACGATGCCGGTGCCGAGCCTGATGGTCGAAGTGTGCGCGGCCACATGCGCGAGGAACACCAGCGGCGCCGGCAAACCGCCCTCGGCCTCGTGGAAGTGGTGCTGGGCGACCCACGCCGAATCGAACCCGCAGCGCTCGGCGTGCGCGATCTGCTCGATCGCAAGCCGGTATCGTTCGGCCGGCGGCGCTTCGTCAAGCACGCGCGTGAAAAAGCCGAGACGCTTGGACGGTGTTGGTGACGTCATTGTTGGATCTGACATTTAAGCCCTTCTGGCTCGGTGGAGCAAAGGGACGGGGGCGCGGAGCCCCCCTTAGCGCAGCGCCTGGGAAGCGGAGTAACGCGGTATTGCCACCTGTCGTTCGACAAGAGTGTCTTTCCACCGTCGGTCGCAAAGGCTGCGCCCACGACTGCCAAACATAACCATCACGGCGCACGCTCAACCGCCGCACCGCTCAAAACTCCTGCTTTGTCTTCTGCGTCGATCGATTGCAGCGCGCGCTGCCGAGCTAAATTTGGCCAGCAGCAAGACGCTTAATAACTTCATCGATACGTCTGTCGAGCGCGTCAAATCGGTGATGAAGGCTTTTGTCGTGAAGATAGAAAATATATCCGATCGCAAGGACTCCAAAAATCCAGTGGTGGGTTTCCACGTAGGTTAGGGCTCGCTCAATTACGTTGCCAACACTCGACAAAATGTCCATCGCGTTTTCCCCTCTAGAAAAAGCTCCCGAGCCGAAGCCTGCTGGTCTTAGTTGCGCCGCTCATGGCCTCACTCTTCGTAAAGTTCAGTTATCTTCAAGAGCCGATGCTTTTCTTCAACCGTAAGCTCAGGCTCGCCGGCAATCAAACGCTCTACCTCGGGGCTGCGCTTGTCGCGCCACAGTTTTCCAGCCAATCCGATCGCTCCAAGAAAAAGAACTCCAAACGGCGCCAGCCAAAGCAGGGCGGTCTGTCCTTCGAACCGCGGCCGCAGCAGCACAAACTCGCCATAGCGTTCAACCAGGTAATCGATGACTTGCTGATCCGTCCGACCGGCTTTCAGTTGCTCGCGCACCAGGAGACGCAAGTCGCGGGCGAGCGGCGCCGCCAAATCATCAATGGACTGGTTTTGACAAACCAGACAGCGAAGATCTTCAGAGACGTTGCGAGCTCGCGCTTCGAGCGCAGGGTCCGACAAGACCTCATCCGGCTGAACAGCGCGCGCGCTGCCGGACAAAAGCAGGAAGATCAAGATTAGCGCTACGCGAGCACACCACATGAGGTGGTCTAATATTTTGTGACCTGCATGATCGGATGATTCTTTGCCAGCTTGGGCGCGCCGATGCGGAGGCGACGATCGGATAGGGACAACGCTCCACCAAACGCCATGACCAAGGCGCCGATCCAGATTAGCAAAACCAGCGGTTTGTAATAGAGGCGGATCTGTACCGTGCCATTGGCGTCGACATCGCCAAGCGAAAGATAGAGTTGATCCGGCCCGCGGGACATCAGGGCGGACTCAGTCTTGGTTGTCTCGCGGTTCGTGAAGGCGCGCTTCGATGGCTGCATCGCGCCTATCGACCTGCCGCCCTCTCGGACATCGAAGGTTGCGATCTGCTCGAGATAGTTTGGACCGGCTCGTTCATCGATCCTCGCGAGCGTGAGGGCATATCCACTGATCTCGATCGAGTTCCTTGAGTTTAACCGAAGCCACCCGCTCAGTTGCCCACGTCGAATTCGGCGACGATCCCGAGCAGCGTGATTCCGAGGCCCGCATGGGCAAACATTGTTCCCCAGGCTGACCGCGGTAAACGCACTGCGCGTTGCATTGCGGTGGCAAGCGGAACGCGAAACAGGCCGGCGCGCTCGATGATGTTGCTAGCTGAGGCGGCAACTATGAAGATCCCGAGCGCTGCTGTACAGATCGCGGCGATCGGCCTTCCTTCAGCCGCATAAACCGCCAGGATGCCGATCAGTCCCACGATAAATGCTGCCATCAGCCGATGGCTGACCGCAACAAGGTCTCCACGTTTCCAAGGCAAGAGTGGTCCAAACGATACCGCAACAAGCAACGGTAAGAACATCGGCGCGAATGTAGCGTTGAAATAAGGAGCGCCCGCAGAGATCTTGGCTCCCGTCACGGTCTCGAGCACCAACGGATACAGCGTCCCGATCAGGACTGTTGCACACGCGCTAGTTAGGAACAGATTATTCAGCACCAACGCGCCCTCACGAGAAATCGGCGCGAACAATCCGCCCTTTTTCAATTGAGGTGCACGCCAGGCGAAGAGCGTGAGAGCGCCGCCAATTACCAGCGCCAAGATGCCGAGGATGAACACACCTCTCAGTGGGTCGGTTGCGAATGCATGGACCGAGGTGAGTACGCCCGAGCGCACCAAGAAGGTGCCAAGCAGCGAGAGAGAGAAAGTGAGGATCGCCAGGAGAATTGTCCAGACCTTCAACGCTTCGCGTTTCTCCATGACCACCGCGGAATGCAGAAGAGCGGTCCCGGCAAGCCAAGGCATGAAGGAGGCGTTTTCGACCGGATCCCAGGCCCACCATCCGCCCCAACCGAGCGTGTAGTAGGCCCAGTACGAGCCCATTGCGATGCCGAGAGTCAGAAACGTCCATGCCGCCAATATCCACGGACGTGCCCAGCGCGCCCAAGCCGCGTCAACCCGACCCTGGATGAGGGCCGCGATCGCAAAAGAGAAGGCGATCGAAAATCCGACGTAACCCACGTAGAGCATTGGCGGATGAATGGCGAGACCCAGGTCCTGCAGAATCGGATTGAGGTCGCGGCCCTCAACCTGTGCTCGCGGCACGCGCAGGAACGGATTCGAAGTGATCAAAATGAACAGATAGAAAATGACGGAGATCCAGGATTGGACCGCAAGCACTAGCGCCTTCAGGCTGTTTGGAATGCCAGTTCCGAACACGGCTACCAACGCGCCGAACGCCGCCAGGATCATCACCCATAGCAGCATCGAGCCTTCGTGATTGCCCCACACACCGCTGATTTTGTAGATCGAGCGGCATGGATGAATGCGAATTTTCGAAGACGAGAGCGACCGAAAAGTCCGAACCAACGAAGCAGGCCACAAGCGCGCCGAACGCGAGCGCGACGAGCGCGAACTGCGCACAAGCCGTGATTTCAGCGACGCCCATCAGCACAGAAATCATCGCTGCGCGCTCCCAAGACGGGCAGCGTTGATTGCACGAGCCCCAAGCACAACGCGAGAATGAGCGCGTAAAGACCGATCTCAGGGATCATTCTTCAACCTTCTTGCTGATCACGAGGCCCTCACGGCAAGTCTACTCCGAGCTCTTTCGCGCTGCTATTAAGATGGCGAAGCGCTTCCGGGTCGTTGCTCAGGGCGATGCGGGCGCTCTGGCCGGCGGCAGACGCTTTGTCTTGCTGACCAAGTACGACATAAGAGCGCATCAGCCGGATCCATCCGTCGACATCGTGGCCATCCTGCTTTAGCCGTTCGGCCAGTCCATCGACCATGCCCTTGATCATTGCCATCTGCTGTTCGGCCGTGGTGGCGTCAACGACCGCCGGTTTTTGGGCTTCGGGCCGAGCCAGGCTTTGCTGTGGTGAGCGCGAACTCGACGCGTTGTCAGTGGAACGCAAGAGCTGATCAAAGAGAGAAAGCTTTTCGGGATCAGAAGCAAAGGCGTGTCGTGCCTGCGCGACAGCGCTCGCTGCCCTGTCGCGTTCGCCGAGCGTTTCGTAGGAGCGCACCAACATCAGCCAGTTATCGACATCGCCCCCTCCAGTGCTCAGGCGCTCAGCCAGCTTGTCGACCATCGCCTGCATTGTTGCGTCATGCTCGGGGGTCGCAGCCATCGTGGGGCGGGTTCTGCAGGAACTTCAATGCTCTTCAGACCCTTTTCGAATTGGGCCAATTTGTCAAAATCCGACGCGAGCGCGCGACGCGCGTCTGTCACCGCGGCGCCGGCCTTGTTGCGGTCGCCCAGCACGCTGTAGGAACGCACCAATCTAACCCAGCCGTCCGGATCGTCGCCGTTCGCCTTAAGTCGCTCTGACAAGCGCTCAACCATCGACCGGATCATTGCGTTCTGCTGCTCATTGGATGCTGACGCAGTGTCGGTTGCGGCGACAGAAGGTTCGTCAAGCCGTGCCAGAGCATCGCGAACCGAATCAACCCAGTCTGCGTCCGCTGGCGCTGCCGCTATTAAATTGCGCCAGATCTTCGCGGCTTCGTCGCGTCGACCATCCTGCTTTGCGGCCAGACCCACGTAAAAGCGTGCAGTGACGCTGGTACCGTCGATCGAAAGAGCTCGATCGAAGGCTGCCCTGGCTTGGTCCGTTACGGCGCCGTTGGCAGCGGCGACCAGGGATTCGCCGAGACTCTCTTCCCGGTCGGCGCTGTCGCCGAGGCGTGAGATGGCGTTTTGCCAGGCCCGCGCCGAGTCCTGGTACCTCCCCAAACGCATGTAAACTGGAGCAAGGACCTCCCAGCCGTGGCCGTCGTTCGGCTCTGCTTTCAAATGCTTTTCAACTTCGACGATGAGGGCATTAATCGATGCATCGTCATCAGAAGATGCAGAGACTTGGTCGGCAATCGGCTCGACTGATGCGGCGCCGTGTGATCCGAGCCGAAAGTACATGCCGCCGGCAAGAATTGGCAAAAGCACCATCGCGGTCACTAATACCGCTAGCCGGCGCATTGTTATCTTCCTGCCGGCTTCGGCCGGAGGCTGAGGGGAACCGGAAGGTTCCGCTACCCTGAGAAGTCGCCGCGAGACCTCGATACGGGCCGCCTCGGCATCCGCCGCTCCTATCAAACCGGCTTCGCGATCGCGGTCGATTTCGACGAGCTGATCTTTATAGACCGCGACATCACTTCCGGATGAAGCAAGTCCGCCACCAAAAGCGAACGGCCAAGCGATGGCGGCGAGCGCCGCTACAGTCATCAATGCCAAGATGAGCCAAAGTGTCATGGAGCGCCTTCAAGCGAACGTGCGCAGTCCCGCGATCGCTTCGCGGTGAGATCGGCGAACGCAAATCTCGGTATCACAACCGCGGATTCGACACGCAACATGGCGTCGACTGCCCATCATCAATGGCCGCAACAGTTTCCGGCGCCTGGCGGACGCTCCGGCTCATCGATTGGCTTGAGTTAAGCGGCTTTCCCGGGGTCCTGCAAGCGGCGGTCTTGCTTGCGTGCTGGCCGTCATATTCGCGAGGCGACCAAACGGCTGCGTGATCGCTCGGCAAGTTGTCGTTCTGCAACAGAACACGATTGTCGCGTGTCGCTGCGGCCTTGTAAGGCACTTGCCCGGGAAAGTGACAGCATCACGAATGAGCACGGCAGGTGCGCCTCGTCGGCTCATTACGTCGACTCGCCGAGATCGGAGCGCGTCCATTGTTGCCGGACAGACACAGCTCATGGAGAATCTGCACATGATCCTCCGGACCACGTGCATCACGGGATTCGACGCGAGAATCCTGTTTGCAGCGCGTCGTTATTTTTGGGAGGATGAGGTCGGGGCTTCGTGGGATTGTTTTCAAGTTGATTGCCGCCTGAAGCTCGAATATGGCTGTCGGTATTTGGATCATGGCTCGCGTATCGGGACGGCGAGTTTGGCGTGAAGCCGCATTGATTGCCGGCTTGGCCAGCCCCTTGCTGCTGGCTGTGGCGCCAGCTGCGGCCGAAGTCCGATCGCCAGCTGCTTCCCTTCCTGATTACGACGTTGCTCGACTTCAGAACTACCTGAGCGAAATCAATGGCAGCAAACCGCCATCCAACTCGGTTCGCGTGGCCGCTGTCGCCGACGATATCAGTCGGCTGCAAAACTATCTGGCCGACGTTGATCGCAGCAAAGGGCGGCCGGATCGAGTGATTGCTCAGGGCAGCAAGGATGACCTGCTGACTCCGGCAAATCCTCCTGCGCCCCCCGCGTCCGGGTCAGGCAAGCCGGCCGGTGACGAACTGCTGACGCCAGCGCCAGAGTGCGCCCAAGCGGGGCAGCGATCTGTTGACGCCGGGAGACAAGACTTCCCGAGGACGCTCTGAAGGTTGCTCCTGGCGCTGCCAAGGAATTCCGAGAGGAGGCGAAAAAGAAGCGGCGGAGACGACGAGGCCAGGCGGAAGGCGGCGGATGCGGAACACGAGAAGCTGTTCCTTGAAACCAAGTATCCCTCGGCGACCACGTGCGCGGTCTGCCACGTCAAGCAATTCGAGGAATGGTCGATGTCGCAGCACGCCTACGCTCAAGTGAGCGTTGTGTTCAACGCAATGCAGACCAAGATCAACATCAACACCGGCGGCACCAACGGCGATTTCTGCATCCGCTGCCACACTCCGCTGGGAATGAATCCTTAGCGAATCGGTCTACGGCTCCAATCTCAACCGCACGCCGGCCTCGCGAGAAGGTCTGACTTGCGTCGCCTGTCATCGAGTCAACCAGGCTTATGGCAAGATCAGCGCGCGGATGGCCGTGGTGCAAGACGACATTTATGGAACGGTGTACGGACCCAGGGGCGGTGCCGAACTCAAGCGGGTGCTCAGCCTGCCGGAGCAGTACCACGTCACGACATCCAAAGATCAGCCCGGGCCGCCAGATCCACCACGAGGTCAAGCAGGCGTTCTTCCTCACGAAGCCGCATATTCTGCGGAAGCTGTCATGACGTCACGCTGCTGAATGGATTTAGGCTCGAGCAGGCCTTCGCCGAATTCAAGGCGTCGCCGGGGATCAGAGAGAACGGTACGACCTGTCAGGACTGCCACATGGGTCGAGTCCAGGGTATACCATCAGGGCTACGACTACGGGCCGGCAGCGATTGTTGGCGGTGTGCCGACCAGAGATCGCAGGCTCACGAACCATACATTCGCGGGCCCCGACTACTCGGTCATCCATCCCGGAATTTTCCCGCAAAATGCCGAAGCACAAAAGTTTAAGACGCCCGCTGAATGGCTTCAGTTCAACTACAAGGCCGGATGGGGCACCGACGAATTTGAGAAGTCGGTCTCGAAGGATTACAAATTCCCGCCGGCTTGGCAGTCGCGCGATGAACGGTACGACGCGCAAGAAATCCTCAAGATCCAGTTCGAGCGCCTCGCGCGCGTGCGCCAGATGCGCCTGCAGGTTTTGCGCAATGGCATCCACCTCAGCGACAAGATCAATATCATCAAGAGCGATCCGAGCGGGCTCGATTTCTCCATCGACGTGATCAACGCCACGCTCGGTCATGGCGTGCCGACGGGATTTGATGCCGAGCGGCTATACTATCTCGAGGTCACCGTCACCGACAGCCACGGCAACAAGGTCTATGTTTCAGGCGACCGCGATCCCAACGGCGATGTGCGCGACTCGCACTCGGTGTATGTACATAACGGCGAGCTGCCGCGAGGACGAGGATCTCTTCAGTCTGCAGTCGATCTTCCTGGTGCGCACGCTTCGCGGCGGCGAACGTGAGCAGATTCTTCCGACCAACCTTTCAGCGGACGTGCTCCCGTTTGTCCGACCGGAAACCCGTGCAACGACCCTCGTCGGACATCCGCTCGGCGCTCGCAAGCATAGGCAGAACATTGAACCTCTGGGGCGCCGGACAGCGACTTACCGCGTTCCTGCGGACAAACTGAAGAGCGGCGAGCGCTACACGATCACGACGCGCTTCATTGTGCAGATGGTCCCGATCAATCTGGTAGACCAGATCAAGGACGGAGGATTCGACTACGGGATGAGCCCGGCCGAAATCGCAAAGAATATCGTCGATGGAAGCCTCGCTCTGTGGACACGAAAAGCTGAAGTTCAGTTGCCGTAGGCGTGCAGGGGACGTTGGGCGCAATGCGAGCGGGCTGGTTGCTCATTGTTGGTGTCGCGCTGGTTCAGGCGAGCAGCCATGCTGCGCCGATGGTGTCGGCCGACTCTGTCGCGCAGCCGACCCGAGACGTCGCGGCCGTTGACCACGCGACCGCCGCCCCCGAATCCGATCGGGAGGATAGAAAGCCAAACGGCGAGTTTGTGCCAACGGCACAGCGTCGATAGGCGGATCCTAGGAGCCACAGCAAGAGCCGGCTCAGCAACAAGCCTGTGCCGCTTTTGAAGGAACACGTCGAACTGCCCGAGCGAAATCCGCCAATCATCGAATGGAATTTGCCGTTCCTCGGCCCTGGCAACATCATATCCGGCTTCAAGAGCCCGACAGGAGCGGTATGGCAACCGGCCTTCTGGGTGTTTGGTGATTTCCAGACCAGTGCAGGGTTCTACAACAACGGCCTTGATCCCGGCCGGCAATATGTCTCAGCGCGGGCGGACATCTATGGTCACCTGCAGCTGACCCCGACTGAACGGGTGGTGATCGGATTTACGCCTCTCTCAAGGAAGCAATCTCGGCACCGGCGTGCTGCATGTCGATGGAAGTGACGCGCAGTTCGTTGACGCGTTCAATCCAAATATCCAGACCCTGTTCTTCGAAGGCGATACGCGCCAGCTGTTTCCCTGGATCGATCCCGATGACCGACTTGGTCTTGATTACGGCTTTGCCGTCGGTAAGCAGCAGATCTTCTTCCAAGACGGGGTCATGATCAACGACAACATCCAGGCGTTGGGAATTACCAAAGACACGATCCAGATACCGGGGCTGACGACGAACCTGCGCATCACCGGATTATTCGGTTGGGCCGATATCAGACGCGGCGACACGCTTCCCGATCCTACCGCCTATCTCTATGGCGTCTTCACTGAGATGGATACGCGCAAGTCCACCTTTACTTTCGATATGGCCGTCGTCACGAGCGACAATCCGAGAGACTGGGCTGGCGTCCGAAGGGGCGGTTCGGGCTTCTATTGGGGTGGCTCCGCGACGCAACGCTTCGGTGATATCGATACAGCGTTCCGCGTCAACACGTCGACCGCCCTCGATGGCAGAGGGCCGGCGGTCGATAACGGGGCCCTGTTTACGGCCGAGATTTCCCGGACAGTGCCGGGTAAGACGGATCTTATGTATGCCAATTTCTTCGCAACCGCAGGGAACTACACCTCCGCTGCCCGCAGCGCGCAGGTCCCCGGTCCGCTGGAGCGGATCGGCATTCTGTTCTCTCCAATTGTTCCTGGTTTGGCGCCCTCGGCAGTTGACGCCAGTGCAGACCATGCCGTCGGCGGAGTGCTCGGCTATCAAATGTTCTTCGGTCCAAGACGGCAGCTGACGCTCGAGCTCGGAGGCAAGGAAGTTTATAACAACGAAAGGCTGAGCGTGGTCGCGCTCGGCGGCCAGTACGTACAGGCGGTCACGAGCAGGACCAGTGTCCAGCTCAATGCCTTCGTGCTAGACCATCCAGACGGAGGGCGCTTCGGATATGGTGGTGCCGTCGGCACGACAACGCGCTTTTGACTTTCCGTTGGGGGGCCCGATCATTCCGAAAGGCAGCATCCAGTGGCTCTGGTATTCCAGTTCTTCGGCGTCTTGATCGTCGGGGCGGTGCTGCTGCAGGCCGGCATTGCATTGTACGCCGAGGCCGGCCATGCCGTTCGCAGGCGTCGGCTGGACCGACGGAGGCTCGCCGCCTTCACTGCGCAGACGGATCTCTTGATCCGGCGCGCGGAAGCTTCTCGCGATCACACGGAGTTGACTTGGTCGGGAAAGCGAAAATTCCGGGTGGTCAGGCGAAAGTTCGAGAATCGCGCAAAAGATGTTTGCTCCTTCTATCTGGAGCCACACGACGGTGGCGCATTGCCGCCGTTCATGCCGGGACAATTCCTCACGTTCGAACTCAATGTGCCTGACCACCCGATCCCGGTTGTTCGGTGCTATTCCCTGTCAGACAGCCCGCTGGTGCGCGGCAGCTATCGGGTTAGCATCAGGCGCATTCCGCCGCCGCCGAAGGCAGCGCCTGACGTCCCTCCCGGTCTGTCCTCAAGCTATTTTCACAACAGCCTGAAAGAGGGCGATATCGTCGACGTCCGGGCGCCGGCGGGTGGCTTCAATCTCGATATTGTATCGGAGCGCCCCGCCGTTTTCATTGCGGGCGGAATTGGCATTACGCCCGTTTTGTCAATGTTTAAGTGGCTCGGCGATACCGGTAGCAGGCGCACAGCCTGGTTCTTCTTGGCGGTCAGAAACGGCAATGACATCGCATTGCGCGAAGAAATTCAGGATGTCGTCAACAAGAACAGGCAGCAATTTCACGCGGTCACGCTGTATTCCGAGCCGACCGAACACTGCATCGAAGGGGAGGACTACGACTGCAAGGGATTTCTCAGCATCGACGTGCTCAAACGGTATTTGAAAACGTCGAACTACGAATTCTACATTTGCGGTCCACCACCTATGATGGAAGCCACCGTCAAAGCGCTGGTCGGCTGGGGTGTGCCCGAGGCGGACATCCATTTCGAGGCGTTCGGTCCTGCATCGGTCAAGAAGGTCCAGAAGCAGGAATCGGATGGCCAAACCGCGAGCCCGGGCTTCAAAGTCGAACTTGCGCGTTCGCGCCGATCTCTAATGTGGACGAAAGAGGCGGGATCGTTATTGGAACTGGCCGAGGCCAATGGTGTCCGGATCAATTCAGGGTGCCGAGCAGGTAATTGCGGTACCTGTGTCACTGCCGTGAAGCGTGGTACGGTGAACTATCTGGTCAGGCCAGCCAGCAATCCCGCTCCTGGCTCGGCGTTGCTGTGTATCGCGCATCCGACCGAAGACATCGTGCTTGATGCGTGATGGCGTTGAATTGGCGAACTTCATTCGGGGCACCGCACTCCGATAAATTGGAGACAGAAATGACGACCACGCTGACAAATCTCATAAGGCCGGTGTGGCTGGGGCGGATTGCAACAATCGCGCTTTTGACAGGCGTTGGTGTGACCGTGGCGCGGGCGGCTGATCCAAATCTGATCGTTGGACCGAATGCGTGCGCCGAATGCCACAAGAAGGAAGCACTGATCTGGCAGCACCAGCATCACTTTACAACCTTCAAGGATCTTCCCAACGACAAAGACGCCGACACCATCGCAACCAAGATGGGCGTCACGCGGCTGAAGTCGGAGAGCCTTTGCCTCAACTGTCACTTTACGGTCCAGGCGCCTGACCAGGTGATCGCGGGTATCTCTTGCGAGTTCCTGTCATGGGGGCGGCAAGAACTGGATCAAGGTGCATGCCGACTTCAGCGGCAAGAAGGAAGGTCAGGAAACGAAGGATGAAGTCGCGACGCGGTGGCAGAAGTCTGAAGCTGCAGGTATGATTCGCCCGACCAACTACTACGCTCTCGCCAAGAACTGCCTCAGCTGTCACGTTGTGCCGAACGAGAAACTTGTCAATGTTGGCGGCCACGCCGCCGGAAGCGCCTTCGAGCTTGTCAGCTGGAGCCAGGGCGAGGTTCGCCACAACGTCTGGTACAACAAGGGCGCGTCTAATCCGGAAGCCTCGCAGGCGCGCAAGCGCATGCTGTTTGTGGTTGGCCGTGTTGTCGAGCTGGAGGTCGCTCTCATCGGGGTCAGCAAAGCTACCGCAAAGGACGACTATGCCTTGAAAATGGCAACACGTGCCGACAACGCGCGCAAGGCCGTTGCTGCGCTCGCCAATCTGTTACCCAATGCGCCGGAGCTCAAGGCAATTGCCGACATAGGGCAAGGCGCGGGGCTGAAGCTGAACAATGAAGCCGAATTGGTTGCCGCGGCTGGCAAGATTTCAGAACTAGGCCAGAAACTCTCCGGCGGCTACGACGGCTCCGGATTCGGCGCGATTGACCAGTACATCCCCGGTTCGGACAAATTTAAAGGCAATGTCTCAAACTGAAATAGCGAATCCGGAGTTTGAGCTCGTCGAAGAGCGCAACCGCCGATGGGATGAGCCGTTCGGAGACGAACCACTCGACGCGGAGACCGTCGCGCGCATTCTGTCGCTGCCGACCTTTGCAAACGTCAACCCGGCTGAATTTCAGCCATGGCTGCCGGTTGACAAGATCATTGCCAATGATGGGCGCTTGCGGAGATATCAGCGCGGTGAGGTGATCATACGCAAGGGCGACTACGGTGGTTCGTTATTCGTCATCCTCGAGGGTGAAGCCCTCTCACCCACAGTTGCGATCGAGACAGGCCAAGGGCCAAAGGCACAATTCAGCTGGCGGCGATCGATCGCACAACTCTTTGCGCGTGCCAGGCCCCCAGAGTATCGGCCGACGCGGCGCCGCTGGCGCGGGCGCAGGACGCAGGTTTCCGACTCAACCGTACCGGCCGGGTTGGAAAAAATCGACGTCGATGACGTGAAGACGCGGTACCCCACGGTCCCCTATCGACCTCCCGACGTCTTTGGCGAGCTCGCCGCGCTGACCGGAAGGCCGCGCACGCTTACTATCATTGCCGCCGAAGACGACACACTTCTGTTCGAGCTACGATGGCAAGGCGTTCGCGACATCCGCACCTGGTCGACTCCTTTTCGTCAGCACATAGATCAGCTTTATCGCGAGCGCGGCCTGGTCAGCCGGCTACGGGAATGCCCGGTGCTTCACCATTTGGAAGAAGAAGCGCTGGACGAAATTGCAAGGGAATCACTGTTCGAAACGTACGGAAATGTCGATTGGATGCACCGCTTCAAGAAGGAGAAGCAAACCGACGTCAGCCGCGTTATCGAACAGGAGACGCTGATCTGCCAGCAGGGTGACCATGTTGATGGGCTGCTATTGATCAACCGTGGTTTTGCCAGAGTGACCGAACGCGTCGATCATGGCGAGCAAGCACTCGATCATCTCTCTGTTAATGACGTCTTCGGCCTGGACGAGATCGCTGCTATCGCAACTGGAGCAACCGGCGTGGTGTTGAGCGCCAGTCTGCGTGCAATCGGTTATGTCGACGTAATTCGCATCCCCACCAAACTGGTTTTCAAATACATACTTCCCGGCCTTACTGCCGGTTATCGAAGCGATAAGAGGGTCGCGGCAAGCAGCGACCCCGCGGCCTTAAAGATGCGACAGGAGATGATGGATTTCTTTGTCGATCATCGTTTCATCAACGGCGAGAAGGCGATGGTGATCAATCTCGATCGCTGCGTCGGATGCGATGATTGCGTGAGGGCCTGCGCCAGTGCTCATGACAACAACCCGCGTTTTACGAGGCAGGGCTTCTCGCATCTCAACGCCATGGTCGTTAATGCCTGTATGCACTGTACCGATCCGGTCTGCCTGATCGGTTGTCCGACCGGCGCCATCCATCGCGAGGAGGGGTCTGGGACGGTCGTTATCAACGACGGTACCTGCATCGGCTGCGCCACCTGTGCCAATTCCTGTCCGTACGACAACATCAAGATGGTCGATATCCGCGATGAGAAGGGCGATTTCCTCCTCGATAGCGAAGGCCAAACGATCAGTCGCGCAACCAAGTGCGATCTTTGCGTTACCCAACTGACGGGGCCTGCCTGCGTGCAGGCTTGCCCCCACGATGCCCTGATCCGTGTCGATATTCGCGATTCCAGGAAGTTGATGGCGTGGCTTGGTTGACCCGACTGCTCAACAGGAGCACGAGCATCAATCTTGCGCTCACGGGCGCAGCATTCGCGCTATTCTATCTGGAAAATTGGCGACGCGACATTGCCTTGCGCGATGTCCAGTTCTTCAACGGCTGGACATTGTTTGGATGCCTGGCAGTGATGATGCTGCTTGGTTGGCGCAAGAAGGTCTACATCCTGCCCTTCGGCCGTGTCCGGTTTTGGCTGGTCGTGCACTATTTCGTGGGCTTCTTGGCGGTCGCGGTCTTCATCATCCACACCAGACATCAAATGCCTGGCTCCTTGTTGCACTGGCTGCTGTGGAGCCTGTTCATGCTGGTGAGCCTAAGCGGCATAGCAGGTGCGATAGTCAGTAAGATCGTGCCGCCCCGGCTTGAGGCGGAGGGCGAGCGCATCGTATTCGATCGTATCCCGATGTTCAGAGCTCAGTTGGCGGAGCAGGCGGAGGCGATCGCGCGGGATTCGGTGCAGGACGGCAATACCCGAAGCATAGCCAAATTTTACGCCGATAGCCTGAGTGACTTCTTCGCCGGCCCGCGCAACGCGGTCGCGCACCTGGCAGCATCGAAGGTGCCAAAGGCGCGTATTCTCACCCAACTGTCCGCTATCGAGCGATATCTCGACGAACCGGGCAAAGTTCGCTTGCTGAAGCTGCGCGATTTGGTCGAAGCCAAGAGCAATCTCGACTTTCACTACACCAACATCGGCTTGCTGAGACTGTGGCTCTTCATACACGTCCCTGCGACCTACGCCCTGTTGGCGGCGATGACGGTGCATATCGTGTTGGAGTACGCATTTGCGGCGGGTTAGTTCGGCATGATCGTCCTCCAGAAATTCGGCTTCAAGGAAAGCAAGTACGAACGTCCGCAAGACGCGTGGGTCTGCGGGCGCCTTGCGGAGGGCAAGCCCTGCGAACTTGGCCCGGGCCTGGATGGTCGCTGCCGCGTGACCACAGTCTGTCAGCCGCGATTGGAGGGTGAGCGATGGCAGTGCCGGCGCGCGGCGACTGCAGGGGGGGCCTGCCAGGCGGGACCACTACCAGACGGGCAGTGCTGCATGACGTTGGAGCGCTGCGAGCCGAGTCCAAGCCTGCGGACGAAGCGAAAGCGCGGAGCGTTTGCGGCGACCGCACTGATGATCGGACTCTGGCCGTCCTGCTGGGTGGCAAGGCCGGAGAACAATTTATGATGCCGGGCAAACTCTCCTCGCCCCATGCCGGCCTCACTAATTGCTCGGCTTGCCATGCCGGCGCGCGGTCGGGCCAGGTAGACTTGCTGCATCGCTTGTTCACTGCCGTCGAGCCCCGACAAAATTCGAATTTGTGTGTAACGTGTCACGTCATGGGCTCAGAGCCTTTTGCGCCACATACGCATTCGGTCGAAGACTTGCGAAGGGTTACCGAGTTGCTTCGTCGAGATTCGAAGAACGCGCCCTCTGAGACCTTAATGCAGCGCATCGCCTTTCCGGGGACTGCGAGATCGCAACGGGCCGAAGCGGAGATCCAGTGTGCGACCTGCCACAAAGAGCACCAGGGCGTGTTTGCCGACCTGAAAACGGTTTCGAACCAGCGCTGCCAGACCTGCCATGTGTCGCGGTTCGGCTCATTTGCCTACTCGCATCCTCAGTTTGCGAATTTTCCCTATCGGCGACGTCCGCGCATCATCTTCGACCATCAATCGCATATGACGAAGCATTTTCCCGAGGTCGCAAAGGCTGCGGCAGCGGGCCAGGTCGTGCCGGACAGCTGCACCGACTGCCATCAGCCCGGGGTGCGGCGGAGGTACATGGAGGTCAAATCATTCGCGACGATGTGCTCCAGTTGTCACAACGGGGACATCACCGGCGCAACGCAAGTCAGCGGCCCCAAGGGCATCGATGTCATCACTGTGCCCGGACTTGACCTGGCGACGCTGAATGAACGTGGCATCGACATCGGCGGCTGGCCAAAGGAATCGGAAGCCGAGTTGACGCCGTTCATGGGCCTGCTTCTAGAGTCGAAGAACGAGCCCGTCGTGTCCGACGTGAAGGGACTTAATCTGCTTGATCTGCGCAGGGCCAGCGATCAGGATCTCGCGCGCGTCGCAAGGCTGGCCTGGGCGGTCAAGCGCCTGTTCAAACAGTTGGAGACCACCAATCCTGCGGCGAGGATGCTTGCCAGCGACGCCGCCGGAAGCCCAGTCGACAGGGGGCGCGTTGCCGCGCTGACTGGCGCCATGTCCAATGACGTAATCTTGTCTGGAAGTCGCGAATGGTTTCCCAATTTGCACGACGATCTGGAGCAGCATGACCGCGGCGATCCGACGCAAGGTTTCAAACCACAGGAAAAGGAACCTGCGGCTGCAGAAAAAACATCGCAGCCCGCCTCGGGCGGCGACAGCGCCGCGGCT
The DNA here is from genome assembly GCA_963796195.1 of uncultured Alphaproteobacteria bacterium. Lineage (GTDB taxonomy): Bacteria > Pseudomonadota > Alphaproteobacteria > Rhizobiales > Xanthobacteraceae > CAWCKS01. Next base: position 1,241,756 of record CAWCKS010000014.1, on the reverse strand, counting down.
CCGACCAAGATGCCTGACGCCTCTTCTTCCAACGACATCCTCAGTCCCGACAGCGGCGCTGATGGCAACAAGGCTGACATCCTCGCGCCGAGCAATAACGCCAAGGTTCCGAACCCAAGCGGCAAGGAAGACATCCTCGCCCCGAGTAACAAGGCTGACATCCTCACCCCCGGCACGAAGGACGACATTCTTAACCCAAACAACAAGGATGACATTCTCTCCGCTGACAAGGCCACCGGGGACAACAGCTTATCGGGCGCTGGTGGAAACGCCGCTCTCGCCGCTCCCGAGCCCAAGGGAGCTGCTACAAATGCGGAGGTTGCCGCAAAGAAGTCGGCCGATGCAAACCCGGCACCGTTCGACCCGGAGGTCTGGGGACAGGCCGGCGGCTGGTATCGCGAAGATTTCGCTATCCGCTATCGCCCGACCGGTCACGCAGATCAGTTCTTGCAGACTTGGCTCGATTTTGCGGGTCAGGCTTACGGCACCAGCCGCCTCCGCGATCAAATGAACCTGGTTTTCGATGTGTTAGCGCCAAAAGATGCGATCGGTCGTTGTACCAAGTGTCACAGCGTGGATGACCAAGCCGGAGCCAGGATTGTCAATTGGCAGCCTTTCAATCCAAATGCGATCAACAACCGCTTCACGAACTATTCGCACAAGCCGCACGTCGAACTGATCGGCGCTGCGACTTGCGTCAAGTGTCACCAATTGCGGGAAGGCGACGTTGGATTTCTGAAGACCTATGAAGGAGGCGATCCGGCTAACTACACGCCGAACTTCAAATACATAGAGAAATCTGTCTGCTCGGCGTGTCACAGTCAGCAGGCAGAGTGGGAAAACTGTACTGTCTGTCACGGCTATCATGTGCCCGACGCCAATTCGAGTTCGGCGAGTGCGGTACTGCCTGTGGCGCTGGCAGCGGGGCCCGAAGCGTCTCCTTTGGCCTCAGACGGCAACGCGCGCCGCGACTACGACCTAGCGGTTCAACAAATGGCCAAGCAAGGCGCCACAGCGCCCGAAAAATCTGCGACTGTCGTCCCGGCGGTCTCCCCGCCGACCGCGCCCGGTAACTCGGCGACCGCTACACCCGACAACTCAGCGCCCCCCACACCCGCCAAATCCGCAAGCGACGGTACGACCGAACCGACCGATCCCGACAGCTTTTATCAGCGCGGCCACCAGAGGGCCGTCGGCGGAGATCTTGAGCTTGCCATCCAGGATTTTAGCGAGGTGATCCGCCGCGACCCGAGCCATGCCGCTGCGCTCAACGATCGTTGTTGGACACGCGCGCTGCTTGACGAGCTGCAAGCTGCATTGGACGATTGCAACATGTCGCTAAAGGTTCAACCAAGCTTTCCGGATGCTCTCGACAGCCGCGGTCTGGTCAATCTGAAACTTGGCCTCTACAAGAAGGCGATCGGCGACTACACTGCTGCACTCTTGTACAATCCTAAGCGTGCATCAGCACTGTACGGCCGCGGGATTGCCGAGCAGCGCATCGGTGATGCTGCCCACGCCAAATCGGATATCGCTGCGGCTAAAAGCATTCAGGCGACCGTCGTCGACGAGTTCGCTGGCTATGGCGTCCAGTAAGATGGGACAGGGGAGAGCGTGATATGAAGGCTATCATCGCAGCTGTCGTTGGCGCGGCATGTGTAGTGGTTGTTCAAGCGAGTGCGGCATCCGCCGAGGATGCCTGCCCGGATCCATGGGCCAAGCTGCAGGGTACTTATAAGTGCGAGGGGCCGTGCAACTATACTGCGGCAGTGTGCGATCTGCCCTTCTATGCGACCGGATACAAGCGCTGGCGTTTCACCAACGGCCAGGGCGGCTCCGCCACGGCCGTCCTCGAGGTCAAGGGTTCCTCGTCAATAAATTTTGCGACGACTCCGGCATGGACTTTTACCGCTGCCAATACGTCTGATTGCGGCGCGACGATCCAGTTCGAAGGCACTCCCAAGGGCGTGATGTGGCGACGCATCGACGACAGTCCGCGCGCGTGCGGCGGCGGAAGGTCCAGCAAGAAAACAAAATGACTGATAATCCACTCCAAAAGTAGCCATCCCGGAGTGGACGCCCGGTTCGGCGAAAATCGCGAGGTGGTAGAGCTTGCAGGATGCGCCGATGACAACAGGCAAGACGGTGAACCTTGCCTTGCAGGGGGGCGGCGCGCATGGCGCCTTCGCTTGGGGCGTGGTGGATCGCTTGCTCGACGACGAGCGTATCTCTTTCGAGGGTATTTCCGCGACCAGCGCCGGCGCCATGAACGCAGCGGTCATGGCCTATGGCTTGACAATAGGCGGCCGCGAGGGCGCGAAACTTGCGCTCGCCGAGTTCTGGCGCCGTGTCAGCGAGGCCGCAAGGTGGAGCCCGCTGCAGCCGTCGCTGTTCGACCGCCTGCGGAAAAGTCATTCGGCTGAAACATCGCCCGCGTTCATATTGTTCGACATGATGACGCGGCTGTTTTCGCCGTATCAGGTCAACCCACTGAACTACCACCCGTTGCGGGAGGTGCTCGAGAAGACCGTCGATTTCGAGCGATTGCGTCGGGATGGCGTCGTCAAGTTGTACCTGTGCGCGACCAATGTCCGCACCGGAAAAGTGAAGATTTTCGAGAACGCCGAACTCACCGCCGCCACCGTGCTCGCATCGAGCTGTCTGCCGTTTCTGTTCCAGGCGATCGAGATCGATGGCGAAGCCTATTGGGACGGTGGCTACATGGGCAACCCGGCAATTTTTCCACTGATTTACGGCTGCGAGTTGCGTGACGTTATCGTCGTTCACATCAATCCGATCACGCGCGAGGAGATCCCGCGCACGGCCAGCGATATCATGAATCGGCTGAACGAGATCAGCTTCAACTCGTCGTTGATGCGCGAGATGCGGGCGATCGCATTCGTCAACCGGTTGATCGACAGCGGCGCAGTGCGCGACAACGAGATGAAGGGCGTGCTGGTTCACGAGATTGAGGCGGAACGGTTCATGAAGGAGCTCGGCGTTGCCAGCAAGTTCAACGCCGACTGGGAATTCCTGACCCGTCTGCGCGATGTCGGTCGCGCCCGCGCCGACGACTGGCTGTCCGCGAATTTCGGCGATCTCGGCACCCGCTCGACCATCGACATCCGCGGTAAATACCTGTGAGTGCACACTCATGTGTGGAAAAGGAGCGGACCCCTGCTACCAATCCCCGACCGCGTCCAACTCATTCTGATCTCCAGGCGACGCTACATTTCGCTCTTAGTTCCGGGCGGAATGCGCCGAATTCATTCCCAATGATTTGTCAATGAAATAGCGCTTCCAAACGGCCGCGATATGCATTTGACTCGTCTCAGGTTGATCTCCGCGCAAACGCGCGCTTTGATGCCGATCGTCACCAATCCTTGAAGGTTGGTTCAGTGCAGCCTCCGCAAACCCAGGGAAAGGTCCAATCGGCGGTGCGCTTGGCGCTGTCGGGGAGATACTTACTCCACGCATCGGCCCGGATCGGATTGGTCGATCGCCAGATGACGTCAAACCTCCCAGACGCATCAATCTTGCCGATCATGGCTGGCTTGGAGAGGTGGTGATTGGTGTTCATCACCTCGTCGTAACCGCTTGGCGCCTTTATCCTCTGACGATACATGGCTTGGCGAACCGCATTGACATCTGTCGTGCCGGCTTGGGCGACGGCCTGCGCCCACATCCGGAAGCCGATGAAGGTAGCCTCCATTGGGTCGTTTGTGATTTCACTCTGGTTTCCGGTGAAGTCTCTCCACATGTCGATGAACGTTTTGTTTTCCGGAGACTTGACCGATTGGAAGTAATTCCAGGCGGCCAAATGGCCGACCAGGGGCTTCGTGTCCTGGCTCAGCAGTTCGCGTTCACTCACGGAGAACGCCATGACCGGAATCTTCGCGGCGTCCACCTTCTGGGCGGCGAGTTCCTTGTAAAAGGACGTGTTGGCATCTCCGTTGATGGTCGATATCACGGCCGTCTTTCTGCCCGCAGACGCGAACGCCTTGATTTTCTCGACGATCTCGCGCCAGTCGGAGAACCCAAACGGCGTATAGATTGTCAGCACGTCTTCCGGCGATGTGCCCTCACTCGCAAGATAGGCCTCCAATATCCGGTTGGTTGTGCGTGGATAGACGTAGTCCGTCCCAAGAAGGACCCATCTGCGAGTCTCGCCACCTTCCTTGCTCATCAGGAATTGGACCGCCGGAATTGCCTGCTGGTTGGGCGCAGCCCCCGTGTAGAAAATGTTGCGGGAGCTTTCCTCGCCTTCATACTGGACCGGGTAATAGAGCAGGCCATTGAGTTGCTCGAAAACGGGGAGCACGGATTTGCGCGAGGCCGACGTCCAGCAACCGAACACAACCGCGACGTTTCCGCCGACAAGCAGCTCACGCGCCTTTTCGGCGAACAGCGACGAGTTGGAGGCGGGATCGGCGATGATCGGCTCCAGTCTTCGCCCGAGCAGTCCACCCTTGGCATTCTGGTCCCGTATCAACATGAGGACCGTGTCTTTCAGCACGGCTTCACTGATTGCCATTGTGCCGGAAAGAGAATGCAGAATGCCGACCTTGATCGTGTTCTCCTCCGCAACGGCCGGGGCGGCAAACAGCAGGGGCAACAAGACCAATCCCCAATGGGTGAGACGGCGGACAACCAAAGTCATCTTCATGTAGATGCCTCGGCAAGCTCGTAGATGCGCGTTTCCTTCGTCATGCCCTTGGCAATGACCGAGCCGATGGCTCTGAACCGGAAGCAATGTTCAACACGCGAGTAAACATCCTCACTGACCAGGATGGCTGTCCCATATTCCTTGTTCAAGCCTTCAAGGCGGGATGCCAGGTTCACCGTGCTTCCCAGGGCGGTGTAATTCATGCGTTCAGCCGAGCCGAGATTGCCGACAATGGCCTCTCCCACGTGAATGCCGAACCGTGTGAAAAACCGCGGCGCACCTTCAGCTTCAAATCGAGCGTTGAGCTTTTCACTCGCCAGTTTTGCCATGAGCGCCGCCCGACAAGCCCGTTCAACGTGATCGGGCTGTGGATTGGGCGCGTTCCAGAACACCATCACCAAATCGCCAATGAACTTGTCGATCGTCCCTCCCTCGGCAAGAAACACCTCTGTCAACGCCGTGAAATAGCGCGACGTCTGGTGCATGAGCGCGTCGGGGTTGGCGGATTCGGCAATGGTCGTAAATCCTTGAACGTCGGTGAAGACGACCGTGATCTCCTGTCTTGCACCGCCAAGTTCAGTGGATATCGAATTGTCGACAATTCGCCTGACAAGCTCTTTCGGAACAAAATGTGCGAATGACCAGATGGCGCGTTGCGCGAGGTTCACGGTGATGCCGAGTTCATGGATCTCCTTGATATTTGACGCGACCGGCAAATCGTCGGGCGCAACCAGCATCTGAAGCCTGCCGGCCTGAGCAGTTATCGCCTTCAAAGAACGCGACATTCGGTTGCCGAAGATCCACACACCAGGCAAGAACGCAGCGCCAGCGGCAATCGCGATGAGTACTGCAATGAACTGCAGCTTCTGGATATCCTTGGCGAAGTCGTCCTGCGCTGCGAGCAAGAGCATCTTGCCGTTGGACTGCTCGCCGAGTTTGAAATCGCTCAGCCGGAACAGGTAACTCAGTCCTTCTTCATCGCGAATGCTTCCTTCGCATCGATCGCTGCAGTCCGGTCTTTTCAAGACAGTCGCCGGCAGTCCGCCGATCTCACTGACGTTTGGCAATTGCGGGTGTGAGGGATGCGTCATCGCATCGGTCACAAATTTCGCGAAATCGGGATGAGCAAGGAGCGTGCCGGTCGAATCGAAAATCATTGCGCTCCCATTCTCCCCGGGTCGCTGCGCAAAGACAAAATCACTGAAATCATCGAGCTTGAGATTGGCGGCGATGACACCGTCGCACTTTTCCTCGCAACGGCGCACTCACCGTGATGACTGGCGCGCCGATAGTGAACGCAATGTACGGTGATGATATGACGGGCCGATCGGCTGCCATCGTATCGATGTACCACGGCCGTTTGCGTGGGTCGTATCCGTAGTTCCAGAGATCGAGTTGCTCCAGCTCGTTGCCGTCCCGGTCTTCGAAGATTTGCCTCATTGGCAAGGCGCCGTCCGAAGTAGGGCGAACCAGGCTCACGGCAAAGGCAGCGCCGGATGGCGCACGCAATGTTTCGCGCTGTTGTTTGCTCATGCCGTCAATGCGCTGCACCTGTAACCAGGAGCCTGTGCTGTAACCGACATAGATGCTGACCACTTGCGGCAATTGAAGGAGAGCTGTCTTTAACAGCGGAATGCCCCGGCCGGTCTCGGTTCTCTCGTCAGAGTCGGCGAGGCTCGAACTGGTCGACAGCACGCCAACCAGGGAAGCGATTTCTGATACCTGACCCTGGAGGCGTCCGAAGGCCTTTGTGCTCGCCGCGTCCATATACGCAGACGCGGCAGTCTTCGGTGGCTATTCGCAAAATCTGCGACTGGATAAAGATCAGCAATCCGCCCAGGGCGAATACGAATGCCGCGATGGTGAAGGTGATCGATGTTCGGAACGTGAACAATCGGCGGCCTGGCATACTCATGAGCGGTCGTGGCGGCTCATTTGAGGTTGACCTCGACCTTTTCGATCTTCCCATCGAATCGGAACGGACGCCGATCGAAATAATCGAGCGACACCACCGAGCCGAGATCCGCACCGACATCGAACGTTTCGCTGGCGGAAAATGCCGCAGGCACCGTGCGCTTGACGGTATCGCGGCCGACCTCATTGCCATCAACTCTCAGGATGACATCCGCAGGCGCACCGGGCTGGGCGATTGTGGTATCCACCTCGATGCTATGGTGGCCGGCGGGCAGTTTCCCTTGGAGCGCACGATTGTCCGCTCGATGATCATCATGTTGTACTCGTAGACGAGTTGTCCGTTGTCCATATAGAGCGTCACGCCCCCGCCGGCGCCGCCAAGCGCATAGAGAACCCCGGACGCATTGTCGCCGAGCTCGGCCTGGACGGTGACCTTGTTGCTCTCGCGACCGATTCCGGGCGCGGCAAATTCAGGCAAGCGAGTGGTCGTCGCATCGAACGTCCAGCTCGTGTAAGCGGTCTTGACGCGGTCCTCCGGGTGAATGCGCAACCATATTCCGGCACCGATCGGAAGATCGTTGTTGGCCTTCGCCTCTTCCAGAAAGAGACGCTTCATCTCCGCGAGACGCTCGGGATCTTTGGTGGCGAGATCGTCGGCTTGTGAAAAATCTCGATTGATCTTGTAGAGTTCCCACACGTCTTTTCGCGAATCCCACGTTGCCAGGCCCGGACTCACCGTCAGCCAGGGCGTCAAGGGGCCGAACGCGCTTGCGAACCAGCCATCGTGATAAATGCCACGGCTGCCATTGTTGTCAAAAAACTGAGTTGTCTTCGTCGTTGGCACCGAGGCATTGGCAAACGAGTAGGCCATGCTCACGCCATCGATGGGATCTTGGTGGAACCCGTCAACGACCTTCGGCGCCTTGATGCCCAGGATTTCGTACAGCGTTGGTACAACGTCAACGACATGGTGGAATTGGGCGTGCGGGGTTTTGTCCGGCTTGATGCCCTTGGGCCACGACACGACCAGCGGATTGCGCGTGCCACCGAAGTGGGATGCGATCAGTTTGGTGTGTTGGAACGGCGTATCTCCCATCCAGGCCCAGCCGGCATGGTACATGTTGTCGACCTTCGGGCCGCCTAGCGCTTCGAGTCCGCCGATCTTGTTCAGGGCCTCGATCTGCTGCTGGATCGTATTGGGAATCTGGTTCTGTGCGAGCAATTCGCTGATGCTGCCGTTCTGACCTTCGGCGCTGGAGCCATTGTCGCCAAAAATGTAGAGCACAATCGTGTTGTCACGAATGCCAAGTTGATCAAGCTCGTCGATGAGTTTGCCGGCTTGCACGTCGGCATGTTCGACAAAGCCGGCAAACACTTCCATCAACCTGAGCTGGAAAGGCCGCTCGGCCTCCGGAATGCTGGCCCAGCTGGGCATGGTGGCTGCGCGCGGGGTAAGCTTCGTATCGGGCGGAATCCAGCCCAGTTCCTTCTGACGTTTGAAGATGCGCTCCCGCATCGCATCCCAGCCGTCGTCGAACTTGCCTTTGTACTTGTCGGCCCATTCCTTGAAGATGTGGTGCGGACCGTGGCCGGCGCCCGGCGCCCAGTAAAGCAGGAACGGCTTGTCGGGCGAAAATGCGCGATGCCGCTTCATCCAGTCGATGGCCTTGTCGGCCATGTCTTCAGTGAGGTGATAGCGCTCGTTATGCGGCGGCTCGATTGCATTGAGGTTCTCAAAGAGCCGGGGCTCCCACTGCGATGTCTCGCCGGCGAGGAATCCGTAGAAGTAGTCGAAGCCGATGCCCTCTCCGGTCGGCCAAAGATCGAACGGACCCATGGCAGTGGTTTGCGTAGCGGGGGTGTTATGCCACTTGCCGAAGGCTGCGCTCTTGTACCCGTAAGCACCCAGAACTTTTGGCAGCGTGGCCGAGGTCCGGGGAATAACGCCGGTGTAGCCGTCCCAGTCCACGGCGCGTTCCGCGATGGTCCCGGAACCAACGCGCGTCGGGTTGCGTCCGGTCAACAGCGCCGCTCGCGTCGGAGAGCAGATCGACGTCGTATGGAACGTGTTGTAGCTGATGCCGTCATTGGCCAGCCTCGAGAGGGTCGGCGTGTGGATCGGCCCGCCAAAAGTATCCGGCAGACCGAAGCCGACGTCGTCGAGCAGGATGATCATGATATTCGGCGCATCTTTCGGCAGGTGACTTGGTTCGACGCGACGCTGATGTTTGGAGTCCTGCAACGTCTCCGCCGCGATGCTGGCCGATGGCACTGGAGGAAACGGCAAGACAGAGCCGTCATTGGGCGCGGCACCGCCTTGCGCAAAGACCGGTGACGCGCAACCGCAAAGGAGCAAGAGCGCAGATGCGCCCGCACAAATGATCGATCGCATTTGAGTCATCTCTTGCTTTCCTTGGAACGCGTTACTTCCTTCGGCAGCACGATCTTCTGGTGTGGCAGACCGCCGTCATCGATATCGAAGTCCGGATCGAATACCGTCTTGCCCTGCGCGCCGAGATAATCCGGTTGCGCCTTTAACCACTCACTCATCTTCTGCTGCCTGGCATAGCCGATCAGGCGGGCCTCCAGATCGCGCACGACGTCTGGATTCTGCGCGGCGACGTCGTTCTTCTCGCCGGGATCGGCAGCCAGATCGAACAGCTCGGTCTTGCCCGGAAGCAGCGCGATCTTCACGAGCTTCCACTTATCCTTGATGATGGCGCCGCGGAACGCCTCGACGTTCACCAGGATGTCGTCGTGGGGCGACGGTCGGCCTTCGGCGATCGTTGCCCAAATATCTTTGCCGTCGAGCGGTTTGTCGGGATTCGACTTGGCGCCGGCCAGCGCCAGCACGGTCGGCATGATATCGACCATGTGCAGCGGTTCGTTGACGACGCTTGGCTTCAGTTTGGCAGGCCAGTTGAAGATGGTCGGCACCCGGACGCCGCCTTCGTACAAGCTGCCCTTGCCGCCACGAAGGTCGCCATTGCTTGCCGGCAGCGACTCCTGCTCGACGCCGCTTTCCTTGCGCTCCTCCTTGGAGTGAGCACCACTTGCGACCACTGCGTTGCGCGGCCCGCCATTGTCACTGGAGAAGATGATCAGTGTGTTCTCGCGCATGCCGCGTTTCTCCAGTGCGGCGACGATGCGCCCGACCTGGTCGTCGACCGACGTGATCATCGCCGCATAGGTACGGCGCGTCGGGTCCTTGATGGTCGACGCATAACGATCCTCGTCCATCTTCTGCGCCTGATAGGGCGCATGCGGGGCCAGCGACGCGAAGTAGAGGAAGAACGGCTTGTTCCTGTCCTGCTGTTCGATCGTCCTGACCGCTTCGTCGCCGATCAAGGGCAGGTAGTAAGTTTTCTCCTGGAAGAACTTGCCGTCGCGCTGCCAGTCCACGATGCCGCCGCGCATCTTGGTGAAGTAGTCCACCTCGCCGACGAGGTTTCCGTAGAAGTGATCGAAGCCGCGATTCTGCGGCCAGTACTTCTGATCGGCATGGCCAAGATGCCACTTGCCCACCATCGAGGTGCTGTAGCCGGCCTGTTTCAGAGCCTGCGGCAACGTCCATTCGTCGGTCGGCAGGCCATAGGTGTGGTTCGGGAAGATCACCAGCGTCTGCAAGCCGTAGCGCATCGGGTACCGGCCCGTCATCAACGCCGCGCGTGCCGGCGTGCAGACCGGCATGCCGTGGAAGGATTCGAGCCGCACTCCTCCTTTCGCAAGCTGGTCGATGTTCGGCGTCCTGATATCGCTGCCGTGATAGCCGACGTCGGCGTTGCCGAGATCGTCAGCGAGAATGACAATGACATTGGGAGGTTGTGCCTGCGCCCTTGCTGCGCCTGAGGGCAGCCACAGCGAAATCGCACAGACGATGGCGGCACTCAGATTGCGTTTCGTAAAGATGGCGTAGTTCACTCATACGCTCCATAGCTTCAATCCGCTCGGTGGATCTTCACGATCCGCGATTGGTTGCCCTCGATGGTCTTGGATGATCTTGCCTATCCGGGCGCTGAGTCGGAGATTTCGGTGGGCCGACGGCCGCATCTTCGCGCCAGCTTTCGTCGCACCAGCTACAAACTTGTTGCATTTCCCCTCGTGGGGAAAACGAGGGTTTCTGCCCAATTCACTGCAGGGCTTCCCCTAATGGTGTGCCGATCGAGCGCGTGCCACGCTTGGTGTTGATCTGGATCGCGTCGTCGCGCATAGCCCGTTCCGGGCACGGTTTTGTTGTGATGGCATTGAATGGGACGTTGGGCCAAAGCGGACGTGGCACCGCCGGCACTTCTGTTTATGACCGAAATGTTCGACCCTGGAGGGGCACATGCATACGTCAACGGCGCGGTTAGTCATTGCGGTGCTCTTGTTGACGGCGCTGCCAGTCGCAACAGCGCGCGCGCAAACTCCCCCAGCATCCGCCTCTGATCAGTCGCAACAGCTGCTGAAGGCCGAAGAGCTCGACCAGCTGGTTGCTCCGATTGCGCTCCACCCTGACGCGCTCCTTGCCGAAATCCTGATGGCCTCAACCTATCCGCTGGAGGTCGTGCAGGCCGATCGTTGGGCGACTGCAAACAAGTCTCTCAAGGGCGATCAATTGAAGGCCGAAGTTGACAAGCAAAGCTGGGATGACAGCGTCAAATCGCTGGTTCCGACGCCATCGGTGCTGGCGATGATGAGCGCGCAACTCGAGTGGACGCAGAAGCTCGGCGATGCCGTTCTCGCGCAGCAGCCGGATGTCATGGATGCGATCCAGCGCCTGCGCTCGAAAGCTCAGGCCAACAACAAATTGACCTCGACCAAGGAGCAAACAGTCTCGGTAACGCAGCAGCAGAATAAACAAGTCATCGTCATTGAACCGACCGTGCCCGACACGGTCTACGTGCCGTACTACGATCCGGCCGTGGTTTATGGTGACTGGCCATATTCGGCCTATCAGCCGTACTATTTTCCGCCGCCGATCGGCTATGTTCCGGGCGCGATGCTCGCAACCGGAATGGCATTCGGCGCCGGCTATGCCGTCGGGCGCTGGGCATCGGGCGGAAACTACTGGGGCGGCGGCGTCAACTGGGGCGGCGGCAACATCAACGTCAATCGCCCGGTCAACATCAACAACATCGGCAGCGGCAACACCTGGCAACACAATCCCACTCATCGCCAGGGCGTGCAGTACAGCAACAAGAACGTGCAGCAGAAGTTCGGCAACAACAATGTACGGGCGGGTAGTCAGGATCGCGCAGATTTTCGCGGGCGCAGCGGCGACCAGGTCCTCAAGCCCGGCAGTGGCGGCGCCGGCGATCGTGGGGCGGGCAACGTCGCCGATCGTGGAGGCAACGCTGGCGATCGTGGTGGAGGCGCTGATCGCACCCCCGGCAATCGGGGAGATGCCGGAAATCGTCCATCACAAGGAGCTAAGGGTTCGCAAGGCGCAAAAAAGGGTCCATCGCAAGGCGCGGAACCGTCCATCACAAGGCGCAAATCGTCCGTCCGGCGGCGGCGGGCGCGACAGCGCCATGGGCAATATCTCGTCCGGCAAAGTGGCCAGCGCGCAGTCCGCGCGCGGACAGGCGAGCCTCGGCGGCGGCGGAGGAGCGCGTGCAGGCGGCGGCAGTGGCGGTGGTGCACGCGTGAGCGCGGGCGGCGGCGGAGGTGGAGCACGTATGGGCGGGGGCGGCGGAGGCGGAGGTCGCGGTGGCGGAGGCGGCGGCGGACGACGCTCGGATATCAGGCTCAAGCATGACGTCACTCTGATCGGCCGGCTCGACAATGGTCTTGGCTTCTATCGCTTCAGCTACAACGGCAGCGATAAAGCCTATGTCGGGGTGATCGCGCAGGAGGTGCAGACTGTTATGCCAGGCGCGGTTGTGCGCGGTCGCGACGGATATCTGCGGGTTTTCTATGACAAGCTCGGACTGAAATTCGACACTTACGATCACTGGTTTGCCTCGGGCGCACAGGTTCGATCCGCTGCCCGGATCTTGCACTGAAATCAGCTTTAGATCGCACGAGGATGTCATGATCAACGCACCATATCTTCGCTTTCCGGGCAAGTTGGCGTGCTGGACCGCCGCAATCGTCGTTATTGCATCGGTGTCGGCCGCCAGCGCCCAGCAATCATTCAAGACGCCTGAAGACGCAGCGGCGGCTCTTGTGAGCGCCGCGAAGAACTCCTGGCCCATTGGTGTGGTCACGGTGCTCGGACCGGATGGCGCCGATATCGTCTCTTCCGGAGACAAGGTCGACGATGAAGCCATACGCCAGAAATTTCTTGCAGCCTACGACGCCAAGCATCAGGTGACGAAGCAGGGCGACGACAAGGCCGTGATGATGATCGGGCCGGAGGATTTTCCGTTTCCGATCCCGCTCATGCGCAAAGGCGCTGGCTGGCAGTTCGACACCGCCGCCGGCCGCCTCGAGATTCTGTATCGGCGCATCGGCCGCAACGAACTCGACGCGATCCAGGCCTGCCTCGCTTATGTTGATGCGCAGAACGACTACGCCGACAAAACGCGCAGCGCGGGCGGCGCCACCTACGCGCAGCGCATTGTCAGCAGCTCCGGCAAGAAAGACGGACTCTACTGGCCTTCGGCGTCAGGCGAAGATGCAAGCCCGCTCGGCGAGCTCGTCGCACAGGCGACGACGGAAGGCTACGCCATCGGCGGCAGCCGCGTCCCGTTCCACGGCTACTACTTCAAGATCCTGACGCGCCAGGGTCCGATGGCTGCGGGCGGCGAAGTGGATTATGTCGTGCGCGGCAAGATGATCGGCGGCTTCGCGCTTGTGGCCTATCCGGCCGAGTACGGCAATTCCGGCGTCATGACGTTCATCGTCAACTATGCCGGCACCGTGTTCCAGAAGGATCTTGGGGACCGCACGGAAAGACTTGCCGAGCGCATGACCTCGTTCAATCCTGATCAAACCTGGAAGAAGGTCGACGTCACGGCGCCAGTGAAATGACCCTCAATAATCAACTCGCGCAGCCCGCAGGCCAGTCGGGGCGCACCATCGCGTAAGCGAGGCTAGCGCCTATTTCGGCTTTGCTTGACGTCGAAGCTCCTGGATCAGCGCGTTCAATCTCTGATCGTCAGGCGCAATCGCAGCGAGTCGCTCCGCGTAACCGAGCGCGCCTGCTGCGTCGCCAGCCGCGCGACTGAACGTGATGAGCGCCAGCAGCGTATCGTGGTCGCTCGGATGACGCGTCAGGCTGTCCTTCAACACCGCAATGGCATCGTCGCCGTGACCGGCGGAATTCAGTGCGACGGCGTAGACGTAGCTGTACCGCGCATTGTCTGGCTGCAATTCTGCCGCGCGGCGAAATTCGGCCACCGCGTTGTCTGGCTGCTTCAATCTGGTGAGGGTAAGACCAAGCGCGTGGTGCGCTGCAGCCTCGCGCGGCGAAACCTGCGATCGCAGCCCGCAGCACTGATTCCCCGTCCGTGTCGCGGCCAAGCTGGCGATAGAGATCGGCGAGATTGACCGCTGCGGTCGCGTATTGCGGCTCGAGCCTCAGAGCGGCCCTGTATTCGGTCTCAGCATTGGCGGCCTGGCCGCGTCGCGCGAAAAAATTTCCGAGCGTGGCGCGAGCTTCGGGTCGATCGGCGTTGAAGCGTTGCGCTGCGATGAATTCTGCCGCGGCGCGGTCGAAACGGTCGCGATCGGCCGGAGGCTGATTTGCGGTGGGGACCGACACCAGCAACGACGCCGCTCTGATGCGGACACCGCGGACCGGGTCGGACAGCAGTGGCGACGCCAGCGGCCAGCTCTGCGTTACCGGCACGTTCTCCAGCATATCGAGGGCGCCGATCCTGACCATCGGATCGGGGTCGGCAAGCCCCGCTTGCGCCACCTTGATATTCACCGGCGAAATGAACGGCGCGAGTTCGGCGAGCGCGCCCGCGCGTGCAACCGCCGGCGTTTTGGCGTCGGCGGCAACGACGGCAAGGCGTGCGGCCGCGTCAGCCTGGTCGGTCCGTGCGGCGTGGAATGCGGCGGCGTAGGTCTGGAAACCCTCGCGGTTAGGTCCAAACCAACCCTCAATCGCAGCAGCAGCCCATTGCGCCGACTTGTCGGCATGACAGTCGTTGCAGGCGTTCGGCGTCGAAAGCGTCGCTGACAGGTCGGGCCGGGGGACACGGAAGCTATGATCGTGCCGCCGGTCGATCACCATGTAGGTACGGAGGGGCATGTGGCACGACGCGCAGGTCAGCGCAGGGTCGACATCCGCATGGTGGTGATGCGCGGCGCTCGCGTACTTGTCTCCCTCATGACACTGCAGGCAGACGCCCTGGCCGGGCGCGCGGAGCTTTGCGCTGTGCGGCTCGTGGCAATCGCTGCAGGTGACACCGGCGGCAAACATCTTGCTCTGCTTGAACGGAGTATAGTTGTACGGCTCTTCGACGTCGCGAACCTGCCCGTCGGGGTGATAAGTGCCGGGCGAGACAGGTTCGACCAGATCGGTCTGCGACAGCCATTGGCCGGGCGCCCAATCCTCGGCGAGCGCTGCGCGACGCGCGTGGCATAATCCGCAGGTTTCGACCTCTTTCCGCAACACGGCCGGAGTAATACTGCGCTGCGGTTTGCCGGTTCTCGGATCGGTTCGCCACGAAATGCCGTTGCGCTCATCGAAGAGGGCGGCAAGGCCCTTTGATTTGTCATCCTGTTTTGCAAACGGCCACCAGCTTTGCTGGCCGCGCGCCCAATACACATGGCGCGAGCCCGGGCCATGGCACGTCTCGCAGCCGACGCTGATCTCCGACCAGGTGGTGTGAAAGCGATCGTTGGCCGCGTCGTAGTTCTTGACGACGCCGGTCGAATGACATTCGGCGCACATGAAATTCCAGTTCTGATTCAATTTCGTCCAGTGCAGGACGTCGTCATGTTTGATCTGCTCGTCTGGATAGAGGTGGAACCAGCGCTGGCCACCTTGCGGTTTCGGCCGGCTGTCCCAGGCAAACGGCAGCGCCTGAATGCGCCCGTCGGGGAATTCGACGAGGTATTGCTGCAATGGTTCGATGCCGAAGGTGTACTTGACCTCGAAGGTCGCAAGCTTGCCGTCCGGCCCGTCAGTTTCGACGAAGAACTTGTTGTCCCTGCGAAAGAAGCGCGACGTCACACCATAATAGTCGAAGCTCGCGTTGGAGAAGTCACCCAGCACCGTCTTGTCGGTTGCGTGGTCCATCGCGTGCCTGTGCTGCGAGGTGCGCCACAGCTCTGCTTCGGCGCGATGACAGCCTGCGCAGGTCTCGCTGCCGACGAATGTTGCGGCCGCTGGCTCGTTTGGATTCGAGGTCGACCTGCTGCCGTTGATGAAATGAAACCCCAGGCCGAATGCAACGATAATCAGTGCCGCAACCGATAGCGCAATCCAGATCTGCCACTTCAGCCGGCCAATCTCGAAGCCGCCGGGCGAGCTGTCATTCGGTCGAAGATTTTGCGATGCACCCGCGGCAGGTCGTGTTTTCGATCGGCCCTTGCTGCCGGACTTGCGTCGCTTGCGTGCCAACGTGACAGCCCTTTAGTGCGGGGACCAACAAAGAGCAACTCGCGGATCATCGGCCGCCAGGGATGCAAGTCAAGCCGCGCCGGCCTTTGTTTTGGCACTGGTCACATCGCGCAGCGAGAATATCGGATGCCGATCTCCTCCGGCATGCCGTCAAAGAACCGCTCGATCGTATTGGCATCGATGATCCTTGCGCTGAATTGAACGTTCGATGCCATGATATCGCTCGCACACATTGCGAGGAAATGAACCATATTTCCGTCGTCCTTTCTGCTCTTGATAGTGCAGGTCTGCATCTGCCCGCGGACTCGACTTCCGTCCATGATGAAGCCGCCGCCGAACTCGTCGGAGCCCTGCTGGAACGAGATCGCGCCGCTTTTCTTGACGAAGACCTTGTTGCAGACGGATGCGTCCGTCGTCCAGGCGCCGTTCAGATCCGCGGCATGGGCTTGCGATCCGAGAAAGATCCAGCCCACGGCCAGTGCCGTGAGCATCAGCGGACTTGATTTCGGTTTTGATTTCATGGGCGCTCTCCTATGTGATCGCCGTCCAGCTCGGGCCTGCCCTTGAAGTCGTGGGTCGCAAAAGCAGGCGGCCCACGTTGAGCCGCCTGCCACCACACGCTTCGATTATTACTGGCTAGGGCCTTTGCTCGCGGCCTCCGCCTGCTCCATCTTTTTCGTCATCTCTGCTTTGACGGCGTCAAGATTGAAGCTCGCGCCCCGCTGCATCGGCGGGAAATCGATGAAGGTCTGGAGTTCCTTGCCCATGACCTGCTGGACGAACACGAAGCGCCAGAACTGGTACTTGAACCAGTCGAAGTACTGCTGGCCGCCTTCTTTCGTCCCGTTGTTTGGCCAGCCCGTTCGCTCGAATGGATCAAGGCGCAGGTTCACGATGTAAGGCACGTCAGGCTTGGTTTTTTCACCCAGCCAGCCCTCGGGCTGATCGATGAAGCGGAACTTGTAGTCATCGATGCGTACCGCACCGACCGTGCTTTCACCAAGGTAGAAGATTTCGTGACGCGCAGACGGCCCCTTGCCGGTGATGGCGGCCAGCTGGTTGTAGCCATCGAGATGGTTCTTGTAAGTGCGGTCGCCGATCTGCTTGCCCTTCAGCAGTTCATCGCTGATGTTCGGATTACCGGCTGCGGCCGCGAAGGTCGGCAACCAGTCCAGGCCCGAGAAAATCCCGTTCTGCACTGAATCCGCCGGCACATGGCCGGGCCAGCGAAGCAGCGCCGGCACGCGAAAGCCGCCCTCGAGCACTGTGCCCTTGGACTGCGCGAACGGCGTCTGACCGCCGTCGGGCCAGGTAAAGACTTCAGTGCCATTGTCGGTGGTGAAGACGACGATGGTGTTGTCATCCACGCCCATGTCCTTGAGCTTCTGCATTACCAGACCGACGTCATCATCGAGCTGGGCCATGCCGGCCTCCTCTTCCGACCAGCCATTGTCCGCGTTGCGCATCGCTTCATACTTCGGGGAGAGATGCGTGACGATGTGCATGCGCGTCGGGTTGAGCCACACGAAGAACGGCTTGCCGTCCTTTTTGGCCCTGTCCATGAAATTGATGGCAGCGTCACGAATCTCGTCGTCGACGGTTTCCATGCGCTTGGGATAAAGCGTGCCGGCGTCCTCGATCCGCTGCATGCCGATCTTGCCCCAGCGCGGCATCTCCGTCGGATCATCCTTGTCGGTAGCCCAGCTGTGAACCATGTTGCGCGGGCCGACGACATTCAACAGGTTCTGCGGATAGTTGGGATGGGCCGGATCTTCCATTGCATCGAGGTGATACAGGTAGCCGAAGAATTCGTCGAAGCCGTGGACGGTCGGCAGAAACTCGTTCTTGTCGCCAAGATGATTCTTGCCGAACTGGCCGGTAGCGTAGCCCATCGATTTCAACACGGTCGCAATCGTGACCGCCTCGGCAGGCAGGCCGACCGACGCGCCGGCCTGGCCTACCGTGGTCATGCCAGTGCGGATCGGCAATTCTCCGGTGATGAAGTTGGCGCGACCCGCCGTGCAGCTTGCCTCGGCATAGTAGTCGGTGAACAACATCCCTTCCTTGGCGATCTTGTCGAGATTGGGCGTCTTGCCCGCCATCAGGCCACGGTGATAGGCCCCGATGTTCCACATGCCGATGTCGTCTCCCATGATGACGACGATGTTCGGCTTTTGCTGCTGCTGCGCGATCGCCGATGGGATCGCAAGCGTCGTGGCCACAGATGCGACGACCGCGCTGAGCAACAGCGTTCTGATCATTCTCATTAGAATTCTCCGCGGATTTGGACGCCCGAAATGGGTCGGTGACCTGCGCCGAAAAGCAATCGCGCCTTACCCACGTCTGGGTCCGGCGCGACGACGTTTGTCAGCGTCGCACGGTGAGCACGGGCCAGCCTATCCGGGTTTTCCCTCAAACGACCTGGACCGAATTGGGTAGAATGCCGTGGTGCGAGAGAGGAGACAATTCTGCGCTAAGCACCCATGCTCGACATCAAGCACGGTGACGGATCGTATTTTATGGCTACGGAGTTGGCGGGAGGTCGAACAGCGGTTGGATGAGCGTGGCCGTGTTGTTGGCCATGCCCCACGGAGTCGTTAGCCGGATTTTCCGACCGCCAAAGTTCAGGCTCCCTTGCGTCAGGATACTGCTGGCTACAGCAACCACGTTGCCGTCACAGTCGACGATGGGAGCGCCTGACGCGCCGTGGTCGAGTACATAGCGGTCGTTCTTGCGCTCCTCGATGTCCCACATCTCGAACAGGCCTGATCCCGGCGGGACTTTGGCAAATGGGTCGTCGGATGGGTTGTCGCGTCTGCCCATAAGCTCGGAGAACCTGCCCTTCGCGAAGCGGAGACTGTCTAGATACGCGATGCTGAGGACCGGCTCGTTTCGCGAAAGCGGCTTCTCCCGAAGTTTAAGAGGCTTCGCGTCAGGAAACGGCTCCTGCAACTCCAGAAGCGCAAGTCCCTCAGGCAGTCCTTTGACGACGGTGAGCAACCGGGCTTTCACGTGGACGGTCAGGTCCTGCTGCCGCACATCGACCGTCCTCCATTCGCCTCTTGGCAGTATGGGAGCGTCATCGACGAAGTGCGCGATCGACACCAGATACCGCGTACTGCGGTAGAACCAGGCTGTCGCGCGATATCCCTCGAGCGACGGTCGGGGTCTCTCATCATCGGTGAAATGTCGCGCGATGCTGACCGTACTTGCCACGAGCATTGAAGGGTCAATGCACGCGTCCTGCGCGTGGGCATATTGCGCAATGACCAGCAAGAGTGCCACGAGCGTCGGCTGCATGGCGGCGCGAGACCAGCCGCCACGACACCTGCTTCCCGGGTCAAATGAACGACGTCCAAAAGCCCCCATCCGCCCCCCGACGGTCGGCACCCCTAGTCGCTTAAATTACGGCATCCGAACCTTCTGACGTCCGTCTGATACCCGACATAGCGAACTGATTCTCTCGCTGTTATCAACGTGATTGTTGCCGAGGCATGAAGGCGCGATCCGAGATCGCTCTGGCGGACCCGACCATTACTCGCCGACACCCGGCATCTTCCTCGCGATCACGCGTGAAGATCGTTGTCGTGAAGGGCAATTTGGACCTCGCGCGCAAGATCAATCAACGAAATGCTGAATGTACAGAGCGCGGCAGTGAAGAGAATCGCGACGCCATATTCGTGTGCCATGTGCAGCATGGCGCTAACGAACGCGACGATGATGATCAATGCGGTGAGGATCGCGGAAACGATCGAGTAGAGCAGCGATCTGTTCAACAGCGCCGCCCGACGCTTGAGCCGCGGGATATCCGTTTTGAGCCTGGCGCGGGATGGATCGGTCTCGTCGATACCATGAAGGAACTGGGCGCGATCAATGACCCGGCTGATCCTTGACATCAGCGCCGAAGTGAACGCCCCGACCGCTCCCAAGAGGAAAGCTGGCGCAGCAACGCCACCGATAATGCGAGTCAACTGATCAATCGACGGCGGCTCGATAATTTCCGCTACCATTCCATTTCTTTCGAAGTCTTTCGTTCGCCAGATGACACTCGCTCAAAGTGGCTCACTTCTGCGGCCGGACTTGCTGAACCTTCGCCGCCTCGTGAGGGATCAGAGTGACCCGGTAGGATGAGCTCTCACATGTCAGAAGCCACGCTACTTCATCCGGCTTCGACTGGCTCGCATCTCGCGTCGCGGTTTGCGGATGGTCGCAGTCGAAGCCCTGGCGTCGAATCTGCGCGGCGATGATGTCTGTCGGGACTTCCTCGGAGGCCGGCGCCGCCGCTCCATTGGATTTGTTCTGCTGGCTGTAAGTTTCAGAAGACTGCAGAACAATAATACCAGTGAGAATCCAGCAACCAAGGCGGAGCAAGCGTCGAGAAATCTGCATCACATCCTCCAGCGCCAGTGGCGGTGAAACGACGTCCAATACCGTGGCTTAAAATTGCCAAGACCATGGCGACGCCATCGCCGCCCGCCGAATGATCGAGTGTCAGCGCGTCGTCGCCCGGGTCGCTTGAAGTATCACTGCATGCACTTGCGAACGAACTGGATCCTTTCGAGAATCGCGAGACCCTGCGCTTCGGCCTGCTTGCGACAGCCTTCCCGCTTGTCGATGCTCAATTCGACTTTTTGCGACAGGTTCAAGCCAACATCGCCTGAGACCTGCGGCGCCGCGCTTTGAGTGGAGGCCGTACCCGTAGCCGCGGTTGTGCCCACGGTCGCTCCGTCAACTGATGCCGCGTCGCCGGCTGCTCGGGCGGCGTCTTGAAGCCGTTTTATATCGTCCGGGCTCAGCTTAGGCCGGTCGATATCCAGCGTGATCTTGTTGAGCTTCCCGCTGAAAGTGAACGGCGTGCTGTAGTCGTTGTCATCGACCGGCGTGCCGGTGTCCGACCCGATATCGAGAGATCTCATCCCACTGCAGGATGAAGGGAAGCGTGTGCTCCATCTTTTCGGTCGCAACCGCGTTGCCGTCGACCTTCAGCACCCCGGTGCCTCCCTTGCCGATGCCGCTGTAGTCGCCGAACAGCATGGTCGCAGCGCCAAGACCGTCATATTTGAAGTCGAACTCGAGCACGTGCCGGCCGGGCGTCAGCTCGTCCGCGCCCTCCCAACGCACACGCTTGAGGTCGACCAGGTTCCAGGTGAATACGGGCTTGTTTTTCAACACGTAGAACCCGTATCCGCCGAATCTCCCGCCCTGCGTGATCAGCATGCCCTCAGCGCCGCCCTGAGGAATCTCGATGTCGGCCTTGAGATTGTAGGAGGTGTTGAGCAGGCTCGGCGCATCGCCGTTCGGGGTGCCGGTGATCGGTCGGGTCCAGGCGAACGAGGTGCGGCCGGCACTGAGGCTCGGCCGCGGCGTTACCAGCCGCCCGGCCACCGAAGCATCCAGCGGCAAGACCTGATATTTCTGCGCTTCCTTCCAGAACAGCTCCTGCATCTCCTTCAGCTTGGCAGGGTATTTGGCCGCGACGTCCTCATACTGGGTCCAGTCGTTCTTGAGATCATAAAGCTCCCATGGGTAGTCGAGTGGATTCGGCAACTTGATGCCGGCCGTTACCCACGGCGGCCGCAACACCTTGGTGCTTGCGATCCAGCCGTCATGGTAGATCGCGCGGTCGGCCATCATTTCGAAGTACTGTGTTTGGTGCGTCGAGGGCGCGTTCGCGTTCTTGGCGTCGAAGGTGTACATCATGCTGACGCCCTCGATCGGGCTTTGCTTGATGCCATTTACCATTGTCGGCTGTTTGATATTGGCCGCCTCAAGGATGGTCGGCACGATATCAATGACATGGTGAAACTGAGTGCGGATGCCACCCTTGTCCTTGATCACCTTCGGCCATGAGATCGCCATGCCTTGGCGGGTACCACCGAAATGCGACACGATCTGTTTGGTCCAGGAGAAAGGCGTGTCGAACGCCCAGGCCCAGCCGATCGACATGTGGTTGTAGGTGCGGTCGGTGCCCCAGACGTCGTAGAAATATTTCAGCTGGTCCTCGACCGACGGATTGGCCTGATTGAACATCGCCACTTCGTTCGGGGTGCCGTTGGGCTGGCCTTCGGCGCTCGTGCCGTTGTCGCCGTTGATGTAAATGATCAACGTGTTGTCGAGCTTGCCCATGTCCTCGACCGCCTGGATGACGCGGCCGATCTCGTCGTCCATGTAAGCTGTAAAGGCGGCGAAAACGTCGGCCTGACGGATGAACAGCTTCTTTTCGTCGGCGTTGAGCTGGTCCCATTCCTTGATGAGATCCTTTGGCCATGGCGTCAGCTTCGCGTTCTGCGGAATCACGCCGAGCTTCTTCTGGTTGGCGAAGATCGTGTCGCGCAGCTTGTTCCAGCCATCGTCGAACAGGTGCATGGCGCTGATCTTGTCGACCCATTCCTTGGTCGGGTGATGCGGCGCGTGGGTGGCGCCGGGCGCAAACTTGATGAGCCAGGGCTGGTCCGGCGACAGCGTGTTCATGCGATTCATGTAGTCGATCGCTTCATCCGCCATCGCCGTCATCAGATTCCAGCCGGGCTTTCCGACGTAGGGATAGATCGCCGTGGTATTGCGAAACAGGTTGCCCGGCTCCCACTGATTGGTGTCGCCGCCCATAAAGCCGTAGAAATATTCAAAGCCCATACCAGTCGGCCACTGATCGAAGGGCCCGGCCTGGCTCGCTTGATATTCCGGCGTGTTATGGTTCTTGCCGAACCAGGCGGTGTGGTAGCCGTTGTCCGTGCAGGATGCGGCCAATCGTGGCCTTATCCTTGGTGATGACGCTATCGTAGCCGGGGTAGCCGGTGGCCTGTTCCGCGACGACGCCAAACCCAGCGGAATGATGATTGCGCCCGGTGATCAGCGCCGCGCGAGTCGGCGAACACAGAGCGGTCGAATGGAAATTCGTGTAGCGAAGGCCGTCATGGGCGATACGGTCGAGCGCCGGCGTCGGGATGACGCCGCCGAACGTGCTTGGCACGCCGATAGCCGGAGTCGTCGGTGATGATCAGCAGGACGTTCGGCGCGTCCTTCGGTGGAACGATGCGCGCCGGCCAATAAGGCGTTGATTTGGTTGCGTCGCGCTCGATCTTGCCGCCGAATTTCTGCGGAGGGCGCCGGAAGCTGCTCGCCGCGGAATTGTCGTGGTCGCGCTGGGCGAACCAGGGACGCCATTGACCTGCTGGGCGCCGGCCGAACCTAAAGCAAATACAGACGAGAAAGCAGCGAGGGCGAGAGTGGGTAGCAGCGACAAGCGCATAAGGCAGGGTTCCTTGATCAAGCGATCGAGGTTCCACTCAATTCCGCAGGCAGCCCATCCGGGTTTTCCCTCAATTTATCTGGAGCAGCTTGGGTAACTGGAGAACAGCTGCTGGTCGGGAATGAGGGTCACGGTAGAAATTACGATCGTGCAAGAGACTTCGGTGCGCCGGGCGTTCGTCTGCGCGCTGGATTGTTCTGCGGTCATGTCAGTGTTGCTTACGAATTAGCAGAGCGCGCAACGGCAAGAGCTCTTGGCGGCGCATTGCTCGTGATGCGTGAACGACACACCCAGTGATGAAACCTAGTATCGTCGCGCCATGCGCTTGCGACTACATTAGAATTTGAGGCACGCTGCCTTGGTGAAGCGAAGGCCGCGCAACCAAAAAAATGCTCCGCGGATCGAAAATACCCCGATCGGACAGGGAGTAACATCGATGAGGACTTCCCGTTCTGCACTAGTCGCATCTGCGCTCGCTCTCTTATCAATGCCGGGCATTGCGATGGCCGATGAAAGCGGCGTCAGCTTCTGGGTTCCCGGCTTCTTTGGCAGTCTCGCGGCCACGCCGCAGAGGCCTGGTTGGTCAGTAGCGACAGTCTATTATCATACCTCTGTATCGGCTGGCGCCGACGTCGCACTCGCGCGCGAATTCCAGCTTGGCAAAATTCCGGTGAATCTGAATGCAAATCTGAATGCGAGCGTGAAGGCCACCGCGGATCTTGGCCTTCGTGATCCCGAGCTACGTCTTCGCAACTCCGGTGCTCGGCGGCCAGGCGTCGTTGGCCCTGGTGGCCTCTTATGGCCGCGTCGACAGCTCCTTAAACGGCACGCTCGCGGGCAACCTTGGCAACGCCGTTCGGCAACGTCCCGTTCATGAGGTCCGATAGCATCAGCGACACGCTATGGGGCTTTGGCGATCTGATGCCGCAATTTGCGCTCCGCTGGAATGCGGGCGTGAACAACTATATGACCTACCTCACTGGCGATATCCCGGTTGGCGCATATAGCTCGACGCGTTTGTCAAACATCGGTATCGGCCACGGCGCGATCGACGCCGGCGGCGGCTACACCTATTTCAATCCGCAGACCGGCCACGAATTCTCCGGCGTGCTCGGGTTTACCTACAATCTCCTCAATCAGTCGACGCAATACCAGAATGGGGTCGACATGCACTTCGATTGGGGTGCGTCGCAGTTCGTCTCGAAGCAGGTTCAGCTCGGTTTGGTGGGCTATGTCTACAAGCAGATCGGCTGCG
This sequence comes from uncultured Alphaproteobacteria bacterium, assembly GCA_963796195.1. GTDB lineage: Bacteria > Pseudomonadota > Alphaproteobacteria > Rhizobiales > Xanthobacteraceae > CAWCKS01. The sequence goes on along the minus strand of CAWCKS010000014.1, from coordinate 1,217,170 downwards.
ACAGCGGCTCTGGCGATCGGGTGGGCTGCTTCCAGTCCCAGGTGCTCGGCGTTGGTCCTCAGGTTGGATTCATTTTTCCGGTCGGGGACATGCAGGGCTACCTCAATCTCAAGGGCTACGGAGAGTTCGACGCACGAGACCGCCCGAAAGGCTGGAATGCGTGGTTGACGTTCGCGATTTCGCCCGCTGCGCCTGCTCCAGTTACGCCGCCGAAGCCGCGCTTTACGAAATAGCTGTTCGCGTTGCGGCTTTCCTCTTGTCTGCGAGGACTACGCCAGCGAGCGTGACTCCCAACTCTGGCCGGGGGTTATTTCGATATCCATTGCGGACAAACCCTTATGTCTCTCAGGCGCGGCGCGATGCAAAGCTTGAGACTTCGTTCGTTCCGAAAGGTTGCTCGAGGCTCAGTCGAGCGCCCAGCGCCAGCCAAGACCTACCTTTCATCGCCGTTTACGGCACAGAGCCGACGTCGCGTTTGCGCCGGCGACGATCTGCTCATGGGTCACGGGAAAGGTTGCCAGATGCTGAAAGACAAGCGGAACAAGCGCGAACGCGAAGAAGCCGAAGCACCGGCTACGTCCGGCAAGATGAGCGGCAAGGAATTCGACAAGGAGCTCGCGAAGCTCCAGGTCGAGCTGACCCGGCTGCAGACCTGGGTCAAAGACAAGGGGGCACGCGTCATTGTGGTCTTCGAGGGCCGCGACACCGCGGGCAAGGGTGGTGTGATCAGCCGGATCACCGAACGCACGAGCCCGCGCGTTTACCGCCATGTGGCATTGCCCGCTCCCTCCGACCGCGAGAAGACCCAAGTCTACATCCAGCGCTACATTGCGCAGTTTCCGGCGGCGGGCGAGATCATCCTGTTCGACCGCTCGTGGTACAACCGGGCCGGGGTCGAGCGCGTGATGGGATTCTGCAGCGACGACCAGTATGAGCGGTTCATGAAGATGGTTCCCGTGGTCGAACGGGAGATGATCGTCAACAACGGGATCATCCTGCGCAAGTATTTTCTCGATGTCAGTCAGGATGAGCAGCGGCGCCGGTTCGAGGCCAGGATCAAAAATCCAATGAAGCACTGGAAGCTGAGCCCGATGGACACCGAATCGGTGCGGCGCTGGTGGGACTACACGGCGGCCTATCAGCGCATGATCGCGGACACCGACATGCCCTGGGCGCCCTGGCACATTGTCCCTGCCGACGACAAACGCCGCGCCCGGCTAAATCTGATCCGGCATCTGCTCGACAGCATCCCCTACAAGAAGGTCGACATCGACCTGCCGAAGATCCCCAAGGCGCAGCAGCGGCCAAAGAATGCCGCCGCAGGTCTGAGCGCAGGAAAGCCGATCCCCAGCCATTATTGATTTCATCAATGCGGTGCCGCAGATGAAGGACTTGGCTGATATCAACCCGCGGGCCAGGCGCACAATGTTCCGGCGCCAGCTGGCTAAGGGAAGACAGACGGTCGTTTTGTGCGTTGCTTTGCTAATTGGGCTTACATGCGCGCCATTACCGATGTGGGCACAGGCGCCTCCCGCCGGGGATGACTGGCGCGAGTTCCAAGGGACGTGGACGGCGGTTGGCAATCGCCATGTCATCCCTCTCGGCGGCAACCGGTCGGCTTCCATCGCGGACTTCGACGGATCGCTGATGCTCGCCGGGCCCGAGCGCCCGGCGGTGGGATTCCGCGCGGAAGCCATCGTGCTCAATGACAGTGTCACCGGGATGGTGGGTCGTGCCGTCTGGACGGATGAGCATGGCGATCAGGTCTTCAGCGAGCTTCGGGGTGAAACCACGGCCACGGGCAACCGGCTCTTCGGGACTTTCCTCGGCGGCTCCGGGCGTTACGCGGGCGCGACAGGCTCCTACGAATTCTCTTGGCGCTTCTTGCTCGAAGCCGAGGACGGCACAGTGCAAGGTCAATCCATGGGCCTCAAGGGTCAGGTGCACACCGCCGCGCCGCAGGGCGCTCCCCACGCGTCAAGTTCACAGTGATGAGCAACTGGCTTGCAAAACTGAAGCAAGTGTTCCCCTTGGCGCTGGCAGTCGGTATCTGGTTCTCGCCTGTCCCGGAGGGATTGACCGCGCCCGCGTGGCACTTGTTTGCGGTGTTCGTCTCGGCGATCGCATCGGTGTTGGTGGGTGCGTTCCCTCTGCTTACGTCGACGATGCTTGCAGTGGGGGCGGTGGTCCTCACCGGCACGGTCTCACCTGCGAAGGCATTCGGGGGATTTGCCAATGCCAGCGTGCTGTTGGTCGCGATCGCCTTCCTCGTTGCGACCGCTGTCGTGAAATCAGGCCTGGGCCGACGCATCAGCTTGTTCATGGTCAGCTTGTTCGGTCGTTCGTCGCTCGGGCTTGCCTACAGCATCGTCATTACCGATGCGCTGATCGCGCCGGCATTCCCCAGCAACACCGCACGCGGCGGTGTCCTCTATCCGATCGTGCTGTCCGTGGCCAAGGGGTCTGGATCGCGACCCGAGGACCCTGAGGGACGCCGACTGGGTGGCTATCTGATGTTCTGCGGAATGGCGAGCCTTGCTGTCTCGTCCGCCCTCTGGATGACCGCGACGTCGGCCAATCCCGTTGGAATCCAGGTGGCGCAGCAATTCGGCGTGGAGATTGGTTTCGGCAAGTGGCTCATCGTGGCTTCGGTGCCGGCTCTGATCGCGATCCTGCTACTGCCGCGGGTCGTCGCGCGCATCTTCCCGCCAGGGGTCGGCGCAACTCCGGACGCTCCCGTGGCCGCACGGAAAGAACTTGCGGCGCTGGGACCGCTCACGCGCGAGGAGTGGATCACCGCCGGTGTCTTCGCATTGATGGTCATTGGTTGGGTCTTCGGCAATGCCCTGCAACTCAATGTGACCAGCGTCGCCTTCTTCGGCTTCGGCCTTCTACTGATGACGAATGTGCTGACGGTGTCCGACATATCGGCGCAGGGGGACACGCTGGCCACGTTTCTCTGGCTCGCTGTCTTGTTTGCCTTGAGCAGCCAGCTCAACGAGCTGGGCTTCATGGGTTATGCGGGCCAGCGCCTGGCGGCGCACCTGGGTGGTCTCTCATGGCCGGTGACGTATGTGGTTCTGGTCACGCTCTATGTCGTGATCCACTATTTGTTCGTGAGTCAGACGTCGCAAGTGCTCGCTCTGCTGGGTGTTTTTCTTGACGTAGGCATCCGCGGGGGGGTGCCGGCGCCGCTGATGGCTTTCGCTTTATTGTTCGCGAGCAGTTATTTTTCGGTCATCACGCCGCAGGGTGGTAGCCAGAATGTCATCTTTGTCGGCAGCAATTATCTCACGCAATCCGAACTCTACCGGCTCGGATTCTTCGTGACCGTCTTCTTCCTTGCCGTGTTCCTGGTGATTGGAACTGGGTGGATCCTGCTGATCACATAAAACTTTCTTGAGGACATCCAGTTCGCACAACAGGACGCCTGATCGAATTTCGGAGAACCGCCGCGAGGCGGTGAGCGTCGCATGACGGATTCGACGAGAGGCCCAAATCGAACAACCTGGCTCTGGTGGTTTCCGCCGGCTCGTTGGCTGACGGAATACAGCGCAGCCTGGTTGCCTCGTGACATCGTCGCCGGGATAACCTTGGCGGCCTACGCTATTCCGGTTTCTCTCGCCTACGCGACGCTTGCGGGCTTGCCGCCGCAAACCGGCATCTACGGCTATCTATTGGGTGGTCTGGGCTATGCCCTGCTCGGATCCTCGCGTCAGCTCGCCATTGGGCCCACTTCCGCCATCTCGCTGATGATTGCCGGGACAGTGGGGGCGATGGCTGAGGGCGACGCTCAGCGTTACGCCGAGATTGCCAGCCTTACAGCCTTTACGGTCGCAGCACTTTGCCTGTTCGCCTGGCTGTTGCGGCTGAGTGCGCTCGTCAAGCTGATCAGCGACAGTATTCTCGTCGGCTTCAAGGCCGGCGCCGGCCTGACCATCTCGATGACCCAGCTGCCAAGTCTGTTTGGAGTTGCAGGCGGCGGACATAACTTTTTTGATCGGGTTTGGCTGTTGGTCGGCCAGCTTGGGCAAATGCAATACGTCGTTCTCCTGGTCGGGATCATCGCAATCGGGTTGATCGTGGTGGGCGATCGGCTGTTGCCGGGAAGGCCTGTCGCACTGGCAGTGGTCGCGCTGGCGATCATCGCGGCCTCCGTGCTGGGGCTTCCCGCATTGGGAGTGCCGATAACAGGAAAAATTCCGGCGGGTCTGCCCACCCTGGCTGACCCAACTCTCAGGATACGAGATGTCGAAGGGATCATTCCATTGGCCGGCGGTTGCCTGCTGCTCGCCTATATCGAAGGCGTATCTGCTGCTCGCACCTTCGCAGCGAAGCACGGATACGCTCTGGATCCGCGGCAGGAGCTTCTGGGCATCGGCGCTGCCAATCTCGCAGCGGCGATCGGGCAGGGCTATCCGGTCGCCGGCGGACTGTCGCAGTCGGCAGTCAACGACAAGGCCGGCGCGCGCACCTCGCTGGCGCTTGTCTTTGCTTCCGTCACGCTCGCGCTGTGCCTGCTCTTTCTGACCGGCTTGCTGGAAAATCTTCCAAAAGCGGTGCTGGCGGCCGTGGTGTTGACCGCGGTGTATGGATTGCTGGATTTTCCGGCGCTGATCCGCATGTGGCGCGTGAGCCGGCTGGATTTCCTGGCGGCCGCGATTGCTCTTGGGGGAGTTCTGCTTCTTGGCATTCTCCAGGGCATCCTGCTTGCCGCGCTCGGTTCAGTTATATTGTTGCTGGTCCGGAGTGCGCGGCCGCACGTTGCCTTTCTCGGTCGCGTTCCCGGCACCAACAGCTATTCGGACTTGGAGCGACATCCCGAGAATGAGCCGCTGTCCGGCGTGATCGCGTTTCGTCCCGAGGCGTCGCTGATCTACGTCAACGCGGACGCTGTCATGGAATCGGTCTTGAGCCGCATTCGCGAAACTGAGCCCGCTCCCATCCGCCTGGCCGTCTGCGATCTGTCTGCCGCTCCTTATCTCGATCTGGCGGGGTCGCGCATGCTGCACGAGCTGCATGCCGAACTTGCGAGCCGCGGCATTACCCTGCGTATCGTCGGCGCCCATGGAGCGGCGCGAGATTTGTTGCGAGCCGACGGCGTCGAGGACAAGGTTGAAGGTCTCGATCGCGTGACCACACTTGACAGTTTGGTTAGCGGAAGTGCTCGCTAGATTTTCTGCGTCTCCATGCAGTATCGCGTTCTAACCAACCTACCGCGTGGAATTCATCGAGCAACCCCCAATGTCAGAGCTTTCGGTGAAGTCTTTCAAGCGAGTGCTCGAGCCGATGGAGCGGATCTCGGAGACTTTGTTCGCCCTGATCATGGCGCTTGGCTTTACCCTCACCTTGGGCGTTGTAACGGCAGATCAAGCCAAGGTTCAAACCATGCTGTTCGGTGCTCTCGGCTGCAACCTTGCCTGGGGGATCATCGACGCGGGCGTTTATCTGCTGGCTCGTCTCAATGACCAGGGGCGCAAGATATTGATGCTGCGTGCCATGCGCGAAGCATCGGATTTGGAAACTGCGCAGCGGATCATGGCTGGCGCGTTGCCGCCGCTGCTGGCGTCGGTCTTGCTGCCGGAACAGCTGGAGCTGATGCGACAAAAATTGCGTGACTTGCCCGAGCCGCCGTGGCGGCCGCGACTGGCGAGGCGTGATTGGGTCGGAGCCTTGGGTCTTTGTTTGCTGAGCTTCCTTTCAACGTTCCCCATTGTCATTCCGTTCATCTTCATTGGCGAGGCCAGGTTGGCGCTGCGCGTCTCCAACGCCGTCGCCATCGTCATGCTATGCTTCTGCGGTTATGTGTTTGGATACAGGAGCGGACTTCGCCCCTGGATGACGGCTCTTGCAATGGTGGCCGTCGGTGGTGCGCTTGTCGGCGTCGCGATAGCTCTTGGAGGATAAGAGCACTTGCGGCAGCGGTGAGCGGTTAAGGCAGGCGGACCTTGGCAAATGTCAGGCGCATACGTGTTGTCTCGACCGGCGCAGTCGCCGGTCTGTGGCTCGCGTCGATGACCGGCGATCCCGCGCATGCCGAAAATCCCGAGACCAGCTCGGGTGGTGCGATCGGCCTCGGCAACCGGGGCTGGTCCGCTGCCGAAGTGAACCGCGCAACGCCGCTGAAGGATCGAGCGCCGGCGGAGTTCGAATTTAGTGCGCGGGCGGGGTTTGTATCCGATTACGTCTATCGTGGGACGACGTTGTCCGCTCACCAGCCCGCTGCCGGGGCTGCATTTGAAGCAGAATTCAATCAGCTCTATGCGGGCACACGGTGGCCACTGGTGCGGAGCAACGATCGTTGCAAAGGCGTCTTTCGCCTTGAACTGATTTAGCCCGCGTTCACAGGGCGCACATCCGCCGTGAGAAATAACGAAATAAATCTGACACTATCGTTGCAGGATGGCCGGCCGCAGCGACACTGTGGACGGACGACAGTCGATCAAACCGAGATCCACGAGCGTCCGGTGAAACCGCCGCTTGGCGTCGGAGTTCGAGGCAAAATAAGCGTCACCGCATTCGTCCAGCAGGCTAGCGCGCGTTGCATAGACGGGATCGAGCGGCAGGCCGGCCTGTTGTAGGGCGATGGTTCCGAGAAAGGCGATATCCAGATCCCCGCCGCGTCCCGAGGCGGAATTGGCGGGCGCCATGTTGAGTGTCTCCATCGCATAAAACGTGCGGAACTGACGTCGTGAATCCTCCGGCAACCGGCGCTGTTTCTCGATGCACCGCGCCATGACCGGCTGGTGGTCTCCGTAGTGCACGATCAACATCGGACGTCCGGGGAATCGGCTTGCGAGCTCGGACTTGATCCTCTGCCAGGTCGACGCGGTCTCTGCGAGCCTTGCATAGTACTCGGCGTACTGGGTGTCTGGAAAACTCGCAGCGGCAAAGGCGCGCTCGTCCTCAAACTGTCCTGATGGCGACGAGCCGCCGGCTATGGGGGCCGTGATTGAAGTTCGTCAGCGCATACATGAACTGCGGTGACGCATCAGTGGCGATCCGAGCCGTGAAGGCATCGAATGCGGCTTGCAGAAACTGGCCGTCCGAACAAGTTGTCTCGAATTGGCCGATATCGAATGGTGGGGGAAAATCATCCGTGAACATCCGCTCGCTCACGCCGATCGCACGGTAATAGTCGTCGTAGTTGAGAAAGCTGCGGCGGCAGCTCGATGTCAGCAATGTCTTGTAGCCGAGCGCGGCCAGCGAACGTGGAAGGCTGTGATGGAATTGGCCGACGCCTCGCTTGAACAGGAAGTAGGCGTTCGGACCGAAGCTCGCGCTGGAAAGACCGGTCAGCACGCTGAATTCGGATTGCCACGAGCCGCCGCCAAAAATGTCGACGTGAAGGCTGCCGTGGAGGCCATCCTGCGGTGACAGGAATGCATCGCAAATCGGTTCCACCGGAAGCCCAAATAGGCGCGGATCGAAGACTGACTCGTGCTGGACGATGATGATGTCGGGGTAACGGCTCGTCCGCGCCGGTGTGGTCGGCAACAGCGGCAATGGCTCATCTGCGATATCGCTCAGCGCGAAGCCGCCGACCTGCCGCCAGGACAGTGTGTCGACCAGTGAGGCCATGAAGGTCGAGAAGAAGCATCGCGGCTCGGCTGTTATTTTCCGGAAAGCAGCGGCGCCGCCGCTGATGCGGTAAGTCAGCGCGCAGGCAACGAGCGCAACAGCCAGCAACAAAATGCGGAGATCGAGAGAAAGCGGCGGTCCGGCGGCGTAGAAGCATATCGCGAGCGCCGCGAGAACGACGGCGACGGCCCCGGCCAGGACAGATGCTACCGCGCGTGGGTACTGAACGATGAAGAATGGAACGGTGCCGGCGAACAGCAGCGGCAGATCCGTGACGGTGAGCTTCAGCCCGCTGTGATGATACTTGACGCTCGATGCGCCGATGATCGTCAGCGCCATGAGCGCGGACAGCACGATGGCTCTGTCGAGGTCTCCGACGATCAGGGCCAGTGTCGCCACCAGCAGACATTGTATGGCAAGCGCGAATGCGACGTGCTTCCGGCTGCGCTCGGCAAAGGCGAGGACGCCGACGGCCAACAGGCAGATCAAAGCGAGTGTCATACGAACGAGCCGGTTTCGGTGGCGGCGTTAGTCGATGGCCCCGCATGTCGGAACGACGGAGCGAGGTAGCCTTGTCCTGCACCAGTCTAGCATTGATATGGAGGCTGGCCAGTCGCAGTCAGTCGCGAGCGTTCTGCAACGCAGCGACGCAGCGGAAGGCTTTCAGGGCAAGATTTGAAGGGCTGTTACCAGCGTCCAAAAGAGCTGCTGCATCAGTCCTGCAATACGTCGTGCAGCATCGCGACCGCTCTCCGATGATCATCGCGGAACGACTGTTCGGCGGTCTCACAGGGAAGGCCTCCGGGGAGAAAAAGTGGGGCCGGCATAGTTTCTCCGATGCTTGTTCTGGCGACCGCTCGCCAACGGAAGCGCCGGCCGCGCTTGGTTGGTGAAAGTCTGACCCAGGTGGCATACTTTTTCAACAACAGCCCGGTGCGCGCTGCACATCGCAGCGTTGCGTGCTGAACGCGCATGGGATTGCGGTGAATTGTATTCCGGCAGCGCCGCGCCGGGTGTTCCAGAAGGGCAAGAGCGACCGTCACTGGGAGCCTTCGACGAAGCGGGGCTCGGTTTGGCGGCTCGCACCGGATGATCTTATCGGCGCGCGCCTGATCCACTAAGTGAAATTCCCTTTTGATCTTAGGGATTGGTTCTGATTGACGGAGATTCCGCCGTCTCGGATCAAAGCGAATGATCGTGGCACAATCGAATCCAATATCATTCGCTGCCCTATCACCTGGAAGCTCGTCCAGCATTCCATTGCGGATGAGCCGAGTGATCGTCCTCGTGAGCGCTTCGAAGCCGTCCACTGCCCGGCCTGCGGGCTTACTCACATGGTTGACTGGTTGAATGGCAAGACCATCGAACAAGAGGACTAGGACGGCGTGGTAATTTTGAGAGCTTCGGCCGACTAGCTGAGCCCGTCGGTGCCAGTGGCTCACCTCACTGGCGGCGGCAAGAACGAAAGCCGCCGCTTGCCGTGACGGCCTCCATATTTGAATCGGTCTTGCTTCGCGCGAGTTAGCTGAAGCTTGTCGGCTTCCAGCTTGCGTCGGGCGACACCGCGGTGCCTCCGTAGTTCGGCGTGACCGATTGCATGATCTCATTGCCGTTCATCAACCACTCCGCCATCGCGCCATTGTCGTTGCGCCAGAGGACGTCGGAGCTGCCGATCGCCGTTGAAGTCGGACATTCCGGCAACGCTCCACGTTGGGCCCGGGGTGACCACGACGCCACCGGAGGTGATGAAGCCACTCGACATGACTGAGTCGCGATTCATGAGCCAGGCGGCGAGCGTTCCGTTGGTGTTGCGCCACAGGATATCGCTGTGCGCATCGCCATTGAGATCATCGGCGATGGGCTGCGGCGCTAAGCCGGTTGGCAAGCCAGTGATGAAGCTTATCGCGTCCGGCGAGGACGGCGGACGTGTAGCCAACCAGAAAGACGTCCACGCCATCGATACTGATCTCGGTGCTGTTACCCAGCTGGCTGATTTGAAGATCGTTGAGGTCTCCGTCGAGGGCGAACTCGATCCTGTCTCCGGCATGGAAATCCATGATGAAGTTGTTCGGTCCGCTGTGACCGCCGAAAATGAAGGTGTCATTGCCGACGGTCGCGTCCGCGCTCGTTGTCGACCGCGTCGCCCCAAAGAAAGTTCTCGACTGTGCTGGAAGCACCAAAGGCCTGACCGGCCACCAGCACGTTGTCGCCGCCGACCGCGAAGTCTGCGAGCGTCATGGCGTCGCCAACGAGCACGTTGATCACGTCGCCGTCACCGAAGCTGTCGCCACCACGCAGCAGGTTTCCTACGGCGGAGGCGTGCGCTTCCATGAGCCCCGCATCCCCGATCAGCACGTTTTCCAGAGACCCGTCGCCGAGATTACTGCCACCGACGAGGTAGTTGCCGGCCGCCTCGAGCGTTGTCGGTCATGATCGCAGCGTCGCCAAATAGCGCTTCCTGCATGGATCCGCTGTCGCGATTGGTGCCGCCGATCAAGGTGTTCGAACCGCCCGACGCGAAGTCGCTCATCAACCCGGCGTCACCGAAGAAGGCATCCTGAACCCAGCCCGTTCCGAAATTGTCTCCGCCAGAGAGCCTGTCATGCCCTCCCTGCGAATGACCGTTCATCCAGATCGCGGTGCCAAACAAAGCGTTCTGCACAAAGCCGGAGCCGTGGTTATCTCCGGCGACTAAACTGTCACGCGCCCCACGGGCGTTGTCGCCGATGGTGAGCGCATCGCCGAATTCGGCGTTTTGCACAAAGCCGAAGCCGAAATTCGAGCCACCAACCAGCTCGTCCTGGCCTCCGACCGAGTTACCCGCGAGTTGCACTGCGTCGCCAACAAGCGCGTTCTCGACACCGCCGGGACCTGTACTGTCTCCACCGATCAGCGTGTCATCTCCGCCCCACGCATGACCTGCCGTGCTGTCGGCGTCGCCGATCAGGGTATTCACTACAACGCCCACCGTGGCATTGTTGCCGCCCAGGAGCTCGTCGTTCCCGCCGATGGCATTGCCGAGCAACGAGTCAACGTCGCCGGTCACGATGTTGAACGTCATGCCACCGGTGCCGTCGTCTCCATGGAGAGTCTCGCCGGGCTCTTCCCCGGAGGCGGCGTCGACGGATCCGTCACCGAACACCAAATCGTTGGTGCTGGTGCCGTTTCCGACCAAAACAGTGTTGCCGTTGAAGTTGCCGTTGAACGTTCCGATGTTGCCGTTGCCGTTATCAGCGCTGGAATTAAAACTCCCGTTGAAGGCGCCGAGATTGTCATTTCCATTGGATGTTCCATCGTCAAACACGCCGTTGAAGGCGCCAATGTTTTGCAGCCCGTTGTTCGCGCCCGTGTCCCATTCGCCATTGAATGCGCCAGCGTTCTCGTCAGCGGCCGTGGAAGCGGATCCCAGGCCATTGAACGCGCCGCCGGAATCAAGATCGAGGAAGTTTTGAAGAACGGCGGAGCCGGAAGAGAGGACAAGAGACTGGATACTCATACTCAACCTCATCTGGTTTCACTGGAAAAGCCGACATTCAATTGTCTTGCGTGCGTGGAGGCATCTTGAAGACGAAGCGTATTGTGCTCATGCAGTCATCACACCGATAAACGTGTTTCTCCGGGCGATCCGCGCGATCCAGTTGTTGTCGCTCAAACTGGACGGGACGCATCGGCGTCTCGCAGTCCAGACAGTCGAGGCGCTGTGCAGTGAGCCCGTCGATCTCGACAATGCGGCCTGAACCCGCTCTAGCGGGCAGGGGAAGGATCAAGGTGTGAGAGAGGCTTCGGCCCATGCGACACGTCATGGCGCCTGCATGCCAACGTCCGTGGATCGACGATATCAGTCAATTTCCCGAAGACGACGAGGGAGTCGCCCGGCGCTTTTGATCTACGGGGCCGTATCCAGCTTCGTTGGTTATGCCGTGTTCGCGTGAATTCGCCCAACTAGTCTCTTCTGCCTAGTATCTTTCGATATCAATGCAGTCGTTGTTTGGGTGTCAGAAGACCGCGAAGTTGTGCTGCGAGTTGCCGCAGCTTATTGGCCAGCTTTACATTGGAGCTTCTGGCTTTCCGGATCCGCAGCTGGATGCGCAATCTGGTCGCTCTCTGCCGCGAGCTTGTCCAGCGCGTCAATTTTTGTTCAGGTCGGTCATGTGTCCCTTCACGCGGCGCATAAGCAGGGCATGACCAATCGTCACTTGGACCGTCGCTGAAAGTCGAAAGTAACCATTCCCGCCGTCTGGAGCTTTCAAAGCTGATTTAAATCAAAGAGCTCAAATCTAACGCGTCCTTGATGCTCACTTCGCGTCACTGACAAAGCCGACACTTGTCTATCGCGCACGCTCCGGATTTGTCTTGAAAACGAAGTGAATTGTGCTCAGGCAGTCGTCACCGATGGACCTGTTGTTCCAGACGATCGGCGCAATCCGGTTGTTGTCGCTCAAGCAGCACAAGACGCATCGGCTCCTCGCAGTACGGACAATTACGATGGTCTGAATGAAAGCTGGTCGCAGCGATCCCATCGGTCTCGACAAGACGGATTGAGCCTGCCCCGGGGGCGAGCGAAGGATGAGGGCATGGGGGAGGCCGTCGGCCTATCCGGCATGTCATGGCGCATCGAATGCCAGCGTCGTGTGATCGAACCTCATCGGGCATTGCCCCGAAGCCGATCAGGGATCCGCGTTCTTCAACCGCAGGCCCACAACCAGGCTCCGACAGTCGCACCGTCGTCGCGTTTATTTTACCTCGACTTCTGTTGCATTGATCTTTTCATCATCAGTGAAATCGCTGCATAGGTGCCAGAAGATCGCGAAGTTGTGTTGCAAGTTTCCGCAGTTCGTTCGCCAGGCATGCATTGGCGCATCTGGCTTTCGGATCGACAGCCAGTCGCGCGATCAGATCGCTCTCTGCGGCGAGCTTCTCCAACTCGTCGATTTGTTCGTTGAGGTCAGCCATATCGCCGCTCCGTGCTTTCACGCGACACTTGGCAGTGTGACCAGAAGCCATTCAGGGAAGGCACTGAACATCGAAGCGACCATTTCATGCAATTTAGCGCCACCATCTGAGCCGAAGGCGAGACTAACGGGTGGTTGACACTCTCCCCCTGGCTTCCTTGTCGGGAGGCGACGATTTTTCCATTCTGTCGACAACTTTTGAGCTCTGAGGCGGAACAAGCGGAATGACGTCGCATACCTGCAAGGTTCTTGGGATCGTCTCTGCCAAGATCGATGCGCTCGTGGCAATCGGCTGAGCCATGCGGGCCAAGGCGATCGCAATCTGGGTGCGGTTGGAGACGGCTAACTTGCGCATGATTTCGCGAACATGAACCTTGACCGTCGACTCCGGCAAATTCAGGGTGCGCCCAATAATCTTGTTTGGCTCACCCCGGCATATGCCGGCGAGAATTGCCATCTGCCGGTCGCTCAGGTCGAACAGCCTCCGCGATCGCGCAGCGTTCTCATCATTTGCTGTCGCTGCGATCGTCAGTCCGACGGAGTTGAGGTGCGTCGGCGTAGACCCTTCGGAGGCCTCTTCTCTTCCAACCGGAGTGGCCTCTACCTCCGGCTCAACGGGAAAGGACCCTTTGTCGACAATGCTGCGCGGAAAATAAGTGCCTCCATGCAGCACAAACGAAAGCGCGCGAAAAACCAGATCCGGCGTAAGCAGGTTGGAGATGTAAGCCTGGGCACCGGCCTGCATGGCGGCGAGGACATCGTCAGGATCCTCTCGATCGGCGACGACGATCAGCGCGGCTGCCGGAGCCATCGCACGCAGCACCTTGATTTCGGCGAGCACATCCGACAGCGACAAGGACGTGGCGCCGACGTTCAGGACGATAGCGCGGGATTCCGCGTCGGCCCGAAGTCTCTGGTGGGCTTCTTCTGGCGAAAGCGGCAACAGAGTGATCTCTTCGGTGGCGGCCCAATCGCCCAGAAGACTTGTGATACATGCCCGCCTGAATTCAAGAGCGTCAACAATGAGGGCAAGACTTGATTCGGTCGACATACTCCTGCCTCCGAAATTACTGTTACTAAAGCCTAGGTACAGCGCTCCTGGCACACTGACGCCGTCACGCTATCGCTGATGGTCCCGCACGTGTGTGGCCGCAGCCACATTTCTCACATCAGTTTATCTCTCCGCACAGAGTGTGTCCCAAAGGGCGGCACTATCGGGGGTAGCATACCATCATCGATACGCGGGCACATGTCAGGTTCATTGCCACGCGTTTTCAGGTTGATTGCCTTTCGTCATCGGGAAAAACACCCAATGCGCGGCGGTGCTTGGCAGCTCGGCCATCGAAAGAGGCTTTGTGTCGTAACCTCTGACGTATCTTTCGCGACACCTCGGATCCGTTCGCGCAGATTGCTGCTATCTGTCGGAAAATTTCACCTTCCGTAAGCAGCTCTGGACTTTGGGTCGCGAGGATACTTCGGCGATCTCATGGTGCAGCAGACCGACCTAAAGAGCCGATTGGCGGCCGAGATGACTGCGAGCGATACTGCGATTCCCTCGATCACAGTTGGCGCTCGCAGATCAGAGGGGTACCGGATGATTGGCAATGGCAAGAAACCTGGTGAACGTCGTTGACGTGGCTACGCAACCCGCTGCACGGCAGCCGACCTTGGAATCAACGCGCTCAACGTTCCGCGGACGCGCGATATTCATGGGCCTGCCGTCTCTTGCATTCGATTGCATGCGCGAGGCGCTGAGTGGATGCGGTATCGACGCGGATACCTGTTCTTTCGAACAGGGCATTCCCGCCCACGCCTTCGGCTATGACGTTTTTCTGCTGTTTCTCGTACGATACGAGGCCAGCACCCAATCGGTGATACGCCGGCGAATGGATGAATGGCGCGAGCGGATGTCAGAGGTTCCAGCGGTCGCCCTGATCGAGAATGCCGATACGGACGCAGCGTCGCTCCGCCAAATGGGTTTTTCGACTGTCGTTGCCGGCCTGCCGTCAGTGCGCTTCGCCGTGGACCTCGTGCGTCTGATCCTGATCTCGATTCGTCCGACTGTTGCCAGAAGCGAGATCGCAGATGGGGCAGATGCTCCTGCCAACTGTCACTCCGATGGCGATGGAGCCGTGTGCTTTACCCCGCGCGAGGCCGAGTTGCTGGAATTCCTGCGTCACGGCATGCCCAACAAGATCATCGCCCACCAGCTCGGAATTTCGCAGAGCACCGTCAAAGCCCACCTTCACAACATCATGGCGAAGCTTCACGCCAAGAACAGGACCCAGGCGATTTGCCTGCTTGGGCGAGACATCGTCCGCAAGAACCCCTCCAGCTGACCCGCACCCTCGTTGCCCACCCGTCGTCATTCGGTCCGAAGGGCAACGACGGGATCGAGCGACGCAGCCCGCTTGGCTGGATAGTACCCGAACGCAATCCCGACACTCGCAGAGAAGGCCACCGCCACCACCGCAGCCAGCGGATCAAGCACGACCGGCCACTCGGCATAGTGCGCGATGGTCGAAGCGATGACGTCTCCCAGAAGGACGCCGAGGATGCCCCCGCCGGTGCAAAGCGCGGCTGCTTCGGCGAGAAACTGGGTCTGGATGTCTCGCGGCGTCGCGCCAATTGCAAGCCGAAGACCGATCTCGCGGGTCCTTTCCGTGACCGAGACCAGCATGATGTTCATGATGCCGATGCCCCCGACGATCAGTGAAACCCCGGCAACCGCCGCAAGCAGCGCCGAAACCGTCCGCGTGGAGGCCTCCTGTGCCGCGACGATGGAGGCTGCGGTCGACACCGTGAAGTCCTTGTCTTCGTCACGCTCGACGTGATGCCGTTGGCGCATCAAGTCGTCGATTTCCTGTGTCGCCTTGCCAATCGCATCGGCGGAGACGGCACTGGTCAGGATATAGTCGACCGTGTTGCGGTCGCCGCCGGCGCCGCCGATCAGTCGGTTCTTGGCCGTGCTGAGCGGCACGAACACCACGTCGTCCTGGTTGTTGCCGCCGGCAGCGCCTTTCTCGGCCAACACCCCGACGACCTTGAGCGGAGCGTTGACGATACGGACCACCCGCCCGACCGGATCCTCGTCCTCGAACAGCTTGTGCGCGACAAGGCTGCCGAGTACCACGGTCTGGCCCCCGCTTTTTTCCTCGTCGCCGGTAAAGAAGCGTCCGGAGGCGAGATGCCACTGCCGGATCGCGAAGTGATCGAGCGTGGTGCCGTTGACGGTGGTGCCCCAATTCGGTCCGCTGCTGATGAGCCGTGCCTGGCCAGCGACCGAGGGCGCGGCGAGGCTCACGGCCGGGAGCTCACCGATGGCCTCGGCGTCGCCGATTGACAGCGGACGGCGCGGCGCGCTGTCGGGTCGCGCGTGTTTGGCATTGCTGGCGTTGACGACGATCACGTTTGCGCCGAACGAGCGGATCTGGTCGCTCACCTTCGACCGAGCGCCGGAACCGATCGCCGCCATGCTGGTCATGGCGGCGACCCCAATGACGATACCGATCATCGTCAGGCAGCTCCGCACTGGCGCCGCAACCAGTGAGGAGCCGGCGAGTTGGGCATAATCCATCAGCTTCATTGCGCGAGCTCCGCCATTGCCTGCGGGGTATCGGCAAGGATACGACCGTCGCTCATCGTCACGATTTGCGAGGCAAACCTGGCCAGAGTTTTGTCATGTGTGACCATGATGACAGTGCGGCCCTCCCTGTTGATTGCGAGCAGCACCTCCAAAATCTCCCGCCCGGTGGTGCTGTCGAGCGCACCCGTCGGCTCATCCGCAAGGAGCACATCCGGGTTGGAGACGATCGCGCGCGCAATTGCGGCCCGCTGTTGCTCGCCGCCGGAAAGCAGCGGCGGCAGCTGCGTAGCGCGGTGCTCCAGCCTCACGCGCGATATCGCTTCAAGGGTCCGGCGGCGCCGCTCCGCCCGTGATATTCCGGCGTAGGTCAGGGGCAGTTCGACGTTGTCGATGACATTTTGCCGCGGCAGAAGGTGGTAGGCTTGGAAGATGAGCCCGATCCGACGGTTGCGGATTTGCGCCAGCTCGTTCCGATTGAGGGTCGCGCAATCCGTGCCGTCGAACAACAGCGCTCCCGCCGTCGGCCGGTCGAGCAGCCCGATGACGTTCATCAGTGTCGACTTGCCGGAGCCGGACGGTCCGAGGATGGCGACGAATTCACCGGGCCGCAGCGTCAGGGACGTTGCCCGCAGTCCCGGAACGGCCTTCCCCGCCCGGTGAAAGGAGCGCTCCACGTTCCGAAGCTCGATCAGCATGACTAGTTGTCGGCTGCGCGGCGGGATCGACCGTTTTTCTCACCAACGATGACAACATCGGTTGGACGAAGGCTGTCCGATGATACCGCGACATTCCGGCCGTCTTCCTCGCCCTTGGTGACGGAAAGTGGGACGGCCTTGCCGTCCCGCAACACCCACACCGACTCCGACGCGGCACCGCTCTCCTTCGCGGCGACCATGGTGGGGTGGTAGCGCAACGCCGCGAGCGGAACGGTGGTCGCGCCGGGGTCCGGTCTGTCACGATATTGGCCATCACCGTCATCCCGGGCAGCAGGATGCCGTCCGGATTGGGGGTCTTCAGGACCACCGTGTAGGTGACGACATTCGACAAGACCTGTGGCGCCATCCGGATCTGCTTGACCTTCGCGGCAAAGGTCCGTCCGGGAAAAGCGTCCACGGTGAAGCTCGCATCCTGGCTGTCTCGAATGGCCGCGATGTCGCTCTCATTGATCCGGGCGTTGATTTCCATATGACCGAGGTCGCCGGCGATCACGAACAGGGTCTTGGCTTCAAGCCCCGTCGCCAACGTCTGGCCTTCGGTGATGTTGCGTCCGACCACGACGCCGTCGACCGGGGAACGAATCTTGGTACGATCGACATCGACCATCGTATTGCGCCACTGCGCCTCGAGGCGCCCTGCCGCAGCCTTGGCGCTATCGAGATCGGCAATCGTCCGATCGAGATCGGCTTTCGCGGCCGAGATGAGACCGGTCTGGTTGGCAAGATTGGCTTGCGCCTCCTGCAGCGAGGATGCCGCGGTGTCGCGTCTGGCCTGCGCATTCTGAACATCCATGGGCGCAGCAACCTGCTGCTCCTGCAGCCATTGCTTGCGCTTGAACTCGCGCTCCGCGGTATCGAGCATGGTTTGCGCGGCGTTCACGCGGGCGGTGAACACCGGAAGCTGATGTTCCGCCTGCCACAGGTCGAAAGTCGCCCGCTTCAAACGCGCCTCATGGCTCTTGATGTCCGATTGAGCTCCCTGAACCGCAGCCCGCGCGGCATCGGCGGTAAGCACGTAAGTCTTGTCGTCAAGCTCGGCGAGCACCTGGCCTTTCTTGACCCTGTCGTTGAAGTCGACCAGCAGCTTCGAGACTTGCCCCGACAGCACTGAGCCGACCTCGATGTTGAGCGCCGGGACCAGGGTCCCCGTCGCCATCACCGTCTTCACGACATCGTCGGTCTTGACCGACCCCGTGACATATTGGGTCCCGCTTGCATCACCGGGAGAATGCACTCAGCCAACCGGAC
This sequence comes from uncultured Alphaproteobacteria bacterium, assembly GCA_963796195.1. GTDB lineage: Bacteria > Pseudomonadota > Alphaproteobacteria > Rhizobiales > Xanthobacteraceae > CAWCKS01. Next base: position 1,199,087 of record CAWCKS010000014.1, on the reverse strand, counting down.
TCGAGATTTCGCGTGCTGCAGATAGGATGTCGCGGGCAGAGCCGCGGCCGAACCGAGCAAGAGATAGGAAATCGCTATCACACCGCATGGTTTGTTCCGGTTCGAGGACAGGTCGAACGGCAGAATCTCAGCGGCGGTTGTCGTGGTTTCCGGCATTGTCGCCAACGTGGCCATTGCCATTTCGGTCTGTCTTGTTGCCATTGCCGTTGTTGTTGCCGACGTTGCCGTTGCCGTTGAAATTTCCCGAGTTGCCGTTGCCGTTGCCGAATCCGATGTTGCCGTTACCGTTGCCGTTTCCACTACCGGCCGCCATCAGCATCAGAATGACGGCCACGGCCACAAATGGCGCTGCACCGTGCGGGGCGCGCCTGAGCCCGAACGGCCTATTGGTTGGAGCCACCGTTGAAATTGCCGTTGAGCGCTCCGACGTTTCCGTTGCCGTTGAAGCTGCCGTTGCCGGTGCCGACGTTGCCGAGTCCGTTGAAGTTGCCATTGAAGGCTCCGACGTTGCCGTTGCCGTTGTAAGGTCGACCCGTTGCCGTTGCCGTTGAGCGCGCCGACGTTGTTGTTGCCGCTGGTCGGGCTTGAATTGCCGAGCCCGTTGTAGGCTCCGATGTTGCCCGTGCCGCCGTTCATGTAACCGAGGTTGCCATTCGTTTGTGGCAATCCGTTGCCGTTGCCATTGCCGTTGCCGTTGCCGGCACCGGTATTGCTGTTGCCATTCAGGTTTCCGTTGAGGATTCCGACGTTGCCGTTGCCGTTGCCGTTGCCGCACCCGAAGCAAGCAGCAAGGCGCATCTGAGCCTGACGCAGCGGCATCGGATCGGTGCTGACAACAAGCGCAGCAGTAAGCAACTCTCCCAAGGTAAGCGCGGCAAACACGAACGAACTTGCTTTCATGGCAAGAGCTCCTCGGGACTGTCACTTCAGAAGGATCGGTTGAATTCGTTTCGGGGCGGCCCCGCCGGCATACGCGGTCTTGCGAGGACTGGGGGTTGAGGAACGCTTGAGCCGGAAGGCACCGCTCCGAAATGCCGGCCTGCAGGGGTGTCGGCCCCGCCGCCGGCGCGGGGTCAGGCTAGTGGTTGCTGTTGCCGTTTCAGATTGCCGCTGAACGCACCCAGGTTGCCGTTGCCGTTCAGATTGCCGTTGAGAATTCCGACGTTGCCGTTGCCGTTCCCGTTGCCGTTCACGAAGCCGGTATTGAGGTTTCCGTTTCCGTTGCCGTTGAGGAGCCCGGCGTTGCCGTTGCCGTTCAGGTTGCCGCTGAAGGCACCGACGTTGCCGTTGCCGTTCACGTTGCCGTTGCCGATGCCGAAGTTGCCGTTGCCGTTCAGGTTGCCGTTGAAGGCCCCAGTTGCCGTTCCGTTGCCGTTACCGTTGGCGATGCCGACGTTGCCGTTGCCGTTGCCGTTGCCGCTGCCGATCGAGAACGCGAAGGCTTGCGAACCCACGAGGCTCGAAAGAATGGCGGCGCAAATGATCGCTTTGACCTTAGGACACCTCGAACAATGACGTTTTGGGCGTGTGTTGGACCGCCATTTCCAGCTGACGATGTGTTTTCAACGCACTGATATTTTGCCCGACGCGCTCTGTTTTTTGGCCCTGATCCCCGACGCGTTCAGGATTATTGCGCGCTCATGCGGTGGCCATCCGCTCCAGGATCACGAGCCGACGCATATTGTAGACCAGGTTCTGCAAACCGATCTTGGCTCTCGCGCGGACCGCACCGATCGTCGAATGATCCGCGCGCCCGGCGCATTCTTCTGGGCGCCGAATACATGTTCGATCCGAGCGCGGACCTTACTCTTCTTGCGGTTGGCTTCGAGCTGCGCGTCCGACAGCGGATGGTTTCGGGATGCGCGGTTATGGATGCGGCTTCTGAAGCCGCGCTTGTCGAGTTTCACCTCGGTCTCAGCCGAGCGATAGGCGCTATCGGCGTACACATCCCGCGACGTGTTGGCAGTGTTCAGAAGGCCATCCAACCTCTGGCTGTCATGCACTGAAGCGTCGGTCGCATCATAGTCGGCGGATCAGCTTGTGCCGGGCGTCGGCATTGACGTGGTTCTTATAGCCAAAGAAGCTTTTGCCGTGCTTCTTGGTCCAGCGCGCGTCCTTGTCCTTCTGCCGGTTTTTCGCGGGTTTCCGCGCCCAATCCTCGGGCATTTGGCCGGCCTTGACCGCTTCGTTCTCCTCGCGCGTGTTGCGCTGCTTGGGCACCGGCACAATCGTCGCGTCGACCATCTGCCCGCCGCGCGCAATATAGCCATTGGCCTCCAGATGCTGGCCGAAGCGTTCGAACAACGTCTCGATCAGCCCGGCTTTCGCAAGCTTCTCACGGAACAGCCACAGCGTCGTACCGTCCGGAATGCGGTCTTCGATGCCAAGCTTGAGGAAGCGCGTAAATGACAGACGGTCGCGCACCTGATACTCGGCCTGATCATCGGAGAGATTGTACAGCGACTGCAAGATCAGCATGCGGAACATCACGATCGCATCGACCGGCTTGCGACCGGCCTTGCTCTTCTTCGCTTCCTCCGGCGTCAACACCACAGCCTCAATGTCGGTCACGAAAACTCTCCCACGGAACCAGCGCCGCGATCGCCTCTAGCGGATCGCCCTTCGCTGACAACGCATCGAGCCGATTGTTCGCATCAAAGAAGCCACAACTGCCCCATCGAGAGCCTCCACTGCCAAATCGCGTGCGGTCCTTGAATCTGATTTGACCTCCCATGGACAGGGCGCAATTATTCGAGGTGCCCCTTAGACATTGATTGCTCCTGTTTAGACCGAAAAGCGACGCGCCGATCTTCGACGCGACCCGCGAATGCTTCTCGGAAACAGGTGTTGCGCCAAGCTGTCCCTTCGGTTGCGGACTTCATGGCTAGATCCTGCCTGAAAGGACTAGGCCGGAGCGTCTAGGCCCTGGGGCGGGATCCTTTCCAACCTGATGCTGTCGGCATAAAGTGTGCATGTCGGCGGTTGTCGAGGTAAGACGAATTGCGATTTGTGGGCAAGGTGATGGGAGGACTGCAGGTCGAGAACGTTGAGCGTGCCTTCTACGGCGTGCATGCGCTGAACGGTGTGTCGCTTGAGGTCGCACCGCTCGGCATCACCGGCCTGATCGGCCCGAACGGCGCCGGCAAGACCACGCTGTTCAATTGCATCTCCGGAGTGATCCCGCCCGATCGCGGCCGGATCATCTTTGACGGCCGCGACATCACGGGATTGCGGCCCGATCGCGTGACGTCGGCCGGCCTGATCAGGACCTTCCAGATCGCGCGCGGGCTGTCGCGCATGTCGGTGCTGGAGAACCTCTTGCTCTATGGTCAGCGCCAGCCCGGCGAAGAGATTTTTCACGCGCTGACGCGAAGCGCTGCGGCGCGCGCTCGCGAAGATGAGTTGATGGTCAAGGCGCTGGCGATCGCCGAGCGGCTGAACCTCAGGCCGGTGATTTATCATCCGGCGTCCGCCCTGTCGGGCGGACAGAAGAAGCTGCTCGAGATCGGTCGCGCGCTGATGGCCGAACCAAAAATGATCCTGCTCGATGAGCCGATCGCCGGCGTCAATCCGACGCTGGCGCGGGAGATCGGCGAACATTTGCAGGCGCTTGCTCGCCGAGGGACTGCCGATCCTGCTGATCGAGCATCAGATGGATATGGTGGCGCGGCTTTGCGACCGCGTCGTTGTGCATGGCGGAAGGGCGCTACCTGACCGCCGGCACGTTTGACGAGATCGCGCGCGATGTGCGGGTGCAGGAAGCCTATATGGGCCGGCGGGCACGGAGCGCGCACTGATGGCGGAGCTTGAGGTCACGGGCGTCGTCGCGGGCTATGGCGCCGCCGATGAAATCCTGAAGGGCGTTGATTTCCGCGTCGACGCCGGTGAAATCGTGTGCATCATCGGCCCGAACGGTGCCGGCAAATCGACGCTGCTGAAGGTGATTGCCGGGCTCGTGCAGCCGAAATCCGGCCGCGTGCTTCTTGGCGAAGCCGATATCACGGCGCGGGCGCCGCGTGACATCTCGCGCGCCGGCCTTGCCTATGTGCCGCAGGAAGCCAACGTGTTTCCCTCGCTGTCGGTGAAGGAAAATCTCGAGATGGGTGGCTATGTCAGCGCGGGCGCCGTCGCGCAGCGGATCGACGCGGCGTTTGCGCGCTTTCCGGTGCTCGGCACCAAGCGACGTCATGCCGCGCGCACGCTGTCCGGCGGCGAGCGCCAGATACTGGCGATGGCAATGGCGTTATCGTCGAGCCGCGCGTTTTGTTGCTGGACGAGCCGTCCGCCGGCCTGTCGCCGCTTGCGGCCGAACGATTATTCGACGCGATCGCCGAGATTAACCGTCAGGGACTCTCGATCGGGATCGTCGAGCAGAACGCGAGCGAGGCGCTCGAGCTGTCGCATCGCGCCTACATTTTGGTCGACGGCAAGAACAGCCGAACCGGCGAGGCCAAGCAGCTGGCGGCCGATCCCGACATCCAGCGCATTTTTCTCGGAGGCTGAGCGGCGGGTGCAGACGAGTGATTGTTCGCGAAATTTGCGATTGCCCGGCCGACGAGATCAAGTACCGTCGCGGCCTGATCCTCGCGCTATGAGCAAAGAAGGAGTCCACAAGATGAGCCTTAACCGCAGAAGCGTTCTCAAGGGCGCCGTGGCGTCCGCGGCCGCCGCCAGCCTGCCCGTCCGGGCCTGGGCGCAGGCCGAGCCGATCAAGGTCGGCATCCTCACCCCGCTGACCGGTGCCGGCGGCAACGACGGCCCGCGCATGCTGAAGGCGATGCAGGCGGTGTTCGAGGAGGTCAACAAGGCCGGCGGCGTGATGGGCCGCCGCGTCGAGACCGTGGTCGAGGACGACCAGACCAATCCGGAAGCAGCAGTCCGCGCCGCGCGCAAGCTGATCGAGGTCGACAAGGTGCCCGTCATCATGGGGACCTGGGCATCGGCAGTGACCTCGGCCGTCGCGCCGGTGTGCTGGGAGAGCAAGACATTCCTGATGACAGTGTCGGGCGCCGACAGCATCACGCTGCTGCCGCACCAGGGCTTTCTGGTCCGCACCCAGCCGAACATCGAAACTGCAAGCGATTGCGCACGCGAGCTACATCGCAGGCCTCGGCAAGCGGCGTATCGGCGTGCTCGGCATCCAGGCGCCGTTCGCAGTGCCGACCAAGGAGCACATCGACAATTACATGAAGAGCGTCGGCGGCAGCGTCGTCGGCCAGGTGATCTACGAGAAGGACAAGCCGACCTATCGCTCCGAGATCGACCAGATCATGGCGAGCAAGCCGGACTTCCTCTACCTTAATGGCTATGCCCCCGACACCGTCGTCGTGTTGCGCGATCTCTGGAAGGCTGGCGTTGACCTGCCGAAGTTCGCCCAGACCTATGCGGTGCCGCAGGCAACGCTCGACGCCAATCCGCCGGAGGTCTCCGAGGGGATTTTTGCCGCGGACCATCGGCCGATCTCGACAGCAGCGCGTACAAGCTTGCCGCCGATCGGCTTGGTCTGAAGGAGATTGACGGCTATGTCGCGCAGGCAACCGACTGGGCAAGCCTCGCGGTGTTGACGATTGCGAAAGCCAAGGATGCAAGCGGCGTCGCGTTGAAGGACAACGTCCGCAAGATCAGCCAGGGCGACGGACAAAAGGTCTATTCGGCGGTCGAAGGGCTGAAGCTGCTCGCGGCCGGCAAGGACATCAACTACGAGGGCGCATCCGGCCCTTGCGACTTCAACGAGATCGGCGACATCACGACCTGTCGCTTCCGCTGGCTGCAGGTTCACAACGGCAAGCTGGAGTTTTTGAAGATCGTATGAGCGCGTCACGAAAGCCTTCACTATTGGGATTATTGGGGCCAAATAGCTGATGCACGTGGCGCAGCTTGTGTTGAATGGCCTGATGGCCGGCACCGTGCTTGCGCTGCCGGCTATCGGTCTGACGCTGATCTTCGCCGTGTTGCGGTTCACCAACTTCGCGCTGGCGTCGCTGATGACGATCGGCGCCTATGCCGGCCTTGTCGCCAATGTGAGCTTCGGCATGCCGGTCTACGTGTCGTTGCTCGCGGCGTTCATCGTCGCCGGCCTGGTCGGCTGGCTCAGCGACGAGTTCGTGCTGAAGCCGTTCCGCGCCTCCGGCTTCATCACCACGGCGATCGGATCGATCGCGCTCACCATCGCGCTCGAAAACGTGGTGCGGTTCATCTTCGCCAACCAGATGCGGGGCTACAATCTGCCGCTGCGCCGCGACTGGGTGTTCGATGGCCTGCGTGTTGGACCACAGCAGGTCGAAAATCTCGCGGTCGCGGCTGCTGTCGTGCTTGCTTTAACAGCCTTCATGATGACGACCCGCGCCGGCAAGGCAATGCGAGCGGTGGCGGACAATCCGGCGCTGGCCTCGATCAAGGGCATCGACGTCGACATGGTGGCGCGGATTGTCTCGTTTGTGGCGATGGGCCTTGCCGGGATCGGCGGCATGCTGGTCGGGCTCGACACCACGGTCGATCCTCTGGTCGGCTTCAAGACCATCCTGTCGGTATTTGCGGCCGCCGTGGTCGGCGGGCTCGGCAGCATCCCCGGCGCGATCGTCGGTGCGCTCGTCATCGGCGTCGGCGAGGAGCTGTCGCTGCTGGTCCTGTCGCCCGCCTATCGCACCGCGATCGGCTTTCTCGCGATCTTCCTAGTACTCACGCTGCGCCCGCGCGGCATTCTCGGCGCAGCCGGCCTATTGAGGGATCATGGAACATTATCTGATCGCGATGGCCGTCACCGCCGGGATCTACGCGATCCTGGCGCTCGGCATGAACGTGATCTGGGGCATGGCCGGCCTGATCAATCTCGGCCTGGTCGGTTTCTTTGCGGTCGGCGCCTATACCTCGGCGCTGCTGACGCTGAAATTCGGCTGGCCGATCTGGGGCGGCGTTGTCGCTGCGATGATCGTTACATCGCTGGTCGGCATGATCGTTGCGCTGGTGACGGTCAATTTGCGCGGTGACTATCTCGCGATCGTCACGCTCGGTTTTGCCGAAACGATGCGCATCGTGATGTCGCAATGAGATCTGGCTCGCTAACGGCACCGATGGCTTGTCAGGTATTCCAGGGCCGATGCGGCAGGAACTCGGCCCGCACGGCTTCAATCTGCTATTTCTCGGCATCATCGTCGTCGTCATGTTTGTTCTGTTCGTGCTGAACGAGCGTCTGAGCGCATCGCCGTTTGGCCGTGCGCTGCGCGGCATCCGCGACGACGAGCAGATCGTGCAGGTCGCCGGCAAGAATGTCACGCGACTGAAGGTCAAGGCGTTTGCGTTCGGTACCGCGGCGCTCGGTCTTGGCGGTGCGCTCTACGGGCATTTCACGAGCTACATCGCACCGGACCTGTTCGAGCCGCTGCTCACCCTGTATGTGATCCTGGCGCTGCTGGCCGGCGGGCTCGGCAACAACAAGGGCGCGGTGTTCGGTGCTGTCGTCGTGGTGTTCTTCCTGGAATCAACCCGGTTCGTCATGCCGCTGCTGCCGTTTGTTTCCGCGGTACAGGGCGCGGCATTGCGCGAAATGCTGATTGCGGTGGCGTTACTGGTGATCCTGCGCTTCTACACGCAGGGTCTGATCCCGGAGAAAATTCAACAACCGGCTTTGCCTGATGTCATCAAGCGAGCGAGCCAAGCGGAGATTACCGATGTCAAAGCGTGACCTGACCCTCGCCGACGTCAGCACCGTCATGGTCCTGCAGGCCGAGAAGCCGGAGCGCGAGACCTACAAGGCGGTCGAGCGGCTCGCGAAAGAGACCTGCGGCTGGCGCTTGCTGACCATTCTCAAATATGTCGAGAAGGATGCGGTGGTCGAACGACTCTCGTCGAGCGACGAGAAGGCCTATCCACTCGGCGGGAGAAAGCCTCTCGACAAGATCACCGCCAGCCACGGCGCGATGGAGCACGGCGGCATTTTTCTTGCCGGGACCAAAGCGCAGGTGAAAGAAGCGTTCTTCGATCACGAACTGATCTTCTCGCTCGGCATCACGGCGATTATGAATGTGCCGGTGCGCCACGCGGGTCGTCGCCTCGGCACGCTGAATTTCTGTGGCGAAGAGGAAATGTATGGCGAGCGCGAGATGCAGATCGGGCGGGTGTTGTCCGGGTTGCTGGTGCCGGCGCTGCTGAAAGCCGTCGACGGTTAAAGAGCGCCGGGGGTGGTCTCCGAAAAACCCCGACATATCATCATGATATGAGTTTTTTCGCGCAAGATCTTATGCTCTTTATGATTGAAGATCCTTATGCCATACACCTAAAGAGACCAGTGATCAGCCGATGTCCAATCCAAAGGGATCATCGACCGTATGCGCCGGCTGCGTGAACCAGCGCGCGCCGGTCTCCGTGATGACCATGTGATCCTCCAGGCCGAATGCCGAACTCGCCATAGATGCAGATCGTCGGCTCGTTCGAGAACGTCATACCCGGCCGCAACACGGTCTTGTCGCCCTTTACGAGGTAAGGCCACTCGTGAACGTCGAGGCCGATGCCGTGACCGGTCCGGTGCGGCAGCCCGGGCGTCGCGTAGCCCGGACCAAAGCCGCCCCCGGTGATCACACCACGCGCGGCGGCATCGATGTCCTCGCACCTGTTGCCGGGTTTGGCTGCGGCAAACGCCGCCGCCTGCGCGGCCTTCTCGCAGATTCCACACCTCGCGCTGCCGCTTTCGTCGGCGTGCCAAACACGTAGGAGCGCGTGATGTCGGACAGATAGCCGTCCACCGGCGCGCCGGTGTCGATCAGCACCATGTCGCCGTCCTTCAGCGTCTGCGGGTAGGGCACGCCGTGCGGATAGGCGGTCGCCTCGCCAAACAGCACCGCATTGAATGGCGGCACGCCTTCCGAGCCGAGCTTCTTGTGCGCAGCGACGATGAACGCCTGCACCTCCGTCGTCGTGATGCCATCGCGCATGATGCGGGCGGCGGCCTTGTGCGCTTCGAGCGTGATGTTCTTCGCTGTCTGCATCAGCGCAAGCTCGTGCTCCGACTTGATCATGCGGCAGGCGGCGGTGACCTCGACCGCATTGACGAAAGTGTAGCTGTTGCCGGCGCGGCGCAGCCCGTCGAACGTGAAGAACGGCGTCGCCTCATCGACTGCGATGACGCCTTTCGGATAACCGAGCGAGCGCACGGTATCGGTGACGACTGCGGTCGGGTCGTCGTCCTCCTCCCACACCTCGATCTTGTCGCCGAACGAGGTCATGGTCTTCAGCTTCTCGACCTCGAACGCCGGCGAGATGTAGACGATCTCGCCCTTGGCCGGCAGCACCGCGGAGTGCATGCGCTCGGTGCGGCGGAAGTTTAGGCCGGCGAAGTAGACCATGCTGGAGGAGACATCGAGATAGAGCGCGTCGATGCCTTTCTCCCGCATGATCTCCTGCGCCCGGGCGATCCGTTTCAGCCGTTCCTCGACGCCGATTGGCGGCACATCGCCACGCATCGACGTCATCGCGGCGAGTTCTTTTTCCGCGGTCGATCCACCCACACCGATGGTCATTGTTCTTGTCCTTTTAAGATTGGCTACTGGCGATCGGCGTCGCGTCTCAATGCAAGTTGTTCTTGTGGAACCGGCCGCCCTTCATGATGCCGCGCCAAATGCTTGCCCTGGCCCTGCAGCACCGTGAGATCTTTCAGTGGATTGCCGTCGACCAGGATGAGATCGGCGAACGCGCCGACCTTCAGGCAGCCGAGCTTGCCTTCCATACGCAGAATTTTCGCGCCGATCGTCGTCGCCGAGCGGATGATCTCGACGGCTGAGACCACGCGCGCGCGCAAGCGTGAATTCTTCCGACTGTTCGACTTGCAGCTGCCCCAGCAAATCGGTCCCGAAGCCAACGGGAATGCCGTGGCGCTTGCAGATTTCCAGTGACTTCAGCGCGCCATCGATGACGAGATCGTTCTTCGCCAGCATCTCGGAGGTCATGCCGTACTCGGCGGCGCGCTTCTTCATCTCGAAATAGGTGACGAGATTGGCGATCAGGAACATGCCCTTCTCGGCCATCAGTTTTGCGGAGGCGTCGTCGATCAGGTTGCCGTGCTCGATGGTTCGCACCCCGGCATGCGCGGCGCGGGTGATCGCGGCCGGAGTGTAGGCGTGGGCGCAGACGTAGCGGCCGAACGCATGCGCCTCTTCAACCGCCGCGGTCACCTCATCGGGCGCAAGCTGCAGGCTGTCGAGCGGATCGTAGGGTGAGGCGACGCCACCCGACATCATCAGCTTCACGTGATCGGCGCCCTGGCGCATTTCCTCGCGCACCGCGCGACGAACCTCGGATACGCCATCGGCAACGCCCATCGCGAACACCATGGCGTTGCAGCAGTGGCAGCGTACGCCGAAATCGGTGCGGCGCCGGCTGTCCGAATGGCCGCCGGTCGGGCCGATGGCACGACCGGCGATGAACAGGCGAGGGCCGGGCAACAACCCCTTGTCGGTTGCTTCCTTCAGTCCCCAGTCGGCGCCGCCGGTGTCGCGCACGCAGGTGAAACCGCGGTCGAGCATCCCGCGCATCAGCGTTGCGGCCCGCGCAGTCATCAGCGTCAGCGGCACGCTTTCGAGATTGCGCAGCGAGACCTCGGAGAGGACGACGTGAACGTGGCTGTCGATCAGGCCGGGCATCAGTGTTCGCCCGCCGCAGTCGACCACATCGGCCTGGCCGGACTTGATCGGCCTATCGGCAACCTCGCGGATCTTGTCGCCGTCGACGACCATTTCGTGGCCGCCCTGCAGTTCGCCGACCTCGGGGTCGAGCATCTGAAAGTTCTTGAAATGGTAGAGTGCCATCGCCGCCAGACCCTTAAAAATTGCAGGTCGCAAGGTCACCCAGACGGCTCTGCCGGTCAAGTATTCCCGGTTGCCCCGTTGCCATGCGCCGCCGTCGGAGTGAGTATTGCCTTGAACGACTGATCGCCGAGCACTTGTGCTCAACTTGAGAGCGCATGCTGCCTAACTTAGAGAGTTGGCTTCCGCAGTTCGGTTTGTCATGACGAGGATGCCGAGAGGCAGGATTGAGAACAAGAAATGGCAGCAATGAACGGCCAAACCTTCTGGCGCATCGGCTTTGATATCGGCGGCACGTTCACCGATTTTATCCTCGAAGATCGCGCCGGTGGTACGGTGCGCCTGCACAAGCGGCTGACGTCGGCGCATGACCCGGCCGAGTCCGCGCTGATCGGCCTTGACGAGCTGACCAAGGCGGCAGGTATCGGCCTCGGCGACGTCGGCGAAATCGTCCACGGCACCACCCTCGTCACCAATGCCATCATTGAACGTCGCGGCGCGAAACTCGGCCTGATCACGACTGAAGGCTTTCGTGACATCCTCGAAATGGGGACCGAGCAACGCTACGACATCTATGATCTGTTCCTCGGCTTCCCCGAACCGCTGGTGCCGCGTCATCGGCGCCTCGAAGTGCGCGAGCGGCTCGACCGCAACGGCGCCGTGATCGCGGCGCTGGATGAAGCTCAGGTCCGCGCAATGCTCGACCAACTGGTGAGCGAAGGCGTAGCCGCGATCGCGGTCTGCTTCCTGCATGCCTACGCCAATGATCGGCATGAGCGGCGGGTCGCCGAGATCGCGCGCGAATCCCATCCACAATTGTCGGTCTCGCTGTCGTGCGACGTCGTCGCCGAGCTTGGCGAGTACCAGCGCTGCGTGACGACCTGCGCCAATGCCTATGTGCAGCCGCTGATGGCCCGCTATGTCGCGCGCCTCGAGCGCGATTTGCGAGCGCGCGGCTTTCGCGGCGATCTTCGTCTGATGCATTCCGCGGGCGGCCTGGTCTCGCCGGAAACGGCAAGCACGGTACCGATCCGGTTGCTGGAGTCCGGTCCGGCCGGCGGCGGCCTTGCCACCGCGCTGTTCGGCGGGCTTGCCGGCAAGTCCGACGTGATCTCCTTCGACATGGGTGGGACCACGGCAAAGGCCTGTTTGATCGAGAACGGTCGCACCGAGGTTGCGCCTGTCATGGAAGCGGCGCGCGTGCATCGCTTCAAGCGTGGCTCGGGGCTGCCAATCAAGGCGCCGGTCATCGACATGATCGAGATTGGCGCGGGCGGCGGTTCGATTGCGCGGATCGATGAAGTTGGCCTGCTGCGGGTCGGTCCGCATTCCGCGGGCGCGGCTCCCGGACCGGCCTGCTACGGCAATAGCGGCACCGAGCCGACCGTCACCGATGCCAATCTCGTGCTCGGCTTTTACGATCCGGCTTTCTTTCTCGGCGGCCGCATGCAACTCGACGTCGAGGCTGCGCGAACCGCACTGAAGAAGATTGCCGACCCACTGGGGATGAGCGTCGAGGCCGCAGCCGAAGGCGTGCATGCCGTCGTGACGGAAGCAATGGCGGCCGCCGCGCGCGTCCATCTCGTCGAGAAGGGCAAGGATCCGCGCAACTATTCGATCGTCGGCTTTGGTGGCGCGGGACCGGCGTTTGCGGCTGGCGTTGCCCGCGCACTTGGTGTGCGCGAAGTGATCGTGCCGCCGGCATCAGGCGCGGCGTCGGCACTTGGCTTCCTGACGGCGCCGCTATCGTTCGAGACGGCGCGCTCGTCGATCATCGAGTTTGCGGCTGGCTTCGACGCGCCGCGCCTCAACACATTGCTCGAAACGCTTGAGATGGAAGGGCGCCGCAAGCTTCTAGACGTAGGCATTCCGCACGCTGCCGTGCGCGTCGAGCGCATTGCCGACATGCGGCTGGTCGGCCAGATGCACGATATCGCAGTACCGTTGCCCGATGGTTTGCTTTCCAATCAGACACTGGATGCGATCCGCGACGCCTTCCACAAGGTTTACGCACAACGTTATGCCGAGGTGCCGAAGGCGGCGCGCTTCGAAGGCCTGAACTTCCGCGTCCGCTGTAGCGCGCCTGATCCGCAAGTGCGGATCACCGGCGCGGTCGGCGGCGCGACTGGCAAGGTCAAGGGACGCCGCAGCGCCTGGTTCGACGGCCGCTCTCAAGAAGTGACGGTGTGGGACCGCTATGCGCTCAAGCCCGGTGATGAAATTGCCGGGCCGGCCATCGTCGAAGAGCGCGAGGCGACCACCGTGATCGCCGCTGGCGACCGGATCACGGTCGACGACACCTTGAACCTCCGCATCGCGGTGCATGTGCCCGAGGCGCCGTCGGCGCGGATCACGACCGAGACGCCGTTGGCTCAGGCGATGGAGTTGATCGAGCGCGATCCGATCTCGCTCGAGATCATGTGGAGCCGGCTCGTCAACGTCACCGAAGAGATGTGGCTGACGGTCTGCCGCACCGCCTTCTCGCTGGTCATCTCGGAAGCGCAGGACTTCGCCTGCGAGCTGTTGGATTCCGATGGCGAGACGCTGGCGCACTCACCGCGGGCGATGCCAGTCTTCAACCTGACGCTGCCACGGGCGGTCAAGGCGCTCCTTGCTGCGTATCCGAAGGAGACGCTGAAGGCTGGCGACGTGCTGGTCACCAACGATCCATGGCTCTGTGCCGGACACCTGTTCGACATCGCGGTGGTCACGCCGGTGTTCAACGGCGACGGGCTGGTCGGCCTGACCGGCACCGTTGGCCACGTCTCCGATATCGGCGGGACCAAGGATTCGCTGCACGCGCGCGAGATCTACGAGGAAGGCCTGCAGATCCCGCCGATGAAGCTTTACGAGGCGGGCAAGCCGAACGAGACGTTGCATCGGTTGATTGCCGAGAACGTCCGCAACAATCATCAGGTGCTGGGCGATATCCAGTCATTCGTCGTCGCGAATACGCTTGGCGCGCAACGCTTGGTGGCTCTGATGCGCGACTATGGACTTGCAGGACCTGCGCGCGCTCGCAGCGGTCGTGCAGGGCCGTTCCGAGAAGGCGATGCGGGAGGCGATCCGCGCGCTGCCCGATGGCGAGTACCGGAGCACGATCACCAACAATCCGCTCGGCACGCCGATGACCTACCCGGTCGCGCTGACGGTGAAGGACGACACCATCACCGTCGACTTTGCCGGTGCGCCGCCCCAGGTGTCGCAGGGCGGCCTCAACTCGACGCTCAACTACACCGCCGCGCACGCGACTTATCCGCTGAAATCGATGTTAACGCCGAACGTGCGCGGCAATGCCGGCTGCTATCGGCCGTTCACGGTCGAGGCGCCCGGAAGGATCGATCCTGAATTGCGAGAAGCCCGCGGCGGTCAACCTGCGCACCCGCACCGGCTGGTATCTGGCGCCGAACATTTTTCGCTCGCTGGCCGCAGCAGCGCCGCGTCAGGTGCAGGCTTTCACCGGACTGCCGCTTGCCGCCAATGTCTATGGCCGGCTCACTGACGGCAGCACCTATTCGGACCTGCTGTTCATGGGAGGCGGGCAGGGAGCCTCTGCTCACAGTGACGGCAAGTCGGGCATGCTCTACCCGACCTCCGCCGCCAACACCTCGATCGAGATGTTCGAGAGTCGCGTGCCCGTGTTGGTGCTGGAAAAGAGCTTCATCGCGGATTCCGGTGGTGCCGGCGAGTACCGCGGCGGCCTCGGCCAGCGCGTGCGAGTGCGCCGTCTTGTCACCGACGGGCAGACCACGCTGGTGTCGGTCTATCCGGAAGGCGTGGGCTTGAGCCCGGAAGGACTGTTCGATGGTCGCGCCGGCGGGATGGCGCGCGGCGCGGTCTACGACCGGGCCGGCAAGCTCAAGCGCGACTGCGGCACCGGCGAGCTCGTGCAACTCGCCAACGAAGACGATGTGATCGAAATGGTGTTGCCGGGCGGCGCGGGATATGGTGATCCGCGCAAGCGGCGGCGCGCATCGATCGAGACCGATCTCGCCGAAGGCTACATCACGCCGGACAAAGCGAAGTCGGATTACGGTTACAGTCCTGCGGCGATGACCGCCGCAGAATAGAAACGTCAGTGAAAATCAATCGGAGGTTCCAGATGCTGCTAATTTCCAGGCGCGCAGTGTTGGCAGGGGCCGGAGCCGCAGCGACTTCGTTGTCGCTGTCCGACATCTCTCTTGCACAGGGCGCACGCAAGGTCCTGATCATCGCTTCGGGCCAGGACATCCCGAATTTCGATCCGCACGTGACGACCGGATATTCTCCTGCGTGGATGATGCGCAATGTCTACGACAGCCTGGTGAGGGTCGAGGGCAACCCGCCGCAACCGGTGCCCGGTCTTGCGCAATCCTGGACGACGTCACCTGACGGCATGACATTCACGTTCAAGCTCAACCCGGCGGCCAAATTCCACGACGGCTCGCCGGTCGATGCGGCGGCGGTCAAATACTCGTTCGATCGCATCAGGCGACTGAAGAAGGGCAACGGCTGGATGGTCAATTCGGTGCTCGGGCCCGAACTCGGTCAAGGTGATCGATCCGACCACGGTCGAGTTCAAGCTGGTCAAGCCGTTCGTCGCCTTCCTGCAGGTGCTGCCGTGGCAATGGATCGTCAATCCGAAGTCGGTCGAGGCCAACAAGGCCGATCCGACGACGGCCAGGCCTGGCTTGGCGCCAATATCGCGGGATCCGGCGCCTTCGTGCTGAAACGATCAGAGCCCGGCAATCTGTATGAAGCTCGAGCGCGCACCGGACGCCTGGCGCAAGGGCGGCGGCAACGTCACAAACGTGATCTGGCAAATCGTTCGCGAGACCGTGAAGCAGCGCAACATGATCCAGGCCGGCCAGGTCCACATGGCGATGGACCTGACCTCGGAAGACATGGATGCGCTGAAGGGCAAGCCCGGGGTCGATCTGGTCATCGAGCCGGAATTCCGCACCTTCTCGATCAAGATGAACACCGAGAACGGTCCGTTGAAGGACGTCAACTTGCGCCGTGCGGTGTCCTACGCGTTCGACTACAAGGCGATGCTCGAACTCGCGGGCTACGCGGAGCTGATGGCTGGCCCGCTGCCGACCGGCATCTTTGGTTTCGATTACGATCTCAAAGTGCCGCGCACCGATCTTGCCAAGGCGAAGGAGTTCTTGGCCAAGACCTCGACGCCCAACGGCGGCTTCAAGCTGACGATGACGCACGTCACCGGCCTCGAACAGGCAACGCCGCTGGTAGCCTCGTGCTGCTCGACAGCCCTGAAGAAGCTGAATATCGACCTCGACATCAAGCCGATGGTCTGGCCCGACATGGTGGCGTGACCAAAACGCCGCAGACGGCGCCGGACTTCTTCCCGGTCTACCAGACCGCCAACTTCGGCGATCCCGACAACATCGCGTTCGCGGCTTATGATTCGGTCAACAACGGAAACTGGCAGAATATGGTCTACAAGAATGCCAAGGTGGACCAGCTCATCGAACAGGGTCGCGCCGAGACGGATCAGGCCAAGCGCGCGGCGATCTACAAGCAGCTGCAGGAGCAGATCGTCGCCGATGCGCCCGACATCTTCGGTGTGCTCGAAAAGCGCAAGCTCGCGATCCGGTCGGACGTACAGAACTTCAAGTTCGTGCCGATCGCCTCGAATGCGCCGGAGCTGTTCGATCTGTCGCTGAAGTCGTGATGCTGCCTCCCGCAGCGTTTCGACAGGCCATTAATATTAGTCGTTCCCGCGAACGTCGGCCAAACAAGTGTTTGGCCTGAGGGGACCCATAAGCCTGGTGCGCGTTGGCTTGCAGAGAGGCTGGCGGCGCACCCTGTCGTCCCTTTTCTGCTGTGGATATGGGTCCCCGCTTTCGCGGACGTCCCTCAAATAAATAAATGCTGCGCTTTGTCGTTCGCCGCATCCTTCTCCTGATCCCGGTCTTCATCGGGTTGTCACTGCTTGTGTTCGTGGTCGGGCGCATCCTGCCCGGCGATCCGGTTCAACTTGCCGCCGGGCCGCAGGCGACGAAGCAGGAGATCGAAGCGCTGCGCGCGGAATTTGGGCTCAACCAGCCGCTGATCGTGCAGTACGTCAACTACGCCAGGGGGCTCGCTACCGGCGACTGGGGCCGCTCAATTCAATCGCGACAACCGGTGCTCACCGAGCTCAGGGCCTATTTGCCGGCAACACTGGAGCTCGTGATCGCCGCGATGGCCGTCGCCATCGTGATCGGCATTCCCGCCGGGCTGATTTCCGCCGTTTATCGCGACCGCTGGCCTGACGTTGCCTCGCGCGCCATCTCGCTTGGCGCGATTTCGATCCCGCGTTTCTTCCTTGGCCTGCTGTTGCAGCTGGCATTCGCCATGTGGCTCGGCTGGCTGCCGCTCGGCGGCCGGCTGCCGATCATCCAGTCGCCGCCGGCGCACTGGACCGGCTTCTACACGGTCGATGCCCTGATCGCCGGCGACCTCGGCACCTTCTGGCTGGTGCTGCAGTATCTGGTGATGCCGGCGGTCGCGCTATCGCTGTCGCCGCTTGCGACCATCACCCGCATGATGCGCGCCTCGACGCTTGAAGTGCTGTCGCAAGATTATGTGCTGACGGCGCGCGCGCTCGGCCTGTCGCAACGTCTGATCATATTCAAATATGTGCTGAAGAACGCGCTGTCGGCGAGTCTCACCGTGATCGGTTTGTATTTTGGCTGGCTGCTCGGCGGCACGGTGCTGGTCGAAACCGTGTTCGACTGGCCGGGCATCGGCCTCTACGCGACCAAGGCGATCACCACGCAGGACTTCATGCCTGTCATGGGCGTGACGCTGTGCATCGGCATGGTGTTCGTCACGGTAAATTTGCTGGTCGATCTCGCCTACGGACTGATCAATCCCAAGGTGTCGCTCGAATGAGCGCGGTGTCGGAGCTGACGCGGTCGGATCGCGAGGAGGCGTGGGCAGCGCGCCGCGACGCCTGGAAGCGCGGCCTCTATCGCTTTCGCGGCTCGATGCTGTCGCTGGTTGGATTTGCGATCTGCGCGTTCCTGCTTCTCGTGGTTCTCGTCGGCCCGTCGCTGGTGCCGTTTCCGGAGCACATCGTCGGCGGGATCGCGCCGCGTGAGCGTTTCCTGGCCCCGTCCCTGACAGCATCTGTTCGGCACCAATGAGCTCGGTCAGGACGTCTTCTCGCTTGTCGTCGCCGGAACGCGCGTCTCACTGCTGTGCGGCCTTGCGGTTGTGCTGGTCGGCGCCAGCGTCGGCACGCTGCTCGGCGCGATCTCGGGCTATTTCGGCCGCTGGGTCGACGAGATCATCATGCGGCTGACCGACCTGATGCTGACCATTCCCGGATTGATCCTGGCGATGGCGGTCGCTGCCGCGCTCGGCGCCGGCACCGCCAACATGATCATTGCAGTCTCTTTGTCGTGGTGGCCGGGATTTGCGCGGCTCGTGCGCGGCGAGGTGCTCGCCAAGAAGGAAGAGACTTTTGTGCTCGCGGCGCGAAGCCTTGGCGCTTCGCAACGCGCGCCTGCTGGTCAAGCACATCCTGCCGAATATTTTTGGCCCAGTGATTGTGAAGATGTCGCTCGACATGGGATTCGCGATCCTCACCGTCGCGGCACTCGGCTTCGTCGGCATCGGCATCAAGCCGCCGACACCGGAGTGGGGCTCGCTGCTCGCGATCGCACGCGGCTATATGCCGGAGTACTGGTGGACGGCGGTGTTTCCGGGATTTGCGATCTTCCTCGCGGTGTTCGGCTTCAACCTGCTTGGCGACGGCTTGCGCGACGTCCTCGACCCGAAGTCGAGGCGCTGACCAAAAAATGGCGCTGCTGGAGATCCGCGATCTGCACCTGAGCATGCGCAGCTACGACGGCGAAGCGCTTGTGCTCAATGGCATCGATCTTGCGCTGGAGCGCGGACAAATCCGCGGCCTTGTCGGCGAGACCGGTTGCGGCAAGTCGCTCACCGGCTTGTCGGTGTCGCGTCTGGTGCCGACGCCGCCGGGCCGTTATTCGCGCGGCGAGATCATCTTTGATGGCCGGAATCTGATGGCGCTGGATGACCGCGCCATGCGCAAGCTGCGCGGCAAGCACATCGGCATGATCTTCCAGGATCCAACGACGAACCTGAACCCGGCGTTTCGCGTCGGCGAGCAGATGGTCGACGTGGCCTTGCACGCTGCAGCGAGCAACGACGAGATTCTGGGTCTCGCATCGGCCGCGTCGCGGCGCGAGAAACGGGCGGCTGCGCATCGTCTTGCCGTCGAGATGCTGCGCAAGGTCGGCATTCGCGATCCGGATTTGCGGGTCAATGACTATCCGCACCAGTTCTCCGGAGGCATGCGCCAGCGCGTGCTCATTGCGATGGCGTTGATTGGACGGCCAGATCTGCTTGATCGCCGACGAACCGACGACGGCGCTCGATGTTACGGTGCAGGCGCAAATCCTCAAGCTCATCCGCGAGCTTGTCGCAGAGCTCGATCTTGCGGTGCTGTTGATTACCCATAACCTCGGCGTCGTCGCGCAAATCTGCTCGCACGTTTCGGTGATGTACGCAGGTAATATTGTCGAGGACGGCGAAGTGCAGTCTGTCTTCAAGGCGCCACGCCATCCTTATACTGCGGCTCTCCTTGCGGCGGTGCCGCGGGGTCATCTCGAGCGGGGGGCGTTGAAGGGCTTGCCGGGTGTTGTTCCGGACCTGATCAAGCCGCCGCCTGGTTGTCGCTTCGAGCCGCGCTGTGCGCTCGCAATACCCGCCTGCACTGCTGGCCGGCCGCCGCTGCTCGCGGTCGGGTCCAGCCACCATGCCGCGTGCATTCGGCTGAACGAGCGCGCGCCATGACGCTGCTTGCCGTCGAGGGCGTCCGCAAGATCTACCAGCCGCGCAAGCGTCGCTGCGGAGGTGGTGGCGCTCGACGATGTATCACTGGCGATCGAGAGCGGCGAGTGCCTTGGACTGGTCGGCGAATCCGGATCAGGCAAGTCGACCCTGGCGCGGCTCATTCTTGCACTGGAAGCGCCGTCAGCGGGCACCATCAGCTATCGCGGCGAGGACCTTGCGCGGCTCTCGGCGGCAAACCTGCTTCGCTTGCGCGAGAAAATGCAGATCGTGTTTCAGGATCCCCATGCCTCGCTCAACCCGCGCATGACCGTCCACGACATCGTCGCCGAACCGCTCGTCATTCATCAGCGCTACCGCCCGATGTCGGGACGCGCCCGTCGCGATCGTGTCGTCGAACTGCTCACGACCGTCGGCCTCAAGCGCGACCATTTGTGGCGGTTCCCGCACGAGTTTTCCGGTGGGCAGCGCCAGCGTATCTGCATTGCGCGAGCGCTGGCGCTCGAACCGGAGTTCCTGATTCTCGACGAGCCGACGTCGGCGCTCGACGTGTCGGTGCAGGCGCAGGTCCTCAACATGCTGCAGGAGCTGCAACAGCGGCTCAACCTCACCTACCTTTTCATCAGCCACGATCTCGGCGTCATCAGATATATGGCGGATCGGGTCACCGTGATGCAGCATGGCCGGATCGTCGAGACCGGCGCGACGGAGGCCGTCTTCCATGCGCCGCAGACCGACTATGCGCGGAGCCTGATTGCGGCGAGCCGGGGAAGCGACTTGGATGTGATCCGATAATCGCACGTCTGAGGCGTGCACGAGTGGCGGCCGGCCGCCAAATTGATATAGAGTTGACTATAGAAAAGAAGCCGTGACATCGGCCGAATTCGAAAGGACCGCCTGCCAACACGATCGTCAAAACAACAAACGACCGGGAGGATGACCTGTGGCTCTGAAAACACCGCAACAATATGTCGAGAGCCTGCGTGACGGACGCGTGACCCTTTGGGCCGGCGAGAACATCGCCGACATCACCACGCACCCGCGGTTCAAGGTGCCGATCGAGCTGACCGCCGCCGACTACGAATACGATTCCCCCGAACATGGCGATCTCCGGCGCTACAAGGCCGAGGACGGCAGCGAAGCCCATCGCATCTATCAGGTGCCGCGCAGCGCCGACGATCTCGCAACGCGCATCGAGATGATGAAGCACACCTCGATCGGCACGCTGGTCTCGGGCGTCTACATGGCGCTGATGAGCGTCAAGGACGAGGTCGCGCTGGTCAATCCGCAGTACGCTGAGAATATCGAGCGGATGTATCGCTACTGCCGCGACAACGATCTGCGGGCCGCCGAGGTCATCACCGACCCGAAGGGCGACCGCAAGCGCCGCGCGCACGAGCAGGACGATCCCGATCTTTACGTGCGGATCGTCGATCGCAACAAGGACGGCATCGTGGTGCGCGGCGCCAAGCTGCACATTACGGCGGCATCGCTGGTGCATGAACTGGTGGTGATGCCGACCAAGGGCATGCGGCAGGACGAGAAGGACTATGCCGTGTCCTTCTCGATACCCGTCAACGCCAAGGGCGTAAAAATCATCAACCGCTCGTTCGCGCCGGCCGAGCTCAATGCCTTCGACTATCCAGCGAGCTCGCACCACAGCATGCCGGAAGGCTTTGTCGTGTTCGATGACGTGTTCGTGCCGTGGGACCGCGTGTTCCTCGCGGGCGAGGTGCAGCTGGCAAGCCGGCTCGCCCAGTCGCTCGGCTTGTGGGAGCGCACCGGCGGCGTCGTTGAAGCCGTGCGGATGTCGGAGCTGTTCGTCGGCCTCGCCCAGCTCGTGACGGAATATCAGGGCAAGGACACCGATCCGACCGCGCTCAACTCGATCTCCGAGCTGATCACCTACGCCGAGATGCTGCGCATGAGCCTCGACTACGCCTGCCGGCATTACGAGACGACGGCGTCGGGCATGATCTACCCCAACACGCTCGCGATCAACGCCGCAAAATATTACTACGCGGCGAACTTCACCAGACGGTGCGCTACCTGCATGACCTCGGCGGCGGTCTGGTGCTGACGCTGCCGCTCGAAGCCGACCTGCGCAACGAAGAGTCCGGCAAATACATCCGCAAATACCTGCACACCAAGGCGGGAGTCGACGTCGAGAACCGCATGCGGGTCTACAACATGATCCGCGACCTGACGGCTGACGCCTATGGCGGCTGGCAGTTCGTCGTCGCGCTGCAGGCCGGCGGCGGCCTGGTGGCGCAGCGGATCATGATGAACCGCACCTACAATCTGGCGCAGGCCAAGGAGCGCGCATTGCGCGCGGCCGGGGCGAGCGTAACGGCGCGGCCGAAGGCGCAGGCTGCCGAGTAGCATCAACGAACGACGAGCGACGAATCCGCCAAGAGTAGCAAGCTGAAGTCAGGGAGAAAAAGATGTCGTTTTACCGAGGCATGACTTGCGAGAACGTCACGATCACAGGCGACGAGGGAACACCGATCACCGCTTACACGGCGAGGCCGTCCGGCGCGGGTCCGTTTCCAGGCGTGGTGCTGGTCCACCATCTGCCGGGCTGGAGCGAATTCTACATCGAGACGACGCGGCGCTTCGCGCATCACGGCTATCTCGCGATCTGCGCCAATCTCTATGAGCGCTCCGGTCAGGGCAACCCGGACGACGTCGCGGCGAAGGTGCGCGCCGAGGGCGGCATTCCCGATGCGCAAATGGTCGGCGACACCGCGGCGGCGGTGAAGTGGATGCGCGCGCAATCTGGCCACAACGGCAAGGTCGGCATCATCGGCTCATGCTCTGGCGGCCGGCACGCCTACATCTATGCCTGCCAGAAGAAGGACGTCGACGCATGCGCCGACCTGTGGGGCGGTCGCGTGGTGATGGGCAAGGAAGAACTCAATGCCAAGACGCCAGTCGCGCCGATCGACATGACGAAGGATCTGTCATGCCCGCTGATCGGCATCTTCGGCAACGACGACCGCGCGCCGAGCCCCGAGCAGGTGAACCAGCACGAGGCCGAATTGAAGAAGCTCGGCAAATCTTACGAGTTCTACCGCTACGACGGCGCCGGCCATGGCTTCTTCTACTGGCACCGGCCGCTGTACCGGCCAGAGCAGTGCATGGATGCCTGGGGCAAGCTGCACGCCTTCTTCGGCAAGCATCTTTCGAAGTGAGGTTTTGACATGTGCACATCGATCATCGAGATCGTCGGCGCCGAAGGCATGGCGAAGCGCGAAGACAAATGGTTTGCGCTGTCGCACGCGGTTGTCGCCTATGATCACGCGCGCCACGCGCCGCTTGGCGACGTGATCACGCTCGACTTCATCAACACCGATCTCGATCCCGGCGCGCGCGCCGGGATCGAGCTGACGCTGGAGACGGCGAAGGAGCTGCGCGCCGCGCTCGATCGGGCGATCGCCGCCGCCGAGTTTGAGGAGGCGGAGGTGAGGGGCAAGGGCGCGGTGCCAACCATTGTTCGCGCGGCGTAAAGGAGATCGTTGCGTGAATGACGGCGCAGCTAACGGTAACGGAACAGCACGGCCGATGCTGTTCCAGCCGTTCACCATTCGCGGTCTCACCTTGAAGAATCGCCTCGTCGTGCCGCCGATGGTCCACTATCGTGAGCGGGAATACTTGCGGGACCTTTCATGTCGTACACCTCGGCCGCTACGCACTGGGCGGCTTCGGCCTCGTCTTCGTCGAGGCGACCGGGGTCGAGGAGATCGGCCTGATCAATGAGCACGACCTCGGCATCTGGAACGACGCGCAGGTCGAAAGCTTCCGGCCGCTGATCGCCTTCATGAAGCGGCAAGGGACCGCAATCGGAATTCAGCTCGCACACGGTGGCCGCAAGGCGTCCTCGCAAACCGCGATGCAGGGCATGGGGCCGCTGACCGCAGGAGAATCTGAAAGCGGGTGCGAAAATCTGGCAACCGGTTGGGCCGACGTCCGAGCCGGTCGCCAGGGGCTGGCTGACGCCGCGGCAGCTGACGACGGCGGAGTGCCGGGCGATGGTCGGGACCTGGGCGACTGCGGCGAGAAACGCCGTGAAGGCCGGGTTCGATACGATCGAGATCCACGCGGCGCACGGCTACCTGCTGGCATCATTCCTGTCGCCGGTCTCGAACACGCGCAACGACGAGTACGGCGGCGACCGTGCCGGGCGGATGCGCCTGCCGCTCGAGATCGCCGAAGCTGTCAGGGGCGAGATGCCCAATACGATGCCGCTGTTCCTCCGCGTCTCGTCGGTCGACGGCACCCAGGAGGGCTGGAACATGGATGACACCGTGGTCTTTGCCCGCGAACTGAAGGCGCGCGGGGTCGACGTGATCGACTGTTCGTCTGGCGGAATCTCGGGCGCGGCCACCGCGGCGCAGGTGACGCGCGCACTCGGCTTCCAGGTGCCTTTCGCGGAGCGCGTGCGCAAGGAGGCTGATATCCCGACCATGGCCGTCGGCATCATTCTCGAGGCGCAGCAGGCCGAGGCGATCCTCGAGAAAGGCCAGGCCGATCTCATCGCGGTCGGCCGCCAGTCGCAGTTCGACCCTAACATCGCGCATCACTGGGCGCACGATCTCGGCATCAACTCACGTTTCGAAGACTGGCCGCCGGAGTTTGGCTGGTGGCTCGAGAAGCGGATCAGGACGATGGAAGGTTTTGCGACGCCGACCGGCGTCGTGACGCGGCGCTCGTGACCGGACGGCGCTAAACAGCGCCGCCGAGATCGATCACGTTCGCGTGCGCGGCCCGAGCATCATGCGCTCCAGGTTCCGGCTTGACGAACACATATCTCGCTGGTTATACATCAATCAATAACCATAGAGTTATTGATTGTCGATGTCGAAGGCCCACGATGTCCTGTTCAGAACGCTCGCCGATCCGACGCGGCGGGCCATCTTCGAGCGATTGTGCCGCGAAGGAGAGCAGACGGTCGGCGCGCTGACGGCTCGGGCCAAGGTCTCGCAACCGGCCGTCTCGAAGCATCTTGCGGTCCTGAAGCAGGCCGGGCTGGTGCGTGATCGCCCCGAAGGTCGCCAGACGCACTATAGCGCGCAACTTGGCGCCCTGGCTCCGCTGATCGACTGGACAAGTCAAATGGCTGGATTCTGGCAGCGCCGGTTCGACGACCTCGAGGACCTGCTCAAGAGGATGGATCAATGAACGAAACGCCGGCCAAAGCCCGCTCCGTCATCGTCGAACGTGAGATAGCTCATCCGCCGGAAAAGATCTGGCGCGCACTCACCCAACCGCACTTGATCGAGGAGTGGCTGATGAAGAACGACTTCGCGCCCGCTGTGGGTCACCGATTCAATCTCCAGGCGGACCAGCCGAACTGGAAGATGGTGCTGGACCTGCGAGGTCCTCGCCGTCGAGCCGAACAGGAAGCTGTCCTACACTTGGAATTTTGCGAGCGACGATGCGGCCCTCAGCCTGAAAAGCGTGGTGACCTGGACCCTCACACCGACGAGCGCGGGGACCCATCTGCGCATGGAACAGTCGGGTTTTCGGCCAGATCAGCGGCAGGCCTACGGGGGTGCCAACGCCGGGTGGCCGAGGTTCTTTGCGGCCCTTGAGCAGGTCCTGGCGCGGATCGATTGAAGCCCGTCGCATTGCAACGAAGGCCGCGTCGTCTGACCCGCTTATGCTCAACTTCAAAGGAGGTGCTATTGAACTGGAATGACTGGGTTCGGCAGATCCATCGTTGGCTGTCGATTGCTTTTACAATGGCCGTCATCGTCAACGTCGTCGCCATGGGGCAGAAGGAACCCGCCCTCTGGGTAGGCCTGTTGGCGCTGCTTCCGCTCGCCTTGCTCCTGATCACCGGCCTCTACATGTTCGTGCTGCCATATGCCACCAGGCGACAGCAACCATGACGAAAGCGGCAACGACGACGAAGAAGAGCAAGGTCGGCTCGACGGAAGCAAGAGGAGCAGACCCTGCCTCCCAGCTGATCGACGAGAGGATCAAGGAGTTGGGCGATTGGCGCGGCAAGATGCTCAGCCGGGTCCGCGCGTTGATCAAGGAAGCCGATCCCGAAGTCGTCGAGGAGTGGAAGTGGCGAGGGGTTCCGGTGTGGTCGCACGCCGGAATCATTTGCACGGGCGAGACTTACAAGAGCGTCGTGAAGATGACCTTCGCCAAAGGCGCCTCGCTGGACGACCCTTCAGGCCTCTTCAACTCCAGCCTCGAAGGCAACACCAGGCGCGCCATCGACTTTCGCGAGACCGACAAGATCGATGACGAGGCATTGAAGGCTCTCGTTCGCGCCGCCGTGACCCTGAACAGGTCCAAGGCTCGACGCTAGTTTACCGAATACGCGTACCTAGGGGCCTTGCGGCTCCCTGGCGTGCCGCTCATCCTTCGCGGCACCGCCGTCATCGGCATTGCGGCCGTTGACCCAGACATCGTCTCTATCAAAATGGATTCCATGTCCCGAACCCCAATGGATCCTCCTGCTTCCCGGGGGAAGCGCGGGGCCGCCGATACGGCCGACCATGAAGATGCCGAGGCCAATGATCGCAAGGATGAGCCACGACGGGTCAAAGGCGAAATACGCACCGCCGACCATCGCCAGCGCGATCAGCCCGAGAACCAGAAATAGCAATCTGAGCACGGTCATCCTGCCGTAAGGACATCACGATCGTTAGCCGACCGTGTTGCCGACCTGGTTCAGGGGCTACGGCGCGATGCCGAATTTTTTCCGCGTCCAGCTGTAATGTTTGGCGCGCTCGAGACCTAGGGGAGCGTACGTCCTCTCTCACCAAGGAATCGAGCATGTCAGTCCAACTGCTGGTTATCTATCCTCCCCCTAAGGATGCAGCTGCGTTCGAGCGAGCCTATCGCGAAGAGCATCTCCCTTACGCTGGGCCGCGCCTGATGAGCGAAGGCGCAACAGGGGTCACGACGAATCGCGTTTTGGGCTCACCCAGTGGAACTCCATCGTTCCATTGGATTTCGTTCATCGAATTCCCCAGCGCCGAGATCGCCAAGGCGTGTGCGAAGTCCAAGGGTGGGCAGGAGGCGCTTCAGCACGCGGCCTCCATCTCTTCCGGCGGACAGCCGCAATACCTGCTGATCGCCGAGGCCAAATAGCTTGTTGCTCAGCCGACCGGGCGGGCAAGGGGCCTATCTCTCTTGCCCGTCTGCGCTTCGGCAGGATCGCCCGCGCCAACCACCGGCTCGCTGCCATGCGCATTGGGGCCGGCATCGACACAGTGGCGAAGGGCCTGCTTGGCCCGGTGCAACAGCACGGCGAGGTGACCGGGACTAATGCCGAGTTGCCTCGCGACATTCTCGCCGGGCAGCTCGTCGACCAGCCGCAAGCGCACCACCGCGCGCTGCACTTCGTTGAGCGTCGCCAGACACGCAAGCGCCAGAGCGCGTTGCTCTGTCCGTGAAATGATTTCATCGGCGGATTCCGCCTCGGAGGCGATCTGTTCGATCGTCTCCTCATCGACGATGTGCGGCCGCGCATAGTCGTGGCGACGCCGCCGGTTGCGCGCAATGTTGCGGGCAAGGACGCCGAGCATGCGCGCGGAATCGTCGGCCTGACCAACCAGCAGACGTGCCTGCGGCAGGCCGAGGAAGCTGACAAACGCTTCCTGAACGCAATCCAGCGCATCCTCGGCCCGAACGCCTTCGCGCCGGACCAGCCGCGTGAGCCGCGCGCGGTTGGCGTGCACGAGCGTTGTGACCCAGGCGAAGAAGCCTTCGGTTGCATTGGCGGGCGCGGTCGTCATGACCCCAACAATGTCTGGGCCGAGCCCTTGCGGTCGACGTGGCATAATATCATGTATATACATCAATTGTAAATACAAGCAAGCAAGATCCATCGTTAACCTTTCTGATCGAAGGCGTCGGCGGTTGCGGGAGGCATTCGCTGCTGCCGACGGGCGACGGCTATGCGACAATCGAGACCAAGGCGAATTCGAAACGACCGTCAAAGCCGGAGGCGGTGCTCAGTGAAGATGCGCGCGCTCCACGCTCGCGTGAGGCTGGTGCTGCCGGCTGGGCGTTCCCAGGGTCGGTGCCGTCACGCGCGCTCCTTTTCTCCACATTGCATTGTTGAGTGCAAGTGCTCAGTATGCTGTCAAGTCAAGGCGTGAGCAGCCAAGCCGGAGGAAACCGCCATGGAGCACGCAGTCGCAAAAACGCCGGAGCGCGAAGCGTTCTATCGCAAGATCGACGGCGACAGCATGACCGCGCTGTGGACTGTGATGAGCGATCTCATCACGCCCGAGCCGAAGAGCCCGTGCCGGCCGCATCTCTGGCGCTTCGACACCATTCGCGATCGCATGATGGAGGCGGGCAAGCTCATCACGGCCAAGGAGGCCGAGCGCCGCGTCCTGATCCTGGAGAATCCCGGCCTGCGCGGCCAGTCGAAGGTGACGACCTCGCTCTATGCCGGCATCCAGCTCGTCATGCCCGGCGAGGTCGCGCCAGCGCACCGGCACAGCCAGTCAGCGCTTCGCTTCATCCTGGAAGGCAAGGGCGCTCACACCTCGGTCGACGGCGAGCGCACGCACATGGAGCCGGGCGATTTTGTTATCACCCCGTCGATGACCTGGCATGATCACGGCAATGAAACGACCGAGCCGATGTTCTGGCTCGACGGGCTGGACATTCCGGTCACGCAACTTCTCGACGCTTCGTTCTCCGAAGGCATGGCGCGTGACGAACAGCCGATCACGCGGCCGGCCGGCGACAGCTTTGCGCGCTATGGCCACAACCTGCTGCCGGTCGACTTCAAGCCGAGCGCAAAGACCTCGCCGGTGTTCAACTATCCCTATGCGCATTCGCGCGAAGCGCTGGAGACCGCGAAGAAGTCGCAGGCCTGGGACCCGTGCCACGGCCTGAAGCTGCGCTACGTCAATCCGGCCACCGGCGAGTTCGCGATGCCGACCATGGGCACCTTCCTGCAGCTGCTGCCGAAAGGTTTTCGAACCGCGCGTTACCGTTCCACCGACGCCACCGTGTTTGCCGCGATCGAGGGGCGCGGCCGCTCGCGGGTTGGTGAGCAGGTGCTCGAGTGGGGCCCGCGCGACATCTTCGTGGTGCCGAGTTGGCACTGGGTCACCCATGAGGCCGACGACGAAGCGGTGCTGTTCAGCTTCTCCGACCGCCCGGTGCAGCAGAAACTCGACCTGTTCCGCGAAGATCGCGGCAACGCCTGAAGCCTTCGGTCTTAATCTCTTTGCCGGCGCGTCACAGGACGCCCGCCGCAGCGTTGACGCCCCGAGCGCGGCTGCATTATAGTTCATATGAGACGCCGATGCTGCCAACAACAAAGATAAAAGATAATAGTGGTGGCGTTCCATGGGAGGGGATTATGAGATCGACCATAACGACGACACTGTTGTCGGCCTGCGCCGTTGTCGCGCTCGCGACCAATGCTGCCGTGGCGCAGACCAAGACCGTGAAGATCGGGTTCATATCGACCTTCTCGGGGCCAACGGCTGCAATCGGCAACGACATGCGCAATTCGTTCGAGCTGGCGCTCGATCATCTCGGCCGCAAGATCGGTGGGCTGCCGGTCGAGGTCATCTATGAGGACGACACGCAGAAGCCCGACGTCGGCAAGCAGAAGAGCGAGAAGCTCGTCGAGTCCGACAAGGTCAATTTCGTCGTCGGTTATATCTGGTCGAACGTGCTGCTGGCGTCGATCAAGCCGGTCGTCGACTCCAAGACCTTCCTGATCAGCACCAACGCCGGCCCGTCGCAGATCGCCGGGGAATTGTGTTCCGATTATTTCTTCTCGACCTCATGGCAGAACGACCAGACGCCGCAGGCGATGGGCGAATACATGAACCAGAAGGGCGTGAAGTCCGTTTACCTGATCGGCCCGAACTACGCCGCTGGCAAGGACATGCTTGCTGGCGTGGCCTCCACGTTCAAGGGTCAAGTCATCAGCCAGGGGCTGACAAAATGGCCAGATCAGCTCGATTTCTCGACCGAGCTGTCGAACGCCCGCGCGGCCAAGCCTGACGCAATCTTCGTGTTCTACCCCGGCGCGGCCGGCGTGCAGTTCCTGAACCAGTATGCACAGTCAGGCCTCAAGGGCCAGATTCCGCTCTACACCGCATTCACGATCGATGAGACGACCTTGCCGTTGCAGAAGGAGAACGCGCTCGGCGTACCCGGCGCGCAGGAATGGGTCAACGACCTGCCGAACGAACAGAACAAGAAGTTTGTCGCCGACTACCGCGCCAAATATGCGCCGGCGCGGCCGTCGTTCTACGGTGCGCAGAGCTATGACGCGGCGATGCTGATCAACTCGGCCGTCGCGGCCGTGAAGGGCAATCTCGACGACAAGGACGCGTTGCGCAGCGCGCTGCGCAAGGCGGATTTCAAATCGGTCCGCGGTGCCTTCAAGTTCGGCAACAACCAAATCCCGATCAACAATTTCTATCTGCAGGACGTGGTCAAAGACGACAAGGGCGAGCTCTCGCTGAAGACGGTGGCGACCATCGTCAAGGACAGCCAGGACCAATTCCACGACAAGTGTCCGATGAAGTGGTGAGGGGTTTCTTGCCCACTCGCATGATGCCCGACCTTGTGCCGGGCATCCACGAATGGCATGCGACGGAAAGACGTGGATGGCCGGTCAAACCCGGCCATGACGGCGGCGGGAATCCGTTCTAAACAGAATCCGATCTGACACCGCCGCGAGGGGGAAGCGCGCGTCATGCTGCTGTTCATCGAGCAATGCCTGAACGGCGTGCAACTCGGGCTTTTGCTGTTCCTGTTGGCCGCAGGCCTGACGCTGGTCTTCGGCATCATGGACCTGGTCAATCTGGCGCACGGCTCGCTCTATATGCTCGGCGCCTACTTCGCCGCGACGTTTGCGGCGGTGACCGGAAGCTTCGTTGCTGCGGTCATCCTTGCGCTGATAGCCACGCTCGTCGTCGGAATGGCGCTCGAGGTAATCGCGATACGCCAACTCTACGGTCGCGATCATCTTGATCACGTGCTCGGCACGTTCGGCCTGATCCTGTTCTTCAACGAGCTGGTGCGGTTGGTCTGGGGGCCGGGCGGCCGCAACCTGCCGCTGCCGGCCTGGCTCTCAACGGCGGTCGAGATTTTTCCGGGCGTTTACTATCCGACCTATCGTTTCGCCATCATTGGTGTCGCGCTCGTGGTTGCGTTGCTGCTCTACGTCGTGGTGATGCGGACGAAGATTGGCATGCTGGTCCGCGCCGGCGCGTCAAATCGCGAAATGATCGGCGCGCTCGGCATCAACATAAAGCTGCTCTACACCTTCGTATTCGGCGTCGGCGCTGCGCTCGCCGGCCTCGCCGGCGTGATGCAGGCGCCGATCCTGACCGCCTCGATCGGCATGGGCGAAAATATCCTGATCGTCGCCTTCGTCGTGATCATCATCGGCGGCATCGGCTCGATTCGCGGTGCGTTCATCGCTTCAATCTTTGTTGGCATGGTCGATACCATCGGCCGCGCCTTCCTGCCTGATATCCTAAAGCTGCTCCTGAGCCCCGCTGCGGCTTCGACCGCAGGCCCCGCGCTCTCCTCCATGCTGATCTACCTGCTGATGGCGATCGTGTTGATCGTGCGGCCCGAGGGCTTGTTTCCGGCGGCGACCCGATGACTTCAGCGTTCACGCTGCGCAACCTCATCATGGCCCTCATGATGGTCATGCTTGCGCTGGTGCCGCTCTATGCCGCGTGGGTCGGCAACAACTTCGCGCTGATCCTGATGACGCGCATCGTCGTTCTCGCAATCGCCGCCGTCAGCCTCAATCTGATCATGGGCTATGGCGGCATGGTGAGCTTTGGCCATGCCGCCTATCTTGGCATCGGCGGTTATGTGGTCGGCATTCTCGCGTACGAAGGTTTTCCGTCAGGCTTTGTCCAATGGCCACTCGCAATATTCGTCTCCGGTTTCGTAGCCCTGATCATCGGCGTGCTGTGTCTGCGGACCCGCGGTGTGTATTTCATTATGATCACGCTCGCATTTGCGCAGATGATCTACTACGTCGGCGCCAGCCTGAGCCGCTATGGTGCCGATGACGGGCTCACGATCTATCGCCGCAGCCAGTTCGCTGGCCTGCTCAACCTCTCCAACAAGGTCGTCTTCTATTATGTGTGCCTGGCGCTGTTGGCGCTGACGCTGGTGCTGGTGTGGCGGCTCGTGAACTCGCGCTTTGGCATGGTGGTCCGCGGTTCGCGCTCCAACGATCGCCGCATGCGCGCGATCGGCTTCCCGACCTTTCGTTACCGCTTGGTCTGCTTCGTCATTGCCGGCATGATCTGCGGCCTGGCCGGCGCGTTGCTTGCCAACCACACCGAATTCATCAGCCCGGCCGCGATGCACTGGACCCGGTCTGGCGACCTCATCATCATGGTGGTGCTCGGCGGCATGGGCTCGCTGTTCGGCCCGGTGATCGGCACGCTGGCGTTGCTCGTTCTCGAAGAGGCGCTGTCCGGCGTCACAGAATACTGGCAGATCATTCTTGGCCCGTTGTTGCTTGCCGTCGTGCTCTACGCCCGTGGCGGCATCAACGGACTGCTTGCGGGGCAAGGCCATGACTGAACCGCTGTTGCAGGTCGAGGGCCTAAGCAAGCGCTTTGGCGGCATCGTCGCGTCCAACAACATTTCTCTCGAGATCGATCTCGGTGAACTGCACGCCATCATCGGCCCGAACGGCGCCGGCAAGACCACGCTGATCGCGCAGCTGACCGGCGAGCTCACGCCAAACGCCGGCCGGGTTCGCTTATGGCGGCATCGACATTACGCGCACAGCCCCATGGAGACGCAGCCTGCTCGGGCTCGCCCGCTCGTTCCAGATTACCTCGGTGTTTCCCGATCTGACCGTGCTCGACAATGTCGCGCTGGCAGTGCAGGCGCACGCCGGACACTCCTTTCATTTCTGGCGTAACGCGCGAGAGGATGCGGCACTGCGCGAACCGGCGCGCGCCGCGCTGGCGCGGGTCGGACTCAACGGACGCGATACCACGGTGGTCGGAACGATGAGCCACGGCGAGCACCGGCAGCTCGAAATCGCCATGGCGCTCGCGACCAAGCCCCGCTTGCTTCTGCTCGACGAGCCGATGGCTGGGATGGGTCCGGACGAGTCGGCGCGGCTCGTGACGACGTTGCGCGAATTGAAGAAGGAGTACACCATCCTCCTCGTCGAACACGACATGGACGCGGTGTTCGCGCTGGCCGACCGGATTTCGGTACTGGTCTATGGCCGCGTCATCGCCACCGGCTCGCCCGACGACATCCGCAACAATCCCGACGTGAAGCAGGCATATCTCGGCGACGACAAGCGGGTGTCGCATGTCTGATGGACAACGAGTGGCGCGCTGCTTGAGGTCGATAAGATCGAGACCTGCTACGGGCTCAGCCAGGTGCTGTTCGGGATCTCGTTCGCGATCAAAGCGGGCGAAATGGTCACGCTGATGGGGCGGAACGGGATGGGCAAAACCACGACCGTGCGCTCGATCATGGGGCTGACGCCGGCGCGTGCCGGCGCGATCCGCTTTCGCGGCCGCGACATTCGCGAGCTGCCGTCGTACCGGATCGCGCAACTCGGCATCGGGCTTGTCCCGGAAGGGCGCCAGATTTTTCCGAATCTTACGGCGCGGGAAAATCTCGTGGCGGCAGCAGCCAATCGCGAGGGCGTGCGCGAGCCCTGGACCCTGGAAGAAGTCTGCGCTTTGTTTCCGCGCCTCGCCGAACAACTCTCGAGCATGGGCAACCTGTTGTCGGGCGGTGAGCAGCAGATGCTCGCGATCGGGCGCGCGCTGATGACCAACCCGCAGCTCCTCATCCTGGATGAAGCGACAGAAGGGCTCGCGCCGCTGATCCGCGACGAGATCTGGTGCTGCCTCGCGAGACTCAAGGCGGCAGGACAAGCGGTGCTGGTGATCGACAAGAATGTCGATGTGCTATGCGAGATCGCCGACCGCCACAGCATCATTGAGCGGGGCAGGGTGGTGTGGACCGGAAGTTCGGCGGAGCTCGCGGCAACGCCAGAGCTGCGGCACCGCTATCTCGGGATTTGAGCTTGTGCCGTCGCGATTTTCGCCCCTAGCCCGCGGCGGCAGCATGAATTATCGTGCATTCCGGATTTGATGAGGATTGCGTGGCGCCGACCCGAACCACGAAGAAGGAGAAGGCCAGAGCGGCCACCGCGGCAAACCCGTCAGAGAATGCGGCGAACGCCGCCTTTGCCGCCGATGTCGGCCGGCTCGTGCGCCGCGGCCGCGCGCGGCGCGGCATCACCCGTCGACAGCTCGCGATCGAATCCGGCATCTCCGAGCGCTATCTCGCGCAGATCGAGGGAGGGGCGGGCAATCCGTCGGTAATGGTGCTCAAGACCATCGCGCAGGCAATGGAGATGCATGTCACTGAGCTGTTGCCGATTGCGGGCAAGCGCAGCGAGGCGATTGCGCGTATCAACGATTTGATGCGCCGGCTCGACGCTTCCGAGCTGCCCGGTATTGCGCAGCTGATCGAGCAGCGCCTGACCGAAGGCGCGCGGTCGCAGCGCTCGCACCGCATTGCGCTGGTAGGCTTGCGCGGCGCCGGCAAGACGACGCTCGGCCGCGCCCTGGCCGAACAGCTCAACTGGCCGTTCGTCGAGATCAACCGCGTCATCGAGCAGGAATATGGCGCAACCGTTTCGATGCTGATCGACATGTCAGGCGTGTCGGCGTTCCGCCGCTATGAGCAATCGGCGCTGGAGAAGGTGATCGCCGAGCACGACAAGGTGGTGATCGCAACCGCCGGCGGTATCGTCTCCAATCCGGAAACTTATGCGTTGCTGCTGCGCCGGACCCACACCGTGTGGGTCAAGGCCAAGCCGCAGGAGCACATGAGCCGTGTCATCGCGCAGGGCGATTTCCGCCCGATGGCGGAGAACCGCGCGGCGATGGCCGATCTCGTTGCGATCCTCGATGCCCGCAGCAGCGACTACGCGCAGTCGGAAGCCGAACTCGACACCGCAGGCGAGACGGTCGAACAAAGCCTGGCGAAGCTGACGAAACTCGCGCAGCCGTGGACATGACGGCCCGTGACCACCGGTTCCTCCTATCCGATTGATTGTCTTGTTGAATGTCGCCCGAAATGGTGAGTTTTGCGGAGCCTGATTTGATCATCAACGCCGCTCGACAAGCGGTCGACATGCATTATAATGCATATTCGTCGGCACTGGCCGCGCGTTGGATTCCGTGGCCCACTAAAAACCAGCAACGCGCGCACCACAGGGATGGCAGGAGCAATGGCTGACGCAGCACGCAAGCTCGCCAATGGCGCGACCAAAATCAGCTTCGAGACCGATCCATCGCGCTATCGGCACTGGAGGCTCGCGATTGACGGCGAGGTTGCGACGCTCCGCATGGATGTCGACGAGAAGGGCGGCCTTTACGAAGGCTATGAGCTGAAGCTCAACTCCTACGACCTCGGCGTCGACATCGAGCTGGCGGACGCGCTGCAGCGACTGCGCTTCGAGCATCCCGAGGTGAAGGTCATCCTGCTGCGCTCGGGCAAGCCGCGCGTGTTCTGTGCCGGCGCCAATATCCGCATGCTTGCCGGCGCGGCCCATGGCGACAAGGTGAATTTCTGCAAGTTCACCAATGAGACGCGGAACGGCATCGAAGACGCCAGCGAGTTCTCCGGCCAGAAAACGATTTGCGTCGTCACCGGCTCGTGCGCGGGCGGCGGTTACGAGCTTGCGCTTGCCGCAGATCACATCATGCTGGTCGACGATGGTTCGTCGACCGTCTCGTTGCCTGAGCTGCCGCTGCTCGCGGTGCTGCCCGGCACCGGTGGGCTCACCCGCGTCACCGACAAGCGAAAGGTGCGGCGCGACCATGCTGACGTGTTTTGCACGACAGAAGAGGGCGTCAAGGGCAAGCGCGCGGTCGACTGGCGGCTGGTCGACGAGATCGTTCCGAACACGAAGCTCGAAGACGCAGTGGTGCAGCGTGCAAAGAATTTCGCGAAGAAATCGGACCGCCCGGCAAATGCACGCGGTATCAAGCTGACGCCACTGAAACGCAATGTGACGCCCGACGGCGTCGACTACGCGTCGGTGTCGCTCGCGATCGACCGCGGCGCACGGCTCGCGACCATCACGCTGCGCGGACCGGATGCCGCGCCGCCTGCCACTGCCGACGCCATGGTGGCGCAAGGCGGCGAGTTCTGGCCGCTGCGACTGGCGCGCGAGCTCGACGATGCGATCCTTGATCTCCGCACCAACGAGCCGGAGGTCGCCGTCGTCGTATTCAAGTCGTCAGGCGAAGCGGACCATGTGCTGGCTCACGACAAATTCCTCGACGAGCACAAGTCGCACTGGCTGGCGCGTGAAATCCGTCTGTACTGGAAGCGCGTGCTCAAGCGCATCGACTTGACCTCGCGCAGCCTGGTTGCGATCGTCGAGCCCGGCTCGTGCTTCTGCGGCACGCTGGCCGAGATCGTGCTTGCGTGTGACCGCTCCTACATGCTGATCGGCCAGCTCAATGGCAGTAATGTCGCGCCTGCCGCGATCACGCTTGATGATGTGAATTTCGGCGCCTACCCGATGCCTAATGGGCTGTCGCGGCTGGAGAGTCGCTTTCTCAACGATCCCGACGCGCTCGCGGCAGCGAAGGCAAAGATCGACACCGCGCTCGACGCCGAGCAGGCCGAGGAACTCGGTCTCGTCACCTTCGCCTTCGACGATATCGATTGGGATGACGAAATCCGCATCTTCCTCGAAGAGCGCGCGAGTTTC
Organism: uncultured Alphaproteobacteria bacterium; assembly: GCA_963796195.1. Lineage (GTDB taxonomy): Bacteria > Pseudomonadota > Alphaproteobacteria > Rhizobiales > Xanthobacteraceae > CAWCKS01. The sequence goes on along the minus strand of CAWCKS010000014.1, from coordinate 1,162,730 downwards.
TCGCCCGACGCGCTGACTGGGATGGAAGCCAATTTGCGGTTCGGCGGACCGGAGACGATGGAATCGAAAATTTTTGCGCGGCTGACGGCGTGGCAGAACTGGATCTTCCAGCGGCCGAACGCGGTTGGTGAGGAAGGCGCATTGCGCCGCTACGGCACCGGGCAGAAGCCGGTATTCGATGTGCGGCGGGTTTGAGAGCTTCAGGAGAGTGCCATGAACATGAACATCATGAATGTCGACTACTCGACGCGCATCCCTAACAATGTCGGCCTTACCGAAGACCCGCGCGTCCTGAAAGCGCTCGAGACCTGGCACCCCGGCTATCTCAACTGGTGGAAGGACATGGGACCGGAAGGCTTTCAGGAATCTCTCGTCTATCTGCGCACCGCGGTCTCGGTCGATCCGAAGGGCTGGGCAAAATTCGACTACGTCAAAATGCCTGATTATCGCTGGGGCATTCTGCTCGCGCCGGAGGAAGAGAATCGCAAGGTGCCGTTCGGCCAGCACTTTGGCGAGCCGGCCTGGCAGGAGGTGCCGGGCGAGCATCGCGCCATGCTGCGCCGCCTGATCGTCATCCAGGGCGACACTGAGCCGGCCTCGGTCGAGCAGCAGCGTCATCTCGGCAAGACCGCGCCATCGCTCTACGACATGCGCAACCTATTCCAGGTCAATGTCGAGGAGGGCCGCCACCTCTGGGCCATGGTCTACCTCCTGCAGAAATATTTTGGCCGCGACGGCCGCGAGGAGGCTGACGAGTTGCTACGCCGTCGCTCCGGTTCCGAAAACTCGCCGCGTATGCTCGGCGCTTTCAATGAAGCTACTCCCGACTGGCTGTCGTTCTTCATGTTCACCTTCTTCACCGACCGCGACGGCAAGATGCAGCTCGAAAGCCTCGCGCAATCCGGCTTCGATCCGCTTGTCCCGCACTTGCCGCTTCATGCTGACGGAAGAGGCCCATCACATGTTCGTCGGCGAAACCGGCATCGGCCGCACCATCCAGCGCACCTGCGAGGCGATGAAAGCGGCCGGCATCGAGGACCCGAACGACGTGAGCAGGATTCGCGCGCTCGGCGTGATCGACCTGCCGACCATGCAGAAGAAGCTGAACCTGCATTATTCGCTGTCGCTCGACCTGTTCGGCTCGGAAGTTTCGACCAACGCCGCCAACGCCTTCAATGCCGGCATCAAGGGCCGCTTCCACGAAACGAAGATTCAGGATGACCACCGGCTCACCAGCAGCACCTATCCGGTGCTGAAGCTGGTGGATGGCGTGATCAAGCGGGTCGACGAGCCGGCGCTGACCGCGCTCAACATGCGGCTGCGCGACGACTACACGCGCGACTGCGGAAAAGGCGTCGAGCGCTGGAACAAGATCATCGAGAAGACGGGCGTGCAGTTCAAACTGGAATTGCCGCACGTCGCCTTCCATCGCCAGATCGGTGAGTTCAAGGCCGTTCAGGCGTCACCCGCCGGCGAGCTGCTGGATGATGCAGCCTGGAGCAAACGCTACGAGGAGTGGCTGCCGTCGAAGGCGGATGGCGATTTCATTGGCGAGCTCATGCAGCCGAAGCTCGAGGCCGGCCAGTTTGCAAGCTGGATCGCGCCGCCGAAAGTCGGCATCGACAACAGGTCCGGCGATTTCGAATATGTGAGGATCGCGGCTTAACCGCGTCTCACGACATGCGCGGTGCGCGGCGTCGCGACGCAGAGAAATCTGTTGAGCCTTGCGGCTGCGCAAATCTATGCTGCGGTTCCGTGTCCAGCCCGTGAGCCCGCGCAATGATCCTGACGCCGCCTGATCGCATCCGTGACTATGTTTCGCGCGGATTCTGGGGCACGACCACGATCGACGATCTCTTTCGCACCGCGGTGGTTGGCGGACGCCAGCGGCTCGCGATCGTCGATGCGCCGAACAAGTCCTCGTTCATGGGCACGGCGACGTTGCGGCTGAGCTGGGACGAGCTGTCAGCCAATGTCGACCGCTTGTGCCAGCGACTACTGGCCGCCGGCGTGAAGCGCGACGATGTTATCGGCGCGCAACTGCCGAACTGCGTCGAACTCGCCTACCTCTATCTCGCGGCGGCACGGCTCGGCTTCATCCTGAGCCCGTTCCCGATCCAGTACCGCGAGCACGAGCTGCGCGATCTCATCTCGTTTGCCGGCATCCGCGGTTTTGTCACCGCGCGTTCGATCCGCGGACACGATCACGCCGCGATGGTCAATGGACTGCGCGGCGACCTGCCGAACCTGCGGTTCGTGCTGGCGTGGGGAGGGCCGTCAGCCGACGGCATCGCAACGCTCGATGATCTCGATTTTGTTGAACCCGACCACGTGCTGGTTGCTGAGGCTGCGCGGAAAGCCGCGGTCACCGCCAACGACATCATCACCATCACCTGGACGTCGGGCACCGAGGCGCGGCCGAAAGGCGTGCCGCGCAACCACAACTACTGGATTTGCGCGGGCACCGCGGTCGGGCAGGCTGGGCTCTTGAAGGACGGCGACGCGCTGCTCAACCCGTTCCCGATGGTGCATGTCGGCTCGCTCGGCGGGATGTTCTTTCCGTGGCTGATCTGGCGCGGCGTGCTGGTTCAGCATCAGCCGTTCGAGCTCGACATCTTCCTGCAGCAGATCCAGGACGAACGCATCAATTACACGGTCGCGCCGCCGGCGGTGCTGAACCTGCTGATGCAGAACGAGGCGCTGCGCAAACGATACGATCTGTCAACGCTGCGCAGCGTTGGCTCTGGCTCGGCGCCACTGTCGCCATGGATGATCCGCGCCTTCCAGGAGCAGTACAACATTTCGGTCTGGAACAGCTTTGGCTCCTCGGAGGGCTGCGGCCTGTTCGGCAGTGGGCGCGATGTGCCTGATCCGGAAGCGCGCGCCAACTACCTGCCGCGGTTTGGCGTCGAGGGAATCGAATGGCCGTCCTGGGTCGCGCGGATTCAGGAGACGCGGCTGGTTGATCCGGAGACGGACAAAGTCATCACCCAGCGTGGCACTCCCGGCGAGTTGCGGCTGCGCGGTTCGCTGGTGCTTGATGAGTACTGGAACGCGCCAGAGCAGACGAAGCTTGCGTTCGACAAAGATGGCTTCTTCCGCACCGGCGACATTTTCGAACTCGCCGGCGACGGAGACGTGCCGCGCTACTATCACTATGTCGGCCGCCGCTCCGAGGTGATCAATCGCGGCGGCACCAAGATCTCGCCGGCTGAGGTCGAGGCCTTGATCGACGGTCATCCGAAGGTGCGTGAGGCTGCCGTGATAGGCACTGCTGACGAGCGGCTCGGCGAACTCGTCTGTGCGGTCGTTGCGCTGCGCGACGGGCAGTCGCTCACGCTCGAGGAACTGGTCGACTATCTCAAGGGCAAGCAGATCGCGGTCTACAAGCTGCCGCAGCAGCTCTTCATCGTGCCGCAGCTGCCGCGTAATCCGGTCGGCAAGGTCTTGAAGCGCGAGCTGCGGCAGGCTTATCGGAAGACAGGCAACTTGCCTGGAGCGTGACGACTCTAATTCCGCTCATTCCCGCGAAAGCGGGAATCCAGAGCCGCGAAGGAGAGCCCGCTTGTTTGGCAAAAACTGGGTCCCCGCTTCCGCGGGGACGAGCAGAGAAGAAAAAGGCTACGCCTTCCTGGCGAGTTGCAGGCCTCGAGCGAAGAAGCGTTCCATCTTCTTCGGATCGCGCGCGATGCGGGCGCGGACGTCGATCGCCATCGGGTCGGTATCGATGTCTTCCTCGTTGCGTTCGACGCCGTCGAGCACGGTCTTCGCCACGAAGACGGGGCTCACTTTGACGACCTCTTTCGGCACGTGCTCGGCCATCCGCGTATCGACCGAGCCGACGAAGGCCGCGGTCACCAGGGTCTTTTGCGCCGCTGTGGCAGCGCGGATCGCCTGGGTCAGCGATGAAGCAGCCGCCTTGGTTACCGAATAGGTCGAGAGCAGCGGCACATTCATCAGCGCGGCGGCGGACAGGATGTTGACGATGGCGCCGCCGCCGTTGCGCTCCAGGACCTCGCGGAACGCCTTGAAGGTGTTGAAGATGCCGAACAGGTTGACCTCAAGCTCGTCGCGCAGATCGCGTTCAGCCTCGTCGTGCAGCAGCGTGGTGCCGAAATGCGAGAGTCCGGCGTTGTTGACCAGCAGCGTGACGTCGGCGGCCTGCGCTGCGGCGTCGCGACATTGCGCGAGCCTGGTCACGTCGAGACGCAGCGGCACGACGCGCGCCGCATCCGCAAAGCGTGGAAGCTGCGCGGGATCACGTGCCGCCGCATAAACCCTGGCGCAGCCGCGCTCGAGCAGGACCTGGACAAAACCTTCGCCGATGCCGCGGTTGGCGCCCGTGACGAGCGCTACCGCACCCGCAACCTTCACGATGCCGCCTCTGCCGGGTCGTCGGCCAGCTGGCGTTCCAGCGTCGCGTAGTCGAAATAGTCGCGCCAGCCGATGATCTTGCCGTCCTTGAATTCGAACACGCCGCAATAGGGCAGCGTCACCTTGTGGCCCTTGCGGGAATAATTTTCGACGCCTTCATGGAAGACGACGTCGCCGACTTCGACAATGTTGCGCAGGTCGACATGGATGTCCTGCATGCCCTTGCCGAACCTCGCCATGAAGGCGGCGATCGCCGCCTTGCCCTTCATGACTTCGGGGAATGGCATGTTCTGGTATTCGACATCGTCGTGAACCAGTTCGAGCACCGCCGCGTGATCCTGGCGCGCCCAGGAGGCGAAGAATTTCTTCGCGATCTCGATCTTGCTCGCCAGGTCTTTGCTCGCCAGGTCTTTGCTCGCCAAGTCTTTGCTCGACATTTCGTTCTCCAGCCGGTCTTTGATGATTGGAGGTCAGGCTACCGGCGAAAGTTCGCTTTTGCAAGTCAGGTCGCCCGGCCGCTCACCGGCCTTGAAGCGCCGTCCCTCGGAGCGCACGAAGGTGACTTCCCACGGCTGCAGCTCGTCGCGGCATTCGCTGCAGCAGAAGCGTGGATTGAGCGCCTTGCCGCACGGCTTGTGGAAATGCAGGTGCGGTGGCGGCTTGTCGCCGGCCAGCCAGCGGTCGCCCCAGCGCGCCAGCGCAATCATCATCGGAAAAAGGTCGAGTCCCTTTTCGGTGAGATGATATTCGTAGCGTTGCCGCCGATCGAAATAGGCGCTGCGCCGAAGCAAGCCTTCCTCGGTCAGGTGCTTCAGGCGTTGGGCGAGGATGTTGGTCGCTATTCTGATCTCGGCCTGGATCTGGTCGTAGCGGTTGAGACCGAGGAAGATTGCGGCGATCACGAGGAAGGTCCAGCGGTCACCGATCACGTCGATGCTGGCGCCGATCAGCTTTGAGCGGCTGTTGCCGATCCGCGAGCGGCGATGCGACGAGACCCAGCCCTTTCGCGTAACTCTTGCGGACGATGTCGTTTCGAACGTGACCTCCGACGGCTTGACCAGTTCGTCGCACGAGCCGCAGCGGAATTCGGGCATGCTGACGCAGCCGCAGCTCTTGTGTACGAGATAGATCGGATGGCCGCGCCGATGCATCATCCAGCGCTCTTCCCAGCGCCAGCCCATCAAGCCGAACGCATAGAGGTCCAGCGCCTTGCGGGTGAGGCGGTATTCGAATTTGCCGCCGCCGATCTCGACCCGCCGCATCAGGCCGTCGGCCACCATGCGGCGCAGCCGGCTGGCAAGCACCGAGCGAGCGATCCCGGTCTCGGTGAGGAAGTCGTCGAAGCGGCGATAGCCGAGAATCGCCTGGCCGAGTACCAACAGCGTCCAGCGGTCGCCGAGGATACCGAGGGCCCGGTTGACCGAGCCGGCCTGGAGATGTTCGCGAACGCCGAACTTTTTTGTCATTCTTGTCTCATAAAGCGAACAAGGCGGGATTGCTACCGCAGTTCACTCTATCCAGCTTCGTCACGACGCTGCCAGCGAATTGCCGCGCCCCTGCGCCGGTTTCGGCGGCCACGGCACGAAGGCGCTGGTACGCCGGATGTAGTCCTCGTAGTCCGGGTTCTTCTTGGTCAGGCGTCGCTCCAGCAGATTGGCGCCCATCGGCCCGGTGATGAGGTAGCTCAGCAGCGCCGGTGCGATGATGGTTACGATGCCAAGCGGCGTGGCGGCACAGGCCATCAGGAAGAAGCCCCACTGCACCAGCATTTCGCCAAAATAGTTCGGGTGCCGCGAGTAGCGCCACAGGCCGCGATCCATCACGGTGCCTTGCGCCGTGCGCGTCCGGCGGAAATGCGCCATCTGCCAGTCGGCGACGGCCTCGATGATGAGGCCAATCGCGATCACCAGCGCTGCAATGCTGCCGAGAATGCCGAGCCGACCGTCGCCAGGCGTCACGATGGCGACAAGCAGCGGCAGGGTGCAGATCACCATCGCGATGCCCTGGAACAGAAACACCGCGCGCAGGCTGTAGAGTACATAGCTGCGGCCCTGGTCGGTGATGTGCTGGCGCAACCGCGCGTAGCGGCGATCCTCGCCGCCCCAGTTGCGCGCGCCGATGTAGAGGCCGAGCCGGCCGCCCCACAGTGTTGCGAGGATCAGCGTCACCGTCGCGCGCGGCTCGGCGCCCGCGCCCTTCCAGTAGAAGATCCACGCCGTCGCCGCGCAGCCGATGCCCCAGAAAATGTCGACGATGCTGGAATCCTTCAGCGCGATGCTGGCGAGCCAGAGGCCGATGACGAAGAAGGCGAATATGAAGACAACGCCGTAGCTGAAGGCGTTTCCATATGTCGACCAGATGTCCCCCATCGCGTCCTCCATCTAACCCCTGTTGAAGCGTTCGCGCTTCAGGATGATCCCGGCGGCCTCGCGGTCCCAGGTGTCTGACGTGACGCCGGCGGCGCGCAGCTCGGCTTTCTGCACCTTGTTGGTCGGTGTCTTCGGCAAAGCATCGAGAAAGCGCACGTAACGCGGCACCATGAAGTGCGCCATGCGTTCGCGCAGGAAGGCGACGAGCGCCTCGGGTTCGACCGCAGCGCCCGGCTTGCGCGCGATGCAGATGAGGATCTCTTCCTCGCCGTGCGGGCTCGGCACGCCGACGGCGGCAGCTTCCAGCACGCCGGCAAATGCGGTCACGTCAGCCTCGACCTCAATGGAGGAAACATTCTCGCCGCGGCGCCGGATCGTATCCTTCAGCCGGTCGACAAAGAAAAAATTACCGTCGGCGTCGCGCCGGAACGCATCACCGGTGTGAAACCAGCCGTTGCGCCAGGCCCGCGCGGTCGCCTCGGGCATGTTGAGGTAACCCGGCGTCAGCGCCCAGGGCAGGTCGGTGCGGACGATCAGCTCGCCGACGACGCCCGCTGGCACCTCGATGTCGTTGGCATCGACGACGCGCACCTCGCAGCCGGTGCGCGGACGGCCGCAGCAATAGGCGATCTCGCTGTTGACCGGCGTCACCAGCGGCACCGACACTTCGGTCATGTTGAAGCCGGAGAGCCAGTCGAAGCCGAAGCGGCGCGCCAGCGCGACGGTCTTGTCGTTGATCGGCACCATGGTGAGCATGCGCAGCGGATTGTCCGCGTCGTCGGCGCGCGGCTCGGCCTTCAACAGGAACTCCGCCATCGAGCCGATCAGGCCGCAAGTTACCGTCGATTTCGGTCTCGCGCAGTTCCTGCCAGAAGCGCGCGGTATCGAAACGCTCGAACATCGCAAAGGCGCCTTCGGCGGCCAGCACGCCGCTCACCGACGAGGTGCCACCGACATGGAACAGCGGCAGGTTGATCACCATGCGGTCATCGGCGCGCATGTAACCATAGGTGCTGCGGCCGGTGGTCCAGATCTGCAGATAGGTTTGCAGCACGCCTTTCGAGGGGCCGGTGGTGCCCGAGGTGTAGATCACCCCATAAATATCCCACGGCTCGATCGGCACGGGATCATCGAACGAGGCGCCGTCGCCGTTGAGCGCTGCGAACGGCAGTTGCGTCAGGTGTTTCGGCACGGCGGCCTCGCCGCCGACCACAATCACGCGCGTCAGCTTGCCGGTGTCGATGCCATCAAGCCGATCCAGCAGTGCGGCGTGGGCGATCAGCACCTGTGCGCCCGTGTTCTGCAGCACGTGCTCCAGGAGCCGACCGCGATAGGCGGTATTCACCGGCGCAAACACTGCGCCGAGATAGTTGATGCCGAACCAGGCCTGCATCGCCTCGGGGCCGTTCGGGAGCCAGACCTGCACCATGTCGCCGCGTTTGACGCCGAGATCGCGCAGCGCCGCCGCCGTTCGCCGCGCCAGCGCGTGCGCCTCACTGTAACTCCAGCGCGTGCCGTTCTCGAAAAGCGCGAGATTGCGTTGCGGAAACAGCTTTGCCGCGCGGTCGAGTGCGTGCCTGAGCACGCACGCCTCACGATCAGGCATGCGCGGGTCGAACCACGGCGGGTTGGTTGAACTCAAAGACGGCTCCGGTCTTGTTCTTGAAGAACGTAGACTTGCATAATAGAACTCGCTAGCCTAGGGCCATTCGCTGGTGCGCTGCGCGGAAAACTTTCCGCGCGCGGTGGTGCAATGAATCAAAGGCGGCGCAAACGCCGCGGGGGAGGAAACATGACAAGAAAAATGAATTGTCATTTCGCGACGGCGGCGCTTTGCGCTTCGATCTTTGCGTTGAGCTGCACGGTGCTGCGCGCCGAAGAAACAAGGGGCGTGACCAAGGACGAAATCCTGATCGGCGTGCCGATCGATCTCTCCGGCCCGCTCGCCGAGGTCGGCCGCCAGGGCCAGAAGGGCGCCCAGATGGCGGAGGAGGAGATCAACGCCAAGGGCGGCATCAACGGCCGCAAGCTGAAGATCCTTTATGAGGACCAGCAGTACGACGCCAAGAAGACCGTGCTGGTGACGCAGAAGCTGATCGAGCAGGACAAGGTGTTCGCGATCATGCTGACCTACGGCACCGGGCCGGCCGCTGCGGCGTATCCGATGGTGCTGAAGTCAGGCACCCCGCATGTTTGCCCGTCGACCGCGAGCGCGATGTTCGCCGAGCCGATGGAGCGGCTGAGCTTCCAGTGCTACCCGTCGTACGGCGCGATGTCCGCCTCCGGAGTGAAGAATTTCCTCGACAAGCAGGCCAAGAAGAAGGTTTGCCTGATCTATCAGGACGACGAGTTCGGCGCCGAGGTGAAGGGCGCCATGGAAAAGGTTCTCGCCCAGGCCAATCAGAAGATCGTCGAGGAGGCCGGCTACAAGCGCGGCGCCACCGACTTCTCGGCGCAGGTCGCGCGCGTGCAGCGTGGCGAATGCGATCTGCTCATGCTTGCCGCCGTCCCGCCGGCCGCAGCCGCAATCATGCAGGAAGCGCAACGCCGTTCGTGGGCGCCGACCGTGTTGATCGCGCCGCCAGGGTTCGAGGACAACACCATCAAGCTCGGCAAGGATGCAGTCGAAGGCGCGTACGCCGTCGGCTTCATCGCGCCGCCGGACCTCGAGCGCTCGCCACCCGACGAGCAGGATTGGATGAAGCGCTACCAGGCGAAGTACAATCAGCCGGCCTCGCTCTACGCGGCCTACGCCTACATGTTCGTCTATCTCGCCGCCGAAGGCATCAAGAATGCCGGTCCTGACCTGACCGTCGACAGCCTGGTCAAGGGCATGGAGAGCGTGAAGAACTACAAGTCGATTTTTGGCGCGACCTTCACCTTCTCCGACAAGAGCCACGCCGGCGTCACCGGCGCAAAACTGTTCCAGGTCAAGGGCGGGCGCTGGGTCGAGCTCGGCGATCTGCCGCCGGCGCTCTGATCTGACGTCGTCGCGCGGAAGAAGATGGGCGTCGCCAACGAGCTGCTGCAGCAAGTGGCCAGCGGAACGGCCACTGGCTGCATCTACGCGCTGGTGGCGCTTGGCTTCATCCTGATCTTCAAGGCGACGGAGGTCGTCAACTTCGCGCAGGGCGATCTGATGATGGTCGGCGCCTTTCTCGGGCTGACCTTCGTCGACTACTTGCATATGCCTTATTGGCTCGGGGCGTTGCTGGCGATCGTGGTGATGGCGGGATTTGGCGCGCTATTGAATCTGGTCTTGCTTCGCCCGCTGGCAGGGCAAGGAATCTTCGCGGTGATCATGGTCACGCTCGGCTTGTCGATCCTGCTGCGGGTCGGAGCCAGCGTGATCTGGGGGCCGGAGACGGTGCGGTTCGACTCGCCATTCTCGCGCAAGGTCGTGCATCTCGGCAGCGTCGTGCTGAGCCAGGAGCACGTCGCGATCATCGTGACCACGGTCGCGCTGGTTGCCGCGCTGTTTCTGTTCTTTCGCTTCAGCCGCATCGGTCTTGCGATGCAGGCGAGTTCCGAGAACGCGCTCGCGGCGTATTACATGGGCATTCCGGTGAAATCGGTGCACACGCTGACCTGGGCGCTTGGTGCCGGGATCGCGGCAATCGCCGGCATCATGCTGGCGCCGGTCGCGTTCGTGCACGTCAATATGGGCTTCCTCGGGCTGAAGGCGTTTCCCGCGGCGGTGCTCGGCGGCTTCGGCAGCATTCCCGGCGCCATCGTCGGAGGCATCGTCATCGGCATCGTTGAATCGCTTGCCGTGCTCTATCTGCCTGAAGGATTTAACAACGTTGCCGCCTATGTGTTGCTGCTGGTGGTGCTGATGATCCGGCCGCAAGGACTGTTCGGCACCACCGTCAGGCGCAAGGTGTAACCATGCGCTTTGCGATGAAGACGAGCTATCGCGACTACCTGCGGCTGTTTCCACATAGTGGCGCCGCGCTGTCCTATGCCGCGCTGGCGGCGTCGCTGCTGCTGTTGCCGCTCGCGGCCGGCGGATACCTGCTGACGCAGGCGACCTTTGTCTTCATCAACGGCACGGTGGCACTCGGCCTGATGCTGCTGGTCGGCTACACCGGGCTGATCTCGCTTGGCCACGCCGCTTTCTTTGCGGTCGGCGCCTATGCCGCTGCAGTGCTCGAAGTACGAGGCATTCCGTTCGCACCGGCGCTGGTCGGCGCCGGCGTGCTGACCGGCATCATCGGCATCGTGATCGGGCTGCCGGCGCTGCGCATGCGCGGCATTTATCTCGCCATGGCAACGCTCGCCTTCGCTTTCATCGTCGATGAGGTCATCACGCGCTGGAGCAGCGTGACGCGGGGTAATCGTGGCATGATGGTTCCGGATGCGACAGTGCTCGGCCTCAAGCTCGACAGCGGGGTGCACGTCTATTACATCGCGCTCGTTGTCTTTGCGCTGGTCCTGATCGCGCTGGTCAACATCGTTCGCTCGCGCACTGGACGGGCGCTTGCGGCGATCCGCGACTCCGAGATCGCCGCGGCAAGCATGGGAATCAATGTCGCTGTTTTCAAGACGATGGCGTTCGCGCTGTCGGCAACGGCGACCGGACTTGCGGGGGCGGTCTATGCCCACAAGCTCGGCTACATCAGCCCGGAGCAGTTCGACATCACGCTCTCGATCGAATTCCTGATCATGGTGATCATTGGTGGGCTCGGCTCGATCCACGGTGCGGTGTTCGGTGCGATCTTTGTCGTGGTGCTGCCGCAGCTGATTATTCTCGCCAAGCCTTACCTCCCGCATGTGATCGCGGAACAGCCGATCCTCGATGCAGCGGCGTTTGGCGTGCTGGTAATCCTCTTTGTGATGTTCGAGCCGAGCGGGCTGAACGGCTACTGGACGCGAATGAAGGCGTGGTTCGATCTGTTTCCGTTCTATCGCCCCGGTGCGTTCAAGCGTTCCAAGATCGGCATTGCCGATCTGGTAAAGCATTAGGAGCGCGCCGTGGCCCTGTTCGAAGCCCAGGATCTTCGGATTGCCTTTGGCGGCATTCGCGCCGTGGACGGGATCAGCTTTGGTGTCGAGAGCGGCTCGATCTTCACGATCATCGGGCCGAATGGCGCCGGCAAGACCACGATCTTCAACCTGATCAGCGGCATCCTGCAGCCGTCGGGCGGACGCATCCTGTTCGATGGCCGCGATATCACCCGCATGCCGGCGCACCTCGTGGCGCGGCTCGGCATCGGGCGCACGTTCCAGAACATCGAATTGTTCGACAACGCGACCGTCGCACAGAACATCCTGGTCGGCCACCATGCGCGGATCAAGACCGGCCTGTTCGGCGAGATCTTCCGTTTTCCCTCCGTGGTGCGCGAGGAAGTTGCGGCACGCCGCCGCATCGAGGAAATCATCGATTTTCTGCGCCTGCAGCGGTATCGCGACACGCCGGTTGGCGGCCTCGCCTATGGCTTGCGCAAGATGGTCGAATTCGGCCGGGCGCTTGCCAGCGAACCGCGCCTGTTGCTGCTCGACGAGCCGTCCTCGGGGCTTAATCTCGAAGAAACCGACGAGGTCGGATACTGGATCCGCGATATCCGCAACACGCTCGGCATCACCGTCATCATGGTCGAGCATGACATGCGACTGGTGTCGGCGGTGTCCGATTGCGTGATGGCGGTCAACTACGGTCGATTGCTGGCGATGGGGTCACCGGCCCATGTGCAGCGCCACCCCGACGTCATCGCCGCGTATCTCGGGGCCTGACACGATGGCCTTGCTCGAACTCCGCAACCTCGAAGCCGGCTACGGTCCGGTGCAGGCGCTGCACGGCATCAACCTCAAGATCGAGCCCGGCACGATCGTCGCGCTGCTCGGCGCCAACGGCGCCGGCAAGACGACGACGTTGAAGGCGATCAGCGGCATCGTCGATCCGCGCAAGGGCGACATCCTGTTCGAGCAGAAATCGATCGCGCGGCACGAGCCCGATCGCATCGTCGGTTACGGCATCAGCCACGTGCCGGAAGGACGCGAGATCTTCGCGCTGCGGACCGTCCGCGAAAACCTGGTCCTCGGCGCCTATCGCCGCCGCGACACTGCGGAAATCGCCAAAGACATGGAGCGGGTGTTCTCGTATTTCCCGATCCTGCGCGAGCGGGAGAAGCAACGCGCCGGCCAGTTGTCTGGCGGGCAACAGCAGATGCTGGCGATCGGTCGCGCGCTGATGGCGCGGCCAAAACTGATGCTGCTCGATGAGCCGTCGCTCGGTCTCGCGCCGCTGCTGGTCAAGGAGATCTTCGCGATCATCAGCCGCCTGCGCGCCGACGGCATGACGATCCTGCTGGTCGAGCAGAACGCGCATATGGCGCTCGAAGTGGCTGACTATGGCTACGTGATCGAGGTTGGCCGGATCGCCCTCGAGAATTCCGCGGCCGCACTGCGCAATGATCCGACGATCCAGGAATCCTATCTGGGCGTGCAGCACGAGACGATCACCGGTCACCCACCGAGGCGACGCGGACAATGGCGTTGACGGCGACGATCGAAAGGAACCCAATGCCCCGGCTGGAGGAAGCCGTGGCGAGTGGACGTTCGATTCCGGCGCTGTTTCGCGAAGCTGTCCGCGAGCGCGGTGCGCGCACGGCGATGCGATACAAGCGGCGCGGCATCTGGGAGGCGGTGAGCTGGGCCGATTACGCCGCGGCCGTGCGTGACGTCGGCTGTGCGCTGATCGCGTTCGGCCTGCAGCGCGGCGACCGCGTCGCTATTCTGTCGGAGAACCGGCCGGAGTGGCTTTTTGTCGATCTCGCTGCACAGTCGGTCGGGTGCGTTGCGGTCGGGATCGATGTATCCGAGCTGGCCGAACAGGTCGCGGGTATCCTCAGCGATTGCGCTGCGCGCGTGCTCTTTGTCGACAGCACAGAGCAGCTTGACGGCATTAGCGCGACACTGGCGAAAACGCCTGCGCTGGAGTGCGTCGTGCATTTCGACGCGCGCGCCAGCCAGGCCGAGCCTCATGTTCAGCTCATGGAGCTTGGTCGCTTCCGCGCCAATGGCCGGCAGTTCGATCAAAACCATGCTGGCCGATGGGAAGCGGAGATCGACCGCGCTCGTGCTGACGACATTGCCGTCATGGCACATGAGTTGGGTTCGGGCGTAGCGCGACTTACACACGGCAATCTGGTTCGACAGGTCGAGGCGCTTGCCCAGGACTGCCCGGGCGAGGATGGTGATGAGCACCTCAGCGTGCTTCCGCTAAGCCATATGCGAGAACGCTGCTTCTCTGCCTATCGGCCGCTCACGGTCGGCTCGATTGTCAACTTCGCCGAGGGACTGGACAACCTTGTCGCTGGCTTGCGGGAGGTCGCGCCGCATGCGGTGATGGCGACGCTCCCGATTTGGGAGATGCTTCACGCAACGATTGCCGTGACGATTGCCGACGCATCGCCGCTCGGCCGGTTCGTGTATCGTCTGGCGGTTGATCGAGATCGTGCTTCGAAGCTGGAGCCAAAGGCACCGACGCCTGCCTCTCTCATTGCACGGGCTTTGGTGCTCAACCGCATCAAGATCATGATCGGGCTGCGCCGCGCGCGCGTGCTGGTGTGCGACGATGCGCCGATGCCGCCCGCTTTGTTGCGCTGGTATCGCGCGCTCGGTTTGAACGTTGTTGACGCGCGGAACGGCGAGGGCTGGCGACCATCCGGTGCCAGTGATACGTTGACCGATAAAGAATCCCGATGAAAGCCGCAGGGAGAACCACATGAAGATCACCCACAGTCAAGAGATACCCGGCGAGCTGCGGCCGAACGATCATCCCTACCTCAATGGCCCGAATACGCCGCTACTCGAGGAGGTGGATGCCGAGCAGCTTGACGTGATCGAGGGCGCGATCCCGCGTGATCTCGATGGTGTCTATTTGCGCAACACGCAGAACCAGGTGCACGAGCCGGTCGGCCGCTTTCATCCGTTCGACGGCGACGGCATGATTCACGCGATCAGCTTCCGCGACGGCCGCGCCAACTACCGCAATCGCTTCGTCCGCACCAAGGGCTTCGCCGCCGAGCAGGAGGCGGGCCGGTCGCTATGGGCCGGCACGATGGAGAACCCGAAGAAGTCGGTTCGTCCGGGCTGGGGCGCGCATGGCGCCATCAAGGATGCCTCGAGCACCGACGTCATCGTCCATGCCGGGCAGGTGCTCTCGACCTACTACCAGTGCGGTGAGGGTTATCGGCTCGATCCCTACACGCTCGAAGACCAGCACACCGAGGGCTGGGTGCCGATCGACGGTATCTCGGCGCATCCGAAGGTCGACGAGCGCACCGGCGAATTGATGTTCTTCAATTACTCCAAGCACGCGCCGTACATGCACTACGGCGTCGTGGACCGCAGCAACCGCCTCGTCACCTACGTGCCGATCCCGCTGCCCGGGCCGCGGCTGCCGCACGACATGATCTATACCGAGCACTACTCGATCCTGAACGATTTTCCACTGTTCTGGGATCCCGACCAGCTCGCGCAGGGGCGTCACGTCGTCCGGTTCTATCCCAACATGCCCTCGCGCTTTGCGATCATTCCGCGCCACGGCCGCACCGAGGACATCAAGTGGTTCGAGTCATCGCCGACCTTCGTCCTGCACTTCGTCAACGCCTATGAGCAGGGCGATGAGATCATCGTCGACGGCTATCATCAGCAACATCCGATGCCGGAGTTGCCGAAGGAGGCGCCGACCGGCTACGAGCGCATGATGGTCTATCTCGACCAGTATGCGATGGGCACGCGCCTGCATCGCTGGCGCTTCAACCTGCGCACCGGCAAGACCACTGAGGAATTCCTCGATTCGCGCATTCTCGAATTCGGCATGATGAACGCGCGCGTTGCCGGCTTGCCGTATCGCTACGCCTATTCGGCGGAAGCAAAACCCGGCTGGTTCCTGTTCACCGGCCTCGTCAAGCACGATCTGCAATCGGGCGCCTCGACCAGGCTCGACTTCGGACCGGACCGGTTCGGCTCGGAGGCGCCGTTCGCGCCGCGCCTCGGCTCGACCGGTGAGGATGATGGTTACCTGCTGAGCTTCATCACCGATGAGCGCACGCAACAATCGGAATGCCTGATCGTCGATGCCGGACGCGTGGCGGATGGGCCGGTCTGCCGTATTCGCCTGCCGCACAAGATTTCGAGCGGCACGCACGCCACCTGGGCCAGTCGCGCCGACATCGAGGCCGGCCGGCTCTATCGTCTCGCACACGCGGACTAACGGGAGGTCACGATGCCGGAGCCAGTCTTTATCCTTGGGGGTCATCAGACCGATTTCGCGCGGGTGTGGTCGCGCGAAGGCAGCGACATTTCAAACATGATCGAGACCGCAACGCGCGCGGCGCTTGATGACGCGTCGGTCGAACCAGACAAGATCCAGTCAATTCATGTCGGCAACGCCTTTGCCGAATTGCAGCGCAATCAGGCGCATCTTGGGTCGATGGTCGCGCAGGTGGTGCCGGAGCTCTATGGCGTGCCGGCGATGCGTCACGAAGGCGCGTGCGCCTCGGCGTCGCTTGCGGTGCTCACCGCGATGGCCGAGATCGAGGCCGGCCGCTATGACTGCATTCTCGTGGTCGGCGCGGAGGAATTGAAGAATCTTCCGGGTGATGTGTCGTCGGCCAATCAGAACGCGGCGGGCTGGCAGGGTCACGAAGACATCGAGTGCCGCTTCCTGTGGCCTGCGGTGTTTGGGCGGCTCGCCGGCGTCTATGCCGATCGTTATGGGCTTGATCGGCGCTACTTGAACAAGATTGCCGAGATCAACTATTCCAACGCCAAGCGCAATCCGAATGCGCAAACCCGCAAATGGCAGTTCGACCCGCTGGCGTTCACCGACGACGACGAAGCGAATCCCTTGATCGAGCCGGGCACGCGGCGGCAGGATTGCGGTCAGATCACCGACGGTGCGACTGCATTGGTGTTGGCGTCAGGACGGTTCGCAAGCGAGCATGCCAAGCGCACCGGGCGTAGCCTCGACCGCACGCCGCGCATCGAAGGCTGGGGCCATCGCAACGGGGGCTTGCGCTTCCTCGACAAGGTCGACCGCAGCCACGGCCAGCAATACATCTTTCCGCACGTCCGCCAGGCCATCACCGAGGCGTGGGGGCGCGCCGGTATTTCTGGGCTCGATGCGATCGACGCCATCGAGACGCACGACTGCTTCACCTCGACCGAGTACATGGCGATCGACCATTTCGGCTTGACCGCGCCCGGCCAGAGCTGGAAAGCCGTCGAAGAAGGACACATCGCGCTCGGCGGCAAGCTTCCCGTCAATCCCTCGGGCGGATTGATCGGCGGCGGCCATCCGGTTGGAGCAACCGGCGCGCGAATGCTGCTTGACGCCTGCAAGCAAGTCACCGGCCAAGCCGGCGCATATCAGGTCGAGGGCGCCAAACGCATCGCGACGTTGAACATCGGCGGCTCGCTCGGAACCGTCGTCAGCTTCGTCGTGGCAACACCGTGAGCGGTTGCTTGCAGGCTGCGCTCAATCGAACGGGTAGTGCAAGTAGTAATACTCGTCCACCAAACTGCGGCGCACGTTTGGGTCCGGATCGCATCCGGCATAATGGCCGTTGACATAGACGCAGGGCGATGTCGCCCTGTTGTAGTAGCCATATGCGCCGCCGGCTGCGACGTAGTTGCGGGCGTAGTGGTGATGCGTGAACTTTGTGATGGCTGTGCGCGAGCGCCGGCGTCGCCGCCAAGGCACCGATTGCGGTGAGCAAGATCAGGTGTTTCATTCAGTTCTCCTTCGCGGCGGTGTGAGGCCGCAGACCATGTCAATCAGCGAACGCAGCGCATCACGCCGGCGTTCTCGCGAGATACATACATGCTTCGGCTTGTGCCGTCACATCATCTTAGCACGATGGCAGTGAAGGCGGCCGATCACGCCCGATTGATCGCTGGGCCTTACCACAATCCGTTCAATGACTTAGCAGATCCGACACCGCTGCTTCCACAACGCGAAGGTTGCCGGCCGCGCGACGAGCTTCAATCCATATAATCGACCTATTCCTTCGCGAATGCAGTATATCCGACCTTAGCCCGGCGCGGCGCCAACGCACCGACCAAACCGGTTCCCGTTTCGAACGTTAGTGTTGGGCGCGTGCCAACCGCCGTTACGGCGGCGATGCTCACGCTGCACGAGTTCTGTTTGCTCGAATCGATCGAGGTCTTTCATGCCCGACGCTGCGGTTCAAGCGAGACCGAACCAGACCGATCCAATCCCGGAGGTGCCGTTCTATATCGCCTCGGTCGGAACCCCGTCGCGGTCGCGCCGCACCCTGAAATACGGCGACACCTTCATCGTCACCGACACCCACGGCGACATCGGCGCTTCGAGCGGTGACCCGGACGGGCTCTTTCATGGCGACACGCGATTCCTGTCGCGGCTCGAGTTGTTGTTGAACGACGAGCATCCGCTGCTGCTTGGCTCCAATGTGCGCGACGACAATACGATGCTCGCCGTCGACCTGACGAATCCGGACTACTACGAAAATGGCGAGATCGTGCTGCGCAAGGACATCGTCCATATCGCGCGCACGATTTTTCTGTGGGACGGGGCAGCCTATCAACGCCTCGCGTTGCGCAACCACGGTGATCGACCGGTGAAGCTACGGTTGCGGCTGAGCTTCGGCAGCGATTTTGCCGACCTGTTCGAAGTGCGCGGGATGCGGCGACCACGGCGCGGACGGGCAACGTCCGCGGTGACGGCGTCGGATCAGGTCGTGCTCAGCTATAAAGGCCTCGACGAGGTCACCCGTCACACCCAACTCACCTTCGATCCCGCACCAAGCGAGCTCACGGTGACCTGTGCGTCCTATGCATTCGAACTTGCGCCCAACGAAGCGAAGCGAATCTTCCTGACCGCGGCGTGGGCCGAACCTGACGCCGCGCGGCCGGTGCCGTTTATGCGCGGTCTGCTCGCGGCGCATCGCGAGCTGCGCGCCGCGACGCGCGGCATGACGACCATCGAGACGTCGAATGAGCTGTTTAACGAGGTGCTGTGCCGCTCGGCGGCCGATCTTGCGATGTTGATGACGGACACGCCGCAGGGCCGCTACCCCTATGCCGGCATCCCTTGGTACTCGACGACGTTCGGGCGCGACGGCCTGATCACCGCCCTGCAGATGCTGTGGTGCGATCCACGCATCGCGCGTGGCGTGCTGAGCAGGCTGGGGGCGTTCCAGGCGCGCAGCTCCGACCCTCTGTCCGACGCCGAGCCGGGCAAGATCCTGCATGAAATGCGCGATGGCGAAATGGCCGCGCTCGGTGAAGTGCCGTTCCGTCTGTACTACGGCAGCGTCGATTCCACGCCGTTGTTCGTGCTGCTGGCCGGTCTCTACGTCGAACGGACCGGCGATGACGTCCTGCTGGCCGAACTCTGGCCATCGATCGAAGCGGCGCTGCACTGGATCGATGGAGATGGCGATCCGGATCAGGATGGCTTCGTCGAATACCACCGCAAGACCGAGAAGGGACTGGCGAACCAGGGTTGGAAGGATTCGTACGATGCAGTCTTTCATGCCGATGGCGGATTTGCCGAAGGCCCGATCGCGCTCGCGGAGGTTCAGGGCTATGTCTTTGCCGCCAAACAAGTGGCGGCGCGTTGTGCGCGACGTCTGAAACGCGAAGACCGCGCGAACCAGCTCGAGGCCCAGGCGGCGCGGTTGGCCGAACGGTTCGAGGACGTATTCTGGTGCGATGACATTCGATCCTACGCGCTGGCGCTCGACGGCAACAAGCGGCCCTGTGCGGTTCGCACGTCGAATGCCGGACAGGTCCTGTTCTCCGGGATCGCGCGCGAGGACCGTGCACGGCTGGTAGGGGATTCACTGATGAGCCCGGCATTCTTCTCGGGCTGGGGCATCCGCACTGTGGCGCGCGGCGAGGCGCGCTACAATCCGATGTCCTATCACAACGGCTCGGTCTGGCCACACGACAATGCCCTGATCGCGCTTGGGTTCGCGCGCTACGGTCTCAAACGCGCCGTCGGCCGGCTGGCAACCGGACTGTCCGAGGCCGCGGCCTATATGGATTCGCGCAGGCTTCCCGAGCTGTTCTGCGGATTCCAGCGCGAGCGGCGGCGCGGGCCTACGCTCTATCCGGTCGCCTGCGCGCCGCAGGCCTGGGCGAGCGCGACGCCGTTCTCGCTGATCGAGGCGATGCTCGGCCTCGAATTCCGTCCCGAGACCAGCGAGATCCACCTGCGCGATCCCAGCCTGCCTGCCTTTCTCGACCAGCTCATTCTGCGCAATTTAGCCGTTGGTGGCTCGAGCATGGATTTGCGGGTCCATCGTCATGGCGACGAGGTCTCGATCGAAGTGCTGCGGGCCCGCGGCAGGATCCAGGCGTCGGTCATCTTGTCGCCGCATTGAGCGGCGCGGGGACGATGGAACTGGAAATCGCGCTCGCGAGTTGACGTTGGTTTCAGCCAGCCGCCGGGTAGTCGATGCGTCGTAGATTCCCGCTGACCTTTGTCGCAATGACAGCGCTGTCAGGGTTCGCCGTGACAGGCATCGCGCGTTGCGACGATGCGCCGGGGCAGCAGTCTCCGGCGCCGCAGGTTCCGGCGGCAACCACGCAGGGGTCGGCACCCGCGACCCAGACGCCGGAGGTTCCCAAGCCAGCGGTCACCATCCTTGGCTCGCATCAGGCGCAGAGCGTGCTCGGCAAGGAAGTTCGCAGTCCCACCAACGAGGATATGGGGCGCATCGTTGATATTGTCGTCGATAGCGCCAGTCAGGTCCGCGCCGCAGTGATCGATTTTGGCGGTTTTCTTGGTGTCGGCAGCCGCAAGATCGCCGTCGACTGGAATGCCCTGCATTTTCACACGGCGAGCGATAATCAGGATCTCGTCACGCTGGAACTCACGCGGGATCAGGTGAAGGCGGCTCCGGAATACAAGGACAAGCAACCCGTCATCGTTCTCGGCGCCTCAGGCGGCCTACAGCCATTGGGGCCCGAGTAGTTCATTACGCGAGTTCTTTCGCCGTGGTTTCACAGCGTCGGGGTCAGCAGGGAATATCAATGTATGGCCCAACTCCAGGGATCATGGTCTGCGAGCGACGTCGAGCGGCTTGCTGAGGACCGTGCGTCCGGTCCGGCAACGGAGTCTGTGTTGCCTGACCATGCCGAGCGCGAGGAGGCGCCAGGGCGGCGAGCCACCATCATTGCCGGCGAGAGCGAGCCGCTCCATCCATCGATCGACAGTCTTCGCGGCCTCGACTGGTTCATCTTTTTCCTGGCCGATGTTCAGACCGGGTTCGGCCCATTCATCTCTGTCTATCTGACGTCGCAGAAGTGGACACAGGTCGATATCGGTCTGGTGCTATCAGTTGCCGGCGTGGTTTCGCTCCTGGCCCAAGTGCCGGGTGGTGCGCTGGTCGACGCGGCGCGCTCGGAGCGGCTTGTCGCGGGCGTCGCGCTCGGCGGTGTCGCGGCGGCAGCGCTGGCCTATGCGGCGTGGCCGATCTTTCCGGTCGTGCTTGCAGCTGCTGTGCTGCACGCGCTGTCCAGCTGCGTGCTCGGCCCCTGCATCATTGCGATGAGTCTCGGCCTCGTGGGCCACGCCGGGCTCGGCGAGCGCCTCGGTCGCAACGCCCGCTTCGCTTCGATCGGCAACGGACTCGCTGCCGCAGCAATGGGAGCGTGCGGATATCTGTTCGGACCGCGCAGTGTATTTCTGGTGACGGCGGCCCTGTTTGTACCGACCATGCTGGCATTGAGCCGGATTCGCCCGAAGGAGGTCGACCCGCAATGGGCCCATGGCGGACCGCCCGAGATCATTGTCAACGCGCGCCAAACCAGGCTCTCGACCCTGCTGCGCAGCCGTTCGTTGCTGATCCTGGCGTTCTGTGTGCTGTTGTTTCATCTCGCCAACGGCTCGATGCTCCCGCTGTTAGGCAGCGTGGTCACGACCCGTATCGGCCAGTGGGCGACGATTATCATCGCCGCATGCATTGTGGTGCCGCAATTGGTCGTCGCGGCACTCTCGCCACGGATCGGTCACACGACGCAGGTGCTCGGACGCCGCCCGATCCTGCTGCTGGCATTCTTTGCGCTGCCGATCCGTGGCCTGCTGTTCGCAACCGTTACCAACCCCTACGCCCTTGTCGCCGTCCAGTTGCTCGACGGCATCACAGCCGCGGCAATGGGGATCACGGTGCCGCTGATGATTGCAGACCTTACTCGCGGCACGGGCCACTTCAATATGGTCCAGGGCGTGTCGCGACGGCGGTCGGTATCGGCGCTTCCGCCAGTCCGACCCTGGCCGGCTATCTCACCGACCATTTCGGCAGCAGCACCGCCTTCTTTGGCCTTGCGCTGATCGCGTCGATAGCGTTCGTCGCGGTATGGTCGTTGATGCCGGAGACGAAGCCGGCATCCATACCGACCGCTCGGCTGATCAGGATGCCGACGCCGGGACCGTTGCCGGTGCTCGGTCGTCCGACACCAGCCGCAGCTTCGGTGTGGCGTCCATCAGGCCGCGATAGACCGCGAGATAGTCGAGCGCCATCCGGCGTGCCGTGAACCGCTGCTCGAATTGCTGGCGGATTCTTGCGCGCGACAATTCGTTCAAGCGGTCGACGGCGCCGATCGCACCGGCCTCATCCTCGACGACGAAGCCGGTTAGTCCGTCGTCAATGATTTCCGGTACCGAGCCGCGGTTGAAAGCGATGACTGGAGTGCCGCACGCCATCGCCTCGATCATCACAAGCCCGAACGGTTCGGGCCAGTCGATTGGCACGAGCAGCGCGATTGCACCGCTCAGGAATTGAGATTTGTCCTTGTCGCCGATCTCCCCGATGTACTCGACATGCGGCGATGCCAGCATCGGCTTGATTTCCTCATCATAATAGTCGCGGTCGAATTGATCGACCTTGGCAGCGATCTTCAGTGGGATGCCGCAATGTTCGGCGATACGGATTGCGCGGTCGACGCGCTTCTCCGGCGCGATGCGCCCAAGAAAAGCAAGATACGACGGCTTGACCGGCAGGGGCCGGAGCAGGTCCTGCGGCAGGCCATGGTGAATTGTGCGGGTCCAGCGGGCTTGTGGCAGCGGACGACGTTGTGCGTTCGAGATCGACACGACCGGAATTGACGAGAAAGTATTGAACACCGGCTGATGCTCGGGAAGATCGAGTTGGCCGTGCAGCGTGGTGAGGAAAGGGGTTGATTGGCGCGAGAACAGCGAAAACGGATAATAGTCGAGATGAAAATGCAGAAAATCGAATTGATCGGCCTGGCGACGCACGTGCTCCAGCATCGACATATGGAGTGCATTGGGATCACGAATTGAGCCGTCGAGTTGCAACGCGCGCGGCCAGAAGGCCTGCAATTTTGCCGATGTGCGCGAGTTGCCGCTTGCAAACAGCGTGACGTCGTGACCGAGCGCGACCAGTTCCTCGACGAGCCAGTACACGACACGTTCGGTTCCACCATAAAGTTTCGGCGGAATTGCCTCGGTCAACGGAGCGATTTGCGCGATGCGCATTGAGAGCCTCCTTCAACGGGCTGAAAGCCCCATGCCCTCAACGTCGTCAATCACTTTACATTGCAGCATTTTTGCTGAACTCGACGAACTATCTTTTTCGCAATTGCGGGAACTCGCGACCGGTGACGTGTTTCTGATCTCAAGTGCGCTGTGCTGCGGGAACCGGGACGTCCCCGCAGTTGTTGGAGAATTTGGTGCGGCTGGGCGTGATCGAAGAGTCACAAGCAAGTTGGGAAGAGCCGCGATGGACGACCTCTGCCGCTATGTCGACAGACCGTTTGCATTCATTTTTCGTTATGTCAGGCAACGTCCGGTAGGCCACAGCGTCATCGTCGCAGCGGTTTTCGCGGCTGTGGCCTGTTCGGTTACGACGCAATATGGCGTGAAATATCTGGTTGACGCGTTGGCCGGTGGTCCAACCGCCGCGCAGCGCATTTGGGAAGCCTTTGCGCTGCTCGTTGGGTTGATTGCAGCCGATAATTTGCTATGGCGCATCGCCGGTTGGGTCGCGAGCTTCACATTTGTGCGAGTGACCGGTGACCTGCGCCGCGATCTGTTTCGCCATCTGACCGGTCATTCGCCGAGCTATTTTGCCGACCGCTTGCCCGGCATGCTGACGAGCCGCGTAACCGCGACCTCCAATGCTGTCTACACTGTCGAAAACATGTTCGCTTGGAACATGTTGCCGCCGTGTGCCGCAATGGTGGCGGCGATTGGCTTTGTGATGACCGTGAGCGTCGCGATGGCGGCCGTGCTCCTGGCGGTCGGCGGTATCGTCGTCGTCACGATGTTTCGGCTTGCGGCTGCAGGACGACCTCTCCACCATGATTTCGCGGACAAAACAGCGCTGGTCGACGGCGAAATGGTTGACGTGATCGGCAACATCTCACTGGTGCGAGCGTTCTGCCGGCTGGGTGACGAGCACCATCGGTTTGACCGGACCGTCGATGGAGAACTCAACGCGCGTCGCCGCAGCCTGCAATATCTCGAACGGCTCCGTGTGTTGCATGCGCTCGTTACCGTTGCACTCACTATCGGCCTTCTGGCCTGGGCCATCACCCTATGGCAGCGTCACGAGATCACGACCGGCGATGTCGTACTGGCATGCACTCTGGGATTGTCAGTTCTGCACGCGACGCGGGACCTTGCACTGGTGCTGGTCGATGCGGTCCAGCATGTGGCGCGCCTCACCGAAGCACTCGGAACCCTCCTTGTCCCCTACGATCTGCGCGATCATCCAGAGGCCGAGACGCTTGCGCGTTCCGGCGCAAGCGTCTCGTTCGAGCGAGTCTCCTTCAACTATCGCGGCGATCGGCAGGTCTTCGAAAATCTCGACTTTCGGATCAGGGCGGGTGAGCGAGTGGGCCTGGTCGGCCCGTCGGGCGCCGGTAAGTCGACATTGTTTGCATTGCTGCAGCGTTTCTACGACGTGCGCAACGGGCGCATCGTTATTGATGGTCAGGATATCGCGCGTGTCACGCAAGAGAGCCTCAGGTCCGCGATTGCGGTGGTGCCGCAGGACGTCTCGCTGCTGCATCGCTCGGTCATGGAAAACATCCGCTATGGACGGCCGGATGCCACCAACGCGGATGTACTTGCCGCCGCGTCAGCCGCTCAATGTGACTTCATCGATCTCCTGCCGGACGGGATGGCAACAATCGTCGGCGACCGTGGGCTAAAACTGTCCGGCGGTCAGCGGCAGCGCGTTGCGCTGGCGCGAGCCTTCCTGAAGGACGCGCCGTTGCTCTTGCTTGATGAAGCGACCTCGGCGCTCGATTCCGGATCCGAGGAGGCGATACGCCAGGCGCTGGTCCGTCTCATGCGCGGCCGCACGGTGATTGCGATCGCGCATCGCCTTTCGACGCTGCGCACCTTCGATCGGATCCTTGTCATGCGCGATGGCAAGATCGTGCAGGACGGCTCGCCGGATGCGCTGATGCGGAGTGGTGGGCCCTACCGCGATCTTGTGCGGCAACAGACGCTGCAGATCGCGAAGAAGGCTGCCGCATAGGGCCTCCCGACGCGTCAATTGCTGACAGTTTTCGACCGGCCGTCGCGCCAGTCTGCGGCGGAAACTCAGGTGACGCCGAAAGCCTTCTCCTCGTGACGTCGCCTCACTGGCCCAGCGCTGTCCCCCCAGTGCCGGGCCGTTTTGCTATTGGAATGCGGCCAAGCGGGCAATCTGAAAGCGCCTGCCATGCTGCGAGCCGATCAATTCGTGCGCTTGCGCTTGCTGCGGCCGATTTGGTCGAGCGCGACGACGACGCGAGCCGGCGGCACAGTCTTGGCCGGGCTCTCAGGTCGTTCGCTGATCTGCGCCAATTCGGTTTCTTCCGATAGATGCGAGAAACCCGATTGCTCACGTCCTGACAGGGTATCGACCAGCGCCTGAAATTCCTCGTCATTGATGCCGTACATCCGGCTCCTGATTTCGAGCACCGCCATTTCGACGAGTTGCATTGCCAAAGGCTGATCGTGCCGTCTGAGCCGGGGGACCAACGCACGTAACTCCCCGACAAGCCCTTCGAGCTCGCGACGAACCTCAGGTGTCATAATTTGCTCGCGTAAACTGTCGTGGACCGGCAAGCGAATTGGTCCAGCTGTCGGTGTCGGCAATGTCGGCATAAACGCTGGCAATGCCGGCGACGGCGCGCTGCACCTCATCCGGGTCGAGGCCATTGAGCGGTTGGCTCGCCGAGGCGTCGGCGAGATAGATCATTTGCTGGCGGCGATGATAACCGTCGACCAGCGTCGCAAGACATGCGGAACTCGCCGGAGAACCCCGCAATGACGACCGGCGCGCGCACGTCCTTCATGAAGGCGGCGAATCCCTCGCTCGCGTAGCAGGACGGCAGCTCGCGATCGAACACCATCTCGCTGCGCAACGGCTCAAAACCCTCGACCCAGTCGAACAGCTTGCTGGAGCGGTTGAAGAACGCCGATGCGCCCTGCAACCTCGTGAACGCCACTGGAATGCCATTGGCGCGTGCCGCTGTGAGCGCGTCGCGGCACTTGCGCAGCGCCGCATGCGCGCCGGGCAAAGCCGTAATGCGCGGCGCCGCGACATATTCCTGCTGCAGGTCGACCAGCACGAGGATCGGGATTTCGGACAGCCGTTGCGACCTGAGGCGAATGACCGACGACACGATCAGCCTCCAATCGACGGCCTGGTCACGGGCCTCGCGGCCGAAACCTCGAGCACACCCGGCTTGTGCCATTGGCCTTCGGGGCGAATGGTCAGATAGGGATCGATGCCGATCGTCACCGCGGTCGGCCGCCGCTCGGTGAACAGCTCCATCTCGACGTATTCGAAGTCGGAGAATACGAACTCCTTCGCGTTCTCGATCACCGAGAAGCCGAACTGCTCCCAGAGCTTCACGACATGCCGCGCCGCGTGGCCGTACATGCGCTGATAGCCCTTGGCCTTGCACAGATCGATCGCGGCTTCGACCAATGGCTTGGTCGCGCCCCTGTTGCGGAATTCCTTCCGCACCGTGAGCCGCTCGATCTTGGCGAAATCGGCAAAGAATCGGATGCGGAGACAGCCGATCGGCTCGTTGCCGAGATAAGCGAGCAGGTGCGTAGAGGCGAAATCGTTGCCGTCGAACTCCTCAAGATATGGACATTGCTGCTCGGCCATGAAGACCGCGCTGCGCATCGATACCATGCGCATGAATTCCTCGATGGTGTGTACGACGGTGACCGCGATTTCGCCGGGCTTGCCGTTGCCGTCATAGCGGTCATAGAGCGGACCGGTCGGCGCCACACGCTTCGGCGATCGCACGAGGCAGTGCAGGTCGAGGTTGACGCGGCCCTCTAATGATGCGCCCGGCACAAAACCCAGGGTTTCGAGCAGACGCGCGCTGTGCGCCGTCACCGCACGGGCATAGAGGTCGGCGTCCTTATAGAGCGGGGTCCACACCTTCTCGAAGGCGAGCAAGATGCCCGGAAACAGGTTCCGTCCCCACACTGCCCAGATGTAGATGCCGGCCGGCTTCTCGCTTTGGCTGCACAGAAGGTTGAGATCGGGGGCTGATGCGTCGAAGCTGCCGTCGATCAGGGCGCGCAGACCATCGGAATTCAGCATCAGGAAGGCGATGAAGCCTTCAGGGACGGGGTTTTCGGCATTGTAGTTGGCCTTGCGGGTGATTCCCCATAGAGTATCGGGGTTGTGGTTGACGACGCGGGCAACCGGTTCCTTGGAGGCGAGGCCTTTCAGGTCGACGCTGGCGTTTGCGATCAGCTGGTCGAGACACGCCGCGCTTGGCGTGAAAACGACGAAGTCGCGGGCAAATTCGCCAAGATTGCTTGCCGGCAGCGGGTGTTTCGCGGGATAAACCGCTGGTGGTGGAACGGGAAGGGCTCCCTGGAGATCGCCATGATGGACCGTCATGCGCTTTTCCGTTGTTGCCTGTTGAGAAGAAGAAGCAATCGCTGATTGCAGCTAACTCGATTTCGGAGGGCAGGGGTGCCTACTGTTTTGGAAAGGGGTGTTCCCCAAGAGGAACGCCAGACCGAAAAGCTCCAGCGTCTTCCCGACTGGGACGTCGCGCGCATCTTCCTCGAAGTCGTGCGCTGCGGCAGTTTCCGCTCCGCCGCCGAGCGGCTCGGGCAATCGATCAACTCGGTGCGGCGCCGTATCGATGAATTCGAGAGCCTCGTCGGCACCGCGCTGTTCGTCCGCGACGTCTACGGAACGCGGCTGACGGACGAAGGCATGCGCATGGTCGCCGGCGTCGAGCGCATGGAGCACGCGGCGTTCGATCTGTTGCGCGACCGCTATCAAGTTGCGCCTGCAATGTCGGGAGAAGTGCGCGTCGCGGTCACCGAAGGCCTCGGCACGTTCTGGGTCGCGCCACGACTTGTCGAGTTTCAGCGCGCCTATCCGAGCATTCTCGTCGACCTGCACTGCGACATGGAAAGCGCAGACATTCTGCGCAATGAGGCGGATATCTCGATCCAGTTGACGAAGCCGACCGCACAGGAAGTGAAGATCGTCAGGCTCGGCCACATGCATACCATGCTGTTCGCGAGCCAGCGCTA
This sequence comes from uncultured Alphaproteobacteria bacterium, assembly GCA_963796195.1. Classification (GTDB taxonomy): domain Bacteria; phylum Pseudomonadota; class Alphaproteobacteria; order Rhizobiales; family Xanthobacteraceae; genus CAWCKS01. Next base: position 1,134,446 of record CAWCKS010000014.1, on the reverse strand, counting down.
CATCGACGTTTATGGCCGGCCGAAGTGCTACGACGATTTGAAGAAGCATCGCCTGGTGATGCAGGACGCGCACCAAACCAAGACCAAGGAGATCTTCGAGAGCTGGTTCCCTGGCGTTTCGCAGCAAGAGTTGGTGGTGATGAAGACCAACACCGCGACCTGCAATTACTGGGCGGTGGTGAAGGGCGCCGGCATCGGAATGTTTCCGACCTACGCCTTCGCGCTCGGCGCGCAGATCATCCCGCTGCAGATCGACCTGCATTGGGACTTCGAAATCTTCCTGTCGTATCATCCGGGCAGTCAACGCATTGCCCGTTGCCGGCGCATGATCGACTGGATCGTGGAGGCGTTTAATCCGTCGAAGTTCCCGTGGTTCCGCGACGAGTTCATCCACCCGACCGAGCTCGAGAAGCAATATAAAGGCGCGCCGCTGGCCGCCATGTTCGAGGGCTTCAATATGCGCTGACCCGTTAACGGGTGGTCGGCGAAAACCCCTCTATTTTCATCGTATTAGGCGAATTTTGGCGCGCATTCAGCGGTGAGCGCTGCCGATGCGTCTGCGCGACCACCGGTTCCGCCTAACTTACTGACAACAAAGACGTAACGCCGCTTTTCGCGAGGGTTTTCGCGCGGCCACCTGCATATATCCGTCTACGAATATCCGTATACGGATATTCGTAGACGTATATTCGTGGACGTATATTCGCAGACGAATATTCGTTGACGGATATTCCGGCCACGGCTATTCAGGCGGCCTTCTGCCCACCCGCCGCCGAAGCTCATCCCCGCCATGTCGCTCAATCTGCCGTCCAATCCGCTGGCGCTCGCAGTGCTCGCGCTCGTGTTCGAGCGCCCGATGCATCCGTACGAGATGGCGGCGACGCTGAAGCACCGCCACAAGCACGAGAGCATCAAGCTGCGTTACGGCTCGCTCTACACCGTGATCGATCTTCTGGTGGCGCGCGGGCTGATCTCCTCGAAGGAGACCTCGCGCGGCGGCAAGCGTCCCGAACGCAATGTCTACCTGCTGACACAGGCTGGCCACGACCTCCTGCAAGACTGGATGCGCGAACTGCTCGGGCAACCGGTGAAGGAGTTCCCGCAGTTCGAAACGGCGTTGTCGTCTGCTGGGCGTACTGCCGCCGACCGAAGCGGTGAAGCTGCTGGTCGACCGTGCGTTGCTGCTGGCCTCGACGATTGCCGCACTGGAGGGACACCTCGCGGAGATGAAGAGCAAGACACTTGGCGAACTGGCGGAGCCGAACCAGCAAATCCCCGAGCCGATGTTGCGCCAGAAATTTCCGGAATTGTTCGTCGTCGAAGGCGAGTATCGCCTCGCGCTGACAAGAGCCGAGCTCGCCTTCGTCAATGATCTGGTTCGCCGCATCACCCAGGACGGCTGGGGGCCGGTCGGGCTGTGGCGCGAGATGCAGGCGCACTGCGAGCGCCAGTTCCTGCGCGAGAGCAAGGCGCGCGGAGGGAAGCAGCTCGCCGGCGCGTGAGGGATGAGGTTGATGATCGCCGGAGCGCGGACCCATTCGCCGCAGCGGAAAGGGGACGACCAGACATAATTGCAATCTCATCGTTGCGATCTCGCGGCAAACACAAGTTGCTGTGGCAAAGCTGGGTCCCCGCGTCCGCGGGGATGAGCGGTGGAGTTGAGTTCTCTGACAATGACCGAGGACAAGGCAAAGCTGTTGCGCTCGCTGGCGATCGACCGCAGTGCGCCGGCGTCGGTACCGCCGGCGGCGAACGGATCGCAGCGCGGCCTGTTGATCGCGGCGGTTGTCGTTGGCTGCGCGTCATTGGCTTCACCGCGTTCATGCTGTTTGCGCGCATGGGCGAGCCGGCGCGAGACGTCGCGGCGCAAGCGGCCGCGCCGGCACAACCTCAGACGCAAGCGCAGCCACTGGCAGCGCAGCCCGCACCGCAAGTCGCGCAATCGAGCCAGGCCGGCCGCCTCGCCGCGTCGGGCTACGTCGTGGCGCGGCGCAAGGCGACTGTCGCCGCCGAAATCACCGGCAAGGTCGTGGAAGTGTTCGTCGACGAGGGCAACACCGTCACCGAAGGCCAGGTGGTGGCGAAGCTCGACAGCGTGCTCGCGCAGAAGGATTTTGAGCTCGCGCAGTCGCGCGTCGAGGCCGCCGACGCTGCGGCCGGCGCGATCAAGGCCGACCTGCAGGATGCAGAGCGCATTCTCACGCGCACGCAATCATTATCGAAGAACAGTTTTGCCACCGAGGCCGATCTCACCAAGGCGCAGGCGCGCGTCGGCGTGCTCGGCGCGCAATTGCGCCAGGCCGAGGTGCAGGCCGAGACCGCGCGGATCGATGCCAAACGCGCCGCGTCCGTGCTCGACAAGCATTCGATCAGGGCGCCGTTCTCCGGCGTGGTGGTCGACCGCTCGGCGCAGCCCGGCGAGATGATCTCGCCGCTTGTCGGCCGGCGGCGGTTTCACCCGCACCGGCGTCTGCACCATCGTCGACATGGACTCGATCGAGATCGAGGTCGACGTCAACGAGGCCTTCATCGGCCGCGTCGCGGCGGACCAGGCCGTCAACGCCGTGCTCGACGCCTATCCGGACTGGACCATTCCGGCGTCGGTGATCGCGATCGTGCCGACCGCGAACCGCGACAAGGCAACGGTCAAGGTGCGCATCCGCTTCGAACAGAAGGACCCACGCATTCTGCCCGACATGGCGGTGAAGGTGACATTTTTGCCGACGAAGACAGGCGCGGCGGCGGCGAATACGGCGACGGCGGCGAAATAGGGGTGGGTGATGCTAGCGCAGCCGCACATCACGCCGTCGTCCCCGCGCGGGCGAGGTCCATCGCCGCAGCAGGGTGAGGGGCGAGGCAGTGCCTCACCAGGACGAATTTACGGATAGCGAGCGCCGCTCACCCTGACCCTTCGCCGCTGAAGCGGGGTGATGGGAGCACGCCTCAGCGGCTGGATGACCCGAGCGCATCCCAACGGAAATCCCAAGGAGTAACTCAAGTGGCATCCGAACAACCGATGGTTCGCCTTTCTGGCGTGGCGAAGCGTTTTACCAAGGGCAAGGAGACGATCACGATCTTCGATCATCTTGATCTGAAAATTCCGCGCGGCGATTTTATCGCGGTGATGGGGCCGTCGGGCTCCGGCAAGACCACGCTGCTCAATCTTTTGGGCGGCATCGATCATTGCGACGAAGGCGAGATCGAGATTGCGGACAAGCGCATCGAGGCTTTAAGCGAAGGCCAGCTCGCGGCGTGGCGCGCCGCCAATGTCGGCTTCATCTTCCAGTTCTACAACCTGATGCCGATGCTGTCGGCGGCGCAGAATGTCGAGCTGCCGCTGCTGCTCACGAAGCTCAAGTCGAAGGACCGCGCGGCGCGCGTCAACACCGCGCTTGACGTGGTCGGCCTCGCCGATCGCGCCAAACACCGGCCGAGCGAAATGTCGGGCGGCCAGCAGCAGCGCGTCGCGATCGCGCGCGCCATCGTGTCCGACCCGAACCTGTTGTTGTGCGACGAGCCGACCGGCGACCTCGACCGCACCACCGCGGACGAAATTCTCTCGATCCTGCAGCTGCTCAACAAGGACCTCGGCAAGACCATCGTCATGGTGACCCACGATCCGGCGGCGGCGCGCTTTGCCAGCCGCACGCTGCATCTCGACAAGGGCCAGTTCGTCGAACGGGAGCTCGCGGCGTGAACGAATTCGGCCTCGTCAGAAAAATCTTTTCCGCCGCAAATTGCGCGCGATCCTGATGATCGTTTCGATCCTGGTCGCGTTCGCGATCTTCGGCGTGCTCGCCGGCTTCTACCGCGCCTTCACGGCGGGCACCGACAACGCCGCCGCCGACCGCATGATGACGGTGAACAAGATCAACTTCACCCAACCGCTGCCGATCGCCTACTACAATCGCGTGCGCGCGCTCGATGGCGTGCGGCAGGCGACCTACGCCAACTGGTTCGGCGGCTATTTCCAGGACCCGAAGAATTTCATGGTCGCGCTGGCGGTCGAGCCCGCGACCTACTTCGACGTCTACCAAAAAGAGTTCGACCTGCCGGCGGATCAGCTGAGGACGTTCACTCAGACGCGCGACAGCGCGGTGGTGGGCGAAAACCTCGCGCGCAAGTGGGGCTGGAAGGTCGGCGACCGCGTGCCGATCCAGAGCAACATCTTCAGCCAGAAGAACGGCGGCGGCCACGTCTGGGACTTCACCATCGCCGGCATCGTCAAGGGCAAGACCGAGCAGGTCGACACCAACTTCCTGCTGTTCCAATACGATTACTTCAACGAGACGCGCTCGTTCGGCAAGGACACCATCGGCTGGATCATCCTGCAGACGACGAATCCGGAGAACAACGACCGCATCGCGAAAGCGATCGACGCGATGTTCGCCAATTCCTCGGCCGAAACCTCGACCGACAACGAGAAGGCGTTCGGCAAGGCGTTTGCCGCGCAGTTCGGCAACATCGCGCTGATCGTGTTCCTGGTCGTCGGCGCCGCCTTCGTCACCATCCTGATGATCGTCGGCAACACCATGGCGCTGTCGATCCGCGAGCGCACGCGCGAGATCGGCGTGCTGAAGACGCTGGGATTCTCGGGACCGCGGATCTTGACGATGGTGCTCGGCGAGAGCGTCCTGTTGGCGCTGCTCGGCGGCGTGCCGGGATTGATTCTCGCCGCACTGGTCACGATCGCGCTGCGCGCCAGCCTCGTTCAGATCGCGCCGGCGTTCTCGGTCTCGCCGGACATCGTGGCGGAGGGTCTTGCGCTGATGCTGGCGCTGGGCCTGATCACCGGCGCGATCCCCGCCGTCAACGCGATGCGGCTGAAGATCGCCACCGCGCTGGGACGGGGGTGAGGAAGCTATGATCGCAGCCGCATCCGCGCATTCTGCCGTCGTCCCCGCGAAGGCGGGGACCCATACGCCGCAGCAGAAATTTGACGACAGGCAGACGTGACCTTGTCTTTGACAACTGCACAGCACCCCAACGGCCACAGGGGTTATGGGTCCCCGCCTTCGCGGGGACGACGCCTGAGATACGGACCCGCGTTGGCGCACCACTCACAGGACTAACCAGAAAAATGCTCTCCCTTCTCAATCAGGTCGTTGCGGTCACCGCGATCAATCTCAAAAGCATCGCGCAGCGGCGCTGGCTGTCGCTATCGACGATCGTGGCGATCGCGCTCGTTGTCGTCGTGCTGCTCGCGTTCCTGGCGATGGCGAATGGCTTCCAGAAGACCATCGCCGGCTCCGGCTCGAACGACATCGCGATCGTGCTGCGCGCCGGCTCGCAGGCCGAGATCAACTCGACGGTGTCGCGCGACCAGGTGCGGCTGATCGAGGACGGGCCGGGCATCGCGAAGGGCAGCGACGGCAAGGCGCTGATCTCGCCCGAGCTCTATCTCGTGGTCGACGGTTTGAAGCGCACCACCCACACCAAGGCCAACCTGCCGCTGCGCGGCATCGGCGAGCAGGGTGCCAGCTTACGCAAGGACATCCACCTGGTGCAGGGCCGCATGTTCAATCGCGGCAGCAATGAAATCGTGGTCGGCAAGGCCCTGCAGCGCGAGTTCGAGGGCTTTGATCTCGGCCAGACCGTTGCGTTCGGCGCCACGCGCTGGACCGTAACAGGCGTGTTCGACGCCGGCGGCAGCGTGTTCGAATCCGAGATCTGGGCCGACCTGCCGGTGGTGCAGAGCCTGTTCAAGCGCGAGAATGTGTTTCAAACCGTGCGCGCGCGATTGACCTCGCCGGCCGCGCTCGCCGAACTGAAGGCTTACAGCGACAACGACCCCAGGCTGAAACTCGACGTCAAATCCGAGAACGAGTATTTCGCCGAACAGGCCTCGCAGACCTCCGACCTCATCCAGAAGCTCGGCTGGCCGCTCGCGATTGCGATGGCGTTCGGTGCGCTCGCAGGCGCCTTGAACACCATGTACTCGTCGGTGGCGTCGCGCGCGACCGAGATCGCCACCCTGCGCGCGATCGGCTTCGGCGGCTTTCCGGCGTTCGTCGGCACGCTCGCGGAAGTCCTTGTCCCTCGCCGCGATCGGCGGCCTCGTCGGCGCAGCCGCGACCTATTTCATTTTTGACGGCGTCAGCGCCTCAACCCTCGGCGGCAACTTCACGCAGGTGGTGTTCGACTTCAAGCTATCGCCGGCGCTGATCGTCGAGGGCGTGGGCTTAGCCCTGGTGGTGGGATTGATCGGCGGGCTGTTTCCGGCGCTGCGGGCGGCGCGGTTGCCGATCGTGCAGGGGCTGTACGCGAGTTGAGAGGGCGAAGCGAATGTCGCTTCAAGTTGGATTCAACAGGCCTTGCCAGGGAACGTAGTCACATATCGAGTTTGATTGGTGCGGCTTGAGCAATGTCCGCTGTGCTCCCGATAGCGACCAATTCCGCAGCGCAGCCAAGTGATGCGATGTACCAAGAACGGACCTTAGCTATCTTTCGGCGCAGTTCAGGGCGCGGCTTGAGTGTCGGAAGGCCCTGAGCACTTCGTCGCAGTATTCGCTTCTGGACCTTCAGGGTCATACGTTCCAGTCCGACGGCCGATCAGCGTTTGAAGCCACCGGAGCGCTGCGGATTCGGGTCCGTCCAATATCCGCTTCATTTCTGACTGAGGCGCCAATGCGGACTATCGCCGATGGTCCGGGATGGTCGCCAGGACCACGGCACACTTAGTGGACCTCGGAGCTCGCGAACTCATTGACGGGCTCGATGTCGACGATATCGCCATCATCGACGTGGTCGCGGATCGCTCCGACTTCTGCCGAATTGATCTCAAGAAGCCACTTCTTCCACTCTCTTGGGTGTCCTTCGGGGGCGACGGGCTCGCCACCCGCAGCATACCTATACTTTGCTAGTGCCCCCATAGCTCGTTCCATCGCACTGCCGTCCTTCAGGGTTACGACGCATCTCATTTCTCACCTCGTCATTTTGGGGACTGGCCAGCTTCATCAAACCGTCAGAGGCCCGAGTACCTGGATTTGTTTTCAACGACAATCAGGTCGGCGTGCTCGCAGTTGATGCCCTCAAACATGCGCTGTTCGAAGCCCGTCCGCGCCGGCTTGACGTCAACCAACGCTATCGGACCTTGGCACCGCGGCCGACGTGCACCTTGATCGCTATTCGAGTTGGATCAATCAAGCTAATGACGGCATGATGCCCACCATTTGTGAGGCGAGAGTGCGACACTCTCGTCGTCGGATTGCCCATGTTCCGAACCGGCGATGGAAGAATATTAATGCGGGGCTCCACCCGGAATCTGAGCAATTTCGCTCAGCTCGAATGTGCATCAAGCTGCATCAGGCGTTGCCAGGGAACGTGGTCACGAATCAAGTTTGACCGGTGCGGCTTGACCAATGTCCGCTACGCCTTCGGTAGCGACCAATTCCGCGTAACAGCGAAATGAAGCGAAGTGCCATTAGCGACTAATCTTGGATCGCGCCCAAAGGCGCTTTTACTCAACGACGCTGGCCGGCCGCGTTCGCGCCGACTATCTTGCAGAAACTTGCTGCGCTGTCGGTTAGTTGCTGCGACCGACTATGGAAAAATTTATGCCAGGCGCCGGAGCGCCGTTCGGCAAATATCGAACGAGTTCATTGCCGTTCTGCGACAGACGAAAGCAGGGTGTTTGCCCTAAGCCTGCAGTCGGAAAATGAAAGCAAAGAGCGGCTTGTTTTCCCTGTCCGGTGACCCACCACCGTCCGGAGTCCGACATTCCTCCATTGCGGCCACCAGTCATGCCAGCGGTGCCGTCGTTATGAAACTGAATCATCACAGGTTTGCCAGTCACGGGGTTTGTATGGGCAATTGTTGCACCGCCGACAGCTTGACGAATCTGGTCGGGGCTCAGGAAGTCGGTCGCGCCCGCAGGCGCTGACTGTACGCAAGCCAACAAAAGGAAAATTGCCCTCTTCACTTGAAGCCTCTTCGATGCCACCGGCCCTGCACTCCGTGGGGGCTGCCGCATGATACCGACGTTGAGGCAAATTCCAAGGAGATCGCATTTCTGCCAGTGGGATGGCCCGGCCGTGCTCCTGCCCCGCCAGCGATAAGCTGGCCAGGGGCGCCAAGACAAGGAGCACGCCATGTCTCAAACACTCAACTCAGCGATCGCAGTAGTCGGCATCGATATCGGCAAGAACTCGTTCCATGTTGTCGGCCACGATGAGCGCGGTGCGATTGTGCTACGGCAGAAGTGGTCGCGTGGCCGAGTTGAGGCACGATTTGCCAACCTGCCGCAGCGCCAGCTGCTATTCGATCACCTCATCGGCGCTGACCTGCGCGGATTGGGGAATTGTAATCCCGAGGGTCTTTGCCGTCCTTAGATTGATGACGAGGTCGAAAATCAATGGCTGTTCGATCGGCAGATCGCTTGCACGTTCACCCTTTATGAGTTTATCGACGAAGTGCGCAGCGCGTCGATAAACAATGTCCAGGTTTGGCCCATACGCAATCAGGCCGCCAGACTTTGCGAAGTCTTTGTAGATCGACACAACGGGCAGCGCGTTCTTTGCTGCAAGGTCAAGGATTTCTCGGCGGCCAGCGGTAATCGCTCCGTCATCCATGACGAAAAGCGCCTCTGAACGGGCGCGATTGGCGATCTCGAAGGCTGCTGCGAGTCCTTTGAATCGTGCCGCACCGGAACACGCACGAATTGCAATCCCAATAGCTCGCCTTTCCGTACGACCTCGTCCACGATGTCAACAGCCCCGACATTATCCCCGCGATAAAGCGCAGCCACTCTTTTGATGCTCGGCAGGATTTGGTGAAGCAGTTCAACGCCCTTCGGCCCAAGAGCGTCCGGCATAAAACTCAAGCCCGTGACGTTCCCACCTGGGCGAGAGAGACTTGCCACGAGTCCCGACCTCACGGGATCCGCCACTCGCATTATGACTATGGGAACGGCCTGGGTGACTTGTTTGGCCGCCTGCGCCGCGGGCGTATTTACAGCGACGATGACCTCGACTTTTAGTCCCAGCAGTTCTTCCGCAAGCGGTACGAGCTGCTCATTTTGTCCTGCCGCATCCCGCACCTCGACGCTGATGTTGGTTCCTTCCATATAGCCAAGCTTTTGAAGCTCGTTGCGAAACGCCTCCAGCAAACCCGGCTGAAGGTCCTGAGCAAGTATCCCAATGCGGTGAATTGGTGCCGGTTGTGCGCGGGCTGCTGCGAACGGCATTACAGCCAGCGCTCCGCTGAGGAATGTCAGAAGTTGCCGCCGTCTCAGATCCAACGCAGCCTCCCTATGCGAGCATCCTAGCGGTTCTGACCAGCGCAGCGGAAGGGGCTACGAGCGGGCGAAATGCCACCGCTGAATGGCCGTCAGATGTCGCTAAGGGGTCAAAGTGAGACCTCGCGGTACTTCCGCGTGGAGTCCGCTTGTCGGCGGCACGGTTGCCGATCGTGCAGGGGCTTTATGCGAGCTGAGAGCGTGAGGCGAATGTCGCCTCAAGCTGTCCCCGGTTAAGTTACGAGTTACGGTGACAGTGCACTTAACTCCGGCGTTGGATCGGGGGAAATTTAGTGCACTGTCACCGTAATCCCGTAATCCAAAGAACACCAAAGCCGGCCGTATCGGATCGTCGTTCGATGATTTCCTCAAGTCGGAGGGAATTTATGAAGATGTGACCGCGCGGGCGATCAAGCACGTGCTGGCGCGGCAACTCGGCGAGTTCGTGTTTCAGGTCCGACACCCGCGCGAGGGCGCGTGCGACAAGCCGAAACCGTAAATCTCGTCACCTCCTGCGCGACCCACGCCAGGTCGCTGCCACGCTGAAACCATGCCAGCCGCGCGGCCGCTTCGTCGCCCGTGTCGCGCGCGAACTCCAGCGCTCCGGGCAAGCCCTGCACCGGGAGGTGAACCGCGCGCACATTCGGATAGTCACGCACCCGCCACTCCGGTCGATGGGTGGTAAAGAACGTCAGGCACGGCACGTGATAGGCGTCGGCCAGATGCGGCATGGCGGTGTCGGCGGAGACCACCAGCGCCGCTCGCGATACGATTGCGCAAAGCTCCGCAAACGTCGCCGCTTCAGGGACGGGTTCTGCCGGAGCGATCGGCGCTCCTTGAGTTCAGGACCCTCAGCCCGCGCCGGGCGAGTGTGGCGACCACGACGTCATGGACCTCGCCTGGCATCGTGCGCAGAGCCGTCGAGGTGCGCGGGCAGACCAGCGCATAACCCTGTTGCGGTGCCGGCGGGATGCGGGACGCGAGCCACGCATTGCGACGCAGCCGAGGCGGCACGGCCTGCGGGTTCAGGCCAAGCGCACCAAGGAAATAATCGATCATCGCGACGCCGCGAAAGGCGGGATCGAACGCGAAGTCACGGATATCAATGCAGCGCGCGAAGGCCGCGGCGCCGGGGAAGGGCTTGTCGCGCGTCGCATTCGCCCATGGCAGATCGCGCACTTCGCCCAGATCCGCGGCCGCGGCGTAAGCGCCCTGTATGATCGGCGACAAGCCGCCCAGGCGAAACAGCACCGGTTTGGCCGACAGCGCATCCAGCTCCACAGCAACCGAGAGCGCCTGCAGTCCGACGATGCTATCACCAGAGTTCCGACCGAAGCCGTTGAGGATAGCCACGCGGCTGGAGTCTATGTGGCGTCATGGCTTCAGGCTCGGTTATGCCGATTATGTCTGACAGGCCTTTCGCGGCCCTCAAGCGATTTTGGCGCCTTTTCGTGACAGGTTCACAACCACCGACAGCGATTGCCGATCGGTCGGGCGGTTACGGTGACAGTGCACTTAACTGCGACGTTGAATCGGGGGAAATTTAGTGCACTGTCACCGTAATTCTGCACGGCGAGCGACATTGAGGCGCAGTCACGGATGAGAACGGCCGCGCGGCTTCAACGAGCAGGAGCGCTGCGTCCCAATCGATCAGCGCGTGCCCGAAGCCTGGAGTTTTACCTGCAATGCGCGCGAAGATCTCGTCATAGATAGGAAGTTAGCTGACTTGTCGCGATCGCGGGCAAGAGGTTTTGGCGACGCTGCTGTATGCTGGCGGAAGCGCTACGGGCGGCGTTGGCGAAGACGTTGGAGGGACGACAATGATAAAGCCTTGGATATTTGAATTCTTTGGGGCGCCCATTGATCTTCATGAGCGGTTCGATGCCTCCCAGTCGCAGCGTTATTTCGACGCTTATATCGACTTATGGGTGAGCGCTGAGCCGGCAGGCTTCGAAGGCATCTTTTTCAGCGAGCACCATTTCGGCGCGGCCTATTCGCCGGCACCGAACCTGCTCATTGCCAACGTTGCTTCGCGGACCAAGACCCTGCGGCTGGGAACGCTTGGCATGGTGGCTCCTTATCACACACCCTGGCAGCTGATCGAAGAGATCGGCATGCTGGACCACCTGACCGGCGGCCGGCTCGAGATCGGAACGGCAGCGGGTATCCCCAATGAAATGGCGAAGGTCGGCCTCGGGCATGACGAGGCGCGCGCCCGCAACGACGAACTCCTCGACATCCTCGATGCCGCGCTGAAGAGCCCGGTCATCTCGCACCATGGCAAGTTCTGGCACTTCGACAACCTTCGCCTGACCCCGCGTCCCGTGCAGCAACCCGCGCCACCCCTCTGGGTCACGGTGGTCAGCGTGTCATCCGCCCGCAAAGCGGCGCGACGCGGCGCCAAGCTTTGCACCGGCTTCCACCCGCTGGACAAGATCATCGAGATCTTCGATGCCTTTCGCGACGAGGCTGACAAGGCCGGGCGGAAGGTCGGGCCGGACGACCTCTGCATTCGCCGTCAGGTCACGATGCTGGATGACGACCGCGAGGTCGCGGCCGTGGTCGACGCCCAACGTCGCAACACGCGCAAGTTTCTGGAAGCCGATCCGCGACTCGATACGCCCGAGCGGCCGGCGATCCTCGACACCCCGACGGCGCATGCCTTCTCAGTGGGGGATGACGAGTTCATCGCCGGCGCGCCCGACACGGTGGCGGCACAAGTCATCGCGCAGTGTCGGGCGGCAGGCGCAGGCCATTTTGCCGCCACCTTCAACCGGTCGCGACCGCCGGAGATCCTGAAGCAGTGGTATGCCAACTATGGCCGTGACGTCATTCCCAAGCTGCGGCACGCAGCCGTGTGACGCCACCGCATTACGGTGACAGTGCACTTACCTCTGACGTGATCAGCAACAATTTAGTGCACTATCATCATGATTGTAGGCCGTCGCTTCGTCACCGCGTCGGTGTCAGGCCTGACACAGTGCGATCGAGCCAGGCGATCAGGTCGACGACGACTTCATCGCGATTGATTTCATTCAGCATCTCATGCCGGCCGCCCGGATAGACCTTGAGGTCGACCTTCAGGCCGCCCTGCACGTAGGCATCGACCAGCGGCGTGAGGCGCGTGAGATGATGATGGACGGGATCGGCATCGCCGACGAAGATGTAGACAGGCAGATTGCGTCCCACCCTTTGCGGCGCTTGCAGCCGCCTGCTGCTCTCGCGCAATTGCCCGAGCGAGGCCTGCGACGCGGGATCGAATTGAATTCCGCAGAAGGGGTCGGCGACATATTTGTCGACCTCGGAGGTGTCCCGCGACAGCCAGTCATAGTCGGTGCGCGGATTCGGAAAGCTGTCGTTGAAGCTGCCGGCGAGGCGCGGCCCCGGGCCGGACGTGCCCGACAGAATCAACGCGTCGATGAGACGGCTGTGGTCGTAAAGATACGCCTGGGCGAACATGGCGCCCATCGAATGGCCGAGCAAGATCAGCGGCAGGCCGGGATTCTCCGCGCGCGCCAGCCGGCTCAGGACCGCCATGTCGTTGATGGCAGCCTCGACGCCGCCGGGGCCGAACTGTCCAAGGTGGGACATCCCCGACGTCATGCCGTGACCACGATGGTCGGCAGCGTAGATCAGATAGCCCGCTTGCAAGAGCGGCTTCAGTGGCTCGACATAACGCATCGCGTGCTCGCCAGCTCCGTGCGCCAGCTGAATGATCGCCTTCGGGTTTGACGAACCGCGCCAGACAAATCCGGCGAGCGCCGTGCCGTCTTCACCCAGGTACCGAAACGTTCGATTTGCGGCCAAAGCGATCTCCTTCATTCGACAACGCGCCGCGCAACCCATAGCGCGTCTGCGTCGGACCTGCCATCGCGCACCGGCCGGATCGGCGGGCCATTTCCGGCACTCATGCAGCAAGCAAACGAACCCCCGTTATCGTCGATGAACCCGCAGGGCCGCTGCGGCGACTCACGAGGCACCCGCCCTGTCGGGGGAAGAGGCAATGGTGAACGACAACAACACGCAGCCGGATTGGACACCCCGGATCATCGCCACGTTTGCGATGGTCGTTGTCCTTGCGGGAGGGCTATCGTTTTTCAATGGAGCAAACCGCGTCACGCAGCCTGCCGTCGCGTCAAGCTGCGGTGGATTCACGGCTGATGCACTCAGGCTATTCAACAACGGCGACACCGCGGTGCTGAACGGCACGTTCGCGCCCGGCGACCACGTGCACCTGGCGATCGATTTCAGGGGCATCGGTTATTCGTGGAAATTGACGGGCGCGTTGGGAGCGGCCGAAACGGATGTGACCGGCTCCGGCTCGTTCACCGCGGTCACCGAGTCCACGTCCACCAAGACCACGTCCGCCGACACAGCTCCGGGTCCACCTCGACCAGATCCATGACCGATACCACGTTGGAGTGGTCCGCATCCCTGTCCGGCACGTCGATGTCCGCCAAGCCCACGTGGACCGGTCGACGACGTCCGCCATGTCCCATGGCGACATCGACGGATTCGCCCGGCTGGACGTGGACTGGACGTCGACGTCGCCACGGCTGGCGACGGCGCGATCACAATCAACAAGGCCGGCAGCGTGCCGTTGTTGTTGCCGCCGAGGGTCGTGATCGCGAGCTGCACCGCCTCGAACAAGGCGCAGCCATTGTCGAGCAGTGAAGTGAGCAGCAGCGGACCTGCCCGGGGCGTGTCCGCCCCGCTGGGCTGATCCTGGCTTCTCCATCACCGGGGAGCGACTTCTTTTATATCCCGCGCATTGCCCTAAAGCGTCGGTCAGCTCAGACCTTTGGGCAGGCCGACGAAACCGTTTGCCAGCCGCCACGAAAAACTCCGGAAACGCTTTGGGCGCAGCATTCACGTGGCGGGTAAACGACATGTGGATGGGGATTGCCATGCTGGCTTTGGCCGGGATTGCTACCTTCCTGGAAATTGCCATCGTCGGAGTTGAGATCGCGACCAGAGCAGTTGCGCTCGCGAAACGATGGTCTGCGCCGGCTTAAGTCCCGCGTAGTCAAGCGGCCCGCTTGACCTGACCAGTTGCGCATGCCAGACGCCAACCCTTCCAAAACGTCACGCGACAGCAGGCTCAGGCCATGAGCGGTCGCTGACCGTCACACCGGGGAGTTTTTTCCGACGATCGAACATCCCAGCATGCAGGGGAATTCCATGAGCAATGAGCTTATGTTCGCTGTATTCGGGTTGAGTGGGGTTGCGGCAGGTTTCTTCGCGGGTCCGTTCGGCATGGCGGGGGCCTCGTCATGGTGCCCGTCCTGGTCGACGCCTTCAACACGACAGGCATTGCGCCCGGCAGGTCGTGACGATTGCGCTCGGAAGTCCATGGCGGCCATCGTTTCTGTCCGCGCAGAGCGCCTACGGTCATTATTGAAGCAGCGCCTCGGTCGACAAGACCCGCCGTGTTGAGCCCCGGGTCGTCGACGGCGGCTTGATCGGCGGCGCGATCGCGGCGCGAACGCGACACACCCGTTGTCATTTTCGTCGGTGGCCTTCACTGTTCGCCGCTCTCCGATGCCGACCGACGTGTCGAAACTGATCACGTTGAGTCGCTGGCAAGGGAGGGGTTGCGCTCGGCGTCTTCAGTCTGTTTTTCGGCGGCGTCGCGGCCATGGTCGGGATCGGCGGCGGAACCTTGTTCACTCCGTATTTCAAGGCGTCCGGGATGGAGCCAAAACTCGCGATCGGCACATCCGCCGCGATCGGTCTGCCGGTGAGCCTCGCCGGCGCACTGGCTTACGGCTGGCAGGGCTGGGGCGTTCGGGTGACCAATGGGCCCTCGGCAATTGATATGCCCGCCACACTTGCCTTGGTGCTGGGAACGCTGCGACGGTGCGTCTCGGTGTGGCGGCCGCGCACTGGCTGCCGTCACGCGCGCTGGCAGGCTCGTTTGCCATGTTTCTGATCCTCAACGGCTCGCACCTGCTGTATTCGGCGCTCGGATAAACCCGGGACATGACATGGCGCTCTAATGGCGCTGCAGATGACGGTCAGCAGGGCGTCTTGACGGCCAGGTCGTGTTCGACCTCAAGCAGGCGGGCAAGCAACCCGTGCTAGCGCACGGGCATCGGCGGCCGCGGCACCAATGGCAGCTCCGGCTCGGCCGACGGATCAATCATGACTTGTGGTTGTGGTTCGGATTGCCCCGGCACGTAATAGGGTGCCGCGGGTTGCGGCAACACGGGGGTTGCTGCGGCAGCATGCGGCGGCAAATATGAACGCG
This sequence comes from uncultured Alphaproteobacteria bacterium, assembly GCA_963796195.1. Lineage (GTDB taxonomy): Bacteria > Pseudomonadota > Alphaproteobacteria > Rhizobiales > Xanthobacteraceae > CAWCKS01. Next base: position 1,118,961 of record CAWCKS010000014.1, on the reverse strand, counting down.
TCGGCTTGCGCGTCTGCGGAGCGGCCGGCCGCGGCGGAGGCGCTGATATCGCGAGCCGCAGGTTTTGCTCAGAAGCCTTGGCTACGGCAGCCTTGGCTGCGTCAGCTTTGGCTGCGTCGTGAACCGCTTGTTGCTGGCTGGCCTTGAGCTGCTCCATGCCGGCCTTGAGCTCTTCGACCTCCTGTCTCAAGGTTGCGAGATCGTGCGACATGGACTGGAGCAACTGCGCGGAGATCAGCAGATAACTCGGCGGACGGCGGGACGGCATTCGGTGCACTATGAGTCAGGGCTGCCGGTTGCGGAGATGATGCATTCGCGGCATCTGCCTGAACAGCAGGCGGGGCCGATTGTGCTGCCAGCGCTGGTTGTTCGGGCTGTGATGAAGACGCGACGAACTGCGTCGTCAATGCGGCGATCGTCCTTTTGGCCGCTTCACCGTAGGATTTCCAGGCGACGGCGGCGAGACTGATGCACGCTCCCAGCAGCAATGCAATGACGGCACGTGCCACCCGCGCGGCCATCGGCCGACGGTCTCTCGAACCCCTGACATCGTTGGCGGGGGCCGGGCGAAACACCGCGTCGATCGAGGGAACCGTTGAGTCAGGCTTAAAGTCCGCAGTGGTTTCTGTCTGCGTATCGGAGCGATAGCGCGCGACATGGCGCAACAGGTCTGAAAGCTCGTCATCGGAGGGCACCACCCGAATAGCATCGGGTGCGACCACAACGGCATCGCAGGGATCATCGCCTGGTTTGGCAGACAGCGTCGATTGCATTGGCGCTCCGTACTCAGTCCAATGCCCCCCGTCCAAGACCGGCGTGCAGATTGCCTCGCTGGGACGCCCGACCCTAACCTTCATTCCGGTTTGACCAAAGCAAGGCGGTGGGATGGAGAGTGTTGGGCCGCGTGGAACTCGGCTCGCCCGCACGGTCCCAGCGGATCGCGGGTGAACGACGTAAAAACCCTTTCCCCGCCAGCGGCAGATCGTGAGCCTTGACGAGAGCTCCGCTTTTCAGCTCGCGGCTGATCATAACGTCGCAGCATGGATTTTTTTACGATTAAAACGCGACACAGAAGGCGTCTTGACAGTCAGGCAAATGTTCGACCTCAAGTAAGCCCGACGCTGTGCGGGCAGCGAGGCTGGCGATCGTGTCAGGGCTGTACGCGAGCCAGGATTGGGATCGAACCATGCACATCGGCCTGATCGGAGGGATCGGCCCTGCCGCAACGGACTTCTATTACCGGCGCTTGATCGCGGCGTTCGCGGCCAAGCAGGCGGCACTGGAGCTGACGATTGCGCATGCCGATACGCCAACGCTGCTCAAGAATCTCACAAGCAATGACAGGGCGGGTCAGGCGGCGATCTTCACGCGCCTCACCAAGCGACTTGCCGCGGCGGGTGCGAACTGCGTGGTGGTGACGTCGATTGCAGGGCACTTCTGCATCGACGACTTCAAGGCGGCGTCGCCACTGCTGGTGGTCGACATGATTGTCGAAGTCCGCCGGGCCATCGAGACGCGCCGCCTCAGCCGCATCGGCATCCTCGGGACTCGAACCGTGATGGAAACCCGCTTCTTTGGCGGCTTGCCATCTGTCGAAATCGTTCCGCCGAGCGGACAAGACCTGATTGATGTTCACGAGGCCTACGTCGCGATGGCGGCCGCCGGCATCGTCACCGAAGCGCAGCGATCAGCGTTCGATGCGGCGAGCCATCGGCTGCTCAGGGATCACGGCGCCCAGGCGATCATGCTCGGAGGGACCGACCTGGTGCTGGTGTACGATGAGCGTACGTCTGCCATTCCGGTGATCGACTGCGCGCGCATTCACGTCGATGCCGTCGTGCAATTGGCGACGGGCTGAGATCGCTGCGCGCCGCACCCATCAGCGGCCTTTATGCGAGCTGAGGAGGTGATTGTTCGCGCCACGACCAATCCGCACAGCGGCAAAACGGCGCGAAGTGCCAATCGCGTCACTTCGCGCTGCATTCAGTGATTTGCATCGGAAGCCGGAAAAGCAGGCAAACCTTGATCCAGGTCAAGGCGAACGGCGCGCGCAAGCATCAGCTCGTTACGGAACGCAAGAAAGGTCGCAACTGATCATGTCCGCCCCTATCCTGGAGGACCAAAAATGTTTGATTTACTGGCGCTTTGGTTAAGTCACCAGCGCGACCACGCCGGCCTCAACCTTTCGGAGAATGATGAGTTCGACCAACTGGCGCGAGATCTCGGCATCAGCCCCAACGAACTCCATGATCTCTTCAATTCAGCGCCTGACCGCCTTCAACTGCCCGAGATGCTCAAGGCGCTGGGCATTGATGAGATTTCGCTCCGCCGAGTTCAACCGGCACTCCTGCGTGCCCTGGAGCGCCAGTGCGCACAATGTGTGGTCGTTGCCAGATGCCGGCATTCGCTGGATCGAAAGGTCGCCGCCGACGACTACGAGCAGTTCTGCCCGAATGCTGCCGTGTTGGCTGCCTTTCGCCCCGTGCATGAAGGCCGCCCTTATTTTTAGGATCTTGTATTACTATTACGACGACAGTGCACTTAACTTCGCGGCGATTGGTATTTAGTGCACTGTCACCGTAATCCGCGTAATCCGTATCGCTTCGGCACGCCTTATCCCACCATGCTGTAGCCGCCCGAGACCGACAGGACTTGTCCGGTGATATAACCTGCGGCCCTTTTGGACGACAGGAACAGCACTGCGCTCGCGATGTCCTCCGGTTGCCCGACACGCTTGAGCGGCAAGGCTTTCGCGACCTTCTCGAGCTGATCTGATGTAAACATGCTGTTCATGTCGGCCCACATGCTGGTGGCACCGACATCTTCACGCTTCGCTGGAATCGTCACGCCAGGGCAAACAACGTTGCAACGGATGCCGTAGCGGCCGTTCTCCTTCGCGACCGTTTTCATGAAGCTGTTGATTGCCGCTTTCATGCCGCCATAAACAGCCTCGCGCGGCTCGCCCTGCCGGCTCGCGTCCGAACTGATCGACACGATCGAGCCCGAGTTTTTCGGGACCATGATCTCCAGTGCAGTCTTCGTGCAGTTGAGATTGCCGACAAAATTGAGCTGGATGATCTTCTGCCAGAACGCCGGGTCGGTCTGGGTGAAGAACATCAGCTTGTCCCAGCCGACATTGTTGACGAGCACATCGACGCCGCCGGATTTGTCGACCGCAGCCTTGAACATCGTCTGGACGTCGCCGAGATCGGTCACGTCGGTCTTGACGACCTGAACACTGGCTGCCCCTGCGCGCCTGGCCAGCTCGGCCGTATCGCCTGCCTGCTTGTCATCGATATCGCCGATCGTGATGTTGGCACCCTCGCCGGCGAAACCGAGCACGATGGCCCGCCCGATATTGGACCCGCCGCCAGTGATCACGACGGACTTTCCCTTCAAATCGAGGTCCATTGGCTTCTCCTCTGCTTGCAGCTCAACTAACCAAATTGCTCAGGTTGGCGGCGCGGACGGAAACCGCGGCTCGCGCTTTTCGCGGATTGCAGCGACACCTTCCTTGACGTCTTCGCCCATGAAACACAGCATTTCCATGGCGAGCGACGCATCGAACGCGGGCTGCGCCAGACGCATCCAGTTGTTGAGCGATCGCTTGGTGAAGCGGATCGCCTGTTGACTACCGGTGGCGAGCTTGTTCGCGGTGGCAAAAGCCTTGTCGAGCAGTTGCGCGCGCGGCACGCAAAAACTCACCAGGCCAATGCGCTCGGCTTCCTTGCCGTCCACGAATTCGGCCGTCATCAGATAGTACTTGGCCTTCGCCATGCCGCACAGCAGCGGCCAGTTGATGACGGAATGATCGCCCGCAGACACGCCGAGCTTGACGTGACCGTCGGTGATTTTCGCCTCTTCGGCCATGATGCTGATGTCGGCCATCAAGGCGACCGCGAGGCCGGCGCCAACCGCAACGCCGTTGATCGCCGAAATGATCGGCTTGTCGCAGGCCAGCATGTTGAACACGATGTCGCCGGCTTCCTTCATGGTGGACGCCACCTTGTCGGAATTGCCGGCCATCTCCGAAATCCAGCCGAGATCGCCGCCCGCCGAAAACGCGCGATCTCCCGCGCCTGTGACAACAACGACCCTGACCTTCGGATCGTCGTTCACAACGCCCCAGATCTGGGTCAACTCCCAATGCAGCCGGGCGTTGGTTGCATTCATCACCTCTGGCCGGTTCAGCGTGATCAGGAGAACGCCGTTCGGCTTTGCATCGAACTTGAGAAACTCAAAATCCGCGTAGTTCATTGGACCCGTCCTTGCGTGCGCTGATACGTTTCAACGGTACTCCTGCGAGGCAGGAGGATACGCCTCGTTCTGCATGAGAATACAGGCTAAGCGGTGATCATCAATGTTCGCGCGCTGCATAACGGCGCCCAGGCGATCATGCTCGGCGGGACTCGCCTGGTGCTGGCGTACGATGAGCAAACGTCCGATATCTCGGTGATCGACTGCGCGCGCATTCACGTCGGTGCCGTCGCCCCAGCTCAAGCCCGCATGGAGACGCCAAAGCACCAGGGCGCTCACTCCGTTACCGCTTAGGGTCGCTTTTCCTTGGTGCGCCGGGCTCGCGGACTTGTAATATGGAATTTGTAGCCAGGGGGTTATGGCAGTGTCGTTGCCGTCTTCAGCAGGCTTGTCGTCGCGTCGCGAGAGGCGTTTCCAGATCGCCCTGGTCAAGCCAACGCACTATGACGACGACGGTTACGTCATCCAGTGGTTCCGGTCGCTCATCCCCTCAAACTCGCTCGCGGTCGTCTACAGCCTCGTTGAGGACAGCCGGCAGCGGCGCGCGCTCGGCGAGAATGTCGCAATCGACATTGATGCTGTCGATGAGATCAATACCCGCATCCGCACCGAGCGGATCATCAAGCGATTTCGTGCTCACGACAATTTCGGCCTGGTGTTTCTGGTCGGTGTGCAATCCAACCAGTTTCCTCGCGCAATGGACATCGCCCGCCCGCTGCGAGCGGCAGGTGTTCCGGTCGCAATCGGCGGCTTCCACGTCTCGGGCTGTCTCGCAATGCTGCCGCAAATTCAACCGGACTTGCAGGAGGCGCTCGACCTCGGCATCGCACTCTATGCCGGGGAACTGGAAGGCCGCTGCGACCAGCTCCTGAGCGATGCTGCCCAGGGGATGTTGAATCCGATCTACAACTACCTCGACGATTTGCCGTCCCTGGAAGGCGCGCCGACGCCAATCCTGCCGCGAAAGTTCCTGCGGCGTACCTATGACTTCCAAACGAGTTTCGACGCCGGACGAGGCTGCCCGTACCAGTGCTCGTTCTGCACGATCATCAACGTCCAGGGCCGCAAGTCGCGCAAGCGCAGTGCTGATGACGTCGAACGCCTCATCCGCGGCAACCTTGCGCAGGGTGTGAACTGGTTCTTCATCACCGACGACAATTTCGCCCGCAATCGCGACTGGGAAGCGGTTCTTGATCGGTTGATTGAGTTGCGCGAGGAATTCAAGGCTGCGCGCACGAAAGACCTCAAGCTCATTATTCAGGTCGATACCCTGTGTCACAAGATTCCGAATTTCATCGAGAAAGCGAGAGCTGCGGGCGTCGTGCGGGTGTTCCTGGGGCTCGAAAGCATTAACCCCGCAAATCTCGCCGCGGCCAATAAACGGCAGAACAAGATCACCGAATATCGTCAGATGCTGCAGGCCTGGAAGCGCGCCGGCGTTCTGACCTACGCGGGATATATCCTCGGCTTTCCACACGACACTCCGGAGAGCATCGCCGAGGATATTTCGATCATTCAGCGCGAGCTGCCCCTGGATATCCTCGAATTTTTCTGCCTGACGCCACTGCCTGGTTCGGAGGACCACAAGAAGCTGTTCCTGAAAGGCGTCGAGATGGACGCCGACATGAATCTCTACGACGTCGAGCATGTCGTGACGGCGCATCCTCACATGAGCCGCGCCGAGTGGGAGAAGACTTACGCGAACGCCTGGTCAATCTACTACTCGAGAGAACATATCGAGCGCATGTTGCGGCGTGCGGGCGCGCAGAATGGGGGGATTTCGCGGCTGGCCTCGATGGTTTTCCTGTTCTCGTCGATGGTCGCAATCGAAAAAGTTCACCCGCTGCAAAGCGGCATCGTTCGCCTCAAATATCGCCGGGACCGCCGTCCGACGATGCCGATCGAACCGGTTTGGCGTTTCTATCCTCAATTTGCCTTTGAAACGGCGACCAAGCTGGCGCGGTACGCGAAGCAATGGATGTGGATCGACAAGCTCCGCCGTGACATCAGAAATGATCCAAACCGCCAAAGCTACATCGACACAGCAATCACGCCAGTTGACGAGCACGACGCCGAGAACATGCAGTTGCTGACGCACAGCCTGGCGGCGCAGGCGGCCGTGCAGCATGCGCGCAAAATCAAGGAATTGACCAGCGCGAGATAGACGTGAGCCGACTGACGTGCATGGTCGATCGGCGCTAATTTAGTGCACTGTCACCGTAATCCCGTCCCGCGCGCGGCCATGCAGCAGCGCGCGCCTCTGTTCATAGGCGCGCAGCATTTCATGGCGCAGAGACGGAAGTGCCGAGCAGCGCAGAGTTTGCGGCGACCTAAAGAATGGAAATTATAACCATCAGCAGGGTCAACCAGCACAACACGAGGACGCTCACACAGATCAGAAAAAATCTATCCTTGATCCGCCTTGCAATGGGACCGCGTTGACCCACGGCTAGGCGCCGGTTTTAGCGCCCGGACAGGATAGGGAGATTTCCCGATTGAGTTGTCGGCGTTTGGTGGTCTTCATCGTGCGCCCCCCGCTGTGTGCGAATGTGCCGTCGATGGCCCTGAAACGGTGCTCTTGAAGCGGCAAACGATGAAGTTTAGGGGAGTCCCGCGTGGATACTTGACCGATTGGGACAGAAATTTAACGTTTTGGGACATTGGTTCAGGCGAAAGCTGAAAGCCGTTGCACCCGGCTGGGTTAGCAGTTGGATGGCTCGCCGGTCGATCGCTTCATTTTGCTGAACAAGGCTTCGCGCTTCTTCAGCTGGCCGAGTTGCCGAGCCAGCACGCGCTTGATCGCGCTGGCGGGTAACGTCCTCGTAGAGGCGATCCGACTTCAGGACATCGTCGAACGACGATCCGATCCGGCCGACATGCTTCCTCCTGCTCTTCTTCAAGGGATCGCCAGTCGCTCGTTCATCAGATCGCGCTCCATGCGATGGTGATGCAAGCTGACCCGTGTCGCTGAACTGGAAAATCAACGCCCGTCTCACAAGAGAAATGGCCGAGCCAGCACCTCGTTCTCACAGAAACAGCTGGCTATCGGCCACGAACAAGCGCACACCGTGCCTGCCACAACCGTAGAAAGATCACATGATAATCCTCTCGCCACGCCACGTGCAGTCCGACGAGTCGCTTCGCCTCGGCGTGGAGTCGGGCTGGTATAGCACCAAAGTCAGCGGAACATTCGTCACCGGCCCGCACGCCACGTTGGAAGAGTGCGAGTCGAAGATCGCAGAACTCAATCCGCCGCCGCCAAGACGAAGGGTCTAGTCGATCCGAATCCAGCACCTTGGTGCCCGCGTCTGGCCCCTGCGATGATTTCGTCTGGGTGCGCCGTCGCGGAGGATGGCGTGGTGCGATTGTTGATCTCGGCTTGCCAAATTCCGATGAATTGTCCGCATCGCGGCCTTCGTATCTTTAACGAATAATTCTCGCCTCCGGCACTAGACCCGCGGAACGCAAACGATCCTGAAAGGTCGAAAAAATGAGCGTTTCCGGAGTTGGTGGGGCAAGTGCTGCATCACAGCCTGTCCAGGCTAGCCAGCCCAAGGTCGATCGACCCAACGATGGCGACGGTGACGCGGGAGATGCCCCCAAGACACAAGCGGCACCCGCTCCTGGCACCGGATTGGTTGTCAACAAAACGGCTTGATCCGAGAAAACCCCGGCTCTTTGAGCCGGGATTTTCTTTTCCGAGAGCAGCGTCCCTGCGACCAGCCGCTGCCAAGGCCGCAGCTTCAGGGCGCACTCGCTCGTTCCGCTCTATACCGCTTGCTCCGCCCAGACGCGAAAGCCGGACAGGGTGCCGGGGCCGAAAATGTGGGTCAGCGGGACATCGGCGGCGTCGCGGCCGTGGGCGATCAGGATGCGGCCGGTCCGCGGCGCGTTGTTGCGCGGGTCGAACGCATGCCAGCGGTCGCCGAGATAGACCTCGATCCAGGCGGCAAAATCCATCGGCGCGTAGGGTGGTGGCAGGCCGATGTCGGTGATGTAGCCGGTGCAGTAGCGCGCGGGGATGTTGAGGCAGCGGCAGAACGTCAGCGCCAGGTGCGCGAAGTCGCGGCACACGCCGCGGCGCTCCTGGTAGGCCTCGAACGCGGTCCGGGTGGGGCGGGAGTGCTCGTAGCCGAACGTGATGTGATTGTGCACGAAATCGCAGATTGCTTGCACCCGCGGCCAGCCGAGCGGCTGCGGCCCGAACAGGCGCCAGGCCTCGTCGGACAGCCGGTCGGTCTCGCAATAGCGGCTGCCGAGCAGGTACAGCAGCGTGTCCGCCGGCAAGTTCTGAACCTGATGCTGCAGGGCGTTGAACTCGACCGGATCCGGGAGGCCCCGATCGCGCACGATGGCATCGGTGCCGAGGCTGAAGGCGCCCGCGGGAGCCACCAGGCGATTGCACCAGTTGCCGAAACTGTCGCGATAGCCTTCGACGGGCACCGATGGTCGCGTGATCAGATGATCCGGTTGCTCCAGGTCGGAGACGCGCGAGAAGTGCACGTTCAACATGGCGATCATCGGCGTCGTCTGCGGGAAGTTGAAGCTCAGCTCGCAACCGACATGGATCCGCATCAAATGTCCGCCTCTGGGTCGGCCGCCATGCGTGGCTTGCAAATTCGGCTGCGCATGCCGACTTAACCACGATCCACGGGACCTTGGCGTGTCCTTATTTTCACCAGCGGTTCCGCCGGGACGGAACAATGTTGAAACCTGCCGGTGAATATCGTATTGGCCGCACCGGACGGCTGACGGTCACCATCCTGGCCGACAATCGAGCATCCTTTTCAGCAACCATCCGGAGTAGCGGTTTTCCATGAGCCGTCGGCACGATTCGAAGCTTCAAGATCGTTTGAACGACGCCGCCGAGGCGCGGCGCGCCATGCTGGCGAAATTCAAGAGCGCCGCGGGGCCGGACAATCCGGCGCTGATCGAGAAGCAGCGTGAGCGCGAGGCGATCGCGGCTGCGCGCGCCGAGCGGGCCGCGCAGCGGGAAGCGCTGCGGCAGGAGCAGGAGCGCGAGCGCGCGCGACAAGCCGCGTTGGCCGAGCAGGCGGCAGCGGAAGCCGCGCGTGCCGCCAAAGAGCAGCAAGAGCGCGAGGCCGCCGAACTGGCCGAGCGCGAAGCCGCGCTCAAGGCCGAACAGAAGGCCGCGCGCGACGAGCGATACGCAGCGCGGAAAGCCGCCAAGAAGCAGCGCCGGAAGGGCTGACCCCTTTGCGGTGACTCGCGCCGGTGGTGTCGACGGCAAGCTGTCGTCGGCGCTGATCGGCGAGGGCGGTGCGCTCGCGCGCTTGTGGTCGGCCCGATCGGCGGCTGTTCCGGCGCTCCGCGCCATCAGCACGGGAACCCGGCGCCTCGCATTGTTTGTCTTCAGCCTTTCTCCGGAATTCCCCTTATGGAGATCATCTGAATTTACGCGACCCTCACGCCGGGTAACCGTCCGCTGATCAAAGCGGAGGCGTCGAACATGTCCGCGGGTAGCTTGAGCCAATTGAACGGCCGCCACTCAACACGCGGCGGTGTTCAAGTGTTTGTTGGGAGCGTTGCCACCGCTCTTCTTGTTGCGTTTTTCATTGCGGGGGCCGGAATATCGGTTTCGCCCACGAGACTGTATGCAAAGCCCGCCAGGGACGTTGTAAATCGCATTGGCAAGGCCGATCGATTGCAGCTGCCGTCGTATACGCCAGCGGTGAGTTCAAAGCTGCCGTACGGCTGCGAGCCTCTGGTCAGCCCTCTCGCAAGTGCAGAGTTGGCGAGGCTCGCCCGCCAATGCGTTTCGTGAGCGTCTGATTGGGCACTTGGCACGCACGCGGGGTCAACGGTAGGAACTCGCTGCGCCGAAAAATCCGTCAGCGGCCAGAGCGCGGCGGAGCCGTTGCTGCTTCACCAGGACATGCCGGGATATCTCCGAGGCCGGGCTGAATCGCGCAGGCCTCGACGGAGGGAACCTGGATCGTGTCTCCGGCCACCGATTGGTATGATTTTATGCCGATGAATGTGCCGCGGACGCTGACGAGATCGCCTTCCGCGACCCCGTTCTGGGCAGTCCTGGCGAGCGCGCTGTAGTCGACGTAAATGGTGTCCTGCCAGCTGTTGTAGTTGCCTGGGGTGACATTAACTCGCAGCGCGTAACCTTGGCCGCTTTGAACGGACTGGATCACCTTGCCGGCGAAGGACAGCGGCTGCCCGACGAACGAATCGGCGCGGTGCTGCAGCTCGAGATACATCTCATGGCTGGCGTTCGATTGAGTCTGCCCCAGCGCGGCGCTTTGCAATGTCAGACACAGGACGCCGATCGTGACGGGGCGCGCGAACGCCCTTGCCACGAAATTCCTGGGGACTGCATTGCGTTCCGTCATTGAACGACGTCGAGCTTCACCTTGGCGATGCCACGTCCAACCATTCCGAGCGTTTGAGCGGCGGAATACGACACGTCGACGACGCGTCCGCGAACGAACGGGCCGCGATCGTTGACACGAACCGTTACAGACTTTCCGGTTACAAGGTTTGTGACGCGCAAGTGGGTTCCGAAGGGAAGGGTTGGATGAGCGGCAGTCAACTGGCGCGCGTCGAATGGTTCGCCGCTCGCAGTCAGTGTTCCATGCTCATAGTAGCTCGCAAGCCCAAGCAAAGCATCATGTTTTGCGGTGACCCGACCGATCGCCGTCGGAGTGCTGGCTGCAACGGATGACTTCCGCTCGAGATTTGTCGCGGTCGACCGGCTGCCGACATGCAACGCGGATCTTGTCGGTGACGACGGAGGACTGGGCACAGGCGGCAAGCGTCGCCGCGGTCAGCACCGTGCCAGTCAGTCGAATGGCTTTGCCAATACCGAAGCGCGATCGGGCGCGGTCGATGGAAGACATGACACCTCCACCCTCAAGCGCCCCACGAAATTTCCGACAGGCAATGCGGGTGGAAGCGTGGCTGAAACAAGCCGGTCAACGCGCCAACGGCAATTTCAACCAAGTGTGGCTATTGTGCCACCTCGGAGCCCGGCCAGTGCCCCGGGCTGCCAGCCTTCGACCTGATCGGCAGATTGTTCCTGACGCTGTGCGCGGCGAGGCTGCCGATCGCCACGCGGTCTTGTGCGGGCCGAGATCTTCCGGTCGCTAATTTCTTATGGTCTGGGATGGATCGGTAATGCGTCTGTTCTCGTAGGCGGTCATGCGCGCGATGGCCTCATCGCTGCCGCAGAGGTCCATAAACAGGTTGCGCTCGAGCTGCAGACCCGGAATCGAGCGGCGTCTCCAGCGCGCTGCGGATCAGCCGCTTGATATGTCGCACCGACTGCGGCGTGTGGGTCGCAAGCCGTTTCGCGATCTCCATTGCGCGGTCGATCGCTTTGCCCGGAACGGCTTCGTGGACCAGCCCTTTCTGCACCGCCTGGTCCGGCGAGAGCGTCACGCCCATCAGGATGTGCATGAGCGCCGCCGGCATTCCGATGATCCGCGGCAACCGTTGCGTGCCGCCGCCACCGGGCAGGATGCCGATATTGATCTCCGGCAGTCCGATCTGGAAGTCGCCCTGTTGAGCGATGCGAATATCGCAAGCGAGCGTGAATTCGAAACCGCCGCCCATGGCTGATCCGGATATTGCTGATATCACCGGCTTTGGCATTTGCTCCGCGACACGCATCGCCTCGGCAAAACTGCCCGGCTTGTAGGGCGTATCCTCCGCCCACTTTCGGCCGGAGCCTTTGAGCCGTTCACCGGTTTTCACCAGCTCTGCAACCGAGTAGTGCCGCACGAAATAACCCGGCGCGCCGCCTGTCACTACAACGACGCGCACCTGATCGTCACCGGCAAGCGCTGTCAACGCTTCCAGGAGAGCGTCGCTCATCTCAGGATCGAAGAAGATACGCGTCGGGCTTCCCAAGGTTACGACCGCGATACCGTCTGCAATACGCGTCGAGAGAACGTCTGGATTGGCCATTGTTGCCTCTTGCTTGGCCCGCTTTCCGAGTAGCCCCGACTTCTACCCTCATTTCGCCGTGCGCGCCATGCAGAGGCGGCAAGGAGATTCCAGCGCAGCGGGCGGCAAGGCTGCCGTCGGAGGCGAGGCTTTCTGCGAGTTGCGCTGATCTTGTGGGGCGTCGCGCGCGGGCGTCGCCGGCCAGCTCCCTCAAAACATGAACTGGCCGCCGTTCAGGTGCAGCGCCTGGCCGTTGACGAAGCTGCCCGTGGTGCAGAGGTAAACGCAGGCATGGGCGATGTCGTCGACGTGGCCGAGCCGGCGCACGGGGATCGCGTTGCGCGCGGCCTCGTCGTTGCGGCCGGGATACTCGACTCCAGTCGCGCACCGTATCGATCGCGCCGGGCACGACCGTGTTGGCGGTGATGCCGAACGGCCCAAGCTCGCGCGCAACCGCCTTCGTGAAGCCGTGCATGCCGGATTTCGCCGCGATGTTGTAGGCGCGATTGGCCATGTGGCCGGTGAAGCCGTCGAAGCCGGACACATGGATGACGCGGCCCCACTGCCGCTGTTTCATCGCCGGGATCACGTGATGGGCGAGGTAGAAGCACGACGACAGGTTGGTGCGGATCGCCCAATCCCAGTCCTCGATGGTGATGTCCTCGAACGGCTTGTGCAACCTGCGCCCGACATTCGAGACCGCAATGTCGACCGGCCCGAACGCCGCGTTGGCCTCGGCGACGAGACGTTTCACGTCGTTCGGCTCGGAGATGTCGGCCATGATGCCGACAGCGCGGCCGCCGGCCTCGCGGATCTCGGATACCGTGCGCTCGACATTCTCTTTCGAGCTATGACCGTTGACGACGACCGCGGCGCCGGCTTCGGCGAGGCGCCGCGCGATCGCCGCGCCGATGTTCTGTCCCGAGCCGGTGACGACGGCGACGCGTCCGGCAAGGCTTGTCTCGTGGATGGCAGGCATTGACGCAGCTCCCTTGTGCGAATGCCCATCTTCGAGCTCAGGACGGAGCTGACAAGTCCTTTTGTGTGCCTTGTCGCGAGAATCGCGGAGCGGCGGTATACTGGAGGTTTGGCGTGTCAGCGTTGCTTGCGCCACATCGGAACAAGCGGCGGGGCTCCTGCGGGCGAGATGCTTTCCCTCGCCGCAAAGCCGGCGCGCTCATAGAGCCGGGTGTTTTTCGGATTCGAATTTTCGAGATAGGCGGGCAAGCCGATCTCGTCGATCCGTGCGAGCGTTGCGCCGAGGATCGAAGCTCCCAGTCCGCGCCCCTGAAGCGCGGGGTCGACGGCCATGAAGTACAAATAGAAATGGCTCTCGCGCGGATGGGCATTTTGCACTGCCTCGGAGATCGCGGCGCCGCGTCCGAGACGTTGAACCCCGCACACCTTGACGTAGAACGGCAACAGCTTCAGTTGCTCGATGGTGCCGACGGGCGCCGGCGGGAGCCCGGGCGGCAGCCACACCGTACAGGCCGAGCCGTCATCGCTCATCCATACTTCGCCCGCGGGTATCGCGCGCTTGCGCAAAATCCGGGAGAACAAGGCGGTGAGTGCCGAGGCGCGCTGCGGCCCCGGTCGCACCAGCCAGTCCATGATGGGGTCGTTGAAGAACGCCGAGGCGAGCAGCTGAGTCAGCTGACCGGCGTCGTCCAGCGTCGCGCGCCGAGGCACGGACGCGGCTTTCAGTCTGCGCGAATGGTCCTCGCTCATCCTTGTCCTCGCGTCTTCTTGCGGCGGCGCGAGATTGTCGCGGGCCGCAGCAGATCGATCAATCAATTTGTTCGCAATCACGACGCAATCTTTCATCGTCATTTCACGCGCCATTAAGTCCGATCCGGGGAAGTTGGCGCCGGTTGCAGCAAAGCGCAGCGATTTGCGCTATTCGACAGGCTGCGGAAGCTATCGGGTGCTCTCGAAGATGTCGCGCGAGCTGACGTTTCAGACGAACCACCAGGCCTGGCGCCTTGCCGCCCTCGGGATCATCGTCTGCTTTGCCACCAGCGTCGCTTACCATCAGCAATGCTGGCGCTCTGCTCTCCATTCTCGGCATGAGCGCTCGTCGCGCTCGTCGCCGACCGCAAGCTGACCGATATGGCCAGCCAATCCGACAACGCGATCCGCGCGCTCACCGAAACCCGCGCCCGGCTCGAGAATTCCCGGCGGACGCTGGAGCAGGAGCGCTCGATCACTGGAAACTGCGATCAACAACATGTCGCAAGGTCTCGTGCTGTTCGACGTCGCCGAGCAGCTCGTCATGTGCAACCGGCGATATCTCGAGATGTATCGGCTGTCGCCCGACATCGTGACATCAGGCTGCACCTTCCAGGAATTGCTCGGCCATCACAGGCAAGCCGGCAGCTTCAGCGGCGACGTCGACGCCAATCTGCAGGATCTGCGCAGCCGCTTGCACACCGGCCGCGAAAGCCGCACCGCAGGTCGAGTTGCCGGACGGACGCTCGATCCAGATCGTCAACCGGCCGTTGCCGGATGGCGGATGGGTCGCGACCCACGACGACGTCACCGAGCAGCGCCGCTCGGCAGCGAGGATGGCCTTCCTTGCGCATCACGACGCGCTCACCGGGCTCGCCAATCGCGCTTCGATCAGCCAGCGCATCGAGGAAGCCGCCGCACGTGAGCGCCGCACCGGCGAACCGTTCACCGTGTTGCTGCTCGACCTCGACCGCTTCAAGCAGGTCAACGATTCGCTCGGCCACGCCGCAGGCGACGCGCTGTTGTGTGAGGTCGCCACCCGGCTGAAGGGCACGCTGCGCGAGACCGACACGCTCGGCCGGCTTGGCGGCGACGAATTCGTCATCATCCAGACCCGCGCCGTGAATCCGGTCCAGGCCGCGACCGCGTTCGCGAACCGCATCGTCGAGTTGCTGTCGCGGCCATTCAACATCGAACGCCAGGATGTCTCGATCGGCACCAGCATCGGCATCGCGCTGGCGCCGGAACACGCCAGCGATCCGGCAAACCTCCTGAAGATGGCCGATCTCGCGCTGTATCAGGCGAAGTCGGCCGGCCGTGGCGCCTACGCGTTCTTCAACCCCGAAATGACGCTTGCTGCGAGCGAGCGGCGCGAACTCGAGATGGAGCTGCGGCATGCGCTCGATAACCACGAGCTCGAGCTGCACTACCAGCCGATTGTCGATGCGGCAACGATGAAGGTCACTGCGGCCGAGGCCCTGTTGCGGTGGCGACATCCGCAGCGCGGCCTGCTCTCTCCCGACAAGTTCCTGCCAATCGCTGAAGAGAGCGGGCTGATCGCGCAAATCGGCCGCTGGGTGCTCGAGACCGCGTGCCGGCAGGCCGCAACCTGGCCCGACCATATCCAGCTCGCAGTCAATGTGTCGTCGGTCCAGCTCCGCAAGGCCAGTTTCGACGTGGTGGTGAAGGAGGCCCTTGCGGGAGCGCGGCTGGCGCCGCAACGGCTGGAACTGGAAATCTCCGAGACGGCGCTGATCAAGTCTGTGGACTGCCTGCCGCTGCTGCAGAAGCTCAAGGAGCTCGGCGTCACGATCGTGCTCGACGATTTCGGCACCGGCCAACTGACGCTCAGCCAGCTCCCGATGTTCCCGTTCGACAAGATCAAGATCGATTCTTCGTTCATCGGCAACATGACGGAAGCCGACTACAGCGCCATCATCGACGCGACCCTGACGTTCGCGAAACGGCGCCGGATGACCACGACGGCCGAAGGCGTGGAAACGAGAGATCAGCTCGGGCTGCTGCGCGAGGCCGGCATCACCTCCATGCAGGGCTATCTGTTCGAACGTCCGGCGCTCGCCGGTTACTTCGACCTGACCGCCGACTACGGAATGCTGGCAACAGACGACGAGGTGGCCTGAGGGCCACCTCGTCGCTTAACCGAGCGTTAGTCGTTCCAGTAATGATACAGGCAGAGCCAGAGCTGCCTGAGCAAGCTGGAGCGGGTGCCCTCCGCTTCGTTGATCATTGTTGACGCCCACTTTTTTGCGCATGTCCTGTTCGGGCATGCGTTGTTCTTGTTGTGGGCGTCATCGTGTCAGCGGCGGCTGAACAAGGAGGAAAGCGAAAAGGCAAACGAGTGGTGAAGAGGCGTATTGGTTTACCAATTCTCTCCTCTCGTCGCGCCTCGTGGCGCCGATATCAGCCCAGTTTGGCGTCGAGCGTGATTTCGGCGTTCAGAACTTTCGACACCGGACAATTCTTCTCGGCATCCTTGGCGAGCTTGGTAAACGTCGCCTCGTCGAGATTGGGTACCTTTGCGCGCAACGTCAGCGCCGACTTGCTGATGCGAAAACCCTGGCCTTCCTGCTCGAGCGTGACGGCGGCCTCGGTGGCAAGCTCGGTCGGGGTGAAGCCCGCGGCCTGCAACTGAAACGCCAGCGCCATCGTGAAGCAGCCGGCGTGCGCGGCGGCGATCAGCTCCTCGGGATTGGTGCCCTTCTCGTTCTCGAAGCGGGTCTTGAACGAGTACGGCGTGCTGGCGAGAATGCCGGAATTGGTCGTCAGGGTTCCGTTGCCGGCGCGACCGGTGCCTTGCCAAACGGCGTTTGCCTTGCGGATCACGTTGCACCTCCATGTTGATGTCGCGGACAGGGTACGCGATCGGCGGCTCGATTATCGCTCATTTTTGGGTGAGCAAAGCGCTCGCATGACGCTTATATGAAGCGAACTGCTAGGATAAACGTGGACCAGAGCGGGTGAGCTTGTCATGAGCGACGACCGATCAACGCCGCAGGGCGAACAGCCGCGCATCGAGCCGGAGATTTTTCCGCCGGGAACGCCGGTGCGGCCGTCACAAACAGATCCCTTTGCGCAGTCGGAGTTCGTGCAGCGGGTTTATGTCACACGGCTCGGGCCGTTCGGCCTCGTCATGCTGGCGCTGGCGATCGGCCTCGTCGCCATCCTGCTGCTCGTCTTGCTGGTGGGCGCGGTGCTGTTCTGGATCCCGATCGTCGGCCTGATTATTGCGGCGGCGATTTTATCCGGGGCGCTGAGGTCATGGTTTCGGCGGCCTCGCTAGGCGAGGGGGCGCGCCGCAGAGCTGCCGGCCATTCGAAGGCGGCAATTGACACCCGCCCGCGTAAGGCGAAAAATCCGCACCGCCGCGTAAATCTGGTCAAGTCCGACGAGGCGCATCCCTCCCCGACGAAACCCCAAAACAACAGAGAGGCTCATCGTGTCCATCGTGAACGCCCCCGATCCTGAAGTGCGCGCGCGTGTCGTCAAGCAGGACCTCGAGACGGTGCTGCACCCGATTGTGCAGCACCGCACGCTGGAGGAGAAGCAGTTCGTCGTCACCCGCGCGCAGGGCTCCACGGTGGTCGACCACAACGGCACCGAATATCTCGACGCGATGGCAGGCCTTTGGTGCGTCAACATCGGCTATGGCCGCACCGAGCTCGCCCAGGTCGCCGCCGAGCAGATGGAGCAGATCGCCTACTATCCGCACACGGCGATGAATATTCCGGCGGCGGAGCTCGGCGACAAGATCAACTCGCTGATGGGCGGCGGCTACCACACGTATTTCGTGAATTCGGGCTCCGAGGCCAACGAGGCCGGCTTCAAGATCGCGCGGCAATATGTGAAGCACGAATTTCCCGAGCAGTTCAAATTCAAGACCATCGGCCGCTACTATGCCTATCACGGCACGACGCTGGCGACGCTCGCCGCCGGCGGCATGGGCGACCGCAAGACCAAGTTCGAGCCGTTCGCCGGCGAGTTCGTGCACGTCCCGGCGCCGACCTGCTATCGCTGCCCGCTCGGCCTGAAATACCCGGAGTGCGGCGTCGCCTGCGCCAAGGCGATCGAGACGGCGATTCTCGGCGAAGGTCCCGCCAGCGTTGCCGAAGTGATCGTCGAGCCGATCATGTCCGGCGTCGGCGTCGCCGTGCCGCCGGACGAGTATCTGCCGATGGTGGAGGCGACCTGCCGCAAGTACGACGTGCTGCTCCACGTCGACGAAGTCATCAACGGCTTTGGCCGCACCGGCAAAATGTTCGGCCACCAGCACTATGGCATCTCACCGGACATCATGGCGATCGCCAAGGGTATCGTCTCGGCCTACCTGCCGATCGCGGCAACGGTGGTGAAGAACAAGGTGTTCGAGAGCTTCCTCGGCACCGAGGCTGAACTCCGCCAGGTGATGCAGGTGAACACCTATGGCGGGCATCCGGTCGCGGCCGCCGTCGCGGTTCGCAACATCGAGATCCTGCAGGAGGAGCGCCTCGCGGAACGCTCGGCCGAAATGGGTGCCTATCTGATGGATGGTCTGAAAGACCGCCTGATGAAGCACGAGATCTGCGGCGAGGTGCGCGGCAAGGGCCTTTTGATCGGCATCGAGCTCGTCAAAGACCGGGCCAGCAGGGAGCAACTGCCAGGCCCGCTGGTCGGCGACGTTGTCGCGTTCTGTCGCGACAATGGCGTGATCGTCGGCCGCTCCGGCGGCGGCGCGCGGCATTCGAACACGATCGTGCTGTCGCCGCCGCTGATCATCACGCGGTCGGAATGCGACCGGCTGATCGAGGCCATCGATCACGCGCTGACGCGGGTCACCGCAAAGATGAGCGGCAAGGGCTAGAGGCGCGGACTCGCTGGCGCGCCGTCACGGGTGCTTCCGAGGGAAGGAGCCAAATGCGAGGCCGCCGCTCCTTGCCAACGCGACAACCATCGCCTGAAAAGCAGCGTTCGGCTACTTGACGTTCACCTTCATCTTCAAAGTGGATGTACCGGTGCCCAAGGTCCCAAACCCCGTTGCTGCAAGCGTGAAGTTGTCACTGCCCGTGTAGCCAGGCTTTGCCTTGTACTCAAAGGTTGTGAGATCAACCATTCTTACGGTCCCATGTTGAGGACCGGTAACGATCTTCGTATTTTGCATCGTGCCGGGCATGGACAGCGCCGACGTGCAAGAGCCGCCGGAACGCACGTTGAATTCACCGCTCATGTTTTGGCCGAATGGTGCAAAACTGCCGATGATTTGACAGGCATCCGCTTTGGCTGACGAGGACAAAGCAAGGCTCGCAATTGCAATTGCGCTCGCCAGAAGAGGCAGGCTCACGATCTTCTTTGTTCGCAGGTACATGCAATACTCTCCTTCATGAGTTCAACCGCATCTATCTGGCCCTCAAGCGGCGCGGTGCGGGCTTGCTGACCCTTCATCAAGGCCCAAGTGATATCCATCAGGGTTTTCCCTGACATTGGGCCGGCATTGGTTCCAATTGCGCTGTTGTTGGCTGCGTTGCCAGTCGCGTCGCGCGCAGACGCAATCACTCCCTCGACAAACGGGAGAGCAGGCTTGCGAGCGTGGCAAATTGGGGCCAACCTGAATTCATCATGCTGTCGCCCGTAATCCTGTGACGTTGACTGAAACACCCGATGCACCTCAATTTGTTCATTCAGAGCCGCGGTCACCATGAGGCGTCATGGCGGCATCCGGGGTCGTCCCGGCTGCCGCTGACCGATATCCGTTACACGATCGAGCTGGCGCGCAAGGCGGAGGCCGCGCTGTTCGATTCGATCTTCCTCGCCGATGTGCTCGGACTCTGGAACGACGTCGAGAAGACGCCGTTCAACTGGCTGGAGCCGATCACGACACTGGCCGCGCTCGCAACCACCACGAGTCAGATCGGCCTGATCGCGACGGCTTCGACGACCTACACCGAGCCCTACAACCTGGCGCGGCAGTTCTCGTCGCTCGATCACATCAGCAATGGCCGGATCGGCTGGAATATCGTCACGACCTGGTCGCCGCAGGCGGGCTCCAATTTCGGCAGCATCGGGCAGGTCGGCCATGCCGATCGCTATGAGCGCGCCGAAGAGTACATGGCTGTCGTGAAGGGCCTGTGGGACAGTTGGGCCGATGATGCTGTCCTCGATGATCGTGAGGGTGGACGCTACGCCGATCCGAAGCGCGTCAAACCCATCAATCACGTCGGCCCACACTACAAGGTGGCCGGTCCGCTGAACCTGCCACGATCGCCGCAGGGCCGTCCGGTGCTGGTCCAGGCCGGATCATCGGACACCGGTCGTCGCTTTGCGGCGCGCCACGCCGAAGCGGTTTTCACCGCGCATCTCGAAACGGCAACGGCGAAGGAATTCTACGCCGACCTGAAGTCGCTGGTCGGGGAGTTCGGACGCAGTCCTGAAGATGTGCTGATCCTTCCCGGATTGAGCCCGATCATCGGATCGACCGAGGCCGAGGCCCGGCGCTATTCCGATGAGCTGAACGCGCTGACCGACCCCGAGATCGGACGGCAGCGGCTGTCGCTGCGCTTCGGCGGCTATGACTTTTCGCACCTGCCGCTGGACAAGAAGCTCGTGCCTGAGGATTTCCCCGATCCTCGCGACAACGACGCGGCACGCAGCCGAACCGAGGTGATCGTCGGCTTTGTCAGGCAGGAGCAGCCGACGCTGCGCCAGCTGCTGGCCAAGCTCGCGGGCGCGCGCGGACATTTCACGTTCGAGGGCACGCCCGAGCAGGTCGCGGACCTGATGCAGGATTGGGTCAATGACGGCGCCGCCGACGGCTTCAACCTGATGCCGCCGGTGCTGCCCGAGATGCTGGATGTCTTCATCGCCGAAGTCGTCCCACTCCTGCAGCGTCGTGGGCTGTTTCGCACCTCCTACGAAGGTCACACCCTCCGCTCGCATCTTGGTCTGTCGCGCCCGTCGTCTCCGCCCGCCGCATAGGCAGTTGCTGCATCGATACGGTCGCGTTCCGTTCGGTGCATCCTGTCGTCTTTGTTGGTGCGCCGATCATCGCGTAGAGGGCGTTCCTGATAGGGGAGCATTGCGAGAACTTTCAGGCAAAGCCCTGAGGGCTATCAACTCAACACAAGACTAAGCTTCCGCAACGATCAGGCATCAAGAAGCTGCGGACCTCTGTTAGAGGGCCGCGGGCGCTGGCTGTCGGCCCGTCACAGGCAGCCAATTCCGGGAAGCAGTCATGCGCATAACCAGAATGCTCTCGCTGAATTTGCTCTTACTCCTCGCTGCCGTGACTACGACTGTCACGTCGGCGTCGGCACAACAACAGCAGAAGCCCAACATCGTCTTTATCATGGGTGACGACGTCGGCTGGGCCAACATCGGTGTCTACAATCAGGGCATGATGGCCGTTCGGACCCCCAACCTCGACCAGATGGCCGCGGAAGGCATGCGGTTCACTGACTACTACGCAGAGGCGAGTTGCACGGCCGGCCGCGCAAATTTCATTACCGGCCAGTTGCCGATCCGCACCGGATTGACCACGGTCGGTCAGGCCGGTTCGCCTCTCGGCATTCCCGACGAGGCGCCGACGACAGCCACCGTGCTCAAGTCAATGGGCTACGCGACGGGTCAGTTCGGCAAGAACCATCTGGGCGACCAGAACAAGTTCCTGCCCACGGTGCACGGCTTCGATGAATTCTATGGGTACCTCTATCACCTCGACGCGATGGAAGATCCCTGCCATCCGAATTATCCGGAGGCGCTCAAGTCCACCGTCGGCCCACGGAACATGGTGCATAGCTGGGCGACGGACGTGGACGACCCCACTGTGCTGCCGCGCTGGGGCAAGGTCGGAAAACAGAAGATCGAAGATGCGGGCGAACTCTGCCCGAGACGCATGGAGACGGTTGACGACGAGATATTATCCAACGCGCTCAAATTCCTCGACAAGGCGAGGCAGGATGGCAAGCCGTTCTTCCTGTGGCTCAACCCGACCCGGATGCATGTCGTCACGCATCTGTCGGAGAAATACGAAAAGCGCCGCACATCAGAGAACGGCTGGTCGGTGTCGGAAGCCGGCATGTCACAGCTCGACGATATCGTCGGCTCGGTCATGAAATACCTGAAAGACAATGGCCTCGACAACAATACCATCATTGCCTTTTCAACCGACAATGGCGCCGAGAACTTCACCTGGCCCGATGGCGGCCAAACACCGTTCGCCGGCGGCAAGGGGACAGGCCTGGAGGGCGGCTTCCGCGTCCCGATGATTATCCGTTGGCCGGGTAAAATCCCGGCAGGCAAGATAGAGAACGGGATCGTCTCCGGGCTCGATTGGTTCCCAACCTTCGTCGCGGCAGCGGGCGATCCCAACATTGTCGACGAGCTCCTCAAGGGCAAGCAGATGGGAGACCGCACCTACAAGGTTCACCTCGACGGCTACAACCAGACCGACCTCATCACTGGCAAGGGCCCGTCGAAGCGCAACGAGATTTGGTATTTCACGGAAACCACGCTTGCTGCAGCTCGCGTCGGCGACTTCAAGTATCGTTTCACCGATCAACCGAGCGGATGGTTCGGCAACACGGTCAAGGTCGATTGGCCAATCGTGACCAATATCAGGCTCGACCCCTACGAGCGCACTGGCCTGATCGTAGATCAGAACAAGGGCTCGGTCGGGTACATCAACTGGTACATGTACGAATTCTGGCGCGGCGTTTTCGTGCAGCAGGAAACGGCGAAGCTCGGCCAGACCTTCGTCGACTTTCCGCCCGCGCAGAAGGGCGCAAGCTTCAACCTCGAGGCAGTGAAAGCGCAGGTCGAGAAGGCGATGGCGGCGCATGGCGCGGCCGGCGACTAGCCAGGGTTGAACATTGCTCATCCATGCCGCGCTGCTTTTTGTTTGTACGGGCAGCGCGGTGGTGTGGCCACGTTGGGAGAACGTGATGACCGCTCCGAGATTATTGGTATTCGGCGCACTTGCGCTCGCCGCTTCGATATCGGCGAGTTGCGCCGGCCCATGTTCGGACGAGATCAGTAACATACAAGCTCGAATCGACGCCAAGCTAGAAGCGAAGGCAGCCGCCGGGCCGACCGCTCGCCAAGGAGTTGGCGCTGGCATGCATGCTCAACCGACACCGCGCACTGTTGGCTCCGCTGAAGTAGCACTTGGCCAAGTATCATCTGAAACGTTTGACACTGTCAGGCAAGCCATGTTGCGCGCACGCGCCGCCGACAGCGCGGGCGATAAAACCGCGTGCGAGCAAGCACTCGCGGACCTGCAACGTGCGATAGGCCCTTAGCGGTCTGTCGCGCCCATCGTCTCCGCCTGCCGCCTAGGCAGTTGCTGCATCGATGGCGGCTTTTCCGATTACCGACTGACCACCTCGCGATGAGGTTAGAGGCTTTGCAGCGTTCGCCGCTCTGATAAGCTGCGTTCGTCGGATTTCGCAAAAAAAAGGATTGCGGGCATGTTCAGCCGCACCAAACCTGGCGCGTTCTTCGCCGCCATGATCGTCCTGGTTGTCGCCCTGTTCGATGGCGGCGCAGCCCTGGCGCAAAAGGAAACCAACACGGTCGTCTGGGGCGTGGTCGGGTCGCCGCGCCACCTGAACCCGGCGGTGCAGTCGGGCATTGCCACCATGGAGCCCGGCGCGCAGCTCTTTGCCAGCCCGCTGCGGGTCGACGACGACTGGAAGATGAAGCCGTATCTGGCGGAAAGCTGGTCGTACTCGAACGACGCCAAGACGCTGACGCTGAAGGTTCGCAGCGGCGCAAAATTTCATGATGGCCAGCCGATCACGTCCGCCGACTTCGCGTTCTCGATCATGGCCGTGAAGAAATACCACCCGTTCCAGTCGATGATGGCGGCGGTCGAAAGCGTCGATACGCCTGATCCCAGCACCGCTGTCATCCACCTGTCGCAGCCGAATCCCGCGTTGTTGCTGGCGCTGACGCCGCCATTCTGCCCGATCCTGCCGAAGCACATTTACGACGACGGCCAGAATCTCGCGACCCATCCCCGCAACTCCGACCCGGTCGGATCGGGACCGTTCAAGCTGGTCGAATTCAAGCCCGGCGAACACATCATCATGGAGAAGTTCAAGGACTTCTTCATCAAGGACCGCCCCGGCTCGATCGGATCGTCATGCGCATCTTCACGGACAGCAACGCGCTGACGCTCGCGGTCGAGGCCAAGGAAGTCAACTTCGTTCCGTTCCTCGCGGAGGTCGCGCAGATCGACCGCCTCGCCAACACCAAGGGGATCACGGTGACGGACAAAGGCGGTGAAGGCATCGGCCCGCTGATCTGGATCGCCTACAATCTGACCCACAAACCGTTCGACGACGTTCGCGTGCGTCAGGCGATCTCTTACATGATCGATCGCGATTTCATCACCAAACGCCTGCAGCGCGGGCGCACGGTCATCGCGACCGGGCCGATCACGCCCGGCTCGCCGTATTACAACCCCGACGTCGAACGCTACAAGCTCAACCAGGCGAAGGCCGAAGAGCTGCTCGATGCAGCCGGTCTCAAGAAGGATGCGCAAGGAAACCGTTTCAAGACGACCATCACCTACGCGCCCGGCGGACGCGACTATACGCAGAACATCGCCGAGTACGCCAAGGCCCAACTCAAGAAAGTGGGTATCGATCTGGAGCTCACGCCTGCGGCTGACTTCCCAAGCTGGGCCAAGAAGGTCGGCGATCAGGATTTCGACATCACCATGGACGCCGTCTTCAACTGGGGCGATCCGATGATTGGCGTCAATCGCACCTATCTGAGCTCGAACATCCGCAAAGGCGTGATCTGGTCGAATACGCAGAGCTACAGCAACCCGAAGGTGGACGAATTGCTGACCAAGGCGGCGGCCGAACCTGACCTGGAGAAGCGCAAGGCGGACTACATGGAATTCCAGTCGATCGTCGTCAACGACGCTCCTGTGATGTTCATCAACGTGCTACCGACCACCACTGCGTATGACAGCCGCTTGAAGGACGTCCCGACAGGCATCTGGAGTGCGACCTCGCCGATCGACGAAATGCATTGGGAGTAGACCCGGTTCAGAGAAGGTACTGGCGCAGATGCGCTTCGTTGCGGTGAGGATCATCAGGGCGATTGGCTTGATCGCTGCCGTTGCCGTGTTGAACTTCACCCTGCTGCACATGGTGCCCGGCGACATCGTGCAGACGATCGTCGGCGAGATGGGCGGCGCGACCGACGCGACGATCAAGGCGCTGCGAGAAACTTACGGACTTGATCGGCCGTTCCACGAGCAGCTGCTGGTTTATGTCGGCCATGTCCTCTCGGGCGACCTCGGCGTCTCGGCGTATTACAACAAGCCGGTATTGGGTCTGATCCTTGAACGCGTTCCGGCAACCGTTCTTCTGGTGACAACGGCGCTCACGATGGCCGTGCTCGTGGGCACGACGCTTGGCGTCATTTCGGCGCGTTTCCCCCGCAGCTGGTTCACCGCAGCGATCAATATCGTCGCCTTGTTTGGTTTTTCCGCGCCGGTGTTCTGGACCGGGCTGATGCTGCTGTTGCTGTTCGCAGTCGTCATTCCCGTTGTTCCGACCGGAGGCCTCTACAACGACGCCATCAGTCATTCGAGGCTCGGCTTTGCCCTCGACGTGGCGCATCATCTCATCCTCCCGGCCACCACGCTCGCGCTAATTTATCTGGCGCTGTACACGCGGTTGGCGCGTTCGAGCATGCTGGAGATCATGGACTCCGACTATGTGCGAACGGCGCGCGCCAAAGGGCTCAGCGAACCGAAGGTGCTGTTCAAGCACGCGCTGCGCAATGCGCTGTTGCCGGTGGTGACCTTTGCCGGGCTGCAACTGTCCGGCATGTTTGCCGGCTCCGTGCTGGTGGAAACCGTCTTTACCTGGCCGGGGTTGGGATTGCTGGCGTATGAGTTGATCGTTCGTCGCGACAACCAGCTGATCCTCGGCATCCTGATCGTGTCGGCGGCTCTCGTGATCATTGGAAATGCCCTGACGGATCTCGTCTATCGGCTCGTCGATCCGCGCATCAAGGCCAGCACGTCATGACGGATGCGGCTCATAGCGGCGGGATCTCGCGGCCCGTTGACGCGAACGCGAGCCAGCCAACGGGCGCGCAGCCCATGGCTGGAGGCCTGGCTGGTGTTCCGCCAGAACCGGGCGGCGTTGATCGGATTGACGCTGCTCACCCTGATCGTGCTGTTCGTGCTGATCGGGCCGTTCGTCTACCACGTCGATCCGTTCGACATCGTCCAGGCGCCGCATCAGCCGCCCGGCTCCGAAGACGTGCCGTTGGGCAGCGACTATCTCGGGCGCGACATTCTTGCCGGTCTGATCCAGGGCGGTCGCCCAACCCTGCTGGTTGGCACAACAGCGGCAATGATTGCGATCTTCATCGGCGTGACGATCGGCGCGCTGTCCGGATATTTCGGCCGCAGCGTCGATTTGGTTCTTCGGCAAGTGACCGAGTTCTTCCAGGTCTTGCCGGCGCTGCTGTTCACCATGGTCGTCGTGACGCTGTTCGGGCCGAAATCCACCACGATCGCCATCGCGATCGGCGTCGTGGCCTGGACCGGCATGGCGCGGCTGACCCGCGCCGAGTTCATGCGGATCAAGCAGCTCGATTATGTTCGCTCCGCGCGCAGTGCCGGTGCGTCCGACACCTCGATCATGCTGCGAACGATCCTGCCCAACGCGCTACCGCCGATCATTGTCTCGAGCACGCTGGCGGCGGGCTCGGCCATTCTGTTCGAAGCCGGCCTGTCGTTTCTCGGGTTGAGCGATCCGAACACGATCAGCTGGGGTTCGATGATCGGTGGGTCGCGCACCTATTTGCGCGACGCCTGGTGGGCGGTGACCTTTCCCGGGCTTGCCATCTTCCTCACCGTGCTCTCGATCAGTCTCGTCGGCGATGGGTTGAACGATGCGTTCAATCCGCGTCTCCGGCGCCGGTGAACGCGATGCTTGACGTCAACGATCTCGTTGTCGAGTTCGACACCTACGACGGGCGCGTCCGCGTGTTGCAGCAGCTGTCGTTTTCAGTGCAGTCGAATGAAACGCTGTGCATCGTCGGCGAGTCCGGCAGCGGCAAGAGTGTTTCGGCGCTCGCCATCCTCGGACTTGTGCCCAAACCGAACGGCCATGTCACTGACGGCACGATCACGCTCGCGGGCGAGGACCTGCTCAAGGCGTCTTCGAAGCGGATGCGCCAGGTCCGGGGCAACGAGATCTCGATGATCTTTCAGGAGCCGATGACGTCGCTCAATCCGGTCTATTCGGTCGGCGAGCAGATTGCCGAGGCGTTGCGCGACCACAAGGGGATGGGTCGCGGCGAGGCCTGGCAGGCCGCGATCAGGATGCTGGAGCGCGTCCATATTCCCGAAGCGCGGCTTCGCGCGCGAGAATTTCCGCATCAGTTTTCCGGCGGCATGCGGCAGCGGGTCATGATTGCGATCGCGCTCGCCTGTGCGCCAAAAATCCTGATTGCCGACGAGCCGACCACGGCGCTCGACGTCACCGTGCAGGCCCAGGTGTTCTCGTTGCTGCGCGAACTGCAGCGACAGCAGGGGACGGCGATCATTCTGATCACCCATGACATGGGGGCGGTCAGCGAGATGGCCGACCGGGTCGTCGTGATGTACGCGGGCCGCAAGGTCGAGGAGGGGCCTGTCGACGAGGTGCTGGATCGCCCTGCACATCCCTATACCAGAGGGCTTCTGGCGTGCCGCCCGCGCTTGACGCTCGGTGCGTCGTCGGCGCGAAGTCGGCTTGCGGAAATCCCGGGAACGGTGCCGCCTCTGCACCTGCTCAAACAGGGGTGCGCGTTCGCGCCGCGTTGCGCGGCTCGCATCGATCGTTGCGACAACGAGACTCCGCCCGAGGTCAGAATTGGACCGGGGCATGCCGCCAGCTGCTGGGTGGCAGGGCAATTGCAGTTATAGTGCGGAGCGCGCGCATGGCAGCGGACATCATTCTCGATCTGCGCGACCTCAAGGTGCATTTTCCTGTCGGCAAGGCGCTGTTCAAGCAGCCGCGGATGCTGCGCGCCGTCGACGGCGTCTCGCTGAGCGTCAGACGCGGCAGCTCGGTTGGAATTGTCGGCGAATCCGGGTCCGGCAAGACGACGCTTGCGCTGGCCGTGATGCGCCTGATCGACATCACCGACGGCTCGATCGTGCTGGATGGCGTCGAGATCTCAGGGTTGACCGGCGCGGAGTTGCGGGCGCGGCGGCGCCACATCCAGATGGTGTTTCAGGATCCTTATTCGTCGCTCAATCCACGGGCGCGGGCCCGCGATATCGTGGCAGAGCCGCTTGAACTGATGGGAATCGGAACGCGCAGCGAGCGCGCCGATATGGTCAGCGCCTTGTTCCGGCAGGTCGGGCTGCGAGCGGATCAGATGAACCTGTTTCCGCATCAGTTCTCCGGCGGCCAGCGTCAGCGCATCGGGATCGCCCGGGCAATTGCAACGAAGCCGAGCCTCGTCGTTTGTGACGAGCCGGTGTCGGCCCTCGACGTTGCGATCCAGGCCCAAATCCTCAACCTGCTCGGTGATCTGCAGCGGGAATACCGGCTGTCCTACCTTTTCATTTCGCACGATCTCGCGGTCGTGCAACATCTGTGCGATGAAGTCGCCGTCATGTATCTCGGCGAGATCGTCGAACGGGCGTCGCGTGATCAACTGTTCGCTGACCCGCTGCATCCCTACACTTGGGCTCTTTTGGCCGCGGTCCCGCGCTTGGGGCGCGGCCGGACGGCGGAAACCGCGCCCGCCCTGGTCGGCGATCCGCCGAGCCCGATCGAATTGCCGAGCGGGTGTCGCTTTGCTGCGCGTTGCGCCTATGCAAAAGACATTTGCCGCAGCGACAAACCGCGCTTACGCGAGTTGGCGGACGGACATGCCGTCGCCTGCCATCTTGTAACGGATGAGGGAACGGTGCCTCATCGCCCCGAAAAACTCTAACAAACATCAGGGACGCAGATGACGACGATCTTTCAGGCCAAAAAAATCCTGACGATGAATCCGAGCCAGCCGCTTGCGACCCACGTCGCGGTGCGTGACGGTCGTGTTCTCGGTGCCGGTTCGCTCGACGAGCTTAAAGGTTGGGGCGACTACGAGCTCGACGCGACGTTCGCCGACAAGATCCTGATGCCGGGCCTTGTCGAAGGCCACAGCCATGTCAGCGAGGGCGTGCAGTGGCGCTTCGTGTACTGCGGCTATTTCGATCGTACCGATCCGGACGGCAAGACCTGGAGCGGGCTGACATCGGTCGATGCGGTCATTGCCCGCCTGACCGAGGAAAACGCAAAGCTGGGCGATCCAAAGCAGCCACTCACCGGATGGGCGCTCGATCCAATCTACTTCAACAATCGCCGCATGACACGACAGGATCTCGACCGGGTGTCGACCGATCGTCCGATCGGCATCATGCATGCCAGCGGCCACATCATGAACGTCAACACCCGCGCGCTCGAGCTCGCCGGCATGCTGCGCAACGTGAACCACCCGGGCGTACCGCTCGGCAGCGACGGGCTGCCGACCGGCGAGATGAAGGGGCCGGACGCGATGACGCCGCTGGGTCCGCATGTCGGGCTTGATCGCGGATTGCTGGCGTCGGACGAGCCGGGTCTGCGCGCATTTGCCAGGCTGTGCGTCCGGAAGGGAGTCACGACCGCGGCCGATCTTGCCAACCTGCTGCTGCCGGCGGCACTCGACATGATGCTCCGCGTGACCGCGGAAAAGACCTTCCCTGCGCGCATCGTCTCGCTGCGGGTCGCACGCGAGATCACGCCGGCCGCGCTGGTCGAACGCTGCGTCGAGTTGAAGCGGCTCTCAACCGATCGGTTGCGCCTCGGCACCATCAAGGTCGTGGTCGACGGCTCGATCCAGGGCTTTTCGGCGCGCCTGCGCGCACCCGGCTATTACAATGGCGCACCAAACGGGCTGTGGTACGTCGCGCCCGAGCAGCTCAGGGAGATTTTCGATCGTGCGCTCGCGGCCGGCGTGCGGGTGCACTGTCACACCAACGGCGACGAGGCGACCGAGCTGGTGCTGGATACGCTCGAGCAGGCGTTGCGAAAAAATCCGTCGCCCGATCACCGCTTCACGCTGCAGCATTGCCAGCTTGCCAACGCAGCGCAGTTCCGCCGCATGAAAGTGCTCGGCATGTGCGTCAACCTGTTTCCCAACCACCACTATTACTGGGGCGATCAGCACTACGCGCTGACCGTCGGTCCGGAGCGCGCGGAGCGGATGAACGCCTGCGCCACGGCGCTCGCCAACGGCGTGCCGATGGCCATTCATTCCGACGCGCCCGTCACGCCGCTCGGCCCGCTGTTCACGGCGTGGTGCGCGGTCAATCGCCGCACGGCGAGCGGCCGCACGCTGGGCTCGACCGAACAGATCTCCGTGGCCGACGCGTTGCGAACGATTACGCTCGGCGCGGCCTATACGTTCGGCCTCGACAGCGAGATCGGATCGATCGAGGTCGGCAAGCTCGCCGACTTCGCGGTGCTGGAAGACGATCCGAGCGAAATCGGCGGCGACAAGCTGAAGGACGTCCGGATCTGGGGCACGGTGCAAGGCGGCCGACTGTTTCCCGCCGCGACGATATGAGCGCGAGACGTCTGCCGGTGACGCTGATCGGCGGCTACCTCGGCGCCGGCAAGACAACGCTCGTCAATCATCTGCTGCGTCATGCCGATGGACGCCGGCTCGCCGTCCTGGTCAACGAGTTCGGCGACCTGCCGATCGACGGCGATCTGATCGAGGCGCGCGACGACAACCTGATCAGCATCGCCGGCGGCTGCATCTGCTGCAGCTTTGGCAGCGATCTCGTCGCCGCCCTGCTGGCGCTCAAGGATCGAACGGATATCGACCAGATCATCATCGAGACCAGCGGCGTCGCTCTTCCGGGGTCGGTCGTGCAGGCAATGGCGTTGCTGCCGGGTCTCGACATCGACGGCGTGATCGTGGTGGCCGACGCCGAGACGATCGAGGAACGGTCGCGCGACCGGTACATGAGCGACACCGTGTTGCGGCAGTTCGCGGATGCCGATCTCGTGCTGCTCAACAAGATCGACCTGGTGGCGGAACAGAAGGCGCACCACCTCGTGTCATGGCTGGCGACGCAGGCCCCGCGCGCGCGTGTTGTGCCGGTCCGGAACGCCAAAATTCCGCTCGAGGTTGCGTTGGGGTTGCAGACCGATCGGCGCGGCGCGCGCGGCAGTGCGCGGCCGCATGATGCGAGCCAATATGAGTTGTTTTCCGTCGAGCAATTCGAGAATGCCGACGTGGCCCAGCTTGCTCAACGGCTGTCCGATCCGCGGCTTGGACTGCTGCGCGCCAAGGGCTTTGTCCGCGACGGCTCCGGGCAGCTTCAAGCGCTGCAAGTCGTGGGAAGCCGCGTCGACGTTTCGCCCGCCCTTGCGGGCACCGACAGCGCGCCGGGCCTGGTCTTCATCGGATTGACCGGACAGCTTGATCGTAAGGCCATCCTGGCCGTCGTGGCGGATGCAAAGCACAAGGCTCGTTGAGCGGCTCGGAGATCCCGACCGCGCGTGACAACAGCGGCTCGCAGGGCGCGGCGTCAGTCGGAACAGTTAGATCCGCTTCAATGCGGCTGGCCGTCGTTGTTGGTACGGCGGTCGGGCGGACTGCCTAGACGCGCGCGCGTTGTTGTTCTGGTTTCAGATATGACGCAATTCGGTCTGACTGGACGATTGCATTGCCGAGGTCGACAAATCCTGCGAGGTCGAGGGGTGCCCCGGCCAACCCGGCACCTTTTGCGTTGCCGAGGCGCGGGGCCCAAACCTGGCGGGTCTCGAGAAGGTAGACGCCGTAGGCGGTCCGCAATTCGCGAGGCTCCGTGGTCCTCCACTCCTGCTGTATCGAATATGCTGTGAGGGCAGCATTAGTGATGATCGATGCCTCGATCAGTGCTTGTCGGTATCCTGGGCTGCTCGCAACATCGGGGCCGAACGCCGTGAGTAATTTATTTGCGGATGTTTGAACAACAAGAAGCAACCTGTCGAGAATATTGCGAAGTGAATATTTTGTGGCGAGCGCCAGGTAGTCGGCCGGGTTCAAGAACACATCGACAGCTGTCGTCAGAGCGCCACATCCACTGTGCCCGAGGACAACGATAAGTCTCAAAGTACCGCCCAAGTGTTCCACGGCATATTTCAGGCTGCCTAGCACCTCAGTGCCCAGACCGTTACCTGCCACGCGGATAACGAAAAGATCGTTCGGTCCTGCGTGGAAAATAAGCTCAACTGGTACTCGGGCATCCGAGCAGCCGAGAATGGCGGCGAACGGTCGCTGCATCGGCGTGCCGGTTTCGGTCGGCAGCAGACCTAAGTCGCGCGGATCGACCCTGACGATTTGCTGTATCACGCCGCTCTCGTCGTTTACGTGATCGACGAGCGCGGCAAAATCCCTGTTGCCGTCATCGAGCCGCAGCAGGGCTGCGTCGCTATCCGATGGCAGGCGTCTCGTCGGAGCATCTCCTGCCTCATACCGATATATGAGATCGACGGTCTTCACATTGGTTTCCCGACGCCTAACGCCCGGCGAATTATTTCTGAAAAGAAGAGCGCAATATTAGCGCTCGACAGCACGCTCCCGATTTCAGGAAAATCCTTGAAAACCTCCAGGCAAAGACCCGAGGATTTGTGCGTACAGGCCGGCTCTATGGCTTGCCGCACCTCGCCTCTGCGGTTCGGTCGTAAAGCCCTGACCAAGGTGAGAGTCTTTTGTTCCCACATCCCGGCGTGAACGGCCGCGACCTTGCCGATCCTCCCGGCGCGCGGTGCGGCCTCGATCCGCGTTTTCGCCAGCGTCGCCAGACGCCAGGCTGGCGGGCCAAAAACGTCGTGTTCGCGTCAGTCGCTGCAAAGCGACCGCGATCATGCTAGAATCAAATCAAGTAATAGAAATGCCCCCCTGGTAACCTCTGCTGATTGCAATCTGGCAGACGCGTGCGTGACTAGCCTTTCAGGTTAGATCGATAAAACTTCGGATTGTGCTGAGCATCGATGCGCGCTTTCGCCCTGCTTGCGGGACTTTTCTTCTGCATTTCGTGCAGCAACGTGCTCGCGAACGGGCGTGTCGCCCTCGTGATCGGCAATGGCGCATATCAGGCGGTGCCCGCTCTGACCGACCCCAAGGCGGACGCGGTTGCGATCGGCCAAATGCTGCGTGACGCCGGCTTTGACCGTGTTGAGGTGTGGACCGATCTCAACCTGTCCAATCTCAAGCTCACTCTGTCGTCCTTCAAGAAGACCGCTCAAGGCGCCGACGCCGCGGTCATCTATTTTGCCGGTCACGCATTTGCAGTCGACGGCGTCAACTTCATCGTTCCCGTCGACGCAAGGCTTGCGAACTATTGGGACGTGTGGGGTGAAGCCATCCCGCTTCAGGACGTGATGGACGCGCTGGCGGGCGCCAAACAGCTCAAACTCGCCATCATGGACACCAGCCGCGACAATTCCTTTGTGATGCGGATGCGTCCCGACGCCGCTCATGGCGTCAGTGGCTGGACCACGCTGAATGCGCCAACTCCTTCGGAACTCGGCTCGGATGGGTTGATTGCATACGCCGCGAAGGCGGGATCGCTGGCCGACCCCGCGCGCGGGCGCAGTCAGCTTGCCAACGCATTGATCAAATGGCTCCCAGTGCCGGGGCGCGATCTGCGCCTCGCATTCGCATTTGTGAAGGATGAAGTGATCAGGCAAACCAGTTCCCGCCAGGAACCTTTCGTCTACGGCGCAATCTCTGCAGTCTATTTGCCGCTGGTCCCCGCAACGGCGACGAAGATGCAAACCAGCGACGAAGAGAAGGCCGAGTTTGAGATCGCCAAAAAGATCAACACCAGAGCGGGCTGGCAGGCGTTTCTTGGCGGCCATCCTGCGGGCCTCTATGCAAGCCTGGCCGACGCTCAGCTTGAGACGATGTCTCCTGCGGCATCAGCGCAGTCGGCGCCAATTGCGGTCCCCGCGCCGCCTTCCGCTGTCGTCAGCGCTTCGCCAGCGCCCGCCAAGGCTCTTGCTGCAGCGAGCGAGCACCGCGTGGCGCTGGTGATCGGCAACTCCGCGTACAAATCTGCGCCCGAATTGCCGAACCCCCGTCGTGACGCTCAGCTGATCGCGGATGCGTTGAAGAACCTGAGGTTCGACAAGGTCGTCTTGGCCAACGATCTGTCACGTGAAGCAATGATTGCCACTCTGCGCAATTTCGCTTCCGATGCGGACAAGGCCGATTGGGCGGTCATCTATTACGCCGGCCATGGTATCGAGGCCGGAGGGATCAACTACATGATCCCGATCGATGCGAAGCTGGTGACCGATCGCGACGTGCAATACGAGGCGGTTCCGCTCGACCAAGTGATGAGCGCTACCGAAGGCTCCAAAAAGCTGCGCCTTGTCCTGCTCGATGCATGTCGCAACAATCCGTTCGCCAACCGGATCAAGCGAACGATGGCATCTCGCGCGATCGGCCGTGGTCTCGCGCAGGTCGAGCCCGACGTCGGAACACTCGTCGTGTTCGCGGCCAAGGACGGTCAGGTCGCGCTCGATGGCGACGGTCAACACAGCCCATTCGCGGAGGCGGTGGCGAAAAATCTTCCGATCCCCGGTGTGGAGATCAACAAGTTCTTCCGCCTGGTGCGCGACGATGTCATGGACGCAACCGCGCGCCAGCAGCAGCCGTTCGTCTATGGGTCGGTCACCGGGCGCGAAGACTTCTACTTCGTCAGATCGGCGACCGTCACACCCCAGTCGAACACGCCTGCAAGATGAGGCCGCGCCGCGTATGAGTTTTCCCTGGTTCTCGCTGCAATCGCAGGGTCGCTACTCTCAATGCGGCCGGTCGCCGTTATTGGTGTGGCGGTCGCCGGCGAGCCAGCGGGCGAGCTCGGAATGCGCGTCCTTGCGGCGCATGGCGGCGATCTGCTCCGCGTTCGGCGCATCGACGGTGAATTCGAGCTTCATATCGTCGGGCGACTTCAGGTACATCGAGATGCAATAGCCGTGGTCGATCACGCGCAGTGGCACCTTGGCCGCTTCACAGCGCTGCTTGATCTCGTCAAACGTCTGCTGCGTCACCTTAAACGCGCTGTGCAGCGAGCCGCCGATTTCCTGCACGAGCGCTTTGTTCTTCTCGTAGGCCTCGTCGTCGGCGAACTGGAAGAACGCCAGCGCGCCGCCGTCGGCGAATTCATAGAAGGTGTGGCAATAGTCGACCTCGCGGCCGACCTCGGGGCGAAACACGCGCTCGCACCAGGTGGCGGTCAGAGGAATGCCGAGCACGTCCTCGATGAACTGGCGGTTTCGCTCCTGATCCTTCACGCAGAAGGCCTGGTGGTGCAGGCGGAGCGGAAGCTGAGCGAGCGGCTTTGCGCTGGTGGAACCGGACTGGACCTTGTCGAGCATGATCGTCCTCCCTGTGCTGCCGGCGTGCCGTCAATAATGTGTCGCGGCCGCTTCGGCGATCAGGACAGGATCATAGCCGAATGTGGCCAGATGGACAGGGGGCGCCGAGCCTCTCGGGTGGGTCGCATCGCAATACCTTGCGCGCACCGCAAAAACGCGCCAACTGACGAACAATCGTCAGTTCAAGGCGGATCACCACGAGCATTCCAGCCGCATGCCCGGTGCAACGCCGCGCGCCGCCGGTCGCTTCGGCGCGTCTTGAGCTAGATCAAGGCATGGCAAGACTGCCCAAGACAGCGTTCGAGACCGCCAGAGAGCCTTTTCATGTCGAATGAATATCCCGAGCTATCGCTCCTGACTGTTCGGCCGACGCCGCGGCAGAACCAGATCGCTGTTGGCGTCGCCATGGCCTTGCTTGTCGGATTGGGAGTGTGCGCCCCATTTGCCGATACACCTTTGCCGCGGATTGATTCATTCATTCCAGCGGTCGAAAGCATCGTGATCCTCACGGACTTCATCACTTCAGTTCTGCTCTTTTCGCAATCCCGGATATCTCGCTCGCGCGCGCTTCTGGCGCTTGCCTGCGGCTATCTCTTCGCCTCTCTGACTGTCGTCTCGCACATCCTGACCTTCCCGGGCGCATTTTCACCGGGCGGTCTCTTCGGCGCAGGACTCCAGACTGCGGGTTGGCTTTATGTGTTCTGGCACCTGGGCCTGGCGACCGCCATCGTGATCTATGCCCATTTGAAGAACGAAGAGCCGGGCGACGATCCCGCAAGAACCCAACCCCCACATTCGATCGCCCTGGGCGCGGCCATCGCCGTCGGCGTCGCATTCGGACTCACAGTGTTTGTCACGGCGGGAGAGCAAATTCTTCCGGCTGTTTTTATCGCCCCCGTCTATCTCGCGCCGCTGGCGCGTTATGTCCTCGCATTCAATGGGCTCGTTTGCGCAGCCGCGCTTGCGGCCCTGTGGGGCCAAAGGCAGCGCTCGGCGCTTGATCTGTGGCTCATGGTCGTGACCCTGGCATTGCTTTCCGAAGTCGTGAGCAACGTCTTCCTGATCAGTGCGCGCTTTACGTTCGGCTGGTACGCGAGCCGGTCGTTTGCAATTGCGACCTCGACGATTGTTCTGGCGGTTCTCATTCAGGAAACCGTCATGCTGTACGGACGCATGGCTCGCTCCAACGAGATGCTGCTGCGTGAGCGCAAAAACAAGTTGCTGAATTTGGAAGCACTGGCCAGCGCCATCAGGCATGAAGTGGGGCAGCCCTTGACGGGCGTTGGATTGAACGCTCAAGCAGTCGAGCTATACCTGAACCACGTGCCGCCCGAACTGAACCGCGCGCGGTCCGCGGCAAAAGATATTGTCAGTGGAACTGATCGCGTCAGCGAGGTCCTCGACGACATTCAAGGCTTGTTCGGCAAGGCCAGGCACGAGCCCGTCCTCGTCAATATGAACAACGTGGCTCTTGAGGCGTTGCGCAGTCTGGACGCGGAATTGAAGGCTCACAAAGTTGTCGCCGGCCTCGAGCTGACAGCGGAATTGCCGCTGGTCATCGGCCAACGTGGTCAGCTGCAGGAGGTGATGCTCAATCTGATCCAGAACTCGATCGATGCAATGCAAGCCGTGAACGACAGGCGACGCGAACTGCAGCTCAAGACCGAGCGTTACGGCGATGCCTCGGTCAAGATCACAATCGCAGATACTGGACCGGGCATTGATTTCCGGAAAATCGGACGAGATATTCGAGGCTTTCTTCACAACAAAAGCAAAGGGCATGGGATTGGGGTTGGCCATTTGCCGAATGATCATCGAACGCCACGGCGGCCAGCTCTCTGTTTCCTCAGCGAGCCCGCGCGGGGCCATTTTTGAGATCACATTGCCTCGGCCAGACGATGCCGTGACGGATGTCGCCGCCCGACCGTTGCAGCCAAAGCTCGGCCTCGTGTCAGGGATAGTGACATCTCTTCTATCTAGATCGTCGCACAGCGCAGCGAAGGGGAACGCGGCCGCTCCAGTGATCCGGCCGGCGTCATAGCGAACGCGTCCAGATGGACAGGGTCGCCGAGCAGGCTGAAGCTCATTCCGCGCCGATCTATTTGCCCTGCTCGCAGCGGCGGGCAAGCGTCCTGAGCGAAGTTTCGGCTGCCAGGCCGGACAACGGATACGCGGTCGGCACAACAGCGCTTCCGCCAGGCTCAGCATTTGCTTCAACGCGCTTCTCGACGAAGGAGATCGCCGGCGCTGCAAGCAGCAATTTCTCGATCAACGGGCGGGGCCATTCTGATTTCCTGACCTCGTAAGCCTTGTCATTCGAGGTGTGCCGGATCGAACGATCGGCAGGCAACCATATTTCGCCAGCTTCATTGCCAATGCGGATGTCGGTCGTCGACGCGGCCGCCGACGGGCCCGGCAACAGCGCGATGGTCGACACCGCGTAAGTCCCTGAGCGGGAATCACCGCACGAGATCGCGAGCGCCATTTGCCTGAAATCAGCGCCTTCGCCCTTCTCCTTCTCGATAAGCGTCGTCAGCACCGAGCTGCCGAGCGACGAACCTGGCAGATCGCTGAAATGCCAGCCGGAGTCCGCGACCTCGCGCCGGTCGATGCCGAGCTTGAACAGCTCGGCGCGCGTGAGGACATGCATCGAACTCGAATTTGGTCTCGCTGGCGATTCTGTAGAGATCCATATCGATCCCCATCCCGGCGATATAGCGTTGCACCTCGCGCGCCGTGCGGCGCCGGCCGCGTTCGATCGCCTGCGAGCGCTGACGTTGCGTGATCCCCGGGCTCGCCCAACTGAGATAGGAGTGTCCCGAGTGCACGCCGAGCAGGGCGGTCGGCGCAATCTCGCGCTTGGCGGCGCCGAGAATGGCGTAGGCGCAGGCCGAATTGCAGGCGGCACCGTCCATCAACAGCGCGGCTTCAGGCGGCTGCGGCTGGCGCATCAGCTGGCTGCACTCCTTGACCTCATGCGCCGCCAGGCAGTTGACCGGCACCGTCACCGCCACACCCGCCGAGAGACCGCGTTTGCGCAGCATCCGTCCGATCGCAAGGCTTTGGGCCGTATCACCGCCTGGCGAATAGAAGAAGACCGGAAGTTTGCGGTTGCCGGGCTTGTCAAGCACGCGGCGCAATCGCGCGGCGGCGCCTTCGTCGATCAGCCCCTCCGCGGCGATCCAGCTGTCGCAGCCTGGCCCGCAGGCGTTCGGCCCACCCCTGGCCACGAAGAAATCCATCGGCGGGATCATCTTCACCGCCTCGAGAATTTCGTCAGGCTTGCTTGCGGCATTCGCCGGCGGCATTGCTGCCAGGCCGGCAGCCAGAAGTCCGCCCACCACCACGGCCGTCAGCCGCATGTACCAAATCCCCCGTTCCCCGTGAATCACTTGGCACGGGCGCTCGCGCCTTGCAACGTCAGTTGGGATTTACGGAAGATGTTTGCACAATGTGGTGCGGGTGGGTTCCAGCGCGTCTCGCTGGTTCCGTCCCCGTTCACTCGCTGTTTTTTGCTTGGGTGCGCCCGAAAAAACAGAGAAAGTCAACGGTGACCTGCCAGCGGGCTAAGGCGTCCTCATCGATTGCGAGGTGGCCAGCAGATTTTGCGGGTGCACGCGGATCACGCCGCCACTCGGGCTATCGAGATCGGCGATGAGAAAGAATGAGATGGATATGATGACGGGCAGAACAAATAGAAACAGCTTGCTTGAGCGACGTTCGCTATAGCCGACCAGCAAGTTACAGGAAATCGCCATTAGTCCCATCATGGCCCAGGCACCCGCCGGTATGCAATTCCACCAGGCTGCCTGCGTGTAGCCTTGCGAATTAATCACGTCATTCATGCCTGACAACACGAGCGCCATTGTCGGCGTCTGCTGGCTGACCGCCGCCGGCAGCACTGCAGCCCATAGTTCGTTCTGCAGCTGTGACGTCTTCTGGCCGATTTCGACGTCGAGCTGTGCATGGCCTTCCTCGTAGAAGGCGATGCGGAGATCGAGATAGTTCCTCAAGAGTCCGCGGACGCGCGCGCTGCCGTCGCCCGGCAACACGCCGGCGCGCAGATACTCGGTGCCGATGGCATTGGCTTCTGCTTCCTCAAGCGTCTTGCGCTGATCGTAGCGGGTGACCGCCATTGAGAAGGTAAATCCGACAATGAGCGCCAGAAGGGTCAGCGTGGCGGCCTGGACGGTGTCGAAATAGTGACGCTCTCCCACGCGCGGGCGACGTGCCCGCCTGCGCATGAGGTCTCCAACAAAGGCCGCAGCAGCTTGCGCAATGAGGGCGACCGCGCAAACGACAAGCGGGTTATCCAGATAGAAGAGCATTGACGGACAGGCCACTCATTGGAGCTGCGCCGGAATCCATAACGCGAACCATTGCTGCTTATCATTGAGGCAGGTCAATCAATCCGACGCGTCGCGGCTGCGATTTGCAGAGACGGCGAAAGCCCGTTCTCGGAAGACCGAAGCTTCAGGACGAAACGCCGACCACCTTGCTCTCGACCAGTGAAGCAATATCCGCGTCGGTGTAGCCAGCCTCTTTCAACACAGCTTCGGTGTGTTCGCCGAGCCGCGGCGGCAGGCGATGAATTCCGGCTGGGCTTTTGGAGAATTTGGTGGCCGGCCGCGCCTGCCGGATCCGTCCCTCCGTCGGATGATCGAGGTCGACGAACAGGCCGACGGCCCTCAGATGCGGTTGCTCGGCGACCTCGGTCAGCTTTGCGAAAGATGTGTGCGGGACGTCGATGCGCAGCAGCAGTTCCTCCCACTCCGTCGTTGTGCGGGTCAACGCGATCTCGGCCATCTTCTTGTAGACCTTGTCGATGTGCCGCGCGCGCAGCACGGGGTCGCGCACCGAAAACTCTTCGATGCACTCCGGATGTCCGACCGCCTCGAAGAAGGCGCACCAGTTGTCGCCGGAATAGGGCAGCATCGTCAACCAGCCGTCCTTGGTGCGCACCGGCCGCCGCTCCTTCATGCGCTTGTAGCCGACAGGACCGATCGGCGGCACGAAGGCGTGACCGCCCAGCATCTCGATGGAGTTGAAGGCGGCGATGGTCTCGAGCATGGGGACCTCGACCAGCTGTCCCTTGCCGGTGCGCTCGCGATGGACCAGCGCGGCGCACACCGCACCCGCAAGCGACAGGCCGCAAATCTTGTCGCCGACCAGGCTCGGCACGAAGGACGGTTCGTCGTCGCTGCCCATCGCGGACGCCAGGCCCGACGCAGCTTGCGCGATCTCATCGAAGGCCGGGCGCGCGGCCCAGGGGCCATCCTGGCCAAACCCGGTGGCGGCGGCGTAGACCAGTTTCGGGTTGAGCTCGTGACAGGCGTCATAGCCGAAGCCCAATCGGCCGAGCGCTGCCGGCCGAACATTGGTCACCAGCGCATCGACGGTCGGAAGCAGGCGCTGCAATACGGCCTTGCCCTCCGGGAGCTTGAGGTCGAGCGCCAAACTGCGCTTGTTGCGATTCACGGCCATGAACTGCCCGCTCATGCCACGGTTGCGAAACTGGCCGGAGTTGCGCCAGCCGTCGCCGGTCAGCGGCTCGACCTTGATGACCTCGGCGCCCCAATCGCCGAGCGTCTGCGCCGCGTATGGACCAAACAGGATGGTGGTCAGATCAATGATCCTTAGTCCCTCAAGCGGACCAGTCGGCTTCTTCATTATGGTCAGGCCCCAGTTGCAGTTTGAAAACGTCATCTATTCCGGCAATGCACCGTGAGCGCGCTTGGTGGCGCCTGGCATCAGTTTCCCGCATCTCAGCGCGCCGTTGCAAGCCATCAGCTGAAACTTAAAGCGGACACCGGACTTATCGAACGGTTCCGTTCGGGAGGGATCGTCGATGGTTTCGGTCAAATACCGCATGCACAACGAAAAGCTCGCGCCACGCCGCACCCGGTTGGAGATTCCGGGCTGGGCCGGCGAACGCCAGCCGCGCGCCAACGGCTCGCACGAGCAGGTCTGGCATTGCGTGCCGTTCTCGGAAGGTGCGCAGTACGGCGTCGAGCTGTTTTATCCCTACGCGAATGAGCTTCACGTCACGAATGAGGAAGGCAAACTGATCTTTGACGGCGATTTCGGACCGGCGCCCGACAGCGGCGTGGATTGGCCGCCGTTTCGCAATTTCGGCGCGACCTTTTATACCTATCAGCTGCTGCTCGATCTTAAGGCGCCGAAGGGCTTTGCGATCCGCACCGAACCGCATCCGCGGTTTTATGCCGATGCTACAGGGACCGTGCCGATCGCGGTGCCGGCGCTGATCCGCAACTGGTGGCCGATGCTGTTCTTCTGTGTATTCAAGTCACCGGTCGAAGGCCAGACTCATATCTTCCGGCCCGGTGAGCCGTTCGCGCAGATCATCGTCATTCCGGAAGAGGCGAACGTCGAGCTGCAGCCGATGACCGAGGAGGAGGCAGCCGAACGCGAGGTGCAAGCGCGGCGCATTCATGCCAACCGGCCAAAGCTCGCCGGCGACACCGAGTGGCTGTCGACGACCGACACGGTGTTCGACGGCACCTATCGCCATCTGCACCGCGCGGCCAAGGCGCAAAGCTGACGGCTCACGAGCGCTGGCCCGCGAGCCGCTAGTCAGTGGCGTTGCACACCTTCAATAGTCGCGGCGATAGAAGCTGTGATGATGGTGGTGGTGATGGTGATAGAAGCGGCGACGCGGGACCACGACCGCGATCCCCGGCGCAACACGTACCACAGCCTGGTGGTGATGATGATGATGATGATGGTGGTGGTGGTGATGGTAGTAATACTGCGCCACCCTCTCACCCTGGGTTGGCCGCGCCGAAGCCGCGTCGATCGCACGTAGCGCCGCGGCCGCATTCGGCACCGGCTTCAGCAAGTCGGCAAAGCTTTCGGCCTTCAGAATATCGGTCGAATTGGTTGCGGCGGCCGCGGCATTGGCGCCGCCAACCGTACCCAACGTTGCGATTGCGCCGATCACACCTGCGATTTTTCGATCCATTACAAAAGTCCTCCTCCGGACAAGCAGTGTTCCGGGCAACGTTCGCAGGATCGGATTGTTCCGCTTGGAATTGTCCGGTGCCGGCACGCCTGGCCACGGATTTGCGTCACAGGCAGCTCGCGCTATTCTGGGCCTCATGACCACATCCTCCATCACCCCTCGGCAGGTCCGCAGCGCGCTGTTGTTGCGCGAGGAAATTGCATTGCTCGACCTCAGGCACGAGGCGGCATTTGCAACAGGCCATCCGTTGTTTGCTGCCAACATGGGAGCGGACCGGATCGCGCTCGAGGCCGAGATCCGGCTGCCGCGCAAGGACGTGCCCATCGTTATCTACGACGCGGGCGAGGGGCTCGTGCCGGAGGCGCGCGAAGCGTTTGTGTCACTCGGCTACTTGAATGTTCGCGAGCTCGCCGGCGGACTGAGAGCGTGGGCTGATGCAGGATACGAGCTGTTTCAGGACGTCAACTCATATGCCAAGGCGTTTGGCGAACTGGTCGAAGCGCGGCGCCATACGCCGTCGCTGCCCGCGGACGATGTCGCGGCGCTGATCTCGTCGGGCGCCGACATCGCGATCCTCGACGTCCGCCGCTTCGACGAATACACCACCATGAACATCCCGGGTTCGGTCAGCGTGCCCGGCGCCGAGCTCGTGCTGCGGGCCGGCGAAGCTGCGCCGAACCCGGAGACGACCATCGTCGTCAACTGCGCCGGCCGCACCCGCTCGATCATCGGCACGCAATCGCTGATCAATGCCGGCGTGCCCAACAAGGTGGTGGCGCTGCGCAACGGGACGATCGGCTGGACGCTGGCCAAGCACAGGCTCGAGCACGGCGCCATCAGGCGCGGCGCGATCGGGACCTACGCGAATGCAAACGCCAACGCGCGCGACGTCGCCTATCGCGCCGGCGTTCGGCGGATCGGCGTCCACGATCTCGCGACACTACAAGCGCAGCAAACCCGTACGCTCTA
Organism: uncultured Alphaproteobacteria bacterium; assembly: GCA_963796195.1. GTDB lineage: Bacteria > Pseudomonadota > Alphaproteobacteria > Rhizobiales > Xanthobacteraceae > CAWCKS01. The sequence continues at coordinate 1,075,686 of CAWCKS010000014.1, read as the reverse complement.
TCGGTTCGACGTCCGCGACGCCGAGGAATTCTCCGCCGGCCACATCGCCAGCTTCCGCCACTATCCAGGCGGCCAGCTGGTGCAGGAGATCGACATGGCCGCGCCAGTGCGCGGCGCGCGCATCGTGCTCACGGATCATCTTAGCATTCGCGCCGAGATGACGGCGTCGTGGCTCGCTCAGATGGGGTGGGAGACTCTTGTGCTTGATGGCGGCTACGACGGCGCACTGGAGGCGACGCCGCCGGTCGTCGTGCCGAAGCCGGATTCGGCGCACCGCTACCGGCGTCCCTATGAGGGCACAGACGCTTCGCCGGAAAAGATGCAGGCCTATCTCGACTGGGAATTTGGTCTGGTCGAACAGCTCCGGCGCGACGGCACGCACGGGTTTTTTGTGATTTGATCTAAGTGTTGCGCCTGGGGCACCTCATCTCGGCCCGAGCTTGACACCGGCCATCCGCTCGTAGACCTTCACGATCGATGCGCCGTCCTCCTTTGCGAGGCCCTGCGCCCGCGCCATCTGGTAGACCTGCTGGCTGACATTGGCGAGCAGCAAGGGCACGCCGAGCGATTTGGCGAAGGCGGTCTCCAGCTCCTGGTCCTTATAGGAAATGTCGATCGTGCCGCCCGGTTTGAAATCACCTGACAGCATGCGCGGCACGCGATAGTCGAGCGCGAAGCTGGCGCCGGTCGAGACCTTGATGACGTCGTACATGACTTGCGGATCGAGTCCGGCCTTGGCGCCCATCACGAAGGCTTCGGCGATCGCGACCGTATTCACCTGGATCAGCAGGTTGTTGACCAGCTTCAGTGCGAGACCCTGGCCGATGCTGCCGACGTGGAACTGATTGCTCGCCATTGCCTTGAACATCGCCGCGCAGCTGTCAAACGTCGCCGCATCGCCGCCGGCGATGACGGAGAGCTCGCCTGAGATGGCCCGCGCGCTGCCGCCGCTGACGGGGGCGTCGAGCATGGCAATTCCGGCTTCGCGCAAGCGGTCGTGAATTCGCCGGGCCGCGTTGGGATCAATCGTGCTCATCATCGCGACGACATGGCCGCGCGCGGCGCCCTCGATAATGCCGTTGTTGCCCAGAATGACGTCCTCGGTCTGTGCCGTCGTCTCGACCATGGTGATGGTGCGGACCGACTGCCGGGCGACCTCGGCCGGCGTGGCCGCAGCCTTCGCGCCGGACGCGACGACGGCTGCCACCTTGGCGCTGTCGATGTCGTTGACGACGAGCGCATAGCCTGACTTGAGGAGGTTGCGTGCCATGCCGCCGCCCATGGCGCCGAGTCCAATAAAGCCGATCGTTTCTGCCATTGTGCTGTCCTTGCCCGGAAAACGAAGAGGCGACGTCAACTCGCGCCAGATGTGCCGCCGCTCGCTACGCTCTCGACCTCCGCTGCGATCGCGTCCAGCAACACCTCGACCCAAGGCTCGCGGATGTGCCGACCGATGACCACGATCCGGCTGCGGCGGTCACTGGACGGCCAGTGTTCCAGCCAGGCCGGCGCGTGAAACACATGCTGCACGCCGTGGATCACGACGGGCCGGCCGGGGCTCTCGGCGATGTCGACGATGCCTTTGAGCCGCAGCAGATTGGCGCCGCAGTGTTCGGCGAGCGTTTCGAGAAACAGCGTCAGCGCGACGGCGCGGATCGGTTGCGTGCGGACGATGGTGCAGGCGTCGATGTCGGTGTCATGGCTGTGCGCGTGATGATGGTGCGCGTCGGCGAGCCAGCCATGGACGTCGATCGATTTGGTCGCGGGATCGTAGAGGCCGGTCGCGAACAGATCGCGCGCGGTGATGCGGCCGTGATCGGCGGTGAGCACCGGCGCCCCCGAATTGAGCGATTTTAGCCGGGTCAGCAGCGTCGATTCCGCGGCCGCCATGTCGAGCTTGGTGAGCACGATGCGGTCGGCGACCGCGACCTGCTTCTGCGAGACGTCTTCGTGCGCCAGCGTGCTGCCGCCGGTGACCGCATCGACGGTGGTTGCCACGCTGCCCACCACGAGCCGCTCGGCGAGGGCTGGGTCCGTCATCAGCGTTTGCAGGATCGGCGCGGGGTCGGCGAGGCCGCTGGTCTCGATCACGATGCGGTCGAACGCCGTGCAACTGCCTTCATCTCGCCGTCGCAACAAATCCTGCAGCGTCTCGGCGAGATCGGTGCGGACCTTGCAGCACAGGCAGCCGGTGGTGAGCGCGATCAGACTGTCCTCGCTCGCTTCGACGAGATCGTAGTCGAGGCCGATTTCACCGAACTCGTTGATGATGACGGCGGTCCGCGAAAACTCCGGCTGGCGCAGCAGGTGGCCGAGGATCGTGGTCTTGCCGCTGCCGAGAAAGCCGGTCAGCACTGACACCGGAATTGCGTTGGCGTCGATCATTGCGGCACCAGCGGCGCGACCGTGATATGGACGCGGCTTGCCGCATAGCCCGGGTCGACCGCCTGCCGCACCTGACGCAACACGGCGATTAGCGAAATCGCCGGGCGCTGGCGGCCGTCGATCGTGACCATCCAGCGGAACGTCGAGCCAGCCGGCGCCGGTTCGATGCGGATTTTTTTGTCACGGAAGTGGACGACGACACTATCGTCGGCGGCACGAGCGACGTCGCCTTCGACGCGCCATGCGGCAAGACTTTCGGCGAGCAACAAGCCGACGAGACGCTCCGGTTCGCCGCTCAAGTCAAAACCCCGTGCAGGGTGTCCTGAGAAATCTTGCGCTTGAGATAGCGACCATCGGTCGCTTGCGCGAAATACTGGCCGTTCTCGACCATCACCTTGCCGCGCAGGATCGTCACCACGGGCCAGGCGTTGATGTCATGGCCCTCCCACGGCGTGTAGTCGCTCTCGTGCAGGTCGGCGGCGCGTATCTTGCCGCGCTTCGCCGGATCGAGGATCGTGATGTCGGCATCGCTGCCGATCGCGATTGCGCCTTTCTTCGGATAGAGCCCCATGATCTTCGCGGCATTGGACGAGACGAGATCGACGTAGCGCGACAGCGAATAGCCGCGGCGCGTCACCATCTCGGTGTACATCACGCCGAGCCGGGGCTCGACGCCGGAATTGCCGCCGGTGGTGTCGTCGATCCGGTTGCCGATGATCTTGTCCTGCAGGGTGCAGCAGAGTTCGTCGGTGGCGACCGAGTGGATCACGTCGTCGGCGGTGCCGCGCCACAGCGCCTGGCGATCCTGCTTCCGACTTCAGTGACGGATAGGTGTGGTAGATCTGGCCGTTCGGCCGCTTGTAGTCCTCGGCGGTGTAACCGAGATACTGATGCAGCGTCTCGCCATAGATCGGCCAGCCCCTTGCGGCGCGCTTCGGCGATGGCGGCGACTCCGGTCCCGGCCGAGACGTGCATCATGTAGAGCGCAGTCCCCGGTACGCTCTCCGCCAGCCGCAGGACCCGCCGAAAACTCAAATCCTCCGACAGCTGGTTGTGCACTTCGGCGAGGTTCTCGAAGCCGACGCGCCCCTCGCGGATCAGTTTGGCATACATGTGCATGACGATGTCGTTGTCTTCGGCGTGGATGACGCCGAGCCCGCCGTGCTTCGCGAGAACCTGGAACGCCTCCCAGATGTCGCCGAAGTCGATCATACGGCCCTGGCGCGACGGCAGGATATTGGTCGTGAAGATTTTTAGCGTGGGATAGCCGGCCTGGATCGCTTCCGCGAGCTGACCTGAGAATTGCGGCGGCGGCTCGGTGTGCAGCATGATATGGTAGGCGAAGTCGCACGGGCTCTTGCCGACAAAATCCTTGTCGCGCGACTCGATCGCCTGCATCGCCGTGCCGCCGTCGCGCCAGAAGCAGAAGTCGATCAGCGTGGTGGTGCCGCCATGGAGCGCGGCGCGGCCGACGTGCTCGGGGCCGGCGGTGATCAGTGGCGTGCCGTCGGGCTTCGTCCAGCTGTGGTGCATGTGGACGTGCGGGTCGATGCCGCCGGGCATCACGATGTGCCCGTTGGCGTTGATCATGCGCTTGGCAGAGTCGGCGGCGAGCGCGCCGACGGCCGCGATCGCGGCGATGGTTTCGCCTGAGACCGCGACATCGCCGCGGACCACGCCCCGCGGCGTCACCACATCGCCGCCCTGAATGATGAGATCAAACATCGTGCCTCCCGCAAGGAGTGACGCCTGAGAGCGGCCATCTTACAGGTCTGGCGCGATGACGCCAGCGCGGCCTAAGGGTCGCGTCCCGCCACGAGGTGTGCTGATATGGCCACGGTCAAAGGGGTGACGTCATGGTTCCGGGCCGGATCAAGTTGAGCGTCGAGGACGCGCGCGAGCTTGGCGAGGGTGCGCTGCGCGCCATCGGCTATGACGATGACGAGGCGCGCATCATTGCCGATCACTGCATCGATGCTGCGTTGTGCGGTTATGAATATTCGGGGCTGGCCAAGATCCTCAACATCCCGGAGAGCCCGAGCTTCAAAGAGCCGCGCCGGCCGCTGAAAGTGCTGCGCGAGACCGATGTGTCGGTCGCGTTCGACGGCGGCAACGAAGTCGGCATGCTCGCGCTCTATTACGCCGCCGAGGCCACGATCAGGAAGGCCGGCAAGCACGGCATCGCACTGGTCTCGGTGACCAATTCCTGGATGAGCGGGCGCAGCGCCTACTTTGTCGAAATGATTGCCAAGGCCGGGCTGGTTGCTGTCCATACCGCGTCGAGCTCGCGGATGGTGGCGCCGCCCGGCGGCGCCGCATCCGTGCTCGGCACCAACCCGATCGCGATCGCCATTCCGACGTCGCGCGGACCTGTTGTACTCGACATGGGCACGTCGGCTTTCATGATGACTGAAGTGATGCTGCGCGAGCGGCTCGGCGAGCTGTTGCCCGAAGGCGTCGCAATCGCGCGCGGCGGTGCGCCGACCCGAGACCCCGCGCAAGCACGACGCGGCGCGTTGCTGCCGTTCGGCGGCTACAAGGGTTTTGGACTGGCGCTGATGGTGCAGGCGCTCGGCGTGCTCGCCGGATCGGCGACCGAGCAGAACAGCGATTTCGGCTACCTGTTCATTGCCTTCAAGCCCGACCTGCTCGGGCCGGCCGATGTTGCCGAGCAGCGCGTGACCGAGCTGATCAAGCGCGTCAAGGCAACGCCGCGGCAGCCCGGCGTCGACGAAATCCGCATTCCGTCGGAGCGGGCGTTCCGCATACGCGAACGCCTGCTGCGTGAGGGGCTGGAGATCGATCAGCTGGTCTACGATGCGCTGGTGGCGCTGCGCGGGCAGGGCGGGTGAACCCGGTGTCAACGGGACGCCACGAAGCGGCATGAACGTGCGGTGCCCGAGCCGAGTTGCCGCAGGCGATTTGTCATTCCGGCGACCAAGGGGGGCACCGGGTGTGGTTTGACAAGCGCTGAACAATTCGAGAAGCGTCGAACTCTCCCGTCTCTCCGAGGTGGCACGGTCCGTTGCATCGGCGCGTTGATCACGCGCTTGCAAATCGACACGGAGAGACATCATGTCAGCAAGTTCCGACCGCAACGAACTGATCATTACCGCCTTCTGGGAGGCGAAGCCCGGCGAGGAAGACGCCGTCGCTGAAATCCTGCGAAGCTTCTTGCCGAAGGCGCAGGAGGAAGCGTGGGTGAAGCAGTTCGAAATTCACCGCAGCACCACGAAGCCGCAGCAGTTCCTGTTCTACGAAGTGTTCCGCAGCGAAGCCGGCTTCTCCGATCACCAGCAGACCGAGCACTTCAAGACCCTGATCCAGGGGCAGGCGCTGCCGAAACTGGCGAGGCGCGAGCGCGAGCAGTACCGCTATCTCTAGAGGGTGGCTTCATCACACCGCGATCGGCTTGCGATAAACGTCCTTGGTCGCGATCTTGCCGGCGGTAAATGTATAGCGCTCGATGCCGCGCTGCTCCCGTCGCTCGCCGGTGGCGCGTACCGTCTCGCTGACGCGGAAGGTCATGAAGCTCAGGTCAGGCAGGTGGTGATAGGCCACGTCGTGGAAACGGCTCTCGGCGTAGAACGCCCTGCGCTCCTCGATGTGGTCGCCGATCGTCTTTCGGCCGGTCAGCACCCGTTCCTCCGACAGGCCGTCGTGATAGCGCCAGACGAAATCTGGCGCGATGACTGTGTAAAGCGCGTCGAGGTCACCCTTGAACAGGGCGCGGGCAAATCCGGTGAACAGCGCATCGCGCTCGGTTGACGTCGGTGACATGGATTTTTTCTTGCTCCATCGGTGGGCACGACCCCGGCGCTATCGTCCGGAGGGACAATTCTCGCCGCTTTCGCATCAAATTTTAGCAGTCGGTTTGGCGAGTAATCAAAAGTTTTAGCTTATTTCTCTTCTGAAGCACCTATCTCGAACGGGGATCTTCCAACCAATGTCGCTGCTTCAGAACGACGAATTCGGCTTCATGCCGCCCGACGATCGCTTGCCGCTCATTTTTCTGCGCGAGCGTCGCCGCGAACTCGTGCTGGGCTTGAGCGAGACGCGTGGCAAAATCTCGCGTGAGAAGATTTACGAGATTGCCGCGATCCAGCAGGCGATCCGCGCGATCGAGACCGTGATCGCCGAGTGAATATATCAGTGCGATGAAAGAACTTCCGCAGGGTCCTGCGTCTGCCAATCGCCGCAGAAGCGAGCGTTACGCCTTCAACGGACGCGCCAAAATTCATTGCGGCGGCCTGCCGCGCGACTGCACCGTCGTCGATATTTCCGACGGCGGCGTCCGCGCGATCGCCGAGAATATCGAAGTTCCCGAGACCTTCACGATCGTCTTCGCGACCGGCGAGGCGCGCGAGTGCCGGCTGGCTTGGCGCATCGGCTGGGAGTTCGGCGCCGAATATCTCGGCAGGGTCGGGCCGTCCCGCAAGAACTATATGGTCGCCTGACGGAGCCCCGGGACGCTCAGCTTCGCGGTCCGCCGGCGGCGTCCGCGCGATGCGACATCGGCAGCACCACGACCTTCGTCCCAATGCCGACCCGCGTGTAGAGGTCGGTTACGTCCTTGTTGGTCAAGCGGATGCAGCCGGACGAGACCTGCTTGCCGATCGTCGAGGGATCGTTGGTGCCGTGGATGCGGTACTGCGTGCCGCCGAGATACATCGCCCGCGCACCGAGTGGATTGCCGGGCCCGCCGGCGACAAAGCGCGGCAGATAAGGCTGGCGCGCGATCATTTCCGGCGGCGGATTCCAGTCCGGCCATTCGGCTTTCTTGCTGATCGCTTGCACGCCCGACCAGGTAAAGCCTTCGCGGCCGACGCCGATGCCGTAGCGCATCGCGCGGCCGCCGCCGAGCACGAGATAAAGATAGGTGTGCGGCGTATCGATGATGACGGTGCCTGCGGTCTCGTTGCCGCGATAGCTCACGACCTGGCGCTGCAGATTGTCCGGCAGCTGGGCAGCCGGCTGATCCGGCTCGACGGGCTGCTGCAGCACTTGAGCGTTGCCCGGCGGAATCATTGCGAATGCATCGAGCGGTCCGGCCATGGCCGGATTTGCCGCGACAAGCACGGCGACGGCGATCATTTCGGCGGCGAGGATGATTTTGGGCAGGCTGAGACGTTCGGGCGGGCGCATGGCTTCCCCCAACGGTGTTGAGCCGCTTTGGTTGCGGAGAGCGAACAGACAGGCGTGATTTCAACGTCAAGGACGCCTTGAGGTTCCTGGGGGAGTCCCCCAGGTGCGCCCGGGGAGTTTGCCGAGAGCTTGCCAGCCGGACCGAAGATTGCATATTTTCCGAGTCGCTACGCCCGGCTGTCGCGAGAACGTCATCACAAGGCTGGGCGTGTGACAGGGCAGGGCATGCGCCGGAGAACAGCAACAGCATTTGTCGCCACGCTGCTGGCGTGTGGGCTCATGACGGGTCAACTTCGCGCGCAGGCCGATCGGGCCAAGATGATCGAGGACCTTCACAAGAAAGTCCGCCGATTGCTTTCTTTATCGCTCACGGCGGCCCGGACTCCTGCGGACCTGGCTGCGACACCTGGATCGCCGGCGTTGGCCGTATCGATGACGACGCCCCAACACATCTGCGCCACGTGCTTGAGCAGGCGGGAAAACGCAAGCTGTCGATCTACTTTCAGTCGCCCGGCGGAAACATGCGGGAAGCGATGGAAATCGGCCGCATGCTGCGCAGCCGCGGCATGACGGCGGGCGTCGCCCGTACACTGCCGCAAGGCTGCTGGCCGGCGAAGCCGTTCGACGTGTGCAGCAAGGCCATGCAGGAGAAGCCAACCGAGCCTGCGGCGCTGGTCGCAACGGGCGCGTTCTGCCTGTCGGCTTGCCCGTTCGCGCTGATCGGCGCAGTTACGCGATCGATCGAGCCGACCGCGCTGCTTGGCGTGCACGCCCCGCTGCCGTATTTCAAGCGGACCAACGGCATTACCGGCCGGCGGCTGGAGCTCGCGCTGCAGAAGCTCGAAAACAGGTGGGACAAGGAATTTTCCCGTTACATCGTCGAGATGGGCATGGACAAAGGGCTGTTCGCCGTCGTCAAGCAGACGCCGTTTGAGAAGGTCCACTACCTGACCCGCGCCGAACTGATCGACTTCGGCATCGAGCGGCGCGAGAAGCTGGTGTCCGACTGGACCATCGGCCAGCTCGACCAGGCGTCGATCGGTTATGCTGCCTACACGACAATCCTGATGCAGCCGGAAACCGCAAGCGCGGTGCCGGTCGCACAGCAAAAGGCGATGACGCTTGCGTTGTCATGCGACCCCAGTACCGGCGCGGGCTACCTGCTCACCATGCTGCGGCCGATCGCAAACGCAGCTGCGCAATTCGATCTCGACTTTGTCGTCACCGCCGACCGCGCGACCATCCCGCTCGGTCCCAGGTCATCGTACCTGACGAGCAGCCAAGGTCAGCTGTTCGATATCAGGCAGTCCAGTGTCTGGCCGGTGTTGCGCGACGCGCTGCTGGAAGCGCCCGTGATCAACATATCGACCAAGCCGCCGAAGCCGGTGGGGACGCCGCAACCCGCCGTGTCGAGTGCTGACGCGGGCGCAAACTACAAGATCACGAATATCGGTGCGGCCGAGGCATTGAAGGCGATCACCGCGCGCTGCGATCGGAAGTAGGTGAGGCCACGGGCGGGGCCGGCCAGCCGCACCAAACACACTAAATCTCAATCGCTTTCATTAAGCCTCGCGCCCGAAGGCCGCAGGCCGGTCGGCTGGATTGTCTTGCGCGGCTGCGCTATGATTATGAATCCGGCAGCCACACACCGTGTGTTGTTAGCCTGAATTGCGGCAGGGAGACCAAGCAGAGATCTCCTGGCGTTTGTCACACTGAAAAATACCAATCACTGAGCAATCCATCAGAGGGTGCATCGATGGGCAAGAACCTCGATCTGGTTAACAAGTGGTACACCCATTTTGACGGGGGCGATCTTAATGCCGTTATATCAGTGTTCGCAGACGACGCTATCCTGACCGTGGGAGCCGGCGACTTAGAAGGAGCTGTGCCATACGGCGGACGCTTCGTCGGAATAGGCCAAATTCGAAATTACTACGCCTGGCGCATCTCGATGCGCACGCTCACATCCGGCGGGTTGATCAGGCCGTTCTGCGGAATTGTAAGAGGACAAGGATTTGAGAAAGAATTCGGGCCGTGGGTTATTGTTGGAAGCGATATCGAAGACACTCACATGGATCGCAGCGCCATCTACAAGGGCTCGTTTGTGCACGTATGGAGCTTCGATACGTCCGATGACAGCGTGACTTCCCTCAGCATGTATTTTGACACCAACGTGGTCATGTAAGACCGGAAATCCGTTGTGAGGCCACCGTGGCGATCTGCGGGACATGCGGGTCCTACTATGATGCCTTCCGAGGAGGGTGCGAACGGTGTGCGGCTGGACAGAAACGTCGGTGTCAATGGTGCGACGACATTGTCGAGGCCAAAGACGTCTTCTGTAGCCGGTGCGGTCACAAGCTGTTGCCTGCGGGATTCGACAGGAGCAATGGACTTGTTCGACCGGTAAATCCGAACGCGGGATTCATAGAGCCAGGCAGCGCCCTTGCGGTCCCGGGTGAACGCAAGCAGGTGACTGTGCTGTTCGCCGACATCGTTGGATCGACCGCGATGATCCGCGACCTCGACTCAGAACAAACGAGCGAAATGCTCGATCCCGTTGTCCGTGGAATGGCGAAGGCGGTCAAAGCCCATGGCGGGCTGGTGGCTGGTTTGATGGGTGACGGGCTGAAGGGGATCTTTGGCGCGCCGATCGCGCAAGCAGATCATGCCGAACGGGCTTGTGTGGCGGCGCTCGAAATTCGCGAGCTGGGCGGCGTCGGGAAACCAAAAATCCGCATCGGACTCAATTCCGGCGAGGTTGTCATGCGCACCCTGGAGACTGGTGCCGACGGCGACTACGACGCGATGGGCATGCCCGTTCACATCGCCGCGCGCCTTGAGCAACTCGCGCAGCCCGGCAAGATTTGTCTTTCCACGACGACCGCGCACCTCGTGAGAGATCGTTTTCACATTCGGCGCCTCGGACTGGCGACCCCCAAGGGTATCGTTCAATCGATCGAGATGTTCGAGCTTGTCCGCCGGCGTCATGCACGGAGCCGATGGGAGAGCTGGGAGCCCAACCGCCTGACTGAGTTTGTCGGACGCACCGAGCAGCTTCGCCTGATGCAGGAGAAGCTTGATCTCGCCACTGGCGGAAGCGGCCAGTTGATCGCGGTCACCGGCGATGCTGGCGCAGGAAAGTCGCGGCTGGTTTATGAGCTCTTGCGCCAGAATGGGTTGCAGGGCTGGACCGTCTTGGCAGCCTCAGCCGAAGCGGATGATAGTCGATCGAGCTTTCGCTCCTTTGCGACGATGCTGCGGACATGGCTTGGCATTGGTCCCGACGACGCGCCATCGCGGGTGCGCGCGGAACTGCGGGAGCACTTGCTTGAGCTCGGCGGCATGGGGCCACAGGAGCGGGCAGCCCTCGCCGCCTTACTGGACATCCCGTCCGAACAAAATCTGCCTTCCGCCGGCGGTCCCGAACTGCGACGCCGGATCATGAATGCGATTGTCGAACTGGTGCGACAATGCGCGAGGCGCCACCCGACCTTGCTGGTCTTTGAAGACATCCACTGGCTCGACAAGGACAGCCTGGATTTGCTGCGTATGCTCGAGGCGAGCACACCGAGCATGCCGATGGTCCTTATCGTCACCTATCGACCACCGTCGCCGATGCTAGCCGCCGATCACGCCGGGATGACGATGATATCGCTGCCACGGCTATCGGACGATGCTGCGCGGCACATTCTCGACGCCAAGCTCGGTCGGCACTCTTCGCTTGCGGCGATCAAGGACAATGTGATCGCACGCTCTCAGGGCATACCGCTGTTCCTTGAGGAAATTGCCCGGTGCCTCATCGAAGACGGCACCCTCGTGTTGCGCGCGGGCCGTTACCAGGCGGTGCGCGCAGATAAACCGCATGCTTTACCCGACAGCATTCGAGGAATTCTGGCTGAGAGAATTGATCGACTGCCTCGGCGGAGCAAGGAGATCGTGCAGTTCGCGTGTGTCGTCGGGCGGGAGATTTCGCTTCGACTTCTATGTCACGTCATGGGTTGCCGGGATGTCGACCTCGATGCCGACCTGAAAGTCCTCGCCGATTCAGGGCTGCTCCAGCGACCCGGCAGTGAACTGGAACAGCGATTGGTCTTCAATCACGTGCTGACCCAGGAGGTCGCATATGCAGGCTTGCTGCAGCAACGCCGGAGGCAAATCCACGGCGAGATTCTCGCAGCCTTTGAAGCATTGTATCCCGATCGTCTCGACGAACACGTCGAGACGCTTGCTCATCACGCCGCCCAGGCGAAGTTGTGGTCCAAAGCCTCGGAATATTTGCGCCGCGCGGCGCGCAAATCGATCGAACGTTCCGGACATGCCCAGGCAGTGCGGTTTTTGCGCGAAGCGCTTGAGGCATTATCTTTCTTTGACGGAGATGTTCACGAGAAAGAGTACGCCGAACTGGAGCTGCGCTTGCTCTTGCGCGTAGCCTTTAACGCAATTGGAAATTATCGCGAGCGGCTTGAGAACCTCGATCGGGCTCAGTTGCTCGCCAAGAGCACCGGGCGCAGGTCGTTGCTGCCATCGCTGATGGTCTCCCGGGCCAGTGTCGTGCTTCAAATGGAAAATGTGTCCGACGCGGTCGCGATATGCGCCAAAGCTCGCCGCGATGCGACACGCCGGGGCGACAACGAAACGCGGGTTATCGCCGGTTACATGCTGAGCCGCAGCCACTTCTACAACGGACAGTTCCGACGGTCGCTCTCTGCTGCCCGACAGGCCCTGGCGCTTGTGCGCGCAGAACCCGCGAAAGCCCGACACGGTGGCGGGTTCGGAAGCTCTGAGGTCATGCTCCTGACCCAAGAGGCGCAATCGCAGGCTTGCCTCGGAGAGTTTTCCGACGGGGCGGCGAATGGTGAAGCAGCATTCCGGATTGCGGAGCGGCTTGGTCGGGATTTCGATATCGGCCTGGCAAGCTACGGGATCGGAATGGTGCATCTCTACGCGGGCGATCTCGGGCCGTCGGTCGCAGTTTTGGAGAGAGGATTGCGCGCTGTCGAGACGGGCCAGCCGGCCCAATCGATTTTCGCCATCCTCGGCGGCCTGTTAAGTTACGCTTATCTGCAAGCAGGCGCCAAGGATGCAGCGCTCGCGCTTTGTCGGCGCGTCCTCGCCTATGATGAAGAATCCTATCATCACGCCAACTGGGCGCGTCTCTACGGCGCGATGATCTTGCGCGAGACTGGGCAGGTGCACGAGGCGTTAGTCCTCGCGAGGCGAGTTTCCCGGGTCGCGCGACGCTGGGGCTATGTTGTTCAAACGGTGTGGAGCGACCTCCTGCTCGCTCACCTTCTCCAGACAGACGATCCACCGCGGGCGCGGCGCCATCTGAAGAAGGCCACGCAGCTGAGTGAGATGATCGAGATGCGGCCGTGTCTCGTGCGATGTCTCATTCAGAGCGGCCAACTTTATCGCCAGGAGGGTCAAGACCGCCGCGCGGCCGAGGCCCTTACTCGCGCCAAGAAGCTCGCGCGTTCGATACATATGCTGGTGTAGCCCGGGCTACACCAGCATATGTATCGGACGCAGTCAGCCTCGCGGCGCGTTAGGCGATCCCTCGACTGGCTCGCCGAGTTCGCGCGCCAATGTGGCTTCGGCGTCGGCTCTTGTGAGGCCGACCTGCTGCGCGAACGCGAGATACTCTTTGCGCGCGGCGTCAAGCTTGGCCTGCCACAACGCCGGCATCGATGAGTTCGGTACCGACTTCTGCAGCGACAACAGCGTCTGCTTTGCTCTCCGGCAAACGCCGAGCAGCAGGATGAGGCTCTGCTTGTTCTTCTCCTCCGTGATCTCCCGCATCGACTGGTTTTTGCCGGAGAACGGATTTTCCAGATCGGTCACGACACCATTCCATCCAACGCGTCACGCCGCCGGATGCCTAGCGCGATGCAGCAAGGAGCGAAAGACACCGTGGCGCATAGACCGTTTTCATCGTTGCAGGTCTATCGGAAACATGCACGATAAACCTGTCACAATAATGATCGCAGGTATCACGCTATGTCAGATCGCATCCGCGTTGGAATTATCGGCGCCGGCGCCAACACGCGCTTAAAGCACATCCCGGGTTTGCGCATGCAAAATAGCGTCGAGCTGGTCGGGCTTGCCAATCGTACAGAGGAATCGACGCGCAAGGCGGCGAAGGAACTCGATATCCCGAAGGTCTATGCCGACTGGACCGAGCTCGTGAAAGACCCTGCGATCGACGCGGTTTGCATCGGCACCTGGCCCTACATGCATGCGCAGATGACGATTGCGGCGCTCGACGCCGGCAAGCACGTGCTGTGCGAGGCGCGGATGGCGATGAACGCGAGGGAGGCGCACGCCATGCTCGCGGCATCGCGCCGCAATCCCTCGCGCATCGCGCAGATCGTGCCGGCGCCGATGACGTTGCCGGTCGACCGCACGGTCGTCGACCTGATCGCTGACGGCGCGCTCGGCGATATTATCGCCGTCGATTTCCGCGTCTCGACCGGCGATTTTCCGAATCCGGCGACGCCGTATCACTGGCGCAACAACCGCGATCTGTCCGGCAACAACGTGATGTCGATGGGCATCTGGTACGAGGGCATGATGCGCTGGGTCGGCGCAGCGGCATCCGCCTTCGCGGTTGGCCAGGTGGTCGTGCCGTACCGGCGCGACGCTCAAGGCAGCGGGTCGGCATCGCGATCCCCGACCACATCGACGTCTCTGGCCACCTGCAGCAGGGCGGCCAGTACCGTCTCATGGTGTCGTCGGTGATCGGCCACGCGCCGAACCGGGTCGCGGCCTATGTCTATGGCGACAAGGGCACGCTCGCCTACATCCAGCCGAACGAGGGCGACGCGCACCTGCTGGTCGGCAAGAAGGGTGGCAGCGGGCTTTCGCCGCTCGCGATCGATCCGGCCAAGCAGGGCGGCTGGCGGGTCGAGGAGGAGTTCGTCAACGCGATCCGCGGCAACGAGCCGGTGACGCACACCGACTTCGTCACGGGTACGAAGTACATGGAGTGGACCGACGCAGTCGCGGAATCGCTGCGCATGCGAAATGAGGTGAAGCTGCCGCTGTCGCTCTAGGAGGCGCCAGCTCCCGTTTCAAATCGTGGAACGTTGCGCAGCGTAAAAGCTCTTCCCAACGGGAGGAAACGGCCTAGACTTTGTGGACAGCCGAGCGTCCGGTCGAACACGCGTCCGCAAGCCACGCTCAAAGAAAAAGCTCGGCAGGAGGCAACGCCATGCTCACCAATACAGTCGAAGTGCAGCCGATCGCCGGTGCCCTGGGCGCCGAGATTCACGGGGTCGATCTCGCCAACATGAGCGAGGCGGAATTCAGCGACGTCCACCAGGCGTTCCTCGACAACTGCGTTGTGTTCTTCCGCGAGCAAAAGCTGACACCGGCGCAGCAGGTGCAGCTCGCCAGGCGGTTCGGCGAGATCCACTTTCATCCGTTCATTCAAGGCCTGGAAGAGCAGCCGGAGATCATCGAGATCATCAAGCGCGAGGAGGACACGCGCAATTTCGGCGGCACCTGGCACACCGACCAGGCGTTCTCGCCGAAGCCCGCGATGGCGACCTTGCTCTATGCGAAGCAGACCCCGAAGGCTGGCGGCGACACCATGTTCACCAACATGTATCTCGCTTACGAAACGCTGTCCGACGGAATGAAGCAACTGATCAAGGATTTGCGGACCGTCAATCTCGGCGATCGCAACAAGCAGGTCGATGGCGTGTCACGCACGCAGCGCACCAAGGCGGCGATGTCGGGCATGCGTGCCAAGGAGGCCGACGAAGGCATCGAGACCGATAGCGAGCATCCGCTGGTGCGCACCCACCCCGAGACCGGCCGCAAGGGGCTCTATCTCTCCTCGCACACCGTGCGCTTTGCCGGCATGACGGAGAAGGAGAGCGCGCCGCTGCTGAATTTCCTGAAAGACCACGCAACGCAGCCGGGGCTGACCTGCCGCTTCCGCTGGGACGTCGGCTCGCTTGCAATCTGGGACAATCGCTGCACCCAGCACATTGCGCTCAACGACTATCAGGGCCAGCGGCGGGTGATGCACCGATCACCGTGGCCGGCGACAAGCCAGTGTGAGAGTTTTTTAGTTGAGCATGATCTCCGCGCAAACGCTTCGTGTTTGTCGCGAGGAAAAAACCGGTACCCACCCCCATCAATCGAGGGCGTGCTTTTCCGGATCATGCTCTTATTCCTTTTCGCCCAGTGCCTTGCCGGTCACACGGTTGATCAGGTGCGGCAGCGAGCAGGCCGGGCAGCGGACGGAATCGTAGCGGTTGCGGTCCGACGGATCGGGTGCGGCCGCAATCATGTGCTGGACCATCGCGCCGGTGGTCGGGCAGCGGAACAGGGCGGGCTTCATCTCAGGTCCAGTCACGTTCGTGCTTGTCGGCAAACGCCTTCAATCCCGCTTTTGAACAAAGAAAAACCGCCGGAGGCCGCCAAACCTCCGGCGGGATTAAGTCGGCGCTTCAGAGGGATCGCAAGAAGCGCCTTGTCCGTCGAAGAGGGGTCCCGTCAACGGACCGTCACAATTTAGCTTTCTGGCCGACAAGGCCAACTAAGGGATTCTCCTTAGGCCGGGTGCCCGGGATCGTCAGGCTCTGCCGGGGAGGGCCTCAGCGGCTCGCTGGCTCCGCCCGCGTCCCGGCCAGCGCGATCAGCGCCAGCGCCGCCGCACAGCAGGCGAGACTGCCGACCACGAGCGGCACTGGCGAGGCGTTGTACATCAGCCCGATCACCGAGGAGATCACGGCCGACATCAAGGTGGTCGAGCCGCCGTAGAGCGAGGATGCGGTGCCGGCGATGGCGCCGTGCGGCTCGAGCGCAAGCGCGGTGAAGTTCGCCGAGTTCATCAGCAGCAGCGAATTCAGCACGAAAAACGTCGCCATGAACAGCGCGAACGACAGTGCGCCGGTCAGCGCAGCCAAGCTTGCACCGAGCGCGATCAGCGTGCAGATCACGAGCGACCAGCGCGCGATCCTGCGCATGCCGAACCGCGCGACGAGGCGCGAGTTCGAGAACGCCGCAAGACCCATCGTCACGGCGATCGCACTGAAGGCGAGCGTGAAATACTGGCCGAGCCCATAGTAGCTGCCGATCACCAGGGGCGAGGAAACGAGAAAGGCGAGCGGGCAGCCCTGGCAGGCGCCGCCGGCCAGCGTCACCAGCGCGCTCTGCTTCGTGGTGAGGAAACGCCTGAATGCGTCGAACAACGACGCCAGCTCGAGCGGCCGGCGCTGCGCGACCGGCTGTGTCTCGGGAAAGCGGCGCAACGCCCAGACGAGTGTGATCACGCCATGGAGAAGGAGAACCACGAACAGCGCCTGCCAGTTCGAGGCAGTGAGAATGAGCTGGCCGACGCCGGGCGCTGCGATCGGCGCGATGAACAGCACCATGGTGACGAGCGACATCAGGCTCGCCATGCGGCGGCCGACATAACAATCGCGCACGGCGGAGGTGATGACGACGCGCGGACTGGCCGACGCCAGCCCTTGCGTCAAGCGCGCCGCGAGCAGCACGGTGAATGACGGCGCCACCACGCAGATCAGCGAGGCGAGCGAATAGAGACTTAAGCCCGCGATCAACACGCTGCGGCGGCCGAAGCGGTCGGAAATCGGGCCGACGATGAACTGGCCAAGCGAGAAACCGACAAAGAAGATCGTCAACACGAGCTGTTGTGCGTTGGCGTTCTGCAGCGCGTAGGCGGCGGCGATCTCCGGCAAGGCCGACAGCATGATCGACGTCGCGAGCGCGTTGATCGCCATGGCGGTGGAGGCGAACACCACGAATTCGGTCAACCCCATCGGCTGGTGCGAGGCTCGGGCCTCCTCGACGAGTTCGGCCGATGACATGAGGGCAAGTCTCCACGGTGATGCCAAACCAGCAATACCGGAGGCCCTGCGAGCCAGAAAGCGACAATCTCGCGCGGGGGCGACCGGTGGCTCCGCGCCCCGCGCTATGGCCCATGCACGAATTTCAGATATGCTTAGTCGCGTCCCTGGACCACAATGCGGACGGGAAACGCCGACTCAAGGCTTCAATTCCAGGCTTCAATTCAAAAAGCCATTTCAAAGAGCCACAAGGGCCAACGCGATATGAACCAGCCGATCCGCACCCATCAGGTCACGGGCCTAAAAATCTTCAACACCCGCGCGGCCAAAGCGACCGACAAGATCGCGGGCAAGGGCTACTCGCCGGTCGCGGACCAGTCGCTGATAACCTTGCCGCCGCCGCCGCCTGGCGCCGCGTTCAACGCGCAGGAGCAGGCGAAGTACCGCGAGTTCAAGGAAGCACGCCGCGGCGCCGCCGATTACATGGCGATGGAAGGCGAATTCTCGCGTTATCTCGAGGACGTCTATTCGGCGCCGCCGGTCGAGCGCGAGCCGCTGACCGATGAGTGCGACATCCTCGTGGTCGGTGCGGGGTTCGCCGGGTTGTTGCTGTGGCACAAGCTGCGCGATGCCGGCTTCGGTGACGTGCGGTTCTGCGAGAAGGGCGGCGACGTCGGCGGCACCTGGTACTGGAACAGGTATCCGGGCATCGCTTGCGACGTGGAGTCCTACAGCTATCTGCCGCTGCTGGAGGAGATGGGCTACTTCCCGACCATGAAGTTCGCCTCCGGCTTCGAGATTCTCGAATATTGCCAGATGATGGCGGAGCAGTCGGGCTTCTACGATCACTGCCTGTTCCACACCACGGTGACCGAGACGGTCTGGGACGAGGCAACCGCGCGGTGGACCGTGGTCACCGACCGCGGCGACCGCATGCGCGCCCGTTTCGTCGTGCTCGCCAATGGCATCCTCACGACGCCGAAGCTCGCGCGTATCGAGGGCATGAAGACGTTCAAGGGCGAGTCCTTCCACACCTCGCGCTGGGACTACAACATCGACCTCAAGGGCAAGCGCGTCGGCATCATCGGCACCGGCGCCACCGCCGTACAGGTGATCCCGGAGATCGCCAAGATCGTGAAGGAGCTTTACGTCTTCCAGCGCACGCCATCGACCATCGACGTGCGCGACCAGCGCGTCACCTCGAGCGCGGAGATCGCGCAATGGTCGCGGGAGCCGGGCTGGGCCAAGGCGCGCCGCGAGCGGCTGGCGATGATCTCGTCAGGACGCACCGCGCTGCAGGCCAATGACGACTTTCTCTCCGGCAAGACCGACGCATTCAAGCCGGCCCGGCAATATGAGCGGGCGTTATCGCCGGCGGAACTGTTGGAGAAGCAGCTCAACACCAATTTCCGCATCATGGAGCAGATCCGCGCGCGCGTCGACGCGATCGTCAAGGATCCGAAGACTGCGGCCGCGCTGAAGCCGTATTACCCCTATGGCTGCAAGCGGCCGACCTTCCACGACGAGTATCTGCCGACCTTCAACCTGCCCCATGTCACGCTGGTCGACACCGCGCCAAACGGCGTGAGCAAGATCAACGAGCGTGGCGTCGTTCATGACGGCAAGGAATATCCGCTCGACGTGCTGATCTACGCCACCGGCTTTCAATGGATGGCGACGTCGACCTTCAACGCGACCACTGGCCGCGGCGGCAAAACTCTTCGCGACAAGTGGAAGCAGGACGGCGTCAAGACCTTCCTTGGCCTGCACAGCCACGGCTTCCCGAATTTGTTCATCATGTCGGGCCCGCAGGGCGGCGGCGGCCAGTTCAATTTCACCCGCGGTCTCGAAGCGCACACCGACTATGTGGTGTGGATGCTGAAGACGCTCCGTGAGCGCGGCGCCGCGATCGTTGACGTCACCCGGCAATCGGAGGTCGAGTACGCCGCCCATTGCCATGACGCCGACGTGCGCACGGCCGCGTTCCGCGACTGCCTGTCCTATTATAATGGCGAGGGCAACGCGGAGCCCGGGAGCCTTGCCTACTACGGCGGGCCCGACGAATGGCACCGGCGGCGCAAGGCGGCACAGGCCGCGCTCGAACCTTATGTTTTCGAGGCGGGGCCTGGCTAAGCCCAATTGGCAGCCAGGCGGTGTCAGAGTGTGCCTTCGCCCCTGCCGGGGCTACGATACTACCGGCGCGTGCGTTCGCGCGTTCTGAATTAAGGTCCCGATAACCCATCTTCCTAACGCCTCCTCCATTTGCACCCTGTAGCCCTTGTGTCTGGAGAGGGGGCTATGGGGCCGCAGACCGACGCAAACTTTGATGATTCCAGTCCGCACACGGTCAGCCTGCTCGGGTTGATCCGCGGTGCCGGCCTCGGTCCGGTAGCGGCGCTCGCGATCGGCGGCGCAACGCTCATCATTGCGATTGCGATCGGTACCTTTGTCGCGGTCATGAATTTCCGCGACCGCGCGCTCGATACCAGCAAGCAGCAACTCGAAAATACGGTGGTGCTGCTGGCGCGGCACTTCGAGAACTACCTCCACAACTTCACCGCCGTTCAGCAAGGGTTGATCAAGGAGTTCGAGCCGCTGACGGCGCTGCCTCCGCAGGATTTCGCCCGCGCGATGTCAAGCTCGCAGACGCATTCGCTCCTGAGAACGAAGTTGAGCGGGCTAGCTGATGTCGTCGGCGTCAATATCTGGGGCCCCGACGGGGCTCTGCTCAACTCGTCATCCGAATGGCCGGTTCGCAAGGTGGACATCACCGATCGTGAGTACTTCCAGGCGATGAGGTCCGACCCGGCGATGCAGCAAAGCGTGGCGCTGTTGCGTAACCGACTTGTCGGCGACTGGACCATTGTCATTGGTCGCCGGATTTCGTCGCCGACCGGCGAGTTTCTCGGTGTGATGACACGGGGCGTTTCGCCAAAGAGCATCGAGGCTTTCCTTGATTCGGTCGAAGCCGACAAGAACTCGTCGATTGCCATCCTGCATGCCGACGGCACGTTGATGGCGCGAATTCCGCGCATCGACGCCATGATCGGCCGCAAGATCACAATCGACAATCAGTCGTCGACGCCGCCCGAGCATTATACCCTCCAGGTGGTTAGCCCGGTCGACAAGGTCGAGCGCATTGTCGCGGTGAGACATATTCCATCGTTTCCGATCGTCATCACCGCGTCCACTACGGTCGAAGCGGCGCTCGCGGAATGGCGTCAGCAGACCCGCTTCCTGGTCGGCTTCGGCGCCATGGGCGCGCTGGTCATCGCAATCACGCTCTCCCTGATCATCCGCCAGCTGACACGTCAGCACCAGGCGTCGCGCCGCAAGCTGCGGCTCGAGAAAGAGCGCTTTGCCACCGCCGTCAACAACATGACTCAAGGGCTTCTGCTGTTCGACGCCTCGGGGCGCCTCGTGATGTACAACGAGCGCTACCTCGACATGTTCGAGGGGTCGCGCGACGTGGTCAAGCCGGGCTGCACGCTGCGCGACCTCGTACAGCATCGCAAAGACCGTGGGACGTTCACAGGCGACGTCGACGCGTACTGCGCCGATTTCATGAGGGCACTGAAGCGCGGCACGCCCGGAAAAATCGTGGTTGAAGCCGGCCGGCGCACGATCGAGATGCACTATCAGCCGCTATCGCAAGGTGGCTGGGTGACGACCGCCGAAGACATCACCGAACGGCAGCGCTACGAGGAACGAATTTCCCACATGGCGCATTACGAACTCGCTGACCGACCTGCCCAACCGAGCGTTGTTCCGCGAGCGCCTCGAACGCAGCCTCGCCGCCGTGAAGGCGGGCGAAAAACTTGCAGTACTCTACATCGACGTCGACGAATTCAAGGGCATCAACGACTCGCTCGGCCATCCGGTCGGCGACGAGCTGTTGAAATCGATCGCAGCTCGCCTGTGCAGTTGCGCCGGCCCTCAGGATTTCGTCGCTCGCCTGGGCGGCGACGAGTTTGCCGTGTTCACGCCTGCCGTCGGCGGTCGCGACGGCGTGCTCCCGCTCGTCGAAAAGATTCAAGACGCCATCCGCCGTCCTTCAGAGTGCCTCGGTCACCATGTTGTCGTCGATGCAAGCATCGGCATCGCGCTCGCCTCGAGCGAGATGCGCGACCTCGATCAACTGGTCAAGAACGCGGACCTCGCGCTGTACGAAGCGAAATCCGGCGGCCGCCGGACCTATCGCTTCTTCGAGGCCGCGATGGAGGAGCGGGCCAACGCCCGTCGCACCGGCGAGATCGAGCTGCGCAAGGCGATCGCCGAAGGCGAACTCGAGGTCCATTACCAGCCGATCGTCGACTTCAAGACCGAGACGGTCGCCGGCTGCGAGGCCCTGATCCGCTGGCGTCATCCGACGCGCGGCATGATTTCGCCGGCGGTTTTCATTCCGGTCGCCGAGGACACCGGGCTCATCAACGAGATCGGCGAGTGGGTGCTGAAATCGGCGTGCGCGACGGCCGCCACCTGGCCAGCTCACACCACGATCGCCGTCAATGTCTCGCCGGTCCAGTTTCGCGAGCCGGGCTTCGCACTCAAGGTCGTCGGCGCGCTGGGCGCGAGTGGCCTCTCGGCGCACCGCCTCGAGCTCGAGGTGACCGAGACGGTTCTGATCAATGATGACGAAACCACGATCGCCGTGCTCAACGAGCTGCGCGCGCTCGGCGTCGGGATTGCACTCGACGATTTCGGCACCGGTTATTCGTCGCTAAGCCACCTGCAGCGCTTCCCGTTCGACAAGATCAAGATCGACCGCTCGTTCGTCCGCAACGTGGCGTGGTCGGCGGATTCGGCCGCGATCGTGCGTGCCGTGGTCGATATCGCCGGCGTCAGGAACATCGCGACCACCGCCGAGGGCGTTGAGACCGTGGAGCAGAAGGAAGCGCTGCGCACGCTCGGCTGCGCGCAGATGCAGGGTTACCTGTTCAGCGCGGCGCGGCCAGCGGCCGAGATCGGCGCGATGTTTTCGGGTACCGCCAAGGTGGTGGCGGCCTGAGGCCAGGGCTCTAGCCGGCTTTCGCTTGCGCAAAATCGTAGGGGTCGGCCAGCCCGTAGCGCGGCATCAGGTGCTCGCGGAACAGCTTTATCGATCGCATCGCCTGCGCGTGATTGAGATTGCCCCACTGGAACGACAGCACCATGTAGTTGGCGCCGGTCGTCATGTACTCATCGAAATAGGTTTTCACCGTGTCGGGCGTGCCCACCACGTAGCCCGGCAAGCCGCCCGGCGTGCGCCTGCGCGCGTCGCGCTGCTTGCGTTCCTCTTCCGCGAGCTTCGCCAATGATGCATCGAGATCGCGACGCTCTTCCGGCGCAAGGTGCCGCGCCGGCGCCTGCGGCCGCGGGCCGGTGCCTTCGGCATGCACGAACTGGGTCAGCTTGCGGCGCTCGGCCTCGAGCCGCCGCGGTGTGCCGAGGTTCCAGGAATACGCTTCGGCTGCGGGCTGGGCCTCGGTGATGGCCTGCTGCTCGTCCTCGGCGAGCAGGATGTGGACGACGAGGCCGATCAACGGCTCGCGGCCCTGCAAAGTGAGCGGGCTCGCGTTGTGCTGGCCCCAGAGCCGGTGGTAGCGCACGACATTGGCCTGCAGCGTGTCGAGCGAGCCGACCACGATGCAGTTCATGCCCTGCTCGGCGGCTACTTCAGGGTTGCGCATGTACCAGAACGGCGGCGTCGGGGTTTGCAGCGGGCGGAGCCGCATCGGCACGTCGTCGAAGCTGTAGAACCGGCCCTTGAAATCGAGCTGGTCGTGCGACAGCCCGCGGCGCAGCACCTCCAGCGTCTCGTCATAGCGCTGCCGGTTCGTCGCTTCGTCGCCTTCCTGGCCCCAGAAATAGGCTTCCAGCACGCCGCCGCGGCCGACGCCAAGCTCGAGGCGTCCGCCGGACAGATGGTCCAGCATGGAGACTTCCTCAATCAGGCGCAGCGGATGGTGCAGCGGCAGGACATAGACACCCGGACCGAAGCGGAGGCGGCGAGTTCGCTGTGTGGCTGCTGACAAAAAAACGTTTTGCGACGGCGCCATGCTGTGCACGGCCGGCGTGTGGTGTTCGGCGAGGTGATAGGCAAAGAAGCCAGCCTGATCGAGCGCTTCCATCAGCTGCAGCCGGTCTTCGTAGAGGCGAAACAGCGGCGTGCCGGGGAGGTGCTCGATATGGTCGAAGACGCCGAACCTGATGCCGCTCATTCCATGCCGCCCCTTTTCCGCCCGCCCGCGCCAGCTGTCCCGCCAGTCGCGCGCTGCACCATAGGCGCTGGGGCATAATGAGCAAAGAGCTGCGATAAGCCCCGGCTTTGCCAGCATATGCCGTTTCGGCATAAGCTTTGGCGAACGACTGAGCAAATCGACAGGTGGCGCAATGAGCGTGATGGATTCGTGAACGGGTCGATGACTGGGCGGAAATGTCACCGCGCGAGGCCGGACTCGATCCGGCAAGGCTGGCGCAAGCGGCAGCCGCGGTCCGGCGCATCGAGACGCGCTTCGGCTTTCTGGTCGTGAAGGACGGCGCGGTCGTTCACGAGACCTACTATCAGGGCGACGCCACCAGCCGCCACAAGGTGTTCTCGATCACCAAGGGATTTGGCGCTTCGCTGGTCGGAATCGCGCAGACCAAAGGCTACCTCAACGTCAAGGACAAGGTGTTCGACTGGCTGCCGATCCACCATCCCGACATCAAGGATGGTGCCACCATCGAGCACATCCTCGCAATGACCGCCGCCGGCGATCCGAACCGCAATACTTATCAGTACACGTCGGGCCCGATCCTCAACAGCCTGCCCAACATCCTGTGGCTTGCGACCGGCCGCTCGCCGGCGCGGTTCTATGACGAGGAGCTTGCCGCGCCGCTCGGCCTGACGCTGACCTGGCCGCGCACGGCGAAAGGCTGGATGCAGATCGGCAACCGTGGCCCGATGCCGGTGCTGGAGGCGACCCATCGCGACGTCGCGCGGCTCGGCCAGCTCTGGCTCGACAAGGGCGTGTGGCGCGGCAAGCGCCTGATCGATGAAAGTTTCATCGACGCCGCGCTGCGGCCGACATTCCCCGAGGCCAATATGGCGTATGGCTACCTGTGGTGGCTCAACAAGGACGGCGAGTGGCGTGACACCAAGACGCCGGCCGCCGCGCATCGGGGAAAGCGGATTCCGCGCGCACCGGAAAATGTGTTCTGCGCGCTCGGCGCGCGCGGCAAGCTGATGATCGTCATCCCCGATCACCGCATGATCGTGGTGTCGCTCGGCGAGACCGACAACGAGATGCATCCGACGCTCGATCTGTGGGCCGCGATCGAGCCGCTGCTGGGGTGACGATCACGTGAGCGAGACTGCGTCGAAGGCGCTGCGCGCCGAAGGCTGGAACGAGATCGAGGACAATGGTTTCATCGATCTGGTCGGGCCGTTCTTTCATCGCAAGGTCGATCACGCCCACCAGTATGCCGTGGTGGCGCAGACCAAGCACCGCAACCTCCGCGGCGTGGTGCAGGGCGGCCTGTTGATGACCTTCGCCGACCGCACCATGGGTCTCGCGGCCTATCAGGAGGTCAAGCAGGGGGTCGTGACCATCCAGATGGACAGCCAGTTCATCGATACCGCAGGGATCGGTGAATTGCTGCTGTCGCAGCCGCGCGTGGTGCGCGGAACCAAATCCGTCGTATTCATGAGCACCGAGGTGAAGGTCGGCGAAAGATGTATTATCCTCGCCAACGCAGTCTTCAAGATCGTCCGGCCCAGAGCATGATGCGGAAAAGCATGCCCTCGGACTTGATCCGTGGGTGGAAGCCGGTTTTCCCTCGCGACAAACGCGAAGCGTTTGCGCGGAGATTATGCTCAAGTAAAGGGGAGTGAAGAGATGGCTTACGATCGTTCGACCGTCGAGAAGGCGGTTCAGCTCTACTTCGACGGTCTC
Organism: uncultured Alphaproteobacteria bacterium; assembly: GCA_963796195.1. GTDB lineage: Bacteria > Pseudomonadota > Alphaproteobacteria > Rhizobiales > Xanthobacteraceae > CAWCKS01. The sequence continues at coordinate 1,050,419 of CAWCKS010000014.1, read as the reverse complement.
TATGAAGGCGACGCCGACAAGCTCGGCGCGGTGTTCCACCCCTCGGCCGACCTGCGCTGGCAGGACAAGGGCGACCTCAAAATCATGCCGGTGCCCGACTGGCTGGCCTGGGTGCGCAAGCGCCCGTCGGCCAGGGCGGAGGGCAAACCGCGCGAGGATTTCATCGTCACGATCGACCGGTCCGACGATCAAACCGCCTTTATCAAGGTGCGTTGCCAGTTGCCGCCGCGCTACTTCACCGATTACCTTGTCGCCTTCAAGCTTGGTGGCGACTGGACCATCGTGTCGAAGTCGTACCGCTACGACGTCAGGGAATAATTCGCGACCGCACCGACAGCCAACAACAATCAAACAGGGAGAACCGGCATGAAACTAGGTGCCGCCATTGCCGAAATCATGAAGCGCGAGGGCATCAAGGTCCTCGCCGGGTATCCGGTCAACCATTTGATCGAATTCGCCGCGGCCGCCGACATCCGCCCCGTCATGGTGCGGCAGGAGCGCATCGGCTTGCATATGGCCGACGCGATCTCGCGGCTCTCTTCCGGGCGCACCATCGGTGCGTTCTGCATGCAGCACGGTCCAGGCGCCGAGAACGCGATGGGCGGCGTCGCGCAGTGCTACGGCGAGTCGGTGCCGGTGCTGGTGCTGCCGATGGGCTATGCCCGGCGACTGCAGCAGGTCGACCCGAACTTCAACTCCACGACGGCAATGCGGGCGTTCGCAAAATCGTCCGAGGTGATCAATCTCGCGAGCGAAGTCGGCAACATCTTTCGCCGCGCCTTCACGAAATTGAAGAACGGCCGCGGCGGTCCAGTGATCGTGGAAATTCCCTCCGACATGTGGAACGAGGAGGTGCCGGAACCGCTGAACTACACGCCGGTGCTGCGCACGCGCTACGGCGCCGACCCCGTGCACATCAAGGAAGCCGCGAGCCTGCTGATCAACGCCAAGCGGCCGGTGCTGTATGCCGGCCAGGGCGTGCACTACGCCCGCGCCTGGCCGCAGCTGAAGCAGCTCGCCGAGCGGCTGGCGATGCCTGTGGTCACGAGCCTCGGCGGCAAGTCGGCCTTCCCCGAGACGCACCCGCTGTCGCTCGGCTCGGGCGGCGTCGCGATGCCGCGCGCGGTACCGAAATTCCTCGCTGATGCCGACGTGATCTTCGGCATCGGCTGCTCCTTCACCGAGACCTCGTTCGGCGTCGGCATGCCGAAGGGCAAGACCATCATCCACTCGACGCTCGATCCGGCGCATCTCAACAAAGACGTCGAGTGCAAGGTCGGGCTCGTCGGCGACGCCGGGCTCGTGCTGGATGCGCTGCTTGAGGAAGTCGGGCGGAGCGTGACGTCCGATCGCGACCGTTCTGCCGTGGCCGCCGACATTGCCAAGTCGCACGAGGAATTCCTCGCCAAGTGGGCGCCGAAGCGCAACAGCAATGACGCGCCGCTCAATCCGTATCGGGTGTTGAGGGATCTCTACGACACCGTCGACGTTCACAACACCATCATCACCCATGATGCCGGCAGCCCGCGCGACCAGCTGTCGCCGTTCTGGAAAGCGGTCGAGCCGCTGTCCTACATCGGCTGGGGCAAGACCACCCAGCTCGGCTATGGCCTCGGGCTCGCAATGGGAGCCAAGCTGGCGCGGCCGGACAAGCTCTGCATCAACGTCTGGGGTGATGCGGCGATCGGTTTCACCGGCATGGATTTCGAGACCGCGGTGCGCGAGCGCATCCCGATCATGTCGATCCTGCTCAACAACTTCTCGATGGCGATCGAGCTCAAGGTGATGCCGATCTCGACGGAGAAATTCCGCTCGACCGACATCTCCGGTGACTATGCCGCGATGGCGCGCGCATTCGGCGGCTATGGCGAGCGCGTCACCAAGCCGGATGACATCGTGGCGGCGATCAAGCGCGGCATCCAGAAGACAAAAGAAGGCGTGCCGGTGCTGCTCGAGTTCATTACCAGCAAGGAAGTTGACGTCGCGCGTCCGGGGACCTGACAAGGCGAGGTCGGAAACAAGTTCGTAGGGTGGGCAAAGCGAAGCGTGCCCACCATCGAAACTTCGGACGGCCGGCGTGGGCACGGCGCATCGCGCCTTTGCCCACCCTACAGCGCCCGCCGCTGTCCCTCACAAAATCCGGCTCTTGTGCCCTGCCCAGTAGCGGTCGCGCAGCAGGCGCTTGTAGAGTTTTCCGGTCGGCAGCCGCGGCAGTTCGGCTTCAAACTCGATCGAGCGCGGTACCTTCTGCCGCGACAGATGTTTTGCGCAGAACTCGATCAGTTCGGTGGCGAGCTCGGGGCCCGGCTTGAAGCCCGGCATCGGCTGCACCACGGCCTTGACCTCTTCGCCAAGGTCTTCGTTCGGCACGCCGAACACCGCGGCATCCGCGACCTTGGGATGCGTGATCAAAAGGTTCTCGCATTCCTGCGGGTAAATGTTCACGCCGCCGGAGATGATCATGAAGGTCGGCGCGGTCGGTGAGATAGAGGAAGCCGTCGTCGTCGACATAGCCGACGTCGCCGACCGTGCTCATGGTGCCGTCGGCCGAGCGCGCTTCGGCCGTTTTCGCCGGATCATTGAAATACGAAAACTCGCTCGCGGTCTTGAACCACAGCGTGCCCGGCGTGCCCTTCGGGCACGGCTTCATGTTCTCGTCGAGCACGTGCAGTTCGCCGAGCAAAACCTTGCCGACGGTGCCGCGATGGGCGAGCCACTCCGGCGAATCGCAGGCGGTGAAGCCGAGGCCTTCGGTGGCGCCGTAATATTCGTGGATGATCGGCCCCCACCACTCGATCATCTGCTCCTTGACCTGCACCGGGCAGGGTGCGGCCGCATGGATCGCGATCTTGAGCGACGACACGTCGTATTTCTTGCGCACCACCTCGGGCAATTTCAGCATGCGCGAGAACATGGTCGGCACCAGCTGGCTGTGGGTCGGCCGATATTTTTCGCACGAGCTTCAGGTACTGCTCAGGATCGAAGCGCTCCATGATGATGGCGGTGCCGCCCATCCGGATCGTCAGGTTGACCGCGGCCTGCGGTGCCGAGTGATAGAGCGGCGCCGGCGACAGATAGGTCATGCCCTCCTGGTAACGCCACAGCTTCACCAGAAACAGGAAAATCGGCAGCTGCTCGCCGGGCGGCACGTTCTCCAGCGGCCGGATGATGCCCTTCGGCCGTCCCGTGGTGCCGGACGAATAGAGCATGGCGGTGCCGAGCGACTCGTCGGGAATTGGCGTCGACGGAAAGGCCTTGGTCGCCTCATCGAGATTGAGAATTTTCTTGCCGTTGCCCGGGCCGTCGACAACAAGGGCGACCTCGATCTTCGGGCACTGCTTCAGCACTTCGGTCGCCACGGCGCGCTTCTCTTCCGAGAAGATCAGCGCCTTCGATTCGCTGTTGTTGACGATGTAGGCGACTTCTTCCGCGGTCAGGAACGAGTTGATGCAAGTGAAGTAGAGGCCGGCGCGCTCGCCGGTGGCGCAGCACTCGATGTAGCGCGAATTGTTCTCCATGAAGATCGAGTAGTGATCGAGGCGCTTTATTCCGCGGCTGCGCAGGAAGTGCGCGAGCCGGTTCGAGCGGGCTTCGAGCTCGGCATAGGTCACGGCCTCGCCGGTTTGCGCCATGATGAAGGCTGGCTGGTTGGCCCGGCTCTTGGCGTACGCGCCTGGATACATCGATTTTCCTCCGATTCTGACGCCGTTTGCCGGCTGGTGCGGCAGGCGTTCTTGTCGGAGGGCAGCCTAGCAAGATCGGAGGCGCGGTTGCTATTGGAGAATCTGCCGATACCGATGCCGAAAAACTGCCGCGTAGAGGCGCGCCTTAGCCTGGCGCAAGCCTTGTAAAGCCGTCATCACTCCAGCCTTCGCTGCCGACCCCATGACGGACGAAAAACAGTCCGTCGGGATCGTAGCGTCGCTTGGCCGCGAGCAGCCGCGCGTAATTCACGCCCCAGTACGACGCCTGCCAGTTGGGCTCGAAATAGTTGCTCTCGGCGACGTAGGAGCCGCCCTCGGGTGCGAGCGATTTCAACACGCGCATGGCGCGATCGATCTGCGCGGCCTCGTTGCGCGCGTTGGCAAGATTTGGCTCGTGACCGGGAAGGCCCGGGTAGGCGGGTAGTCCTTCGCCTGCGACGATCGCCAGCATGAACGCGCCAAGGACAGTGCGGTTGGTCGCGGTATTGCGCGAGGCTGCGATCGCTTCAGCGGAGCCGCCGGCCAGTCCCTTCTGGAAATGCAGCTCGATCGGATGGTGGCGGCTGGCGTCGAACAGCGCGGTCGCAAGCTCTTGTCGCCGGTTCGCGTCAAGCAGCAAAGCCGGCAGCCAGGCTGATTGAAAGCCGTAAAGTATATGACCAGCCTCGGCGAGGTTGCCCGCCCAGAAAATATTGTCAGGCGGTGCATTCGGCCGGTCGTCGCTCAGGATCGCTTCCGGCACGTGCGCCCGCAGAAAATCCGGATCCCACAGGTGCCGCGCCGGGATCGCAACGATGCGCGGCGCTGCGGCGATGGTGAAATCCTTAGGCGACGCTTTCAGCCAATCGAAGAACGGCTGCCAGATGGCTTCAGCTTGCGCTTGGGTCAGTCCCTGGAACGACATCGAGACATCAAAAGTGTTGCGGCGACGCAGGTTGACGATCTCGCCCCAGTGCGGGTTGTACAGCGCCTCGGCATAGAACTCGACGAAGCGGGAGATCAACCGCCGATAGGCGTCATCGCTCAAAGCCTGGATTGAAACGAATACGCCGCCAAAGAACTCAGGCAGCGGATGGGTCTTCAACGTGACGCGGGTGACGACGCCGAAGCTGCCGCCACCGCCGCCCTTCAGCGCCCAGAGCAGTTCGGGGTTGTTGCAGGCATTGGCAATGCGCACCTCGCCATTGGAATTGACGATCTCGGCTTCGATCAGACTCGCGCAGGCCGTGCCGAATTGCTTGGAGAAGCTGCCGAAACCGCCGCCTTGCAGGAGGCCAGCGACACCGACGGTGCCGCAGCCGCCGCCCTGGACGTAGCGTCCGCCTTTGGTCGTCACCGCGTTGTAAACGTGCATCCAGATCGCGCCGGCGCCGATGCTGACGGCCGGCTGCGGCGCGACGTTGCAGCCGGGCGGGACGAACGCATCGTGCAGCGTGATGTCGTCCATGTAGCGGGTCCAGATCAGAAGCGAATCTGGCGCGTTCGACGTGCCGAGATAGCTGTGGCCGCCGCCTTTGACGACGAGGCGGAGGTTGTGCTTGCGGGCGAAGTCGACGGCGGCGACCACGTCGGTCGTATTGCGCGCCGCGACCGCGTAGGCGCTCGGTGCATAGGTCCAGCCGTCGACCCAGCCGAGCGTCTGCGTCACGCCGACCTGATCGCGGATGTAGTAGGGGTTCTTCAGCTCCCTGAAGAGCACCGCGCAGGCCTGCGTATCCGTCTGTCCGCGACACGCCTCCAGCGGCGTCTGCACCTTGATCAGCCGGCCACCGACCGCCTGGTTCAGTTGCTCCCATGCGTCCGCTGACGGCCATTCCGGATCGGTTGGCCGCACGCGCCGCGTCACGGGCACCGCGGCGCGCGCGGGCGGGGCTTTCAACAGCAGCGGAGCCGCAGCGCATCCGGCAAGGAAGCGCCGCCGGCTCATGCGAAGGCGTTGCACGGCGATGACAGCCTTACCCCTTGCGCTGGTTCAGCATCACCGTGTTACGCGGCACGTCACGGAACGGCTTCTCGTTGTCCGTCGAGGGCTCGCGTGGCATCTGCAGCACCCGCTCGGAGATGATGTTGCGCTGGATCTCGTCGGTGCCGCCGGCGATCGACGAGGCCGGCACCGAGATCAGGATCTCCGAGATGGTGCCGTCGAGTGGGGCATCGGCGCCGCTCAGCATTGCGTCCGAGCCGGTGATCAGTGTGTGCGTCCGCGCGCAGGCGCGGGCGATGTTGCTCGAGATCAGCTTTCCGAGCGAGCCTTCCGGTCCCTGCGGCTGGCCGAGCTCCTGCGCGGCGCGGGCGCGGCGCGCAGTCCATTCCGACGCCTTGTGCAGGGTGAGGACCTTGGCGATCTCCTGGCGCACGATGGGATCATTGAACTTGCCGGCGGCCTTCGCGCGCGCGATCAGCAAGTCGACGCGGCCGGCGCGCTGCGGATACCACTTGTACGGCTCCATCGTGGTCGCGACTTCGGCGCGCTCGTCGTCGTAGATCTTGCCCTTGCGGGTCGAACCAACCGCCCAGCCGCGCAAACCGTCGGCGCCGCGGCGCTCATGCATCAAGGTCGTGGTCGCGATCTTCCAGCCTTCACCGTTCTTGCCCATCTGCAATTCCGGCTCGACCTCGGCATCCGTCATGAACACCTGGTTGAACGAGGCGTAACCGTTCATTTGGCGAAGCGGCTGCACGTTGACGCCGGGCTGCCGCATGTTGAGCAGGAAGTACGAGAGGCCCTTGTGCTTCGGCGCGTCCCAGTCGGTGCGCGCCAGCAACAGCGCCCAGTCGGCCTTGTGGGCGCTCGTCGTCCACACCTTCTGGCCGTTGACGATCCACTTGTTGCCCTTGCGGTCGGCGCGCGTCGTTGCCGCCGCCATGTCAGAACCCGAGCCCGGCTCGCTGAACAGCTGGCACCAGGTATCCTCGCCGGTCAGAATCCGGCGCAGGAACTTTTCCTTATGCAGGTCGGTGCCGTGATCGAGGATGGTCGCGGCCGCCAGCGTGCGGATGCCGGCCTTGGCGACGCCGACCGCGCCGATGCGCGCAAATTCCTCATCGACGATCGCGTTGAACTTCACCGGCAGGCCGCGGCCATACCATTGTTGCGGCCAATGCGGTGCGCCCCAGCCGGATTCGATCAGTTTCAGGCGCCACTCGACGAGGCCAAGTTCCGGATTCCAGTTGGCCTCGAGCCACGAGCGGACTTCGGTGCGGACGGAAGTTTCGGTGGCTTCGGTCATGATCATGTCCTCCGGTCACGCGGCCCAGTGCTGCAACATCAATTCGCGATGATAACTTGGATCACCCAGAAACACCTCGGAGCTCTTGGCGCGCTTGAACCAGAGGTGGGTATCTTCGTCCCAGGTGAAGCCGATGCCGCCGCGCACCTGAATGGCGTGAATCGCGGTCTGCATGTAGGCGTCGGCGCAGCAGGCCTTTGCCAGCGAGGCGACGGCGAGCAGGTCCTTGCTGTTGTCGTCGAACGCAGCGGCGGCGTAGTAGGCCGTCGACTTCGCGGTCTCGACGTCGATCAGCATGTCGGCATGCTTGTGCTTCATCGACTGGAACGAGGCCAGCTGCCGGCCGAACTGCATGCGCAGCTTGACGTATTCCAGCGAGGTCTCGCGCAGTTTTTCTGCGCCGCCGGCCATCTCGTTGGCGAGGCAGACGACCGCCTGTGTCATGGTCTTCGCGAACGGCGCCGCGGCAGCGCCGGCTTCGCCGAGCAACTTCGCCTCGACCTTGTCGAAGGTCAGGCGCGCGAGCTTGCGGGTGGGGTCGAGCACCTTCAGCGCCTTGCGGGTAAGCCCCTTGGCGTCCGCGGCGACGGTGAAGAACGACAAACCCTTGTCGCCTGATGTCCCGGGCTGGCGCGCCAGCACGACGATGAGATCGGCGGTGTGGCCATCAAGCACGAACGCCTTGGTGCCGGAGAGGCGATAGCTGCCGCCGCTCGCTTCCGCCGTCATGGTCACGCCGTCGGCGTCCCAGCGGCCGTTGTCTTCGGCAAACGCCAGCGTCGCGACCACGTCGCCGGTGACGATGTCGGGCAGCAGCGCTTCCTTCTCCGCTTCCGTTCCAGCATTCAGAATTGCCGTGGTCGCCAGCACCGCCGAGGCGAAGTACGGCGAACACAATAGCGCGCGGCCCATCTCTTCCAGCACGATGCCGAGCTCGACGCAGCCAAAACCCTGGCCGCCATAGGCTTCCGGCACATGCACGCCGGCAAGGCCCATTTCCTGGTTCAGCTTCTTCCAAGTCTCGCGCTCCCAGCCCTGTTCGGTTTCCATCAGGCGGCGGATTTCGGTCGAGGGCGAGCGGGCGGTGAGAAAGCGGCGGAGAATGTCGCGGAAATCCCGCTGCTCATTGGTGAAAGTGAACTGCATTGAGCGTTTCTCCCTGCGCCGTTGTTTTTTGCCGAGTTGTTTTAGCGCGATTGTGGGTCCCTGCAACCCGATCAAACCGCATGGCCAGCCCGCCTGCTCACCAGCACGCTTGTTGTTTGTTTCCGACCTCTCGATTTGTCATGCGCCGGCTTGACCGGCGCATCCAGTAGCCACCGGCCTTTCGATTGAGACAGGCTCTCGGACAAACGCATTTGCTGCGGAGTACTGGGTCGCCCGGTTAAACCGGGCGATGACAGCGGAGAACGATGTTACTGCGCCCAGGGCGGCGCCGGCTGCATGCGTTGCTTGATCCAGCTCAGCAGGTTTTGCACTGCGGCTTTCTTGATCTTGCTGGTCGGGATCAGCGCCTTCAGCCACAGCTCCGGAACCGGAAACTCCGGCAGCAGCGTCTTGAGTTCGCCGCGCTCGATGGCGGGGCGGGCGATGTAGCGGGCGATCATGGTGATGCCGAGTCCGCGACAGGCGGCGGCCTGCAGGATCTGGCTGTCGTTTGCCGAGAAGCGCGAGCGCACGTCGACGTTGATCAGCCCGCGCGGCGACTCGAACGACCAGGTCGAGCCGGTGGTCTGGAACGTCAGGCAGTCATGGCCGATCAGGTCGATCGGATGTTTTGGTTCGCCACGTGCGGCAAGATAGGCCGGCGCGGCGCACAAGACGCGCGGGTAGGGCGACAGCGGTTCGTCGATGACATTGGCGTAGGACGCCGGCATCGCGCCGATCGCGATGTCGAAGTCCTCCTCGACCGGATTGACCGAGCGGTCGATCAGAACGATCTCGACGCTGATGCCCGGATGCGCTGATTGAAAATCGTTGATGATCTCGCCGAAGTTCAGGATCGTCAGCGTGGTCGGGCATTTGATGCGCAGGTGACCTTCGATGCGGTCGGGTGAGGTCGCCGCGCCGTTGATCGCGTCTTCAACTTCGCCGACCAGCGTCTGGTAGCGCGGGAAGTAACGCTCGCCGATGTCGGTCAGCGCGAGCTTGCGGGTCGAGCGCACGAACAGCTGGGCGCGCATCTGATCCTCGAGGCGGTTGATGCGCTTGACCACAACGGAGGGCGCGACGCCGAGCTGGCGGGCGGCCGCTGAAAAGCTGCCGGCACGGGCCGAGGCGAGAAAAGCCTTGATATTCAGAAGGGTATCCATCGCTGCCCTGGGTTGGCCTTTCTGGTTTTGCGAAAGCTGTGACTTTCGGGTTCCTATACGCGCTGGCCAAACGGCCCACGCGGGTAGGATACTGTTGGTTTTGCTGTAACTTATCCAGCTTTCTCGTTTCGAGAAAGCTGTTCGTTCATGAACTCGCTTTTTCGCCTGCGATCGCGGGACTAGCATCCCACCAACAGAACCAGTCTGCGGGTCGACCGCAGCATCTTCAGGGAGAGCGGCATGACGGGACCGTCAGGCGTTTCGGATGGCACCAAAGTCGTCCGGCGCAGCCGGGGCGACGCGGTGCGCAAGGTCGAGGCCGACATCTGCGTGGTCGGCGCCGGCATCGCCGGCACCTCGGCGGCGATCGAGGCGGCGAGGCTTGGCCGCAAAGTGGTGCTGATCGATGGCCTGCCGGCGCTCGGCGGGCAAGCTGTCAATTCGATCATCGGCACGTTCTGCGGCCTGTTCTCGAACGGTACGCACGGCTACCAGTTTACCCACGGCATCGCCGACGACATCCTGGAGACGCTCGGCACGAATCCGGAGCAGCTCTATTACCGCAACGGTCCGCTGACCACGGTCGTCTACTACGACGAGATTGCGCTCGGCCGCTGGGTCGAGCGAACCGTGCGCGAGGCTGGCATCATGCCGATCGTCGGTGCGGTGTTGCGCGACGTCGACGTCGAGGGCCGTCGCATCAAGCGGCTGCACCTGTCGACGCGCTATGGCGACGTCGAGGTCGAAGCGACCGGCTTTGTCGACGCCAGCGGTGATGCTGCGCTCGTCTGGCAGGCGGGCTTTGCGTGCCGCGAGCCGGAAAGTCCGGTCTACGGCACGCAAATGGTCATCCTCGAGCAGATCAACGAGGCGAAGCTGCCGACGCGCGAGGAGATCCCTGCGAGGATGAAGGAGAAGGGCGACAAGTACGGCCTCGTGCGCCGTGAAGGCCTTGGCTTCGTCATTCCCGGCCGCGGCGTCGCCGCCATGAACATGACACACGTGGAGACACCGCTCGATCCGATCGAGGCCTCCGTCAAAGGCATCGACGGCAAGGATCAGGCCGACCGCGCGGTGGCCTTCTTGCGCGAGGAGTTCGCCGAGTGCTTCGGCGATGCGCGCATTCGCGCCTACGGTTTCCCTGGCATCCGCCAGACCCGCTGGATCGTCGGCCGCCAGCAGTTGTCGGTCGATGACGTCCGCGCCGGCACCAAATTTCCCGATGCGGTGGCGCGCACCGCCTGGCCGATCGAACTGCATGATCACTCATCCGGCCATCACTGGCACACCTTCGACACCGACCATGTGCACTACGTGCCGCTGTCCAGCATGATTCCGGCCGAGGGCGACAACGTCGTTGCGGCAGGACGCTGCATCGATGCCGATTTGCCGGCGCTCTCGAGCGTTCGGGTGATGGGGCCGTGCATGGCCATGGGCGCGGCGGCGGCCAAGGCGCTCGACCTCGCCGGCACGGGCAGCGTGCACCAGATCGACATTTCCGCGCTGGCGAAGCGAGTGCATGACAACGTCGAAACGAAGCACTATCGCTGGCCGAGCAAGGCGGCGTGAGTCATGAAGCTGACCGACTACGAAAAGGCGATGTATGACGGTGTCCACGGCCGGGCGAAGGCGCGCGCCATGGACCTGTTGGTCCGCTACGGCGAGGCGCTCGGAGCGGAGCGGCTGGTCGAGACCAACAATGTTGCGGGCGCGTTCAATGCCTCGACGCCGTCGGTACGCGAGCTGGTAAAAAAGGGCTTTGACGCCGTCTATTCCGAACTCAACCTCGACAGTGCAGAGGTTGTCGAAGTGCCGAAGATGGTCGCGCACACCTGCCAGCTCATCACCGGCATCGACAACGCGAACTGGCGCGTGCAGGGCATTCCCGACGATCTCGCCGAGCAGCAGAAGCAGGGCGAACAATTCTTCGGCAGCCGCGGCATCAACATGTTCGCGACCTGCACGCCGTATCAGGTCGGCAATGTGCCGGTGAAGGGCGAGCACTGTGCCTGGATGGAGTCCTCGGCGGTAGTGTATTGCAACTCGGTGCTCGGCGCCCGCACCAACACCGAGGGCAAGGAGAGCACGGGCGCAGCGGCGCTGACCGGGCGAATTCCGTACTGGGGTTATCACATCAAGGACAACCGCCGCGGCACGCATCGGGTCGACGTCGAGATCGACGTCGACGACATCATGGATTGGGGCCTGCTCGGCTACTATCTCGGCGAGATCATCGACGACGAAATTCCGGTGCTGACCGGGCGCTACCGCCAGCCGAGCCTGATCAAGCTAAAGCATTTCGGAGCGGCGGCGGCGTCATCGGGCGGCGTCGAGATGTACCACATCCCCGACATCACGCCGGAGGCGCGCACGGTCGAGGAAGCCTTTGCCAGCAATCCGGTTCGCGGCGTCGTGCGTTACGGCGAAGCCGAGCGGCGGACGGCTTACGAAAATCTCAACTGCGCCACCGACCGCAATGTCGATTTCGTGATGCTCGGTTGCCCGCACAACTCGATCGACCAGGTCTGGCTGATCGCGTCACTGCTCGATGGCCGAAAAATCAGCGCCAACACCCAGCTCTGGGTCCACACGCCGCGGGCACTGCGCGAGGTCGCCGACCGCAATGGCTACACTAAGATGATCATGGACGCCGGCGGCTTCGTCATGAGCGACACTTGTCCGGCGATTTCCCGACATACGCCAAAGGGCACCAAGGTGGTAGCGACGAATTCGGCCAAGCAGGCGCATTACCTGCCGGCGATCACCGGCGTGGCCGCGTGGTTCGGCTCAGTGAAGGATTGCGTCGAGGCCGCGGTGAGCGGACGCTGGAACGGAGGCCTGTCATGAGCGCGAACACGGCAACGGCTTCCGGCGCCGCGAAGATCGTGTTACGTGGGCGAAAAGTGGTCGGCGGCTGCGCGGAAGGTGAGGCGATCGTCACCCGCGACACCATCTCCGGCTGGGGCGGCATCAACGAGCGCGACGGCACCGTGATCGAGCGCCGCCACGAAATCCGCGGCCAGAGTTTTAAAGACAAGGTGCTGGTGTTTCCCGGCGCCAAGGGTTCGTCCGGCTGGTCCGCCTACTTCCACATGGCGCGGCTCAACGGCGCAGCACCGCGGGCAATGATCTTCAACAAGATGACCACCAAGATCGCGCTCGGCGCGGTCGTGACCCACGCGCCGGCCATGACCGAGCTCGAGCAGGACCCGTTGCAGGTGATCGAGACCGGCGACTGGGTCAAGGTCGACGCCGACAATGGCGTGGTCGAGATCACCAAGCGCGCGCGCTGAACAAACAGGCGCGCAAGAGCGCCGCAGAACTTTAGGGAGACGCGGAGCGGATGTCCGAGCAAACCGCCGGACGATTGGTCGACAGGCGCGCAGAGGGCGCGTCGCGCCTGCTGGCGCGGGCTGCTGCGCTGTTGCGCGGCCGCAATCTCGTGATCGTGGCATTGGTGTTGCTGCTCGGCTTCCTGAGCGTCTATCCGCTGTCGATGCTGTTCTACGGCAGCCTGCATTCGACGCCGCCGGGAGCGGTCGGCGTGTTCAATCTCGACGGCTATCGCGCCATCGTCACCGCGCGTAACGCGCTGATCCTGCTCAATACGGTCGGCCTGTCGCTTGCCAACACCATCCCCTCGATCTCGCTTGCCGTGCTGCTCGCCTGGATCATCGCGCGCACCGACACGCCGGGGCGCGGTGTGCTTGAAGTGCTGATCACGCTGCCGTTCTTCGTGCCCCCGATTCTCACCGCGATGGCGTGGGGCATGCTCGGCAACCAGCAGGTCGGCCTGATCAACCAGGCCTGGAAGGCGGTGACGGGATCGCAGACCTCGCCGTTCAACGTCTATTCCTATGGCGGCGTGGTCTGGCACATGTCGCAATACGCCACGACGTTCCTGTTCCTGTTCGTGGTCGATGCCTTCCGCGCGATGGACCCCGCGCTCGAGGAAGCAAGCCGGATGTGCGGTGCATCGCGCTGGATGACGTTCCGCAAGATCACGCTGTTCCTGCTGCTTCCCGTCCTGACGAGCGGCTTCATCCTCTCGATCATCCGCGGCATCGAGAGCTTCGAGTCGCCGCTTGTTCTTCGGCACGCCTGTCGGCATCAAGGTGATCTCGACCGAGATCTACGATTCGATCAATCAGCGTGCGGTGCCGGATTATCAGCCGGCCACCGCACTCGCCTTCGCGATCATGCTGCTGCTGTTCTCGCTGATCGTCTGGCAGTGGGTGCTGCTGCGGGGCAGGAGTTTTCAGACCGTCACTGGCAAGGGCTTTAATCCCGGCGTCGTCAGGCTCGGCGCGTGGCGCTGGCTGACGTTTGCGATCTGCATGCTGTTCTTTTTCGTAACGACGATCCTGCCGATCGGCCAGCTCGTGCTCGGCTCGTTCTTCGAGTTCTTCGGCTTCTACGGCTGGGACATGCTGACGCTCGATCATTATCGCACGGTGCTCGGCGACAGCCTGTTCTGGCGCGCCACCCGCAACACCATGCTGCTCGGGCTTACCGGCGCCACCGCGACCATGATCCTCGGCAGCATCGTCGCCTACATCTCCGTGCGCACGAAGTGGCGTGGCCGCCGCCTGATCGACGCCATCGCCTGGCTGCCGTGGCTGATGCCGGGCATCGTGCTCGCGGTCGGCTTCCTCTGGGGCTTTGCCATGCTGCCGGCGGCCGTGCCGATCTACGGCACCATCTGGGCGCTGTTCCTCGCCTACCTGTCGCTCGGCACGCCGGTCTCGGTGCGGGTGATGTCCGGTGCCTACGCGCAACTGTCGTACGATCTCGAAGAGTGCTCGCGTGTCCATGGCGCGAATTTCTTCCAGACCATGACGCGCATCCTGGTGGCGCTGGCGTGGCCGGCCTTCGCGGTCGGCTGGGTGCTGGCGTTCTTCGGCATCATGCGCGAATTGTCGGCATCGATCCTGCTCTATTCGACCGGCTCGGAAGTGCTGTCGATCGTGCTGCTGCAGCGCTGGAGCAACGGGCTTGCCGAAGAGGTCAGCGTCATCGGGCTGATGATGATGGCGCTGGTGATCGTGTTCCGCTGGGTGCAGCTCGTGGTGATCAAGCGACGGATCAGCACGCTTTAGCGATATGCGTTTTGAACGAACGAAAAAAGGGAGGACAAGATGAAGCATTTCTGGAAGACGGCGGCGATCGTTGCGGCGTTGGTCGCGACATCGCTGGTGACGACGGCACGCGCCGACGAGGACTTGCCTGCCGACGTCATTGCGGCGGCGAAGAAGGAGGGCAAGGTCGCCTTCTACACCTCGTTCCTCGGCGCCAAGGCGCACCTCGACATCATCAAGATGTTCGAGGCGAAGTACGGCATTCCGGTCGAACTGCTCGACGTGCGCGCCAGCGAGATGACCGAGCGCATCCGCACCGAGCAGACCTCGCAGCGTTACATCGGCGACGTCGTGCAGAACGGCGCGGCCAGCCTGATCCAGCAGCAAAAGGACGGCTTCCTGCAGCCGCATGGCGGCATCCCGAACACCAAGAACCTGCTGCCCGACCATACCGCGACCGATGTCGGCGTGCCCTGTTACGTGCTCGGCTACGGCATTCTGGTGAACACCAATCTCGTCAAGCCGGACGAGATGCCGAAGTCCTGGAAGGACATCACCGACCCGAAGTGGAAGGGCAAGCTCATCTCCGATGATCCGCGCGCGCTCGGCGGCGGCGTCGTGATGTTCTCGGCGTTCGAGGACAAGCTCGGCGATGACTATAACGTCGCGCTGTCGAAGCAGGGGCTGGTGTTGAGCCGCGATATCGGTAACGACGAGCGCCGCGTCGCGCGCGGCGAATATCCGATGCGCATCCCGCAGCTGTTCTCGAATTGGCTGGCGCTGAAATCGCTGCCCGTGAAATTCATCGCGCCGACAGAAGGGCTGCCGTACATCCGCTTCGACTTCGGTGTGCTGAAGGGCGCGCCGCATCCGAACGCGGCACGGCTGTTCATCAACTACTATCTCTCGACGCCGGTGCAGGCAGCCTACGCCAATGCCGGCCTGATCCCGGTGATGAAGGGCGTGCTCGACCAGGCCGGTGAAGCCGGCCAGGAGCTGAAGTCGATCAAGCTGATGGGCACCACCAGCCCCGACACGCTGCAGAAGATGCTGGATCGGGCGAAGCAGCTTTATCCGTGAGGTATTTCGTCATTGCGAGCGCAGCGAAGCAATCCCGGGCTGCATAGGAAGACTGGATTGCTTCGTCGCTGCGCTCCTCGCAATGACGATTTGATTTTCGTGAGGCAACAATGACCGCCGTATCACTCGAAAACGTCAGCCGCGCGTTCGGCCAAGTGCTGGCGGTTGACTGCATCAATCTGAAGGTGGAGGCAGGTGAGTTCCTGACCCTGCTCGGCCCATCAGGCTGCGGCAAGACCACGACGCTGCGCATGATCGCGGGGCTGGAGGAGAATACCGAAGGCCGCATCACCATCGGCAACACCGTGGTCAGCGACGCCGAGCGCTCGCTGTTCGTCGCCGCCGAGCGGCGGCGGCTCGGCATGGTGTTCCAGTCCTATGCGATCTGGCCGCACATGACGGTGTTCGACAATGTCGCCTATCCCCTGAGAATCCGCCGACGCTCGAAGGCCGAAATCCGCGAGCGCGTGCTCGGCGCGCTCGCTCTGGTCGAGATGGAAAAATTTGCCGACCGTCCCGCACCGGCCTTGTCGGGCGGCCAGCAGCAGCGCGTCGCGATTGCCCGCGCGCTGGTGTTCGAGCCGGAGGTGTTGTTGCTCGACGAGCCGCTCTCCAATCTCGACGCACGGTTGCGCACCCAAATGGGCGATGAATTCCGCAAGCTGCAGAAGCGGCTCGGCATTACCAGCCTCTACGTCACCCACGACCAGGAGGAGGCGATGGCGCTGTCCGACCGTGTCGTGGTGATGGAGGCGCGGAAAAATCCTGCAGGTCGGCACGCCGGAAGAGATTTACCAGCGGCCGACCAGCCGCAGCGTCGCGGCGTTCTTTGGCGCGCCCAACCTGCTCAACGCCGAAGTGACGGCGTGCGAGCCCGCCGACAACGGCTTCTTCCAGCTCGACGTCAATGGGCCGGATTGGCGCGGCCGCTGCCGCGCCGCTTCGCGTGTCGCTCCCGGCGCGCGTGTCGACGTGCTGGTGCGGCCGGAAACCATCGCGTTCGGCGCGCAAGCCAATGGCGCGGAAACCCTGCGCTGGAACGGCCGGGTCAAGGAAATGGTTTTCCGTGGCTCGCATCGTTCGATTGCGGTCGAAACCGCAGCGCAGGTGCTGCGGGTCGAGGCTCCCTCACAATATCCGGTCACGCTCGGCGAGAACGTCATGCTGACCGCGCCGGCGACGACAGCTTGGGCGATTGAGGCGTAGACACAAGAAAAGGAAAACTCGGATGGCACGCAAACTCAGAAGCAATTCCGATTACGGCAATACGCGCTGGGCGACCCGCCGCGCGTTGTGGCGGGCGCTGGGGCTGACCGACGAGGACCTCGAGAAGCCGAAGATCGCGGTGGTCAATTCATCCTCCGATCTTGCGATCTGCTACTCCCATCTCGATGGCATTGCGTCCCGGATGAAATCGGCGATCCGCGCCGCGGGCGCTGTCGCCTTCGAGGTCCGCACCACCGCGCCTGCCGACTTCATCACCAGCTGGGGCCATCGCGGCGGCTACGTTCTGTCCGCGCGCGACCTCATTACCAACGACATCGAGGCGCAGGTCGAGGGCGCGCTGCTCGACGGCATGGTGTGTCTTGCGTCTTGCGACAAGACTCCGCCGGGGCAGCTGATGGCCGCCGGGCGGCTGAATATTCCAACGCTCGTGTTCTGCTGCGGCTATCAGCCGAGCGGCCATCACAACGGCCACATCTGCGACATCGAGGATGTGTTCGCGACCGCAGGCGGGCTGCCGTTCGGCAAAGTCTCGATCGACGAGATCAAGGCGATGGGCGACGTCGCGATCAAGGGCCCTGGCGTGTGCGCTGGCATGGGCACCGCCAACACGCTACACGCCGCGTGCGAGGCGCTCGGCATGTCGCTGCCGGGCTCGACGCCGGTGCAGGCCAACTCGACGCGAATGTGGGGTTTTGTCGAGCAGGCGGCGAAGCGCATCGTCGCCATGGTCGAGGAGGACCTGAAGCCGCGTGACATTCTGACGCCGGAGGCGTTCGAGAATGCCGTGATGGTGATGCTCTGCATCTCCGGCTCGATCAACTCGGCAAAGCACCTCGCCGCTGTCGCACAGGAAGCCGGCTGCAACATCGATATCTACAAGACTTTCGAGAAATACGCCGACATCATTCCGCTGTTGACCGCGGTGCGGCCGAACGGCGACCGCACCACCGAAGAGTTCGAGCACGCCGGCGGCACGCGCGGCATCATGAAACAGCTCGAGCGCTTCATGAAGACCGGCGCCAAAACCGTCAGCGGCGGAACGGTCGGCGACAATCTGCGTGATTTCAAGGTCACCGATCCTGAAGTGATCCGCCCGGTCGAGCGGGCACTCGGCACCCATCCGACCATCGTGATGCTGCGCGGCAGCCTGTCGCCGGACACTTCAATCGTCAAACTGAGCGTCACCGAGCAGCGTAACCTGCAACTGCGCGGGCCTGCCGTCGTGTTCGAGAACGCGCAGGACGCGATATCAGGCATCGAGGGCGGCAAGGTGCGCGAGGGCCAGG
The DNA here is from genome assembly GCA_963796195.1 of uncultured Alphaproteobacteria bacterium. Classification (GTDB taxonomy): domain Bacteria; phylum Pseudomonadota; class Alphaproteobacteria; order Rhizobiales; family Xanthobacteraceae; genus CAWCKS01. The sequence continues at coordinate 1,032,502 of CAWCKS010000014.1, read as the reverse complement.
TCATCGTCGCGCGCGGGCTTGGGCCGAAGGGCACGCCCGGCATGGGTATGGGTTCGGGCATTGTGTTTGCCGTGCTCGGCGCTGGTCTCGCCGGCAAGGTCGCCGTGGTCACCGACGGCCAGCTCTCGGGGCTGACGAACGTGGGTATCACCGTCGCCGAGGTCGCCCCCGAAGCCGCCGCCGGCGGGCCGATAGGGCTCGTCGAGAACGGCGACATCATTTCGATCGACGTCGCAAAACGCCTCGCCAATCTTGAAGTCAGCGAAGAGGAGCTGGCGAAACGCCGCGCCGGGCTGACCAGATGGAGCGGCACCGACGAGCGCGGCTGGCTCGCGATCTACCGCAATCTGGTCGAGCCGGTCGACAAGGGGCGGGTGCTGCGGCGGTAGAGCAAGGAGATGCTGACGTCATGACACTCGACGTGGCGGCGCTCCGGGCTGACACGCCCGGTGTCGCCAATGTCCTGCACTTCAACAATGCCGGCGCGGCCCTGCCGCCGCATCCCGTTCTTGATGCGGTCGCGACCCATTTGGCGCGAGAGGCTGCGATTGGCGGCTATGAGGCCGCGGCAGACGCTGCCGATCGAATTGTCGACGTTTACGACGCCGTTGCGGAATTGATTGGCGCCAGCCGCCACGAGATCGCGTTCATGGAGAACGCGACGCGCGCCTGGGACATGGCGTTTTACGCAATGCCGTTCCGTATCGGTGACCGCGTCATCACCGCGCAAGCCGAATACGTGTCGAACTATCTTGCCTTTCTGCAGATGAAGTCGCGTGTAGGGATCGAGATCGATGTGATAGGCAGCGATTCGTCCGGGCAGCTTGATCTTGCGGCGCTCGAGCGCGCGATCACCCCGCGCACGAAGCTGATCGCGATCACCCACGTGCCGACGCAAGGCGGGCTCGTCAATCCGGCGGCCGAGGTCGGCCGTATCGCCACCCGTCACGGCGTCTTGTATTTGCTTGACGCCTGCCAGTCGGTTGGTCAGCTCGCAGTCGACGTCAACCAGATCGGCTGCCACGTGCTCGCGGCGACCGGCCGCAAATACTTGCGCGGGCCGCGCGGCACCGGCTTCCTGTACGTGCGGCGCGACACCGTCGGCCTGCTGGAGCCGCCTTTCATCGATCTCAACACGGCGTCGTGGATGGAGCCGGAGGGCTACGTCGTCCGCGACGATGCGCGCCGGTTCGAAAGTTGGGAGCGCTTCGTCGCAGGCCAGATCGGCCTTGCAGTCGCCGTGCGCTATGCCAATCGCGTCGGCATCAATGCCATCGAGGCACGAGTCAAGGCGCTTGCGGCCTCGCTGCGCGGCGAGCTTGCGAAACGGCCCGGCGTCAGCGTGCACGATCTTGGCGCGGAGAAATGCGGAATTGTGACCTTTCAGAAAGCGGGTGAAACGCCCGACCAGACCCGCGACCGCCTGCGCACCTTGAACATCAACGTCCATGTCTCGCGGTCACCGCGCGTACCGGCGCTCGATCTGCCGAGCCGTGGGTTGGACGCCCTGGTTCGCGCCAGCGTGCATTATTACAACGACGAGGCGGAAGTGGAGCGCTTTGTCCGCGCAGTCGATGGGTAACCGTCGAAGGGCTGCCGGCGGTGCGCGAATCAGGTCAGTGACGCCCTTACGCCTCACCCTTTGGATCACCTAATCTGGGCTATTGTCGAGGCGGATCGCTTGCCATGGCCCAGGTCGTCACCCCGCTCTCCAAGGAACTCGCCCGCCACCCGGCGGTCGGTGCGCGCGCTCTTGCTCGGCGATCGCATCGACACCTCTGGCCTCGACCAGACCGACGTGATCTCGACCGCGCCAATGACGTTCCGCGCCGGCCACAGCGGCCTTGTCGCGGTGTTCCGGTTCGGCGTCGTCGTGCTGTTCGACCTCTCCGTTCTGGAAGCCGACGAGGTGCTGCGCCGCCTGAGTCCTCGGGTGATCCGTGCCGTGACGGTGCACGAGGACGAGACCGCGGTGATCGAGGCGGCGCTGGATCGCGACGAGCAGATCCTGCCGGGCGGGCCGATCCTCTTGAAGTCGGTCACGCCGGAGCATGTCATGGTGATTGCCGATGCGCTGGCGAAGAGCGTGATCTTGGCCCGCGACGAGCGCGAGGTGGCTTCTGTCATCGAGCGCATCGAGCCTTTGGCGCGCGAACTCGCCGAAAAGGGCCGCACGCCGGGCCAACGCACGGCGATCCTCAAGTACGTCGGCAATGCGCTCCTGGTGCAGCATCGCGTGTCGGGCCGCGTTGCGGTCGCCGACAAGCCGGACGCGGTATGGGACCGGCCGGACCTCGAACGGCTCTATGCTCGCCTCCAGGAGGAGTATGAGCTGCGGGAGCGCGCGGAGGCCCTGACCCGCAAGCTCAAGGTGATCTCGGACACTGCCGAAGTGCTGACCGATATGATCGACACCAAGCGCTCGCTGCGGCTGGAGTTCATCATCGTGGTGTTGATCGTGTTCGAGATCGTGCTGTCGCTGTTCCAGCTGCTGGTTCCGATGAGCCGGTAGGCCGCGGCGCTGCATACAATCGGGCCGACCAAAGCGTTGGCTCTCCGCCCACTGCGTTGGCACCGTGTGCGCCCATGCGGCCCCGGCCGCGCCGAGCTGAGACACTGGACGAAGCTCAGCCGCCCGCCGCCCTTTCCCAATTAACTTATTGATAACCATCAGTTAATGGCTTCAACCGGTCCTTGATAGGACAGGCGCAGGCGACGCCCGTCCGGCGGCCTGCGAGCTGGCCCGGATTTTGCAAAACTTTGCCGCATGGAAACATTCAACGATCTCGATTTCATCTTTCTGCTCATTGATGTTCTGGTTCTCGCGGCCGGAGTTTTTGCCGTAGCCGCTTGGTACGTCGATCACAGGCGCCACGCCCGGCGCGAGCGGGCACGGCCGCCGATGATTCTGCAGGGCGAATAAGCTTCGTTCGGCGGTTGGCTCGGTCGGGAGCGCCGAAGGCGCACGCCGGAAGGCGTCATTGTCCCACAACGCGACAGCGCACGTCGCCATTCTTAAGCCTTCGAACGGGTGCGGAACGAACCACGCCCGAAATCGGCGTTTGCTGATTCGCTTCAACGCATTGATCCCCACATCTCGTGTCCGGATCCAGGCGGCCTTACCACATCGGCGATGCCGTCTCGCGCGAGAAGTGGCGTACTTCCAGCTAAACCTTAACGTCCGAAGTTCCGCGTAGCGCGGTTAAACTGCTGTTAACACGTCAGATAGCAATCTTCGAAAAACGCGGAGATCGCTCCAATGCAATCCAGCAGCCACGATGCCCTCGAACGCGATGTCTGCCCGGTGGGCGACGAGATGCTTGGTGCGCTCTATCGCGCGAGCCAGCACGGTTTGCCGGCGCTGATCGAGTCGGTGCCACCGCTCACCCGCGCGATGCTCGCGCTGTTCTGCTACCGGCGCAGCCACCTGCAGCCGCTGGCGCTGGCGATCGCCTCGAGCTGCGAGGAGCGCGATCTCGTGCACTGGGGCGCAGCCCTCGGATCGGCGCTCTACATGATGTCCCGCAAGCCGGAGACCAAGGCTCCGGTGTCCTCGAGCCGCAGCAAGATCACGCTGCCGACCAAGCCGCTCGCGACCTTCGCCCGCATCGACCTCGATGACGAGACGGACGACGCGGCGGTGGAGACGGCCTGAGCGCCTGCCTGCCCGCGCGCGCCGGCGCAAGCCCTCAGCGCAACTGGCGAATGCCTGACTGCCCTGCACGGGGAACCTAGCGTTCGCAAATTGAACGGTCTAAAGGTCGCTCATAACGAGTGAGACCAATATGGCCGACCCAATTCCCGACGTTCTTAAGGCATTTTCTGAGGGCGAAATCGTCGTCGTCACCGACGACGAAGATCGCGAAGGCGAGGGCGATCTGATCGTCGCCGCCTCGCTCTGCACGCCGGAAAAGATGGCGTTTATCATCCGCCACACCTCCGGCATCGTCTGCGCGCCGCTGACCTCGGAGGACGCTCGCCGGCTGCGGCTCGATCCGATGGTGGCGCACAACGATAGCGCCCACACCACCGCGTTCACGGTCTCGATCGACTACAAGCCCGGCAGCACCACCGGCATCTCCGCCGAGGATCGCGCCGCCTGCTGCCGCGCGCTCGCCAACCCCAATGCCGGCGCCAACGACTTTGCCCGCCCAGGCCACATCTTTCCGCTCATCGCGCGCGACGGCGGCGTACTCTTGCGCTCCGGTCACACCGAGGCCGCCGTCGACCTCTGCAAGCTGGCCGAGCTGCCGCCGGTCGGCGTCATCAGCGAACTGATGAACGAGGACGGCACCGTCACCAAGGGCGAGCAGGTCGTGAACTTCGCCCGCAAGTATGGCCTGAAGCTTGTCACCATTGCCGACTTGATCGCCTACCGCCAGGCGCGTGAAAAGCTGGTCGAACGCGTCTCGACCTTCACCACCGAGAGCCCGATCGGGCAGTTGCACGGCTACGCCTACTGCACGCCGTTCGATCCGATCTATCATGTCGCCTACGTCTACAAGGGTGTCGGCAACGGCAAGAACGTCTTGACCCGCTTCCACAAGCCGGATCTCGTGCGCGACCTGTTCCGCGGCACCGCGCGGGTCAAGACGGCGCTGGAGTATTTCCGCAAGAACGGCACCGGCGTGCTGGTCTACCTGCGCGACGGCGCGGCCGGCGTTCCCGTCGCGCCACTGGCGGAACCGACCTCGGCGGAGGCGATGCGCAACCAGCAGTGGCGCGAGGTCGGTGTCGGCGCGCAGATCCTGCGCGACCTCGGCGTCTCCTCGATCCGTCACCTGACCTCGAGTGCGGTGGGCTTCAAAGGCCTTGCCGGCTTCGGCATCGAGATCGTCGAGACCGTGCCGTTCCATGTCGATCCGGACTGATGCGCTGGCCTTGCCGGCCCTTTGCAAGGCCCCTGCAAAACTCTAGTTTGCTCGAAATTTTCCAGGTCTTTCGGGCCGTGGCCGAGCGCCGCCGGTCCATGTCATTCACGGGAAGGGACACCTCATGAGCGCGCCGGCTGGGGCCAAATCGAAGCACTCGCATTCCGATGCCGAAGCGAAGTTCAAATGGGATGATCCGCTGCTGCTCGAGGACCAGCTGACCGAAGAGGAGCGGTTGATCCGCGAGACCGCGCGCGCCTACGCCCAGGAAAAGCTGCTGCCGCGCGTCAGGGACGCCTACCTCAATGAGCATACCGACCGCGCCATCTTCACCGAGATGGGCGCGCTCGGCTTGATCGGCGTCACGCTGCCGGAGCAGTATGGCTGCGCCGACGCAGGCTATGTGTCGTATGGCCTGATCGCGCGGGAGATCGAGCGCGTCGACTCCGGCTATCGCTCGATGAACTCGGTGCAGTCGTCGCTCGTGATGTATCCGATCTACGCCTATGGCGACGAGAACCAGCGCAAGAAATACCTGCCGAAGCTCGCGACCGGCGAATGGGTCGGCTGCTTCGGCCTGACCGAGCCGGATGCCGGCTCCGATCCCGGCGGCATGAAGACCCGCGCCGAAAAGGTGTCCGACGGCTATCGCCTGACCGGTTCGAAGATGTGGATCTCCAACGCGCCGCTCGCCGACGTGTTCGTGATCTGGGCAAAGTCCGCCGCGCACGACAACCAGATCCGCGGCTTCATTCTCGAGAAGGGCATGAAGGGCCTGTCGGCGCCGAAGATCGAAGGCAAGCTGTCGCTGCGTGCCTCGACAACGGGCGAAGTCGTGATGGACGGCGTGGTGGTGCCCGAGAGCGCGCTGCTGCCGAATGTGTCGGGCCTGCGCGGCCCGTTCGGCTGCCTCAACCGCGCCCGCTACGGCATCGCCTGGGGCGTGATGGGTGCGGCGGAAGACTGCATGCACCGCGCGCGGCAATACACGCTCGATCGCAAGCAGTTCAACCGGCCGCTGGCCGCGACGCAACTGGTGCAGAAGAAGCTCGCCGACATGGAGACCGAGATTGCGCTGGGACTGCAGGGCGCGCTGCGCCTCGGACGACTGATGGACGAAGGCAAGATGGCGCCGGAGATGATCTCGATCCTGAAGCGCAACAACTGCGGCAAGGCGCTGGACATCGCCCGCATCGCGCGCGACATGCACGGCGGCAACGGCATCTCGATCGAGTATCACGTGATGCGCCACGCCGCGAACCTCGAGACGGTCAATACCTACGAAGGCACCCACGATGTGCACGCGCTGATTTTGGGCCGCGCCATCACGGGTATCCAGGCGTTTACGTGAGGCGTGAATTCTGGGCGGGCTTGATTGCTCTCCGCTCAGACCCGCGAAAGCGGGTCTCCGCCTAATGATGATGGCGTTCACACGCGCGCCCGTTGTTTGGAAACGCCTGGCGTCGCTCGCTTCCGCGGGGACGAGCGGATTCGAAGAGAGGACGCACGAATGGCTGACGACGAACAAAAAGAAGAAACCTTCGCGTTCAATCGCGACTTCAAGCTGAAGCCGGGCGAGGTCGAGGAAGCCGCGCCGGGCGTGCGGCGGATCGTCTGCAACAATCCATCGCCGTTCACCTTCACCGGCACGGTCAGCTACCTCGTCGGCCGCGGCAAAGTCGCGCTGATCGATCCCGGTCCCGACAATGCCGCCCATGCCGACGCGATCATGAACGCGGTCAAGGGCGAGACTATCACGCACATCTTCGTCACCCACACGCACATGGACCATTCGCCGAACACGCCGCGGCTGGTCGCTGCGACCGGCGCGAAGGTCTATGCCGACGGCAATCCGCTGATCTCGCGCCGCGTCGGCGGCGATGCCCCGCGCACCACCGAAGGCGGCGGCGACGCGTCGTTCAAGGTCGACGTCAAGCTGAAGGATGGTCAGGTCGTCGACGGCGACGGCTGGAGCCTGCAGGCGGTGTCGACGCCCGGCCACGCCTCGAACCACATGGCCTACGCCTGGCGCGACCGGAAAATCCTGTTCTCAGGCGATCATGTGATGGGCTGGTCGACCTCGATCGTGTCGCCGCCCGATGGCTCAATGCCCGACTACATGGCATCGCTGGAAAAGCTTTTGCGTCGCGACGAGGATTTGTACTTCTGCGGCCACGGCCCGGAGGTGCGCGACGCCAAGGCGTACGTTGGCTACCTGCAGCGCCATCGCAAGGCGCGTGAGCGCTCGATCCTGCACCGGCTGTCGAAGAGCCCGGCCGACATCCCGACCATCGTGCGCGCAAGCTATATCGGCATCGATCCGCGGCTCGTGCCGGCGGCGGGACGCTCGGTGTTCGCGCATCTGGAGGATCTGGTCGCGCGCAAGGTGGTCGCCACCGACGGCGAGCCTGATATCGACGGCGTCTACCGTCTCGTCGCGCCCTTGGTCTGACGCACCGACGCCGGCGTCGGCTGCTTCTTGGCCGGCTTCGCGTTGATGTCGTCGTCGGCTTCGTTGATGTCGTCGATCAGCCTGGTCAACCGCGCGGCATTGCTGCCGAAATCGTGCGCAAAATAGCGTGACGATGAGCGGAGGTCGACGCGCGAGCCGTCACCGTCGGGCACGATCCGCACCACAATATCTTCGCTGATGCCCATCACCAGCGTATAGGCCACCGCCTCGATCTTGCCTTCACGTCGCGGCGGTTGCGGCGGCCGCTCATCGACGATGCGCCACTTGCGCTTCTTGATCAGGTTGAGCGTGGTGTCATAGGCCTGCTGCGCGGGCATATCGAGCGTCACCGGCTCGATATCGGGATAGGCGGCGTGCTGCAGCTCGGCCGAGTAGAGTCCGGCATAGACAGCAGGGTTGGCGCCATCGCCGGAGCGCAGCCGCGCCAGCGCCTCGTAGCGCGGCGGGTTGATCGGGTCGGTGGTGATGTCGTGGATCGCCGGCAGCGTCTTGTACTTGTAGGCGAGGTAGGCCGGGTAGGCGAGGATCGCGGCGTCGAGCAGGAGCGCGGCGAGGATGCGACCCATGCCGCGCGAGCCGTTCTGCCAGATCGCGGCGAACGCAGCGAACGCCACGAGGATCGACAAACCGGCACAGGCCAACGCGCCAAAGAAGGTCGCAATCGCGGGGCGAAATTCGAGGAAGCCGAAGCGGACAACGCAGACCGAGACGATGGTCGCGACCAGCGAAAACACCGCGAGCCGCCGTGCCCATGCCGCCAGCGCCGAAACCGGTTCGGATTGATAGGGCGCTGAGAACCTGCGGGCCATGCGTTGAGTTCAGGATATGACGGGGACACCGGTGTGAAACACGGGTTCCCGGAGATTACAAGGCAAGAGGTGGAAGGGCAGAGGCGTCGGCTCTTTTACCTCTCCCCACGAAACCCGGGCTTGCCCGGGTTTCGCATCATCAATGCGCAAGTCGGGCAGGCCCGACTTGCGTGGGGAGAGGTAAGACCAGCGCAAACGCTTCGACTCGTATTCCCCTCACGCCGCGGCCGACGGGAACCGGTAATCCTTGAACTTCGTCCGCAAGTCGGTCTTCTTGATCTTGCCGGTCGCCGTGTGCGGGATTTCCTCGACGAACTGCACGTCGTCGGGCATCCACCACTTGGCGATCTTGCCTTCCATGAATTTCAGGATCTCTTCCTTGGTCACGGTCTGTCCGGGCTTGACCTGCACGATCAGCAGCGGCCGCTCGTCCCACTTCGGATGATGCATGCCGATGACGGCGGCTTCCGCCACCTTCGGGTGGCCGACCGCGAGGTTCTCCAGATCGATCGACGAAATCCATTCGCCGCCGGACTTGATGACGTCCTTCGAGCGATCGGTGATGCGCATGTACGCATCCTTCTGCACCGTCGCGACGTCGCCGGTGTCGAAGTAGCCATCCTTGTCGAGGATCTTGCTGTTGACCTTGTAATAGCCCGCAGAGATTGCTGGTCCCCGCACCATCAGCCGGCCAAAGGTGGTGCCGTCCCACGGCAGCGGCTTGCCCTCGTCGTCGGCGATCTTCATCTCGACGCCGAACGGCGGAAAGCCCTGCAGCGCGAGGATGTCGATCTTGGCGTCGCCCTTCAGGTCGGCGTATTGCGGCTGCAGCGCGCCGACCGTGCCGAGCGGGCTCATCTCGGTCATGCCCCAGGCGTGGCGCACTTCGATGCCCATGTCGTCGAACGCCTTGATCATCGAGCGCGGCATCGCCGAGCCGCCGCACACCACGGTCTTCAGGTAGGGCAGCTTGAACTTGTTGGCTTCCATGTACTGCAGCAGCATCAGCCACACCGTCGGCACGCCGGCGGTGTAGGTGACCTTTTCGGTATCGAGCAGTTCATAGACCGAGGCGCCGTCGAGCTTCGGTCCCGGCAGCACCAGCTTGGTGCCCATCGAGGGCGCCGAGAACGCGATGCCCCAGCTGTTGGCGTGGAACAGCGGCACCACCGGCAGCATGACGTCTTTCGAGCGGGTGCCGAGCGCGTCGCCGGAGTTGGCGATCAGGGCGTGCAGCACGTTGGAGCGGTGCGAGTAGAGCACGCCCTTCGGATCGCCCGTGGTGCCCGAGGTGTAGCACATCGCCGCCGCGGTGTTCTCGTCGAACATCTTCCAGGCGAAGTCGCCATCGACCTCGGCGATCCAGTCCTCGTAAGCAACCGCGTTCTTGAGCTTGGTCTCCGGCATGTGCGCGCGGTCGGTGTAGATGACGTAGCGCTCGACGGTCGGCAGCTTCGCGGCGATCGCTTCGAGCAGCGGCACGAAGGTGAGATCGATCATCACGATGCGGTCTTCGGCGTGATTGATGATCCAGGCGACCTGCTCCGGGAACAGGCGCGGGTTCACGGTATGGCAGATCGCGCCGATGCCCATGATGCCGTACCAGGATTCGAGGTGGCGCCAGGTGTTCCAGCCAAGCGTTGCGACACGGTCGCCGAGCTTGATGCCGTCACGCTCGAGCCGCTGCGCGACTTTCAGCGCGCGCGCGCGAATGTTCCGGTAGTTTGTCCGGTGGATCGGACCTTCGACCGAGCGCGTGACGACCTCGCGATCGCCATGGACGGACGCACCATGATCGATCATGCGGCTGCACAACAGCGGCCAGTCCTGCATCAAACCACGCATCGAAAAATTCTCCTCCTTGGGTGTGCGCCAGGCTAAAGCAGCAAGTCTGCCTGTGGCCTGGAACACGCGAATGGGTTGCCGGTTTTTCTTTAATCGAACCGGTGGGTTGCCAATATTTACCCCGCCCGGATCGGGCCGCAAATGGATGTTTCTACCGTCTTATGTCCAAATCGCCCGCAAACGCCAAGAGAAGCCTAAAGGCAAGCGGTAAGGCTCTGATGTCGCAGCCGCGAGCGGCGGTATTCGGCACGTTCGCCGCGATCGCCCTGCTGGCGGCCCCGGCCATCGTCGCGGCGCCGCGCGGCCAGGCCGGCGTGCCGCTGCCAAAGCCGCGGCCCGACGCCGCGCCAAAGGCCGAGGCGGCCGAAGGGGCTGAACCCGCGGCCGAAACACCTGTGGAGGCAGCCACGCCCGCCGCCCCACAGCCCTCCGCCTGTCGCCAGGCGCTCACCGAGGACATTGCGATCGCCCCGTCGCTGCCGCCGATCAAGGGGCCGGGCGCCTGCGGCGGCGACGACATCGTGCGCCTCGAGGCGGTGGTGCTGCCGGACAAGACGCGCGTCGTACTGAAACCCGCAGCGACGCTTCGCTGCACCATGGCCTCGGCGGTGGCCGACTGGGTGCGGACCGATCTCGCTGCGCTGGCCACTTCCCTCAACACTACGCTGCGCACGGTCGATAATTTCGATTCATTCGAATGCCGCGGGCGCAACCGCGTCGCCGGCGCGATGCTGTCCGAGCACGGCAAGGCCAACGCGCTTGACGTGCGCTCGGTCAGCTTTGCCGATGGCCGCGAGCTGAAGCTGACCGACCGCACCGCCGATCGCGGCTTGCGCGAGACCGTGCTGCATTCGGCGTGCGGCCGCTTCGCCACGGTGCTGGGACCGGACTCCGACTGGTACCACGAGGATCATATTCACCTCGACCTCGCGGCGCGGCGGAGCAACTACCGGATCTGCGAATGGGATGTGCTCGATCCAATGCCTGATGTCGCGCCAATGCTGCCACTGGCGCGGCCGGACGAGGCGCCGCCGCGCGAGGCGGGAGACAACCAATCTGTCGCGAAAACCGATCCGGCCATTGACAGCGACGATGCGAGGCCGCAAGCGGATCCCGCTCCGAAGCAGACAGCGGCGAGCGCGAGCAACGAGACCGCGGCAGCGGTGCGCGCCAAAAGCAAAGGGCGCCCGAAGCGGGCGCCCTTGTCGCTGAACTTGCGGAAATTCTGAATTCAGAACGATGTCGCCTGGGCCTGGCCGAGCGCGATCTTCGAATTCACCGGCGAGTCGCCGCTGTGCGGCTCAAGCACCACGACCACCGTGCCGATCTTGACGCGATTGTAGAGATCGATCGCATCTTCGTTCAGCATGCGGATGCAGCCCGACGAAATCGACGCGCCGATATATTCCGGCTGGTTGGTGCCGTGGATGCGGAACAGCGTGTCCTTGCCGTTGGCGTAGAGATACATCGCCCGCGAGCCCATCGGATTGTCGGGACCCGGCGCCACGAACTTCGGCACGCCGAGGCGCTCGATCTCGCCCGGCGTCGGATGCCAGGCCGGCCACTCGGTCATGCTGCCGATCTTGGCAATGCCGGACCACGCCATTGCTTCTTCGCCGACGGTGATGCCGTAGCGGATCGCCTTGCCGCCATCCTGCACGTAGTAGAGATAGTGGTTGTCGGAATCGACCACGATCGATCCCGGCGCTTCCTTGCGGTGATAGTCGACAATGGCGCGACGGAAGATCTGCGGCACCGGCGAGTTCACATAGGAAATCTTCGCGAGATATTCCTTGTCACGCGGCTTGAAGTTGGATTCTGCGGCGGGCTCGTAGGCGGTCTGCATGCAGCCCGCGAGGAGTGCGCCCGCAAGCAACACACTGAAGACCGTTGCCACGGACTTGCTCGACGTCGAAGGCACCATTGCTCATTCCCAATACTAAAGCCGACGATGGACGCGCACCGTCTCGGGCAGCCCCCCAGCCGCCGATTCCGATTGGCGGCAGTATCGCAAAAAATGGCCATATTTCCAGCACTTCTGCGACGCTTTCGCGATGCGAGACGAACCTGTGGCATATTTGCCGCAAAACGTTAGGCCAAAGGCGGCAAATTAGGCGGAAATTAACGCTGTTCTCACGGCTGCGTGATCATTGTCGACAAGCCCTGTGGATGCGGCGTCTGCGCATGTGGTTTGCCACAGCCGGCAAAATGCAGAGTGCCGACCGCCGCGCCCGACGCCTCGCCTTGCTAGAATCGTCCTCGTGTGCGGAGGTTCGCGACGACGACTTCATGGGGCGGTCGTCGTTGCCTGCGAAAGATTTCGCCGCCGGCTGTTTCGAAAGACTTCCTGCATGCTTGTTGCCTTCGTGCCCACGGCCACCGCGCTGCGCAGGATCGAGAACCTCGACGGCTCCACGCTGCCGGCGGACACCGTGTGGGTCGATCTGGTGCGGCCGACGCCCGGCGAGGACAAGCTGATCGAGAAGCTGATCGGCGTCGAGATTCCGACCCGCGAGGAAATGCAGGAGATCGAGATTTCCTCGCGCCTCTATATCGATCACGGCGCGCGGTACATGACTGCGACCCTGATGTGCCAGTCTGATACCGCGACCCCGCGCACCACGGCAGTGACGTTCATTCTCGCCAATCATCGCCTCGTCACGGTGCGCTATGACGACCCCAAGCCGTTTGCGATCGTCGACCACAAGCTGTGCCGTTCCTGCGCACCGCAGATTTCCGGCGAGATGGTGCTGATGGAACTGCTCGACGCGGTGATCGACCGCTGCGCCGACATTCTCGAGCGCTGCGGCGCCGATGTCGACCAGGTCTCGCACGACATCTTCGAACCCGAGAGCGAGCGTCACGGCCACGCCAAGGTGTATGCCGACATCCTGGTCGCGATCGGCCGCAAGGGCGACCTGACCTCGAAAGTGCGCGAGAGCCTGGTCTCGATCGGCCGCCTCGTCACCTTCGTTGCGGCCGCGGTCGACGGCGTGAAATGGTCCAAGGAGATGCGCGAGCAGCTCAAGACCATGCAGCGCGACGTCACATCACTTACGGATCATGCCACCTACCTCGCCAACAAGATCCAGTTCGTGCTCGATGCCATGCTCGGCGTCGTCAATCTCGAGCAGAACAACATCATCAAGCTGTTTTCGGTGATGGCAGTGGTCATGATGCCGCCGACGCTGATCGCCTCGATCTACGGCATGAACTTCAAGAACATGCCGGAACTCGATCATCCGCTGGGCTATCCACTGGCTCTGCTCAGCATGGTGCTCGCCGCCGTGCTGCCCTACATGTTCTTCAAATGGAAGCGATGGCTGTAGCCGATGCTGTGCAGCGCGGCAGGCCAGAACCGGGTCGTCGCCGCGCTGCCGTTTCTGCGGGCGCTGACGGTCTGGTTCGCCTCGCGCGCCGTGGTCGTGCTCGGCGCGGCGTTTGGCAAAGCCTACATCCCCTATGGTCAGGGCGACTGGGACTCGGGACCCTATTGGTATCACCGCCTGCTGCGCTGGGATTCCGAATGGTACAACATCATCGCGTCGCAGGGGTACAGCTTCGACGGCAACGTCAACGTGACGCAGACAGTGGTGTTCTATCCGCTGTTTCCGCTGCTGGCGCGTGGGTTCGGGGCGGTGACCGGACTGCCGACGACCGACGCATTGCTGATCGTCGCCAATGTTGCAGCGCTTGCGGCGATCCTGCTGCTGTTCAAGCTGGTGCGCGATGAATTCGGTGAGCGCGTTGCGTTCCTGACCGTCGCCCTGCTCAGCTTCGCGCCGATGTCGATGTTTCTGTCCGCGGGTTACACCGAGGCTTTGGTGTTGCTGTGGATGGTCGGCTTCTTCCTCGCGCTGCGGCGGCAGTGGTTCGTGGTCGCCGCGTTGCTGGCGGGCCTCGCCGTCGCAACGCGCGCGAGCGGTATCACGCTGACACCAGTACTGTTGTGGGAACTGTGGCGGCATCGCGAGACAAAGCTGTTCGTGCGCGACGCCGTGCCGTTGGCGCTGCTGGCGACCGCGGGATTGTGGCTCTACATGATCTATCTCGGCGTCAGCTTCGGCCATCCGCTGGCGTTTTCCGAGGCGCAAGCCGCGTTCCAGAGCGGCACCACCTTGCCGCAGCGCGTGACCGGCGCCCTGCTGCTGCTGCCGTTTCGCGCGATTGACCTGACCGAGGCCAGTCCCGCCGGGGTCGAGCGATGGATCTTTCTGATCTGCGTCGCGCTCCTCATCTGTGGCTGGTTCACGCTCAGGTCTGCGATGACGCTGTTCGCGCTGCTGCTGTTGCTGCTCCCGTATCTGACGATCAGCGGCGGACCGGTCGGCCTGATCGGAATGGCGCGCTACAACCTGGTGTCGTTTCCGCTGTTCATCGTCGGGGCGATGCTGTTGGAGCGCGCGCTCTGGCTGACCCCGGCTGTGATCGGCGTGTCCGGCGGCCTGCTGTTCTTTTATGCTGCCTTGTTCTCGCAATGGCAGTGGGTCGGGTGAATGACACGGCACGCTCTCCTACGGACAATCGGGCTGCGACCGGCTTGATCGTCGTCGACAAGATGGGGGGCGGCAAGGGGATCTTCGTCGATCTGGCGCTGCCCGGCCTCGAGAGATACTGACTTCCCTTTTTGTAGCCGGGCGTATATTTTCTGTGCCTGAAGGGACACGCCGGCATCTTGCCGTCACGCTCAAACCATGGCCTCGCGTCCGAACCGTCATTGCCCGATCGTTAGAACGCTCGACATCGTTGGTGATCGCTGGGCGATCCTGATCTTGCGTGACCTGATTCTGGAGGGGCCGCGCAAGTTCAGCGATTTCGAGCGGTCGCTGTCGGGCATCAGCCCGAACACGCTGTCGTCGCGCCTGAAGACGCTGGAGCAGCACGGCATTGTCGAGCGCCGCTTCTACGACCAGCATCCCCCGCGTGCCGAATACGTCGTCACCAGCCGCGGGCGCGAACTGCGTCCGATCCTGAGGACGCTCAGGGATTGGGGTCAGCAATACACGCGCCCGTGATGCACAGCGCCGATCGCCGCCTAACTCCCTGATCCAGCAACTTTGTTGCGAGCAATCTGCAACGTGCAGCGCCTGCTGCGGGAACTTGTTACTATAACTTTCATACTAACTATAATATTAGAAATATGGCAGATGGAGCCAACCAGGGAGACTTCAGCGTCATGACTGGCCAGAAAATCAAGCAACAATCGATCCGTGTCTTGCTGCTGGTTCACTTCGTGGGGCTCGCGTTGAGCCTCGGAGCAGCGCTTGCGAACGTGGCGATCGAGCGCCAGACCCGAGGCGGCAGCCTTGAGTTGTTGTCGATCGGCCGCGATCTCATCAGCCTGTCGAGCCGCAACCTGGTGCAGACCGGTTTCTTCATGATGGTCATCAGCGGCATCCTGATCGTTGTGTTGCGGTATGGGTTTCGCGCACCCGCCTGGGTCTGGATCAAGCTCGCGACCAGCGCCGCCATCTTTGCGGTGGCGTTCTTCGGCCAGGGGCCGGCGACCACGGCGCTTGCCGCGCTGGCGCATTGGTCGGTCGAGCACGGCGAGCTGGCGCCGCAGTTTCAGGACGGCCTCGCGCAGGCCGGCCGCTACGGCCTCACGCTTCTGGCGCTGTTCCTGACCACCATCGCGGTGGCGATCTGGAAGCCGGTTTCGCTTCGTATTCGGACGAGGGGCATGAGCCCGGAGCAACCGCCGGAGGTCGGGGCGAACTGACCGACGCTCGCGGGCCTGCGCTCATCCTCCTTGACCGACGGCAGATGGCGACAGCACTATTTCATGAAGACTGCCTGCGCATGTCCGTGCAGCAAACCTGGCAGAGTGCAATTCATGAACAATCGAGCCGTGTCCGGCCTCGTTGCCGTCGACAAGATGGGCGGCAAGGTCATCTTTCTCGATCCGGCGAGCTACGTGACGACGCGATGTGCTCGACGACTTCGAGCGCACGCCGCACGAGCTGTCGATCATCAGGCAGAGCCAGACTGCTTTCATTCCCATCTTTGGCAACGGCGTGCACGGCCGTAATCCGAAGCCGGGGCATTTGCTGTCCGTCGTCGATCTCAAGACCAGGAGCCACAACGGCGATATCGATCTGTCGCCGCTCGTCGCGCCGCATGGGCTGCAGCTCGCGCCGGATGGCTTCATATATATCACCTGCGAGAACAGCGGCGTCGTTGCGATCGTCGATCATGTCAGGCGCGAGGTGGTTGGCACGATCGAGACCGGCTCGACCAATGCGCATCGCCTGGCGCTCGCGCCGGGCGGCCGCAGCCTCTACACCGAGAACGAAGAAGACGCCTCGATTTCGGTGCTCGACCTGCGGACGCGCAAGCTGGTGCGGCAAGTGCCGACGCCGCATCCGCTCGCGGGGATCGCGATCTCCCCTGACGGCAAGCTTCTCGTCGCCGTCTCCGACGCCGAACCTGTGCTGTTCTGGATCGATACCGCGAACCACGAACTCGTCAGGACAGTTGCACTTGAAGGCGTGACGCGACCCGCACAGATCGCGCGGTTCAGCCCGGATGGCAGCGTGCTGCTGATCACCAGTGTCGCCGGCGGCACCGCGACGTTGATCGATCCGCCGTTCGGCCGCCAGGCAACCTTGCCGGTCGGCAAGCAGCCGATGGACGCCACCTTTCACAACGGCCTGTTGTTCGTCGCCTGCCAGGGCGACGGCAGTGTCCACGTCATCGATGTGGCGGAGCGACGATGGATGCGAAGCTTTTCGGCCGGCGTCGGTTGCGAGACGCTGGGTTTCTTCTGAGCTTCAGATCGCAAGTTTTCAAAGATGCCCGCCGCCGCCGGAGTCGCCGCCACCACCGTCGAAGAAGCCGCCGTGATGAGCGGCGTCGCTGCCGATCGAAGAATGATCGCCCGGGCCCCATGAAATATCGCGGCTCAGTAAACGTGCATCGCTCGTGCCGCTGAAGTCGCCGGCGTCGGAGCCGCCCGGCCGCCGCCGGTTGCGGCCGCCGCGCATGATGAAGACCATGACAGCGATCGACACCATCGCCACTGCGCATGTGTACCAATCGATGCCACTCAAATCGATGCCAAGGAATTGCGTCGGCATATCGCTCACCGTCGCCGCGTGAGGCGGGTGCGGCGATTCATACATGCTGCCCGCCGTTGATGTGGATCTCGGCGCCGTTGACGTAGGACGCGGTCTCCGCGCACAGCGCGTAGATTACGCGGGCGACCTCGTCGGGTGTCCCGAGCCGGCCGAGCGGAATCTGCGGGATTATTTTCTCCGCGGTGCCCGGTGAAAGAATCGACGTGTCAATCTCGCCCGGCGCGATTGCGTTGACGCGCACGCCCTGGCGGCCGAAGTCGTATGCCATTTCGCGGGTCAACGCGGCGAGCGCTGCTTTCGAGGTGGCGTAAGCCGCGCCCGCGAACGGATGCACGCGCGAGCCCGCGATCGAGGTGACGTTGACGACCGAGCCCTGCGCCGCCTTGAGCTCCTCCAGCAATCCACGCGCCAGCATTACGGGTGCAAAGAAGTTGACATTGAACACGTGAGTCCAGGCGTCGACGTCGGTCTCGATCGTTCCCATCCGCTTGCCGCCTTCGCCCTTCGGTGAGATCGCGGCGTTGTTGACCAGCGCCTGCAGCTTGCCGTCGCCAAGCCGTTTGCGGATTTCACTGATCGCGCGTGTGGTGTCGTCGTGGTCGGCGAGGTCGACCTGAATGTGATCCTCCGGTCCCGCGTCCCACGGGCAGGCTTCCGGAAACGCGTGACGCGAAAGCGTGATCACGCGCCAGCCCGCGCTGGAAAAACGGATCGCGGTGGCGTGGCCGATACCGCGGCTCGCCCCGGTCAGCAGCAGCGTTCGGCGCGGGATGTTTGAAGCAGGCATTTATGGATACAGCCGGGTCTTGGTCCAGGCGACATCCGCCGATGGCCGCCGGAACACGACGCGATCGTGCAGGCGGAACGGACGGTCGTGCCAGAACTCGAAGTCGAGCGGCGCAATGCGCCAGCCGCTCCAGCCCGACGGACGTGGTACCTCGCCGACGAGGTGCTTGGCCGCGACCAAAGCGATCGCCTGCTCGAAGGCGAAGCGGCTTTCCAGCGGCTGGCTCTGCTTGCTGGCCCAGGCGCCGATCTGCGCCTGCTTCGGCCGGGTCGCGAAATAGGCGTCGGCCTCGGCCGCCGTCACAGGGCCGACCGTGCCACGGATGCGGACCTGCCTTCTCAGCGATTTCCAGTGAAACACCAGCGCCGCCTTCGGGTTGGCCGCGAGTTCGCGGCCCTTGGCGCTGTCGATGTGGCTGTAGAACACGAAGCCGGTCTCATCGAACCCCTTCATCAGGACCATGCGGGCGTCCGGCATGCCGTCTGGAGCAACGGTCGCCAGCGTCATCGCCGTCGGGTCGTTCGGTTCGGCCTCGACTGCGTCATTAAACCACTCCGAAAACAGGCGAAATGGCTCCGCACTCTCGGTGAAATCACCTGTTGTTAACGAGTTCCGGTCTTTGATGGTCGACGTGTCTGCCATTGGCGAAGAATTACCTAGACTGGAGTACTCTTAGTTGCGTTCGCTGTGGTCCAGCGCTGCGTTGCGTCCCCCTTATAAAGGATGGGATGTCCTTCGCCTATCTGGCAGGGGCTCGCGGGCCGCTTTGATGGCCGCAGCATGCGGCCTTTTTCTTGGTGGATGCTCGATCCCGATCGGCACCCTGTTCAACAAGAACGATCCTGACACGACCGGGTCGGTCGATCCGGTCGGCAACGCGTTGGCCGCGATGGAACCGCAAATCACCGGCATGCCGGACGCCGACCTCGTGTTTGCCCGAGCGGCCGCGACCGACGTGCTGGCCAAGGGCGGCAAGGACGTCAGCCAGGATTGGGAAAATCCGGCGACCGGGGCGCGTGGCTCCGTGACGCCATTGACCTCGTCCTACACCGAGAACGGCAACACCTGCCGCGAATTCCTGGTCAGCCACGTCCAGGGCAAGACCGAGATCTGGCTGCAGGGCGATGCGTGCCGGTTCGCCAGCGGCCAGTGGCAAGTCCGCAGCCTGAAACCCTGGAAGCGCGGGTAAAACCCCATTTCGCCCGGGTCGGCGCGTTGCAAAAATGCCACGTTGACCCCAACTAGATGAGGGGAGCCCGATCCTTTGTTTGGGCCGTTTGGATTCGTAACGGTTTACGGCCGACGATGAGGCCGGGGCCGATGGGGAGACATGTTCATGCGAGACCCCTATGAGGTTTTGGGGGTGAAGAAGTCTGCGAGCGCCGCCGAGATCAAGAGCGCCTTTCGCAAGCTCGCCAAAAAGCACCATCCGGACGCCAACAAGAATGATCCGAAGGCTGCAGCGCGCTTTGCCGAGCTGAACTCAGCCAACGAGATTGTTGGCGATGAGGACAAGCGCAAGCAATTCGATGCCGGCGAGATCGATGCCGAAGGCAAGCCGCGCTTCCAGGGCTTTGCCGGTGCGGGCGCCGGTCCTGGCGGTTTTCAGCGCGGCTTTTCCCGCGACGGCTTTGAGACCTTCTCGTTCCGCACCGGTCCCGGCGGCCCCAGCGCGGGCGGCGCCGGTGGTGCAGGCGGCTTCGAGGACATCCTGCGCGGCATGTTTGGCGGCGCAGGCCCGCGTGCCGGCGCGCGCTCGTTCGAGTTCGAAGCGGCCGATGTCGGCGGCGCCGATCTCGACTTGAGCGCGACGCTCGCGATCTCGCTCGAGGACGCCGTCAACGGCGGCGAAAAGCTGGTGCGGTTGCCGACCGGCAAGGAGCTCAAGGTCAAGATTCCAGCCGGCATCGCCTCGGGCCAGACCATTCGCTTGAAAGGCCAGGGGCAGGAGGTGCCGGGTCATCGTCCCGGCGATGCCCTGATCACCGTGACGTTCGCGCCGCATCCCTTGTTCAAGGTCGACGGCAACGACTTGCGCGCCGAGATTCCGGTCACGCTCTATGAAGCCGTGCTCGGCGCCAAAGTGCGCGTGCCGACGCTGTCGGGCGCCGTCGAATTGTCGATCCCGAAGAACACTTCCAGCGGCCGTACCTTCCGCCTCAAGGGCAAGGGCCTGCCGGCGAAGGGCAAGGCCGCTTCGGGCGATCTGTTCGTAAGCGCGAAGATCGTGCTGCCTGATGGCAACGATGCCGAGCTTGAGGCGCTGATGGAGAAGTGGCGCGCCGACAAGCCGTACAACCCGCGCGGCGGGATGTGAGCGGCCAGTCGCTTTTTCGGTAAATCCCGCTACGCTGGTTGATCCGGACAATCAGGCAGCGCCCCGTGAGTGACAGCAAGACCGTTCGTGTCGTCGAGCTTATAACTCGCGACAACGGTATGATGGACGAGACCACCGTCGGCAAGCTGAAGAGCGACCTCGACGCCGCCGAGGCCGCGAACGTGCGGGCCGTTGTTCTCGTTGGGACTTCGCCCGGGCTACTTCATCCGCCACTGCACGCTCGATGTTCTGCTCGAGCGCGGCGAGGCCATGAACAGGCAGGCCATCGCTTTCAATGCGGCGCGTCCGACGCCGGAGCGCCCGTTCCACGAGCTGCTGCGGCGGATCGAGACCATGCCGATCGCCGTCATTGCGGCGATCAACGGCACCGCGATGGGCGGTGGCTTCGAGCTCGCCTGCGATCTGCGCATCGCGCAATCAGGCGATTTCCTGATCGGCCTGCCCGAAGTCAATCTCGGCATCCTGCCCGTCTGACGTAACCACGACGAGCCTTTCACAAGTTTGTTCGAGGGGGCGGGGCGCCGCGGCGGTATCGATTTTCCGCTGCCGCAGCCTTGAAGCCTTGCGATGCAGACGCGAGCTAGATCCGCCCCAGCAGCACCAGGATCAAGAGGATCACGACAATCAGGCCGAGCCCGCCGCCGCCGTAGTAGCCGGTGCCGTAGAACGGCCCGCCGCCGATGCCGCTGAAGCCGCCGAGCAGCGCAATGATCAAAATGATCAGAATGATCGTACCAATGGTCACCTGAAACCCTCCTCCAGAGATCGACGACGTTGTTGTTCCCGTCGTCAATCGCCGGAGGCGTCCCAGGTTCCGTCAGTTTCCGATCGGCGAAATGCGCGCCGCGCAGGACCTATTTCGCCTTGACGTCGTTCTTCTCGACCTGGTCGTAGACCAGGCTCGCGACCTGCTGCAGTTTGTCGCGATCGGCCGGACCGCACAGCGCGTAACCGACGCCGCTGTCGCTCCAGAACATCGAGGCGTCGGCGCGCTTGGTGGTGTAGCGCATCTGCATGTCGGCGGTCTTGGCGCGCGACGAGTACACCGTGAAGCGTTCGCCGGTCGGCCCTTCATACATGAAGAAGGCCGCAGGCCCGTCCGGGCCCGGCAACAGCCGCCCGCCGACCAACTTCAAGCCGGCCTTGTCGAGCTGCGGCGGCGTCACCTGATAGCCGACCCGTTTCGACAGCCACTGCTGCAGATGGTCGCGTTCGCTTCCGCCAACCTCGACCGGATGCCGCACCTCGACGACGTAGAGTCGGTGCGCATCGAGCGCATCTTCGGTGAAGTTCGCATAGGCCGACGGCGTCGCCGCAACACCATGCATGGTCCAGCCGATCGCGCCGCCTGAGACGAACGCCAGCGTCGCCGCCGCGACGGCACCGTACATCCAGCGCCGCGGCCGGCCGATGATCCGGTCGATCTCGAGCCGCTTTGGAATCGCTTCGTCGATCACGCCGCCGTAGCGCTGCTGCAGCCGCTCGGCAAAAGCTCGCCAGGCCGCGACCCGCGCCGCGTCGTCGGGATGCGACTTCAACCACGCCTCCACATTGGCGCAGCGGTCATCAGGCAATTCGCCGTCGACAAAGGCATGAAGCTCGTCTTCCGTGACGGGTAGATTGAGCTCTTTCATCGTCGTCTTCCTTCGAACCTGCCTCTCGCGCGAACAACGTCACGCGCAAATACTTTAATTGCCAATTACTTCACGCGCCTTAGCGGTGGACGCTCGCCCTCGATCACCGACTTGACGTGCGAGCGCGCCCTTGCGAGCCGCGACATCACCGTTCCGATTGGCACGCCCTGAATGTCCGCGACCTCGCGGTACGACAATCCTTCCAGCACCACGAGCAGCAGCACCGAGCGCTGATCCTCGATCAGGCTGTCGAGCGCCCGCTCGATGTCGCGACTTTCCGCTTCGGTGCCGCCGGCCTCGGCGGCATCGTCGGGCAGTTGCATCAGTGTCGGCCGCCGCGCCAACGAGCGGCGGCGGTTGCGGTTCAGGTTGGTGAGGATCGTGTAAAGCCAGCTTCGCAAATCTCCGCCGTGAAATAACCTCTCCGACCGCAAGGCCCGTACCAACGTGTCTTGCACCAGGTCGTCGGCAATATCGACGTCGCGCGTCAGTGCCCGTGCGTAGCGCCGGAGCGCCGGAATCATCTCTTCCACACTTTGACGAAAGTCGACCATGACCGATCCCGGGTTCAAGTTCCCTGTTAGCATAACACCCTGAGCGAAAAGCTATTCCTCGCCCTGGGTCCGCGGGCCGCGCGACAGGGGTCAACTTGATGGGCGGGAGGTGCTGTGCCATTAACTTCTGTGCGGCGCGCAGGCGGAATCCGGCAAAGAACCGTCAAAAAGAGGGATCGGAATGGCTGAATCTGGCGGTCTGATGCGCGGCAAGCGCGGTATCGTCTTTGGGGTGGCGAACAACCGCTCGATTGCCTGGGGTATCGCCAGGGCCTGCAGCGCCCAGGGCGCCGAGCTCGGTTTCACTTTCCAGGGCGATGCGCTGAAAAAGCGCGTCGAACCGCTAGCGGCGGAAGTCGGCGGTATCCTGCTGGGGCATTGCGACGTCACCGAGCCGGAGACCATCGACGCGGCGTTCGCCGCCGCGGCCAAGGCCTGGGGCGCGATCGACTTCGTCGTCCACGCCATCGCGTTTTCCGACAAGGACCAGCTGTCCGGCCGTTACGTCGAAACCACGGCGGACAACTTTTCCAGGACGATGCTGATCTCCTGTTACTCGCTGACCGCGATCGCCCAGCGCGCCGAGAAGCTGATGACGAAAGGCGGCTCGATCCTGACGCTGACCTTCTACGGCGCCGAGAAATGGATGCCGCATTATAATGTGATGGGCGTGGCGAAAGCCGCGCTGGAGGCGTCGGTGCGCTATCTCGCCGCCGATCTCGGCGAGAAAAACATTCGCGTCAACGCGATCTCGGCCGGCCCGATCAAGACGCTCGCTTTCGCCGGCATCGCCAACTCGCGCTATCTGTTGAAATGGAACGAGTACAACGCGCCGCTGAAGCGCACGGTGTCGATCGAGGAGGTCGGCGACAGCGCGCTCTATCTGCTGAGCGATCTCTCGCGCGGCGTCACCGGCGAAATCCATCACGTCGATTCCGGCTACCACGTCGTCGGCATGAAGCGCCCCGACGCACCGGACATGACGCTCGCCAACGACAAGGATTGATTTTTTTCCTCCCGCTCATTCCCGCGAAAGCGGGGCATCCGGTTTTTGGAAAAATGGCAGATTTACTGTCGCACATTGTCGGGCAAGAACTGGGTCCCCGCTTCCGCGGGGACGAGCGGAAGGCGAAGTTCCACTGATGCCTACCATCTACCATATCAGGCACGGCGAGACCGACTGGAACGTCGAGGGCCGCCTGCAGGGCTGGCGCGACCTGCCGATGAACGCACGCGGCCTGACACAGGCCGCCGCAGCCGCGGGCATTCTGCAAGAGCTGTTTGCACGCGAAGGAAAATCGCCGCAGGATTTCACCTACGTGTCGAGTCCGTTGACCCGCGCCACCACGACGATGCGGATCGTGCGCGGCGAGCTGAAATTGCCGGTCGAGGATTTCGCCTGCGACGATCGCCTGCGCGAGATCGGCTACGGCACGTGGGAAGGTCAGACCCTGCGCGAGATGCAGGAGCGCGATCCGGTGGTCTTTGCAAGGCGCACCGCCAACAAATGGGAGACCGCGCCGCCGTCAGGCGAGAGCTACGCCGAACTGGCTGCGCGTGTAAAAGCCTGGTACGCGAGCCTGACGCAGGACACGGTGGTATCAGCCCATGGCGGCACCACGCGCGTCCTGATGGTGATCACCGGCGCCGCGACGACCGAAGAGGCGGCCGACTGCCCGATCAAGCAGGGCGCGGTCTACGTGTTCGGCCAGGGCACGCTGACGACGTACGGTTAACTCCCGATCCAACGTCATCGGTCGTCCCCGCGAAGGCAGGGGACCCATAACCCCGGTGGGGCTTATGCCTTCAGCGTTAGTCGAGTAGCAAATTAACGACGCTTGGTGGCACCACTTCGG
Source organism: uncultured Alphaproteobacteria bacterium (assembly GCA_963796195.1). GTDB lineage: Bacteria > Pseudomonadota > Alphaproteobacteria > Rhizobiales > Xanthobacteraceae > CAWCKS01. The sequence goes on along the minus strand of CAWCKS010000014.1, from coordinate 1,008,256 downwards.
CTGCGGAGTATGGGTCCCCGCCTTCGCGGGGACGACCGGGTTGTTGTTTCAACGGCCGCCAACCCGAATTGACCCTCCTGCCGTCGCGGGTTACCACCAACACAATGTCGCACAACACCTTCGGCCACCTGTTCCGCGTCACCACCTTCGGCGAGAGCCACGGGGTTGCGATCGGCTGCGTGGTCGACGGCTGCCCGCCGCTGATCCCGTTGACGGCAGACGAGATCCAGCGCGACCTCGATCGCCGCCGGCCCGGCCAGTCGCGCTTCACGACGCAGCGCCAGGAACCGGACCAGGTGAAAATCCTGTCGGGTGTAATGGAGCATCCGGAGACCGGCGCGCAGGTGACGACCGGCACGCCGATCGCGCTGCTGATCGACAACACCGACCAGCGCTCGAAGGATTATTCCGACATCAAGGACAAGTTTCGGCCGGGCCACGCCGACTTCACCTACGACGCCAAATACGGCCTGCGCGACTATCGCGGTGGCGGTCGCTCGTCGGCGCGCGAGACCGCGATCCGCGTCGCCGCCGGCGCCATCGCGCGGAAGATCTTGCCTGACGTGACGGTGCGCGGCGCGCTGGTGCAGATGGGCCCGCACAAGATCGATCGCACGCAGCTGGGACTGGGACGAGGTCGGCGAAGAATCCGTTCTTCTGCCCCGATCCGGTCAGCGCGAAATTCTTCGAAGAGTATCTCGACGGCATCCGCAAGAGCGGCTCGTCGATCGGCGCCGTCATCGAGATCGTCGCCGACGGCGTGCCGGCCGGCTGGGGCGCGCCGATCTACGGCAAGCTCGACGGCGATCTTGCCGCGGCGCTTCATGAGCATCAACGCGGTGAAGGGCGTCGAGATCGGCGCGGGCTTTGCCGCCGCGGCGCTGTCGGGCGAAGACAACGCCGACGAGATGCGCATGGGCAACGACGGCGCGACGTTCCTGTCCAACAACGCCGGCGGCATTTTCGGCGGCATCTCGACGGGCCAGCCGGTGGTCGCGCGCTTTGCGGTGAAGCCGACCTCGTCGATCCTGACGCCGCGGCGGACCATCGATCGCGCAGGCCAGAATACCGAGATCATGACCAAGGGCCGCCACGACCCCTGCGTCGGCATCCGCGCCGTGCCGGTCGGCGAAGCCATGATGGCGATCGTGCTGGCCGACCACTTCCTGCGCCATCGCGGGCAGGTGGGGCGATAATCCGCTCGGACACGTTCGACACTGAGGTGGGACGCCAGTTGATCTGGCGTTCGGCTGCCGCCCGTCTATGATCGGGCGCGATCGATCTCAGCACAATAAGAAAACGGAAACTCAGGGATGACCGCCAGCCGACAGATGATCCTCGGAGCCGTGACGCGGGGCACCGGCAGCCATGTCGCGAGCTGGCGCCATCCCGCGGTGTCGCGCGAGATGCTGCGTGGCGCCACGAGCCTCGAGCATTACGCGCACATCGCGCAAACTGCCGAGCGCGCAAAGCTGCACTTCATCTTCCTCGCCAACTCGCCCGTGGTCACCTACCAGTCCAATCCGGCGATGCTCGCCCGCGCCGCGCAGGACTACTACCTCGAGCCGACCACCACGCTCGCCGCGATCGCGGCGCTGACCAGGCACATCGGTCTCGTCAGCACGATGTCGACCACCTACAGCGATCCGTACACCGTGGCGCGCACCTTCGCCTCGCTCGACCATTTGAGCCGCGGCCGGGCCAGCTGGAACATCGTCACCACGGGCAATCCCGCGGTGGCGCAGAATTTTGGTCATGACGAACACATGGCGAAAGAGGGACGTTATGGCCGGGCGGAAGAATTCGTGCGCATCGTCAAGCGGCTGTGGGACAGCTGGGAAGACGATGCTTTCCTGCGCGATCAGGCGTCGGGTCGCTTCATCGATCCGGCGAAGATGCATCCGCTCAATCATCGCTCGGAGAATTTTTCCATCCGCGGGCCGCTCAATATCGAGCGCACGCCGCAAGGTTATCCCGTGATGTTCGTCGCCGGCTCGTCGGAGGGCGCGCGCGAGCTTGCCGCCGAGACCGGCGACGCGATGTTCACCGCGCAGCCTGACGATGCGCAGGGCAGGGACTTCTATGCCGACGTCAAGGCACGGCTCGCAAAGTACGGCCGCACGCCGCATGAGCTCTCGATCCTGCTCGGCGCCATGGTCATCACCGCCGAGACCGACGACGAGGCGAAGGCCAAGCACAAGTATCTGCGCTCGCTGATCGACATGGATTTCGCCGTGCACTACATGTCGCATCTGGCCGGCATGGACCTGTCCGGCCTGCCGCTCGATCAGCCGCTGCCGGAGTCGTTACGCGCGCAACCGGTGTGGTCGCGGCTGGAGCTGATGATGGACATGGCGAAGAAGGAGAACATGACGTTCGGCGAGATCGCCGTGCACTACGCCGACACCTATGGACACCAGTTGCTGGTCGGCAGCCCGAAGACGATCGCACGCAAGTTGCAGGATTTGTTCGAGACGAAAGTCGCCGACGGCTTCCTGCTGCGGTCGCCGATCTATCCCGGCGGCATCGAGGACATCGCGAACCTCTTGGTGCCGGAGCTGCAACGGCAGGGTCTATTTCGCAAAGACTACGAGGGCGAAACCTTTCGCGACAATCTCGGGCTTGCGCGCCCGCCGCATCCGAATGCCGCACGGGCATCAGAGGTCCGGTCACCGGCGGCTTGACCCCGCTCCGCGCGCTCGCTCATTTCCGCGGCGTCGCGGTGCAGTCGAATGACGTCGGCCGACTTCGGCGTCGTTGTTGCCAACCCTTCCGCGTGACCAATGTGCGCGACAATCTCGCGATTGACTTGCTCCGCATGCGTGATCGGCAGCATGTGGCCGGCCGCAGGAAAATGCCTCAGCTGGGCGCCCGGAATGATCGATGCAAGCCGGTAGGCAATGCGTTGCGTGAGATAGGGCGACAGGCCGCCGGAGACCAGCAGCGTCGGCACGCGGATGCGTCCGGCGGCGGCCGCAACATCCTCTTCGCCGAGCGCGGCCATGAAGTCGAACGCGAGCCGCTCGACCTGCTCGATCATGCGCAGACGCGCCTTTGCCGGTAGCGGTCCGCTCGACTCCGAACCGTTCCAGAACGCCGTGAAGCGGTCGATCGCTTCCATGAACGCGCCGTCCCAGAGGTCCTGATGGACGGCCTGGCCGAGACTTGCGAAGCGATCATGCAACCGCCGATCGGCCGCGTTGTCGCGCAGTACCGTCGGCAGCACCGGCTCGATCAAGGTCAGGCTTCGCACCCGGCTCGCGAAGGCCGAGTCAGTTGCGAGCTTGAAAGCGATGGCGCCGCCATAGGAGTGCCCGACGAGGTGGATCGGCCCGGTCGCCTCGGTGAGATCGGCGCGGACCAGCTCGACTTCTCGCGCGAGCGTCATCGGCAGATCGACGGGACCCCGATTGGCGCCATAGCCGCAGAGGTCGGGTGCAAACAGCCGGTGCGTGCCGGCGAGGGCATCGCCGAGCCGCGCCCACTGGCGACCCGAGCCCAGCGAACAATGCAGGGCGACGACGCAGCCGGTCTCAGCCGCGGGGTTGAACATTTCGCAGTCTGTTGTCATCGAACCATGTCCTGGTTGTGCTTCATCGGACCGGCGACTGAATCCGATTTGCGCGGGCGATGACTGTGATCCCGCGCCCGCCGCCCGGCGTCGTTCGTCCGGGGGAGGCGTGATCGAATTGTCGTGATGCAGCAGGTGTGCGGTGCAGGCAGGCAACTTCCCGTCTTTCGGGTGCGAGAGCCCCGTTTCGCGCTCCTTCGCGTCACTTTGACGCCAATAGATCGGCGTGCCGGGTTTGATGTATGAAAAGAGTGTCCTTCGCTGCGCCGTCGACCGTTGGTGCCGGCGCGCCCTCTTGTCCGGAGATTGCCCCGTGACCATGCTTGTCGAACGCCTTGGCACATTGCCCGCCGCGCTGCCACGCGCGCGCAACCGCCGCGATATCGAATCCGAGACCATCGAGTTTGCGCAAGCCGCGCTCGCCAACGCCAAGCACGAGGGACTGCGCCTCGCGGTGCGGACCCGCTATATCGCGCTCGCGGTCATTGCCTGCATCCTGCCGGTCATCAATCCGAACTGGGAGGTGATCTACTACATCGCAATCCTCGGGCTGTTCGCGCTGATCGGCTGGGCGCAGCAGCGGGTCGGCCGGCTCGGCGTGTCGCGTGTCGAACTCGCGCTGTTGTTCTGCGATCTCGCCCTGCTCACCTTCATCTCGGTCGTGCCGAATCCGTGGACCACGGCGCACTGGCCGCTCGCGATGCAATATCATCTCGGCAACTTCATCTATTTCTTCGTGCTGCTGTCGGGTGCGACGCTGGCTTACTCCTGGCGCACCGTCATCGCGGTCGGCACATGGACCTCGTCGCTTTGGATCGTCGGCCTGATCTGGGTCTGGTTTCAGCCCGACCGCAATCCCGAATTGACCGCGCGGATTGCGGCGGCGGTCGGCGACGATCACCGCCTGCTCGACCTGATCTCGCCGAATTCGATTGTGTTCGGCGCGCGTGTCCAGGAGATCGTGGTGTTCCTGATCGCCGCGGTGACGCTCGCGATCGCAGTGCGGCGCGCCAATGATCTTCTCATTCATCATGCCAGCGTCGAGCGCGCGCGCACCAACCTGGCGCGCTACTTCTCGCCGAACGTGGTCGAGGAACTGTCCAGGCACGACGAGCCGCTGAAGCAGGTGCGCACGCAGAACGTCGCCGTGCTGTTCGTCGACATCGTCGGCTTCACGGCGTTTGCCGAGGCGCGCACGCGCGGAAGAGGTGGTGCAGACGCTGCGCGAGTTTCACGCGCGCATGGAGCAGGAGGTGTTTCGCCACAAGGGCACGCTCGACAAATATCTCGGCGACGGCCTGATGGCGACCTTCGGAACGCCGTTCGCGGGCGATGCCGATGCCTCCAACGCATTGCGCTGCGCGCAGGCGATGATGACATCAGCCGATGCCTGGAACGTGCAGCGCGCCGCGGCCGGCGAGCCGCCGATCCGGGTCAGCTTTGGCCTGCATTACGGGCCGGTCGTGCTCGGCGATATCGGGCTCACCTGTCTTGAGTTCGCCGTGATCGGCGCGACCGTCAATGCCGCGAGCCGGCTCGAAGGCCTGACGCGTTCGCTGAACTGCGCGCTGGTCGCAAGCGATGATCTGGTCAAGCGCGCGAAGGCGGAGGTTGGCGGCACGGACGCCGAGTTTCAGCCGCTGGTCGCGCAAGCGCCGCAATCGATCCGCGGGCTCGAGCAACCGATCGCGATCTGGACCCAGGCCCGGGCGGCGTAATGCGCGGCGCCTTTTCTCCCTCGCCCCGCTTTAGCGGGGAGAGGGTCGGGGTGAGGGGCCGCTATCCGCGAATTCTGCGTAGGTAGACCGGACCCGGATTACAGCGGTCGTTTACCAATCGATAGCGATAGCTCGCGACCGGGCCAAAAATTTTTGGTGCGGCCTCTTGAAATTTTTCCGGAGATTTTTTAATTCGATTTTCGCCGCCAACCGGCGGTGTCGGACGCCAGATCGGGTCCGGCGAACTTGAGCGGGCGCCGGCAGGTGTCCGGTGCCCTTCGTATCCATCTTGCTCCTCGGAGGACATGGCTATGAGGACCTACGACTTCGCTCCCCTATGGCGTTCGACCATCGGCTTCGATCGCCTGTTTGATCTTCTCGACGAAACCCAGCGCGGCGTCGAGGACAACTATCCCCCCTACAACATCGAGCGGCTTGCTGAAGATCGATACCAGATCTCGCTTGCACTCGCCGGCTTTAGTCCGGACGAGATCACAATCACGGCCGAACAAAACGTTCTGACCGTGGAAGGTCGCAAGGCCGAGAAGGACCAGCACGAATACCTCTACCAGGGCATCTCGGCGCGCCCGTTCAAGCGGCAGTTCAACCTGGCTGACCATGTGCAGGTGAAGAGCGCGGCCTTCGACAATGGCCTGCTTCGTATCGAGCTGTTCCGCGAGGTCCCCGAAGCAATGAAGCCTCGTCGTATCCCGATCGGGGGCTCTGGCCCAACGAAGGTCATCGAGCAGCCCAAGGCCGCCTGAAACTGCAATATGCGGCTGGGCCGCAGCGCGAACCGGTTTGCGCTGCGCCCAGCTACTGGGGTCCGGGCGACGACCCCGTCCACCGGACACCGAACCCCGTCTCTGGAAAGGAGAAGTAAGGAGACAACGACATGAGCCAGGTCAATCGTACCCGCAACTCACTTGATCGTGCTGTTCCGCCCTGCATCGCACTACGACTCGCCCGATCATGTCTTGAACGACGCAGACCTCTCGGCCGCCGAAAAGCGCGTGATACTGTCGTCGTGGGCCTCGGACATCTACACGGTCGAATCCTGTCCGTGGCTGCGCGAGGTGCCGGGGATCGCTCAACCCATCGCTCTGAAAGATATCCTCGCCGCACTGCGTCAGCTTGATCCCGAGGATGACGATGATCCCCCGCCTCGCGGAGCCATAGGAATGCGCGTCGTCCCACTAATTCGCTCCACGCTACTCCGTCGAAACCGCCAACCGCTCTGGTCGGCGAGGGACAGGCGTGTTGCGCGAAGGGCGTAATGCGTTTCGGCTGGAGCCAGCTGCACTAAAGATGGTTCCCTCGGGTTGGCCGTGAGCAACGAAGCCCGCGCGTCACGGTGGATCAGAGGAGCCTTATAGAGACGAGTGGAGACGACCCTTGAACGTCAAAGTTCGTTGCCTACTTCGTTTTTCGCCTCGAGGGCCATTTGTTTGGACTCGGGCTTTGCAACATCGCTGAACTGATAAGGAGGATGTACATGTATTTCCGTCCCTTGCACGACCGCGTGCTCGTGCGCCGCATCGATGCCGAGGAAAAGACAGCCGGCGGCATTATCATTCCAGACACCGCGAAGGAGAAGCCACAGGAGGGTGAGATTGTCGCTGCGGGCCCGGGTGCGCGTAACGAGACCGGGCAGTTGGTGCCGCTCGATGTGAAGGCAGGCGATCGCGTCCTGTTCGGCAAGTGGTCCGGCACCGAAGTGAAGATCGAGGGCCAGGACTACCTGATCATGAAGGAGAGCGACCTTCTCGGCGTGGTCGACAAGACCAACACTCTGAAGGCAGCTGCCTGATCCCATTCGACAACCTGACAGTCATTGAACCAGAAAGGAGTTTTGACCATGGCTGCCAAAGACGTGAAATTTTCGACGGAAGCACGCGAGCGGATGCTCAAGGGTGTCGACACCCTGGCAAACGCGGTAAAAGTCACGCTCGGTCCGAAGGGGCGTAACGTCGTCATCGAGAAATCCTTTGGGGCGCCTCGTATTACGAAGGATGGTGTTACCGTCGCAAAGGAAATCGAGCTTGAGGACAAGTTCGAGAACATGGGCGCGCAGATGGTCCGCGAGGTCGCTTCGAAGACCAACGATCTTGCGGGCGACGGCACGACCACGGCGACAGTCCTTGCCCAGGCGATCGTGAAGGAAGGCGCAAAGTCCGTCGCTGCCGGCATGAACCCGATGGACCTGAAGCGCGGCATCGATCTCGCGGTCGACGCGGTGGTTGAGGAACTCAAGGCGCACGTCAAGAAGGTGACCTCGAACGACGAGATCGCCCAGGTTGGTACGATCTCGGCCAACGGCGATACCGAGATCGGGCGCTTCCTGGCCGAGGCGATGCACAAGGTCGGCAACGAAGGCGTCATTACGATTGAGGAGGCCAAGAGCCTTCACACCGAGCTCGAGGTCGTCGAGGGCATGCAGTTCGACCGCGGTTACATCTCGCCTTACTTTGTGACCAATACCGAAAAAATGCGGGTCGAGCTCGAAGACCCCTACATTCTGATCCACGAGAAGAAGCTGACCGGGCTTCAGACCATGCTGCCTCTCCTCGAAGGCGTCGTGCAGTCCGGCAAGCCGCTGCTCGTGATCGCTGAAGAGGTGGAGGGCGAAGCGCTCGCCACGCTGGTGGTCAACAAGCTGCGCGGTGGACTGAAGATCGCGGCCGTCAAGGCGCCCGGCTTCGGCGACCGACGCAAGGCGATGCTGGAGGACATTGCGATCCTGACCGGCGGCACCGTTATCTCCGAGGACCTCGGCATCAAGCTTGAGAACGTGACGCTCAAGATGCTCGGCCGCGCCAAAAAAGTCGTCATCGACAAGGAGAACACGACTGTCATCAACGGCACCGGCGCCAGGAAGGACATTGAGGCTCGGGCCGGGCAAATCAAGGCGCAGATCGAAGAGACCACCTCCGACTACGATCGCGAGAAGCTGCAGGAGCGCCTGGCCAAACTTGCGGGCGGCGTCGCGGTAATCCGGGTTGGAGGCGCGACTGAGGTAGAGGTGAAGGAACGCAAGGATCGGGTGGACGACGCGCTCCACGCCACTCGCGCTGCGGTGGAGGAGGGCATTCTCCCGGGCGGCGGCGTCGCCTTGCTGCGTTCGCTCAAGGCCCTCGACGCGATCAAGACGGACAACGCCGATCAGAAGGCCGGCGTGGAGATCGTCCGGCGCGCGATCCAGGTGCCGGCCCGGCAGATTGTCCAGAATGCCGGCGAGGACGGCTCGCTCATCGTCGGCAAGTTGCTGGAGCACGGCAACTACAACTGGGGCTTCAACGCCGCCACCGGCGAGTACCAGGACATGGTCAAGGCCGGCGTGATCGACCCCGCGAAGGTCGTGCGGACGGCGCTGCAGGACGCAGCCTCGGTGGCATCGCTCCTGATCACGACGGAAGCGCTCGTCGCCGACAAGCCCAAGAAGCAGGAGGCTGCAGCCGCTCCCGCGATGGACTTCTGACAAGATCGAGACCCGGCCGGTCGGCCGGGTCTCTCTCCCCCAACCAGGAAAGGAAATTCTTACCACAACGAGGTGCCGCAATGGATCACAGAGTTCATAGGTCCCTTCGCCGACAGAAGCAGTTGGCTCTTCACTGGGTCATGGCGAGCATGAGTTTCGCCACGATCGCCTGGATCGCCTTTCGAACGATTGGAGGATGAGATGATGAGCGATGAAGCCCTCTCTCCGTGTGCGGGCAAGCTGAAATTCTGGACTTCGCGACCTCGCGCCATCGCGTATGCGGCCGTTGTTGCGGCCGCAGCCATGTTGCCGGCACTCCCGGCTCGCGGGAGCGACGCTCCGCCGTCAGGTATCAGGGCCGAGCGCGCAGCAGCCGCTCTGCCGCTCCCCGCAACCCCTTATCTCGAAACCACGCCTTGGCTGAGTTGGGAGCCGTACCGGAACGGGCTCAAGGTCGACACGCTGCAATTGCCGCGTTTGCGGTTCAATGGAGCGGTCGATGATGACTTCTGTCGCCAACGCCTCCCGATCAGCTGAATTGCTGCCGGCGTCCGGTCGCTTGTCCGACCGGACGCCGATCCGGAAAACGACTTGCCGATGTTTTTAAATCATCTCTCCAGACTATGAACGCCGCGTCCTTGTTTCTGATATGCAGCCAAGAGCGAGTTCTTGATCATTGCAGATATCTCCTGGCAGCAAGTGACCTCGGCGCCGAGGAACGCCGGAGGCTTGAACGGCTGGCGCAAGCGGCGCATGCCGCCCTAGCAGCGCACTCTGACACACAGGGAGGCAACCTTTGGGCGGCGTGATCAGAGCTACTTTCCTGCTGCTGATCTTCGGGGGAGCGGCTGTTCTGCTCGGGGCGGTACTGTCACTTGCGCTCGCCCGCTAGCCCCGGCCAGTGGCTGAACGGTCCGTTTACCAAGAGACAAGGCAGGCTCAGAAAAAATCTTTGCATGACCTCTTGAAAATTTTCGAGCCTTTTTCTAATTCGAATTCCGCCGCCAATTGGCGGTGCCGGACGCCACACAAAGGGTCCGGCGGAATGAGCGGGCGCCGGCAAAGGTGTCCGGCGCTCTTCGTATCCATCTTGCTCTTTGGAGGACATGGCTATGAGGACCTGCGACTTCGCTCCCCTTTGGCGATCGACCATCGGGTTTGATCACCTCTTCAATCTCCTCGACGAGGCCCAGCAGGCCACCGAGGATAACTATCCCCCCTACAACATCGGGCGGCTTGGCGAAAATCGCTACCAGATCTCGCTCGCGCTGGCCGGCTTCGCTCCCGACGAGATCACGATCACGGCCGAGCAGAATGTCCTGACGGTTGAAGGGCGCAAAGCCGAGAAGACCCAGCACGACTATCTCTATCAGGGCATCTCGGCGCGACCGTTCAAGCGCCAGTTCAACCTGGCCGAATATGTGCAGGTCAAGGCTGCTTGCTTTGACAACGGCTTGCTGCGTATCGAACTGGTCAGAGAGATCCCCGAGGCGATGAAGCCTCGTTGTATCTCGATCGGCGGCGCGGCTTCCCGGACTTCAACCGAGCACAAGAAGGCCGCATGAGCCTTTGTTGAGCAATCGCTTGCTGCGCGAACAGTAGCGTTCGCGCCGCAATGCTCGTGATCTTGGAGGATACAATGGCACTTCGTGATCTCATTCCATGGTCGAAAGACCAGGAGGTAACGCGATTTGAAAATCGCGATCCGTTCCTGACGCTCCATCGCGAGATGAATTGGTTGTTTGACGATGTCTTTCGCGGATTCGCTCTGACCAATATGAGTCCGCTGCTGGATGGTCGGAAGAATTGGCCGCGCGTCGAGGTAGCCGAGACTGACGAGGCGATGACGATTTCGGCGGAGTTGCCTGGACTTACCGACAAGGATGTCCAGGTCGAGATTGCCGATGGCGTACTGTCGATCCGCGGCGAGCGGCGTGCCGAACGAAACGATGAAGGACGGTATTTTACCGAACGCTTCTATGGCTCGTTCGAACGTCAAATCCCGCTTGAGAACGTCGAGCAAGACAAGGTCAAAGCAGACTTTCGGAATGGCTTGCTGACCGTGACTTTGCCGAAATCCACGCCGTCGAGCCAGAACGTCAAACGTATCGCGATCAACACCAACTGAAGTGCAGGGCGGTGGCGTCAAGGCCACCGCCCTACGCCAATCGAATTCAACCCGTCATTCGACGAAAGGAGCATAGAGGAGACCTAGACATGAGCCAGGCTGATCGTATGGCCAACAACGTTGCGGCCCTGTTTCACCCCGTCTCACACTACGACACACCCGAAGATGTGTTGCACGACGCGAAGCTATCATCCGCCGAGAAGCGAGCAATTCTCTCCTCCTGGGCCTCCGATATGTATGCGGTCGAATCGCAACCGGCGGTTCGCAAAATTCCGGGCATCCCGCGCGAGATTCACCTCGATGACATATTGGTGGCGCTGAAGCAGCTTGACGACGACAATGAGCCGCCACACGGCGGCGGCATGGCGAAGCGGTTGCAGTATCTCAGCCAGATCGATTGCGTCGCGCCCCACAGGCGGCGGAGCGCACCGCGCCTGTCGCGATGGACGCGAGAGGAAAATGTCCGCCGATATCGCAGTCTCTTGAAGACAGAGCTGACGGACTTGGAACGAAACTACATAGAGCGCCGGCTCGCGGAAGAGCTGCGCGGGTGATCGCTTTGATGGATCGCGCGGCCTGAAGCGCTGGACCGAATTGCAAACATGTCGGCCGCCGCATCCGAGGAGCATGAAAGGAGAGGATCCAATGTTGAGCGACCCGTTTTCGACAATGATGGCGCTGCAGCGCGCTCTTGAAGCCCACCTGGAGAGCGACTGGATGGGTAGTGCCACGGCCGGAGGAGGCGCGTACCCGCCGATCAATATCTTTCAACAGGGCCACGACTTTGTGGCCGTGGTTGAGCTACCCGGAGTGCAAAAAGCAGACCTTCAGATCGAAGCGAAGGAAAGCACGATCCGAATCTCGGGCAAGAAATCGGCCGACTATGACGACAAAGCAAGCGTGCATCGCCGCGAGCGCTTGTTCGGAATATTTGACCGAACGTTGTCGCTGCCGGTGCAAATCGATGCCAACGGCATCCGTGCGGATTACCACGATGGCATCCTCGCGCTCTTCATACCTCGCGCGGCGAGCGAAAAGCCACGAGTTCATCTCGATCAACTGAACATGAGGGAGAACTAGCATGACTGAGCAGGAGCTTCAGGTTCAGCAAAAGCGCGAACTGGAAAAGAAACAGGAGGCCACTTTCCCGACACGAATGTTCCTTCCTGTTACCGATATCTTCGAAAGCGACCATGCTTTGACGATGTTGGTCGAGATGCCGGGGGTCTCAAAGGAGAGCATCGAGGTGAAGGTCGAAGCTGACATTTTGACCATCGATGGCCGGATAGACTTCGCCAAATACGAAGGGCTTCAACCGCTCTACACCGAATACAACATTGGCAACTTCAGCCGAACGTTCCAGCTTTCAAATGAGATTGAGCAGGCCGGCATCAAGGCCGAGTTGAAAGATGGCGTGATGAAACTCGTCCTGCCAAAGGCCGAGCGAGCCAAGCCGCGCCGCATCGAAGTCGCTTAGGAGACGCGAGCTGATGAGCGCGATCCCTTCCTGACGTTACATCGCGAGATGAATCGCCTCGTTGGCGACGTGTTTTGCGGGTTCGGCCCTTCGAATGCGGGCTCTTTGCTCGAAAATGACCGGGCGTGGACCCGCATCGAAGGCTGGCAGCCGGCCGCCGCACCAGTTTGAGATGTTCAGCCATGACCTCGTCCATTCTCTCGGCGACCTGCCGCATCGTCCTCGCAGTCAACCTTCTCGCCTGGTCCGGCATAGTCGCGACTGCGGAGACCTCGAATTCTGCAGCCAACCAAATTCCAACACTTGCGCCGATTGTGAAAGAGACGACACCTGCGGTGGTCAATATCTCCGTTCGAGGACGCATCAAGCAGGACAATCCGCTCTATCGTGATCCCGTCTTTCGTGAATTTTTTGACCTACCGGCACAAGTCGAGAAAGAGGTTCAATCGGCGGGCTCGGGTGTCATTGTCGATGCAGCGCGCGGCTACGTTCTGACAGCCAACCACGTGATGTCAGATTTCAACGCGGCCCAGATCACGATCAAGGATGGTCGAAAGTTCACCGCAAAGCTTGTCGGCCGGGATACAGCGACCGATGTCGCCCTGCTACAGCTCCAGGGGGCAAGCAATCTGAAGGCCATGCCGCTGGGCGACAGCGACAGGCTTGAGGTCGGCGACTACGTCGTTGCAATCGGGAACCCGTTTGGCATCGGACAGACGGTGACCTCCGGTATCGTGAGCGCGCTTGGGCGCACGGGGCTGGGCAAACAGGGCTATGAAGATTTCATTCAGACCGATGCCGCTATCAATCCGGGCAATTCAGGCGGTGCCTTGGTCAATCTTCGTGGTCAGTTGGTTGGCATCAATACGGCGATCATATCGCCCGGTGGCGGCAATGTCGGAATCGGATTTGCGGTACCGATCAACATGGCCCGGCGAGTGATGGAGCAGCTTGTTCAATCCGGCACGGTGCGTCGCGGCCAGATCGGCGTCTCGGTCCGAGATATCACGCCGAAGGAAGCGACAAAGGAAGGCCGTACCGAAGGCGCGCTGATCGCAAATGTGATACCGGGCTCGCCCGCGGAAGCCGCGGGATTGCAGTCGGGTGACATTGTTGTCGCCGTCGACGGTTCGCCGATCCGAACTGCCGCACAGTTGCGCAACCGCATTGGGCTAACACCGGTCAACGGTGACGTCCGCCTTGCCTTTCAGCGGCAGGGCAGGCAGCTTTCAGCGGAGGTCAGGGTCGCGCCAATCGAACCGTCAGGCCGCACTAAATCGGCGGCGCACGCGGGCTGAGGGCCAAACGGTCAGGTCGTGATTGGGTCGTGTTTCCCACGCCTCGGGAACGACCTGGCCGGGCCATGAATTCTTGGTGACGGTGATCCAAGGCTTCGGAGCGATCGTTATGTCTCGATGTCGTTTGCCGAGGCTTCATGACCGCCCCTTTGAAAGCTGCTAGGATTTTAACCCGGAGCCGCAGAACCACTATGCGGGGCGGCGGCATCTGGCCGCCCCGGGGTGCAAGCAAAGGTCAAAAAGCGAACGTGGAATGGGCAGAATTTATTGGACGCGTCGCCACTCATGGCGATCGCGATGCGTTCAAAGCCTTGTTCGAGCACTTCGCTCCGCGCATCAAGGGATTCTTGTTGAAGAAAGGCTGTAGCACCGAGGAAGCAGAGGAAATCGCACAAAATACGCTGCTCGCCGTTTGGCGAAAGGCAGACCAGTTCGATCCGAACAGCTCCGCTCCGGCGGCCTGGATTTTTACCATCGCGCGAAATCTCAGGATCGATTCTGTCAGGCGGGCGGCGCGGGACAACAGGGTCTTCCAGGGAGCGGAGCTGGAATACTCGGTCGATCCGATTGGCGCTGCGGAGTTGATCGGTTCAGGCGTCGACGCATCGCGGGTCACAGCAGCAATCGACATGCTCTCATCAGACCAATCCGCGGTGATCCGGATGTCGTTTATAGAAGAACGACCACATTCCGAGATCGCGGCAACCCTGGGCATACCGCTCGGCACTGTGAAATCCAGGATCAGGCTGGCGATGAAGCGCCTCAAAGACCTTTTGGACAAAGAAAGATGAAGATTACCCATCATCCGCCGGAAGAGCTCCTTGCCGACTTCGCAACGGGTGCGCTTGATCAGGCCCAACATCTGGTGGTTGCGGTCCACCAGTCGCAATGTCCCGCTTGCAGGCGCTTTGTCCGTGCAATGGAGCAGTTCGCTGGAGCAGCCCTTGAAGCCACAATCCCGGTGCCGATGTCGCCCGGCTCGTTCGACGCTGTTATGGCTCGCGTCCGGGAAGCTCCGGAACACGAAATCTCGACGCAGGCATCCGCCAATGTTGATACGGACGACGACGGGCTTCCCGAAGTGCTCCGCCGCCTGCCGATCGGCAGGAGAAGGTGGGTCGCCCCCGGCGTGAGCCTGCGACCCATTATGCTGCCCGGTTCGGGCAAGTCTCGCTCCTTTCTCCTCCAGTCAGCGCCGGGTACGCAGATGCTCGAACACACGCACAGCGGCAGCGAGCTGACCTGTGTGCTCAAGGGCAGCTTCAGCCATGCCGGCGGCACTTTCGTTCCGGGGGACTTCGACTTTGGTGATGACGCCGTGGATCATCGTCCGGTCGTTGGAGGCGACGAGCCTTGCCTGTGCCTCGTCGCGATGACCGGCGATTTGCGGATGAATGGCCTTCTGGGACGTCTGATTTCGCCCTTCATTCGCCTTTGAGCTGCGACGTTGTGTCCGTTTTCTTGATGAGTGCGCCTGCCCGGTGATCCGGCCTGCCATCCCAAACGTTTCGAGGGACAAAGGTAGGCAGAAATCATGACCGTGAACGCGTCACCCACATGCGTCGACCACCTGAGCAAATTGCTGGAGCGCGCCTCCCATGGCGACAATCGCGCTTTTGCTGACCTCCACGCGCTGACGAAGAGCAAGATGCGCAAAACAGTGCTGTCGCTGAACCTTTCGGCGAGCGAGTGCGAAGACGTTCTCCAGGAAGGTTACGTCAAGATCTGGCGCAACGCCGCAAGCTTTGATCCGAGCCGCGCCTCATCGATTACCTGGATGAGCGCAATCATGCGTAATACTGCCATCGATGCGTTGCGGTCCAGGAAGCTTCCAACCTCGGAGCTGGATGAAGCTCTCACTATTCCATGTCCACTGGATCCTTCGGAATGGAACGATCTCGATTATCACCTTGCTCGCCCGATCGCCTTGGCGGCGTTGAAAGCGTTGCCCGACGATCGACGACTGTTGGTTGAGCTGGCGTATTTCGCTGGAGAAAGCCGGATTGCGCTGTCCCGGCGCTTTGGAGTTCCCGTCGGAACCATCAAGACATGGCTGCGCCGCGCGCTAGAGTTGGCCAGAAGGGAATATCTTGCCGCCACGCAGGCCATCGATGCGTTTCCGGCTTAGCCGTTCGTCGCCAATTCGCATTGTTTCGGATTGTCATTTTTCCAGCCACTCACAGCAACGAGCGGATCATGAGACCAACCACCAGCTTGAGACGCGATGCGGCACTCGCCGTTTTTTCGTTGGGGGCGGTCGCCGCGACCTCGATTGCTGGTCAAATCGCGACGTTTCCAAATCTCGTCCCCTGGTACGCAGGGCTCGTCAAACCGTCCTTCAATCCACCGGACTGGGTTTTCGCTCCAGTCTGGACAGCGCTGTACGCGTTGATGGCATTCGCTTTGTGGCGCGTCTTGCGTGACCCGAGCGCCGTCGGCAGTCGCCGACGCTCTCCGGTTATCTTGTTCCTGGTGTTGCTCGTGCTCAATGCTGCGTGGTCATGGATGTTCTTTTGGGCGCACAGCCCGCTGCTAGGTCTCATGAACGTCCTGCCGCAGCTTGTCGTGGCGGTGGCGACCGCCACCAGTTTTGCCCAAATCGACCGTCTCGCGGCTCTTTGTTTGCTGCCTCTGATCGTATGGGTTGCCTTTGCTGGCGTGCTGAACACCGCTATTTGGATGTTGAACAGCTGAGCAGTTAGATGCTGGTCTGGATTTGAGCATCAGCGGGAATGAGCGCAATTTCAGATTGCGCAACATCACAGGGAGGCCAGCTTGAAAACAACTGACATCGATTATTCCGTCGGCGGCACCAAATACGTCGGCTACCTCGCGGTCGACGAGGCGCGCGCCGGAAAGCGGCCGGGCGTGCTGCTGGCGCCGGAAGGGCCGGGGCTTGGCGATCTCTGCAAATCGTTCGCGCGCAAGCTCGCGGATCTCGGTTACGTCGCCTATGCGATGGACTATCACGGCGGCGGCAAGGTTGTGGAACTGCCGGAGGCGATGGGCCGCATCCAGGCGTTCATGGCAAACCCGCAAGGGATCCGCGACATCGCCACCACTGCGCTTGGTGTGCTGAAGAGCCAGCCGCAGACCGACACCACGCGCCTCGCAGCAATCGGCTATTGCTTCGGCGGCACCACGGCGCTCGAGCTCGCGCGCTCCGGCGCGGACTTGAAGGCCGCCGTCGGCTTCCACTCCGGCCTTGGCACGGCGCGGCCGCAGGACGCCGCGAACATCAAGGCGAAAATCCTGGTCAATATCGGCGCCGACGACCCGATCATTCCGAAGGAGCAGCGCGTCGCGTTCGAGCAGGAGATGACTGTCGGCCAAGGTCGACTGGCGCATGAACCTCTATGGCGGCGCCGGCCACAGCTTTACCAATCCTGATGTCGGCCGCCTCGGCCGGCCAGGCTTTGCCTATCACGAGCCGTCCGACCGCCGGTCGTGGACAGGCGATGCTGGACCTGTTCGACGAGGTGTTTGGCAAGGTTTGAGGTGCTGCGGGTCGAAAGCGAGCGACCGACGGCGGGCGAAAACAAACAGGCGGGGCTGATCGGCCCCGCCTTCGCGTTTATGGTAATCATAATACCGTAATGACCGCAAACCCAAAACCCGCACAAAAATCGCGGATATATGCGCGCTTATTTCACGGCGATTGCGGGTCACCGGTGGTCGCGCCTCACGCCGCCCGGACGTTGTTCAGGAACTCGTCGACCTCGCTCTTCAACCGGTTGCTTTCCTTCGACAACGACTGCGCGGAGGCCAGCACCTGCGATGACGCCGCGCCGGTTTCGCCGGCACCGCGGTTGACCTCGGTGGCGTTGGAGGCGACCTGCGACGACATCTGCGCCGCCTGCTGAACGTTGCGGGCGATCTCCTGCGTCGCCGCGCCCTGTTCTTCGACTGCGGCGGCGATCGTCGAGGAGATTTCCGAGATCGTGTTGATGGTGGCGCCGATCTCCTTGATCGTGACGATCGAGGCGTCGGTTGCCGACTGCATGCCGGCGATCTGGGTCGTGATCTCCTCGGTCGCCTTCGCGGTCTGCGCGGCGAGCGCCTTCACTTCGGACGCGACCACCGCAAACCCGCGACCGGCTTCGCCAGCGCGCGCCGCTTCAATCGTTGCGTTGAGCGCGAGCAGGTTGGTCTGTTCGGCGATCGCGGTGATCAGCTTGACGACGTCGCCGATGCGCGACGCCGCATGCGACAGCTCGGCGATGCTGGCGTCGGTCTTTTCGGCCTGCGCCACCGCACTCTTCGCAACACGGGTCGCCTCATGCACCTGGCGGCCGATCTCGTTCACCGAGGAGGTGATCTCCTCGCACGCCACGGACACCGACTGCACGTTGCTCGAAACATCCTGCGAGGCGGAGGCGGCCTGGCCCGACAGCCTCTGCGTCACGTCCGCCGTCGAAGTCAGCGTGCCGGCCGACGCTTCGAGTTCCGTCGAGGCCGCCGACAGCGAGCCGACCAGCTCGCCAACCATGGCTTCGAACCGCTTGGTGACCTCGTCGACGCGCTGGGCGCGCTGCAGCTTGACGACGGCCTCGGCGCTTGCTGCTTCCTCGGCGGCTTTCTTCGCGATCAGCGCATCCTTGAACACCTGCAGGGTGTCGGCCATCTTGCCGATCTCGGTGTGCTCGCCCTGGTGCGGCACGTCGGCGGAAAGGTCGCCGGCACCGAGCTTCTGCATCGGCTGGACGATCGAGTTCGATACCGCTCGAGACGTCGCGGACCAGCGCCATTGCAATGAATGCCCCGAGTAACGTCATCGCACCGAGAATGCCGGCAAGCAGCCAGAATGCCGTCGTGTAACTTGCGCTGGCCGCCTGGCCTGCAGTATCGGCGCCGGCGTTATTGAGATCGATGTCCTTCTTCAGCGCGGCGTCGGCCTTCAGCCCGATCGGGTTGACGGTCGTCGCGTTCTGATCGCGTGCCTTGTCATTCTTGCCCTGGTCGGCCAGCGCGATCAGGCCCTCAGTGCCTTTCATATAGCTCGCCCAGTTGTCACTGAACTCCTTGTAGATCGCGCGCTCGTCGTCCGTGCTGACATAGGGTTCGTAGTCCTTGCGCGCCTTCTCGGTGCGCTCGGCGACCTTCTGCAGGGTCTCACTGACCTTCATGCGGGCATCGACGTCGGGCTCGGCGACGTAGTCGCGAACCACGATCCGGTAGGTGATCGTCGAGGCGCGCAGCTCGCCGAGCAGGCGCACGCTGGGCAGCCAGTTGGTCTCGATATCGACCGCGTTGGCGTTGATCGCCCGCAGTTGCAGGATTGCAAAGATCCCGGTGCCGACCAGTGCGAGCAACAGGAAAGCGACCGTGGCGATGATTTTGAGGCGGATCGAGAATTTCGAGAGCATGACCAATCCTTGATCACCGCCTGGCCCCAGGATGGACCAGACGGTGGTGCTCCACAGCGGAAGCGAGCGTGGTTTTCAGAGTTGAGGCCGCTGTCGTGACCCCCTGCGACTGCAGACCGTGGCCCCGGTGGAATATTCATCGCCATCGTGGGTGATTCAAATGAAGAGGTGGTAAACCGATGCGGTCGCTACCTCGCCAAAAATTGTGCGTTTTTCGAATGCCACAATGCCCAAAACGCATGTTCATACTTCCCCGGCTGCTACGTCCATGGCAGCATTGAGAAAACGACGGGAGAACCACGATGCGCTGGTATGTCTCGATCGGTACGGCGCTCCTGGGAGGAGCGCTGGTTGGTGGCGATGTTACGGGCCTCGCCGCACCTGTTTCCGGCATGCGGGTGGCGGACGATCGGTCCACCGCGGAACCCGTGGATGTCGAACTCGTTCTCGCCACCGATATTTCCTACTCGATGGACCTCGACGAACTGGCAGTCCAGCGCGAGGGATACGCCGACGCCCTCATTTCGAGTGAGTTCCTGCAGGCACTCAAGACCGGGCGCCGCGGCAAGGTCGCCGTCACCTATTTCGAGTGGGCGGCGTCGAATGACCAAAAAATCGTCATTCCCTGGCGGCTGATCGACGGACCAGAATCGGCCGGCGCGGTATCGGACGAGATCCGCAAGATCCCGGTGCGGCGCGCCTCGCGCACCTCGATCTCCGGCGCGATCAACTTTGCCATGCCGTTGTTCGACAACTCCGGTTACAGCGGGCTGCGGCGCGTCATCGATATCTCGGGCGATGGTCCGAACAACAATGGCGAGCCTGTCGCCATCCCGCGGGAAGCGGCCCTTCAGAAGGGCATCGTCATCAACGGCCTGCCGATCATGGTCAAAGAGCCATCGTACTCCACGATGGATATCGAGAATCTCGATTGGTACTACGAAGACTGCGTGATCGGCGGTCCAGGCGCGTTCGTGATCCCGATCAAAGGTAAGGATCAATTCAAGGAAGCGATCCGCACCAAATTGGTGCTCGAGGTCGCGGGCCGTCAGCCGAAGCGCAAGGTGATCCCGGTCGCCGACAAGGAGCCGCGGGTATCCTGCACAATCGGTGAGCAGATGTGGCAGCAACGCTGGGGGCGCTAGCGTTCGAAGCGCGCCACCAGTTCCACATGCGGCGAATACTTGAACTGATCGATCGGCTCGACCGTGCCGATGCGGTAGCCGCCGCCAATCAGGATTTGTGCATCACGGGCGAATGTCGCGGGATTGCAGGAGACCGCGACGATCACGGGCACCTTGCCGGCCGCCAGCTGCTGCGCCTGCGCCAGCGCGCCCTGGCGCGGCGGATCGAAAACCACGGCGTCAACGTCGCGCAATTCGGGCGGGGCCAGCGGCCGGCGGAACAGATCGCGCGTCTCGGCGGCGATCGGCTTCAAGCCTTTCGTTGACGCGGCGGCTTTTGTGAGCGCTGCGATCGCAGCCGCCTCGGCGTCATAGGCGCGAACCCGCGCGCGTTCGGCAAGCCGCAGCGCGAACGGTCCGACGCCGCAAAACAGGTCGGCGATGACGGCTGATTTGCCACACGCCGCTGCAACCCGCGTGGCAAGCGCTGCTTCGCCGGCGGCCGTCGCCTGCAAAAAACCGCCGGGTGGCAGCGCGACCTCGGCCTTGCCCATGGCGACCACGGGCTGAGCACGGAGCGCGATCAATTCGCCATGCCGTGTCAGCCTGGCAAGACGATGTTGCTCGGCGACACCGGCCAGCTTTCGCATTGCGTCTGGCGACAACGCACCGGATCCGCGCACGTCGACGTCCGGGCCGTTGCGTGTCGCAGTTATCTGGATGTCGAGCGGTTTGCCGGTCGGCTGGAGGATCTCGGCGATCGCCTCCGCGATCTTGAGCGAGCTCGCAAGCGCGGGCGCGAGGATCGGGCAATGGTCGATCGGCACGATTTCGTGGGAAGCTGCCGCGGCAAAGCCGACGCGTTCGACATGGTGGGTGCCGATGCGGGCGTGAAGGACGGTGCGACGGCGACCCTCGCCATGGGCATCGACCAGCGCGGCAACCTCGCAATCGACCTTCGCCAGTCGCAGCTGCTCGATCACAAGATCGCGCTTCCAGGCACGATAGTTGTCCTCGCGCCAGTGCTGGATCGCGCAGCCGCCGCACACGCCGAAGTGCGGACAGATGGGCTCGATCCGGTCGGCGCTCGGTGCATCGACGCGGACCAGGTGGCGCCGGTCGGGATGGTTTGCGACGCGTTCGACCTCGATACGCTCGCCGGGCAGCGCATAGGGCACGTAGACTGGCTGCCCGTCGACCAGCACAACACCGTCGCCGCGATGGCCGATGTGATCGATCGTCAGCACGTCAACCACGGCGTGCCCCCAGGAAGAACTCACGATTGCCATCGCCGCCTGGAATTGCAGACGGAAAGACCTCGATATCGACACACCCCAGGTTTGCGGCGAATGTTGCGATGTCGTGGCACACCGCCTCGTGGACGGCTGGATCGCGAACGATGCCCTTCTTGATGGCGCTTCGTGGTGCCTCGAATTGCGGCTTGATCAGCGCAAGCAGATGGCACGGCGCGGCCGTAAGCTCGAGTGCGACAGACAGCACGTGCTTCAGCGAAATGAAGCTGACGTCGATCACGACGACATCCGGCCGCACCGGCAGACGTTTGCCAGAGAAATTCCGGATATCGGTCTCCTCCATCGAAAGAACCTTTGGATGGTTTCGCAGCGACGGGTGCAGCTGAGCTTTTCCGACGTCGATCGCGCAGACAAGACGCGCGCCGTTTTGCAGCAGCACCTCGGTGAATCCCCCGGTCGAGGCGCCGACGTCGAGACAGACGTGATCCTCGATCTCGATCGGGTAGTGCTCCAGCGCAGCGGCAAGCTTGACGCCACCGCGCGAGACCCAGGGGTGTGCCGGCGCGGCCTGCAACTCGGCGTTGGCCGGAATTTCGTCGGAAGCCTTCTGCACCGGCTTGCCGTTGGCGCTCACATGACCGGCTTCGATCGCGGCCTGCGCCTTGGCGCGACTTTCAAACAGGCCGCGCTCGACCAGCAGCCGATCGGCACGTTGGCGGAGGCCTTTTGCGCTCATGATCCAGTCCGGTGACAAGCGGTGTTCACAGCCGCCGCGCCTTGAGAAGCTGCAGGCACGTCTCGAACGCCGCAAGATCGTGCCAGGGATCGGCAGGCGCGGTGTCGGGTACGACCAGCGGACAGCCGTGCAGGTCGAGTCCATGCACAATCATCAGATTGTCGGTCAGGCCGAAGTTTTCAACGACCAGACCGGCGTTATCGAATATGACGCTTTCGGCCTTGCTCAACCGCTGAACTCGCGCCACGCGTTCATGATAGAGAACCGGATCGTTGGAATAGCCAAGGCAGAGCTTGTCGCGGCCGGCCATATAGCCAATCTCATAGACGGTGCCGGCATCGGCGCTCGGCCCGCGAAACGGCGTCAGATTGGCGATGATCGCATCCGCATCATCCATCATGGCGCGGTTGCCGCGAAAGATCTGCACCGACGCGTCGTGTGCGGCGAGCTCGATGACGTTGTCGAGCGGAAACAGCCCGACGAACCCGTGGCGTTCGCAAAGTTCGCGCTTGCGCCGCCCCATTTCGATTGCATCGGGCAGAAAAACATCGGGGCCGGCGAGATAGATCTTCATCGCCGACCCCGATCGTTAAACCCGATTGTGGAACTTAGGCGAGCTTCACCGTCTCGGTCTTGATGTCCTTGCCGAGCGCCTCGAACACCTTCTTGACGATGCCTTTGCCGTCCAGGCCGGCATAGGCATACATCGCCGCCGGCGTGTCGTGATCGATGAAGACGTCGGGCAGGATCATCGAGCGGATGCGCAAGCCGCGGTCCAGCGCGCCGTGATCGGACAGCGTCTGCAGCACGTGCGAGCCGAACCCGCCGATCGAGCCTTCCTCGATCGTGATGAGCACTTCGTGCTCGCGGGCAAGCCTGAGCACGAGGTCGACGTCGAGCGGCTTCATGAAGCGCGCGTCGGCAACCGTCGTGGAAAGGCCGTAGGTCGCGAGTTCGTCGGCCGCCTTCTCGCATTCGGCCAGTCGGGTGCCGAACGACAACAGCGCGATCTTGCTGCCTTCGCGGATGATGCGGCCCTTGCCGATCTCGAGCGGGACGCCGAACTCGGGCATCTCGACGCCGCGGCCTTCGCCGCGCGGATAGCGCAGGGCGCTCGGCGCATCGTTGATCGCAACTTGCGTTGCGACCATATGCACGAGGTCGGCTTCATCGCCGGCCGCCATGATGACGAAGCCGGGCAGGCAGCCGAGATAGGCATTGTCGAACGAACCGGCATGGGTCGCGCCGTCGGCGCCAACCAGGCCCGCGCGGTCGATCGCGAAGCGGACGGGCAGCTTCTGGATCGCGACGTCATGCACGACCTGGTCGTAACCGCGTTGCAGGAAGGTCGAGTAGATCGCGCAGAAGGGCTTGTAACCCTCGGTCGCAAGGCCGGCAGCGAACGTCACCGCGTGCTGCTCGGCGATGCCGACGTCGAACGTGCGCTTCGGGAACGCCTTCTGGAAGATGTCGATGCCGGTGCCCGAGGGCATGGCGGCAGTAATACCGACGATCTTGTCGTCCTTTTGAGCTTCCTTGACGAGGCTCTGTCCGAACACGTTCTGGTAGGCCGGCGCGTTGGACTTGGCCTTGCTCTGGGCACCGGTGGCGACATCGAACTTGACCACGGCGTGGTACTTGTCGGCAGCCGCCTCGGCTGGCGGATAGCCCTTGCCCTTCTTGGTCACGACGTGGACCAGGATCGGGCCGCGCGTGGAGTTGCGCACGTTGGTCAGGACCGGCAGCAGATGGTCCATGTTGTGGCCGTCGATCGGACCGACATAGTAAAAGCCGAGCTCCTCGAACAGCGTGCCGCCGCCGACCATGAAGCCGCGCGAGTATTCCTCGGCGCGCAGCGTGCGGTCCTCGAGAACCTTCGGCAGGCGATGGGCAAGCTTTTGCACGATGTCACGGACGGACTGATAGGTGCGGCCCGAATACAGGCGCGACAGGTAAGCCGACATCGCGCCAACCGGCGGCGCAATCGACATGTCGTTGTCGTTGAGGATCACGATCAGGCGCGAGTTCAGTGCGCCGGCGTTGTTCATGGCCTCATAGGCCATGCCGGCCGACATCGCGCCGTCGCCGATCACGGCGATGACGTTGTTGTTGGCGCCTGAAAGGTCGCGAGCAACGGCCATGCCGAGGCCGGCCGAAATCGAGGTCGACGAGTGCGCCGCGCCGAACGGGTCGTAATCGCTCTCCGAACGCTTGGTGAAACCGGAGAGGCCGCCGCCGGTGCGCAGCGTGCGGATGCGGTCGCGGCGGCCGGTCAGGATCTTGTGCGGGTAGGCCTGGTGGCCGACGTCCCAGATCAAACGGTCGCGCGGCGTGTCGAACACGTAGTGAATGGCCGTGGTCAATTCGACGACGCCGAGGCCGGCGCCGAAGTGGCCACCCGTGACCGACACAGCGTCGATGGTCTCCTGGCGGAGCTCATCGGCGACCTGACGCATTTGCTCAGGTTTCAGCTTGCGTAGGTCTTCCGGCGTTTTGATCGTATCGAGAAGCGGTGTCTTACTCATGTTGCCCAACGGTCATGATTGAAGTTGCACGCGCGAAGTTATTCTAAGCGCTCAATAATTTCAGCTTTCAGCCATACACCAAAGGCGTCAGAGACGCCAATGGCGCGAGCTCGTCAAGTTAGGTCTGAAGGCGACTGCGGACGGTTCAATCCTCAGTCCAACTGGTCACAACTGGCCAAATTTGCGCCAGTTCCAGCCAATTTGCGCCCATTGGTCCCCAATCGCCATTTACCATAGTACGCGGTGCAATATTTGGTCCAGCGGGATCGCCTCAAGGCCGGGGGTGGGAAGGTACCGGCAGTCAGGTCAGGCGACGTCCAGGGGCTCGGTTCCGGTCGGGCGGCCGCCGGCATCCGTCGTGATCTTGTCGACCCGTGCCTCGGCCTGGCGCAACAGCTCTTCGCAGCGACGCTTCAAGGCCTCGCCACGCTCATAGATCGCGACCGACTCTTCCAGTGGAACCTTGCCTTCTTCGAGTTGCTTGACGATCGAACTCGAGCTCTTCGATCGCTCGCTCGAATGTCAGGCGCTTCACATCGGCATTGACGCTTTCGACCATGGTTTCTTCGACGTCTGTGATTGGTGAGTTGGCCCCGTAGCCTAGCAGCTAATGCGAAGCCAATGTGGCGGATTCCGGCAATGCGCTAGCCGCGCATTAGCGCCGTGACGTGGGCATCCACCGACTCGGCAAGGCCCTGCAGGTCGTAGCCGCCTTCGAGCACCGAGACAACCCGCCCCCCGGCCGTCGCATCGGCGACCTCCATCAACTTCTGTGTGACCCAGCGATAATCCTCGGCCTTGAGGTTGAGGTTGGCGAGCGGATCGCGGAAGTGCGCGTCGAAGCCGGCGGAGATCATGACGAGTTCCGGCGCAAACGATTTCAGGCGCGGCAGGATGGTCGTCTCGAACGCATCGCGAAACTCTGCGCCGCCATCACCGGCGCGCAGCGGCGCATTGACGATGGTATCGCGCTCGCCGCGTTCCGAGACCGCGCCCGTGCCGGGGTAGAGCGGCATTTCATGGGTCGAGCAGTACATCACGGTGGGATCGGCCCAGAAGATCTCCTGCGTGCCATTGCCGTGATGGACGTCGAAATCGATCACTGCGGCGCGGCCGATGCCGTACTTGCGTTGCGCATAGCGCGCGGCGATCGCAACATTGTTGAAGAAACAGAAGCCCATCGGCCGCTGGCTCTCGGCGTGATGTCCTGGCGGACGCGTGGCGACAAACGCGTTCTGTGCCGCGCCGGTCATCACCGCGTCGGTTGCGGCGAGCGCACCACCGGTCGATCGCAACATCGCCTCGAGGCTGCCTGGTGACATCGAGGTGTCGGCATCGACATGGACGAAGCCTTCCTTCGGCGCGCGATGGCGTATTTCTGCAATCTCATGCTCCGAATGACAGAGCGCGATGGTCTCGAAGGAGGCTCGCGGCGCGAGGTCGCGGCTCAGGAACTGAAAACGCTCCTGCCCGAGCACCTGCTCGATGGCGCGCAAGCGGTCCGCCCGCTCCGGATGGCCCGGCGGATTTAAATGCTCAAGGCATGCGGGATGGGAGATCAGGAGCGTCGTCATTTACGGACTCTGTGCGCCGCTTGGGCATTGAGATAATGTATGCGCTCACGCAGAGCAGCGAAAGCGGAAAGCTTCCAGCGGCGCCGCCGGCTAGAGTGTCGCTATTGGATCAGTTCAGCCGCAGAATGCGGTCGCGCGGTGGCGGTGCAATCGGACTGTTCTTGAGAACATAAGCTTCGAGCGCGTCGATGTCGAAGTTGCCGAAGCGGCGCTCGGTTCCTTCGGTGAACGTCTTGAAACCGTCGCCGCCGCTGGCGAGGAAGTCGTTGACGGTGACGCGCACCAGCGCGTCGGGTGCGATCGGCGCGCCGTTCAGTTTCAGGCTGTCGGCGACGATGCGCTCGCCGACGGCGCGCGCTGCATCCCAGGTGTAGTTGAAGCCGTTCGAGATCTGCAGGAAGCGCGGCCGGTTCGGATCGGTCCATTGCTGCTCCAGCGCTTGCTTGAGCTGGGCGCCGGACAAAGTCATGGTCACGAGCGCGTTGCGAAACGGCTGGGACTGGAACAGCTCGGCATAGGTCACCGTCCCATCGTCATGCTTGAGCAGTTCGGTGCGAATGCCGCCGGGATTGGTCATCCCGATCACCGCGGCGCCTGCGTCCGGCGCCGAGGTCGAGGCAAGCTGCGCGTCGGCAATGACATCGCCGAGCGCGGATTCACCGGCCGTGGTAGGCTCGCGCGTCAGGCTCGCGGCGATGACGCCGGATTTTCGGTTGGCAATGGGGCCGGCGAGTTGCTGATAGGAGGCGATCAGCGCGGTCTGCCCGGCGTCCTTCGCGTACGCATCCAGGCGAACGATGTGATTGCTGGCGCTCGCGCTGATCACGTCGCGGGTCTTCGGATCGAGCTTGACATCGATCGCAGTGACGATCGTCCCGTATTTGTCGCCGCTGGTCACGAGCCGCCCGTCGATCGTGCAGATGTAGGCCTGATGAGTGTGGCCGCTGACCACGAGATCGACCGCGCGGTCGAGCTTCTTCACGATGTCGACGATCGGGCCTGAAATGCCGGGACACTCATTGTAGTCACCGGTCGGCACGCCGCCCTCATGAATCAGGACAACGATCGCCTCTATTCCCTTCGCCTTCAGTTCGGGGATCAGCGCATTGACGGTCTCGGCCTCGTCACCAAATTTCAGACCCGCGACGCCGGGCGGCGACACGATATCGGGGGTACCTTTCAGCGTGAGCCCGATGAAGGCTACTGGAATGCCTTCGAACGTCTTGACCGCGTAAGGCGGGAACAGGGTCTGCCCGGTCGTTGTGTCGAACGTGCTTGCAGCGAGATAGCTGAATTTGGCGCCGAGGAAGGGATGCGGTCCCTTGCAGCCGTCGACTGGCGAGCATCCACCGCTCTGCATGCGTTTCAGTTCAACCTTGCCCTTGTCGAACTCGTGGTTGCCGACCGATGAGATTTCGAGGCCCATCAGCGACATCGACTCGATCGTCGGCTCGTCATGAAACATCGACGATAGCAACGGGCTTGCGCCAATCAAATCGCCGGCAGCGACGAAGATCGAGTTCTTCGCTTCGCTGCGAAGCTGGTGCACCAGTGTCGCCATCCGCTCCGAGCCGCCGGCCGCAACGGAAACCTTCTTTGTCGCGTCGGCCGGATCGGAAATGCGGATACCGCCGGGCGGCGGCTCGAGATTGCCGTGGAAATCGTTGATCGCAAGGATGCGCAGCTCGACGGGCGGGCGTTGATCCTGGGCAGCGACGGGGGAGAGCGCCGGCGCGAGCAGCAGCGCGGTGAGCAGGACTGAACGGAATTGCATGAGCGTATCAGTATGCCGTCGTCAGCCAGCCTTGCGTCCCAGAAATCCCTTGAACGCGTTCAGGGCTTCCTGCGATTGCATGCGCTCGCCGAAAAGCTTGCCCTCGATGGCGAAGCGCTCGGCGATGGTTTGTTGCGGCAGCCGGAGCAGGCGTCGCGACAGCGCGACCGCTTCCGGTGGCAACGCGCAGATCTCGCGCGCCACCTTGCGCGCTTCGGTCTCGACATGGCCGGGCGCCACCACCTCGTTGACAAAGCCGGCTTCGCGCGCGGCTTCGCCGTCAAGTGAGCGGCCCATCACCAATAGGGCGAAGGCGCGCTGGTGACCGAGCGCCCGCGGCACCAGAAGGCTCGAAGCACCCTCGGGCACGAGGCCTAAGCCGACGAATGGCGTCGAGAACAGCGCCGCCTTGCTCGCGATCACGTAATCGCAGTGGAACATCATGGTGGTGCCGATGCCGATCGCGACGCCATCGACCGCGGCCACCAGCGGCTTCTGGTTGTTGTTGAGCGAGGTGAGCAGCGTCGAACCGCCCGAGGTGCCGAACGCCTGCTTCTCCGTGCCGCTGCCAGCGGCAAGAAAGTCCTTCAAATCGTTGCCCGCGGTGAAGACGCCCGACGAGCCCGTGATGATCATGCAGCGGATCGTCGGATCATTCTGGGCGGAATCGATCGCACTGCTGATCGCAAAGTACATCTCCTGCGTCAGCGCGTTCTTCTTGTCCGGCCGGCGCATTTTGATGATGCGCGTGGCCTCCTCGTGCTGGATGACGATATGCTCGGTCATGGCTCGCCCTCAACCGCGCGGCCCCGCCTCTGGCGGATCGGTGCCGCACGCCCTAGATTTCTGCAATCATTTGAGCACACAAGGGTGCCCGCTCGCCATGCTAATTCCGCAAACCGTTGGGGTTGTTCAATGCAATTACTAGGCCTTCACCACGTCACCGCCGTGACGGCGAACGCGCGCGGCAATCACGCCTTCTATACCGACGCGCTTGGCATGCGGCTGGTGAAGAAGACCGTCAATCAGGACGATGTCTCGGCCTATCATCTGTTCTATGCCGATGCTCTCGCCAACCCGGGCAGCGACCTGACGTTCTTCGACTGGCCGGTCGGGCGCGAGGAGCGCGGCTCGCGCAGCGTGTCGCGCACGGCGCTGCGTGTGGCCGGCGAAGGCGCGCTCGGCTTCTGGCGCGACCGGTTGAAGCAGAAGGGCGCAGGCGTCGGCGACGTGGTCGAGATCGACGGCCGCCTGACGCTGCCGTTCGAGGATTTCGAGGGACAGCGCCTGGCTCTGGTCGACGACGGTGGCAAGGGCTCGGCGTCGCCATGGCAGCGCAGCCCGGTGCCGCAGGACATGCAGATCCGCGGGCTCGGTCCGGTGACACTGACGGTGCCGCAGCTGATGCGCACCGGTCAGGTGCTGACCGCGGTGATGAACATGAAGCCGGTGCGGCAATATGAGAGCGATGGCCACGCCGCGACGGTGTTTGCGATGGGCGAGGGCGGACCCGCTGCCGAGGTCCACGTCGTCGAGCGGCCTGATCTCGACGCCGTGCAACCCGGCGCCGGCGGGGTGCATCATGTCGCGTTCCGCACGCCCGACGCCGCGCAATACGACCAGTGGGTTGCTTTGCTCAACGAGCTCGGCGTGCCGAACTCGGGCCCGATCGATCGCTTCTATTTCCGCAGTCTCTATTTTCGCGAGCCGAACGGCGTGTTGTTCGAGATCGCGACCGACGGTCCGGGATTTGCGACCGACGAGCCCGCTGACAAGCTTGGCGAACGGCTGGCGCTGCCGCCGTTCCTCGAACCGAAGCGCGCGGCAATCGAAGCAGGGTTGAAGCCGCTTTAGCCGATCAACACCGCGTCCGCCGCATTCACGGCGTCGGCAGTATCGGTCACCGTGCGTTCGAGCGCTTGCGCGTGCACGGAAATGTTCTCCGCAAAAAATCGTGTCAGCGCGGTCTGGCGCTTGCCGCCGCCGTCCGACTTGTTCGCGGCGAGCGCTTGCTCTGCAAGCAGGCAGCCGCCGAGCGTCGAGCCGAACAGGCGCAGGTAAGGCGTCGCGCCGGCGAGCGCATCGTTCGGTTTCGATGTCATCCGTTCCAATAGCCAGCGGCTGGCGCGGTCGAGCGCGGCAAGCGCTTCGCGCAGACGCGTGGCGGCGAGGCCGAAGGCCGGATCGTTGGAGGCTTCGATCCGCGACACCGTGTCTTTCATCTCATCCATCAGCGCGAACACCGAGGCGCCGCCTTGGCCTGCGAGCTTGCGCGTGACGAGATCGATCGACTGAATGCCGTTGGTGCCTTCATAGATCGCGGTGATGCGAGCATCGCGCATGTGCTGCGCGGCGCCGGTCTCCTCGATGAACCCCATGCCGCCATGGACCTGCACGCCCATCGAGGCGACTTCGTTGCCGATGTCGGTCGAGAACGCTTTCGCAATCGGCGTCAGCAAGGCAGCGCGGGCCGCGGCCTTGTCGCGTGCGGCCGCGTCGGTCGCGCGATGTGACACGTCGATCGCGACCGCGGTTGCGTAGCAGATCGCGCGCGCAGCGCCCGTGAGGGCCCGCATCTGCAGCAGCATGCGCTTGACGTCGGGATGCACGATGATCGCGTCAGAGCCCTTGTCGCTGCCGACACCGCGGCCCTGCTTGCGTTCCTGGGCGAAGGCCAGCGCCTGCTGGTAGGCGCGCTCCGCGATGCCGACGCCTTCGATGCCGACACCAAGCCGTGCCTGGTTCATCATGGTGAACATGCAGGCCATGCCGCGGTTCTCTTCGCCGATCAGGAAACCGATCGCGCCGCCGTCGTCGCCCATCGACATGGTGCAGGTCGGCGAGCCGTGGATGCCAAGCTTGTGCTCGACGGACACCGCCTTGATGTCGTTGCGCTTGCCGAGCGTGCCGTCGGCGTTGACCATGAACTTCGGCACCAGGAACAGCGAAATGCCGCGCGTGCCCGAAGGCGCATCGGGCAATCGTGCGAGCACGAAATGCACGATGTTGTCGGTCATGTCGTGCTCACCGTAGGTGATGAAGATCTTAGCTCCGAACAGGCGATAGCTGCCGTCGGGTGCGCGTTCGGCGCGTGTGCGCAACGCGCCGACGTCGGAGCCCGCCTGCGGCTCGGTCAGCTGCATGGTCCCGGTCCATTCGCCGGAGATCAGTTTTGCAAGATAGGTCTTTTTCAGCGGCTCGCTGCCGTGCGCCTCGAGCGCCTCGATCGCGCTTGCGGTCAATAGCGGACACAGGCCGAACGCCATGTTCGCGGCGCTCCACAATTCGGTGCAGGCAAAGTTGATCGCAAGCGGCAGGCCCTGGCCGCCCCATTCTTCGGAACCGGCGACGGCGTTCCAGCCGGCGTCCGACCAGCGGCGATAGGCGTCGGCCCAGCCCGGCGGAGTTGTGACCTTGCTGCCTTCGATCTTGACCCCGGTCTTGTCGCCAACCGCATTCAGCGGAGCGAGCACGTCTTCAGCGAAACGGCCGGCCTCTTCGAGCACGACCGCCGTCATCTCGGCATCGTA
Organism: uncultured Alphaproteobacteria bacterium; assembly: GCA_963796195.1. Lineage (GTDB taxonomy): Bacteria > Pseudomonadota > Alphaproteobacteria > Rhizobiales > Xanthobacteraceae > CAWCKS01. Next base: position 976,704 of record CAWCKS010000014.1, on the reverse strand, counting down.
GCCGCCATAGTGGCCGTCGCGCACCGCACGCAGCAGGCCGCCGCCCTGGTTCAGCGCGAGCACGATATCGTCGATGGGAGCACGAAAGGTCATGGGTCAAATCCGGATCGTGGCGGTCGGCGAGAGCGCTGCCTTGACGTCACCATATATGATGTGTCGGCCAGGTCGCTTGTCGATGGCCGAGCCTAACTAGAGCAGCGACCTCATCCCACAAAAGTTCGGGCATCACAATTCGACTTCCAAGCCATTGAAATCACAAACATGTCCGAACCGGCGCCGGTGACGGCCGTTGCTATCGCAGGGCGGCGCAGCTATGGTCCGCCGCTTCCCGACGGGGCCAAATCTTGGGGCGTCGCCAAGTGGTAAGGCAGTGGATTTTGATTCCACCATACGGAGGTTCGAATCCTCCCGCCCCAGCCATAAATTATGCAATAAAAACAAATACTTATTTGTGTTAGCCGTTTTTCATTCTGACGCTCCGAAAAGTGTTGTCCAACCGACACCTCGATTCAAACGGTGCGTGAACGCGTTCGATTGACGTCATGAACTTTCTGCAAAGGCTTCTCGTCGATGCAGCTCGGGCGATTGCGTGGCGTCCGCACTCACGTTGTACAGCCGCTGCGCTGCCTCATCGGCCAGCCGTTCACGTATCGCGACTACCAAGATCTACACACACATCTCCGCCGAGTCGCTCGCATGATCTCAAACGAGGCGACGACCTGCGCCAGCCTGCAGCCAGCATTGTATGGAGGGGGCAGCGGCTGAGTTGCGCGAAGCGGCAGCTCTTCGATGTGATTGTCGGAAAAAATCTTCGCTCGCTTCCCAGCCGTTGCAGCTGAAGTCGCGAATGAATGCGCAGAGTCTAGATCAAGTCAGGACCAACTTGGTCGCGAACTGATGACAAAAGTATAGAATGTTACTGGATCGATCGCGGCACCGGAGCATCATCTAGCCGTCGGACGCATAATCCGTAGTTATGCATTCAAGGTTGGGTGAGCAACGCTTCATCGTCAACAAGCTGCTAGCGGAAGAGGAGCGTCAATTAAGGTCGTTGACGTCCGCGACAAACGTCAATTCGGCATCAGGCTGAACCCGGCCGCCCCACCGACAATTGAAATAGAACCGGCATCAGCTTTTCGGGTAACCCACAGTTTGGGCGAACGTAACGAAAAGATCAGGACCGAGCTGCATCGCCTTTGCCAAGCCTTTCAGATCAACGGCGCCGCGGAACACCGACCCCAGACCTTCCGACGCGCAGTACAGATAGACGTTTTGTCCGATAAAGGCGGTGTCGACCGACGCGTACAGGCGCCGGTCTTCCGCAGATATGTCTTGCATTCTTTCGCCATGAGCCACGTAAACGAGATTGAGAGGGGCAGTCGCCACGAAATCCTGCAAGCCGGTCTTGGCGCGAAGATCCGTTTGCAATTGCTGCACGAGTGCGTGGGATTTCGGATCGTAGAGCCATACCCCGTCCGCCATCACGGCGTAGACGTCGATCACCATGACGTGCCGCCAATAGGGCGCTGTGCGGTCGCCGGTCGCCGGCCGGTTGATTCCGAAGGCGGCCCATAGCAGATCGGATAGCACTTGCGGCGGCAGCGGCTGCTCCGTGTATTCACGCGTCGAGTGCCGCAATTTCAGCGCGTCAATGAGGGGCTTGCCGCCTGTGCCGCGCGGTTGCGGCAATGGCACCACCTTTGCATCATCTGCGCCGGCCTGTGATGTAGTTACCGCAACAGCGGCCATGGAGAGAATTCCGGCATTCGCTTGCCGACGAGTCATCATGAGACCCTCGCTGCTTGAGACCGAAAAATTTGCAAAAGTCTCAGTCAGTGCAGCGGTTAGAGCGTTGATCAAGATCAAGGGTTCCCGACGACGGGCGAGGCCTGGCTTGCTTAGCGGCGCGAACACTTGATCTGGGTCATTCTGGAGCCGGTCCGGACGGAGGCTTTCAGTATTCCGAAATGGAACCTGATCAACGGCGCGCGGGTCAACTTTCCCTGCACCGCTTCCCGGCGAGATCGATGCGGCGCCGGACGCTGGCATCGGGAAAGCGCGGTGAGAGCATCCTTGAGCGCTTGAGCAGATGGATCAGAACGGTTGTTTGTCAATTCGATGTGCGGCGGCAGGTGATGGCGCACCGAGGCAGGCAGGTCGGCTTTCGAGCGACAGGGCTTTTCGGCATCCTCCGCGGGAAACAGGACCGTTCTGACGTTATGAAACTCCCGATCGGACCAGAAGTAGCGGGATCTGCACCCGAAGCTCCGAGAATGAGTGATCGGCGATCGCAAAGCGTTCGCGGTCTGCGATCAGGAGCTTGCCCTTCAAGTTGCACGACACCGTCGCCAGCGACGCCAGGTCTGCCCCGTGAAGCATCGGCTCCGCGACCGTCGTGCGCACACCCGACTGTCTCGCGCGCTCGACCGCCCGCGCCAGTGCTTGCGCAGACAGCTCTAGCGGAATAATAGTCAGCGGATCTTTGGCCGAGGCGGCAATTGTGATTGCAGCCGCGATTGCGGGGTCGCCGGCGTGCGAGCCTGCAACGATGAGCTGACCCGACGTGAGGGGAGGGGAACTCGGCACGATCAAGACCGACGCGGCAGTTTCAAAGATGATGTCCGACGAGTTCTCTGAATTGGCAGTGTGATCCGATCCAGCGGATTCTTTGGATCGATAATGGCGAACGATATCGTTCGCCCCGGCCTGCAACAAGGTTTCCGCTGCCGATCCTCTGGCAAGTGAAAGCTGCCGCTGAGCCCGGTGCTGCTGCATGATTTCGGTAAACATCCGCTGCGCTTCCGCCGACATGCGCGCTAAGTCGCTTGTCAGTTGGGCCGCCGACAGTGGCTGCCAACTACTCATGGCGCGAAACTCGCGCGCCTCAGGTAGATCGGCGAGCTGCGACAGACCGACGTCTTCAAAGAGGGTACCGACGAGGTCGAGGCCCAACTGCTTTGCCAGCCGCGCCGTGGTTGATACGGCCTGATAATCTCGTGCATTGTGCGGTAAGCCGATGATCATCCGCTTGAAGCCGGTCTCGGCACTAGCCATGGGCTTGCGCCTCGTTTGTGCTCCGGCCGAATTCGTGGCGTATCTGCGCAAATGCACGCAGCCGATCCTCGACCAGGCGATTGACGCTGTCCTCAGGATAGTTGCCGTTCGGCGGTGCGCTGACCCGCCTGGCGCCCCGTGAGCAAAGCGATGCCTTCATCGATCGTCGTGATCGGAAAGATCGAGAATTGTCCGGCGCTGCATGCCTCGACGACGTCGCTCCGCAACATCAGATGCTGAACGTTCGATTTTGGAATCATGACGCCTTGCGTACCGCTCAATCCGCGCGCCTTGCAGATATCGAAGAAGCCTTCGATCTTCTCGTTGACGCCGCCGATCGCTTGAACCTCGCCGTGCTGGTTTACCGATCCGGTCATCGCCAAATCCTGGCGGAGCGGCAGTTCGGCCAGCGCCGATAGCAGGGCGTAGAGCTCCGCCGACGAAGCGCTGTCGCCCTCGACGCCGCCATAGGATTGTTCGAACACGAGACTTGCAAACAGCGACATCGGCGTGTCCAGCGCGTAACGCCCTGCAAGAAAGCCTGACAGGATGAGCACGCCTTTGGAATGCAGCGGACCGCCAAGCTCGACCTCGCGCTCGATGTCCACGACCTTGCCGCCGCCGGGACGAACGCGGCAGGTAATGCGGCTCGGCCGGCCAAACCGGAAGCCGCCAAGCTCGATCACGCTCAGTCCGTTGGCCTGACCGACGGCGCGGCCACTGGTGTCGATCAGCGCGAGCTCTCGCAAAATGGATTCACGTGCGCGATCGCGCAGGCGCGACATGCGGGCGGTTCTTTCGTCCAGTGCCCGCTGGACGTCAGCCCGGGCGATGACCGCGTGGCCGGTTTCGGTGGCCCAGAAATCCGCCTCGGTCAGGAGATCCCTGATCTGGTCGACCAGCAGCGTCAGCTTGCGGGCGTCATCGGCGAGGCGGGCGGCATGTTCAAGGATCAACGCCACGCCGTCGCGATCGATCGGCTTCAGTTTCTCGCGCGGAACCAGCGCGGCAATCATGCGCGCGTGCGTCGTCTCCTGGTCCGGCGTCCGATCGATGTCGTCCTCGAAATCCGCCAGCACCTTGAAGAACTCGCTGACTTCCGGATCGTATGCGCACAGCAGGTAATAGAGCAGCCGGTCGCCGAACAGGATGACCTTGAGGTCGAGCGGAATCGGATCGGGCTCGAGCGACACGGTGCTGGTGAAGCCCATGAAACGCCCGATGTCTTCGATCCTGATCTCGCCCTGGCGGATGATGCGCTTCAGCGCAGGCCAGCTGAACGGCTCAGTCAGGAGATGGCGGACGTCGAGCAGCAGGAAGCCGCCGTTGGCGCGATGGATCGCGCCGGCCTTGATCAGGCGAAAATTGGTAATGAGGATGCCGTTCTGCGACACGTACTCGATCGAGCCGACGAGATTGCCCAAGGTTGGGTGCAGCTCCTGGACGATCGGAATCGGTTGCTCGGTGTCGCTGTGGCTGACGAGGACGTTGACCGCGTAGCGATCGAATGGGCTGCCGAGGTGCGTGTCGATCACCTCGAAGCCCTCGCCCTCCGGTTTGGCGACGAACAAGCGCGATGTTCTCGATCAGGTCGGCGCGAACAGTTTCGAGATAGTTGAGGACATTCGGGAGATCGGCAAATCTGGCTTTTGCCTCGTCGACGGTCTGCCCGACTGCCAGCATCGCGGTCTCGCGATTGAGCTTGCGAAACTGGTCGCGCCGTTCCTTCTCCCACTGTGGAATGTGGAGCACGATATGCTCCAGCTCCTTCTGCAACTGATCGATCAATTCCTGGGAGGCCTTGCGGTCGGCCTCGGACCATTTGTTGAAATCTTCGGGCGGAACGATCTTGCCGTCGCGCACCGGCGCGATGACAAAGCCCATCGGCGTGCGCACCAAGGCAAGGTTCCTTCGACGCAGCCTTTTGTCCGAGAGCGGAGAAGGCCTCGCCCTGTTTCGATTGAAACGACTGGTCGATGGCGTTGCGCCGGGTCTGAAAGTCCTCGCTTTCGAACAGGGCTGGTAGCGCGGCTTCAGATCGTCAACCGACCTCGCGCATCGCGTCGCGGAGCTTCGTTGCTCGCCCGGGCGGCAGCTGATGCCGATCGGCTTGCGCGCCTCGTCGAAGTTGTTGACGTAGACCCAGTCGGCCGGCGCAGAGCGATCCCACTCCGTCGTCTCCAGCACCGACTCGGACCGCCTGCTGCATCTGGCTGCCACTGGAACCGACCACAAAGAGGTTGAAGCCCGGCTTCTGGATCCGGGTGCCGAATCTCAAAGCTTCGAGCGCCCGCTGCTGGCCGACCAGACCGTCGAGCGGCCGCAAGTCGGCCGTCGTCGCAAACGCGAGACTTGAGAGGTCGGCGCGCCGGTAGAGTTCCTCCGAGGTCAGGGCCACCGGCAATGCAAGCCCTGCGGTTGCTCAGCTGCGTCCATTGTGCGGGCTCACGCAGCCAGTCCGGCGTCGCCGACGGCCTCGGCCTTCGGCTCGGGAATCTCCGTCATGATCGCCTCGGTCAACAGCAGTACGCTTGCGACTGAGACGGCGTTCTCCAATCCCACCCGAACGACCTTGGTCGGATCGAGAATGCCGGCCTCGACCAGATCGACGAACTGCTTGCGCCCGGCGTCGTAGCCGTAGTTGCCCTGGCCCTCCAGCATGCGCGCGACGACGACGCCGCCATCGGCCGCGGAATTCTCAGCGATCTGACGGGTTGGCGCTTCGAGGGCGCGCTTGAGAATCTGCAGCCCGGTCCGCTCGTCGCCCTCGCATTTCTGTTCTTCGTCCGACAGCGCGTTGATGCAGCGAAGCAACGCAAAACCTCCGCCCGGCACGATGCCTTCGGCGACCGCGGCCTTGGTTGCGCTGATCGCGTCGTCGAGCGCTTCCTTCTTCGATTTCATTTCTGCTTCGGACGGTGCTCCGACCCGAATGACCGCCACACCGCCCGACAGCTTTGCTAGCCGCTCCTGCAGCTTCTCGCGGTCGTAGTCGCTGGTGCTCTTCTCGATCTCGTGACGAATCTGTTCGATGCGGCCGTCGATCATCTTGCGATCTCCGGCGCCGCCAATGATCGTCGTATTGTCCTTGTCGACGACGATGCGCTTGGCCCGGCCGAGCTGTGTCATGCCGACATTTTCGAGTTTGAGGCCGACTTCTTCCGAGATCACCTGACCGCCGGTCAGGACAGCGATATCCTCGAGCATTGCCTTGCGTCGATCACCGAAGCCCGGCGCCTTGATCGCACAGCTCTTCAACACGCCGCGTATCTGATTGACGACGAGCGTCGCCAGGGCCTCGCCGTCCACGTCTTCGGCGATGATCGCCAGAGGCTTGCCGCTTTTTAGGATCTCCTCAAGGAACGGTACCATGTCCTTGAACACGCTGACCTTGCGGTCGGCGATAAGCACCAGGCAGTCTTCCAGGGCCGCCTCCATTTTCTCGGCATTGGTGATGAAGTAGGGCGACAGGAAGCCGCGATCGAACTGCATGCCTTCCACAACCTCGAGCACGGTCTCCGTGGTCTTCGATTCTTCGACGGTGATGACCCCGTCGTTCCCGACTTTGTCCATCGCGTCGGCGATCAGTTCGCCGATGGCAATATCATTGTGCGCGGAGATCGCAGCGATCTGAGCTTTTTCCTTGCGTGTGGCGACGGGACGGGAGAGGGCGCGCAGCGCGTCGATCGCGCGCTTGGCTCCGCGATCGAGGCCGCGCTTGATGTCGATAGCGCTGGCGCCGGCCACCACGTTGCGGACGCCGTCAGCGAAAATGGCGTGAGCGAGAATTGTCGAGGTGCTGGTACCGTCACCGACCATCTCACCGGTCTTCTCGGCCGCCTGGCGCAGCATGCGGGCGCCGAGATTTTCCTCGGCATCCTTGAGATCGAATTCCTTGGCGATCGTAACGCCGTCATTGCAGACGATCGGGACTCCCCATTTCTTCTCGATCAGGACGGATTTTGAGCGAGGGCCGAGGGTGACACGAACCGCGTCGGCAAGTTGCGTCGCGCCGCGAAGGATCTTCTCCCGGGCAGCGGAATGAAACGAGACCTGTTTGTGAGGCATAGCCGTCTCCAGGACAGACAATAAAAAAAGCCTAGCGATTGTTTACGGCGAGGAGCTTGATTTTCGTCAAACGCCGGTACCTGCCGTTCCGGCTTGCTTTACCCAAGATGATGGGAGGCTGGCATGTCCGAGGTAGCTTCGCGTGAGCTCGACCGGCGTCGAGACCGCGTCCTTTTGATCATTGCCTTTTGCCTACTGATTGCCATCGCTGTGGTGATGGCGTCATAGGTCCGAGCTTTTTGCCTGAAGTGCCGGTCTCTTCAAAGATGCGACGTGCTCGGCTCAACTTGCTTTTTACCAACTGTCGAAAAGATCGCGATTGACTCCCTCGGGGTGCTTGCGACTGGCATCCAGATGCCTGATCCTGAACGACAAAGCCCCGATCCCTCAGATCGGGGCTTTGCTTTGCCGACAAACGGAGAACCTGGGGAACGGCTTGGGGGTGTCCTCAGTGAGGTCGGCAATTACGATCGAACTCGTCCTTTGGACCTGACCAGATAGCGCTTCATCATCGCCCTTCCGGCGGTCCTGTCATGTTGCGCTCTTGCCTCTGATGCTGAGGACCGGCGCCGTCGCAATCCGCGTCACCCCCTCGGCAACGCTGCCCAGCAGCAGGCGATTGACGCCGCGCCGACCATGGGTACCGATGATGATCAAATCGGCCGGCCAGCTCTTGGCCTCCTCCTCGATACGGTCGTAGACGCGGTGTCCCAGCGTTTCGATGACCAGGCATTTCGTGTCGAACGCAACGCCGGCGGCGCGGGCCTTGTCTGCGCAGGTCGCGAGAAGCTTCTCGCCCCATTCGCGCGACATCCTTCTCGAACTCGACCAGCGGCAGCGCCGCCTCGGTCATGGCGTAGGCTGCGACCACGTCGACGACATAGACAATCCGGAGCTCGGATTTCAATTCCTTCGCCAGCCTGATCGCTTCGTCGAGCGCAAGATTGGACGTGTCGCTGCCGTCAACCGGCACCAAGATATGTCTGTACATGGATGGCGTCCGTTCCGAAGGTCGGCAAATATTGACGCATTCAAACGCTCTCATCAGGTCCGGATATTGAGCCAGATCAAGGCCTGACAAGTCGGCCGGGGTTGATCGACATCAATCGCGAAGCCGATCTTCGAGCCATGCTGGCCGTATGGATCAGCCTGCGGATGAAATTGTGAGGAGAGCAAGCTGCACCTTGCTGCAGGCGGCCAGCCCATAGCAGCCGGACGAGGCGCACGATGCCGGTTCACAATGCCGAAATCGCGACAATGTTCGACCAGGCCGCCGAACTCCTTGAGATCAAGGGTGACAATCCATTCCGCATTCGCGCCTATCGGCGCGCCGCCCGCGTCGTCGAGGGCTTGCCAAAGAGCGTCGCGACCCTCGTGAAGGGCGGCGAGGATCTTTCGGAGTTGCCCGGCATCGGCAAGGATCTCGCCGGCAAGATCGCCGAGATCGCCGCCACCGGAAAATTCAAGCTGCTGGAGAGCCTGAAGCGCGAATTGCCCGGCCAGTTGGGCGAGATCGCCGCGCTGCCGGGTCTCGGGCCGAAGCGCGTGAAATTGTTGTACGACAAGCTTCACGTCAGTTCGCTCGAGGACCTGCGGCGAGTCCTTCGCCAGGGGCGTCTCGGAGAGATCAAAGGCTTTGGTCCGGTGATCGAACAGAAGCTTCGCGCCGCGTTGCAGAAGCCTACCGGCGAGAAACGCTTCAAACTGCCGATCGCAGAAGCCGAGGCCGACGCTCTGCTCAAATATCTGCGGCAAGGCCTGAAAGGCGGAGAGGTTGTGGTGGCCGGCAGTTTTCGTCGCCGACGCGAGACGGTCGGAGATCTCGATATCCTGGTGGCCGCGCGCCATGCGAGCGGGATCGGCGACAGGCTGGCGAAATACGAAAATGTTGCCGAGGTCCTGGCGCATGGTTCGACGCGTACCGCTGTCGTGCTGCGTTCCGGCATCCAGGTCGACCTCCGCGTCGTGCCGATGCGCAGCTTCGGCGCCGCGCTGTTGTATTTCACCGGATCGAAGGCGCACAACATCGCGCTTCGCAGCATCGCCAATGATCGCGGCTGGAAGCTCAACGAGTATGGGTTGTTTTCCGGCAAGCGCCGCATCGCCGGCGCGACGGAGCAGGAGGTCTACAGCAAGCTCGGCCTTGCCATACATCGCGCCTGAACTGCGCGAGGATCGCGGCGAAATAGCGCTCGCGCAGAGCAAAATGCTGCCGAAGCTGGTGGAGCTCTCCGATATTCGCGGCGACCTCCATGTCCACTCCAACTGGACCGACGGGACCGCCTCGATCGAGGAGATGGTTCGTGCGGCGAAGGCGAAGGGCTACGCCTATGTTGCAATCACCGATCACAGCAGGCACGTCACCGTCGCACACGGCATGGATGCGGTGAGACTTCGCGAAGCAGCTCGATGAGATCGAGCGCATCAACGAAAAAGTGACCGGTATTGTGGTCCTGAAGGGCATCGAGCTCGACATTCTGGCGGATGGCAAGCTCGACTTGCCCGACAAGATTCTCTCCCGGCTCGACCTCGTCGTCGCCGCCGTTCATTACAAGTTCGATTTGTCGCGCGAGGCGCAGACCGAACGGATCATTCGCGCGATGGACAACAGGCGTGTGTCGATCATCGCGCATCCGACCGGACGGCTGATCGGCGAGCGCGACGCCTATGCTGTCGACGTCGAGCGGCTGATCGATGCCGCGCACGATCGCGGTTGTGCGCTTGAGCTCAACGCTCAACCGGAGCGGCTTGATCTCAGTGACATTCATGTCCAGGCTGCGAAAGCCGGCGGGGTCAGAATTGCCATTTCGACAGATGCTCACGCGCCGGCGGCGCTGGATTTCATGCGTTTCGGCGTCGACCAGGCAAGGCGTGGCTGGCTGGAAGCCAGCGACGTGATCAACACGCGTCCGCTCGGCCAGCTCAAGAAACTGCTAAGAAGGTAGTCCCGAGAAACGAGCCCGCCAGAGCCCGCCACTAACCTGCTCCGGCAACTGCGGCTCTAGCGCAGCCCCGCCGCGGCTGCAATTATACCGGCCGCTCGAATTCCTCGGCGGTGTGGCCGAATTGCGAAAGGGCCTCTTCGAGATAGTCGGCGAGGATCGGCATCCCAAGCAAATATTCGGCGGTGCGCTTGTTGTGCGCGCGGGCAGCCTCCGCGCGAAGGTCGTCCCAGTCGCTGAGATCGCCGTCGCCGCGCCCGAGCCACGCCAGCGCGACGAGGTCGAACTGTTCGTCCTCGTTCAGGGCGCGGATCATTGCAACTAGCTCGTTCCGCACGGGATCGTCGGCGTGATCCTCCAGCACCGACCACATCATGTCGTCGCTGGCATTGGACCCGGGATCAGGGTCCGAGACCGCATCTTTCACGTCGAACTGGCGGGCCTTGGTGAGGATCGCAAACGCCTTGTCAGGTGAGATTGAGAGCTCGGGAGTTTGCGCCATGGTAGGAATCCTTCGGTTGATTGTGAGAACGGCCTCCTTGGGGCTCCGCCTCAAGGCACGACAACGACCATGCAGGGCGAGAGGCTGACCAGTTTTTGCGATACGCTGCCCAGCAGCAGGCCGGCGAGCTGTCCACGGCCACGACGACCGAGGACGATGGCATCAACCTTTTCGCTCATGATCGCATCGATGAGGGCTTCGGCGGGATCGCCCCACAGAAGAATGGACTTGCCCTTGATATCCGCCCAGCCGGCGCGTTGCTGCGCGTCGGCCAGGATCACCTGGCCGGCAGCTTCAGCCGGATCGGACCTGTCGCCTTCGATGCGCTGAAACTCACGTTGGATGTTTTCGGTTACCGGCGTCACCACAGTAACGATCGTCAGGCGAGCGCCCTCCGTCTTCGCCAATGCCGCGGCGACGTCAATGGCTCGATTTGAGCTGTCGGAGCCATCGGCCGCAACCATGATACTCTGGATTCTCGAAGTCATGTTGAGCGCCTATCGTATTCACGATCGTCAGGACCGGCGGGCGCGGCCCCGACGATCTGCAGCCTGCGTCAAGCCGCCTTGACCTCGATTTTCTTCGCTGCCTTCTGAGCCTCAGGCTTCTTCGGCAGCGTCACAGTGAGGAGGCCCTTCTTGAAGGTGGCCTCGATCTTGTCTGCGTCGACGCCTTCGGGGAGCGCGAAGTAGCGCTCGAACGAACCATAACGGCGCTCGGAGAGATAGTAGTCCTTCTTCGTCTCTTCCCGCTCGTCCTTCTTTTCGCCCTTGATCGTCAGGCCGCCGTTCGCCGTCTTCACCTCGACGTTCTTCTCGTCGATGCCGGGCAGTTCGGCTGTGATCTCGAAGGCCTTGTCGGTTTCGGTGACATCGACCGCAGGCATCGACTTCATCTTTCGCGACAACAACGCTTCGACGTCCGCCAGCGGGCGAAATGGCCGCCGCCAGAAGCCGCTGCCGAAATCGTCGAACACGCGGTCGATTTCCTGCCTCAGGCTATCAAACGTCGGCCAGGCCGCGGGTGCAGATTCAGACCGAGTGACGGGCACTTTCGCCTCTGTTGCCATGATACGCTCCTTGGGTTTTCGGAGTTAGGGACGTTGTCAATTAAGCGGGGCGTCGCTCCACTCCTGTTGATCTAACTCAATGGCAGCGCCACTCTTCGCGGCCGCAAAGCCACTGACGTTCATTTGGGACCGCCGCAAAAACCGGAGCGCAGGTTGACGCAAATCAATTGTCGCCGCCTGCCTGGTGAGACTGTCGACGTGGCCATCCGTTGGAGGGCCATATGGGTGAGGCCTGCGACAGTTATCTTCTCAAGAAGCGCGCATACGATCGAGCGGCCCAGGAGCTCGACGATGCAGTTCAGCGGCTGCGCGCTTTTTCGCGGCCGCTGATTGAGGATTGCGGATGTAATGTTCCGCTGCCAGGCATGAGCGTCCACGCCTACATTACGGCATCGCGGCGGGCGCTCGAAGGCACGAATGCAACTAAGCGACGTCGGATTGCGGAGCTCATGAAGCGGACGTTCTTGGCGCAGAAAGAAGCTATTCGCGCGTGGAACCTCCTTTCCGACCAGGACCGCAGCGAGCTCAAGCCGCCGGTCGATGCTCCGGCAAAATGATAGATGGCGCGCGGCTCCAGGACCCTTTTGTAGTTGATTCACGTCAAGGGCCGCACCGTTCAACGCGTGTCCTAATGCGCTCATGCCTTGGGACCGTATCCACAAGCGGCCTGACGATCGTGTCCATGCCAATCTCGTGGACTACGGAGACAGTACGCGTGGCTTCTCCTGGACCGACGCACGCAAGCTGCTGGAGGGCCTTCCGAACGGAGGCCTCAACATCGCGCATGAGGCGGTCGATCGGCACCTCAAGGCCGGGCGCGGCAACAAGCTGGCGCTGCGCTGGATCGGCCGCGATGGTGCTGTCCGCGACTTCACATATGCGGCGCTCGGTGCGAACGTAAACCGATTTGCCAGCGTTCTGGCGAGCCGCGGCATCGCGAAGGGCGATCGCGTTTTCTCGCTGCTCGGCAGGGTGCCCGAGCTCTACTTCGGTGCGCTCGGCGCGCTGAAGAACGGCAGTGTGTTCTCGCCGCTGTTTTCCGCGTTCGGACCGGAGCCGATCAGGGCGCGTATGACGATCGGCGAGGCCACGGCCATTATCACGACCGAGGCCTTTTATCGCCGCAAGATCGAACCATGGCGCAAGGAACTTGCAAGCCTGCGACATATCTTTCTGACCGAATGTTCCGCCAATCTACCGCCCGATACGATCGATCTTGCTGACGCGCTGGCGCAAGCCTCGGATGTGTTCGAGGTGGTCGCGACGGCGCCGGAGGATATGGCGCTTTTGCATTTCACCAGCGGCACCACGGGAAAGCCAAAGGGGGCCATTCACGTCCACGAAGCGGTCGTGGCGCACCACATCACGGGCAAGCTGGCGCTTGACCTTCATGCCGACGACATCTTTTGGTGTACCGCCGATCCGGGCTGGGTCACCGGCACGTCATACGGAATCATATCGCCGCTGACGAACGGCGCGACGATGATCGTCGATCAGGCGGAGTTCGACGCCGAGCGTTGGTATCGCATCCTGCAGGATCAGAAAGTCACGGTCTGGTACACCGCGCCGACCGCGATCCGCATGTTGATGAAGGCGGGTGCTGACATCGCGAAGCGATTTGACCTGTCAAAGCTGCGGCTGATGGCGAGTGTCGGCGAGCCGCTGAACCCCGAAGCGGTAGTCTGGGGTGTCGAAGCCTTCGGCAAACCGTTCCACGACAATTGGTGGCAGACCGAGACCGGCGGCATCATGATTTCGAATTTCCGCGCCATGGACGTCAAGCCGGGATCGATGGGTCGGCCGCTTCCCGGTGTGACAGCCGGGATCGTCGAGCACGTTGAAGGCGGCAGCGTGCGCGAGATCGAGAAGCCGATGGCGATGGGCGAACTGGCGTTGCGGCCCGGCTGGCCGTCGATGATGCGCGGCTATCTCAATGAAGAGGCACGATATAAGAAATGCTTCGTTGAGGGTTGGTATCTCACCGGCGACCTCGCGATGCGCGACGAGGACGGTTACTACTGGTTCATTGGCCGCGCTGACGACGTGATCAAGAGTGCCGGCCATCTCATCGGCCCGTTCGAGGTCGAGAGCGCGCTGATGGAGCATCCGGCCGTGGCAGAGGCTGCCGTGATCGGCATCCCCGAGCCGACCGCCGGCGAGATGGTCAAGGCCTATGTGGCGCTGAAGAACGGCATTGCTCCGAGTGAGGCGCTGCGCAAGGAATTGCTCGGTCATGCGCGACAGCGCCTTGGCCCGGCAGTCGCGCCGAAGGACATTGCCTTCCGGCAGAACCTGCCGAAGACCCGGAGCGGCAAGATCATGCGTCGTTTGCTGAAGGCGCGCGAGCTCGGTCTGCCCGAGGGCGACATCTCGACGCTTGAGAGCGAGGAGCGATGAACGCATCGAGCGACAAGCCGCATCTGACGCGCGAGCACTTGCTGGATTTGTTGCGCCACATGATCCGCATTCGTCGCTTCGAAGACAAATGCGCCGAGCTCTATCAGCAGGAAAAGATTTGCGGCTTCCTTCACCTCTACGACGGTGAGGAAGCCGTTGCGGTCGGCGTCATTCCTGTCCTGGAAAAGCGTGACCGCATCGTCGCGACCTATCGCGAGCACGGCCAGGCGCTGGTGCGCGGCGTGCCGATGACGACGGTAATGGCCGAGATGTATGGCAAGCAGGAGGGCTGCAGCCGTGGTCGCGGCGGATCGATGCATCTGTTCGATCGCGCCAACCAATTTCTATGGCGGCAATGCCATTGTCGGCGGTGGCCTGCCGCTCGCCGTCGGCCTGGCGCTCGCCGATCACATGCAGGGCAACGAGCTGGTGATCGCGTGCTTCTTTGGCGACGGTGCCGTTGCGGAAGGCGAATTTCACGAAAGCCTGAATCTGGCGGCCTTGTGGGGGCTGCCGGTGCTATTCGTCTGCGAGAACAATCTTTACGCGATGGGAACAGCGCTGGCGCTCTCGGAATCGGAGACCGACATCTCTCGTAAGGCCGCCTCCTACAAGATCACATCCGAAGCCGTTGACGGTATGGATGTTGTCGCGGTCGAGGCGGCCGCGCGCCGGGCGGTCCATGCGGTCCGCGAAACTCACAAGCCGTATTTTCTGGAGTGTCGAACCTATCGGTTGCGCGCACATTCGATGTTCGATCCGCAGCTTTACCGGGACAAGGCCGAGGTTGAGTTGCGCCGCAAGAACGAACCGATCGCACGCCTGCGGCAATGGCTGGAAACCAACCACATGGTGCATCCGGAGGAGGTGGCTCGCATCGAAGCCCAGATCGACGCCGAGATCGCCGAGGCGGTTGCCTTCGCCGAAGCGGGGACTTGGGAGCCGGTCGAGCAGCTGACGCGCTTTACCTACGCCGACGCCGTCAGCGCCGTCGGCCAATCGGTGAGCTCCATGCAAGACGCAGCTAGCCGATCGATAACCACGGAGATGACCTACCGCGAAGCCGTTCGCGAGGCGCTTTGCGACGCGCTCCGGCGCGACAAGCGCGTTTTCTTGATGGGTGAGGACGTTGGCCGCTACGGCGGCTGCTATGCGGTCAGCCACGGGTTACTCGCGGAGTTTGGACCGGAGCGCATTCGCGATACTCCGCTGTCGGAGTCCGGGTTCACTGGCGCGGGCATTGGCGCCGCGATGGCCGGCATGCGACCGATCGTTGAGCTGATGACCGTCAATTTCAGCCTGCTGGCGCTGGACCAGATTCTGAACACGGCGGCAACCATGCGTCATATGTCGGGCAATCAGTTCGGCGTGCCGCTCGTGATCCGGATGGCGACCGGTGCGGGCCGCCAGGTCGCGGCCCAGCACTCGCACAGTCTGGAGGGCTGGTACGCGCACATTCCCGGCATCAAGGTTCTGGCGCCCGCAACCCTTGAAGATGCACGCGGCATGCTCTGGACCGCGCTGCAGGACCCCGACCCGGTGCTGATCTTCGAGAACGTGATGCTTTACAATATGACCGGACGGCTCGCCGCAGATGCCGGTGCGGTCGATATCGGCAAGGCAGCGGTTCGGCGCGCCGGCAAGGACATCTCGCTCATTACCTATGGCGGGTCGCTGTCGAAGACCCTTGACGCCGCGACTGCGCTTGCAAGCGAAGGAATTGAGGCCGAAGTAATCGATCTGCGCAGCCTGCGGCCGCTCGACGATGCGACGATCATGCAATCCGATGCAAAGACGCGGCGCGCAGTCGTGGTGGATGAGGGCTGGCGCAGCGGCAGCCTTTCCGCTGAAATTGGCATGCGCATTGTCGAGCAGGCATTCTGGGAGCTTGATGCGCCGATTGGGCGTGTCTGCAGCGAAGAGGTGCCGATACCATATCCGCGTCACCTCGAGAATGCCGCGATTCCGCAAGCCCCAAAGATCATCGCAGCGGCGAAGGCCGTTCTCGCGCGACGCTGAGAGGATGTCGTGGCCGAATTTCGCATGCCCTCGCTTGGTTCCGACATGGAGGCCGGCACGCTGGTCGAGTGGCTGGTCAAGCCGGGTGACCTGGTCAAGCGAGGTGATATCGTCGCCGTAGTCGAGACCCAGAAGGGCGCGATCGAGATCGAGACGTTCCAGGCCGGCCGGGTCGAGAAAATTCTTGTCGCACTGAATACCGAAGTGCCGGTCGGGACGCCGCTGGCTGAAATCCGCGGTGAAGGTGAGGCCGCCGTCGTTGTGCCGCCTGCCGCGCCTGTTCCGCCGGTGGCGCCGTCACCCTTGCCGGCGCAGGTGCCATTGCCGCACGTTCGGGTGCCGGTTTCAGGCGCGCGCGTCCTGGCTTCACCCGCCGCGCGACGCTTGAGCGAACAGCGCGGCATTGATCTTTCCACGGTGAAGGGCAGTGGTCCGGCGGGCGCGATCATCTACGCTGACGTCGCGCAGGTTGGCGCAGCTGCGCCACCAGCGGAAAGGAAGAAGGCGCAATGGCTCGACCTTGCCGCCATGCGCATCGCGATCGCGGCTGCGATGGCGCGTTCGAAACGCGAGATCCCGCATTATTATCTCGCGGATCAGGTCGATGTAACCGCATGCGAGCAATGGCTGACCGAGAAGAACGCAGCGCAGCCGCCCGACAGCCGCCTCTTGATGGGCGCGCTGGCGATTAAGGCGGTCGGGCTGGCAGCGCGCCGCTTTCCATTGTTCAATGGCTTCTATCTCGACAACCGGTTTTCCGCATCGCAGGCGATCCATGTCGGCGTCGCCATAGCAATTCGTGGCGGTGGTCTTGCGGCGCCGGCGCTGCACGACACCGACCGTTTCTCGCTCGACGACCTCATGAGCCGCATGCGCGACCTGGTGCAGCGTACGCGCGCCGGACGCATCCGCAGTTCGGAGATTTCCGATCCGACCATTACGGTAACCAGTCTTGGCGAGCGCGGCGTCGAGGCACTGTACGGGATCATCTATCCGCCTCAGGTCGCCATTATCGGCTTCGGCAAGGTCGTCACCCGACCCTGGGTGATCGACGGGGCGATCGGGCCGCGTTCGGTCGTCACCATCACGCTCTCCGCCGATCATCGGGTCAGTGATGGGCATGCGGGCGCGCTGTTTCTCGCCGAAATCGGCAAGCTGTTGCAGGAGCCGGACAAATTATGAGTGACATCGACGTTCGAAAGGTCGTCCAGGAAGAGCTGAACAACATTGCGCCCGAAGTCGACATGGCGATCGTCGACCCAGCCGCGGATCTTCGCGAGGCCATCGATATCGATTCGATGGACTTTCTGAACTTCGTCACCGCGCTGCATCATCGGCTGGGCCTCAACATCCCCGAACTCGATTATCCGAAGCTGTTCACGGTGGATGGCGCTGTCCGATATCTTCAATCGCACTTGAAGCCGGCGAAGGGCTGAGTTGCACAACGAGGCGTAGATCAGACATTGCGGAGGGTTTGCGATGTCAGCGAGTGTGCCGATGATGGCTCAAGGGCAATTCGACCCTGCCGTGCTCAAGCGCGAATTCCCGGGGCTGGCGATACCCGGGCTGCATTATCTCGACAGCGCCGCGACGGCACAGATGCCGCAAGCCGTGATCGATGCGCTGATTCGGTTTGAGGTCGAGGCACGCGCCAACATCCATGAAGGACTGCATCATCGCGCCCGAGTGGCAACCGATCTCTACAATCAGGCCCGGGCGCAGGTGGCACGATTTCTGAACGCCGGCTCACCGGACGAAGTCATCTTTACCTATGGCACAACATCTGGCGATCAATCTGCTGGCCTGTTGCTGCGGCGCGCAGCTATCGCGCGGTGACGAGATCCTCGTCTCCGAGCTCGAGCACCACAGCAACCTTGTGCCCTGGCAGCAGCTCGCGCATCGACAAAGGTATCGTGCTGCGGTTCCTGCCCATGACCCGGGAAGGGCGGCTCGACCTCAGCCATTTGGATCGCGACCTGACGACGCGCTGCCGGCTGGTGGCGTTGACGCACTGTTCGAATGTCACGGGAGCGCTGACCGACGTCGCGCAGATCGTCAGTGCGGCGCGTGCGGTCGGCGCGAAAGTGATGCTCGATGGCGCTCAAGGTGCACCGCACGGGCCGCTCGACGTCCAGGCGCTCGCCATCGATTTCTACGCCTTCTCCGGACACAAGACATTTGGCCCAACGGGCATTGGCGTGTTGTGGGGTCGGCGCGAATGGCTTGAGGCGATGCCGCCGTTCATGACCGGCGGTCAGATGGTCAACCACGTGACGCTGGCGGATGCAACGTTCAGGGCACCGCCGCGTCGCTTCGAGGCGGGCACTCCGCCGATCGCCGCGGCGATCGGCCTCGGCGCGGCACTCGAGTGGATGAAACCGCTCGATTGGGCCGCGATCCAGCGCCACGAGATGAGGCTGACCGCGCGGCTGCTCGAAGGCTTGCAAGAAATCCCGAAGCTGCACGTGCTTGGGCCGCTCGATCTCACTGAGCGTCGCGGCGTGGTGTCGTTTGTTGTGGACGGAGTTTCAGCCGAGCAGGTCTGTCGATACCTCGATACGCGCGGCGTTGCGTTGCGCGGCGGCCATCATTGTGCACAGCCCGTGATGCGAGCTTTCGGCGTTGATGCCAGTGCCCGCGCCAGCCTCGCGCCATATTCCACCGCCGAAGATATTGAGGCGCTGCTCGGCGGCCTCGAAGCCTTGTGCAAGAGCAGGAGTTCTCGCGCTCTTGACCTGCGTCAATGCGGGTGTTCCGGCCGCGCCGCATTATTCAAGTTCCAAACCCTCTTTCAGGATGGAGGCTTCGCATGAGTGACAAACAGCTTCGTCAGGACATCCTCGACGAATTCGAGTTCGATCCAAGCTTCAATGCCGCGCACATCGGCGTCGTGGTCGACAAGAACGTCGTCTCGCTGACCGGACATGTCGAGAGCTATGCCGAGAAGCTTGCGGTGCTCGGCGCCGCGCGTCGTGTCAAGGGCGTGCAGGCGATTGCAGATGAGATTGAGGTTCGGTTTCCGAATCAGTCGAAGACCGCCGACGATCAGATCGCCCAGCGTGCAACCGACATTCTCAAGTGGAACTCGGTCGTCTCCAACCTGCCGATCGAGGTCGTCGTTCCGCAACGGCTGGATCACCCTCTCAGGCCGGGTCAACTGGTATTTTGAAAAGCGCGCGGCCGAGAACAGCGTTCGTAAGCTCAGCGGGGTGCGCGGCATCACCAACAGTATCATTGTAAAACCGCAGGTCGACGCGGCCAACGTCAAGGAAAAGATCGAAGCCGCCCTGAAGCGACATGCGGAGGTCGAAGCCAATGGCATTCGTATCTCCGTGAAGGGCGGCGATCACGTCGTGCTCGAAGGCAAGGTGGCCAATTGGGACGAACGGCGTGCCGTCGAGACTGCGGCATGGAGTGCGGCCGGGGTCGCAGCCGTGGATGATCGGTTGTCGATCGGCTGAATGAAGGTGAGGGCGTTGCATGCGCGCGCCGTCCTTGCCAAACGTCACGAGTTACATTGATCACGAGAACGACATGCAAACGCCTGTTCAGATCGAGTTCCATAACGTTACCGAGACGGCAAAGTCTCATGCGGCGATCGAAGAGCACGTGGCCGAGCTCGAGAAACGGTTCGGCCACATCACCGCGTGCAGAGTTAAATTGGAGGGCCCGGCCGAGCGGCACCAAACGGGCGGGCTCTACCACGTTCATATCCGCCTGGCGCTGCCGGATGGCCGCGAGGTCAACGTCGGCCGAACGCCTTCTGCCGACGAACGATATGCGGATCTCGCCTTTGCAATCGACAATGCGTTCAAGCGGGCGCGGCGACAGTTGCAGGATCAGGTCCGGCGACTGGCCGGACAAGTCAAGCATCATGAGGAGCAGCCGACAGGAAAGGTCGTCCGGCTCGATCCGAGCGGTGAATTTGGTTTCATCGAAACCAGTGACGGCCAGGAGATCTATTTTCACTGCAACAGCGTGCTCGATGGAATGGCGAAACTATCTGTTGGAACGGCGGTCGCGTTCGCCGAAGAGCGCGGCGAGCACGGGCCGCAGGCGAGTACGGTGAAGGTTCTTGGCAAGCATCGGCTGCGCGCCTAGCTTGGGCTTGCTGCGAGCAGCTCAAGCTGAGGCGGGTCTGATGGAACCGATCGCGAGCGCGTTGCTGACCGACCTCTATCAGCTCAATATGCTCCAGGCCTACCTGGAGCTCGGTCAGACCGACGTTGCCGTCTTCGAGTTCTTCGTCCGCAAGATACCGTCGCAGCGCCGCTTCCTGTTAGCGGCGGGGCTGGAGCAGGCGCTCGATTATCTCGAAAACCTGCGGTTCTCCCAGGACGAGCTGTCGTGGCTAACGCAAACCGGGCGCTTCAGCACAAGGCTCATCGACTACCTCGCCAACCTGCGGTTCAGCGGAGACGTGCATGCGATGCCCGAAGGCACCGCCTTTTTTGCCGATGAGCCTATCCTGCGCATCACCGCTCCGCTGCCCGAAGCGCAGCTGGTCGAGACGCGGTTGATCAATTTGCTGCACTATCAGTCGCTGATCGCGAGCAAAGCCGCCGGCATGGTTCTGCTTGCTCCGGGTAAATTGCTGGTCGATTTCGGTCTGCGGCGTGCTCATGGCGCCGAAGCGGGCCTGCTTGCGGCGCGGGCAAGCTATATCGCGGGTTTTGGTGGCACCGCGACTGTGCTGGCCGAAAAAACATTCGGCATTCCCACCTACGGGACGATGGCGCATTCGTTCATCCAGACCTTTGACGACGAGTTGAAAGCCTTCGAATCTTTCGCGAAGCCCGGCCAGACAATCTCGTCCTCCTGATCGACACCTACGATACAGAAGCCGCCGCCCACAAGGTCGTCGAGCTTGCACCTCGGCTAGACGCCCACGGAATCAAGATCCGCGGTGTCAGGATCGACAGTGGAGACCTGGTGGCGCTGTCGAAGAGCGTCCGCAAGATTCTGGACGATGGCGGATGCAAGGACACCATTGTCTTTGCCAGCGGCGGGGTCGACGAAACAACGCTCGCAGCGTTTGCCGAAGCAGATGCGCCGGTCGATGGCATCGGGATCGGCACCAGCCTCACCACGTCGTCAGATGCGCCCGCCCTCGACTGTGCCTACAAGCTGCAGGAATACGCGGGCCTGCCGCGGCGGAAGCGGTCTGCCGGAAAGGCGACGTGGCCGGGCCGCAAACAGGTCTGGCGTCGCTACGCGAGCCGACGGGCGGATGGTGTCAGACATTTTATCAACGCATGATGACGAGCAAGACGGTGAGCCGCTTATTCAGCTCGTGATGCAGCAGGGGCCGGCGCGTTCGCGCGCCGCTCACGCTTGGTGACATCCGCGCGCATGTGCGGCAGCAACTCGACCGCCTTCCGCTCACATCGTCCTACACTGTCGAGGTTGCCGACGGCCTGAAACAACTTGCAGCGAGCGTCGATCATCGCCTTTCACGATGAGGTTGACATGAAGATCTCTGCATCAGATGCACTCGTGGTTGTCGACATCCAGAACGATTTTTGCACCGGCGGCGCGCTGGCGGTACCCGGCGGCGAAACCATCATCCCGAAGATCAATCGGATCGCGGAAAACTTCGGAAACGTCGTTCTGACCCAGGACTGGCATCCGCGCGATCACGTCTCCTTCGCCTCACAACATCCGGCAAAGAAGCCCTACGACACGATCACGCTGCCCTATGGTGAGCAGGTGCTGTGGCCCGACCATTGCGTGCAGGGCACCGCTGGGGCTGCCTTCCACGACGCGCTGAGCATCATGCATGCGGGCCTGATCATTCGGAAAGGCATGCATCGCGAAATCGATTCATACTCGGCTCTTTACGAGAACGATCGTGCCACGCCGACTGGCTTGATCGGATATTTGCGCGAGCGTGGACTGAAGCGGATGTTCCTGGCCGGCCTCGCGTTTGATTTTTGCGTCCGATATTCCGCGGAGGATGCGCGCCGTGCCGGCTTCGACGTGGTCGTGATCCGAAGCGCCTGTCGCGCGATCGACGTCAATGGTTCGGTTAGCGCAACCGAAAACAGTTTCAAGGCATTGGAGATTTCTTGCCTCGAGGATGTGTGATCGGCGTCCGTTAAGCAACTGCGGCGAGCAATTGGTCCATATGACCATCGCCCCAAGCGGGCAGCGGTCACTTTCTGTTTCATGTCATGGCTCGTAATCATTGTACCGCAGGTCGGTTTGATCTTCATCAACCGAGACAGCCGCGAAGGATCACTAATTTTCAGATTTGAAAGGATGCATCGTTGAGATGCAGCTTATGAATTGTGTCTAAGCAACCAGCACCCGCTACAGCTGCCGAGATGGCGAGCCGGCAACGGGAGATCTCCGTCTCGGAGTTCTTCCTCAAGAACCGCCATTTATTGGGCTTTGACACCCCTGCCAAGGCGTTGGTCACGGCCGTCAAGGAGGCCGTCGACAACGCGCTAGATGCATGCGAGGAGGCTGGAATACTCCCCGACATCACGGTGCGGGTGCGCGATCGCTACGGCAAGTCGCGAGTGATCGTCGAGGATAATGGGCCGGGAATTGTCGAGAATCAGATCGCGCGCATCTTCGGCAAGCTCCTGTACGGTTCGAAATTCCACAAGCTCAGCCAGTCGCGCGGCCAGCAGGGATGGGAATTTCCGCTGCCGGAATGTACGGGCAACTCACAGTCGGCAAGCCCCTGCACATTGTCAGTCGCGTCAAGGGCAAGGCGCTAGCGTCGGAAATGTTCGTGTCGATTGACACGGCCAGGAACCAGCCGGACATCCATAAGAAGAAACAGCTGAAGTGGGATCGCTCCCACGGCACATCGGTCGAAATGGAGATGGAGGGTCATTACCAGAAAGGGCCACACTCGATCGAGGCGTACCTGCAGCAGACCGCCATCGCCAATCCGCACGTGAGCATCACCTACGATAACCCGCAAGGCGATCAAATCCGTTTCATTCGCAGCACCAGGGAATTGCCTACTCGCCCGACGGAAATCAAGCCGCATCCCTACGGCATCGAGCTTGGCCGTCTCATCCAGATGCTGAACAGCACCGCAAGCCGAACATTGTTGCGGTTTCTGGTCGACGAGTTTTCCTGCGTGGGAAGAAAGACGGCACTCAACATCATCGAACTCGCCCGCAAGCGGTCGGACCGGGAGCTGAGCGAACGCTCATACCCGAGACACATTGCGCACGCGCAAGCAACCGCGCTGCATCGGGCGCTTCAGGAGACGCACGTTTCGGCGCCGCGGACCGACTGCATCGTTCCCATTGGTGAAAAGCAACTGCTGGACGGATTGCACAAGGAGATGCCGGCAGACTTTTACGCTGTCGCCACCCGGCCGGCGGCAATCTACCGCGGAAACCCATTCCAGGTCGAAGTCGCGCTTGCCTATGGCCGCCACAGCGAACCCGGCGTCCCTGCTGATAAAGGCGGACGCAAGCGCAAGCAGGACGTCGAAGCGGGCGCTTCCGATCAATCAACAGCGGGCAAGGATGAGGCTGTTCAGCTTCTTCGTTTTGCCAACCGCGTGCCGCTGCTCTACCAGCAATCCAGTTGCGCCATCACCAAAGCTGTTACCCAGACCAACTGGCGCGGTTATGGGCTGCATCATCCGAAGGGAGCGCTGCCGATCGCGCCGATGACGATCCTGGTCCACGTCGCATCGGTGTGGGTGCCCTACACGTCGGAATCCAAGGAGGCGATCGAGCCTTATCCGGAAATTCTCAAGGAGATCAAGTTGGGGCTGCAACAATGCGCGCGCAAGCTCGCGCACTACCTGCATCACGAGGCCTCCCTGCACGAGGAATACGATCGCCGCGCCTACATCGAAAAGTATCTTCCCCACGTCGGCATTGCCTTGCAGGAAATCCTTGCGCTCGCCGACAAGGAGCGCGACGCGACCGTCGAGCGACTGGATCATGTGCTCCATCAGAGCCGCGCGCTTGAAGGGGAAAAGACATGACCAAAGATGCTCCCAAGGGCGCCCCGAATGCGCTGGATGCAAAAACCATTGGCGTCATTGAATCGATTGCCCGGCAAGTTCGCGCCAGCATCGACGCCGGCCGGCTTCCGGACATCAGCCTGCCGGTTCGCAGTCTCGACAACGTCAAATACGATCAGGCGAAGGGCTACTTCGAGCTCGGCGGCGCCCACAAGGTGCGGACCTTGACCGTGAACACGGCCCGCGCCTTCGCACAAACCCTTCGCCTGATGGCGACATCGCGAACGATGGTCGAGCATGATGACTACGCCACCAAGCGCGAGGTCTATTACATCAGCAAGAACTGGGGTGAGTGCCGCTTCGATGAGCAGGCCGAATCCGACGCGATCATGGACGACATCGAGGCGGTTGCGTCGGTCCACGGCTGTCACGCGAGCAATTGCGTTTCTATCCGGAGTCGCACGGTGGCTCGGTTGCCGGTCGCCTTGTCGTCATCGATCGCAATGCGGCGACCGGGCAAACCGTCGAGGTCGACTGTGCCAACCTGGGGAGCGGGGCCTATAGCATTCCGCGTTCGGCTGAGCATTTGAGTTTCCGGACCGACGCGCGCTTTGTGCTTGCCATCGAGACGGGCGGCATGTTCCAGCGACTACAACAACCATCGGTTCTGGGAGACCGCGCAGTGCATCATTGTCGAGATGGGAGGTAGTACCCACCCGCGCGACGCGACGTTTCGTTCGACTCTTGTCAGATAATCACAATTTGCCGGTCTATTGCTTCGTCGACTGTGACCCTATACGGCTTTACCAACATCTACCGGACACTCAAGGTGGGTTCGGGCAATGCGGCTCACATCAATCGCTTTCTGTGCGTGCCCGGGCGAAGTTCCTGGGCGTAACGCCACAGGACATCATTGATTTCGGTCTTGAGGACGCGACCCACAAGCTGGAACCTACGGATATCAAGCGCGCCGAAGATGCACTGGAGAACGACCCATTCATCTTGGCCCATCCACAATGGATCGCGGCGATCAAGCAACTGCTGAAAATGGGCGTCCGCGCCGAACAGCAAGCCCTTGCAAAATGGGGGCTGAACTACGTGATCGAAGAATACCTGCCGAGGAAGCTCGGCAACGAAAGCAGCTTCTTGCCTTAGACGAGCGGCGCTCTCGCCGATTTTTGAGGGCTTCAATCATGCTTCTGCCCGTCGGACTGAAGCAGAAATCCAGATCCTGAGTTTTGGCCTGACGCATGTGGCTTCTCTTTGCTCTCTCTGGGCCAGTCTTGTGGGCGGCCTCCACGCATATCGACAAGTTTCTGGTCGACAAGTACTTCCGGAATTCCGATACCGCGGTTCTGATGATTTTCACGGCGCTGATCGGTGTCGTGATGCTGCCGCTCATCGCTATCTTTGCGCCGCAGACCTTTTCGCAAGACATTCAGAGCGTTCTCGTGATGACGCTGACTGGCTTTCTCTACATGGGCGCGATGCTGTTCTATCTGCGGGCGATTTAATCCGAGGAAGCATCGGTCATCGCGCCGCTCTTCCAGATCTCAACTGTTTTCACCCTGTTTCTTGCATACCTGCTGCTCGGCGAAGTTCCCGGCTGGCGCCGAATTGCCGGGATCGCCTTGATCGTGGCCAGCGTCGTTTCCCTGACGGTCGGCGCGGGCGGACGAGGCCGGCCGATCCGGCGACGAACAATCGCACTCATGACTTGCGGCACGTTCGTGGTGGCTCTTTCCAGCGTTCTCTTCAAATACTTCGCCGTGCGCAGCGACTACTGGAGTACCACCTTCTGGACTTTCGTGGGCGAAGCGATTTTCGGTGCGGGCATACTCGCAGTTCCGTCATACCGGCGCCAGTTCGCAACGCTCCTTCGCACAAACACATTGGCTCTGCTTTCGATCAATGGAGCAAACGAGCTGATCAATCTCGGCGGTGGCCTCGGCGTTCGCTTCGCCTCGCTGCTGGCGCCAGTCTCGGTGGTATCCGCCGTATCATCTATGACCACGCTCTTCGTATTTGCATTTGGCGCGCTTCTGGGTTGGTTCGCACCCGCGATCGCACGGGAAGATCTGTCGCGAAACAACTGCTGAGGAAGGGGTTTGCGGCCGCCGTCGCCGCAACCGGTGTCGTCCTCGCACCCTGAGAACGACTGTTAGGCACAAGAAAACGGCCAATTTGGAGCGGCTTGGGGTTGTTTTCGAACGGCAACAATGCTCGCAGACCGGCGTGGCTTGCTCGGCAATGCGTTCCGGGAAGCGTAGCTGAGGCCGCCGTCGAACGTGCCGACACGGCACCAACGGCGCCCCGCGTCGTTGGGATCTCAAAAGCAATGCATCTGAATGGGCGCAAAGCCGTTGAATTCGACCGATGCGTAGCTTGCCGTATAAGCGCCGGCGGACAGGAAATCGATGGTGTGACCGACCTTCAGATCGAGCGGCAGATCGTAACCGGCGCGCTGATACAGAATGTCGGTGCTGTCGCAAGTCGGGCCGGCCAGTATCGCAGGCTCAATCGGACCACCGTGAATCGATGGGCGGATGCGGTAGTGAATGCGTTCGCCGAAGGTTTCGGGAAGCCCGTTGTAGCGACCGGCATCGAGGTAGACCCAGCGCCGGCTTGCGCGTCGCGATTTGCGCGCGATGAGCAGAACCTGTGTGCGCAGCAGGCCGGCATCGCCGACCAGGTAGCGGCCCGGCTCGATCACGATCTCGGGCCTGGCATGGCCGAAGTACCGCATGAGGGCCTGCTCGATCGTCTCGGCGTAGGCTGCCAGCGGCGGAACGACTGCACGATAGTGCGCGGGCAGGCCGCCGCCGAGATTGAGCAGCGATAGGCTCACATTGTGTCGGCGCGCAGACCCGAAAGATCCGCGCCGCCGACGCAATTGGCGCGATCCACTGAGCTGGATTGGTCTGTTGCGATCCGACATGGAAGGACACCCCTGTTGGCTGGAGACCGAGCTGTCGCGCGCGAAGCAGCAGATCGACAGCCATCGCAGGTGTGCAACCAAACTTTCGGGTCAATGGCCACTCGGCATCGCGAGTGCCGACAAGTATCCTGCAAAAGACCCGCGCGCCGGGCGCGGAGCTGGCGATCTTTTCAAGCTCCACCGCGCTGTCGAAGGCGAACAGGTCGATGCCGTTCCGGTGGGCGTGGGCGATATCGGTCTCGCGCTTGATCGTGTTGCCAAATGACAGCCGATTTGCGGCGATGTCGAGCCTGAGGCAGTGATGGATTTCACCTTCGCTTGCGAGATCGAATCTGGCGCCGAGTTCGGCGAGCGCGCTAATGACCGCCGCATGCGGATTGGCTTTGACGGCATAGAAGATGGCAGCGTGCGGAAATAACTGCCGAAGCGCCTGATAGCGCTCACGCACAATGTTGAGGTCGACGATGATGAAGGGGGTCGGGATCTTCTGATGCGCGAGATAGCGATCGATCCGCTCTAATGAAGGCAAAACGCTGGCTCCGGCTCCGACGCGGAGACCGGCTCTGCCGGCATGCTGGGAGCGTGAGTTGATGTCTGCGGCATTGGTGGCGAGCGCGGTCTCCAGCCAGAACCTTCAGCAAACAGAATTGATGCATTGACCTGATGTCGCTTTGACCTAACGCAACGGAAGCTCTTCGCGAAGTTGACTTGAATTAATGGCCGCCTTCCGGAGCGCTGTTTAGTCACCAGCCGGACAACAGAGCCAAGGTGAGAGTTTTTGGCCGCTGTTTCGAGACATATCCCGTCGACCTCACCGGGCGCCCGCTGGGAGCACTTTTCCCATGACGCCGACATTGGCGTTCGCGGATCGGGAAGTACCCCTGCCGAGGCCTTCGAACAGGCAGCTCTTGCCTTGACCGCGGTGGTGACACAAGCGGCGGTCGATACCCGGACTGCTGTGCGGGTTGCCTGCGATGCGCCTGATATCGAGTTGCTCCTTGTCGAATGGCTGAACGCCATCATCTACGAAATGGCAGTTCGAAAAATGTTGTTCGGCCGCTTTGTGGTGCAAATCGCAGATAATCGGCTCAACGGCACGATGTGGGGTGAGCCGGTCGATGTCGCCCGCCATGCGCCGGCCTGCGAGCCGAAAGGCGCCACCTATACCGCACTCAAGGTCGAACAATCCGGCGGTCTATGGTCGGCGGGATGTGTCGTTGACGTCTGAGGACGTTTGCAATGGACCCTGACCAAGTTTGAAAGAGTTGATCCGACAACATGGCGCCTCGAGCCACGAGACGCGATGCAAGTCCCTGTTGTGATCTATGCCGACGAAAGCTCTGCTGCGCGATATGGATGACAAGGTCCTCGTCCAGGCCAGCAATGTGGCGAAGCTACCAGGCATTGTGCAGGCGTCGTATGTGATGCCGGATGGCCATTGGGGGTACGGCTTCCCGATTGGCGGCGTGGCCGCATTCGATCCGGATCAGGGTGGCGTCGTTTCTGCAGGCGGTGTCGGCTTTGATATTTCCTGCGGCGTGCGCACGATGCTGACCGGCCTCTCAGTGACCGATATCCTGCCGAAGCAGAAGGCGCTCGCGGACTTGCTCTATGCCCAGATCCCGGCGGGGTGGGCAGCACCGGCGCCATCACACTCGACGCTATCGAGATGAATGCGATGCTGAACGGCGGGGCGCGCTGGGCAGTGCAGCGTGGCCTGGGGCGAGGCGCGCGATCTTGATCGGATTGAGGAAAGACGGCTGCATGGTCGGCGCCCAGGCGGATTACATTTCGGACCGGGCCAGGGAACGTCAACGCGACGAGATGGGGACGCTCGGCTCCGGCAATCACTATCTCGAAGTCCAAGCGGTAACTGAGATTTTCGATGCGACCGCAGCCAGGCTTTCGGTCTTGATGTGAACGATGTTGTCGTGACGATCCACTGCGGCTCGCGCGGCCTTGGCCACCAAATCGGAACCGAGTTTCTGAAGGAGATGGTCGATCACCGCAAAGGCGTTCGGCATCGAACTGCCCGATCGCGAGCTCGCCTGCGCCCCGATCAACTCGGATGTCGGGCAACGCTATCTCGGCGCCATGCGGGCTGCGATCAATTGCGCCTTGGCCAATCGCGAGATTCTCGGCCATCTATACGCGACGTGTTTTCACTCATTTCTTTCCCGACTGCGATTTGCGCCTGCTGTTCGATGTCTCTCACAACACCTGCAAGGTTGAGCAGCATCTCGTGAAGGGAAAGCGTCGAAATCTGTTCGTTCATCGCAAAGGCGCAACCCGGGCATTCGGACCCGGCCATCGAGGCTTGCCGGCCGCGCTCCGTACAGTCGGTCAGCCGGTGTTGATCGGGGGCAGCATGGGGACGGGCTCCTATGTCCTGGCCGGCACGGCCGAGCCAGCGAAGCGCGGGCGTTTTCGTCGGCTTGTCACGGCGCGGGCCGGGCTCTCTCGCGCCACGCGGCCTTGCGGCAATGGAGCGGGCGTAAGATTGTCGATGACCTGGCGTCGCAGGGAATTCTTATCCGTTCGCCGGTCGACGCGCGGTGTCGCCGAAGAGGCGCCCGGGGCCTACAAGGACGTTGGCGCCGTTGTCGCCGCGGCCGAGCACGCCGGCCTTGCCCGCAGGGTTGCGCGGCTGCGTCCGCTGATCTGCATCAAAGGATAAGTGAGCCGACAACTGGGGTTAGTCATGCGAGCGTGCGGCGATTCGGTCTGCCCAAATGGAATTGAGCGAGGTAAGTCTAGCTGCCGCTCCGCCTCAGCGTCCAGCACTTCGTGCGGTTGCCGTCGCGATCCCAGGAGCGGCCCACAGGGATTGATACAATTGTCGGAGACGAAGTGTCGCCGAGGTCGATCTGGCGCTCGCCTTCAATGCTCGCGTCCTGATCGGGTAAACCGAGGCCCGACCTCGTCGATCGACGACGACCTCGATGAGCCCACCCTATCGCTCGGCGCGAGCAGGGGAGATCTCCAAAGTGGCCATCGTTTCGACTTCGCCCAGATCCTCGCGCTCTTCGTCTCCGAGATGCAATTGCGCCCCTGTCGCCGGTAATCTCGCGAACATCGACGGCTGCGGCGCGCAATGATCTTGAAGGCTGACGCGAGCTCCCCTTATGCTCGTCCATGAGAGCCATCTGACACGATTTGCTCGGGATCGACATCGAGCGGATAGGTCGGCAACTGCGCCTCCACTGAAATTCAACGCGGCTCGTTGTCCTGCTCCTGCGATTGCAGGATCGTGACGATTTCGGCGGCGACACCCTTGAGTGGCACGCCCGGTTCAAAGACGTCCTGATCGCCGGAGAGCCACATTTGCGCCTCTTCCAGCTCGCTGATCGTTGGCCGAAGATCGATGATTGCCAGCAGCGTGTTGTCGTCCAGCTTGCCAAGGACGTCCTGGACATCCTCGGACGTGGCCGCGACTGCGTGAATGGCTGGATCTCGTGGCATCGGCGAGCCTACGCGTTCGACGAATTGGCACAATTGCGACAAGCAATGAGGAACCCGCGCGGCCAGCCCGTCGAGCCGAAGTCTCCTCCGGGATGCTCGGTCTGGCGGGGCGCGGGTCCCGCCGCCACGCTTCGCTGGCAGACTGGTTCATCGCGTAGGCAAATCCGCGCCCGTAGACGTTTCAATGCCGTGCTTCGCCAATCTTGCCTCCACGCGACGGTGGATAAAGTAAGCGACTTGAACCTCTCCGCTGCTTTGATCTGAATCAACTGCGGTCGCTTCGGAACTTGGCCCAGCGCAATCGATCCCGCGACTTATCGGTATTCTTGCGAAGCGAGTTCGGCTGAGTTCAGCACTTGATATCCCTTTGCGCCCGGCGACGGCGATTTGAAGAGTTCCACGGTCTGCCCGCGCTGCACCAAAGACAAAGGAATCATGTTGGCTCGGGCTTTACGAGCTCTTCGAGATCCGGTTCACCGCAACGAGCGAGTATTGTTTCGCGCACGCGATCGCGCAACCGGACGATCGATTTCGAAGTCGCTGCCCGAGGGCAGAATTGGATCACCAAGCTCGACGCTGATCGGGCTGCGACGCGGAAACCATTGGTCGCCACGCAAGACCGTTCGCGTACCTCTGATGACGCCAGGCAGAACGGGAAAGTTGGCTCTCGGCGGCGATTTTGAATGCGCCAAGGTAGAAGCCGGACAGCCCGGCTCGCCGCGTAAATGTGCCTTCAGGGAAGAAGACGAGGACTCGGCCTTGCTGCGCGAGCGCGGTCAAGACAGTGGCGTCCGTCAGACTGCCAGACACGTCATAGCGCTCGACGAAGGGGATGCCGAGTCTACGCAACGCAGGTCCAGCGACGATTTGCTGCGCCAGTTCGCGCTTCGCGACAATTGCAGGCTCTGCCGGCAACGCCGCAGCCAACGTGAGCGCATCCATGTAACTCGAATGGTTGAACGCCAGCACCGCTCCTTGAGCGGGGATCTTTTCGATGCCCCGTAAGGTGAGGGGGATTCCCATCGCTGCAAGGGCTCCCCGACCGGTCAATCTCATCGCCGACCAGCGTAACCTCGGAGTCGGCAGCACCATCACGGAGAACCATCCGACGAGGAACGCGACACCGAGCACTGTCCACCACCACGTCGCGTACAGGACGTCGCCGACCGATCGACCAAGCCGCCGGACCTGCGGAGCCAATGCCAGACAACGCCAGACGGGGCGATCTGCTGCCAGAGAATGCGATGCGCCGGACCGACGTGCCCGCTCTCGTAGAGTTCCTTGGCGGCGCTGCGGCGAATCTTGCCGCTTGACGTCTTTGGCACGGTGCGCGGCGGCGCAAGAACGATTTCGTCGGGCGGCGTGCCGGCGATGTCGGTCACGACTTCAGAGGCCCTGGCCTGCAGGGTGGCGCGCGACGCTTCGTCGGTCTCGCGGGTTTCGGCAAGCACAATGACGCGTTCGGTTCCCGACGCAGGGTCGGTCACGCCAAACACGGCGACGCCGCCCTTATGGACCCCGGGCACATCTGCAACGGCTTCTTCGATCTCCTGTGGGTAGAGATGCCGGCCCGCACGTATGATGATGTCCTTGATCCGGCCGGTGATGAAGATATCTCCGCCGGCCATGTAGCCGCGATCGCTGGTGTCGAGCCAGTCGTCGTGAAACAGTTCGCGCGTCTTGGCCTCGTTGCGAAAATAGCCGCTGGTCGCCGATGGCCCGCGAAACTCGATCCGTCCCTCCCGCCGCTCGCCGAGTTCATAACCGGCGGCATCGACCACCCGGATTTCATGACCCGGCAGCGGCTGGCCGCATGCCGGGAATTCGAGCGGCTTTGGGTTGTCGGACTTTGCCGGTTCGGCAATTCCATGCGCGTCATGAGCTCGCCGTCGATCCGATCGATGATCGGCGGGCGGCCGAGCGGCGGAAAGGCGAGCCCGACCGAGCACTCGGCGAGACCGTAAACCGGCGCCATGGCTTGCTTCGGAAAACCATAGCGACCGAACCGCTCCGTGAACCGGTGCAGGGTTTGGACGCTGACCGGCTCGGCACCGTTGGCAACCATCCGCAGCGAGCTGAGATCGAGGCCCTTGAGATCATCATCGGCGATCTTGGCGAGGCACAATTCGAAGCCGAAATTGGGAGATGCAGAAAATGTTGCGCGATAGCGATGCATTGCCCAGAGCCAACTCTGCGGGCGGATCAGAAAGCTCAAAGGCGACATCACGTAGAGCCGTGCCGCATAATGCAGGCATCCGAGCCAGGCGCCGATCAATCCCATGTCGTGATAGAGCGGCAGCCAGCTGACGAAGACGTCCGCTGAGCTTGCGTCCATGACCCGGCCCATCGCACGAATGTTGGCCAGGAAGATTGGCGTGGGTGAGCACGACGCCCTTGGGATCGCCGGTGCTTCCCGACGTATACTGGATCAGGGCGATCGCATTCGGGTCCTTGATTTGCGGCAAATTGAGCGCGACCGCCGAGGCCTCGATGTCTGATACGCTGACAACATTGTTCAGGCTTTCGACCAGGGAGCCGAGTAATCCGGCGAGCTGCCGTCCTTCCGGCATCGTGATGAGCATGCAGGCGCCGGCATTGCGCAGGATGCCGGTCTGGCGCCGGAGATGATCTTCGAGCTGCGCCAGCCGCATCGGCGGGTAGATCGGAACCGGTATTGCTCCCGCGTAGAGGACGCCGAAGAATGCCACGAAGAACTCGATGCTGGTTGGGAGCATCAGGCCTACGCGATCGCCGGGCGAGACATCCCGGCTGATCAAGCCGGATGCAACGCGGCGGGCTCTTGTCGCGAGTTCGCGATAGGTGAGGCTGCCGAGGGTCGTCGCCTCATCTTGCAATACGGTCAGGTGCAGTCGATCGGGATGCCGCTCTGAATGCCATTCAAGCGCCTCGATCAGGGTCCGCTGCCTCGCGCGCGGCTTCGGCAGCAGGAAGGATTTGACCTGTCGGCGGCACGAGCGAAATGCGCTCGAGCGCCGGCGCAGCCTGCTCAAGTGCGTGAACCAGATCCTCAACTGTTTCTGCTTCGCCGATCGTCGCTGGTGGAAGGCGGACGCGAAAGGCCCGCTCGATGCGCAAGACAAGCTCGGTTCGGCCGAGGCTGTCGATCCCGAGATCGCGCTCGATCCGGCTGGACAGGGCGATATCCACAAATCTGGCGCGTTGCGGATGCAGCTCGCGTACCAGATCGCGCACAACCGCTATCAGGTCGCGCCGAAGCTTTTCCGCGCCAGGATCACGTGCATCCATGGTTGTTGAGATAGAACAGACAGCGTGCGCGATATTGACGAGAATCAAGCTAGGCGCCGCGGACAGATTGGATAGTTGCCCGACCGGCATTCCTCCAGCCTGGGTAAGGACCCTTCCAGCCATGACAATGACGCAAGACTTCAAGGCCGCCATCGATGCGACCGAGGTTTGGGTGGACGATCTGATGCGTCTTCTTGGCTGGCACGATCGGGAACGGGTTTATCACGCGTTGATCGCGGCTCTGCATGCGTATCGGGATTCTCTGCGATGGGACGAGGCCGTTCGCGTAGCAGCCGCATTGCCGATCTTGCTGCGCGGTCTCTATTACGAAGGCTGGCGCCCGAGCGCCCGGGCGGCGGGCAGGGGGCGCCAGGTCTTCCTCGAACGGATTAGCGACGGTGTTCACCGCGATCCGGCGGTTGACCCCGAAGATGTCGCTCGCGCCATGTTCGCGTTGCTTGCGCTTCGCATGCCTGCTGCGGAGGTCGAGAATGCGAAGGCCGCGACGCCGCTTGCCCTCCACAATCTTTGGCCGAGCTAGGCGCGCGATGAACGGTATGCCGCATTCGCAGGGGGTGAAGTCGCAAACCGTGCGGATCTTCCTGTGCGGCGACGTCATGACCGGACGCGGCATCGATCAGGTGCTGGGGCATCCGTGCAGCCCGGAACTCTACGAAGACTTCACACATTCCGCGGAGGACTACGTGCGGCTCGCCGAAGAGGCGAACGGGCCGATCCCGCGGCACAACGAACCATCCTATGTTTGGGGTGCGGCGCTGGCCGAATTCGACCGGTTTAAGCCCGATGCGCGGATCATCAATCTCGAAACGGCCGTGACACGCAGCGATGACCATGTGGAGAAAGGCATAAACTACCGGATGAGCCCTGAGAACGCGGGCTGCCTTGTGAGCGCCGGGATCGACTGCTGCGCGATGGCCAACAATCACGTTCTCGATTGGGGTCGTCGTGGTCTATCGGAGACTTCTCGCGACATTGCAGCATTCTGAACATCAGGGTCGCCGGCGCGGGACGCGACGATCGCGAAGCCGGCGCGCCTGCCGTGTTGGAAATCCGGGACAAGAGCCCGAATTCTGGTTTTTGCATTCGGCTCCACGACCAGTGGAGTTCCGCGCGATTGGGCTGCGACGCACGACAACGCGGGCGTCAACTTGCTGTCGGAACTATCCGACGCAGAAGCCTTGCGGATCGCCGATCAGATCACCGCAATCAAGCATCCGGACGACCTCGTCGTCGTCTCGATTCACTGGGGATCCAACTGGGGATATCAAATCCCGAGCGAGCAGAGGGCTTTCGCCCAAACGCTTATCGACAAGGCAGAAGTATCGATCATTCACGGCCATTCCTCGCATCATCCAAAAGCCGTTGAAGTTTATCACAATCGGCTCATTCTTTATGGCTGCGGGGATTTTCTGAACGACTATGAAGGAATTCGCGGCTATGAGCGCTACCGCGACGATCTCGCACTGATGTATTTTGCGGATCTGGAGCTAGGCAACCGAATCCTTCAGGCGCTCAAGATCGTCCCTCTGCACATCAAGCGCTTCCGGCTCTCACGTGCATCGAGCAGGGACGTCACTTTCGTGCAACAGACACTTGATCGCGAAAGTCGGCAATTCGGGACAAGAGTTGCGCTCGAGCCAGGTGATCAGCTGTCTGTGTCCTGGTCGAGCTCGCTAAGCTAGATCCAAGAGCCGATTGAAATTCATGCCGCCGTCGTGCGAGCGGTCGACGCAGGAAATCTCTTGAGGATTTCGATGACTTCTTCATCAGAAATCTGAGTGAAATCCAGGTAGTAGTATCCGATCGCGCCAAAGTCCTCGTGGTCTTCGAGACAGATCAGGTCGTCGACCTCCTTGCGCAATGTTGCGAGCGTGTCGGTCGGTGCGACCGGTACGGCGAGGATAAGCTTGTCTGGATTGCGCATGCGGGTCGCCTGCAGGGCAGCACGTGTCGTGGCGCCTGTCGCGATTCCGTCGTCGACGACGATCGCTGTGCGGCCTGCAGGGTTTACCCGCTCGCGACCGCCAAGGTACCGCACCCTTCGGCGGTCAATCTCCTCGAGCTCGCGATCGCAAACGGCCTTGAACTCGGATTCGGCAATCCCGATCAGTTGAATGATATCCTCATTTCTCACCACAATGGGTGTCGCGCCGTCCACGACCGCCCCCATCGCGAGCTCGCGATTCCCAGGCACGCCAATCTTGCGCACCAGGATCAAGTCCAGCGGCGCGGCAAGCGCAGTGGCGATCTCGGCGGCAACAGGCACGCCGCCGCGCGGCAATGCCAGGACTGCCGGAGCCTTGTCCTTGTAAGGGGCCAGCGCTGCAGCCAGTTTCCGGCCTGCGTCGACGCGATCTTCGAATGCCATTGCGTCCTCCGGCCTATCGTGTGCCGCCTGCGCGCCTGCTGTCGGGCGTGGCGGGCGTCAGATACTGGGTGAACCATTTGCCGGCGTGACGCATCACCGCTTCCAGCGCGCCGGGCTCGGGGAACAGATGGCTTGCGTGAGGAACGATCTCCAATGCCTTGGGTCCCGGCAAACGGGCCAGCGCTTCCTCGTTCAGCTCGATGACACCGGCATCGTCACCACCGACAATCAGCAGCGTCGGTGCGCGAACATGTTCCAGTGCATCGTCTGCAAGGTCCGGGCGCCCGCCTCGCGAAACCACCGCTGCGATCCGAGGCGGCAGCCGCTCGGCCGCGACGAGGGCGGCAGCCGCTCCCGTGCTGGCGCCGAACAATCCCACCGGCAGCTTGGCAATCGCAGGTTCCTGAGTTCCCAGCCAGCGCACGACATCGACCAGCCGATCTGTGAGCAGACCGATGTCGAAGACATTTGATCGATCGGCTTCCTCATCCGCCGTCAGCAGATCGAACAGCAGTGTAGCGAACCCTTGAGCGTTCAGGGCCTTTGCGACTGCGGTGTTCCGGGGACTAAAACGGCTCGACCCGCTGCCATGGGCGAATACAACCAGCCCAAGCGCACTGCTTGGTCGGTTCAGCGTACCGGCTAGGCCCAGCGGTGGAATGACTACGTCCAACGATGCAGCAGCTGACCTGGAATTTCTCATAGGCAATTCATCAGCCCCCGATCGGGCTGCTCATTGACTAAGATCAATAGCCATCATACTCATCGATGATCTCGTCTGAGCTGCAAGATGGCCGACCTAACCGCTTGCGCATGATACAAACATGACTCTTCCGATCTGGACGTCTCTTCCGCTGCAAGCGACGACGACCGACTGTCGCTTGCAGTTGTTTGCAATGAAGGGTAGCGACGCGCTGGGTGCAGCCATCGCCGAGGTGCTCGGCTGCGTATTGTCTGTTCACGAGGAGCGGGATTTCGAGGACGGCGAACACAAAATCAGACCGCTTGAGACTGTCGCTGGAAGCGATGTTTATGTCCTACACAGCTTGCATGGTGGGCCTGTCGAGAGCCCGAACGACAAGCTTTGCCGGCTCTTGTTCTTCATCGGCGCCTTGAAGGACGCCGGGGCCGAGAAGGTCACTGCGGTCGTCCCGTATCTTTGCTACGCGCGCAAGGATCGGCGTACGAAAATGAGTGATCCAGTGACAGTCCGATACGTCGCAGCCTTGTTCGAGGCGATTGGAACAAACGTCATCGTTACGCTGGAGGTTCACAATGAGGCGGCATTCGAAAATGCCTTTCGATGCCGCACCGTGGCGCTGACCGCAGCGCCGCTCTTGATCGAACGGATCAAGGCGATTTCGGACAACGACAAGATCTGCGTGATTTCGCCGGACCTCGGAGGCGGCAAGCGGGCCGACTTGTTGCGAGAAGCTCTTGAGGCTGCCATCGGACGGCCGGTCGCAAAGGCATTCGTCGAGAAGCATCGCAGCGCCGGCGTCGTGTCCGGCGATTTGTTTGCAGGCGACGTGGCCAATGCCACCTGCGTCATCGTCGACGATCTCATCAGCACGGGAGGCACGCTGGTTCGAGCGGCGAAAGCGGCGCGCGCGCGCGGCGCTCGCAAGGTCATTGCTTGCGTCGCTCACGGTCTGTTTATGCCAGGCTCGGAAAAAACCCTGGCCGACCCGGCAATCGATCGCATCATGGTCGCGGACGCTGTGCCGCCCTTCCGATTGGGTTCAGGAGCGGTGCGAGACAAGCTCGAGGTAATTCCGGCCGCGCCTCTACTGGCCGAGGCTATTCGCCGGCTTCATCAGCACAAATCGCTTACCGATCTCCTGGTATTCTGACGTCTCCGGCGTCCATCGAGAAGTCGTTCCAGCTTTGCTGCATCGCTGGCGGCGAAATGGAGATAGCTGCGCGCGAGACGAGGCCACTTCTCGGGCGTTCGGGGATGAGGATCGATCAGGTGAGCGATTGAAAGACGCGCTCGCAGCATTGCCCTTTTGAGCCGATAAAACAAGAAAGCGCCGTTCGCGGGCTGATCGTTCAGTCGACGAGCGAGCCGCTGCCTGATCCGTTCGCCCACACGAAATCCTCCCAGCCGTTCGCATTCAAGATGAAGGAACGCGATTTCGTCGAGCGCATCGAGAGCGCGCAAGCGATCATTGAATTCAAGACAATCGATGATCGGGAAGGATTCGCTCAACCAGATGTGTTCCGGTCGCAGGTCGCCATGACCGTCGACCAGATGTCGCCCGTGGACGCGATCACGTAGAACGTCGGCACATTCGCCGAAATAACGTCGTTGAACATGAGCGACGCGCTCAATGAGCCCCTGCGGCAGCTTGAAGCGCGCATCAAGAAGAATACGGCAATCCTCAGCGCAGTCTTTTTGCAGCGAAACCAGGTAGCTCTCCGAAGAGACTCTGATCCGGTCCGCTCGCGCGTAAAAGGCTGCCAGGATCGAAGCCAATCGATCAATCTGCGGGTGGCTCGTGCGTTGACCGCACAACGCGGCTTCGAGCGTTGCAGTCTCGTCGAGGCGACGCATGACGACCAGCCAATCGACGATGGGCCCGGCGCCGTTGATTGCGAAACCCGAATTGGAATAGGTTAGCGGAACAAATCCGAGATAGACCTCCGGGGCCAGCCTGCGATTGAGCGCATACTCGGCGCGACAGGCCTGCGCCCTCAGGGCCAAGGTGGAGAAATCGAGGTACGAAAAACGCACCGGTTTCTTGAGTTTGTAGACGCGATCGGCCGTCATGAAGACCCAGGACATATGGGTCTCCCGGATCACGATGCCGTCTGCCGGCGGGTCATAGCTCGCTGGACAGCTGAGGAATTGCACTTTTGCGGCAGTCGTTGTCGCGTCAGGTTGATCGACCACTTGTCCGCGGGCATCATTGCGTTGATCGCGCATTAATAAACGCTATCCTTGCGTCGCCCGAAACCGTTGATTGGGATCAACAATCGGTCGGATCGCGCTTAAGGACCCTCGGCCTGTCTTGGCGCCGCCCAGCGGTCAGGCGGAGCAAGGGGTCGTTGAGTCTGCCGAGGCGCCGGCATCATCTCGCAGCTTCCGTGATTGACGCAGGTCAAGTGATGTCGTGGCCGTTTGCGCGAGTTTGAGATCATCAATCATCTCCGAGCGGCTTGACAATGAATCAGGTGCTGGACCCAGACGGGAACGTCACGAGTGCGATGCCGGAGTTCGCGCGCGACTTTCTTGAGGTCATCAAGCTCTATCGCGCGCTCGTGTTGGCTCGCACATTCGACACCAAAGCGATCGCGCTGCAGCGCACTGGCCGACTCGGCACTTACGCGTCATCGCTGGGACAGGAGGCAGTTTCGATCGGCGCCGCATCCGCGATGCAGGCGCATGACGTTTTCGTTCCAAGCTTCCGAGAACATGGCGGCCAACTCTGGCGCGGGGTTACGCTCAAAGAGCTATTTCTTTATTGGGGCGGCGACGAGCGTGGCAACGATTTTGCCGGTCCGCGCGAGGACTTCCCAAACTGCGTCCCGGTCGGTTCTCATCCGCCACATGCTGTCGGCGTAGCCCTGGCCTTTCACCTGCGCGGTGAACGACGCGCATCAGTTTGCGTGGTCGGTGATGGCGCGACATCGAAGGGAGATTTCGCCGAAGCATTGAACATGGCTGGCGTTTGGCGAGTGCCGGTCGTGTTCGTTATCAACAACAATGGCTGGGCGATTTCCGTGCCGCGCGCCAGGCAATCGGCGGCCGAGACTTTGGCGCAAAAAGCAGTGGCGGCTGGAATTCCCGGGGAACAGGTCGACGGCAATGACGTGATTGCCGTTCGTGCAGTCGTCGACCGGGTGCTCTCCCGCGCGCGCAGCGGCGACGGCCCGAGCTTGATCGAGGCGATGACTTACCGGTTGTGCGACCATACGACATCAGACGACGCCAGTCGTTATCGGGACGACGCCGAGGTCAGCCGGTATTGGCCTGCAGAGCCCTTGGCGCGCATCCGAAAGTACCTCATGGCGAATGGCCATTGGAACAAAGAGCAAGAAGAGGCTCTGTTGCGCGACTGCAGCTTGGCTGTCGAGCAGGCAGCTGCGGACTATCTCGCGACGCCGCCGCAACCGATCGGCGCAAACTTTGACTATGTTTATGCCGAGGCGCCGGGAGAGTTGATTGAGCAACGGGCAGAGGCGCTCTTGCGCGCACAAGGTGCCGCATGACCGTGCTTAATCTGGTGCAGGCGATCAATACCGCGCTCAGGCGCGCAATGACCGAGGATAGTCGTGTCCTGATCCTCGGAGAGGACGTTGGGATCGACGGTGGTGTGTTCCGGGCAACCGAAGGATTGTTCGAGGCGTTTGGAGGGCAGCGGGTACTCGACTCGCCCTTGGCGGAGGCAGCTATCGCCGGAATATCGATTGGGCTTGCCGCGCAAGGCTTCCGCCCAATCGCGGAGATCCAGTTCACCGGCTTTGCCTATGCATGCATCGACCAGTTGATCAATCATGCTTCGCGGCTACGCTCCCGTACCCGCGGCCGCCTGACCTGCCCGATGGTGCTGCGATCGCCTGCGGGCGGCGGCATTCGAGCCGTGGAGCATCACTCCGAGAGTCCCGAGGCGATGTTCGCACATATTCCGGGCCTCAAGGTGGTGACACCATCTTCGCCGGCGCAGGCCTACGGGCTGTTGTTATCGGCGATCCGTGATCCCGATCCCGTCGTGTTTCTGGAACCGACGCGACTCTATCGTGCGGCGCGCGGCGAGGTTGTTGATGACGGGAAGGGGCTTGAGCTCGGTCGATCTCTCATCGCGCGGTCGGGACGTGACGCGACGATTGTAGTCTGGGGTGCGATGGTAAAGGAGGCGCTGGAAGCTGCGGCCCAACTCGCGAATGAGGGTATTGAGGCGGAGGTCGTCGACATTGTGACGCTGAAGCCGCTCGACACCGAGACGATCCTGAATTCGGTAAATCGCACCGGCCGGCTCGTCGTTGTTCATGAAGCGCCAATGACCTGTGGCTATGGCGCCGAAATTGCGGCTCGGGTCGCAGCTCACGCCATGACGAGCCTGCTGGCTCCAATCGAGCGTGTGACCGGCTTCGATACGATGATGCCGTATCTGCGCACGGAGGCGGCCTATATGCCGGATGTCGCCGCGATCGTCGGTGCCGTGCGCCGCGCGATGGAGTATCGATGAGCACCTTTGCGCTACCCGATCTCGGCGAGGGACTGCAGGAAGCCGAGATCGTGAGCTGGCACGTCGGCGAAGGTGATCATGTTGTGGTCGATCAACCGTTGCTGGCGGTTGAGACAGAAAAAGCGGTCGTCGAAATCCCGTCGCCGTGGGCGGGTCACATTGCGAAGCTGCTGGCTCAGGTCGGTCAACGTATTCAGGTCGGAACGCCAGTCGTGGAGTTCGAGGAAGGACAGCATCCGGAAAGCGGCACTGTGGTAGGGCAGTTGTCGAATGAGCCTCCCGCTGGTGCGGCACAACGGGTCGCCAAGCTTGCGGTCATCCCAAAGCCCGCACCACTAGCGTCGAGCGGCCATGTCCGCGCCAGTCCAGCCGTGCGGTCGCGCGCTCGCGAGTTGGGAGTCGACCTGTCCACGATCGTGCCAAGTGGCACGGACAGCACAATCACGCTCGCGGATGTTCAAGCGGCAGCGCGCGCTGCCGGCGCAGCCCCACAGGCCAACACCTTGCGCGGCGCTCGTCGCAGCATGGCGCTGAACATGGCAAGGGCTTGGCGTGAAGTCGCTCACGCAACCCTGCACGACGTTGCGGATATCGAGGCTTGGCTGCCGAGCGAGGACGTGACGTGTCGTCTGGTGCGGGCGCTGATCGCGGGGTGCACAGCCGAACCTGCGCTCAACGCCAGTTTTGACGGCGACGCACTTTCGCTTCGCCAAAATTCCACGATTGATCTCGGAATTGCCATCGACAGCGCCGAGGGCCTGTTCGTGCCGGTGCTGCGTGCAATAGAGCGCGGGACTCCCCAAGAATGGCGACCGCAGATCGATATGCTCAAGCGGGGTGTGCAGGATCGCAGCCTGTCACCGGATGAGCTGCGCGGCGCGACGATTTCGCTATCGAATTTTGGAACGATCGCGGGCCTTCAGGCCTCACTGATCGTTATGCCGCCGCAAGTCGCGATTGTCGGCGTAGGCCGGATATTCCAGCAGCCGACCAAGGCGGAGCAGGGATTAGAAGTGCGCCGCGTGGTTCCTCTCTCGCTGACGTTTGATCACCGCGCGATTACTGGTGGCATGGCGGCGCGGTTCCTGAGAGCGGCAATCCGAGATCTCGAAAAGAAAACCTGAGTGGAGGATGCGGTGGAAGACATATTTCAACTGGCGGACAATTTTGGTCCGAGCCGCGTCCTTCATCTCCACTCTCGGGGCGTCGGACTTAAGGCCGTCGTTGTCGTCGACAACACAGCTTGTGGCCCGGCGATCGGCGGCGTGCGCATGGCGCCGGATGTCTCGGTCGACGAATGCGCTCGTCTCGCACGCGCCATGACCTGGAAGAACGCCGCTGCTGGCCTGCCGCACGGAGGCGGCAAGTCGGTTATATTCGGCGATCCGCGTATGCCGGCGAGCGAGAAGGAGCAGGTCATTCGCGCCTTCGCGAGATCGATTGGCGACATTGCGGACTATATTCCCGGGCCCGACATGGGCACTGATGAACGATGCATGGCCTGGATCAAGGACGAGACCGGCCGCGCGGTCGGCCTGCCACGCGTTGTCGGCGGGATTCCGCTCGATGAGATCGGTGCCACAGGCTTCGGGCTTGCCGTCTCAGTCGATGTTGCACGCGAGTTCGTCGGACTGGAGCTTAAGGGAGCGCGCGTCGCTGTTCAAGGCTTTGGCGCGGTCGGAATGCACGCGGCGCGCTTTCTGGCTGAGAAAGGCTGCGTTCTCGTCGCAGCAAGCAACTCGAGGGGCACGCTGACTGATGCATCCGGATTGGATATCGGCAATTTGATCGCGCTCAAGCGAGCAGGCCGGGCGCTGCACGACTGCGACAGGGGCGCGAAGCTCGCGGCCGACAGCATCGTCAACGTCGATTGCGATATCTGGATACCCGCTGCGCGGCCAGACGTGCTGCGGGCCGATAACGCAGCGCGTCTGCGCGCGCGATTGGTGCCGCAAGGTGCAAACATTCCCTGCACCCCAGAAGCAGAGCAAGTCTTGCATGAAAGGGGCGTTTTGGTCGTACCGGACTTCATCGCAAACGCGGGAGGCGTGATCTGCGCCTCGATCGAATATCGCGGCGGTACGGAGCGGGCAGCGCTCGACTATATCGACGAACGTATCAGGGCCAATACGCGCGAAGTTCTGCAGCGAAGCCGGCGCGACAAGGTGAAGCCGCG
Organism: uncultured Alphaproteobacteria bacterium; assembly: GCA_963796195.1. Classification (GTDB taxonomy): domain Bacteria; phylum Pseudomonadota; class Alphaproteobacteria; order Rhizobiales; family Xanthobacteraceae; genus CAWCKS01. The sequence continues at coordinate 933,284 of CAWCKS010000014.1, read as the reverse complement.
TGCTGCGGCCGTTGCGCTTGCCGAAGGTCGAGTGCGTGCGGCGATGCAAATGCGTCGCTGGCACTAGTTGTTCTATTTCGCGGTGCAGCTGCTGCACTCAAACGGCAGAGATACGCGTCCCGGCCTCGCCGCGAAGGATTGCTTCCGCTTGTTCGATGGCTCCTATGGCCGCGAGGTGTCCCGTCCGCTCCACGAAGCGGCACGCTGCCTCGACCTTTGGCCCCATCGAACCGGGATCGAATTCGAGAGCGCGCAACTCTGCGCAAGTTGTTAATCTGATTGGATGTCCAGTGGACATCGGCCAGCGAGTCCAAACCGCGCAGACATCCGTCAGAAGGATCAACATCTCCGCGCCGGCAGCTTCGGCAAGTAACGCCGCCGACAGATCCTTGTCGATTACCGCCTCAACGCCACGCAATCCCTCAGGCGTTGCCGCAACGGGAATGCCCCCACCTCCGGCGCAAATGATAAGAACTTCGGCGTCTGCGAGCAGCTTGATGGCATTTATCTCGCGGATACGCTGTGGATTCGGTGACGAGACCGCTCGGCGAACACCGCCGTTATCGGCCACAAGGCTCCAACCAGTTCTTGCGACAATGTTGGCCGCTTCGGCCTGGCTATAGATAGGACCGATTGGCTTGGTTGGTTTTGAAAATGCGGGGTCGGCAAGGTCGACTTCGACTTGGGTCAGCAACGTTGCGATTTCGCGGCCTGGCAACTCGTTCGCAAGCGCTTGCTCGATCAGATAGCCGATCATGCCCTCGCTCTCTGCGCTGAGGACATCAAATGGATACGGCTTCACCCCACGATAGCTCGCAGCTTGCAGTGCCAACAGGCCGACCTGCGGTCCGTTGCCGTGTGTCACGATGACTTGATGATTTTGCGCTATTGGCGCAACCGCCTTTGCAGCGCGGAGCACGTTGCTTCGCTGCAGCTCCGCATCCATCGGTTGGCCGCGCCGTAGCAGCGCGTTACCACCCAGAGCGATGACGATGCGCATCAGCGCGCCTTCTCCGAGTGCACAACCCGGCGCACAAATTCGTCGACAATGGATGAGAGCGTCGGCTCGCCGACTTCGGCGAATTCGTAGCGCGCCCTGACGACCTTCTTGTTGAGCCGAAGAAGCCTACCGAGATCTACCGGCGTTGCCGAGACGACAAGATCGGCGGCCGCGTCATTGATCGTCGCCTCAAGGGCAGTTAGCTGGATTTGATCGTAGCCGAGGGCAGGCAGCACTCTCCCAATATGCGGATAACTTTCGAATATCCGCTGGAATACTGGTGCCGCCGAAAGTCTGGGGTCGACAACTTTCGCGCCCGCTGCAGTGGCCGCCACGTACCCCGCACCATAGGGCATCCCTCCGTGGGTGATGGTCGGACCATCCTCGACAACGAGCGCGCGCTTTCCCGTAACCGCCGTCGGATCGGCGAGCTGAATCGGAGAGGCGGCGCGCACAATTGTCGCGCGGGAATTAACGGAGCGAAGTTCCTGCTCGAGGACTTGGACGTCGGCGGATGCTGCGACGTCCGTTTTATTGATGACGAGGACATCCGCCATCCGCGCAACAGCTTCACCGGGATGGTGCGTCGTGACTTGATGTGGGCGAAGCGCGTCAGCCACGGTGATGTGGAGGTCCGGACGCACAAACGGAAAATCATTGTTGCCGCCATCCCAAACAATGATGTCGGCTTCGCCTTCGGCGTGCTGGAGTATTTTGAGATAGTCGATGCCGGCAAAAACGATGCCACCCGCGGTGATGTGTGGTTCGTATTCCTCCCGCTCCTCGATCGTGCAGCGCGCCAGCTCGAGGTCGGAGAGGCTCGCGAAACGCTGCACCTCTTCGGCCGCAAGGTCACCATATGGCATCGGATGACGAAGGATCGCTACGCGCAGGCCGCGCTGTCGCAATCGTCGCGACAACCAGCGCGCAATAGCAGATTTTCCGCAACCCGTTCGTACTGCGGTGACAGCAATCACCGGTCGGGAGGCCGACAACATCGTGCGTTTCGGGCCAAGCAAAGTGAAGTCGGCGCCGACCGAAAGGGCGCGAGAGCCGACGTGCATCACGTGCTCGTGCGTGACATCGCTGTAGGCGAAGATGACCTCGTCGACAGAATGGGCAAGGCAGAACGCCTCGAGTTCTGCTTCTTCAATTATTTGAATTCCGTTCGGGTAGAGCGGGCCGGCAAGTGCCGGTGGATATCGTCGACCAGCAATTCCCGGAATTTGCGCCGCTGTAAAGGCGACGACGTCGGCAGATGAGTTGTTGCGATAAACCACGTTGAAATTGTGGAAATCTCGGCCGGCAGCGCCAGCGATAATCACACGGAGTCTACCTGCGGTCGTAGATGGATGGTGGGCGGGCTCCGATGCGGTCGTCGGGCTTTGTAGAACCGTTGCGCGTTCGTTTGAAGACACGGCGCCCTAGCAATGTTGGCTTTGCTGAATCTCTTCGGTACGCAGGGCGAGGCCCTCGAATTCGGCACTAACCCTGGCGATATGCACTCGTGTCGAGTCGCTGTGAAATATTTGGGCCTTCTTGCGAGTTTGCCGCGCACGTCTCCGCCAATAGGCTGCGGTCTGAGCCCGGTGCACGCCGATTGTAGCAATGTTAGTGACAATCACTGTCGCTTTCCTCCGTGGCTCTCAAAGCCTAGCTTCAGCAGGAAGAGCTACGTTGCGTCAGATCAACCGAAATGCGGATAATCGGGAGCGCCAAGAGCCGGCAAGCAGAAGGCAGGCTTTCCGCCCGCTCCTCGCCGAGAATTTGAGGATTTTGGGGAAAAGTTCTCGCCGACTAACGACCGACATCCGACCTGGCTAGGTAGGTCAGCAAACTAAGGGGACGATCGGATAGCGTATCGCAGGTTCGGATTGTGTGTGCAAAAGCGGTAACGCTCCAGTGAATTGAACCCCCGAAACGGAACACGCAGCTCTTCGCGACAATCCGATCATATTGGTACTTGCGATCCTCTGCGACTTATTACACCTGCGTATGCTTTGAACGCTCCAGGTTGTGTGACGTTTCGGAGCCATTTTCATTCTGACCAGGTAACTAACCTATTGAGGTATCTAGGGTCAGATTTCGCAATTCGGTCAGAATACGTGTTGAAATTGCTAGAGATCCGCGCTGATTTTGATTCCACCATACGGAGGTTCGAATCCTCCCGCCCCAGCCAGAATATCCTAGCTATTACAATAGGTTAGTGACTTACGCCAAAATCGCGAAAGTCTCCGCCAGAAGATTTAGACATTCCCGTTTTCAAGAGACTTCGTTTGGAGACTCGTTCGATCTCCACTGTGTGGTGGCCAGATAGAGTTGATATGGCGAAATTTCTCAGTTCTCTCGCGCGAACCAACTGTTAAGTCGACAAGTACAAGGCAAATCCACGATTTGGCTTATGTCGTCCCTCTCGTGACAGCGCCGCGCTGGCCGCGTCGTCGCTCGACAGTGATTTCGGCCAAGATCGACATCGCGATTTCCTCGGGGGTGATTGCGCCGAGGTCGAGCCCGGCCGGCGCCTTGATCCGATCGAGTGCGTTGGCAGCGACGCCTTCAGCGATGAGTTTCTCGCGCAACGCTGCCATCTTGCGCCGGCTTCCGACAAAGGCGCGGTACGCGGCGTCCGTCGTCACGGCAATTCGCAGCGCCGCTTCATCGCCCTTGCCCTGTGTCGAGACGACGATGAAGCGCCTGCTCTCGTTGCGCGGGTCAAGCCGGTAGCCGTCGATCAGCTGGTCCGCGTCGGGAGTGGTCAGCAGATCGGCCGCGGGTGCGGCAACGGTGACATGATAGCCGAGTTGCCGCGCCTGTCCGGCGAGCGAGATTGCCACGGGGCTGGCGCCAAGAATGATAAGCGACGGATGCGGAAGCACCGGTTCGACAAAGATATCCATAGTGCCTTTGCTCGGGCACATGTTGGTCGCGAAGCGCACGCCGTCGCGGTCCTCACCGGGCTTCACGCCAAGCTCCTCGAGCAGATTTTCTGGTTGCACCGACACCATGCGCGGCTCGCCGTCCGCGAGCGCATCGCGCGCGGCCTTGAGCACGGCACCGCGCGCGCATCCACCTCCGATCCAACCTGCGGCAATGGTTCCGTCCGGACGAATGATGGCCTTGGCTCCGGCCTTGGCCGCGGTCACCGAAACCGTTCGGACCACTGTGGCAAGAACGAAAGCTTCCTCGGCGGCCTTGAGCCGGGCCACCAGATCAATCACTTCAACGTGGGCGGTCATTGTTGCCTCCGTCAGAGCTTCGCCAGATATGGTTCAAGTTCGCTCAGAACTCTTCAGCGTGTGAGCAGGCGCATAGAGATCGACATGGGGCAGTGCGGCCTTGATGCCAGCGGCTTCCGGGGCATAGCCCTCCCAGCCCATCATCGGGTTGAGCCACACAATGCGGCGGCAGCGTTTGCCGAGCGCCGCCATTTCACGGCCAAGCAGCGCCGCGTCTCCGGTCTCGTAACCGTCAGAGACGATCATGACACAGGTGCGCGAGTGGATGACGCGCGCCGCGTGCCAGCGGTTAAAGGTCTGCAAGGATTCACCGATCCGGGTGCCGCCGCCCGCGCCCTGCGCCATCATCGACAGGCGATCCAGCGCGCGGGCCGGATCCCTCTCCTTCATCGCGTCGGACACATGAGCGAGCCTGGTGTGGAACAGGAAGGCTTCTGCTTCGCGGAATTCGTCCAGCACGCCGTGGATGAATCGCAGGAAAACGCCAGTGTACATGCTCATCGAGCCCGATGCGTCGAGCAGCATGACCAGACGCAACGGCTTTTCCTTGCGTCGGCGTTTCACCAGGCTGATCGGCACGCCGCCGTGGCTGATGTTGCCGTGGATAGTGCGGCGAAGGTCAATTCGGTACCCGCGCCGCCGCTGCAGATCGCGGCGGGTGAGACGTGTCCGCATGGTCCTGGCGAGCCGCGCCGCGACTGCGTGGGCTTTCTCGATCTGCTCTGGTTCGGCCATGTTCCGGAAATCGATCTGATCGAGATTGTCGGCCCGTGACGCGCCCTCCTTGCGGCCTCCGCTGCGTTGATCGTTCGTCGCCTCGTCAACAGACGGCACCTGGTCCGGCACACTCTCGCCGCCGCGCGAGCCGACTGCCTTGTCTTGCAGGCTCTTCAGCGATGGGCTGTTTGCCGTCTTCGTCGCTCCCATTGTAAGGGATCGCGACCTGGCGCGCTTGCCGAGCCAGAAGGCATCGAACAGGCCGTCGAATTTGTCCCACTCGGATTTCCGCGCCGAGAACAGGTGCTTGAACGCCGAGCGCAATAGCCCCGGCTTGTCGGCATAGCCTGCTGCCATCAGCGCCGCGGCGTCCTGGCCCTCGTGCAGGCCGACGGCGAAAGCGTTGTCACGCAGCGTCCGGAGAAATGCAGCAAGCTTTTCCGAAACAGACGGGAGACCTCGTTCAGTTCGTCTGATGTCGGAGGCGGGCCACAGCAACTCATGCAACCATCCCCAATAGCCTTGCCGTGACCTCGGGCTTGAAACTCGCCTTGTCTTCATGGGTCTTGAGCAGACACATCAAGGTGTCGTGCACAACCTCCGGAGCGTCATGCAGGTCGCGCACGTCAAGTCCGACCAGCGCGGCCGCCCAGTCCAGCGTTTCGGCAACGCCAGGGACCTTGCGCAATTCTTCCTTCCGGATATTTGCGACCATGCGCGCGACCTGCAGCGACAGCGATGCTCCGGCGCCGTCAATCCGCGCCATGATGATTCGCGTCTCGCGATCAACCTCGGGATAATCGACATAGTGGTAAAGGCAGCGGCGACGCAGCGCATCGGAGAGCTCGCGCGTGCCGTTTGAGGTAAGGACCACATGCGGGATGGACGTCGCCGCGATTGTCCCAAGCTCGGGAATCGAAACCTGGAAGTCGGATAGCAGTTCGAGCAGAAACGCCTCGAACTCGTCGTCGGCACGGTCGATCTCGTCGATCAATAACACCGGCGGCCTGCTGCGACGGATCGCGGCCAGCAGCGGCCGCTCGAGCAAATATTTTTCGGAAAATATCTGATCCTCGATCGCGTCCGCGTCCTCGCCACGATGCGCCTGGATTGCGAGCAACTGCCGCTGATAGTTCCATTCGTACAGCGCGGAAGATTGATCGAGACCCTCATAGCACTGCAGCCGGATCAGATCGGTGGCGTGAACCTGCGACAGCGCCTTTGCAACCTCGGTCTTGCCGACGCCCGCCTCGCCTTCCAACAGCAAAGGGCGCTTGAGGAGTTGCATCAGCGAGATCGCGGTCGCAAGTTCGTCGTCGGCGATGTAGCCGGAGGCGGCCAGACGCTCCGCGATCTCTTCGCGAGTTTTCATCGTTACGCAAACACTCCCAAATTCTTCGCCGCCCGCCAGTTGCGCCAATAGTCGTGCGGCATCTGGATATGAGTCGAGCCAAGGAACGAGAAGGCGTCATTGACGGCGTTGGAGAACGCCGGCACGCCACCGACGTTCGGGCTTTCACCGACACCTTTGGCACCGATCGGGTGATGTGGCGACGGCGTGACCGTGAAGTCAGTCTCCCAGTGCGGCGTTTCCACTGCGGTCGGCATGAAGAAATCCATGAACGACCCTGTCACCACATTGCCGGTCTCGTCGTAGCGGATTTCCTGACCCATCGCGATGGCGAAGGCTTCGGTCAGGCCACCATGAACCTGGCCCTCGATGATCATCGGATTGATGCGGGTGCCACAATCGTCCAGCGCGTAGAAGCGTTGCACCTTATAGACACCGGTATCGACGTCGATGTTCATGACGCAGATGTAGGCGCCGAACGGGTAGGTCATGTTGGGCGGATCGTAGTAGCTCACCGCCTCCAGGCCAGGCTCCATGCCCGGCGGCACCGAGTTATAGGCGGCCCAGCAGATATCCTTCATCGACATGGTCTTTTCCGGCAGACCCTTGACGCGGAAGCCGTCGATATCCCATTCGAGGTCGTCCTCATGCACCTCGAGCTTGTAGGCCGCGATCATCTGCGCCTTGGCCTTGATCTTGCGCGCAGCCATGGCGATCGCCGCGCCCGCTACGGGCGTCGAGCGTGAGCCGTAGGTGCCAAGCCCGTAGGGCGCGGTATCGGTATTGCCCTCCTCGATCATGATGTTATCGGCCGGGAGGCCGATTTCGGTTGCGATGATCTGCGCCCAGGTCGTCTCGTGGCCCTGGCCCGTGCTCTTCGTGCCGACCCGCGCGAAACCTGCCCCGGTCGGATGCAACCTGATCTCGCAGGAGTCGAACATCGCGATGCCGAGAATGTCGCAATTCTTCGATGGACCTGCGCCGACGATCTCGGTGAAGAAGGAGACGCCGACGCCCATGATCTCGCGGGTCTCACCGCGCTTGAACGCGGCCCGCTGCGCCGCCTGCTGCTTGCGCAGGCCGGCATAATCGACCGTCTCCATCATCTTGCGCATCGCAGTGTGGTAGTCGCCCGAATCGTATTCCCAGCCGAGCGCCGAGTGATACGGGAACTGCTCCGCCTTGATGAAATTCTTTAACCGCAGTTCCGCCGGGTCCATGCCGAGCTTCTGGGCGAGAATGTCCATGCCTCGCTCGATGCAGTAGGCTGCCTCGGTTACCCGGAACGAGCAGCGATAGGCAACGCCACCCGGTGCCTTGTTGGTGTAGATGCCGTCGACCGACACATGCGCCGTCGGAAAATCATACGAGCCGGTGACGATATTGAAGAAGCCGGCCGGCCATTTCGACGGGTCTGCACAGGCGTCGAACGCGCCGTGATCGGCGAGCACGTGGACACGCAAGCCGGTGACCTTGCCTTCCTTGGTTGCCGCGATCTCAGTCGTCATGTGGTAGTCGCGCGCAAACGAGGTCGCGGTGAGATTCTCGATGCGGTCCTCAACCCACTTCACCGGCTTGCCGGTAACGATTGAAGCGACCGCAGCACAGATATAGCCGGGATAGGCGCCAACCTTGTTGCCGAAACCGCCGCCGACATCGGGCGAGATCACATGGATTTTCTGCTCCGGAATCTTCGCAATCAGCGCGACCACGGTGCGGATCACGTGTGGCGCCTGGAAGGTGCCCCAGATCGTCAGTTCGCCCTTGATCTTGTCGAACGAGCACACGCACTGGCACGTCTCAAGCGGCGACGGGTGGGTGCGATGGTAGGAGATCATCTCCTTGATGGTCACATCCGCTTTGCGGAAGGCGGCGTCGGTCAGGTCCTTGTCGCCCACCGTCCATTCGAAAATGTGATTGTGATGCTTGCGGGGCCCGTGCGCGCCCGAGGTCTTGCCGGCGAGATCCTCGCGCAGCACCGGCGCATCCTTGTCCATCGCCTTGAACGGATCGATGACGACAGGCAGCGGCTCGTATTCGACCACGACCTTGTTGACGCCGTCATCGGCGGCGTAACGGTCGGTGGCGACGACAAAAGCGACTTCCTGATTCTGGAACAGCACCTTGCCATCAGCCAGAACCATCTGCACGTCGCCGGCGAGTGTCGGCATCCAGGCGAGATTGACCGTCTTCAGCGTTTCGGCGGTGATCACCGCCAGCACGCCCGGTACCTTCAGCGCCTCCTCGGAATTGATCGATTTGACGCGCGCGTGAGCGTGCGGCGAGCGGACGAAGTCGCCATGCAGCATGCCCGGCAGCTTCAGGTCGTCGACATAGTTGCCCCTGCCTTGGGTGAAGCGGATGTCCTCGACGCGTTTGCGCTTGCAGCCCATGCCTTCGAGGTTGGCTTGGCGTTGTTCCCGCGTGGGAGTCATGTCGTTCATTCCGCAGCCTCCTTGAATTCGACGCCATTGATCTTCGCGGCGGCGTACTGAATTGCCTTGACGATGTTCTGATATCCGGTGCAACGGCAGATGTTGCCGGAGATACCCATCCGGATGTCCGCCTCGGTCGGCGAAGGGTTCTCCTTGAGTAGCCGTTGCGCGCGCAGGATCATGCCCGGCGTGCAGAAGCCGCATTGCAAGCCATGCATCATCCGGAAACCTTCCTGCAGCGCCGACAGCGAGCCGTCGGCATTGGCCACGCCCTCGATCGTGGTGATGTCGGCGCCGGCGGCCTGCACGGCAAACATGGTGCAGCTTTTCACCGACATGCCATCGATATCGATCGTGCAGGCGCCGCAATGCGTGGTCTCGCACCCGATATGGGTGCCGGTGAGCTGCAGGTTTTCGCGAATGAAGTGCACAAGCAGGGTGCGCGGCTCGACGAGACCTTCGACCTCGGCGCCATTCACTTTCATCGTCACATGAGTCTTTGCCATTGCTATCCCTCCCTCGACCTCAGCGTGCGCGGCCAGCGGCGCGCGTCAGCGCCCGCATCACCATGATGCCGCCGGCATGTTTGCGATATTCGACCGGGCCGCGCGCATCCGCGGCCGGCGACATGATCGCTTCGGCCGCCGCCGCGGCTTTCTTGAGCGTCGCAGTGTCAAGACTGCTCCCGATCACGGCTTTCGCCGCATCCACGGCGAGCAGCGGCGTTTCGTGAAGGTTGGTGAGACCGATCGCGCAGGTCACGACCTTGCCGCCCGCCATGGTGAGGACGACCGCAGCCGCTGCGGTTGCATAGTCGCCGATCTTGCGTTTCAGCTTCTCGTAGGCGTAGCCGTGACCCGCCGGCGGGACCGGAATAGAGATCGACGGTCAAGATTTCGCCGTGTTCGAGCGCGGTGAAATAGGCTCCCTGATAAAATTCGGAAGCCGCGACATCGCGCGCGCCTGAAGGCCCTTCGAGCCGGTAGCTCCCACCCAAGGTCAACATCAGCGCCGGCATATCATTGCCGGGATCGCCGTTGGCGACGTTACCGCCGATCGTGCCCCGATAGCGGACCTGCGGATCGGCGATCAAAAGCGCGGTTTCGTGCAGGATCGGCAGCGACTTTGCGATTTCGTCCGAGGCAAGCAGGTCGTGTTGGGTAGTCATCGCCCCAATCACCACACGATTGCCGTCGCGGCGGATGCCCTTCAGGCCGGCGATACCGTCCAGATCAACCAGATGCTCAGGCGTCGCGAGCCTGAGTTTCATCATCGGGATCAGGCTGTGGCCGCCGGCGAGGGGGCGGACCTCATCACCCAGCGTCGACAGCAATTTGACCGCGTCGGCCACGGTCGCCGGCCGATAATAGCTGAATGGACCCAGGAATCATCGTCTCCTCCATCCGTCCTTTTCGCGGACGTTGAGTGGAGGCTGGTCTTCGATTTTTTCATCGGCAAGGCGGCAGCGAAGGTCGGATCACAAGCCTCGAAAATTTGCACGAAACGCTGATATGCAGACACGAAATACGTCAGACCTCACGACCTAACCCACGATCAAAACGTCGTCGCGTTGCGCTTCGCAAGACCAAGCCGTGCTTTGACCTCCGCGATCTTGGCACGACTGACAGGAACCCGGTGGGGCGATGGACCATCGAGCTCGATGATCGCGCCATCACCCTCCTTCCGAACGAAGGTGATGTGCGAGATCGCCACAATGTGGCTGCGGTGCACCCGGACAAATTGGCCGGGATCGAGTTGCGCTTCAGCCTCCGAGATCGACCAGGGGCACATGCGCTCCCGCGTTCCATCATGGACCCTTGTATAATGTGCGTCAGCCCTGACGCTGCGTATGTCCGCCGTATCGATGAAATGCGTCCCGTCGGGACCGTCGACCGGAAGACGCGGCGCGGGCGCTAGGCGCGGTTGACCTAGGCCGCCCAGCGGGGCTGACATCAGCCTGGGCGACGCGACCGCGATTGGGCCGAGTTCGGAAAACGACGCCTGCAGGTTCGCGGGCGTTTTGAGGACCGGATCGACTATCGGCGCTGTATTGGCGGTCGTTTGCCGCCGCGGATCTGGCACCAGCGACAGCAGGAAGCCTGCGGTGATCACGAAGCAAAGCAGCGTAACAACCAGCGACAGGATCTGCTGCGATGCGACCAGTCCGCCAGCGTGATGGTGCGCACTCTCCAACACGGGAACGAAATGCATGCCGTACATGGCGGTGTAGTGCATGCCCGAGACCGCGAGCCCGAACGCAACCGCGCTCACGACGAGTTCGAACGCCATCCTGCCGTGCCAGGAAGACGTGCAAGCCGCCATAGGCGGTGCCAACCGCAATCAGCGACCGACAGCATGATCATAGACGTGTCATGCTCGATCGCAAAATTGCCGGCCAGCCCGTGAATACCGACATAATGCATGCTGACGATGCCCGCGCCGAGCAGAACGGCCGAGGAAACAACGCGTCGGCGCGAAGGATCGCCGATGCTCACGAGAAATAGCGAGACGCCCACGACGAGAATGCAGATCAGGAAGGATGTGATCGTCGGGAGCACGAGATAGGCGGTGTCAGCCGGTATCGGCGCCGCCAGCATGCCGACGAAGTGCATGGTCCAGATGCCGACGGCGAGGAACGCCGCCGCACCTGCCAACAGTAGGCGACGGCTGACACCCGGCGTGCCGCGAATCCGTGCCGCCAGGCCGAAGCCGTTGTACCCTCCCAGAATCGCGATCACCACCGAGAGCGCGACGAGATAGGGATCGTGTTCTGCGAACATGATCGTCTCGGCTGCCCGTCTCCACGGGCAAGCCCCTCCGCCGCGAAGCTTATATGGGCGGATGCGGAATTGACAATCTGCCGCACTAAAGCTTGCCGTTTACGTGATCGATCAAAGCGGCTTTGCCTGATCCTCGGGCGTTTAGAAGTTAGAGGGTAGCATTGGGTTCGATGATCGCACCCGCCCAGCGAGATCTGGGTCGGATTCCCAAGAACGTCTTCAAAGGATAAAGGCTGTCGAATTTCTCTGGTTTCCTGGAAGGCGGACTTGGGTGATATGGGTGCCATGTCAAAGCGACGAACACGCTCGTCGAATTTGGTAAGCGCTCTAGGCTGCTATCCCAAAACTTGCGCCCCGTGGCTGAAAAGTCTCAAAGCCCAAATTTCGGCCGATTAGGCGGAATTCTGCCGACATCTCAAAGGCGTTTTTTAAACGGGAATATGGCGGTTCGAATCCTCCCGCCCCAGCCAGATTAGCAATTTGATTTCAAGCGCTTTCGGAATCGGCCGATTTTCATTCCGACAGCTAATCCACCGCCCATTCCGACTCAATCTTCGAAATGCGTTCCTTCAGGTCGCCGCGAGGGGGCCCGCGCTACACCCCCCTTTGCAACACGTCGGCGAGCACGACTATCGCCGCCGAAAAAGCGGCCTGCGACCCAACGCCAATTCGCCAGCCGAGCTTGCGGTCCGTGTGCATCCATTCGTGAAATCGCTGCAGCGTTCGGAGTGGTTCGTGAGGATAGAGCCGATGCACCACCTGCAGCGGGTCCGGCAACATCGCAGCGAGGGCGGCGATCATGATGACCCAGATCGGGGCTGATTGAGCGAACAGCCAGATTGCCAGCGCAAGGCCCGCGCACGCGTCCAAAGCGATAAGGCAAGCGTCGCGAAACAAGGCGCCGTTTAAGCGGATGGCGCCGACCTGGGATCTGCCGACAGAAATTCCGCGCAGAGGATAGTCCCAGTGCGGGATCGCGTCGATTACGAAGTGGCTGGCGACGCCAGCTGCGAAGACCAGGACTGGATCTCGCGGCAGCAGCGTGGCTATCGCCGCACCGACAACGGCATGGGTACTCAGGATCACGCGGCTCTCTTCGCCAGTAAGGCGCACGATACGGTTCCGCTCGCACCGACGATACTCGTCAAAAAGTCGAGACATTCTTAAGGCGGCTCAACCAGCGGGGCTGATCGTGGTTAATGACCCACCACATGTGGCGGCGCTGTTACGCTCCGCCACCATCCTCATCCTGATATTCTGGTTGCTGAATGTGTTCGCCAGCACACGCGCATCGAACGATCGCGATGCGTGGCGCGAGCGACCGCGCAGTACGGCCGCGCGTCCTAACGGCCCCGCTCGTGGACTCGGAAGAGACCGTATCGGGCGGGGCCTGGTTGCGGCCCAGGAACTGCCTTGAAAAACGACTTTGTTCTGGCGAACAGCCAGGACGAAGCCCAGGCTCTCAGCGCCGGCCTGCGCGGTTCACCGGACCACCGCGATTCATGGGCGTGCCAGGGTGTGCCGCCGCAGCAACTCCAACAGTGGCTGCACGCGCGACCGGTCGCACCCCCAACACAACGCCAGGCCTTACGACGCAACCGGCAGGATAATCGACGTATTGGCAGTAAATCACGGCACTGGCCCTTTCGGTGCTTGCCGCCATGAAACCGGTGACTAACAGAGCTGATAATGCGATCGAGAGCTTCATTTCGAGCCTCCTTTATTCGGCACTCGTGGTCCTTGGAGCAACTTAGGTTTGGTGGAGCAACAAGGCCCTCAGGGCGTTGCCTGAACGTTCCAGGGGCATTCCCTCAAATCGGAAACGCTTTGGCATGCGCGCATCGAGCAATTCGATGCTGCGACTGACGCCGTTGTAGACTTCCGGGGCTCACGTCGTCGGCGTTGCGCGGCGACGTAACATGCCGTGCTCGATGACAGGTTCTTCGCTATCGATGTCGAACGTGTTTACCCATGCGAACTAAGCGCTTGACCGTGCACGGGTACATTTTCCGCGTGCGGGCGATCAGTGCAGCGGCGCCTCTTCTAGAGAAATGCGATGGTCAGCCATTCGGCCGCGAGGGCCGGCTTGTCCTTGCCTTCGATCTCGACAGTGACACCGTACTTTACGACAGCCTGCCCCGGCTTGCGCTGCACGCCGGCCATCCTGAAGCGCGCTCTTATCCGTGATCCGGATGGGACCGGCGACAAGAAGCGGATCTTGTCGAACCCATAGTTCATCCCGACCGTGCGCCCCTTGATATCGGGTAGCGCATCATAAGCCATCGCGGACAGCATTGAGAGAGTGAGAAAGCCGTGGGCGATTGTGCCCCCGAACTGAGTTTCTTTTTCGGCACGCGCAGGATCGGTGTGAATGAAATAGGGATCGTAAGTAACTTCTGCGAACGCGTTGATCTTCTCCTGGTCGATGAGCGCCCAGTCGGAGATGCCGACATCCTGTCCGATCATCGATTCCAGGTCCGCGGCGTCGATTGTGGTTTTGTCAATCTTGTTGATAGCCTCGGAACTGAGCATGTTTTTCTAACCCCAAATCATCAAGCCAAAGCGCTCATTGCAGCGACTAGGTTCGTTGCGGCTCCATAACGCTTTCCTCGCGGAGCAACCGCGTGTGTATGCGCCCGATCAGGACAACGCAAATCAGGACGATCGCCGGGCAAATTGCCAGAATTGCAAAGATATTGCGGACTGGCAGAGTGGTCGAAAGGATGATGCCGGCCAGCCACGGGCCTGCAATCGAACCTACCTTCGCGACCGACGTCGCCCAACCCGTACCGTTTGCCCGATAGTGGCTGGGGTAATACATGCCGGCGAGGGTGTGCATGCCGAAGTGGCCGCCGATCACCGTCAGGCCAATGAGCGCCGTGGCAATGACCAGGCCGGCATAGTCGAAATTGATGACGCCGACTCCAATCAGGAGAGGGATTGCAAGCAGTGGCATGACGGCGATTGCGATGGCGCCCTTGGTGTCTGTGAAGCGCATCAATAGCAAGCCGCCGATTGCGCCGGTGATCGAGATCAACGTGCCGGCCAATGCTGCATCGGTGCGCGTGAAGTGCAGTGCTTCGAACACCAGTGGCGTCCAGGTGGCCAGGAAGAACGTGGCCATCGAAGAAAAGATGTAGGCGATCCACAGCAGCGGCGTGATCCAGCGTAGATCGTCGACGAACAGCAGCGATGGACGGAACGATTTCGAGTGTCCCTCTTCGTCGGCCACGACGAATTGGGCATCCGCCGGAACGTTCAGGTCCGGCGCGACGCGCCTGAGCGTGCGAGCAATGATTTCCGGATCGCGATCCTGGCTCGCCAGGAACCGGATCGACTCTGGTAGCGTGACCAACAGGATGCAGCCTGAAATCAGTGACAGCGCGCCGCCGAAAACGAAGATCGACTGCCAGCCGTAATTCGGCGCCAGCGCGTTCGCAATCGGGCCACCAAGGGCCGTCCCGAGTGAGTAACCGATCATGATGAGCGTGACGACGGTCGCGCGGTATCGCCTTGGCGCGTATTCGATGTTGAGCGCCCAGGCCAGCGGCAGCATGCCGCCGGCCGTCACGCCGACGCAAAAGCGAAGCAGCAGGAGCCACTGGTAGCTCTTGACCAGGGCGATGAGGAGCGTGAACAGCCCGAAAGAAAGTGTCGACGCGATGATCGCCGGTCGCCGCCCGACCTTGTCGCCGAGATAGCCGAACAGGAATCCGCCAACGAGAAGCCCGAACGTTCCGGCCGAGAAGACGTTGCCGATCATCATCCGGGTGAGATCGAATTCCTTGGCGAAGTAGGGGGCGGCAAAGCCGATGACATTCATGTCATAGCCGTCGAAGAACGTGATGATCCAGGACGTCACCACAAGCGCGACGAGAAAGCCTGATAGTTTCTGTCGTTCGATGATTGCCGAAACGTCAACGCGATTGGACGCCATTTTTCGCTCCCCTCAAGTCGGAGCCTGCTTACGGACGCGACGAGGCAGAAGCTCGCGATCAGCGCCAGTTGCAAGGCTGGTCAACTTCAAGCCGGTTTGCCCCAGGCTCGGTTGCATTTGTGGTCTTTGTTCCTATAGTTCGCCAGCAAATCGCCGGTGTAAAGCGACCAGAGCTTGCGGAGGCTGAGTTGACGGCAAAGATTGCGGTTCATGATCCACGCGGCTTCCCGCCAAAGGTCGTCGGCAAGCGGCTTGCGCCGCGGCTCGAGCGCCTCGATGGCAAGGTGATCTACCTGGTCGATTGCCTGTTCGAGAACTCCGACAACTTCATGGAGCAGATGCGCCAATGGTTTGCGGCGCACCTGCCGGCAGTCGTGCTTCGCTCCATCAAGCCGCGCGAAAGCTGGGTCGACGACCCCGACATGCGCGCGACGATCGCGCGCGAGGGGCAGGGGGCCATTCTCGGCGTCGGACTTTGAAGCACCTGTTGCCCCACGGTCGTGGGGTTGGCCTTAGCCCTTGAGGAAGCAGGGGTACCCACGGTCCCGATCAATACGGACGCTTTCGCGCGTCTTGCGAAAGCGACGGCGCTCGCCGGAGGCATGCCGACGCTGCGCAACGTGTTCGTACCGCAGCCGCTGGTCGGTCTCGATTGCGACAAGCTGCGCGCCTACGTCGAAGGCAACGATCCCGTCTTGAAGCGCCCGTTCATGCAGGGGGTGATCGACGGTCTGACCAAGCCGCTCGGTGCCGAGGATCTCAAAGGCGCGACGTTCGATCGCTCGATCCCGAGACTGCTCGAACCGGACTCTGAGGAGAACCTGCACGAGCTCTTTATCCGCAATCGCTGGACCGATTTTCTGCCTGTTGTCCTGCCCACCGAAGAGCGGGTCGAGCGCATGCTGAAGGGCACCCGCCAAGCGCGCGACAGGATTGTCGGCAAGATGCGCCCGACCGCGTTCCGCGAGTTCTGGGAATTCGATGTCGAGAAAGTTGCGGTCAACGCTGTGATGGCCGGCGCTCGGCCGGAATACCTGCCGGTCATCCTCGCGATGGCGACGAGCGGTGTCACCGCGCGATCGTCGAGCACGACGTCGTTTGCGGCGCTATCGGTCGTCAACGGGCCGATCCGTAACGAGATCGGGATGAATTGCGGGATCGGCGCGCTCGGCCCGTACAACCATGCCAATTCGACCATCGGCCGCGCCTACAGCCTGATGTGCCAGAATGTGCAGGGCGGCTCGGTGCCCGGCGATACCTACATGGGTTCGCTCGGTAACTGGCTCGCCTACACGGCCTGCTTTGCCGAAAATGAAGAGCGCAGCCCGTGGGCGCCGTTTCATGTCGACGAAGGTTTTAAGGCGACCGACAGCACCGTCAGCATGTTCTTCGGCGGCTGGTACACGCAATCGGGCTACGGCCCGCGCGACAACTGGAAATCAAAATTCATTCGCTGCCTGACGGCGCTCGAGCACTACCAGCAGCCTTTGATCGTGATGGACCCGCTGGTGGCCAAAGGCTTCGTCGACCTTGGCTATACCAAGCAGTCGCTGATCGACTGGTGCGCCGAGAATGCGCAAACTCACGGCGCGCGACTACTGGGATGACCAGTGGGCGCAGACCTTGATTCTTCCGCACGCCGTCGCAGGCATCGAGCCTTACGCCAGCCGGCTGAAGGCCGCGCCGGATGACCTGATCAACATTTTCCTGCCCGAGGAAATCAAGATCGTCGTGACGGGCGGTGAGACACAGGCCGCATTCAAGATATTCGGCGGGCGATATGCGGGCCGTGGGCCGGGCACGTTCAACAAGGAAAATCCCACCGTTGTCATCGACGAGTGGCGCTGACCGCTTGCGGCGTTCATCGAGAGCGAGGAAACTACCGGCCGTATTTGTCCGCAGGCGAGATGCCGCGCGGCTGTTAGATACGTGGCGTTGCGCCGCGATGGAGTGTCGGCGAATGGCCAGGACTGTTGATGTCGCAATCGTGGGCGGCGGCATTTCGGGGATGACCGCGGCGCTGACTGCAGCGCGGCGTGGCTGGAAGACGATCGTGCTGACCGGCGGCGTTCCCGGCGGCCAGCTCATCAGCATCGACAAGGTCGACGGCATGCCGGGCTTCCCCGACGGCATCCCGGGCTACGACCTTGCCCCGATGGCGCAGGAGCAGGCCGATGCCGCCGGCGCGGAACTGATGATGGCCAGTTGTCAGGCGATCGAGGCGGCGGGGAAGGATTGGGTTCTCAAGAGCGACGAGGACGACCTCTCGGCGCGAACTGTGATCCTCGCGACCGGCGCGTCATTCGCAAAGTTGGGGCTTCAGGGCGAGCAACAGTTCGCCGGCAAGGGCGTCAGCGATTGTGCGAGCTGTGATGGGCCGCTGCTGCGCGACAAGGTTGCCGTGGTTGTTGGCGGCGGAGATTCGGCCCTGCAAGAGGCGCTGACACTCGCCGATCACGCGGCAAAGGTGTTCATTCTCGAACGAGCAGCGTCGCTGACGGGGCAGGCGATCTACCAGGAGCGCATCCGCGTCAACAAGAAAATCGAGGTGCGCACGCAGTCGACGGTCATCGGGATTGGCGGCGGAGAGGCGGTGTCGCATGTGCGCGTGAAGGACCTCGCGACCGGCGGTGAACTGGATCTTGCGACAGCAGCGGTGTTTCCGTTTGTCGGCCTGGTCCCGAATTCCGGGCTTGGGCGCGGACTTCTGCCTCTCGACGCGAGTGGACGCGTGATTGTCGATGCAGCCATGCGCACGAGCGTGCGCGGCGTGTGCGCGGTCGGAAATGTCAGGCAGTACTGTTCACATCGCGCGGCCGGAGCGATGGGCGATGGCACGGTCGCCGCGATGTCGATCGACCGCTATCTGAACAGCGGCGAGTGGCGCGACGCGGATTGATATCAACGTTCGCTTTCGTCAGATCGACAGCAGCGGCTTTGTCACCGAATAGGTTCCGCCGCCCCATGGCGCGAGGCACGTCATCTTGATGCCGGCGCCGCCGGTGAGGATGCAGTTGATGTCCCTGGCGGAGCGGGCCAGCGGCCAGGGCGTTTCGCCGAGCGACGGCGGCGAGTTCTGCAGGATGAATTCCTGCATTCTGGATAAATCCCATCCGTGCTTCTGGATGAGATCCGCGATCTCGGGCGGGATCAGGATGAACTGCTCGCCCGCGGGTCGATCGCGCCCGGCGCCGTAGGCCAGCCGCGCGCCGTGCATCGCATCGGTGATGGCGCGCAGCGCCAGCTCTGCGTTGTCGGCCGGTTGGCGCGGCAGCACCTCGAGCGTGCCGGATACGCCAATCACAGTCACTGCACTTATGGTGGCATCGATGCCGCGGCGGCGCGACAGCGGTGGGATCAGCGGATGCTCGCCTTCGGCAAAGCAGAAGATGTATTTGCCCGGCTGGCCCATCGTCGCCATGTCGGCGATATCAGGTCGCGCGCCGCCGATGTGGGTGAGGACGAGGTGCACGGCGCGGCCGATGCAGGCGTTGGCGCGGTTGCCAGGTCCGAGGCAATTCGTTCCCGAGTTCAGGCCGAGCTCGCGGATCACAGGCCCGTGCACCGCAACGCAGACTGCAGGTGTTCCGGTCGTCGTTTGAATGCCGAGCAGATTGAATTCATCAGCAAGCGTTGCGACTGCTGCGGTCGCTACGACAAGCAGTTCGGCCGGCTTGCAGCCCGGCCAGTACGCAGCAATAGGCGATTGCCTCGATCGTCAGTTCGCCGAACAGCGGTGCCATCGCGCCAAGCGAGCGGCCGGGATCAGCGATGCCGGCCAGCATCCGCTGCATCCGCGCTTGCGTCGGCACCGCGAGCGGCAATCCGTCGCCGAAGCCGGCCTCCGCCAGCGCCTGCTGCGAGCGGTCCCAGTCCGCATCGGCGGCAAAGATCAGGCCATCGTCGGCACCGACAAGCATTGGTACGTTACCGCAGTTGCTTGACGCGAACCGAGATGACCGCCGTTCCGCCGAAGCTCGGAATCCACGCCGAGTGCTTGCCGGCCCCGCCAGCGACCAGCACGTGAATGGCGTCGGCGCCGGGCGCGATCTTGTAGAAGCCGTTCTCCGGAACGTGGCCGGTTTCCGCGTAACGTTCGCGGTTCTCGGGCGAGACGTTGGCCTCCGGCACACGCGCGCGCTCATAAAGTTGCTGCTGGATCGTTTCGGGGGTCCACTTGTCGCGCGCCAGCGTCGCTGCATGCTCGGGCCCGATGACGACGATCGATGGCCCCCCGCCGTAAATCGTGTTGGCGCCGGCCTGCGCCATGGTCGACGCGAACGTCGTGAGAATGCCGTCGCCGCTGTTGCTGCCGTGATCATTGATGTTGTGCGGAGGCTCCGCCGCCATCACCGTCACAACGCTGTCGTCGCGGGCGAAGCCGCGACGCACGTGGTAGGGCGCCCAGGGGCTCTCCTCTTCGTTTTCCCCGAAGCAGAACGAGTACTTTGCCGGCGAGCCCATGGTCGAGCGGTCCATCACGGCAGGCTTGGCTCCGCCGACATTCATCAGGATCAAGGAGAGCGCCCGGCCGATCGTCGCGTTGGCGCGCCAGCCCTGGCCAAAACAATTGCTGCCGCAATTGATCGACAACTCATGTCGCAAGGGACCGCTGACCATCATCATCGGTGCGCACGGATGCGTGGTGGCGAGCGTGCCGTGCAGATTGTAGTCGGCGTTCAGGACGCCGCGGAGACCAGCGAGCACGACCGGAAAATACTCCGGCTTGCAGCCCGCCATGACGGCGTTGGCGGCAAGACTCTGCATGGTCGGGACCACCTGGCGCGGCGAGATCGGGTCGATAGGCTCGTTGTCGCCACGGCACGCCTCGATGAAGCGCGCCACCGCCTTCTCGGTCGGCGGCACGAGCGGCATGCCGTCGCTCCAGCCTTGCTCGATCGCAAGCTCGGTGAACGCCTCGGAGTCGAGATCGCCGACCTCCAGGACTTCGGTCTCCTCGATCGCGGCGGCGTCTGCCATGGCGCAATCCCCTATCCAGCAAAAAGGGCTGCGACGATCCGCAGCCCTCCACTTCGTGTCCGCCGATCAGTGGCTTCGCATCTCCGACGAGAGAGTAGCGAATGCCGCCTCGATCCGCTCCTGCAGTTCCTGCGCATTGAGGCCGCCGACCGGGTGCTTCACCACGATCAGGTGAGGCTCCAGCTTGCGCGCCTTTGCTTGCGCGGCGATCAATGTCTTGAACGTCTCCGTCGCGATCACGATCGCCTCGACGCCACGCTTTCGAAGTTCGACGCTGTCGTGGAAACTCCACGATGAGCAGGACCCTCAATCCCCAAGCGCAAGCAGCGCGATCCGATATTTTTGCGCCACGGCGTCAATCATGCCTGTTGGGGCCGGCTGGCTGGCGCTGTCCTTGAAGACGTAGTCGATGTTGTCGGTGGGCCGCAGACCCGCCAGCTTGGACCGAACGCCTTCAAGAAGCTCCTTGGCATTCGGCTTGTTGTTGCCGAACAGCACAATGGGATCGGTGAGCCAGTTGACCGGGGCTGCCGGAGCCTGCGGCTTGCTCTCCGCCGGCGCGACACCAAAAGTCGGGTTGACGATGCGCATTGAGCGATCTCCTCGACCGTAATTTGGGGTGAGTATAGCCCACTTTGGTTGCGGTGAAAGGGGCCCTGGCGCTCGCAGGCCAACCGTTCAGTTGAGATCCACGACGAGACGGCCGTCGCCTGCTTCCACCGTCCCGACAACGGCCGCGCGGTGAAAGCCGTGATCCCTGATCATCGACAGGATCTCGCGCGCGGTCGAGGCTTCGCATGAAACCAATAACCCGCCCGAGGTCTGCGCGTCGGTGAGCAGGTGACGCATAGCGAGCGGCAGGGCGTCGCGGATCGAAACGTCGCGTGAGCAACTGTCCCAGTTGCGGTGCGAGGCGCCGGTGACAAAATCCCGGTCCACGAGCGCCTGAGCCTGGGTGAGCAGCGGCACGGCGCTCGCCTTGATTTCGCAGTGTTGCACCGCTGCCGCGGGCCATCTCCAGACCGTGTCCGAGCAGGCCAAAGCCGGTCACGTCGGT
The DNA here is from genome assembly GCA_963796195.1 of uncultured Alphaproteobacteria bacterium. Lineage (GTDB taxonomy): Bacteria > Pseudomonadota > Alphaproteobacteria > Rhizobiales > Xanthobacteraceae > CAWCKS01. Next base: position 911,791 of record CAWCKS010000014.1, on the reverse strand, counting down.
GACCGCGTGCACTGCGTCTTGCCGGCCGAGCTGCGCGCCGATGCTGTTGAGCTGAGTTGTGCTCGCCAGCATTTCGGCGTAGCCCTCCCGATCGAGCGCTCCCTTGCGCAGGGCATTGGCGTAGATGCCGACACCGATCGCCTTAGTCAGGATCAACGCGTCACCAGGGCGCGCGCCGGAGTTGCGGCGCAGTTGTTCCGGCCGACAGCTGCCGATGACCGCAAGACCGTAGATCGGCTCCGCGGTGTCGATCGAGTGGCCGCCGGCGACCGGAATGCCGGCACCGCGGCACGCTTCCGCGCCGCCGGCAAGGATGTCGCGCGTCACTTCGATCGGCAGCTTGCCGAGCGGGATACCGAGGATCGCAAGCGCGAACAGCGGCGTCCCGCCCATCGCGTAGATATCGCTGATCGCATTGGTGGCGGCGATCCGACCAAAATCATGCGCGTCGTCGACGACGGGCATGAAGAAATCCGTAGTCGCGATCGCGCAGCTGCCATCGGGCAGCTGCCACACCGCAGCGTCGTCGGCGGTCTCGGTGCCGACGAGGAGCTGAGGAAAGGCCACGGTGGCCGGCGACCCCGCCAGTAATTGCTGGAGAACGGCCGGCGCCAGCTTGCAACCGCAGCCGCCGCCATGCGCGAGTTCGGTCAATCGCAGTGCAGTCGTCATGTCGTCAATCCTAGCTGGCGGAAGGGAATGGGAGTTCGAACCCACCAAGAATCGTCTGACGACCCTTCCCGGATTTGAAGTCCGGACGTCCCACCGGGAACGCGTCCCCTCCGCGTGAATTCCTTACCAAGAAGACGCAAGATTGCCTAACGCTTGATCCGGCTCCTTTCCCAGCCGTCTGGTGTCGCCCTTGCGCAAGGTGACACCGCGGCGGTCGAGATAGTCGAGAATCTGGATCGCGAGTTGGCGGCCGTTGCCGAGCCGGTCGCGGAACTGCGCAGCCGTGAACGCGCCTCCGGTGTCGGCCGACAACTGTGCGGCGATACGCGCGCTGTCGAGCACGGCGCTGCGCAACAGGAAATGGTCCGGCGCGATCTCGACGATCATGCCGGCGCGCGCCAGCTGCTTGCAGATCTTCCGGACCGCAGGCTCAGGGGCCTTGAGCGCTCTTGCCAGATCGCCGACGCGTGGCGGTCGAAATGGCGACTGCGACAGCAAGTCCCGGACTCCACTTTGCACACGCGCGACATCCGGCGGCAATCGCGTTTCGTGACCACGCGTTCGCAGCAGTCCATCGTCGTTGATCACCTCACCGGATGCGACCGCGTGGGCCAGCAGGGCGGAGAACTGGGGACGCGGCATGCGGACGGGCAGGGACGTCCGTAGCGCCTCAGCACTCACGCCCGGCAGCATCGGTTCCTTGGCATGGCGGCCGTTGAGCGTTGCAACCAGTGCCGCCATCAATTCGGACAGCTGCTGCGGCGTCGTCAGAAAGACGTCATCGCTCGACGGAAGGTGCGACAGGTCGGGTGCAAGATTCTCCAGACCCTGCTCGGTCAATCCCCAATCGCGCAACAGCATGTTGCGGCTGCGCAGGAAGGGTGGCAGCGCGAGAGCCTGCTTGAGAGCTTCGGCTGGCGGAGTGGCCGCCAGTGCTCGCAACAGGGCCAGCCGTTCGGGGCGTCGTCGATTGCGGTCCGGAGCCGCTGGATCAAGGACGCGACCGCCAGCGATCGTGCGCTGCGCGCTGGTGTCGCGCAGAACGATGCGATCGCCGTAGCGGAACAGCTGCGCTTGATCGGTGACCAGCTGAGCCAGTCCGCTCTGGCCCGGCTGCAACACGTCGTTCTCGAGCAGAACGATGCGCGCATCGGTTTGTGCCGCCCCATGATGGAGCTGCGCCGGCGTCCAGTGCCTCAGGCCCCGACGCTCGGTATCGAGCAGCGTCAGTTCGACGTCACAGCGGTTGCTCGCGCTCGCGTTGGTCGGCGCGACGATCCAGTCGCCGCGCCGGATATTGCTGTGGTGGATATCGGGGCCCCTCAGGTTGAGCGCGCAGCGGTCACCCTCGATCCCGTGTTCGGCAGCGCGGTTCATGGCATGCAGCGATCGGACGCGGGCGGTGTGGCCGGCAGGGCTTACCAGAACCGTGTCCCCCAGCCTGATTTCGCCTGACACCAGCGAACCGGTGACGACGGTGCCGGCCCCGGCGAGGCTGAAGCTTCGATCAACCGCGAGCCGGAACGCTTTGTCGGTCGAGCGCCGCGGCTCTTGCATCGCGAGGCGAAAGAGTTCGTGCTTGAGCGCCTCAATCCCGGCCCCGGTGGTGCTCGACACCGGTATGATGCGTGCGCCTGTGAGCGGTGTCATTGCAAGGACAGCGTCGATCTCTCGCTCGACCTCAGCGATACGATCGGCGTCGACAAGATCGGTCTTGGTCAGCGCAACAAGACCTTTGTCGATTCCAAGCAGCGACAGGATTTGCAGATGCTCGCGGGTCTGGGGCATGACGCCATCGTCGGCCGCGACAACGAGCAGCGCCATGTCGATGCTGGCAGCTCCTGCGATCATCGTGTGCACCAGACGCTCGTGGCCGGGCACATCGACAAATCCGAGCATTCCAGCCGCATCGGTCGGGATGTAGGCGAAGCCAAGCTCGATCGTGATGCCGCGCGCCTTCTCCTCCTTCAGGCGATCGGTATCGATACCAGTGAGCGCGCGCACCAGGCTGGTCTTGCCGTGATCGATATGTCCAGCCGTACCTACGATCATGCGCCTTCGAAATTTCTCTTCAGCGATGCCGCGTCATCGAGGCAACGCAGGTCAAGCAAAACGGCTCCGTCCGCGATGTACCCGATGACGGGAACGCTGAGCTGGCGGAGGCGGGCGGACATGTCACCAAGCGCGGCGCCGCCTCCGCGTGACGGACGCAATGAAAGTCCTGCGCTTGGCAGGCCCTCGAGCGGCAGTGCTCCCGAACCGATACGACCGACGCAATCGGTGACGGCCACCTGCCAGTCCGGTCCCGCCCACGCCGCGACCGTGGCCAGCAGGCGTTGGGCCGTTTCGGCGATCTCGGCGCGCGTTCTTGTAAAATGGCGCATGGTGGGGAGTCGCTCGGCCAGCCGGTCCGGATCGCGATAGAGGCGAAGCGTCGCCTCCAGCGCCGCCAGCCTGATCTTGTCAAGTCGCATTGCGCGCTTGAGCGGATGTTTGGCGCAGCGCCTCACGAGATCACGGCGGCCGACGATAAATCCGGCCTGCGGACCGCCGAGCAGCTTGTCGCCGGAGAACGTCACGAGGTCGGCGCCATCGCGAAGTGCGTCCTGCACCGTGCGCTCGCGGCGCAGGCCGTAGCGCGACAGGTCGATCAACGTTCCCGAGCCGAGGTCGTCGACGAAGGGCAGGTTGGCTTTGGCCGCGATCGCGGCGATCTCGCGGGAGGCGACCTCTGCGGTGAAGCCCTGGATCGCGTAGTTCGACATGTGCACTTTCATCAACAGCGCCGTTTGGGGACCGATCGCTTCGGAGTAATCGTGCGGATGGGTGCGGTTGGTAGTGCCGACTTCGCGCAGAATGGTGCCGGCGCTCTGCATGATCGCGGGCATGCGGAACGCGCCGCCGATTTCGATCAGTTCGCCGCGCGAAACGATGGTTTCTTTGCCGGCTGCAAGAGTCGCCAGAACCAGCAGAGCCGCGGCGGCATTGTTGTTGACGACAATCGCGTCGTCTGCCCCGGTCAATTCGCATATCAGCGGCCGGACGTGATCGTCCCGTTCGCCGCGACCGCCCGACTTGATGTCGAATTCGAGCACGACCGCGGAGCCCATCGCCCGGTTCGCCGCTGCGACCGCTTCGTCAGCCAGAATTGCGCGACCGAGATTGGTATGGAGAACCACGCCCGTCAGATTGAACACGGGTCTTACTGATGGCAGATCTTCCGCTTCCAGGGTTTCGAGGACCTGGGTGCCGATCGCGTGCGCTGAGGGGATCCCGATTCCGCCGTTGCGCACCTGACTGCGAATAGCCGCAAGCCGGCGCCGGATGCCGGCGGTCGCGGCAGACCGGCCGAAGCGCGCGACGACAATCGTCCCCGTCTCGCAGCGCAGGACTTCATCGACGGCCGGGATATCGGATAGCGCGGGTGTTCTCATTTTAGTTCACTTCGACCAGACCAGATCGAGACTACTGGATCGGGCCATGGCGAGGCCACCGAGAAATCGCGGCGATGACGGGTCGAGAAGTCGTGCTCTCCGAACAGAACAAATCATTCTCGCGGCCGGATTCGCCCGAGGTTTGCTCTTGGTTTTGCGCTCTCTCGATTAAGAGGGCGCAGGGAAAGCCGGGGTGCGGTCGACCCCGCGGGCTCACAGGCAGAAAAGGAAAAAGGCCTGCAAGCAGAGACAGGTTAAACCGAGTTCACCCCGGCTTTCCCTGCACGAATGGATTTTACGGCTTATGCCGTTCTCTCCCCGGTGACGCGCTGTGCCACCGTCGTCTGCGGAATCTCTTGCGAGGCTCGCCGCCCGGTTGGGTCGACTTTGGCCTCCGCAGACTTGACACCAGCAGGCGGTGTCAGGACCCACACGGTTTTGCCGCATGCCTTGAGCATCGTGCGCGGTGGTCCGCCTGATAACACCGCTCACGAGGTGCTTACCTCCTTTTGGGAGATGGCCTCGCCCTGCGGCATTCCCTTGGCGGACCCGATACCCTCGGCATCCATCGTGTTCCGGACCATGCTTGCCACGCAGCAAACCTCCCTGGCCGGAACGTGGCGTCTATCTACACTAGATGCCGTATTGCGTCAAGCGAAAAATCGCGCCAAGCGCAATAAAATCTTCCAAATGGCAAATAAGGAATGGGGGTTGCTGCTAAAGCCAGATCGGCTGAAAGCGACTCTTTTCGTAGCACGGGATTTCCAGGCCGCAGGGATACGACGTGTCAGGGGCGATGCCAAACCGTGCCGCCGTATCGAGGCCAGACGGATCGTTGAATGTGCGGCCGAGCTGAAGGCCTGTCTGGATCAGCACGAGCGCAGCGACAAGAAGCGCGGCCGGCCCGGCGAGAAGACATGCACCTTGAATGAATTTCCAGCGCCGCTCTTGCAATGCCTGATCTTTCATTGGCTGCCCTTCCGACTTGCTCCAACTCGCCCGTGATGGCTGATCTCGCCTACATGAGACGCTCGGGCCACAACGAAGGCTGTGATCGAAACGACCGCGACCGGGCTTGCGTCCACCGGTCTCAGTCAACAAACGTGACCCCGACGATGACCGGTCCGAGCACCGTGAGCACCACGTTGGCAATGGCGTAGGGGACGGCGACGCCGAGCACCGGGGTTTGGCTCTCGGCGACCTCGCAGGAGCCGCTCACCGCTGCATCGACCGTCATTGCGCCGGCGAGCGCGCCGCAGATGATCACCGGATTCATGCGCAGGACGTGATACGCAAACAACGTGCCGACGATCATCGGCGTCAGCGTGACGACGACGCCGACGCCCAGCAGCAACAGGCCGTTCGTCTGGATCGCGGTCAGCGCTGCAGGGCCGTTGGCGAGGCCGATCGCAGCAACAAACGCGGCGAGGCCGAGATCGCTCAAGGATTGCTGCGCGGCCGGCGGAAACGCGCCCATCGTCGGCCGGCGCGAGCGCAACCAGCCGCACACGAGGCCAGCAACCAGCGCACCGCCGCCGCCGCCAAGAGTTCAGCGGAATCGAGCTGACTTTGATGCTCAGAAGCCCGACCAGCAAACCGGCCGCGAGACCCAGGCTGAGAAACGCGATGTCGGTGCGGTCGTTCAGGCTGAACGCCTGGCCGATCTTCGGCACCAGACGCTTGAGGTCGCGGTTGGCCGCGACAAGCGTCATGACATCGCCGACATAGATTTGCGTCCCAGGCGTGATCGGCACTTCCTGACCATGGCGTGTCAAAGCGCGCATGAACACGCCGTGAGCGTCGGCGCCGAGTCGATCGACGATTTCCGCGAGCGTTCGTCCGTGCATTTGACGAGACGTCACGTAGACTTCGACCACGTCGCCGTTCACCGAACGCAAGACGTGTTCGCCCTCGATCTCCCGCCCGAGCAATGGCGCCGCCAAGACGATCGCACCGGTCGGCCCGGCGAGCAGCAACTCGTCGCCGGCCCGCAGCGTCAGGTCGGGCCGCGGCTGCAGATCAGCGCCATCGCGAAAAACGCGTTCGATCACAGCGCGCCGGCCGACCTTCGCTTCGATTTCACTCAGCGTTCGGCCTGCGGCAGTCGCGACCTGGTAAGCGCGGGCCTGGAATTTTCGATAGAGCAGATTGTCAGGATTGGCACGGACACCGACCGCCAGCTCGGCTTCCAGTTTGATTGCTTCGTCCTTGAGGCTGATACCCATCAAGCGGGGCGCCACCAGTGGTACAAACAGCAGCACCAGGATGTAGCCACAGACATAGGTTACCGCGTAGCCGGCGGCGACGTTGCCCTGCAACTGCTTCAGTTGATCCGCCGGCAGTCCAAGCTGCTCCAGCGCACCGCTTGCCGTGCCCATCATCGCTGACTGCGTCAGACTGCCGGCGCCGAGGCCCGCCGCTGTGCCGGGATCGAGATGGAAGGCAAACGCAAACATCAGAATGATGGCGAGTCCCGTGCCGCCTATGACAAGGGCCAGCACAACCTGGGCCAATGTCTTGAAGCTCAGCGAGGCAAAGAACTGCGGGCCGGCGCGATAGCCGATGGTGAAGACAAAGAGTCCGAAGAAGATCGACTTGAGCAGTGCCGGGATGACGATGGGCCCTAACAGGCCGAGCACCACCGCAACGATGAGCGTGCAGGCAGTCGGACCGAGCGCAAACCCGTGGAGGCGAACACGTCCAAGCAGTGTGCCAATGGCGATTGCGAGGAAAAGAAAGATTTCGGGTGCACTCGCCGCGACGTGCTTGATCCACTGCATCTTCAGGCCCCAGCAAACTCCTGACCTGGTGGCGACCATGACAGCGCGCCCGGTGACAGACATCGGGAGATGGCCTGAAAGCGATGGGCAAACTCCCCGAACCTTTTCAGGCCAAGGACCGATGCCGGCTGTTTCGGTAACGCAGGAGGCTTCCAAGGCACTTGATGAAGGCACTTGATGCTGGAAATCGAATCGAAGGGCCAGGGGGAGACTGCGTTCAGACAGCGATGCCGATAAAGACGTATTTTCTGTGGGTCGGCGGCGTGCTCCTCTGCTTGATGCTCGCTCTCGACGCGTACCTGCCGAAGGCCGAGCCTCACAAAGACTACGACTTTGACCGAACCGGCCTCAGGATCCGGGCGCCCGACACGGGGATTGCTCCGGACACCGGGGCCGTTGCGATCAGCAGCCCTGCGACTCGGGATGAGGCAGGCGACCCTCAGGCCGAGGCAACAGGCGCAGTCCCGGCAGCAGCGACGCAGTCTTTCGCCAGGCTCGAACCAGGTCCGTCGAAGAAGCCGCAGTATAAGCGAAGCGCGCGATTGCAGTCGGGCAAGCCTGGCAGGCGCCCGCCGGCGGCGCAACCTCCCTGGTCATCGCAGTGGTCTTACAACTCGACGCCGAATTGGAGCTGGCGAGGACCGATCGCCGATGCACCGCGTTCGAACGCGAAGCGTCAGATCCCGAAGCAGCGGGCTGGCTACGCGCGCAGCGGTGACTGGAATTTCAATTTTGCAGGAGTGGGGCGGAACGACCGGTGCTGGGGATGCTGAGACGGACGCCGCTTCCTGGCAGTTCCTGGACCGCACCGTGAGCGGAGATCATGCAGCGACAACTTGTACACGCAACTGTCTTCCTTGCGGCGGCATTTCCGCTGGCCCTCACGGCCGATGCCGGCCTCAGCCGGACTGATTTTCAGGAGAACACCTGATGGCGTCGTACAGTATGTGCGCGATCATCCAGTGTGTTCGACGAGAAGCAGCTCGCTTCGCCCGCGCCCGTTTCGAGGTTCTACGATGCGCCTGTTTTGGTTCGTGGCTTTGTCTGCTTCGACGGTAACTGCGGCGATCTTGATGATGCCGAGTGCCTCGACCGACGCGAATGCCGCACCACTCTGTCGCGCGCCAGGTGTGCCCAAGAATTGTGTCGCGCGCCTCGCCGCCGGCACAGCCGCCAATTCCTACAACAGCGTGCCGCAGGGGCGTATCATCGTGCCTGCGCCGCCGGGAGGGCGTCCCATCGGCCATTGCATGGAATGCATTGCGCCTCACTACGCGTGGCCGCCCAGCGGCGGCGCTCCGTGACCATTGCGCATGCCATGGACACCATCCTGCAAAATCTGCTTGGCATCACACTCGTCCTCTTCATGGTCGGCAGCCTGCTGGAGGTCGGGCTCAAGCTAAGGATTCGCGAGGCCATCGCAGCCCTCCATAACGTGCAATTCGTTACGCTCAGCCTGGTCTGGGCCTTCGGACTTTGCCCGATGCTGGCTTTGCTGCTGTCACGCATCGTTCCGTTATCGGAACCGTATGCGACCGGACTGATCCTGCTGGGCATGACGCCCTGCGCTCCGTTTTTCCCAACGTTTGCGGAAAAGGCCAATGCTGACTTCGGCTACGTGGCGGCATTCGTGATCCTGGCTGCCATCGGCACAATCATCTTCGTGCCTGTCGCAACTCCGATCCTGCTGCCGGGATTTCAAGGCCGACGTCTGGACCATCGCGCGACCGCTAGTCCTTTACATTGCGGTGCCACTCGTTGTCGGTCTGTTGATCCGGATCGGCAGGGAGGCGCTCGCCGATCGAGTGCATCCTCTGGTGAAGAAGATAACCGTAATCGTTACATTGTTGATGCTCGCCCTCGTACTGTGGATCTACGGAGCGGAATTTCTCCAGGCTGTCGGAACATTTGCGATCGGAATCCAGCTTCTGTTCTACCTGATGGTTGCCGGCTGCTCGTATGTGTTGGCGTACGGATTGCCGCACTCCCAGAAGAGCGTCATCGCGCTGGGTATCTGCACGCGCAACATCGGTGCAGCTTTCGCTCCGGCTATCGCAGTCCCCGGTCTCGACAAGCGGGTTATCGTCATGATCACGCTGGCGGTGCCGATCACTCTCGGCTGTGCGGCGCTGGTGGCCCGTGTTCTCGCTCGCTATGCCGCAAAAAGCAGCGGACCGGTCGTGGACCCACTTGCGCGATAGCATCCACACAGAGAACGATTGTGCCATCGGTCCGGCGTCGCTAGTGCAGAGCAGGTTGAGCCAGTGTTGTCGGGGATAGCGGAGTTCGCCGGAGGGTTTGGAGCCTCAATCCTTCTTCCAGCTCAGCGAGATGCCGACGTCGCCGGGCATGCCGTTCGGCCAGTCCACGATCCGCATGTGGATCTTGTATCCAAGCGGTGCCAGATGCTTGTGCCAGAATTGATGGAGTTCCTTGGGCAGGCCGGTCAGGGTATCTTCCCATCCCGCTTCGCCTTGAATGATCGCGCGGCCGCGATCGGTGCAGAGCTGATTGGGAAACCGGCCGACCTCGACTTCGGTCAGCTTGTTGCGAACGGCACGTTTGATGACACTGGCTGCGCGTTTCAGCCGCTCATCATCAGACACGCCCGAAGGCTTGGAGAACTGCTCCAGCAGTTTTTTCTTTTCGACTTCACCTTTGTCCTGCTTCTTCGCCTCTTCCGCTTCGGCCCGAGCCACTTCGCGCAGGCAGTCCTTGGCTGACGGCAACAGGGCTTCCTTCGATGAGGAGGCAACGCTCATAGAGTTCATCAGAGGGACTCCGTTACCGCACAGTTAGGTTCGCGCCCGATGAATGCAACCTAGTGAACGAGGCAGGGGCCGGTATCAGGGGTTCTCCCGAAAGCAGCTCAGGGTTTTGCCACCTACGCGGCCTGCTTTGGCGTTGCCGCGCTCGCGGTCAGCGCTTCGGCCCGGACGAGCTTCAGGCCGTCGGCCGCGTTGTAGCCATGGATTTCCTTCACATCTAGCTTGCGCATGAACTCGATGGTTTCGGTCGTGATCACCTGGCCCGGCACCATGATCGGGAAGCCTGGCGGGTACGGAATCACGAAGCTGGCGGACACCAGCTCCGGTCCCGTCTTCAGGCGGCGGTCGATCTCGGGATCGAACAGACGGATGTATTCACAGCCGCTCGGATTGTACGCGGTATAGAAGCCGCTGCGAATGTCACCTTCATTGGTACGTCGGCCGGCGCCCTGGCGAAATGCGCTGTGAAAATGCGAGAAGTTCGGCAGGTCCGGGACGTCTGTCATCAGTCTCTTGACACTTTCGTCGAACGCCTTGCGCACGTTGGCTGAGCCGCTGGCGATGCGCTGGTCGATCTCGGTGCTGATTTCCACCAGGACGCGGATCAGGTGAGCAACGTCGCTCCGCGTATTGTTGATATTGGATTGCAGCAACACGGAATTCCGCGAGGTCTTGTTGACCTGGATGTTGTACTGGTTCGCCAGAAGTCCCTTGAACTGCGTGCCGTCGAACGCGGCCGTGCCACACACCAGCGTCATGCGAGTGGGATCGAGGCAAAATTCGTCCTCGAGAAAGCTGCGGCGTGCACGGGCCCAGTCGGTACCGGCAGCCAGATAGTCGCTGAACCCGCTCTCGCGATAGGATGCCGGCACCATCTTGTCGGCGCCGAGGATGTGGAAATACTTCGAGATCAGCGGGTGCTCCGCGACGGCCTGCCGTATCCGCAACGCAATCTCGATCGCATTGTGGACGAGGCCGTAGCCTTCGAGCTCCATCTGGCGACGCGCGACGTCGAGGCTGGCGATCAGCTGCTGATTTGGGCTGGTTGAGGCGTGCGTGAAGACAGCTTCGCGGAATTGCGCTTCGACGGTGTGGAACAGCACATCTTTGACGAACAGCATCGAGCCCTGGCGCAAGGCCGACATCGATTTGTGGGTGGAGTTGGTCTGATAGACCCGCAGTTGCACCTTGCGCGGATCGGGAACCAGCCGGGTTTTCAGCAGGGTCTCGTCGGACGGATTAGCGCCGAGTTCGGCCTTCTGCTTTTCGTAGTCATCGACGGCGCGTGGATCTTTCATCCAGGCCTCGATATCGGATGCGGCCCCCATCGCGGTGCGCGGCCGGAGAAACGGCGAGAAGCGCGCGAACCCGAACCAGGCTTCGTCCCACAGGAAGATCAGGTCTGGCTTGATCGCCAGGCACTCTTCCATCACGCGCCGCGTATTGTAGATGTGACCGTCGAACGTGCAGTTGGTCAGATCGACCATCTTGGCGCGGTCGAGCCTGCCGTCGGCCTTGAGGTCGAGCAGTGCCTTCTTGATCGTGCGCAGCGGAACGGCGCCGTACATCGAATATTCCGTCATCGGAAAGGCTTCGACGTAGAGCGGGTACGCGCCGGCCAGCACCATGCCGTAGTGATGGGACTTGTGGCAGTTGCGATCGACGATTGCGATATCGCCGGGACCGAGCAGGGCCTGGATCGCCATCTTGTTCGATGTCGACGTGCCGTTGGTGACGAAGAAGACATGATCGGCGCCGAACGCGCGCGCCGCCTTGTCCTGAGCCCGTTTGATATTGCCGGTCGGCTCGAGCAGGCTGTCGAGCCCTCCGGTCGTGGCACTGCTTTCCGCCAGGAACAAGGTCGGCCCGTAGAACTCGCCCATGTCGCGGATCCAGTCGGACTTGAAGATCGACTTGCCGCGCGCGATCGGCAGGGCGTGGAACGTTCCGATCGGCCGCTGCGCGTATTTCTTCAGGTTATCGAAGAAGGGCGTGTCGTAACGATCCTCGACGCCCTCGATGATTGCGAGGTGCAGCTCCAGCAACTCCTCCACGCCATAGAACACCCGGCGCAGCGAATCCGAGTGCGGACTGCCGGCGATATCCTCGACGTGTCCATTGCTGAGCAGGTAGAGGTCGAGCTCGGGACGAACGCGCTTGAGCAGCTGCGCCAGGTCCAGCGCGGACCCCTGGGTGTCGGCATTGGGGTTCAGTTCCTGGGTCAGGGTGCGAAGCACCGGAACGTCATATCGCGAGCGGAACGCAAAGCCTTCGTGAATGATGATGGCCGCGAGATCGGTGTTGAGCATCGTTGCGCAGAGCGCGTCCTCGAAACTGCCGACCACCACCGGTTCGTAGACGAACGCATCGAGCGGACGGCGCAGGCGGCGCCACTCGGCGGCAATCGTCGGCCAGCGCGCAGCCGGCGCGCCGGTTACGATCAGCACCTCGAAATACGGCCGATGCGTTTCGCCGCGGCCGTTCATTGGCGGTAACGTCTCCGCAACAGCGTTCTGGCTGTCCTCGTCGGTCTCCCAGTCGCCGGCGCTCTGACGGAACGATCGCGTCAACAGCGCGCGCGTGATGCGCCGGGCGAGCGCCGCGGTCGCGCGCGGATCGTTTGCCGCGGCATGGTCCTGCAGCGCCGCAGTGAGATGATGACCGGGATAAGCGTGAAATTGCTCCGTCGCCGTCATGTCGGCAAGTGCCGCGTCAAAGCTCGCCCGCTCGCCGGCGTTCTTGCACCAGGCTTCCGCCAGTTCAACAAGATCGCGCCACTGATCGCAGCGTGCGCCGGGGCCGGCAAAGAAGCGATCGATGCGTGCTGATTGGTTGCTGGCTGGATCCGGCATTTTGCGCTCCTGAAGTCAATGTTTGGAAGCCATGTTTGATTGTAGCTATGAATAGTGGGAGGGGGTCAGAACCGACGTGCTGGTGCTGAACGTGTCGCGCCCGGTCGCCTCAGCACAGTCAAAGCCGCGATGGTGTTGGATGGGTTCATGACATCAATCCTGCTCGCGGTCGGCCGAATGCGACATCGCGCTTGCGACGCCAGATGCGCGTTCCAGCTCTTGCATTGGCGATCAGAATTGAACGCGACGGAGTCGAGCGGGAATATCGGCAAAAACCCCCGTTCAATCTTGGTAGATCACGCATCGGCTTGTGCGACGTACTCGGGATGTGCGCTGACCGCCCGGAAGCGAGGGGGTGGGGCTGGCCCTCGGGGAAAAGCCAGCCCCTGCGATCCGGTGCTTGGGGGGGGAGGACGAGCTAACCGGGTCACATGATGACGCGAGCCTATGAGAAGCCGGACCTGCGGTCTCTCGGGCGGAATCCTGATTTGGACGCGTTGATCGCCCGAAGTCGCGCATCGGGACGATCACAGCATGGCCACGACGAAGAACAGTAACCCGAGAGCGAAATGGTTCAGGAAGGGATCATCGATCAGCTTGCCGCCGGCTGACGCCTTCTCCGCTTCCGCCGGCGCGGACGACGTGAGGGCGATGACGACCGAGGTCGCGATCATCGCCTGGCATATGGTGGGCTGCCGCAATGTCATTGAAGATCGGCGCTGCAGATGGCGAATCAGCAATGGGTCCCAACGCTGCGCTTGAGCTCGCGCGGCGCAGCTTGTTAGCTGACTGCCGGAAATCGATCGTCGTATCAGGCGATGCCCGGGAAGGCCCTTGCCGAAAACCGCGGGTCGAATTGGCGGAGTAGCTCGTGCGAAGTGAGTAGGTCAACGTGTCTGACAATTGTTCCATGATCGCTCTTCTTTCTGCGATCGCGAACGACTTAGAAAGCAGCCTCATGTGTTGAAAATGTCGCTCTTGTAGGAAATTGCGCACCGACACTTTTCAACCGCAATCGGAAGCCCTGATATGCATATGATTCATCGCGGCATCAGGGGGCGGCGACACGCAGCCTCCTGAGCCAGCGCGGCGATGGTGTCCTTTGGGACAATAGCGGTTGCAGGCCGAGCTACGTCAGTTTGACGATGGAGTGTTTGATCGAGCCATGCGTGTGGCAAGCGGGTGTTACTGCGGAACGTCGCGACGAGAACACTGAGGTCGCGTTAAGGGGTACGGGGGCCGGGGACATGCAGCCACTTGAGCGAGCGCAGAAGACGGCTGCGGGCGAGCGCCGTCCAGTCGGTGGCGCAAAGGCAGCTCTTCTTTTCAGTTGTGGGGTATCGGCAGGATGGCTCTCGGCCATCGCCGAGGTTCGCGCGCAGACTGTGGCCCAGCCCGTCACCCGGCAGGAAGTGGCGCAGGAGGAAATCGCCGGGCCGGAATCCGCGCCGCTCTACGTGCTGCCGCCGCAATCGTACATGCGCGAGGTCCACTGGCGTGACCTCAGCGGTCGGGACAATTCGGACATCCCCGCCTTCTTCCGCGACTCGCTCGTGCAGGCGGTTGCCCGCACGTACTACCTCACCCGTGACAATTTCGACGGTTCCCGCTCCCGCGCCTGGGCCGCCGGAGGCTGGATCGCCTACCGCTCCGGCCTGATCGCCGACCATTTTGGTATCCACGGCGCGCTGTACACGTCGCAGCCGATATTCGCCCCTCCCGACGAGGGCGGCACAAAGCTGCTCAATCCGCAGCAGGAACAATTGGGTGTGTTGGGCCAGGCTTATGGCTTCGCCCAGTTCGGCGATCAGGAACTTCGCGGCGGCCGCACTCTGGTCGATACGCCGCTGATCAATCCGCAAGACAATCGCATGGTGCCGAATACCTTCGAGTTGGTGATGGCGACGACGCTGCCCAACAAGAGCCGCGAATACGACTATTCGGTCGGCTACATCTGGACCATCAAGCAGCGGGACTCCAACGATTTCATTCCGCTGTCTGATGCGATTGCCGGCGCCGACGTGCTCAATCGCGGCGCGCCCTACGGCATGGTCAAGTACCGGCCGCCGGCGATCCCGGGCCTCTCGACCATCTTCATGGACTATTACCTGCAGGATTTCGTCAACACCGGATTCGCCCAGGCCGAGTACACAGTTCAGCTGCCCAAGGACATGCCGCAGTGGTTGATCGGCGCCAACGTCATCGACCAGCGCTCGGTCGACACCGCCATGCTCGGCACGTTTGCGACGTATCAGGCCTCGGGCCGCGTGCAGATGCAGTACGTCGGGTTCACGGCCTTCCTCGCCGGATCGGCCACCGGTGATCAATCCAAGATATTCTCGCCGTTCGGCACCAAGCCGAACTACACCGACATGCAGCAAGTGTCGTTCGACAACGCCAGGGAGAAGGCGGTCGGAGCGAGTTTGGGCTACGACTTCGGCTATGCGTTCGGCAAGTACGGCCTGTCCGGCCTGGCAGTCGGCGCCTGGTACAGTCACGGCTGGGACGCAATCAATCCGGCGACCAATGCCGCGATCGCCAATCGCGAAGAACTCGATCTGTGGGCGCAGTACCGGCCGTCCGATGGTCCGCTGAAGGGCTGGCGGGTCAAGGTGCAGTACTCGGACCTCTGGCAGGAGGGGAATGTCAGGAACCCTCAGCCTGAGTTTCGTTTCATCGTCGACTACACCGTGTTGTTCAGGAACTGAGGGGCGATTGTTCGGAAACTGACGCGCGCCGTCAGAAGTAAACAAATGTTAACGCTTTGCTTGAGTGCACCTCGAGATCATCGGGCTGGTGGAAGTGGCAACATCACCTGGATCATCGTCATTTGGATCATCGTCGCTTGCATCGATCGAGAATGGACAGGGACATTGTCCAAATGCGAGTTCCGGGCGTGACTTTGATGCAACGCGTGATTGTTTTGTCACTACGCGACTTATTTTCCAGGCAGTGCGAGTTATGAACTGCTGGTTGATGAGTTTTGGGGTTATCTAAACGTATCCGCGCGCGTCTCTGCTGATTTGGGGCTGGAGTCGGGGGCAACGTGGTTTTTGATCGGAGACGGAGAAAAGGGACATGAGAAAACTACTTTTGGGAATAGCCTCTGCCGCAGTGTTCTTGGGCGCAGCCAGTCCTGGTCAGGCGGCCGACATGGCGGTGAAGGCGCCGCCGCCGCCACCGGTCATGGTGCCGCTGTTCACCTGGACCGGCTTCTACCTCGGCGGCAATCTCGGCGCGGCATGGGGGCAGCGCTCCGTCACCGATGTGTTTGGCAACACCTTCACCCGCAGCAGCGACGGCAGGTTCATCGGCGGCGGTCAGCTCGGATACAACTGGCAGACCGGCAACTTTGTGCTCGGTGTCGAAGGTGATATCGATGGCATCGCCAGCAACAATAACAACGGCAGTGCGGGGGTGATCGTCGGCGGCAACGGACCGTTCGTGGTTTCCACCAGCAGCACCCCTTGGGTCGCGACATTGGCCGCGCGGTTCGGCTGGGCCGCCGACCACTGGCTGTTCTACGGCAAGGCCGGCGGCGGCTGGGTTGGCAACAACAGCGGCATCACGGTCACGAACATGACGACGGGCGCTACGTTCGGCACCGGCGGCGGCAACAGTGTCGGCGGCTGGCTGCTCGGCGGCGGTATCGAATACGCGATCAACAACAACTGGTCTCTGAAGGGCGAGTACGACTATATCGGACTTAGCAATAGAAACTTCGCCGTGCCGGTCGCGGTTGGCGGAACCGTGGTCGATACGTTTACGAGCAGTAACCGCAGCTTCCAGATGTTCAAGTTCGGCTTCAACTACGCGTTCAGGTGAGAACCCGTAAGACCTGACTGGACCTGCTTACTGGCGCTTTACTCGATGCGGTGGCGTCGCGTTGTACGCGGCGCGCCGCATCTTTGCGTTTGTCTCTCGCAAGCGTTGTCTTTCTGTCGCGGGACGGCTCATCGCCCGACAGCAAAACAAACAGGAATAAACGAAAGACGCGTGTGTTTTGTCGGGACAATGTCGATGTGCCCGATGAGCGCGCGATGGATCGCGAGCAACTCCTTCAAGAAGCTTCGCGGCTGTCCCGCATCGTAGCTGACGACGCGATGCGCGTTATCCGTCAGCGCGATCTCGTTGAGCGCCTGAAGTCGGCCTCGAATGACAAAGAGCTGGTGCGAGCCGAAGATATTCTCAAAGTCATGCTTGAAGAACAAATTCACCATGAGAAGCAGCTGGTTCAGGTTCAGGCCAAGCTGATCTTTTGAAGCGCAAACCATTCCGCCGCCGCTCCCGTCGCGGGTAAACCCTGCCCGGGGTTCAGGCCAACGCCTGATTCCTTCCTGCGCGACCGATGCCATTGTGCGACCTGCCAGACGCGAAGGCGAGCAGCGGCCGCGGCAATCCGAACTGGGTTGCGACCACGCCGCGCGTAGCGTTCTTCATGCTCGGTCAATTCGCGTTGCAGGAATTTCGCGTTGCAGGAATTGAAGGGTTGATTTCATGATCGATTGGTTCGTCCATACGCTCCGCACCTATCCGGAAATCGCCATCTTCCTGTCCTTGGCCCTCGGATATTACTTCGGCTCCTTCACCTACAAGGGTCTTGGCCTTGGCGCAGTGACAGCGACCCTGATTGCCGCAGTGCTCATCGGCCAACTCGGGATCACGATTTCAGGCCCGCTCAAGCCGACTTTCTTCCTGATGTTTCTGTTCGCGATCGGCTATGGGGTCGGACCGCAATTCGTGCGCGGCATCGCGAAGGACGGAATTCCGCAGGCGTTGTTTGCCGTGGTGGTCTGTGTGTTCTGTCTGGTTGCCCCCTATTTCGGCGCCAGGCTTGCGGGTTATGACGTCGGCTCCGCCGCGGGACTCTATGCAGGTTCGCAAACGATCTCGGCGTCGATGGGTCTTGCGACCGACGCCATCAACCGGCTCGGGTTATCGCCCGAAGAAACCAAAAAGCTACTGGATGGAATGCCGGTGGCGTACGCCGTCACCTACATCTTCGGCACGATCGGATCCGCGATTGTTCTCGCCATGATCGGCCCCGGACTCCTCGGCATTGACCTCGAGGCCGCATGCAAGCGCTACGAGGAGAAGCACGGAGGAAAGAAGGAAGAGGGCGGTCCCGGCACAGCCTGGCATCGCTTTGAGCTGCGCGCCTTCCGCGTCCCCGAGCAGGGACGGATTGTGGGCAAGACGGCGCAGGAAGCCGAGGCGCTGCTGCCCGAGCAGCGGGTGTTCGTCCAGCGTATTCGACGCGGCGGCAAGATTATCGATGCGACGGCAGACACCGTCATTCAGGCGGGCGACGTTGTGGCATTGGCCGGCCGGCGCGATGTGCTGGTTACTCTGATCGGTACCGCAGCGGACGAAGTTGACGACCGTGAACTGCTGGCGGTGCCAACCGAGGGCGTCGATGTCTACGTGACGAGCAAAGAGGCCGACGGAATGACGCTGGCCGAGTTGGCGAAATCTCCGTCGACGCGTGGCGTTTTCCTGCGAAAGATCACACGTGGAGCGACCGCGACCGACATTCCGGTACTGGCGGACACGGAGCTGCAACGGGGCGATATCGTGACCCTCGTCGGACGGACCCAGGACGTAGCGGCAGCGACCAAAACGTTGGGCTATCCAGACCGCGCAACCGACGTCGCTGACGTGGCGTTCATTGGTGGGGCAATCGCGATCGGCGCCCTGCTCGGCGCGGTGGTGTACAAGGTCGGCAGCGTGCCTCTTACCCTGTCGACGTCAGGCGGCGCATTGATTTCCGGCCTCTTCTTCGGCTGGCTGCGCTCGGTGCGCCCGACGTTCGGGCGGATTCCGTCGTCTACCGTGTGGTTCATGAATTCGGTCGGCCTGAACGTGTTCATCGCCGTGGTCGGCATCTCATCCGGCCCGGGATTTGTCGCCGGGCTGCAACAACTCGGCTTCAGCCTGTTCCTCTGGGGGGTGGCTGTTACGACAGTGCCTCTGATCCTGGCGATGTACGTTGGAAAATATCTGTTCCGCTTCGATGACGCGATTCTGCTGGGCTGCTGCTCGGGGGCGCGCACCACGACAGCATCGCTCGGCATGATCAACGACCGCGCCAAGAGTCACATTCCCGGGCTTGGCTACACCGTCACCTACGCGGTGGGGAACACGTTGCTGACAGTCTGGGGAATGGTTCTCGTCATGTTGATGACTTGAACGCAACGAATGGGAAAGCGCTTCGACCGATTGGCTGCCGCGTTTGATTTTCTGGTGCGCATGTCGATCGTTCTCCTGCTGGACTGAACACTTTGATGATCGGAGTAAGTCATGGCTGACATCCTCACGCTGCGTAAATTCGAGGCTCTGAGCCCGTTCGAGATCAAGGATGAATTGATCAAGCTCGCCAAGAAGACTTCGCAGAACCGCCCAGTCCGCGTTCCTGAATGCCGGCCGCGGCAATCCCAACTGGGTCGCGACGACGCCGCGCGAAGGCTTCTTCCTGCTTGGCCAATTCGCCATCACCGAGAGCAAACGGGTGATGGAACATCCCGCCGGGATCGGCGGCATGCCGCAGGCAACTGGCATCGCGCACCGCTTCGACGCATGGCTTGCGAAGCACGCCGACATGCCCGGCGCCGGCTTCCTTTCATCGATGGTGCAGTTTGCGATCAAGACGTTCGGGTTCGATCCCGACGCCTTCGTCCATGAGCTGGTCGATTCCATCATCGGCGACAACTATCCAGTGCCCGATCGCATGCTGGTCCACAACGAGCGGATCGTGCACGAATATCTGATGTGGGCGATGTGCGGCAATCCGCGGCCGGCCGGCAAATTCGATCTTTACGCGGTCGAGGGCGGCACCGCAGCGATGTGCTACATCTTCAAATCGCTGAAGGCCAATCGGCTGCTGCATCCCGGCGACACCATCGCGCTCGGCACGCCGATCTTCACGCCCTATCTCGAGATGACGCATCTGGAGGACTACGACCTCAAGGTCGTGCACATCCAGGCGCCACAGGAGAACAAATTCCAGTACACGGATGCTGAAATCAAGAAGCTCGAGGATCCAAAGATCAAGGCGTTCTTCATCGTCAATCCCGGCAACCCGACCGGCATGGCGATGAGCAAGGAAACGATCGCCAAGATCACAAAGCTGGTGAAGACCAAGCGTCCGGACCTGATGTTGCTGACCGACGATGTGTACGGGACATTCGTCGACGATTTCCGGTCCCTGATGGGCGAGCTGCCGCAGAACACCATCGGCGTCTACTCTTACTCGAAGTATTTCGGCTGCACCGGATGGCGGCTCGGCGTTATCGCGATCCACGAAGACAACATCTTCGACAAAATGATCGCAAAGCTGCCGGACGCCGACGTCAAGGCATTGGACAAGCGGTATGGCGCCCTGACGCTTGAGCCGCGCAAGATCAAGTTTATCGATCGCATCGTCGCCGACAGTCGCGACGTGGCGCTCAACCATACCGCCGGTCTGTCGCTGCCGCAGCAGGTCATGATGAGCCTGTTCTCGCTGTGCGAGATGATGGATGTAAAGAAGGAGTATCAGAAGGCGTGCATGGAGATCGTCAACCGGCGCGCATGGGCGATGATCGAGAGCCTGGGCCTCGAGCTCGCGCCGAACCCGAACTACGATGCCTATTACGGGCTGATCGACTTCGAATTCTGGGCACGCCAAGAACATCGGCGATGACGCCGTCGAATACCTGAAGAAGCATGTCCACCCGCTCGATCTTGCTTTCCGACTGGCCGAGGCTCACGGCATCGTGCTGCTGAATGGCGGCGGCTTCGAAGCACCGGACTGGTCACTGCGCGTGTCATTGGCGAATCTGCCTGACGAGGCGTACGAAGACATCGGACGCGGCGTTCGGACCGTCGCTCGCGGCTATCGGGACGCGTTCGAGGCCTCAAAGGCGAAGTAGAAGAAGCAGGTTTCAAGATCAGGTGGATTGAGCGTGCTGGGAAGTTATCCAAGCCAGGGGCCTTGGCAATCACGATCGGCTCCACGACATGACGACCTGGGCCTATCCTTCAGGTCCCACGACCCTGCGGCAATGCAATGCAAGCGCTGCGGCGAGCAGGCGACAAGAATGAGGTCGGCGGGCCGGGCACTGCCTGGCGGTCGTTTGAATTGCGGGTAGGCGCCGAAGCGGGTCAGCATCATCAACGCGCGTTGTCGTGACGATGTCTGTTAGGATCACGATCGTTGGGGCAGTGCGCCTGCTTGAAAAAGGGGCGGGGCTGGCCTCAATGGGCAGAGGCCAGCCCATGCGATCCGGTTAAAGGGGCTGGATAACCGGGTCACAGAGCGAGGGGATAAGGGCTATGGCCCACTTCGGCAGCTGCACGTCATCTCAGCGCGATAGACCGCCGCCTTCGCCGATCAAGCCGATGTGTTCGTTGATCGCGGTCGCGCAGCATCCATAGACCGAGGGAAGCATGCCGTACGGGTCATAACTGCCTCCGATCAGGGGAAGTACGATGGTTGGCGGAAGAACATTGACCCCACCGCCCATGTAAGCCTGAGCATCATAAACGGTCTGGGCGCGAGCGTAGTACGGGTGGTAGATTGAGCGATGGTAGGACCGGGTCACGTATTGGGCCTGTGCTGAAGCAGACATAAGTGCAACTGCTCCGGCCACCGCGATCAAGGACAATAGCTTGGCTTTACGGCTCGACATTTGCGATCTCCAGATTTCAACCCCAACGCAGCAAAGCTTTTTTGCCGGCGCATCAGGTATCGGGAATTCCCTGATTGTCCGACGTGAGGTCGTGTAATTCGGGACACCTCGCTTGATATCGCGTTCATTAGCTCGATTGTTCCAATTCGATTTTAACAATTACGATTGTGGCGCAACGCGCGGCCGCCTCAGGCGCGGAACCGATCCTCCGGCGCCGGACGCGCAGGGCCGACGTCGAGCCGAAGAACGCTTGCCGAGTGCGCAGCGGCGGGTTCCGGTGGCGTTGAACAGATCGCAACTCCAGAAATTCAACTTGTACTGGATCACCAGCTGCAGCGACGTCGTCACCGTCATGATCACGCACAACGGCCATGCCCATATGGTTCAGGCGGCGATCTTTTCGACGAAGCATTGGGAGTTCGGAAAATCCGACAGGATTCGAAGCTTCCGCAGGTAGATCGACGTAAAGGCGTCGATCGCGAGTTTCGGCGTGTTCAGAAGGTCGACCGACCGCTGCGGCTCCATCGTCCAGAGATAATCGTCCATGATCATGACCCCGCCGATCCGGAGCAGTCGAAACGCGAGCACGGCGTTCATCAGCACATCGGGTGCGGTATGCGATCCATCGATATAGATCAGGTCGTATCGCTTCTCGCCCGTCGACAGCAGCTGGATGAGCGCGCTTGATGAGGGTTGCTTCAGTTTTCGAAAGTTGACTTTCGTGGTGACATTGCTCATGGCAAGCGTCACGTTGTTGTCGAAGCGATCTTCGACACCGACCATCTGTGCGGGAGAAAGGTCGACGCTCCCGGACCAGGTGTCGATGCAGCAAAGCGTAATCGGGCCAAACTCGCTGCAGCGCTCGATCATGTAGCTGGTTGCGCGACCTTCGAAACAGCCGATCTCGATCAGGCGGACGCGGTCGAATCCGCGACAGGATTCTTTCCCATGCCGGGATGTGGTTCGAAAACCAGTCCTGCGAGAAGCGGAAGGACCGGGCGCGGGGCGAAGTTGCGCTAGGGGCGACATGGATCGACATGGCGAGGTTCCCTCAAAACTGATCCGCCGCAGTCTTCGTCCGGAGCGGAATGACCTGCTCGGGATCGGGACGGCATGCAACTGGCATGGTCCGTAGCGGACAGGCTCTTTCGACATCTTGCCATAGGGCAAAACCCGTATCTCAAGCCGGGACGTTGCCGTGATGTTTAGGAAAGCGTCGAGGAGTTTTGATGGCTGTCGCAACGATGCCCGTAGTTACGCGCCTCACTTCGACGTTACTTCGTCAGCGCTAACGTGTAGGCACGTTGCAGCGTTCCATACCGCGCCGTCGGGGCTTTCAGCAACAAGAACGCTGATGACTTTTTCAAATGCGGTTGCAGGGGAACGCAGCCGAACCCTATCGGAAAAGCCACGCGATCGGCTCAGGACATGTCCGGATAGTCCGATCGCTCGAAACCTGCGACGCAAGCAGACTGGCGGGATGACCTGATATGGGCATGTCTCGATGCAATGCTGCAGCTGAGATCGGACCGGCGTGGTCTCGCCCGGACGCCATGGTCTGGATCCCGGGTGGTGCGTTCTACATGCAGCGCGATCGAGGGCACGACCAGCCGAGCGGGGTGATCCATGCATTCGTGACCGGCTTCTGGATGGATCGGATGCCGGTCACCGTCCGGCAATTCAGCGAGTTCGTTGCGGCAACAAGCTACGCCGAGAGCTGCGCCGTTCTGGGGCAGCTGCTCGATGATCGTCCGGCCGTGCACATCACGTATCAGGATGCCGAGGCCTATGCCGCCTGGGCACACAAGGCGCTGCCGACCGAGGCAGAATGGGAATTTGCGGCGCAGGGCAGTTACGGTCTCTGCGGCATGACGAATGGAATCTGGGAATGGACGGCTGATTGGTATGTCCCACAGGCGAACAGCCAGTTGCCGAGGTGGTGCTGTGAACCCGAAATTTCCGGCGATGAGGTGCGTGCAAACTCGTCGGACGTTTTCGTCCCGAGAAAAGTGCTAAAGGGCGGCGCGTGCTCTTGCGGTGGGGGCTGCACCTCGAAATATCCGGGCAGAACACGTTCTCAACCGATCGATATCGCCGCTGGTCACATCGGATTTCGATGCGTCACTGGAGCTGCAGGTCTCAGGGCTCGATCAGCATGTTCTTGATTGCGTAGCGCACGAGCCCGGCGGTCGATTTAACCGACAGCTTGTGCATTGCGGAGGCGCGATGCGTCTCAATGGTCTTGACGCTCAAGTTGAGCACGTTGCTCATGCCCTTGTTGCTGTAGCCTTCCGAGATCAGCTGGATCACCATGCGCTCGCGCGGCGACAATGACACCGTCGGCGCCGCGTTTGTCGACAGGTAACTCGCCAGCATCTTCTCGGAGACGATGCCTGTGAAATAGGGCTTGCGCGCCAGCAAGGCCTCGACTGCCGCCGTGAGCTGTCGCTTTGCTTCCGATTTCAACAGGAACGCCCGCGCCCCCGCCTTGAACGATTCCCTGACCAGGGCGTCGTTGTCGTGCATCGTGAAGATGAGGATCTGGGTATCGAGCTGCCGCGCTTTGACGCTCCGTGTGACTTCCACACCGTTGATCAGCGGAAGCGAGTAGTCGATGATCGCCACGTCAGGCGTCTTCTCGATAATCAGCGTGACGGCGTCCTTGCCGTTGTCCGCTTCTGCGACAACTTCCCATCCCTCATGGGCCTGCAAAATTGAACGCAGGCCGGAGCGGACGACCTCGTGATCGTCGGCGATTAAAATGCGCTTTGGCGCCATTTGCGTGGCCCCGATGTGATGAGCCTCGATTGCCAGCAACCTTGGCCAATAGGTCTGTTTCGTCGGCGCGTGAATTCTCGGAAACCATGAATTCGCGGGACGGGATTCCCCTACCGGGCAAGGACGCTGACACACTGTTCAGGAAGCGCCCGTTGCAGACCGAGCCATGCCTGCCCTGCTCCAATCGCTTGTGCGTGAAGGTAGTCCAGCCTGCAATTGTGGCGTGCTCTGGTTGTTTTGTCGAAATCTACCCGAATTTCACAAGCCGCCAGATCGCGGACAGTCCGCAACGATTGCTGTGCTCGATCGCCTGACGAGCGCCGAGACGCCACTGTCAGTGGACCGCCAGTGCGACCCGTTTGTCCGCAGCGGCCCGCCGCCGTATCCCGGTAGTGTCAGGGAGCGGGATGACCACGATGACGGTTGTGCCGCTCGAATTCGTGACAAATTCGATTTCACCGCCAAGCTGGTCGGTTCGGGTTTTCATTCCGGCGATGCCGACGCCAAGCTGCAATCCTTCCGCCAGTTCGTCCATCGATGCATGCGGCATTCCGCGTCCATCATCGCAGACGATCAGCCGGAGCTTGTCATCATCGATTGTCATCTTGATATCGACCGACCTCGCCTCGGCATGCCGATGAGCGTTTGCGAGAGCCTCTTGCGTGATTCGGAGAACCGTCCGCTGGAACTCGTATGGCAAGCTCTCGACCTCGTCGTCGACAGTGAGGTCGATCTGCAGCGAAGATCGCTTGTGAACGCCCGCCACAAATCGTTCGAGCGTCGTCTTCAGCCCATCGCGGTCGAGACCCGGCGGGTGCAAGAGGTAGGTGAAGACGCGCAACTCCTTCAATGCGGCGTCGATCAGATCGTCGACGTCGTCACAAAGCGCGCTCACCCCCGCGATCGCGCCGGTCGCGTTGCGCACCGCGACCATGCTCAACCCGGCGGCGACAAGGTACTGCGCCGTTAAATCGTGCAGTTCGATGGCAATTCGCTGTCGTTCGTCTTCCTGCAGCGAGATCAATCGTTCGTGGAGGTCCGCGATCGATTGCCTGTTCTCAACGATCTCCGTCACATCCTCATGCGCAACGACAATGCGCGAAGAGTCGTTCTGCTTGAACGGAGCGACCGTGGCCTGGTACCAGCGATGGCCCGAGTTGATCGCGAGACGGTAGGTCAGCTTGAAGCCGCCGTGCCCGTTGACCGTCCTTATCAAGCCGTCGCGAAGATCCGGAACTTCGCAGCTTTCCTTGTAGTTCGAGCCGGGATTCATGTGCAGTCTCGCCGGTGTTGAAGGCTTGCCAGGCTTTGTTGACCGCGATCACAAAGCCGCTGCCATCGAGAATTGCGACGCGTGCCGACAGCGCATCGAGCGAGGACTGGATCAGGCCGAGCGATTGCGCGGCCCGTTGCTCGCTGAGTTTCCGATCGGTGATATCCCTGAACAGAACGACGGCGCCTTCGTCGGCGGGGCTGACCTGGATATCGATCCATCGACCTGCGTAGATCTTCGAGGGCAATTCCTCCTGTATTCTGACGCCGCGGGTAACCACGTCCTCGACCGCGGCATGAAACGGCTGACGCAGCCTGAATTCGAGCGACCCGGGCGTCATCTGGCCGAGCGTTCTGTAGTCGACACCGATCAGCATGTCGGCAGGTCGCCCGAACCATTCCGCGGCGCGTGTGTTCAGCGCGACAATGCGGCTTTGCCGGTCGATCGCGAAATAGCAGTCGCTGATGCCTTCGAGGATGCCCTGAAGCCGCTGGCGTAAATCGGCGACAGCGGCACTCAATTGTTTCCGATCATCAATATCGGTTGCGATGCCGAACCATCTGATGGTGTCGCCATCGTGCACGGGTGCCGCCCGAACAAGAAACCACCGATAGGCGCCGGATGCCGAGCGGATCCGACATTCGATTGAAAATGGCTCCGGCCTTGCTGCAGCTTTGGCCGATGCCGTGGTGACCGGCCGCTGGTCATCGGGATGCACAAGCGATGTCAACCTGATCGGCTCGGAGGAGTCTTCCGGAACGCCGGCGTATTGCGCCAGCTGATCGTTGAAATAGTCGATCGTGCCGTCTGCCGTCGCCACGAACAGAATGCCGGGAACGGCCCTGGCGACCGCGGCCAGTCGTTCCTGACTTTCCTTCAATTGGCGCTGCATTTCGAGGCGCTCGGTAATGTCGTTGCTTCGGCCGAGCAACTGGATGACCTGTCCGCTGGGACTGAGCACGGGAGTGAGACTGGTTTCCCAGGTTCTCACGCTCCCCGATCTCACACCCGAATTTTCGAACCGCAGAGAGCGTTGCGTGGAAACGCACCGCCGATAGTTCCTCACGGCGGTGTCGGCCATAACCGTGGGCAGACACTCGTGAGGCGATTTGCCGCGGACCTGTTCGTTCGAAACGCCGACCCAGCTTTCAAGCCGTGGATTGATCGCCTCGTAGCTGAAGCGGCCGGTGGGACTGACGTTCAGGATGTAGAGCCCTTCCGAGCTTTGCTCCCAGTAGGTCCGGTGACGCTGCTCGGCTTCATCAGATGCGCGTTTGAGGATTTCAAACGGCAGGCCAAACCATCGGTTCGCGATGAGAGCAAAGCCGAGCCCCATCAGAAGCAACGAAACCACTCCGATACCGATGAGCCGAAGGCCCAATGAACCGGGCAGGTCACCCAGCAGTGACAAGTTGGTTTGGGCGATCGCAGTCCAGCCGGAATTGGTCGCCACCGCAAAGGCCAGAATGCGAGGTCGTTCGAACAGTCCGCCAGTTTGAAGCGTACCGCTCCGCTCGCCTTGTTGAACACGTGTGCGAACAAGCGCGACGTCGGATGGAGCGAATTGAACGCCGTCCGCGTCGGCAACGATCATGTCGAACTTGCGATCGAAGACGCCGTCCGGCATGTCGTCCGGCGTTCGGTATTGCCGGTCGAGCTCGCGCAATTGCGGATCCGCCATGACCAGCGAGAGAAAGTACTTCATCTCGCCGTCAGGGCCATCGATCCGCAGGCGAACTGCGACGCAATACAGGTGCGATATCGGGCCGTATTCGCGGTTCGAGATCCACAAACGCCGCTTGCGAATTTCGTTGATGCCCTCGTCGTGCTGCCAATCGTAGCCGGCAGGCGCCGCGAGGGACGCGCCATAGGGAAGGGATGTGTTCAAGACCGGCCCGCTGGCATCATTCAGGAGCAGCCACGTCCGGTTGGGCGCGGCCGCGCTCATCTGCTCGTAAAAGGTCGCGAGATCGCCCCTTGCCAGCGCGGGTGATGTCGAGAGACTCCGGAGCAGGTGCCCGGCCGCCGACGTCTCTCGATCGACGATGCGTGCCGATGTCAGCGCGCGCTCCAGGGTGTCGCTTTCGAGTGCCTGCCGCCGGTGCACGAATCCCAGATAGGATTGCCAAAGGCCGAACACCGCGGCGCCGATGAGGATGAATGCGACCAGGACAGTGATCTGCCTGCGCTGTCTGCCTTTGGTGAAAAGCTGGCTCGCGCCAGCCTCACCGATGGCTGTTGTCCCTCTCATGGAATCCCCGTCCGACAGAACTGAGTGCCGGCACAGAACTGAGTGCCGGCTTCGTGTAATACCTAGCCCGCACCCCGGGAACGACGTCCCGGAAGCTGCCCCCTGCCGAAGGTGATCCTCGCATCCACTGGACTACGCGCAGTTGCGAAAATCGCGCGAATGAGATGCGAGCGAGCATCAAATTTTAATTGAGGTTGAGCAACCGGGGCTCAGGCAAGTCGCGGAGCAGAGCCGGGTGAACTCCCGATGGTCGCGACGGAAACAATCCCGGATCCTGCCGTGGTCGATAACAGCAGTCCGAGGCAACGATGCGTGCAACGTCGAGCTCTTGCGTCTGCCTGCTCGCCTTTGCGATCGCCCTGCAACCCCTGATCGGCGCACAGGCAGCGGACGACGAATTTACGCATGACCCGACGACGCGCACGATCGTCGTTGGAGTGAAGGAAGCCCCGCCGTTTTCCATGAAGGAGGCTGACGGGAGCTGGAGCGGGATCAGCATTGAACTCTGGAAGCGGGTCGCTTCGGACCTGCATGTTCAGTACCGGTTCGCCGAAGAACCAACCGTGCAAGCCTTGCTCGACAAGACGCAGGCCGGACAGATCGACGTGGCCGTTGCTGCGCTGACGGTCACGGCAGACCGCGAGCGCAACGTGGATTTTGCTCAGCCGTTCTTCTCGACCGGGCTTGGCGTCGCGGTCCGCACCGAAGCCGCAATCAGCTGGACGCCCGTTGTCCGGACGCTGGGATCGGTCGGATTTCTGGAGGCGGTCGGCGCGCTCGTCGGGCTGGCGATAACGACCGGGTTGGCGGTCTGGTTGCTGGAACGGCGCAGCAATGACGATTTTGCCGGCGGGTCGAAGGGCCTCGCCTCGGGCGTCTGGTGGTCAACCGTCGCGATGACCCAGCGCTCGAGCAGCGTCGGTGGACCGAAGACCGTGCCGGGGCGCATCATCGCCGTGTTCTGGATGGTCACGTCGATCATTGCGCTCGCAGTCTTCACCGCAAGCGTCACCTCGGTGCTGACCATGAAGCAGCTGCAAAAGGCCATCAATGATGTGCACGAACTTTCTGCCGTGAGGGTTGGAACCGTGGCCGGCACCACGTCCGAGGACGCGCTCGCGCGCATGAATGTCGAGTTCGTCGCCTATGCGAAGCCGCTTGATGGCCTGAATGACCTGAAGGCGGACAAACTCGACGCTTTCGTCTACGACCGCCCGCTGCTTGCGTGGAATGTGCGACAGCACCATCCCTTTGCCATCAAGCTTCTCGATTCGATGTTTGAACCACAAACCTATGCGTTTGCGGTCCCGACCGGCAGCCCGCTCCGCAAGACGATCTCGATCAGCGTCCTCAACGCGATCCAATCGGACTGGTGGACGCAGACGCGGTTTCGGTATTTTGGCGCGAGCGGATGAGGTTTGATTGCGTCAGGCGGGCCTGCAGCGACGGGTGTCGAGAACACTGGCTCCCGGCCTTCACGTCCCGCCGCCTTCCATGAGACGCGGAGGATGCGCTCCGATTTTGCGTCCGGAGGATTTTGATGCCACCATGGGATGGTTCGAACAGTCCTCACATCCGGCCGCTTTCAGGCCGGGCTTTCTCAACAGCAGGATCACCATGGCACGCGTGCGCTGTATCACCGAAATGGGCATGGGCGTCGATGTTCACGGCCGCGATGCCACCAAGGCCGCGAAGCGTGCGGTCTCCGACGCCATCCGCCACTCGAGCCTCGGCTTCGTCCGAATGCTGGGCAAGACGCCGCACGACATGATCGTCGACGTCACGATCGGCGTGCCAAACCCCGATGCCGTCGATACCGCGGCCGTGGCCAAGGAGCTGCCCTATGGCAAGGTCACGGTGACCGCGGTGAAGGGCGGGCTCGACATTCCCGATGCGAGCGGCGGCGACGCCATCACGATTGCCAATGCCGCCGTCATTGTCAGCCTCGACGACGGCAAAGGTGGCTAGGCTGCGGATCGAAGGCGCGCTACCTTCTTCAAAAAAGACGGGGAGGTACGCAGCGTGTACGACACTATTATCGTTGGTGGCGGTTCGGCGGGCTCGGTGCTCGCCCATCGGCTGTCCGCAAAAAGCGCCAACAAGGTGCTACTCTGCGAGGCGGGGCAGGACACGCCGCCCGGTCACGAGCCGCCCGAAATTCGCGATAGCTACTCCGGCACGGCCTATTTCGATCCACGCTTCCACTGGACTGAACTGCGCGTCACCACGCAGGTCGTGAGCCACAACAACCCGCACGCCGAACGGCCGCCGCTGCGGAAATATGAGCAGGCGCGCGTGCTTGGCGGCGGCTCGTCGATCAACGGCCAGATGGCCAATCGCGGCGCGCCGACCGATTATAATGAGTGGGAAGCGCGCGGCGCCGCGGGCTGGGGCTGGAACGACGTGCTGCCTTACTTCCGCAAGGTTGAACGCGACCTCGACTTCGACGGGCCGTATCACGGCAAGGACGGCCGCATCGCTGTGCGCCGCATTCCGCAAGAGCACTGGACCAGGCATGCGCAGGCTGTCGCTGACGCCTGCAAGCTCGCCGGCTTCAACTTCCTGCCCGACCAGAACGGCGAGTTCGTCGAAGGCTATTTTCCGGTGACGCACTCCAACGAGGCCGAGCAGCGCGTTTCCGCCGCAATGGGCTATCTCGATCGCGACACGCGCAAGCGCACCAATCTCACCATCTCGACCGACACCCAGGTCAAGGAGTTGCTGTTCGAAGGCACGCGCTGCGTCGGTGTGAAGGCGCTGGTCGCGGGCAAGGAGCAGGAATTCCGCGGCCGCGAGATCGTGCTGTCGTGCGGCGCGATCCATTCGCCGGCGCATCTGTTGCGCTCCGGCATCGGGCCGGTCGGGCATCTCAGGGAGCTCGGCATTCCCGTGCTGGTCGGCCTCGAAGGCGTCGGCCAGCGCCTGATGGATCATCCGTCGATCTCGCTGTCGTCCTACATCCGCCGCGGCGCGCGCATGAACGAACACTCGCGGCGCCACGTGCAGGTCGGCTTGCGTTATTCATCGGGGCTATCAGGCGTGCCGAAGGGCGACATGTTCGTCGCGGCGCTGTCAAAGTCGGCCTGGCACGCGGTCGGTGCGCAGATCGGCTCGCTGCTCACCTTCGTCAACAAGACCTATTCGGAAACCGGTCAGGTCAAGCTCGCCTCGCGCGATCCGCGCGCCGAGCCGGTTGTCGAGTTCAACCTGTTGTCCGACAAGCGCGACCTCGACCGCCTGATGAGCGGTTTTCGCAAGATGGCGACGCTGCAGATGAGCGCGCCGCTGCAAGCTGTGACCGACGTGCCGTTCCCGGCATCGTACTCCGATCGCGTGCGCAAGATCGGCGTCGTCAACACCAAGAACAAGGTGATCACCGCAATCGCCGCAGCGATGATGGACGGGCCGGCGGCGCTGCGCCGTTACATGATCGACACCTTCATCGTCGAGGGTTTTACGTTCGACGACGTGATGAATGACGACGAGGCACTGGAGGCGTTCGTGCGCAAGGCCGCGATCGGTGTATGGCACGCGTCGTGCTCCTGCCGCATGGGACGTGCTGATGATCCGATGGCGGTGGTCGACACGCAAGGCCGCGTCAGGGGTGTGCAGGGCCTGCGCGTGGTCGATGCCTCGATCTTCCCGGTGGTGCCATGCGCCAACACCAATTTCCCGACGCTGATGACGGCGGAGAAGATCGCGGACACCATGGTGTCGTGACCACCGGTGCCGCGGAAGGTGCTGATGGTGCGGCGGTTTTCGCCCGATTTGTGGGGGTTTTGCGAGGCGCGGTTCAGGTATTATTTTACCTAAACTGCCGAACCGGATTCCCGAGAGCGGTCGGGTCTGTCCTGCTAAGCTTTGCAAGTTGCACCTCGTGGTCTGAGGCAGGTCTTGTCAGAGCAATTGGAAGTCAGGCGGCGGCTGGTTGCGGTGTTCGCGGCGGATGTGGAAGGCTATAGCCGCCTGATGGGCGCCGACGAGGTCGGGACGCTCAGGGGGCTCACCGAACGCCGTGCCATTCTCGACAGAGCCATTGCCGACCACAGGGGCCGGATAGCGAACACGGCTGGCGACAGTGTGCTCGCGGAGTTCAGGAGTGCCGTGGATGCCGTGCAGTGCGCGGTGGAGGCGCAGGCTGTTCTCGCTGAAGCAAACGCCAACCTGCCGTCCGACAAGCGCATCAATTTCCGCGTTGGCATCCACGTTGGTGACGTGATGGTGCGCGCGGGAGACCTGTTTGGTGATGGGGTGAACATCGCGGCGCGTTTGCAGACCTTGGCCCGGCCTGGAGGTGTATGTGTCTCTGGCGAAACCTACGGGCAGGTGAGGAAGGTCTTGTCGATCAGCTTCACTGATCTCGGTACGCAGCAGGTCAAGAACATCGACGACCCTATTAGAGTATTCGAGGCTGGACTTGCCCGTGGCGAAGCCAACTCACCAGCAGGCGTTAGAAGCATCTTACTTGACCCTAGCAATCCACCTTTGCTTCCGAACAAGCCATCGATCGCCGTCCTGCCGTTCCAGAATATGAGCGGCGATCCAGAGCAAGATTATTTTGCAGATGGGATGGTCGAAGACATCATCACCGCGCTCTCAAGGTTCAAATCGCTATTTGTCATCGCCCGCAATTCGTCGTTTGCCTACAAAGGCAGGGCGGTCGACATCAGACAGGTCGGTCGTGAATTGGGCGTCAAATATGTTCTGGAAGGAAGCGTGAGAAAGGTGGGTCGTCTCGTGCGAATCACGGGACAGTTGATCGACGCGGTGACGGGGGCGCACCTTTGGGCCAACAAATTTGATGGCGCACTTGAAGACGTCTTTGAATTGCAAGACACCGTCGTCATCAGCGTTGTGGGCGAGATTGTTCCTCAACTCATTCTGGCCGACGCTGATCGTTTGACCCGAAAGCCCCCGGACAGTTGGGACAGCTATGACCACTATTTGCGTGGTTTGGCTTTATTCAATCAACGAACGCTCGAAACGAACAGGCAAGCACAGACTGAATTCGAAAGAGCATTCGCACTGGATCCAAACTTCGCCCTGGCACACGTGCAGGCAGCGTATTGCGTGCACAATCGCTTTTGGAATTATCTGCAACCGCTAACTGATGAGGCGCGCGCAGAAGTAACTCGACGAACCGCACGTGCCCTCGAACTCGCGCCAAGCGATGATGCCGTTCTTGGAATGGCCGCTTTCGTCGTTGGCACCTTGAACGATGAGGTAGAGCGGGGCATTGCGCTGGCCGATCGGTCGCTCCATCTTAATCCGAACTTTGCGCAGGCCTGGGCGATAAAGGGCTATCTCAGCGCTCTCATGGGCGACCTGCTCATTGCGCGGCAGGCATTGGATCAAGCGATCAGATTGAGTCCCTTGGACAGGGGAAACGTGATTGGAGCGCTGAGAGGTCATCTGACCGTTTCGCTTGCGACGGGCGACCTGGAAGAGCAGGCTGTATGGGCGAAGAAGCTCGTAGCGTTGAACCCAACGGATCTTCATGGCCTGGTAAGGCTTCACTATCTGGCGATACTGAATGGCGATCCAGATGAAGCGAACGGCATGCTTACGAAAATCATGGGCTTGTATCCTGACCTGCGTAAATCGTTTCTGAGAGAGATGTATCTTCGGTACCTCCGGTATCGAAAACCGGAGCATCAGGCGAAGATGAAAGACATCATCGAACGCGTTGCGATACCCGAATGACCCCGACGCGCCGCCTCGCCGCCATCATGGCCGCTGATGTTGCTAGCTTCTCAGCAGCGATGGAGCGCGACGAGGAAGGGACGTTCGCTCAGATGCAGGAGCTACGGCGCAAGATAATCGAGCCGGAGATAGAGGGGCACACTGGGAGGCTGGTGAAGACAACCGGCGACGGCTTCTTAGCGGAGTTCGCCAGCCCCATAGCCGCGATGCGGTGTGCTCTGGCGATCCAAGCGGAAGCTGCGAACGAACCATTGCAACTCCGTATCGGTCTTAACCTTGGTGATGTCATCGTAGAGGCCAATGGAGATGTCTACGGAGAGGGCGTGAACGTCGCGGCGCGGCTGGAGGCGCTGGCTGATGCCGGAGGCATCCTGGTAAGCGACAAGATACTCCGCGAAGTCGAGGGGAAGGTTGACGCGGCTTTCGAGGATCGAGGCGAGCAGCACGTGAAGAACATCGTGCGGCCTGTGCATGTCTATGCAGCCCGAACGGCGACCGCCAAATCGGCAAGCACGGCGGCGCCAGCGACTATTGGCACCGACAAGCCCCTGCCGCTTCCCGACAAGCCCTCGATTGCCGTACTCCCGTTCCAAAACATGTCCGGCGATCCGGAACAGGAGTACTTTGCGGACGGCATTGTTGAAGACATCATCACGGCATTGTCGCGCTTCAAGTCGCTGTTCGTTATCGCGCGCAATTCAAGTTTCGCTTACAAAGGAAAATCGCCAGACATCCGGCAGGTCGGACGCGAGCTTGGAGTACGCTACGTTCTCGAAGGAAGCGTGCGGAAGGCCGGAAGCAGACTGCGAATTAACGCGCAATTGATCGACGCGGTCAGCGGGGCCCACACGTGGGCGGAGCGCTTCGACGGCGCGCTGGACGATGTGTTTGAGTTTCAGGACGAGGTGACTCAGAAGGTGGTCGGGGCCATTGCGCCCCGGGTGGAGCAGGCCGAAATTGACCGCGCCCGGCGCAGGTCCTCCGACAGTACCGATGCGTACGATTGCTATCTGAGAGGTCTGGCCTGCATTTTTCCCTCGACATTCGACAGCGCAAACGAAGCATTGGGGTTGTTCACAAAGGCAATCGCTCTCGACCCCGGCTATGCATCCGCCTACGGAATGGCGATGTTCTGTCATGCCAATCGTGTTGGCTTCGGCTTGGTAAAGGACGTTGACAAAGAGAAAAGCGAAGTCAACCGCCTCTGGCAGATGGTCGTGCGGGTCGGTCAAGACGACGGCGTGGCCTTGGGTCAGGCAGCGTGGGCCGTGGCCTATGTGCTCCGCGACCTCTCGTCAGCTAACCAACTGATCGAGCGGGCGCTTGAGCTGAACCCCAACCTCGCCACCGCGTGGATAAGTAGCGGTTGGATCAACGTCTGGCTAGGGCAGCCCAAGTTGGCCTTGGAGCACCTCACTCGTGCCCGACGGCTCGATCCCAGCGGCCTCAGCCCGACCAGAATGTCGGCGACTGCACATGCCTATTTTTTCCTGGGCCGACACGAGGAGGCGCTGGCTCAGGCGGAAGAGATGCTAAGGGCTAGTCCCATCGCGCATCCCGCTTTGCGTATCGGGGCCGCAAGTGCTGCTCTTGCTGGACGCAGCGATGTCGCACATCGTTTGACCGCCCGCCTGCAAGAGGTTGATCCAGCGTTCCGTGTTGCCCGTCTCGGAGACTATTTAGGGCCTTATCAGAAGCGCGCTTTCCTGGAAAAATACTCCGAAGGTCTGCGCCTCGCGGGACTTCCAGAATGAGCCCCACGCGCCGCCTTGCTGGAAAGGTGGCCTGGCATCTTTCATCCGCTATGATGGGGCGAGCCTCTCAAGGCTCCCGTACTTCAACGAACAAAAACAAAAGGAAACACCCCAGTGCCTCTGAAAGTTGAACTGCCCGAGCGCAAGCCGCGGCCGCAAGGCGCGCCGACCGTGCTCGACAATCTGCTGGTGATCGATTTCACGCGCGTCGTTGCGGGGCCGAGCTGCACGCAGACGCTGGCCGACTTCGGTGCGGAGGTGATCAAGATCGAGAACCCGGAAGGCGGCGACGACACCCGCGCCTATGACCACGCCGAGATCGGTGGCGAGAGCGCGGCGTTCATCACGCTCAATCGCAACAAGCGTGGCATTGCGCTCGACTTCACCAATCCGGCGGCGCTCGAAGTGGCGCGGGAGCTGATCGCCAAAGCTGACATTGTGGTGGAGAATTTCTCCGGCGGCGTGATGAAGAAGTATGGCCTCGACTACGAGTTGGTGGCGGCGACCAATCCAAAGCTGATCTATTGCGCGATCTCGGCCTATGGCCGCGAGGGCGAGTTTGCGCTGCGCCCCGGCTTCGATCCGATCACGCAGGCCGAAAGCGGTTTCATGTCGCTGAATGGGTTCCCGGATGGGCCGCCGATCCGCACCGGGCCGCCGATCGTCGATCTCGCGACCGGCATGTCGGCCACGAATGCCATTTTACTGGCGCTGATTGCGCGGGACAAACTCGGGCGCGGCCAGTATGTCGAAGTTTCGCTGTTCGATATCGCGATGGCGATGACGCTGTTTTACGGCACGGCGTATCTGATCAGCGGCGAGAATCCCGGCCGGTTCGGCAATTCGCCGAACGGCTCTCCGACCGTCGGCCTCTACCAGGCGTCCGATGGTCCGCTCTACATGGCCTGCGCCAACGACCGGCTCTATCGGCGGCTGTTCGATGAGGTGTTTCAGCGGCCCGACGTCACCTCCGATCCGAGTTTTGCGACACGGAAGGCACGTACCGCCAACAAGGATAAGCTGCGCGCAATCGCCGACAGCATCTTCGCCACCGATACGCTGGAAAACTGGATCGGCAAGCTGAAGAAGGCCAACATTCCGGTCGGCTATCTGCGCACCGTCGCGCAGGGCTTCAACTCACCGGAAGCGCGCAAGCGCAATCGGCTGAGCAAGATCCCGCACCCGACCGCGGGCGCTGTGCCCAACATCGAGCCGCCCATCAAGATGACGGTGACGCCGACGGTCGATCCCGTCGCCGCGCCGCTGCTCGGCCAGCACACGAAGGATGTGCTGCGCAAGACGCTCGGCTACGATGATCGCCGGCTTGCGGCGCTCAGCGAGGCTGGCGCGTTCGGCAAAGCGGGCGCGGGGGCACGAGGCAAGTGATGGCAACGATCTCGCGCCGGCGTCTGCTGCTGCTCGGCGTCGGCCTCGGTGCGGCGTCGACGTGGCCACGCTTTGCGCGCGCAGAAAGCTATCCGTCGCGGCCGGTGAAGATCGTCGCGGGCTTCGCCGCTGGCGGCGGTGTCGACATCACGGCGCGGCTGATCGGACACTGGCTGTCCGAGCGGCTCGGCCAGCCCTTCGTGACCGAGAACCGCCCCGGCGCCGGCGGCAATATCGGCACCGAGACCGTGGTGAACGCCGTGCCCGATGGCCATACCTTGCTGCTGTCGACGGTACCGAATGCCGTCAACGCCACGCTCTACGACAACCTCAACTTCAACTTCATCCGCGACACTGTGCCGGTCGGCGGCATCATTCGCGTGCCGATGGCGATCCTGGTGCATCCGTCGCTGCCGGCGAACTCCGTCGCCGAGTTGATCGCCTACGCGAAGGCCAACCCCGGCAAGATCAACATGGCGTCGGCCGGCACCGGCAGCGCGCCGCACATGGCGGGCGAGCTGTTCAAGTACATGGCCGGCGTCAACATGGTGCATGTCCCTTATCGCGGCCAAGGCCCGGCGCTGACCGACCTGCTTGCCGGCACGGTGCAAGTGCTGTTTGCGACGACGCCGGGGACGGCCGACTTCATTAAGTCGGGCAAGCTGCGGGCGCTTGGCGTGACCACGGCGTCGCAGGCCGAGCTGTTCTCGACGTTGCCGAAGGTGGCCGACACCGTGCCGGGTTACGAGGCGAGCCAGTGGTACGGCCTATCGGCGCCGAAGAACACGCCGCCCGAGATCGTCGGCAGACTGAACAGCGAGATCAACGCCGCGCTGGCCGATCCCCAGATGGAGCAGAAATTCGCCGACCTCGGTGGCGAGCCGCTGGGCGGGACGCCGGCGGAGTTCGGTGCGTTCATTGCTGCCGAGACTGAAAAGTGGGGCAAGGTGGTGAAGTTCACCGGGCTGAAGCCGGAGTAGGGGCCCTCGTCCAGGCCGGCGCCGTCGCATATGGCAAAGAGTTGTCCCCGCGAAAGCGGGGACCCATACTCCGCAGCGGAAGTGACGGAGTGGGATTTATTGACTTGAGCAGTACTTTGGCGGCTCAACGCCAGACAATCAGCGCAGGGGTTATGGGTCCCCGCTTTCGCGGGGACGACTCCGAGTTTGCCGCGCCAGCGCGCCGTTGCACACGACGAAAGCATGACGTCGTGGGACGCCCCACGAAATCAAACGCCCGTTACGGTGCTTTCCGCAACCTCAAGCCGACGCTATAATGCGGCGCATAAAATCCAATAAGCAAAGAAATTCGGGAGTTACTGAAACGCTCTAGGGAGGAATCAAAAAATGTCGCTGACCCGTCGTCAAGCACTGGCATCCGCTGGCGCTGCTGCCCTTGCCAGCAGTCTTCCAAAACCGGCGATCGCTGCGAAAGAACCGATCCAGGTTGGTTATCTGCCGGCGCTCACCGGTCCCTCGTCCTCGACAGGCATCGGGATCAACCGCGGCATCCAGCTCGCGGTGAAAGAGATCAACGATGCCGGCGGCATTGACGGGCGGCAGCTCGAGCTGATCACTCGTGACACCCAGAGCGATCCCACCAAGGCGGTCAACGGCGCAGCCGAATTGACCCGCGGCCAGAAGGTTTCTGCCGTATTCGGGCCGGTCAATTCCGGCGAGTCGCTCGCTGTCGTTCCGCTGCTGGCGCGCACCAACACACCACAAATGCATCCCTGCTGGGTCGATTCCCTGACCGACGCGCAGAAGTACCCGATGTGCTTCCGCAACGCTCCGACCAATCAGCAGATCGGCGGCGCCGCCAACCGCTACGTCGTTGAGGTGCTGAAGAAGAAGAAGGTCGCGGTCATCAGCGACACCACCGGCTACGGTACGGCCTCGGCCAACGCCTACGTGCCGATGCTGAAGCAGTTGGGTGCCGAGGTCGTCTACCAGGGCAACGTCGATGCCGCGAACCCGGACCTCAAGCCGGAACTGCTGCGCATGCAGTCGTCCGGCGCCGAGGCGATCATGCCATGGAGCGTGAACGCCGGATTCCTGTCGCGTATCATCAACACCCGTGGGCAGATGGCGTGGGACGTGCCGATTTGCGGCCAGACCACGCTCGGCTCCGGCCAGACCAAGGACCTGCTGGAGAAGCCGGAGTACTGGGCCAAGGTCTATCCGAACAACTTCCGCCCGGTCTGCTACCTGCCCGGCGGCAAGCTCACCGACCGGACCACCGAATTCCTCGACCGGCTGAAGAGCGCGAAGATCGACATGGGGGACACGCTGTTATGGTGGATCGCGCTCGGCTACGACTCGCCGCGCTTGATTGCGCAGGGCATGAAGGCGGTTGGTGCCGAACCGGAGAAACTGGTTGGCTACCTTAACGGCCTGAAGGGTTTCCCGGGCGTCTATGGTGACATCTCGTTCACCAAGGACAAGCACGACGGCTATCCGGACAACGAAGTCGTGATGGTCGAGGCCAACTCGCTCAACAACGGCGCGTTCAATCTGGCTCCGGGGTACGGCGCCTAGAGCCGAGCAATAGTGTCCGCACGTTCCCGCGAAAGCGGGGGAGAGCCAACAAAAAACGAAGACCGCTCATTGTTCGCAGACCTGGGTCTCTCCCGCTTCCGCCGGGGCGAGCGGGGCGGGGGAAAGCACGTGCATAACTCGACCTATCACACGTGGCAGGCTCGATGGTTCAATCGATCGTCCTCACAGGGTTGGCGATCGGCTGCATCTACGCACTGATCGGCATCACTTATAATGTGATGTACTCCGCCTCGCGCGTGTTCAGCTTCACCGCTGGCACGCTCGGGATGCTCGGTGGCGTACTGGGCTCGCTGTTCATTGCCCGGATGGGATTGCCGCTGGCGATCGGCTTCGTGCTGGTGCTGGCCGGCGGCATCGTGTTTGGTCTCGTGACCGAGATCGTCGCGGTGCGGCCGGTGCTGAAAAGCCTCGATCAGCATCTCTACGTGCTCTCGACGCTGGCGCTGGCGCTGATGGTTCAGCAATTCACCGCGATCGAGTGGGGCACCGAGGCGCGGCCGTTTCCGCGGCTGATCGATATTCCGCGCGGCGATTTCGATCAGCAGTTCTGGCTGCCGCTGCTGGCCTGCGCCATCGTCATCGTCGGTCTCGAATTGCTGTATCGACGCACACTGGTCGGCCGCGCCTTTCTGGCGATCGCCGAGGACACTTACGCCGCGCGGGCACTCGGTCTGCCGGAGCGCCGGTTGCGGATGGCGAGCTACGCGCTGGCCGGCGTGATCGGCGCGCTTGCCGGCTTTGCGGGCGGCGAGATGCTGCTCGCGTTCTTCGGCAATGCGCCGATGCTGACGTTCTATGGCTTTATTCCCGTCGCGCTCGGCGGCATGGGCAGCAATCGCGGCGCGGTGGTCGCGGGCCTGTTGCTCGGTCTGTTCCAGCAGGCGGCGAATTTTCTGGTCGGCGGCATCTTTGCATCGGTCGCGGTCTTCACGGTGTTCATCGCGGTCCTGCTGCTGCGGCCGCAAGGTCTCGCCGGCGCCGCGATCCAGCGGCGGGTGTGATGGAATGAGATCGATTGAATGAGCTGGCCGCTGACCCAATCGACCAGCCGCACCGCGAGCCTTGGCGCAACGTTCAGCCTTGGCGGCGCGCTGCCGCTGCTTGTCTTGCTGGTGATCGGTCTCGTGTTCCCGTTGTTCGGTGGCGGTTACTGGGGCGTGATCGCGACGCGCGCCTGCGTCTACTGGGTGCTGGTTGCGGGCTTAAACCTCGTGGTCGGCTTTGCCGGGCAGATCGCGATCGGCTGGGTGGCGCTGCTCACGCTCGGCGCCTACACCACGAGCGTGCTGGCGGCCGGCAACGTCATGCCGGCGCTGCCGCCGTATCTCGCGCTTGCGATTGCCGGCGTAGTCGGCGCGGTGTTCGGGCTGATCATCGGGCTGCCGGCACTGCGGCTGCGCACCTTCTACTTCGCAATCACGACGCTTGGCTTCGCCACCATCGTGACGCAAGTGGCGCTGGCCTGGCAGAGCGTGACCGGCGGCGGTGTCGGCGTGCCCGGGCCGGTGTTTCCCCCGCCGTTCAACTCGCAATGGGGCTTCTACTATTTCTGTTTCGCCCTCGCGGCTATCTGCACCTGGATGACGTGGAATGTCGCGGCGAGCCGGTTCGGCCGCGCGCTGACCGCGATCCGCGATGCCGAAGTCGCAGCGGAAGCCTGCGGCATCGCCAAGCCGGCGCTGCTCGCGGTGGTGTTCCTGTTCTCTGGCGCGGTCGCCGGCGTCGCCGGCGGACTGTTCGCGTCGCTGCAATCCTACATCACGCCTGATGCCTTCACGATCGACCTGTCGGTGTTGTTCTTTATCGCGATCCTGATCGGCGGCCACGGCTCGATCCTCGGGCCGCTGCTCGGCACGATCCTCCTGACCGTGCTGCCGGAATTCGCAGCCCCGCTGGTGGCTTGGTCGACTTTCCTCTACGCAACGCTGTTGCTGGTCATCGTGCTCGCGGCCCCCGGCGGCATTGCCGAACTGCTCGACTTCAAGAACCGCAAGCCGCTCGAGACCGGCCGCGCCATCATCCCGAGTCCGGATCTGCTGCCGCGCCTGCTCGCCACCCGCGGCAACGTCGGCGCGCTGACGTTGAGCGATGTGATGCTGAGTTTTGGCGCGGTCCGCGCCATCGATGGCCTCGACCTCGTCATCAAGCCGACGCAGGTGCATGGCCTGATCGGCCCTAACGGCAGCGGCAAGACCACGACGCTGAACGTGATCTCCGGTTATTACGCGCAGAAGCGCGGCATGGTGACGCTCGGCGGCGCGGCGTTGCCGGCGCTCAAGCGCAGCCAGCGCGCCCACATGCGGATCGCACGCACGTTCCAGACCCCGCGCATCGTCGGCTCGGCCTCGGTGCTGGAGAACGTGATGATCGGTGCGACGATCGACGGCAAGGCGACGTTCGTCGAGTCGCTGCTGTCGCTGCCGCGCCATCGCCGCGACGAAGCGCAGTTGCGCGAACGCGCCATGCTGGCGCTGGCCGTGGTCGGGCTGGAGCGGCTCGCCGACGTGCGCGCCGACCGCTTGCAGCACAGCGAGCTGCGCTTCACCGAGATCGCGCGTGCGCTGATGCTGCGGCCGGCATTCCTCTTGCTCGACGAGCCGGCGGCAGGACTTTCGGCGGAGGAGATCACCCGGCTCGGCGCGCTGGTCGCGGCGATTGCCCGGGCCGGCACTGGCGTGCTGTTGGTCGAACACCACGCCGACCTGATCTTCGACGTCTGCGACGAAGTCACTGTGCTCAATCTCGGCAAGAAGCTCGCGGCCGGCACGCCGGCCGAAATCCGCGCGCATCCGGAGGTGGTCAATGCCTACCTCGGAAGCTGATGCTCTGCTCGACGTCGCCGGGCTGTCGAGCGGCTACGGCAAGATCGGCGTGCTGCATGGCATCGATTTCACGGTGCGCCAAAGCGAGGTGGTGGCGTTGCTCGGGCCCAACGGCGCCGGCAAGACCACGCTGTTGCGCGCGGTATCCGGGCTGCTGCCGTGGTCGGGGCGTGTGCAGTTCGGCGGACGCGATCTTGCGGGCGCGAATCCGCGCGACGCGGTGAAGGCGGGGCTCTCGCACGTCATCGAAGGCCATCGCGTGTTCACCCAACTGACCGTGGTCGACAATCTCCTGCTGTCGGCTTACGACCTGGCGCGCGCCGAGCGCGCTGCGCGCGTCGAAGAGGTGCTCGACCTCTTTCCGGAAATCGCCGCCAAGCGCACCGAGCGCGCGGTGTCGCTGTCCGGCGGCCAACAGCAGATTCTTGCGGTGGCGCAGGGCCTGATCCGGCGGCCGCGCCTGCTGATGCTCGACGAGCCGTCCGCGGGCCTGTCTCCCGTGCTGGTCGATCGCGTGCTCGATGTGGTCAGGCGGTTGCGCGAAACCGGCACTGCCGTACTGCTGGTCGAGCAGCTGATCGACAAGGCGCTGGCGGTGGCCGATCGCGTCTACGCGCTGGCGCGCGGCTCGATCGTGCTGGAAGCCGCGACCAGCGAAGCGGACCTGCACCGCCGGCTGGAACACGCGTATCTCGCGAGCTCAAAGCCCGGCTGAAGCGCGCGCTTAGAATGCACCGACGTTGCCCCAGCCCGCGCAACAGT
Organism: uncultured Alphaproteobacteria bacterium; assembly: GCA_963796195.1. Lineage (GTDB taxonomy): Bacteria > Pseudomonadota > Alphaproteobacteria > Rhizobiales > Xanthobacteraceae > CAWCKS01. The sequence goes on along the minus strand of CAWCKS010000014.1, from coordinate 869,329 downwards.
CGACGCGGCCGCCGGCGCTACGCGGAGGGATGCCGGCAGGGACAGCAGCACCCATGCCGGTGGCGGACGGGGAACTGCCGACGCCGGAGCTCTGCCTGGCGCGATTGACGGCGGCCGCATGCGACGGTTTCGATTTCGCCGCGGCTTCCATCAAGAGCGTGATCAACGCGAGCATCGAGACGACTGCCACGGCTGCAACACGATGGTGTTTGATAGACGGCATTGTTCTCTCCACGTGTTCAACCGGCTTGAGCGCGGACCAGGCCAGGGGTGGAACCACCATACCTGTCCCGATCTGGCCGATCGCGCCCATGTGCTGGCCCGCGGCTCCATCGTGCCGGAAGCTGCGACCAGCGGAGCCGACCTGCATCAGCGTCTCGAGCACGCCTATCTCGCGACCTCAAAGTCCGGCTGAAGCGCGGTCAAAACGCGCCGGCACAGCCCCAGCCGGCGTTGTTGTCGGTGCCGGTGTTGCCCGGAAGGATACTGGCGCCCATGCCGGTGCCCGAGAGGTAGCTGCCGACGGCGGAGCTTTGCAGGGTCCGGCTGACGGTGGCGGCGGGAGACTTCGTGCGTGACGATTTGGCCGATGCGTCGGCCGAAAACGCCGTCAGCGAGAGCATCGACGCGATTGCGATTGAGATCGGTGCAAAACGACGGCTTACGGTTGAGGGCATAAATTGTCTCCACGTGTTCGGACGGGGGCAGTGCCGGCCTTGGCGGTGTCGGCAGAGCGGACAGGGTCACCACATCTGACCCCAAAGACATCCCGTTATTCCCGCGTTGCAACGACGCAGCTGTTCGGGCAGCCTTCACGTTCTGTGTTCGGAAACCGTCACAATGCGTCAAATGCTCTTCAACGCGTTCGATATGGCCTGCATCGGCCACATCCAGCATGGGATGTGGGCACACCCGCGCGACCGGTCAACCGATTACCGCTCGCTCGACTATTGGGTCGACCTCGCGCGCCTGCTCGAGCGCGGGCTGTTCGACGGGCTGTTCCTGGCCGACGTGCTCGGGATCTACGACGTCTACGGCCAGTCGCCCGATGCCTCGCTTGCGCAACGCCGTGCAGGTGCCGCTGATCGATCCCATGCTGGTGATCCCGGCGATGGCGCATGCCACAAAACATCTCGGCTTCGGCGTCACCTGCAACCTCGCCTATGAGGCTCCGTATCTGCTGGCGCGGCGGATGTCGTCGCTCGATCATCTGACCCGCGGGCGGATCGGCTGGAACATCGTCACCGGCTATCTCGACAGCGCCGCGCGGGCGATGGGGTTTGACGCGCAGATGGAGCACGACGACCGCTACGATCTGGCCGATGAGTACATGCAGGCGGTGTACGCGCTGTGGGAAGGCAGCTGGGACGACGGCGCCGTGGTCAACGACCGCGACGGCCGCGTCTATGCCGATCCCGCGCGGGTGCGAAAAATCTCCCATCGCGGCAAGCAGTACAAGATTGATGCAATCCATCTGTGCGAGCCGTCGCCGCAGCGAACGCCGGTGCTGTACCAGGCCGGTGCGTCGGATCGCGGCCGCGAGTTCGCCGCGCGCCACGCCGAGTGCGTGTTCGTCAATCCGAGCACCAAGGCCAATGTTGGACGGCTGGTCGCTGACCTGCGGGCACGCGCGGCGCCGCGGCCGCTGAAAGTGTTCATGGGGGTCACAGTCGTGGTCGGTCGCACCGCGCGCGAAGCGCAGGACAAGCTTGCGGACTATCGCCGCTACGCGTCGGTCGAAGGCGCGCTGGCGCATGCTGCGGCCTCGCTCGGCATCGACTTTGCGCGCTTCGGCATGGACGAGCCGATCGACGGCTCGGATTCGCAGGCGATCCGCTCCAACGTCGAGGCGATGGCGCGCGCGATCGGGCCGGGCTGGACCAAGCGCCAGCTGATCGATCGCTTCGTGCTCGGCAGCCGGCAGATTCCGATCACGGGTGATCCCGACCAGGTGGTCGACGAGCTGGCGAGCTGGGTCAACGAGGCCGACGTCGACGGCTTCAACCTGGCGCGCACGGTGGTGCCGGAGTGCCTTGAGGATTTCATCACGCTGGTGGTGCCGAAGCTGCAGGAGCGCCGGCTGTACAAGCGCGATTATTCGCCGGGCAAAACCTATCGCGAAAAGCTGTTCGGCGAAGCGCGCCTGCGCGCGCCGCATCCGGCCGCGCAGTTCCGCGCGGGGTAGGGTGCGACCTAAATCCTCATGGGGACGGGTGTTTCAGCGCTTCGCCCGATGCGCTCCGTCCTGTAAAGGGATTCCAGGAATCTTCTGACCAACGCATGGATGCCCACTCATGTTTGTCTCGTTTTTCCCGCGCCCACGGCAGTTCTTCATCTCAGTCCTGATCTGGACCGCATTGGCGATGGCGCTGTGGTACGGATTTGCCAAGGACCTGTTTGGTGCGTCCGAGCCTGACATCATCGGCGTCGGCGCATTCTGGGCGACGAAGGCGCTCTGGTTCGATATTTATTTTGCCGCCTGCGTCGCACTTTTTGCCGGGGCCTGGATGATGATCGAGCCTCATCCGTGGAGCCTGTGGTCAATTCTTGGCTCGGCGCTGATCCTGTTCGCGACCTATTTTCAGGTTCAGGTCAGTGTCATTATCAATGGTTGGTTTGGTCCGTTCTACGACTTAATTCAGGCTGCGTTGTCGAAGTCGAGAGTTGTAACGATCCAGGAATTCAATGGTCACCTGATAACGTTTGCGAGCATCGCCCTTGTGGCGGTCGTGGTCGGCACGCTTGCGCGGTTTTTTAACCAGCACTACATTTTTCGCTGGCGTACGGCGATGAACGACTACTACGTCGCGAACTGGCCACAGCTTCGTAAGATCGAGGGCGCCTCGCAACGTGTGCAAGAAGACACGATGCGGTTTGCGACTACTTTGGAGGGCCTCGGCGCCAACTTCATCGACGCGATCCTGACCCTGATCGCGTTCCTGCCGGTGCTCGCCAAATTGTCCAGCAGCATCACCACGCTGCCGATCGTCGGCGCAATCCCCTATCCACTGGTGTTTGCGGCGGTGATCTGGTCGCTCGCCGGCACCGGCGCGCTGGCGCTGATCGGCATCAGGCTGCCCGGCATCGAGTTTCACAATCAGCGTGTCGAAGCTGCCTACCGAAAGGAACTCGTCTACGGCGAAGATGATCCGGCACGCGCCGATCCGCCAAAACTGAACGACCTATTCAGTTACGTTCGCGGGAACTATTTCTGGTTCTATTGGAACTATCTGTACTTCAACATCGGGCGCATCGTGTATCTGCAGACTGACGCCATCGTCCCTTACTTCTTGCTCGGACCCACCATTGTCGCCGGCGCAATCACGCTTGGCCCGATGAACCAGATCATCAGGGCTTTCCAGCAGGTCAAGAGCTCGTTTCAGTATCTCGTCAATTCCTGGAGCACGATCATCGACCTGCTGTCGATCTACAAGCGGCTGCGCTCGTTTGAAGCGACGATCTATCACGAGCCGCTGCCGGCGATCGAGGCCGAGGCTCCGCGGGCATCTCCCATCGCGAGATAGGCACTCACCCCGCCGCCATGCCGCCACCCATCGGCCCGAGCTGCTGTAGCCGCAGCGCGCGGCCGGGGCGGTTGCCGGTGGCGCGGCCGTCGCGCCAGACCGAGCGGCCGTTGACGAACACTTCGACGATGCCTGTCGCCGGCGTCTTCGGCTTGTCGAAGGTGGCGGCGTCGGCAATCGTTGACGGATCGAACAGCACGAGATCGGCGTAGGCGCCGGGGCGCAGGACGCCACGATCGGTCAAACCGAACTGCGCCGCCGACAGCGCCGTCATCCGCCGCACCGCTTCTTCGAGCGGAAACAGTTTTACGTCGCGCGCGTAATGACCGAGCACGCGCGGAAATGTGCCCCACAAACGGGGGTGCGGATGCTCGTCATGGGGCAGGCCGTCCGAGCCGATCATGGTGTAGGGGAACGCCAGCACGCGGCGGACGTCGTCCTCGCTCATCATGAAATAGATCGCGCCGGCCGGCATCAGCTGCTCCGCGGCCTGTTCCAGACTGCAGTTGAGCACTTTTGCAACATCGTCCAGCGGCTGGCCGGCAAATTCCGGCCGGCTCTTCGACCAGGTGACGATGACCTTGCTCGCGAGCGCCAGCCGTTTTGAATCGAGCATGGTCGAGGACGCGACGTAAGGGTAGGCGTCGAGCCCGAGCCGTTGCGATTTGCGCGCCTCCGCGATCAGCTTCAGCGAGGTCTCGACCATGCCGTGGTTCGGCGTGCCGCTCGCCTTGTGGTGCGAGATCACGACCGGGATATCCGAGGCCTTGCCGATCGAGATGGTCTCGTTGACCGAGTTGATCAGGTGCGAGGCCTCGTCGCGCATGTGGGTGGTGTGGATGCCGCCATGGGCACGCACCGCGTCGGTCAGCGTGACGATTTCACCGGTCGGCGCGTCCTGCGCCGGCGGATAATAAAGGCCGGTCGACAGCCCGATCGCGCCTTGCTCGAGCGCCTGCTCGAGCGTGCGCCGCATCGCGCCGAGCTCCGCGCCCGTTGCGGCACGGTCGAGCTGCGCCATCGCACCGACGCGCAGCGTCGAATGCCCGACCTGGCACACGGCGTTCAGCGCCGGCGGGTCGCGATCGAGCGCGGCGAGATAGGCGGCGAAGGTTGGAAAGAACTGCTGCGGCTCGCGGCCGATGATGTCGAGCGGTGGCGGCGGGTAGCCGTTGATCGACAGCGGCGCGAGGCTGATGCCGCAATTGCCCGTGACGACCGTGGTGACGCCCTGGCTGATCTTGCATTCCATCAGCGGGTCGGACAGCAGCGCCCGATCGTCATGGGTGTGGGTGTCGACAAAGCCCGGCGCCAGCGCAAGCCCGCGCGCAAGAATTTCGCGCGAGGCTTTGGTCTGCGAGAGATCGCCCATCGCGACGATGCGATCATCGTTGACCGCGAGGTCGCCGCGTTGGCCCGCCGCGCCGCTGCCGTCGATCAAGAGTGCATCGCGGATGATGAAATCGGGCTGCGAGGATGGCGGCATGGCGGGCTCCGGGGCAGGTCAGGAACTATAGCACGCGGCGTCCCGCGCTTAAGCCGGCACGCGATCGGAAAAATGTTTTATGAAACGCGCGCAGATTTCCGTCAGCTGTTCGGTCAGCGCCGCACCGGTTTCCGCCGAGCACAGCCGCGGATCGCCCTTGCCGACGCCCGAATTGTAGACCTCGTCATATTCCTGCGGCATCGCCACCTCGTGGCCGTCGAAGCTCCCCGCACCGAGCGCGGTGAAAGGCAGGCCGAGCGTGGCGTCGTTCTTTAGCGGCTTGGCGTCCGGGATGAGGTCGGGCCGCATCAGGTTCGGGAACAGGTGCAGGCCGATGCTGGTCAGGGGATCGGCGCCATGGCCGGAGACCTTGGCGGATTTTTCGGCGCCGACGATCTTCGGGATCAGGCCGTAGCCGATGCGCCAGAGATAAAGGCTCGGGATCACGCGGCGATGTTCGCGATAGACGTCGCGGGCGACTTCCGCGATCGGGCCGACGTTGCCGCCGTGGCCATTGATGACGATGACGCGGGTCAGCTTGTGGCGCTCCAGCGAGGCGATCATTTCGCGGATGACGACGGTGAGCGTCGCCTGCGTCATCGTGATGCCGCCGGGCATTGCGCCAAAGTAATCGTCGCCGCCGAACGGCACGACCGGAGCCACCACGGTACGCACGCCGCGCTCGCTCGCGCGCAACGCCGCGAGCTCGGCGATTTTTTCCGCGAGCAGATAGTCGCCCATCGGCGCGTGCGGCCCCTGGTCCTCGTGGCTGCCCATCGGCAGCAGGATGATCGGGTTCTTCGCGTAGAGCTCGCGCCCTTCGCCGCCGGTCAGCGTGCCCATGTGAACTTTTGGGTTGGTATGTCCGGCCATTTTCTTGCTCCTTCTCGTTGATCGAAATTGATTATCGGTGGCTTCAGCCGATCTCTTCGGCGCGATGGCAGGCGACGCGCAGCTCGCCGAATGGCCTCAGTTGCGGAACCGCCTCGGCGCATTTGGCTATCGCGTGAGGGCAGCGGGTGCGGAACGCGCAGCCCGACGGCGGATTTGATGGGCTCGGCGGATCGCCTGACAGCAGGATGCGCTGGCGTCGCTCCGCGAGACGAAGTTTTGGCGTCGCCGAGATTAATGCGCGTGTGTAGGGATGGGCCGGGGCCGCAAACAGCTGCTGTGCCGGACCTTCCTCCACCATGCGGCCGAGATACATCACCATGACGCGGTGGCAGAGGTGCCGCACGATCGAGAGATCGTGGCTGATGAACAGCATGGCAAGCCCAAGTTCGCTCTGCAGCGAGATCAGGAGCTGCACGATCTGCGCCTGGATCGACACATCGAGGGCGCTGACCGGCTCGTCGGCGACCAGGAAGTCCGGTGCGGTGGCGAGCGCGCGCGCAATCCCGACGCGCTGGCGCTGGCCGCCGGAGAATTCGTGCGGAAAACGCCTGGCATGGCTCGGATCGAGGCCGACCTTGGCGAGCAGCGCCGCGACGCGGGCGCTGCGTTCGCTCGCCGGCGCAAGCTCGTGAATGGCAAGCCCATCGGCGATCTGCGCGCCGACCCGCCGGCGCGGATCAAGGCTGCCGAACGGATCCTGGAACACGATCTGCATGCGGCGGCGCTGCGCGCCGAAGTTCGCCGGTCGACAGGCTCTCGAGCGGCTTGCCGTCGAACACGACGGCGCCGTGTGTCGCCGGCGTGAGCCCAAGCATGACGCGGCCGAGCGTGCTTTTGCCCGAGCCGGACTCGCCGACCAGGCCGACCGTCTCGCCGCGCGCGATCGTCGCGTCGACCTCGCGCACTGCCTGCACGGTGCGCCCGCGCTGAAACAGGCCGCGGGCGGCGAAGCTCTTTGACACCGCCTTTGCCTCGACCAGCGTGGTCATGCGGCGACCTCGCGGCTTTGCGGCAATTCTGCCCAGCGGATGCAGCGGGTGCGCCGCCCGGGGCGCGGCTGCGTCAGCGGAACGGGTGCCGCGCTGCAGGCCGGCGCCGCGTAAGCGCAGCGCGCGGCAAAACGGCAGCCGACGGGAAAGGCCTGCGGTTGCGGCACGACGCCGGGGATGCCGACCAGCGGATCGTCGCCTTCGGGCGAGGCGGCGAGCAGGGCGCGGGTGTAGGGATGCAGCGGCTCGCCGAAGACGTCGGCGACGACGCCATCCTCGACCACCTGGCCGGCATACATCACCGTGACCCGGTCGGCGATTTCGGCGACCACGCTGAGGCTGTGGGTGATGAAGATCATCGCCATGCCGGTCTCGCGCTTCAGTGTGGCGAGGAGGTCGAGAATCTGCGCCTGCACGGTGACGTCGAGCGCGGTGGTCGGCTCGTCGGCGATCAACAGCGCCGGGCGGTTGGCAATCGCCATCGCGATCATGACGCGCTGCTTCATGCCGCCGGACATTTCGTGCGGGTAGGCGGCGAGGCGCTGCTCGGGATCGGCGATGCCGACGCGGCGGAACAAGCGCGAGCGCTTCCTCGCGTGCAGCGCTTTGCGAGAGGCCGCGGTGCGCACGGATCGCCTCGGCGACCTGATCGCCGGCGCGATGCACCGGATTGAGGCTGCTCATCGGGTCCTGGAAGATCATCGCGACCCGGCCGCCGCGCAGTTTTCGCATTGCAGGCTCGCCAAGCTGCAGCAGATCGTTGCCGTCGAGCCAGATCGAGCCGTTGGTCGGGCGCACCGCCGATGGCAGCAGGCCCATCGCCGCGAGCGCGGTCAGCGATTTGCCAGAACCGCTCTCGCCGACGATGGCGAGCGTCTCGCCCTGTCGCAGCGACAGACTGACGTCTTCCACGGGGCGCACGCTGCCGTCTGGACCATCGACACTCAGAGTGAGGTCGCGAATTTCAAACAGCGGTGCGTCGCTGCGTAACGGCGCAACGATTCCGGGAACGAGGCGATCGATCAGGCGGAGCGTTGTTTGCGCCGTCACGGTCCGCGGATCGAGCGCGTCGCGCAAGGCGTCGCACAGCAGATTCATCGCGAGGATGGTCGTGACCAGCGCGGCGCACGGCCACAGCAGCAGGAGCGGCGCCTGCTCCATGGTCGCGCGGGCGCCACGGATCATCAGCCCCCAGGACGGCGAGGGCGGTACAACACCAAGGCCCAGGAATGACAACCCGCTTTCGAGAACGATCGCAGACGCAACTGCGAGCGACAGCTGCACCAGCACCGGTCCCGCGATGTTCGGCAGTAGCGTGCGCAACAGGATGCGGCCTGTGGGTGCGCCGAGCGCACGCACGGCCTCGACATAGTCGTGGTTGCGCGCCGTCAGCGTCTCGGCATAGGCGACGCGGGCGAAACCGGGCGCATACAGGATTGAGAGCACGAGGATCAGGGTGCCGGCGCCGGGGCCGAGCAACGTCACCACGAGCAGTGCGAGCAGGATCGGCGGGAAGCACAGGATGACGTCGGCGCTGCGCAACGCCAGCAATTCGCCAAACCCGCGAAACCAGCCGCCGATCAGGCCAAGCGCGGTGCCAACCGCACCCGCGATCAGCGCCGAGGCAAAAGCGACGGCGAGGCTGGTGCGCGCCCCCCAGATCAGCCGTGACAGCACATCGCGGCCGAACTCGTCGCGCCCGAGCCATGATCCTGCCACGGAGCCGGAGAGACGATGCGCGACATCCTGCTTGACCGGATCGGCGAGATGCAGGAACGGTGCGGCCAGCGCGATCAGAATGATCGCAGCGACAAATGCAGCCGGCGCCCACAGCCGCCTCATGACGCCCGCACCCGCGGATCGAGCACGGCGTAGAGAATGTCCATTACGAGGTTGATCAGCAGGAACAGGCTCGACACGGTGAGCACGATGCCGACCACCATCGGATAGTCGCGCGCTTCGACGGCGCGCAGCAGCGGCGTCGACAACCCCGGCCAGTTGAAGACGTATTCGATCAGCACGGTGCCGCCGAGCAGCGTGCCCATGTGCAGGCCGAGCACGGTCAGCACCGGGATCAGCGCGTTGCGCAGCACGTGGCGCACCAGCACGCGCGACGGCGACAGCCCCTTGGCACGCGCCGTGCGCACGAAGTCGCGGGAGAGTGCGTCGAGTACGGACGCCCGCGTCATGCGGAAGATGACCGCCGCGAGCCCCAACGCGATCACGGTCGCCGGCAGCGCCAGCAGTGTGAAATGTTGCGCAGGATTGCGGTCGATCGGCGTGTAACCGCCCGCCGGCATCAGGTGCAGCGTTTGCGCGAGCAACAGGATCAGCAGCGTGCCCAGTACGAACACCGGGACGGCAAGAACGAACGCCGTCGTGACGGACGCGATGCGATCGAAGGCGCCGCGATAGACCGCGGCCAGCGTGCCGGCGGGAATGCCGAGCAGCACCGCAAGCAGCGCGCCGGCAACGATCAATTCGAGCGTGCGCGGCAGCCGGAGGGCGATCTCGCGGGTGACGGGGTAGTCGTCGACCAGCGAATTGCCGAGATCGCCATGCGCGAGGCGGACGAGGAACGACAGGTATTGATCGAGCAGCGGGCGGTCGAGGCCAAGTTTTTGGTGCAGCTCGGCGACCGCGGCCGGGTCGGGCGCGACATTGCCGGCGGCAAGCAAAAGCTCGGCGGGATCGCCGGGCACCATGTGCAGCGCAAGGAACACCAGCGTCGCGACGATCCAGGCGAGGGCGACCGAGACCGCGATGCGCCGCAGAAGCCAGCGCGTCATCCGAAATAAGTCTCCTCCAGCGTGCGGCCGGAATAGGAGGTCAACGCACCGGGCAGGTTGGCGAAGCCTTTCACGCTGCGATCCATGCCGTAGCCCTGAGAGCGCCAGGCCAACCCGGCCAGCGGCACCTCTTCGATCGCGGCGCGCTGCATGTCCTTGTAGATCGCGATGCGTTTTGTCTGGTCGAACTCGGCGCGGCCGCGCGCCAGCGCTGCGGTCGTGCGCGGCGCACTCAAGCCGAACGAGCGCACGTAGGACGCCGGCAGCGACGTATCGATCAGTGGCGTCAGGCCGTCGGGATCGTTGTTCTCGGCGACGAGGCCGTGAATTGCGATATCGTACTGGCCCTGGCCACCACGGGCGACGCGCGTCGACCAGTCCGGCAGCTGCAATTCGCACTGAATGCCGACCGCGGCGAGATATTGCTGCACCACCTCGGCGGTGTCCTTGTGCATGCCGTATTGCGCGGTCGCCAGCAGGTTCGCCGAAAAGCCGTTTGCGAAGCCGGCCTCGCTCAGGAGCGCTTTTGCGCGCTCGGGGTCGTACTTCCAGCCGTGCGCGAGATCGGCGTCGTACCACGGGGTGCTTTCCGGGATCGGTACGCCCTCGAGCGGCTTGCCGCGGCCGAAGAATGCCGCCTTGACGATATCGTCGCGCTTGATGGCGTGGGCGACGGCGCGGCGGACACGCGGGTCGTTGAACGGCGGTTTGGTGGCGTTGAACAGCACGCACATGAACGGGCCTTCGACGGCATCAAGCTTCAGCTTGGGATTGCTCTCGACAGCGCTCATTGACTGCCACGGCACGTATTCGATGATGTCGACGTCGCCGGCGGCGAGCGCGGCATTGCGCAGGTTCTCGTCGGCATAGACGATGAACTTGATGCCCTTCAGCTTGGGGAACCCCCTTCTTGTAGAACTTGTCGAAGGCTTCGAGGTCGATTGACGTGCCGCGTTCTTGCGCGACGATACGGAACGGGCCGCAACCAACTGACTCGTTGGCGGCCGATTTGCGCGAGATGATGAAGGTGTTGTAGTTGGCAAACCACGTTGGCACGACGGCCAGCGGTTCCTTGGTGACGAGGCGAACGGTTTGCGCATCCGGCACCTCGATCCGGGTCACGTTCTGGAACTGCGTGCGCATGAAGGCAGTCGATTTCTCGGCCGCGATCTGCTCGATCGACCACTTCACATCATCCGCGGTGACCGGCTCGCCGTTGTGGAAGACTGCGTCCTGGCGCAGCTTGAACACCCAGGCGCCATCGCCATCGATGCTCCACGACGTCGCGAGCTCGCCGCGCAGCTCGCCCTTGGCGTCGTAGGCAACGAGGCTGCGGTTGACCAGCATCTTCACGGTGCCCGAGGCGGCGCCGGTGTTGACCCAGGGCTGCAGGTTCGGCGGGAACGCCGAAAGCCCGAAGCGCAGAACGTTGAGCTCGCGCTGGGCGAACGCCGATCGGGTCAGGAACGGGAGCGCCGCAGCGCCTTGAATGAGGGCTCGTCGCGATAATCTCATCACACCCACCGGCCTGTTGGACTAGCGGTGCGAACTATAGCGTCTCCGGCAGATGGGGAAAGCACTAAGGACAATCAGCGTGCCGCTCAAAAAGAGGCAGCACCGCTGATATCGTGCACAACAGGCCCGAGGTCTCGTCAGCTTCCGGGCTCCGGTATCGGTACATCGAAGGTGTTCAGCGTCACCGAGACCATGCAGTAGAGCCCGACCAGATAGGAGAGCTCTGCCGCGCCGTGTTCACCGAACTGCTCCACCGCGGCGCGGTAAGTCAGCTCGGGGAGCACGCCGCCATTGACAAGCGCGTAGGCGAAATCATAGGCGACTGCTTCCGGCCGTGTCAAATTCGTTGGTCGCTGGCCTGCGACGATCGTCGCGAGCTTGTCGTCGGCAAGGCCGCGGTGCTCGGCGACGATGACATGGGCGTAGAGTTCGTAGGCCGACTTGAAATGCGCCCCGGTGACCAGGATGGCAACCTCGCGCACCGGCGCAGGCAGCGATGGGTTTGACACCATGGTCTTGGTCAATTCCCAGACCGGCTTTCCGAATTTCGGATCGTGCAGCCAGGGATTCCACGGGCCGAGCAGCGCGCCGTCCTGGCGAACATTGATGAAGCCCTGAAAATTCGCGGCGATGCCCTGCTTCATGTCGTCGTAAAGCGGGCGCTGTTCAGTATCGAGATCCTTCGGCGGGATGATGGGTAATCGCATTTTGGGTTCTCCGTTAGGATGCTCTTTGGGCATGCGGAGGATGGAGCTTCCGCGGTCCTCCTGCTACAAACGTTTTGGCGCGGTCGCCAATCACAGACCGTTGGGTGAAAAATCACCCAGCATGATGGCGTTATGACGTTCAGGGCGGGCTCAACCGGGGCCGCGCCGGGATTCGCGTAAAGCTCGATTGTAGCTGTTGTTCGGTTTAGTGCGCTCCCGCGCCGCCGAGTGTCTTGGGCCGCCTGGTCAGCAGCAAGATGACCGCGGCGAGCGCCAGCACGATGCCGAGCACCGCAAAGGCGTCGCTGAAGCCAAGCACCAGCGCTTGCCGCTTCACCGCATTGCCGAGCGCGATGATCGCCTGATGCCTTGCGACGGCAGCGTCGGTGACGCCGTGCGCCTGAAAGTAGCCGGTCATCTGGGCAATGCGAGCGCTGACTTCGTCGCGGCCCAGCGTCACCGACTGGCCAATGATGTTGGAGTGGAACTGCTCGCGCTTGGTGATGAAGGTGGCGAGCGCCGCGGTGCCGATGGCGCCGCCGAGATTGCGGAACATGTTGCTGATGCCCGACGCCGCGGCCGCATCCTGCGGCGCGATGTCGGCGGTTGAGACCGACGTCAGCGGCGTCAGCACCAGGGCCTGGCCAATCGCGCGGACTACGTTCGGCAGGAACAGCTGGTCACCGGCATAGTCGAGCGACATCGTCGTGTTCATGAAGCAGCTCACGGCGAACAGGGCGAGGCCCGTGAATGCGACATAGCGGATGTCGAACCGCTTCATCAGCTGCGGCACCAGCGGAATGAGAATGAGCTGCGGCAAGCCGGTCCAGGCCAGCACCTGGCCAATCTGCTCGGCATTATAGTGCTGCACCTGGCCGAGATAGGCTGGCAGAATATAGACCGAGCCGAACAGCGCGAAGCCGACCAGGGTGAGTGCAGCAGTGCCGAAGCCGAAGTTGCGGCCTTTCAAGAGGCGCAGGCGGATCAGCGGTTTCTCGACCGTGAGCTCGATCCAGACGAACGCGGTGAGGCTGACCAGCGAGACGATCGCGAGCTTGACGATGAAGGGCGAGGAGAACCAGTCGTCCTTGTTGCCTTCCTCCAGCACCGCCTGCAGTGACGACAGCCCGATCGCCATGGTGACGATGCCGGCCCAGTCGCCTTCCCTCAACAGCTTGAGCTGCATCGGCTGCTTTTCGAGACTGAAGTAGAGCGCCGTCACCATCGCTGCGGTCGGAACCACGTTGACGAAGAAGATGGTCTGCCAGCCATAATTCTCGGTGAGATAGCCGCCGATGGTGGGGCCGATCGCGGGCGCAAAGGTCACCGACAGCGCAAACAGGGCGAGGCCCATCGGCTGCTGCGGCTTCGGAAGTTTGGTGAGGATCAGCGTGAACGCCATCGGGATCAGGACGCCGCCGGCAAAGCCTTGCAGGCCACGCATCGCGATCATCGAGGGCAGGTCATGGGTGAAGGCGCAGGCGACCGAGAAGGCCGCAAACAGCGTGGCGCTCGCCAGCATGTAGCGGCGGAACGAGAACACCCGGCTCAGGTAATCGGTTAGCGGGATCACCACGATCTCGCCGATCAGATACGAGGTCGATATCCACGAGCCGTTATCGACGCCGGTGCCGATGCCGCCTTCGATGTCGAGCAACGAGGCGTTGGTGATCTGGATGTTCAGGATCGCCATGAACGAGCCGATCAGGGCGGCAAGCACGGCGATCCAGGTGATGGTGCTGGCGCGATCAGGGTTGACCGGCGCCAGCACGTTAGATGTTGCGTTCACGCTCCGCGGCGCGGAGGTCGAAAGCGATGGAGCGGGACTGGACATGGGACACCTTTATGAAACCTTGTCCGATACCTTTGCGGCAGCGACGGACTCTGCGCCAACGCGCCGGTCGCTGTGCGTTTCGATCGTCGGGATCACCGACATGCCGGGGCGGAGGTCGATGCTCTGCCGGTTGGCGGCATCGAGCGCGATCTTCACGGGGATACGCTGCACCACCTTGGTGAAGTTGCCGGTGGCGTTGTCGGGCGGCAGCAGAGCGAACTCCTGGCCGCTGGCCGGCGCGATGCTGTCGACGTGACCGTGCACGACCTGGCCCGGGAACATGTCGACCTTGATGTCGACCGCCTGGCCCTTGTGCACATCAGTCAGCTGCGTCTCCTTGAAATTGGCGACGACATAGGCGCCGTTCGCCGGCACGACCGACATCAATTGTGTGCCTGCCTGCACGAACTGGCCGACACGGAGCGTGCGGTTGCCGACCACGCCGTCGATCGGCGCGGTGATCGTGGTATAGGTCAGGTTCAACTCGGCCTGGGCTTGGGCTGCTTCGGCGCGCGCGGCCTGCGCGGTCGCTTCGCTGATGTCGGCCTTCAACAGGTCGACCTGCTTCAGCGCCGAGGCAAGGTTCGCGGTGTCGCGCTGCAACGTCGCCTGCGCGGTCGAAATCCGCGACTGCGCCTGCTGCGCATTTTGCACACTGCCGTAGCCGGTGGTGGCGAGGTCGGAGTAACGCTTGTTCTCCTGCTCGGCGAAGGTGAGCTGGGCCTTGTCGACGTCGAGCGTCGCCCTGGCGGCATCGATGATCGCCTGCTGGGCGTCGAGCTGCGCCTGCTTGCTGGCGATCGCCGCCTGTGTGGCCGCGACGTCCGCCTTGGCCTGGGCGAGCGCGACGCGGAAATCGCGGTCGTCGATGCGGGCGAGGACCTCGCCGCCAGCGACGCGCTCGTTGTCGCCGACCAGAACTTGCGTGAGATAGCCGGAGACCTTCGGCGCGATGGTGGTGTTGTCGGCCTTCACATAGGCGTCATCGGTGGAGACGAGGAAGCGGCCGACGGTGACGTAGTCGTAGCCGTAGAACGATGCGCCGGAGAGCACGACGACCGCTGCGGTCGCGAGCAGCACGCGGCGCAGGCGGTCCCTCAGCGATTGTTTCGGCTTTGCGGTGATCTCGGTGTTGTGATCGCCGGCGATCAGGTTCTGTGCGGTTTCAGCGGAGACTTTCTGCTGGGCGGTGAAAGAGGCGGGATGTTCGCTCATTTTGGGGCTCTTGGACTGGTTCTTTCCATCACATTGCAAACCAAAGGGAATTTTCGATTTCTGGTCTGCTTTTGTGAATTAGGAAACTTGATATTTTCCAAAATAGGCCTTATCTCCGGTTAGTCAATAGAATGACTGGCCACATCGAACGACATGGCTGGATGGCATGAGAAAAGACGCCGCAATGCATGACGAAAACTTTGCCGACGCGCGGCCGCAGCGTGGCCGACCGCAGCTGCGTCCCGACAATGAAACGCGCGACATCATCTATGAGGCCGCGCGCCACGTGTTCGCCGAAAAGGGATTTGCCACGACCAGCATGGAGGCGATCGCGCGCGCTGCCGGCGTCTCGACCAAGACGGTCTATCGCCTGATCGAGAACAAGGCCGTGCTGTTCGAGCAGATGGTGCGGCAACGCATCGATCGCTTCGTCAACGCGGTGAACCTGAGTGCGTGCGAGAATCGCAACTTCGAGGTCGCGCTTGGCGACGCGCTGATCGTGTGCGGCGAGCTTGTCCTCGACCGCGAAGTTATCGCCATCCAGCGCATGATCCTCGCCGAGAGCGACGCGTTCCCGCAGATGGCGGAGTTGTTCTACGAATATGCGATGCGGCGCACGGTTGCGGCGCTCGGCGAATGGCTCAAGCAGCAACTGGCGCGCGGGGCGATCGCGCTCGACGATCCCGATGATGCTGCCGGCATGCTGCTCGGCATGCTGATCTTCGAGCCGCAGCGTGCGGTGTGGTTCGGCCACCGTGCCGCGCCCTCGCGCACGGCGATCGACCAGCGGGCGCGGAGTTGCGCCAAGCTGTTCCTGCGCGGCTGCCGGGTCTGACGGCTCGGACACGCGACTAGTCCGACGCCTGCTTCCTTAAAGCGGCGATGTCGGCTTCTGTCAGCTGTGATGCCTTCGCACCAAACCGCGCAGTGACATAATTCACGACCGCGGCGATCTCGGCATCGGAGTGGGTCGCGCCGAACGCCGGCATCGACAGCGCGCCCAGTGGCGAGGTTCGCTTTGCGCCAGAGATCACGATCTGCGCCACGTTGGTAGCCGTTGGGTCGTTGACCGACCACGCGCCGGTCAACGTCGCCATGGGATTGATTGCACTCTCGCCGCTCCAGCCGTGGCAGCTGACGCAGGCGCCCTCAAACACCTTCTTGCCGAGCGGGTTGTCCGGACCCTCGCGGTGCGACGCGGACGCCAGCGTTGCGCGTGGCGCAGGAAGATCGGAAGAGGTCAGCGCCGGCACCGTGCGCACGTAAGCGACGATGGCGTGAACATCATCCGGCGTCAGCCTGCTAAAACTCTCGTCGACGGCTTCGCCCATTGGGCCGGAGGCGCTGCCATGACCGGCAACATGCCCCGCCGAGAGATAGGCGAAGATGTCGTCGTCGCTCCACGACCCGAGACCGGTCGCCTTGTCGGAAGTGATGTTGAAGGCGCGCCAGCCGGCGGTGACGGCGCCAGCGAACTTGTTGCGGTTGTCGAGCGCGAAGCCGAGATTGCGCGGCGTGTGGCATTCGCCGCAATGCGCCAGCGCTTCGGCCAGATAGGCACCGCGATTCCAGGCCGGCGATTTGCCGGCATCGGGCGCGAAGCGCGCATCACGATTGAACACCGCCGACCAGATCGACATCGCCCAGCGCTGGTTGAACGGGAAGGCGAGGGTGTTCTTGGGCGATGGCGCGCGCACCGGCTGCAGGCCGAACAGGTAGGCCTTGATCGCGAGCGCGTCGGAATCGGTCATGATAGGTGTAGGACGTGAACGGCATTGCTGGATAGAGGTTCTTGCCGTCGCGCCGGACACCGCGATGCATGGCATTGAGGAAATCCTGGTCGCTGTAGTTGCCGATGCCGGTCTCCTTGTCCGGCGTGATGTTGGTCGAGTAGAGCGCGCCGAACGGCAGTTCGAAGGCGAGCCCGCCGGCGAATGGCTTGCCGCCCTTCGCGGTGTGGCAAACGACACAGTCGGCAGCGTGCGCGAGGTACTCGCCGCGTTCGACCAGGCTCGCCTGCGCAAGTTGCGCGGGCACGCCGGTCGGGTTGGCGTCCTTGTAGTCGGCGAGCTTGACCGGACTGCCGCCGGCAAAATCGAATGGCCCCGGCCCGCGTAGATACCAGGCGACGCCGCCAGCGACGACCAATACGATGATAATGGCAGCAAGAACGATGCGGCGCGCGCTCATGTCCGCTTCCTCAGCGCGATCTTGGCACGATCGATCGGCAGCCGTTGCAGGGCGACGCCGGTTGCCGCGTAGATCGCGTTGCGCAACGCCGGCGCGCTTGCGGTGACACCGGTCTCGCCAATGCCGCCGGGCGCTTCGCCGCTCTTGATGACGTGAACATCGATCGGCGGCACTTGGTCGATACGCAGTATGCGATAGTCGTTAAAGTTCGACTGCTGCACGCGGCCCTTGTCGATCGTGATCTCACCGTAGAGCGCCGCGGTCAGGCCGAAGATCAGTCCGCCCTGCAGCTGGGCCGCGATGATGTCCGGATTGACCGCGATGCCGGTATCGACGGCGCAGGTGACGCGCCGCAGGTGAACATCGCCGCTGGTATCGACTTCGGCTTCAACGACCGTCGCGATGAAGCTGCCGAATGACGGCTGGATACTGACGCCGCGGCCGACGCGCTGCGGCAATTCCTGGCCCCAGCCGGATTTCTCGGCGACCAGATCAAGCGCGGCGCGCATCCGCGGCGTCTTGTCGAGCATGGCGCGACGGAACGCGACCGGATCCTTGCCGGCCCGGCGCGCCGCCTCGTCCACGAAGCATTCGATCGCGAAGACGTTGTTGTTCGGGCCGACACCGCGCCAAAAGCCGGTGGTCACGCCGCGTGGTTCGGCGCGGACGAATTCGACCCGGAAATTCGGGATATCGTAAGGCGTGTCGACGGCGGAATTGACGCCGTCGATGTCGATGCCGTTCTGGAACGCCGGTGGCAGCCAGCGCGCCAGCACCGACGATCCGGTGACCCGGTATTTCATCGCCGCGAGCTTGCCATCGGGCATGAGCGTCGCGGCGATGGTGTCGCGATAGACCGGGCGATAAACATCGTGGCGAATATCTTCTTCGCGGGTCCACACCACCTTCACCGGACCGTCGACGTGCTGCGCGATCCGCGCGGCGGCGACCGCCATGTCCGGCTCGAGCTTGCGACCGAAACCGCCGCCGAGCAGGTGGTTGTTGACGATGACCTTGTCGACCGGCAGGCCAAGGGCGGCGGCGACCGACGACTGGACGCGGCTGACGATCTGGGTGCCGGTCCAGACCTCGCAACCGTCAGGCCTGACATGCACGGTGGCGTTGATCGGCTCCATGCAGGCGTGCGCGAGGAACGGCACCTCGTAGGTCCCCTCAAGCTTGTCGCCACTCGCCAGTGCGGCCGCGACGTCGCCAACGGATTTCGCGACAGCGCCGTCCTTCGCACTGGCCTCACGCAACGCGTTCCAGATTTCCTGCGAAGTAACCGTCGCGTTGGCGCCTTCGTCCCAGCTGGTGTTCAGTGCATCGAGGCCCTTCTTCGCCGCCCACATGTGATCGCCGACCACGGCAACGAGGTCATCGAGCACGACGATCTGGCGGACGCCCGCAACTTTCTTTGCGGCGGCATCGTCGACCTGCTTCACCTTGCCGCCCTGCACGGGGCAGGCGGCAAGCGTTGCAAATTTGAGCCCGGGCAACATCGCATCGATACCGTAGACCGCCTTGCCATTGGTCTTGTCGGGCGTGTCCAGCCGCTTCAGCGGCTTGCCGATCAGCGTAAAATCCTTCGGGTCTTTCAGCGGTGTATTCTCTGGCGCAGTGACCTTGCTGGCCTCGGCGACCAACTCGCCATAGCCAAGCTTGCGTCCGCTTGCGGCATGCGCGACTTGTCCGTTCGCGGTCGTACAGCCCGACGGCTCGACCTCCCATTGCCGGGCTGCGGCCTGCACCAGCATGGCGCGTGCGGTGGCGCCAGCCTTGCGCAGCGGCATCCAGAAGGCACGGATCGAGTTGGAGTTGCCAGTAACTTGAATCCCGAACACCGGATTGCCGTAGAGTTTGTCGCTCGGCGGAGCATGCAGCAGCTTGACGCGCGAAAAATCGGCGTCGAGCTCTTCGGCAAGGATCATGGGGATCGCGGTGTAGACGCCCTGGCCCATTTCGACCTGCGGCATCACCAGCGTCGTCTCGCCGCTTGGGTCGATGCGGATGAAGGCGTTCGGTGCGAACTTGCCATCGGTCGCGTCAGGCGGCTGCACCGGTTCGTTGGCGGCGCGCACCGGCATATGAAAGGCCAGCACGAAACCGCCGGCGAGCGCGCTTGCGAGCAATTCGCGGCGGGAGAGGGTTTGGTTTTGGCCGCGCAGCGTCATGGCCAGCTCCCTCAGGTCTGTTTGGCCGACGCGGCCTGCCTGATCGCTTGCCGGATCCGCACATAGGTCCCGCAGCGACAGATGTTGCCGGCCATAGCCGCGTCGATGTCGGCATCATCGGGATTGGGCGTTGTCGCAAGCAGGGCTGCGGCCGACATGATCTGGCCGGACTGGCAGTAGCCGCACTGGATCACTTCGAGGTCGAGCCAGGCCTTTTGTACGCGAGCGCCGATCGGTGTTGCGCCGACGCCCTCGATCGTGGCCACCTCGCGGTCGCGTACCGCCGAAATCGGCAGCAGACAGGAACGCAGGGGCTTGCCATCGACATGTACCGTACAGGCGCCGCACTGCGCGATGCCGCAGCCGAATTTGGTGCCGGTCAGTCCGAGCACGTCGCGCAGCACCCAGAGCAGCGGCATGTCGGGCTCGACGTCTGCACTGTAGGTGCTACCGTTGATCTTGAGCGTGAAGGGCATGACGGTCCCCCAAAATGCGATGCGCCGCGCGGGTAAGGGCACTCGGCGCGGACGAGGCGGTATCTTTCGAACTTTACACCCTGACGAATGTTGCCTGGCCTGCCCAAAAGAGCAGGGCATCGCGCACGAGAATGCATTGCGGCGTGCGCATCGCGAATTTGTGATGGAACTCGCGGAGGGCTCAGTGACGGATCACATGATCAACGCAAGCTAGCCGTCGATGATCGCGACCGCGCGACACCAGCCGGCCGACGCCTTCTCGATCTTCACCGGGAAGCATGACACCATGAAGCCGGTGGAGGGCAGCTGCTCCAGCCCGTTCAGCTTTTCGATGTGCGAATAACCGATGTGGCGGCCGGCCTTGTGGCCTTCCCAGATGATGCTGGGATCATGGGTCTGGGCATACTTCTTCGCGGTGAACACGAACGGCGCGTCCCAGCTCCAGCCGTCGGTGCCGGTGACGCGGACGCCGCGCTCCAGCAGATACATCGTTGCCTCATAGCCCATGCCGCAGCCGGAATTGACGTAGCCGGGCTGGCCGAATTTCGCGCC
This sequence comes from uncultured Alphaproteobacteria bacterium, assembly GCA_963796195.1. Classification (GTDB taxonomy): domain Bacteria; phylum Pseudomonadota; class Alphaproteobacteria; order Rhizobiales; family Xanthobacteraceae; genus CAWCKS01. The sequence continues at coordinate 848,984 of CAWCKS010000014.1, read as the reverse complement.
GGCCGAGGTGTTCACCAGGACGATGTTGAGCGGCTTCAGCTCGTGACCGATGCGCTTGAGCTCGGCCTCGACTTCTTTCGCCGTCACCACGTGGCCGTCGGCGAGATGGCGGAAGTCGAGTTTGACGCCCGGCTGGAAACACCATTCGAGCGGGACCTCGTCGATGGTGGCGGCACGTTCGCCGCGGTTCATGGTCGGGTGATAGTGCCAGGGCGCGTCGAGATGCGTGCCGTTGTGGGTCGACAGCGTGACGCGCTCGACCGCCCAGCCCTGGCCGTCGGGCAGGTCGGATGCCTTCAGCCCGGGGAAAAAGCGCAGCATGCCATCGAGGCTCTGCTGGTGGTTGATGTATTCGATGGTCGGGTGGTTGCCCGGCGGGTCGGCGTAGATCGTGTTCTGCAGCGGCGCCGAAATGTCGATCATTTTGCGGGGCATTCTTGGTCCTCCCTGTTTTTCCTCAGTGTCTCCCAGTTTGCGGGACAGTGCAATGTGACTGGCACGGGCGCGGCTTTCGCGGTTTGATGCGTCCGCTCAAATCCAATGTCCAAGTCCAAGGGAGACCGACCATGGCCACACCACCGCCCGGCGAACACATCCGTGATATCGCGCCAAAACTTGCCGACCTCACCCGCGATGTCGTGTTCGGCGACATCTGGGAACGCCCGCAGCTGAAGAAGCGCGATCGCAGCCTGGTCACCATGTCGGCGCTGATCTCGATGTATCGCCTCGAGCAGCTGCCTGGACATATCGGCCGCGCATTGAACAACGGCGTGACCAAAGAGGAAATCATCGAGGTGATCACCCACGTCGCGTTCTACGCCGGCTGGCCGAATGCGATGTCGGCGCTCTCGATCGCACGCAAGGTCTTTGCCGAGCACAAGGGGTAAGGTTATTCGTCATTGCGAGCCAACGGGTCCGGTCAAAGGCCGGCCCGATGATAACTCCACGAAGCAATCCAAAGCTGCACGACAAGAGCGGATTGCTTCGTCGGCTCCGCCTGCTCGCGATGACGGGGAGAGCCACCCCCACCTCCTGCCGCATCATCGCCGCTCCTTCGGCCAGCGCCCTGAGCTTGCCGAATGCAATCGCGTGGCGCGCGAAGCGGTCGAACCCACTTTCGATCGGCATTCGTGCGTTGGCCGTTCCGCCGATCCCACGCTACGCTCTCATAATCTTGGGAAGTGGGATGTGGGACGATCTGAATGGACAATCCGAAAATCCGCGCGCTGACATTAGTAGCCGTCGCAGCAGCCTGGTTGCTGTCGGCGGCCGTTGGGCATGCCGAATGCGTTGCTCCGCCATTCAATCCCAGCGGAAACTTTTGCGACGGTTGCCGCTACGAGGGCAACATGGGCACGTCACGTGATCAGCCGTGCGAACGGCCCTATAATCAGGGTGGAAACATGACGATGGCACTCGAACTAAGGAGTCATCGGATCGTTCAACGCGCCAAGCACGGCATCGCTGGCGTGAGCGGTCTCGCGATGGCGTACATTCCCACCAAGGGATATGTCGGCAAGGACGAGTTTACGGTCGAGGTTGATTTTCGGCAGGGAACGGCAAGCGGCAAATTCTATGTGCACTGGACCGTCACGGTGCAGTAACGCCCCAGAGTTTGTGGCGATTGACCGCGGCTATCAACGCCTGATCCATGGGAGCTGCCGGTGGTCTCGCCCCCAATTCACACCCTCCTTGCAACGGCCGAGGCAGGGTCTCGCCTCTGAGAAAATTGTTATTACGAACCAAGCAATTATATCAAATCGTCGCACGCGGTGTCCCATTTGTGTCCTTGGCAATGCGACCGCTGCACCTCTTTTGCGAGAGTGCACTTTTGAACTTTCCGCGCCGGAAGTGTGTTGATACCGCGGGCGGGGTGCGTGTGTTCGGGGAACTGCGTACCATGGAAGCAGCGGATGGGGACCGCCCGCCAATCGCGTCAACTCCTCCATGTCACAAGTGCCAACGACCGAGCACCCACCGTATTCGGGTTGCCGATCCCGACAGCGGAGATCGCTTCGATATGTTTCAATGCATGTTCTGTGAGGTAATTACCTGGTCGCCGCCGCTGCCCAAAGAGACGAGGCGGTTTCGGTGATCGCCCGCTTGCTGTCTTACGTCGACAGACTCTTCTGGATCAGCATTGGCATCGTCGCGCTGTTGCTGACGGCGATGGCTGTCGTACTAGCCGCTTTGTAGCGTCTCGTCGGCGCCCGCGATCAACTGACCTCCCGCCGCACGATCGCGGCGCCCTCGGCCAGCGCCTTGAGCTTGCCGAAGGCGATCTCGCGCGGCAGATACTTCATGCCGCAGTCCGGGCGCGGGGATAAGGCGTTGCGGCGGAACGAATTTCAGCGCGGCGCGGATGCGATCTGCGACGGTGTCGGCGCTCTCCACCTTGGGATCGCCGAGGTCGAGCACGCCGAGCAGGATGGTCTTGCCGTCGAGCTCCTTCAAGATGCCGAGATCGAGCTTCGGCTGCGCCGCCTCGATCGAAATCTGGTTCGCGGCGCAGGCCGCAAGCTCCGGCAGGAAGGCGTAGGCCGCGGGCTTCGATGAGCCCGGCACCACTGCGGCATAGCCGAAGCACAGATGCACGATGGTCGGCACCGTGATCCCTTGCAGCGCGCGGTTGATCGCCGGCACCGCATAGTGCCGCGCCGCCTCGGGATCGTTGCGCACCCAGGGCTCGTCGAGCTGGATCACGTCGGCGCCGGCGCGTTGCAGGTCGCGCAGCTCTTCGTTGACGGCAGCGGCGAACGCCATCGCGAGCTCCGCGTTGTCGGCATAGAACTCGTTTTTCGCCTGCTGGGTCATAGTGAACGGGCCCGGCAGCGTGATCTTGATGGCGCGATCGGTGTTGGCGCGCAGGAATTTCAGGTCGCGCACGTCGACCGGCCCCTTGCGTGCGATCTTGCCGACTACACGCGGCACCGGGGTCTTTCGGCCGGCTTGCGACACGATGATCGCCGGGTTGTCGCTGTCGACACCGTCGAGCGCCGTTGCAAAATAATTGGAGTAGCTCTCGCGCCGGACCTCGCCGTCGGTGATGATGTCGATGCCGGCGCGCTCCATGTCGCGGATCGCGAGGATGGTCGCGTCGTCCTGCGCCTGCGCCAGATACGGCTCCTTGATCCGCCACAGCTCGCTCATCCGCGTGCGCGGCACCACCTTCGACAGCATGGCGCGGTCGACCAGCCAGTCCGGTTGCGGATAGCTGCCGACCACGGTGGTGGGCAGAAGATGGCTTGGCAGGGGCATGGCGCGCTCGCTTCAATCAAATTTCCACCAAACGTAGCGGCAAATCGGTTGGGCAGGAAGCAGCGACCGTCCCGCACCCGATCGTCGTTTGGCCAATGGATCGCCGCGCTGCAATGCAGTAGTCTCGGCGCTTTCCTGCGCTGACTTCATGGAGGACGCGATGGCCAAGATCCAGCATTTCGCAGCACCCGCGCGCGTCAAGGCGCCGCCCCTGTCGTTTGCCGCCCGCACCGGCGACCTCCTGTTCGTGTCGGGTATTCCCGGCTTCGATGACGAAGGAGGCCTGCCCGAAGGATTTGAGGCGCAGTTCGCCAACGTCGTGCGCAATATCAAGCGCGTGCTGGCCGAGGCCGGCGCCGACTTCCGCGATCTCGTCAAGGTCAATGTGCTGCTGACGCGCGCCGCCGATGTCGCGACCATGAACAGGCTCTATGCCGATGCGTTCGGTCCCGCGCCCTATCCTGCGCGCACCACCTGCGTGGTTGTTGCGTTGCCCGGTCCCACGATGCTGATCGAGATCGAGGGCGTGGCGTCGCTGGCGAAGCAGCCGCCGGTGCCACCGATCTGACCGGACTATCTTTCGAGCGCACATGGACAAGGTCACAGCCGACCGTTCCGCCGCCCCCGCCGACGAGGACGCGCGGCTGCGCGCCGACGTCCGCCTGCTCGGCCGCTTCCTCGGTGACACCGTGCGCGACCAGGAGGGCGGCGCGGTGTTCGACCTGGTCGAAAAGATCCGCCAGACCTCGGTGCGCTTCCATCGCGACGACGACAAGCCGGCGCGGCGGGAGCTGGAGAATATCCTGGACGGTATGTCGATCGACGACACGCTGCGCATCGTGCGCGCCTTCAGCTATTTTTCCCACCTTGCCAACATCGCCGAAGATCAGAACCACATCCGGCTGACGCGCGCGCAAAAACTCGCCGGTGGCCCGCCGCTGCCCACCACCATTGCTGGTGCGATTGACCGCGCCCGCGAGGCCGGCATCAGCGCGGCTGACCTGCGCCGGTTCTTTGCCGATGCGCAAATCAGCCCGGTGCTGACGGCGCATCCGACCGAAGTGCGCCGCAAGAGCACGATTGATCGCGAAATGGCGATCGCGGCGCTGCTCGACCAGCGCGAACGCATGCAGCTGACGCCCGACGAATTCGAGGCGACCGAAGAACAGTTGCGGCGCGAGGTGCTGACGCTGTGGAAGACCAATTTGCTGCGCCGAACCAAGCTCACCGTGCTGGACGAGGTCGGCAACGGGCTGTCGTTCTACGACTACACGTTTTTGCGCGAGGTGCCGCGCCTGCATGGCGCGGTGGAGGACCGGCTGCTCGCGGAAGATCGCCGCGCCAACGACGACCAGCTGTCGTTCCTGAAGATGGGCAGCTGGATCGGCGGTGATCGCGACGGCAATCCGTTCGTCACCGCCGAGGTGTTGCGCGGCGCGCTGCACCTGCAGGCGAGCCGGGTGTTCCGGTTCTACCTCGAGGAGATCAACGAGCTCGGCGCGGAACTGTCGCTCGCCGCTTATCTCTCCGACACCTCGGATGAACTGCGGGCGCTTGCGGAAAAGATCGCCGGACACCTCGCCGCACCGCCAGGGTGAGCCCTATCGTCTTGCAGTGACCGGCATTTTCGCGCGGCTTGCGGCAACTGCGCAGCGGCTCAACATCGACGTGCGGCGGCCGGCGGTCGGGCAGGCCCAGGCTTACGCCACGGCGGCCGAGCTGAAGGCCGACCTCGATGTGCTGCACCGGGCGCTGCTCGGCGACAATTCGCGCGCGCATCGCGCGCGGCCGATTGCGCACGCTGCGCGGCGCCGTCACAGCCTTCGGCTTCCATCTCGCGACCCTCGACGTCAGGCAGAATTCCGCCGTTCACGAGCGCACCGTGGCAGAGCTGTTGGAGGCGACAGCGCCGGGCACGAACTATGCGCAGCTCTCCGAAGAAGATCGCGTCGCATTGCTGACGCGCGAGCTCCAGACGGCGCGGCCGCTGGTCTCGCCGTTCCTGCAATACAGCGAGGAGACGCTCGGCGAGCTCAACGTGTTCAAGGCGGTCGCTGAGGCGCACAAGGCCTACGGCGAAGCCGTGATCACGCAAAGCATTATCTCGATGACGACGGGGGCGTCCGATCTGCTCGAGGTCGCGCTGCTGCTGAAGGAGTTGGGCCTCGTCGATGCCAAGGGGCAAAGCAAACTCAACATCGTGCCGCTGTTCGAGACCATCGATGATCTCAGGCACTGTGCCGGCATCATGGACCGGCTGCTGTCGATGCCGGTCTATCGTCGCCTCGTCGACAGCCGCGGTGGCCTGCAGGAGGTGATGCTCGGTTATTCCGACAGCAACAAGGACGGCGGTTTCCTCACCTCGGGCTGGGAATTGTACAAGGCCGAGATCAAGCTGGTCGATGTGTTCGAGCGCCACGGCGTGCGCCTGCGCTTGTTCCACGGCCGCGGCGGTTCGGTCGGCCGCGGCGGCGGGCCGAGCTATGAGGCGATCCTGGCGCAACCGGGCGGTGCGGTGAACGGGCAGATCCGCATCACCGAGCAGGGCGAAATCATCTCCAGCAAATATTCCAACGCCGAAGTCGGGCGCGGCAACCTGGAGACACTTGCGGCCGCAACGCTGGAAGCGAGCCTGCTGCAGCCGCGGCACAGCGCGCCGCGGCCCGATTATCTCGACGCGATGGAAGAGCTGTCGTCGCTGGCTTACGCGGCGTATCGCGCGCTGGTCTACGAGACCGAGGGCTTCGTCGATTATTTCTGGGCCTCGACCGTGATCAGCGAGATCGCGACGCTGAACATCGGCAGCCGTCCGGCGTCGCGCAAAAGCACGCGCCGCATCGAGGATTTGCGCGCGATCCCCTGGGTGTTCAGCTGGGCGCAATGCCGGTTGATGCTGCCGGGCTGGTACGGCTTTGGCAGCGCCGTCGATGCCTGGATCGCCGAGCATCCGGACAAGGGCCTGCCGTTCCTGCAGGAGCTTTACCGCGAGTGGGGATTCTTCCGCTCGCTGCTGTCGAACATGGACATGGTGCTTGCCAAGAGCAACATCGCGATCGCCTCGCGCTATGCCGATCTCGTGCCCGACGTCGACTTGCGCAACGAAATCTTCTCACGCATCCGCGTCGAGTGGCACGCGACGATCGATGTGCTGCTTGGGATCATGGGGCAGGAGCGCCTGCTCGAGGCCAACCCGCAGCTCGAGCGCTCGATCCGCAACCGCTTCCCCTACCTGGACCCGCTCAACCACGTGCAGGTGGAGCTCTTGAAGGCGCACCGCGCCCGCGGCGAGGACGAGCAGGTGCTGCGGGGGATTCAGCTGACGATCAACGGGATTTCTGCGGGGTTGAGGAATAGCGGGTGATTGTCTTCTTACCCTCCCCCTTGTGGGCAGGGCTATCGCATGTGGCCGAGGAGTTCGAAGAGGAAGGTATCGTTCCATCCGGCGCGTTTGAGTTTGCCACGCAGAGAGGTTGTGTTGTCTGGATGAGCGCGTGCCACGTTGAGCGCCAGACGCCTGAGGACAGCAAGATTGGCGGGCGCATTGTCCCTGTAGCTGCGCGCCAGGTCCTCGTCGAGTGTGACGTCGAGAGGCCAGTGCAAGCCATTCTCGATGGTCCAGTGGGTGCGAACGATGCGCAGAACCTCTGTTCGGCTGTAGGGTTTGCTCATCAGATAGTAGCGCTCGACGGTTCTGTCGCTGCCGCGCTTGCAGGTGATGCGGGCAACGGCTTTGAGAGCGGGGAAGTCGTGCTTTTTGGCCATATCCTTGACCGGCGCGACGAGCGCACCGCGCTTTTCCTTGCGCCCATGGTCGGCGTCGGTCGTGGTGAGCGATGTCTTGCCTTCGCGTTGGGCGACGCGAATGGCCGCTTTGGCGTCTTCCAGCAGCGCGGGCTGGTTCTCCTTGACTGCCAGGACATAGTCGCCACCCCGCGCTACGATCGCTTTGGCCATCGCCCGATGACAATGCAGAGCGTCGGCCGTAACGATGCAGCCCTTGAGCTGCAGAAGTTCGAGCAACTGCAAGGCGCCGTCGACTTCGTTGTTGTTCGGCGCCAGCACGTTGGCGAGTGCCATCCGCGTCTGCGCCGCCCACGCCGTCACCATGACCGGCGGCATATGGCTCTTGCCACGTTCGTAGCCACGCCGCAGCGCCTTGCCATCGAGCGCGATCACCCCCTTCGGCCGTTTGATCTTCGCGCCTTGCGCAAAGGCCGTCATAAAGCGTCGAAACCCGCGCTCGAAGGCCTTCGGATCGATCATGCGGAAGACGCGGCTGAAGGTGTCGTGGCTTGGCAGGCCATTCTTGAGCACCAGCACATCTTGCCAAAGGTAGGCCTTCATCCGCGCAAACAGCGCCATGTCGGTGCAGGCCGTCGCTCCGCACAACGTCGCCAACAAAGCGATGAACAAAATCTCGGTCAAATCGTGCAGCGCGTTGTCCGCCCGCGGGTCTGGCAAATCCGAAAAGCATTCCGCAAATCGCTCCATCGGTGGCTCCCTCCAACACAGGAGCCATCCTCAGAATCCATTTCGAACGCTCAAGCAATGGGTTACTCATCCCCACATGCGATTCCCCTGGGGTCTTGGGGGGGGAATTAGCGCGCTCGACGTTTCAATAGCGCGATACCTCACGGCACATCATTCACATCGCCGGGCGGGCCGACGTGATGCGGCGCGGCCGGGTGCGGCGGCTTCACGGGTGCGCCGCCGACCGGCACCACGCGGTGCAGGAATTCGATCACCGCGCCGGCAAAAATGTCGTTGCGATCGCCGGCGACCATGTGGCCAGCGCCGGTGACGTTGACGTATTCCGCGCGCGGATAAAGCTTCAGAAACTCCGCCGCGCCTTCCTCGCTCAGAATGTCGGAGAGGCCGCCGCGCACCAGAAGCGTCGGCAGGCTTAAGGCGCGCACGCAGGCTTCCATGCGCTGCTGCCGCTTCGGCACGTCGCGAATGCCGCTGTGAAATCTCGGATCCCAGTGCCAGCGGTATTTGCCGTTGTCGGCGAGGCGGACGTTCTTGGCGAGCCCGTCGAGATTGCGCTTGCGCTGGCGGTGCGGTTGATAGCTCGCGATCGCTTCCGCGACTTCATCGAGTGACGCAAAACCATCGGGCTTCTGGCCCATAAAGGCTCGGATCTTCTTCACGCCTTCAGGCTCGACACGGTGGGCGATGTCGACCAGCACCAGCGCCGTGGCATCGACGCGATCCTCGCCGACCGCGGTCAGGCTGGTGCCGCCGCCCATCGACGCACCGACCAGCACGGGGCGGCGATTGCCGAGCGCCTTGATCACGCAGATCAGGTCGTCGACCATCGCGTCCTGGCCGTAGTCGCCATTCTCGGCCCAGCTCGAATCGCCGTGGCCGCGCGCGTCGAACGCAACCGCGTGATAGCCGGCCTTGCCGAGATGCTCGCCGGCACCCTTCCAGGCGTGGCGGGTCTGGCCGCCGCCATGCTGCAGCAACACCAGCGGCCCGTTCGGATCGCCCCAGGAATCACCGGCGATGACGACGCCGCCGGCACCCTTCCAGTGGTGCATCGGTTCGGGGGTCCCGGGGAGGCGTTTGCCGGCGCTCATTGTTGTGTCCTTCAGGCTGCTGCCCTCGATTGGTACACAAGCCGAGTCCCGAAAGCGATGCCTGTGCGAAGCAGCCCGCCATGCGGGAACAGGGAGTCACGGCGCGGTCGCAAATCCTTCGGCGGGGAGTCAAACAACGCAGGCACGGTCCGGCCGACGAATCACTTTGTTGGAGCGACGGTGGCAGCACACGGCCCGACGCGACGGCAATTCCTGGCAAGTGGCGCGGCGAGCGCCACCCTCGGCAGCCTCGGTTTGGCCGCGGCACCGTATCTGAGCCGCGCCGCTGACCGGCCGTCGCTGACGCATGGCCTGCAGTCGGGCGACGTATCCACTGACTCCGGCGTGGTGTGGGCGCGCGCCGATCGCCCCGCGCGGATGCTGGTCGAGGCTTCGACCACGGAGAGCTTCAGCACTATCGTCAACGCGACCTTTGCCGACGCGCTGCCGGAGAGCGACCTTACCGCAAAAGTGCTGCTGGAAGATCTTCCGGCCGACGAACACATCTTTTATCGCATCAGCCTGCAGGATCTCTCTTCGCCGACCATCATCGGCGAAGCGCAGGTCGGGCGCTTTCGTACCGCGCCGATGGATCGCCGCTCGATCTCGTTCACCTGGTCCGGCGATGCCGCGGGCCAGGGTTGGGGCATCGATGTCTCGCGTGGTGGCATGCGCACGTTCCGCACCATCCGCGACAATCGTCCGGACTTCTTCATCCATTCCGGCGACAGCATCTACGCCGACTGCATGATCCCGCGCGAGATAAAACTGCCAAACGGCGAGATCTGGCGCAACCTCGTCACCGAGGAAAAATCCGAGATTGCGCAGACGCTGAATCAGTTTCGCGGCAACTACAAATACAATCTGCTCGACGCCAACGTGCGCGCCTTCAATGCCGAGGTGCCGATCCTCGCGCAGTGGGATGATCACGAGGTCAGCAATGACTGGTGGCCGAGCCGCATCCTTGATGAAGCCGGCTACACCGATCGCAGCGCGCTGCTGCTCGCCGCCCGCGCCGGCCGTGCCTTCCACGAATACATGCCGACGCGGCAGACTATCGTCGAGCCGGGGCGGGTCTATCGCAAGATCGGCTACGGGCCGTTGCTCGACGTGTTCATGATCGATATGCGGAGCTATCGCGGCCCGAACTGGCCGGACAGCGAACGGCCGCCGTTTCTCGGAGCCAAGCAGATTGCCTGGCTGAAGCGCGAACTCGCCGCCTCGAAAGCGGTGTGGAAGGTCATCGCCGCCGACCTGCCGCTTGGCCTCATCAGCCCCGACGGTCCTGCGCATGGCGACGGCCCGCCGGTCGGACGCGAAGTCGAGATCGCAGACCTGTTGTCAGCGATGAAGCGCTCAGCCGTGACCAACACCGTTTGGTTGACAGCTGACCAGCATTACACTGCGGCTCACCACTATGATCCGAACCGCGCGGTGTTTTCCGACTTCACGCCATTCTGGGAATTCGTCTCCGGCCCGCTGCATGCCGGCAGCTGGGGCCCCGCCGATCTCGACAATACTTTTGGGCCTCAAGTGCGATATCAGAAGGGCTGCACCGCGGAGCAGGGCGAGAACCTCGCGCCGTGCTTTGGGCTGCAGTTCTTCGGCCGCGTCGATATCGACGGCCGCACCGGCGTGATGACGGTGACGCTGAAGGACGTCGACGATACGAATTTGTGGGCGGTTGATCTTGTGCCGGCGGGTGAGGCGTCGCGGAAGCTGGCGGAGCGGCGCTTAGTCGATCAACTCGATCACCTCGCCCGGGCGGATCACGCCGCTGCGCTCGATCGAGCAATTCAGGCCACTGCGATTGTACAGCGGCAACATCACCGGCTTGCCAAGAGGTCGGCGAGGTATTTGCACGGGAAGTTCAACCGCCCGCCGCGCAGGATGACGTCGCCGACGCGGAAACGGCGGCCGACCAGGTGATTGAGCGGCACGCCGCGCACGGTGAGATTGCGGCGGTGTTCCTGCGGCGCCAGCAGGATCGGCCCGCTCTGCAGCGGCGGATCGTTGCGCGCCAGCGCATCGAGCACCTCCTGCTCGATCAGCGAACCTCGCGCGAGTTCAGGCTTTGGCCGAATAGGTGCCGTTGCCGTTGAAATAGCGGTCCCGACGATGCCGCGGCCGGCGATGCATTCGGCTTCGCGCAGCTCCTCCATCGTTTCGCTGGCGACGGCGCGATGTGGATGTGCGTCAGCACGCCTTTCCAGCCGACCGCACCGCCGGGAACGGTGCGCGCGATCGAGCCGATCGGATGCTCGAAGGCTTCGACCATCTGCGGGCGAGTCAGTGTGGGTATGTCGGTCATGGCGGCTTCGCAAACTTGTTGGCTGGCGAAGCCAGTTGGGCATCAACGCCGGGGTTTTGCAAGCCCCGCGCCTAGCGCGACCAGCCACGCCGCCAAAGGACGAGATCCTCACCCCGCGCGCTTGCCGTAGGTCTTATCGCGCAGGCGCCGCATGCCGTGGAGCCAGCGATTGCGGTCGGATGTCTTGCGCGTGGAATAATCCTGCACGGTCGGATGCGACAGGATGAGGAAGCGCTCCTCCTCCATCGCATCGAGCACCATCTTGCCACTTCGTCCGGCATCATCATGCCGTCGACGCGTGCGGCGCTCGGACCCCCGGTCGACATGCCGGTCTTAACCGCTTGAGGGCACAGCACGGAGACGCGGATGCCGCGATCGCCGTATTGAATGGCAAGATGCTCGGCGAGCGAGATCGCAGCGCACTTCGTTACCCCATAGGGCATCGAGTTCAGCGAGGCGAGCAGGCCGGCGGCCGACGCGGTGTTGAGCAGGTAGCCCGAGCCGCGCGCCAGCATGCCGGGGAGCAGGGCGCGCGCGGCAAACACATGGCTCATGACATGGACGCGCCAGCTGATATCCCAGTCGGCGTCGGAGGCGTCTTCCTGGCCCTTGCGCGAGATGCCGGCGTTGGAGAAGAAGATGTCGACCGGGCCGTATTTCGCCTCGGCCGCGGCGACCAGCGCCTTGATGTCGGCTTCCTTGCCGACGTCGGTGACGACTGCAAGGCCGTTGATGTCGCGCGCCACGGCCTGCGAGCTTGTCGCCGTTGAGATCGGCAACCACCACGCCCTTGGCGCCGGCTTTCGCAAAGGCGCGCGCGGTCGCCTCACCGATGCCGCTCGCGCCTCCGGTGACGACGCAGACCTTACCCTTCGGATTCATCTCGATCCCTCCTCCATGCTCTTGGTTGTTGTGAGCTTAGAGTTATGGTCGAGCTTCGTCCTCCAGTGCCAGCTTCATTGCTGCCATGCGCGGTACCGACATCGGTACCAAATCGGCATCAGTCGGCCTTGCCCGGCCGCGGGCGAACGCTGTGCCGAAGCAACGACAGCGCCGAGGTCAGCACCAGCGCGTAGCCGAGGCCAGGCCGGGGTCGTGCGCCAGCAAAGCGGCGAGCGGCACGCCGATTGCGGCGCCGAGGCCGATGACAAATCCGACCATTGCTGCGGCGACGCCGGCCTTGTCGCCGAATGGCGCGAGCGCTGCGGCCGTCGTCAGCGGGTTGGCGAGGCCGGCACCGAACAGGACGATCGAGATCGTTACGATGAACATCACTGCGGATTTTCCGAGCAATACGACGCCGGCAAGAACCGCGACGCGCCGGCCGTCATCAGGATCAGGCCGATCAGTGCGGCCCGCGCGTTGCCAAGACGCTCCGATAGTCGCGGCGCGATGACGCCGGCGGCAATCATCACAAAGATGACGCAGGCGAACAGCACGCCGAGCGCCATCGGCGAGAAGCCGAAGTCCTCGGTGAACAACCTTGGCGTCGCCGCCAGGATGGCGAACAGGCCAGCCATCAGCAGCGCAGTGGTGGTCGCGGGCGCGTAAAATCGCGAGTCGCGCAGCAAGCCGAGATAGATGCGCGCGACCGTCAGTGGAGACGTCGCGCGCCGCAGCCCGTGGTTGGTTTCGCCGACAAACAGCATGAACCCCGCCGTCGCGCAGATGATGTAACCGGCAACCGACAGGAACTCCCAGCGCCAGCCGAGGAAATGGTCGAGCGCGCCGCCGAGCAGGGGCGAAAATCCTGGCGACGCCGCGGTGGCGATCGTGATGTACGACATCGCCCGCTCCAGCTTGTTGCCGTCGTAGAGGTCGCGCGCAATTGCACGCGCGAGCACGCCGGCGGCGCCCGCGCCGCTGCCCTGGACCACGCGCCCGATCAACAGGCCGGTCAGGTCCTGAGCGTAGGCGCACCAGATGGTGCCGATGATGGCGACACCGAGCCCCGCCAGCGCCGGCGTAGCCCGGCCGAACCGGTCCGACAGCGGCCCGACCACCAGCTGGGTCACCGAGAAAGCGAGCAGAAACACCGGAATTGCGCTGGTGGCCGCGGCACTCGAGACATGAAGGTCGCGCGCCAGCTGCGGCAGCGAGGGCAGGAAAATGTTGGTCGCAAGCGTCGCAAGCGCAGCCAGCGCGCAAATGACCACGATTGCGGAGGAGGTGCCCCGCGTAACCGCCGGCGCATCGGCCTGAACAGTATGATTTGCCACTGTGTGATGTCCTTGATGTCGCAATGTTCGAATTGCGGGCCCTTTTGGCTGCCCAGGCGGGCGATGTCGTCGTTCGAACGAACGACGGGCCATTTGACAGCGGCCATTTCGGCTGCGACGATCTTAAAAAAAGGGGAACGCCCGATGTCTGGAGGAAACTGGACGGAATTGAAGTTCGAAATCCCCGGTGCGAAATTGCACCTCGCCCGCGCCGGGAAGGGAAAGCCCATCATCGTTCTGCATCATGAGACCGGCACGCCGGATAGCTTGCCGTTCTATGATGCGCTCGCCGAGCGCTATGACGTGCTGGTGCCGCATCATCCGGGTTATTCGCGCTCCGAGCGGCCGGACTGGATGCGGAGCGTCCGCGACATCGCGATCGTTTATCGCGGCCTGCTCAGCGAGCTCGGCATCAAGAATGCAGCGTTGGTTGGCCTCGGATTTGGCGGCTGGATCGCCGCCGAAATGGCGATCATGGCGCCATCCGATGTATCCAAACTGGTGCTATCAGGCGCCATGGGACTGAAGCCGCCGCAGGGCGACATCCTTGACCTCGCCGTCACCGGTTACATCGATTACGCCCGTGCCGGCTTCCACGACCAGGCGGCGTTCGACCGCGTCTACACCGCCGAGCCGTCGGTCGATCAGCTCGAGATGTGGGACATCTGTCGCGAGATGAGTTTCCGCATCGCCTGGAAGCCGTATATGTACAGCCAGACCATGCCGCATCTGCTCAGCGCCGTGCGTGCGCCGGCGCTGGTGGTGTGGGGCGACGACGATCATGTCGTGCCGTTGAGCGCCGGCAAGGCCTATGCCGAAAAGCTGCCCAACGCACGGCTCGAGATCGTCAAGGCTTGCGGCCACTGCGTCGACATGGAGCAGCCCGCCGCACTGGCAAAACTCGTTACGACATTCATCGACTGAAGGAGCAAACCAATGCACCTGATGTATTTTACCGAGCAGCCGATGTCGGCTTACTCCGAGCAGGCCGGCCTCGACTTCGGCGCCACCGCGCTGATGTTCTCAAACAGCAATTTCGATCCGGTCGCGGGCTCGCGGCTCTACAACAACTACATCGAGCAATACATGCTGGCCGAGGAGGTCGGCATCGACGGCATCATGCTGAACGAGCACCACAACGCGCCGTTCTGCATGCAGGCCAAGGCCAACATTTTTGCTGCGATCCTCGCCGGCATGACCAAGAAGGCGAAGATCGTCATGCTCGGCAATCCGCTGCCGCTCGCCGAGAACCCGATCCGGCTCGCCGAAGAGCTGGCGATGATCGACATGATTTCCAAAGGCAGGCTGGTGTCCGGTTTCGTGCGCGGCGGCGGCCAGGAGCAGCTCGCGACCGGCGTGAACCCGGCGTTCAACCGCGAGCGCTTCGAGGAAGCGCACGAGCTGATCGTGAAGGCCTGGACGCAGCCCGGGCCGTTCCGCTTCGAGGGCACGCACTACCAGCACCGCGTGGTCAATCCGTGGGCGGTGCCGCTGCAAAAGCCGTATCCGCGGGTCTGGATTCCCGGCGTGATCTCCAAGGAGACCATCATCTGGGCGGCGCAGCAGCGCTATCCCTATATCGCGCTCAACACCTCGATCGAGCAGACCAAGAAGATCTGGGAGCTGTACGATCAAGTCGCGGCGCAGGCGGGCTACACCAGCGGGCCGGAGAACCGCGGCTATCTGATTCAGGTCCACGTCTCCGACACCGAAGAGAAGGCGATCGAGAACGCAAAGCAGTTCCGCTGGATGCAGGGCGAGTTCACCGGCCTTGCGCACCCCGTGTGGAGCACGCCGTCGGGTTACGGCTCACCGTCGAACCGCCGCGGCTTCGTGCAGTTCGCCGCCGGTCGTACCGCGAACCCGCGTAACGTACCGTTCGAGCAGCAGCTTGCCGATCTGCGCATCATTGCCGGCACGCCGAAGACCGTGGTGCCGAAGCTCAAGCGCATCCTTCGAGGAGACCCGTCCCGGCATCCTCGCGCTGTGGGGCAATGACGGCCGCGTCAGCCAGCAGGACTCGCTGACCTGCATCAGGTTGATCGGGCAGGAAGTGTTTCCGCAAATCCGCGAGATCGCGAAAGAGCTCGACCTGAAGAGCCCGTTCGAGGCCAACGCCCCCGTGAACATCAAGTATTCGACGGATCTCAAGGGCAAAGCTGCCGCGGCGGGGTAGGAAATTGGCGAACGGCGAGCAGGTTGCTATTCGCCCTTTCAGAAAAATCCTGGGCTGAGGTCGAGCCCGTAGCTCAGATAGAGCATCGCCACGAACAGCGCGGCGGCGCCAAGCCAGGCCAGCTGCACGCGGGCCTGTTGATAGGAAATTTTATTGACGTCGCGCGCAGGAACTCTCGAGACTGCAACCATTGGTCTTCTCCTGTTGACCTAGCCACGCGGTTGGTCACTGGCGCGGTCGAGATGGTTCAACGGCTGCAACATTGGAACCGGCCCTTTTGCTGGTTTCTTCTTTCCTGATTCGATCGAAGTTCCCTCGCGTTTTACCTGCACCGGCCGGCGCAACTCGTCTCCCAGAACGGTGTGCCGGTGACGTGCTTCGGAATATCGGGCCGCTCGCGGCGGCCGGGCAGGTTGGCCGGCGTCGGCTTCACCACGTCACACCAGCCACGGGCGCACTGCGAGCGCCATGCCATCTGATCCGAGATCGTGGCGCCGATCACCTTCAACGCCTCGTCGAGCGCGGCGCGGGTTCGTCGCGCTCACATGTTCGAGCAGATCGAGACCAGGCCGGTACGCGTGCAGGGCAGTCCTTGATCGGGGTCAAAATAATGCACCGTGCCATTCAGGTGGATCGCAAACTTCGGCACCGCCGATGTTCTGGCAGTCCATGCCGTTCTGCGGGTCGATGTAGTGACCCGGCTTGAGCTTCACGTTCGAGCCGACTGCGTCGGACGCCGTCGCCTTGTCCCGCGTCTCGTAGAGAAATCTCCATCCGTTCTGCAGCATGCAGCTCTGATAGTTCTTTGACGGAGTTGCGGGCTGCACGCCGGCGATGCCGTCGCAGGTCGCAAGATCGGTCTGGAGCTTCGAGTCCGAATGCTGCGCCGGCTTTCCGACATATCTGTAGTGACCGGTGTAGCTCGCTGCGCTCGCCGCGGTGCTGAAGAGCAGCGTGGCAATTGACGCGACGTGTCCGATGGTCATGCGGGTCATGGCGGCCTCCGTTCGACAGATGTTGGTCGAGGCGGAAGAGGCCTGCGTTCGGCGTTGCCGGATTACAAATCGGCAACGGTCGGAGGAACCGGCGGGCGCATCGGGATCAAAAAAGCCCTGCGCTGAGATCGAGCCCGTAGGTCAAGAGCAGAATTGCAACGAACACTACGGCGGCGACGAACCAGGTGAGATGCACCAGGATGCGCTTCGACCAGGAAGCCGTCGCGCGTTTCGTTGTTGCTCTTGATCTTGATAGTCCGTCCATCGCGATTCTCCTTGAGTTCTCGCTCGCGTGAGTTCGAGCGCAAAGCGGCGAGGACCATCCAAGAAAGATGCCAACGCGTGGCGATGGCCGGCGCCTGATCGGCAAAAGCTTATCGCGATGTGACGTCGGACGTTGTGATCCCCATCACAACAGCAGCGCTTCGGCTTTACTTTGCGTCCGCGGGACGGTGGGGTTCCGGCCAAGACCGGGCGCCGGTGGCAAGAGTTTCATGTCATCGCGAGGCGCGCAGCGCCCTGTTTATCGTCCGCCGCGTGTTCATGCGGACCCGTTGGCTCGCAATGACGGCGCGCAGGGCGCGTCAGTTCTTGACCGCCCCTGCTGTCAGCCCGGACACCATATAGCGGCGGAATACGTAGTAGATCGCAGCCGGCGGCAGCGCGTAGATCAGGCCCGTCGTCATCAGCAATTCCCATGGCGAGTCGTCGGCGGCGAGAAAATTGCCCAGGCCTACCGGCAGCGTCACCTCGGTGTCCTTCGAGAGTAACAGGAACGCGTAGAGATATTCATTCCACGCCAGCAGCAGTGCATAGGTGCCGACCGCGACCAGCGACGGTGCCATCAATGGAAGATAGACGCGAAAGAACAGCTGCATCGGCGACGCGCCATCGATGATGGCGGCCTCGTCGAGCTCGACCGGCAGGTTGTCGGACGACTGTTTCAGCACCCAGATCGCATAGGGCGTCGCGATCGTGACCATCGCCAGAATCAGCGACCACTGATTGTTGAGCAGGCCGTAGAGACCCATGGTGCGATACATCGGCACGGCGAGGAACGCGGCGGGGATGAAATAGGTCAGCAGCGCAAGGTTCATCACTGCGCGCCCGCCGCTGAC
This sequence comes from uncultured Alphaproteobacteria bacterium, assembly GCA_963796195.1. Classification (GTDB taxonomy): domain Bacteria; phylum Pseudomonadota; class Alphaproteobacteria; order Rhizobiales; family Xanthobacteraceae; genus CAWCKS01. Next base: position 831,325 of record CAWCKS010000014.1, on the reverse strand, counting down.
CTTCAGGCGGCTGATCGCAAACGCGGCGGCGGTCGCGATCAACAAGCGTCAGCGCGCCGGTCGCGACCGCGATCACCACCGAGTTCCAGAGCTGCAGCCAGAAGTGCTTCAGGAAGTAGTGCTGCTGGTTGAACACGACGTAGAAATTCTGCAGCGTCGGGTGATCTGGCCACAGCTTGCCGGAGAACGCGGAATCTTTCGGCGAAATCGCAAACAGCGTCAGGTGATAGATCGGCAGCAGCGTCCAGATCAGCACGGGAATGCCGATCAGCAGCAGCTTCGCTTCGGTCGTGACGTCGCGGAGCGCGGGAAACTTCATTTCGACAACCGCTTCATCATGAAATAGACCAGCGGCAGCACGAACGGCAGCGCGCAGACGATCGATGCCATCGACATGTCGACCTGGTCGAGGCGGAGGTAGCGGATGCCGAGTGTCGCCAGCACATGGGTGAGGTCGGCCGGGCCGCCGCCGGTCATGAGATAGACGCTGTTGAAATCACCGAGCGTCCAGATCATCGAGAGGATGGTGCAGGTCAAATACAGCGTGCGCAGCGACGGCCACGTCACGTATTTGAATTTTTGCACCTTGGTTGCGCCATCGACGGAAGCCGCTTCATAGAGATCGGCAGGGATCGCGAGCCGGCCGGCAATCAGGATCAACGTCCAGAACGGCAGCGATTTCCAGATGTGAACGAGAATGGCCATCGCAAGGGCAATTGACGGATTGTTCAGCCAGTTCGGGCCGTCCTCGGCGGTGAGGCGGAAGATCAGCGAGTTGACCAGGCCCCATTCCGGATTGAGCATGAAGCGCAGTGACAGGATGGTCGGGATCGACGGCACCGCCCACGGCAGGATGAAGATCACGCTGAGCACCTTGATCCACCAGCGCGCCTGGATGAAGAAGCCGCTGAGTCCGAGCGCGACCACCATCTTCAGGTTTACGCCGATGACGAGAAAGATCAGCGTGTTGATCGCCGAGCGCAAAAAGATCGGATCGTCGTAGAGCTGCACGTAGCTTTGCGGATGCCGCGCGATCCACAGGCCGTAGCCGACCGGATAGACCACGAACAGCGCGAACACGAGCAAGTAGGGCACGATCAGGATCAGGCCCCACAGCTGCCATTCGGTGAGGAAGCGGCGGGGCGGGGCGGCGAGTGCGTTAGTGTCGGTTAAGGTGATTGCCGATGCCATCGATCAACTCTGGTCCGAATGGGTGCGGCCCATTCTGCCTCGTGCTCCCTCCCCCTGAAAGGGGGAGGGTCGGGGAGGGGGTCTGCTCGCTCAGGCGGTGCGTGAAGACCCCCACCCGATCGCTGTCGCGATCGACCTCCCCCTTTCAGGGGGAGGTAAGTGCATTGCGTCGTCTTGCTATCCCGCTACCTGCTTGATGCGGGCGATCATCTCGTCGACCGCCTGCTCGACCGGCATCTTGTCGTTGAGCACGCGGTTCGCCGCTTTCATCCACACGTTCTCGTTGTTGAGGATGGTGAACTTGTAGTTCTTGGTGAACTCGAACGACGTCGTGCCGGCCTTGAACTGGTTGTAGACCGCTTTGCGGTGGCGATCGGCCTGCCAGAATGGCGATTCCTGCGCCACCTTGGTCACCGGGAACCAGCGACCGAGCGCGCCTTCGACATAAGGCCTGAAGTTCTCGTCCTGCAGCATGAACTTGATGAAGTCCTTGGCTCCAGCCTTGTTCTTTGAATTGGCAAAGACCACGCCGATTTTGACCGCGGAGCGATAGATCATCGGCTGGCCACTTGGCTTGTTCGGGAAGCCGGCGGTCGCGATCTGCTCCTCATAGGCTTTCTTGCCGGCGGCGCGCACTTCCGGCGTCGCCGACTCGTTGTTGGCATCGTCGAGCCATTTCGCGGCGATCGAGATCGTCGCGTTGTGCGTCATCACCGTCGTCTTGTTGTGGAAGGCGACATTGTTGTCCGGATCCTTCCAGCTGGTCGAAGACGGCGGCGAACAGCCTTTCAGATACGGCGCGGTGTAGTCGGTCAGCGCGCCGATCAAGCCCGTTTTGACTTTCGGATCATCGACAAGAAGTTTGCCATTGTCATCGACCAGCTTGACGTCATAGGCGTCCATGAATGTCAGGAATGAGTAGAACGAGTTCGAGCGAATCGACGCCGAGCGGCTGGCCGATGCCGTAGATGCGCTGTCCGGTCGCCTTGCGGCTGGCGGGCTGAACCTTTTCGCACCAGAACGACCAGTATTCCTTCCACGTCTTCGGAATGTCGCTTTCCTTGAAGCCGGCCTGGTTCAGCATGTCGATCCAGTACTGGATGTGCATGGTCTGCTGCTTCAGCGGGAAGGCGTAGTAGGCCTTCTTCTTGGCCTTGTCGCTGTAGAGAAACGTGGTCTCGATCGTGTTCGGCGCGAACGCGCTCTTCATCGGCTCGATCACGTCGGTGATGTCCTCGAGCTTGCCGTCGAACGCCCATTTGCCGCCGACCTGGAAGTCGTAGACATCGCCGTAGGCGACATCGGGCGGCGTGCCGGCGTCGAGCGCCGAGACAGTCTTCGGAATGATGTCTTGTGGCGCATATTGCGACAGGTCGACCTTCACCTTGGTCTTGGCTTCGTACTTCTTGATCGCCTCGAACAGCGCGTCGTCTTCGGACTTGTAGAAGCCCTTGGTCCACCACACCGTGAGTTTTTCCTGGGCCGAGGCCGGTATGGCGGGCAGCAGCACGGCGCTGGCAATTGCAGCGACAATCAGTCTTTTCATTGAATTTCCTCCCTTGGGCCGCACGCTGATCCAATCAGAAAACGAACGTTGGTCTTATGCGACTATTGTTCAGCGGCGTTCTGCCGCGATTGCGATGGCCGAGACCGAAGCGAAATGGCTTTTGTCTGTTACTTCCTCCCCTGGCGTGGTTTCTTTTGCGGCGCGGTCTGTGCCGCGCTTGTGGTCGCAGGCTCGACCGCGTCGAAGAAATCCGGATTGAGATCGCGCGTCGTTTGGATATCGGCGAGCAGGCGGTCGAGATGGGCGCCGATCGCCGCCACCGCGGCCGCCGGACTGCGCGCCTCCAGCGCGGCATGAATTTTCTCGTGCTCGGCAATGGCGCCGGCGATCCGGCCGGCCTGCGGCAGCGTCAGCCGGCGATAGCGGTCGACATGTACCTTGACCTGCAGGATCAGCGACCAGATCCCGGGATGGCCGGCGACGTCGGCAATCGTTGCATGAAACAGCTCATCGGCCTCGTGGAAAGCGTCGTGGTCGTCGGCGGCGCAGGCTTCGCGCTGGCGCTGCAGGATCGATTGCAGGGCGAGCAACTGGCTCGCCGTCGCCTGCTTCGCCGCGAGCCGCGCTGTGGTTTCTTCGAGCGCCTTGCGGATGATGATCGCTTCCGGCAGTCCGGAGAGCGGAATCCGTGAAACGAAGATGCCGGATTGCGGAAAGATCTCGACCAGGCCTTCGCCGGCCAATCGCAGGATGGCCTCGCGCACCGGCGTGCGGCTGACGCCGTAGGACTTCGGCGATCGCGGCTTCGGTGATGGCGTCGCCCGGCAGCCGCTTCAGCGAGATCAGTTGTTCGCGCAAGTCGGCATAGACCGAGGCCGAGAACGGGATCGGCCGCTTCGGCGGCGCACGCTGCACGCTGCCGTCGATCAGGCGCAGCTGCGGCAGCCGTTGTTTTGGCTTGTGCGGGAGCGAGGCGGGGGCGGCTATTGACGCATCCTGTTGTGGTGCAGCCGAATGCGGCTTGCGCGCTGCGGATGCTTCGGCCTTCCGCCGCTCCGCTGCCTTGGTTTTGCGCGACGCAACCCGCTCCTTCATGCTGATATATTAGTATACGGACAGCGCCTGTAAAGCTTTGCGATGTTTTGCGCCAAAATCGCAATAAGCCTATGACTCAGCGTCCGTTATCGCGCTTCATCTCCAAGGGAAACAAGGACAAGAATCATGGACTACGCCCTGCCGAACTTTTCCGTCGACCTCAAAGGCCAGACCGCCCTGGTGACCGGCGCCTCCTCTGGCCTCGGGCTGCGCTTCGCACGAGTACTGGCGAAGAGCGGCGCCAGGGTCGCGCTGACCGCGCGACGGCTCGACCGGCTGGAAAAGCACGCGGCCGACATCAAGGCTGCGGGCGGTGAAGCCGCTGCGTTCCAGCTCGACGTCACCGACGCCAATCAATTGAAGGACGTGGTCGGCAAGGCCGAAGCGAAGCTTGGCCCGGTGACTGTCCTCGTCAACAACGCCGGTATTCCCGACGCGCAGCGCGCCGTGAAGATGTCGACTGAGCTGATCGACCGCGTGCTCGATACCAACGTGCGCGCGCCCTACATCCTGTCCTGCGAGTTCGCGCGACGCCTGATCGATGCCAAGAGGCCCGGCCGTATCGTCAACATCGCCTCGTCCGCGGCGTATCGCTACAGCGGCAACGGCGCGGCGCTGTATTCAATCAGCAAGGCAGCGGTGGTGCGTATGACCGAGGCGCTGGCAGTCGAGTGGGCGCCGTTCAACATCAACGTCAATGCGATCGCGCCCGGCGCGTTCTCCTCGGAGATGATGGACGGCATGCTGCAGCGGATGGGCGATATCACGAAGCATTTCCCGCGGCCGCGGATCGGCGATCCCGCCCAGCTCGAACTCGACGCTGCTGTTCCTGGTGTCGCCGTCATCAGACTTCGTCACCGGCACCTGCGTGCGCGTCGACGACGTGCAGAACGGCCGCTAGTTTTGGGGTGACGCCATGACCTACGAGACGATCCTGATCGAGAAGCGTGGCCAGATCGATTGGCTGACGCTGAACCGGCCGGAGCAGCTGAACGCCATCACGACGCGGATGGCGACCGAGCTCGGCCACTACTTCGATGCGCTGTTCAACGACCGCAGCGTGCGCATCGTGGTGATGCGCGGGGCGGGGCGAGGGTTCTGCGCCGGCCTCGACCTGCGCGACCGCAGCCGGCGCGGCGACGCCGGCGTCGAGCCAGTACCGTTCGCGGCAGGCCTCGGCTTTCAGGGCCATCTCGCCGATGTCTACATCAAGATGCGGCGCTGCCCGCAGCCGATCATCTCGCTGGTGCATGGTCCGGCTTGCGGCGGTGGCTTTGCCTTCGTGCTCGCCTCCGACATCCGTATCGCCGGGGAGAGCGCGCGGATGAACTGCGCCTTCATCAAGCTCGGGTTGTCATCCTGCGACATGGGCGTGAGTTACTTCCTGCCGCGGCTGGTCGGAACCTCGCTCGCCTCAGAACTGATGCTGACCGGGCGCTTCATCCATGCGCCGCGGGCGCTGGCCACGGGGCTCGTCTCCGAGGTGGTGCCCGACGCCAAGCTCGAAGAGGCGGCACAGCCTTACATCGACGACATGCTGGCGACCTCGCCGATCGGCTTGCGCATGACCAAGGACGGGCTGAACCAGGCGATCAATGCCTCGAGCCTGGAAGCGGCGATGGCGATCGAGAACCGCAACCAGCTGATGTGCGCGCAATCGCCCGATTTTGCCGAGGGCCAGCGCGCGTTTCTCGAGAAGCGGCGGCCGGTTTATTCGACGCCGTAACGTGGCGGAGAAGCAGGCATTGTGGCATAGTCGGCGCAAGGGACGAGGAAACGCGAAAACCTAGGGAGCGGGTCATGAAGCTCACGCCGCAGCAGATCGAGAGTTTCCATCGCGAGGGCTGGCTGTTCCTGCCAGAGCTGTTCAGCGAGGAGGAAGTCGCCGTCCTCCGCAACGAGGCAGTGTCGATCTACGACAGCAAGCGGCCCGAGGTTTGGTTCGAGACGAGCGGCGCGCCGCGCACCGCCTTTGCCGCGCATACTTATAATGAAGCGTTCCGCCTGCTCGGCGCGCATCCGCGGCTGATCAAGCCGGTCGAGCAGGTCTTTGGTGAACAACTTTACATGCATCAGTTCAAGATCAACGCGAAGGCGGCGTTCACCGGCGAAGTCTGGCAGTGGCACCAGGATTACGGCACCTGGAAGCGCGACGACGGCATGCCGCTGCCGCGCGCCATGAACATTTCGGTGTTCCTCGACGAGGTCATGCACATCAACGGCCCGCTGCTGCTGGTGCCGCGCAGCCAGCACGCCGGCGACCTCAAGGCCTCGCACGATACGTCGACGACGTCGTACCCGCTGTGGACGCTGGACGAAGCCACCGTCACGCGGCTCGTCGCCGAAGGCGGCATCGTCGCGCCGGTCGGCAAGCCCGGTGGCGTCCTGATGTTCCACGGCAACCTGGTGCACGGCTCGGCCGGCAACATCACGCCGTATCCGCGCAAGATCGTCTACCTCACGCTGAACGCGGTCTCGAATTACATCCGCACTCCGACGCGGCCGGACTATATCGCCCACCGCGATTTCACGCCGATCACGCCGGTCGATGACGATGCGCTGGTGCGTTACGCCCGCAGCCACCGCCAGGCCGCAGAATAGTTTTGTCGCGATGAACCTGCATCGCCTGCTTGAGCAGCGCCGCGCCGCCGGCAAGCCGGTGCGGGTGATCCTGATCGGGGCCGGCAAATTCGGCTCGATGTTCCTCGCCCAGGTGCCACACACGCCGGGCCTTGACGTCGTCGCAATCGCCGATCTCGATCCGGCGCGTGCGAAAGCATCGTGCAAAGCGGTCGGCTGGGACGACGCGAGGATCGCGAAGACGCGTTTCACCGACGATGCTCTTGCGGCAATCGCACAGGAAAACGCCGAAGTTGTGATCGAGGCGACCGGCCATCCGCCCGCCGGCATTCGGCATGCCCGGGCGGCAGTCAAGGCGGGTGCGCACATCGTCATGGTCAATGTCGAGGCCGATGTTCTTGCCGGGCCACTGTTGGCGGCAGAGGCGAGGCAGGCGGGCGTGGTCTATTCGCTCGCCTATGGCGACCAGCCGGCGCTGACTGCAGAGATGGTGGACTGGGCGCGCGCAATCGGCTTTCGCGTCGTCGCCGCCGGCAAGGGGACGAAGTATCTGCCGCACTATCATGACGTGACGCCGGACGAGGTCTGGACCTACTACGGCCTGACCGCGGATGAAGCCCGCGCCGCCGGCATGAACTCGCAGATGTTCAACTCATTTCTCGATGGTACCAAGTCGGCCATTGAAATGGCGGCGATCGCGAATGCCACCGGCCTTGACGTGCCGTCCGATGGGTTGTTGTTCCCACCCTGCGGTGTCGACGACCTGCCGCAGGTATTGCGGCCGCGCGCTGATGGCGGCGTGCTGGAGAAGTCAGGCATGGTCGAGGTGGTGTCGTCGCTGGAGCGTGATGGCCGTCCGGTGTTTCGCGACCTGCGCTGGGGCGTCTATGTTGTGCTGGAGGCGCCGACCGCTTATGCCGCGGATTGCTTCAAGCAATATGGCCTGAAGACCGATGTGCAGCGGCCGTTATGCGGCGATGTACAAGCCGTTCCACCTGATCGGGCTCGAACTGAACATCTCCGTGCTGTCGGCGGCACTGCGCAAGGAGCCGACCGGGCAACCGCTCGAGTTTCGTGGCGATGCCGTCGCCGTCGCCAAGCGCGCGTTGCGCGCTGGCGAAATGCTGGACGGCGAGGGCGGCTATACGGTGTGGGGCAAGCTGCTGCCGTCGGCGACGAGCCTTAAAGTTGGCGCGCTGCCGATCGGGCTGGCGCACAAGGTGCGGCTCAAGACCGACATCGCGCACGGCGCGGTGGTGCGCTGGTCCGCCGTCGAGATCGATGCGAAGGACGATGCCGTCGTCAACGCGGCGTGCGATGGAAGCGCGCTTTGCTTCGACGGCCAATTAAGAGCGAGAAGGCGATGTCAACGACAACGAATGCGAGTGTGCAGAAAGGTCCTGTCATCGAAACTGCGCAGGGCAAGCTGCGTGGCACATCCGTCGATGGCGTCAACGTCTTCAAGGGAATTCCCTACGCGCGTTCGACGCGATTTCAGGCGCCAGCGCCAGCCGAACCATGGTCCGGCACGCGCTATGCCTTGGCGTTGGGACCGAGCGCACCCCAGCCGAAACGCGCCGCCGAAGTGCCGTGGTGGAACTGGCTCAGCGGCGGCCAGCCGCAGAGCGAGGATTGCCTGGTGCTGAACGTGTTCGCGCCCGGATCGGTGGTCGGGCGCAAGCTCCCCGTGATGTTCTTTCTGCACGGCGGTGGCTTCACCACGGGTTCGGCGTCGGCACCGGGCTACGACGGCACGCAGCTCGCGCATCGCGGCGACGTCGTTGTCGTCTCGATCAATCATCGCCTGAATTTGTTCGGCTTCCTCTATCTCGCCGAGCTTGCCGGACCGGCCTACGCCGACAGCGGCAACGTCGGCATGCTCGACTGTGTCGCGGCGCTGCAATGGGTCCGCCAGAACATCTCGGCGTTTGGCGGTGATCCCGGCAATGTCACGATCTTTGGCCAGTCCGGCGGCGCCTCCAAGGTCGCGGTGCTGATGGCGGCGCCCGCGGCGCACGGGTTGTTTCACAAGGCGATCATCCAGAGCGCATCGTCGCTGATCCGCATGGTGATGCCGGAGCGGGCGACGGCCGCTGCAAAAGCGCTATGCGATGCTGTTGGCGTGACGGCCGAAAAGTTGCGCGACGTTCCCGTCGATGTGCTGCTCGCTGCTCGGCTGACTGTTGTCGCGCGAGCGGGCGGCGCCGATCCCTGGCGACCCGTCATGGATGGCCGCTTCCTCCCGACCCATCCGTTCGATCCGGAACCGCCGGCTCTCTCGAAGCAGGTCCCATTGATCATCGGTACGGCTGACACTGAGCAAACTTTTTTCCTCGGCGCGAGCGATCGCAACTTCTCGCTCGACCGCGGCGAGGCGATCGCGCGCATCGCGTGGTTTGTCGGCATTGCCGATGGCGAGGCCGTCAGGCTCTTCGAGGACTACAGCGCCTCGCACACGGGCGCGTCGCCGAGCGAGATCATGGCCTATGTCATGAGCGACCAGATGTATCGGCGCAACGATACGCTGGCCGCCGACCTGCGCGCCCGGCAAGGCGGCGCACCGACCTATTCCTATCTTATCACGTGGCGCTCGCCGGCGATGGGCGGCAAGCTGAAATCGCCGCACACGGTATGCATTCCCTTTGTGTTCGGCACCCATGAGGTTGCAGCGCCGATGATCGGCAGCGGCGCAGCGCAAGCCGCGCTCTCGGCAAAAATGATGGGGGCGTGGACTTCGTTCGCGCGCACCGGCGTGCCAAAGGCATCAGGCCTTCCGGCCTGGACGCCTTACGATGCCGAGATGCGGCCGACGATGATCTTCGATAACGAATGCCGGATCGAGAACGATCCGCGACAAGCCGATCGGCTGGCGCTGGCGCACTATCCGCTGTACGCGCCGGAGGATTCGGCTCGCCGCGATTGAGTCGACGGCCAGCTCTGCATCATCGACGGGACGCTGTCGGCGATTTGATGTGGCTCGCGTGTGGTCTGCGTGCGATGTTCGCACCATACTAGATCGCCTTTTCCAGGATGTGGAACGACCAACATGGATCTCAAAACAGGCCTTATCACCACTCGCACGACCGGAGCCATCGGCTGGCTGACGTTCGACAATCCGAGCAAGCTGAACGCGCTGTCGCCGGGCATGTCGGAAGATGCGCTCACCGTGATCGAAGCCTATGATGCCGACCCCGCGATCAAGGTCGTGATCATGCGTGGCGCTGGCGAAAAAGCCTTCATCTCCGGCGGCGATATTTCGAGCTTCGAGAAGACGCGCAGCGACGCCGAAGCAGCAGCCCGTGCGCGGAAGATTCCGGACCTGCTCGCGCGCAAGATGACCGACATCAACAAGCCGCTGATCGCGATGATCCACGGCTATTGCCTCGGCGGCGGGCTCGGCATGGCACTGAACGCCGACCTTCGCTTCGCGTCGTCGGATGCGCAATTCGGCATTCCCGCCGCGCAGCGCGGCGTAGCCTATCCGCCGGAGGGCTTGAAGAAGCTGGTTGACCTGGTCGGCCCCAGCGTCGCCAAGGACATCATGTTCTCGGCGCGCCGGCTCGATGCCAATGAGGCGCTGCGGATCGGGCTGATCAACCGCATCGTCGCGCCGACCGAGCTCGAGGGCAACACCATCGAGTATGCCGAGCGGCTGTGCAACAACGCGCCGCTGTCGATCCAGGCGTCAAAATTCTTCATCAATCAGCTTGGTCTCGAACGCGCGCAGCGCGATGACGCGCGCATCAAGGACATGCAGACGAAGGCCGCCAACAGCGAAGATTTCAAGGAGGCGACGCGCTCCTTCATGGAGAAGCGCAAGCCGGTGTTTCAGGGGCGGTGACGCTTTCAGTCGTCATGCGCGGCTTGACCCGCGCATCCATCTATAATGAAGTTTTTGTTGTTCGGATTGATGGATTGCCGGGTCAAGCCCGGCAATGACAGGGTGGCGTAGTGTCACTGCTGCGCATCCCTGATCGCGCGCCAAACCCGCTCCGGCGTCGCCGGCATCTCGATGTGGGTGACGCCGAACTCCGACAGCGCATCGACGATCGCGTTCATCGTCGCGCCAAGGGCCGGCGTGCAGCCGCCTTCGCCGCCGGGCCTGATGCCGAGCGGATGGCTTGTTGCCGGCACCTCGGACAATTCGCAGTCGAACGACGGCAGGTCGGAAGCGCGCGGCAGCGTGTAGTCCATCAGCGAGCCCGACAGCAGCTGGCCTGAAGTGGGGTCATAGACGCACTGCTCCCACATCGCCTGTCCCACGCCTTGCGCGATACCGCCGTGAGTCTGGCCATGCAGGATCATCGGATTGATGGCCTTGCCGACATCGTCGATCGCGGTGTAGCGCACGATCTCGACCGCGCCGGTGTCGGCATCGACCTCGACCTCGCAGACATGGCAACCGAACGGGAAGCCGCCGACCCGCACGGTGTGATCGCCGACGCCGCGTAAGGGCCCCTGTAACTGCTGCGGCAAATCCTTGCTCTCGGCGAGCCGCGCCAGCTCGAACAGATTTAGCGGCTGCTCGCCATCGGCGCGAAAACTGCCCATCCTTGAACGCGATGGCCGCATCGTCCTTGTTGAAGGCGTAAGCTGCGAGCGCCTTGCCGCGCGCGATCACGGCATCGGCCGCCTCGCGCACTGCGATGCTCGCGATCCGCATCGAGCGGCCGGAGTGGGAACCGCCGCCGGCCTCGATCAGGTCGGTGTCGTGGGCGAAATAGTCGATGCTCTCCAGCGGAACACCGAGCCAGTCCGAGACGAGCTGCGGAAACGCCGTCTCGTGACCCTGGCCGCTGGCGAAGGTGCCGAGCGTCATCTCGACAACACCATCCGCTCGCACGCGGAGTTCGGAGCGCTCGCGCGGCGCGCCGCTGGTCGCCTCGACATAGTTGGCGATGCCGATGCCGCGATGTTTGCCGCGCCGCCGCGCCTCCCGGCGCCGCGCCTTGAAGCCGGCCCAGTCGCTTAAGCGTAACGCCTTGTCCATCGCGCCGAGGTAGTCGCCGCTGTCGTAGGTCAAGCCGAGGCCGTTGCGATGGGGAAAGCTGTCGTTGCGCACCAGGTTGCGCCGGCGCAGCTCGACCCGATCGATGCCCGATTGCTTTGCCGCCAGATCAATCAGCCGTTCCATCACGTAAATGACTTCCGGGCGGCCGGCGCTGCGATAGGGGATTGTTGGCGTGGTGTTGGTGAACACGGCGCGACCGCGCACGTAAGCTGACGGTATTATATAGCCCGTCGTGGCAAGCTGAACCCCTTTGTTGAGCGGCGCAAACGAAATCGTGTAGGCGCCGATGTTGCTGAGGTTGTCGCTTTGCAGCCCGATGAATTTGCCCTTGGCGTCGAGCGCAAGCTTCGCGTCGACATGGAGGTCGCGTGCCTGGTAGTCGCTGGCGAACGCTTCCTGACGCTCGGTCACGTTCTTGACCGGACGGCCGAGCTTGCGCGCTGCGACACAGAGCAGGACGAAATCGGGATAGAGACAGTTGCGCGTGCCAAAGCTGCCGCCGATGTCCCAGTGCACGATCCGCAGCTTTTCACGCTCGATGCCCAGGACCGAGGCCAGATCGGAGCGCAGATGCACCGGACCGCGCCCGCTTGCCGCGTAGAGCGTGAGTTGGTTGCTGCGGGTGCTGTAGTCAGCGATCGCCGCGCGCGGTTCCATGTGCACGCCGGTGACGCGATGCGCCCAGGTGCGGAGTTCTGCGACATGCGCGGCAGCGCGGAAGGCCGCATCGGTCGAGGCATGGTCGCCGAGCTCGGCGTCGATGGCGACGTTGGAAGCGTTCTCGTCCCAGACGCGATGAGTGGTCTGCTCGATCGCGGTAACCGAGTGCACGACCGACGGCAACGGTTCATAGTCGACGCTGATGGCCTCGGCAGCGTCCTTGGCTGCATCAAGCGTCTCGGCGACGACCATGGCGACGATCTCGCCGACGAAGTGCACCCGCTCACGCGGCATGACGAAGTGCTTGCTGTGAAACCGTGTCGTCCCCGGTCGATCGACCAGCGCGACGTCGATGCCGTTGCTGCCGATTCCTGTTGGCAGGTGCGGCAGGGGCGGCAAGTTGCTGACGTCATCCGGCAGCAGGACAGCAAGCACGCCGCCCATTGCTTTTGCCGCGCCGGCGTCGATCGAGCGGATGCGGGCATGCGGATGCGGCGACCGCAGGAACACCGCGTGCGTGACCGGCCGATCCAGCACGATATCGTCGATGTAGCGGCCGCGTCCGGTGGTAAAGCGGACATCTTCCCGCCGCAGCACGTGGTCACCGATGTGGACCCTGCCGCTTGAGGCTGAACTGCGTGCTTCGCTGGTCGACATCGCTTGCGGCCTTTCCGGCAAGACGCCCTGCGGTCATCGTGATCTTAGGAGGTCGATGGCTGTTCGCAAAGCCTGCCCGAAAGTCTCCCGCACCGGAACCAGCGCTCATCGTCTTGCGGTTGTGAACTCTATCTGCCGGGTTGCGGCGTCGCCGGCGTCACTGGAATGACGTCGACGCCGACCTCGAGTTCCTGCGCGCCTGAGCCCAAGAACACACCGTAGATCGGCGACACGTCGGAAAAGTCGCGGCCGACCGCAAGCTCGATGTGATCGTTGCCGGCATCGATCGCGTTGGTCGGATCGATGCCAATCCAACCTAGCTCGGCGCCGCACCACACCGACACCCACGCATGCGTGGCATCGGCGCCGGCAAGCCGCGGCTTTCCCGGCGGCGGAATGGTGCGGATATAGCCGCTGACATAGGACGCAGGGATACCGAGCGAGCGCAGGCCGGAGATCATGATGTGCGCGAAATCCTGGCAGACGCCGCGACGCTGCTCGAACGCCTGCTCGAGCGGCGTGGACACCGCAGTCGAGTTGGGCTGATACTTGAAATCCTTGCGGATACGCGCTGCGAGCTCGCGCGCACCGTCGAGCACGGCCCGCCCCGGTGCAAAGCTGGCCGCAGCATAGTCAGTGATGTCGCGGCGGAGCGAGATGCGCGGGCTTGGAAAGATGAAATGCGCCGGTGAATCGCCTGCAACCGAGTCGACGCGTGCGACCTGCTCGACCACGCTCTTCACGTCAGGGCCGCTGCCAGCGGCCGGACCCTTAGGGCGCGAGACGTCGACGCGCGCGCGTGCCTCGATGCTCAGATCGACCAGGCTGGTTTCGATCAGCGCGATCGACACGGTGTTGCCGAAGAAATCGTGCTCGACGATCACCGAGCGCGGCTCGGGCGAGATCAACACCGCGTGGGCGAGACAATGCTGTCCGCCATCGTCGCGCGGTGTGACGCGCAGCGTCAGCGTCGACGAGGCGACGCGCGTCTCGTAGGAGTACTTGGTGACGTGGCTGATGTCGTAGATCACGCAAGCCCACTGGTGGTCTGGACCTTCAAGCCTTCCGGATGCTGCAGAAAGTAACGCGACGCAATCGACTCGGCGAACCGCATCAGCGTCTGCTCGAACGCCAGCACGGAATTGACCTCGATGTCTTCGGCGGTCGCCGCGGCAATCTCGCCGGCGAACAGCTCGATGAAGCGTTTTGGTTCTTCCGGCAGGCCGTCATTGTTCAGCGTCGGCAATGTATCGAGGTGCGTCCGGAGCTGGCCGATCTGGAAACTGACCGAGCGCGGGTTGAAGGGATCGAGCAGCGCCATGTCGCGCACCGGGATCAGCGCGACGCCGATCAGATAGCGCGAGCGATAGGTGATCTGCGAATCGATCAGGTCGAGCAGCACGTCGAGATCGTCGGCCGTGGCCTGCTCTCCGGCGAAAATACGGACGAAGCGGCAGGTGTTGATGGCGCGTTCGATGCGGCGGCCGATGTCGAGAAAGCGCCAGCCGGCGACGCGGTTGATGTTCTCGTGCGCCAGACCCGAGATGGCGGCAAGAGTGACCAGCGCGCGGTCGGCGGCATCAAACGCTTCGGCTTCGCTCGCAAAGCTCGTTGGCCTCGACGTCGAGCTGGGTCTCGAGGTTGGCGAGCAGCTGCCAGCGTCCGGCGCCAGTCGCTCGCGAATGACCGATGCCGCGCCGCGCGCCATCTTTAAGGATCGAGAGCGCCGAACCATAGTCGGCCTCCGAGCGCCATCGCGCGCGCGGCGATCACCGGCGTTGCCGCGTCCGCCAGCGTCGCCGGGATCACGCCCCAGGCGATCAGCATGCGGACCAGGCCGCGCGAGTGCGCCGGCAGCGTCGCCGGGCAGTCGATCGACTCGACGCTCTTGGCGCACAGGCAGCGCACGAGGCGCAGCGTCGCCTCGGCGCGCTCGAGATAGCGGCCGAACCAGAACAGATTGTCGGCGGCGCGGCTGGGCAGGTTGCCGAGCATGCGGCGGATACTGACATTCTCGTTGTGTCGGCAGCAGCGTTGTCGATCGGCACGGGCTGTTCGACGAGCACCCAGACGTCGGCCGATTCCACGCCTTCGCCCATCGAGACCGCGCGCGCATCGACATTGTCCGAGATCCGGCAGAAGCCGCCCGGCATGACGCGCCAGCCGTCCGGCGTCGCCGCGGCATAGACGCGCAGCACGAACGGCCGCGGCACGAGCTTGCCGTCGCGCCAGCACCGGCGTGGTCGAGAGCCGCACCATGCTCCTGGCCGACATAATCGATGCCGCGCGCGGTGATCGCGCCGCGCGAGGCGTGCGACGATCGTCGCTCGACAGCTTCGGTCCGGCACGATGGTGCTCTGGGTCTCGAAGCCGGGCATGCGCTCGTCGAATGCGCCGGCGATCGACAGCATCTCGTCGAGCATTCGCCAGCACCTCGTCGCGCTCGGCCGCTCCTGGCCGCACCACCAGGTCGCGATGTTGGGCATCAACAGATCTTCGCCGGAGCATGGCGGCGGATGCGCGGCATGAAGCCCAGCAAGGCGCGCGACTCGATGAAGCCGGCGCCCGGCATGTTGGCGACGACGACCGCGCCGGCGCGGATCGCGTCGAGGCAGGCCCGGGCACGCCGAGTGCGCGAGGCGCCGTTCAGCTCCAGCGGATCGCACCAGTCGGCGTCGACCCGCCGCCACAGCACGTCGGCGCGCTTCAGTCCGGCGATGGTGCGCACGTGGACGATCGCCGTCGCGCACGACGAGGTCGTCGCCCTCGACCAGCAGGAAGCCGAGATAGCGCGCGAGATAGGCCTGTTCGAAATAGGTCTGGCTGCACGGGCCCGGCGTCAGCAGGCAGATGCGCGGCTCGAGCGCTCGGCGCGCTCGGTCGAGGCCGGCGCGAAACTCGCGGAAGAACGGCGCCAGCCGCTGCGACATTCATCTCGCCGTAGAGGCGCGGGATAGGCGCGCGAGATCACCAGCCGGTTCTCCAGCGCGTAGCCGGCGCCCGACGGCGCCTGCGTGCGGTCGCCGAGCACCCACCAGCGGCCGTCGGGACCGCGGCCGATGTCGGCGGCGTAGAGGTGCAGCCAGCGCCCGCCCGGCGGCGTCACGCCGCGCAGCGGCGCAGAAAGTCCGTTGCTGCCGGCGACCGCCGCGGCCGGCAGCAGACCCGTCCTGGACCAGCGTCGCCGTCGCCATAGACGTCGGCGAGCACGCGCTCGAACAATTTCCGCGCGCTGCATCGACGCCGGCGGCGATCTCCGCCCATTCGGCTCCTCGGATCAGCAGCGGCAAGCCGGCTGAGCGGCCAGCTGCGCTCGCGCGCCTCGCCGTGCACGCGATAGGACACGCCCATGTCGCGGATGTGCCGCTCGGCGGCCGCGAAGCGTGGTCGACGCTCGCTGCTCGAAGTCGGCGAGCGTGTCGAGCAGCGCGCGCCAGTGCGGCTTCGGCGCCCCGTCCGGGCCGATGCAGCTCGTCGGGCATGCCGGGCAGCGGCGCGTAGTCCGCGAGTGCCGATGACCATTGATCGGCAACGGACGCGGACGGTGCTTTGCCCGTGGCGGCGCGGTCCATGGCTTCACCAGGCGACGGGCCTCCGCAGGTCCAGCGTCATCGGAAACTCGCCGCGCGGCCTCTCGCGCGGGGCATCGAACAGGCCGCCAGTATGGCCATGATCCTGGAACCGCGCCAGCCGCCGCGCCTCCGCCTCGTAGGAATTTACCGGGAAAGTATCGTAGCTGCGGCCGCCGGGATGGGCGACGTGATAGACGCAGCCGCCGAGCGAGCGCCGATTCCAGCTGTCGACGATATCGAAGGTCAGCGGCGCGTGCACCGGCATGGTCGGATGCAGGCCGGACGCCGGCTGCCAGGCCTTGAAGCGCACGCCGGCGACCGCCTCGCCCGACACGCCGGTCGAGGTCATCGGCAGCTTGCGGCCGTTGCAGGTGATGACGTGGCGCGCCGGCGACGAAGCCGGTGGCCTTCACCTGCAGCCGCTCGACCGAGGAATCGACGAAGCGCACCGTGCCGCCGGCCGCGCTCTCCTCGCCCAGCACGTGCCAGGGTTCGAGCGCCTGGCGGAGCTCGAGCTTCGACGCCGCCATATTCGACCTGGCCGTAGAACGGGAAGCGGAACTCGCGCTGCGCCTCGAACCATTCGCGGCTCGAACGCGATAGCCGGCGCGATCGAGATCGGCGAGCACGTCGAGGAAATCCTGCCAGACGAAATGCGGCAGCATGAAGCGGTCGTGCAGCGCCGTGCCCCAGCGCGACCAGCGCGCCGCGTTGCGGCTCGCGCCAGAACCAGGCGACCAGCGCGCGCAGCAGCAATTGCTGGGCGAGGCTCATGCGCGCGTCCGGCGGCATTTCGAACGAGCGGAACTCGACCAGGCCGAGCCGGCCGGTCGGGCCGTCCGGCGAATAGAGCTTGTCGATGCAGATTTCGGCGCGATGGGTGTTGCCGGTGACGTCGACCAGCAGATTGCGGAACAGCCGATCGACCAGCCAGGCCGGCACGTAGCCGTCGCCAGCATCGGGCACCTGCGCCAGCGCGATCTCGAGCTCGTAGAGGCTGTCGATGCGCGCCTCGTCGATGCGCGGCGCCTGGCTGGTCGGGCCGATGAACAGGCCGGAGAACAGATAGGACAGCGACGGATGGCGCTGCCAATAGAGCAGCAGGCTGCGCAACAGGTCGGGCCGGCGCAGGAACGGCGAGTCCGACGGCGTGCGCGCCGCCGAGCACGACGTGATTGCCGCCGCCGGTGCCGGTATGGCGGCCGTCGATCATGAACTTGTCGGTGCCGAGCCGCGACTGGCGCGCATCCTCGTAGAGCGCGTCGTGATCGTCGACCGCCTCGCGCCAGGTGTTCGCCGGATGAATATTGACCTCGATGACGCCGGGGTCGGGCGTCACCTTGATCACGTTGATGCGCGGATCGCGGCGGCGGCGGATAGCCTTCGATGTGGACCGGGCACTTGGTCTCGCGCCGCGCTGCGCTCGATCGGCGGTCAGCAGCTCGAGATAATCTTCGAGCCGTTCGACCGGCGGCATGAAGACGCAGAGGATGCCGTCGCGCGGCTCGATGGTCAGCGCGGTGCGCACGAGCCGCCGATCTCGGCGAGCTGTCGGGTGGCTGGGGCCGGCCGCGAGCGCCGCATATCGAGCGGATTTTGCGTGCGCAGCTTGGCCAGTTCTCGGGCAGTCGGCAGCGGCGGCAGCTCCTGCGTCGGATCCTGCGGGTAGATGTGCGGATAGTCCGACGGCGGCACCCAGGGCAGCGAGCCGAGCGGCAGCCGCAGGCCGACCGGCGAATCGCCCGGCATCAGGAACAGCCGGCCGCGGCGCAACGTCCACTTCTCGCTGACCCAGCGCCACTCGCGCGCCTCGGCATTCCAGCGGCTGCATCGGCAGGACATAGCCGATCGGCTTGGCGAGCCCGCGCTCGAAGGTCTTGCACCATGCGCGCAGCGCTCTTCCGGGTCGTCGATCTTCGGATCAGTGAGGTCGACATTGACCGGCAGCTCGGCTTCCTTGAGCAGCCAGTGCGCGGGGTCCTCGTAGGCCGGCAATCGCGTAGCTCGGCGCCGACGCCGAGACGCTCGGCGAATGCGCTCGCAGATTTCGGCGGCCTGCGTCGACCAGCGCATTGCGCGGGCCGCGTTCCTCGGCGACCAGCGCCGGATCGGTCCAGATCGGCTCGCCGTCCTTGCGCCAGTACAGCGCGAACGCCCAGCGCGGCAGGCTCTCGCCGGGATACCACTTGCCCTGGCCGTAATGCAGGAAGCCGCCTGGCGCGAAGCGCTGCGCAGCCGGCGGATCAGGTCGTCGGCGTGACGGCGCTTGGTCGGGCCGACCGCGGCGGTGTTCCACTCGGCCGCCTGGAAATCGTCGATCGAGACGAAGGTCGGCTCGCCGCCCATGGTCAGGCGCACGTCCTGCGCTGCGAGATCGCGGTCGACCGCTCCGCCCAGCGCATCGAGCTTGGCCCAGGCTTCGTCGGAGAACGGCCAGGTGACGCGCGGCGCTTCGCGGATGCGCGTCACCGTCATGTCGAAGGCGAATTCGGCCTTGGCGCCGGCCTCGACGGCGCCGGAGATCGGCGCGGCATTGCGATAGTGCGGCGCCGCGAACAGCGGCATATGGCCCTCGCCGCACAGCAGGCCCGAGGTGGCGTCGAAGCCGATCCAGCCGGCGCCCGGGATATAGATCTCGGCCCAGGCGTGCAGGTCGGTGAAGTCGTGGTCGGTGCCCTTCGGTCCGTCGATCGGATCGATGTCGGCCCTGAGCTGGATCAGATAGCCGGAGACGAAGCGCGCGGCGAGGCTTCGATGTGGCGCAGCGATCTGCACCAGCAGCCAGGCGGAGTCGCGGCAGGAGCCGGACCTGAGCGCCAGCGTTTGCTCTGGTGTCTGGACGCCGGGCTCCATGCGGATGACGTAGCGGGTTTCCGTTTGCAGCCGCGCGTTGAGCTCGACCAGAAAGTCGATGGTGCGCGGTGCGTCTTCCGGCAGGCTGTGGAGGAAGGTGCGCAGCAACGGCCCGGCCGGCTCGGGCGTGGTGTAGGCGTTGAGCTCGTCGACGATGTCGTCGGGATAGGCGAAGGGAAATGTCTCGGCGTAGGGCTCGACGAAGAAGTCGAATGGATTGATCACCGACATGTCGGCGACGAGATCGACCTCGATGCGCAGCTCCTCGGTCTTCTCCGGGAAGACGAAGCGCGCGAACCAGTTGCCGTGCGGGTCCTGCTGCCAGTTGATGAAATGCTGGCGACGGCGAGACCTTGAGTGAATAGCTCGGGATTTTGGTGCGGCTATGCGGCGCCGGGCGCAGCCGCACGATTTGCGGCCCGAGCGAGATGGGCCGTTCGTACTTATAATGTGTCAGATGATGGAGCGCGACGAGGATCGACACCTTGGAATCCTGTGCCTCGAAACCGGCCGGGTCATGTTCATTGCCGAACCGCGACGCTGTCAACAGAGGAGCGCCCGCGCCGACGCGATAAACGATTGAATTTGGCGCGCTTTTTTGCAGACTGCCCGCGAACACGCCATTACTGGTCCAATTCGGATGCAGTCGATCCCGGCGGCGGGGCGGCAGCGCGCAAGGCGTTTACAGGATGAAGCTCTTCAAGTGCCAGGTCTGCTCGCAGGTGCTCTATTTCGAGAGCGCGACCTGCGACAAATGCGGCTTCAAGCTCGGCTATGAGCCGGTGCGCAATTTGCTCTACGCGCTCGAGCAGCACGAGGCGAACTGGCGGATTATCGGCGAGCCGGAGGCATCGTATAAGTTTTGCGCCAACGCCGCCTATGATGCCTGCAACTGGCTGCTCGATCGCAACGACAACCATGAGTTCTGTCTCGCCTGCCGCCACAACGGCATCATTCCCGATCTGTCGGATCAGCGGAACCTCGCCAACTGGCGCAAGATCGAGGCCGCCAAACATCGGCTGTTCTACACGCTGTTGCGTCTCGACCTGCCGCTGCCGGCGCGCGACGAGGACAGGGAAGGCCTCGTGTTCAATTTCCTTGCCGACTCGCCACACGATCAGGCCCCGCGCGTGATGACCGGTCACGACAGCGGCCTGATCACGCTGGCGCTGGTCGAGGCCGACGATGCCGAGCGCGAGCGACGGCGCTCGCAGCTGCGCGAGCCCTATCGCACGTTGCTCGGCCACTTCCGCCATGAGGTCGGGCATTATTTCTGGGACCGGCTGGTGCGCGATCGCAACGTCGATGGTGAGTTCGCGGCGATGTTCGGCGATTTTACGGTCGACTATGGCCAGGCCCTGCAAGCCTACTACGCCAACGGCGCGCCGGCGGACTGGCAAAGCAATTTCGTCAGCGCGTACGCGACCGCGCATCCGTGGGAGGATTTTGCCGAGACCTGGGCGCATTACCTGCACATCGTCGACACCACCGAGATGGCGAGGGCGTTCGACCTGCATCTCGAGCCGCGCATCGATCCGACCGGCCAGCTCGACACCGCGATCAACTTCAATCCGTATCGCGCGCGGAATTTCCAGAACGTCATCGACAACTGGCTGCCGATGGCGTTCGCGATGAACAACATCAACCGCTGCATGGGCCAGCCGGATTTCTATCCGTTCGTGCTGTCGGCGCACGCGATCGAGAAGCTCGCCTTCGTCCATGAGCTGATCCATCGCGTCGCGACGGTGAAGGCGGTGGCAGCCGCCGGGGTGCCGAGGTGCCGGCGGCGCCGTGAGAAAGGCTGACCACCGGTGACACGCAAGTCCCTGGTCACGCGGCTCTTTTTATCGATTTTTAGGGGAGTTTTGCGGTTGTAAATCTTGGTTCATTATTTACATCTAGCGCTGTAAAACTTGCGGCAAGAGTAGCCGGATCAACCGGCGCGAGCGCTGCCTTTGGCGAACGCGCGCCCAAATCTCGCGCTATGATCTCTCCGCTGCCCGGAAACGTCGGCCAACAGATGAGGACACGCCATGAACTATGACAGCTACAAGAGCCTTAAGGTCACCAAGAGCAACGGGATTGCCACCGTCACCCTCAACCGTCCCGAGACCTCAACGCCATCAGCATGGACGTTCACGCCGAGGTCGAACGGATCTGGACCGACATCGAGCACGACGACGAGGTCAACGTCTCGATCCTGACCGGCGCCGGCAAATGCTTTTCGGCCGGCGGCAACATCAAGGACATGATCGATCGCTGGGGCACGCCGGAGTCGCGCACCATGCTCGCCGCGCTGCCCGAGCGCGCCAAGCGGCTGGTCGCGGGCTTTGTCAACACCACGAAGCCGATCGTCGCCGCCGTCAACGGCGACGCCATGGGGCTCGGCGCGACGCTGGCGCTGCTGTGCGATATTTCGGTGATCGCAGAGACCGCGCGTATCGGCGACACCCACGTGCGGGTCGGCCTGGTCGCAGGCGACGGCGGCGCGGTGATCTGGCCGCTGTTGATCGGCGTCAACCGGGCGAAGGACTTCATCATGCGCGGCAAGGTCGTGCGCGGCAAGGAAGCGACCGAGATGGGCATCACCAACTACTGCGCGCCGGCCGACCAGGTGATGGCGGAAGCGCTGAAGATCGCCGAGGACATCAACTCGGTGCCGCCGCTCGCGGCGCGCTGGACCAAGATCTCCGCCAACCTCATTCTCAAGCAGCAGTTCGGCCTCGTGATGGACGCCTGCATTGCCTATGAGTGCATGTCGATGGCAAGCGAAGATCATCTCGAGGCCTGCAAGGCGTTCGTCGAGAAGCGCAAGGGCGCGTTCAAGGGAGCGTGAGAGTGAATGAACCTCCCCCTGAAAGGGGGAGGTCGATCGCGCCCGATCTCAGGCTTGCCTGAGATCGGTATTGTGGATGCGCAAGTCGGCTAAAGCCGACTTGCGGGATCTGGTGGGGGTCTTCACGCATGGCTTGAATGGGGAGACCCCACCCCAACCCTCCTCCTTTCAGGGGGAGGGAGCAGGCATCCATTGCCATTCGCAGGAATAAGGAGCGACCCGTGAAATGCTACGAACTGCAAGGCCCCACTGGAATCAGCGGCCTCGCGCTGGTCGACAAGCCCTTGCCCAAACCCGTTGCCGGCGAGGTGCTGGTGCGGTTGAAGGCGGCAACGCTGAACTATCGCGACCTGCTCACGGTGAAGGGCGGCTACGGCTCGCGCCAGAAATTTCCGCTGATTCCGGTGTCCGACGGTGCCGGCGTGGTCGAAGCGGTCGGACCCGGCATCAAGACGTTCGCGCCGGGCGATCGCGTGATCGGCAGTTTTTTCGAGAGCTGGCTCGGCGGCGAGCCGAGCGAGGCGCGGATGCGCTCGGCGCTCGGCGGCTCCGCTGATGGCGTGCTGACCGAGTATCGGGTGTTTCCCGCGCATGCGCTGGTCAGGACGCCCGAGCATTTGAGCGACGTCGAAGCTGCGGCGCTGCCCTGCGCCGGCGTCACGGCGTGGAGCGCGGTGGTCAAGCTTGGCAACGTGAAGCCGGGCCAGATCGTGCTGACGCAAGGGCACCGGCGGCGTTTCGCTGTTCGCATTGCAGATCGCAAAGCTGTGCGGCGCGCGGGTGATCTCGACGTCGTCGAGCGACGCCAAGATCGAGCGGCTGAAGGCGCTCGGCGCCGACATCACGCTGAACTACAAGACGACGCCCGACTGGGGCAGACAAGCCCGCCAGCTCACCGGACGCGGCGTCGATCTCGTGGTCGAGGTCGGCGGCGTCGGCACGCTGAACGAGTCGATCCGCGCCACGAAAATCGGCGGCACCATTGCGTTCATCGGCGTGCTCGCCGGGCCGCCACCAGCGGAGTTGCGCATTCCGCTGATGGTGATGCAGCAGCAGCGGCTGCAGGGTACCACGGTCGGCTCGGTCGAAGACCTGCAGGCGCTGGCTGATGCGATGAGTGTCAGTCGCATGAAGCCGGTGATGGACAGGACCTTCGCTTTCGACCAGGTGAAGGAAGCATTCACCTACATGGAAAGCGGGGCGCACTTCGGCAAGATCGCGATTGCGATCGGGTGACACGCGCAGCTGAACCAGAGCGCGCCAAACCGTTGCCTTCAACCGGCAAACCAGACAACCTGTATTCCGACAATACCCAGCACATGGACATGCCGGGGACACGTCAAAAATCGGCGCGAGACCCCGACTTCAGACATCGACCGTTTACCCGGCACCGGCGAGCGACACCCTAATTCTTGAAGCGTCGCGTCTGGTCCCGCGATAAGCTAGGGGTGAAACCGTTGTCGGGCGCGCACGCTCGCTTTCGAGAGGGCCGACATGTTTGCGAAGATGGCACTGCGATACGAACCGCTCCCGCTTCCCGACAGAACATGTTTCAGCGATGAGGAGATGCAGGCCGCGGCGGACGCTTTCTATGATCGCATACGTCGACGTCATACCATCAGGGACTTTTCTGACCGGCCCGTCGCGCTCTCGGTCATCGAAAGTTGCATCCGGGCCGCCGGCACTTCGCCGAGCGGCGCCAACCATCAACCCTGGCACTTTGTCGCGATCGCGAACCGGGAGACCAAGCATCGCATCCGACTTGCCGCCGAAGAGGAGGAGCGTGAATTTTACGCGGGTGGTGGAGGGGATGAATGGATCAAAGCCCTCGAGCCGATTGGCACGACTGCCTCAAAGCCTCACCTGGACATTGCGCCCTGGCTTATTGTCGTGTTTGCGCAAAAGTGGGGCAGTTTCGACGACGGCACGCGATTCAAGAACTACTACGTTCCAGAAAGCGTCGGCATCGCGACTGGGTTTCTGCTGGTGGCCTTGCATCAAGCTGGTCTCGCGACGCTGACCCATACGCCCAATCCCATGAAGTTCTTGAACGCGTTGCTGGGCCGGCCTTCCTCCGAGAAGCCGCTTATGATCTTGGCCGTCGGGCATCCGGACCAACATGCGACAGTTCCGGCAGCTGCCAAGATCAAGAAGCCGCTAGGCGAGATTCTGACTGTTCAGGCCTGAATGATCGAACTTGGGGTGCCGCGTGTGCCGAGAATGTCTGTTCGATGGGAATCATTTTGCGGCCAGTGCGTAGCGCTTGTCTGCGGCTGGCACCGATACACCGAATTGACGTTTCAAGGTCTGCCGTCGGGAGATCAACCGACCCTCGCCAGCGGTGTTGGTGAAATCTATCTTCGTAAATCGTATAATTTTACCAGCTTGATCACATCTGCCGCATCGATTCGACCGATGGGTCCTGCGCTGTAACTCGATGCGACAACCTTTCCACTGGCATCAAGTAGAAATTCGGATGGCTGTACCGCGTCTCGCTGGCTCATATGCCAGCCTCCAACCATTTCCGACTGCTCACGCGTCAGGCCATAGCCGATCGGGAAATAGACCTCACTTGCTACCTCCTTGGCCCGGTCAATTGAATCCACACTTGCCGCGAAGACCTTGATGTCGAGCGCGTCGAGTTCTGCTTGCAGACTATTGAAGCCGACCAACTGCCGGCGGCAATACGGTCACCAATGACCGCGGTAGAACAAGATGACCTTGTAGCGTCCGTCGAGTCCGCTCGGCAGACTCATAGATCTGCCCGACGTCACCGCAATTTTCATTTCGGGAAACGAAGCACCAACGTCAAGTTTTTCAGCCATTGCTATAACCTCAAGGCGAGATTTTCAGCTCGCTGGCGGCAAGCATCAAGTTTCAATCTTAACCTGAAACTCGGCGCCACGAAAGGCAATTCAAATGGTGAGCAAACGCACGGAGGTTCTTGCAACATTACCCCGCTGATCCTTTGAGGTCGGCAATCGTCATGCTCAAGCATGCCGCGGGTCGAACTGGACCCTGAGATGGGCGCGGTCACTTCGCTCGGGGTTCCGGAGCAATCCGACCAGCGGCGGGGCACTGCGCCTTTCGTCTGCCAATGGTGGGGTCCGGTGTTCACCGTGTCGAGATTAGGGACTTCTCTCGATTCTATCGGGTGAACATTGCTGTCACGCGATGATTGGCTGCTGATTGAAATGAAGCCGGCGACTGCGGGGCACTCGGGAGATTGGCGATGTCACCAGAAATCCCTGTTGCCGCCGCGCGGCCCCCCGTTCTTGTCGATCTGGCGCTGCAAGGAGGGGGTTCCCATGGTGCATTCACCTGGGGCGTGCTTGATCGTTTGCTCGAGGAGCCATGGCTGCGTATCGAGGCGATCTCCGGAACTTCAGCAGGGGCAATGAATGCTGCCGTGCTCGCCGACGGCTGGACGCATGCCGGTTCGGCCGGCGCGAGAACCGCGCTCGAAACCTATTGGCGAAGGGTCTCGCGCGCAGCAGCACTTAGCCCGCTGCAGCGATCGCCACTCGACAGGCTGATGGGCCGGTGGTCTCTCGATACATCGCCGGCCTATCTGGCCGTCGATTTGATGACTCGAATGTTTTCGCCGTATGACCTCAATCCTCTGGGTCTCAATCCGCTACGTGCCATACTCGCCGAGAGCATTGATTTCGACCGACTGAGTCGCTCGGGTATCAAGCTCTTCATAACGGCCACTAGCGTGCGGACCGGCCGCGGCCGGATCTTTCGCAATGCCGAGATCACCGCAGAAGTGCTGTTGGCCTCCGCTTGCCTGCCGACGATGTTCCAGGCGATCAAGATCGACGGCGAGCACTACTGGGACGGCGGCTTTGCCGGCAATCCGACAATCACGCCACTGGTTCGTGAAAGCGAAGCGCACGACACGATTCTGGTGCAGATCAATCCGCGCGAGCGGACCGACACCCCATATACGGCGAACGATGTCCTCAATCGGCTGAACGAGATCTCATTCAACTCGCCGCTGATGAAAGAACTCCGCATGATCGCGCTGCTGCGGCAGGTTGCCGATCCAGGTCATGGGGAAGGCGCGCGCTGGGCCGGAATGCGCACCCATCGAATCTGGACGGACAAGTTGGCGGAAGTTGGCGCGTCCTCGAAACTGAATGCCGAGTGGGAGTTCGTTGCCATGCTCAAGGAAGAGGGCCGCCGCAGTGCAGACCAATTCCTCTCAGCGCACGCCGATGACCTCGGCAAGAGATCGACGGCCGACATTGACGTGTTGCTGGCGGAGTGCTGAGGCAATGGTATTGATCGGCCTGATCGGCATGGCGGTCGGCCTCGGCCTCCTGATCTGGTTGGCCTATCGCGGATGGAGCGTGCTCCTTCTGGCGCCCGTTGCAGCGACGATCGTCGCTCTTTTTTCTGGCGAGCCGCTGCTCGCGCACTGGACGCAGACATTCATGGGAAGCGCCGCGGCGTTCCTCGGCCAGTTCTTTCCGCTATTCCTGCTCGGTGCACTGTTTGGCAAGCTTATGGAGGATAGCGGCTCAGTTACGGCAATAGCCGATTTCGTCACGAAGCAGCTCGGCGTGCAGCGCGCCGCGCTTGCCGTTGTGCTCGCGGGAGCGTTCGTCACCTACGGCGGCGTCAGTCTGTTTGTCGCCTTCTTCGTGCTGGCCCCGATGGCACAGCAATTGTTTCGGTCCGCGGGCATTCCGAAGCGATTGATGCCAGCGGCGATCGTGTTGGGTACGTCGACTTTCACCATGTCGGCGTTGCCGGGGACACCGTCGATCCAGAACGCCATACCGATGCCGTTCTTTGGCACCACCCCCTTTGCGGCGCCGACCCTCGGAGTCCTGGCATCGCTGATCATGTTCGGCTTCGGAATGTGGTGGCTCCATCGCGAACAGGCACGCGCCAGAATAGCAGGTGAAGGTTTCGGCGAAGGCGATCTGCCGTTGGCCGAATCGCTTGCCGTCGACGAGAAGCTGCGCGAACGCGCGACAACTGCCCGCGAATTCGATCCGTCGGAAATCATGCGCGGATACCGGAGCGAGTTGTCTCCGACGGCGATCGCTGCGGCACTGCCGCTTGTTGTCGTGATCCTGGTCAATCTCACGATGTCGATGGTCGTCTTGCCCTGGCTCGACACGTCTTACCTTGGGGAAGCGCGGTGGGGCGGGACTTCGCTTGCCGCGGTTGGCGGCGTCTGGGCAGTTGTGACGGCTCTTGCCTGCGCAATTCTGACGGTGCTTGCCACCAGTTATCGTCGGCTGCGGACAATCCGCGAAACCATGGACGCAGGAGCCAATGCGTCGGTACTTCCCGCAATGAGCGTAGCGAGCCTGGTTGGATTTGGCGCCGTCGTGGCAGCGATGCCGGCCTTCGGCGTCGTGCGCGACGCGGTCCTCAATATCGGAGGCGGACCTCTTGTCTCGCTCGCGGTCGCTGTCAATACGTTGGCGGCCTTGACGGGCTCGGCATCTGGCGGGTTGACGATAGCGCTCGATGCACTTGGCGCGACCTACATGGAGCGTGCGGCGGATATCGGTCTGGCTCCCGCACTGCTGCATCGTGTTGCAGTGATCGGTGCGGGAACTCTCGACAGCCTTCCGCATAACGGTGCTGTCGTCACGCTGCTCGCGGTGTGCGGATCGACGCATCGCGAGAGCTACAGGGATATCGTCATGGTGGGTATCGTCGGACCGATCATCGCTCTCGCGGTGATCATCGCGGTTGGCTCGGTTTTCTCGGTTTTATTGGTCCTAGCGCCGTTGCTGGTGGCGAGTGCAATGAGGCGGGTGAGCATGCCGCACCATTCTCTTGCTCTGCGATTGGGGTTTTGCCGGAGGTCGAAAATTAGGGTTTTGCCGGATGGCACCGAGACGACGATTTGGGCGATCACGTCGTCAAGTTTGAACGCTGACCAAAGCAGCCGGCGAGTTTCTCAGGCTTCAGATCTGCCGTGGCAATCGCTTTGGCCGTCAAAAGGGGCGGCAATTCGAACAGCTGGAGAATCAAAATGTCCGACCTTGTTGCGATTGTGTACTCATCTGAAGCCAAGGCAGAGGAAGTTCGCCAGAAACTTCTCAAGTTGCAGAGCGAATATCTGATTGAGATCAATGATGCGGTCATCGCAATAAAGACCGATGACTCCGTCAGGCTGAATCAGTTGGTCAACACCACTGCGATGGGTGCCACGTCGGGAGGCTTTTGGGGGCTTCTAATCGGTTTGGTATTCTTGAATCCGCTGATTGGAGCGGCGCTTGGTGCTGGCGCTGGGGCGCTGAGCGGAGCGCTGACTGATTTCGGCATCAACGATTCATTCATGAAAGAGTTGGCGTCCAGCATCAAGCCTGGAAATGCAGCGTTGTTCTTGCTGATCAAGAACATGACTGCTGACAAGGTCCTTGGTGAGATCAAGGGCTTTGGCGGCGCAGTGTTGAAGACATCGCTGGACGACAAGAAAGAGCAGTTCCTGCGCGAAACACTTGCCCACGCGATGGCGGCTCAGTCGGGTGCCCCGACGGTCGCGCCAGCCTGAGCGAACCGAGGCCGCCTTCCTGCAATCCTGCGCGCCGCTCGCCGGTCCTCAGGTGCGGTCATCAAGTTGTGATCCATCGAAGCGGGGGTGACCGGCGGCATTGCGCTCGGGTCCGGCATCGCCGCTTCAACTCATTCGGAGGATCGGATGACCATCTACAGCAGCACAGACATGGCAAGTTCACCGGCTGCCCGGGTCTGGACCAGCGCACTCTTTGGAGTCGTTTGATCACGGCAGGAATTTTCTGCTTCCGGAGACGTTACATGAGTACTCCAAGCCGTCGCACTTTCCTCAGGCTTGCACGAGGCGCTATAGCCGCCGCCTCCATCTGGGCAGCGTCGGCGGACGCGCAGGAACGCTCTGCCGTCACCATGTTCGAGAACGTCCGGATATTTGACGGCACGCATCCCTCGCTTTCGGCCCCGTCCAACGTTCTGATCAGGGGCAACATCATTGAAAAGATTTCGACCGATCCAATCCCGACCGATCGCCGTGCCGACACCCAAATCATAGCAGGTGGCGGCCGGGTGCTGATGCCCGGACTCATCGACGCGCATTGGCACGCGATGATGGTTCGCCCGACGCCTGCCCAGCTCTTGTCCAACGACATCGGCTACAGCACGCTCATGGCGGGCGCCGAGGCAACCGCAACGCTCATGCGCGGCTTTACGAGCGTTCGGGACATGGGTGGGCCGGCCTTCTCCCTCAAGCGGGCCATCGACGATGACCTGCTGCCAGGTCCACGCATCTTCCCTTCGGGCGCAGTCATCACGATTAGCGGCGGCCACGGAGATTTCCGTGAGCTCAGTGACCTGCCAAGGACCACTGGCGGGACGCTGAGCCGCGTCGAGCAGCTCGGGGGAAGCGCTATTGCCGACAGTCCGGATGAGGTCCGAAAGCGGGCACGCGAACAGCTCATGCAAGGAGCGTCACAGATCAAGTTGACGGCCGGCGGCGGCGTCGCCTCACCGTTCAGTCCGCTGGAGGTCACTACCTTCACGGAAGCCGAGTTGCGTGCCGCGGTCGAAGTGGCTACGGATTGGGGTACTTACGTCGCCACGCATGCGTACACTCCCAGTGCGATTCAGCGCTCGCTCGCGGCCGGGGTAAAGGTCATTGAGCACGGGCACCTGATGGATGAGGCGACAGCGCGGCTTATCGCCGAGAAGGGCATCTGGCTCAGCATGCAGCCCTTCGTCGACCTTGGCGGCGCAAAAGCTCTCCCCGCCGCTCAGCAGCAGCAGATGATGCAAGTGGTGAGCGGCACTGACACGGTATACGGCTATGTGAAGAGATTTAAGATCAAGACCGCTTTCGGAACTGACATTCTGTTTTCGCGCGCTTTAGCCGAGCGTCAGGGTCAGGGAATCGTGGATCTGACGCGCTGGTTCACGCCGGCCGAAGCGCTCGCCATGGCGACTTCGGCAAACGGAGAACTGCTCGCCTTGTCGGGCTTGCGCAACCCTTATCCCGGCAAACTGGGCGTCGTTGAACAAGGCGCCCTCGCTGATCTTATAGTCGTCGACGGCAATCCCCTGGATGACATAAATCTTGTTGCTGACCCAGCGAACAAGTTTCTGATCATTATGAAGGACGGCGTTATTTATAAGAACGCCATTCCCAAGTGATCGGTCACGCCGCCGGCAAGTCTGAAATGCGTACGAAAGCGGACGTCCGCCGCGGAGGGAGCCGGCGCAAGGCGATCCTTCTTTCACTGTGGTTTCAACGAAGCGGTAACCAGACATGCCGCTGACATGCCAAAATCGACGCTTCTGACCGACCCAGCTCAGACGTTCGCGGTTAGCGAGGTTGGAGCAAAATTGGAGACGCCACTCAGTTCTTCACCCTGATCCCTCCCCAACACAATCCCGTCGATCAGAATTTTTTCTGTTGCCGTGTCGAATCCCAGATCGGTCGCTCGACTGGTTGCTGAGCTAGCGCGGGTTCCCGAGTGGAGCGAGCGACAGCACTTGAGCACCTTGACGACGATAAGGAGCGCCACATGCCTGACATCTTGCACACCCTCAAGATCAAAGCCTCTCCGGACCAGCTCTACCAGGCAATTGCGACGGCCGAGGGCATCCGAAATTGGTGGACGCGCGATGCGGTCCTCAATTCCAGTCTGGGCGGCACGGGCGAATTTAGCTTCTACGGCCGGCGTTTCGTTTCCCAGGTAACAATTGCACAACTCAAGCCGCCGCAGCGCATCGAGTGGAAAGTTACAAATGCGGCGTGGGACGGCGATACGATTGTGTTCGAGATTCGGCCGGAGGGAGCCGGCGCAAGGTTATCCTTCTTTCACCGTGGTTTCAACGAAGCGGACCAGCGCTATGCCAGCGCGACAACCCGCTGGGGCTGTTATCTCCTGAGCCTGAAGAACTATCTGGAGACAGGAAAGGGAAGCCCCAACCCTGACGATGTCGATCTTTGATCGGACGTTTCTCATTGCCCGTTGTGGGCACCTTTGCGGACACGCAAGATCGAGCAAGCGATGTCCTATCACGAGGGCGAAGCGGACCTCACTGCCACAAGCACCGATTTCCGTTTATGACCGACCCAAAGCTTGCCTGGTGGGAGTCACTTTGGCAGTGCCGCCAGGCTATGCCGCGGGTGGGTTGGATCTGCGGTCGAAAGCGGGCGCAACCTCGCGCATGAAGCGCTCCATTTCCTCCTTCACCTGCGCGTGGGGTTTCAAGCCTACGTTGAAGTAGAGAATTACCTCTTCGAAACCTGCAGCCTCGACCTTCTTCAAGGTCTCCGTGATGCGGGCCGACGAGCCGAGCAACACGGAGTTCTCGGTCAGGTCCTCCGGCTTCACCTGCTGCAGCCGCGCCACCATGTCGATGAAATAGCGATAGCTCGGCGGTGCTGTTTTTGGATCGCCGGGGAAGGCCGGGATGACGCACTCCTTGTAGTAGCGGATCTGGCGCGTGCGCTGCGATTGCTCCTGCGCATCGTTATCGGCGAAATGCGTGAAGTAGCTGCACATCAGCTTGCCAGGCTTGGTGCCGAATTTGGCGCAGCTCGCATGATATAGCTCGGCCACTTGCTTCAGCCCGCCGAAACTCATCGCAGCGGCGAAGGGGGCAACGACCAGCCCGCAGCCGAGCCGCGCCGCAAGCTCGATCGAGGGCCTGGAGAACGAGGCGACGTAGGCCGGCAGGGGCTGCTGCACCGGTTTTGGCGTGATGCGCACGTCGTCGAACGAGTAATGCTTGCCGTGATGCGAGATGCGCCCTTCGGCCGACCAGAGCTTGCGCACCAGTTCCATGCCTTCCTCGAAGATGCCCTGGTTGTCGGCGAAGTCGACCTTGAACGGCACGTACTCGCGCGCATCGTATCCACGGCCGGCCGCGAAATCGACGCGCCCGTTCGAGAGCAGATCGAGCGTCGCCCATTGCTCGGCGACCCGGATCGGATGGTGCAGCGGCAGCACTGTGACTGCGGGCGCGAGGCGGATGTTCCTGGTGCGCGCTGCGATGTAGGCGAGCACCAGATCGGGGCAGGATAGCACGCCGAGCGAGTTGAAATGATGCTCGCCGATCCAGGCCGAGTGCATGCCAAGTTGGTCGGCATACAGTGCTTCGTCGGCGATGTCGGCGACGAACTGGTTCGGCGTGCGCGGGTTGTTTTCGTAGTGGTTATCGCTGAGCGTGAAGTAACCGAATTTCATATGCATCTACCTTTTCTGACAGTCGAGCCGAGCGGGGTGAGGCCGTGCACGCCGGCCTTCACGAGATCGTCGGCGAGGCGGCCGAGGGTGTCGGTCTTGACGCGGCCGACGGCGTCGACAGGCGAGACGAGGTAGGGAAACACGCCATGGAAGTCGGTCATGAGGCCTCGCGATTTTCCATGCAAAGGTTCATACTGCCGCCGGCGAGAGAAAAACAGCCCGCGTTGATCGGGCGGGAGGCAAGCGATGCGTGCGGTCGGAGTCATGACCTACGGCGGGCCGGAAGTCTTGAAGGTTGTCGACGTTCCGGAAGTCCATGCCGGTCCCGGCGAGGTCCGCATCCGCGTGCATGCGGCGGGGTGAACCCGACCGACCTGTTTGTCCGCAACGGTTTTCGCGCCGAGCAGCAGAAGGTCGATCCGCCGCCCTATGTGCCGGGGATGGACGCCGCCGGTGTCGTCGATGAGGTCGGCGCGGGCGTCAAGACCGGCGTTCGCGTTGGCGATGCCGTGATGGCGATGGTGATGCCGAAGGCCAGCCATGGCGCGTATCGCGAGCAGATCGTGCTCAACGAGCGCGCCGTGGTGAAAGCGCCGAAGGGTTTGTCGCATGCGCAGGCGGCGACGCTGCCGATGAACGGACTGACCGCGCGGCGGTCGCTCGACCTGCTTGGCCTCAAGGCCGGGCAGACGATTGCCGTCACCGGAGCCGCGGGCATTTACGGCGGTTATGTCATCCAGCTTGCGAAGAACGATGGCTTGAAGGTCATCGCCGATGCCTCCGAGGCCGACGAAGCGCTGGTGAAGTCGCTGGGCGCCGACATTGTCGTGCGTCGCGGCGACGATGTCGCTGCGCGCATTCGCCAGCATGTCCCGACTGGTGTCGACGGTCTCGCCGACGGCGCTGTCTTGAACGAGCTCGTCATTCCGGCGGTGCGCGACGGCGGCGCCTTTACATCGGTGCGCGGCTTCAAAGGCACTCCGCAACGCGGCATCAATTTCACGACTACGTTCGTGCGGGAGTACGATCGCGAGTTCGAGAAGCTCGACCGCTTGCGGCAGCTTGCGGAGCAGGGCGTGCTCAAGATCCGCGTCGCCGAGACATATCCGCCGGAGCGTGCCGGCGAGGCGCATCGGCGGCTGGAGGCGCGCGGCACACGGGGACGGCTGGTGATTACGTTCTGAGATACGGGGTCTCGCCTCCCCGCAACGCGGGGGGAAGGCAAGAGCCGTGGCGCTTTCGGTAGCGTTGGCCCGGATTGCTTTGAAACTAGCGCCAGGCTGATCCAATTTTCAGCTGCTTACTGGCGTCCGCATGAAGAGGTGAAGTCGAAAATTCAGCTTAAACCCGGAGCCGATCCGATGGACGAGCGCGAACTTCGAAAGCTGATTGCAGAAGTCAAGGATGGGCGGCTGTCGCGCCGGGCTTTTGTGCAACAAATGATTGCGGTCGGGCTGACCGCGCCGATGGCCGGCATGATGCTGAGCCAGTCGGGGGTTGCTTTCGCCGCGAGCGAAATCCCCTACAAGCCGACCATGGCAGGCGGGGGCGGTCCGCTAAAACTGCTGTATTGGCAGGCGCCGACGCTGCTCAATCCGCATTTCGCTGTTGGAGCCAAGGATCAGGAAGCTTGCCGGGCCTTCTACGAGCCGCTGGCCGGATGGGATGGCGATGGCAACCTGGTTCCGGCGCTCGCCGCGGAAATTCCGAGCACGGACAATGATGGCCTCAAAGAGGATGGTCTATCGGTCGTCTGGAAGCTGAAGCGAGGCGTCAAGTGGCACGACGGGGCGCCGTTCACCGCAGATGACGTTGTGTTCAACTGGGAGTACGCGCGCAATCCGGAGACCGCTGCCGTCACCGTCGGCAGCTACAAGGATCTCAAGGTCGAGAAACTCGACGATCACACCGTGCGCGTGGTGTTCGCCGAGCCGACGCCATTCTGGGCCGAGGCATTTGTCGGCTCGATCGGCATGATCATCCCGAAACACCTGTTTGCCGATTATGTCGGGGCCAAGTCGCGCGATGCGCCGGCCAACCTGAAACCGGTCGGCACGGGCCCCTACGCCTTCGTCGATTTCAAGCCTGGCGACATCGTGCTCGGCAAGCGCAATCCCGATTATCACCTGCCCAATCGGCCCCACTTCGACACGCTGGAAATCAAGGGCGGCGGTGACGCGGTTTCGGCCGCGCGTGCGGTGCTGCAGACCGGCGAATACGACTATGCCTGGAACTTGCAGGTCGAGGACGAGATTCTGCAGAAGCTGGAAGCCGGCGGCAAGGGCAAGCTGTCGATTGTTTCGGGCGGCAGCATCGAGTTCATCCAGCTCAACTTCACCGATCCTTCGCTCGAGGTGGACGGCGAGCGTTCGAGCGCCAAGACGAGGCATCCAATATTCTCGGACCCGGCGGTGCGTGAAGCGATCAACCTCTTGATCGATCGCGCCTCGGTGCAAAAATTCATCTACGGGCGAACGGCCGCCGCAACGGCAAATTTCCTCAACAACCCCGAGCGATTCAGGTCGAAAAGCACCAACTTCGAGTTCAATATCGAGAAGGCCAATCAGATTCTCGAGGCGGCGGGGTGGAAGAAGGGGCCGGACGGCCTTCGCACGAAGGACGGCAAGCCGCTCAAGTTCGTGTTCCAGACGTCGATCAACGCGCCGCGCCAGAAAAACCAGGCGGTGATCAAGCAGGCCTGCCAGAAGGCCGGCATCGATGTCGAACTCAAGTCGGTGGTGGGATCAGTGTTCTTCTCCTCCGATGCCGCCAACCCTGACACTTATGGACATTTCTATTGCGACGCGCAGATGTACACGACAAATATGGGGCAACCCGATCCGCAGCGCTTCATGAATCAATTCGTGTCATGGGAGATCGCAGCCAAGGACAACAAATGGCAGGGACGAAATATCAGCCGCTGGCGCAGCAAGGAGTACGATGACCTCTATCTTCGGGCCGAGCATGAGCTCGACGCGGTGAAGCGTGCGGCGATGTACATCAAGCTCAACGAGATCGTGGTCGGCGATCGCTACATTCTGCCCGAGGTGTACCGGCTAGGGATAAGCGCGCTGAAGAGCGACATTGTGGCGCCGATCAGCGGCTGGGATGTCGGTCTCTGGCAACTGGCGAACTGGTATCGGGAGGGGTAAACCGGTTCGCGAGTTGGGCAGGGGCGACTATCGATGTATCCGAAATCGCGTATCGAGGCGCTGACCGACGGCATTTTTGCCGTCGCGATGACGATCCTCATCCTCGATGTGAGGTTGCCGGACGACTTTCACCCGTCCAACGCCGACGCCTTGCTACGGGCGATCGGGGGCCTCTGGCCCAAATTCTTCCCGTATCTGATCAGCTTCTTCGTTCTTGGCAGCAACTGGCTTGCCAACATCCAGCTGAAGTCGGCGCAGGAGTTCGTCTCGCGCACATATGCCGCGCGATGGTTGCTCTATATCTTCCTGGCGACTTGTCTGCCGTTCTCGACGACGGTGCTTGGCCGGTTCGCGCATCTGGCTCCGGCCGTCTGGCTCTACGCCGTCAACATGGCTGCGCTCTCGGCGATCGGCTATCGCCTCACCAATCTGATGCCTGACCTCGCCGGCCACGAGCGGATGCTCGATCGCAAGGTTTCTCTTGTACTTCTGATCGTGACATCCGCGCTTTGCATCGTGCTGAGCTTCATTGCTCCAAGCGATGCGCTCTGGGTCTACCTGCTCAATATCGCGTCGCCATATCTGGCGCGCTGGATGCGAGGCCAGCGCGCCAATGCGGAGACGGCGTAGGGCGGGTCGGCCCGGAGGCGTAACCCGCCCCGCCGATCGAACCCGGCGGATTACGCTGCGCTAATCCGCCCTACGCCTACCGCTGCTGCTTGCTGTTCTTTCGGGAACGGCCTGAACGTCATCGCCATCAGGAAGGCGCCAATGCCGATGCCCCACGCGCCGAGATAGAGCCAGCTGTAGCTCGCAAAGGTGTCGTAGATCAGTCCGCCGGCCAATGGCCCGGTGGCCATGCCGAGCCCGCCGGCCATCGAAGTGCCGCCGATGATGGTGCCCATCATCCGCTGCGGGAAATTTTCGCGCGCCAGCACGGCGTAGAGCGGCATGATGCCGGCGTAGATGAAGCCGAACACGGCAGCGACCGCATAGAACGCGGCTAGCTCGCGGACGAAGAAATAGCCGAGCGCGCCGAACGCCTGCGCCAATAGTCCGATGACCAGCACGCGCTTGGCGCCGAAGCGATCACCGAGCAGGCCGAAGCCGATGCGGCCGAACAGGCCGGCAAGCCCTTCGACGCTGTAGATCGAAACGGCCGCGACCATCGGGATGCCGCAGGTCACGGCATAGCTCACGGTGTGGACGATCGGGCCGGCGTGCGTGGCGCAGCAGAAAAAGTTGGTCATCAACAGGATGATGAATTGCGGCGAACGCAGCGCCTGCGCAACGGTCATGTCGGACTGCGGGCCCAGGACTTGCGCACTCATTGCCGCCGGAGCGCCGACGGCTTGTTGCGGGGCAAGTTGCTGCGAGATTTGCCGCACAGGGGGCCGGCGCACCAGGAGCGAAACCGGAATCATCACGCAAGCCGCGATCGCGGCGATGATCTGCCACGAGGTGCGCCAGTCGTAGACGGTGATCAGCCGCGCCGCCAATGGCGCCATGGTGAGCGGCGCCATGCCGATGCCGGCGGAGACGAGCGATACCGCAAGGCTGCGATGGGTGTCGAACCAGCCGGTCACGGAGGCCATCATCGGCGCCAGGATCGCCGCGCAGGCGCCGCCGATCAAGACGCCGAAGAGCAGCTGAAACGCGAACAGGGATGTGGTCTGGCTGACGATGAGCAGGCTGACCGGCAACAGGATCGATCCGGTGAGCACCACGGGGAACGGACCGACGCGGTCCGACAGCGAGCCCCAGAACATCGCGGCGAACGCCATCGAGAGGAAACCGACCGTCATCGCGCTGGAGACACCGGTTACCGACCAGCCGGTATCCGCTGCAATCGGCCGGATGAAGACGGGCAGCGAGAACATCGAGCCCATCGCGATGCAGCCGAGCAGGCCGCCTGCCGCGACCATCACCCAGCGATAGTTGTTCTTGATCATGTCGGTCTCCAATCCGGCGGCCGGGTCTCAAGTCTGCGCCCGAGCCGCTGCTCCATCAATGACGATTCTGCGGCCTTCCAGGATTCGGTGGTGCAAGAGTTTTTTGGTCGCGGTCGTCCCCGCTTTCGCGGGGACGACCCTGGCTCGCGTTCAGGCGGCCTCAGCTTCGCGTTTGTCGAGCTTGACATCGTTCGGCCACGGCGCGCCCTTGCCGGTCTCGAACAGCGATTTCAGGCTCATCAGGAAGGTGCCCCACTTGGTGCTGCAGTGGTGCATGAACTCCACCGGCTTGCGCCAGCCCTGATGCTTGAAGAGCAGGATTGTGTAGTCGTCCTCCTGCTTGAGGTCGAAGCTGATCCTGGTGTCAATCCAATCCTCGGGCCCGTCGACCACTTGCCAGAGCACGTGTTTGCCGGGCACGAGATCAAGGACCCTGATGTCGAAGCCGCCGCGTCGATCAAAGCGGAATTCGATGATGCCGCCGACCTGGCTGTCGCCTGATGTCGTCGTCGTCCACCAGCGGCTGAGACCTTCGCGGGTGGCGAGCGCGTTGTAGACCTCGCTCGGCGACGCCTTGATGCCGACGCGGTGCAGGATGTCGTACATGGCAAATACTCCTTAGCTCGTTTGGCTCTGTGCTCTTGGTTGAGGGCTCAGGCCGGAATCCGCTTGTCGTAGTCGTCCAGCAGGCGGACCATGCCGTCCCAGAATGTCGCCGGCTCCTTGTTGCTCGCGCGCGCGACCAGAACGTCGAGATGCGAGTGCCAGCCGGCGGCGACGCGCAGCAGCGTCGGGCGATCGGGCAGGCGGCGGTGGATCAGCGTCAGCAGCACCTCCTGTCCCTTCGGCTCGAGATCGATCGAGACGTCGCCGTTGTTGCCGAAGCTGAAGACGATGTGGCGCGGCGGGTCGAGCTCGAGAATCTTGCTCTGCATGCGATGTTCGGCGGAATAGCCTGCCGGCCGCTGGCCCGGCGGCTTGGTGAGCTCGTCATTGCGCCAAACGAGCTCGAATTGCGCGCCGACCTTCATCTCCATCTGGCCCGCCGCCAGCCACTTGCGGCGCAGGTCACTGTCGGTGAGATAGGCCCACACGCGCTCGATCGGGCCGGGTAGCCGGCGCTGGATCTTCAGCGTGGTCGGCTCGATCAGTTCGCCGTAGGCGCCCTGCGACACGTGCTGGTTCATTTGTCGTCTCCTTGTTTCGGATTGCGGGATTGCTTCGGTTCGGGGGATTCTTTTGCAGCGGCGGCGTTGCGCGCGTCTTTCGCGCAGCAGGCGATCGAGGATGTCGAGGCGCTCGGTCCAGAAGCGTTCGTAGAAGCTCAGCCACTCGTGGGCGCTCGCGAGCGGACCCGGGTCGAGGCGACAAACATGCGTGCGGCCGCGCACCTCGCGCCGAATCAACCCAGCATGCTCCAGCGCCTTGATGTGCTTTGAAGCAGCCGCGAGCGAGATCGCGAACGGCTCGGCCAGCTGGCTCACCGTGCGCTCACCGCCGGAGAGCTCACGCAGCATCTGCCGGCGCGTGGCATCGCCGAGCGCGTGGAAGATGGAGTTCAGCTGGGGTGTAAACAATTCAACCATATGGTTGAATATAGCCGACACCTTCGGATAGTCAACCGTTCTGTTGAATATCTCATGGATGCAGAGATTAGTTCGTTGATTCAGATGCTTGAGATCAGTCGGTCCGCTTGATCGAGCAATCGTGAACTGCGCCACCCAGTATCGACGCTGCCGTCCGAGACGTCTGCTACTGCCACGAAAACGATCTTGTGAGATGTCACAAATTAGCACATCATAAAGCATGCTTGACGCTGGCCTTTTGAATCCGTCGCCGCGCCTGCCGGGCGCCGACCCGCAAATCGCGCAAGCCATTCGGCGGTTGCGCTCTGCGCTGGTCCGCTGCGAAATCGAGCCCGGCCAATTCGTTGCCGAGCAGGAGATTGCCGAGCGCTTCGGTCTCGGCCGCGCATCGGTACGCGTCGCGCTGACCGCGCTTGAAGTTGCTGGCCTCGTCACGCGCCGCCCGCGCCAGGGCTGGCGTGCTGCGCCGATCACGGACAATCTGCTTCGCGCTGTTGGAGCCGGCCGGTTGCGGCTTGAACTCGCGCTCGCCGATATCAGGCTCTCAGCTACTGAGCGGTCGCGCCTCGACCAGCTCGTCGGCATCGTCGCGGCGCTCGGCGATCGCTCCGACGGCCAAGCGGTGATGACGGTGCGCCCGGCCGAT
This sequence comes from uncultured Alphaproteobacteria bacterium, assembly GCA_963796195.1. Lineage (GTDB taxonomy): Bacteria > Pseudomonadota > Alphaproteobacteria > Rhizobiales > Xanthobacteraceae > CAWCKS01. The sequence continues at coordinate 791,828 of CAWCKS010000014.1, read as the reverse complement.
CGCCAGATCCGCGACGCGCTGGCCGCGCGCACCGACGAATTGACGCGACGCTGGCTTTCGGAATTGTGGGATCATCGCGATCGCATCGTCGCCGCGCTCGATCATGCCGGCGACGTGGTTCCGACCGCCGATCGCACGCCGCTGATCGCGGCGCTCGCCGCAGGCAATCGCGCCGCCGCAGCCCGGTGGCTGAAGGACGACATCACGCGCGAAACGAAACTGATTGCAGCGGCTGTCGCGCGCACGAACATGCTCGGCGCCGGCTCTTCGGCGCGCTCGGCACGCCGGCGCCGGCCGCGCGGGGCAAAAATCTTGAATCGGGAAGTTAATCATCAAAGGCAGGAGTAATCGCAATGATGGCTTTGTCGTCCAGACTGCTTGCAGCAACGGCCTTCGGACTTGCGATCGTGTGTGGTGCGGTGACCGCGCAGGCGGGCAAGGATCGCCTCGTGGTCGATCTCGTCAACGAGCCGTCCTCGCTCGATCCGCACGTGCAGTGGAATCCGGACAGCTACTACGTCTATCGCAACGTGTTCGACAATCTCGTGACGCGTGACGACGCCGGCAAGATCGTGCCGCAGATCGCAACGTCGTGGAAATATCTGTCCGACACCCAGATCGAATTTCAGCTGCGCAGCGACGTGAAGTTTCACGACGGCTCGAAATTGACGGCGGATGATGTCGCCTACAGCGTTCAGCGCATCATCGATCCGAAATTCGCAAGCCCGCAGCTCGGCCAGTTCGACCAGATCATCAAGGCCGAGGCCACCGGGCCCAACGTGGTGACGCTGACGACGAAGAGCTCCGTACCCGGCGCTGCTCGCCCAGCTCGTGAAGCTCTCGATCGTGCCGAAGAAGATCGTCGAGGAAGTCGGCAAGGATGCCTTCAACCTCAAGCCGTCGGCAGCGGTCCGTACAAATTCGACGGCTGGCAGCGCGGCGTCGCGGTGACGCTGACGCGCAATGACGACTACTGGGGCACCAAGGGGCCGTTCGCCTCGGTGATCTTCCGCGCTGTGCCTGATGCGGCGACCCGCGTCGCCGATCTGCAGACCGGCACCTCCGATCTCGCCGTGTCGCTCGACAGCGACCAGGCGGCGCAGCTGAAGGCGTCGGGCAAGGCGCAGCCGCTCATCGCGCTGACCGAACGTGTTGCGTTCCTGCGCTTCAACACCACCAAGCCGCCGTTCGACAACGTCAAGGTGCGGCAGGCGGCCGCGATGGCGATCGACAAGAAAGGCATCATCGACGGCATTCTCGGCGGCTTCGACAAGCCGATGCCCGAGCTGCTGACGCCGGCGGTGTTCGGCTGGGTCGACGGCATCGCCGACACGCCGTTCGATCTCGCCAAGGCCAAGGCGATGGTCGCTGAGGCGGGACCCGCCGCGAAGGCCGAGGTCGAACTTGCCACCGCGCCGGTCTACGACCAGCGCGTCGTGCAGGCGCTGCAGCAGCAGCTGACCGAAGCCGGCTTCAACGTGAAGATCGGCATGTCCGACATGGCGTCCTACCTGAAGCGCCTGCAGTCGGGGCCGGAGACGACCGCGCTGATCAGCTTCGGCCGCTGGTCGTGCGCGTGCCAGGACGCCGACGGCATCCTGTTCCCGCTCCTGCACAAGAGCAGCGGCTGGTCGGCTTACCGCAACCCGAAGGCTGACGCGCTGCTCGAGGATGCGCGCCAGACGCTCGACACCTCTAAGCGGCTCGCCGACTACAAGCAAATCCACGAGATGGTGAAGCAGGACGTGCCGCTGATCCCGCTGTACCAGGCCGCGATCATTTACGGCGGATCGAAGAACCTGAAGTGGCAGCCGACGCCGAACGAGAGCATGTTCCTCAACCGGATGGGCTGGATCGATTGAGGCAAGTACATCCGCTCATTCCCGCGAAAGCGGGAATCCAGTCCCGTCCAGTGACCGTCTCGCTTGTCGGGCAAAGACTGGGTCCCCGCGTCCGCGGGGACGAGCGGCAGGAGGAACATGAGCCAGTTCAGACTCATCTCGCACTAGCGGGCTTTTGCCGTGTCGCGTTTTCTGCTGCGTCGGTTTGGACAGGCGCTCGTCACGGTGCTGGGCGTGGCGACGCTGGTGTTTTTCGTGCAGCGGCTGACCGGCGATCCGACCTATCTGCTGGTGCCGGAAACCGCGACCAAGGCCGACATCGACGCGCTGCGCCATGCGCTCGGTTTCGACCGGCCGCTGCTGGTGCAATATCTCGACTTTCTGCGCGACCTCGCGCACTTCGATCTCGGGCAGTCGGTGGTGCAGCGCGTGCCGGTGACTGTTATCATCGCCTCGCGCTTGCCTTACACGCTGCAGCTCGCAGCCGGCGCGCTCGTCGTCGCGGCGGGACTTGGCATTCCCGCCGGCGTTCTGCTCGCGATGTTTCGTGACCGCGCGATCGCAAGAATTTGCGCCGGCGTCGTGCTCGCCGCGCAGAGCATGCCGACGTTCTGGAGCGGCATTCTCATGATCATGATCTTCGCCGTCCAGCTCGGCTGGCTGCCTCCGTCCTCGACCGGCGGGTTCGCGAACCTCATCATGCCGTCCGTGACGCTCGGGCTGCTCAGTATGGCGACGTTCGCGCGGATCACGCGCACCGCGCTGCTTGACGAACTGTCGAAAGATTATGTGCGCACCGCGCGCGCCCGCGGCGTCCGCACGCTGCGCCTCTTGTTCCGGCACATCGCGCGCAACGCATCGATCCCGGTGATCACGGTGTCGGCGCTCGAAATCTCGAACCTGCTGGCCGGCGCCGTCATCGTCGAGACGGTGTTCGCCTGGCCAGGGCTCGGCCAGGTCACGGTGCAGTCGATTCTGGCGCGCGACTTTCTCATTGTGCAGGGCGTGGTGCTGCTCGGCGCGTTTGTCACCGTGGCGCTCAATCTTGCGGCCGATATTCTCTACAGCATCGTCGATCCGCGGATCAGGCTGGAGGCGGCGCAATGACGGTCGTTGCCGCCTCAACGCCGCCGATTCGTCACCGCCGGACGCGGCCAGTGGCTGCGCTGGTGGCCGGTCGCGCTGATCGCCCTGTTCGTGCTGGCCGCGATCCTCGCACCGCTGATCGCGCCGCTACGATCCGAACAGCCAGAACCTGATCGGCCGGCTGAAGCCGCCAGGCACGACGTCGCGCGCGTTCCACTATTGGCTTGGCAGCGACGAGCTCGGCCGCGATCTGGTGAGCCGCATCATCTTTGGCGCGCGCGCGTCGTTGCTGGTCGCATTTGCTTCGGTGCTGCTGTCGGGGACGTTCGGCGTTGTCGCCGGCATGATCGCAGGTTACCGCCGCGGCATCACCGAGCTTGTCATCATGCGGATCGTCGATGTGTTCCTGTCGATCCCGGCAATCCTGCTCGCCATCATCACGGTCGCGGTGCTGGGTCCGAGCCTCGTCAACGTCATCGTCGTGCTGGCGCTGACGCGCTGGCCGCGTTACGCGCGCGTCGCCTATGGCCAGACGCTCGCCGTCGCCAACATGCCCTATGTCAAGCTGTCGGCGCTGATGGGTGCCAGCATATTCCGCGTGTTCGGCATGCATATCCTGCCGAACATCATTGGCGCGGTGAGTGTCGTTGCGACGCTCGAATTTGGTCTCATGGTGCTGTTCGAGGCGGGACTATCGTTCCTCGGCCTTGGCGTGCAGCCGCCGACCGCGAGCTGGGGCGCGATGCTGTCCACGGGGCGCAACTACATCGCCAACGCGTGGTGGGTTGCGACGTTTCCCGGACTGTCGCTGTTCCTGCTGGTGCTGGCGGTCAACCTGATTGGCGATACGGTGCGCGACCGGCTCGATCCGCGCGCGCAATGACAACAAGAGGAGTTTTTGAGCGATGCAGTTCTTCGATGATCTCAAGGGCAAGCGCGCGGTCATCACCGGCGCCACCGGCGTGGTCGGCCGCAGCATCGTGCAGACGCTTAAGGATGCCGGCTGCCATCTTTGCCTGACCGACGTTGCACAGGCGCCGCTCGATGCCCTAAAACTGTCGGGCGAGAGCTTTGCCAAGGCGGCCGACCTGACCAGCGCGGCGTCGATCGAAGAACTCGGCGCGGAGATCGGCAAGCGCTGGGGCGCCGCCGACATTCTGGTCAACAATGCCGGTGTCTATCCGTCGGGCTTCCTGCTCGACATCTCGGTCGAGGAGTTCGACCGCATCTTCGACATCAACCTGCGCGCGCCGTTCATCCTGACCCGGCGGATCGCGACGCAAATGATCCAGAACAAGGTCAAGGGATCGATCATCAACATCTCGTCGGGCGCTTCGCGCAAGATGCGCTCGACCGTGGTGCCGTACTGCACGTCGAAGACGGCGCTCGATCGTTTGACCAAGGGCTTTGCCGTCGAGCTCGCCGAGTTCGGCATCCGCGTCAATGCGCTGGAGCCTGGCTTTGCGCCGGGCTCGACGGTGAGCGAGCTGACCGACGAGCATGTCAGGAATACAGTCGCGGCGATTCCGATGGGACGGCAGGCGACGCCCGAGGACGTCGGCAATGGTATTCTGTACCTTGCCAGCGAAGCGTCGTCCTACGTGACCGGCGCGACGCTGACGATCGACGGCGGCAACTCGATTGGCTCGACCGCCGTGCATCAAGCCAAGAAAAAGCCGTCTGTGAGGAGCAGTGCCATGCCATCGCACCAATCGCCGTTTCCCCGCTATGAATGGCCTGCCGGCAAATCGTGCGGCTTCTGCTTCACGGTCGACGTCGACGCCGAGTCCGTGCATCTCTGGAACCTGAGAAACGACCAGTCGGAGCGGATTCTCGGCCCGATGGAGCGGCGCATCTTCGGCCCGCGCACCGGCAGCTGGCGGCTGCTCGACCTGCTCGACCGCTACAGCATCAAGGGCACGTTCTTCGTGCCGGGCTATGTCGCGGAGACCTATCCCGACCTGCTGCCGGCCTTTGTCGGGCGCGGCCATGAGGTCGGATTGCACGGATTTTTCCACGAGCATGCCTCACATGTCGAGGATGACGAGTTCGCCGGCGCGCTCGAAGCATCACTCGCCGTGTTCAAGAAGCAGGTCGGCATCAAGCCAAAGGGCTTTCGCTCGCCGTCGTGGGAGATGACGGCGTTCATGCTGGCCCAGATGAAAAAGCATGACCTGTACGACACCTCGCTGATGGGGTTCGATCATCCCTACACGATCGATGGCGTCACCGAGATTCCCGTGCAGTGGATGGTCGACGACGCCATCTACTTCAAGTTCGACGGCGCCGGGAACGACAAATGGCCGCCATCGGCGCAGGACGGCATCCTCAACACCTGGATCGACGAGTGGACCGTGATCAGCCGCGACAGCGACCTGTTCATGCTGACGGTGCACGACTGGATTTCGGGGCGCGCCGCGCGCATCCGGATGCTGGAGAAGCTGCTCGACGTCGTGACGAAGACGCCGGGGGTGTGGATCACGACCGTAGGCCAAGTGGCGGCACATCATGCGTCGTCGGCCAACGCCAGCCGTTATGTCGTGCAATCGCGGACGCCGGCGCCGATCGCGTCGCGCCGCTTCAAGGGAGCGCGCTGATGCAAACGTTCACGATCCACAAGGCGGCGGTCCGCTCCGAACATGGGCTGGTCGCGGCGCAAAATCGCCATGCTGCCGAGGCCGGCGCCGCCGTGCTGTCGCGCGGCGGCAACGCCGTCGACGCGGCGGTGGTGACCTCGATGGTGCTCAGCGTCGTCGAGCCCTGGCTGTCCGGGGTCGGCGGCGGCGGCTTCCTGGTCCGCGCCGACGGCAAGACCGGCGCGATCGATACGCTTGATTTCAACGTGCGCGCGGCGGAGGGGGTTGACCCAAAGGACTATCCGCTGACTACGGGCGATGGCGGCAGCTGGTTCAACTGGCCGGCCGTGGTCGGCGAGCGCAACGTTTCGGGCTACGGTTCGATCTGCGTGCCGGGCGCGATTGCAGGGTATGCCGCGGCGCTTGAGAAATACGGCACGATCTCGTTTGCCGAGGCATTGCAGCCGGCAATCGCGCACGCCGAGCGCGGGCTCGAGCTCGACTGGTATGCTGCGCTGTGCATCTCGGTCGATGCCGCGTCGCTGGCAAAATATCCGGCGAGCAGCGCGCTCTTGCTCGACGACGGTCGTGCGCCGAAGGCGTCGGATCCGAACGCGCCGCGCTACAAGCCGATGGCTGCCAAGGCGAAGATGCTGAAGCGCCTTGCGCAGGCCGGTTACCGCGATTTCTACGAGGGCGAAGTCGCCGCCATGATCGCCGGCGATCTCGAAGCCGGTGGCTCGAAGATCCGCAAGCGCGATCTGGCGAAATTCCAGCCGCGCTGGCAGGCGCCGCTGAAGGGCGCTTATCGGCAGTTCGAAATCAACGCGATACCTGGTTTGAGCGGCGGGCCGAGCTTTGTCGATGCGGCAGGCCGGCTTTCAAAGAGCGGCATCAACGCCAAGTCGACGCCGGGCGAAGCGGCGCTGGCCTACGCCACCGCCATTCGCGACGCCTACGAGGTCCGGCTGACGACGCTCGGCCACGCCGCGATGAAGGATGCCGGCTGCACCTCGCATTTGAGTGTGGTCGACCGCCACGGCACGATGGTGGCGCTGACCAACACGCTGCTGTCGCGGTTCGGCTCGCACGTCGCGCTGCCGAATGCGGGCATGCTGATGAACAACGGCATGATGTGGTTCGACCCGCGCTCCGAATCAGCCGAACAGCATCGCGCCAGGTGCGCAGCCGCTCGCGAACATGTGTCCGCTGGTGCTGACACGCGACGGCAAGCCGACGCTGGCGATCGGCGCGGCCGGCGGCCGGACCATCTTCCCGACGGTGCTGCAGCTCGTCTCCTATCTCGCCGATTTTGGTCTTTCGCTCGAGGCGGCGTTTCACCAGCCGCGCATCGATGCATCGACGCCGACGATCAAAGTCAATGCCCAGGCTGCGCCCGACGTTGCCGCCATGGTTGGCCGCAAATTCCCGGTCGAGATCGTCGAAGACACGCTGTATCCGGTCAACTTCTCGGTGCCGTCGGCGGTGATGCGCCACGCGGAAGGCGGCTTCATCGGCATGACCCATCCGTCGAACCCGTGGGCGGCAGTGATGGCGGCGCGCGCAGCAAGCTAGTGACAATGACGTCAGGCCCGGTCCTCGATATCGCCGATCTCAGAATTGAGATTTACGGCAACGAGATCGTCGATCGTGTGTCGATGTCGATTCCGCCGCGCCAGGTCGTGGCATTGGTCGGCGAGAGCGGGTCCGGCAAGAGCCTGACCGCGCTGTCGATCCTGAAGCTGCTGCCCGATGTCGCGCGCATCGCCGGCGGCCATGTCAGCCTGAATGGGGTTGACCTGACGGCGCTGTCGGAGGCCGGGCTTGCCGCGGTTCGCGGCAACAATGTTGCGGTCATCTTCCAGGAGCCGATCGCCTCGCTCAATCCGTTGATGCATGTCGGCGCCCAGATCGAGGAGGCGCTGCGGCTGCACCGCCGCGTCTCGGCGGACGCCGCGCGCCGCGAGGCGATCGCGATGATGGCGAAAGTCGGCATTTCCGATGCGGCGCGGCGGGCCGCGCAATTCCCGTTCGAATTGTCCGGCGGCATGTGCCAGCGCATCATGATCGCCGCGGCGCTGATCTGCCGTCCGGCGCTGCTGATCGCCGATGAACCGACCACTGCGCTCGACGTGACGATCCAGGCGCAAATCCTCGAACTGATGCGCACGCTGCGCGACGAGGCGGGCACCGCGATCCTGCTGATCACCCACGACATGGGCGTGGTCGCCGACATCGCCGACCAGGTCTATGTCATGTATGGCGGGCGCATCGCCGAAAGCGGCCCGGTGCAGGCGATCTTCGCCGAACAGCGGCATCCCTATACGCGGCTATTGCTGGCGACGATCCCGCGCCTCGAAGGAACGCGAAAGACGGAGCTGAAGGCGATCGAAGGCTCGGTGCCATCAGCGGGCCACTGGCCGAGCGGCTGCCGCTTCCGATCGCGCTGTCCGCTGGCGGATGGTGCCTGCGAACAGACGCCACCGCTGCAGGTTGTTGGGGACAATCACTTCAGCGCCTGTTGGCACGCCGATCGTGTTGCCGGGATCGCGTGACATGGCGGCGCTGCTCGAGGTTCGCGATCTCAAGGTCCATTTCCCGCTGCAGCGTGGCGGGCGCCCCGGCGCAGTCGTGAAGGCGGTCGACGGCGTATCATTCAAGGTGGACGCCGGTCGCACGCTGGCGCTGGTTGGCGAATCCGGTTGCGGCAAATCGACGACCGCTTATGCGATCCTTGGCCTTGTCGCGGCGACGACAGGTCAAATCCTGTTCGACGGCCGCGACATCACGCATCTCTCACCGAAAGAGCGCCGCGCGCTGACCGGCGACATGCAGATCGTGTTTCAGGACCCAAGCGCCGCGCTCAATCCGCGCCTCAGCATCGCGCAAAGCATCGCAGAGCCGATGGCGATCGCGGGGCAGCCGCGCGATCAGCAGCGCAAGCGCGTGGCCGAGCTGATCGACCGCGTTGGGTTGCCGTCGGCGTTTGCGAAGCGGCTGCCGGCGGCGCTGTCCGGCGGTCAGCGCCAGCGCGTCGTCATCGCGCGCGCGCTCGCGCTGTCGCCGCGCTTGTTGATCCTCGACGAGCCGGTGTCCTCGCTCGACGTCTCGATCCGCTCGCAGATCCTCAACCTGCTGATGGAACTGCAGCGCGACCTGCGGCTGACCTATCTCTTCATCTCGCACGACCTGTCGGTGGTGCGCCACATCGCCGATGAAGCAGCCGTGCTCTATCTCGGCACGGTCGCCGAGCAGGGGCCGATCGACGCCATCTTCGGTTCGCCGCAGCATCCGTACACGGCGGCGCTGCTCTCGGCGATCCCGCTGCCGGATCCGGTCGCACAGCGCAGCCGGCAGAAGATCATCCTGAGCGGTGAGCTGCCGAGCCCGATCGATCCGCCGCCCGGCTGTCCGTTCATCGCGCGTTGCCCGATCCGCGTCGAAGCTTGCGCCAAGGTGCGGCCGAAGCCGGTGCCGTCGGCCTCCGGCTCGGCGGTCGCCTGCATCGTGCGGGCGCCGTCACCCGCGCCCGCGCACTGATCTCAGCTGGAATCCTCGGTGCTGGCCAGCGCCTTGAGCGCCTGGTCGACGCTGAGAAAGACCCGGTTCGGCCCGAGCGTCTTGTCGATCCCGAAGCGCGCGACCGCCTCCTGCGCGCGCTCCGATTCGAGCCGCGCGACCGCGACCGTCATCCCGTCGCGCCGGCAGGTCTCGATCAGGTCGATCAGAACCTGCGCCGCGGTGAAATCGATCTCGAGAATGCCGCTGGCTTCGATCACGATCAGCTTCGGCTTCGTGGTTGCTGACTGGACGAGGCCGAGCATTTCGCTGCGGAAGCGTGCCGCATTGAGGAATGACAGCGGCGCCTGAAAGCCGATGACCAACACCGCTTCGTCGTGCTGAACGTGAAGCTGAGCGCTGTGCGGCCACCATACGGTGGTACCGGGAACCTGCTCATAGACGATGGCGTGAGAGCGCGTCGTGCTCCACAGGCCGTGCAGCAGCGAGGTGACGATGCCGATTGCGACGCCTTGCTCGATCGGCAGCATGATGATCGACGCCGCGGTGGCGACGATCAAAAGGAATTCGTTCGGCGACTGGCGGAGGACCGCCGCCATCTGTTTGACACGTACGATGCGGGTGGCGACAAACAGCAGGACGCCGCCAAGCGCGGCCTCGGGCACATGTGCGAGCAGCGCCGCGCCGAAGCCCAGGATCGCCAGCACGATGGCCGCCGCGATCAGCCCGGAGAGTTGCGACCGGCCGCCAGTTTCCGACACGATGCTGGTGCGCGGCGGACTGGCGTTGACCGGGAAAGCGCCGAACAGGCTGGCGATGATGCTGCCGGCGCCGGCGCCGAGGAAATCGCGGTCGACGTCGGGCGGCCGATCGGGATCGGACGGGAACGATTGCGTCGTTGCCGCGGTCTGCACCATGACGACGATGGCGATCAACAGGCTCAACGGCACGATGGCGCGCCAGCGCTCGGGGGAGACGTCCGGCATCACAAAGCTCGGCAGCTGCGAGGGAACGCTGCCGATGATGGCGACGCCGTGGTCCTCCAGCCCGAGCAGCACGACCGCGAGCGACGCGCCGACAAGACCGATCAGGGCGCCGGGAATTTTGGCGCTGATCGATCTCGGAGATGATGATCAGGACGAAGACGCCGAGCCCGATCGCAACCGCATAGCGATTCGTCTCGCCGAGGTGCTGCGCGATCTCTGCGAGGCGATTGAGCGTCGATCCGCTCGGCGCGGAGATGCCGAGCACGGCCGGCAATTGCGAAGCGAGGATGTGCACGGCGATGCCGGCGAGGAAGCCGGCGATCACCGGCGCCGACAACAGGTTCGCCACCCAGCCGAATTTGAGGGCGCCGCTGACAATAAGGATCGCGCCGACCGCGAGTGCCAGCGTCGCCGCGGTGACCTGGTAGTCGGCGGAGCCGGCGCTGGTCAGCACGGCAAGTCCGCCGGCGAAGATCGGGGTGATCGTTGAATCGGCGCCGCAGGACAGGAAGCGATTGCTGCCGAGCAGGGCAAATCCGATCGTGCCGGCGATGAACGCATAGAAGCCGACATGCGGCGCGAAACCGCCGAGCCGTGCGGTCGCCATCTGCTCGGGAATCGCGATCGCCACTAGCGTCAGTCCGGCGATCAAGTCGCCGACGACAAACTCACGGCGGTAGTTCGCAAGCGAACGAAAGATCGGCCAGGCCATTGCGCTCCCTTAGGTCTCGCACGCGTGCGTGTGGAGCGCATTCTGGCCAAGAGCGCGGCTTGGGACAATGGGCTGCGTTGTTGGCTCTTGCGCATGTCCGCTGACAAACGAACGTTTTCCTGAAAACCGGTACCCACCCTCGTGTCGCGCACAAGGGCATGCTGCTCCGGACATGCGCCGCTAGCTCGCGACCTTCTGGTTGAAACTCAGCATGCGCTTCAGGACCGCGGGCGGTGCGGTGAGCGCGTCGCGCGCCTTCCAGGCAAGAAAGGTCAGCCGTCCGGTGAGGGTGTCGTGGCTGCGAAGGGACGGCGAGCTCAGCACATGTTGAAGATCGCCCGGAATGTTGCTCATCTCCTTGTCCAGGTCGACGGCGACCGCCTCCATCAGCGATTCAAGCCGCTTGCCCCAGTCCGATCCCGCAAGGCGGTCGAGGCGAACGCGGAAGGCATATTCGATGCCATAGATGTCGGTCAGGATATCCCTGGCAATCGGCACCTTGTTGATACGCATGGCCTGGCACAGCGCGGCGCGGCGATCATCGAGATGGTCGAGCACCATGTCGACCGCGAGCGCGTAAGGCGTTGCCGCGACATCGGCGACGTCCTTGCTGGCGGCGATCTTGGTGGCAAGGCGCATCAATTGCCACGGCGCCTTCAGCCGCTGCGTCAGGATCGCGAGCGCGAATGGCAGCGCCTCGGCGTGCTTTTTACGCAGCGCGTCAAGCTGCTTCCGCGTCTTGTCCAGCACCTCGCCGTCGAATGCCTTGATGCGCTCCGGCAGGCCCGCGATGAAGGTGGCGAGCGCTTCCTGGGTGCGCAGGACCGTGACCATCTTGGTGAGATCGCCGATCGTCGCCGGCGAGCTGGTGTATCTTGCGAAGTTCGCGCGCGCCTGGGTCAGCGCATCATTCGACGCCAGCATGTTTTCGAGCGACTTGACCACCTTGACCTGGAATTCGGCCGCCGCGCGTTGCGCGCCGCGAACGTCATTCGACGCATTGAGATGCTCGGCCTTCTTCGCATACTCGCGCGCCATGGTCGGCAGCAGGAACTGGTTGATCCACTCCCAGATCGCCGCGAGCGAGCCGCGCGAAATCTGTCCGCGGTTGGCGCGCTCCGGCGACCAGTCGACCAGCACCGGCTGCAGGGCCTCGAAGAAGAGGCGCGAGGGATTGCTGATGCGTTCAGCCGCCTGACCGGAACCGCGGATCTCGGTGCGCAGCGCCTGCAGGATTTCGTCGATCCCGGCGATCCCGTCGCCGCATTGCTGCAACCGCTCCATTTCGAGCAGCAGCCGGCTACGCTCCTGCGGCGTCAGCTGCCGAAGGTAGCCCTGAATGCGGTCCAGTGCGACTTGGCTCGTCATGGCGTCGCAGCTTTGCGGATTTGCTCCTCATGCGTGGTCGCGCAGTTTGGCACCGGGGCAGCAAGAGACTGTTAACGCCGTCCCCGGAAGCGTCGCGATGACTGATTGACAGTGAATAAAGTCAGAACAAATCGAGCAGCCGATGCCTCGCTGCCGAAGCGGCCCCGGTGAAATCGGGAGATATGCAACTTTTGATGGAGAAAAACTCCACGGCAAGCTGAAGGAGCCGTGCCCCGATCGATGACGATCGGACCCTGCCGCACGGGGCACCGAAATTCCGTCACGCCGCGCGTATGTCGCCGACCAGCGCCAGCACCTTTTCATTGAGCGTCACGGACTGACCCGACAGACTTTCCGCCGCAGCGAGAACTGAACTCGCGACGGTCCCGGTCTTGGCAGCCGAGTCGGAGACGCCCGCGATGTGCGATGAGATCTCGCCGGCGCCAGCCGCGACCTGCTGTACGTTGCGGGCGATTTCCTGGGTCGCCGATCCCTGCTCCTCGACCGCTGACGCAATCGCATTGGCGATGCCGTTGACCTTGTCGATCGTCGAGGCGATGCCGCGGATCGCCCGCACCGACTGGCCGGCGGAGGTCTGGATCGCAGTGATCTGCGCGGCAATGTCCTCGGTTGCCCGCGCGGTCTGCTCGGCGAGGTTTTTGACCTCTGCGGCGACCACCGCAAAGCCTCGGCCGGCCTCGCCGGCGCGGGCCGCCTCGATCGTCGCGTTCAGCGCCAGCAGGTTGGTCTGGCTCGCGATCTCGCCGATCAATTTCAACACCTCGCCGATGCGGTCGGCGGCTTCCGCGAGGCCCTCGACCATCGCGTTCGTGCTGTTGGCCTCGGCGACGGCGTCGCCGACGATCCGCGTGGAATCGGAGACCTGCCGGCTGATCTCGTTGATCGACTTCGAAAGTTCCTCGGCGGCCGCCGCGACGCTCTCGATATTGGTCGAAGCCTCGACGGTCGCCGACGCCACCATGCCGGCCTGGCTGGAGGTGTTCGATGCCGCGTTCGACATCGTCTGCGCCGACGTTGAGAGCTCTTGCGTGGCGCCTTGCAGGTTCTGCACGACGCCGGCAATGCTGCTCTCGAGATCGTCGGCGAGACGGTTCATCGTCCGCGTTTTCTCGGCCCGCGCACTGGTCTCGAGCTGTTCACGCTCCACCTGCATGTCGCGCACCCGGATCGCGGTATCCTTGAACACGGCGAGCGCTTGCGCCATCTCGCCCATTTCGTCGCGGCGCTCCTCGCAAGGAATCGCGATCGCAAGCTCGCCTTTCGCGAGCTGGGCCATTGCCGCGGTCATCCGGCGCAGCGAGCCGACGACGCGGCCGCGTACGATCCACAATGTCAGGCAAGCAAGGGTGAGCGAGAATGCCATCAGCAAGGCATTGGTGATCAGCATGACGAAGCTGTCGTGCTTGGCTTGTGCGGCGAGCCGCTGCGCCTCGGCGCTTGCCGTCGCGCTCAACTCGATCACCTGATCGATCGCGGCCGTCGATTTTGCAAACCATTCCGCGGAGCTCAGCGGATAACCCTGACCGGCGAGTCCTGCGGCATAGACCGCCTTGCGCGTTTCCTCGAAGCGATGGAACACCCCGTCATCGACTCGCTGCGTTGCCGTGACGACCGCTGGAGCTGCGGAGTCCTTGGCGGCGTAAGCCTGCACGAACTCCCACGCAGTCTCGACGCGGCCGCGGAAGATGCCGAGCGTGCTGACCTCCTGTGGCGTCATCGGCCGATTGGCGGCGATCATCGCCGAAACCAGCGCCCGTCTCGCGACCGGCAAACTCGCTGATCACCCAGACGAAATGTTTCAGGCTCTGCAGGCTCGCGAGCCGCGATTGCACGTCGTCTTCATCCATCGCGGCGGCAACGCGCAAATTCTGGCTCGCGACGATCACGGCCGTGACGGCGGGCGCAAGCTGCGCCACTACGGCCCGATCGCGAGACTGGCCGCTCCTGGTCAGCTCGATGTCGGCCTGGCGACGCAATGCCACCAGCCTGTCGAACGCCTGTTGCGCGGATCCAAGCAGTTTGTCGCGCTCGGCGAACGGCATGTCCTTCAGCCGGGCGAGGCCGTCGGCGAATGCGCCGTCAGCGGCTTTTCGGAAATTCGCAATCGCGCTGACCTGCTGATCGGTCGCGGGCGTCGGCGCGTTGAGCGACAGATTTGTCGCACCGCGTTCGCGCGCCCAGTTGCCGGCCGCCTGCAGCAAGAGGTCGGCGGTCTCGTTGACTTCAGCTGCTTCCGCCGAAACCGCCCGCTCGGCATTGGCACGCTTGAGCACGTAGCCCGAGATCACCATTCCGAACAGCGAGAGCGTCGCAACCGCCCCCATCAGCATGTTGCGGATATTGAAGATTGTCGCTGCGCGAACGCTCGCGCCATCCGATGCACCGGCCATGGGCATCTCCAATTTGCGTCGTTGCAAAAAAATCTGCGGCGCGGAGTCGCCGGTATCAAAAAAGGAAATTTGCAAATCGAGGCGAGTTCGCCGCGTTGCTATAAAGGATCAATAACCTTTACGATCTCTTGCGCGTGCAGTGCGAGAAAGCGGCTAACGATGGGGGTTTCTGCCATCATCGCGTGCAAGCACGCGACGATGTCTTGTGCCGGTTGCGGTAAAGCGGTATTATACTGCTTCCCGATCGAACGCGCGCAGATTTTATTTGCTGCGCGCAATCGTCTGCGACGGCAGTTCGCCAAACGCCTGGCGGTACTCCCGGGCAAAATGACCCGTGGTGGCAAAGCCGCAGGCATAGGCAACCGCGGTCACCGAAGTATCGGGATTTCCGGAAGCCAGCATGTCCTTCGCATGCCTCAATCGCGTGATCTTGGCGAACGCCATCGGCGTGTAGCCGCGACGCTCCCGAAACGATCTGAACAGGGCGCGGGCGCTGACGCCGGTGATTTCGACAAGTGCTTCAATCGTGATCGGCTGACTCCAGTTCGCCTCGATGTACTCCTCGGCAAGCTGGACGTGCCGCGGTGCGGTTCCGCCGACCTGTTGCTCGAGCCGCTGACTGTAGGCATGACGGTTAGCCGTCAGGAAGTTGACGATGACGGCCTGCTCGAGTTCAGGCAGCACCAGCGGCGGAGGCTGGTCCGATGTGGCGTCGGCCTGTTCGCCGGCGAACAACATGAGACGCACCAGGCTTTGCACATAGGGCAGGCTGACGTTGGTCTGCGGCTCGAACTCGATCGGCCCTTTTGGCCGCGCGCCGAGCAGCATCGACAGCTTGCGATCCATCGCCGCCATGTTGACTCGAAGCGTGAGCCGTTCATGGCCGGCGTCCCAGTCACCGAGGATAGGCTTGCCGAGCGACGTGGTACAGGTGAGCCGTTCATTGACCTCGATCTCGACACCGTCTGTCGTCGTCGAGCCACGGCCGGTGATGGCGAACAGCTGGCGGACGTAGTCGACTTCGGGAAATTCAAAGCTGAAGCGCTTGTCGGTGCCGATGATGCCGAGCGCAATGTCGGTCATCTGCACAAAATTTCCCCAGGCATTGAGGCCCTTAGTGGCTTCGACTTTCACATCCGACGCGCCGTAGCGCGTGATCAGCGCCTGCCGCAGCTCCTCGGAGGAGGCGGCACGAAAATAGGGATATTTTTGGAGCGAACGTCGTGCTTGTTCGAACGGCATTGCCTGCGTGTTCTTGTTGCGTTGACGACGAGCGAGACGCGGCTTCGTTGAGTCAATGAATTCGTCAGCGACAATTTTTTCAGAAGCTAGATTGCCCGCGACGCTTTTGCAAATTTGCGCGAATTAGAACCATTCAAACCCATTTCGGTGCGACGTGGTGACTCGTGGCACGCACGTGTTGTTGATCGCGGCAAGCGCGAAGGTGGTACCGGGCGGCTCTTTTCGCCACCGCAAGTGCGCTACCGCGCAATGCGCAACCCACAATCGTGGCACAAAGCGAGAGGGCGCGGCGCTCATCGGTGCAGCTAATAATTAGGCCGATTGCGGAAAACTCGAACCATTCCGATTCGGCTGCATTGCGAATCAGGCTGCGCGACAGGTCGCAGCTCCGGGCAGCCGTTTTGACGGGACGGAATTTCTTTTTGCTGACGGGGAATAAACAGTCATGTTTCGGAGAAGCAACTCAATCGCGGCCGATGCAACGGCGCTTCTTGCCGCGATCGATCGGTCACAGGCGACCATCGAGTTCAATCTCGACGGCACGATTATCACGGCGAACCAGAATTTCCTCAACGCGATGGGCTACAGCCTGTCGGAAATCCAGGGCAAGCCTCACGGCATGTTTGTCGAGCCGGCGATGCGCGACAGCGCCGAATACCGGGAATTCTGGGCGAAGCTCGGGCGCGGCGAATATCAGACGGCCGAGTACAAGCGGCTTGGCAAGGGCGGCAGGGAAGTCTGGATCCAGGCGTCCTACAATCCGGTCTTCGACCGGCACGACAAGCCATTCAAGGTCGTGAAACTCGCGACTGACATCACCGCCGCCAAGATCCGCGGTATGAAGGACGCGGGCAAGATCGCCGCGATCGATCGGGCGCAGGCCGTGATCGAATTCAATCTTGACGGCACGATCCTTACCGCGAACCAGAATTTCCTCGATACGATGGGATACGCGCTGCCGGAAATCCAGGGCAAACATCACAGCATGTTTGTCGAGCCCGCGGCGCGGGAAGGCGACGACTACAAGCGGTTCTGGACCAGGCTGAAAAGCGGTGAATTCCAGACCGGCGAGTACAAGCGCATCGGCAAGGGCGGCAAGGAAGTCTGGATTCTCGCAAGCTACAATCCGCTGCTCGACGAGAAGGGAGCGGCGTTCGGCGTCGTCAAATTCGCGACCGACATGACCCAGCAAAAGCTGCAGGCGGCGGATGTCGAGCGGTCAGCTTGCCGCCATCGGCAAGTCGCAGGCGGTGATCGAATTCAATCTCGACGGGACGATCATCACGGCAAACGAGAATTTCCTGCAGGCGATGGGCTATCTGCTCAGCGAGATCCAGGGCAAGCATCACCGCATGTTCGTCGAGCCCGCCATGCGCGACAGCGCCGAGTACCGGGAGTTCTGGGCCGATCTCAACCGCGGCCAGTACCAGGCCGGCGAGTACAAGCGGATCGGCAACGGCGGCAAGGAAATCTGGATCCAGGCTTCATACAATCCGATCCTCGACCTCAACGGCAAGCCTTTCAAGGTCGTCAAATACGCAACCGACGTCACCAGGCAGGTGCTGCAGCGGATGGGCAATGAGCGCGTGCGCGGCATGATGGAGTTGGTGGCCGCCGGCGCGGAGGAATTGAGCGCATCGGTGCGGGAAATTTCGTCGGCGATGGTGAAGTCGAAGGAGACCGCTGTGGCCGCCGTTACCCGCGTCGAGACCGCGGATCAGGAGGCCCAGCGCCTGAACCAGGCGGCGCAGTCCATGAGCGGCATCGTCCAGATCATCCAGGACATCACCGGGTCAGATCAATCTCCTGGCGCTGAATGCGACCATCGAGTCGGCGCGCGCAGGCGAAGCGGGCCGCGGCTTCGCCGTCGTCGCATCGGAGGTCAAGAACCTCGCCGGCCAGGCCAAGCATGCGACCGAGAAGATCACCGAGGAGATCGAGAGCCTGAATGGGATCTCCGGTGACGTCGTCAACGCGCTGTCCGCGATCAGGCGCGAAATGCAGAACGTGAGCGAATATGTGACGTCAACGGCCGCCGCAGTCGAAGAGCAGACCACGGTTACTGGCGAGATGTCGGCGAGCATGCAGCGCGCGGCGGCGGAAGCGGCGGCGATGGCGAGATAGCCGGTCCGGCGGATGCTTCAGCGAGGCCGGCACATGGCGGAGATTGTTGCTTTTCCGCGACCTGCGGGCGGCGGTGTTCGCGATCGTGATGGCGCCCGCGACGGCAGGCCGGCCGTCGAACTGCTTTCGGCATTGAATGGGATTGGCAAGACCCTGGCGGATTTACTGCTCGCCCTGCTTGCCGAGCTCGAGGACTCCAGCCTGCGCCTCAGCCTGATCATCGAGCGCACGGCGGGGGAGGCGGAAAAGAGGACTCTGCGGGCCGAGCAGCAGGAAATCCGCACGACGATTGCCGAACTGAGGAAAGCCATCGACGACAAGGCAAAGGCCTTCAGACGCGTGTGATCATCGGCGCGCGACATGCCGTGCGAAAAAATCAGCTCAGCGCGCGACCGCCTTCGACGTAAAGCACCTGGCCGGTCGTGTAGTTTCCGCGCATCAGGTAGAGATAGGCTTCTGCCGTCTCGGACGGCTCGCCCGGGCGTGGCAACAGTTGGCGCCTGGTCATCTCGGCAAGCTGCGCGTCGCGCTTGTCATCGGGAATGCTGTCCCAAATTCCGGTGCGGATCAGCCCCGGACACACCGCGTTGACGCGCACCGGCGCAAGCTCGACGGCAAGCGCGCGGGTCAAATGCTCGATCGCACCGCACATCGCCGTCGAAATCGCCGAGGCCCTCTGCGGGCGATGGGCAATCATGCCATCGGTCAGGGTCAGTGAGCCGCCGTCGTTAAGGGCGCGTGCGCCGTGCTTGGCGACGGCGACGGCGCCCCAGAACCGCACCTTGAACAGGGCCGCCGCCTGATCGAGGTCGAGTTCGGCGAGCGGCGTGCGGCGCGGGCCGTTCCAGTCGCCGGCCGTGGTTGCGATGTGGTCGAACTTTCCGGAGCTTGCAAAGAAACCTGCGACTTGATCTTCGCGCGTGATGTCGAGCGCCGCGCTTGACGCGCGGTTGCCGAGGCGACCCGCTGCGGCCTTGACCCGCTCCGCATTGGTGGAGGCGACCACGACCTGCGCGCCGGCTTGCACCGCGGCCTCCGCCACGGCGTAGCCAATCCCCGAGCCGCCGCCAATCACCAGAATGCGCTTGTCGTCGAGAGCCATGGATTTCCTCCGGTCATGGAATGAACAACGGAACAGTGCCATATTGAAGCGAGAAGACAGGCCGATAACAAGGGAGAAGCGAAAATGGCTCGATTTGACGGCAAGACCATCCTGATCAGCGGCGGCGCACGCGGGCAGGGCGCCTCCGAGGCGCGGCTGTTGGTGGCCCAGGGCGCGAAAGTCGTGATCGGCGATGTGCTGGAGAGCGAAGGCAATGCCCTGGCCAAGGAGCTAGGTGCCGCCGCCAAATTCGTGCGCCATGATGTCACCAGCGAGGCAGAGTGGGCGCGCGCGGTGCAGACCGCCGAGTCGTTCGGCGGGCTGCATGGCCTGATCAACAACGCCGGCATTTTCAAGCCGGCCTTCATGGGCGAGACCGATCTTGAGCTATGGGAGCGGCACCTGCGCATCAATCAGACCGGCTGCTTTCTCGGCATGAAGGCGGTGGTCGGCGCGATGCAACGCTCCGGCGGCGGCTCGATCGTCAATATCTCGTCGGTCGCCGGCTTGCGTGGTTCGCCCGCGGCATTCGCCTACAGCGCCACCAAGTGGGCGCTGCGCGGCATGACCAAGGCCGCCGCGATCGACCTCGCCAAGCACAAGATCCGCGTCAACTCGGTGCATCCCGGTCCGATCGATACCGAGATGCTGGCGTTCTGGACCGAGGAGCAGCGCGCGACGCGGCTGAAGAACGTCCCGATGCGGCGCATGGGCACCGCCGACGAGGTGGCGCAGCTCGTGTTGTTCCTGTTGTCGGACGAGGCGAGCTACATCACCGGCGCCGAAGTCGCGATCGACGGCGCGGCGTCGGTGTGACGATCCGGCAGCGTGGTATTGCAAATGATCAAGGCCGCCCTTGACCCGGCGCCGAGACGCTACCCACCGGCGGTGACGCTGGTGCAGCGTTCGGCGCGCGGCCTCGCCGCGGCTCCAGCGGGGACCACGCTCGCCGAGATCGAACACTGGCTGTTGCACGACGCGACGCGCGAAAAAGATTTGCTGCTGTTCCTGGAGTCGTTCCTGTGGCGCCTGGTGGTTGCCGGTATCCCGATCGATCGGGCCAGCCTGCACATGGGGACGCTGCATCCGCAGCTGGTTGGCTTTGCCTGGAACTGGAACACGACGGATGGGCTCTGTGACGAGGTCAAGGTCGCCGATGCTGTGGCTCTCTCCGACAGCTTCCTGCGCAATCCGCTGTACAAGGTCCGCGAACATGGCGAGACGATCCGGCGGCGGCCGCAGGATGCCGCGGCCGCCGCGGAGTTTCCGATTCTGGCCGAGCTCGCCAAGGATGGCCTTGTCGACTATATCGCCGTGCCGCTCACCGGCGGCGAGCATCGCAACATGATGACGCTCGCCACCAAGCGCGCGCCGGGGTTCACAACCGACGAGCTGAACCAGATCGAACCACTGTTTCGCCTGTTCGCGCTTCACATGTACCGCTACAGCGCGCTCCGGATTTCCGGCAATGCGCTCGACGCCTATCTCGGCGCCAGCGCGGCGGCAAAGGTGCTTGCGGGCTCGATCAAGCGAGGCGCCGGCGATTCCGTGCATGCCGTGATCTGGGTCGCGGATCTCCGTGGCTTCACCAGCCTGTCCGACCGCCTCGCGCCGACTGACCTGATCGCGCTGCTCAACGCCTATTTCGAGGTAATGGCGGGCGCAGTGCTGGCGCAGGGTGGCGAGGTCTTGAAGTTCATCGGCGACGGCTTGCTCGCGGTGTTTCCGTTCGAGAGTTTCGGCAGCGCCGCGCAAGCCGCGACAGCGGCGCTCGCCGCGGCGCGCGCCGCGCTACGCGGGCTTGAAGCGCTCAACGCCGAGCCGCCTTCAGAACTCGCCGATGTCGACGGCTGGCGTCCCTTGCGCGCCGGGATCGCGCTCAACGAAGGCGAGGTGTTCTTCGGCAATATCGGCGCGCCGGAACGGCTCGACTTCACGGTGATTGGCGCCGCCGTCAACGAGGCCAGCCGGGTCGAGGCACTGCAGAAGACGTTGAAGCGCGACATTTTGATCACTGAAGCCGTGGCGCGTCATCTCGACGGCGGGCTCGACCATTTGGGCGAACATCAGGTGCGCGGCGTCGCGGCCCCGATCTCGATTTACAGCCCGCGGATGGATGCCGACCGCGAAGCGGTCTGATCACGCCGACCGGCCGCCGATCCGCTCGCGCTTGACGCTGATGCCGGCCTTCTCGCGATCGAAGGTGTCGGGCGCAATCCCTTGCGAACGGATCAAATGCTTTTCGACCTTCTGCGTCGGCGTGCGCGGCAACAGATCGACGATGCGCACATAGCGCGGCACCATGAAGTGCGCCATGCGCGGGATCAGGAAGCCGATCAGGTCGGCCGGATCGAGCGCGGCGCCGGGCGCGAGCGAAATCGCCACCAGCACCTCGTCCTCGCCGTGCTCGCTCGGCACCGCGACGGCGGCGGCCTCTTTCACCGCCGGATGCGCGCAGACCTCATTCTCGACCTCGAACGACGAGATGTTCTCGCCGCGGCGGCGGATCGCGTCCTTCATGCGGTCGACGAAGAAGTAATTGCCGTGCTCGTCGATGCGGAAGGCGTCGCCGGTGTGAAACCAGCCGTTGCGCCAGGCGCGTGCGGTGGCTTCCGGATTGCCGAGATAGCCATGGTTCATCGCCCAGGGCCGATCAGCCCGCACGATCAGCTCGCCAATGGTGCCGGGCGCGACCTCGCAATCGTTCTCGTCGACCAGGCGTGCTTCGATACCCCGGCGCGGCCGGCCGCAAGAGCTGATCGGCGTCGGGTTGACGTCGGTCAGTAGCGGGGTCGAAATCTCGGTCATATTGAAGCCGCTATAGATGTTGCAGCCGAAGCGCTCGGAGAAGGCGCGGGTGTCTTCCGCCAGCGGCACCATGATCGCGGTCCGGAGCCCATGGCCGCGGTCGGTCGGCGCCGGCGGCTGCTTGGCGAGGAAGGTTGCCATCACGCCGAGCAGCGTTGTCGAGGTTGACCGCGTGTCGCGTACGACCTGCCAGAATTTGCCGGTTTCGAACGATTCAACGATCGCGATCGAGCCGCCGATCATCAGCATGTAGTTCAGGATGCCGCAGCCGCCGATGTGGAACATCGGCAAGTTGATCAGGTAGCGATCGTCGGCGGTGAGATACCGGAACGGTTCGGCGCCGCCGGTGTAAAAGTGCAGATACGACGACAGCACGCCCTTCGACGGACCGGTGGTGCCTGAGGTGTAGATCACCATCTGGGTGTCCCACGGCGCGATCGGCCGCTCGGGCGGCGCGAGAGCGCTAGACGACGGCGACAGGGCTTCCGCCGGATGCAACTGCAGCGTCTTGTGACGGCGCGGCGCGCCGCCGAGCACGACGCCCTGGGTCAGCGCGGCGCAATCGATGTCGTCGAGGCGCGGCAACAGGTCGGCATGCAGCACGATCAGCTTGGCTTGCGAATTCCTCACCACATGGGCGAGCAGGTTACCGCGATAGGCGAGGTTGGCAGGCACATTGACGGCGCCGAGGTAGTTGATCGCAAAGGAGACACGCAGCGCGTCCGGCCCGTTCGGCAGCCAGGAGACGACGTAGTCGTCCTGCCTGACGCCGAGCTGCTGCAGGCCGAGCGCGGTCTGCCGCACCACCTCGCGCAGCTGGCGGAACGTCCAGCTGGTGCCGTCGGCAAACAGCACGAAGACCTTGTCCGGATTGTCGCGCGCCCAGCGGTCGATCGCTTCGCTGACGATGCAATTTTCGCGCGGCGGGATTCGCGGATCGTAAAGTTCTGTTGCCATTGCGGTCTCCAAAATCGCGTCAGCGCGTCACGCCGGTCAGGTGTCCAGCCAGATATTCTCGAATTTCGGCTTGCCCAGCAGGTTGGCGCGGTAGCCTTTAACTCGCATATGGAATGAATTGAGCTCGGGCTGGAATGCGATCGGGGCGCACAGCGCATGCTCCATCATCAGTTGCTGGACCTTTGCGAAAACATCGCGGCGCTGATTGAGATCCTCAGAGACACGGCTGGCATTGATGGCGGCAGTCAATTCGGGTGACACCTCGACCCGACCGGGATTGTAATAGGCGTCCTTCAGGAACATCAGCGAGTAGCTCAGGCTTGGGTCGGGCCGGCCGGTCCATGCCGCAAGCAAGCCATCGCCTTTGTGCTCGGCGAAGAACATACCCGTCGTGATCGTGCCGTTGATGAACTTCATCCGGATGCCAGCCTGCTTGAGCTGCTCGGTCAGCACTTCCTGGCGCTGCAAGTAGGTCTGGTCGGTGTAACTGACCAGCGTCAGGTCGATGCCGTCCTTGAAGCCGGCTTCCGCAAGCAGCTTCTTCGCCATGTCCGGATCGTACGGATACATTTCCGCGGTCTTGTTGTCATAGGCCCAATGGGCCTTCGGCAGCAGCATTTTTGCTGTCTCGGCAACGCCGCCGAGCGTCAGCTTGACGAACTCCTCGCGGTTGATCGCGTAGTTGATCGCTTTACGGATGCGCACATCATCGAACGGCGGGCGCGAGTAGTTGAAATAGATCAACAGGCAATAGACGGTCGGCGCGCTCACGACCGACAGGTTCCTGGCGCGATCGATCATCGGCTTCTGCTGCGGCGACATGAAGTAGACGTAGTCGTTCTCGCCGGCGAGCACCGAACGCACCGCGGTGCCGATCTCCGGGATGATTACCATGTCGATGCCGTCGAGGTAGGGCCGGCCCGGCCGCCAATACTTCTCGTTGCGGCGAAGCACGATACGATCGTTGTCGACCCAGCTGATCAGCTTGTGTGGACCGGTGCCGACGGGTTTCCGGTTGTGGTCCTTGCCGAGCGCCTGCACCGCTGATGGCGACGACATCATGCCGGCACGGTCGGCGAGGATCAGCGGCAGCGCCGTGTCCGGCTGGTTGAGCTTTACCGTGACTTGCAATGGGCCGGTCACGTCGACCGACGCGACGGTCGTGAAATCAGCCTTCACGTTCGAACGGGCGTCGTTCTTGCCGTTGTCGATGTTCCATTTCACCGCAGCGGCATCGCACGGCGTGCCGTCGTGGAACTGCACGTCGGGTTGCAGGTCCATCACGAAGGTCTGCGCGTCGGTGAAGCGCCAGGCCTTCGCGAGGCCGGGCTTCGGCTTCAGCGTGTCGTACTCGAATTCGATCAGGTTATCGAAGATGTTGTAGAGATGGGTGTGGTCGAGCCCGCCACCGCCGGTATAGGGATCGAGGCTGGTCGGGTTCGACGGCGCGGCGACCTTCAAGATGCCGCCGCGCTTCGGCGCTGGCGCCTCCTCACTGGCAAATGCCTGAAACGGCAGGCCCGATGCAGCGAGGCCGGCCGTGGCGCCGAGAAATTGGCGCCGCCCCAGCGCCATGGCGAGCACATTCTTTATTCTGTCTTGTTCGCTCATCGCCGCCTCCGCGCTCTAACCTTCAAGCCACACGTCCTCGAATTTCGGCTTGCCGAGCAGGTTGGGCTTGTAACCTTTGACCTTCGCGGACATCGCGTCGAGTTCGAGCGAGAACGAGATCGGCGCCCACAGCGCGTTCTCCATCGCGAGCTTCTGCACCCGTGCGAACGCCTCCTTGCGCTTCTCGACGTCCTCGTACTTGCGGCTGTCGTTGATGGCTTGCGTCAGCTCCGCCGGCGGATCGGTATGCGCCGTGTTGTAATAGGCCTCTTTGAGGAACAGCAGCGAGTAGGTGAGGCTCGGGTCTGGCCGGCCAGTCCAGCCGGCGAGATAGGCGTCGCCGCGTTTTTCCGGACCGAAATAATTCGTCGTTGTTTCCGACACCGTGCCGTTGCTGAACTTCAGGCGGATGTTGGCCTTGCGGAATTGCTCGATCAGAACGTCCTGCCGCTGAGCACTGGATTGATCGGAAAATCCGACCAAATTCATGTCCATGCCGTCCTTGAAGCCGGCTTCCGCAATCAGCTTCTTGGCCATCTCGGGATCGTGCGGATAGAGCTTTGCGGTCTCGGCGTTGTAGGCCCAGTGCGCGGTCGGCAGCACCATGTAGGCCGGCTCGCCGACGCCGACCTGGGTCAGCTTGACGAACTCTTCACGATCGATCGCATAGTTGAAGGCCCTGCGGATGCGGATGTCGTTGAACGGCGGCCGGCCGGTGTTGAAGTAGACGCCGAAGCAGCCGAGCGTCGGGCCACTGGCCGAGCTGATGTTCTTGGCGCGATCGATCAGCGCCTTCTGCTGCGGGGTCAGCGCATAGACGAAATCGTTCTCGCCGGCGATAACAGACCGCAGCCCGGTGGCGAGCTCGGGAATCACTGAAAGCTCGAGGCCATCGAGGTAGGGACGACCCGGCCGCCAGTATTTCTCGTTGCGGGTGACGACGACCTTCTCGCCGTCATTGAAGCTGACGAATTTCCAGGCGCCGGTGCCGACCGGTTTGCGGTCGTGGTCCTTGCCGAGGTCCTGCACCGCCTTGGGCGATGACATCATGCCGGCGCGGTCTGCCAGAATCAGCGGCAGCGCTGTATCCGGCTGCTTCAGCTTGATGGTGATCTGGTTCGGGCCGGAGACGACGACGGAGTTGACCGTGCTGAGGTCGCCCTTGATGTTTGAGCGGGGGTCGGTGCGACCGCGGTCGAGGTTGGCCTTGGCGGCTTCGGCATTGAACGGCGTGCCGTCATGGAACAGCACGTTTTGCCTGAGGTTCATCACCAGCGTCTGCGGATCGCTGTAATTCCAGCTTTCGGCAAGACCTGGTTTCGCCTTCAGCGTCGCATACTCGAATTCCACCAGCGTATCGAACATGGTGTAGAGGTAGGAGTGATCGAAGCCCGAGCCGCCGGTATAGGGATCGAGGCTCGACGGATTGCCGGGGCATGACACTTTGAGGATGCCGCCGCGCTTCGGCTCGGATTGCGCCAGCGCAGATGCCGGCAGCCAGTGCGCTGCGGCGAGTCCTCCCGCCATGCCTAGAAACGTGCGTCGGCGCATCATCATGTCGAACAGGCGCTGCGATCGGGTGTCGGTCATTTGAAGAGGCTCCCTGCCGTATTTGTTCTTGTTGCTTGAGGTGATCAGCGGTCTTTCATCGTCGGATCGAGCACGACGCGCAGGGATTCGCCGAGCGCGTTGAAGGCGAGCGCGGTGCACAGGATTGCGAGGCCGGGCGCATACATCTGCTCGGGCGCGATCTCGATGTACTGGTAGGCGCGCGCCAGCATCGCGCCCCAGCTCGGGTTGGGCGGCTGGATGCCGAGGCCGAGGAAGCTGAGGCTCGCTTCGGCGAGCAGTGCCGCCGCAAGCAGCAGCGTCACCTGCACGATGACCGGCTGCAGCGCGTTCGGCAGTACGTGCTTCCAGAGAATGTGGTGCGCAGGCGCGCCAAAACAGCGCGAGGCGTCGACATAAAGCTCCTGGCGCACCACGAGTGTGCGCGCGCGAACGATGCGCGCCAGAGACGGGAACATCACGATGCCGACCGCGATCATGCCGTTGGTCAGCCCGATGCCGAGCGCGCCGGTCACCGCGATCGCGAGCACGATCGCCGGAAACGACAGGAAGGTGTCGATGATGCGGCTGATGATGTCGTCGACCCAGCCGCCGAAGAAGCCGGCGACGAGGCCGACGGGCAGGCCGATGGCGATGCCGACGGTGACCGCGAGCACGCTGGCGTAGACCGTCGCCGGCGCGCCATAGATCAGGCGGCTGAAGATGTCGCGGCCGAGATCGTCGGTGCCGAGCAGGTGCTGCGGGCTCGGCGCTGCCAGCATGTTGTTGACGTCCTGCGCGGTCGGCGAGTAGGGCGCGAGCCACGGCGCGGTCGCGGCGACGATTAGCAAGAAGGTGAGCACGGCGAGCGCGAGCGCGGCGCGCAAATCCGAGGCGAGCCAGAAGCAGAAGCGCAGGAACGGGCCGGGCTTGCTTTGCAGGATCGGAGGAAGCGTTGCCTCAGTCATGCGTCGATCCTCGGGTCAACGGCCGCACACAACAGGTCGGTGATCAGGTTCACGGTGATGACGACGATCACCATCGCGAACACCACGCCCTGCACGATCGGGAAGTCGCGCTGGATCGCGCCGCGCACGATCAGACTGCCCATGCCGGGAATCGCAAACACCGCTTCGACCACGACCGTCGCCCCCAGCATTCGGTTCACCAGCAGGCTGATGATGGTCAAGAGGTTGACGCCGACATTCTTCAGGCCGTGCTTCCACAGGATCGCCCACATCGACAGGCCCTTGGCGTGCAGGGTGCGAACGAATTGCGACGACAGCACCTCGAGCAGCGACCCGCGCAGTTGCCGCGCCACCTCCGCCATCCCATAGGCGGCGATGGCGATCGCGGGCAGCAGTGCATGGCGAATGGCGTCGACGGGTGCGGCCGAGAACGATCGTGCACCGGTCGCCGGCAGCCAGTTCAGCTTCAGCGAAATTTCGGCGACCAGGATCATCGCGAACCAGAAGCTCGGCACCGCGACGCCGAACGAGGCAATCGAGGCTGACCAGCTTGTCGACCCAGCCGCCGGGCTTGATCGCCGCGATGATGCCCATCGGGATGCCGGTGAGCAGGGCGAGAAACAGGGCGATGGTGACAATCAGCAGCGTGTTCGGGAAGGCGCGACCGATCGAATTGGCGACCGCTTCGCCTGACAGCAGCGAACGCGAGAGGTCGCCCTGCATGGCGTGGACCAGCCACGAGCCGTATTGCACGAGGAACGGCTGGTCGAGGCCGTAGAGCGACCTGATCTCGGCGATGCGCGCATCGGACGCGTTATCACCGGCGAGCGTGACGGCGATATCGCCCGGCAACAGCTTCAGCAGCGAGAACACGATGAACGTTGCGAGCAAAATCACCGGCAGGGACTGCACCAGCCGGCTGCCGACGATGTGAGTGGTGCTTCGCCGCGCCATGATCAGCCTCCCTTGGCTTGTGCCGCGCCGAAGTTCGGGCGATCGGCGAAATGGCAGGCGACCCAGTGATCGGGCGCGAGCTCGCGCCAATCGGGACTCTTGTCCGCGCAGACGGCCTGCGCATAGCGGCAGCGGGTGCGGAAGCGGCAGCCCGATGGCGGATTGAGCGGGCTCGGAATTTCGCCTTCCAGGATGATGCGGCGATCTTCGCGCATCGACGACGGCACCGGCACGGGTTCGGCCGACAGCAGCGCCTGCGTGTAAGGATGCAGCGGGTGCCCGGAGACGGCGTCGGTCGGCCCGAGCTCGGCGAAGCGGCCGAGATACATCACCGCGACGCGGTTCGAGATATGCGCGACGATCGAGAGATCGTGGGTGATGAAGACGTAGGTCAGGCCAAGCTCGCGCTGCAGCCGCGCGAACAGGTTCAGCACGTCGCCGCGGATCGACATGTCGAGCGCCGCGACCACTTCGTCGCACACGATCAGCTTCGGATGCAGCGTCAGCGCGCGGGCGATCAGCACGCGCTGCTTCTGGCCGCCGGAGAGCTGGTGCGGGTAACGCGTGCCGATCTCGGCGGACAGCCCGACGCGATCCATCGCCTGCAAGGCGCGCTGGCGGCGTTGCTCGCCGTTGCCTTCGCCGGCAAGCTCCAGCGGCTCCAGCACCGACGACAGGATGGTCATGCGCGGATTGAGCGCGGCGTTGGGGTCCTGGAAGATGATCTGGTAGTCGCGCCGGTGCTTGTCGGAACTCGCGCGCCGGCAATTCCTGCGGGTTGAGGCCGTTGTGCCGGATCGAGCCCGCGGACGGCTTCTGCAGCAACACCAGCGCGCGGCCGACGGTGGTTTTGCCCGAACCGGATTCGCCGATGATGCCAAAGGTCTCGCCGCGGCGGACGTCGAAGCTGACGCCGTCGATCGCGCGCAGCATGCCGCGGCGGTCCTGGGTCTGGAACTGCACTTCGAGATCGCGCACCGACACGATGGTGTCGGCGGTGTCGATTGTCTTCGTGAGAGCCGCGCCGGTCATTGCGGCACCGCCACGGCCAGCGGCCGGTTCTTTTCGAGATCGACTGCGCCCGGCAGATCGAGTTCGCGAAAACGCCAGCACCGCACCCGTCGACCGCCGCCGGCGTCCTGCAATGTCTGCTCGTTCTCGCAACCCGTCGCGGCGTGGGTGCAGCGCGGGCGGAAGCGGCAGCCGGCCGGCATCTCCGCGAGCGACGGGACGCGGCCCGGGATCGACGGCAGGTCGGCGTGACGCGGGCTCAAATGCGGCAACGAGCGCAACAGGCCCGACGTATAGGGATGCAGCGGCTTCAGCAGTGCATCGTCGACGGGGCCATCCTCGATCACTTCGCCGGCGTACATCGTGATCATGCGGGTGCAGGTCTCGGCGACGACGCCGAGGTCGTGGGTGATCAGCATCAGCGCCGTCTTCGACTTGATGCTGAGCTCGCGCAGCAATTCGAGGATTTGCGCCTGCACGGTGACGTCGAGCGCGGTGGTCGGCTCGTCGGCGATCAGGAGCTGCGGACCGCAGATCAGAGCGGCGGCGATCATCACGCGCTGGCGCATGCCGCCGGAGAGCTGATGCGGATAATCGTCGACGCGCCGCTCGGGCGACGCGATGCCGACGCTGCGCAGCATCTCGATGGTTTTTTCGCGCGCTTCCTTCGCGCCGAGCCTGGTATGAACGCGCAGCGCTTCGGAGATCTGGTGGCCGACGGTGAACACCGGGTCGAGCGCACTCATCGGCTCCTGAAAGATCATCGCGATGCGGCGGCCGCGCACCGCGCGCAGCTTGCCGGTGCTGCACCTGGCGAGATCGATGCCGTCGAAATTGATGGAGCCGTCGAAGCGCGCAAGGTTTGTTCGGCAGCAGTCGCAGGATCGAAAGCCCGGTGATGGTCTTGCCGCAACCGCTCTCGCCGACGATGCCGACGCGCTCGCCGGGCGCGACGTCGAAGTCGATGCCGCGCGTCGCCTGCAGTTCGCCTTGCGATGTCTTGAAGCGGATGCCAAGGCCGCGGACCGATAACAGCGGCGTCGAAGCAGCTGCGCCGTCGGTATGCTGCGTCGCGCGGCTCGCCCCCCTGCTCATGACAAGGACTGTCCTCGGCTGCCGCAAACGGGACAGGGCATTCCTTCCTCCGGCGGCCGCGTCGTGCGCGGCTTTTTCTTGTTGTGAAAGTGTGCCTGAGGTAGCGTCATGCGCAAGCGGAATTTAATTCCATGTGACGGAATTACTTCGCGCGATCGCAGGTCGCTGCGACGTCACGCCGCAAGAAAAGATTTGCGCACGAACGCATGCGCCGGAGGAGGCGAACCGAATGGGACGACGCTCCAATCTCGATCGCGATCCGTCAGGTGACACTTCACCACCCGACAAGGCCGTTATTCAAGTCGTTTCCCGCGCTTTCGATGTGCTGCGCTGTTTTGACGGACCGGAGCAGCGGCTCGGCAATCTGGAAATTTCCATGCGCTGCGGCCTGCCGCGCTCGACGGTGTCGCGGCTGACGCAGACGCTGACGCGGCTCGGGCAGCTGGTCTATCTGGCGCGCGACCAGAAGTACCAGCTTGGGCCCGGCGCCGTGGCGATGAGCACGTCAATGCTGCGCGGCATGCGCTTTCGCGACCTGATCCGGCGCAAGTTGCAGGACGTCGCCGACCGCATTCCCGGCACGATCTCGTTCCTGATCCCGGATCGCTTCGATCTCGTCTATCTCGAATACGCGCGCACGTTCGGCGTGGTCGGCGTGCAAACCAGCGTCGGCACCCGCGTACCGATCATTCGCACCGCTGCGGGTCACTCATATCTCGCGACCCTCGATGAGGCGGCCAGCGAGCGCTTGCTCAAAGACGCCAGTCGCGAGTTTCCGGACGACATTCGCGCAGCTGCGGCCGCGCATTGCGGCAAACCGGACATTCTTTCACGAGCACGGCTATGTCGTATCGATCGGGCTGTGCAACCCGCTGATCAGCGGCTGCGCCGTGCCGGTGTGGTCCGACCACTACCAGACGTACCTCGTGCTCTCGATCGGCATCCTCTCGACGCTGTATGACGAGAACCGCATGCACCGCGAGGTGGCGCCCGAGATGCTCGAATTGGCCCATGCGGTCGGACAGCCGACGCATGCGATCTCCGACGATGAGGTGGTTGGCCATCGCCTCCCGCCTCGCGACAAATCCGCGCAACCCAACAAGAACAAAAACAAGGAAGCCCGCGATGAACTGGTTGCCCGAACTTGACGAGCTGCGCCGGCGCGAAGCGTTCGCGCGGCAGATGGGCGGTGCCGACAAGATCAAGCGACAGCACGACGGCGGCCGGCTCACGGTTCGCGAGCGGGTCGACAAGCTGTTCGACAAGGACAGCTTTCACGAGCTCGGCGCCGTCGCCGGCCTCGGCGAGTACGATGCTGCAGGCAACCTGACGAACTTGACGGCGGCGAACTGCGTGGTCGGCCGCGGCATGGTGGACGGCCGCCCCGTGGTCGTCGTCGCCGACGATTTTACCGTGCGCGGCGGGTCCGCCGACGCGTCGATCCCCGGCAAGCGGTTGATGGCGGAAGAGATGGCGTGCGAGTTCCGCATGCCGCTGATCCGTGTGATCGAGGGCTCGGGTGGCGGCGGCTCGGTGAAGACGATCGAGACCACCGGCGCGTCGAACCTGCCCGGCGGCGTCGGACAAACCAAGGGCTTCTACCTGATGACCGCGGCGCTGGCGCAGGTGCCGGTGGTGTCGCTCGGACTTGGTTCGGTTGCCGGTGCTGGCGCGGCAAAACTTGCGGCGAGCCACTATTCGGTGATGACCAAGACCTCGGCGATGTTCGTGGCCGGCCCGCCGGTCGTGGCGCGGCTTGGCCAACCGATCGGGAAGCAAGAGCTGGGCGGCTGGGAGATCCAGACCCGCGCCGGCGCGGTCGACCATGCCGTCGACACCGAAGAGGAGGCATTTGCCTGCGCGCGCCGCTTCCTGAGCTACCTGCCGCAGTCGGTTTACGGGCTACCCGAGACGCTACCCTGCAACGACGACCCGGAGCGCATGGACGAGGCGCTGATGAACGCAGTGCCGCGCAACCGGCGGCAGGTCTACAAGATGCGCGCCGA
This sequence comes from uncultured Alphaproteobacteria bacterium, assembly GCA_963796195.1. GTDB lineage: Bacteria > Pseudomonadota > Alphaproteobacteria > Rhizobiales > Xanthobacteraceae > CAWCKS01. The sequence goes on along the minus strand of CAWCKS010000014.1, from coordinate 759,903 downwards.
TCATCGAGTCGGTGGTCGACAAGGGCTCGTTCTTCGAGATCGCGCAGAATTTCGGGCGCTCGGTGATCACGGGTCTCGCACGGTTCGACGGCCGCGCGGTCCTGCTGCTCGCCAGCGATCCCTATCACTATGCCGGCGCCTGGACCGCCGAGGCCTGTCAGAAAGTCGCGCGCTTCGTCGACTTTGCCGAGGCCTTTCATCTGCCGGTGGTTTACCTCGCGGACTGTCCCGGCTTTCTGATCGGGCTCGAAGCGGAAAAGTCGGCAACCATCCGGCATGGCGTACGCGCAATGGCCGCGATGAACCAGTCGCGCGTGCCGTGGTGTACGGTGATCATCCGCAACGCGTTCGGCGTCGCCGGCGCGGCCAATCAGCCGGCGGGACGGCTGTCGCTGCGTTACGCCTGGCTGTCGGCGACCTGGGGATCGCTGCCGCTCGAAGGCGGCATCGAGGCGGCCTATCGCGCCGAGATCGATGCCGCGCCTGATCCCAAGGCAAAGACTGCAGGAGATCGAGGATCGCTTGAACCGCTTGCGCTCGCCGTTCCGGACTGCGGAAAAATTCTGGGTCGAGGAGATGATCGATCCGCGCAAGACCCGCCCGCTGCTATGCGAGTTCGCGCGGCTCGCGGAGCCGGTGCGGATGCCGGGCAAGGCGGTGTTCGAACTGCGACCGTGAGTGAGCAGGCCGATCAGTCGTCGATCGATACGTTGGCAAGATTGACAGAGGCTCGCTCTGAGCGAGCATTCTTGCAGGGTAGATACGACCTGCTGCTTGCGCCCTTTTTGGGTACGGTGAACGTATCATTGTCTTTCAAAACCCTTTGCCCGAACGAACGGGTCAGTAACGCAAGCCCCTGACGCATCTGGTTCGTTCACAAGCAAAGGACGAAAGACATGCGCGATTTCCGCGACGCCAAAGCCATGGCGCATACGCTCCGTTCGACCCTCGCGACGCAGGGTCACAAGATCACCAACAGCCAGAGCCTCGAGCTGATTGCCAAGGCATTTGGCGTGGCGGACTGGAATACGCTCTCCGCCGCGATCCGCGCAGAGCCCGCGGCCCCACGCAAAAGCCAGGACGCCGCCATCACTTCCGGGTCTCGAGGCCGAACATTATCCCTGTCGCCACTGTCGAGCGAACTGGGCGCGACGTTTCAGCGATCGCTTGGCTTACGCCAACGAGCGGCGAGCATCGCTACGCGACGTTCGAGCATCTTCTGTTTGCTCTTATCGATGATGCAGATGCGTCCGTCCGTGATGAAGGCGTGCCAGGTTGATCTCGGTAAGCTGACCGGCAGGATCTTACGAAATATATTGACAGTGGGCTGAAGCGATCTTGTGATCGATGACGGACCCGTGGCCCTGCCGAGCGCAGGCTTTTCGCCGCGTGTTGCAGCGCGGCCGTCAGTACGCAACAGCTCGGTCGCACACGGTGAGCTGTGCGGAACTTCTTTTGGGCATCCTCGGTGAATCGCTTAGCCCGGCCGCCCAATGTCTCGACGTAACAGCGCTTGACCCGCGACGATGTTTTGAACGTCATCACCCGCGGCACAGGCTCAGTGCAGGGGGATGTGCGTCGTGCTGCCCTAGACGTCGATCAGCACGTAGCTGTCTTCGACCGTGACCGGAAAGGTCTCCGCGACGAAGGGGCCTTCGACCAAACCGTCGCCGCGCACCACGGTCACCGGGTAGGCGCGCACCTTGAGTCGCGACGGATCGCAGTAAGACTGTCCGGTGCGCATGTCGTATTCCCAGCCGTGCCAGGGACAGCGCAGGAGCTCGCCGCACCCGCGATCGCTTGAACTCGCCCGGTTCGCTCGAATGCAGGTGCGCGACGCAGACGGCATGCGACAGCGGCGCGCCTTCGTGCGGGCAGCGGTTCAGCAGCGCGAAGAACTCGCCATTGGCGTGGAAGATCACGATCTCGCGGCCGCCGACGCTGACGACCTTGTTGCCGCCGGCAGGCACATCGGACGTTTTCGCGGCGACGTAACGCACCATTGCTCAGTTAAACCGGTACACGGCGCGGGCATTGGTGTTGAAGATCTTCAGCCGCTCGGCCTCCGACAGCGGGGTGCGGAAGGCGTAGCGCGGATCGTCAAAGTCCCAGTGCGGGTAGTCCGAGGAGAACAGCAGCCGGTCGATGCCGATCCACTCGATCACCTGCCTGAGGTGCTCGGCGCTTTCCGGCTCCTCCATCGGCTGCGTGGTGAACCAGAAGCTTTGCTTGACGTATTCCGACGGCCTGCGCTTCAGATGCGGCACCTCGCTGCGGAAGCGCTCAAAATGCTGGTCCATCCGCCAGGTGATCGCCGGCACCCAGCCAAATCCGCCTTCGATGAAGACGAACTTCAGCTTCGGGAAATTTTCCGGCACGCCCTCGATCACGAGGCTCGACAGCTGCGCGGCGACGGACTGGGCGTTGGAGTGATGTTCCTCATTATAATAGGACGGCCAGCCGCTGGCGGTCGGGGCGTGGCCGCCGTAGCCGCCGACATGAATGCCGAGCGGCAGGCCGGCGGCCTGGGCAGCCTCATAGATCGGCCAGTACTTGCGGCGGCCGAGCGGCTCGTTGGCGCGCGGCGAGATGTTGACCTGGGCATGGCGGCCGAGCACGGCGCAGCGTTCGATCTCTTTCACCGCAGAGACCGGATCGTCCTGGCCGACGATGATCGACGCGCGCAGCCGCGGATCGGGACGCTGGAAAGCTTCGTACTGCCACTCGTTGATCGCATACTGCAAGGCCGCGCCGAGTTCGAGATTGACCTGTGAGAAGATGCTGAGGTCGAGCACCTGCAACAGCCCGAACTCGACATTGTAGGGATCAAGGTGCTGCTTCTGCATGAAGGCAAGGTCGGAGCCGGGCGGGCCGCCGGTCGGCGGCCAGGCGTCGCGGCGCGAGATCAGGGGGCGCGATGCGCGGGTAGGGGGTGGTCGAGGTGAATGGATTGCGGATGTGCGCGCCGTAGGTTTTGAGGTGCTCCTGCCAGCGTTTCTCCAGGAACGGAAACAGGTCCTCGCGGGAACGCAGGCTCGGATGGATGTCGCAATCGATGATCTTCAGCCTGGAGCGCGCATCGCTGCGCAGCGCGGTGTCGTCGTCCATGCGGTCGAGAACGTCGGTCATCTGAGTCCTCCTTCCATTTTCTTGCGCATGATCTGATCCGAAAACCGGTATCCACTTTTCGGGATCATGCGCTAGTTGGCGCGCAGCCGCGCAAAGGTTTCCAGCGGATTGTCGTATCTCATGCGCTTGACGATTGATGCGGGGATATGCGGCGGCACGACGGCGTCGCCCTCGAACTGCCAGTGCGGATAGTCGCTCGCGAACAGCAGCATGCGATCGGAGCCGATCTGGTCGATCAGACCCTCGACGCCGGCGCGGTCCGGCGGCGAGTTCGAACGGCTGCGTCGTCAGGCGGACGTGCTCGCGCATCAATTGCGACGGCGGCTGCTCGACCCAGGGCACCTCGACGCGGACGCCTTTCCAGGTCTTGTCGGCGCGCCACATGAAGGCCGGCAGCCAGCTGACGCCGGATTCCATCAGCACGACCTTGAGCTTGGGGAATTTTCCGAACACGCCTTCGAGCACGAGGCTCAACAGCTGCGCCTGAAACGCCTGCGACTCCGCCATGTAATATTCGTAGCGATAGGACGGCCAGCCGATCGAGCTCGGCGCGGTGCGGTACTGGCTGCCGGCGTGGATCGCGAGCGGCAGCTGGTGTTTTTCCGCGGCCTTCCAGATCGGCCAGTACTGCCGTCGCCCGAGCAAATCCTCGTTCTGCGCCAGCACCAGGACAGACACGAAGCGCTTGTCGGCGGCGCGCCGCTCGATCTCTTCGATCGCGAGCTCGGGGTCCTGCAGCGGGATCACGATCGACGCACGCAGCCGCGGGTCCCGTGACAGCCAGTCGGTTGCGATCCAGTCGTTGATCGCCTTGCAGAAGGCCGACGCCATGTAGGGGTCGTGCACGGCCTGGGCGCCGTACAGCACGTTCAGGATGCCGAGCGAGGTGCCGAACTTGTCGAGCGCCTGGGCGCGGAACTGGTCGAAATCGCTGCCCGGCTTGCCCTCCTCCGGCCGCCAGTCCGGCCGGCAGCACAGCGGCATGGCCGGCGGATAGCTTTGCAGGTCGAGGCCGTCGATGCCGCGCGTCAGAACCTGCTCTTTCCAGTGATCGTCGAGATAGGGCAACAGCGTGGTGCGCGTGCCTTCCAGTCCCGGATGCAGGTCGCAATCGATTTGCAAGGCGTGGTTTCCTTGACCGTTGAGCGCGCTGGAATTGAGTTTAGCGAGCGGAGCCAGCGATGTCTTGGCTGATGTTGATGCGCGCGGTGCACGTCTCTTCGCTTGTTTTCGACATGCTGCGCCGCGATAGCCGCGGTGGTCGATGGCACTTGTCTGGCGTCGCTGAGCGCTGGCGTCAGATCTGCTCCTTGATCCACGCAGCAGTTACGTCGAGCAGCTCGGCAAACACCTCAGCATCCTTTCGTCCGCTCTTTGCGGGTACATGAAAGGAGTGATCGGCATCCGCAAACAACTTGAGCGTCGCGCGTTTGCCGAGCGACTTGCAGACTGGCTCGAGCAAGGTCAGCTCGGCGAGCGCGTCGCGGCTTCCCTGCAGGAACAGCATCGGGATCTTCACGTCTGAGAGATGTTTTGCGCGATCCTGCGACGGCTTGCCGGCCGGATGCAGCGGAAAGCCGAGAAAGACGAGACCGCGCACGCCGTTCAGAGGCGCTTTCGCCTGCGCCTGCGAACTCATTCGTCCGCCGAAGGATTTGCCACCGGCGAACAGTGGAAGTTCTGGTTGAGCTTGAGCTGCGGCTGTGACGGCGGCTCGGACGGCGGCCTGCGCAAGCTGCGGCGGGTCGGGCCGCTTGCTGCCGCGTTCCATGTAAGGGAATTGATAGCGCAGCGTGGCGATCGCGCGCTCGGCTAGTCCGCTCGCCATCGCCGCCATGAACGGATGAGCCATGCCGGCACCCGCGCCGTGGGCGAGGACGAGTAGCGCCTCGGCGCCACGCGGCACCTGCAACAGCGCCGACACGCTGACGTCATCACCGACCGCGAACGAGAGTTGTTTGGCTTCTTGAAGCTGTTTTGGCATCGCCGGCCCCTCGCGAAACGGAGCGAGTATAGCGGCATTCGTGTGCGCGACCTGCCGATCCGGCTGGAGAAATCGCTGGCGGCTTGGTTTGGTCGGCCGCCTGATCGCTCTCCGCCGATCCTTCACTGTTAATGAACGCTCGCGGAATCGCTCCCTCCGGCGCGGGTTGGAACTTGATTGCGCATTCGACGTTGTTGCGGCCAGCAGGGGCTCTGGCTGAGGCCGCTGACGGAACTTGACCGACGCCGTTGCTTTCGGCTCGGGGGCGTTTGGATCAATGACCGGTTATCAAAAAAGTAGTTTGATTTCAAAGGGTTGTGGCAGAGGTCGGCGTCGCGCCGGGAGCGCCACTTGAGCTCGGCCTGGATTTGTCGGGAGGCTTGCCAATGTCATTGAAGAACGGGCTCCGGGAGCCTGCGACCAAGGTTCAAACACCGCCTCCTGTCACAAAGCCCGTCCGCAAGCCGCCGCCGAAGAGCGCCAACGGCCACACCGAATTCGACCTCAACAATCTGCTCTACGCCCTGCAGGCCATGAAGGTCGGCGACTTCTCCGTGCGCATGGCTGGCGATCACCTCGGCATCGAGGGCAAGATCGCCGACGCCTTCAACGAGATCGTCGCAGCCAACGAGCGGATGGCGAAGCAGCTCGAGACGGTCGGCCAGGTCGTCGGCCGCGACGGCAAGACCCGCCAGCGCGTCAAGCTCGGCCTTTCAGGTGGCGCCTGGGGGGAGATGGAAAATTCCGTCAACACGCTGATCGACGATCTACTCTGGCCGACCCGCGAGGTAACTCGCGTCATCGGCGCGGTGGCGCAGGGTGACCTGCTGCAGACCGTGCGGCTCGACGTCGACGGCCGGCCGTTGAAGGGCGAGTTCCTGCAGTCGGCCAACATCGTCAACACCATGATCCGCCAGCTTGGCGTGTTCACCTCGGAAGTGACGCGCGTGGCGCGTGAGGTCGGCACCGAGGGCAAGCTCGGCGGTCAGGCCCAGGTGCATGAGGTGACCGGTGTCTGGAAAGACTTGACCGAGAGCGTCAACTCGATGGCATCGAACCTCACGGCGCAGGTCCGCAACATCGCCGACGTGACCATCGCGGTCGCCAATGGCGACCTGTCGAAGAAGATCACGGTCGACGTGCGCGGCGAAATCCTGCAGCTGAAAGAGGCGATCAACACCATGGTCGACCAGCTGCGTTCGTTCGCATCGGAAGTGACGCGCGTGGCGCGCGAGGTCGGTACTGACGGCAAGCTGGGTGGCCAGGCCATCGTGCCCGGCGTCGCTGGCACCTGGAAGGATTTGACGGACTCGGTCAACGCCATGTGCGGCAACCTGACCGCGCAGGTCCGCAACATCGCGCAGGTGACGACCGCCGTGGCGCGCGGCGACTTGAGCCGCAAGATCACGGTCGACGTGCGCGGCGAGATTCTCGAATTGAAGGACACCATCAATACGATGGTGGACCAGCTCAACGGCTTTGCCTCGGAAGTGACGCGCGTGGCGCGCGAGGTCGGCACCGAAGGCAAGCTCGGCGGCCAGGCCGCCGTCCCCGGTGTCGCCGGCACCTGGAAGGATTTGACCGACAGCGTGAACTTCATGGCCGGCAATTTGACGGCCCAGGTCCGCAACATCGCCGACGTCGCGACCGCGATCGCCGGCGGCGACCTGTCGAAGAAGATCACGGTCAACGTCTCGGGCGAAATCCTGCAGCTGAAGGAGACCATGAACACGATGGTCGACCAGCTCAACGCGTTCGCCGGCGAAGTGACGCGCGTGGCGCGCGAGGTCGGCACCGAAGGCCGGCTCGGCGGCCAGGCCAACGTGCTCGGCGTCGCCGGCACCTGGAAGGATTTGACCGAATTCGGTGAACTCGATGGCCTCGAACCTGACCGGTCAGGTTCGTAACATCGCCGAGGTGACGACCGCGGTCGCCAACGGCGACCTGTCGAAGAAGATCACGGTCGACGTGCGCGGCGAAATTCTCGAATTGAAGGACACCATCAATACGATGGTGGACCAGCTCAACGGCTTCGCCTCGGAAGTGACGCGCGTGGCGCGCGAGGTCGGCACCGAAGGCAAGCTCGGCGGCCAGGCGATCGTGCGCGGTGTTGCCGGCACGTGGAAGGATCTGACCGACAACGTCAACTCGATGGCGTCGAACCTGACCGGCCAGGTCCGCAACATCGCCGAGGTCGCGACCGCGGTCGCGCAAGGCGACCTGTCGAAGAAGATCACGGTGAACGTTTCGGGCGAAATCCTTCAGCTGAAGCAAACGCTGAACACCATGGTCGACCAGCTCAACTCGTTCGCCTCGGAAGTGACGCGCGTGGCGCGCGAGGTCGGCACCGAGGGCAAGCTTGGCGGTCAGGCCGCAGTGCCCGGCGTCGCCGGCACCTGGAAGGATTTGACCGACAGCGTCAATTCGATGGCCGGCAACTTGACCGGCCAGGTCCGCAATATTGCCGAGGTCGCGACCGCGATCGCGGGCGGCGATCTCTCGCGCAAGATCACCGTCGACGTGCGCGGCGAAATCCTTCAGCTCAAGGAAACGCTGAATACCATGGTCGACCAGCTCAACCGGTTCGCCGGTGAGGTGACGCGCGTGGCGCGCGAGGTCGGCACCGAAGGCCGGCTCGGCGGCCAGGCCAATGTGCCCGGCGTCGCCGGCACCTGGAAAGATTTGACCGACAGCGTCAATTCGATGGCGGGCAACCTGACCGCGCAGGTCCGCAACATCGCCGAAGTGACGACGGCGGTGGCGCGCGGCGACCTAGGCCGCAAGATCACCGTCGATGTGAAGGGCGAAATCCTCGAATTGAAGAACACCATCAACACGATGGTGGACCAGCTCAACTCGTTCGCCTCGGAAGTGACGCGCGTGGCGCGCGAAGTGGGTACCGAAGGCAAGCTCGGCGGCCAGGCGCAGGTGCCCGAGGTGGCCGGCACGTGGAAAGACTTGACCGACAACGTCAACTTCATGGCGTCGAACCTGACGGCGCAGGTCCGCAATATCGCCGAGGTCGCGACCGCCATCGCCAATGGTGACCTGTCGAAGAAGATCACGGTCGACGTGCGCGGCGAATTGCTGCAGCTTAAGGAAACGCTGAACACCACGACCGACCAGCTGCGCTCGTTCGCCGGCGAAGTGACGCGCGTGGCGCGCGAGGTCGGCACCGAAGGCCGGCTCGGCGGTCAGGCCAACGTGCCCGGCGTCGCCGGCACCTGGAAAGACCTCACCGACAACGTCAACCTGCTGGCGGCGAACCTGACGACGCAAGTCCGCAACATCGCCGAAGTGACGACGGCGGTGGCGCGCGGCGACCTCAGCCGCAAGATCACGGTCGACGTGAAGGGCGAAATCCTCGAACTGAAGAACACGATCAACACGATGGTGGACCAGCTCAACGGCTTCGCCTCGGAAGTGACGCGCGTGGCGCGCGAGGTCGGCACCGAAGGCCGGCTTGGTGGCCAGGCCGAGGTGCCAGGCGTCGCCGGCACCTGGAAGGATTTGACCGACACCGTCAACGTCATGGCGGCCAACCTGACCGAGCAGGTGCGCGGCATCGTCAAGGTGGTGACCGCGGTCGCGGACGGCGACCTCAAGCAAAACCTGACCGTGAAGTCGAAGGGCGAGGTGGCCGCGCTCGCCGACACCATCAACAACATGACCGACACGCTGGCGACCTTCGCCGATCAGGTGACGACGGTGGCGCGCGAGGTCGGCGTCGAAGGCCGGCTCGGCGGCCAGGCCAATGTGCCCGGCGCTGCCGGCACCTGGAAGGATTTGACCGGCAACGTCAACCTGCTTGCGGCCAATCTGACCACGCAGGTGCGCGCCATCGCCGAGGTCGCGACCGCGGTGACCAAGGGCGACCTGACGCGATCGATCCAGGTCGATGCCCGCGGCGAGGTGGCGGAGCTGAAAGACAACATCAATACGATGATCGACAACCTGCGGCTCACCACCGACCGCAACACCGAGCAGGACTGGCTGAAAACCAACCTCGCCAAGTTCACCAACATGCTGCAGGGCCAGCGCGACCTCTCGACGGTCGGCCGGTTGCTGCTGAGCGAGCTGACGCCGCTGGTCAATGCGCAGCTCGGCGTGATCTACCAGGTCGAGGCCAGCGACGAGCGTTGCCTGCGGCTGCTCTCGGCGTTCGCCGACGACGGCGCCAACGGCCATCCCACGCGCATCGAGTTCGGGATCGGACTGGTCGGGCAGTGCGCCGTCGACAAGCGGCGCATGCTGATCTCAAGCATGCCGTCGCACGCCGTGCCGGTCGGCTCGGCGCTGTTCAAGGTGGTGCCGCAGAACATCGTCGTGCTGCCGGTACTGTTCGAGAACGAGGTCAAGGCGGTGATCGAGCTCGCCTCGGTCTCGGCCTTCACCGCACTGCAAATGACGTTCCTCGAGCAGCTCACCGACTCGATCGGCATCGTGCTGAACTCGATCGAAGCCACCATGCAGACGGAAGGCTTCCTGAAGCAGTCGCAACAGCTCGCCAACGAACTCCAGTCGCAGCAGACGGAGTTGCAGCAGACCAACGAACAGCTCGAACAGAAGGCCCAGCAGCTCGCCGAGCGTAACGTCGAGGTCGAGCGCAAGAACCAGGAGATCGAGCAGGCCCGCCGCGCGCTGGAAGACAAGGCAACCGAACTCGCGCTGACGTCCAAGTACAAGTCCGAGTTCCTCGCCAACATGTCGCACGAGCTGCGTACGCCACTGAACAGCATCCTGATCCTCGGCCAGCAGCTCACGGAAAATCCGGACGGCAACCTGTCGGCAAAGCAGGTTGAGTTCGCGCGCACCATCCATGGCGCCGGCACCGACCTGTTGAACCTGATCAGCGACATCCTCGATCTGTCGAAGATCGAGTCGGGCACTGTGACGGTGGATGCCCAGGACGTGCTGCTGTCAGGCCTGATCGAGGCGACGGCGCGGCCGTTCCGCCATGAAGCGGACACCCGCCAGGTTGGCTTCGACATCGAGCTCGACCCCAATCTCGGCCGCACCATCACGACCGACTCCAAGCGCCTGCAGCAGGTGCTGAAGAACCTGCTGTCGAACGCGTTCAAGTTCACTGAGCAAGGCTCGGTGAAGCTGAAGGTCGCGGCGGCGATGAGCGGCTGGTCGCCCGACCATGTGCTGCTCAACCAGTCCATGGTGGTGGCGTTCGAGGTCTCCGATACCGGCATCGGCATCCCGCTGGAGAAGCAGCGCATCATTTTCGAGGCGTTCCAGCAGGCCGACGCCTCCACCAGCCGCAAATATGGCGGCACCGGCCTCGGCCTTGCGATCAGCCGCGAGCTTGCCAACCTGCTCGGCGGCGAAATTCACCTGCGCAGCACCCCCGGCAAGGGCTCGACGTTTGTTCTCTATCTGCCGCTGAAATATGTCGGGCCGACCGCGGCGGCCCGCGTCACCAAGGCTGCGACGCCGGCACTGATCGAGAACGGCAGCGACTTCTCGGTTGCGTCGGAGCGGCCGAGCGAGCAGCAGATCATCGACGATCGCCTCGACATTGCGCCCGGCGACAGCATCCTGCTTGATCGTCGAGGACGATCCGCACTATGCGCGCGTCATCATGGACCTTGCCCGCGATCGCGCCTTCAAGGTCCTGATCGCAATGCGCGGCGTCGAGGCACTGGAGCTCGCCAAGCAGTTCCAGCCGACCGCTGTTTCGCTCGACGTCTTCCTGCCCGACATGCTGGGCTGGACCGTACTGAGCCAGCTGAAACAGAACCCGCTGACCCGGCACATCCCGGTACAGATCATCACGCTGGACGAGGATCGCCAGCACGCGCTGGCGCGCGGCGCATTCTCCTTCGTCAACAAGCCGACCACGACGGAGGGTGTGCAGGCGGCGATCGCAAAGATCAAGGAATATGCCAAGCCGCGCCGCAAGCGCCTGCTGGTCGTCGAAGACAATCCCGCCGAGCAGATGAGCATCCGCGAGCTGCTTGAGCTATGACGATATCCATATCGACACCGCCGGAAGCGGCAACGAAGCGCTGACCAGCCTGCGGCAGGAGCCGTATGACTGCGTCGTGCTCGACCTCCGGCTGCCCGACATGACCGGCTTCGAGGTGCTCGAGGAGATCAGCCGCGATGACGGCCTCGCCGAGGTTCCGGTGGTGGTGTTCACCGGCCGCGAGCTGTCGGCCGAGGAGGACGCGCAGCTGCACACCATGGCGCGCAGCATCGTCGTCAAGGGTGTCGAATCACCCGAGCGACTGCTCGACGAAACCGCGCTGTTCCTGCACCGCATCGTCACCGATCTGCCGATCGAGAAGCAGCGCATGCTGGAACGGCTGAATTCGTCTGACGAAGATCTGGTGGGCCGTACCGTGCTGCTGGTCGACGACGATGCTCGCAACATCTTTGCGCTGTCGAGCGTGCTGGAGCGACGCGGCATGCGGGTGTTGACCGCCACCACGGGCAAGGAGGCGATCGAGATCGTCGAGCGAACGCCCGAGCTCGCCATCGTGCTGATGGACATCATGATGCCGGAGATGGACGGCTACCAGACCATGGGCGCGATCCGCGACAAGCCTGACTACCGCCGCCTGCCGATCATCGCGCTGACGGCGAAGGCGATGAAGGGAGATCGCGAAAAGTGCCTCGAGGCCGGCGCGACCGACTACCTCGCCAAGCCCGTCAACACCGAGCAACTGCTGTCCGCGCTGCGGATGTGGCTGCATCGCTAGGGGGAATCTCCAATGACGGGCGACGACAAAGTCAAGATCCTGCTGGTCGACGACCAGCCAGCGAAGCTGCTCACCTATGAAGTGATCCTGCGCGAGCTCGGCGATCATCTCTTGCAAGCCTCATCGGCTCAGGAAGCGCTTGAGCTTCTCTTGAAGAATGAAGTTGCGGTCGTGCTGATGGACGTCTGCATGCCCGAGCTCGACGGCTTCCAGCTCGCCTCGATGATCCGCGAGCACCCGCGGTTCAAGAAAGTGGCGATGATCTTCATCTCGGCGGTGCATCTCGCCGAGATCGATCATCTGCGCGGCTACGAGATGGGCGCGGTCGACTATGTGCCTGTGCCCGTGGTGCCCGAAGTGTTGCGCGCGAAGGTCAGGGTGTTTGCCGACCTCTACCGCAAGACCCGTCAGCTCGAGCAGCTCAATGTCGAGCTCGAACACCGCGTCACGCAACGCACCGCGGAGCTCGAAGCGTCGACCCGGCAACTCAAGGAGAGCGAGCAGCGCCGCAGCCTGGCGCTTGCCGCCGGCCAAATGGGCTCGTGGGACTGGAATCTCGCGACTGGCGAAATGAGCTGGGACGCCGGCCAGCATGCGATCTACGGGATGGTGCCTGAGCAATTCAGGCCGACGCCGGAATACTTCAACCTGCTGGTGCTGCCGGACGACCGGCCAAAACTGCGTGCGGGCATGCAGCCGCTGCTCGAGCGTGGTGAGCCCTATCAGGCCGAGTTCCGCATCGTGCGGCCGAGCGGAGAAATCCGCTGGTGCGCCAGCACGGCAACCGCAAGCCTCGATGGCGCGGGCAAGGTCGTGCGCATTGCCGGCGTCACTATCGACATCACCGATCGCAAGGGCGCGGAAGAGCGTCAGGCGCTGCTTGCGCGTGAGGTCGATCACCGCGCCAAGAACGCGATGGCGATCGTGCAGTCGTTCATTCGCCTGACCAAGGCCGATAACGTTGGCGACTATGCCAATGTGATCGAGGGACGGATCAAGGCGCTGTCGCGGGCGCACGCGATCCTGTCGGATTCGCGCTGGCAAGGTGCCGACCTCGCCAAGCTGGTCGATGAAGAACTCGCGCCGTATCGGTCCGGTGGCGACGATCGGATTAGCGTTGCAGGTCCGCACGTCGTGCTCGATCCAACCACGGCGCAGACGCTGGCGCTGGCGCTGCACGAACTCGCTACCAACGGCGCGAAGTACGGCGCGCTGTCGCGCGCCTCGGGCAGGCTCGTCATCAAATGGCAGGTGCAGCCCGATGCGATTGTGATCGACTGGCGTGAGAGTGGTGGGCCTCCGACGCAGGCTCCGCGCAGGACCGGGTTCGGTACCAGGATCATCGCCTCGAGCATCGAACGCCAGCTTGGCGGCAGGACCGAGTTCAACTGGCGTCGCGAGGGGCTCGCCTGCGCACTGCAGGTGCCGCGTATCCAGCGCGCCGAGGCGAACGGCAATAGCAACGCGACGATGCCTAGCTTCGCCTCGCCGCGGGCGTTGACCGGGCGGCGGGTTCTCATTGTCGAGGACGAGGCTCTGGTGGCGATGATGCTCGAGGAGGAGCTGGAAAGCCTCGGCCTCTCGATCGTCGCGAACTGCGGCAGCGTCACCGACGCGGTCAAGGCGATCGACGATGCGACGCCGGATGCCGCTATCCTCGACGTCAATGTCGGTGGCGAGTTCATCTATCCGGTGGCCGACCGGCTGCTCGAGCGCGGCATTCCCTTTGTGTTCCTCACCGGCTACGGCCGCGAAAGCGTCGATGCGCGTTACCAGTTCGTGCAAATCCTGGAGAAGCCGGTCGGGCGTCAGGTGCTGGAGAACGTGTTTGCGATCGCGCTCGCCGAGCCGGCGGCGACGTCGAACGTCACGCGCCTCGCACGGGCGACGTGAGGGAGTAGTTGATCGACTTCGCGGTCGATTTTCCGTCATCCTGAGGTGCGAGCGAAGCGAGCCTCGAAGGATGACAAGCCCGGGCGCTCATCCTTCGAGGCTGCTGCGCAGCTACCTCAGGATGACGGGTTAAGGTCAATGGATCGCGGCGTAGAGAATTTTGTCTTGGGTCGCGTCGGCGGCGTCGAACTCGGCGACGATGCGGCCGGCACGCGCCACCAGGATACGGTCGGACACCGCGAGAATCTCCGGTAGGTAGGATGAGATCACGATCACGGCCTTGCCCTCTTCGGCGAGGCGGCGGATCTGCGCATGAATTTCCGGGATCGTGGCAACGTCGACGCCGCGCGTCGGCTCGTCGAAGATGACGATCGAGGGGTCCTGGACCAGGGATTTCGCGACGACGACCTTCTGCTGGTTTCCGCCGGACAGTTCAACGATCCTCGCCTTGCGCTGAAGTGCTGCGATCTTGAGCCGATCGACCCAATATTCAGCGAGCTTGGCGCGGGTCAGACGCGAGAGCAGGAAGCGCCAGCCGGCCTTCGTCGCGAGCTTGCCGACATAGACGTTGTCGTCGATCCGCATCGTCTCGAAGAAGCCGTTCAGCTTGCGGTCCTCGGTGATGTAACAGATCCCCGCATTGATCGCCTGTTTCGGCACGCGGAACCGGATCGGCTTGCCCCGCAACTTGATGGTGCCGCCGTTGATCAGGTTTCGCTTCAAGGCGCCAAAGATGATTTTGGCGATCTCGGTCCGCCCGGAGCCAATCAGGCCGGCGATGCCGACCACTTCGCCGGCGTAGGCCGAGAACGACATGTTCTTGACCACCGCGCCCATGGTGACGTTCTCGACCGTGAGCACCTTCTCGCGTTGCACGCTCCGCGCGACACCTCCGCGCGCTTCTTTCGCCGCACGTGCGTAGTACGTCTGCGTGATGTCACGGCCGACCATGGCGCGCACCAGCTTTTCGCGTGTCATTTCGGCAGTCGGGGACGAAACCACCAGCTTGCCGTCGCGCAGCACGGTGATGCGGTCGGAAATCTGCAGGCTCTCCTCGAGCGCGTGCGAGATGTAGATGATCGCCACGCCCTGGGCGCGAAGGTCGCGTACGAGGTGGAAGAAGTGAATGATCTCCTCGGGCGTCAGGCTCGCCGTCGGCTCGTCAAAAATGATGATGCGCGCCTTGTTATAGACGGCGCGCGCGATCTCGACCATCTGTCGCTTGGCGGTGCCGAGCAGCGCCACCGGGGTCGCGGGATCGACGTGGAAGTTGAGGGACTGCAGCAGCTGCTGCGCCTGGATGTTCAGGGTGCGAAAGCGCGTCAGCAGCCGCTCGTTGCCGAGCTCGATATTCTGTGCCGCGGTCATGGTCGGGACCAGGCTCGTCTCCTGGTAGACCATGCAGATGCCCGCGGCCAGCGCATCGCGCGGGCTCTCGAAATGCGCCGGCTTGCCGTCGACAAAGATTTCGCCCGAGGTCAGCTTGATGGCGCCGGCGATGGCCTTGCACAAGGTTGACTTGCCGGCGCCGTTCTCGCCGACCAGCGCGTGAACTTCGCCGGGATAGAGCTCGAAGTTGATGTCTTCGATGGCGTG
Source organism: uncultured Alphaproteobacteria bacterium (assembly GCA_963796195.1). Lineage (GTDB taxonomy): Bacteria > Pseudomonadota > Alphaproteobacteria > Rhizobiales > Xanthobacteraceae > CAWCKS01. The sequence continues at coordinate 744,588 of CAWCKS010000014.1, read as the reverse complement.
CACACCGCCGTAGATCTTGCTGCCGCTGACGACGCGAAGCACCGGCTGGCGGGCAGGGCGTTCCGTCGCTGCCGTGTCCTTATCCATCGTCGCGGTATCGTTCATCTTGAAAATCCCCGCTCTCAAGCAGCAAGCAGCAGCCGGCCGGCGCCGCGCGCGGCAATCACGAGGCCTTGCGCCGTGTCGCGTGCCGAGGTGATGCCGTGGTAGCGGCCTCCGACCCGGCTGTGCAGGCTCTCGACAACATCGCCATCATTGTTGATCCGCGCCACCAGACCGTAGGAACGCGGCGGCGCCCAGGGTTTCTGGATGCCGAGCGCCTTGATCCCGCCGCTCTGCATCGGCTCGAGCGCGCTGCCCGTCGTCGCCAATGCCGGCGCGATCCAGTAGTCCGGCGCGATGGTCCGCATCATCTCGTCGCGAAAATCATCCTCGCGCAGCACAAATTCAATGAGATGCGTGCGCAGCGCGAAGATCGACAGCCAGAACCCGCCGCCGTTGGCGCGGCCCAGCCGCGCCGGATAACCGGGCAGGTTGCCGATGACGGGCTCGACCGCGCCGAGTTCCCGGCCCGCGATGGCGGCGCGGCAGAGACGATGGCTCCAGCTCTCGGTCAACCACAGGAACCGTCCGTCCGCCGAAATCGCCAATCCGTACGGATACGGCAGGTCGCGAAGCAGGACCTTTGGGGCCTCGAAGCCTGGGCCGCACGCGATGATCCGTCCGGCGCTGTTCTTTTGCATCAGATCCCGGCACCAGTCGGCGGGCGCATTGAGCGTGCTGCCTTCGCTCACAAAGATGCTGCCGTCAGACGCCGCAGCGACGCTGGTAAGGCAGTGCAGCGGCTGGTCTTCGACTTGATTGAGCCAGGTCTGGCGGCCGCTCGCGTCGACCGCGGCAAGGCCGCGGCCGGCGACACAGACCAGCAGTCGACCGTCCAGGTGGACGGTCAGCCCACCGGCGTCCGCGTCGAATTCGGTAACGACTGTGCGCGCCTCGTAACCGGGGCCGGAGAGGCGAAGGACCTGCCGCCCGGCCGAGACAAGGAGGGAGCCGTCCGGCGCCTCGGCAAGATCATCGATGCCGGGCAAGGGGTCGCCGACCGGCCGGCAATGGTCGAGCGCGTCGTTGGGGCTCAGCGCCCCGTCGAGCGATGGGATTGCGTGCTGCTCCGCATTCGGGAACAGGATCTGATGCATATCACGGAAGAAGTGAGTGAAGGGGCCCATCCTGTCAGCCTCGGTCGCGCCGCTTGTTGCCCCAATAGGCCTCGTAGTCGGTCCATGTAGGATCGCCGCGATCAAGCTTGACGCGGCCAATGCGATTGTTCTCGAGGCCCCCGAGATAGAGGTAACCCTTGTGCTCGCGCATCGATGTCAGTGTCGAGTGTGAGATGCCGGTCGGGTCCCAGTAGGATTTAAGAATGTCGCCCGCCTCGTTGAAACGCAGTACACAGCCATGGTTCAGCCCGGGCGCCAGCCACTCGTCGGCCGGCACCTGCTTGACCATGCGCTGCCGGAAGCCCGGCTTCCGCGCGGCGAGGTCAAACGTGGGCGTGCGGATGCCGACCAGCGCCAGCCAGTAGGTGCCGTCCGATGCCCGGTTGATGTTGTCGGGATTGCCGGGCAGTTCGTCGATCGCGACCTCGAGCTGTCCCTTGCGCGGTCCGCCGATCCAGTAACGGTAGATCTTGCACAGCGTGGTGCTGGCGATCAGCACCGACTGGCCGTCGTGCGAAACGCAGATGCCGTTCGGGAAGTAGAAATGGGTGATCAGCGTCTGGGTCTTTTTCGTTTCGGGATCATAGACCACCAGCCGGCCGTTGGGCCTGCCCTCGATGATGTCGAGCGCGTTGGTCGTCATCTCGTAGCGTGTCGTGCAGTCGCTGAAATAGATCTTGCCGTCGGGCGCGATGTCGAGGTCGTCGGCCATGCGCAGCCGTGAATCGTCGTTGAGCTTGTACCAGGTGCGGTTGGTCTCGTCGGTGACCTTGAACACTTCGCCGTCGGGCTTGACGCCGTAAACGCCCATCCCGGCAACGCAGACGATAAGGTTCTCGTCCTTGTCGAACTGCATGCCGAGCGGCCGGCCGCCGATATGGGCGAAGATTTCACGTTTCTCGAGATTCGGTCCGGAGAAACGGATGATGTTGCCGTCGCGGGTCGAACCGTAAACGCGATCCTGCCGGTCGATGATGACGTCCTCCGGGCCCTCGACCTGGTCGAGCCCGATCGCCTCGGCATGAATGAGCCGGTCATTTTGTGCCAGTGCCGATTGGCTGTCACGGGCGATGGTCGGCGAAGCGGACAACGGCACGCGCGCCGGGTTGACGTAGGTCTTCTGGATCACTTTGCCGCGGTTCTTCGCCCATTTGACGTCGATGCTGACGGCAACCAGCAGAATGATCCCGTAGGCAGCCGAGGTGACGTAGCCGGGGATGCCCATGCGGACGAGACCGTTGGTCAGCACGAAGATGATGATCGCGCCGATCATCGCCCGCCACACTGTGCCTCGCCCGCCGACGACCGACGCGCCGCCGAGCACGACCGCGGTCACCGCCTGGAATTCCCAACCGAGGCCGGTGGTCGAGTCCGTGCTGCCCTGGCGTGCGGCGTAAAACACGCCGCCGAGCGCGCATAGCATGCCCGACAGCATATAGGTGACCAGCAGTATGCGTTCGACGCGGATGCCGGCGTGGCGCGCCGCCTTGCGCGAGGCGCCGATCGCGGTCAGATGCCAGCCATAACGCGAGCGGCTGAGAAAGATGTGGCCGATCAGCAGGACAAATATCAGTGTCGCGGCGTTGACCGGCACGCCGAGGATGGTGCCGTCGCTGAGATAGTCCCAGGCATCGCTTTCGATCGAATTGGTGGCGAACACGGTCGCATAGCGCCCGTTCAGCAGATTGACGCTGGCACGCAGGATGATCAGCATCACCAGCGTTGTCAGGAACGGACGCGCCTTGAGATAGCCGATCAGGACGCCGTTCGCAGCGCCGACGACCGCGCCGGTCAGGAGCGTGGCAATCACCGTGAGCCAGACCGGAAAGTCGAGCACGAACATGCAGAACAGCGCGGTGAAATTGGCAATGGCAAAGATGGCGCCGACGCTGAGGTCGATGCCGCCGGAAATCAGGGTCAGAGCCATGCCGAGCGCGACGAAGCCGAATTCGGCAAAGAGACGCGCCAGCGAAACGGCATTCTTGACGGAGCCGTAGTCGGGGATGACCAGCGAGAAGTAGATCGCCAGCGCGATCATGACGGTGAAGGGAATGACCGGCTCGAACCATTGCTTCAGCAGCAGTTCGGCAAAGATCAGCCGCGGTGACCAGGCGTAGCGGATGCGTTCGGTGCGGCGGCTGAGCGCCTCGAATGTGGTCATCGTCATCGGCTTGACTCCACTCGGCATTCCGCTCCCGCCATTCGCGGCAGGAGCGGCAACGCCGGTCGTCGATGGATCACTTCTTCTGTTCAGCGGCTGATGCGTCGGTCGGTGTCGGAGGCTTCGGCACCGCGTAGCAGTTGGCGCCGGACGCGTTGCTCTTATCGAGCCATACCGGACGCGTGTAAAACTCGTGGTGCGTGCTGCCAGGCTTGACGCCACCTTCCAGCAGCGCCACGGCGGCGAAGAATGCATCATGGCCCTGGTCGGTCGCCGTGTAGCTCAGGAACTTGAAGAAGTTACCCTGGTTCACCTGGTCGCAATCGAGCTGCGAACCTTCACCCGACGCGTAGACCTTGACCTTGTCGATCTTGCCGGCATTGCGGATCGCCTGCGCTGCGCCCAATTCCATGATGCCCCAGAAGCCGATGCTGGCGCACAGGTCCGGATGCTGCTGGATCACGGTGTTGGTGATGTTGAGCGCGTTGTTGGCGTCCCACAAGGCGGCCTGGTTGGAGACCACCTTGATCGCCTTGTCCTTGTTCAGCGTGTCCATGACGCCGGCGATCTGGTCGACGCTTGCCGCCGCAGTCAATTCGCCCTGCACGATCTGCACTTCGCCCGACGTATTGGAGCCGGTGCCGCACTGCTTGACGACGTCCTCGGCAAGGATGCGGCCGACTTCGTACCAGTCAGCGCCGACGAACGCGTCCGACTTGTAGTTCGACGACATGTTCATCTGGATGACGTGCGTGCCCTGCGATTCGGCGCGCTTCAGTTCCTTCTGCAGCAGGGTTACGCTCGGGTTTTGCACGATGAGCACGTCCGGCTTCTCGTCGATCAGCGCGGTCAGTGCCTGCTGCATCGCCGCCGGATTGGCCGCCGGATCGCGGATCACGAACTTCATGCCGCGCCATTCCGCCTCGGTCTTGATCACGCGGCCCCACTCGTCCATCAACGGCACGCCGGTCGCGATCGGCAGGAAGGCGACGGTCTTGCCCTTCAGGTTCTTGTCGTAGTCGGCGCGCAACTCGTGCGCCGTCTTGGTCCCGGTATCCTCCTGTGCGGCGGCAAACACCGGCAACGCCGCGATGGCGAAGCCGGCCAGCACCGACATCCATGTCTTCGAACTCATCGTCGCTCCTCCCGTTGTCATTTCCTCGCCCCGATTTGCCGGGGCAATTTGTAAACTTCCAATGATCAGTCTCCCTGCCGTGCAGTCTCCTCGTCGCGCGGGTGCAGGAAGTTGTCGAGGATGATTGCGGCGAGCAGCACGACGCCGCGGATGATATTCTGTACCTCGCTGTTGACGTCCATGATGGTCAGGGCATTGAGCAATGTGCCGATCAGGGCGCAGCCCACGACGACGCTGAAGACGCTGCCGCGTCCGCCGACCAGGCTGATGCCGCCCAGCACCACCACAAGGATCACGTCGAAGACCGTGGTTCCCTGCACGATGGTCATCTGCATGCTGCCGGTCTGTCCGATCCAGACCAGCCCCGCGAGCCACGCCAGAGTTGCGACCAGCACAAATTCCAGCACGATCAGCGGGCGCAGGGCCACGCCCGAGAGGCGGGCTGCTTCGGCATTGTCGCCCTGCGCATAGATGAAGCGGCCGATCGAGGTCCGCGACAGAAAGAAGTGCATGACCAGGGCGGCCGCGGCAAAGACGAAGATCGGCATCGGTATGCCGAACAATGTGCCGCGTCCGGCGAATAACAGTGCAGCCGAGTCCTGTGGGGCATAGACCACGTAGACCGGGGCGATCCAGAACGCGACCCCGTAGATGACGAAGGTGGTGGCGAGCGTCACAAACAGCCCGGGCGCCTCGACATAGGCGACCATGACGCCGTTGATGAGGCCGATGGCGAGACAGATCGCCAGCGCAGCCGCCGCAGCCCACAGCGGGGGCAGGCCATGCTGGACCGCGTTCAGCATGACGCACCAGGATCCCGCCATGATCGCGACCTCGCTCAAGTCGATGCCGCGGCTGATCACGATCATCCCCATGCCGAGGCCGAGAATGCCGAGGATCGAAATGCTGCGCAGCAGAACGAGCATGTTCGCCACGGTCGCAAAGCCTTTCAGCGTGAAGCTGAACACGATCAGCAAGGCGATCGTGATCAGGAGCACGATCTGCTCCTGGCTCGGTTTGGCAAAGCCGATCCGCAAACGGGTCGAAGCGCTTGGGGTGATTGGTGAATCGAGCGCCACGGCGATCTCCCTGTTAGCTGGGAGTTGCTTCACGGGCGGCGACTACGATGGATGAATCTCGCATCGCAAAAAGCTCCCGGAAGTTTCCGTTTCTTTTTGATTTATTCAACAGCTTCCACAGTATCGAGGCTCCCGTCAAACGGGACTTGCTTGAGAGTGCAATGGTCGTGGTTGTTGCGGGACCGCAAGGGCCGTCCGGAGCGGACCCGATCCCTCAACCTTAATCCGTGGAACCCGCGTTCGCCGCATCGCAACCGCGGGCCTGGTCGCGGTCGCGATAAGCGCCGCTCAAAGCAAAGCCCGCGGCGCGTTGGGCACCGCGGGCGGGCATCAATTGATAACTCTTGCGTGGACTCCGCTCGCGTCAGCGCAGCGCAATGCCCTTCATGCTGCCTTCGTCGCGCCAGCCCTTGAGCAGCTCGAAGAACTTCACTGAGCCCGCACCATAGGTCTCCGAGAAGAAACCATGCTTGTTACCGGGCTCGCCCTCGCTGTTGTAATAGCCGGGGGTGCACTCCATGTAGAAGCGCTCGCCCATCCGCGCGAGGCTGCGGATCAGCTTGACGTAGTCGCCTTCGGCGTCAGCGGTCGGCTCGACGATGTTGTAGCCGCGCGAGCGGGCCTCCGTGATCATGTAGGTCACGTGTTTCGCCTGCTCGTTCAGCGCCATCGGCACGCTGACCGTCAGCGCCGACTGGCTGCGGCCGAGGAAGAAGCAATTCGGGAAGCCGTGGCTGGTCAGGCCGTGCAGCGTGCGGAGGCCGCCTGCCCAGTGCTGCGAGATGTTTCTGCCGTCACGGCCGATGATCTCGTAGCCGGCGCGGCGGGTGAACGAGGTGCCGACCTCGAAGCCGGTGGCGAAGATCAGGCAGTCGACCGGATACTCCTTGCCGTTGGCGACGACGCCGGTCTCGGTCAGACGCTCGACGCCATGGCCGTTGGTGTCGACCAGTTCGACGTTCGGCCGGTTGTAGGTTGCCAGGTACTCGTCGTGGAAGCAGGGCCGCTTGCAAAATTGACGGTACCAGGGCTTCAGCAACGCAGCGGTCTTGGGGTCCTTGACGATGGTGTCGACGCGACTGCGCACCTGATTCATCTTGCGATAGTCGGCGAGCACCAGCAGCTGCGCGCGCTCTTCTGCCGTGAGATGACGGCCGAGCTTCTTCGCCGCGTTCGCCAGCGTCGGCCCGGTCAGGTTGCGGAAGATGTCGGTCCAGCCGTCGCGGACGAGATCCTCGTCCTGGTCGCCGCCGCTGACCAGAGTATTGAAATTCTCCATCCGCCGCTTCTGCCAGCCGGGCTGCAACGAGGTGGCCCACGCCGGATCGGTCTCGGCGTTGTTGCGGACGTCGATCGAGGACGGCGTGCGCTGGAACACATAAAGCTGCTTCGACAATTCGCCGAGGTGCGGGATGCACTGGATCGCGGTCGCGCCGGTGCCGATGATGCCGACCCGCTTGTCGGCGAGGTTGGTCAGGTTGCCTGACGAGTCGCCGCCGGTGTAGCGATAGTCCCAGCGGCTGGTGTGGAAGGTATAGCCCTTGAAGTCGTTGATGCCGGGAATACCCGGCAGTTTTGGCCGGCTCAGCGGCCCGTTGGCCATCGCGACATACTGCGCCTTGAAGCGGTCGCCGCGGTTGGTCGAGATGATCCAGCGCTTCGACTCTTCGTCCCAGCGCAATTCGCTGATCGCGGTCTGCAGCAGCGCATCGTCGTAGAGCCGGTAGTGGCGGGCGATGCGTTTCGAGTGCTCGAGAATTTCGGGCGCAAACGAATATTTGTGCTTCGGCATGTAGCCGAGCTCTTCGAGCAGCGGCAGGTAGACGTAGGATTCGACGTCGCACATCGCGCCGGGATAGCGGTTCCAGTACCAGGTGCCGCCGAAGTCGCCGGCATTCTCGACCACGCGCAGGCTGTTGAAGCCCGCTTCGCGCAGCCGCGCGCCCATCAACAGGCCGCCGAAGCCGCCGCCGATGATCGCGAACTCGACCTCGTCGAACACCGGACCGCGCGTGAAGCCGGGCTCGACATAGGGGTCCTCGACGTAGCGGGAGAACTCCGCCTTGACCTCGATGTACTGCTCAAAGCCGTCCGGGCGCAGGCGCTTGTCGCGCTCTGACAGATATTTGTTCAGCAGGGCATCCGGGTCGAAATCGATTTTGCCGGCAAGAACAGCAACTTCCGGGTCGAGCCTGATCGTTTCGCTTTGCATTTTGTGAGTTTTCTTTGTGTGTTTTCCTGGCGCGTTGAGGCGATACTAAAGGCTCAATGCCGAATGGCAAATGCCGATATACCCGGCTTTTCAGCCGTGGCGGCATGCGAACCGATATTGGCGAGTGTCAAAATGCCGCTGCGTCGGCGAGGAGGTTTCGATGAGCAACACGATCTACTCCGGCCCGGTGTTCGACATGGCGCGCAAGCAATTCCAGGACGTCGCCGATTATCTGCAAATTCCGCACGATGATCGCGATCGCCTGCTTTATCCGAAACGCGCGATCGCGGTGTCCTGTCCGATCCATCGCGACGACGGCAGCACCGAAGTGTTTCAGGGCTATCGCGTGCAGCACCACCTTACGCTGGGGCCGACCAAGGGCGGCACGCGGTTTGCGCCGTCGGTCGATATTAGCGAGGTCGCCGCCCTCGCGGTGTGGATGAGCTGGAAATGCGCGCTGGCCGGCCTGCCCTATGGCGGTGCCAAGGGCGGCGTCACGGTCGACCCTTACAAGCTGTCGCAACGTGAGCTCGAAGGACTGTCCCGCCGCTACATGCAGGAGATGATCCCGTTCGTTGGGCCGCAGACCGACGTTATGGCGCCCGACATGGGCACCAACGAGCAGGTGATGGCGTGGTTCATGGACACCTATTCCATGTACCAGGGCCAGACCGTCAACGAGATCGTCACAGGAAAGCCGGTTTCCAACGGCGGCACGCTCGGCCGGCGCGAGGCGACTGGACGTGGCGTCGCATTCCTCGTGGGCCGCGCGCTCGACCGGATTGGCATGGAAAGCGGCGGGGCGACCGCGATTGTGCAGGGCTTTGGCAATGTCGGCTCGATCAGCGCCTATGCATTGGCCGAGCGCGGCGTCCGCATCGTCGGCGTCAGCGACCACACCGCGGCTTACTACGACCCGAAGGGGATCGATATCCCCGCACTGCAGCGTCACATCGGCGCACACGGTCTGCTGCGCGGCTTCTCGAAGGAGAGCGCGATCGATCCGGTCGAACTCCTGGTGCAGCGCTGCGATATCCTGATCCCCGCCGCCGTCGAGCGCGTCATCACGGCCGACAATGCCGGCAAGCTGAAGTGCCGCATTCTCGCCGAGGGCGCCAACGGACCGACCACGCCGGAGGCCGACGCCGTGCTCGACCAGCGCCGCGACGAGATCTTCGTGCTCCCTGACATTCTCTGCAACGCTGGCGGCGTGGTGGTCAGCTATTTCGAATGGGTGCAGGACTTGCAGCGCCTGTTCTGGGAGGAAGCCGAGGTGTTCGACCGCCTCTACCGCATCCTCGACCGCTCGTTCCAGCGCATGATGGAGCGCGCCAAACGCGACAACGTCTCGTACCGGATGGCGGCTATGGCGATCGGGGTTTCGACGGTGGCCTCGGCGAAGCAGACGCGGGGGCTGTTTCCTTGAGCTAACCGGAGCGTGCACGCACAATCTGACGCATCAGGGGGCGCTCGGCCATCGCGTTCGCACTACCCTCAAGAGCGACGTCGTGTGTCCGGATTAGTATGATCGTTAAGGGCCAAAAGGCGATGCGATGGGCTTGCCCATAGTTGTGATAAACTAACGGCGAAACGTATCGGAGAGACCTTTATAGAGATCATCATAAGGAGAATTCCATGCGCAGGACAAAGGTATCCGTCCCCGATGTCGCTGAGGCCGGCCCCGATCTGTGGTCAAACGCTATACGCGCAGGCGACATGCTGTTCATCTCCGGCCAGGTAGCACGTCCCTTTGAAGGCGGCACATCGATGGTCGGCAAGAACGAGTACGAACAGACGAAGCAAATATTTTCGCGCATTGATCGCATCATCAAGGCGGCCGGCGGGTCGATGGACGACCTGGTAAAAATGACGATCTACATGGTCGACATCAAGAACAACACTGAGGTCTGGCGAGCGCGCCGCGAGTTCTTCACCGGAGATTTTCCCGCTTCCACGCTTGTTGAAGTGCGGTCCTTGGCGAAGCCGGAAGTTTTGGTGGAGATAGAAGCCGTTGCCTATCTGGCTAGGAGCTGACTGTCCGAACTGGGCCACAAAACGGAAGAACTTAAATTGAGCAAACGAAGTCTGCTTTGCCCCAAACAAGTAGACGTCGCGACGATCTCCTGGCCAACAGTTCAAAGTCGATCGGCTTGGTCCCTTTGAGCCCAGCCGTCGTCACTCCGCCGCGCCGGCGGGGGCCGCAGGCAACGGGGGTGCCTTGCGCAGTTCAGGTTCAATCAGCGCCTGATAGCGCGACGGCTCGGCGCGTTCGATTGCCGCGATATCGGGCGCACCGCCATTGCGCCAGCCAACATAGGCGTCGCTGGCTTCGATACCCATTGCTTCGGCAACGAGCTGAACCCAGTTCCTGACCCCGATGTTGTCGCGATCGTCGAACGCTGCGATTTCGCGATGGCACGGATGAAAGATCGTGCACACGGTGTCGGCGCGATTTGCGATCGCCGCCGACCAAGTCTCGCCGATCACCGCCTTCAGTGCGCCTGGCACGGTAGCAAGACCACTGCACATGTGGCCGGGATGTGCAGGTCCCTCGATCAGTTCGAGCCCTGGTATTCGCGACAGCAGGCTGGTGACACGATCGTTGATCGGCACGTGGGTTGAGAAACCGAGATGCCGGTGCAGCAGCACGCGGCGCGGCACTGGAACAGTCAACAATGGCGCCAGCCGATCGATTGATGCGACGAGCAATTCGGAAATGTGCGTGATATCGAACGCAACCGTATTGCCCGGCGCCATGATGTCGGACATGTGCATGTGGCACGAGGGACACCAGGTAACGACAGTGCCGCGACCGTCCTTCGTGGCGGCCTCATTGAAGCGGCTGACGGTCCGGCCCGCCATGTTGCTCGCTCCATGCGGTTGATGGTCGTGGCTGGTGCCGCAGCAGTAGGCCGGGCCGCCGGCAGCGCTGACATCGTAGCCTGCACGCTCCAGCAGCATGATCGACAGGCGGATCATTTCGGCGTGGCGCAGCATGTTGCAGCCGAACCAGAACGTGACGCGATTGTCGCTCACAGCCATTTCTCAAGTTCCTCATCGCTGAGCTGCAGTCGTGCGAAGGTCTTGATGCGCGGGAAATACGAAGGATCCTGCTTGACCGGCAGTTGTCGCGTTCCGTTGATCGCGCGTTGCTTGGCGATCCGGACCAGCAGCATGGCATCAAGCCCCACAGCCTTTTGCGGGCACGCATCGACGCACTGGCCGCTCTTGGTGCAGGCGCCGAGCCAGGCCACTGTCTCTTCTGGAGCGGCCGCACCGCTCGCCAGCCGGCGCAATCCACTGGTGACGATCTTGGGATCAGCGCCGCGCAAATTCACGTAATCGACCATCGGACAGGCGTTGAAGCAGGCGCCGCATTCCGTGCACAACGCGGCAAGCTCCGGGCCGGATTGCATCAGGAAAGCTTCGGTGGTTTCGGCGCGCGCTGGGGGAAGCCTGGTCATGGCACGGGCAAAATGCGGTCTCGTGGCTTTTCAGTCAAGCTTGCGAACGACACGATCAATTGTAGATATCACCAGTTTCCGCAGGCGAGCCGGCCGACGAACCGCGTTGGAGCCACAAACGAAATGCTCGCCGCGAGCCGAACACGGCCGCCTTTCCAGGAGCGGACACCCGCCTGCATCGGCCAGAGCGCTGCCCCGCGCCCTAAAGTTCCGCTCGCCCGGGTGCTGCCTCAGGTCGCGTACGGCTCGCCGAGCCGCCGAGCCTGACATCTGACGGTCGTAACCCAAACTCCTCGCGGAAGCGGTTGCTGAAGTGCGAGGAGCTGTTGAAGCCCATCGAGAACGCGATCTCGGTGATCGAGCGCGCGGCGTGCCCGGGATGGGTCAGCAGCGCATGGCATTGCTGCAACCGCCGAAGCCAGATCCAGTCGGAGACGGTCGTGTCCATCACGGTGAATAATTCGTGCAGGTAGCGCAGCGAGATGCCGTTGTTTCTTGCGACCAACTCCAGCGTCAGATTCGGCTCGCGCAGGTGGGCGTCGATGTAGGCCTTCACGGACCGGAGCCTGGCCTTGCGGACCGTCCGCTCGCCGGTGGGCTCGCGGTCAAGACCGGTGTCGATGGCGGTTGCCAGAATATCCAGGAATTCGTCGCCGAGCTTTGCCCGCGCGTCGTCGTCCAGGAATGCGCTCTTGGCGGCGAGCGTCGTGCAGAACTCGGCCGCGATGCGGCCGAGGCCGCGTTCGATGTTGAGCACCGCGTTGATCGGGGCACGACCGGAACTGAAGCGGCTTGCCAGCGCTTGTTGGGGGATTTCCATCCAGAACACGCGGACCGGAGCCTTGCCGCGCAGATCATAGGGCTCGCTGGCATAGAACAGGCCGGCGGCGCCGGGATGCATGGTGAGTGAGGTATCGGCCTGGCTGAAGCCGACCCGGCCGTATTGCGGCAGCCCGAAGATGTAGCAATCCTTGGCGAGCCGCGAGATATGGCGGTTCTGTCGCAACACGACCTGCGGCGACGACAAGGTGTCGGTCAGGATCAGTGGGCCGAAGCGCGCTTCGCGCACCAGACCATCGTAGTCGTCGCGCTCTTCCGGCTTGCAGTCGACCTGGAAGTAGATTTCGCAAATGGCATCCTGCCACGACTTATAGCGCTTGGCCGCCGGCAGCGTGCGCGAGTCGAAGATCGTCTGCATGGTCCCCTCCCAACTCCGGCCGGATTAGAGCTCCGCGTCAGGACCTGGTCGGCGTCAGTTCGACCGACTGTCCTGCCGACGTGCGATGCCACGGATCGAAGTGACGATCGCGCTCCGCGCCGGATGTAAGGCGTCCGGTCATCTTTTTATTGCGGCGGCGACTGCCATGCCCCTCAATCGCCGCCGTGATCGAGGATCGCGAGCCTTCGTCGTCGCGTCAAGATCAGTAGCGATCCCGGACCGGCCTCGCCGGTCGATTTGCGCTTTTTTCGGGCAAGCCGGGCACGGCGCGGCTCAAAGCAGCCTGCCGTCGGGGCCGAAGAACGGATGCGGCCCATCGAACTCTCCAATCGGCACCGTGTGGGTGATGACAGTGCCGAAGCCATCGCCTTCGGACCACGTGTGCAGATGGAAGGCTGGCGGCTCGACCCTGAACGAGGGGCGACGCGCCTCGGCAAGGTCGAGATCGACGGCATGGTTGGGCGCGGGGCAGATCGTGGTCGGCACATCGGCAAACGTCGTGAACGTCGAGCGATGGACGTGTCCGCAAGCAATCAGCCGGACGCGCTTGTGGCGGCGCACGATCGCGGCAAGGTCATCTGCGTTGCGCAGGTTCTGCCGATCCATGTGGGCGATGCCGGTCACGAACGGCGGATGATGCAGGAACAGCAATGCGGGACGTTGCTCGGATGCGCCGAGCGTTGCCTCGAGCCATCGCAGCGTCGCGTCGTCGAGTTCGCCATGTGGGTGCCGCGGCACGCTGGAATCGAGCAGGATAAGGTCGAGTGCGGCGAGCTCGCGCGTCTGGTTGAGGGCGCCGGAGGGGAGCGCGTAGCCCTGGTCGGGAAAGGCTTCGCGCATCAACTCGCGGGAATCGTGGTTGCCGGGCACGCTGACGAAGGGGAGCTGCAATGGCCCAAGCAACCGTTTGAGATGCTCGTACTCATCCGCGGCCGCGGTATCGGCGAGATCGCCGGTGATGACGACGAGGTCCGGTCGCGGTTCGAGCGCGTTCAACACTTCGATGCAGTTTTCCAACGCCTTCGCGGTGTCGACGCGCTGATAGGCCTTCGCGCCCGGTCGCTTGATGTGCAGGTCGGAGATTTGCGCGATGAGGAGGCGCTTGGTCGACATCAGTCCTCCGGTGGCAGCAGTCGGATGGCGTCTTGTGGAACCGCAAGGCCGATGCGTTCGCCACTCTTGACGGCGACGCTGTTGGGCGCATCAACCATCAGCGGCTTATGCGCGGCGCCCGTCGACGCTGATGCGCTGGCGGTTGCCGGTGAAGCTGACGCTTTCGACGCAGCCGACCAGGGTCGCCCGACTCTGGCTCCACGGCCTCGATGACCTCGGGCCTGATCATGACGATGGCCGATGCCAGCTCTGCACCGTTGCCGATTGCGAGTGTGCCGCCCGGCAGCACGAGGCGGCCGTTCTCGACCGGCGCCTCCACGATATTGGCAGCGCCGACGAATTCCGCGACAAATCGGTTGCGCGGCGAAAAGTAGATGTCGCGCGGCGTGCCGACCTGGGCGATCGAACCCTTGCGCATCACCACGATACGGTCGCTGATTTCCATCGCTTCCGCCTGGTCGTGCGTGACGTAGATCGTGGTGATGCCAAGCGCCCGGAGCAGCTGGTTGAGCTCGCTGCGCAAGCGCTCGCGCAACGCGGCATCGAGCGCCGTCAGCGGCTCGTCGAGCAGGAGAATGCTCGGCCGGATCGCAACCGCGCGCGCCAGCGCGACGCGCTGCCGCTGCCCGCCGGACAACTGATCGATCCGCCGGTTCTCCAGCCCGGCAATATTGGTCAGAGTGACAAGCTCGGCGACGCGCGCGGCGCGCGCGCCCTTGTCGATGCCGCGCACCTTCAGGCCGTAGGCGATATTGTCGGCGACGGTCATGTTGGGAAACAGCGCGTAGGACTGGAACACCATGCCGACATTGCGGCGCTCGATCGGCAGCGGCGAAACGTCGGTGCCGTTGAACAGGACGCGCCCGCCCGGGTCAGGCAGTCCTCGAGGCCCGCGATGATCCGGAGCATTGTCGTCTTACCGCAGCCCGACGGACCGAGCAGCACCAGCGTTTCGCCGGATGCAATGTCGAGCGTGGTCGGCTCGAGCGCGCGGGTGCCGTCGGCAAAGGTCTTGCCGCAGTCCTCGATCTTCACAGCGACGCCGTGACCTTTGGCGTTGCTCATCGCGCCGCCTCCGGATCGGCGATCAACTGCATTGCAAGCAGCAGTGGGATGATCATGACAAAGAAGATCAACGTGTAGGCCGAGGCGATTTCGAGGCGCATCGACGCGTAGCTGTCGGCGAGCCCCACCGGCAGCGTCTTGGTCAGCGGCGTGTGCAGCATCCAGGTCAGGTTGAATTCACCGAGCGACAGCGTGAACACCATCATCGAGCCCGCGAGAATCCCGGGCCGCGCATTCGGCACGATCACGTCGCGGAACCGCCGCCATGGCGAGGCGCCGAGCGAGGCCGCACCTTCATCGAGCGTCCTGATGTCGGTCGTGGCGAACACCGCCATGACCGAGCGCACCATGAACGGCAGCGTGAAGACGACGTGACCGGCGAGGATGAACAGCCACGATCGTCGGAAGCCGCCGAACGTGCCGTAGCTCAGGAGCAGGGCGAGCGCGATTGCAAGCCCGGGAATGGCGAGCGGCAGAGTGATGATTTCCTCGATGACGCGCGACAGCCGCCCGCCGCGCACGACGAGGGCATATGCCGCCGGCACGCCGACCACGAGTGTCACCGCAAGGGTCGCGAACGCGATCACCAGCGACAATATGATGGCGTCCGAATAGAGTTCGAACACCTTCCATACCCATTGCAGGGTGACGCCGGATTGCAGGCCGCGGAAATAATTGACGGTGACACCGGCCGCGATCGACAGCATCGCCGGCACCGCAAGGAACGCCGCCACCATCAGCGTGAAGACAAGCTGGCCGCCGAACATCAGTCTGTCGCGCATCCTGGGTTATCCGGCCGCTGCGACGGTGCCGCCGCTGAACGAGCGCGCCAGCGCCAGGATCGCCCAGGCGATCACGCCGAGCCCGACCGACAGCGCCGCGGCGCTCGCGATGTTCGCGCCGAGCGTGAACTCGGTGTAGATCAGCATTGGCAGCACATCGATGTTGGTGGCGAGCGTGAACGCCGTGCCGAAGGCACCCATGGCCGTGGCAAAGGCGATCGCACCTGATGCCACAAAGGCTGGAGCCAGCGCCGGCAACACGACGTCGCGCTGCACGGCCCAAGGACTGGCGCCGAGCGAGCGCGCCGCTTCTTCCAGGCTCGCGTCGAGCTTGGCCACCGCGGCCATGATGGTCAGGATGACTCGCGGGATCGAAAAGTAGAGATAGCCGAGGAACAGCCCATAGATCGAATAGGCGAACACCACTTTGTCGCCCCACAGGCGGTTGGTGATGTCGCCGATCAACCCTTGTCGTCCGGCGAGCAGGATGATCATGAAGCCGACGACCACGCCGGGAAAGGCCAGAGGGAGCGTCAGGATCGCGACCAGCACGGCGCGTCCGGGAAACCGATGACGCTGCAGAAACAGACCGGCGATGGTCGCGACGATCAACGTCACGATCGTGGTTGCGGTTGCAAGCACCACGGTGTTGATCAACGTGGTGCGGTAGCGCGGCTCCGTGACGATGGCGAAGTAGCCGGCGACACCCAACGGTCCCTCGGCACCGGTCGCAATCAGCCTGATCATCGGCAGCACAAAGAACACCGTCGATACTGCGACGAGCGGCAGCAGACAGAGCCAGACGAATGATTTGTGCGACATCAAAACCGGCAGCAGGGGGGCAGGGTGCGCTGGACGCGCACCTTACCCCATGTTCTTGAAAAGATCGCCCGTTCTTAATGGGGCGGGCGCGCGGAGCAAAAGCTCAATGGACTTCGGCAAGGTAGCGATCGACGAAGCCCTTTTGTGCCGTTTCCATCTGACCCCAATCGACGCTGCCGGCGCGCGCGTAATCGCTGTCGGGCAGGAATTTCGCCTTCACCGCCTCTGGCAGTGCGATCTGCCGCGCCGGGCGTAAATAGGCGTTGGTCCAGATCGCCTGGCCCTTGTCGGATAACAGATAGTCAATGACCTTCTCAGCCTTGTCCTTGTCCGGCGCATTTTTCACGAGGCCGACGACATAGGGAAACATCACCGTGCCCTCGCACGGGATCACGAACTCGAAGTTGCCTTTCTCCGAATATTTGGCGCGATAGGCGTTGAAGTCGTAATCGAACAGGATCGGGATTTCGCCCGAGACGACGCGCGCATACGACGTTTGCTTCGGCACGATCGGCTGGTTCTTCTGCAGTTCCTTGAAGAAATTGAGCGCCGGTTCGAAGTTGGTCTGCGAGCCGCCGAGTGCTCGATTGACCGCCACCGCGCCGACATAGCCGACGGCGGCGGACGACGGATCGAGGTAGCCGACCATTCCCTTGTAGTCGGGTTTCAGCAAATCCTTCCAGCAGGCCGGCACCGGCTTGCCGCCGAGCGCATCCTTGTTGACGAACAGGCCGAGCGTGCCGGAGTGGATCGTGGTCCAGTAGCCGTCGGGATCTTTCAGGCTGGCGGCGACCTCGTCCCAATGCGCGGGCTTGTAGGGCTGCAGCGCATCCTGCGCTTTCGCCTTCATGCCGAAGTTGACGCCGAAATAGCCGATGTCGCCGACCGGGTTGTTCTTCTCGGCAAGAATTTGTGCCAGCGCCTGACCGGAATTCTTGTTGTCGGAGGGCACATCGTAGTTGAGGTCGGCCTTGATGGCCTTCAGCATCGAGGCCCAGTCGGCCCACTCGGGCGGGCAATTGTAACAGATGACGTCGGCGGCGCGGGCGGGCTGCCAGGCCAGCAACGTGAACGCAAAAAGCGCAAGGAGGAGTTGGGCTGTTTTCATGGTCATCTCGAACAGAATGAACTGGCTTGATGCAGTGGCCGATCGCAGAGCTATCGGCCGTCCATGACTGATTTGCGACAGCCGTACGGGACTGTCGATCGCAATGTATCCACCCGCTCTAACCGCGGGTGGCGCGGCGGCGCGCTGGCGTCAGGCACGAACCCTGGCAATGATGCCGGCTGAGATCTGCAGGATGGCGCCGACGAGCCAGCCGAGCAGGATAAGGGCTGGCCAGAACAGCCGCGGATACAGATCCAGTATGACGACGGCGACCGAAACGAGCGTCATCAAGGCCGCGAGGAACGTGCCCGCAGCGCTTAAGATTTCCACGCGATCGGGACCCTCACCCTCCTTGGGCGGGTTCGCCGGAGGCGGCACGTCGACGCCGAGGTAGAAGCCCAGCGCGCCGACAATCATGACAACGAGGATCAACCAGGCGGCCGACAGGGCCTCGACCTGCGTGCGCGCCATGTAGGCGGCAACGAACAGCCCGCATGCTGCGCCGGCCATGGCGAGCCCTGAGCGCTCGAGCACATGCGCCAGCCGGTCACTCAAAGAGCGATGGATCATCATATCATGCCTCCTGTCGCCGTGGATTTTAAGCAAACCTGAGGATCGCGCGATCGTCCTTGATATTCCTCAAGCCGCGCCGTCGCTAGCCGCGACGGCCACGACGTCGTCTGCGGTCCGGCCAGGTCAAGCCGCGACATCGCGTATCGTTATGCAAGTCAGCGTACGACATCACAGTCCGCATCACGTTGGAGTCGCGCGCCTGTTGATTCAAACAATCAACGCCAGTGAGGTGGAGAATTATTCCGTGCTCGCGAAAAAGTTTTTCGATTTTCATTCCCTCAGCAACATGCTTCTGAGAGCGTGCCTGCGTCCGTCGCACAGTGCGATCATTGAATCTCAAGTCAAAACGAAATTCGAATCCGTCGACGATCCTCGCGCGGACACAATCCGGAAATACCAAACATGTCGTTCGACGCGAATCGCGTTGCTCCGTCATTTGTGATCACGTCTGCGTCTCACATGTAATCGGCATCACACATCAAAAACTTCCGCTGCTGTATTTGGGGCAAGACCATTTGCAGGCGATGGTTTGCTTTCGCCTGCGACGTCTTGAGTGAGCTATATGTCCGGAAATCAGAAACTGACCCACCTCATTGGCCACATCTACGATGCAACTCTCGACCCGTCGCTCTGGCGCGGAGTTCTCAACCACGCCGCGGAGTTCATCGGCGCCTCGGCTGCGGTGCTGATCTCGAAAGATCCGACTGCGCGCCGCGTCTGCTTATTCCACGAGCATGGCGCAGATCCGCATTATCTGCAGCTCTATGCGAACCGCTATGCCGCGCTCGATCCATTGACGATCGGGCACTACTTCGGCGAACTCGAGCGACCGCTCGCGGTCGCCGATCTCCTGCCGTACGAGGAATTCCAGCAAACGCAATTCTACAAGGAGTGGGTGCGGCCGCAGCGGCTCGTCGACTTTGTCGGGGCTGTGATCGACAAGACCGGGACCGACGTCGCGATGTTCGGCATCTTTCGTCACGAACGGCACGGCGTTGCCGATGACACCACGCGCCAGTGCATGCAGATGATCGTGCCGCATATCCGCCGCGCGATGATGATCAGCCGGGCCGTGGATTTCAACCAGGCCGAGGCGCTGACGCTGAAGGATGCGTTCGATGGCTTTGGCGCCGGCACCTTTCTGATCGATGTGTGCGGCCGTCTCGTTCACGCCAATGCGGCCGGCCACGACATTCTGAGATCAGGTGAACTGCTGCGCGTGATCGACGGTCGGCTCATGGTTGCCGATGCGGAAGGCGACAAGACCTTGCGCGCGACGTTGGCATCGGCGGCGCAGTCGGTGGGCACCGATGTCGCGCTCGCATTGAGCGACAGCGACGGCGGCCGCCATGTCGCGCATATCCTGCCGCTTGCGTCCGAGCACAGCCGGTTCGGCCGCGGCCCGCGCGCCGCGGCCGCCGCGATGTTCGTCCGCAAGGCGTCGCTCGAAGGCACGCTGCGGCCCGAGATCATCGCGCGGACCTATCGGTTGACGCCGGCCGAACTGCGGGTGCTGCTGGCGATGGTCGAAGAGGGCGGCGTGCGCGAGGTCTCCGAAAGCCTCGGCGTCGCCGAGACTACGATCAAGACGCACCTCAGCCGGCTGTTCGAGAAGACCGGCGCCGGCCGCCAGGCCGACTTGATCAAGCTGGTCGCCGGTTACGCCTCGCCGCTCGCAGGCTAGCTTGTCTGGCTCAACCCGGTCGCGAATGAACCCGAAGCGGACGCGGGCGTGATTTGCAACAGTCTGCCGTGTTGCGCGCCGGCTTGCCGATCGGCGGCGTCTCACCGTGCAGCGCCCTCATGATCGCCGTTCTGACGCTCTTAGCCGAAGCCAAACCACCGCACCTTCCTCGGTCCGGATTACCGCGCGCGGCGTTTCATTTTGTGCTTTCCGACCCGAGTTCATATCGCGCCAGCAAAAGGCCAGGGATCATGGGCAGCCAGAACGTTAGACACCGCAAGACGAGGACCGCGGCGAGGCTCCGCCCCAGCGGCACGCCAAACAGATGCAAGGTTGCAACGCATGCCGCTTCAAAGGTTCCTAGTCCAAGCGGGACAGGTCCCATCGTTGCCGCCGCCGAACCGACGACAAATGCAGCAAAGCAGATCGAGAATGGCGGCGCCCCGCCGCCGAGCGCTCGGAACGCGAGCCAGAGCGTGAGGGAATCCAGGAGGAATACGCTGAATTGCAGGAAAACGGCCTTGATCATGAGAGTGGGGTCGCGGATGGAATCCAGCCGCGCCTCAAGCAAGGCTTTCAACAATGAGACAGCCCTTGGAAACCGCGTTGTCCACGCGGGTAGCGATACTCGGCCGAGATGCCGCAGCCAGAGGATGAGCGCGGGCATGGCCATCACAACCACCGCGAAGATTGTAGCTCCCCCGAGGATTTCGCCATTCGCTCGATGATCAAGCCAAAGAACGCCGACGCCGACGATTACCGCAATTAGATAAGCAATGTAGTATGAGATAATATCCACCAACAGTGCCGCCATGATTATCGGCGTGGGGACGTCGCGACGGGCCAATCCCCGAAGCAGAAGGATGTTGCCACTCATGCCACTGGTTGGGAGAGCTTGGTCGGCAAAGAGCTTGATGAGTCCGAGCGTCGCCAGACTTCCAAGCGGCAGTTGATGACCCGCCTTCTTGAGAGCTTCCCGCCAGACACTGCCCGCGCAAATATAGGTAACGCCTTGGACGATAAGGGCTAGCACCAACCACTCGGGGCGTGCCGAAAATGCGAGCGTCGTAAGTTCTTGTATCTCGTCGAAATGCAGAACCGCACCCACGAGAGCGGCAAGGATGAGGACAGCAAATGTCCACCGCCAGATGCTGTGGCTTGTTCTGCTTGGGCCGGGTTCAGGCTGTATCGGACTAATGCTGTTCGTGGGCATTTCAGACAAGCATTTTGATCGTCTAGCTAAGCCCTGTCCGCTAAGTTTCACTCATCACGATGGCACGATCAACAACGCAGTAGCCGACTGCGCGGTAACTGTCACAGCCAGCAAAAGATCAATATGTGCGAATTGCCTCGTAACATTGATGCAAATCAACGGCGCATGGGGTTTGCGCCGACCGACCAGGCGAACCTGTCCGCCCCGCAGATTTAAGAGTTCACGGCCTAGCGCGTGATTAGATCAAGCTGCGCGCCACCGCTATCAAGTGGCTGCATTGATCCTCCGTGCCGACCGTAATGCGAAGGAAATCCTCGATCCGGGGTTTCTGGAAATGCCGGACCAGAATGCCGCGCTGGCGAAGCTCGGCGGCGAGACCTGCGCCGCCGCGGCTGCGATGGCGCGCGAAGACGAAGTTTGCTTGGGATGACAGAACCTCGAAGCCCAGCTCGGAGAGGCCGCGGACGAGCGTCTCACGGTTCGCAATGATGCGTTCGCGCGTTTCCTGAAACCATGCCTCGTCCTTGATGGCCGCGATCGCGCCGGCGATGGCGAGGCAATCAAGCGGGTAGGAGTTGAAGCTGTCCTTCACGCGTTCCAGCGCCTCGATCAGAGGTGGCTGGCCAATGGCGAAGCCAACTCTTAGTCCAGCCAGGGCCCGCGACTTCGAGAAGGTCTGGACAACCAACAGGTTGTCGTGGCGCGCGACGAGCGGAACGGAGCTCTCGGCGCCGAAGTCGACGTAAGCCTCATCGATGACCACCAGCTGGTCCGGATGTTCGGTCACCAGCGCCTCGATCGCTGTGCGCGGAAGGGCGATGCCGGTGGGGGCGTTTGGATTGGACAGCAGGATGGCACTGCATGGCCGCCGGTAGTCGGCGATTTGCACCCGCATTGCGGCATCAAGAGGCACCTCCTCGTAACGGATGCCATAGAGGCGGCAATAGACCGGGTAGAAGCTGTAGGTGATGTCAGCGAATAGCAGCGGCGCATCATGCTTCAGAAGCGCCTGGAACGTATGGGCCAGAACCTCGTCCGAGCCGTTGCCAACGAAAACCTGCTCAGGCGCAACATCGTAGCGGGCCGCGATCGCTTCGCGCAGAGCGGACGCGCGTGGATCGGGATAGAGGCGCAGACGGTCCGTTGCGGCGGCGATCGCAGCCAGCACGCGCGGCGAAGGCGGATAAGGATTCTCGTTGGTATTGAGCTTGACGAGGCCATCCTGCTTCGGTTGCTCGCCGGGAACATACGGCGACAGGCTGTGGACGACGGGACTCCAGAAGCGGCTCATGATCTGCGACCTGCTTGAATTTTCTTTCTTGTGAGGACCGCTCTTGCCCGGTTCCGCTCCGCGAAGCCACATGGAAAAAGGATATTGCGCAGCGTCGGCTCTCTTCAGCCGCAGCCACATTCCTCATTCAACCACGCTTCCCGCCCTTCCTTGAGCAGCAGCCATACGATCGCGAGCGAGGCTACGCCGTCGATCCACCACGCATCGAACGCCCATTGCGCGGCGAGGCTGATCACCACGACAACGGACAACCAGCCGCAGGTTACGGCTTCCATCGCATCAGCTCGCAATGCACGGCTTCCGATCTGCTCTGCGACGGTGATCTTGCGCTGGGCAAGGTAGCGCATGGCCGGGATCGCGATCAGCGCGACAATGAATCCGGGCCACGAAAACTGCTCCCCTCGGCCGCTCCACAGGCTCCATAGGGCAGCAATTGTCACGTAGGCCGCCAGCGCGAACAGCAGTCCACCGCTGATTCGGCTGGCGATGCGCTCGGCCTCCTCGGAAAACCGCTGTCCATGGCGAAGTTCAACCGACAGGCGCCAGAGCAGCACTCCCGCCGATGCCAGTTCGATCAGACTGTCCAGCCCGAACGCGGCCAGAACAACGCTTCCCGCCATCCATGCCGAAGCCAGGGCGACTACGGCCTCGACCGTCATCCATCCGATGGTCAACCATTCGAGTTGGAACGCTTCCCGGATGAGCGCTGAGCGGTTTGCGGAACTGGGCTTGGGCGGGAGAACGAGCGGTGGTGGACCGCACGAGCAGTCATCGCCGGCGCACGAAGTTGTGGGCTTTTCAGCAAGCATTGAATCGGACCGGATCCGTTTCGCGCCAGGTTGCGCATCATATAAGACCCGGCGCCGGCGAGGGTATCGTCAAAGGCGCTCAAATTCAAACTGAGACACGACTTTCCATCCTCGGCACTTGGCTTCTTCCGACATCGAGGCCCAACCCGGGTTGACCGAATTGGGCCTTTGTTGTGCGAAGAGCCGGCGATTTCCAACAGCCACTAGCCGAAGTTGGTCGGTTTGATCTGGTCGTGCCAGCTGCCGTCGAGGCCGCCGGCCGCAGGCACCGTCGTGCCTGTGATCTGCGATCCGTTCATCTGCCACTCGGCGACGGCACCATTATCATTGCGCCAGAGGATGTCCGACTGGGCATCGAAGTTGAAATCGGTGGTGCGCGGCGATGGTCCATGACGCGTCGGGCCGGACCTGGAGACCGTTGTAGGTCAGGTCGCCGCCGCCGTGATGGTGCCGCCGTCCATGCTCCACTGGGCGAGCTCGCCGTTTGCGTTGCGCCACAGCATGTCGGAGCGGCCATTTGAGTTGAAGTCACCGTTGGCGTGCGCGTGACGACGCCGATATGTAAGCCCGTCCGCTGAGTTGCCGTGCCCGAGAATGCCGGCGCCGACGTAATAGCGGCCGGTGGTGGGTGGCGGCGAAATTCGTGCGACGTTGGCTGCAAGTTGACGCGGATTCCCGGAGGAATCGCGCAGGACGTCGTCACGCCAACGCCGTCCCTGGTACGAACGTCGTAACGCGTGCCGGCGACCAGGTTGACGGCGAACCAGTCCTCGATCGATCAACTGATCTCGATTGTGCCCTTTGCTCGTCCGCCCGTTCACGGTTACGCTGTCCACTGTTCGACGGTGCCGCCGGAAAATCGTCGATCGTCGCCGACACCCGATATGAGTCCCAGTGTCGGTCGCGAACCCGCCGACGTCGACAAAGTAGTCACCGTCGGTCCGCGGCGAGAAAAACAGTTCCGCGAAGAAGCTGTTGTTGGCGTCGTCGTTGAAGAAGCCGGTGTCGTTGCCGGCGCTGTCGAAGATGCGCAGCGTGGTGTCGACGATCGGGTTCGCAGCCGTCACCGACGGCGTCGAAGCGGTAGATCACGCCGCCGCGCAGATGGACCCTGAACCAGTCCTGATCGTCGGCGCGTTCGATATTGCCGAGGCTCGAGCCGCCGATCGCGATCGTGCCTGATGTGGAAGTGTTGGAGCTGAAATCGTCAGACATGGTGTCTCATCCTGTTGCTGAAGCGCGAGACGTTGGCGCGCAGTCTGACTGCGAGGCTTAAGCAACAACGCTCCATGTCGATGTGATTTGATGCACAGTGCGCGAGGCGCCGCTGTCGAGGTCGCGTGAAGACGCAAAGCGGCTTCACCGGCGCAATGCGCGCAGGAGTCGACGGGCCTCCTCCATTCGGAGGAGGTTGCGCGAAGGCGCATCGTCCGTTCGGAGGATGCCGCCGCGGTGACGGAGCGAGGAGCGTCAGGTCTTGTCGGCGCCGCCGTCTTTGTGGATGAGGTGCTGGTAGCGGCGCAGTTCTCGCATCGCCGCCCTTGCGCGCGAGTGCCGCAGGGCATCGAGCAGCATTCGGATGAGGCGCCCGAGCAATGATGGTTTGCTTTCACGTCGCGGCTCGTCACCCGCGACGTAAACTGCCATTGGTCGTGAATAAATCAGTCGCACGGTCATTCGTCGTCTCTCCACGCGCCCACCCGCGAGGTGAGGGCGCAGAGTGCCGCTGCAACGGCCGCTTCGCTTCATGCGATCGGACGACGCCGCGCGTAGTTGCCAATGTCGGATACACAAGTTCGTGACAGGAGATGTGAACCTTCGTACGCACAAAAAAGCGCGCGCCAAAGCGGCGCGCGCTGCAGCACTTGGCTGGTTAGATTATTCCAGCACGGTCTCGCCGGTGCCGCCGAACTCCTTGGGAAAATCCTTCAGCTTCGGCAGGCCGTCGCGCATCGGCAGCACGGTCTCGGCGTAGTTGACGTGGACGCCTGGCGCAAAGGCGAGGGTCGGAATTGTCGCCGCGAATACGTCGACCAGCTTCAGCGGCGGATGGTTGGTCATCAAATGCCCGCCGCACTTGGTGCAGTACTGGCGCTGGCTGAGCGCGCTCTTCTGGTATGTCGCGACGTGTTCCTTGCCTGACCTGACGCGGACGTTCTCCGGCTTCCACAGGCTGAAGGCGTTCACCGGCCCGCCGGACCACGATCGGCAGGAGCGGCAATGGCAATAGCCCATTGCCTCCGGCGCGCCCGTGCATTCGATCTCAACCGCGCCGCAAAAGCAGCTTCCAACATGAGGCATCGCATCGACCTTTCGAATGAATTGAGTTCTTCGATCGGGGCTCGTCTCAAACGACACGAGGACCGCTGGCCGCACTTAAGCTGACCGACAAGGCTGTTCGTCCTCCGATCGGATGAACAAGCGCCCCATCGCACGATTCATATCCCCGGAACGCGTCGCTGCCCATCAAAACTGAGGGATGACACGTGAAATGGTTCCGTCGCGGCCACAGGAAGGACCGGTGCGACCTCCAGAGGCACTGCAAGGCATGGATTTCTACTCGAATGCGCGATCGACAGAGCGCCGTCCACCCTGTGCCGGCTCGGGTGTAAAACTGAGCAATCTCAGAGCAATCGCGAATTGACGGACTCTTTCCCACTATCTTACGTTGACGCCAAATCTTCGGGCCGAACCCGCCAAAAAATCGGCCGCTCCACCGACCACAACCGACAGGGAGACGTTGCTTGCAACACCAGCCGCGCCACGATATTGCGCACTCGAAATCGGGTGGGGCGCGATGATCCCCAATCGCACCACGCGGCTGGCTTACGGCATGGGCTCCATCGCGTTTGGCGCCAAGCTGCAGCTGCTCAATCTGCTGCTGTTGTTCTACAACCAGGTGCTCGGCTTGCCGGCCGCCGCGGTGAGCGCGGTGCTTGCGGGATCGATCGTGCTCGAGGCGATCTGGGATCCGGTTGTCGGTTACATGTCCGATCACACGCGGACCCGGCTCGGCCGGCGCCACCCGTATCTCTACGGGGTCGCGGTGCCGCTCGCGATCGCGGTCGCGCTGCTGTGGGCGCCGCCTGCAGGCATGTCGCAGACCGAACTCCTGACCTGGCTGATCGTGTTTGCGATCGCGGTGCGTTTCCTGATCACGGTGCACGAAATACCGTCGAGCGCACTGTTGCCGGAGCTGACCCGCGACTATCACGGGCGCACCAACCTCGTGAGCATTCGCTGGTTCTTCTTCACCTTCGGCGCCGGCATCATGACGGTGTTGACCTACGGTGTGTTCCTGAAATCGACGCCGGAACATCCGTTTGGCCAGCTCAATCGCGCCGGCTACGCGCCGCTTGGCGCCACCATCGCCGTCATCATGATGATCGCGATCTTCATCTCCGCGCTTGGCACGCACCGGCAGATTCCGAAATTGTCGGCGGCGCCGGTGCGTGACGGCGGCATTGCGGCGACCTTCCGCGCCATCGTCTCGACGCTGGCGAACTGGAATTTCCTGGTGATCGCGATCTCCGGCCTCGTGTACGGCATCAACCGTGGCGTCAATGACGGCTTGCGGGTCTATGTCGGCACTTATTTCTGGCAACTGCCGTCGGAAAAGCTGTTGTGGTTGAATTTGATTTCGCTGCCGGCCAGTTTTGTCGCCGCGCTGTTCGCACCAGCGCTGTCGCGCCGCTTCGGCAAGCGGCAGAGCTGCGTCGCGGTGTTCCTGGCCGCCGTGGTGACCGGCAACCTGGTTTACGTTGCCGCTCTGCTTGGCCTGATGCCCCCTCCCGGGACATCGGCGCAGCTCGTCATCCTGCTGGCCGATCGCTTCATCGAGATCGCGCTCGGCGTCGCCGGCTTCATCATCGTCTCTTCGATGATCGCCGACATTGTCGAGGAAGTGCAGGTTCGCACCGGCAAGCGTTCCGAGGGCCTGCTGTTCGCCGCCGATACTTTCCTGCAGAAGCTGATCAGCGGTGTGGCCTCGATCCTGCCGGGCATCCTGCTGGCGCTGGTGGCGTTTCCGCCCAAGGCCGATCCGGCGACGCTGGATCCGCAGATCATGCACAACCTGATCTGGATCCTGATGCCGCTGACCTTCGCGCTCGGCATCGCGGCGACCGTGGTGCTGACCTGGTACCGGATCGACAAGGGCGCGCACGAGATGAACCTCGCCAAGCTCGCCGCCCAGGCAGCGCCAGGTGAATAGCTCAGGGGCGCGCGCGAACCTTGTGAGGCGGCAAGATTCTGGTCATCATCGATCAATGTCGCCATCACTTTTTGAGCCACCGTTCGGCGAAGAACTTGACGAGACGAACAGCAAGAAAATCGCGCCGTTGAAGCCGGCCGCGGGCCGCTGCCTGTGCGGCAGGGTGCGCTTCGAGATCGACTTTCCGGCGTTCTGGGCCTGGCACGATCATACGCAGGCGAGCCGCCGCGCCCATGGCGCGGCCTATGCGACCTACGTCGGCAGCTGGAAAAAGCGTTTTCGCTTCACCAGGGGCGCGGACCTGGTAAAGCGTTTCGAAGACAAGACGAACGGCAGCGCGCGAAACTTCTGTTCGGTATGCGGCACGCCGCTGTTCTACGAGCGCGCACGCTCAAAACACATGATCAACATCCCGCGCGCACTGTTCGAGAGCCGCACCGGGCGGCAGCCGCTCTATCACATCGGCATCGAGGAGCTGCAGGAGTGGGCCTACACCGGCGAGCCGCTGGTGCCGCTGAAAGGCTTTCCGGGTGTGGTCTGGCGTCGTCCCGGCAAGCCAAAGCGCGCCGACGACGATCCGCTCGCCGCGATGACGGGGCGGAAGAAGAAAAGGAAGTGACTCTCAGCGGTCGTCCCCGCGAACGCGGGGACCCATAGCCCCGGTGCCAGTTGCTACGCCGTTACCGTAGTCACAACCGTCCTTCGTCTCACAATTGCTGCGGCGTATGGGTCCCCGCGTTCGCGGGGACGACGCTATCCATTCCGTGCCACAGTGCCGCTTACGCGTCCCAGGTCACCGGCAGGTTGAGCAGCCCGCGAAACGCCCAGCCGCCGATCCGGACCGGCTCGCCCTCGCGCAGTCGCAGTCCCTTCAACCGTGAAAAGATCGTCGGCAGCGCGACGTCGGCGACCATCGCGCGCGAAGCCCAGGCGCCGGCGCAGAAATGCGGCCCAGCGCCGAACGCGATGCTCTTGGAGACGTCGCGGGTGATGTCGAACTCTTCCGCGCGATCAAAATGCGCCTCGTCGCGGTTGGCCGAGCCGAACATGAAGAAGATGCGATCTTCGGTCTCAAGCGCGATATCGCCGATCGCAAACGGTTTTGCGATCCGTCGCGGCGACATGCCAATCGGCGAAATCCAGCGCGCATATTCCTCGAACACGTTGAGCCATGGCGCCTCGCCCGACTGCGCGAGCTCGAGCTGGTCGGGATGCGACAGCAGCGCCCAGACGCAGCCGGCCACCGCGTCGCGCGGCTCGTTCTGGCCGCCCGAGATCGCGAGCTTGATGTTGGCGCGCACGCTCTCCATCGGCATGCCCGACGCCAGCATCACGCCGAGCAGGCTTAAATCCGCCTTGCCGCGCAATTGCGGGATGCGCTGATCGATCGTCGCATCGATACCAACGGTTGCCGCATGGCAGCGCGCCTCGACCGCGGGGTCGCCGATATAATTGGCAACGCCGTCGATCATCGCCTGCGACCACGCGTTCATGTCCTGAAAGCGCAGGTTGGTCAGGCCGGTGATCGACTTCAGGCACTCGGCCGAGAACGGCAGCGCAAAATCGCGGCAGAAATCGATCGTGTCGGATGGTTCGAGCGCGTCGAGGATGCGATCCGCGTGGCCCTGGAACTGCGCCGTCCAGTGCTCCTTCACCGTGCGCGGCGAGATCGACGGGAAGATGACGCGCCGCTCGGCCATGTGCGCCTCGCCATCCTTGCGCATCATGTTTTGGCCCATCAGCCTGTTCATCAAGCCTTCGGGCTGATGCGACGAGAACACGTCGATCTGCTTCTCGTACACGAAGATATCGTCGCGCTTCGTGATCAGGGTCGAGCCGAGCTGCGGCACGAAGGCGATCGGCGCCTCGCGCCGGAGCTTTGCCAGCGCGGGATAAGGATCGTCCCAGAACGCCTTGAGGTCGATATCGACGCGTGGCGCCGTGCTCATGAGAGTCGTCCCCGCGAAGGCGGGGACCCATACTCCCTGTGCTCGTAGTCTTGATCGAACTTATGCAAAGGCAGTATTTCAACCGTCATCGCGAAGTCACTTGTGCTGCGGCGTATGGGTCCCCGCCTTCGCGGGGACGACCGCTTGCGTCACGCCCCCCTGACTTTCCCCAGCGCCATGAACTGGAATGGGCTCTTCATCGCGGATACCGGCACCTCGATCAGCGTCGGACGGTCATTGGTGGCGAGACCTTTCTCGATTGCCTTCACCAGCTCATCCGGTGTTTTCGCGCGCATTGCCAGCGCGCCAAAACTGTCGCCCATCCGCACGAAGTCCGGATTGGTGAAGTCGGTCGCGATGACATGGCCGTTGAACTGCAGTTTCTGCGTGCGCTGCACGTTGCCGAAGGCGTTGTCGTTGAACAGCACGAACACCGCCGGGATCTTGAAGTGCACAGCGGTGGCAAGCTCCGGCATCGTGTACATGAAGCCACCGTCGCCGTTGATGCCAACCACCGGCTTGTTGCCGAGCGCTGCCTTGACACCGACCGTGGTGGCGACACCCCAGCCGAGCGTGCCCTGGAAGCCCGACGTCAGGTAGCTGCGCGGGTTATAGACCGGAAACGCGAAGCGCGAGGCGTAGCCGATCTGCGTCATCTCCTCGACCAGCACGCCGTCCTCGGGCAGTGCGGTGCGCAGCGCCTTGATCCAGCCGGTCTGTTCCGGCAGCTCGCGGTTCACATCGGCAACGAACTTCTCCTTCATGCCGGCAAGCTCGCCCGTCATCGCACGCGACGTCTGAGCCTTCGGCAGCACCTCGAGCAGCGCCGCGACGTTCGCCTGGGCGTCGCCGACGATGCCGAGCGTCGGCCGCGCGATGCGGTTCATCTCCTCGTAGTCGGCGTCGATGCGGATGATCTTCAGCTTCGCATCGGTGCCCCACACTCGTAAGGGAGCCGGCATCCGGGTGCCGATCGCGAGCACGACGTCGGCCTTGGCCCACAGCTGATGCGCGACCGGCGTTTGCACCGACAGCGCGTGCCGCGCATCCATCACGCCATGGCCGTTGCGCGACGCCGACACCGGCGCCTGCAGCCGCTCGGCGAGTTCCCGGATTTCGCGCGCAGCACCCTGCGCACCGCCGGCAACGATGATCAAAGGCCGCTCGGCCTTGGCGAGCATGTCGGCGGCCTGCTCGATCAGCGCCCAGTCGATCGGCGCCTGCCGCGGTTCGGCTGCGGCAAGTGTCGGCACCGGCGCCTTGTTGGCCCATACGTCGGTCGGCACCTCGACGCCGACAGGACGTGGCCGCCCTGAGGCCAGCTCGGTGAGCGCCGCCTGCATCATGTGCGGCGCATCGGCCGGCGTATCGATGCGCACGGCGTATTTGGTCATGGTGCGCAGGATCGGCGTCTGGTCGACCACCTCGTGCAGCGCGCCATAGCCGCGGCCGATCTGGTTCAGCGGGATGTGCGCGAGCAGCGTCAGCACCGGCGCATTGGTGGAGTAGGCGGTGGCGAGCGCCGCCGCGGCATTGAGGAAACCGACGCCGGGTACGAGACAGCAGGCCTGCGGCTTGCCGGTCGCAAGCGCCGCGCCCATCGCCATGTAGGCGGCACCCTGTTCGTGGCGCGAGTGGATCACCCGAAGCTTGTTCTGATTGAGCCAGAGCACATCGAACAGGGGATCATTCTGCACGCCGGGCAGGCAATAAAGTGTGTCGATCCCTGAGGCGATGATGCTCTCGACTACGACCTCGGCGGTGCTCTTGGCCGGCAGCGTATTGGCGCGGCCTGCGGCGCCAGCCGTCTCGCGCTTGTTCATGGTGCGCTCCCTCGATTTTTGTGTGCGGGCACAAGAAGCCGGCCCGCTTGAGCGGCATCATTTCATGGGAAGGGCCGCAGCGGAAGGCGCGCAGGCACCGGAATTGGCGGTTTCGTAGGATGGGTAGAGCGCAGCGAAACCCATCGCTCTCGTTTTGGCGCATCGATGGGTTTCGCGTTCGCTCAACCCACCCTACGGCTTGTCGTGCTACTCTTTCGACATGACCAGCTATCGCCACAACCTCGTCGAAGGCGGGAGTTTCTTCTTCACGGTCAACCTGGCTGACCGTCGGCAACGGCTGCTTGTTGAGCACATCGACATGTTGCGACGCGCGACTTCTCGGTTCGCTGGCGATTGATCAAAGCCAACTTCTCGCGACAATTTCCACATGTGGAGCGACTCTCGGCGAGTCGTGTGGCAAAGGGCGAGCGTGGTATTTGGCAGGGCCGTTTTTGGGAGCATACGCTGCGCGACGATGACGATTTTGCGCGGCACGTCGCTTACATTCACTTCAACCTGCCATCCTACGCGCTGCGGCGAGTCCGGGAACCCAACCGACATGTCCCATTCTCGTACATTCGATCCCGGTTGCTTCCACTTTCTGCCACGTTTGTCTTTGACATTACGACAATTCGCGGCAATACCAAATCATTCGTCGCGCAAGGTACGCGAACCGTTAGTCAGTCTCTTCGTTCGACGGGGGGTTGAATGCAGGTGACCACGGAATGAAGCGGCAGCTCCTGCCGCTGATCGGCTTGCTGACGTCGGTCATGCTGGCGCCGCTACCGGGCGAAGCGCTCGCGGCGGCGAAGCACAAACAGGCTCACGACGCGAAGAAATCCGACAGCCCGGCGCGGCATCAGAAAACCGCGCACAAGGGCGGCAAGAAGTCGCGCGTCGCGGCGCATTCCAAATCCAAACCCGCCGCGAAAGAACAAGCGCGCGCACCGGATGCTCCGCCGCTGACCGGCGACCTCGCGCTGGTCCGCGATGCGATGGACCAGGTAAGCAAGGGCAAGACCGCGGACGCGACTGCGATCGAAGCGAAAATCGTCGATCCCACCGCGCAAAAGCTCGTCGAGTGGTTCATCCTGCGCCACCCGGATGCCGACGTCGGCTTCAGCCGCTACATCGCGTTCATTGCCAGCGAGCCGGGCTGGCCCGGCAACAACGCGATGCGCCGCCGCGCCGAGGCGCGGCTGTGGCAGGAGAAGGCTGACGCTGCGACCGTGCGCAACTTCATCGGCGACGCACCGCTCACCGCCAAGGGCCGCTTCGCGCTGGCCCGCGCGCTGCTGGCGAGCGGCGACACCGAGGGTGCCGCAAGCCAGGTGCGCAAGGCCTGGGCCGCTGACGAGCTGACCGACCGCACCGAGAGCGACGTGCTCGATGCGTTCCGCGGTCTGCTCAGGGCCGAAGACCATCGCGCCCGCATGGACAAGCGCATTGGCGCAAAGGATATGTCGGCCGCATCGCGCGCCGCCCAGCGGCTCGGCAGCGACGATGCCGCGATCGTGAAGGCCTGCATCGCCGCCAACGGCAGTGAGAAGAAGGCCGAGAGCCTGCTCAACGACGTGTCGGCCTCGGCGCGGCAGGATCTCGGCTACACGCTCTGCCGCATCAACTGGCTGATGCGCCAGAACAAGATCGCCGATGCTGCGCGCGCTCACGATCGAGGCGCCGCAGGCGACCATGGCGGCGCAGGATACCGACGAGTGGTGGCGGACGCGGCGCCTCTTGGCGCGCAAGCTGCTCGACATGAACCAGTTCCAGGCGGCCTATGACGTGTCGCGCACCGCGGCGGTGCCGGCCAGCGACAATTATCGCGCCGAATTCCATTTCATGTCCGGCTGGATCGCGCTGCGCTACCTCAACGACGCGAAGACCGCGCGGGAGCATTTCGCCCACATCGATGAAGGCTCAACCGATCCGATCGTGATGGCGCGGGCAAACTACTGGCGCGGTCGCGCAGCCGAAGCGCTCGGCGACAGCGCGGCGATGTGGAACAACTACGAAGCGGCGGCCCGTTTCACGACGGCCTACTATGGCCAACTCGCGCGTGCAAAACTCGGTGTCGATGCCATCTCGCTGCGCTCGGCGCCGCAGGCCGAGCCGACGCATGACGTCATGCTGACCGACGAACTCGTCCATGCCGCCGACATGCTTTATGAGGTCGGCGAGCGCGACACTGTGGTGAGCTTTTTTGCTGCGCTCGGCGAGCAGAGCAATGACGCGCAGCTGCTAGCGGCGCTCGGCGAACTTGCCGGCAAACGCAACGATGCCCGCTCGATGCTCGAGATCGGCAAAGCGGCGCTGGCGCGCGGGCTTGCGGTTGATCCGTACGCCTTCCCGACCATCGGCATCCCGCAGCATACCCCGATCGCGCCCGACATCGGCCGCAGCATGACCTATGCGGTGGCGCGCACCGAGAGTGCGTTCAATCCGCGCGACCGCTCGTCGGCCAATGCTGTTGGACTGATGCAGGTTACGCCGGAAGCCGGCCGCGATACCGCAAAGCGCTTCGGCGTCAGCTACGACTGGGATCGCATGGTCAACGACAGCGTCTACAACACCCAGATGGGCGCGGCCGAACTGAGCGCGCTGCTGTCCGAATACAAGGGCTGCCACATCATGGTGTTCGCTGGCTACAATGCCGGGCGCGGCCGGGTGCGCGAATGGATCAAGGCGCACGGCGATCCGCGCGACCCCAATGTCGATCCGGTCGATTGGGTCGAGCGCATCCCGCTTGCCGAGACGCGCAACTACGTGCAGCGCGTCGCAGAGAATTTTGCGGTTTATCGCGTGCGCTTCCGGGCTATCGCAGCGGCGGCGTCGAAGCTTGCGCCGCAGGCCGCGGGCACGAGCGCCAGCGAGCAGGAAGCCAGCGCGATGCCGTCGGCAGCGGCGCAACACTAAGGCCGGACCTGCCTGGGCCGGTCTTTATTTCGGCCCGACACGCATGGCTGCGGGCAGGCTGGCCGGCAGCGCTCCGTTGCCCTGCAACGCGGCCTGCATGGCAACGATATAGCCATACGGTCCGAGGCCGGCGATCACCGCTTTCGCCGCTGCCGAAAGCTTTGAGTGCCGGTGCAATTCGTCGCGTGCGTGAATGTTGGAGACGTGAACCTCGAAGATCGGCCCCTCGAAGATCTTCAGCGCGTCGTACATCGCGATCGAGGTGAAGGAGTACGCTGCGGGATTGATGATCAGCGCATCGGCCTCTGTGCGCGCCGACTGAATGAGGTCGACGAGGACTCCTTCGTGGTTCGACTGGTGAAACGCCAACTGCGCGCCCGCGAACTTGGCAAATTCTTCGCAACTTGACTTGATCGCATCAAGCGTCGTCGATCCGTAGATGTGGGGCTCGCGGATCCCCAGCATGTTGAGGTTGGGGCCGTTGATGATCATGATACGCATGAGGGTCCTTGCTGTTGCCGATGGTCACGCTGATCGGTTGTGATCACGACTTTCATCCCCGGTACCCCATCAGCCGTGGCAGCCAGAGAATCGTGTCGGGAAAGATCGTGATGATGACCAGTACTGCGATGGCGACCGCAATGAATGGCGCTGCCTCGCGTACGATGGCGCTCAACGGTTGCTTGGTCATGTTGGCGAGAACGAACAGCAACAGGCCATAGGGCGGCGTGAGCAGCCCGATCATGATGTTGACGACGACCACGACACCAAAGTGGACGAGGTCGATGCCGAGCGCCTTGGCGGTCGGGATGAAGATCGGGACGATGACGAGCAGGATCGTGCTGCCTTCGAGCAGGCAGCCAAGGATCAGCAGCAGGATGTTGACGATCAGCAGGAAGCCCGCCGCCGACGGCTGATAGCCGGCCAGCAGCCGCGCCAGCGAAGCCGGCACATTCTCGATCGTGACGACGTAGTTGAACACCAGCGCGCCGGCGATCAGCATGCCGATCGAGGTCGTCGCCCGTCCGCTCGTCAGGATCGCCGCATAAAGCTGCTTCCAGGTCACGGCCCGATAGAGCACGGTCGAGGCCAGTAGCGCGTAGAACGCCGCGGCGGCAGCGCCTTCCGTCGGGGTCATCACGCCGCCATAGATGCCGAACAGCAGAATGACCGGCAGCATCAGCGCGGGAAACGCGCGCAGCGTGATGCGGGGAATCTCGCGCGGCGGAATCGGCTGGCTCGACCGGATAGTTGCGGCGTCGCGCCAGGATCGAGTTCATCGCCATGAACATGATCCCGAGCATGATGCCCGGCACGAAGCCGCCGAGGAACAGGTAGCCGATCGAGGTGTCCGAAATCAGTGCATAGAGCACCATCGGGATCGATGGCGGAATGATCGGACCGATGATCGCCGCCGACGCCGTGATCGCGCCGGCATAGGCTATCGGATAGCGGCCATCCTTCGTCATCATGCCGATGATGATGCGCCCGATGCCGACCGCGTCTGCGATGGCCGAACCGGACATGCCGGCGAAGATCATGTTGGCCACGACGTTGACGTGACCGAGGCCGCCGCGGTAGCGGCCGACCAGCACCAGGCAGAACTGCAGGAGACGATCGGTCAGGCTGCCGATGTTCATCAGGTCGGCGGCGAGAATGAACAGCGGAATCGCGAGCAGGACGTAGCTGTTGAACAGGCCGTTCAGGATCTGCTCGGCGGCGGTGCCGAGGTCGAGGCCGGACAGCAGCAAATAGAACACCGAGGCCACGATCATGGAGTGGCCGATCGGCAGGCCGAGCGCGCCGAGGGCGACGATGGTGATGATGCACAGCGCGAATGGCGACAGCGCCATGTCAGTCGCTCAACTTCGCAGCGTCGGTCTCGGGCGGCCTGCCGCCGCGGACGGCGCGGAAGATCAGCCAGCAGTAGCGGCCAAGACAAGCCACGAGGAAGATGACGTAGATCGAATACAGCCAGTTGATCGGCACATGCAGGTAGGCCGAGCGTTCGACCTTCATGAAGCTCACATAGGCATATGAGGCAGGCAGGGAGATGCCGTAGAGCGCGACCAGCGCAACCCCGGTGATGACGGTCAGGACTCGCCGCGTGCGCGCCGAGAGGTTCGAATAGATGATGTCGAACCGGATCTCCTCTTCCTCCCGGATGACAAACGCGGCGCCCCACAGCACGGTCCACAGCCACGCGGTGATGATGACCTCCTCGGACCAGCCGACGGGATGGTTCAGCACGTACCGCGCAAAAATCTGGACGATGAAGGTCGCGAACATGATGGAGAGCAACGCCACCATGATGTTTTCGGCGCGCCGTCGCAGCCATCGGCCGGCGCTTGTTGCGCGCGATATCAGCGAAGTGTCAGCCATGAGGTGATCGTTTCCGGGAAGACCGGCCAGTCGCAATCAGCCGGTCTCCGTGCGCTGGGCGCGGTTAGCTTCGTGTGCGGCTATTTGATCGCGTTGATGCGCTCCAGCGCGCCCTTTGGCCAATCCTTGCCGTACTGGTCGACATACTTCTTCTGGGCAAAGCTGCGGAATGCGGCCTGGTCAGGCTCGTAGACCTTCTTGCCTTCTTTCTTGAAGTACTCGATCACCTCGGCTTCCTGGGCGTTGAATTTCGCGGTGTTGTCGTCCATCGCCTTCTCGGCGGCGCCGCGGAATTTAGCCTGGCTGTCGGGCTTCATCGCGTCCCAGATCTTGCTGCGGATCGCCATCACGTCGTAGCCGATGACGTGGCGCGTCAGCACGAACTGCGAGGTCACCTCGTCGAACTTCATCAGCTTGCTCGACACCAGCGGGTTGTCCTGGCCGTCGACGGTGCCGGTCTGCAGCGCGGTGTAGAGCTCGGCATAGGCGACCGGTGTCGGATTGGCGCCGAGCGACTCGCCGAGGAATTGCCAGAACTCGCCGGGCGGCATGCGCAGCTTGATGCCCTGCAGGTCCGCCGGCGTCTTGATCGGTTTGTCCGGCTTCAGGTTGACGTTGCGCGATCCGAAATAGACCGGCGTGATGATCTGGATGCCGAGCTGGTCGCGCGCCATCTGGATGAATTCCTTGCCGACGTCGCTGTTGAAGGTCTTCTTCAGATGATCGGCGTCGCGGAACAGGTAGGCCGAGGTCAGGAGCGACCACGCCGGGATCTGCTTCGAGATATCGGCAGGCGCGAGGTTGCAGAGGTCGAGATTGTCGCGCTGGAGCGCGACCAGCTCGGTACCCTGCTTGAACAGGGTATTGCCCCAGTACGGCTCGAAGTCGAAATCGTCCTTGATGGCGCTGGCGAACGCCTTGTAGGCCTCCGCCCGCAGATCGGTTTCGGTGAAGGCGCAGCTGAACCGCAGCTTGGTCTTGCTCTGGGCCAGTGCGCCATCGAGCGCAAAGGCCGTGAAACCGGACGCGGCTCCGGCCAGCAGGGACCGTCGCGACACACGCATCATATTCTCCTCCCTGAACTCGCCCTGTTGCCGGGCTCTTGGCTTCAATTCTTGTCTTTGATGATAGGAAAAGCAACATCTGCTTTCCTTGTTATCAGAGGATTTTTGTTTTATAGGACACGTGTGTCGCCCCGCTCCGCCGCATGGGGCGGATAGCCGGTTGTTATCAGGCCGATCGTTAGTCAGAAGGAGTCGGCATCAGACCGATGACGCTACTGGAACGAGGGGATCGCATCGAAGGGACGGAAGCCGTCGGCGACGACGGTTACCGCCGGATCCGGTCCGACGTCGTGTTCGGGCGGTTGCGCCCGGGCCAGAAGCTCAAGCTCGAAGCCCTCAAGGAGACCTACGGCGTCAGCGTCAGCACGCTGCGCGAGATTCTGAGCCGCCTCACCGCGGAGGGCCTGGTGATCGCCGAAGGCCGGCGCGGTTTCGAGGTTCCGCCGGTCTCGATCGACAACCTGAAGGAGCTGGCCGACCTCAGGCTGCTGCTCGAGTCCCACGCGATGCAGGTGTCGTTCGAGAACGCCGACGTCGAGTGGGAGGGCCGCGTGGTCTCCGCGCATCACAAGCTGGCCTCGACCGAACGCCTGATGGAGCAGGGGATCGGAGAGCTGGAGCAGTGGAAGCGGTACGACGGCGAATTCCACCAGGCGCTGATCTCCAATTGCGGCTCGCGCGTCCTGCTGGAGACGCACGCGCTGGTGTTCGACAAGTACTTTCGCTACCAGATGGTCGCCTTCACCTACCGCGGCGCCGAGCCGGCTCAGCAGCACAAGGCCTTGCTGCAGTGTGCGCTCAAGCGCGATGTAGAGACCGCGAAGGCGATCCTGACCAGACATGTCAACAACTGCGTCGAGCACGCGCTCAGGACAGGTTCGTTGCGCTGAGCGAGAGGCGGGCGGAGCAGCGCCACTCAGTTCGGGGACACCGATGGCAGTGAAATCGTTTCTCGTCGGGTTGATCGGTGCCGGCATCCAGGCGTCGCGCACACCTCGGCTGCACGAGCTGGAGGGCGATGCCCACGGCTTGCGCTATCTCTACAAGCTGATCGATCTCGACGTCCTCGGGCTCACCGCTGACGCGTTGCCCGAGCTGCTGGCCGCCGCGGAGCGGATGGGTTTTGCTGGACTGAACATCACATTTCCCTGCAAGCAGGCCGTCATCCCGTTGCTCGACGAGCTCAGCCCGGACGGCAACGCGATCGGCGCGGTGAACACGGTGTTGTTCCGGGGCGGCCGTCGCATCGGCCACAACACCGACTGGTCGGGATTTGCCGAAAGCTTTCGCCACGAGTTCGGCGACGTGACGCGTCGTCGCGTCGTCCTGCTGGGCGCCGGGGGCGCCGGTGCTGCCGTGGCCCATGCCCTGCTGACGCTTCAGACCGCACAGCTCGTCATCATCGACACCGAAGCGCAGCGTGCCGAAGCTTTGGCGCGCGCGCTCTGCGCGCGGTTCGGAGCTGACCGCGCCCGCGCCGGCAGCGATCCCGTCACGGCACTCGCCGGAAGCGATGGGCTCGTCAACGCCACGCCGGTCGGCATGGCGAAGTTTCCGGGAATGCCGCTTCCGGCAGAGTTGCTGACGCCACGGCTGTGGGTCGCCGACCTCATCTACTTCCCGCTCGAGACCGCGCTGTTGCGCGAGGCACGCCGGATCGGCTGCCGGACCTTGAGCGGCGCGGGGATGGCGGTGCACCAGGCCGCCGCCGCGTTCCGCCTGTTCACCGGCGAACAGCCCGATGTCGCGCGCATGTTGAGGTCATTCGAGGGGATGTAACGCGTCAAACGACGCGCCGGTCATTCGATCGGAATGAACAGCGAATGCCGCGTCTTGCCGTCGACCGATTGTGACTTGTGGCCTTTGCCAGTGGTGTCCTCGACCAGCAGGATTTCGCCTGCTTTGATGATCCGCGCCTCGCCGTCGCTTGCCGTGATTTTCACGCCGCCGTCGAGATTGACGATGTACTGCCGGCGCGGGGCAGGGTGCCAGTCGAGGTCATACGCGCCGTCGGTGCGGCGGAAGATGATCCCGGTCGCCGGCATCGTTTTCGAAAAGACACTGAACGGTGGGCGGGTCTGGTCCATTGCGACCTCGATATCCCGGAAGTGCAACTCGCCCTTTTCGTCAGTGTACAGATTATGGATCCGCATCGATCGTCCTCCCGACGACTGGTTCGCAGTTGGTTTCAAGCCGTCGCTGCACGAGGGCCCGCGAACCGCAGTCTAGCCAATCTATCGATGCGCGCACTACTTCTCCGCGCTCTGCAACGCGCCTTTCTCGCCGAGCGTGGCGATGAGATCCCTCGACTAGACTCCGATATGCGTTTGGCGTCAGCGTGCCGCGGCGAGATTTGCCGTCGCTAGCCGAAGCGCGCGACGGATGTGGTCAAGGCTGAGGGAAAACCCTCAAGGGGACCTGCGGGTAAGACCTGAAGGTTTGCGGCAACAACAAGGTTATGCTGCCTTCAGGTTTCCCAGTACGCACTCGGATTTAGTGAGGCTAGCGATTGGACTCCGTGGCGGGCGAGCGCCGCACGGCGACTTGCAGTGATCAGGACGTGATTTGCTGCCCAATTAAACTGCGCACCTCACGGCTGAAGCGGCTCGTTTATATGTGGGTTGCCGCCGCTGTGGTTCTTGTCGTCTCGATTGGCGAGACCTCCGCCCAGTCTAAGCCTGGCGAGACCGCCGTTCAGCCGAAAAAAATCCTGATCCTTCACTCGTATGGCCGCGAGTTCCTGCCTTGGAGCGAGTACGCCAAGGCCTTCCGTAGCGAACTCGCCCGCCAGTCGCCCTGGCCGCTGGACATTTTCGATTATCCCATTGTTACAGCGCGGGGCGACAATGACGGCCCAGAGGGCCCGTTCGCCGATTACCTGCACTTACTCTATGATCGGGCGGCGCCTGACCTGATTGTCGCGTTGGGGGCACCCGCCGCTGGCTTCGCCCAGCGCCAGCGCGACCGATTGGGTCCCGCAGTTCCCATGTTGTTTACGGCGGTAGATCAACGTTTCGTGGAGCAATCGGTCCTTTCTGCAAACGACACTGCGGTCGCAGTGAATATTGAACTTCCTCCCCTATTCCAGAACATTTTGCAGGTGCTACCGAATACGAAAACGGTGGCAGTCGTCACCGGTGATTCTCCGAGCGAGCGCGTCTGGATTAGCGAGATGCGCAAGGATCTGAAATCGTTCGAGGATAGGATCAAGATAGTTTATTGGAACGATCTGTCGTTCGAGGACATGTTGAAGCGTGCCGCTACTCTGCCAAAGCAGGCAGTGCGATTTTCTGGCCGCAGCTTCGGGTCGACGCAAGCGGCGTTGTGTACGAAGGACGCGAGCCGCTGAAGCGACTCAATAAGGTCACCAGTGCACCGATCTTTTCTTATGATGATACCTTCTTTGACGGTGACACTGTCGGCGGACCGATGCTCGCGATGGCTGACATCAGTCGGCAAGCTGCAAGCGTTGCAATACGAATTCTCCGCGGTGAGAACCCCCGCGACATCAAACCGGCTCCCATCGGATACGCGACACCTCGCTATGACTGGCGCCAACTGCAGCGCTGGGGCATCAGCGAAGGCAGTCTGCCCCCGGGCAGCACAATCGCCTTTCGCGAACCAACCGTGTGGGAGCGTTATTCATGGCAAATCGCGCTGATCACCGCCGTTCTTCTCGTGCAAGCTGGGCTTATCTCGGGCCTGCTACATGAGCATCGTCGGCGTCGGCTGGCGGAAGTGCAGTCGCGGCAGCGCATGGTCGAACTGGCCCGCGTCACCCGCTTTTCGACCGCTGGCGAATTGACCGGCTCGATTGCGCATGAAATTAACCAGCCGCTGGGCTCTATTCTGGCCAACGCTGAAACCGCACAGCTAATTCTGAAATCTCCGAGCCCTGACATCGCCGAACTGAACGGGATTGTTGGCGATATCTTGCGGGATGACCGACGCGCCAGCGAAGTCATCCGGAGGATGAGGAGCCTCCTGACAAAGGCACCGTTCGAATTGAAGAAGTTCGACCTTAACGACGTCGTGCGGGAAACCGTCGAATTTCTTTCTTCGATTGCCGTCGGGCGAAAGGTCGAACTGGTCAGTGCGATCACACCGAACGCACTTCCGATCCTCGGCGACCGCATCCAGCTTCAACAAGTCATTCTGAATATTGTCGTGAACGGAATCGACGCGATGCGGGAGACGCCTGCCGAAAAACGCATCATCAGCATTCGGACTTCGGGCGTCGAGAACTTTGCCGAGCTATCCGTGTCGGATCGCGGCCCAGGCATTCCCGAAGACAAGCTAAAAGAGATCTTCGAACCATTCTTTACCAGCAAGGCGGAAGGCATGGGCATGGGGCTGTCCATCGCGCGAACCATTATCGAGGCGCACAACGGTCTGATATCGGCAAGAAATCGTGATCGCGGCGGCGCGTCGTTCCGGATCAGGCTTCCTCTCGTCCAATAGTTGGTGGTCCATGGCATGGCGCATACGAAGTATGCCCCGACTTCCGGTGATGGACCACTAAGCGGTCCAGGATTGATGTCCGCCTCTTGCGCCGCTTCTAGCGTGCAAGCGGACAACGACCGGCTCAGACAATTCATGACTCCACACGGCCTGATGTGGGAGTTGCGGTAAGTAGTTCGCGCGCGCTCAATACGCCGCTGTTGACACAAGACGGAAATAGGACAGTCAAACGCGCGTATAAATTGGTCGAGGGATTGTTATCACCGCCGAACGTAGCGGATGCCGCGATTGGAATAGCAAGTAGAAATTTGCCGCTTGGCGATGAAATTGCGACGCTCCATCATTGTGGATTTGTGATTGTCTTAACGCGGCGGCTGCCAACGCTGGTGGTGCGGCGTCATTCGCCGCGCGTTTTTGCTGAATTGTCGCTCAAGCTAAGCGAGATTGACCCGCTCGATAAACAATCGCGATCGCGACGGCAGTACGAGGCGCCAAGTCAGTCCGTTCAATTGAAGGAGAAACGCATGAAGTACATGATTGAATATACAATCCGTCAAGCCGGCCTTTCCAACGATCAGAATTTTGCGAGTTCGGAAGCGCTCCTGAATGCGTTCGGCAAGTGGAAGCCGGAAGATGGCTTGACGGTCCACGCATTCGTGTCGAACCTGAGCGGTAACGGCGGTTATGTTTTGGTCGAGACCGGCGACCCCAAGGTCATCGTCTCGTTCGTCTCGAAGTACACCTTTTGGAACGACGCTAATGTCGTCCCAGTGGTCGACGTGGGCGAAGTGGTGCCGATCAATGCGGCCTCCCTTGCTTGGGCGCGGGGCGCATCGAAAAGCTGATCGCTCAGCTGTAAGTCCAAAGAGACTTGTAATTAAGATAAGTCGCCCCCCATGGCGGCTTTTGCTCGCAACTTACTCAATAGGATTTTCGGCCAAAGCGTTCAAATCCAGCCGACGAAGGGACCTACACGGGATAGCGTGGGTAGGCCGCTGCATGGGACGCGCGGTCTCGTAATTGGCCTTTGCACAGTAGTCATCACAGTGCTCTAGGTTATTGCGATAGAGAATCTCACAACTCCTTCACCTAGACGTGACTGCGTCCGATTGAAACCGGTCGTGGTGTGATCACTTGTGTACCGAACAGCTAGCGGCACCCTACCTGCGAGTCTTTGCGATGGGAACCGAGCGTTTCTTCTATCTGATGGTGCTCGGTACTAGCGCTCTCGTTATCGGGCTGACGGCTGCACTTGTATTCAACGCGCTTTGACGCCGCGTTCGAGGACAAATTGGTATCGCTTCGGAAAACCCAGTTTCAACCAGAGGTCCTGTCGTTTGTCATGGCGGGAACTTGCAAGCCCCGGTCCGGCCAGCAGGCAGGGCTGACCGAAACCGACGAGTGACGACGTGGGAGGTCGAGTGGCGGATGTAACCGCTCGATGTGAGAAGAAAGCCCGGCTTTGAGCCGGGCTTTCGCGTTTTGCGTGCGTCGAAACCCGCCCCGTAGAAAAAACGAGGGCCGCTCGTCGTGAGCGGCCCTCGTCGCTGGAGGCTTGGTCGACAGTGCCGGCTGCGCCTGGCTGCTATCTGAACAGGTAGTTGAACCCAATCTTGAACATCTGGACGCTGCGGTTGTTGACGGCGAAGGTGTCACCGGCGAGGAACGGAGAGCCGACCGGAACGACGAACGACCTGCCGTTGCCCAAGCCCAGATAATCGTACTCGCCCTTCACGGTCCAGTTGTTGGTGAAGGCGTACTCGATGCCTGCTCCGACAAGGAACCCAGATCGGATATTATTGTCACCAAAGAAGATTGAATTTCCGGTGTTCACGTTGGTGATCGCGATGCCCCTGTCGATACTGACCCAACCGCCGCCGGCCTTGCCGTAGAAGAGCCAGTGGTCATTGGCAAAGCCGAACCGGGCCGCCAGGGTCGAGACCCACCGAGCGTCGCGGCCGCCGGTGACTGTGACCGGCCCAACACCCGGAACAGTCGCCGTAACACTCCGGCCGTTGCCGTTGTTCGCAATTCCGTCAATGTCGCCTTCGATGCCGAGAACGAAATTATTGAATTGCCAATTGTATCCAAGCTGGCCGCCACCGATGAAGACGGCGTCGCTGCTCCGGCCGATATCGATGCCAAAGACTGCATCGTTGACATGGCGCTCCGCCCAGGCGCCGCCGAGATTTCCGCCGAGATAGAAACCGGTCCAACTGAACAGCACTGGCAGTGGCGCCAGCGGCGGTGCCTTCACCGCCATATCGGCCGCGTTCGCGCCCGCTGACATTGCGAAGATTGCGGAAACAATCGCAGTCCCCTGAAGAAGCAATTTACGCATGTTGAGGGTTCCCCAAGCTCGTTAAATCGCAGTCACCTTACAGCCAACGGCCTGCCCATTTGTGATCAAACCGAGGCACCGCCAAAGAAGTCGGGAGCGTGACAGAAATGCCACGCTACTCAGCGACGCTTTGCGCACCGCAGCAACACCCGGACGCCGCCCCGGGGTGTGCGGGCGTTCAATCGTTCTTGCTCATGTTTCTATGAGCTTTGCTCAGAGACGTCCCATCATGCACTGTGACCCGGGGCGAGGACGACAACGGTCGCGCCCGGCTTCACCCGATCAAAGAGATCAATGACGTCTTCATTGGTCATCCGGATGCAGCCGGATGATATTGCCTGGCCAATATATTCTGGCTGGTTGGTGCCGTGGATGCGGTACAGGGTGTCCTTGCTGCCATCGAAAAGGTAGAGCGCCCGCGCGCCGAGTGGGTTAGCGGGACCTCCGGGGATGCGCGCAGGGTACGGGCCGAGCCGTGCCTGGATCTCCGGCGTCGGGATCCAGTCAGGCCATTCCGTCATACGGCCAACCCTGGCGACGCCGGACCAGGCCATCGCTTCCTCTCCCACGGCCACCCCGTAGCGGATCGCCTTGTCGCCCGGCAGCACGTAATAGAGGTAGCGCGCGTCGGTATCGACCAGGATCGTGCCGGGAGCCTCTTTGCGTGCAAAGTCCACGATATGTCGGCGATAGGTCTCTGGAATGGTCGCCTGCGCATAAGGCGGATGCGCCAGCAACTGCCGGTCTCTTGCGGTAAAACTGGCGTCCGACGACGGTGCGAGCGTCGATTGCATGCAACCGCCCAGC
Organism: uncultured Alphaproteobacteria bacterium; assembly: GCA_963796195.1. Classification (GTDB taxonomy): domain Bacteria; phylum Pseudomonadota; class Alphaproteobacteria; order Rhizobiales; family Xanthobacteraceae; genus CAWCKS01. The sequence continues at coordinate 699,682 of CAWCKS010000014.1, read as the reverse complement.
ACGAACCCTAACAGTCCGACGAGCAACAACGCGAGCCCCCACCTCGGCACGGCTTGTCCTCCAAAGCACTACCTTGCCTCAGTTGCTTCTTGAATAGTGCAGAAATCAAGGCGGTCCGAAACTGAACACGGGAACCGAAAAAAATCACGCAGTTGCGAATAGCGAGACGATTTGAGTTTTGCTCAAATGGTTTTGCGGGGCCACAACACTCGCGCCTCCAATCTTCCCCACAGCGCGCCGCCTTCTCCCAGAGGCCGGGGTACCGTCAAACCGATTTCACGTTGAACTGACAAAAACGATCAGGCTTCCCGCCGCATCACCGGGGACCGCACCATGGGCGACCGTCGCATGCGCATCGAACGTTTGGAAAAGCTGGCCATCGAAGAAGAACTTGTCACGCAGTCCTCGTCGAATAAAGACGTCAGCCTGAAGGATCAAAGGCGCGCCGAGTTTCTGCGCAGGCGTATTGAGGAGCTGAACCGGCGCCTTGTCAGATTGAAGGCTGCGCGCGGCGAAGAGTGAGCCCGGGCTTCATTCAAGAAATCATCCATCCGCTGGCTGCATGAGACGGCTGCTCTTCAAATTTACCTATGCCGTGGTGACGCTTGCGGCGATGGTCGGGTGGCTTTGGCTGCTCTCGAAGTCGTGATTTGGATGGTCTGAGCTCACGACCTCTCCGAAGGCAAGGCGTTCGGCTGGTGTTCGTTGATCTTGGCGTCGCGACGAATTTTGATAGATGCGGCGCGATGTTGAACCGGCAAGCCAAGGAAAAACCAGGTTCCAGTCGTCGCTACCCAATTGCTGCCTCTTTAATTTCCGTCTGATCACGCTCATTTACTTGGTCGGGAGGGCTCTCGTCGGAGTAACTCCAGTGACCAGAAAGGCCAACTTTGCTTCGATGTCGGTCGCGAGAACTGTGGGAGATTTACGGGGAAATCTCGAAAATCCTCGAAAGCAAAATGCTTGCTGAAAAAGAGATGCTTGAGCATCGGCTTGTCAGTCTGCACCCCGCTACGGCCGATCCCGTAAAAACCCGTCGCTTCTATCCGCCCGTCGTTCCCAAGTTCGCAAACCCGGATCACCCGAGCCAGGTCTGGTCCGGACGCGGAAAGCGGCCGCGCTGGGTTACAGAAAAGCTCGAATCCGGTCTCGCTCTCGAGGACCTGAGCATCGGGCGCGGGTCGTCTGTCGCCATGCACGAAGAACACCCGATCGGTGAGATCGCTCGAAGAACCCAGCGAGGCACGCCGCGAGGTTCATTCTCGTTGAATTCGGTAACGCTCAGAACTGCGCGGAACCGACCACGGCTTCGACCTCCGGGCATCAGTCTTCCTCGCGTCCGCGGGACGACGAGAGGGATTCGATCCGTTAGATTCTCACCATTGGATATCAGCCAAGCGCTGATAGGCCTGGCTATTTCTCCGCGCTCTGCAGCACGCCCTTGTCGCGCAACGCCGCGATCCGTTCCTTCGAATAGCCGAGCACCTCGGCCAGCACTTCGGCATTGTGCTCGCCGAGCATCGGCGCGGGCCCGCGCACGCGTGCTTCGCTGTTGGCATACTTGATCGACGAATTGACGACGTCGATGCGGCCGAGCACGGGGTCATCGACCTCGACCACGAGCTCGCGCGCCTTGACCTGCGGCTGCCGTGCCGCTTCGTCCAGCGTCTTGACGACGCCGGTCACGACGTGATGTGCGACCAGCCGCTGCTCGGCTTCGGCGGTGGTGAGACCTGCTAGCCAGTTGCGGACTTCGGCGGTCGCAGCATCGCGGTTCGTCATCACCGCGGCCTGCGATGAAAAGCGCGGGTCCTTCAACAGCTCCTCCTTGCCCATCGCCTTGCAGACGTTTTGCCAGGCGCGGAAATCCGGGCCGACATTGGCGGTGAGGTAGCCGTCCTTGGTCTTGTGCACGGGATGATGGAAGACGCTGACCTCGCCTGATATCAGGTAGTTCTGCAAGGACATGTCGTTCGCGGCGAACAGCGAGTCGAACAGGGCGATGTCGATGTACTCGCCTTCGCCGGTGCGCTCGCGTTTGAACAATGCGGCGCAGATCGCGCCAAACGCCGAGATGCCGGTGATGACGTCGGCGATCGCAATGCCGGGGCCGCGTGGCGTCTGCGGCGGATTGTGATGCAGAAACTGCATCGCAAGCCAGCCGGTCATCGAGTGCGCGATATGGGCGTAGCCCGGCCGGTTGGCGTTCGGCCCGGTCTGGCCGAAGCCCGAGATCGAGCACATCACAAGCTTTGGATTGAGCTTTTTGCAATCGTCCCAGCCAAGGCCAAGGCGGGCCATCACGCCGGGGGTAAACGCCTCGATGACAACGTCGGCCTTAGCGACAAGGTCGCGCGCAACCTCGAGGCCCTCAGGCTGGGTGAGGTCGAGACACAAACCTTTCTTGCCGCCATTGTGCGCGACATACATCGCCGCGCGCGGCAGTTTCCCCACATTGCTGACGCGGGCGATGTCGCCGTCGGGAAAGCGTTCGATCTTGATCACCTCGGCGCCGTGGTCGGCGAGGTAACGCGCGCAGGAGGGGCCGGCGATCAACGCGGTGAATTCGATGACGCGGATACCGTCGAGCGGGCCGCGCTTTCGCGGATTGTTGGGCATTGTGTCGCTTCTCCCTGGTCGCCGAACTGCCGATCCCAACCCGCTGCGTCATCGCCCGGTTTAACCGGGCGTCCAGTACTCCGTGGCGCGTGATATCAGGACACGCCGGCGACACGGATTACTGGATGCCCCGCTTGAACGGGCCTTGTCATCCAGAGGGACTGCGCGAGGCAGTTGTTCGCGCTTTCAGCCCCCTTGAGAAATTTGCACAAATATGTGCAGATTAGTCAACCGCCCGGCAGGGCCAACGACAACAAGTGCTGACGGGGAGGCATTCGCATGACGTCCGGATTCCAGGGCAAGATCGGTCGCTCGGTTCATGAATTGAAGCCGTACTGGCCGCAGTGGCCGCGGCCGCGCAAGGATGCGCCGAACGTGGTCGTCGTGCTGTTCGACGATCTCGGCTTCGCCCATCTCGGCTGCTACGGCTCCTCGATCGCGACTCCCAACATCGACAAGCTCGCGGCGAACGGGCTGCGCTACACCAATTTCCACACCACCGCGCTGTGCTCGCCGACCCGCGCGGCGCTGATGACCGGCTGCAATCACCACTCGGTCGGCATGCGCGGTCTTGCCAACTGGAACACCGGCTTTCCGAACTGCACCGGCACGGTGTCGAAGAACGCGGCGACCATCGCCGAGGTGCTGCGTCCGACCGGCTACTCGACCTTCGCGGTCGGCAAGTGGCACCTGACGCCGATGGAGCAGACCTCGCCGGCCGGCCCGTTCGATCAGTGGCCGCTGGCGCGCGGCTTCGACCGCTACTACGGCTTCCTCGAGGGCGAGACCGACCAGTGGCATCCGGATCTCACCAGCGACAATCACTCGGTGATGCCGCCGAAGACGCCGGACGAGGGCTATCATCTGTCCGAAGACCTGATCGATCAGGCGATCGAGATGGTGAAGACGCAGAAGGCCGCGGTCGCGGAAAAGCCGTTCTTCCTTTATGTCGCGTTCGGCGCGACGCACGCGCCGCACCAGGCGCCGAAAAAATACATCGACAAGTATCGCGGCAAGTTCGACGCCGGCTGGGACGTGGTGCGCCAGCAGTGGTACGAGCGGCAGATTAAGCTCGGCATCATTCCCGACGGCACCGAGCTCGCGCCGCGCAATCCCGGCGTCAAAGCATGGACCGAGCTGTCACCGGACGAGCAGACGCTGGCGCTGCGCCTGCAGGAGGCATTTGCCGGGTTCCTCGAGCACACCGACGAGCAGATCGGCCGGCTGATCGATTTTCTGCGCGACTCCGGTGAGCTCGACAACACGGTGTTCGTCCTGATGTCCGACAACGGCGCCAGCCAGGAAGGCGGCCCGCGCGGCATGGTCAACTATTCGCGCTACTTCAACGGCCGGCCGGAGACGATCGACGAGAGCATGGCGATCATCGACCAGATCGGCACGCCGTACGGCTTCAACAACTATCCGTGGGGCTGGGCCCAGGTCGGCAACACGCCGGGCAAGCGCTACAAGCAGAACACCCACGGTGGCGGCATCCGCGATCCGCTGATCATCCACTGGCCGAAGGGGCTCACCGAGAGGGGCGGCGTCCGCCACCAGTTCCACCACGTCACCGACATCGCGCCGACGATCTTCGAGATCGTTGGCGTCACCAAGCCCGACGTCGTGAACGGCGTGCCGCAGATGCCGACCCACGGCACCAGCCTTGCGTATTCGTTCCCGCCGGAAGCGAAGGCTGCGCCGACTGCGAAGCAGGTTCAGTACTTTGAGATGTTCGGCCATCGCGGCATTTGGGCCGACGGCTGGAAGGCGGTGACCTATCACGAGCCGGATGCGCCGTTCGAATCCGACCAGTGGGAGCTCTATCACCTCGATAAGGATTTCTCGGAGTGCCGCGATCTTGCGAAGGAGCAGCCGGAAAAACTGCGGCAGATGATCGACCTGTGGTGGATCGAGGCCGGGCGCAACGGCGTGCTGCCGCTCGACGATCGCCGTGCCGAGCTGTGGCGGCCGACCACCGCGTGGGGCGATCCGCGCAACAAGTCGCGCTACGTCTATCGGCCGCCGCTGCCGGAAATTCGCATGTCGACGGCGCCGTCGTTCGGCAACCGCACCTTTACGGTGACTCAGCCGAGATCGAGCGCGCGAACGCCGAGCAGGAGGGCTGCCTCGTCACGTTCGGCGACAGCCGCTCGGGCTTTGCGCTGTACCTGCTGCGCGACCGCCTGGTGTTCGACTACAACATGTTCGGCCAGCACCTGAAGGCGATTTCCGACAAGCCGGTGCCGGCAGGCAAGGTTTCGGTCGGCGTCGCGGTCGAGCGGCTCGGCCGCGTCGGGCGTGCCACGGTGCTGATCGGCGGCAAGCCGTGCGGCAGCGTCGACCTGCCGTTCCTGGTGCGCCGCCATTCCGGCGGCAACCTCAACCTCGGTTGCGACGAGGGCATTGCCGTCAGCGACGACTACACCGCACCGTTCAAGTTCCAGGGCAAGCTCGGCGAGGTCGTGGTCGAGATGCCCGAGCGCTCGCCCACTGAAGCGCGGCAGGCCGCGCGGACGGATGTGTTTGCCGATCTGGCGCGGCAGTGAGGGGCGCGCAGATTTATTGCGACTGACGGATATTCGCGCGCGAATATCCGTCGGCGAATATTCGGCGCCATACTAATTTAAAGTTGTATATTTTGTAGATGCAATCTATCGGGGCGGCCGCGAAACTCCCACAAAATCCTCGAAAACATCCTGCATCTCAGCCGCTTACGCGGCACCGGTGGTCAACAAAAAACGGCGCGGTCTTGCGACCGCGCCGTCGGAAAAGTTCGTTTCGCGTGAAACGGCTCAGTAGATCTCGAACAGACCCGCGCCGCCCTGGCCGCCGCCGATGCACATCGTGACGACGCCCCACTTCGCCTTGCGGCGATGGCCTTCCTGCAGGATGTGGCCGGTGCAGCGAGCGCCGGTCATGCCGAACGGATGGCCGATCGCGATCGAGCCGCCGTTGACATTGTACTTCGCGGGATCGATGCCGAGCTTGTCGCGCGAATACAGGCACTGGCTGGCGAACGCCTCGTTGAGCTCCCAGATGTCGATGTCGTCGACCTTGAGCCCTGTGCGCTTCAACAGTTTTGGCACCGCGAACACCGGGCCGATGCCCATCTCGTCTGGCTCGCAGCCCGCCGTCGCCCATGCCACGAAGCGGCCCATCGCCTGCAGGCCGCGCTTTTCGGCGTCCTTGGCCTCCATCAGCACGACCGCGGCGGCGCCGTCGGACAGCTGGCTGGCGTTACCGGCAGTGATGAACTTGCCCGGGCCTTTGACCGGCTCGAGCTTGGCGAGGCCTTCCATCGTCGTATCCGGACGATTGCATTCGTCACGGGTGACGACGTAGTCGACGATGCTCTCGGCCTTGGTGTTCTTGTCGACGACCTTCATCTTGGTCTTCATCGGGACGATTTCGTCCTTGAACTTGTTGGCCTGCTGGGCGGCCGCCATGCGGCGCTGCGATTCCAGCGAATACTCGTCCTGGTACTCGCGGCTCAGGTTGTAGCGCTGGGCAACGATGTCGGCGGTGTCGATCATTTCCATGTAGATCGCGGGCGCGACCTTCAGGAGGTCGGCGTCGAGCGCGTCCTTCGGCATCGGCGGACGCGGAATCGAAATGCTCTCGACGCCACCGGCGACGATGCACTCGGCGCCATCGGAGCGGATCGAGTTGGCGGCCATCGCGATGGTCTGCAGGCCCGACGAGCAGAAGCGGTTGACCGAGACGCCGGCGGTCGTCTTGGGCAGGCCGGCGAGCAGCGCGGCCTGGCGGCCGATGTTGCCGGTCAGGTGTGCGACGTTACCCATGTAGCAGTCTTCGACGTAAGCCTTGTCGACGCCGGCACGCTCGACGGCGTGCTTGACCGCGTGAGCGGCAATGGTCATCGGCGGAGTGATGTTGAATCCGCCGCGGCCGGATTTTGCCAGGCCGGTGCGCGCATAGGATACGACGACTGCTTCACGCATGTTTCTGTTCTCCCTTTCGAATAAACCTCGACTGGCAATCTCACTAGCATGGGCCGACTGGAAGCCCAAGAGGTGAACGAGTGCGAACGGCGGAGGGGCGGGATGCAGAAATGTCGCTCTGCGAAACGGGCCAATGGCGGTAGTCGGCCTCCCGCCATTGCATGCGCTTTGCATGATGGGCGACATGAAAGGCCAGCAGCGGTTACCTTTCGCCCTGCGGGCGCGGCTAGACGGCGGAGTTGGTGGGCTTGGATTGCACCTGCCAGGTGCTATCAGGCGTTGCCGCGATCACCTGGCTCGAGGTGATTTGCGAGCCGTCCATCAACCACTCGGCGAGCGAACCGGTTGAGGTCTGGCGCCACAGCAGGTCAGATTTGCCGTCAGCGCTGAAATCGTTGATCGCAGCTGGCGGTACGGTCACGAAGCCGTGGATTGCGCTGTTGTTATCGAAATAGAATCCGGCCGTCCTTCCGGCATTGTTGATGTCATAGATCTCGGTGACGGTATCCACATTGGGACTGGGGACCACGGCGCTGGGATCGTCGACCGAGAGGAAGACGCCGCCGGAGTAGAGGAAGCCGTGTTGTCCGCTTGCGTTGGCATATTTGCCGACGATCTGGCCGAGGTCATTGATACCAAAGGCAAATGTGCCCTGGGTGCCCTGCGCATCGTCAAACGTCGCATAGGTTCCGTTGGTGTAGGTGAAGCCGTGGAATGCGTTGCTGCTGTCCTCGTAGTAGCCGACGATCTCGCCCGCGTTGTTGATGCCCTGAGCCCAGGTGTGTTGAGCCAATGGAACGTCGATGTTGGTGTAGGTTCCGTTGGCGCCTCCGCTATAGAGGAATCCGTGCTCGACGCCGTTGCCTGCCGAGTACGAGCCCACGATCTGGCCCGGATCGTTGATGCTGTTGCAAGCGGTCGCGCCGACGGCGGCGGCGTTCGGATCCTCGATCGTGGTGTAGGTACCGCCGCTATAGAGATACCCATGGTAGCCGCCGGCCTGCAGATCGTATTCGCCGACGATTTGTCCGGAGTTGTTGACGCCGTTGGCGCCGAAGCCGCTCGTCAGGCCGGGTGACGGGTCGGGCAGAGTGCTAAAAACACCGCCGATTTCGTAGAAGCCGAATACACCCGAATTGGTATTGTAGAGTCCGACAAGCTCGCCATCGTCGTTAAGTCCTTGAACGCGGGTGCCCTTGAATTGGGCCTGGACGGAATTGGGATCGTCGATGGTCTTGAACATTGGCTTTCCTGCCTCCTACGCGACGGTATGTCGGTCCGCTTGGTTGTCGCCGCAATAAATGCGGAGGTTCAGCAGAAAAACCGTAAATTTCTTGGTAAAGATCGACACCAACCACCCCGGAGGCGGGATCGGTGGGCTCGACGTACCTCGCCGCGCCACGGATGGAGGCTGCCCGGCGCGTCAACGATGTCGTGAGTTGTCCGGCCGCGGGTGATACTCTCACTCAATCGACGCGTTGAATGGTCTTGAAATGACGTTGCTTGAAACCGCGGCGAGCGCTGCGAATATCTCCGCTGACACCATCAAGACCTGGCGCGCGGCCGTCCCTGTTGTGACGGACGATTTCGCACTCGATCGGCAGAGATTCGCCGAACTCTGGCTAAAGTCGCGGCAGTTGATCGAGAGCTTGCCGGCGAAGCCGAAACGCAGCGAGGCGCAGGCCCTCGTCGCCGAGCAGGTTCAGCTCGCCGCGCGACAAAGCCGCGAGCATTTCCTGCAGCGCCATGTCGAAGCGGTATATTCAGCGCTCACGCAAGACTTCTTGCGTTTTGTGCGCGTGGAGGATCTGGTGCGCGCCGCGGCCGATGCGTTTCCCGGTCTCGTGCCGTCAGCCCAACAGATCGCGGCGGAAGCCGACACGCTGCAGGGCCACAAGGACGGGCTCGAGATCGACCAGGGAATCTTTCTTGCGCAGGTGCTCGGCCATGAGCGGGCCGGCAATCATCTGGTCCATGCGATGCTGCTGCCGCGGCCGGAGGCGAGCGAATATTTGCAACGCTTCCAGCGTGACGGCGTGCTCGATCTCGGTGCGGCGCGGATCGAGCGCCACGGCCGCGCGGTTCATCTGATCTCGAACAATCCGCGTTTTCTCAATGCCGAGGATCAGACCACCATCGACAACATGGAGACCGCCGTCGATGTCGCGATCCTCGATTCCGCGAGCAACATCGCGGTGCTGCGCGGCACCACGGTCGAGCACCCGAAATACGCCGGCCGGCGCCTGCTCGGCAGCGGCATCAACCTGACGCATCTCTATCAGGGCAAGATTCCATTTGTCTGGTTCATCCAGCGCGAGCTCGGCTTCGTGCACAAATTCCTGCGCGGCGTCGCGAGCCCGGAGGTTTTTCCCGATGACGTCCACGGCACGGCGACGGAGAAGTCCTGGGTCGCGGCGGTCGAGGGTTTTGCAATCGGCGGTCACTGCCAGATCTTGCTGACCATGGATTTCGTCATCGCCGCGAGCGATGCCTTCATGACGCTGCCGGCGCGCAAGGAGGGGATCATTCCGGGCGCGGCAAATCTGCGGCTGCCGCGCTTCACCGGCGACCGCATTGCGCGTCAGGCAATTCAATACGAGCGTCGCCTCGATTGCTCGTCGCCGGAGGGCCGCCTGATCTGCGACGAGATCGCGCCGGCCGGCCGAGATGGACGCCGCGATCGAGCGCGTCATCAGCCGGCTGACCAGCTCAGGCGCCGTGGGCGCGGTCGCCAACCGCCGCGCGTTCCGTGTGATCCAGGAGCCGATCGACGCGTTCCGCCGCTACATCGCGGTCTACGCACGCGAGCAGGCGTACTGCCACTTCAGCTCGGCGCTGATTGCCAATCTCGAGCAGTACTGGAACGCGCAGAACCGCAAGGGGTAGGGCTCAACCGCCCTTCACCGCGCCTGCGGTCAATCCGGCGACGATCTGGCGTTGCGCGAACAGCGTCAAGAGCAGCACTGGCAGCGTCACGATCAGCGCCGCGGCCGCGAGCGGCCCCCAGCTCAGCTGTTCGAACGAGATCATGTTGTAGACCGCAACGGGGAGGGTGCGCGTCTCGCGCCCCGCCAGCACGATGCCGAACACGAAATTGTTCCAGGAGAAGATCACCGACAGGATCAACGCCACGACAATGCCGGGCTTGGCGATCGGCAGCGCGACATGACGAAAGATCTGCCAGCGCGCCGGCGCCGTCAATGACAGCGGCTTCTTCCAGCTCCATCGGCGTGGTCTCGAAATAGCCGATCATGATCCAGATCACGATCGGCACGGTGACCACGAGGTGAATGATGATTTGCGGCCACAGCGTGCCGAGCAGGCCGAGCCACTGGAACAACAGGAACAGCGGGATCAGGTAGGACAGGCCCGGCGTGATGCGCGCAATCAGGATCACGATGGCCGCCTTGGTCGCCTGCATGCGCGCGATGCCGTAGCCGGCCGGTACGCCGATCACCAGCGCGAACAGCGTGGCAAGTCCGGTTACGATCACGCTGTTCATGAAGAACGTGCCGAACCGATTGGATTCGATCACCGAAGCATAATTCTTCCAGGCGAAGTGCTCGGGGATCAGGATCGGCGGGTAGGCCGCATTGTCGATCTCGTACTTCACCGACAGCGACAGCATCCAGACGAAGAACATCGCCGCCGGTGCCACCAGCACCAGCAGGGCAAAGGCGAGCGCGAGTTTTTCGAAGACGACGCGGAGCGTCATGCCGCGCCTCCGGTCTCGTTCCAGGCTGTGCGCTGGCGCAGGTGCAGCAGCAGCATCGAGAGGATGACGATCAGCACGAAGAACACGACGGCGATAGCCGAGCCGTAGCCGACGTCATAGTAGGCGAACGCGACGCTGTAGAGATACAGGTTGATGGTTTCCGAGGCGGTGCCCGGACCGCCTTGCGTGATCGCATAGATGATGTCGAAGCTTTTCACCGCGTCGATGCTGCGGATGATCGCGGCGACCATCATGAACGGCATGATCAACGGCCAGGTGATGTAGCGGAACATTTGCCAGGTGCCGGCGCCGTCGATGACGGCGCTCTCGTAAGGCTCGGTCGGGATCGCCGCGAGCCCGCCGAGCAGGATCAGCATCACCAGCGGCGTCCATTGCCAAGTCTCGACCAGCACCAGCGACGGGATCACGGTCGACGGCGCGAACACCCAGAGCTGCGGCGGGATGCCGACCAGCGACAGCAGGTAGTTGAGCACGCCGAGCTGCGGGTGGAACATCATGGTCCACACCAGCGCGATCGCCACCGGCGTCGCCATCATCGGCATGACAAAGAGGCCGCGCAGAACACCGCGTAGCGGAAAACGGTTGTGGAATACGATCGCCGCGAATAGTGCCGAGCGCCAGCGGCAGGATTACCGACAGCGCGGTGTAGAGCACTGTGTGCCAGACCGCGTCGAGGAAGCGTGTGTCGGTGACGAGGCGGATGTAGTTGTCGAATCCGATGAACGAGTTGGCGCCGCCGATCTTCCACTCGCGCAGGCTCATCCAGATCGTGAAGGCCCACGGGAAGACGATGACGCCGCCGACCACCACCAGCGCCGGCACGACGAACGGCCAGTATGATGCCGGCCGCAAGGGTTCGGCGGCCGCTGCTTCGGCCACCGGCTTTATCTGCTCAACCGCGCCGACAACGCCTCCGCTCACGCCTTCTCGCTGCGCTCCAGGATCGGCTTGAACTGTTCGGTCGCCTTCTTCAATTCGGTCGCTGGATCAGCGCCAGACAGCGTCGCGGTCAACGCGGTGCCGATGATGTCGCGGAATTCGGTGACCGGGATGACGACGGGCAAGCCGAGCTTGGAGATCTTGCCGGACGCCGCGACCGAGTTGCACCCAGGCCGCCGGCATGGTGACGCCCTTGCGGGTGTCGGCGTCGTTCAGGATCGAATTGCGGAACGGCACCCCGCCGCCGGTCTGCAGCAACCGCGCGCCCATCACCTTCGAGACCGCCCACTGGCAGTAGAGGAACGCCGCTTCTTTCTTGGTGCTCGCGGCCGGCACGCCGATGCCGTCGCCGAATGTCGCCGAGGCCTGCGCCTTCGGTCCCTTCGGCATCACGCCATAGCCGACCTTGCCGACGATGCGTGACTTGGTCGGATCTTCCAGCGGCGGCGCGAAGCCGACGCCGTCGAGCCACATGCCGACCTTACCCTGCAAGAACGCAGACTGGCATTCCGACCAGTTGAAGCCGGCGATGCCGGCAGGCGACGCCTTGGTCAGCAGGCGCTGGTAGAGCTTGGCGCCTTCGACCGCCTCTGGCCCGTCGGTGAGCAGGTTACCCTTTGCATCGAGGAAGCTGCCGCCGTAGCCAAGCAGGAAGCTCGACCACACCGGAACGTTGGCGTTGCGCAGGCCGCGCGCAACGAAGCCGTAGGTGCCGTCCTTCACGTCGGTCAGGGCTTCGGCGACGGTGACCAACTCGTCGAACGTCGTGGGATATTTCTGGCCCTTCTTCTCGAACAGCTCCTTGTTCCAGTAGATGATCCAGTAGTCGACCGACCAGGGCAGCGACAGCAATTCGCCCTTGTCGTTCCTGGCGTATTGCAGTCCGGCGGCGGAGAAATCGCTCTCCGACAGCGAGGGGTCGGCGAGCGCCGGATCCTTCATGTAAGGCGAGAGATTGGCGAGCCAGCCGGCTTTGTCGAACTGCCGCTTCTGGACGTGATAGCTCAGGTGCACGACATCGAAGCTCGGCTTGCCCGAGGTCAATTCGATCACGACCTTCTGGCGCTGCTGCTGCTCGGGGATTTGCTCCGACGACACCTTGATGCCGGTCAGCTCGACGAATTCCTGTTCATATTTCTGCAGGAGATCGCCGCGCGGCGACTTGACGAGATTCACCTCGAGGCTGGTGCCGGCATATTTCTTCCACTGCGGATCAGCGAACAGTGGCCGGCCCGACAGGCCGAGCGCGCCCGCAGCCAATGTGCCGGTGACCACGCTGCGTCGGGTCAAACCAGATTTGCTGTTGTCGTTGGCCATCGTGTTATCCTCCCTCAAGTCGCCTTTGCGGCGATTATTGCCCGGCACGCCGCTGTCCGCAGCGTCACCGATTTATAGCATTCCGCACCGACCGAACAATAAGATCGTCGGCCGATGACGCAGTGCAGCGGTTTTAGCGCGCCACTTGCCAATAAGAGCTGATATAGCTAACATGTCAACGACATTTCAGAATGGAATCGGCACGCGGCCTTGCATCGGCTGCAGCGCCAGCAATCGAAAGCCTCGCAATGCCCGCTTCGCGTCGTTTTGGTCTCTCCGCAGCCGCTTCAACACCGTTTCATGACAGCGGAGCGATCAACCACGCGCTGCTGGTTGAGCATGTCCAATGGTGTCTCGCGAACAGCTGCAGCAGCGTGACGGTATTCGGTACCACCGGCGAAGGCGCGTCGATTGCGTTGGCCGAGCGCGAACAGGTGTTCGGCGCGCTCGCCGCACACAGGATCGGCGGTGACAAGATCGTCGGCGGCGTCGCCGCAGCGACGCTGCCGGATGCCGCAGCGCAGGCGCGCGCCGCGCTCGACTTCGGCTGCCGCGCACTGCTGGTGGCGCCGCCGTTCTATTTCAAGAATGTCTCGGACGACGGCTTGTTCAAGTGGTTCGCGCAACTGTTCGAGACGCTCGGTATGTCGGCGCGCGATGTGCTGCTCTACCATATCCCTTCGATGACGCAGGCCGGCCTCTCGGCCGCGCTGGTCGGCCAGCTGCGCAAGTCGTTCCCCGAAGTCATCGCCGGCGTGAAGGATTCGTCGGGCGACTGGTCGAACACAGCGGCGCTGCTGCAGCAACATTCGGATCTCGCGATCCTGGTCGGCGACGAGCGCCAGTTGGCGCGTGCGGTCCGCGCCGGTGCGCAGGGCACGATCTGCGGCATGGCCAACATCTGTCCGGACGCCATGCTGCCGCTTGCAGAGCGGGGCCAGGACGATCCGCGGATCAAGCAACTCATCGATGCGCTGGAAAAATTCCCGGTCATCCCTGCGGTGAAGGCGATCATCGCGCACCGCACCCGTGAAAAGTCCTGGCTTAACACCCGTGCACCGCTGTTGCCGATCAACGGTGCCGAGCTCGCAGCGCTTGCGGGTCACTACGACGCGATCTTTGCAGCAAAGGCGGCGTGATCCGCGATGGACGCAACCGCGACCGAGCAACTGAAGCTGCGCGAGAAAGCTTACGAAAGCTTCACGCAAAAGCTGCTCGCGCGCGACTTGAAGCCCGGCCAGTTTATCACCCAGCGCCAGCTGGTTGAGATCACGCAACTGCCGCTCGGCGGCATTCGCGAACTGATCCCGCGGCTCGAGGCGGAGGGCTTGATCAAGACGGTGCCGCAGCGCGGCATGCAGATCGCCCACATCGACCTGAACCTGATCCGCGATGCCTTCCAGTTCCGCACCATCCTTGAACGCGAGGCTGCCTCGGCTTTCGCCGAGTTCGGGCGACGCCGCGCTGATCGCGAAATTGCGCGAGCAGCATGAGCGTGTGCTCAGCGCCTGCGAAACGGCGCTGGAGAACGGCGGCATCCCGGCAAAGCTGCTGGCCAAAGCGCAAACCACCGATTGGGGCATGCACACCACGGTGATCGATGCGATGGGCAACGCCATCGTCAGCGAGACTTATCGCGTCAACCTGATCAAGATCCGGGTGATCCGTGAGGAGACGACGCGGCTTGACAATTCGCGGGTGATCCCGACGATGCAGGAGCACCTCGGCATCATCGCGGCGTTCGAGGCGCGCGATCCGGAACGAGCGGCTGCGGCGATGGTCGCTCACATCGACAAGACCCGAAAACGCGCGCTCGGGATCGCCTGAGATCTTTGCGCGGAGGTCACGCGTCGCCATGTCCGCTCTGGCCAAACGCCGGCTTGGAAGATCAACTCTCGATGTCACGGAGATCGGTTTCGGCTCCGCGCCGCTCGGCGATCTCTACGCCCGGCTTGGACGATGCCACCGCGATCGCAACCGTGAGCGCCGCGCTCGAGCGCGGCATCACCCTGTTCGATACCTCGCCACATTACGGTAACGGGCTCGCCGAGCATCGCTGCGGCACCGCCCTGCGCCGTGTCGCGCGCGAAACCTTCGTGCTGTCGACCAAGGTCGGGCGCTGGATGAACCCGCGCGGCGCGAAGGCGCGCGCCGGCGGAGGCAACGCTTCGCCGGGCTTTGCCGGCGGTTTCCCGCATGCGGCGACGTTCGACTATTCCTATGACGGCACGATGCGCTCGCTCGAGCAGTCGATGCTGCGGCTCGGCGTCGATGCGATCGACATCGTTCTGATCCACGACGCCGACGTCTGGACCCATGGCCGCGACAACATCGAGCAGCGGTTTCGCGAGGCGATGGAGGGCGCCTATCGGGCGCTGGCTCAGCTGCGGTCCGAAGGCGTGGTGAAGGCGATCGGCGTCGGTCTCAACGAGGCCGACATGTGCGCGCGCTTCGCGCGCGCCGGGGATTTCGACACTATGCTGCTGGCGGGTCGCTACTCGCTGCTCGAGCAGCCCGCGCTCGATGAATTTCTGCCACTGGCGCTGGAAAAGAAGATCGGCGTGATGCTCGGCGGCGTCTTCAACTCGGGCATTCTGGCAACCGGTCCCGTTGCCGGCGCGCGCTACAATTATCGCGTCGCGCCGCCGGATATTGTCGCGCGCGTCGAGCGCATCGAGAAGGCTTGCCGCGCCCACGGTGTGGCGCTGGCTGACGCTGCCTTGCGATTTCCGCTCGGTCATCCCGCGGTCTCCTCGATCGTACTCGGCGCGGTGACTCCGGAAGAAGTGCAGCGAAATCTGGCGTCGCTGTCGGTCACGATCCCCGCTGCGCTATGGCGTGACCTTAAGGGCGAGGGGCTGCTCGCTCGCGACGTGCCGGTACCGGGCTGAGACTGGTCGTGCTCCGGATCGACGCGCATCAGCATTTCTGGAGCCTTTCGCGAGGCGACTATGGCTGGCTCACACCGGCGCTGACGCCGATCTATCGCGACTTCAGCCCAAACGATCTCGCGCCGTTTCTGAACGCGCGCGGCATCGACAGGACGATTTTGGTGCAGGCGGCACCGACCTTCGCCGAAACACTCTATTTGCTTGAGCTTGCCGAGCGCGCGCCATTTGTCGCCGGCGTGGTCGGCTGGATCGATTTCGATGCGGTGGACGCAGCATCGACGGTCGCGAAGGTTGCCGCCGAGCACCCGCTGCTGGTCGGCGTGCGGCCGATGCTGCACGACATCGCCGACGATGACTGGCTGCTACGGCCGAACCTCGCGGCGGCGTTCGACGCAATGACGGAACTGCGCCTAGTGTTCGACGCGCTGGCGCGGCGGCAGCATCTGCCGCGCGTGCAGAAGATTTGCGAGCGCCATCCGGACCTGACCGTCGTCATCGATCACATCGCCAAGCCGCCGATCCGCGAGCGGCTGCTTGATCCCTGGCGCGCTGACATCGCGGCCGTTGCGAGATGTTCGAACACAGTCTGCAAGCTGTCCGGCATCGCGACCGAAGCGACGCCGGACTGGACCGTCGATGACATTAAGCCCTACGTCGATCATGTGTTCGAAGTGTTCGGTCCGCAGCGGCTGGTGTGGGGGAGCGACTGGCCGGTGGTCGATCTCGCCGGCGGCTATGCGCGCTGGTGGGATACCACGACGGCACTGCTTGAGCCGCTCGACGCCGCCGCGCGCGACGCTATCCTCGGCGGCACCGCGGCGCGCATTTATTTGAGCCATCGCGGCAGGAGATAGCGGATGCTGCGCAACATCGATCCCGTGCTGACGGCTGACCTGCTCTGGATTCTGGCGGCGATGGGGCACGGTGATGATCTCGCGCTCGTCGACGGCAATCATCCGGCGGTGCGGATCGCGAAGGCGACCAGTTCGGGGCGGCTGGTGCAGCTGCCGGGACTGACGATGGGCCGCGCCGCGCGCGCGATCCTGTCGGTGTTGCCGATCGACGATTTTGTCGATGATCCCTGCCGGCGCATGGAAGTTGTCGGCGATGCGGCCGCCATCCCGGACGTGCAGAGCGAGGTGCAGAAGGAGATCGACCGCGCTTGCGGCAAGCATTTGCCGCTGGTCGGCCTCGAACGCTTCGCTTTCTATGATGCTGCAATGAAAGCGTTCGCCGTCGTACAGGTCGGTGACGTCAGGCCCTACGGCTGCTTTCTGCTGCGCAAGGGCGTGGTTGCATCGGCAGCATAATGCCGGAAAATATTGACAATTGGCGGCCGCGGTGGCGTGCTAGGAATTATAGTGCATGTAAACCGAGGTGCCGGCAGAAGCGCCGCCAAGCTGTTCGAATTCGAGGGAGCGGGATGAGCGTCTACAACGCTGCCGTCGACTTGGTCGACCGCAATGTCAGGGAAGGGCGAGGGACGAAGCTCGCGTTCGCGGATCCCGCGCGACGCATCACTTACGCCGAACTTGCCGAGGACGTCGCGCGGGTTGGACCCATGCTTGCCCGGCTTGGATTACAGCGCGAAGACCGTTTTGCGATGATCATGCAGGACACCGTGGAGTTCCCGGTGCTGTTCTTTGGCGCGATTCGCGCCGGCATCATCCCGATCCCGCTCAACACGCTGCTGCCGGTCGAGCAGTTTCGCTACATCCTGCAGGAACTCGCGCGCCAAGGCGCTGTTCGTGTCGCCGCCGAATCTCGAAGCGGCCGAGGCGGCGAGTGCAGGGCTTTCGACGTTGAAGTCACTGATCGTGGTCGGCGAGGGGCCGCCGCGTCACCAAAATTTCGGCAAGCTGCTGCGTGCTGAGGTCGGCACTCCTCCCGCCGAGACCTCAGGCGACGAGGTGGCGTTCTGGCTCTACTCGTCCGGCTCGACCGGCATGCCAAAGGGCGTTCGCCATATTCACACCAGCCTGATGCAGACGGCAAAACTCTACGGCCAGGGCGTGCTTGGCATCACCCCGGACGATATCTGCTTCACCGCGGGAAAGCTGTTTCACGCCTACGGGCTTGGCAATGGCATGAGTTTTCCGTTGTCGGTCGGCGCCAGCACCGTGCTGCTGCCGGGCCGGCCAACGCCGCCAGCGATTTTCGAGGTGCTGAAGCGCGAGCAGCCGACACTGTTCTTCGGCGCGCCGACGCTTTTTGCGCAAATCCTGGCGGACGCGAACTGCACGCCGGAGAACGGCTCGAAGCGTTTGCGTTGGTGCGTGTCGGCCGCCGAAGCCTTGCCCGAGCACGTCGGCACCGAATGGAAGAGACGTTTCGGCGTCGACATTCTCGACGGCATCGGCTCGACCGAGATGTTGCACATCTTCATTTCCAACCAGCCCGGCAAGCTGCGCTACGGTACCTCGGGCGTGCCGGTGCCCGGTTACGACGCACGCATCGTGGACGAGAAGGGCGCAGATGTCGCCGACGGCGAGCTCGGCGAATTGATCATACGCGGTCCGACCGCGGCGGAAGGTTACTGGAACCAGCGCGAGAAGACGCGACGCACCTTCGAGGGCGAATGGACACGCACTGGCGATATCTACACCCGCGATGGCGACGGCATGTACCGCTACTGCGGACGCAATGACGACATGTTCAAGGTGTCGGGCTTGTGGGTGTCGCCATTCGACGTCGAGTTCGCGCTGATGACGCACCCGTCGGTGCTGGAAGCTGCGGTCGTCGCCAAGAAGGACGGTGACGGCCTGTTGCGGCCGAAGGCGTTCATCACGCTGAAGGACGAAGCGAAAGGCGACGCCGAGCCGCTGCGCGAAGCCCTGAAAGAGCACGTCAAGCAGCAGATCGGTATGTGGAAATATCCGCGCTGGATCGACGTGGTGGATTCGCTGCCGAAGACCGCGACGGGAAAAATCCAGCGCTTCAAGCTGCGCGAGGATTGACGCGCCAGGAATTGGAAATGGCAGCACTGCAATCGACCGGCTTCCTGAAAATCGGCGCGAGCGAGCTCGAATACCGTCACATCGGGCCGCCGCCGTCGGAGGCGCCGACCCTGGTGATGCTGCACGAAGGCCTCGGTTCGATCGGCCTGTGGGGCGAGTTCCCGGACCAGCTTGCGACCGCGACCGGCGCCGGTGTATTCGTCTATTCGCGCGCCGGGTACGGCGCCTCGACGCCGGTGTCGTTGCCGCGCCCGCTGAGCTACATGCACACCGAGGCGCTCGACGTCTTGCCAAAGCTGCTCGACATGATCGGCTTTCGTCGCGGGCTCTTGATCGGCCATTCCGACGGCGCATCGATTGCCGCGATCTACGCCGGTGGGATTTAGGACCATCGCGTGCGTGGATTGAGCCTGATCGCGCCGCACTTCATCGTCGAGGATATTTCGGTCACCTCGATCGCAGGCATCAAGCGCGAGTACGAGACCGGCAAGCTGAAAGAAAGGCTCGCGCGCTGGCACAAGGACGTCGACAACGCATTCTACGGCTGGAATGGCGCCTGGCTCGATCCGAAATTCCGCGAGTGGGATATCACCGAATACCTGTCCTACATCCGTGTGCCCGTACAGATCGTGCAGGGCGCGCAGGATCAATACGGCACTTTAGCGCAGATCGAGGTGGCAGAGGCGGAGTGTTACTGCCCAGTGGACGTCGCGCTCGTCGAGAGCGCGGCGCACTCGCCGCACCGCGAAGCGGCCGTCGCCACGCTCGATGCGATCGCTGACTTCGTCAACCGCATCCTGCGCGGGCATGGCGAGGGCGACCTCGGCCGCGCGGCCTGACAGGGGGGCCAAACATTCCATCGAGCGGCAGTGACGGTTTGCGCGGGGAGGCGTAGACTTGAGGCTGTCACAGGTGATCGAGGAGGATCGATCTCATGTACGCTGCCATTCGTCAGATGAAATCTAAGACCGGCATGGCCGATGAGCTGGCCAATCGCATAAAGGGTGCGGTTCCCATCATCAGCGGCGTCCCGGGCTTCATGGGCTACTATGTGGTCTATGCGCCCGATGACACCGTGACCGCCATCAGCATCTTCAACAATGTCGAGGGCGCGCGGGAGTCGAACCGGCGGGCATTGGCCTGGATCGAGAAGAATCTGGGGCCGCTGCTGGTCGGTGCGGCCACCGCGACAGCAGGCCCCGTGATCGTGCACTCGCTGCCGTAGGCAGAAGCTTTGCCGCGCAAGGGATCGGTCCGGCGGCTGTCGTCGAATTGTTATCTCCGCTTAATATGACGGGCGGGATGAATCAGGCGATTCTGCTAGGCGCGGGCGCCGTGGCCGTGCTGTCCCATGTCGTCAGTGTGATCGCGGTTGTCATCCGCCTGACATGGCGCGATGAGAGCGCGCCGGGCATCGTGGACAGGTCCGCGGGCGTCAGCATCCTGCGGCCCGTGTGCGGCATCGAGAATTTCATCGAGGAAACGCTCCTCACGACCTTTGCGCTCGACTACCCGCGCTACGAAATCCTGTTCTGTGTTGCGAACGCCGAAGACCCCGTCATTCCGCTGGTCAAGCGGCTGATCGCGGATCATCCGCAAGTCGACGCCCGAGTGCTGATCGGCAATTCGACCGTGAGCAGCAACCCAAAGCTCAACAATCTCGTCAAGGGCTGGCACGCGAGCCGTTACGGCTGGGTGCTGATGGTGGACAGCAATGTCCTGATGCCGAAGGACCATCTTCAGCGCATGCTCGGCGCCTGGCGCGACGATGTCGGCCTCGTCTGCTCGCCGCCGGTTGGCTCCGCTCCGCAGAGTGTCGGCGCCGAGCTCGAGTGCGCGTTTCTCAACACCTACCAGGCACGCTGGCAGTGCTTCGCCGACATCATTGGCTTCGGCTTTGCCCAGGGCAAGGCGATGCTGTGGCGCCGCGAATTGCTCGATGCGGCCGGGAGCATCGAGGCACTGGCCGATGAGGTCGCCGAGGACGCCGCGGCGACCAAGATCGTGCGCGGGCTGTGGACTGCGGGTGCGGCTCGTCACCGCGCCGTTTGCGCAACCCCTCGGCAGCCGCAGCTTCAGCGACGTCTGGCGCCGCCAGCTGCGCTGGGCGCGCCTGCGGCGCCAGACGTTCAAGTGGGCCTTCGTGCCCGAGATTCTTGTCGGCGCCGTGCCGCCGCTCGCATTTGCAGGCGTCGCGGCAGCGCTCGCCGGCTGGCCGGTGATTCCGATGCTCGTGGCGCTCGCCGTCGGCTGGTACGCAATCGAAGCCCTGCTCGCCTATGCGGCGGGCTGGCCGTTTTCGCTGCGCATCGCGGCGCTGTGTCTGCTCCGCGACGTCATGCTGCCCTGCCTGTGGATCGCCGCCTGGACCGGCGACGAATTCGAGTGGCGCGGCAACCCGATGACGGTCGCGGTCAGCGGCGACTAGCGCATGTCCAGGGCGCAGCTGCTCGATCGCATCGCGGTCGTGGTCATGATCGTGATCTTCGCGGCGGCCGTTGTCGTACTGGTGGGCGAATTCGCGGATGTCAGCGCGCGCGAGGTCATCGAGCGCATCTCGTCAATCCCGCGCGGCCGGCTCGTGGCGGCATTTGCGCTGACGGCGATGAGCTACCTGCTGCTGACCGGCTATGATTTTCTGGCGTTGCGCTACGTGCGGCGGCGTTTGCGCGCGCGCGACGTGCTGTTTGCGTCGTTCACCGCCTTTGTGTTTTCGAACGTCGTCGGGCTCCAGCTGATTACCGGCGGATCGACCCGGTACCGCATCTACCGAAGTTTCGGCCTTTCCAGCATCGAGATCGGGGCGATCGTCGTGTTTTGCACCATCGCTTACGCGACCGGCGTGCTCGCGGTCAGCGGTCTGCTCTGCCTGTTCGATCCGCAGGACGTCGGCGCGCTGTTGCGGCTGCCGCGCGCAGCCGTCATCGCCGGCGGCGTCATATTGCTTGGTGTGACCTGCAGCTACCTCGCGCTCTGTGCCGTCTGGCGCAAACCCGTGGCGATCGGCGGCGCGCACTTGCGGCCACCGTCGCTGCCGCTGGCGCTGGCGCAAATTGCGCTCGCCTCGCTCGATGCCGTCGCGGTGTCGACAGTGTTCTATGTCCTGCTGCCCGACGATCTCGCGTTGAGCTATCTGCCGTTCCTCTCGGTCTATCTGATTGCCGCCACCGCATCGGTGCTGAGCCTGGTGCCCGGCGGCCTCGGCGTGTTCGAGACCGCGATGACCATTCTCACGGCGCCCCCGTCAAAGGCGGCGGCGCTGAGCGCGTACTTCGCCTATCGCATGATCTATTTTGTTGCGCCGTTCGTCGTTGCGCTCTTCCTGTTTGCGCGGCATGAGCTCAAGGCCGCCGCGCCGGGCTGGCGCCGTAGCCCGCGCTGTTCCCTAGGGCTTCCGGCTCACGCGCCAGATCGTGCCGTTGCCGTCTTCGGTGACCAGCAGCGCGCCGTCGTGGGCGACCGCGACGCCAACCGGACGTCCCCAGACGTTGGCGTCGCTCGCGACAAACCCGGTCATGAAGTCCTGGTACTCGCCGGTCGGCGCGCCATCCTTCAGCTTGATGCGGATCACTTTGTAGCCCGTGCGCTTCGCCCTGTTCCACGAGCCGTGCTCGGCCGCGAAGGCGTCGCCTTGATATTCCGCGGGGAATTGCTTGCCGTCATAGAACGTCATGCCAAGCGACGCCGAGTGCGGCTGGATCAGCACATCGGGCACGGTGACCTTGCCCTTCAGGTCAGGCCGTTCGCCGCGCAGCCGTGGCTCCTCGTTGTCGCCGATATAGTACCACGGCCAGCCGAAGAACTGGCCCTCGCGTACGCGCGTCACATAATCGGGCACGAGATCGTCGCCGAGCCCGTCGCGCTCGTTGGTCGAGCACCACAGCTCGCCATTGGCAGGCTGCACCGCAAGCCCGACGCAGTTGCGGATGCCGGTCGCAAAGATGCCCTTGTTTTTGCCGTCGGGATCGAACACCAGCACGTCAGCGCGATCGGTCTCGTAACCCCAGGTCGCACCGAGCACGTGGTCTTCCGGCCAGAACGCGGTTTCGGGCTTGCCGAGGCCTTCCCCGACGTTGCTGGCCGAGCCGACCGAGACGAACATCCGCTTGCCATCCTGCGAAAACGCGATGTCGCGGGTCGAGTGGTTACCACCGTGCGGCAGGCTGGCAACGATAGTCTCCGGCCGGCCCGACGCCTTGAGATCTCCGGCGCGATACGGAAAGCGCACAACGGAGTTGGTATTGGCGACGTACATCCATTGCGGATCGTTCTGCGGATAGAATGCGATGCCGAACGGCTGGCTGAGATTTCCGGCAAAAACCTCATTGACGCTCGGTTTGCTCTCGCCGTCGGCGGCGCGCAACACGCGAATACGGTTGGCGCGCGTTTCCGCAACGAAGATGTCGCCATTCGGTCGCGACGCGGATGATGCGCGGGTTGGTCGAAGCCCTCGGCAAACAGTGCGACGTCGAATCCATCAGGCACCTGGGGCTTCGCATCAGTGGGTCGCGGCACGATGCGCGAGCCGTTTCCCGCCGACGGGGTCGCCCATGGTTTCGGCAGATCGGCTGGCGTGATGTGCCTGACCACGCTGGGACGATCGGCGCGCCAGTCGCCGAACGCGGCCGGACCGGTGAGCGTTTGTGCATTCGTCGTCGCGGCGGCTGCGCATGCGAGCGGCAGAGCGAACAGCAACGCGCCAATTGAAGATCTGATACCGCTCATCGGAATCACCTCGAAACGTCGGTCAGCAGCAGGAACGCAAAGCCGCAGCGATCGTTGATCCAACACGCGTTGCATGACCAAAATTTAATTCGCCTCAACGAGAGTTGAAGCCTTTGCGCGAACCACGGCCAACGTCATGTCAACAAGCATGATGTATGATCGCTGAAAAGCAAACAAGCAACTGCTTGAGCTCGTCGCGAGGCTTTGGAGGAGGCCGAGCGACGCAGAGCGGCGGTTGCTGTCTTCGTTTTGAAAGGCAGAGCTTTGAGAAAACCAGGCGCATTGCAGCTCGTCGCGGTCGCGGTTGCTGTTTCGGCGGGCGGCTACTTTGTCTATGACCACGCCTCGCGTGCAAAACCGACGGCGCGGTCCGGCCAGGAACAGGGCATTCCCGTTTCGGTCGCGGTCGTCGGCCAATCGAACTTCCCGGTGCTGCTGAGCGGGCTCGGCACCGTGCAGCCGTTCAACACGGTCACTGTGCGCAGTCGAGTCGACGGCGAGATCACGAACATCGCCTTCAAGGAAGGCAACATCGTGAAGGCGGGTGACCTGCTGGCGCAGATCGATTCGCGACCCTACCGCGCCGCTGTCGATCAAGCGACTGCGAAGAAGGCGCAGGACGAGGCGACCTTGAGCAACTCGCAACTCGATCTGCAGCGCTACCAGACGCTGGCGCGGCAGGATTTTGCTTCCCGCCAGCAGCTCGATACGCAGCAGGCGACCGTCGCTCAGCAGACCGCGCTGGTGCAGGCCGATCAGGCCGCGCTCGAGAACGCGCAGACCCAGCTCGCCTATACCGAGATCAAGGCACCGATCGACGGCCGCGTCGGCTTCCGGCTCGCCGACCAGGGCAACATCGTCACCGCTGCCAGCCAGAGCGGCATCGTCACCATCACCCAGGTGCAGCCGATTTCGGTCGTGTTCACGCTGCCGGAAAGCCAGATCAATCGCATCAATGATGCGATGAAGCGGGGCAATGTGGTTGTCACTGCGCTCAGCGCCGACGGCAGCCGCCAGCTTGCGCGGGGCACGCTAGCGGTGATCAACAACCAGGTCGACACCACGACCGGAGTGATCCAGCTGAAGGCGACGTTCGCCAATCCCGACAACGTGCTGTGGCCGGGACAGTCGGTGTCGATGAAGGTCCTGGTCGACACATTGCAGAACGTGGTCGTGGTGCCGCAGTCCGCCGTGCAGCACGGCCAGCAGGGCTTGTGGGCCTATGTCGTCAACGATCAAAAGCGCGTCGAGGCGAGGCCAATCGACGTCGGCGAAGGCAATTCGGACAACGCCGTGGTGACGAAGGGCTTGAGCGCCGGCGAGCGTGTCGTCACCGCAGGTCAGTACCGGTTGCAGAACGGTTCGCCGATCGTCATCGCGGCGGCGGCGAAGTCAACCCAGGAGGCTAACGTAGGCGGATGAGCAGCGGACTCTCGGCTCCTTTCATCCATCGACCGATCGCAACCTCGCTGCTGATGGCCGGCGTGCTGTTTGTCGGCCTGATCGCGTACCCGCAGCTGCCGGTCGCACCGCTGCCGCAAATCGATTTTCCGACCATTCAGGTTTCTGCCTCGCTGCCCGGCGCGAGCCCCGACACCATGGCTTCGTCGGTGGCGCAGCCGCTGGAGACGCAGTTCACCCAGATTCCGGGCGTCAGCGAGATGTCGTCGTCGAGCTCGCTCGGCTCGACGTCGATCACGATCCAGTTCAATCTCGATCGCAACATCGATGCGGCCGCCAACGACGTGCAGGCGGCGATCAATGCCGCGAGCGGCCAGCTGCCGAAGAACCTGCCGAGCCCGCCGACCTATCGCAAGGTCAATCCCGCCGACTTACCGATCATGATCGTGTCGGCGACGACAGACCAGTTGCCGCTGATCGAGCTCGACGATCAGGTCGAGACCAAGATCGCCCAGCAGATCAGCCAGATTCCCGGCGTCGGCCAGGTCAACATCGGCGGCCAGCAAAAGCCATCGATCCGCATCCAGGTCGATCCTGCGATGCTTGCGACCAAGGGGCTATCGCTGGAAGACGTACGTACGCAAATCGCAGCCGCCACCGTCAACAGCCCAAAGGGTTCGCTCGACGGCCCTCAGCGCGAATATACCGTTTACGCCAACGACCAGATCACGGCGGCGAAGGACTGGAATGATGTCATCATCGCCTATCGCAATGGCGGGCCGGTTCGCGTGCGCGACATTGGCATGGCGATTTCGGGACCCGAGGATATGCATCAGGCTGCGTGGGCGAACGGCAAGCGCGGAATCTTCTCGTCGTCTTCAAGCAACCCGGCGCCAACGTGATCGACACGGTCGACCGCATCAAGGCCGCATTGCCGCACCTCGAGCTGGCGCTGCCTCCTACCATCAAGGTTGGCGTGCTGAGCGATCGCACGCAGACCATTCGCGCGGCGGTGACCGACGTGCAGTTCACACTCGGCGTCACCATCGTGCTGGTGGTGCTGGTGATCTTTGCCTTCCTGCGCGACCTGTGGGCAACGATCATCCCGGCCATCACCGTGCCGCTGTCGCTGCTCGGCGCCTGCTCGCTGATGTGGCTGGCCGGCTACAGTCTCGACAACCTCTCGCTCATGGCGTTGACCATCGCGGTCGGCTTCGTGGTCGATGATGCCATCGTGATGCTGGAAAATATCACCCGCCATGTCGAAGAAGGAATGTCGCCGTTCAAGGCGGCGCTGCAAGGCGCCGGCGAGATCAGTTTTACTATCTTCTCGATCAGCCTGTCACTGGTCGCGGTGCTGATCCCGCTGCTGCTCATGTCAGGCATCATCGGGCGCCTGTTTCGCGAATTCTCGGTGGTGCTGTCGATGACGATCGCCGTCTCCGCGTTCGTGGCGCTGACGTTGACGCCGATGATGGCCTCGCGGTTCCTGAAGCCGCGCGAGGAAGCGCGCCATGGCAAGCTGTTCCAGCTCGGCGAACGGTTCTTTGACGGCATGCTGGCCGGTTATCGCGCCATCCTCGATCGCGCGATCCAATACAAATTCGTCACGCTATGCATCTTCCTGGCGACCACGGCGCTGACCGTCTTCATGTTCACCGTGATCCCAAAGGGCTTCTTCCCGCAGCAGGACACCGGTCTGATCACCGGCCAGTCTGAGGCCGCGCAGGACATCTCGTTCGCCGACATGGCCAAGCATCAGGAGCAGCTTGGCGCTGTGGTGCTGGCCGATCCCGACGTCGCGAGCGTCGCCATGGCCATCGGCGGCAACTCCAACGGCTCCTCGCTCAACCTCGGCCGCATGTTCATCACGCTGAAGCCGCGTGATCAGCGCTCAGCAACCGCCGACCAGATCATCGCCCGGCTGCGGCCGAAGCTGAACCAGGTCGAGGGCGCGCGGCTCTACCTGCAGGCAGCGCAGGACGTGCGTATCGGCGGCCGCATTTCGCGCACGCAATACCAGCTCGGCCTGCAGGATGCCGACATCGATGAGCTGAACACCTGGGCGCCAAGGGTCCTGGCCAAGCTGCAGACCTTGCCAGAGCTGCGAGACGTCGCGAGCGATCAGCAGAATCAGGGCACCACGCTGACGCTGACGATCGATCGCGACCAGGCGTCGCGACTGGGAATCCAGCCGCAGGTCATCGACGATACGCTGTATGACGCCTTCGGTCAGCGCCAGGTGACACAGTATTTCACGCAGACCGCGACCTACCACGTCATCATCGAGGTGCCGCCGGAGTTGCAGGGCAAGGTCGAGACGCTCGATTCGATCTATGTGAAGTCGCCGACCACCAATTCCAACGTGCCCTTGTCGTCATTCATGCACTGGACGACGGTGCCGGTGCGGCCGCTGTCGATCAGCCACCAGGGACAGTTCCCCTCGGTGACGATCAGCTTCAATCTGGCGCAGGGCACCTCGCTTGGCCAGGCGACCGACGCCATCCAGCAGGCCGAACGCGATCTCGGCGCGCCCGGCGCGATGTCGTTCACCTTCCAGGGGACGGCACAGGCGTTCCAGCAATCGCTTGGCGCCGTGCCGCTGCTGATCGTGTCGGCGCTGGTCGTGGTCTATCTGATCCTCGGCATTCTCTACGAGAGTTATATTCATCCGCTGACGATCCTGTCGACGCTGCCGTCGGCGGCGCTGGGCGCGATCTGCGCGCTGATGCTGGGCGGCTATGATTTCAGCCTGATCGCCCTGATCGGCGTCATCCTGCTGATCGGCATCGTCAAGAAGAACGGCATCATGATGGTGGACTTCGCGATCCACGGCGAACGGGCGAAATCGCTGTCGCCGGAGGCGGCGATTCGCGAAGCCGCGCTGCTGCGCTTCCGACCGATCATGATGACGACGATGGCGGCATTGCTCGGCGCGTTGCCGCTGATGCTCGGCCACGGCACCGGCTCGGAGCTGCGCCAGCCGCTCGGCTGGGCGATGGTGGGCGGCCTTATGGTGTCGCAGGCGCTGACGCTATTCACCACGCCGGTGATCTACATTTATCTCGACCGGTTCTCATCGTGGCTGACGCGCAAGACCCATACGGTCGAGCATCAAGTCGGCTCCGCAATCGCGCGCAGCCGCCTGAGACAGAAGCAAAAGAGGCGGCCGATGGCCGCCTCCGGTATTTTCGAAATCTTGCCGTTGCGCTACTTCGCCATCCCGGCCTTGGCCGCCATGTTGAGGTGCATCGCGCAGCCCTTCATGTCGCCCTTGCTCATGGCGGTGTTCGTCATCGCCATCTCCTTGTACATGGTCGTCTTGCCCTGACCCTCGACCATGCCCGGCATCATCGCATTGACCTTTTGCAAGTCGGCGCCGTTGCAACTCATCATCTTTGCGGCCGGGGCGGGTGTCGCGGCCAATGCGACGGCACCCAACGCGAGCAACCCAACAATCGTTTTCGTCATGTCCTTCCTCCCTTGCTGCCGGCAATTCGAGACCGGCAGCGCGGATTGTCGCGGCGATCGGATTTGTTGACAAGCGGGTCGCGATGCCGCACCGCAGCGGAAGAAGACGAAATTCGTCAGCGAAATGAGCAGCGCTTCATATTTCTGCAATTCGCTAGTTGTAACGTAGCGTGCCCATACCGCCGTTGACCTGCGAGGTGCCCGCGAATTCGCGCGAACTTGGCACGCAGCGACCAGCCCTCGCCGAACGGCATCTTCGGTCCGATCGACAGCAGCGCCGCGTCACGTGCACGCTGCCTATGATGACGAGTGGCCCGGCCGCGCGCAAAAGACGCTGTGGTCATCTGGCCGCTAGCCTTTGAATGCCCGCACGCGCGCGAGCATGCGCTCGACGTTTGCGATCGGCGTCTCGGGAACGATACCGTGGCCGAGATTGAAGATGAAACGGCCGCCGGTAAAATTTGACAGCACGTCGTCGACGGCGCGGTCGAGCGCGTCGCCGCCGGCAAGCAGTGCTAGCGGATCGAGGTTGCCCTGCACCGCCACCTTGCTCTGCACGCGCTCGCGGACCAGCGCGGGCTCGGCCGCCCAGTCGATGCTGACGGCGTCGACGCCGGTGGCGTCGACGTAAGCGGGCAGGTTGGCGCCGGCCCCGCGCGGAAAGCCGATGATTTTTGCGCCGGGTCGCTTCGCGCGGACAGTGGCAGCGATCTTTTTCGTCGGCGCCGTGCACCACCTCGCGAACTCGGCCGACGGCAGCATGCCCGCCCAGGTATCGAACAGCTGCACCGCGTCGGCGCCAGCGTCGAGCTGTGCGATCAGAAAATCAGTCGCGGCGTCGGCCAGAATGTCGATCAATCTGGCGAACGCGTCCGGATGCCGATAGGCAAATAATCGCGCGGGCACCTGATCAGGCGTGCCCTGGCCCGCGATCATGTAGGTGGCGACCGTCCACGGAGCGCCACAGAAGCCGAGCAGCGTGGTCCTGGCGTCAAGCGCACGCTTGACGAGGCGAAGTGCTTCGCATGTCGGCGCGAGCACCGATGGATCCACGCGCGTTTGCATGGCCTCGATCGCAGCGGGTGTCTCGAGCGGCTCGAGCCGCGGTCCACCGTTCGCCTCATAGCGCACATGGCGTCCCAACGCGTGCGGTATCAAGGGAAGGTCCGAGAAGATGATTGCAGCGTCAAACCCGAAACGCCGGATTGGCTGCAGCGTGACTTCGGCGGCGAGCTCAGGATTGAAGACGAGGTCGAGAAAGCCGCCCGCCTTGGCGCGCAGTTCGCGATATTCCGGCAGGTAGCGTCCCGCCTGGCGCATCATCCACGCTGGCGGACTGCTTTGTCTCTGACCGGCGAGAACGTCGAGGACGGGCTTTGATGGTGTGGTCGGCAACGCGATGATCCCTGAAACAGCGGGCGGGACCATGACCACGAAGCGGGAAGAGGAGCAAGGTGCCTTTGTGGCGGCGCGCCCAGCAACCGCTGTCGATGGCTTGACCACCGGTGCCGACGAAGTTTTTGATGTTGCAGCGATTTTTGCGGGATTTTGGGGAGTTTTGCCGCCCTGCCTGTCGGATGATAAAGGTTCTATATTACCGTCATCGCCTTAAATCACCAGGCCGGTCGCCGGATCGATCAGGTGCATGTTGTTGAGGTCGACGGCCATGCGGAAGTTTTCGCCGACGCGCGCCGCGGCGTTCGGATTGACGCGGCCGCAGACGTCGCTCTCGCCGATCCTGAAATAGACCAGCGTCTCCATCCCCATCGGCTCGATCACGTCGGGCTTCGCCTCGAGTGGTGCAGTGCCCGGCGGCATATCGGTGCGGCTCTCGGTGATGTGCTCGGGGCGGATGCCCAGGGTCAACGCCTCGCCGTTCGTGCGGGAGCGGTAACGCGCCGTGCGCGACTCCGGAACCGGCAGCGCCAGCGTGTCGGTCAACCGGATCTGCAAGCGTCCGGCATTGTCTTCGAGCCGCGCCGGCAAAAAGTTCATCGCCGGCGAGCCGATGAAGCCCGCGACAAACTGCGTGCGCGGCGAGTGGTAGAGCTCGTTCGGCGCGCCGACCTGCTCGATGCGGCCCTGGTTCATCACCACGACGCGGTCGGCCAGCGTCATCGCCTCGACCTGGTCGTGGGTGACGTAGACCGTGGTGGTGCGGACCTTCTGGTGCACCTTCTTGATCTCGGTGCGCATCTGCACGCGCAGCTTGGCGTCGAGGTTCGACAGCGGCTCGTCGAACAGGAACACCTTTGGATTGCGCACGATGGCGCGCCCCATGGCGACGCGCTGGCGCTGGCCGCCGGACAGCTGCCTTCGGCTTGCGGTCGAGCAGTTCGGCGATGTCGAGGATGCGCGCGGCTTCGTCGACCCGCTGCTTGATCTCGGCCTTCGGGAAGCGCTTCAGCCGCAAGCCGAACGACATGTTCTCGGCGACCGTCATGTGCGGATAGAGCGCGTAGTTCTGGAACACCATCGCGATGTCGCGATCCTTCGGCGGCACGTCGTTGACGACGTCGCCGCCGATCGAGATCTCGCCGTCGGTGATCTCTTCGAGGCCGGCGATCATCCGCAAGCGTCGTCGACTTGCCGCAGCCGGACGGGCCGACCAGCACGACGAACTCGTGGTCGGCGATGTCGAGGTCGATGCCGCGCACCGCCGGCACGGCATCGTAGGTCTTCACCAGGCTACGCAACGTCACATCGGCCATTTTCGATCACCCCTTGGTCGCACCGGCGGTCAGTCCGGAGATGTAGTAGTCCATCAGGAAGGCGTAGATGATCAGCGGCGGCGCCGCGCCGAGCAGCGCGCCGGTCATGATCTGGCCCCAGTTGAAGACGTCGCCCTTGATCAGGGTCGTGGTGATGCCGACCGGCAGCACCAGCTGGTCGGCGGAGGTCGTAAAGGCGAGCGGATAGAGGAACTGCGCCCAGCTCACCGTGAACGAGAAGATCATCGCCGCGATGATCCCCGGCAGCGCCACCGGGATGAAGATGCGGGTCAGCGTCTGCAGCCAGCTCGCGCCGTCGATGATCGCCGCTTCGTCGAGCTCCTTCGGGATCGAGGCGAAGTAGCCGATCATGATCCAGGTCGCGAACGGCACCGTCAGCGTGGGGTAGAGGATCAGCAGCACCCACCAGTGATTGAGCAGCTGGAATGCCGGTCCACTCGCTGGAACACCGCGAACATCTTGAACAGCGGCAGGAACAGCAGCGTGTCGGGCACGAGGTAGGTCAGGAAGATGCCGGTCGCGAGCACGCCCGAGCCCCAGAACCGCATGCGCGCCAGCGCGAACGCCGCCGGGATCGCGATCAGCATCGTGATCGTCACCGTGAAGACCGACACCACGCCGAATTTCTGAAGAAGGTCAGGTATTGGGACGAGGTCAGGAGCTCGAGGTAATTGCCCAGCATTGGATGATAGACCACCCACGGATTGGTTTGCGCCCCGATCTCCGCGCTGCTCTTCAGTGACGTGATGAACATGTAGATCGGCGGCGTCAGGAAGAAGATCGCGAAGATCGTCAGGAAGACGTAGCTCCAGCGCAGCGCCCAGACGCGGTCGCGCTTCATGCTGCGATAGACCTTGCGCGTGGGCGCCGCCTTGTCGTTGATGGCGAGCGTGCTCATCAGGCCTCGTTTCCGCGATGCATGATGTCGCGCAGGATGAACACCGCCGCGATCGCGAGGATCGGGAACATGAACAGCGACACGCTGGCGCCGAGCGGGATGTCGTTGCTTTCGATGCCGACACGGAAGGCATAGGTCGCGAACAGATGGGTTTTGTCGACCGGTCCGCCGGCGGTCAGGATCCGCACGATGTCGAAGTTGGCGAAGGTGACGATCAGCGAGAACAGCGCGGTGATGGCGATGATGTTGCGCATCATCGGCAGCGTGATGTACCAGATGCGCTGCCACCAGCTCGCGCCGTCGATCGCAGCCGCTTCATAAAGTTGCTCCGGCACCGACTTCAGCGCCGCGAGATACATGATGAGAAAGAACGGCGCGCCGGCCCAGACGTTGACCAGGATCACCGAGAACCGCGCCCAGTAAGCATCACCGGTCCATGGCACTGCCGACAGGCCGATGTGCGTCAGGATCCAGTTGAAGGCGCTGTAGGAGGGGTCGAACAGCCAGAGCCATGCCAGCGTGCCCATCGCCGGCGGGATCACCCACGGGATCAGCAGCATGCCGCGCCACTTGCGCTGCTTCTTGAGCGGAACGTTGTGGACGAAATGCGCGCCGACGAATCCGATCAGCGCCTTGAAGATCACGGCCGTGATGGCGAAGATGCAGGATTGCTCCACCACCATCCAGAACGTGTCGCGCTTGAACAGGTACTGGAAATTGCCGAAGCCGACGAACTTCGTCATCGACTTGTTCAAGGTTGCGAGATGCATCGAATAGAAGGCGGGATAGATGACGAGAATCCCGATCAGGAGGATCAGCGGCAGCGCCATGAAGAACGCGACCGTCGATTTCCGTTTCGCCCATTTGCGCAGTGACGAACGTGATGTGGCTTGCGACCTGACGACGCCACGTCCCTGAGTGCCAACCGCAATATCGGCCATGATATGATCGCCTTGTTGCCGGAACGGCCCGGGCTGATAGCCCGGGCCGGAATTGCTTCAGGTGCGTGCGTTCACGAACGCATGAAGCCTTCGATTTCCGTCTCGGCCCAGGCCAGCACCGAATCCATCTTCTCGCCCTGGGCGTATTTGACGCACATGTTGCACAGCGTTCCCTGGGCATAGATCTGCTGGGCGACCTTGGGCGGCGCGGGTGATGCTGCAATCGACAGCTTCTGGTGCTTGTAGGGATCGGGATAGTGGAAGAGTGTGCCCTTGGGCGGCCCTTCCTCGGCCCAGGTCTTGAACTTGGTCAGGTTCTCGAACGCCGGCAGATCGTAACCACCGCTCGCGATGACGAGCCGCTCGACCGACGCCGGCTGCGAGAGATGCACGAGCAGACTCTTGGCCGCCGACTTGTTCAGCGAGAACTTCCAGGTGCCCCAGTAGTTCGGAATGATAGGGCCCGAAGCGTCCGGCCTTGCCGACCGGGAAGCCGTGAGTCCAGCACTGCTCGGCGACCTGCGGCGCGTCGCGCTTGGCGACCGCCCAGGCGCTCGGCGGGTTCATGATCATGGCGCCCTTGCCGGCGATCAGCCACTTGTTGTTCGAAGCATCATCCCACGCCGGCGCATCCGGCGGCAGGAAGGTCATCAGCTTCTTGTAGAACTCGAGCCATTCGCGGACGCCGTCGGTCTTCACGGTGATGTTGCCCTTGGCGTCGACGACCTGTCCGCCAAACGCCTGCAGGAACGCTCCAGCGGTGTCGACCGAGTCGGCGGTCTGGCCAACCCCGATGCCGAAGGGATAGCCACCCTTGTGGCAGGCTTCCGCCGCTTTCAGGAAGGTGTCGATGGTCCAGTCCTTGTCGTTGGGTTCGCTGCCCACGGGATACATCGCCTGCACGTCGATATTGGCGAGCTTCTTCATCAAGTCGATGCGCGAGCACGGACCCTTGAGCTGGCTGCCGGTGCAGGCGGGGACCGCGAGCCAGTTGCCGTTGTCCTTGCCGAGATATTCGACGGTACCATTGACTTGGCCGTTCTGCTTGATCAGCGGCTCGACGACGTCGGTGACTGGCTCGAGCTGCTCGGAATAGGCGTGCGGCCACCAACTTCCCATGGTCAGGATATCGTGACCCGATTGGGCCTGGCTTTCAGCAGCGATGGTCAGCCGATCCTTGCCGCCCTGCGAGGTGATATAGTCGATTGTGACGTCGACCTTTTCCTTGGCGGCCCATTCATTGACGAGTGCGGTCAACGTGTCGTTGGCGCCGGGCACCCAGTGATCCCAGAAGCCCATCGACAGCTTGCCGGCCGCGTGAGCCCCGCGCACGAACGGGGCTGAGATCATCGTCGCCGACGCGGCTGCTGTCAGGGTCGTGAATTGCCGGCGCGTGAGTCCCTCTCTTCGACATGGCATTTCTCCCTTGCGCCGGGTTGCTCCGGCTGTGTTTGGATTGCTGGGCGGTGAATGTTCCGCCTCTTCTTGTCTTGGCAAATTCAGTGGCGACATCAGCACTTGCTGCGACGCGATAGCGTTGCTGTGTTGCTTAAGTGCCGTCTCGTCGCCGTTGCATCGAAGAGGCGAAGAAGAAACGTCGCGGCTCTTGGCAATCACTTGGCGAGCAAAGTGTGTCCCGTCCGTGCGATGAGTGTCAAGTTATTGCGGCGTCGACTTGCACGTATCGCTTCATCATCGACTTTCGTCTGACGACAGAGCTTTGCTGCGATGCCGCGTGAAGCTCTGCAAATTTGCGGCACCTCATCTTGTGTGGCCGTTAAGGTTCCCGCGGCCGAACCACACCTCCGCTCAGGCGTTAGGCTGTTCGTTGGGGGCGCTATCTCTCGTTCGAGACTTAAGCGCCATGCTCGATACTGTCTTGGCACGCGTCGTCGGATTTTGCGTGCGCCGTCCAGCTTTCATCATCGTGCCGGCGCTGCTGATCGCAATCAGCTCCGGCGTTTACGTTGCGCGGCATTTTGCGGTTAACACCGACGTGTCCCGCCTGTTGTCGCCAGACTTGCCGTGGCGACAGCGGGAGATCGCCTACCGCAAGGCTTTTCCGCAACAGACCGAGTTGATCATAGCGGTGGTCGATGCAGACATTCCGGAACACGCGGCGATGGCGGCGGGAGCCCTGGTCGACCGGTTGAAGGCGAACCCGACGTTGTTTCGCTCGGTGCGCGATGTCGGCGGAGACCCGTTCTTTCGCCGCAACGCGTTGTTGTTTCTCGACAATGAACAGCTGAATGCGCGCCTTCGCAAGCTCGGCGGCGCTGCGCCATTGCTCCGCATCCTTGGGCCCGACCGCAGCTTGCGCGGGCTGGCCGCGACACTGTCAGCGGGTTTGCGGGGCGTGCAGGCCGGTCAATACAAGCTCGACGACATGACCGGCACGCTGAACGTGGCGTCCGACACGATCGACAGCGTACTGGCCGGTCAACCCCGGACGTTCTCGTGGGTCAATCTCTTGAGTGGCGGCCCGGTCAAGGGCGAAGACGCGCACCACATCGTCGAGATCGTCCCGGTGCTCGATTACAGCGCGCTCGAGCCAGGCAAGGTGGCGACCACGGCGGTACGCAGGGCTGCTGATGAGCTGAACTTCGCGTCGACCTATCATGCGCGGATTCGGTTGACCGGGCCGGTGCCGATCTCGGACGAGGAGTTTGCCAGCCTGCAGAATGGCGCCGCACTGAATGGCGTGTTGAGCGCGGTCATCGTGCTCGCGATCCTGTGGCTGGCGCTGCGCTCCTGGCGCATCGTCATCCCGGTCGGCGCCACCGTTGGCATCGGACTGGCGGTGACCGCGGCACTCGGCATCTGGATGGTCGGCGCGCTCAATCCGATCTCGGTCGCCTTCGCCGTGCTGTTCGTCGGCCTCGGCGCCGATTTTGCGATCCAGTACAGCGTGCGCTATCGCGCAGAGCGTCACGAGGTCGGCGACCTCGCGCCGGCGCTGGTTTCGGCGGCACGCAATGTCGGTACCCCGCTGACGCTGGCGGCTGCGGCTGCGGCGGTCGGATTTCTTTCGTTCATGCCGACGACCTATCGCGGGCTCGCCGAGCTTGGCTTGATCGCCGGCTGCGGCATGCTGGTTGCGTTCGTCGCCGCCATGACCATGTTGCCGGCGTTGCTCAGCTGGTCCAACCCGCCACCGGAGACCCAGCCGCTCGGCTACGCCAGGCTTGCCGTTGCCGACAATTTCTTAAAGCGGCACCGCATCGCCGTCGTGGTCATGACTTCCCTCGTTGTCCTCGCCGGCGCGCCGGCGCTCATGCACCTGAAGTTCGACTTCGATCCACTCAGCCTGCGCGATCCGAATTCCGAACCGATCGCGACCATGCGCATGCTTGCCAGCGATCCCAAGATCGGTCCCGAGGCAGCGCAGCTCCTGACCACGCACGATGATGCGGCAGCGCTGCGGCCGAAGCTGCAGGCGCTGCCGCAGGTCGAAAGCGTCCGGTCGATCGATGACTTCGTTCCAGCCGAGCAGGATCGCAAGCTGCGCGCGGTCGGCGGAGTCGCGCGGATGGTCGACCAGGCGCTGCGCGGGCGCTCGCGCCCCGCACCGAACGATGGTGAGGTCATCACGGCATTGCGTCAGGCCGCGCAGAATTTGCGCGGCGCTGCGAGCGACGGTTCAGGCACCGGAGCCGTCGCGGCGCGGCGGCTCGCCGATGATCTGGCCAGGCTCGCTGATGGTTCCTCGGACCTTCGCAAGCAGGCTGAGGCCGCCTTCACGACGACGCTCAACACGAGCATCGACGACCTGAAGACGTCGTTGCAGCCGCAGAAGATCGCGTCAGACCATTTGCCGGCCGAGCTGTTGCGCGACTGGACCGCGCCGAACCAGCAGGTCCGCGTCCAGATCACGCCGAAGGGCGACGCCAACGACAGCGAGACCCTGCGCCGTTTTGCGCGCGCGGTGCTCAGCGTGGCGCCAAACGCGACGGGACCGGCGATCGAGACCTACGAGTGGGGCCGCGCGATCATTGTCGCCTTTGTCGAGAGCGGCGCCTACGCACTGGTCGCGATCGCGCTGTTGCTATGGATCGTGCTGCGCCGATTCAGCGACGTCATGCTGACGCTGATCCCGCTTCTGGTCGCGGCCGCGGCGACGCTCGAAATCTGCGCGCTCACGGGCTTCGCCCTGAACTACGCCAATATCATCGCGCTGCCGGTGCTGCTCGGCGTCGGCGTCGCGTTCAAGATCTACTATGTGCTGGCGTGGCGGAAGGGCGAGACCAACTTCCTGCAGTCGCCATTGACCCGCGCGGTATTCTTCTCGGCGCTGATGACGGCGACCGCGTTCGGCAGCCTGTGGCTGTCGGCGCATCCGGGCACCTCCAGCATGGGCAAGCTGCTCGCGCTATCGCTGATGTGCACGCTGGCGTCCGCCGCGCTGTTCCAGCCCGCGCTGATGGGGCAGCCGCGCAGCGCAACCTCGGATGATAGCGTCAGCGACGAACCGTCGTCCGCACGCCGCAAGTTGAACATGCGTGGGGTCGGTCTCGCGGTACCCCGGGTTCTCAGTCGCGCGACCTGGGACCGAATCCGCCACCGGTCCGGGTCACAATCGTGATCATGTCGCCGGCGGCTATTGCGGCCTGGTAGCGGCCGGACAGCTCTGGCACGTCTTCCGGTAGCGGGACGGCAGTCGGAGTGATATGTTTCCGATCGGTCACTGGTCTGAAAACAGGGAGGTGAATATGACCTACCACCTGGAAGGCCGCTTGCTCGAAGTCTGTGACTGCCGCGTACTGTGTCCGTGCTGGATCGGCGAGGATCCCGATAACGGGACTTGCGACACCATCGTCGCCTATCATTTTGACAAGGGCGTCATCGATGGCGTGGACGTCACGGGCCGAACGATCGCACTCGTTGCACATTTGCCCGGAAACATTCTGAAGGGAAATTGGCGCGTCGCGGTCTATATCGACGACAAGGCGTCCGACCCGCAGATGGACGCCTTGCTCAAGGTCTATACCGGAAAAGCGGGCGGCCCGATCGCCGATATCGCAAAACTGGTGGGTGAGGTGGTCGCCGTCGAACGGGTCCCCATCGCGTTCAATGTCGACAAGGGCCGCGGCACGATCAAGATCGGCGAAAATCAATATGCCGAGCTCGAGCCTTATCAAGGGGCGACTGGCGCCAGCACGACCCTTACCGACACGATCTTTTCGACGGTGCCGGGTGCTCCCGTGTTCGTCGGAAAATCGCCGCACTACATATCAAAGCAGCCGGCGCTCGGGATCAATGTCGATCTGAAGGGTCACAACGCGTTGCAAAGCACGTTTGTTTTCGACGCCTGAACGCTGACTGCTTGATCTGCTCGATGCGCGTCCTCGACCAGCGCGTTGCATGGCTGCCCGCCGTCGGCGGCGTCATCGCGTTGGCGTGGATCACGCTCGCGCTGTGGGCGCAAAGCCCCTACGGGCGCTATCTCGATCACGGCGAGTGGCTCACCACTGGACTTGCGGCTGAAATCTGCCGTGCGATACCGGCCGGCCCCCTGGCATTGCCGGCACTCCTCTACGTGAGCGGTTGGGTGGTGATGACCGTGGCGATGATGCTACCCACGACCTTGCCGCTGCTCGCCATCTTCGCCCGTATGACGGAAGGCACAGCCGAGCGAGGCCTGCTCCTGGTCATCGTGATCATCGGCTATCTGTCGATCTGGACCGCATTTGGGCTCATCGCTCACGCGGCAGACTTAGCGCTGCATGCAGTCGTCCTCGGCGATTCATTCCTGAGCGTCAACGGTTGGATCATCAGCGTGATCGTGTTGGCGATTGCAGGATTATTTCAATTCAGTCGCCTCAAGTATCATTGTCTCGAGAAATGCCGGACGCCGTTCAGTTTCATCAATGAGCATTGGCGTGGGCGCGCCAATCGTTGGCAGTCGTTCATGATCGGTTTGCATCACGGCCTGTTCTGCGTCGGCTGCTGCTGGGCAATCATGTTGTTGATGTTCCTCGTGGGCACCGGCAGCCTCGGCTGGATGCTGGCTATCGCTGCAGTGATGGCGATCGAGAAAAACAGTGCGTGGGGACGACGACTGAGCGCGCCGCTCGGTCTCGGCCTGGTGCTGGCTTCGGTCGCAGTACTCGCGCTGAATATTTGACCGTTGTCCTGATTCTTTTGCGAGTACTTCTGATTGGCCCG
Organism: uncultured Alphaproteobacteria bacterium; assembly: GCA_963796195.1. GTDB lineage: Bacteria > Pseudomonadota > Alphaproteobacteria > Rhizobiales > Xanthobacteraceae > CAWCKS01. Next base: position 660,928 of record CAWCKS010000014.1, on the reverse strand, counting down.
GAGGTCTTGCTCGACGGCTCTTGCGAAATGGCTTATGTGCGGCGCCGAGACCGAGGTGAGCGACTATGGAAACATTTTCAATGACGCATTGGGTCATCATGATCGTGATGATCCTCGCTTTTGTCGTGAGCCCGATTTTGGAAATCGTGCGCGGCGTCAGGAACGGCGGTGTCCTCAATGCCGTCGTGTCGGTCCTTCTCCCGGTGTATGGGCTGATCTACTTCTTCGCAGCAAGGTCGAGATAGGCCGCGAAGGTCCTGTCACCGCCGGCCGTAGCCACCGCCGGTCGGGGTCACGATCGTAATCGTGTCGCCAGCGGCCATTGCGGTCTGGTCGGCGCCGGACAATTCCTCGATCGCGCCCGACACGCGCCGCACGATGTTGTGGCCGATCTCACCCGGCTCGCCGCCGAACAGGCCGAATGGCGGCACCTTGCGATGGCCCGAGAGAATTGCGCAGTCCATCGCCTCGCGGAAACGGATGGTGCGGCTGGTGCCGTCGCCGGCGTGCCAGCGGCCCTTGCCGCCCGAACCCGCGCGAATGTGAAAATCCTCGAGCACGACAGGAAAGCGCGTCTCGAGAATTTCCGGATCGGTCAGCCGCGAGTTGGTCATGTGGGTGTGCACGCCATCAGCGCCGTCAAAGCCTTCGCCGGCCGGCGCGCCCGAACAGATCGTCTCATAATACTGGTAGCGGTCGTTGCCGAAGGTCAGGTTGTTCATGGTCCCTTGCGCCGCGGCGAGCGCGCCGAGCGCGCCGAACAGGCAGTTGGTCACGGCCTGGCTGACCTCGACATTGCCGGCGACGACCGCGGCCGGATAGCGCGGCGACAGCATCGAGCCGTCGGGCACGATGATGTTGATCGGCCGCAGGCAGCCGGCATTCATCGGGATCTGGTCGTCGACCATGACGCGGAACACGTAGAGCACCGCGGCGCGCGTGACCGGCGCCGGCGCATTGAAATTGTCGCCGCGCTGCTCCGAGGTGCCGGTGAAGTCGACGGTCGCCTCGCGCGCCGCCTTGTCGACGGAAATTTTGACGCGGATCACGCAGCCCTGATCCATCGGATACTCAAATGATGAAGTCCTTCAGCTTGTCGAGCACGCGGCGCACGCTTTCGGCGGCGTTGTCCTGGACGTGGCCCATATAGGCGTTGACGACGTCGAGGCCGAAATGCGCGATCATCTTGTTGAGCTCGCGCAGGCCCATGGCGTTGGCGGCGACCTGCGCCTTCAGGTCGTTCAGGTTCTGCACCACGTTGCGCGCCGGATAGAGCGCGCCTTTGAACAGCGCGATGGTTTCCTGCTCGCGAAAACGGCCGCGCTCGACCAGCTTGAAGTTGTCGATATAGACGCCTTCCTCGTCGATATTGGTGGCGCGCGGCGACATCGAGCCCGGCGAAATGCCGCCGACGTCGGCGTGGTGACCGCGTGAGGCGACCCAGAACAGAATTTTCTTGCCAGCATCATCGAATACCGGCGTGCAGACGGTAATATCTGGCAGATGCGTGCCGCCATTATATGGCGCGTTCAGCATGTAGACATCGCCTGGCTTGATGTCCGGGTTGAGGCGGATCACGGTCTCGACCGAACGGTCCATCGAGCCGAGATGCACCGGCATGTGCGGCGCGTTGGCGACCAGGCTGCCATTTGAATCGAACACCGCGCAGGAAAAATCGAGCCGCTCCTTGATGTTGACGGAGTAGGCGGTGTTCTGCAGCGTCACGCCCATCTGCTCGGCAATCGACATGAAGAGATTGTTGAAGATTTCCAGCATGACCGGATCGGCGGAGGTGCCGACCGCGACGCGCTTCGGCGCCGGCGTCGTGCGCTCGAGCACGAGGTGATCGAGCGCGGTGAGCTGCGCCTGCCAGCCTTGTTCGACGACGACGGTCTGGTTCGGCTCGATGATGATCGCGGGTCCCTCGATTCGATGGCCCGGCCGCAGCACGTCGCGCGGGAAAACGTGCCCATGACACCATTGCCCCTGTGAGAAGAATTTTATCGCGCGCAGCGGTTTCGGCGCGTCGCTTGCCATCACGGGTGCCGCGCTCTCCTCGAACTGCGCGCCGCCGCCGATCGCCTCGACCTCGATCGCCTCGATGACGATCTGCTTGTCCTCGTCGATGAAACCGAAGCGGCGGCGGTGGGCGTCTTCGAACGCGCGCTTCATGTCGGCGAATGCGCCTGCCGCGATCGGCAGCGATGTATCGGTGCCGGAGTAGCGGATGTGGGCGCGGACGGCGACTTCGGCATGGGCGTTGTCAACGCCTTGCGTCGCAAGCTCGCTCAGGACTGCGGTCCGCAAGGGCGCTGCCGTTAGCTCGATCGCGGCCGGCGCGCTGTTGTCGAGCGGCACGTCGAGCGAGCTCTGGCGCTGCGCCCTGACCTCGGCAAGCCCCATGCCGTAGGCCGAGAGCAGGCCGGAGTAGGGGTGGATCAGGACTTTTGTCATGCCGAGCGCATCGGCGACGAGACAGGCGTGCTGGCCGCCAGCGCCGCCGAACGAGTTCAGCGCGTAGCGGGTGATGTCGTAGCCGCGCTGCACCGAAATTTTCTTGATCGCTTCGGCCATCGCGGCGTTGGCGATCTGGATGAAGCCGTCGGCGACTTGTTCTCCTGAGCGACCGTCGCCGATGTCCTTTGCGAGCTTGTCGAAGGCGGCGCGTACCGCAATCGCGTCGAGTGGCTGATCCTGATCCTTGCCGAAGATCGCCGGAAACAGATCCGGGATCAGTTTTCCGGTCATCACATTGGCGTCGGTAACCGCAAGCGGCCCGCCGCGCCGGTAGCAGACGGGGCCGGGCACCGCGCCGGCGGAATCGGGGCCGACCCGGAAGCGCGCGCCATCGAAGCGCAGGATCGAGCCGCCGCCGGCGGCGACCGTGTGGATCAGCATCATCGGCGCGCGCACGCGCACGCCGGCGACTTCCGTTTCGAATGCGCGTTCATACTCGCCATCGAAGTGTGCAACGTCGGTCGAGGTGCCGCCCATGTCGAAGCCGATGACCTGATCGAAGCCTGCGGCCCTGGCCGTTTGCGCAAAGCCGACCACTCCGCCGGCCGGTCCCGACAGGATCGCGTCCTTGCCCTGGAACAGATTGGCCGCGGTCAACCCGCCCGACGACATCATGAACATCAGCCGCGCGCCGGTGCTGATGACGTCGAGTTCGTCGGCGACCTGCGCGATGTAGCGCGACAGGATCGGCGACAGGTAAGCGTCGACCACCGTGGTATCGCCGCGGCCGACCAGCTTGATCAGCGGCGAGACCTCGTGGCTGACCGAGACCTGCCTGAAGCCGAGTTCGCGCGCGAGCGCGGCGGCCTGCTGTTCGTGGGCGGGATAGCGGAACGCGTGCATGAAGACGATCGCGACGGCATCGATGCCGTCAGATCTTCGCCGCGACCAGATCGGCGCGCAGCCGCACGAGATCGGGCGCGCGTTCGACCGTGCCGTCGGCGAGCACGCGCTCGTCGACCTCGACGACGCGCTCGTTGAGTTGCTCCGGCTTGATGATGTTGCGCGCAAAGATCTGCGGCCGCGCCTGGTAGCCGATCTTCAGCGCGTCGCGAAAGCCGCGGGTGATGACCAGCAGCGTGCGGTCGCCCTTGCGCTCGAGCAGCGCGTTGGTCGCGACCGTCGTGCCCATCCGCACCTCGCCGATCGCGCCCGATGGGAATCGGCGCGGCCGCGCTTCAGCCCAAGCAATTGCCGGATGCCTTCGACCGCGGCATCGCGATAATTTTCCGGGTTGTCGGACAGCAGCTTTCGGGCGTGGAGCTTGCCGTGCGGGTCGCGGCCGATGACGTCGGTGAACGTGCCGCCGCGATCGATCCAGAAATCCCACTGTGCTGCGGTCACGGTGCTGCTGCTTCTTACGCGATTCTTTGCCATCACCGCGTCAGGCCGCACCGCGGCAAGCCGCGAGCACCTCGTCGGGCCGCTCCGCCATCAGCATGTGGCCGGCGCCTTTCAGCACGACGGTGCGGGCGCCCGGGAACGCGGCGGCCAACGCGCGGCCGTTCTTCACCGACGTCATCATGTCGCGTTCGCCGAGGATCAAGCGTCACCGGGATATTTGCGCTGCGCGCGGCGGTGGCCGCATTGCGATAGGCGTTGCAGGCGGCAAGATCGGCGTGGAGCACGCCGGGCCTTGCCGCTTCCAGCGTGCGCTGCGCGCCGCCGTGCATCCACACGCCCGGCGCGAGGCTGCCGCCGATTTCGGCGGGAAAACCGAGGCCCCAGATCGAGACCATGTCGATCGCGTCGTGTTCGTTGCGCTCGGCGGCGCCGAGCAGGTCGGCGCTGACAGCCATCGCGTCCGACGTCGCGATGAGACAGAGCTCGCTGACGCGCGCGGGATGGCGTGCGGCGGCTTCGAGCGCGATGAGCGATCCCATCGAATGGCCGATCAGCTTGGCTTTCGCCGCGCCCGCCGCATCAAGCAACGCGATGGTCCAGTCGGCCATGCGCTTCGATCGAGGTCAACGGCTTACCTTGCGAGCGGCCGTGGCCGGGCAGGTCGGGGGCCAGCACGCCAAAACCGTGATGGGCGAACCAGCGGCTGTGCAGCGCCCAGGCCGAATGATCGAAGCCCGCGCCATGCAGGAACACGACGGCAGGCAGCTTTGGATCGAACGGCTGTCCGCCGGTCGCCGCGAAGGTCTGAGATCCGTTGACGGTGAGTTGCATGATGAAATTATCGCTGTGAGGCGCGCAGCGCCTGGTTCAAGATCGTCGATGATGTCCTGCGCCGCCTTCGAGCCCGACCGAGAGCCGGATCAGCTCTTCGCCGACGCCGGCGGCCTTAGTTGTTCGGCGCGTCATCTGCTGATGCGTTGTGCTGGCGGGATGAATGACGAGGGTCTTGGCGTCGCCGACATTGGCAAGATGGCTCGCGAGCTTCAAGGCCTCGATGAACTTGCGGCCGGCGGGGCGGCCGCCCTTGATGCCGAAGCTGACGATCGAGCCGCTTCCGCGCGGCAGCAGTTGCTTGGCGAGCGCATAGTCTTCATGCGTTTCGAGGGATGGGTGCAGCACCCAGTCGACGGCCTTGTTGGCCTTGAGCGCGCCAAGCACCGTCGCGGTGTTGGCGACGTGGCGCTCCATTCGCAGCGGCAGGGTCTCGACGCCTTGCAGCAGATAAAAAGCATTGGTCGGCGAGAGGCAGGCGCCGAAGTCGCGCAACCCCTCGGTGCGGGCGCGCATAATAAAGGCTGCCGGCCCGAACTGTTCGGCGAAGATGATGCCGTGATAGCCGTCGTAAGGCTCGGTCAGCTGCGGGAATTTTCCGGACGCAACCCAGTCGAAGCGGCCGCCGTCGACGATGACGCCGCCGATCGCCGTGCCGTGGCCGCCGATCCATTTGGTCGTCGAATGCATGACGATGTCGGCGCCATGGTCGATCGGCCGATGCAGATAGGGCGAGGCAAAGGTGTTGTCGATCAGGAGCGGGATCGCTGCGGCGTGCGCAATCTCGGCGACGCGCGGAATGTCGAGGATTTCCAGCCCGGGATTGCCGATAGTCTCGCCGATCACAAGGCGCGTACGCGGTGTGATGGCTTTGCGAAAACCGTCGAGGTCGCGCGGGTTGACGAAGGTCGTGGTGATGCCGAAGCGCGGCAGTGTATGGGCGAGCAGGTTGATCGAGCCGCCGTACAGCGAGGCCGATGCCACAATGTGATCGCCGGCATTCAATAACGTCGCGATGGCAAGGTGCAGCGCCGCCATGCCGCTCGACGTGCAGACCGCGCCGACGCCGTTCTCCAGCGCCGCCAGCCGTTCCTCCAGCACCGCGATCGTCGGATTGGAGATGCGCGTATAGATGTTGCCGGCGCGCTCTAGATTAAAGAGCGCCGCGGCATGTTCCGTGTCCTGGAACACGAAGGAGGTGGTCTGGTAGATCGGCACGGCGCGCGCGCCGGTGGCCGGATCCGGGTGCTGGCCGGCGTGCAGGCTCAGCGTTTCGAAGGCGGGCGGTTTTGGCACAGGCATTTTTGTCGTCACATTGTCAGCGGGGAGACGATCATTCTCTTAAATCATCTCCTGTCATGTCATCACGGGGTGGAGCGTCTGCATATTCGCATCTTGACGCAATTGAACGATCGGATTGCATTGCCGTCCTTTGACGTCCTCAAGCGATTGCGGAGTTTGCTCATGAAGGCGGCAGTCTACTACGAAAATGGCGGGCCCGAGGTCCTGAAATACGAGGACGTTCCCGACCCGAAATGTCATCCCAAGGGCGTCGTCCTCCGCGTCGAGGCCATCAGCATCGAGGGCGGCGACACGCTGAACCGCTACCGCGGCACGCTGGTAACGCGGCCGCACGTCGTCGGCTACCAGGCCGCCGGCGAGATCATCGAGGTCGGCTCCGAGGTCAAGAACCTGCGCGTTGGGCCAAAAGGTCGCGACCTCCAATGCCTACGGCTCGCATGCCGAGTTGCGCGCGGTGCCGGCGCGGGCGTGCTGGGTGATCCCCGACGGCTTTGACGTCAAGAAGGCGTCCGTCATTCCGGTCACGTTCGGCACCGCCGACGACTGCCTGTTCGAATTCGGGCATTTGAAGGCCGGCGAGACGGTGCTGGTCCAGGCCGGCGCCAGCGGCGTCGGCGTGGCGGCGATCCAGCTCGCCAAGCGCGCCGGCGCGCGCGTGTTCGCGACGGCCTCGAGCGACGAGCGGCTCAATGCGCTGCGGCCGCTCGGGCTCGATCACGGCATCAACTACACCAAGGACGACGTGGTCGAGAGCGTGATGAAGCTGACCGACGGCAAGGGCGTCAACCTCGTGGTCGACTCGGTCGGCGGCTCGACCCTGCAGGGCAGCATCCTGTCGCTCGGCTATCGCGGGCGGGTCTCGATGGTCGGCCGCGCCGGGCGCGAGCCGATGACCGTCGATGTCTCGACCTTGATGGGCGGAAACCGCACGCTGCAGGGCGTGTTCCTCGGCGCGGAGATCGCGACCGACCGCGCCTACAACAACATCCAGCGCCTGATCAATGACGCGGCGAAGGGCGAACTGAAGATCGTCATCGACAGGATTTTCCCGCTGAAGGAAGCAGCCGCCGCGCATGCCTATATCGAGAGCCGCAAGGCGGTCGGCCGCGTGCTGATGATTCCCTGAGCTCGATCTCGCGTTAAGACTTGCGGCGGGCGGCGACAAGCGCCGCCCGCTGCGCTACCCGGTTGAACCGGCGCTCCAATTTCGGCGACTGAAGCATGCAGCGCTTGCGGCATGGATGGTCCGCGCCCCCTGACGCGCGCCTTCCGCCGGAGTGCCGCCATGCTTATCGCCCGTGCTCGAACGATCCGCCGCGTGCTGCTGGGTGCGGCCTCTCTCTTTGTATTGGCGGCGACGGCTGCGTCTGCCGAAGATTTTGATGCCAGCCGCCTGCCGAGGCCAGCCGACGCCAAGATCGTGTTCTCGGGCGCGCCGGTCACCAATTTTACCGTTCCGGGCAACGTCGGCGATGCCGCCGACGCCATCAACAAGCTGATCATGGCCGATCACTGGCAGCCGTTCGTCGCGCCGTTCTCGTCCAATCCGAAATTGCCCAACTTCATGGTCACCCGATTCAAGAAGGGCACTATCGCCATGGAGGTCGACGTGTCGGTCGCGCCGGCGATGTCGAATGCGACGTTCATTTCCTACACCGGGCTGATCAACGAAAACGATTTGCCGTTCCCGGCTGATGCGACCGACATTCAGTTCGATTCCGCGCGGCCGTATCTCGCATGCTTCACAGCCGCAAGCATCGACGACACGCTCAAATTTCTCACGGCCGAGCTCACCTCACGCGGCTGGACGCCAAGGCCGGAGAACGCCAAGCCCGATCGCAAGAGCGACAAGGGCGCTTACGCGACGTTTACCCGAAGCGAGAACCGCGGGCTGTTCCTGACGCTGATGCGCGGAGATGATGCTCGCCTCAAGGTCGAAATTCGCGAGATCCCGGCCGATGCGATCGGCGCCAAGCCGGACGAGATCGCGACCGTGGCGCCGTTGCCGTTATCGCCGGAACAACGTGCCGCGGCGGAAGCTGCGAAAAATCGCGCGCGGATGGATCAGGCCAAAAAGGATGAAGCCGAAGCTGAAGCCGAAAAAATCCGCGAACGCGCCCAGCAGGTCGCCAAGGACACCGTCGCGCAGGCGATCAAGGATGCCGAGGCGATCAGGCAGGCCGCCGCAGCAGCGCCGGCAAAGCCGACGCCGAGCGCGACGACCGATGCCGCGCCACAGGCGGCCGCGACCACCACGCTGCCGATCCCGATGCCCGATGGCGCCGAGGACGTTGATTACAACGCCGCCGACGGCAAGCTGGAGTTCAACAGCTCGTCGAGCGTGAAGGCGCTCGCCGCGTTCTATCGTTCATCGCTGAAGGCGCTGGGCTGGAAGGAAGACCCGACCCCGATCAACAAGCCGAACATGGTCGCGCTGGACTTTGCCAAGGGCGACAAGGACCTGTCGTTCACCATCATGCAGCTCGGCAAGAGCGTGAACGTCGACATCAGTGGCTCGGGCCTGGTCACTTCGGCTGCCAAACCCGATACCGACGGCACTGCGTCGCAAGGCAAGGGCGGCGATCGGATCACGAGCGCGGACCAGCTCGAAGCCGAGGAGAGCGGTGGCCTGCCGGTGCCGACCGAGCACACGATGAGCGCCGGCGACCAGTCGCCGTTCCGCCATCAGTTGCATGCGTCGATCCCGACAAGCCTTGATGCCGTGCTCGGCTTCTATCGGCGCGAACTCACCAAGCGCGGCTGGAAAGAGGACGCGCAAGGCGCCTCGATCAAGCCGGATCAGGCCACGGTGCCGTTCACGTCGCCGACCGGGCCGTCGGTGCTGAAACTCGCGCGCAGGGACGGCGAGACCACTGTGGAGCTTGCGGTACGCGACAAGGATGCGGCCGCGAAGGCCGGCGTGTTGCCGAAGGCGGGTCAGGTGAAGCTGCTGCTCGGCAACACGATGCCTGCGGACGCCACCATCACGATCAACAACCAGACCATCAAGGTGCCGGCCGGCGCCGGGCAAAAAGGGCCGGCCAGCGGACCGCAGCTCGACCTTCCCCCGGGCGCCTACAAATTCTCGCTCAAGATGCCGGGCAAGCCGGCCACGTCCGACGACATCACCGTCGCGGCCGACGAGACCTGGGGCCTGTTGATCGGGCCGGGCGGCGTGCTGCCGCTGCAGATGTACTGATCGCGTCGCATCGTCTTATCCAACCTTGATGCCCCTCTGTCGCGCCAAAGGCGCGCGCCATCACGACTGGTCTGAAGCCTTGCGACGACGGCCGCGCGCCAAAAGCTAGCCTGATCGCAATCCGTGACAGTTACTTCGAGACCGCTTTCCTGAAGCGACTCGTGAGTGTCCGCTGCCGAGCAATGTCGCCTATTGGGGGCAAAGCAGAAAACATATGCTCGATCTTTGACTTACGGCTTTTGACCCCCAGCAGACATCGCACTCAGATCTGTTGGCTCGCATCGGCAGGATAAGCGGGCGAGTAGAGCAATAAAGCCCGGCTTCCGCATACTTCCATCCTGCCAGCCTCATCGTCGGCCGTCGTGATTATCGCACCGGACGTCGCGAGCCATTCCGCGCGCACGTTAGACAGGGGCAGTCGCGTCTGGCAAAATCATGGTACGCGTCTGGTCGAAACCGACTGGCTTAGAGAAGAGAGCGCCCTATGCAACTGCGCCCGCCAACGGACACAGAAGCGATCATCGCGAATGCACGGTCCATCGGTCCCACCATCGAAGAAGAGGCTGACAAATTTGCGAAGGAGCGACGCCTCACCGACGATGTCGTCGCGTTAATGCGACGTGCTGGCTTGTTCCGGATTGCATTTCCCAAAGCGTGGGGCGGGCCGGAAATGGACATTCTCAGTCAGTGCGAAGTGATGGAAACGCTTGGTTATCACGACGCATCCGCCGCTTGATAAGCGGACCTGTTTGCTCAACGCAAGCTTTTCCGTTCGTGACTGATACTGTTGCAAAAGTCGTTTTGCAGGAGGTGTCAAAAATTGCGAGGGCCGCAGGCGCGGTTTTCGTGTAGAGATTTGAGGGACCTCATCGCCTCGCGCTAAACTCATAGGCGACTTCGGTAACGCGACTGAGGCTGCACGAATCATCGACCTCTTCGCGCATCAGGTTTTCGCCAAAAATTCAGAGCGCTGCAACTTTCGACTTTTGCAACAGTATCGACTGAAAGCGGACTTACCGAGTCAGGCTTACGGGGCTGGGTCATGCCCCTTCAAATGTCTGTTGAAGAAGGTCTCTTAAGTGCCCAGCCGCAAGGTTTGGCGTGGTCCTTAAAAGGACGACACACACGCAACGGCGAGAGTTCATTGCGGGAACGGCGGCCACTGCAGCCCTGAGCTTTGGTTCCGTGGGGTGATGGACTCACAGCCTCTTTAGAGCGCCTTCACGAGGGCCGCGCCTTCATCCAGCATGGGCAAAATCTCGTCTCGGGGCTTGGTCGGAAGCATCAGGACCACCCGGTCAACGCCGGCGTCACGGTAGCGTTTTAGCACCTCTAAGTCTCGGGGCGCCCCAAAAACGTCGACGGAGAGCGACGCGGGATCGCGACCAGCGTCCCTTGCCATTTGACGGAATTGCGGCAGCACCTCGAGCGGATCCAGCGCGCGCCCGCCGATCGGAATCCAGCCGTCGCCGTAGGCGATCGCCCGTCTTGCTGCGTGGGGGAATGCGCCTCCAACAACGATGGGTGGGTGAGGTTTTTGAACCGGTTTGGGCCACTGCATCATCGGTTCGAACTTGACGAAATCGCCGTCGAATGCCGCCGTCGACTGCGTCCAGATTTGCTTCATCGCCTCGATCCGCTCACGCATCAACTTGAAGCGGGTTGCAAACGCAGTGCCGTGACTGGCCATCTCCTCCTCGTTCCAACCCCCGCCAATGCCGAAAATGAAACGGCCCGAGGAAAGCCGGTCGATGGTCGATACCTCCTTGGCGGTGTGAATCGGATCACGCTCGACGACAAGACAGATCCCCGTCGCAAGCTTGATGGTTTTCGTCACCGCGGCGGCGGCGGCGAGCGACAGGAACGGATCGTAGCTTTCGTAATAATACTTCGGTAGCTCAGCACCGCCAGGCCACGGCGATTTGCGACTGGTAGGAATGTGACTGTGCTCCGGCAACCACAATAACTCGTAACCTCTCGCCTCCGCCTCCACGGCGAGGTCTTGCGGTGAAATCGAGTAATCCGTTGGAAACATCGTAAGCCCGACATGCATGTTCAGTGCTCCTCGGTTGCGGCCAGGTTCTCCATCACACGCGACCGCACGTGATAGTCGCACACATCAGGGGCGCGAACCAAAGTCCTTCTCAACTCTATCAGAGAAATGAGCGGACGTACCGCTGTTCGTCGCAACGCTCGGAGTGCGACGATCGGGACTTACGCCACTACGGCGCAACAGCCTCTAGGCTTGACCATCATCGTCGGCCCTCGTCCGCGCCCACGGACAGGTTGCCCCAGCTCGTCACCCGCTCCAGGCGGACCGCGATGACGGGCAGTTCGGCGATCTGCATCGCCGCCAACTGGCGGTACCGAGAGCGTAGCAGCTCCTGCGCGCGATCGTGCTCTGTCCCGGCGCGCAGGATCTCAGCCCGTCCACGCAACATCACCCAGCCAAGCCGGGTCCAGTCTTCGTCGTATCGATCAACCACGATAGCGACCATCGGGTTGCGTTCGATGTTGCGGACGCGCTTGAGTGCAGGTCCAGCCACGCGCTTCGGCTTCTCGTCGATGGTGATGTAAAGGGTGCCTTGCGAAATCGTAAAGCACACCGGCAGGACGTGCGGAATGGCTCCGCTATCGGCCGTGGCAAGATGCCCGACCCGTCGCGTCAACAGGAACCTGCGTTCGTGGTCTGACAGCACGTGACGGTCCGCCGCGCAATGATTGTCAATCGCGCCGATACTGCACGGCTTGGCTCGGCTTCGCCACCCAGGAATCGGCGTTCGACCAAACGTCGGCAGGGCCTGCCGGCGTGTTCGAAACTGCTTGCGATCAATCCGGTGATAACGCATCCGATGCTTGGCCGCGGCAACTAGGTGGCGAATAGGACGAATTTGTTGCGGTGCATGAGTCCGGAATTGGCGGCACTTTTCGGACTCCGCGACATGTCTGCTTCACGGTCGCTCTCAGGAGTAAACCGGACATTGAACAAGCCGCAAACAGCGAGCGTGTCAGCGGCTTCCCCGTCCGCTGACTTCCTACCGCGGCCGAACACAAGCAAATCGTCCGTGCTGGGATCGGCCGCGCTCCTTGAGAGGTCGTAGAAGGGCCTGTCCGGCCAGCTATGCGGCTGCCATGCAGGGGCTTGCGGTGCCCTTAGCCGGTTAAGGCTGGGCATCGGCAGGCCAACCTCCTAAAGTCGTAATCAGTCCAATCAAACAGCGACTGAACGAGGAAACATCATGGCGATCGATTTCGAAATTCCACCGGAGGCCAAGGCGATCCGGGAAAGGGTGCGGCAATGGGTGCATGACGAATGCATTCCGGCCGAGCAGCAACTGGATTCGAAGTCGCTCGACGACGTGCTTGTTCCCTTGCGGAAAAAAGCGCGGTCGCAGGGCCTGTGGTGCCCATTCATCCCGCAGGAATATGGCGGCATGGGCCTTGGCCCGCTCGCCAACGCGCTGGTGCAGATGGAACTTGGCGAAAGCTCGCTCGGCGCGCTGTCGATGAACACGCAAGGCCCCGACGACGCCTCGATGCTGACCATCCTGACCCATGGCACCGAGTATCAGAAAGAAAAGTATCTGAAGCCGCTGTTGAACGGCGAGAAGCGGGTCTGCTTCTCGATGACCGAAAAAGCCTCGGGCGCTGATGCGACCGGCATGCAGACCTCGGCGGTCAAGGACGGCAACGAGAATTACATCCTGAACGGCGAAAAGTGGTTCTCGAGCTCGGCGAGCGTCGCCGACATCGCCTTCGTGATGGCCAAGACCGATCCGAACGCGCCGCGGCACAAGCAGTTCTCGACCTTCCTCGTCGAGCTGCCGAACCCCGGCTACAACATCAAGCGCAACATCAAGAACATGGCGATCGAGGGCCCGCACTACGACAAGCTATCGGGCGGCCACTCCGAGATCGAGATCAAGGATCTCAAGGTTTCCGCGCAAGACCTGCTCGGCGGTGAAGGCAACGGCTTTGCCATGGGCCAGCACCGCCTGGCCTACGGCCGCCTGCGCCACGGCATGCACAACATCGCGCGTGCCCAGCGTGCGCTCGACATGGCGACCGCGCGCGTGCTCAACCGCTCGACCTTCGGCGTGCTGCTCGCTGATCGCCAGGCGGTGCAGTTCATGCTCGCCGAGTGTGCAAGCGAGCTCTACATGGCGCGCCTCATGCTCCTGCACATCGCCTACAAGGCCGAGAAGGGCATGGATCTGCGCCAGGAAAACTCGATGGCGAAGATCTTCCTCGCCCACATGGTGCACAAGGTGGTCGATACCGCGATCCAGCTGCACGGTGCGCTCGGCTACAGCCAGGACACTCCACTGGCGCGCTGGTACACGCAAATCCGCTCGCAGCGCCTGGTCGATGGTCCGGACGAGGTCCACAAGTGGACGATCGGCCGCAATGTCATCAAGGCCTACAAGAAGCACGGGACCACGGCGTCCGCCGCTGGCGGCGAACTGCTCTAATTCTTGAGCATGATCTTTTTCGGAAAACCGGTATCCACTTTTCCGGATCATGCTCTGTAAGTCTCTGGAAGCTTCCGCCGTGCCGTGTCAAACTGACGCGGCACGGTGGTGGCGAGTCCCGGTTGGGTCGCCTTCCGGTTTTTGGGGCGGGGACAACAACGGGAGACATGCATGAGGCAGATTTTCTTTGGGCTCTTGATTGCGTCGTTTGCGACGACGGCATTTGCGGCCGACACCTGCAAGAGCCAGGCGACCGACAAGAAGCTCGCCGGAGCTGCGATGACCAGCTTCATGAAGAAGTGCCAGAGCGACGCTGCCAAGACCTGCGACGCCTCCGCCAAGGACCAGAAGCTGAACGGCGCCGCCAAGACCAGCTTCACCAAGAAGTGCGTGACCGACGCGGTCGGCACCTGAGTTGACTGACAATGCCTTTGCGGTGTTGGCCGCGGAGGCTTTGACGTAAGCTTTTGCATAACAAGACAACAACAATCCGGGAGAAGCGCGATGGCGGGCAAGGTCGATCTTGTCATTCGTGGCGGCACGATTGCCGATGGTCTTGGAGGCGAGCTCTACGAAGGTGATGTTGCGGTCAGTGGCGGCCGCATCGCCGAGGTCGGCCGTGTTGCGGCCAAAGGCGCCGAGGAGATCGACGCCAAGGGCAAGCTGGTCACGCCGGGCTTCGTCGACGTCCACACCCACTATGATGGGCAGGTGACCTGGAGCCAGGATATCTCGCCATCCTCGCAGAACGGCGTCACCACGGCGATCATGGGCAATTGCGGCGTCGGCTTTGCGCCGTGCCGGCCCGCCGATCGCGAGCGGCTGATCCAGCTGATGGAAGGCGTCGAGGATATCCCGGAGCCGGTGCTCGCCGCCGGCCTGCCGTGGAAGTGGGAGAGCTATCCCGACTATCTCGACTGGTTGTCACAGCGCTCCTATGACATGGATTTTGGCTCGCAACTGCCGCACGCGGCGCTGCGCGTCCATGTGATGGGCGAACGCGGCGCGCGCCGCGACCCGGCGACGGCGGAAGACAACAGGCAGATGGCTGCGCTCGCCTACGAGGCGGTCAAAGCCGGAGCGCTCGGCTTCTCGACCTCGCGCACGCTGAACCATCGCACCTCGACCGGCGATTTCACGCCGACACTGAAGGCGGGCGAGGACGAGCTGACCGCGATCGCGGAATCGATGCAGAAGGCCGGCCGCAGCGTGCTGCAGTTCGTGCTCGACGCAAGCACCTTCGCAGAAGATCTGCCGATGATGTTGCGGGTGGCGGAGAACACCAGATGCCCGGTATCGTTCTCGCTGGGGCAGGGCTACCAGAATCCGCAGGGCTATCGCAATGTGCTCGAGAGGATCGGCGAGGCGACCCGGACCAAGGGCCTGTCGATCACGACGCAGATCGCAGCGCGGCCGATCGGCCTGCTGCTCGGCCTCGAACTGTCGCGCAATCCGTTCCAGACCCATCCGAGCTACAAGGCGATCGCCAAGCTGGCGCTGAAGGAGAGGATCGCGCGCTTGCGTGATCCTGCGGTGCGGGCCGCGATCCTGGCGGAGTCCGCGTCAAAGACGGATGACCCGCTGTTCTTCCGGCCGAACTACGACAGGATGTATCTGCTCGGCGATCCGCCTGACTACGAGCAGTCGCCGGAGAACACGCTTGGCGCGCGGGCAACGCGCGAGGGCAGGAAGCCGGAAGAGTTGGCCTATGACGCCATGCTCGAGCAGAACGGCCGCGGCATGCTCTACGTGCCGTTCGCGAACTATGCCGACGGCAATCTCGACGCGGTGCGCGAGATGCTGCTCGACCCGCACTCGGTGCCGGGCCTCAGCGACGGCGGCGCGCATTGCGGCATCATCTGCGACGCCAGCTTCCCGACCTATCTGTTGTCGCACTGGACGCGCGACCGCACGCGCGGCGAACGCTTGAGCATTCCGTTCGTGGTCGCGTCGCAGGCGCGCAAGACCGCGCTGTCGGTCGGCTTGAAGGATCGCGGCGTGATCGGCGCCGGCTACAAAGCCGATCTCAACGTGATCGACTATGACCGGTTGAAGCTGCGGCCGCCCGAAGTGCACTACGACCTTCCGATGGGCGGGCGTCGGCTGCTGCAGCCGATCGACGGCTACGACGCAACGATCGTATCCGGCCTTGTCACCCAGCGCGGCGGCATGCCAACCGGTGCGCGACCGGGACGGCTGGTGCGCGGCGTCCGGCCCGATCCGAAAGCCGAGCGCCACCTCGACGCGGCGCAGTAGCGTTATGGATGCACGCTTAAATCCCGCGGGCTGGCGCGACCGCGCCGGCACCGCGTTCGCCTGCGACAAGCAGCCAGTCCACGCCAGCCGCGGCGTGGTCGTGACCAATCATCCGCTGGCGTCGGCTGCGGGCGCCGAAATGCTCGCCGCCGGCGGCAACGCCATCGATGCTGCGATTGCTGCGCTCTTCACGCTCACGGTGGTCGAGCCGATGATGGTCGGCATCATCGGCGGCGGCATGGCGCACGTCCGCCTCGCCGACGGCAGCCATCGCATCATCGATGGCCAGAGTGCGGTGCCGCTGGCCTGCAAACCCGATTGCTATCGGCCGGTTCCGGGAGCGCCGGCCGACGTGTTTGATACCATCGGCGACGAAAGCCTGGTCGGACCGAAGGCGGTGGCGACACCGGGTTCGCTGAAGGCGTGGTGCGAGACGCTGCGGCGGTTCGGTACCTTGCCGCTCGCCGACGTGATGCAGCCGGCGATCAAGCACGCCTCGCGCGGCTTCATGGTGACACCTTACCTCAGCGAATGCATCGCCAACGCCGCACCCGACATGTCGAAGGACGACGGCTGTGCCAAAGGTTTTCTGCCTGGCGGCAAACCGCTGCCGGCAGGGGCGCGTCTGGCTCGGCCCGAGTATGCCGACACGCTCGCGCTGATCGCGAAAGACGGCGAGGCCACGCTTTACGGCGGCGTGATCGGCCAGCGCCTCGTCGAGTGCATGAAAGCGCGCGGCGGCTTCATCGGCGCGGCCGATCTCGCCGCCATCCGGACCATCGAGCGGCAGCCGATCCGCGGCAGCTATCGCGGCTGGGAAATCATCGGCCCGCCGCCGCCGGCGGCCTCCGGCGTCCACATCACGCAGATGCTGAATATCCTCGAGGGCTTCGATGTCCGAGGGCTTGGGTTTGGCAGCCGCGAGACCGTCCATCTGCTCGCCGAGGTGATCAAGATCGCGTTCGCCGACCGTGGCTGCCGCGACCGCCGATCCCGATTTCGTCGAGGTGCCGGTGGCGCGGCTGACGTCCAAGGCCTATGCCGACGAGCGCCGCGCGATGATTGATCTCGGCAAGGCAAAGCGCTGGAGTGCTGGCGTCTCGCCGGGTCAAAGTGCGCACACGACCCATGTCACGGTCGCCGACAGCGCCGGCAATGCGATCGCGACCACGCAGACCATCAACAGTCTGTTCGGTGCGCGCTTCATGGTGCCGGGCACCGGCATCGTGCCGAACAACTACATGAACCTGTTCGATCCGCGGCCCGGCAACGCGCTGTCGGTGCAACCAGGCAAGCGGGTGACGACATCGATGTCGCCGATGATGGCGTTGCGCGACGGCAAGCTGGTTTATGCACTCGGCCTGCCTGGTGGCAAAAAGATCTTCCCGAGCGCGCTGCAGGCGCTGGTCAATCTGATCGATCATGAGATGAGCCTGCAGGAGGCGGTCGAGGCGCCGCGGATCTGGACCGAGGGCAATGCGCTGGAGATCGAGCCGGCGTTCTCCGATGCCCTGCGCGACGAACTCGTCGCCATGGGTCATCAGGCGATCACGGTGCCGACGGTCGCCGGCGGCATGAATGCGATCCAGTTCAACGCTGACGGCACGTTGAGCGGTGCCGCCTGCTGGCGGGCCGACGGCACGCCGGTCGGCATCAGCGGCGGCTTGGCGCGCGCCGGCGTGCGTT
This sequence comes from uncultured Alphaproteobacteria bacterium, assembly GCA_963796195.1. GTDB lineage: Bacteria > Pseudomonadota > Alphaproteobacteria > Rhizobiales > Xanthobacteraceae > CAWCKS01. The sequence continues at coordinate 643,321 of CAWCKS010000014.1, read as the reverse complement.
TCACGCTGGAGGCGCGGCGGAGTTAAAGAAGTCAGGCGACGAGAGACAAGACAAAGAGGTGAGGCTATGACTGCAGCTCAAACCGTTCAGAAAAACTCGAGCACCACTCGCAGTGACCTGACGATGGCGCTCGCCGAGAAGGCGGCGGGCCTTCGCTATGATCAGATATCGGAAGCGGCGCGGACAGTCGCCGGACACTGCCTGCTGGACTGGTTCGGCGTCACGCTCGCCGCCTGGAACGAACCGCTGGCGCAGATTCTCGCCGCCGACATCGCCGACGAAGGCGGCGCCGCGCAAGCGACGGTGGTCGGCCGCGGCACGAAGGTGCCGGTGCGGCAGGCCGCGCTGCTGAACGGCGCGATGTCGCATGCGCTCGACTTCGACGACGTCAATTTTGCCATGGGCGGGCACCCGACCGTGCCGATCGCAGCAGCGGTGCTGCCGCTTGCGGAATTTGCAAACCTCGACGGCAAGCGCCTGATCGAGGCGTTCGCCGCGGGTTTCGAGACCGAATGCCGGATCGGCCGCTACATGGGGCCGTCGCACTACGCAAAGGGTTGGCACAATACCGCGACCTACGGCGCGATCGGTGCTGCGGCTGCGGCGAGCAACCTGCTGCGGCTCGATGCGGCGGCGACCGCGATGGCGATGGGGATCGCCGCGACCCAGGCGGCCGGCCTGAAGAGCGTGTTCGGCACCATGTGCAAGCCGCTCCATGCCGGGCGCGCAGCGGCAACCGGCCTGCAGGCGGCGCGGCTGGCGCAGCGCGGCTTCACCAGCAATCCCGCGATCCTCGAAGTCGAGCAGGGATTTGGCGCGACCCAGTCGACCACCACCGACCCCGAGGCCGCACTGGCCGATCCGTCCGGCGGCTTCTACCTGCCGCAGACTCTCTTCAAATACCACGCCGCCTGCTACCTCACACACTCCTCGATCGAGGCGAGCAACATGCTGCGCCGGCAGCACGGCTTGCAGGCTGACGCCATCAGCAAGGTCGAGCTCAACGTCAACGACGGGCATCTGAAGGTCTGCAACATTCCGGCTCCGAAGACCGGGCTCGAGATCAAGTTCTCGCTGCGGGCGACCAACGCATTGGCGCTGCTCGGCGAGAATACGGCGAACGACGGACTGTTCACTGACGACACCGCCGCGCGCGGCGACGTCATCGCGCTGCGCGACAAGATCGAGGTCAGGCCGAAGCCGGTCGCGCCACACACCTTGAGCGAAGTTGTCGTGCATCTGAAGGATGGCCGCGTCGTGAGACAAGCTCACGACGTCGGCATTCCGATGACCGACCTGGCGCGGCAAGGCGCGGCGTTGCGGGACAAATTCACGACGCTTGCCGAGCCGGTCGTCGGCGCTGCGCGCGCGGGCAAGGTCGCTGACATCTGCGGGCGGCTCGGCGAGCTGTCGCGCGTCTCCGAGTTGATGGAGCTGGTGCGCGAGCGCGTGAACTAACGGAAACGACAGTCCAGACTCGCTGATAACGCCGTGGTCGCAGCTCGCGCTTGCGCTTGACCGGTGCAGAGAGTTCGCGACAAATGACGGCATGACCCCGCTTGCCGCCAGAATTGCCCGCGAATTTGGAACCCCGGCCGTCGTTGTCGACCTGGACCGGGTCGAACGCAATATTGCCCGCGTCCAGGCCGCGTGTGACGCTGTGGGTCTCGCCAACCGCCCGCACATCAAGACCCACAAGAGCCCGTTTCTCGCCAGGCTTCAGGTTGCCGCCGGCGCGAAGGGCATCACCTGCCAGAAGATCGGCGAAGCCGAGGTCATGGTCGACGGCGGGCTCGACGACATTTTGATCAGTTACAACCTGCTCGGCGAAGAAAAGATGAATCGCCTCGGCGCGCTTGCGCAACGCGCTCGGCTCACCGTTGCTGCGGACAATGCTGTTGTCGTCGCCGATCTGCCGCAAGCGGCATCGCGGGCCGGGCGTCCGCTGGCCGTTGTCGTCGAATGCGACACCGGCCGCAAGCGCGCCGGTGTCGAGACGCCCGCCGAGGCGATCGCGCTGGCCAAACAGATTGACGCTTCGCCGCAGCTCGAATTCGCCGGCTTCCTGATGTATCCGACCGAGACCGGCTGGTCAGAGGCGCAGACCTTTTTCAACGAAGCGAACGCCGGCCTGCGCGAAGCGGGGCTTGCACCGGCGATCGTCTCGACGGGCGGCACGCCGAACCTGAAGAACCTTGGCAAGCTCAAAGGCGCCACCGAGCATCGCCCTGGCACGTACATTTATAATGATCGCATGCAGATCGCCGCCGGTGTCGCGACGCTCGACGATTGCGCGTTGCATGTCTACGCCACTGTCGTCAGCCGCGCCGCGCCTGAGCGCGGCATCATCGATGCCGGCTCCAAAACGCTGACCACGGATACCGGTGGCCTCGACGGTCACGGCCTGATCCTCGAACATCCCGAAGCGAAGATCGCCAGGTTCGCCGAGGAGCACGGCTTCCTCGATCTGTCTCGCAGCAACACCCGGCCCGCGATCGGCGACGTTGTGCGCATCGTGCCGAATCACGTCTGCGTCGTGGTCAACATGGTCGACGAGATCGTGCTGGTGCGCGGCGACGAGATCATCGGCACTCTGCCGGTCGCGGCGCGCGGTCGCTTGAAGTAACGATCATGGCATCAACGGTTTTCGACAGCGAACTCTTTGCCGATATTTTCGGCACGGCGGAGATGCGCGCGATCTTTTCCGACGAGAACACCGTCGCCTGCTATGTGCGCGCCGAAGTCGCGCTCGCCGTGGCGCAGGGGCGGGTCGGCGTGATCCCGCGCGAGCATGCCGATGTCATCGCGGCGAAAGCGCCGCAGGTCGTGCTCGACCGCGCCGAGTTGAAGAAGGAAGCCGAGAACGTCGGCTATCCCATCCTCGGCCTCGTGCGACAATTGTCGGCCGCGCTGGGCGATGCCGGCGGCTACGTCCATTGGGGTGCGACGACGCAGGACATCATGGATACCGCCGTCGTGCTGCAGGTGCGCGATGCACTGGCCCTCGTCGATCGCGATCTTGCCGCGGTGGCGTCCGCGCTGGAAGCGCTTGCGGTAAACACCGCGACACCGCGATGGCCGGCCGTACCCATCTGCAGCAAGCGCTGCCGGTCACCTTCGGCTACAAGGCCGCTATCTGGCTCGCGATGATTGAACGCCATCGCCGCCGCCTGCAGCAGTTGCGCGAGCGCGTGCTGATGGCGCAGCTCGGCGGCGCGGCGGGCACGCTGGCCTCGCTCGGCGACGCCGGCCTCGCCGTGCGCAAGGAATATGCGGCGGCGCTCGACCTCGCGGAGCCCGATATCACCTGGCACGTCGCGCGCGACGGCCTGGTCGAGACCGTGCAGTTGCTCGGCCTCGTCACCGGCAGCCTCGGCAAGGTCGGCCTCGATGTCATGCTGATGATGGCGACCGAGCTTGGTGAAGCCTTTGAGCCGTTCGCCGAGCACCGCGGTGCCTCGAGCACCATGCCGCAGAAAGCGGAACCCGATCTCATCGGAAGTGCTGGTCGCCAACGCCAAGGCCGTTCGGCAGCACGCGGGCCTCATGCTGGACGCGATGTTGCAGGATTTCGAGCGTGCCACCGGACCCTGGCATGCCGAATGGATTGCTCTGCCTGAGAGTTTCATTCTTGCTGCAGGTGCATTGCGGCAGGCGCAGTTCATGCTGGACGGGCTCGTGGTCGATGCCGCCCGGATGCGCGCCAACCTCGATTTGACCAAAGGTCTAATTGTCGCAGAAGCGGTCATGATGGGCCTTGCGCCGCATTTTGGTCGGCAGGAGGCGCACGATAAGGTTTATGCCGCTTGTCGCCTCGCGCTCGCCCAAAATCGGCCTTTGTATGAGGTTCTGGCTGAGGATGCCGGCATCACCAAGGCCCTGGGGGACGAGCGTCTGCGTCAACTTTGCGATCCCGCTAACTACGTCGGCGCAGCCGCGGCCATGGTGGACGCGGTTGTCGCGCGGCGGGGAAAGCCCTAAAATCATCCCTAACTTCAGGCTTTAAGGCCGACAATTGTTCCGGCGAAGCGTCGCTTGCGGACAATTTCGAGAAGCGACGTTTGGAACAGGAGGAAATCAAGACATGAAATTGACCCGTCGCCAGTTTGGCATTGCCGCAGGCGCTTCAGCCGTTGCGATCGCGTCGCCGCTGCCGCTTCGCGCGCAGTCGCCTGTTGTCATCAAGTTCAGCCACGTCGTGGCCGACGACACGCCGAAGGGCAAGGCGTCGCTCAAGTTCAAGGAGCTGGCCGAGAAATACACGGACGGCAAGGTGAAGGTTGAGGTCTATCCGAATTCGCAGCTGTACAAGGACAAGGAAGAAATCGAGGCGTTGCAGCTTGGCGCCGTGCAGATGCTGGCGCCGTCGACCGCGAAGTTCGCGCCGCTCGGAGCCAAGGAATTCGAGGCGCTCGATCTGCCGTTCGTGTTTCCGGATACCGCAACCTACACCAAAGTCGCCGAAGGACCGGTCGGCAAGTACCTGATGGACAAGCTACAGCCAGCCGGCATCACCGGGCTCGCGTTTTGGGACAATGGCTTCCACATGATGACCGGCAATCGGCCGATGCATGTCGCGAATGATTTCCAGGGCATGAAGATCCGTATCTCCGGTTCGAAGATCGCGGATCAGTACTTCCGCAAGGTCGGCGCCATCCCGCAGATCCTCGCCTTCTCAGAAGTCTATCAGGCGATGCAGACCGGCGTCGTCGATGGCGGCGAGAACACGCCGTCGAATATCTACACGCAGAAGTTCTACGAGGTGCAGAAGCATATTTCGTCGGCGGATCACGCGCACCTGCAATATGCCGTCATCGTCAACACCAAGTTCTGGACCGGCCTGCCGGGCGATATCAAGCCGCAGGTTGAGAAGGCGATGAAGGAGGCCACCGACTTCGGCAACAAGATCGCCAATCAGGAAAACGTCGACGCGTTCGAGGCGATCAAGAAGAGCGGCAAGACGACGATTTACATGGTGCCGCCAAACGAGAAGAAGACCTGGGTGGATGCGATGCTGCCGGTCCACGAGTGGGCCGTTGGCCGCTGCGGGCAGGAGATCGTCGACCTGCTGCACAAGGAGGCGGGCTTCCACACCTGATTGCTCGATCGGGCGCGAATGTGCGAGATCGGGAGCCACAAGCTCCCGATCGTGATTGGGGGATCTGTGCTGCTACGAATTCTGAATCGCCTTGAAGAGACCCTGGTCGCGACGCTGATGGCGCTCGCGACCCTCCTGATCTTCGTGGCCGTGGCCCATCGTTACGGAACGGACTTGTCGATCAAGCTGTCCAAGTGGGCCGCGCTGCACGGTTTCGACACGCTTGCTGCGGTCGAGAAGGCGACTTTCATCTGGTTCAGCAGCTGGGATTTGTCCTGGGCCCAGGAACTTTGCATCTTCATGTTCGTCTGGATGGCAAAGTTCGGTGCGGCCTACGGCGTCCGAACCGGCGTCCATGTTGGTGTCGATGTGATCGCTCAATCAACTCAATATCCGTCGAAGAAGTCGCGTCATCCTGTTCGGGCTGTTCTGTGGCGCATTCTTCACCTTCGTCGTCGGCTCGTTCGGCGCGCGATTTGTGACCCACATGTTCGAGACTGGGCAACGTTCCTACGATCTCGAAGCACCAATGTGGATCGTCTATCTCGCGATCCCGCTTGGTAGCTATCTGATGTGCTTTCGTTTCCTCCAGGTCGCATTCGCATTCTGGAAAACCGGTGAACTGCCTCACTCCGACGAAAGCCATGTCGAGGGTGTCGAGCCGATACCGGAGAGTATTATCAAGGCGGAAGCCCCGGCGGCCGGCATTGCACATGCCGGGGTGGGTGGACGATGAGCACGATCTCGCTGGTCCGTCCCTCGGATACCGGGCCGCAAAAGCAGGGTTTTGGCTGGGGCGGTGCCGTCATCATCGCGCTGCCATTGATGCTCGCCGCCATTTGCCTTGCCAACAAGTTCGGCATCATCACGATCCCGGCCGGGCCGCGTGTTCTACTGATCTTCGCACTGCTCATCTCGGTGATGATGACGGGCATGCCGATTTCGATCGCGCTTGGCCTGTCGGTGCTGACGTTCCTGTTTACGATGACGAACGTGCCGATCGACGCGGTCGGACTGAAGCTGTTCACCGGCATCGAGAAGTTCGAGATCATGTCGATCCCGTTCTTCATTCTGGCCGGCAATTTCCTCTCGCATGGCGGCGTCGCACGCCGCATGATCAATTTTGCGATCACACTGATCGGTCATCTGCATGGCGGTCTCGCGCTCGCCGGCATCGTGGCTTGCGCCATGTTTGCGCTGGTCTGCGGTTCGAGCGTTGCGACGGTGGTTGCGATCGGCTCGATCGTGTTGCCCGAGATGGTGAAGCGCGGCTATCCGATGAGATTCGGCGCCGGCGTTATCACGGTGGCGGGCTCGCTCGGCATCCTGATGCTGCCTTCGGTGCCGAAGGTGATCTATGCGATCTCGACCAACACCTCGATCGGCGCGCTGTTCGTCGCGGGACTGCTGCCCGGCATCGTGCTGACGGTGATGCTGTGTACCGTCACGTGGTACATGGCGCGCAAGAACGACTACCCGCGCATGCCGAAGGCCAGCTGGGGCGAGTGTTTGCGCGCGCTGCGCGAAAGCCTGTGGGGCATGATGCTCGTCGTCATCATCGTCGGCGGCATCTATTCCGGCGTTTTCACCGCGACCGAGGCGGCAGCGATGAGCGCGGTCTACGCGTTCTTCATCGCCGTTTATGTCTATGGCGAGATCGGGCTGAAGGACGTGCCGCGTGTGTTGCTGCGCTCGGCGAATTTGAGCGCGATGCTGCTCTACATCATCACCAACGCGGTGCTGTTCTCGTTCGTGCTCGCCAACGAGAACATCCCGAATGCATTGGCCGACTGGCTGCTGTCGCTCAACCTAGGCCCGGTCGGGTTCCTGCTGCTTGTGAACGTTCTGTTGCTGGTCGCGGGCAACTTCATGGAGCCGAATTCGATCATCCTGATTATGGCGCCGATTCTGTTCCCCACGGCCATGCGGCTCGGCATCGATCCCGTTCACTTCGGCATCCTGATCGACGTCAACATGGAGGTCGGGCTCTGCCATCCGCCTGTCGGCCTCAACCTTTACGTCGCCTCTGGCATTTCGGGGCTTGGCATCACAGCGCTGACCAAGGCGGTGATGCCGTGGCTGCTCACGATGCTGGTCTTCCTCGTGATCGTGACCTACTGGCCCTGGCTGTCGCTGGTCGTGCCGGTTTATCTCGGCATGCATTGACGCAAGGCTCAGCCCTTGCGCTGGGCGATCATGAACAGGCGACGGAACGGGAACAGCGTTTCGCCCGAGGCGTTCGGCGGATAGGCCTTCGCGACACGCTCGCCATAGGCCGCCTCGAACGCAGTCTTCTCGGCGCCATCGAGGGCGTCGAGATAGCGCATCAGCCAGGTTCCCTTGGTCCACTCCTTGACTGGGTTCTCGCCGGTGAGCACCTGCAAATATTCGGTCTCCCAGATGTCGAGGTTCTCGGCGTGAGGCGCCAGCAGGCCGTGATAGAAGGCCGGTCCCTTCACCGGAGGCGGCGTCATGAGGTGCTCGAGCTTGCTCCGCCACGGACCGTTCAGCGCGGTCTCGGCAATCAGCGTGTGCGAGGGCGCTTCGAAATTCCGCGGCATTTGCACTGCCAGGATGCCGCCGGGCGCCACGCAATCGATCAGTTTCGGAAACAGCTTGTCGTGCGCCGGCAACCAGTGCAGGGCGGCGTTGGAATAGATGACATCGAATTTTTGCGCGGGGTTCCATGCACCGAGGTCGGCGTGCTGCCAGTCGACGTCGGGCGCGGCTTTCTTGCCGGCGGCAACCATCTCGGCGGAGCCTTCGACCGCAGTGACGTCGGCATCAGACCACCGTTCCTTCAGAAGCTTCGTGACGTTGCCGGCACCGGCGCCGAGATCGGCAACCGTTCGCGCGGGAAAATCGGGAATCCGCAACAGCAGGTCGAGTGCCGGCCGCAACCGATGACCGGAGAATTTCAGATACTGGTTGGGATTCCAGGCCACGATTCGCGCTCCCTTTTGGCGCATGTCCCGGAAAAGTGGACACCGATTTTCCGACGAGGACATGCGCAGCTAATGCGACCACGTATTGCCACGGGCCGCGGCCAAAGGTAAGCAAATTTGCATAGATGGATGCAGCTTTGCCGAAAGCGAGTTGTAATTCCGCTTATCGAACGGCAGCATCCGAGCGGACCTGGAATTGGGGTCCCCATCAACAGCGAAAAGCAACAAGAGAAATCGAGGGACGAGATGGCAACAGGGACGACGCCCAAAGGCGCATGGGGAATGACGACTTTGTTGTTCTTCTACATGCTCGTGAACTTCGCGGACAAGATCGTCGTTGGTCTCGCCGGTGTCCCGATCATGAAGGACATGGGCCTTTCGCCGGAACAGTTCGGGCTGCTCGGCGCGTCGTTCTTTTCGCTCTATGCCATCTCGGCGATCGTCGTCGGCATCATCTCGGATCGCGTGGCGACGAAGTGGATCCTGCTCGTGCTTGGCGTGATCTGGGCCGTTGTGCAGTTTCCAATGTTGGGCAACGTCGGGTTCACAACGCTGCTGATCTGCCGCATCCTGCTCGGCGTCGGTGAAGGCCCTGCGGCCGCCGTCGCGACGCACGCGATCTACAAATGGTTCCCGGATGAGAAGCGCACCATGCCGACCGCGATCCTGTCGCAGGGCTCGGCGTTCGGCGTGATCATCGCGGTGCCCGCGTTGAACTGGGTGATCGTCAATTACTCCTGGCATCAAGCCTTCGGCGTGCTCGGCGTGCTTGGCCTGATTTGGTGCGTGGCGTGGTTCGCGCTCGGCAAGGAAGGGCCGATCGCGGACAAGGTGGTGGCGGTCACTGCGACCGCACCGAAGGTGCCATATCGCCGCCTGTTGACCTCTCGCACTTTCATCGGTGCGGTGTTGGCGTCGTTCGGCGCCTATTGGGCGCTGGTGCTCGGGCTCACCTGGTTCACGCCGTTCATCGTCGCCGGACTTGGCTTCTCGCAGAAGGATGCCGGATGGATTTCCATCCTGCCGTGGGTCTTCGGCGCTGCCGACGTGTTGCTGACCGGCTGGATCTCACAGGTGTTGATGGCGCGCGGCGTTTCGACCCGCTATGCCCGCGGCGTACTCGGCGCACTGCCGCTGGTGATCGGTGGGCTCATCGTTCTCATGATACCGTATGCCGGCAGTGCCGGCTGGCAGGTTGCGCTGCTCGTCGTCGGCACCGGCCTCACCGGTTCGATCTACGTAGTCTGCGCGCCAATGCTGAGCGAATACACGCCGGCATCCCAGCGCGGTACGATCATCGCGGTCTTCGGCGCAATCTATACGCTTGCGGGTATCCTGGCGCCAATGGTGATGGGCAGTATGGTGCAGCGGGCGGCGACCCCGCTCGAAGGCTACTTCACCGGCTTCCTGATCAACGCGGCGATCCTGATCGTCGCCGGCCTCGCCGGGCTGTTGCTGCTGTGGCCGAACACTGAAAAGGCCCGGCTGACCCGAGCCGCGCAAACCACGATGGTTCAGAAGGTGGCCTGATTGGTTGAACCGATGTAAATCGCCGGGCATCGCTGGATGCCCGGCGATTTCTTTTGGTCAGAACGTCTTCAGGTCGGGATCGAGCGGCAGACCTGGATCGAGCTGAACGCCGAACGAGTTCAGGATCATCGACACCAGCGTGTATTGGGCGCCGGTGAACACGACGTCCATGCACTGCTTCTCGGTAAAATGCTTGCGCAGGGCGGTCCAGGTCGCTTCGCTGACGAACTGGTCGTGGTGCAACTCATCGGCTGCTTTCACCAGCAGGGCCTCGGCTTCGGTCCAGCCTTTGGCGCCGGCGCCCTGTTTGACCCTGGCGATCTCGTCGACGGTGAGCCCCGCGCGCTTGGCGATCTCGACATGCTGGCCCCACTCGTAGCCGGATTTGCAGAGGAAGCCGATGCGCAGGATCACGATCTCGCGGTCGCGCGGGGCCAAGTCGTTGCGCTCCGAAAGCACATAGTTCGCCCACACCATGAAGCGCTTGGCGGCCTTCGGCTTGTTCACGAGTGTCTTGAAGATGTTCAGCACGGGGCCGCGCGCGATGATCGGCGCAAGCAGCTCTTTCTGCTCCGGCGTCAGGTTGTTGAGGTCGACCGGTTGAACGCGGGGCTTTGCGAGACGCATCTGGGGTTTCCTGCCTAGGCTTGTTGTCGTTGGACTGCCAGTCTGCCGCGAACCGGGCCGCAGGAGAAGCCCGCTCAGTAGTGGGGAGGCTTCTCGGAAGGGGCGGGCCGTTCGCGGGCCTCGGCGTCCTCCAGGCGATCGGCGAGCCGGGCGAGCTGGCGCGACAGATCGTCGATCCGCTTCCACTGGTCGGTGATCGTGCCGTTCAGCGTCTCGATGGTCTGGTCCTGGTAGGCAATGCGGACCTCGAGCGTCTCGATCCGCGCGCTCAGGGCATCGATCTCGGTCATCGGTCTGCTCCCGTCAGGCGACAATGTCTCATGTGCCGAGCGCATATCGCTTTTCGCGCCGCGTTGCTATGCTCGTCGCCAACAAACAGGACGGAACGGGAGGACGAATATGGTTGCGAGCACGGCGCCGTCAGGCGGCAGCGGACTTTATGCCGAGCCACGCGAAGACTGGCTCAAGCGCCACACCGAGGACATCCTCGATCCGGCGCGGCCGATCGTCGATCCGCACCACCATCTGTGGGATCGCGCCGGCCAGCAGTACATGCTGAACGATATCACCGACGATATCGCGTCGGGGCACAATGTCGTCGCGACCGTCTATGTCGACTGCCGCTCGATGTACCGCGCCGATGGCCCGGAGGCGATGAAGCCGCTGGGCGAGGTGGAGTTCGCCAACGGCGTTGCCGCCCAAAGCGCCAGCGGCGCCTACGGCAAGGCGAGGGTCAATGCTGGTATCGTCGGCCATGCCAACATGCTGCTTGGCGGTGATGCGCGCGCCGTGTTGGAGGCCGAGATCAAGGCCGGCAATGGCCGCTTCAAGGGCATCCGCCATTCGTCGGCCTGGGACGGCGATCCCGAGGTGGCCGGTATGTACGCACAGCGTCCGAAAGGCCTTCTGCTGGACGAAACCTTCCGCAAAGGCTTTGCCTGTCTCGCGCCGCTCGGGCTCACTTTCGATGCCTGGCTGTTTCACCCGCAGATCGACGAGCTGACTGATCTCGCGAAAAAATTCCCGAACCAGAAGATCATCCTCGATCACTGCGGCGGCTTCGTCGGCCTCGGCAGCTACAAGAACAAGCGCGAGGAGAATTTTGCGCGCTGGAAAGCGTCGATCAAGGAACTGGCGAAATGCGACAACGTCGTCGTCAAGCTCGGCGGGCTCGCGATGAGCCTGCCTGGCTTCGGCTTCGAGCTGCGCGACCGGCCGCCGACGTCGGAAGAGCTGGCGAAGGCCTGGAAGCCGCACATCGACGTCTGCATCGAGGCATTCGGCGTCAAGCGCGGCATGTTCGAGAGCAACTTCCCGCCGGACAAGGGCAGCTGCAGCTACCAGGTGCTGTGGAACACTTTTAAGCGTCTCTCGTCAGGCTTCAGCGAGGATGAAAAGACCTGGCTGTTCTCGCGCACCGCGGCGCAAACCTACACGCTGACGCTGTGAGTTTGCTCCTCATGGTGAGGAGCGGCGCAACCGCGTCTCGAACCATGAGGCCTGGACTGATCTCGGGTTTACCCGAGATCAGCATTATAGATGCGCAAGTCGGCTAAAGCCGACTTGCGGTGGTCTCATCCTTCGAGACGCGCTTCGCGCTCCTCAGGATGAGGTCAGGGGGTCCTCGCGTTGCTGCTGGTTACGGCTTGTCCTTGAGGTAGGCGATGATCGCGCGGAGATCGTCGTCGGTCAGGTGCGAGGTTGATTTGGAAATCACCTCGGCCATCGGGCCGCCGGGGATATCCTTGCCGTTCTGGCCGGTACGCAGCAGCGTGAACAATTCGTCGTCCTTGTAGGCGTCGACGCCCTTACCGTTGCGGTTCGGCACGATGCTGGGTGCGTACCAGCCCTGAAGCGACGCGCCCGTGAGGTACGCGGAGCTCTTGTCGCCGCCCAGAAAATTCTTCGGCGTATGGCAGACAGAGCAATGCTCGAGCGCGTCAACGAGATAGCGGCCGCGATTCCACTGAGCTGAGCGATTTGGGTCCGGCTGGAAGCGCCCCCCGCGAAAATTGATCAGGTTCCAGATTGCAAGGTTGAAGCGCAGGTTGAACGGAAACGGCAACAGGTTGGACTCGACCTTTGCCGCGACCGGTTCGACCGTTTTCAGATAAGCGCGGATCGCCAGCACATCGTCCTTCGCCAGCAGCGTGAACGACGGATAGGGCATCGCCGGAAACAGCCGCTTGCTGTTGTGGCCGCGGCCTTCCCACAACGCCGACAGAAATTCGTCGTCGGTCCACCCTCCGATGCCGGCGCTCTTGTCGGGGGTGATGTTGGGCGAGACGACGGTGCCGAACGGCGTCTTCAGCGCGACGCCGCCGGCGAACGGCTTTGCATCAGGCCCGGTGTGGCAGGCGACGCAGTCCGCCGCGGTGGCGAGATACTTGCCGCGCTCGATCAGCGCGGCATCGTCGGCGGCATGGCTCGTCGACGTAACGAGAATTGCGCCGACGAGGCCGAGACAGGCCGCAAGAATTTGCCCCATGCGCGGTAGAGTCTAGGCCGCCGCCTCTTTGACGAACCGGTTGCGCAACGTGCCGATGCCTGAAATCTCGATCTCGACCACGTCGCCGGCCTTGATGTCTGGCGAGGTGCCGTCGGTGCCCATCCAGATCACGTCGCCCGGCCACAGCGTGAAATACTTCGTCATCTCGGCGATGAACTGCGGGATACCGAACACCATCTCGTTGGTCATGAAGTGATTGGAGACCTTCCCGTTGAGGCGAACGGTAGTTTCCATCTTGTTCAGATCGACGTCGGTCTCGATCCACGGGCCCATCGGTTTGAAGGTGTCAGCGTTCTTGGCACGCCACAGGCCACGGTCGGCGCGCTGCCAGGTGCGCTCGCTGACGTCGTTGCCGATAGTGTAGCCGAACACGCAGGACAGCGCGTCCTTCTCGCTCAAGTGTTTCGCCTTCTTGCCGATGACGACGACCAGCTCGCCCTCGTAGTGAATTTTCTCGGTGGCGTCGCGCGGGATGATGACATCTTCATCAGGGCCGATCAGCGCGTTCTGCGCGCGATAGCCGATCTCGGCACGATCAGGGACGTTCGGCACTTCGCCGCGCTTGTTGGCGGCTTCGGTGAGATGCTTTACGTAGTTCAGTCCGGCGCAATAGAAGGTGCGCGGGACCAGCGGCAGCTCGAGCTTGACGTCGGCGAGCTTGTGCGTCGTCGCGCCCTTGCGCCACTCGCCGAATGGATCGCCGGAAACCTCGACCACCCGGTCGCCCTCCACCAAACCCCACGATGTCTTGCCGCCTGCCGTATATTTCGCCCAACGCATGATCTTCTCCCGAGAGATTATTCTGCTGCGACGGCCTTGGCGCCGAGCTTCCACGCCCCGACCGGCGGGACGGGAAGACCGAGATTGTCGCGCAGGGTCTTGCCGCGGTAGTCTTTATGATACAGGCCACGCCGCTGCAGCTCCGGAATGACGTGACGGACGAAGTCGGCATAGGCGCCCGGTACGTAAGTCGCCGCCACCACAAAGCCGTCGCAGCCGCGATTGACGAACATCTCTTCCATGTGATCGGCGACCTCCTTCGGTCCCCCGACCGTCGCGCCCTCGACCTGACCGCGGCCGCTGTAGACGATGAAGTCGCGCGGCGTCGGGTTCTTGATGCCGCTCTTGCGGAGCACGCCGTCGCGGATGCCGAGGATACCCTGCATGCTGTTGAGCTCCTCGGTGGTGAGCGGCTCGTCCATGCCCTTCGAGGCAAAGTCGAAGTTGACGCCTTCGGCCAACAGCGACAGCGCGTCGATCTCGAGCGGCAGCTTCGAGATCAGCGCCATGCGGTCTTCGGCTTCCATCTTGGTGGCGCCGGTCACCGGCGTCAGCATGTTGCAGATGAAGATGTGGTCGGGGTTGCGGCCAAGCTTGGCCGCTTCGCCCTTCACCGCGTCGTAGCCTTCCTTCGCAATGTCGGTGTTGCGGCCGGCCGCGAAGATCACTTCGCCCCAGCGGCCGGCAAAGCGCTGGCCGCGGCCTGACGCGCCGGCCTGGATGACCACGGGGTGGCCCTGCGGCGAGCGCGGCACCGTGAACGGCCCGCGCGACTTGAAGAATTTTCCCTTGTGATCGAGCCGCTTCACCTTGGTCGGATCGGCATAACGGCCGGTTTTCTTGTCAACCAGGACCGCACCGTCGTCCCAGGCGTCCCAGTGGCCGAGCACGACCTCCATGAATTCGTCGGCGCGGTCGTAGCGCAGATCGTGCGCGAGATGCTCGTCCTTGCCCATGTTGAGGGCTTCGCCGTCATTGACCGAGGTGACGACATTCCAAGCGGCGCGGCCGCCGGTCAGCACGTCGAGCGTCTGGAAGCGGCGCGCCACGTCGAACGGTTCGTAATAGGTGGTCGACGCCGTCGAGGCGAGGCCAAGCTTCTCGGTCGCCATGCCCATGGCGGTGAGGCACACCACCGGGTCCATCTTCACGCAGCGGATGCCGTACTCCACCGTATGCGCGTGGTCGTTGCCGTAGCGGTCCGGCATCGCCAGGCGATCGTCGAAGAACGCGACGTGGAATTTGCCGGCTTCAAGAACACGGCCGATCTCCTGGTAATAGTCAGCCGACATCGAATTGTCGCGTGACTCTGGGTGGCGCCACGAGCTCGGCAGGTTGGTGCAGTTCTGCGCCTGCAGGAAGCCCACCATCACCATCTGCCGCGTCATTATTTTACTCCCTGTCGTTCTTGTTCGTGTTTGTCGGCGGGGCACTATTTCAGATCAAGCTCATCGGCGAGCTTGTATTCGGCGGCGAGTTGCTTGAGCTTGTCCCAGGTCGCGTCCTCGATGTCGATGCCGGTCTTCTTGCGATCTTGCTCGCGCATGTACTCGATCTCGCCGGGATAGAGCACGCCGGTCGACCCTTCCGACGGCGGCGTCGCTTTGAGGTAGCGCGCGAACTCGCCGACCTCCTTCTTGAACTCGGCGAGCGGCCGGAACGCTTCCACATTGAACACCGCCATGAAACATCCGTCGTTGTGGCGGCCGGTCGGCTCGACGCCGAAGCCAAGGCCGGTCAATAGGCCACACAGCACCTCGACCATCGCGGCGAGGCCCGAGCCTTTGTATCCCTCGGTGCCGCCGAGCGGCAGCAGCGCGCCGCCTTTGCGGAAATCCTTCGGATCGGTCGTCAGCTTGCCGTCGGCGCCGACGACCCAGCCCATCGGGATCTTTTCGTTGCGCGCGGCGGCGAGCGAAATCTTGCCGGCGGCGACCGCGGACGTTGCCATATCGAGATAGAAGGGGCCGTCGAGGTCGGAGGGCACCGCGATCGAAATCGGGTTGGTGCCGAGCCTCGCCTCGCGGCCACCGAACGGCGCAACCACTTTCGGCGAACGGCCGGAGTCGGCGGTCGCGAGGCCGATCATGCCGGCGCGCGCCGCCATCAGTGGATAGGCGGCCAAGCGGCCGACGTGGCTTTGGCGGAAAACCGTACAGGCCGCGACATTGGTCTTCTTTGCCTTCTCGATGGTCAGTTCCATCGCCTTGGCGTTGACGTAGAAGCCAAAGCCCCAATGGCCGTCGATTACGGTGGTCGCCGGCGATTCCTGGACGATGGTCCACCTCGCGCCGGGCACGATGTGGTTCACCTTGATGCGGTCGATATAGGTCGGGATCGCGATCACGCCGTGGGAGTCATGGCCGGCCAGGTTGGCGTTGACGCAACCGACCGATACCGCCTCGGCCTCGTCCGGCGACGCGCCTGCGGCGCGGAGGAGGGCCGTGCCAATGCGGGTCAGACGGTCGGCTTTGACGATGGGCATTTTGGCTTCTCCCTCGGACCGGGCCTTGCCGGCTCCTTGTGCTTGCTTGTTTGTTTGGCGTGCGGGGACGCCGTGTTGGGCCTCATCTTAGCAAGGCTTCCTGTGCCGGGCCTAGTCGGTTTGCGCATGTCCGAGGGGACGAGATCGTATTCTGAATGCTGGAATTCCGACGAACCTTCGCCTGCGCGGAAATCTGCGCAAAAGACCGCGTCATGCCGCCATTTTCCCATGGCGTGAACGTCTCGTTCAGTTCTCGCACCTAATCAATCGCATACATCCATGGTGAGGTTCGCCTGTGGGCCGCCGGTTCCTCAAGGTCGTTGGCATTGCATTGGCGGCGCTCGTGCTGCTGGCCGTCGTGGTCGCCGCGGGCTTCCGTCTCGCTGCCTGGGTCCGGGAGAAGGACGACCGCGCGACGCTTGCGCCAGCGAGCGGCCGGCTGGTCGAGACTGCCTCCGGGGCAATCTTCCTGCAGGAAGCTGGACCGCGCGAAGGCGTGCCGGTTGTGCTGTTTCATGGCACGGCCGCCTGGAGCGAGCTGTGGCGGCAAACGATCACCGCGCTGACGGCGTCGGGCTGTCGCGTCATCGCGCTTGACCTGCCGCCGTTCGGATTTTCGGACCGTCCGGGCACCTACACCCGCGCGGCGCAGGCGACACGAATCGATGACGCCCTGAAGCAGCTCGACGTCGGACCGGCCATCATCGTCGGGCATTCGTTTGGTGCAGGAGCTGCTACCGAGCTCGCGATGCGATATCCGGAGCGGGCACGCGGGCTGGTGCTGGTCGACGCCGCGCTTGGCCTGACGTCGCCGGCGACGGCAACGCCGGCCTGGCTGCAGCCGCAGTGGGTGAGGGAAGTTCTGGTGTCGCTCACCGTGACCAATCCGTTGATGACCCGCACATTGCTGCAGTCGCTGCTGGCGCGGAAGGACCGCGCACTGCCCGAATACATCGACATCCTGCAACGGCCGATGACCTTGCGCGGCTCGACACCGGCGCTCGCCGTCTGGCTGCTCTATTTCACGGGTCCCGATCGCGACGCGCTGAGCGCCGACCGCGCCTCGTATTCGAAACTGACACTCAAGACTGCTATCCTGTGGGGCGAACAGGATTCGGTGACGCCTTTGACGCAAGCTCGCGATCTCAAGACGCTGTTGCCGAATGCGACCTTTACGACCTTGCCCGCAGTCGGACACATTCCGCAGATCGAGGATCCCGATGCGTTCAACGCGACCCTCCTGAGCTTGCTGAAAGACATGTAGGTTCATCCATGGACATCATCAGATTGTGCGCCCTCGGCTACGCGCTGTTGCTGGGCTTTGTCATTGTCACCGGCTACATCCCGGCCTTCATCGACCAGAACGACATGATCTTCGGGCTGTTTCGCCGTACCTGGTATGCCGACGGGCTGCATTTCGTCTCGGCCGTGTGGGCGCTGATCTCGGCGATCACGTCGCGGCGGGCGTCGGAAATGTTTTTCAAGCTGTTTGGCGGTTTCTACTTCGCCGACGGCGTGCTTGGGCTTCTGACCGGCTCTGGCTATCTCGACTTCGGCATCTTCATCAACGGCGTATTGAACCTGCCGCTCTCGACCCGTATCTTCGCCAACCTGCCGCATATCGGACTCGGCGGACTGGCGATCCTGATCGGCTATGTGCTGACGCCGATAACGCGGCCACGGCCGGCTCATGCGTAAGCGCCGCCGGTGGCTGCGCTGGCTTGGATTGCTCGCGCTCGCGGGCCTTGTTGCTCTCGCGATTCCGTTCGTTGTGATCGAGGGCGGCTGCCGTCCAGGGGCCACGACGGCGGGGGCGTCGGGCGGAACAACGTTCAACATCACGGACGCAGGCTATCGGCGCAACGAAGCCAATACCTATTTCACATTTCCCGAATGGTATATCGTCTACTCGTTCGAGGATTTCGGTCGCTTCCTCGACCATGGCAGCGAGAGCGGGTTCAAATACAGCCGCCATATTCTCGGCTTCTGGCACAGCTTCTGCACCATCAACCGCTTCGCCGCCGGCCGGTACCAGAACCTGTCCGACGTCAAGACGATGATCTACGTCATCGGCTTCAGCTACTCGATCGAGTACGCAATCAAGGGAGCGTACGAGAACACGGTGGGGCGGCTGTTTGAATGGATCCGCGGGCCAAAGCTGACGCCGCAGGACGAATATGCCCGCGCCGTGCTGCAAGACTATGCGGCGTTTCTCTACACCATCCCTTGGTACAAATATCCCTTCCGCGACAAGCTCGCGGGCTTGCGCGCCATCACGACGCCGACACCGAGCCCGGCGCGCACGGCCGAACGCGACTTCGCGCTTGGCACGGAATACAGAGTCAAGATCGGATATGCCGCATTGATCCAGAAGGCACTCGACGCGGCCAACGACGACGAGCCGCGCGAGATCATGTTCGTGGTCAAGAGGCTGCCGCCGGAGCTGCTGGCGCGGGAGCAGCGGATCAAGGTCATTCGTGCGCTCACGCCGGAGTGGCAACTCGTGCTGACGCCGCGCTACAAGGATTTCACCGAGATCGTGAAATTGTTGTTGAAAGAGGGTCATCCGATTGCCGAGATCGCCGGGAATAAGGACATTCTGATCACGGCGATTGCGCCAGACGGGACGATGCCTGCGATCGATGGCGTCAGGCCGTTGTTCACGCTGGCGCTCGACGCAAAGCCGGGATTCCGTCGCATTGGTATCGGTGCTAAGGTCGAGCAACTGGTGCCGATAGCCAAGTCACTGGAAGCGGCCGGCGTCAGCATTGAGCATTTCTATGATTACTGAGCGCGAACAGTTGAAGCGCCGCCGGCCAACCGCCGCAAAGGCACTGCTGTGGGTTGGCCTTGTCGTGGCCGGATGGTTGTCGTTCGCCGCAGGATCAGCGGTGTTTGCGCCGCCCGGCCGCTCGTTCGCGGTCATCGGGCCGTCGCAGCGTGCGCTCAGCGCGGTCGCGGCGTCCGGCGGTCATATCGTGCAAGCGAGCAGTTTCGTAACGATTGCTCACGCCGATGATGCCGGCTTCGTGAGCAGGCTCTACGCCAATGGCGCGTGGTTCGTGGTTGATGCCGATGGCGCCGGCGGCTGCGGCGCCGTCGTGAAGCGCTGGCGAATTTCTGATCGGCGGCGCGCAGGCCTCTAGAATGGGTTTCGCTGCGCCCAACCCATCCTACGAATTGCTCGCATACTTCTGATAGAATGTGTTGCTGAACACCTCAGACGGATCGTACTTGCGTTTCGCCGCAAAGAACGCATCGATCTGCGGATACGACTGTTTCAGCTGCTCCTTCGAGTAATAGAGCTGGTAGGGCAGGAAGAACCGGCCCTTGTGAGCGATGGTGAGATCGATCAGTTGCTCGGTCAACTTTCGCATGCGACGATTGCCGTCGTCGTCGATGGTCTGGTTGATATAGAGCACGACCGAAAACGCCGGCTCCGGCGCATAGGTCAGGAAGTTATTCTCCTGATGCACGATGCGCACTGACGCGTTCAGACAGGTTGGCGTCGTTGTCGCTCAACACCTTGCGCAAGCCGTCGACGAACGGGACGAACTCGCTGCGCGGGATGAAATACTCGTGCAGGATGTCGGTGTCGGGCAGGGAGTTGCGCAGGTAGGGCACGGAGTCGTGCATCGGGTCGTTGCGGCTGACAAGGCAGGCCTCCGGCGCACCGAGCGCCTGCGCCCGCGTCACCGTGCAGGCCTCCATCCGGGGCTCGACGTGTTTTTCGGATTGCCACTTCAGCTCCTGGAACAGCGGTCCCTGCTTGGACAGGTTGATCATCAGCCGTCTGAGCTTGATGCCGGACACCTCGCCAAGCGGTTCGCGCCTGAAGTCGGTGCCGTCGACCTCGGTATAGGTGTAGAGCAACATTTCCTTCAGGAATGAGCTCGGCGCTGTCGAAAGATGCCCGTACATCAGTCCGATCGTGCGATCCGGCTCGATGGTATCTTTGAACAACACCGGGAATTCCTTGTAGTCGAGCACCTGGCGCCCGGTGGCGTAGACCGAATTGTCGTTGATGGCGAGCTCGGCCTCGACGATGACGCCGAACAGGCCGTAGCCGCCGACCACCAGGTTGAACAGCTCTGCGTTCTCGGTCGGTGACGCGGTCTGGATCGTGCCGTCGGCCAGCATCACCCGCAGCGACTTGATCGATCGCGCCATTGCGCCGGCCTGGTGATCCATGCCGTGGGCGTTGACCGAGATCGAGCCGCCGACCGTGAAGATGTCGGTCGATTGCATGGCCCGCACCGCGTAGCGCGGCTGCAGGAAATTCTGGATGTCGTGCCAGGTGGCGCCCGGCTGCACGGTGATGGTCTTCGCCGCTTCGTTCAGCACCACGCGGTTGAAGGTGCGCATGTCGAGGACGATGCCGCCCTTTCGGAACGCCTGCCCGCCCATGCTGTGGCGGACGCCGGCGCAGGTCACGCTAAGCTTGTTGTTGCGGGCAAAGGTCAGCGTCTTTGTGATGTCGTCGATCGTATGCACTTCGACGACGCCGTAGATCTCCGTCTTGTCGAGACAGCTTGCGTCATTGATGCTGCCGCCGAGCTGCGACCATTTCACCTCGCCAAGCGGTTTTATCGCGCGGACGGCGGAGAGATCGATCGGTTTCCCGGCCGTATCGTCCTGCGCGGGACGGCAGGCCTTTTCGCCTGCGGGATCGGCAGCCAGCGCGGCCGTCTTGCGATAGCCGAAGGTCGCGCCAAGCGCGACGAGGAGGGCGACAATCGAGGCGGACGCCTTGTGTCGTTTGATGAAGCTCATTGCGATCCTGAATCTTTCGCGCGTCGAAAATGGCAATCAATTGGTGCCAGATTCGCCAATCAGTTTCGACTGTGCGCGGATTCTTTGGGGCCGTATATCGCGCTCCCCACGCTTGGCGCGGGGCGCGGCAACATTTCAATTCACCCGGCGATCCTTGTTCGCCCAATATGGCTCGCGGAGCTGGCGGCGCAGGATCTTGCCCGATGCGTTGCGCGGCAACGCGTCGATGAAATCGACCGAGCGCGGCGATTTGTAGCCGGCGATGTTCTTCCGTGCATAGGCTATGACATCGTCGGCGGAGATTTCCGCACCTGGCTTCTTCACGACGATCGCCTTGACCAACTCGCCCCATTTCTCGTCGGGCACGCCGACCACGGCGACGTCGGCGATCGCCGGATGGCCGAAGATCGCGTTCTCGACTTCGGCCGGATAAATATTCTCGCCGCCGGAGATGATCATGTCCTTGATGCGGTCCTGGATGTAGATGTAGCCGTCCTCGTCCATGTAGCCGGCGTCGCCGGTGCGCAGCCAGCCATCCTTGCGTCATCACCGACTTGCTGGCGTCAGGCAATTTCCAGTAGCCAACCATGTTGTTGTTGGAGCGGGTCGCGATCTCGCCGGTCTGTCCGTGCGGCAACTCCTTGCCCTCCGCATCCAGTACCGCCATCTCGACGCCGGGATATGGCTTGCCGGCCGAACGCATGCGCTGGTTGCCTTCGACCGAATGATCTTCCGACGGCAGGTAAGTGATTGCGCCTGTTGTCTCGGTCATGCCGTAGACCTGCACGAAGCCGCAGCCCATCACCTCCATGCATTCCTTCAGCAGCTCGAGCGGGATCGGCGAGGCGCCATAGAGCACGAACTTGACGCTGGAGTAATCGGTCTGCCGGGCGCGCGGATGACGCACCATGAACTGCAGCGCCGCCGGCACCAGAAACAGCTTGCTGACGCGCTCCTTCTCGATCACCTCCAGCGTCTGGCCGGGATCGAAGTCGCGGGCGATGATGCTTTTGACGCCGTAGTACAAGCCATAGATGCCGAGACCGCTGCCGGCGATATGAAACGCCGGCATCGAGATCAGCGAGACGTCGCCGGGCAGCCAGACATTGGCCTCAGGGACCGCGCCGTACTTGTCGTCCCGCAGATCGAGCAGGTTCTTGTGCGACAGCATCGCGCCCTTGGGATGGCCGGTCGTGCCCGACGTGTAGAGCTGGATCGAAACGTCGCCCTCTTTCGCCTGATGCTTCGGCGGCGTATCGGGCTGCGCATCGCGCCATTTTGTAAAGTCGAGCCAGCCGGCTTCGCCGCCTTCCATCGCAACGATCGTCTTGACGGTCTTGAGCTGCGGCGCGACCTGACGCACTAGCGTCGTCAGTTCCGGCCCGACGAACACGATCGGCGATTCCGAGTCATTGGTGATGTAGACGACCTCGGGCGGCGCCAGGCGCCAGTTCACCGGGGTCGTGATCGCGCCCATCTTCATCGCGCCGATCATCAGCTCGAAGTAGGTGTCGCTGTTCTTGCCGAGATAGGCGATGTGGTCGCCGGGCTTGATGCCCGAGGCGACGAGCGCGTTCGCGACCTTGTTCGAATTCAAGTCGAACTGCCGGAAGGTCGTCTGCCGACCCTCGAACTGGAACGCGATGGCATCGCCTTGTTCTCTGACCTGGCGGTGAACGGTGTCGACGATGGTTTTGTCGGCCAGGGCCATTGTTGTCCTCTCCTCCTGAAATTCCTCAGTTTTTTTATTTTGCCTTATACGCAGCGCCGCGCTTTGCGTCGCTGCGACTTTTGTTCACGCCTCCAGCGACCTGCGGGTATCTTCACTCCGCGGCGGCCGTGCGCTTCACCGACGGATGCAGGCCGCCGGGATCGACCACCATGCCAAACTCCTGCAGGTTGTGGGCGTGGCAAAGTTGATGCAGCGCAAAAGCCTGGTCGATCGCGGTCTGCTGGCCGGTCGCGTCCATCGCGCGGTTGACAGCTTCCTTGGTCATCTTCAGTGCGAATGACGGCTTGGTCGCGATGCGCCCGGCAAGGTCCAGCACGAAGCGCTGGAGATTCGCGCGGGGCACGACGTGATTGACCATGCCGAGCCGGTGCGCCTCCTGCGCGCTCCAGCGGTCGGCCGTGAACAACAGCTCCTTGGCCTTGCGCGGGCCGAGTTCGAACGGATGCACGAACCACTCGACGCCGCATACTCCCATGGTGACCACGGGATCGCAGAATTCGGCGTCATCGCTGGCGACGATCAGGTCGCAGGCCCAGGCCAGCATCAACCCGCCCGCGATGCATTTGCCCTGCACCTCGGCGATGGTTGGCTTCGCAAGGTTGCGCCAGCGCCGGGTGATCTGCAGATAAATTTCCTGCTCGCGGGCGAAGCGGCCGTGCGCGTTCGGCTCGGCAAAGCCGCCCCACCAGCTCACCGCGGGAAAGTCGACGCCGGCGCGGTTCTTGGTTGATGCGCGCAGGTCGTGGCCGGACGAAAAATGCGGATCGGCGCCAGCCAGGATGATGACCTTGATGGCATCGTCCTGCACCGCACGGTCGAACGCGGCGTTGAGATCGTAGGTCATTTGCAGGTTTTGCGCGTTGCGCGCGTCCGGCCGGTTCATCACGATCCGCGCTACGCCGCTTGCCGGTGTCTGGTAGATGACGGTCTCGAAATCGCCCATGGATCCGCTCCCTGTGTTTCTTGATTTGTGTGAAGTGTGCCGCGATCTCCGCGCTGCCGCAATCGGCATGTTGGCCGCTTGCGGCGGCCCCTCTTGTGTGTAGGCTGTGCGCCGCAGATTTGGGCAGGCTAGCCAAATCAGGGTTGAGTGAGATGGACATCGTAAGAACGCCGGACGAGCGCTTCGCCGATCTGCCCGGCTATCCCTTCGTGCCGCGCTACCTCGACACGCTGCAGGGCTTTGCCAATTTGCGGATGCACTATCTCGATGAAGGGCCGCGCGATGCGGCCCAAGTTTTCCTTTGCCTGCACGGCCAGCCGACCTGGTCCTATCTCTATCGCCGGATGATCCCGCTGCTGGTCAGAGGCCGGTCACCGGGTCGTCGCGCCGGATTTCTTTGGCTTTGGCAAGTCCGACAAGCCGGTCGAGGAGGCAGTGTATACCTTCGACTTCCATCGCGGCAGCTTGCTGTCATTCATCGCCGCGCTCGATCTGAGGCGCATCACGCTGGTGTGCCAGGATTGGGGTGGCTTGCTCGGCCTCACGCTGCCGATGGCAATGAGCGATCGCTTCGAGCGGTTGCTCGCAATGAACACGATGCTGGCGACGGGAGACGTTCCACTGTCCGAGGGCTTTCTCGCCTGGCGCAAGTGGTCCAACGCCAATCCCGACCTGGCGATCGGACGCCTGTTGAAGCGCTCATGTCCGCAACTGAGCGATGCCGAAGCGGCCGCCTACGACGCACCCTATACCGATATCAAGTCGAAGGCTGGCGTGCGGCGCTTCCCCAATCTCGTGCCCGACAATCCGGATGCGCCCGGCGCTGAAATCTCCCGGCGCGCGCGCTCGTGGTGGCAGAACGAATGGCGGGGCAAGAGCTTTATGGCGGTCGGTGCAGCCGATCCCGTGCTGGGACCGCCCGTCATGGCCGAACTGCGGAACAACATCCGCGGGTGTCCCGATCCGCTGGTCATCAAGGACGCCGGCCACTTCGTGCAGGAGTGGGGAGAGCAGATCGTGCCAGCTGCACTGAAGGCCTTTGGATAAAGTCATGCGTGCCGTATTCGTCGATGGCGATGCCCTGTCCGCCGAGATTTTTCATCACCTCAAGAAGCCCGACGACCTGCCGATCAAGATCCATCTCGATCCCGATGTCTCGCCGCAGGCATTGCCCGACGTGATGGGCGATGCTGAGATCGCGATCATCGATCACACCTATTTTCCGACCGACGTGGCGCGGCGTTGCACAAGCACAAAGCACATAGTGTTTCTCGGCACTGGCGCGCGCAGCTACATGTCGCCCGAAGAATTGGCGGAGCTCGGCATCATCGTGCACACCATCAAGGGCTATGGCGACACCGCGGTCGCCGAATGCGCGTTCGCACTTATGTGGGAGGCGGCGCGCGACCTCGCGCACATGGATCGCGAGAATCGCCGTGGCAACTGGCTGCGCACCGAGGGCATGCAGCTGACCGGCAAGACGCTCGGCCTGATCGGCTTCGGCGGTATCGCGGCGGAAGTCGCGCGGCTCGCGAGCGGCGTCGGCATGCGCGTGCTGGCCTGTAACCGCACGCCGAAGACGGTGCCGAATGTGACGTTCGTTTCGATCGACCAGCTCCTGCGCGAGAGCCATGTGGTCTCGCTACATTTACTGCTGAACGACGAGACACGCGGCTTTCTGTCGGCCGAACGGATCGGCGCGATGCGGCGCGGCGCGATCCTGATCAACACCGCCCGTGGCGCGCTGGTCGACGATGCCGCGATGATCGAGGCGCTGAAGTCCCGCCATCTGCGCCACGCCGGGCTCGACGTCTTCGCGGTCGAGCCGCTGCCGGCCGATAGCCCCTTGAAGCAACTGCCGAACGTAACGCTGTCGGCGCACTCGGCGTTTCGCACGCCGGAGGCCAGTGACAATCTGATTGCCGCGGCGCTGGATCATTGTCGTCGCATTGTCTCGCAAACTTGAGGTTTATTGGATGACTGCTGTCTGGACGCCTGTGCCAATCCCGGAGCAGGTCAAAATCACCGAAGGATTGGCCGACCTCCCGGGCGCGAAGCTTTGGTACTGGGACACGGGCGGGCAGCGGGCCCGTCGTGATCCTGCTGCACGCCAACACCGGCAGCGGCGCATTCTGGCCGTACCAGCAGCCGGCGCTGGCGAAGGCCGGCTACCGCGTCATCGGCTACTCCCGGCGCGGCTGCTACAAGTCGGAGCCGGGCGATCGCAACAATCCCGGGATCGCGTCGGAAGACCTGCACCATCTCGTCGGCTATCTCGGCATCGGCAAGTTTCACGCGGTGGGTTTGGCGCTCGGTGGCATCATCGCCGCCGATTACGCGCTGTCGCATCCGGAGAAATTGTCCAGTGTGACCTTCGCCGCAACGCTGCTCGGCGTCACCGACAAGGAGTATGCCGAGACCGGCAGCCGCATCAGGCCAAAGGCCTTCCTCGACATGCCGCCGGAGTTGCGAGAACTCGGGCCTTCCTATCGCGCTGGCAACGCGGCAGGCGTCGAGGCCTGGCGTGCGCTGGAAGCGCAGGCGGTGGTCGGGCCAAAAGTGGTGCAGAAATTCGCCAATGTCATCACGTGGGCGAAGCTCGAGACCGTCGCATTGCCGACACTGCTGGTCGGCGGCGACGCCGACATGTACACGCCGCCCTCGATGCTGCGGCTGCAGGCAAGCCACCTGCGCAATGTCGAGACGGTGTTGATCTCCGAGTCCGGCCACGCGCCGAACTGGGAACGGCCGGAGGCGTTCAACAAGGCGTTGCTGGCGTTTCTCGGCAAACAAAGGCAGTAGGATGCGTGCCAATAGCCAGGCGATGTCCGCTTTCTCCTTAAGCTATCGGCGATATCGACAATAATTGTTTTCGAGACAGGCTTCGAATTCGTCATTGCATCTTTGAATGCACACTCCGGAGCCGCTACATTTGACGATACACGATGTCCGGGCGTCGCTGCACAAACCACAATAGGACTGCGCAACCACGATCTTTCCGTTTTCGATCCTTGCACTGACAGTACTCGTTTCCGCAAACGATGTGCTGTTCATCAGGATCGTCAGACACGCAATAGTGATGAATCTCATCTCGTCCTTCCCACCTGCAACTTTGGCAGAGAATGTCCTCTAGCTTTCAACGCTCATCATACACCGGAAGTTCGCTGAGCGTTGCCAAGGGATAGGCCCGGCTGGTGCCACCGGATTTGTGAGCTCACGCCCTATTCAGAAGAACACTTCAGGCACGGTGCCGAGCAGGATACGGCCGACGGCCTCGTAATGGGCGCTGCGCGACTGGATCTGCTGTGACACGGTATGGATGTCGCGAAAGCGGCGCTCAAACGGGCTGCCCGGAAAGATGGCGTCGACGCCGGCGGCCTTGTAGGTGAAATCGGCGACCTCGAGCGCAGTGTGGATCGCGTGAGTGCAGGCGAGCCGCACGCGTGCGCGGTCGGCGATATCGATCGGATCGATGTCGTCGGCGTGGGCATAGATCGCGGCGAGGGTGTCGATCAGGTAGGCGCGGGCGGCACCGAGGCCGGCCTCGGCTCGCGCCACATCGGCCTGGACCACGGCGTTGTCGGCAAGCCGCGTCAGTCCGCGGGGAACCTTGCGGCCGGCCAGTTCGACGAACTCATCAAACATCGCCCGCGCAATGCCGAGCGCGACGCCTGCAACGCCGACCGCATAAAGCCCTTGCATCGTGAAGGCGTAGAGCGGCCCGCGCTCACGCCGCAGCGCAGGTTCCATGCGCGTGCTGCTGAAGCGTTCGGCGACGAACAGATCGTCGAGCCGGTAGGAATCCGACGCCGTGCCGCGGAGCCCAATGGGGTTCCAGGTGTCGAGCAGGGTTGCCTCGCTGGCCGGAAACAGCAGCGAGCGGATCACTGGCGTGCCTCGGGAATCTCGGCGCAGGCCGCCGTCTGCTTCGACCACCTGGCAGTGTGCGCCCATCCAGGTCGCCTGCCGGCAGCCGCTGGCGAAATCCCAGCTGCCGCTGACACGGTAGCCGCCGTCAACGGCGGTGGCCTTGCAGGCGTTGGGTGGTCCCCAGGCCACGACACTCTTCGGATCGCCAAAGATGAGATGGGCAACGTCCGGCTCCAGGAACGGTGCGATCAAGGCCGAGCTGTTGGCGACGAACACGTTCCACCCGATCGAGCCGTCATGGCGGGACAGCTCCTCGATCGCCGCGAGATAGGTTTGTGGATCGGTCTGGTCGCCGTCGACCGAGCGCGGCAGCAGCATACGCAGCAGGCGCGAGGCGTGCAGCTGTTCGAGGAGCGGAGCAGGAATCCGCCGCGTGCGCTCAAGCTCGTCGGCTGCCGCAACGATCGCCGCCCCGAGATCGCGTGCCTTCGTGACCGGGTCGGAACGGTTTTGCTGGTCCATGCGCCACCTCGGCTGGCGCGCTATTGCGACAGGGATCGGGGGGCTTTGTCAACGGCCCGCGGTCGCCCAACGATCCCTGGCAGCTGTATTGGCCAGGCGCTTCAGGCCAGTTCCTTCAGCGACTCCGGCGAGAACGGCGCGAGTTCACTGGCGCGGCCATCGCGCACCTTGGCCGCCCAGTGGGCGTCGCTGATCAGCGCGCGACCGACCGCGACGAGGTCGAACTCGCCGCGCTGCACGCGCGCCTCGAGCTCGCTGAGGTCGCCGATTTCAGGCGTGCCGCCGGCGCGGAGCGAGGCGATGAAGTCCGCACCCTTCAAGCCGACCGAGCCGACGGTGATGGTCGGCTTGCCGGAAATCTTCTTGGTCCAGCCCGCGAGATTGAGGTCGGAGCCTTCAAACTCCCGCTCCCAGAAGCGGCGCGTCGAGCAGTGATAGATGTCGACACCGGCGTCGGTCAGCGGCGCCAGAAACGCCTCCAGCTCTTTCGGTGTCAGCGCAAGCTTCGCCGCGTAGTCCTGCTGCTTCCATTGCGAGAAGCGCAGGATAATGACGTAGTCGGGCCCGACGCGCTTGCGTGCCGCCTTGACGATCTCGGCGGCAAAGCGGGTACGGCGCAGGAGGTCGCCGCCAAAGGCGTCGGCGCGGACGTTGGAGCCCTCCCAGAAGAACTGGTCGAGCAG
Organism: uncultured Alphaproteobacteria bacterium; assembly: GCA_963796195.1. Lineage (GTDB taxonomy): Bacteria > Pseudomonadota > Alphaproteobacteria > Rhizobiales > Xanthobacteraceae > CAWCKS01. Next base: position 614,824 of record CAWCKS010000014.1, on the reverse strand, counting down.
GTAGCCGTGGGCGCCGTGAAACTCGACGCAGTCGAAGCCGATCTCCTTCGACAGCTCGGCGCCCCTGGCGAATGCGTCGATGGTGTCGGCGATGTCGGCGTCGGTCATCGGCTCGCCGACCGGCTTGCCGGCGCCGGACAAGCCCGAGGGACCATCCGACTTGGCATCCGGGTTCGGTCCGGTGCCGGGCTTGCGCACCATGCCCTGGTGCCAGAGCTGCGGGGCGATCTTGCCGCCGGCGGCATGCACCTCTTTCACCACATTGCGCCAGCCCGCGACGCTCTCGGGCGCATGAAAATTCGGGATATCGGTCGAGGCGCAGGCGCCGGGGCGGTCGACGATGGTGCCTTCGGTCACGATCAGGCCGACGCCGCCCTCGGCCCGCCGCCGATAGTAGGCCGCGACATCGGTGCCAGGAATGCCGCTCGGGCTCTTCGAGCGCGTCATTGGCGCCATCACGATGCGGTTGGCAAGTGTCAACGATTTGCAGGCAAAGGGCTCAAACAACGGATTACGGGACATCTGACGGCGGTTTCCCTGTGATGCGAGAACGAGCGACTATTTGCGTTAGTGCGCGAGACAACGCAATCTGGCAGGCGCTAATAAATCAATACGATCGGGATGGAAGCTCTGATGGTAGGGAATGGCTCTCAACCAACGCATGAAGAATTCGACTACATCGTCGTCGGCGCCGGTTCGGCCGGCTGCGTGCTGGCGAACCGTTTGACCGAGTTGGGCAAGCATTCGGTGCTGCTGCTCGAAGCCGGCCCGCGCGATCGCAACATCTGGATCCACATCCCGCTCGGCTACGGCGTGCTGTTCAAGCAGCCGAAGGTGAACTGGATGTACCAGACCGAGCCGGAGCCGGAGCTCGGCGGCCGGTCCGTCTTTCAGCCGCGTGGCAAAGTGTTGGGCGGGTCGAGCTCGATCAACGGCCTCGTCTATATCCGCGGCCAGCACGCTGACTACGACCGCTGGCGCCAGCTCGGCAATGTTGGCTGGGGCTATGACGACGTGCTGCCGTATTTCAAGAGAGCAGAGAACCAGCAGCGCGGTGCCGACGACTATCACGGCGCCGGCGGGCCGCTTGCGGTGTCCAATCCGCGCCAGCCCGATCCGCTGTGCGAGGCGTTTATCGCCGCGGCCGAGCAGACCGGGATTCCGCGCAACACTGATTTCAACGGCGCAACCCAGGAAGGCGCCGGCTATTTCCAGACCACGACGCGGCGCGGCCGCCGCGCCTCGACCGCGGTGTGCTACCTCAACCCGGCACGCGGCCGGGCGAACCTGCGCATCGAAACCGACGCCCATGCCGAGCGCGTGTTGTTCGAGGGCAAGCGTGCCGTCGGCGTCACCTACAAGCGCTCGGGCTTTGCCCGCACCGCGCGGGCGCGGAAAGAGGTACTGCTGTCGCTCGGCGCGTTCAATTCGCCGAAGCTGTTGCAGCTCTCCGGCGTCGGGCCGGGTGAATTGTTGCGCAACCATGGCATCGACGTCGTGCAAGACATGCCGGGCGTCGGCAACAGCCTGCAGGATCATTTCCAGGCGCGCATCGTGATGCGCTCGACGCGGCGAACGGTGAATGACGACCTCAACAACCCGCTGCGGCGAGCGATGGTCGGCATGCGCTATGCGGCTTTCCGCAAGGGGCCGCTGACGATCGCGGCGGGTTACGCCGGCGCGTTTTTCAAGACCGATGCGCGCCTTGCGACGCCCGACATCCAGGTCCACTTCATCCCGTTCTCGACCGACAAGATGGGCGAGAAGCTGCACGACTTTTCCGGCTTCACAGCGTCGGTGTGCCAGCTGCGGCCCGAGAGCCGCGGTACGCTGAAGATCAGGAGTGCCGATCCGGCGGTGGCGCCCGAAATCAAGATCAACTATCTCGCCACGCAGACCGATCGCACGGCGAATGTCGAAGGCCTGAAAGTCCTGCGCAAGGTCTTGAATGCGCCGGCGATGCAGCCATTCGTTGCCGAAGAAATCTATCCGGGGCCGAAGGTGAACACGGACGATGACCTGCTGAAATTCTGCCGCGATACCGGCAGCACGGTCTACCACCCGGTGTCGACGTGCCGGATGGGCAACGATCCGCTCGCGGTGGTTGATCAGAAGCTCAAGGTGAAGGGGCTCGACGGATTGCGCGTGGTCGACGGCTCGATCATGCCGGACCTCGTTTCAGGCAACACCAACGCACCGATCATCATGATTGCGGAGAAAGCCGCCGAGATGATTTTGGCTGACCACCGGTGACGCGCAATTCGCTGATTTTGTTGGGGTAATTCCGATTTTTGAGCGAGTTTTTGAGTGGCGATTGAGGTATTTAAGTACCTCAGAACGCCATCTCCAGAATTTCCCGGATCTCGGCTGGCCGTCGACACCTTCCGCGGATTGGTCTTCATCGGCGGATCGCGCAGCGATTTCTCGGCGATGTCGTCGAGCTGCTCGCGCTTGATGCCGACCTCGCGCAGCGAAGTGGGGACGCCGAGCCCTTTGGCGAAGCTCAGGATCGCATCGGCGAGCTGGTCGGCGGATGTGCCGATGATGGCGGCGGCGACCGCCTGCCGCTCGGCGTTGGCCGAGAAATTCCAGCGCAGCACCGACGGCAGCAGCACGCCGGTGGTGTGGCCGTGCGGCACGCCATAGCCGCCGATGACGTGGCCGATGGCGTGGCTGGCGCCGACCGAAACGCCGCTGCCGTAGATCGACAGCCACATGCCGAACTGGCAGTCGAGCCGGAGTTTCAGATCGCCGTCGCGATCGTGCGCGAGTTTCGGCAGGCTTGAGTGCAACAACCGCAGCGCGGTCGACGCGGTCGCCTCGGTGAGCGGCGGCGCGCGCAGGGCGCACAGCCGCTCGACGGCGTGATCGACCGCCTTCATGCCGGTCGCGAGCAGGTTCGGGATCGGCGCGGTCAGCGTCGCCGCCGGATCGAGCACGACGACCTCCGGCACGAACAGCGGATGGCTGAAGGATTCCTTCACCAGCCTTGAAGGGTCGGTAACGCCGGCAAACCAGGTGAATTCGGCGGCAGAAAACATCGTCGGCACCGCGAGCATGCGGATGCGGCTTGCGGCATCGGCCGGCCAGCGGCTCGGATCGCCCTCGCGGCGGCCGCGGTAGGGGTCCATCGCCGCTGTCGTCGTGATGTCGTTCCAGAGGCACAGCAGCATCGCCTTGGTGGCGTCGACCACCGAGCCGCCGCCGACCGCGACCAGCAGATCCGCTCCGGCCTCGCGCGCTTGCGCTGCGCCGTCGATCACGCATTGCCGTGGCGTGTGCGCGGTGACGCCGGTGTAGAGGCCGGCGAAGCGCTCGCCCAGCGCCCTGCCGATCTGGTGCGGCAGCGAGTTGTCGCCGGACAGCGATTTGCTGGTGACGATGAAAACCCTGCTCTTGCCGAGATTGCTGGCTTCCTCGGCGATCACGTCGGCGGCGGGGCGGCCATAAACGACGCGCTCCTGCAGGAAGTTGCGCTGCGTGCCGGTGAGCAGATCGACATTGGTCATTTTTTTCCGAGCTCCTGCTCAACTCGCGACGCCAGCGAGCGAAAGGATTGTGTGCAGCAGCACGTTGCCGCCGGCGGCGCAGTCGGCCTGCGTCGCATCCTCCAGCTCGTTGTGGCTGACGCCATCCTTGCACGGCACGAAGATCATCGCCGTCGGCACCACGTTGTTGAGATTGCAGGCGTCGTGGCCGGCGCCGGAGACGATGCGGCGATGCGAGTAGCCCAGTTCTTTCGTCGCCTGCTCGACCGCATCGACGATCTTCGGGTCGAAATGCGTCGGCGGCTTGTGCCAGATGCGCTCGAAGGCGACCGTGACCTTGCGTTTTGCCGCGATATTGGTGATCGCCGCGCGGATCTCCCTGTCGAGTGTCGCGATGATCTCGGCATCGGCGCTGCGCAGGTCGAGCGTGAATTTCAGCTCGCCGGGGATCACGTTGCGCGAGGGATTCTTGATGACGGTTTCGCCGATCGTCGCCACCGCATTGGGGCCGCGCGCCAGCGTCAGCCGCTCGACCGCCAGCGCGATCTCGGCCAGCGTCGAGAGCGCGTCGCGGCGGAGCGGCATCGGCGTGGTGCCGGCGTGGCTCTCGAAGCCGGTGATATAGCCGTCGTACCAGGCGACGCCCTGGCCGTGATTGACCACGCCGATGGTCTTGCCCTCGGCCTCCAGCAACGGACCCTGCTCGATGTGCAGCTCGACGAACGCGCCAAGCTTGCGGGTGCCTGATTTCTCGCTGCCGCGATAGCCGATCTTGTCGAGCGCCTCGCCGACCGTGACGCCGTCGGCGTCCTTGCACGAGAGAATATGCTCGACCGTGAAATCGCCGACATAGGCGCCCGAGGCCATCATCGCCGGCGCGAAGCGCGAGCCTTCCTCGTTGGTCCAGTTGACGAGGCAGAGCGGGGCGTCGGTCTCGATGCCGGCGTCGTTCAGCGTGCGGATCACCTCGAGCCCGGCCAGCGTGCCGAGGATGCCGTCGAACTTGCCACCGGTCGGCTGGGTGTCGAGATGCGAGCCCATGCCGATCGCGGGCTTTGAATTGTCGCGGCCGGGGCGCACGGCAAACATTGCGCCGAGCTCGTCGACAGAGACCTCGCAGCCGGCCTTCTCGCAGGCGGCGCGAAACCAGTCGCGCACCTTGCGATCTTCCTCCGACAGCGTCAGCCGCCGCACGCCGCCTTTGGCGGTCGCGCCGAACGCCGCGGTCTCCATGATGGCGTCCCACAGGCGCTTCGGGTCGATTTGCAGATTGGACGGCTTTGTTGTCACGGGCGCCTCGCGGGGAGTTTCAGCGCCGATCATCTTGAACGAGAGAATGAAGTCAACTGGCCGAAGAAGAGGCAGGAAATGGCCACTGGGGCGCCATGCATGTCGGCTGATTGCGCGGCATCGAGGGCGCCTATTGGTGCTTTCTTGCTGGTCGTGGCACCGATTGCGGCGCACTCAACGACTTGTAGGCTTCCTCTGTCGAGGAAAAGTAGGCCGGGTTCGGTGTGCAATAGCCCACATTCCCGGAGGCCGTCATATCGCACTCTGCCTTGGTGCGATAGTCACAGAGCCGCACGAAATCGTTTGTGTAGACGATGCACCAAGGATAACCGACATCCAAAGCATTTGCGCATCTCGCCGACAGAAGTGCCCCAAGCGCTATGGCGATCACAATAATATTTCTCATGGTCACTTTTTAACCGGAAACAGTGACGTGGCTTTGACCTCTGTCAAGTTGGCAGTGTGCGCTGTCGATTTTGATCAAAACTTGGTCGTCGCCCGGAGCTAGCCTGACCAGAGCGCAACTGGAGGAGCATCATGATGACGCGTCGCGAAGCGAGCACAGCAATCCTGTCGATGGCAGCAGCAACAATGGCCGGAACGACTGGTGTGGCGGCAGCTGACGTGATCAAGCTGCCGCCGCCGCGCAGCACGGGCGGCAAACCGCTCATCGACGCTCTAAGATTGCGACGCTCGATTCGAGAATATTCAGAACAGCCCTTGCCGCAACAAGTGTTGTCGGAGCTGTTGTGGGCGGCCTTCGGCATCAACCGTCCCGCGACCGGAGACCGCACGGCGCCCTATTGGCGACACGTCATGGTTATCGACGTATATGCCGTCATGGCAGACGGTGTTTGGCTCTACGAACCGGAATCACATGGACTTGTGAAGCGGCTAGAGACCGACCTTCGCGCCAAGACGGGCTTGCAAGATTTCGTGGCGCACGCGCCGCTCAATCTTGTTTACGTGGCTCACGGTGAGCGAATGCACGATGTCTCAGTCGAGGACCGGCGACTGTATGCATCGGTCGATACCGGGTTCATTGGCCAGAACGTTTATCTGTTTTGCGCGTCCGAAGGATTGGCTTCGGTATTTCGCGGTGCCGTCGACTACAAATCTCTGGCGGCGGCGATGCAACTGCCGCCGGAGCAGTTTGTGACGTTTGCGCAAACAGTGGGATATCAGAAGGCCTAACGTCTACGTCTTCTTAGCCGCAAACGGTCACAGCTCGAGTGCGCCAGCCGTGGCGGGTATGTACGCGTTGAAGCAGCCGATAACAGTCCGAGAACTCATCGTCATAGTAGTAAGATGGAAACGCTCCGTAGGCGAATGGGAAGCCATAGAAACCAATGCCCGGACCGAAGCCACCATGGTGAAAGCCTCCATGAAATCCGCCATGAAAGCCACCAAAGCCACCGTGAAAGCCCCCTCCGTGAAACCCGCCGCCGTGAAAGCCTCCGAAGTGACCGCCGCCGCGTGCTGAGGCTGCACTCGAACCAACAGCAATCGCGAGCGTTAGAATAACAAAAGCGATCATTGCTCTTTTGATCATGTCAGATCCTCGATCAGCGCTGTCATAAGAAGCACAAATAATTCTCTATCGCTTTTACGTGTACCATTTTGTGGACAAGGGGCGGGTTGATCTCCATCAACTCGCTGCGGTTGTTGGGACCGCCAGGTCTCTGCAGCCTTGCCTGAACAAGAGATCTGCTTGAATCCGGAGTAGCTGCCGCGAACACGATATCGCATCAATTCGCATGGCGCGCCCGGTGTGGTCATCGATGCTGTGCCCACGCCTCAGATCAACGACGTGAAAGATCGGCCTGCTAGTCAGTATCGCAGCGGCCGTCGGGATTTTCTTCGGGTATTACCCTGCCAGGAAGGCCGCGCACCTCGATCCGATCGAGGCGTTGCGATATGAATAAGGTCAAGATGGTGCACTTTGCGGCGACTGGCATACTAGCGGCACGAACAGCGTCGTTTCTTTGGCACAGTGCTGGCGCGCCGTGGTCATCGCAACGATGCCGATTCCCCTAGTCGATTGGCAGGCTGGCCTTTCCGAGCAGGAGGCGCATCGCCGGCTCGCGCAGCAGGGGCCGAACACCACCAGTGACGTTGAGCCACCGGCATGGCGCGTCCTGCTCGGCAAGTTCGTCGCCCCGGTGCCGTGCCTGCTCGAAGCGGCGATCGTCCTGCAGCTGATCCTTGGTGAATATATCGAGGCCTCGGTTATCGCCGTGCTGCTCGTGTTCAATGCCATGCTCGGGTTCTTGCAGGAGGGACGGGCACGCGCGACGCTCGAAGCCCTGAAATCGCGTCTGGCGCTCAATGCGGCGGTGTTGCGGGACGGTACCTGGAAGGTTGTGCCTGCCGCCGAGCTCGTCGAAGGCGACATCGTGAAACTGACGCTTGGCAGCGTCGTCGCCGCCGATGTGCGGCTTGGCCAGGGTGCCGTGCTGCTCGATCAGTCGATGCTGACCGGTGAATCCCTGCCGGTTGAAGCGGGGCCTGGAAGCGAGACATTCGCAGGCGCTCTCGTTCGGCGCGGCGAGGCGGTCGCCGAGGTGATCGCGACCGGCGCGCGGACCAAATTCGGGCGGACCGCAGAACTTGTGCGCACCGCAGGGGTCGTAAGCTCACAGCAAAGGGCGGTGTTGCGCGTCGTGCTCTATCTGGCGGGCATCAACGGCACGCTTGCCGTGCTGCTGATTGTGTTTGCCTGGTACATCCAGTTGCCGTTTGCCGAGATCATTCCGCTTGCCCTGATTGCGATCCTTGCCTCGGTGCCTGTGGCTCTGCCGGCGACGTTTACGCTCGCGACCGCAGTCGGGGCGCAAGCCCTCGGGCGCCGTGGCGTCTTGCCGACGCGTCTCTCCGCGATCGACGAAGCCGCGACCATGACTGTGCTGTGTGTCGACAAGACGGGGACGTTGACGCGCAACGAGCTGGCGATCACGGCAGTGGTTCCGATCGACAACTATAGCGAAGCCGATGTGTTGATGTGGGCGCGGCTGGCGAGCTCCGACGCCGGCCTCGATCCGGTCGATGGCGCGGTGCGCGCCGGCGCAGCGCGCCATCACTTTCCGTCGATGCCGCAGCTGGTGACGTTTGTGCCGTTCGACCCGAATGTAAAGATGGCTGAAGCTACCGTTCGCGGCGCGGATGGTCAGGAAGTGCGCGTCGTCAAAGGCGCTTTTGCGCATGTGGCGGCCGTTGCAAAAGCCTCGACTGCAGGCGCAGCCAGGACATCAGAGCTCGAAGCAGAAGGTTTTCGCGTTCTTGGTGTTGCCGCGGGGCACAAGGATGCGCTGCAGCTCGTCGGGCTGTTGGCGCTGAGCGACCCGCCGCGGCCGGAAGCAGCGGCCTGCATTGCCAGGCTCAAGTCGATGGGCGTTGCCGTGGTGATGGTCACGGGCGACGCAGCGGTGACTGCGGGCGTCGTCGCGAGAGCGATCGGGCTGGAGGGCAAGGTAGCGCCGCCGGGTGGAATAATCGAGCGAGTTCACCCGGACGACTACGCTGTCTTTGCCGGCGTGCTGCCGGAAGACAAGTTCAAGCTTGTCAAAGCGTTTCAACGCAGCGGCTTCACGGTCGGCATGTGCGGCGATGGCGCCAATGATGCGCCGGCTCTGCGGCAGGCGCAGCTCGGAATCGCGGTTTCGACCGCAACCGACGTCGCTAAATCAGCGGCGGGACTTGTGCTGACCGAGCCCGGCTTGACCGGAATCGTCAGCGCCGTCACCGAAGGTCGTATCGCGTTCCAGCGCATCCTGACCTACACGCTGCGCTCGATCGTTCACAAGGTGCGTCAGGTCTCCTATCTCGCGATCGGCCTGATCATCACCGGCCACGCCATCCTCACTCCGATGCTGGTCGTGATCTCGATGATCACAGGCGACTTTCTCGCGATGTCGTCGACAACAGACAATGTCCGTCCCTCCGCCAGGCCGAACGCCTGGAAAATCGGCAACCTCACCGTCGCCGGAGTTGTGCTGGGATTGTTCGATCTCGCGTTTTGTGTTGGCGTCCTGCTCGTCGGGAAGAATTATCTCCAGCTCGACATCGACACGTTGCGCACGCTGACGCTGGTCAACAACGTCTGCAACGGACAGGCGGTCTACTATGTCGTGCGCGAGCGGCGACGGATCTGGTCGTCGCGACCGAGCACAATTGTTGTCGTTTGCTCCGTTGCAGATTTGCTGATCGTGCCGACGCTGGCGCTGACCGGCACTTTGATGGCGCCGTTGTCGTTTCGCATTGTCGTCGGTGTATTTGTGCTGGCGATCGTCTTTGCCTTCGTGCTCGATGCCGTGAAAGCTGTTGTCTTCCGCGTGCTCGGGATGAGATGAGCACCCATCGTGCCGCCGCTTACGATAGCGGCCATGTTGAACCTTTCTCACGTCGATTTTGTCATAGTCTTTACGCGTACCGATCCACTTGATCCATACGATGGTTTTCGAAGTTCACAGCAACGACGAGCCGACGCGAGGGCAATAACATGAAACTGAAAGCAGTCGTTGTGGCGCTTGGCATGCTGACATGCGGGGCCGCATGGGCGGACGACCCAGTCACCGTCGCTTCGCTTCTGAAACAGGGCTTTGACGTCGTCGGTGTCATTCAAACATCGGCCGGGGCCGGCGTATTCATGCGCAAGGCGGACAAGCTCATCGCCTGTTTCGCTTCGGAAACGCCGACCTCGAAGACGATCTCGACGCGCTACTGCAAACCGGTTGAGTGAACAGGGGCTATTTCCTCCCAGCCGGGTTGGTGCTGCACAACAGGTGATCGATCGAGAGCCGCCCCGGTCCCCAGGCCATGATGCCGAGCGCCATCGCCGCCCATGTGATGTGAACCGGCCAGCCACCGGGCACCGTGAGTTCGACGATCGCTGTCATGACCAGCAACCCGAGCGCGGCAAAGCGCGTCGCGAAGCCGAGGACAAGCAGAACGGGGAAGGTGACCTCGCCACATCCGGAGAGAAACGCGATCACGGTCGGTGCGGGATAATGATAGGGGCCGCCCGGCAGGTGCAACATGAAATCGTCGGTGAATAGCGTGACGGCGGTGTCGCTGAGCTGCAGAAAACCAGTCCATTTGAGAATGCCCGAGCGCCAGAAGGGCACGGCGAGGGCCACACGCATCACGAACTGAGTCGAGCGACGGCGTCGCGATGGCCTGCATCAGGCGATTGGCCTGCTCGACCAGGTGACCGACCGACGGAAAGCGTCCAGCAGCCGCGGCGTGTTGATCCGAAATCATCATGAGTCTCCAAAAGAGGCCGCGGTGAACGCGCCGGCCTCGATGATGCCTGCGATATTCGAGGCGATGTTGAACGAGGGTGTTGCCGCGAGCGCGGTGGCCGCGGCCTCGCCCAGCGGACGCCCCGCCATCAGTTCAGTCAGGAACACCGCTCCGCCCGGCGGCAGATGCCGGACGACCACGTCGAAGTCAGGTCTCGTGACCAGGGCGTCTTCCGGCGCGCCGGCATCGATCCGGCCCGCGGGTTCGCTGCTGCGGTTGGCGGCAAAGATCGTGACCGCGGAGAATTGCGAACGCACGATTCTTGTTGCCGGGTGTGGTGTGAAAACGAGATCGCCGAGCTTGGGCGCGGGGCAGGCGGCGAGCGCAGTGGCCGAAAGCGGCTCCGCGTCGGCGGCGTGATAGGCATCGAGCCAGGCCCGCTCGATCCGCGCCGTATCGGCGAGCCACGGCATGCTGCGAGCGTGTTCGTAGCTGCTCGATGAAGGTCGGGAAATCGCGCCCGTACTCAAACAGCAGCGGCGAGGTCGGCGGCGTGGCGCGGATGTGGAAGCGCGCCATGGCGCGGAAGAACTCGACGCCGGTGATGCGCTGTACGGCCGGGTAGATCGCGGCGAGGCGCGTCGATCAGGCTGACCGTGACGTTGTTCCGGTACACGTTGAAGCGGCGGACGGCGGTCTTGCCGCCTCGCGCTGCCAGCGGGGCGGGCGTCTCGCGTTGGGGATCGAGCAGCGCCTCAGCAAACGCAGTCGCGTAGGACGGCGGGAACGCGCGCTCAAGCGGCTGCATGGCGGTCACTCGGCTGGGCGCCGGCTTGTTGGCGATCAAGGATCTTTTGCGCAGCGGCTGCCTCGGCCTGCAAGACCGGCCAATCGGGGATCTTGCTGTCCCACTCGATCAACGTCGGAATAGGCCCGCATCGTGTGATGATTGTCTCGAACAGCTTCCATACTGCACCGGCAACCGGACAGTCGTGGCTATCGATGAGCAGGAGTTCGCCTTCGTCGTCGGTCTGCTCGGCATGGCCGGCGAGATGAATTTCGCCAACGCACGACAGCGGAAAGTCCGACAGGTAGTCAAGCGATGAGAAGCCGTGATTGGTTGCGGATACGAAGACGTTGTTGATATCGAGCAACAATCCGCACCCAGTCCGTGCCGCGACCTCGCGGATGAAATCGGTCTCGCCCATCGTGGACTCGCGAAACGTCACGTAGGTCGACGGGTTCTCCAGCAGGATCGGGCGGCGGATCGTGTCCTGGACCTCGTCGATGTGATCGCACACCCGGACAAGTGTCGCCGCGGTGTAGGGCAGCGGCAGGAGATCGTTGTAGTAGCTGGTCTCGTGGGTCGACCAGGCGAGATGTTCGGACACCAGCGCCGGCTCATAGCGTTCGACGACGCTGCGGAATCGCTCCAGATGCGCGGTGTCGAGCGGTTGTGCTCCACCGATCGACATGCAGACGCCATGCAGTGACACCGGATGATCCCGGCGCACGGCTTCCAGGGCCCGATGAGGCGGTCCACCGGCGCCCATGTAGTTCTCGGCGTGGACTTCGAAGAAGCCGCGTTGCTTGCCATCGGCGAGGATCGCGGGAAGGTGCTCGTGCTTGAAGCTTGTCCCCGCAACTCCGCCGATCGAAAGCGCGGGGAACCGGAGACGGCTTGATGCAGACGCCGTCGAACTGACTGCGGCACTCATGTTGTGGCTCCGCTTCCCGCAACCCTCGTTGAACACTGCCTGATCGGGTCAGGTCGGCTTGAGCGAGCCGTGCTTGCCGCCGGGCAACTCGATCGATGCGCAGGTTCCGCCCTGGACGAATTTCCATGCATTGCCCTGGAAGTCGGTCGTCGACGTGCCCTGGCACGTCGTGCCTGGACCCGCCGCGCAATCGTTTTGACCCTTGAGCGCAACGCCGAAGCATTTTTCCTTTTTGGCGGCGGTGGCGGCGTCGACCTCAGCCTTGGTTAGTGGGGCGGCGACCGCAAAGGTCGCCAGTGCGGTCGAGACAGCACTGGCGAGAACGAGTGAATTGACAACACTTCTTGCAGACATGATTCTTCCTCTAGGTTGGCGTCGCCAGGCCGGCGAGGCACATCGTCCCATTCGCTTCGTTCGCCACCGGCGTTACGCCGGGAGGCACACGAACCTGTGAGACCAGGGTAGGTGCAGCGCACAACGGATGGCCGGCGTGCGTGTCACCAAGCTCAAATTCCATTGTCGAAGTGCCAGCTGGACGGGCGGAAATCCAATGCCCGATCTCTATCGGGGCATTAGCCGAAACGCATTGGAGTTCGCCGCCGCTGACGTTTCACTTGGTCGAGGCCGCTTCGGAAGATACGGCAGCTGTAGCACAGTCCTGGTGTATCGTGCGGTTGTCGGGTGGTGGACTTCCGCCGGGATCGCGCCTGGACACCCGTAACGGCTTGCGCGCGTCCGGCAAATAGAGTTTGAAGCCGTGAGTGACGCAGGCTTGTTGGAGACGGGAAACCGAGCGATGATCGCTCTTCCGAACCAGGATCCAGGTGGACCCGCACCGTCTCTTCCGACGCGGCCTCAGCGGACGATCAGCATCCGTCTTGCGGTATCGGCCCTCGTATTGACGGCAATTCTGCTGACCGCGGCTGCGTCCAGCCTGCTGTGGTGGCGGACCGCGGAGGCGACCAGCCGGCAGCTGGCCAGCACCATCAACGAGCAGATCGTCGCCGCTGTTCGCAAGGAGGTCTCGGCGATCGTCGACGAGGCGTTTGCAGCCCACACGGCCATTCGCACGCTGTTCCTGCAGAACGTGCTCGACACGCGCGAGGCCGACAAGCGCGAGTTCGTCTTCCTCTCGCAATTGCAATCGCAGGCCACGATATCCTGGGTCGCCTTCGGCTGGCCCGATGGCTCCTTCTTCGCCGCGCACAAGCTCGGCGACAGCCACCTCGAAATGATGGAAATTTCGTTGACCGACCATCCCGGCCAGCGCCGGATCGACGAATACGAGGTGATACCAGGAGACATCCAGTTCGAGCATCGCCAGTTCGTGCCGACGGATTTTCATGTTGGCGAGCAGGAATGGTTCAAGAGCGGGATCCGCGCCGACGAGCCGCAGTGGTTCAAGGTCGTCGATCATCCGATCGGCCAGCGTCCATCGATCGCGCTGGCAGGACCGATCGACGTCTACCAGGAGCGCCAGGGCGTCCTGGCGGTCATCATCGAATACACGCGGCTGGCGCATTTTCTCGCGCAGCTCCAGGTCGGACGCACGGGGACGGCGTTTATCCTGGACGGTAGCGGAGATCTCGTCGCGGCACCCGACAAGGAGGCCGACGAACTGCATCCGGCTCGCATGCAGGAGATGATGTTGCCGATGGCGCAAATGGCCTTCGTCGAGGCGGGCGAAGAGGGCCGGAAGAACTCCTGGCGGCGCAGGCTCAAGAAGGATGGTGCGGCGTTCGAGGTCGCGCTCACTCCCTTGCCATTTCCCGGCTGGTCGCTCGCGACAGTCATTCCGGAGGCCGAGTTTCTCGGCCCGGTCGAAGCCACCCTGCGGCACCTGATTGTCGGTCTCGGCGCTGGTGCGCTGGCCGCCGCCCTGCTGTCGGCAATATTCGCCCGTTCCCTGATCGCCGAACCGCTGGCGCGGGTCGTTGGCGAAATCCGGCATGTCGAGAGTTTTGCGCTGGAGAAAGTGCGCCGTCATCCCTCGCGCCTGACCGAGATCTCAAGTCTGTCCGGCGCGATTGCCGAGATGGCCGGCGGCCTGTCCGCCTTCCGCAAGTTCATTCCAGCCGATCTCGTCCGTTCGCTGCTGCATCAGGGCATTGAAGCCAAGCCGGGTGGTTCGATCCGTGAGTTGACCGTGATGTTCATCGACATTGCGGGATTTACCGGGCTTTCCGAACGGATGGGCGACCGCGTTGTGCCGTTGTTGTCCGACTACCTCAACCGGGCGACCGAAATCATCGTCGCGAATGGTGGTACGATCGACAAGTTCATCGGCGATGCCGTGATGGCGTTCTGGGGCGCTCCGACGGAGCAGCCGGACCACGCCCTGCTTTGCTGCCGCGCGGCGCTGGCTTTCCGTGACGCGATCGAAAGCTCCGGCATTGCCGACGACCAGGGTCGCCCGCTGCAAATCCGCATCGGCATCAATTCGGGCCGCGTGCTGGTGGGCAATATCGGCTCCGAATTGCGCCTGAACTATACGGTCATCGGCGATGCCGTGAATGTGGCGAGCCGGCTGGAGGGCGCCAACAAGAACTACGGGACCCGCATCCTGATCGGCGAAGCGACCAAGCGCATTGTCGCCGATGCCGTCGTTACGCGCGAGGTCGAGAGCATCGCGGTGTATGGCAGGGCGGAAGGTCTTGCGGTTCACGAATTGATCGGTGTGACGGGACGGTCGGGCGGTGAAGGCGTGGGCTGGATCGCAGAATATGAAGATGGATTGGCAAGATACCGAAGCCGCGATTTCTCGGGTGCTATCTGCTGTTTCGCAGCCGTGCTGCGCGAACGCCCTCACGATGGGCCAGCCACGCTGATGCTCGACCGCTGCAAGATGCTCGAACGGTCGGGCGCGGATGAAACGTGGTCGGCCACCGCGACGATGAAATCAAAATAGCTAGCGGCGGCTGTCGCTGCTCCGCTCAAGCATCAGCAGGGTTGACCTGGATCGGTGGCCGCCTGATGTTCAAGGTCGCCGGCGGCGCCCGGCACTGATCCGCGGGGAACGACGACCTTGATACCAGAGCGAAGGCAATTGCTGCCGATCCTCGCGGGGGCCGCAGGCGGTGCCGTCGCCATCGGCATCATGGAAGCGTTTTCGATCTCCACGGCATTCCCGCTGGTGGCGATCCCGTTTGCCACATCGATCGTTCTGGTTCTCGGCTCGCCGGAAGCGCCTCCTGCGCAGCCGCGCGCGCTCATCGGAGGCCATATTGTTTCGACCCTTGTCGGTCTGCTGGTCGTCAAGATGTTCGGACCGGCGGTCTGGGCCGCGGCCCTGGCCGTCGGTCTTGCGATGATTGCGATGCACTTCACCGGCACGTTTCACCCGCCGGCGGGGATCGATCCGCTGGTGGTGGTCTCAAACAACATGTCCTGGTCGTTCCTGTTTGCACCGGTCGCCGTCGGCGCGTTGTTGCTCGCGATGTTTGCCTATGCCTGGCACAACCTCGTCGCCCGCGGCGCTAACAAAGGCGACGTCTGGCCGCTCAGATGGTGGTAGCCGCCCCGCCTGCGCTCGCTACCGCATGCTCTGAGTGGCCTTCTTATATCAGGGCGTGAACTCCACAAATCTGCAGGGCGGACCGCTCGCCCAAGTCCGCTATGCCCTGATAGTAACCAAATTCTGCACCGCACCGAAATGACGCTAAGTGCCGATTGTGTTGCAAAAGTCGAAAGTTGCGTCGGTCCGAATTTTTGGTGAAGCCTTAAGACGCAAAGCGATCGACGATTCGTATGAGCTCAGTCGCGTTGGCGAAGTCGCCTGCGAGTTAAGCGTGAGGCGATGAGGTCCCCCAGATTATTACACCGACAAACGCGCCTGCGTCCGTCGCAATTTTTGACACCTCCTGCAAAACGACTTTTGCAACAGTATCGACCACTTCCAGACATCGCCGATGGGTATATAGGATCATCGTCCACCCCGGAGAACAGCAAGTGGCCCGAATAGAAACCTTCGTATGGATCGTAACGACTTTCATAATCATTATGGCCGCCACTCCACTACAGGCTTTAGCAACACCAGAAGCGTCTGCATGCGGGTACCTCGCTGGTCTAATCGATAAGGCACCGCCAGGGCCGTTGTTCTTGCCCAGCTATCCGACCGTGAAATTGGGGCCTCTCCATGGCGCCGCATACCTTTATGACAATGCGGTGGCCGCCATCGCATTAGTCGGTTGCGGTGAGCGAGACAAAGCATGTCGGATCGGCGCGGCGATTCTCTGGGCCATCGATAACGACCGGACCTGGCATGATGGACGGCTCCGGAACGCTTACGCCGCGGGTGTGGTGGCGAGTGGCTCCGCCAAACTTCCGGGTTGGTGGGACAATACTCAGAACAAGTGGTTAGAAGATCGATATCAGGTGGGCAGCGATAGTGGCAACGTTGCATGGGCAATGTTGGCTTTGCTGTCGATTGACGATGTGAGCGCCAGCTCTCGGTTCCGCGATGGTGCGGCACGGCTTGGCACCTGGGTCGCGCAATGGGCCGACACGCGCGGTACTGGCGGTTTCACGGGCGGTACTTTTGGGCACGAACCGACGCCCGACGTACGGACATGGAAATCGACTGAACACAATACTGACCTCGCCGCCGCGTTTGGCCTTCTTGCAACCCGCACAGGCGATTCGCGCTGGCGTGATATGGCAACAGCTGCTGAGCACTTCGTAGATACGATGTGGGATCCGGCATGCGCCTGTTTCGCCGCAGGCACTGCCGAAGACGGCGTCACGCGCAATCCGATTTTGGCCCTGGATGCTCAAGTCTGGCCCTTAACGGCGCTCCCCGGAGCGGCCAAGAAATTTGCATCGGCAATTACCACCGCCGAACAGCGAATGAGTGTCGACAAGGGCTTTTCTTACGGTGAAGACCGAGATGGTGTGTGGACCGAAGGGACGGGCCAAATGGCTCTCTTGCTGGAATTGCTCGGCAGGACTGGGGAGGCAAAATCGTTGGTCGCTGTAATCAAATCCCAGAGGTCGCCGGATGGCGGGTTCTATGCCACAAGTGTCCGAGGGCTACCGACTGGGTTCATGTTGGATACCGATCCGGCCAAGCCACAACTCTATTTCCGATTGCCACATCTTGGCGCAGCTTCGTGGGCTGCTCTTGCAGAACGGGGGTTCAATCCCTTTACGGCGACAAAAAGACTTCCGTAGTTAAGGCCGCAATGGCGCCCGTCTCAGCCCTTCAGTTCCATCCAAGTTAAGTGCTTTTTCGATTTCGATAGGTCCGAATTGGGTCATTCATGTCGCTTTTCGACGTGCGCTGACCACTTCCGGGTCTTCCCCCCTCAACAGCAGACATCGCAAGACACGATCACTTAGTCCGTTTGGCGCAATAATTCTTATCCTCTATTCGGGTCTCGGGCTGCATCAATCAGGCTCAACAATCTTCCAGTACCGAGTTTTTGCGAATTACGTCGCCTGCGCGAAATGTGTAGAAGTCGCACCCTTGGACCTCGAGCTTTTTGCCATCCCGACCCGTGCCGGTGAGGCACCATTTCGAAATTCCGGTTTGAGCCTCTACATCCACAAAATGCTCAGCGCTCCCGTAATGGACGTCGGGTAGTCCTGCAAAACGCCCAGCCAGTCCTTCGCGAACGTCGTGCTTGCCCTCAAAGCAGGAGCCATACGGTTTACTCCCCTTCGGCATCTCCAGCACGCAATCATCCGCAAAGAACCTCATGATCCGATCCAGATCATGCGCGTTGAACGCATCACATAGCTCTACAAGCCGAGCTCGAATATCCATTTAAATCTCCCCGAGGACCTCGCCCAACGTCCATCCGCCCGCAACCATTCCGACAGCGCAAAAGACGCCAAGCGGAGGGTCGCTAAGTCGCAGTCGTTCTCGACAACGTCGGCTTGCGGCCGCAGACAATGAACAGCGTGCAGTAACTCGCTGTATCCTCGCGGTCCTGATACTTCATGAAGCTCTCAATAAAAGCATCCGCCAAGGTGACCGAACCAAGGTGCTTGATTATTTGTTCTCGCGCCGCCTTCAATTGAGTTTCCCAGTTGCTGCGCCGCTCGGCATCGATCTTACCTATGACAGTGAATACGTTGTCGGCCTCCATCGCGACCTGAATGTCGATGAGACCAGCCTGTCGACTTATCCCCGCCAACCTTCGACCTATGAAGGGATCGACCAATGCCGAGAAGACGTGCACGGCGAGCGGCTGCATGGCAGGATCTACCGGCTCATGAGTAACGGCAAAGCCGTCAAAATTGCAGGAGACGACGAGGCCGCCGGGTTTGGTCACCCGCGTGAATTCGCGCATGGCAGCCAGAGGGTCGCCAACCCATTGCAGCAGGTACTTGTGCCAGACGATGTCAAAGGTAGCGTCAGCAAACGGTAGCGCGCGAACGTCGCCCCTTTCGAAGGTAACGTTGGCTAGATTTTCGAAAGCGGCCTTACGTCGAGCGAAATCAAGATAGGAGTCCCGAAGGTCGACACCCATAACTGTCGCATCCGGTTCGGCGCGGGCGATCTGCCGGGTCATGCTTCCCGATCCACATCCCGCATCCAAAACGGATATGCGCGGTTTGAGAGGCAAATATTTCACATGGGAGGATAGCGGTGCGAGCCGGGCCTGCGCCTCAAGTCGCTCGCACTCTGCATCGCTATGAATTGCATAAACGCGTTCGACCATGGCCAAATCGCAGCCGTGTATCACGCCGTTCGGTAAAGCGCGTTGGCCTCTTCAAACAGCTTCATGTTCTTCGCCACATCGTACCGACCCTCCTGCAGGGTCTCCGGATCCCATTCACTGCGCTCGGCGGCGAAGAAGTCCCCACCGTAGACGTGAATGGCGCCGGTCAGTCGAGGGATTGGATTGGTCACTGAATGAATGATGTTGTCACCCAGGGGATCAGCGTCTTTCGCGGATAGGGCCCTGGCACCAGCAGCTTCCAGCTTACCGCTACCACCCGGAACGCGGCGCCAAAAGATGTTGTCCTCGCGACCCGTATAAACACCGATGACTGCCCACATCTGATGATTGTGAGGCATGATGGTCATGCGCGGCGCCCAAATCACGTTCAAGATCGTCAGATCGCCAGAATGGTAGAGCTTCTGGACCTCGGATCGTTTTGGTTCGCCCAACCCGTTGAGAACGTCTGAAGGGTTCGAGACCGCGCGAGCAACGACTTCACGTACGCTCTTGTGCGACTTGTCAGACGCGAGAGCGGCACGGCAATCAGCGACAAACTGATCGAGGTCGAACATATTCTCCTCCCTCCTGCTTAGGCCGCCTTAATCCAATTTATGATGAAAGACGAACTCTCGGAAGAGGCTTTTAGGAGACTGAGGAAAGAACCGCCGAATGTCCGAATCGGGGTCAATAACGACCAAAACGGCGTGTCCGCGCAGAGTCCGCTGTACCCCCGGTAGCCGACAATGGGTGCATCGCAATGAAACGACGCTTCGTGCCAGTTGCGGGCTCATGCATTGCAGCAATCAAGATCGCTATTCAATCACTTCATCCGCGCTGACCAGCAGCGACGAGGGAATCGTGAGATTGAGCGCATTCGCCGTCTTGAGGTTGATCACCAGCTCCAGCTTGCTCGGCAATTGAACAGGAAGATCGCCGGGCACTGCGCCTTTTAGAATGCGATCGACGTATTCGGCGACTTGCCGATACGGCGCCGTCAGATCGTTTCCATACGAGATGAGGCCGCCCGCAGCGGTAAAAAAGCGAAACACATAAATTGCGGGAACGCGATGTTGGGCGCACAGCGAAATGACCAAGTCGCGATTGTTATCCAGGTCACCCAGAAAAGGTTCGCCGTTGACGTAGAGTCCGCTGGTCCGACTGGTGCCGAGCTCCGTGATGACGCGGGTGATGTCCGCTGTGCTGCGCACCGGCGCAAGGACGGGTTCAAGAGCATTGCGACGAGCGGCTTCATTAAATGCACGCTGCCCCGATGCGGCGAAGATGGTGGGTTCATGGAACATCGCGACGATGCGGGTCAGGCCGGGTACGATGGCTTTTAGAAGCTCGACCCGCTTTCCGGCGACGGACGGCTCCATGTTGGTGAAGCCCGTGATGTTGCCCCCGGGACGGGCGAGGTTGTTCACGAGCCCACTGCCGATCGGATCGCCAACCGCAACAAACACGATCGGTATGGTTTGCGTCGCCTGTTGAAGCGCGAGCGCCGCCGGAGTGTTCGACGCCAGCAGCACATCGGGTTTCAGGTCGACCAGTTCTTTGGCCAGCGGGCCCAGCTTGCCGGCGTCGGCATCGGCCGAGCGGGTGTCGATCTGCAGGTTTTGTCCCTGTTTCCATCCGAGGTTTTCGAGCGCTTTGGCAAACACCTGCCCTATTTCCCCGGCGCGGCCCCGCGGATTCGCGAAATACAACACGCCGATGCGCCGCACGGCAGCTACCTGCGGCCAGGCCGCAACCGGCCACGCCGCCAGACCGCTACCAATTGCACGGAGAAAATCCCGCCGAGTCACGTCTAATCCCCCAAGCCCAGAGGGCGCATCTTAACGGCAGCAAGCATCGCTTTAATAGGCCGGAAACTACAGCTGCATCCTATCAGGCCAATGTCGCCTGGGGGTCCAATCACGACCGGGTCGAGCCGGCCTCAAGTCCCGCCATGTCCGTTATGCCACCGAAGGCGGTCATTCCAATTTCACGACCGCGCCTCGCTTGAGCACCGGATTTCTCAACTACCGCATGCCCTGGGTGTGCACGTTGAGCAGCGCCGGCACGCCGGAGCGGACCTTCTCGAAGGCGCGTTGCATCGCCTCCGGCAACTTGGCCGGATCCTCGACCGACAGGGCCCAGCCGTCGCAGCATTCGGCCACTTTCTCGAACGCAGGCGACGGATTGAGATCCTGGATCGGCATCACGTTCGCCTTGGCCGCCGCACCATCGGGATAGACCGCGAGCGTCGATTGCCGGACCGCGAGCCAGGAATGGTTGTTGGCGACGATGGTCAGGACAGGCAGATTCTCCGCGCGCTGCACGAAGTGATAGGGCACGGGATTGCCGAACATGTAGGAGCCGTCGCCGACCGCGACGATGACTTCGCGCTCGGGCGCGGCGAGCTTTGGCGCCGAGCGCCGAACCGAGCCCGGCGCCGAGACCGCCGGCGAGCGAGGTGCCGATGAAGCTCAAGGGATTCTTGAAATCGAGGCGATTGGGCGCAATGCCGAGTTCGTTGATGAAGATCGCATCTTCCGCCTTGGCTTCATTGAGGCAGTGCGCGAGCCAGGCGGGATGAATCGGCACCTGGCTTTTCGCCTGCGCGAGCATTTTTTGGCGCGCGGCTTTCATCTCCGCGCGTGCTGCAGCGACCAACTTGCGGCGCGCGTCGCGCTTGGCCTTCGTCGCCCGCGCCCAGCGCCTGGTTCAGCATGATGACGGCGGCGACTGGATCGCCCGCAACCAGCAGATCCGTCTCATACTCGCGGAACGGATGGCGGCTCACCAGCGGATCGATGCCGATATGGATCACCTTTGCGCTCGCCTTGGGCTTCGCCATGCGCGGCATCCACGGCACGCCGGAGTTGATGACGATGACGAGATCGGCCTGCGCCAGATGCGGGTTCGGGTCGGGCCCATAGCCGAGATTCATCTCGTGATCGCTCGCGAGATTCATGTCGGTGGCGTTGATTTGCAGCACCGGGATCGCCTGCTGGCCTGCGAATGCACCGAGCGCGGCCGACCGCTTCCGCCGAGCGACCCATTGCGGACGTGATGATCAGCGGCGAGTCGGCCTTGGCGATCAGCCTTGCGGCTTCCTCGATCGCCTGTAGCTGCGGCGCCGGAGGTGCTGCGCCGAGCGGCCGCACGGTTTCGCGCCGCATCGGCACCGCATCATCGGCCAGAACCTCGCGCGGCAGGCAGAGATAGACCGGCCCGCGCGGCTCGCTCATCGCGATGTCGAGCGCGCGATCGACCAGCGCGCCGACCGGCTGGCCGGCGCGCAGCTCGTAATCCCATTTGACGAACTCGCGCACCATGCCACCCTGGTCGAACGACTCCTGGCCCCAGTGGATCGCGCCGTTGCGCGAGGCGATGTGGCCGGTTTCGGTCACCGGCGTGCGGCCGGCGCACAACAGCACCGGCACGGAATCGCGCGCCATGTTCATCAGCTGGCAAATGGCGTTGGCGGTGCCGACGGTGACGTGCAGCATCACCGCCGCGGGCTTGCCGGCGACGCGGTAGTAGCCGTTCGCCATCGCCATCGCGAGATTTTCATGCGGTGCGGTGACGAAGCGCGGATATTTGCGCCCGCCGCTGTTGCGCGACACCGCCTCGATGATGGGCGCGAAGTCGGTGCCGGCATTGGCGAACACGTACTCGATGCCGCGCTCGCCGAGCCGCGCGAGAAACGCTTCCGCGGCAAAATCGGTCTGAGCCAGGGTTCGGTCTGCAATCTGGTCCATCGGAATTCGCCTCTGTGCTCGGGCTGTCGTGGTTTTATAGCGCAGCCGGTCAGCGTCGTCCCCGCAAATGCGACGCATTGTCGATCTGCTGCATGGGCTCACGCGAACGGCAATGCTTGCAGCGCCGAAACAAAGCCGCTTAACTTGAGCTATCCAGCGCATCCCGCTCCCGACAAGAAGGACTCGCAACATGAGAATCGGAACTGACATCAGCGTGCTGGCGGAACCCGGGCGTCCCAACTCATCGGTGCTGGCAGAGCATCTGGCGCTGGCGGATCTCGCCGAGCCGCTCGGCTTCGACTCGCTGTTCTCCCTGGAGCACCATTTCACCGGTTACTCGATGTCACCGAGCCCGTTGCAACTGCTGTCATACTATGCCGCCAAGACGACCCGCATCACGCTGGGCACGTGCGTCATTGTGCTGCCTTGGCATGATCCGATCCGGGTCGCCGAGCAGATTGCCTATCTCGATTTGCTGTGCCGCGGGCGATGCATGTTCGGCTTCGGGCGGGGCGCGGCCACCGCGGAGTACGAAGGCTTTCGCGTTGCCATGGAGGAGGCGCGACCGCGTTTCGCCGAGGCGGCACAACTCGTGACGAAGGCGCTTCGTGACGAAGTCTTCGAGTGGAACGGCCAGTTCTACAAGATTCCGCGAATGTCGATCCGTCCCCGGCCGATGTCCAATCCGGAGCGGCGTTTCTATGCGTCGTCGGTGAGCCCGGAGTCGGCCGAGATCATGGCCAAGCTCGGGTTTGGCATGATGGTGATCATGCAGAACGAGTGGAAGAGGGCCGCGGCAGATATCCAGAGCTTCCGCGAGATCGCGATGAGCGTCGGCCATACACCGACCCCGCCGGTCATCCTGACCAACGTCTCGTGCGCGCCAAGCCGGACGCAGGCGCACGAACGCGCCATGCAGTATCTCGGCGCCAAATGGGATTCGATCGACGCCCATTACAACTTCTCCGACGGCCATCTCGCCGATGTCAAAGGCTACGAGTTCCTACGGCAAGATGAAGAAGACCTACGCCAAGCTGAAAGACCCCGTCGAGCGCCAGAAGATGACCGACTTCTATGTCAGCATTCAGATCGTCGGAACGCCTGACGATTGCATTCAGCAATTGGGCGAGCTGCAGCGGCTGACCGGGACGGACCACGTGGTGTGCGACTTCTCCTATGGCCGCATGCCACCCGACAAGGCCGAGCTCAACATGCGCCACTTCGCGGAAAGGGTGCTGCCTGTGATGCAGCGAGATGTTGCGTTTGCCGGCCCCGTCGTCGTCCCCAAGCTGACTGGAAAACGGCAGGACGACGTGTTTGCGCCGGCCTAAACCAGCTTTTCCGGCCGCTTGATCTCGATCTCAACGAACGCCATTGGACGGTCCGAGGCGTTCTGCACGTCATGCTCAATGCCGGCCGGGCGCTGATATGAATCCCCGGCCTTGAACGTCGCTTCCGAAATTTCTCCGTTCCGCTCGATGTTCATGACCGCGTCGGTGAGCATCACCACAAAATATGGCCAGCCATGCGTGTGCCATCCCGTTGCGGCACCCGGTGCAAAGTCCCAACGCGTGACCCGCACAGCGTCATCTTCTGACTGGATCGTCGGGATTGCAGGTTGGATGCATTTGAACGGCATGAATCACCAACTCCTTGGATCGAGCGCGTCGCGCAAGCCGTCGCCCACCAGATTGAACGACAGCACGGTGAGGAAGATCGCAAGGCCCGGCCAGATCGCCATCCACGGGGCTGAGGTCAGAAAGCGCTGCGCTGAATTCAGCATGCTGCCCCATGACGGCGCGGGCGGCTGTTGGCCGAGGCCGAGGAAGGAAAGGGCGGCTTCGGCGATGATCGCCGCGGCGATCGACAGCGTCGCCTGCACCAGCAGGGCCGGCAGGATGTTGGGCAGGATATGGAACAGGGCGATGCGCCAGGGCGGATTGCCGATCGCGCGCGCCGCCTCGACGTAGTCCTCGACCTTGACGTTCATCACCTGCGCCCGGGTCAGGCGCACGAAGATCGGTGTTGCGGTCACGCCGATCGCGATCATCGCGTTCGACAAGGAGGGTCCGAGAAACGCGGCGAGTGCGATTGCGAGGATCAGGAACGGGCAGGCCAGCATCGCGTCGGTGATGCGGCTGATCAACGAGTCGAGGAAGCCGCCACGATAGCCGGCGACCATGCCGACCGGGACGCCGACGGTGAGCGCGATCGAGACCGAGACCAGGCCTGCCATCAGCGATGCACGGGCGCCGAACACAACGCGGGTTAAGATGTCGCGACCGAGCTCGTCGGTGCCGAACCAGTGCGCCGCCGACGCAGGTTTGCGCACCAGCGCCCAGTTGGTCGCGATCGGATCATAAGGCGAGACCAGCGGCGCGAGCAGGGCGAGCAGCGCGAATGCCGCAATCACGACCATGCCCACCACCGCGCCACGGCGGCGCAGCAGCCGGCGCAGCGCGCGACGGCTCGGGCTTTCGAGCGTTTCCGCTTCAGTGACGAGGGCGATGTCGGCGGTCGCAATCGTCATGTCACGCTCGCAGCCGCGGATTCACGAGAATGTAGGCCATGTCGGCGATCAGGTTCAGCGTGATGTAGGCGGTCGCGGTGACCAGCACGACGCCCTGCACGACGGCGTAATCGCGGTTGAACACCGCATCGACGATCAGCTTGCCGAAGCCGGGGATGGAAAAAATCTGTTCGGTGAGCACCGCGCCCGACAACAGCGTGCCGAGCTCGAGCGCGCCGAGCGTGATGACTGGGGTCAACGCGTTGCGCAGCGCGTGCTTCATGATGACCGAGCGTTCCATCAGCCCCTTGGCGCGTGCGGTGCGGATATAGTCGCTCTCCAGCACCTGCAGCATGGCGGCGCGGGTGTGCCGCATCAGGATCGCGGCGATTGCGTTGCCGAGCACGAAGGCCGGCATGATGGTCGAGGCGAGGCTTAAGCGCCAGTCCTCGGATGGCTTGACGTAGCCCGAGGCCGGCAGCCAGCCGAGCTCGATCGAGAACAGGAAGATCAGGAGGATGCCGAGCCAGAAATTCGGCGTGGAAATGCCCCACAGCGCGAACAGGTTGGCGCCATAGTCCCACGCCGTGCCTTTCTTGACTGCCGAGATGATGCCGGCGCTGACACCGATCACGAGCGCAATGATGATCGCCATGCTGGCAAGCTGGATTGTGACCGGCAGCTTCTGCGCGATCAGCGCCAGCACCGGCATCTTGTTGCGCAGGGATTCGCCGAGGTCGCCCGACAGCACGCCCTTGACCCAGTACAGGTACTGGATCGGCAGCGGCTGATCGAGCCGGTAGTGCTCGCGGATTTGCGCGATCACTGCCGGGTCCTGCTCTTCGCCCGCCATGACGAGCGCGGGATCGCCGGGGAGCAGATGCTGCAACGAGAAGATCAGCACCGACACGAAGAACAGCGTGGGGATCAGTTGCAGCAGCCGGCGGGCGAGGAAGGTCAGCATGGCTACTTTTGTTTTTCCTCCCACGCGAAGCGGGGGAGGGAGACCGCCCGAAGGGCGGTGGAGGGGGCAAGCGGCCTGTGTTGTTTGCACTCATGCAATCGAAGCGCTGGAGCGCCCCCACCACCATGCTTCGCATGGCCCCCCTCCCCCGCTGAAGCGGGGAAGGATGAGCAAGCAGCTGCGCGTTGCAAAAAAGTGACCCTCACTTGAACTTCAGCCCGATCACGCGGACGAGGCCGTCGGGCATCTGCTTGTAGCCGTCGAGCTTGGCGGTGTGCGCGATCAGGACCTTTGGGTGATAGAGGTAAAGGATCGGATCATCCTCGAGGATCTGCTTGGTTACGCCCTCGTAGATCGCCTTGCGCTTGGTCATGTCGCTGACGAGGCGAGCATTATCGAGCGCCTTGTCGACGTCGGCGTTGGAATATTGCGCGACGTTTTGCGGCGCCTTGGTCTTGTGGAAGATGTAGAGGTTGCCGTCGGGATCAGTCCGGCCGCTCCAGCCGATCAGGAATGCCTGGTACTCGCCGGCCTCGGACTGCTTCAGCGAGGTTGCGAATTCGGTGAGGCGGATCTTCATGTCGAAGCCGGCTTCTGCCGCCATCGATTGAATGACTTGCGCGACGGCTTCGTTTTCGGCGCCCTTCGGCACCATGAAGTCGACCGCAATAGGCAAGGTCGCGCCGGCCTCCTTCAGCAAGGCCTTGGCCTTGTCGAGATTTCGTGGCCGCACCGGGAAAGACTGTTGGTAGTATGGATTGGCCGGACTGACCCACTGGTTGCCAGGTGTGAATTCGCCATTGAAGACGACCTGGTTCAGCGCGGTGCGGTCGATCGCAAGGTCGAGCGCCTGCCGCGCCTTGGCCCACATGCTGAGCGGTCCGTGGGCCTTGTCGCCGCCGATGTTGATGGTGAGGCCGGCGTAGCCGAGCGACGGCGCGGTGGACAGCACGAGGTTCTTGTCGGCACGCACGTCCTTGATGTCGGTCGCGAGCACGCGCTCGATCAGGTCGAGATTGCCCGACTTCAGGCTCGCGAGCCGCACCGTCGGATCGACGATCGGCAGGAACACGACACGGTCGATGAAGACGTTGTCCTTGTTCCAGTAGTCCTTGAATTTTTCGCCGACGATCCGGTCCTGCTGGACGCGTTCGACGAACTTGTAGGGACCGGCACAGACCGGGTTGAGCCCGAACTTATCGCCGGCTTCCTTCGCCGCCTTCGGCGACACCATCATGCCGGCGCGGTCGGTCAGCTGTGCGATCAGCGGTGAATAGGGCGTCTTCAGCACGATCTTGATCGTCAGGGAATCGACGACGTCGACGTGGTCGATCGCGGAGATCTCAGGCTTGCGGAACGAGCCCTGCATGGTGAGGTGACGGTCGAGCGAGTATTTCGCGGCCTCTGCGTCGAACGGCTCGCCGTCCTGGAATTTGACGCCGGGCCGGAGCTTGATTGCGACCTCCTTGCCGTCGTCGGAGGTCGAGTAGGACAGCGCGAGCTGCGGCACGATGTTGAGCTTCTCGTCGATATCGAACAGCTTGTCGCAGAACGAGGCAAAGACGATGCGCCCGACATAGGTGCGCGCCAGCGTTGGATCGAGGATGTCGGGGTCCTCGGCTAGCCCGATGCGCAGGGTCGTGGTCTGGGCCGATGCCGATGCGGCGAGGCCCATCAGGAGTAATGCGGCGGTCACTGCGAGCCGCCCGATCTGCATTGCACGAGTTCTCATCACGCGACCCCTCCATCATTCAGCCCGAGGGCTGGTACCTTAGCGATCAATCCGGATTATGAACACCGTGGCGGCCTCGAACTTCCGACTTGGTGGAGAAGGACTTGGCCGTGAAGGCCGCGGTCAGCCGATCCAGCGTTGCAGAACGTGTGCCAGCGCCGCGCGCCGCAATGGTGAAATTTGGCAGCTCCGCGGTGCGATGGCAGGCGGCGGCGTGGCCGGTGGTGTCGGCTGCGAGGGCCGGGCGTTCGGTGCGGCAGCGGTCGATCACATAGGGGCAGCGGGTGTGGAACCGGCAGCCGGCCGGAGGATTGATTGCGCTCGGCAATTCGCCCGAGAGCACGACCCGGGTCCGGTCCCGGGAGGGTGAGGGGATCGGGATCGCCGACAGCAGCGCGCGGCTATAGGGGTGGCGCGGCGCGTCGAACAGCGCCGAGGCAGGGCCGGCTTCGACGATCTGGCCGAGGTTCATCACCGCGACCGCGTCGGCGACATGCTTCACCACGGCAAGATCGTGGGAGATGAAGACGTAGGCGAGGCCAAGTTTCTGCTGCAAGTCGCGCAGCAGGTTGAGGATTTGCGAGCGGATCGAGACGTCGAGCGCGGACACCGGCTCATCGCAGACGATCAGTTTTGGCTCGACCGCGATTGCGCGGGCAATCGCGATGCGCTGGCGCTGGCCGCCGGAGAATTCGTGCGGGTAGCGCTGGGCGAAACGCGGCTCGAGGCCAACCAGTCGCAGAATCTCATCGACGCGCTGGCGCCGACGGTTCGGCTCGGCGAGGCCATGCAGCGCCAGCGGCTCGGTGAGCGTCTGCGCGATCGTCATGCGCGGATTGAGCGATGCGTACGGATCCTGAAAAATGATCTGCGCCTTGCGGCGATAGGCGCGCAGCGCATCGGCGCTGTAGCCGGCGATATCGCGTCCCTCGAACCGGATGTGGCCCGCCTGCGCCTCGATCAGCCTTAAGATCAGCCGGCCGACCGTCGACTTGCCGCAGCCGAACTCGCCGACCAGCGCCAGCGTCTTGCCGGCGTCGACCTTGAACGAGACGCCGTCGACCGCGCGGACGACGACCTTGGGCTGCCCAAGGATCGAACGTTCGGCGACAAAGTGCCTGACGAGGTTGTCGACCTCGAGCAGCGCGGTCACGATACGAGACTTCTCGAGCGGGGTGCGAATGCAGCGCGACCAGTGACTGGCCCCGACGGCGACGAAGGGCGGTGGTTCAGCTTCGCAACGATCGATCACGAACGGGCAGCGCGCGGCAAAGCGGCAGCCGGCCGGCGGCCTGCTCATGTCCGGTAGCACGCCTTCTATGGTCGCTAGCCGCTCGGTCTGTTGGTCGATGCGCGGCAGCGAGCCCATCAGGCCGACGGTGTACGGGTGCTCGGGCCTGTCGAACAGCGCGTCGACCGGCGCGCGCTCGACGATCTCGCCGGCATACATCACCGCGACCTCGTCGCAGATTTCCGCGACGACCCCGAGGTCATGGGTGATCAGCACGATTGCTGCGCTCGAATCCTTTCAGCTCGCGCAGAAGATCGAGGATTTGCGCCTGCAGGGTGACGTCGAGCGCGGTGGTCGGCTCGTCGGCGATCAGCAGGTCCGGATTGCAGGCGAGCGCAATCGCGATCATGACACGCTGGCGCATCCCGCCCGACAGTCTGTGCGGATAGTCATCGACACGGCGTTCGGGCGAGGGGATGTGGACGCGCCGGAGCAGCGCGATGGCGCGCTCGCGCGCTTTCGCGCGATCAAGTCCGCGGTGGCGCATCAAGGTTTCGATGATCTGCTCGCCGATGGTGAAGCTCGGATTGAGCGAGGTCATCGGCTCCTGAAAAATCATGGCGAGGCGGTCGCCACGCAGGTCGCGCAAGGCGGAGTCGGGCAGCGTCAGGAGGTCGAGGCCGTCGAAGCGGACGCTGCCGGAAATCTCGGTTGATGATTTCGACAGGAGCCCCATGATCGCGAGCGACGTCACGCTCTTGCCACAGCCGGATTCTCCGACGATGCCAAGCGTGGTACCGCGCGGGATCGAGAGATCGACCTTGTCGACGGCGTGGGTCGCTCGGCCATTGTCGCCGCGGAAGATCACCCGCAGATCTTTGATATCGATCAGCGGGAGTGACGTCATTTGCTCTTGGCGGCGTCTTGCTCTGCCAAAGCTTTGGCGACGGCGGCGTCGATCAGTGCGCGATCGGTGATGCCGCCGGGATTGGCGCGCGTCGGTATGAACTGCCGGAAATGCACCCAGCGTTCGTGGCTGACACGTTCGAGCCGGGCCAGCTCGGCGAGCGGATCCTCGTGATCGTCGACGCGCAGGCTGAGCTCGGACCACTCCTCCTTGCCGTAGATCACGAGCGCAGCCGACTGCTTGCCGCGCTTGTCGCCGCCAGCGGCTTCGCCCGCCATCAACGCCGCGATCAGCCGGCGCGGCAGCGGCAATGCGCTGTTGGCGCGAAACGCTGCTGCCGTTTCATCGAGCACCTGGGCGCCCGCCAGCATGTTGCCGGCGATCGAAAAATTTTCGCCCCTGACGCTGCCGCACCAGTCGATGCACTCGCGTCCGGTGTGCTGGGCGATCTTTCCCGAGGCGTCCATCACGTGGAGCTGGCGGTGCTCGCGGCCGGGATCGCGCGCGGTCAGCGCGTCGATGATCGACTGCGGCTCGATGCCGATCTTCAAGAGCTTCATGCCGTCGATGCCGTAGTACGGGTTGACCATCGCCTGCGTTGCAATGGCGCCGACGCCGGCCACGATGTTCGGGACGCGGGCGCCGACGGCGAAGAATTTTGTCGCAACGGCGATGCCGAACTGGCCGGTCTCCTTGTCGTGGGCGATGATCGACCAGGTCATTTGATCAGCGTCCCGCGGCGTAGGCCTGGTTGCCGCGCGGGTTGGCGGCGGCGTGCCGTCGCTGGCCGATTTTCGAGGCGGCGGTGAGCCGGCCTTCGGTCCAGTCGCCGCCGCGCTCGACGATGTGGCCGCGGGCGGTCAGCGCGTCGGTGGTGGCCTGCGGCAGGCGACCCTCGGTGACGAGCACGCCGGGGCGCGCGGTGCGCGGCCAGAACGAGATCGGGAAATGCTCGGAGTGCCAGGCCGGCGCGTCGATCGATTCCTGCAGGTTCATCCCGGCGTGGACGTGACGCAGGAAGAACTGTGTCGCCCACTGATCCTGCTGGTCGCCGCCGGGCGTGCCCCAGGCGAGGTACGGTTCGCCGTCGCGGAGCGCTAAGCCGGGGCTGAGCGTGGTGCGCGGCCGTTTGCCCGGCGCCAGCGCCGCCGGATGGTTCTCGTCGAGCCAGAACATTTGCGCGCGGCTGCCGAGGCCGAAGCCGAGCTCGGGGATCACGGGCGAGGATTGCAGCCAGCCGCCTGACGGCGTCGCCGAGATCATGTTGCCGGCCTCATCGATGATGTCGAAATGCACGGTGTCGCCGCGCACCTCGCCCATCCGCCCGACGGTCGGCTCACCGGCGCCCATTGATCCGGTGGTCGGCTCGCCGGCACCTGTCGCGCCGGCGAGGGAGCCTTTGGCGCGGCGGATCTTGATGACGGCGCCAAAGCCCTCGACCGAACCCGGCAGAAATTCGTGCGACGCGCGATCCGAAATCAGCTTGCGCCGCTCGTTGTTGTAGGCATCCGACAACAGAACTGCCATCGGCACGCTGGCAAAGTCGGGATCGCCGTAAAACGTTTCGCGATCGGCATAGGCGAGCTTGGCGACTTCGACCTGCACGTGAACGAATTCGTCTCCGGTCGGATCAAGGCGATCGAAATCAAAGCCCTTGAGCAGCGCGAGCTGTTGCAACATCACCGGTCCCTGGCTCCAGGCGCCGGGCTTGCACACGGTGTAGCGGCCGTAATTGTAAGTGAGCGGCTCCTCGATGCGCGGTTGCCACGTGGCCATGTCCTGTGCGGTCAGCACGCCGCGATGGCGGCTACCCGAGACGTCGAGTATTTCCTGCGTCCGGCAGAAGCGATCGATCGCCTCGGCGACAAAACCATGCGACCAGCTCTTGCGCGCCCGTTCGATCTGCGCTGTGCGATCGCCAACGCTTTCGGCCTCGCGCAGGATGCGGGCGTAGGTCGCGGCCATCGTCTTGTTGGTGAAGAGCGTGCCGGTCGCAGGGATCTTGCCATCGGGCAGATAAACCGCGGCCGAGGTCGGCCAGTGCTGGCGGAACAGCTGCTCGACCGTGGAGATGGCGAGGCTGATACGCTCGATCACCGGATAGCCGTTTTGGGCGTAACCGATCGCGGGGCTCAAGACGTCGGCGAGCCGCATCGTGCCGTAGTCGCGCAGCAGCAGCATCCAGGTTTCGAACGCGCCGGGCACGCAGGCGGCAAGCAGTCCGGTGCCGGGCACCATGTCGAGGCCTTCGCTGCGGTAATGCTTGATGGTCGCGCCTGCCGGCGCCGGGCCCTGGCCGCAAATCACTTCGGTGCGGCCGCGCCTCGTGTCGTGCAGCACGATCGGGACTTCGCCGCCGGGGCCGTTCAGGTGCGGTTCCACCACCTGCAGCGTAAAGGCGGTGGCGACCGCGGCATCGAAGGCGTTGCCGCCTTTCTCCAGGATCGACATGCCGACGGCGGTGGCGATCCAGTGCGTTGAGGTGACGACACCGAAGGTGCCGTCAATTTGCGGGCGGGTGGTGAAGGGGGACGGTTTGATCTCAGCCATGCGCGGCAGAGTTCATCACAGGACGGCCGACACGCCAACCGCCGTTCGTGGTCCAAGCGGCGGTTTTCGCTCAAATTTTTTGCGGGCGGGGGAGGGAATATCCCCTTGGCGGACTACACCCCCGTTGCCTTCAGCCGCTTTTCGACGATGCGCGCCATTACGCTGGCGCCGAGCGGGATCATGGCATCGTCAAACGTGTATTCGGGATTGTGCACGGGCTTCGCGCCGGAATGGCCGACCCAGCAATAGGCGCCGGGAATGGCGCGCAGCATGTCAGCAAAATCCTCCGAGCCCATCACCGGCTCCGACTTGGTCGAGACGTTGTCGGCGCCGGCAATCTCGCGCGCCGCATCGGCGTAGGCGTCGGTCTGCTCGGGATGGTTCTCCAGCACGGTGAAGACGTCGCGCACATCGACCTTGACCTCGACGTCGAACGCCGCGGCAATGCCGTTGGCGAGTTCGGTCATGCGCTTCTTCACCTGCACGCGCACGTTGTCGGAGAACGCGCGCACGGTGCCCGAGATCACAGCTTCCGCCGGGATCACGTTATAGGCAGCTCCTGCATGGATTTGCGTCACCGAAACAACGGCGGCCTGCTGCGGATGCACATTGCGGCTCACGATGGTCTGCAGCGCCTGCGTGATCGCGGTCACCGCGATGATCGGATCGCGCAATTCCTGCGGCCGCGCGCCGTGGCTGCCGTGGCCCTTCACGGTGATGTCGAAGAAATCGGCGCCGGCCATCGCAGCACCCGGGAATACCGAGACGCGGCCTGGCATGCGGTTCGGTGCGTTGTGCATGCCGTAGATTTCATCGCACGGGAATTTTTCGAATAGCCCGTCCTTGAGCATGGCACGGGCGCCGCCGAGCCCTTCTTCCGCCGGCTGAAACACGAACACGGCGGTGCCGGCGAAATCGCGCGTCTCGGCGAGGTAGCGCGCCGCGCCAAGCAGCATTGTGGTGTGGCCGTCATGGCCGCAGGCGTGCATCTTGCCCGGATATTTCGAGGCATAGGGCAGGCCGGTCTGCTCGAGGATCGGCAGCGCGTCCATGTCGGCGCGCAGGCCAATACGCTTGTTGCCGTTGTGCTTGCCGGTGAGTTCGCCGACCACGCCGGTGCCGCCAAGCCCGCGATGCACCTTGATGCCCCAGCCTTCCAGGAGCTTCGCCACGATGTCGGAGGTGCGATGCTCCTCGAAGCCGATCTCGGGATGCGCATGCAGATCGTGGCGGATCGCGACCAGCTCGTCTTGGTAGCCGTTGATGCGTTCGATAGTGGGCATGTTTTGGTGATCCCTGCTTCCGGCGGCAGTGAAGATATCGCACTCGTGTCGGGCTCAGTCGAAGTCTTTGATTGAGCATGATCTCTTCGGAAAACCGGCCTCTACTTTTCCGGATCATGCTCAAAGGAATCCGCATTGCACTCATGACGACGATGTGATTGTGTTGCCTCGTCAACGGTGCCTCTCGCGAGGGAGGTGAAACGGGAATGCGGTGCGGGCCTCTAGCCCAATGCCGCAGCTGCCCCCGCAACTGTGAGCGGTCGTCCTAGATCCATATCGCGAGCATGATCTTTTCGGAAAACCGGTACCCACTTTTCCGGATCATGCTCAAGAGCCACTGGATGCCAACCCCGGCGTCCGGGAAGGCGGATCGGGACAACGACCGCGAGCCAGGAGACCGGCCGCTGACACAAGTCAAACATGCGCGACGGTGGGTCGGCAGAAGGGGTCTTGATGAACGTCTTGAAGGGCCATGCCGGTCTTGCGGCAGGCTGTCTTGCGCTGTTTGCGTTCGGCGACAGCGCGTTCGCGCAAAATGACACTCAACTCCCAGTCACGGTGGTCACGGCGGATCGCTTCGCCGAGCCAATCACCAATACCGCCAGTGCCATCAGCGTGGTCGGCCAGGAGACGCTGACGCAAACCAATCCCGGTTCACTGGTCGACGCGCTCCGCACCGTGCCCGGTCTCGACATCACCGAGACCGGCGGTCCCGGCCGCGCTACGAGTGTGCGGATACGCGGCGCCAATTCCGGGCAGACGCTGGTGTTGATCGACGGCGTCCGCGCCAACGATCCAACGGCGCCCGGCGCCGACTTCGACTTCTCGATGTTTCCGGCCGGCACGATCGAGCGCGTCGAGGTGCTGCGCGGCCCGCAGAGCGCGCTGTACGGCTCGGACGCGATCGGCGGTGTCATCAACATCATCACCAAGAAGGGCGGCGGGCCCGCGGTCTCTAACCTTCGCGCCGAAGGCGGCACCTATGGCACTGGCGCATTGTCCGGCTCGACGGCGGGATCGCAAGGGCCGTGGTCCTATGCGGTCACCGGCAGCGGCATCCATAGCGACAGCTTCTCGGCTTATGGCTTTCGCGTGCCGGCGCTGGAAGCGCTGGTCCCGCACATGGAGATCGATCCGTATAACCGGCTGAGCGGCTCGGCGCGGGTCGGCTACGATGCGGGCGACGGCGTGCGTTTCAACGCCGGCCTGCTCTCCAACTACACCCGCGCCAACTACGACGAGACCACCGGAGGGTTTCCGACCCAAACGCCGGCGCTCTCGACCAAGATTTACGACCAGGCGAACATCAATGCGGCGGTCGACACGTTCGAAGGGCGCTGGACCCACAGCGTGACAACCTTCGCCGACCGCAGTGATCGCTCATTTCACGACGTTTTTTTCGCCGCCAACACGATGAACACGTCGATGTCGACGATCGACGATTTCATCGGCGATCGGGTCGGCGCCGAGTACCAGGGCATCTTCCGCGCCGGTGCGTTCGGCACGTTGACCTACGGTGCCAGGGAAGAACAGGAAAGCGCAAGGCTCTACCATACCAATTTATTTCCGACCTTCTCGCCACGCATGCTGACTCTCGCGCCACGGCAAGAGACGCGCAGCCTGTTCGGGCTCTATCAGGTGCTGCTGTTCGAGCGGCTCAACCTGTCGCTCGGCGGCCGCGTCGACGACGTGGTCGGCACCAACCTGTTCGAGACCTGGCGCGCGACTGCGGCCTATCTGTTGCCGGAGACCGGCACCAAGCTGCGCGCCAGCGCCGCGACCGGCGCCAAGGCACCGTCGCTGTACCAGCTTTATTCGAGCTTCGGCACACCGACGCTGCAGCCCGAGCAGAGCTTTGGCTATGACGGCGGCGTCGACCAGACCTTGTTCGGCGGCCGCATGACGCTATCGGTGACCGGCTTCTCGAACCGGCTGAAGAACCTGATCGACTTCGATTTCGTCAGCTCGCACTACCTGAACATCACGCGGGCGGCGACCTCTGGGCTCGAGGTCGAATCCAATGTGCAGTTGGTTCCGGCCTACCTCGATTTGCGGATGGCCTATACCAACCTGCGCGCCCGCGATCTCTCGACCGGCCTCGTATTGGCACGGCGGCCTGAGCACATCCTGAACCTTGCGCTCGACTTTACGCCGACGCCGCAATGGCTGATCGAGCCACGCGTGGTGCTGGTGTCGAAGCGCTTCAGCGGCAACGGCGAAACCCTGCCGCTGTCGCCCTATGCCCGCACCGACCTCTATGTCTCCTACAAGGTCGACCAGACCTGGAAAGTGTTTGCCCGCGGCGAAAATATCTTCGACACGCGTTACCAGGAGGTCTTCAACTACGGTACAACCGGCACGGCGGTCTACGGCGGCATCGACGCGACATGGTAAGAGCATCCGATACGACGAGCCGGCGGACGTTGGTCGTCGCTGCGCTCGTCCTGCTGGTGGTGTTGCTTTGCCTGTTGTCGCTCGGTGTCGGCCCGGTACGGCTTGCGCCGTCGACCGTGCTCGAAGCGCTGTTCGGGCGGGAGCGCGAGGAGTACCGCATCATCGTGCAGGAGATCCGCCTGCCGCGCACGATCCTTAGCGTTGCGATCGGCGCAATCCTCGGTCTCTCGGGCGCCGCGCTGCAGGGCCTGCTGCGCAATCCACTGGCGTCGCCGTCGCTGTTCGGCGCGCCGCAGTCGGCGGCGTTCGGCGCGGTGCTGATGATTGCGCTTGGACTCGCCGACGTGCGATCGTTCGTGCTGCCAGTCGCGGCGATCGCGGCTTCCTTCGCCTCGGTGTTCGTGCTGCTGGCGGTCGCCGGGCGCAATGCCGGGCTGTTGCTGCTCATTCTCGCCGGGCTTGCGATCTCGAGCCTTGCGGGCGCTGCGACGTCGCTCGTGATGAACCTGTCACCCAATCCGTTTGCGGCACTCGAAATCAGCTTCTGGCTGCTCGGTTCGCTGGAGGACCGCAGCTTCCGCCATGTCTTACTGGCGCTCCCGTTCATCGTGGCCGGCGCCATTGATCCTGTGGAGCGGCCGCAACGCGTTCCGCGTGCTCAGTCTCGGCGAGGAGACGGCTGAGACGCTCGGCGTCAATGTGGCGCGGTTGCGGCTTTTCGGTGATCGCCGGCGTTGCGCTCGGCGTCGGCGGCGCGGTCGCGGTCTCAGGCGCGATCGGCTTCATCGGGCTCGTCGCGCCGCACCTGATGCGGCCGCTGATCGGTCACGACCCGACCCGGCTGTTGCTGCCGAGCGCACTGACCGGCGCCGCGCTGCTGCTCGCCGCCGACATCGGCGTGCGGATCATTCCCGTCGACCACGCGACATCAAGGTCGGCGTGCTCACCGCCATGATCGGCGTGCCGTTCTTCCTCTATCTGATCGTGCGAGAGCGGCGGGCGCTCGGCGGAGGCGTGGCGTGAGCGGCGGCGCTGATCTCGGTCCGTAACGTGTCCGTTGCGCTGTCGCACCGGCAAATCCTGCGCGAGGTGTCTTTCGAGTTGCCGCGGCAGAGCCTGGTCGCGCTGGTCGGGCCAAACGGCGCCGGCAAGACCACGCTGCTGCGGACGATCGCCGGATTGCTGCGGCCGTCAGGCGAGGTCTTGATCGACGGCCAACGCGTCCACGATCTCTCGGCGCCGCAGCGTGCGCTCAAGTTCGGCTATCTGCCGCAAGGCCATGTGGTGCACTGGCCGCTGCCGGCGCACGACGTTGT
Source organism: uncultured Alphaproteobacteria bacterium (assembly GCA_963796195.1). Classification (GTDB taxonomy): domain Bacteria; phylum Pseudomonadota; class Alphaproteobacteria; order Rhizobiales; family Xanthobacteraceae; genus CAWCKS01. The sequence goes on along the minus strand of CAWCKS010000014.1, from coordinate 577,787 downwards.
CGCGCTCGGGCGCTACCCGCACGGTGCTACCGATCCGAGCCGGCTGCCGCCGGCGGACGAAGCCGCCGTCGCACGCGCCATGCAGGCGACCGACACCGTTATGTTCGCCGAGCGGCCGGTCACTGAACTCTCGGGAGGCGAGCGCAGCCGCGTCGCGCTGGCTCGGGTGCTGGCGGTGGAAGCGCCTGTTATCCTTGCCGACGAGCCGACCGCCTTTCTCGATCCGCGCCACCAGCTTGACGTGATGCAGTTGTTGCGGAAAGCCGCGGACGGCGGGACGCTGGTGATCGTGGTGACCCACGATCTCGGCCTGGCCGCACGCTTTGCCAATTCCGTGCTGGTAATGGCCGAAGGAAAGCTCGCGGCGCACGGCCCGCCGGAGCAAGCGCTCTCGGAGCAGGTGCTGGCAGATGTGTTCCGGGTCCAGGCGTTCCGAGCCCAACGCGACGACGGCGCTGTTATTGTGCCGTGGAGCGCGACATGAGCGCGCCGGCAAGCCGCTGGAGGGCGGTATCGTCGGGTGGCAGCCCGAAGCGCAGGAGATCGCTGGCGTGATCGAAGCTGCGCGTCCAGATGTGTTGCTGAGCGAGGCGCGTGTGAATCGCCTGGGCATCGCGGTGGCGCGCGAGGCGGAACAGCGATGTGCCGCCGACGACATCGAGACCGCCCGCGCGCAGCACAGCATCAAGTTGGCTTGCCTGCTCATTCAACCGCTCGCGCGTCGCAACGATCCATTGCCGATCGGACAACGCGGCGCGGCCGATGACGAGCGCGGGCCCCGACACCGGCCAGGGTCCGAGCGCTGCGGCGATCTCGGCAGCCAGATCAGTCTGCGCAATCGCGAAGCCGAGGCGCAGTCCAGCAAGGCCAAAAAACTTTCCGAACGAGCGCAGCACGACGATCGGAAGCTCGCGGCACAGCTCGACCGAACTGCAATCGGGCGCGACATCGGCAAAGGCTTCGTCGACGATGAGGCAGCCGCCGCATCTGCCAAGCTCGCGCGCGGCGGCTGCGATGAGCTGGCGGCTGATGATGCGCCCGTCGGGATTGTTGGGATTGACGACGACGGCGTGGGTGACGCCGGACGGAAGTGCGTCAAGGCCGATGGAGAGTACCTTGCGTCCGGCGCGAGTGAACGCGGCAGCGTGCTCGCTGTAGGTCGGCCCGGCGATTGCGACGGCACCGCCGGTCATCACGTGCGGCAGCATCTGGATCAGCGCCTGGGTGCCCGCGGCGATCGCGATATCGGCGCCGGCGGGAACGTTATAAGTTATCCGTGCCGCTTCGATCAGGTCGCGTTCGGCCGCGCGCTCCGGCAAGCGTTGCCACGCCCGCGCCGGAAGTTCCGCCGGCACAACGTACGGCCACGGGTTGATCCCGGTCGACAGATCGAGCCAGGATTCCGGCGCGCCGCCAAATTGCGCGATCGCTTCGCTCAGGTCACCGCCATGCTTCATGGGCGTGTCATGCCACTATCCCGCCGGTTGCGCGAGGGGTGCGTCGCCGCCGGCATGCTGGTTCTTTGCCTTGGGTTTGCCATGCCAACTCACGCGACCGACAAGCCGCGGATCGCCTCAATCAATGTTTGCACGGACCAGCTGTTGCTGACGCTCGCCGATCCCGAGCAGATCGTCGGCCTCAGTCCTTATTCGCGCGATCCCGTGCGCTCTTGGGCGGCGGCGGAGGCCAGCCGCTACCCAAAACTTTCCGGCGAGGCGGAGGACGTGCTGGTGCTGAAGCCGGACCTCGTGGTCGCCGGCCGCTTTACCAAGCGCGCGACGCGCGAACTGCTCAAGGCCGAGGGCTTTCGTGTTGAGGAGTTCGACGCAGTGCGCTCGCTTGACGATTCGAAGCGGCAGATCATCCGCATGGGCGAGATCACGGGTCATCCGGATCGCGCCGCGGCCGCGGTGGCGCGGATCGACGCCGCGATTGCGTGGGCAAGAGAAACAGTCGCGCGCAAGCCGCTGCGCGTGCTGTCGCTGTCAAGACGCGGCTGGGTATCCGGCGGCGACAGCTTGACCAGCTCGCTGCTGGCGACGGTAGGGCTTGCGAACGCAGCATCCCAGCTCGGCCACCAGCTCGGCGGGTTCGCCTCGCTTGAAACGATCGTCAACCTGAAGCCGGACCTGCTGTTGTTGTCCGACGGCGGCGATTTCGCCGAGGACCAGGGCACCGCGTTCCTGTTGCATCCGGCGCTCGAGCAGCTGTATCCGCCGGACAAGCGCATCGTCATTCCCGAGCGGCTGACCGTGTGTGGCGGCCCGATGCTCGCGGACGCGCTGACAAAACTGATCAGCGAGCTGGAGCGGGTCGAGCGTTAGGTGTTTGTCGCCGACCATACTTTGCGTGTGCTCGTGCTGGCGCTGCTGGTCGATGCGCTGATCGGCGATCCCGGCTCGTTGTGGAAACGGACCCCGCATCCGGTTGTAATGTTCGGCTGGGTGATCGATCGGCTGGATGCTGCACTCAACAACGAGCGCAGGAGCGACACACTGCGGTGTACGGCAGGTGTACTTGCGATCGTTGTGCTGGTCGTGGGCTCGGCTGCCCTAGGCTGGCTAATTCAACGAGTGCTAAATGCACTGGCACTCGGCTGGACCGTCGAAGCGATCGTCGCCTCGGTCTTCATCGCACAGCGCAGCCTTTACGAGCACGTGGTCCGCGTGCAGGAGGCATTTGTAAGCGGCGGCCTCGGCGAGGCTCGTGGCGCCGTCAGCGCGATCGTCGGACGCGATCCGCAGGCGCTCGACGATGCTGGCGTCTGCCGGGCGGCAATCGAGACCACCGCGGAAAATTTCTCCGACGGCGTGGTCGCGCCGGCTTTCTGGTTCGCGCTACTCGGCCTGCCGGGGCTGATCGCATACAAGGCCATCAACACTGCGGATTCCATGATCGGCCATCTGACCGAGCGGCATCGCGCGTTTGGCTGGGCCGCCGCGCGGCTCGATGATCTCGTCAATCTCGTGCCGGCGCGGTTGTCAGCCGTGCTGCTTGGGCTCGTCGCGCCGGTGACGGGGGGCTCGATCGCAGGTTCGCTTCGCGTTGCCTTGCGCGATGCGAAAAAACACCGGTCACCCAATGCCGGCTGGCCGGAGAGCGCGATGGCCGCGGCGCTTGGTGTCGCGCTCGCCGGTCCCAGGGTTTATCCCGGGCGGATCGTCGACGATCCCTTCGTCAACGCTTCGGGCCGCAAGGACGCGACGCCTGACGACATTGGGCGCGCGCTGAAGCTGTTCGTCGCGGCATGCGTGGCCGAAGGCGTGTTCTACGCTGCGCTGGCGTTTGTCGTCTGACGGCTGCGCGCGATCGCAAGCAGGCCCTCGACATCGAGGTGCGCCTCGAGATGATCGGCCAACGCATCGATCGCGGACTCGACCTTCTGCTCGTAGGCTAGCGCCGACACCCTGTTGAAAGTTTTCAGCCAGGCCCGGCGGAACGTGTCACTGGTGAAGAGCCCATGGACGTGGGTGCCCTGCACGCGACCGTCGGCAGATGACGCTCCTTCGGGGTTGCCACCGATGGTCAGCACCGGCCGCGTGCAGTCGTCGCCTTCGACACGACCGAGATGGATTTCATAGCCGGTGACCGTGGTACCGCTAGCGCCATGCGTGCCGGTTACCGCGGTGGTGGCTTTGTCCGCGTTCATCGTCGTTGTGACATCGAGCAGCCCGAGCCCTTCGACGCGCCCAGGCGCGCCGTCGAAGCCATCCGGATCGACGATTTCCTTGCCCAGCAGCTGATAGCCGCCGCAGATCCCCAGCACATGGCCGCCGCGGCGGACATGCGCCTTGATGTCGATGTCCCAGCCGTGCTCTCGTAGGAAGGCGAGGTCGCCGATCGTCGATTTCGTGCCGGGCAGCAGCACGACGTCGGCACTCGCAGGAATCGGCTCGCCCGGGCGTACCCAGATCAGCTTGACGTTGGGCTCCATGCGCAGCGGATCGAAGTCGTCGAAGTTGGCGACGCGCGACAGCATTGGTACGGCAATGCTCAGCGCCGAGGCCGTGCTGCCGCTGTCCGTTTGAAGATCGAGCGCATCTTCGGCCGGCAGCCAAGCTGCCGCCGGAAGCCACGGCACGAGGCCAAGTGAGGGCCAGGCGGTCATCTGCGTGATAGTCGCTTCGCCGCTGCGAAACAGCGTGGCATCGCCGCGAAACTTGTTGATCACGAAGCCCTTGATGCGATCGCGCTCGTCGTCCGGCCAGCACGGCATGCGTGCCGACCAGGCTCGCAATGACGCCGCCGCGATCGATATCGCCGAGCAGCACGACAGGAACATCCGCAGCCGCGGCAAATCCCATATTGGCGATATCACCGGCGCGCAGGTTCACTTCGGCCGGACTGCCGGCGCCTTCGACCAGCACGATGTCTGCCTCGGCAGCGATGCGCGCAAAACTTTCCAGCACGGCGGGCAACAGTTGCGCCTTCTTGTCGAGATAGCGATTGGATTGCAGCGTACCGACGCGCCGGCCCTGCACGATGATTTGCGAGCCTTTGTCGGTCTCGGGCTTCAGCAGCACCGGGTTCATGTGAACGCTCGGTGTGACCCGCGCGGCGCGTGCCTGCAACGCCTGGGCCCGCCCGATCTCGCCGCCTTCGACCGCGACTGCGGCGTTGTTCGACATGTTTTGCGGCTTGAACGGCGCGACCCGCAGGCCGCGCCGCACCAGTACGCGGGCAAGGCCGGCGACGATGGTCGACTTGCCGGCGTTGGAGCCGGTCGCCTGGATCATCAGGGCAGGCGTCGTCGCCATCAGAATTCGATGCCCTTCTGCGCCTTGATGCCGGCGCGGAACGGATGTTTGACCAGCGTCATCTCGGTGACGAGGTCCGCCATCTCGATCAGGTCAGCATGGGCGTTGCGACCGGTGATGATGACATGCTTGTCGGCCGGCTTCTCTTCGCGCAGGAATTTAAGCACGTCGGCCACGGCTAAGTAGTCGTAGCGCAGCACGATGTTCAATTCGTCGAGCAGCACAAGGCGGTTGTGATCGTCGTGGATCAATTCCTTGGCGCGCTCCCATGCCGCTGACGCCGCCGCGATATCTCGTGCGCGATCCTGCGTCTCCCAGGTAAAGCCCTCGCCCATGATATGCAGCGTCACGAGCTCGGGAAACTTTGCCAGCAGGCGTGCCTCGCCGGTGTCCCAGCTCGGCGATTTCACGAATTGCACGACGGCGACCGGCCAGCCGTGGCCGATGTGGCGGAATACCATGCCGAGTGCGGCCGACGTCTTGCCCTTGCCGCTGCCGGTGTGGACGATCAACAAGCCCTTGTCGGCGGTCTTGGTCGCCATGATCTTGTCGCGCGCCGCCTTGTGCTTGCGCATCTTTTCGTTGTGGCGTGCGTTCTCGACATCGTCATCAGCCCCGGCGGTCATGCGGCGCTCTCCCGTTGCTGGTGTAGCAGCAGTTTCTTGATCAAATCGGCCGCGCTGTTCGAGCGCGGTGCCCACAGGCCGCGGCGGATCGCCTCCTGGAATCGCGCCGCGGTCTCGCGCAGCGCGGCTGGATTGCTCTCGGCCATGAACGATCGCACGGCGTCGGTCTCGATGTAAGCCTTGAACAGCTGGTCGAAATGGTGATTGCCGACGGCATTTGTGCTGGCGGCAAAGCCGAAGAGATAATCGACCGTGGCGGCAATCTCGAAAGCGCCCTTGTAGCCGTGGCGCATGACCCCGGCGAGCCATTTTGGATTCGCCGCACGGCCGCGCACCACGCGCGAGATTTCGTCGGCGAGGGGACGCGCCACCGGCGCCTCCGGCCGCGAGGTGTCGACATGCATGATGCGCGGCGCACGACCGCTTAGAGTCTCGACCGCCGACGCAAGGCCGCCCATGAACTGATAGTAGTCGTCGGAGTCCAGCACATCGTGCTCCCGGTTATCCTGCGTGTGGGCGACGAGATCGACCGCGGCAAGCCGTTTCGCGAAATCGCTACCGGCGCCAGCGCCGTCCTGGCCGCTGCCGTAGGCGTACGAACTCCAGGAGAGGTAGACATCGGCGATCTCGGCGCGCTTGTCCCAGCCTCCTTCGTCGATCAGTACCTGAAGCCCCGCGCCATAGGCGCCCGGCTTGCTGCCAAACACCCGTGACGTGGCTTGCCGCCACGCCTGATCGTTGCTGACGCCTTGCGCGGCAAGGTCCCGAGCGCGGTTGCGAGCATTGGCAGCAAGCGGATTGGCATCATCAGGCTCATCAAGCTCGGCGATTGCGCGCACAGCGCTGTCGATCAAATCCATCTGGTTCGGGAACGCGTCGCGGAACAGGCCGGAGACGCGGAGCGTCACGTCGATCCGCGGTCGTCGCAGTGCCGAGAATGGCGTGATCGTAAAGCCGGTCACGCGGCCGGAAGTCTCTTCCCATACGGGCGCAGCGCCGATCAGCGCCAGCACCTGCGCCACATCGTCGCCACCGGTGCGCATGTTGGCGGTGCCCCACGCCGACAGCGCGATCGCGCGCGGCCACTCGCCGGCCTCCTGATAATATTGCTCGACCAGCCGTTCGGCGGCGAAGTCTTGCCGTGCGCCAGGCCGAGGGCGTCGGCACGGCCCTGATGTCGACCGCGAAGAAGTTGCGCCCCGTTGGCAGCACCTCGGGCCGGCCGCGCGATGGTGCGCCCGAGGGACCGGGCTTGACGAAGCGGCCGTCAAGGCCGCGGATCAGGCCTGCAAGCTCAGCATCAGCGCAAGCGTCGATCGCAGGTCGCAGCCGCTGATCGATCCAACCGAGGACAGCCGACGTCTGTGTCCAGGATGGGTCCGGCGTCATCGTACCGCTGACCAGTCTCGTAGCGAGCATCTCGATGCGCTCGACGGTGTCGCCGTGCGTGCGCCACGCGCTGCTGCTGACTTGCGCGAGCGCTTCCGGTTTCGGCCCTGGATGGAGCGTGGCAAAATTGCGTGTCAGCGGATCGAAATCGGCAAGCCCGAGATCGGCCGCCAGCGCACGATGCAGTGAGGCATCCTCGGGCCGACGATCGGAGCGCGGCAGCCGCGCGATGGCGACGAGAAGATCGACGGTCTTGTCAGGCTCAGGTTGCCGGCCGAACACGTGCAGGCCATCGCGGATTTGCAGCTCCTTGAGGTCGCACAGGTAGCCGTCGAGGGTGCGCAGGGCATCGACGGTGGAGCTCTCGCGGGAGATCGTCAGATCGGCATCGATCTGTGCGGCGCGTGCCTGCGACAGGATATCGTCGGCGATGATAGTTGCGCGCTTCGGATCGAGGTCGATTGCGACCGCGTACTCATCGACCAGCGTCTCGAGCCTCGCAAGGTCATCATGCAGCTCGGCACGCGTCAGCGGTGGCGTCAGGTGATCGACGATCACGGCCGTGGTCCGGCGTCGTGCCTGAATGCCTTCGCCGGGGTCGTTGACGATGAACGGATAGAGATTCGGCACGGCGCCGAGGATCGCTGCCGGGAAACAATTGGCCGACAGCCCGACGCTCTTGCCGGGCAACCATTCGAGATTGCCGTGCTTCCCAAGATGAATAATGGCGTCGGCAGCAAAGGCTTCGCGGATCCAGAGATAGAAGGCGAGATAGTTGTGCGGCGGCACCAGATCGGGATCGTGGGCCGTGGCCTTCGGATCGATATTGTAGCCGCGGGCCGGCTGGACACCGACGATGACATTGCCGAATTGATGCAAGCCGAGGCGAAAGCGTCCTTGCGCGACGTGCGGATCGTTTTCCGCGCGGCCCCAGCGCGCTTCGATCGCATCGCGAATGCTGGACGGCAGCTTCGCAAGCCCCTCGCGATAGGCGGCAAGCGGCCAGCCGATGCCGCCGCCCCGCATCGCGCGGTCCACGAGATCGTTGGTGGGCCCGCGCTGCAAGAGCTGCATCATCTCGGCGCTCGAGGCCGGCACGTTCTCGATCGCGTAGCCTTGCCTGCGCAGTTCTTCGAGCACCAGCATCAGGCTTGCCGGCGTATCGAGACCGACGCCGTTGGCGAGTCGTCCGTCGCGGTTCGGATAGTTCGCAAGGATGATCGCGACGAGGCATTGTTCGCGCGGCTTCTGACGCAGCTTGACCCAGGCGGCGGCGAGATCGGCGGTGGCATCGACACGGTCGGGCAGAGCGCGCAGCACGGTCGGCAGGAAGCTGGCGACTGGCGGCGCGGCCTGCTCCTTGAAAGCAACCGCATGCGTGAAGATGCGGCCGTCGACCTCGGGCAGTGCGACATGCATCGCGAGATCGCGCGGCAACAGGCCCCGCGCCGATCCTTCCCACGCAACGCGCGACGTTCCGGCGAATGCGACCTGCAGGATCGGGCAGTCGAATTCGGCCAGCACGCCGGCATCGTCGCTGCCGAGCGCCGTTGCGAACGCCGTGGCATTGATGATGGCTTGCGGCGGGTGCGCGGAGAACGCGCCGCGAAGGAAGGCGATCGAGCGCTCGTCCTTGAGACTGGTCAGATAGACCGGCACCGGCTGGAGCCCGCGGGCATCGAGTGCCGCACGAAGTGCCTCGATCGGCTCGATATCTGCCGAGGCGGCGAGCGCGCGGTAGAACAGGATCGGTACCGCAGGTCGCGCGTCGTTCACCGGCTCGGTCGGCCAGAAGCCGGCTGCTGGCATTGGGCGCGGCGCGGCGGGGCGCTCGGCCTGGCCGATCAGGTAAGCGGCATATTGCAGAGCCGATGCGAGGTTGTCCGCGCCGCCCTCGCAAAAATAGCGCCAGAGCTCGCGGGATCGTGCTTCGTCAAGCGTGCCACGCGCACTGAGCGTGGGATCGAAGCTGAGCTCGCCCGGCAGGCAGGCGAACAACACGCAGCGCTTCAAGGCGTCGGCGCGCAGGCTTTCGACACCGTAGGGCCAATAGCTTTCGCCGCCAAGCATGCGCAGCACGACGAGTTTTGCCGAGCGCAAGGTGCGCTCGACATAAAGGTCGACCGACAGCGGATGGCGCAACGCCAGCAGATTGCTGAACTGGACCGATGGGAAATCGCCGCCAAGCACCGCACGCGCCGCGGCCAGTGCCGCGAGCTCGTTATCGGCGGCTGACAGGATGACGACGTCGGCGGTGTCCTGGCCGAGATCGCGCGCGACTTCGCCGTCGTCGATGATTCCGCTCTGGTCGAGCTTGAGATGCATTGTTTTGAGGCGCCTTATCCGGCGAGCGCCGCGCGGGCGGCGGCGTGGTCGAAGCCCTTCAGGCCAATGACAACGATACCCGGTTTCGGCGCGGCGTCGGGCCGCGCAAACGAAATATCGATGCGGTCGCCGACGGCTTGCACGACGGCCGCGGCCGGCTTGCCCTTGACCTCAGCATAGCCTTTGATGCGCAGGATGCCGTCGAGCCCAAGCGCTTTGCCGACGCGCGCCTTGAGATCGTCTGCCGTCGTCGCGGCCGGACTCACAACGATACTCTCGAAATCGTCGTGGTCGTGCTCCTCGTCTTCGCCGTGGTGGCCGGCGCGCGCGTTCAAGTCGTTTTCGGCGGCGGCGCCAAGGCCGATCAGTACCTGGGGAGCCAGCTCGCCGCGGGAGCGCACGACGCGGACGTTGCTGCGCAGGGCGCGGCCGAGCTTTGCTTCGATGTCGCTCAAGTCGGTTGCGGCAACGAGATCGCTTTTCGACAATACGACGAGGTCAGCGCAAGCCAATTGATCTTCGAACACCTCCTCGATCGGGTCATCATGGTCGAGTGATGGATCCGCGCTGCGCTGGGCATCCAGTGCGGCTTCGTCGATCGCGACGCGGCCTTGCGACAGCGCGACCGCATCGACCACCGTGATGACCCCGTCGACTGTGGTGCGGGTGCGGATCTCGGGCCAGGCAAACGCCTTGAGCAAAGGTTGCGGCAGTGCAAGGCCCGAGGTCTCGATTACGATGGCGTCAAGCGGTTGCTCGCGCGCCAAAAGCCTGTTCATGGTTGGAATGAAGTCGTCGGCGACGGTGCAGCAGATGCAGCCGTTGGTCAGCTCGACAAACTCGCCCGCGACGCAAGCCTCGTCGGCGCAATTCTTGACCAGCCCGCCGTCGAACCCGACCTCGCCGAATTCATTGACGATCACGCCGATCCGCTTGCCCTGTGTCTGCGTCAGCAGTGATCGCAGCAGCGTGGTCTTGCCGGCGCCGAGGAAGCCGGTGATGACGGTGACGGGGACGCGGCTCATGGGGTTCTCCTAGGATTGCTGCTTCAGCCAGATCGGCAGGCCGGCGGCGATGAAGGCGACGTTGCTGACGGTGGCACCAACCACCTGGTTGAGGCGGCCCTGCGCATCGCGGAACGCGCGGCCGAGCGGCGTCTCCGGGACGAGACCAAGGCCGACTTCATTCGAGACCAGCACGATCTTGGCTTTGGCCCCGAGCAGGAAGGCAGAAAGCTGGCTGGCCTCGGCATCAATATCCTTGTCCGCATGCATGAGATTCGACAGCCACAACGTCAGACAGTCGACCATGATGGCATTGCCGGCGCGATCTTCGCGGCTGAGCGTCTCGATCAGCGCTAGCGGCTCTTCGACGGTGCGCCAGGTGTCGCCGCGCCGTGTGCGATGATGCGCAATGCGCTCTCGCATTTCATCATCGCCGGCGGCCGCGGTGGCAAGGTAGATGCGCGTTGCCGTGGTCTCGGCAACAAGCCGTTCGGCGAAACGCCGATTTGCCGGAGCGCGCGCCGCCGAGCACGAGCGTGGTGTCGCGGGCCGTCATTTGGGCGGCTCGCCATTTTCGGGCGACCAGATTGCCGGCGGAATACGCGCGATCATGCCGCGCCTAAGGACTTGCGCGCGCTCGCGCCACGGCACGAGGCCGTAGTCCGAGCGGCGTAGGATAGAGCGAATTCGCGCAGTGCGGTTGCGCCGTCGGCGGGCTGAAGATCGGCGAACACGAAAGTGTAGCGATCGGGGCCGGACACCGCAGCCGTGGTCGGCCGCTTGCAGACGCCGAGGCAGTGTACGGCGCGAACGGCAATGTTTCTCGCCGGGTGACACTCTATCGCGAACCGCAGCGAGCAGCCTTGGTCCGACCACCTCGGCGGAGGAATCCTGTGTCTTGCACGAGGTGCAGACGCTTATGACGCAGCGCGCATCAGCGGTGTCCGAGGGCGCGAAAAGAATTCGCTGCAGGGATCGAGTCGTTCATCCGCCGCTCTTGACCTGGCCCGCAAGGGGCCGCGCGAGCTTTGGCGGATGTTCGCACCGGCACATGACGCGGCGCTCAAGTCCCGCCCGGTGCACCCCGCCCAGACGCCTCCAAAGCACAAGGTTTGATGGCAGGTCTCCTGGCTTGCGGGTCAAAGCCGCTCGCGCCTTCCCGGATTTCCCAGTGGCTGAAGCGAGGGCTCGCCGCTTACAGTTGCGGGGGCAGCTCCGGATTTGGGATCGCTCCCGGCACCGGATTCCCTTTTCACCTCCCACGGCGGGAGGACCATCGCTTTTGACCGTATCGGCTGGGCCGGGTCGGGTCAACGGCCGCCCTTTGTTCAGGCATCCTGCTGTTGACCTCGTTCGCAACGTTCGGCACTAGCGGCATGGAGTACTTGTGCGAGATTGACGATGTCATCAAATCCTGACTGGCGCGAGCCGCAAATCGTTCCGCTCGATCGGTCGATCGAGCCGCAAGATTCGCGCGCGCATCGATGGCAAGGCCAAGCCACCGGGTTCGCTCGGCCGGATCGAAGACCTCGCCACCCAACTTGCACTGATGTGGTATCCGGCAATTCCGCGCGCCGGCAAGGCGACACTGCTGGTGTTCGCCGGTGACCACGGGCTGACGGAAGAGGGCGTATCGCAATATCCATCGGCAGTGACACCAGCGATGGTGCGGACGTTTCTCGCCGGCCGCGCCAGCGCTAATGCGTTTGCGGCGGCGACTGGCGTGGACATTCGCGTTGTTGATGCCGGCGTCGCTGTCGACCTGCCCGATCACGCTGATCTCGTTCGCGCCAAGATTCGCAAAGGCACTGCGAACGCCGCGCGCCAACCGGCAATGACGCTGGCTGAAGCGAAGGCGGCACTGGCGCAAGGCCATCGCCTGGCATGCGAAGCCATCGATGGCGGCGCCGATATCATCGCGATCGGTGAGATGGGGATCGGCAATAGTGCCTCGGCTGCGCTCTTGATGCATCGACTGGCGCCGGCGCCGCTGATCGATTGCATCGGCGCGGGGGCAGGGCAGGATGACGCGGGCATGGCCAGGAAGCACGCGGCGCTCGAGCGCGCCGCAGCGCGGACCGGCGCCAGCGCCCCGCTCGATGTTCTCAGCGAATTCGGCGGGCTGGAAATCGCCATGATGACGGGCGCGATCTTTGGCGCGGCGGAGCGGCGGCGGCCGGTCATGATCGATGGCTTCATCGCAAGCTCGGCGGCGCTGGTCGCGATCCGGATGCAACCCGCCGTGCAGGATTATTGCATCTTCGCTCACCGCTCGGCGGAACGCGGCCACAGCCTGATGCTGGCATCGCTGAAAGCGAGGCCGCTCCTGGAACTCGGCATGCGGCTCGGTGAAGGAACGGGCGCTGTGCTCGCGATCCCGATCGTGCGCGCGGCGGCGCGGCTGTTCAGCGACGTTGCTGCGCTCGAGGACGTGCTCGCAGGAAAAATCTGATGCGCGAGACCGACGCGTTCTGGCATGCGCTGCGCTTCATGACCATCCTGCCCGTCAAGAGCTCTGAAACGCTGGAAGCGGATTGGCTTACGCGGGCGTCACGATACTTTCCAGCGGTGGGAGTTGTCGTCGGTCTCGCCGCCGCATTTATGTTCGCGGTCGCAAGCCGATACTGGGCCGGCTTTGTGCCAGCGGTGCTTGCAGTCGCGGCGAGTACACTATTGACCGGTGCGCTGCACGAGGATGGCCTCGCCGATACCGCGGACGGATTTGGCGGCGGACGCTCGCGCGAAGCACGGCTTGCGATCATGAAGGACAGCCGGCTCGGCACCTACGGCGCACTGGCGTTGGCCTTCAGCGTCGCATTGCGAATTGCAGTGCTCGCATCGATGACGCCGTCCTACGCATGGGCGGCGTTGATCGCGGCCCATGCCGGCGCGCGCGGTTTGGCGACCTGGGCAATGACCGCGCTGCCTTATGCCGGCGATCCTGGAGCGACCCGGATCAGCTATTCCGAGGCGACGCTTGATCGCTCCGGCGCGCTGACCGCGTTGCTGATCACGCTCGCAGCCCTGCTGCCGGCGCTGATCAAGGCGCCGTCCGCGCTGTTCGCTGGATTGATTCTTGCGGCCTTGAGCGCGCTCGCGGTCGTCGCGCTGGCGCGACGACTGATCGGCGGCTACACCGGCGATGTGCTCGGCGCGGTCGAGCAGGCTGCGGAAGTCGCTTTCCTGCTCGGCCTTGCCGCCGGCGCTCACTGATTGGGCGGAGGGCGGCGGACGCCGCCGGCGGTGATGCCGCCGTCGATCACGATCTCGGCGCCGGTCATGTAGCTCGACGCATCGGAAGCAAGGAACAGCACGCCATTGGCGATGTCCTGAGCCTGTCCGGCACGGCCGAGCGGCGCGCCGGCACGCGCCAGCTCTTCCGCGCGCATCGGCGAGTTGTGGCCGGGCTGACCGCCGCCGTTCGAGATCTTGCCCCAGATCGGTGTGTCGATGATGCCGGGATGCACGGAGTTGACGCGGATGCCATCGCCGGCCTGCGCGCACTCCATGGCGATCGATTTTGCGAACAGCCGAACGCCGCCCTTGGTGGCACAGTAGCCGGCGAGGATCGGTGAGCCGCGCAAGCCCGCGATCGACGACATCATGATGATGGAGCCGCCTTCGCGCGCCCGACGCATTGCTGGAATGCAGTATTTCACCGACAGGAACACTCCGTCGAGATTGATCGCGGTCTGACGGCGCCAATCCGCCAGCGTCATGTCGACGATCGACGCCGCGCCGACGCCGATGCCGGCATTCGACACCAGAATGTTGAGCTTGCCGTAGCGCCGCTCGGTCTCGGCGACGACCTCGGCCCAGCGCGGCTCCTGGGTGACATCCTGCTGCAGGAAGATCGCCTCGCCGCCATCGCCCTGGATGCGCGACACGGTTTGCTTGCCGAGCGCCTCGTCGATGTCGGTGACTACCACCTTGGCGCCCTCGCGCGCCAACGTCGCCGAACAGGCGGCGCCGATGCCGGAGGCGCCACCGGTGACCAATGCGACTTTACCCTGCACCTGACCCATTCCTGTCTCCTTGGGCTGAATTGCTCTTGTGTTGTTGTTCAAGGCGGTGAGCTTTCTGTATAGTCACGATACAGCGCATCGATCGCGTCAAATCAACCCTAATATGCGCGACGGTTGCTCGCATTTGCCAGCAGTGTGGCCGCAGGTCGGTCCAATCGTCCGATCAAGAAGAGACAGGCCAACAAGGATGGATGCCACCACCGCACCCGGCATTCTGCTTGCCAGACCAACGCGCGCGGTCGTCGCACGACTCGCGATCGCGCAGGCGCTGACCGGCGCGAATTCGGCCGTGATCTTCGCCACCGGCTCGATCATTGGCTCGATGCTGGCGCCGGATCAGGCGTTGGCCACGCTGCCGTTGTCGATCTTCGTGCTCGGGATGGCTGCGGGCACCCTGCCGGTTGGTTTCGTTGCGCGGCGTTATGGCCGGCGCGCGACCTTTATTGCGGGCACCGCCTCCGGTGCGGTGTGCGGGACACTCGCAATGATCGCGATCCTGCGCGGCTCGTTTGCCTTGTTTTGCGTCGCGACATTTCTCGGCGGCCTCTATGGTTCGGTTGCGCAGTCCTACCGTTTTGCCGCGGCCGACGGCGCAACGCCGGAGTTCCGACCGAAGGCGCTGTCATGGGTGATGGCCGGCGGCGTGTTCGCCGGCGTGCTCGGCCCGCAGCTCGTGCAGTGGACCATGGACCTCTGGCAGCCGTATTTGTTTGCCGCGAGCTTTGCCGCGCAGGTTGTCGTCGCCTTTGTTGCGATGGCGCTTCTCGCCACCGTGGATGCGCCGAAGCCAGTTGCCGCGGATTTCGCCGGCGGCCGGCCGCTGCTCGAAATCGTGACCAAGCCACGCTTCATCGCGGCAGTGATATGTGGCGTGGTCAGTTACTTCTTGATGAACTTCGTGATGACGTCAGCGCCGCTCGCAATGAAGCTTTGCGGCCTGTCGCTGACCGATTCCAATTTTGGTATCCAGTGGCACATCGTCGCGATGTTCGGCCCGAGCTTCTTTACCGGCGCCGTGATCGCGCGGTTGGGCGCGCCAACGGTTGTCGCGATCGGCTTGTTACTCGAGGCCACAGCGGCTGCGATCGGTCTGTCCGGCATCACGACGCTGCATTTCTGGAGCGCGCTGATCGTGCTCGGCCTCGGCTGGAATTTCGGCTTTGTCGGTGCGTCCACGCTGGTGCTGGAGGCGCATCGGCCGTCGGAGAAGAACAAGGTCCAGGCCTTCAATGATTTCCTGGTGTTCGGCACCATGGCCATCGGGTCGTTCTCGTCCGGCCAGCTGCTGACCGACTACGGCTGGAGCATGGTCAACCTGGTGGTGTTTCCGCCGGTTGCACTTGGCCTCTGCGCCCTGCTGCTCGACGTCGTCGCACGCCGTCGCGCGGCTACCGCCTAAACTGTCGCTGTAGCCATCGCCGCGGACGGCGCGGCGCCGGTCGCGATGACGTCCGACAGCATGGCGGCCCGTTCCGCAGTGCGCACGGTCATCGGTTCGACCCGGCCGCGGATGTCGACACTGGTCTGCGGCAATTTGCCGGACGACAACGCTCCGGTCTCGAAGATTTCCTCGGAGATCACCACCTCGCAGGCGAGAACTTTTGCTCATGTCCTGCAGGCGCGCGGTGACATTGACGGGATCGCCAAGCGCAGTGAACACCGCGTGGCCGGGCGAGCCGAGGTCGCCGATGATGACCTCGCCGCCATGGATGCCGATGCCGAAGCGGATCGGCTCGGGCAGGTCGGCGCGCAGGAAATCATTGAGCTGGGCGACATTTTCGGCAATCAGTGCCGCGGCGCGAATCGCCTGGCGGCAGGCCTCGCGGGGCGAAGCGTTCAAGCCAAACAGCGCGAGCTGGCCATCGCCGACGAACTGATTTGGCTGGCCGCCGGCTGCGATCACGGCTTGCGACACCGCGGTGAGAAAGCGGTTGATGATGAACACGGTGTCGAACGGCAGCCGCTTCTCGGCGAGCTTGGTCGAGCCCCGCATGTCGACGAACATGCTGACGAGGTAGCGTTCCTGGCCGGTGTGGGCCTGCAGGCCACCGCTCATGTTCGCGCCGGTAAGTTGCGGAGGGAACATCGGCACAAACGAGAGATCGCTTTCCGGGCGGAGCTGACAGGCCAGCCGGATTGCAGTATCGCCGCGCACCCCGACGCGGTTCAGCACGAACGCCTCGCGCTTCGATGGCTCCGGCAGCATGCCATGTTCGCCGACAATGCGAATGCGGCAGGTCGAACAACGCGCGCGTCCGCCACAGACACTCGAATGCGGGATGCCGAAGCGCAGGTTGGCCTCGAGCACGCTCAGGCCCTTCGGCACGCGGATCGTCCGGCCCTCGACGTTGGTGAGCTGGATCAGGCCGCCACGGCGTTCGCGCAAGCTGCGCAGACCGCGGGCGGCAAGCGCCACCACGAGCAGCCCGGCGTAGCCGTAGAGCAGATCATCGCTGATGTCGTCGATCACCACCTGGTCATGCGGCGTGCCGACATGGCGCTTCGCAAGGTTCTCGATGCGCCAATCGGCGTCGTCGCTGGCATCGATGATGGCCCGCGCTCCCTGATAAAGCCCGAGCATCGAGACCGCGGGCAACAGCACGGCCGCAGAGAGCAGGACGGGGGCAGCCAGCCTGAACCATGACTTCATGCGCAGCCAGAAATAAAGGCCGATGCAGCCGTGGACCCAGGACACCAGCAAGGCGACGTACTGAATTGTCGACATGTAAGGACGGGCGACCCAGTAACCAAACAGCACCTGCTCGTAGTACTTTTCATGGCCGAACAGCGATGCCGCCACGCGCACGCCGACGAGATGCGAGAACAGCAGTGCGGGTATGCTCAAGCCCAGCACGAGTTGGGTGACCTCCACGGAGGTCCAGCGAAACTGCCGGCGCTCGTAGAGCGCCCAGATGCCGAGGGCGGTATGCGCGAGCGCCGCCAGTGACAGCACGACGGTCACCGGCCAGCTGCGCCAGAACCCGATCTCGTACTGCAGGACCGCGTTCATCGCGTCGGTCGAGATGTTGCCGAGCGCGTGATTGGCAAAATGACTGATGAGATAGACGAACAGAATGACGCCGCTCAGCAGCCGGACCTGGCGCACGCCGACCCCGCGCAATGCGCGGGTCAGGGGTGGTGGCATTCTCGCGGCTATGGCTTCGTCTGACATCGATCTGGTCATTTTGCGCAAACGATGTGAAACCCTATCGTGTTTCCGACGTATCCGATACGTCGGACGTCGTGTCTCACGCATTCAGAACTCGTGGATGAAGCGGACCTTGCCGTTTGAATTTTGCGGCAAATCGCCGCTACTATTGCGGCTTGAGCTGCGGGGCTTGCGGGTCGTCTCGCCGGAATAAAATGCGGAGCGCACCGGTCATGAATTCGTCTGCTCACCAGGATCGCTTCTACGAAGGCCTTCCGGTGGTCGATGGCTTCGGCAGCCTGATGGATCCTGCGCTCTATTCTCCGCTGCCCGATGACTGGACGATCGGGCTTGCCGATATCGTGCAGTCGACCAAGGCGATCGCCGAGAAGAAGTACAAGTCGGTCAACATGGCCGGGGCTGCGGTGATTGCCGCGGTGACCAATGCGCTGGGCGAGCGCGAGTTTCCGTTCGTGTTCGGCGGTGACGGCGCGAGCTTTGCGGTCTCGGCCGGCGATGTCGTACGCGCCCGCGAGGCGCTGGCGGCGACCGCGACCTGGGTCAAGAGCGACCTCGATCTCGCCATGCGCGTGGCGCTGATTCCGATCGCCGATATTCGCGCCCGGGGTCTGGATGTTCGCGTCGCACGCTTCGCGCCGTCGCCGAACGTGTCCTACGCGATGTTTTCCGGCGGCGGGCTCGGTTGGGCCGAGGCTGCGATGAAGCGTGGAGAGTTCGCCGTGCTGCCGGCGCCGCCTGACGTGCTGCCCGATCTCACCGGATTGTCTTGCCGCTTCGAGGAAATCCCGGCGGCCAACGGCTTGATTCTTTCGGTGATCGTGATGCCCGCGCCGGGTGGCGATGCGATGGCGTTTCGCAAGCTGACCGAGGGCGTGATCGCGCTGATCGACAAGACGCCGAACGCCGGCCGTCCGGTTCCTGCAGGCGGCCCACCGTTCGGCTGGCCGCCTGCGGGAGTCGATCTCGAGGCGCGCACGCTGCGCGGCGGTTCGCTGTTCCGGCGGCGCGCTTCGGTGCTGGCGCTGACCTTCGTGTCCTATCTCATCATGCGCTTCGGCATCAGCGTCGGCGGCTTCGTGCCGAAAACCTATGTCGAACAGGTCGTCGCAAATTCCGATTTCCGCAAATACGACGATGGCTTGCGCATGGTCCTCGATTGCACCTCCGAACTCGCCGACGAGCTCGAGGCGCAGCTCGCGCAAGCTGCTGCCAATGGCGTCGCGCGCTACGGCGTGCATCGTCAGGACGCGGCAATGATGACGTGCTTCACGCCGTCACCGCTGCGCGCCGATCATGTCCATTTCATTGACGGCGCGCGCGGTGGATACGCGACTGCCGCGACGGCGCTCAAGGCGGCCGCTGCTGCGTAACTTAAGGCGTCGTCACCTGCTGCTGGGCGGCCGCGGCGTTCTCGGCGGCGCGACGCTTGGCCTCCGCGTCGATAGTCTGTCCGAGGTCGGGATGCTTGGCCATCAGCATCCGGAAATCGACGAGATCAAGCACCAGCAGCGTGCAGGGTTGGGTCGTCGTGATGGTCGCGGTGCGGATCGGGCTGCCGAGCAGTGCGAACTCGCCGAAGAAGGCGCCATCGGTCAACCGGATTTGCCTGCCTGTGAGTTCGACGGCAACTTCACCCGACGCGATGAAATACATGCAGTCGCCGACCTGGCCGCGGCGCATCACCATGGTGCGCGACGGCAGTTCGATCGTGCGGAGCATGTGGGTGACGTCGGCGATCGCTGCCGGTCCGAGTTCGCTGAAGAACGGTACCTTGCTGACCGTCTCCCAGGTCTTGATGAAGTTGGCGCGACGCGTCTCGGCGGCAAAGCCGGTCGCTAGAATACCGGTCCACAGGCCGAACACACCGAGTCCGCAAATCATCACCAGCGACGCCAGCAATCGTCCGCCGGGTGTTATCGGCACGACGTCGCCGTAGCCGACCGTCGTCATGGTCACGACGGCCCACCACAGCGCAGAGGGGAAGGTGCCGAACGCCTCCGGTTGCACGTCGCGCTCGAGCACGTGGATCGCTGCCGAAGCGATGAACACCAGGATCAGGAACAGGAGGAACACGCTTGCCAGCGGTCCGGCCTCGTTGGCGAAGATGCGCCGTAGCTGCCGCAAGCCCCCGATCTCCGGCACCGGCTTCAGTGTCCACAGCACGGCGAGCAGCCAGGCGCTTCGCGGGTGCGCACCGGCCATTACCGCGATCGGTGCGGCGAGCGCCGCAATCGCATCGATGAAGCCGCGAGCACTGAGCAGGTATTTGCGGAGCTTTTCGGTGCGCGCGGCTTCGCGCAAACGGATGATCCACTCCAGCGCGAAGAACGCCTGGCACAGCCATAACAGGCTCTCGACCCAATGGTGCGCGAGTTCGTATTTCGGGTCGAACGTCAGGATGACGAGCCCGATCAGCCCGAGCGTCAATGCGATATAGGAGGGCAGCGTCATGCCGCGGCCAACCGTCATGGCCACGAAACGGGAGGACAGCGAAGACAGCGATTGCGGTGACATGCGAAGCTGCTGCACCAGCCGATCTCGGCCCGATGCCGGGCCGTCGGTCTGGTTTCTCGGCCTAAACTGCCCGCGCGGCCCGCGGTCGTCAACGACGGAACAGGTGCGGTTTTTGCGCTGCGAGCGACGTTAATGATTAACGGCTCGAGGCGGCGTTGAAGTTGCGAGAACAGCTTCGATCGCAGGGGAAGCGGCGAGGTCTGGCACCCGCAACTCCGAGTACGGGAATGCGGAGATCGATCATCTGGCCAAGCCGCGTTCGGCAGGGCAATCGACGCTGCGGACCTGCGCGGCGCGGTTGCAGAAAGTCGTGCTGCTGGGGCTGACGAGCCAGATCACGATCGGCTGCGCCAGATTATCGGTGAAATCAAGACCCGCGCTGCAGCATCGAACAGGCACTCGGCGCGACGTTGTCTCGCGCTGCGCGTGCAATGAGCGCGTAAAAATGCAATAATTATCCCAGACCAAACGAGCCGGGCGGGTTAGTGCCGATGAACTCTGCAGCGATCATCACCTGTGTGCGCCCTTCGCTCGATTAAGTCACGGGCATCCCGATGATGCTTCTCGCCATCCCGACCACAGTCGCCGTCGCGCCGCTCATCGCCTGGATGCTGGTGCTGACGGTCAAGCACGTCATCGCCGATTTCATTCTGCAGAATTCCTGGATGGCGATGGGCAAGGACGCCAAGACCGGCTGGGCGCTGCCGCTGCTTGCGCATTGCGCCATCCACGGTGCGCTGGCGACCGCGATCTTCACCCTGGTGGCGCCGCGCTTCTGGTACCTCGGCCTCGTCGACTTCGTCATTCACATCACGATCGACCGCGCAAAGGGATTTTGCGTTGCGACATTCGATATCAAGCAGGGGCAAAGCCAGTGGTTCTGGTGGTTGATCGGCATCGACCAGGCCCTGCATCACCTGACCGATTTCGGGCTTTCGCTGATCGTCGCCGGAGCTCCATGAAAGGCTGCTGACAGGGCCGGCCGATGAGCTGTGCTTTCTCGGGATTTTTCTTGGGGTCTCCAGCCAATCAGAAGACGAGGAAATCCGCACAATGACTCCACTTGAACTGCTTAACGCCAAGCCGATGCCGTTCGCCGTGCTGATGGGGGTGAAATTCGTCGAGGCTGACAAGGATCGCGTGGTCGCGACCATGGTGGTGCGGGAAGATCTCTGCACCATGAACCACATCGTTCACGGCGGCGCGATCATGGCGCTGGCCGACACTGTCGGCGCCGCTGCGACCGTGATCAACCTGCCCGAGGGCGCCGGCACCACGACGATCGAGAGCAAGACCAATTTCGTCGGACCGGCGCCGGCGGGCACGACGGTCAAGGCCACGGCCACGCCAATTCATCGCGGGCGCCGCACCCAGGTCTGGCAGACCAGGCTCGAAACCGATGCGGGCAAGCTCGTCGCGGTCGTCACCCAGACGCAAATGGTCCTGTAGAGCTTCACGGGGTCGCTGACATGAATGTGAATGAGCTGCCGTTCGACACCGACGCGATGCTCAGCGGTTTGCGGCCGTGGGTGGAGTGCGAAAGTCCGACCTGGGATGCCGGCCGCGTTGGCCGCATGATGGATCTTGCTTCGCGCGACCTTGCGCTGATGGGGGCGCGGATCGAGCGCATCGCGGGCCGCATGGGGTTCGGCGACTGCGTCCGCGCAAGCTTCGCCACCGGAGACGCGAGCAAGCCGGGCATCCTGATCATGGGCCACCTCGATACCGTGCATCCGGTCGGCACCTTGGAGCAGCTGCCATGGCGGCGCGACGGTCACGTCTGCTACGGGCCCGGCATCTTCGACATGAAGGGCGGCAACTACACCGCGCTGGAAGCAATCCGGCAACTGCAGCGGATCGGGGCAAAGATCGCGCTGCCGATCACGTTCCTGCTGACGAGCGATGAGGAGGTCGGCAGCCCGAGCACGCGCGACCTGATCGAGGCCGAAGCGGCGCGACACAAGTATGTGCTGGTGCCGGAGCCCGCACGTGCCAATGGCGGCGTGGTGTCCGGCCGCTATGCAATCGCGCGGTACAATCTCGAGGCGCTGGGACGGCCGAGCCACGCCGGTGCGCGCCTGTCGGAGGGACGCTCGGCGATCCGGATCATGGCCGACATGATCCCGGCGATCGAAATCCATGACCACGGAGTCCTGCACCTTCAGCGTCGGCGTCATCCATGGCGGTCAGTGGGTGAACTGCGTCTCGAGTTCATGCACCGGCGAGGCGCTGTCGATGGCCAAGCGCCAGGACGATCTCGACCGCGGCGTCGAGCGCATGCTGGCGCTGTCGAAGCGCGACGCCAATGACGGCCAGTTCATTGTCACGCGCGGCGTGACGCGGCCGGTGTGGGAGCCCAACGCCAAGACCATGGCGCTGTACGAGGTCGCAAAGCGGATTGCGAAGACGATCGGGATCGACCTCATGCACGAAAGCTCTGGCGGCGGTTCGGATGCCAACTTCACCGGGCCGATGGATCTCGCGACGCTCGACGGCCTCGGCGTGCGCGGCAATGGCGCGCATACGCTCGGCGAGCACATCGTGGTCGCGAGCCTTGCGGAGCGCGGCCGTCTGATGGCGGGGCTGCTGGCGGAGCTGAGCTGAGCCGCTCGAAAAACGCGCAAACAAGAACATGAGGGAGTGCGCCGTGTCCGACACTTACAAATTCGAACAGCTCGAGGTCGAGATCGCTGACTTCGTCGCGGTCGCGACCATGAACAATCCGCCGGTCAATGCGCAGAGCCGGCTGCTCCAGGACGAGCTGGCGCTGGCGTTTGATCTATTCTCCGATGATGACCATGTCCGCGCTGTCGTGCTGACTGGCAAGGGCAAGCAGTTTTCGGCCGGCGCGGATCTGAAGGCGCGCGGCCAGATGGCGACGCAACGCGCCGGTCAGCGCCAGCACCTGCGCAGCGCCCGCGAAAGCTATCATGCGATCGTCGAGTGCAAGAAGCCGGTCGTTGCCGCGATCAACGGCGCGGCGCTGGGCGCGGGGCTTGCGGTCGCCGCCTCCTGCGACATTCTGTTTGCGTCGGAGCATGCGACACTCGGCATGCCCGAGATCGACGTCGGGCTGATGGGCGGCGGTCGCCATGCAATGCGGCTGTTCGGCCATTCCCGGGTGCGGCGCATGGCGCTGACCGGCTATCGCGTGCCGGGGCCGGAGCTGTACCGGTTGGGCGTGGTCGAGGCGTGCGTGCCGGCCCACGAATTGATGCCGGTCGCGATGCAGATGGCGGCGGAGATTGCCTCGAAGGCGCCGCTGGCGGCGCAGCTGTTCAAGCAATCGCTGAATGCGATCGAGGAGATGAGCCTGCGCGACGGTTACCGCTACGAGCAGGACATGACGGTCCAGATTGGCAAGACCGAGGACTCGAAAGAAGCGATGAAGGCCTTCGTCGAAAAGCGAAAGCCTGTGTTTCGCGGGCGCTAACACTGCCAAGGGGCGGGCATGGTCAGGCTGGTCGCAATCGTTGCGTTGGCTCTCGCCCTTGCGGGCTGCGATCTCATCAACGCGACGAAGGACGCTTTCAAGACCGCGCAGGCGACGGAAGATGACCTTGAGGCGTCCACAGGGCTGAAACCCAGCGTTGGGTTCAACTGGACCAACGGCCGCCTGACCCAGGTCACGGTGACGTATCCGCAGCTTGTTGAGGGGAAGCCGATGCCGGCGCTGGTGGAGGCGGTCCGCGCCGCGGTCCACAAGGAATTCAAGCAGGAACCCGAAAAGATCGTCCTCGGCTTTGTCGTCCCCAAGCCGGCATCGTAGCGGTCCGGCTTGAACGCGCCGCCCCGTCGGCGCGACCAAAGCGTGATTTCGGTCACTTAAAGCGCCAGGGACGCGACGACAATGAAGCTTGCCGCAGGATTGAAGCTCGCCGGTGCAGCATTTGTGCTGGCGTTGTCGGGTTCCGCCTTGCATGCCGAGGGTACGACAGCGGACGCCCGGAAGGCCGCGGCCAAGGCGCAGGTCGGGGACGAATTTGTCACGCGCGTGTTCGGCGGTCCGGTCAGCCTCGACAAGACGACCTACGCCTGCTTCACCCGGTCCTACGACTCCGAGCATCTCGCCGAGCATCCGCAGCAGAAGGTCAGCGCCATGAAGCTGCTGCTGACCGCGGAGAAGTACCCCGAGGATAACGAAATGAACTACTCGTTCCGGCTCGGCGTGAAATATCGCGCCAAGTCGGGCAACTACAACTCCAGCGGCGATTGCGGGCACGGCAAGTTCACTGACGAGAAGACCAACGAGGCGATGCTCGGTTGCGGCGTCGACTGCGACGGCGGCGGCATCAACGTGCTGCTGGCGAAGGATGACAAATCGGCGATCATCAAGCTCGAGCGTATCCGCATCTGGAAGGACAAGAACTATGATGAAGATGCGGCGCAGGACCTGGTTGCTGGCGCGGACGACAAGACCTTCCGGCTCGATCGCACGACGTTGAAGGACTGCGAGTCGCTGGTGACCGACCGCAAGGAACTCGCCGCAATGCGGCACAAGTGATCCGGAGAAGGCGATGTCGAGCAATCGACGTGGGTTGTTGGGCGCGGCGCTGGCCTCGGTGAGTGCCATGGTCGCGCTCGGCACGACGCAGGCGCGGGCAGACGCGCAGGGCGCGGTCCCTGACAAGCGAAAAGTCGTCTACCATCTCGCCGACCTCGACAAGGTCGCGTTCGTACTCGGCAACATCCAGAATCATTTTGACGGCATGGGCGGGCCCGACAAGGTCATCATCGCGCTCGTGGTCCACGGGCCGGCGCTGAAGGCGTTCCACGCTGCATCCGCCAATCCCGACGTGACGCAACACGTTGCCAAATTCGCGAATGTCGGCGTGCAGCTCGCGGCCTGCGCCAAGACCATGATGGCTCAGGAGATCACGCTCAAGGATCTGCTGCCGGGTTTCGTTGCCGCCGACGAGGGCGGCGTGGTCCGCATCGCCGAACTGCAGTCGCAGGGCTACGTCTATCTGCGGCCGTAAGCCGATCTACATCAGACCCGTAGGATGGGTTGAGCGCAGCGAAACCCATCGCGACTATCTTCCGCCAACGATGGGTTTCGCTGCGCTCAACCCATCCTACCAGACGCATTCACTTCAGCGTCTGGTACAGCCGATACAGCAGCTTGGTGCGCGGCGCGATCGACGAGATGTACATATGCTCGTGGCCGGTATGGGCACCATCGCCATCGACGCCAAGCCCGTCGAGCGTTCCGGTGTAGGGCGCGGTAAAATTGCCGTCCGAGCCGCCGCCGGTGAACGTGTCAGGCAATTCGAAGCCGAGTTCGCCGGCAAGCTGCCTTGCATGTTCGTAGAGGGCCGCGCCGGAATTGGTCTTCTCATAGGGCGGCCTGTTGAGCCCGCCGACCACCTTGATCGAGACGCCATCGATCTTCGGCTTCAGCGACAGAACCTTCGCGACATATTCGTCGGCCGCCGCGATCGTCGGAATTCGCAGGTCGACTTCTGCATAGGCTTCTTCCGCAACGACGTTCGGCTTGCTGCCACCGCGCACCACCCCGACATTGACGGTGACGCCGCGGTCGAAGTCGGTCATGGCATGTAGCGTCTGGATGATGTTGGCGAGCTCGCCGACCGCGCTGCGGCCGTCGCGCGGTCGCGTGCCCGAATGTGCCGGCACGCCCTTCACGTAAACGTCAAACCGCGCGACGCCCTTGCGGCTGGTCACGACCTTGCCGCCGTCGCGCCCGGGCTCGGTGACGAGCACGTATCTGGCGCCCTGGCCATGTTTTGTGATCAGCGCCTCCGATGTCGGGCTGCCGATCTCCTCGTCCGATACGAAGAGATGCGTGATCCCGAGCGGCGACGTCTTGTCGTGCAGGCAAATCTGCTTGAAGGCGTGATAGGCGAGGTAGGCGCCGCCCTTCATGTCGTAGATGCCGGGACCGTAGGCGTTGTCGCCATCGACCTTGAACGGCAGCCGCTTTATGAAGCCCATCGGGTGCACGGTGTCGAGGTGGCTCAGCACCAGGATGCCCGGCCTGTCCTGGCCCCAGTTCGAACGGACGACGAGATGATCGCCGCGGCCGTCGGTGCCGGCGATACGCTCGACCGTTGCCGGCAGCTCGCGATAACCGTCGGCGACGATGGTCGCGAGCTTGTTGATCTGCTCGGGCGCTTCGGTCGGCGTTTCGATTTCGACCCAGCGTTGGATGCCTTCGAGGATTTCTTTCGGGTCAAACGCCGAGTCCGGCGGCAGGGCCGTCATCATCAAGTCCTTATCGTTGGCGAGTTCTCAGGCGAAACCGGGCGGCGGTACAAAGCCACCGAAGTTTTGCTCGATCAGTTCGGCGAGCTTGAGCGGGGTGCGGTCTTCGAGCCAGCCTCCGATCAGCTGCACGCCGATCGGCAATCCTTCGGATGACAGGCCGACCGGAATCGCGGTCGCGGGCAGTCCCGGGCAGGTAGCGATGCCGGGCCACAGCAGCTGGTCGACGTAGGGGTAAGGCTTGCCGTCGACGATGATGTTGCGTGCTTCCTGAGGCTCCGAGTGATCGTGCGGATAGGCCGGCGTCGGCATCGTCGGACAGATGACGACATCGAATTCGCGGAACAACGCCCGCCATTGTGCACGCAAGCCATAGCGCATCCGGTCGCTCAAGACCCAGTCGCGGTGATTCATCACCGCGCCGCGCACCCGCTCGGCGCGCAGGCTCGTGTCGTCCGGCTTTAGCGC
The DNA here is from genome assembly GCA_963796195.1 of uncultured Alphaproteobacteria bacterium. GTDB lineage: Bacteria > Pseudomonadota > Alphaproteobacteria > Rhizobiales > Xanthobacteraceae > CAWCKS01. The sequence continues at coordinate 551,285 of CAWCKS010000014.1, read as the reverse complement.
AGCCGCGCCCTGCTTGATATTCTCATAGATCTCGGGCGGGAAGTTGGCGGCCAGGAATGACAGCAACAGCCGCATGTAGAGCCGCGACGAGTTGCCGATATCAGGCATCAACGTGCTCTCGCGGCTGACCTTGGCGCCGGCCTTGCCGAACTGACCGGCGAGCTTGTCGATCGTCGCGCGCACGCTGGATGCCGTCGGCATCAGCGGATGACTGTCGATGACAAGGATGCGGAAATCCTTAAGCTCAGTGTGGCGCGAGGCCGGCAGCGACAGCCGATAGCCGTGGCCCGGTTCGAGTTCGTCCGGGCCGGCGATGACGTCGAGCATGTCGGAGAGGTCGAAGGCAGAGCGGGCCATCGGGCCGGTGACCGCAAGCTCGGGCTCGACCGGCAGCGGCGGAAATGGTGGCGCCGTCTGGCCGCGCGACGGGACCAGCGCCCACGTCGGCTTATGGGCGTAGATACCGCAATAGTGCGCGGGGACTCGCAACGAGCCGCCGATGTCGGAGCCGATCGACAGCGGCCCGTAGCCTGCCGCAAGGGCCGCCGACGAGCCGCCCGACGATCCGCCGGGCGTGCGGCCGACGTCGAATGGATTGTTGGTCGTGCCATAGATCTCGTTGTAGCTCTGCCAGTCGGCGAGGCTGACGGGCACATTGGTCTTGCCGAGAACGACCGCACCGGCGGTCTTCAGCCGCGTGACGATGAGGGCGTCTTCGCCCGGCGTGAAATTCTTTTGCGGCACAAAACCCCAGGTCGTTGGCAGGCCGGCGATGTTGTAGGACTCCTTGATCGTGATCGGGAGGCCGATCAGCGGCCGGAGCGCGCGTTTGGCAATGGCGTCATCGGCCGCGCGTGCCGCTTCCAGCGCTCGCGAGAAATCGCGCACGCACATCGCGTTGATCTTGCCGTCATGCTTCTCGATCTGGTCGATCGCAGCTTGTGTCAGTTCGACCGAGGAGACTTTCTTGGCGAGCAGCGCTTTCGACAGCTCGCGCGCGGTCTTGAATGTCCATTCCGAGCCGGCCAAGACGAACCTCCGTCGTTGCAGTCGTCGCCGCCGATGATGCGTGGCCCAGCGGCGAGTTGCAAGACGAATGCGCGTCGTTACGCAATCGGACAAGAGCCAAGCGCGTAACAAAATTGAGATTTTTTGCCGCTTATCCGATGCCGACGTTGCGCCGGGGCGCGGCGTTGAGCGCATCTGGATCGGCGACTGCTTGCGATTCACGGACCGCGGCGTTGAAGACGCCCCTGGCCATCAGTGTGGATTCGGCCGCGGCGCGCTTTTGATTGACCGCGATGCGAGTTTTGTGGACGTTGACGTTGGCTGGTTCCGCTCTTGCCGCGAACTCGGCGAGGTGACCGGCCACGCGCAGTTCGCCGCGCTCGGCGAGCTCGTGCGCGCGCTGGGCGAGCTTTTCGGCGCCGCCTGCCAGTGACGCCAGCTCGGCGGCGAGCGACGATGCCAGCGCCGGCTTCAAATGCGCGGGATCGCCGTCCCACCAGCCGCCGTACAGCCGCCAGATGTTGCGCACCAGGAACTCGGGATCGTCGTAGGTTGGCTGCAGGTACGGCTTTGACAACAGATCGAGCGGCATCTTCACGCCGGCGACCACCTGGTCGAGCGTCTTGCCCTCGTTCATCAGGGCGAGCGTCTGGTCATGGATGGTGTCGAGCAGCTTTGCTGCGTCGCCGAGCAGCGTTGTCACGCGGTCGGCACCGAACACCGCCGGTCCGTGGCCGGGGATCAGCGCGGTCGCGCCCTTCGCGGCCATCGCACGGAAGCGCATCGGCCCATGGCTTGCAGTAACGCTGCACCTTCTGCGGATTGCCGCAGTTCGGCGCAGCCCAGATCACGAAGTCGCCGGAGACGATCACCTTGCGATCGGCAATCCAGGTCCAGGTGTGATCGTCGGTCTCGCCCATGCCGTGGTGCAGCTCGAACGCAACACCGCCGATCGTGAGATTAAGCTGTTCGTCATAGGTCAGGTCGGGCTGGCGGAACGCGGTCGGCCACTTGAAGTCCGGCACGCCGAACTGGCGGCCGTTGATGTTGGTGTTGAAGCCGGCGGTCGCGATGTAGCGCGCAAACCGCAAGGGCATGTTGCGCTGCGCGATGACGCGGATCGGCGGCTCGTTGCGGGCCTTCGCCTCCTGGTCGAACAGGGCGACGCCGCCGACGTGATCGACGTGGCCGTGGGTCAGGATGATGGTGTGGACCGGCGAGGGATCCCAGGCGCGCAGCGTGTCGTAGACTTTCCGTGCCGTTGTGCCGCTGCCGGTGTCGAACACGACAAGACCTTCGCTGGTGCGCACCACGGTCACGTTGCCGACCACGCCGCGCGTTGCGATGTAGACGATGTCCCTGGCGACCTCGACCGACTGGCTGTCTCCGATCGCCCGCTGCCATTCCGGAAACTTGAACGAGCACCAGCACGCGTCGCCGATCTCGCGCAGATTATGAGCCATGGTTGCAGTCTCCTCTTTGCGATTGGGTCGCTTACACCGGCCGGTGCACCGTGACCCACGAATTCAGCGTAATGTCGCGCCGCTTGCGGAACATCCCGCCCCAGACGTCACGGTTCGGCTGCGCGACGCCCGCCGGCTTCGGCTTCCAGAATCGGCTTGCCTCCCACGCCGTGAGGTCGGGGTAGTAGACGATCATCAGGATCGTCGCGGTATCGTCATTGCTCGGCTCACGCAATCGCCAGAAGCCTGCGATGCGCATATCGGTGTCGGCTTCCGAATATGTCCAGGCGTCGACGCTCGATTGCGTGAGGTGATCGACGTCGCCGGTCTTAACCACGAACCAGCGGTGGGTGTAGATGCCGCCCTTGGCCGGATCGCACGCATTCTGGCCGCGCGCCAGCACGTCGAACAGGCGCGTTCGTGTGCCGACAATCGCATCCGTCGTCGGCGCCACTTTCGTCGATAGCGGTGGGTCCTGCATCCAGTTCGTCGCGATCGTGACCGTGTTGATGCTGACGCCGATCAGCGGCAGCCAGATGCCGGTCAGCTGGCAACCCTGCACGCCGTTGGCGCGGACAGCCGACGCAACTTCCTCGGCGCGATTGGGCTTAACGCTGAGCTCGTCGAAGCGCAGGACGCGATAGGTGGCGGGTGCAGACATTTGCAAAGGATTCCTTTTTGGTCTTGCCGGCCGTCGTCGGCTATTGCGCCGGCTCGTACGGGTGATGACAGGCGGAGAGATGCGTTGCGCTCGACGCCGACAACGCCGGCGGCGTGGTCGCGCACACTTCGCTGGCGCGATTGCAGCGGGTGCGGAAGCGGCAGCCGCTCGGCGGATTGAGCAGCGACGGCAAATCGCCGCTCAAAACTTCCTGCTCCGGCAGCTTTTGTCCCGGTGCCAGCACCGAGCCAAGCAGGGCGCGCGTGTACGGATGCCGGGGATTGCGGTAGACGTCCTCGGTGTTGCCGATCTCGACGATCTTGCCGAGATACATCACGGCGACGCGGTCGCAGATGTTGCGGATCACCGCGAGATCGTGGCTGATGAAGATCATGCTGAACGAGCGTTTTGCTTGCACGTCGATCAGCAGGTTCAAGATCTGCGCCTGCACCGAGACGTCGAGCGCCGACACCGGTTCGTCGAGCACGAGCACGGTCGGTTCGAGGATCAGCGCGCGCGCAATCGCGATGCGCTGGCATTGTCCGCCCGACATCTCGTGGGGCCGGCGCGCCAGCACGGTGCCGGGCTCGAAACCGACTTCGTTCAGAGCGGCAGCGACGCTGGCCTCGCGGCTCTTCGTGTCGCCTTCGTTCCAGATCGTCAGCGGCTCGGCGACGATCTCGCCGATGCGGCGGCGCGGGTTGAGTGAGGAGATCGGATCCTGAAACACCATTTGCAGCCGGCGGCGCAGGTTGCGCCGCTCGGCGAGCGACAAGCCGGTAATCTCTTTACCTGAGATCTTGACGCTGCCGGACTCCGGCGGCGGCAACTGCATCAGTGCGCGGGCGAGCGAGGATTTGCCACAACCGGATTCACCGACGAGGCCCAGCGTCTCGCCGTGCCGAAGATCGAAAGAGACCTCGTCCACCGCGCGCACGACGCGGCCGTCGGGCCGGTGAAAGCTGCGGACCAGACTGGTCACTTCCAGCGCAGGCGCTTGCGAATTCGTCATGCGGCCCCCGGTATGGGTGCCAGCACGCATAGCGCCGCTCGCCTTCGCTGTTGAGAGGCGGCTGCTGCACCCGGCAAGTCTCGATCGAGCGTGTGCAGCGCGGCGCGAATGAACAGCCGGCGGGGAGCGCTGTTAGATCGGGCGGGCGCCCGGGGATCGCTTCGAGCCGCGCGCCGCGCGCGGCAAAGGGATTGGGGCGCGCGCGCAACAGCGCGTCGCTATAAGGCATGCGGCGTGACGCGAAGAATGCGTCGGTCGGCGCCTGTTCGACGAATCGACCGCCGTACATCACGGCCACCTCGTCAGCGATGCCGCCGACCGCGGCGAGGTCATGGCTGATGAAGATCATTGCCATCCCGGTCTCGCGCTGCTGGCGCTTCAGCAACACCAGAATCTGCATCTGGATGGTGACGTCGAGGGCGGTGGTCGGCTCGTCGGCGATCAGGATTTTTGGCCGGCACGCCAGCGCCATCGCGATCATGACGCGCTGGCGCATCCCACCCGAAAGCTGATGCGGATATTCCTTCAGCCGCTGTTCGGCGGCAGCGATGCCGACCGAGCGCAACAGCTCGATGGTCCGGGTCCGTTGCTCGTTCGGGCTGAGGCCGAGATGCAGCTCCAGTACTTCCCCGATCTGTCGTCCGATCGTCAGCACAGGGTTGAGCGACGACATCGGGTCCTGAAAGATCATCGCGATGTCGCGCCCGCGATAACAGCGCAAGCCCGCCTCATCGAGCGTGGCGAGATCGGTACCCTCGAACAGCACTGAGCCCGCGCGCTGTGTGGTCTTCTCCGGCAACAGGCGCAGGATCGCGCGCGACAGCACGGTCTTGCCGGAGCCTGACTCGCCAACGATCGCCAGCGTCCTGCCGGGCATGAGATCGAAGCTGACGCCGTTGACGGCATGAACCAGCCCGCGCGGCGACTGGAACCGGATCGCGAGATCGCTGACCTGCAGGAGCGGCGCGGTCATAGCGTTTGCGCCCTGATGTCGAAGATGCGCCGCAGCGCTTCGCCGAGCAGGTTGATGGCGAGCACCGTCAGGAACAGGAACGCCGCCGGGACGAACACGGCCTGCGGTGCGTCGGCGAGATTGGCGCGTTCCGAGGCGATCATGCCCCCCCAGCTCGGCTGGGGTGGCCGCACCGACAACCCGAGGAAGCCGAGCGCTGCTTCAGCAAGGATCGCGACCCCCAGCATCACCACGGCATAGGACACCAGTGCCGGCATCAGGTTCGGCAGGATCTCCTGCAGCAGAATCCGTGGAAGTCGCGCGCCGAGCGCTTCGGCGGCCAGCACGAACTCGCGGCTGCGCAGGCTCAACGTGTTGGCACGGGTGATGCGCGCGAATGCCGGAACGAAGATGATGCCGATCGCAAGCGTGACATTGGCGATGTTCGGTCCCAAGCTTGCGATCAACGCGATCGCGAGGATCAGTGCCGGGAAGCACAGCAGCACCGTCATCACGCCCATGATCACGCGGTCGGCGAGCGCACCGAAATAGCCGGCAATCAAGCCGAGCCCGCCACCGACCGTGAAGCCGAAGCCGACGCTGCCAAGCGCAACGGTCAGCGAGACCTGGCCGCCATAGAGCAGACGGGCAAAGGTGTCGCGACCGAGGCTATCGGTGCCAAGCCAGTGATCGGCCGACGGCATCGCGAGCGTTTCGAGCAGGTCGCCGTCGAACGGGCTCTGCAGTCCGAGATGCGGCGCAAGCACGGCGGCGATCGCAAGGGCGACAAGCCAGACCGCGGCGATGATCACGCTGACGCCGATCCGCCGCGGCTTGCGCGGGCGCGCCGGCTGTGGCGGCGCGGGCACCGCTGGTTCAGCGACGGAGGCCATGACGCACCCTTGGGTCGAGCACCGCATACATCATGTCGACGGCGAGATTGATGACGACAAAGCCGACCGCGACAACAAGAACCACGCCCTGAATCACGAAATTATCGCGCTGGTAGACGGCATTGACCATCATCTGCCCGATGCCGGGCAGCGCAAACAGGCTCTCGACGATCACGGCGCCGCCGACCAGCCGGCCGAGATTGATGCCGACCACCGTTGCAAGCGACAGCGAGGACGGCCGCAGCGCGTGGCGAAGCAGGATGTCGCGCACCGCAAGCCCTTTCGCGCGAGCCACCAGGATGAAATCCTGCTGCAGCGTCGCGATCATGTCGGCGCGCAGGATGCGCATGTAGACCGGGAATTCGGCGAGCGCGAGGGTCAGCGCGGGCAGGAACATGCTGCGCAAATTAGCGCCGAGACCCTCGCTCAGGCGGTTGTAGCCGGACGCCGGAAACAGGCCGGCCGACACCGAGAGCCAGTAAATGAGGCCGATGCCGATAACGAACCCGGGCGTCGACAATAGCGCAATCGACAGCGCGCCCAGCGCATGATCGACGCCGGAGCGGGCGCGGTACGCGGCAAGGATTCCGGCCGGCATCGCCATCAGGAGCGCCATCAACTGCGTGATCAGGATCAACTCGGCGGTGACCGGCAGCCGCTGCCCGATCATCACGCCGATGCTTTCGCGGGTGCGATAGGAGCGGCCGAGGTCACCCTGCGCTGCGTGTGCCAGCCAGTCGGCGTAACGTACGACCAGCGGGCGTTCGAGGCCGAGCTCCTGGCGCAGCGAGGCGATCTGGTCCGGCGTTGCGGTATCGCCAAGGATCGCGATCGCCGCATCGCCCGGCAGCACCTCGGTGACCACGAAGGTCAGCGCGGTGGCCGCGAGCACGACCGCGACAAGCAGGACGACCTGATTGGCAAGGCGGCGCAGCGCCTGCGATCCGATCATTTGTCCTTCCAGACCGACGGCAGGCGGATCAGCCCGTCGGGAACGCCGACGATGCCGTGCACCGACGGCGCAGCCAGTGCATAGTTGGTGAAATAGTTGAGCAGGATGTAGGGCAGGTCGCGCGCCAGAATGTTGTTGACCTTGTGGTAGAGCGCAAGGCGCGCTTCGGTGTCGGTCGTGCTGCGCGCCTCGTCCAGCAGCTTGTCCATCTCGGGATTGTTGTAGGCGGTGCGGTTGACTACGCCCTTCGAATGGAAGAACTGGTAGACATTCCTGTCAGGATCGGCGCCGCCGGCCCAGCGGTACAGCATGACCTGATAATCCTTCGTGCCGGCGGCACGGATCAGCTGCACCTGTTCAAACTGGTCGATCTCGGTTTCGATGCCGACCTTCTTCCACATCTGCTGCAGCGCCTGGCCGCTCAGCACGGCAATCGGCGAGGCGTTGACCGCGAGCTTGATCTTCACCGGCTTGCCGTAGTCGGCCAGCAGCTGCTTGGCCTTGGCCGGATCGTAGTTCGGATAGCCGTCGACCAGTTCGTGCGGGGCCAAGCCCGTGCCGAACACGGTGTTGGCGATCTTGTAGAGGCCCTTGTTGATCACCTTGTTGAGCGTCAACACGATCGAGTGCATAAGCCATGGCCTGGCGGACGCGAACGTCGGACACGTCGGCAGCGCCGGTGTTGATCATGACGAATACGGTTGCGAGGCTGCCCGGATCGATCACGGTGAACTTCTTGTTTTGCTGCGCGTCGATGACGTCGCGCGCTCCGGCATTCATGATGACGTCGAGGTTGCCGGCCTGCAGGCTGGCGTAGCGCGCCTGCTCGTCCGGCATCGGCCGCAGCACGACCTCGTCGAGATAGGGCACCTTGCCCCAATAGTTCGGATTGCGCTGGAATACGATCTGGGCGCCGCGCTGCCATTCCTTGAAAATGAACGGGCCGGTGCCGACCGGATGGGTGGACAGGTCGTTGTTGTACTTCTCGACCGCGGTCGGCGACACGATCATGCCGGCGACATCGGCGAGCACGGCAGGGAAGGGCGCCGATGGTGTCTTCATCTTGAACGTGACTTCCAGAGGCCCGGTGGCCTCCACGGTGTCGACCGGTGCGAGATCGCTGATGCAGCGGCAGCGGTTCTTCGGATCCATCATGCGCTTGAAGTGCGCGACCACGGCGGCCGCATCGAGCGGGGTACCGTCATGGAATTTCACGCCGCTGCGCAGCTTCACCTTGAACCAGGTCGCGTCGGGTGCCGCGTCCAGCTTCTCGGCGAGATGCGGGACGATCTTCCCCTTCGGGTCGATGTCGAGCAGGGTGTCGTAGAGGATGATGCCGGCTTCGCGATCGTTGAACGAGGCAAAGCCGGTCGGGTCCAGCGTCGGCAGGTCGGATTCGATCGAGATCGAGAGCGAGCCGCCGCTGCGCGGCTGTTGGGCATGGGCCGACATCGCAAATGCTGCCACCGCCATGACTCCTGCGGCCACGATGAGGCTGCGATAGCGTTCGCCAAATCCAATGGCCATCGTTTCGTCCCCCTGGTTTTATCGTTGTAAGTGTTTGAGTTGGGCGGGCCACGCGGGCCAACCGTCATCCTGAAACGGTAATAAATTTCATAAAACAGTGCAAACAGTTTTGCTGCGGTGCCGCGGCAAGGGTCGCTATCGCGGCGTCGCAGCCTCGTTCGGTGCGGCGGTCGGCGGCAGCCCGGCGCTCCCGGTGTCCGGGCTTTTGCCGCGCTGCTCCGTTTCAGCCGGCAAATCCTTGCATCAAGTTTATCTGTTGGCTTGTGATATCTTCATCAGGAAGATTTATGAATTCGCCGTATCGACGCGGTCAGCAGCTATTTCTGTTTGGCTTCGCCATCGAGCGCATTCAGCGCCGCCGTCAGCAGCAGTTCGAGCGCTCCCCTGCACTCGGCGATGCTGCGCGTCGGATAGGTCCTGAGCGACTGCCACATCTCCCAGTCGACCACGGTCGCAATCGCGGTCAACCACTTCGAGCGAGCTTGCGCCGGCACCTGATCGAGCTCGGCGGCGAACCATGTCGCCACCACCTCGCGATAACGCTTGCGAACCTTCAGCCGGTGCTTCTGCAATAGGGGTACGTTGGCGATCATCGCATTCGATGCACGCCGGTGCGGCGTCAGCGCCTCGAGCTGCCGGGTGCGGATGTCGAGGAAGCGCTTGATGCGCGCCTCCAGCGCCGAGTGCTGGGCGAGCTCCGGCGGCGGCGGATCGACCCGGAATGCGCGTGTCAGTTCGTCGAGCACGGCATGGGTCAGCTGATGCTTCTCGGGGAAGTGCTGAAATGCCGTGCGCAGCGACACGCCGGCGCGCGCCGATATCTGCTGCATCGAGGGGCGCATGTTGCCCTCGTTCTGCAGGGCGATCGTGGCGTCAATGATGTTCTTGCGTGTGATCTGGGTGCGCTGGCGCCGGCCATCGACACTGGCGGAGGCGGCGAGATCGGGCTCGGTTGACGACATCGGGGCTCGTTACGTTCAACGTGAGGGGGCGCTGGCCGGCAAGCTTACTTTACAAGACTGGGCTAACACAATAATATTGCACAAAAGAATGCGATAATATGAGGGAGCGCAGCATGGACGGGCGGTACCGGGTGATTGGTGGGCCTGGTTCCCCTTATAGCTTCAAATTGCGCGCGGTGCTGCGCTATCGGCGCATCCCACACAATTGGGTTGTACCGCCGAAGTTCCAGGACCCGGAAGGCGAACTGGCGAAGGCCGGCAAGGGCATGATCCCGGTGATGCAGCTGCCGGACGGCCGCTACTGGGCGGATTCGACGCCGATGATTCTCGCGCTGGAAGAGCGCCACCCGGAGGCGCGCAGCGTGCTGCCGCCGGATCCGGCCGACCGCTTCCTTGCCTTGCTGTTCGAGGACATCGCCGACGAGTGGCTGGTGTTTCCGATGTTCGACTATCGCTGGGCCGAGCCGGTCGATCAGGAATTCTGCGCGCGGCGGCAGATGGCGGGCTGGTTCGGCGCTATGCCCGGACCGCAGTTCGAGGAGACCGTGACCTTCTTCCGCAACCGCCAGATCAAGATGCTGGCGCGCGCCGGCGACCTCTCGGGCAATCGGCCGCTGTGGCATGAGGGTTATCGCCGCGTGCTGCAGGCGGTCGAATTGCAGGTCCAGCACAGCCGCTTCTTCCTCGGTGGCCGGCCCTCGATCGGCGACTTCGGACTCTATGGCCAGCTGTCGCAGCTTGCGATCGATCCGTCGCCGTCGGTGATCATGCGCCGCGACGCGGTGCGGACTTATCAGTGGGTGCAGGATCTCGACGATGCCTCCGGAGTTGAGGGCGAGTGGCGCGATCCTCGCGAGCCGCTCGGGGCCGGCGCTGTCGCCTTGCTCGAACTCGCCGGCGATACCTACCTGCCGTTCCTCGTCGCCAACGCCAGGGCGATTGCCGATCGCACCAACCCGTATATGTTCAATCACAACGGCACGAGCTATCCGAACCCGACGCGATCCTACAAGCGGCGCTGCCTGCTGTGGCTGAAGGACGCTCTGGCGAAGGTTGAGGGCGAACCGCGCGAGCGGCTCAAGGCGATCCTGACGCGCTATGGCTGCTGGGAGCCGCTGCAGTTTCTGCCCGGCGAGAAGGAACAGGTGCCGCCGCTGGCGCCGGTGTGAGTTCGCAGGCCTGACGAGGAAACGATCATGGACTTCAGATTTTCCGAGCAGAGCCTCGCGCTGCAAGAGCAGATGGAAGAATTCTTTCGCGCGAAAATCCTGCCGCGCAATCATGAATGGCAGGCGCACGTGGCGAAGCACGGCACGGCGCCGCCGTTCCTCGAGGAGCTCAAACGCGAAGCGCGCGGCCGCGGCCTCTGGAACATGGGCCTGCCTGACCTGAAACCGGATCAACCGGGCACGCGGCTGAGCAATCTCGAGTTCGCACCGCTCGCAGCGATCATGGGCCGGTTGCCATGGGCGCCGATCACATTCAACTGCAATGCGCCGAACGTGCCGAACATGGAGATCCTGCAGAAATTCTGCACGCCGGATCAGAAACGGCAGTGGCTTGATCCGTTGCTCGACGGGAAAATCTGGACCGCGTTCGGCATGACTGAACCCGATGTTGCCTCATCGGACGCGCGCAACATCCGCACCCGGATCCGCCGCGACGGCGGCGACTACGTCATCGACGGCCGCAAATGGTTCATCTCCGGCGCCGGCCATCCCGACTGCAAGATGGTTTTGGTCGTCGGCGTGACCGATCAGGAGGGCGACGCCGGGCGTCGGCATTCGATCGTGATCGTGCCAAGCGATACGCCGGGCCTCGAGATCGTGCGACCGCTGCCGATCTTCGGCCGCGGCGAAGACGGCGGCGCGCCGGTCGAGCTGAAGCTGACCAACGTGCGGGTGCCGCGTGCGAACCTGCTCGGCGAGGAGGGCGCGGGCTTTGCGATGGGGCAGGCGCGGCTTGGCGTCGCGCGCATCCACCACTGCATGCGCAGCCTCGGCAGTTGCGATGTGCTGCTGCAGCTGATGCGCGAGCGCGCCGCCAACCGCAAGGCGTTCGGCCGGCCGATCGGCGACTATGCCAACATCCAGGACTACATCGCGCTGTCGCGCATCGAACTCGAGCAGGCGAAGCTCCTGGTCTACAAGACGGCGTGGCTGCTCGATCAGGGCGATGCCGACGCGCGGCGCGAAATCTCCATGATCAAGGTCGCGGTGGCGCGCTGCTACAGCGCGATCGCCGATCGCGCGGTGCAAATCTTCGGCGCCGCCGGCGTGACGGACGATACTCCGGTCTCGGCCGCCTACACGGCGGCGCGCGCGATGCGTATCTATGACGGCCCCGACGAGGTCCACCTGCGCACATTGTTCCGGCTCGAGCCGCACGAGGTCGCGGGTGAAAGTCGCTATTACCTTCGCGAGAGCTAATCAAAAAGGCGAAAACAATGCCCGACACAAAACCGCATTCCCTGGAACTCGTTCTTTCGTCCGCGCTCGGTTGCGGTGATCGGCGCGTCGAGCACGCCCACCAAGATCGGCGGCGTGCCGGTCGCCTATTTCAAGCGGCTCGGCTTCAAGGGGCCGATCTATCCGGTCAACCCGCAGCAGAGCGAAATCCAGGAGTTGAAGGCCTACCCGACAGTGTCGGCGATCGGCCAGCCGGTCGATCTTGCTGTCGTCGCGGTGCCCGCCGTCGGCGTGCTCAACGCGCTGGCCGATGCCGCGAAGGCCGGCGTCAAGGCGGTGGTGCTGTTCTCCTCAGGCTTTGCCGAGGTCGGCGAGGAGGGCGCGCGCATGCAGGCGAAGCTCACCGAGTTGTCGAAGCAGAGCGGCATGCGCATTCTCGGGCCGAATTGCCTCGGCGTGATGAGTGGTGCGAGCGGCGTCTATGCCACGTTCAGCCCGGTCGCCAACACCGGCACCGCACCGCTCGGCAGCGTCGGTCTCGTCAGCCAGTCCGGCGCGTTCGGCGGCTTTGCGTATTCGCTTGGCGCGCGAGCGCGGCGTGGGCTTGAGCCACTGGATCACCACGGGCAACGAATCCGACGTGCAGCTCGCCGACTGCCTGGACTGGCTGGTCGACGACGCCGACACCAAGGTCGTGCTCGCCTACATGGAAGGTTGCCGTGACGGCGCGCGCTTGATCGCCGCGCTGAAGAAGGCGCGCGCCGCAAAGAAGCCCGTTGTGATTGTCAAGGTCGGCCGCACCGAGCTTGGCGCCGCTGCCGCCGCATCGCACACCGCGGCGCTGGCCGGCGCCGACGCCATCTACGACGCCATGTTCAGGCAGTTCGGCGTCTATCGTGCCGGCACCATCGAAGAAGCTTTTGACGTCGCCTATGCCGTCTCCGTCGCCGGCCTGCCGCGCGGCAACAGCATCGGCATGCTGACGGTGTCGGGTGGCGCCGGCGTGCTGATGGCGGATGCCGCTGCTGGCTCGAGCCTCGATGCGCGGCCGTTGCCGGAAGACGCGCAGAAGAAAATTCTGGCGCGCGTGTCGTTCGCGTCGGCGCGCAATCCGGTCGACATCACCGGGCAAGTCACCAGCGATCCGGAGCTGCAGCCGCTCGCCTATGAGCTGATGCTGAAAGATGGCAACTACGACAGCCTGGTGTCGTTTCAGGCCGCGGCGGGCCTGTCGCCCGCCAACGGCCCGACGCTGGTGCAACTCGCCTGCGACATGCGCGCAAGATATCCAGACCGTGTCATCGCCGTAACGAGTCTGTTCACGCCGGAGCTTCACAAGAAGCTCGATGCGGGCCATGTGCTGGCGTTTGCCGATCCAAGCCGCGCGGTGCGTGCGGTCGCGGCGCTGGCGCGCTTTGCGGAAAACCAGGAGAACGACGAGACGCCGGCGAAAGGCGCGGCCGTCAGTTTGCCGGCGGGTGCCCTGAGCGAAGTCACCGCGATGGCGCTCCTCAGCGCTGTCGGTCTGCCGATGGTGCCACACAAGCTGGCGAAAACGGCGGACGAGGCTGCGGCTGCTGCGGAATTGCTCGGCTATCCGGTGGTGGCGAAGATCGTGTCGCCTGACATCCTGCACAAGACCGAGATCGAAGGCGTTGCGCTCAATCTGCGCGACAAGGCCGCGGTGGCCGATGCGTTCGGCAGGCTGATGGCAAAGGCGTCGGCCGCGCGGCCGAAAGCAAAGCTCGACGGTGTGATGATCGCGCCGATGATATCCGGCGGCGTCGAATGCATTCTCGGCGTGCAGCGCGATCCGGTGTTCGGTCCGGTCGTGATGTTCGGGCTCGGCGGCATCCTGGTCGAGGCGTTGCGCGACGTCAGTTTTCGTCTGGCGCCATTCGGGCTCGCCGAGGCGCATCGCATGATCGACGAGATCAAGGCGCGCGCGGTGCTCGACGGCTGGCGCGGCCGGCCCGCGGCCGATATCGACGCGTTGGCGAAAGCGCTGGTCGCGCTCTCGCAATTTGCCGCCGCGGCCGGCGACAAGCTCGACAGCATCGACCTCAATCCGTTCGTCGTGCTGCCGAAGGGCAAGGGCGCGGTGGCGCTCGACGCGGTACTGACGACGAAATAATCCTTGCAAGTCTCCCCTTGCCGGTTCGATCCATATGGCTAGCTATGTGGGTCAACGGGTCTGATAAAAACTCATGGGGAGGAGCCTGCATGCCTGCGTCCGAACAAGTCCGCGCCGTCGTCGTCGATAACAAGAGCCCCGGCAAGCTGGTGATCGCACCGGCGCCGATCCAGCGGCGCGGTCCGACCGACGTCACCGTGAAGCTGACCGCGATCTCGCTTAATCGCGGCGAGATCAAGCGGGCGATGTCGGCGGAGGACGGCTGGCGGCCGGGCTGGGATTTTGTCGGTGTCGTCGAAGAGGCGGCTCAGCAGGGAGCGAGCCCAAAGGTTGGTGCGCGCGTGGTCGGCATGCTCGGCATCGGGCGCCTGGGCCGACCGCATTCGCGCACCGGCGATTTCGGTTGCGGAAATTCCGGCAGGGGTTACCGACGCGCAGGCGGCAACCTTGCCGGTCGCGGGCCTCACCGCGCTGCACGCGCTACGCAAGGGCGGCCTGTTGTTGGGCAAGAAGGTATTGGTCGATGGCGCCAGCGGCGGCGTCGGCCATCTCGCCGTGCAGCTTGCGAAATCGTCTGGTGCGATCGTCTATGGCCACGTCCGCCGCGAGGACCAGCGCGCGCTGATCGAAAAATCCTGTACCGGCGGCGTGATCGTCGGCGCGTCGCTCGAAGCGGCGCGCGCTTCAGGTCCGTACGACCTGATCCTCGACTTGGTCGGCGGCGCAACCTTGGCCTCGGCGCTGACCATGCTGCGCACGGCGGGCACCTGCGTGACGTTCGGCGTTTCGGAAGCGCCGACCACGACCTTCGAAGGCGGCGCATTCTTCCGCCAGGGTGGCGCAAAGCTCTATGGCCTGATCCTGTTCGACGAGCTGGTGCGGACAGAGCCGGCCGGCGTCGGGCTCGCCGTGCTGTTGCGGCTGATCGAGCAGAAGCAACTGGTGCCGCACATCGATGTCGAGGCGCCGTGGACCGACGTCGCCAAGATCGCGCAGCAGCTTGTCGATCGCAAATATCCGGGCAAGGCCGTGCTCAAGGTGAGCTGACCGCGCCTACCAGAATTCAAGCAGCGCGCCAGTCTCCTCGCGCGGCAACAGCGAGGCAAACCGGCCGGCGTGATAGACCAGCGGCGTCCGGTTGTTGGCGGCAATCCAGCGGATCGCGCCGACGAACAGCGTGTGATCGCCGCAGTCATGCGTTGCCGCAACTTCGGCCGTCAGCTGTGACGCCGCGTCGGGCAGCAGTGGCACGCCATCGCGGTGCTGGAACGCTGGCGGCACACTCGCAGCCGGACGTCCCGAGAAATGCAGTGCAAGGTCCTCTTGCGCAGTCGAGAGGATATTGACCGAGAACCGTCCGGCCGCTGCGAGGTGAGCGTGCATGTGCGCGCGCTTGGCGATGCTGACGACGCACAACGGCGGCTCGAGCGAACCGGACAGGAACGCGTTCGCCGTCATGCCGCGGATTTCACCGCCGGCTTCCGCGATAATCACCGTGACACCAGTGGCAAAGCTGCCCATCACCCGCCGCAGCAGTGCGAGATCGATCTCTGCGGCGCGGGTTGACCTTCGGCATCAGTAGCTGCGGCGTGTGGCGTGATAGCTGAGCTCGCCCGGATCCGTCAGGTCGGGGACCTTCCAGCCGTCGAGGTCATATTCGGCCATGCACTGCTCGGCAAAGCCCTTGAAGCGGTCGGCATTGCCGGAGCCCATCGCGCCGAACAGCGCGTAGCGGCGGATTTCCTCGGTCGAGCCGCCGTAGTTGATCTCGTAGAGCTCGTGGCGGCCGCCGAACTCGGTGGCGATCGAGTCCCACAACAGCTTCATTAGCTTGACGCGATCTTCCGCCTTGTAGCCGTTGGAGCCGCGCATATAGCGGTCGATGTACGGTCGGATCTCCGGATTCTTGAAATCGCTGGCGTGGCTGTTGAGATAGATCAGCCCAGACGCGACCGTCTGCTCGATCAGATACTTGATCTTGGTGTAGGCCATCGTCGCGATGATCTGGTAGGCGCTGCCGGGATCGACATTCGGCAGCACGTAGTCGCCGATCCATGGCTTTGGATCGCGCACCATGGAGTTGGACAGCGCCCAGAACAGATTGCGCCACGCGATCACCTCTCCAACGTTGGCCTGTACGCCGCGAAAATCCTTGGTGCCGGTGGCTTCGACGGCTTTCAGCAACAGTCCCGCGATGAAGTCGAGCTTGACCGCAAGGCGCGTGCAGCCGTGGACGACGAAGCGCGGCAGGAAGCCGGTGCGCGGGAAGAAGTTGTTGGCCTTCTCGATGTCGCCGTAGACGAACACGTTCTCCCAGGGGACCAGCACCTTGTCCATGATGAACACGGCGTCGTTCTCGTCGAGGCGCGACGACAAGGGATAGTCGAACGGGCTGCCCATCACCGTCGACGTCATCTCATACGACGTGCGGCAGATGAATTTTACGCCGGGCGAATTGGTCGGCAGCATGAAGACGACAGCGAAGTTCTTGTCCTGCAGCGGGATCAGGCCGTGGTGAGCGACGAAGGTGTAGTTGGTCAGCACTGATCCGGTCGCGACCACCTTGGCGCCGGAGACGATCAGACCGGCATCGGTTTCCTTCTCGACATGGCAGCACACATCGGCCACTTCGTTCGGCGGTCGGTCGCGATCGACCGGTGGATGGATGATGGCGTGGTTGATGAACGGCACACGCTCCTGGCTGAACTTGTACCAGCGCTTCGCATTGGCCTGATACGGATCGTAGAAGTCGGCATTGGCGCCGAGGCTTGCAAGGAACGCCGCCTTGTAGTCGGGCGAGCGGCCGGCCCAGCCGTAGGTCAGCCGCGCCCACTCGGCGATCGCGCTGCGACCCTGCAGCAAATCCTCCATCGACTTCGGCGCCTTGAAGAATGCATGCGTGAAGCTGCCATTGCCGGTGTCGGTTGGTGTGATGATCTTGTCCCTGATCTTCGGGTCGTGCAGCGCGTCGTACAGACGCGCGGTCATCCGCGCGGTGTTGCGAAACGCCGGATGCTTCGTCACCTGCTTGACGCGTTCGCCATAGATATAAACCTCGCGGTCGTCGTCGAGCGAGGCGAGATATTCGGCGCCGGTCTGCGGCCTGGCGACGCTTACTTGGCCGATCGTCTCGGGTCGCTTGGCGAAACTGACAGGATCCTGCTGCGCCATGGTCTCCTCCGAAGGTTATTGTGGGTGGATAACTCTTAAAGTCCGCGCCAGCCGGTCGGCTTGCCGAGATGCGCGCGGGCGATGATGCCGGCGAACACCGAGAACTGCGACGAAATGTGCGAGCGGTACATCTGAACGTCGTTGAAGTAGCGCTGGATGCGGCTGCCCTTGCGCGTCGCCGTCGAGCCTGAGGTGTGAAACAGCAGCTCGACCGCCTCGCAGGCAAGCCGGCCGCCCTGCTGGATCATGGTCCAGAGCCGCAGGTTTTCCTCGACCGTGATCGGCGAGCCGTCCTTGGCCCAGCGCCGGCAATAGTCCATGTAGCGTTCGCAACCCTGCAGCACGATGGCCTCCGCCGCATCGGTCAGCGCCAGCGCCTCGCCGAAGAAGCGCTGGAAGTCGGCATTGTCGGCACGCAGGATGGTTGGATCGAGCATCGTCTTCTGCGCGCGGATGATGTCTTCATATTCGTCGAGCGCCGCGCGCGCGGCACCAACGATCGGCGACACCAGCGAACAGTGATAGGGCCCCATCAGCCGGCCGAGATACATCGGGTTGCCATGCAGCCGCGTGCCCGGCGTACCATCGACCATGTCGTCGGGCTTGGCGCCGAGATTTTCGACGGTGACGACGTGATGCTCGGGCACGACGACGTCGGTCGCTTTCACGCTGTTCGAGCCGCTCGCGCGCATGCCCATGGTGGCGTCGTCACCCCAGTCGTCGAGGATTGTGTAGCTGCCGCGCGGCAGCACCACCTGCACGACCTTCGGCGGCTCCTGTCCGTCTTTCAGGAACGCGCCGCCGATGAAATGCGTGGCATGGGGAATGCCCGAGCAATAGTTCCACTGCCCGCTGATGCGATACCCGTCTGGCACCGGCGTGCAGGTGCCCATCGGCATCGGGCGGTGAGGGGCCGTGAAATGGCCGGTGGGACCGAAGAAGTCGCGCTGCGCCTGCTCGCCCCAGTGCGAAGCAATGAGAAACGGATGCGATGCACACAGCGTCAGGCACCAGCCGACTCCGGGATGTCCGCGCGAGATTTCCATCATCGCCTTGTAGAAGGTCGGTACGTCGAATTCATAGCCACCGAACATCCTCGGCTGCATCGTGCGATAGAGCCCTGCCTTCAGGAACGCCTGGTGCAGCTCGTCGGAATAGGCGCCGCGCGCATCGTTCTGGTCCTGCTGCGCGCGCAACAGCGGCCGCAGCGCCGCCGCGCGCGCGACCAGTTCGTCCGGCGTCAGGTTTGGCTCGGGAACTGGCAGGATCGCGCGGCCTCGGTCGATCTGTTGCGCCCCGGTCAACGTTGGCATCTGCGAGTCCTGTTCTGTATTACTTCAGCGGCGAGTGCGGCGCCGGGAGCATAATGGTCGAATGCATCTCGTCCAGGAATGATCCGCTCTTGCCGAGGAATTCCTTCCAGCCTGGATCATTGGCAGCATCGCCGCGCGCCTTGGCCCGCGCATTCAGGTCGGGGTAGGCCCAGATGTAACACACTTCATTCGGTTGGCCCGCCTCGGTCTGCCAGAGCCCGACGATCTTCGAATATTTCTCGCGATGCTTCAGCGCTGCGGTAAAAATTTCGAGCCATTGCCTGACGGCACCGCCGGGCTTGGCGCGATAGTTGCGCAGCTCATAGACATTGCCGGTCGTTGCCGGAGCAACCGGCGCGATCAGTGCGTTCAAAAGCCGGATGTCCTGGCGCATCAACAGGGGGCGGATGAGCGGCAGATACTCGCTGCCCCAGCGCGGGTTCTTGGCGAGCTCCGCGCGCAGCCGGGTACGCTCATTGAAGTCGCTGTAACTCCACAGATGCATGACCTGATTGAGCGGACCGATCTCGGTCGACCAGTAACCCTCGAGCCTGCCGTAGTCATTGCCGCGGATGTCGCGCGAGACCGTGCTTGCGGCCTTCACCATGTCGGCGACCGTGCCGGGCTTTAGCGTGTAGGTTCTCAGTTCATAGATCATGGCATTTCCTCATGCTGATATAACGCTACAAATCCAGATCGCCCGCAAACAATCGCTGCGCGATGGTGCGTGCGCAGAATTTCGTTGGTGCCGTCGGCGATGTTGACGATGCGCAGATCCTGCCAGGCGTGCACCAGGCCGACTTCGTTGGTCAGCCCCATGCCGCCGAACGTCTGCATGGCGCGGTCGACCGCGCGAAAGCCGGCCTGCACGGCATAGGACTTGGCCATCGACAGCTCTTTCACCGCGCGGTCGCCCTGGTCGATCAGCATCGCGGCGTTGAGTCCCATTAGATGCGCGGCGTGCAACTCGGTCGCGGCCTGCGCCAGCGGGAACGAGACGCCCTGATATTCGGAGATCGTAGCCCCAAACGCCTTGCGCTGCTTGGCGTAATCGACCGCGCGCTCCAGCGCCCAGCGGCCCTGGCCGACGGCGCGCGCGGAATTGTAGATCCGGCCGAGCGAGACGCCGTACAGCGCGATGCGAAAGCCGTCGTCGAGCTTGCCGACCAGCTGCCACGGCTCGACCTCGACGTCTTCCAGCACCAGCGCGCCTTCGTGGCCGCCGACATGGCCGAACAGTTTGACCACGCTCTCGACATTGAAGCCCGGCGCGCTGGTCGGCACCATGAATGCGCTGATGCCGCCGGCTTTCCTCTCGGCTTTCGCCGCATCGGTGATCGCGAACACGATGCACCATTCCGCGGTCGGAGCATTCGAGGTCCATAGCTTTCGTCCGCTGATGCGCCAGCCCTTGCTGGTGCTCACGGCCCGGGTCTTGATCATGGTGGCGTCGGAGCCTGCGCCGGGCTCGGACAGGCCAAAACACATCGAGGTCTCGCCTGATATCATGCCGGCAAGACAGCGCTGGCGCGCCTCCTCGCTGATCTGGGTGAACAGCGGGCTTGGCCCGAACGCCCAGTGTGCGATCACCCAGGGTGTCAGCACGGCCATGCCGCCGAGCCGGCGATAGATCGCTTCCCAGGCGACGTAGTAGGCGAGGTGGCCGAGCCCGCCGCCGCCAAGCGCTTCCGGCGCACACATGCCGTAGAAGCCGGCTTTAGCCGACAGCATGCGAACCTCACGGATCAGCTCGCGGACGCCTCGAGAGTAGCGCCCGTTGTCCTCATAGAGCTGACGCTGGTCTTCCAGGAGCGCGTGATTGTGCTCGATGCGCGGCGCGACCTCCATCTCGACAAAACGCAACACGCCGTCGCGCGTTGCGACGACGTCGGCGGGGAGGTCTATGGCGATGCCGCTCATGGTTCGAACTCGCTCTCGATTTTCTTACCTCTCCCCAACGGGGCGAGTTCATGTGCGTTCACGGCCGATGCCCGTTGACCCGCAAACTCACGCCGTCTTCTTCTCCTTCTCCCAGAACGGTTTGCGCAGCTCGCGCTTGAGAATTTTCCCCGCGCCCGACAGCGGCAGCGGCTCGTCGCGCACATCGACGCTGCGCGGGCATTTGTAGTGTGCAATCCGCTCCTTGCAGAACGCGATCACCTCGGCCGGATCGACCGCGACACCGGGCTTGCGTACGATGATGGCGTGCACCGCTTCGCCCCAGCGTTCATGCGGGATGCCGACCACTGCGCACTGCACGACGGCCGGGTGTTGCGCCAAAACGTTCTCGACCTCGATCGAGTAAACGTTCTCGCCGCCGGTGACGATCATGTCCTTGATGCGGTCGACCAGGTAGAAATAGCCGTGCTCGTCCATGTAGCCGCCGTCGCCGGTGTGCATCCAGCCGCCGATCAGCGCCTTTGCGGTTTCCTCCGGCCGCTCCCAGTAGCCCATCATCACGTTGTTGCCGCGGATTGCGACCTCGCCGACCGTGTTTGGCGGCACGGGCTTGTGGTCGGCGTCGACGATGCGCACCTCGACGCCGATGATGGCGCGGCCGCAGCCGCGATGCCGGCCCTTGGCGCGGCCTTCGCCGGTGTGCTCGCGCCAGTGCAGGTGGGTGGCGCAGGGCGCCGTTTCCGTCATGCCGTAGAGCTGATGGAAGGCGACGTTGGGCAGCTTCGTCATGGCGCGATCGAGCAGCGCTTCCGTGATCGGCGAAGCGCCATACAGGACGCGCTTCAGCGAGGACATGTCGCGACTGCCGAACGCGGGATGTCGACCAGCATCTGGATCATGGTCGGCACAATCAGGCCGATATTGACCTTCTCGGCCTGTACCGCGTCCATCACGCCCTCCGGCGTGAACGAGCGGATGACGACATTGCGCCCGCCGCTCAACAGCTGCACGAACATCGCAGCCCCATTGGCAAGATGGAACATCGGCGCCGCATGCAGGTAGATGCTGCCTTCGGGAAACAGGCCTTCGGCCAACGTATGCAGCGCGTTGGTGACAAGATTGTTGTGGCTCAGCATCACGCCCTTGGAGCGGCCCGTGGTGCCGCCGGTATAGAAGATGCCGGCCAGATCTTCTGGCTTGCGCATGGCATCGTCGATCGGCTTTGCGGCAGCGATCAGGGCCTCATAATTCTTCGCCTCCGCAGGTCCCGCATCGTCGTCGGCATAGACCAGCGTCATCGACGGAATGGCCTTGGCGAGCTGCACACCCATGGCCGCAAACGCCTTGTCGACCACCAGCATCGAGGCGCGGCAATCATGCAGCGAATCCTCGATCTCGATCGCGCTCCAGCGCGTATTGGTCGGCACGATCACCGCGCCGGCCCAGGCGACGCCAAGATATAGCTCGATGTAGCGGTCGGAGTTCAGCATCAGCACGGCGACGCGGTCGCCGGCCTTGATGCCGAGGTTTTGCAGTGCGCCGGCGAGCCGCGCGACCCGGTCGCCGAGTTCAGCCCATGTGTGCCGGCGGTTGCCGTCGATCGTCGCAATCCCCTGCGGGTCGACCTGCAGCATCCGCCGCAATCCCTGGGTGACGTTCATGCTCTCCTCCCGAACGCGTGTCGTTGTTCTTGGTCGTTGTTTTGGGCGGGAGCGTAGCGTGGTTTCGACGTCAGGCAAGTCCGCGAAATGGGCAAGCCAGGCGCGGCAACAGGTCCTCGGCCAAGCCGTTTCGCCCTCAAACGAAACGCGCTAGTGCTCCGCGCCGGGACGAAACGCCGCTCAAAACAAATAATGCAATGCAGCAGAGGGCAGCCATGAACGCCACCGTGCCAGCGAAGGTTTTTGACCCCCGCATTCCCGCAGCCGATGATTGCATCACCCGCTTGCTGATCGATCGCCGCGCCCGCGAGACCCCGGACAAGGTGTTTTCACTGTTTCCCGACGGCTCGAGCTGGACCTACCGCCAGCTCCGCGACGCAGTGGTGCAAACCGCGCTCGGCCTGCAGCAGCTCGGCGTCAAACAGGGCGACAATGTGCTGATCTGGATGCCGAACGGCAGCGACGCGGTCCGCGCGATTTTTGCGGCGAATTATCTCGGCGCGGTCGCGATCCCCGTCAACATCGCCTATCGCGGGCGGCTGCTCGAGCACGTGATCCGGAATTCGCTGGCGAAGATCATCGTTGTCCATGCCGACCTGCAGGAGCGGCTCGCCGACATCGATTGCTCCGCACTGACGCAGGCCGTTGTGCTCGGCGGCGATCGGTCGCCGCACAAGAGCTTGAAGGTGCACGCAAGCAGCGTGCTGGCTCCGGCGCCATCAGCGCTTGCGCCGCTCGATCGGCCGATCGTGCCGTGGGACACCCAGATGGTGATCTACACTTCCGGAACGACCGGACCGTCGAAGGGCGTGCTGACGTCTTACATCCACCTGCACACCGCCGGCATCGCCTCGTTCCCGTATCTGACCGCCGACGATCGCTACCTGATCAACCTGCCGCTGTTTCACGTCGGCGGCATGGGCGTGATGAATTACATTCTGATCCTCGGCGCGTCGGCGGCGCTGGTCGAATCCTTCGAGACCGGAAAATTCTGGCACGTCGTGCGCGAAACCAAATCGACCTCGACGACGCTGCTCGGCGTGATGGCGACGTTCCTCGTCAAGCAGCCGCCCGCAGACACCGATCTCGGTCACGGCATGAAATCGGTGATCATGGTGCCGCTCGCCGAAGACACCAAGGACTTCGCGCGGCGCTTCGGCTGCGAGGTCTTCACCGTCTTCAACATGACGGAGATTTCGAGCCCGCTGTTCGACGGGCCGAACCCGGGGCCGCTGACCTCGTGCGGCAAGCCGCGCAAAGGCGTCGACGTCCGCCTCGTCGATGAGAACGATTGCGAGGTCGCGCCGGGCCAGGTCGGCGAGATGATCCTGCGCACCGACACGCCGTGGGCGATGAACCACGGCTATCTCGGCAATCCCGAAGCGACCGCGCGCGCCTGGCGCAACGGCTGGTTCCACACCGGCGATGCCTTCCGCATCAGACGAGCACGGCAATTACTTCTTCGTCGACCGCATGAAGGACGCGATCCGCCGCCGCGGCGAGAATATTTCGTCGTTTGAGGTGGAGATGGAGGTGTGCGCCCACCCCGCCGTGAAGGAAGCCGCCGCCGTCGCGGTGCCGAGCGAGGTTGGCGAGGATGAAGTGCTGGTTGCGATCTCGCTTGCGCCCGGCGCCGAGCTCGATCCCGCCGACCTGATCGGTTTTTTGATCCCGCGCATGGCGCACTTCATGGTGCCGCGCTACGTGCGCGTCGTCGATCTGCTGCCGCGGACGCCGACGCAGAAGGTCGAGAAGCACTTGATCCGCTCCGAGGGCATCGTGCCCGGCACGTTCGACCGGGTGAAAGCCGGCATCAACGTCAAGCGCGAGCGGATTGGGGCGAAGAAGTCGGCGTAGGCGGGACGCATCGACCTATACTGAGTCGTCCCCGCGCACGCGGGGACCCATAACCCCTGTGCATGTTTGATCGTACGCCGCTCAAACACAAACTCGTCATTGCGAGCGAAGCGAAGCAATCCAGAAGCCACAAAAGTGAACTGGATTGCTTCGGCGCTTCGCGCCTCGCAATGACGAGTTTGCCGTCGCTGCCCGCCATCTCGCTGGTGCTGCGGCGTATGGGTCCCCGCGTGCGCGGGGACGACGGCGAACTGCACCACGCTACGCCTTCCCCTTCGCCCGCTCCTTGGCGCTGCGGTTCAGCTTCGCCATGCCGCCGATCCAGCGGTCGTAATTGCCGATCTTGTTCTGCATGTAGCCGGCGACTTCGGGGTGCGGCAGGATCAGGAACGCCTCGTGCTCGAGGCCGGCAATCGCTGCGTCCGCAACCTGCGCCGGGCTCAGGATTCCATCGGTCGATTGCGGCCCGGCGGCAAGTCCGCGCAGCAGCGGCGTGTCGACGCCCTGCGGGCACAGCATGGAGACGCGGATGTTGTCGTCGCGATGGGTGATCGCGAGGTTCTCGGCAAATCCGACCGCCGCGTGCTTGGTGGTCGAATACACCGCACTGCCGACCTGCGACAGCAGCCCCGCCGCCGAGATCGTGTTCAGGAAATACCCGCCGCCGCGCGCTTTCATGCGCGGCACCAGCGCGCGCGCTGCGTAAACATGCGCCATGACGTGAAGCTTCCAGCCATGCGTCCAGACCTCATCCGGGTCGCCGGCGGCATTCTCCGTCAGGATGTTGAAGCCGATCGCCGCGCCCGCATTGGAGCAGAACAGCTCGATCGGGCCATGCTTGCTCTCGGTGTCGTCGATCACGCGCTTGATGTCGGCTTCCTTCGTGACGTCGCACTGGTAGGCCGCGCCACCGACCGCTTCGGCGATGACCGATGCATTGGCGATATCGATATCGGCGACGATGACTTTCTTCGCGCCCTCGCGATGGAAGCGATCGCACAGTGCTTGTCCGATGCCCTTGGCACCGCCGGTGACGACAACGATTTTTCCCGCAACCTTCATGGGGCCTCCCAATGCGTTTCCCGCAAGGCCCGCGTCGTCAGACGATTGGCCAGCGCTGTTGTTTGTTGTTACGATAACCGCTTCGAAAGCGATAGCGACAACAAATAAGAGCCGAAAGGCAGGGAAGGAACCGATATGGTGCAGGCTGAAGCAGCAACGAAGTCCGTCGTGGATGACATTATCTTCCGTTCAATCGGAATTGGCGTCAGCGATCTCAAGCGGTCGGTCGACTTCTACACCCGCGTCTGCGGCATGAAGCAGCTGCAAACCATCAAGCTCGACTACATGGACGAAGTGATCGTCGGCTACTCGCCCGAAGGAACGACGTCGAAAGGCTCCCGCCTGGTGCTGATGCACTGGACCGACGGCTCGAAACGCAACTACAAGGACAATCCGATCAAGCTCGTGCTCGGCGTGCCCGACGCCAAGGCGGTCGCAGAGCGCATTCGCGCCGAAGGACTCGAGATCGTGCGCGAGCCGACGCCGAGCAAGGTGTCGGGCAATCTCGTCGGCTTTGCCAAGGATCCCGATGGTTACCTGATTGAGCTCTTGCAGGTGAAGCGGTAGACCCGCTCACGGCAAAAACGGAATCGGCGGCGGCCCGAGCTGGCTGGCAAGGATGCGCTGCGCGTCCTCGACGAAGTCGCAAAGCACCGCGCGCGTCTCGCGTGGATCGATGATGTCCTGTCCGGTCGCCTCAGCCGTGCGGAACGGCGAGGCGATCGCGTTGAGCCGATCCTCGATCTCCCTGCGCTTGGCTTCCGGGTCGGGGGCATTTTCGATCTCCGCGCGATAGGCCGCCGACGCCCCGCCAGAGATATGCATCGAGCCCCAGCTCGCCGACGGCCAGGCGTAACGGCGGAACATGCCGGTCGGACGGTGATGGCACTGGCCGGCGACGCCGAACAGCCGCCCGATCACGATCGTGATCCACGGCATCCGGCTGTTGCACACATACGAGACGAGCTTTGCGCCGGCGCGCTCGATGCCCTGCTTCTCCGATTGCAGGCCGACCATGAAGCCGGGTTCGTCGGCGAGCGAGATCAGCGGCAGATGGAAGGTGTCGCACAGCTGGATCATCCGCAGCATCTTGTTGCCGGCGGCGACGTCGGTGGTGCCGCCATTGTGCCGGGGATTGTTGGCCATGATCGCGACGGGATAGCCGTTCAAGCGGGCAAGCCCGGTGACGCGGGCGCGGCCGTAGTCCGGCGCGATCTCGAAGAACAAGTCCTTGTCGACCACGAGCTTGATGAGCTTCCGCCCATCGTATGGCTTGCGCCGATCGCGCGGCACGAACGACAGCAATTCGTGTTCGGCGCGCGCCGGGTCGTCACCGACCGGTCCGCGCGGCGCCATCTCGTAAACACTGCTCGGCAGGTAGCTCAGGAATTTCCGGATCTGGTCGAAGGCGTCTTCCTCGGTTTCGGCGAGATTGTCGATGCAGCCACTCTCGCGCACATGGATGTGCTCGCCGCCGAGATCTTCCTTGGTGATGTCGTAGCCGAGCGCGGCCTTCACGACAGGCGGCCCGCCCGGAAACAGCTGGCTGATGCCGCGCACCATCAGGCTGAAATGCGCAAGGCACGCCTGGATCGCCGGCAATCCTGCGACCGAGCCCATCACCGCCGACACCACGGGCGACACCGACATCAGTTGCACGTCGTCGATGGTCCAGGCATTGCCGTCGGGCAGATAAGTGCGGCCGATATGCTCGAACGAGCGGACGCTGCCGCCGGCCGCGTCGAGCAGGCGGATATAGGGCAGCCGCCATTCCAGCGCGCGCTGGGTCGACGACAATTCCTGGCCCATGGCGCCGCGATCGCCGCCGGCCGAGCCGCCGCGCACCGTGAAGTCGCCGGCGTTGACGACCACCTTGCGGCCGTCGAGCTTGGCTGTCCCGACGACCGCGCCCTTTGGCGTGAAAGCAACGAGGTCGCCGCCTTCGTAGCGGGACGTGCCGGTCAGCCCCATGAATTCGTGGAACGACCCCTTGTCGACGAGATGGTCGATGCGCTCGCGGACCGTCAGCTTGCCGCGCTTCTTCTGGCGGTCGATGCCTTCCTTGCCGCCCATCTGTCTGGCGAAATGCTTGCGCCGCTCGATCTCGCCGACTTCCTTCTCCCAGGACATCTTGTTGTTTTCTCCCTGACTGGTTGGTCAAGGACTAGCACGCGGGGAGGGGAGCCAGATATGCGAAAAACGGCCGTCATTCCGGGATGCGAGCGCGCGAGCGAGCCCGGAATGACGAACTCAATCCAGAAACGTCGTCAGCTGGGCGCCTTCGTCGGCGACGAAGATCGCAAGCAACTCGGCTTCCTCGGTCGCGCTCGCATTGGCCGAGACCATGTGCACCGATCCGGGCGGCTCGAAGAAGGTTTGGCCCGGAGTAAAAGTCTCGAGCGGACTGCCCTCGAGCTGTGATTTGATCGCGCCGCGCACGATGTAAGCCGTCACGGTACCGGCGTGATAGTGCGGCCGGGTGAAGCCGCCGGGGCCATAGATCACGCGCACGACCGTGACGCGTTTGCCAGGTGCGTTCGCCAGTGGGTAGGAGGCGACCGGGATCACGCGGTCGGCGGAGCCGGCCCGCGCATCCGTCATGCACAGGATGCCGTCGGTCCATGCGACGGCGGCTGCCGACTTCAGGCTGAACTCGTTCGCGATCCCGGCACCGATCATGGTGGCGATCAGGGCGAACAGCGTGAGCAGGTCGGTGCGGCGTCGTGGCAGGGCGATGGCAGGTCTCATGGCGGTCCTCTTAAGGCGGATCAAACCACAAGACGAGCTAGGAGCAAGGGATGTGACAGGGTCGGCAGCGATTTATGCGGAGCTTTATGGCTACTTCGGCTCACCAAATGTAATCCGGTTATAAAACGGATCGGTCACGGTCAGCTCGGTCATGCCCCATTCCTGCTCGTTCAGACCGGGGCGGAGATAAGGATAGTTTTTTGCGTCCAGCTCCTCGGTGCAATTCACGAACGCCGGTCATGTAGACATAGGCGATCGCGCCGGGCGATCCGCTGCCGTGATGTTCGCTCAAGTGGAGCGCGAGCGCATCCCTGGAAACCTGCATGTGGACTGGCGCGTCCGGCGTGAAGCGATGTTCCCAATCGACCTTGAAGCCGAGGTAATCGAGATAGAATTCGCGCGCCTTCTCGGTTGAGAAGATGCGGAAGACAGGAACGGTGCGCTGGAACTGGATTGCCATGCGCCCTCCGTGTGAGGACGATTGATCGTCAGCGTGAGATCAGGATGAAAGTCTAGATCTCTTCCAGCACTACGCCCTCCAATTCCAGCGCCGCGCCGAGATCGGCATCCATCATCATATCGCTGGCGCGTATCTGCTTTGGTACGCTCAGGAGTCGTCATGGCGGGAAGACAACCGCCGCCTGAGCAATGGCGAACATGTGAACCGGATTGGTGCGTTGGCGCTGAAGCGTGGGAAGTCAGTGGACTTCACCGGTTATTTGCAGAGGCACATTGAAAGCTAGGCGACGACCTTCTGATGCGCTGCATGCTCCACATTGAACACAAACAACTGCGCTCGTTCAGTGGCTTGCATCCCTCCATCACCATTGCGAATCTACGTGCGCTTCTGGTGAGAAGCGCACGCGCAATCATCCCGATGAATGGGACTGAGTAAGTTGTATAAAGAAACAGTGCGAGTGTTGTTGTGTGCTAGCTTTGATACAACAGATGGATCAAGGCCCTCCAAATGCTTCGGCTGCTCTTGTTTCCTGATTTCCTCGCGATAAGATTTGAAAAATCTAAATCGCAGCACCGACAAAGTAACGAACACAGCGGTGCAAGGATGGCACGCGTTTTTAAACGCTTCGTGCATGTTTTCTAGGATAGGCAGAGGCACGCGCGCATCGTCTGCCAAGTTTGAAAAATTTTTCAGATACACGTCCGCTGCCTTCGTAGCTTGATTATACCGTCTAGCTCCGAACACAAAGAACAGCGAAAGAGCAAAAGCGCTAATGAATAGTACCTGGATCATCTGATCGTTTTCCACTGGTGGCTGCAGTTCGTACAGCGGCTCTATTGCGTGCCTGTTGAAGTTTAGCCTCCGCATTTGTAAGTGCAGTTTTATAGTGCAGGTCAGCCTTATGTTTTGAAGCTTTAAATGCTAGATAAGAAGGCGCCACCGCGACACCCACCACAATGACGCATATCGCAGCGAACCTCCATTCGTCCGACTTGAAGCTGTTCAGCCCCAAATCAGGAAACGCCCACGCCATTCATTCCCCCGTCATGACGTGACGGGAGCCCTTTTAGGGCTTTTTTAGCACGGCTCCGTCACTTTTCCGTTACAACCTTAGCGCGCTTTCTTCGGGAGTCGCAAGACGAGCAACGTCGCGCATTTGAGATCGTTCCGCATAATGGAAAAGTCAATTTAATTTTTTGGTTTATTTATTTAATATCAAATCTGAACGACCAACCCGTCCCCGTCCGCTCAACACCCCTGCCATTGTGATTATCGAGCGATGCTCTGATCCCAGCCTCAAGATTGCGGTACTCATTCTTGCTGGCCTTGATGCCTTTGGACTCCAGCAACGCCGTCACGATCTCGCCCGTAGTCATGGGCGCCGTCGTGTTGCGGAGCACGTCTAGCGCGTTCCGGTAGAGCGTCGCTTGCTTGAACCACGGATTGCCCCGGACGCGCCGCTTGACAGCTATGGCCTGCACGCTGAAGTCCGGGTCCAGCATCTTGATGACGGCTTCAACCTGCACCATCTGGGCGCGCAGCGTGGCGCGGCAACGCACCCCTCACGAATTCATGTGAATGAAATCGCGCAGCAGCGGATAGATCTCGTTGTTCCACTTCTTGCCGCTGAATACGCCGTAGTGGCCGACGCCGGCCTGCATGTGGTGGATCTTGCGGTAGGCGCGCACGCCGGTGCAGAGGTCTTGCGCTGCGACCGTCTGCCCGATCGAGCAGATGTCGTCCTTCTCGCCCTCGACCGTCAGCAGTCCCATGCGCCGGATCGCCTTCGGGTTCACGTACCGGCCGCGATACGTCAACTTGCCTTGCGGCAAGAGGTGCTCCTGGAACACGTCGCGGATGGTCTCGATGTAGAAGTCGGCGCAGAGATCCATCACGGCAAAGTATTCGTCGTAAAAGGTCTTGATGGTCTCGGCCTGCTCCTTCTCGCCCTTGGCGAGGTGACCCATCAGGTCGACATGCGCCTTGACGTGGCGCTGCAGGTTCATCGAGACGAACGCCGTCAGCTGCACGAATCCCGGATAGACGCGGCGCAGCGCGCCGGTGCACTGCACCGGCACATACGAGATCATGTTGCGCTCGAACCAGCTCAAGGGGCGCGTCGTTGCGAACTCGTTGACCTTGGTCGGCGAGATGCGGGTGTCGATCGGGCCCGCCATCAGCGTGATACTCGACGGCCGCGCCGGATGATCGTCCTCCGACATGATCGCGGCGGCCGCCAGCGCCGACACCGACGGCTGGCAGATCGCCACCATGTGCGAGCCCGGACCCAGCACCTCCATAAATTCGATCAGGTGCTCGGTGTAGTCTTCGAGGCCGAAGTTGCCTTCGCATAACGGAATGTCGCGCGGGTTGTGCCAGTCGGTGATGTAGACGTCGTGATCCTGAGCCAGGGTCTTCACGGTGTTGCGCAACAGCGTCGCGAAGTGGCCGGACATCGGCGCGACCAGCAGGATTTTTGGCTGCACCGGCGCGCCGATGCGGTTGAAGCGCAGCAGCGTGCCGAATGGCGTCTTGTAGACGGCCTCCTCGACCACCGCGAGCTCGCGGTTGCCGACCATGACCTTGTCGATGCCGTAGGACGGCCGCCGGTAGGTCAGTTTCGAGCGGGTAATCAGCTCGAGCGCGGCGGCGGCGCGGCGCGCCGCGGTCTTTGGCGTCCCGCCCGGCACCATGTTGAGGAAAGTGAGGGCCGAGGCCGCCGACGACCGTAGCGGCTCGGTCAGATCCATTTGATTCTGAAATGCTTGGTACAACATCAACGGTAACGCCCCGGCCTTTCTGACCTCTGCCATGCAAGTCCGACGCCAAACGGTCCGGCACCTAACTGCCTGAAACTCTGGCGAATTGGCACGTGGTTTGCTCAGAGATCCGACAGGCGGGCCGTCTTCGGCTGCCCGCCTCAAGGAAATTTCGTGCCGTTAAGCGTGGGAGCGAAGCAAACGATGGCCAAGGCGACGTTGACCATTACCAGCAAGAACTACTCGTCCTGGTCGCTGCGCGGCTGGCTGCTGACCAGGTTCGCGGGCCTCGACTTCGACGAAGTCATCGTCTCGCCGGACGACCCGGCGGCCCGCGCGGAAATCCTGTTGCTGTCGTCGTCGATCCTGGTGCCGTGCCTGCGCCACGACGGCGCCACCGTGTGGGACACGCTGGCGATAGCCGAATACCTCAACGAGGTGATGCCGCAGGCGGAACTGTTGCCGCAGGACCGCATTCTGCGGGCCAAATGCCGCTCGATCTCGGGCGAAATCCACTCCGGCTTTGCGACGCTGCGGGCATCGCTGCCGGTCAATCTCAAGGGCCATTTCCCCGGCTTCAAGATCTGGTCGCGCGCGCAGGCCGACATCGACCGCATCTGCCAGATCTGGCGCGAGTGCCTTGGCGAGACCGGCGGTCCGTTCCTGTTCGGCGAGCGCAGCATGGCGGATGCGATGTACGCGCCCGTGGTCACGCGCTTCATGACCTACGACGTCAGGGTCGACGACCGTATCGCCGAGTATTGCCGCTTCATCATGGGCATCCCCGAGATGAAGGAATGGATCGCGGCGGCGAAGCTCGAGCCCACCGACATCGAGGAACTCGAGGTCGAATTTTAGGCGGCGTTTTGGCGCGCTGCCTATTTTTTGATCTACAAGTTTCCCGCGCGATCGGGATCCAGTTCTTGGTCACCCGCCGCGCACTTGGCGCGATGCGCCGACCTACGAGCGACATGCGTCGCCGCGACTAGACCAGCGATCGCGGATCCAACCACCGCCTATTCGTATAAGTACCCCACCGGCTTGCCTTCGGTTCGCAGGGGGCGAACGTCCTTCCGTGTGATGATTTGACCAGCCAAGCCATCAATTTCATCACGCTGCGTCGTTGTCCAGCTGCGAAGGCTGTCGATACCCTTCAGCAACCCAAGCCGCAGAACCTGGGTGTTTTCGCCAATTCCAGTAAGCTTTATCGACTTTCCGCCGGCCGTAACCGTATCGCCCGCGGCAAGTTCAATCGTCTTCTCCGAGCTGTCCTTGAAATCGGCCGTGCCGCGAATGACGCGATAGATAACGACTTCACCTTTCTCAAGACAGGTGGTATCCGCGGCGGCCGATGCGCTCTTCGGCAACAGTGACTGCCCATGCGGGTCGGTCGCGATGATGTGTCCAGTTGTAAGATGGCCGCTGGGGACCTCGATTCCGATATCGCGAATATAGACCGGCCCGGCAGACACTATGTTTGTACCAATGGCCGGCTTGTAGAGCGCTCCCAGCTCCAGCGGCTCCTGAAGCCAAAAGCCCGCGTCCACCGGGCGATCATGCAGCGAGTGGCTCCAGGCCACGCGCGGCGTTTCGGCTTCGTCGATTTGATCCGGGCCTACGACCGTCGGGTTCGGGAATGTCGTGGGGTCGGTGATGAAGGCTTCGAGAAACTTGCCCGAATAGCCCATCGACATTGCATCCGGGACGACCGTCTGCGGCGTCTTGAGATTCTCTTCAGTCGATAACCCCGACCATGTGTAAAACAGCTGCCGATGCACGATCGCGCTCTGCAGCATCACCGAGCCAGGGCCGACATAGTAGATCCGGCCATCGTAGTCGAACGTGAACATTCCGGACGTGACCAGCACAAGCTGGTAACCGCCCGGCGGAAGGTGGAGATGAAAATCGGTCGGGCCGGTATCAGGCAGGTAAATCGGCAGGTTGGTTGCAACCTCGTGGAGCAGGAAAAATTCGTTGTTCGCGTGAAAGCCTTCGTTTGCACGATTGTAGAGCGCTTGCGGGCGATAGGTTGCCTCGTATGAGGCACTCCGATCACGATCGATAGCCACGAAATCCTGGTTGTTCAGGCGAATGGGGCTGCCGTTCGGATGAGCAAGACCGGGCCATTTGAGATCGATCGTGGCATGAACGTTCATGACGTCCTCCAAACCTGATCATTTCGAGTGAATCTGCGGCATCTTCTTTCGCTGCCGTGCCTGGCGGGGCGCGCCTGCGATCACGCATTGCCCCTGAGACGGACCTCAGCACTGCCGTAGCTATGCGAATTTTAGGCCAGTTTCGGCGCGCTCATGGTGAGCTGAGATAAAGTTTGCGGGAGCAACGCAATCAGTCCGCGACGCCCATCTCGACGTTGCGTGTTTCTCGCCTGATCGAAAAACATTCGACCGTGATACTGCGCAAGAATGCGGCACTCCAAGCCTTGAAAAGGGGAGGCTCGGAGTGAGGTTCTCCACGGGGAACGCCAGCGACACCCGATTTGCACACGCAGCCAAGTTTACGCTGTCTGCGCAGACTTGGCTGCGGCGCAAATCGACCTATCCCTTTCAGGGAGAGGCAACAGCCCGCGCGCGCTTCGCCGCGTCGCGCGCCATGTCCGCGCACAGCCCGGTGTAAGCCGCGGGATCGAGCAGTGCCTCGATCTCGCGCGCCGACATGTGCTTGGTCACGCGCGCGTCCGCTGCCAGCAAGCCGGCAAACGATTTCTTCTCGACGAAGGCCGCTTGCGCGGCATCATAAACAACGTCATGCGCGTGCTGGCGGCCGATCGCCTGGCCGAGCTGCAGCATGACGGCCTCCGCCATGATCAGCCCGCCGCCGAGCTCGAGGTTCTCGCGCATCCGCTTGGGATCGACCTGCAGGCCCGAGATGACAAGCTGCAGCCGCGCCAGCATGTCGCCCATCGCGATGCAGGCGCGCGAGGTGACGTCGCGCATCATCAGGCTCGTGGTGCGGTCGGCCTCGTGCTCCGTCGTCATCGCCTCCAGCGCGATCGGCACGCATGCGCGCAACTCGGCCGACATCGCAATGATCTCCTGGCAGAGTTTTGGATTGCGCTTTTGCGGCATGGTCGACGAGCCGACCGTGCCGGGCGGCACCGGCTCCTCGACCTCGCCGAACTCGGTCTTCATCAAGGTATAGATCTCGCGGCCGATCTTGCCGCCGGTGGCGCCGATCAGGCCGAGCAGGGTGATATATTCGGAGAGATGGTCGCCTGTTGTCCGCGCCGAAATCGTCATCGGCACAAGCTTCAGATATTTCGCGATGCCTGCCTGCACCGCGGGTCCTTGCGCGCCGAGCGAGGCATAGGTGCCGGCCGCTCCGCCGAGCATCGCGACAAAGATGCGCGGCTCGATCTGCTTCAGCCGTTCGATGTGGCGCAGCAATTCATCGATCCACACCGCGACCTTGAAGCCGAACGTCGCCGGCACCGCGTGCTGGCCGTGAGTGCGGCCGGCGATCACCATGTCGGCGCCGCGCTCGGCGAGATCGGCCATCGCGATCAGGATTTGGCGCAGCTGGCCCAGGAAGATTTCGTGCACCCGGCGCAACACGAGGATGTCGCCGGTCTGGGTGATGTTCTGCGTCGTCGCGCCCCAATGCACCCAGCCGCCGTGCGGCTCGCCGGCGACGCGCGACATCTCCCACACCAGCGGCACGATGGTGTGTGAGGTGCGCGCCAGCGCTTCATCGATGCGCTTGCGGTCGAGCAGCTCCAGCTTTGCGATGCGCGCGATCGCATCGGCCGCCTCGCGCGGAATGATGCCGAGATCGGCCTGCGCCTTGGCCAGCGCGGCCTCGACATCGAGCCAGGCCTGCCAGCGGCTCTCGATCTTGTAGAGATTGCGGATGCCAGGATCGGTTAATCGTGCCTTTGACGTTTCCTCGTCCATGTTTTTCGTTCTCTTTGTTAGCTGTTCAAAGCTGTCACACCGCCACCCGCTGCGTGGCTTTCTCGGGCCACAGCGCCGCGACGATCGCATCAAGTCCGTCGGTGAGCGCCGCGGGACCGGGCTGCAGGATCAGCGGTGACTTGATTTCGACGATGCGGTTGTTTTTCACCGCAGGGATTTTGTCCCAGCCCGGCCGCGCGCAAATCTTTTCGGGCACGACCTTCTTCCCGCACCATGACGCGAGGATGATGTCGGGCGCAGCCGCGATCACGTCATCGGAACCGACGATGCGATCTTTTGCCGCCTGTGCGCTCCGCAGTTGCGCGAACACGTCGACGCCGCCGGCGATCTCGATCAGCTCCGAGACCCAGCCGATGCCAGAGATCATCGGCTCGTCCCATTCCTCGAAATAGACTTTTGGCCGCCCGCTTCGACGAAAGGATGAGACAGCCGTGATGCGCTGCGCAAGTCCGTGCGCAAGTGCTTCGGCGCGCACGGAACAGCCGACCAGCGCGCCGACTGGTGCGGATCATCGCGAGAATGCCGGCGAGGTCGCGATGGTTGAAGGCATGCACTGCAATACCGGCCTTGATCAGCACTGCTGCGATGTCGGCCTGCAAATCCGAAAAGGTCAGCACCAGGTCCGGCTGCAACGCCAAAATCTTGTCGATATTCGCCGACGTGAACGCCGCGACCCGCGGCTTCTCCCGCCGCACCTGCGGCGGCCGCACCGCGTAGCCGGAGACGCCGACGATCCGCGCGTCCTCGCCGAGCAGGTACAGCGTCTCGACGGTTTCCTCGGTGAGGCAGACGATCCGGCGCGGAGGAAATTCTTTCATGGCCCGATAGTGCGACAAAACGAAACGGATGTCAGGCCACTTTACGGTGCAGCGCGGCAAGACCTGATTCTTGCTCTGAGAATTGGCCGTGCTAGGGTCGCGCCTGAAAAATAAAAAACAATTGCCGCTTCGGAAAAGAAGCGGCGGCAGGAGGGGACAGGATGTTCGGTCGGTTAGCCGTTGTTTTGCCGTTGCTCGCATTCGTGCTCGCAGGCGGCGTGGAAGAGGCCGTCGCGCAAAAGGCCGGTGGCACGCTGCGGGTCTATCACCGCAACAATCCGCCGAGCGCTTCCATCCTGGAGGAGGCGACCGTCGACGTGACGATGGCCTACATGCCCGTCTTCAACAACCTCGTCATTTTCGACCAGGCCAAGCAGCACGAGAGCGCCGACACCATCGTGCCCGATCTCGCCACCAGCTGGTCGTGGGACGACACCAAGACCAAGCTGACCTTCAAGCTGCGTGAGGGCGTGAAGTGGCACGACGGCCAGCCCTTTACCGCCAAGGACGTGCAGTGCACCTGGAACATGCTGGCGGGCAAGCTGGAGAACGCCGACTTCCGCCGCAATCCGCGGAAGATCTGGTACTTCAATCTCAATGAGGTCACCATCAACGGTGACTACGAGGCGACCTTCAACCTGAAGGCGCCGCAACCGGCGTTCCTTCTGCTGCTCGCCTCGGGCTACTCGCCGGTCTACTCCTGCCACGTGCCGCCGGCGCAGATGCGCACCAAGCCCATCGGCACCGGGCCGTTCAAATTCGTCGAGTTCAAGCGCGGCGATTCGATCAGGCTGGAAAAGAACAAGGACTACTGGAAGAAGGACCGGCCGTATCTTGATGCCATCGACATCAAGATCATCGAGAACCGGTCGACGCGCATTCTTGCGTTTACCTCTGGCGAGTTCGACCTGACTTTCCCGACCGATATCACGCCGCCGCTGATGAAGGACCTGAAGAGTCAGGCGCCGAACGCGGTCTGCCAAACATTCCCTTCGGGGGTCAGCGTCAACCTGATCGTCAATCAGACCAAACCGCCGTTCGACAACCCCAGCGTCCGCAAGGCCATGGCGCTCGCACTGGATCGCCAGGAGTTCAATACAATTCTGTACGAGGGAACCGCAAAAATCGGCGGCGCCATGCTGCCCGCTCCAAGCGGCGATTGGGGCATGCCGAAAGAGCGGCTCGACCAGCTGGCGGGCTACGGCGACGTTGAAAAGAATCGGGCCGAAGCGCGCAAGCTGATGGAAGCGGCGGGCTACAGTAAATCCAAGCCGCTGTCGCTAAAGGTCTCGACCCGCAATATCGCGGTCTATCGCGATCCCGCTGTGATCCTGATCGACCAGCTCAAGAAGATCCACATGAACGCCGAGCTCGAAAACGTCGATACGCCGCAGTGGTTCCCGAAGGTCGCGCGCAAGGACTACGCCGTCGGCCTCAACCTCACCGGCACCAGTGTCGATGATCCCGACAACACGCTGGTCGAGAACTTCACCTGCAAGTCCGAGCGGAACTATACCGAGTACTGCAATGCGGAGGTCGACAAAATGATCTTCGCCCAGTCGCAAGAACTCGACAAGGCGAAGCGCAAGGAGATGGTGTGGCAGATCGAGAAGTCGCTGGCCGACGACGTGGCGCGGCCGATCATCGTCCACGACACCGGCGGCACCTGCTGGCAGCCTTACGTCAAGGGTTTCACCATGCACGACAACTCGATCTACAACAACACGCGGTTCGAGGACGTCTGGCTGGATAAGTGAATGAAGCGAGCACGAACCCAACCCTCATGGTGAGGAGGCGCGCAGCGCCGTCTCGAACCATGAGGCCAGCGCGCGCCGGGCTTGCCCGGTTCGCGCAATCAAAAATGCGGTGGCCTCATCCTTCGAGACGCGCTGCGAAGAGCAGCGCTCCTCAGGATGAGGGGTAAGTCAACGAGGAGGACCAAACTTGGCCGGCTATCTGCTGCGGCGGTTTGCGTTGATGCTGCTCACGCTGTTCGGGATGAGCATCCTGATCTTCGTGGCGATGCGGCTCGTGCCGGGCGACATCGCCGACATCCTGGTCGACTCCGCCGGGATCGTCGATCCCGCGCAGAAACTGAAGATCCAGCACGAGCTCGGCCTCGACCAGACGCTGGTCATGCAGTACGGCCAGTGGATCGGTGGTCTGTTGCACGGCGATCTCGGCTACGCCTACGTGACCGAGAAGCCGGCGATCGAGGAGATCCTGCCGCGGCTGCCGATCAGTGCGAAGCTTGCCGGGCTTGCGCTGTTTTTCGCCGTCATGATCGGCGTGCCGCTTGGCGTCATCAGCGCAGTCAAGCGCAATACGCTGACCGACTACATCCTGCGCGTCATCAGCCTGTCCGGGCTGTCGCTGCCGGCGTTCTGGCTCGGCCTGCTGGTGCTGATGCTGTTCGTCAAGTTGTTCGGCTGGATCCCGATCTACAACAAGCCACCGGACACGATCTGGAAGGAGCTTGGCCTGCTCGTCGATTCCGGCGATGGTGGTCGGCTTCCGCTCCTCGGCGCTCATGATGCGGCTGACGCGCTCGTCGATGCTGGAGGTGCTGCGGCAAGATTATATCCGCACGGCGCGTGCCAAGGGAGCCTCGGAGTCATCCGTCAACTACGACCACGCGCTGCGCAACGCGGTGCTGCCCGTCATCACCATCATCGGCATCGAAGCCGCGTTCCTGGTCGGTGGCCTGATCGTCACCGAGACCGTGTTCAATATTCCCGGTGTCGCGCGCTTCGTGGTCGAAGCCGTGCGCAACCGCGATTACCCGATCGTGCAGAATCTCGTGATGTTCATCGGCGTCGTGGTGGTGAGCATCAATTTCCTCGTCGACGTGCTCTACACCGTGGTCGACCCGCGGATCAGGCTGGAGGCGTAAGCGATGACCACAGTCGAACACGGTGCTGAACTCGCCCGCGCCGGGGCCAACATCACGACGCGCCGGCAGGCGCTCGCGTTCCTCGCCAAGCGTTATCCGCTCGGCGCGGTCGGCGCCGTCATCATGCTGCTGTTCGTACTGACCGCGCTGTTCGCAAACTTCATCAGCCCGTTCGACCCGACCTCGACCAATGCCCGTGCCTCGCTCGCGGTGCCGAGTGTCGTGCACTGGCTCGGCGCCGACTTCATGGGCCGTGACGTGTTGAGCCGGATCATCGGCGGCGCGCGCATCTCGCTTGCGGTCGGCCTCGGCGCGGTGTCGCTCGGCTGCCTGGTCGGCATCCCGGTCGGGCTGCTGTCCGGCTATTTCGGTGGCTGGTTCGACCTCATCGTCCAGCGCGTCATCGACATCCTGCAGTCGCTGCCGCTGTTGGTGCTGGCGCTGGTGATGGCCGCGGCGCTCGGGCCTTCGCTGCGCAATACCATCATCGCGATCGCGATCCCGCTGGTGCCGAGCATCGCCCGCATCATCCGCTCCAACACGCTGGCGTTGCGCGAGATGCCGTTCGTCGAGGCCGCGCGCGCGATCGGCTTGAGCGAGACCTGGATCGCGATCCGCCATGTGCTGCCCAATACGCTCGCGCCGCTCATCGTGCTCGCCACCGCGCAGTTTGGCTCGGCGATCCTGGTCGAGGCGTCGCTGTCATTCTTAGGTTTAGGCGTGCCAGAGCCTTATCCGTCATGGGGCCGCATGCTGTCGGAGTCGGCGGCCGAATACATCCGCACCGCGCCGTGGCTCGTGATCTATCCGGGCGTCGCCATCAGCCTCGCCGTGTTCGGCGCCAATCTGCTCGGCGACGCGTTGCGCGACATGCTCGATCCGCGGCTGCGGAGCTAGGGAGCATGTCCTCGAAGCGCGGCACATTTTCGGTCGTCCCCGCGAACGCGGGGACCCATAACCCCGGTGCCTGTTGGCCTGGTATGACCGCACGACAACGCGTGCGTTGCCACGAAGGCTCATCGTCTCTCGTCTGCTGCGGCGTATGGGTCCCCGCGTTCGCGGGGACGACGCCCGGCTGTGTGACTCGCTTGCGTTACGCAGGGGTTGTCCTTGCCGCTCGCTGAAACCGCCAAATCGGCACAGACGGCGCCGTCACCGCGCGCCGGCGACAACGCGCCGCCCGTGCTGTCGGTCTCCGGCCTCAAGACCTACTTCTTCACCCGGCAAGGCATCGTCAAGGCGGTCGATGACGTGTCGTTTGCGGTCAAGCGTGGCGAGACGCTGGCGATCGTCGGCAAGTCCGGCTGCGGCAAGAGCATTACCGCGCTGTCCCTGATGCGCCTGATCCCCGATCCGCCCGGACGCATCGTCGGCGGCGCGATCACGCTCGACGGCAAGGACCTGCTCGCGCTCGACGAGGACGCCATGCGCGGCATTCGCGGCAAGGACGTCTCGATGATCTTTCAGGAGCCGATGACGTCGCTCAACCCGGTGATGACCATCGGCCGGCAGATCGGCGAGGTTTTGCGGCTGCACCAGAAGCTTTCGCACGCCGAGACCGAAACCAGGGTCGTCGACCTCTTGAACCTCGTGCGCATTCCGGAGGCGCGCCAGCGGCTCGACGAATATCCGCATCAGCTGTCCGGCGGCATGCGCCAGCGCGCCATGATCGCGATGGCGCTCGCCTGCAATCCGAAACTGCTGATCGCGGACGAGCCGACCACCGCGCTCGACGTCACCGTGCAGGCGCAGATCCTCGAACTGATCGTCGACCTGCAGCAGAAGCTCGGCACCGCCGTCATCCTGATCACCCACGACCTCGGCCTCGTCGCCCAGACCGCTCAGCGCGTCATCGTGATGTATGCCGGCCGCAAGGTCGAGGAGGCTGACGTCGAGGACCTGTTCGAGCAGCCGCTGCATCAGTATACCCGCGGGCTGCTCGCCTCGATCCCGCGCCTCAATCTGATGCGCGGCGAGGCCGACGATCGCGGCGAACGTTTGCAGGAAATTTCGGGCATCGTGCCGCCGCTGTATCAGTTGCCGCAGGGTTGCGCCTTTGCGCCGCGTTGTCCGCGCGCCGACGACAAGTGCCGCGCCGCCTATCCGCCTTACGAGGAGAAGCACCCCGGCCACTGGACCGCGTGCTGGCATCCGGGCGCGCCTGATGGGGCAGGGACATGAGCGTTCCGTTGCCGTCGACGAAAATCGAGGCTGCCGGGCCCGTCGTCGCGGTCGACGCGCTGAAGAAGTATTATCCGGTCCGCCGCGGCTTTCTGCGGCGCGCGCACGGCGCGGTGCGCGCCGTCGATGGCGTGACGCTGTCGATCAACGAAGGCGAGACGCTCGGTCTCGTCGGCGAGTCCGGCTGCGGCAAGTCGACCGTCGGCCGCGCCATCCTGCGCCTGATCGAGCCGACCGAAGGTCGCATCCTGGTCGAAGGCCGCGACATCACCACGTTAAGCAGCGCGTCGCTCCGGCCGTACCGCCGGCAGATGCAGATCATCTTTCAGGACCCGTTCTCGTCGCTCGATCCGCGCATGACCGTCGGCGACATCGTTGGCGAGCCGCTCTCGGCCCACGGCATCGCCCGCGGTCGCGACAAGGCCGAGCGCGTCGCAAAACTGTTCGATCGCGTCGGGCTGACGCGAGCGCAGATGGCGAACTATCCGCATCAGTTCTCCGGCGGCCAGCGCCAGCGCATCGGCATTGCACGGGCGCTCGCGCTCAATCCAAGGCTGATCGTGTGCGACGAGCCGGTCTCCGCGCTCGACGTCTCGATCCAGGCGCAGGTGATCAACCTGCTGATGGACCTGCAGCGCGAGTTGAAACTGTCGTACCTCTTCATCTCGCACAATCTCGCCGTGGTCGAGCACATCAGCCACCGCATCGCGGTGATGTATCTCGGCAAGATCGTCGAATATGCCGACCGCACCACGGTGTTTACAAAGCCCGGCCACCCCTACACCGAGGCGCTGCTCGCGGCGATTCCGGTGCCCGATCCAAAAGTTCGGCGCAAGGCCAAGACCTTGCAGGGCGACGTCCCGAGCCCGGTCAATCCGCCTTCTGGCTGCGCCTTCCACACCCGCTGCCCCTATGCCGTGGATCGCTGCAAGGCCGAGACGCCGCTGCTGCGCGAGATTTCCCCGCGCCAGTTTGTGGCGTGCCATTTGCGGTGAAGCCTCGCGACGCATTCCCACGATGTCATGGCCGGGCTTGCACTCCCGCGCCATCTCATAAGCGAAAGCCGGTACCCTCCTGAGCGAGATTTCGCCCGGCATGAAGCCGGGCATGACAGTCGATTGAGACGATCCCCATGCCCTCCTACAACCCCTCCGCACGCGGCCCGCTCGACGGCATCATGGTCCTCGACCTGTCGCGGCTGGTCGCCGGCAACATGCTGTCGCTGCAGTTGGCCGATTTCGGCGCCGAGGTGATCAAGATCGAGGACCCCGGCAAGGGCGATCCGCTGCGCGACTGGAAAATCGGCGGCAAGTCGCTGTACTGGAAGATCTATGCCCGCAACAAGAAGAGCATCGCGCTCGACCTGCGCGATGCGCGCGGCAAGGAGTTGCTGCTCAGGCTGGTCGAGCGCAGCCACGTGCTGGTCGAGAACTATCGGCCGGGCACGCTCGAGCGCATGGGATTCGGCCCCGACGTACTGCACCAGCGCAATCCGAAGCTGATCGTTGTGCGTGTCTCCGGCTGGGGCCAGACCGGGCCGTACGCGCAAAAGCCCGGCTTCGGCACGCTGGTCGAGGGCTTGTCCGGCTTTGCCGCCAAGAACGGCTTTGCCGATCGCGAGCCGGTGCTGCCACCGACCGCGCTCGCCGACATGATCGCCGGCCTCTACGGCTCGTCGGCGACGATGATGGCGCTGCGCGAGGTCGAGGTGAAGGGCGGCAAGGGGCAGGTGATCGATGTCTCGCTGCTCGAGGCGATCCATTCGGTGATCGGTCCGGACGCGGCGGGCTTCAAGACCACGGGCTATGTGCCGAAGCGCACCGGCAGCCGCTCCAACACCGTGAGCCCGCGCAACGTGTTCCGCACCCGCGACGGCCGCTGGATCTCGCTGTCGGGCTCGATGCAGTCGATGGCCGAGCGGCTTTATCGCGCCGTCGGCGAGCCCGACTTCACCAAGGACGAACGCTTCGCCACCAACACTGCGCGGCTCGCGCATTTCGAGGAAGCCGAGCGGCCGATCCGCGAATTCATCGCAAAGCATGACGCCGAGGAGTGCCTCAGGCTGTTCGAGGCCGCCGAAGTAACCGCAGCTCCGGTCTACGACATCGATCAGTTCGTTGCCGACGAGCATGTGCTGGCGCGCGAGGTCGTCCTCGACATGGCCGACGACGAGGTCGGCGCCATGACCATGCACAACATCATTCCACGGCTGTCCGGCACGCCCGGCGCGATGCGGTTGCCGGCGCCGAAGCTCGGCCAGCACACGGGCGAGATTCTGGCGCGGCTCGGCGTTGACGAGGGCGAGTTGGCCGAGCTGCGCGAGAAGAAGATTGTTTGAGCAGGACTCTCTGACTGTCATGGCCCGGCTTGACCCGGGCGATCCAGTAACCCCTGCGGTCCGAGTGCTTCACCGGCGCTGCGGGTACTGGATGCCCCGCATGAGGCGGGGCATGACAGCAAGAAGCGATTTCGTTACATCAAGAGCGACGCCGGAGAACCCCTCTAATGCCCGACCCCAACGATCTCCCCGCCTGGCGCTCGCTGATGTTCGTGCCGATCACGCGCGAGAAATTCGTCGCCTCCGCCCACACCCGCGGCGCCGACGCCATCATCCTCGACCTCGAGGACAGCGTGCCCGAGAGCGAGAAGGACCGTGCGCGCACCCTGATCGGCGCTGCCGCCAAGGAGGTCAGCAAGGCTGGCGCCGATGTCGTCGTGCGCATCAACCGGCCCTGGCACCAGGCCTTTCGCGACATCGAGGCCGCGGTCGGGCAGGGCGTGCTGGCGTTGATGTGCCCGAAGACCGAAAGCCCCGAGCATCTTGCAGGTCATCGCCGAGCTGCTCGACACCTTTGAGGCCCAGCGCGGCATTCCGAATGGTGCGACAAAACTGGTCGCGCTGGTCGAGACCGCCGACGCCTTCTTCCGCTTCCGCGAGATCGCGAAGGCGACGTCGCGCCTCGTCGCGCTGTCGCTCGGCGCCGAGGACTTTGCGCTCGCGCTCGCCATGGAGCCGATCGGCGAGACGCTCGAAATGCCGAAGCAGACCATGATCATCGCCGCGCGCGCCGCCGGCATCCTGCCGCTCGGCTTCATGGGCACGGTCGCCGAGTTCGCCGACCTCGTCGCGTTTCGCCAGACCGTGCGCCGCTCGCGCCGCTTCGGCTTTGCCGGCGGCACCTGCGTGCATCCGAGCCAGGTCGCGATCCTGAACGAGGAGTATGGCTTCTCCGACGCCGACGTCGCGCGCGCAAAAAAGATGGTCGAGACCTACGACGACGC
The DNA here is from genome assembly GCA_963796195.1 of uncultured Alphaproteobacteria bacterium. Lineage (GTDB taxonomy): Bacteria > Pseudomonadota > Alphaproteobacteria > Rhizobiales > Xanthobacteraceae > CAWCKS01. The sequence continues at coordinate 507,277 of CAWCKS010000014.1, read as the reverse complement.
CATGGCAAAAGGCCTCGGCGCCGTCACCTTCGAGGGCAAGATGATCGACGTGCCGGTCGTCGAACGCGCCAAGAATTTGCTGCGCCAGGCCGAGAAGTTCGCGAGGCGAAGGGCTGTCGCGCCAACCTAGATCGTAGTGGCAAGTTGAATCGAGCCCTCGCTCTCCGCTCGTCCCCGCGGACCCAGTTTTTGCCGATCGATCAATGCCTTTTTCGATCGCTCCTGATTCCCGCTTTCGCGGGAATGAGCGGACTAAACTCATCCCGCTTTATCAGGCCTGAGGCGTCTCGGGTACAGGCTCCGGCTCGCTCGGCTCCGGCGCGAGCAGTGCGTGGCCGTTCGTTCCGCCGCGCGGCAGCAATACGGTCGGATTGTCCGGGTCCTTCGGGTCGACGATCGTGATGACGATCTCCTCGATCTCCCCCGGCCGATCGTCATCGAGTTCGAGCTTCTGCAACGGCTTGCCCCAGCCGCGATCGAGCAGCGCGAGGCCCGCGGAGATGCGCGCGGCCGGCGCCACATCTTCGCGCGTGACGAGGCCGACCAGCACCTTGATCACCGTCTCCGTGTGCGCCCGCGCCAGCGAAGCGATCTCGATGCGTGATTTTCGTTGTCCCGATCTTCTGGGTCCCATGTGTGCAGTCCTCCGAAATGAAAGCGGTGTCAGTTAAGCTGTGAAGCCGAATTCTGACGGGGGTCGTCGGGGCCTGTGGGAGATTTGATCCAGCCGCGCGCGAGCAAGGATCGTGCGGCCGCGTTCCGCGCACTCGGCGGCGTATCAGGATCGCGCAGGATTTCGATCAGGATTTCGATCGCCTCCCGCGTATACCGCCGCGCCAGTGCCGCCGTTTCGCCTCGTGGTTTCGCCATTTGTGCAGTCCTCCAAAATGAAAAACCCGCCGGAGCGGAATGCTCGGGCGGGCGAAACGCGTTTTTCGATGTTGGCCTTATAGCACTGATTTGCCGGACCAGCAAAATGATTTGTGGCTAGTGTAGAAGTCGGTAGGGTGGGCAAAGGCGCGAAGCGCCGCGCCCACGCAGATGCTTCATCCACTCACGCGTTCAGAACCGCTCCACCCATGGCCGCACCTCGATTTCCCAAGTCCATGCGCTGCGCGGCTGGCGGAGCAGATGGAGATAGGTTTCGGCGATCGCGTCGGGGTCGAGCATCGAGTCCGGCTTGTCCGATGGCTCGGTGCGGCCGGGATTTCGGATGCCGCCGTCGATGACGACGTGACCGACGTGAATGCCTTTGGGAGCCAACTCGCGCGCCATGCTCTGGGCCATGCCGCGCAAGGCGAATTTGCCCATCGCGAACGGGGCGGACTGCGCGTAGCCCTTGACGCTGGCCGACGCGCCGGTGAGCAGAATGGCGCCCTTGCCCTTCGGCAGCATGCGCCTGACAGCCTGCTGCGCCACCAAAAATCCGCCAAACGCCGTAACCGCAATGGTGCGCTCGACTTCGCTTGCGACGAGTTCGTCGAACGGGCCGCGGGTACGACCACTGGCGTTATAGATCACAACATCGGGCGCGCCGATGCGGGCATCCACGTCGGCAAACAGCGTCGCAACTTGATCCGCTTTGGACGCATCGCACGCAAAGGCATGCCCGCCGATTTCGGTGCAGAGCGCTGCGAGTTTGTCGCTCGTGCGCGCGGCGAGCGCCACGCGCAAGCCGTTCTTCGCAAGCCCTCGCGCCAGCGATGCGCTCAAACCCTGTCCGGCGCCAACGATCAGCGCGCTCTCGTAGCCTGAAATCGCCATTTTGGCCTCTCCCTGGTGGCATTGCCGCGCATATAGGTGCGGGCAAGGGGGCGCTCAACGCGTGCCCCGAAATGAAAACAAAAATGCCCGGCGCAAGGCCGGACATGTCGCACTTCATTCCACCTGTTGTCCGCTATTGGCGCCTCACAGCCGCTCCACGATCGTCACATTGGCCATGCCGCCGCCTTCGCACATCGTCTGCAGGCCGTAGCGCTTGCCGCGCTGCTTCAGCGCGTGCACCAGCGTCGTCATCAGCTTTGCGCCGGAGCCGCCGAGCGGATGGCCGAGCGCGATCGCGCCGCCGTTGACGTTGAGCCGCTCCGGGTCGGCGCCGGTGGTCTTGAGCCAGGCGGTCGGCACCGAGGCGAAGGCCTCGTTGACCTCGAACAGGTCGATGTCGCTGATCTTCAGGCCGGCCTTCTTCAGCGCCTTCTCGGTCGCGGGCAGCGGCGCTTCCAGCATGATCACAGGATCATGGCCGAGCAAGGTCATGTGATGGATGCGCGCCATCGGTTTGACGCCGAGCGACTTCAGCCCCTTCTCGTTGACGATCATGACGCCGGCGGCGCCATCGCAGATCTGGCTCGCGCTCGCCGCGCTCAGCCGGCCGCCTTCGACGATCAGCTTGACGCCGCGGATGCCGTCGAGGCTGGCGTCGAAACGGATACCTTCGTCGACGCTGTGCACGTCGCTCGAGCCGTCGGCCCGGGTGATCTTCAGCGGGATGATCTCGTCCTTGAACTTGCCGCCCTGGGTCGCCGCGATCGCGCGCTGATGGCTGTTATAGGAAAACGCGTCGAGTTCGTCCTTCGACAGATTGTACTTCTTCGCCATCATCTCGGCGCCGGTGAACTGCGAGAACTCGATGTGCGGATAGCGCTCCTCGATCCGGTCGCTCTTGTAATGGCCAAAACCGTTCTTGGCCGGCAGCACCGCGGGCAGTCCCATCGGCACCCGCGTCATGCTCTCGACGCCGGCGGCGATCACGCAATCCATCGCGCCCGACATCACCGCTTGGGCGGCGAAATGAATCGACTGCTGCGACGAGCCGCACTGGCGGTCGACCGACGTCGCCGGCACGCTCTCCGGCAGCTTCGAGGCCAGCACCGCGTTGCGGCCGATATTGGTCGATTGCTCGCCGGCCTGCATCACGCAGCCCATGATGACGTCTTCGATCTGCGCGGGGTCGACGCCGGTGCGATCGACCAGCGCGTTCAGGACTTCGGCTGCGAGATTGGCCGGATGCCATCCGGCGAGACGTCCACCCTTGCGGCCGCCGGCGGTGCGCGCGGCAGCGACGATATATGCTTCGGCCATTTTTCTTTCTCCTTGAGGCTCGGCTTCCCGGGAAAATTGGCCGGATTTAAAGGGCTGCCGACCCCTTAGTCAATTGATCAATTAACTCTTGAGCGGGGCAGGTGAAACGGGTTAGCTGCGGTCACAATCGCCTGAGAAACCTGATGCAACCGAGCCTGAATGTGGACCAGCGTACGCGGCCGTCGGCCAAGCCGGCGCGCAATCCGACCGCCGACAAGCTGATCCTCGGCGCGAGCGAACTGATGATCGAGCGCCACTCGATCGAGTTCTCGCTGAGCGATCTCGCGCAACGCTCGGGCGTCAACTCCGCGCTGGTGAAATACCATTTCGGCAACAAGGAAGGCCTGTTGCTGGCGCTCGCCGAGAATGTTTCGGCCGTGCAGATCGAAAATCTCGAATATCTGATCCGGCAGCCGATCACGCCGACGGCGAAGCTGAGGCTGCATGTCGGTGGCATCATCAATGCCTATTACCGCTATCCCTACATCAACCGCCTGCTGCATTTCCTGCTGCACGAGAGCAGCCCGCAAGCCGCAAGCGCGGTGTCAAAATTCTTCGTCAAGCCGCTGTTCGATTTCCAGAACCGCTTGCTGGCGGAAGGCCTTGCCGCCGGCGAGTTCCGCAAAGTCGATCCGGTGCTGTTCTACACCAGCCTGATCGGCGCCTGCGATCAGCTGTTCTACGGCCGCCACGTCATGTCGCGCGCCGTCGGCGTCGGTGAAGTCACCGACGAGGTGCGCCGCCAATATATCGACCACATGACGGCGCTGATTTGTGACGGCATCGTCACGCCGGCGAATGCGAAGGCGCCGAAGCTGGTGAAGTGATTCTTCTCCAGGGACGGTGGCTCGACGAGCGCTGCCAAGCGCCACCCGACTTGCTACGAAATCGACCTCCCCTTTCAGGGGGAGGTTCAAGACAAAAGAGCGGCAAGGGAGGTTCAAGAAAATGGCACAGGCTAAGGCAAGCGGCCCGCTCACCGGCGTTCGCATCATCGAATTTTTGGGCATCGGTCCAGGGCCTTACGCCTGCATGCTGCTGTCCGACATGGGCGCCGATGTCGTCACGCTGGCGCGCAAGGGCCAGTGGCAGAGCGACAAGCGCCAGTTCGTCAATCGCGGCCGCACCGTGGTCGAGCTCGACCTTAAAGATCCCAAGCATATCGAGCAGGCGCTTGAACTTCTTGGCAATGCCGACGCGCTGATCGAAGGTTTTCGTCCGGGCGTGATGGAGCGGCTTGGCCTCGGCCCCGACGTCGTGCTGAAGCGCAACCCGCGCCTCGTCTTTGGCCGCATGACCGGCTGGGGCCAGGAAGGGCCGCTGGCGCAGGCTGCCGGCCATGACATCAATTACATCGCGATCACCGGCGCGTTGGATTCGTTTCGCGCGCCCGATGGCGCGCTGGTGTCGCCGCTCAATCTTGTCGGCGACTATGGCGGCGGCGCCATGTTCCTTGTGGTCGGCGTGCTCGCCGGCATCATCGAGGCGCGCGTCATCGGGCAAGGGCCAGGTGGTCGATGCCGCGATGTGCGATGGCGTCTCCAGCATGCTGACCATGTTCCACGCGCTGAAGGCGACCGGGCGCTGGACTGATCAAGCCGGCACCAACCTGCTCGACGGCGGCGCGCACTTCTACCGCCCGTACCGCTGCAAGGACGGCAAGTACTTCTCATTAGGCGCAATTGAGCCGCAATTCTACGCAGAGTTGCGCAAACTCGCGGGCCTCGAGGACGAAGCCTTCAATCCGCAAATGAGCCGCGACAAGTGGCCGGAACTGCGGGCGAAAATGGAAGCGGTCTTCCTCACCAAAACCCGCGATGAATGGACGAAAATCCTCGAAGGGTCAGATGCTTGCGCGGCACCGGTGGTCGGCCTGTTCGAGGCCCCACAGCACCCCCATCTGGCGGCGCGAAAAACCTTCGTCGATTATGAAGGCGGCGTGCAGCCGGCGCCCGCGCCGCGCTTCTCGCGCACGGTCTCGGCGATCCAGCATTCGGCTGATGTGTCGCCGGTCAGTGCCGCGGACGTTCTGTCGCGCTGGGGCGGCAAAACTCCTACGCGCGCTTCGGCGTAAATCATTTCAGTCAGCACTAAGAGGATCAGTTCATGCAGCTTAACGGTGTTCCCGTCATCATCACCGGCGGTGGTTCAGGACTTGGCGCAGCGACCGCGCGCGCCATGGCCGCAAAAGGCGCCAAGGTCGCCTGTCTCGACGTCCGCAAGGAAAACGCAGATGCGGTCGCGAATGAAGTCAAGGGCGTTGCGCTCGGCGCTGACGTGACCGACGAAGAGCAGGTCAAGGCGGCACTGGCGAAGGCCGAAGCCGCCCACGGTATCGCGCGCATTCTCGTCAATTGCGCGGGCATTGGCACCGCGTCGCGCACCATCGGCAAGAACGGTCCGTTCCCCTACGAGCTGTTCAAGCGCACGATCAACATCAACCTGGTCGGCACCTTCAACATGATCCGCCTGTTCGCCGAGCGTCTGGCGACTGCGGAGCCGATCGGCGAGGAGCGTGGCGTCATTATCAACACCGCGAGCGTTGCGGCGTTCGACGGCCAGATCGGGCAAGCGGCCTACTCGGCCTCGAAAGGCGGCGTGGTCGGAATGACGCTGCCGGTGGCGCGCGATCTCGCCTCGACGCTGATCCGGGTGATGACGATCGCGCCCGGTATCTTCCTGACACCGATGTTGATGGGATTGCCTGAAGAAGCGAAGAAGAGCCTCGGCGCGCAGGTACCACATCCGGCGCGGCTGGGTGACCCCAGCGAGTATGCAGCGCTTGCAGTGCACATTGCAGAAAACCCGATGCTGAATGGCGAGACCATCCGGCTTGACGGTGCTATCCGTATGGCACCGCGCTAGGCAAACATCCATAAAACAACTAACGGGAGGCGCTCGCGCCATGAATTTCGATTTCTCCGAAGACCAGAAACAGCTGCGTGATCAGGCGCGGCGCTTCCTTGCCGAGAAGAGCCCGCCGAAGGCGGTGCGTCAGGTGCTTGAAGGCAAGGCGCCGTACGACAAGGAACTGTGGAAGGGTTTTGCCGAACTCGGCTTTCTCGGTGTTGCCATTCCCGAAAGCTACGGTGGCAGCGGTGCCGGTCATCTCGAGCTTGCAGTGATCGCCGAGGAAATCGGCCGCTCCGATGCCGCAATCCCGGTGTCGTCGTCGATCTATCTCGCTGCCGAGGCGATCATGCTGGCCGGCAGCGAAGCACAAAAAGAGAAGTGGCTGCCGAAGCTCGCCTCAGGTGAAGCGATCGGCACGCTGGCGCTGTTTGAAGGCACCGGCGGTATCACGCCGAAGGCGATCAAGGCGACGGCGTCAGGTAATGCCATCGATGGCGTGAAGTCGCCGGTCGCCGATGGCGAGATCGCCGACGTTGCGATCGTTGTCGCGCGCACCGGCTCCGGCAATCGCGAGAGTGACATCGGCCTGTTCATTGTCGATCTCAAGGGCAAGGGCGTCACGCGCAAGGCGATGCCGAACCTCGACCCGACCCGGCAGCAGGCCGAGATCACTTTCAAGGGCGCGCCGGCCGAACCGCTCGGCAAGGCCGGCGAAGGCTGGAGCAACCTGAAGCAGGTACTGGATCGTGCAGCGGTGTTAATCGCGTTCGAGCAGCTCGGCGGCGCCGACCGCTCGCTGGAAATGGCGCGCGACTACGCGCTCGACCGTATCGCCTTCGGCCGGCCGATCGGGTCGTTCCAGGCGATCAAGCACATCCTCGCCGACATGTACGTCTCGGCGACGCTGGCGCGTTCGAACTGCTACTACGGTGCCTGGGCGCTCTCGACCAATTCGTCGGAGCTGGCGGAAGCCGCGGCCGGCGCGCGCATCAGCGCCACCGAAGCGTTCCAGCATTGCTCGAAACAGAACATCCAGGTCCATGGCGGCATGGGCTTTACCTGGGAGTTCGATTGCCACCTCTACTATCGCCGCTCGGCAGCGCTTGCGCTCGCGCTCGGTAGCCGCAGCTACTGGGAAGACCAGTTGATCGATCGCATGCGTCAGCGCAACGCGGCCTGAAGAACAAGAGGAACACGCTCATGAATTTCGACGATACCCCGCAGGAAGCATCGTTCCGCGCCGAGGCCCGCAAGTGGATTCAGGCCAACGCGCCGAAGGATCTTGAAGACGAGCTTGGCGCCGCCGGCACCGGCCGCATCCGCTTGCGCGAGACCAACCTGCTTGAAGCCTCGAAGAGATGGCAGAAGAAGAAGTTCGATGCAGGCTGGGCGACGATCTCGTGGCCGAAGGAATTCGGCGGCCGTGGCGCGTCTGCGATCGAGCGCGTGATCTGGTCGCAGGAAGAGGGCGTCTACGGCAAGCTCGGCGGACCATTTCTGATCGGCCAGGGCATGTGCGGTCCGACCATCATGGCGTTCGGCACCGATGAGTCGAAGAAGAAGTACCTGCCGCAGATGGCGTCGGGCGAAAAGGTCTGGTGTCAGCTGTTCTCCGAGCCGTCGGGCGGCTCCGACGTTGCCGGTCTTCGCACCCGCGCGGAGCGCGATGGTGATGACTGGATCGTCAACGGCCAGAAGATCTGGACCTCGGGTGCGCACTACTCCGACTACGGCATCCTGATCGTCCGCACCGACCCCAATGTGCCGAAGCACAAGGGCATCACCATGTTCATCCTGAACATGAAGGCGCCCGGGCGTCGAGATCAGGCCGATCAAGCAGGCCAGCGGTCAGTCCGAGTTCAACGAAGTCTACTTCACCAACGTCCGCATCCCCGACAGCGAGCGGCTTGGCAAGGTCGGTGACGGCTGGAACGTGTCGCTGACGACACTGATGAACGAACGCTTCGCGATCGGCTCGGGCGTCGCCACCGGCTTTCCGGAAATCTTCGAATACTGCTGCAACCTGATGACCGACGACGGGCCAGCGATTGACAACCGCGCGGTGCGCTCGAAGCTCGCAAGCTGGGCGGTCAGGAATTCCGGCCTGAAATACACGAGCTACCGCACCATCTCCGCGCTGTCGCGCGGCGACCGTCCGGGTCCGGAAAACTCGATCGGCAAGCTGGTGTCGGGCAGCATGATGCAGGACATCGCGGCGTTCGCGCTCGATCTGCAGGGCGCTTCGGCGGTGGTCGCCGATCCCGACCAGGGCGACGCCGGCGGCCGCTTCCAGACCATGCTGCTGCGCTCGCCGTCCGCCCGCATCGCCGGCGGCACCGACGAGATCATGCGCAACATCATCGCCGAGCGTGTGCTTGGATTGCCCGGCGACATCCGGGTCGACAAGGACGTGCCGTTCAACAAGGTGCCGACGCGGGGCAGGGGCTGAGGACGACACCATGGCCGTGCCCGAACGCAAGGCGCCCGCGACGCAAGACTCTCGCGAACCGATCGAGGTTCTCGAAGAGCTCCTGGCGTCGCGCTACTCCTGCCGCGCGTTCAAGCCAGAGCCTGTGCCGCGCGGCGTCATCGAGCGGTTGCTAAGCGCCGCTCAACGCACTGCGTCGTGGTGCAACAGCCAGCCGTGGCAGCTCGTGATCACGAGCGGCGCGGAGACGAAAAAATTCCGCGACGTGATGTATGCAGCGGCGACCTCGGGCGAGCCCGAGGCGCCGGATTTTCCTTGGCCGCGTGAATACAAGGGCGTCTATCTGGAGCGGCGGCGCGAGAGCGGCTTCCAGCTCTACAACACGCTTGGCATTCCGCGCGGCGACAAGGCAGCGTACGCGAAGCAGGCGCTGGAGAACTACAACTTCTTCGGTGCGCCGCATGTTGCGATCGTCACCACGGCTGAAGAGCTCGGCCTCTATGGCGCGGTCGACTGCGGTCTTTACGTCGACACTTTCATGCTGGCGGCGCAGGCGCTGGGTCTCGGCACGATCGCCCAAGCCGCGCTGGCGCGGCGCTCCGATGTGGTGCGGAAGTATTTCAATCTCGGCGACGCCCGCCGCGTGGTCTGCGGCATCTCGTTCGGCTATCCCGATCACGACCACATCGTGAATAGCTATCGGACTTCGCGCGCGAAGCTTGGAGATACCGTGAGATTTGTTGGCGAGTAGTGCGTATCCCGTAAGAGGGGAATCGGCCTTCCGTAAAAGACGTCAGCAAGAAATCAAAAAATCTATATTGCGTGGTCGCTAAGCTTGGCAGCGCGCCATCTGCTCGGCGAGCTCGACGATGGCGACCTTGAGCTTGGGGTCGGTCAGGGCCTCATAGGCCTCGACCAGCCGAATGGTGTGACGGTCGGTCAGCCGGTCGATCGGCCGGCGCGACGCTTCCTTGGCCCCCGTGCTGCCGACTTCACTGAAGAACGCATCGACCGAGACGCCGAAGATCTTCGCGAGCTCGGACAGCCGGCTGGCGCCGACCCGATTTGTTCCCTTTTCGTATTTCTGCACTTGCTGAAAACTGATCTTCAAACGGCGGCCAACTTCTTCCTGGGAGAGTTTGTTCCGCAGCCTCAAATTTCGAATCCGCGCCCCAACCGCGACATCTACTGGATTGCCGGTTCTCGCCCTCACGACCCGCCTCCGCGTTAGCTAACTCTGGGCTGATTAGCACATGTCAAAACGATTACTAGTGCCCGCTGAGCAGCGTTCACAGAATCGCTTCCCGACGTCCTTGATCAATGCGGCAAAAGGTGGGTCTTGTTTTCGCCTTCGACGACGATGTCCTCTTCTTCTTCGGCGATCTGAGGCTCGCTGCGCGGATGCTGCAGGCGGTCCAGGAAGAACATCAGCTCCTGCCGCGTTTGTAGCGGCAGGGTGACCAGGCCGCGGACGATCCGCAAGATGTCCTGCTCCTGGGTCCAGTAGTACATCTCGAGCAGCTGCGATCGTGGCACGTTGGTCAGCACAAACTGCACTGCGGAATCCATGCTGACTGTGTCCTGCGTAACGTCGATTTTGTCGTTGCAACTCATTGGCTGCTGCCCCCTCTGGAATGCGCCGTGAGCGTGTTGCCAGCCCCACCGGCCGAGAACGGGGTGATGACCGTCTCGCTGCGAACGCGCTCGCCAAAAGCTTGAAGAATATGAAGGACGGTATTCCGATGTGCCGCTAGCGTTCCGGGCGGCGTCGCGTGCGGCATGCAAAGTACGGCGTCCTCGATGACATGAAACTGGTGACCGCGATGGTAGCCGTCGATTGCCGTCGCCAGGATCGTCTCGTCGAGCCCGCAGCCGATCAGGAAATTGGGCGACGGCCGGACGTTGCGGGTGTATTCGGCAAACCGTGTCGAACTGAACGCCGAAGGCAGCGCATGCTCGAAGGTTAGTTCGCCCGGACGCGGTTTGAATCCGTCGATCCAGTCCCACTGATTCGTCCGCTGATCGAACCAGGAGGGGCGTGCGATCCGCCGCAGGTGAGCCACCGGCCAGCGCCGCTCGCGCCAGCGGGCAAGCAGGGCGGCGCAGCGATCCAGCGGCCCGTTGTCGTTATCGGCATCGCCCGCGGGCAACGTTTCCCTCTGCAGATTGGCGCAGATCAAAAGGGGCGCAAACGCTACCTCTTCGCCCGCGAACGCGCCCCGAATCATATGCCAGGTCCGTTCGAAGCCGGATGACGATCGTTGACCAATGCGGGGCGGCAGGAGCGGACGCTCGGTCGGTTCACCGGTTTTGCTAAAATTCGAGGTTTCGGCCGAGCGGACGATTGACGACCCATTGCATGACCCCTAGCTTGCAACCGCAAGGGGAATGTAGCAGCAGGGCAGGGCATGCGATGCCGCAACTTATGCAGCGGGGTGGTGCGCCATCGCAGCACAAGGACATCGGCGAGGCGCCCGACGCGTCCTGGGACGATTTGCACGCTTTTCTGGTCTGCGCCGAGTACTGCAGCTTCCGCCGCGCTGCCGAGGCGTTGGGGCTGACCAACACCACCCTGATGCGCCGGATCGACCGGCTGGAGTATCAGCTTGGCGCAAAACTCTTCGTCCGCGACCAGTCGGGGCTTGCGCTCAGCGAGGAGGGCAAGAGCATCCTCGACGACGTCAGGAGCATGGAGCAGCTCAGCTTCAACGTTTTCCGTCGCGCCTCGCGCTCCGCCGAGCTGCCTATGGGCGTGGTGCGCCTCGCCGTGACCGAGGGTCCCGGCACCTACTGGGTGCTGCCACAGCTGATCGATTTCCAGAACACGTACCGGATGCTGACGGTCGATTTGCACTGCGCCATGGAGCAGGCCGACGTTGGCCGCCTGGAGGCCGATATCGCGATCCAGTTTGAGATGCCGCGCAACCAGGACCTGATCTGCGCCAAGCTCGGCCGGCTGCACATCTATCCGTTCGCTTCGCAGAGCTATGCCCGCAACTATGGCCTGCCGCGCACGATCTCCGACTGGAAATATCACCGGGTGATTCAGCAGGTGGCGCCGCAGCTCGACGAGAGCGCCTACACGCGGCTGTTGGGTCTCGAATCGTTTGAGGGCATCACCGGCTTGCGCACCAACTCAAGCACCGCGACGCTGTATGCGGTTGAGCGCGGCGCCGGCATCGGATTCCTGCCGACCTGCGCGATTGCACTGGGCGCACCTTTGGTGCCGGTCGACATCGGCGTCAGCCACCACATGGATTTCTGGCTGACGTATCACCCGGATCTCAAGACCTCGCGCCGGCACATGATCGTGATCGACTGGCTGAAGCGGGTGTTCGATCCGAAGACCTATCCGTGCTTCCGCGACGAGTTCATTCATCCGAACGATCTCGTGCCGTTGATGGCGGGGGTGCGGGAAAGCCTCGGCATCGACGGCTTCATCCCGCCGCGGCCGATCTGAGCATGATCCCGAAAAGCACGCCCTCGACTTGATCGGGGGTGGATACCGGTTTCGGAAGAGATCATGCTCAAACAAAGTTCACTCACTTGCCGCTCAGAATCTTCCGCAGCGTTCCGTCAGCGGTCGTGATCTCGTCGATGTGCCAGCCGTCGGCGCTTTTCACGAGATCGAGCGTGATCGTCTTCTTGTCGCCGTCATTGTCGAACTTGACGGTGCCGGTCGCCTTATCGGGCGCCTTGTCCTGCACCGAAATGTCGAATGACTTGATGTCCCAATCCTGGGCGTCGACGAAGGGATCGCCATCAAGATTGGGTACCTCGTTGCGCTTGGCCGCCCGTCGCGAGTCGTCGTCGATCGCCTTGCGCAACGCAGGCGTGAACAGGCGCATGGTCGCGGGCTTGTCGAGCGGCAGGCCTTTTGCGTTCTTGCCGATATAGGTCTTGTAGATCGCGTCGAGAAAATCCTTCGGCGTCTGTTCGGCCGCGACTGCGGCGAGCGAGACAGCGCTTCCGGCCATGATAGCAAATCCTGCTTCGAGCAGGCTGCGTCGTGAGATCATGCGCATTCTTGTTCTTCCATCGGATCAAGTCCTATTGGACGCGTGCAACCGTACGCTGGTTCAAAGGTTGCGTATCCCCGGCCGGCCGCTACAGTGGCGCCGAAAAAAACAAGCCCGGAGACGATGCCCATGACCCGCCTTCCCATGATCGCCGAAGACAAGCTGACCGATGCCCAGCGCGTGGCGATCAAGACCGTGACAGCCGGCAAGCGCGCCGGCGTGCGTGGGCCATTCGCTGCGATGCTGCGCAGCCCCGAACTGTGCGCGCGCGCGGCGCATCTCGGCGAGTTCTGCCGGTTCGAGACCTCGCTGCCGGACCGTCTGTCGGAAATGGCGATCCTGATCACCGCCTATAATTGGCGGGCGCAGTACGAGTGGTTTGCGCACGCGCCGATGGCGCAGAAGGGCGGGCTTGCCGACGACATCATCGAAGCGATCAGGACCGGCAAGAAGCCCGCGTCGATGAAGGCCGACGAGGCGGTGCTCTATGATTTCTGCACCGAGCTGCACAACACCAAGCGGGTGTCGGACGCGACCTATGCCAAGGCCGTGCAAACTTTTGGCGAACGCGGCGCCGTCGAGATTTTGGGGATCAGCGGCTACTACGTGCTGGTGTCGATGGTGCTCAACACCGCCAAGGTCGAACTGCCGGCTGGTGCTGCGCTGCCGTTCCCGGAGTGAGCAGGCACGCTACGTATCGATCCCGCCGTTGACGCCGATCATCTGGCCGTTGACGAACGCACCGTCGTCCGAGCACAACAGGCCGCAAACCGCGGCGATCTCTTCGGACGTGCCGATACGGCCGACCGGAATTTCTTTCGCGGCCTGCGCCATCCGCGCAGTGATCGCCGGAGTGTTGCCGCGCGTGTCGATCGTGCCCGGTGAGATGGCATTTACAGTGATCCCCTGACCGCCAAACTCGCGCGATAAAGTCTTGGTCAGGCCGAGCAGGCCATGCTTGGCGACCGAGGTCGTGACGTGACCGGGATAGCCGCGCATCGCGTTGCGCCCGGTGATCAGCACGATGCGGCCCCAGCGTTTTGCGATCATGCCGGGCAGGAAGGCCTGGCTGAGATGGATGGCGCTCTCGAGGTTCGTTCCCATCACCCGCCGCCAGTCGTCGGCGGTGGTCTCGAGGAACGCTTTGTCCGGGCGGATCGCCGCGTTGGCGACGAAAATATCGATCGTGCCGAATTCCTTCAGCGCGAACGCCGCGGCGCCTTGCGCCTCGGCGGCGATACCGACGTCGGCTATCACCACTGACGCGCGTACGCCCTTTGCCGCGCGCGGCGGCGGCAACCTCTTCGCAGGCGGCTTTGTCGGAGCGGCCGTTGACGACAACGTTGATGCCGCGTGCGGCGAGATCAAGCGCGATCGCGCGGCCGATGTTCTTGCCGGCGCCGGTGATGAAGGCGGTGCGGGGTTCGGCGGCCATTGGATCCTCATGCCAGGGCTAGAAGAAAGGCGGCGGTCCGAAGCGCCGCCGCCTTGTTGACGAAACGAGGTGCAAAGGCTCAGCTCGCCTTCTTGACTTCGCTGGCTTTGACTGCGTCCTGCATCTTCACGACCGGCACGACCGGCACGATGCCGTTCATCAGCAATTCCGGCACCTTCGCGATCAGTTCCTCGACGGTGAAGATCGCGCCGTCGTTATACAGGAACTTGGCGTCGTCGCCGAAGATGTAGGTCGAGACGCGGCCCTTCTCGGCGTGGAAGATCTGGCCGTTGATGTAGTCGGCCTGGTCGGTCGCGAGATAGGCGACGACCGGCGCGACATGCTCTGGACCGCGGCCCGAGAAGAAGCGGTCGTACTGCTCCTTGGTGATCAGGCCGGCCTCGAACTTGCGCTTCTGGTTGGCGATAACAGCGTCGTTCATCATCATGCGGGTGTCGGCGGCCGGGCACATCGCGTTGGCGGTGATGCCGAACTTGTAGCATTCCTTGGCGATCGACCGGGTCAGGCCGATGATGCCGGCCTTTGCGGCGGCGTAGTTGCACTGGCCGACCGAGCCCTTGAAGGCATCGGACGAGAAATTGATGATGCGGCCATAGCCGGCATTGCGCATGTACTTGATCGCGTGATGCGACATGTTCCAGTGGCCCTTGAGGTGCACACTGACCACGGCGTCGAAGTCATCCTCCGACATGTTCCAGATCATCTTCTCGCGCAGCATGCCGGCGACGTTGACGAGGATGTCGACCTTGCCGAACGTCTCGACGCACTGACGCACCATCGCGCCGGCCTTCTGATAGTCGGCAACCGAGTTGTAGTTGGCGACGGCCTTGCCGCCGGCCTTCTTGATCTCGGCAACCACGTCGTCGGCGGGCCGTTCCGCGGTGGCTTCGCCGCCGCGGCCGACGCCGGGGTCGTTAACAACAACGGACGCGCCTTCCTTGGCCAGAAGGAGCGCCACGTCGCGGCCGATGCCGCGGCCACCGCCTGTCACGATTGCGGCTTTTCCTTTGAGATGCATGGGTCGTTCCTCCGTTGTGTCCGTTGTTCGTGTTTGATCGGCAGATGTCGCGGCTCGCTCGTCCGCGCGCTTGACCGGCCTCCACCTTAGCCGTGCGGCAACGGCGCGCAATACGATTGCGGCATTCGTGCCTTGCATGGGCGCTGCGACGCGGAGCCGGCACGTTCCAGAATTGAGAACGGCCATTCGGTCGCCAAAATGGCAGACTTTCGGCTTTGCACATTCTCACATCAGACGATTGCCGGTAGGCTCTTCGAAAAATCGCGAATTTCGGGAGGACTGTCTTGGATCAGCCGTCAAGGACATCAGCCAAATCCGCTTCAGGCGCTCTCAGCAACAGCTTCTTCTGGCCAAAATCTATCGCCTTTGTCGGCGCGTCGCCCGACCATGACACCATCCGCGGCAAGCTCCTGATGTTCGCCGTCAAGAACGGGTTTCAGGGCCAGCTTTACCCGGTCACCCGGACGCACAAGGAAGTTGACGGCCACAAGGCCTATCCGACGGTGTCGGCGATCGGAGCGCCGGTCGATCTTGCCGTCATCACCATCCCCGCAAAATTCGTGGTCGACGCCGTCGAGGACTGCGCCCGCGCCGGCGTTCCCAATGCGATGATCATTGCGTCCGGCTTTGCCGAGGAGGGCGGGGCGGCCGCCGGCCTGCAACAGAAGCTCGCCGAGATCGGCAGGCGTACGGGAATGCGGATCGCCGGCCCGAACTGCGAGGGCTTTTACAATGCGCTCGGCAATGTTGCTGCGACCTTCAGCCCGGTGGTCGATGACCTTAAAGGCGCGCAGGTATTCGAGGCGGCGCCGGACAGGCGCGTCGGTGTGGTCTCGCAGAGCGGCGGCCTCGGCTTCGCGCTATTGACCCGCGGCCGCGCCGCGGGCCTGAGCTTCAGCTACGTGATCTCCTCGGGCAACGAAGTCGATCTGTCGACCGCGCACTATCTCGAATATATGGTCGACGATCCGCAGACGCAGATCGTCATGCTGCTGTGCGAGGCGATCCGCGACGGCGAGCGTTTCAAGCGTGCGGCGCAGCGCGCTTCCGAGCTCGGCAAGCCGATCGTCGTCATCAAGATCGGCAATTCCGACGCGGGGGCGCGCGCGGCGGCCTCGCACACGGCCTCGCTGACGGGCTCGCAGATCGCTTATCACGCGGTGTTCCAGCGCTATGGCGTCATCGAGGCTGCCAACCTCGACGAAGCGGTCGCCATCACCGCGGTACTCGCGACCTGCCCTTTACCGCGCGGACGCCGGGTCGGCATCGTCACGGCTTCCGGCGGCGGCGGCGCGATCGCGTCAGACACCTTCGCTGCGGCAGGTCTCGCCGTTCCCGAGCTTTCGGAAAAGGTGAAGGCGAGCATCCGCCCGCTGATCCCGCCGCATGCTTCGCCGCTCAACCCGATCGACATCACCGCCCAGGGCGGCCGCACCGGCCCGGTCATGATGAAGTGCATGGAGATCCTGCACGCGTGCGACGACGTCGACATGGTCGCCGTCGTCATTTCGACCGCGCGTGAGCATCACGTCTCGGTTATCGCCGACAACATTAGAGCCGTGGTCGGAAAAGGAACGCCAGTGACGTTCTGGACCTACACGCTACCTTCGCTGATCGGTCGCAAGACGATCGCCGCAGGCGGCGCGACGTTGTTCCAGGACGTCAGGCTTTGTGCCGTCGCGTTCCGCAAGCTGGTCGATTATGCCGAGCATCGCGCGAATTCAGCGCAGGAGGGTTCGCGCGGATGCCAAGCCGCTGGGCTTGGCGCCGATTTGCCACGTGCGCTGTCGGAACATCGCGTCAAGGTATTGCTGGCGCCGTATGGCCTGTCCGCCGACGGGTGAGCGCCTCGTGCAGTCAGCCGCGGAAGCCGCGGACGCTGCAGCGACACTCGGCTTTCCGGTCGCCCTCAAAATCCAGTCGCCCGACATCCTGCACAAGACCGAGGTCGGCGGCGTTGTCGTTGATCTGGCCGATGGGAGGCGGTGAGGGCTGCCCATGACGTCGGTTCTTGCATCGGTCAACAACACAAGCCGGATGCGAACCTCGAAGGCATGCTGGTGCAGAAGATGGCGCCGAAGGGCCACGAGCTCGTCATCGGCATGGTCAACGATCCGACGTTCGGGCCGATCATGATGGCGGGCTTCGGCGGTGTCACGGTCGAATTATTTGGCGACGTTGTGCATCGGCCTGCGCCGCTCGGCGTCGCCTGGCGAAGACGATGATCCGCAGCCTGAAATCGGCAAAACTGCTGGATGGCTTTCGCGGCGCCAAGCCGTCGACATCACGCCGGCGGCGGAGCTGATCGCGACGCTGTCGCAGATCGCCGCGGCCAACCGCGACACCATCCAGGAGATGGAGTTCAATCCCGTGATCCTGCATGCCGATGGCTCGGGGATGACGGTTGCCGACGCGCTGATCGTGCTGAAACCGTAATTTCTGTCACTGCGAGCGAAGCGACGAAATCCAGAGCCACAAGAAAAGCTGGATTGCTCGTCGCTTCGCTCCTCGCAATGACGAACGCTACATCTGCACCTGCCGCCCTTGCAGTGCGTAGCGCGCGATCAGCGCGCGGTGGACTTCGCTCGGGCCTTCATAGATGCGCGCGACGCGGATGTGGTTCGCCATCAACTGCAGCGGCAGCTCTTTGGTCATGCCCATTGCGCCGAACGCCTGCATCGCTTTGTCGATCACGTCCCAGGCGAGCTCGGTGGCGTAGAGCTTGATCATCGAGCATTCCGACCGCGCCGTCTCACCGCGATCGACCTTGATCGCGGTGTTGTAGACCATCAGCCGGCAGGCATGCAGCTTCGTCTCGGCGTCGGCGATCCACCACTGGATCGACTGCCGGTCCGACAATAGCGCGCCAAAAGTTTTGCGCTGGGTCACCCACTCGCGCATCATGTCGAGCGCGCGCCGCACCGTGCCGCAGCTCTTCGCCGCCATCTGCACGCGGCGGGTCGAAAGGCGCTGCTGCATCGGCCCGTAGCCGTTGCCGATCTCGCCGAGCACGGCCGACTTCGGCAGCCGCATGTCCTCGATCGCGATCTCCCAGGTGTAGTGGCCGCCGAGCATCGGAATGCGCCGCGCCGGGTTCCAGCCCTTGGTGCCCTGGTCGACCAGGAAGGCGGTGATGCCCTTGGCACCCTTGGTCGGATCGGTCGAGGCCATCATGATGATGAAGTCGGCGGTGCCGCCCTTGGAAATCCAGATCTTGCGCCCGTTGACGACGTAGTCGCCGCCGTCGGCGACGGCGCGGGTGCGCATCGAGGCGGGATCGCCGCCGCCACCGGGCTCGGAGATCGCAATGGCTGAGGTCAGTTCGCCACGGGCGTAGGGGCCGAGATAGCGTTGCTTCTGCTCTTCATTGGCGGTGAGCATCAGCATGCGCAGGTTCGGCGAGTCCGGCGGGAACAAGTATTGCACGCAGCTTTTGCCGAGCTCCTCGGCAACCCCGACCATGGCCTCGACCGGCATATCAAAGCCGTCGAACTCCTCCGGCGCGTCGAGGCCGGCGAGCCCCAGCTCGCGGGCGCGACCATCGAGCCGCTTGACCTCTTCCTTGGTCAGGTTCGAGCCCTGGCCGGTAGCCTCGCGTTCGAGGATGACCTTCTCCAGCGGCATCAGCTCGTCATCGACGAATTTTTTCACCAGATCGCGCAGCATCCGGTGCTCTTCGCTGAGCTCGAAACTCATCCCCATGGCGTGCTCCCTGAATGATCCTTGGTTGAGCGGCAAACTGGCAGTCGTGGTAGCCTCGCGCAACTCGAATATCGCGAGCGCCAGACACAGCAGTTATTCGGCTTGCAATATTCCAATATTCGGAACTTACGCGGCAGCGCGCGCAACACAACGGGAGACACGGCATGGCCGACATCGGTGTCAGCACACATGGATACGTCACGACGGTGGAGCTGCAGCGGCCACCCAACAATTTTCTTGACGCCGGCTGGATTGCCGATCTCGCGACGATCTATGAACAGCTCGACCACGACCCTGGTTGTCGGGCCATCGTTCTTGCGGCCGCGGGCAAGCATTTCTGTGCCGGCGCCAATCTGGCGCGGCGGCTCGAGCCGAATGCTGCAGCCGAGGGGCAGGGCCGGCATCTCTATCACGAGGCCCATCGGCTGATCCGCGCGAAAAAGCCGGTGGTTGCCGCGATTCATGGTGCAGCAATTGGCGCGGGTCTTGGATTGGCGCTGGTCGCTGATTTTCGCGTCGCCTGCGAAGAAGCGCGGTTCAGCGCGAATTTCGCGCGCCAGGGCTATCATCCCGGCTTTGGCACCACCTGCACGCTGCCGCGGATCGTGGGCGCGCAAAAGGCGGCCTGGCTGCTCTATACGGGAGAGCGGATCGACGGTCGTGAAGCGCTCGCCATCGGACTGGTCGACAAGCTTGTGCCGTCTGCCGAGGTCAGGAGCACCGCACAGGCGATGGCTGCCGAGATCGCGGCCTCCGGTCCGCTGGCGGTGCAAGCGACGCGCGCGACGCTTCGACGCTCTCTCGAAGTCGAATTCATCACAGCGACCCACCACGAGTTTTTCGAGCAGACCTGGCTACGTGCGACGGATGATTTCAGGGAAGGCGTGAAGGCGATGAACGAACGTCGCCTTCCGCACTATCGCGGTCGCTAGCGATTGTGCATTGCGGCAGACGTCGGTTCCGCCGCGCGGGATTTAACCTGCGCCTGCTTTCGAGGCAGGGCCTGGTTGCCATGGCGTTGTTTGGCGCTGGCCGCTTCTGGAGCGGCATGACATAATTTCTCTCGAATCCGCGCTGGTTCCTTGCACCGACGGCACCTAATGAAGACCAAGAACAATCGGCCGCAAGCGCCACAGGCTTCAGCCAATCAAAAATCAATGAGGAGACTAGAGGAAATGCACGAACGCTTCGTTCGCTACGCACGCACGCTTGCCCTGTCGGCGGCTGTCGCTGTCATCGCATCGGGCGCTGCCATGGCGCAAAAACAATACGACATCGGCGTAACCGACACCGAGATCAAGATCGGCAACACCATTCCCTACAGCGGCCCAGCTTCGGCCTATGGGATCATCGGCAAGACGCTGACCGCTTACTTCAAGATGATCAACGACAATGGCGGCGTCAACGGCCGCAAGATCAACTTCATCTCGTACGACGATGCCTATTCGCCGCCAAAGACGGTCGAACAAATTCGCAAGTTGGTCGAGAGCGACGAAGTCTTTCTGGTGTTCGCCCCACTGGGTACACCGAGCAACGCGGCCATCCAGAAATACATGAATCAGAAGAAGGTACCGCAGCTGTTTGTCGCAACCGGTGCGTCGCGCTGGGGCGACCCGGAACACTTCCCGTGGACGATTGGCTGGCAGGCCAACTATCGCAGCGAAGCCCGGATCTACGCGACCTACATCAAGAAGAATTACCCGGGCAAGACGATCGGTATCCTCTACCAGAACGACGACTTCGGTAAGGATTATCTGGCCGGACTGAAGGACGTCCTTGGCGATGACTATTCGAAGCTTGTCGTGACCGAGGTGCCGTTCGAGGTGAGCGTGCCGACGGTTAACTCGCAGGTGGTGTCGATCAAGTCGGCCAACCCCGATATCTTCTTCAACATCGGGACGCCAAAATTTGCGGCGCAGGCCATCAAGAAGGTCGCCGAGCTTGACTGGCATCCGGTCCAGTTCATGACCAACGTCTCGGCGTCGGTCGGCGGCACGTTGAAGCCCGCAGGGCTTGAGAATGCCAAGGGCATCTTCAGCGCCGGCTACATCAAGGATATCACCGACCCACAATGGGATAACGACCCCACGATGAAGGAATACCGGGCGTTCATGGAAAAATACATGCCCGAAGCGGACAAGACCGACGGCGCCCCGTTTGCCGGCTATGGCGGTGCAATCGGACTCATACAGGTCCTCAAGCAGTGCGGCGACAACCTGACCCGAGAGAACGTCATGAAGCAGGCCGCCAATCTTGACTTCGTGGACGGCGTCTATCTCCCCGGCGTTCGCATCAAGACTTCACCGACCGACTTCTACCCGATCGAGCAGCTTCAGATGATGAAGTTCAACGGCGTGAAGTGGGACTTCTTCGGCGAGCTGATGGACAGCCACGCGGAGAAATAAGTCCGATCGACACAGTCACTGCCATCGAGGCCTCCGCGCGCAATCGCGGAGGCCTTTTCGTTAGGCCGCAGCGACCGCCCTCGCGTCCTCCAGAACCATTGCCGCGCCCTTGTCGGCGATCATCGCAGTCGGCGTATTGGTGTTGCCGGAAGTGATCGTCGGCATCACCGAAGCGTCGATCACGCGCAAGCCGCCGAGCCCGAATACGCAAAGCCGTTCGTCGACCACCGCCTGAGGATCGTTCGCGGTGCCCATCTTTGCCGTGCCGACGGGATGAAAGATCGTGGTGCCGATGTCGCCGGCGGCTTTCGCGAGCTCGGCGTCGCTATCGCCCACCGATGGCCCTGGCAGATATTCCTCGGGATGAAACTGCGCGAGTGCATGCTGCTTCATCAGCCGCCGCGTCACGCGAATGGCGTCGGCGGCGACCTGGCGATCTTCGTCGGTCGAGAGATAATTTGGCGCGATGACGGGCGCATCGCCGGGGCCCCTGCCACGCAAGCGAATGGTGCCGCGCGAGGTCGGCTGCAGGTTGCAGGCGCTGACGGTGATCGCGGGAAAGCGATGCAGGGGGTCGCCGAACTTGTCGAGCGACAGCGGCTGCACGTGGAACTGGATGTTGGCGCGCTCGCGGTGCGGATCGGAGCGCGTGAAGATGCCGAGCTGCGACGGCGCCATCGTCAGGGGCCCGCGGCGGCGCAGGCCGTAGTCGAGTCCCATCAAACCGCGACCGAATAACGAGTGATAAGTCTCGTTCAGCGTGCGCACGCCAAAAACCTTGTAGATCGCGCGCTGCTGCAAATGGTCCTGCAGGTTGCGGCCGACGCCTTGCAGCTCATGCGCAACGTCGATGCCATGCTCCCTCAGCCAGTCGCCCGGGCCGACTCCGGAGCGCTGCAGGATTGCAATTGAACCGACCGCACCAGCCGACAGGATGATCTCGCCGCGGGCGCGTGCCTCGATGAGTTCGCCGCCTTTGCGGAAACGCACGCCGACCGCGCGCTTGCCTGCAAAGACAAGTTGGTCGACCAGCACGTCAGTCTCCAGCCGCAAATTAGGCCGCTTCAGAACCGGCTTGAGGAAGCCACGCGCCGCCGACCAGCGCCGGCCACGGCGCTGGTTGACGTGAAAATAGCTGATGCCTTCGTTGTCGCCGATGTTGAAGTCAGCGATCCGCGGAATTCCCATCTCGGCCGCGGCATCGGCGACGGCGTTCAACACATCCCACGACACCCGCGGCGCCTCGATGCGCCAGCCGCCGCCGGTACCATGGTGCTCGGTGTCCCCAAGGAAATGATCCTCGATCCGCTTGAATACTGGACGAACGTCGTTCCAGCCCCAACCGGTCAAGTCCAAGCTGGCGCCAGTGATCGTAGTCGGCCGATTGCCCGCGCATCGAGATCATCGCGTTGATCGCCGAGCACCCGCCGATCACCTTGCCGCGCGGGTAGGCCAGCGAACGGCCGTTCAGTCCGGCCTCGGCCTCGGTCTTGTACATCCAGTCGGAGCGCGGGTTGCCGATCGCGAACAGGTAGCCGACCGGGATGTGAAACCAGATCCAATTGTCGTAGCCGCCGCCCTCGAGCACCAGCACGCGATTGCGCGGATCGGCCGACAGCCGGTTCGCCAGGATGCAGCCGGCCGTGCCGGCACCGATCACGATGTAGTCGAAATCGCCTTCGAGCCGCCGTGCCGTTTCCATGTCCGCCGTCCCCAAGCGATGACCTGAAAACGCTAACCTCAGCCCAGCCGCCCGGCAAGCTCCAGCGTCTTTTGCGCAGCGCGCAAATGCGGCTTGTCGACCATCTTGCCGTCGACCCGCACCACGCCCGCGGTCGGGTTCTGCGCAAACGCATCAACGATCTTGTGCGCATGCGCCAGCTCGTCTTCCGACGGCGTGAACGCCGCGTTGACGACATCGACGTGCTTTGGATGGATCACCGCCTTCGACAGGAAGCCGTCGCGCCGCGCCGCGATGGCTTCCTCTTTCAGGCCGTCGAGATTGTCGATGTCGGCATAGATGGTGTCGATCGCGACCACACCGGCCGCTCCGGCCGCGATCAGGCAGAGGTCGCGCGCGAGCAGATAGGGGCTGTGGAACTTGCCGTCGGTGCGATTGCGGACCGCGCCGATCGCCGCGCTCAAATCCTCGCCGCCCCACATCAGCCCCCACAGTCGCTTGCTGCAGCCAGCGAACGAATTCGAGCTTGAACACGGCGCGCGCTGTCTCGGTTGCGACCGGCACGATGCGGATATGCCCAGGCGGGATGCCTGCCGCGGCTTCAAAGGCATCGAGATAGAGCGACAGCTTGTCGATATCGGCGCCACCCTCGCACTTTGGCAACACGATGCCATCGGGTTTCGCCGGCACCACCGCGGCGAGGTCGCCTACCGTGAGCCCGGTGTCGAGCGCATTGACGCGCACGTAAAGTTTTTGCCGGCCGTCGTTCTGCTTCAGCATCGACACGACGATCTCTCGTGCGGAGGCCTTCTGATCTGGCGCGACGGAATCTTCCAGATCGAGGATTAGGCAATCGGCCGCGGTCTTGCGGGCGCTTTCGAATTTCCTGACGCTGTCGCCAGGCACAAACAACATTGAACGCATGGTTACGCCTTCGGCTTGCAGTGCATCAGCCCGGTACGGCGGCAGCTCGCCACGATGTCGCCGTGCTGGTTGGTCGCGGTATGCTCGAACTCGACGATGCCCTGGGTGGGCCGCGACTTGCTCTGCCGCTTGGAAATGATCTTGGTATGCGCGCTGCAGCGTGTCGCCGTGAAACACCGGTTTCGGGAATTTCACGTCGGTCATGCCAAGGTTGCCGATCGTGGTGCCGAGCGTGGTGTCGTAGACGCTCATGCCGATCATGATGCCGAGCGTGTAGAGCGAATTGAAGATGCGCTGACCGAACTCGGTCTTCTCGGCGAAATGCGCGTCGAGATGCAGCGGCTGCGGGTTCATCGTCAAGAGGCTGAACATGGTGTTGTCCATCTCGGTGACGGTGCGGCTGAATTCGTGATGGAATTCCTGGCCCTCGTAAAAGTCCTCGAAATAGAGACCGGCCATCGCGCTACCTCACTGATCAATACGACTTCGGCAGACCCAAAACTCTCTCGGCGATGAAGCTCAGGATCAGCTGCGGCGAGACCGGCGCAATCCGCGTGACCATGACTTCGCGGAAGTAGCGCTCGACATGGAATTCCTTGGCATAGCCAAAGCCGCCGTGCGTCATGATCGCCTGCTGGCAGGCCTCGAAGCCGGCTTCCGCGGCGAGATATTTTGCGGCATTGGCCGCAGCACCGCACGGCAGGCCCTGGTCGTACTGCCACGCAGCAGACAGCGTCATCAGCCAGGCGGCCTCAAGCTCCATCCAGTTCTTCGCCAGGGGATGCTGGATGCCCTGGTTCTGGCCGATCGGCCGGTTGAACACGATGCGGGTCTTGGCGTAGGCCGCCGCACGATCGAGCGCGATCTTGCCGAGCCCGATGGCTTCGGCGGCGACCAAAATGCGCTCGGGATTCATGCCGTGCAGGATGTACTCGAAGCCGCGGCCTTCCTCGCCGATCCGGTCCTCGACCGGGATCTCAAAGTCCTCGAAGAACAGTTCATTGGAGTTCGACCGCCTTGCGGCCCATCTTCTCGATCTCGTGCACCTTGATGCGGTTGCGGTCGAAATTGGCGTAGAACAGGCTGAGGCCGTGGGTCGGCGTCTTGACGCTCTCGAGCGGCGTCGTCCGCGCCAGCAGCAGGATCTTGTCGGCAACCTGCGCGGTCGAGATCCACACCTTCTGGCCGTTGACCACGTAGCGGTCGCCGCGGCGTTCGGCGCGCAGCTTGAGCTGCGTGGTGTTGAGGCCGGTGTTGGGCTCGGTGACGCCGAAGCATGACTTTTCCCTGCCCTCGATCATCGGCGGCAGCATGCGCGCGCGCTGCTCGTCGGTGCCGAACACGATCACCGGATTGAGGCCGAAGATGTTCATGTGGATGGCGGAGGCGCCCGACATGCCGGCGCCCGACTCCGATACCGTGCGCATGATGATCGCGGCCTCGGTGACGCCGAGGCCTGCGCCGCCGAATTTCTCCGGCACGCAGATGCCGAGCCAGCCGCCGTCGGCCATGCGCGCGATGGAATTCCTTCGGGAAAGCCGCCTTCGCGATCCTTCTTCAGCCAGTAGGCATCATCGAATGCCGAACACACCTTCTGCACGGCATCGCGGATCGATTGCTGGTTGTCGCTGAGGCTGAAGTCCATCGGTCATCTCTCTTCTGAGCCGTCGGCGGGGCGTCCCACAATCTGGTTCTCAAACAGCGCCGCGATCTCGGCGGCAGTATAGCCAGCTTCGCGCAAAATCTCCTCGCCGTGCTCGCTCAGGCGCGGCGCAAGCCGCTCCGGCTGAGCCGGCGTATCCGACCATTGCGCACCGACCTTCATGCTGCGGATTTGTCCTTCGCTCGGGTGCTCGGTCAGGGCAAAGAAGTTGGTCGC
This sequence comes from uncultured Alphaproteobacteria bacterium, assembly GCA_963796195.1. Lineage (GTDB taxonomy): Bacteria > Pseudomonadota > Alphaproteobacteria > Rhizobiales > Xanthobacteraceae > CAWCKS01. The sequence continues at coordinate 481,831 of CAWCKS010000014.1, read as the reverse complement.
CGCCAGATGCTCGTCCTGCAGGATGCTTTCGAGGTCGTGGACCGGCATCACCGGGATGTCGGCGTCGACCAGAAGCTTCAGCCATTCCGCGGTGGTGCGCGTCAGGAAGATGCGGCCAAGCTCGGCGTAAACCTCGTCGACATGCGTCAGGCGCGCGGCGAACGTCGCGAATTTCGGGTGCGCGCGCAGATCCTCGCGCCCGGTGGCGTCGAAAAAACTCTTCCACTGCTTGTCATTGTAAACGATGACGCTGATGAAGCCGTCCTTGGTCTGGTAGGGGCGGCGATCCGGCGACATGTGCCGGGCATAACCGCCCTTGTCGAGCGGCGGCTCGTAGGTCAGGCCGCCGAGGTGATCGCCCATCACGAAGCCGGCCATGGTCTCGAACATCGGCACGTCGAGGCGCTGGCCGCGTCCGGTGCGGTCGCGATGCAGCAGGCTTGCGAGGATCGCGCCGACGGCGGAGAGGCCGACGACGCGATCGGCAAGAGCAGTCGGCACGTAGCGGGGCTTGCCGTCCCCGGCGCGCGCCAGCAGATGCGACAGGCCGGACGAGCCCTGCAGCAGGTCGTCGTAGGCCGGCTTCGCCGCATAGGGACCGTTCTGGCCGAAGCCGAACAATCCGGCGTAGACGATGCGCGGATTGATCGCAGCGACGTCGTCATAGGACAGGCGCAGCCGCGCCATCGCCTGCGGCCGGACGTTGTAAACCAGCACGTCGGCAGTCTTCGCGAGCCGCAGCAAAATCTCGCGGCCGACGTCCTGCTTCAGGTCGAGCGCGATCGAACGCTTGCTGCGATTGGCGTTGAGAAACACCGGCCCCATGCCGGGATGGCGCGTCGGCCCGATCTGGCGAGTGATGTCGCCATCCAGCGCCTCGACCTTGATGACGTCGGCGCCGTAGTCGCCAAGGATTTGCGTCGCGAATGGCCCCATCAACACCGAGGTCATGTCGACGATTTTGATGCCGGCGAGGGGGCCCATCTTATGCGTTGGTCCAATCTATCCGCGCTGCGTCCCCGCGCAGGCGGGAAGATCGGCCAGGTAGCTGTTATGAGAAGCGATCGAGAATTCCCGCAGTTCGCAGGGAATGGCCGCTCAGGGACTATCGCCCTGGCAGCGCGGCGTGAAGCGGCGCTACCAGTCAGAGCCGATCACTTCGCCGGCTCGAGGATCGAGACGTAGTTGGCGACCGCGGCGCCACCCATGTTGAAGATGCCGCCGAGCTTGGCGCCCTTCACCTGCATGCCTTCCGGTGCCTGGCCGAGCAGTTGCATCGCCGTCAGCACGTGCATGGAGACGCCGGTGGCGCCGATCGGATGGCCCTTGGACTTCAGGCCGCCCGACGGGTTGATCGGCAGCTTGCCGCCCATCTGGGTCCAGCCTTCCTTGATGGCGCGGGCGCCCTGGCCCTGCGGCGTCAGGCCCATCGCCTCGTACTCGATCAATTCGGCGACGGTGAAGCAGTCGTGGGTCTCGACGAACGAGAGATCGCCGAGCTTGACGCCGGCCTTCTGCAACGCGCGCTGCCAGGCCACCGAGCAGCCTTCGAATTGCAGGATGTCGCGCTTCGACATCGGCAGGAAATCCTGCGCGTGCGCGGTGGCCTTGACGTTGACGGCCTTGCTCATCGCCTTCGCGGTCTCGCTATCTGCGATGACAAGCGCGGCAGCGCCATCAGACACCAGCGAGCAGTCGGTGCGTTTCAACGGACCGGCGACGAACGGGTTCTTGTCGCCCTCGGCGCGGCAGAACTCGTAGCCAAAATCCTTGCGCATCTGCGCGTAGGGGTTCGACACGCCGTTGTGGTGGTTCTTGGCGGCGATCATCGCCAGTGCATCGGACTGGTCGCCGTACTTCTGGAAATATTTTTGCGCGATGATGCCGAAGACGCCGGCGAAGCCCGCAGGCGTATCGCCATCCTCCGGCAGGTAGGAGGCGCGCAACAGGTTCTTGGCGATCTCCGGCCCCGGCGTCCTCGTCATCTGCTCGACGCCGACCACCAGCACGATGCGCGCAGCGCCGGCATCGATCGCCCGGATCGCCTGGTGCACGGCGGCCGATCCCGTGGCGCAGGCGTTCTCGACGCGCGTCGCCGGCTTGAAGCGCAGCTGCGGATCGGCCTGCAGCACCAGCGAAGCGGTAAAATCCTGCGGCGAGAAGCCGGCGTTGAAATGGCCGAGCACGATCTCGTCGACGTCGGCGGCGCCGATCCCGGCATCGGCCAACGCTTCATTGGCTGCTCGAACGATCAGGCTTTCGACGGTCTCGGCGTCGAATTTTCCAAAGGGGGTGTGGGCCCATCCGACGATGCTGGCGGTCATGCGAAATCTCCGGCAAGGTTTTGTGCGGCGGCGCGGCCGCGGGAGTTGTGGCCTGCAATGTAGTCAGGCCATCATATAAAAGCCAAGCCGGCCCGCCCGGTCGGAAAGCTGTTCCGGGTTGCAAAAAGCGCGAGCGGGCAGGGGGCCTTACGCCGCCGGCTTCACCCGGAAATAGACGCCACCGAGATGAAAACTGTCGCCGTCGACCCGATGGCCGCAGGCAACCGCGCGGCCGAGCGTCTTGGCGACATCGGTTACCTCGACCACCAGTGCGCTCAAGCATTCGGTTTCGCCTTTGACGAAGCGGATCGTGCCGTCCTCGAAGGTCAGGATCGGATCGCCCTTGTCGCTGCCGAGCGGCGCTTCGATGATTTTTGACCAGTGTGCGGCGAGGTCTTTTGGATTGGGGCTCTCAAGTTCGATGCCGAGCATGCGCTTGGTCTCGCCGGTGCGAACAAAATCCGCCCACTTCTGCCCGGCGGGCCACCAGGTTCCCATGCGGTCGTCGCCGCCGGTCGAGCGGCCGAACTCGATGAAGGTGGCACGGCAGTCACGCGGATGCAGCTGCGCGTTCTGGTAGGTCTCGCGGTCGATCACATGTGCGATGCGGATGCCCATCTTCTCGGCGTGGGCCTGGCGGCGCTTCGGGTCGCTGGCCTGGAAGATCGCCATATAGCCGCCGTGGCCGCGCGTGCGCTCGATGAAGCGGCCGCCAGCGGTGTTGGGCTGGATCGGCGAAACGATCTCCAGAAAGTTCGTGCCGATCACGAACAACGCATTCTGCAGCCCGAACGCCCCGACGTTCGGATCGCGGTAACAGACCTCGACGCCGAAGATGTCGTGGATGTCGGAGACCACAGGCTCGAGCTTTGGCGCCGCGAGACAGATTTGGCGGAGGCGAAGATAGTCGGCCATTTGTTTGGACCCTTCTCTAAATGCGTTTCCTCAGTCTCTTCTTTTCTGTGGCTGTCATGGCCGGGCTTGTCCCGGCCATCTCGATAAGGAACGCACTGCCTTCCTAAGCGAGATGCCCGCGACAAGCGCGGGCATGACACGAAACTTATGCTTCATCCTGGACACCGCTACCGCCCCTTGAACACCGGCTTGCGCTTTTCCATGAACGCGGTGCGGCCTTCTTTAAAGTCCTCGCTGTCCATGCACTTGTTGCCGATCTCCTTGATCGCCTCCATGTTGCGCTTGCCGGGGTCTTTCAGGATTTCCGCGATGGTCAGCTTCGCGGCATAGACCGCAAGCGGCGCGTTGACCGCAATTTGCCGCGCGATGTCCATCGTTGCTTCCCAGAGATTGGTCTCAGGGAAAAGCCGATCGATCAGGCCGATCTTGTCGGCTTCGTCGGCGTCGATCCGCATGCCCGTGAACATCAGAAGCCGCGCACGCGACGGTCCGACCAGCGACACCAGATTGTTCAGTCCGTCATAGCCGTAGGCAATGCCGAGCTTCACGGCAGGGATCCCGAACTGGCTGCCCGCGGCGGCGATCCGCATGTCGCACGCCATGGCGAGCGCCATGCCGCCGCCGATGCAAAAACCCTGGATGCAGGCGATGGTCGGCTTCGGGTAGTTAGCAAGGATCGCGCGCGGTGCGCCGCTGCGACGATTGTATTCTTCGGACGCTGCCGCGTTGTGGCGGTTCTTCTCGAACTGGCTGATGTCGGCGCCCGACACGAACGCCTTGCCGCCGGCGCCGACCAGCACCACGACCTTTACCGCGGGATCGTCGCGCAATTCGAGCAGCGCATCGCCGGCGGCGGCCCACATCTCGACCGACATCGCGTTGCGCTTTTCCGGATTGTTGAAGGTCAGGATGCCGACACCGTCGGTGACGCTCTTCAGGATCTTGCCGTCGACGTACTGCTTGGCGGCGTCTTTGCTTGCGATGTTCATGACACGTGCCTTCTCGTCCTATCGAAGTTTGGTGAATTTCGGCGCGCGCTTCTCGGCGAACGCGGCGACGCCTTCCTTGACCTCATCTGAGCGCATGCTGGCGCGATGACGTGTATCGGCTGCGGCTTCGTCGAGCGCGCCGCGGGCAAACTCGTTGATGGTGCGCTTCATGCCGGCCATCGCGTTCGGCGCGTTGGCGGCAATCACTTCGGCGAGCGCATCGACCTCGGCATCGAGCGTGTCGGCAGGCGCCACAGCAGTCAGGTAACCGATCCGCAGCATCTCCGCCGCATCGATCCTGCGCGCGGTGAGGAACAGCATTTTTGCGTTGTCGGCGCCGAGCCGGGAGACGTAACGCTTGATGCCGCTGCGGTAGTAATGCAGCCCGAGCCGCGCCGCCGGCATGAACATCTGCATGGTGTCGATGCCGACGCGGAAATCGCACGCCAGCGCCAGATCGGTCGCACCGCCATAGACGCCGCCGTTGAGCCGGCAGATGGTCGGCACCGCCAGATCCTCGAGCCGGTTGGTCACAACCTCGAACGAGGTGCCGGCGACCTGTTCCTCGCCGCTGGCCTGGCGCCTGGCGATCGAGCCGAGATCGTAGCCGGAACTGAACGAGCGGCCGGTGCCGGTCAGCACCAGCACGCGAATGACGGGATCGGCCTCGATCCGGTCGAACAGCGCCATCAGCGCGGTCAGGTCCTCCGGTTCCAGCCGGTTATGGTGCCGCGGCCGGTTCAAACGGATGGTCGCGCGCGGACCATGCACCTCATATACCGGCGTGCTGGCCTCTTCGTGTGCTGTTGTCATGGAGACCTCGTTGGCGCATGTCCCGGAAAAGCATGCCTCGACTAGATCGGGGGTGGTACCGGTTTTCCGGCAGGGACATGCGCAACCTCAAGAAGCCATTTCAGCACTGATCGCACGGTGGTGCAACGCCGCATGGCCCTGCCGTTTGTCGTGCGCGGGCTGACCGGCTGTCATTCCCTCGGCGCCGCTGGAAATCGCTCACTGGATGGGGCACCAAAGCTTCAAGACCAACATCGAGAGGCCGTGCGGCATGGGGGATGCGCTCGAAGGGTTTCGCGTTCTCGATCTGAGCGAGAGCGTTGCCGGCCAGTTCTGCTGCCGCATGCTGGCCGACTTCGGCGCCGATGTGACCCTGGTCGAGCCGTCGCAAGGCTCGAGCCTTCGCGCAATGCCGCCGTTCGATCCGCAGCCCAATGGACTAGGCTCGCTGCTGTTCTTTCATCTCAATCTCGGCAAGCGCTCGATCACGCTCGATCCTCGGAGTGCCGACGGCTGGAACAAGCTGCTGACGCTCGCCAGGTCGGTCGATGTGATCGTGGTCGGCCCCGGCATCGACCGCGCGGCGTTGGAGCAGGCAAATCCGAATTGCGTGGTCGCGCTGGTCTCGGACTTCGGCGATGACGGGCCGTATGCGCACTGGCGCGGCAGCGAGATGATCTTTCAGGCGCTGTCCGGCATGATGCATGTCAACGGCTCGGGCGGCCGCGAGCCGCTTTATGGCATCGGCCATCGCGCCTCCTGTGCTGCCGGCGTCGGCGCCTACATCACGATCCTGAGCGCGCTTTATGCGCGCAAGCGCATCGGCCGCGGCCAGCAGGTTGCGATCGACATCGCGATGAACACGTCATCGATGGCGCCGCCGTCGTCGCTCGAATTTGCCTATAGCGGCATCAAGGATCCGCGCGGCGAGCGCCGCTCGCCGTTCTGCGTGGTGAAGTGCAGCGATGGCTGGGTCAGCATCTGGGTGCATCTCCACATCTGGAGCGCATTCTGCGCCGAGCTCGACCTGAAGGAGATCGAGTACGATCCGCGCTTTGCCAAGGGCAAGGAGCGGCAGGACAACTGGGCCGCGTTCACCCAGGTCGTGCAGGATAAGGTGCGCAACTGGACGACCGACGAACTGATGGAACGCCTGCTGCGCGGCCGTGTTGCCGCGGCGAAGGCCAGTAGCCCGTCGCAGTTGTTCCATGCGACGCCGCATCTTGCCGAACGGAAATACTGGGAAACTGTCGAAACACCGTCCGGCTCGCGCCCGATCCTCGGCGCGCCGTTCCGGATGAGCAAGTCGCCACGCCGCGTGCGGGGCCCGGCGCCGCAGCTCGGGGCGGATAATGCGGGAATCGTCGTCCCCGCGTACGCGGGGACCCATACCCCGCAGCAGAATTTGTACGAAGAACAGTTGCGACAAGCGGCGAGCGCTTCAACGAGCGCCGGGGATATGGGTCCCCGCGTACGCGGGGACGACCAAGAACAAGAGGCGCCCGTATCGCTTGCACAACGTCCGGGTCACGGCCCGCTCGCCGGCCTGCGCGTGCTCGATTTCACCACCGCCTGGGCCGGCCCGATGACCGGGCGCATTCTCGCGTTCCTCGGCGCCGAGGTGATCAAGGTGGAATCCTCGACGCGGCTTGACGGCTGGCGCGGTCACGATGCGGTACCGTCGGCCAAACGTCTGGCCGGCGGCATTACCGGCGAACGTCTCTACAATCGTAGCGCGCTGTTCAACTCGCAGAACCACAACAAACTGTCGCTGACCGTCGACATCAAGAATCCGAAAGGCCTCGCCACCATTCACCGGCTCGCCGCGATCTCCGATATCCTGATCTGCAATTTCACGGCCGGTACGCTAAACCGCATGGGTCTCGGCTATCAGGCGCTGAAGCAGGTCAAGTCCGACATCATCGTGCTGGAAATGCCGGGCTTCGGCAACAGCGGTCCGCTCGCAAAAGCCGCCGCCAACGGCGCCACCATGGAAATGGCCGCCGGCATGTGCGCGATGATCGGCTACGCGAACGGGCCGCCGACCACGACCGGCCAAGTCTATCCCGATCCGATGGGCGGCTATAACGGCGCTGCTGCCGTGATGACCGCGCTGATGCATCGCGATGCGACCGGCGAGGGCCAGTACATCGAGATGTCGCAGGTCGAGGGCGCGATGCAGTTCGTCGGCGAGGAGCTGCTGTACGCCATTGCGTCGGTCGCGATCCCGAGCCGCGAGGCAATCGCGTGCGCTGGGCGGCACCGCACGACGCCTACGCGGCAAGCGGACATGACCAGTGGGCCGCGATCGCGGTTGGCAGCGACGAGGAGTGGCGCGCGTTGTGCCGCATCATCGGCGACTCGGCGCTGGCCGACGATCCGCGCTTTGCGCGGTTCGAGCAGCGTTCGGCCAATCAGGACTCCTTGCGCGAGCCGATCGAGCGCTGGACACGGCAAACATACCAAGTTCGAGATCGCGGACCAGCTGCAGGCCGTCGGCATTCGCGCCGCGGCGGTGCTCGACTCCGAGGACCTGCACAACAGTCCGTATCTGAAAGCGCGCGGTGCTTTCACCCCGCTGACGCATCCGGAAGCCGGCACCCACAACTATCAGACGCTGCCGTTCCGCCTGAGCGTGACGCCGGGGTCGCAACACTCAGCGTCGCCGCCGCTCGGCGCGCACACGCAAATGATCTTGAAGGACATTCTCAAGCTGCCGTCCGACGAACTAGACGAGCTCAATCGGGACGGCGTGACGTCGGCCGTGCCGGCGGCCGGAGCACGATAACAGGATTCGGGAGAACCAAAATGCCGAGTTATCAGCACATCAAGTACGCGACCAAGCAGTACAAGCACATCAAGTACGAGGTCGCGAACAAGATCGCGCGCGTGATCCTGAACCGGCCGGAGCAGCGCAACGTGCAGAGCACGATCCTGCTGGAAGAGGTCGATCACGCCATCGCGCAGGCCGGCGCCGACCGCAAGGTCAACGTGATCGTGCTGTCGGGTGAAGGCCCGGCGTTTTCGGCCGGCCATGACCTCGGCACCGCCGAAGAAATGGAACACCGCAAGGAATTTCCGATCGAGGAAGGTGTGCGCGGCATCTTCGAGCGCTCGTGGCGGCTTTATGTCGACATGCACCTGCGCTGGCGCAACGTCTCCAAGCCGATGATCGCTGCGGTGCAAGGGTACTGCATCTTCGGCGGCTGGATGGTGGCCTCGACCGCCGACATTATCTTTGCGGCGGATGACGCCCTGTTTCTGGGTGCGGCCTTCCAGTATTTCGGGGTGCCTTATGATGTCCACCCGCGCAAAGTGAAGGAAATCCTGTTTCAGAGCCGCTTCGTCGATGCCGAACAGGCCAGGGAACTCGGCCTCGTCAATCGCGTCGTGCCGCGTGACCAGTTGATGGACGAAGTGATGGCGTATGCCGCTGATGTCGCCCAGAACGACCCGTTTGACATGCGGACCACCAAGCTCGCGATCAACCAGGCGCAGGACGCGCAGGGGTTCAGCGCGCACATCGTGAATTCACACTCGACCTACATCGTGCGCCGCCTCGGCTCGATGGACCCCGGCTACGCACTCCCCAATCCGCGCGAGAAAGGCGTCAAGCGCATGCCGATGGTTCAGGTCGCGCTCGAGCGCTACAAGAAGGACCAGGAGCGCAAGAAGGCGGCGAAAAAATAACCGGTATGCCGCATCGACGATCGAAGGAAGGACATACAATGCGATCCCTGCTGGCAGCGACTGCACTCGTTGTAATGGCGGTGACGTTGTCGCGGGCGGCTTCAGCCCAGCCAGCCGACAAGGACACCCTGGTGGTCGCGTTCGGCGCGGAGTCGACAACGCTCGACCCGATCAAGGCCGCGGCGGGCGTCGACTACTACTTCATCAGCCAGATGTTCGAAAACCTGCTGCGGCAGGATCCCAATGCCAAGACCACCAACTGGCTGGCGGAATCCTATACCGTCGATGACAACGGCGGCAAACCGATCATCGATATCCACATCAGGCCCGGCGTCAAATTCCACAACGGCGATCCGCTGACCTCGGACGATTTCGAATTCGCCTGGGAGCGTGCGAAGGATCCGAAGCAGAGCCGGCTGCCGCATCTGCAGGCCACGATTTCGCAGTTTGAGATCATCGATGACCTGCACTTCCGCCTGCACTTCAGCGAAGGCGACGCCACCTACATCAGCGACAACCTGCGGCTCTGGGCGATCCCGAAGAAATATTTCATGCAGGTTGGCGAGGAGCAGTTCGGACTGCATCCGGTCGGCACCGGTCCCTGGAAATTCGTTTCGCGCAGCGTCAAGAACGAAATCCGCTTCGAGGCTTTCGCCGATTACTGGAACAAGGAGCACCGGCCGACGGTCAAGAATCTCGTCATCAAGGTGATCCCCGAGGATTTGACCCGCGTCGCTGCCTTCAAGACCGGCGCCGTCGACCTGATCGATGCGGTACCGGTTGCCACAGTCGCCGAGCTCAAGGCGATGCCTGGCGTGAAGACCGCGACCGTCAACACCGGCAACAATCTCTACATCCAGTTCGCGACCAACCTGCCGAATTCGCCGTTCAACGATCTGCGCGTGCGGCAGGCCGCCGCCTACGCCATCGACATGGATGCGATCGTGAAGAACGTGCTGTTTGGGCAGGGCGAGCGCTACACCCAGCTCGGCAAGGGCGAGTACGGCTACGATCCCGATCTGAAGCCGCTGCCGTACGATCCGAAGAAGGCGCGCGAGCTGCTTGCGGCCGCAGGCTATCCGCACGGTTTCGATGTGCCCTGCGTCAACCTCACCACCCCGCGCGAGCCCAACATCAAGGAATACGGCGAGGCCGTTTATGCCTATCTCGGCGCAGTCGGCATTCGCTGCCGCATCATCGGTGCGGAATACGCCGCCTGGCTGACGCTGAAGCGGAGGTGGCCGGAGGGTTCGTCGGCCAAGTCGATGGAGGGCATGATCAGCGACATGTACGGCCACGGCGGTCTGCCCGGCGATCCCGGCACCGCATGGCAGGCGACGCTGCACAGTTTTGAGCCCGGCAAGGGCTATGGCGTGTCGTCCTACACCAGCGAGAAGGACGTCGACGAGCTGATCGAAGCCCAGAAGCGCGAGATGGATCCGGCGAAGCGGTTGCCGATCGTGCAGCAGATCGCGCGAATCAAGAACGAGCGTTTGCTTGGCGGCATCACGACCTATCGGCCGCTCGCGACTTTTGCCTGGCGCGACACCGTCGATTTCGTGCCGTGGCCAACGCCGGGCATCTGGCACGAGATGCAGGAAATCGGATTCAAAAAGTCGAATTAGTTAGAGCGTGGACCGTCATCCCGCCGCGTCCGATCGCGAGGACCGACGGCCGCCCCGCTCATATTCCTTCAATAATGAATACTCTGTAGTCGGCGCCTAGAAAGCGATGCTGGACCGCCTCTTGATAGGCAGCGCTGTGGTAGTACGCTGTGGCGGCTTCGATCGTCGGAAATTCGAGGATAACCGCACCCTCTATCGCCGGTCCCTCGAGAACCTCGTGCCTGCCGTACAACGCCAGCGGCCTCAGAGGATGGCCATCGGCCGCAGGCCGCGCCTTTTGGCGATACCGCTCATATTCCGCGGGGTTGCGCATCTTCTCGCGTGTGAACACCACATAGGCAACCATCTATCTGCTCCCTCGCACGTAACGCTGCACGTATTGTCCGGAAAAGTCGTCGCGAAGAAGCAGGCACCGCGCCGCCGCACACGATCGATCTGCGGCAAGGCCTTCTCGCGGCGTGGTCATGCCGGAGAACACCTCACCTTAAGCCACCGGAAACGGTCAAGATTTCTCCGGTCATCCACGCTGCCCCGGCGGAAGCTAGAAAGAGCGCAACGGGACTTAGATCTGATGGGTGACCCGGTCGGCTCTGCAACGGTGTGGCAGCGAGCAATCGGGCTTCGGCTTCCGAACCGGCGAGGCCGAAGGAGCGGGCCCCTTCGGTGTCGAAATATCCGGGCATGATTGCGTTGACCCTGATCTTCCGCGCTGCCAGCTCGAGTGCAAGAACCTTGGTGATTGTGTTCACCGCCGCCTTGGAGGCCGCATAGACGGCGCGGCCAGGCGAGGTTCCCTGGGCCGATAGAGAGCTGATGTTGATCACGCTCCCACCCGCCGGGTCGAAATTCTTCACGGCGATCTTGGTCGCCATCAGCAGGCCGAGCACATTGGGATTGAAGATGTCGTGAAAGTGCGTGTCGGTGATCTCCTGGAGTGGATTGTATTCAAACACTCCCGCGTTGTTGACCAGGATCTGGATCGGCCCGAACGCTTCAACGGTCTTGTTGATCATGGCTTCGATATCGACCGTCTGCGCAAGGTCGCATCGAACGGTTATGGCGCGCCCGCCAGCTGCTTCGATCTCGCCTGCGACACGCCCCGCGCCAGCATGATCGCGGACATAGGCGACCGCCACGTGTGCGCGAGCCTGGCCAAAGGCCTTGGCGATTCCGGCTCCTATCCCCTTCGATGCGCCGGTTATCAGGGCAACCTTGCCGGCAAACTCTCGATCCATGACGACCATCTCCGTCGTGATGGAAGCAGGCTACTCGGCAATCTTGCCCATTTCTGTCAGGAGCTGCACGGCCCTCGTGCGTCACGTGAGGGTATCACCGGTTTCCCGCAAACGACCTGCTCAGATCAGAGATTCTAGGGCAAAAACAACAAGATTGGTGCTTGGCACTGCGACTTGCTGTCGGGAATACTGGAACGAAATCATCCCGTTCAGATACACGTTCGCAGGTGCCAGAATGCCGATTGTCAATCGCGTCGCCGATTTCCAGAACGATATCGCCGCGTGGCGACAGGACATCCACGCCAACCCCGAGCTGCTTTACGACGTGCACCGCACCGCGGGGTTGGTCGCGGAAAAACTCCGCGAGTTCGGCTGCGATGAGGTCGTCACCGGTCTCGGCCAGACCGGCGTCGTCGGCGTGATCAAGGGACGGCGGCCCACAGCCGACGGTCAGACCGTGAAGACCATCGGGATGCGCGCCGATATGGACGCGCTGCCGATCAACGAAATCGCCAACCTGCCGTATGCCTCGAAGACGCCGGGCAAGATGCACGCCTGCGGCCACGATGGCCACACCGCGATGCTGCTCGGGGCGGCGCGCTATCTCGCCGAGACGCGGAATTTTGCTGGCGATGCGGTCGTGATCTTCCAGCCGGCGGAGGAGGGCGGCGCTGGCGCTGCCGCGATGATCAAGGATGGGCTGATGGATCGCTTCGCGATCGACCAGGTCTACGGCATGCATAACACGCCCGGCCTGCCGCTCGGCAAATTCGCGATCAGGCCCGGCGCCTTCATGGCCGCGACCGATCAGGTCTACATCAACATCGAGGCGCTCGGCGGCCACGCCGCGCGGCCGCACAAGAGCATCGATCCGATCGTGATCGGCTCGCATCTCGTGCTGGCGCTGCAGTCGATCGTCTCGCGCAACGTCGACCCGCTGGAGTCGGCGGTGCTGTCGATCTGTCACTTTGCCGCCGGCAACACCACCAACGTCATCCCGCAGACTGCTTACCTCGCCGGCACCATCCGCACGCTGAAGCCAAGGGTGCGCGAACTCGTGGTACGCCGCGTGCACGAAGTTTGCGAAGGCGTGGCAAAGCAATTTGGCGTTAAGATCGATCTGCAGCACAAGGCCGGCTATCCGGTTCTTGTCAATCACGACGAGCACACCGACATCGCCGCCCGCGTCGCCGCCGACGTGGTTGGCGACGGCAACGTCAACACGTCGGCGCCGCCGATGATGGGCGCGGAGGATTTCGCTTACATGCTGGAGTCACGCCCGGGCGCATTCATCTTCGTCGGCAACGGCGAGGGCGCCGGCCTGCATAACCCGGCCTACAACTTCAATGACGAGGCGATCGTCTACGGCACGTCGTACTGGATCAAGCTGGTCGAGTTGACGCTGGCGGCGGTGTAACCTAACTCCCTCATGGTGAGGAGCGCCATAGGCGAGCGAAGCGACGCCGTCCTTCGGACGGCTATGGCGCGTCTCGAACCATGAGGCCATCGCGCGCCGGGCTTGCCCGGTTCGCGTATCAAAATGCAGGTGGCCTCATCCTTCGAGACGCCATGCTCCGCACGGCTCCTCAGGATGAGGATTACCGCTCCCGCTTGGACCAGAGAGCACTGAGCCATGACCGAACCAAAAAAATCCCGCCCCGGCGGCCGCATCCTGGTCGACCAGCTCGTCAAGCAGGGCGTCGATCGGCTGACCTGCGTCCCCGGCGAAAGTTTTCTCGCCGTGCTCGATGCGCTGCATGACGCTGCGATCGACGTGCTGGTGTGCCGTCAGGAAGGCGGCGCCGCGATCATGGCGGAGGCTTATGGCAAGCTGACCGGGCGCCCTGGCATCTGCTTCGTCACCCGCGGTCCCGGCTCGATGAACGGCGCGCACGGCGTCCACATCGCCGCGCAGGATTCGACTCCGTTCATCATGTTCATCGGCCAGGTCGAGCGCGGCATGCGCGAGCGCGAGGCGTTTCAGGAGCTCGACTACAAGCAGGTGTTTGGCTCGATCGCCAAGTGGGTCGTCGAGATCGACTCGGCCGCGCGGATGCCCGAACTGGTGGCGCGTGCGTTTCGCGTCGCGATGCAGGGGCGGCCGGGTCCGGTCGTGGTGTCGCTGCCGGAAGATGTGCTGACCGAGATGGCCGAGGTCGACGACGCGCCGCGCGTCGAGCCTGCCGATACCGCGCCATCGGAAGCCGACATGGCAAAGCTCGGCGCGCTGCTGCGCGAGGCGAAGCGGCCGTTCATGATGGTCGGCGGCTCGCGCTGGAGCGCCGAGGCCTGCAAGTCGGTCGCCGATTTCGCCGCTCGAGCAGGCATTCCCGTCGCGGCGTCGTTCCGTCGCGCCTCGCTGTTCCCCGCCGATCACCCGAATTTCGCCGGCGATCTCGGCATCGGCCCCAATCCGAAACTCGCCGCGCGCATCAAGGATTCCGATTTGCTGCTGCTAGTCGGCGGCCGGCTGTCGGAAATCTCGTCGTCGTCTTACACGCTGCTCGAGATTCCCGTGCCGAAGCAGAAGCTGGCGCATGTGCATCCCGGTGCCGAGGAACTCGGCCGCGTCTATCAGCCGACGCTTGCGATCCAGGCGAGCCCGATCGCGTTCGCGGCAAAACTTCTCGCGCTCGATGCCGGCGGGCGGACCAACGCCGAAGCCGCCGCCACCGCGCACGCCGATTATCTCGCCTGGTCCGACAACCCGCGCAAGCTGCCCGGCAAATTCCAGTATGGCGAAGTAATGTGCTGGCTGCGCGAGCGCCTTGGGCCAGACGCGATCATCTGCAACGGCGCCGGCAATTTCGCCGGCTGGATTCATCGCTTCTATCGTTTCCGCTCATTTGCCACGCAGCTTGCGCCGACCTCGGGCTCGATGGGTTATGGCTTGCCCGCCGCGGTGATGGCGAAGCGCATGCATCGCGACCGCGCCGTGGTGGCGTTCGCCGGTGACGGCGACTTCCTGATGAACGGCCAGGAGTTTGCCACCGCCGTCCAATACGACATCCCGATCATCGTCGCCGTCATCGACAACGGCATGTACGGCACGATCCGCATGCACCAGGAGAACCATTATCCCAAGCGCGTCTCGGCGACCGGTTTGAAGAACCCGGATTTCGCGGCGCTGGCGAAGGCCTATGGCGGCCACGGCGAGCGCGTCGAGACGACGGAGGAATTCGCGCCGGCCTTCGAGCGCGCGCTGAAATCGGGCAAGCCGGCGATCCTGCACTGCCTGCTCGATCCCGAGGCGATCAGCGCCTCGCGCACGCTGACCGAATTGCGCGAGGCCGCGCTGGCGAAGAAGTAGTCTCTCGCTTCGTCCTTCCGGAAGCAGCCAACGGGTCCGCGCGAATGCGCGAGCCCGATGACAGGCTCCGCGGCTGTCCGGAATCCATACCCCCTGTCGTGGTTATGGATTCCGGGCTCGCCCTTCGCGCGCCCCGGAATGACGAGAACGATTTTCGTGAGTTTCTACGCCGCCCGCGCGTGGTGCTTGAGATACGCAGCCGCAATCTTCAGGTCCGCGACGAAGCGCTGGTATTCGCGCTGCCGTGAGTCCTCATCCGGCAATCGCAGCAGATAAGACGGATGCACCGTCACCAGCGCGTGTACGCCGTCACCAAGCTCGATCACCCGCCCGCGGCTCTTGTTGATCAGGCGTCAGCTTGCCGAACACGCTTTGCGCTGCGGTCGCGCCGAGAGCGACGACGAGCGCCGGCTGGATCGCCTCGAGCTCGCGCTCGTACCATTGCCGGCAGGCGCGGATCTCCGGCGTGTTCGGCTTCTGGTGCAGCCGCGTCTTGCCGCGCTGGACGAACTTGAAGTGCTTCACTGCATTGGTGACGTAGGTTTTGCCGCGATCGATGCCAGCATCGTCCAGCCCGCGGTCGAGCATTTGTCCGGCAGGACCGATGAACGGCTTGCCGGCGAGGTCTTCCTTGTCGCCGGGCTGCTCGCCGACCAGCATCACGGAAGCGTTTTGCGGTCCTTCGCCGAATACGGTCTGCGTCGCGTTCTCCCACAGCAGGCAGTCGCGGCAAGCCTTGGCTTCATTGCGCAGGCGCTCGAGCTCGGTCGTGGACATTTTTAAGTCATCTCCTCGCGAAGCTGCCGCAGGCTTTGGCTAACGGGAGCTGGTCGGACGTGTTCCCTCGAATGATTTTCCGCGAGGCGGAAAAGGTATTGATCTTGCTCAAGAATTTCAGCCCAGAAGTCTCCGGTTGACTTTTTTCGGATCATGCTTTTAATAAGAACATAACATGAACATTCTAGCCTGTCACGTATTCTCCTCCGGGAGCACGTGACGGCTTATCGAAACACTTGAGGAGCGGCGCAGATGGCTGGCGCCCGCAACGAAACACTCGCGTCTTTGCGAGGCGCGGTGGCGCGCCTGGAGACAGTCAATAATGAGCGGCTCAGCGAACGCGTGCCGCTCGGGCACGCGGCTGCTGATGACACCTTGAAGGGCGGGCTTGCGCTCGGCGCGCTGCACGAGGTGTTTGCGAACGAGGGACGGCAGGGCGCCACGGCGACCGGCTTTGCACTCGCGCTCATAAGGCGCGTCACGCAGAACCGCCGCTTCGTGCTCTGGGTCACGCAAAGCTTTGCCGGCTGCGAGACCGGCGAACTGGCGATGCCGGGCTTTGTCGAGCTTGGGCTTGATCCGCGTTTCATCGTCGCGGTGCGCGCCGACAATGCCGAAATGGCGCTGCGCGCCGCCGCCGACGGCCTTGCCTGCAACGCGCTCGGCGCCGTCGTCACCGAGCTGTGGGGCGAGCCAAAGGCGTTCGACGCGGTGGCAAGTCGCAAGCTCACGCTCGCGGCCGGCACCTCCGGCGTCACCGGCGTGATGCTGCGGCTCGCAGCTGCGCCCGAAGTCAGCACGGCCGAGACCCGCTGGATCGTGCGCGCGGCGCGCTCGCCGCCGGGCTCGCGCGCAGCTGCGTGGGGCGAGCCGGTGTTCGACGCCGAACTCGTCCGCAACCGTCACGGCCCGACCGGGCGCTGGATCATGCACTGGAACTGCGATGCCCATCTCTTCGAGCAAGATGTCTTTGACCAACAAGTCTTTGACCAACAAGTCTTGGACCAGCAAGCGGCGCCTGTTGTGCCTGTGGTTGCCGCGGCTGCCGACCGACCGCTTCAAGCGGGAACGCGCCTGGTCGCAGGTGGCGGCCGGCGGTGAGGCGCCGCGCAATGACGAGCAACCCATCGTCGTTGCCGCAAAGATCAACAACGAGCTGAAGGTCGTCGCCGTCGACGACGCCGCGGCACGCTTGAACCTTGCCGCCGACATGCCGCTCGCCACCGCGCGCGCCATGGTGCCGGCGCTGACCATTCTCGATCATGATCCGGACGCTGATCTGAAGACGCTGAACGCGATCGCCGACTGGTGCGACCGTTTTACCCCGCTGGTGGCGCTCGATCGTTCAGATGGGCTCGTGCTCGACATCAGCGGCTGCGCACATTTGTTCGGCGGTGAGGCTATGCTGATGAAGACGCTGTGCCATACGCTGACGCAGCAGGGCTTTGTCGTCTCAGCGGCGATCGCCGGAACTGCTATTGCGGCCCGTGCGCTGACGCGCTTCCGGCATGGCGTGATCGTGCCGCCGGACGAGGAGGCGGACGCCGTGTTTGCGCTGCCGGTGGCGACGCTTGGCGTTGATCATGCCATCATCACCGGTCTGCGCCGCGCCGGCTTGAAGACGATCGGCGACGTCGCCGGCCGCTCGCGCCAGGAGATATCGGCGCGGTTCGGCGCCGGCTTTACCAACGTGTTACAGCAGGCTCTGGGCGAGGCCGATGCGCCGATCTCGCCACGCAAGCCGGTTCCGGATTACGTCGCCGAGAAGCGGTTCGCCGAGCCGGTGCTGACTTCGGACGTGCTGCTGCGAACCTTGCGCGAGCTTGCCAGAGTTGCTTACCGCAACGATGGAGCGTCACGGCAAGGGCGCGCGCCGGCTCGAAGCCAGCTTCTTCCGCACCGACGGCATGGTGCGCGTGATCTCGGTCGACGCCGGGCAGGCGGTCACCGATGCCGCAGTCGTGCTGCGGCTATTCAACGAGCGGCTCGATGCGCTGGCCGATCCGCTCGATCCGGGCTTCGGCTTCGATCTCGTGCGTCTGGCCGCGAGCCAGACCGCGTCGGTGACCTCGACGCAATATGGCTTTGATCCGGCGGCGCACGAGGCCGACGACGTCGCGCGCCTGATTGACCGCCTGTCGGCGCGGCTCGGCGCCAACCGCGTCATCCGCTACGTGCCGCAGGACACCCACATTCCCGAATACGCCGTCATGAGACTGCCGGCGCAGCGCAAGTTGCCTGATGATGTCGGCTGGCTCGCCCATCCCCCGCACGAGCCGCCCAATCGTCCGCTGCGGCTGTTCGAGATGCCCGAGCGGATCAAGGTCGGCTTTGCGCTGGTGCCCGACGGGCCGCCGACCAGCTTTTTGTGGCGGCAGCTGACGCATCACGTCATCCGCGCCGAAGGCCCTGAACGGATCGCGATGGAGTGGTGGCGCTCTGACGGCAAGACGCTGACGCGCGACTATTTCGTGTCGAGGACGAGCTGGGCCTGCGCTTCTGGCTGTTCCGCGAAGGCCTGTTCGGCCGCAACTGGTGCAACCGAACTGGTTTTGCACGGGATGTTTGGAATTTTCGTGCGAGCAAAGCGAAGCGATTCACTGGCGATGTGGTCGTCCCCGCGAACGCGGGGACCCATGCAGCATTTGTGAGACGACAAATAGCAGGACTGCGCGTGGTTTGCAGATGTCGAACAAGATAATCGATGCAGGGTTATGGGTCCCCGCGTTCGCGGGGACGACCGAAGCCATGCCTCGCAAACCCACCACCTACGCCGAGATCGGCGTCACCACGAACTTCTCGTTCCTGCGCGGCGCGTCGCATCCGCAGGATTATGTGCACCAGGCCGGCGAGCACGGCTTGCACGCGATCGGCATCGCCGATCACAACACGCTGGCCGGCGTGGTGCGTGCATACTCCGAGCTGAACAATCCCGATCTCAAGGCCAGGCCAAAGCTGCTGATCGGGTCGCGCCTCGTCTTCACCGACGGCACGCCCGATGTCCTGATCTACCCGCGCGACCGCGCGGCTCTACGGTCGGCTGTGCCAGTTGCTCAGCAAGGGCAAGCTGCGCGCCGAGAAGGGCGAATGCCATCTCGCCTTTGCCGATCTCGACGGAATTCGCCGCAGGCCAGTTACTGGTGCTGATGCCGCCGTACCGGCTCGACGCCAAAATCCTGACCGAGACCTTGCGCAAGCTGAGCAAGCTGTCCAGCGATGGCGTCTGGCTCGGCGCCAGCTTCGCCTATCGCGGCGATGATCTCAGGCGTCTGGCGCGCCTGCAGCAAATCGCTGACACAGTCAAACGTGCCGCTGATCGCGACCAACGACGTGCTCTATCATGTGCCGGAGCGGCGTGCGCTGCAGGACGTTCTGACCTGCATCCGCGAGAAGACAACGATCGAGAAGGCCGGACGCAAGCTTCAAGTCCAATGCCGAGCGGCATTTGAAATCGCCTCAGGATATGGCGCGGCTGTTCGAGCATTATCCGGACGCATTGAGTGAGACGCTGCGCTTCGCCGACCTGATCAGCTTTTCGCTCGATCACCTGAAATACCAATACCCGGACGAACCAGTGCCCCCGGGCAAGTCAGCACAACAACATCTCGAGGACCTGACCTGGGCCGGCTATGCCGGCAAGATCGCGCCCGATGACGACACCGACAAACTGCGCGCCACCGTGAACAAGGAGCTGGCGCTGATCGCCAAGCTGAAATATGCGCATTACTTCCTGACCGTGCACGACATCGTGCGTTACGCGCGCTCGCAGAACATTCTCTGCCAGGGCCGCGGCTCGGCGGCGAATTCCGCCGTCTGCTTCATGCTCGGCGTCACCTCGGTCAATCCGGTCGAGATCGACCTGTTGTTTGAGCGCTTCTTGTCGGAAGAACGGCTCGAGCCGCCCGATATCGATGTCGATTTCGAGCACAACCGCCGCGAGGAGGTGCTGCAATATGTTTACCGGCGCTATGGCCGCCATCGCGCCGCGATCATCGCGACCGTCATCCATTATCGCCCGCGCAGCGCGATCCGTGACGTCGGCAAGGCCCTTGGCCTGACCGAAGACGTCACCGCCGCATTGGCTGATACGGTGTGGGGCAGCTGGGGCGAGGGCTTTGACGACCAGCACCTGAAGCAATCAGGGCTCGATGCCGAAAACCCGATGGTCGCGCAGGCGGTCGCGCTCGCAACCGAGCTGATCGGCTTTCCCAGGCACCTGTCGCAGCATGTCGGCGGCTATGTGCTGACGCAGGACCGGCTCAACTCCTACGTGCCGATCGGCAATGCGGCGATGGAGCATCGCACCTTCATCGAGTGGGACAAGGACGACGTCGATGAAGTGCGCATGATGAAGGTCGACGTGCTCGCCCTGGGCATGCTGACCTGCATCCGCAAATGTTTTGATCTCCTGGCACAGCACAAGAACATCCATTTGGACCTTGCAACGGTCGAACGCGAGGATCCTGCCGTCTACGCCATGCTGCAGCGGGGCGAGTCGCTCGGCGTGTTCCAGGTCGAAAGCCGCGCGCAGATGAACATGCTGCCGCGGCTGAAGCCCGCCAATTTCTATGATCTCGTCATCGAGGTTGCCATCGTCCGCCCCGGCCCGATCCAGGGCAATATGGTGCACCCTTATCTGAAGCGGCGGGCGATGCGCGAGGAAGACATTATTTATCCCGGTCCGCATCCCGACAAAGGTCCATCCGACGAGCTCCGGGCAATCCTGAAGAAGACCCGCGGCGTACCGCTGTTTCAGGAGCAGGCAATGCGGATTGCGATCGAAGCCGCGAAATTCACGCCCGATGAAGCCAACCAGCTGCGCAAGGCGATGGCGACGTTCCGCCACAACGGCACCATCCACAAATTCGAGGACAAGATGGTCAACCAGCTGATCGAGCGCGGCTATCCGGAAGAATTCGCCAGGAACTGTTTCAACCAGATCAAGGGTTTTGGCGAATACGGCTTTCCGGAAAGCCATGCCGCGAGCTTCGCGCTGCTGGTCTACGTCTCATCATGGCTGAAGCATCACCATCCCGATGTCTTCTGTTGCGCGCTGTTGAACTCGCAGCCGATGGGATTTTATGCGCCGGCGCAGATCGTTTCCGACGCGCGCCAGAACGGCGTCGAGGTCCGCGCCATCGATGTGTCGCACAGCTTCGCCGATAACACGATTGAGGAGAGGAGCGGCGATCATCACGCAATGCGGCTCGGCTTCCGCCAGATCGACGGCTTCGGCTACGTCGATCCGGACGAGTATGTCGATCCCGACGAAGAGCCGAAGCCGAAGGACGATTTCGGCAAGCGCATCGTCGAAGCGCGGCAACGTCAATCATTCGCATCGCTGGAAGATTTCGCTCGCGCGACTGCGCTGCCGAAGCGCGCGCTGAGTCTGCTCGCCGATGCCGACGCGTTCCGCTCGATCAGGCTCGATCGGCGCGCTGCGCTGTGGGCGGTGCGGCGGCTGCCCGACGACGTGCCGCTGCCGTTGTTCACCGCGGCATCCGCGCGCGAGTTGCTCGACGAGAACGCGCGGCCGCTGCCCGAGATGGCGCTGTCGGAACACGTCGTGACCGACTATCAGACCATCCGCCTCTCGATCAAAGGCCACCCCATGCAGTTCCTGCGCGACAAATTTGCGCGCGAGGGCGCGCGGACCTGTCACCAGATCTCATACGACACCGCCAACAACCGCTTCGCGCGCTGCGCCGGCGTCGTACTGGTACGGCAGCGGCCGGGCACCGCCAAGGGCGTGGTGTTCATGACCATCGAGGACGAGACTGGCATCACCAACATCGTGGTGTGGCCGAAGATGATGGCACGCTTCCGGAAAGAGGTGATGGGTTCGCGCCTGATCCTGATCGAAGGCAAGGTGCAGAAGAGCGAGGAGAACGTCGTCCATCTCGTCGCCGAGCGGATATTTGATCGATCCTATGAGCTTGCTGGACTGTCCGATAATCTGTCAGCGCAGCGCGCATTGCCTGCGATGCCGGCACTGGTCGAACCACTCAACGGCGACCGCCGCGATCTTCCTGATGCCCCGGCCCAGCGTCACCGCCACCCGCGCGACGTCCGCATCCTGCCAGCGTCACGGGATTTTCATTGACGGCATAATGTAAAATATGACTTTACATATGTAAAATGTTGTTTTACATAGTGGAAAATCGGAAATGATCGAAAGCTTCAAACACAAGGGACTGCGCCAGCTTTTCGAAGATGACAATGCCCGCGGCGTCAACGCCGAGCATGTGCGCAAGATCAAGCAGATCTTGGCGGTGCTCGATGCGGCGGAGACGATAGAAGCCCTTCAACTGCCGACGTTCCGCCTGCATCCGCTAAAGGGCGATCTCAAAGGATCTTGGGCGGTCACCGTGCGCGCAAACTGGAGGATCATCTTTCGATTTGAGGACGGCAAGGTGTTTGATGTCGATCTCGTCGACTATCATTGAGGAATGACAGATATGGAGATGAAAAATCCGCTCCATCCCGGCGAGCTGATCGGCGACAATCTCGAAGAGCTGGGCATTTCAATCACCGATGCGGCGCGCGGCCTTGGCATCACGCGACAGCAGCTGCACAACTTGATTGCTGGCCGCAGCGGCATCACGCCAGAGATGGCCGTAAAACTCGAGCAGGCGCTCGGCAGCACCGCCGACACCTGGCTCAGGATGCAGATGAATTACGACCTCGCGCAGGTTCGCAAACGCGCGATCAAGGTGAAGCGGTTTACGGGGGCGTAGATCGCTTCGTATTGCCCCTACTTCCCCTTGAACGCAGCCTTGCGCTTTTCGGCGAAGGCCTTGCGGCCCTCGTTCACGTCCTCGGCAGGGTTTGTGATCATCACGGCAAGCTCGGCGTCCTGCAGCGAACGTTCCAGCGTGATGTCGGCTGAGCGCACCATCATGCGCTTGGCCATCCGCACCGCGAGCGGCGCAGCATCGGCGAGCCGGCGCGCGAACTCCATCGTCTTGGCCTCGAGCTGCTCGTGCGGCACTACCTGCGTCACGAGCCCGAGCTGTTCGGCCTCGTGCGCGTCGTAGACCTCGGCCAGCATCGTCATCTTCAGTGCCTTGTCGAGCCCCATCGCGCGCGGGAACAGCCACGCGCCGCCTTCGTCCGGTAGCAGCGCGAATTTGCCCGATGTGTCGCCGAGTTTTGCCTTGTCGGAGGCGATGCGGAAATCGCAAGCCAGCGCCAGCGCAAGCCCGCCGGCGACGGCCGGGCCGTTGATCATCGCCACCACGGGCTTGTCGCAGCGTTGCAGCGCCACGATGATGCGATGGAAGCCGTCACGCATCTCGACGCCGCGGCCGATCTGCTTGGCGTAGCGCGCCGCGCGGTGTTCGGGCGGCTCGGTGCGGCTGATGTCACCACCCGAGCAGAAGCCGCGCCCGGCACCGGTGATGACAAGGCAGCGCTGCGCGTCGTCCTTCATGTACTGGTCGACCGCGACCGAGACCTCCGCGGTCAGCGTGTGGTTATAGGCGTTGAGGTACTGCGGTCGGTTCAGCGTGATGCGCCCGATGTCGGGCTGCGGACGGTCAACGATGATGGTCGTGAATTTTTCTGACATGGGCGTTCTCCCTTGTGCATTTGTTTCGTCATTGCGAAGGCGCTCTTGCGCCGAAGCAATCCGGTGCTTGATCAAAGCTTGGATTGCTTCGGTCGGCTACGCGCTCCTCGCAATGACGACGTTAAGTCACGTCTCGATCACGGCGACGACCTGACCCTCGGTCAGCATGTCGTCGACATTGACCAGGATGCTCTTGACCTTGCCCGACGCCGTCGCGGTGACCGGAATCTCCATCTTCATCGCCTCCACCACCACGACATCCTCGCCATCGCCGACACTGACGCCGATGCTGGCCACGATCGAACACACGCGACCGGCGACCTCGGTCTTGATTTTCACTTCAGCCATTTTCGTCCTGCCTCTCTGATTTAGCTCTTGTCATTTCGAGGGTGGAGCATGAGCGAAGCGTAAACCCGATCGATTCGGCGGCGTGGGTCACGGCAATGCGCGATATGCCCACCCTACAAATCTCACTCCGCCGCCTGCTTGCCGCGTTTCGCCAGCTGCTCCTCCATCAGCATCTCCGTGCCGATGATATCCTCGTTCGCAAGGCGCTCCAGTTCCACCTTCGACAGGCCCAGCATGCCGCCCAGAATCTCCTCATTGTATTCGCCGAGCGTCGGCGGCGCGAAGCGGATCGCGAACGGCTGTTCGCTCTCGCGGAACGGCAGCGACGGCTGCGGGTGCTTTCCGATGAAGGCGCGGTCGATATCCTGAATGAAGCCTCGCGCGTGCAGCTGCGCGTCCTTCAGAAGTTCGACCGGCAGCCGCGCCACGCCGGCGGCGACGCCAGCGGCCTGCAATTCGCGCATCGCGGCGTCGGGATCGCGCGTGTTGGTCCACTCCTCGATCGCCTGCTCGATCGCGTCCTCGTGCGCGCGGCGGCCGACAGCGGTCGCCATCGAAGCATCGCGTGCCCAGTCCTCGCGTTTCAACAGCCGACACAGCTTCTGCCACATCGCGTCCGACGCGCACGCCATCACGACCCAGTCGTCGTGGCCCGCGCAGCGGAACACGCCGTGCGGCACGAAATCCGGATGGCGGTTGCCGTAGCGGGTCGGTTCTTTGCCGTCGATCGAATGCTTGATCACCCACGGCGCCGCGAACGGCATCATGGCCTCGATCTGCGAGAGGTCGATGAACTGGCCCTCGCCGGTGCGACGTGCGTGAATCGAGCGCAACCAGCACGGCAACGCAGCCGTTGAGGCCGCCGATCGCGTCGCCGAACGCGGTGTGGCTCATGGTCGGCGCCCACTCCGGCCGCCCGACCACGCTCGGCAGGCCGGACCCTTGCTCGAGCGTCGAGCCATAGGCTCGGCAGTCGCGATTGACGCTGTGCGAGCCGAAAGCCGACATCGACATCACCACCAGCTTCGGGTTCAGCTTGTGCAGCACGTCGTAGCCGAGGCCGAGCTTTGGCAGTACCTCGACAGAGTAATTGTCGACCACGAGATCGGCTCCCGCGATCAGTCGCTTGGCCAGCTCGCGTCCCTCCTTGCGGGTGAGGTCGAGCGTGATGCCGCGCTTGTTGCGGTTCATGATGCAGAACCGCGGCACCTTCTCGTACTCGCGGCCCTGCACGTAAGCCGGGCGGCGAT
Source organism: uncultured Alphaproteobacteria bacterium (assembly GCA_963796195.1). GTDB lineage: Bacteria > Pseudomonadota > Alphaproteobacteria > Rhizobiales > Xanthobacteraceae > CAWCKS01. The sequence goes on along the minus strand of CAWCKS010000014.1, from coordinate 457,006 downwards.
CGACGCCGCGCCACCAGTCCGGATACTGGATCGCCTCGATCTTGATGACGTCGGCGCCGAGGTCGGCGAGGTTTCGCGTGCAGATCGGGCCGGCCCAGCCCATCGAGAAATCAACGACGCGGATGCCTTCGAGCGGCAGTCGTTTTGGATCACGCGGTGCGGTCGGGCGCGGTGGCGCAGCGGTCGTCGCGACCTTCGCATGAGCAGTCATTTCGCCAAGCCCCGGCACCTTCCCACCGCGCCGCGGCGGCGTGCCGGTGAGACGTTGCGCCGAGCCGACGGTAAAGCCGCGCTCGCTGCCAATTTCGATTGGCACGATAGCGCCGCGCGAGCGCGCTTCCTCATTGGCAATCAGCTCGGCGATAGAAGGCACCGGCACCAGCGGAATCCGGCGCTTCAAGCCCTGCGCAAACCATTCGGCGGTCGTCTTCTCCGCAAGTTTCGGCACAAACTTGTGCTCAATTTCTTCCTTTCGTCCGAGCCGGTCGACGCCGAGGAACAGCGTCGCATCGTCGCGCAGCTCGATCAGGTCGAGCATCTCGCAGAACGCGCGCCACTGCGCCGGCGTCACCGTGGTGACGCCGAGCCAGCCGTCCTTGGTCTTGTAGATGCCGACCGGAAATGTCGGCCAGAAGCGGTTCACGCCGATGCGGCGCATGATGTCGCCGCGCGTAAACGCTTCGAACATGATATATTCGGTGACCGCAATACTCGCCTCGTAAAGGCTGAGCTTGCTGGTGCGGCCGTAGCCGTCATGCATGCGGCTGATCACGCTCGATGCCGCGGCAATGAAGCCCCACAGCCCGCCAAAAATGCCGGTCTGGAAATCCGGTGCGCCGGCGCAGGGCGGGCCTTCCGCAGGCCCAATCAGCTTCACGAGGCCAACGAGGGCGCGAACGGTCGTGTCGGTCGCCGCAAAGCCATCGTAGGGGCCGGCGTGGCCGAACCAACTGGTCTCGACATGGATCAGGCCGGGGTTGTTCTGCTTCAGCGCGTCGAGATCGAGGGCAGGGCAACCGGCCGCGTCGACGTCGCGGCCATCAATCAGAATGTCACAGCCTGCGACGATCTGGGCGAGCTTCGCGGAATCTGCTGCCTCCAGCACGACACTCGATTTGTTGAAATTCAGAAATGCAAAGAAAGGACTGGCGCCCTGCGGTGTGAACGGCCCGCGACGACGCAGGGGATCACCTGTGGGCGGCTCGATCTTCTGGACGGTGGCGCCGAAATCGGCGAACAGGCGGGCGCAGTAAGATGACGCGGGGGCGCTGCCGATCTCGACAACGCGCAGATGTGACAAAGTCATCGCGTGAACGTCCTCCGGGCGCCCCGAAGGAGGCGCAACCGCTTGGATTGTGCGGCTTTTTCTTGTTGTGCAGGATTGCCTGAGGTAGCGTTCGCCGCAAGCGAAAAGCGTCGCGGCAGCTGGAATGTTTCTGCATTCCTGTATTTCCGGTGCCGACCGAATTCCGTGACGCGGACGACGCAACAACAATCCCGAAACGGGAAAGGGAGAACAAGAAAATGAACTGGCGGCCCGAACTCGATGAACTCAAGCGCCGTGAGGCTTTCGCCAGGGAAATGGGCGGCGCCGACAAGGTCAAACGCCAGCATGACTCCGGCCGTCTCACGGTGCGCGAGCGTTTCGAGAAAATTCTCGATCCGAATTCGTTCCACGAAGTCGGCGCGCTCTCGGGGATCGGCGAGTACGACGCGACGGGAAACCTTACGACGCTGACGCCGGCGAACTGCGTGTTCGGCCGCGGCAAAGTCGACGGCCGGCCGGTCGTTGTCGTCGGCGACGATTTTACGGTGCGCGGCGGCTCGGCGGATGCGTCGATCAAGGCGAAGCCGCAGATGGCCGAAGAGATGGCCGCTACATTCCGCTTGCCGATCATCCGCATCATCGAAGGCTCCGGTGGTGGCGGCTCGGTCAAGACGATCGAGACCAAGGGCGCATCGAACCTGCCCGGCGGCGTCGGCGGCACCGACGGATTTCTGATCATGACCGATAATCTCGCCGAGGTGCCGGTGGTGGGCCTCGGTCTCGGCTCGGTGGCCGGCCTCGGCGCGGCGCGCCTCGCCTCGACGCACTACTCGATCATGACCAAGGAGTTGGCGATGTTCGTTGCTGGCCCGCCAGTCGTTGCACGACTCGGGCAGCCGCTCGAGAAAAAAGAACTCGGCGGCTGGGAGATCCAGACCCGTGCCGGCGGCGTCGACCATGCAACCGACACGGAAGAGGAAGCATTCGCCTGCGCGCGAAATTCCTGTCGTACCTGCCATCGTCGGTCTACGACGTGCCGCCGACTCTTCCCTCGACCGATGATCCCGAACGCACCGACGAAGCGCTGATGAAGGTGATCCCGCGCAATCCGCGGCAGGTCTACAAGATGCGCGGAATCATCGAGTCGGTGGTCGACAAGGGGTCGTTCTTCGAGCTCGCGCCGAACTTCGGCCGCTCGATCATCGCGGGCCTGGCGCGGCTCGACGGCCGCGCGGTGCTCATGTTCGCGAGCGATCCCTATCACTATGCCGGCGCGTGGACTGCGGATGCCTGCCAGAAGGTGGTGCGGTTTTCCGATCTCGCCGAAACCTTCCACCTGCCGGTGGTCTATCTTTGCGACTGCCCAGGCTTCCTGATCGGCCTGGAGGCGGAAAAATCCGCCGTCATCCGTCATGGCGTGCGCGCGATGGCGGCGATGAATCAGTCGAGCGTGCCGTGGTGCACGATCATCGTCCGCAACTCGTTCGGCGTTGCCGGCGCGGCGCACCAGCCCGGCGGCCGCTACTCGATGCGCTACGCCTGGCTGTCGGCGCGCTGGGGCTCATTGCCGCTCGAGGGCGGCATCGAGGCCGCCTATCGCGCCGACATCAATGCCGCCACCGATCCGAAAGCGAAGCTCGTCGAGATCGAGCATCGTCTCAACAAGCTGCGCTCGCCGTTCCGCACGGCCGAAAAGTTCTGGGTCGAGGAGATGATCGATCCGCGCAACACCCGCCCGCTGCTGTGCGAGTTCGCGCGGTTGGCCGAGCCGGTGCGCACGCCGGGCCCGGTCACCTTCAAGATCCGGCCGTGACTTTGTTGTCCTTCCTCGCGTAGCGATAGCGAAGCGGGGGAGGATGAGCGACTCGCTTAGTTCTCGCTTGGCGCCCCGCGTGGGGCATCAAGATCGGGTGGCGCTCGAGTGAGCCACAGCGACGGCCATAGGTGAGTTCAAGATGTGAGCTGTTTCACAATCGGTGCGACGAGGACGCCCTAAAACCTGCCGCGGGCCGGGGATGCTGGTGGGAAGGGCGCGTTATGAAGAGTGAGAATCGCCACCGGTTCTGCATCATGCTCCGACATACGATGGTCGATACGTCAGACACTTTCGACAAGGCGCAGCGGCGCGCGCGGCAGTTTGCGGACGCCAACCCCACGGTTGTCATCACGATCATCGACCGATCGAGTGGCGATAGCCACGTCGTCGTTCCGGAATCCTGATTTGCGGCCCGACATGTTCATACGCCGACAAATCGCGGCACGAAGAAGCGCTTTGGATCGGCGCCAACGAGAACAGCCTGGCTGCCCTCGGGCGCCTTGCAGGTCAGCGCCGGACGATCAGCGTGGCGAATTTAGGGCTGCGCCGATGGCGCTTCTCGAACTACTCAAACGCGGCGCTAGCGGGACAATGCACCTTCGACGGAAGGTGCCAGCTCTTCGGCTAGCTGATGATAGCCCTCTGGAGTGAGGTGTTGGCCGTCGGGCTGGTGCGGCTTGCCTCGAAACATGTTGTTGGAAAGCATGATCAGTGCAATGCCTCGGACGCTGAGCTTTGACTGTATCGAGCTGATATTGGTTTCAGTGTCAGCCTTGTTCTTTCGACGATCGTTTCCGCCCGGCTGAAGAATGACCACCCGGGTTTCCTTCGAAACAAGTTGATCGAGGCGCGAGAGCATGTGCTCTGTGGTGTCACCATTTATGCCAGCGTTGAGGACACTGACCCGCCGTCCCTTTGATCTCAGAATAGCTTCTAGTTGCGCTGGATAGGCTTGGTTGGAAGCAACCCCTTTTCCCCGCGTGTTACTCGCCCCCAACGCGAGAACAGTCGCGGCGAATGCGAAAGAAGGGCTGACGGCCAAAAGAATTGCCAGGGTCGTAGCGAAAGATTTCATTTAGATGCCAGTTCATCGAGCAAGACGATCATTTTGAATTCATAGAGTGACGAGAGCCGAAGCGCGCAGTCAAGGCCAGCCACGCAACAGCTTCTAATGCAGGATCGAACCGCGGCTCTTGCGTGCAGCGATCTGAATCTGTGGCGGCGATGTGAGCAAGAGGGTCGGTTTTTTTGGCGTTTCGCGGCGATGCGGCACTTCGCTCGCTTTCGAACCGAAGCGGACGTTGACCGCCCAAGGCCGCCCCCGGCACCTGTTACGACGGCAATCTCGCAGTCGCATCGAAACAGGTTGTCGAATTTGCGCCGTGGCATTCATCTCGTTGCCAGCGCCGGAGCGGGCGGTTTTGAGCTGTCGGCCGGCGCCTCGTCGAGCTGAAAGCCGCGGAAGCGGCGATGGCAAAGCATCGCCAGGATCGCCGCCAGCGCGATGCCGATGACCAGCGGGATCACCGGGAAGAAGAACAGCTGCTGCGGCGTCAGCTTCTGCGCCACGAGGTAGCCGCCGAGGATTGGTCCCGCGACCGCGCCGATCCGGCTGACGCTGAAGGCCCAGCCGGCGGCGAAGGCTCGGAACGAGGTCGGATAAAGCATGCCGGTCGAGGCATTGAGGCCGTACTGAACGCCTTGCATGCCAAAACCCGAGATCGCCACCCAGGCCGCGATCCAGCCGACATCGAGCCCGGGCACGCCGATCGCCCAGACCGTGGCGGCGGTGAGGATGCCCCAGGCGATCACCGCCAGAAAGCCGTAGCGGTCGACGAAATAGCTGATCACCAGCCCGCCCAGAACGCCGCCGCCCTGGTTGAGCGAGGAGACGAGGATCGCCTGCGTCTGCGGCACGCCCGCGCTTTGCAGAATGATGTTGGTCCAGGCGCCGGTGAAATAGATCACGATGAAATTGAGAATGAACGCGATCCAGAGGATCGGCGTGATCCATTTGAGGTCGCCCTCGAACAGCTGGCGCGGCTTGAAGGGCATGCGCGATTCGACCGACGCCACGACGAAGCGGGCGTTGTCGGGGATCACCTCATTCGGCACCAGCCGCCGCAGTGTCTGCCTGAGCTCCGCGTCACGCCCGCCGTTGAGCGCGAGGAACTTGATCGATTCCGCCATGAACAGCCACAGCAGAATCACGGCGATGAGCGGCACGATGCCGCCGACGATGAAGAGGCCCTGCCAGCCCCAATGGCCGATGATCGATGGCGCGACGAGCCCGCTCACGAAGCCGCCGAAATTGATACCGCAGAACGTGAAGATCACCAGCCGCGCGCGTAAGCGCTTGGGTGCGAACTCGGCGCCCAGCGCGACGATGTTGGGGATGACGCCGCCCAATCCAACGCCGGTGCAGAAGCGCATGAAGGCGAGCTCGCCGGCTGAGTGCACCATCACGGTGGCGAAGGTGAAGACGCTGACGATGAGGCAGCCGATCATAAGGGCGAGCCGGCGTCCGTGATGGTCACTGATCCAGCCGAGCATGAGTGCCCCAACCGGATAGGCGGCAAGGCTCGCCGAGTTCACCAGCCCCACGGTCTCCGGCCCGAGCTGGAACTCGCGCATCAGGTTCGGCATCACGTAGCCGATGACCGAGATATCGAAGCCGTCGCCGAAAATCGCGAACCAGCCGATGGCGATGATCAGGATGTTGAATTTCGTGACGCCCTGCCGGTCGATCAGTTCGGCAAGATCGATCACCGGTCTGCTGGTCCGTTGCGCGCTCGTGGTTGCCATTGTTGTCCCCCCAGGAAACGTAGTCTTTGTGACCAAAGATAACCGAGAATCCAGCGCCCTCGAAGGCCGCCATTTGGAAACGTCAGGCGGCGAGCCCGAGACGATCGACCGCGCGGCGCAGCGCGTTGGCTGATCGTCGCGTGGTGGCGGCGGGCTCCGCGGCGGCATGCGTCTCGATCGTCAGCGTCAGGGGCGCTTCATGGGCGGGGAGCGTCGCCGCCAGCAGGGGCGCAATCGGGATGTCTCCCTCGCCAAAGGCGACGCAGTGGCGCGCCGCATTGGCGTAGTCCTTGATGTGCAGGATATCGGTGAAGGGCAACAGCCGCGCGAGATCAGCTGCCGATGGCGGCATGGACTTAATGTATGCATTGGCGATGTCGGGCAGCGCTCGGAGGCGCGGGTGCCGATACGCCGTCACCAGCGCCTCGAGTTCGGCGAAGCCCGCGATGTTGCACACGCCCTCGTTCTCGACATGCAGTTTCATGTCGAACCTTTCTGCAAGCGCCAAGAGATCGTCGATAGGCCCTCGCAGATCGTCCAGGCGGTAGCCGTCATAGGCCAGATAACTGAAGATGCGAAGGTTGCGCGCACCGAAATCTCCGCAGCCGCGAAAGCTGAGGCGTAGACCTCGCGCGGCGCGCGATTCCCGAGCGCGAAGCCGAACTGATCACCCCTGGTTCGCGAAATCTTGCCGGGCGGGCTCCATTTCAGGAGCGGCGTGCAGATGCAGGACACCGCGAGCCCGGAGATGCGCACGCGTTGCGCCGCGTCAGCCAGTTCGCCGCGTGACAGCGCCAGCACGTTGCGACCATCGATGACGCGCAGATCGACCGTGCCGATGCCTTCCTCGCGGGCGAAGGCGAGCCCCTCGTCGAGCGAGGGCGACACTTCGTCGGTTATCAGGCAAATCGTCAGATCCGAGCGGCGCATGGAGCTCCCCGGCGTCGAGATGGCCACAGCAGGATTCAAACTCTGGACACGCGACTAATCAAGCCGTTTCCAACGTTGAAGAAGATGGGCCCACCAGGGTCAGCGGGCGCTGGATCGCGAAAGGAACTGAAGGGATTGACGCTAATCTGAGAACGTCAGCCGGATTTTCAGCATTCGCCGATTGAACCTCCCGCTCCGATGGCGGAACCCATGACCCGAGAAGGTGTCTGGCGCGCGCAGAGGAGAAAAAATGCGAACGACGATTGTCGGGTTGGCTTTGGGTATCGTCCTGTGCGCGGGGTTCGCTTCGGCCTATGACGCCGAGGACCCGCACAACTGCGGCGGCCTCGACTGGGACGACAAGCGCGCGGTGGTGGTCTCGAAAGTGACGGCCAGCCCGCGCGTCAACTTCGTCAAGAGCCCGTATGATGACGACTTCAAGGCTGCGAGCTGCCCCGCCGCCACCGACGCCTGCACGAAGAAATCCTATCTCATCACCGGCGACCTTGCGCTCGGCGGCCGCACGCTCGGCGATTTCACCTGCATTTCCTACCAGTCTCCGCTGGCGAAGCAGCGACAATGGACCATAGGCTGGCTGCCGAGTTCGGCGCTGACACCGGTCGCGCCGTTGCCCTCGCCGCGATTGTCCGACTGGACCGGCACCTGGGATCAGCCGGCCGCCAGTATTGAAATCACGCAAGGCAAAAACGGCAAGCTGCACATCGTTGGCGAAGTCGCCATGAAGGGCGCGCAGGAGGTGCATACCGGCGAGATCGACGCACTCGTGATCCCTCAAGGCGACACGATCGCCTTCGCGGACGACGGCAGCATCCCGTTCGAGAAAACCGACGAAGGAGAGTGTCGCGTGCGGATGCAGCGCATCGGACCGTGGCTGATGGTCCAGGACAACGGCGAATGCGGCGGCGCCGCGGTCACCTTCAGCGCGCTCTATCACCGCATCAAATAGCCCTGCTTCGTTCGAACCGCGGCGCGGGCCATCCTTCCGCAATCCGACCGCAGCTCGAGGTGACGCGATTGGCACATTGTGTCATTCGGCGGCGATGACAGCTCTTCTGTCGCTTTCGGACTTAAGCGGACATTGAGCCATGCTTTGCGAATCCGGATTTATGAGTACGCGCCCTCTCGGGGAAGCAGAGGCTAGGCCAACGTGGCGTTCTGGCCCTCGCTGCTTCCTACAAATGCTCCCGAAAATGCGCCAGTACCGAGGCGTAGACCCGGCGCCGGTGATCCGGCCGGATAAAGCCGTGTCCGGCATAAGTGAAGCGCTCGTAGGCCACTTTCTTCTGTCGCAGCGCCAGGGCTTCGCTGAACTGGTCGCTTTCGTGCATGGGCACGCGCGGATCGCGGTCGCCGTGCAGCAGCAGCATCGGCGCCACCACGCGGTCGATGTGATGGATCGGCGAGATTTTCTGGAACAATTCGTCATCCGTGCCCGGGAAGCCATATTCGCGGGCGCGATGGTCGCGCCGCCAGGGGCCGGTGCGCTCCAGCAGCGTGGCGAAATCGGCGATGCCGTAATAATCCACGGCGGCCTTCCAGAGCTCCGGTTGCAGCGTGACCGCCGCCAGCACGGCCCAGCCGCCGTAGGATTGGCCCATGATGCCGATGCGGTTGGGGTCGATGTTCGGCTGGGCGGCGAGCCAGGCGCGGCCGGCGGCGAGATCCTCCAGAAAATCGGGCCGCTTCTCCACCTCGTCGGCTTCCATGTAGGCACGGCCGTAGCCGGTGCTGCCGCGCGCATTGGGCATCAGCACGGCGAAGCCCTGGGACAGCAGCATCTGGATGTCCGGCCGGAAATTGGCGCGGGTTTGCGAGGCCGGGCCGCCATGCACCCACATCACCGCCGGGAATCCGCGGGCAGGCGCTACGCCGCGCGGATGGGCGTACCAGCCGGGGATGCGCAGCCCGTCGAAGCTTTCCCATTCCACCAGTGCTGGTTCGATCAGGCTGTCCCGATTGATGCCCGGAAGCCGCCATCGGGTCTTCGCACGGGATCGGTGCAGCGGCTCCGTCGCGCCACAGCCAGATGCCGGGCGGCGTGGTCGGACCCTGGATGGTGAAGGCCAGCGCCGTATTGTCTGGCGCCCAGGCGAGATCGGCTACAATGCCGGTAGGCAAGCCGGTGACGACGGGCCGCTCGCTACCGGCGCGGCCGACGCGCAGCACCGCATAGCCGCGATCGTTCTCGATCGTTGCCAGCATTGTCTCATCAAGCGATAGCGACCAGGCTTCGACGTCGCGGCTTTCGGCCTCGAACACCACGGTGCCAGTGCCGGTTTCCGGGTCGATGCGGCACAGCCGCATCATGTCCGCGCCGGTATCGCTCAATCCCATCAGAGCAGCGCCTTTTTCCACCCAGCGCACTGAGGCGAAGCGCGCAGGCGCGGAGCGGGGCAGGGCGCGGGTGGCGCCGGTGACAGCGTCCATAATCCAGAGGCGGGAATCCGAGCTGCTATGGTCCTCGATCACCACCAGTCGCGCCATGTCCGGAGTCCAGCTCGGCACGGTCAGAATGCTGCTGCCTTCGTTAAGGCGGGTGCGCGCGCCGGTGGCCAGATCCATCACGCAGATGTCGTAGAAGCGTTCGTCGCGGTCGTTGGCGGCGTAGGCGATGCGCGTGCCGTCTTTGGACCAGGCGCCGAAATCATGGATCGCGTCGGGCGCCGCGGTCAGGGCGCGAGGTTCGGCGCCGGGTTCGAACAGCCAGAATTGCTGGCGCTCGTCGCCGCCGGCATCGATGCCCCAGATGAGTTGATCATCCGCGGGGCAGCGGCGCAGGAACGCCACTTTCTCGTCGTGATGGCTCAATTGGCGCACGTTGCCGCCATCCACATCCATGGCCCAGACCTGTGGCAACCCGGCGCCCCGCAGATGGAACAGCGTGCGCCCGTCCTTCGAGAAGGCGGGCGAGGTGGCGGCGCCGATTTGCACCCAGGCATCGGTTGGGACGGGCATGCGGTCTCCTTCTTGTCGAGGAGATCCATCCTATTCCGTTGCCTTCAAGTCTTGCAACGAAACCCGAAGCCGGCCACCGCACGTGCAGATATCGTGCACCGTTGGCGCGTCCGCAGATTTAAAAATATTCCACGTGCATCTGCATGGCACGACAGCGCTTTCGCGATGACGACCCGCATCGGGACTGGACGGCCGCGCTGGCGTGGCGCGGAAATTGAATGCATAGTTTGCGTCTTAAGAAAACGGGGAGTGTGCCATGGCTCGCGTGTTATCTGCCGCTGTCGCGTCCGCAGTGCTGTTGCTGTCGGCTGGAGGTGGCCAGGCCGCCACGCCGAGCGATGCCCTGGTCATGGCGTGGAATCTGGATGCGTTGATCACCTTCGATCCCGCCCAGATCGGCGAGGTGAATGGCGCCGACATCATCGTGGGCAATGTCTGCTCCACGCTTGTGCAGTACGACCCGAAGGATCCGTCGAAGATTCATTCCGGGAATGGCGGAGAGCTGGTCCGCTTCGCCAGACGGTTTGACACTGACCTTCAAGCTGCGCAGCGATCTGAAATTCCCGGATGGCACGCCGGCCACCGCCGAGGATGCGGCGTGGTCGATCCAGCGCGCAGTGCTGCTCGGATTTTTCTCGAGTTCAAACTTGACCCAATGGGGCTTCAACAAGGACCAGATCACCGACCAGATCCAGGCCCCCGATGCCACGACGCTGGTTCTGAAACTGTCGAAGCCATATCCGGTGCCGCTGCTGCTCTCCGCTGCATTCGCCAATAACAGCGTCTCCGTGATCCTCAGCAAGGCTGCGGGCTTGAAGAACGCGAAGACCGCAGACGGCAAGTCCGATCTCGGCAATGCCTTTTTCAAGACCGGGCCGGTCTGTGTCGGCCCGTACCACGTCACGCGCTGGAACGCCAACGACGTGGTGATCCTGGAGCGCAACGACGATTTATTTCGGCGCCAAGCCAAACCTCAAGCGCATCATCATCCGCCACGTGCCGGAATCTCAGCGCGAACGGCTGCTGCTGGAAAAGGGCGATATCGACGTAGCCCGCCTGTTGAACACCGACGATCTGAAGGCGCTGGAGTCCAACAAGGACATCCATATCGAGCAGACGCTGATGCAGGGCTTGCAACTATCTCGCCTTGAACACCAACGATCCGATCCTTGTCCAATCCGAAGGTGCGCGAGGCCATCCGCTATCTGATCGACTATGACGGGCTCACCAGACACCATCCTGCCCTATAAGGGCGCGCCGCGTGCCGACCTCGTGCCGGAAGGCGCGTTCGGCGCGCTCAGATCGCAAGGACGGACAGCCGTTCTCGCTCGATCTCGCGAAGGCCAAGCAACTCTTGACCGAGGCTGGCTATCCCGACGGCTTCAGCAAAGAAGATGATCCTGTCGGCGCAACGACATCGCCCTGCCATCGCCCAGCATGTCGCCACCAATGCGGCGAAGGTCGGCATCAAGCTCGAGCTCGAGCAGATGGCCGATGCCAACCTGTTCACCCGCGGCCGCAATCGCGATTTCGAGGTGCAGCTGGTGGGCTGGTACGCCGGCTACCCGGACGCGGATGCCATGGTCTCCGCCACGCGGTCGATCCGGACCCGCGGCCGGAGGCGAAGCTGGTGGCCGTTCCGGTATGGCGAACGGGCTGGCAGAACACCGAGATCAACGCCAAGGCGGAGGCCGCCCGGCTGGAGCAGGACCCGGAAAAACGAGCGGAGATGTACCGGGAGATCCAGACCTTCATGATGCATAACGGCCCGATGGTCTTCATCTACCAGTTTATCCGCCCGATCGCCGTACGCACTTCGGTGAAGGGCTTCGAGATCGCGCCGTTCAACGTGGACTACGGCAGCGCTTCAAAGTAGACTCGATGCGCCTCTCGGTACTGAAGGCTGCTCGCGCGGCAGGCGGGTTCGGTCGTCAACGACGCTGCTCGGCCTGCTCGCGCTGACTTTCTTCATGGGCCGCATGCTGCCGATCGATCCGGTGCTGGCCATCGTCGGCGATCAGGCGGACCAGGCCACCCACGACATGGTGTACCACCAGCTCGGCCTGGACAAGCCGCTTTACGTGCAGTTCTTCCTGCTACATCCGCGCGATGCTGTCAGGCGATTTCGGCAACGCGCTGTTCACCGGCCACCGGGTCGCCGACGACCTGATGAAGGTGTTTCCGGCCACCGTCGAGCTCGCCACCTTCGCCATCATCATCGGCGTCGGCGTCGGCGTGCCGCTCGGCGTGCTGGCGGCGGTGTATCGCGGCAGCATCATCGACCACGTCGCCCGCGTCGTCGGGCTGCTCGGCTATTCCAGCCCGGCGTTCTGGCTCGGACTGATGGGGCTGATCCTGTTCTACGCTACGCTTGGCTGGGTCGGCGGACCCGGCCGGCTCGACGTCGCCTACATGGACAGCATCGAGCCCCACACCGGCTTCATGCACCATCGATGCGCTAGTGGACGGCGACATGGACGTGTTCTGGAACGCGGTCAGCCATATCGTGCTGCCCGGCTCGATCCTGGGCTACGGCTCCATGGCCTATATCAGCCGCATGACGCGCAGCTTCATGCTGGAGCAGCTGGCGCAGGAATACATGGTCGCGGCGCGCGTGAAAGGCCTGTCGGGCTGGGCGGTGATCCGCCGCCATGCCTTCCGCAACATCCTGGTGCAGCTCGTCACCGTCATCGCGCTCGCCTACGCCTTCCTGCTCGAAGGCGCGGTGTTGACCGAGACCGTGTTCGCCTGGCCCGGCTTCGGCCACTACCTTGTCGCCGGCCTGCTGGCAGGCGACATGAACGCGGTGCTGGCCTGCGTGCTGATCGTCGGCATCATCTTCATCGGCCTCAACCTGCTCACCGACCTGCTGTACCGTCTGTTGGACCCGCGCACGCGATGACGACGATCGCCAGCGCTCAGCCAGCCGACCTCCGCGCTGGCTGACCGCCGATGTCACCACCTCGCCGCGGCAGGCGCGGCTGCAGCGGGCCTATTTCGGCTGGCGACGCCTGTCGCGGCAACCAGCTGACGATGTTCGGGCTGGCCGTGCTGCTGTTCCTGGTGATCGTCGCCGCGCTCGCGCCCTTGATCGCGCCGCAAGGTTACGACGCGCAAGGCCTCGCAGACCGGCTGGCTGCGCCAAGCCGTCGCACACTGGTTCGGTACCGACGATCTTGGACGCGACATTCTGGCGCGCATGGTCTATGGCACGCGCGTCACGCTGATGATCGCGTGCCTCGTGGCGGTGATCGCGGCGCCGCTCGGGCTGCTTGTCGGCACAGCCGCCGGCTATTTCGGCGGCTGGGTCGACGTCGGTGCTGATGCGCATCAACGACGTCTTCCTGTCCTTTCCCGGCCTGATCCTGGCGCTGGGCTTTGTCGCCGCGCTGGGGCCGGGCATCCGCAACGCCGTCATCGCCATCGCGCTGACCGCCTGGCCGCCGATCGCGCGGCTGGCGCGCGCGGAGACGCTGACCTTGCGCAACGCCGACTACATCGCCGCCGTGCGCATCCAGGGCGCGTCGCGCCTTGCGCATCATCCTGCGCCATATCATGCCGATGTGCCTGCCCTCGGTGATCGTGCGCATCACGCTCAACATGGCCGGCATCATCCTCACCGCCGCTGGCCTCGGCTTCCTCGGCCTCGGCGCGCAGCCGCCGATGCCGGAATGGGGCGCGATGCTAGCGGTCGGCCGCGCCCACTTGAGCGGGGCATGGTGGGTGTCCGCCGTGCCGGGCGTCGCCATCCTGATCACCAGCCTCGCCTTCAACCTGCTGGGCGATGGGCTGCGCGACGTGCTGGATCCGAGGTCGGACTAATGGCCGCGCAATTGACGGTCGAGGATCTCAGGGTGCGCTTCCACACCGCGCGGCGGGTGGTGGATGCGGTGCGCGGCGTGTCCTTCACAGTGGGGCGCGAGAAGGTGGGCATTGTCGGCGAATCCGGTTCCGGCAAATCCACGATCGCGCGCGCGATCCTGCGGCTGTCGCCGCCGCAGGCGCAGGTGACGGCGAAGACGCTGCAGTTTCAGGAGATCGACCTCGCCGGCGCGCACCGAGCGGCAGATGCTGAAAGTGCGGGGCCGGCGCATTTCCATGATCATGCAGGACCCGAAATTCGCGCTCGACCCGGTGATGCGCGTCGGCGACCAGATTGCCGAAGCCATCCCGGCCGACCGCCGCGGCAGCCGTGCGCAGGACCGCGAGCGCGTGCTGGCGATGCTGGACTCCGTGCAGATCCGCGACCCCGCGCGCGTCTTCGACCTTTATCCGCATGAAGTCTCCGGCGGCATGGGCCAGCGCGTCATGATCGCCATGATGCTGATGCCCGAACCATCCCTGCTGATCGCGGACGAACCGACCTCCGCCCTCGACGTGACGGTGCGGATTCACGTGCTGGCCATCCTGGACGAGCTGGCGACACAGCGCGACCTCGGCCTGATCTTCATCAGCCACGATCTCAACCTCGTCGCCTCGTTCTGCGACCGCGTGCTGATCATGTATGCCGGCCGCATCGTCGAGGAATGCGTGGCCAGCGAGCTGGCCCAGGCGCAGCACCCCTATACGCGCGGGCTGCTCGCATCGCTGCCCCGCGTAGGCGACACGCGCGCGAGGCTGCCGGTGCTGACGCGCGATCCGGCCTGGCTGTCCTCGTGATCACGGTGAAAAATCTGCAGGTCAGCTTCGGCGCGATGCGCGCGGTGGACGACGTGTCATTCCATGTCGACGCTGAGGAGACGTTCGGCCTGGTCGGCGAGTCCGGCTGCGGCAAATCCACACTGCTGCGCGTGCTCTGCGGCCTGAACCGCGACTGGCAGGGCGAGATCACCATCGCCGGCGAGACCATCACGCCCAACCGCAGCCGCGCCTTCTTCAAGAGTGTGCAGATGGTGTTTCAGGACCCCTACGGCTCCCTGCACCCGCGCCACAGCGTGAACACCGTGCTGACCGAGCCGCTCGCCATCCATCGCATGGACCGCGCCGATGCGCGCGTTGGAGAGATGCTGGACCAGGTTGGGCTTGGCGCCGCTTTCCGCTACCGCTACCCGCACCAGCTCTCCGGCGGCCAGCGCCAGCGCCTGGCCATCGCCCGCGCGCTGATCCTGGAGCCAAAAGTGCTGTTGCTCGATGAGCCGACCTCGGCGCTGGATGTATCGGTTCAGGCGGAAATCCTGAACCTGCTGACGGACATCCGGCAAACGCGCAGACTGACCTGCATTCTGGTCAGCCACGATCTGGCGGTCATCTCGTATATGTGCGGTCGGATCGGCGTGATGAACCACGGCAAGATTCTGGAAGAATTATCGGCCACGCAACTGAACAGCAACACCGGCCACCATCGCTATACCGTGCAGTTACTGACCGCGAGCCGGGGCTATGACCATGCGCTGGCAAAGCAATTGCCCGACTGACGGCGGACGCGCTGCAACGCTCGACGGCGGATTCGGTGGCAATTACGCTTGTCGCAATTTTCGCTTGCCTTATATTCTCGTTTAGTGTAGATATGGATCGTTCCGACCCTCAAGAGGGGCGTGTCGCGATCGCTGGCGAATGCGGGCTGGAATATGATGGGCGCTGACGGCATCGCGTAACGTCACGCAGCCTGTCGTGCAGGGAAAACCGGATGTCGGTTGAACCTTGCGGTGAATGAAGCTCGTACGATCCACTACCGTTTGCGTACGAGGCTGCGGGTGCCAGCTGGCATCCGGCTTTCCCTGCGCGTTCTGATTTCAGAGCGCGCGACGATAGGGGGCAAAACCTCGGGCACGTCGTGCCGCGGGATGATTTCGCATGTTTGATGTTCGGAAAACTGTAGGACGCAATAGCGGAAGCGTATTGCGCCGCGCGGCGGAGGTACATCGGCGGGATACGCTCCACTATCCCGCCCTAAGAGGCGGCTTCACAAACCCCGCAAAATCAGGTGAAAACCTTCGCATGATCAGCGACTTGTTCGGCACCGGTGGTCACGCGATCCGCCTACCGCCCCGACGGAGTGCGCAGGCCGCCCCAGCTGTCGCGGATCTGGTGGTAATGCGCCTCGGGCAGATAGTCGGGCGTGTTGAGGTTCAGCGTCTTGACGTCGAGATGGCCGATCGCAGAGAGCAGCGTGTAGGAAGCGATGATGCGGTCGCGCTGCGCGCCGATCAGTCGCGCTCGCGCCGCCATCAAATCACCTTGCGCATTGAGCACGTCGACGGTGGTGCGCTGGCCGCCTTGCGCCTGCGGCACGCCTTCGTCGGTGGCGCGCTGCTGCGCGCGTGCCGCGTTCAGCTGCGGGCTCACCTGATAAGCTTGTGCCATCGAGGTCGGCAGGCTTTGCGCCTGAGCGGAGATCGTCCCGATCGCAGCCGCAGCGGTGGCGTAGACGCCACGACGCCAGAGCCCCCAAGCCATCGACGCACGCCGATCCATCACCGCCCACCTGCAATCGGCGCCGCCTGTGGTCAGCCCCGAGCGCACCCCACGCTTCTGTTTAGAGCCGCGGTGCGACGCAGGCAAACCAGCGGGTGTGGAAGATGTGCAGGAGATGTGACGCGAGGGGTTTCGCTGCGACGGTATATTCGCTTGACCGCTCAAAGCGGTATGCGACATTTCCCGAACGGTGTGCGGGGTGAAAAATGCGACACGCGCGCGCCGATCGTTGCCGGCCAGACACAGTCGGAAAGCAATTGTCAAATGCTCACGCAACGTTGAGCAAATAACGGGGAAACGGAGATGACAAGACGTTGGAAGCGCCGGCCGGAGGGATCGAACTGGGGCGAGTTTGGCGACGACGACCAGCTCGGCAGCCTCAACTACATTGACGGTGCCGCGGTGCTCCGCGCCGCCCGCGAGATCCGCGAGGGCCGCTCGTTCTGCCTGAGCCTGCCGCTCGATTATCCGGGTGGCCGTTCGCTGGCGCCGATTTGCTTTCCGCCGACCCTGAAACCGACCGAGCGCGACGGCACACCGGTATTCAATTCGCAGGCGCGTTTCCGCACCCACATGTTTTGCGACATCGTCTGCGACGACCAGGTCCTGATGTGCACGCAGTATTCGACCCAGTGGGACAGCTTTGCCCATGTCGGCTCGACCTTCGACCTCAACGATGACGGCAAGGACGTGCCGTGCTTCTACAACGGTTATCGCGCCGGCGTTGACGTGCTGCCGCCGGAAGCGCGCGGCGACAATTATGCGATGGCGCTTGGCATCGACCGCTTCGCCGTGAAGGCGATCCAGAGCCGCGGCGTCATGATCGATCTCGAGAAGCACTTTGGCCGCGCCGAAAAGACCGTGACGTTCGAGGAGATGCAGAACGTCATGATTCATGACGGCGTCACCGTCGAGCCCGGCGACATGGTCTGCATCCACACTGGCTTCGGCGCCGAGCTGCTCAAGATGGAGCGCAAGCCGGATCCCGATCGGCTGCATCACATGTGCACGGCGTTGAAGGGCAGCGACAGCGCACTGCACAACTGGCTCACCGAGAAGAAGGTATCGGCACTGTGCGCGGATAATTTCGCGGTCGAGAAGATGGAGGCGACGCCCGACGAAAATGCATCGCATCGGCTACCGTTGCATCAGCACTGCCTGTTCAAGCGCGGCATTCCGCTTGGCGAGCTGTGGTTCTTCACCGAGCTCGCCGAACACCTGCGCACCCAGCGGCGTAATCATTTCATGCTGACGGCGCCGCCGCTGCGCCTGACTGGCGCGGTCGGTTCGCCGGTGACGCCCGTCGGCACGGTTTAGCCCGCGCCGATGCCGCAAAATTTCTCTGATGCCGGCGCGGTCGCCGATGCGATCATCGCGACAACAGGCAAGCGCATCGTGCTTGGCTTGCCGCTCGGGCTGGGCAAGGCAAATCACATCGTCAACGCGCTGTTTGCGCGCGCAGCAGGTGATGCCACGATTTATCTGTCGATCTTCACCGCGCTGACGCTGGAAAAACCGCGGCCGAAGAACGAGCTCGAAGCCCGTTTTATCAATCCGGTGGCCGAGCGTCTGTTCGGCGGCTATCCTGATCTCGCCTACGCGCAGGCGCTACATCAAGGTGCAGTTGCCGCCGAATATTGAAGTCAACGAGTTCTTCTTCCTTGCCGGGCAATGGCTGGGGTCGCCGACTGCGCAGCAGAATTACATCGCGGCGAACTACACCCATGCGCTGCAATACCTGGTGGCGAAGGGTGTCAATGTCGTGGCGCAGCTTGTCGCCAGGAGATTGGTCGACGGCAGGCCGCGCTATAGCCTTGGCGGCAACACCGACATCACGATCGATCTGTTGAAGGCACGGCAGGCCGGTCGGGCCGCGTTCCAGATGTACGGCGAGGTCAACTCCGAAATGCCGTTCATGCCTGGCGACGGCGATCTTGCGGCTGATGATTTCGCCGGCGTGCTCGACAGTCCCGCGACGGATTTTCCGCTGTTTGCGCCGCCGTCCGAGCCGATCACCGATCGTAAATATGCCATCGGCCTGCATGCGGCGCGCCTGGTGCGCGATGGCGGCACCCTGCAGATCGGCATCGGCCAGGTTGGCGACGCGCTGGCGCAGAGCCTGATCGTGCGCGACCGCAACAACGACGCGTTCCGCGAGCTTGTCGCAAAGCTTGCCAACGGTGCGGCGTCGCTGCCCGGCGAGGAGCTCGGGACATTCGAGGTCGGCCTGTACGGCATCAGCGAAATGTTCTTCGAGGCGTTCCTGGCGCTGATCGATGCCAACATCATTCGCCGCAAGGTCGACGGCGCGCTGCTGCACGCAGCCTTTTTTCTCGGGCCGAAGGCTTTCTATCGGCGCCTGCGCGAGATGCCGCCGGAGCAACTGAACCGCATCCAGATGAAGGCAGTGTCGTTCACCAACGAGATCTATGACGAGGAGACGGCGAAGCGCGTCGCACGGCGCGACGCACGCTTCGTCAACAATGCAATGATGGCGACGCTGCTCGGCGGCGTGGTTTCGGATGGCCTCGACGATGGCCGCGTGGTGTCCGGGGTCGGCGGCCAGTACAATTTCGTTGCGCAGGCGTTTGCGCTCGAAGGCGCGCGCTCGATCCTCACGCTGGAGGCAAGCCGCAGGGCAGGACGGCGTGACGAATCCAACGTGCGCTGGTCGTACGGCCACCTCACCATTCCGCGTCACCTGCGCGACATCGTCATCACCGAGTACGGCATCGCCGATCTGCGCGGCAAGCCGGATCACGACGTGATTGCGGCGATGCTTGCGGTCGCCGACTTGCGCTTTCAGGATGACCTGATGCGGCGGGCGAAGGATGCGGGAAAGCTGGCGAAGAATTTTGAACTTCCGACGTCTGCTCGTGAAAACTATCCGGAGCGGATCAGTCGCGCCCTGAAGCCATGTCGCGAGGGCGGGCTGTTGCCGGCGTTTCCATTTGGCTCCGACTTCACCGAGGTCGAGCAGCAGCTGATCCCGGCGTTGGAAACGCTGAAGGACGCGTCCGCGTCACTGCTCGAGGTGGCGCAGTTGGCAATCGAGGGCCTGGGCGCAGACAAGGCGAAGTTTGCGCCGGCGCTGGCGCGACTCGGCCTGGAAACGCCTGCAAGCTGGTCCGACCGGCTCTATCGCCTGCTCGTCAGCGGGGCGTTGCAGCGGGCAGGGTAGGCAAACGATGCGAGCCCTACCGGTTCTTGAACGCCGGCGGGCGCTTGGCGATGAACGCGGCCATGCCCTCGGAGCGATCCTCCAGCGCAAAGGTGCCGTGGAACAGGTTGCGTTCGGCGCTCAAGCCTTCGGTCAGTGTCGTCTCGTAGGCGCGATTGACCGCTTCCTTCGCCGCCGCCACCGCGGGCCGCGACAGTGAGGCAAGTTTTTCGCCGATCGCGATCGCCTCCTCCATCAGCTTGTCGGCCGGCACAATGCGGCTGACGAGGCCGGAGCGCTCGGCTTCGGCTGCGTCCATCATGCGGCCGGTGAGGCACAGATCCATCGCCTTCGATTTGCCAACCGCGCGAGTCAGGCGCTGGGTGCCGCCGAGGCCGGGAATTGTGCCGAGCGTGATCTCGGGCTGGCCGAATTTTGCGGTGTCGGCGGCGATAATGATGTCGCACATCATGGCAAACTCGCAGCCGCCGCCGAGCGCGAATCCGGCAACGGCCGCAATGGTCGGCTTGCGGCAGCGGGTGATGCGGTCGGCGCCCTGCGCGATGAAGTCGGCCGAGAACATGTCGATGTAGCCCTTCGGCTGCATCTCCTTGATGTCGGCACCGGCCGCGAAAGCCCGCGCATCACCGGTCACGACGATGGCTGCGATGGTGTCGTCGGCCTCAAAGGCGTCGACGGCCTGGCCGATCTCCTTGAACACACCGAACGACAGCGCGTTCAGCATCTTCGGCCGGTTCAATTTGAGGATGCCGACGGCACCCTTCGTTTCGGTGAGGATGTGTTCGTAAGTCGCCATGGCTCCTCGCAAAAATTTGGCTTGATTGCGAGGAATGTGCACGGCGGCTCCGGCATGCGCAAGGGCGCGCGGCGCGCGCCCAATGCAACAATATGATGATCGTGGGCGTTGCCCTACGCCATAAACATGCGGGCGGCCGACGCCAGCGTCAACATCACGCCGAAGGCGATGAAGGCCTTGCCGATCGTTGAGGTTTGCGCCCAGGTCGAAGGATTTTCGACGCGCATTTCGGCACGGCTGTTGGCGATCGAGGCCGGCAGCTTCGGCAGCGGCTCGGTGATGTCGGTGGCCGCCTTGTCGAGGTCGTTCAGTTCATCTGCGTTGACCACCTGCACCGCCGGATCCGGCGTCATGGGAGCTGCCGCATCGGCGGTCGCCGGGGCCGGCGCGTCACTAAGCGCCTTCGCTTTCGTGCCGTCGGAGGTCATTTGGGCCCGGGCGTCCGCAACGTCGGAGGGCAGCGTGTTGGGCTTAGTCTCGACCTTGGCCTGATTCTTGACAGCGTCGCGCCCGGAGGCGCTCTGGTCGCTGCTTGCGATATCGTCGCCATGGTGACGGCGATGCACCACGTGAATCTTCTTGTGATGTTTTGATACCACCGAGCTGCTCTCGGTGCATTTGTCGCCGCTGCAGGCGAAGGCCGGTCCGGCCGCGAAAACAAAAGTTCCAGTCAACGCAATTACAGCCAGGCGCCCAATGGCCCGATATGTCATGGCAGTCTCCCCAAAATGCCAAGGTCCACTTGCAATCCACCCATTCGGAAGGGACGCTGGCGCCATGACCACAAAGGGGCGGAACCGCGAAAAATTTCGTTCAGCAGAAGGCAAAAACTTGGCGGCGACGCGCGGTCTGCGGGCCCCTTCCTTGCCCAAACGCGTGCAAAGCCCGTCGAATTGGACGAATCCGCACCCCCAGCGTAACAACGGGGTTCCTGCGAGCGAATAGGGGATGAGGGGCTGCGTGCCGGGGCAGGTCAGTGAGTGGACCGAGTTGATGCGGCAGGCGGTTGCCGGCGACAGCGCGGCCTATCATCGGCTGTTGAAGGCGATCACGCCGGTCTTAAGGGCGACCGCTCAGCGCGGCCTGGCGCGAGCCGGGCAGCCGCCCGATTCGAGCGAGGATATTGTGCAGGAGATTTTGCTCGCGGTGCATTTGAAGCGCCATACTTGGGACCCGACCGCGCCGTTCGGGCCCTGGCTGTTTGCGATCGCGCGCAACAAGCTGATCGACAGCTTGCGCCGCAAGGGGCGGCGGGTCTTCGTCGATATCGACGAGTTGTCCGACATCCTGCCCGGAGAGCCCGAGAAGGAAACCGCCAGCGCCCGCGAGGTCGACCAGCATCTCGCCGGCCTGCCCGAGAAGCAGCGCGACGTGGTGCGCTCGATCGCGGTCGACAGCGCCTCGATCAAGGAGACCGCGGCAAAATTCGCGATGAGCGAGGGCGCGGTGCGGGTGGCGTTGCATCGCGGGCTCGCCAGCCTTGCCGCGAAGCTCAAGGGAAATTGAGCATGAAGACCGATGACCTCATTCGGACGCTAGCGGCAGACAATGACTGGCGCTCGAGCGCAACGGGCACGGCACTGTTGATCGCGCTGTTGGCTGCCGCACCGATTTCGCTCGCGATCTTTCTGATGGCGCTCGGAGTGCGGCCCGACTTCACCTCCGCCACCCACAATCCGTTCTTCGACCTGAAATTCGCCGTGACCCTCGCGCTCGCGATCTCGGCCATCCTGGTCGTGCTGCCGCTGTCGCGGCCCGGCACCGCACTCGCGGGGCGCGCCTGGCTGCTGCTGGTGCCGGTTGCGCTGCTTGTTACCGGCATCGCCTTCGACCTGACAATGCCGCAGAGCACGAGCTGGTCGGACCGCCTGGTCGGCACGAACTCGCGCGTCTGCATGACCGCAATTCCAGCGATGGCATTGCCGCTGCTGGTCGCGGCCTTAATTGGTCTGCGCCAGGGCGCGGCGACCAGGCCGGCGCTTTCCGGGGCGGTGGCCGGATTGATGAGCGGAGGGCTGGCCGCGACGGTCTATGCGGCGCACTGCACCGACGATTCCCCGCTGTTCGTTGCGATCTGGTACTCGATCGGCATCGCCGGATTGACCGCGGTCGGCGCCGCCGCGGGCTCGCGGGTGCTGCGGATCTGACGCCGACGCTGCTTCAGAGCAACAGCCCGCCATCGACGACGATGGTCTGCCCCAGTACATAGGCCGACAGTGGCGAGGCAAGGAACAGCGCGGCACCCGCCATATCCGCCGGCGTACCCAACCGCTTCATCGGAATGGTCGCCAACGCACCGGCGAGGCGCTGCGGATTTTCCGTCGTCACCTTGGTCAACTTGGTGTCGACCAGTCCCGGCGCGATGCCGTTGACGCGAATGCCGTCGTCGGCCCAGGCTTGCGCGAGCGTGCGCACCAGGCCAACCGCGCCGGCCTTCGAGGCGTTATAAGCGGGATTGCCCTTGGTCGCGTGATAGGCGGCCGTCGAGCTGACAATGATCAGCGCGCCTTTGCTCGCTCTCAGCATGCCATGGAATTTTTCGGCGCAGGCCATCAGGCTCATCAGGTTGACTTCCATGACCTTGCGGAAGCCATCCATCTTGAACTCGGCCCGCTTGTAGAGCACCGCGCCCTGCGACTGGACCAGCACGTCAAGCCGTTCGAACGGCAACTTTGCCATCTCGATCGCAGCAGTGGAGCTGACGTCGAGCTGGGCATAGTGCAGGCCGTCGAGGTTGGAGCCTTCGTCCGTGCGATAGTCGGACGCCCTGGCGCGCGTGCCGCAGACATGCACGGCTGCGCCATGGCTGCGAAAGGCCTGCGCGATGCCGTTACCGATCCCGCTCGAGCCGCCCACCACCAGAATGGTCTTGCCGCCAAAATCAAGTTCGTTCATTGAAATCTCCGCACCCGATTTGTCGTCGCAACTGCATATTCAAGAATTCGAGGACGAGAGCAATGGCCCGCATCGACTACGCCGATCCCGCAAAGGCAAACGAGCGCACCCGCGAGATTCTCGGCAAGAACCGCAATGCCAACATCTTTCGCATGATGTCGCACTCGCCGAGCTATTTCGAGCAATATTGCCGTCTCGGCAATGCCATCCGCTTCAAGGGCGAGCTCGATCCCGTCCTCCGCGAGCTTGCGATCACCCGCACCGGCATTCTCTGCCAGGCGCCGTACGAGGTCGTCGCGCACAAGCGCATCGGCAAGGGCGTCGGCGTCACTGACGAACAGAACGCCGCGCTCGAGAACTGGAAGGCCGCGACCTGCTTCAACGATGTGCAGCGCGCGGCGCTGGCTTTCACCGACGAGGTCGTGACCATGAAGTCTCCGTCCGACGCGACCTTCAATGCCATCGCCGCAAAGCTGACGCCCGCGGCGCTGATCGAGTTGCAATTGTCGATCGGCTTCTACATCATGACCTCGAAATTCCTCGAGACATTTGCTGTCGACATGCAATTGGCGGCGGACGGCGCGTGAAGCACAGGCCTTAGATTTGATGTCGGCAGAGAGTGAGACCATCGACGCGGAGGCGAATGGCTTCCGCCGCAGGCTGATCGGCATTTTTGCGCTGCTCGGAGTCGCCAACATCGGGGCCTGGGGATGGTCGCTCACCGTGTTCGCAAGTCAGCCGGTGTTGATCGGCATGGCTGTGCTGGCCTACAGCCTGGGCTTGCGCCATGCCCTCGATGCCGATCACATCGCGGCGATCGACAACGTGACGCGGAAGCTGATGCAGGAGCGCCAGCGGCCGGTCGCCGTCGGCTTCTTCTTCGCGCTAGGCCATTCGGCCGTCGTTCTGGTGGCGTCGCTCGCCGTGGCGACGGCGGCGAACTCGCTGATGGAGCGTTTTGCCGACTATCGTGAGGTCGGCGGCGTCATCGGCACGCTGGCGTCCGCGCTGTTCCTGTTTGCCATCGCGATTGCGAACCTCGTGGTGCTGCGCGGCGTGTACCGCGCCCTGCAGCACGTCAGGCGCGGTGGACAGATCCGCGACGAAGACGTCGATGCGTTGCTGCAGCAACGTGGCTGGCTGGCGCGATTGTTCCGCCCCCTGTTCAGACTGGTCCAGCGGAGCTGGCATCTATTTCCGATCGGCCTCCTGTTCGCCCTCGGCTTTGAGACCGCGAGCGAAGTCAGTCTGTTCGGCGTGTCGACGGAGGCGTCGCATCTCGTGCCGAATTGGGCAATCCTGATCTTTCCGTTGTTGTTCGCGGCGGGAATGACGCTGGTCGACACGCTCGATGGTGTCCTGATGCTCGGCGCCTATGGCTGGGCCTATCGCAATCCCGTGCGCAAGCTGTTCTATAATGTCACGATCACGACCATTTCTGTGCTGGTTGCACTCGTGATCGGCGGCATCGAGACGCTTGGGCTACTGGCAGATCATTTCGGCCTTGACGGTCCGTTTTGGGGCTGGATTTCCGGTCTCAATGCCAACTTCGGTGTGCTCGGCTACGGCATCGTGGCGCTATTTGTCGCAAGCTGGATCGTGTCGTTGGTGATCTACCACGCGAATGGTTACGCACGACACGGCAAGCGCGCTTGAGCGTTGACAGGTAAAAAATCGGAGGAACGTCATGTCCGAGTTCAAGGAACTGAGCCGCTCGGTCAAGGGCTCACGCGTTCTCGTCACCGGTGCCGCGAGCGGCATGGGCCGCGCGACAGCGCGCGTGTTCGCGGCGGAAGGTGCCATCGTCGCTGCGACCGATTTCAATGCCGAGGGTGCCGAAGCGGTCGCCGCCGAGCTGCGCGCCAAGGGCCAGCAGGCCAAGGCCTGGAAGCTCGATGTCGGCAATGCGGCCGAAATCAAGTCGGTGGTCCCTGCGGTCGCCGCCGAATTCGGCGGCCTCGACATTGTCGTCAACAACGCCGGCATTTCCGGCACATCGGCGATCGACGGCGATGGCTACGATGCGCTGTGGGAGCGCAACATTGCGGTCTTGCTGGCGGCGCATCCGCGCATCATCCGCGCAGCGCTGCCTTTCCTGCGCAAGTCAAAGCATCCGCGGATCGTCAATATTGCATCGACTGAGGCGCTGGGTGCGACAGCACTGCACAGTCCATATTCCGCGGCGAAAGCAGGCGTAACCGGCCTGACACGATCGCTGGCCGTCGAGTTGGGGCCGGAAGGCATCACCGTCAACTGCATCTGCCCGGGGCCGATCCGGACCAGCATGACCGATCGCATCAGCGAGGAGCACAAGACCATCTACGCCAAGCGGCGCACGGCGCTGCGCCGCTACGGAGATCCCGAAGAGGTCGCGCACATGACACTGAGTTTGTGTTTGCCGGCGGCGTCATTCCTCACCGGGGCGGTGATCCCGGTGGATGGCGGGTTAATGGCGCGAAACGCGTGACTCAGCCGCTCTTCAGCCGCATGCGATGGAAGCGCAGGACCTGCTGCGCGGTCGCGACCTTCAGGCGGTTATAGCTGACGCGGCAGAAGTTGAGATCGAGGTTCGGCGCGCCGGACAATCTGGTGCGCATGTCGAGCACAGCCTGCACCACCGGCCACGGCAAGTCGGCGACCTTGGTCAGGATCATCACGCCTTCCGATTGCGAGGTCACCATCATGTTTTCGACCAGCGCGACCGGCACGTTGGCGAGCAGCGCCAGCGCCGCATTGGTTTCCTCGAATTTGCCGGCGTTGGCGAATTCGGTGATCTGATCGGCCGTGAGTTTACCGTCGTGATGCAACTCCTCGACCAGCCGAAGCGCCGCCATCATGCTGGCGCTCTCGATCGCCGAGCGGTTGGAGGCGGCCATGGTAGCCTGGTTCACGGCCGCTTCGATTTCCGATTTGGCCTGCGAATTGAGCGCCTGCAGGCGCGAGCGCACGGTGCCCGAGGCGCGCGACAGCAGCTTGACAAAATGGTGGCGCGGAATCGATGGCCGCGTTCCAACGCAGGTGGCGAGGTCATCGTCGCGCTCGGCGAGCTCGAGCAGACGGGTGTAACCGTTCTCGGAGAATTCGGCGCCGAGATTGGCGACAACCGAGTTGACGACGTTGCTGTCGCCGCGGTCGACAAGCACATCGGTGACGACGGGCGACAACCGTTTGCGCCTGGAGATCGCGAGCAGGTGCGCCTGGCTCTTGCTCATGGCGTTTTCGACGAGCATCTCGTCGGTCAGACGCTCGGACTGGGTCAGCATGGGGCCGGCGACATCGATCACGTCGTCGAACGCCAGCGTGTGCACGATGAGCGGCGGCGCGGAGGCGACCGGAGCGAGACGCTGCGACAGCAGCATCTTGGCCGAGCTCTCGATCTTGCACACCAGCACCTGGAACACGTCATCGAAAACAGCGGTGTGTTCGTCGGTATAGTTCGACGCATTGACGAGGAACAGGTCGGTGATCTTGCGCAAGGTCTCGACGCGCCGCTCGACGGTGCCGTGCGAGAGCGAGTCCTCGAGTTGATCGAGAACCCTTGCGGCATTTGCGGCGGCTGATCTCATCAATAAAGAACCTTCGGGCAATAAACTTGCATCATCCCGCCAGCACGCGATTGCGGCCGGCCGCCTTCGCGCGATAGAGCGTTGCGTCAGCGCGGGCCAGCGCCGTGTCCGGAGAATCATCTTCGCGAACGGCAGTGATGCCGCCCGACATCGTCACCGTCATGCCGGCGGAAATTGCGGTCCAATCCAGCTCAGCGACGATCGTTCGCAGGCGCTCGAGCATTCGCCTTGCCGCATCCGGTTCGGTTTCCGGCAAGATCAGCAGAAACTCCTCGCCGCCATAGCGGCCGAGCTTGTCGATGCTGCGGATGTTGGCAAACGCCGTGATCGCGAAAGTCCGCAAGGCTTCGTCGCCTGTCGGATGACCGAACTGGTCATTGACCCGCTTGAAATGGTCGAGATCGATCAACGCGACCGAGCAGGGTGCTCCATTGCACCGCGCCCGCGCCATTTCGTCGTCGAGCGTCGCCATGATCATGCGGCGGTTGAATGCGCCGGTCAGCTCGTCGAACTGTGCAAGCTCCTCGATGCGCGCGTAGGCCTGCTTGAGTTCCTTGCCGCGCTTGTAAAGCGTTTCGCGCATCATCGAGCCATAGAGTCCGACGAAGGAAAAACGGCCGATCGTGACGAGCAGCGCGAGCATCGTGATCGATCGCTCGAAGTAGCCGTTCATCGGCATTCCGATCGCCTTGTCGGTGCCGAGGAAGATGACCGCGATGCCGGCGGCGAGAAACGTCCACGCCACGGCAGCCTGGCGCGCACTCATGCGCAGCACGCCAAAGCCAGTGACGATGAACATGATGCCGAGGAAGAAAAAGCCGACTTCCGGCGCGAGATAGAGCCAGAGCAGTTCGATCGCCGCGCCCACGGCATTCTGCACGGTGGTGAGGTAATGATCCTTGAAGCGATCGTTGACGTGTGTCTCCGACAGCAAAAGGAACGCGGCGGTGACGCCGAGGCCGGTCGCCAGATAGCCGATGGCGGTCGAGAGCGGGGTGATGCCGGCGAGATGGTAGAGCAGCAGCAGGACAGCATCGACAGCATAACTGCTGCCAATCAGGACCAGCATTTGTCGGCGCTGCGCGGCACGGCGTGCCAACACCTCAGCCGTGAGCCCGCCCGCCTTCAGGCCGGCGCGCCGAATCGTGGCAGTCGCAACGTATGCCATTTCCGGCCTCGGCCCCTGGACTCAACTGGCGAGGTTACCGGACAAAGCCTTTAGGTTTGGTATCGGAAAACCGTCGATTCCCTTACTAAACCGTTGATTTGCCGCCGAAATGGCGACGTTCGCGGCGTCGCTCCATCTATGGTTGCGCCCTCGTGCGAGGCCGAGTCTGCCGCGCCCGCCCTGGCCTGTTCCTGTGAATCGCTAACCGTGGTTTCCGAAGCCGCTTTGAGAGGGGCCATCCGTGAGGTAAATCACAGACTCAGCTGGAGTCTTTCGTTCATTCGAGAAGATTTTTAGGTGCCGTTCGAACCTCGCCACACTCCAATACGACCAACTCCGCGAGCAGGACTCTGACGCGGGATGCAGGCGAATTCGGACGAAAGCCTGATCGCCAGGATCGCGCAAGGAGACCGGCTGGCCATGAAGGTGCTGTACGGGCGGCACCATGTCAGGGTCTATCGCTTTGCGCTGCGGCTCACGCGAGATGAGTTGGTTGCGGAGGACCTCATTAGCGAGGTCTTTCTCGACGTTTGGCGTCAGGCCGGCAAATTCGAAGGCCGTTCTGCCGTTTCAACCTGGCTGCTGGCGATCACACAATTCAAGGCGCTGTCCGTCCTGCGTCGCAGGAAGGACGCGGAACTTGACGATGAGACGGCCGAAGCGATCGAGGATACGTCCGACGATCCAGAAGTCGTCCTCGAGAAGCGGGATACGGGGAACGCTCTGCGCCAGTGCATCGCCGCATTGACGCCCGAGCACCGGGAAGTGATCGACCTCGTCTACTACCACGAGAAATCGGTAGAAGAAGCGGCGGCAATCATGGGCATCCCGGAGAACACGGTGAAGACGCGCATGTTTTATGCGCGCAAGAAACTGGCCGGGCTTCTCAAGAAAGCCGGCGTGGAAAGAGGTTGGCCATGACTGCCATGACTTTGGGGGTGGGTGTGATGGAGCCTGATGATGTCGAGGGGCTGCTGCCCTGGCATGCGACAGGGACGCTCAATTCGCGCGATGCGCGGCGCGTCGACGATGCGCTGAAGCGCGATCCGGAGCTTGCCAAGCAATATGCCCTGATCCAGGACGAGATCGCTGAAACCATTCACGTCAATGAAAGTCTCGGCGCGCCGTCATCGCGCGCCATGCAGAAATTGTTCGCGGCAATCGAGGCGGAGCCGATGCGGCCCGCGCGGCGGCCGGCGAATGTAATCGCACGCATTGCCGACATCATCGTCAGCCTGTCGCCGCGCGCGCTCGCCTACTCGGCAGCGATCGGTGCGGTTGCGCTTGTGCTGCAAGCCGGTGTGATCGGCGCGATGCTGACCAAGGCATTGCCAGGCGGTTACGAGGTTGCGTCTGCGCCGGCGCAGGCGGTTCGCGGCACGCCGGTGCTGGTGCGCTTTCAGCCGGATGCGAAGCTGTCCGACATCACGCGGCTCCTGGACGCCTACAATGCCACGATCGTGACCGGGCCGAAGGCCGGCATGTTCCGCGTTCAGTTCGGCGACAAGGCACTGGCGACGAACGACGCCGAGGCGCTGTTGAAGAAGCTGCGGGGCGAACAGGTCGTAAGCTTTGCTGAACTGGCGCAATAGCGTCTTGGCCGTTCCGGAGCAGAAACGGCGGCGAAGAGCGGCCGGCATGATCTATTGCCGGGGCGCTTGAGGATCACGCATGAGCAGCAGGGAAACATTGAGAGGCGGCGCAGGGATCGTGAGGTTTGTCGCGCCGCTGATCGCGGCGCTGGGCTTGCTGCTCTCCACCGTGGCCTCCGTGAACGCCCAGAACCGCGGGCCGCTCGTTCCCGGAATCGCGGTGCCGGCGGCGGCGCCTCCCAGCATTTCAACATCGGTTGCGACTCCGCCCCCGGTCGCTATTCCGGCGCCCGTTCCCACCACGACCACGACCACGACCGTCGTCACTCCGCGCATTGTCGGCACGCAACCCGATCCGTCGGCGGTTGTGCCGAACGCGCGCCTGATTCAGCAGCAGAACGGCGGTGGCGGGCTCGACGACAATTTTCTCACCGAGGACTGGGGCAAGGGCCGAAACCACTTTGGCGCGCGCGTTGCCGGCAGCGCGCGCAAGCGCATCGACACGCCGCCGCAATCGTCCGGCGGCGGCAGCAATATTGCGGCGACGGGGATCGCCCAGTCCGCATCGCGCGACGTGCTCATCGTTGTCGATGGAACTCGGACCGACGCGCAGGTCGACGCGCTGGCGCAGCGTCACCGGTTGACACGCATTGAGTTCGCAGAGCTTCCCGCTGCTTGCCGCGACCATCTTCCGCTGGCGCATCCCCGACAATCGCCCCCTGGACCGCGTCCTCAACGAGTTGTCAAACGACCGCGACGTCCGCTTCGCCCAGGCGAACCAGGTCTACCGGGCTCAGGATGCCGGAACCAAAATTCCAGTCGAGGGCGACGCGGGACAGTATGCGCTCGCCAAGCTGCATCTACCTGAGGCGCATTTGCTGGCGCGCGGCACCGATGTCGCGATCGCGGTCATCGATACCGGAATTGACGTCACCCATCCCGAACTCGCCGGCGCGATCATCGGGACCTACGATGCGTTGAACAGCAAGGAAGGCGCGCACCCGCACGGTACCGGGGTGGCCGGCACCATCGTTGCTCATTCGCGCCTTGTCGGCAGCGCGCCGGGGGCGCGCATCCTCGCGATCCGCGCCTTCGCCGCCAGTCCATCGAATGGCGCCGAGAGCACCTCATTCGTGGTGCTGAAGGCGCTCAATTACGCCGTGCAGCAAAACGCGCAGATCATCAATATGAGCTTTGCTGGCCCTGCAGATCCGCTGGTGCAGCAGGCGCTCGCGGTCAGTTTTGCCCGCGGCATCGTGCTGGTCGCCGCAGCGGGCAACGCCGGGCCGAATTCGCCGCCGCTTTATCCGGCGGCCGACAGCCACGTCATTGCAGTGACGGCAACCGACAGCGGCGATCACCTGTTCGCTCAGGCCAATCGGGGCGCCCATATTGCAATCGCGGCCCCCGGCGTCGACATCCTGATGCCGGCGCCCGAGGACAAGTACCAGGTCAATTCCGGCACATCGTTCGCGACAGCGTATGTCAGCGGCCTCGCGGCGCTGCTGATCGATCGCAACCCCGGCATTACACCGGACGGAGTTCGCGCGGCGCTCACGACGACAGCACATGACCTCGGCCCGAGAGGTCGCGACGATCAATTCGGGGCCGGGCTCGCCGATGCGCTCGCCGCGGTGCAGGCGGTGTCGCGCTCGATGACCGCAGGCGCGGCGAAGACCGAGGCAATTCCGACCGCGGCGCCGACTCGCTGAGGCGCGACCATCACGTGAGCGTGATGGTCAGCCAGCTCGCAAGAATCCGAATTCATCAAGATTTTTCAGTGATTTGGATGAGCAGAAGATTTCTTAACTTTTTTGGTCGGTGCTTGAACCTCGCCCTGAGCCCTCAAGACGAACGTAGGTGAGAGGCACCCCCTCTCCCTCTAGGCTGTATTAGGCGCGAGCGCCCATCCACCCCAAGCGCCAATATGGCTGGCCCGCCCGGTTGTCCCCCCGGGCGGGCCTTTTCACTTCCGATTTCCGAGTGCGTTCGTCTTCACGCGTTCTTGAACCGGCAAACCGCCTCGCCAGACTTATCGACTTGGTGGGGTGGATTCGGAGTTCGGGAATGGCGGAACGCTGGTTGCGATTTCGCCTGTGGCTGATCGGAGCTGCAGGCGCAGTCGGCTTGGCTGTTTCGCTGGTTGGCGGAACTGCTGTCGCCGACGATATCGTTCCGCCCACGGATCCGGTCGCGCGCGCGGCGTTCGATGTGCTCGACAAGCATTGCGCGCGTTGCCACCAGGAAGGGCGTCTGGTCGGGCGTGAGCGGCCGGCCAGGAACTTCGGCAACATCCTGAGGCTCGATACGATCGCCGCCGATCCGAACTACATCCTGCCTGGCAATCCCTACGGATCAAAAATCTTCCGGGAGATTGCCGACCAGGAAATGCCCTACGACATCAACTACGAGGGCGAGACGCATTATCCCACGGTCAGCGAAGCCGATCTGAAGGCGCTGCAGGACTGGATCACCGGCCTCGCCAGCAAGCCGGCGATGGCTTGCAGCGATCATCGCACGATCACGCCAACGGACATGGTGGCGTTCATGGCGACCGATCTTGACCGATTGCCGCGCGGGCGGCGGATCGGCACGCGTTATCTGACGCTTACCCATCTCGCCAATGTCTGCACGGACGCGCAGGCCATGACGGTCTACCGCCAGGCGGCAGTGAAGCTTCTCAACTCGCTCAGCCGTTCGTCCGACGTGATCAAGCTCGAGACGATCGATCCGGAGGGGACTATTATTCGCTTCAACCTGACGGATATCGGCTGGAGCGCGACCGAATGGGATAGCGTACTTGCGGTCTATCCGTACAACATCGAGGCTAGCGGCCCGACGGCCGGCACGCTGTACGCTACGACACGTTCGGCATTGCCCTACGTGCGCGCCGACTGGTTCGCGTTTAACGCAGCGCAACCGCCACTCTACCACATCCTGTTGAAGCTGCCCGGCAGCTTCCCCGAGCTCGCCGGCCAGCAGGGCGTCGACGTCGACAACGACATTCGCAATTTCGTCGCGCAACGCGCGGCGTTCCAGAAATCCGGCGTCAGCGTCAACAACCGGCTGATCGAACGCCACCCATCGCGATCAGGCTATTTCTGGACTTCCTACGACTTCGCCGGCAATCGCGACCGCCAGAGCTTGTTCGAGTTTCCGCTTGGACCCGGCGCCGGCGGGTTCCGTCATGATGGCGGCGAGACACTGTTCAGTCTGCCGAACGGCTTTCAGGGCTATGCCTTGAGCCGCGGCACCGGCGAGCGGCTCGACAAGGCGCCGACCAGCATCGTGCGCGACATCTCGCGCAAGGATCTCACCGTCACCAACGGCATCTCGTGCATGGGTTGCCACGAGACGGGGTTGCGCAAGGCAAGGGATGAGGTCCGCAATTTCGTCATTGAAAGCAAGGGCTTCGCGCCGGCTGTGCGAGAGACGGTCGAAAGCCTTTATCCACCACATGAGACGATGGATGCGCTGATTGCCGGTGATGCAAAACGCTTCACCGACGCCATGGCGCGAGCCGGGCTCGACCCAGCGCTGAAGCTCAACGGGGTGGAGATGATCAATGCGCTCGCCAAGCGCTATGAGGACGACGTTGATATCACGCTCGCGGCGGCGGAGTTCGGCCTCGACAAGCAGGCGTTCCGAACACAGGCTGCGGCGACCGATGGACGGTTCAACTTGATGCTGCGCCGTCTCGAACAAGGCTCGGTGCCGCGCGACCAGTTCGAATTGGTATTCCGCGAGTTGGCCGCCCAGCTCACGAGCCTGCGTGTGGTCGCAATCCCCAGCATGTCGACTCCCCTGATGCTGGCACGGCCGCTCGCCAACAACGAGCTATCGCTGACATCCGACGCCGACATCTACAATCAGGGCGACGCGCCGATCTTCACCATCGCCTCGCCGCGCGACTGCTACCTGACGCTGACCGATGTCGATCAGAAGGGCGAGGGCACCGTTCTGCTGCCGAACCGTTTCCAGCAGGACAACTTCATCCGCGCCGGCGTTCCCGTGCAGTTTCCGGGCGGCAGCGCCCCGTTCAAGTATCAGATGAGGGACGCCGGGCTCGAGACCGTGGTTGCGGTGTGCTCGCAGCGCTCCAGCGGCACCGACGGCATCAGCCACGATTTTTCGCGCAATGCGTTCACCTCGGTGCCGAACTACAACGCGGCGCTGGCGCGGGCGATTGCAGTCGTGCCGGCGACGCCGGCCGCTGACGCTGCCGCGCCGTCTCAGAGCGCGCCGTTGACGGCGACGTCTGCTTCGGCCGCAGCGCAGGCCGCGTCGGAAACATCGTCCGGGCCTGTCGCCGCCAACGCCAACGTGCCGGCGCCCGGCGGGCCGCGTACCTCGCTGCGGGCAGCGATCACGCTACGGGTGCGCTGAGCGGGCGACTTTCCCTCGATTTGACAAATCTGCCGAAGATGTCAAAATTGTCCAATGAGCTCGCGGGAGCGAATCCTGGACGCCGCCATGGAGATCTTCGCCCGGTATGGCTATCGGCGCGCCTCGATGGATCAGGTCGCAGACGCGGCCGGGCTGACGCGGCAGGCGGTCTATCACCATTTCCAGAACAAGGAGGCGCTGTTTCGCGCAGCGGTCGAAGCATTGCACGATGGTGCGCTCGAAGCCGCGGTCGCGGCCGGCGCGGCCGCCGAGCAAGCAGGCCAGTCGTTAGCTGACGTTCTTGCGGTGCAGGTCGACGCCAAGACCCGCTACGTGATCGAGTGCATGGAAGAGACCTCGCATATGGAGGAGTTGCTGTCGCAGCGGCAGCTCCAGGCGGGCGACCTCAACCAGCGCGTCCACGAACAGTTCATCGCGCTCGAGGTCGCGACCATTGAGCGAATGGTGAAGCAGCAAGGGCTTGCCCTGCGCGACGGCCTCACCGCGCTCGATCTGGCGAAAAGCATCCAGTTCGCGATCCGCGGCGACAATGAGTTGAAGCTCGATCTTGCCATGCTCGATGAACTGACGCGCGTGGTGCGGCTGATCGTCCTGGGTGCTCTCAGACCTGAAAACCTGACATCTCGTACTGTCAACAAGTCGCCGGCCTCGTTAAGGCGCGGTCGCGCAAATCAAGGAGTTCGCGATGAGCACCGTGACGATCAATGGTCGTATCGAGACACTGCCGGACGACCCGGATGCGCTGCTGGTGGACGTGCTGCGCGACAAGCTTGCGCTGACCGGCACGAAGCTGGTGTGCGGGGCAGGTGTGTGCGGCGCCTGCACGGTACTGCTCGACGGCGCGCCCGTCGTCAGCTGCCTGACGCCGGCCATGGCGGTCGCCGGCAAGCAGATCACCACGGTCGAAGGGATCGGCAGCCAGCAGCTGCATCCGGTGCAGAAGGCGTTCATGGCTCTGGACGCGCTGCAGTGCGGCTTCTGCACGCCCGGTTTCATTGTCGAGGCCGCAGCGTTTCATGACCAGTGGCGGCGGATCAGGGGCACGGCTGTACCTTCCCGTGATGAGATCGGCGCGGCGCTCTCAGGCCATCTCTGCCGCTGCGGCGCCTACGACAATATTTTGCGCGCGGTGGCGGACGCGTGCGCCGGACGCTTCGATGGTGATCGGCTGGCGTCGCCGCGCGTCGAAGCGCGGGCCAAGGTGACGGGCGGCGCCAAATACACCGTCGACATCCGCCATGACGGGCAGCTCGAAGGCCTGATCCTGCGCTCGCGCGTCGCCCATGCGCGCATTGCCGATCTCGATTTCAGCGCAGCGCGCGCGATGCCTGGGGTCAAAGCCGTCGTCTCGCTGCTCGACGATGACAAGACGGTGCGCTACGTCGGCCGGCAGATTGCCGCGGTTGCGGCCGTCGACCGCAAGACTGCGCAAGCCGCGCTCGAGGCCATCAAGATCACGACGGAAGCCCTGCCGGCAACGGTCGGCCTCGACGCCGCGCGCAAGGAAGATGCGCCGGTTGTGTTCTCGGGCCGCAAGAAGAACGCCGAAAACGTCTCAGAAGGGACGGGCGGGCCGGCGCCATGGAAGAAGAATATTCGGGGCCCGTCGGCGGCCTTTTCGAAGAAGCCCAAGAAGGCGCGGCAGTGGGTTGCCGACGCGAAAGCCGCGCGCGATCCGCTGCTGGTTGACGGGACGTTTCGCACCGGAACGCAACAGCACACATGTCTTGAGCCGCATGCCGCAGTGGCGCGCTTCGACGGCGATGCGTTGACCGTGCACGTATCGACGCAGGCGGTGTTTCACCTCAAGGAGCTGATCGCCAAGCGTTTCAAGCTCGACGAGCACAAGGTGCGGGTGATTGCCGACCATGTGGGTGGTGGCTTCGGCTCCAAGGCTGCGCTTGGCATGGAGACCATCGCCGCGATCGAGCTGGCGCGCGCGGCGCGGGCGCCGGTGCGCGTCGCGTTCGACCGGCATGAGGAGCTGTCGGTCACCGGCTATCGTCCGGCGGCGGAAATGAGCGTCTCGCTCTTGCCGGCGGCGGACGGGTCACTGAAAGCGCTGTCGATGGACGCCTATGCCGACACCGGTGCTGCCATCAACTCGACCATCGCAGGGCTCGCCCGGCTGATTTATCCGGCGGACGCAAAGCATCTCGCCGACTTCGACGTCGTCAGCAACCTGCCGCCCGGTGCACCATTCCGCGGTCCCGGCGGGCCGCCGCTGATGTTCGCCCTGGAGCAGGCGGTCGATGAAGCCGCGCTGCGGCTGAAGACCGATCCCATCCTGTTGCGCAAGCGCTGGGACCCCAATCCCAATCGCCAGCGGTTGTTTGATTGGGCGTCGGGGCTTGACGTCTGGAAGAACCGGCCCGCGCCTCTGTCGCAGAGCGGCCGCTACCGCCGCGGCGTCGGCGTTGCATCGGGGTTCTGGCTCTACCTTTGGCAGCCCGGTTCGAGCGTCGAGCTGGCGGTCGAGAACCATCGGCTGGTGGCGAGCGTCGCGATCCAGGACATCGGCACCGGAAGCCGCACCGTCGTTGCCAACACCGTCGCACGGGAGTTCGACCTCGATCCGCAGGACATCGAAGTGCGGATCGGCGACTCGAAACTTCCGGAAGGGCCGGGCTCCGGTGGCAGCCGCACCACCGCATCGATCGTACCGCCGCTGATGGTGGCGGCGCAGGAGCTGAAGGCGGCCATTCAGGGCAGCGCCAGGAGTGCGCCGCCGCCGGGTTCGAACGCTCCGTGGCGCGACCTGATCGCGGCTTCGCCCGATATCCGCATCGCCAAGACGCGCGCCGAAGATGCCAAGAGCACGGTGCCGGGCGTCCGCTCGCCGCTGCGCGACGCGGGCTTCATGGGCATGGTGCTGAGCTTCATGCTGCGCCGCTTCTCGAATCTCGCTGTCGGCGCCGGCGTGCCAAGCTCGGTGCAGGTGATCGAGGTCGAAGTCGACACCTGGCTCGGCCATATCCGCGTGCTGAACGTCCACACCGGTATCGCGGTCGGCAAGATCGCCGCGCACGAGCTGGCGCGTGGCCAGGCCGCCGGCTCGGTGATCCAGGGACTTGGCTATGCGCTGTATGAAGCCCGCGAAGTCGATCCGCGCAGCGGCGAAATCCTGAGCGGGGGGCTCGAGGATTACCGGATCCCGGGGATCGCCGACACGCCCAATATCGACGTGCATTTCGACGAGGCCGGCTTCGATCACGTGATGGGTGGCAGCGTCGGCATCGGCGAGGTCGCGACCGTGCCAACGTCTCCGGCGCTAGCGAATGCCATCGCCAACGCGATCGGCGTGCGCCCCTATGAAATCCCGATCCGTCCGGATCGGCTCCTTGGGTTGATCAAGCAGCGGAGAGCGGCATGAGCACCGCGACATCAGCCCGCGCCGAATTCCGCGCCGCCGGCACCGATCTGTCGGAGCGCCGTCGCAGCGGCGTCTCGACCGGACCACTGATCGACCTGACGCCTGCGCCCGACATGACCGGGATCTCCTGGGGCGCCGACGGCGCCGCGCGGATCGGCGCCTCGGTCAACATCGCTGCGATCGCCGCCGATGTGCAGCTCGCGCGAGCGTATCCCGGCCTCGCGGCCGCCGCCGGCGGCCTTGCCACGCCGCAGGTGCGCACGCTTGCGACCCTAGGCGGCAACCTCGCGCAGCGTTCACGCTGCTGGTACTATCGCAGCCCGCACATCGATTGCCTGAAGAAGGGTGGCACAAGCTGTCCGGCGCGCGACGGCAACCACCTCTTTCACGTCGCCTTCGACCTCGGGCCGTGCGTCGCGCCACATCCCTCGACGCTTGGGGCGGCACTGCTCGCCTACGACGCGACGGTTGCGACCGATCGTCGCCCGGCGCTGACAGTTCCGCAGTTGCTCGGCGACGGCAGCAATGGCCGCACCGACAACCAGCTTGGCGACGGCGAGATGATCAAGAGCGTCCAGCTCGGTGCCCCGGTTGCCGGGGAGCGCGCGCTCTACAAGCGGGCGATCGGCCGCACCTATGCGGAGTGGCCGCTGGTCGAGATCGTCGCTCGCGCGGTGGTGTCCGGCGGCAGCTTCCAGTTGGTGCGGATCGCCGCCGGCGGCATCGCGCCGGTGCCGCTCCGGCTGGCGAGCGTGGAAGCCGCAGCGCAGGGCGCTCCGGCAAATGCCACAACCGCGGCCAAGGCCGCCGAGCAGGCGATCGTCGGCGCCAAGCCGCTGCCGATGACAGCCTACAAGCTCGATTTGCTCAAGGGCCTCGTGCAGGACCTGCTCGAGCGCCTCGCAGGCCTAGCTTTCGTTCAGGCGTCGCACGACGCCGACCAGCGCCAACGAGGCGAGGCACGCGATCAGCGCCGGCACCGCAGCATAGCTGAACAGCGTTTCGGTGCCGACCTGGCGCGCCAGCATCATGCCGCCGATGAAGGGACCGATGATCGAGCCGATGCGGCCGATGCCCAGCGCCCAGCCGACCCCGGTCGACCGCACCATGGTCGGGTAGAATGTCGCCGACAGCGCGTTTGCAGCATTCTGACCGCCGATCAGGAAGAAGCCGCCGAGGAAGATCGCAACCGTTGCCAGCGGGATCGAGTGGCCCGACTGTCCGATCAGGAAAATCGCAGCAGCCGTGCAGAGATAGATCAGCGACATCGCCCGGAAGGTGAAGCGATCGATGAAGCTGCCAAGTGCGAAGGCCCCGACCACGCCGCCGACCTGGAATATCGAGCTGATGGCGGCGGATGCCGAAACCGACGCGCCAAGATCGTTGAGCACCGTCGAGAGCCAGTTCGCTAGCAGATAGATGTCGAGCAGGCTCATGAAGAATACGACCCAGAACAGGAGCGTGGCGACGGTGCGGCCCTCGCGGAACAGGTGCGCGACCGGCATGCCGGCAATGGCCGGCTCGTTGATTGTGAAGCGTGTGCCTTGCGGGAACGAGATGTCGGGCGCGACGCGGCCCAGGAGTTCAGCGACTTCCGCGTCTCTGTTGCCAGCGAGCGTGAGGAAGCGGATCGACTCCGGCAGGGGGATCGCCAGCAGCGGCGCGAGCACCAGTGGCACGATGCCGCCGACCACGAATATCGAGCGCCAGCCATAGCCGGGCAGCAGCCCCGCTGCAATGAAACCGCCCGCGGCCGCGCCGACCGAAAAGCCGATGAACATTGCCATCACCATGGTGGCGCGCCGGCGATGCGGGCTGAATTCGGCGGTCAGCGCAATCGCATTCGGCAGGGCGCCGCCGAGGCCAAGGCCGGTGAGGAAGCGCAATGACCAGACAGCCAGGTGAAATCAGGCACGAATGCCGTCGCAAGCGAACCGACGCCGAATGCGACGGCGCTGAAGATGATGATGCGCTTGCGGCCGATGACGATCGGCCATCGGCGCCGAGCGTCAGCACGCCGATCATCAGGCCGAACAGGTTGGCGCTGAACACGGGGCCGAGCGCGCCGCGCGCAAGCTTCCAGTCCTGCGACAGGGCGGGGGCGATGTAGCCGAGCGCCTGCGTATCGTAGCCGTCGATGAACAGCACGGCGAAGCACATCAGCAGGATACGGATCTGAAAGCTGCCGACCGGCTTCTGGTCGATGAAATCGGCAACGTCGATCGTCGCGGCGGCGCTGGTCGCGGCGCGTTCCGCCAAAGCCATTGGCGTTCTCCCTGAGGTTTCCTGGAGGATTGCGCCGGTTTGACTTGAGGCTCGTCCGGTCGTTCTGATTGTTGCAATGATGCGCCAGAGAGCATTGGCGTTTCAAGAGCGTTCCGCGGCATCTTGATTTTGCAGCGCAAAGCGGTGTGATCTGTGGTGCCATGATGGACGAGAGCGAAGCAGATGTTCTGATCGTCGGCGCGGGACCGGTCGGTCTCGGGCTTGCGATCGATCTTGGCCAGCGCGGGATCCGCACGACCGTGATCGAGCGGTACCTCCAGCCGCAGCCGATCCCGAAGGGCCAGAACCTGACGCAGCGCACGCTGGAGCATTTCCATTTCTGGGGTGCCGAGCGCGAGCTTCGCGCGGCGCGCACGATCCCGAAGGACTATGGCATCGGCGGGCTGACCGCCTACGGCACGCTGCTTGGCGACTACGCCTACAGCTGGATGCAGCGCGAACTGGTGCGGCCGTTCTATTTCACCGACAACGAACGGCTGCCGCAATATGCGACCGAGGCGGTGCTGCGCCGGCGTGTCAGCGAGCTGCCGGATGTCGCGACGATCTATGGCTGGAGCGCTGAGCAAATTCACTCCGACGAGGACGGGGTGAACCTGACGATCGCCGAACGCGACGGCGCAGGACGACGAACCTTGCGCGGAAAATATCTGGTCGGCTGCGACGGCAGCCGGTCGATGGTGCGCAGCCAGGCCGGTATCACGCAAACGCTGTCGGATCACGATCGCCGCATGGTGCTGCTGGTGTTCCGCTCGCACGAGCTGCACAAGCTGCTCGAGCGCTATCCCGGAAAGTCATTCTATGCCGTGCTGCATCCGCGACTGAAAGGCTACTGGCAGTTCTTCGGCCGGGTCGATCTCGGCACCACCTGGTTCTTCCACGCACCGGTGCCGCCGGACACGACGCGCGACAATTTCGATTTTCGTGCGCTGGTGCATGAAGCTGCGGGCGCCGAGTTCGACATCGAATTCGAGCACATCGGCTTCTGGGACCTGCGCTTCGCGGTCGCGGACAATTACCGTAGCGGCCGCGTGTTCGTCGCCGGTGACGCCGCGCACAGCCATCC
The DNA here is from genome assembly GCA_963796195.1 of uncultured Alphaproteobacteria bacterium. GTDB lineage: Bacteria > Pseudomonadota > Alphaproteobacteria > Rhizobiales > Xanthobacteraceae > CAWCKS01. Next base: position 416,471 of record CAWCKS010000014.1, on the reverse strand, counting down.
GCCCTATGGCGGCTACGGCATCAATCTGGGCCTTGAGGATGCGGCCAATCTCGGCTGGAAGCTGGCGGCCGCGCTGAAGGGCTGGGCCGGCGATCGGCTGCTCGAATTCATACGACGAGGAACGCCGGCCGGTGTTCCAGTCGGCGACACGGGATTTCATCGAAAAGTCGATCCACGACGATCGCGATTTTCTGGCGGCATTCAATCCCGTGACGGACAAGGCCGCGTTCGAGCGTGAGTGGGCGAGACGCGCGACCGGCGCAACATCCGAAGTCCATGCCTTCGAGCCGCATTACGCCGGCTCGTCGATCGTGTTTGGCCCGCCGGGTGCCGCTTGCAGCGCGGCGGGCAAGCACGAGTTCGTTGCGCGGGCCGGGCATCATCTCGCGCCGCAGCGGCTCTCGTCGGGTCGCGATGTCTTTGAAGAGCTCGGCGACGGCTTCACGTTGTTGGCGTTTGATGCGGATGTTGCGACCGTCGAGGCTATCCGGCGGGCGGCGAAGCTGCGTCACATCCCGTTGACGATTGTTGCCGATACGCGCGCGGATGGACGCGAGCGCTATGGCGCGGCGCTGATTTTGGTGCGGCCGGATCAGTTCGTGGCGTGGGCCGCAGACGCGCTGATCCCCGACGCTGATACAATTCTTGCACGCGCCGCCGGCTGCTAACGAACGCTGCAACAGTCGCACGCCAAACGTGAGTTGTCGCGCGCTGCCGCGGCAGGCGAGATCGTGCGCGAAATGCGGGGGTTCGCGTGCCAATACAAGCTGATCATTTTCGATTTCGACGGCGTCATTGCCGATAGCGAGGTTTTGAGCAACACCGTGCTCGCTGAGTGTGTCAGCGAAGCCGGCTTGCCTACCACGCTGGACGACGCCTATCGGCTCTACATGGGGAAGCGGCTTCCGGAGATCGCCGCGGCTGTGGAGGCCACTCTTGGTCGCCCGTTGCGAGCCGACTTCGGCGCTGATTTTCAGAAGCGGGCGCTCGCGCGATTTCGCAGCGACCTCAAAGCGGTCGCGGGCGCGCGTGACTATCTCGCGGCCTTTGCAGACTTGCAATGTTGCATCGCCTCGACCTCGTCTCCGGAGCGCCTAGCAGTTTGCGTGGACGCGCTAGGCCTCGCCAAGAGCTTCGGCGCAGACGTGTTCTCGTCCGAGTTGGTGCCGCGCGGCAAGCCCTACCCGGACATCTTTCTCTACGCTGCGCGGCAGTTTCAGGCCGATCCGGCGCAGTGTCTCGTGATCGAGGACAGTGTCGGCGGCGTGCAGGCGGGCGTCGCGGCCGGCATGACGGTGATTGGTCTGCTCGCGGCCTCGCACATTCGCGACGGCCACGGCGAGCGGCTGCGCACGGCGGGAGCGCACTACGTTGCGGCCGACTTTCGATGAGACGGCAAACATCACGCGAAGGCTACGAGGCCTTTAAGCGCCGGCACCCCAGGTGCGCTCGAGCACCTTCAGCCAGTTCTCGCTGCAGACCTTCTTGATTAGCGCTTCGCCAAATTGCCGCGCGCGCATTGCGGCGACAAGGTTCGGCAGCGCTGCCGCCGAGCTCAAATCCTTCGGGATCATCGCACCGTCGAAATCCGAGCCGAGCCCGACGTGATCTTCGCCGAGCCGCTTGATCAGATACTCGATGTGATCGACCACCTGATCGAGCGGGGTGTCGTCGTCGCGCTTGCCGTCGGGCCGCAGGAAGTTGACGGCATAGTTGACCCCGACCATGCCGCCGCTGTCCCTGATCGCGTCGAGCTGCTTATCGGTCAGGTTGCGGGCATGGTTGCAGACGGCGTGCGCGTTGGAATGCGTCGCAACCAGCGGCGCGTCGCTTGAGGCAGCAACGTCCCAAAATCCCTTTTCGTTGAGATGCGACAGGTCGATCAGGATGCGCAGGCGGTTGCAGGCGCGCACGAGCTCCTTGCCGGCATCGGTGAGACCGGGGCCGGTATCGGGCGAGGAGGGGAAGCTGAAGGGCACGCCGTGGCCAAAGATGTTCGACCTGCTCCACACCGGCCCGAGCGAGCGCAGGCCGGCCTGGTGCAGCACCTCCAGCGCCTGAAACTCCGGGTCGATTGCCTCGGCCCCCTCGATGTGCAGCACCGGCGCCAGCACGCCGTCGGCGATGCACTGCCTGATGTCGTCGACCGAGCGGCAGACGCGGACCTGGCCGTTCGACTGGCTCTCGATCCGGAACAGCAGCGACGCCATGGCGAGCACGGCCTTCTGCGCGCGTGCCAGGTCAACCTCGAGCGGGAACGGCTCGTCGGTGACGTCTTTCGGGGCCTCGTTGTCGGGGCGGGGCCGCTGCGGCGAGGGTACGAAGATCGCAAACATCCCGCCGGCGAAGCCGCCCTCGCGGGCACGCGGGAAGTCCAGCTGGCCCTTGCCATTGCCAGTCATGAAGCTCGCAACCGCATCGGGGCCGCCGCGGAGGTAAAGGCGGAGCAGGACGTCGTTATGGCCGTCGAAGACGGGAACGGTTTGATCTGGCATTTTGGGCGATGGCTGTTGGAGGGACGGAACGTCGGTGAGTCTTTCTTACCGCATCGCGAAGCGCTTCGGCGGGCCAATTTTGCGCGCGCACTGGTGCATCGTAACGGGCTGATTTGGCTGGTCTTTGGAGCTTTTAAGACGGGTTTTGGCCGACGTGACCGGCATCACGGAGCCTAACGGCGGACAGCGGCAAGCTCTTTCGCACGAATTGCGAGAGATACCGATGAAGATGCTGATGCCGCTGATGCTCACTGCGCCGACCCTGATCCAGGGTGGCATCGCGATGCGCTCCCGCCGTGGTGGGCAAACCGATCTGCGCGCTCGTCAATTGAAGATCGGGATCATCTTCAACATCTGCTACCTCATTGCAGTCGGCGTGGCGTCGCTCGTGCTGGCGCTCGACTGAGCGATCCTCTTGCGCATCGCGAATCGGAGCAAGGCAGATGAGCGCTGCACGCCGCGCGAGCATCCGATTTCCTAACCGTCACAAATCAGATAAGTGATTCCGGTGCGCCTGAATTCCTTGATCCAAGTCTTCATCGATCAGGTCGGGTGCGCTTATCGGCTCGGCGCTGCCGGGCCCCTGCAATGGCGTTGGTTGCTTTGGTTTGCGCGTTCATCGTGCCCGGCAGTTGCCGGTTGTGCCAAGACATCCCCGACGCTCTTGCAAGCTTCATGACCTACACCACGCCCAATCTGCGCGATTATCAGATCTCTCGCTGGCGCAAGCTCGCCGAGCAACGCCTCGAACACGTTACCGACCTCTTCGTCAGCGGCCGCTGGCAGCGCTATTTCGACGAGCCCGATTTTCTCGAGATCGTCCGGCAAACGAAGGACGCGGTTGCGGCCTGGCGCCGGCTCGATTTGCCGCCGCTCGAAACTCCGATGCCGTCGCGACCGTCGATGTCTGTTGCGCTTGAAGAAGAGATGTCGGCAAGGAACAACCGCGTACCAGAGCCTGCGATCGTTGGCCTGCTCGCACCCCACGTCAAGCTCGACGCATTCCTCGATGGCGCCGAGTTCGTTTCCGTGGCGGCAGTTGCGGAGTTGCGGCCGGCAATGCGCCTGCCATCGCCATTCGAGGATGCCGTCGGCGCGATGGCCCTGGAACGCGTCGGACGACTGTAATCGCTCAGCGCACCTGGTTGGTGCCGAGCACCACCTGCGCCAGCTTTTCCGCACCGCTCCGGGTCAAATCCGGCGTCACCGGCCGGAAGTGATCGAGCCCGACCACCGCGCCGCGCGGCGCATCCGAAATCACGTTGTTGTCGACCAGCGCCGCGCCCGCGCCTGACGCCACCGAGATGCCGATGCCGACAAAGGCCTTGCGGATGACGTTGCCGGAGATCACGACGTCGCGCAGATACTTGCCCCAGCCGGCGACGATGCCAAAGCTCGGCGCGTTCTCGATCACGTTGCCGGTGACGCTGGCGTCGGCTTCGACATAGATGCCGACGCCGCCGTCGTCGTCGGGCGCAGTCCCGGCCGGGCGCTTCGGCAGGATGTTGCGGATGATGTTGCCCTGGACCACCGCAAGCCGGCCGCCTTCATTGAAATTGCAGACCGAGACGCCGGTGGCGCAGACGTCGACCGTGTTGTGGGCGATCACCGCGCCCTCGAACGAGAATTCGGAATAGAGCGCGACCTCGCGCGCGTTGGTGATGCTGTTGCCGGTGATCTGGATGTTGGACGCCGAGTTGCCGCGCACGCCGGAGTAGTCGCAATTCCTGATGCGGTTGCCGCGCACGATGACGTTGCCGGCGCGGAACGCGTTGATGGCGTTGCCATACTGGCCGGAGCCGCCGGGCCCGGCCTTGATGTCCTCGATGCGGTTGTCGATGACGAGCGTGCCGTCGTCGCCGATCGCGGTGCGCAGGATCTCGATGCCGTTGTCGTTGGTGCCGAGAATGGTGTTCTGCGCGACCAGCAGGCCCTGCGCATCGAACGACACCAGCGCGGTGGCGGCGATATCGCGGAATAGCGTGCTGCGCACATGGCCTGAGACGTTCTCGATCCAGATGCCGCTGCCGCCGCTCGCGAGAATCTCGCAATCGTCGACCCGCAACGTCCTGACGCTCAAGGCGTGCAGCAAACCGCGTCGCGGCGGCAGGGGAATGCGGCCGCCATCGAGCACGAGGCCGGTCAGCGCGAGATTGTCGGCGCCCTCGCTCGACAGCAGCGACGGGCCGCCGCCGACGAATTGCAACTTCGTCGCGCCGCGGACGCCGAGGATTTGGGCGTTGGCGGGCAGCGTCAGCATCGAGGTGCGGTAGATGCCCGGCGCAACGACGAGCGGCGTTGCGCTGCGCGCGCACTCGTCGATCGCGCGCTGCAGCAGACGCGTCTGGTCGTCCGGGCTGTTCGGCCGCACGCCGAATTGCGCGGCATCGCGGCCGAGCGCCGAAAGGCTTTGCGGCGCAGGCGCTGCCGAAGCGCTCGGCGCTGCGCCGGCGGCGCCGGCAAGACCCGCGGCCGAGACGTTCAGCAGACGGCGGCGATCGAGGTTCACGAGCGCGTCCCCTCCTTGCCAGTGCGGGTCCGGAATGCTGGAGATAGCGCCGAACCTCAGGTGATTTCGCGCCCAGTTATCGTGAATCTCCCGAATGTTTGATGCAGTGGTTAATGCCAAGCATCGCTGAGCATTCGGGTCTTCCGAGCGGCATGGAACCGGTCGCCATTAGGGGGCGTTAAGCCCTAGACCGAGGAGTTATCGTCATGCGTCTCCTCTTCGTTGCGATGGCGTCATTCGCCGCAATCTCGAGCGCGAGTGCGCAGGGAACGATCAGCGTCACTCGCCCAGCGGGCGTGGGCTTCAGTGTGACCACTGGTATCGGTTCGGGCGCGGCGCTGACCACACATCCGCCGGCTCCGCCTCCTGCGTTCACCAACAGGGGCGGTATCGTCGGAGTCTTCTCGTATGTGCCGGAACCGACCCTGAGGAAGGATGATGGCACGAGCGACAAGGATCGTGCGGCTCCCAAGGCGCCCGCCCCGACGCCGTCACCCTATCAGGCGGCAAACTCGATCGGCCGCGACAGAATAGAAAGTCCCCACGACGCGGCGTTCAGCAAGGACAATTACTTCAGGCAGCAGGAGGACAAGGCGCGCGCCGGTCGCTGAGGTCACTCACGCGTGGTTACTCGCTCGTGTTACTCGCTCTCCTGGCCGATCGCGCTCAGCATATCCTCGAGTTCATTCATCGTGATGAAATCGGGGGTCAGCGCCTGGCGCTGGTCGACGACGTCGACGTAGTGGCCGCCCGAACGGCACACGGTGCAGAACACGATGCGGTTGATCGCCGAGCGCGGGCTCTGCATCAGCGATAGCCCGCAGGTCGTGCACTCGATATTGACAAGGTAGTCGTTGACCACGCGTTCATCCTCGCTCGGCTGGAAGCGCTCTGATTTCAACCGGGATCGGCGCGATTGCAAGAGCGGCGACAGCCGCGTCTTGTGGGCGAGCGCGACGCTGCCGCGCCTCACGTCTTGATCGGCTTGTTGTGCGGCTGGAACATCTTGCCGCGCTCGGTGACGAACACGATGGCGAGCGCGCCGACCGCGCACAGGAAGAAGCCGGTGGTGAGCGGCACCATCGTGCCGTCATAGGCCTGGCCGATCAGGTAGCCGATGATGATGCCGATCAACACGGTGAGCGAGCCGAACAGCGAGGAGGCGGTGCCGGCAATGTGGCCCTGCGGCTCCATGGCGAGCGCGGTGAAGTTGGCAAAGGTCAGGCCGAAACAAAACATCGTGCAGGTCGCCAGCACCATGTAGACCGGCAGCGGCAGCATGTCCGTGCGCGCCGCAATCAGCATGATGAGCGAGACCAGCGCGAAGCCGGTCAGCGCCGTGTGCGAGATCACCCGCATGCCGAGCCGGCCGACAATGCGCGAGTTGACGAAGCCTGCGACGGCGACGCCGATCGCGATCGCCGCGAACGCCAGCGGGAAATAAGGGCCGAGGCGGAACACTTCCGTGAACACCTGCTGTGCCGAGAACACGTAACCGAACATGGTAGCGTTGATGGCGCCGCAGGCCAGCGCATAGCCGAAGGTCTGCCGGTTCGTGACCGTCTGCTTGTAGTAGCCGAGCACGTCCGAGATCCTGATCGAAGTGCGCTTGTTTTCGGCGAGCGTCTCCGGCAGCCGCAGCGCGGTCCACAGCAGCGCAATGATGCCGTAGAGCAGCAGCACCACGAACACGGAATGCCATTGCCGGCTCACGATCAGCACGAGTTGCCCGAACGAAGGCGCCAGCACCGGCACCGAAATGAAGACCATTTGCGCGAGCGACATCACACTCGCCATGCGCCGGCCGACGTAGCAGTCGCGCACGACCGAGGTTGCGATGACCCGCGTCGCCGACGTGCTCAGGCCCTGCAGCACGCGCGCCAGCAGCAGCGTTTCAAAGGACGGTGCGATGATCGCGAGCAGGCTCGCGATCGAGTAAACCACCATGCCGCCGATCAGCACCGGGCGCCGGCCGTATCGATCCGACAGCGGCCCGATCACGAACTGGCCGATGCCAAAGCCGAGCAGGAACGTCGACAGCACAAGCTGCAGATGATTGGCGTTGCTGATGCCAAACGCCGCTCCGATGTCGGGCAGCGCCGGCAGCATCATGTCCATCGCCAGTGGATTGAGCGCCATGATGGCGGCGACGATGACGACGAATTCGGGAAAGCTCATCGGGCGGTGGGCCGGGGACGCCCACCGTTCGGCATTGGTATCGGTCAACGGGAAATCACCTGTGTTGCAGGCGATATATTGGCGCGTTCGCTGCGCCGCACAACCCATCCAGATGCAGATCTGATCGGCGCGTTGAAGACGCGCTTACGCGACTGCGCGGACTTCCGGCTGCATCGCTGATTCGAACTCCCTGCGGTGCTGCCTGGCGCGCAAGCCTGATCATGGTGAGCAGGATCGCTTCGCCGGCGTCGACCAGATCGTCCAGCGTGACGCGCGCTTTTGCGTCTTTGCGAATTTGTGGCGTGCCGCGCGGCACCAGCGGGACATGAATGAACGCGGCAAGGCGCGGATGTTGCGAATTGTTGCGCGCATGCTGAACCTGCTCAATGGCACGCCAGCTGAGATAGTTGCAGAGATAGCGGCCGGCGTCGCGCGACGCAGCGGACGGCACGTCGGTCGCCTGCGCCGCGCGCAGTAACAATGCCGTGTGCGGGCCGAAGCTGGAGCGCGCGCGGACCGCCCGGTACGATCTTGCCGAGCGTGATTTTCGTGTGACCGGCATCGGGCCAGATCGTGGTGATGTCGTTGCGGGCGCGCGTCTCGATCCGCACGTGCGGCGTGCGCGCGGCAAGGCCGAACATCAACAGTGCGTCGGGTGCATGCTGCTCGATCAGCTGCGGCAGCTCGCGATCGACAGCGCCGTAGGTGACCGGGAAGATGTGGCCGGTGCGCTCGACGTCGGCAAGCGCGGGCCGTCGCAGCTTCAACAGCCGCTCGACCAGCGGTCCCGTTGGATTGAACGGCGCGCCTGGAAACGGCTCAAAACCGGTGATCAGGATGCGGGTCATTTTTTCTCCAAGAGCTCGGAGATTGTATCAGCTGCGACCGCCGGCGAAAGCTTTCCCTGCGCGACGTTGCTCTCGAGCTCGCGCACCCTGGACCGAATGGCCGCATCGGCACGCAGCCTGGCGCGGGTCCGCTCCTCCAGCATCGCCCACATCCATTTGACCTGCTGCTCGCGGCGGCGGCGATCGAAATCGCCCGAGGCGGTCATCGCCTTGCGATGATCGAGAATGGTCTGCCACAGCGTATCGATGCCGGTGCCTTCGAGGCCGGAACAGGTGATGACCGGCGGCGACCAGTGTTCTGAGCGCGGCGACAGGATGTGGAGCGCCGCGCGATATTCCGCTGCGGCCGCGTTGGCGCGATCGACGTTGTTGCCGTCGGCCTTGTTGATCGCGATCATGTCGGCGAGCTCAACGAGACCCTTCTTGATGCCCTGCAGTTCGTCGCCGGCGCCGGGCAGCATCAGCGCCAGGAAGAAATCGGTCATATCGCAGACCGCGGTCTCCGACTGGCCGATGCCGACGGTCTCGACCAGGATCACGTCGAAGCCCGCGGCTTCGCACAACAGCATCGCCTCGCGCGTTTTCGCTGCAACGCCGCCGAGTGTGCCAGCCGCGGGCGAGGGACGAATGAAGGCGCGCTCGTCGACGGCGAGCCGCGCCATCCGCGTCTTGTCGCCGAGGATCGAGCCGCCGGTGCGTGCCGACGACGGATCGACCGCGAGCACCGCGACTTTGTGGCCGCGCCCGAGCAGATATGTGCCGAGCGAGTCGATCGTCGTCGATTTGCCGACCCCCGGCGAGCCGGTGATGCCGACGCGGATGCCGCCGCCGGTGTGGGGCAACAGCTGCTGCACGAGATCGCGGGCGGCGAGCTGATGGTCGGCGCGGCGGCTCTCGACCAGCGTGATGGCGCGTGCCAGCGCCGCGCGGCTGCCGTTGCGGAGGTCGTGTGCGAGGGTCGTCGAGGTCGCCGGTGCCGGGCGTCGCGCCATGGCGCCCATTTACACTGTCAGGCTGTCGCGGGCGAGGGGCAGGCCTGAGTCGGTCTGCCGTTGCGCACAAGGAGGTGCTTGACACCGCGCGGTCGATCTCCGGCGACCTGTGATACAAAGGGCCCCGGAGATGCCCGATGAACACCAAGGCACCAGTCGCGTTCGCCAATATCACGGAAGCCGCGGGCCGCATTGCCGGCAGCGTGGTACGCACGCCGTTCATCCGCTCGCTGACGCTGTCGGAAATCACCGGCGCCGAGCTCTGGCTGAAGCTCGAGAACCTGCAGTTCACAGCCTCGTTCAAGGAGCGTGGTGCGGCCAACAAGCTGATGATGCTCGCGCCGGACGAAGCCGCCCGCGGCGTGATCGCGATGTCGGCCGGCAATCACGCGCAGGCCGTGGCCTATCACGCCCAGCGGCTCGGTATCGCCGCAACCATCGTGATGCCGAAACCGACGCCGTTCGTGAAGGTGTCGCGCACCCGCCACCACGCCGCGCGCGTGCTGCTCGAAGGTGAGACGCTGGCAGAGGCCGCGGCCTTCGCCCATCAGCTCGAGGCGCGGGACAATCTCGTTTTCGTGCATCCTTACGATGATCCTGCCATCGTCGCCGGGCAGGGCACCGTCGCGCTCGAGATGCTGGAGGAACAGCCGGACCTCGACTGCATGGTCGTCCCGGTTGGCGGCGGTGGATTGATCGCGGGTTGCGTCCTTGCCGCAGAGGGCCTCGCCAGCAAGACAGACGTCATCGGCGTCGAGGTCGAGACTTACGCCGCGGCTTCGCAAGCGCTGTCGGGGCTCCCGGTGTCGGTCGGCGGCGTGACGCTTGCCGAGGGCATTGCGGTGCGCGACGTAGGCGCGCTGCCGCTCGCGATCCTGCGCGCGCACAGAACCGACATCATGGTCGTGGCCGAACGGCTGATCGAGAAGGCGCTGATCCTTTTGATCGAGATTGAGAAGACAGTCGCGGAAGGTGCGGGCTCGGCGGCGCTAGCAGCGGTGCTCGCCAACCCGAAGCGCTTCGCTGGGCGCAAGGTCGGGCTCATTCTATCGGGCGGCAACATCGACACCCGCGTGCTCGCCAACGTACTGATGCGCGGCCTCGTGCGCGATGGTCGGCTCATCCATCTGTCCGTCGAGGTGCCGGATCGGCCGGGTGCACTCGCCTCGCTCACGCAGGCGGTCGCCGAGCTCGGCGGCAACATCGTCGAGGTCCAGCACCAGCGCATCTTCGGCACGGTGTCGGTCAACATCGCGGAAGTCGAACTACTGATCGAGGTGCAGGACTCCGCGCACGGCGACACAATCATCCAGGGGCTTGCGGCCCGCGCGGTGAAGGCGCGGCGGCTCAGTCACGCTCCGGACGGGTTGTTTTGATAATCTGAGCGCTGCTTAATTCTCGTTCGCTTCGGCGTCGCCCTTCGGCCTCTGGCCGCTAAAGATCGCACTTCCGTCGGCCGACAGGTAGGATTTGAACGTCTCAAACGGCACGAACACCGCATAGGGCCCCTCGGCGTAGGGGCCGACGGCGTAGGGCGGATAGTGGAACGTCAGGCCGGCGCTCTTGCCTGCTTCGGTCGACGGCGTCAGCGCAATTGCGCCGATCTTCGTGAGCGACGGCTTCAGCTCCTTGTACCAGTCGACGCCGCTGTAATCGTCGACGCCACGCGCCTTCTTCTCGGCCTTCAGCGCCTGGATCGTGCCTGCCAGCAGGGCTCGCATCGTCGGTCCGTCATCCGCGGTCTCGATGAAGAACGGGCGGATGCTGATCCGCTTTTTCTGGGTGTCGTCCCACAGCACGGTGTTGACGTCTGAGTTCGGATGGGCGCCGTTGGTGTCCATGTAGTCGGAGCGCACAATGCTGATGTAGCGGCCCGCGACCACCGAACCCACCTCGTATTTCCGCTCATAGGTCCATGGGTGGCCCGGCGAGACCGCGGCCGGCACTTCCTTCATGGCTGATTTCGCGTCGGCGCGTTGCCTGGAGGCCCACGCCTTGCCTTCCTTCAGGTTGTCGGCGGCGAGTGCCGCGTTGGCCTTGATGGCAGGCGCGAGGATCACGGAGATGTTGAGATTTCTGGCCTTCAGCGTGTAGTCCGGCTTCGGCTCGGCGGCACTTGCTGATGTTGCGAGAGAGGCTGTGACGACGGCAGCGGCGAGGATGTGTGCTAGTCCCATATTGTTTTGTTGGCGCGATCGGCCGGTCGGTTCAAATGCAGAATCTGCTCGCTCAGCGCAAGATGCTTAGCTTCGTTCATCCCCGCGGCGGGGGCGAACGGTAGTATTGCTACTCCGCCGCTTCGCTGTGGCCGAGGCGGACGTTGAGCTTGTGGATCAGCTCTTCCGCGGCGTCCGCGATCACCGTGCCCGGCGGGAAGATCGCCTCGGCGCCGGCCTTGTACAGCGCGTCATAATCCTGCGGCGGCACCACGCCGCCGACGATGATCATGATGTCGTCGCGGCCCTGCTTCTTCGAGCGCGGCCTTCAGTTCCGGCACGGCGGTCAAGTGCGCCGGCGGCGAGCGAGGAGAGCCCGACGATATGGACGTCGTTCTCGACCGCCTGCCGCGCCGCCTCATCGGCGGTGGCGAACAGCGGGCCCGATATCGACGTCGAAGCCGAGGTCGGCGAAGGCCGACGCGATCACCTTCTGGCCGCGGTCGTGGCCGTCCTGGCCGATCTTGGCGACGAGGATGCGCGGGCGGCGGCCCTCGGCATCCTCGAACGCCTCGACCAGCTGCTGCAGCTTTTCCAGCTTGCCGGACATCGCGGATACCTCGCGCTTGTAGACCCCGGTGATCGACTTGATCTCGGCGCGGTGGCGGCCAAAGACCTTTTCCAGCGCGTCAGAGATTTCGCCGACGGTCGCCTTCGCCCGCGCCGCATCGATCGCGAGCGCCAGCAGGTTGCCGTTGCCCTGCGCAGCGCTGCGCGTGAGGTTGTCGAGCGCCTCCTGCACGGCCTTGGCGTTGCGCTCGGATTTCAGCCGCGACAACTTGTCGATCTGCAGCCGCCGCACGGTCGTGTTGTCGACCTTCAGCACATCAATTGCTGCTTCGTTCTCCGGCCGGAACTTGTTGACACCGACAACCGATTGCGCGCCGGAGTTGATCCGCGCCTGGGTCTTGGCCGAGGCTTCCTCGATGCGCAGCTTTGGCAGGCCGGCCTCGATCGCCTTCGCCATGCCGCCGAGCGCCTCGACCTCCTGGATGTGGCCCCAGGCCTTCTTGGCAAGCTCGGCGGTCAGCCGCTCGACGTAGTACGAGCCGCCCCACGGATCGATGATCCGCGTGGTGCCGCTTTCCTGCTGCAGGAACAGCTGCGTGTTGCGGGCGATGCGCGCGGAAAAATCGGTCGGCAGCGCCAGCGCCTCGTCGAGCGCGTTGGTGTGCAGCGATTGTGTATGGCCTTGCGTTGCCGCCATCGCCTCGATTGCGGTGCGCACGACGTTGTTGAACACGTCCTGCGCGGTCAGCGACCAGCCCGAGGTCTGGCAGTGCGTGCGCAGCGACAGCGAGCGAGAGTCCTTCGGCGCAAAATCCTTCATCAGCTTCGCCCAGAGCAGGCGCGCGGCGCGCATCTTGGCGACTTCCATGAAGAAGTTCATGCCGATCGCCCAGAAGAACGACAGCCTTGGCGCGAACTTGTCGATGTCGAGGCCGGCCTTGGTGCCGGCGCGGACATATTCGACGCCGTCGGCCAGCGTGTAGGCGAGCTCGAGGTCGGCGGTCGCGCCGGCCTCCTGCATGTGATAGCCGGAGATCGAGATCGAGTTGAACTTCGGCATCCGCTGCGAGGTGAAGCCGAAGATGTCGGAGATGATCCGCATCGAGGGCGTGGGCGGATAGATGTAGGTGTTCCGCACCATGAACTCTTTGAGGATGTCGTTCTGGATGGTGCCGGCGAGCTTTTCCGGCGGCACGCCCTGTTCCTCGGCGGCGACCACGTAAAGCGCCAGCACCGGCAGCACCGCGCCGTTCATGGTCATCGACACGCTCATCTGGTCGAGCGGGATGCCGGCGAACAGCGTGCGCATGTCGTAGATCGAGTTGATCGCCACCCCCGCCATGCCGACGTCGCCGGAGACGCGCGGGTGATCGGAATCGTAGCCGCGATGGGTGGCGAGATCGAACGCGACCGAGAGGCCCTTTTGTCCGGCCGCGAGATTGCGACGATAGAAGGCGTTGGAGTCCTCCGCCGTGGAGAAGCCGGCATACTGCCGGACTGTCCAGGGCTGGTTGACGTACATGGTCGGGTAGGGGCCGCGCAGGTAGGGCGCGATGCCGGGGAAAGTGTCGAGGAAGTCGAGGCCCTTGAGGTCAGCCTCGCCATAGGCCGGCTTCACCGTGATGCCTTCGGGCGTCAGCCAGGGCCGCGCGGCCGCGCCGACCGGCGGCAGCGGCGCGTCGGCGAAAACGACGTTAGCGAAATCAGGAACCTTGCTCATGATCGACCAAGCTTACCATAAGCTCCCTGCAGCGTCGCGAGCACGTCGCAACCGACAAAGACAAAGTCGTTAACACCGGCCGACCGCCAGGCGGTCTCGTTGGTACCGGGACGTCCTGCCAGATAGATATGGCTGGCGCCGGCTTCGGCCAGTGCCTTTGCCGCATCTGCAGCATTGGTCGAATAGACCGGATCCGACGAGCACAGGCAGACGAGGGGGCTGTCGGCCTTCTTGAAGAAATGCACCAGTGTCGGGATTTCCCAATAACCCTCGTTGTCGATGACCTCGATGCCGCCGGCCTCGAAGAAGTTTTTCGCGAACATGGCGCGTGCGGTGAATTCTGCCGCGGTGCCGAGATTGGCAAGGAAGATTTTTGGGCGCGCACCGGTTTTGGCGAGGATCGCGTCGGACTTGTCGCGGAGCGCCTCGAACGGTTCGGCAAGCCTGATCCGCGGCAAAGCTTCGCAGCTATCCGCGGTCGCCTCGTCCTTCGCCGCTACTGCGCGCGGCACGTTGAGAACCGTAGGTTTTGTCTCGTCGAGATTGGCGAACTCGCTGGTGCCGGTGAGTGGGCTGCGCCGGCGCGCGATTGCTTTCCCGCGTTCGGCTCGCACGGTGGCGACGGTCTTCTGCACAAGGCCCTGCTTGAGCGCGGCCCAGATACCCCCGGCCTTCTCGATGTCCTGAAACTGCGCCCAAGCCGCGGCGCAGAGTTTTTCCGTCAGATCCTCGATGCCGCCACTGCCCGCAGCCGGGTCCGATACTTTTGCCAGGTTCGAACTCTTCGAGAAGAATGAGCTGCGTGTTGCGCGCAATGCGTCGCGCCAGCGCGTCGGGCAGCCCGAGCGCCGCAGTGTGCGGCAGCGCGGTGATGCTGTCGGCGCCGCCGATGCCGGCGGCCGCGACTGCCATCGTGGTGCGCAGCATGTTCACGTCGGCATCGCGCTGGGTCAGCATCCGCCATGCGGTCTCGGCGGCGACATGGACCGGTCGTGGCGACAATCCGCAAGCCTGCTCGACGCGCGCCCACAATTTGCGTACGGCGCGGAATTTGGCGATGGTCAGAAACTGATCGGCATCCGCCGACATACGGAAGTAAATCAGTTTTCGCGCCGTATCGAGCGGCATGCCGGCGTCTTCGAGCGCGCGCAGGTAAGCCACCGCGCTTGCGACGGCAAACGCAAGCTCCTGCGCCTCCGAGCCGCCGGCGTTATGAACGAGGCGGCCGTCGGCGACCGCAAGCGGTCCGCGAAATCCCGCGGCTGCGAGTTCGCCGACCAGTGCCGCAAAATTTTTCGCGGTCGGGCTCCAGTCGGCGGGACTCGTGCCCGCCGCGGTAAAGCCGCCGATCGGATTGAGGCTGGCACGCAGATCGATCGTGGCGGGCGCAACGTTGCGGCGCTTGGCAAGTGCGGGCAGGTGCCTGACCACGCCGCGAGTTGACGGGCTGAGGTTGAAGTCGATGGCAACGGCATCGAGGACGACACCGTCGAGCACGCGGGCAAGACTCTCCGCCGAGCCGTCGAGCCCGTAGCCGTTGGCGCTGACCGAGCCGGCGAACACCACCGTGAGGCCCGTCGCGCCGTTCTCGAGATCGGCGAGGGCCTGCTTGTTGCCCTCAACAGGATCTGGATGATCGACGCGCTGCATCACCTGCCAGGCCGCGGCCGGCGCGCGGCCCGCGACCACGGCAGCCCCGGCGGCGCGCGAATAAAGCGGCTGGATCGCAAGCCCATCGGCGGTCTTGCTGGTGAGCCGTTCGAAGGGCGCGCCTTTCAACACGCCGTCGACCAGCTTCAGCCAGGCTTCGCGGGTGGCCTGCGGAAATTCGCCGGCCAATACGAGGGTATCGTCATTCGTCGCCATGTTCATTCCTTGGCGTCGGCTTACTCCAGCGGGCAAAATTCGCCAACTGGCTAAACGTCTCAGGACATATGCGAGGGCAGGCGGCGGATGCCTTCGGTCAGGAGGCCGTTCAGGGCCTGCGCCGGCGTCTGCCCCGCGATGACGCGGTCCGGCGCGATCTCGGCAAGCGGTACCAATACGAAGGCACGCTCGAACAGGCGCGGGTGCGGCAGGGTCAACTCGTCGCTCGCGACAGCAAGGTCGTCGTACGCCAACAGATCAAGATCGAGCGGGCGCGGACCCCAGCGGCGCTCCGTTGCGCGGTTGCGGCCAAAATCGGCTTCGATCGCGTGCAACGTCGCGAGCAGTGCGCGGGGTTCGAGCGCGGTCTCCAGCCGGATGCATGCATTGATAAAGGGCGCCTGCGCGGGTTCGCCCCAGGGAGGGGTTTCATAGTCCGACGAGCGCGCCAGCAGCTTGCCGCGCGAGCGCTCAACGATCAGCGGGACGGCGCGCGCAAAGCTCGTCCTGGCATCGCCGACATTGCCGCCCAGCGCGATCAGCACGTCGGCCATGTCAGCCAACCCTCAGCGTGTTCGCGTCAGCGCGACGCCGACGTCCTCGAAGATCGCCGCAATCGGCGCGTGCGGTTTGTGGACGGTGACCTTGACGGCGATGACGCGCGGGAATGCGGCGAGAATAGCGTCGCCCACCGCTCCTGCGGCGCGCTCCAGGAGGTAATAGTTCCGGTCGGCAAAAGCCTTCATCGCTGTGTCGA
This sequence comes from uncultured Alphaproteobacteria bacterium, assembly GCA_963796195.1. Taxonomy (GTDB): domain Bacteria; phylum Pseudomonadota; class Alphaproteobacteria; order Rhizobiales; family Xanthobacteraceae; genus CAWCKS01. Next base: position 400,380 of record CAWCKS010000014.1, on the reverse strand, counting down.
CCACGCTGCCGTAGTTGACCGTATCTTTGAGCCGGTCGGTTCGTGAGGATTCGGTCAGATCAGCCGTCAGTTCGAGGTCGATGACGAAGCGTTGGCCGACCTCCGATTCGTGCTCGAGCAGGCCGTGGCGCGCGTGGATCAAAATGCCGCGAATGAAGATGACGTCGCTCATCGGCTGGCCTCGATGGCGCCTGCGACCTTCAAGGCCTGCACGGTCTCGGCAACGTCGTGGGCGCGGATGATTTTTGCACCGTGCTCGGCTGCGATCAGGTGTGCGGCGATCGAGCCGCCAAGCCGTCCCTGTGGCTCGGACGGGCTGACGCTGGCGATGAAGCGCTTGCGCGAGGCTCCGACCAGGATCGGGCAGCCGAACACGCTGAGCTCGGCAAGATGCGCGAGCGCGGTCATACTCTGTGGAGCGGTCTTGCCGAAGCCGATGCCGGGGTCGAGGATGATGTTGGATTTGCGGATGCCGGCCTTCGCCGCGATCGCGAGCGAGCGTTCGAAGAAGGCGGCGATGTCCTCCATGACGTCGATGGCTGGATCGGCCGCTTCGCGATTGTGCATCAGCACGATTGGCACATTGTGCTCGGCGGCGACACCTGCCATCCCGGCGTCGCGCTGCAGGCCCCACACATCGTTCAGCATGGCAACACCCAGCTGAAGCGCCGAACGTGCCACCTCGGCCTTCATGGTGTCGATCGACACCGGTGTGCCGAGCGCGACGACGTCGGCGAGCACCGGCGAGAGCCGCGCGAGTTCCTCTGCTGTCGGGACCGGCTGCATGCCTCGATAGGGCCGGGTCGATTCCGCGCCGACATCGATAATGGCGGCGCCGTCGGCAATCATCTTTTTCGCCTGAGCCAACGCCGCACCGGCGTCGAGGTAACGGCCACCATCGGAAAAGGAGTCCGGCGTGATGTTGAGCACGCCCATGACCAGCGGATCCGGCTGCGCCAGCAGGGCCGCAAGGCCTTTTGGCAGGGCGGATGTCGACGGATCGATGGATCGGGCCGCGGTCATTTGACCTGCGCTTTGCGCGGTCGGCCACGCGGTGTCAAGCGGCGGTCTGAAGCGCCAGAGAAACTACTATCGCTAGCAGCGTCTCCGTTCGGATACCTCTCCCCGTTGGGGAGAGGTCGACGCGCGAAAGCGCGGCGGGTGAGGGGGATTCGAACTCACGGATGCGGTCGCCCCCTCACCCGGATTGCTGCGCAATCCGACCTCTTCCCAACGGGGAGAGGTGACCCAAGCCAACGCTTGATGTTCAGGGTTCAGTACGTGATCTTGCTGTTGTGCTTGCGCGCCCGCTCGATCAACAGCCGGACCGAAGGCTCCGACGGCAGCGCACGCACCAGCTTCAGCTTGTCGTTGGCCTCGCGCATCCTCTGCGCCAGCCGCTCGGGGTTGCGGAAGCCGAGATCGCGCACCGTGTTGACGCCGGTTGCGCGGATCAGCTTGGCCTTGGCTGCGCCCATACCCTTGATCTGCAGATAGTGGGCGAGGTTGACCCACTCGAGCAGTTGCGCCTCCGGTATCTGCGTCTCTCTTGCGAGCCGTTTGCGGCTGCGCACCAGGCTTGCCACCTCGATGAGTTTCTCGGCCGTACGGATTCCCTGCTTCCTTAGTTTTGCGGCGGCTTGCGCCGTCATTCCATCAAGTTTCGCAACAGGATAAGCCATGGCCATAAAGCAGACGAGTCTAGAGCGAGGTCGCAAGCGTCACGTCGTCGCGGAAATGGTCCGCGCCGATCGCGGGCGAAGCCGTCAAGCTCTCGCGAATGATCGGGTCAGTGTGAGTTGATTGCAGCGCGCCGCAGGACGATCGACGGACGTCGAAGATCTTGTCCGCCGACGTGCTGCCGCAACCGACAGCATCAGCGAGCCGTTCACTCAACGTGCCCATGACGCCCCACCTAAGCCGGCTAAGCGCCGGCCGTCACTAATGCAAAATCACTGTGATCCTCTGTTAAAGGAAACACAAGCTGACCCATTCGAAACTTTTCGCTTGCGCGCGCATCCGTCGCAGAGTGTTGCAACAATGCAAGAACTCGTTGCTCATGAAACAGCTTCTCGCCTTGATCCCGGACAACGACACCGGTCAGTTCGACTGAGCGCAGCCGCTTTCAACGCGATTGCGAAATCGAGTAAGATCAATATGAGCTGATACATGATGCGATCCGTCACCCGATTGGATGAGACTGAATGAGCAACGGCGATACTCCGCAAGCCGTCTTTGTCGGCAAGGGCGAACAACCCGCGTACCTGGCCCTTGGCCTTACTAACCGGCACGGCCTTGTGACCGGCGCGACGGGAACCGGCAAGACGGTGACGCTGCAGGTGATGGCCGAAGGCCTTGCGCGTGCCGGTGTGCCGGTATTCGCCGCAGACATCAAAGGCGATCTCTCGGGTATTTCGGCCGCAGGCGAAGCGAAGGACTTTCTTCTGCAGCGCGCCAAGGACATGGATCTGACGTTCCAGCCCGATGAGTTCTCGACCATCTTCTGGGACGTGTTCGGCGAGCAGGGGCATCCGGTACGCGCCACGGTGTCCGAGATGGGTCCGTTGCTGCTGTCGCGCATGATGGACCTCAACGACGTTCAGGAAGGCGTGCTCAATGTCGCATTCCGCGTCGCGGACGAGCAGGGGCTCCTGCTGCTCGACATGAAGGACCTGCGGGCGATCCTCGCCTATATCGCCGAGCACGCCGCGGAGCTGACCACGCAATATGGCAATGTCTCGAAGGCAACGGTCGGGACGATCCAGCGCCAGCTCCTGGTCCTGGAAAACCAGGGTGGTACCAAGTTCTTCGGTGAGCCGGCGCTGGATTTGAAAGATTTCATGCGCACCGACGGCGACGGCCGCGGCATGATCAACATCCTGGTCGCCGACAAGTTGATGCAAAGCCCAAAACTCTACGCGACCTTCCTGCTCTGGATGCTGTCGGAACTGTTCGAAACACTGCCCGAAGTCGGCGACCTGCCGAAACCGAAGCTGGTGTTCTTCTTCGACGAGGCACATCTGTTGTTCAACGATGCGCCGAAGGCCTTGCTCGACAAGATCGAGCAGGTGGTGCGGCTGGTCCGCTCCAAGGGCGTCGGCGTCTTCCTCGTCACGCAAAACCCGATCGACGTACCGGACAGGGTTCTGGCGCAGCTTGGTAACCGGGTGCAGCACGCGCTGCGCGCCTTCACGCCGCGCGATCAGAAATCCGTTGCTGCGGCAGCGCAAACCTTCCGCCCGAACCCCAAGCTCGATACCGCGAAGGTCATCACTGAGCTCGGCAAGGGCGAGGCACTGGTGTCGTTCCTCGAAGGCAATGGTACGCCGGCAATAGTCGAGCGCGCGATGATCCGGCCGCCGACGGCGCGGATCGGGCCGATCACTGCGGATGAGCGCAAGGCGATCATGGCCAAGAGCCCGGTGAAGGGCAAATACGACACCGCCATTGATTTCAGAGTCCGCCTACGAGGTGTTGCAGAAGCGCGTCGCCGGTACGGCGGCGCCGGCCGGCGGTGGCGCGGCGGGCGATCAAGGACAGGGCGGTAGCGTACTCGACAAGATCGGCAACATCGTCGGCACGATCTTCGGCACCAACCGTCCGCGCGGCCAGAGGCTGTCGACGGGTCAGGTGATCGCGCGCGACATGACGCGCTCGGTCACCAACAAGGTGGCGGGGCAGGTCGTGGCCGATCTCGGCAAATCCGTCGGCGGCCAGCTCGGCGCCAGCGTCGGACGCTCCATCGTTCGCGGCGCGCTTGGCGGGTTGCTGCGACGGTAGCTTCGTTCGATCGCCATCGAAGCATTGTCGTTCGCCCGCAGTTATGGTTGCGGGCGATGCCAGTTCAGATTGACGTCTACTACGATTTCAGGTCGCCCTACGCCTACTTTGCCTGGTGGCGCATCCGGCATGGCTTTCTCCCTCCCGCGACATGGCGATGGCGGCCGGTCTCAATCGATGTGCTCCTGAACTTGCAGGCCGGTCGCGCGCCGCGGGCCGCCTATGTCGATCCGGTGGCACCACCGAAGCGGCGTCACTTCCTGCTCGATATCAGACGATCGGCGGATTTTTACAGCGCTCCTTTGGTCCCGCCACACTCGCCACGGCCGGATCCGACGCCTGCACTATGTGCAGCATTGCTGCTTGAGCAGAGTGTGCCTTCGCATGATCGCTTTATCGATGCGGTCTTCGAAGCGATGTGGCAGCGCAGTCGCGACATTGGCGCCCGTGAGATCTTGCGAGATTGCCTCGAGCGGGCTTCGTTTGATGCTTCGCTGGCCGAGCAGGTGTTCTCGGGCGAGCTCCACGATGCCTTGGTCGCACGCACAACGGCGGCCTATCAAGCCGGCGTGTTCGGCGTGCCGACGTTTGTCGCGAATAGCGAAATCTTCTTCGGGGCCGATCGGATGGATATGCTGGCATGGCGGCTCCGCGAAACCGCCGCCTAGTCCACTCCATTTGCGGCAAGCGTTAGCGCCGCTCCGGCGGAATGTCGCGCACCTCTTTTGCGAAGGCGGCGATATTGTCGCGGTCGTATTTCAGATGGACCCGCTCGGTCGACGCGGGGTGGCGGGCAAGGCTCACACCCTTGCGCCGCTCGGTCGAGGGACGGATCGGGCGCGGCACAAAGCCGCCGCCGCAGTTCGGGCAGACGTTCGACAGCGGGTTGGCGACGCAATCGGCGCAGAACGTGCACTCATAGGAGCAGATGCGGGCGTCGATCGCCTGCGGCGGCAGGTCCTTGTCACAGCCCTCGCAATTCGGCCGCAGCTTGAGCATGGCATCGCCTCGTCGGTTCTTCGCGTGAATCAACCAGCAGATCGTGGCCGTCATTGCGCCCGCCCGCAACGCCCTTGCTCCCTCGTTTTCGGACGGACTCTCGCCCGGCTCGCCTTTTGGAGTGCTGGCCTTGGCCCGCGCCGGGCGGCTATAAGGATGCAGCTCTTTCGTTCGAACAATCTTCGGAGACGCAAATGCCCGACGCCAAGGCGATGACTGCCGTTCTCGATCGCATCGATGCCGATCTCGACAAGAGCCTGGAGCGCTTGTTCGCGCTGCTGCGGATCAAGTCGATCTCGGCCGACCCGGCGTTTGCCGCGGACTGCAAGCAGGCGGCCGATCACCTTGCCAAGGATCTCACTTCGCTCGGCTTCGCCACCGAGGTGCGGCCGACGGCAGGCCATCCGGCCGTGGTCGGCAAGATGAACGGCAAGAGCAACGCGCCGCACGTGTTGTTCTATGGGCACTATGACGTGCAGCCGGTCGACCCGTTGAATCTCTGGCGCAAGCCGCCGTTCGAGCCGGTCATCGATACCGATGCGAAGGGCCGGAAGATCATCGTCGCCCGCGGCGCCGAGGACGACAAGGGCCAGCTGATGACGTTCGTCGAAGCGTGCCGCGCCTGGAAGGCTGCGACCGGCTCGATCCCGCTGAACATCACTATGATCATCGAGGGCGAGGAAGAAGTCGGCTCGAAGAATTTCGTGCCGTTCCTGAAAGCCAACAAGAAGGAACTTGCGGCGGATTTCGCGCTGGTCTGCGACACCGGCATGTGGGATCGCCAGACGCCGGCGATCACGACGTCGCTGCGCGGCCTCGTCTACGAAGAGGTCATCATCAAGGCGGCGAATCGCGACCTGCATTCCGGCGTGTTCGGCGGCGGCGCGCGCAATCCGATCCGGGTGCTGACCAGCATTCTCGGCAAGCTGCAGGACGACAACGGCCATATCACGATCCCAGGCTTCTACGACGGCGTGAAGGACCTGCCGAAGGACGTACTGGAGCAGTGGAAGAGCCTGAACCTCACTGCGGAGACGTTCCTGAAGCCGATCGGGCTTTCGATTCCGGCCGGCGAGAAGGACCGCCTCCTGATCGAGCAGATTTCCTCGCGCCCGACCTGTGACATCAACGGCATCGTCGGCGGCTACACCGGCGAGGGCTCGAAGACAGTGATCGCGGCGCAGGCGTCGGCGAAGATCTCGTTCCGCCTGGTACAGGGCCAGGACCCTCAAAAGATCCGCGACAACTTCCGCAAGCTGGTGGCGAGCCAGGTGCCGGCGGATTGCAAGGTCGAATTTCTCGACCACTCGATGGCGCCGGCGGTGGCGCTGGACTGGACCATGAAGCCGCTTGCGGCGGCGAGGCGCGCATTGACCGAGGAGTGGGGCAAGGAGGCCGTGCTGATGGGATCAGGCGCCTCGATCCCGATCGTTGCCGACTTCAAGGAAACGCTCGGCCTCGACAGCGTCCTGATCGGCTTCGGCCTCGATGACGACAACATCCATTCGCCGAACGAGAAGTATGATCTGACGAGCTTCCACAAGGGCATTCGCTCGTGGGCGCGCGTGATCGGCGCGTTCGCGGCGCAGGGATGATCGGAAGGCGCTCTCCCTAGGCAGACGGCGTGCGTGATCGCATTGCCGGCAAGAACTTGCGGCCCGGACCGACCCCTGCTCAGACCTTGAACTGAGCGCTCGGCGTCGAGCGCGAAATCTTGAGCTCGTCCTCGTTCATGTCGACGCCGACGTCGGCGAACAGTGGCGTGCTCAGATAACGCTCCCCGGTGTCGGGCAGCATGCACAGAATATTTGCGCCTTTCTCGGCTTGTGCCGCGACCTTGAGTGCACCGGCCAGCGTTGCACCGGACGTGATGCCGACGAAGATGCCTTCCTTCGTCGCGAGCTCCTTGCTGCAACGGATAGCCTCGGGGCCTGGGATCGACAGGACACGGTCGATGACTTTCATCGCGACAGCGTCCCCGGTGATCTTCGGAATGAAGTCCGGTGTCCAGCCCTGCATCGGATGCGGCTTGAACGTCGGATGCGGCGCCGCCGGCGTGCCATCCGGATTGCGCTTCTGCTCGATGCCGCTGGCCAGCAGTTGCGCGTCTTCCGGCTCGCACACGATGATCTTGGTTTCGGGGCGCTCCTTGGCGAGCACCCGTGCGACGCCCTTCAGGGTTCCGCCCGTCCCATAACCCGTTACCCAATAGTCCAGCCGCTCACCGGCGAAATCGTCGACAATCTCGCGCGCCGTGGTGCGTGAGTGGTAATCGGGATTGGCCTCGTTCTCGAATTGCCGGGTCATGAACCAGCCGTGCGTCTTGGCAAGCTCGATCGTCTTGTTGATCATGCCGACCGCGCGGTCGGCCGCAGGTGTGACGACGACCTTCGCGCCAAGAAACCGCATCAGCCTGCGGCGCTCGACGCTGAAAGTCTCGGCCATGGTGACAACAAGCGGATAGCCCTTGGCGGCGCACACCATTGCGAGACCGATGCCGGTATTGCCGCTCGTCGCCTCGATCACGGTTTGACCGGGTTTCAGCTCTCCGGATTTCTCAGCGGCTTCGATGACGCCGAGCGCCAGCCGATCCTTCACCGATCCCAGCGGATTGAAGGCTTCGACCTTCACGAACAGATTTACGCCTGCGGGTGCGAGGCGATTGATCCGCACGACAGGCGTGTTGCCGACCGTCTCGAGGATGCTCTGGTATCTGCGGCCCATGGTGGCTCCGAGCTGTTGTTGTTGGAGAGCGGATGTCTTCGTCGCATCCGGCACAGCGGCGAAGCATACCCGAGTTGAACGTTCCGGCAAATCGGCCAACACCTGAATATACGGCCGTATTTGACGGACATTGCGAGTGTGGGCCCGGAGCCGCCTCGGCCGGATCGAGAAATATTCGGACCATCCGCAAAAGGCGTTCCAGCATGAGCAGGCCCTGCGCCTCAACCTGCCCGCATCAGTGCGGACGGAATTGTGAGCGCGTGGCTGGCGCACGAAGCTTCTCGTCACCCAAGCAAACTGCGGCCCTTCGACGGCGAGTAATCGAGCGGCGCCAGCAAGCGGTCCTCGATCTCGCCGACCAGCACGCCGTGCTCGGCCGAGGTCACCCGTTTGATCTCGGTCCACTCGGCGTCCGCCATGAAGGCAGCCCATTGCCTGGTCTTGGTGGCCTCATCGGGCCATTCGAGCAGGTAGACGAACTCGCATCTGTTCTCGAACCGGGTCTCCCACATCGCGACGATGTGGAAATCGTATTTCCGCATGATCCGCGCAGCGTGATCGCGAAAGCGGGCGTGGAACGCGGTCTTGTTAGTGTCGAAGATTTCGTAGATGCGAAGCTGATGGATCATCTGACCATGTCGCGCTGAATGCAGCCAGACATAGTCGTCAAATTCCGCCGCGCAAGCTCAGGGCGCGGGGACCGCGAGCAGGCTGGAGATGCTGGTGCCGCGGATGTCGTAGACGCGCGCGAACACGACGTCGTCGCGCTTGATCTCGACGATGACGGGCGCGTTGAGGCCTTTGCAGTAGAATTCGCCGAGCGTCATCGCGAAGTCGGCGGCCTGGCTGTCCCAGCCGATGTTGAAGGCGGGCCCGAGCGCGACCTGCGCCGGACGCTGCGGGCCGCACACTGCGACCTTCCACTTGCGCCCGTAGGGCGGGACTTCCTGGGCCTCTTCGAGCTTGGCGCGCAGCTCTTCGGACGCCTGTTTGAACGCGAGGCCCCAATAGTCGAGCATATAGTTGGCGTCCGCCGCACGCACCGTTCCGGCGACGTGATTGAAGTAGGTGTACTCGTACGGGATGCAGGCGGATCATCTCCGTGAGCGGCAACATCAGCGAGGCCGCGAACAGCCCATTGACCGCGAGCAGCGGCAGCACCCCGTGGGGACGGAGCCGGTCGACCACGACCGAGAACCCGATGCCGGCGAGAACCGCCATCGGCGGCACGACGAAGATGAAATGCCGGATGCCGTTGTAAAGCGCCGGCCGCTTCACCATCGCGATCATCAGCGGCAACGTCGCAGCAAGGAGCAGCATCGCGAGTATCGCCTTGCGGTTCGCCGGCACGTCGCGGCGAACCAGCGCGACCAGGGCCGTGCCGACACCGATCGCGAACAGCAGGATCATGACCTCCGGCATCTTCAGCGCGAACAGGGTCGGCAGGTACGACCACGGCATGTCCGGCACCGACACCAGCGCGCCGTCGAACAGTTCCTTCCACGGCTTTTCGAAGAACGCCGAGAAGTAGGTCACGGCCTCGAACGGATTGTCGAATTTCATGATCGACCAGGGCCAGATCAGGCCCATGACGAGATAGCCGAGCAGCAGTCCGGGGATCAGGACGTACATGACGTGCGCGAAACGGTGCAGCGTCTCGCGCGCACCATGCGCGTGCACGTCGGCGATCCAGATCGGAATGAAGCCGATGACCGCGTAGATCAAGGCAAGGCCGCCCAGAACGCGCGATCCGATCGACAGCCCCGCGCACAGGCCGACGATCAGGATCGTCTGCGGCGACGGCGCGGGATACTCCTCGGCGAGGCGGACGAGGCCGAGAATCAACGCGATCATCGCGACCGCGAATGGCGCGTCCTTCGGGTTCATGAAGAACTGGCCGTAATAGGTCGGGCACAGGCCGAGAATGGTCAGGGCGACGAGGCCGGCGAGTGGACCCGCGACATGGCGGGCGACGCGCCAGCTCACCGCGATGCCGAGCACCCCGACGATTGCGCCAAGCAGCCGCCGCGTCTCGAACAAGTCGAAAGGCATGATCTTGTGCAGCAGCGCTGCCGCCATGTCGAAGCCGCCGCCATACATGTAGAGGTTGGCAAACGACAGCGCGTGGGCGTCGTGGAAGCCGGAGCGATAGAGCTGCAGCAGGAGGTCGGCATATTCGGCGTGGGTATAGTCATCCCAGCCAAGGCCATAATCCTTGAATGTCAGAAGCGAGATGACGCTGATAACGGCGAGCAACAAAGCGGCAAGTTCGTCACATGTCTGCTCGATCGAGCGCCGCGCCGGCGCTTCGACTGTTGAAATGATTGTAGACATATTCGTTGAGCTAAAGAGCGTTCCCCTCAGACCTTCGCCTTCAAGTGCGCGGTCGTTTCCCCGTCGCTCACTATAGCGTGCTGTATTAAACGAGTAATTGCCAATTATGGCAGGAGTTCTCCAGATGCAGTGCAACAGCCAAAAAAATTGCATGGGATGATGCACTTAAACGAAACGAAGATGACTGGTTGTTCATTTTTCCGATACGGTTTTTACCGGCGCAGGTCGCCGATCGACCTCGCTGGCCTTTCTCGCCCAACAACTTTTCCGTGCGAACTGAGATGAATTCGGCGGCCGAGGCCGCGCAAATCTTCACCATCATCGTGACACGCGAGATGGCTTCGCGCGCACCGAGTAGAGCGCAGTTCCCTGACTGGTAAAGTCACGGCTTTTTCTAGAACCAAGCCAAGTATTCGCGAAAGAAATCTTGCAGATGTCGTTGTCAGGGCCACAGAATATGACGATAATGTGGCGGCAGGGGTGGATTACCCGCGCACGCAACATTCAGCGTCGCTGCGCCAGGGGTCGAGGAATGATCTTGTTATTTGTCGCCGGAGGTATTGTCGGCGCCGCTGGATTGCTGGCGCTGGGCTTCGGCATTCCAATCAAGGACACGACGTTCGGCAACGCCATGCTGCTGTCGAGCATGATGCTGTTGTGTACGTCGACGATCCTGCTCGGGCTCGGGCTCGTGGTTCGCGAATTGAAGGCCGTGGTGCGCGCGCTTGCACAAGGCGGCGCACGCGTCGCTCCGCGCGGGCAGCCGGGACGGCCGGCAGTGCCGCCGCGTCCGCTGCCGCAACCAGGCCTCGCTCCGCCGGTTGATGCCGACGCGCCCCCGCTCGTGGCAGAGCCGTCGCTCGCTGAACCACAGCCCGGCGCGCCGGCCGTCCCGCCGCCGTGGGCGGCCGAAGCCGCCGCACGCGATCGCGCGCGTAATGTCGCCGCGGCCTCGCAACAGGCCGCCGCGCCGCCGCCGGTCGAGAGCCCTGCGCCAGAGCGTCCGGCCCGCCGCAATCTTCTGTTCGCGACGCGCAAGCGCGATCGCGCCGAGGCCGTGGGCGGTGCGTCGGCAGATCAACCGGCGTCGCCCGAATTGCCGAAGATGGCGCCGCCGGTGTTGCCGCCAATGCCTGCGCTCGAGGCCGAACCGAGGGCGTCGTTTGACAGCGCCTGGCCGGCCTCGTCGCGCGGCATCGACCCATTCGGCCGCCGTAGCCGGCCCGCGGAGGCTGCTGCTTCTCCGGCACCGGCCCCCGAATCACCGGCCGTCGAACCCACAGCCGAGCCGACACCGCCTCCACTTCCCGCGGCCGAGGCCGCGCCCGCGGTCACGGTGATCAAGTCGGGCGTGGTCGATGGCATGGCCTACTCGCTCTATTCCGACGGCTCGATCGAAGCGCAGATGCCGGAGGGCATGCTGCGCTTCGCCTCGCTCGACGCACTGCGCGCCCATCTCGAGCAACGGCCATGAGGCGCGATAAGTGGCGCGACGTTGTTACTTGGTTTCGTTCAATGATTTTCTTCAGTCATCGGATGAAAATGGTAACGATCAGGACCTCTTGTGAAATCATCAGATGTTCGCAAATAATCGCCAAGTAAACGATCGCCCAAGTAACGCCAAGTAAGCGCCAAGTAAAATCGCGTCAGGACCGCGCCTGATCGCCTGCAGATACCCGGAGACTTCGGAATGTCCGATACCCCCGTGAAAGGCTTCGTCGATCTGACGGCACACATTGTCTCGGCCTACGTCAGCCACAACACGACGCCGGCCTCCGAGATCCCTGCGCTGATCGGACAGATCCACGCCGCGCTGGTCAGGATCTCCGGCGGTCATGCCGAGCCTGCTGCTGCTGAAGCCATGAAGCCCGCGATTGCGGTGAAGAAGTCGGTGACGCCCGACTACATTGTCTGTCTCGAGGACGGCAAGAAATTCAAGTCGCTGAAGCGCCATCTACGCGCGCAATACAACATGACGCCCGAGCAGTATCGCGAGAAGTGGAACCTGCCGCCCGATTATCCGATGGTCGCGCCGAACTATGCAGTTGCGCGGTCGCGGCTCGCCAAGCAAATGGGACTCGGACAGCAGCGCAACGGGCGGCGCTGAGTTTTGCGCGCCCTTTTTTGATTGAGCATGATCTATTCGGAAAACCGGGATCCACTTTTCCGGATCATGCTCTAAGACGCCACCGCAAGCGCGTTGCGTGCGTCCGACTTCACCCGCTCGACCATCGAACGCAAGCCGTTCGAACGTTGGGGGGTCAGGTGTTCGCGGAAGCCGAGCGAGTCGAACACCGCAACAGCATCGGTCTGCAGGATTTCGCGCGCGGTCTTGCCCGAAAACAGCGCAAACAGGATCGCGATCAGGCCGCGCACGATGTGCGCGTCGCTGTCGCCGACGAAGCTCAGCATCGGTTCGCCCGATTGACCTGCTGTCACCTTCGTCGAAAGCCAAACCTGGCTGGCGCAACCCTGGACCTTGTTGGCCAGTGAATGCTGGGCTTCCGCCAACGGCTCAAGCGTGCGGCCGAGCTCGATGACATAGCGGTAGCGATCGTCCCACTCGTCGAGCAGGGCGAAATTGTCCTTGATCTCCTCCAGATCGGTCATGCCGCGGCGCCAAACCTTCTGTTCGATTCTCCTTATATGAGAAGGGAACCGGGCGAAAGCGAGCGGATCAGGCGATTTATCGACCGGGGCTTGCCTGCGCGCGGCGCCTAGTTTATCGCCCCGGCACTGACAGTCGGCATGGCCGGGACCGTGGCCCGTGCCTGCGGTGCGCGCCACGCGATATCGCGATCGACCGTCGTCAGCGTGTCCTGCGAGGGCAATGCGGCGGTCACCTCCTCAATCGGGCCGATCGATCCGGTCTGATCGGAATTCTTCTTGTCGGTGATCATCTGGTAGATCTTGCGCGCACCGGCCTGGGCGCGATGGCCGATCACGGTCGCGGCCTTATCCCCGACCTCGCAAGCCGCCGGCTGCCGCACGCAAAACTGGCTCATATCGGACACCGCCGCAGCGGCAGCTGACACGGCATCGCCCGTGCTCACCTTCGGCAGCTTGTCGTCATCGGTGGTTTTGCCGGTCGGCAACAGCACCAGCACCAGCCCCAGCCAGAAAACCATGCGAAGCAGAAAGAACATCGCACTCACCCGTCCCGTTCAGCACATCCCCGTTTGCGATTTTTGGTCTCGCAATTGGCGGCAGCGTAGCAGGCGCGGATAAATCCGAAGTTCAGCGCTTTCGCGCAAATTGCTCGCGCGGATTTACCGAAAATTTTCTCTATCCGAGCGCTCCGCTGCACCGGCGCGCATGCAGAGTTTTGAAACCATATTTGACGAAGCGCGGAAACGCGTCATTCACCATGACCGTCAGACGCTGCTAGCGTCATCAAATCTCAGCTGAATTTGTCGGTCGGTCACAACGCCGCGGCGCGCCACTCATTGTCCGTTTTAGCTTTAGCTTAAGTTCGCTCTGACACGATCGCACGCGAAGAACGAGGAGGAGCTCCCGGCCGCGTCAAACCAGAATTGGCGACCGGGCGCGACATTGTGTTGAGCGTGATTTCGAAAATCGTCGGCTTTGTCGACAGCCTGCTGCATCCGTCGGCGCGGCGCGATCCGCTGTCGAGCACGCGGCATCGTGCCTTCATCGCCGCGCACCTGCTCGGCGCCGTCACCTTGCTTGCCGCATTTCCGGTGTTCTTGGCGCTGCGCGGCACGCCGACGCCGCTCGAAGCGTTCAGCTTTGCCTGGCTCGTGGTGCCGATCGGCATCGCCTACTTCCTGTCGCGCACCGGACGGTTTGCGGACGCCCACATCCTCTCGGCGCTGGCGCGTTCGGTGATCGTTTCGATCATCGCGATCAAGACCGGCGGCATCGATTCACCGGTTACGATCTGGCTGCTGACGGTGCCGGCGGAAGCCGTGCTGTCTGCATCGCGCCGCGCGATCTTCCTTGCCGTGGCGCTGGTACTCATATGCGCGACGTTGCTCGCCGGCCTGACGCTGGGCGGCGGTCTGCCGCCGTCGATGCTGTCGGCTCAGTCGGTAGCGACGTTCCACACGGTCAGTGTCATTGCGTTGATCGCCTATTGTCTGCTGCTCGCGCTGTGCGGTGAGCTGATCACCCACAAGAGTCGCCTGCTGCGCGATGCCGAGGAAGACCGCTATCGCCTGTTGGCGATGAATATGAGCGACGTGATCTCGCGTCACCGCCGCAACGGCGCAGTCGAGTTCATCTCGCCCGCCGCCGAGGTGATGTTTGGCGCGCCGTCGTCAACCCTGACCGGCCACGGCCTGTTTGATCGCGTCCACGTCGCCGATCGACCTGCCTTCCTGACCGCGATCGCAGAGGCCGCGCGCGGCGAATTCCGCAGTGTCGAGTTTCGGGTTCGCTGCGACGGCGGCGGCGGGACGGTCGAGGTGGGACCGGCCAACTTCATCTGGGTCGAGATGCGCTGCAAACCGCTGCAGCAGTCGGCCGGCGCGCCGACATTGACCCATGCCGAAGTGGTCGCGGTGCTGCGCGATGTCACCGAGCGCAAGCGGCACGAAGAGGCGCTGGCGCTGGCGCGGGCCGAAGCCGAGAAGGCCGATGCCGCCAAGAGCCGGTTCCTCGCCACCATGAGCCACGAGCTGCGCACGCCGCTCAACGCCATCATCGGCTTCTCCGAGATGATCATGCAGGAGAAGGAACTCGCGCTCGACGCGAATAGGCGCGCCGAGTACGCCAGGCTGATCCACGATTCCGGCAAGCATTTGCTGTCGGTCGTCAATGGCATTCTCGACATGTCGAAGATGGAGAGCGGCAATTTCGAGATCGCGGCGGAGCCGTTCGAGGCGCGCGAGGCGATCCTGTCGTGCTGCGACCTGATGGCGCTGAAGGCGCGCGAAGGTGGCGTCGACGTCATCATCCGCACCGCCGACGAGCTGCCGGCCATGGTCGGCGACCAGCGCGCGCTGAAACAGATCCTGCTCAACCTGCTTTCCAACGCGATCAAGTTCACCGATCGTGGCGGCAAGGTCACGGTGTCGGCGCGCGCCGAGAGCACCAACCTTGTGCTCGAGGTCGCCGACACCGGTGTTGGCATCGGTTCGGCCGATCTGAAGCGGATCGGCGATCCGTTCTTCCAGGCCGGCAAGACCTACCAGCGACGTCATGAGGGCACCGGACTTGGGCTCTCGATCGTCAAAGCACTGGTCGCCATGCACAAGGGGGAGATGTCCGTCGACAGCAAGCTCGACGAGGGGACCAGGGTCTCGATCGTATTGCCGCTCGATCTCGAAGCGCTACGACCGCGCGGCGCGACCGTGACGACATTGAGCCCGCCGCGTGCAGAGAAAGCCGAATTCCAGGTGAAGAAACGTGCCTAGAGCGATCGCCATCGACGACGACAGAAGGCGTCCCGCCGCACGCCGCGGCCAGCGCAAGAAGGAACGCGGCCTGTTGATGCGGCTGTTGCTGCGCAATCCGCGCGACGCGCTCGCGGTTGGCGCAGCCGTGGTCGCGGTGCTCGCGATCGTCGTCAATGCGCTGTTCCTGCAGGCCGGACGTCATCCCGCGCCGATGTTTGCTTCGATCGTGACGCCGCCGCAGACCTCAGCGCCACCAAAGGTCGCTGCGGTTGCAACCGAAGCCGTCAATCCGTTGCCAAGGCCGCGGCCGAGCGATGCCGATGCACCGGTCGCCGATACGCCGAAGGCCGATGACCCGGTGGGCAATCTGGTCCGCGCGACCTCAATGCCGGCGGCGCCGAGCTCGTCGCGGGTTGCTGCCGTGCAACGCGCGCTGACTGACTACGGCTACGGCCAGCTGAAAGCCACCGGCACCATCGGCGCCGATACCCAGGCGGCGATCCAGCGCTTCGAGCGCGAGCGCAAGATGCCGATCACTGGCCAGATGTCGGACCGGCTGGTGCGCGAACTCGGGCTTGCGACCGGCAAGCCGATCCAGTAAGCGGGCCGGTATCGCCTTGCTTTTCCGGCACCCGGTGCATGAGACTGAAATCCAACATCTGGGTGGCCGCCTACATCAGGCGCTGCCAGACCGAAAACATCTTTGGGGTGGTGCGGCGTCATGGCGCCGACGACGCCGGTGCGATCTTTGTCAAGCTCGCGCTGCTCGACGGCCGCGCCGATGCTGTTCACGCCGGCGCCGCAGACCGCCTATGACGAGAGCCGGCCAGTCGGAGCGCGCCTTTGTTGCGGCGGCCGCCGAGCCGCAGCCGGATCAAGCTGTCGAGGAGCGGTTGAGCAAGGAAGTGCGGTTCGATCCCGACGTCTGGATCGTCGAGGTCGAGGATCGCGCCGGCCGGCATTTCCTCGATCTCGCGAAGCGATGAGTTCTCATGCTCCTGAGCGCGAGCGGCTCGGTTGTGGCAGTGCGGGGCGCGCGGCGGGCTGCGCGCGGCCCGTGCTCACCGTGCGCGCACGCCGGCGCTCGTCGTCGTAGAGACCGGCGCTGTAGCGCGGCTCGCCGTGCGCAACGGTCGCGCCGCGCCAAACCGATACCATGATCAGGGAGGCGCGCTCGCTCAGCACCGAATAAAGTCGTGCCAGCCGGAACACCTCCATGACGGACGCACCGAGCTCGGGCTTCAAGAACAGCAGCACGCGCTGAAACACGTCCTCGGGCATGCCGAGCGCCTTGCACGCGCAGGCGATTGGCTCGCCGCAGGGATCGCCGACGATGCGCTCGGCCGCCCTCGGCGGTAGCAGCAACGCGCTCGATAGTTCCAGCGCAAACGAACTCGATGTCACTGGCGTACGCTGCCATCTCGAGCGTTTCGATCGCGCGCGCCGAGCGTCGCGGGCCCGGGCGTATCGCCGGCACCAGCGGCGCGCTGTCGAGGTTCTGCAGGATACGGACGCGTTCCAGCCCTTTCGCCGTGGCAAACATCCCCTCGATTTCGGCGGCGTCGGCCGGGCGTATCGCCAGTCGCGGCGATGGAGCTGTGTGTGATCCAGTCCTGTCTTCGTGAACCGTAGGTGCCGGAGATTCGTCGGCCGGCGCAGGGACTGGTCGTTGCGCGCGGGCAGGCGAGATGAGTCCGAGCTTCTCCGCGATCGCCTCGGGCGTGTCGCTGCAGACCGCGAGTCTCGCGCGGATCGCGGCGCGGGTGGCGTCGTCGACCCCATCGATCAGGCGCGAGGCGAGCTCGGAAAATTGACGTCGCTCGGCCTCGGTATGCTTGGCCGCCTGCACATAGAGGTCGGTCAGCACCCGAAGCAGGGTGGGGCGGATGTCGACACCCTCATGCTTCGACAGGCTCATCAGCCCGTCAAAACTTGGAAATAGCGGCGTGCTGCTCATGGTCATACGCAACGGGACAAAGTGATCACACCGCCAACCTAGCGCGATCACTTTAATGGCGCGTTAACCTTGCCGGGCTCTTAATCGCGCGCCGCATCGAGGTCAAAGGTGCGCGCAAGACGAGGAGAACGCGATGGGCATGGTCCTTGAGTTCCCGGCGAATACGACGATGCGACGGCTGGGCGAGACCGCGGGTGGCGTTGTCGAAGGTGGTGCAGCGAAGATTCTGATTTTGCCGGTGATCCGCGTCGAGCGTTACGAGACGCTCGCCGAATCGGCCCGGCTTGACGAGACGGTAGGTGCGCCGCGGCAATCACCGCGCGGCTAGTTGAATAATTCTCCTCACATGGCGGGCATTCCTTATCGGGCGCGGGCAGGGCGTGGTCGCGCCGCAACGTCACTTGGCTTGCTGGCCGTGGCACTGGCGCTCGCCGGCTGCGCCAGCGGCGATTTTGGCCGCACCCGCGCCTCGATGCGCAGCGACGACATGCATCGCTGGGTCGGCGAGGAAGCGACCGCAAGCGTCGGCATTGCGCCCTCGCAGTTCCAGTTGACCGACGACGAACGGCTGCTGCGCGATTACGCCTATCCGCTGATCGAGCCGCCGCACACCCGCCCGGAATGGAACGGCGTGTTCGGCGATTACACGCCGTTGCCGGCGCCGTGGCGACGCGAAGTTTTGTTCGACCGCACCGCCTATGGCCGCCTGCTGATCGACGAGCCGCACCGCTCGCATTCGTCGCGCTATGCCCAGCTGATGGAGGATGTCCGCGACGACCTCACGCGCATCGAGCCGTTTTTCGAGGTCGCGACCCGCGTGCTCGACATGGATTCGAAGCGCAATCAGGGCCGCGCCATCGTCAGCAGCCTGTCGCCGCGCGAGAACGACGACGCCAGGGCGCGGATGGCGGAGAATGCGCTGGTCATCAAGTGGGTGCAGCATTGCCTGAAGCAGCGCGCCTCGTCCTATCGCTGGGCGCTGGAGCGCCTGGTGCTCCAGGCGCCGGATCCGATGGTCGCCGACGCCGACCGCCTGATCGCCTTGCTCGAAGTGCAAGCGGCGCCGCACGCCGCGGGTGCAAGCGGCGGCGCCGTGGTCAGCAAGGGCTGATCAGGCCAGCTCGCGCCGATAGAGATTGCGGGCGAGGCTTTCGACATAGCGCTCCTTCTTGAAGCCGGCCTTCTCGAGCACGCGGCATGATGCGCCATTCTCCGGTCGCGCGAAGGCGCTGACCAGGGCAACGCCGCGTCCGCTTGCGTATAGTCGAGGCTCGCAGCGACGAGTTCGCTGGCGTAGCCTTGACCCCAGGCCGATTGCGCGAACCAGTAGCCGACTTCCAGGCCCCAGCCGCGATCGAACGGATCTTCGTAAAGCCCGCCCCAGCCGATGACGGCACGATCGGTCCTGCGCAGAATGGTCCAGGGCGCATGGCCGATCCTGCGCCGCTGCCATTCGTGGCCCGCGACATGCCGCTGGCACTCCCGCAGCGACGCGCAACAGTGGGTGTGCCGCATGGCCTCGCGGTCGCCAAGAAAGGCAAACAACGCCGGAACGTCGGACATGCGAGTGTTCTGCAAAATCAGCCGTTCGGTGAGGAGCATGAGCCCAAGATAGCGCAAGCGTTTTCAAGCCGCGAGCGGCCGCCTGAGCGCCTGAACCTTTTGTGTGAGGCGGCCGACAAAGACCTGTTTTGGCCGCAAAGCTGGGTGCCTCCAAAAATGCAGATATCGTTTGCCTGGATCGTCGTCGCCGTGATTGTCGCGCTCGCGATCTTCGCGATCGTGGTCTTCAACCGGCTGATCCGCGCGCGCAACATGGTGCGCGAGGCGTGGAGCGGCATCGACGTCCAGCTGCGCCGACGCAGCGATCTCATTCCGAACCTGGTCGAGACGGTGAAGGCCTACGCCAGCCACGAGCGCGGCGTGTTCGACGAGGTCACCGCGAGGCGCGCGGCGTCGGTCTCGGCTCAAGGTGTGGCGCAGACCGCGAGCAGCGAGACCGCGCTGCAGGGCGCGCTCGGCCGGCTGCTCGCCGTCGCCGAAGCCTATCCGCAGCTCAAGGCCGACCAGAATTTCTTGAAGCTGCAGACCGATCTCTCCGAGATCGAGGACCAGCTGCAGATGGCGCGGCGCTACTACAACGGCACGGTGCGCGACTTCAACATCGCGATCCAGACTTTTCCGGACGTTGTGATTGCGCACGCTGCCGGCATGCATGAAGAGCATTTCTTTGAAACGGACGCTGCGTCGAAAGCCGCACCCACCGTCAGCCTCTCCGGAGCAGGAGCATGATCCGGAAAAGTGGCTACCGGTTTTCCGACCGGATCATGCTCAATCGAGGAGCCATGTCGATCCTAAAGCGCATCGCGGTCGCAGCCGCGCTTCTCCTGTGCGCGGCGCTGGCGCCGGCTCATGCCGATGAACGCATCCTGCGCTTCGTCAGCGACGTCAACGTCCAGACCAACGGCGATCTGCTGGTCACCGAGACCATCACGGTGCGTGCCGAAGGCACCGTCATCAAGCACGGCATCCTGCGCGATTTCCCGACCGTCTATAACAAGTCCGACGGCACCGAGGTCGAGGTCGGCTTCGATGTGCTCGGCGTGACGCGCGACGGCGCGCCAGAAAGCTTTCGCCACCGAACAGTTGAGCAACGGCTGGCGCGTACGGATCGGCCGTGCCGACACCTTTGTCACGCCCGGCAACCACGACTACGCCATCAAGTACCGGACCACGCGGCAGATCGGCTTCTTCAAGGATTTCGACGAGCTCTACTGGAACGCCACCGGCACCGGCTGGAATTTCTGGATCGACAGCGCGGAGGCGCGCATCTCGCTGCCGCAGCAGGTCGCGTTCACGCAAAACGCCATCTACACCGGTCCGCAGGGCGCCAAGGGGCAGGACGCCGAGGTGATCGAGCAACGCGCGGGCCACATCGTGTTCCGCACCACGAAGCCGCTGCCGCCGCATAATGGGCTGACCGTCGCCGCAGGCTGGCAGAAGGGCATTGTTACGCCGCCGACGGGCCCGCAGAAGGCCAGTCTCTGGCTGACCGACAATGCGCCGCTCACCGCCGCGGGTCTCGCTCTGCTGGTTGTGCTCGGCTACTACTTCTATGCGTGGCGCAACGTCGCGCGCGATCCGCGTGGCGGCACGATCGTGCCGCTGTTTAATCCGCCGAAGGGCATGTCGGCCGCGGCCTGTCGTTACGTCAGGCAGATGGGCGCTGACGACAAGATGTTTACGGCCGCGCTGATCGACGTCGCGGTGCAGGGCCACCACAAGCTGGTGGAAAAGAAGAAAGGTGACATGAAGCTCGTGCCGCGCGATGGCGGCGCGCCGCTCGGCGCTGCCGAGCAGGCCATGGAGCAGTCGATGTTCGGCAAGCGCAAGTCGGAGCTTGACCTGGACAACGAGAACTCGGGCATCTTCCAGCGCGCGCAAAAGGCGCTGCAAAGCGGACTCTCCGCGGCGTACGGCGAGAAATACTTCCACAACAACCGTGCCTGGTCGGTCCAGGGCCTGCTCGGCGCGCTGCTGCTGAGCGTGCTCGTCATCGCCACGGTATTTTTCAGCCGCGGCTCCTATGAGGGTTCGGCCACGGTGATCACCGCGCTGTCGTTCATGCCGGCGATGATCGTGATCACGATTCTCGCGATCTTCGGCCCGCCGCGAAAATTCGTCGCCTGGCCATTCCTGATTTTCGGCTGTGTGTTCTCGTTCCTGGTCGGCAGCAGCGGCTATAACATCCTGATGGGGGTGGTGCAGGGCTGGACCCACGTCGTGCCCGCGGCGCTGCCGCTGGTGCTGGTGCCGATCGCGTCGTCTGCGTTCGGCTGGATGAAGGCGCACACACCCGAAGGGCGCAGGATCACCGACGAGATCGAGGGCTTCAGGCAGTATCTCGGCGTCGCCGAGCGCGACCGACTGAATGCGCTCAATCCGCCGCAGGATACGCCCGAGTTGTTCGAGAAGTATTTGCCTTACGCGATCGCGCTCGATGTCGAGAACGCCTGGGGTAAACGCTTTGCCGGCATTCTCGCGGCGATGGCCATCGATCCCAACAGGGATGACAACTGGTATAGCGGTCGCCGCGACTGGGTGAACGACCCGCAGGGCTTTAGCACCTACCTCGGCAGCACGCTGCGCGAGACGGTGGCCTCTGCGTCGACCCCGCCGGGCTCGAGTGGCGGCAGCGACTCCTCGAGCAGCGGCTCCTCCGGCGGCGGCTCGTCCGGCGGCGGCGGCGGTGGTGGTGGCGGCGACGGGTGGTGACCTGAGGCCGTGTATTCACAAAATTGGCTTGCTCGATCCGACCGATGTCCGCTTGACCCCCAAGAGCGGCGGAAAAGCGGACATTCGATAACCGCCGCTATGTGCCAATCGCATCACTTCGCGCATGCAAGCTGCGCAACGAAAAGCCGCCCGAAGGCGACTCTCAATTCAAACTCCGATGATCATTCAGGCGGCCACCAGCGTTGGCTTTGACTTCCGACGATAGGCCATGAAGCTAACGCCCGCGAAGCCGAGAAACATCATCGCCCATGTCGAGGGTTCGGGGACGGCTTCGTTGATGACCACTAAGCCATCGCCGATGTTCTCACCGGCAAACATCTGGAAGGTCACCGAGTCGTCCAAGAACGAACCGCCTCCACCGCCACCGCCGTAGCTGCCGGAGCCGACAAAGCCGTAACCATCAACGAAGTAGCTGCCTATGCCGCCGCCGCCACCGCTATAACCGCCGCCGCCTCCACCGCCGTAAATACCACCGCCTCCGCCGCCGCCGTTGCCACCAGCACCGCCAAAGCTGAAAGCGCCATTGGGGTAAAAGAAGACGGGACCACCAACGCCGCCGTTGCCACCATTGAGAATGCCGCCGCCACCGCCCCCGCCGCCGCCACCGCTGCCGCCATTGAGAATGCCACCACCGCCACCACCGCCGCCGCTGCCGCCGCTGCCGCCATTGAGAATGCCGCCACCGCCACCACCGCCGCCGCTGCCGCCATTGAGAATGCCGCCACCGCCGCCGCCACCGCCGTTGCCACCATTGAGAATCCCGCCGCCGCTGCCGCTGTAGCCGCCGTAGGCGGCACCGCCACCACCACCCGCGACTATCACTGCCTGAGTACCCAAGGTAACGAAACTTCCGCCACCGCCACCACTGCCGCCAGAGAAGCCGCCGCCGCCGCCGCCAACTCCTCCGACGCCCCCAACAAGGATGGTCAGCATTTCGCCTTGGGTAAGGGTGACACTGCCGCCGACCACCGCCCCCACGCCGCCGCTACCATACTCAAAGCCGCCGCCACCGCCCTGCGCCCCGTAAGCCGTGATGTCGTATACCCCAGTCTGCGTTACATCAAAGTATTGCAAGGCTCCGGTATAGTTGAACGTGGTCGCATGTGCCGCGCCGCCAATGAGGCAAAGTACGAGAGCCCAGATCAAATGAAGACCACGCATGGTGACCTCCTGAATACCCCGTTATGCAATTCCCGATCAGGTAGTAAGTCAATCCGGTTTTCCCGGCTGCGGCACCTTTCAAATTAAATAGCCGGACACCGAGGGCCGGGGCGCGATGCTATGACCGCTGTGGTGCCAGAGGCGGACATCGGCTGGTTTCCTGCGGTCGCTGATCAGCGCGCCCGCACAGCATCCTGCGCGTTCGTTTGGGCCCTAACTCGTTTTCCGCTCGCGCTTGCGCTCAGTAGGCCACGTGGCCGCCCTGAGCTGAAAGCTCCAGCGCCGCTGCGAGTGATCGGTATTCAGGGCAAGTGGTTCCGCAAATCGACCCGATTTTCTGGAGGTGGATTTCGGCCTGGTCGCGATGACCCTGTTCAATCTGCCAAAGCCCGTAATACTGCCAGGTGCGGACGTGGTTCGGATCCGACTTCAGCGCTGTTTCGTACCAGGTCTTCGATTGATCGTACTCGCCAAGCTTGCGGTAGGAATACCCGATCAGATTCGCAACGTCGGGGTGATTGTCATGTTTCAGCGCGTGGAGCTGGTCGATCGCGGTCTTGTAGTCGTTGCGCTCGTAGATCGTCAGCCAGGCGCTCTGGTAACCCTGGATGAATTCCATCTCCGACTTTTTGTTGTGTTTCTTCTTCGCCGCTGCTGTTGAACGGTCAGATGATGGTGATGCTGATGGTGGTGGTGATGGTGGTTCGGCGCCACCCCCTCCACCTCCGCCTCCGCCGCCTCCACCTCCGTCGGCAAATGCCGGAAGCGATGGCGGGATTGCCATCGCGATCAGTAAACCTGCAAGGATCATGACTTTGGTGGTCAATTTGCTCATGACGAGGTTCTCCTGCTGGTCAGCGGATTGTCGACGGCCCCTGCAGGTCTGAACACCGCCGTGATGTGAGCATTCCAGTCCGGCGCCTTTTTTCGATGATTTCCGGGACGACAATTTGTGTGCGTGTCCTTTGCGCGGCTTCCTTGCAGAGTTCCGGGATGCGAAACCGGTCTTGCTACTGCAACAAATGATACGCTTTGTGCCCTTCGGGTCGCGTGTGGACGGCGCCGCCTCGCGGCTCAGTTTGGCGTGCAGCATAACAGTGCCAAACCCTCGCGAAGGCATTCGCGTCCGCAGGTAAAACGCTCTGGTAGTCCGATGCTACGCGTTGCAACCTTGGCCCGCTGGTCGAGTAAGCGTCTCCTCGAAGATCGACACTATTCCCTGCGCCGCGAACCGGTTGACGTCCGTGGATTGTCCGGCACACAATGTGCGTCATCTCCACCCGGCAATGACGTGTGATGATGCTCAGTGCGACGGTCAGACTATTGCCGGCTCTTCTGCTGCTGTACGCCGCCGGCGTGTTTGACGCCTCCGCTCAAGGACAACTGCCATCACGCCTTGAACCCCCTCACAGATGCGACAGCTTCGACAGCTGTCTACAGAGGTGCAACGCGAATGGAGGCACCGGAGGAACAGACATCGGCTGCGCACGCGTCTGTAGCGCACGCAATTGCACGAATGATACTGGTAACGGATCACCCGCAAGGCTTGAGAATGCGCCGGCGGATGGCAGCAGGGGGGGTGGCCAAAGCTGCCGCGACTTGCCTCCCGGTCCCGAGAAGATGCGGTGCGCCAGGCAAGCCAACCCGGAAGTGTTCGAAGCGAAGCAGCGGCGCTGCCTTGCTGTTGCAGAAAATCAGGGAATGGCCGGCAAGAGCCCCGGCAAGAAAGATTTTATGCAGCATTGCATGCAAGGTCGTGGCGGGACCGACTAATACGCGCGCCTTACTTCAGCGGCGGACACCCAGGTCCGAGTTGGGTCAAAACGCGTCGCTTTGACGGCGTGCCGCTTACTTCCGGTCTTCACCTGCCGGCTCAACCGGTCGACGCAACACAGGCGTTAAATCTCTCTGCTGGAGTTTCAAATTGCAAGGTCTCACGTGGTCGTTCGTTGAGTTGACGAGCCACTTTGTTCAGATGACTTTGCGAATGCACCGATAAATCAGTGCCCTTAGGAAAGTACTGTCTCAGCAGGCCATTGGTGTTCTCGTTCGACCCGCGCTGCCAAGGACTTTGCGGATCGCAAAAATAGACATCGATATTGGTCGCTAACGTAAATCGTCGATGATCCGTAAGTTCCTTGCCCCGGTCCCAGGTCAGAGACTTATACAGCTCACTTGGTAGCTTCTTCGCTTGCTTGATGAGCGCTGAGACGACCGTATGTGTTTCCTTGTTGGCGAGCTTCGCCAACATCACGTAACGCGTATGACGCTCGACCAAGGTCGCGATGTAGCTGTTGTTCGGCCCAGACAACAGATCTCCTTCCCAATGACCAGGCACCGCCCGATCTTCAACCGTGGCCGGTCGCTCGCGGATTGAGACGATATCCTTCATATGCCCCCGTCGATCGCCATTCGGATCAACCGGCCTGGAGCGACGCATCGAGCGCTTCGATCGGAGATGGCGAAGCAGCTCTTTCTTGAGCACGCCGCGCGCTTGGACAAACAGGCTCCGATAGATGGTCTCGTGTGACACCTGATTACACTCGTCTTCAGGATGCGATCTCTTCAGCCAACCGGCGATCTGCTCGGGTGACCAATCCAATCTGAGCTTCCTTGCCACGGCCCGCCGAAGCCGCAGACTTGTCGCCAACTTACAACATTTTGGACGCCGAGATCGCGCCCAGGCATTCTCGTCCGCAAGTGTCGCTCGGTAGCGATCATAGCCGCCATTGCGGCTCATTTCTCGGCTCACCGTCGAAGGTGAGCGGCTAAGCAATTTGGCGATCGACCGAGCCGATTGATGTGCCGTAATGCCTCTGGAAATCACCTCGCGTTCTGCAAGCGTCAATGCCAACCGGGAGCGACACCGCTCCGCCGGACGGATCCCACCATGCGGAGCTACCAGGAAATAAATCGACGATGATTGCTTACCAAAAGCTCGTCCGATCGCCTTCAACAACTCCCCGCGCTTCCAGCGATCCCATAACTCCGTCTTCTCTGCCGCAGTAAACCCTCTATGAAACGTTCGCTCCATCCCACACTCCATCTTTTCTCTCTAAGATAAAGTGTTGCGTCGACCGGTTGAGACCACCACCGCATAACGGACATTCTCAATGCCCGCTGGCATGTCTCAAAAGTGCCAAACTCGGACATTGGCATCGACGATTGAAGCCTTGCGGGCAGCGAAAACACAGTGCGGGAGTCCCACGATCTCAGAGCTGGCAAGTAATTTTCGCGCAGCTGTCGCGATCAGGTCGGAACCGTGATCGCAGATCAGGGGCAGACTTCGTGCTGCACGGTCGCCTCCACGAGTCCCCCTTCGACGTGACAGCCCTTTCGAGCACGCTGACAGCCCAGGCGCGTACAAAAGATCTGGCCACCGTCGGCATTCGCCGCCGCCTTGGCCTTCTGATCGTCGACCCTGGTTTCGGTCGCTGGCTGTTCGTGCTGCTTCGCAACGGGTCGCTTCTTTTCGACCTTCAGACAGCTGTTGTCGTCGCCAATTTCGTAACCTGCCTTGCATGTGATCTTGACGCAGCGCTCGCCGTCGGCGCTGAAACCGTGCTCGCAGATCAGCGGGCAAATGCGCGTCGTCTTGCTTTTGACCGCGTCGATCGCATCGAGACTGGCGAGCTTCACATCGAGCTTCATGCCGGAGTATTTGTTGAACTGGTCGAGCGAGCGTTGCGATGGGGCCTTCCATTCGCCGTCAACATTGCCGGTAAAGCAGCCGACCCGATGCAGTTCGGTCTGCAGGGCGCGGGCGACGTCCTGTGATGTCGGTTTGGTCTCCGGCGAAGGAGGCTTTGCCGCGCCGGAATCTGGCGGCAGCGCTGCAATCTGTGCCGGCTTTTGGTCCCCTCTGCTGGAGTTTGCTTTCTTCGCATCCTCCGTCGCTTTCGCTTCCGCTGCGGCCTGCTCGGCCACCACACGGCCGCGCTCGGCGGCTTCGGCCTTGGCCTGCTGCTCCTGCTTCAGTTTTTCCGCGGCGAGCCTTGCCTGCTCGGCAGCCTTGACATCCGCGGCGGCCTTGGCTTGTGCCGCGACCGTCGCCTGTTCGGCAGCCAGCCGTGCTTTTTCCGCCTCGGCCCGTCTCGCCTTCTCGGTTGCGGCAGCGCGCGCTTCCTCGGCGGCGATCTTGTTCAATTGCCCTTTGGCCAAGCCTGCATAAAAACCGGACGGATATTGCTGCAGGAAGGTTTGCCAGCCATCCCGGGTGCCAAGCTGCAAGGCCAGTTCATAGTCGCGGCGAATATGGTCTTGCGGGTCACCTGAGGGGCCAGCCGCGGCCGATGAGGTCGCGGCGGGCGCAACCGGGATCAGCGATATGTCGGACCCGCCAAGCGAGCCATAGACAAACGGCTCCTGCCGGTCGCCGGTTGCCTTCATCACATCATCGCGCACCTGGCCCAGCGTCTTGCGCAGGTCAACACCGGGCGTCACCAGATGGTCCAGCAGCGCCGCCGTGAAGGGGCTGTGGGCCCCGGTACCGTCATCGGCGGTCGAGCCACCCTTCGCGGCGAATGCGATCAAGGTGTTCGGTTTGCCAGGTTCCACGCCGACAAGGCCGCGTCCCAGGGCGCGGCTCGCCATCGTCCGCTTCATGGTGTGCGCGAACGGATTGTCGCGGCAGGCATCGAGGATGACCAGGCGAAGCTGTTTCGCCGGCTCGATCACCTGCAGGGCGCGATCAAGGGTAATGGCTTCGTCGTAAGCATCGGTGTCACGTTGCAGCACCGCATCGACCGGGACCAGATAGTTGGTGCCGTCGACCTCCAGTCCGTGGCCGGCATAGTAGACCACCGCGATGTCGGCATCGCGGACCTTGTCGGAGAAGTCGCGAAACGCCCGGCGCATCTCGACGATGTTGAGATCGTGCTTTGCCTCGACGACATCGAATTTTGCCGCGCGCAACGTGTCGGCGATCGCCGCGGCGTCATTCGCCGGGTTCGGCAGCTTCGGCGCATTCTGATAAGCCGAATTGCCGACCACTAAAGCAACGCGCTTCTCGGCGTGAGCCTCGCCAAGGGAGATCCAGCTGGCGGCAATCAGGAACAAAAGTAATTTCATTGCACGCGGCATGACCGCTCCGAACCGACTCTCGCCACCACTGGCACTCGATGTATTCGACACCACCTCTGTTTCAGTTGCATACCTCGCGGCTAGCCCCGAACCCCGGCTGGCCGGTGCCGCGATCGTCCAGTCGACAACCTTTCGCCACGGGCCGGCATCCGCCGGGCCCGCAGAATAATTGCCCCGTTGCGGCTGCCGCGCGCGGCGATTTCGGAACGTCGGACGTTTCGGAGTTCCTTTTCGGCTCGCTTTGTTTCGCGACTGGCTTCGGCTTTGTCTTCTTCTCACACGTATTGTCGCTGCCGATCTCGTAGCCTGCGTCGCAAGTGATCTTGACGCAGCGCTCGCCGTCGGCGCGGAAGCCCTGATCGCAGATCAGCGGGCAGACGCGCGCGGCCTTGCTTTTGACGGCCTCGATCGCATCGAGGCTCGCCAGCTTCACGTCCAATTTTGTTGCCGAGTACTTGTTGAATAATTCAACCGATTTTTGCGACGGCGTCTTCCACTCACCATCAATGTTGCCGGTGAAACAGCCAACCCGGCGCAGTTCGGTCTGCAGGGCGCGCGCGACGTCCACCGACGTCGGCTTGCCCTCTTGTGATGCAGGAGGCTTCGCCGGGTCCTCCGCGAGCGGCAGCGCTGCGACCTGTGTCGGCTTCTGCTCCGCCTTCTTCGCTTCCTCTTTCTTGGCGTCCTCGGCCGCTTTGGCGTCGGCCACCGCTTCATCCTTTGCTGCCTTGTCGGCGGCGGCCTGCTCGGCGGCCGAGCGGGCGCGTTCGGCCGCGTCGGCTTTCGTTTGCTGCTCCTGCTTCAGCTTCTCGGCGGCAAGCCTTGCCTGTTCGGCTGCCTTGACATCGGCGGCGGCCTTGGCCTGTGCCGCAGCCGTGGCCTGCTCGGCCGCAAGGCGCGCCTTCTCGACCTCGGCCTGTCTTGCTTTTTCTGTCGCGGCTGTGCGCGCCTCTTGCGCAGCGATCTTGTTCAACTGTCCCTTGGCCAACCCGGCATAGAAGCCGGACGGGTACTGCTGCAGAAACGTTTCCCAGCCGTCGCGGGTGCCAAGCTGCAAGGCCAGCTCATAGTCGCGGCGAATATGGTCTTGCGGGTCACCCGAGGGGCCGGCCGCGGCTGATGGAGCAGCGGCGGGCGGGGCCGGCACCAGCGATATGTCTGCCCCGCCAAGCGAGCCGTAGACAAACGGCTCCTGCCGGTCGCCGGTCGCCTTCATCACGTCATCGCGCACTAGGCCGAGCGTCTTGCGCAGGTCGACACCGGGCGTCACCAGGTGGTTCAGCAGCGCCGTCGTGAACGGGCTGTGGGCCCCGGTACCATCATCGGCGGTCGAGCCGCCCTTGGCGGCAAACGCGATCAACGTATTGGGTTTGCCCGGCTCAACGCCGGCGAGACCACGTCCCAGCGCGCGGCTTGCCATCGTCCGCTGCATGGTGTGCGCAAACGGATTGTCGCGGCAGGCATCGAGGATGACCAGGCGAAGCTGTTTCGCCGGCTCGATCACCTGCAGGGCGCGATCAAGGGTAATGGCTTCGTCGTAAGCATCGGTGTCACGTTGCAGCACCGCATCGACCGGGACCAGATAGTTGGTGCCGTCGACCTCCAGTCCGTGGCCGGCATAGTAGACCACCGCGATGTCGGCATCGCGGACCTTGTCGGAGAAGTCGCGAAACGCCCGGCGCATCTCGACGATGTTGAGATCGTGCTTTGCCTCGACGACATCGAATTTTGCCGCGCGCAACGTGTCGGCGATCGCCGCGGCGTCATTCGCCGGGTTCGGCAGCTTCGGCGCATTCTGATAAGCCGAATTGCCGACCACTAGAGCAACGCGCTTCTCGGCGTGAGCCGGATGGACACAGAAACAACAACCGAAAAGCGAAACAATCAATAGTGCAAATAAACGCCGCATTGTCAGCCCGGCCCCGAATGTATCCGTCAGATTTTTAGCACGCGATTTGGCGCGCACAACGCAACTTGTGTGATCAACGTTACAGACAAGGCGCGATTTCGGGGGACGTTGCAAAAGGTTCCATGTCCGAAGTGGTCAGAAAGCGACAAGACTTGCTGCGAGCATTACGAGTCCGCTTTGGGGCAGAAAGCGACCAAGATAGCGCTACGGCTAAGCCCGTTAAGACCGGGTCTTGCGCCGATGACTAGCGCCGACGTTTGGCGGCGCGTCGTACGGGCCTTTGGCTGCGAACCAGCATCGCGCCGTAGTCCTGCACCAGAAGGTGCAGCAACGCCCGCGCCGCGGCACTGAGATAGCCGCCTTTGCGAGTGACCGCGAACACCTGCGAGCCCGCGCGCAAGTCGTCGACGCGAATTTTCCGCACCGCGCCTGCGGCGAGTTCCTCGGCGATGTTGTTTTCGGGCATCAGCGCAAGACCAAATCCCGCCTCGACCAGGCGCTTCTGCGCGGTGAGGCTGTCGACCGGATCCAGCTCACCTCGCCAACGCCGAGGGCGTGAAACAGACCGAAGACACGTGCCGCTGCGATGTCGCGTTGGCCGGGAATTTCGGGAAACGCCACCCAGTGCTCGTCACGGAGTGCCGCAAGCGAGCGGACCGAGCGGCCGGCGAGAGGATGGTCGGCGCCGCAGACCACCAGCAGCGGCTCGGTTCCGATCAGGGACGACTCCAGATCAGGCGATCGATCGCGATCATAGCGAATGCCGATCGTCGCTTCGCCGCGCCGGACCAGATCGCTGACCTCGGCGCTGCGTGCGGTGCGCAGGCTGATGTCGACCTTCGGATGCGCCGCTGCGAAGCGCTTCAGCAGCGCTGACAGATCGCGGCCGGCCAGTGTGCCGACGATCGCAAGGGATAGCGGGCCGGCGTTGGCGTGACGAAGATCGCGTACCGCGTCCCCGGCATCGCGAATCGCGGCCAGCGCGCGTTCGGCGAACGGCAGCAACACGCGCCCCGCCTGGCTCAGCGTCAGTTCGCCGGAGCCGCGTTCGAACAGCGGCACGCCGAGCTCGCGCTCGAGCAGGCCGATGCGTCGCGAGATCGCAGGCTGCGTGCGATGCAGTTGCGCGGCGGCCCTGGAAAAGCTGCGCTGCCGGCTGATGGCGAGGAACGTCTTGAGCAACTCGGTATCCATCGTGATTTGCCTGATGCAAAAAACTGATTATCGATCAAGAAAATACAAATTTGACGCATACGCCGACGAAAATCTAGCGTGCCGGCAGAGTTGATGTCGCAAGAAAGGAAACCTGGGTATGGCGCGGCGCGAGGTGATGGCGAAAGCGTTCAAGGAGTTGCACACGGCAGCGGGCGGCTTCGTGATGCCGAATGCATGGGACGCGGGCTCGGCGACCATCCTGACGCAAGCAGGCTTCGCGGCGATCGCGACCACCAGCGCCGGCATCGCCTTTTCGCTCGGCAAGCCGGACTATGATGTCCGCGATGCGAAGCTTGCGGTGACGCGGAATGAAATGTTCGAGCGCATGCGCGAGATTGTCGAGGCGTCGGATCTGCCGGTGAATGGCGATCTTGAGGCGGGTTATGGCGACACGCCGGAAACAGTCGCCGAGACGATCCGGATGGCGATCGACATCGGGCTTGCCGGCGGCAACATCGAGGACAAGAAGGCGGGCGAGGGGCTCTACGACGAGGCTCTCGCGGTCGAGCGGATTCGGGCCGCGCACGCCGTCATCAACGAACTTGGTTCCGACTTCGTGCTCTGCGGCCGCACCGATGCCTTTGCTGCATTCGGCGCCGACGGACTGAGCGTTGCGATCCGCCGCTCCAATCTGTATCGCGAGGCCGGCGCGGCCGTCTCCTACCCGCCCGGCGTCGCCGACATCGCAAAGATCAGGACGCTCGTGCGCGAGATCGACGGTCCGCTCAACATCGTGATCGGGCTCGGCGCGGCCCGGATGAACGTCCGCGAACTGCTCGACGCCGGCGTACAGCGGATCAGCCTCGGCGGCAGCATCGCGCGATCAGTGCTGGGCTTTGTGGCGCGCAGCGCGCAGGAATTGCGCGAGCAAGGCACCATCGAGTTTGCTGCAGGCCAGACCGCACAGGGCGACCTCAACGCGATGTTTGCCGCGGCGCGGCGACGCTGAGGTTGGAAGGTATCAGGGTAGTTATCGAACAAGGATGCGGATTTCGCAAAACCCTGCAAAAATGGTCGAAAAATCTCGCAAGATCAGTGAGATCAGCGGCACCGGTGGTCACGCATATTACGGCTTCTTTGCCACCGGCGCGTTGGGGTCCTGTACCTTGCAGGTCGATGACGCCAGCGCGGTCTGCGCCTGCACCATCATGTCCGGTTCCGGCGCCAGTGCCTTCATCACGATGAGGCCGGTCAGCGTCGGTGAATCGATGATCAGCCGGTCAGCGGCGGTAACGTCTTCGTCCTCAGGCAGGTCGGCGTGCTGCTCTGCGGTCATCAGGTCGAGCTCGATGACCTTGCGGCCGGCCGAGCGATCGTTGATCGCGTAATAAGGCACTTCGGTGCGCGTGTAGAACGACACCGACGTGTAGGCCTGATTGACCGGCACCGTCAGCTTGATCGAGCCGCCCGACAGGTCGTAGCGGCAGATCGCGGTGGCGAACGCCGGGTCCTGGAATGGCATCAGCGCGTTGCGCGGTTCGGCGAGCGGCAGCATGGTGACGTCGTTGACGCGCGAGATCTGCGCCAGCCGCGAATAGGCATCCTTGGTCGCGACGCGGGGCAGCGCCAGCACGCTGACGAGGTGGACGATGCCGCCCAGCACGATGCCGCCGAGGATGGTGAACAGCCAGCGGATCATGGGCAGCCTGTCGTGGCGATCTGCGGCATCGGCGCGTCGCGCTGGCCGCGTGTCGCAACGCCGACCGGCGTATCGTAGAACCGCATCACCAGGAGATACTTGTCGATGCCGCCGGTCGGCAGCCAGTTGCCGGTCCGCGCGCGCGAGGCGATGCGAACCTCGAAGTTGCCGGCCGAGCCGCGCACGATCTCCTGGCTGGTGAAGCCGTAGCGCTGCAATGTGTTGGCGACGAGCTGGCCTTGCGTATCGTAAAGGGTCATTGTCCAAAATCGCGCCGGCGGCGTCGTACCGGACACAAGGACGTCGCAGCGGCCGTCCAGCGTGCGGCCCTTGTCGTCGGTCGAGGCGATAAAGGTGATACCGTCGCCGGTGCCGACCGGCAACTCGCCGGAGCGCGCGACGCTGGCGCGCGAATAAGGATCGATCTCCGACGTGCCGGTCTTCGGCCGTGCGGTCCAGGCGCCGATCGTGATCGCGCCAAAGTTGGTGCCGCGCGTCGACGTCATCCAGGTCGCGCCGAGCCCGATTCCGCTCGCGAGCAACAGAACGATGATCGAGATGAAGACCAGTCTCACGTCAAAGCCAACGTCATCGAACGATTGTCAGTTCTTGCGCGACGCGCCGTCTGGCGCTGCGGATGCAAGATTGTCCGGGAACGGCAGCGAGGTCGTCGACGCCGCGGGCTTCGCCGCCGGGGGCGGATCGGTCAGCGTTTTCGCCGCGTCATCCATTGCCTTCTCGACCTGCACCAGGATATCGGCGCCACGCCGCGTCAGGATCGGCGGTGGTGCTGAACCGGGATCGGACGCGCGCGCCATCGACGATTGAGCGGACGCCGATTCCGGCTGCTTGCCGGGCGTCTTCACGCCGGGGATGTCCTTGACCTCTACGCCCTGGTGCGCAACGACCATGATCTCGTGCCAGGTCTGCGCCGGCAGCGAGCCGCCGGTCATGCGGTTGGTCGGCGAGTAGTCGTCGTTGCCGAACCACACAGCGCAGACGAAGTTGCCGGTGTAGCCGTTGAACCAGGCGTCGCGGAACGCATTGGTGGTGCCGGTCTTGCCGGCGGCGGGAATGCCGTCAAGCCGGGCGCGGCGCGCGGTGCCTTCCTCGACCACGTGGCTCATCATCTCGGCCATGTCGGCGGCAACCGAGGCCGGGATGGCCTGCTTCGGTTTCGGTCCGTCGCGGTCGTAGCGCCAGACGAGATCGCCGGCGCCGGTGCGGACTTCCAGCACGGCGTGCGGCGTCACCGCCTTGCCCTTGTTGGGGAACGTCGCGTACGCGACCGCATGCTCGAGCACGGTCACCTCGTCGGCGCCGATCGGCAGCGAGGGCGTATCGGGCAGCGGAGCCTTGATGCCGAAGCGGCGCGCCACCTCGATGATCTTGGCGCGGCCGGCCTTCGGGCCATCCTTGCCACCGAGCGCGATCGACAGCTTGACCGGGATGACGTTGATCGAGCGCGTGATCGCCTGGGTCAGTGTCACTGGCCCGGAGTAGCCGCCGGAGAAGTTGTGCGGGCACCAGTTGCCGATGCAGACTGGCCCGTCGACCACCACCGAGGTTGGCTTGAAGCCGTTGAGGAGCGCCGTGGTGTAAACATAGGGTTTGAACGATGAGCCCGGCTGGCGGTAGGCGTCGACCGCGCGGTTGAACTGGCTCGCGCCGTAATCGCGGCCGCCGACCATCGCGCGCACGCCGCCGTCGAGATCGGCGACGACGGTTGCGGCTTGCGTTGCGTGATAGTCGCGGCCGAATTGGCGGAGTTCGTTCTCGATCGTCTCTTCAGCGGCGCGCTGCAGGTTCATGTCGATCGTGGTGCGCACCACGAAGACGCGTTCGTTGTAGGATTTCGGGAAAGTGTCGACGAGTTTGCGCATTTCGTCGAACGCCCAGTCGAGGAAGTAGTTCGGCGAATTCTCGTCGCGGCGATCGACTACCGAGGCCGGATTGCGGCGGGCACCGAACACCTGGCCCTCGGTCATGAAGCCGGCGTCGACCAGGTTGTCGAGCACGACGTTGGCGCGGGCGCGGGCGGCAGGCAGGTTGATGTGCGGGGCGAACTTGGTCGGCGCCTTGAACAGGCCGGCGAGCATCGCAGCTTCCGCAAGATTCACGTCGCGCGCCGACTTGTTGAAGTAGAAATGCGCGGCGCCGTCGACACCGAAAGTGCCGCCGCCCATATAGGCGCGGTCGAGATAGAGCTTGAGGATCTCGTTCTTGGTCAACCGCGCCTCGAGCCAGATCGCGAGAAACGCCTCGTTGATCTTGCGCTCGAGGGTGCGTTCGTTCGACAGGAACAGATTTTTTGCGAGCTGCTGGGTAATCGACGAGCCGCCCTGGCGCACGCCGCCGGCCTGGGCATTGGTTATTAGCGCGCGGATCGTGCCCGAAATGTCGATGCCGAAATGGTCATAGAAGCGGCGGTCTTCGGTCGCGAGCGTCGCCTTGATCAGATGATCGGGAAATTCCTCGAGCGGAATCGAATCGTTGTGCTTGATGCCGCGGCTGCCGATCGGGTTACCATAGCGGTCGAGGAAGGTAACGGCGAGATCGGACTTCTTCAGCCAGTCCTCGTCCGAAGTCTCGCGGAACGCCGGCTGCGCCAGCGCCAGCAACAGAATCAACCCGCCAGTGCCGAGCGTTGCCGCCTCCGACAACGGCTCGATGAACACCCAGCGCGGCCAGCGGCCGACGTGGAACCGATCCATGAATGTGGAGTAGCGTTCCCAGTACTCGCGCAGCGACGTGAACGATTTGAACAGTCCGGAATCGATGCGCGCGTCGAGGTCCAGCATCCGCTGCCGGAACCGCCTGACAAAATCCTGGAACCTGTTCCTGAGCACGCTCAAACCTTGACCTGATCACCGCAACGTCAACCCGCGCACACCGGGAGTGTCGGGCGCAGGCGATATCTCGGCGGAAACGTTATACTGCGGAGTGTCCATGGCGCTTTGACGGCGCCGATTCGCGTGATCACTCCGTTGGATTCCTTGACCTTTTAGCGGAGGCGGGGGATCAGGCCAACGAATTTAAGTGCGCTTGTCCGCGGAGTTCACGAGAACAACGCGGCCGGGTCTGCAACACCACCAAAATCAAGGCGCTTGAGCTGTGTCGAAGAAACCTGATGACGATCCCGCCCAAGCCAATTCATTCTGGAAAACCAAGAGCTTGGAGGAAATGTCAGGGGCCGAATGGGAGAGTCTTTGCGACGGCTGCGCGCGCTGTTGCCTGGAAAAGCTCGAGGATGAAGATACCGGGCAGATCTATTTCACCCACATCGCCTGCCGCCTGCTCGATGCTGGGCTGTGCGCCTGTCGCGACTATACGCATCGCAGCGAAAAGGTGCCGGATTGCGTGCGGCTGACGCCGCAGAACGTTCGCTCTCTCAACTGGCTGCCGCCGAGTTGCGCCTATCGGCTGGTTGCCGAGGGCCGCGATCTCTATTGGTGGCATCCCCTCATTTCAGGCGACCCCGATACGGTGCACGAGGCCGGCATTTCGGTGCGCGGACGCGTTGTCGGCAGCGAGGATGAAATTCCGCTGGCTGAGTGGGAAGATCACATCGTCAAATGGCCGGGCCAGTTTCCAAAGAACGCCCGCGGCAAAGGACCGCGCTGAAGCATGGCAAGACGAACTGCGCGCCGATGGGCCGGCCAAATCACGAAGGTGTGTGTCCGCTGAGTGTCGATTTCTGAGGGCGCATCGCGACACTGGCATGCATGGAGCGGGATAACGAAGGCCGACAGCTTGCTCTATGAAATGGCAGCAATATCAGCGATGGCGGCCCGGCAATCTGCGGCTGCGGAGTTTCCATGGATCAGCGCGTAGAGGAACAAGACCGCGCGACAGCGGCCGCCGCGGCTTTGCCGGGCACGGAAAGGCCGCCGCTCACTGCAAGCGAATTGCGCGCGATCATGGCGAGCCTGATGCTGGCGATGTTTCTCGCCGCGCTCGACCAGACCATCGTCGCCACCGCGCTGCCGACCATCGGCCACCAGTTTCACGACGTCAGCAATCTGTCGTGGGTGATCACCGCCTATCTCGTATCGTCGACCGCGATGGCGCCGGTGTTCGGGACCTTGAGCGACATCTACGGGCGTCGCGTGACGATAGCGTTGTCGCTGCTTTTGTTCATTGTGGGCTCGGTGCTGTGCGCGCTCGCACCGAACTTGATCGTGCTCATTCTCGCTCGTGCTCTGCAGGGCGTCGGCGGCGGGGGCATTCTTCCGGTCGTGCAGACCATTATCGCCGACGTGATCACGCCGCGCGAGCGCGGCCAGTACCAGGCCTACTTCAGCGGGGTTTGGGCTGCGGCCGGCATCGGCGGTCCGGTCCTCGGCGGCGTGATGACCGAGTATCTCGACTGGTCGGTGATCTTCTGGATCAACCTGCCACTTGGCGTTGCGGCGATGGCCGTGCTGCTGCCAAAGATGAAACGCATCCCGCTGCACCATCGGCGTCGCGAACTCGACTGGATGGGCGGCCTGCTGTTGATGTCGGCGGCGATCGTTGTGCTCCTGGTGCTGACGTGGGGCGGCATCCGCTTCGCCTGGCGCTCGCCCGAGATTCTCTCGATGATTGCCGCGGCCCTCCTGCTCACCGGCATCTTCCTGTGGCATGCCCGCCGCACCGCTGAACCGTTCCTGCCGTTGTCGTTGATGAGCGGCACAGTGGTGCCGTTCGCGATGACGATCGGCAGCCTTACGCTCGGTACGACGATTGGCCTCACGGTCTACCTGCCGCTCTACTATGAGGTGGTCTACGGCCTCGCGGCGAGTCAGGCCGGACTTCGCGTTGATCCCGCTCGTTGCGGTGTCCGTGGTCGGTTCAACGGCTGTAGGACGGGTGATGAGTCGCATGCATCATTACAAATGGGTAGCGATCGCAGGCATGGCCATTGCGACGGTGATGTTCGCAGTAATCGCCGTCTTCACGCCACTGCCGCTCTGGCTGTTTCTCACGCTGCTGGCGATCGGCGCGCTGGGTCTCGGCACCGGATTCCCAACATCGACGGTCGCGCTGCAAAATGCGGTGCAGCACTATCAGGTCGGCACCGCGACCGGAGCAGCCAATTTCTTTCGTTCGATGACCTCGTCGTTCACGGTGGCGGCGTTCACCGCGATCCTGCTGGCGGTGCTCGGCACTCGTGTCGCCTTGAACGGCCACGCCGTCGATATCACACACGATCTGCCGGCAGCCGATACCGTTGTGGCATTTCGACCGATCTTCACAGCCGCGGCGTTGATGATGGCGCTGGCGTGCCTCGCCGTCATTCTGATGGAGGAGCGGCCGCTCGCCGGTCCGCCCGACATCGACGCGGTCGCCGCCGAATAAGCTACAGCCGCGCGCCCCAGGCGCGCGCGGTTTGCAGGATCCAATCGCGGTACAGTGTGAGCGGCGTGATGCCGGTGAGGCCACCGCAGCCGGCGGAGTTATTCGGTCCGGTCGACCAGCTGACGACGCCGATGATGACGGCCTTGCCCTGCTGCTCCTCGAACACCGGCGCCCCGGAATCTCCCGTGCACGCGCCGAGCCCGCCGCGCACGCCTTGCGCGACCGCGTCGACCAGGCGGATTTGCAAGGTACCGGGCTTGCCGGTCGCGACCAGGCCGGCGGCGCGCGTCACTCCGCCGGAACGGCCGTCGCCGCGGATCGAGACGCCCATGCCCGCGACCGTGAAGTGCGCGCCGACCTCGATCGGAATCTGTGGAATGCTTGTTGTCGCCGGCGCCGCTCCTGACGGGGCTCTCGCAGCAAGTTGCAGCAGCGCGACGTCGGCGGTCGCGCGATGGCCGAGCAAGGTCTGCAAGTTGAACGACGGATGGGCTGCGACGTTGCGCGTGTCGAGCAGCTTCGCCGGCTTGTCGCCGTAGTCGACGACCTTGTAGCTCGCGCCCGGCATCACGCAATGCGCGGCCGTCAGCACGAGATCCGCTGCAATCAACGCACCGGTGCAGAAATTGCCGCGCGAGCCGACCACCGTCACGACGCTGCGCGCGATGCCGTCGGGCGCGGCGCTGCCGCCGCCGACGATGCCGAACGCCGGTGACGCGATCACGGTCGCAGCAAGGAGAGCAGCAATGGCGGCAGGAAATCTCTTCACGGGCTGACGTGAGCCTCGCCGCGCGTCGTCTGTCAACCGTCCCCGACCATCCTCGCGGCTTTCGGCTCGTAATCTGCCATGCTAGGCGTTGCCAGCAACCTTCGGGCAGCGTTGCCGAACGATCGCAGCGCAGCACCCAGGCAAACTTGGAATGACGGATCAAAGGTGAAGGAAAAGTAATTTTGGCCAGGCTGGCTGTTCATCGGTCGTTCAACCGCATTCGGCATGCTTCTCGCCTGATAGTGCTGGGAGGCTGATGTGCGCCTGCTCGTGGTCGAAGACGATCCTGATCTCAACCGCCAACTGACGGCTGCGCTGTCGGACGCAGGCTACGTCGTAGACCGCGCGTTTGACGGCGAAGAAGGGCATTACCTCGGCGAGGGCGAGCCCTACGATGCGGTGATCCTCGACATCGGACTGCCGAAGATGGACGGCCTGTCGGTGCTCGAGGCATGGCGCCGCGCCGGCAAGATGATGCCGGTGCTGATCCTGACCGCGCGCGACCGCTGGAGCGACAAGGTGCAGGGCTTTGACGCCGGCGCCGACGACTATGTGGCGAAGCCGTTTCACGTCGAGGAAGTGCTGGCACGCATCCGCGCGCTGCTGCGCCGGTCGGCTGGGCATGCCAAGAGCGAACTGACTTGCGGCAGCGTGCGACTCGACACCCGCACCGGGCGGGTTAGCGTCGACGGCAACCCAATCAAGCTGACCTCGCACGAGTATCGCTTGCTGGCCTACCTGATGCACCACGTCGGTCGCGTGGTGTCGCGCACCGAACTGGTCGAGCATCTCTACGATCAGGACTTCGACCGCGACTCCAACACCATCGAGGTGTTCGTCGGGCGCATCCGCAAGAAGCTCGGCGTCGACATCATCCAGACCGTGCGCGGCCTCGGCTACCTGCTGGCGGCGCCGAACGAAGCGGCGTAGCGGCTCCGTTCCTGCAGTTCGTGCTAGACTGCGCGGCGATGGCCAACGAACCTCGCAAGGAAAAGGGCACCAGTTCGCTCGCAACGCGGCTGTTCATGTCGGCCGCGGCATGGGTGGTGGTGATCCTCATTCTCACCGGCTTTGCGCTGTCGTCGGTGTATCGCCAGGCAGTCGAGCGGTCCTTCGACCGGCGTCTCAATCTTTATCTGCGCACGCTGATTGCCGAAGTTGTGCCGCCGCCGGGCGACGCCGATGACAAGACCTCCCAGGCGCTTGGCGAACCGCTGTTCGAGCTGCCGTTGTCGGGGTGGTACTGGCAGATCACGCGCCTCAACTCGCGAAAGCCGGAAGTACGCTCGTCGCGCTCGCTGTGGGACCGCAAGCTGCCGAAGCTCGAAGAGTTGGGCGTCGACCTTAACGCCGCAGGCTTGCGACTTGGCTACGTTGTCGGCCCCGAGGACCAGCAATTGAGGGTGGTCGAACGGCCGGTCGATCTCGGCGCTGACGGTCGTTACAACGTCAGCGTTGCCGGCGATGCCACGGAAATCTTCGAGGAAACCCGCACCTTCGACTATTACCTCACGGGCACGTTCGTTGCTCTGACGATCGGCCTGTTGCTGACCACGCTGTTCCAGGTCCGCTTCGGGCTTGCGCCGCTGAAGCGCATCACGGCCGGCTTGGCAGCGATCCGCTCCGGCCAGGCCGAGCGGCTCGAGGGTGTGTTTCCGGTCGAGATCGCGCCCCTGGCGCGCGAGACCAACGCGTTGCTCGATGCCAACAAGGAGATTGTCGAGCGTGCGCGAACACACGTCGGCAATCTCGCTCACGCAGTCAAAACGCCGTTATCCGTGATCGTCAACGAGGCGTCGGCGCACCGCGACGAGCCGTTTGCGCTGAAGGTCCTCGAGCAGGCCGACATGATGCGCGACCAGGTCGCTCATCACCTCGAACGGGCGCGGATCGCCGCACGCCTCACCGCGGTGACGACGCTGACCGATGTCACGACCGTCGTCGATGCACTGCACCGGACGATGGAGAAGATCCATCGCAATGCCGACATCGAAGTCGAGATTCATCAGCCGGCGACGTTCCGCGGCGAGCGCCAGGACCTCGAAGAGATGGTCGGCAACCTGATCGACAACGCCTGCAAATGGTCGCGTTCGCAGGTGCTGGTCGAAGTGATCCTGGAGCGGCAGGCGGACGAACCTGAAAACGCGACGGTACGAATCATCGTCGATGACGACGGGCCTGGGCTCTCGCCCGCGGAGCGGGCGCAGGTCGCGCAACGTGGGCAACGGCTCGACGAGACGAAGCCGGGCTCGGGCCTTGGGCTTTCGATCGTCAGCGAGCTTGCCGCGCTCTATCGCGGCAGCCTGATGCTTGGCACCGCGCCGATCGGCGGGCTTCGCGCCGAACTGAGCCTGCCCGCAGGTTAGAGCATGATCCGGAAAAGGTGGGTACCGGTTTTCCGAAAAGATCATGCTCAATCAAAAAGTCCATGCCCCACCTTCGCCCCAATCATTCGATCACTGGGACGTGGCGCCGCGCATCATCGACGAGGTTGCGCGTCCGGGTGGGTCAATCATGTTGAAAATTGGCAGGGCCGTTGCCTTGGGCGCGGCGATCGCGCTTGGCGGCTGTGCCAGCACGGATCGTTTCGGTGGTGGGCCGAAGGAAGGTACCGGCACCGCCCTTGGCGCGCTCTCGGGCGCGCTGATCGGATCGACCATTGGCGGCACCGGCGGCGACCGGGTCGCCGCCGCCGTCGCCGGAGCTGCCATCGGCGGGCTGATCGGCAACCGTATCGGCGCGGCAATGGACGACGAGGATCGGCGGCTCGCCTACCAGGCGCAAATCGACGCACTGGAGCAGGGCGCGCCGGGAGCCCCTGTTGGCTGGCGCAATCCGGCCTCCGGGCGACACGGCAGCATTGTTCCGGGGCCGGCCTACGTCCAGCGCGGGCTGCAATGCCGCGGCTATACCCACACCGTCTATCTCAACTCCCGGCCGCAGATCGCCCGGGGGACCGCCTGCCGGAACGGCGACGGGACCTGGACCGCGATCAGCTAGTGCCCCAATACCAATTCTCAACGCGATCTTAACGCCACGCCTGCTAAGACCCCTCTCTGAGCGAGCTTCGCAGACGTCTCCAGCCGTGGAGGGGCCTCACCGGCGCGCGCGGGGTCGACACGTGGCGGAGCAGCAGCAACGAAAACCAGACAGTCGGGCCGAGCGGTTGCAGGATTTTTTCCGGCAGCTTCCGCCGAAGACACTGGCGTTGCTGACCAGCGAGTTCGAGAAGGTTCTCGCGCAAGGCGAGGATACGGCAGTGGCCGAGATCGTGCTCGGCGAATTGCGCAAAGTTGTCCGCAAGCAAGACACCAACGACAGGCCGCGGCTCGACGAGCTGCAACGGACCGTCTTCAGTGTGCTCGAACCGTTCCTGCTCGATGGCGACGAGGTCCGCCCGGGTCAGATCAAACGCTCGTCGATCGGTCCGATCTGGACCTGGTTGACTCAGACCGCACTTGCGAAGGAAGCAGAGGAGTTTCGCGACGCCTACGGTGCGGCGAAGCAGGAGGGGCGTGCCAGCGAAATGGAGCAGGTCCTGCGCCGCTTTCAGCTCGCCGCAGCCGACGCGATCGGCGAGTTGATCTCGCCGAAATCGCAAGGCGGCGATCGGCAGCGCGCGCTTGGCCGAGTGGGCTCACCGACGGTGGTTGAGGATCTGCCGTCGGTGCAGACGATCTTCGCCAATCGTGAGGCGATCGAGACGTTTCGTTCGCGCATCCCGCGCATCATGAGCAGCTTCGGCGACACCCAGGTCGCCTCGATCAAAGGCCAGATTGTTGAGCTGCCGTCGCTGCAGAACCCCCAGGTGCTGCCGTTCGTCATCTCCACGATCATGCAGCGGATGACGTCGCCCTGGCAGATCATTCGGCTCGCCGTCAGTTTTGCCGCGTCCGATGAAGAGAGCCGGGTGGCGGCAACGCCTTACGGGCTTGCCGTCAGCATGGCACTCTACGACGTTGCCATGCTTGTTAATGACCTGCGCACCGAGATCAAGCGCGGCCAGTTCGACCGTAGCGCCCATCAGCTCAAGTCGCTGCACGACGGC
Source organism: uncultured Alphaproteobacteria bacterium (assembly GCA_963796195.1). Classification (GTDB taxonomy): domain Bacteria; phylum Pseudomonadota; class Alphaproteobacteria; order Rhizobiales; family Xanthobacteraceae; genus CAWCKS01. Next base: position 357,767 of record CAWCKS010000014.1, on the reverse strand, counting down.
GTGCGCGATCTGCGCTCTGAGCTCGGCTTCCGGTCGGACTCGCAATGGGGCCGCCAGCTGTCGTCGAATTCGCGCAGACATCTCGAACGCGCTCACCTCCGAGCTTGAGAGCGTGCCTGGGCGGGTGCGGCGGCTGCTGCGCCACCGCTCCGACAAGGATATCAACGCCGGGGCGCGGATCGACGCCAGCGAGGCCGACGAAACCGTGGCGCTGGTCAACTTCGTCATCACTTGCCGGAACTACGCTAGCGAGCTTGCCATCAGCGAGGTCACGCTGCGGTCATTTTCCGAATTGCAGCATTACCTCAAGTCCGCCACCGAGGCACTGGTCGAATCGTTGCGCCACTCCGATGCCAATGTGCGCGCTTTTCGTCATATCCAGGCTGAGCTCGCGATCCGGTTCTGCGACGCGATCTTTGGGCACGACTATGCGGCCCTGATGACCAAGGCGGCCGAGGTCGCCCTGGCCGGCGAGCGAAAATCCTCTCGTTCCGGCTGATCATCCGGCCCGTGCGCCCCCGCTCTCCGAAGCTCACAACCGTTTGATTTTTGTCAATTGCGTCAGGGCGCTGCTCATGGTGTAACGCGCGCGCCTTTGCCTTGAATTGGGTGGGCAGTTGCGATCGGAACTCCGTGTATGACTTTTTGGTTCGTGCTGGGCCTGATGACGCTGGTTGCCGTCTTCGCGGTGCTCTGGCCGCTCAGCCGCGGATCATCGCGCCCGGCCGCGGGACAGGGGGCTGCGATCTATCGCGATCAGCTTGCGGAAGTCGATCGCGATCTCGCGAACGGCATCATCGGCGCCACCGAGGCTGATGTTGCGCGTGTTGAGGTCTCGCGCAGGCTGCTTGTCGCATCGAGGCTCGATGAAATCCCGCCGCCCCTGGCTTCGACCTCCTTGCGACGCGCTGTTGCAATCATCGCGCTGGTCGGGCTGCCGCTCTCGTCCGTGGCGATCTATTTGCACTACGGCTCGCCCGGCATGGTGAATGTCGCAGCGGCACCGAGTCGGTCGATGCCCGCGGCCAACGCGCCGCTCGATCAGCTCGTGGCACAGGTCGAGCAGCACCTCGAGAAGAGTCCGCGCGATGGCCGAGGTTGGGAGGTGCTGGCGCCGGTCCTGTTCAAGCTCGGGCGCTACGACGACGCCGTGCGCGCGTTTCGCAATGCGCTGACCTACAATGGGGAGACCGCAGCGCGTCACGCGAACCTCGGCGAAGCGATGGGAGCAGCGGCAAACGGCGTGATCACCGCGGAAGCCAGCGCCGAATTCGAACACGCGCGCGCCCTCGATCCCGGCGACGTCAAGGCGCGCTACTTCCTCGGCCTTGCGGCTGAGCAGGACGGCCGCCGCGACGAGGCAGCGTCGGCCTGGCGGGCGCTGTTGAACGATGCGCCACCCGATGCGCCCTGGCGCGGCGGCGTTGAGCGCGCGCTGGCAAGCCTCGATGGCAAGATCGCGCCCGATATTCCCGACGACGACATCGCGGCCGCCCGCTCGATGAGCGACGAACAGCGCGCCACTTTTATCCGCGGCATGGTCGGTCGGCTCGCGACGCGGCTGAAGCAGAACGGCAGCGATTTCGACGGCTGGCTACGGCTGATCCGTGCTTATATTGTCCTTGGCGACCGCGACAAGGCCATCACAGCCGCCGGCGACGCGCGCAACGCATTTGTCGGCGATCCCGCGCGCTTGCAGGCCCTGAACGATCAGCTTAAGCAATTCGGGCTCGGAGGCTAACACCCAAGATGACGCGCAAGCAGCGGCGCCTGGTTCTGATCGGCAGTGCGATGATGGTACTCGCCATCGCGGTTGGCCTCGTGCTCAACGCGATGCGCGATTCCATCGTGTTCTTCTCGACGCCCAGCGAGGTGGCGGAGAAGCACATTGCAGCCGGCAAGCGCTTTCGCCTCGGCGGCATGGTACTGCCGGGCTCGGTGACGCGTGGCGACAATCTGCAGATCGGTTTTGTCGTCACCGACGGCAACACGAAAATCCCGGTGAACTACCGTGGCGCGTTGCCCGATCTGTTTCGCGAGGGGCAGGGCGTCGTCACCGAAGGCAAGCTCGACGCCGGCGGCACCTTTGTTGCCGACACTGTACTCGCCAAGCACGACGAGACCTACATGCCGAAGGAGGTCGCCGATGCCTTGAAGAAGCAGGGGCACTGGAAAGACGAGTACGCCAAGGGCGGGGCATCCGCGGCAAGCTCGCAGGGTCCATCGCGATGATCGTCGAAGCCGGCCATTTCGCGCTGATCCTGGCGCTGGTGCTGGCGCTGATCCAGTCGATCGTGCCGCTCGTTGGCGCGCGCCGGCATGAGCCGGCCTTGATGAACGTTCCGTTGTCGACCGCGCCGGCACAATTCGTGTTCGCGCTGGCGGCGTTCGGCGCACTGGTCTCGGCGCATGTGACGTCGGACTTCTCCGTCATCAATGTCTACGAGAACTCGCATTCGTTGAAGCCGCTGATCTACAAGATCACCGGCGTGTGGGGCAATCACGAGGGCTCCATGCTGCTGTGGGTCCTGATCCTCGCGCTGTTCGGCGCGCTGGTGGCGCTGTTCGGCACCAACCTGCCGTCGACCCTGCGCGCGCTGGTGCTTGCGGTGCAGGCATGGATCGCAGCCGCGTTCTATCTGTTCATCCTCATCACATCGAACCCGTTCCTGCGCTTTGCGCAGCCGCCACTCGAGGGGCGCGACCTCAATCCGGTGCTGCAGGACATTGGTCTCGCGATCCATCCGCCGATGCTCTATCTCGGCTATGTCGGCTTCTCGATCTCGTTTTCGTTCGCGGTCGCCGCCCTGATCGAAGGGCGGATCGATGCGGCGTGGGCGCGCTGGGTCAGGCCGTGGACGCTGCTCGCCTGGATGTTCCTGACGACGGGAATCGCGATGGGCTCGTACTGGGCCTATTACGAGCTCGGCTGGGGCGGCTGGTGGTTCTGGGATCCGGTCGAGAATGCTTCCCTGATGCCATGGCTCGCTGGCACTGCGTTGCTGCATTCCGCGGTGGTGATGGAGAAGCGCAACGCGCTGAAGGTCTGGACCATCCTGCTCGCCATCCTGACCTTCTCGCTGTCGTTGCTCGGCACCTTCCTCGTGCGTTCCGGCGTCCTCACCTCGGTGCATGCGTTTGCGACCGATCCGACGCGCGGCGTCTTTATCCTTGCCATACTCGCGACCTTCATTGGCGGCAGCCTGGCGCTGTTTGCGTGGCGCGCGTCGTCGTTGTCGCAAGGCGGCCTGTTCGCACCGATCTCGCGCGAGGGCGCGCTGGTGCTCAACAACCTGTTCCTGACGACGGCCTGCGCCACGGTGCTGGTCGGTACGCTCTATCCGCTGGTGCTTGAGGTGATCACCGGCGACAAGATTTCCGTCGGAGCGCCGTTCTTCAACCTGACCTTTGGGCCGCTGTTCGTGCCGCTGCTGGTCGCCGTGCCGTTTGGTCCATTGCTGGCCTGGAAGCGTGGCGATCTATTTGGCGCTGCCCAGCGCCTGATCATCGCCGGCGTTGTCGCCTTAATCGCGCTGGCCTTTGTGATGGCCTGGACCTGGGGTGGAGCGATGCTTGCGCCGCTCGCGATTGGGCTTGCGGTCTTCGTCATTGTCGGTGCACTGACCGATCTTGCCGAGCGCACCGCGTTATTTCGCGGCCCCATCGAAATCTCGCTGCGGCGTGCTCGCGGCTTGCCGCGCTCGACCTGGGGCGCGGCGCTCGCGCACGCCGGGCTGGGCCTCACGCTGATGGGCATCGTCTGCGAGACGACCTGGAACAGTGAGAAAATCCTGGCGATGCAGCCGGGTGATGCGGCGATTGTTGGCGGCTACGAGGCGACGCTGGTCGGCTTCTCGCAGCAACAGGGTTCGAACTATCGCGAAACGATTTCGACGTTCAAGATCAGGCTTGCTGGCGACCAGATTGGCACGATGACGCCATCGAAGCGCACCTTCACGACGCGCGATTCGTCGACGACCGAAGCGGCGCTGATGAGCCGCGGGTTGAGCCAGCTTTACATCTCGCTCGGTGATCGCAACAGCGATGGCTCGATTGCCGTGCGTATGTACTATAAGCCGCTGGTGCTGTTGATCTGGCTCGGCGCGGTGGTGATGGCGCTCGGCGGCGCGTTGTCGCTGTCCGACCGCCGCTTGCGTGTCGGCGCGCCGCAGCCGGCGAAGGTCGGGCGCTCATTGCAGGCAGCAGAGTGATGTGGCGGCCTCTCGCGCTGATCGCGTTGGTGCTGACGCTGCTGCTTGCGCCGGCGATCTGCCGCGCGGTGCAACCTGACGAGATCATGAGCGATGCAAAGCAGGAGGCGAGGGCGCGCGCGCTGTCGCAGCAGCTGCGTTGCATGGTGTGCCAGAACCAGTCGATCGACGATTCCGATGCGCCACTGGCGCGCGATTTGCGGCTCCTGGTGCGCGAGCGCATTGCGCGCGGCGACAGCGACAAGCAGGTCATGGACTTTCTGGTCGCGCGTTACGGCCCGTTCGTGCTGCTGAAGCCGCCGTTCAACCCGCACACCATGCTGCTGTGGCTCTTGCCACCGCTGGCGCTGGCGGGCGGCGCGATCGCGCTCGTGCTTTACGCGCGCCGACGCGGAAACGAGACCAGCGCCGTGTCGCAAAATGACACTCTGCCGCTCAGCAGCGAGGAACAGGCGGAGCTTGCACGCGTCATGGGCAGCGAGAGGCCCGGCGACGCCGGCTGAGCGTGTCGCAACCCCCTGCGTCAGCTGGTCGCAACGACATTACCAAAGATTAATTCGTCAGCCAGTGCCGCGTAAGGGCGCATGTCCCATGTTCGTATTCGAACGGCGCCGCTCCGGCGTCGCAGGAAATCCGACATCGAACCGGAGATGATATTGATGTTCCGCCGCCCTGATCTTTCGTCCTTCCCGTCTGGATCCCAGCAACCTCGCCGTTCGCTCCTGTCCAAGCGCAAGTTTGCGCTGATGGCGACCGTGGTCGGTGGCTTGTCGGCCGGCGCCTTCGCGCTGGCGCCGTCGTTCCTGCCGGGCGGCAACGTGTTGTCCTCGACCGCGCACGCCCAGGTCTCCACCGAGGTCGGCAAGGTGCAGCGTCCGATCGGCTTTGCCGACATTGTCGAACGCGTCAAACCGTCGGTGATTTCGGTTCGTGTCAACATCCGCGAGAAGGCCGACCTCGAGCGATCGTTCCGACGACTCGCCGTTCCCGCCCGGCTCACCCATGGAACGCTTCTTCCGCCGCTTTGGCGGTCCCGATGGCATGCCCGGCTTCCGCGGTCCGCGCCAGGTGACTGGCCAGGGTTCCGGCTTCTTCATCTCGGCTGATGGCTATGCCGTGACCAACAATCACGTCGTCGACGGCGCAGACAAGGTCACCGTCACGACCGATGATGGCAAGACCTATGACGCCAAGGTCATCGGCACCGATCCGCGCACCGACGTTGCTCTGATCAAGGTCGAGGGCCGCAACGACTTCCAGTTCGCAAAACTGTCCGACGGTCAGCCGCGAATCGGCGACTGGGTGCTGGCGGTCGGCAATCCGTTCGGCCTCGGCGGCACGGTGACGGCAGGTATTGTCTCGGCGCGCGGCCGCGACATCGGCAATGGCCCCTATGACGATTTCATCCAAATCGATGCCCCGGTGAACAAGGGCAACTCCGGCGGTCCGTCGTTCAACATGGATGGCGAAGTGATGGGCGTGAACACGGCGATCTTCTCGCCGTCCGGCGGCAGCGTCGGCATCGCCTTCTCGATCCCCGCGTCGACCGTGAAGTCGGTAGTGGCGCAGCTCAAGGACAAGGGCTCTGTCAGCCGCGGCTGGATCGGCGTGCAGATCCAGGCGGTGACGCCTGACATCGCCGAGAGCCTCGGCATGAAGAAGCCGGAAGGCGCGCTGGTCGCCGAACCGCAAGCGAACGGCCCCGCCGCGAAGGCTGGTATCGAGTCCGGAGACGTGATCACCGGCGTCAACGGCCAGTCCGTGCACGACGCGCGCGATCTCGCCCGCACGATCGGTGGCTTCGCGCCGGGCAGCGCGGTGAAGCTCAACGTCCTGCACAAGGGGCAGGACAAGACGGTCGACCTGACGCTCGGCACGTTGCCGAGCAGCACCCAGGCGCGCGCCGACACTGACAACGACAACGGCCCCGCGGCAACGCGCGGGACCGATGTCGGCAAGCTCGGCCTGTCGGTCGCGCCGGCATCGAGCGTCGCCGGCGCCGGCAAGCAGGGCGTCGTGGTGACCAACGTCGATCCGAACGGCCCCGCAAGCGAACGCGGCTTCAAGGAAGGCGACGTCATTCTCGAGGTCGCCGGCAAGGAAGTCAGCACGCCGACCGACGTTCGCGACGCGCTCGCCAGCGCGCGTTCCGACAAGAAGAACAGCGTGCTGATGCGGGTTCGCTCGGGCGACCAGTCACGCTTTGTCGCAGTCCCCCTGGGGCAAGGTTGATTGGCGGCAAGGAGTTCATAGATTGGGAATGGCTCGCCGGCATATGTCGCCCCCGCCGACGGTCCCTTCCCAGGGGGCGAGCCCAAAACTCGTCCCCACCGCTTGCTCTTCCGGTGGACACAGCCCCCCTCCGCCGGAAGGTGCGTGGCGGGCGGCAGAGATCCCCCAAGCTTTGCCGCCCGTCTCTTTATTTCATGGGCGAGCATGGCGGACGGGGTTCCGCGCGCGGCTTGCGCGGTACGGCCCGTTTCGCCATCCTGAAGCGGAGTGACCTGCGCCTTGATTGAGTTGGCCTCCAACATGCGTCTGCTGATCATCGAAGACGATCGCGATTCCGCTGACTATCTCGTGAAGGCATTTCGCGAGGTCGGCCATGTTGCCGATCAGGCGTTTGATGGCGAGGAAGGTCTGTCGCTCGCGGCGAACGGTGATTACGACGTGCTGATCGTCGACCGCATGCTGCCGAAGCGGGACGGCCTGTCGCTGATCGGGGCGTTGCGCGACAAAGGCAATCACACGCCGGTCCTCATCCTGTCCGCGCTTGGCCAGGTCGATGACCGCGTCAAGGGACTGCGCGCCGGCGGCGACGACTATTTGCCGAAGCCTTATTCGTTCGCCGAACTGCTGGCACGCATCGAGGTGCTGTCACGGCGCAGCGTCGGCCCTGCGGAGGAAACCATCTATCGTGTCGGCAACCTCGAGCTCGACAGGTTGTCGCATCGGGTGATGCGCGGCGAGGGCGAGATCACGCTGCAGCCGCGCGAGTTCCGCCTGCTCGAATATCTGATGAAGCACGCGGGTCAGGTCGTCACCCGCACGATGCTGCTGGAAAACGTCTGGGACTATCATTTTGATCCGCAGACCAATGTGATCGACGTCCACATTTCGCGCCTGCGTTCCAAGATCGACAAGGGTTTTGATCGCCCGCTGCTCCATACGATCCGCGGCGCCGGATACATGATCCGTGACGGCCTTCGGTAAACTCGTCCGAACGACAGCCTTCCGGCTGACGCTCGTTTATCTCTTCCTGTTCCTGTTGTTTGCGCTGTTCTTGCTCGGCTACTTCGCCTGGAACACGCGCCGTCTTGTCACCGAACAAATCACTCAGACCGTCAACGCTGAAATCAGTGAGCTGACCGAGCGCTACAATCGCGTCGGTCTGCGCGGCCTGATCTTCTCGATCGAGAATTGCTCGCTAAGGCCGGGCGCCAATCTTTATCTGGTGACGACCGACACCGGTCAGGAGCTCGCCGGCAACGTCGGCGCGCTGCAGCCTGGCGCGCTCGATGCGCCGGGCTGGGAAGAGGTCACCTATCGACGGCTCGACGAACAGGGCGAGCGCGATCATCGCGCGCTGGTGCGGGTCGCGATCATGCCCGGTGGATTCCGCGTGCTGGTCGGGCGCGACCTCGACGAGCGCCGGCGCGTCGTCGGTGTGATCGCCAATGCGGCGCAGTGGTCGTTCCTGATCGTGCTGGTGCTAGGGCTCGGTGGCGGCATCTTCGTCGCGCGCCGGGTGCTGGTGCGCATCGACGCGATGACCGGCACCGCGCAGCGGATCATGGCGGGCGACCTCTCCGAGCGGCTGCCGACCGGCCGCAGCGGCGATGAGCTCGACCGCCTTGCAGTCAATCTCAACGCAATGCTGGAGCGCATCGAGGCGCTGATGAACGGCCTGAAGGAGGTGTCGGACAACATCGCCCATGACCTGAAGACGCCGCTGACGCGGCTGCGCAATCGCGCCGAGCAAGCCCTTGCAAAATCGGGGAGCGAGGCGGACTATCGCGCCGCGCTTGAGCGTACGATCGAGGAATCCGACGGATTGATCCGAACCTTCAATGCGCTTCTAATGATCGCGCGCGCGGAATCCGGTCAGGCGCGCGGCGACATGGTCGATTTCGACGCCGCCGAAATCGCGCAAGGCATCCAGGAACTGTACGAACCGCTCGCTGAGGACAAGGGTTTGACGCTGGAGGTGCGCACTCAGAGCACGCCGATGCGCGGCAATCGCGAGCTGATCAGCCAGGCGCTCGCCAATCTGGTCGAGAATGCGATCAAATACGGTGAGCCGGCCAAAGAGATCGAGAAAGTGCTCGCGCCGGTCGGTGGCGGTCCGATGCCACCCGAGCCGCCGCCGAACCGCTGCATCACCGTGGAGTTGCGGAGCGAACCCGGTCACGTCATCCTCAGCGTTGCCGATCACGGTCCCGGCATTCCCGAAGCCGAGCGCGCCCGGGCCATCGAGCGCTTCGTTCGGCTCGAGGCGAGCCGAACCCAGCCGGGCTCCGGCCTCGGCTTGAGCCTAGCCGCGGCGGTGGCGACGCTCCACGGCGGCGAGCTCCGGCTCAGCGACAACAATCCGGGCCTGGTCGCAGCGCTCGTTCTGCCGCTACGGAGCGGGGAGCAACCGTCGGCATGACCGCGCCCGCGGCCATACCGCTGGCCGCGCGCTTCGCCGGCGGGCCGGTCGTCGTCGCAGCTGACGAGGCGGATGCTCGCGTCGCGCGATGGCTCGACGATGTGGCAAGCCCGCAACGTGAAGCGATTGCAGCCATCATCGATCGCCATCCGCTCGCGCGAGCGATCGTGGCCGGCATCGCCGATGCGTCGCCCTATCTGTATGACCTCTTGCGCGGCAATGCAGAGCGCGCGCAGCGCGTTCTGACGAGCGATCCCGATCGCCATCTCGCCGATCTCATCGACAATGTTCGCAGCGCCGCCGTGGTCGCCGCGGACGAAAGCGACCTGATGCGGCTATTGCGCAACATCAAGGCCGAGGCCGCGCTGTTGATTGCGCTGTGCGACATCGGCGACGTCTGGCCGATCATGAGGGTGACCGAGGCGCTGACCGGCCTTGCAGTTGCTTCCGTGCAGTGTGCGATCCGATTTCAGCTTGCGCAGGAGACCGCGCGCGGCCGGCTGCTGGCGCCGGACCCCAATGAACCCGAGGTCGGCTGTGGGCTGATCGTGCTCGCGATGGGCAAGATGGGTGCCGGCGAGCTGAATTACTCGAGCGATATCGACCTGATCGTGCTGTTCGATCGCGAGCGCAGCGCGCTCAAGGACGACATCGAGCCGCAGACGTTCTTCGTGCGCATCGCGCAAGGGATTGCCCGCGTCCTGCAGCAGCGCACCGGCGACGGCTACGTATTTCGCGTCGATCTCAGGCTGCGTCCCGATCCGTCGTCGACGCCGGTTGCGGTGTCGACCGAGTTCGCGCTCGGCTACTACGAGCGCGAAGGGCGCACTTGGGAGCGAGCTGCGATGATCAAGGCGCGACCGTGCGCCGGCGACGTCGCGGCGGGCGAAGCGCTTGTGGCAGAGCTCGCGCCGTTCGTATGGCGGCGCCACCTCGACTTCACCGCGCTCGGAGACATTCACGAGATGAAGCGGCAGATGCACGCGTTTCGCGGGCACAGCGACATAGCCGTGGAAGGCCACAACATCAAGCAGGGCCGTGGCGGCATCCGGGAGATCGAGTTTTTCGTGCAGACGCAGCAGTTGATCGCCGGCGGCCGGCACGCCGAGCTCCGCGTGCGCCCGACGCTGCACGCGCTCGACCTGCTCGCCGACGGTGGCTGGATCGCCAGCGAGGTGCGTGATGACCTCGCCGCGGCCTACGAGTTTCTTCGGCGGGTCGAGCATCGGATACAGATGATCGGCGATGAGCAGACCCATACGCTGCCGGAAGAGGCCGACGCAATGGCACGCTTTGCGTGCTTCCTGGGTTTTGCCGACCGTGACGCCTTTGCCCGTGAGCTGGTGCGACATCTCCAGCGTGTGCAAACTCACTATAGCAAGCTGTTCGAAGGTGAGGCGGCGCGAGCGCCGGGTCTGCCGGCGCCGGATTTCGCGCGCGGACCTGACGATCCTGCGCTGGTCAAGCAGTTGGCGGGCCTTGGGTTCAAGCAGCCGCTTGCCGCTGCCGACATGTTGAAGCACTGGGTAACCGGCTCACACCGCAGCCTGCGCGCCGAGGCGACGCGGAACACTCTGGCCGACTTGATCCCGGCATTGATCGCCGATTTTGGCCACTCCGAGAGTCCCGACGCGGCGCTGGTGCATTTCGATCATTTCCTGCAATCGCTGCGGCGCGGCGGCCGGTTGATCTCGTTGCTGCATCAGAACCGCAGCCTTGTCTCGCTATTGGCGCTGATCCTCGGCGCGGCGCCGAGGCTCGGAGAGATGATCGCGCGCCAGCCGCAGGTCGTCGACGGCCTGGTTGATCCGCGTTTCTTCGGTGCGATGCCGAAGCGCGACGAGATCGTGCAGCGACTGCAGGCCCTGCTTGCCGATGCTTCGACTTACGAGGACTTTCTTGATCACCTCAGGATGTTCGGGCAGGAGGGGCTGTTCCTGATCGGCACACGCATCCTGTCGGGCACCGTCTCTGCGCAACTCGCCGGTGCCGCATTCGCCGATATCGCGGAAGGCATTGTGCGCGCAATCCATCGCCTCGCGCTCGATCAGTTCGTTGCGCTGTACGGCGAGATCCGGGATCAGCGGACCGCGGTCCTCGCGATGGGGCGGCTCGGCAGTCGCGAGATGACCGCATCGTCCGACCTCGACCTGATCCTGATTTACGACTTCGATCACGATCATCCCGATTTCGAACGGACCGAAGTCGCTGCAAGGCGCGCAATATTTTGCGCGGTTGACGCAACGCTTGATCGGTGCATTCACCGCGCGCACGAACTACGGAGTGCTCTACGACATCGACATGCGGCTGCGGCCGTCCGGTCGCTCCGGGCCGGTCGCGACCCGGCTCGATGCATTTGCCCATTACCAGGAGAAGGAGGCGTGGACCTGGGAGCATATGGCACTGACGCGCGCGCGTGTCATCTCCGGGCCGGCAGGCTTTGCCGACGAGATCGAGGCGATCATTCGCGAAGTCCTGACACGCCCGCGCGAACGCGAGCTTATTGCGAACGACGTGTATGAGATGCGTCAGGCGATTGCCGACGAGAAGGGCGAGAGCGACATCTGGGATTTGAAATACGCCGCCGGCGGCATGATCGATATCGAGTTCATCGCCCAGTTCCTGCAGCTCGTTCACGCCGCTGATCATCCCGACATCCTCGACAAATCGACGCTTCAGGTTCTGGAGAAAGCAACCCGGCTTGGGTTACTCGCACAAGGCGATGCCGACGTGCTGAGGCCGGCGACGCGCCTTTATCAGGATCTCGGTCAGATCCTGCGGTTGTGCTTAAGCGAACGATTTCGTCCTGAGACGGCGGGAACTGACCTCATGAGTCTGCTGGCGCGGGCCGCCGACGAGCCCGGTTTCTCGACGCTGGAAGCGCGCGTCAAGGACACTCAGGCTGAGGTGCGGCGAATTTTCACGAAAATCTTGGGCGGCGGGCCGGCGAGGCGCGCGACCTGACGCGGTGTCGCAGACGGCTAATTTAGGCCGCGCTCGACAGGCTCGCAACCAGTCGCGCCCTGTCGCGTGGCAGCGTAACCATGACGACGGTGCCAGCGCCGAGTTTCGAGCGCAACCGCATCGAGCCGCCATGCAGCTTGGTCAGCGATTTTGCGATCGCGAGCCCAAGTCCCGAGCCATGGTAGGTCTTCGACAGCTGGCTCTCGACCTGCTCGAACGGACGTCCCAACCGCACTAGCGATTGCGGCGCGATGCCGATCCCGGTGTCGGCGATCAACAGCATCACGGAATTTTCAAGCCGGCGGCTGCGCACCGTCACCGTGCCGCCGTCGGGCGTGAACTTCACGGCATTGGACAACAGGTTGATCGTGATCTGCTTCAACGCGCGGCGGTCGGCGATCAGCGGAATTATATCAGCGTAATCAGCTTTCAGCTTGACCCGCTTGCTGTCGGCGCGGCCGGACACCACGCGCAGCGATTCTGACACGGTGTTGGCGAGGTCGAGCGGCTCGAGGTCGAGCTTGACGCGGCCGGCTTCGATCTTCGACATGTCGAGAATGTCGTTGATGACGTCGAGCAGATACTGGCCGCTGGTCAGGATGTCCCTGCAATACTCGTGATACTTGTCCGAGCCGAGGCTACCGAACATGCCGCTGCTCATGACTTCCGAGAAGCCGATGATGGCGTTAAGCGGGGTCCGCAGCTCATGGCTCATATTGGCGAGGAAGCGCGACTTGGTCTGGTTGGCTTCCTCGGCGCGGCTCTTCTCGAGGGCATATTTGTGGGCGAGGTCGGCGAGTTCCTGGGCCTGCCGCTCCAGCTTGTGCTGGGATTGCTTGAGGTCGGTCACCGTTGCCAGCAGCTTGGCTTCGTTCTCGATCAGCCGCTGTTCGTGGTTCTTGATCGTCGTGATGTCGGTACCCACCGAAACATAACCGCCGTCCTTGGTGCGACGCTCGCTGACGTGCAGCCAGTTGCCGTCTTCAAGCTGTGCCTCGAAGGTGCGCCCGCCGGGCGTCGTGCTCGAATCCTCGGTGAGGCGCGGCCGGATCTGTGGCATCGAACCGACCTCGACCACCGTCTCGTACGACGTGCCAGGCTTGATCGCCGAATCCGGCAGCTTATGCAGCCGCTGGAAGTGCGAGTTGCACAGCACGAGGCGGTTCTCCGCGTCCCACAGCACGAACGCCTCGGGGATCGTCTCGATGGCGTCGCGCAAGCGCAGGTCGGCCTCCGCGCTGCGCTCCGCAAGGCTCTTCTGCTCGGTTACGTCGAGCGCGATGCCGATCAGGTGGGGGCTCGCGTCATTGGCGGGCCGGTTCAGTTCGCAACGCATCCGGAGCCAGATCCAGTGGCCGTTGGTGTGACGCATGCGGAACATCTGGTCGAAGTGATCGACCTGGCCTGAAATCAGGTCGTTGGCGATGGCGAACAGGTCGATGTCGTCGGATTTCACCAGCGCGCTGACCTCGCCGAAGGTCAGCAGGTCGCTGCGGTTGTCGAGGCCGAGCATCGTGAACATTGATTGCGACCAAAAGATGCGGCCGCGCGACAAGTCCCAGTCCCACAACCCGCAGCGGCCACGGTTGAGCGCGGTGTCGATGCGGGCGCGCACCGCGTCATTGATGAAGTCGCCTTCGCGCGCACGGGTCGATTGCCAGTGAAAGGCAAAGCCGAGGATCAACACGACGAAGCCGGTCGTGGCCGATAGCGTGATCGAGAGCGGGGCGTTCGAGGGCCAGGCGCTCTCCGCCAGGTCCTGCAGGACGATCAGGTCGACCGACAGTGACTTCACGGCGACCATTGTGCCGACGACGTCGGTGCCATCGGGCAGTCCGATTTCGAGCACGCGCGGAACCGCGGCTGACGCCGGCGGAGCAGTGAACAGGTCGAATAGCTGTCCGCTTTCCGGCATCCGTATGTTGGTCGGCGAGCGCGCCAGCAACTGGCCGTCGCCGTCGACGACGAGGACCTGTCGCCCGCGCAACGTGCCCCATTGCGGAACCAGAGTAGGCAACAGGGCCTGCAGGCGCTCGGGCCGCGGCAGTGGGCCGAGACGATCGAGCCGATCGGCGAGCAAATCGGCCAGCGCAATGATGTCGCGCCGGGCGAAAGCGCCTTGCTGGCGCTTCTGGTCGAGCACCTGCACGAAAGCGCCGATGCAGATCGTCGCCAGGAAGGCGATGATCAGGATCGGGACGGCGCGGCGCAGAACCGGTTCGGCTGTGAGCAGACGATGGTACGCTGGTTTTGCAATCGATTGCGCCAATCCCTTGATCGAATCGGATTGGACGCACGCATCTACTGCATGCGCACGCGCCATGTCGTCGCCCCCCACGGGAAGTCCAGCCCCCTCGACCCGAAGGATGCACCGCATCGCTCGAATCATCGCGATTTGAATCGACGTTGGCTGATTTGTCGAGAGTCAACAATTCGTTAACGGCAAAAAAAGTTGCGCACCAGAGAATCGTCGCGCGATTTTTGAGTCTGAAACGAGAACGTGGCGCTCGCGATCTCAGCGATCCGGCTCGGCGTGGCCGATCACGCGCTTGATGTCGCTGAATTCGCGCCGCAGCGCGCGCTCGATGTCATCGACCGCGGCATGGACTTCGCTCACCTTGAGATCAGGCTTGGCCCGGCAATGAAAGTTGACGATCCGGCCAGCGCCACTGTCGCGCACGCGCACGTTGTGGACGTCGTGCATGGTTCCGAGCGAGGCCGCAATGCCGGTCAGCGCACGCTGCACGGCGTCGACGCGCTCGGTCGGCGCGTCACCGCCGTGCGGCAACTCCGGTTCGAGTGGCTCGATATGGATGTCGATCTCGATCTGCCCGCCGAACTCGGTCTTGATCGCATCTTCAAGGCGATGCGTGATGTCGTGCGCCCGGTCGAGCGCCATATCTGCCTCGACCTCGAGATCGATCGAGACCGCGAGCTTGTTGTCGAGGTCGTGGACCGTGACGTGATGGATGGCGAGGCCGGCGTTGCGGGCGATCACCATGATGCGCTCGCGCACGGTCTCATTGTCGAGCACAGTTGGCACCGCTGTGAATGTCAGGTCAGAGTCGGCAAGGGCGGATTTCACCGCCGCCTGCGCTGCGAGCTTGATGTCTTCGACGCGATCGATTGGATACGTGCGCGGCACCTTGACCGCGGCTTCGATGAAATGGGTCGGGCCGACGGTCCTCGCACGGACCCGCTCGATGCCGATCACGCCCGGCACCCTGCGGATCGCCGCGGCGGCCTCGTCAGCGACACCGTCCGGCGCGCGATCGAGCAGCGTCTCGACGGTCGAGCGCACCAGTTTGAGGCCCAGGAAAGAGATCGCGATTGCGACCGCGATTGCGGCGGCGGCATCTCCCCAACGAAACCCGGCGGCGGAGAGCGCAAGGCCGACGATCACCGCGCTGGATCCCAGGACGTCGGAGGAGAAGTGCAGGGCGTCGGCTTCCAGCGCCTGGCTACGGGTGTCGTGCGCGGCCTGACGCAGCGCGCGGGCACGCCAGAGATTGACGGCGATGTCGACCAGCAGCACCACGAACGGAATTGCCGAGACCGTCGGTGGCACGGCGCCCTCGCGCAGGCGGCTATAGGACTCGACGAGGATGCCACCGGCGAGGATATAGAGCATGGCGACCACGCCGAGCGCGGACAGGCTCTCGAACTTGCCGTGGCCGTAATGATGCTCCTCGTCGGCCGGTTTGTCGGAGACTCGGACCACCAGCCAGGTCACGATCGTCGCGCCGAAGTCGACCAGGCTGTGCAGGGCTTCGGAGACCAGCGCAATACTGCCGATCGCGACGCCAACCACGAATTTGAGCGCCGCCATCGAGCCGCTTGCGATCACCGATATCACGGCAACCTGTTGCTTGACGCCTGCCATTGATGTCTCGACCGAGGGCGGGATCCGTGGTGCGGCGGCGGTGTAGCAGCCTGCGGATTTTGGTCAATCAGTGTGAACCGCGAGCCGGCTTGTCTTGCTCCTGCAAATGACTACGGTTCGCAACTTGGTTCGACCTCAGTTCGTAGGGGCCTGTTGATGACCGTTAACCGCGCTTCACTGCTTGCGACCCTAGACCGCTATGTCCGGACACAGGCTCAGGGCGGCGACTTGAGCGAAATCCTGTCGATGCGTGCTCGTGCCACAGAAAACGGTCGTGACGTCGGCACCAACCATCCATTCTGGCGAGGCATTTCGCCGACGCCGTATCGGCTGCAATTCGCCGATGAGGCAACGGGGCAGGTCGGCTGCCACGCGACGTTCCAGGAGGGGGACGCGACCGGAATTTATGGTCTGCGGATCAAGGTCGAGACCGACGGGCGGATTTCGGAGCTCGAATCGACGATTGCCCGCAAGGGCGACTCCAATGCTTTCGCGCTGCATCGACTTGTCAATCCGGACCCGTTGTTCGACCGCATCGAACCTACACATTTGTCACGCGAACGGCTGATCAAGATTGCCGACGCCTATTTCGATGCCGTGGAAGCCTCGGACGGAACGCACGCACCGATCGCGGATCGTTGTACGCGTGTCGAAAACGGCATGCTGACAACGAACAATCCCCGGGTCGGATTGCCGTGGGGTTGTCGCGAGGGGATGAAGATCTTCAGCTATCTCGAGCGCGCACGTGATCGGCGCTATCCGCTGGTTGACGAAAAGCACGGCCTGGTCTGGGCGATCGCCGCGTTCGATGTCCCGCCCGGCGGCGTGCTTTCGCTGCTCGTCGATGGCAAGCAGGTCGACCGACCGCAGGACGAGCGCTCCATTTTCCTGATGGAATTGTTCAAGGTCGTCGGCGCCGAAATCGTCGCGATCGATGTGGTGGTCCGCAATATGCCAGCCGGCGCAAGCCTTGGCTGGCCGAGCTAGCCGCGAAGCATCAGCTGAACGTCAGCACGATCTTGCCGAGGTGCTTGTTCGCCGCCATGTGCGCGAAGGCATCGGCGACTTGCGCAAACGGAAACGCCTTGTCGATCGGCAGCGAGAGCTTTCCGGAAACGACCGCCGGCCACAAATCGGCACGGACCTTCTCGGAAATCGCGCGGATTTCCTCGACGTTGCGGGTGCGGAAGGTCACGCCGATGTATTTGATGCGGCGGAGCGCATGCAGGTCGAAATTGAACTCGGATCGCTCGCCGCCAAGCCGGCCGACATTGACGATGCGGCCCTCGAGCCTGGTCGCCCGCATCAGATCATTGACGTATTTGCCGGAGACCTGGTCGACGGTCAGATCGACGCCCTGGCCATTGGTCGCTGCGAGGATTTGATCGACCCAATCGGCCGCGTTCGGGTCGATGGCGAGATCGGCGCCGAATTCCTTCAAGCGTGCGCGACGTCCGGCGTCGGTCGAGGTGCCGATCACCAGGCTCGCGCCTTTCAGCTTGGCAATCTGCATCGCCATCAGCCCGACGCCCGAGCTTGCGCCCTGGATCATTGCGCTCTGGCCCGGCTTCAGCGCGCCTTCGGTGACGACGGCGTTATGCATGGTGGACAACGACGTCGGCAATGTGGTTGCGCGGGCGAAGTCGAAGCCGTCGGGGATTTTGTAGGCTCGGACGTGATCGGTGAGGGCGTATTCAGCGAATGCGCCTGTTGTCGAGCACATCACGCGATCGCCGACCTTCAGCGAAGTTGCGTCAGGCCCGGTCTCGACGACCTCGCCCGCACACTCCGAACCCAGCACGGTACCAGCGCCGCCGCGCGCACCATGCGCGCGGCCACGGGCCATGCCAAGATCGGCGCGATTGAGCGCGGCTGCCTTGACGCGGACCAGCACTTGCCCGTTGCCGGGCTTGGGCTGGGCCGCGTCGGTGATTGCGGGGCCATCGGCCCCGACCACATAGGCTTTCATCGGAGCGCGTGCTCCTTGTCAGCTCGGCGACGCGTTATGCGGCGGCGCCGCGGCGTTGCCCGACGATCATGCCACCGACGCGCTTGAGGATGATGTCCTCGGCGTCGCGCACAATGCGGGTGATCAATTCGGCGCAGGTCGGAATGTCGTGGATCAAGCCTTGCACCAGGCCGGCCGACCAGATGCCGTCCTTCCAGTCGCCGGTGGCGTAAACCTGCTTGCCGCGCGCGCCGGCGACGAGGTCGCGAACGTCCTCGAACTTGGCGCCTTCCTTCTCCATCGCGACGACTTGCGTCGAGATCGGATTCTTCGCGACCCGCGAGGTGTTGCGCATGGTGCGGAAGATCAATTCGGTCGAACGCTCGTCATTGGCGACGATCTGCTCTTTGACGATCTGGTGGATCGGGCTTTCCCTGGTCGCCATGAAGCGGGTGCCCATGTTGATGCCTTCGGCGCCGAGGCAGAGCGCGGCCGCGAGGCCGCGGCCGTCGCCGAAACCGCCCGAGGCAATCATCGGGATCTTCACCTTGTCGGCCGCGGCCGGAATCAGGATCAGGTTGGGCACATCGTCTTCGCCGGGATGGCCGGCGCATTCAAAGCCGTCGATCGAAATCGCATCGACACCCATCCGTTCCGCCGACAGCGCGTGACGAACGCTGGTGCATTTGTGGATGACCTTGATGCCGTGCTTCTTGAATTCGTCGACGTGTTCCTGCGGCTTGTTACCCGCGGTTTCCACGATCTTGATGCCGCTGTCGATGATCGCTTGCCGGTATTCGGCGTAGGGCGGCGGCTTGATGGTCGGCAGGATCGTCAGGTTCACAGCAATTGGCTTCTTGGTCAGCGTCCGTGCCCGCGCGATCTCCTTGCGCAGGTCGTCAGGCGTCGGCTGGGTCAGCGCCGTGATGATGCCGAGGCCGCCGGCCTCCGAGACGGCTGCGGCGAGTTCGGCGCGGCCGACCCATTGCATGCCGCCCTGCACGATCGGGTGCTCGATTCCCACTAGCTCCGTGAACCTGGTCTTCAACATAGTGCTATTCCCCTGCGTTGGTTGGGCGTTCCCTGAAGCACGCGCAGCGTGCCTTTTTCCTTGTCTCGATGGTGCTCAGATTGCCGTCCGGGCGGGATATTGTCCACCGCCTCAGCCCGGCATCCCGCGCCTATGGCCCATGCTCAAACGTGTCTTCGCAATGCGGCCTGCATGGCGCGAACAACTGCAGGACCACGAACGGCGCTTGTCTCGCTCCATCCTGTTACCCTAGAAATAGGTGGGATCGCACTCCGGCTGGTCGCCTTCTTGGGCCGGTTCGCGGCACTAAAAATCACAACTGTAATAATCGCACCGAGGAACGACCCATGTCCGCAGCAAAAACAAAGGGGCCGCTCGACGGCATCCACGTGCTCGAAATCGCCCACTTCATCGCCGGCCCGCATGCCGCGATGATCCTGTGCGATCATGGCGCCGACGTCATCAAGGTCGAGCCGCTGACCGGCGAGCACGCGCGCAATGCCGCGCAGGTCGACCAGTACGGCAACAGCCTGTTCTTCGCCTGCCACAATCGCGGCAAGCGCGCGGTCGCGCTCGATCTCGGCCACAAGGACGCCAAGCAGGCACTCGATCCGCTGTTGAAGTGGGCCGACGTCATCATCACCAACTATGCGGCCGGTGTCCCCGACAAGCTCGGGTTCGGCTTCGAACGGCTGCAACAAATCAATCCGCGCGCCATCCTCGTCCACATCACGGGCTTCGGCAGCTGGAGCGACAAGAAAAAGTATGTCGCGTTCGACGGCATCATCCAGGCGATGAGCGGCGTCTGGAATCTCAATGGACATCCGGACGGGCCGCCGCTCAATTGCCAGGTGCTGGTCGGCGACCACGGTACGGCAGTACATGCGGCGAACGCTGCGCTCTGTGCTCTGGTCGAGCGCGGACGCACCGGAAAGGGACAGTTCGTCGAGATTGCGATGCTGGAAGTGCTGTCGTCGATGATGAGCACGCTCATTCCTGATTATGAGGTCAACGGCGAAATTGCACGCCGCTATGGCCAGCGGCCGTTCGATCGCTTCGGCGGATCGTTCAAGGCCAAGGACGCCTACTTCACGGTGGCGCCGGCGACCCCGAAGATGTGGATGGACCTGTGCAAGCTCATGGGTCATCCGGAATGGGCCGACCCGAGCGTCGGGCGCCGTCCCGGTTATGTCGCTGATCCCGAACTGCGCAAGAAGATCGACGCAACGGTCGACGCATGGGCGGCGCAGCGCACCGCGCAGGAAGCCGTCACCATCTTCCAGGGACTTGGCATTCCGAGCGGTGTGGTGCGGACGGTCGAGCGCATCTTTGAAGAAGAGGGCGCGAAGGCGGACCCTCGCGTGCTCGACCAAGGTGAAGCTGCCGAACAACCCGAAGCCGATCACCGTGCCCGGAAAATCGTTCCGTTTCCCCGACGAGACCACCGAGTTCAAATCGGCGCCGGCGCTGAATGCCGACACGTTTGATGTGCTGGCCGAGATCGGCGTCGGGCGAGGACGATCTGGCGAAGCTCGAAGGCGCGGGCGTGATCAAGCGCGAAGCGACGACAGCGAACGCGGCGGCGGGCTGAAAGCGCGGTCACGAGCGGTGACCACCGGTCCCAGGCAAGTAACTGATCCGGAAAAGATTCCGCCGTTAATTTGCAAGGTTCTTGGGGCGCCTGTCGCGAGCTTGCGGCGGATGTTTTCCGTGCCCAAAGGTGCGTGAAGTTCGTTGGGGCGAACTCGCGGGGCGAATTAGCGAGACGAGGGCTCCTTAATTTTCAAACAGCAACCATCATTCTCGCGGCAGGTTTTGCCCGAGGTTTGCTCTCAGTTTCGCGCCGCTGAAAGTCAGAGGGCGCAGGGAAAGCCGGATGCCAGCCGCATCCGATGGCCTCGTACGTGAAAGGTAGTGAGTACGTACGAGCTTCAGTCACCACAGGATTAGCCGAACATCCGGCTTTCCCTGCACGACAGACATTACGGCTTATGCCGGATCTGCCCGGGCGGCACATCCTATCCGCCCGTCACCACGCGACCGTCTTGCGACTTGCCGTCCGGTCGGACGACTTTGCCTTCGCGTGACTTGGCGCCACAAGGACGCCAGCTTCTCCTGGTTTTGCCGTACGCTTCCTGCCGCGACCATCGCGCACGCCGGAAACAATCGTTGCATATGGGATTGGGCGTCCGACCCTCGCGATCATCCCGACGTACCCGCTGCAGTCAGCGTCCGTCGTGATCCGGCCCGCGCAAGCGACGATGGCCATACGCCCCTCTGGGACCGGATCAATTTGGACACTTACACTAGTAGATACATTGCGTCAAGCGAAAACCGCAGCAGCGTAAGCAGTAAGAGCCTGGCCGGAGTTGCACTCTCACGCACGGTTAAGGAGACGCGCCTCCGCTGCAGTCGCCGCTCGCGCCCGTCGGAAGGCTTTCGCGAAGCGGTCCGAAACCAGCGTGAAAATTCGGTAGGCACGAGAGGCCGAAGAACTGTCGATGTGCCGCGCGGCGTCGTTCCTTGGGGCGATTGCTGCCTCGATGCAATCGGCATGACCGGAAGGTGCCCCCGAACAGGCATCGCGCTTCGCTCGGCTCGGGTTGATGTGTGTCAATGCGCAGCGGCATTTCTTACACGAACTCTCAAACCAGTGATCGCTCGGCAAACGGCGGCGTGCTAGCGTCTGGTCAGCGCGATGCAAACATCCTGTGCGCGACTTCCGGCACACAAGGAAGGACATTCAAATGCCCCCGCCGAATGACAATGGAGGCCGGGGCAGCCCTTGGGGCACCGGGGCCAGACCCGGTTCTGGTTTTGAGGACTTGATCCGGAAGAACCAGGACCGACTCAACCAGATCATGCCGAGTGGTGGTGGCCCGCGCGGGCCGATCGTCATTGCTGTGCTGGCTCTGATTGGTTTGGGCGCCTGGACTTCGTACTTCACGGTGCCGAGCGACTCGGTCGCCGTGGTTCAGCGCTTCGGCAAGTATCTCAAGGAAGTTCCACCGGGACTGCACTTCAAGCTGCCACTCGGCATCGACGTCGCCACGATTGTCCCTGTCAAACGGCAATTGAAGCAGGAATTCGGGTTCGGGACTCCCGGCGCCACCGATCCGTATCAGGTTTCTCGCGACACCGTGCGGGAAACGCAGATGGTGACAGGCGACCTCAACGCCGCGTTGGTGGAATGGGTCATTCAATACCGCATCTCGGATCCGACGAAGTTTCTTTTTGACGTTCGGGAGCCGAGGGGAACGCTGCGTGATGTGTCCGAATCCGTCATGCGGGAAGTCGTCGGCGATCGCACGGTGGACGAGGTGATTACCATCGGTCGACAGGAGATCGAGACCGAAGCGCTGACGAAGATGCAGGCGCTTTCGACCAAATACGCCATGGGGATCAGCATCGATCAAGTCCAGCTGAAGAATATCAATCCACCTGAGCCGGTGCAGGCGTCGTTCAACGAGGTCAACCAGGCCCAGCAGGAAAAAGAAAAGCTGATCAACGAAGCCAAGCGCGATTACAACAAGGTGATCCCATTGGCCGACGGCGAGAAGGATCAGCGAATTCGCGAAGCCGATGGCTACCGGCTCAAAAGGATCAATGAAGCGGAAGGCGACGTTGCCCGGTTCAGCGCGCTTCTGGCGGAGTACATCAAGGCTCCGGTGGTCACCCGGCGCCGGATCTACATCGAGACCCTGCAGGACGTCATGCCGGGGATACGCTCCAAAATCATTGTCGACGAGCAGACGCGCAGCATCCTGCCATTATTGAATCTCGACTCCCAGAAGGGAGAACGGCCGTGAACAGGATCAAGCTGGTCGCCATCCTGGTCGTTCTCGGCATCGCAACGCTGGCTCTCATGAGTTCGCTTTATACGGTGAGCGAAGTCGAGCAAGCCATCATCACCCAGTTCGGCGAGCCGGTCGGCGCCCCGGTGACGACCGCCGGTCTGAAGTTCAAGCTACCCTTGATCCAGGACGTCAACCTGATCGACAAGCGAATTCTGGAATGGGACGGCAATCCGTCGGATATGCCAACCAAGGACAAGCTCTACGTCTCGGTCGATCTGTTCGCCCGCTGGCGGATTACAGATCCCCTGCAGTACTTCTTGCGGCTGCATGATGAGCGCAGCGCCCAGTCTCGCCTGGACGATGTTCTGGGCAGCGAGACCCGCAACGCCGTTGCCAAGCATGAGTTGATCGAGATCGTCCGCACGACCAGGGATCGCGTGCCATTGCGCGATTCCACTGTGACCGACAGCGGACAGCAGCAACTCGACGTCGGATCACTGGTGCCGATTCAGAAGGGACGCAAGCTGGTCGAACAGGAGATCTTTGCCGAGGCCGCCGAGAAGGTTCGCGTGTTCGGGATCGAATTGCTCGACATCCGGTTCAAGCGGATCAACTACAATGAAAGTGTACGCCCGAAGATCTACGATCGCATGATCAGCGAGCGACGGCAGATCGCGGAGCGCTTCCTGTCCGAGGGCAACGGCGAGGCCGCCAGAATCCGCGGCAATCGCGTCCGCGACCTCAACAAGATCCAGTCTGAAGCCTACCGCCAGGTCGAGGAGATCCGCGGTCTGGCCGATGCAAAAGCCACCGAAATCTACGCCAGAGCCTATAACCAGAGCCCTGAAGCGGTGGCGTTCTATGAATTCACCCGGACCATGCAGTCCTACAAGTCCATCATCGCGGAAAATACAACGCTTGTGCTGTCGACGGACAGTGACCTCTTCAAGTTTCTCAAGAGTATGGCGCCGACCGCTGACCTGGTTCCGGCCCCGAGCTCCGGCGACAAGCGATAGGCGTGCGTTTGCGACATCGGCACTGATGTTCGCGACGATGACGTCCAAACGAAGAAGCCGTACAGATGTTGACGCGAGGCGCCGTTCGTGCGCGACGGGAACGTGACGATTATATCTTTCGAGTTGGTCTGTTATCATCGCGAGCCGATTGGCTCTCGTTGGCCCTTACGGATAAGCCAACATCACACAACGCGGGAACTCGCCGCCGCGAGATCCAGTCCGCCGGCGCCGATACCCGGCTCAGTTATGACCGAGCCAGGGTTGTGCTGGGTGCCTCACCAAACAAAGAGCCGTATTCAACGGCAAAGCGACCGAGGTGCCAGAAGCCGAATTGCGTTGCGATCGCGGTGACAGAGGTGGGAGCGGATTTCCGCTGAAGCTCTTGGCGCGCAAGATTCATTCGCCGGAGCCACAGGTGGCGCCTCGGGCTCATGCCCAGATGTTCCTCGCAGCACCGGTTAAGAGTCCGTGCAGGCACGTCGAGCGCCGCACACACCTCGGGTAGATAAAGTGCACGATCGATATTTGCCTCCAACCAGTCCGCAAAACGCTTCATGATCCGCGTGTGGCGGTGCCACCCAAGGCCAAGTGTCCGATCGTTTCCTGTAGCAAAACATGCGCCGACGGCGACAGTTAGAGACTGCGTCAGCGACCGCATGAGCTCCGGGTGATCGAGCGTCCCATCGTGATGATGAGCTATTCGAATAATCTCCCGATAGATCTGTCGCAGCCGACTGAGGTCGTTTGTGGAAGGCTTCAGCCAACAGGTAGTCGATGAGTCTCCGATATCTCTGTCAGCAAACAGTCTTATCGCCGCGTGCATGCGATCCGGAGGTAGCGCCATTGCGGACCACCGGCTGGGACCAAGAGTGCGTTGAAAGTGGTCCGATGTCCGACCGAGGGAAACCAAATCGTTGGCATTAAACTCCGCGCCGGATTGCAAGGCTGGCGGGACTTGCGAGTCCGTAAAGAAGAGCAGCCGCTGCCGTTCACCATCAATGGATATATGCATGGAGCGCGCAAGACTATCGCAGGCCATCTGAAGCCAGATGCCATCCAGGTCAATGAGGGTATGCTCGGCGTTGAAAGCCCCACGCTCGCTCACCGCAAAGCCGGTCACACGAGCATTTCGCATCGACCTTTCGTAGGCATAAGGATCGCTGAAGGTCTGATGAAAGACACTTACCATTTTGAACTCTGCATTTCGTGATTGTGTACGACGACCAACGCGCCGCCCGATGGCGACGCAAACCTCGTTGCTCTGCATCTCGGAGAAACGGAGTGTCTGTTGTGCAACAGCGCGAGAGAAGTATCCGGAGCATTTGCAATTGGCCGATATCGGATAGTCGCGATCGTATCGATCGGCTTTGATGCGCATCAAACATCAATTGTTACAGATCAAACTAACAATTGTTCTGTTGCACGCAAACAGCACCGTAAGGATTACAAATGTCATTTTTGAGCAAGCTGGCTGGCGCGACGTCTCTCTTGTCACTAGCAGCGGCAGTTGGCCCCGCAAATGCAGCCGATCTTCCCACGAAGGCTTATGCGCCAGCTCCAGTCGCAGCGGCTATCTATAACTGGACCGGCTTTTATGTCGGCGTGAACGGCGGCTACGGCTGGGGCAGCCAGGACCCGCTTAATCTGTTCTCAAGCCGGTTCGATCGCAGCAGTTTCAACATCAATGGCGGCATGTTCGGCGGAACGATTGGTGCTCAGATACAGCAAAGCTACGTCGTGCTGGGCCTTGAGGCGGATTTGGACTGGGCGAACATCAAGGGGACCGGTACGACCGTTCCGACCATCGGCGGAGTTTTGCAAGGTCCTGCCCTCAATGTGACGACGAACACGAGTGCGGTCGCTACGGGCCGGGCGCGGGTCGGCGTGGCGCTGAACAATTGGCTGCTCTACGGCACTGGAGGCGTGGCCTTTATCAAGACCACGGCTGCCGGCACTGCGATTGGTGCTGTTCCGTGCGGTGCGCTAGGAATTATCGCGAGCTGTAACGGCTCCGTTTTCCGCGCCGGCCTCGCGGCAGGTTTGGGCGCAGAGTGGGGCTTCACACAGAACTGGTCCGCCAAGCTCGAATATCTTTACATCGCCACCGCCGGCAGTGGGGCCAGTATGGACCGCGTGAATACGGTACGCGGCGGCATCAACTACCGGTTCTAGACCGCAGCGCTTGCACTGCGTCGCGAGTTGTCGCCACTGCGCGAGCTCGAGAAGTCGGCATTGGATCGCGAATTTCCAGTTCCAATGGGTTCGTTCGGAATAATCAGAATCATTTGGGGCGTTGCTTATGAAGCAGATCAGGCTACCGAAATATCGTGCCATCGGTTGGCTGACCGCAGGTGTCGGCGTGTTGGTCGCCGCGACAATAGCGTTGATGCCAAGCGCTCAGGCACAGGGTGCCGACGACGCGACGCGGATTCTAAAAGCGATGTCCGACTACGTCACAAGCCAGAAGACCATCTCGTTCACGTATGACTCGGATGTCGAGGTGATTACGGCCGAGCTTGAGAAGATTCAATTTACCAGCTCCGGGAAGGTATTGCTAAGCCGCCCGGACAAGCTCCGCGGCAGCCGCACGGGAGGCTATGCGGACATCGAGATCGTTTTCGACGGCAAGACGGTCAGCGGTCTCGGCAAGAACCTGAATTCTTACACCCAACTCGATGCTCCAGGATCGATCGACCAACTGATCTCGAAGCTGCGAGGCATGAACCTGATTTCGGCACCGGGTGCAGATCTCCTGGGCTCCCGAGTCTTCGACGATCTCATGGCCGACGTCATCGTTGCAAAGCACATTGGTCGCGGGGTGGTCGATGGAGTCGAGTGCGAGCACCTTGCATTTCGCGATCGGGAAGTGGACTGGCAGCTTTGGGTCGAAGTCGGCGCCCGTCCGATCCCGCATAAATACGTGATAACGAGCAAGACGGTTGGTGCCGCGCCTCAGTACACGCTCCGCATCAGAGAATGGAAGACCGACGTGCCGATCAGCGCGGATGCCTTCGTGTTCACGCCCCCGCAGGGCGCCAACAAGGTTGAACTGGATGCGCTCGTGAATTTCGACGAAGTGCCTCAAGGTACCGTGACAGGAGCGAGCAAATGAGCCGAACAAAAATGAAGGTTGCGCGCGTCGCGCTGGCCATTGCTGTCGGCGTTACCTGCCTCCTGGTCAGTGAAAAATTTGCACCGACCGAGCCGGGATCGCTCATCTCGGCAGCTCACGCGGTTATCGGACGTCCCCTCACTCCTGTGAGCTATGCGGGAGTTGCGCGACGGTCGGCCGTTGGTGTCGGTGTTGGCGCCGCTGCCGTTGGTGTTGGCGTCGCGGTTGGGGCAGCGGCTGCGAGGCCCGTAGTGGTTGTCCCGGCGCCCGTCGTCGTGGTCGCGCCGGTCTGTGCGCAAGTTGTGAACGTTTACGGTCAAATCACCACGGTTTGCCGCTGACTACATCAGTCTTCGCCGAGCAGTCGGCGGCGCTTGCAGTTACGACGGATCGCGCCAGTCCGTCTGCTGACTTTGCTGTGTTGCGCTAACAAGGTGTGTGAGACGAAATGCGGAAAAGTCTGATTTTGGTGACGACGGGGCTTGCAATCATCTTTGCAAGTTCGAGAGCAAACGCTCAAGCTGATCTTACCGCCTATGCAGATGCCGAAGGATATATTGATGTTCAAGCGCTGACATGCGCTCAGCTCGCCGGAACATGGCAGGACCAGGCTGATTTGCTGACCACATGGTATAGCGGCTGGTACAACGGACTCGCTCAGAAACACTACTTCAACATACGAAGAGCAAAAGAGAGCGAACACGACGTCATTGTGTACTGCAAGGCAAATCCGCAGGTGACGATCATCCACGCGATCGACGCCGTTTTGAAAAAGTGGCGCGAAGAACGCGGCATCGTCATCGCGAAGTAATCCATTGTCGCCACACGGAAGGCAGGGAAGCCAGTCATGTTCAAATATCTTTTCGCGCCAGCATTAGGCGCGCTCGCCTTGGCATGGGTTTGGCCGGCGGCGGCCCAGGCGCCTCAGGGCACCAGCGCCGGCGTGCTGAGCTGCAAGATGTCGCCCTCGATTGGCCTGATCATTGGATCACGGCAGCGGGTGGCCTGCAGGTTTGCTCCCAATGGTCCTTATCCGCCGGAAGCCTACGTGGGCACAATAAACTCACTCGGCCTTGACGTCGGTATCACCGCCGGTGGCGTGATGGCGTGGGGCGTCGTCGCGCCCACCGCAGGCCCGATGCTCGGAAAGCTGGCCGGCACCTATGTGGGCGCGAGCGGCGCTGTCGGAGTCGGCGTCGGCGTGGGCGCCAACGTCCTGTTCGGCGGATCAAATCGTTCGATCGCCCTGCAACCGCTTTCTGTCGAGGGTTCGGTGGGGGTCAATCTGTCGCTTGGAGTTTCAGGCCTCACGCTTGCTTTGGCACAATGAGCGCAACCAAAAATGGCCGCGCCGTTATCCGCTCAACCTCCGTCGCCAGCCCGTCGCCGATCGACAAGGTCGTCGACAGGAGTTGGCGTTAATCAAAGAGGACGATCAATGAAAATCAACGTGCACCTGCCGGCTGTGCTCGCCGTTTTGCCTTTGCTGGTCATGTTGTCGATCGGCTCCGCCTCTGCACAGACAAATTCTGCGCCGGCACAGACGAATATCGGCAAAACGATTCTCGATAAACTGAGTGCAAAAATTACGAAGCTCGAGACTGCCTGCTCTCGTGACATAAAGAAATACTGCAAAGACGTCACGCCTGGCGAAGGCCGCATGATGTACTGCATGCAAGCCCATGACGACAAGATCAGCCCGCAATGTGCCTATGAACTTGGCGAAACTGCCGTCAGCGTGCAGGCTTCCGTGGACCTTCTGAAAGGCGCGGCAATTGCCTGTTTCGCCGAGATCACCGGCGTGTGCGGGAAGATACAGCCCGGCCAGGGCCGTATTGCATCGTGTCTGATGGCAAACCGGTCGACGGTTTCCAAGGAATGCGGGGACGGCATCCAGAAAGTCGAGGCCATGGCGGCTCAATGACCGGGCGACTCAATGAGCAACGTGAACGCCGTTTCGTCAGACCCCCATCGAGGTCGTTCGACACAGGGAGTTGAGACATCCCAAACAAGCCTTGTAACTTGAAGCAGATCCCCACCAACAAACGATGGAGAGAAACATGCGCTCGCTCGTACTTGCTGCACTTGCGGTCACGACATTGGTTGCGACGACAGCTCTCGAGGCCACTGACGCAAATGCCGTGGTCTATTGCACAACGGTCGGTGTGCCGAGGGGTTGCGTTGTGCGTCCGGTTGTCGTTGCGCCCGTCGTTGTCGTCGCGCCAGTTGCCCCCACGGTTGTCTACTGCAAGACCGTCGGTGTGCCGAAGGGATGTGTTGTCCGTCGCTGAGGTCTCGCTTCGGGCTGTTTGCTTGATTGAGCCGCTTATGAAAGATTGGCGAGCTTCGACAAAGCTTCTTGTAGCAAGCGCCGTGCATCATGACGCTTGAAGATTTCGCATTGCTGTCACGGCGTGGCCGCTTGGCCTTGGCTGCGGTCATCTTCACGTCGGTCGTCGGCACAGTATGGGCGACCGCGTATCTCGTTAAGCCTGCTCCGCCATATCACATTGTGCTGGCTTCCGAACTCGAAGAAATTGGGGGCGGTCGATGGTACCCAAGTTTATATTAGGTCCAGTGGCCTTGGGTCTGGCGTTTTGCTGCGGGGCCTGCAGCGATCGCCCCGGCCGCGGCGTGTTGATTCCTGTCGCAGAGAGTGCCGAAGGGACGTCGCGCGTACCGCTATTGATCGCGACGACCAGGCAACAATCGACCGCCGACCCCGGCGAAATGTTTGGCGGTGAGCGGGCACCGAATGTGTCGTTCGCCGCGATCACGGTTTCGATTCCACCTGACAGTACGCGCAAGCTCGGCACAATTCAGTGGCCTGCGTCCCCGCCAGGCGACCCGCGGCGCGACTTTGTGACCGTTTCGGCAAACTATATCGAGAAGCAGACATTTGACGCTGCGATCGCCGCGGCGACGAAACGAAACCGGAAAGTCGTCGTCTTCGTGCACGGCTTCAACAATCGCTTCGATGACGCAGTCTACCGGTTTGCCCAGATCATGCATGATTTAAAGGCAGAGCATGTTCCGGTGCTGTTCACATGGCCGTCAAAAGGCGAATTGGCGCTGCGCGCATATACCTACGATCGTGAAAGCGCGAACTACTCACGTGATGCGCTGGAACAGCTGCTGGACATGCTGGCACGCCAACCGGGCGTCTCCGAGATCGTGGTCGTGGCCCATTCGATGGGAAACTGGGTGACGCTCGAGGCGCTGCGGACAAGATCGATCCGCGCCAGTCGAACCCCCGACAAGATCAAACGCGTGTTCCTGGTCGCACCCGACGTCGACGTCGACGTGTTTCGCAGCCAGATCGTGCGGATGGGCGCCGCCAGGCCGCAATTTGTTCTCCTGGTATCACAGGACGATCAGGCGCTGCGCCTGTCGCAGGCAATTTGGGGCGGAGCACCGCGCCTTGGCGACGTCAACCCAACCGAAGAGCCCTATCGCAGCGAATTCGAACGCGAAAAAATTCAAGTATTGGACCTGACGAAACTGAAGTCGCCGGGCGATGACGCCCACGACAGGGCTTTTGAGGAGATCACAGAAGCCATGGCGATGATCAAGACATTGCGACCATAGACAGTCACGTTGCGCGAAATCCAACGGCCAAAGGCACGTTGGCGTAGGTCAATCATGTCGCGTCCCGCTGACTTCCGGTCCTTCCCAGTGAACAGAGATCGCAATTGGTGCAAACTCCTGATCAGCTCACTCGCTCGATGACTGTTGGAGATTACGTCCACAAATTCTGGCGCTACGTTGCAGTTGCAGGGGCAATCGCGATTTTTCTCGGCGTAGGCGTCTTCATCGTTAAGACGTTGCCGCCGCGCACGGTCGTGATGGCGACTGGCGTCGAGGGCAGCGCCGATTACGAATTCGGTGTCCGTTACCGTGAAATCCTGGCCAAGGAAGGCGTCAAGCTGCAGTTGCTGCCGACAGCCGGCAGCCTGGAAAATCTCGGACGGTTGCGCGACCCACGCTCGGGCGTAAGCGTTGGATTCATACAAGGTGGCACAACAACCAGGAAGGAATCGCCGGGGCTGGAGTCCTTGGGCACCATATTTTATGAGCCGCTATGGCTTTTCCGTCGAGGTGAAATTGGCGACGGCATGCAGGGGTTGCGTGGTCGACGACTTTCGATCGGTCCCGAGGGAAGTGGGGGGCGAGCATTGGCCCTGCAATTGCTTGAAAGGACCAAGGTCGATAGCATTGTTGGAGAACTGTCGGGGTTTACGCCGCAAGTTGCGGCTGAAAAACTGATCGCCGGAGATATCGACGCCGCGTTTATCGTAACTGCCTGGGAGTCCCCCGTCGTCCAGTCTCTCATCAACGCCAAAGGCATCGAGACTGAAAGCTTCCAGCGCGCTGACGCTTTCATCGCGATTTATCCTTTTCTGCATAAATTGGTGTTGCCTGCCGGGGTCGTCGATTTCCTGACGAACCGCCCGCCCACGGATGTTGTGGTGTTGGCGCCCAAGGCCAGTCTTGTCGTGCGCGCGGACCTGCATCCGGCCCTGCAGTACCTGCTGCTCAATGCAGCCGTCCAAATTCATTCACGGCCTGGGATTTTCCAGAAAGCAGGACAATTCCCTGCGGCCGAATCAATCGATCTTCCGCTGAGTGATGAAGCGCAGCGCTTTTACAAAACCGGGCGACCATTTCTGCAGGGATATCTTCCGTTCTGGATCGCGACCTTGGTCGAGACGGTACTTGTCGTGCTGGTCCCGTTGGCCGCGTTGCTGTACCCCGTGTTCAGATTTCTGCCGCAGATCTACGACTGGATGATGCAGCGAAGGATCAGGCGGCTATATGACGAGATCAGGTCGTTGGAGAGCGACATGGAGGCTCAAGGACAAGGGTTCAACGCCAACGCTTTGAACGCGAAGCTGGATCAGATTGATCAACGCGCGAACCATCTGCAATTGCCGACTGTCTACGCAAGCAGCCTGTATACACTGCGAAGTCATATCGATCTTGTGCGCGCTCGTCTGGCTGCGAGTCCCGATGTGATTCCAGAATGAAATCGGCGGGCGTAGGTGCCTGGATGTAGATTGTTCCAGCGTGAGAGATATGGCGTGCCGCGAAACTTGACGCGAAACGCCGTTCGACCGAGACAGGCTTAGCATCGCGTTCAACGATGCCGCTTAATTGCGATCGACATCGGGCGCAGGAGAGCGCATCGTCGCGCCGACCGAAACGCCATAGCAAGGCGGCCGGGCCTCCCCCTCAACTGATTTGACCGGAACCCAACCGGGTCTCCGCGACCTCGTTCCGAAATTATCGGACGAAAGGAAACATCATGCAATTTCCCGCAATGTTGCAGGGAGAATCACTGAAGCGTCTCTTGCAAGGGGCCTTCGTCGGCTTTGTCGCGACCTGCGTCATCGGTTTCAACTGGGGCGGCTGGACGCTCGGAAGCACCGCAAAGCAGATGGCGTTTGCCAGCGCGACGTCCGCGGTCGTTGCCGTGCTTGCACCGATGTGTGTCGACAAATTTCAGCGCGCCAATGACGCCACCACGCAATTGGTGGAATTGAAAAAGGCGGGTTCGTGGCAGCAAGCGACTTTCGTTGAAAAGGGCGGCTGGACGGTTGCGACCGGAACCAGGTCAACGGATTCAGCCGTTGCGGAGGCTTGCGCAAAATTGCTCAACGACGTGAAGTAGTTTGGCGGGAGGCAATCAAGGCCAGCACGGGTTGAGTGATTGGAGCGACCTGCACAAAGGGCGTTCCGCTCAATATGACCATGACTGTGCGTTGGTGAGAGGATCTCTCAGGGCTTCCAGATTCCTGTCATAAGGTGCCCTTCGCCGTCGCGCGGCCAATCACAATCGTCGGCTGCTTGGGCGACTTCTTCCCAATCGGTTCTCTCCACACCGTTGTCGAAAAGATGGGCCATGATCAGGGCAACGTTCTTCGTCTCATGCAATTCCCAGCGGATGTTCGAGATTCGCGGATCATGGCACAGCATTGAATCAACCCTCCGAGAGGACGAGGCGACGCGTTCAAACGCCGGAGGCAAACCGGCGCGTACAGGCTGGCTCCGATCGATCGCCTCGCCGCTATCGATAATGTCGCTTGGCAAGGCTTCACCTCGCGCTAGACGCCCAGCGCCGACATTGCCAACCTCGAAAGAAGGAATATCCAGCCCACCGTACCAATGACGGCAAAGACGACAAATCCAGCTCGGATCGCGGAGCCCGCAATGCGAGTTGTCATGATTTCGATCTGCTCAGCTGCTCTGCCTGCTCGAGTCGTTCTACCAGCGCTTGGAGCGCTTTGACCTCATGATATTGCTCGTTGAGCCCCGGTCGGGGGGCGTGCTCCTCAAGCGCAAATCGCAGGTCGCTTTCGGAATCTTGTCGAGGAACAATCCTTGATCTCGATCTCATCTCGCCCCTTTTGCCCCTTCGGGATGGTCTCCAACTACCTTCGTCGATCGAATTTTAACGAACCATCTGGTCGGGTACACTCAGTAAAAACCCGTACTCAGCCGTTATGGTCGCGCCATTCTGGCGGCCCTTGATCGACGCGTGATTTTCGGAATTCTTCCGGTCCTTCAATCAAGCGCTTTTTGCGGTCAGAGCGTTCATCCACAGTCGCGGACGAATCCTCCTGGCGATCGAGTTGGTGTGCCGCCATCGTCGAAGGGGTTGACGATCTGCTCGTCCGTCGCGTTCGCCCGTTGAGTCGTTTGGCAAGACCAAGCCTCACAAGGCGTTCAACGGCTACCGGAAAATCCGGCGTGTCAGGCTGCTTCGCAGCCCATGCCTCGATCTGCGTGCGAAGCCCTTCGGACGGGCGCCACACAGACAACGCGCGATCGTCATCGCCTGACGGAGCGGCCGGTATTCGGTTTGTCGATGGTGACTGGTTCATTGTCTCTCGTCAGCGACGGTTTGCTCCCGCGGAAACGACTGGTGGGCTTGACGCGGTACTCAGCTCGTTAAGCCGTTCGTGACCGGGATCTGTTGCCGTCGGCTGCGAGATCCCTGCAAGCGACAGACCGATTGTTAGCTGATGCTCGACGAGGAGCTTGTCGAACTCTTCAAGCGAAAGTGTGGATTTCTGTACGACTGGTGCCGACTGCACCACTGGTGAAGCCGGCGCCCTTTTGCAACAACAGGGCTCGGCAGTTGCCGAGCCCTCAGACCGAAAGATTTACTTCTGCTGCGGTTGGGCAGGCTTGCCGTCAGCTTGCTTGTTGTCCTGATTTTGCTGAGGCGCAGGCTTTGCTACGCTCGGCGTAACCGGAGCTTGCGCGGGCTTCGGTGTGTCTGACGCCATCGGGGGAGAACTGGACATGAAATTGTTTCCTTATATGAAACACCCAAAGATATGTTCGGGCATGCACCAGAGCTGGCTACGAAAGCATCCCTCACAAGCAGACCGGCGGGAATATATCGTCCATCCACGCAAAGAAATGTGTGGCTATTCGAGTGCGGCGCGCGAATGGCCCTGGCAAGCTGAGTTCGCAACATCGCAACCAGCTTGCCGCGAGTTCTGCTCAGATCAGTTCCGACAGATTAAGACGCTAGCGGTTCAGCGCTCGCGACAGTACCTTGGACGGGAGTTCGCCGAACGTCATTTGGTACTCGTGCGCAAAACGTCCGCTGTTGTTGAAGCCACACTTCAAAGCGACTTGAGTCACAGAGGTATTGATGTCGGGGTTCTCAAGCATCATCCGCGCCTTGTGCAAACGGATATTCCTCACGAACTCCGCAGGAGATTGGCCTCGCTCCTTCTGGAATTGACGAAAAAGACTTCTTGTACTTACGTTTGCGATGCCCGCCAGTTCGACGACATCAATCTTCTTGTTCCAGTTCGACTCCATGTATTCCGCCGCAATTCTGACAGCGGCAGTCGACGTCGGTATCGGCTTGCGTAACAGTCGGTTGCTGTATGTATGATGGTGGGAAAGCAGGAATGTCATGGCCACCATGCGCTCGAACTCGGCGTTGGCGAGTGAAGAAAAATAATGGCCTCTGGCGTTGTAATTCGTGGAAAACTGAAAACCCCGATCTCAGTGAGCGCATCGCGGGATCGTCGATCGTTGGCGGCAAGAACTCGATCTCGCGATCTATCTCGTCGTTCAACAGTGCTCTCAGATAGTCATGTAGCGCGTCACGTTTGATCTTAAGAACCAGATGGGCATAGTTGGGCCCAAAGCTGATCGTGCACTTTTCGCCCGCCGGTAGCACGGAACTCCATAGTCCCGAGATGATCGCCTCTGAAAGCGGCCCAGTCGTTAAGCCGCCGGTGCCGGTGATATTGAATATCTGGCGGATAGAACGTGATTCCGGGAAACTCGCAGACACTTCGCCCGTGGTCGCGACGTACGTGAGACCAAGATTGGTTAGCTGCAGGTGGTTGGCGCGAAGCACGAATTCATTCGAGCTCTTTCGAATATTGACCCTTGTCGCGCCAAAGCCGGACTTGACGCGCTGCTCTGCAATGTCCGGATCGTTCGCCCGCATCACGCGAAAATTGCTGAGCAAGTTCTGGTCTAGTGCGGACATGAATTTCCAAGCTCGCAGTCAAATAGAGAAAGCTCTGTAGCGAGTTGTGATTTTCAGACAACCTACGACATTATCCAGATTGCGCCATTGCTGTTCGCTTCGTGCCAAGTAATTCAACATTCGCGAAATGTAATAGATTGCCAACAACACTTGCAGCGCTACGATTTTATCTATTCGTCGCACGCGCGTATTCCTACAACTCCCGCGTTCAGGAAATTGAACTTCAATTAGACTGCGACAGTGCGAGCGTCATTTCTTTATCCCCTGCGTCGCGTTGTCTCCAAGCGTCTGTTGCCGGCCGCGTCTCCCGCGCTCAACGACGAGCGCTATCAACGATGAGCCCCATCCATGTCAGCATTTACAAGAAAAGCGCGCTTCGGGTCGTCCCGAGGGGAGCAACTCCCGGATTTTGCGTTCAAGCAGATGGTCGAGTTCATGCCCGTCAACGTGATGCTCTGCGATTTGAGCGACCTCAAGATCACCTATGTGAATGAGTTCCCACGCGAACAACTCTGAAGAAGATCGAACATGTGCTGCCAGTCAAGGTCGAGGATCTCGTCGGACAGTCCATCGACATCTTTCACAAGAACCCCGCGCATCAGCGGCGGTTGCTGGCCGACCCGAACAATCTGCCGCACCGCGCCCGCATCACGATCGGCGGCGAGTTTCTCGATCTCTTCTGGTTACCGCTATCCGCGATCCAAGCGGACAATACATTGCGCCGATGCTGACGTGGTCCCTCGTCACCGAGCAGGTGAAGGCGGAGGCCCAAACCGAACGGCTCTTGCAGATGCTCGACAACATGCCGATCAACGTCATGATGTGCGACAACGATTTCAACATCACCTACGTCAACAAGACGAGCGTAACCACACTTGGTCCCCTGCAAAGCCTGCTGCCAGTACCGGCAAACCAGCTGGTTGGAAAATCGATCGACATCTTTCACAAGAACCCGGCGCATCAGCGGCGGTTGCTGGCCGACCCGAAGAATTTACCGCACCGGGCGAAAATCAGGCTCGACCCGAGACGCTGGACCTGCGTGCCTCTGCGTTGTTCGACAAGAACGGCCAATATACCGGACCGATGCTGACCTGGAGCCTGATCTCGGCGGACATCAAGCTCGCCGACAGCGTTCAAACGCTGGTCAAGACCATGACCACTCGTCAGCGGATATGCAGAGCACGGCACAGACGCAAGCCGCGGGGGCCGAGCAAACCAATCAGCAGGCGACCATGGTTGCGTCTGCCTCCGAGGAGCTTGCAGCATCCGTCAACGAAATCGCTCAACAGGTCACTGAGGCCAGCCGGATTGCCGCCAGCGCGGTGGCCGAAGCAAACAAGTCCGAGGAATCGTCACCCTTCTGATGACGGCGGCCGAAAAGATCGGCGACGTTGTCGAACTCATCAACTCGATCGCCAGCCAAACCAACCTGCTGGCGTTGAACGCGACCATTGAGCACGCGCGGGCCGGCGAAGCCGGCCGGGCTTCTCTGTGGTTGCATCCGAGGTCAAAGCGCTTGCCGCGCAGACCGCGAAGCAACCAAGGAGATCAAAGTCCAGGTCGGCGGCATTCAAACCTCAAGCCAATCGACCGCCCAGAGCATCAAGGAGATCACCAGGTCATCAACAATGTCAGCGCCATCAACACGCGATTTCAGGAGCTGTCGAGGAGCAGTCCGCTGCGACACGTGAGGTGACGCAGAATATCACTGGCGTCAAAACGGCGGCGGAGGAAGCAGACGGTCGTCCACCGTCGTGCTTGGGTCGCAAGTTCACTCGCAAAGCAGGCGCCGAATTGCAGGAGCACGTTAGCCGATATCTCAACCGCGCTTGAGCCACCTCTGATCAGCGGTAGAGTGCGCGCTCACTCTTGCGCCGCTCATTCCACGAGTAAATCTTAGAAAGAGTATCGCTTTCCAACTGCCGTCGTGCTAACACTTTGTCGCCGAAGGCGTTGGCCAGCGCCGTCAGGCGCGCCATCCAGTACAGTGGCCTGCCGCAATCGTGTTCAAATCGAAGGTTCGCAGCGCCTCTACCGTTTGCGGGATGACAGCTTCATTCGGACCGGAGAGATGCAACCCGCCCATCACCGCGTGCAGCGGACGCCGGGAAAGGTCGCTCGTGCATGCGTAAGACGTTGACAATGCCCGCGTGTGAGCATGCGCTGAGCACGACCAAGCCCCGACCGGCAACGTCAATTGCGAGAAAGCGCTCATCCATGAGCACTCATCGGTCTCCCAGTCCAGCCCATTCTCTGCCAACCGCACTTGGCCGGGAAAGCCACGCTCATAGGAGGTGACGCGAGAATTTCTCCGCTTACGAAAAACATATCCTCGTGCAAGATTTGTGGCTCTGTCGTGACTGCGACTTCTGCGCCGAAAGCTGTGAGATCCTCTACGCTTGGAATATCCTCCATACGTCTTACGTACCATTCGGGAGTTTCACTGCGCGCGAACAAACATACCCGATGTGCATAACAGCGAATATTCCGGCCGCCGTTCCGGCAGCGAATCATTCCCAATGCAAGCAGCATGCGCCCGCATGATCCCAATGCCCGTGTGACAGCACGATGCTCTCCACGCCCCGAGCTCGACGTCAAGACGCTCACATTGCGTTCGAATGAATACTCTTCGGGCCCTGTATCAAAGAGCACTGTGTGACTAATGGAGCCGCGATGTGCGGTAACAAGGCAGACAGACCATGCGCGGCACAGCACAGGCACTTGCTGGCGAGCATCCCAATGCCGCGCCGCGTTAGGCCCGCTGCCTCGCTCTCGACATGAGACGGCGTGCTCTACAGCATGTCTGTTGCGTTATCTACGAGAACCAGGATTTCGAGGCGATCAACTGGGAAGCTTCCAATTTGTACCCTTGGTACATCTCGAAGTTGACGATCATAGTCGACGCCCACGCAGGGCGCGCGAGCGAGCCTCAGCGTCACGCCATCCCTTTGGGGAAGAATAGATAACCAACAGCTCAACTCACTCCTTTGGAAGATGCCTGCATCTACAAAGGTTCCGAGAGAGCCTGCCATTACACTTAGAATGCAAAAATTTTCTACTTAATCTTAGTGAAGAACCACCAAATAACCATTCAATCCTCACATAATTCCTTCTTTTCCCCCAAACCAAACCTACCAAACTTCAGCATGAGCGACGGACGTGATTGAAGTTCCGTAACCGGAGCCTCGGAAACTGCCTGCTTGCGGGGTTGGATATTTGCACGCCGTTGTGCGATATTCGAGCGGAAACCGGCCGCAGACCCAACCGCGGCCGGAACCTCAATTGTCGGCAACAAAAATCAGACGGGGAGGGCGCGATGGCGAACGAGCAATTCAAGGGCCGGATCGGCCCGACGGTCACCGAATCGAAGCCGTGGTGGCCGGACCTGCCGCAGCCGCGCGACGGCGCGCCGAACGTCGTCGTCATCCTGTTCGATGACACCGGCTTCTCGCATTTCGGCTGCTACGGCTCGACCATCGACACGCCGAATATCGACAAGCTCGCCAAAGGCGGCCTGCGCTATACCAACTTCCACACCACCGCGCTGTGCTCGCCGACCCGCGCTGCACTGCTGACCGGGCGCAATCATCACTCGGTCGGCATGCGCGGCTTGAGCAACTGGAACACCGGCTTTCCGAATTGCACGGGCACCATCACCAAGAGCGCGGCGACGCTCGCCGAACAGCTGCGTCCATCAGGCTACTCGACATTCGCAGTCGGCAAGTGGCACCTGACGCCTATGGAGGAGACTTCGGCCGCGGGTCCGTACGATCAGTGGCCGCTCGGCCGCGGCTTCGATCGCTACTACGGCTTCATCCAGGGCGAAACCGATCAGTTCATCCCCGAGCTCTACTACGACAACCATCCGGTCGATCCGCCGAAGACGCCGGAGCAGGGCTATCATCTCTCGGAAGATTTGATCGACCGCTCGATCGGTTTCATCCGCGATCAGAAGTCGGCGATCCCGGAGCGGCCGTTCTTCCTCTATCTCTGCTTCGGCGCGACGCATGCGCCGCACCAGGCGCCGCCGGAATATATCGAGAAGTATCGCGGCCGCTTCGATGCCGGCTGGGACAAGGTGCGCCAGGACTGGTTCGAGCGGCAGAAGAAGCTCGGCATCATTCCCGCCGACACCGAGCTTGCGCCGCGCAATCCCGGCGTCGAGCCGTGGGACAGCCTTAGCGAGAACCAGAAGAAGCTTGCGTTGCGCTTGCAGGAGGCGTTCGCGGGCTTCCTCGATCACACCGATGCCCAGATCGGGCGCCTCATCGACTTCCTCGACCAGATCGGCGAACTCGACAACACCGCGCTGTTCCTGATGTCGGACAATGGCGCCAGCCAGGAAGGCGGCCCGAACGGCATCGTCAACAGCATGCAATACTTCAACGGCCTCAACCCGAGCGTCGACGACAGCTTGAAACAGCTCGACGAGATCGGCGGGCCGCTGGCGCACAACAACTATCCATGGGGCTGGGCCCAGGTCGGCAATTGTCCGGGCAAGCGCTACAAGCAGAACACCCACGGCGGCGGTATCCGCGATCCCCTGATCGTGCACTGGCCGCAGGGCGTGCGTGATCCCGGCAGCATCCGCCACCAGTTCCACCACGTCACCGACATCGCGCCGACCGTGCTCGAGATCGTCGGTGTCGAACCGGCCCCGACGATGAACGGCATCCCGCAGATGCCGATCCACGGCCAGAGCCTCGCTTACACCTTCGCCGAAGAAGGCCGCACCGCGCCGACCACAAAGCAGGTGCAGTATTTCGAGATGTTCGGCCACCGCGGCATCTGGGCCAATGGCTGGAAGGCGGTCGCCTATCACAATGCCGGGCAGCCGTTCGAGAACGACGAGTGGGAGCTCTATCACCTCGACAAGGATTTTTCCGAGTGCCGCAATCTCGCGACGACGCATCCGGAAAAACTGCGCGAGATGGTCGATCTGTGGTGGATCGAGGCCGGCAAGAACGGCGTGCTGCCGCTCGACGACCGACGCCAGGAACTGTGGCGACCGACGCCGCGCAAGCGCACGCCGCGCAACCGCCGTCGCTACGTCATCCTGCCGCCGGTCGGCCACATCAATTCTGACGTCGCGCCGGCGATCGGCAATCGCACGTTCAGGATCACCGCGGAGATCGATCGCCCGACGGCGAACAGCCAGGGCTGCCTCGTGTCGTATGGCGCGTCGACCAATGGGCTCGCGCTCTACATTCTCGGCGACCGCGTGGTGTTCGACTACAACCTGTTCCGCAGCCACTTTAAAGCGGTGTCGGATCGGCCGGTTCCGGCCGGCGCGTCGAGTGTGGGTGTTGCCTTTGAGCGGCTCGGCAAGAACGGCCGGGCCACCGTGCTGATCAACGGCGAGGCCTGCGGTACGGTCGAGATCCCGTTCGTGCTGCGCATGATCTCGACGCTCGGCATGGACATCGGCCGCGATGCCGGCGCTGCAGTGTCGACCGACTATGTTGCGCCGTTCGTGTTCGAAGGTACGATCAAGCGTGTGACGTTCGACCTGCCGGACCGCGGGCCGGACGCCGAACGCCAGGCCGAGCGGGCCCAGATCAGGGCCGATATGGCGCGGCAGTAGATTGTTCTTTACCTCTCCCCGCTTTTTTTGCGGAGAGAGGTCGATCGCGTAGCGATCCGGGTGAGGGGCGAGGCAGTCACTTTCCACGGACTCAGAATTCGCGGATAGCGGCCCCTCACCATAGCCGACGCTTCGCGTCGGCGTACTTACTAGAAAGATTCGGCGGCCGGTTGGCCGCCGATGCCCTCTCCCCGCTGAAGCGGGGCGAGGAAGAAGAGAGAGGCGCAGACGAGGCATGAGCGACGGAAAATCCTGCTGCGGTCCATCGATGCCGGCTGGTGCGCGCGGCGCAGCCCAGCCGGCGAGCGCCGCCGCAGATATTCGCGGCCATGACAGCAGCGACATGGTGCTCGTTCCCGGCGGTGCGTTCCGCATGGGCTGCGATCGCAGGGAAGGGCATCCGTCGGATGGCGAGGGGCCGTCACGCCTCGTCAACGTTCAGCCGTTTCTGATCGACACGACGTCAGTCAGCAACGCGCGCTTTGCGCGCTTCATCGAAGCGACCGGTTACCGGACCGACGCTGAGCGGCTCGGCTGGTCGTTCGTGTTCGCCGGATTGTTGCCCGACGATTTCGAACCGACGCGTGGCGTCGCCGCAGCACCATGGTGGCGCGAGGTGTTTGGCGCGGACTGGCGTCATCCCGAAGGACCGCAATCGGACATCGCCGGACGTGACGATTTTCCTGTGGTTCACGTCTCGTACAACGATGCGCTGGCGTTCTGCCAGTGGGCGGGCAAGCGGCTGCCGACCGAAACCGAATGGGAGAAGGCCGCGCGCGGCGGCCTCGAAGGCAAGCGCTTTCCGTGGGGCGATGACGAGACGCCGGGCGGTGCGCATCGCTGCAACGTCTGGCAGGGCACGTTCCCGAGCGACAACACGATAGGCGACGGCTTCTATGGCCTCGCCCCGGTCGACGCCTTCCGCCAGAACGACTTCGGCCTCTACAACATCGTCGGCAATTGCTGGCAATGGTGTGCCAACTGGTACGATGACGAACACCGCGCGATGCGCGGCGGCAGCTATCTCTGCCATCCCTCCTACTGCTGGCGCTACCGCAACGCCGCGCGCTCCGCCTCGACGCCGGACAGCACCACGGGTCATGTGGGGTTTCGGTGCGTGAGGGATGCGGGTTAGTTCAGAGGGATGTGATGAGGAGCTCGCCGCGCCTTTCATGATCCCCGATACCTGAGCGCGTCGACGAGCACGCCAAAGGCGGGCGTCGCCTGCCGCCGGCTCGGGTAGTAGAAGTGATAGCCGGCAAACCTCGGGCACCAGTCGGCGAGCACACGGACGAGCTTTCCGTCCCGGATCAGCTTGCGAACCTGATCTACCGGCAGATATGCCACGCCCAGCCCGGCGACCGTTGCATTCAGGCGCAGCGCAAGGCTGTTGAACGTCAACTGCCCCTCGACATGAACCTTGATCTCGCGGCCGTCCTTTTCGAACTCCCAGGCGAAGACGTTGTCATATGTCGGCAGGCGCAGGTTGATGCAGGCGTGCGAGGTCAGGTCCTGGGGCCGCGTCGGTCGCGGACGTCTGGCGAAGTAAGATGGTGCGCCGACCACGGCCATGCGCAAATCGGGCCCGATGCGCACCGCAATCATGTCCTTGGCAATCTGTTCGCCGAGTCGGACGCCGGCCTCAAAACGCTCCGCGACGATGTCGGTCAATCCGTAGTCGATGATCAGTTCCACTTTGATGTCGGGATATTTCGGCAGCAGCTTTTGCAGCGCGGGCCAGAGTACGGTGTGGGCAGCGTGTTCGCCTGTCGTGATCCGGATCTTGCCAGCAGGACTGGTGCGCAATTCGCCAAGTGACACCAACTCCGTCTCGATCTCGTCGAGTCGAGGCCCAATCGTGTCGAGGATGCGCTGGCCGGCTTCCGTCGGCGACACGCTGCGTGTCGTGCGCGCCAGCAACCGGACGCCAAGCCGCTCCTCGAGCTCGCGGATGGTGTGGCTCAGCGCCGATTGAGAGACGGCCAATCGCGCCGCCGCCTTGGTGAAGCTGCGCTCCCTTGCGACAGCGATGAAGGCTTGCAGATCGGGAAGATTGCGTCGCTGCATTTATGAACCTCACTCATAAGTTCATGCAGATCATAGCGACTATTCAAAAATAGTGCGCGGGCCGATATTGCGCACGGCCGGCCTGCCCAAGGGCTGGACCTCACAGGAGGACGCGCCATGACAAACG
Source organism: uncultured Alphaproteobacteria bacterium (assembly GCA_963796195.1). Lineage (GTDB taxonomy): Bacteria > Pseudomonadota > Alphaproteobacteria > Rhizobiales > Xanthobacteraceae > CAWCKS01. Next base: position 314,853 of record CAWCKS010000014.1, on the reverse strand, counting down.
TGATCGAAGTCATCGGGGCAGGTTCGATCGGCCAGGCAATCGTGCGGCGAGTAAGTGCAGGTAAACACGTCCTACTCGCCGATATGCGGCAAGACAATGCCGATGCTGCGGCGAAGGTTCTGTTTGTCGCCGGCTTCAACGTCAGCACCGCGACCGTCGATGTCTCTTCGCGCGCCTCGGTCCACGCTCTCGTTGAGGCTGCCACCAAGCTCGGCGAAGTCTCAGGTGTCATCCATGCTGCCGGTGTTTCGCCTTCTCAAGCCTCTCCGGAAACGATCCTCAAAGTCGATCTCTACGGCACTGCACTTCTGCTGGAGGAGTTCGGCAACGTCATCGCTCGCGGCGGATCTGGTATTGTAATCGCGTCTCTGTCCGGGCATCGTCTTGCCGCCCGCTTTCGACAGAACAAAATGCGCTACTCGCCACTGACGCCCGTTGAAGATCTGCTCAAACTCCCTATGCTTCAACTGGATCAAATCAAGGACTCCCTGCACGCATACCAGATTTCAAAGCGCGGCAACTCCCTGCGCGTAATGGCCGAAGCAGTTCGTTGGGGAAAACGCGGCGCGAGGATTAACACGATCAGCCCCGGCCTCATCATCACTCCGCTCGCAAATGATGAGTTGAAGGGGCCGCGCGGCCCGGGCTATCGGCGCATGATCGAAGTATCGGCGGCTGGACGAGCCGGCACGCCGGACGAGGTTGGAACAGTCGGTGCGCTCCTCATGGGGCCTGAAGGCGCATTCATCACCGGAAGCGACTTCCTGATGGATGGCGGAGTAACGGCAGCGCATTGGTTCGGCGACCTCGCTCCGAAATGAGGGCCGGAGGTCAAAGAATAAACCGGTCGAGGCAGCGCGGCCTTGCCATCACCGCTCGACAAACGTCCGGCGCAGCTGATCGGTGATCGGCTTGAACAGGTAGCTCATCATGGTGCGGCTGCCGGTCTGCATGAATACCTCGGCTGGCATCCCCGGTACCAGCTGCAGACCGGCAAGCCGCCGTCGCTCGTCGTCAGGCAGGGTTACGTGAACCGTGAAATACGACGCATTGGTCTGCTGATCACGGCTGACATCGGCTGCAACATAGGAAACGACGCCGATAAGCTCGGGCGTGGTGCGCTGATTGAACGCCGAGAAGCGAACAAAAGCCTTGTCGCCGAGCCGGACCTGATCGATGTCGCCGGGCGGCAGGCGTGCCTCGACCTGCAACTCGTCGGTGTCGGGCACGATTTCCATGATCGAAGTCGCCAGCGCGAATGACGCCGCCGATGGTGTGCACGCCGAGCTGATGCACGACGCCTGACGTGGGCGCGCGCAGCTCGATGCGGTCGAGCAGGTCGCGCGCCGCGACGCCGCGCTCGACAAGCTCGGCTTCCTTGCCCTGGGTCTCGCCGAGCTCCTTCACGACATCGGTGCGGAAATCCTGGTCGACCCGCACGATCTGCAGCCTGGTTTCGGAGATCTTCGATTTGATCTCGGCCCCGGCCGACAGCAGCTGGCCGCGTTCGCCGTCGATACGTGCGGACTCGCGCTGCAGCGACGTCAAGCGGGTCAAAGGCACGAGCTTCTTGTCGAACAGGTCCTGGACGCCGGTCAGTTCCCGAGCAACGAGTTCGAGCTGCGAAACCTTCGATTGCAGCTGGGCGTTGATGCCGGCGCTTTCTTCATTCAGTTGCGCGATCCGGCTCTGCAGCAGCTCGCGCTGGCTTTGCAGGGCATTGCTGCGGGCCTTGAACAGCGAGCGCTCGGAGGCAAGCAGCGATTTGACCTCCTCATCGTCACCGCGCGGGACAAGCTCTCGCGGCAGAGCGACCTGCGGCAGGCCATCCCGCTCCGCGGCCAGGCGGGCGATGCGCAGGCGCAGCTCGTCGAGCTGCTTATCGATCATGCGCAAGTTGGCACGGGCCTGGGTCGCATCAAGGCGAACCAGCAAATCACCGTCCTTGACCCTCATGCCGTCGTGGACCGCAATCTCGGCGACAATGCCACCGGTCGGATGCTGAATCGTTTTGACGTTGGACTGCACGACCAAATTACCCGGCACGATGACCGCTGCGGCCAGCGGCACCGCGACCATCCAGACGCCAGCCACCAGGGCGACAGCCGTCAGCATACGCAACCCGTTTCGCAGCTCCCGCTCGAATGCGAGGCCGAGACGGGCCGCGAAGCTGTCCGCGGCGGCGTCGGCATCAAAGCCGCGGCCGGCGAGAAAGGCGAGCGCTGCTGCACCCAGAGACCAGCTTCGTTTTGCGAATACAGCGATCTGGCGACCGGCCGCCGCCAACGAGGATTTGCTACGGGCGGGGGCAGGGCGCGCATCGTGCGGGTTGCGAGTGTGAACGTCGATGCTTGCCGCAGCGACATCGGGGGGCTCGTTACCGGGCATCACCGGTCGCGCAGCCTCCGGTGTGTCGGTCGCGCGGCCCGGGATGATCGAGGGCGACGCGTCCGCGTACCCAAGCGGTTTTGGACTGAAATCGGCAGGCCGTATCGTCGTGTCGATCAACCGAAGTTTTGCTCGCGGGGCGCTGCGCGGTGATTTGCGCTGTGGCGGACGCCGCTGAAGAGCCGCCGCGCGGCGATCGTCTTCTTCAAGGGCCCGCTGAATCCGTTCGAGCTCATAGATCAAGGCGGTACCTTGGGGGCCCGGGTCGGTCCAGCTCTTGTCGCTCGCGTGATGATCGCCCGTCGTCATGGGTGCTGCCCCTGCACGACGACAAAGGGCTGATCGCTGCGCCCTGGAGGATTAACAGACCCGCCTTGTGCTGCGGCGGGATCAACTCGCGTCGCGTGGCGGGCACGGGCAAAAACGTCCTCGCTTCGACCGAACGCGATCATCTGCCCCTGATGCAGCACCAGCGCCATGTTCAGCACGGCGAGGGCACTCGGCCGATGCGAGATGACGATGACGATCGAGTTGTTCTGCCTGAGCATCTCGATGGCGCGGCTCAGCGCAGTCTCGCCCTGGGCATCCAGATTGGCATTCGGTTCGTCGAGCACGACAAGGAACGGGTCGCCGTACACGGCGCGGGCAAGGCCAATGCGCTGGCGCTGGCCTGCCGACAACACGGCGCCACCCTCGCCGATGCGCGTGGCAAAGCCCTCCGGCAGTTGCAGGATCATCTCGCCGACACCGGCGATTTGCGCGGCCTTCAGGATCGCATCCGATGTTGCGTGCTCATCGAAGCGCGAAATGTTATCCGCGACAGTGCCGTCGAACAGCGATACATCCTGCGGCAAGTAGCCGACATAGCGGCCAAGATCCTCGCGCCGCCACTGATCGATCGCGGCGCCGTCGAGGCGAATGACGCCTTGCCGTGTCGGCCAGATGCCGACAAGCGTTTTGGCCAGGGTTGTCTTCCCCGATGCGCTGGCGCCAAGCAGGGCCATTGCCGTGCCGGCCGGCAGCGCGAACGAAATATGCGAAACCGCTTCCTTGTCCGTGCCAGGCGCTGCCACCGCAACGTCCTGCACCTGCAGTTCGCGGTGCGGCCGCGGCAGCACGACCGGAGGTGTGGGCGCCGGCGCTGTGACCTTGAGGATCTCCCGCAACCGGACGACCGACTGCCGTGCGCCGACAAGCTGCTTCCAGCTTGCCAGTGCGATCTCGATCGGCGCGAGTGCCCGCCCCATCATGATCGATGATGCGATCATGATGCCCCCTGATGCCTTGTCGGCAACGACCAGATAGGCGCCGACGCCGAGCATTCCCGATTGCAGGATGTAGCGAAGGGTCTTCGCCGCCGAGCCGAGGTTGGCGTAGATATCGCCCGATTTGACGGTCTCCTTGAGAAAGACCTCGTTCGCCTGCACCCAGCGCGCCGTAAAGCGATCGGTGAGGCCCAGCGCCCGGATCACCTCCGCATGAGCGCGCGTTGAATCCGCAAGGACCTGGCGCTGCGCGCTGCAGTCGAGTGCCGTCCGCGACGCTCCGCGCGACAGGCGTTCGGTCAACAGCGTCATTGCGACAATCGCCACGATGCCGAGCAGCGCCGTCACGCCGATCACCGGATGAAACAGAAACAGTGCCAGCACGAAAATCGGGATCCACGGCATGTCGAGAAACGCCGTTGGGCCCATGCTTGCCATGAAGGCCCTGATCTGATCCAGATCGCGGAGCGGCTGCTGCATCAGGACCGGCTTGACGCACAGCAACGGCAAGGTAGCGAGCGCGTGATGGATCGGTTCCTGCAGCCCCGCATCGAACAGCGACGCCGTCCGCGACAACATGCGCAAGCGGAGCGCCTCGAAGTAGCCCTGTGTCGCATAGGCGACCAGCACCAGCGTCGACAGTCCGAACAAGGTCGCAAGATTACGGCTGGGGATCACCCGGTCGTAGACCTGCAGCATATAAAGAGAGCCGGACAGCATCAGGAGATTGATGACACCGCTGAAGATGGCGATGAAGGCCATCCGCCGCGCGCTGGCGCGCAGCCCGGTGGTCAGGGGATCGTCGCCGACCAGTGCCGGGAAAAGAGCCGTCAATCCGCCGATTGATGATTCGGATGCACCTGGGTGACCAGCGATACTCATTGCGCGCCCCGCCAGCAACGGCGCGAGTGCGATAACCCGCGCGTCGAAACACTGTCCCCACGCGCAAACCATTGATCGTCGATACCGACCATTTTTCGACGAGATTGCGACGATCTCAGATTTTCGCGCACGGACGCGTCGCGCCGCTCTTGCGGCAGTCGCTATCATCTCCGCCACGCAATCGCGCGACGAACTTCGCCACGATCTCTCGCGAGCGCAAAACATTCGATGTCGCAATGACTCGTGCGCGGAACCGCGCACCGACTATCAAGACCGAACATCATTTCGTCGGCGAAAGACCTTGCTTCTGAAACGCGTTGGCCCCTGCTCAAGCGCGATTGCGCCACGAAGCTAAATGACTGTGCGTTCACTTCGCCGCGCGAGTGAAGCGTCGACGGCAGGCGTGGGGATCGAGCCTGCCGGGTTGGCAGATTTGCGACAGGGGAGACCAGCAAAATGGCTCGCAATTTCGGACGTTGGGGCGGTCAAGATGATTCGCTTCTCCACAACCACCATCACCATGGACCGTCGCCTGATCCTTTGCCGGCTCCCGTTCCGGCGCCATCGCCGGATCCGTCACCATCTCCATCTCCATCTCCAGCGCCTGCCGCACCGGTATTTTCCGATCTCGGCGCGACCTTCAACGATGCGACGCGCGCGCTGGTTGGTGGTTTGTGGCAGAACGTCGTCGAGGAAGGCGGCCAGGGCCATGGCAGTATCGTCCGCTACACCAGCGACCTGACCGCGGTCGAAAACGGGCTCATGGCGGAGGTCCAGGCGGGACAGTTCTCCGGGGCCACACTCCAGCACGTCAACGCGATCCTCGCCGATATCAACACGGCGCTTTCGGCGGCGGCCGCGTCGGTCAACGGCGGCGGCACCTTCGGCAGCATCGCCAATGCCGAGGATGCCCTGCGGTCGAGCCACCTGGACATCCTGAATATCGTCAACAAGGACGCAACTTTGACCGGGCTTGCGACCGCCAATGGCGCGAACGGCTTCCTTGCGGCGCCATCGACATTGCCGGATGGCGTAACGGCCGCGAATGCGCCGCACGCCAATCTCGCGGAGATCGGCGCGATCTTCAATGATGCGGCGAGCCGCATTCTCGGCGGCGTCAACGACCACAATGCGGGCATTATCACCAATGACGTCAATGCGATGATCGGCGACCTGAAAGGGTTGATGGCGGACAATCCATTGCTGTTCGGCGGGCTGACCGGCGTTCATGCCGAAACCATCGTGCGGCAGCTCGATCTGGAACTGACGTACATCAAGCAGGCCGGCGTCTCGGTCGACGCCGGGCGCGCCAGCAACGACAACATTCTCGACATCATCGATATCGTGCAGGGAGACACCAACCTCGCCAATATGGCGAACCAGGGCGGTATCTCGGGGTTCTGCCCTTCCCCGATTCGCTCAATCCGACGCCGAAATATATGGACAATGACGCGCAGACCAATTTCTGGGCGAATTTCATCGCGCAATCGAATACGCTCGGGCAGCGCGCGATGGACGTGGTCGCCGGCAACGACCCGCAAGCGGTCACCGCGTTGATCAGCGACCTGCACACATTCCAGAAGACCGTCACCAACTTCGACGCCGCGCAGGGTGGCATTTTCGAGGCGCGCTTCGACAACGAGCTACTCGGCAACACCAGCACGCTCGGCGCCGAAGTTTCCAAGATGATCGAGGGCTTGCGGACCGGCAATGCCACCCTGGTTGCGGCGGCCGCGGACGAAATGCACGCCAACGCCGCCGACGTCAGCGGCAACAACGTGCCGGTGACCGGCGGCACCTACAACGCCGATGGTCAGACGGTGGCAGACGTGCTGTCGACCGCCGTCCCGGCGGTCAACGTCGCAGCGAACACCCAGCCGGCGGCGACGACGGCGCCGGTCGTGGCGGCGGCGCCTCCGGCTCCCGACGTCCAAAAAGCTGCGCCGGCCGATCACAGCGCGCCGGATCTCCATCACACCGCTCTGAACGACATGGCGCAGCACCTCCACCACGTGTGGGGCTGACGGCGCAGCAACCGGGCCTTTGTTTTGGCGAGGCGGAGTGGGGACCGCCGAGCGTTGCCGCGCGGGCGGATTCCATCGCCGCCCGTGACTGAACGAAAGGAGGATGTCGCCATCGACGGGTGACGAGGCGCTGTTTTCTTGGGGAGAGCATTACGTGGGTGGCAATAACGGCGGCACCATGCGCCGCACGATCCTGTTTGCGCGTCGCAATCGCGCTTCACGCGGTCCTGGTGGCTGCGCACCGGGTTACGTCGCCGTGGTTCGCCACGATGAAAGTATTTCCGGATGAGGCGAGGGAGGACCGACTACGGCACGGTACTGTTGCATATCGCGCTGGTCGCGGCGCTTGGCGTCGCGTTTCTCACCGGCTTGCGAATCGCGACCGAGGCGCCGGATCGACGCTGGATCAGCCTGTTTGATTCCGTGCTTCCGTACGAAAACGTCTGGACTACCCACATGCAGGCGGCGATCGTCATCGTCGCGGTATCGGTGGCGTATGCGGTCTACATCGCACGCTCCGGACTGAAGCGGCGCATCGCTCTCGACACGATCCGCGTGCGCGGCTTGTTCGGCCGCGGCTCGGTCCGGCTCGGTGCTTTCAACATCTTGCTCTATTGGGTGTTCTTTGTCGCATTGCTGACGCTGATCGTCACCGGTGGCCTGCTCTATTTCGGCATTGCCGCCGGCAGCAGCACCAACCGCCTGCACTGGATCGCGACCTGGACCGTGCCGGGCTTTGTTGTCTGTCATCTTCTGGCGCAATACCGGATCGGCGGCTGGGCCCAGCTGCTTCGCATCGTGCGTCCGACACGGCTCGCCGCGCCCCCGCCGAAACTTGATGCCGGCGAGTTGCTGACGCTACTAGCCGAGCGGTCGTCCGAGCTTGCTCCGCACGAGCTGCCGCGGCACGCGAACATCGAAAATGACGCCGGTCGCCCCCGACAACCGCAACCCGCGCGACCTCGTAGCGCCAGGCGCGGCTCCGTCGTTCAATCGAATCCTTTTGTCGTGGCGCTGGCCGTCGCCATGACCGGCGCGGGCTTGATTGTAGCAATCGACCGCGAGGCGACCGACACGCTCAGAGTTTATCGCATCGATAGCGCGGATGCGCCCGTTCTCGACGGCGAAACCTCGGACCCGGTCTGGCGCAACATCAAGCCGTTCATGGTGACGACGAACCAGGGCGGCAACTTCGACGGCACCGGTGAAACGCGGGTCGAGATTCGCGCCGTGCATGACGGGACCTGGGCCTACTTCCTGTTCGTCTGGGAGGACCCGACGCGCTCGCTGAAGCAGCTTCCCCTGAAGAAGACCGCCGACGGCTGGACGCTGCTGCATGACGGTTACGAGCGAGGCGACGAGCACAAATACAATGAGGACAAATTCTCGGTACTGCTGACGACGCTCGACGTGACGCTGGCAGGCGACCGCACGTTCCATGCAAGCGCGCACCCGCTGGCCGACGCGCCGCCGACATGGACCGGCCGCGGCCTGCACTACACCACGGACAGCAATACCTACGTCGACGTCTGGCAGTGGAAAGCGACCAGCACCGGCGCGAGCGGCTGGATGGACGACGATCATTTCGGGCCGCCTGCCGAGGTTGCGCAGGCCCAGGCCGAAGGCAAGGTGCCGTACCGCGGCGGATTCGCGCCCGATCCCGGGACCGCCGGCTACGTCGACAACTTCGATGTGCGGAACGGCGACGATTTCAAGCACGTCACTCCGCGCCGACTGCCGAAAGACCTCGCCGTGATGACGAAGGCGATGGGACCGCTCGATCTCGATCCCGACCATAGCGACGGCGAGCAAACACGCTGGTTCATGACGGAAGCGGAATCCGCGCCGTATTCGCCCTACGCTGACAGCGGCATTCCGGTCGGCACGGTGATCCCGGGCGTGATCGTCAACGGCGAGTTCACCGGCGACCGCGCCGACATCAGGTGCGCTGCGCGCTGGGCATCGGGACGCTGGGCGCTCGAAGTGGCGCGCAAGCTCGACACTGGTAGCCGCTTCGATGTCGCGATCAGGAGCGGCGTGTTCATGCGCGTGGCGGCGTTCGATCACAGTCAAATCCGGCACACCCGGCACGTGCGGCCGATCCGGCTCGAGGTGGAATGATGGGTAAATTCTGCAAGGTCACAGTCAACGACCTGTCCTTTCTCGCCCGTCGCGGCGACCTGTTGCTCGATGCGGCGCTGAGCAACAATGTCGACCTGCCGCATGATTGCCGTTCCGGTATTTGCGGCGCGTGCCGGGTGCGGCTGGTGAAGGGGCGGGTGTTCGGCAACGCCGACGACGGTAGCGGCCTTGTGCATGCCTGCCAGAGTCGCGTGATCTCGGACTTGCAGATCGTGACCGAGAGCATGCCGGAAACCCGATTGGTCTCGGCGCGCGTCAGAAGGCTTACGCGCCTTGCGCCCGACATCGTCGGCGTTTCCCTTGCGCTTTCGAAGCCGCTGAAGTTCTTGCCAGGCCAGTATTGCAAGCTGCAGTTTCGCGGCTTTCCGGTGCGCAGCTTCAGCCCGAGCTTTCCACTGAATGGCGGCCCCGACGACCGCGTTCTGGAGTTTCACATCCGGGTGTTGGCCGGGGGGCGCGTTTCGTCCGCACTCGGAAACGAGATCCAGATCGGTCACAGCGTCAGGGTGAGTGGTCCGTTCGGTGCCGCGTTTTTCCGGCCGGATCATGCCGGCGGTATGGTGCTGGTGTCGAGCGGTACCGGCTTTGCGCCGATGTGGTCGATTGCGGTGGCGGCAATCTTCGAGCGACCGCAGCGCGAGTTGATCCTCGTCGTCGGCGCCCGTAGCGTGAAATCGCTCTACATGCTGCGCGCGCTGTGTCGATTGGCCCGGTTTCCCAATGTCAGCATCGTGCCGGTGGTCTCGGAGCCGACGGAACTTTCCGAGGCGATCCGCGCCGGACGGCCGACCGATCACATGCCAATGCTGTCGCAACATGACATCGTGTACGCGGCGGGCGCGCCGGCGATGACCACAAAGGTCGCAGAGATCGCCAAAGCCGCTGGCGCCAGGTGCTACACGGATCCGTTTGTCGTCAGCCGCGCCGGCCGGCGAGCGTCCCAGGAGATCAAGCTTGATCCGGCCGTTCGCGCCGGCCGCGCATTTGTGAATTCGCAGGAGCTGCCGGCGCAAAGAAACCGCGGCCGCCGGTGAGGCGGCCGCGGTCATGATTTATTCTGCAGGCGATTGGGCCAGTTCGAGCTCCGAGACGAGGACTTTGCCCTTCGTCTCAGGGCTGAACAGCAGGACGATGATGAAGACAATCGCGGCGCCGCTTGTCGAAATCAGCATCGGAATGGTGAAGCCGAGCGGCTGGGTAATGGCGAAGTAAGTCAGTAACGGCGGGGTCAGGCCACCCCAGATTGCGCCCTGGTGATAGCAGAACCCGGACGCTGTTGCCCGCACTTCGGTCGGAAACCGTTCGCTCAGATACGATGGGTTCTGCCCATAGATCGCGCCGAGGAATGCGCCCTGCAAGATGAAAGCGCCGGTCACCATGGCGTAGGACTCAGGCAACAAATAGAGAGGCGTGATCAGAACGCCGATCACCGCCGGGATGATCATCGCCCATCGGCGACCGAGCACGTCGGCCACATAGCCCCAGGCCCCGTTTGACAGGAAGGAGACCAGATTGCTCATTGCGATTGGCATCGCAACCATTGCCGGGCTGAGATGCAGGTCTTTCTGCAGGTGCGTCGCGAACATTCCGTAGACCGAGTAGTAGATCACGAAGCCGCTCGCCATCCACAGGCACGCCGTTATCGTGTTGCCGAGAACGCGCGGCCGGAAAATTTCGAACAGCGGCGCACGGAATTCGTGCTGTTGCTCGCGTTGGATGCGGCGGTTCTCGACCCACACCTTCGGCTCCTTGACGTACATGCGGATCCACACGACCGCCAATGCCGGCAGCACGCCGAGGATCAACAGACCGCGCCAGCCGATCGAGTCGTACAGCAGCCCGTAAGCAAGGCTCGACGCCAGGAAGCCGATGCTCCAGGATCCCTGCAGCACGCCACTCATGAGGCCGCGCGAGCGGGCTGGCCACGACTCCATGGCGAGCGCGGCGCCCGCAGGCCACTCCGCGCCCATCCCGATGCCCAGCAGCGCACGGAACAGGAAAAGTAGCCAAAAACTCGGCGCGAGGCCGGCAAGAAGGTTGCAGATCGAGTACCACAGGATCGAGATCATCAGCGGCGTCTTGCGCCCGACGCGATCGGCCAGCCAGCCGGAGCCGACCGCACCAACCAGCCGCAGCCACAGCGTGATGGTGAAGAGTATGCTCACTGAGAGCAGCGACACATTGAAGGCTTCGGCGATCGGAGGGATGATCAAAAGAAAGATGGTGAAGTCGAAGGCATCGAGGGTCCAGCCGAGCCAGGCCGCGATCCACGCGACCCATTGATCCTTGGTCGGCTCTTTCCACCACGGGACTTGACCGGGCATTTCAGCAGTCATCGTCATCTGCGCTTCCTCCGGTTATGCTTGAATCAGTTCGGTTCATTTCTCCATCTGTCGCGTGCGGATGATGGTCGGCGACGCCAGAGCAATAGCTTCGGGATGAGCGAAGCCGCCGGTCCGCAATTCCAAGAAGATTCCAAGAGGCTTTTGGACGTTTTTTTGTGCCGCAAAGGGGCGGCGAAGCTTGGCGGGGGAAGACGACCCCGCGCTGCATCGCCGGGCATTCCCAGACATCGCGCGATTCGGTCCCTCGCGCGAGTGCCGTCTGGTCGCGAGACTAAGAGGGGCGGACTCATTTTGCAATTGACACTTGCATTGCGTCGCACACAACGCGCCGCTCCAAGTTCGGGGGAGGGGAGCGCTTGCGGACCTCTGCTGTTTGGGCCAGTAAAGATCGCAAATATCGTCCCCGGCGAACCTCGCCCAAAATTTCGAACACGCTATCAATCGTGGAACTACCTCGCCGCGATCCGCCGCTCTATCGCCCGGACATTGACGGCCTGCGCGCCGTGTCGATCCTGCTGGTGGTGGCCTATCACGCCGGCCCTCGACTTATTCCGGGGGGCTTCATCGGCGTCGACATATTCTTCGTAATTTCCGGTTTCCTCATCACCCGCATCATTCTCTCGCAGACCAGGACCGGCCAGTTTCGGTTGCTGGACTTCTACGCGCGCCGGGTGCGGCGGATTTTTCCGGCGCTGGCCGTCGTGCTGTTCGTCACTTACGCCCTTGGCTGGCTGCTGCTGCTGCCGCAGGATTTTGCCCTGCTCGGTGACAACATGGTCGCCGGCGCCGGGTTTGTGTCGAATCTCTTTCAGCTTCGGCATGTCGGTTATTTCGATCCGGATATGGCCGAGAATCCTCTGCTCCATCTCTGGTCGCTCGGTATCGAAGAGCAGTTCTACATTTTCTGGCCGCTGGCCTTGATGCTCGCGGGTGCGCGGATACGACAATCCTGGATGATCGGCATTGCCGCTGTTTCGTTCGCCAGCAGCCTGCTGATCTTCCTCGGCTACAGCCAATGGTCGTTTTACGCGCCGATCCCGAGAGCGTGGGAGTTGCTGGTCGGTGGACTCGCCGCGCATCAGTTCCTCGACCGCCCGAGACTGCTGCAGGCAAGCTCGGGGCGTCTCATCAATCTCGCGGCCATTGCCGGCGTTGCATTGATCGGCGGTGCCGCGCTCTTCTACGACCGGACTATTCCGTTTCCGGGCCTGTACGCGCTGCTGCCGACCGCAGGCGCGTTACTGATCATCATGTCGGCCAGGAGCTTGGTCAACCGCACCATTCTCTCGAGCCGGCTGATGGTGTGGTTCGGACTAATCAGCTACCCGCTCTATCTCTGGCACTGGCCGCTGCTGTCCTACCTCGCGACAGTGCAAAACGGCCTCCCCACCAATCTCGAAATCCTGCTGGCGGTAGCGCTGTCGATCCTGCTCGCATGGCTGACGTTTCGCTTTGTGGAGCTTCCGATCCGCCGCGCGCCGGGCATGGTTCCAAAGCTGGTCGCGAGCCTCGGCGTGCTCGGGATCGCCGGTCTCGTCACCTCGGTCGCATCGGGCTTCGAGCATCGGTTTCCACAGGAAATTCGCGAGGTCGCTCGGCTCGCTCCGGGCAACAATTCAGGTTTTCTCGACAAGTGTTTCCTTGATGAGACGGATAGGTCGTTTGGCGTGAACTGCATTGAACAGGGGAATAAGCCTCTATTGTTTCTATGGGGAGACTCGACGGCGGCCGCACTTCTTCCCGGGCTAAAGAAGTTGCAAGAGACCTCGCGGTTTCGGCTCGCGCACTTTGAGGCCGCACAGTGCGCGCCAATTTTCGCAACCGGAACACATGCTTGGTGTGACGAGGTTGCCGAGACCGTGCGCGGATCGATCAAGACGTCGCATCCGGACATCTTGCTGCTCCACGCCGCCTGGAGTCATGACCATGACCTCGAACGCTTCAAGGACACGATAAGGCAGCTGAAAGCGCTGGGCATTCCGCGCATTGTGATCCTCGGACCGGTTCCGCGATGGAAGCGGACGCTGCCGCTCGCCATCGTCAACGCGTACCGATTCCACCACGCGAACCCGCAACGGATAGCGACCGGTGTTTCCGACGCCGCCGACGATGTCCTGATGCAGCGTCTGAGCGAAGCAGAAGGGGTCGAGTACATCTCAGCCTGGCGCGCATTATGCAACGCTGACGGCTGCTTGACGCGGGTCGGCCCGACGGCCGACGATGTTGTCGCAACCGATGCGGTTCACCTGTCCGAGACGGGCTCCGGATTCCTCGTTGAGGCTATTGCGGACCGCCTGCTGGCGGATGGCACCAAGCATCAACAGTGATCACTGGCTGGCGCCAAGGGGAAGCGACGCATCAACCAATCTGTGCCAGGCCTTCACACACTTTCTCGGATAATGCTCTAATCTGGCCCGATGGACGATACCGAGGTCGCGACACAATTCCTGAACTATCTCGCGCGCAAATTCGATTGTGTCGGGCTTGCTTACGCCGAGGGACCGGCGCGCATTTCCGGCGGCTTTGACGCGTCGATCTTCGGCTTCGCGCTCAATGGCGCGCCGGACCTGCTTCGCGGGCCGCTGATCCTGCGTCTCAACCGCGCGGGCACGAGCCCGCAGCGCGTCAAGCTCGAAGGCATCGTCCACAACTGGCTGGCCGGCCAGAACTATCCCGTGCCGGCGGTTCATGTCGCCGAGCTTGACGCGGAGCCGCTTGGTGCACCGTTCACGGTGATGGCGCGGCTCGCCGGCAAGCCGCTGGCGCATGAAATCGAGCGGATCATCAGCGGGGGCTCGGCGATTGCGACCGCGCGTGGATTGCTGCGGGTACCGTCGATCCTGCGCGACATCACCGATGCCTGGGTGGACGTGCAGCTTCGCCTTCATGCGCTCGACCCGGCACCGCTGCTCGCTGCGGCGAGCGCGGGCGGGCTCGATCCGGCTGCCATCACCTTCGACGGGCAGCTGTCATCGATGGCAGCGGCTGTGCAGCAACTGTCGCTCGATGGATTGCAGCCCGCGATCGACTGGCTGCAAGCGCGTCGGCCGGCGTCGTTGCGACAAACCATCTGTCACGGCGATTTCCATCCTCTGAATATTATGGCCGACCATGGCGGGGTCACCGGCGTAATCGATTGGACGAACGTCGTGGTGGCGCCGGCGGAAATGGACGTCGGTTCGGCGATCGCCAATATCGCGACCGTTCCGTTCGACGTGCCGGCGGTCCTGAAGCCGGTACTGCGAATTGTCGTCGCGCGTATCCTCCGCAACTATCGGCGCGCTTACGTCGCGCGACGACCACTCGATGATGATGCCATTCGTTACTTCGAGGTGTTCCGTTGCATGGCGCAGCTCGTCCCCGTGGCGCGCAGCCGGGTCGCCGGCGCGACCTATAGCGGCGCATTCGGCTCTGACGCCGCGATCGAGAAGTCTCGCCCGATATATCCGCAGACTGTCCGGTGTGACGATCAATCTCGGCCAGCGCTAGCGACCGGAGTCACCGCGCCAGCACGCGGGCGAGCTCGACGAGCTCGGTGGTGATCGCCTTGGTGCGGCCGGCGACGTCGGCGAGCGGGGTGCGGGTCACCACGCCCTTTTGCCAGCCGACCAGCACACCGAATCTCGCCGTCGCTCAACGCCTTGACCGCATTGACGCCGAGCCGGGTCGCCAGCACCCGGTCGAACGCGGTCGGCGGCGCGCCGCGCACGACGTGGCCGAGCACGGTGGTGCGCAGCTCGAAGCCGACCATTTGCTTGTTGGTCTCGAAATGGGAAATGATTTTTGCCGAGTTCTCCTTGACGCCCTCGGCGATCACCACGATGGCGTGGGTCTTGCCGCGCTCATAGGCCGCGCGCAAGCGCTCGGCGATCTCGCGCGCCGGCACCTCGTTTTCCGGTACCGAAATGACTTCGGCGCCACCGGCGAGGCCGGCCATCATGGCGAGGTAGCCGCAGTCGCGGCCCATGGTCTCGACGAGGAACGCGCGGCTGTGCGAGGAGCCCGTCGTGCGCAGGTGGTCGATCGCTTCCAGCGTGACGTTGACGGCGGTGTCGCAACCGATCGTCACGTCGGTGCCGTAAAGGTCGTTGTCGATGGTCGAGGCGACGCCGACCACCGGAAAGCCGAGCGTGCCGAGCAGCTGCGTACCGGTCTGCGAGCCGTTGCCGCCGATCACGACGAGGCCTTCGATGCCGCGCTGGGCGAGATTGCGCAACGCCTTCGAGCGGCCGCTCTCTTCGCGGAATTCCTTGCAGCGTGCGCTGCCGAGAAATGTGCCGCCAATCTGGATGATGCCGCCGACCTCGCGGGCGCTCAGCGGATTGATCTGGTCGTTGACGAGGCCCTGAAAGCCCTGGCGCACGCCATAGACCGTCATGTTGAGATCGAGCGCGCTGCGCGTGACGGCCCGGATCGCCGCGTTCATGCCCGGCGCGTCGCCGCCTGAGGTGAGGACTGCAATGCTTTTCATTGGGTAAAGACTATGATCGTGTTTGCAGGCTGTCCACCCGGGCGCTCAAAGATTGATCATGGCTCAAGCAGAACCTCACGTGGCGAGAGACCGATTTGGCGTCATGCCTGACGGCCGCGCGGTCGAGCGTCTGGTGCTCCATGGTGCGAACGGTTTTGAGGCGCGCGTGATCACGCTTGGCGCGACGCTGCAGGCGCTGCAGGCGCCTGACGCAAACGGCCGCTGCGATGACGTCGTGCTCGGCCATGACGATCTCGCAGGCTATCTCGGCAGGCGCGGATTCTTTGGCGCCACGGTCGGCCGCTACGCCAATCGAATCGCCAATGCCCGCTTCGTGCTCGATGGCACGACGTTTCAGCTTGCGGCCAACAATGGTGCGCACGCCTTGCACGGCGGGTTGCAGGGCTTTGACCAGCAGCTCTGGCAAATCAGCGCAATCGAGGACGGCGGAGAGCCCAGCGTGACGCTGAGCTATGTGAGCGCCGATGGTGAGGAGGGCTATCCGGGCCGGCTCGATGTGAGCGTGACCTATCGGCTGACCGGTCCAGCGGAGCTGTCGCTCACCTTCACCGCACGCACCGATCGGCCGACCATCGTCAATCTCACTAACCACAGCTTCTTCAATCTCGACGGTGTTTTGGCGAACTCCAACACTCTCGATCACCGGTTGACGCTCGCCGCGGATCGTTTCCTTGCGATCGATCCGGGCGCGATCCCTTTTCCCGGGCCGCCGCGCTCGGTTGCCGGCACGCCGTTCGACTTTCGCGAAGCCACGCTGGTCGGAGCTCGAATACGCCACAACGACGAGCAGCTGAGGAACGGCAGGGGTTACGACCACACCTTCTGTCTTGAAAACCGTGGCACACTGCAGCTTGCGGCGCGGCTCGAAGCGCCGACCTCAGGACGCGTCCTCGAATTGCTGACTGACCAGCCCGGCGTGCAGCTCTATTCTGGCAACTATCTCGACGGTTCGACGGCGGGGAAGGGTGGACGGCTCTATCGCCAATCGGATGCGCTTTGTCTTGAGCCGCAGATATGGCCTGACGCGCCGAACCGGCCGGATTTTCCAAGTCCGCGCCTTGGCGCGGGTGCGGAGTATCGGCATCGCACCATCTATCGGTTTTCGGCGCGGTAACCGATCGCGCCGGCAGTGCGCGTCGCTTGCCTCGAGCAAACGACCGCAGCGCGTTCAATAGGCGGTCGGCCGGTTTTCGGCGCGCCAGCGTTTCTCGGCGTCCGAACCCGGCAATGGCGGACGCAATCCCTGGATTGTCCAGAGGCTGAACGGTGTCTCGTCGACGTGCATTTCCCAGCGCAAGCCGCGATCGGAGATGAATGGCGACAGCAGCTGATTGACTGCGGCAAGGAACTTGCCCTTGAGCTCCTCGTCGTTGAACTGTCGCGCGATATGGTCGACCCAAATGCGAACGAAGTCGTCCGCAGCTTCGCCGCCAATAAAGAACGAGGCCTTCGGGATTTCCTGGAACACCACGCCCACATAGAACTTTGGCAGGTTGCGATAGATGCCGGTAATCCGCTCTGCGATCGATTTCTTGTCTTCGGACGAAAACGAACCTTCGGGATGGTAGATCTTCCAGAGCGGCATGTTCGACTCCTGCGCGTTGGTGGGACGTCCTGACAGTCGCCCGACGCTGTCCGGTCATAAACCTCACTAACTCTAATTATTAGAGTAACGAGCGCAAGCTTTTTCGTATTTCCTGGGGACGCTTGGATCGTGCGCGAAACAATGTTACTCTGATAATGAGAGCGATCTAGCAAAGGTCCCGACTTTCATGAGATCCAACAGCTTTGAGGGCATGGCGTGCTCGATCGCAGGCGTGCTCGACGCCGTCGGCGATCGGTGGGCCATGTTGATCCTGCGCGATCTCCTGCTCGGTCTGAGGCGATACGAGGACCTGCGGAAGTCGACCGGGGTCACCCACGCGACCCTGTCCGATCGTCTGCGGCGTCTCGCCGAGCATGGATTGATCGAACGGCGGCAATACCAGGCGGGCCCCGATCGCTACGAGTATTTCCTGACGCGCAAGGGCAAGGACCTGGCCCTGGTGGTTCAGGCTCTGGCCCAGGTCGGCGATAAATGGGAGGTTGCCGGAGACGCGGGACCGCCGCTCAAATTCGTCAATCGCAGGACGGGCAGGCCAGTCAGGCTGGCGCTAGTCGACGAGAAATCAGGTGAGCTCATCCGTTTCCGCGATGTACGCGCGGAGCCAGGACCTGGTGCCGACGAGCTCATTCGGTGGCGGCTGTCGAAGTCCTATGCAACTCCTTGAGCCGTATCCCCGAAATGATTGGAAAGCATGTCGTTGACCTGTTGCTGTTTTCGTCGGACTGGGTTGCCGCGACGCATGTGCCGGGGATCGTCGGATCGGACAGGCAACGCAGTGAACAGCGTATTGGTATAGTTGGCTGAGCGCTCGTCTTTGCCGTTTTGGTTTTTGCAGCCTCTGCTCAGGTCAAACTATGATCGCCGGCTCGGTCTCGTTGACTTATCGATCGTAGTAGAGAGCCACAACGTGTCGCGCCTCTGCAAAGAATAGCCAGCGTTCGACCAGCATGCCCGCCGCCTGCAGAACCACCGCGACGATGGAAGCCGCGATGGCAACGACACCGCCGCCGGCGAGCGCGACTGCGATTGCAGTGAGCGGCAGGGCAAATGCCAGGGCATGGACAAGAAGCCTTAGTTTTTTGGCGTGCTTGCGCGCAACGCGGTAGCCCATTTCCTTCAACACATAGTTCTCTTGCGTGTGCGGCCACTCGATCGACCGCACTGTCCCGCCTTTGAGACCGGTTGCGCTATTGAGCGTCACCGGACTTGTCAGTGCATCGTTGTGCCGCCATGTGGCGATCTTCCAGATCCATCCGCTTACGATCGCAAGCGCCGCACAAACTGCCGCGGGCCGGGCGTCCTCGCCGAACAGCCGTAACGTCATGTTGAGCAGCACCGCTCCCGTCATGACCGAAAAGATCAGGTAACCGGCAGCGGTGAAACGGTTGTGCCACTCGGGGATCGGCTTCAGCGAAGCGTAGATCATCCCGGTCGTAAACACCGTTGTGAGCGCGCAGATCGCGGCAACGGCGCCGGCGGCAGGCACAAATCCATCTATCCGGTTCTGGATCGTCCAGCCAAAGGCGAACAGCACCGCCGGCAGATAGGTGACGACGCTCATGATGCCTTCGCGCGACAGCCAGGACGAACGCCATTGCGAGAACGCACGCCACGCGCGCTCCGGGCGTCCGAGATGGGCCGTCGAGGAGAGCAGCCCGGCGGTGATCAGAACGAGCGCAAGCCCGAGCGAAACAGCGCCGAGCCAGCGGTTCGGCTCGAGCAGGCCGGACAGTGCCGACAGGCCAAGCAGCGCGAGCAGACCATAGCCCGCGCCGCTCGCGGTCGTGAAGAAGATGACGGAAAGCGCTGGATGCATGGGTCAGCGCGACAGCAGCCTGTCGACCCAGCCGAGGAACCCGTCAGCAGCAATCGGCTCCAGCGCCGGCGTCTCGCCATGCGCCGTCTTGTCACGCGGCGGCAGGTACTTGTTCGTGGGCCGGTAATCCAACTCCGGCATCAGATCGACGCCGCCGCGTGCGGCGACGAGCTGCGAGACAGCCGAATTAGGATCACCGAGATCGCCGAAGTGGCGTGCGCCGGTCGGACAAGCTGCGACACACGCGGGCACGCGATCGATTTCGGGCAGGTTCTGGTTGTAGATGCGATCGATGCAGAGCGTGCATTTCTTCATGACGCCGACGTCGGTGTCGAACTCGCGCGCGCCGTAGGGACAGGCCCAGCTGCACAGCTTGCACCCGATGCACTTGTCCTCGTCGACGAGGACGATCCCGTCGGAGGTGCGTTTGTAAGATGCGCCCGTCGGACAAACCGTGACGCAGGCGGGATTTTCGCAATGCAGGCAGGAACGTGGGAAGTGGACTGTGCGGCTCGTGCCGCACGTCGTCTGCTCGTAGGTGTGGACGCGATTGAACCAGACGCCATCAGGGCTTGGCCCGTATGCGTCGAGGTCGGTCAGCGGCGCCATGTGCCCGCCGGTGTTCCACTCCTTGCAGTTCGTGACGCAGGCCTGGCAACCGACGCAGGTGTCGAGGTCGATGACGAGCCCCAGTTTCTTCTCGGTGGACTGCGGCACACTGGTCATCGTTGCACCTGCCGCCGGCGGCGGAATTGCGAGCCAAATCTGATGGTGCCCGGCGAGGCGCCGAGGCCGGAGGGAATGGACAGCGGTGGGAATTGCGGCGCCGTCGATCCCGCTTCAGCCGAGGTGCACTTTGTCACCCGGACCCGGAGATCGAACCATGCGGCCTGACCGGTGACTGGATCGGTGTTCGACCGGCGACGACCGCTTTCATCCGTTGGCAGGAATTCGCTGATCGCATGATTGAGCAGGAAAGCCTTCTCCGTCTCCGGCGCGCCGTCCTTCAGTGTCCACGCACCGCGCCGTTTGCCGATCGCATTCCATGTCCAGACCGTTTGCGGATTGACGCCGTCGACGAGACGGACCTGACCCTTCACGCGTCCATGTGTGCTCTCGATCCAGGCCCAGTCATCGTCCGCGAGGCCAAGCCTTATCGCGGTTTCGCGATGGATGAAGAGGCGGTTTTGATTCGTGATCTGTCGCAGCCAGGCGTTTTGCGAGCCCCACGAATGGTACATGTGCATCGGCCGCTGCGTGATGGCATGCAGCTCGAATGAGTTCGTGTCCGATCATCTGCTCTTCGAGCGGGGCGTACCAGATCGGAAGGGGATCGAAATATGTCGTTAGGCGTGATCGCTCGGCCTCGGGCGGCAGCAAGGGGCCATGACCACGTCCTGCGAGGCGGAAGCGCTGCAGCGGTTCGGAATAGAGCTCGAAGACGATCGGCTCGGCCGTGGCCAGGAATCCTTTCTCCCGTGCGAACTCGAGATAACCTCGGTTGGCCATCTTGTAGTAGCGCTGGTCGTCGGGAAGCGAGTGATGCCAGAAGCCGCCGTTCTCGACGTAGCGATCGAGTTGTTCGGGATTTGGTGAACCGCGGGCGAACGCGGTTCCGTCAGCGCCACGCCAGCCGGCAAGCGGCCCGATACCCGGCGTTCGCTCGTGGCGCACGATATAGTCGGCGTAGTCGCGATATTTCGGCGCGCCGTTGTCGTCCACCATGCCGGGCAGCTTCAGTCTCGCCCCGAGATCGAGCAGCACCGATTGAAACGGCCGCACATCCCGATCGGGTTTGACCACGGGGTGGCGGATCGCGTCGCCCGGCCCGTCGGCGTCACCGATCGGACGGTCAAGCAGGCTGATACAATCGTGGCGTTCAAGATAGGTCGTGTCGGGGAGAACCAGATCGGCGTAAGCGACGGTTTCGGAAAAATAGGCGTCCGAGTAAATGATGAAGGGGATTTTGTAGGCTCCCTCATCATCCTTGTCGGTCAGCATGGCGATCGTGCGCGTCGTATTCATCGACGAGTTCCACGCCATGTTCGCCATGAACATGAAAAGCGTGTCGATCTTGTAGGGATCGCCGCGCCAGGCATTGGCGATCACCATGTGCATCAGGCCGTGGGCGGCGAACGGCGCCTCCCAGGAATATGCCTTGTCGATGCGGACCGGAGCGCCTGAACTGTCGACAAGCAGATCCTCCGGACCTGTCACGAAGCCGAGCGGCAGCCCGCGAAGCGGCGTGTTCGGCTGGCCGCCGTCCTTGCCGGCCGGCTTGTTTGTCGGCGGAACGCGTCTTGGATAGGGAGCCTTGAAGCGGAAGCCGCCGGGAACATCGATCGTGCCGAGCAGCAGCTGCAAGAGATGCAGCGCGCGACAGGTGTGGAAGCCGTTCGAGTGGGCCGATATGCCGCGCATCGCATGCATCGCGATCGGCCGCCCGCGCATCGTTTCGTGACGGCGGCCGGCCCAATCCGTCCACGGCACGGGAATCTCGATCGGCTCGTCGAACGCAATTCGCGCCAGCTCTGCGGCGATGCGGCGGATGGTGTCCGGCGCAATCCCGCAGGTCTTCGCAACGGCTTCGGCCGAATAGCTGGTGTCGAGGTAACGGTCCGCGATGAGTTGGAACACCGGCTTGACGCGACGACCAAGGACCATGCGTTCGTCGGTCAGCGCAGGAGTGAGTCCTGCGGCCATCGCGTCGGCCGCAACGCCTCTTTGCTTGTCCCATGCGAGCAGGCGACCTTCGCCATCGCGCAGCAGCAGTCCATCATCCGGCGCGTCGGGCTCGCAGATCACCAGCACGTGCGCGTTGGTGTAACGCACGAGGTAGTCGAGATCGACGCGACCGGCCTTCAGGAGTTCATGCACGAGCGCCAGGATGAAGAGCCCGTCGGTACCGGGGCGGATACCGATCCACTCGTCCGCGATCGCGTTGTAGCCGGTTCGGCAGGGATTGACGGCGACGATCTTTGCGCCGCGGCTCTTGAGCTTGCCGAGTCCGATCTTGATCGGATTGGAATCGTGGTCCTCCGCCACGCCGAACAGCATGAGGTATTTCGCAAGATTCCAGTCGGGCTCGCCGAACTCCCAGAACGAGCCGCCGATCGTATAGAGGCCGGCGGCTGCCATATTGACGGAGCAGAACCCGCCATGCGCGGCGTAGTTCGGCGTGCCGAACTGTTGCGCCCACCAGGCGGTCAGCGCCTGCGACTGATCGCGCCCGGTGAAGAATGCAAGCTTCTTTGGGTCGGTCGCCCTGATCTTTGCCAGGCGATCGGCTGCGATCGTCAACGCCTCGTCCCACTCGATCTCGCGGAATTCGCCCGAACCTCGCTCGCCGACCCGAAGCAGCGGCTTGCGCAGCCGCGCCGGGCTGTAGTGCTGCATGATGCCGGCGCTGCCCTTGCCGCACAGCACACCGCGATTCACCGGATGATTTCGGTTGCCCTGGATGTAGCGAACAGCGCCGTCGGTGATGTGAACATCGATGCCGCAACGGCAGGCGCACATGTAGCAGGTCGTCTGCCTGATCTCGTCGGATACATGCGGAGAGGTCTCGACGCCGTCGCCTTCTGCCGGCGCGCACGTGTTCGGCAGCGGCAGCTGCGAGGGCGCGGCATTTGCTCCGTTGGGTGCTCTCGATGTCACGTCGTGTCGGCCCCGAGGCTCTATTTGGTTTGAGATCGAAGCTTCGACATCGGGCCAGGGCCGCGCATGTAATGCTTCTCCGGCCGGTACCGAGGGACCGCCGAGCCCACAGCGAGACCTCGCAATCCCTGCCCAATGGCGGAAAGGATTTTTCCGAGAATGTCGCTTTGCCTTCCGGATTTCGCTGTCAAAATGCGTCTCCGTAGAAACTTTTGATGTTGCGCTACTTTGACTTTGCGCATTCAATCGATCCAATGAATTATTCTTGTTGGAACGATAAGAAAAATCGATTGTAAGCGCATGACCCTCGATCAACTTCGCATCTTCGTTGCGGTCGCAGAGCGACGGCACATGACAAAGGCCGCCGCGGTGCTTGGGATGACTCAATCTGCGGCATCGGCGGCAGTCGCTTCCCTCGAACGCCGTTATGGAGCGAAGCTGTTCAACCGTGTCGGCCGCAATATCGAGTTGAGCGAAACCGGCAAGCGCTTTCTCCCGGAAGCGCGCGCTGTCTTGAATCGTGTCATCGCGGCCCAGGCAGTGCTCGACGATTATTCGGATCTCACGACGGGTAGCGTGGCAATTGCGGCAAGCCAAACCATCGCCAATCACTGGCTGCCGCGACGGTTGACCGCCTACCATGCCGAATATCCGGGCGTGCGCCTTGATGTGGTGATCGGCAATACCAGCCAGGTTGAAGCCGACGTTGCCGAGGGCAAGTGCGACATCGGACTTGTCGAGGGCCGGGTCAGCAATACGTCGTTCGTGCGTCGCAGGGTCGACCAGGACCGACTTGTTCTGGTGGTCGGGAAGGAGCAGCCGTTACCGCCGGAGCGCTCGCCGGGAAGGCCGGATTTGCGCTCGGTGTCCTGGGTGGTGCGAGAAACCGGATCCGGCACCCGAGCTGGCCTCGAAGACCTGGCTGCCGCGGAAGGGCTTACCCTGAGCGATCTCCGAATCCTTCTGACGCTGCCAAGCAATGAAGCCGTGTGCAACGCCGTCGAAGCCGGTGCGGGAGCCACGATCGTATCGGAACACGTCGTGGCGCCGGCGATTGCCCAGAGTTGGCTCAAGGCCGCGACACTCGCGCTGCCGCCGCGCGACTTCGTCCTGCTTCGTCATCGCGATCGTGGTGTCACCGCCGCGGCAAAGGCGTTGATCCGATACTTGACGGGATCATGAGAAGCATCAGTTTGGGCCTTCGATAGGCTGACGCGCTGTCCGATTTGACCGGAAGTACAGCCGCGAGATACCGCGCAAGACGCCATCGCGGATCTGCGAGGTCGCGTCGATGAATCTCGAAAGGATCTGCAAACGATTGAGCATCACGGGATCGTCGCGTTCCCGTGGGCTCTTGACCGTCGATTCTCCGTTCAAGTCCCGTGCCCATTCTTCGACGTCCTTCCGACGAAGGAAGGTTTCGTTGACATATTTTCCTTTTCGTCGGACTTGGACCCTCCAAAAACCTGACTTTAATCTCGTAAGGTCGTCACGGCGCGTGCGCTCCGTGTGCACTGAGGTGCCGAAACGTCGGAAAAAACATCGTGCCATGGCGTAGACGTGCCATGGCGTAGAATTGAGTGCGCACGACGTGATCTCGCGTACTGATCTTGTTGAAAAAATGCTGAAAAAACAATCACATAGATTTTCTACCGCGCCGATGATGGATTGGACCGACCGGCATTGCCGGTTCTTCCATCGCCTGCTGACGAAGCACGCGCGGCTCTATACCGAGATGGTGACGACGGCAGCGCTGCTGCACGGCGATCGCCGCCGGCTGATCGGTTTTCACACCGGCGAGCATCCGGTGGCGCTGCAGCTCGGCGGCTGCGAGCCGGATCAGCTCGCCGCTTGCGCTGTGATAGGCGAGGACTTTGGTTACGACGAGATCAACCTCAATGTCGGCTGCCCGTCGGATCGGGTCCAGGAGGGCCGCTTCGGCGCCTGCCTGATGGCGGAGCCCGCGCTGGTTGCCGAAGGCGTTGCCGCGATGAAGCGAGCGGTGCGTATTCCGGTGACGGTGAAGTGCCGCATCGGCATTGACGACCAGGATCCGGAAGTCGCGCTGCGGGCTCTGGCGCAGGCGGTCGTCGCGGCCGGCGCCGATGAGCTGATCGTGCATGCGCGCAAGGCGTGGCTGAAAGGCCTGTCGCCGCGCGAGAACCGCGACATCCCGCCGCTCGATTACGGCCTCGTTTACCGGCTGAAGGCCGAGCTGCCGCGCGTCCCGATCGTCATCAACGGCGGGATTGCCAGCCTTGAGGAAGCCAAAGCGCATCTGCAGCATGTCGACGGCGTCATGCTCGGCCGCGCCGCCTACAAGGAGCCGTGGCGGCTGCTTGCGGTTGACGCCGAGGTGTTCGGCGATCGCGGCGCGCCGCGAACCATGAAGGACGCGCTCGGCGCGATGCTCGATTACATCGACCAGGAAATAGCTGGCGGCACCCGCCTGCATTCGATCACGCGCCACCTGCTGGGCGCGTTCCACGCAGTGCCGGGCGCGCGGGCCTACCGCCGCTATCTTGCCGAGAATGCCGGCGGTCGCAACGCCGGCTCGCAGGTGCTGCGCGACGCCATCGCGCTCATCAGGGAACCAGTCGCGGAGACCGTCGCAGCCTGACTGGCGGCGCGTTTCTACGGATAGCCGCGCAGCACAAGGCGGTCGGCGCGCACTTCCCAGCTCTCAAGCCGGTCGAGAAAGCTCATGCCGAGCAGGTTCGACTTCAGCTGGCCTTGCGGAACCACCAGTGCCGGCACGGAGTGCTCGACCAGTCTGCCGATGGCGAGGCGATCCAGCGTCAGCCGCGCGCCTTTGGTATGGCCCGATGCGGTCTCGAGATCGATGTCGTAGTCGAGCAGTTCGAGCGGCAGGCCGGCGGCCTTCGCGGTCTCATAGGTCAGCACCACCGAGCTGGCGCCGGTGTCGACGACCATCGCCATCGCGACGCCGTTGATCGACGCCTGCACGCCAAACTGTCCGCCGTGGCCGCGGCCGATCTGGACTTCGCGTGCGGTGAGATGCGCGTGCGGTTTGCCCGATATCGAGCCGGTGACGTCGTTTTCAATGGCTGCAAATGCGTGCTGCACTTCCTGCAGGCTGCCGCGGTCGCCATAGGTCACGACGCCGGCAACCAGCAAGAGACCGACCAGTGCCAGCAGCACCCGGTTCATGCGACACCTGCTGGCTTTGTTGGGCTAGCTACGCCTCGGGCGGCACGAGCCCGGCGTCTGTCATGCGCTGCGCGAGGCCCGACATGATGGCGCGCCGCTCGGCGCTCGCGAGCCGGGACCAGCGTGCAATCTCCGGCAGCGTGCGGCCACAGCCGAGGCACAGGCCGGTCTTCGGGTCGATCAGGCAGACCGCGACGCAGGGAGATTCTTTCGACATCAAAGTATTGTTGCATACGGTTCTTGGGGCGCAAGGCGCGTTATTTCAGACCGGTACCCGCGCTCATGATGGGCGCGTTGCGGGTCCGTGTGGTGTCGTTGATCGGTTCATCGTGCATGTTCGGTTGCAGCGTCGGAGGCTCCTCGACCGGCGCCAGCGCCGACATCACGCGTTCCGGCGGGAACGTGACGATGACTTCAGTGCCGATGCGCAGTTTCGACTTCAGCGTGAAGGTGCCGCCGTGCATGTCGACCAGGCTTTTCGCGATCGGCAGGCCTAAGCCCGCGCCTTGCTCGGCCGACTTGATCGAATTCGAGCCTTGCCCGAACGAAGCGAGCACGATCGGAATTTCCTCTTCCGGAATACCGGGGCCGGTGTCCCTGCAGCTCAAATACTGTCCGCCCGACGCGGTCCAGCCGACCTTGAGCCAGATTTCGCCGCCCTGCGGCGTGAACTTGATGGCGTTGGAGAGCAGGTTGAGCACAATCTGTCGCACCGCGCGCTCGTCGCCCCACAGCCGCGGCATGCCACGTTCGAACGTCTCGTGGATGGTCAGGCCGCGCGACGACGCCCGCAGCTTCAACAGGTGATGGCAGTCGGCGACGATGTGCTCGAGCGAGATCGCCTCTTCGTTGAGCTCGTAGCGGCCGGCCTCGATGCGCGAGAGATCGAGGATCTCGTTGATCAGGTTCAACAGGTGAACGCCGGAGTTATGGATGTCGGCTGAATAATCCTTGTAGACAGGGACCGCGTGCGCACCAAAAATCTCGCTCTTCATGACTTCGGAAAAGCCGAGGATGGCGTTGAGCGGCGTGCGCAGCTCATGGCTCATCTGGGCAAGGAAGCGCGATTTTGCGACGTTGGCGGCCTCGGCGCGGTAGCGCGCCTCATCGGAGATCGCCTTGGCCTGTTCGAGCTCGCCGAACAGCGCGTCCTTCTCGGCGCGCGCTTCGAGCGCTGCGAGTGTGGTCGAGTGCAGCTGGTGCGCCAGCAGCGCGAAATACCCTTCCGCGATGATCGCAAGCGCGGCGAGCAGGTAATCATTAATCGAGCCGCGCAAGGCGAAGTTGGCGGCAATGCCGAGCGTCACCGGGACGGTGGCGGCAACCGCAGCGATCGGCAGGCTTGCCGCCAGCATGGTGGAGACGGCAACGACCAGCAACGTCAGGAACAGGAGCAGCGTATTGGAGACGACATCGACGCCGGCCGGATTGGCGAGGATGAAGGTCCACGACACGCCATAGAACAGGTCGAGCAGGATGAAGCGCATCCGCCACTTGCGCGTCGTGGCAGGCAACGCCTGCTCGGTCAGGAAGCGCCGGCAGTTGCCGATCGTGATGGCGTGGATGACGAGCACGCCCGAGGTCCAGATCGCGGCCGCGATCGGCTTGACCCAGAAGCTCGACAACAGGCCGGCCGCCACCACCAGCAGCATGACGACGAACGAGGCCGACAGCCGGGTCTGGGCGTACTGGCGCAGCAGCTCGTGATCGAAGGCGGGCCGGGTGCCCGAGGTCGAGGTCAGGCGGTCGCGGGCCTCGCGAACGCGCTGGCTTGCGGCGCGTCGGGTCCGGGCCGGCGGCGCGGGCGGCTGTTCGACGGGAACAGCGACGACTTCGGGCTTTTCGCCGGACATACTCATCGACAACTAAAGGGTAGGGACGCGAACGGACGCAACTCCACGGCCAACCCTATCTGTGGCGTGAAATCGTTAAGGGCTGGCTTAAACAACCATCTATTTCGATTAACGGACGGTAAATCCGGCCCGTTTCGCCCCCGGTTTTTCAACCCCGATTCCCTGTTCGGTTTCAGCTACGTGACCTCCGTCACGGAGCCATGAACGCCCTTGGCCTAAGCCGTCACCGATAGGCGTCGGACTCTATTCGCCAAGGAGAATTAGCCATGTATCCGTCTCTACGATCCCGCTTAGGCGGGTATCTTGCCGGCGCCATCGTCGCCGGCCTGCTTTCGTTCACTGCTCCGATCGCAGCCCACGCCGAGGACCAGACCTCGGCGCCGGCCGTATCGGCCAGTGCCGACACCAGCGCTGATACCGCGCCGCGCGGTTTCGTCGCACAGCCGGCGAGCCCGGTGAATGTCGGCAACCCCACTGCGGCCACCGGCCCCGAGCAGCGCGTCGCGCTCGTGATCGGCAACTCGAACTATCGCAACGTCGTCCAGCTCACCAATCCCGCCAACGACGCCCGCGCGGTGTCGCAACTGCTCAACTCGGCGGGCTTTGAAGTGATTCAGGCGACCGACCTCGGCCACGACGAGATGATCGACGTGCTCCGCAACTTCTCGGC
Organism: uncultured Alphaproteobacteria bacterium; assembly: GCA_963796195.1. Classification (GTDB taxonomy): domain Bacteria; phylum Pseudomonadota; class Alphaproteobacteria; order Rhizobiales; family Xanthobacteraceae; genus CAWCKS01. Next base: position 286,542 of record CAWCKS010000014.1, on the reverse strand, counting down.
CAAGATCGCCGAGAAGGGCCCGAATACCGTGGCGCTCGTGTGGTATGGCGGCCATGGCGTGCAGGTCGCCGGCGACAACTATCTCATTCCTGTCGATGCCAAGGTGAACAGCGAGGCTGATCTGCCGACCAACGGCATCCGCCTCGTCGACGTGATGGCGACGCTGCAGGCGGTGCCGAGCCGCATGCGTATCGTCATGGTCGACGCCTGCCGCAACAACCCGTTCGCGGCCCTCTCCGAGAAGACGCGCGGCCTTGCCATCGTCGATGCGCCGAACGGCTCGATCGTCGGTTACTCGACCGCGCCGGGCACCGAGGCGTTCGACGGCCAGGGCAATGACAGCCCGTACACCGATGCGGTGCTGAAGCTTGCGCGTCAGCCCAACGTGCCGGTCGAGCAGTTCTTCAAGAACGTGCGCGTCGATGTCAACCAGACCACCGACGGCCATCAGACGCCGTGGGAAAGCTCGTCGCTGACCTCGAATTTCTACTTCTTCGGCGATACCGTGCAGGCCGCTCGTCAGCAGCCGGTGCGCGAGGTCTACTCCAGCGCCAGCATGCAGGGCCGTCAGCCGCGCGATGCTTATCGCTATGCGCTCGCCAACGACTCGGTGCAGGGCTATCAGGATTTCATTGCCTTCTACCCGACTGATCCTTACTGCGAGTATGTCCGCGCGCTGCTGGCGGCCAGGCTGATTGCGCAGGCGTGGCACCAGGCGATCGTTGCCAACTCGCCCTTCGCCTACCAGCAGTTCTATAACCAGTACCCGGTCAGCCCGTATTCGCAGCTGGCGCTGAAGCTGCAGCAGCAGCCGAAGATCCAGCCGCTGTATCAGCCGACCAACAACTTTGCGCCGGTGCAGTTCGGACAGCAGTTCAAGTTCACCGACCTGCATCACATCAACCCGTCGCAGGGCGGTGCGCCGCAGCTGAACCCGGTGTTCAAGCAGGGTGGTCTGTTGCCGGGCGGCTTGCCGCAGCAGGGTAACCTGCCGCAGCAGGGCAACCTGCCCATCAATCAGATCAACAAGGGTGCCATGCCGATCAACCCGGTGCAGGGCAACAACCAGGGCAATGGTACCAGTGTCGGCAACGGTCAGATCATCAACAAGGTTCCTCCGGGCATCGACCTTGCCCATGGCGCCAATGGCAACACCATCAAGCCGGTGATCAACGGCACCAACGTCACCACGCTGCCGACCAACAAGATCGACCCTGTCGTCACCGGCAACCATCTGCCAACTCCGGCGAATGGCAACACCGGCATCGTCAACAAGATCGATCCGGTGATCACCAATCGTCTGCCGGCTGGGCCCAACGGCAACACGGAAATCGTCAACCCGACGCTGCACAACAACGTCATTGTCCAGCAGCCGTCGGGTGGCCAGAACGGCAACAATGGTGCGATCAACAACAAGCTGATCACCAATGATCGCGACAAGCTCATCACCAACGGTCCGGCCAACAACAACGGTGCGCAACAGTTTCATCCGGTCACCAACAACTTCCATCCGACCGTGTTGACGACTGGCAATAGCTCACCGGTGCAGTCGCATGGACCGGTGATGCAGGGCCCGGTCCGCAACTTCGGCGGCGGCGGTGGTGGCGGCATGCGCTCGTTCCACATGTGAGCGCCAGCCGACCCGCTCAGCGAAAACAAAAGCCGCGGCGAGAGCAGTCTCGCCGCGGCTTTTTTTCCTTGGTGTGTCGCTCCGCGAGAGCGCCTACCGCTCCAGCCGCGCGAACAGGCTCGAGGTGTCCCAGCGCTTGCCGCCCATCTTCTCGACCTCGGCATAAAAATTGTCGACCAGAGCGGTGACAGGCAGGCTCGCGCCGTTGCGGCGGGCCTCGGCGAGGCAGATCGAGAGATCCTTGCGCATCCATTCGACCGCAAAGCCGAAGTCGAACTTGCCATCGTTCATGGTCTTGTAACGGTTCTCCATCTGCCAGGACTGCGCCGCACCCTTGGAAATCGTCTCAATCACCGCGTTGACGTCGAGCCCGGATTTGCGCGCGAAGTGGATGCCCTCGGACAACGCCTGCACGAGACCTGCGATGCAGATCTGGTTGACCATCTTGGTGAGCTGGCCGGAGCCGGCGGTACCCAGCCGCTTGCACATCCGCGCGTAGGCGGCGATCACGGGTTCGGCCCTGGCGTAGCTCGTCTCGTCGCCGCCGCACATCACGGTGAGCACGCCATTCTCGGCGCCGGCCTGTCCGCCCGACACCGGCGCGTCGACGAAGCCGAAGCCACCTTGCTTCGCGGCGGCGTCGAGCTCGCGGGCAATCTGCGCGGACGCCGTGGTGTGATCGACGAAGATCGCTCCCTTCGCCATGCCGGCGAACGCACCGTCGGCGGTCAACGTAACGTTACGCAAGTCGTTATCATTGCCGACGCAGCACATCACGAAATCCTGGCCTTGCGCGGCTTCCTTCGGCGTCGCCGCGGCACGGCCGCCGAATTTGTCGGCCCAGCTCTTGGCCTTGGCCGCCGTCCGGTTGTAGACGGTGACCTGATGGCCGCCTTTCTGGACGAGATGACCGGCCATGGGAAATCCCATGACGCCGAGACCGATGAATGCGACTTTTGCCATGACGTTGAGACCTTGATCGACGTGTAAAAGCTTTTGCTGGCTGCCGGTCGCACAATGTGGCGCCGGGGCAGGGAGGTCGGGAGCATAAGCATTGCGCCGTGAAGAGCAATCGCCCCCGATCATTGACTTTGGTCGTGGCCGGCCCGGCGTGGCATGCTAGATGTCAGCGACCGAAGTGCACAAGGAGGACCAGCATGAGTGTTGGCGTGCTCGATCATTTCAACATCAGGACGCGCGACCTGAAAGGGACCGTCCGTTTCTATCAGGACATTCTCGGACTCGATAACGGCGCGCGTCCGAACTTCGCGTTTCCGGGCGCCTGGCTTTACAGCGAGGGACGCGCGGTGGTGCACCTCGTCGATATCTCGCCGACCGACGAGGCGCAGAAACCCGACTCCGGTGTCGTGCATCACGTCGCCTTCATCAGCCGCGACTTCGCCGGCATGAAGAAGCGGCTGCAGGCCAGGGGCGTCGAATTCGAAGCGCGTCAGGTGCCGGGCGGCGAGCTCTGGCAAATCTTTATCCGCGACCCCAACGGGGTGATGATCGAGCTCAACTACGAGGCGGCAAAAGAGAAGGTTTGACCCGTGGGTTGACGATCGCCTCAGGCTCACCAGATGCGGGGTTTCATCGACCGCTGTTTCGGTCTATTGGCAGGCCTCGGTCGAGGAACCGCCGCGTCGAAAGGGCCTGAAGTGAGCGTCACGAAGGAACAAGTTCTGCAGGCGCTGGCGCGCGTGATGTCGCCGCGTAACGTGCCGCTCGTCGACGCCGGCGTGCTGTCGGACGTCGTGGTCAACGACAGCAAGGTGATGCTGTCGATCAACGTCGATGCCGCCGAAGTGCGCGAGTGGGAGGCGGTGCGCGCGCAGGCTGACGCGGCAGTGCGAGCGGTGCCCGGCGTTTCCTCGGCGCTGATCGCACTCACGGCCGAACGAAAGGGCGGAGCGCCTGCGCCGACTGCGGCCCCGGCCGCTCGCCGGCCCGCGCAGCAGGGCGTTCCGAACGTCGCAAGTCATAAGCCGGCCACGACGCCGCACGGTTCGCCAATGTCGCGGCAGGCGCCGATCCCGGGCATCGACGCCATCATTGCCGTGGCCTCGGGCAAGGGCGGCGTCGGCAAGTCGACCACGGCGCTCAATCTCGCGCTCGGCCTGCGCGACCACGGGCTGAAAGTCGGCGTGCTCGACGCCGACATTTACGGCCCGTCGATGCCGAAGCTGACGGGCATTCGCGAAAAGCCGGCGCTCACCGAAAACAAACGCATGATTCCAATTATGCGCTTCGGCCTTCCCATCATGTCGATCGGTTTCCTGGTCGAGGAGGACACGCCGATGATCTGGCGCGGACCGATGGTGATGTCGGCGCTGACGCAGATGCTGCGCGAGGTCGAGTGGGGCACGCTCGATGTACTGGTCGTCGACATGCCGCCGGGCACAGGCGACGCCCAGCTGACGCTGGCGCAGCAGGTACCCTTGAAAGGCGCGATCATCGTCTCGACGCCACAGGATCTCGCGCTGATCGACGCGCGGCGAGGACTTGCGATGTTCACACGCGTCAACGTGCCGGTGCTCGGCATCATCGAGAACATGAGCTACTTCCAGTGCCCGCATTGCGGCACGCGCAGTGACATCTTCGGCCACGGCGGCGCGCGGCACGAGGCGGAAAAGCTCGGCGTGCCGTTCCTTGGCGAAGTTCCCCTGCACATGGCGATCCGCGCCACGTCGGATTCCGGGATGCCGCTGGTTGCGAGCGAACCGAAGAGCGAGCACGCTGAAATCTATCGGGCGATCGCCGCAAGAGTTGCGGACAAGCTCAAGCCGCGCGCTGCGGCGGGCTAGCGACACCTCGCCCCATCGTGAGCAGTGCGTGCGGCGGTTCCTTGTGCGACGCGACGCATCAGCGCCATTGCCTCATACTTTGGGCTGAGGCTGCATTAGGCAAAACCCTGTTTTTGCAATGCAATCAGCAATTGGCGATGGATTTAGACGCAGCTATAGACCATTCTCGCGACCAAGCCTCATGCCGCCAAAAGAGGCCGCAACTGAATCACCTCAAAGGCGAAGGGAAGGACTGATGAAACGTCGAGAGTTTATCAAGAGCGCAGGTCTTGGTGTTGCCGCCGCGGGCGTTGCTGCACCCGCGATCGCGCAATCGACGCCTGAGTTGAAGTGGCGTCTGACCTCGAGCTTTCCGAAATCGCTCGACACGATTTACGGCGGCGCCGAGGTGTTCTGCAAGGCAGTGGCCGAAGCGAGCGACAACAAGTTCCAGATCCAGCCGTTCGCTGCCGGCGAAATCGTGCCTGGCCTGCAGGCGCTGGACGCCGCAAGCAACGGCACCGTCGAGATCGCGCACACCGCGCCCTACTACTACACGGGCAAGGATCCGACGTTTGCGTTCGGCACCGCGGTGCCGTTCGGCCTGAACGCGCGCATGCAAAGCGCCTGGATGATGTCGGCTGGCGGCATGGACGTGCTGAACGAGTTCTTCAAGAAGTTCAGCGTGTACAGCATTCCGGCCGGCAACACCGGCTGCCAGATGGGCGGCTGGTTCCGCAAGGAGCTGAAGGAGCCGGCAGACTTGTCGGGCTTGAAATTCCGTATCGGCAGCAGCGTGGCCGGCGCAGTGTTGACCAGGCTTGGCGTCGTTCCGCAGCAGATCGCCGGAGGAGACATCTACCCGGCGCTGGAGAAGGGCACGATCGACGCGGCCGAGTGGGTCGGTCCGTACGACGACGAGAAGCTCGGGTTCAACAAGGTCGCGCAGTTCTACTACTACCCGGGTTGGTGGGAAGGCGGCGCGATGCTGCACAACATGATCAATGTCGATAAGTGGAATTCGCTGACGCCCACCTATCAGTCGATCATTCGCTCCGCGTCGGCCTACGCGCTGGTCTGGATGCAAGCGAAATACGATGCCGTGAATCCGGCGGCATTGAAGAAGCTGGTCGCCGGCGGCACCCAGCTCAGGCCGTTCTCGCCGGCGATCATGGACGCCTGCTACAAGTCGGCGATCGAGACCTACGCCGACCTCTCGGCGAAGAACGCGGACTTCAAGAAGGTCCACGACCACATGATGGCGTTCCGTGGCGACCAGTACCTGTGGTGGCAGATCGCCGAGTACGGCTACGACACCTACATGATCCGCGCGCGCAGCCGCGGCTGATCTTTCCACAGCACTCAAGCACGACGAGCCCCGAAGCGTTTCGGGGCTCGTTTGTTTTGTGAATCGAACAGTGTTGCGACTTACTTCGATGGGCCGAAGTCAAGCTTTGGCGGGCCGAGATCAAGTGGCGGCGGCTCGATCTGCGGAATCTCGATCTTGACCGTGTTCGGATCGACACCGGTGCCGACCCCTTTGTAGTGCATCACCATCGCCGGAAACGTGATGACGAGCACCGACCATGATCACCTGGATCACCACGAACGGCACCGCCCCCCAGTAAATCTGGCCTGTCGTGATCGGCGCCATCTGCTTGCCGCTGACGCGATCAATGTATGAATCCTTTGGCGCGACCGATCGCAAATAGAACAGCGCAAAGCCGAACGGCGGATGCATGAACGAAGTCTGCATGTTGACGCCGAGGATGACGCCGAACCAGATCAGGTCGATGCCGAGCTTTTCGGCCGCGGGCCCGAGCAGCGGAATGACGATGAAGGCGAGCTCGAAGAAGTCGAGGAAGAACGCCAGCACGAACACGAAGGCATTGACGAAGATCAGGAAGCCGACCTGGCCGCCGGGAAGCGACACCAGCAGGCTCTCGACCCAGCGGTGCCCGTCGACGCCATAAAACGTCAGCGAAAACACGCGGGCGCCAACCAGAATGAAGACAACGAAGGACGAGAGCTTTGCGGTCGACTGCGCGGCTTGGCGGGTCAGGTCCCAGGTCAGGCGTCGCTTCATCATGGCGAGGATGAGGGCGCCGGTCGCGCCCATTGCGCCACCCTCGGTCGGGGTTGCAACGCCAATGAAGATCGTGCCCAGCACTAGGAAGATCAACCCGAGCGGTGGCACCATCACGAACACCACCTGCTCGGCCAGCTTCGACAGCAAGTTGAGCCTGCTGAGGCGGTTGATGACCGCGATGGCAAACGAGACCGTGACTGCAATCGCCATGGTCAGCACGACATAGTCGGCGCCATTCTTGACGCTCGTCGCATAGGACATCGCGTAGACTGCAATCGCCGTCGCCAGGCAAACCACCAGGAACAGCGACAGCGTCATCGTCTTGACGATGCCGATGAACGGCTTGGTCAGCACCGCAAACAATACGACCAGCCAAACCCCTTGCACGACTTTCAAGCCAGCGCCGAAACGTTCGAACGTCGGCGCGGTCCAGTCGAACAATCCGAGATGCACGACGAAGAACCAGGACGTTGCAGCCGCCGCGATCAGCGCCACCGGCAAGATCAACGGGTGCAACGCGGTTTCAGGCTCGCGCAGCGTCTGCGCTTCCAGTGGCAGCCCTGGCGTTGTTTTCGGGAAGAAGGTGGAAACCAGGAAGACGTAAAATGCGTACATGAGGGCGAGGACAAGGCCCGGTATGAAAGCGCCCTCGTACATGTCGCCGACCGAGCGGCCGAGCTGGTCGGCCATCACGATCAGCACGAGCGAAGGCGGAATGATCTGAGCCAGCGTTCCCGACGCCGCGATGACGCCGCTGGCGACTCGGCGATCGTAGCCGTAGCGCAACATGATCGGCAGCGAGATCAGTCCCATCGAAATGACCGAAGCGGCGACGACGCCCGTTGTTGCCGCAAGCAAGGCGCCGACAAAGACGACTGCATAGGCGATGCCGCCGCGAATGCTGCCGAACAGCTGGCCGATGGTCTCAAGCAGGTCCTCCGCCATCCCGGAGCGTTCCAGGACGAGGCCCATGAAGGTGAAGAAGGGGATGGCAAGGAGCGTATCGTTGTACATCACGCCGTAGACGCGCTCGGGCAATGCCTGCAGGAAATCCGGGCGGAACAGGCCGAGCGCCATGCCGAGCAGGGCGAACATGAGTCCGTTGGCGGCAAGCGAGAACGCAACCGGGTAACCCAGCAGCAGGAACAGTACGAGCGACGCGAACATGATCGGCGCCATGTACTGGATCAACAGCGCGGTCATGACAGGATGTCCGTCAGATCAAAGGCCAGGCGGTTCATTGGCGGTGGAGGTCGGCAATCATGCGCTCGGCGTCCTGCTCGATGATCTCGTGAGCACTGAGAGCCTTCGCGTTCGAATCCGGAATCAATCCGCGCATCATGGCGATCCGCTTGATCAGTTCCGAAATGCCCTGCGCGAGCAGCAGCACCATGGCGATCATGATCAGCGATTTCGCCGGCCATTGTGGCAAACCGCCGGCATTGCTCGACTGCTCGTTGATTTCGAAACGAAGACAGGAAGAACGGCACTGACAGGTAAAGCAGCAGGAGGGTGAACGGCAGCAGGAAAAAAACGTGACCGATCAGATCAATCCAGCCCCGGACCCTGAGCGGCAACATGTGATTGACGATGTCGATGCGGATGTGCTCGCCGTTCAACAGCGTCCACGGCGAACACAGCAGGAAGATGACACTGAACAGCACCCACTGCAGTTCAAGATAGGCGTTCGACGACACGTCGAAGACCTTGCGCATCACAGCGTTGATTGAAGAGACCAAAACCACCGCAACGACCAGCCACGACAGCCAGCGTCCGACCCAGGAATTAAAAGCATCAATCTTCTGACTGAGGAAGAGCAGTTCGCGCACTTCGCGGTTCCCCCACCGGCATCGTTCCATCCCAATCCGTTAGTCGGTTCTCGTTATCGTTGGCCATGCCGCTGCAAGCGGACGACGGAGCCACCATTTCAGCACGGATTTGCGCCGTCAATGCATCATTTGAGGGAGCCGCGAGACAAGGCGATCATATCTGGCGACCGGGAAATTGGTTGGCCAAGACTTGAATCAGCGCGCCGAAGCCGAGCGGGTGGCCTGCGCTGAGTGCGCCATATTGCACCGCAGCCGAGAACCAGGGCGGCGCCCACGATGCGCGCGACAAAATCGATGCTGGTCGGCTCGAAGCGGTCGAACAACTGCGGCACGATCGGATCGCTGGCGAAGATGTCGCCGGCAACCCATCCGAGAACTGCTGCGCCGCCCCAGACCAGCGCCGGGATCCTTTCGATCAACGCCAGGACGATCGCGCTGCCTGCAATCACCATCGGAATGCTGACGATGAGGCCGAGCGTCAACAGCACGTACTGGCCCTTCGCGATTGCGGCGATCGCGATGACATTGTCGAGGCTCATCACGATATCGGCGACTACGACGATGCGCACCGCGCGCCAGAGGTCCTCGACCGCCTCGGGTGTGTCTTCCGCGTCGTGTCGCGGCGGCGCGAGCAGCTTCACCGCAATCCACAGCAACGCCAGCGCGCTGGCCAGCCGGAGATAAGGCAACTTCATCAGCACCGTGACGACCGCCGTGAACAGGAGCAGCAGGATCGAAGCAAAACCAGCCCCGATCACCATGCCCCACATCCGTTCGCGCGGTGGAAGGCCACGACAGGCCATGGCAATCACCACCGCATTGTCGCCCGATAGCAGGATGTTGACCCAAACAACTTCGAGGACGGCCAGCCAGAACGCCGGTCCTGATGCTCCCGAAAATATGCTCACCTGTTGCCCTTCGCAGTAACGTCCGATCGGATTAGATCGAATCGCCGCCGGGCTCTAGCTCTTTGAATGGCCCATATCGTCGCTGGGAATCCGCCCGGCGGGTCGAGCCTGCGGGCCGGCTGGACACGCGCTAAATTCCGGAAATCGCCATGGTCGCGCCGAGTGCCAGCGCGATGACGATCGCCAGTGGCACAAGCGATTGCATGAACGGAAGTCGCAGCAAGGGGTGGGGCTGCCCGCGCTTCGGGAAGAAGAACCACAACAGGGCGATCGATGCGACGACCAGGATCACTCCGGCTGTGGACTCCAATCTCTTCTCCTGAATGAAGCTTGAGCCGCGGAGTGCTGACTGCACTCAGCCGCCGGTGACGCTCATGTGGCGGCTGACGCTCGGCCGGTTATGACGACGGTCGATGATGAAGTCGTGGCCCTTGGGCTTGGTGCCGATGGCGCGGTCGATCGCGTCGCTGACGAGTGCGTCATCGGCGGAAGCGCGCAGCGGCCGGCGCAGATCGGTGGCGTCCTCCTGGCCGAGGCAGGTGTGGATCGTGCCGGTGCAGGTGATGCGCACGCGGTTGCAGGCTTCGCAGAAATTGTGCGTCATCGGCGTGATGAAGCCGAGCCGGCCGCCGGTCTCGGCAACGCGCACGTAGCGCGCCGGCCCGCCGGTGTTGTCGGGCAGCTCGGTCAGCGTGTAGCGGCGCTCGAGATTGGCTCGCACCATCGACAGCGGCAGGTATTGATCGATGCGGCCGACGCCGATTTCGCCCATCGGCATCACCTCGATCAGCGTCAGGTCCATGTCGCGGCCGTGCGCCCACTCGATCAGCGCCGGGATTTCCTCGTCGTTGACGCCTTTTAGTGCGACCGCGTTGATCTTGATGCGCAGGCCCGCGGCTTGCGCCGCATCGATTCCCGCCAGCACCTTGTCGAGGTCGCCCCAGCGGGTGATCTCGCGGAATTTCGCGGCCTCGAGCGTGTCGAGCGAGACGTTGAGCCGGCGCACGCCGCACTCCGCGAGCTCGCCGGCGAAGCGCGCGAGCTGCGAGCCGTTGGTGGTCAGCGTCAGTTCATCGAGCGCGCCGCTCTTCAGATGCCGCGACAATGAGCGGATCAGCGACATCACATTGCGGCGAACCAGCGGCTCGCCGCCGGTCAGGCGCAACTTGCGCACGCCCCTGGCGATGAACACCGAGCAGAGCCGGTCGAGTTCCTCGAGCGTCAGCAAGTCCGCCTTCGGCAGGAACGTCATGTCCTCCGCCATGCAGTACACACAGCGGAAATCGCAGCGGTCGGTCACAGACACGCGCAGATAGCTGATCCGTCGACCAAACGGATCGATCATTGCTGGTGTGGGGGACGACCGCTCGAGCATCAAACGCCTTGTGCACGGACGATCCGCGCATTCCTTTGATTGAGCTCAACTTATGTGCGGCGAGCGGCCTGGGCAACCGTAAAGCCGGTCATTTGATTGAACATCATCTGATCGGAAAACCGGTAGCCACCCCCGATCAAGTCGAGGGCATGCTTTTCCGGATCATGCTTTGAGCTAGCGGGACGCCGGCGGCGGGGGCGGCGGGAACGGGCTCGAGGCCGGCGGCGAAGACGAGGACGCGGCCGGCGGCGGCGGTGGCGCGGCGGCGTCGGTCGGCGGTGGCTTCGGCCGCGCGACACGCTTCTTGGGCGGCGGTTTGTGCATTTTCTTCGGAGGAACAAGCGGCTGCAGTTCAACGAACACTGGATTCTGATCGAAATCAGTCACGATCGGCGCAGTGCCATCCGATGCCGGCGGCCCCTGATGCTGGGCAGTCTGCAGCGTGACCGACTGGGGCAGGTGCCGATCGAGCGTATAGGTCACGGTCAATCCTGGGGTCGCGGCGACCTGCAGCGCACAGGGAGTCCGGCAGCTCGCGCCAGCGGATGTGGTTGCTGTCGCGCCCTCGGGCTTGGACTCAAGCTGCAGCGTGACGATCGGTGGCGCCGGTGTGAAGAAGTCCATCGAAGGCAGCGAAAACGAAGAGCAGCCAGCAAGGCCAATGCCTGCTGCGGCCAGGACCACTGCGCGGCGCATACTCCACCCGTCGTATTTATGCGGCGAACCGCCGCATCCCCAACGGAACCATAGGAGCGTCGCGAACCCCGCGCAACGGCCGGAAAACAATCCGTTACCAAAAGGTTAACGGCGGCTGGACATGTAATCTCTGAGTACGGTCTGAAAAGCTGGATTTGCGAAGTCGTCCAGAGCGGTAGCTCGTTACGTTGGCTGCGCCGGGTCAGCCCAGCAGGCCTGAGACCGCACCGGGCAGTTCCCGCATATGGGAGATCACAATGTCCGGGTTCAGCTCCGCGATGGGAACTTCCGTGTAGCCGAACGTCACCCCGATCACCGGCACGCCGGCGCGCCGCGCGACGCCCACATCGGTACCGGCGTCGCCGACCATGATGGTCGAGGTGATCTGCCCGCCGGCGCGGACCACGGTCTGCCTGAGGATAACTGGATCGGGCTTCGCCACGCCAAACGTGTCGGCGCCGCACACCGCGGCGAACCTCGTGCTAAGCGCCAGTTTGTCGAGCAATCGCTTCGACAGCCATTCGAGCTTGTTGGTGCAGACCGCCAGCATGCAGCCCGCGGCGCTGAGCTGATCGAGTGCTGTCTCAAGACCCTCGAACGGCCGCGAATGGTCGGCGATGTGAGCGGCGTAATGCGCGATGAAATCCGCGAACAATCGATCCATCTCGGCCGCCGTGACCGCGCGGCCTTCGGCTTCGAGGCCGCGCTCGAGCAGCTTGCGCGCGCCGCCGCCGATCATGTTGCGGGCACTTGCCAGCGGCAGCGGCGCCATGCCCTCGCGGGCCAGGATGGCGTTGAGCGAGGCAATCAGGTCCGGCGCGGTGTCGACCAGTGTGCCGTCGAGATCGAAGACGATGAGGGGGGAGACGGAGGTCATGCAGGATCGCTATCGGCAGCGGCCGCGATAGGCAAGAACAAGCTCAGCAAATTCATGCAAATGGCGGGTTCTTCACGTGTTTTCGGGCTGTTACTTGGCCGCAATCGACGCTAGATAGCCCGTCAAGCTCGTAGCTGGGTAACATCATCCTTGGCCGGATCAGTCGACATCGAGAGCCTGAAACGCGACGCCGCGGCGCGCGCGCTCGATGACGTGCGCGATGGCATGAAGCTCGGGCTCGGTACCGGCTCGACGGCGCGGCACTTCGTCGAATTGCTCGGTGCGAAGGTGCGCGCCGGACTCAAGGTGGTCGGCGTGCCCACCTCCGAAGCAACCCATGCGCAGGCCGCCGCGTGCGGTATTCCGCTCGCGACACTGGACGACATCCCCCATCTCGACCTCACCGTCGACGGGGCCGACGAGGTCGATCACAATCTTGACCTGATCAAGGGCGGCGGCGGCGCGCTGTTGCGCGAGAAGATCGTTGCGACCGCGTCGACGCGGATGACCGTGATCGCCGACGGCAGCAAATGGGTGGAGCGGCTCGGACGCTTCCCGCTGCCGATCGAGGTCGTGCCGTTCGGGCTTGGCGCAACGCGCCAGGCCATCGCCGAGGTGCTGGCGCGCCACGGGATCAAGGCCGAGATCACGCTGCGACAGGGGCGCGATGGACATTGTTTTGTCACCGATGGCGGCCACTGGATCGTCGACGCCAGGTGCGAACGGATCGACGCGGCTGCATCGCTCGCAGCCGCGCTGAACGTGATCCCCGGCGTGGTCGAGCACGGACTTTTTGTCGGCACCGCGAGCAAGGTCATCCTGGCCGAGCCTGACGGTGTGCGAGTGTTGGAACGGCCGCAGGGCCGGTGAGGGAGACGAGAGAATGAAGATTACCGCGCGCGCAATTCTTGCTGCGGTCGTCGTATCAGCGATGAGCCTGTTATTCGGTGTTGCGTCGGCGCAGCAACAGCCGTCGGCAAGCGCGATCGCGACCGCACGCCAGTTGCTCGAGCTGAAGGGCGCATTTTCAGTCTACGACAATGCTGTTCCCGGCTTGATCGATCAAGTCAAGACCCAGCTGATGCAGAACAACATCAGCTACCAGAAGGATATCAACGAAATCGCGGCCAAGCTGGCGCAGGATCTTCAGGGCCGCGACGCGGAAATGGGAACTGAAATGGCGCAGACTCTACGCCACGGATTTTACCGAGCAGGAGCTCAAGGATCTGCTGAACTTTTACAAGTCGCCGCTCGGCAAGAAGGTGTTGGTACAGGAGCCGAAGACGATCGCCGCTAGTCTGCAATTCATGCGGAGCTGGAGCCAGAAGTTCGGTGATGAAGTGGACGGAAAATTCCACGAGGAGATGAAAAAGCGCGGCAAGCCGATCAACTGATTTAAGGTCGGGCAAGACGAGGGCCGCGCAAGAAAGAAGAAGGTGAGGCGATGGCGGAAGATGTCGACCTGTTCGTGATCGGCGGCGGCTCCGGCGGCGTGCGCGCGGCGCGGATCGCCGCGGGCTACGGCGCCAAGGTCCTCGTCGCCGAGGAATACCGCGTCGGCGGCACTTGCGTGATCCGCGGCTGCGTGCCGAAAAAGCTCCTGGTCTACGCCTCCCACGTCCGCCACGACATCGAGGATGCCGCCGGCTACGGCTGGTCGATCGGCGCGCATTCGTTCGACTGGCCGACGCTGATCGCCAACAAGGACAAGGAGATCGCCCGGCTCGAGGCGGCCTACACGACGAACGTCGAGAAATCGGGCGCCAAGATCGTCAAGGCGCGCGCGGTATTTGAAGACCCGCACACACTGAGACTTTCGACCGGCGAGAAGGTGCGCGCAAAGCATGTGTTGATCGCGGTCGGCGCGACGCCGAACCACGGCACCGCGATCCGCGGCATCGAGCACGTCATCTCCTCGAACGAAGTGTTTCATCTGCCGGTGCTGCCGAAGCGCATCCTGATCCAGGGCGGCGGCTATATCGCGCTGGAGTTCGCCTGCATCTTCGCCGGCTTCGGCTCCGAGGTGACGCTGGTCTATCGCGGCGAGAATATTTTACGCGGCTTCGATGATGACGTGCGTGCGCATCTTCGCGGCGAGATGGAGAAGCTCGGCATTCGCATCCTCACCGGCTGCACCGTGCATGCGGTCGAGAAGCACGGCAAGGAGTTCACGAGCGTCTTGTCCGACGAGCGGCGCATCGTCACCGACCAGGTAATGTTCGCGATCGGCCGCATCGCCAACGTGGCGACGCTGGGCCTCGAGAAAGCCGGCGTCGAACTCGACGCGAAAACGGGCGGCATCAAGGTCGATCCGTTCTCGCAGACGTCCGTGCCGCACATCTACGCGGTCGGCGATGTCACGCACCGGCTCAATCTGACGCCGGTCGCGATCCGCGAAGGTCACGCCTTCGCCGACACCCTGTTCGGCAACAGGCCAACGCGCGTTGACCACAATGATGTGCCGACGGCCGTCTTCTCGCAGCCAGAAGTCGGCACGGTCGGCTTGACCGAACAACAGGCGCGCATGCGGTTCGCCAAGGTCGACGTCTACAAGGCGCTGTTCAAGCCGATGAAGGCGACGCTGTCGGGGCGCGACACCCGCATCCTGATGAAGCTTCTGGTCGATGGTGAGACCGACCGCGTGGTCGGCTGCCACATCGTCGGGCCCGATGCGGCGGAGATCATCCAGGCCGTCGGCATCGCGGTGAAGATGAACGCGACCAAGGCTGATTTCGATGCGACCATGGCGCTGCACCCGTCCGCCGCCGAAGAACTCGTGACGATGCGCACGCCGACTGGGCGCTACGTGCGTGAGGCGGCGGCGGAGTAACCGCGCATGTCCCGGAAGAGTGGACACCGGTTTTCGCGGACAAACGTCTTCGTTTGTCCAAAAGTACATGCGTAAATCAAGAATCTAACTCGTCAGCAGCCAGTTGGCCGAATCCTTCCAGAGCCGGTCGCGGTTCTCAGGGCGGAAGAATCCGAGGTGGCCGATCTTGCCTGCGCCGACGTGTTTTGGTGAGATCGACACCACGTTCGGCTTCGTCGCGGTGAAGCCGGAGCATAACAGCTCGACTGCGGCGATCGGCGCCCACGGGTCATCGCTGAACGACAGCGCGCGCAGCGCGCCGCGATAGTGTGCGAAATTAGCGAGCGTCTTCAGCGTCGGGTCGTCGAACAGGTAACGCTTGTTGTTGACCCACTTCGTCCATTCCAGAAACACGCCCTTCGGCAAGTCTTCGCCGATGCCGAGCTTGCCCGGCGCGTAGCCCACGATCTGCGTGATCGGCTTGCCGATGTAGTTCAACAAAGCGTAGACGCGATAGCGCTCGTTGCCGGTCATCAGGCCCCAATAGGCGGCCTGGCCAGCGACGAACAGCGCGCGCGAGACGTGGTTGTTGTTCGGCAACAAGCCAAGCGCCTGGGCGCCGAAGGAGTGTCCGACATAGTTGAGCCGCATCGTCGGCCAGCGCGCGCGCATGTAGGTCACCGCCGCCGTGACGTCGCGCGCCGCCCAATCCGACATCGAGGTCTCGAAGCCTTTGAGCGTCGCCGGCTTCGAGCCGCCGATGCCGCGATAGTCGTAGGTGACGACGACGTTGCCGCGGCCGGCGAGGTAGGTGGCATAGCCTGCGTAGATCTTGCGCGGTACCGCGGTCGCCGAGTTGATCAGGATGGCTTGATGCCGGGGCCCACGCGGCATGAACAGGGTCGCGGCCAGCGAATAGCCGTCGACGCCCTGAAATCTGATGTCGTCGACGAAGACGTCGTCTGTGACCGCGTCCATTTTAGAACTGCCCCTGGACTTCAGCATCAAAGGCAAATTTGACCTTGCCTGCAAGGTCTTGACTTGCAGGGCGGATTCCAACTGGCGTGGTTGTTGCCCCCTGTGTATAAGCTGCCCGCAACCGACCGCTTTTGAGGGCACAGAGCGGTCTTTCTGGAGCAAGGCCGACCATGTCCGAGCGGTGGACACCCGAGAGCTGGCGTTCGAAGCCGGTGCTGCAAGTTCCTGACTATCCCGACCTCAAGGCGCTCGCCGAGGTCGAGGCGCAGCTTGCGACCTTTCCCCCGCTGGTGTTTGCCGGTGAGGCGCGCAATCTGAAGAAATCGCTGGCCCGGGTCGCCAGGGGCGAGGCCTTCCTGCTCCAGGGCGGCGACTGCGCCGAGAGCTTCGCCGAGCATGGCGCCAACAATATCCGCGACTTCTTCCGCGTGTTCCTGCAGATGGCTGTGGTGCTGACCTATGCCGGCGCATTGCCGGTGGTGAAGGTCGGCCGCATCGCCGGGCAGTTCGCCAAGCCGCGCTCGTCGCCGAACGAGACGGTGAATGGCGTGAGCCTGCCGAGCTACCGCGGCGATATCGTCAACGACTTCGCCTTCACCAAGGAAGCGCGCACGCCCGATCCGCAGCGCCAGCTGATGGCCTATCGCCAGTCCGCCGCGACGCTCAACCTGCTGCGCGCGTTTGCAACCGGCGGCTTCGCCAATCTCGGCAGCGTGCATCAGTGGATGCTCGGCTTCGTGAAGGACTCGCCGCAGTCGCGCCGCTACCGCGAGCTCGCCGACCGCATCTCGGAAGCGCTGGACTTCATGCGCGCCTGCGGCCTCGATCTCGAAAGCCACCCCGAGCTGCGCGCGACTGATTTCTACACCAGCCATGAGGCGCTGCTGCTCGGCTACGAGCAAGCGATGACCCGCGTCGATTCAACAACGGGCGACTGGTACGCCACCTCGGGCCACATGATCTGGATCGGCGACCGCACCCGGCAGCCCGAGAACGGCCACGTCGAATATTTCCGCGGCATCAAGAACCCGATCGGTATAAAGTGCGGGCCGTCGCTGAAGGGCGACGAACTGATCCGCCTGCTCGACGTGCTCAATCCGGACAACGAAGCTGGCCGCATCACGCTGATTACTCGCTTCGGCTCCGACAAGGTCGCCGATTGCCTGCCGACACTGCTCCGCGCAGTGAAACGCGAGGGTCGCATCGTGGTCTGGTCGTGCGATCCGATGCACGGCAATACCATCACCTCGACCACCGGCTACAAGACACGGCCGTTCGACCGCATCGTCTCCGAGGTGAAGGCGTTCTTCGCGGCGCATACCGCGGAAGGCACCCACGCCGGCGGCGTGCACCTCGAGATGACCGGCAAGGATGTCACCGAGTGCACCGGCGGCGCGCGTGCCATCACGGATGAGGATCTCAACGACCGCTATCACACGGTCTGCGATCCCCGGCTGAATGCCGAGCAGTCGATCGACATGGCTTTCCTGATCGCCGAATTGCTCAAGCGCGAGCGTGGATCGCGGGTGAAGCCTCTGCCTGCCGTGGCCGGACTTTGAAACGACTCTACCTCGCCACCATTAACAGCTGGAACGGACTTAAGTTTGCGCTCCGTTCGGAACAGGCCATCCGCGAGGAGCTTGTTGCGCTGCTGCTCGCCATTCCGCTGGCTTTCATCGTCGGCACCACGGCCGTGCGCCGCCTTGAGCTTGTTGTCGTCGTGCTGCTGCTGATCGCAGTGGAACTGCTCAACACCGCGATCGAAAAACTCTCCGACCGGCTGACCCGCGAGATCGATCCGCAAATTCGCGACGTCAAGGACATGGGGTCGGCGGCAGTGCTCGCTGCCGTCGTCATTGCCGGCGCGACCTGGCTGTTCGCGCTCGCCGAGCGCATCGGTCTGCTCTGATCTGACCTGCGTTACCGCAGTTGCGGGCGCTGCCCGATAGGTCCATATTAGGCTTATGCTCAAAACAGAGATAATCAAATGGCCGCCGCCGACCGTTTGACCATCACCATGGCCCAGCTCAACCCGATCATGGGTGATGTGGCCGGCAACCTGGCGAGGGCGCGCGCCGCGCGTACCCGGGCCGCCAAAGATGGCGCCGATCTCGTGGTATTTTCCGAACTGTTCCTCGCCGGCTATCCGCCCGAGGATCTCGGTGCTCAAGCCGGCGTTCCAGGCCGCTTGCCGGGCGGCGACCGAACAGCTTGCGCGCGACACCGCCGATGGCGGACCGGCCGTGCTGATCGGCACGCTGTGGGTCGACGATGGCAAGCTGCACAACGCCTGCGCGCTGCTCGATGCAGGTCGGATCGCGGCGCTGCGTTTCAAGGTCAACCTGCCGAACTACGGCGTGTTCGACGAGAAGCGCGTATTTGCGCGGGGGCCGATCTCGGGTCCGATGACGCTGCGCGGCATCCGCATCGGCGTGCCGATCTGCGAGGACATCTGGAGCCACGAGTTGCCGGAGTACGAGAACATCGTCGAGTGCCTGCACGAGACCGGCGCGGAAATCCTGATCGTGCCGAACGGTTCGCCATACTGGCGCGACAAGGAAGACGTGCGCATGAACGTCGCGGTCGCGCGGGTGACCGAGAGCGGGCTGCCGCTGGTCTACGTCAACCAGGTCGGCGGCCAGGATGAATTGGTGTTCGACGGGGCATCGTTTGCGTTGAATGCCGATCGCTCGCTGGCGCTGCAGTTGCCGGCGTTCGAGGAAAGCATCGTCACCGTGCCGTGGACGCGCACAGCAACAGGCTGGCGCTGCCAGGGGCCGGTGGCGCGTGTGGTGAGCGGCGATGAGGCCGACTATGCGGCCTGCGTGCTAGGCCTGCGCGACTATGTCGAGAAGAACCGTTTTCCCGGCGTGCTGCTTGGTATCTCCGGCGGCATCGACTCCGCTCTGTGCGCGGCGATTGCGGTCGATGCGCTCGGCGCCAACCGTGTGCGCGGCGTCATGCTGCCGTTCCGCTTCACCTCACAGACTTCGATCGACGACGCAGCCGCGCTCGCCAACAATCTCGGCTTTCGCTACGAGGTGCTGCCGATCGCCGATGCCGTCCACGGCGTCGAGGCGTCGCTTGCGAACGCGTTCGAGGGGCGGGCGCGCGACATCACTGAAGAGAACATCCAGGCGCGCGTGCGCGGCGTTCTGCTGATGGCTCTGTCGAACAAGTTCAACCTGATGGTGGTGACCACCGGCAACAAATCCGAAGTCTCGGTCGGCTACGCCACGCTCTATGGCGACATGAATGGCGGCTTCAACCCGATCAAGGATCTGTACAAGACCGAGGTGTTTCGCCTCGCGGACTTGCGCAATCGCTGGAAGCCCGACGGCGTGCTGGGGCCCGATGGCATCGTCATCCCGCCAAACATCATCACGCGGCCGCCGACGGCGGAGTTGCGTGAAAACCAGGCCGACCAGGATTCGCTGCCGCCTTACGACGTGCTCGACGCCGTCCTCGAGCGTCTCGTCGAAGAGGAGCGGTCGCTGTCCTCGATCATCGCCGAAGGGTATGACCGCGACACCGTGATCCGCGTCGACCGCCTGCTCAACCTCGCCGAATACAAGCGGCGGCAGGCGGCTCCCGGCGTCAAGGTGACGCGCCGGAGTTTCGGCCGCGACCGCCGCTATCCGATCACCAACCGCTTCCGCGACGACGGCAAGCCGTTGCCCGCGCCGGACGACAGCTTGGTTAGCAAAATGTCGCGAGCGTCGGCGGCGGACGTGGACGTGTAGGCGAGGAAAACTGCTGCAACGAACTCTATCGTCATACGCGGGGATAGCTGTTCGAAGAACGGCGTCGCTTCGCTTGCCTATGACCCGCGTATCCATCTTTCAAGGATGGATTGCTGGATCAAGTCCGGCAACGACGACACAACGATTACTTCGCGGGAATAAAAGTCGGGCCGACCGTGCGGATCGGCTTGTCGCTGCCGTCCTTCGCCGGTGGCGATGTCGTCGCGGGAGCAGCGGCTTGAGCCGGCGCATTCTTCGCATTCTGCGCGGCGGTTGGTGTGCCCTTTGACGTCTGCTTGACCGGACGACCCTGCGCGTCGCGCGGTTGCATCATCTTTTTGGCGTTCTCGTCGGTGACGATGATGTCGCCGTTCTCGGCGGCCGAAGCGCGCTCGTCGATCTGCTTCAGCGCATCGGCCCAGCTCTGGCCGGTTGCCTTGCAGGAGCACGACGGATTGAACTCCTGACGGTATTTGAACGCGTTCGGCAGGGCCGTATAGGGTTGGCCCGAGATCGAGACCGCCTGGTTGATGTCTTCGCCAGGGTAGCGGAACGCGTACAGCGCAGCCTCGGCCGCGGGGCAGAGCTGCTTGCAGGCGCGCTCGTCGTCGGGGAAGCGGCTCGGCACCGTCGCGTAGGAAACCGGGAAATAGAAGCCGTCGCAGGTGCGGACGCAGACGGTTTTGTATGTCGACGACGGCGGACCCATGTCGGGGGCGCCTTGCGGGTTGGTGTTACCGAACAGGTCGTTGAAGAAGCCGCCGCCTTGCGCAGCAGCGCGCGCCGCATTCACATACTGCGGGCCGCAATTGTTCTGCGCCAGCGCGGTTAGTACGCTGCGCCGCTGGTTGTCACGCTCGGCGTTGCCGCCGCCGCGCAACTGCGCGAGGCCATTGTTGATCTGGTCGAGATTGCCGCGCATCTGCTGGATCTGGTTGTTGACCGGACCGCACTGCGCGGAGTTGCCGTTGAACAGCGAGAAGAAGCCGGAGCTGTCGCAGCCCATGCGCTTGGCCTGCGCGGTGACGCGGTCGAGTTCGCCTTGCTGCTTGGCCGCTGCATCCTCATAGCGCCGGATCTGATCGGCCTTGGCCGGATCGCCGCCGCGGTCGATCAGCGCGAGTTGTCCCTCGAGCCGCTGGCACATCGGATTGCCTTGCGGCGCTCCGCCACCCGGACCCGTTGTGCCAGGCGGCTGCTCGGAAGGAGGCATCGTTTGCGCCGCCGCAAGCGAGCCGAGCGCCGCCAGCGCGCAGAGCGCGACAGCGGTGAAAAGCGCACAGCGGGCGCGAGAGAGCGAAGATGGCTGAAGATTGTGCATTGTCCTGCCGCAGGGGCCTCCCTTACAGGCTTCCTGCGGCAAGGTCACGTCGTTTCCACGGCGCGGCCGTGGCGATGAGGATAACGTGAAAGGGCTTATCGCTGGCAGGTGATCGCAACGTACTCGGCGCAGCCTAATCCCGTGCATTTGCGCGTATTTCCCTCGGGAACCGCGCCGGTGATCTCGTCCGGGTCGATCTTGCGGAACGCCGCTGCGGCCGAGAAATCGCGCTGTTGGCAATAGGCATTGGCCATCGGCGCGCCGCAGCGCTCGCCCCTGGCCAGGCACTGGTCGATGCCATAGCCGTCCGATTCATTGGCGATGATGAAAATGCGGCTGTCGGCGAACGCGGACGTGGTGGTCAAGATGGCGACCGCGGCGGCGAGGCGAACGAGAGCACGCATGATGGGCAGGACCGGGCGAAGCGGGAGGTGCCCAATCCAATTACCCGCAAGGCCGTTAAAAATGATTAACCAAGGTTCCCGGACTTGACGAAATCATTCGGATGTCGGAATGGTGCGGCCATGACGTGCCGTTCTTCAATTTGTGGCATTTGCCGCGAGATTATCAGCTAGCGATTCGCTGGCTAGGCCGTCTTTTTCTCAAAACCTGAGATAACTGGACGCCCGGCCAGCCGGAGCGCGGATCGTTTCATTTATGCGAGCCGCCTGAGGGCGAGACCGATGGAACTGAGCCTTTACAATACGCTGACGCGCACCAAGCAGCCGTTCCGGCCGCTCGATCCAACGAACGTGCGCATGTACGTCTGCGGACCGACCGTCTACGACCTCGCGCACATCGGCAATGCGCGCCCGGTGATCGTGTTCGACGTGCTGTACCGCCTGTTGCGGCACATTTACGGCGATGCGCACGTCAAATATGTCCGCAACATCACCGACGTCGAGGACAAGATTTCCGCGCGTGCCGCGCGCGACTATCCCGGCGTGCCGATCAACGACGCGATCCGAAAGGTGACCGAGCAGACCGAGCGGCAGTTCCACGACGACGTCGAGGCCCTCGGTTGCTTGCCGCCGGACGTCGAGCCCCGCGCCACCGAGCATCTCGATGAGATGCGCACGATCATTGATCGGTTGGTGCAGGGCGGCTTTGCCTATGTCGAGCAGGACCACGTGCTGTTCTCGCCAGATGCGATGAACTCGGCCAACAAGGGTTTGCCACGCTACGGCGCGTTGTCGAACCGCTCGCTCGACGAGATGATCGCCGGCGCCCGCGTCGACGTCGCGCCATACAAGCGCGGCCCGACCGACTTCGTGCTGTGGAAGCCATCGGGCGAAAACGATCCGGGTTGGCCGTCGCCGGCGGGTATCAAGACGCTGGGGCGGCCGGGTTGGCACATCGAGTGCTCGGCAATGGCCTGGAAGCACCTCGGCGAGCAGTTCGACATTCACGGCGGCGGCATCGATCTCGTGTTTCCGCACCACGAGAACGAGGTCGCGCAGACTTGCTGCGCGTTCCACACCGGTCGTATGGCGCAGGTCTGGATGCACAACGGCTTCCTGCAGGTCGAAAGTGAGAAGATGTCCAAATCATTGGGCAACTTCATCACGATTCGGCGAGTTGCTGGCGGACTGGCCGGGTGAAGTGCTGCGCTTAAATATGTTGAAGACGCATTATCGCTCACCGTTGGATTGGACGCTGAAGGCCTTAGAGGAATGTGCAACATTCTTGATGGGTGGTACGACTTTATCGGCGACGAATTATCCGCGGGTCATCCGGATATTGCTTTCCTGAAGCACTCGCGGACGACCTGAACACGCCGGCAGCGATTGGACGCTTGCATCGATGGGCATCCGCCCGTTGCCGGAAGGTTGATGGCTGGCGTGTCAATGCTCGGCGATCGCACGGCCCAATCGCCCAAGCATATCTCAAGTCGTCAGCCAATTCTACTTGGTTTGCTCAGCGAACGACAGCCACAGATCGAAGAAAGATCGCTGGTCGTGAAATCAGGCGTCGACGAGGCTAAGTTGACCTTCTACTCGCCGCGCGTGCCGCCGCGCGCGCGCGAAAGGATTTCAAGGAATCCGATCGCATCCGCGACGAGCTCGCGAAAATCGGCGTGGTGGTCAAGGACGGCAAGGACGCCAGCGGCAATCCGGTGACGACCTGGGAGGTTGCGCGATGATCGACAAACCCGACACGCCGTTTCCGCGGCACTGGCTGTACTACATCGCACTGAAGGTGCTCGTGATCGCCGCGGCCATTGCGTTGGCGCTGAAGTGGTTTGGGTACTGGTGAGGCCATGGCAACGCATCTGAAACCGGCGCTGAGGCCGTATCTGCCGTCCGACGCGCCCATTTGTGCGGCGATTGGGGAAGCGAGCATCGCCGAGCTGACCGGCGACGACTACACCCAGTCGCAGCAGGACGCCTGGATCGCGTCGTTCCCGGACGAGGACGAACTGGCGCGGCGCCTCGCCTCCCAGCTCACGCTAATCGCGACGCTCGGCAAATCCTCGGTCGGCTTCGCCTCGCTGAAAGGCGCCGATCACATCGACATGCTCTATGTGCATCCGGAAGCGGTCGGGCAGGGCGTTGCGACCTCGCTGATCGATGCACTCGAAAGACTTGCCAGCTCGCGTGGCGCCAAGAAACTGTCTGCTGACGTCAGCGACACCGCGCAGCCGTTCTTCTCGCATCGCGGCTATGTCGCGCAGCAGCGCAACTCTATACCGATCGGCGACGAATGGCTCGCCAACACCACCATGACCAAGACGCTCGAACACTTGAGGAAACCGACATGAGCCGCGAGCGCCTTTATCTGTTCGATACGACGTTGCGCGATGGCGCGCAGATGAACGGCGTCGACTTCACCGTGCACGACAAGCAGGTCATCGCCGGCATGCTCGATGAGCTCGGCCTCGACTACATCGAGGGCGGCTATCCCGGCGCCAACCCGACCGACACGGAATTCTTCGCCGAGCGTCCGAAACTGTCGCACGCGGCTTTCACCGCGTTCGGCATGACACGCAGGCCGGGCCGTTCGGCCTCGAACGATCCCGGTCTTGCCGGCCTGCTCGACGCCAGAGCCGACGCGATCTGCTTTGTCGCGAAGTCGTGGGACTATCACGTTCGCGTCGCGCTGGAGACCACCAACGAGGAAAACCTCGCCTCGATCAGCGACAGCGTTGCGGCTGCGAAGGCCAAAGGCCGTGAGGCGCTGGTCGACTGCGAACATTTTTTCGACGGCTACAAGGCGAACCCGCAATATGCCCTGGCGTGCGCAAAGGCGGCTTACGATGCCGGCGCACGCTGGGTCGTGCTGTGCGACACCAATGGCGGCACCATGCCGTACGAGGTCGAGGAGATCGTCCGCGAGGTCGTCAAGCACGTGCCGGGCGAAAATCTCGGCATCCACGCGCATAACGACACCGAGCAAGCGGTCGCCAACTCGCTGGCCGCGGTGCGCGCCGGCGTTCGCCAAATCCAGGGTACGCTCAACGGGCTCGGCGAGCGCTGCGGCAATGCCAATCTCTGCTCGCTGATCCCGACGCTGAAGACTGAAGAAAGAATTTGCCGAAGCGTTTCGACATTGGCGTCTCCGAAGAGAAACTGGCGTCGCTGGTCCATGTCTCACGCGCGCTCGACGACATGCTCAATCGCGCACCGGACCGTCATGCTCCTTACGTCGGCGAAAGCGCCTTCACCACCAAGGCCGGCATTCATGCCTCAGCCATGCTGAAGGATCCCGCGACCTACGAACACGTCGAGCCGGAAAAGGTCGGCAATCACCGCAAGATTCTGGTGTCCGACCAGGCCGGCCGCTCCAACGTGCTGTCCGAGCTCGAACGCGCCGGTATCCCGTTTCGCAAAGATGATCCAAAGCTCGCGCGCCTGCTCGACGAGGTGAAGGAGCGCGAGGCGGCCGGCTTCGCCTACGAGTCGGCGGATGCGTCGTTTGAACTTTTGGCGCGGCGCACGCTCGGCGCGGTGCCGGAGTATTTTCGCGTCGAGCAGTTCGACGTCAATGTCGAGCAGCGCTACAACGCGATCGGCCAGCGCGTCACGGTGGCGATGGCGGTCGTCAAGGTCAACGTCGCCGGCGAGATGCTGATCTCGGCCGGCGAGGGCAACGGCCCGGTTAACGCGCTCGACGTCGCACTGCGCAAGGACCTCGGCAAGTACCAGAAATACATCGAGGGCCTGCGGTTGACCGACTATCGCGTCCGTATCCTCAATGGCGGCACCGAGGCTGTGACGCGGGTGTTGATCGAGAGCGAGGACGAGAACGGCGAGCGCTGGACCACGATCGGCGTCTCGCCGAATATCATCGACGCCTCGTTCCAGGCGCTGATGGATTCGGTCGTCTACAAGCTCGTCAAGTCGAACGCGCCGGCCTGATTAGTTCGTCATTGCGAGGCGCGTAGCGCCGAAGCAATCCAGGGCGGAGTGTTGTGACTCCTGGATTGCTTCGCTTCGCTCGCAATGGCGAAGAACATGGTGCCGAAAGCAATCACAGCCGCGCCGGCGCGATCTCGGGTTCGGGCTGTACGATCTTCGCCGCCTGGCGCAGCTTTGGCAGGATATCCTCGACGCAGTCGGCGGTGAGCAGATCGACCTCGAGTCCCTCGCGCACGAAGGCGAGCTCGCGCATGTGCGCGATCAGGGCGAGCAGCGGATCCCAGAAGGCATCGATGTTGGCGAGCAGGATCGGCTTCCTGTGACGGCCGAGCTGCGACCAGGTCAGTTGCTCGGTCAGCTCTTCCAGCGTGCCGAGGCCGCCGGGCAGCGCGACGAACGCGTCGGAGCGCTCGAACATGATGCGCTTGCGCTCGTGCATGTCGTTGGTCACGACAAGCTCGGTGGCGTCGCGCTTGGCGATCTCGCGCGCGGCGAGGAAGTCGGGGATCACCCCGATCACCTGTCCGCCGTGATCGATCACTGAATTCGGCGATCGCGCCCATCAGTCCGATGGTGCCGCCGCCATAGACGAGGCCGATGCTGTTGCTTGCGAGGATTTTACCGAAGGCGGTCGCCGCTTTGATGAATTTCGGGTTCGTGCCGGGTCCTGAGCCGCAGTAGACGCAGATTCGTTTAATGTCATTCATAGCTGGCGATGTGGCATTGCAATAAGGAGGGGTCAAGGCCGCGGCCGCAGTGCTTTTGCGGTGCGGTCATCTTCACAACAGCCCATGAAGAAAAAGATAAGGGCGCGGAGGGTGCGAAACCGGACAAAACTATCTATATGGGAACTGCCGTGCGCGCGTTTCGCAAGCAATGAGAACAACATCGCACCATGCGCCATGAGGCGAGGATCAACCGCTAGTTTCGAATGACCAACATCCATTCCGCGGCCCACCATCACCACCGAACCGCGGCCGCGCCGTCATCAGCTGAAATCTCCGGCGACCGCGGCTCGCTGCTCAAGGCGCTGACGCGTCTGTGGCCCTACATCTGGCCGTCCGATCGCGCCGACCTGAAGATGCGCGTGGTCTACTCGATGGTCATCCTGCTGGCCGCGAAGATCATCACGCTGATCGTGCCGTTCACCTACAAGTGGGCGGTCGATGCGCTGACCGGCCACGGCAGTGCGCCGGTCGCACCGGACAACTGGCTCGCCTGGGTGATCGTCTCTCCGATCCTCTTAACGTTGACCTACGGCGTCGCGCGCGTCTTGATGGGCGTGCTGCAACAATGGCGCGACGGCGTGTTCGCCAAGGTCGCGATGCACGCGGTGCGGCGGCTTGCTTTCCTTACCTTCGTGCACATGCACGAGCTGTCGCTGCGCTTCCACCTCGAGCGCAAGACCGGTGGTCTGACGCGCATTCTCGAGCGCGGCCGCACCGGCATCGAGACCATGGTGCGCATGGTGATCCTGCAGCTGGTCCCGACCGTCGTCGAGGTCGCGATGGTCGCGGGCGTGCTGTTCTACTATTTCGACTGGCGCTACGTGCTGGCCACGGTGTTCGTCGTCGTGGTCTACATGTACTACACCTACATCGCGACCGAGTGGCGGATCGACATCCGCCGCCGCATGAACGAGTCCGACACCGAGGCCAACACCAAGGCGATCGAACTCGCTGCTCAACTACGAGACGGTGAAATATTTCAGCGCGGAAGCGCGCGAGGCGCAGCGCTACGACCGTTCGATGGACCGCTACGAGCGCGCCAGCGTCAAGACCTATACCTCGCTCGCGGTGCTCAATGCCGGGCAGGCGGTGATCTTCACGGTCGGGCTGACGGCGACCATGGTGCTGTGCGCGATCGGCGTCCGCAACGGCACCAACTCCGTCGGCGACTTCGTGATGGTCAACGCGATGATGATCCAGCTGTACCAGCCGCTGAACTTCATGGGCATGGTCTATCGCGAGATCAAGCAGGCAGTGATCGACATCGAGAAGATGTTCGCGATCCTCTCGCGCAAGCCGGAGATCGAGGATCGGCCAGGCGCGACCGAGTTGAAGGTGACGAATGGCGCGATCCGTTTCGAGAACGTCAACTTTGCCTATGAAGCGGGGCGGCAGATCCTCAAAGGCCTGAGCTTTGAAGTGCCTGCGGGCAAGACCGTCGCGGTGGTCGGGCCGTCGGGCGCGGGCAAGTCGACGCTGTCGCGCCTGCTGTTCCGCCTCTACGACGTCAACGCCGGGCGCATCACGATCGACGGCCAGGACATCCGCGACGTCACGCAATCGTCGCTGCGCGCGGCGATCGGCATGGTGCCGCAGGATACCGTGCTGTTCAACGACACCATTCGCTACAATATTCGCTACGGGCGCTGGGAGGCCACCGACGCCGAGGTCGAGGAGGCCGCGCGCTCGGCGCAGATCGACGGCTTCATCCGCGCCGCGCCGAAGGGCTACGAGGCCGAGGTCGGAGAGCGCGGCCTGAAACTGTCCGGCGGCGAGAAGCAGCGCGTCGCGATCGCGCGCACCATCCTGAAAGCGCCGCCGATCCTGCTGCTTGACGAGGCGACATCGGCGCTCGACAGCCACACCGAGCGGGAGATCCAGGACGCGCTGGAGCGCATCTCGAAGAACCGCACGTCGCTCGTGATTGCGCACCGGCTGTCGACTATCGTCGGCGCCGACGAGATCATCGTGCTCGACCAGGGCCGTATCGTCGAGCGCGGCACGCACCAACAGCTGCTGGCGGCGCACGGGCTTTATGCCAGCATGTGGAACCGCCAGCGCGAGGCCGAGGCCGCGCGCGAGAAGCTCAAGCAGATCGGCGACAGCACGGCCGCGCCGCATCCCGAGCTCGAGGCCGACGACGATGCGCCGGATGATCTGGAGCGGACGGCGGTCCCGATTGTGACACCGACCGCGGCGGGGTGATTGTCGCTTTCGCCCGCGCCGTGATAAGCCGGACCGGCGTTCGAACGAGGTCCTGAAACGTTACGATGTCGATTGCTGATTCCATTCGCGGGCAGATTCCGCCCATTCATCCGGAAGGCTATCCGTTCATCGGCGCGTTTGCGCTGGCGAGCCTGATACTGTTCTGGATCTGGTCGCCGCTCGGCTGGATCGGCACGGTGCTCACCGCGTGGTGCGCGCTGTTTTTCCGTGATCCGAAACGGGTGACGCCGCAGGGCGAGGGGATTGTGGTGGCGCCGGCCGACGGCCGGGTGTCGCTGATCGTGCAGGCGGCGCCGCCGCCGGAGCTCGGGCTTGGCGACCGGCCATTGCCGCGCGTCTCGATCTTCATGAGCGTGTTCAACTGCCACGTCAATCGCAGCCCCGTGGCTGGCCGCATCGAGCGCATCGTCTACCGGCCAGGCAAATTCATCAACGCCGAGCTCGACAAGGCGAGTGAGGACAACGAGCGCAATTCGCTCGTCATTGCAACGCCCGGCGGGCGGATCGGCGTGGTGCAGATCGCGGGTCTCGTGGCGCGTCGCATCGTCTCGTTCGTGCGCGAAGGACAATCGCTTGCCGCGGGCGAGCGCTTCGGCCTGATCCGGTTCGGCTCGCGGCTCGACGTCTATCTGCCTGACGGCGCGAAGCCTCTCGTGTCCGAGGGGCAGACCGCGGTCGCCGGCGAAACCGTCCTGGCGGACTTCAGGCTCGGGGACGGCGGCCGCAGCTATCGCACCGATTAACCAAGGGCGCGTGTTCCGCGAAAGTGGTGGCCGGATTTGCGAATGGAATACGCGCAAATTGAAACTTAAGGCTTTCTGTTCATGGCGTCCTCGGGTCTGCGCAGCTATATTGCCCTCATGGAGAAACTGTCCGGCCAAGGTCCGTTCGAAGCGCGCCGCCGGCGCTTCCGCGCCATTCCCGTGCGCATGCTGGTCCCCAACGTCATCACGCTGCTCGCGCTGTGCGCGGGGCTGACAGCGATCCGGCTGTCGTTCGAGGGGCGCGTGGAGCTCGCGCTCGGCGCCATCGTGTTTGCCGCGGCGCTCGACGGCATCGACGGCCGCGTCGCCCGTCTGATCAAGGGCCAGTCGCGGTTCGGCGCCGAACTCGACAGCCTCGCCGACTTCGTCAATTTCGGCGTCGCGCCGGGATTGATCCTCTACTTCTGGCAGCTCAAGGAGCTGCACAATGGCGGCTGGATCGCGGCCATGGTGTTTGCGATCAGTGGCGGGCTTCGTCTGGCGCGCTTCAACGCCGCCATGGACGATCCCGAGAAGCCAGCTTTCGCCGCGAATTTCTTCACCGGCGTGCCCGCGCCGGCCGGCGCGATCTGCGTGCTGCTGCCAATCTATCTGGCATTTCTCGGCGTGCCGCTATTCCCCGCGATTGCCACCGCGCTCTACACGCTTGCCGTTGCCTTTCTGATGATCTCGCGACTGCCGGTGTTCTCCGGCAAGACCATCGGCCGGCGGGTACCGCCGGAAATGGTGCTGCCGGCGTTCGTCTTCGTCGTGCTCTTCATCGCGCTGTTGATCAGCTATCCCTGGTACGTGCTCACGATCGGCACGGTGCTCTATTTGATCTCGCTGCCCGCCGGCGTGCTGTCCTATCGCCGCCAGCAGCGGCGCTGGCTTGATTCGCGCGTGGCGACAGCACCCGCACCGCAGCCCGCCACGCCATCGTTCCAGCCGCCGACTGATGCTCAGGCTGACGATCGTCCGCCGCATCTGCACTGATCGGCCCGACGTCGCGCGACTTATGGTTAGCGAACTGTGAACTGCGGCGTAGCTGCACACTGTCCGCTCGAATTGTCGGTTCCCCGCTAAGCTTTACGTAACTTTAATGGCGGCAACGCTAGGGTTGCTTGTTCGATCGCATCGGTCGGACCGCGTCCAGAAGGGCGCTGTGGTGCGCGTTGCGTCAGGGTTCCTATGGATATTACGACAGCAATCGGCTTGTTGGCAGGCTCGGCCGTCGTTGCGATCATAATGCTGCTCGGCGGCAGCCTCGAAATGTTCGTGAGCGAACACGCCGTCCTCATTGTCTTCGGTGGATCGATTTCGGCGACACTGATCCGCTTTCCCTTGAGCGCGATGCTCCACGGCCTGCCGCTCGGCGCCAAGTTCGCTTTCACGCTGAGCCGCAAGACGGCGCGCGAGCTGGTCGACGAGCTCGCCAACCTCGCCGAGGTCTCGCGCAAGCAAGGCCCGGTCGGGCTCGAGAAGGTCGAGATCGACGATCCGTTTCTGGCGAAGGGCATTCGCTATGTCGCCGACGGCTACGATCTCAACTTCATCCGCGACAACCTCGAGCGCGATCGCGACAACTTCCTCATGAATCTCGACGAGGGCCAGAAGATCTACCGCGCAATCGGCGATTGTGCTCCCGCCTTTGGCATGGTCGGCACGCTGGTCGGCATGGTGCAGATGTTTGCCAACATGAGCGATCCGTCCAAGCTCGGGCCGTTCATGGCGACGGCGTTGCTTGCGACCCTGTATGGCGCTGTGGTCGCCAACATCTTCTGCCTGCCGATTGCCGACAAGCTGCACGTCAAGCTGCTCGACGAAGAGACCAATCGCACGCTGATCATCGACGGCATCCTGATGATCCGCGATTCGAAGAGTCCTGCGTTGGTGCGGGAAATGCTGCTCGCTTATCTCCCGGAAAAGCATCGCCACGAAGAAGGGGAGGCGGTACCCGCGTAAGCGAGCGGACGTGCCGCGGACAAGTCAATGGCCAAGAAGAAGCGGGGCGCTGCGCATGCCGGGGGTCACGGCTGGTATGTAAGCTTTGCCGACCTGATGGGCTTGATGATGAGCTTCTTCGTGATGCTCGTCGCGTTCTCCAACCAGGATGCGCAGAAACTCAAGTTAGTCGCTGGTTCGATGCGCGATGCGTTCGGCGTGCAGACCGAAGCGCGTTACTCCGGCATCATCGAGACCGACGGCTTGCCGACACGGCCGCGGCTGAAAAACGCCGAGCACATTGCGCCGGAAGACGCGTCCAACACGCCGAGCCCCGACGCCCTCGAAAGCAAGCTCCACGCCGGCGTCAAGCAGAAGATCGACCGCGAGTTTGCGCTGGCAGCGGCTTCGCTCCGTCAGGCGCTGCAGGACATGCCGGAACTGACCGAAATCTCCAAGCACATCATGTTCGAGGAGACCAAGCAGGGCCTCAATCTCGAGATTGTCGACCAGGACGGCCGTTCGATGTTTCCCGACGGCTCGAAAGAACCTTACGAGCGCACCCGGCTGTTGATCCAGAAGTTGGCGAAGCCGCTGCGCGCTACACCCCTGCGCATCTCGATTGTCGGCCACACCGCGGCAGGGCTCTCGCCGGCGAGCCCGGAATACGATGCGTTCGACCTGTCGGCTGATCGCGCCAACGCGGTACGTCAAATCCTCGAGAAGGAGGGCTTGCCGACGAGCCACATCTTCATGGCGGGCGGCAAGGCCGACAACGAGCCGCTGTTTCCCGACGACCCGACGCTCGCCGCCAATCGGCGCGTCACCATCACGCTTGATGCGCGAGAGCCCGCCGCTGCCGCCCGATCTCAGGCCGTAAGGCTTGTCAAGGGCGGGGCGTCCGCGCGTCCCTCCGACCACCAAACTAAAATACGATCTTTGGAACGCCTGGTCAGCGCGACCGTTCCGTGCTCTTGCTATAAGCTTGAACAGAGCGACCTGGATTCTTTCAGGTTTGCGCGTGTCGGTTTTTGGAAAGGCCGCTCTCTGCCCGCCATCAAGCTCGCGGGACATGTGCTGGTCGGTTCAAGTCAGTAACGCGGGATCGTTCGCATGGTCGCCAGTGAGACCGCCGCCGAGGTTCCCCTTGAGCCGCGCCAGCAAGGCAGCTTCGCCGCTCTGACCCTGGGCAGTATCGGCGTTGTTTATGGCGACATCGGAACGTCGCCACTCTACGCATTTCACCAGGCGACGCTCAGCGCCACCGGGGGCGGCGCGGTCAGCCGTCCCATCGTGCTCGGCGTGCTCTCGCTGATCCTGTGGGCGCTGATCATTGTTGTCACCGCGAAATATGTGCTGCTCCTGCTCCGCGCCGACAATCACGGCGAGGGCGGGTCGCTCTCGCTGATGGCGCTCGGCCGGCGCGCGTTCGGGCAGCGCACCACGCTGCTCTTGGTGATGGGCGTGCTGGGGGCTTCGATGTTCCTCGGCGACTCCATGATCACCCCGGCGATCTCGGTGCTGGCGGCGGTCGAAGGCATGAAGCTCGCCGCACCCGCACTCGAGCATTTCGTGCAGCCGGTGACGATCCTGATTCTGGTCGCGCTGTTCGCGGTGCAGAGCCGTGGCACCGCGATTGTAGCGGCCGCCTTCGGCCCGGTGATGATCGTGTGGTTCGGTTCGATTGCCGTGCTCGGCGTCCTGCACATCAGCGATGACTGGAGCATTCTGGCGGCGATCAATCCCTGGTACGGCGTTCATTTCCTGCTGTCGCACGGCACCATCGGCCTTGTGACGCTCGGCGCGGTGTTTCTCGCGGTCACCGGCGGTGAGGCGCTCTACGCCGATCTCGGCCACTTCGGCCGCAAGCCGATCCAGGCCGCGTGGCTCGGCTTCGTGCTGCCATCATTGCTGCTCAACTATTTCGGGCAGGGCGCGCTGGTGCTGTCGCATCCCGAGGCGATCGAAAACCCGTTCTACCGGATGGCGCCCAACGTGCTGCTGACGCCGCTCATTGTGCTCGCGACCTCGGCGACGGTGATCGCAAGCCAGGCGGTTATCACCGGCGCCTTTTCATTGGTGCGCCAGGCGATCCAGCTCGGTCTGCTGCCGCGCTTCGAGGTCCGCTACACCTCGGAGTCGCACGCCGGCCAGATCTACCTGCCACGCGTCAACACCATGCTGTTGATCGGCGTGTTGTTGCTGGTTGGGTTGTTTCGGACCTCGGGCGGTCTTGCTTCGGCCTATGGCATCGCGGTGTCGACCACCATGGTGGCCGATGGCCTCATGGGCTTCATCGTGATCTGGAAGCTGTGGAACTGGCGATTGATCAGTGCGGCCGCTCTGATGTTGCCGTTCGTCGTGGTCGACACGACGTTCTTCGCCGCCAACCTCCTGAAGCTTCTGGAAGGCGCCTGGGTGCCGCTCACCTTTGGTGCGGCGATGGCGGTCGTGATCTGGACGTGGCGGCGCGGCACCGGCATCCTTGCGCAGAAGACGCGCAAGATTGAAGTGCCGCTGCAAAGCCTGATCAAAAGCCTGGAGAAGCGTCCGCCGCATATCGTCGACGGCACCGCGATCTTCCTCACCAGCGATCCGGATTTCGTACCGACCTCGCTGCTGCATAACCTCAAGCACAACAAGGTGCTGCACCAGCAGAACGTCATCCTGACGATCGAGACGGATCACGCGCCGCGGGTGCCGCCGGCGCGCCGTGTTCGTATCGAAAAGATCAGCGATCGCTTCATGCGTGTGGCGCTTCGCTTCGGCTACATGGAGTTGCCGAACGTGCCGCCGGCGCTGGCGCTGGCGCGCAAGCTCGGCTGGGACTTCGAGATGATGTCGACCTCGTTCTTCGTGTCACGGCGCGCGCTGAAACCGGCGTCGCACTCATTCATGCCGCGCTGGCAGGATCATCTCTTCATTGCGTTGAGCCGGGCCGCCAATGACGCCACCGACTACTTCCACATCCCGACCGGGCGGGTGGTCGAGGTTGGTACGCAGGTCACGATTTGAGGGTAGCGGTGAGAGGGGGCTTTGACAAAACGCAAGCTCATCAATTGGTTAGGCGAGTAAATTGAAAGCGCGCCGCATGCGCTTTGCGCATGCCTGAAACGAGAAAATAGCCTAAGCTCCGATTGTCGCACCGCACTATAAGCGCGCGCCGCGGCCGAGCAGGGCAGCTGAGAGGCGATCTTCCATGACAATGCCGACGACGACCTCCGCTTCACCCGAGGCGGCCAACGGGGTCGTGGAAGGTCACGAGGACCACGGCAGCGTCGTGGCGTTGACGCTCGGCAGCATTGGCGTCGTCTACGGCGACATCGGCACCAGCCCGCTATACGCGCTACGCGAAGCGATCGTCGCGGCCACCGGGACCGAAGGCGCGGTGACCGAGCCCATCGTTATCGGCGTGCTGTCGCTGATCCTGTGGGCGCTGATCATCGTGGTCACGCTGAAATACGTCGTGATCCTGCTGCGCGCCGACAACCACGGCGAGGGCGGCACGCTGGCGTTGATGGCGCTGGCGCAGCGTGCGCTCGGCGGCGGCGTCGCCGCGATCGCGCTGCTCGGCATCATCTCAGGCGCGCTGTTCTATGGCGACGCGGTCATCACGCCGGCACTGTCGGTGCTGTCGGCCGTCGAAGGCCTGAAGGTGCTGTCGTCGAAATTCGATCCGTTCGTGTTGCCCCTGACTATCGTCATTCTGGCCGGGCTGTTTGCCGCGCAGTCGCGCGGCACCGCGCGGGTCGCTGCTTTTTTCGGCCCGATCATGGTGATCTGGTTTGTGGTGATCGCCATTCCCGGCGTGGTCTGGATTGCCTCGCACCCGGTGGTGCTGTTCGCCTTCAATCCGCTCGCGGCGATCGGCTTTGCCGTCAGCCACGGTGTGATCGGACTATTCACGCTCGGCGCGGTCTTTCTCGCGGTGACGGGCGCGGAAGCGCTCTATGCCGACCTCGGTCACTTCGGCAAGAAGCCGATCCAGATCGCGTGGCTGTTCATCGTGCTGCCGTCGCTCATCCTGAACTACCTGGGCCAGGGCGCACTGGTGCTCGAGGACCCCAAGGCGCTCGAAAATCCGTTCTACCTGCTGTACCCCGAATGGGCCCAGCCGGCCATGATCATTATGGCGACGGTCGCGACGGTGATCGCGAGCCAGGCCGTGATCACCGGCGCCTATTCGCTGACGCGGCAGGCGATCCAGCTCGGGCTGTTGCCGCGTTTCGAAATCCGCCACACCTCGGAGACCCACTCCGGCCAGATCTATATGCCGCGGGTCAACACCATTCTGTTCTTCGGCGTCGTGCTGCTGGTCGCGATCTTCAAGTCGTCGAGCGCGCTTGCGTCGGCCTATGGCATTGCGGTCACCGGCACGATGGTCGTCACCGCGATGATGGGCTTTGTGGTGATCTGGAAGGTGTGGAAGTGGTCGCCGCTCGCGGCCGCTGCGTTGATCGGCCCGTTCCTGTTGCTCGATCTGATCTTCCTGTCGGCCAACCTGCTCAAGGTGGTCGAAGGCGGCTGGGTGCCTCTCCTGCTCGGCGGCCTCGTCATGGTCGTGATGTACACTTGGCGGCGCGGCAGCCGCCTGCTGTTCGAGAAGACGCAGAAGAACGAACTGCCGCTGAAGGATCTCGTTTCGATGCTGGAGAAGCGGCCACCGCAGCGCGTGCCCGGCACGGCGGTGTTTTTGACCGCGCATCCGGACAACGCGCCGACCGCGCTGATGCACAGCCTGAAGCACTATAAGGTGCTGCACGAGAAGAACGTCATCCTGACCATCGAGACCGCGCCGACGCCGCGCGTCGACGTCGCCGATCGCGTCCACATGGAAGATATCAGCGGGACGTTCTCGCGGGTGACGCTGCGCTACGGCTTCATGGAAACGCCGAACATCCCGAAGGCGCTGATGATCGCCCGCAAGCTCGGCTGGCAATTCGACATCATGTCGACGTCGTTCTTCCTGTCGCGCCGCGCGCTCAAGCCCGCGGCCTATTCGGGCATGCCGCGCTGGCAGGATCACCTGTTCATCGCGCTGACCCAGATGTCGAACGACGCGACCAGCTATTTCCAGATTCCCACCGGGCGGGTGGTCGAGGTCGGAACCCAAGTTACGATCTAAGTCACGATCTAGCCCGCAAGTGCTTGATTTTCGTCGTGTCAGCGGCGAGGTTGCGTGCTGCAAAGACCCCCATTTGATGGAGTGTTGACGTGGCCGAAGGCGAGCACAAAGTCGAGGATCTCACCGCGCAGGACGTGGCCAAGGGCATTGCCGAGGGGCGCTATCTCCTGATCGACGTGCGCGAGCCGAACGAGGTTTCTGCCGAGGCCTATCCGGACGCCGTCGTGCTGCCGCTGTCGGGTTTCGATCCGAAGGACATTCCCGATCCGAAGGGCAAGGCGGTCGTGTTCGCCTGCCGGTCTGGCCGTCGCTCGGTAACCGCGTCGCTGGCGGCGCAAGCCGAAGGCCTGCCCTACGACAAGCACCTCGCCGGCGGCATCCTCGGCTGGAAGGCCGCCGGCTTGCCGACCAAGGCGGGTGGTTGACCGGAAGGCTATGACAAACGCGATGACGCGCCCGCTCAATCGCGTCTACACCAATCTACCGACCACCGTGTTCGAGGTGATGTCGCAGCTCGCACGCGAGCATGACGCCATCAATCTCGGCCAGGGTTTTCCCGACGATCCCGGGCCGGAGGACGTCCGGCGCAAGGCGGCTGATGCCGTGATCGACGGCAACAACCAGTACCCGCCGATGATGGGATTGCCCGAGCTGCGCGCGGCGGTGTCAGCGCATTATCAGCGCTGGCATGGGCTGACGCTCGACCCGCAGAGCGAGGTCATGGTGACCTCGGGCGCCACCGAAGCGATCGCCGGCGCGCTGTTCGGCCTGATCGAGCCGGGCGATGAGGTGGTCGCGTTCGCACCGGCCTA
The DNA here is from genome assembly GCA_963796195.1 of uncultured Alphaproteobacteria bacterium. Lineage (GTDB taxonomy): Bacteria > Pseudomonadota > Alphaproteobacteria > Rhizobiales > Xanthobacteraceae > CAWCKS01. The sequence continues at coordinate 249,568 of CAWCKS010000014.1, read as the reverse complement.
TGACGCCTACCTGCCGCTGATCCGCCGCGCCGGCGGGATCCCGCGCATCGTCCGTCTCGAGCCGCCGCACTGGCGACTGACCGAAGACGCCTTGCGCGCGGTGTTCAACAGCAAGACCAAGGTCGTCTGCTTCAACAACCCGCATAATCCCGCGGCCATCGTCTATCCGCGTGAGGACCTCGAGCTGCTAGCGCGGTTCTGCAAGCAGTTCGACGTTATCGCCGTGTGCGACGAGGTCTGGGAGCACGTGCTGTTCGACGGCCGCGCCCACATTCCGCTGATGACGCTGCCCGGGATGCGCGAGCGCACCGTCAAGGTCGGCTCGGCCGGGAAGATCTTCTCGCTGACCGGCTGGAAGGTCGGCTTCGTCTGTGCGCCGCCGCCGATCCTGCGCGTGCTCGGCAAGGCGCACCAGTTCCTGACGTTCACGACGGCGCCGAACCTGCAGGCCGCCGTCGCCTACGGCCTGGGCAAGGACGATGCCTTCTTCCACGACATGCGGCGCGACCTGCAGCGCAGCCGCGACCGCCTGTCGGACGGGCTGACCTCGATCGGCTTTCCGGTGATCCCGTCGCAGGGTACCTACTTTCTCAACGTCGACATAAAGCCGCTCGGGCCTCAACGTAACGGACGAAGCATTCTGCAAGCGGCTGGTCACCGAGCACCGGGTCGCCGCGATCCCGGTGTCGTCGCTCTATGAGGACGATCCTGTGACATCAGTGATCCGCTTCTGCTTCGCCAAGCGGGACGCCATCATCGACGAGGCACTGGAGCGGCTGTCGCACGCGGTCAGGTGAAGGGGGAGGGGCATGAACTCTGCCGGCAAATGGATTTTGACCATCGCGGTGGTCGCCGCCTTTGCTGGCAATGCCAGCGCGGCCGACCGCACGGTGAATTTCTACAATTGGTCAAACTATATGGCGCCGGGGGTCCTCGAGGACTTTACGAAGGAAACCGGCATCAAGGTCACTTACGACACGTTCGATGCCAATGAGACGTTGGAGACGCGGCTGCTCGCCGGCAAATCCGGCTACGACCTCGTGGTGCCGTCGGGCTATTTCCTTGAACGCCAGATCAAGGCCGGCGTGTTCCAGAAGCTCGACAAGTCGAAGCTGCCGAACCTTGCCAATGCCTGGGCCGAGGTGACGAAGCGCCTCGCGACCTACGATCCCGGCAATCTCTACGCCGCCAACTACATGTGGGGCACCACCGGAATTGGCTACAACGTCAAACAGCTGCAGGCGATCCTTGGTCCTGACGTGAAGGTTGAGGATGCGGTCAACAGCTGGGACATCGTCTTCAATCCGGACAAACTCGCGAAGTTCAAGGATTGCGGCATCCATATGCTGGACTCCGCCGACGATATCCTGCCGGCAGCGCTGACCTGGCTCGGCATCGATCCGAACTCGACCAGGCAGGCCGACCTCGAGAAAGCTGCGGACGCCGCGGCCAGGGTCAGGCCGTTCGTGCGCAAATTTCATTCATCGGAATATCTCGATGCGCTCGCGACCGGCGAAATCTGCTTCGTGGTCGGCTGGTCCGGTGACGTCAAGCAGGCACAGAACCGTGCCGAGGAAGCCCACAACGGCATCCAGATCGGCTACGCCATCCCGAAAGAGGGCGCGCAGATGTTCTTCGACAATCTGGCGATCCCGACCGACGCCAAGAACGTCGCCGAGGCGCTCGAGCTGATCAACTATCTGTACCGGCCCGAGGTCGCGGCAAAAAACTCCGACTTCCTTGCTTACGCGAACGGCAATCTTGCGAGCCAGAAGCTGATCGGCCCAAAGGTGATCAACGACAAGACCGTCTATCCGGATGACGCGACGCTGAAGCGGCTGTTCGTCATCACCGCCCGCGACCCGGCAACGCAGCGGATCATCAACCGCTTATGGACGCGGGTGAAGACCGGGCATTAGGTCCTTTTGCGCATTACCGCCACCGTCGGTGCAGCCACAGCCACTGCTCCGGATACTCGCGTATCCAGCCCTCGACCACATTGGTCACCGCCTGCATGGTGCCCTGGACGTCGATCTTGCCGTTGGCGTTGCGGACGGCAGCGACCTCTTCGCTCAGCTCCAGCCGGAAGCGGTGATTGGGCAGGCGGATGACGCGCACGCCGTGGATCGGGCATTCGACCCGTGCGGCGAGCCGCGCCAGAGCGGATTGCATTTGGTCTTGCGACCGAAGAACACGACGTCGACGCCTTTGACGTAATACTGGTCGACGAGCATGCCAGCGTGGGTGCCGTGCTCCAGCATGCGGGCCAGCCGCAACGGCGCGTCGCGCTCGGTCGGCACGATCGTGCCCATGTTCACCGCGCGGATGCGTTCGACCGCATCGGCAACGGCCTTCAGGTTCGGCGGCCGGAACACGACGGCGGAATCGAGGCCGTAGGCCGGGCCGACCAGCGCCGGCAGCTCCCAGTTGCCGAGATGGGCGGCAAAGATCAGCGCGCCCTTGCCGTCGTCGCGGAGTTTCAAGAAGCGCTCGATCGAGACCGGATCGAGATCGATGCGGCCGGCAGCGGGGTTCGCTTCGTTGTAGTCCCACATGCGATCAAGATGGGCGAACTCACCGGCGAACATCCCGAGATTTTCCCACGCCTTGTCGAGGATGGCCGCGATCTCGGTTGAGCTCTTCTCGGGAAATGCCGCAGCCAGATTCTCGCGGCCGATGCGGTGCTCTTTCAGCACAGCGCCGATGCGTTGCATGACTCGGCCGGTGAAGCGGGCGGTGCGGTCGGGGTCGAGCAAGCGGAGCGCGCGGAGCAGCACGACGGTGAGCGGGCCAAGCAGGGCGCCGACCACCCGCTTCAGCCGATAGCCCATCAGCCAGACCGAGTAGCGCGAGAACAGCCGCATCAGAAATGCACGATGATCTTGCCGAAGACTTGCCGGTCTTCCATGCGCTGCAAGGCGCGCGCGACATCCGACAGCGGGACCTCGGTGTCGATCACCGGCGTCATGCCTTGCGCCATCTTCTCAAGGCTTTCGGCAATGTTCTTCAGGGTGCAGGCGAACGAGCCAATGATGCGGTACTGCCGTTGGAACAGCTGCATCAGGTTGATCGTCGCCGACGGTCCCGACGTCGCGCCGCAGGTGACATAGCGGCCGCCCGGCTTCAGCACGAGCAGCGACCCGCCGAAGGTGTCGGCACCGACATGGTCGAACACGACGTCGACGCCGACCTTCCTGGTCAGCTTGCGGACCTCGCCCTCGAAGCGGTCCTTGCGGTAATTAATGACGTGGTCGGCGCCGAGTGCTTTTACGCCGGCGATCTTGGCATCGTCGCCGACCGTGGTGATCACCGTGCAGCCAATCGCCTTCGCCATCTTGATCGCGACGCTGCCGATACCGCCGCCGCCGGCGTGAACCAGGATGGTCTCGCCCGGCTTCAACTGCGCATTGTCGAACAGCATGTGCTGCACGGTGCCGAACGCGATCGGCGCGCAGGCGGCATCGCGCAAGCTCACATTGGCGGGCACCGGGATCACGAGTTCGGGCCGGCATGTTGAGGCGTTCGCGCGCGAACCCGTCAACGTGAAAGCCGAGGATGCCGGAAATGTTCTCACACAGATTGTCGCGACCTTCGCGGCAGGCCGGACAGGTCCCGCAGGTGAGGCCGCCATACATGACGACGGGTTGGCCGACCTTGAAGCGATCGACGCCGCTGCCGACAGCGGCGATCTCGCCCGACGCCTCGGCCCCTATGACGAGCGGCAGCTTGCGCTTGACGAACGCCATGCCGCGATAGCCCCAGACGTCGAGGTGATTGAGCGCCACGGCGCGGATGCGGATCTGCACCTCGCCAGCGGCCGGCGGGGCCGGCGGGGCGAGGTCGAGCACTTCAAGCTGCTTTTCCTTGACGAGGCAGAGCGCGCGCATAACAGGCTGGTCTTTGAGGGTAAAAGTCTTGCGTCTGCCTATCGCTGCCCGGGGCGGCGGCGTCAACTCGCTAAAGCAGCCAAGCGCGCTTTTTGCGCGACCTCGCGGGTCATGATGATCGAGACGTTCTGGCCGCCAAAACCGAAGGAATTCGACATTGCGGCGGTGACGCTGGCATCGCGCGCCTGGTTCGGCACCACGTCGAAGGGGATCGCCGGGTCCGGCACGTCGTAGTTGATGGTCGGCGGAATGCGCTGGTGCTCGAGCGTCAGCAGCGAGACCACCGCCTCGATCGCGCCCGCGGCCGATAGCGTATGGCCGATCATCGACTTGTTCGACGACACCGGAATCTCTTTCGCGCGCTCCCCGAACACCGTCGAGATGCCCAAAAATTCCATCTTGTCGTTCTCGGGCGTCGAGGTGCCGTGGGCGTTGATATAGTCGATCTGCTCCGGCTCCATGCCGGCATCGGCGAGCGCATTGCGCACGCAGCCAATGATCGGCTTGCCGTCCGGGCTCGAGCGGGTGCGGTGGAACGAGTCGGAGAGTTCACCGCAGCCGGCGATGACGCCGAGAATTCGTGCGCCGCGCGCCAGCGCCGAGTTCGAGGCTCTCGATCACCATCGCGCCGGCGCCCTCGGCCATCACAAAGCCGTCGCGGTTCTTCGAGAATGGCTTTGATGCGCCGGCCGGCGGATCGTTCTGCGTCGACAGCGCCGACAGCAGCGAGAAGCGGATCAGCGCCTCCGGGTTGACTGAGGCGTCGGTCGCCACACACAGCGCCGTGTCCGCTTCGCCACGGCGGATCGCCTCGACGCCGAGCTGAATCGCGCTGACGCCCGACGCGCAGGCCGTGGTGATCGTGATCGGCGATCCCTTGGTGCCGAATTTGTCGGAGAGATGGTCGGCGATCGAGCCGAACTGGAAGCGATCGTGATAGGGCGCGAATTTCTCTTCGCCGCTGACGCGCAGCACGGCGTCGTAGTCGATCGGCTCACTGCCGCCGACGGAGCGCGCGATCTCGTCGCGTTGCGGCCATTCGAGCTCGACAGGTGCGGCGCCGACAAACAGCGGCCCCGGAAAATCGGCCCTGGCACCGATGCCGGCCTGGGCAATCGCTTCCTCGGCGGCCTGGTCGGCCATCCACTCGGCGAGATCGGTCGAGGTCTGCATTGCGGTCGGCGCGAAATCGACCGTGCCGGCGATCGCTGTCTTCAACCCTTCGGTCGAGAAGCGCGAGATTCTGCGGATACCCGAACTCGCCTGCGGTCAGCCTGGCCCAATTGTCCGTCTTGCCGACGCCGAGCGGAGTCACAAGACCCATGCCGGTGACGACGACGACAGGACGGCCGGCCTTATCACGCTTGGAATTCATCGCACATCCCCAGGATAAATAAGCTCAAACCAGTTCGACCAGCGCCATGCCCTCGCCGCGCCAGTGGCCGGTCCCAATCACCACAATTTGGGACGGCGCGGCCGCCATTTCAATCTCGGCACCGGTCTTGTCGCCGGGCGGAAACAGCTTGCCGTGCTTGATCGCAAGCGCGGCGAGCGCGAGCCCGAGCGGGAATTGCGCCTCGACGAGATGGCCGAACCGCGTTGCGGTGGCGCGGACCGGAATGTCCTTGTGGTGATCGAGGAACTTGCGCTCCTCGGCCGTCGCCGGCTCCGCGCCGGTTACGCCCGTGATGATCGCGGTCGCGCCCGAGCCGATCTTCAGCTTTGCCCACAAACCATCGAGGCCCGCGGCGATGCGGCCCGGCTGCTTGCGCGGGGCGCGATCGGCGACCACGCGGGAAATCTTCGCGAACGGTTGTGCGCCGCGCGCTTCGGCGTGGCGCTTGGATTCGAGCACCAGAAACGCGCCACCGGAGCCGAGCGCGAAATCCGCCCTTCGGCGCCCGCGACCACACCGGTGCAAATCCGCCCTTCAGGTTGTAGTTGCCGAACTCGTAGAGCATCAGCATGTCTTTGCGCTCGCCATTGTGGGCGGCGCCGACCAGCGCGATGTCGCTCTGGCCAGAGGCGATGCGGGCGAGCGCAATGCGCACGGCATCGACGCCCGCGGCCTCTTCGCCCATGAATGTGCGCGACGAGCCGGTCACCCCGTGCACGATCGAGATGTTGCCGGCGAGCAGGTTCGAGAGCTGCGCGAGAAACAGCGTCGGCCGGAGGTCGCTCATTAGGCGGCTGTTGAGCAGCGCGGGATCGGCATTGCCTTTGCTGCGCTCGGTCATGATCGCGCTGTCGACGGCGAGGTCGCGCTCGCCACCGCCGGCGGCGACGATCATGTCGGTCTTGCCAAGAATTTCCGCGTTGCCCTTGATGCCGGCGGACTCCAGTGCGAGGCCCGCGGTATAGGTGCCGATCCGCTGCCACGGCTCCATCTGCCGCTGGTCGCCCTTCTTGGCGATCTGTTTGTCGAAGTTCACCGGCGCCAGCGGATGGACGACGAACGGCGCGAACGTCGTGGTATCAACCTTGACGTCGCCGTGCACCAGCGCATCCCAGTTCGCCTCGATGCCTTCGCCGAGGGAAGAGGCAAGCCCAATGCCCGTGATCCAAGTTTCGATAGAGCTCTCGATGTCTTGTCCAGCCATGATCTTTGGTTAGCCGTCTTTGGGTCAGCTTCGGGTCATGGCGTGCTGCGGGAATTCAATGCGGCGGGCCATCTCTTCCATGTGGCTGCGAAACTCGGGGTTGGGGAACGAGGAGAGCACGAATGTCAGCTGTGCGCTGCACCGCGGCTTGCCGCCGACGGTGATGGCGGCTTGCGTCATGGCGTAGCCGGAGCCGTCGTGGGTGACGCGCGCGGTGAGGTCGATACGCTCGCCCGGCGGCACGAAATGACGAAACTTGGCTTCCTTGATGGCAGCGAAAAACGGCATGCGCTCGAACTTGTTCAATGCGACCAAGAGCCAGCCCGAGGTTTGCGCCATCAATTCGACCAGCAGCACGCCGGGCATGATCGGGAATCCGGGAAAGTGACCTTCGAAGATGGTGCTGGTGGTAGGCACCGTCGCTTCCACCTTGATGGTCTGGGCACCGATGTCGAGATCGACAATGCGATCGATCAGCTGGAAGTATTCAAGGCGCATGGCTGACGGCGCGCATCACGCGCCCTTGGCCGCGACCAGTTCGTCGATGCGCGCGCACAGATTGCCGAGGACAAAGTACTGCTCGGTCGTCGCCTTGCCGTCGTTGACCTCCTGCGTCCACTTCTCGAGTGGCAGCTTGATGCCGAATGCCTTGTCGATCGCAAAGGCGATGTCGAGGAAGTCGAGGCTGTCGATTCCGAGATCGTCGATGGCGTGGCTCTCGGGCGTAATGGTGTCGCGCGGAATGTCACAGGTCTCCGCAATGATGTTGGCAACCTGATCGAACGTGGACATCATCAAGCCTTTGATTTTGTTGCCGATATATTGGCAACCCGGTGTCCCTCGGCCGTCGCGCGCCAAGCGGCGGTTCGGAGGCAGTTCGTCGTATAACGGACGCCCCCGCTCAGTTCAATGGCGGCAGAATGGCCAATTCGGCGCGCAATTGGCGGCTTTGCGGCGTCTCGCGGCCGGCGCCGCGAATCGCGGGAGCATGATCCCGACAGGGTCATGCTCAATCGAAAAGTCCGGTCAGCGGTGGTGGATCGGCATCACGGCGCAATCGCGCCGTCCGACCAGCAGGCAATCGGTGGTCTTGCGCAAGTCGGCGATGCTCATGGCGAGCCAGATGCCGAAACCGGTCAGGGCGATCGTGAAAATCCCGGCCGCGACGTTCATGATCATGCGGTGGCGGTAATCGTCCGGCTCGCGGTTTTGCTCGTAGGCCGCAAGGTCGCTCGGCTGCGTGATTGGCGGAGTCGGCGGCTGCGCGCTGGTCCGCGGCCGGAATGGGATGACCTTCGGGTCACCGTCGGTTGCGGTCGATAAGTCGCGTCTGATCTGGCTGCCTGACATCCTGGCACCGGCCTAGCCAGCAAAGCCTAGCACCGTCCCTCGCGTCGGGCCAGAGATCAGCGTTGCGCGTTGCAATGTAGTGAAGCGAATCCGCGAGATGTTTCAGACCGCGCCGGCGGGTAATATTTCGCGATTTCTCGGGAACGCCGGGATGGCCAGATGGCGCCGATCGCGCAAAAATTGAGTTGCGCCAGAGTGTTTGTCGTCAAATTGGAGAGATTGCATCATGTCCACAAAACGGGATTTGATTATCGAGCCAATTCCGATCCTTGAGTTGCGCCCGACCCAGATCACGGTTGGAATGCGCGAGGTCAAGGAGAAGCGCAAGCGCTGGCGTGAACATAAGCCGAAGAAGCGCGCAGAGCTCCTCGGAAGACACATGATACCGGTCGTGAAAGGGACTGATGACCGCTACTACGTCATCGATCACCATCACCTCGCACTTGCTCTTCATGATGAGGGTGTCAAGCACGTGCTCGTCTCCATCGTCGCCGATCTTTCGATGGTTGATCGGGCGTCATTCTGGGTGGTGATGGACAATCATCGGTGGGTGCATCCGTACGACGAAAAAGGCGTCAGGCGGCAGTTCTCTGACATTCCGGAGACCGTCGCCAGGCTCAAGGATGATCCCTACCGAAGCGTCGCGGGCGAGCTGCGCCGCGCGGGCGGCTACGCCAAGGACACGACGCCCTTCAGCGAATTTCTATGGGCAGATTTTCTGCGCCGACGGGTGCCGAACAAGGACATCAAGCGCGACTTCAGCAAAGCCATGGAGCGGGCGCTTCAATTTGCAAAAAGCAAGGACGCGATCTATCTCCCCGGCTGGTGCGGCCCCGCCACCGATGACTGAGGTTCAAAATCACCCCTTCGGCGCGCGCCCGAGCATGTAGAACTCGTCGTTCGGGCGCATGTTGGTGACATTCGCCATGCGGTTCGACAGCGCGAAGAACGCCGCGATCGCGGCGATGTCCCAGATGTCCTCATCGCTGAAGCCGTGGCCGCGCAGCGTGGCGAAATCCTCGTCCGAGGCCGTGTGCGCCGAGCTCGAGACCTTCATCGCGAAATCCAGCATCGCCTTCTGTCGCGGCGTGATGTCGGCCTTGCGGTAGTTGATCGCGACCTGGTCGGCGACGAGTGGGTTCTTGGCGCGGATGCGCAGGATCGCGCCGTGGGCCACCACGCAGTACTGGCACTGGTTGAGGCCCGAGGTCGCAACCACGATCATCTCGCGCTCGGCCTTGCTGAGGCCGCCGTCCCTCTCCATCAGCGCGTCGTGGTAGGCAAAGAAGGCGCGGAATTCGTCAGGTCGGTGCGCCAGCACCAGGAACACGTTCGGCACGAAGCCGGATTTCTCCTGGACCGCGAGAATTTTTGCGCGGATATCGTCGGGCAGCTCTGGCAATGAGGGGACGGGGAAACGGCTGATGGCGGGTGCTGACATGACGATCCCTCAGGTTGCGTGTCAGCGAAGATAATGGCGTTCACCCCGCCACGCAAAGCGGCGCCGGGGCCAAGGCAGCCACAAGGCAACCAGACCTGTCGGATCAGCGCAGTGGCTTCTTGAGCAGCGAGAAGCGCTCGGGATCGAGCCCCAATGACGGCTGCAGCATCGGCAACTCCACCGTCTTCGGCAGCGGCCGGTCCTGCATCACCGGATTGCTCGACACCTGGTCGCGCTGCGTCGTGGCGCCGCGCCAGCGGTCCAGCACCAACTCGATGAATCTGAGGTCCTGGCCGTCGGTATTGCCGACGGTCGCAAGCGTCGCCTCGCTGCGAGGCAACTGAAAGCTCGGCAGCTCCTTGAAATCGCAGGCGGGTCGGCAGCGCCACGCCTTCGCCGAATGCCAGAACTTCGCGGGTGCCGAGCGATGGTACGAACGACAACAGGTTTGCGGCGGCGTCCGAGACCGCCGAGCGCAGCAGCGCCTGGTCGCGGTCGTTGGCGAGCCGCATCGTGAACAGCGTTGAGCACTGCGAGATGATGGTCGCATCAAGCTCGGCCGGACGCTGGGTGACGAGGCCAAGGAACACGCCATATTTGCGACCTTCCTTGGCGATGCGCGACACCGCCTTGCGGGTCGGCCCGAAGCCGAGCGTGCGGTCGGCGGAGGCGTAACGGTGCGCTTCCTCGCAGACGAACAGCAGGCGCAAGGCACCATCACTCCACAGCCCGAGATCGAATGCCATGCGGCACAACACCGACACCACGGAATCGACCACCTCGGCCGGGAGGCCGGCGAGCTGCATGATCGTCATCGGCTTGCCGTTCGCCGGCATGCGGAACAGATGGCTCAGCACGTCGGCCATGGTGTCGCCGCCGACATTGGCGTTCTCGAACATGAAGGCGTAGCGCGGATCGTTGCGCACCGCGTCGATCCGCTGCAGCAGCTTGTGATAGGTCAGGCGCGACGAGCGGTTCTCGAGCTTGCCCATGCGCTCGTCGATCAGCGAGATCATGTCGGGCAGGCGATAGGGTACCGGCGTGTCGACGCTGAAGCCGGAAGTTTTCGGGTCGACCTTTTTCAGGCCGACGCGGTCGGCGGATTGATATTGCGTGTAAAGCGCCTTGGCGACCGGGATCACCTCGGCAAGGATTTCGAGTTCCTCGGCGATGCCGGCGCGGCCGCCGAAGAAGACGTCGACGATTTCCTCGAAGTTGAACAGCCAGAACGGCAGTTTCAGGTTGCGCGGATTGATCACCAGCGCGCGGTCGCCGAAGCAGCGGCCATATTCGTTGTGGACATCGAGCAGGAAGATGCGCAGGTTCGGCCGCGCCACCAGGATTTCGTTGAGCAACAGCGAAACGCCGCTCGACTTGCCGACGCCTGTCGAGCCGAGCACGGCAAAATGCTTGCTCAGCATCTCGTCGACGTCGATATAGGCGTTGACCGAAGGATCCTGCTGCAGGGCGCCGACGTGAATGGCGTCGTTGTGCGAGCGCGAATAGACGGTGCGCAGCTCCTGATTGCCGATCGGATTGGCGCGATCGCCGATCGCCGGATAGACCGTGACGCCGCGCTGGAAGCGCGGCGTGCCGGACGCGCTGTTGATTTCGCCGAGCAGGTCGACAGAAGCGATCGCGAAATATTTCGCGGCGTCGCTTGGCGGCAGCCCTTCGCTGGAAACCTCGGTCACCATCGCAATGATGAGGGATTGCCCGCTCGAAATGCTGATGAAGCGCCCGACGGTGGCGCGGATCTCGTACTGGCTTTGCTGCGGCCCGGTGCGCTTAATTCCAATTCGCGCCTGCGAGCCGCGCACCGAGATCACTTCGCCGAAATCGGTGGAGGGATTTTGCATGTCGAACTGTATGTTCTTGGCGCGGGTGAGGCCCCGCGCGTTTGCCCAAACAGGACTATTGCCGATGCTGTCTCGACAAAGCGTTAAGCTTCTAGCGGCGGTTGTCTGAAACGGTATCGAGAGACCGCAACGTGCGGCCGAATGGCGCGATTAAGCCTTTGCTAACCGTCCTTGGCAGGCTGGACGGGAGCCGGATTCGGGGCGGGCCAGGGACCGGATTTAGGGCAGCTTCGGTGACTATCGGCCGGCGTTTTGAGGGTAGACCGGACCAGCGGGCCGAACTATATCAGCCCAAGCAGTCGCGCAGTGGCAGGAGCGCAAAAATTCCGCGTCAAGCGCTGCTCATAAGCAGCTTAGGCTGTTGGGGAATCGTTTAACGGTAGGACTGCAAACTCTGACTCTGCCTGTCTAGGTTCAAATCCTAGTTCCCCAGCCATCCCTTCCATGGAGATATTGTGGTTCAACTTGGCGGATGGGCATCGATTGATCGGCCGCTATTGATTCGCGTGATTGTCCTGTGGGCGTGACCGCTCGTCCGGTCGCGTCTCTTGTTGCTTATTCGCTTCATGGTGACCAATGACGCAGCCAGCGAGCGCACCGAGCTTGCCGTGACCGGCCATGTGACCGGCAACGCCACCGACGATGGCGCCTTTGATGCAGCCCTTGGCTTCCGCAGCGACAGGCGCGCTGAAAACTCCGATCAATGCTGCGAGCAATACAAGCTTTCTCATCACGATCCTCATGGATTCGTAAGACGTAAGCTCACAGGCACGCGAATAGTTCCCTCGAATGTTTGCTGCCTCCCGGTGTTGTCAGATCGAGCCCTTTTGGCAGTGTTGGGACATCATCATGAACATCAGGACCATTCTCGCTGCCGCCGTCGCGGTGGCAGTCGTCGCCGAAGCTGCAGCGCAGACCGCCCCGCCGCCTGCGCAACAGCCGGATTTCTCCAAGGCCGAAGTCAAGGTGACCGATCTGGGCAACCGTACCTTCATGCTCGAGGGGGTGGGCGGCAACATCACGGTCGCGGCCGGTGACGACGCGGTGATCATGATCGATGCGCAGTTCGCGCCGCTGCATGACAAGATCAAGGCCGCGGTCGATGCCGCGACCAGGCTGCCGATCCGCTACGTCGTGAACACGCATTTCCATGGCGACCACACCGGCGGCAATGCCGGCTTCGCCAATGACGGCGCCGTCATCACCGCACAGGCCAATGTGCGCAAGCGCCTTGCCGGGGGAACGACGAACGGTTTGACCGGTGGCAAGACCGCGCCGGTGACCGGTGCGGGGCCGACCAACGTCTACACCGACGAGATGACCTTGAAGATCGCCGGCCGGACCGCGGACCTCAAACATGTCGCAAATGCTCACACCGATGGCGACACCTACGTCTACTGGACCGAGGCCAACGTGCTCTCGACCGGCGATACATTCGCGACCGGCCGCTACCCCAACATCGACTTCGCCAACGGCGGCAACATCAAGGGCCTGATCGAGGCCTGCGATCGCTATCTGCTACTCGTCAACGACCAGACCAGAATTGTGCCGGGCCACGGCTTCCTCGCCACCATGGCCGATCTCGTCAACTACCGCACCATGCTGCTCGACGCGCGCGACCGCATGGCCAAATTGATCGCGGACGGCAAGAGCGAGGCTGAGGCGATCGCAGCGCGGCCGTTCGCCGACTACGACAAGAAGCTTTCGGTCACCGACCAGGCCAGCCAGAATTTCATTCGCGTGGTCTATCACTCGCTGAAGCCGTAGGACCTTCGCCCCGTTCCGGCCGATACGTCGCCGCGAGCCGCCACCATCGCCGCACTTTGCGGAATTTATCGCCGTTCCGGCGATCTTTTGCCCATTTGTGTTCGGCGGATGTTGTCCTAACATCCTGCCGTTGTCCAAAATCGGGCGTTTCGAACCAAATATTTGCGTGGTGCGACAGCAACATGGCGACCTGATCTGACACCAATGCGCCGTTCCGGCCGTGCAGAACTTTCCAAGACCGACTAAGTTAATCTTCCTCGATACCGATCGATCAGCAACGTTAAGAGGCGTCCGATGAGAGGCGACGGCAGGTTCGGCAAGCGGCGCATTGTTTGTGTCTTTCCCCGCTACACCCGAGCCTTCGGCACCTGGGAGCACGCCTATCCGCTGACCGACGGCGTCCAGGCCTTCATGCCGCCGCAGGGGCTGTTGCTGATCGCGGCCTACCTGCCGGCCGACTGGGAGGTGCGGTTCATCGACGAAAACATCCGCAGCGCCACGCCTGAGGATTTTGCCTGGGCGGAAGCGGTGTTCGTCAGCGGCATGCACATCCAGAAGCGGCAGATGATCGACATCGCCCGCCGCGCCCATGAACACAACATTCCCGCCGTGATCGGCGGCCCCTCGGTCAGCGCGTGCCCGGAAAACTACCCGACCTTCGACTACCTGCATGTCGGCGAGCTCGGCGACGCCACCGACCAGCTGATCGCGCGCTTGGCCGCCGACCCCTCGCGTCCGCCCCAGCAGGTCGTGCTGAAAACCGTCGACCGGCTGGACATGGCAAAGTTTCCGATCCCCGCGTACGAGCTGGTCGATCTCAGAAAGTACCTGCTCGCCAACATCCAGTTCTCGTCGGGCTGTCCTTATCAGTGCGAGTTCTGCGACATTCCCGGACTCTACGGCCGCAATCCGCGTTTGAAAACGCCGAAGCAGGTGGTCGCCGAGCTCGACAAGCTGCTTGAATGCGGCCTCAGCGGCTCGGTCTATTTCGTCGACGACAATTTCATCGGCAACCGCAAGGCAGCGCTCGAGCTGTTGCCGCATCTCGTCGAGTGGCAGAAGCGCACCGGATTCCAGGTCCAGCTCGCGTGCGAGGCGACGCTGAACATCGCCAAGCGGCCCGAAATCCTCAGATTGATGCGGGAGGCGTATTTTACGACGATCTTCTGCGGCATCGAGACGACGGATCCCGCGGCGCTGAAATCGATCGCCAAGGACCACAACATGATGGTCCCGATCATGGAGGCGATCCAGACGCTCAACTCCTATGGCATTGAGATCGCCTCGGGCATCATCCTCGGCCTCGACACCGACAAGCCGGATACGGTCGATCACATCCTGCAATTTGCCGAGGAATCGAAGATTCCGCTGCTGACCATCAACCTGCTGCAGGCGCTGCCGAAGACGCCGCTGTGGGACCGCTTGAAGCGGGAAGGGCGGCTGGTCGAGAATGACGAGGACCTCGAGTCCAACGTGATGTTCAAGCTGCCCTATGACGACGTGGTGGCGATGTGGCGGCGGGCGATGGGCGTGGCGTATGAGCCGGGCAAGGTGCTGTCGCGCTATCTTCACCAGTGCGAGACGACCTATCCGAACCGCATCAAGGTGCCGAACGGCCCGGAGCGCGCCTCGTGGAAGAACATCAAGCGCGGCCTCGTGATCATGCGCAACATCATCTGGCAGCTCGGCATCGTCGGCAGCTACAAGCGCGCGTTCTGGTCGTTTGCGGGACCGCTGCTGCTGCGCGGCCGCATCGAAGACATGATGGCCGCCGTCATCGTCGCCCACCACGTCATCGTGTTCTCGCGGGAGGCCTCCGAGGGCAAGGCGATCGCGTCGTACTACTCGAACAAGTTGCAGGAGGCGGCAGTCCCGGCCGAATGAGGGCGCGGATCGTGCGATTACGGTCCGGATTCCGTGGCCGAAATGCCGTCCGCAGGGCAAATTCGTTTGCAAAATGAGATATTTGGCCTTCTGTGCGGCCCGGACCGTGCTAGAAGCACACCCGGCAGCCGCCGGGGCAGGTCGGTCGTTCGCGCAACCCTGCTGTTGCGGCGACGAGACCCGTTCCCGCTTCGACCAAAACCCGGTACTCCGGGTTTGATTCTGAGCCTTTGAGACACGGACGGGAAATGCTCGATCAGAGTTCGAACAAGGCGGCGGATGTCGAAACCAAGCGGCGCCCCTTAAGCATCGCGCTCGGCTTCGAGCGGTTCGGCCTGATCGCGATGAGGACACCGATCCTCTCCATGATCGTGCTGGCGATCTGCTGCGTTGCAGCGGCCTTCGGCCTCGACCGCATCAAGGTCGACGATAGCCTGAGCCAGCTGTTCCGCTCCAACTCCCCCGAGTTCAGGCAGTACGAAGAGGTCACGCGCAAGTTTCCGTCCAACGAGTACGACGTGCTCGTTGTGATCGAGGGCAAGACGCTGATGCAGCGCGAGGTCCTGATGAAGGTCCGCGACCTCGTCACCGACTTGCAGCTGATCGATGGTGTGCGCGGGCTGATCTCACTGTTCTCGGCGCGTCAGGCGCCGGCGCCCGGCAAATTCCCGGCGGCGCTGTTCCCAGCCGATCTTCCGACCGGTGCGGCCTACGATCAGTTCATCGAGACCGTCAAAGGCAACGAGATCATCCGCGGCAAGTTGTTGTCGGAGGACGGCACGCTGGCGCTGGTCGTGCTCGCGCTCGACCCGTCGATCACCCAGACCAAGGGGTTGAACGCCACGGTCGGCGAAATTCGCAAGACCCTGGCAGAGGATATCAAGGGTACCGGCCTCACCGGACAGCTGTCGGGCGTGCCCGTCATGCAGCTCGAAATCCGCAACGCGGTCGAGCGCGACGGCATCACCTACAACGTCGCCGGCGTGCTCGCCGGTTGCCTGATCGCGATCCTGTTCTTCCGCCGCGTCTCTTTCATGATCATCGCGGCGTTCCCGCCGCTGATCGCGATCCTGCTCGCGCTGGGCGGCCTCGGCTGGGCCGGCTTCAGCCTGAACATGTTCCTGAACGTGATGACCCCGTTGATCATGGTCATCAGCTTCTCCGACTCCATGCAGCTGACATTTGCTGCGCGTGACCGCCTGATCGCCGGCGCCGACAAGGTCACGGCGTTCCGCCAGGCGATCCTTGTGGTCGGACCGGCCTGCGTCCTGACCCACGGCACTGCCGGGATTTCGTTTTTGGCGCTACAGTTCTCCGATTCCGCCTTGATCCGCAGCTTTGGCGAAGCAGGCCTTGCGTCGACCGTCATCGCGCTGCTCGCGGTGCTGTCGCTGGTGCCGCTGTTCGGCGTGATCCTGATCCGCAAGGAGGAGGTGTTCGCCGAAAAGTTCAAGGTCGCGGATGCCGGCGTCAACGCGCTGCGCGCATTCTGCGCCTGGATCGCGGTGCGCATGGTGGCGCGGCCGGGGCTGTGGAGCCTGATCGCGGTCGTGCTGGTCGGCGGTCTGTCGATCATCTACGCCAATCTCGAGCCGCGTTACCGGCTCGCCGACCAGGTCCCCGACAAGCGACAGGCGGTGGCGGCGAGCGAACGGCTCGACAAGAAGCTCGAGGGCGCCAATCCGATCGACGTGCTGGTCGAATTCCCGAAGGGAAAGTCGCTGTATGACCCGGAAACACTGCAGACCATCGGCGAAGTCCATAGCGTGGTCGAGCATGAGGCCGGCGTCGGCAACGTGTGGTCGCTCGAAACGCTGCGCCGCTGGCTCGCCGAAAAGGCGGGCAAGACCGACGTTGCGACGCTGAAGCAATACGTCGATGTCATTCCCGAACACCTGGTGCGGCGCTTCATCGACAAGGAGCAGGACGCGGTGGTCGTCACGGGCCGTGTGCCCGACCTCGACTCCAGCCAGATCCTTCCCGTTGTCGAGAAACTCGATCAGCAGATGGAGCCGATCCGCAAGCGCCACCCGGGCTATGAGATCGCGGTGACCGGCCTGCCGGCGATCGCGGCGCGCAACTCGGCGAGCATGATCGAAAAACTCAATCGCGGGCTGACCATCGAATTTCTGCTGGTCGCGGTGTTCATCGGGCTCGCCTTCCGCTCGGTGGTGGTGATGTTCTCGAGCATCCTGCCGGGCATCTTCCCGGTGGTGATGTCCGGCACCATCCTGTGGGCGATGGGGCAGGGGCTGCAGTTTGCGAGCGTGGTGGCGCTGACGGTGTCGTTCGGCCTCGGCTTGAGCGCGACCATCCACTTCCTCAACCGGCTGCGGCTCGAGAACACGCCTGACACGAACGCGGCCGCAGCGGTCGAGCGGGCGACCGTGCTGGTCGGCCCCGCGCTGATCCTGACCACCGTGGTGCTGGCGTGCGGGCTTGTCGTGACGGTGTTCTCCGACCTGCCGTCGCTGCGCATGTTCGGCTGGCTGAGCTCGTTTGCAATGGTCGCCGCACTGTTTGCCGATCTCTTCATCCTGCGCCCGACGGCAATGCTGCTTTTGAGCATCGCCGATCGCATCAAAGGCATGGGGCGGCAACCAGGTAGCGCAAGCACCTGAGAGCTCGGTTTTAGGACGGCGCAACAAAAAGGCCGCGCGACGCGCGGCCTTTTGATTCCTCAAGGCTTCTGCCGTTTACGACTTCGACATGCTGATGTTGAGGCCGCGCAGGTCGGTGTTCTTCGAGCTCATGACGATGGTCTGCTTGCCGCCGCTGAGCGTCAGGTTGAGCTCTGCCGCGAAGCCGTTGGCGGAGACCAGCACGTTGAATTGGCCGTTGCCGCCCGAGCCTTCGAGCGTGCCGTTGAGATTGCGCGTTGTCTCGGTCCAGTAGCCGGTGACATTGCTGCCGTTCGCCTTGATGTCGGTGGTCAACTCGAACTTGTAGCTGTCACTGGCGCAGCGCAGGTTCTGCTGCAAGGTCATGTTGTCGGCGCCGACAGTGTAGGTCGCCCGGCAGCGGATCCGCTCGCTGCCGCCGTCGGCAACGAAGATCGTCCCGGCGCCGGACCAGTTGCCGCCGAGGCCGGCGAAGGTCCCGCCGGTGGATGCCTGTGCCGGGCTTTGCGCCGCGGCGGGAGACGAAATCAGACACAGCGCGAGGGCCGCGCCTGCGAGGCCGGTCAGCGGACGCGGTAGCGAGTCGAACAAATTCATCTGGAAGTGACCGATCTTGTTTGCGTTAGAGGCAAAATTATCCCGATAGATTCTATCAGGTTTCAATGCGCCTTGAAGGGTTTCACTCGTCCACCGGGGCGCAATTTTGCAGGCCCATCTCAACCCGATATGCCACTTTGTCGTGACGGCAGAGATAAAGTTCAAACAAAGTCGGCAAAATTGGCGTCGTTTTTGTAATTTTGTGAGGGGCGATCGCCCGGTTCTGATCAGGACGCGGCCTTCGTCACCACCACAACGGGTTCGTCGCGATGCTCACTGCGCGCCGAAGGGCGCGCCAGGTGCTCGCGATGGAGAGCGAGCGTGTCGCGCACGAATTCATAGCTCAGGCGGAAGCTGTCGAGGCCGTCGGGGCTGATACTGCCGTTGCGCAATCCAATGACAACTTGTCGCAGCAGCGCTTCGAGCTCGTCCTGCACCTGATCAAGCGCATCGATCGAATTGGCCGCGTCGATCTTCTCGCCGATCTGGAGCAGGGAGGTCGCAAGCTCGCCGGCCTTCTCCGGGGCAACACGGGTGAACGCGGTGTAGATGCCGACGAAGATCGAGCCGATGATGCTGGCTGCGGCGAGGGCGATGTAGATGATGTCGCTATAGCGATCCATGAACGACTTGGTGTCATCGTCGATATAGGCTGCGGCGCCCTTGTGGGCGGCGACCAGCGCACCCTTGTCGGTGTCGGCCGGCCCGATCTGTCCGGCGAACGCGTCATCGAGCGTCAGCTCGGACTTGTTCTCAAGCACGATGCGCGCGAGATCGGTGCCCTTGGGCTCCGACAGGCTGGATTGTGTCACCAGCAGCCACTGCAGGCCGATGGTCTCGAGATCGTCTTCCGGCAGCACCGGAGCGGCCGACAGCAGGCCGAGTTCGAGTTTCTCGTCGGTGATGCCGTGGACCTTGCGCTCGATTGCGGGAGCTTCATCGATCGAAGTGACCGCCAGCCCCATGGGACTCTTGGCCAGTTCCTCGTAGCGCTTGTCATGCGCGATCTTGGTGAGGTGCTCGATCGCGATCACCGCTGCGAAATTGTTCGGCGCCAGCAGCTTGTCGAGCGCGGAATCGGTCGGGACGGTCTGGATCGTGGTGCCGACCGAGGCCAAGTCGTAGGACAACAGCGTCCGCCGCAGCATCGCTTCGTTGCGGCCGTCGTCGCTGAGCACGGCGATCTTCTTGCCCTTTAGCGACGCAAGCGAAGTGACCTTCTTGCCCTTAGGGCTCAGCATCAGCAGCAAATCGTGTTCGAGCACGGCGATGGCGCGAGCGCGAAACGGGATCTTTGCGTCGGTGCGAAGGATCGCCAGATTAGCCTGTTTGTGATCAAACGCGGCCAACGCCTTGTCGCTATCGGGGTAATTGACGACCTTGATGCGCAGCGTCGCGCTGTTGTTGGCGACGACGGTTGCAAGCTTCGCCGCGAAGCGCGCTTCGAGCTGGCCGGGAGCCCCGACCGCGAACGTCAGGACCGAGGTCTCCTTGAACCAGGTCCTGATGCCCCAGACGACCAGCGCCGTGAGCACGAGAGTCGCGACCACGAACAAGACCGCCTGCGTGCGATTGCGCAGCCATGGCAGCTCCGGGTCTTCGAGCTGCGAGAACGACACGCCGGACAGCTCCTCGGTTTGATCGAGGAACGAGGACGCTTTGCCGCTGCGAAAGAACCTCATCCCGGCTCCGGACGACGCCTTTGCTCTGTGAGCTTTTGCTCTGTGAATTCGGTTGAGCGATGTCGATCAAAGCTCTTGATGCATCAATGATATTCAGAGCCCTTTCGAATGCAAAGCTGCGTTTGGCCAGATCGTTAACGTCTTCGTCAATGTTCCGCGTGGTCCTGACCGGCTTTGACCTCGATTTACGGTGCGCATTGTTCGTCCGCGCGAGGCACCGGGCCGATTGCTTCAAGTGCGCTGCACAATATCTTTGCAAGAGGTGCCCGGCATCGCCGCATGCACAACAATTGCGCGATGTGTCGAGGCGCCCTTCAGGGCGATTAACAATCTGAAATTGCAAATATTTTCGTATCGCAAGCCAGTTGGCACGACACTTGTAAAGACATCTCTAAGTCGGCTGGAAGCCAGCCGCCACGACCTCGGGTCCAACGACGGACCTCAAAGCAATGCCGCTGTCCTTGGAGGGGCGCTCGCGCACCTTGAAGGGCGGCATTTTTTTTGAACCGGCGCGTGGCGGTGCTGACGGAATGAAAAACTGGAAGGAGCGTAAGCGAACAGATGAGCGAACCTCTCGTCATCATCGGCAACGGGATGGCCGCGGCCAGGCTCTGCGAGGAACTCTCCAAACGCGCGCTGGGACGCTACGCGGTCGCGGTGATCGGTGAAGAACCGCAACTCGCCTACAACCGCGTGCTGCTCTCCTCGGTGCTATCAGGCGAAACCGCGTCCGACGACATCGCGCTCCGGCCGGCGCGATGGTGGCGCGATCGTGGCGTCACGCTCCAAATTGGCTGCGCTGCGTCGGCGATCGATCCGGTTGGGCGCACCGTCACGCTCGTCGATGGCCGGACGCTCGGCTTCGCCAAACTGGTGCTGGCGACCGGCTCGCGGCCCGTTCGTTTGCCGATCCCCGGCGCCGATCTCAAAGGTGTGCTGACGTTTCGCGATCTCGCCGATGTCGATTCCATCTCGCGTGCCGGCCGCAAAGGCGGCCGCGTCGTCGTTATCGGCGGCGGTTTGCTTGGGCTCGAGGCCGCCTATGGCCTCGCCAAGGCAGGTGCCAGCGTGACGTTGCTCCATCTGATGGATCGCTTGATGGAGCGACAACTCGACGGCCCGGCTGCGACCATGTTGAAGCGCGCAGTTGAAGGAAAGGGTATCGAGGTTCTGCTGAATGTCGAGACCGCACGTTTTGTCGGCGACGGCACTGTCGCAGGCGTGGAGCTGAAGGATGGCCGCATCCTCGCCGCTGAGACGGTCGTCGTGGCGGTCGGGATCAAGCCGAACGCCGGGATCGCCGCGGCCGCGGGGCTCAAGGTCAATCGCGGCATCGTCGTCGACGACCATCTTGCGACCAGCGCGCCAAATGTCTTTGCCATCGGCGAATGTGCCGAACATCGCGGCACATGCTACGGCCTGGTCGAGCCGGCCTATGAGCAGGCGCGCGTGCTGGCGGCGCATCTTGCCGGCGACGCTGCCGAATATCACGGCAGCGCAGTTGCGACCAATCTCAAGGTCGCCGGCATCAACGTCTATTCGGCCGGCAGCTTTCTTGGCGACGCCACATCGGAGCAAATCACGCTGCACGATGCCGGGCTCGATGTTTACCGCAAGCTTGTGATCGAGCGCGGCCGGCTCGCGGGCGCGGTGCTGTTCGGCGATACCTCGGACGGGCCGTGGTATCTCGATCTGATCCGCTCCGGCGTTTCCACCGACAAATTCCGCGACGATCTGATCTTCGGCCGCGCGCTCGCCGCACGCGAGGCGGCATAGGGGATTTGCGGTGAACGCCCACACCGAGTTGCCGCCGCCGGTCCGCACCACATGCCCTTACTGTGGGGTCGGCTGTGGCGTGCTGGCGAAGGCCGACGGACAGGGTGGGGCGGAGATTTCGGGTGACCCGGAACATCCGGCGAATTTCGGCAGGCTTTGCTCGAAAGGCTCGGCGCTCGGCGAGACACTTTCCCTCGGCACACGGCTGCTGCATCCCTTGGTCCGTGCCGCCGATGGCGTGCTCGCAAGGACCGATTGGGACGGTGCGCTCGACAGAGTTGCCAACGGCTTTGCCGACACGATCGCGCAGCATGGTCCGGACTCAGTCGCGTTCTATTTGTCCGGCCAACTCCTCACCGAGGACTATTACGTCGCCAACAAGCTGATGAAGGGCTTTCTCGGCTCGGCCAATGTCGACACCAATTCGCGCCTTTGCATGGCGTCGTCGGTTGCCGGTCATCGCCGCGCTTTCGGCGCCGACACCGTACCCGGCACCTACGAGGATCTCGATCTTGCCGATCTGATCATCCTGGTCGGCTCCAACGCCGCCTGGTGTCATCCCGTGCTCTATCAGCGCATCGTGGCCAACAAGCGCGCCCGCGGCGCAAAAATCGTGGTGATCGATCCGCGCCGCACCGCGACCGCCGAGGACGCCGACCTCTTTCTGCCGGTTGCGCCGGGCATGGATACGGCGCTGTTCAGCGGCCTTCTCGTGCACCTCGCCGACACCCACGCGCTCGACTACGCCTATATCGAGGCGCACACGTCTGGCTTTGCCGACGCGCTGGTGCGCGCCCGCGAGATCGCGCCGACCACGAAAGCGACCGCGCTCGCGACAGGCTTGAGCGAGGCCGACCTGAAGCGCTTCTTCGAACTGTTCCGCCAGACGCCGAAGGTCGTCACCTCTTTCTCGCAAGGCGTCAACCAGTCGGCGCAGGGCACCGACAAGGTCAACGCCATCATCAACTGCCATCTCGCGACCGGGCGCATCGGTCGCGAAGGCATGGGGCCGTTCTCGCTGACCGGGCAGCCGAACGCGATGGGCGGCCGCGAGGTCGGCGGGCTCGCCAACCAGCTCGCTGCGCATATGAACTTCTCGCCCGACGAGGTCGATCGCGTGTCCCGGTTCTGGCGTGCGCCGAACATCGTCCACGGCGAAGGGTTGAAGGCCGTGCAGATGTTCGATGCGGTTAGCCGCGGCGAAATCAAGGCGCTGTGGGTGATGGCGACCAATCCGGCGGTGTCGCTGCCGCGCGCTGCCGAGGTGCGCGGCGCTCTAAGCAAGCTCGACCTGCTCGTGGTGTCGGAGAACGTCCGCTCCAACGACACCGTCAGCGCTGGCGTGCATGTGCTGTTGCCGGCATCCGCCTGGGGCGAGAAGGACGGCACGGTGACCAATTCCGAGCGGCGCATTTCGCGGCAGCGTGCGTTTCTCGCGGCGCCCGGCGATGCGAAGCCCGACTGGTGGATCGTCAGCGAGGTCGCGCGTCGGATGGGTTTTGGCGATGCCTTTGCCTACAACTCGGTCGCCGACGTGTTCCGCGAGCACGCGGCACTGTCGGCGTTCGAGAACGACGGCGCCCGCGACTTCGACATCGGCGCGCTCGCGGCCGTGTCCGACCGCGAGTTCGACGCGCTTATTCCGGTGCAGTGGCCGGCTCGTGCGGGAGCGCCGAAGGCGGAGCAGCGGTTTTTCGCCCGCGGCGGCTTCTTCACCGATGATGGCAGGGCGCGCATGGTCGTCACCGAGCGGCCGCGCCTGCGCGCGACCGTGTCGCCGCAATTTCCGCTTCGCCTCAACACCGGGCGCGTGCGCGATCAGTGGCACACCATGGCGCGGTCGGGTTTGAGCCCGCGTCTTGCCAATCACTTGCCCGAGCCGTTCGTCGAAATCCATCCTGACGACGCGGCGCGCTTCGGAGTTGTTGACGGTGGATTTGCACGCGTCTCCTCGACGCACGGCAGTTGCGTGCTGAAGGTGATGGTGAAGGAGGGCCAGCGGCGCGGCGTGATCTTTGTGCCGATCCACTGGAGCGATGAGACCGCGTCGTCGGCGACGATCGGCGACCTCGTTGCCGGCGAGGTGGATCCGTATTCCGGCCAGCCCGAAGCCAAGGGAACGCCCGCTGCAATCGCGCCGGTGAGCTTTGCGCATCGCGGCTTTGCGCTCGGACTTTCGCGCGACGCGCTGCCTGATGACACCTGGTGGTCGGCGGTCACGGTCAGGAATGGCACGGGCCTGCTGCTCGCGAGCGATGCATCGATTGATGCCTGGCGCGAGCGATTCCGAAATGCCGTGAGCAATATGGAGCTCGCCGAATATCGCGACGAGTTTCGCGGCATCTATCGGGTCGCAGCGTATAGCGAAGGCAAACTTGAGGCTTGCCTGTTTCTCGCCCCGGCCGATGCGGCATCGTCCTGGGACCAGGTCAAGGCGCTATTCGAAGCCGGCGTGCTCGAAGCGGCTCAGCGCCAGGCACTGCTGTCGGGCAGGGCGGCGAATGGCTCGGCGTCGGCGGGGCCGATCGTGTGTGCCTGCTTCGGCGTGGGCTTGACCACCATTCGCGACAAGATCGAGAGCGGCGAGGCGGCGACAGTGGAAGAAATCGGCAAACTGTTGCGCGCCGGGACCAACTGCGGCTCGTGCCTGCCGGAGCTCAAGCGCATCATCGCAACGACATCAGCGCCGCAGACGGCGTAACTACCCGGCCGCCATGTCCATCCGACGGCAGAAGCACGATGCCTTGATCGGGACCTCCGCCCGCGCTTGCGCGAGATCGAGCCGCTGTTTGATCAGGGCCATCTCGACCTTTTCTCCGCGGCGCATAAGGCATTCGTGCAGCCCGTGCAGCGACCACAGGTTGTCGGGATGCTGGCAGGCCCGGCTTAAGCTGCCATCAAGACCGAGATCGGAACGGTAGACCGCCTCGGCCTCCTCGATTCGTCCCTGCTCGAGCAGCAGCGCGCCGAGCGCATGGCGCGGCGGCTGCATCCATCCCCACGGCTCGTCATAGGGCAGCGCATCGCTGAGCGCGACCGAGGTGCGTAGATGCGCGAAAGCCGTGTCATAATTGCCCTTGCGGTATTCCAGTTCGCCATTCAGCATCGCCTCGGCCACGCCAAGCAAGTCGACGACGGTGTTGTTGTGGATGAGCCGGCTGTCGGGCACCCGGGCCTTCGCCTTAACGAACAGTGCCTTCTCGGCTTCCGCCTCGGCGATATTGCCGAGCGCCGAGTGTGCGACCGCCTTGGCGTAGTGCATCATGGCGACATTCGAACAGTAGAGCTCGCGGTCCTCGGGCAGCTTCTGTGCGATGATTTCGCGCCATTTGCCGAAGCGCACGAGGACGTGCTGCTTCATCGTCAGGTAACCCTCGAGGAATTCCGCCATCGGCGGCGATTCGATGCGCAATACAGCTTCGGGCACCGTGGCGATCAGCTCCTCGGCCAACGTGATCGCCGGCGTGTACTGGCCGAGGAACATCGCGCCGTAGATCGCAAAGTGGAAGTCGTGGATGACGTAGACCAGATAGACGCCGGGATCGACTGTCGCGGCCAGGAAGGCGCGGTCGGTCACGAGCGCTCGCTGATTGTAGACCAGCACGTCGTTGTAGTGACCGCACAGAATGTCGAGGTGCGTCGGCATGTGGATGAGGTGACCGGAGTCGGGCACGATTGCGCGCAAGCGATCGCCGGCGCGCAGTGCCCGCTCCGGGAACGGCGACATCTCCATCAGGTGGACATAGAGATGCAGCAGGCCCGGGTGATCCCACGCGGCCGGTAGTCGCGCGAACGCATCTTCCAGGACCGTCCGGCATTCCGCGGTGCCGGCCCCTGCCGCGGGCTTGCCGGAGGGCAGGTCCCACATCAGCCACGGCGTCTCGTTCATGATCGACTCGGCAAACACCGCGCGCACTTCGAGATCATCGGGGAAGGCCTTGAAGACCTTGCGCATCTCGTTGGTGTAAGCCTTGTCCCACGGCGCCATGTCCTTGATCGTCTCGGCTTGCGGATAGCGCGCGGGCAGGGCACGGATCATCGCCTGCTCGACCGGACTTGCTTTCGGCGCGTGCGCAAGGGCGTCCTGCATGGCGTCGTAAGAAGCCGACAGCGCGAGCTGCCGGCCGTGACGGTCGTAGCGATCCCAGGGCAGGTTATAGTTCGGCCCGGAGGCATAGCTGATGCCCCAGTGCGCCATCGCGCATTGCGGATCGTGCTCAAGCGCTTTCTTGAAGCACTTGATCGCCTCGGTATGGTTGAAACCAAAGATCCAGTTGAGCCCTCGGTCGAACCAGAGCTGGGCGTCGGGCGAGGACGTCGTGATTTTGCGGCTGTACGGCCCGAGATCAAAATAGGTCATGACCCTTTTGCCTCCGTCTCGATAATCGCTTCTCGCTCTGCGGCGTGCCGATTGTGATGTTGGCTGCTGGCACACAGCGCCGGACACCTTAGCACAAGGCGTGACCTTTGTGCTCGGACATCTCTGTCAGCCTGTGGCGCGACCGATTTGCAAACCGCCGACTGCCGACTATGCTGGCCCGAGGCTGAGGAAATCCGTTGCGCAGTTTGCGCTCTGATTGCTCTTGGTTCGTTGCTACACAAAGGTTCGCGGCTATGGCTGGACGTCAAAACAAGGACAACAAACCGGTTGCGGTCATTATCGGTGCCACATCGAAATGGCAGTCGGATGGACGCAACACCAAGCTCGCTCACGGCAAGACCTTGAATGACACGGATCTGCCGGTCAGCGCCCGCTGGGGCATCGGCGGGGCTGTTGCGCAAAAATTTGCGCGTGAGGGATTTTTTACGGCGCTGACGACCCGAACCGAAGCGAATGCCGCGCCGCTGGCCAGGGCGATCAACGATCAGGGCGGCGCGTGCATGATCGTGGAATTGGACCTCACCTCATCACAATCGATCTCGTCCGCGTTCGCCTCGATTGGCCAAGAGGCCGGCGACCCCGATGCTGTGGTCTACAATGCGGGCTACCTCGAGGGGAGAGAACTGCCGGCCGGCATGGAGCTGCTCGAATACATTCCGGAGGAAATCTTCGAAACGGCGCTCAATATCGCGTGTCGTGGCCCGTTCCTGGTGGCGAAAGAAGTGCTCCCCGCGATGCGCAAGAAGCGGTCCGGCTCCTTCTTCTTCTCCAACAATTCGAGCTCGCTGCGCGGACGGAAGCGGCAGACCGGCGGATCCCTGTATTATCCACGCGTCCTGATGCGCACGCTGGCTCAGGTGTTGACCGAAGAATATTCCGAACACGGCGTGCACATTGCAAACGTCGTCATCGACGGCACGATCAACTCGCCCGGAACACGCGCCTTGAAGGCCGCGAAGGCCAATCCAAATCTCCTGATCGATCCGGCAAAGATTGCGGAGGCCTTTTACTACCTGCACACCCAGCATCCGTCGTGCTGAACTCACGAGATCCAGCTTACTCCGTTCGTGTCGAAGCCGTCCTATTGAGGAGCCGCGCGACTGCTGATCTACGAGCACTTCGCGCCATAACCGGCGACGATGTTGGTCGCGCTACGCCCGCTTTGACTGCAGTGAGTGACATCTCGGTAGGCGGTAGCCTTCGTCGCGCGTGCCTTTTTTGCGATGACCTCCGCCTCACAACTGCCGCCATTTCTTCAGCGCGCGTTAATCGGACGCGCCGAGGATAAAGCCGCACTCCAAAGGTGCGCGTAGCAAGTAAGCCGTCGCTGGGTCCCCATAGCCCCTCTTGCCTCCCGGCGACGGCCCCCTCTCTTGGGTTCGGGGTGAACATCATGGGCGCGA
Organism: uncultured Alphaproteobacteria bacterium; assembly: GCA_963796195.1. GTDB lineage: Bacteria > Pseudomonadota > Alphaproteobacteria > Rhizobiales > Xanthobacteraceae > CAWCKS01. The sequence goes on along the minus strand of CAWCKS010000014.1, from coordinate 222,320 downwards.
CGAGGGGCGACCAGGCCGCCGCACGGTGGCTGCAAAGTCGTCATGCCCGCGCCGAAATCAAAACCGACCGTCAGTCCGAAACGGAACCGGAGGTCGGTCGGACATGCTGCGATTGCTGCAATCGTTTCCATTCAAGGGCATGGCTCATGGCCTGCGAGCCGGCGCTGCAAAATTCCCTTTCATGTCGGACGCTGCCAGGTTGGTGCCGGACGAGGTTCCGATGGAAGTCGAGGCCCAACCACTTGCAGCCGAAAACCCGGCGGCGCTTGAAGCGCGCGTCCTCGAAATCCTGCGCGCCGCAAGCAAGGCCCCGCCGGGTCCGCAACGAAGCGACGCGCTGGCGGAAGTCAGCGATTTGCGCCAACGGGCCATTGAATTGCACCGGCGGACGGCCGAGGACTTGAAAGGCCAACTGGCGGCCAAGCGCAGCGGCGCGCTGATTTAGCCATGCTGGCTGTGGCCCAAGCCGCGACGAGTTCCCTGTGCAATCCGGGGAGGAATTGCGGCGGGCAATTCCGGCCCTGGCGCCGCGTCTGCTAAGCTCGCGGCGGGGGCTCGTGACAGGAAGTCCGAGCGATGCGCGACCCGGGCGCGGTTGCGACAATTGTTGGTGCTTTGCGACAGCTCTACGGCGACGACCTCGCGCGTGTGATGCTGCGGGACGGCATGACGCTTGCGGTGCTGATCGACGCGCTTCTGCATGCGCAGCTGAGGAACCATGATGCGGCAAAGCTGATGAACGTAGCGCTGCAATCCGGCGACTTCGACATCACGCCCGACTTCACCACCGGAATGTCGCATGCCAAATACGTCTATGACTCGCCCAGATCGTTGCAGATGGTCGACATCGTCATGCTGACCAGGGATCGCTCCTTTGCGAGCACCGAAATTCGGCTGCGTCTGCGGCCTTGACCAGCCTGGTTTGGGCCTTCGACGATCAGTCGGCAATGCGTGCCGCTTCGGCCATGCTTGGCGTTGCACACGCCGCCACGTACTCCTCGCGCAAGCGCCGGACGAGGTACTCGACCGTCGGAATATCATCGATCACATCGATGCCCTGACCAGCACTCCAGACGTCCCGCCACGGGCGCAAATACTCAGGCAGATTGTCGTGGCGTTTACTGCCAGCCGGCGTCTCAGGCATCTCGGCAAGATCGAGGCCGGCCCGCTTAAGCGAGGCGACCAGCCAGTTAGCTGGAACGCCGGCGACCTTGCCGGTGTAGGCGAGGTCAGCCGAACTCTGGCTGACGATCATCTCCTTGTATTCCTGCGGCGCCATCGACTCGACCGTGGCGATGAAACGCGTGCCCATATAGGCGAGATCGGCGCCAAGAATCTCTGCGGCCCGGATCGTTGCGCCATCCGAAATCGCGCCGGCCATGATGATCGTGCCGTTGAAGATCGATCGTACGCTGCGGATCAGCGCGAGATGGCTGATGGTGCCGGAGTGGCCTCCGCCTCCCGCGCCGATGCAGGTCAGACCGTCGACGCCGGCTTTGATCGCCTTCTCGGCGAAACGCATGTTCGTGATGTCGTGAAACACCTTCATGCCGGCGTCGTGCGCCCGCGCGGTAATCGCGGTCGGATCGCCGCCCACGGTGATGATGTACTCCACGCCGAAGCGCTGACAGAGCCCGAAGTACTTTGCGATCTGATCCTGCGGGAAGCGGGCGCCGAAGTTCACGGCAAGCGGGTCGACGCGGGCACCATCCGCGGCGTGACGATCGAGGCTTGCACGGATTTCCGTCATCCAGGCTTCAAGCTCTTCGAAGCTGCGCGTGTTCTGAACCGGCAGGCCGGCCATGATGCCGGCCTTGCATGCCTCCCGAACCAGGTCGGGCCCGCTCACCAGGAACATCGGCGCGCAGATGACCGGCAGACTGAGCGTTCCGCGCAAACGATCGTCCAAAGCCATCAAAGTACTCCTGTCGCCGCCCGAGAAGAAACACGACCCTTAGCGGGCCGGCGATCTTAGCAGCTCCTTGGCCGCAGTCGCCGCCGCCCGCACGTAACGCCGGTCGTTGTGCACCAGCATCATCGAGATCGCGCCTTCCGAAAGCAGCCAGATTGCCCGCGCCCGCTGGCGAGGCCGCGCAACACCGGCCTTGCGCAGCACTGCTGCAAAATGCTCCTCCAGCATGGCCTTGTGACGGCGCGCGATCAGGCGGGCGGGGTGTCCCGGGCAGGTCCGCAAGCTCGACGACGAGGCGTGTAAAACCGGATCCCGCCCAGCGCGGCGTGTCGGCCCAGACCGCGAGATCCCTGAACATCAGGTCGACGATCCTTTGCGGCGATCCCGACAACTGGTCGCCAAACGTTCTGAACGCCGCTAGCGCCAATTGATGCTGGGCTTCCAGCACGGACGCCAGCAGCGCATCCTTGCTCTCGAAGTGATAATAGAGAGTTCGCTTGGTGACTTTGGTCGCGGCAGCGATCTCGTCCATGCTGACGCGGGTATATCCCTTCTGTCGAAACTGCCGATAGGCGCCCTCGAGGATTCGGTCTCGCGTCTGTTCGCCTGAGCGCGGCACGACGGCCTCCGTTTGTATACTGCATAGTGAATTTACAACGACGCAGGCCGCGCTTGGAATGGCCTTGGGAGCGTTCACGCGCGTCCCACAACCAGGAGCGGACCATGACGCTCGAAACGCTGACGCTCAGATCGGTCGATGTGCGCGCCGTGCTGGTGCCGCTGCGCCGCAAGGTCGTGTCCAGGGTCGGTTTCTTTGATCATTGGCCGATGATCCTGATCGACTTGCATACCGATCAGGGCATCACCGGTCGGAGCTATCTCGAGCCATATCTCGGCCAGTCGCTGCGCTACCTGATCCCTGCTATTCGCGACCTCGCCGCAGCACGGCTTGGCAAACAAGTCGCTCCGATTGACGATTTCCAGACCGGCCATCGATCGCTCAATCTCGTTGGGTACGAAGGTATGTCCCTGATTGCTGTCTCGGGCCTCGATATGGCGGCGTGGGACGCGCTGGCAAAGGCGGCAGGACTACCGCTCGCGGTGTTTCTCGGTGGATCGCTGGCTCCTGTCCCTGCGTACAACAGCAACGGTCTTTGGCTCACCGAGGTCGGCACGCTTGCCGATGAAGCTGAGGCATTGGTGGCGGAAGGCGGGTTCAAGGGATTGAAGCTGCGACTTGGCCGCGAGCGTTTGGCTGACGACATTGAGGCGATCGATCAGGTGCGCGCGCGCGTCGGTGCCGATGTCAAGCTGATGGTCGACTTCAATCAAGGATTGTCACTTGGCGATGCGTTGCATCGCTGTCACGCCCTTGATGGTCAAGACCTTTACTGGTTCGAGGAGCCGATCACGTACAACAATCTTGCCGGCTATGCGCAGTTGACGCGTGAACTGAAAACGCCGGTGCAGCTTGGCGAGAATTTTTATGGCCCGCGCGCAGTCGCGCAAGCGCTTGCCGCCGGCGCCGGCGATCTCGTCATGCCTGATTTGATGCGGATCGGCGGGGTGACTGGCTGGCTCCGTGCCGCCGCAATCGCTGGCGCCGCAGGGATCGAGATGTCGACGCATCTCTATCCGGAATTTGCCGCTCATCTCATGCGCGTCACGGAAACAGCCCACTGGCTGGAATGGCAGGACTGGGCTGATCCCGTTGTGCTGGAACCTTTCAAGCTCGAGTCCGGCACGCTCGTTATCCCGGACCGTCCCGGCGCCGGCATCGCATGGAATGAAGACGCGGTGAAGCGGTATCGTTACGACGCGTGATCGCATCCTCGCGGTGGTGTCGGACTGCTGCACGACATTAGTCGAGGCCGCAGCCTTCGGATGTTTTGACGAATTTGTCGAGCTAAGAAAGCCCCGGCGTCGTCCGGGTGTTAAGGAAGCGGCAATGTCCGGTTTTGGCACCACTTAACATCAGGTCATGCGGTGCAACTCTGCGTCCGGTGTTCGGTGAGCAACGGAAATGATCGGCACTCGCTCAAAATGGCGCTTTGGACCGAGAGCGGACATCATCGATCAAAGTTGCTGCGATGCAAACGATAGAGTGCGCCGACGGTTAGCTTTAGAAAAGGGCGACTGGCTTAGAGTTTCGCGACTGACGGGCCTGCTCCTTTGTCGCGACGCGTTTGGTAAAGCCTCTAACGTCGACCGCTGGCAATGCGGTACTCGGTCTCCGATTCGATTGGTCCGCCTTTGTCGCCGAAATACCGCCGTACTTCCTCGCGCACAGCCTTGCGTATTTCGTTGGGCAGTGACGCCAATGCTTGACCGGTGGAAGCGCCGCCACGTTCAAAGGGGCCGTAATAGGCATCGAACGACGGCAGCACAAAGGTATGCTTCACGGTGTGAGTCTCGACGTCTACGAAACCAGCGTCAGCAAAGAGTGACTGCATCAGTGAGGCATTGCCGAGCGCGAAAGTGCGAGTGACAGCCTCGGTCAGGCTGGGTACATACCGCCCGATGATCACGTTGATCTGGTGATTGTAGGAGCGCTCGACTGCCGTATTCACTGAGACAGCTGCGCGCCGGCCGGGGCGCAGCACGCGACGAAACTCCGACAGACCCCGCACCGGGTCGGGGAAGAACATCAGCCCGAGGTTGCACAATACCGCATCGAAACTCTCATCCATATATGAAAGTGCTTGCCCATCCTCGACCGAGGCGGAAGCATTCGGTGCGTTACTTAGACGTTCACGCGCCTTGTCGATCATGGCGGGCGAGAGGTCAGAGGCCGTGACATGCCCGGTCGGGCCAACAGCGGAGAGGGCCGCCTCGGCGGAAAGGCCCGTGCCTGTTGCAATATCAAGAACGCGCATACCTGGCCTAACGTCGGCGGCACGCAACAGAAAGGGCATGAAGTATCTGGTGACGTGCGCAAATGCGCGATCATACTCGGCCGCTGCTTCCGCCTTGAAGTGTAGCTTTTCTGCCATCCGCGCTCTCCGCAATTTGTCGCGCTGACCGAGCCAAGATTGCAGGCTCCGAGCGCTGATAGCAAGCTGGTACCAAGGAGCCTGAGCCCCGGACTTGGTCTCACCCCTTGGAAACAAAGGCGACTGCGTCGATCTCGATGCGGGCTCCGAGCAGAAGTCCAGCGACCTGGACTGCGGTCGATGTGGGCGGATTATGCGGGAAGACCTCGCCGCGGACCTTGGAGAATTCGGCATAGGGGGCAAGATCGGTGAGGTAGACCTTGATGCTCACGATCTTGTCCATGTCGGCGTCGAGCTTGCGCAAAGATTCGCGGATGCGATCGAAGGTGACACGCACTTCCTGCTCGAAGCTGATGGGCTTCTTGTCCGGTTGGATCGCCACGCCCACTTGACCGGCGATGAAGATCCAACTGCCGGCTTCGTTGTCGATGCGGAGTGCCTCGCTGAAGCTCTTCGCAATCGGGCTGCCGAGATGTCGCATTGTGCTCATGATGGGACCTTTTGCTGTATGAGCGGTCTCGATGGGGACGGCGCTTCTTACGAGGCTAATCCTGCGCAAGACATCGTTCAACGTCTGCAACTGGCTGTGCCCGTGAGGGTGGACGCGCCTTGTAGCGGAACAAATTATTTTCGATTAACTTGAGCCCCGGTTCCGTTGCGCGCCGGGCGCTCAGCTGACTTTGCCAACCGGGAGAACAGACAATGGACCCCGTGAATCTTCGGCCGCCTAGCGAGCGCGCTTACGGCTAAGAGCATATAGCAGTTGGAACGGACGTGCGGGTTTCGACTTTGAGCCTCGTGGGTGACGAATGTGTCGCGTGGCTCATACAAGCGATATTCTTGTGTCTTGAAGGCACGGCCCGTCATCGAAACTCACAATCCAAGCAACTTCGTTTACGTGAATGTCGGTGACAGATATGGCGTTCTGCAGGGAGTCCTACATCGTGTCACATCGCTAGATGGGAAAAGTGTCGGCTCGTCCCAGTGCAGGGTGTGGGTAAAGCGGATTTTCATCTGGGGCAGCCTTAGCCGAACCGGCGATTCCCGATGTCGACAAGCTCGGACGCGGCGGTGCTCAAGACCTTTCGTGATCGGTCTGCCAATCTTGGGCGCGATGTGCAATAACGTTCGTCGAAGCGATAGTAGAGGAACGTAGCAATGCGGATCGCGGTGATCGGCGCCGGCGGGGTCGGCGGGGCGTTCGGAGCGGCGCTGGCTAAGAGCGGCAGCGACGTGACCTTCCTCGCGCGGGGCGCGCATCTAAAGGCGATGCGCGAGCGCGGGCTCAAGGTGCTCGGCCCGCGCGGCGATATCCATCTTCAACCGACGAAGGCGACCGACGACCCGGCGTCGATCGGCGAAGTCGACGTCGTCCTGTTCTGCGTCAAGCTGTGGGACGTGGAGAGCGTCGGCGCTGCGATCCGGCCGCTCGTCGGCAGGACGACCGCCGTCATTCCGCTCCAGAACGGCATCGACGCGAGCGAACGGCTCATCCCGATCCTCGGCAAGGACGCGGTCATGGGCGGGGTCGCGCAGATCAGCGCCACCATCGCCGAGCCCGGCGTGATCCGCCAGACCGGCGTCTTCATGCGCCTTACGTTCGGCGAACTCGACGGGCGGCCGAGCGCGCGCGGCGCGGCCTTCCATGCAGCGTGCCAAGCGGCGGGTTTCGACTCGGTCAACACCAACGAAATCCTCGTCGCGTTGTGGGAGAAATTCGTGCTGATGGCGACCAACAGCGCGGTCGCGTCCCTCACGCGTCTGCCGTTCGGCAAGCTGCGCGACGATCCCGAGGTGTTCGCCCTGTTCGAGAAAGGCTTCGCCGAGGTAGCTGCGGTGGGCCGCGCCCGCGGGGTGAAGCTCGCGCCCGACCTCGAGGAGAAGATGCTCAAGGCAATGCGTGGGTTCCCACCCGAGATGATGCCGTCGATGACGGTCGACCTGCTGCGCGGCAACAAGCTGGAGCTGCCGTGGCTCGCCGGCAAGGTGGTGGCGCTCGGTCGCGAGCTTAACGTGCCCACGCCCACCTACTACGTGATGTACGCGGCGCTTAAGCCTTACGCCAACGGCAAGGCGGCGTGATCATTTTGCGCGGGCGCGCAGCGCGGCCATCGCGAGCGGCACGAGCCCGACGAGCGCGAAGGTGCGCCCGAACGCGGGCGCGGCGAGGACGTTGCGCGAGCGAAGCGTGACGCAAGCGTGACCAAGACCAAGCACAGCCTCACCGTCAACCAGCTCTGCGATCTGCGCATCGCGTGGATCAGCGAGGACATCGAGCTGCGCCGCGCCAAGGACGGCGTCACGCCGATCACGGGGCCGCGTCAGCGATATGAGGCGCTTGGCCATGCTTGCCAGTTTCGATCGGAGGCAGGACAGCAGCACGGCCGGACCATCCCTTTGACTTAAATTGCTGATCGGCTCAGCGCTTTTTTGCGATTTGATTTGCGATATTCGCGAGCCTCGGAAAACGTAATCGTATGATGTAATTGAGTAAATTGGCGCCGGGCATCAATAAGTGATTCCTAGGTCACTGAGCCTCCTAATTCAAACTCCATTGACGGACGTCAATTCTGTGGAACTTTTCAAGAGGTTTAATTTATTTTGAACCCATCCTGCTCTGGCATTGATGCGGTCGACGTTGAAGGTGTCGCCGGTGCCGTCCCAGAGCCGTCTACTTGGTTGATGATGATCCTCGGCTTCACCGGTCTTGGCTTCATGACTTATCGTCGCTAATCAAAACCGGCGTTGATCGCCTCTTGATCTGCGATCATCTGGTTTGAATTTGAGAGCCGCTTCGGGCGGCTTTTTCTTTGATGCTACCCTCCGCACGATGTCTGTTCGTGTGCACAAAGCGGCGGTTGAAGGTTGGGCAGAGCATGTCCGCTGTGCCCGGATATTTCAGACATCGACTTGTTCCGCTATTGCCAGCGCGTCGTCACTTCGGTTGTTCATAGCGCGTGTCCGGCGTGAGCCCGCTTTCAGGGGCAAAGCAGAAGACTTGGGCTCGCAGCGAGTATTTCGCCTTTTCACTCGAAACGGACATGACGAAGCCCTCAACGCTTGCGCAACTGCGTGCGCATATTCTCGACAGATGCCGAGCCTTCTACCTCGTGCGCTCGGAAGCCGCGCCGGCGGAGCGCTGGCATCACGCGTGACACCGACTTGACAAAAGACGGGTACTGACGACTGGTGCTTTGAAATTGCAAGAAAGGGTCGCAAGCGATGTTCAACGTTCGACCGCGTCGCTTTCAATTGATCTTAATCAAGCCATCGCACTACGACGACGACGGTTACGTTATCCAGTGGCTTCGTTCAATTATGCCGTCGAACTCGTTGGCCGCGCTTTATGGACTTGCGATTGACGCCGCCGAGCGCCGGGTGCTCGGAGCCGACGTCGCCATCGATGTGACGCCGATCGATGAAACTAATACTCGGGTTCGACCAAAGAAACTCATTGCGCAACTCAAGCGTCACGGCGGCTTCGGCTTGGTCAGTTTCGTCGGTGTACAATCGAACCAGTTTCCCCGCGCCATGGACATTGCCCGTCCATTGCGGGCAGAGGGAGTCCCGGTGGTTATCGGGGGTTTCATGTTTCCGGCTGCATTTCCATGCTTGCCGAGATGCAGCCCGATATCCAGGAGGCCCTTGACTTGGGCATCAGCGTCTTCGCGGGCGAAGCGGAGGAGCGGCTCGACACCCTGTTGCGCGATAGCGCAAACGGAAAGCTCCAACCGATTTACAATTATCTCAACGACCTTCCGTCAATCCAGTCGGCGCCGGTACCGTTCCTCTTGCGCAAGCATGTCAAGCGTACCGCGGGCAACTACTCGACGTTCGATGCAGGCCGCGGCTGTCCATATCAATGCTCATTCTGCACTATAATCAACGTCCAGGGGCGGAAATCTCGACGGCGCTCGCCCGACGATGTTGAGGCCATCATTCGACAGAACTGGGCGGAAGGTATTCACCGCTTCTTCATTACCGATGACAACCTGGCCCGCAACAAGGACTGGGAACCTATCCTCGACCGCATCATCAAATTGCGCGCGGATGAGAACATTCGTGTCAGTTTGATGATCCAGGTCGACGCGCTATGCCACAAGATCCCGAACTTCGTAGAGAAATGCGGGAAGGCAGGCGTAACCCGCGTTTTTATTGGGATGGAAAGCGTTAACCCCGAGACGCTGATCGCTGCAAAAAAGCGTCAGAACAAGATCACGGAGTATCGCAAGCTGCTGCTCGCCTGGAAGGGCGTTGGCGCGGTCACCTATGCGGGCTATATCCTCGGATTTCCGAACGACACGCCCGAATCGATCAGGCGCGATATTGCAATCGTTCAGCGCGAGCTGCCGATCGATATGATGGAATTTTTCTGCCTGACGCCGCTGCCGGGTTCCGAGGACCACCAAGTTCTTTACCGCAAAGGGGTCGCGATGGATCCCGACATGAACAAATACGACACCGAGCACGCGGTAACGGCGCATCCCAGGATGACTCGGACGGAATGGGAGGGGATTTATCGCGCCGCATGGGACATCTACTACACGCCGGAACATCTGGAACGCATCATGCGCCGAGCAGGTGCAACCGGCATCAACCTCAGCTCTCTCGCCGGAACACTGCTGCATTTTTCTCAATTCACCGCGATGGAGAATGTCCATCCGTTGCAGGGCGGCATTTTTCGGCTGAAATATCGCACCGATCGCCGGCCGACTTTTGCGATCGAGCCGATCTGGTCTTTCCATCCCAAGTATCTCTGGGAGTCGGGTCGCAAGCTTGCGCGGGCGGTACGTGCGGCACGCTACCTCTACGGCTTGGCGAAGATGATCAAAGGCCGACCCCCGGAAGACGGCCTATATGGACCAAGCTTTGGCGCCTGCTGTTGAGAACGACTTGGACTCATTGGAGCTGTTTAATCAGAACGACGCGGCGCGAAAGGCGGTACAGCATGAGCGGCAGGTGCGCGAGCTGAACTCGACGATAAATCATGCCGCTGGTTTGTCAGTGAGTTCCTTGTAGTGCGATGTCGGCTGTTGGGCACCGATCGGACCTCCCGTCATGGCCGACTTGCGGTCGCTATCAGGGGAGAAGCGGACGTATCGCGGACGTGCTCACCCTACAGTGCTTCCGACTTCACGCCCCGCATCAAATGCAAAGGCTGAACACCTTGATGTGGCAGTCGCCGGATTTGGGCCGGCGTGAGGGAGCGGCCTCATGTCTCACAGCAACAAGCGGCTCCACGTCTCTCTTGCCTTTGCCCGGTTTCGGCTCGTAATCGCCGGCGATCACCATGGCCCAGTAGGTGCGCTTGCCGCTTGCATCCTTGGCGCTCGCAATCCCGACGCGGGAGGCATCGTGCAACAGCAGGTTCCTGCGGTGCCCGGAGGAGTTGATCCACTGGCCGAGCGTCTTCTCGAAACTCTCGTAGCCGTAGGCAATGTTCTCGGCGGCGCGCCCCGCATGCGCCGGCGCGATCCGCCTGCTGAACGAGCCAAGCACCTCATGACTGAGATTGTCCTTCGCCGCCATCGCTCGCGCCTGCTCCAGCGCGATGCGATCGAGGGTTGCATCGCGCGTGACGCGGACCTCGCCATGTTTGAGGCGGAAGCTGGAGATCAGTTCTGCCGGCGACTCAGCGGCCCTCACGGGCGAGGTTAGCAGCAGAAAGCCCGCGATCACTCTGCCGATCGCACGACGTGTCATCGTCCCCCAGGAGTCCATTGTTCACGTCACCAGCGCTATGACCGGTCACTTCTCCATCGGCAATGTGGACGCTTCAAGGCATGGCCGCGCGTCCATTCTTGGGCACAAACCGGACCAAAACCGATGTCCGCTTCTCTGCCGCTGTTGGGGAACAAGCTGACGTTGGTCGGATCGACCAAGCCCGATTTGTGAGTACACCAACCAGTCATTCCCCGCCGTCACGGGTGGCGTGATTATTTGCGCTTGCGCCGCAAGCGCCTGCTCGTAAGCTCCGGCCTCAACAAGAGCACAAGCAGCGAGGAAACACCGTGAGTGAGAAAGAGCTCGTCCATTTCGATGTTGAAGATGGCATCGGCGTCATCACCGTCGACAATCCCCCGGTCAACGCGCTGAGCCCGGGCGTACCGGAAGGCATTCTGGCCTCGCTTGCCAAGGGCGAGAAGGACTCTGCGGTGAAGGCGATGGTACTGATCGGCGCGGGGCGGTCGTTCATCGCCGGCGCCGATATCCGCCAGTTCGGCAAGGGCCGGCCGCGCGCCGCGGTCGGCGAGCGCACCGTCGATATTCTCGAGCGCTCGGAGAAGCCGATCGTCGCCGCAATCCACGGCTTCGCGCTCGGCGGAGGGCTGGAACATGCATTGGCCTGCAACTACCGGATCGCCAAGCGCGCCAGCAAGGTCGGCCTGCCGGAAGTGTTGATCGGGCTGTTGCCGGGCGGTGCCGGCACGCAGCGGCTGCCGCGGCTCGCCGGGCCGAAAACCGCGCTCGACATGATCGTCACCGGCCGTCACGTGCCGGCCGACGAGGCCAAGGGTTACGGCATCCTCGACGACGTGGTCGACGACAACGCTGATCTCCGCAAGGAGGCGGTCAAGTTCGCCAAGAAAATTGCTGACGTCAGGCCGATGCCTGTCGTCAGCAAGATGACCAACAAGTTCGACGAGTACAAGAACGACCCAAAAATGTTCGACGCCATGCGGAAAAGCGTGGCGCGGCGCGCCAAGGGCCAGCCGGCGATCGAGAATTGCATCGCCGCGGTCGAAGCGGCAGTGACGCTGCCCTACGAGCAGGGGCTGATCCGCGAGCGCGACCTGTTCGCGCCGCTGGAAAACTCCGACGCCTCGAAGGGCCTGCGCTACGCATTCTTTGCCGAGCGCACCGCCGGCAAGCTGCCGGAGCTGCCGGCCGGCACCAAGCCGAAGACAATCAAATCGGGCGCGGTGATCGGCGCCGGCACCATGGGCGGCGGCATCGCCATGAGCTTTGCGGATTTCGGCGTGCCGGTGAAAATCCTCGACGCGACCCAGGAGGCGCTTGACCGCGGCATGAAGCGCGTCACCGACAACTACGCGATCGCAGTCAAGCGCGGCAGCATCACGCAAGCGCAGATGGACGAGCGGCTGAAGCTGATCGAGCCGGTCACGAAATACGAAGACATCGGCCAGGCCGACGTCGTGATCGAGGCGGTGTTCGAGGAGCTTTCCGTCAAGCAGGAGGTGTTCCGCAAGCTCGACGCGGTGATGAAGCCGGACGCACTGATCCTGTCCAACACCTCGACCATCGACATCGACAAGATCGGCGCCGATGTGAAGCGTCGCCAGGATGTCGCCGGCGCGCACTTCTTCTCGCCGGCCAACGTGATGCGCCTGCTCGAAGTGGTGGAGGGCACCAAAAGCTCGCCGGCGACGATTGCGGCGACGATGCAGCTGGGAAAGCAGATCGGCAAGGTGTCGGCGTGGGCCGGCAATACCGACGGTTTCGTTGCCAACCGCAGCCGCGGCCCGTTCAGCGCGGAAGCCGGTATCCTGATTGAGGAGGGCGCGCTGCCCGAGCAGGTCGACAAGGCGCTGACCGATTTCGGCTACCCGATGGGGCCGTTCGCCGTCGGCGATCTCGCCGGCCTCGACATCGGCTGGGCAGTGCGCAAGCGCAAGGCGGCCGAAGACCCGAACTTCCGCAAGAACCCGATCGCCGACAAGCTTTGCGAGATGGGGCGCTTCGGCCAGAAGACCGGGGCAGGGTGGTATCGCTACGAGAAGGGCGATCGCACGCCGCATCCCGATCCGGTCGTGGCGCAGGTCATCAAGGACGTCACGCGCGAGCCTCGGCATCAAGCAGCGGTCCTTCACCGACGACGACGTCCTGCGCCGCTGCCTGTTCGCTTCGGTGAACGAAGCCTGCAAAATCCTCGAGGAGAAAAAGGCACGCCGCGCCAGCGATGTCGACGTGATGTGGCTCTACGGCTTCGGCTTCCCGCGCTATCGCGGCGGGCTGATGTTCTGGGCCGACACTATCGGCGCGAAGGAGGTCTACGAGCAGATCGTGCGCTGGCACAACGAGCTCGGCGCCCGCTGGAAACCGTCGGAGCTGCTGAAGGCAACCGCGGCCAAGGGCGGCAAGCTCAGCGAGATCGTGATGATGGAATGAGGGGACGCGGTTCTGGTCGCCCCCGCGAACGCGGGGGCCCATAACCCCTGTGTCTGTTGGTAGGTGCTGGTTCTGTTTATCCGCGCACGAATATTCGGCTGCGAATATTCGGTGTCCGACTAATTTATAGATGTATTTTATGTAAAATGCACCTTGTGAGTGCATCTAAAAACCCGCGCAAAACTCCAATAAAGCCGATCTCCATCAACCACTTAGTGGTCACCGGTGGTCAGCCCACGACGCCCTTGTCTCGAAACACCCTGATTTCCTCCGCGCGATAGCCGGCCGCGCTCAACACCGCGTCCGTGTGCTGGCCGACTTTTTCGGGCGCGCGCTGCGCCGGCACCTTGTCTTCGCCTGCGATCCAGAACGGGCTCGACACCGTCAGCATCGATCCGTCGGCAACCGGCACCAGCGCACCCGAAATCTTCGCCTGCTCGTCCTTGACGACGTCGAACACGTTGTGCGCGGCGCCGAACACCACGCCGTGCTCGTCGAGAATTTTTTCCCATTCGGCCGCGGGCCGCTGCGCGAAAATCCGGTCGAGCGTTGCGGTCAGTGCGACGGCGTTCTCGCGTCGGCTCGGCGTGTCCTTGAATCTCGGATCATCGAGCAGTTCGGACTGCACCGCTCCGCGAAACGTCGCCCAGCGATCGTCGTTGTGCACGATCGACAGCATCAGCCACTTGCCGTCGCTGCTGCGATAGCAGTTGCGCCACGGCATCGGATGTTGCGAGCGCTCGGGCAGGCGGTCGACGTCCTGGCCGCACAGCGCCGATTGCACCGAGCAGGCATTGGCCCAGATGCCGTTCATCAACAGCGACGAACCGACATGGCTACCCTTGCCGGTCCGCTCGCGCTTGTACAGCGCAGTGACGATCGCACCGTAAAAGCCCATTGCAGAGGGATGATCGCCCATGCCCGGCGGCGAGCGCACCGGCGCTGCGTCGCCATAACGAATGAGGTCCATGATGCCGCTCCGCGCCCACCACACCGTGGCGTCGAAGCCGGGCTTGTCGGCGTCGGGCCCGGTCTCGCCGAAGCCGGTGAAGGAAGCATAGATCAACCGCGGGTTCAGCGGTGAGATGTCTTCGTAAGCCAGCTTCAAGCGCTTGCGGACATTGGGTGGATAGTTGGTGATGAACACGTCCGCGCTGCGGACCAGCTTGTGAAGAATGTTCCGTCCGGCCTCGCTTACGAGGTTGAGCGCGAGGCTCTTCTTGTTGCGGGAGTCGACGAGCCAGTTCGGGTTGACTGGTGCGCGGTTTCCCGCGGGTGGTTGGCCCGGCGTGCGGTAAGGATCACCGGTGAGCGGCTCGATCTTGATCACCTCGGCGCCGAAGTCGCTCATGACCGTCGCCGCGGCGGGGCCTGCGATATAGCTCGCGCAATCGATCACCTTCAGGCCGGCAAAGACTCCCTCTGACACCTGTGCTTCTCCGTTTCTTGTTGTCACGACACGCAAACGGGTCCGCGCATTGGCGCAGACCCGTTTGCAGCACGAACGCTGTTTCTTTCTAGCTCAGCTACGACGCAAAGAACACACCGTCAAATTTCGGCTTGCCCATGAAGCTTGGCTGAAATCCCTTCACATTCTTGCGCCAGGCGTAGACGACCTGCTCGGCGCAAATCGGCGTGTAGATCGCGTATTCCCGCTCTGCCCTGGTGAGTGCGCTGAATGCCTTGCGCCTTTCATCGAGATTCTCGGACAGCCGGGTGGCGTTGATCAGCTCCTCGATGTTTTCGAGCGGAGTATCGTGCGCCACGTTGTAGTAACTGTCCTTCGAGAACAGCTGGAAGTAGGTCTGCGTCAGTTCCGGACGGCCTGGCCAGGCCACGAGATAAAGGTCGCCCTGCTGCCGGTCGATAAAGGTATTGTTGGACTGCTGCACCGGCATCAGGTTGATCTTGATGCCGGCCTTGCTCAGGTTGTCCATCACGATATCGGCGCGTTTGCGATATTCCGCGTCGGGCAGGATCACCATGCCGAGCTCGAGGCCGTTGCCGTAGCCGGCCTCCTTGAGCAGCGCCTTGGCCTTGTCGGGATCATAAGGGTAGGGGTTCTTGTAGGTGGGGTCGTTGGCCCAGTGCTGCGGCGGGATCAGCGAGGACACCACGTCGCCGGTGCCTTCGGTGGTCACGCGCGTAAAACCGACGCGGTCGATGGCGTAGTTGATCGCCTTGCGGACACGGACGTCCTTCAGTGACTTGCGGCTGCGATTGAAGTGGATGTTCATGATCCGCATCGAGGGGTAACGGACGACGTTCACGTTGGCGTCGCGCTTCATCACGTTCATCAGCCGCGGCGGCACCAGGAACATGAAGTCGTTCTCGCCGGCCGCGACGGCGCGCGCGCCGGCCGAATAGTCCGTCATGATGCGGAAGGTGATGCCATCGAGATAGGGCAGGCTTTTCTTCCAGTAATTCTCGTTGCGGGTCACGATGACCCGGTCGCCGTCGGCCCAACTCACGAACTTGAACTGGCCGGTGCCACAGGGGTTTCGGTCGTAGTCATCGCCGAGCGCCTCGACCGCTTTCGGCGAGCTCATCATGCCCGGGCGGTCGGAAAACATCAGCGGGATCGCGGTGTCGGGTTGCTTGAGATGCAGCGCGACCGTCAGGGGTCCGGTGACCTCGATCGATGCGACACTGACGAGATCGGGTTTGACCACCGAGCGCTTGAAGGTCATGGCGCGGTCGAGATTCCATTTGACCGCGGCGGCGTCGCACGGCGTGCCGTCATGGAAGGTGATGTTCGGGAACAGCTCGAATACCAGCGTCTTCTGATCGGGGTAGTGCCACTTCGCGAGCCCCGGCCGCGGCTTCATGTTCTGGTCGAAGTCGACCAGGGTGTCGAACATCGACCACATCACGGTCTGGTCGACGGCCGAATTGCCGGTGAAGGGATCAAGCCGCGAGGGGTTGAGATAGGTCGACACCTTCAGGATGCCGCCGCGCTTCGGCGTCAGACCTTCGGTTTGCGCATGAGCGCTGACGCCGCTCGCTGCGACCAGGGCTCCGCCGACGAAAGTCCGCCGGCTGATCGTACCAAGGCGATTCCATTCCGCTGTCGTCATCGCTTCCTCCTCCCGATGTCATCGTGACGAGGGGCGCGGCTTGACCGCCGTCTGTTTCAGCCCTTCTTGTTATGTGTCGATCCAAACTCCGTCAAATTTCGGTTTTCCCAGCAGGCTTGGTTCGAAGCCTTTGACCTTGGTTCGCATGGCGTAGACGATTTGCTCGGAGCAAATGGGGGCGAACGACGCCACATCGCGCTCGGCCTCGATCAACTTGGCAAAGGCAGCCTTGCGGACGTCAAGGTCCTCGGAGGTCCGCGTCGCGTTGATGAGGTCGTCGACGTTGTTGATCACGCTGGCGCCCGACGGATTGTAGTAGGAATTCTGGGCGAAGAGCAGCGCGTAGGTCTGCGTCATGTCCGGCTTGCCGGGCCAGGCGACCAGATACATGTCGCCCTTCTTCTCCGAATTGAAGTACTGGTTGGTCTGCTGCATCGGGTTCGGCTTGATCTTGATGCCGACCTTGCCGAGGTTGTCCATCATGATGTCTGCGCGCTTGCGATACTCGGCGTCGGGCAGGAAGATCATTTCAAGCTCACAGCCGTCCGGATAGCCGGCCTCGGCCAACAGCGCCTTGGCCTTCGCCGGATCGTAGGGATAGCGTTTGATCGCTTCCGGATCCGCCGCCCAGTGCTGCGGTATGATCATCGAGCCAGAGGGCTCGCCCGTGCCGTCGGTCGTCACCCGTGCAAAGCCGACACGATCGATCGCGTAGTTGATGGCCTGGCGCACCTTGATGTTGGCGAGCGGTCCGCGGCTGTAGTTGAAGTACAGGTTCATGGTACGAACCGACGGGGCCTTGATGACGGTCAGATTGCGGTCCCGGCTCAAGAGCGTGAAGAGGCGTGGCGGCACGAGATACATCAGGTCGTTTTCGCCGGCGCTCACCGAGCGCGCACCCGCGGCGTAGTCGGTGATGATGCGGAAGGTGATGCCGTCGAGGTAGGGGCGGTCCTTCTTCCAGTAGTTCTCGTTGCGCGTCACGATGACGCGATCGCCATCGGCCCAGCTGACGAACTTGTACTGTCCGGTGCCACAGGGCTTGCGATCGTAGTCGTCGCCGAGCGACTTGATAGCCGTCGGCGAGCCGACCATACCGGTGCGCTCGGACAGGATCAGCGGCAGCGCGGTATCCGGGTTCTTCAAGTGCAGGATAACCTTGAGCGGGCCATCGGTCTCCATCGATGCGACGCTGGACAGGTCCGGTTTGACCGCGGATAGCTTGAAGTTCAGACACCGGTCGAGATTGAACCGCACGGCTTCCGCGTCGCACGGTGTGCCGTCATGGAACATGATGTTGGGGTTGAGCTCCAGCACCATGGTCTT
Source organism: uncultured Alphaproteobacteria bacterium (assembly GCA_963796195.1). Classification (GTDB taxonomy): domain Bacteria; phylum Pseudomonadota; class Alphaproteobacteria; order Rhizobiales; family Xanthobacteraceae; genus CAWCKS01. The sequence goes on along the minus strand of CAWCKS010000014.1, from coordinate 204,882 downwards.
GGGATCTGGATAGCTCCACTTCGCGAGCCCCGGCCGCGGCTTCATGGTCGCCGGCTCGAAGTCGGTTAGCGTGTCGAACATGGTCCAGAGGAAGGTCTGGTCCTGGCCGCCATTGCCCGTGACGGGATCAAGCTTGGTCGGGTTCAGATAGGCCGACACCTTCAGGATTCCGCCGCGCTTCGGCGTCGGGGCCTCACCCTGCGCGCGCGCTGCTTGCGAGGGCAGGCCCACTGCGGCGAGCACCGCAGATCCGCCAACGAATGCACGCCGTGAGATATCGCTGCCCGATTTGGTCATTCCGTTCTCCCGTTGTTGCGAGCGACTTTTTTCGGTCGCTTCGAACCTGGCTTGGTGTCTTCAATGCTCCAGGATTGCTTGACTGGCGCGATGCTTGGGCCGTTACAACCCGAGCACCGCCTTGGCGAGAATGTTGTGCTGCACCTCGCTGGTGCCGCCGTAGATCGTGACCTTGCGGTTGTTGAGATAGGTCGCAGTCGCAAGGCCCGCCCAATCCGGAGCGACGTCGTCGATATCGTGCTCAGGCGTCAGCGACAGGCGCAGCGCCGCCGGGCCGGCTACCTCGACATAAAGATGTGTCAGCTCCTGGCGGATCTCGCTGGCGCGCAGCTTGAGCAGCGACGACAGCGGGTTCGGTGCGTCGCCGCGATCCTTCCGCGAGTCGCCGTCGAGCACGCGCATGGTCGTGATCTCGTGCGCCTTGGCCTCGACCTCGAGCGAAGTCAGCCGGTTGCGGAACGACGGATCCTCGATGATCGGCTTGCCGTTCTTCATCTCGGTCATCGCGAGCTTGCGCAAATGTTTCAGCCGCTCGCGGGTCGAACCGATGCGCGAGGCGCCGGTGCGTTCATTGCCGAGCAGGAATTTGGCGCAATCCCAGCCGCGGTTCTCCTTGCCGATCAACTGATCGACTGGAACCTTGACGTTCTCGAAGAAGCACTCGTTGACCTCGGCGCCGCCCTCCATGGTGTAGACGGGGCGGACGGTCACGCCTGGGCTCTTCATGTCCAACAGCAGGAAGGAGATGCCTTCCTGCTTCTTCGCCTTGGGGTCGGTGCGGACCAAAAGGAACATCCAGTCGGCGTATTGCGCGTTGGTGGTCCACATCTTGGAACCGTTGACGACGTAATAGTCACCCTCGCGCGTCGCTCGGGTGCGGAGGGAGGCGAGGTCGGAACCCGAGCCGGGCTCGGAAAAGCCCTGGCACCACCAGTCGTCGAGATTGGCCATCCGCGGCAGGAAGCGCTTCTTCTGTTCGTCTGTTCCAAAATGCGCAACGACCGGGCCGCACAGGTTGGTATTCATGCCGTTCGGCAACGGGGCGGGCGCGGCTTCGAGCTCCTCACGGAGAATGAAGCGCTTGATCGTCGACCAGTCCTGGCCGCCCCATTCGACCGGCCAGTGCGGCACCGCCCAGCCCTTGGCATTGAGCTTGCGGTGCCAGTCGACAATGTCCTGCTTGTTCGGCACTTCGCCGTCGATCAGCTTCTGCTTCAGCTTCGCCGGCAGGTTCACCTTGATCCAGGCCCGGACCTCGTCGCGGAATGCCAGATCCTCTTTGGTGAAGCTCATCTCCATGTGCTGATCTCCCTAAGCCTCCGGCCACGCAGCTTTGCTTCTTGTCCGGCGGCCAGCTCGAATTGTTTGCGGGACTATCGCATGCGATTTTCGGCACGGCCAGTGCGCTGAGCCATTCCGTTTTTGCACGAGGCTCACGCAAATATCGGTCTCCCCGGATAGAAGGGGTGCGTGACAGAAAGGTCGGTGCAGGCGGCGGGCCTGCGGCATTTGCGCGCGATGCGGATGCCGTGGTTAGATCGAACGGCCGAACAACAACAGAGACCAGGCAACCAAGGACAGGCAAGCTTAAATGAGTATCAAGGGCAAAGCTTACATCATGGGGGCCTACGAGCACCCCACGCGCAAGGCGCCGGACAAATCGATCCCGCAAATCCATGCCGAAGCCGCCAAGGGTGCGCTGGCCGATGCCGGGCTCACCAAGGCCGACATCGACGGCTATTTCTGCGCCGGCGACGCGCCGGGCCTCGGCCCGCTCAGCATGGCCGACTACATGGGCCTGACCAAGCTGAAGCACATCGACTCCACTGATGTCGGTGGTTCTTCCTATATCCTGCACGTCGCGCATGCGGCGGAAGCGATTGCAGCCGGCAAGTGCAGCGTCGCGCTGGTCACGCTGGCCGGCAAGCCGCTGACGTCACCAGTGCCCCGCGCGGTCGTTCCGACGGCGCCGGATGCGTCGTTCGAGTCCACATGCGGCATCGTGGTCGCGAACTCCTACGGCATGTGCGCGATGCGCCACATGCACGAGTACGGCACGACCAGCGAGCAGCTCGCCTGGATCAAGGTCGCTGCCTCCCATCACGCGCAATACAACGAGCACGCGTTCCTGCGCGACGTCGTGACGGTGGAGCAGGTCGTCAACTCGCCGATGATCTCCGATCCGCTGCACCGGCTCGATTGCTGCGTCATCACTGACGGCGGCGGTGCGTTGATCGTCACCAGCCCCGAGGTGGCGAAGAGCCTGAAGCGGCCGCTGGTCAAGGTCATTGGCGCGGGCGAAGCGCCGAAGGGGCAGGCCGGCGGCGAAACCGACCTGACCTATTCCGGTGCGCGCTGGTCGGGCCCGATCGCGTTCACTGAGGCGGGGGTGAAGCCTTCAGACATCAAGTATGCGTCGATCTATGACAGCTTCACCATCACGGTGCTGATGCAGATCGAGGATCTCGGCTTCTGCGAGAAGGGCAAGGGTGGCAAGTTCGTCTCCGATGGCAACCTGATCTCGGGCGTCGGCAAGCTGCCGTTCAACACCGACGGCGGTGGGCTGTGCAACAACCACCCGGCCAACCGCGGCGGCATCACCAAGGTGATCGAGGCCGTCCGACAGTTGCGCGGCGAAGCGCACCCGAAGGTGCAGGTGAAGAACTGCGACATCGCTCTCGCCCACGGTACCGGCGGGTCGCTCGGAGTTCGTCACGGAAGTGCAACCCTGATCATGGAGCGCGCATAATGTCGACCGAAACCAAAGTGCGCGTCATCCCTGCGCCGAACGTCAACGCCGAGAGCCAGCCATGGTGGGACGCTGCCGCCAAGAGCAAGCTGTTGTTCAAGCACTGCAAGGCCTGCGGCAAGAACCACTACTACCCGCGCTCGCTGTGCCCGTTCTGCTACTCCGACCAGACCGAGTGGAAGGAAGCGTCGGGCAAGGGCGTGATCTACTCGCACTCAACCATGCGCCGCGCGCCCGAGCCTTACACGCTTGCCTACGTCACGCTCGCCGAAGGTCCGCGTATGCTGACCAACATCGTCGACTGCGACTTCGACAAGCTGAAGATCGGGATGCCCGTGCATGTCGTGTTCAAGCCGAGCAAGGAAGGTGCGCTGGTCCCTGTCTGGGCGCCGGATTGATCGGCCCGAGAAATTGTAGGGTGGGCAAAGCGAAGCGTGCCCACCTTGCAACGACGGAACTGCGGGTGGGCACGGCGCGTTCGCGCCTTTGCCCACCCTACACACAACAATAATCCCGTGCGCACAAATCGCGACGCGGGCGAACGAGGGTGGAAATGGATTTCGGTCTCACCGACGAGCAGAAGCTATTGAAAGACAGCGTCGACCGCCTGCTTGCCGAGAAGTACGACTTTGCCAAACGCAAAGCCTTTGCGGCGTCGCCGCTCGGCTGGAGCCGGGAGATGTGGCAGCAGTATGCCGATCTCGGCCTGCTCGGCGTCGCGTTCGAGGAGAAGCACGGCGGCATCGGTGGCGGGCCGGTCGAGACCATGATCGTGATGGAAGCGCTCGGCCGTTCCATCGCGCTCGAGCCTTACGTGCCGACGGTCGTGCTCGGCGGCGGCTTCATCCAGGAAGGCGGCAGCGACAAGCAGAAGGCGGCGATGCTGCCTGGGATCTCTGAAGGCAAGCTTTTGCTCGCGTTCGCCCATACCGAGCGGCAGTCGCGCTTCGACATGTTCGATGTTGCAACGAAAGCCCGCAAGGATGGCAACGGCTACATCCTCGACGGCGTCAAGACCGTGGTCTGGCACGGCGACAGCGCCGACAAGCTGCTGGTCACCGCTCGCGTCTCGGGCCAGCAGCGCGACAAGGACGGCATCGGCCTCTTCATCGTCGACGGCAAGGCTGCGGGTGTAACCCGCAAGCAAATCACGCTGATGGACAGCCATCGCGGCGCCGACGTCGTGCTGAAAGGCGTCAAGGTTGCAGGCGACGATGTCATCGGCGAGGTCGGCCGTGCCTATCCGTTGATCGAGCGCGTGGTCGATCGTGCCATTGCCGCGATCATCTCGGAATCCATCGGATGCATGGACGAGCTGCTTGCGACAACAACCGAATACTTAAAAGCCCGCGAACAGTTCGGCCGGCCGATCGGCACCTTCCAGGCGCTGCAGCACCGCGCCGTCGACATGCTGATGAACGTCGAGCAGTCGCGCAGCATGTCGATGCTGGCAAGCATGATGGCGGGTGAATCCGACAACAGCGAGCGGCGCCGCTCGATCTCCGGCGCCAAGGTGCACATCGCAAAAGCCTCGCGCTATGTCGGCGAGCAGGCGATCCAGCTTCATGGCGGCATCGCCATGACGATGGAGTACAAGGCCGGCCACTATTTCCGCCGGCTGCTTGCAATCCAGACCATGTTCGGCGATCTCGACCACCACATGGATTTGTTGTCGGATGCCGGAGGCCTTGCGCCGGCAGACGATTGATTTCTTCCGTTCAGAAGGAGTGTGGCGATGACATCGGTGAAGCCCTATAGCATCGAGGCCTACAACGCGGCAAAACACTCCGAGAACAAGATGCACGACGACGCCGTCGCGAAGCAGTTCGGCTTCACCGGCGGGCTCGTGCCTGGCGTTGACGTCTACGCCTATATGAGCCACGTGCCGCTGCAGGTCTGGGGCAGGGCGTTCCTCGAACGCGGCGAGATGGAAGGCCGCTTCATCAAGCCGGTCTATGACGGCGAGATCGCAACCGTGACGGCGACCGAGGCCAATGGTGGGCTCGACATCCAGATCGAGAGCCGCGGTATCTTGTGCGGCACCGGCCACGCCAAACTGCTGCCGGCGCCGGCAAAATTCTCGATCGATGATTTCAAGACTTCGACGCCACCAGCGAACGACCGGCGGCCCAATATCAGCGCCTCGTCCTACAAGGTCGGCGAGTGGCTCGGCATTCATCCCTACAAGGTGACGCCGGAGCTGCACGCGCAATATTTGAAGGATATCCGCGAGAGCCGATCCGATCTATGCGCGGGAGGGCCTGATCCATCCGGGCACGCTACTACGCCTGGCCAACTGGGCGCTGACCCACAATGTGCGGCTTGGTCCTTGGATCCACGTCGGCAGCACGATCCAGCAGATCGAGCCCGGCCATGTCGGGGACGAGCTGACATTGCGCGCGAAGGTCACTGGCAACTACGAGAAGAAGGGCCACAAGCTGGTCGATCTCGACTGCCTTGTGGTCGCCAATGGCAAGACGCCGCTGGCGCACGTGCTCCACACGGCGATCTACGCGCCGCGGCAGGTGGCCACGGCGGCGTAGCTCAGCTCACACCTTCGCCTTGAAAAACGCTGCGGCGCTCTTCGTGATCTCGAGGGCTGCCGGCAGATGGCGGAAGCGGTTGATGAAGCCGTGGGTGCAGCCCTTGGCGAGGATGAACTCGTCGTTTGATCGCAGCGTCTTCAGCTTGGCGTAGAACTGCGCGGAATCGTCGTGCAGCACGTCGCACTCCGCCGCGCACACCCAAGCCGGCGGCAGCGTCTTGAGATCGGCCAGCATCGGCGTGACGAAGGGATCGGCGTATTGATTGCGGTCGCTGACGTAATGATCGAAGAAAACCTGCATGCGTTCGCGCGACAGGCCGAAGCTGCCGTCGCCGAAACCGAGGTATGAAGGCGTATCAAAATTGTTGCCAAGCACGCCGTAGAACAGCAAAGCAGCCTTGATCTTGTCGGGATGACGCAACGCGAGTGCTGCCGCTAGGTTGGCGCCGGCCGATCCGCCGCTGACGGCGATCCGTTTGGGGTCGCCACCGATATCGCCACCGTTCGCAAGAATCCACTTCAGCGCCGCCTCGCAATCGTTCAGGCCCGCGGGAAACTTGTTCTCCGGGGCGAGGCGATAGCTGGTCGAGACCACGACCGCGCCGGTCGCCTTCGCAAGGTGGCGCGACAGCGGCTCGGTCTCCTCGATGCTGCCGAACGCCCAGCCCCCACCGTGAATTTGCAGGATCACCGGCGCGTTCTCGTTCGGCGTCGCACGATAGGCCCGCATCCGCACCGGGCCGGCTTCGCCTGAAGCGCTGAGCTCGTGTGTGCGGTACGGCTCCGGCGTGCCTGCATTCCAGTAACCGCAGATCTTTGCGCGCAGCACGCGCTCCTCGGCGAGGTTCTTCGGCACCGGATAGGGGGCGCGCAACTCCTCGTCGACCTTGTTGGTCGCGCGCATCTCTGCGCCAGGCTGCGGCACGCTTGCAGACGTCGGCGCGGTCACCGTTGCCATCGCTTCCTCCGTTAAGCCGCCTGCATGCGGCTTGGCATCCTGAATAGCACGCCAGACGCGCTCCGGCGTCAGCGGCATGTTGAGATGGTGCACGCCAACCTCGGACAGCGCATCGACCACGGCATTGACGACGGTCGAGAGGCTGCCTGCGCAGCCGGCCTCGCCGCAGCCCTTGGTGCCGAGCGGGTTGGTGGTCGCCGGCGCCGGATGCGTATCAAGCGTCATCGACGGAATGTCTTCGGCGCGCGGCATGGCGTAATCCATGAACGAGCCGGTGATCGGCTGGCCGTCGGCGTCGTAGCTGACGCATTCCATCAGCGCCTGGCCGATACCCTGCGCGACGCCGCCATGGACCTGGCCCGCCACCATCAGGGGGTTCACCACCACGCCGAAATCGTTGACGCCGGTATATCTGACGATCTGGATCGCGCCGGTGTCGGGATCGACCTCGACCTCGGCGATGTGGCAACCGTTCGGGAACGTCGCTTCGACATTGCCGCTGACATGATCGACGTCGAGCGGCGAGGCGCCATCGTCCGGCGACTTGTCGCGCAGCTTTTGCGCGAGGTCCATGATGTTGATCGCGCGATCGGTGCCGGCGATGCGGAAGTTGCCGCCCTTGAACTCGATGTCGCCGGCGGAGGCTTCGAGCACGCCGGCCGCTGCTTCCTTCCCCTTCTCGATGACGAGCTTGGACGCCTCGACAATCGCCTGACCTGCGGCCGTAATCGAGCGCGAGCCGCCCGTGCCGTTACCGGCATGGACGATGTCGCTGTCGCCCTGCACGAGACGGATCTTGTCGAAGGGAACGCCGAGCTGGTCCGACAGCACCTGGGAGAACGGTGTCGCGTGGCCCTGGCCGTAGTCGAGCGTACCGCTGACGAGCGTGACGCCGCCATCCTTGTCGAAGGTGATCTTGCCGAGTTCCTTGTTCGGCGGCGCGGTTACCTCGAGGTAGGCGCCGACGGCGATGCCGCGCAGCTTGCCGTGGCGCTTGCTCTCGCGTTTGCGCCGGGCGAAGCCGGCGTAATCGGCGAGCTTCAGCGCGTCGTTCATCACGCCTGCGAAGTCACCAGAGTCGTACATCATGCCCGATGCCGCGGCGTAGGGAATCTGGCCGCTCTTGATCAGGTTCTTCTTGCGTAGCTGGATGCTGTCGATGCTCATCTTCTCGGCCGCGGTCTCGATCAGCCGCTCCATGAAGTAGTTGGCTTCCGGCCGGCCTGCGCCGCGATAGGCGCCCATCACGCTGGTGTTGGTCACCGCGCACTTGATGTTCACCTCGATCTGCTGGGTCTTGTAAACGCTCGCGATATTCTTCGCGATGCCGAGCGACAGCGGGCTCGGCATCACGCCGGAGAGATAGGCGCCGGTATTGCCGTATCCGTTGACGCGCACGGCGAGGAAGTTGCCCTCCGCGTCGAGCGCGAGCTCTGCAGTGACCTCGCTGGCGCGGCCGTGGCTGTCGGACAGGAAGCTGCCGGAGCGATCGTCGGTCCATTTCACCGGCTTGCCGAGCACTTTTGAGGCATGCAGCAGGCAGGTGTACTCCGGATAGTTCACGGATTTCATGCCGAACGAGCCGCCGACATTGCCGGTCAAGATGCGGATCTGATCGGCCTTGCATTTCAGCAGCGTCGCTAGCAGCACCCGGTTGCCGGCAACGCCCTGGGTCGGCACATAGAGCGTGTAATGGTCCTTCTTCTTGTCGTAGAAACCGACGCCGACGCGCGGTTCCATTGCAGCAACCACGATCCGCGTGTTCTCGATATCGAGCTTGACCGTGTGCGCGGCCCTTGCGAACGCCTCCTTGGTCTTGTCGGCGTCGCCATAATAATAGTCGAGCACCAGGTTATCAGGCACGCCGTCATAGAGCTGCGGCGCGCCGGGCTTGATCGCGTCGGCCGCCCGCGTCACCGCCGGCAGCGGATCGATGTCGATCGCAACCGCCTCGGCCGCGTCCCTGGCCTGGTTCACGGTCTCCGCGACCACGAAGGCGATGGGGTCGCCGACGAAGCGCACCTTGCCCATGGCGAGGATCGGCTTGTTGGTCTGTACCAGCGGCGAGCCATCACGGCTCTTCAGCGGCATGCGGCTGACGAAGTTGCCGTAGCCGGCGGCGACCATGTCCTCGCCGGTCCACACCCCGAGCACGCCGGGCATCTTTTTCGCTTCGCCGGTTTCGATCTTCTTGATCACGCCATGGGCGTGAGTTGACCGCACCACCACGCCGTAAACCTGCCCGGGCAGGTTGACGTCGTCGGTGTAACGGCCCTTGCCACGCACCAAGGTGTCGTCCTCCTTGCGCAGCACGGGCTGGCCGACGCCGAATTTTTGCGCTGCAATAGAATTCTCGACGGATTGCGGAAACGAACGATCCTGCATGGCTATTCCAGTTTTGGCGGGGCTTTTGAGGGAGCAAGTGAGGCGGCTGCGGGCCGCTTGTTGCGATGCCGCAGCATAGCGCAATCGGGCACCGCCGGACAATGTCGCCGACGGTATGGCGCCCGTGCACCTTGGTTGCGTCAATGACAGCCGCTGCTAAATTCGCCGGGAATGAGAGATCACGGCCGATCTGGCTCGGGCCCCGCGGCATCGGAACGATTTGACATGGATGGTCAGGCACGGCGCCCTGCGGACGCCCCCGACCTCGATGTGCGCTATCGCGCGCCCGATCGCCCGACCACCTATGCCGCCCTTGATCTCGGCACCAACAATTGCCGCCTCTTGATCGCGTGCCCGACCCACGACGGGTTCCGTGTCATCGATTCCTTCTCGCGCATCATCCGCCTCGGCGAGGGCATTTCGCTGACCGGCCGCATGAGCGATGCAGCGATCACACGCGCGTTGTCGGCACTGTCGGTCTGTCGTGACAAGATCCGCTCCAAGCGGGCAGCGCGGCTGCGCCTGATCGCAACAGAAGCCTGCCGTGCCGCCGAGAACGGCAGCGAGTTCTGCGCGCGCGTCAAGGACGAGCTCGGCATCGCGCTCGAGGTGATCGACCGCGAGACCGAGGCGATGCTGGCGGTGACCGGTTGCCTGCCGTTGCTCGACCCGCAAGCGACAGGCGCTGTTCTGTTCGACATCGGTGGCGGCTCGTCGGAGGTGATCCGGCTCGACCGTGATCCGGCCAATCCGCGTGCTGCGCCAAAAATCTCCGGCTGGGTGTCGCTGCCGCTGGGCGTCGTGACGCTCGCCGAACGCCATGGCGGCACCGATGTCGACGCCGGACCTGTATGACGCCATGGTCGCCGAGGTCGGCGCGCACCTGGAGCCGTTCGCGGAAACCCATGGCGCCAATCTCGCCGGCATGCATCTGCTCGGCACCTCCGGAACGGTGACGACGGTGGCCGGCATTTTCCTCAACCTGCCGCGCTACGATCGCCGCCGCGTCGACGGCATCTGGATGACCGATCACGACGTGGTCGCGACCGTGCAGCGTTTGCGCGCGATGAGCTACCAGGATCGTGTCACCAATGCCTGCATCGGCACCGAGCGCGGCGATCTTGTACTCGCCGGCTGCGCCATCCTCGACGCCATTCGCGCCGCGTTCCCGTGCCCGCGCTTGCGCATCGCCGATCGCGGCTTGCGCGAGGGCATGCTGGTGCAAATGATGCGTGAAGACGGCGTGCTGAAGCCGTCGTGACAGTGCCCGACAGGGGCAGCAACAAAATTCGCGATCGCGTGGTGAGCCCTGGCTATGTCACACGGTTCGAAATGAGAGACGCCGTCAGCGGAGACAGCTTCGCCTGATTCGGCCGACGCCCGATCACACGTCGCGTACCCTCTTCAGTAGCACCGCGTAACGTTTACGGTGTGCTCTTCGCCGTCACGGCCGGGAACCGTCACGGCCTGATTTGAGCAGCCCGGCACATATGGTCGGTCGGAAGGTGTTACGTTCGGCGGATATCGATGTGCCCAATCCCAGGGAACATCATATGTGTACGTGTAATGGATATCGGCTGACGCTGACGGCGGCGCATACTCCAGCGCGGGTTGCCCATTCGTGGGAGCGTAGACAGTATCCGCGAATGGCGGCCAGAAGCCCCCGAAATTGCTTCTGCCGGTGATGGCGGAGTGATCGCGCGGCAAATGGATGGGCCATCGGTCGGGCAATCGAAGGCGCCGCAGCAATTGCGCCGCGATTCGCCTGCGCCCGTCTCGGCGAACGTCGCGTTCACCGAAAGCACGAGCGCTACTGCGCCAAGTGACGCGATGAGCGCTCCATATACTCTGTACGCCATGGCACCCGCCATCCTGTTGGTTGCTCAGCACCCCCTCAAACGAACGCTAGACTTGGTAGCTCGCGCCCGCAAACCCATAGTTAACTATTGGTTAAGGCGTAATATTAATGGCGAGTCGTATTGGTCGCCGCGCAAATCACGCCGGAATGTCGCGTCGGATCATTTTGCAGATATTCCACGGGCCGAAAGGCTTCCCGCTTGCCTTGGAAAAGCGGTCATCGCGCGTCTATCAGTATGCGCCCCAGGTTAGAGAGAATGGCCAAGGACAAGACCGGCCGGCTACATGTCACCGTCAGGAGCGGCGGCAAGCGCAAGCTATCGTCGAAGCTGTGGCTCGAGCGGCAGCTCAACGATCCCTACGTGGCGCAGGCCAAGCGCGAGGGTTTTCGATCGCGCGCCGCCTTCAAGCTGAAGGAGATCGATGACAAGTACAAGCTGCTCAAGCCCGGCATGGCAGTGATCGATCTCGGCGCCGCGCCCGGCGGCTGGAGCCAAATTGCGGCGAAGCGTGTTGGCGCTGCCGACGGCAAGGGCCGCGTCGTCGCGATTGACTTGCTCGAGATGGGCGAGATTCCTCAGCGTCGACGTTCGCCAAGATGGATTTTCTCGACGCCGGCGCGCCGGCGCTATTGCGCGAGATGCTCGGCGGCGGCGCCGACGTCGTGTTGTCCGACATGGCCGCGAACACGACAGGCCACCGCAAGACCGATCAACTTCGCATGGTCGGCCTCGTCGAGGCCGCCGCGGAATTCGCATGCGAGGTGTTGAAGCCGGGCGGGGCGTTTCTGGCAAAAGTCTTCCAGAGCGGTGCGGACGCGCAGCTGCTCGCCGAGCTCGAGAAAAATTTTGCCACCATCCGCCACGTCAAGCCGGCGGCGAGCCGGCAGGAATTGTCGGAGCGTTATTTGCTGGCAACGGGATTTCGGGGGCGGGACGGTTGACCTAAGAGTCCAGATCAAGAATTTGGCCAAAAATTGGTGTGTTGCATCTGATACGACATACAATGCATAGTTGCTCCCGTCGACAGATCAAAATCGTTGCCAATGGAAATTCAGTTTCCCATCGAGTTCTTCGTGCCTGGAACTCCGGTGTCCTCGCAAGCCGAGCGCACGGCGACGCGTGAAGAATGGAAGGCGAGGGTTAAGGCCGCCAGCGCCACTGCTATTCCGCAGCCGCATTTCGCGTCGACCGATTCCCCGGATCGCGATGACCATCTACAACCTGCCTGATCAGCCGATGCGGGGAGACGTCGACAATATCGTAGGGCTCATTCTCGATGCGCTATCGCGGCACATCTATGTCGACGACAAACAAGTCGAGCGCGTGGTCGTGCAAAAATTCGAGCCCGGAAACGTCTTTTCATTTGAGAACCCAAATGAAACATTCGTCCAAGCACTGGCAGCACCGAAGCCGCTCGTATACATACGTGTTTCAAACGATCCGTTCGAGGACTTGGAGATGACTCCGCAGACGGAATCAGAGGTGTTGGAAGGTCTCGTACCTCAGCTCGAAGCTGAGGGTTACGACGTCTACGTTCACCCGCGTCCGCCGCTTGCACCAGATTTCCTTGGTAGTTTTCGAGCCGATGCCATCGCAATCGGAAAAGATAAAAAGCTTCTGATCGAGATCGTATCTGGTGAGCCACACAAGAAAAGAATTGATCGAATTCAAGCTCTGGTCAGGGATCAGCCAGGTTGGGAATTGCGTGTCGTATATGTGACACCTAGTACGACACAGGAGCTGTTGGCCGTACAATCTGCCGAGACTATTGCGCAGCGAGTTGTCGAAATGGAGGAGTTGCTGAAAGCCGGCCATTTCGCCTCAGCATTCATACTAGGCTGGGCCGCGCTTGAAGCAGCAGGTCGAGCGATTCTGACCGATCAGTTTCAGCGACCACAGACACCTGGACGCTTGGTGGACGTGCTGGCTGGAAGCGGGTACCTAACGCCTTCGGAAGCTGATCGCATTCGAATACTCGTCAAAAAGCGAAATTCATTTGTGCACGGAGAACTGCACGAACAAATCACGGCAGATGAAGTCCGGGAAATGATAGGAGCCGTCAGAGTTCTCCTGAACACTATGGAGAAGCGGCACAGCTAGTTTGCCCACTGGAGTGTCCTCATGAAATCCCGTGCCGCTGTTGCGTTTGCATCAGGCAAACCGCTTGAAATCGCAACCGTCGACCTCGAGGGCCCGCGGGAGGGCGAGGTGCTGGTCGAGATCAAGGCGACCGGCGTCTGTCACACCGATGAATTCACGCTGTCGGGCGCCGATCCGGAAGGGTTGTTTCCCGCGATCCTCGGTCACGAAGGCGCCGGCATCGTTGTCGACGTGGGTCCCGGCGTCACCTCGGTGAAGAAAGGCGACCACGTCATCCCGCTCTACACGCCAGAGTGCCGGCAATGCCCATCATGCCTGTCACGCAAGACCAATCTCTGCACTGCGATCCGCGCGACGCAGGGGCAGGGCGTGATGCCGGACGGTTCCTCGCGGTTCTCACTCGATGGCCACAAGCTCCATCACTACATGGGCACGTCGACGTTCGCGAATTTCACGGTGCTGCCGGAGATCGCGGTCGCCAAAATCCGCGAGGACGCGCCGTTCGACAAGGTCTGCTACATCGGCTGCGGCGTCACGACCGGCATCGGCGCGGTGCTCAACACCGCCAAGGTCGAACCCGGTGCCAAAGCCATCGTGTTTGGCCTCGGCGGCATCGGGCTCAACGTGATCCAGGGCTTACGGCTCGCCGGCGCCGACATGATCATCGGCGTCGATCTCAACAACGACAAGAAGTCGTGGGGTGAGCGCTTCGGCATGACGCATTTCGTCAATCCGAACGATGTCGGCAAGGACCTCGTGCCGCATCTCGTCAACATGACGAAATCGGGCGCCGACCAGATCGGCGGCGCCGACTACACCTTCGACTGCACCGGCAACGTCAACGTGATGCGCCAGGCGCTGGAAGCCTGCCATCGCGGCTGGGGCCAGTCGATCATCATCGGCGTCGCGCCCGCCGGCGCCGAGATCGCAACAAGGCCGTTCCAGCTCGTCACCGGTCGGACCTGGAAGGGCACCGCGTTCGGCGGCGCTCGCGGCCGCACCGATGTGCCGAAGATCGTCGACTGGTACATGCAGGGCAAGATCCAGATCGACCCGATGATCACCCACACCATGCCGCTCGCCGACATCAACAAGGCGTTCGACCTGATGCACGCGGGCCAGTCGATCCGGAGCGTGGTGATCTATTAATTCGCTTTAGCTGATCACCCCAGCCGCTGATCGCGGATGTTGACGGTGGTCTCGACGGCCTCTTTCTCGATTGCCTCGATGCGATGTTTACGGCTCGAGATTTCAACCGCCTTGCGGCCCGAGACCTGATGGCCGGCGTCCTCGGGCAGGCGATAGAACCACCACGTCGAGGTCAGTGAGATCAATCCGACGACAAGGAACGCTGGGCCAAAATCGCTGATGACGAGTTCGGTTGAGCCATGCGCTCGCTGCGTTAGTTCGACGACAAAGGCGCCGACCGCGACTCCGGCCGAGATCGCAAGCTGCTGGTTGACCGCAACCAGCGTGGTGGCGCGGCTCGTCTGCGCCGGGTCGATCTCGGAGTAAGCCATCGTCGAGATCGCCGTGAACTGCAGCGAGCGGAAGAAGCCGCCGACCACGAGAATGACCAGGATCAGCGTTAGCGGTGTCGAGGCGGTGAACAGCGCGCACACGGCGAGAAACGCCGAGCTGATGATTGCGTTCACCACCATGATGTTGCGGAAGCCAAAGGTGCGAATGAGCCGGGTCGCCAGCGTCTTCATGCTGAGCGCGCCGACCGCAGAGCCGAAGGTGACGAGGCCGGAGCGGAACGGCGATAGCCCAAAGCCAAGCTGCAGCAACAGCGGCAGCAGGAACGGCAGGGCGCCAATGCCCAGGCGAAACAGGAAGCCACCGACGATGCTGGCATTCAGCGTCGGATAGCGCAGCAGCGCGAAGTCGAGCACCGGCGTCGGATTGTTTTCGGCATGTTTCAAGTAAGCCGCCATCGCCACCGCGCCAAAAACGACAAGGACGGTCACGATCGGCCAGGGCAGGAGATTGAGGCCCGCGACCGACAGGCCGAAGGCAAGACCGGCGACACCAAGACCCGCCAGCACCAGGCCCTTGAGGTCGAACGGCTCCGGCCGCTCGCTGCGGATCGGATCGATATAGCGACGCGCCAGAAACAAGCCGACGAGGCCGATCGGAATATTGATGATGAAGATCCAGTGCCAGGTCGCGTAGGTCGTGATGAAGCCGCCGAGCGGCGGCCCGAGCACCGGACCGATCAGCGCCGGCGTCGAGACCCAGGCCATCGCGCCGACCAGCGCGCTCTTGTCGATCGAGCGCAACAGCACCAGCCGCCCGACCGGGGTCATCATCGCGCCGCCCATGCCCTGCAGGATGCGGGCGAGCACGAAATCGGTGATCGAGCTCGAAAGCGCGCAGCCGATCGAGCCCAGCATGAACAGGCAGATCGCGATCGAAAACACCCGTCGCGCCCCGAACCGGTCGGCGGTCCAGCCGCTTGCCGGGATGAACACGGCGAGCGACAGCAAGTACGACGTGATCGCAAGCTTCAGCGTCAGCGGGCTCGTGCCGATGTCGACCGCGATCGCCGGCAGCGAAGTCGCGATCACCGTGGAGTCCATGTTCTCCATGAACAGGGCTGCCGCGACGATCAGCGGGATGATCCGTTGCTTGTCCATCGTCCAAATCAAAATGCGCCGGATGCACGGGTCTGCATCGGCGCAAGCCTCAGCGAGTGGGGTCGGTGCGCGGGCCGGGCCTTGAGCCACTTGGCCTTGCACGCACTGTCCTAGGCCGTTCCCGGGCCCGCGTCATCTTTACCGTTTTGCAAACCAGATATTCGGTCAGTTTCAGCGAAAACCGCCCTGAAACCACAATCTCTTGGGCCCCAGCACTAGGAATTCCGAAATCCCCATGCTAACCACCCTCGCCAATCCAAACGATGGGGATCGATTCGGCGGCCGCCGCTATGGTGAGCCGAGGGCGGATCGCACCATCTTAAAACGGCCGGGCCTGCGGCCCGGCAAAGGAGTTGGCGATGGCGCGGGAATTGCGTGAAGCGTTCACGTTCGACGACGTTCTGCTGAAGCCCGGCCTTTCCGAAATCCTCCCCTCCGAAGCTGACGTGCGCTCGCGCGTGACCCGCGCGATCCCGCTGAACATTCCCGTCATTGCCTCCGCCATGGACACCGTCACCGAAGCGCGCATGGCGATCGCCATGGCGCAAGCCGGCGGCATTGGCGTCATCCATCGCAACTTCGACATCGATGTGCAGGCCGCGCAGGTTCGGCAGGTCAAGAAGTTCGAATCCGGGATGGTGGTCAACCCGCTCACCATCAGCCCGGAAGCCACGCTCGCCGACGCGCTCCAGCTGATGAAGGACCATGGCATCTCCGGCATCCCGGTGGTGACCGGGGAACGGCCCGGTCGGCCCGGCAAGCTGGTCGGAATTCTAACCAACCGCGACGTGCGCTTTGCCACCGACCCGCACCAGAAGGTCTCGGAGCTGATGACCAAGGAGAAGCTGGTCACGGTTCGCGAAAGCGTCAACCAGGCTGAAGCCAAGCGGCTGCTGCACCAGCATCGCATCGAGAAGCTGCTTGTCGTCGACGCCGAATACCGTTGCGTCGGCTTGATCACCGTGAAGGACATCGAGAAGGCAGTCGCGCATCCGCTCGCCTGCAAAGACGAGCAGGGACGGCTTCGTGTTGCGGCGGCAACGACCGTCGGTGACACCGGTTTTGAGCGCACCGAGAAACTGATTGACGCTGGCGTCGATATCGTCGTTGTCGACACCGCGCACGGTCATTCCTCCCGCGTGCTGGAAGCCGTCAACCGCATCAAGCGGCTGTCGAATGCCGTGCAGGTGATCGCCGGCAATGTCGCAACGACTGAAGGCGCGCGCGCCCTGATCGACTCCGGCGCCGACTCGATCAAGGTCGGCATCGGTCCCGGTTCTATCTGCACGACGCGCATCGTCGCCGGCGTCGGCGTGCCGCAGCTCACCGCGATCATGGATGCTGTCGATGCGGCGAAGAAGGCAGGCATTCCCGTAATTGCCGATGGCGGCATCAAATATTCCGGCGATCTCGCCAAGGCGCTTGCCGCCGGCGCCGACGTGGCGATGGTCGGTTCGCTGCTCGCGGGCACTGATGAGACGCCCGGCGAAGTCTTTTTGTGGCAAGGCCGCTCGTACAAGGCCTATCGCGGCATGGGTTCGGTTGGCGCGATGGCGCGTGGCTCGGCGGACCGTTACTTCCAGCAGGACATCAAGGACACGTTGAAGCTCGTGCCGGAAGGCATCGAAGGGCAAGTGGCCTACAAGGGGCCGGTCAGCAACGTGTTGCATCAACTGGTGGGCGGCCTGCGCGCGGCAATGGGTTACGTCGGCGCCCGCACGCTCGACGATTTCCATCAGAAGGCGGAATTCATTCGCATCACCGGCGCCGGCTTGCGCGAGAGCCACGTCCACGACGTCGCCATCACGCGCGAGGCGCCGAACTATCCGGGCGGCGCCTAGCCGCTCAGAGCCGGCCCGGACGCCCGCAGACTTTAGCCATTGCGCGCGTCTGCGCGCGCGACTACCTAGCCCTTTGCAAATTTCGCTGGCGGGCATTGAGCCCGTCACCGTAATATTTGAGGAAACAACCATGGCTTCCGCCCAACGCATCGTGCTCGCATCTCGTCCGGTCGGCGAACCCAGGACGGAGAATTTCCGCCTCGAAGAGGTGCCGGTGCCGACGCCGGGTCCCGGGCAGCTGTTGGTGCGCACGATCTGGCTGTCGCTTGATCCCTATATGCGCGGCCGCATGAGCGATGCAGCATCCTACGCCGCGCCGGTCCAGATCAACGACGTGATGGAAGCCGGTACCGTGGGCGAAGTCGTGGCCTCGAATGTTGATGGCTTCAAGCCGGGCGATGTCGTGTTGGGCCGCGGCGGCTGGCAGACCCACGCGCTATCCGACGGCAAGGGCTTGCGCAAGATCGATCCAAAGGCCGCGCCGCTGTCGACCGCGCTTGGTGTGCTTGGCATGCCGGGGATGACCGCCTACACGGGTTTGCTCGACATCGGCCAACCCAAGCCGGGCGAGACCGTCGTGGTCGCGGCAGCCTCCGGCGCGGTCGGCTCGGCGGTTGGACAGATCGCGAAGATCAAGGGCGCCCGCGCCATCGGCATTGCCGGAGGCGCGGACAAGTGCCGTTACGTGAAGGACGTGCTTGGGTTCGACGACTGCGTCGATCATCGCTCCCCGAGCATGGCGGAGGATCTGAAGAAGGCCTGCCCGAAGGGGATCGACGTTTATTTCGAGAATGTCGGAGGTCCGGTGTTCGAGGCGGTGCTGCCGCTGTTCAATATGTTTGCGCGCGTGCCGGTGTGCGGTTTGATCTCGCAATACAACGCGTTCGAGGAGGAGAAGGGCGGCAAGAGCATGAACTTCCTGTTGCGGAATGCGCTGGTGAAGAGCCTGACGATCCGCGGCTTCATCGTCAGCAATTTTGCCGCGCGCTATCCTGACTTCATCGCCGATATGACGAAGTGGTTCGCGGAAGGGAAGATCAAGCACCGCGAGACCGTGGTCGAGGGACTTCCGAATGCGCCGAAAGCATTCATGGGTCTCTTGCGCGGCGAGAATTTCGGCAAGCAGCTGGTGCGTGTCGGCCCCGACAGGGCCTAGCAGCCGCGCCGACGTCCTACAGCCAGCCGGTCGGGTCGTCGATCGGCTTTCTGTCGATTGCCCGCACGATGCCGCGGATGATGCGGAACAGCTGCCAGACGGCGAGCAAGATCAGGACGACGATGCCGACGCCAACGATGCTGAGCACGAAACCGATCAGGCCGACGACCAGACTGATCCAGAAGGTCCGGATCGCCGAGGTCATGTGCGACGCGAAGGGCGTATCCGCCAGTTCGTCGCGTTTGACGTAAGCGATGATGAGACCGACCACCATCGTGACCGCGAAGGTAAAATACGATGCGATGTAGAGTCCCCACACGACGATTGCCCAAGTGCGTGGCTCGGTGTGTCGATCGGACGTGATCATCGTCATGGAGCGATCCCGGAGGCGGAACTCAAGGCCGCCTTCGGCGTCAACCTACCGGGGGGCTTAAGGGGTGTCCAGATGCGGCAATGCTGCCGCGTTTTCTTAACCTTACGTCGCGTGCCGCGGGGCTCTGGCAGCCGTTCCACTGCAACGATAATGTGCAGCCGATCGCGCTGGGGAGAATTACCGTGACTGTCGGGATGGTACTGTTGCCGGTGTTCGTGCAGGTCGGACTGACCTTTGCATTGCTGTTTGCGATGGCGACGGCGCGTACCCGCGCCGTCCAGTCGGGCGAGACCAGGCTCAAGGATATTGCGCTGCGTCAGCCCAACTGGCCGGAGCGTCCGACCCAGATCGCGAACTGCTTCAGCAATCAGTTCGAGCTGCCCGTGCTGTTCTATGTGCTGATCGCGCTGGCGCTGCCGCTGCGTCATGCCGATCTCGCCATCGTGCTGTTGTCGTGGGTGTTCGTCCTGACGCGGTTCTTTCACGCCGGAATCTTCGTCACGTCCAACGACGTGCGGCCGCGGTCGCTGGCGTGGTTCGCCGGTGTTATCGTGCTGTTGATCATGTGGATCTGGTTCGCGATCGGCGTGCTGGTGGGCGTGTGAGCCGCGGCCGGCACGGCCGGTCCGGCCAATCGATCAGGATGACATGACACCCGCTGCTCGCATTGCCGCCGCCATCGAAGTTATCGCGTCGATCGATACGATGCGTGTGCCGACGGCCCAGGCCCTGAAGGAGTGGGGCGTTGCCCATCGCTTCGCCGGCTCGGGCGATCGCGCCGCGATCTCCGGTCTCGTTTATGACACGCTGCGCCGCCGCGCCTCGTCGACCTGGCTGCTCGGCGATGATTTTGCACGCGCCCGCGTGCTCGGCATGCTCAAGCTCGAGCGTCGGCTTGACGTCGAGGCGATCGCAAGGCTGTGCAGCGGCGAGCGCCATGCGCCGGAGCCGCTGAGCGAGCGGGAGCGGGTTGCGCTGACCTCGGCCACGCTCGACGGCGCGCCGCCGCACGTTGCCGGCGACTATCCCGAATGGCTCGATGGTGCGTTCGCGAAGGCGTTCGGCAATCAGCGTGTCCCGGAGGCGATCGCGATGTCGCACCGTGCGCCGCTCGACCTGCGCGTCAACACGCTAAGGGCCGACCGCGACAAGGTGCGGGCCTCGCTGCGCCACTTGCGCGCAGAGCCGACACCATGGTCGCCGGTCGGGTTGCGCATCCTGCTAGACGCCGACGCGCGCAGCCCCGGGATTCAGGCCGAGCCCGATTTCATCAAGGGCGCGATCGAGGTGCAGGACGAAGGCTCTCAACTCGCCGCGCTGTTTGCCGATGCGCGCGAAGGCGAAACGGTCGTCGATCTCTGCGCCGGCGCCGGCGGCAAGACGCTCGCGCTCGCGGCGATGATGGGTGGACGCGGACGGCTGATCGCGACCGATGCCGACAAGCGGCAGCTCGCGCCGATCCATGAACGGCTGAAGCGCGCCGGCGCGCACAACGTCGAAGTGCGCACGCCGAAGGGCAATGACGATCCGTTGAGCGATCTCGCCGGCCGCTGCGATCTCGTGGTGATCGATGCGCCGTGCACGGGGACCGGGACGTGGCGGCGGAATCCGGATGCGAAGTGGCGGATACGGCCGGGCGCGCTCGAAATTCGAATCAAGGATCAGATCGAGGTGCTCGATCGTGCGGTGCCGCTGTTGAAGCGCGGCGGACGCATCGCCTACATCACCTGTTCGGTGTTGCAAGAAGAGAACAGTGACCAAATTTCTGCTTTCATGGCGCGCCACAATGATTTCGCCGCGGTTCCACCGATTTAGGTCGCATCGAAGTTAGGTCCGTCCGCCAAGGGTTTCTGTAATTCTGCTCGATTGTCTGATGAGGGGCTCTTGATGACGCCGCACCGCACAGGTACGGACGGCTTCTTTGTCGCAGTCTTGAAAAGACCTCAATAGATCGGCGACAGTCATTCTTCCTCGCGCGGCTCTCCGCCCCGCATCACGTCAGAAGGTGAAGAATGCTGAAGCGCTTTGTACTCGGGTTGGGTCTTGGTTCTGCTCTCGCTCTCAACGTCACGGTCGCGTTCGCGCAGTCGCACGGCGGAACTGCGGAAGAGCAAAAGGCCTGCTCGCGCGATGTCGCGCGCTATTGCAAGTCGGTGATGAATTCCGATGACCTGACGGTTCTTGGTTGCCTGCAGCAGAATCGGCCGAAGCTTGCGCCGGCCTGCCTCCGGGTGCTGACCAGCCACGGCGTTTGATTTTTCGCGGCGCGCCAGGTCGCGCCGCTTTCAGGCGTGGTTGGCGGAGCCCTGGACGATTCTGCCGTCGCGGTCGACGCGCAGATACTCACAGATCTTCTGCCCGCGCTGATTCTCGTAGTGAACAACGAGACTGTTGGGGCTGGTGTAGACGGCAATCTCGGTGAAGTGCAGATCGGCGTTGCCGGCGCAGCGCCTTCGACCAGTAGGCGCGCAGATTGTGTTTGCCGCGCAGCGAGCCCTGCACCGAGAAGCCGAGCCGGACGACGTGATCCGACGTCATCTCGGCGTCCTCGGCGTAGAGCGTGAGCACGTGTTCGAGATCGCGGGTGTTCCAGGCGGCGATCCATTTGCGGCCGAGTTCCACGAGATCAGGATGTTCGCTGCTCATTGCGGCATCCCTCAAATCGATATAGGTAAGTATTATTGACCTATATCGATTTGTCCAGCAAAATCGGAAGTGGATCGGCCGGTCGCTCTGTTGCGGGAGCGGAAAAGCTCGCGTAACTCCTGTCCATGACCCAAGCCCAGAAAAAGCTCGAGTCGGCGCCCACGGCGCCGCTCCATGACAAGATTCTCATCGTCGATTTCGGCAGCCAGGTCACCCAGTTGATCGCGCGCCGGGTGCGCGAAGAGGGCGTCTACTCCGAGATCGTGCCGTTTCAGAAGGCCGAGCAGGCATTCCGCGAGATGCGGCCGAAGGCGGTGATCCTGTCGGGCGGGCCCGCGTCCGTGCACGAACAGGGTTCGCCGCGCGCGCCGCAAATCATCTTCGAGTCCGGCGTTCCCGTGCTCGGCATCTGCTATGGCCAGATGACGATGGCGGCGCAACTCGGCGGCGAGGTCGAGGGCGGCCATCACCGCGAGTTCGGCCGCGCCGACGTCGAGGTGAAGGCGCCGAGCTGCCTGTTCGAGCAGGCCTGGACCGTGGGCGAGAACCACGAGGTGTGGATGAGCCACGGCGACCGCATCACCAAAATGCCGCCGGGCTTCGAGGTCGCTGGCGTCTCGGCGAACGCGCCGTTCGCGATCATCCAGGACGAAAAACGCAAGTACTACGGACTGATGTTCCACCCCGAGGTGGTGCACACGCCCGACGGCGCAAAGCTGCTCCGCAACTTCGTGCGCAAGGTCGCGGGCCTGAAGGGCGACTGGACCATGCGCGCGTTCCGCCAGGAGGCGACCGAGAAGATCCGCGCCCAGGTCGGCAAGGGCCGAGTGATCTGCGGCCTTTCCGGCGGCGTCGACTCCGCGGTCGCCGCGGTGCTGATCCATGAGGCGATCGGCGACCAGCTCACCTGCGTGTTCGTCGATCACGGCCTGTTGCGGCTGAACGAAGCCAGAGAGGTCGTCGACCTGTTTCGCGGCCACTACAACATCCCGCTCGTGCACGTCGATGCCTCGAAGCAGTTCCTCGGCGCAGCTCGCGGGCGTCACCGATCCGGAAGTGAAGCGCAAGACGATCGGCAAACTGTTCATCGATGTGTTCGAGGCCGAAGCGAAGAAAATCGGCGGCGCGGATTTCCTGGCGCAAGGCACGCTCTATCCCGACGTGATCGAGAGCGTCTCGTTCACCGGCGGCCCGTCGGTGACGATCAAGTCGCACCACAATGTCGGCGGCTTGCCCGAGCGGATGAACATGAAGCTGGTCGAGCCGTTGCGTGAGCTGTTCAAGGACGAGGTCCGCGCGCTCGGCCGCGAGCTCGGCCTGCCCGACATTTTTGTCGGCCGCCACCCGTTCCCGGGCCCGGGGCTTGCGATCCGTTGCCCTGGCGAGATCACCGTCGAAAAACTCGAGATCCTGCGCAAAGCCGATGCTGTCTATATCGACGAAATCCGCAAGGCCGGGCTCTACGACAAGATCTGGCAGGCGTTCGCGGTGATCCTGCCGGTCAAGACAGTCGGCGTGATGGGCGACGGCCGCACCTACGACTATGTCGTGGGATTGCGCGCGGTGACCTCGACCGACGGCATGACCGCGGACTTCTATCCGTTCGACATGAAGTTCATCGGCGGCGTCGCCACCCGCATCATCAACGAGGTCAAGGGCGTCAACCGCGTCGTCTACGACGTGACCAGCAAGCCGCCCGGCACGATCGAGTGGGAATGATTCTGAGCCTTCAGCAGCTATCGCTGACACTCGAGAAACTCAACGTAAGATACTGAGTTTCAAACATAAATGATTGAGAGCTATCGCTGACATTCGGTGTCCAGCGATAGCAAACGCCGGCGCGAGCGACGGTGTCACCAATTTCTTGCCCGGCGGCCTTTTCTCCAATACCGTCAACCGAACAAGAGCGGCTGACGGTCTTTTTTCAAATGTAAACTTTGGAAAGACAGCAGAACTCTCGCCAAAAAGACAAACTCGCCAAAATCTCCATGCGAAGTTTGTGATATTCCCACTTCGAGGAGAGCTCCACGAGGAGACGGTTTCGAACTCCACTGCGTGGTAACCAGTCGCGACTGATATGGCGCAATCCTTCAGCTCGAGTCCCATGCGTCGATCGCTACAACGGGGCATGTCGCACGGCCTTTGTGTTGGCGCTTAACGACTGAAACCAATGTCCACTTCTCAAATCGGCCGGCCGGGCGAAACCGCCGGGAGATTAGGCAGCGATATTCTGAAGTGACGCTATGACAAAGAAAGCCGGACCGTAACGCGCGCCGCGTGTGTGCGTTACGGTCCGGCTGAACCTTCGCGGCCGCTCATTCCTGAAGAGGGCTTTTGATCGCTCTCGAATGACTGTTGTGGCGACCACGAACGAAGGAATGTGTATCGGTTCGATTACTTCTTCTTGCTCTTCTTCTTTTTCGTTGTCTTCTTCGCCTTCTTGGCTTTCTTCGCCATGTCGCTCTCCATAAGGAAAGAATGACTTCGTCAGTTGTGCGCAGGCCGAGAATCGGCATGCGCAACACTTAGATTATACGAAGCCACAAAAATTGAAACGTCGTTGCTTGAATCTGTGGATCGCATTCGCATGTACGCGAATCGCGCGAGCCCACGTGGACTGCGGGAGTGTCGTTACGGGTCTCTGCTGTTGGAGCTAAAGCAGATACGACCGCTCTCGATCCGCGGCCGGCCGAAAATTAACGCGGTTCGCGTTGCGAGATCGAGAGCAAAAAACCATCATTACTCCGTCTGCCGTTTGCTAAACCTGAACAATGATAATTTGGACGCACTGGACGCGTGAAGGCACCCTCAAGATCGAGCCGGTGATACTGCTTGGGGCGCTGCATTTCAGGTTATGGTTCGGCGAGACTAATCTTGGCGTCTACTTGAGCCTCTTCACCGCAACCGCGAGTATCGGTGAGGGCAAGCATGATCAAAGGCTGGGGCTCATGGTTTCAAGAACTCGATGTCCCGCCGTTTCCCAACGATTGGAACGGATTGTGAGCTTCGCGTCTCCGGACTTCACGTGGCGTCCGACGGCTGGCGCAGGCTTAAGTCAATGCAGAAAACGTTGATCGCAATCAAGGCCATCGTTTGCGTCGGCTTTTTGGAGCAAAGCCGAATGACCCGCATCACTTAAACGACGCGAATAACCCGAAGAAATCAGCGCGATTGAGGGTGATGATCTTGTCCGCGGCGTCGCGGTCAGTGCAGAGTGTGGGTGCCCACGTTTCACGGGGCTCAGCGATTTTTCGGGAGGCTCGCATGGATCTCGCAGGGAAGGTCGCGCTGGTAACCGGCGGCAATGGCGGACTGGGACAGTGCATTTGTCATGCCCTGGCGCGGGCGGGCGCGCATCTTGCCGTCGTTTATGCACAAAGCCGCGAGCAAGCCGAATCTGTCGCGCGTGACCTCGCCGGGAAACATCAGATCAACGCGGCGGCCTTCGGCTGCGACATTACGAACGGCGCGGCCGTCGATGACCTGGTACGGCAGGTGATGGCTCGCTTCGGTCGCATCGATATCCTGGTCAACGATGCCGCCTATAACAAGTCGATCCCGTTCGCCGATTTGGACGCGCTCACACTCGAGGTCTGGGACAAGATCATGGCGGTCAATCTGACGGGGCCGCTACAACTCATCAAAGCAGTGGCGCCGATCATGAAAGCGCAACGGCAGGGCCGCATCGTGAATATCGCGTCGACCGCCGGGCTTGGCCCCACCGGTTCGTCAATTGCGTACGCCGTCTCGAAGGCGGCGCTTATCCATCTGACGCGCTGCTTCGCGGTGGCGCTCGCACCGGAGACGCTGGTCAACTGCGTGGCGCCGGGCCTGCTGGAGGGAACGCGCGCCACCGCCAATCTCCGTCCCGAGCAGATCGAGCGCTCCACCGCGAGCTCACTCCTGAAGCAGGCCGCCGACAAGGACGATTGCGCCGAGATGGTGGTGACGATGTGCCGGAGCGATACGATGACCGGTCAAACGGTCGTCATCGACGCCGGCCGCGTGTTCCACTAAGAGTGCGCGGCGAGATGGGCGCTGCCCACAGGAGTCAGAGCATGCAGGAAGCGATCCTCGAGCCCGAACTACCGATCATCGATCCGCATCATCATCTGTGGGACCGTACTGGCGGGCGCCCGCCAGTGACACCCGACCTTCCTGCAAACACCCACAGCTTCACGAGGGTTGGAGCGCGTACGCCGCGTTACCTGCTGCAGGAGCTGCTCGCAGACCTGCGCAGCGGTCATAACATCATCGCCACCGTATTCATGCAGTGCGGGGCGATGTATCGGGCCGACGGGCCCGAGCACATGAAGCCAGTGGGCGAGACCGAGTTCGTCAATGGCGTTGCGGCCATGACGGCGAGCGGCAACTACGGCGGTGTGCGCGCTTGCGCCGCCATCGTCGGTCATGCCGACTGCACCCTCGGCGAACAGGTTGACGAAGTGCTGGAGGCGCACCTGAGGGTCTCCGACCAATTCCGCGGCATCCGTCACAGCTGCGCGTGGGACGCCGATCCCAACGTGCTGGGCCCGCTCGCCCGCGCACCGGCTGGGCTTTACCTGTCCGATGCGTTCCGCAAGGGCTACGCCCGGCTCGCCCGCTACGGTCTCTCGTTCAACTCCTGGCTGCTGGAGCCTCAGCTCCCCGAGCTATTCGATCTCGCCAAGGCCCATCCAGAGATCCCGGTGATCCTCAACCACGTCGGCACCCCACTTGGACTCGGGTCTTACGAGGGCACGCGCAGCGAGCGGTTCGGCACCTGGCGTGACAACATCCGCAAGCTCGCCGAGCTCTCGCACGTGAACGTCAAACTGGGCGGGCTCGCCATGGCGTTCTGCAACTTCCCGTCATTCCTGTCCGATCCGCCGGCGCCCTCGACCCAGCTCGCCGTCGAATGGAAGCCCTATCTCGAGACCTGCATTGAGGCCTTCGGAGCACAGCGGTGCATGTTCGAGAGCAACTTCCCGGTCGATCTCGGCTCCTGCGACTACCGCACGCTCTGGAACGCCTTCAAGCTGTTCGCCAGGGACTATTCGACCACAGAGAAGGCCGAGCTATTCACCGGCACGGCCAAGCGCGTGTACCGGCTGCAACTTCACAGCTAGCCGGGCGCTTCTTCCGCGCGATGTCTTTCGCCGGCCCTTTGCGGGGGCATGCCGAGACGACGCTGAAGGTCCGCTGTGGGAGTGATTGTTGCAAAAGTCGAAAGTTGCATGGCTCTGAATTTTTGGCGAAAATCCGATGCGCGAAGAGGTCGATAATTCGCGCAGCCTCAGTCGCGTTACCGAAGTCGCCTATGAGTTTAGCGTGAGGCGACATCCCTCGATGAACACCGCGAAGGGACTTTCTTCGTCGCCCTCGCAGACCAAGAGAGTTTTCGAAACGGCCCGACGACGCCGCTCAATAGGGCCGCTGATCTTCAACAACAAAAAATTCCGTACCTTCTCGGCGAAGTACAGAGCTCCAGAGAAAATCGCAGCGAGAGAAGGCTTTTGGCTTAGGCTACGTCGTGGCGCGGTACGCAGCCAATACAAGAAACGGCCGCGTCACAGGCCATTTGGTCGCAAGCGTAACCCTGCAGAACGGCCCGACTGAATTCTTGAATTGAAAGAGCTGCTCCGAGCAGGAACGGTTAAAATCAGCCACGCTCACCGCCATGCCTGATCTCCCTCAGGCATCCTCCAGGACCATGGCTGCGCATTTCTCCCCGATCATGATCGAAGGAGCATTGGTGTTGCCGCCGACGACAAGAGGCATGATGGAGGCATCGGCGACGCGCAGCCCTCGAATGCCATGTACCCGCAAACGGGGATCCACGACCGCGTCGCGACCCGTGCCCATCCGGCAGGTGCCGACCGGATGCAGGTTCGAAACGCCGCGATTGCGGATGTCCTCAATGAGTTGCTCGTCCGAGCGGACGGCGGGCCCCGGCACCACCTCTTCCGCGACATATGGCTTGAGCGCCGGTTGTTCGGCGAGCTTTCGCGCCAGCTGAACGCCGCGGATCATGGCATCGACGTCATGTGCGGTTTCCATGAACTTGAACGCGATCCTCGGCGGGGCGAGCGGGTCGCGGCTTGCGAGGCTCACCAGCCCGCGACCCTCCGGACGTAAGTGAACGGGAGACATGCTGAACCCCGGCCACTTATGGGGGTGCATGCCGGTGCGGTCTCGGGTCTCGATCGACCAGAGATACGCATTGATCTGGAGATCGGGACGATCGAAGCGGGGGTCCGTGCGGGTCAGGATGCCGGCATGCGTGGCGATGGCCGTCATCGGCCCATCTCGTCCAACCAAGTATCTGGCGCCGGCCGCAAGCTTTCGGAGCGGCGAGCGATTGAGCTCGTTGAAGGTACCGGTCCTGGTCGAGCGCCAGGCGACATACGAATTGAAGTGGTCGTGCAGGTTGGCGCCGACCGGAGCGAGGTCGTGCGTGACCTCGATACCCATCTCGTTCAGATGGTCACCCGGTCCGATGCCGGACAACAGCAGGAGTTGCGGCGAGCCGTAAACGCCACCGGAAACGATCACCTCGCCCTTGGCCCTGGCGATCTCCATGCCGCGAGACGTGCGGAACTCGACGCCAACGGCGCGGCCGTTCTCGATGACGATTCTTGTCGCATGCGCGTTCGGCTTGACCACCAGGTTCCGGCGACCTCTAGCCGGCTTCAGATAGGCGGTCGCGGCGCTCCATCGACGCCCCTTGCCGACCGTTGCCTGATAGTATCCGGCGCCTTCCTGCGTCGCGCCGTTGAAGTCGCGATTGCGCGGAATGCCGGCCTGGACGGCAGCTTCGATGATCGCATCAATGATCTCGTGCTTGTAGTGGGCGTCGGTTACATTGAGCGGGCCACCGACGCCGTGGAATTCGTCCTCACCCCGCTCCTGGTTCTCGGCCTTGCGGAAGAAAGTCAGAACGCTTTCGTAGTCCCAGCCGACACAGCCGAGCTGACGCCAGCCATCGTAGTCGGCCGCCGTCCCGCGCATATAGACCATGCCGTTAAGCGAACTCGTCCCGCCGAGCATTTTGCCACGCGGCTGGTAGGAGGTGCGCCCGTTGAGGCCGGCAACGGGCTCACTCTCGAACCTCCAATTGTAGGTCTTGTGTGTGAAGAGCCGGGAATAACCGACTGGAATGTGTATCCATGGTGAGCTGTCGCGCCCGCCTGCTTCGAGCAGGAGCACCCGCTGGCGTCCCGTCTCCGAAAGCCGCGCTGCCACCGCACAGCCGGCAGACCCGGCGCCGGTCACGATGTAGTCGTAAGATTCCGTCTCCATCTGGCTCCCCATCGCCCTACTCCACTGCAATCCGGCTTTGCCGACACTTAGGGCCGGCTTCGGGACCCTGTCGAACCTAGGTGGCGGTGGAGGGAACGAAACGATCAAGCCTTTCGCCGACTCGGGCTTTAGGCACCTTAGGCGAACGCTTTTCGGATGCGCGCCCAGTCAGCCAGCGCGTGTTCATGTCCGGGCACGAGCTGGATGGTGAACTGCGTGTAGCCCGCGCTGCGCAGCGCCTCGATGCGCTGCTTGATCTCGGCCTCGCTTGCCGTAAAAGAGGTGGCGCTGATTAACTCGGCGCTCACGAAGCGCTTCTCCTCGGGCTTCACGAACATCAAGTGCCCGCGATGGTTCTGCAGGTAGGGCGCATCCTTGGGCTCGAAGTCGCGCGCCAGGTCGATATAGCCTTGCATCTCGGGCCTGGTCCTGGACACCATCGTCACACCTGGCGCCAGTCCGGCCAGCGCCTCATCCGCCGCGCGATGCAGCATAACCGCCGCGCGCGGGCCCGCTTGTGCCATCGCACGCTCGGAGTCCGCGGGTTCACCGTCTTTCAGCACGCAGCCTAGCGCAAAGGCCGTCGCCTGAAGATCGCCCATCGCATGGCCGGCTTTCGACCAGGCGTCGCGCATGGCCTCGACTTCCTTGATGCCGTTCTCGACGTTGCCGACGAAGTAGATCCAGCCCGCCTTGAGCTTGGCTGTCAGCGCCTGGGTGCGCGGCCCGAAGGCCGAGAGATGGAGCGCGATCGGATCCCTGGTGTTGAACAGAGGCAGCTCGGGATTGAGGAAACGAATCTTCTTCTTCTGCCCTTCCATCTCGAACTCGACCGTCTCGCGGCGCAGCAGGCCGTAGACCTGGTGGATGTAGGTCTCCATGTCCTTTACCTTGATGGCGCCAAAGCCCATCGCTCGCCGCGCGGTGAAGCCCGTGCCGACGCCGAAGTCGATGCGGCCCGGCGCGAGCTGGTTCAGTGTCGCCAGCGCATTGGCGGCGACCGGGGCAATGCGGTTCGACGGCACCAGCACGCCGGTGCCGAGGCGGATGCGCTTGGTGTTCACGGCCGCCGCGCCCATGGCGACGAAACAATCGGCGCTCAGCATCTGGGTGTCGTAGAACCAAGCATGGGTGAAGCCGAGCTCCTCGGCTTCCTTGGTGACCTTCCAGGAATCTGCGGCCGTTGGCAGGGCGATGCCGAAATCCATTCGTTTCCTCCGTCAACTCTTCGTTGTCTTCATGTCGTGCTCTCCACCGCTCGAAACAGCCTAGACTGTAGCACGCGGCGAGGTCCCCCAAGCCGTCGGCGAGCTGGGTAGTGTGTCTTGCGAATTCGCTGGCTCACGCAGTCTACGGACTGGGCCAAACGGTAGATGCATGGGCAATGGTCGATTTAGGAGGCAACCGCGTCCCAGGCAGTTTCGTGAATTCGCCCTCCCTGAGTTGAGCGCTCGGCGCGACGAAAAGGCGACGCTTGGCAAGCTTCGCTGATTTCACGATGGGGTTAGCTGGCGATACCACGCGTCGTCCGCCGGCAGCGGTATCACGCGCTGCGATCCGTCTTCGCTCTTCGAGGTACGCCGGACAACCGCGATACACAGCGGTGTCCGCCGAAGCATTAGCGAAGGCGGATGATGCCGCCTGACCGTGTCCTAACTTAACGAAGAAGTGCCTGTTTCTACAAGTGTTCTTCAGCTCGGTTTTGGTTCGTACTCGCGATCCTACTCCCGGCATTTTTTTGAGAGCTGGTTCGGATCGGGGGAGATAGCCTCTGGAATAGGCTCTTCGGCTATCTTCCGACAACGGCGGCAGCGCTTGCGTTGCACCGCGTCATGAGCGTTGCGGGATGGCGGCGGCGCGCGGGTATCGAGACCTCTTGAATTTATTGGCTAGAAGGAGTCCGATACGGCGGCCTCCGTGGAGAACCAACGTCCGACGAGGCGATCGGAAGCTGGCGGATAAACCGGACCGATCGGCGAGGGCGAGGGCGATGAGGGAGTGCCAGTCCGCCGAAGTCTTCCTGCGACCATCAACCGGCCGGTCCGCCGCATGAGTGCACGCGCGCCATGCACCGAGACCTCAGGCTCTGCCGCGCAATTGTCGATCGCTGGGGTATCAAAGCACTTTGGCGGCGTGACCGCCGTCGACGACGTGTCGGTCGACATTCCCAAAGGTCGCATCCTTTCCATCATCGGCCCAAACGGCGCCGGCAAGACCTCGCTCCTGAACATGATCTCCGGGTTCTACAAGCCGAACCAGGGGCGCATTGTGCTGGAAGGGCTCGACATCACCCGCAAGAACCCGAGCGAAATCGCGGCGCTCGGCGTCGCGCGAACCTTTCAAAACATTGCACTGTTCAGCGGGCTCACCGTGCTCGACAACTTGATGCTCGGCCGCCACGTCTTGATGCGGTCGGGTGTGCTCGAGTGCGTGCTGTACTGGGGGCCGGCGCAGCGCGAGGAGATCCGGCACCGCGCGGCGTGTGAGGAGATCATTGAGTTCCTGAAGCTTCAGGACCTGCGCAAGCAGCCGACCGCTGCCATTGCCTATGGCTTACGCAAACGAGTTGAGCTCGGGCGCGCGCTCGCCCTGGAGCCCAAGGTGCTGCTGCTCGACGAGCCGATGGGCGGCATGAACCAGGACGAGAAAGAGGACATGGCGCGCTTCATTCTCGACGTCAATCAGGAGCGCAACGTCACTGTCGTTCTCATTGAACATGACATGGGCGTCGTGATGGACATTTCAGACTACGTCATCGTGCTCGATCGCGGCCACAAGATTGCCGCCGGCGCGCCCTCCGACGTGCAGAGAGATCCGGCCGTCATCGCCGCCTATCTCGGCTCCAACCAGCGAAAGGGGTCAGCATGAAGCTTATTGAGAACGCCGACACCGATACGCTGCCGAAGCTGCTTCGCCGCAACATGCGGCAGATCGGGGCCAAGCCCGGCATGCGCGAAAAAGATCGCGGCATCTGGCAAACCTACTCATGGAGCGATTGCTACAGTCACGTACGGGACTTTGCGCTCGGCCTTGCGGCGGCAGGCTTCAAACGCGGCGACAAGCTCGCCGTGCTCGGTGACAACCGGGCCAGGCTGTACTGGGCGCAGATTGCCGCGCAAGCCCTCGGTGGCATGTCGGTGCCGGCCTATCAGGATTCCATCGCCAGTGAGCTCGCCTTCGTGTTCGATCATGCAGAGGTGTCGGTGATCGTCGCCGAGGACCAGGAGCAAGTCGACAAGGTGCTGTCGCTGGTCGGCCAGCTGAAAGCCCTAAACCTAATTGTCTATGAAGATTCCCGCGGGATGACCGGTTACCGCGACGGCATCCTGAGGTCGTTCGCCGACCTCGAAGAGGCGGGGCGGGCCTTTGGCAAAGACCATCCTGACTACTTCGAGTCGGAGCTGGCACAGGGGCGCGCGGAGGATGCCGCGCTGATCGCCTATACGTCTGGCACCACCGGGAAATCGAAGGGCGTGCTGTTGAGCCACGCCAACCTGATCTCCACGACGGAGAATTTCGCCGGCATCGAGCGCGTCGCGGTCGGCGACAACTGGCTGAGTTATCTGCCGATGGGCTGGGTGGGCGACAGCATCTTTTCGCTCGGGGCCTCCCTCGTCGTCGGCGTGACCTGCAACTGCCCGGAGAGTCCAGAAACCGTGCAGCGAGACCTGCGCGAACTTGGTCCGAGCGCGCTGCTCGCGCCGCCGCGCATCTGGGAAAACATGTTGACGGAGCTGCAGGTCAAAGCCGCCGATGCATCGCCGTTGAAGCGACGCATCTACGAATATTTCCGCGCGCTCGCGGAGCGGCGGGAGCTGCTCAAGGCCGACGGCACGTCCATCCCGATTACCACCCAGCTCGGCTATCGGCTTGGCGAATTCCTGGTCTATGGCCCGGTGCGCGATCAGCTCGGCCTGCGTAACGCCACCTGGTGCCTCACCGGCGGCGCGCCGCTCGGCGCCGATGCGTTTCGTTTCTTCCGCTCTTTCGGCATCAATCTGAAGCAGATCTACGGTGCCACCGAGGCCGGCGCGCTGGTGTGCCTGCAGCGCGACGGCGAGGCCGACCCGAACACTGTGGGCCGAACCATACCGGGCACCGAGGTGCGGCTCGGCGATCGCGGCGAGGTCCAGATCAAGGGACCGGGCGTGTTCATCGGCTACTACAAGCAGGAGGACGCCACCCGCGACGTCATGACGCTCGACGGCTGGCTCCGGACCGGGGACGCCGGCCTAATCGACCCGCGCGGGCAACTTGCCATCATCGATCGCGCCAAGGACGTGGGCAAACTCGGTGACGGCACGCCGTTTGCCCCGCAGTTCATCGAGAACAAGCTGAAGTTCAGCCCCTATATTCGGGAGGCTGTCGCGTTCGGCGATCAGCGCCCGTTCGTCGCCGCGATGATTTCCATCGATCAGAGCACCACCGGAAAGTGGGCGGAACAGAACGGCCTGCCGTACACCAGCTATACCGACCTTGCGCGCAAGCCCGAGGTGGCCGAACTCGTTGTCGGCGAGGTGGCCAAGATCAATGCCACACTGCCGGAGGCGTCGCGGGTCCGCCGCATCGTGCTTCTCAACAAGGAACTCGATGCCGACGACGCTGAACTGACGCGGACACGCAAGGTGCGGCGCGCCTATGTCACCGAGAAATACGCGCCGGTGATCGCGGCATTCTACGACGGCGGCAAGCAAGCCGAGCTGACGGTGGAAATCACCTTCGATGACGGTCGCAAGAGCCAGCTCACCTCGACGCTGCTGGTCCACGATATCGGCGGAGCCGACACCGAGGTGCGCAAGGCGGCGTGAGAGTTGCGGCAGGAAGGTGATGTCGATGTCCGTGGTACGAGGCGGTAGTCTGCAATATCAAGGCATGCGCGATGTGGGATGAGCTCGAGTTCGCGTTCGCCCTCATCGTCAGCGGCTTGCTGATCGGACTGATGTATTCGCTGATCGCGCTCGGCTTTGTGCTGATCTACAAGGCGACGGACGCGATCAATTTTGCGCAGGGCGAATTCGTGATGCTGGCCGGCTTCATGGCGACGACCGTGCTCGCGGTCGAGTTGCCGATCTGGGTGGCCATCGCCGCCGCGATCCTCGGCATGATCGCGTTCAGCTTTGCGTTGGAACGCGTGGTGCTGCGGCCGTTGCTGGGCCGTCCCGCTGTGGCGGTGATCATGGCCACGATCGGTCTCGGCAACATCCTGCGCGGCCTGCCGCCGATCACGGTCGGCGCGCAGACCAGGGCGTTGCCGCTGCCAATCGGCGATGATCCGATCTTCGTCTGGAGCGCGGTGATCCCCCCGATCCAGCTGGTCGGCGTGATCGTGTCGATCGTTTTTCTTGCCGTCTTCACCGTGTTCTTCCTGAAGAGCCGCATGGGCATCGCGTTGCGCGCCGTCGCCGACAGCCAGCAGGTTGCGATGGCAATGGGGATCAATGTCGAGCGTTATTTTGGCATCGCCTGGGCGATGGCCGGTATCGTATCGGCGCTCGGCGGCATCATCTGGGGTAGCATGCTCGGCGTCGACACCCAACTCGCGCTGATCGGGCTGAAGGTGTTTCCCGTGGTGATCCTCGGCGGCCTCGACTCGATCGTTGGCGCGGTCGTTGGCGGGCTCATCGTCGGTCTCGTCGAGAGCCTCGCCGCCGGCTATCTCGACCCCTATGTCGGGGGCGGCACCAAGGATTTCGCGCCGTACGTGCTCATGATCATCACGCTGATGTTCAAGCCCTACGGCATCTTCGGGACACGTCGGATCGAACGGGTGTAACGGGCAAACGCATGTTTCATCGCGAAGCGGGCAACTTCAAAACCACCTATGCCGCCGATATGGCAGTGTTTCCACTGCCGATCGCGCGCTGGACCGTGCTCGTCATTCTCCTGCTGTTCGCCGTGGTCTTTCCGGCGACCCTTGACGATTACTACCTCTCGATCATCAACCTGGTTCTGATCGCCGTTGTCGGCGCGCTCGGCCTCAACATTCTGGTCGGCAATACCGGCCAGATCTCGGTCGGACACGGCGCCTTCATGTCGGTTGGCGCCTACACCGCAGCTAATCTCGCGGTGCGACTTGGCCTGCCATTCTGGATTACCCTGCCAGCGGGCGGATTGATGGCGGCGCTGATCGGCGCGGTGGTTGGTATTCCGAGCCTGCGCATCAAGGGCCTCTACCTCGCGATAGCCACGCTGGCGAGCCAGCTCATTATCGAGTGGGTGATCAACCACACTCCTGCGATCTCCGGCGGTGTCCAGGCTTCAATCCAGGTGCCGCGTCCGGTGGTGTTCGGACATGACGTGAGAACCCAGGGCCAGCTCTACTTTTTCCTGCTGTTCTTCGCGGTCATCGCGATCGTTGGCGCCATCAACATCGTGCGCAGCCGGCTCGGGCGTGCCTTCATCGCAATCCGCGACCAGGATATCGCGGCCGAGATCATCGGCATCAATATCTTCCGCTACAAGCTGATCGCCTTTGCAATATCGTCGTTCTACGCGGGCGTGTGCGGTGTCCTCTACACCTATTATTTCGGCATCGCCAATTACGAGGCGTTTCAGATTGTCGTTTCGATCGACTATCTGGCGATGATCATCATCGGCGGACTTGGTTCCGTGCTCGGCTCGATCCTGGGCGCCATCTTCGTCACCATGCTGCCGATCGCGATCCGGCTGTTCGTCGAAACGTTCGGCAGTTACATCTGGGATACCGGCGCGCTCTCGGCCGTGGCAGCCAGCATGCGGCTTATCATTTTTGGTCTCCTCATCATCTTCTTCCTGGTGGTGGAGCCCGAAGGTCTGAACCGCCTCTGGCGCAACATTCGCAGTTATTTCCGGGTCTGGCCGTTCTCGTACTAGGATCGTCCAGGCAAGCAACCAGCAGCGTAACCAAGGAGGAAGTCATGTGGAA
The DNA here is from genome assembly GCA_963796195.1 of uncultured Alphaproteobacteria bacterium. Lineage (GTDB taxonomy): Bacteria > Pseudomonadota > Alphaproteobacteria > Rhizobiales > Xanthobacteraceae > CAWCKS01. The sequence goes on along the minus strand of CAWCKS010000014.1, from coordinate 169,149 downwards.
ACAAGCTGGACTTAAGATCAGTCTGTCCCTTGGCCTCGTCGGCCTCTTGCTCGGGCCCGCCGTGGCCCAAAACAACAAGGAGGTGCTGATCGGCCTGCAGTGCGACCGCACCGGTGCCACGCAAAATGTCGGCACTGTGTTGTGCCCCGCCTATCACGACTACGTCGCGCTGGTGAACAGCAAGGGCGGAGTCGAGGGTTACAAGATCAAGGTGGAAGAGATCGATAACGAGTACAAGGTGCCGCCGGCGATGGAGGCGCATGAGCGTTTCAAGAAGGACGGTGCCGTGCTTGACGGCGTCTACGGCACGCCGCAGATCGCCGCGCTCAACACGAAGCTTGCGGAAGACAAGATCCTCGGCACCTCACCGGGCTTCGGCACCGCGGCTGCCGCGGACGGCAAGAAGTTTCCCTACACCTTCCCGATTGCGGCGAGCTACTGGTCGCAGGGTGCAGCCGCGGTGAAGTTCGCAAAGGACAAGCTGGGCGGCAGCCTCAAGGGCAAGAAGATCGCCTACCTCTACTATGACAATCCGGCCGGCACGGAGCCGATTGCCGTAATCGAGGACCTCGCCAAGACCGAGGGCTTCGAGTTGCGAACCTTCGCCGTGCCACCGCCCGGCCTCGAGATGGCGGCCCAGGTCCTCGACATCACGGCCCGCTTCCGGCCGGATTACATCATCACCCATCTGTTCGGCCGCTCGCCCTCGGTCTCGATCAAGGAGCTCAAGGGCAAGGGTTATCCGCTGAGCAAGGTAGTGGCGCTGGTGTGGGGTGCTGCCGAAGCCGACATCGTGGCGGCTGGCGGCTTCGGCGTTGCCGAGGGCTACAATGCCATGCAATTCGCCGGCGTCGGCAACGACTACCCGGTGATCAAAGAGATCAACGCCATGTACAAGGCGCAAGGCAAGGAGCCACCGAAGGAGCAAGCGGACTCGGTGATCTATAATCGCGGGGTGTTCATAGCGGCGATCCACCTGGAGGCCATTCGCAATGCGATCAAGGCCAAGGGTGGGGCCGCGCCGAACGGCGAGGATGTCAAAAAGGGTATGGAGCAAATCAAGGACTTCACCCTGGGCGGGCTGGTGCCGCCGCTGAACATCACGCCTGCGGACCACGAGGGTGGCGGCTGGGTGCAGGTCTGGAGCGTGAAGGGCGGCAAGTTCCAGAAGACGACCGAGTGGTACCAGGCCTATCGCGATGTGATTCAAAAGCACCTTGCGGCGCTGACCAACTAGGTCGCGCATGCGCAACCGAAAAGCTAAGGCGTGATAGGGGCAACCGATCCCGTTACGCTTTGGCCGCCATCAAGCAGCGAACGGCGACGCGTCGTTCGCTGCTTCCATCGTGCTCCGGAACGGGCCCATGCTCTCGATCAACAACATTGAGGTCGTTTACGACAGGGTGATCTTGGTGTTGAGAGGCGTCTCGCTCGAGGTCAAGCCAGGAACGATCGCTACCCTGCTTGGCGCGAACGGCGCAGGCAAGACTACGACCCTGAAGGCAATTTCCGGCGTGCTGCGGACCGAGCGCGGCGAAGTCACCAAAGGCTCGATCACTTTCGGCGGCCAGCGCATCGACGGGCGGCGGCCCTACGATGTCACCCAGCTCGGCATCTCGCAGGTGTTCGAGGGCCGGCGGGTGTTCGAGCATCTCACCGCTGAGGAAAACCTGATCGCCGGCGCCCACATCCAGCCGCAGTCCAGGAAGGTTCAGGACGGCATTGAACGTGTCTATGCCTATTTTCCGCTGCTGAAGGAGCGGCGTTGGCAGCAGGCCGGATACCTGTCCGGCGGCGAGCAACAGATGCTTGCGATCGGACGCGCGCTGATGTCGGAACCCCAGGTGATCTTGCTCGATGAACCCTCGCTCGGGCTGGCGCCGATGCTGGTGGAGGAAATCTTCGGCATTGTGCAACGGCTGGTCGCGCATGAGAAGCTCTCGGTGCTGCTAGTCGAGCAGAACGCCGCGATGGCGCTTTCGGTCGCGGAACATGGCTACGTCATGGAGACAGGCCGCATTGTGCTCGAGGGTTCGGCCGCCTCGCTGCGCGACAATTCGGATATTCGCGAATTCTATCTCGGTCTGAACGAGCTTGGAGTGCGCAAGTCGTACCGCGACGTCAAACATTACAAGCGCCGCAAGCGCTGGCTGTGAGTATCCATCATGAGCGACTTCTATGATTCCCTGGAAACCCGCGATCCCGAAGCGCGCGAGGCAGATCTGTTTGCGCGGTTACCCTCCGTACTGCAGGCCGCGATGTCGGCGCCCGGCTATGCCGCTCATTTGAAAGGCGTCGATCCACTTGCGATCACGAGCCGCGCGGCACTGGGGCAGCTGCCGATCCTGCGCAAATCCGACCTGCCGGCGCTGCAGAAGGCGCGCCCGCCGTTTGGCGGTTTCGTTTCGCCGCCCGCAGGTAGCTTCGCGAGGCTGTTCACTTCACCAGGGCCGATCTTCGAGCCGGAAGGCACCGAGCATGATGTCTGGCGTGGCGCGCGCTCGCTGTTCGCCGCCGGCTTCCGCAAAGGCGACATCGTGCTGAATACCTTCAGCTATCACCTCACCCCCGGCGGCTTCATTATGGATTCCGGAGCGCGTTCACTCGGTTGCGCGGTGATCCCGGCGGGGCCCGGCAATCTCGATCAACAGTTCGAATTGATCGAGGCCTATCGCCCCACCGGTTATTCCGGCACGCCGGATTTTCTGAAGATCCTTCTAGATGGCGGCGAGAAGGCCGGTCGGGACCTGTCGTCGCTGAAGCGCGCGCTCGTCGGCGGCGCAGCCTTTCCGAAATCGCTGCAGGACGAGATGAAAGCGCGCGGCATCGACGCGTACCAGTCCTACGGCACCGCGGATCTCGGCCTAGTCGCGTACGAGACGTCGGCACGCGAGGGCATGGTCATCAACGAGGGCATCATCGTCGAGATAGTGCTGCCGGGCACCAATGATCCGGTCAGGGTTGGTGACGTCGGCGAGGTCGTCGTGACGACGCTCGATCCGCATCATCCCTGGATTAGGCTAGCGCTCGGCGATCTAAGCGCTACCCTGGTCGGCATCAGCCCGTGCGGCCGCACTAATATGCGCATCAAAGGTTGGATGGGTCGGTCCGACCAGACCACCAAGGTCAAGGGTATGTTCGTGCGCCCTGAGCAGATCGCCGAGATCGGCAAGCGTCATCCAGAGCTCGGCCGGCTCCGACTGGTCGTGACCCGTTCCGGTGAGGTCGACGTGATGACGCTGAAGGTGGAAAGCGATTTGCCGGCCGAAGGCTTGCGCGCGGCTGTGACGGCAACGCTACGCGCCGTAACGAAACTCGGCGGCGGCGTCGAGGTCGTTGCGCCGGGTACACTGCCAAACGACGGTAAGGTGATCGCCGATCAGCGGTAACCACGCGAGTTGAGTTCAGTCGATCGCCAAAAACTAAAATGGTCCTGGCCGACTCCTAACTCGAATCCGAAATAGTTGTTCTCTCTAGATTTTCGCAGTTAGGTTTTGGGTCCTACTCACCTTCCTACTCACGGCATTTTTTGAGGGCTGGTTCGATTCCCAGAGCGGCGTCATGCGTAAGGAGAGTGGTGTCGACGTACTGCTAACTGTCACTCCACACTTTGTGCCGCCATCATAGCGAATCTTGAACTTTGCGTCGGTTGCCCGCTTTTCCGTATCTGTAGTTGCCTGATCCCTTGTGGCTTTCGTCGGATCAACTGATCTTCAAACGCTCCTTGATGGCTTGCGCAATCAATTGTTCGGACCCGTTGTTGGCGGTGGCGGAGTGTCGGGTTCTGCCCGTGGACCGCAATATCTAATTGCGATAGTCTTGCTCGCTGAATTCGTTCGCCAGGAGCAGCCTAACCCAACGAAACCACCGGATCGCGGCGTCGTGAGATATTGTCGAGGTCGATAGCCGCGCGAACTCAAGGATGCGCCATGAACCGCATGCCGATCGACATTGCCGACCCTCGCGTCGCGGCCTACACGACACCTCTTGAAGACTTCGACGTGAGCAGGGCGCGCCTGTTTCAGACGGATGCCCAAGGGCCATTCTTCGAGCGGCTTCGCAATGAAGACCCGGTGCACTACTGCCGCCAGAGCAACGGCGGGCCCTATTGGTCGATCACCAAGTACAACGACATTAGGCAGATCGATTCCGACCATCAGAGCTTCTCGTCTGACTCCACGTTGGGCGGCGTCACCCTGCACGATCGGCCGGACGACTTCCGCTACCCGAGCTTCATCAGCATGGACGAGCCGCTGCATCGGCCGCAGCGCATGGGGGTGGCGCCGATGTTCGTCCCGCCGAACCTCGCCCGGCTGGAAGATACGATTCGCAGCCGGGCCGGCGCCATTCTCGATCGGCTTCCCCGCAACGAGACCTTTAATTGGGTACAGCTCGTTTCCGTAGAACTGACTTCGCAGATGCTCGCCACTCTGCTCGGCTTCCCGTTCGAGGAACGGCGCCAACTCATCCGCTGGTCCAACGTCGCCACCGCCAACCTCAATGCCGGCCTGATCGCGACCGAGGCGGAACGCGATGCGATCTTGCAGGAATGTGCTGATTGCTTCCTTGGCCTTTGGAACGAGCGGGTCAACGCCGAGCCAGGGCCGGACCTCATCTCCATGCTCGCGCATTCACCGGCAACGCGGAACATGGACAGGCGCAACTTCCTGGGCAACATCCTGCTTCTAGTGGTCGGAGGCAACGACACGACGCGCAACTCGATCAGCGGCGGACTCTTGGCGCTCAACCGTTTCCCCGACCAGTACCGGAAGCTGCGCGACGATCCGGCCCTCGTCGACAACATGGTGCCGGAGATCATCCGCTGGCAGACACCGGTCTCTTACATGCGCCGCACGGCGCTCCACGACGTCGAGTTCGGCGGCAAAATGATCCGAAAGGGTGACAAGGTTCTGATGTGGTACACCTCCGGCAACCGCGATGAGGAGGTGTTCGAGCGGCCGGACGACTTCATCGTCGACCGGCGGAACGCCCGGAACCACATCTCCTTCGGTTTCGGCATCCACCGCTGCCTCGGCCTGCGTCTCGCCGAGATGCAATTGCGCGTGCTCTGGCAGGAAATTATGAAACGCTTCCCGGTCATCGAGGTGGTGGGCGAGCCGAAGCGTATTTTGTCGAGCTTGCTGCGCGGCTACGAGGAGCTGCTGGTACGCATCCCGGCGTAAGTCGGACACTCGCGTCACGGGGAGTGCCTGAGTTAACGATTTTGAAGTGTCGCGAATGTCTGCGACGCGAGCACAAGCGTCTTCAGAACTCGGATAGCATTGCATGTTAGACACGCTTAAGGTCCGTACCACGCCGAAATTGCGCGATTTCCTCGCACTTAGCTGCTGCGCGCAAGGTGAAATCGGGGAGGGGGAGTATGACCGTAGCGGACCAGTGAATTGAACCCCCGACGAAGGTGTGGACCGCGTTGGAAAGCTCCAATTTTTGAGTTTTTGATTCTCCGACAAGGAAAAACAGAAGACTCCAAGTCTGAAATTACTTCACTCAGGTATTGTGCGGCGTCCATCGCGACAAAGGCAATGACAATCGCGGCTTACCACATGACGTGACGGTGTTTTAATCGACCGGATGAACGTCCTAGCGGATCCGTGCGCTCCAACCGTTGATCGATTGTTGTTGATAGCTGCTGAAAGCAATTCTTGCTGAGATCGAGTGAATTCGCCTTTGAAGTCAACAGCGAAAAAAATTGACAGCGTGCCTGCCGGATTTAGCTCTCCCCACAAGAATTTTGCACCTACAAATCAAAGAGTTCGTATGACGATGAACAATTGAGTGGGAGTGGGGGGAGTGCGCTGGAGTAGAATAGAGGTTTGTAGCGGGTTCCGCGCAAATCATCGTCAGCGAAAGTAGGCGATAGCAGTGAGCATTTGGTGAGGGACGCGGCGGCGGTTTGAGGTGAGGCCGAGTACGGGCTCGATAAGGCACTGCGATCTGGCAGGGACGTACATAAGCCTGACCGTGTTCTCGCCAATGGGATCGGTTGCGACAAGGCGGAGCGGCGGCCGGGCGCCGGCGAAGTAAGGCTTGCCGCAGCCAAGCACGAACGGGCGGAAGTAGAGATGATACTCGTCGATAAGACCGAGGTCGGAGAGGCTACCCGCCAGGTCGGGCCCGGCGACGTCGATGTCGCCCTCGACGTCCGCTTTCAGCCTGCGCACGAACGCTTCGACGTCGTCACCGACAAGCGTGGCGTTGGCACCAACCGACTTCAGCGAGCGTGACGCGACCCATTTCGGTTGCGCCCGCCACGCTGCCGCGAACTCGTGCTCGATGGCGCCCCACTCCGGCCGATCCTCGTCCCAGTAGCGCATCACCTCGTACATGCGACGACCGTACAAACTGCCGGCCAGGCCGCGGACGTGATCGTTGAAATAGCGATGGATCGCGATGCCGGGCGGCGGCAATTCCGTCCCGCTCGCGATGCCAGCGACGTAGCCGTCGAGAGACTGCATCATTCCAAAAACGAGCTTTCCCATGCCCTCTCGGCTCCGCACAAGTTTCCCGCAACGTAGCTTGAAGATACCCTCACCGAAAAGGGAACGCATGGGTGCGGGCCGCGGGGCTGAGCGTCTTCGATATCAATCGCGACGCCGTCGCTGAGCTCGAGCTGCTGCAGGCGCGGGAGCAAGCTCGGCCGCGGAGGTCGCCTTGCTGGGCGATGTCGCGAGGCCGGAGCTCAAGGTCCGAACCGGCGAGCGAAGTGAGCGACTATGCCGGGTACTCCAGCGAGGGATACCAGTCCGCGCCGCGCCCTTCGGGCGTCATGTCGAGCACGGTCCACAATGGGGCCGGGTCGGGCGCGCCGCGCGGGTCCTGGCCAGGGTCGCTTGCGATCATCTCCTGCGACCAGAAGTGGCGGATCGTGCCGTCCCTGCGGGTGAAGACGGCGGGCCCTCCACTATCCAATCCGCCGTCCGGGCTCCCGGCATAGTCTCGCGTGAAGGCGTCGGTGAGAGCGCTCGCCAGCCTGAGGTTTTTCCAGCGCCGCTCGCGCTTCACCGCCGCGAGCCGCTCCAACGGCGAACGCGCGATGACCACGAGCGACACCCTCTGAGCGATGTCGTCGGCGTTGCCGTCCCAGGCGTCGAGCAGGTTCGTGCACATGGGGCATGGCCGCTTCCTCTCGGGACCAAACATGTAGTTGTAGACCACCAGCGTCTGCTTATCGCCGAACAGGCCGGCGAGGTCACTTGGGCCGTCTTCGGTCTCGAAACGATAGTCACCGGTAACCGGACCTCCAGGTGGCAGCGCCCGGCGCATCGCCGCCACCCGCTCGATCTGGCGGCGGAGCTCGAACTCCTGGGCGAGCAGCGCTTGTCGCGCCGCCCGGTACTCGACGCTCTCGTTGCGGATGCGGATGGGACTTTCGCGGGCGAGCTGATCGGCGGGGGCCAGGGTCTCGGCTTTGGCGTTCATGGGCGGTCTCCGGAAGTGTCAGTCTCCAACACGATTATAGCGCGCCCGAGCCGACACGGCCGACGGTTTTCTCAGTTTGGTGTCGCGTTCGACTTGTGCTGGCTCTGGACATCGGGTCACGCCGCCTTGGCGACGCTGAACGACGGACGTCGCTCGCTGAGTTTGGTCTCCGCTTCGAATGCAGCACCAATCCCGAGCACCGTCGGCTCGTCGAACGCGCGCCCGACGATCTGCATCGACAGCGGCAGGCCGCTCGCCGAGAACCCGGTCGGGATCGACATCGCCGGATTTCCAGTGACGTCGAACGGCATGGTCTGCACCGGGAAATTCGGCGGCGTGTTGGGATCGATGTCGGCGAAGGCTGGCGCCGGCGTCAGCGTCGACGCAGTGATCAGCGCGTCATAGGTCCTGAGCTTCGCATTGACCGCGCGAGCGAGCTCGCGGCGTAAACGCATCGCCTGCGTCAGATCGGTTGCCGTCACGAACGCCCCCATGCTCATTCGCAAATACGTGTACAGGCCGAAGTCGAGCGGACGGGTCTGAAAATCCTGCTCGTGAATGGCGTAGGCCTCCGAGAACATGATGACGCGGCCGCAGGCGTTGTAGAGCTCGTAGTCCGGCAGTTCGATCTCGTCGACGGTGGCGCCGAGCTTGGCCAGCGTCTGCGCGGCGTCGTCGATCGAGCGAATGCTTTCAGCGGATGCGCCCTCGGCCTTGACGAACCAGTGACGCGGCAGGCCGATGCGCAGGCCGCGCACGCCGACGCCGAGTTTCTTGCGAAACTCCGGAACGGGGACGTCGGCGCTGGCGGGATCGAGCGGGTCGTATCCGGCGATCACCTCCATCGCGATCGCGCTGTCCTCGACCGTCCATGACAGCGGTCCGCAGTGATCGAGGGTGTACGACAGCGGGAACACGCCGCGGCGCGACACCAGGCCGTAAGTGGGTTTCAATCCGACGGTGCCGCAGTAGCCGGCGGGACCGCGGATCGAGCCGCCGGTGTCTGAACCCATCGCCATGCGAACGAGGCCGGCGGCGACCGCAGCGCCCGATCCCGACGACGAGCCGCCCGGCATGTGATCCGGATTCCACGGATTGCGCGCGGGCGGGAAGGGCAGGTCGAACGACGGCCCGCCGAGCGCGAACTCGTGGGTCGCGAGCTTGCCGAGCAGCACCGCGCCCTGCGCCTTGAATTTTGCCGCGACGACGGAATCGTCCTTCGGCACATTGTCGAGCAGCAGTTTTGAGTGACAGGTCGTGCGGATGCCGGCCGTGCCATAAATGTCTTTTAAGGCGTGCGGAATGCCTTGCATCGGTCCCTTGTCGATGCCTTTGGCGAAATCGGCATCGGCCGCCGCCGCCTCGTGCAACGCGTTGTCGGCAGTGAGCGTAATGAAGCTCGAGATCTTCGGATCGATGGTCTTGATGCGGTCGAGCGCATGCTCGGTCAGCGCCATCGAGGTGAGCTTGCCAGAGCGCAACAGCGCGCCGGCTTCCGCGATGGAATAGTCGTGCAGGGCCTTCGCCATCTCAAAGGCTCCTCGTCACAGTCTGAATGACGTAGGTGCCCGCCGGCTCGTCCGCCGCCGTGCGCGGCTGGCGCATCAGCGCGGTCATGCGCTTCAAATCCTTGTAGCCTTTCAGCAACGCGGGTTTTCGGCTTTCGGGAATTTCAAGGCCGGCACGTTTGGCAAGGATTTCGAGTTCGGCTGATAGAGCCTGGTCGTCGGCGGAAGTCTCGGACATCGGTCAGGCGCTCCTGATCTTCGTGACGCCAGGCGATTGTAGTCGAATTGGCCGCAGGACAATGAACGGCTTTGCAATATCGCAGACACAGGTGCCTCTCCATTGTCATGCCCCCGCTTCAAGCGGGGCATCCAGTAACCCCTGTCGCCGGTTTGTTCGCACCAGCATCCGCTGCGGAGTACTGGATCGCCCGCTTTCGCGGGCGATGACGAGAGGAGGTGGTCCACACAGCAAAAATCATTCTCGCGGCTATTACGCCCGAGGCAAGCCAAAAATTGCGGCAAGCGTAAGCGAGAATTCTATGCTGTCGGGTAGAGCCTGAGAAACGCCGCGGTCGCTTCCGTTGCCCGCCGCTCGATCTCCGCGCGCGTCGGAGCGCTGGTGGCGCCGAGCAGACGGCTGACCAGCAGATCGCCCCACAGCAACGCGAAGAACTGCTCCATCATGCGCGGTGGATCGCCTTGACCCAAAATGCCCGCGGCCTGCGCGCGAACCAGCAGTTGCTCGAGCGCATGGCGGTTGACGAAGCGGCTGACGCTGAGGGCCGCGGCGACATCGGGCGACCGCTCGGCCTCCGCAATCGCGAGCCGATACATCGATGTGGCGGCCGGTGCGCACACCTCGCGGATCACGGTCGCGCCGAACACGCTCAGCGTTTCGCCAGCGTGTCGCGGCCGTCGGGCGCTGGCAAATCCGGCGGCAGCCGCATGCGCGAGGCGCGGCTCGTGATGCAGGCGAGCAGCACCGCCTGCTTGCTGGGGAAGGCCGCATAGAGGTCACGCTTGGAAATTTTGGCGCGGGTTGCGATCTCCAGCATGCTGGTGCCGGCGTAGCCCTTCGCCATGAAGGTCCCGAACGCCGCGCCGATGATGCGGTCGCACAGCGGGTCGTCGAGCGCCGGGCCGGGGCTGGGCGCTGATCGCGTTTTCGTGTTCGGCAAAGAATCCTCTTGCGTCGGTACGATATCGTACCTTAGATGGTACGATATCGTACCGCAAGGGCCTGTCGGAGTTACGGCCCAGACAGGCCTCGACAGCAATGAGGGAGAATGCGTCATGAGCGTTGGTGAGCAGAAGCGTGAAGGAAATAGGGAAACCGGCGTCGGCCGGCGCGATGTTCTGGCCCTCGCTGGCGCTGCCGCCGCGATCGGCCTGGCTGCCGGTCCGGCGCCGGCCGAGGCGCAGCCCGCCGCCGCAGCGACAGCCGCCGGTCAGGCTCCGGCAAAGTCGACGGTCGTGCTCGACCGTCCCGCAAAGGGCGTGCTGACGATCGGCATCGATCGCCTCGACGCCCAGAACCGCATCGATATCCCGACCTTCTCGGCGATCGGCCAAGCCTACTACCAGTTCGAGCACGACAATGAACTCAAGGTCGCGGTGCTCCACGGCAAGGGGCCGGATTTCTCGCAAGGCCTCGACCTGGTCTCGTGGGGCGCGGCGCTGCGCAACGGGCCATTTCAGATCCCGCAAAACTTCATCGATCCGGTCGCGACCGCGGGGCCTGAACGTTCGAAGCCGCTGATCGTCGCGGTGCAGGGCCACGTCACGCGCGTGGCGCATGAGCTGTTTCTCGCCGCCGACGTGCGGATCGCCGCGCAGGACGCAATCTTCAACCAGGGCGAAGTGACCGCAGCCTCGTTTCCCGGTGGCGGCGCCACCGTGCGCTTTGTTCGCGAAGCCGGCTGGGGCAACGCGATGCGCTACATGCTGACCGGCGAGGACTGGCGCACCGATGAAGCTTATCGCATGGGGCTGGTGCAGATCGTGACGCCACCGGGCCAGCAGTTCGATCGTGCGGTCGATCTTGCCAAGCAGATCGCCGCCTGCGCCCCGCTCGGCGTCCAGGCGCTGCTCGGATCGGCGCGGCGCTCGTTCCGGGAAGGCGAGCGGGTAGCGCTGTTGTCGCTGCAGCCGGAATTCGGCCGGCTCTCGCGCAGCGAAGACCGTCAGGAGTATTTCCGTGCGCTGCAGGAGAAACGCAGCCCGGTCTACGTCGGTCGTTAGTCGAACGAGATGCGATGGAGGATGGCGATGCGGCGATTGCTGGCGATCGCATTATTGCTGCTCGCGCCGGTCTCGGCGCGAGCAGGTGAGGTCGAGCGCCTTTATGTCATCGACTGCGGCAACGCCCACGCCGAGGATCAGTCGCTGTGGTCGCCGGGCGTCAATGTCGGGGCGCCGATCGACTTTTCCGACAATTGCTACCTGATCCGCCACAGCAGCGAAGGCTATCTGTTGTGGGACACGGGCATCACCGATCGGCTTGCGGCCTTGCCGCAAGGGCAGGCCGTGCCGCCGCTGAAGCAGACCTGGTACCGCCGCCAGCCGCTCGTCGCCGCGCTTGCCGCGATCAGGGTGAAGCCAGGTGATATACACTATGTTGCGATCTCGCATACCCATCCCGACCATGTCGGTAACGTCGACGCGTTTCCCGACGCCATCCTGATCATGCAGCGGCGCGAGTGGGAGGCGGCGATGGCGTCGCCGCAAAAGCCGTTCAACCCCGAGCACAAGACCGAACTGGTCGATGGCGATAAGGATTTGTTCGGCGACAGCAGTTTGACCGTCCTGTCAACGCCCGGTCACACCGTCGGCCACCAGTCGCTGCTGGTCCACCTGAAGAAGACGGGCTACGTGCTGCTGACCGGCGACGCTGTTCATTTCCAGTCGAATTGGGATAACCGGCGGGTTCCCGGCTTCAATGCCGATCGCGAGAAATCACTGGCTTCGATGGACAAGCTGTCTCGCATCGCCGACGAAAAGCACGCCCAGCTCTGGATCAACCACGACAAACCGTCGAGCGACGCGCGACGGCACGCGCCGGAGTTTTACGAATAGCGGCAAAACTTCGAACCGGGGCATCGCGGGAGCCGACAAACCCGCGATGCGCGCACTAAGGCCTTATCTGCTACGACCCGCGATCGGACTCTCTGTCCTCGCCCTGACCTTCGCGCTGGCCGCAACCACCGTGCATGCCGCCTCCGAAGACCGCACAAAACCCGAACCGGAAAAACCGCCAAAAAGCATTCTCGACATCAAGATCCCGATCCCGCACGAGCCGGATGCCAAAGACAATGGCTGCCATGTCAGGCCATCGCCGGCCGAGCGCGAGACCGGCGCGATCAGCGAGGTGCCGTTCTGGACCCTGATCGACCATGCCAATCTCAAGTATGGCGTCAAGCTGATGGACGGCCCCGACAAGCTTGCCGCCGCGGTCGCGCCGCTCGATGAGGATGCGCGCACGCTCGCGCTACTTTATGCGCTCTGGTACAATTTCGGGAGCGACGGCCTGCACACATATTTCTACTCGGAAGCCGGCTCGGCTGCGCCGCTGATACGCGACACCCTGCAGAAGGCCGGGCTCCAGCGCGAGTTCGAGATCTTCAGTCGCGCCATGGCGCTGTTCGGCAAGGATTACCCGCTCGACTACGCGAAGCGTTCAAAATTCTTCGGCTGGAGCCAGCCGTCGACGCAGATCGATGCGGTCACGACCATGCCTGCGCCGCTCAACGCCTTCGACGGCGCGATGTTCAAGCTCAGCGACGAGTTCGGACAAAAGGCGATCTTCAAGAACGCCATTGTCGGCTTCGTCAACAGCCGGCCCGCGCTCTGGCAAAGCATCGAGGCGCAGCGCGCGCGCCTGAACGAACCGGACCGGCTGAGCATCCTGACCGATACGCTGTGGACGGCGGTCGGCGATCTTTCCGGGCCTTACCCGGAAGTCGAACGCCGCCTCTCATTCCGCAGCAAGCCGCAGCGCGCGCTGCTGGTGATGAGCGTCTTCAACGACGAGTTCAGGGACGGCGGCGTGCACCAGTTCTTCTACAATTCCAGCGGCGCGCTGGCACCCGACGTCTACGATGCCATGCTTGAGCTCGGCATGACGCAGCAGGCCGCGATCTTCAAGCGCGGCCTCGATACGTTCGGCAATTCCTACATCCGCGACACCGAACAGCGCCGCGCGGCTTTTTTCAACCACAAGGGCTGGACCGACTGGGACAAGGCGCTGTCCGCGCTGACCGACGACTTCTACGCGCTGAATGGCGGGCTGTCGTTCCACAAGATCCAGGACAGCATGACTGTCGAGGGCGGGCCCGGCATCGATTTTGCGATGCTGAAATATGCGCGGGAGAAGAAGCTGCTGCCGTGTTGAGCTCGGTGGGGCGCGATATGACATCAAACCCAATAGTCAGGTGCAGTCGAGTTGTTCTGACGACTGATTTAGTGGCGCTTCCTCGACGCAGCGGCCGAACCTTTCTTCGCCGGCTGGACGCTGCTGGCCGTCGGCTGACTTGAAACCACGGCAGCGACTTCTCCGATGGTCACAATCTGGGCCCTGACATTGGCCGGCGATGCCGGACGGGAGGCATCCTGCAATTGCTCCTCGCCAAGCCCGAGCGCCTGAAGACGCTTGGATGAAATCTTGAAGGTGCCTACCAGAGCCTCGCGGATCGCGTCGGCCCGCCGCTGGCTGAGCGTCAAATTGACGTCGCGGCGGCCGGTGGCTTCGGTGTGGTCGAGCACCAGGAAGGTGTAACGCAGCAGCTTTAGATCGGACAGGGCATCCGCGATCCGTCCGATAGTCTGGTAAGATTGCGGCCTGATCACGGACGAATCTGGATCGAACGCCACGTCGAAATTGAATTGCGGCAGCTTCAGAAGCTGCGGGGCGACCGGCGGGCGCTTCGAGGCAGTCGCATCGGCCTTCGACTTGATCCGATCGACCGCCTGCTGGCGTAGCGCGGTTACATCGATATCGGCGGGGGTTTCGGGACCCACCAGCTGATCGACCAGGTTTGAAGCTGGAGCGGCCGCCTGCGCCTGCACCGGCTGCGTCGGCAACGCCAACGCGATCGATGCGACTGCCAGCAAGCCGATACCGCGGCGTTTCCTTGAAAACCACATCAGTGGTAATCCGCTGCGCTGATCGCTTTGTTGCAGTTTGGGGTGGCCTTTTTGGTCGATTCCAACAAGCACTGCACCCCTTTGACGGGATCCTGTCGGACCTCGCCGCACAAATGGTTCATTTCCCAATTGCACAGCTTCGAAAGGGTAGCACGCGCCGAAACGCGCTGCTCGATGGCGCTGAAGGCGCGTGGGTAGTCGTTCTGGCACTTCGGCGAAATGCTGTCCCCGTTTCGAATGAAGCATTCCTTCAGGCGGGCGGGGTCGAGATTAACGCCGCGGCAATTATCGTCGATGTCCTTGGCGCAGCTCGCGCCCAGGATCGCGGTTGCCTGCTCGAAATTCATGGTCTCCGCCGACACCAACGAAGGAACGGCCACGACAAGAGCAATCAGCATGGACTGGACCGGCTTCATGGGGTTCACGGCACACGATGAGGGACCGATCGTCAAGAGTTCATGTGCGACGCGATTGTGCGACAGATCGCCCGATGTCCGCTGCGGGTCCAGATTCGGATATCGGCTTGTTTCCCGCGGTCGCCTGATCCCCGCGATGGCACAGCATCCTGCGCGTTCGTTTGCGGCCCTAACTCATTTCCGCTCGCGGTTGCGCTCAGTAGGCCACGTGGCCGCCCTGAGCTGGCGGGATTGCTATCGCGATCAGTAAACCTGCAAGGATCATGACTTTGGTGGCCGATTTGCTCATGACGAGGTTCTTCTGCTGGTCAGCGGATTGTCGACAGCCCCCGCGGGCTTGAACACCGCCATGATGTGAGCATTCCAGTCCGGCCCTCTTGCCCAAAATTTCATGGACGACAATCGGCGTGCGCGTCATTTGCGCGGCTTTCCTTGAAGAGCCCGGGATGAGTCGGAACCGGCCTTGCTACGGCAACAAATGCATCGATCTTGGTCCGCTTCGTGCTGCCGTCAGGCGACATCCCGTCTTGGTGGCGCGTCGTGCGTATCTATCCCGTCACCTCGCCCGCGGGCACCGGACTGAGCCACCGGTAGATCAAGCCGCCGGCGGCGCCTCCGATCAGTGGCGCCACCCAAAATAACCAAAGCTGCGAGAGCGCCCAACCGCCCACGAAAAGCGCCGGGCCCGTGCTGCGCGCCGGGTTCACCGAAGTATTGGTCACGTGGATGCTGATCAAATGAATAAGGGTCAGCGCAAGGCCGATGGCGATCGGCGCAAATCCCGCTGGCGCCCTGCCGTGGGTCGCGCCCATGATGACGAAGAGAAACATCATCGTCAGCACGACTTCGCTCAGCAGACACGCGCCCAGCCCGTATTTTCCGGGCGAGTGATCCGCATACCCGTTGGCGGCAAATCCACCTGCAAGAGTGAAGTCCGGCGATCCGCTGGCGATGCCGTACAACACTGCCGCGCCGACGATCGCACCAACCACTTGCGCGACCACGTAGGGCAGGACGAGGCTTGGCGGGAACCGTCCTCCGACTGTCAATCCCACCGTCACCGCGGGATTGAGATGGCACCCCGAGATGTGCCCGATGGCATAGGCCATCGTCAAAACGGTGAGGCCGAAGGCCAAGGCCACGCCG
This sequence comes from uncultured Alphaproteobacteria bacterium, assembly GCA_963796195.1. GTDB lineage: Bacteria > Pseudomonadota > Alphaproteobacteria > Rhizobiales > Xanthobacteraceae > CAWCKS01. Next base: position 153,497 of record CAWCKS010000014.1, on the reverse strand, counting down.
AGCATTCCAATACCCACCTGAGGAATTCCGGCCGCGATCACTGCACTGCCGCAGCCACCAAACGTCAACCAGAAGGTGCCGATTGCTTCGGCTGCAAATTTCTTGCCGTTCATTACGATCCTCCCTGGTCACTGAGCTCGGATTTCGCCATTTTCTGTATGGCCGTGGGGGAAGCTAAACGGCCCGTGAGGAGGGAAGAAGGCACAACCGGTATGATCCAGTTGGCGTGCGCCTGGTCCGGACCGACAAAACTCGTTGTGAGCATAATAGGGTCCGCTTTCGGGCGCATTACGATCGAAAGTACCTATGTCGGTGCGGCGCGTAGCACGATCGCGATGATGCTGAACACGGTGCGCGCGGTGTCGTCGAGTGCTTGCGCGCCAGTCTCGGCCGCGCGGTCGATGCATCTGACCTGCGTGTCGCGGTCGAGACCGATTGACGGCGGCGAGGGCGCGGCGCTAGCACGCGGGCGATATCATTGGTTTCCATGAGGCACGCGAGCACTGGCTGCCGCTTCCGCGGGGCGAGCGGTTAAGTAAGGAAAGGCGCCCTACACAGCCTCGATCTCCATGCCGCTGATCTTGCCCGCGGCAAAACTGTAGGTGTGGTTCACGAACTTGTCCGACACGAGCTTGCCGGCACGATCCTTGATGACCTGGTGCACGCGCACGCGAACGCGGCCGTCGGCCAGCGCGTCAAAACCTTCTGGCGTCACGGTCGGGTCGATCTGCGCCCACTGCCGCGTCCAGTAGTCGCGCACCGCGTCGTGGCCGACCACAGCGCCACCTTCCCAGCCGTTCGGCCAGTTGACGTCGGCGTGCATGACGCCGAGCAAGGTGTCAATGTTGCGCGCATTGAACTCGCGATACATCCGCGTCAGCAGGGCAATTTCGTCTGACATTGTGTTGGCCTCACGCGCGCGGCGGCATGGCCTCGAACACGGTGAGGCCTTCGGGAATGATGGCCCATGGCGCGCGCTTGCTGGCGAAGATCGCCATCTGGGGCTTAAAGTCCGAGGGGTCATCGAGCGATCCCGCATAAATGGTGTAGCCTTCCGACTTGCCGATCTCACCGCCAAACACGAGGCTCGAACAAACAGCGCAGAAGTTGCGGACCGAAACGCCGCCGCAGGCGACGTCGGCTCGGGTCTGGCGGACGTCGCCGGAAAAACGCACCGTGCTGGCCGCAAATATCGTGAAAGGAATGAAGCCGGAGCCCGACGCCTTCTGGCAGTCCGGGCGGTAGCAATGGCCGGTGCCACGCGGCTCGCCGGTGGCCTCATAGCGCAGCGCGCCGCAGAAGCAGCCACCGGCATAGCGTTTCTGATTGTCGGTCATGACCGGAGTTTGCCGTCGGCACGTGTGCAATGCAATGCAGTATTCGCGCCGCCGCAGCGCCCGTGACGGAACGTGATAGTGGAACTCTTACAATCGCTTAGCCTGCCGAAAAGACCTTGTTCACGATTGTCGGCTAATCTCCATTTTTGCAGTGTGAATTTCCCGGTCCCGGTTCCACCAGCTCAGCCATGACAGCGACCGCCCCGCAGCAGCGTGCCGCAAATGATGGAGTGCCTGCGCAACGCGGCGCGTCGCTGCTTGATGAGGTGAGCGACGGTATCGGCCAACTCGGTGTCGAGCTCGCCGACGTGCTCGGCAATCTGCAGTTCGTCGCCGGCCGCGTCTCGCGTCAGGCCGAGCAGTTCGGGCATCTGAGGCAGGCGGCCGACACCATGGTGACGGCCAATCGCAAGATCGACACCGCGACGCGCGCGGTACAGTCGACCACCTCGCATGCGGCAACCGAAATCTCAGCCGCGCGCGGCGCGGCCGCCGCCGCCGCGCAGCACGCCGGCGATCTGATCGGCGCAGTGCATCGAATCGAACAACGGCTTGGCGCGGTCAGAGCTGTGCTGGCTCAGGTGTCGAAGGTCTCCGGCTCGATCGAGGCGATCGCCAAGCAAACCAACCTGCTGGCGTTGAACGCGACGATCGAAGCGGCGCGCGCCGGCGAGGCCGGCCGCGGCTTCGCAGTGGTTGCGGGTGAGGTGAAGAGTCTTGCCACGGCCACGCGCACCGCGACGTTGCAGATCGGAGAGACCGTAAACAACCTCAGCGGCGAAGTCGAGAAACTGATCGAAGAGAGCGTGACCGCGAGCCGTCACGCCAAAGACGCCGGCGAGGGCGCGGATCGGATTCGCGATGTCGTCGCGCGCGTCCACGACGATTTCGCTGCTGTCAGCGGCGAAGTCGATGCGATTGCGAAAGCCGCCGGCGACAATCTCGGCCATTGCGATACCGTCATCGCCGAGCTCGGTGATCTTGCCAGCGGCGTGCAACTGTCGTCGGCCGATCTGAAGACCGCCGACGACCGCGTCGAGGGTGTGCTCGAGGCCTCCGAGCATCTCGTGCAGTCGATCGCCGACAGCGGTGTCGAGACCGCCAACGTGCCGCTGGTGCGAGTCGTGCTCGAGACCGCAAAACGCATTGCGGAGGCTTTCGAAGCCGCGATCCGACGCGGCGAGCTCACGCTCGATCAGCTGTTCGACGAGAAGTACCGCGAAATTCCCGGCACCGATCCGAAACAATATCTGACTGATTACGTCGCGGTGACCGATCGCATCCTGCCGCCGATCCAGGATCCGGTCCAGACCATCGATCCGCGTGTGGTGTTTTGTGTCGCCTGGGCCAAAGGCGGCTATCTGCCGACCCATAATCCGAACTACCGATTGCCGCAGGGCAAGGATCCGGTCTGGAACAATGCGAACTGCCGCAACCGCCGGCTGTTCAACGACCGGGCGGTGCGCAAGGTGGGCGCCAACACCAAGCCGTTCCTGTTGCAAACCTATCGCCGTGACATGGGCGGCGGCAAGTTCGTGCTGATGAACGATTTATCGTCGCCGATCGTTGTGCGCGGACGTCACTGGGGCGCCTTCCGCATGGGCTTCCGCCAGCAATAGCAGCCGTGCCAGCTGTTGCGCCGGCTTGATTTCGACCACATGAAAAATCCACAATAGGATCGTCGGCGCCAGCCGATGCAGCATCGGCTTGCATGGGGATCAGACATCGTGGCGATCGTCATCTACGGCATCAAGAACTGTGACACCATGAAGAAGGCGCGTGCCTGGCTCGACAACCACGGCACGGCGTACAGCTTTCATGACTACAAGACCGCCGGGATCGATCGGGCCACGCTGGAACGCTGGTGCAAGGAGGTCGGCTGGGACAAGCTGCTCAATCGCGCCGGTACGACGTTCCGCAAGTTACCCGACGCCGATAAGGCTGGTCTCACCGAGGCCAAGGCGATTTCGCTGATGCTGGCCCAGCCGTCGGTGATCAAGCGCCCCATGCTTGATCTCGGCAAAAAGCGTGTGGTCGGCTTCAGTCCCGATCTCTACAAGGCGGAAGTGGCGGGCACCAAATAGCGACGCGGCTGCGCAGGATTTTTGAACCCAAGCCAGAACAACAATTCGGAGGAAACAATGGAAATCTCACTGCAGGGTCGCTCGGCCATCGTCACCGGCGGCAGCAAGGGACTTGGCCTTGCCATCGCCACGCAATTTATCGCCTCGGGCGGCAATGTCGCGATCTGCGCGCGGGGCCGTCCTGCGCTCGACGAGGCGGTCAAGGCGATTTCGGGCGGCGCTGCTGCGGGCGCAGGCGGCAACGCGCGCGGCCGCATCATTGCGGTTGCCGGCGACGTCGCCAAAGCTGACGACGTTAAGCGCATCCATGACGAGGCGATGGCCGCGTTCGGCAAGATCGACATCATCGTCAACAATGCCGGGGTGTCGCGCGCCGGCGCGTTCGAGACGTTGTCCGACGAGCGGATGCAGGAAGATCTCGACCAAAAACTGTTTGCGGCGATCCGGCTGACGCGGCTGGTCTGGCCGCAGATGAAAGAGCGCAAGTGGGGCCGCGTCATCAACGTGCTCAACATCGGCGCCAAGGCGCCGCGCGCGGGGAGCGCGCCGACGGCGATCTCCCGTGCTGCAGGCATGGCGCTGACCAAGATTCTCGCCGGCGAAGGCGCGCCTCACAACGTGCTGGTCAATGCCCTTCTGGTCGGCTTCATCGAATCCGATCAGCACGTGCAGGCGGCGGCGCGCACCAACGTGCCATACGGCGACTTCCTCGCCCAGCGCGGCAAGACGATTCCGCTCGGGCGCGCCGGCAAGGCTCAGGAGTTCGCCAACATCGCGACCTTCCTCGCCTCCGACGCGGGGGGATATATTACGGGCACCGCGATCAATGTCGATGGCGGCATGTCGCCGGTGGTGTAGCGGACTAAATCTCGACGACGTCGACGCGCGCGTCCGTGGCGTCGGTCTTGCGCGGGCGCTGAATCGATGACGGCGCGAGCTCCTGATCGATCACCGCACGAATTGTCGGAACCGGAAGCTTTTCGCGGACCCGGAACAGATTGTTGAGCTCAAAGCGGCTGGCTTCGCTGATCAGCTTTGCCGACATCACGATGTCGCTGACACCGCCGTCGGCAAAGAACGGCATGGCCAGGCGCTCATAGTCGACTGTCTGCCCGCGGACATCCTCGATCCGCGTGATGGTGTAGATCGGCAGCCGGCGTCGCGCGCACTCGTGATATACGGGCAGCACGACCGGCAGCATTTCCGGCGAGAGGTATTCGTCGAGCCAGGTGCCTTTGTTGCCCGGGCTGACGTGGCCATAACTCTGCGCGAGCCGGGAGCCCTCGCTGTTGATCATGAAACGCGGGCCGGTCGCGGTCGCAACCACCTTGTAATAGACGAGATCGCGTTGCTCCTCGCTCAAGCGGTCGGGCGCGTAGTCGCCGAGCGCCGGTTGCGGGTTCTTGTCGTAGAGCCGCAGCCAGGCGTTCAACAGATCGCGCTGCTTGACCGACTTCACGACCGAAGGTGATGCGCTCTCGAATTCCATGGTCATCAAAGCTCGACAATATCTTTGGTGGAGGCGGCCGGCTGTCTTGGCTGGTCGCCCTGATCGATGATTGCGTGAATCGCATGCAGTACCGGAGCGTGCTCGGCCCGCATCAGGTTCTTTTGCTGAAACCCGCCGTCCGCGCTGATCGTCTTGAGCGATCCGATGATGGTGTCGACACGGTTCTCATTGCCGAATGGCAACAGCAGGCGCTCGTAATCGACCTCGCGACCCCTGACGTCGACGAGGCGACGAACGCTGTAAGACGGACGTCCATGGGCGACACATTCGTTATAGATCGGCAGCGTTGCGGCCGCGCGCTCGGAACCAAGAACATCTTCGAGTCGCCGACCCGCGCCGGTCTCGCCGAACGCATCGACCAGACGCTGGCCGTCGAAGGTCACCACGTAGCAGGGAATTCCGCGATCGTACGTTACCGCGCAGAAGATCATGTCCTGCTTCTCTTCCTCGAGCCGGTCGATCTCGTAAGCGACGACGTGTGGCAGCCCGCCATGCTTCGCTGAGAGCCGCAGCCAGGCGTTGAGGAGCTGCCGCTGCCGCACGGACTTTACGATCGATGGGCCGGCGCTTGTTGACGGCATGAAATAGAGGCCTCGATGACCCGGGTTTGGCCTGCCAAAAGCTACATGGCGAAAATGTAGAATGTGTTTTCGATCTCGCCTGCGACGCGGCGAATAGCTGTGATCGACCCGAGCCATTGTGCGTTGCAACAGATTTCGGTGAAGCAATTCTTGTTGTGAGTTGAAGGGCTTCGGCGCAGCCGCAAGGTCCCGGCCGGCGCACCGTATCAGTCGAAGGTTGCTCAGCTTTCCGTCTTGCAGAAACGATAAACTTGATCATAGTCCGCTGCCGGACAGGGCCGAACGACGACAATAATCCCCGCGATCAAGACGGGCGACGGCTGAGAAGAGACGCGCGGGGTGCACCCCCGAACCCGTGTCCCCAGGGGGAACTAATTGAGTGAGTACATTCTCGAAACCAGCGCATTGACAAAGGAATTTGCCGGTTTCGTTGCGGTGAGCGATGTGAATCTGCGCGTGCGGCGCGGCCACATCCACGCGCTGATCGGGCCGAACGGCGCGGGCAAGACCACCTGCTTCAACCTGTTGTCCAAATTCCTGCAGCCGAGCGGCGGCACGATTCGCTACAACGGGCGCGACATCACCGCGATGAAGCCGGCCGACATCGCGCGGCTGGGCCTCGTGCGCTCGTTCCAGATTTCGGCGGTGTTCCCGCACCTGACGGCGCTGGAGAACGTGCGCGTCGCGCTGCAGCGGCAGCACGGCAACTCTTTCGACTTCTGGCGCTCGAAGTCGCTGCTGCGGCAATACGACCAGCGCGCGCTCGAATTGCTCAACGATGTCGGCTTGAACGAGTTCGCTCAGGTGCCCGCGGTCGAAATGCCCTATGGCCGCAAGCGGGCGCTGGAGATCGCCACCACGCTTGCGCTCGATCCGGAAATGATGCTGCTCGACGAGCCGACCGCTGGCATGGGGCATGAGGACATCGACCGCATCGCCGCGCTGATCAAGCGCATCTCGGAGCACTACACCATCCTGATGGTCGAGCATAACCTGAGCGTTGTTGCCAACCTGTCCGACATTATCACCGTGCTGACGCGGGGCAGGGTGCTGGCCGAAGGAAGCTACGCCGAGCTGTCGAAAGACGAGCGCGTGAAAGAAGCCTATCTCGGGTCCGATCATGGTTGATGCTGCGCCTGCATCTCCCTCAGTAGCGACTGCGAAGACCACGCTATCGGTGCGCGACCTGCAATCCTGGTACGGGGAATCGCACGTGCTGCACGGCGTCGACCTCGACGTGCGCGAGGGCGAGGTGGTCACGCTGCTCGGCCGCAACGGCGCCGGCAAGACGACGACGCTGAAATCGGTCATGGGCATCATCGGCAAGCGTTCCGGTGCCATCACTTTCGAGGGCAAGGATATCTCGCGTGCAAGTTCGGACAGCATCGCGCGGCTTGGCGTTGCGTTCTGTCCCGAGGAGCGCGGCATTTTCGCGAGCCTCAGCGTCGAGGAAAACCTGATGCTGCCGCCGCAGGTCCGCCCGGGCGGTCTGCCGCTGACGCAGATTTTCGAGTTGTTTCCGAATTTGAAGGAGCGGTTGAAGAGCCAGGGCACCAAGCTGTCGGGCGGCGAGCAGCAGATGCTCGCGATCGCCCGCATCCTGCGCACCGGCGCGCGCTTCCTGATGCTTGACGAGCCAACCGAAGGGCTAGCGCCTGTCATTATCCAGCAAATCGGCCGCACCATCGCGCGGCTCAAGGCCGACGGATTTACCATTCTGCTGGTCGAGCAGAATTTTCGCTTCGCTTCGACCTTGGCCGACCGTTTCTACGTCATGGAACACGGTAAGATCATTGACACTTTTGCCAACTCGGAATTGCAGGCAAAAATGGATAAGCTCCACACTTATCTCGGCGTCTGAATATCAAAGCACGATTTCAACAGGAGGAACGATGAAACGACTACTCTCAATGCTGACGCTCACCACGGCCCTGGTGGCCGCCGGCGGCGCGTTTGCGCAGACGATGGACAAGAACGTGAAGATCGGCAGCCTCGGCGATATGGCGAGCCTTTATGCCGACATCGGCGGTCAGGGCTCGGTCGTGGCCGCCCAGATGGCGGTCGAGGATTCCGGTTTGCTCAAGGAGGGCTGGAAGATCGAGGTCATTTCCGCCGACCACCAGAACAAGCCAGACGTTGGCGCCAACATCGCGCGGCAGTGGATCGATGTCGACAAGGTCGATGCGTTTGTCGATTTGGCGAGTTCGGGTGTCGGTCTTGCGGTCGCCAACGTTGCCAAGGAAAAAAATGTCGTCAACCTGAACTCCGGGTCGGCGACCTCCGATCTGACGAATTCGGCATGCAATGCCAATACCATTCACTGGGCCTACGACACCTACATGCTGGCGAACGGTACCGGCAAGGCGATCGTCAAAGCCGGTGGCGATACCTGGTTCTTCCTGACCGCGGACTACGCATTCGGTCACGCACTCGAGCGCGACACCGCGGCGGTGGTCACGGCCAACGGCGGCAAGGTGATCGGCGAAGTCGCGCACCCGCTCAATACTTCGGACTTCTCGTCGTTCCTGCTGCAGGCGCAGGCGTCGAAGGCCAAGATTATCGGCCTCGCCAATGCCGGCGGCGACACCACCAACTCGATCAAACAGGCGTCCGAGTTCGGTATCGTTTCAGGTGGACAGAAGCTCGCCGGTCTGTTGTTGTTCATTACCGACGTCAACGCGCTCGGTCTTAACGTCACTCAAGGTCTGAACTTCACGACCACGTTCTACTGGGACATGAACGACCAGACCCGCGCCTTCACCAAGCGCTTCAACGAGCGCTACAAGAAGTCGCCGCCGACCATGCCAATGGCCGGTGTCTATTCGTCGGTGGTGCATTATCTGAAGGCGCTGAAGGAACTCGGCGGCAATCCCCACGACGGCCGCGCGGTCGTCGCCAAGATGAAATCGATGCCGACCGACGATCCGCTGTTCGGCAAGGGCACGATCCAGCCGAACGGCCGCAAGCTGCATCCGGCGTATCTTGTCGAAGTGAAGAAGCCTTCTGAAATCGAAATATCCGTGGGACTATCTCAAGATCGTCTCGACAATTCCCGCCGATCAGGCTTTCACGCCGCTCGACAAGAGCACCTGCAGCCTGCTGAAGTAACAACGCAAATCGAAGGCCCGGCGGCAAGAGTTCGCCGGGCCGTTTGTCGAGAGACCTTTCGAGGACGGCGCGGACGCCATGGCGATCAACACCCAGGCCCTGATGGCCCAGCTGCTGGTCGGGCTGATCAACGGCTCGTTTTACGCCCTGCTCAGCCTTGGGCTCGCCGTCATCTTCGGAATGCTGAATATCATCAACTTTGCCCACGGCGCGCTCTACATGGTGGGCGCGTTCTGCGCGTATTTCCTGCTCAACGTGTTCGGCTTGAACTACTGGTGGGCGCTGATCCTGTCACCGATCGCCGTCGGCGTGCTCGGCATGATCATCGAGCGCACGATGCTGAAGTGGTTGACCGGCCTCGACCACCTCTATGGCCTGTTGCTGACCTTTGGACTGGTCCTGATCATCCAGGGGCTGTTCCAGAACTATTTTGGAGCCGCGGGGCTGCCGTATGAAATGCCCGATGTTCTGAAGGGCGGTACCAATCTCGGCTTCATGTTCCTGCCGACCTATCGTGCCTGGGTGATCGTGTTCTCGCTAGTCGTCTGCCTCGCGACCTGGTTCGTGATCGAGAAGACCCGGCTCGGCGCTTATCTGCGCGCCGCCACCGAGAACCCGACGCTGGTGCGCGCCTTCGGCATCAATGTGCCGCGGATGATCACGCTGACATACGGTCTTGGCGTCGGCCTCGCCGCGGTCGCCGGGGTGCTGTCGGCGCCGATCAACCAGGTTCGGCCGCTGATGGGCGCCGACCTGATCATCGTAGTGTTCGCCGTGGTGGTGATCGGCGGCATGGGATCGATCATGGGTTCGATCGTCACCGGCTTCATGCTTGGCGTGTTTGAAGGTTTGACCAAGTATTTCTATCCGGAGGCTTCCAACACCGTCGTCTTCGTCTTTATGGTGCTGGTGCTGCTGGTGAAACCAACCGGTCTGACAGGAAGGGCGGCGTGACATGACGACGGTCACGGAAAACGCGATACCGATTGCGAACGATCGTCGCTCGTTCGACGATCAAATGATCGCGTTGCTGATCATGACCGCAGTTCTTATCGCATTGCCCTGGGTGTTCTACCCCTACTTCGTGATGCAGGCGCTTTGCTTCGGGCTGTTTGCCTGCGCCTTCAATCTGCTGATCGGCTACGGCGGCCTGCTGTCGTTTGGCCATGCGATGTTCCTAGGGACCGCAAGCTATATCAGCGCACACGTGATCAAGGCGCTCGGGATGCCGCCCGAGGTCGGTATCCTCGCGGGCACAGCCACGGCCTTTGTGCTGAGCGTCGCCACCGGCTGGATCGCCATCCGCCGGCAAGGCATCTACTTTTCGATGATCACGCTGGCGCTGTCGCAACTGCTGTACTTCGTCTATCTGCAGGCCAAGTTCACCCACGGTGAGGACGGCATTCAGGGTGTACCTCCGGGTACGTTGCTCGGTATCTTCAACCTGTCCAGCCCGGTCACGCTTTACTACGTGATACTTGCGTTTTTCCTGTTCGGATTTCTGGTGATCTATCGGACCATCAACTCGCCGTTCGGCGAAGTCTTGAAGTCGATCAGGGAAAACGAACAGCGAGCGATATCGCTCGGCTACAAGACCGATCACTACAAGCTGCTGGCGTTCGTGCTGTCGGGAACGCTCGCCGGACTTGCCGGCGCGATCAAGGTGCTGGTGGCGCAGAACGCGTCGCTGACCGACGTGCACTGGTCGATGTCGGGCGAAGTCGTGCTGATGACCCTGGTCGGCGGGCTTGGAACCGTATTCGGCCCGGTGGTCGGCGCCTTTGTCGTCGTCGGCATGCAACAATATCTCGCGCCGTTCGGGCAGTGGGTTACGGTAATCCAGGGCGTCATCTTTGTCGTCTGCGTGCTGGCGTTCCGGCGCGGCATTGTCGGCGAAATCGGTCATTTGCTGCGCCGCTCGCTTTGATCGACCGAATACCTATATGACGGGGCAGGGGTTTCCGCCGAAACCCTTGATCACACCGCGTTTCCCTGCCAAACGCTCTGCCCGATGCATGACGTCACCGCCGTTCAGGATTCGTTGAAGCAACAGTCGCCGCTCGCCGCCGAGGTGGCGCGGCGGCGGACCTTTGCGATCATCTCGCATCCGGACGCCGGCAAGACGACGCTGACCGAAAAACTGCTGCTGTTCGGCGGCGCCATCAATCTCGCCGGCCAGGTCAAGGCCAAGGGCGAGCGGCGCAACACCCGCTCGGACTGGATGAAGATCGAGCGCGAACGCGGCATCTCGGTCGTGACTTCGGTGATGACCTTCGAATTCGACGGCCTGGTGTTCAACCTGCTCGACACGCCCGGCCACGAGGACTTTTCCGAGGATACCTACCGCACGCTGACCGCGGTCGACAGCGCGGTCATGGTGATCGACGCCGCCAAGGGCATCGAGGCGCGCACCCGAAAGCTGTTCGAGGTCTGCCGGCTCCGCGACATCCCGATCATCACCTTCATCAACAAGATGGATCGCGAGAGCCGCGACCCCTTCGAATTGCTCGATGAAATCGAGAAGACGCTGGCGCTCGACACCACGCCGCTGACCTGGCCGATCGGGCGCGGCCGCGATTTCATCGGCACCTACGACGTCCCGACCGGCGGCGTCCGCCTGCTCGACGCCGAGAGCAACAAGACCGGCGCACCGCTCAAGGTCGACATCGCCGAACTCGTCAAGGGCAACGCCCATCTCGATGCAAGCGCGATCAAGGACGAGCTCGCGCTGGTGTCGGAGGCCTGCAAGCCGTTCGACCTTGCGAGTTTCCGCGAGGGTCACCTGACGCCGGTGTTCTTCGGCTCGGCGCTGCGCAATTTCGGCGTCGGTGATCTGCTGGAAGGGCTCGGCCGCTACGCGCCGCCGCCGCGCGCCCAGGCCTCCGACGCGCGCAAGGTCGATGCGGCTGAGGCGAAGATGACGGCGTTCGTATTCAAGATCCAGGCCAACATGGACCCGAATCACCGCGACCGCATCGCGTTCGCGCGGCTGTGTTCGGGCAAGCTCGTGCGCGGCATGAAGGCGAAGCTGGTGCGCACGGGCAAGCCGATGACGCTGTCGGCGCCGCAATTCTTCTTTGCCCAGGATCGCGCCCTCGCCGATGAAGCTTATGCCGGTGACGTGGTCGGCATCCCCAATCACGGCACGCTGCGGATCGGCGATACGCTGACCGAAGGCGAGGACATTGCGTTCGTCGGCGTGCCGAGCTTCGCACCGGAAATCGTCCGTCGGGTGCGGCTGACCGACGCGATGAAGGCCAAGAAGCTGAAGGAAGCGTTGCAGCAGATGTCGGAGGAGGGCGTCGTGCAGGTGTTCCGCCCGCGTGACGGCGCGCCGGCGCTGGTCGGCGTGGTCGGCCAGTTGCAGCTCGACGTGCTGAAGGCGCGGCTCGATGCCGAATATGCGCTGCCGGTCGACTTCGAGACATCCGAATTTCAGCTCGCGCGCTGGATTTCATCGGACGATCCAAAGAAGCTCGAAGCTTTCGTTTCCGCAAACGGCTCCGGCGTCGCTGACGACGTCGACGGCGATCCGGTGTTTCTCGCCCGCAACCAGTTCTATCTCGACTACGCCAGCGAGCGCGCCGGGGGCATCGTGTTTTCGAGCGTCAAGGACGTGAAGAAACAGGGCGTGACTTGAACGTCATCGCGCCTGGCCGCGCGTCGAACGGCTGAACTGCAATCGCTGGTTCAGCCGTAGTGTGATCTTTCGCACTGATCGCGCTGCTGTGAGCTGATCACGTCATTGCGTTGCCTTAAGACTTGAACGGGGCAAGTATCGGCCCGACCCAATATGACACTGCCAAAGCGCTCTCGTCTGTTCCTGCTGTTTGTTGGGCTCTGCTCTCTGAGCAGCGCGCCCGCCAAAGCCATCACGCTGTGCGGCCTTGCCAACGGCCCGGGTTGCGTCCCCACCACCTGCAGCGTGCTCGCGCCGCAGACTTGCCTTCCCGACGACGATTTCCCGCTCGGCGGCGATGTGCGCCTGACGATCAGCACGGCAGCGGCGGAGGCTGCGCCGCCGAAGCCCGACCATGACCTCAACACGCTGCGCGATCTGTTCTTCACGCTGCGCGCCTGCTGGACGCCGCCGGCGATCGCTGACGCCCAGCACGGCATGCAGATGACGGTGCGGATCAGCTACAAGAAGTCCGGCGATATTTTCGCGCCGCCGCAGCTCACCTACGTGCTCGAAGGTTCAGCGCCCAAAGCGCGTGACATCTATCGCAACGCGATCATGCTGTCGCTCGAAGGCTGTGCGCCCTTGCACTTCTCGCGCGGCTTTGGCGGCGCCATCGCCGGCAAGCCGATCCTGATCCGCTACGTCGACGACCGCGATCTGACGAAGGAGCAATAGCGATTTTGCCTTACGCCGCCTTGCTGCGCGACAATCCGGCACGGATGTAATCCGCGAGCGCATCGGCGATGCGCGACGAACCCGCCTTGCGCAGGTGCAGGCAGACCGAATAGGCGGGCAGCGGCGGCAGCCCGGCATTGGGGCCGAGCACGTGCAGTGACGGCGGCACCGTCGAGCGCATCAGTGGCATCACCGCGAGATCGGTGTGCACGGTCGCATAGAGCGCCTCGTTGCCCATCTCGGACACCGCCCACCATTCGATGCCGGCGGCGTTCAGCGCTTCCTTCACGGCGGGGCGGAACACGCAGACCTCGCTGCCGAACGACACCGGCAACGGTCGCTTCAGATGCGCCTCGCCGCCCTTGGCGGCGGCCCACACCAGCGGCTCGATGGCGAGCACCTCGCAATCCATAGCGGGCGAGCGATCCTCGACCAGTGCGACGTCGACCTCGCCGGATTTCAGGGAGTCGACCAGGATCAACGAAGGCCTCGACACCAGCGAGATCTTCACGCGCGGAAATGCCTTTGCAAAATTCTTCAGGATCGGCGGCAGGTAGGTGTTGACGAGATCGTAGGGCACGCCGAAGCGCACTTCGCCTTCCTCGGTCGGTGCGGTCATCTCGGCGAAGATCTCGTCGTTCAGGGCGACGAGCTTGCGCGCCTTGCCGAACAGTTTTTCGCCGGCATGGGTCAGCCTCATGCCGCGCCGGTCGCGCTCGAACAGTTGGGTGCCGAACAGCTCCTCGAGCCGCTTGATCTGCTGGCTGACGGCGGCCTGGGTCAGGTTCAGCGCCGCGGCCGCTCCGGTCATGCTGGCGGCGTCAACGACGCTGAGGAAGGTGCGCAGCACGGCAGTATCGAGGTTACGGACCATAACGAAACCTTATTCTTCGGAATAATGAAAGTTCACTTTCATTATGTTCCGGGGAGTCCTAAAAGGCAAGTGCGACAGCATTATTTCACTTCTCCGAAGCGACACTGAAGCCTTTGAAAAAACGCAGGTATCCGCCTGAAAAGCAGTGCTTTTCGGGGCGGCTAAACTCGCCTCAACGAAAGCTACAACCATGTCCTCGCTCGCCCACTCCCAGACCTCATTCTCCCTCAGCCGGTCCCGTCAGCCGCGCCGTGCCGTCACCGGCGGCCTGCTGCGCTGGCTGTTCGCGAAAATCCAATTCGAGCTCGAGGTGCGGCGCTCGCTGCGCGAGGTGCAGGGTCTTGACGACAAGATGCTGCGCGATATCGGCCTGCAACGTGGCGGCATCGAGCACGCGTTGCGGCACGGCATCGCTGATCCGACGCTGGACAGCGGGCTGCGGCGGTAAAATTGCGTCGATTGCCGCAGCCTACCTGGTTACGTCCGGCGTCGGGCCGGGCGCTGCCGTTACCTGTTTGACCGCGCGCCGATCCTTGACGTAGCCGATCGGCACGCCGAGCCGCGAAATCGTCGCGACGATCTTGCCGTCAGAGAATCTTGTCGCAGCTCAAGTGCGTCGGCGTGATGAAGAAATCCGCCTGGCCCCATTGCTGCATGCCGATCCAGTGCAGCCGGGCGCGTTTCAGCCGGCGCTCGAAAGCATAGCGCTCGCGTTCGAAGGAGACGCGCTCGCCGCACACCGCGACCGTGTAGTTGCGCGGTGAGGTGGCCTTGCCGACATGTTCGACGCCGTCGAGATATTCCTCGAGCTGGTAGACCGCCTCGGGCATGATGTTGACCCAGTAGTCGGTTGCATAAAGGCGGTTAGCGCCTTCGAGGCCGCCGACGACGCGGTTGTAATAGAGATACTCGTACGGGTGCAGCCGAAGCAGCACGCTGGCGTTCCAGGTAAACCAGACGCCGGAGGCCGCAAGCGCGGCGAGACCGAGCGGCTTCTTCCAGGATGCCAGCGCTGTCGCGGTCGCGTCGAGGCCAATGCCGGCGAGCACTGCGAGCGGCGGCAGCACGAAGAGAAAATGACGCAGGCCCGTGAAGGCTGGTCCGCGCGCGATCACCTGGCAGGCCAGCGGGAAGGCGACCGTCAGAGCGACCAGGGCGATCTCGCGGCGGCGATCCGCGCCGAGGCCAGCGCGGCGCGCGAGCGGCGCGACGCCGGCAAACGCCACGGCGATTGCGGCACCAGCCAGTGTCATCAACGACACCCGGATCAGGATGTAGATCGGCACATAGAGGCGGGGCACCGTCTCCATGCGGTAGATCCGACCGTCAAGCAGCGTCTCGATGTGGTACTGGAAGTTCGCGAACTCGAAGAGGCCGCGCACCGGGTTGAAGAACGACAGCGCCGACCATGGCCACGCCGCGATCATGATGAGATAGGCAAGAATGAATCCCGGCGCGAGATAGAGCGCCGACTTCAGCACGAACGCTCCATTAGCGCGGAATTGGCCGTGGCGCGAGTCGGGCATCGCGAGCAGGACCGCAAACGCCGCGTAGAACACCAGCAGCAACGCCAGCACCCGCATCCCGAGCGCGCATCCGGCGAGCACACCGAACAGCATGACGAGGCCTACACGCGGGCGCGGCAGCTCTCGCATGACGCGGATCAACAGGTACGTCGCACCCATCATCGCCGACGCCAGCGGAATGTCCTTGGTGTGGTTGAACATGCCGCCGTACCAGCAGCCGCAAACTGCCAGCGACACAGCCGCAAGGAAGCCTGCACGTGGACCGGCGATCGTTCGCGCCGTCGCTGCGGTGGCTGCGATACCGCCAATTCCGATTCCTGCGCACAGAATGTGCCTGAGGTCGTAGAGATCGAACGAGGGGAAAATCTCTGCGAGGCGGACCGCGATGATGTCGAACAGCCCGCCGTAGAGATAGAGGTCGCGGAAGTTGAACACGGCGCGGTCGGTCAGGCCGCTGCGGTAATACTGCAGGATCAGCTCGCCATAGTGATGCTGCAGGCCCTCGTCATTCGAAACCGCGTAGTCGTGGAACGTCCACAGCGCGATAGCCACCAGCGCGGTCAGCAACAGCCGGGTGGCAAGATCGAACGGGTCGACCCGGCGCAGCAGCCGCGTGATCGGTGATTGGTCAAGAATGTCGCCGGAAGGTCCGCGATCTGCGTCGCGGTATTCAGCGGTCGTCTCGGTCATGTCCCCCTTGCCGAGCCTCGCCTCGAGGCCTGGGCACCCCTTCACGCGCCCTGCCGGCGCGCCCCTGTCATTCGGTCAGTTGATCTTGATGTCGGCCGCCTTGATCACGTCCGCCCAAAGCTTCTTTTCGTTGTCGATCTTGACGCGCATCTCCTCGGGCGTCGAGGGATAGGGCGCGATCAGCTGCGTCTTGAGCTTCTCGATCACCGCGGGCAGCGCCAACACTTCGCGCACCTGGGCGTTGATCTTCGCGATCACCGCAGGCGGCGTGCCTGATGGAGCGATCAGCCCGTTCCAGGCGTCGGACTCCACGTCGATGCCGCTCTCCTTCAGCGTCGGATAGTCGGGCAGAAACGCCGAGCGCTTGGGCGTCGTCACCGCGAGAATCTTCAGCCCGCTGGCCAGCTGAGGCGTCACCGAGATCGCCGGCAGGCAGGCGGCCTGGACGTCGCCGCGGAGCAGCGCGGTGACCGCGGCCGGCGAGCTCGGATAAGGCACGTGCACCATCTTGCCGCCGGCCTTCAGTCCGATCGCCTCCATGCAGAGCTGCGACAAGGAGCCGGCGCCGATCGAGCCATAGCTGATCTTGCTCGCGTCTTTCTTCAGCAGCGCGACGAAGTCGGCGACGGTTGCGATATTGAGGCTCGACGGCACCACCAGCACGCTCGGCAGCGCGGTCAAGAGCGTGATCGGGGCGATGTCCTTGACCGGATCATAAGGCAGCTGCGAGAACAGAATGGTGTTGATCGCCAGCGGCCCGCCGAGCGAGATGCCGATCACCGAGCCGTCGGGTGGTGCCTTGGCGACCACGTCGGTGCCAGTATTCCCTGACGCACCCGGCTTGTTCTCGACCACGAAGGCGCTGCCGGCGTTCTTCGTTTGCAGGTTGTCGGCAAGGATGCGAGCAACGAGGTCGGGCGTCGATCCCGCGCCAAACGGCACCACGATCTTGACTGTCGCTGGCGGCCAGCTCTGGGCCACGGCGGCCGGCGCCGCCAAAAGGCTTGCGAATATAGCCGCAACAATGCCGGCACTAAGTCCCCTCATGATCGTTTCGTCCCTGTCGTTTTTCGATTGATTGGACCCGCTGATAGCGTGTCTTGTTGTTGTCCCCAAGCAACTTATGGGCGAGGGCTGGCGAACTTTCGACGCATGGGGACTTGCGAGTCGGCGTGCTAGGCGTGGACCTTCGAGGGCGCAGATAGGGAGACACCATGGGCCTGACCATCATGATTCTCGGCCTCGTGCTGTTTCTCGGCGCCCACACCCTGACGACGCGGCGCGACGCGCGTGCGTCGCTGATCGATTCGATCGGCGAGGGCGGCTACAAGATCGCCTACAGCCTCGTCTCGATCGCCGGCATCGCGCTGATTGCCTACGGCTTCTCGCGCTACCGCGCCGAGAGCTGGATCGACGTCTGGTATCCGCCGAAGGCGTTCAAGCACATCACGGTCGCGCTGATGCTGCCCGCGGTGATCCTGGTCGTCGCGTCCTACCTGCGCGGCAAGATCTACACGGCGGTGAAGCACCCGATGCTGACCGGCGTAAAGCTGTGGGCCGCGGCGCATCTCATCGCCAATGGCGACCTTGGCTCGATCATCCTGTTCGGCTCGGTGCTGGCCTGGGCGGTCTATGACCGGATTTCGTTGAAATCCCGCAGCGACGCCGGTGCGCCGCCAATTCCGGTCGGTGGCGTGGGAAACGACGTGCTCGCCGCGGTCATCGGGGTCATCGCCTATGTGGCGCTGGTCTTCGCCTTCCACCCGGTGGTGATCGGGGTCCCGGTGATCGGTGGCTGACCGTGCCGTCCCGGGATCGGCCGTTAACACTTTAAATCGACGGCTTTTGCCTTGCCGCCGCCATACCCTTAAGATATCGGCGCGCGGTGCGATGGGGAACTCGTGGGTCAGGCTGGACGGCCGACCGCTGCGCCGCTTGACCGCAATTCATCTTCTGTCTCGGGGTGGACGCCTAAGTGTCTGAGTTTTTTAACGAAGTCGACGAGGAAGTCCGCCGGGAACAGCTCAAGAAGCTGTGGGACCGCTATAGCTGGCTGATCGTCTCTGTTGCGATTCTGGTCGTCGCCGGCGTGGGCGGCTGGCGCGCCTACCAGTACTGGCAGAACAAGCAGGCGGTCGAAGCCGGCGCCAAGTTCGAGGTCGCGCTGAAGCTGTCGGAGGACAACAAGCACGCCGATGCGGAAGCCGCGTTCACCCAGTTGATCGCGACCGCACCGTCCGGCTACCGCATGCTGGCGCGCTTCCGCGCTGCCGCCGAGACCGTCAAGCGAGACAAGCCGGCCGCGGTCAAGGCGTATGACGCGCTTGCCGCTGACACGAGCCTCGGCCAGACCGAGCGTGATCTGGCGCAGCTGCGCGCCTCGGCCCTGCTGGTCGACACCGCGCCTTACGCCGAGATCAAGCAGCGGCTCGAGCCGCTCAGTGCGCAGGACCGGACCTTTCACCACAGCGCGCGCGAATTGCTGGCCCTGGCGGCATGGCGCGGCAACGACACGACGGCGACCCGGCAGTGGGTCGATCTGATCACGACCGACTCCGATACGCCGGCGAGCCTGCGCGCGCGGATCGAGAGCTTAAGGGCGTTGCTGCCGCCGGCGGCGAAGAGCTGACGGGCAGGGGGGCAATATGCGCGTCATCCAACGCATCGTGTCGGCGATCCTCCTCGGCGCGCTGGCCATCCTGATCTCGGGCTGCGCGGCGCTGAACACGCCGTCGTTCGACCCGACCGACTGGCTCGACTTCCTCGACACCAAGAAACGCGCGGTCGGCGAACGCCATCCGGTGTTTCCGGATGGCGTGCCCGGTGTCGCCCAGGGCGTGCCGCCGGACCTGTTGAAAGGCACGCCGGAGCACGCAGCCGCGTTGGCCGCAGCCGATCCGACGCTGGCGCCGCCGCCGGCGCCTGAGGAGCCCGCGCCACCGCCGAAACCAGCGAAGAAACGCGTCGCTGCACGGCCGACCCCGATCAGGGTGACGCCGAATGGCGGCGACCAGCAGGCCGAGCCGGCCAACGATCCGTCGGCCTCGCCTGATAGCGAGGAGCCGCCGCCCGCCTCTCCACCGCCCCCGCGCAAGCGTTCGGCCAAGCGGTCAGCCGATCCGTCCGCCGCAGCCGATCAGCAAGCGCCGCAACAGTACCGCAATCTCTCTCCAATGCCCCGCTGCCGAGCGGAACATTTCAGCGCTAGTTCGTTTCCGACGTCCATAAATTTCCAGGTTGACCAGCGATGGCCTTCACGATCGCATTGATCGGCCGCCCCAACGTGGGCAAGTCGACGCTGTTCAACCGGCTGGTCGGGCAGAAACTGGCGCTGGTCGATGACGCGCCGGGCGTCACCCGCGACCGTCGCGAAGGCCACGCGTCGCTTGGCGATCTCGATTTCACCGTCATCGATACCGCGGGCCTCGACGAAGGCGCGAAGGGGTCGCTTGCCGCGCGGATGCGCGAGCAGACCGAAGCGGCGATTGCGGGCGCCGATGCGCTCCTCTTCATGGTGGATGTCCGTGCCGGGGTCATCCCGCAGGATCGCGTGTTCGCCGATCTCGCGCGCAAATCCGGCAAGCCGGTCATTGTGGTCGCGAACAAGAGCGAGGGCCGGCAGGGTCAGGCCGGTGTCAACGAAGCCTTCGCGCTGGGCTTGGGCGAACCCGTGGCGATCTCGGCGGAGCATGGCGAGGGCACCGGCGACTTGTACCAGGCGCTGCGCGCGATCGTGCCGGCATCGGACGAAGAGGACGCCGACGAGGAGACCGCGGGGCCGGACGCCGCCCATCCGATCCGCGTCGCGGTGGTCGGCCGTCCCAATGCCGGCAAATCGACGCTGATCAATCGCCTGCTCGGACAGGAACGGTTACTGACCAGCCCCGAGGCCGGCACGACGCGCGATGCCATCGCCATCGACATCGAGTGGCAGGGCAAGACATTTCGCCTGTTCGACACCGCTGGTCTGCGCCGGCGCTCGCGCGTCGAGGAGAAGCTCGAGAAGCTGTCGGTGGCCGATGCGCTGCGCGCGGTTCGCTTCGCCGAAGTCGTGATCATCCTGATGGATGCGCAGGGAAAATTCGAGGAGCAGGACCTGCGCATTGTCGATCTTGTCGAGCGCGAGGGGCGAGCGCTGGTGATCGCGATCTCGAAATGGGATTTGGTCGAGCGCAAGCCCGGCGCGATCGGCGCTTTGCGCGAGGAGGCCAATCGTTCGCTGCCGCAGGTGCGTGGCGTCCAGCTCGTCGCGGTCTCCGGATTCACCGGCGATGGCATCGATCGGCTGATGCAGGCGGTCGAGCAGGCCTACGAGGTCTGGAACCGGCGGGTGCCCACGGCAGCGTTGAACCGCTGGTTCGAGCATGCCACTTCGGCCAATCCACCGCCCGCGGTGTCCGGCCGCCGGCTGAAATTGAACTACGTGACGCAAGCGAAGGCGCGGCCACCGAGCTTCGTCATCTTCTGTTCACGGGCCGATGCCGTGCCTGGAGTCCTACAAGCGCTACCTCGTCAACAGCCTGCGCGACGAGTTCGATCTGCCGGGCGTGCCGGTGCGCATCACGCTGCGCGAGAAGAGCAATCCGTTCGCGCACAAGCGGAAGAAAATCCGATGACGACCGCGCCGCAGGAGCAAAGCGCTTCAGCGCCGAAGCGCCGCGCGGCGTTCGTGTTCATCTTCATTACCATCCTGTTCGACATGATGGCGCTCGGCCTGATCATCCCGATCCTGCCAAAGCTGATCGCGAGCTTCGTCAACGACGATGCTGCGGTGGCCGCCGAGGTGTTCGGCGTGTTCGGCACGGTGTGGGCGCTGATGCAGTTGTTCTTCTCGCCGCTGCTCGGCATGGTGTCGGACCGCTTCGGCCGCCGGCCGGTGGTGCTGTTGTCCAATCTCGGGCTCGGGCTCGATTACATCCTGATGGCGCTGGCGCCGTCGCTGGCGTGGCTGTTCGTCGGCCGCGTCATCTCCGGCATCACCTCGGCGAGCTTTTCCACCGCGATGGCCTATCTCACCGACATCACGGAGCCGGAGAAGCGCGCCGCGACCTTCGGCAAGGTAGGCGCTGCGTTCGGGGCCGGCTTCATCCTCGGGCCTGCGATCGGCGGCCTGCTCGGCGGCCTGCATCCGCGTCTGCCGTTCGTCGTCGCGGCGCTGCTCGGGCTTGCCAATTTCCTCTACGGCGTGTTCGTGCTGCCGGAATCGCTGCCGCTGGATCGCCGCGCGCCGTTCAGCTGGTCGCGCGCCAATCCGGTCGGCGCGCTGCGCTTGCTCGCCTCGACATCGACGCTCGCCGTGCTGGCGATCGTGTATTTCCTCGGCCAGGTCGCGCACGTCGTGCTGCCCAGCATGTATGTGCTCTATGCGAGCTATCGCTACGGCTGGAACACCGCGACGGTGGGGCTGTCGCTTGCGCTGGTCGGCGTCTGCCAAATGGTGGTGCAGATCGGTGTCATTGGTCCGGTCGTCAAACGGTTTGGCGAGCGCACGGCGCTGATCGCAGGCTTGAGCTTTGGCGCGATCGGCTTCCTGATCATCGGGCTGGCGCCGATCGGCTATCTGTCGCTAACAGGCATTCCCTTCCTGTCGCTGTGGGGGCTCGCCAATCCAGCGACGCAAGCCCTGATGACGCGCTGCGTCGCGCCGACCGAGCAGGGCCGCCTGCAGGGCGCGAACTCGAGCGCGCAAAGCATCGCACAGCTGATCGGCCCTGAGCATTTTTACGCTGGCCTTCGCTTATTTCATCAAGCCGGGCGACTTCACACTGCCCGGTGCACCGTTCATTCTTGCGGCGATCATGCTGATCGCGGCGATGCTTGTTGCGGTGCGCGTGCTGACGACGATGCCGGCGGTGCAGGCCGAAGCCGCAGGCTACGCCGGCGGGCGGAAGCTGAGCAGCGAGCGGCTCGGATAGTTGTACAGCCGGCCGTTTTCAGTCCACGCAGGGCAGGCACATCGGCACGACGAACTCGGCGACTTGTTCCGGCGTATCCAGCGTCATCGGATCTTCGCCGGGCATCAGGGTCGCGCGCATGCGCGTGCGGATCGGGCCGGGATTGAACAGATTGGCGCGGATGCTGGTGGTCGCGATCTCCGCGGCCCAGGTCCGCACCAGCGACTTCCAGCGCGGCCTTTGACGTCGCGTAGGGGCCGATATAGGCGCGCGCATTGCTGGCGGCGCCCGACGAGACGAACACCGCGCGCCCGGCGTCGGAGTTGCGCAGCAGCGGCTCCATGCAGCGGATCAGCTGGAAATTCGCGGTGACGTTGATCGTCATCACGTCGGTCCACTGCCTCAGTTCGATATGGCCGAGCGGCGACGCGGGCCCGAGCACGCCGGCATTGCCGACCAGCACGTCGAGCTTGCCGTAGCGTTCGTTCAGCGCGGCGCCGAGCCGCGCCAGCCCGTCGAGGTCGGCGAGATCGACCGGCACCAGCGTCGCGCTGCCGCCGATCCTTCCTGATCGCGTCATCGAGCTCTTCGAGGCCGCCTGTGGTGCGCGCCACCGCGACGACATGCGCGCCGGCGCGCGCCAGCGCGCATGCGACGGCATAGCCGATGCCGCGCGAGGCGCCGGTGACGAGAGCGATGCGATTTTGCAGCGGTTTATCCATGCGCGGGCGCTTATCCTACGTTGCCCCAGCAAAAGGCGAATCGCAATTTTTTTGGGGGCGAAAGGTGCGATCGTGCCGGCTTATGTGGCGATGCTGCGCGGGGTCAACGTCGGCGGCAATCCGCTGAAGATGGAGTGGCTGCGCGGGGCTTGCGAGGAGATGGGGTTGCGCGAGGTGCGCACCTATCTGCAGAGCGGCAATATCGTCTTTGCGTCATCGCTTGGCGCAGCGAAGCTGGCAGCGATGCTGAAGCAGAAGATCGACAAGCAGACGCGGCTGCCGGTACCGGTGATCATTCGCTCGGCAAAGGAGATGGCTGAGATCGTCGCGCAGAATCCATTTTTACAGCGGAAGGGGATCGACGCGACGAAATTGCATGTAACGTTTCTCGGCGGCGCGCCGAAGCGGCCTGATACCGAGCGGCTCGACAAGCTCGCAGGCTCACGCGACGAGTATCATCTCGGGAAGCGCGAGATTTTTCTGCATTGCCCGACCAATTACGGCGAGACGAAACTGTCGAACGCAGCGATCGAGAAGGCGCTCGGTGTCAGCGCGACCACGCGGAATTGGACCACGATGACGACGCTGGCCGAGATGGCGAAGGGGCGAGCAATCGCGCGACCACTGGTGCCGCGCAACTGATTGATCCGAATTGCGATAATCGGATTTTCGGGCGGAGTTTTGGGCGATAAGTCGAAAGTATTAAAATACCTCGGCGCGTTTAGCGCCCGCTGCCGGATCGCCCGTTGTTGCAGCTTCGATCCCGTCGATTGTCAGGCGTGACCTCCAGGCGTTGCTGAAGCCAAAAACAGACACATGCGATCGGCAGGGCCGCACCAACGCTGGCCGTCGCCGCGGATGTCGGCTAGTTTTGCCGCCATGCCGAACACAGGTTTCGAAGACGCGCTATCGGCGCGTGTCGACGACATGTTGAGCGCCTGCACCAAGTGCGGTGCATGCTTTGCGGCGTGCCCGATCGCCGAGCCCGCGGGTCTGGCCGATGGCGGACCCCTCCGCAACGGTGGCAGGCGTGCTCGACATCCTGAGGCTCGGCGACGGAACGGCCGAGGCCGAGAAATGGCGAAGGCTTGCCGCTGAGCGGTGAATGCATCAAGGCTTGCGACTACGGTGTCAACCCACGTTTCCTGCTGGTGATGGCGCGGCTCGCGCTCACGCGCAAGGCGAATGATCCGTCGGCACGGCGCAAGCGCGGCGTCGAGGTGTTCAGGAAGCTCAGTCAGGAGATCAGCGTACTGTCGCAGCTGCAGCTCTCCGAGGAGTCTCTGATCCGGCTCGGTCAGCGTCCATCGAAAGAGCCGCCGCGGGCGGATTTGCCTGATGTCGTGTTCTACACCGGCTGCAACGTGCTGAGAACGCCGCACATCGCGCTGCTCTGCCTCGATATCATGGATGAACTCGGCACCGACTACCAGGTCATGGGCGGTCCGACCCATTGCTGCGGTATCGGCCAGTTACGCGCCGGCGACGCCGACACCTTGGCGCGGTTTGCCAGTAACAGCATCGGCAAGCTGGCGCAGTCGAAGACCGGCGAAGTGCTGGCGTGGTGCCCGAGCTGCTTTGTGCAGTTCTCGGAAAACATGCTGCCGACGTTCGAACGGGCGACCGGAGAGAAGTGGTTCGACATGACGCCGTTCATGCGCTTCCTGCATCGCAATCTCGAATTGCTGCGGCCGATGCTGAAAGATCGCATAGATCTCAAGGTCGCGTTGCATCGGCATCCTGGCGTCGTGGGCGTGGCCGAGGCGGCAGAAGATTTGTTGCGCGCGGTCCCCGGCATCACGGTCGTCAAGCTCGCCGTGCCCGCGGTCGGCTTGCAAAGCAACAGCCTGGCGTCCTTGCCTGCGTACCAGAAAGAACTGCAGCTGAGAGAACTGGAGTTCGCCGCAGAAGCCGGCGTCGACGCCCTGATCTCCGTCTACCACACCGACCATCGCGAGCTGTGTGCGCACGAGCGCGACTGGCCGTTCAAAATCCTCAATGTCCTTGAGATTGTCGGCGCCAGCATGGGCCTGCACCAGGACGATCACTACAAAACAATGAAGATCAAGCAGGATGTCGACGCGATCATCACCGACGCGTCAGACCTGATCAAACAGCACGGTGTCAATCTCGACACGGCGCGCGCGGTGATCGTCAATGGCATGCTGGGTGATCAGCCGCTGCCCCTGCAGGGTCTACGACTGCGGACAGGGGCAGCTGAAATCTAACTCTGACCCCGATTCCTTCCGATTCCTTCTCGCAAGCGCGGCGTCGAGGTGTTCAGGAAGCTCAGTCAGGAGGTCAGCGTGCTGTCGCAGCTGCAGCTCTCCGAGCAGTCCCTGATCCGGCTCGGTCAGCGTCCATCCGAGCGCCGCCGGCGTCAATGATGATCGCGCCGTAGTTCGGCATGGTGGACCTCCGATTTCGGGCCAATCGCGAGCCGCCGCAGTGTACGCGGTCACCGCAGACGCTTTGATGCGGCGTACCGTTTAGCCGTAAGTGAAGTCCGGCTTGCTCTGCCCAACTTCTATAATATAGCCATCAGGATCGCGAATGTAGCAGCGCGTCTCACCGTACTTGTCCTTTGGCTCTGTGATGAACTCGGCTCCCCGACTTCGCCATAGCTCATAGCACGCTTGAATATCTGCAACGCGGATATTCATAAAGCTGCTGACTGAATCGGGGTCGGCGGGGACGCTGAGCGTCACCGATGGTTTGTCGGGTGTCGGACCGCCGCCGACGTTGACAATGAGCCACGTGTTCGCGATCTGGATGTACCCCGGCGCGCCGCGGCTGTCGCCTCTGCTCAGAATGCGACCTCCGAAGATCGTTTCGTAAAATCGAACCGATCGTTCGATGTCGGCGACGGTGAGAAAGTGTGTGACGGTGAATCCATCCTGAGGCGGCATCTGATAGGTTTTCTGCTCGACTTGTACCGGGTTCATAGAGGACTCCAATTTTTCACTTCCTGTCGGCCGCGCTCAGTCATTCCGCCGGATGCATCCTTCTTGGATCATCGGCAGCCTCTTTGTATTCGAGGCCTAACGGACCGATGGCAGTTACCTGCGTGACGTACTCGCCCGACTTTGCCCAGTGGAAGTGCCACGTGTCGCCGGGCAGAACGACCACGCTGCCAGGTGGATATGCCTTGAGGTCTTCCGGCTCGAATCGAGAGCCCAGGCCGATGTAAAAGACGCCAGAAATCACCGTGTAAATTCGATCCTCGGGGTGCTTATGCGGCATAAGTTTCACGCCAGAAGGAACCTTGACCCTGATCAGGTAAGGTCCGGCTTGAGTAGGCTCTCCAGCAAGCACGGCCAGTCGCGCCGACGGCGGAAACGCAGGGAACGGTTTCCAATCGATATCTTCAGGGAGAATCGATTTGAAAACGCTTTCGCCTGTCTGGTGCTCTCTAACCATTGCGGTGTTCCAAATATCTCGCATCACTTGGAGGGATTTGGCGGATTTCAACTTCCGGGAAAACGCTGCCCACTACGCTGAGCCGCAAGATCGCAATCAAGATCACGCTTGCAGGAGCCGCAGTCTGCACCGTTCGAGCCAAAATCGGATTTGAATCTCAATTTTGTGACCATCGACGGCATCAGGTTGCCAATTGATAGCAGGGGCGAGTTCGCTTGCGTCGCCGCGTTCTTTGGCAGCTCCAGATTTTTTCTGGCAACTCCAAGTCAAGCAAAGCGCTTGACACTTTGACCCACCTGTACGCTTCGTTGGGGTAGCTGTCGACGAGCTCGTCGATCACATGTGTGGCACCGGACATACGTGACGTGACGTTGCGTGGTCGGCCCCATGGCAATGCTGCGCGGGGCAACGTCGGCGGCGATCCGCTGAAAATGGAATAGCTGCGCCGGGCGTGCGACGGACTTGGGCTTGCGCGACGTGTGCATCTACCTGCAGAGCGGCAACATCGTGTTTGCCTCATCGCTCGGCGTCAGCGCTGCCCGCGCAACTGGACATAGTGACGACGCTGGCGGAGATGGTGGAGGACGCGATCATCACCGACGCGTCAGACCTGATCAGGCAGCATGGTATCAATCTCGACGCGGCACGCGCAGTAATCGTCAACGGCATGCTGGGTGACCGGCCCGCTGCCCCTGCAGGGTCCACAACTGCGGCCTTGAACCGGGCGTCGGGATCAGCTCGCTTCCGCGAGCAGCGACAGCTGACGCGGCTTTTCGTCGGACTGGGTCTGGTCGGTCAGTGGTGTCGGGTAGTCGCCGGTGAAGCAGTGGTCGGTGAATTTCGGCCGCAACGGATCGCGGCCGGGTTCGCCCATCGCTCGGTAGATGCCGTCGACCGAGAGGAACGCCAGCGTGTCGGCGCCGATCAGTTTTCTCATTTCCTCGAGCGAATGATTTGCAGCGAGCAGGCCGTCGCGGTCGGGCGTGTCGATGCCGTAGTAGTCCGGATGCGTGATCGGCGGCGACGCGAGGCGGAAGTGCACTTCGCGCGCGCCCGCTTCGCGCATCATCTTGACAATCTTTCGCGAGGTCGTGCCGCGCACCAGACTGTCGTCGATCAGCACGATGCGCTTGCCCTGCACGGCGGCGCGATTGGCCGAGTGCTTCATCTTCACGCCGAACTCGCGGATCGCCTGGGTCGGCTGGATGAAGGTGCGGCCGACATAGTGGTTGCGGATGATGCCGAGTTCGAAGGGGATACCGGCGGTCTGGCTGTAGCCGACCGCAGCCGGCACGCCGAGTCCGGCACCGGTACGACGACGTCGGCCGGCACGTGGCTCTCGCGCGCGAGCTCGGCGCCCATGGCTTTCCGCACGTCATAGACCGAGCGGCCGCCGACGATCGAATCCGGCCGCGAGAAATAGATGTATTCGAAGATGCAGGGCCGCGGCGCCATCGGCGGGAACGGCTTGTGACTCTGCATGCCGTTCTCGTCGAACACCACGATCTCGCCGTTCTCGACGTCACGGACATATTTCGCGCCGATGATGTCGAGCGCGCAGGTCTCCGACGCCAGGATCGGATTGCCGTCGAGCTCGCCGATCACCAGCGGGCGGATGCCGAGCGGATCGCGCGCGCCGACCAGCTTCTTGTTGGTCATCGCGACCAGCGAGTAGGCGCCCTCGATCTGCCAGAGTGCATCGACGAAGCGGTCGACGAAGCGGTTGCGCTTGGATTGCGCGACGAGATGCAGGATCACCTCGGTATCGGTGGTCGACTGCATCATCGCGCCGGCGTTGACCAGCTGGCGACGTAGCGACAGGCCGTTGGTGAGGTTGCCGTTGTGGCCGACGGCGAAGCCACCGGCGTTCAATTCGGCGAACAGCGGCTGCACATTGCGCAGGATGGTTTCGCCCGTCGTTGAGTAGCGGACGTGGCCGATTGCAGTCGAGCCGGGCAGGCGGTCGATCACCTCGGCGCGGGAGAAGGCGTCGCCGACGAGACCGAGCCGGCGCTCGGAATGGAACCGCGTGCCGTCGAACGAGACGATGCCGGCGGCTTCCTGGCCGCGGTGCTGCAAGGCGTGCAGGCCGAGGGCTGTGATCGCAGCGGCGTTGGGATGGCCGTAGATGCCGAACACGCCGCACTCCTCGCGGAGCCGGTCGCCATCGATATCAAGATCGCGCGTACTATCCGGTTGGAAATATCCGCTCGAAGCGGTGGGGGAAGAATCGGTCATCTCAGCGCCTTTCGTTCCGTTGTCACCGCACTCGCTTAGCCACGTTTCCAAGGTCGCTGGCCCGAAAACTTATCGTCCAGCGACCGATTTGCCTTCGATCAACTTGCGAAGGCCGTCGCGCTCGCCCTTGCCATAGCCGCCATCGGAACTGGCGGCGCTCGCCGTGCTGCGGATGTCAGGCGCAGCGTCGGTCTGCTCGTCGTCGGGCTTGTTCTTCTTGAACCTCTTCAAAATGGTGCTTTCGGGATCGTCCGGCAATAGCGATTGCAGCCAGGCGCCGCTCGATTGCAGCACGCTCAAGGATTTTGCCGAGCGCACCCAGTCCGGCTGCTGCTTGTCGGGAACCAGCCAGGCGAAGAACATGAAGGCGACCACCACGATCAAAAGCCCGCGCCCGAGCCCGAACAGGAACCCGAGCGTCCGGTCGAGAGCGCCGATCCGCGAAGTCCAGGACCATGTCGGAGATTCGGGAGGTGATGACGGTGGCGACCAGGAGCGTGCCCAGAAACACGCCAGCAATGACGGCGACCATCGCGATGGTGTCGTTGTTGAAATAGTTCTTTGC
Organism: uncultured Alphaproteobacteria bacterium; assembly: GCA_963796195.1. Taxonomy (GTDB): domain Bacteria; phylum Pseudomonadota; class Alphaproteobacteria; order Rhizobiales; family Xanthobacteraceae; genus CAWCKS01. Next base: position 124,591 of record CAWCKS010000014.1, on the reverse strand, counting down.
TGTCGGCAGCAGCCTGGGGAAGGCGTAGAGGGTGGTCAGCGCCGCCGCACCCCATGCCGCGATCGACAGGATTTCGCGCATAAAGCCACGGATCATGGCGAGCAGGCCCGACAGCAGCATCACGGCCAGCACGATGATGTCGAGGAGGGTAATTGGCATCCGCGCGTCAGGTCCGCTTATTCGCCGGCTTCACTTCCGGCTTCTCTTGGCGAATCGCTCCGCCGCATGCTGCCCCAAATGACGGGGCAGCGGCCGATCCCGCAAGGTCGCCTATCATGGTTTCCATGCATTAAAGCTTGGTGTGTGGCGCGGCCTGTATAGCGGCGGGAAACGCCGCCGTCACCCGTCCCGACGGCGAAATTCGCTCAGATTCTCGCGCTTTCCCTTACCTTTTGCGGCGATTTCGGCGACCAGTTCCGTCAACGAAGCAACCGCATTCAGCGCAAGCCCGGCATCGCCTGCGCCGTCGCCACGGGTCAGTTCGGGGAGAATCGCGCGCTTGAAGCCGAGCTTGGCGGCTTCCTTCAAGCGTGCCGGCATTTGCGCGACGGGACGGATCGCGCCCGACAGCGAGACCTCTCCGAAATAGACGCCGTCGGCCGGCAGGGGCGCGCCCACAAGCGAGGAGACGAGCGCCGCGGCCGCGGCGAGATCGGCCGCCGGCTCCTGGATGCGTAAGCCCCCCGCGACATTCAGATAAACATCGTGGCCTGACAGCTTGACGCCGCAGTGGGCTTCCAGCACCGCGAGCACCATCGACAGCCGCGCCGGGTCCCAGCCGACCACCGCGCGGCGCGGCGTGCCGAGCGCCGTCGGCGCGACAAGAGCCTGCAACTCGACCAACACGGGACGCGTGCCCTCGATGCCGGCGAACACCGCGGTGCCCGGCGTACCGAGGTCGCGCTCGGACAGGAACAGCTCTGATGGATTGGGCACCTCGCGCAGGCCGAGGCCGGTCATCTCGAACACGCCGATCTCATCGGTCGGCCCGAAGCGGTTTTTTACCGCGCGCAAAATCCGGAATTGCTGTGAGCCTTCGCCCTCGAAGCTCAGCACGGCGTCAACCATGTGCTCGACGACGCGGGGGCCGGCGATCTGGCCGTCCTTGGTAACATGGCCAACCAGTATGAGCGTCGCGCCCGATGTCTTGGCGAAGCGGATCAGCGCCTGCGCCGAGGCACGCACCTGCGTCACCGTGCCGGGCGCGGAATCGACCGTGTCGGTCCACATGGTCTGAATTGAATCGATGACCACCAGCGACGATCTTGCGCCCTGCGACAGCGTCGCGATGATGTCTTCAACCGATGTCTCGGCCGCGAGTTGGACCGGCGCATTGGCAAGGCCAAGCCGCTCGGCGCGCAGCCGCACCTGGGCCACCGCTTCTTCGCCCGAGATATAGACGCTGCGATACTTTTGCCGCGCCATCAGACTTGCGGCCTGGATCAGCAAGGTCGACTTGCCGATGCCAGGATCGCCACCGAGCAAGAGCACCGAGCCGCGCACGAAGCCGCCGCCGGTGACGCGGTCGAGCTCGGCCATCCCGGACGGCGTGCGCGGCGCGTCATGGGTGTCGCCGGTCAGACTTTCCAGCGCGAAGGCGCGACCCCTGCGTTTCGGCCGCAGGCTGTTCGGCACCGCCGCGCCGCCAGCGTTCTCTTCAGTGAGCGTGTTCCACTCGCCGCACGCCTCGCACTTGCCGGCCCACCGATTATAGGCCGCGCCGCAGTTCTGACAGACAAAGGAGGGAGCGGATTTGGCCATTGAAGAATCGGATGAGGGAGTTTGCAGTCTTCACCTTAAGACCGCCGCTAGCGAGCGCTCCCACATCATTGCTCGGCGTAATCCACGCTGCCGGGGCGCTTGACTCGGAAGGGAACATAATGAGAACATTCGTTGGTCGTCAAGCACTACAACGGTCATCCATTAGAATGGGACATCGGCTTTGAGCGATGACTTGGCCAACACTACCGAGCTTGAGATTCTTCGAGCAGCAACCCGCCTCGGCATCGATGCACTCGACCGAGGCGAGTTCAAAGAATTTGAGACGATCGAAGCACTGCAAGCCCATTTGAATGAGCTCGCGGACAGGGTCATTTCCGGCGTAGTGTCCGAGGAAGGTTGAACAAGAGCGCATATGGTGCCCGGTTACGCGTTGCTGGACCCGCTACATCGGCAATCACAGTCCCGCCGTCGACGCCGGCGACATACAGCCCGAGACCAGCAACAGTCCCAGCACGACGCACCGAAACATTAGCGACGGTACCCGCACATAGACGCGCACGCCGAGCAGAGCGCCGATGAAAGTAGCGTGGAAGCAGATCAGAGTGATCTTCTACGTTTGTCGCGAGAGGCCAGCGAGAAGGGCCTCTCTGACTTGACCGGCAATCCGCGAGGACGAGACGTTACCGCTCGCCCCCGCAGTTAGCGTTTATCGCTCGACGTGCGAGTCGATCAGCTTGCCGAACAGCTCCCAGCGCTCGCCGGTGAACTTCATCAGCTGTGTCTGCTCGATCGGCGCAAAGTCGGTCGGCGAGGTCTTGATGCGGGAGCCCGGCAGGTAGATGCCGATGCTCAAGTCAAGGCTCGCGGCCTGCTTCATCACGTTCTCGCGCGTCAGATCATCGCCGCATTGCTTCAGCACCTGGACGAGGCCTGCGGCCACGCCATAACCAAACACGGTCGCGCCGTCGCTCTTGTCGCCGTCGGGATAGTACTTGTCCATGAAGGCGCGCCACTCGTTCATGCCGGCGTCGTCCTTCCACTGCGGATCGGTCGGGTCCTTCATGTAGGCATCGCTGATCAACCCTTGCGAATTCTCGAGGCCTGCCGGCTTCAGCACCCCGCCGACCGACGCCGAAACGTTCGACAGGAAATGGATCGGGTGCCAGCCGAGCTCGGCGATCTTCTTGATCGCCTGTGCCGCAAACTTCGGCGTCGCGACGTTGATGAAGATATCGGGATTGGCCGACTTGATCTGCACGACCTGGGAATCGACGGTCGGCACGCTGGTCTCATAGGACACCTCGGAAACGATCAGCTTGCCCGCCTGTTCGCCGAGGATCTGGTGAATCCCGATCAGGTAATCTTTGCCGAAATCGTCGTTCTGATAGAGGATGCCGATCGTCTTGCCGGGATAGGTTTCGAGGATGTACTTGGCGTAAGTGCGCGCCTCGCTCTGGTAGTTCGGGCCCCAACCCATCGTCCACGGGAAGTGCTGCGGGTCGTCGAACTTCGCAGCACCCGTCGAGACGAACAACTGCGGTACCTTGTGGCTATTCATGTACTTCTGGATGGCGGTGTTTCCGGCAGTGCCGAGCGGATTGAAGATCAACAGCACCTCGTCGCCTTCAACGAGTTTGCGGGCCTGCTCGACCGTTTTCGGCGGCGAATAGGCGTCGTCGTAGGAAATGAAGTTGATCTTGCGGCCATTGATGCCGCCTTGCTCGTTGATCATCTTGAAGTATGCGGCTTCGGTCTTGCCGATCACGCCGTAAGCCGAAGCGGGCCCGCGAATACGGCATGATGTTGCCGATCTTGATTTCGGTGTCGCTCGCACCGGTATCGTACTTCTTCTCCGCAAGCGAGGCAGTTGTCGTCAACGAGAGCGCGGCGGTCGCGATTGCAACTGCGATCAGGCCTCTCGGCACGCTGAACAGCATTTTCTCTTTCCCTTTTCCGTTTCACTCGAGCACAACGGGCGCCATCGGCCGCTGTGATATCGAGGCACCCGGATTGTCGAAAATGCGCTGACGCCGCAACCCTCGAAACGGAATGGCTCCAATTCGCGGAAGTTTCGCTGCACGCAAATTGTGCGCAGGAGTTCCGCTCTCAATGTCCGATCGATGACACCAGCAACACACAGCCCGAGACCAGTAGCAAACCCAACACCACGCGCTGAAAGGTCTGCGGCGAAACGCGCACATAGGCGCGCGCGCCGATGAGCGCACCGATGAACGTTGCAGGAAAGCAGATCAGCGCAATCGTCAGCACCGGCAACGTCACCTGTCCGCTGAGCGCCATCCCGACGCTGGCCATCGCCAGCACGATGAGGTTGAACGGCTGATAGGTAGCGCGCTGCTTGTCACTTGGCCCGCCGCGCAGTTGCAGCCAGATCAACGGCAGCGGGCCCGACAATCCTGCGAAGCCGCCGAGCACGCCGCCGCCGAGACCTATGATGCCATCGGCGAGTTTGCCGCCCCGCTGGCCGATCGTGAAGCTCTTGCGCTGAAGCAACTGATAGAGCGAGTAGGCGACGAGAAACGTGCCGACCGCGATCTTGATGACTAGCGGGGATGCCGCGGCAAGCGCGGCGATCCCGAGGGGCACGCCGACAACGGCGCCGGCAAGATAGGGCAGCGTTTGCCGCCAGTCGAAGGCGTGCCGGACCGTCGCGAGACTGACGATCTGCCCGGCGACGGAGAGCAGCACCGCCAGCGGGGGCACCATCGGCGCCGGGAATACGTAGAGCCAGATGCCGGATGCGACAAGCGCGGTGCCGAAGCCGGCGAAGCCGTTGGTGAAGCCGGCCAGCAGTGCACCGAGGATGGCGATGACGAGGGTGGGGAGGGTGAAGGAGGTGGTGAGCATCTCGATGAACGTGTCTCTACCCGTCATGGCCGGGCATAGCCGTTCGAAGAACGGCGTCGCTTCGCTCGCCTATGCCCGGCCATCCACGTTTTTGCGCTCGGAAGGTCCTCAAGACGTGGATGCCCGCGACAAGCGCGGGCATGACCGAAAACTAACACCTTTGCAAAGTTACCCCACCACACCTTTGTAGACGCGGGCGTAGCGCGAACCGAGGCTGGTCAGCACCTCGTAGCCGACGGTGCCGAAGTGTCTTGCCAGCTCGTCGACCGTGATGCCGCCGCCGATCAGCGTCGCGAAGTCGCCGCGGCGCGGCGGTTTTGGCAGGTCGGTGACGTCGACCGCCATCAGGTCCATCGAGATGCGTCCGGCGATCGGGCAACGCTTGCGGTTGATGATGATTTCGGCGGTGCGCATGCCGTCGACGCCGCCGGCGGAGCGGAAATAGCCATCGGCATAGCCGGCCGCGATGACGGCGATTTTCGTCGGGCGTCGCGCCGTCCAGGTCGCGCCGTAGCCGACATGGTCGCCGCGCTCGATGTTGCGCACCTGCACGATGCGCGCCTTGAGATCGATTACCTGTTGCATCGGGTTGTCTGCTTCGGGCGTCGGGTTGGCGCCGTAAAGCGCAACGCCTGGCCGTACCATGTCGAACAGGAAGGTCGGACCAAGGAAAATACCCGACGAGTTCGACAGCGATGCCAAGACGCCGGTGAAGTGACGGGCGATTTCTCTAAAGGCCCCGAGCTGCTTGCCATTCAGCGGATTGTCGAGCGACTCGGCACTGACAAGGTGGCTCATCACCAAGGTGACGCCGTGGTTGCCCTGCTCGATGCGCGGGATCAGCGCCTGCACTTCGGCCATGCTCAAGCCCAGCCGGTTCATGCCGGTGTCGATGTGCAGCGCTGCGCCGTGATTGATGCCGCGGTGGCGGCAGAACGCATCCCACTCGGCAAGCTCGCCGATGTCGCCGATCACCGGGCGGCATTCGAGATCGACGTAAGCACGGCCGGTATGGGAGAAAAAACCGTTGAGCACATAGATCACAGCGGTCGGCGCCGCCTTGCGCACCAAGCGCGCCTCGTCGAGCGTGGCGACGAAAAACGTCTTGCAGCCGGCAAGGGCAAGCGCGCGGGTCACCGGCTCGATGCCGCAGCCATAAGCGTTGGCCTTCACCACTGCCGCGCATTCGGCCGGAACGGCGCGGCTCGACAGCAGGCGCCAGTTGGCGACAATGGCGTCGAGGTCGATGGTGAGAATGCCGGTCGCTTCAGGATGCTTCAGCTGTTCCTGCGCGGCGGCGTCGATCCCCGGCACGGGCGCGGCTGATGTCATTTGGTCCGGCGGCTGATTCATGACCCTGGGCGATGCGGCGATTTAAGAAATCGCCGGCACCATACGCCGCGGGAACCGAGGGTCAACCCGATCTGCGATCGGGATAAGCTCAGGATTCCTTATAATTATAATTGCGCATGTCCTTTTCGGAAAACCGGTGCCCACTTTTCCGGGACATGCGCCTACATCCGCGTCGGCAGCCGCGCGTCGTCGGCCAGATCCGAGAAGCGCGTGATCGCTGCTTCGAAGTGCAGGTTGACGGTACCGGTTGGGCCGTGACGCTGCTTGCCGATGATGACCTCGGCCTTGCCGTGGGCGAGCTCCATCTCGGTTTGCCACTTCTCGTGCTCGGGCGTGCCGGGCCGCGGCTCGCGGTTGGCGAGATAATATTCCTCGCGATAGATGAACAGCACGACGTCGGCGTCCTGCTCGATCGAGCCCGATTCACGCAGGTCGGACAATTGCGGGCGCTTGTCGTCGCGGCTTTCGACCTGCCGCGAGAGCTGCGAGATCGCGATGATCGGCACCACCAGCTCCTTCGCCAGCGCTTTCAGGCTGGTCGTGATTTCCGTCATCTCCTGCACGCGGCTGTCGGAGTTGCGGCGCGACGAGCCCTGCAGCAGCTGGATGTAGTCGACGATCAACAGATCGAGGCCTTTCTGCCGCTTCAGCCGCCGCGCCCGCGCGGCAAGCTGGGCGATGTTGAGGCCCCCGGTCTCGTCGACATAGAACGGCAGGTTCTGCATCTCGACCGCGGCGTCGCGGATGTTCTCGAAATCGCTCTCGGAGATGCCGCCGCGGCGGATTGTCGAGGAGGAAATACCGGTGCGCTCGGCGATGATACGGGTGGCGAGCTGCTCGGCCGACATTTCCAGCGAAAAGAAGCCGACAATGCCGCCATTGACCGTCTTCATCGTCCCGTCGGGCTGCAGTTCGCCCTGATAGGACCGCGCGATGTTGTAGCCGATGTTGGTGGCGAGCGAGGTTTTGGCCATGCCGGGGCGTCCGGCGACGATGATCATGTCGGAGGACTGCAGGCCGCCCATCTTGGTGTCGAGGTCGCGCAATCCCGTGGCGAGGCCGGACAGGTTGCCGTCGCGCTGGTAGGCGCGCGCCGCCATGTCGACGGCGACCGTCAGCACGCCGGAGAATTTCTGGAAGCCGCCTTCGTAGCGTCCGGCCTCGGCGAGCTCATAGAGCTTGCGCTCGGCGTCCTCGATCTGCGCACGCGGCGCGAAATCGACCGGCGCGTCAAAGGCGACATTGACCATGTCCTCGCCGATCCGTATCAATTCCCGCCGCAACGCGAGGTCGTAGACCGTGCGGCCGTAGTCGTAGGCGTTGATCACGGTGGTCGCCTCGGCCGCAAGGCGGGCAAGGTACTGCGCGACCGTCATGCCGCCTAGATCGAGGTCGGCCGGTAGAAATGTCTTCAGCGTCACAGGGGTCGCAAGCTTCGACAGCCGAATCAGGCTGCCGGCGGTCTCAAAAATCTGCCGATGGATCGGCTCGAAGAAGTGCGCGGGCTCGAGGAAATCCGAGACGCGATAGAACGCGTCGTTGTTGACCAGGATGGCGCCGAGCAGGCTCTGTTCGGCCTCGATATTGTGCGGCGCGCTGCGGTAAGCCGGCGGCGCCGCGTCGGGCGCAAGCTTCAAGACGTTCGAATCAGTGGCGGCCATAGGCGTTGTTTAGCGGAATGTCGGAGCTGACGCAGGGGCGTGCATCAAGCACCTCGGGAGGGCAGGGGCCAAGCTCGAAGCCGAGCCGCGAATCGATTTTCCCCGTTCTCCCACATGCGCTCGTCGGTTTCTGTCAGCGCTTGACTCGCGATTTCATGACGGCGCGACCATAGGCCACGGCGCATTGCCACGTTTGAACCTTTTTTGCTGCAGGAGCGCCACAAGACAGTCGGCTTTGGCTGGAACTGTCCTGGCTGAGGTCGCGTTGGGGAGACACTCGGTCGAGGGCGCTTTTCATGCGACGGGTCAGCAGCACTGACATGCGGCAAGCAAGCGAATGGCTGACCGGGCTGGTCCGCACCATGGACGCCGTCACGCGCGGCGGTGCCTGCAGCCCGATCGAAGCCACCTTGCGCGATCGCTTCGCCGCGCATTTGCGCCACCCAAAGCCCGTTGCGCGGATTCCGCTGGCACCCGACCTTGACGAGGCGCAGCCATCGGCGCGCGAGCGCGTCAAGTCCTGAGAATTTGACCGAAAATAGCTAGATCGGCGCGATCGACCGGAATTTCGGCGGGTGATCATGCTCGCGCCGCGGTGGCGCCTGATCGAGTACCTCGATGATGCGGCGCCGCGTCGTGCGCGGATCGATCACATCGTCGACGCCAAAGCCTTCGGCGGCTTGGATCGAGGCGGTCTGGGCACGCGTCTCCTCGATCATCTCCTGCCGGCGCGCTGCTGGATCCTGGCGCGGACATATACTCTTTGCGGAACGCAACATCGATCGCGCCCTCGATCGACATCGCGCAAATCTGCGCCGATGGCCACGCAAAGCAGGCGTCGGCGTCGAAGGCGCGGCCGCCGTTCATGGCGAAATAGCCGAGGCCAAAGCCTTTTCGTATGACCACCGAGACACGGGGCACGCTGGCGTGACCCCATTCGAAGATCAGTTTTGCGCTGCGACGTCCGAGCGTGGTGCGCTCAGCCGCCGAGCCGATATAAAAGCCGGGCACGTCGATCAGCGAGATCAGCGGTAGGCCGAAGGCGTCACACAGTGCGATGAAGTGCGCGCCTTTTTCGCAGGCGTTGGCGTCGAGAATACCGCCGATCCGCAACGGCTGGTTGGCGATGAAGCCAACCGGGCGACCGCCGAGCCACGCGAAACTCGTGATGATGTTGCCGCTGAAGGTGGGTTTTAGCTCGAACACGCTGCCAACGTCGGCGATGCCTGCGATCACCTTGCGCATGTCATAGGCGCGGCGGGTCGAGGCGGGCACGATATCAAGCAGCGCGTCGTCGCCGCGAGCCGCCGGATCATCGGTCGGTGCGACGGGCAGCGGCTTTCGTGCGTTGCCCGGCAAATAAGAAAGGAAGCGGCGTGCGGCGGCGAAGGCCTCGTCCTCGCTATTGACACCGAGATCGGCGAGCCCCTGCTGGTCGACCTGCACCGCGGCGCCGCCGAGCGCTTCCTGATCCGCCTCTTCGCCGACGCCAGCCTTCACGAGGGCCGGCCCAGCCAGCCCCATCACCGACTGCCCGCGTACCATCACGACGAAATCGGCGAGCCCGGCGTAGTTCGTTGGTCCCGCAAAACCCGCGCCGAGAATGAGGGCCACCATTGGCACCCAGCCGGACGCGCGCGCAAAATCGTGGAACGTGCCGTTGGCATGGGCGAAGTGGCGCGAGTTCTGGCCGTCCTGGATGCGGTGGCCGCCGCCGTCGAGCATCAGCACGAGGGGAATGCCGCGGCGAATTGCGATCTTCAGCATGCGCTGGGTCTTGGCGCTGCCGAGCCTGCCAATGCTGCCGCCGAACACGCTGAAGTCCTGCGAGAGAACCGCGACCGGCCGTCCGTCGATGCGCGCCGTTCCCGTGACGACGCCGTCGGCGGGTGATTTTTCTCTGGGGTGCGGTTGGCCTGCTTCCGGCTCGGCGGATGCGAGCGCGCCGATCTCATCGAAGGTGCCGGGATCGACCAGCCGCTCAATCCGCGTGCGCGCGGAGAGACGGCCGCGCTCGGCGAGCCGTTTCATGGCCTCGGGGCGCGCTGCGTCCATCAGCGAAGCGCGATCGGTCTCGATTGCGGCAAGGATCTGCCGCAGTCCAGCATCGGGATGATGTGTCATGGTCTCTCCGTCCGGGACCGGAATGGCGCGCGCCCGGCCCGCCTTCACCATGACATCGATCAGCGAGACCTGTCACTCCCCGGCAAGCTGCAGGCGCGGGCTATTGCCGCTTTCGATGCCGCGCAGCCGCGCTTCCTCGCGCGCGATGTAGTCGCGCGTGATCGGCACGATGCCCTGGCGCTTGGTGAGCTGGATCTGGAAGTTCATCATCGCCTGCTTGCGGAACGACATTTCCGAGGATGCCAGGTAAAATTCCCACATCCGTACGAAGCGCTGATCATAGAGCCGCTCAGCTTCCTCGGCGTGGGCGAGGAAGCGCTCGCGCCAGACCTTCAGGGTCTCGGCGTAGTGCAGGCGCAAGATCTCGATATCATTGACGAGCAGGCCAGCGCGTTCGATCGCGGGCAACACCTCCGACAGCGCCGGGATATAGCCACCGGGGAAAATGTATTTTGTGATCCACGGGCTGGTCGAGCCGGGTCCCTCGGAGCGACCGATCGAATGCAGGACCATCACGCCGTCGTCTTTCAGGATATCGGCGCAGCGGCGAAAGAACTGGTCATAATAATCGACGCCGACATGTTCGAACATGCCGACCGAGATGATGCGGTCGAACGGGCCTTCGACGTCGCGGTAGTCCTGCAGGCGAAATTCGATGCGATCAGCCAGCTTTCTCTCGGCGGCGCGCTGGCGCGCGACGCGGAGCTGCTCGTCCGACAGCGTTACCCCGGTGACCTGGCCGCCGGCGATCTCGCAAAGATAAAGCCCAAGTCCGCCCCAGCCCGAGCCGATATCGAGCACGCGCTGGCCGGGCTCGACCAAAAGCTTGGCGGCGAGGTGGCGTTTCTTGGCAAGCTGCGCGTCGTCGAGGCTTTGGTCGCCCCGCTCGAAATAGGCGCAGCTATATTGCCGGTCGGAATCCAAGAATAGCGAATACAGCCGGCCGTCAAGATCATAATGATGAGCGACGTTGCGTTTGCTGCGCCGGCGCGAATTGAACTGCTTGATGTGGCGGGTGAGGAAGCGGAGCGTTTGCAACGGCTTCGCCGAAGCCGGCGCGAACGACGGCTGATCCATCACCAGTTCGAGCAGTTCTGTGATAGTGGCATTCTCGACGACGAGCGTCCCGTCCGTCAGGCACTCGCCGAGCGCCATCTCGGGGTCGACCAGAATGTGGCGCTGCGCGGACCTCGTCATGAAGCGCAGGCGGATGGCCTTGCCGGTTCCATCGCCGCAGCTGAAGTGGGTGCCGTCGGCCAGCGTCACCGCAAGTGAGCCACGGCAGACGAATCTTTGCAGGAAAAAAAGCAACAAGCGATCCATGACGCAACGCCCCAAGCTGGCGCTGATCGCAGGATCCTCAAGGCCCGCGATAGCGCGGACATGTCCTCTCGCAGTGGCTCAAAGGAACCACCGCTAAGGCGACATTTAATCACATCATTTTGTTTTTCACAGGCCCCGAAATGGTGGGTCACGCATGCTAACGCGAGAAGCGGCGCTGCGTTGCGTCGCGTCAGGCGGCCAGCTCGGTTGCGCATCGAGGGGAAGTCTTCCATTCGCGACGCAATCGGCTAAAAGGTGGCGGCCGCGCCGTGGGGTTACGACGCGGGGCCTTTCCGCAACCGGAGGAAGGAATGAGAAGCCGAGCGCTCAGTTTGGCGACGGTCGCGATTATCGCTGGCCTGATCGGCTCGTACGGCGCCAAGGCCGAGAACCTGGAGGCGGGCAAATCGCCCCAAAAGATTTTCAACGATACCTGCACCGCCTGCCACAAGAGTTCGCGTGGCTTGTTGAAGACGGTGCCGGCGATCACGCTGCCCGGATTCCTACGTCAGCATTATACCACCTCCGCCGACATGGCCTCGGCGCTGAGCGCGTACCTCTTGAGTGGCGGCGGAGCGACCGAACGCGTCGCTGAGCCGGCGAAGCCGGGCAAGAAGGACGCGAAGCAGGAGGGTGCCAAGCCGGACGGAGCCAAGGAAGGGGCCTCTGCCACCGCACAGAGCGGGGCCGAGCCAGGAGCGCAGGGAAAGCGGGGCAAGCAGGCGGCGCGGAGCGATGGCGACGGTCGCCCGGCGGTAGCCGCCGAGGGCGCCAAGCAGTCACCGAAATCGAAGCGCGGCAAGAAGGGTGCTCCTGCCGAAGAGACCGCGAAGCAGGAGCCGCCCAAGGAAGCTACCAAGGACGCTACCAAGGACGCTGGCAAGGACCAGTCGCGCGCGGGCGAGGGCGAGCAAGCCAAGACTGAGCCAAAGGCCGAACCTGCGAAGATGGAACCCGAAAAGACGGAACCACCGAAGACCGAGGCGGCAAAGCCTGACGAGGCGAAGCCCGCGACCGCGAGCACTGAACCGGCCGCGACCAGTGCGTCGGACAACGCCGCGGCGGCGCCTGCCGATACGATCGCGCCGGCCGGTGACAACAAGTCTGGCGAGGTGAAGGCGAAAGAAGCATCGCTTCCGCCGCCGGCGGCGCCGACATCAACTCCGCGGCCGGCGCGTAAGCCGATGCTGACGCTGCCGGGCTTCCCGCCGCCAGTCGCCGAGCCTGATGACACACCGCCTGCCGCGACCGCGGCGACGCCTGCAGCAACGAGCGAGCCGGCGAAGTCCGAAGGTTCCAACTCCTGCCGAGTCGCCCGAAACTGAGTCGCCCAAAGCTGAAGTCGCCGATGACCGAACCGCCCAAGGCGGAGGCGCCCGCTGTTCCTGTCGAGCCGTCGAAGGATCAGAAGGCGTCTGAAGGCGGCGAGCCCGCGAAGCCGAACGCTGCAAAGTCGGTCGCCGATCAGGCCGCCGAGAGCTCATCCACTGACAAGACCGACAGCCCCAAGCTCGACATCATCCAGGAAGAGTCGCACGGCCCGGGACAGGCCGCCCCGCCAAAGGTATCGACAACCACGCCGCGCAAAAAGCGCGCGACGAGTTCGGAGCGGTAGGGTTCGCGCCAGCGGTCGTCCTTTGGCGAAAGTGAAACTTTCGCCAGACTTTCGCGGGGACGACCCAAGCCTCAGCTCTTCGGTTCGGGCGCCGGTGCGGCGGCAGGCGCTTCCGCGCCTTCGGCCTTCTTCCTGATTGCGGCGCGCTTCCGGATCGAAGAACTCCTCCGCGGCGGCAAGCGCGGCAGCGGCCTCGTCGACCTCCTCGCGCAGTGCGGTGACGTTCTCGCCGCGGTTGATGCGCTCGGCCTCATCGGCGTTGCGTGCGACCGTGACGGTAACGCCGACCTCGACCTCCGGATGCACGGCGATCTCGATCTTGTGCCGGCCGATCATCTTGATCGGCATGTCGAGCATGATCTGGTTGCGGTTGACGTGAATGCCTTCGGCCTCGAACAGCGTGACCAGGTCGCGGGTCGACACGGAGCCGAACAGATGGCCGGTCTCCGAGGCCTGGCGCAGCACGATGACGTTACGGCCGTCGATCTTCGAGGCCACCGACTTCGCCTCGTCCTTGGCCTTGAGATTGCGGGCCTCGAGATCGGACTTCATCAATTCATACTTGGTCCTGTTGTCCTTGGTGGCGCGCAGCGCCTTGCCGTGAGGCAGCAGGAAATTGCGGGCATAACCGTCGCGCACGCGCACGACTTCGCCCATCTGGCCGAGCTTGGCCACGCGTTCGAGCAAAATGACTTCCATGGTTCAGTCTCCGTCTCTGTTCGATTGAGGTCTCAAGGTTTCACGTTGGCAGGGCCGGCGGCTTGCGCCGGGATTGATATCTTGCGCGCAAGCCCAGCATGGCGTCGGCGAGTCCGAGCAACGCGAGCAGCAGTGCCGGCCAGCCCAACAGGAGGACGCCGGCATAGGCGAGGCCGAGCCAGAGCGCCCGCGCCGCGACTGCCTGCGTCACCACGTGCAGCACGGCAAATCCCGTCATCACATAGGCGGTCATAAGAGCGGAGCTCACCACCTGCGCCAGCATGGCGACGAGACCGCCGGTGAAGCAAAGTCCGAGAGCGACCGCGAGGACGCCGACCAGCGCCCGCGGCAGCGTGGTGTCGTGCAGGGGAGGCCAAGGCCGCTTGAGATGGCCTGACGTCGCCGCGACCTGCGCTGCGAGCCAGAGATTGACGACCAGCATCACGGTGATGCTGGTTGCTGCCACAGGAGGAACGATCGCGATCGCCGCGCGCAACACGCGTTCGGTCTCGGCGCTGATCTCCCCCACTTCGCTCAGTGCCTGCATGAACGCCGTTTGCAGCGTGTTGGCGATCACATCAGCATCGGTACCGAGCGAGAGCAGGGCGAAAACGACGATCGCGATGGCGATGCCGACGATCCAGAGCAGCAGGCGGCCGATCGGATACCACTCGAGCGCGGCCGGAGCTGCGCTGCCGCCGGACACCGGGCGCCCCAGCAGGGCGAGGTGGCCGAGCCAGACTGACGGCGCAGCAACTGCAAGCGTGTAGAGGATGAAAGAGTGCAGCCCGAAGATCGCGCCGAGCCCAATGCCGGCCGCGGCGCCGGCAATCGCCGCGCTGAGCCAGCCCCAGCCCAGCGCTGCGACCATGAGCGGCAGTGGCGCAAGGAAATAGAGGATTACCGACAGCAGCGCGCCCGACATCATCGAGGCGAACATCAGGGCCGACGCAGCGCCGGCGGCAAGCGCGATCACAAGTCCCATCATCAGCTGTCCCGCTCCTTTCGAGCGGTTAGGGATCGCCTCGTCGTTGCGCGACTTGCGATCCCAACCATCGGACCCGGGCAGATCCCAGGTCCTTATGAGTTGAGTTAGTTACTTAATCAGGTACGGCAGCAGCCCGAGATAACGCGCGCGCTTGATGGCGCGTGCAAGCTCACGCTGCTTCTTGGCCGACACCGCGGTGATGCGGCTCGGCACGATCTTGCCGCGCTCCGACACGTAACGGAGCAACAGGCGGCTGTCCTTGTAATCGATCTTCGGCGCGTTCGCGCCGGTGAACGGGCAGGTCTTGCGGCGGCGGAAGAACGGACGGCGCTGGGTCTGAGTGGCGAAAGCCATCGAATTTACTCCTCGGTCGCGGAGGTAGCGGTGGTGGCTGCCTCGTCCTCACGCGGACGGCGCGGCGGACGATCGCCGCGCGGTCCGCGGTCATCGCGATCACCCCGGAAGCCACGGTCCTCGCGATCGCCGCGGAAGCCACCCTCGCGTGGTCCGCGATCGCCGCCAAAGCCGCGGTCGCCGCGATCGTCGCGATCGCGGTCGGCCTTGCGCATCATCGCCGAGGGGCCTTCCTCGAGTTCGCCGACGCGCACGGTGAGATAGCGCAGCACGTCTTCGTGGATGCGCTCCTGGCGCTCGATCTCGGCAACGATGGCCGCGGGGCCATCGATGTTGAGCATCACGAAGTGCGCCTTGCGGTTCTTGTCGATGCGGTACGACAGCGAGCGCAGGCCCCACTGCTCGGTCTTGGCGACCTTGCCGCCGAGCTGCGTGACGACACCGGTGATCTGGGTGGTGATCTCTTCGACCTGTTGCGGGCTCGCGTCCTGGCGCGCGAGAAACACATGCTCGTAAAGAGGCATGGACGTCCTTTCTCATGTTGGCGCAGAGCCCGGCGGCTAGCCCTTCGAGCCATTCGGAAAGGCTCGAAGCAACGTCGAAGGCGAGAGCACGGGACGACGGACCAGAGGTCCTGCCGCATCAATCAAACGAAGCTGATTGCTGAAGCCGTCCGTTCAGCTCCCGGCCGGGATCTGCGGATGGCGGCGTTATAAGCAAAATCGCCGCAGTGACAAGGAAAAGGTGGGCGTGGCGCGCGGCAAAACGGGGCCAATATGCCGGCAACTTCTCGCGTGCCCGAATGTGACCACCGGTTCCTTGCATCTTGCTGAACTTCATTTCGGAAATTCGTTCTTTTGTGGGAGTTTTCCCGTTCGGTTCTTCGACCTAGTTGACGATATTGTTTGTATGACATACAAATACGCGATGGCAAGCGACAGCTCAGAGCAGACCTCGTCCGATCCGCGTCACTCCGTGCGCGCGACGCGCACGGCGGGTCGCGCGATGCGATCGCGGCTGCTCGATGCGGCAGCAAAGCTGTTCAAGGAGAAGGGCCTCGCGGGCGTTGCGATCTCCGAGATCGCAGCGGCCGCCGACGCGTTCCCGAGCCAGATCACCTATTACTTCCGCACCAAGGAAGCGCTGTTCGTCGAGGCCGCCTGCCGCGACGTGCTGTACGTCGCGCGCGCCGCCGAACAATCCGCGCATCTCGCGCGCTCGCCGCAAGCCTATACGCGTGCGCTGGTCGAGGCCGTCATGGCCGGCGAGGGGCTCGGCTTCTTCGTCGAGGCCCTGGCGCTGACGCGACGGCGGCAGGATCTCGTGCCGCTGGTCGAGCGCACCATCGAACGGCTGCACTCCGAAGGCTTGCGCGCCTATGCCGGCGAGATGGCCGCGCATGGCTGGCGCACGCTGCTTGATCCGGCGACCACGGCGCAACGATTCTGGGCGATCGCGCTTGGCGTCGCGCTGGAAGGCCAGGCGCTCGGCCGCTCGCAGGATCAAATGGTTGCGGAAATGCTGCGGCTGCTCGACCGCCAGGCCGATGCTGCCGCTTCGAACCGCAAGCTGCGCGTGGTCGGCGGCGGCGCAAACACAACGTCGGATGACGACAAGGGAGTTGGTTCATGACCGTGGTTCGATTGCTGGCGCGCGACGTCATGAGCGCGGACGAACTCGCCGAGGTGAGGGTGCGCCACACCTGGAAGGGCATTGCGCTGATCCTTCACGCCTGGGCGCTGATCATCGGCTCGGTTGCGCTGGTCGCGTGGTGGCCGAACCCCATCACCTATCTGCTCGCAGTCGGCATCATCGGCTCGCGCCAGCTTGGCCTCGCCATTCTCATGCACGACGGCGCCCATGGCTGCCTTGCCAATGACGAGAAGCTGAACCTCTGGCTGAGCCAGTGGTTGTGCGCCTATCCCGTGTTCGCCGAGACCCGCGCCTATCGGCGCTATCACCTCAAGCACCACGCCCATACCCAGCAGGACGACGATCCCGACCTCGTGCTGTCGGCGCCGTTCCCGATCACAAGGCTCAGCTATCGCCGAAAATTCCTGCGCGATATCACCGGACAGACCGCTTTTCAGCAGCGCAAGGCGCAGCTCCTGAACGCGCTCGGTCCGCGCGACTGGCCGCCTGCCGCGCGTGCGAAAAATTTCTGGAACAAGCTCGGTCCGCAAGTCACCGTCAACGCGACCATGTTTTTTGCGTGCGTGCTGGCTGGCGTGTGGTGGGCCTATCCGTTGCTGTGGCTCGTGCCGTTCGTCACCTGGATGATGGTGATCACCCGCATCCGCAATATCGCCGAGCACGCGGTTGTCACCGACTCCGACGATCCCCTGCGCAACACCCGCACCACCCGCGCCAACTTCATCGAGCGCCTTTTCGTCGCGCCGTACTATGTCAACTACCATCTCGAGCACCATCTTCTGTTCTACGTGCCCTGCTACAACCTGCCGCGCGTGCATCGCATTCTTTCGCGCGGGCCTCATGCGGGCCATATGGAAGTCCAGCCGAGCTATGCCGCGGTGCTGAAACTCGCGACCGCAAAGCCGGATTCCGATGACCGCCCGGGTGATATCGTCAACAACGCGCGCCGCGCACGCTCCGGCATCAAGGTGGCTGGCGACCAGGCGGCAGCAGGGTTTTAGGCAATCGCCGATGGAAGAGCGTGCGGCCGAAAGCTCGCTTCCTCTAACGGCAAAGCAGACCGAGCTCACGATCACGACCAACCTTCCGCCGATCGACCATCACGGCGAAATCGTCGAAATTGTTGGCGCGGACAGCATCACGGTCAGGCTGCCGTTCAAGGCTGAGTACCTGGGTGCCGAGCCCTGGCAGGACGGCAGCGGACAGGTGTTCTCCGGTCCGATAGTGATGGGCTTTGCCGATACGGCGATGTACTGCTGCGTGCTGGCCGCGATGGGCACCGGCGTCATTCCCGTGATGGCCAATCTCAACATCACCTTCCTGCGGCCGGCGCGGGCGGCCGATCTCATTGCCGAGGCCCGTATCGTGCGTCGCGGCGGACGGCTCTCCTACCTTGAGTGTTGGCTGACGTCGGAAGGTGCGTCGGAGCCGTGTGCGCACGTGACGTCGACGTATCGGGTTTCGCGACGGGCAGATCGAAACTGAGTTGCAAGCTGCCTGGCTCCCCCGGCGCACCGAGACAGGTTTTCCGAGAACGCAGCCGTCTGTGACCAGTTTTTTCCGCGACAGGCCGGGGCTGAGGCAAAGCTGCCTTTTATGAGTTCCGGTTAGGCCGACGACCAAACGGATCGAGGACCGCGACTCCGGTGGGCTCGAAGTCAGATACGTTGCGCGTGACCACGGTCAGTCCGTGCTCGAGCGCGGTGGCCGCAATCATGAGATCGGCGCTGTCATTGCCAAGAGCGGCGCTCAAGGCGCCCCAACGTCGCGCCGTTCGCAGGTCGAATGGCACGACCCGCTCGCCGTAGACAGTCAGGACTCGTGTCGAGCCACGCGGCTAGCGCGTCGGCAAAGTCTGGATCAATCGCGCGCTGTCGTGCGATGCCGCGCTCGATTTCGCCAATGCTGATGACGCTGAGGAAGAGCTCGGTCGTCCGCTGCCGTTGAAACCATGCGACGACCATCGGATCGCGCTCGCGTCTGCGTAGTTCGGACAGTGTGACGGTGTCGATAAGGAACATCAGAGATCAAGGTCACGCATCCGAACACGACTGCGGACGAATTCGCCACCATCCTGCGGCATGGCGAGGAGCACATCGGCAAAGGATGGTGCCCGCGCGCGTTCGAGGCGCCGCAGTCGTTCGTACTCCGTCACGTCAACCACGACAACGGTCGGCTTGCCGTGCTTGGTGACGGTCTGCGGTGTGCGTCTTGCGGCCTCAACAACTTCGCTGAACCGGTTCTTCGCATCCTGCACCGACCAACTTCGCTTGGCCATCGGCTTGATCCTATCTAGCCAGAAATTCTAGCTAGAATATATGGGCCGGGCTCATCGCGTCAAGTCGTTCATCTCCAGTATTCAAATCGAGCAGGTTCGGCTCCTGCCGCCTCCGCTCCAACCAGGGGCCTGCTCGATGGTGCCTACGAACGCCACAACGGTGCTAATGATACCCACCGCGACACAACTGGGGGAGGTTTTGGCGTGCCCGCATCGATGCAAGGCGAACTGCAGCCGACCGTCCATCGCTTCAAGTTCGGTGGCTTCGAGATCACCAACATTTTGGATAGCAAGGTCATCCGCGACCGGCTGCATCCTGGTATCGGCGCTGACCAGCCGGCTGAGGCCGCCGCAGAGCTTGCCCGCGCCAACCGCATCGAGATCAACCGCTTTCAGCATCCTTTTACTCCCACCGTCGTGAACACGGGCAAGCAACTGGTGCTGTTCGATACCGGCAATGGCGCGCTGCGCGACGAGTACGAGCAGCTGCGCGGCCGCATGCCGGAAGGCCAACTTGTTCCGCGCCTGAATCAGGCCGGCTACGCGGCTGAGGATATCGACGTGGTCGTGATCACCCACGGCCATCCCGACCACATCGGCGGGCTGACAAAAGGCGGCAAGCCGGTGTTTCCCAATGCCCGCTACGTGTTCGGCGCGACAGAGTTCGATTTCTGGAAGCGCGGAGAGAACGTCCGCGACGCGCGCAAATTCAACCGCGAGCTTTTCGTGAGGATTTGCGAACCGCTCGCCGACCGCGCGACATTCATCAGGCCGGGCGACGAGGTGGTGCCGGGAATCCGCGCGGTCGATGCCGCTGGGCATTCGATCGGCATGATGGCCTATCACATTGAGAGCGATGGAAAGCGCCTGCTGATCTGGGCCGACACCTGCACCCACTATGTGATGTCGATCCAGCGGCCGGACTGGCACGCCGACGTCGACGACGACAAGGAGATGGCGGTGGCCACCCGTAAGCGGGTCCTCGACATGGTGGCAACCGACAAGCTGTTTGTCGCCGGCTTCCACATGCCGTTCCCCGGCGTGGGCTATGTGGAGCAGTCTTCGTCTGCCGGCTATCGCTGGATACCTGTAAGTTACCAGCTCAATCTCTGATACACTGGCTTCCGCTGCTTGGGCCATCGCTGAACGCAACCGTCCCAAAACCGCTCTGCGCTTGACATTGCGCGACCCGGCGTGTCTTTCGCCGGGAAAAAGGGCGTGCGCCAAGGGATTTCTCGATGACATCAGCGTTCACGTTTCCCGGCCAGGGGTCGCAGGCGGTCGGCATGGGCAAGGCGCTCGCGGAAGCATTTTCGGCATCGAAGGCGGTGTTCGACGAGGTCGATGCCGCGCTCGGCGAGAAGCTGACCGATGTGATCTGGAACGGCCCGGCGGAGACACTTGTTCTGACCGAGAATGCGCAGCCCGCCCTGATGGCTGTGTCGATCGCCGCCTTGCGTGCGCTGGAAAGCGAAGCTGGCCTCTCCGTCAAGTCGGCGAAATTTGTCGCCGGGCACTCGCTCGGTGAATACTCGGCGCTGGCGGCGGCGGACGCGCTCTCGCTTTCCGACACGGCAAAACTTTTGCGCGCGCGAGGGCGTGCGATGCAGAAGGCGGTGCCGGTCGGCGTCGGCGCCATGGCGGCGTTGCTCGGCCTTGATTACGACGTCGCGGTCGAGGTCGCAAAGGAAGCAGCCCAGGGCCAGGTCTGCGATCCCGCCAACGACAACGGCAGCGGCCAGGTGGTCGTTTCCGGCCACAAGGAAGCGGTCGATCGCGCCGTCGAGATTGCCAAGACGAAGGGCGCCAGGCGCGCGATGCTGCTGCCGGTGTCGGCGCCGTTTCACTGCAAGCTGATGCAGCCCGCCGCCGATGCGATGGCGGAAGCGCTGAAGAGCGTCGCCATCAATACGCCGGTGGTGCCTCTGGTCTGCAACGTGCTGGCGTCGGCGATCACGGATCCAAACGACATCCGCAAGCGTTTGGTCGAGCAGGTGACCGGCACCGTGCGCTGGCGCGAGTCGATCACCTTCATGGCAGGGCAGGGCGTGACGAAGTTCTACGAGATCGGCGCCGGCAAAGTTTTGACCGGTCTCGTCAAGCGGATCGCCGAAGGCGCGACCGGCGTGTCGGTGGGCAATCCCGCCGATGTCGCCGCGGCCAAGGCCGCCGGCTGATCGACGGGCGTGATTGCGATCGGGCGAGGAGACAAAAAAATGTTCGACCTCACGGGCAAGACCGCATTGGTGACTGGCGCGACCGGCGGCATCGGCAGCGCGGTGGCGCGCGCGCTGCATGCGCAAGGCGCTGATGTCGCGCTGTCGGGCACGCGGCGCGAGGTGCTCGATCAACTCGCGGGCGAATTGAAGGAGCGCGCGCATGTGCTGCCGTGCAACCTCGCCAACACGGCAGAGGTCGAAGCTTTGGTGCCGGCGGCGGAGGCCGCGCTCGGCCAGCTCGACATTCTCGTCTGCAACGCCGGCGTGACGCGCGACAACCTGTTCGTGCAGATGCGTGATGAGGAATGGGAGCAGGTGCTCGCGATCAACCTCACCGCGACGTTTCGCCTCGCCCGCGCCGCGGCCAAATTGATGATGCGCAAGCGCTTCGGGAGGCTGATCGGCATCACCTCGGTGGTCGGCGTCACCGGCAATCCGGGGCAGGCCAACTATGCGGCGAGCAAGGCCGGCATGATCGGCATGTTCAAGTCGATCGCGCAGGAATACGCCAAGCGCAACGTGACCGCGAACTGCATCGCGCCGGGCTTCATCGCAACCGCGATGACCGCCGCGCTGAACGACAAGCAACGCGCCGCAATCCTGGAGCGTGTTCCTGCAAACCGGCTCGGAACGGCCGACGATATTGCCGCTGCCGCAGTTTATCTCGCCTCGAACGAAGCCGCGTACGTGACCGGACAGACGCTCCACGTCAACGGCGGAATGGCAATGATTTGAGCCTTCTAAACCGCTGTCCTCAGTTTCCGTGAGCCGATTTTGCTAAGCTGGCCAAGGCTTTGGAAGTATGGTAACCGATCGCGTCTCGGGTTCGGGGGCGTGGGATTGCGGGATTGCTCAACCCCGTATATTCCGGGTTCGAAGGCCGTTGACGAGGCCAAATCGAACGCAAGCTTGGCAACAGGATTGCGGTCCGCTAACGCACGACGGCTCGCATCGCTTTGCGGTGGGGTCTTGTTAACAAGCACGAGGTTGGGACGATGAGTGATATTGGCGAGCGAGTGAAGAAGATCGTGGTCGAGCATCTCGGCGTTGAGCCGGAGAAGGTGACCGACGCGGCAAGTTTCATCGATGACCTCGGTGCGGACAGCCTGGACACGGTCGAGCTCGTGATGGCCTTTGAAGAAGAGTTCGGCTGCGAGATTCCCGATGATGCGGCCGAGACGATTCTCACCGTCGGCGACGCAACCAAGTTTCTCGAAAAGAACGCCAAGAGTTGATCAAGAGTTGATCAAGAGCTGACGTCCGGGCATGACGGCTCGCCACGGCCGGCTTGATCCCGACCAATCGGTCGCAAGCCGCGCGAGCCTGATATCGCGCGGTGTCTCGTCGGAGAGGAAATGATGAGGCGGGTTGTCGTCACGGGCCTCGGCATGGTGTCGCCGCTCGGCTGTGGCGTGGAGCCGACCTGGAAGCGGATCCTGAACAGCGAAAGCGGCGCCAGGCGCATCGACACATTCGAGGTGTCCGATCTGCCGTGCCAGATCGCCTGCACGATCCCGCGCGGCGACGGCACCAATGCCACGTTCAATCCCGACCAGTGGATGGATCCGAAGGACCAGCGCAAGGTCGACGACTTCATTATTTTCGCGATGGCCGCCGCCAGGCAGGCGCTCGATGATGCCGACTGGCATCCGAAGACCGACGAGGACCAGTGGGCCAGCGGCACACTGATCGGCAGCGGCATCGGCGGCATCAACGGCATCGCCGAGACCGCGATCCTCTTGAAGGAACGCGGCCCGCGCCGCGTGTCGCCGTTCTTCATTCCGGGCCGGCTCATCAATCTCGCCTCGGGCTATGTCTCGATCGAGCACGGCCTGAAAGGTCCGAACCACTCCGTGGTCACGGCATGCTCGACCGGCGCGCACGCGATCGGCGACGCCAGCCGGCTGATTGCGCTGGGTGACGCCGACGTCATGGTCGCGGGCGGCACGGAGTCGCCGATCAACCGCATTTCGATGGCGGGGTTCTGCGCACTCCGGGCGATGTCGACCGGCTTCAACGACACGCCGACCAAGGCGTCCCGACCCTATGACAAGGAGCGCGACGGCTTCGTGATGGGCGAGGGTGCCGGCATCGTCGTGCTCGAGGAATTGGAGCACGCCAGGCGCCGCGGCGCGAAGATTTACGCCGAAGTGGTCGGCTATGGCCTGTCGGGCGACGCCTTCCACATCACCGCGCCCGCCGAGGACGGCAACGGCGGCTTCCGCAGCATGGCCGCCGCATTGAAGCGCGCCGGCATGACCGCGGCCGACATCGACTACATCAACGCGCACGGCACCTCGACGCCCATCGGCGACGAGATCGAGCTCGGCGCGGTGCAGCGGCTCGCTGGCAATGCCGCTTCGAAAATCTCGATGTCGTCGACCAAGTCGTCGACCGGGCATCTGCTCGGCGCGGCCGGCGCGATCGAGGCGATCTTCTGTTTGCTCGCGATTCGCGACAACGTCGCGCCGCCGACGATCAACCTCGACAATCCGTCGGTCGAGACCGCGATCGATCTCGTGCCGCACAAGGCGCGGCAGCGGCAGATTGACACGGTGCTGTCGAATTCGTTCGGTTTCGGCGGAACCAACGCGTCGCTGATCCTGAAGCGGGTGGCAAACTAGGATCTCTGCTTCACCCTTTCGCCATATTCAGCGATAAGGTCCGAGGCGGGCGCGACCGTTTGATCTTTAAGGACTTGCTGCAGCGAAGTTAGTTGTCGGCTCGCTGTTGCCTTTGAGCAAGTCGCAATTTCTGGAACAGAGTCGTCGATGAGCGAAAGGCCGCCCATTTCACCTCGCAGTCCGCGCGCGGCGCTGGAGCCCGAACAGCTTCCGCCGCCGCCGAGGCGATCGGCCGGCGCCCGCAATCCCCTCGTCATCGTCGGCAACGCCGTCATCACGATTTTCCTGATCCTGATGATCGGCACCGGCCTCGCCTACTACTACGGCAAGCAGCGGCTGGAAGCGCCGGGACCGCTGGCCGAGGACAAGGTCGTCAACATTCCCTCGCGCGCCGGCATGGGCGACATCGCCGACATCCTGACCCGCGAGGGCGTGATCGAGAACAACCGCCTCGTGTTCTTCGGCGGCGTGATTGCGCTGAAGGCGCGCTCGGAACTGAAGTCCGGCGAATACCTGTTCCAGAAGCAGGCGAGCCTGCGCGACGTGATCGAGACCATGGTCGAGAACAAGGTCGTGCAGCACCAGCTGACGATCCCGGAAGGGCTGACGTCGGAGCAGATCGTCGCGCGTCTGCTGGACAACGACGTGCTCGCCGGCCAGATCAAGGAGTTGCCGCGCGAGGGCACGCTCTTGCCCGAGACTTACAAGTTCGTGCGCGGCACCACGCGCGATCAGGTGATCCAGCGCATGCAGCAGGCGCAGAAGCGCGCGATCGCCGAGATCTGGGAGCGCCGCAGTCCGGACCTGCCGCTGAAGTCGCCGGACCAGCTCGTCACGTTGGCCTCGATTGTCGAGAAGGAGACCGGCAAGGCTGACGAGCGCAGCCGCGTCGCTGCGGTGTTCGTCAATCGCATGCGGCAGAAGATCAAGCTGCAGTCCGATCCGACCATCATCTACGGCCTGGTCGGCGGCAAGGGCACGCTCGGCCGACCGATCAAGCGCAGCGAGATCCAGCAGCCGACGCCGTACAACACCTACGTCATCGATGGCCTGCCGCCGGGGCCGATTGCCAATCCCGGCCGCGCGTCGCTGGAAGCGACCGCAAACCCGGCGCGCACCCGTGACCTGTTCTTTGTCGCCGACGGCACCGGCGGTCACGCGTTCAGCGACACCTACGATGCGCACCAGAAGAACGTCGCAAAACTGCGCACGATCGAGAAGCAGGCGCCGAACGATACCGTCGAACTTCCCGACGATACCGCCTCGACCGCGCCGGCGCAGGCCGCGCCCGCAGCGTCAACGGCGTCGGACGCGCCTTCGAAGCCGGCGCCCAAGGGGCCGGCAGCCGCGGCGAAGAAGCGCGTGACGACGACGCCGGCCCGCGTCGCAGCGCCGGCGCCTGCCGCCGCTCCCCAGCAGGACCAGAAATCGGAGGAGTGATCTCGTGGCTCCGTTTTCGGAGCCGGACCGGTTGCGGCGGCTTCGTGCTAAGCTTACCAACGCGAATTTGACATCACGAGCGGCCATTTTCCGAGATATTTGCCATGGCGTTGTCCAGCATGACCGGCTTTGCGCGCAGCCATGGGGCCGCCGGTCCGTTCCTGTTCGAGTGGGAACTGAAATCCGTCAACGCCAAGGGCTTTGACTTTCGCACCCGGTTGCCGCCGGGTTGGGACGCGGTCGAGCCCGCGGTGCGCAAGCGCGCCACCGAACTGCTGGCGCGCGGCACCGTCTATGCCAACCTCAACGTGAAGCGGACAACGTCGGCGCCAACAATCCGCATCAACGACGAGGTGCTGGGCGCGGTGATGAAAGCCGCGAACGATCTGGCCGCGCGCTACGCATCGCCGCGGCCGACGGTCGACGGCATCCTGGCCATCAAGGGCGTTATCGAAGTGGTCGAGCCCGAGGACAATGAGGGCGACCGCAGCGCCGCGGAAGCCGCAGTCGCTGCAGGCTTCGAGCAGGCGCTCAAAAGCCTCGTCGACATGCGCCGCCGCGAGGGCACCGAGCTTGGCCGCATCCTGACGCAACGGCTCGACGACATTGACAGGCTGTCGCACCTCGCCGAGACCGCCGCGGGCCGGCGGCCCGAGGCGATCAAGGCGCGGCTCGCCGAGCAGGTCGCGGCTTTGCTGGAAACCTCCGACCGCTTCGACCCTGACCGCCTGCATCAGGAAGCGATCATGATCGCGGCAAAGGCCGACGTCCGCGAGGAGCTCGACCGCATCGGCTCGCATGTGGCGCAGGTGCGCGAGTTGCTTGGCAAGGGCGGCGCGATCGGTCGGCGGCTCGATTTCCTGGCGCAGGAGTTCAACCGCGAGGTCAACACCACCTGCTCGAAGTCGAATGACCTCGAGCTGACCAACATCGGGCTCGAACTGAAGAGCGTGGTCGAGCAGTTCAGGGAGCAAGTGCAGAACCTTGAGTAAGAAGCCGGAGCGCGCGACTGCGAAAGGCGATGCGCATCTCAAGCGCCGCGGCCTGATGTTCGTGCTGTCGTCGCCGTCAGGCGCCGGCAAGACCACGCTGGCGCGGCGGCTGATGGCGGAGAATCCGGATTTGCGGATGTCGGTGTCGGTTACCACGCGGGCGATGCGGCCGGGCGAGGTCGACGGCAAAGATTACTTCTTCATCGACAAGGCGCGCTTTGACAAGATGGTGAAGGGCGGCGATCTGCTCGAGCACGCCCCGGTGTTCGACCATTTTTACGGTACGCCGCGCGCTGCGGTGCAGACGGCGCTCGCGGCAGGGCAGGACGTGCTGTTTGACATCGACTGGCAGGGCACCCAGCAGCTGCGCGCCACCGCAGGCCAGGACGTCGTTTCGGTGTTCATCCTGCCGCCGTCGGCCGCCGATCTCGAAAAGCGGCTGCACACGCGCGCCCAGGATTCCGACGCAGTGATCAAGGGCCGCATGAGCCGCGCGGCCCACGAGATGAGCCACTGGGCGGAGTACGACTACATCGTCGTCAACCGCAAGATCGACGACGCATTCACCGACGTGCAGTCGATCCTGAAGGCGGAACGGCTCAAGCGCGTGCGACAAATCGGGCTGGTCGAGTTCGTGCGCGACCTGCAGCGCCAGTTGTAGACAAAAGCGCATTCATCGCCTTTACTTCCTCCCTGCGAAATAACGAGAACAACAAAGGGAGACAAAAATGGCGGGCATCCTCGAAGGCAAGGCGGCGCTGGTGACGGGCGGCGCGTCGGGCATCGGCCGCGCGACGGCGCTGGCGATGAGCAAGGAGGGCGCGCGGGTTGCCGTCTCTGATCGCGCCGAGGCCGGGATTGCGGAGACCGTGGCGCTGATCAATGCCGCCGGCGGCCAGGCCATCGCGATCGGTGGCGACGTCACCAAGGAGACCGAGGTCGCGGCGATGGTGGCGCGCACGGTTGCAGCGTTCGGCAAGATCGACTGCGCCTTCAACAACGCCGGCATCTCCGGCCGCGCGGTCGGCCCGACCGGCCAGCGCACCCACGAGATGAGCCGCGAGTCGTTCGACGGCATGCTCGCAGTCAACCTGACCGGCGTGTTCCTGTGCATGAAGCACGAGATCGAGCAGATGCTGAAGCAGGGCACCGGCGGGGCGATCGTCAATACCGCGTCGATTGCGGGCCTCGTCGGTCTGCCGACCGCGTCGCATTACGTGGCGGCCAAGCACGGCGTGGTGGGCATCACCAAGACCGCGGCGATGGAGTACGCCAAGGACAAGATCCGCGTGAACTGCGTCAATCCCGGCTACATCAAGACGCCGATGACCGATGAGACCATGAAGACGCGCTACGATCAGCTGATGGAAAAGGTGCCGATGAACCGGCTCGGCTTGCCGGAGGAAATCGCCGAAGCGGTAGTGTGGATGTGCTCGGAGAAGGCGTCGTTCATGACCGGCGCCTCGCACATCATCGATGGCGGTTACTACGCGGCGTAGGGCTCAGGCGGGCTCCGCCATCAACTCGGCAGTCGTCACGACGTGGATGGACGCCTGTGCGATCAGTTGGCCCACACCCAGGTGTGGTGACGGATCACGCTCACCGCGTCGAGGTGCGGGCGATCGGCCAGCGTTTGCGCGTCGCTAACGGCGACGACGTTGTGACCGTGCGAGACCGCCGAGCGCAGCGTGGCATCGATGCAGAAATCGGTCGCCCAGCCCGCGATCAGCAGCCGGTCCGGTGTCAGCTGTTGCAGCCGCGCCTGCAGGTCGGTTCCGGCAAACGCGTCGTTGAGCGTCTTCGGCACCACGATGTCGCTATCCGCGCGTTGCAGCTCCGGGAGAAAATTCCAGCCCGGCTGGCCCGGCGCGAAGTCAGTTCCCTTCGGTCCGCAATGCTGGACCCAGATCACCTTGCCACCACGCTCGCGGACAATCGCCGCAAGCTGATTGATCCTGGCGATGACGCCCTGCAGATCGTGCTTGGGCGAGCCGTCGAGCAATCCGACCTGCATGTCGATGACAACAAGAACGTCCATCGTTTCAGGTGCTCGCGGGCGAAGTTCGTTCGCCGCGTATATGGGCCAATTGGTTCGCCATGGCAACAAAGCCCGATACCGGTACCGTTTCGGCGCGCTGGGTGGGATCGATCCCGGCGGCCGCGAGCAACAGCGCCGGATCGACACCTGTTGATTTGAGGCTTTGCCGCAGCATCTTGCGGCGCTGACCGAACGCGGCTTCGGTGAGCTTCTCCAATAGCTCGCGAGGACAGGGCTCGGGCGCCGGGCGCGGGATGAGCCGCACCACCGATGACGTCACCTTGGGTGGCGGCACGAACGCGGACGGCGCGACGTCGAACAGGATTTTCGCCTCGGTGCGCCAGCCGGCAAAGACCGCGAGCCGGCCATAGGCGTCTTCGCCGACCTCGGCGACGATGCGCATCGCCACCTCGCGCTGGAACATCAGGATCATCACGTCGAACCACGGCGGCCACGGCTCGGTGCTGAGCCAGCCGATCAAGAGCGGTGTCGCGATGTTGTACGGCAGGTTGGCGACGATCTTTGCACGCGCGGTGCCGAGCAGCGGCCGTGGATCGAACGTCATGGCGTCGGCGGCGACGATGGTGAGGCGGCCGGGATACTTTTGTCCGATCTCCTCGAGCGCTGCGACGGCGCGCTCGTCGCGCTCGATCGCGATCACGCGCCTGGCGCCGAGTGCGAGCAGCGCGCGCGTCAGGCCGCCGGGCCCGGGGCCGATCTCGACCACGGTCGCTTGCGACAGATCGCCTGCGGCGCGTGCGATGCGTGCCGTGAGATTGAGATCGAGCAGGAAATTCTGGCCGAGCGATTTTTTGGCCGACAGACCGTGCCGCCGAATCACCTCGCGGAGCGGCGGCAGCTCGTCGATGGCGCTCATGTCGCGGCGGCAGCGACTGATGTCATGCGCGCGGCGAGCTTCAGCGCCGCGATCAGGCTCGACGGATTGGCGCGCCCGGTACCGGCGATGTCGAAGGCGGTGCCGTGGTCGGGCGAGGTGCGCACGAACGGCAGACCGAGCGTGACGTTGACGCCGTCCTCGAACGCCAGCGTCTTGATCGGGATCAGCGCCTGGTCGTGATACATGCAGACCGCACAGTCATAGGTCTTGCGCGCGGCAGCGTGGAACATGGTGTCGGCCGGCAGCGGACCGCGGACGTCGAGACCGGAGGCGCGGAGCCTGGCCACCGCCGGCGCGATGATTGTTTGGTCCTCCGTGCCGAGCGAGCCATCTTCACCGGCATGCGGGTTCAGGCCGGAGAGCGCAAGGCGCGGTCGCGCGAGGCCAAACCGTGTTCGCAAGTCAGCCGCGGTGATTTGACAGGTCTTCACGATCAACTCGGTGGTCAGCGCGGTGATCGCCTCGCGCAGCGGCAGGTGGATCGTCACCGGCACGACGGCAAGCGTTTCCGACCACAGCATCATCACCGGATGCGGCACGGCGCCGCCCGAGGCGGCGAGCTCGGCGAGGAACTCGGTGTGGCCGGGATGCTTGAAGCCCGCGGCATAAAGCACGCTTTTCGCGATCGGGTTGGTCACGACGGCGCTCGCGCGGCCGGCCGTGACGTCGGCGACCGCGCGCGTGATCGCGGTGATTGCAGTTGGCGCGCTCGATGCATCGGGCTGGCCCGGTTCGGCGGTGGCACGGACGCCGATGTCGACCACCGGCAGCGCGCGATCGAAGGTCGCGATCGCTTCGTTGGCGTCGACTTCGGCGAGCGGGACGTCGAGGCCTAACCGGTTGGCTCGGCGCTCCAGGGCTGCGGCATCACCCAGCAGGTAGAACGGCGGCAGCGCGGCCTCGCGCCGCTGCAGCCAGCTTGCCAGCGCGATGTCGGGGCCGATCCCGGCCGGCTCGCCAAAGCTCAGCGCAAGCGGCTTTGCCGGTGGCGTGCCCATCAGCGATATTCGATCATCGAGGTTCGCCTGATCTCGGCGAGGTATTTCGCCGACAGCGCGTCGAACTTGCGCTGGAACAGCTTGTCGCGCATGTCGCGCTTCTGCGGTGAATTGATCGTGGTCGGCTTCTTGTCGCACAGCGCCACCATTTCAACGCCTTGCCGGGTCACCTCGGGCGCGGTCAGGTGACCGATCGGCGTGGCATCGAGCACGCCGCGCAGCGACTCCGGGATATCGGCCGAGGTCTTCTGCACGGGGTCGCGGATCACTGCATCGCGCAGATTGTGAAAGATCTCCTTGGCCTCGTCGCAGGTCTGGATGCGGGCGCGCAGCGCCTCCGCTTCCTTGCGGCGCATATCGACCGAGGAGGTCTCCGCGCTCTTGGTTACCAGCAGAACCACCGGCCGCATCGAATATTCAAAGCTGTTGCTGTCGTCGGGCTTGGCTGCGCCATTGGCGTTCATCGCTGCCTGGATTTCTTTCTCGCCGACCAGCAGGCTCTGCGTGAAGCGTCCGCGCACCAGCTGCTGCCAGATGAAGTCTGCCTTGATCCGGGCCTTGAGCGATTCAGGGCGGATACCCTGTTGCTCGAGCGCCTTCGCCAGCTGCTCGGTGGGGACCTTCATTCGCCTGGCCATCGCTTCGAACTGCTCGTCGACCTCGCTCGCGCTCAAATCCAGCCCGAAGCGCTTGCCTTCCTTCATCTTGGCGCGCTCGCCGATGAGGATCTCCAGCGCTTCCTTCTGGGTCACCACCTTGTGCTCGGTCAGCTTGACAAGCTTGATGCGTTGATCGACGTCGAATGCGGTGATGGGGTCGCCGTTGACCATCGCCATGATCGTCTGGGCCCGTGCCGGTCCTGCGGCGAGCGCGACCACGAGCAGCAACAGGCCCGCGACAGTGCGCGCCAGCATCGGCCTCAGAATTCCGGCATTGCCAGGGTTCGCTCGCATTCGAGAATCCGTCGTTAAGCGGCCTCACCGGCCTTGCTCGCCCCCGCGATACCAGTCCGTTCAATACACGAGCGGAGTGAGCGATGCGCAATACACGAACACATGAACGCGCCAGGGCATGCGTTCAAACTCATTGGCCGCCCAGCGCGCTGACCGATTGCGAGATCGCGGTATTGCCGATCGTGCGCAATCCGAGCTGCAACATGACCCGGTGATCAATCGTCGTGGTGCCGGCGTACGCGTAATCGGTAACGTAGTTCACGGCCAGCACGAAGCAATCGTCGACATAGCCGGCGCCGACGATGGTCTCGTTGACCGTGTTGTTGTGCAGGTCGTAGCGCAGGCCGCCCGAAGCCACCCAGTTCGGCGCGAACTTGAAGGAGACGGTCCCGAGCATGCCCTCGCGCCGGTTGAGGAAGCCAAGATCGGGCTGTGGCGCATAGTTGCCGTACAACAGGCTGACGGACCAGCGGTCGAAGTTCGCGCGGGTCTCCAGTTCCAGCCGCTGCATGTCGAGCGTGCGTTCGTCGAGCCGCGTGCGCGCCGAGACCATGAGCCTGCCGCTCGGCTGGTAGGAGATGGCGCCGACATAGTCGGATTGACGGCTCTGCAGGCCGGAGTTCGACGCCGGTGTTGACGGTGTCGGCAACCGCAAACGAGTTGGTCCCGAACAGCTGGTAGGACTGACCGAACAGCGCGTTGATGTAGCCGCCACGGTCAAATTGCGTGGTCGCCTGAATGCCGACATTGGCGCGGCCGCCGCCTTCCTCGCGATCCCACCCGCTGAACTTGTTGACGCGGAACAGGTTGGAGTCGTCGAACACCAGGCTCTGCGCATCTTCGTTCGGCATCTGGCCGGCATGCGGTTCATTGGGCCGCACGATGATCTGCGCGATCGGCGTGATCGTCTGCGTGCCCCACGGCTGCACGTTGATGAACGGATATTTGTATTCGAGGCCGACCGTCGGCATCACGGTGCCGAGCGTGGAGTTGCCGGGCTTCAGGAAGTTGGAGACGCCGGGCTGGTTGGCGATGTCGACATTGGCGAGGTCGGCGCGGAGCGACGCGAATGGCGTCCAGATCTGGCCGTACGGATCGATGAAGGAGCGCCGCCAGTCGGCCTCGACGGAGAGGCGGGTGTAGGTGCCGGGCACGCCGCGCAACAGACAGTTGGCGGGGGTCTTCACCGTCGGATCGGCCGAGGTCGGCATGCACCAGCCGTTGAGGACGGCAACGTTCGAGATTGCATCGAACGAGGCCGATTGCCGCGTCAGGCTGGTGAAATTGCCCTTGTAGCTCAACTCGCCGCCAAGGAGGTTCCGATTCATGACGTTCGAATAGTCGATCACCGGATGAATGACCGGGATCTCGTTCTGATTGTCCGATGCGGAGAGGCCGTAATAATAGATGGTGCGCGCGTCGAAGAAGCTGCGATTGCCGACGCCGGTCAGGTAGAGGTCGGAGGTCGCTTCCAGCGTCGGGTTTGCAAAGGTTGCCAGCAGGTTGCGGAACGGCCCGACCGAGTAATCCTGGAAGAACGTCTTGTCGCTCACCACCGTGCCGTCCCAGCCCCAGAACCAGCGCTCGTTCAGTGAAAATTGGCCCTTGGTTTCGATGGCGCCGCGAAGGTCGCGGTAGCCGGGCGCCGTCGTCCCGAAAGCGGCCTTGTCGAGCTGGTCGATGCCATAAGCGCGGATCTGATAGGAGCCATCGATGGTGCGCTGGCGGAATTCACCTTGCAGCAGCACGCCCTGCTTGGTCATGAAGCGCGGCATGAATGTTGCGTCATAGTCGGGCGCGATCGTCCAGTAATAGGGAATCTCGACCCCGTAGCCGGTATTCGTCGACGTCATCACCCAGGGGATCAGGAAGCCGGTCTTGCGCTTCACCGTCGGATCGGGCGCATAGAAGTACGGAATATAGGCGAGCGGCACGCCGAAGAACTCGATGCGCGCGTTCTCGAAGTAGAGCAGCTTCTCGCCCTGGTCATGGATAATGCGGGCCGCTTTGATCTGCCACAGCGGCGGCTTCTTCGGATCGTCCTTACACGCCGCGCAGGCGGTGTAGACGCCGCTCTCGAACACCGTGAAATTGCCCTGCGTGCGGTCGGCGCGCGTCGCCGCCATGCGCGTCTGGTCGGCGGTATCGACACGCAGCGAGTCGACAAAGCCGTCGCGATAGTCGTCACTGAGATCGAGCATGGCCGCCGTCGTCACCTTGCCGTCGACATCGGTGAGACGGACATTGCCTTCGGCGTGAAGCCGCTTGGTCTTCTGGTCGTAGATCACCCGATCGGCTTCGAGCACGGTGCCGTTGTAGAAGATCTGTACGCCGCCGACCGCCGAAACCTGCGAATGCACGTTGTCGTAGTCGAGCTCGTTGGCCTGCAACAGCATCTTGCCGTCGTCGCCGGGGTTGTGCGGTGGCTTCGGCGGTGGCGGTGGGAGCGGGTTGTAGGTAAAGCCCTGCGCCGCCGCCGGCGCGATCGCCGTGCCGGCGCCAACGACCAGCCCCAACAGTGCGGCCAGCAACCACGCAACAACCATCGCGCGACGCACGGGGGTGGGTCGCGGGAGGGCAAAAGGTATCGCTTGGCGGGCGGTGACAACGGTCACCATTACCTACCCGTCCTCCTGGTACAACAAGGCCAATAGCCCGGTGAGACTACCCACGCAAACGGGCAGCCAAGCCGCGACCATTGGGTTCATTAAGTCCGCTTTGCTCAGATCTTCAGTAATCTTCTGCAGCACATAGAGCAGAAAGCCGGCGAGCACGCCACCAATTATCATTTTCTGAACGCCACCGAGCCGGAACAACCTGAGACTGACCGAAGACGCAAGCAAAACCATTGCCCCGAGCAGAAACGGCAGCGCGATAAGCTTGTGGTATTGGAGACGATACCGGGCAGAGGTGATTCCCGAATGCTCTGACGAAGCGATATACTCCGGAAGTTGCCAAAACGACACAGTCTCTGGCGTGGAGAAGGTATCCCGAACCTGCTCGTGGGTGAGCCCCGTCGCGAGGACGTAGGTGTCTTCGTTCACGACCGGTTCGTTGAGTGTGTAACGATGGACATCCTTGAGCAGCCAGTGGCCGCCCTCGAGTTGCGCTTCGCGAGCCTCGATCCGATCCTTCAAGCGGCCATCGGGCGTCAGCCGGAAGATCGAGATGCCCAGGAGCAGCGTGCCTTCGGCGCGGCTTGACGCTGCGTTGATGATCGATTGGCCTTCGCTGGTGACCTGGTTGACCCAGAACCCGGCGGCATCCTGCAGCCCGCCGCCGCGATCGCCCATCAACTCGGTTTCCATGCGCTTGGCACGTTCGGCGAGCGTCGCGGACAGCGGGTTATAGGCCGTGGTTACGAGCGTGCCGGCGACGATCGCGCAAGCGAGTGCCGGCGCCACGATCTGCCAGGCGGACACGCCGGC
Organism: uncultured Alphaproteobacteria bacterium; assembly: GCA_963796195.1. Classification (GTDB taxonomy): domain Bacteria; phylum Pseudomonadota; class Alphaproteobacteria; order Rhizobiales; family Xanthobacteraceae; genus CAWCKS01. The sequence goes on along the minus strand of CAWCKS010000014.1, from coordinate 90,366 downwards.
GGCGCGCGCCACCACGAGTTCGAGACGCCTCGACAGCGACAGGTAGCAGGCCATCGCGCCGATCTGGACGCAGAACGGCATCAGTCGCTCGAGCAGTTGTGGCACGCGATAGAGCGAGGTCTGCGCAATCAACAACGGCGCGGCCGAGGCGATGTCAGCGGTCTTGCGTGTCATCTCGATATAATCGATCAGCACCACCAGCACGAAGATGCCGGCGAACACCGCAACCGATGCGCCGATATATTGCCGGGCGAAATAGCGCGCGAGGGTGTTGGTGATCATCGCATTGAGTTCGATCAAGCCGGCGCGAAGCGCCGCGTCAGACGCTCGGTCCAGCGCGAAATCGCTTCGGTCAATGCGGGTGGCGGTTCGAGGATCACCGCCTTGCTGATCACATAACAGCTGATCGCGAGCGTCGCCGCGAGCATGGCGTATTGCACGTACGCCGCGACCGGCGTTCGCACCGTCAGCACCGAGCAGGCGAAGCCGGCGATGCGCAAGCCGCCGACGGCGGCAACCGAGCTCGTCATCGAGAACGCGCGGCTCTGACGCGTGGTGCGCGGCGCGCCGAGGAACGCGAAAGTCAGCGTCACGAAACTGAGCGGGTAGAGCGGCGCCACCAGGCGGTCATGGAATTCGGCGGTGAACTGGCCGGGATTTTGGATATAGACCGGATCGCTGGGATCGGGGGTGATCAATTGCCAGAAATAGCGTTCACGCGTCGAATAGATGATGTTCTTCGACAGGTTCGTGAACTTCGACATGTCGAAGGCGTAGCTTTCGAACGCGACCAGCGCCGGATCGTGCTTGCCGGCCTCGAAGCGCTGCAGCGTGCCGTCTTCGAGGATGATGAAGGTTCCTTGGGGGTTCTTCACCACGAAGCCGTGGTCGGCGACGATGCTGTCGCGCTCCTTCGGATTGCGGCGATCGTCGATGAAAATCCCGACCATGCGTCCACCGGGCTGGCGTTCGCGGACGAAGATCGTGAGCCCGCCGTCGAGCTCCATGAAGCGGCTGGTCTGCATGACGTTGCTGATGACGTCAGCCGCAATCTCGAAGTCCCACTGCTTGAGCCGGCGCAGCCCTTCGGGCGCGATGTAGAAGCTCAAGGCGAGCACCGCGAGCGAGATGACCGTTGCAACAAAGAGGAACGGCCGAAACAGTCCCCAGGGCCGCAGCCCGGCGGCGTTCATCACGATGATCTCGGAGTTGGTGGCGAGCTTGTTCAGCACGTAGGCAACCGCGATCACCAGCGCGATCGGGGCGATGATCAGAACGAGCGAGGGAACCGCAAGGCCGGTAAAGCCGATGAACACCAGAATGGTCTGGCCCTGGCTGGTCATCAGGTCGATGCCGCGCAACGCCTGGGTAATCCAGATCACCCCGGTCAGGCTCGCGAGCACCATGATGAAGGCGCCGAACGTCGTCCGGACAATGTAGCCGTCGATCGACCCCATCGCTTGCGCCCAAGCCCCCAAACCGCGCCGAAACTTGAAAGAAGCGCCGCCTCCCTCCCCAAGGAGACGACATCGCCTTCGGCGGCCCATCCCAAAGCCTACCATCTCATTGATGGGTCAACAAAATGGCTGTGCGATGGCGGGTGTGCCGGCATCCCCAATAAATGGTTAATTGTTGCCTTGTGGCGACATTTTGCGAGACCACCCTGGGGACCCTCGGGAAGGTCGCCAAGTGGTGTGAATTTCACCCCGATTTTGCGGCGCGGCGGTCCCAAAACGGTCTATATGGACCGCTCAGAAAGTCGCTTCCAGGGAGTTCTCGCAATGTCCGATGCCGTCAAGATCGGCTTCGTCCCGTTTTCGACCGCGCCGCGCGGCACCGTGATCGTTTTCACCGATGAGACCATGAAACTTGGTCAGCGGACGGCGAAGGCGCTGGGTTCGGCGTCGGACAGCATCAAGCGCGCGGCAGCGGCTGCAAAGTTCAAGGGCAAAGGCCGCTCGGTGCTCGAGATTCTCGCGCCCGCTGGGCTCAAGGCGGACTGCCTGCTGGTGGTTGGCACCGGCCCGGCCGGCAAGCTCAAGGACGACGATTACATCAATCTCGGCGGCATCGCGGCCGGTAAGGCCAAGGCCGGAGCGGTGATGCTGGTTGCGGAATTGCCAGGTGGCGCAATGAAACCCGCACAGGCGGCTGCGATCGCGAGCGGGCTCAGGCTGCGCGCCTATAAATTCGATCGCTACAAGACCAAGAAAAAGGATTCGACGAGGACGGCGCGAACTGGGATGTCGCTGTCGCGGTCGCCGATCCCGCCGCTGCGAAGAAGGCCTACGTCCCGCTCGACGACATCGCCGATGGCGTCGTGCTGGCGCGCGATCTCGTCAACGAGCCGCCGAACGTGCTCTATCCGGAGGAGTTTGCGAAGCGCGCCTCCGCACTGCGCAAGCTCGGCGTCGGCATCGACGTGCTCGACCGCAAGGCGATGGGCAAGCTCGGCATGGGCGCGCTGCTCGGCGTCGCGCAGGGATCGGCGCACGAGGGCCGCACCGTGATCATGCGCTGGAATGGCGGCAAGAAGGGTGACAAGCCGGTCGCGTTTCGTCGGCAAGGGCGTGTGCTTCGATACCGGCGGCATCTCGATCAAGCCGGCGGCCAGCATGGACGAGATGAAGGGCGACATGGCGGGCGCTGCCTGCGTCGTCGGGCTGATGCACGCGCTTGCCGCGCGCAAGGCCAAGGTCAACGCGGTCGGCGCCATCGGCCTCGTCGAGAACATGCCCGATGGCAACGCGCAGCGCCCGGGCGACATCGTCACCTCGATGTCCGGCCAGACCATCGAGATCATCAACACCGACGCCGAAGGCCGCCTCGTGCTGGCCGACGTGCTCTGGTACGTGGTCAAGAATTTCAAGCCGAAATTCGTTGTCGACCTTGCCACCCTGACTGGCGCGATCATGGTGGCGCTGGGCACCGAATATGCCGGGCTGTTCTCCAACAACGACGAGCTGTCGGAACGCCTGGCGGAAGCGGGCAGGCAGACCGGCGAAAAAGTCTGGCGCATGCCGCTGGGCCCCGCGTTCGACAAGCTGCTCGATTTCGAAATTCGCCGACATGAAGCACACCGGCGGCGCGCCATGGCGGCTCGATCACCGCCGCGCAGTTCCTGCAGCGCTTCGTCGACGGCACGCCGTGGGCGCATCTCGACATCGCCGGCACCGCGATGTCGGCGCCGGCAACCGACATCAACACCAGTTGGGGCTCCGGTTACGGCGTGCGCCTGCTCAATCGCCTGGTCGAGGATCACTACGAAGGTTGACAACGAGACCGGCACGATGACCGAGGTCCTGTTCTATCACTTGCAGGAGACGACGCTCGAGCGCGTATTGCCGCCGCTGATCGAGAAGTCGCTCGAGCGCAAGTGGCGCGTCATCGTCCAGACCGCGTCGGAGGAGCGCGCCGAGGCGCTCGACTTCGCATCTTTGGACCTATCGCGACGACTCGTTCCTGCCGCACGGCACCTGGCGCGACCGCGACGCCGCGGAGCATCCGGTGCTGCTGTCGATTGCAACCGACAATCCCAATGGCGCGCAGATCCGCTTCCTGGTGGATGGGGCAGGGGTGCCGGATGATGCCGGCCAGTACGAGCGCCTCGTGCTGATCTTCAACGGCGACGATGACGACGCCGCAACTGCGGCCCGCGCGGCGTGGAGCGACTGCAAGACGCGCGGCTTTGAGGTGACCTACTGGCAGCCCGACGAGCGCGGCCGCTGGCAACGGAAGGCGTGAGCATGGCGCCCCGGGCGATTGCCGCAATTAACGATGTTTGCCATAGTTGCGCCGGGGTACATCGCGCGTGGCCCTCGGGCCACTCGCGCATCTAAAGTGGCGCGAATGCGGCGAGCCGCAAGCGCGCTCGCAGTCACGGTCATGCCGCAAACCAGTGCTGGCATGGCGATGGGGTGGAGTGGGATGAGTCGCGGTCCGTGCATCGTTCATTGATCGTTGCGTCGCTGCTCTTTACAGCGACTGCGCCGCTCGTCGGCTGCTCGGGGGCAGGCGACATGTTCTCGCGCGACGCCGAGTGGTTCACCCGCCAGCCGCACATCCTCGGAAACAGCCTTTCGCTCGAGACGCCGCCGCTCACTCCGCAGCGGCCGATCGCGCCGGATGACCTGATCAGCTCCGACGGCATGTGCGCCGGCATGGCGCCGCCGAGCGAAGCCAATGCGATGACCGAAGCCGATCCGGCCGCTGCCGCGCCGGGCACGCCGTCACTGCCGGCTGGGATCGCACTCGGGCGGACCGAATGCGAAGTCGCGCGCTATGCCGGCCGCCCCGACAATGTCGAACTCGGCAACGCGACCACCGGCGATCGTACCGCCACCTTGACCTATCTGAAAGGCCTGCGGCCGGGCATCTATCACTTCGTGGCGGGACGGCTTGCCTCGGTCGAGCGCGCGCCGGCGCCGGAAGCGCCGCCCAAGCCCGCCAAGCCGAGCAAATCAAAGAAGCGCGCCGCGACCTGATCGCGATCGCGTTCGGCAGCCATCGCGATCATGTATCGGCTTCGAGCGCCGTGCTCAGGTCGAGCCATTGCTCCTCGGCCCGGCGGAGCGCTTCGGCGGCGGCGCTGCGTGCCCTGGCAAGCTGTGCGGCCTTCTCCGGATCGCGCTGGAATAGATCGGGCAGGGCGAGTGCGGCATCGACCTTGGCGATGATGCTGCTGATGCGGGCGATCTCGGCCTCGACGTCGGCGAGCTTGTGCGACGGCGGCTTTCGCGCGCGGTCGTTCGGCTTCGGCTGCGGCGCCTCGCTGGCGCGCGGCGGCGCCTGTTCGCGCCCGTCGTCGTCTTTCCAGCCCCGCACGTTGAGAACGTCGCGCCGGTAATCGTCGATGTCGCCTTCGTAGGGCGTCACCTTGCTGTTCGCCACCAGCCACAGCCGGTCGGCGCACATCTCGATCAGGTAACGATCGTGCGAGACCATGATCACGGCGCCGGGGAAATCGTTGATGGCCTCGGCAAGCGCGGCGCGGCTGTCGATGTCGAGATGATTTGTCGGTTCGTCGAGAATGATCAGGTTGGGACCGAAGAAGGTCGCGAGCCCGAGCAAGAGCCGCGCCTTCTCGCCGCCAGAGAGGTTCGCAACCTTGGTGTCAGCCGCCGCGCCGGAAAAACCGATCGCGCCGGCCTTGCCGCGCACCGCGGCTTCCCTGGCGTCGGGCATCAACTTGCGGACGTGCTCGTAAACGGTGCCGTCCTCGTTGAGTTCGTCGAGCTGGTGCTGAGCGAAATAGGCGACGCTGAGCTTTTCCGCGCGCGTCATTCGCCCCGAGAACGGTGCGAGCCGTCCGGCCAGCAGTTTCACCAGCGTCGACTTGCCGTTGCCGTTGGCGCCGAGCAGCGCGATGCGATCGTCGTCGTCGATCCGAAGCGTGACACGATTCAGCACGGGCTGCGCGGGGTCATAGCCCACAGTGACGCTCTCGAGCGCGATGATCGGTGGCGACAGCGTCTTCTGCGGCGGCGGGAATGTGATCTCGCGGACGTTGCTCGCGGACATCAGCGCGATCGGCTCGAGCTTCTCGAGCCGTTTGACACGCGATTGGGCCTGTCGGGCTTTCGAGGCCTTGGCGCGAAAGCGGTCAATGAACCCCTGCAGGTGTTTTCGTTCCGCTTCGATGCGTTTCGCCTGCCGCGCGTTCAGCAACGCACGCTCGGCGCGCTGCTTCTCGAACGACGAATAGCCGCCGCGATAGAGCGTCAGCTTGCCGCGCTCGAGGTGCAGGATCTGGTCGACCGACGTGTCGAGCAGGTCGCGGTCGTGGCTGATCACGATCACGGTGCGCGGGTAATGCGCAAGGTGATCTTCGAGCCAGAGCACGCCTTCAAGATCGAGATAGTTGGTCGGCTCGTCGAGCAGCAGCAGGTCGGGCGCCGCAAACAGCGTCGCGGCGAGCGCGACGCGCATCCGCCACCCGCCGGAGAATTCCGAGCAGGCCCGCAACTGGTCTTGCGCCGAGAAACCAAGGCCGGAAAGAATTGCCGCGGCGCGCGCCGGCGCCGAATGTGCGTCGATATCGGCAAGCCGCGTCTGGATGTCGGCGATGCGGTGCGGATCCTGCGCGGTTTCGGCTTCGCGCAGCAGCGCGGCGCGCTCGGTGTCGGCCTCGAGCACGACCTCGATCAGATTGTCGGAGCTGTTGGGGGCCTCCTGAGCCAGGCTGCCGACGGTCCAGCGCGGCGGCAACGCGATCGCTCCGGTCTCACCGGCAAGCTCACCTCTGATGACGCGGAACAGCGTCGATTTGCCCGTCCCGTTGCGGCCGACGAGGCCGACGCGCGAACCCGGCGCAATCTGCACATGCGCGTGGTCGATCAGAAGGCGCCCGGCGACGCGCAGCGAGAGATCGGTGATGGTCAGCATGCGTGCGTTTTGGCCATAACGTCAGCCAAACGCAATCGCTTTGTGGACGCGAAAACGACCGCCGACAAGACAAACCCCGGCAGCTGGCGCGGCCGGGGCCTCTCTCAAGGAAGGCGATTGCGATCAGAAGCCGCAGGTGCGTGACGGGTGATAGCGAATGCCGTGGCGAGTCTGCACCGGCATCCTCTGCAGGCAGGGATCGGTGATCACAGGCGCCGACACGACAGGCGTCGACAGCACGACGGTCGGGCCGACGTAGCCCGGATACCAGCCGCCATAGCCCCAGCCCCAGCCGATCGGGTGAGCCGAAGCGGCGGTCGGCAGCAACGCGGTCGCGCCGATCGAAGCTGCAGCGACGAGTCCGAGGGTGATCTTGCGAAGCATGGTCTTCTCCATCTTGGTGGCGCGCGTTGGCGCTTGGTGTTGTGTCCCGCAGGTAGGACGTGACTTGGGTCACGCGCGTTCACGGAAGGGATGGAGAAAGTTCGCAATGAAACCGGATTTCGGCGCGATGAAATCGATTTGAAACATGCGCGAAACGGCAACCAAGAAAAATGCCCCGGCCGCGTGGGGCCGGGGCAGGTCAGCAGCACGAGCGGGGGTGTGTCGTGCGCCGTCGTTCAGTAGCAGCGATTGATCAAACGCGGCTGCGGGCCCCAGGGGGTCATGACCCAGCGGCGCACCACGCAGGAGTAGCCGCCGAGGTAAACGGGGCCGCCGACGACGAAGCGTGGGCCACCAATGAAACGATGGAAGCCGAAGCCGGGGTGCCAGTGCGGGCCACCGTAGAAAGCCGACGCACTGGTCGGGGCGAGCGCTGCGGCGCCAAGCGAAACGGCGGCGAAAAGTCCAAGAGCAAGTTTGCGGAACATGGTCTTTCTCCTCATCGCGGGGCTTTGGTCGGGTTTGCGGGGAGAAGGACACCGTGTCTCTCGCTCGCCGCGTTAACCAACATCTTTGCCTCACGGTGGCCAATCTAGCGGCAGCGAACTGAACCGGACCGGCACGGAGCACTCAGAAATCATTCAGGTTTGTGAAATCGCGGTAAGGCAGGCCTTGCCTCAACCATTCGGCGCGGGTGCGCGTCGCGTGTTTGCATGCGTTCCGTGCGGCTTGCCGAGACCTGACCCCATCGCTATAAGCGCCGCCACTTTCTGCAGAAAATCTGGACCCTGGGAACGGATCAAAAATGGCCACCGAACGGACCTTCTCGATCATCAAGCCCGACGCGACGGAGCGCAACCTGACCGGTGCGGTCAATGCGCTGATCGAAAAGGCTGGTTTGCGCATCGTTGCACAAAAGCGCATCCGCATGACGAAGGAGCAGGCCGAGACGTTCTACGCCGTGCACAAGGCGCGGCCGTTCTTCGGCGAGCTCGTCGACTTCATGACCTCGGGCCCGGTGGTCGTGCAGGTGCTCGAAGGCGACAACGCGATCGCAAAGTACCGCGAAGTGATGGGCGCGACCGACCCGTCGAAGGCCGCGGACGGCACCATCCGCAAGCTGCATGCGAAATCGATCGGCGAGAATTCGGTGCACGGTTCGGATGCGCCCGAGACCGCAGTCATCGAAATCGCGCAATTCTTCTCGGGCAACGAGATTGTCGGCTAAGTCTTTGCGTTCTCGGCTCAGGCCTTGAGCCGACCCGCGGCAATCGCCTGCAGCGTCTCAACAAAGAATGGCGGCTCGGCCGCCATGATCCGCTGCTGAAGCGTCTCGACCGTATCTCCGGGTTGCACCGGCACCTCACGTTGCGCGATGATCGCGCCCCGATCGTATTCGCCGTCGACTTGATGGATCGTGATCCCGCTTGTGCGCTCGCCCGCGGCGAGTACCGCCTCGTGGATGTGCCGGCCGAACATGCCCCTGCCGCCGAATTTTGGCAGCAGCGCCGGGTGGATGTTGAGGATGCGGCGTTCGAACTTGCGTAGTGTGATCGGGCCGAGTTTGCGCAGATAGCCTGACAGTACGATCCAGTCGGCGCCGGCCGATGTCAAGCGCAGCGCAGATGGCGCGGTCGGCGGCATCTTCGCCGCCCGCCGCCGTCGCGCTGATGTGCTGTGTCGGGATGCCGCGCTCGCGCGCAAAGGCGAGCGCGGGAGAATCGGCGTTGTTGCTGATGACGATCCTGGCTGAGCCTGCGAGCGCGCCTGACGCGATCGCGTCAACGATCGCGCGCATGCTGCTGCCGCCGTGGGAGGCGAGGAAACCGATGTTGAGCGGGGCGGGCGCCACGCTAGAGCCGCAAGTCGAGCACGCCGCGATAGTCGACCCGGTGCTCGCCCTCGATTGCGGCGACCTCGCCGAGCACCACCACGGTCTCGCCGGATTGCATGAAACTTGCGACGACATCGTCGGCACCATCTGCAGCGACGACCGCAACCATGCCGATGCCGCAGTTGAAAGTGCGCAGCATTTCGAGATCGGCGACGCCGCCCTCCCGCGCCAGCCACTTGAACACCGGCAGCACCGGCAGCGCATTGAGATCGATGCGCACGCCAAGTCCCTTCGGCAGCACGCGCGGAATGTTGTCGGTAAAGCCGCCGCCGGTGATGTGCGCCAGCGCCTTCACTGCGCCGGTGTCGCGGATCGCGCGCAGGCACGATTTGACATAGAGCTTCGTCGGCGTCAGCAGCGCGGCGCCGAGCGTGAGCGCCGGCGCGAACGGGGCCGGCGCACTCCACGGCAAGCCGGTCCGCTCGACGATGCCCCGCACCAGCGAAAATCCGTTCGAGTGCAGGCCGGAGGAGGCCAATCCGACCACGACATCGCCTGGACCGACATCGCCGCGCGGCAGCAGCGTGCCGCGCTCGGCGGCGCCGACCGCAAAGCCCGCGAGATCGTAGTCGCCGCTCTTGTACAGCCCGGGCATCTCGGCGGTCTCGCCGCCGATCAGCGCGCAGCCGGATTCCCGGCAGGCCTGCGCGATGCCCGCGACGATCAGCGCGGCAGCGTCGGGATCGAGCTTGCCGGTCGCAAAGTAGTCGAGGAAGAACAGCGGCTCGGCGCCCTGAACGACGAGGTCGTTGACGGACATGGCGACGAGGTCGACGCCGATGCCGTCGTGCAGGTTGGCCTCGATCGCAATCTTGAGCTTGGTACCGACGCCGTCGGTTGCGGCGACCAGCACGGGGTCCTTGAAGCCCGCCGCTTTGGGATCGAACAGGCCGCCAAAGCCGCCGATCTCGGCGTCGGCGCCGGGCCGCGCGGTGGCGCGCACCAACGGCTTGATCATGTCGACCAGACGGTTTCCGGCATCGATGTCGACGCCGGCATCGGCATAGGTGAGGCCGTTGCGCTTGGTCATGCCAATTCCCGTAGTTCTTGCCGCTCGTTACGCAGGATTTGGGCCGGATGCAATGGCTCGCGCGACCTATCCAAACATACTATGTAGACAAGGTCGGAATGCGCGCTTCCTTCTGCTTCCCGCTTGGGCGGAGCCGCCGGTCCGGCATGCCGGGACCCTGACGTGAATATTCCGAACCTGATTACGCTCGGCCGCATTTTGCTTGTGCCGGTCATCGTCTGGGCCATTACCTCCGGGCAAATGGCGGCGGCTTTCGTGTTGTTCGTGATCGCCGGCATCAGTGATGCTGTCGATGGCTTTCTCGCCAAGCGGTTCCACATGCAAAGCGAAATGGGCGCGCTGCTCGATCCGCTCGCTGATAAGGCACTGCTGGTCTCGATCTATGTTGCGCTCGGCATCTCGGCCGACCTGCCACGCTGGCTCGTGATCCTCGTGGTGTCGCGCGACATCATCATCATCGGCGCGGTCATTGTGTCCTGGCTGCTCGATCGGCCGATCCCGATGAAGCCGCTGATGATCTCGAAGGTCAACACCCTGGTTCAGGTCACCTATGCGGCGCTCGCGCTGGCGACGCTCGGCTTCGGTCTCGTGCTGGCGCCGCTCGATACGATCCTGAAGGTGGTGGTGACTGCGACCACGCTTGCCTCGGTTGGCGCTTATCTGGTGGAGTGGGTTCGCCATATGAGCGAACTCGAACCGGGGTAGCTGAGTACATGGATCGCGTTCTGCACGCCGGACGATTTCTTCATCTGATCGACCGCGACGGCTGGGAGTTCGTGTCACGGCCGAACAGCTCCGGCATCGTGATCATTGTCGCGGTCACTGACGGCAAGCTGATTCTGGTCGAGCAGCTGCGCCGCTCGGTCAACTGCCAGGTGATCGGCCTGCCGGCGGGGCTGGTCGATACCGCCGATGGTTCTTCGCAGCAGGAGAGCGAGAGCCAAGCCGCGATCCGCGAGCTGGAAGAGGAGACCGGTTATACGGCTACCTCGGTCAGGGAAATGGCGCGCGGACCGATCTCGCCGGGCGCCACCAACGAGGTGATGGCGATCTTTGTGGCCGATGGCGTCACGAAGAAAGGCGCGCAGCGTCTCGATGCCGACGAGGACATCAAGGTGCACCTGGTCGATCTCGCCGAACTGCCGGAATGGCTGAAGGCGCGCGAGCGCGAGGGCCGCATGATCGATCTAAAGCTGTTCATGGGCTTGAGCTTCGTGCAGTCGTGCCCGACGCGCTGAGGATGTGGTAGAAGCTCAAGGTGACCCGGTCGAAGTGTTGAGTGAGTTCGAATGACGTGACAATCCGCGCGCAACCGCGCCAGCTTGCCTTGACGTTGCCGCACGCCGAAAGCTTTGCGCGCGATGATTTTCTTGCCGGCCCTGGCAATGCCGCGGCGCTGGCGCTGGTCGATGCCTGGCCGGACTGGCCAAATTCCGTCGTGATGCTGGTCGGTGACGCCGGCGCGGGCAAGAGCCACCTGGCATCGATCTGGGCCGAGCGATCGGGTGCGCGCGCGATCGCCGCGCGAAATCTTGCGATCGAAACCGTGCCGGACGCGCTCGCGACCGGGGCGCTGGTGGTCGAGGACATTGATCCTGCGATCGTCGATCAGCCGGCGCTGTTTCACCTGCTCAACCTTGCCCGCGAACAGGATGCCGCCTTGCTGTTGACCGCGCGCACCCAGCCTGCGGGCTGGACGCTGCAGATCAAGGATCTCGCCTCGCGGCTGCGCGCCGTACCGGTCGTGCAGTTCGAGCCGCCGGACGATCAGCTATTGCGTGCGCTGATTGTCAAATTCTGCGCCGATCGGCAACTGGTCGTCGACGAAAGCGTCGTGAGCTACCTGTTGCCGCGCATCGAGCGCTCGTTCGTGGCGGCGCGCCGCGCCGTCGAGCAGCTTGACGCCGAGGCGCTGCGCCGCGGCCGCCCCATTACGCGGGCGCTCGCCGCCGAAGTGTTGCGCGACGGGGAGGCGTGAGCGCGCGTTGCGTTGTCAGCGGCGCGCCGCCGCCTTCGCCGCGCGCTTTTTAGCCGGAGCTTTCTTCGCGGCGGTCTTCTTCGCCGGCTTGCTGGTTTTCGTCGCCAGCGCGTTGGCGATACCGCGCTCGAGCCATTTCGCGAGCGCAGCCTCGGTCCGCAAGCCATCAGGTTCGACGATGACAAAGCCCGACATGCGCCGGCCGGCAAAGTCGGTCGGCTTGACGTGGGCCATCGCCAGCGTCTGCTCGCGCACCTCAGGGGTGACGCGGAGCAGGAAGTAGCCTTTGCGCGAGAGGTAGCAGCACATGCCGCCCCGAAACGTGAAGGCGAGCCCGCCCATCATCTTTTTCTCGACGATGTCGCGCCGTCCGCTCAGCACGCGCCGGATGCGCTCGGCGGTTTTCTCGTCATGAGGCATGATTTGCCCTCCCAGCCCGGACGGAATTTCGTTTCGCGCTTGCGAACCGAATCGATTGAACGGCCGACCCAAATGAGGTTCCAAGCCTTGACGGCGCAACCGTCCGGCCCATCATGTCATTGAAATGTCGCCGGTGCGGGCGAAGCTCCCGCCGCGCTGCGAGCGACAGCGTCAAGACAAACTGATCGGCCGCCTGATGGACGACGTGCAAGCCACTGTTCTGGAAGAGAAAATCGAAGCGACCGCAGCTTTGTCGGTGGCCGAGATCGGGCCGGATCGATTTATCAACCGCGAGCTCAGCTGGCTGCATTTCAACCGCCGTGTGCTCGAGGAAAGTGTCAACACCAGCCATCCCGCGCTGGAGCGCGTCCGATTCCTGTCGATTTCCGCGAATAACCTTGATGAGTTCTTCATGGTCCGCGTCGCCGGCCTGCGCGCGCAGGTTCGCGAAGGCATCGTCGAGCGCAGCCCTGACGGGCTGACGCCGGCCGAGCAGCTGGTGCGGATCAACGAGGCAGTCTCACAGCTTGCCCGCGACCAGCAGGAAATCTGGCGTGATCTGCGCGAAACCTTGCAGGCCAACGGAATGGCCATGGTCGACGCCAAGGAAGTCACCAAGGCTGAGCGCAGCTGGATCGAAGATCATTTCCTGCACAACATCTTTCCGCTGCTGACGCCGCTCGCGATCGATCCCGCGCATCCGTTTCCGTTCATTCCGAGCCTCGGCTTTTCGATCGCACTGCATTTGTCGCGCACCTCCGATGGCCGCGCGATGAACGCCTTGATCCGCATGCCCGGCAAGATCGACCGTTTCATCCGCCTGCCGGCGGGCGCCGACGGCGCGATCCGCCTGATGACGCTGGAGCAGGCGACCAGCCTGTTCATCGGCCGGCTTTTCCGGGCTACGTCGTGAAGGGGCAGGGCGCCTTCCGCATCATCCGCGACTCCGAACTGGAAATCGAGGAAGAGGCCGAAGATCTCGTTCGCCTGTTCGAGACCGCGCTGAAGCGCCGCCGCCGCGGCAGCGTGATCCGGCTCGAAATCGAGGCGGCGATGCCGGAAGCGCTGCGCAACTTCGTGCAGCAGGCGCTCAGCACCAGCGATGACGAGATCTTCCTGGTCGACGGCGTGCTGGCCCTCAACGAGCTGTCGCAGTTGACGCGACTGGACCGGCCCGATCTCGAATTCACGCCTTATGTGCCGCGCCACCCGGAGCGGGTCCGTGACCATGGCGGCGACGTGTTTGCGGCGATCCGCCAGAAGGATTTGATCGTCCACCATCCGTATGAATCGTTCGACGTCGTGGTGCAGTTCCTGCAGCAGGCCGCGCGCGATCCGGAAGTGGTCGCGATCAAGCAGACGCTGTACCGCACCTCGAACAATTCGCCGATCGTCAAGGCGCTGGCGGAAGCCGCCGAGGCCGGCAAGTCGGTCACCGCGCTGGTCGAGTTGAAGGCGCGGTTCGACGAAGAGGCCAACATCCGCTGGGCGCGCGACATGGAGCGCGCCGGCGTCCAGGTGGTCTACGGCTTCATCGATCTGAAGACCCACGCCAAGCTGTCGCTGGTGCTGCGCCGGGAAGGGCAGAACCTAGCCTCCTACGTCCATGTCGGCACCGGCAACTATCACCCGGTGACCGCGCGCATCTATACCGACCTGTCGTACTTCACCTCGGACCCGGTGATCGCCCGCGACACCGCGCGCATCTTCAACTACATCACCGGCTATGCCGAGCCGATCGACATCGAGAAGATGGCGGTGTCGCCGCTGACCTTGCGCAAGCGCATCCTCGAGCACATCGCCGACGAGATCGACTATGCCAAGCATGGCAAGCCAGCGGTGATCTGGATGAAGATGAACTCGCTGGTCGATCCCGATATCATCGATGCGCTCTACGCGGCCTCGCAGGCCGGCGTCTCGATCGAGCTCGTGGTGCGCGGCATCTGCTGCCTGCGGCCGGGCGTGCCCGGGCTGTCCGACAACATCCGCGTCAAATCGATCATCGGCCGCTTCCTCGAGCACGGCCGCATCTACTGCTTTGGTATGGGTCACGGCCTGCCGTCGCCGAAGGCCGTGGTATATATCTCATCCGCCGACATGATGCCGCGCAACCTCGACCGTCGCGTCGAGGCGCTGTGTCCCCTGCAAAATCCGACCGTGCATCAACAGGTTCTCGAACAGATCATGGTCGCGAACCTGAAAGACAATGAGCAGAGCTGGCAGTTGTTGCCGGACGGATCGTCAACGCGTATTAAGGCCGCGAAAGGCGAAGAATCATTCAACGCCCACAATTACTTCATGACGAATCCGAGTTTGTCAGGCCGTGGTAAGTCGCTCAAGGAATCCTCGCCGCGCCGCCTCACGCGCCGTTCGGAACGTCAATAATCGTAACCGCAAGCTCGAGCGCTTGAGGGAGAGCCGGCTGTCGCACGCCTCGCGGCGTGACGGACCTGCCGTCGCCGTCATCGACATCGGCTCCAACTCGGTGCGTCTTGTCGTGTACGAGGCGCTGACGCGCTCGATCACGCCGGTCTTCAACGAAAAGATTCTCTGCGGTCTTGGTCGCGAGGTGCAGAGTACCGGTCTGCTCCCGGAAGACGCGATCGTCCGCGCGCTGTCGGCGCTGAGACGGTTTCGCGCGCTGTGCCACGTGATGCATGTTGGCCGCACCTTCGTGGTTGCGACCGCAGCCTGTCGTGATGCCACCAATGGACCCGACTTCATCGCGCGCGCCGAACGGGTGGTCGGGCTGAAGATCGAGATTCTCTCGGGCACCCGCGAAGCAAAGCTGTCGGCGCTCGGGGTGATCTCGGGCATTCACCAGCCCGACGGCATCGTCGGCGATCTCGGCGGCGGCTCGCTCGAATTGATCGATGTGAAGGGCCATCGTGCGGGACGCGGCATCAGCCTGCCGCTCGGCGGCCTCGCGCTGCAGGACCTGTCGAAGAAATCGATCAAGCGCGCCGAGCGCATCGTGCGCGAGCAGCTCGAGGAGATGCGCTGGCTGAAGCGCGGCCGCGGCCGCACGTTCTACGCGGTCGGCGGCACTTGGCGCTCGCTGGCGCGGCTGCACATCTCGCAGACTGGCTATCCGCTGCATGTCATGCACGGCTACTCCATTCCGGCCGACGAGGCGCTCGCCTTTGCGCAACGGTTGAAGCGGCAGGCGCCTCTGGGCGCGGTGCCCGACATCGAAGCGGTGTCCGACGCGCGGCGACCGCTGCTCGCTTACGCGGCGCTCGTGCTCGAATACGTCATTCGCGTCATGAAGCCGAAGACGATCACGATCTCGACCTTCGGCGTCCGCGAGGGCCTCTTGTACTCGAAGCTGTCGATCAAGGAGCAGCGTAAGGACGGCTTGCTTGCGGCGGCGCAGGACCTGAACGTGCTGCGGTCGCGCTCGCCGCGCCATGCCGAAGAGCTGTTCGACTGGACCGATCGCTTCATTCGCGCAGCCCGCCTGATCGAGACGCCGGAGGAGAAGCGGCTGCGCCATGCCGCCTGCCTGATGGCCGACATCGGCTGGCGCGCCCACCCCGACTATCGCGGCGAGCAATCGCTGAACCTGATCGCCAACGGCAATTTTGGCGCGATCACCCACGAGGGCCGTGCCTTCCTCGGGCTCACCGTTTACTACCGCTACGCCGGCCTCGGCGACGAGGGCTTTTCGCCGAAGGTCGGCGAGCTGATCCCGCGCATCCTACTGGGCTGGGCGCAAATCCTTGGCTCGACGATCCGCGTCGCGCATCTGATCTCGGCGGCGCAGCCGGGCGTGCTGAATGCGACGCAGTTCAAGAGCCGCGGTCGCAAGCTGACGCTAGTGTTCAAGCCACGCGTGGCGGCGCTTGCCGGCGACCGCGTCGCCAGCCGCTTCCGCCAGCTGGCGCGGCTGGTCGGCCGCTCGTCGTCGATCGAGAAGCGCAACTAACCCCGCTGCACGCCGACCACGCGGCCGCGCTCAACCGCGAGCGCGAGCTTGCCGTGCTTCAATGCCAGTGCCGCTTCGCCGAACAGCTCGCGGCGCCAGCCGTGCAGCGCCGGCACGTCGGCATGGTCGTCTGATGCGATCTGCTCGAGTTCGTCGACGGTGGCGATCACCTTGGCCGCGACGCTGTGCTTTTCCGCGGTCATCCGCAACAGCACCTTGAGCAGTTCGATCGTCGCCGAGACATTGGCGTTGTTGCGCGAGCGTTCGAGCTTCGGCAGGGTGTGCGGATCGCGCGCCAACCCGCGCTGCACCGCCTCGATGATTTCGGCACCCCATTTCGAACGCTCGAACCCCTTCGGCATCGAGCGCAGATGGGCGAGCTTCTCGATCGTGTTCGGCGCATGGGTTGCGATATCGCCGACCGCGTCGTCCTTGAGCACGCGCGAGCGCGGCACGTCGCGGCTCTGCGCCTCGCGCTCGCGCCAGGCTGCGACTTCCATCAGCACCGCAAGATCCTTTGGCTTGCGGACCCGGGTCTTGAGCCGCTCCCAGGCGCGCGACGGATCGATATCGTAGGTACGCGGCGAGGTGAGCACCTCCATTTCCTCGCTGACCCAGTCGTTGCGGCCACGCTTCTTCAGATCGGCGTCGAGCGCCTTGAAGACGTCGCGCAGGTGGGTGACGTCGGAGACGGCATATTCGACCTGATCCTTGGTCAGCGGCCGGCGCGACCAGTCGGTGAAGCGGTGCGACTTGTCCGGCCGATGGCCGGTGATGCGCTCGACCAGCTGGTCGTAGGCGATCGATTCGCCATAGCCGAGGACCATCGCCGCCACCTGGGTGTCGAAGATCGGATGCGGCAACAGGCTGGCGCGGTGCCAGACGATCTCGATGTCCTGGCGGGCGGCGTGAAAAACCTTCAGCACGTGCTCGTTCGCCATCAGCTTGAAGAACGGGGCGAGGTCGATACCGTCGGCCAGCGCGTCGACCACGACGGCTTCCTCGGGGCTCGCCAACTGCGCCACGCACAGCAACGGGTAATAGGTCGTCTCGCGAAGAAACTCGGTATCGACGGTGATGGTGGGGTGCCGGCTGAGCCGCTCGCAGGCGGCGGTCAGCTCTGGCGTCTTGGTAATCAGCTCCATGGTTGCTCAATAACGCAGCTTGCCGGGCTTGTCGCCCCATGCCGGCGGGCCGACAGCTTTGTTTTTCCCGCATTTTTCGCTATCGCAGCGCCGGGAACCGCCGCCTGCGCCGGGTTCGGTTGCCCGCCCGGCAAGCCTCGGCTAAACCCCAGCCGCCGCGTGCGTTCACTGATTTGCCGGCGCGCGCCTAAAATATCTGGAATCTCATGCACCGTTACCGCACCCACACTTGCGGCGCGCTCCGCGCCAGCGACATCGGCCAGACCGTCCGGGTTTCCGGCTGGTGCCACCGCATCAGAGACCATGGCGGCGTGCTGTTCATCGACCTGCGCGACCACTACGGGCTGACCCAGTGCGTGGCCGACCCCGATTTGCCGGCGTTCAAGGATGCGGAAAAACTGCGCGCGGAATGGGTGGTGCGATTCGAGGGCCGCGTGCGTCGCCGTCCCGGAGGGACCGAAAATCCGGAGCTTCCGACCGGCGAGGTCGAGGTGTTCATCAGCGAGATCGAGGTGCTCGGTCCCGCCGGCGAGCTGCCGCTGCCGGTGTTCGCCGAACCCGACTATCCCGAAGACATCCGCCTGAAATATCGCTTCCTCGATCTCAGGCGCGAGAGCCTGCACAAGAACATCATGCGGCGCGTCGCCGTCATCGATTTGATGCGGCGCCGCATGAAGGACCAGGGTTTCAACGAATTCCAGACGCCGATCCTGACGGCGTCGTCGCCAGAAGGCGCGCGCGACTTCCTGGTGCCGAGCCGGATTCATCCCGGACAATTCTACGCGCTGCCGCAGGCGCCGCAGCAGTACAAGCAGCTCTTGATGATGTCCGGCTTTGATCGCTACTTCCAGATCGCGCCGTGCTTCCGCGACGAGGACCCGCGCGCCGACCGGCTGCCGGGCGAGTTCTATCAGCTCGACGTCGAGATGAGCTTTGTCGAGCAGGAGGACGTTTTTTCCGCCCTTGAGCCAGTGATCACGGGCGTGTTCGAGGAGTTTTCCGACGGCAAGCCGGTGACGAAAAACTGGCCGCGGATTCCATTTGCCCAAGCACTGCAGAAGTACGGCTCCGACAAGCCGGACCTGCGCAATCCGCTCGTCATGCAGAACGTCTCCGAACATTTCCGAGGCTCCGGCTTCAAGGTGTTTGCGCGGTTGCTCGAAGACACCAAGAACGCCGTGTGGGCGATTCCGGCACCGACCGGCGGCTCGCGCGCGTTCTGCGACCGCATGAATTCGTGGGCGCAGGGCGAAGGGCAGCCCGGCCTCGGCTACATCATGTGGCGCGAGGGCGGGGAGGGCGCCGGCCCGCTTGCCAACAACATTGGCGCCGAACGGACGGCAACGATCCGCACCCAGCTCGGCTTGAAGGAAGGCGACGCTGCCTTCTTTGTCGCCGGCGATCCGCAGAAATTCTGGAAGTTCGCGGGGCTTGCGCGCACCAGGGTCGCGGAGGAATTGAGTCTCGTCGACAAGGATCGCTTCGAGCTCGCCTGGATCGTCGACTTCCCGATGTTCGAGTACAACGAGGATGAGAAGAAGATCGACTTCTCGCACAACCCGTTCTCGATGCCGCAGGGCGGCCTCGACGCGCTGACGTCGAAGGACCCGCTCGAGATCAAGGCGTTTCAGTATGACATCGCCTGCAACGGCTACGAGATCGCGTCGGGTGGCATCCGCAACCATCGCCCGGATGCGATGGTGAAGGCATTCGAGATTGCCGGCTATGGCGAGCAGGACGTGGTCGAGCGCTTCGGCGGCATGTACCGCGCGTTCCAGTTCGGCGCGCCGCCGCACGGCGGTATGGCGGCCGGCATCGACCGCATTGTCATGCTGCTTTGCGGTACGACCGAATCTCCGCGAGGTCGCGCTGTTTCCGATGAATCAGCGTGCCGAAGATTTGCTCATGGGCGCGCCATCCGAGGTCAGCCTCAAGCAATTGAGAGAGCTTCACATCCGCCTGAATTTGCCGCAAGACTGACGTCAACGAAGTGTGCTGACGTCAAGGGCGCGTCAGGGGGAGCGAAGCTATGTCCTCATCCGGTTCGGAAGATCTCAATTCGGCTGCGCTCGCTTACCACCGCCTGCCGAAGCCGGGAAAGCTCGAGATCCACGCCACCAAGCCGCTTGGCAATCAGCGCGACCTCGCGCTTGCCTATTCGCCGGGTGTGGCCGCCGCCTGCGAGGCGATCGCCGCCGATCCGCATGAAGCAGCGTCGCTGACGAGCCGCGCCAATCTCGTCGCCGTGGTCTCGAACGGCACCGCCGTGCTCGGTCTCGGCAATATCGGGCCGCTGGCGTCGAAGCCGGTCATGGAAGGCAAGGCCGTCCTGTTCAAGAAATTCGCCGGGATCGATGTGTTCGACATCGAGATCTCGGCCGACACCATCGAGCGCGTCGTCGAGACGGTGGCGGCGCTAGAGCCGACCTTCGGCGGCATCAATCTGGAAGACATCAAGGCGCCCGAGTGCTTCGACATCGAAACGCAGCTCAAGGAGCGCATGAAGATCCCGGTATTCCATGACGACCAGCATGGCACCGCGATCATCGTTGCAGCAGCCGTGAAGAACGCGCTGGCGCTGAACGGCAAGAATCTCGAGGAAGTGAAGATATCGGCGCTCGGCGCGGGCGCTGCGTCACTCGCCTGTCTCAACCTTCTCGTCTCGATGGGCGCAAGGCGCGAAAACATCATCGTCTGCGACCGCGACGGCGTCGTGCACCAGGGCCGCAACACGCGGATGGATCGCTGGAAGGCGCAATACGCCATCAAGACCGAGAAGCGCACCGTTGCCGAAGCGATCAAAGGCACCGACGTGTTCATCGGGCTGTCGGGACCGAACATGATCACGCGCGAGATGGTCGCCAGCATGGCCGACAAGCCGCTGGTGATGGCGCTCGCCAATCCGACGCCGGAGATTATGCCGGACGAGGTGCGCGCGGTGCGCAACGACGCCATGATCTGCACCGGCCGGTCGGACTTTCCGAACCAGGTCAACAACGTCCTGTGCTTCCCCTACATCTTCCGTGGCGCGCTCGATTGCGGGGCGACCGCGATCAACGAGGCGATGAAGCTGGCTGCGGCAGAGGCGATTGCCGCGCTGGCGCGCGAAGCGCCCTCGGACGTCGTGGCGCGCGCCAATGAAGGCGAGGTGCGGGGCTTTGGGCCGGGCTCACTGATCCCGAGCCCGTTTGATCCCAGGCTGATCTTGCGCATCGCACCGGCGGTGGCGAAAGCCGCGATGGAGACCGGCGTGGCGGCGCGCCCGATCACGGATTTCGAGCAATATCGCGAGCAGCTCGAGCGCTTCGCCTTCCGCTCCGGATTCGTCATGAAGCCGGTTTTCACCAAGGCGCGGACCCAGCCGGTGCGCGTGATCTACGCCGAGGGCGAGGACGAGCGGGTGCTGCGGGCAACGCAGGCCGTGCTCGAGGAGAAGCTGGCGCGGCCAATTCTGGTCGGCCGGCCGTCGGTCATCGCCGCCCGCATCGAGCGGTTCGGGCTGTCGATTCGCGCCGGTCACGATTTCGACCTCGTCAATCCGGAAGACGATCCGCGCTACCGCTCCTACGTTCAGACCTATATCGAGGTGGCGGGTCGCCGCGGCGTGACGCCGGACGCCGCGCGCACGCTGGTGCGCACCAACGCCACCGTGATCGCCGCGCTTGCGGTGCTGCGCGGCGAAGCCGACGCCATGCTGTGCGGTGTCGAAGGTCGCTACATGAGCCACCTCAGGCACATTCGCGACATCATTGGCTTTGCTCCCGGCGTCAGCGATTTTTCCGCGCTCGCGCTCGTGATCACGAGCAAGGGCTCATATTTTCTCGCCGATACCCAGGTGCGCCACGATCCCACCGCCGAAGAGCTTGCCGAGATTGCCGGCTGCGCGGCCGCCCATGTGCGCCGCTTCGGCATCGATCCGCGAATTGCTTTCCTGTCGCATTCGGACTTCGGCAACAATGACACCGAGTCGGCCCGCAAAATGCGGCGCGCCGCGGAGCTCATGCACAAGGCCCATCCCGAGATTGAGTCCGACGGCGAGATGCACGGAGATTCGGCGTTGAACGAGATCATGCGCGGCCGGGTGTTGCCGCATTCGCGCCTGAAAAGCACTGCAAACGTGCTGATGATGCCGAACCTCGACGCGGCCAACATCGCTTATCAGGTCATCAAGGTCCTGGCGGATGCACTGCCGGTCGGTCCGATCCTTATTGGGCCGGCGCGCCCGGCGCATATCCTGACGCCGTCCGTCACGGCGCGTGGCGTGCTGAACATGACCGCGGTTGCCGCGGTCGAGGCGCAGGAAGGGGCGGGACGGATGCAGCCCAGCTTGTTCGGCTCATGATGTCATAAACATCGGCAGGATTGGTGATGGCCGTTAGCCGGGATTGGATTTGAAAACTGCCGCTTGGGCCGTCATAATTGCGGCGGGGCGGATACAACCAGGAGAATTCGATGCGTCACATCACTGCAGCGCTGCTGCTGGCGGGCACCGCCATGCTGCCGTCCCATCAGGCGGCCGCACAGTTCAATCCAATCGCGCCGATCGTCGGAGGCGCGGTGGGCGCTGGCGTTGGTGCGGCAGTGACCGGCGGCAGGGTCGGCGGCGCCATCGTCGGCGGCGTGATCGGGGCGGCAGCGGCAACCGCGCTGACCTTCGATCCGCGCCCGAACGGTTATTACTGGTACGACAGTCGATGCTGGTACCGCTATCCGAACGGCGAATACCGGCTGGTGCCGCGCCGCTATTGCGGTCCGTACTGATTACGCGCCGGCTCGAATTGTGGAGGGGCGCGTCGCGCATTGCGTGGCGCGCCCTTTTGGCTTCATTCGCCGTGGCGTAAGGTTGCTGTGGGACTAAAGCTGTCGGCCTGCTGGCCTTGGTGCGGCTTTGTGGAGTGGAAGGCTGATGTCGGTATTCATCACGATCGGGCGCATCCTGTTCGCGCTGTTCTTCATCGTGTCCGGCGCGTTCACGCTGGCCGACATTCCGGCCGCCGGCAAGGAGATTGCGAGCAGGGTCAATATCCCCGCGCCACTGTCGCCCTACATGACGCAGATCGAGAACGCGGTCGGTGTATCGACCCCCGACTTGATGGCGATCGTGGCCGGTACTGTCGCCGTGGTCTGCGGGTTGATGATCGCCTTCAATCTCGGCGTCCGGTTCTTTTCGCTGCTCCTGATCATCGGCATCATCGTCGCGACCTTCTACATGGATGACGTCATCTCGACCTCGGGCAATGAGTGGCGCGACAACATGGCCCACGCGCTGAAGAACCTGACGATGATCGGCGCGCTGCTGGTGCTATTCGGGCACGGCTCGGGCAAGCGGGTCGACCAGGAGCCGTATCACGACCGTTAGCGAATCGTTGCGCCTCAGCGCGTCCACTCTGTGACGGTTGCGTCATGGGCCGCGTCGATCACGCGGCGTGCCGTCGGCTTCAGTCCATGTGCGGCGAGAATGTCCTCCGGCGAGCGCTCTGGCACGCCGGTGAACACCGGCACGCCGCCGGGGAGCCGCACGTGCGGCGCCTGCGACAGGAAGAACGTCTGGTATCGATCGAGGAACATGTCGAACACGCCGGTGCCGCCAATCGCTGCGACCGTGCCGCCATGAACGCCCGCAACCTTGGCCCCTTCTTCGAACGGCGCATGTGCAGGATTCCACAGGACCGCCTTCGGATTCTCGCGATCACGTACCGGGGTGGTGACCGAGTGTGTCAGGAACAGCCGCTTGCGCTCGGGCGAGCGTGGCTGATCCTCATAGGAATTCCGCCCGTGCACGACGAGATCGACGTCATCCAGCCCGGCTTCGAAGAATTTCTGGTCGCCGGGTATCTTCAGGCTTTGCGGCATGACGCGATCCGCCGCGGCCAACATGCCGTCGGCCGACACGATGGCGTATCCGACAAAACGAAATGAACTCATGACCTGACAAAATGCGCCTTGCGCCTACTCGGTGACGTCACGCACGACGGCGGAAACCGGCCGGGTCGTCACGGTCGGGAGCTGGGCCTCTTTCATCAGCAATTCGTCATACTGGGGCAGCGATTTGGCCGGCTCCTTGGCTTTGACCTGGACCACCTTGTAGCCCTCGGTCTTCAGCCGGCGTAGCAGCGCGGGCAATGCCTCGGCGGTGTGCTTCTGGAAATCGTGCATCAGGATGATGCCCTTGCCGAGCTTGTTGAGCTTGGTGAACACGGTGTTGATAATGACGTCGGGCTTGCCGCCCTTGAAGTCGAAGGAGTCGAGATCGCACGACCAGATGGCGATGTTACGATCGCCGAGATAGGTCACCATTGCGGGTGGATGCTGCAGGGCAGGGAAGCGGAAGAACGGCGCCGGCGGCATGCCCAGCGCCCACTTGATCGCGCTGAGGCCCTTTTCGATTTCTTCCTTCGCCAGGTTCTGGTCCTTGAAATATTTGCCCTTGTTCAAGTCCTGATGCGACCAGGTGTGAGAGCCGATCACGTGGCCGGCAGCGGCGACCTGCTTCAATATCTCGGGATGCCAGGTGGCGTGCTCGCCGATCGGGAAGAAGATGCCTGTCGTGCATTCGTTTGCCAGCGTCTTCAGGACGCTCGGGGTGTTCTCCGGCCACGGGCCGTCGTCGAAGGTCAGGACGACTTCCTTGTCGCGCAGGAAGTCCATCTGCTTGAAATGCTCGAAGCCGAAGCCAGGGCCGCCGGTCGTATCGATCTCGACGACGCGGCTGATGCCGAGTGCGTCGGGATTGTTGCAGGGCTGCTTCGCCGGCGAGACCGCCGGAATCGCAACCGGCGGTGGCGGTGGGGCGGGCGTCGTGGCCGGCGGCGCCGGAGCCGCGGCAGCCGGCGCCGGCGCAGCATTGGTCCGAGGGAACAATTGCGCCAGCGCGTCATCCGCGACGGCGACGAGGCCGCCCGCGATCACGCCGATGGCCAACAACCCGGTAAACTTGCGCATCCCACCCTCACAACGATTCGTCTGATTTATCAAAGCTCCGTCGCCCGCTGCGAACTTAGCGCAACCGAGCACGCTGTGTCACCGTTCCTCCCGGGTTCCCACACGCGGCGTCCACCGGTGGAATTGCAAATCGCGGGGTATGCAGGTGTGCTGAATTGGCGCACCTGCGCCCGTGGACCGCCGGCTAGTTGGTTGGTCGCACCGCGTCGCCGATCTCGCGCGTGATTGCGGCGACCACCGCACCATCCATGGGTTCGATCTCGCTGGCGAACACGTCGGCGATCAGTCCGTCGCCGCCGATCAGGTATTTGTGGAAATTCCAGCGCGGCACATCGGCGGGCCGCTCGGCCGCCGCCCATTTGTAGAACGGATGCGCGTCCGGGCCGCGCACCACCGTCTTGGCGGTGATCGGAAACGTCACGCCATACTGATGCTGTGCGGTCTCCTGGATGTCCTTGACGCCGCCCGGCTCCTGGCTGCCGAAATCGTTCGACGGCACGCCGATGATCATCAGGCCGCGCTCGCGGAATTTGCTCCAGAGCTGCTGCAGCCCGGCATATTGCGGCGTAAACCCGCAAAGCGATGCGGTGTTGACGACAAGGATCGGATGGCGTGCGTAGTCGGCAAGCTGCAGGCTCGGTCCTTCGAGCGCATCGAACGTGAAGCCATAGGCCGTACGTTTGCTCATGGCGCCGTTCGCTGGCGTCAACTGGCCCGCGGCCGCGGCGCCGCGTGCGGCAACCACGCTGGCGCCTCCGGCGAATGCAAGCCTCAGCAATGTCCTGCGATCGAACGTCATCGAGTTGAAGATTACCGCGACGGGGCGGGATTGTCCCGCCGGTTTGCGGCCTTCACGCTTGTGTGACGTGCGTGGTCTGCTGCGGCGCGGTCAGCGCAGCGGCACGATGAAGTCGGTGCCTTCGCCGGTCTCATCGCCGAGACCACGGTCGGAGATGATCAGCGAGCCGCCCGGCTTGATCGCCTCGGCCACGCGCTGCAGGGCCCAATCCGGCACGGCAATGCGATCAAGCGCGTCTGCTGCGGTGGACGGCGGCTCAGCGAGCGAGCTCTCGACCACCGACTTTGGCTTTCTGCCCGGGCGGGCAGGCGGCATCGCGACGATCTTCTTGGTGGCGTAGGGCATCGCCACGACCGACCAGTGCAGCGCGGTCGTATCGTCCTTGTCGCCGCGTGCCGTGAACACGAACGTGCCGAACGGCTTGTCCGGGTCGGTAATCGTGATCGGAACGTCAAACACCGGCAAGAAATTCTGCCGCACGTAGAGCCGGCGATCCTTGCGGCTGATGAAGACGGCGACGTGGCCGGTCCGCTTCGGCCCGATCACGGTCGGGATATCGTTCGGGTCGGTCGCGGGCGCGGTTGCGGTCTGGCTCGGCGCGACGGCGGCAGGCGCTGATGCGGTTGCCTCGCGCGGTGTGTCGGGCTTTGACTTGGGCGCCACGGCAAGCTCGGGCTTTGGAGCAGGCGTTGCAGCAGGATCCGCAGGTTTAGGCGTGGCAGTTGCGGTCGTTTCGGGTGCAGGCGTGTCGTTGCCGAAGTGCGGCGCATCGAGCTGCACCGGCGCGGCTTCCACCATTGCGGCCGCCCTGTCGATGGTCTGCTCGACCGTTGGTACAGCGGCCATTTCCTCGGTCGGCATCGCCGGCGGGTCTGTCGCGACAATCGAATGTTCGGGCTCCGCGGGCGTGGCGGGCTTTGTCGCGTCGGTTGTGCTGTCGGCGGCTTTCTTGGAGACCTGGCTGTCGGCGACCTTGCTGTCGTCGCTCACCGCGCCCTTGGTGAGCGCAAGATTGCTGCCGCTGGCGTCGGCGAGCGTCGCAAGCTTCAATTCCGGCTTGGCATCGTCAGCCTTGTCGATCAGTGTTGCTTCGCGCGTCGGTCCGTTCACAGGCGCAGAACTCGCGAACGGCTTCGGCTCCTCCAGCATGTGCGCGATCAATTTTGGATGCGCGAACTCCTCGATCGAGATCTCGCCGGGCACGACAATCACGCGCGCGCCACGCTTGGTCCAGCTGAACATCTTCACCGCGAAAGCGCCGGGCATCCGGATGCAGCCATGGGACGCCGGATAGCCAGGCAGCACGCCCTCGTGTATCGCGACGCCGGACCAGGTGATGCGCTGCATGTAAGGCATCGGCGCGCCGCTATAGATGTTCGAGCGGTGCCAGCGCTGCTTCTCGAGCACGCTGAAAACCCCCATCGGCGTCGCGTGGCCGGGCATACCGGTTGAAATCGGCGTCTCCGCGAAGAGGCCGTTGACGTCGAACACCTTGAGCTGCTGGTGCTGGATCGAGATCGCGATGATCAGCGGGCCTTCGGGCATGTTCTTTTCGGCCACCCGCTCGGCGGCCTTCGATACCTTGTTCCGTTGCTTGTGTTGCATCGGCCGCGGCACCATGGACGAGCCCGGCTCCGGGCCCCAGAACCAGCTCGCCGCATTTGCGCAGTTCGGTACGGCGACCATGGCCGACGCGAGCAGAGCCGCGGTCAGCAAGCTCAGGCCCGGACGCTTGTGATTACGTTCGGCAGTTCGCATTGGCCGCCTTTCAATCCCTTAAGGTCGCAGTCAACCCCACTGCCCAGATAACTCGCTGAGGGCGCGGTCGTCGCTGGAATCACAGCATTATTGCAATGGATAAGTGTTGCGGAGCGGTAAAGGGTTCACATTGCTGATCTGACTGGCGATTTATCCTGAAGCTGCAGCGAAAATATCACACCCGGACCCGCCCAAATCCTTTCGCAACCGCACCGCAGCACTACATGTCGGAGCGGTGACGGAGAGGGTCTTCTCACGATGTCTGGAATTTCGATGTTTTTCGCGCGAAGTCGTATCAAACTGACCGCGTTGGCCGCGTTCGCGCTCGTGGTGGCGACGTCGGCTTATGCCGCAGACGAGCCGGATTTGATCTTCCGCCGCTCCACCGTGTTCAAGTTGCTCACCCCAAATGACAAGCTTGCGACATACGGGGTCGACGACCCCGGCGTCGAAGGTGTCGCCTGCCATTTCACGGTGCCGGAAAAGGGCGGCATTTCGGGATGGCTCGGGGTGGCGGAGGAGGTCTCCGACATCTCGCTGGCCTGCCGCCAGGTCGGCCCGATCCGCATCAAGGAGAAGTTCGCGCAAGGCGAGGACATGTTTCGCGAGCGGCGTTCCCTGTTCTTCAAAAAGATGCAGATCGTCCGCGGCTGCGACACCAAGCGCAACGTGCTCGTCTATATGGTCTACTCCGACAAGCTGATCGAAGGCTCACCAAAAAACTCCACCTCGACGGTGCCGATCATGCCGTGGGGCGCAACAGACAACATCCAGAAATGCGCGGATTTCGTCACGCAATAGCGCAATTGGCTCTTCGTGTTCTGCATGAGCCTTAGCCTCGCTTGGCCCTCTGGCGCCTGCTAAAGTTCGTTTGTTTGGCGCTTCAAACTTCTCCCTCAAGGATTATGCGCGTGACGACGCTCTATTTTATCCGGCACGCCCGTCCGGCGGCCTCGTTCGGCGATTCCGTTGATCCCGGCCTTGACGACGTGGGCAAATCACAGGCCGAGGCGGTTGCTCGTGAGTTGGCCGGGCGCTTGCGACCGCTGGCGGTCTATTCAAGTCCGCTGCAGCGCTGCCGCGAAACGGCCCTGCCGCTCGCCGGCATCTGGGGCGTGTCGCCGATCATCGCCGCGGAGGTAGGGGAAATTCCCTCGCCTCCACTATCGCTCACCGAGCGCCAAACCTGGCTGCGCAACGCCATGGCCGGCACCTGGGCCGGCTTGAAGCAAGGCGCGCCCGCGGGCTCCCCGGATTTCGATGCCTGGCGGGCGGCGCTCCTCAACGCCGCGCGGGCGATGCCTGCCGATTCCGTTGTCTTCAGCCATTTCGTTGCGATCAACGCGATCGTCGGCGCCGCACAGGGCAGTGAGCTGATGGTGAGCTTTCGCCCCGACCATGCCTCGGTGACGACCATCGAGGTGTCGGGGGACAGGATTTCGGTTCGTGAACTCGGCCGCCAGGCGGGCGAGGGGACAACGGTACTGGCCGGACGCTGACGCGCCGGCGGCCTGCCTAGCGCGTCCGCCGCGTGCGGTCGTGTTCGCGGTTGTGGTAAGCGACTTCGGCAGGCGACATCAGGCACTGCGACCCGGCGAGGCGGACAAACTGCTGCAGCGTGTAGTTGATGACGTGCGGGGTTTGCGTGGCAAGCTCGCGCGGCGTTCTCGTCGGCGCGGCGCGCTCGGCGGTCGACGGTTGCTCCGGGATCGAACGAGCGGGGAGCGAACTCGTCATTGAGCTGCCCATGGCGTTCTCCTCATTGGCAGGGTGAGGGACGGTCGACCACACGCAACTTGGTACGACATCGCCCCGCGGAACGCGCGACATAGCCATTCGTTCCACTCTGCTGCGGTCTTTCAAAGGCATTTCCGTTAGCGATCCGCTTCTTGCCACTGTGGATTACGGTGACGAGAATCGCCCCAGATCGGCCATTGAACGACCCGCTCGTTCATCGCACTAGGCCGCCGGCAGGTCGTTGCGCGAGGTCAACTCAGGCGGCGTTCAGGTCTTTACGTCGTGGAATCTGGCGAGGAAGTTCAGGCAGAGCAGCCTGCGATTGATCGATTCCTTCGCGCAAATATATGATTTTATTGACGGAAATGATTGTTTCATGCGGCGTGTCGCGACGAAACAATCCCCGCTTTCGACGAAACCATTTTCGGCGCCTCACGCAGAAATCCTGAAACCGCGAGTGCTTATTAACCCTAACGACGACGCGGTGACATGAACCGCCGAGCGCTGGATGGAGACGAACATGCGGACCGTGACCCTGACGCTGATCCTGGCCTTCACCGTGATCATGTCGAACGTTTCGATGGCCGGTTCGACCTCGAACGGCGTCCCGAACGCCGGTCTGTTCCAGTTCGGCCCTCAGGCCGGCATCGCCGTGGCAAGCCGCTAAGCAGCCGAGCCCGACCGATGCACACCGCAACCCTGTTTTCGGATCGCGCCATGCGCACCACGACCTTCGCCTTGACGTTCGCTCTCGCGGTCCTCGTGACCGGGATTGCCTCCGCGTTCTTCGCGACCACGCTGACCGCCAATGCGCTGGCTGCGCTGCCGCGCGTGCAGCCTGCGCCGCTGGTGCAAATGGCCGCCAACGGCCCGTCGAGCCACGATTTCAATTCGCCGATTGCGCGCTGATCGCGCTGGCTTCGAGCTTCTCCTCCCGTCCCCTCGATTGACGCCTGCCAACGGCTGCTGCAAAGCAGCCGTTGTGTCGTTTTGCGCGTCTTCTTTTCTGCGCTGGCGGAGGAAACAACGTGAAGCTCTATAACGAAAACTATCCGGCTCCCAATCCGCGCAAGGTGCGCATCTATCTCGCCGAGAAGGGGCTCTCTACCGAACTGGTCCACGTGCCGATGCGCGATCGCGCGCACAAGGCGCCAGATTTCATGAAGAAGAATTCGCTCGGCCAGGTGCCGGTGCTCGAGACCGACGATGGCCACTTCATCTCCGAGTCGCTTGCAATCTGCCGTTATTTCGAAGCGCTGCATCCGGAGAAGCCGCTGTTTGGCGAAACGCCGTTCGAGCAGGCGATGGTCGAGATGTGGATCCGCCGCGCCGAGTTTCGGCTGTGGGCGCCGATGAGCCAGGTCTGGCGCAACGCTGACGAGCGCACCGAGCACGTGATCAAGACCCGCTTCAAGGATTTTGGCGAACACAGCCGTACTGTCGTCGCGGATGCGATGAACTGGCTCGACGACGAGTTCGCCGACGGCCGCGAGTTCGTCGCTGGCGGAAAATATTCGATGGCCGACATCGTGCTGTTGTGCGGCATCGACTTTGCGAAGTTCGTCCGCATGGAGATGCCCGAGGGCGCGAAGCACCTGCGGGCCTGGCACGCACGAGTGAGCGCGCGACCGAGCGCGGGCGCCTAGGACATCACCAGCGGGTTATTGCTTGATGCTGTTGCGCGGCACGCATTTTCGCGTGCGCTCGATACCCGACGGCGTCAGTCGTGCGCCGACTACTTCTTTCACCTGGCCCTGCGGGCAGGTGCCGTCATCGACATAGACGCGCTGGCCGAGCCGCAGGTCGAGGGCCGCAGGCTCGCGGGTGAGCAGCGTCATGGTCCAAAGCAAGGCGAGGAAGGGCAGCCGCTTCATCGATCGAATCTGAATCATCGGGCACAGGGTAGAGAGCGTGACGCGGCGCAGCAACTGCCAAACGCCACACTCTCTGCGGCCGGCTAGTTCCCGCTTCTTGTTGCGGCAAAACTACGATATTGCGGGGCGGTTGGGTGAGTGGAGCAGGGGTATGCGGGAGTTCCGTCGGCAGTTTTCAGAAATGTTCGCGCCACGCACGCTGATGATGATCATCTATGTGCTGGCCGCGGTGGTCGCGCTGAAAGCGATCAGCGTCTACTATGGCTTCAGCTGGCTGCAGGCGCTGGCCGCGCCATAGCATGGCCAGGGAGTTGACGACGGAGACATCCGACGAAGCGAAATGGTGGCGCTGGCGCGCGGTCGCGACGCTTTATCATGCCGTCTTTGCCGGATTGATCCTGAGCGTCACCGCACGGCGTGGCGCGCCCGCGGCGGCCGAGTTCGTGTTCCGGATTTTTCGCCACCAGCAGCTCGAGCGTTTCCTTCCCGGCCTCGACAAGCTCGGCCTGAGAGGTCTGCCGCCGGCGGTCGCGGCCGCGCAATACCATTATCTCTCGAACTGGATCGGCGGTGTCCCGGTCGAGTACATGTATGAGAGCGACCGCAAGGCGTGGATTCGCTATCCGCCGCCGCGCTGGATCTGGCGCGGCACTGTGATCGCCGGCATTCCCGGCGAGGTATCGCGCGCGATGCTGCACGGCTGGCACGGCAACAACGGCGTCGTGCTCGGCAACCTCAAGCTCGGCTTCGTCTGCACCAAACAAACCGTCGACGGCCAGGACGGCCTCGAAGGCTACTATTATGAATACGATCGCGATCTCGTGGTCGAGGAGCGTGTGGTGTTCGCACGCGAGCAGGAGGCGCCACAATTCGATCTGGCGAAAGCGCCGGCGCTGCCAGTTGACGCGTGGCCTCAGCCGCGGCTGGAGAAAGCGTTCCGCAACTACGCGATGGAATATGTCCGCACCGCGGCGCCGGTCCTGATCCAGCAATTTGGTCCCGAGGACGGCGGTCACCTGCTGCGGCTCACCGCAAAGCTGATCGGCATGCAGTATTTCCACGAGACCGCGCAGGCACTGATGCCCGAGCGCGGCGCGCTGTGGGCGAGCAACTCGTTTACCGGCTCAGGCGGCGCAAAAGTGACCGCGAGCGACTTCGCCGCGTTTCTCGCAGCGATGCTGTCGGCGCAGGATGACGTCGCCGAGCTGGCTTCGACCGCGCGTGGCATCGAGATCGCGCAGCGCAGCTGGCGGCTGATGGATGGCGTGACTTACCATCCGGCATGCGTGCAGGTGCTCGACGGCTTGATGGAGGGCCTTGCGGCCGCGGCCGGGCGCGGCATCGTGGCGCGGCGACTCGTCGACGATGCGACGAGCGGCAGCTTCGTCTGGCGTGTCACCGGTCCGTAGCAACTACTCTACCGTCACCGCATATTTCAGGTCGGTGCAGGATTTGGTCTGTCCGCCCTGGATGCGCCCGCACACCTTCAGCATGAAAGTGTCGGCACCGCGATAGCCGGATGTGGGGAGGTAGGTGTAGTGACCGCCCTCGCGCAACAAGAGGCGGCCGTGGTCCGGATTGCCCGCGACGTAAAGATGGGTGCCGGGGAAGTTCAGTTGATAGCTGCTCGAGCACGGCGTGCCCGATGTCACCGTCATCATCATCGGCCATGGGCCGGAGCTGGCGATCGAAAATCGGCCGCTGGTTCGGCACACCGCCGATGCGGGCGTTGACGTCGCGGCGATGCAGGCGACGGCGATGATCGAGAGCAGCAATCGTTTCATTCTCGGCTGGCCCCTCAAGCACCACGCAACACGCGCGTCCAGAACGCAAGCATGTCCTGTTTGAACAGCTCGGCGTCGCCGTCGCGGCTGCCGATCTTCGCGCCTTTGCGTCCGTAGCCGGCTTTCAGGCCATAGACCATGATGTCGCGGTCGGTCAGCTCGGGGTTCGGTGCATCTTCCAGCGGATGCAGCATCGCGCCGTCATCGGCAATATAGGCGGTCGGCGCCGGCGGCTGTACGGCGGCATCGGGAATGTCGGTGATCGCCGTGCCGCGATCGAACGAATGATGCGCGCCACGGACAAGACGCAACGATACCTTGCCGCCGGCAAGGCGCATCGCCTGGCAATGTCCTTGCGCCTGCATCGGCGAACACCACTCATCGATGTCGCCGATGATGACACGGACCTCGGTGTTGCCGATGCCCGGACGCAGGAATTGATGTCCGCACCAGGGATAAGCGGCCAGCACGCCGGCAAGCCCGACGCCGCGCCCGACGACCGCATCGGCAAAGACGCGCGCAGCGGCCGTCAGCACCGCTGAACCGCCGCGGCTGTGGCCCTGCGCGCCAATCCGCGTGGCGTCGATCTCGGGCCGGGCCGCAAGCACCTTCCATGCCGCGAGGACGTCGTAGCCACTGGCCGCGAAGGAAAACAAGGTCTGGTTGGCGACGGTGGAGGTGACGTTGCGGCCGCCGAAATTGTCGAGCACGAACGCCGCGATGCCATGCGCGACCAGCGTCTCGGCGTGGGTGACGTGCGAGGGCGCAACACCAAGACTGCCCGGCACGATCATGACGAGGGGCCACTTCGTGTCGGGCTTGCCTTTCGGAATGAACAGCTGGCCGTCGAGCGCAATGCGCGGCATGGCCGAAGGCCGCCGAGATCGCCTGATGGTAGTTGCGCGGATTGGCCGATGGAATTGCGATGGTCTCGCCGCGAACGCCGTTCGCGAAGGTCACTGTCTGCTCGCCAAATCGCATCGCAATGCCCCTTGTCGTTATCTTCTTGATGCCGAGCATATGCGCGTTTGGAAACAGCGCCGAGTCTGAATATCTGTTCAGGAAATTCTGTGAATTTCTTCCGGAACGTCACGGTCGTCTGCAGGTTCTGTCACCGAGACGTGGAGGAGAGGGCAATCGTCCGGCACGTCCGGTTGGGATGACTGCGCTGAGAAATGGCCCCCGTCAGGGGGCCATTTTTTCTGCCGCGGCGACGGACTTCTTGCCACGCGGCGCCGCGGCAATCGAAGGCGGTGCCGATGTCGCATAATCCGGCCAGCGCTTGAGCGCGGCGCGGCCGGCATCTGTCAGGGTGTAGACCCCGCGCTCGACATTGATGAACCAGCCATAGACGTTGCCGCGCAAGATTTTTGGCGCTTCGGGCACCTGAAGCTTCAGATCACGCGGCCGCATCGGGCCATGGGCAAGCGCTGCGGCACAGGCCAGCGCCTGCTGACGATAGGCGGTCATGATCGGCGTGCGCGTTGAGCCGCCCTTGACCGGATCGCCGCGCCGGCGCAGGTGCTCGTGCACAAGCTTTGAGCGCTTGCGCGGGTTGCGGCGCGGGGCTGATGTCGGCGGCTTGACCAGCACTTCGACCTCGTCCTTGTCGGTCACCCCCAGCATGCCGAAGCCGAGCCTGCGGCAGAGATTGCGGTAGCGCGTGTCGCTCTCGCGGCCCTTGCCGCGCGCGGAGATGCGTGCGGCGAGCCAGACCTCGTCGGAGGCCGTGGCACGGTCGACCGCCTGCAGCACGAGCTCCAGGTTGAACGACAGTTTCAGCTCACAGATGACGACAACCGGCGGGTCGGAGGGGGACAGGCCGACCAGATCGCAGCCGCTGATCTCGCCTTTGACCGTAAAGCCAAGCCGTTCGAGGAAGCGCTTCACAGGCAGGTAGAGGGCGGTCTCCAAGGTGGGCAAGCTCCATCAGCAACGGCTTGTCGTCGCCGCGACTTAGTTCAGTGACAATTTTATCTTGCAACTATGATTTCAACCGATCGAATTTTGTGGGCGCTGCGACACGGAACGGACGATTCGCCCTTGAAGAGGGTTATTGTCAGAAGGTCGGGACAAGGCGCGAAATCATGATCCGGAACGGGCTATACCATTGCAGGGTCACGTTTCTCGACGGTGTCGTCGGCGGCAGCGATGGGGTCATGGTGCTGCGCGACGGCATCATCCGCGGCGGCGATTCCTTCTACTTCTGCCATGGCAGCTACACCTGCGCCAACGGCAAGGTGAAGGGCGAGATGACCAATCAGGAGCATACGCCCGCCAATGGCGAGCGGCCGGTGTGGGAAAAGCGCGTGGTGACCATGGGATACACCGGGACCTACAATGATGAGACCATCGAATCCTTCGGCACCTCGCTGGTCGGCAAGCAAAGTATCCGCTTCAATGCCAAGCTTCGGCTGTTGATCCCCGATTGATTTTCGCGTGCCGTTCCGGCACGGAAGCCGCGTGGATAACGGCCTTTACAAGACGGAATTCCAGACCGTGCACGGCACCGGCCGCGGCGTGCTCTATGTGCGCGACGGCAAGATGCTCGGTGGCAACTCGGCATTTGCCTTTATCGGGACCTATGTCGACCGAGGCGAGACCATCACGGTCGACATTTCGACGGTCCGGCACAACAACGATCCGAATTTTCGGCCCCTGTTCGGCATCGACGTCATCACGCTGAAACTCACCGGCCATCCGACCGCGGAAGGCTATGCCTTCGAGGGCGGCACCGAACAGCTTCCGGGCATCGCGTTTCGCTCGGTGATGACGCGGATGGGCAGCGACGAGACGGTGGCGGACGCGGCCGATGAGGGCGGCATCCGCAACGGCCTGTACTCGATCCATATCCGGATGCTTGACGGCGTTGATGGCGGCAACACCGGCGTGATGGTGCTCGATCGCGGACGGATCCGCGGCGGCGACGCCTTTTTCGACTACGTCGGCTCCTACCGCAGCGCCGACGGCCGCTGGAAGGGCGCGCTGATCAACCACGAGCACACGCCAAGCCGCGGTGCTGCGCCGATCTTTGGCGGCTACGAAGTCGGCATCGGCTTTTCCGGCATCTACTCGAGCGATGGCGCGGACGCTGAAGCCACCGCACTGGTCGGCAAGCGCTCGATCCGTTTTCGCGCGGTGCTGAAGTTCATCGCGGCGATCTGAGTCGGCAGAGGTGGCGGGTGGCCAAACGCAGCGCAGGCGTTCTGCTGTGGAAGCGCGAGCGCGGCGGCGTTCGCGTTCTCCTGGTGCATCCCGGCGGTCCGTTCTGGGCCAAGAAAGACGACGGCGCCTGGTCGATCCCGAAGGGTGAATTCGACGACGGCGAAGACGCGCTCAGCGTTGCCCGACGCGAACTGGTCGAAGAGCTTGGCCCCACCGCACCACAAGCGCTCGCCGCCGCACCCGATGACGCCTTCGTGCCGCTTGGCGAGGTCAAGCAGAAAGGCGGCAAGGTCGTTACCGCGTTTGCGCTCGAAGCCGACTTCGACGTCGCGCAACTTGCATCGAACAATTTCGAGCTGGAATGGCCGCCCCGCAGCGGCCGCAAGCGCTCGTTTCCCGAGGTCGATCGCGCGGGATGGTTCGGTCTGGACGAAGCGCGTGTCAAAATCCTTGGCAGCCAGCTTCCGTTTTTGACGGGGGTTGTGCGCGGAACTAATTCGACCGGACACTGTGAATCATGCAGCGTTTTCGGCCGATGAACTGAGATTTCAGCCGGGCGCGGCTATCGCATCAGCAGCGAGCTAGTCGAGGTATTTTGCCTCGAGCTCTTTGCGCTCGCGCGCGCCGACGCCGAGCCCGTCGCTCAGATAGTTGTCCAGGTTGCCGTAAGTCGACCGCACTGCATCGAACGCCGCGGCAAGAAACGAGCCGTCGACCTTGCCGAGCACTGCGCGCACGTCCTCAGACAGGTCGGTCGCGGCCGCGGCGGGGTCGCGCTTGTAGTAGCGATTGGTGAGCAGGTAATCCTCGCCGATCACGTCATCGGATACGCCGAGCGCGTGCAGGATCAAGGCCGAGCCGAAGCCGGTGCGATCCTTGCCGGCGGTGCAGTGGATCACCAGCGGCGCGCGATCCTCGATGAGATGTGCAAACAGCGTGCGGTACGCGGCGGTGTTGTGGGTGACGTAGCCGCGATAGGAGATGCGCATCACGTCGGCCGCGTCTTCTGCCGACAGCGTCTTGCCGCCGGCCATGCGCTGGCGCAGCGTCGCCACCGTGATCGGCTCGACGGGGAGCGAGTGCACGGTGATATCGCCGTGGACGCACATCGCGGCGAGGCGCTCCTCGCGCCCGCGAAAGTCGAAGGCGCTGCGGACGCCAAGCTGACGCAACACCGCGATGTCGCTGTCGGTCAGGTGGCCGAGATGATTCGAGCGGAAAATCTGGCGCCACCGGACGGTGCGACCGTCCCTTGCGGGATAGCCGCCGATATCGCGGAAATTGCTGGCGCCGGCGAGATTGAGGTGGCGGGCGTGTTCAGGCATGCGCGCGATTGTAACGCGTCGGACGCTGCGGACAAATGACAACGAAGAGGCAGTCCGCTAGAACCGGTGCATAAAAAGGCGACGAAATACCATTTAAGCCGGGGAAATCATGGGTTTTGGCAGGCTGATCGCGGCCGGAATTGCAGGAAGTGTGGCGCTGGCCGTCCCCGCGGCTGCGGACACCATTGCGCTTTACCAGTGCGCCGACGGTTCGCAGTTCGCGCTTGCGTTCTACGAAGCCGACACCCACGCCCACATCCAGCTCAACGGCAAGGCTCTGTCCCTGCCAAAGCGCCTGTCGCTGTCAGGCGCCAGATACTCGGCTGGCGGCGTCACCCTGCGGATCGACAAGGACAGTACGACGCTGAAGCGCCCGCGCGAGCCGGTCGACGAGCTGCAAAAGGCTCGACAAGTGGTAGCTGGCAAGAGCGCATCCCGTTCGAGAAGAATCGGGATGCGCTCTTAATTCGTTGAATTGCGCATGTCCTGATCGGAAAACCGGTGTCCACTTTTCCGGGACATGCGTTAAGCCGCTCGCGCTCGCTTGCCATTTGCGGCTTCGCGACTGGTGTCCTGAGCTGCCGTGACCAGCCATGATGCGAACGCGCGCACGCGCGCGTCGCCAGCGAGGCGCGCCGGCCAGCGCACGACGTGGACCTTTGCCGACAGCCGATCGTGTCGCGCTGGCAGCAGGCGGACCAGCCTCCCGTCATTCAGCGCGTCGTGCACGAGAATGGAGCGCGCCAGCACGGCGCCGCCTCCCGCCATTGCTGCGGCGATCGCAGACCCGATCGAGGCGAAGCGCAGCGCCTCCTTCGGCTTGCCCTTAAGCTTCAGCCGCGCGAACCACGCCGGCCACGACCATTCCTCGCCCTGACCTGGGCTGTGCTTGTGCAGCAACGGCACACGGCTCAGCACTGATGCATCACCGGGCGCAAAGCGCGCTGGCAGCAGTTTTGGGTGACAGACCGGAAACACGTGCTCGCGGAACAGCGGGCGCTGCGTCGAGGAGGCACGGGCCTCCGACGCCGGCACCCAGAGGATGCGGACGTCGAGATGGGCTGAGCGCTCCGGTGCCTCGTTCTCGACCACGACCAGCTCGATCGGTGATGCGGGGATGTTTTGCGGCGAAATCGGGCAATCGGCGCACCAGCCAGTTGTCGGCGAGCGCCGCGCCAATGCCGACGCGCAGGCGATCGGGTGCGGCGATCGCGAGGCATTGCGCGCGCAGATCGC
Organism: uncultured Alphaproteobacteria bacterium; assembly: GCA_963796195.1. Taxonomy (GTDB): domain Bacteria; phylum Pseudomonadota; class Alphaproteobacteria; order Rhizobiales; family Xanthobacteraceae; genus CAWCKS01. Next base: position 52,583 of record CAWCKS010000014.1, on the reverse strand, counting down.
TAAGATCCTTGAATACATCAGCAACTCGATCGAGCACCAGTTCGCCCGCCGGCGTCGGCGCGATGCCGCTATTGCGACGAACCAGCAGCGCAACGCCCATGAAGCGCTCGATCCGGCGCAGGCGATGGCTCACCGCGCTCTGCGTGATGCCGAGCTCAAGCGCCGCGCGTGTCATCCCGCCGAGGCGGGCAGTGGCCTCAAGGGCGATCAGGGCATCGAGGGGAGGCAGGCGGGACATATCAGCATCATGAATGAAATTCATGGCGATGTGAAGCGTTGGCGCTGGCCTGTCGGGCGCATCGCGCGCGATAGTGCGCGCTCATCGAAACACACGGAGAATACAAAATATGAGCGCCGCTGACAACAAGAAACTGATGCAGGAGATCTTTGCCGCGGTGGCGCGCGGCGAACGCGCGGCTTATGTCGATCGGCTGGCCGACGACGTCACCATGACGGTGACCGGGCAATATTCGTGGTCGCGCACCTTCCGCGGCAAGGCGAGTGTGATGCGCGATCTCTATGGCTATGTCGCCTCGCGCGTCCAGGAGCAGCGTCGCACCATCCCGATCCGCGTGCTTGCCGACGAGGACTGGGTCGTGGTCGAGGCGGTGGCCGACATGATGACCAGGGAAGGCGTGCGCTACGACAACCAGTACTGCCTGCTGTATCGCCTGCGCGACGGCAAGATCGTCGAGATCCGCGAGTACAACGAACTCGATCCTGTGCGAGCGCGTGCTCGGACCGTATCCCGGCCGATCGCCTGGCCGCGTCCTGAGGCCTCAGCGGCGGCGACGGCTGGCGCGAATGCGCTCCTGCACGCGGGGGCCGTCGTCATCGGTCGTCCACCGGTCGGCCAGGTCGCGAACGAATGAGTTGGCCCGGTGAACCAGGCGCCGCGCGCCACGAAATACGGCGGTCGCTTCGAGCCATTCGCGCAGCGCGCTGACGTGCTGATAGCACCACGCAAACGCCGGGATCGACATCAGCTTGTGCTTGTTGAGCAGGAACAGCCGCTCCACCAGCACGAGCTTCAAGAGCTCGCCACCGACGAATAGCGCGGCACCGGTCGCGAAATGGCCGGTGGCGGCGAGATAGGCGGCGACCGGTTTGACTGGCTCAAGCACGATCAATGGGACCGCAAACAGCGCCAGCGCCGCGTAGGGCGGCAGCAATGTGATCCAACGGCGGAGTTGACGTGCGAAATCCTACCGCGCGAGCCAGGCGGCGATCGGCTGCGTTATGAGCGAAAACAGCTCGTCGATGGCGATATAAATCGCGGCCACAACGAACAGCACGGGTTTGAGCGCTTCTCCGACCATGGCAGGAGAACCCGGCGCTGGTCAGCCCGTTCCAGAGGTGTTGGCATTGCAGGTCGCGAATGCGCGGGAACGAAATCCGTTTTCCGTGAACTGCATCACGCAACTTGCGTGATCCCGGAAGCTGTCAAGCCGGTTCCGCCGCAAATGTCGATGTGCCAAAATGCGGCCCGATGATGAAACCCCTCATATTCGTGTTCGGCCTCGGCTTGGCTGCCCTCGCAGGCCTCACCGCGGCGCATAGCCAGTCCGCTGATCTCGTGCTGTGCGACCGGCTGGCGGCCGATCCCGCCGATCCCGACAAACCCGCCGACGTCAACGGCGTCAACGCGATCGCACCCGGCGACATCGCCACCGCGATCCGGTTCTGCAAGATCGCTTCGGCGTCGTCCCGGCGCGCGATGTATGAACTCGGCCGCGCTTATCTGGCGAGCAATCAACAAGCCGAAGCGCAGAGCGCGTTCCGCAAGGCCGCCGACAAGGGATCGTCGTCGGCGATGGTCGAGCTTGGCGTGATGTATGGCACCGGCAACGGTGTTGCGCGCGATGAGACGCAGGCGCGAAAACTGTTCGAGCGCGCCGCTGAAGCCGGTAATCCGCGCGGCGTCTCCAATCTTGCGGCGGTGTCCGGCTCTGCCGGCGTTTCCGCCGATCCGACACGGTCCCGCGCGCTGCTTGCGAAGGCCGCCGAGACCAACGCGGAAGCGCAGTACCAGCTCGGCATGATGATGGCCGACGGCGTCGGCGGCCCGAAAGACGACGTCGCTGCGCGCGGCTTGTTCGAGAAGGCTGCGGCCCAAGGCCATGCCGGCGCGCTCGAGCGAATGGGCGCGTTTGCGCAGGCCGGCCGCGGCGGGCCGGAGGACAAGGACGCCGCCAAGGCCTACTATGAAAAATCCGCCGCGCTCGGCAACGAAGACGCCAAGGCCGCGCTCGAACGGCTGAAATGTCCCTATGTGCTGCGCGACAAGCGCGGCAACATCGTCTCGCATCTCTGCTTTTGATCACGCCATTTCTGAGCACCGTCATGTCCGATCAGCCGATCCTGCATCATTTCGAGGCCTCGCCGTTCTCCGAAAAAATCCGCATCATCTTCGGTTTCAAGCAGATTGGCTGGCAGTCTTCGCTGATCCCACGCATCCTGCCGAAGCCGGACCTGATGCCGCTGACCGGCGGCTATCGCCGCACGCCGGTGATGCAGATCGGCGCCGACGTCTATTGCGACACCGCGATCATCATGCGCGAACTGGAACGGCGCTTTCCGGCGCCGACGCTGTTCCCGGACGGCAATGCCGGTTTGCCCTGGATCGTCGGGCAATGGACCGATCGCGCGTTCTTTCTTTCGACCGTGAACCTCGTGTTCGGCTTGCTCGGCGACAAGGTGCCGCAGGAGTTCATCGAGGATCGTACCAGGCTGCGTGGCGCGCCGTTCGACATCAAGGCGATGGCGGCGGGCCTGCCGCATCATCGCGCCCAGGTCCGCGCCCATCTCGGCTTCATCGAGGCGCAGCTTTCAGGCGGCGTGCGGAAATGGCTGCTCGGCGAGTGCAGCCTCGCCGATGTCAGCGCCTACATGAATCTCTGGTACGTCAGGAGCAATCATGCCGGCGCTGCCGACGCGTTGCTCGCCGGTTTTCCCGCAACGCGGGATTGGGAGCAGCGAATGCGTGCGATCGGTCACGGCCGGCGTACCGACATCTCGCCGCGTGACGCGCTCGACATCGCTTCACGCGCGAAGCCCGCCGCGCCGGAGGCGAGCGATCCGGCGGACCCCAGCGGCTGCAAGGTTGGCGACAAGGCCGCCGTATTCGCGGACGAATTCGTCAAGACCGAGATCGTTGGCGAGGTCGTGTCATTGTCCGTCGAGCAGGTCGCGATCCGCCGGCATGATCCGCAGGTCGGGGAGGTCGTCGTGCATTTTCCGCGCGCCGGCTATGTCGTTGCGGCGAGATAGCCGCATCGGACGCGCCGCTGAATTTGCATCGCATTTTACGAAATCTTAGCGGCCTCTCGGCTAGGTTCGCTAACCTGTTGCCGCAGAAAATCCTGCGGTCGAAGTTGTGTGCCATCGAAGGGGCCAAACATGCGAGGATTTCAGCTGATCAGGGCGTTCCTGTCCAACAAGTCCGGGGCAACGGCGATTGAATATGGACTGATCGCGGCCGGCATCGCGCTTGCTATCATCGCGGCGGTGAACACGCTCGGCACGACGATGAGCAACAAATTCACCTCGATCAACTCGTCGCTGAAATAACGCTTCGCTCCTCTTGGAGTTCTTGCATGCGTTGCGGCCCCGCCGCGGCGCACTGTCGTTTCCTGATCATATTTTGCGCTGAAGTGCGGCGCCGGTCAGCGCGGCATGGCTTTCTGTGGTCCACGCGATGTGGCTGATCCGCCGCCAATAGGCGCGGAGAATGAGGTCGATCCGGTATTCGGCGGCGCACCGCCGACAGCAGAATTGCCTGGTATCACGTCGGGTCCGGACCTGCGGATAGCGGCGCAGGCCGAACGGCCCGCCGCAACGATCGCAACGTATTGGCATGCGAAAACTGGCGCTCCTCGTCCTGTTCAGGCGATGAGGGGAGATGCGAACGGCGTGGTTCGCGGCCTAGAACGCCCTATCCGCAAGGACGTTCCCAATTGCAACGCTTGCAGCTTGAACCTGGAAGGCATCCGGGCGATAAATTCGGGGTGCGGGGTTCAGTCGGTCGGGGGCTCCATGATGAATCCGCGTTTGTCGTTGCTTGCGCTCGCTGCGTTGCTCGGGATGGGTGCCACCGCGCACGCACAATCGACCCTTGTCGCCAAGGTCGGCTACGCCGGTCTGATCGATTGCGATCAGCCGAAGCAGGTCAAGGACTTCAAATTTTCCGGCGATGGCACGATGAAGCTGTCGCAGGACCGGAGTGCCTCGCTCGACATGGATATGAAGGGGCTGACCCGCAGCGCGCTCAAGATCGACACAAAGCTTGGTAACCGGCCGGCCCCCGCGCCAGGCGGCACCGCGACGTTACGGGTGATGAGTGGCAGTCAGCTGCAGGCGATATGGAGTTTGCCGAACAATGACATCGTCGTGACGATGAGAGCGTCACCAACTGCCTGCACTATGAACGTCGCATTTCGCTTGAAGCATGGCGCGCGCCAGTACTCGATCTACGACGAGAATGGTTTTTATTTCTGCGGCCGGCCGCGAATGACGAACTTGACCTGCGAGTTGAAGCAATAGCGCCAACGGTGGCACGCGATCATTCCGTCGCGACTGCAATTTTCCGGCGCAGCCCTGCTGGTAAGCCGATGCGGCTGCCGGTCGATGCGGCCAAAAGTCAGTAGCTGTCCGCGGTCAGCATACTATGCCTAGCGGCTTGTGTGCCCGCGGAATCAGGGCAAGCTGAAACCATGTCAGGCGAGCGCGACCACGACCCGAATTACGAGCGGATTCGCAAGAAAGTTACGGCGGCCAACGAGATCATTGCCGCCAAGGAGCGCGAGCGCTGCATCGCCTCGATCGACGCATGGAATGCGCAGATCGAGTCGTGGCACACGGTCGAGCCGTCGCCGGCGCTCGGCGTTGCGCTCGCCGCCGGCTACTTCTGGCTCGACGTCAAGTGTCACGGCTGCCGCCAGGTCAAGACCATCGATATCCGCTCCATCGACCGCCATCCGCTGACGGCGCTGGCCAACCTCACGCTGTGGCTGCGCTGCACGAATTGCGAGGGCCGGCCGCGCGTCTCGATCCGGCGCATTCGCAGCACTCCGCCCGAGACGGTGACGGAGCAGCACGACCGGCGCGTGCAGCGCAAACTCTCGCAGGATGACAGCTCTGCTTAAGCCCCACTCACGGACGCCGCGTGGGTTCGACAATCATCGCCGCGATGTCGGCTGCGATCGCAGGCGGCAGGATCAATCCGGAGAGCTTCCAGCGCATGCCTTCGAGACGAAATCGTGCGGCGGTGTAGATGCGCGCATCATCGGACGGGCTGATCCGAAGGTCGAACTCGAGCAACTTGAACGGCCGGATGCGTGAGGCGAGTTCGGCAAGCTCGCCGGGCTTTAGCGCGCCGAGCGGTGCGAGCGAGACGTGAGCTGACGGTTTTATCGGATCCTGCACGACGCCATCGCGCAACAGCCGCGTCAAACCTTCGTCGAGGATTTTTCCAACCAGTGCGTCGGCGACGCTTGGGCCGTATGCGGCAACCGCCAGCCGTTCCAGCTGGCGTTTGCTGCCGATGCGATCGAGATAGGCGTCAACGATTTGTGCGACCAGCATGTCGCGCAGGCGCGGGATGTCGGTCTGTCGCACGATCGCTCCGCCATCGCCGGCGCGAACGGCGAGCAGCAGTGAACTCACCGACCAGATCGCGGAACCGGCATAGGCAATGACAACGGTCGCAACGACCGCGGCAACGATGGCGACCCGGCGCAACTCATGTCCTCCGCGAACACGCAAGCGATATACGCGCGAAGGACGCTTTTGTTACCTCAGCAGACCTTCTTGAAGCGCGCTTTCCAGTCGGCGATCTTGATCGCCGGCAGCACATAGACCTTGCCGGCGCCGGAGATCGTCAGCGCGCGGCCGGAATCCAGAAAGTCGAACAGTTTTGCCTGCCGCTTCTGCCAGGCCGGGCCGTAGGTCGCACTGCTCGTGTGGTCGTAGCCGAGATCAGACTGGAAGAAATACATCGTGTCGGCCGGCAGGTCGTCATTGCTGCCCGACTTCAGGACACCGGCTAGATTCATCTGCGACTTGCCGTTCTCGATCGTGATATAGGCTTTCTCGTCCGCCTTCTTTGGTCGCTTCGATTTGTCCGGGTAAGCGGCCCAGATCGCGAAGGCATGGCCGCAGCCCATCATGAAAACGGCCTTCTTGCCGTCGGAATAGCTCAAGTTCGGATGATCCTGATCCGCGGTCGAGAACGTCCAGCCCGCGCTTCGCGAGGCCTCGCCTTCGGCTGCGATCGATCGGTCGTCCGGCGTCGCCGCGACGATAAGGGCGGCAAGCGCGAGACAATTAATGAAATGGGATTTTTGCGGGCGGGGCATGGGTCCTTGTAAGGCGTCGGCCGGCGCGGCGGAAGCGTCCGATTTTTAGAAAATGTTAGCAATTATGATGCTCTGCCGGGCAGGGGCTTTGCTGGGAGTCCGGCATGTATCCCGTGTATCAGTTTCGTGTATCGGACGGCCGCACCTGCAAAATTCTGCCCATCCCGGCGATCGACGGCCACCATGCTGAACAGCGCGCCGAGGATTGGTACGCCGGCACGCCGTGGCTTGGTCGAGCGGATTTTTAAATCGTCCGAAATCCGTACACGCAGCGAAAACTGCTCCGGCAAATGCAAGGCGCGCATTAACCGCGGCTTCGCGAGGTGACCGCTAGATCCTCCGTCCAGGCTGGGGGATCAAAAAATGCAAGCCTACAAAAATATGATTTTGGCTGGCGTCGGCCTCGTCGCCGTCGTGTTTGCGCTCGACGTCGCGAGCGATGAGAGCGGCGCGCAACGCCCGTCGCGCATCAACCGCGTGCCGCTCGCCGCGATCGATTGGCCGAACATGACCGCAGACACGCCGCTGCCGCCCGAGCGCTGGTATGGGCGCGATGTGACCCCGGCGGTGCGGATCCGCGAGGCCTTCGCGCAGTTCGTGCCGGGCGAAGGCAAGCGCCGCTCCGCCGGAATCGAGATCGCGATCCAGTGATCTCTTGCGCGCGGCCTCCGTGGGTCGCACTCAGTTCGACTGCGGCTCGTACCACACCGTGACAACGATGTTCGGCTTCTCGGCGATCGCCGTCACCACGGTTTCGCTGCGGATCACCACGGCCTTGCCGAGCTGGGCCAGCCAGCCGTTGATCTGCTCTTCGAGAGCGGCCGGCCTGGTGTCCATGAAGATTTTGACCTGGATCGGCTGGGGCATGGTCACACGCTCGTCGGCTGAATCGCTGCGTCGCGCATGATAGCCGATCCTCCGAGCCGGCTGCTATCGCTTCCGGCGCGGAGCCTTGCGTAGTCAACGGCCGGCTCGCCTGCTACAAGACGGGTTCCGTTCAATCCAGCCGGATCCCGCCATGATCAAGCTCTATTATTCACCGGGCAGCTGCGCCCTTGCGTCCCACATCGCGCTACTCGATGCCGGCGCTGCCCACGAAGCCATCCGCGTCAGCTTCAAGGACGAGGAGCAGAGGAAGCCGGCCTATCTTGCGATCAACCCGAAGGCGCGCGTGCCCTCGCTCGTCACCGACCGAGGGCATCCTGACCGAGACGCCGGCGATCCTCGCTTATGTCGCGCAGACGCATCCGGACAGGAAGCTCGCGCCGCTCAATGACGCGTTTGCCTTCGCCCAGGTCCAGGCTTTCAACAGCTACCTTTGCGCCACCGTGCATGTCGCGCACGCCCACGGCCGCCGCGGCGCGCGCTGGGTCGACGACGAGAGCGCGATGGCCGCGATGAAACGCAAGGTGCCGCAGACGATGGCCGATTGCTTCGCCTTGATCGAGAAGACCATGATCAAGGGACCGTGGGTGATGGGCGAAAGCTACACGATCTGCGATCCCTATCTCTTCACCATGTCGACCTGGCTGAAGGGCGACGAGGTCGACATCGCGAAGTTCCCGAAGGTGAGCGCTCATTTCGCCGCGATGAACGAGCGGCCGTCGGTGCGCGAGGCGCTGCGCATTCAGGCGTAAGGCCTCACCGCGGCGGGAAGCGATAGACGAGGTGCCCGGTCCACCAGTCGTCATCGCCGATGAGGCGGAGCGCGAACAGACCGATGCCTGATATCAGCGCGCGCCAGAACAGCGCTTTTGGGACTTCGGCACTGCGCGGCTTTGTCGAGCGCACCTCGCGCATCGCTTGAATGCGGCGCCCAGAGGTGACGCGCTGAACCCGCGGTTTGGCGCTGCGACGAATCCATAAGGTGCTGACCTTGATCGGGGGCGCCTCGCCGATCAGTGCGAGGTGCCTGGCCCTTGGATTTTGTCCAGAACGGAGCAGAGCCATATGACGACGATCACCGCCAAAATCGTGACTTTGAACCCCTGTACGTCGGGCAAGCTGGACGGCGGCCTGGTTGCGATGATCAGCGACAGTTCGGTCGGCGATCCAGCGTCCGATTTTACCGCGACCATCGACTGGGGTGACGGCACACCGGTCACGCCGGCGACCGTCGCTGGCGGAAGTGGATTGTTCGATGTGTTAGCGAGCCACAACTACACCGGCACCGGCACCTTCACCCTGACCGCCAATGTCGATTACACGCCTGGTCCAACGTCACTTACGCCGTCGGTATCACTGCTGGTCGCGGCCCCTGACAGCGGGTTTAACAATACTCACGGGATCCATGCCGAAACCAACCACCTGTTCTTCGGCGGTCTCGGAAGTTTCATCGACTCGAGCGGCGGCGACACGGCATCGAGCTTTACCTCGACCATGGATTGGGGTGACGGCACCATCCAGGCCGCCACCATCACCGGCGCCGGCCAATTCTCGACCCAGGGCTCGCACACATGGGTGGCGCCGGGGAGCCTGACTGGCGTTCTGACCCTCAACGGTGTCGTTCTCCGCTCGTTCCCGATCGTGGTCACCGAACCGACAAGCGACTTCGGCGGCAGTGGCACTTCGAGCATTCTGTGGCGCCAGGCCGGCACCGGCGAACTGGTCGATTGGATCATGAACGGCTCGACCATCACCGCGAGCCCGATCATCGGCGCTGCGCCTGATGCGTCGTGGAGCATCGCCGGCAACGCCGACTTCGACGGCAACGGCAAGACCGACGTCCTGTGGCGGCAAAGCACGACCGGCGAGCTGGTCGACTGGAGCATGAACGGCGCCACCATCGCGTCGAGCCAAATCATCAATGCTGCACCGGACGCGAGTTGGAGCATCGCCGAGATCGCTGATTTCAATGGTGACGGCAAAGCCGATTTGTTGTGGCGGCAGAACACAACAGGCCAGCTGGTCGACTGGTCGATGAACGGAGCGACGATCGGTTCAAGCCAGGTGATCGGTGCCGCGCCCGACACGTCGTGGAGCATCGCAGCGACTGGCGATTTCAATGGCGACGGCAGCAGCGACCTGTTGTGGCGGCAAGCCGGCAGCAACACGCTCGTCGACTGGTCGATGAACGGAGCGACGATCGGCTCGAGCCAGATTATCGGAGCGGCCATCGACGCATCGTGGAGCGTCGCTGGAATTGCCGACTTCAATCACGACGGCACGTCCGACATCCTGTGGCGGCAGAGCGGGACCGGCACCCTGGCGCTGTGGCTGATGAACGGAGCGACGATCCAGTCAAGCCAGCTGATCGGCGCAGCACCGGACTCATCCTGGAACATCGTCGAGATTTGCGATCTCAACGGCGGCACGACCGACGTGTTGTGGCGGCAGACCGGGACCGGCGCGGTGGTCGACTGGACCATGAGCGGTGCGACCATCACCGCGAGCCAGACCCTCGGCGCTTCGCCGGATTCGACATGGCAGATTCAGTCCAAGCCGACCGATTTTACGGGGTGAGAGGCGCAGCGCAGGCGGTGAACGCCGCGCTACTTCATGTAATAGGCGACGCGGTTGGCCGCCTCGTGCAAGGTGACATCGAGATAGCCGGGATTCTTGCGTGCGGCGCTGGCGACGGCGCGCACTGCCTTGTCCCAGTCGTCGCCGCGCTCGTGCGGGTAGTTGGCGAAGCAGGCGTCGTCGAATTTAACCGCCGCCTTGATCGCGGCTTTCAGCTCGTCATCGCCTGCTCTTGGGTGGGCCTGCCTGAGGCGTGCGAAAGTCGGGCCGTTGTGTGCATTGGCCTTGTCGAGGGAAATTTTCGCCCGCGCAATCGACCTCGCGCGCGCAGCGTCGAGCGGCGCCTTATCGGCGTAAGGGCCTTCCGCTTCCTCCTCGAGGCGATTGAACCAGTCCTGCTCGCGGAACAGCAGGTACGCGGCGTCTCGCAACGGCCGTGTCGCGGCGGTGTCGATGATGCGTTGGGCGCGGGCGGCTGGCGTGTCGGACATGTGCGATCATCAAGAGTGTGAACTCACACTCTTGGTCGGGCGCCGACAAACGCTGGTTCAGTCTTGCTTCGGTTCGTAGCCCGGCACCCATTTCGGATGCTGGGGCAGGCCGTCGGTGATCTCCACCCACGGCGCCTTGGATGACGTGAAGACGTGCAACCGCGGCCGCACATTCGGGTCATCGTCGAGCAGCCCGGCGGGCACGCTGACGGTCGTCAGATATGGCACCGGTCCAGGCATCAGCGAGCTGCAGACCCGGCAGAACGAGCGAAAGCTGCCCGGCGCCGATTCGTAGCGGTTGATCAAATCCTCACCGCAGACAAAGCGGAACTTGTCCTTCTCGACATGTGCGTAGGTGGCAAAGCTTGCCGCCGTCAGCTTGCGGCAGTTCGCGCAATGACAATGCGTGAGCGAGCGCACTTCATCGACCTCGAACCGAATGCCGCCACAGGCGCAACTGCCTCTGATCATCGCCAAGTTCTCCGGAATCGTCAGCCCACTGTGGCCGCGAGTAAATCAATATTGCGGCCGCCGCGACAGCACCGGCAGGAGCGCAATCAGCTGCGCGAGTTCGGCTGCTTCCGCTTCGCTCAACTGACCATTGTTGCTGGCAAGTGCGCTGTCGATGTTGGCGTCGCGCGACAGCTGGACGAGCAGAACGCCGTTGGCGTCGCACACGGCGATGCTGTCGCCCTCGGTCGTGACGCACCATGGTTCTGCGAACCGGGCTAGCCCTCGCACGTCAACCGCTCCCGCTTTTCGAGAAACAGCCGGAGATCGTTGTTCAAGTGCATCAGGACTTGCGCCGCGCCCGAGCAATCGAGGTCGGCGTCGATCAAGGCCTGCAGCTCGCGGGCCTGCAGGCGAATGTCGCGCCGCAGACGCGCAATATTGCGCGCGAGCAGGCGCAAATCGCGCGCGGTGTGCGCCATTTGTGCGAGGCCCTTGCGTTAAAGGTGTTGTCGGATCGATGCTTTGAGACTAGAAAACAAGAACAATACGCAAGGGCAAAACGCAAGAGTAAAATGGCGTTCGCGCTAAAATTTTGCGCCTTGCCTGTCGATGGCCAGCGCGGTCACCAACTCGCATCAAGCGGTGCGGACAGCGGCACTCCGGGCACGCGAATGCCGGCCGGTCGACCATTCGCCGTCGCGCCTTGCCAGACACGGGTATAGACCTCCGGCAACATCGGTCCATCGGTGCAGGCGAGCCACAGCCTGAACAGGTGGCGGCGGTTTTCGGGCTCGGGGAAATCCTCATAGGCCGTGCGCGAATGCATGACCCAGTGGTTGCTGACGAACTGCATGTCGCCGGGACGGAAATCCATGTCGAGATGGATCTCCGGATCTTCGGCGAGTGCGTCCATCGCATCGCACGCGGCGGTGAGTTGCGGCGTCAGGCGAGGCACCTCGGGAAAGCGCTGCGCCTTTTGCATTGCACTGCGCACGTAGGTTGCAACCATCCCGCCGTCGGCCGTCGGATTGAATACCGGCACGGCATACCAGGGCTCGGCGCCGTCGGGGACTTCGCCGCGGCGGTCGCGATAGACCGGCTGCAACAGCTCGGGGAGCAGGGCGGGATGTCGCCGCAGCATTTCATTGAACAGCGTCCAGCTGCTGACGATTGAGGACTTGCCGCCCGCCTTGGCGGGTTTCAGGCACAGCAGGCCGACGATGTCGGAGGAGTCGCAGTGATACGCGAGCCGCGCCGCAGTCTGATAGCCACGGTGTGTCGGTCGCGCGTAGTCGGCGCCGATGTCCTTGACGTGTCCGAGAATGTGTCCCATCGCGTTCTGCGACACCGGCTCTCCAAGCAGGGTGCCGAGACCGAAATAGGCGATCGCGCATTGCCGGATGCTCCAGCGTTGCACCGGCACGCCGCGGACCAGCAGAAACCCTGTGCCGTGCAGGACGGCGGCGCGGATTTCGTCGATCAGCGGCCGCAGACCCGGGACCTTCAGATGCTGCGGTCCGATCGCAGCAATATCGATGCCGGTCTGATCGAGCTCGGCGACTGCAGCTTCGAGCTCTGTGATTTCGGCCGCCGTCAGCGGACGAATCCAGTCGGTTCGCTTCGCCATCTCGCGGCCGTACCAGACTTGCGGCCCGCTGAGCGGGGCAAGCGGACGAATTTGGGCGGTTGCGATGTCATTCATGTCGGGCACTCCCTGAAGTCTGCCGCTTCGTTGACATCAGGGGTTAGCAAAGAACGCGTGCGCAGTCGCTTTGCAAACTTGGAATATTCCACAATACGGAATTGTCCGGGGCGGCAATCGGATCAGCGCACGAGCGATTCCGCTGCGCAAAACCTTGCGCTGTATGACGGCGTTGAACTCTGATGAATCGGGAAGGTGGCGCGAGGCCGATCAGTCCTGGCCGATCTCGGCCTGCCTCTTCTGGTGTGTGGAGATCGCGCCGAGGCCGACGCAGCAGGCGATGATGAACAGCCACGCATAAATATTGTGGCCAGTGAAAAAGCCGATCACGTCACTCATGGGTTCCCTCCCTCAAAGGAACAAAGCGAGCGTCGGCGCTCATGGTCGCGGACCGTTTTTGGTCCGAACCATCGGGAACGCCGTGCGCCCGCTTGTTTGTTCAGTGTTTTTTGAGTGTTCTTGAAAGAGGGCCGACGACCCGCCAAAAACCGCCGACGCCACGAGGCTAACATCAGCGCTTGCCTCCGGCAACGCGGATTCAAAAAACCGATAGCGCTTTCGCGTGCGGTCCTGTCCGGCCTCGCTAAGGTGGTATCGCATCACCGAGGAGGTGGGGGGATACACATCCGGTGTTGTGCTGGCGCCGCTTCACGTGAGCGCCGCAAGAGGCCGCCGCAAGGCGGCCTCTTTAATTGTGGATCTGGCCGCCGCGAGGCGGCCTCTTTAATTGTGGATCTGGCCGCCGCAAGGCGGCCTCTTTCGTTGTGCGGTGCGCCGTCAGAGCCAGCCGATACCGAGCGCCGGCAACAGCCGCTGCAGGATCGAGATCAGGCAGAGCAGCACGACCAGCAGCTTCAGCAAATTGGCGAGCCGCCCATCGCGGACAAAGCGATCGATCAAATAGAAACAGATCGCGCCAACCACGACCGTGACGAGGATACCGAGCAGAAGAAACAGCATGACAGGTTAAAGCTCGCGATGGGGAGGTTGTCTGGAGGAGGCTTCGCGCGTTCAGCGATTGTAAGGCGAGCGAAGTGCGGGAAGCAATCCATTGCATTGCGAAAGAAATCCTCTGCGTCGTTCCGTCGGCGTCACCGCGGACCGCACAGCCGTGGCGCAAAGTCCGGTCGCGCCGCCGATACCGCGTGTCGAGACCGCTGTCGTCAGGCGACGAAAGTCGAGCGAGTGTCATGAGCCCCGCTCGAACGTCGCGAACTCCGTGGCAAGATGGTGCCGCGTTTCAAGCCGTCGCGCCGGAAGAACAATCGCAACGCGCCGATCTGCTTCAGGTCATTCTCATGAACTCGACCAACTTTAGTCTGATATCCGGGGACGTTTGTCCTTCGGGGGTCGGCCAATTTTTCGAGAATGTTACCGTCACCTGCTTGTCGGATGACCTGACGACCCGGTACAAGTAACGACCTTCGGCGATCATGTCGCGCAGATGACAGCGCTGAAGGCGCGATTAAGACTTCAATCCTCGAAGTCGCTCTGGTCTGACTAATCATATCTGATCGATCGGGGTTTGGCCCCCGATCCAACTCGTCGCGGTCGCAGGCCCGAGCGCTCCGCAGACAATTTCTCCCCGAGTTGAGCGGGCCAAAGCGCCGGGAACAACCGGCGCGCGTTGCGGGTCTCTCGCGACGGTCGGAGGCAAAGCCTCGGCATCAAAAAAACATTTGAGGGAGGTCGCGAATGTCAAACTTCAGCACGCCGATAGGTCGGCGTACGGTCGTCAAAGCGGGGCTCGTGCTTGGCTTCAGCCAGGTCATCGGCGCACCCTTCATCGTCAGGGCGCTCGGCGACGAGCCCGTCAAGATCGGCATGGTCAATCCGCTGACCGGCGTGCTGTCGGCGCTCGCCCAGAGCGAGGTCGACGGCGCCAAATACGCGGAAGCGGAGATCAACAAGAAGGGCGGCATCCTCGGCCGGCCGGTCCAGCTGCTGGTCGAAGATTCCGCCAATGACGTCGGCACCGGCGTGGCAGAAGACCCACAAGCTGATCGATCGCGACAAGGTCGACGCGATTCTCGGCGACGTCAATTCGGGCATTGCCTATGCGATGTCGCAGGTCACCAGCGACGCGAAGGTGTTCCACATCGTGCCGGGCGGCCACACCGATCCGATCACCGGCACGGATTGCAAGTGGAACGTGTTCCGCGTCTGCAACACCACGACGATGGACACCGCCGCGATCACGCCTGAGCTCGTGAAGCGGTTCGGCAAGAAATGGTTCTTCATCACGCCGGACTATGCTTACGGCCACACGCTGCAGGACGGCTTCATCAAGGCGCTGAAGAAGCTAGGCGGCACCTACGAAGGCGACATGCTGCCGATCAACAACACCGATTTCTCGGCCACCCTGATCAAGGCCAAGGCCTACAAGCCCAACGTGCTGCTCAACAACATGGGCGGGCTGACGCAGATCAACTGCATGAAGCAGTTCATCCAGTTCGGCATGCAGAAGGAAATGGCGCTTGGCGGCGCGCTGTTCGAGCTCGAAACCGTCAAGGCGTTGCAGCCGGATGCGCAGGCCGGCTGGTGGGACATGGAGTGGTGGTGGGATCAGCCGAAAGTCCCGGAGGTCGTGAAGTTCGTCGCCGACTACCGCGCCGCGACCAAGAAGACGCCGTCGGCGCGCGACTGGTTCGGCTACGTATCGATGCACACGGTGCGGCTTGGCGGCCGAGAAGGCGAAATCGCTCGAGGGCCCGAAGCTCGCCGCAGGCGCTTGAGGATTTCGAGCTGCCGCCGGATGTCGCGCTGCAGCCCGGCAAGGTGCGCTACCGCAAGGGCGACCACGAACTGATGCCGAACATCTTCGTCGGCGAGGTGCATCCGCCGAAGGACAACCCGGACAACGTCTTCACCATCGCGGAGACGGTCTCCGGCGAGGCAGGCCGCCGGCACGGTCGAGGAGACCGGCTGCAAGATGGTCCGTCCGACCTGAGCATGATCCGGAGACGTGGATAACCCGGAGCGCGACGGCGGTTCATTCGAAACCGGTCGCGCTCCGGCACGCTGTTGACGCCGACACGATCCTGCATCGCGAGGGGCCGATGATCCAGGTCATTCTGTACAACGTCACCAACGGGCTGATCATCGGTGCGTTCTACGTGCTGATGGCGCTCGGCCTGTCGCTGATCCTCAATCTCTCGAACGTCATCAACTTCGCGCACGGCAATTTCCTTGCGCTCGGCGGCTACCTCGCCTTCACGCTGTCGCCAGTGCTCGGCTATTGGGGCGCGCTCGTCGTCTCGCCGCTCCTGACCGCGCTGATCGGCGTCCTGGTCGAGCGGCTGATGATCAGTCGGCGTCTACAACCGCGACCCGGTCTACAGCCTGCTGCTCACCTTCGGTCTTGCCTTCGTGCTGCAGGACGCGTGCCCGCTACATCTGGGGGCCGAACGGCCTGCCGATGGGCATTGCCCGACATCGCTGGCGCACCCGATCAGCTCGCGACCTGTTCTTCATCACCTGGTACCGCATCTTCATGGTGGCGATCGTGATCGTCAGCGTGATCGGGCTGTTCGCCTTCCTGCGCTACACCCGCGTCGGCCTGCGCATCCGCGCCGGCACGCTCGATCTCGAGACCGTGGCCTCGCTCGGCGTCAACGTGCATCTGCTGCGCACCTTCAACTTCGCCGTCGGCTGCTTGCTCGCCGGCCTCTCCGGCGTGCTCGCCGCGGGTCAGATCGGCCTCAACCCCAACATGGGCGATGACCTGCTGATGCCGAGCTTCATCGCCATCATCGTCGGCGGCGTCGGCAGCCTGACCGGCACGCTGTTCGGCGGCCTGTTGATCGGCGTCGCCGCGGCGCTGACCACCGTCGTCTATCCGTCCGCGAGCGAAGCGGTGATCTACGCCATCATGATGATCGTGCTGCTGATCCGGCCGCGCGGCCTGATGGGCGAAGAAGGGATGATGTCATGAGCATCGCCATTGCCCTCGCCGTCCGCGACGCGCGCGCCAGCCGTCGCGGCGCTGGCTGCATGCTGGTCGGTGATCTGGGCTCGTGCTGATCGCGGTGCCGTTCTGGCTGCCGCTGCTCGGCGGCTACACCGCGCTCGCCGGCCGCGTGCTGGTGTTCGGCCTCGCCGCCATGGGCGCTCAACCTGCTGCTCGGCTTCACCGGCGTGATGAGCTTCGGCCACGCCGCCTATTTCGGCCTCGGCGCCTATGGCGCGGGCCTGACGCTGAAATACGTCGCGGCCTCGACGCCGCTTGCCATGCTCGCCGGCACGCTGCTCGGCGGCATTGCCGGCACCCTGTTCGGCGCGCTGATCGTGCGCCGCCGCGGCGTCTACTTCGCGATGTGCACCATCGCCTTCGGCCAGATCTGGTACTACCTCGCCTACAGCTGGAACGATTTCACCGGCGGCTTCGACGGCCTGCGCGGCTTTCATCGCGAGCCGATCGGCTTCGGCCCATTCACCCTCGACATCGCCGCCAGCGGCGACACCTTCTATTATTTCCTGCTCGCGTGTTCGCGGTCGCCATCGCGTTGATGGGCATCGCTGGTGCGCTCGCCGTTCGGCCGCACGCTGCGCGCGATCCGCGAGAACGAGCGCCGCGCGCGCTTCCTTGGCATTCCCGTCGAGCGCCACATCTGGCTGTCGTTCTCGATCTCCTGCTTCTTCACCGCGCTCGCCGGCACGCTCTACGCGCTGCTCAACAACTTCGCCGATCCGCTGGCGCTGCACTATTCGCTCTCCGGCTACATCGTGATCATGACCGTGATGGGCGGCATGCGCACCTTCTGGGGCCCGCTGATCGGCGCGGCCGTGTTCGTGGTGCTGCAGGACTACATCTCGTCGATGACGGTGAACTGGATGTCGTTCGTCGGCGTCATCTTCATGCTGGTCGTGCTGTTCTTTCCGCGCGGCCTGCTCGGCATGCTGCAGCGGCGGGGCGGTCGAATGAGCATGCTCGAGGTCCGCAACGTCACGAAGACGTTCGGCAGCCTCGTTGCGGTGCGCGACGTGTCGATGGCGGTCGAAGCCAGGCGAGCTCCGCGCCATCATCGGCCCGAACGGCGCCGGCAAGACCACCTTCTTCAACATGATCTGCGGCTTCTTCCCGCCGACCCAGGGCGCGATCGTGTTCGACGGCCAGGACGTGACGCGAGTGCCCGCGCACAGGCGAGTCGGACTCGGCATGGCGCGCACCTTCCAGATCACCGAGATCTTCCCCGAGCTGACCGTGCGCGAGAATGTGCAGAGCGCCGCCGAGGTCGCAGCCGGCCAGACGCTGCACATGTGGACCTCGCGCAGCCGATGCCGCGCGCGCCGACGCGGTGATCGACGAGATGCTCGGCCTCGTCGGGCTTGTCCGCCAAGGCGCGACCGCCTGGTCGGCGAGCTCGCGCACGGCGACCAGCGCGCCACCGAAATCGCGATGGCGCTGGCGCTGAAGCCGCGGCTGCTGCTGCTCGACGAGCCGACCGCCGGCATGGGCGACCAGGAGACCTACGAGATCACCAGGCTGATCCGCACGCTGCATCGCGACAGCAAGTACACCATCGTGCTGATCGAGCACGACATGCGCGTGGTATTTCATCTCGCCGACCGCATCACCGTGCTCGACCAGGGCCGCCTGCTCGCCGAAGGCACGCCGCAGGAGATCGCCGCCTCCGAGGCGGTGCAGGCCGCCTATCTCGGGGAGGCCGCATGAAGCCGCTCGAGGCCGCGGGCCTGCACACCTTCTACGGCCGCAGCCACATCCTGCATGGCGTTGGCCTCGAGGTGAACGAGGGCGAGATCGTCGCGCTGCTCGGCCGCAACGGCGCCGGCAAGACCACGACGCTGCGCAGCATCATGGGACTGACGCCGGCGCGCGAGGGCTCGCGTGACGATCTTCGGCCAGGAAGCGCGCGGCGATGCCGACTTTCCGGATTGCCGAGCTCGGCGTCGGCTATGTGCCCGAAGGCCGCAGGATCTTCGCCAACCTGACGGTCGAGGACAATCTGAAGGTGCCGCTGGTGCGGCCCGGCACACTGGACCATCGATCGCGTCTTCAAATTTTTTCCGTCGCTCGCCGAGCGACGCCGCAACCTCGGCCGCCAGCTGTCCGGCGGCGAGCAGGAGATGCTGTCGATCGGCCGTGCGCTGCTTGCTCAATCCGCGGCTCTTGCTGCTTGACGAGCCGAGCCAGGGCCTCGCGCCGCTGATCGTCAAGGAGGTGTTCCGCATCATCGCGGCAATGCGCGAGGAGGGCATCTCGGTGCTGGTGGTCGAGCAGAATGTGCGCGTCTCGCTCGGGATTGCCGACCGCGCCTATGTGCTCGACGATGGCAAGATTGTTTATAGCGGCAGCGCCGCCGAACTGGCCGGCGACGAGGAACGGGTTCGCGCCATGGCCGGTGCCAGCGCCGAGGAGTGGACGATCGAGGCGTGAACCGTGGGGTCTGCCGTCGAGATTCATCAGCGAAGGTGGCAGACCGCCAAGGTCAAGTCCGCTTATCCCATGAAAGCGTGTGTGCTCGGACTCAAGACGCTGCTTAGCGGACGCTCATAATCTGACGATTATCTGAGTAAGCAGAACTTGGCCTGTCGAGCAGGCTTGCTGGAAACAATCACCAGTTTCCCGACTTGTTGATCATGACAACCATCTTGATCTCAGGCGCCGGAATTGCCGGACCCACGCTGGCCTTCTGGTTGAAGGCGGCCGGATTTGAACCGACCTTGATCGAGCGGGCACAGGCTTTGCGCACAGGCGGCTACGCGATCGATTTCTGGGGCCTTGGATATGATATCGCCGAGCGCATGGGTCAGCTCGGAGAGATCAACCGCCTAGGCTATCATGTGCAGGAGTTGCGGATCGTAGACGACGTCGGGCGGCGTCTCGCCGGCTTTGGCACCAGGGTTTTTTCCGAACTGACCAGCGGTCGCTTTGTGACGCTGCAACGAAGCGACCTGTCGAGCCTGCTGTTCACGAAAGCCAGGGAAAGTGGCATTGAAACCGTGTTCGGTGACGAGATCGTCGCGCTTGAGGAGCGACCGCACGCCGTCGAGGTCAAATTGAAGCACGCCGGGACGCGCGAGTTCGACCTGGTGATCGGGGCCGACGGCCTGCACTCGGCGGTCCGCAAGCTTGTCTTCGGGCGGCAGTCGCAATTCGAAAGACATCTCGGCTACGTCGTCGCAGCGTTCGAGGTCCGAGGATACCGCCCGCGCGACGAGGATGTGTATCTGATGTATGGGCAGCCAGGCCGCATGGTCGGACGCTTTACCCTGCGCGACGATCGGACCCTGTTCTTGTTCGTCTTTGCTGCGGACAATGTTTCTTTGCCCACGACGCTCCGGGAGGAGAAGGCAATTCTGCGCGAAGTGTATGGCCGATGCAGATGGGAATGCCCGCGGATACTGGACGAGCTGGAGCAAACCAAGGAGCTTTACTTCGACAGGGTGAGTCAGATCAGGATGCCGAGATGGGCGCGCGGCCGCATTGCCCTTGTCGGCGACGCTGCCTTCTGCGTTTCGTTGCTGGCAGGACAAGGCTCGGCGCTAGCGATGATCTCAGCTTATGTGCTGGCGGGTGAGCTCGCCGCCGCCGATGGCCAGTATGGACAGGCGTTCGGCAGATACGAAACGCTGTTACGGAGCTACATCGCTGCGAAGCAGCGCGGCGCCGAGCGATTTGCGGGCGCGTTCGCGCCAAAGACGCGCCCCGGCATCTTCGTGCGCAATCTCGTGATCAAGGCCTTCGCGATCCCTGGTTTGGCTAAGCTCGCCTTGGGCCGGGATATTGCCGACGCTCTGCAGCTTCCCAAATACAGTTGGCCGGCGCTTGACCAGCGATAGCGTACCGCAGAGAGCTGATTTTGTTTCAGGAGCCTGAGCAAATCTTGCTGAAACGCTGCTTCCAGTCGGCGATGCCGATCGGCGGCAACGTGTAGCTTGCGCCTTCGGCCGAGATCGTGAGCGGGCCGCCGGAATCGAGAAAATCCAAGAGCTGCGCTTCGTCCTTGCGCCATTTGTCGCCGTAGGTCTCGAGACTTCGGTGGTCGTAGCCAAGATCGGTCTGCACTACGTAGGCCGTCGTCTGCGGGAAATGATCGCCGAATTGCGTGTCACCGAAGCCGGCTTGCAGGATGCCGACCAGCTGCCGCGTCGTCTTGCCGTTGCCGACCGTCAGCGTAACCTTTGCGTCTACGTCCGTCTTCGGCGGCGTCTTCGACTTCAGCGGGTGCACCGCCCACAGCGTAAATCGTCCGCCGCAACCGACGTCGAAGATCGTGCGCTTCGTCGTCGGCAAAGCTCAGGTCCGGTTGGTCCTGATCTTCTGTCGAGAATTTCCACTTGCCTTCCAGCGGCGTCGCCGCAGGCCCATTCTCGACGGCCAACGCAGGCACCACGAGCAGGCCGCACAGCAGCGCCGCCAGACCCGTCGCCGCGGAGCGCGCGCTCATCGCGTCTCGTCCTTGAACGTCAGCTGCGCGCGGGCCTGCAAGCGCTCGATCAGCTTGTTGGCAAGCGCTGCGCCCGGCACCGAAATGCCGCCCGCGACATTGGCGCCATCGCGCAGCAGGCACAGCGCGGTCTCCGCTAAAATCATCGCGGTCGAGCCGTAGCCTGGATCCTTCTTGCCGTAGACCTGTGCCTGCACCTTCCTGCCGTCGCGGTCGATGCCGATGAAGACGAGATCGTAGAACCCGGCCTCGCGCTCCGCCTTGCTCGGTCCTTCGCCGGGTTTCGGCGCCTTGCCGTCGGGAAACGTGAATGCCTGCGACGGCTGGTCGTCGCGCAGGATCACCATCTCGTCATAGACGAAGTCGGTGCCCCACGGTTGGCCCTGCAACATGTTCGAACGATGGATGTTCTTCGAATTGATCGGCGCCATCAGCCACGGTCCGACCTTGCCGCCGACGTCGTCGTCCTGCTCGACCTTGTCGCCACGCGGCTGGTCGGCGCCGCGGAAGCCCGGCGTCAGGGCGAACGGGTCGACCAGCAACCTGATCACCGACGGATCTTTCGCAGCGGCGGCGCGCGTCGCTTCACCGCTCGCCAGCGTGCCGCCCGAGAGCGAACCGCTCAACGCGCGGACGCGGCCCTTCACCCGCGGCACGACATGACCGAGCCGGCGCTTTGCGATGTCCTGCGTGAACATCACGCCAAGTTCGAACGGAATCGAGTCTGAAGCCGCACGAGAACAGGATGCGCGCGCCTGAGCGCTTCGCCTCCGCGTCATGGGCGTCGATCATGGCCCGCATCCAGTTGGACTCGCCGGAAAGGTTCAAGTAGTCGGTGCCGGTTGCCGCGCAGGCCGCGACCAGTTTCGAGCCATAGAGCTGGTAGGGGCCCACTGTCGTCACGATGCAACGCGCGCGCTCGCACATCGTGCGCAACGCCGCGGCATCATCGCTATCGGCTGCGATCAGCGGTGTTGCCGCCGGCGCGCCGATCTCGTCGCGCACCGCGGCGAGTTTGCTGGCATCGCGCCCGGCCATCGCCCATTTGATGTCGTTGCCCGCGCCATAGGTCTTCGCCAAATGCTCGGCGACGAGCCGTCCGGTGTAGCCGGTCGCGCCATAGACGAGGATGTCGAATTCCGCGGATGATTTCACGGCTGCGATCCTTAAGTCGTTGTGATTATCTTCGGCGAAAGAAGATCACTTGCCGCGGCCGGACGCAATGCCGCGGACTCCACAGCATCATCGCGGTTTGACCGCGGCCTGAGCCGCGATCGCGGTCCATGCGGCCTCGGCGCCCGAACGTATCGCCCCGGTATATCCGCCCGACCCTGCGAACGAGGAGGCGAGGTAGATCCCGGGCACCGGCGTTCGCGGCGATCGCGGAATGCCTGCCCAGATTCCGCGCCTGGGCGGCAGCGGCGCGAAGCCGTAGACGGCGCCATCCGGCGTATTGAGGAAATTGTGCATCGACCGCGCATTCAAAAACAGGCGCTCCGTTACCGCAGCGCCAATTCCCGGATAATCGCGGTCGAGCGCGGTTTGAATGGCATCAAGCCAGCGCGCGCGTCGATCCTCTTCCTCCTGTGGCGTCAGCGCCGTCCAATTGTCCAGGCGGTCAAGGCCAACAATCGTCACGAGCGTCGGACCGTCGTTCGGCAGCCCGCTGTCGATCGCGCCGTAGTTGGCAATGCCATACAGCGGCATCCGATTGCCAGGATCGCTCGCCAGAATTCTGGCGCCCTCTGAAATGTCACGCAGCGACGTCATCCAATCCGGAATTCTCACGAGGCCATAGCGGTCAAGACCAAACTGAGCCGGCGGACGGTTAATGCCGAAATGTGCCGTAAACAGCGACGTCGATAGCGGCATGCCGCCGTACGCACGTTCGCAGGCGTTGCGCGCCGCATCCGGAAGCATCGTGGCCAGCACATTTGGCGCGCAATTGGCGAACACCTCCCTGGTTGCGATACGATCCTCGGCTGTCTTGTCGCGTCCATCGACATGTCTCACCGCGGCGGGTGTCCCATCCGCGGTCAATTCGATTGCCATCGCCTCGCGCCCGGTCAGGATTGTTCCTCCTGCTGTCCGCACGATCTTTGCCAGCTTCATGCTGAGGACATGTGAACCACCCCTCACGTAGACGCCGCCAGCTTTCAAAAATCCACCTTGCGCCATGGCGAAGAACGGCCACGCCAGACGACACGGATCGTCGGCGTAGTAGCCGATATTGCCGGCGAGCGCGAATTTGGCGCCTTCGTCGTCGCCGAGATGTCGTTGCAATATGTCATCGACCGACAGGCGCCAGTCGCGCACGAGTTCACGCAATTCGATGAGCCCGCGCGCGAGCTTGCGAAGCGATCGCTCGGCGCGAGCCTCAGTCAAATGCGCGACGCCGGCATGCATCGACTCGATGGCTTGGAACAGATCGGCGATGCCGCGCCGGCTGTTCGGAAACCTTGCTTCGAGCGCGTCGCGGGCCGCATCAAAGCCGACCGGAAGATCGAACAGGCCGCCCACCAGAGTCCCGCGTACGGAGTGGAACGGCGATACCGATACCCATTCGATGTCGTCGAGCAGACCTAGCTCTGCGAGGACGGCATGCTTTGGTTCGCTCGGATCACGCGGGTCGGCGGTCTGATGCAATGATGGCTCGATAAAAAGGGCGCCTGACCTGAATGCTGAGGCCGCTCCACCGATGCTGTGGTTGCGTTCAAGGACGCATACCTTCTTCCCTGCGCGGGCGAGCAAGGCCGCAGCGGTCAACCCTCCCAACCCTGCACCAATAACGACGGCGTCAAACATGCAGCGCACCCATTGAATTGGATGTTTTGGGAAGACGACCGTATCACGCGCGGTGTAACGAATTGAGGCTGGTCAAAAGATGATGTTGGCTGGATTTTATCGGCAGGAATTCGCCTGCGGTTCATTGCGAACAGATGCAAGGCTCTCACAGCCTCTTTTCGACGCTGCCGAACGAGTTGGTGGCGCTTTCGCGCATCCGTGATTTGTCACGTGCGTGTCATGAGCTTTTCGAAGCGTTGCGGGCGTCAGATCGTCAGCGCTTTGTACGCTTCGCGCGCCGCCTTGAATTGCTCGAACGGAAACTTGATCGGAACGCCCTCGAGTGCTGCCGCCAGCATCTCGAGATGCGCATCCCAGCCCGCGCAGGTGCGGGCGATGTCTTCGCCCTCGGGTATCCGCAGCGTCAGGGTGAGTTGTGCGCCGCCGGGGGCGGGCGAAATCTCCCAGCGCAGTGGCCGTAGCGGCTGGCCCGGGCTGCTCCAGGAATATTCGATCAGGCGCGGCGGGTCGATCTCGGTGATCAGGCTGTCGACGTTGATGCCACTTTCCGGAAAGTTGAGCTTTGCATCGCCACCTTTGCGCAACCCGAGTTCGCCGGGCGCAAGCCAGAGCGGCAGCCTGGCTGAATCCGTCAGCATCGCCCACAGCGTCTGCTGGTCGTGATCGAACGTCCGCGTGATTGTCGCTTCGAACGTATTGCCAACCCGTCGGATCGTACCGAGTTCGCCATCGCCGTCCGCCATCGCTGTCCCCTCGCTTGAGTTTGCCAACGAGTGTTAGGCTGCCGGAGGCGCACCGAATTTGATGTGGCGCAATGACGGCGGTGGTTTGATCGCCGCGAGGGGTGCCGTCACTTCAGCGCGACCCAAAACGCCGCCTGTCCGACGACTGCGGCCACCAGCATGACAAGCGCCGCGGTCAGCATCGGGTCGGGGCCGACGCTGGATAGCGTCGTGCATACAGCGCCGACCATCATCTGTCCGAAGCCGTAAAGGCCGGCGGAGCTGCCGATCACCCGCGCATTGACGCTGACCGCCTTGGTCAACGCCGCCGGGCTGACGATGCCACCGCCGACCGCGAAGATCGCCATCAGCGATACCATGATGGGCGCGGTGGCGACGCCGGTCGCCGCGGCTGCGACCAGCATCACGGTCGCCGCGACGCAAACAAGGTTTGCGCCGATCATCAGCTTCTCCATCGCGACGCGGCCGGCGAGGCTGCCGGCGCAGATGCTGCCGATTGCGACGCCGCTCATCAGGAGACCGAGAAAGAGGCCGACCTCATTGCTGGAGCGGTGCAGCTCGTTGATGAAGATGAAGGGCGCGGCGGCAATGAAGGCGTACATCGAGGTCGTGCTGCAGCCGCCGCCGACCACGAAGCCGAGGAACGGCCGCGAGCCGAGCAGGCCCTTGTAGTCGCGCGCCAGCGCGCGAACGTCAGGTTCGGCCTTGGCCCCGGTCTCTTCCAGAATCAGCCAGACCAGCAGCAGGTTGACGACCCCGAGCAGCGCCAGCGCGAAGAAGATCGAGCGCCAGCCGAACGCGCTCGCCAGCAGGCCGCCGGCGATCGGCGAGAGCCCGGG
Source organism: uncultured Alphaproteobacteria bacterium (assembly GCA_963796195.1). Taxonomy (GTDB): domain Bacteria; phylum Pseudomonadota; class Alphaproteobacteria; order Rhizobiales; family Xanthobacteraceae; genus CAWCKS01. The sequence continues at coordinate 27,321 of CAWCKS010000014.1, read as the reverse complement.
CCCGACCATGATGACGAGGTTGATCAGCGCGAGCCGCCGCATCGATTCATTGGGCGGCGCGGTGTCGCGCACCATGGCGCGGCCGAGCACGAGCCCGGCGCAGCCGCCGAGCGCTTGCACGAGCCGCGCGCCGAGCAGCACCTGGATGGTCGGTGCCAGCGCCGCGACAAAGCCCGCGATCGTGTAAAAGGTGAGGCCGGCAATCAGCACAGGTCGGCGGCCGAAGCGATCGGAGAGCGGTCCGTAGAACAGTTGGCCGAAGGCGAGGCCAAGCACGTAAAGCGTCAGCGCCAGTTGTGCCGCCGCGCTCGACGCATTGAGATCGCGCGCCATCGTGGGCAGCGCCGGCACGAACATGTGCATCGCGAGCGTGCCGGAGAAGTTGATCAGCACGAGCAGCCAGATCGCGGGCCGTCGCGGAGCAGTCTGCTGTTCCAAATCGTCTCCGCTGCTCGCTTAAGGCCCCGAACCGTTCTGAAGCAATTGTGTGCGGCGAACAAGTCGCCCGCTGCAACGCCCCACGGCGTTGCGCGAATGGCGTTTGCGCGGCAGTTCCGCTCTAATGAACCTTGCGCGCCGTGAGCGGGCCGCGGACTTCAGGACATCAGGGAAAGAGAAAGATGACCCACGCTATTCGCATTCATCAGTATGGCGGCCCCGAAGTCCTGCGCTGGGAAGAGGTCCAGGTGCGCGATGTCAGGCCGAACGAAGTGCGGCTGCGCCACACAGCGGTGGGCCTCAACTATGTCGAGGTCTACCAGCGCAACGGGCGCTTTCCGTTCCGCTTGCCGTTTATTCCCGGCAACGAGGGCGCCGGAGTGGTCGAGGCTGTCGGCGCCGAGGTCGCCGAGTTCAAGCCCGGCGATCGCGTTGCGTATGCGCCGATTCCTGGCAGCTACAGCGAGGCGCGGGTGATTGCTGCGGATCGGCTGGTGAAAATCCCCGACGGCATCACCGACGAGACGGCGGCGGCGATGATGCTGCAGGGCATGACCGCACAATATCTGCTGCGCCAGATCCACAAGGTCGGGCCCGGCGATGTGGTGCTGGTGCAGGCCGCCGCCGGCGGCGTCGGCATCTTCCTCTGCCAGTGGGCGGCGGCGCTGGGCGCGACCGTGCTCGGCACGGTGTCGACCGAGGCGAAGGCCGAGTTCGCGCGCGCCAACGGCTGCCATCACCCGATCCTTTACACGCGGGTCGACGTGGCAGACGGAGGTGAAGAAGATCACCCACGGCGCGATGGCGACCGTCGTCTACGACGCCGTCGGCGGCGACGTGTTCGCAGGCTCGATCGACTCCGCGCGCGTGCGCGGCCATGTCATCAGCTACGGCAATGCCGCGGGCCCCGTGCCGCCGCTCGATATCCAGAAATTTGGCTCCAGAGGCACCTTGACGCTGACGCGCGGCACGCTCGCGAGCTACACCGAGACGCGCGCCGGCATCCTGGAATGCGCCAACGACCTGTTCGATGTGGTGAAGAGCGGCAAGGTGAAGGTGCACATCAAGCAGCGCTTTGCGCTGCGCGATGCGGCGGACGCGCATCGAGCGCTGGAAGCGCGCAAGACCATCGGCTCGACGGTGATGTTGCCATAGCGCGCTTGGCGCCTGCGCCATTCGCGCAATCAAGAAACTCGCGCTTGGCGCCTGCACCATTCGCGCAATCAAAAAGCTCGCGCTTGGCGCCTGCGCCATTCGCGCAATCAAGAAACTCGCGCTTGGCGCATGCGGCCATTCGCGCAATCAAAAATCTTCAGGCCGCCAAGATCATTCAATCACCGCGTCTGCGGTGGCGCGGACTGCATGTGGCACGTCGAGCCCGATCAGCTGTGCTGCCTTCATGTTGATCACGAGCTCGAATTTTTCCGGCTGTTCGATCGCGAGATCGCCGGGCCTGGCGCCCTTCAGGATCTTGTCGGTCAGGCCGGCGAGCGTTTGAAACTCGGTGGCGACGGTCGGGCCGAACGACATGAAGCAGCCGGAATCGACGAACTCGCGGGAATCGAAGATCCCCGGCAAGCGAAACAGATAGCTGCTGGAGAGCTCACCAATGCGCTCGGCGGAGGTGACGATCAGCGGGCTGCGGATCGCGATGAACCCGTTGGCATCCGCTTCGGCGGCGTCGGCGAAGGCGGAATCGAGGTCGGCCTCGGTGTGCACGTTCATGACGTAGCGCTCGAGGCCGCGCTTCTTCAACGACGCGTCGACCTTCGACAGCCAGAATGCGGAGTCGGCATAGTTGACCGTCACCAGCACGCCGACCTTGTGCAGGTCGGGCACCGCCTCGTGTAGCAACTCGATGCGGCGATCGACCAGCTCCTCGAACAGCGAGTAGATGCCGGCGACATTGGCGTCGGGATGGCCGAGCGTCTTCGCCATGCCGTTGATCATCGGGTTCATGGTCATGCGGCCGACGATCGGGATCGATTTCGTTGCCGCAAACGCCGCGTCGAGCGCGGGCTGGCTGGTCGCGACGATCACGGCGACGTCGCTCTGCACGAGCTCGTTGGCGAGCAGACCCAGCCTGGCGACGTCGCCCTCGGCAAAGCGCGCCTCGATCGCAAAGCTCTTGCCGTGCTGCTGGCCGAGCGCCTCCAGCGCGTCGACAAACGCCTTGATCTCGTCGGGGGACTGTCCTTTTGAGCCGGCCTTGAGCCAGCCGATCCGGCGCGGAGGCGCGCTTTGCGCGAACGCGCCGCGCACGGTCCCGGCCGGCACCAACGTGGCGCCGAGGCCAACAAGAAATTGTCGCCGCTTCACCGCTTCCCCCACAAACGGAATTGGCTTCATGAATCCGTAACATCCGCGATTGCGCGCCAACAAGCGAGCCTTGCGTCGCAGAGGCAAGAATTCCCGTGAGCCGCCACGGATTTAGCCCTGCGGGGCCGCCGGTGTCCGCCGAAAATCCCGAAAACAGTCGCTCAGAGACTCTAAAAAGATACTTTTCAGTAACTTTTGGACACGCTAGCGTGCGGAAATGGCCACCGAAAAAGCAGAAACCGACCGGGTCCCCGTCACCCTCGCGCTGTCGACGATCAGCTTCCTCGAACGTCTGGTGCGGCAGGGCACCCACGGCACCAGCGTGCCGGGGGTGGCGCGCACGCTGATCGAGGAGGGCATCCGCAACGCAATCAAGGACGGGCTGTTATCCATTCGCGACAACGGTAAAGGCGATCATTAAATGCCTACGATCTCCACGACCTGGACCGACGAACGCATCGTGCTCTTGAAAGCGCTGTTCGAGCGCGGCTGCACCTGCCGCGAGATGGCGTACGAGATCGGCGTCAGCCGTAACGCGGTGATCGGCAAGCTCGCGCGCATGAGCCTGACGCGTGGCAGGAGTGCTCGCGTTCCGCGTGCCGAGCGGCGCGCCGACGCAGCACCGCAACGTGCGCGCGGCGCGCGGCAGCTGCAGATCCTGCTGAAGGAGCGTGTCGAGCGCAGCGGCGCTGGTCCCTTGCCGCCGGTGGTCGAAGCGTTGTCGATCCCGCAAGGCCCGGGCTGCTCGCTGCTCGAGCTCGGCGACGACAAATGCCGCTGGCCGATCGGCGACGCTGATACCACCGGCATCCTGTTCTGCGGCAACAATCCGGTCGGCGGCTTGCCGTATTGCGCCGGCCACGCGCGGCTCGCCTATCGTGTCGGGGTGCGGCGAGCGGTGGGCTGAGCGTGCAGGGCGGGCTAGGCGTAATCCCCTTATGCGCCTATGCTCTTCACCGCTGTCCTTGTCAGATCCCTGACGCACACGGTACCCAAAATGTTGGGCGTGCAGCTCCAGCCGGGGCCGAGCTGCGCGGCAGTGCGCGCTTCGCCGCCGCTATAGATCGCGCCGGCAAGACATAACGTGAGGATCGCGATCAGCAGCGCAACCAGGCGCCAGTTGACGCGCGCGCGAAGGGGCAGGGGGTGTCGCATGGTGGGTATCTCGGGTTCGAATTTGCGCGGACAATACTCGCGCTCGAACAGTTGAAACGTGGCCCGCTTCACACTCGAAAATGTGATCGCAGCGTTACCCGATCATCCGATCACGGCGACGTCGGGCGCGTAGGCGAAGGCCGTAACCCGCCGATGCATCCGGCCGATTGCGCTGACGCTAGTCCGGCCTACGGCTGAAGGCTTACTTCCGCGCCATCTCCCGTACGCGCATGTTCGCCGGCCGCTTGAGGCAGGCGTCGAGCCAGCGCGCGACGTTCGGGTGCGCCTTGAGATCGAGCCGCGCGATGCGGCCCCACGACAAAATCGACGCCACGTTGAGATCGGCGACGCTGAATGCGTTGCCGGCGAGATGATCGCGGCCCTGCAGCGTGCCATCGAGAATCCGAAGCGGCCTCTGCAGCAAGAGTTCATCGCGCTCGGCGAAGGAGGGGTCGCGGCCGTACTCGGGCAGCATGGCGCGGTGCATCAGCAGATCGAGCAGCAGCGCCTCGGTCTCGAGCATTGCCCAAAAGCTCCACTGTGCGGCGATGCCGAGCGTCGCGGCGTCAGCCGGCAAGGCGCTCGGATATTTCTGCGCGAGGTACAGATTGATCGCCATCGACTCCCACAGCACGGTCGAGCCGTCGACGAGGGTCGGGATCCGCGCATTCGGGTTGAGGCGGAGGTAGTCGGCGCTCTGAAGGTCGTCAGCGCGCGTGGTCTTGTCGATCAGCTGGTAGGGCGCGCCGATCTCCTCCAGCATCCACAGACATCGCGTCGCGCGCGAACGAACGTTTCCGTAAAGCTGTATCATGGCGGGGCTCCTTGGGCGGGGAGTGCACCAATAGTTTACGCGTCATTGCGAGCGAAGCGAAGTCGTCCCGGCAGACTGGATTGCTTCACCCCACCATATCGACCCGGCCGTCGCGCAGGCGGTAGATGCCGCCGACCACCTTCAGCTTAGTCTGCTCGACGGCGGCGGACAGGATCGGCGTGGCCGCCTTTAGCTTCGCGATGGTGTCGATCACGTTCTGTTTGATGGCGTTGTCGAGCGCATTGCCCGGCTGCTGCGCCGACGCTTTCACCGCCGGCGTCAAAGCCGCGACCAGCGACGGCAGGTGCCCCGGCAGCGTCGTGCCGTCCTTGACCGACTTGATAGTCGCGTCGACCGCGCCGCAGGCGTCGTGTCCGAGCACCAGGATCAGCGGCGTACTCAGCACGCTGACAGCGTATTCGAGGCTCGCGATGCTTTCGTCGCTGGCGAAGTTGCCCGCCACCCGGCACACGAAGAGATCGCCACGGGCGGTGTCGAAGGCATATTCCGGCGCGATGCGGCTGTCAGCGCAGCCGAGCACGGCGGCAAACGGGTTCTGGCCGCCGGCCAGCGCCTCGCGCTCGTGGGCGAAGTCATGACGCTTGGAGACGCCGCCGACATAGCGCGCGTTGCCGGCCATCATCCGCGCCAGCGCGGCGTCGGGGGTCAGCACGTTCTGCGGCTTTGGCGGCGCCTTGGCTTCCTTGGCCAAAGCTGCGCCGCCGAGCGCCAGCGCCGCAGACGATGCAACAGCAAGCCCAAGCATCGCGCGCCGTGACCAGCACGGCGGCGTGTCGGACGTGACCCTATCGAACGCAGAGCGGCATTTCTCGCACACGGGGAGCCTCCTTTAGCTTAGCGCGCAAGCCCGTCCGCCAGCTCGTGCAATGATGCGCAGTTCGGTTGGACGAGGCTAGGGAGCGCGGTGCTTCTGCTGGATCATCCTGAAAAAAACGTCGCGGACGGCTGCGCGATTTGATCGATTGCAGTCCCTCAGCACCCCCGGCAAATGCTCTTCAACTTCTTCGCCAGGATATCGTCCTCGCGCTTCAGGTCATCGACCGCGTTACCCATGTTGGTGGACTGCTGTTGCCCCGGATGCTCGGCCGCCTCGCGGTCGAGGCAGGCCTGCCGCACCGTGATGCTCTTGATGGTCTGGCAGTCCTTCTCGTTGGTCGCGGCTTCCTTGGTCGCGGGTTCCTTGGTCGCGGGTTCCTTGGGCGCAGCAAGGACCAGGCCCGGCGAGAGCGCGATCAGGACGGCGATGCTTAGGGCAAGTTTCATTGGAATTCCTTTCCTCCGAACCGGCGCAACGCTAATCCGGCCCGGAGCATATCTCCACCTCATTCGTGTTGCGCGCGGAAGATAACGGGGATCGAGCGGGCCATTTCACGAGGATCCGCAACGGCCGCTGGCGCGGCCTGCGGCCACGTTCTGTGCATGGTTGCCCGCGATCAGCCGTTTTTTCGACCACATCAGGCCACTGGTCACCGCTATCTCACGATGCCGTGACTGGGGAATTCCGCAAGGCGCGATTGTCCGGGACGTCGGCTGTCGAGTGTGTATCGCGTAACGATGGTCAATCTGTACGAGCTGCTTGGGGCCGATCAGCGGTCCGACACGGCGGGGCTGAAGGCCGCATATCGCAAGGCGGCCAAGGCCGCGCATCCTGATGTTTGTCCCGACGATGAGGATGCGTCCTGGCGCTTCCGGCAGATTGTCCGCGCCCACGAGATCCTGAGCGATGACGAGTTGCGCGCAGCCTACGATCACGTTGTGGCGTACGAGCAGCGGATCGCCGTGACCCGAAAGCGCACCATGCTCGACGACATTCTCGGCAGGATCATCGTCAATTCCGTCGCCGTGCTCGTGCTCGCGATCGCCTTGTTCGGCGCCTACCTGATGGCGATGTATATCGTGCGGGTGCCGGTCGAGGCCGTGACGCTGGCGCTGGCGTCGCCATCGCAGCCAGCGGCCATCACAGCGGCGCTGGCGCCGGCGCCGCAATCGCGAACCACCGGCCGGACTGGAGACAAGCTGGCGCTGCCACCGACCGCCTTCGACCGCCGCCAAGCTGATCGCAATGAGATCGATCGCAACGAGATCGATCGCGCGACCGAGCGGGTGCGGCTCGCGTCGGCTGTGGTGCCCGCGGTGCCTGCGGTGACCGAGGCCGCAATCAACGAGGCGTCCGCGGCGCTCGGGCCGGTGCCAGATCTCGCGCGGCGAGACGCCAGGTTTTTCCGCGCGCGCGGCATCGTCGCCTACCACTTCGGCGATTTCGCGCGCGCGATCGCAAACTTCGATGCGGCGATCCGGCTCGATCCCGGCTTCGAACGGGCCTTTCGCGATCGCGCCGCGGTGTTCACCCTGATGAGCCGGTTCGATCGCGCCGCCGCCGACACCGCGCAGGCCGACCGCCTCAAGAGCGAACGCGGCCTCGGCGAACACCGCACGACCACCCTCAAGACCGTCGCGCTCGCCGCGGCCCGGCATCGGGCGCCGCAGCGCGCTCCCACGACCGCTCCGATCACGCTGGCGCGGCAGAGCCCGATCGTGTTGTGGCCGGCCGGCGGTTGAAGCTGAAGCCCGGCGGATTACGCCACTTTCGCTCATCCGCCAAAGGGGCTAACAGAGAGCCATGAAAGCTGACCGCGACGCCATCCTTCGCGCCCTCACCGAGAAGCCGCTGACGCTGTTCTCGGTGAAGCAGCGCGCCAACATCCACAATGATGAAGAATGCCAGCAGCTGTTGCTGAAGATGCGCGACGAAGGGACGGTCAAATTCGACATCAAGACCGGCAAATGGCGCAAGGCCTGACCGCTCGGCTCATCGCCTACTGATGGTGCTTGCGATGATGATGCGTCGGCGTGCTGGCGGGCGCGAGCGCTTGCGTTTGCGCCTGCTGGTATTGCTTGCGCTCTTCCCGAAGCGCGCGCTGATAGCCCTCTGAATTGATGAGGTTTGCGGGCCCGCCGCCGCGCGCGCCGGCCGGCGCGATGGGCGACAAGGCGCTGGCGGCGAGAACGAGGGCGACGGCGATCAGCCGGGTTGGCGTTGTCACGGTTCGATCCTTGTGGCGGCAGCTGTCGGCGATATTACAGCAGTAAATCGGGGTGAGAGTAGGATTATCCTCACTGGCTCGCGAACGGATTGCCGTCGCGGATCGAACAGCTCTCCGACGTCGCCTTCATCTGTTCGATCGTCAGCATTTCGCCGTTGATGCCCTTGCGCTTGATGCCGCCGCCTTCGCGGCCGAAAGTCACGCTCACCGTGCAGCTTGCGAAGCCGGCGTCGAAGCTCACTTCCCAGTGCCGCGCGCCCTGCGCGAACGCGGTATCGCCGACCAGCCGGGTTCCGACAAATCGCAGGCCGGTGGCTTCGCCGCCGCGGTTCTGGCTCGCGCCCGGCGCGTTCTCCGATTGGCTGCTTGCCCGTCCGTTGGCGCGCGACGCCCGTTCGAACAGGCGGCCGGTGGAGCTGACATAGACCGTATGGTTGACGGCGATGCTGCGTGGCTTGGCCGCGCCATCGGCGCCGCGGGCGACCTGGTCGACCGACCAGTTGACCTGGATGGTCTTGTTGCGCAGCTGCTGCGGCGCGTCAGCGAACGCTGGCAGCGCCGGCAGCAGCATGATCGCAGCGGCCACGCCGGCGCGCGAAAACCTGTGAACCATCGCCAGCTATTTCTGCTGCTGGGTCTTGCCCTCGTTCGGGTTCCAGGTCTGGTTCTTCGGGCTCGGCGCGGGCGCGGCGCCCTTCACCTTCTGCTTCTTCGGCTTCTTCGTTTCACGATTGCTGCGTTGTTCGCGATTGGCCATCACTTCCTCCTTGAGCACTTCCTCCGTCAGCGGAAGGACCGGCGAATCTTATCTTTTCTGGCGCCGGTTCGCAAAGCCCCTTGGCCTTGTCGATACCAAAGGGTACGCGCGATCCGACCCGCGGCGGGAGAGCGCCGTTCCGCTAGATCAGCTGGACGAAGATCATGATCAGTCCCACCAGCGAGACCGCCCATACCGCGGTGCGCACCCACGGAATTCCGATCCAGTAGACGACGGCATAGGCGAGCCGTCCCCAGAAGAACAATTGCGCGCCCAGCGCCGTCATGGCGTTGGCCTTGCCGGTGACCTGGGCCACCAGAACCAGGACAGCGAACAGCACCAGGCTTTCCAGCATGTTGCGGTGGGCGCGCTGGGCGCGTCCGGCGAAGCCGGTCATCACAGGCATGTTGTCGCGGTTGCCGATCAGCGGTGGCAGCCCGACCTCGCTCTGCGCGCCGATCACGCCGACCACCATTTGCACGACCGCCAGCGCCACGGACCAGAGCAGCAGTTTCAGATCGACCGACATGGATGTTTCCCCCGTTTAAAATGCTTTGCGATAATACTGAGCGTGTACCGTAACCCGCCGATTGCGGAAAAGGCGGCGGATTACGCCTTCGGCTAATCCGCCCTACAGTTCTTAACCCCTACGCCAGCAACAGCGCCATCCCCGGATCACCCTTCGCCATCGCCCGCTGGTAGGCCGGGCGGCTGCCGATCCGCTTCAGATACGCCCTTAAGTTGGGAAGCCGCGCATAATCATACGGCATGAAATAGCGCATCGTGGTGAGCGAAATGCCCATCATGATGTCGGCCGCGGTGAATTCTTTTCCCGCGAAGTACTCGGCCTCCCTGGTGCGCGCCTCGACGAGATTGAAGGCGTTGTCCAGCCGCGCCTTGGCCATGGCCAGCACTGGATCATCGTCGGAAAGCTTCAGCCGGCTCAGCATCAGGCTGCGCCCGAGCGCCGCCTGCAGCGTGCCGTTGGCGAAGTGAAACCAGTAGAGATAATTTGCGAAGTCGGGATGCTCCGGCCCAAGCGTCAGGCGACCGCCCGCGTATTTCGCCGTGATGTACTGCACGATGGCGCCGGACTCGGCGAGCACGACATCGCCGTCGATGATGACAGGCGCGGCGCCGAGCGGATGCAACGCCTTGTACTCCGGCGGCGCCAGCAGCGGCGCGCGCGCGTAGCATTTCAGCTCATAGGGAATGCCAAGCTCCTCGCACAGCCAGACGATCCGCTCCGATTGCGACTTTCCCAGATGGTGGACCGTGAGCATGCAATCCCCTCGACGACAATGAATGGAGACTCCCGGGCACGATCCTGGCTTGCCTGCGGCAGCCGCATCGTCGCGCGCCAGAACAATGCACGACCGCTGCGCAGCACGCAATCCGCCCCGCGCTGGCTGAGCAAAACAGCACAGTCCGCCGCGACGCGGTCGACTATCATATGGCCATCACCGTCCCATCCGTGGCCGCCATCGGTGACTGAGAGTGTTGCGCTCCCGCCCAGCCAGGGGAGCCGCATATGTCTGACTTGAAGCCCGTCTGCACGTCGTGTGGGTCGGTGATGACACCGGCTTTCAACGAATCGGGCAATCCGGGATTCGACCTTCGGATTTTCAAATGCCCGAAGTGCCACCGGCTGCAGCAATACGTCATCGACAGCGGCCAGATCTACCGGTGCCAACCGGACGCCCGGACCTGAGCCGATCAACTGAAGCGCGCCGCAACGTCTCGAAAAATATCACCCCAATCTTCGCAGGAGAAATTCAATGGTCAAATATCTCGACGGTCGGCAAGTTGCCGAAACGGCAGTCGCCGCGCATGGCGGCGTCATGAGCAACAAGGCTGTGCTGGCTATTGTCGCGATCAGCGTTCTCGTCGTGGCGGTCGTCTTTGCCGTTTATTGGCGGATGGCTTGAGCCCAACCGATGGCTGATGCGGAGGAGTCGCGGACGCGCCGCGCGTCCTTCAGCGCAATCCTCCAGCCGGAGCGCGCAAGTTCACCTCGCCTTCGCCTTCAGCCCGAGCTCCTGGCGCCGTGCTTTGGTTGCGGTGTTGCGAAGCTGTCGCTTGAGCTTTCGCGGATCGCCGGCGGGCGCTGATTGGCTTTGCAGCGGCGTCATTGCGTTCCGCTCGGCGTCACTGAGCGGCCGTTTGATTTGCCTGGCATAGCGCGCCAGCGGATCGTTGCTCATGTCTTTTCCTTCAACTCTTGCCCTTCAACTCTCGTTGCTTCACCGGCTCGATAAGCCGGCGCAGTTATTTCGGGCGATCTTTTCTCACGTCACGGAAGGTGCTCGGGCCTTTCAGCAGACGGCCCTTGCGGGTGGCCTGGTCTTCGGCCGAGGCCGAGGTGTCGGCCATGCGATCCATTTGCACGTTGGCGAGCGAAGCCGCACGATCGCGCTGTCCGCTGCCCGCTGCGCGGGATGGCTTGACGCTGAGGCCCAGCGCAACGAGCCGGCGCACGGCATGCGCGCGGGTAATCGTCTGGTCGTTTGAAGCCGCGATCCAGGCATCGATCGCCGCAATCTCGGGCGGGTGCCAGCGCTCGCCGATCTGGACGCCGCGGCCGGTCGGGGCCGGCCCGCGCCGCCGCGATGGAACCACACGCTTCTTTGGTACGACGCGCTTCTTTGCCATCAACCATGGTACCACGGAAAGCCCAAGGCTCCTAACAAAGGCTCCTAACAAAGGCTCCTAACAAAGGCCCCTAACGTTACCAGGCCTTTGCGACAGCCAAGAAATCGAACGAGGATGGAACGATTTGGCGTCCGATGTCTTGGTCCCGCGGCGCAGCAGGTTGCCCCCAGTCTGATGCGCCTAGGCCCTGACCCCCTCATCGCCCTGAATGGTAGGAGTAAGAGTTCCGAGTATTCAGGAGGGTTGGGGCGGACTGAACTCTGGGTGCGACGGCGGTTTCTGGAGGTCGTTACCCCGCCGCGTGTCGCGCAGCAGGAGAATGCACGACCGCTCTTCAGTGACCAAAATGGCAATGCCAGTCGGCCTTTGGCACGCAAAATCTAACGAAAACACGATCTTGGCGTCTGCTGTCGGCCCCTATATCGCCGCATGCGCCGGACATATTTACCTGATCGTAAAGGAACATTGGCATGTTCCAATAAGTTGAACATTTTCAAATAACGCGCGAATATACGGGCCGGCTAAATGCGCACGAACGTCGAAGTTGAGGCGAGAGAAGCGATCATGTTTGCGCTCAAGGAGCGACCGAGCCAGACCTCGAAGCCGCGTAAGTCGAAGCAACAGGCGCTTGAGCCTCGTCCCGAAAACAAGCAGGCGTTCGATCTCGAAAAAGCGGTCGACGATGTCATGATCCGGTTTGCGGACACTTTGGATTATCTTGCCCGCTGAACCCATTTGGCTCACCGAGAGCCAGGTCATCCTGATCAACCAGAGGCTCGTCGAAAAAACCGGCGAGCCTCATTTTTTGCGCGATGCGAATTTGCTTTCGCGCGGGCTTGCGAGAGCGGTCCATCGTTGGACGTTTGGCGATCACAACATCGCCAATCTCGCCGGGTACGTCCTGCTCGGCATCGGACGAAACCATCCGTTCGAACAAGGCAACAAGCGCACGGCGATGGCCTCTGCGACAGTATTTCTGATGTTGAACGGATACACGTTTGCGGCGCCGAGCGGGCTGCTGCTCGGCCAGTTTGTGGAGCGATCGATCCTGGGTCAAATCCCGGAAGACGCATTCTTGCGAGCGGTGCGACGGTCGACAGTGACGACGGAGGCATGGGAGGCCTTTCGTCGAGGAGAGGAGTAGGAGTAGGGCGGGTTAGGCCAACGGGTCCGCGCGAACGCGCGGCCCGATGATAAACTCCGCCGTAACCCGCCGCTTGGCGCAAGTTGGCGGATTACGGTTCGCAATCCGCCCTTTTCTATTCTTGTGTGGAACCCGGTTGCGCCCGATTTCGAACAAATGAAACCGCATGCTCGGGGCGGCGTTACGTCGTGCAGCCTGCACGCTTGATCAATGACGCGAAGTCACGACGAAGGGGACATCTCATGACCACGATAGCGAAGCTTCTTGCAGTCGTTGCCATACCGGCGCTGGTGCTCGCCGCATCCGGCCCGCTGCTTGCGAACGGCGGTGGAGGCGGAGGCGGCGGTGGAGGAGGCGGCGGTGGTGGCGGAGGCGGCGCTGGTGGCGGAGGTGGAGCAGGCGGCGGCGCGGGAGCAGGTGGCGCAGGCGTCGGCGGGGGAGGCGGAGCAGGCATCGGCGGCGGTGCGTCCGGTGTGGGTGGCGGACACGGCGCAGGTGGCCTGGGCCTGGGCGGTGGCATGGGCCTGGGCAGTTCAGGCCACGGCGGTTCGGGCCACGGCAGTGCGGTATCGGTCTCGACCCCCGGCCACACGATGCAGACGATGTTCACGGACCCGCACTCGCGCGGCGGACATCACGGCGCCTCAGGCTTCACCCCGGGCCATGCGATGCAGGCGATGTACTCGGACCCGCACTCGCGCGGCGCGCACCACGGGGCATCGAGCTTCAGCCCGGCACACGCGCTGCAAGCGCTGTTCTCAAATCCGTTTTCGCACAGCACGCAGCACGGCAAGTCGAGCGTCAGCCCGGGACATGCGATGCAGGCGGCTCTGCCGGATCCTCATTCCCGCGGCGCAGCGCGCGGCGCATCGAGCTTCGCGTCGAGCCGATAGCCCGTCGTGATCGCCGTCATGGCCGGACGTGTTTCGGCCACCCACGGCGGCGCAGCGCCTCGACCGCCTCGGCCGTGGTCGCGCAGCTGTCGAGCAGGCGCCGCACCAGCACCGCGCTGGAGAGGCCGGGCGATTGCGGCCGCGCCTTCACGAGATGCAGGCCGAGGCTGAGCCCGCGCTCGTTCATGCCGTCGAGCCGCCCGGTCAACTGATGGCTGCCGCCGATGCTGGCGTAGCTGCCGCGCGCCTGCACCAGCGCAAAGCGCGCCTCATACTGCCGCGGCCGGAAATCGGTGTTGCGGCCATAGACGCCACCGCTCATCACAGCCGAGCAGCCGCCGGTCGGCATCCGCAAGCCGCCATTGCCGAAATAAGTGACCGCGCGCTCCATCGGGATATCAAGCCCCTCGGCGATCCCGCCGATCTCCTCCCACAGCGCAGGCGCGTAAGCTTTGTACGCGCGCTCTTCGGTGCGAATGTTGAGCCACCACGGCAGCCACACTTTTTTGCGGCGAAGAAACGGCTTGCCCTTGCGCGTCGCCGCAAAGGCAACCGCCTGCGCGCGGCCGACCTCGTAAGGCGTGCCGCGGCACTGCACGATGCTGACGCGAAGCGGTTTGGCGGCGGCCGCCATGATGGGGGCTCGGGCGAATCGGGAAGGTGGCATGAGATAGCCTCTCGCCCTGCGACGAATGAAGCGCAATGTCAGGCGGCGGCCCAAGTCTCCATTTGCCCCGAACGGCATGATCCAGCTAGGTAAGCATGCTCATGGGTTGCGGATTTGGGGCAATAATCGACACCGCGTTAGGAGCACGGCGGATGGGGCTGTCGGATCTCCCTGAACAAAGCGACAGCGCACCGCCGGCGCTGCCGTTCTCATGTTACAGGAACAGGCCCAAAGCCGCCGCGTGGGCCGCCTTCTTTGTTGTCCTCACAGCGCTCGGCGTGTGGGGTATCCTGCACCCTTCGACGCACTCGCGTTTCGGTCCCGAAGCCATTTGGTATGCGTCGTGGTTGCTCACCATCCTGAGCGTCTTGCTGGTTGCGCTCTTCGCATCAGCAGTGATGATGAAGCGCGGCCCTGCGCTAACAGTGGAGCGCGGCGGCCTTCGGATTCGCAATTTCCAGTTCATCCCTTGGGCGGACCTCGGACATCCACATCGACACCGTGCCGGGACTTCGATGATTCAGGGATGTTGCCATTGTCGTCAAAGACGTGGACCCCGCTTGGCCGCAGCAACGCTACGTTTTCGGATCGCCTTCTTTGCTCGCGATGTGCGCCTGGTCGCCGGAGGGCTTCTTCATACTTCCCATCGGCTGCGAGCTTCCCTGATACAAGGGCGCGCGAACATTGTTCCCGTGGTGACGACATTCTGGAAGCGGTTCTCCGCAATCCTGATGCCGCCCGCGATCGCGCCGACTCGTAACCGCCCGGCAATCCTCGTCCTCGTGATCGGCGGCATCGTCGTCTATCTGGAGGTTCAGGATCAGCGCGAACGCGCGCGCATTCCAAGCTCTGCTGGCGTACGGTTGGTGCTGGCTGATGGGGCGGTTTCCGCCACGTAGTACGAGTCCGAGGCGGAGGACATTCAAGCTCGGCTTCGGCGTCTCGCCTGAATTCGACCGGCGTCTTCGCCGAGCGCTTTCCGCCCGGTCGCCGGAGTCTGCACTGGTGCAGACGCTTGCTGCGCAAGGCTTCGCCCTGCATCGCAATGCGAGAACGACGCGTCAGTTGGTGTCGCATCGTTCGCCCGACGCCCGGTGCCTTCCTCCGCTTTCCGGTGTGGGCGAGCGTCGGAAATACTGGACGTCCGAGGCCGGCAAGATCGTCTGGACCAAGGGGTTCTTCTTCATCATTGGGTTCTAATTGTCGCGCTGAAAAATCTTACTCCGATCCCTGAGTTGTTTCTCACGGTTCATCCGCATGCTGTCCGCACTTCGCGCATCGCTCGAAAATCTGGCCGGCAGGCTCGCGGACCGCTTCCGGCTCTGGGTGGAGAAACGTTGTGTGAGTTCGATACGCTGCTGGCCACGTGGTGGATGGGTGTGCTGACCATCGGCCTGAAACGCCGCCGGCAATCACCCGAATTGTATGTGGCGCTGAAACCCTCCCGCCCTGGCTGTATGGTGCCCTGAACCTGACGGCCGCGGAGTTCGGCTGGTTCGCCCGCAACATCTGGATCGGATGCGCGATGCGCTGAAAGCGGAACGGGGCGCCACCGCGGCAAACCATGGAAATCGGTTCAACGGATACCTGGTAGAGACGTTTGACAGCCTGTTTGGCAGCAGTCCACTCACACTAGTCTCAAGCATCCTGCGGCAGGGCCTTACGTCGAGCTCATGATCGGACGCGCTTCCGAGACCAATCAGCCGATCCCAATGAGCGTCGATGAGTTCGACGATTTTGCGGGCAGCATGACAACGATCCGCAGCAAGTTTCCACGCGGCGCGCTTCCGCAGGTCGAGTGGGAGGGGTGAGCCTGCGCGGAGGCCTCAGACAAAATACCACTCCGACCCAATTGCTCGGCTACGGTGCTCGGGCCGGCCATTGCCGGAACCAGTCGGACCGCGCGCTACATCGGGATATCAAGCCCCGCGGCGATCCGCCGATCTGTCCTCCACGGCGCAGGCGCGTCAGCTTTATACACCCTATTCGAGTGGCATGTTGACCGCGAGGTAGACCATACTTTTGTCGGCGAAGAAACGTTGCTTGCCCTCGCCGCAAAGGCAACCGCCTGCGCGCAGCCGACATCGTAAGGCGTGCCGCGGCATTGCAGATCCTGACGCGAGAGCGGTTTGGCGGCGGCCGCCAAGTGGGGTCTCAGGCGAGATGGTGGTCGTGCCGATTGTAGCAGTTGAGTTCATAGAGGGAACGCCGAGCTCGGTTGAAAGGGCGGCTGAGTATGGGTTTTTGCGAAACAACATGTATACTGTTGGTTGCATTGCATGAGGCACTATGCCGAGGAATTTTGAGACCGTTTGAAATTGGCGAGGATGATAATGTTGGCGGAGGCTGAGTGCGACGGAATTGGTACAGCTTCTCAAGCGCCTCATCCGAGCAGACTTACATGCCGCGAGTTATCCCGCAGGCGGCGGCGAAGGCGCCTAAGGATCCACGTCTCGACGGCGGCGAAGATATTAGAGTAGAATGGTCGGCAGACCCTGGAAGTACCTGCCTTCATTCCTCGCCGATGCACGAGTATTTCAGTGCAAGGCGGAAAAATTGACGACGCCAACTTCGAAATGAACCGCTATTCCGGACGAGTTCGGGCTTGAAAGTTCTGCCTGTAGCCGAGGTGGTATCGGGGCAAGGGCGCATACGTGCTAGCAACTTGCAGAACGAACGCTACCACACCCAAAAGACCAAGCGGGAAAAAGGGGAAAAGACCAAAAATCGGCCAAACCAAAGAGAAGATGCAACTACGCGCGTGAAGAAGATGACCGGCCTCGTCGAGAAAAGCCTCAAAGGCACGATGGTGTGGCATCCGAAACCGATGCCCCGTCTACGGACCACCAAAGATCACGGATTGAGTAATCTCCCACCCAATGATCGCGATATGGGCGAAGCAGATTTTTGGGCTATGCGTCGAGCTCGATTTGCTTTTCAGACAATGTTGCGTGGTCCGAGTATAGTGAACTTTCAAACGAACTCGCTATTTGGGCGGCCTAACTGACAAATCACCGCGATCCGATCCGCATTAGCTAGGCCAGGCCAAGTTATCCGATTGCTTGGTCATTCCGGACTTGGGAAATCTCGGCTGGCCTTTGAAGAGAGGTGGTCCCGGTTATCTGAACAGACTTTCCGCTTCGATAAGTGGAGCCTCTGCCAAGGTTAGGCTGCCAAGCGGAGCGGCAGCGGGATGGGCAGTAGGCTTGATCGGGCGTCATGCCGTCAAGGCTCGAATGTGGTCGTCGGCCGTTATAGAAGTCCAGGTAACGGCCGAGCGAAGTGCGGGCGTCGCTGACGCTGTCGTAAGCGCGCAGATACACCTCCTCGTATTTGACGCTGCGCCACAGCCGCTCGACGAAGACGTTGTCCCGCCAAGCTCCTTTACCGTCCATGCTGATTGCAATGCGGTTGTCGGCGAGCACGCCGGTGAAGGCTTGGCCGGTGAACTGCGAGCCCTGGTCGGTGTTGAAGATGTCCGGCTTGCCGTAACGCGCCAGCGCATCCTGCAACGCCTCGACGCAGAACGCCGCTTCCAGGGTGATCGACAGCCGCCAGGACAGCACCCGGCGGCTGAACCAGTCGAGCACCACGGCCAAATAGACGAAGCCGCGCGCCATCGGGATGTAGGTGATGTCCATCGCCCACACCTGGTTCGGCCGCTCGATCGGAAGCCCGCGCAGCAGGTACGGGTAGATTTTGTGGCCGGGCTCCGGTTTCGTGGTACGCGGACGGCGATAGAGCGCCTCTATCCCCATCCGATGCATCAGCGTCTTGACGTGACGACGGCCGACCTTGCACCCCTCGCCCGCCAGCAGACCGCGCAACATCCGTGAGCCGGCGAAGGGGAACTCCAGATGCAAACGGTCGAGACGCCGCATGATGGCGAGGTCCGCTTCCGGCACCGGCCGCGGCAGGTAATAGACGCTGCCGCGGCTGATGCGCAGAACCGCAGCTTGCCTGGTGATCGGCAGATCGTGCTTACGGTCAATCATCGCTTTGCGCTCAGCAATCCCGCCTTGGTGAGCGCGCCCTCTAAAAAATCGTTCTCAAGCGTCAGCTCACCGATCTTGGCGTGTAGCGACTTCACGTCGATCGCCGGTGCCGCCACCTCGCCACCCCTGGACCGAACACATTGGCAGCGGCGCTCTCAAGTTGCGCCTTCCAGGCCGTAACTTGGTTGGGGTGCACGTCGAACTGCTCGGCAAGCTGCGCCAATGTCCGATCACCCTTGACGGCGGCAAGCGCCACCTTCGCTTTGAAAGCCGGTGTGTGGTTCCGGCGCGGTCGTCTCTGCATGGTCGCTCCTGATTCGCAGGCAACAGCGTGCCTGCCGTCAGGCAGAAACTCCACCTAATGGCCTGTGCAGATTTCCGGGACCGGCTCTAAGCACTGGAATCGAGTGCTGCCGAGGAAACAGCTGATCTGACGCCACTCGTCTATGCCCGGCGCTTTGGTCCCGAGCTGGTAAACCAGCTTCGCGATTTCATTCATAACAAGCGGCGTGTGATCGTTGTGGTCAGTGAATGCCCCAGCCGCACGGTCATCGCGCGCTCAGCGAAGAGGTTCATCGCACCAACAGTCTATTGAGCCTTATAACGTTGGACCTCGAGTTTGAGAAACCTCCCAGCGAAGACCTAGAGATCATCGTTGACGCAGCGCCGGACAACTCGATCCGCGCGATCTTGAAAAGTCTGGGCTTCGGAGGATCGCCCGAGGATTTGGAAAGAGTTACAGCCTTCTGTTCCGGATACCCGAGGGAGTTAGCGGTTCTGGTATCATCCGCGCTCAAAGAAGGCGCTGAGCACTTTGCTGACTTCAAGGACAACGACAATTTTGTAAGCCGGTTAGTATGGGGACACGGTCAACCAAACCTGGATTTGATGCGATGTCTCCGTTGTCTTGCACTCTTTGAAGCAGTTGGCGTTTCGGCTCCTAAAGATGGCGAGCTAGCATGGATTGCTCTTCATCTTTTAGGTTTGCAGCCGGCCGTCCTCGAAGGAAATCTCGAACACTTCTACAATGGACGCGTCTTGCAGAAGCGAGGCTATTCCGTCGCGGTGCTGCCGAGGCCCTTGGCTGCGCAGCTTTCAGCGCTGTATTGGAAAAATGCAACGGACGCCCAAAAGCAGATCATAGTTTCTGGGCAAATGCCCGACGCCTTGATTACTGCGCTTTGCAACCGACTTCCTGACATCTCGAATTTCTGGAACATGCACGGGAGGTTGCCCGAAAGCTATGCGATAAATCCGGCCCTTTCGGCTCAGCGAAGGCGCTCAATATTGAAGTCGGAGCACGCTGCCTTCGCAAACTCGCCGAGGTTGCTCCGAACGAAGTGGTTGAGGTTCTTACACGAGAATTTGGAAATGGGAATTAGCTCGCCTTCGGAATGAAGTTGGCCCTGGCCGTAGGTCCATCGTTTGAGACTCTGGATGCGCTTGCTTGGGAGCCCAGCGTTTTCAGGGAATCGATGCGGCTCTTGTTGAAGCTTGCTGGAAGCGAGAATAAGTCTTGGACGAACAATTCTACGGAGAGTTCATTCAACGCTTCAGGGTACAGCTACCCGGAACAAGCTCCAGCCTCGAGCAAAGGTTTCGATGCCTTTCCGAGTTTGTCGACGAAGCCGAAGCCCCAGAAATGATTGTCCTCATCTCTGCTCTCGAGAACGCGATCAACGCAGCAGGTCACTCACGAATGGTCGGCTCCGAAAGACAGGGTACGCGAAAGTTCAACGAAGATTATCGGCCGAAGATCTGGAAAGAGATTTTTGACTACGTGAGGGGTTGTCTTGGATTGCTCTCGAAGATCGCCGATATGAATACTGACTTTAATTTGATAGTTCGAAAGGCGGTAGCTTCGATTGATACAATGTTTGTCGTAGCAGAGCCTGTTTTCCCTCAATATGCGGACCTTGTCCGAAAGCTGCGCCCACGAAGTGAGACCTGGAGCGAATTACTCGATAAGTTATCATGGACGATCCGTCATAGGTTGGACACCGACGATCTAAAAAACATCCGGGCAAACGTGGTGCAACTCTTCGAAGAGCTATTCCGCGTGTCTTTGAAGAGCGAATCATCTTCTATGTGAAGAGCGTGCCGTGGCAATTCGAAGAGCCGGCGGATGAGGGTGAGAGAGATTATAGTCGCAACAGAAAGCGGGCGGCGGCGCTAGGCCGTCAGTGCGCAAATGATCTGGACACTTTGAAATCTGTCGTAGACCCCTTGAGCCGTCGCGAGACTCGGGAGACTTTGCTTTCGGTGAAGCGGTCTATGAGAGAGCAGAGAATAAAGCTGAGGTTCTGAGAATTTCCCCTTGAGCGTTAGAAATGGCCCAAGCGCATAGCCCAGAACCCTTCCTTGCTTGGGGGCATGATGTTCGCGCTCGGGAAGCAAGATACGGAGGAGTACGAACGACGGTTGTCTGAGGTCGCACAGACGGAAGCCTTGAGGCAATTCACCGTCTACTTTGCAACACTGCATCTTTCGTCAAAGGGCATGAATTTGATCGTGCGTGGGCTCAATAGAGGCGATTTCCAACCGGAGGCCACCAATTTATTAGGTATGGGCCGGGTGATGGAGGCTCTGCCGCCAAGTGATGTGATGTCGTTGACGTCCACATTACGAGCAAAGGATCGAACCATATCGCAGCCTTGGAGCTACTTGGAATGTATGCGCTCGAGAGCGATGAAAAGTTCCTGATGGTGCGAGGTGAGATCGATGCCACGTTGCGATCGGAGGAAATTTATCGCGATAAATCCGATAGAGCTATGTCCAACTATCAATATGAAAGTGTGGCTTCCAAGCTGCTCGACGATAATGAGTACGGTGAGCCGTTTGCACAATTCATAACGGCCATCCTAATGCAATCCGCCGAAGGGAAACGCCTTGGCGGCCACATGCTAATGCAACACTTGGCTTCTCTCGTCTTCAAGAAATTTCCTAGACAGTCGTTGGATCGCGTCGCTGAGTACATAGAACGATCCGAATTAAAAGGAGAGAAATGGACCCTCAGTCATGTCATTGCGGCGCCCTTTAGCTTTAGCGGGAAGCGAGAAGGGCCTCTTTTTGAGGCGGGTGATAGCGTTGTCGTTGACGCGTGTCGCAGATTTCCAAGGCGGTTTGCGCCGCTTGTGGCCGAAATTGCGCCCCTGTTCGAGGTTGATGAGGGGAGGCGCACATGGACGCAAATTGGACGGGCGTTGTTGGATGAGTTTGGAAATCGCAAAGAGATGCTGGCAGCAATGGTGACAAATATGCAGACGGGGGATGGTCTGGACCGACATTCGCTCACTTGCAGAGCTTCGTGCCCGCGCTTGAGGAAGCCGCTTGCCACAAGCGCAGCCAGGTGAGGAGTTGGGCTCGACAACAGCTGAATGCCTTGAACGAACGGAATTCAAAATGAGCTCCGCAATGAGGAGGAGGAAAGTATTCGAGGTAGCTAGGATTTGTTTCGATCTAGTTGCGGCTGGTGCTTAGCCCGCGTGAAGCGAGGTCGAGTACGGACCTCGCAGGGCCGCGCGATGCGAAGTGATATCTTGTACGCAGAGATATCTGCCCTTACCCAATCTCGATGCGCACGCCTTCTTTCCAATGCGGCCGCTCCTGAAGCGCTCGCCTTGCAAATCGGAAATCCGAAGTCGAGCATCCAGACAAAGCGATACGACGAAGAAAGTATGGAGCAAGTCACGTACAAGGCGTTTTCTGAAGTTATCGGAACAAATGCGCTTTCTCCTTCATAAGTCGAAAATGATCTTTGCCTTTTCAATTCTCGGAGCAAATGATTTGGAGAACGTGATATCTGGTCGTCGAAGTCCGAGGCGAGACAGAGTCGCTTGCGAAGAAAAATGTGCTGTTTTTCTGCCTCCCGCCTGTTTTGTTTCGATATCCACAATTGTGGATGGGCAAAGAATAAGAAGAGAACGACATCTGGCAAGAGCGGGTAATAGTCTCTACGCCCGGTACCGCTAAGCCGATGTTGCCGTAGGACCGAAGGTTCGCTCGTTGTGCATCACGAGCGGATTATCCGAAATGTAAAGATGGTCTGGACAATCGCGCACCATGAGGACGACGTGCTTTTGAGCAAACACTTTGGCAAAATCATCAAGCTTTAAAATCGCTTTGATTAACGCTAACTTGGCGAGATCGAGGTCAGAGAGTCCTGTCGGTCGAAAAGATCACCTTTATTTCTGGCCAACGGCGTCGCAGTTCGTTTACGACAATGGCCTGATCGAGACGGCGCGACTTCGCGCGCATCATTTGGACAACAACGAAAAGATGCAATTTCGCGAGATCGTGAGATGAGATCGAAGTCGAGGTTCTTGCATTCGATAATCTGAGCCATTACTGGCGCTGCTAGAAATTCTCAACGTGCGAAAATTGATCTTCAAACGAAACCACAATGTTATCGATACGGACATTGTTATAGTCGCGCTCTCCCATGGCTCTCTTCGTGGGGAGCTTGAACTGGTTCGAGGTATGTTTGTCGAAAATGCAAACCAGGCCGCCGGGTGCGAAGTGCTTGAGAACAAATTCCGGGACGTAGTGATTAGCATTACAGTTGTCTTTTGTGAGGGTTTCTAAATCCGCTGGGGCAACCATAATTCGGAGATCGTGGACGCAAGTAGCGTCGATTGAGGAGACGCTTGCGTTGTGGGCTGCGTCGCTTCGGGAGGTTAAGCAGCGGATACGTCCGTTGTTCACGCAAAAGCGCGTCGCGACGAATGCCGGCCTGTTCCTGGAAGGCTTACTAGGAGACGAGCAGCGCAAGACCGGCTGGATGCGAGCAGAGGCGGCCGGCGATCCTGGCCCATGGCGGCAACAGGCTATCCTCGTAGCAGGGATTGGGACGCTGATGCATTGCGCGACATCGTGCGTGACTATGTCATCGAGCATTTGGCGGATGACGATGCGGTGCTGGTGATCGACGAGACCGGCTTTCTCAAGCAGGGCAAGGCGTCGTGCGGTGTTGCACGGCAGTACACGGGCTCTGCGGGCAACGTTCACCAATTGCCAGATCGGCGTCTTCACTGCCTACGTTTCACGTCATGGCCATGCGTTCATCGACCGGGCGCTGTATCTTCCGAAGGAGTGGACCGACGACCCAGATCGTCTGGAAGCCGCATATGTGCCTGCCGATGTCGGCTTTGCGACCAAACCAAAGCTTGCGACGAGAATGATTGCGGGCGCGATAGCCGCGTCTGTACCGTTCGAGTGGGTTGCCGGTGATACCATTTCTACGGTGTCGGCGGCATCGAACAACTCGTCGGGCCGGCAAAGGCTACGTGCTTGGGGTCAGCAGCGCTCATGTGTTTCGATCCTGGGCAAGCGAGTGCCGGTCGCCGGTACGGCCGCGGACATCGCCCAGACGCGGCGCGCGTCCGACTGGAAGCGCCTATCGGCGGGAGCCGAACCAAAGGACCGCGGCTGCACGATTGGTGTTATCTCGAATTGGCCGATCTCGATGCCGAAGAATTCAACAGCGCAAATCAAGGTCTGTGGACGCGCGGTCTGCTGATCCGCCGTCGTATCGCCGATGATGACCTCGCTTTCTTCACCACCTGGTGCCCAGCGGGAACATCTATTGAAACGCTGGTCACGGTCGAAGGCCATCGATGGGCGATCGAGGATAGCTTTGAAACCGCGAAAAACGAGTTCGAACTCGATCACAACGAGAGCAGATCCTGGCATGGCTGGCACCGTCACGTGTCTCTGGTGATGCTCGCCTTCGCCATGATGGCCGCGATACGATATCGCGCTAATCCGCACCGCCGACCCAAAAAAACGAACCGTCGCCTACCAGCAAAAGCCAAAGCACAACCACGCCGCCACTGATCCGTTGGTCAATCCAGGAAATCCGCCGCATTGCCATCAAACTCGCTCGAAAGCGTATCCAACCCGCGCGCATCATTGCATGGTCTTGCTGGCGCAGAGCTCCACCAAGCTGCCAACTCAACGCGCTCACTTCAAATCAAAAAGACAACTGTAATGCTAGGGCCTGTCCTCAATTGAGCCAGATGATAGCAGCCGCGAGGTGGATTGCGGCGAGGAAATTTCTGGCGGTTTTGTCGTAGCGCGTGGCGATGGCGCGATATTGCTTGAGCTTGCAAAAGAAATTCTCGATGAGGTGGCGCGCCTTGTAGGCGTCTCTGTCGAAATCGCGTTGAACCTTGCGGTTGCTCTTGGGCGGGATCACGAACGACTTTCCCCGTGCAAGCAACGGCTCGATCACTCGCTGGTCGGCATCGAAGGCCTTGTCTGCCAGCAAGACCTCGGCCGCCATATCCGGCAGCAGCGCGTCGGCGCCTTTGCAGATCATGGGTTTGGCCCGGCGTCAGGATGAAGTCCAGCGGATTGCCCAACGCATCGACAAGCGCATGAATTTTGGTGCTCAGCCCGCCTTTGCTGCGCCCGATCGCCTGGTCTTCGCCGCCTTTTTTTGTGCGCCCGCACTGTGCTGATGCGCCCGCACGATCGTTCAGTCGATCATGGCGTACTCATTGTCCGCATCGCTCGCCAGCATCTCAAACAGCTTCTTCCAAACGCCGCTCTTGGCCCAGCGCGAGAACCGCGTGTGGATCTTGATCGGGTCGCCAAAGCGTTCGGGCAAGTCCCGCCACGGGATGCCGGCCCGATAGCGGTAGATCACCGCTTCTACAAACAGCCGATTGTCCTTGGCCGTTACCCCCACATGCCCTTCACGTCCGGGCAAAATATCCTTGATCCTGTCCCATTGATCGTCCCGAAGGGCGTAGCGGCGCATCGGTCAGCTCCAAATCAGCTGACCGCCTATAAATCACGCGATAATTCCTGCTTGGGAATCTGGAGGGTTCTGTGAGGTCGCGCTCACGCGAGGGCGCGGCAGGCGCTTATGACGCGACCTCATTGAAGCCGGATTGAACGAAGGCGCGGGAGGCTATGCGCGGTTTTGCAGCTATGGGGATTGTTCGAGATCGCAAGGCCCGGTCTGCTGGCTCGGCGCGTGAGGCAGAGACACGAGATGTGCGCATCGGGGAAGAGTTGAGATCAGACGCGCTTTGCCGGAGATCGCGATAGACGCTTTGCTGCATCGGACGGTTGTTGTCGCGCAGTGTGACAGCACGGATTCGACATCGTCCGCGATGATCGAGACGCTGGGAGCGGAATGACGAATGATGATCGTCGTGCACGGCATGACTTGGCTCACGATGTGTCGCATCGGAACGGTGATGTTCGAGGGCTGGAGCGGCTGAAGCTGTGTCGAAAGCGCTCAATGATGCGCATGACGCCACCACAATCGGGACAGGCAGGAACCTCGGCCCAGGTTTGAGCTTCCGAATTCACGGGCGACGGCTGGCCATTGTTTGGGGCTGTCCGCTCATGATCGAGAAGTTCGCGGCAAAGGGCGAGCTTGGCGGCGCGATGGCGGTTGGCCATGAAGCCGAAATGGCGGATGCGGTGGAAACCGTCGGGCAGCGTATGAAGCAGGAAGCGGCGAATGAACTCGTCGGGCTTGAGCTTCATGATCTTTGTCGCGCTGTTTTGGCGATAGTCCTTCCAGCTGAAGGCGACATGATCGTCGTCGAGTGCGACGAGCCGGCTGTTGGCGATCGCGACGCGATGGGTGTAGCGGCCGAGATAGGCCAGGACCTGTGCGGGTCCGCCGAAGGGCCGCTTGGCGTAAACAACCCAGTTGATGCGTCGCATGGCTTTGATGCGACCAGCGAAAGCGTCGAGCTCGGCAAGAGATGCGAGATCGCCGAAGAAACGCAAGGCGCCGGCGTTGAAGGCCGCGGTCAGACGTTTGAGAAAAAGGCGTCTGAAACAGCCGGGACGAGCGGTTTGACGGCCAGGAAGAAGTTCGGTCGGCTGGCGATCCAGCGCGTTCCATCAGGTGACAGGCCGCCGCCCGGCACGACGCAATGAACGTGGGGATGATGCGTCAGCGCCTGTCCCCAGGTATGCAGGACGGCGACGCCGCCGATCTCGGCGCCGAGCCGGCGCGGATTGGCGGCGAGCGTCGTCATCGCCTCAGCGGCGGCCTTGAACAGGATGGCATAGACGACGGCCTTGTTCTGGAAAGCGATCGCGGCGATCGGTGCAGGAAGCGTAAAGACGACGTGGAAATAGGGAACCGGCAGCAGGTCGGCTTCTCGCGCGGCGAGCCACGCGGCTCGGGCTTTCCCCTGACACTTCGGACAATGCCGATTGCGGCAGGAATTATAAGCGATGCGTGTCATGCCGCAGTCGTCGCAAGCCTCCATGTGACCGCCGAGCGCCTCGGTTCGGCACGCAACGATCGCACTCATCACGCGCCGCTCGACCCGACCGAGATGACCGGCATGCACACGGCGATAGGCGTCGCCATGCCGGCGCAAGATATCGGCAATCTCGATGGCGGGCCTGTGCGGGCGGACGTCGGGGCGGGCCATAACCCGCATCCCGGACGCGTTGTCATCCCGGTGGCGTCACCTCCAGCGACAGGCGGTCGAGCGGGCTCTGCGTCGCCCGGATCGTATGGGTGGCGACCTGCGTGTAGCGCGCCGTCGACGACAGATTATTGTGCCCGAGCAGAACCTGGATGATCCGGATGTCGGTTCCGTTCTCCAGAAGATGTGTCGCGAAGCTGTGGCGCAGCGTGTGCAGCGTGACGCGCTTGGTCAGGCCCGCAGCCTTCACCGCCGACCGGCAGGCGGCATGCAACACGGTCTGATCGATCGGATGATCTTCGTCACGTCCCGGGAACAGATAAACCCGCGGCCGGGCGAGCCGCCAGTAGGTGCGCAGGATGCCGAGTAGTTGGGGCGACAGCATCACGTTGCGATCCTTCGCCCCTTTGCCGTGGCGCACCTGGATGACACCGCGGGCGCTGTCGATGTCTTCGATCCGCAGTCCCGCGACCTCCGAGGCCCTGAGCCCGGCCGCATAGGCGGTGGTGAGTGCGGCGCGGCTCTTCAGGCTCGACACCGCTTCGAGGAACTGGACCACTTCGTCGGCGCTGAGAACGACCGGTAGCTTGCGCGGTTCCCGCGCATAGGGAATGCGTTCCGGGATCAGCGCCTCGCCGAGCGTGACGCCGTAGAAAAACCGTAGCGCACAGACGATCTGGTTCAGCGCCGGCCATGAGATGCCGGTCGAGACCAGATGCACCTGGAAGGCGCGGACGTCTTCCAGCTCCAACCGATCCGGCGATTTGCCGAAATAACGGCTGAACTTCGAAACCGCGCTGATGTAGGATCGCTGCGTCGCCGGCGACAGATTGCGGACTGTCATGTCCTCGATCATGCGGCGGCGAAGAGGGCTCAAATCGGCCATCTCAATACTCCTGTCTGAGGGGGTGGGCTGCAACACCCACATCCTCTCAGGCAGGAGGCGACTCTACGCCACCTCGCCACTCACGCCGCGGTAGCGGCTTCGTTCAATCCTCTAATTGAGGACAGGCT
>CAWCKS010000013.1:0-110480 GCA_963796195.1 uncultured Alphaproteobacteria bacterium | reverse complement strand
CATTCACCGGCCCGCCGGACCAGGAGCGGCAAGAACTGCAATGGCAGTAGCCCATCGCCTCTGGCGATCCGACCACTTCGAGTTCGACAGAGCCGCAGAAGCAGCATCCGGAATGAGACATGTTCGATCCTTTCAAGTTTTTGCAGTGATACCGGTTTGTGGGGCGAGGGTTGTCGACGGAACGGTGGCTGGGGCCTGTCAGATTCCGGGCGATTGCTGCTCGTTCAGCCGATCACGGTGAGCCTCGGCCAGTGCGGCTTCGATCTGACAGCGGTAGAGGCCGATGTCCTTTAGCTGCCGGTCATTGAGGTGATGCAGCGCGGCGGCTTCGGCGCGGCGTTCGAAATTCGCGATCATGGCGGCAACCCAGCCATCCAGAAGGCGGCCCAGGACAACAAACAGGTGGCCCAGAAAAACAAACAGCCGCCTGCGGATGGCAGTTGCGGCATGGGAGCGCGTGGTGGTGATCAGTGTCGTCATCGTCTTGGTCCTTCAGTCGTCGTTTCGAGCGTCCACCCCCTTTTCGCCAGCGACTGCACGGGCAGCAGCCAGCGTTGCGATCACCATGATTCCTGCCCATTTATCGTGTCTGGTGATCGACCCTCGAACATTGCCGGCAACGCCTGCCACTGTCTTTGCCCTGACCTTTGCTTTTCCTTGAGACGGGCTTGATTTTGCGAGAGGCCCCAGCCGGTTGGGGAGCAACGTGCGATTTTTCTTCAACGATTTCATGCTCGACACCGACCTTCGCGAGCTGCGGCGCGATGCCGAACTCGTTGCCGTCGAGCCGCAGGTGTTCGACCTCCTGGTCTACCTGCTCGAGAATCGTAACCGCGTCGTCAGCAGGGACGACCTCATCGCCGCGGTCTGGAAGCGCCGCGCGATATCAAACTCGGCGCTCGACAGCCGCATCAATGCCGCGCGCAAGGCGGTCGGCGACAGCGGCAAGTCGCAGAAGCTGATCCGCACCATCCTGCGCAAGGGCGTGCGCTTTGTCGGCGCCGTCTACGTCGAGCCGGCCGGGTCTGGTGGGACGCAGGTCGCTGAGCCTCCGCCGGAGCAGGACACGACCGGCGGCGATCGCGACGCCGGCCCGACACGGCCCGAACGGCCCACCATTGTCGTGTTGCCCTTCATCAACATGAGCGCCGATCCCGGGGACGAGTATTTTGCCGACGGCATCACCGAGGACATCATCACCGCGCTGTCCAGACTGCGCTGGTTCTTCGTGATCGCGCGCAACTCGTCATTCATCTACAAGGGCAGGGCGGTCCATATCAGCCAGCTCGCGCAGGAGCTCGGTGTCGACTACGTCATCGAAGGCAGCGTCCGCAAGGAAGGCGACCGTGTGCGGATCACCGCGCAGCTCAACGATGTCGCGACCGGCGGCCACGTTTGGGCCGAACGTTACGATCGCGAGCTCGCCGATGTGTTCGCGGTGCAGGATGAGATCGCCGCAGCCGTCGTGACCTCGATCGAACCGCAGCTCTATGCCGCGGAGAATCTCCACGCCCGCCGCAAATCGCCTGACAGCCTTGATGCGTGGGGCCTGGTGATGCGGGCGCTGTCCTGTTTCTGGCGGGTGACGCGCGAGGACAATCGTCTTGCCCAGGCCTTGCTCGAGCGCGCGATCGAGATCGATCCCAACTACGGCAAGGCTCACAGCGTGCTTGCCACCAGCCATCTGTTCGGCGCCCATCTGGGCTGGGCCGACGTGGCGACGGCGGCCCCGCTCGCCGAGCGCGCCGCGCTTGCGGCGCTCAAGGCCGACAGCGAGGATCCGTGGGCGCACAATGCGCTGGGCAGCGTGTTGTTTTCCACGCGCCGCCTCGATGATGCGCTCGGCGAGTACGAGCTTGCCTTGCAGCTCAATCCCAACTTCTCGCTGGCGCAGTCCTATTATGGCCTGGCGCTGTGCTATTGCGGGCGCTGGCAGGAAGCCGATGCCGCGGCGCGCCGCGCCATCCGGCTCAGCCCGCGCGATCCGTTCCAGGCGATCTATCACGGCGTCGCAGCCTACGCGCAGTTTGTCGGACGCAACTATGACGAAGCGATTGACCTGTCGCGCGAGTCGATCCGTCAACGCAGCGATTTCGTCGGCGCCTGGCGCGTATTGACGATGGCGGCCGCCATGGCCGGGCAAGCCGACGTCGCCACCACCGCGCTCAAGGACTTGCGGCGCGCCCAGCCAACCATCTCGCTGGACTGGGTTGCGAACGCATTGCCGTGGAAACTGGAGTCCGACCGCCAGCACTGTCTCGAGGCGTTCCGCCGTGCGGGGCTGACGTAGCCGTTCAGCCCATACTCTTGCCATCACCCGGGCCACATGCACGGCCTCGCGGCCGGCGCCATCATAAATCTGGTGCCGGCACGAGGTGCCGTCCGCGACGATGATGGTATCGGCGTCTGCCTTCCGTATCGCCGGCAACAGCGCCGCCTCGGCCATCTGCATCGAGACATCATAGGTGTCGGCACCGTAGCCGAATGCTCCGGCCATGCCGCAGCAACTCAACTCGATGATCTCGACACCGAGCTCCGGGATCAGCCGCAGCGCCTGCGACACCGACGCAAAGGCGCCGAATGATTTCTGGTGGCAGTGGCCGTGCACGATCGCCTTTTTCTGCGCCAGCGGTTGCAGCGGCAGCCGCAAGCGTCCGCCTTGCGCCTCCCGTACCAGGAATTCCTCGAACAACAGCGCGTTCTCGCTGACGCGCTTCGCATCTTCATCAGTGCGTAGCGACAGCAGCTCGTCGCGCAGCGTGAGCAGGCAGCTCGGCTCGAGGCCGATGATCGGCACGCCGCGAGCGGCGAATGGCGCGAACGCAGTGACCAGCCGGTCGAGTTCGGCGCGCGCTTCGTCGACGAGGCCGGCGCTCAGGAAGGTTCGGCCGCAGCACAATGGCCGGCCGCCACCAACCGGCGTCGGCAGGTGGACGCGATAGCCGCCTTTCACCAGCACCTGCAGCGCGGCATCAAGGTTCTCGCGCTCGAAATGGCGATTAAATGTGTCGGCGAACAGCACGACCTCGCGGCCACCGGCCGGCCCGACCACCTCAGCCTCGGGCGCAAACACATCGCGTCGCCAGGCGGGAAGCGCCCGCCGTGCTGAAATTCCACCGAACCACTCGAATGCCCTCCGCAACACCGCGCTGCCATTCCGCGCATTCGCGAGCCCCGCAAACCGCGACGCCAGCCCGGCATAGCGCGGCAGGTAGCCAATCGCCCGATCGCGCAACGATAGCCCGTGGTTCTCAGCGCGTGCGGCTAATACCTCGATCTTCATCTTCGCCATGTCGACGCCAACAGGGCATTCGTGGCGGCAGGCTTTGCAGGAGACGCAGAGCTTTAGCGCATCCATCACGCCGTCGGAGGTCAGCGCGTCCGGTCCGAGCTGGCCGGAGATCGCGAGCCGCAGCGTGTTCGCTCGCCCGCGCGTAACATGCTCTTCATCGCGGGTGACGCGATAGGACGGGCACATCACGCCGCCCTCGAGCTTGCGGCAGGCGCCGTTGTTGTTGCACATCTCGACCGCGCCCTGGAAACCGTTCCCGGCGCCCGGATAGGCGGACCAGTCGAGCTTGGTCGTCAGCGGCGCGACGCGATAATCCGGCGGATACCGGAACAGCGTGCGATCGTCCATGCGCGGGGCATCGACGATCTTGCCGGGGTTGAGCACGCCGTCGGGATCAAAGCGCTGCTTGACCTCCTTGAAATCAGCGACGAGCTGTGGCCCAAACATCTGCGCGTGGAATTCCGAGCGCACGATGCCATCGCCATGCTCGCCGGAATGCGAGCCTTTATATTCGCGCACCATCGCAAAGGTCTCTTCGGCGATGGCGCGCATCGCGCGCACGTCCTTGTCCAGCCGCAGGTTAAGCACGGGGCGCACATGCAGGCAGCCTTCGGAAGCGTGCGCGTACATCGTGCCGTGGGTGCCATGCTTTGCAAAAATCGCGTTCAGCCGCGCGGTGTAGTCGGCGAGATGCGGCAGCGGCACCGCGCAGTCCTCGACGAACGACACCGGCTTGCCGTCCTGCTTCATCGACATCATCACGTTGAGGCCGGCGGCGCGGAAGTCGGCGATTGCGGTCTGCAGCGCCGGCTCGATGATCTCGACCACGCCGCCCCACTTTTCCTTCGTGCGGTCCCAGCCGAAGCCGAGATCACCCATCAATTCGCCGAGCTGTTTCAGCCGGCGCAAATTCTCGTCCTGGTCTTCCTCGGCAAACTCGACGACGAGGATGCAGTCGGGATCGCCGCGCACGGCCTGCGCGATGACCGGCTTGAACATCGCGATGTCGCGGCCGAGCGCGAGCATGGTGCGGTCGACCAGCTCGACCGCGATCGGCTTCAGCTTGACGAGGTGCTGGGCCGCATCCATCGCCTGGTAAAAACTGCCGAAGTGACAGACGCCCAGCACCTTGTTGCGGATCACCGGCCACAGCTTCAGCTCAATCTTCGTCGAGAAGGCGAGGGTGCCTTCGGAGCCGACCAGCAGATGCGCGATGTTGTTGGGGGCGTTGGAGGGGATCAACGCATCGAGATTGTACCCGCCGACTCGTCTCTGCACCTTCGGGAATTTGTCGCGGATTTCGTCCTGCTCGCGCGCGCCCAGCGCCAGCATGTCACGAAACAGCTTTTCGTTGTTATCGGCCGCAAGCTGGTCGAAATGCAGCACGCGGCCATCAGCCAGCGCAGCATCAATGGCGAGCGTATTGTCGCGCATGGTGCCATAGCGCAACGAGCGGCCGCCGCACGAGTTATTGCCGGCCATGCCGCCGATCGTCGCGCGCGAGGCGGTGGAGACGTCGACCGGAAACCACAAGCCGTGGGCTCTGAGTTGCCGGTTGAGGTCGTCGAGCACGATGCCGGGCTCGACCACGCACGAGCGGTTGGCGACATCGAGCGAAATGAGCTTGTTCAGATGCTTGGAAAAATCGACGACGATGCCGGAGTTGACGGTCTGGCCGCATTGCGAGGTACCGCCGCCGCGCGGCG
Source organism: uncultured Alphaproteobacteria bacterium (assembly GCA_963796195.1). Lineage (GTDB taxonomy): Bacteria > Pseudomonadota > Alphaproteobacteria > Rhizobiales > Xanthobacteraceae > CAWCKS01. The sequence goes on along the minus strand of CAWCKS010000013.1, from coordinate 105,482 downwards.
TGACGGTAAAGCCCTCGTCACGCGCGAGGTCGAGCGTGCGCAGCGCCTCGTCCATGGTGCGCGGCACCACGACGCCGGCAGGCATGATCTGGTAGTGCGAGGCATCGGTCGCATAGCGCCCGCGATTGAAGGCGTCGAACCAGACGTCCCCCGTCACCTCGCGCCGCAGTCTGGCGGCGACGGCGGCGGTGTCGGCGGGGGTTTTTGCGATCGGCGCCATCGGCGCAGTATAGACACGCAGCGCAAATAAGTCGTCGTCCCCGCGAACGCGGGGACCCATACTCCGCAGCAGATGCGAGACGGGTAGACACGATTGGGTCTTTGACAAGAGCTCCTCCGCTACAACGAGCACAGGGGCTATGGGTCCCCGCGTTCGCGGGGACGACCAATTGCTGGCGTGCAGCATCGCGACATCATTGGCGAAAAATGCTAGTCCTTCGGCCAACCGCACTTACCCACGAGCCCCCGCCATGACCGTGCACTCCGGCAGACATTTCCTCCAAATCCCCGGGCCGACCAATGTGCCTGATCGGGTGCTGCGCGCGATCGACCAGCCGACCATCGATCATCGCGGGCCGGAATTCGTCGAGCTCGCGCATGGGGTGCTCGCCGGGATCAAAAAAATCTTCAAGACCAGAAATCCCGTCATCATCTATCCGTCGTCGGGCACCGGCGCGTGGGAGGCGGCGATCGTCAACACGCTGGCGCCCGGGGATACCGTGCTGATGGCCGAGACCGGCCACTTCGCGACGCTGTGGAGGAACCTCGCGCAAAAGTTCAGGGTCGAGGTCGACTTCGTGCCGGGCGATTGGCGCCACGGCGCCGACATCGCCGCGATCGAAGCAAAGCTTGCGGCCGACCGCGGCCACAAGATCAAGGCCGTGATGGTCGTGCACAACGAGACGTCCACGGGCTGCGTCACGCATCCGCAGGACGTCCGCAGCCTCCTCGACCGCACAAAACATCCGGCGCTGCTGATGGTCGACACCATCTCCGGCCTTGGCTCGCTGCCGTATGAGCACGACGCCTGGGGTATCGACGTCACCGTCTGCGGCTCGCAGAAAGGCCTGATGCTGCCGCCCGGCCTCGGCTTCAACGCGATCTCCGACAAGGCGCTCAACGTGGCGAAGTCGTTGCCGACGATGCGCTCGTATTGGGACTGGCAGGAGATCATGTCAGCCAACAAGCAGGGCTCGTGGCCCTACACGCCGGCGACCAATCTCTTGTTCGGCCTGCAGGCCGCGATCGCCATGCTCGAGGAGGAGGGCCTCGACAACGTGCTGAAGCGCCACCAGCGCCATGCGGCGGCGACGCGCGCGGCGGTTACCGCGTGGGGCCTCGAGGTTTGGTGCCAGGACCCGCGGGCGTACTCGGATTCGCTGACCGGCGTGCTGATGCCGGCGGGCCACGATGCCGACGTGTTCCGTGAGGTCGTGCTCAAGCAGTTCGACATGTCGCTCGGCACCGGGCTGTCGAAGGTCAAGGGCAAGGTGTTCCGCATCGGTCATCTCGGCCACTTCAATGACCTCATGCTGATGGGCACGCTGTCAGGCGTCGAGATGGGCCTTGAGCTCGCCCGCGTCCCGCACGCCAAGGGCGGTGTCGACGCGGCGATGGCGGTGCTGACACGACGGGGCGCGGCGACCGAGCAGACGGCGGGCAGGGCGGCGGGGGGGAGAGGAGAGGGTGGGTGTGGGAGGCCGGTAGCTGATCACTCGAATGGTTTGCCACCAAAAGCCTTCATTCGCGGCGATTAGCGAATCAGTCCGGTGGCGGCGTGACTGGGCTCTGATTCTTCGTCGCCTTGCTCCTCGGGATGAGGTGAAAGGTGGTACAAAAGCGCCTGCCGTCCCACCTTGACCTTTCGCCCCTTCGCAGTACCAAGCGCGAACCTGCGTTCGGCCCGTTTGATAACCGGACTTCCGACGCGGCAAATGCTCCCCAAATCAGGCCCCAACGGCCTCGTCCTTAAGGTTTAAGGCGGGCGCGGGAAGACCTATGTAAATCGCCAGGGTTTGGGACCTTGGCAGAACAACCCGAAGCGACGCAAAGCAGCAGCCCCGATGGAAAGCCCGTTCAAGTTCGCACAAGAGGTGCGCTCGGAAACCAACAAGGTGACCTGGCCGTCGCGCCGCGAGACCATGATCACGACGATCATGGTGTTCGTGATGGTGGGGTTGGCCTCGATCTTCTTCTTTTTCGCCGACCAGCTGATCCGGCTCGTTGTCACGACCATCCTGCGGATTCACACATGAACGGCTCGCTCAATACGGCGCTGAAGGACAAGCGCTGGTACATCGTTCACGCCTACTCGAACTTCGAGAAGAAGGTCGCCGAATCCATTCGCGAGCAGGCCAAGCAGCGCGGCCTCGAAGAGGAGTTCGAGCAGGTTCTGGTGCCGGTCGAAAAGGTCACGGAAGTCCGCCGCGGCCGCAAGGTCGACACCGAGCGAAAGTTCTTTCCGGGCTACGTGCTGGTGAAGATGAATCTCACCGACGAAGCTTTCCATCTGATCAAGAACACGCCGAAGGTCACCGGCTTCCTCGGCGCCGACAACAAGCCGATGCCGATTTCGGAAGCCGAAGCCATGCGCATCCTGCACCAGGTGCAGGAGGGCGTGGAGCGGCCGAAGCCGTCGGTGTCGTTCGAGATCGGCGAGAACGTCCGCGTCGCCGATGGCCCGTTCGCCTCGTTCTCGGGCGTGGTCGAGGAAATCGACGAGGCGCGCTCGCGCGTCAAGGTCGCGGTTTCGATCTTCGGCCGTGCCACCCCGGTCGAGCTCGAATTCGGCCAGGTGGAGAAGGTTTAGCAACTTTACGTCATTGCCGGGCTTGACCCGGCAATCCCGATAAGGGAGGCACTGCCTTCCTGATCGAGGTCACCGGCACAAGGCCGGTGACGACAAGAGGGAAACGGCAGCCGCCGCTTCCTTGAATGCCGTGGGAGGACACCGTTGCGGTCGCCAGCCGCATCGAAAAAATCCGCACCACGGTCCTTGCAACGAGCCCGGATATCCGGACCACAAAGGAGTGAAAAGAAATGGCAAAAAAAATCACCGGATACCTGAAGCTTCAGGTGCCGGCCGGCGCGGCCAACCCGTCGCCGCCGATCGGCCCCGCGCTCGGCCAGCGCGGCCTCAACATCATGGAGTTCTGCAAGGCGTTCAACGCCCAGACCCAGAAGCTGGAAAAGAACGCGCCGATCCCGGTCGTGATCACGATCTACCAGGATCGCTCGTTCACCTTCGAGATGCGCACCCCGCCGATGTCGTTCTTCCTCAAGAAGGCGGCGAACCTCACCTCCGGCTCCAAGACGCCGGGCCGCGAGAAGGTCGGCAAGGTCTCAAAGGCGCAGGTCCGCGAGATCGCGGAAGCCAAGATGAAGGACTTGAACTGCGACACCGTCGAGTTGGCCATGAAGATGGTCGAGGGCTCGGCACGGTCGATGGGTCTTGAGGTGGTGGGGTAACTGTCATGGCTGATCACAAGCGCTACACCAAGGCCCGCGAGGGCATCGATCCCGCCAAAGCCTACACGATTGCCGAAGCGATCGCGCTGGTGAAGGAGCGGGCCAAGGCGAAGTTCGACGAGACCATCGAGGTCGCGATCAACCTCGGCGTCGATCCGCGTCACGCCGACCAGATGGTGCGCGGCGTCGTCACGCTGCCGAACGGCACCGGCCGCACGCTGAAAGTCGCCGTGTTCGCACGCGGCCCGAAGGCGGAGGAGGCCAAGGCCGCCGGCGCCGACGTGGTCGGCGCCGAAGACCTCGTCGAGAAGGTGCAGGGCGGCAACATCGACTTCGACCGCTGCATCGCGACCCCCGACATGATGCCGCTGGTCGGCCGTCTCGGTAAGGTTCTGGGCCCGCGCGGCCTGATGCCGAACCCGAAGATCGGCACCGTGACCATGGACGTCACGTCAGCCGTGAAGGGCGCCAAGGGCGGCTCGGTCGAGTTCCGCGTCGAGAAGGCCGGCATCATCCACGCTGGCGTCGGCAAGGCCTCGTTCGCAGCCGACAAGCTGGTCGAGAACGTCAAGGCGCTCGCCGACGCAGTCGCCAAGGCAAAACCCGCCGGCTCCAAGGGCACCTACATCAAGCGCGTCTCGGTGTCCTCGACCATGGGCCCGGGGCTGAAGATCGAGCCGTCGACGCTGTTCAACTGAGTTTGGCCCCGTCATCCTGAGGCGCGAGCGAAGCGAGCCTCGAAGGATAAGCGGCCCGAACATCGTCCGGCTTGACCGGGCGATCCAGAGGCCGGCGCGTCGCGAGACGCTGCCGGCCTTTTTGTATTTTGATAGCGCCAGCAGCAGCGCATCAGCTGACCTCGCCGGCAACCGTGGAAACCCCCGGCCAAGTTGACGCCGCAACCTGCGAACCGGCACAATGCCGCAGCGCGCGGAAGGCGGGCACAGGGGCATCCGGTGGCAGAACCAAGCGACGTTCAGCGACGCTTGGTGGCAGTCTTCGCGGCTGACGTGGAAGGCTATAGCCGCCTTATGGGCGCTGACGAGGTCGGGACGCTCAGGGGCCTGACCGAGCGGCGCGCAATTCTGGACAAGGCAATCGCGGACCACAGAGGTCGTATCGCGAACACCGCGGGTGACAGTGTCCTTGCGGAATTTGGCAGCGCCGTAGACGCCGTACAATGCGCGGTGGAAGCGCAGGCTGCACTCGCCGAAGCGAACGTCAGCCTATCACCGGATAAACGCATCAACTTTCGCATCGGTATTCACGTTGGTGACGTGATGGTCCGGCGGGTGATCTGTTCGGTGACGGGGTGAACATCGCGGCGCGGTTGCAGACGTTGGCACAGCCCGGAAGTGTATGCGTCTCGGGCACGACCTATGAGCAGGTCAGGAAAGTTTTGCCGATTGCGTTCACTGATCTTGGCGCGCAACAAGTCAAGAACATTGAAGAGCCGGTACGAGCATACGTACTCGATGCCTGATTGGCTGCAGCGCCAGCTGCATGCTCGTGAGTCCGACCCGAACATCTCTTCCCTTCCGGATAAACCGTCAATCGCGGTGCTGCCGTTCCAAAATATGTCTGGCGACCCCGAACAGGAGTATTTCGCGGACGGCGTCGTCGAGGACATCATCACTGCGTTGTCGCGCTTCAAATATCTTTTCGTGATCGCGCGCAACTCGAGCTTTGCCTACAAGGGCAAATCTCGATATCGGCAAGTCGGTCGTGAGCTTGGTGTGCGCTACGTGCTCGAAGGCAGCGCGCGCAAGGCGGAAACAGACTTCGGCTTACCGGCGCACTGATCGATGCGGCTACCGGTGCACATATATGGGCCGACAGCTTTGACGGCGCGCTGGAAGATGTGTTTCGAGCTTCAGGACGCGGTTACCGAACGTTGTCGTCACATTTGGCGCCGAGAATGCAGCGGTGCCGAGATTGATCGCGCACGACGGAGGTCGACCGGAACATCCGATGCTTACGATGTTACCTACGAGGCCTCGCCTGCTTTACCCGTAAAATGGACGGCGATAAACTGCGAGCGCATCGTTGTTGACGAGAGCGATTGCTTTGGACGCCGACTATGCGTTCGCTTCGGCTGGCCGATCTATCTGCTATGCCAACGGCTGTACTTCGCCTCGCAAATATCTTGACCTTGAGAGTGAGCGAAGCGACATCGCCTTCTAGAGATGATCTGCGGGTGGACCAAGCTGAGGCGGAGATGATCCCGAGCCGCTAGGCTATGCATACGTTCGCCCTCGTGAAATTTTCAGCTGAAGGGGGTGCTTAATCAGAGCGCTCTGGAACTTAACCCCAATCTCGTCTATGGGTTGGTTTATGCTTGCAGCTGGATAAAATTTCTATGGCGGTGACTACGATCAAGCGTTGGAATGCAGTTCGCGAGCATTGGGCGTCAGCCCAATCGGCCGCGCCAGAGCGGGCTCGATGGCATTCTCGGCCTTTGCGCATCTGCTGTCTGATCGACCAGAGCAAGCCTTACCTGCTCGCTGAGCGCGCACATGATGAAGACCCGGACATCGCTTTTCCGATGCGTGTGCGGGCCATGTGCGCGGCGGCGGCTGGCCATCGCGCGCGTTCACGAGATCTACCAGCGGTTTGCGCCAACGGCTGCCAAGTTTCTAGAACGCGTGAAAAGGATGTCTGAGCGCCTCCAGCGATGGCAAGGCTTACGAGAAGGTCGAGAGAGCGATAAGCCTCGCGAGCACGCCCGAATGACCCCCACGCGCCGCCTCGCTGCCATTATGGCCGCTGATGTCGCTGGTTTCTCAGCGGCGATGGAGCGTGACGAGGAGGGAACGTTTGCTCAGGTGCAAGAACTGCGACAGAAGATCATTGAGCCGAAGATCGAGCAGCACACCGGGAGGCTCGTCAAAACGACCGGCGATGGATTTCTTGCCGAGTTTGCGAGCCCGATAGCCGCAATGCGGTGTGCGTTGGCGATCCAAACAGAGTTGGTCGGACGACCCCTGCAACTTCGCATTGGCCTCAATCTCGGCGATGTCATCGTCGAGGCGAATGGGGATGTTTACGGAGAGGGCGTCAACGTCGCAGCGCGTCTAGCCCGTCCTATTCGTGAGAGTGCGGATTTTTGGTCCGATTGATGCGGTTGCGCATCTCCTCTGACGAGGCGCGCAAGATTGCGTTCGGCTTTTCGCCGCCTGACCACCCGTACATTGCAACGCGCTTGAGGGATGGGTTGGGCGAACGGGGCACACCCCCCGCTGTTCAGGGACCGAGCGGCAGCAGCGCGCCGGGCAAGCAGCGGAATAGGTCGGCTTCGGGACATGCCGCGGCAAACGCAAGGCGAATGCGGCTCGTGGTCTCGACGACACGGGCGGCGATTTTCAGGAGACGAAGACGCAGCGTCGCGAACTCGGCAGTGGCCAATTCCCGGACTTTGGGAATGGCGTCGCGCACGGTCAGCATCAGCCAATAAGCGGCGGTGTGGAGAACGAGGCGGACTTGATTGGCGAGCGCCGAACGGCAGCTGGTACGATCGGAGGCAAGCTGTGTCTTATGCAGCTTGATAAGGTTCTCGGCTTGGCCGCGCGCGCAATACAGGCTGTCGTAGATCCACTCGGCCGAGCCGACCTCGAGACTGGTGACGACGAAGCGAATGTCGAGGCCGAGTGTGGTCGCCTCAATACGGGCGACGGTTCGCCGCTCGCGATCCCAGGACTTTGCCTTGTGGCGGGTCTCGGTATAGCCGCGCAGAACCAGCAGGTTCTCGATGGCGCGTCGCGTGCAGATATCGTCGGCGACCTCGTCGACTTTTCTGGCGAGAGGCTTGGTACCGGACAGACCGAAGATGTAGTCGATGCCGTTGTTCTCGCACCACGTCATCGCCTCCAACCGAGCATAGTGCCCGTCGCCGCGGAACGTAATTCGCGTCTTGTGCCACCGTGTCCGGATGCGCCGTACCAGGCGTCGAAGATGGGCGCGCACCTCGACGCCGCCCGGGGTCTTGCCGGGCCGCAGCACGACTGCCACGGGCCGGCTCTTCTCCGTGTCGTAGACGTGGATCGGCAGGAAGCAGCGTTCGTCATAGTGAGCGTTGAACAGCGAGAGCTGCTGATGGCCGTGGAGGCGCGCGGTCCGAGGTCGGTGATCGCCAAATTCCCGGCAGCAATCGAGCAAACCCGAGGTCTGGCACGCCAGTTCAAGTTCTATGAGCGCGAGGTCAATTTCTACAAGCACCTCGGCAAGGAAGTCTCATTGCCGAGCGCGCGGTGTCTTTATGCCTCTCACGATTTGCTCACCGACGATTTCCTCCTGCTGCTGGAGGACCTCGGTGACCGTCGGCTTGGAGATCAACTCAAGGGATGTTCGGCCGAGGATGCGTTTGCGGCTGTTCGTCAAATCGCGACGTTCCACGCCGAGTGGTGGGACAGCCCGAAGCTCAAGTCGATCGATTGGGTGCCACTCGGCGAGAGCGACTTGAACAAAGGTGGATGTGCCCTCTATCCCATCGCTTGGCCAATGTTCCTTCAGCAATATGGGTCCAATCTTCCAGACGATATGCGTCGGGTTGGAGAGCGGCTTTCCGACCAGATCGTCGGCATGCTCGATAGTTTTAAAGACAGACCACGCACGCTCTGTCATGGCGACTATCGCCTCGACAACTTTTTCTTCGGCGTGCGGCCGGAACAGGCGGCTTTGACCGTCGTAGACTGGCAGATCGCAGTTCAGGGAACCGGCACCTATGATGTCGGCTACTTCGTGAGCCAAAGTGCGTCACCGTCACTCCGGCGCGAGATCGAACTCGACCTCCTACGCGCTTACCACGATCGGCTGGTCGAACTTGGCGTCAAGAACTATTCCTTCGGCGACTGCCTCGACGATTATCGTTGGACCCTGATGTTTTGTCTTTGCTACCCGGTGATCGGGGGTGGCCTTGGTGACGTTTCTAACGAGCGCGGGGTCGCGTTGGCACAGGCGATGACAGATCGCTGCGTGTCCGCGATCAGGGATTGGAAGGCGTTCGAGTTTCTGAGCTGAAGAAGATCGCAACGGAAGACAGCTGCGCGGATTTAATTCTTCCTTCTCGTTTGGAGATCAAGATGGCTATTGCGCTCGTTACCGGGACAAGTAGCGGCATCGGCTTGGCTACCGCAGTGTCGCTCGCGCGTCGCGGCCACAAAGTCATCGCGACGATGCGCAATTTGCAGGGCGCGGCGGAGCTTCGGAATATCATCGAAAAAGAAAAACTTTTGATCGCTGTGGCTGAACTTGATGTCAACGACGATGCTTCAGTCGCATAGAGCAGATCGGCAAGGTGCTTGCCGAGAACGGCCAGATCGATGTTCTTGTCAACAATGCGGGAGTTGGCGGTGGTGGGTCGGTTGAAGAGTTACCGCTCTCCCGTATTTCGCGACGTGATGGAGACAAATTTCTTCGGCGCCCTGCGCTGCATCAAGGCCGTGCTACCCGGCATGCGCGAACGTCGGCACGGCTGCATAGTGAACATAACTTCGGTCGCCGGGCGCCTCGCCGTTGCTCCCGCTGCCGCCTATGCCGCGTCGAAGTGGGCCTTTGAAGCCCTGAGCGAATGCCTTGCACAGGAGATGAAGGCGTTCAACGTACGGGTAGCGGTCATCGAACCTGGCTTCGTCGCTACGCCGATATTTGGCAAGGCAAGGCCTATGCCCGAGGATAGCCCTTATCCGCACGCGCGCCGGCAACGGGCGTTGTCCACTGCATCGCTGAGCCAGCCGACGTCGCCATATGTTGTCGGTGAGAAGATTTGTGAAATCGTCGAGAGCGACAGTTGGCAACTCCGCTATCCCGTGGGACCGGATGCTGAACCATACCTCAAGTGGCGAGCGAGCAAGACCGATGAGGAGATGGTCGAATTCGGCGGATTAAGCGACGAAGAATACAAAGCATTAGCCAAACGAGAATTCGGTCTCGACGTGAAGCTTTGACCGGCTTCTCGTGCGAAAGCGCTTAGCCGAAGCGGGTGAAAAAATCGGGTCAGTGAAAGAGTCGGGGTCAGAGTAAGATTATTGTCGCGCCCGGAGTTAGTCCGCCAATCCCAGCACGAAGGCGAGGGCGACGTTGAGGCGGCCGAGGTCGCCGTCGCTCAGATGGCCGATGACCTGGCCGATGCGTTCGCGTCTGACAGTGACCGGCTTATCGGCCATCACCTGGGAGCGGGTGCGCAGGCCGCTCGCCGCATTCGGCTCGATCGTGACGCGAAAGTCGGGATCATCCACGACGTCGGAGGTCATTTGACAGATCACCACCGAGCCGTGGTTTCAGGAAATGCGTCAGTCTGGATGATGACGGCCGGTCGCGGCTTCCCGTAGTCGCCAGCGGCCGCTACGACGACCATGTCGCTGCGTTTCTGCTCTGAATATCCGTCGGCGAATATCCGTCCGCGAATATTCGTCCGAGGAATAATCTGTGGTTGCATCCACGGATCATGCAATCTAGTGTAGGAAAACATGCGCTGAATTGCATATAATGCTCTGGATGGAAAGCGTTTTTCGCTGACCACCCCGGCAGGTATTTCTTTCTCCGGAAGGGTCGAAAACCCCGCCAAAATTCGAAAATTCCGGCTTCAGATCAACGCCTTGCGCGGCACCGGTGGTCAGTGCGCCGATATCGGCACATGGCGCAGCTTGTCCGGGTTCCGCACCAGGTAAATCGCCGCGATCTTGTCGCCGTCGATCGCCAGCGAAATCGTCTGGTCGAATTCGCCGTCGAGGAACAGCAGCGCGCCGAACGAGCCGTTGATGGTCGCCGGCTCGATACGGATGTCGTGGCCGGCATTCTTGCGGCATCACGCCGATGAAGAATCGCGCGATCTTGTCGGCGCCGTAAATCGGATTGAGGGCCGCGATCTTCCTGCCACCGCCGTCGCTCAGCATGATCGCGTCGGCGCGCAACAGCGACAGCGAGCTTTGCGACATCGCCGAGCTCACCGCCTCGTGGAATGCGGCGAGCAATTTTGCGTGCGATTCCGGCGGCGCAGGCGGCGCAGGCCGCTCCTTGCGCACCGCCTGCCGTGCCCGCGTCGCAAGCTGCCGGCATGCGGCTTCGGTGCGGTCGATCGTCCTTGCGACATCGGCAAACGGCATGTCGAACACGTCATGCAGCAGGAACGCGGCGCGCTCCAGCGGCGACAGCCGGTCGAGCGCAAGCAACAGCGCAAACGACAAGTCGTCGGCGAGTTCGGTTGCGGCATCCGGCGACATCGCGTCCGCATCGACGATCGGCTCGGGCAGCCACGGCCCGACATATACCTCGCGCCGCGCCTGCGCGCTTTTCAGCCGATCGAGGCAGAGCCGCGTCACGACAGTGACGAGAAACGCCTCGGGATTGCGCACATCCTGCGCCTCAGTGAAGCGCAGGTAGGCGTCCTGCAGCACGTCGTCGGCGTCGCTGCGGCTGCCGAGCATGCGATAGGCGAGGCCGAGCAGCCGCGGCCGATGCGGCGCGAGCGCGTCGGTTTCACGCGGCCTTTGTGACGACATCGACATGGTGTCCCTCGACGACGACGCGACGGCATTCTTTGGCGAAGCCGAGACCGGCCTTCACCATCGGGAAGATGCGGCCGACCTGCAAGGCAAAGGTCAATTCGATCACGCCCTTGTTGCCCCATTCGGCGCGCACCGCTTCGCGCGCCTCGTCCTCGGCCGCCGAGCGCTCGCACACCGCCCTGGCAAAGCGGTAGCCGAGCGTCGTGGCGTCGTTCATCGCGGAACATTTGCCGTTCAGCACCGCTTCGATCTGGTCGTTGGCCATGCCGGCTTCCAGCGCCATGTCGACCACGAGCTGGGTACACGGCCCGCAATCCTCGTGCAGCGCGCCGGTGATCTTCGACGCGTAGATCGCCTCGATCGGGACGACTTTGCGATAGTTGGCGATGCCAAAAATCTTGGCGAACTTGAAGAACGCGTCGGGCGTCTCGTCGAGCACCATTTCCATGTAGCTGGTGTCGTAGTTGTATCGGTTGCGATAACTCTGCAGATAACGCCGTGCGAACCATTGGCGCATGGTGAACTCCTTATTCGGCAGACTGGCGTAGAGGGCCAAGATCGCCGGGATCACGACCGCGACGATGTCGCGGGCGGGGCTGTCGACGTGGCCCTTGGCGATATCGGCGAGGTGGATCAGGCCGTGGGCGGCGAGGAACGCCGCGCCCGTGACCCCCGCCGGCCACAGGGCTGGCCGCCATGCCCGTGCCGCGAGCCCGAGCCCGGCCACCAGGAACGCCGCGCCGATGTCCTGCACGAAGTGCGGGTTGAACGGCCCGGTGTGGGTGACCCCCGGCACGGTCGCGTACCAATTCTGGCCTGCGAGCAGCATCCAGAGCCCATTTGTGACATTGAACAGGGCGGTAAGGGCGGCAAGGGAACGGCGCATGGCAATGCCTCCTGCGCCCTAAAGACGAACGGGAACCCGGGCTGGTGACAAGCGCCGCGAAAATTCGCCGGGCCGGCCCGGGGCCGGGGACAAAAAAACGTGGTGAAAAAAGCCCTTGGCAAGCCGCTACCGAGCCGCTAAATAGCCGCCTTCCGGGTGTGCCGGCCCTTTCGGCGCGCCCGTGTGCGCTCTCAGAAAACGCTGACGGAGACCTGGCTCCCTTTTTGGACATCCATTTGGATTGCTCAAGAAGGAAGAACAAAAGGCTTTCGCGGATTTTTCGAAGGAACGCAGCGGAAACGACGGGTTCGTCCCGCCGCTTCCGTCCTGTCCGAGACTGCAGGCGCCCGCGGCCAGATTCTCAACATCTGGACAATGGCTTAATCGCATGGCCTGCACAGACGGGTGAAGACCGGATTTTCACGAGGGCACGTCGCGATCGCGGCGGCTTCCGTGTTCGGTTCGAACCTCGACACCCCGCGGCGGTCGCTGCGGGAGGGCAGGCTTGAAATGTCGTCCTGCCCGAACCTCGTCCGCCATCCGGCGGCCGGAGCCAGGGTGGGGCGATCGGTGCAACCCGGTGGTCCCGCGCACCGCGCGAAGGCCGCCAACCGAAGAGAGCTGGCTAGTGGAACGAGCGGCAAAGAAACAGGCGATCGATGATCTCAACGGGGTGTTTAAGGACACCAGCGTTGCGATCGTTGCTCACTATTCCGGCCTGACCGTCGCCCAGATGCAGGTTCTGCGCAAGCAGATGAAGCAGGCGGGCGCGGCGGTGAAGGTCTCGAAGAACCGTCTCGCCAAAATTGCTCTTGAAGGCACTGACGTCGTGTCCATCGGTTCCCTGCTGAAGGGACCGACCGTGATCGCAACTTCAAACGATCCGGTCGCGGCGCCGAAGGTTGCCGTCGAGTTCGCCAAGACGAACGAGCAGTTCGTCATCCTTGGCGGCGCGATGGGAAAAACCGTCCTGAACCCCGACGGCGTGAAGGCGCTTGCCTCGCTGCCGTCGCTGGATGAACTGCGCGCCAAGATCGTCGGCCTGCTTGTGGCGCCGGCGACCAAGCTCGCCCAGCTCACCAACGCCCCGGCGGCCAAGCTCGCCCGCGTGGTCCAGGCCTATGCCTCAAAGGGCGAAGCGGCGTAACGCTCTTCGTCATCCCAACAATTGGTTCGAACTGACATCAAGGAACGACGACAAATGGCTGATTTGCAAAAGATTGTAGACGACCTCTCGAGCTTGACAGTGCTTGAGGCCGCGGAGCTCGCAAAGCTTCTCGAAGAGAAATGGGGAGTGTCCGCAGCGGCCGCCGTCGCGGTTGCAGCCGGCCCGGCCGGCGCTGCCGCAGCTCCGGCTGAGGAGAAGACCGAGTTCACCGTCGTCCTGGCGGCTGCCGGCGACAAGAAGATCGAGGTCATCAAGGAAGTCCGCGCGATCACCGGTCTCGGCCTCAAGGAGGCCAAGGACCTGGTCGAAGGCGCTCCGAAGAACGTCAAGGAAAGCGTAACGAAGGACGAGGCCGAGAAGGTCAAGGCCCAGCTCGAGAAGGCCGGCGCCAAGGTCGAGCTTAAGTAAGGCCGGTTTCGTCCGGTCCGCCCGGAACTGCGGGCATACACAAGATTTTGTGGAGGTTTGGGGATTTAACCCTCGAATCTCCACGATCACCATCCTATATCGGGATGGCAGCACGAAAAGGCACGGTCTGACGGGGAATCGGTTAGAAGTCCCCCGCGGAGCGTTGGGAGATAAAGCAATTTCGGGCTTTTGCAGTCCGTAAAGGCACTATCTGACGGGCAGGGTGCAGCTTTGCGCCCCGCACGTTTTTTTGCGTCCTGAAACGAGCGGCTTCTTTGTCTTGAGAAGTCAGTCGAAATCGGACGCCGGTTTCAACCCGGGGGCGGCTCGGCGGCCGCGCTTCGGAAGGTCCGCTCGATGACACGGGCGGCGCAATGAGAGGCCACGATGGCGCAGCAAACATTTACCGGTCGCAAGCGGGTCCGCAAGTTCTTCGGACATATCAGGGAAGTGGCAGAGATGCCGAACCTCATCGAGGTTCAGAAGGCGTCCTATGACCAGTTCCTGATGGTCCAGGAGCCGGCCGGCGGCCGCTCCGACGAAGGCCTGCAGGCCGTGTTCAAGTCGGTGTTCCCGATCCGGGATTTCTCCAACACGTCCGAGCTGCACTTCGTCTCCTACGAATTCGAAGCGCCGAAGTACGACGTCGACGAGTGCCGCCAACGCGGCATGACCTTCGCTGCGCCGCTCAAGGTGAAACTGCGCCTTGTGGTGTTCGATATCGACGAGGAGACCGGCGCGCGCTCGGTCAAGGACATTAAGGAGCAGGACGTCTACATGGGCGACATCCCGCTCATGACCAACAACGGCACGTTCATCGTCAACGGCACTGAGCGCGTCATCGTCTCCCAGATGCACCGCTCGCCCGGCGTGTTCTTCGACCACGACAAGGGCAAGACCCATTCGTCCGGCAAGCTGTTGTTTGCCGCGCGCGTCATTCCCTATCGCGGCTCGTGGCTCGACATCGAGTTCGACGCCAAGGACATCGTCTATGCGCGTATCGACCGCCGCCGCAAGATTCCGGTGACGTCGCTGATGTTCGCCCTCGGTCTCGACGGCGAACAGATCCTGTCCACGTTCTACAAGAAGATCCTCTACAAGCGCGGCAAGGACGCCGGCTGGCGCGTGCCGTTCGATGCCAACCGCTTCCGCGGCTACAAGGCGATCAACGACCTGATCGATGCCGACAGCGGCAAGGTGGTGCTCGAGGCCGGCAAGAAGCTGACCGTGCGCCAGGCCCGCCAGCTGCAGGAGAAGGGCCTGAAGGCCCTTCGCATGTCGGATGACGAGCTGGTCGGCAACTATCTCGCCGAAGACCTCGTCAACCCGAAGACCGGCGAAATCCACGCCGAAGCCGGCGACGAGATCACCGAGAAGCTGATGAAGGTGCTCAACGAGCACGGCTACAAGGAGCTGCCGCTGCTCGACATCGACCATGTCAATGTCGGCCCCTACATCCGCAACACGCTGTCCGTCGACAAGAACATGACGCGTGAGGACGCGCTGTTCGACGTCTACCGCGTGATGCGTCCGGGCGAGCCGCCGACCATCGAGTCGGCGGAGAACATGTTCCAGTCGCTGTTCTTCGATTCCGAGCGCTACGACCTCTCGGCGGTCGGCCGCGTCAAGATGAACATGCGTCTCGAGCTCGACGCGCCGGATACCCACCGCACGCTGCGCAAGGAAGACATCCTCGCCGTCATCAAGACGCTGGTCGACTTGCGCGACGGCAAGGGCGAGATCGACGACATCGACCACCTCGGCAACCGCCGGGTGCGCTCGGTCGGCGAGCTCATGGAGAACCAGTACCGCATCGGCCTGCTCCGCATGGAGCGCGCGATCAAGGAGCGCATGTCGAGCGTCGATATCGACACCGTCATGCCGCAGGACCTGATCAACGCCAAGCCTGCGGCGGCCGCGGTGCGCGAGTTCTTCGGCTCCTCGCAGCTGTCGCAGTTCATGGACCAGACCAACCCGTTGTCCGAAATCACGCACAAGCGCCGCTTGTCCGCACTCGGCCCGGGCGGCCTGACGCGCGAGCGCGCCGGCTTCGAGGTGCGCGACGTGCACCCGACGCACTACGGCCGCATCTGCCCGATCGAGACGCCGGAAGGTCCGAACATCGGCCTGATCAACTCGCTCGCGACCTACGCGCGCGTGAACAAGTACGGCTTTGTCGAGACGCCTTATCGCAAGGTGAAGGACGGCCGCGTCTCTGACGAGGTGGTCTACCTCTCGGCGATGGAAGAGGGCCGTTACAATGTCGCGCAGGCGAACGTCTCGCTCGACAACCGCGGCCGCTTCACCGAGGAGCTCGTGATCTGCCGTCACGCCGGCGACGTTAATCCGATCCCGCGTGAAAAGGTCGACTTCATGGACGTGTCGCCGAAGCAGCTGGTCTCGGTTGCCGCGGCGCTGATCCCGTTCCTCGAGAACGACGACGCTAACCGCGCGCTGATGGGCTCGAACATGCAGCGCCAGGCGGTGCCGCTGGTACGCGCCGAGGCGCCGTTCGTCGGCACCGGCATGGAAGGCGTGGTGGCCCGTGACTTGGGTGCTGCCGATCGCAGCACGCCGCACCGGCGTGATCGACCAGATCGACGCCACCCGTATCGTCATCCGGGCGACCGAAGAGCTCGACCCCTCGAAGTCGGGCGTCGACATCTACCGGCTGATGAAGTTCCAGCGCTCGAACCAGTCGACCTGCATCAACCAGCGTCCGCTCGTGAAGGTCGGCGACACCGTGAAGAAGGGCGACATCATCGCCGACGGTCCGTCGACCGATCTCGGCGAGCTCGCGCTCGGCCGCAACGTGCTGGTCGCGTTCATGCCGTGGAACGGCTACAACTTCGAGGACTCGATCCTGCTCTCCGAGCGGATCGTCAAGGACGACGTGTTCACCTCCATCCACATCGAAGAGTTCGAGGTGATGGCGCGTGACACCAAGCTCGGCCCTGAGGAAATCACGCGCGACATCCCGAACGTCTCGGAAGAAGCGCTGAAGAACCTCGACGAAGCCGGCATCGTCTATATCGGCGCCGAAGTCCGCGCCGGCGATATCCTGGTCGGCAAGATCACGCCGAAGGGCGAGAGCCCGATGACGCCGGAAGAGAAACTCTTGCGCGCGATCTTCGGTGAGAAAGCCTCCGACGTGCGCGACACGTCGCTCCGCGTGCCGCCGGGCGTGCAGGGCACCATCGTTGAAGTGCGCGTGTTCAATCGTCACGGCGTCGACAAGGACGAGCGTGCGCTCGCGATCGAGCGTGAGGAGATCGAACGTCTCGCCAAGGACCGCGACGACGAGCAGGCGATCCTCGACCGCAACGTCTATGGCCGTCTCGGCGACATGCTCGAGAACCGGCAGGGCATTGCCGGTCCGAAGGGCTTCAAGAAGGACACCAAGATCACCCGTGCGGTGCTCGAGGAGTATCCGAAGTCGCAGTGGTGGCAGTTCGCCTCGCCGAACGACAAGCTGATGGCCGAGATCGAGGCCATGCGGAAGCAGTACGACGAGTCGAAGAAGGGCCTCGAGCAGCGCTTCCTCGACAAGGTCGAGAAGCTGCAGCGCGGCGACGAGTTGCCGCCCGGCGTGATGAAGATGGTCAAGGTCTTCGTCGCGGTGAAGCGCAAGATCCAGCCCGGCGACAAGATGGCCGGCCGTCACGGCAACAAGGGCGTGGTGTCGAAGATCGTTCCGATCGAGGACATGCCGTTCCTCGAGGACGGCACCCATGCCGACATCGTGCTGAACCCGCTCGGCGTGCCGAGCCGCATGAACGTCGGCCAGATCCTTGAGACCCACCTTGGTTGGGCGTGCGCCGGTCTCGGCAAGCGCATCGGCCAGGCGGTCGACGCCTATTACAGCAAGCAAGACATCAAACCGTTGAAGGAAACGCTGAAGCGGGTCTACGGCGACGACGAGACGATCAAATCGCTCAGTGATCCCGAAATCGTCGAGCTTGCCGGCAACCTGAACCACGGCGTGCCGATTGCGACGCCGGTGTTCGACGGCGCCAAGGAGCACGACATCGAGGAGATGCTCAAGCTCGCGGGCCTCGATGCATCCGGGCAGTCGATCCTGTACGACGGACGCACCGGCGATCAGTTCGATCGCAACGTTACGGTCGGCTACATCTACATGCTGAAGCTGCATCACCTGGTCGACGACAAGATCCACGCGCGTTCGATCGGCCCGTACTCGCTCGTCACCCAGCAGCCGTTGGGCGGCAAGGCGCAGTTCGGCGGCCAGCGGTTCGGCGAAATGGAGGTGTGGGCGCTCGAAGCATATGGCGCAGCCTACACGCTGCAGGAGATGCTGACGGTGAAGTCGGACGACGTTGCCGGCCGCACCAAGGTGTACGAGGCGATCGTGCGCGGCGACGACACGTTCGAAGCCGGCATTCCGGAATCGTTCAACGTGCTGGTCAAGGAGATGCGCTCGCTCGGCCTTAACGTCGACCTGCACAATTCGAAGGAGGCGCCGACGGCGGAAGCCGCCGAGTAGGCGTCCAGACAAGAACAGCTCGAGGGGCGGGTCAGACACCGCCGACGCAGCGTAGTCGCTCCGCCCCTTGCATCACTGAATGCTCCATACGGAGAAGGTCATGAATCAAGAAATTATGAATCTTTTCAATCCGACGACGCCGGCTCAGGTCTTCGACCAGATCCGGATCTCGATCGCGTCGCCGGAGAAGATTCTGTCGTGGTCGTACGGCGAGATCAAGAAGCCGGAGACGATCAACTATCGCACCTTCAAGCCCGAGCGCGACGGCCTGTTCTGCGCCCGCATCTTCGGACCAATCAAGGACTACGAGTGCTTGTGCGGCAAGTACAAGCGCATGAAGTACAAGGGCATCATCTGCGAGAAGTGCTCGGTCGAGGTCACGCTGTCGCGCGTCCGGCGCGAGCGCATGGGCCACATCGAGCTCGCAGCTCCCGGTCGCGCACATCTGGTTCCTGAAGTCGCTGCCGAGCCGCATTGGCCTCTTGCTCGACATGACGCTGAAGGATCTCGAGCGCGTCCTCTACTTCGAATACTACGTCGTGCTGGAGCCGGGCCTGACCCCGCTCAAGGACCGTCAGCTGCTCTCGGAAGAAGAGTATCTGCGCGCGCAGGACGAGTACGGCCAGGACAACTTCACCGCCAAGATCGGCGCCGAGGCGATCCGCGAGATGCTGCGCGGCCTCGACCTCGAGAAGCTCGAGGGCCAGCTGCGCGCCGACATGGGGGCGACCGACTTCGACATCAAGCGCAAGAAGCTCGCCAAGCGCATGAAGATCGTCGAGGCGTTCCGCGTCTCCGGCAACAAGCCGGAGTGGATGATCCTCACCGTCGTGCCGGTGATCCCGCCGGACCTGCGTCCGCTGGTGCCGCTCGACGGCGGCCGCTTTGCGACGTCGGACCTCAACGACCTCTACCGCCGCGTCATCAACCGCAACAACCGCCTGAAGCGGCTGATGGAGCTGCGTGCGCCCGACATCATCATCCGCAACGAAAAGCGCATGCTGCAGGAAGCGGTCGATGCGCTGTTCGACAACGGCCGTCGCGGCCGCGTCATCACCGGCGCCAACAAGCGGCCGCTGAAGTCGCTCGCCGACATGCTGAAGGGCAAGCAGGGCCGGTTCCGCCAGAACCTGCTCGGCAAGCGCGTCGACTATTCGGGCCGCTCGGTGATCGTGGTCGGTCCGGAGCTCAAGCTGCAGCAGTGCGGCCTGCCGAAGAAGATGGCGCTCGAGCTGTTCAAGCCGTTCATCTATTCGCGGCTCGACGCCAAGGGCCTGTCGACGACGGTGAAGCAGGCGAAGAAGCTCGTCGAGAAGGAGCGTCCCGAGGTGTGGGACATCCTCGACGAGGTCATTCGCGAGCACCCCGTGCTGTTGAACCGCGCGCCGACCCTGCATCGGCTCGGCATCCAGGCGTTCGAGCCGGTGCTGATCGAGGGCAAGGCGATTCAGCTGCATCCTTTGGTCTGCGCCGCGTTCAACGCCGACTTCGACGGCGACCAGATGGCGGTGCACGTGCCGCTGTCGCTGGAAGCCCAGCTCGAAGCGCGCGTCCTGATGATGTCGACCAACAACATCCTGCACCCGGCCAACGGCCAGCCGATCATCGTGCCAAGCCAGGACATCGTGTTGGGTCTCTACTACGTCACGCTGCTCCGCGAGGGGCTGCCGGGCGAAGGCAAGGCCTATGGCGACATGTCCGAGCTCGAGCACGCGCTGCACACCAAGACCATCCACCTGCACACCAAGATCAGGTACCGGTGGGATATGATCGACGAGGAGGGCAAGACCTCCAAGCGCTGGTTCGAGACCACGGCCGGCCGCGTCATGCTCGGCCAGCTGCTGCCGCGCTCCTCGAAGGTGCAGTTCGACGCGGTCAACAAGCTGATGACCAAGCGCGAAATCTCCAGCCTGATCGATCTCGTCTACCGCCACTGCGGTCAGAAGGAGACGGTGATCTTCTGTGATCGCATCATGTCGCTGGGTTTCTACAATGCGTTCAAGGCCGGCATTTCGTTCGGCAAGGACGACATGGTGGTGCCGCACGCCAAGTGGAAGATCGTCGATGACACCCGCACGCTCGCAACCGAATTCGAGCAGCAGTACAACGACGGCCTGATCACCCAGCGTGAGAAGTACAACAAGGTTGTCGACGCATGGTCGACGGCGACCGAGAAGATCGCCGACGAGATGATGAAGGAAATCTCCGCCGTCAAGAAGAACCCGAAGGGCGGCGAGGCTCAGGTCAACTCGATCTACATGATGGCGCACTCCGGCGCCCGCGGTTCCGCGGCGCAGATGCGTCAGCTCGCCGGTATGCGCGGCCTGATGGCCAAACCCTCTGGCGAGATCATCGAGACGCCGATCATCTCGAACTTCAAGGAAGGCCTGTCGGTGCTCGAGTACTTCAACTCGACGCACGGCGCCCGCAAGGGTCTCGCCGACACCGCCTTGAAGACGGCGAACTCCGGTTACCTGACGCGGCGTCTGGTCGACGTGGCGCAGGACTGCATCATCACGGCTGATGATTGCGGTACCAAGGGCGGCATCAAGATGCGCGCGATCATCGACGCGGGCACCGTGGTGGCGTCGCTCGCCTCGCGCATCCTCGGCCGCACCACGGCCGAAGACTCTGCGCGATACGTCGTCGAACAAGGTGGTCGTCAAGCGCGGCACCCTGCTCGAGGAGCCCCATGTCGAGGCGATCACGCAGTCCGGCATCCAGGAGGTGAAGATCCGTTCGGTCCTGACCTGCGAGCTGCAGAACGGCGTGTGCGGCAAGTGCTACGGGCGCGATCTCGCCCGCGGCACGCCGGTCAACCATGGCGAAGCGGTCGGCGTCATTGCGGCGCAGTCGATCGGCGAGCCGGGAACCCAGCTCACCATGCGCACCTTCCATATCGGCGGTGCGGCGCAGATCAACGAGCAGTCGTCGATCGAGTCGAACTTCGACGGCAAGATCAAGATCAAGAACCGCGCCATCGCCCGCAACACCGAAGGCGACAACGTGGCGATGGTCCGCAACATGGTGGTGGCGGTGGTCGATCCCGACGGCACCGAGCGCGCGACGCACCGTATCCAGTACGGCGCGCGCATGCGGGTCGACGAAGGCGACACGATCAAGCGCGGCCAGCGTATCGCGGAGTGGGATCCTTACACCCGTCCGATCCTGACCGAGGCCGAAGGCACCGTCGCGTTCGAGGACCTTGTTGATGGACAATCGATTTCGGAAGCCATCGACGAGGCGACCGGTATCGCCAAGCGCGTCGTGATCGATTGGCGCACCGGCTCGGCTCGCAACCAGCAGGATCTGCGCCCGGCGATCGTGATCAAGGGCAAGGACGGCAAGGTGTTGAAGGTCGCGCGCGGCGGCGATGCCCGCTACATGCTCGCGGTCGACTCCATCCTGTCGGTCGACATCAACGGCAAGGTCAAGGCGGGCGACGTCATCGCCCGTATCCCGACCGAGAGCGCCAAGACCCGCGACATCACCGGCGGTCTGCCGCGTGTCGCCGAACTGTTCGAGGCCCGCAAGCCGAAGGACGCGGCGATCATCGCCGAGATCGCCGGCACGATCCGGTTCGGACGCGACTACAAGAACAAGCGCCGCATCGCGATCGAGCCGATGGACAAGACCGACGAGCCGCGCGAGTACCTGATCCCGAAGGGCAAGCACATCCACTTGCAGGACGGCGACATCGTCGAGAAGGGCGACTTCATCGTCGAAGGCAACCCGGCACCGCACGACATCCTCGCCATCAAGGGCATCGAGGAACTCGCGTCCTATCTCGTCAACGAGATCCAGGAGGTCTATCGGCTGCAGGGCGTGCTGATCAACGACAAGCACATCGAGGTGATCGTTCGCCAGATGCTGCAGAAGGTCGAGGTCGTCGATCCCGGCGAGACCGACATGATTCAGGGCGACCAGCTCGATCGCATCGAGTTCGATGAGATCAACCTCGTGGCCAAGGATCAGGGCAAGAAGATCGCGACCGCGCATCCGGTGCTGCTCGGCATTACCAAGGCGAGCCTGCAGACGAAGTCGTTCGTGTCGGCGGCCTCGTTCCAGGAGACCACGCGCGTACTCACTGAAGCCGCCGTCAACGGCAAGGTGGATATGCTCGAGGGCCTCAAGGAGAACGTGATCGTCGGACGCCTGATCCCGGCCGGCACCGGCGCGTCGATGTCGAAGATCCGCGAGGTCGCCATGAAGCGCGACAAGCTGATCGTCGACGAGCGCGAAAAACTCGCCGCGCAAGCCGCGGTGGTAGTACCTGTTCCGACCGACGCTCCGCAGCCAGAGCCCGAGCCGGCGGCACTGCCTCCAGCGGAATAAGGCAAGTTCCGCACTTCAAGATTGCAAAAGAGCCGGTGCAAACCGGCTCTTTTCGCATCTGCACAATAAATAATGCCGCATTATCAGGTTTGTTCATCTTCCTTTCAGGTGAAAAACGTTTTGTGTTGGGGTGAGGCAGGGCGCCGATCGTGGGTCAAACTGCGTCGGTGATGGAAGGTTAAATTAAAGATGTTGGATCTCGCAATCGTCGGCGGCGGGCCGGGCGGTCTGATGACCGCGTGGCATTTGCGCAAGAAACTGGGCGCCCTTTGCAAGGTCACCATTTTCGAAGCCGCTGAGCGCGTCGGCGGCAAGGTCGTCACCCGCAAGTTCGATTCGGCCGATGCAATGTACGAAGCGGGCGTCGCCGAGATCTACGATTACTCGATGCTCGGCCCCGATCCGTTGCGGGAACTGATCCAGCATTTCGGCCTGCAGACTATTCCGATGGACGCAGAGCAAGTGCAGCTCGACGGCGAATTGCTTGACGACGTCGACGGCATGCGCCGCAAGTATGGAGCGCAGACCGCGGCGGCGATCGAGGCGTTCCGCAAGCGCTGCACGGAGCTGATCACGCCGGCGCAATATTATGAAGGCGTCGGTGCGCACGACAACGAGCATCCGTGGGCATTCGAGAACGCCGAGGCGGTGCTGGATCGCGAGGTATCCGATCCCGTCGCCAAACGCTTCTTCAAGGTGATGGCGCGTTCGGACCTGGCGACCGAGAGCCACAACACCAGCGGCCTCAATGCGCTGAAGAATTACGTGATGGACGTCGACGGCTACATCGGTCTGTATTCGATCCAGAACGGCAATGAGCAGCTGATCGAGCGGCTGCGCGAAGAGATCGACGCCGACATCCAGCTCAATCACCGCGTGCTCAGCGTCGGCAAGACTGCGCAAGGCCGCTATCGCCTCGGCATGATGAACGGCAAGGGGCCGGAGACGCGCGACTTCGACCTCGTTCTGATGTGTCTGCCGCACTCCTGGCTCGCTACCATGCGCTGGGAAGGCGAGGAACTGCGCCGCTCGATGGTGAAGCACGTCGCCTATTTCGACCGTCCGGCGCACTACCTGCGCGTCGCGCTGCTGTTCGACGAGCCGTTCTGGGGCGAGCAAATTCCGGGCGCCTGGTTCATGTCGGAGGCGTTCGGCGGCTGCTGCATCTATGTCGAGGGCGCCCGCCACGATGTCGGCCGCCATGGCGTGCTGAACTTCCTGATCGCGGCTTCGGATGCGCTGGCGTTCGCCAATCTCGACGATGAGCAGCTGATCCAGACCGCTCTGAAATCGCTGCCGGCCTCGATCGGCAAGGCGCGCGACCACTTCATCGAAGGCAAGATCCATCGCTGGCTGTCGTCGGTGAACGCGTTGCCCGGCGGCCTGCCGGCGCGCGACGTGGTCACCAATCATCGTCCCGAGCCGAAGGGTCACGCCGGGCTCGTCGTGGTCGGCGATTATCTGTTCGATTCCACGTTGAACGGGCTGCTCGATTCGTCCGATGCGGCGACCGACCTGATCGTCACCGAAATGATGAAGCTGCGCCGTGCGCGCGCCGACAGGGAGCAGGCAGGTTCCGACAGGATCGACGCAAAATATTTCGAGAATTACCGCGGCGTCGGACCGTATCGGGAGGCGTGGAGCAAGTTCACCGATCCCGACTACCTCCTGACGCTGATCGATCTTGTCTGGAAGCCCAGGAAGAACTTCAAGCTGCTGGTCGCGGGGTCGGCGAGCGGCGAGTTGGTCGGCGCGTTGCGCGACCGCGGCGTCGACGCTTATGGCATCGAGAACAACCGTGCCATTCACGCCAAGACACCGAAGGAGCTGAAGCCCTACAATAAGCTCGGCAGTGTCACGAAGCTGCCGTTCAAGGACAAGGCGTTCGACATCGTCTTCGAGACGAGCCTCTGTCATCTCACCGACCGGCAGGCGATCACCGCGACCCGCGAACTCAATCGCGTGGTCAGGACGGGCTTGGTGTTCGGTTCGATCACGAGCGATCTCGCGCCCGATCTGATCGACCGCTACGACCTATTGCGTGGGATCAAGAAGCTCGGCACCTGGTGGGAATGGTCGGAACTGTTCTTCGCCAACGGCTTCGATCTGTCGATGAACCGTCACGATGTGACGGATGCGCTGTGGCAGGCGACGCTTGCCGCGGGCAAGGGCCCGGGCCAGTGGTACACCGACGCGGACAGCCTGCGTTATTCGTTTTTCGACAAGATGGAAGACGACGACTGAAATCGTTCGCCGGGGCGATGGGGGCGCAAGATATTTTTTCGAAATTTTGCAGCGCGAGCGCGATTCCACTTCGCGTGAAAATGCTCTAATCGCCTAACTCCTGTCCTGTACAAGCGGGCAGGGTGTCAAAGTTCAAGTCCTCGACCGCGTGGCGGGGCGTTTCTCACCGGCGAGAACCTCGATCGCCGCCATGGTCAGGGATCGATGCCATCAAAGCCAACCCGCAAGGGCCCTGAGCCCGCAGCCGCAGAAGCAGAGCCCGACGAGCGGGACGCGATCGGCGTTGGCGACGTTGGCGCAGACCCGGCAATGGTGCCACAGGCCACAGACTCGCCCAAGCCCGACGACGATGAGCGTGATGACGAAGAGGTCTCGCCGGTCGATGATGACGATGAAGACGAGGATCTGATCACATTCACGGCGCGCGAGGCTGCGGGCGCGCTGGCGACGGTCTCGAGCTTCACCTGGCCGTTCTTAAGCAACTACAAGAGCTGGATGACGATCGTCGGTTTCGGCCTGCTGGTCGAGACGCTGTTCAACGTCATCATGCCGCTCAGCCTGAAGTACCTGATCGACGACGCGCTGGGCGAAGAGGATTTTCAGGCGCTCTATACGATCCTCGGCGTGCTCGCGGGCGCCGGCATCATCACCTCGATCGTTGCGGTGCTCTATGAGCGGACCGACTCGCGGCTGAGCGCGGCCGTGATCTCCGACGTGCGCCAGCAGCTGTTCGAGCACATGCAAAACCTGTCGGCGGCGTATTTCTCGCGCACAAAGCGCGGCGAGATCCTGTCGCGCTTCTCGGTCGACATTGCGGCCTACGAAGGCGCTGTGAAATATCTATCGACCGGCGCGCTGCTGCCGCTGTTTGAGCTGGTCGCCGGCATCGTCCTGATGCTGTATCTGAACTGGCAGCTCGCGAGCGTTGCGCTGCTGGTGTTCCCGATCACGCTGATCGGGCCGCGCATTCTGACGCCGAAGGCGGTGCGCGCCAACTACGACCAGAAGCTCAACGAGGCGGCGATCCTCGGCGTCGTGCAGGAGAATGTCGCGGCACAAATGGTGGTCAAGGCGTTCGGCCTGCAGCGCCGCGCACTGGGCTGGTTCCGGCTGCGCAACGACGACGCGCGGCGGACACTGTGGGCGGCGAGTTTCCTCTCGACCATGGTCGAGCGTACCGTCACCATCTCGGTCCTGTTGCTGCACCTCTGCGTGCTCGGCATTGGCGCCTATCTCGCGACCAACGGCCAGATCACGATCGGCACCTTCGTCACCTTCGAAAGCGCATTCTGGGAGGTGTCCTACAACATCGCCCACATCATGCACTTCATCCCGCTGGCGATCCAGGCGGCCGCCGGCACCCGCCACATGCAGGAGATGCTGGACGAGCCGCCGACCGGCGCCGACCGGCCGGGCGCGCCCGACCTGCCGCGCATCACCCATGACATTACCTTCGATCGCGTGACCTTCACATATGAGGGCGCCGAGAAGCCGGTGCTCGACCGGCTCAGCCTGAAACTGATGTTCGGCAAGAGCATCGCCATCGTCGGGCCGAGCGGATCGGGCAAGAGCACGCTGCTGAATTTGATCCTGCGTCTCTATCAACCGGATGACGGCAAGGTCACCATCGACGGAGTCGACGTCAGGCGCGTCACCCGCGACTCGCTGCGCTCCAGCATGGCCGTGGTGTTCCAGGAGAACATGTTGTTCAACATGTCGATCCGCGAGAACATCCGGCTTGGCAAGGACGGGGCGACCGACGCGGAGGTCGAAGCCGCCGCCCGCAAGGCCGAGATCCACCGCTACATCGCCGGCCTGCCGCACGGCTACGACACCGTCGTCGGTGAGCGCGGCGACACGCTCTCCGGCGGCCAGCGCCAGCGCATCGCCATTGCGCGCGCCATCGTGCGGGACCCGGCGGTCCTGTTGCTGGATGAGGCGACCTCGGCGCTCGACCAGACCACCGAGGCTGCGATCAACCGCACGCTTCTGAAGCTCGCCAAAGGCCGGACCATGATCTTCTCGACCCATCGGCTGACCTCGGTGGTCGAGATGGACGAAATCATCGTTATCAGCGGCGGCAAGGCGATTGAGCGCGGTTCCCATCAGGAACTGCTCGCCAAGGGGGGCACCTACCGGCAGCTCTGGGATGACCAAAGCCACAAATCGCACGAATCCGACGAGGATGATGAGGACGATGACGAGGAGGATGACGACGACGAGGCGTGAGACGCCGGCGAATTAGGTATTTAAATACCTCAATTTCGTCCACCCTTTGCCGCGCTCCGTTAACCTCCGACGTAGGACAGCCCCGGGCGTCTTTTGCCCGGCACGGACAACGGACATCGAGCGGTCGAGCCGCGCGGCAACGTTCCCGCCGTGAACGGTCCGGCACTGCCGAGGTGTCGCAAAAGTCCTTATTTGCCAGTGGCTTTTTGCCTTGACTTGCCACCGGCGCACCGTTATTACCCGCGCACTTTACGACAGGCGGTGAGCTTCCAAGGGTCGGAACGGATCACCCCATCTCTTGCGGCGTATGTTGGCAAGGTGATGCGGGCACCAACCTCGACCAATGTCGCTCAGACGCTGTCGATCAAAGCCGGAACTGCCAAACGATTTTCCGTCTCGCGAGAGATCGCGGGATTGAGTTCGGGTACACGACCTCATTCGACGCTTGCGGGCGAAGAAAGAGGTCCTCTGTAATGGCGAAGCGCTTCCCGCTCGGCGACGAGTGGTTGGCGCGCTTTCGTTTTGCGCGGATGCCAGCCGCGGGGAACGATAGAACTCTCGGGCGAGTAACCGTCGATCGCGAAGCCTTAGCGAGCTTCGCTTCGAAATTGAGGGATGAAGGCGAACGATGCCGACGATCAACCAGCTGATCGCAAACCCGCGCGTGGTCCAGAAGTCGCGCAAGAAAGTGCCGGCGCTGCAGCAGTCGCCGCAGAAGCGCGGCGTGTGCACCCGCGTCTACACCACGACGCCGAAGAAGCCGAACTCGGCGCTGCGCAAGGTCGCCAAGGTGCGCCTGACCAACGGCTTCGAGGTGATCGGCTACATCCCGGGTGAAGGCCACAATCTGCAGGAGCACTCGGTGGTCATGATCCGCGGCGGCCGCGTCAAGGATTTGCCGGGCGTGCGCTACCACATCCTGCGCGGCGTCCTCGACACCCAGGGCGTCAAGAACCGCAAGCAGCGCCGTTCGAAATACGGCGCCAAGCGTCCGAAGTAAGGGGAGCGCAGCAAGATGTCCCGTCGTCACGCCGCAGAAAAGCGCGAAGTGCTTCCCGATCCGAAGTTCGGGAATATCGTCGTCACCAAGTTCATGAACTCGGTGATGTACGCCGGCAAGAAGTCGGTCGCCGAAGGCATCGTCTACGGCGCGTTCGACATCATTGAAGGCAAGACCAAGCAAAGCCCGCTGACCGTGTTCGAGCAGGCGCTCGACAATGTCATGCCGACCATCGAAGTGCGGTCGCGGCGCGTCGGCGGTGCCACCTACCAGGTTCCGGTTGAAGTGCGTACCACGCGGCGGCAGGCGCTGGGTATTCGCTGGATCATCTCGGCGGCGCGCGATCGCAATGAAAAGACAATGACGGAGCGGCTCTCTGCCGAGCTGCTCGATGCGTCGAACAATCGGGGAAGCGCGGTCAAGAAACGCGAAGACGTGCACAAGATGGCGGAAGCCAATCGCGCGTTCTCGCATTATCGCTGGTAACGGCGACTAAAGAACGGACACGAGGAATTCGAGATGCCCCGCCAACATGCCATCGAAGACTATCGCAACTTCGGGATTATGGCGCATATCGACGCCGGCAAGACCACGACGACCGAGCGGATTCTCTATTACACCGGCAAGAGCCACAAGATCGGCGAAGTGCACGACGGCGCCGCAACCATGGATTTCATGGAGCAGGAGCAGGAGCGCGGCATCACCATCACGTCGGCCGCCACCACCGCTTTCTGGAACGGCAAGCGCCTCAACATCATCGACACCCCGGGCCACGTCGACTTTACCATTGAAGTCGAGCGTTCGCTGCGCGTGCTTGACGGTGCGGTATGCGTGCTCGATTCCAACCAGGGCGTCGAGCCGCAGACCGAGACGGTTTGGCGTCAGGGCGACAAGTACAAGGTGCCGCGCATCGTCTTCGCCAACAAGATGGACAAGATTGGCGCGGATTTCTACCGCTGCCTGCAGGACATTATTGATCGCCTTGGCGCGAAGCCGGTGGCGATCCAGCTGCCGATCGGAGCCGAAAACCACTTCAAGGGCGTCATCGACCTCGTCCGCATGAAAGCAGTGGTCTGGGAAGACGAAGGCCTCGGCGCCAAATTCCACGACGAAGACATTCCGGCTGACCTCGCCGACAAGGCCAAGGAATACCGTGAGAAGATGGTCGAAGCCGCGGTCGAACTCGACGACGATGCGCTGACCGCTTTCCTCGACGGCAAGGAGCCGGACGAGGCCACCCTGAAAAGACTGATCCGCAAAGCCGTGGTGACCGGT
The DNA here is from genome assembly GCA_963796195.1 of uncultured Alphaproteobacteria bacterium. Taxonomy (GTDB): domain Bacteria; phylum Pseudomonadota; class Alphaproteobacteria; order Rhizobiales; family Xanthobacteraceae; genus CAWCKS01. The sequence goes on along the minus strand of CAWCKS010000013.1, from coordinate 76,463 downwards.
GCGTTCTATCCGGTGCTGTGCGGCAGCGCGTTCAAGAACAAGGGCGTCCAGCCGCTGCTCGACGCCGTGGTCGACTATCTGCCGTCGCCGCTCGATGTGCCCGCAATCAAGGGCGTCGACGACAAGGGCAACGAGGTCCTTCGCAAGGCCGACGACAAGGAGCCGCTCGCGCTGCTCGCGTTCAAGATCATGGACGACCCGTTCGTCGGCACCATTACGTTCTGCCGCATCTATTCCGGCACGCTGCTGTCGGGCACTGGCGTCGTCAATTCGACCCGGGACCGCAAGGAGCGGATCGGCCGCATGCTGCTGATGCATGCGAATAACCGCGAAGACATCAAGGAAGCCTATGCCGGCGACATCGTCGCGCTGGCCGGCCTGAAGGAGGCGCGCACCGGTGACACGCTGTGCAACTCGAACAAGCAGGTGATTCTCGAAAAGATGGAATTCCCGGAGCCGGTGATCGAGATTGCGATCGAGCCGAAGTCGAAGGCCGATCAGGAGAAGCTCGGCATTGCGCTCGCGAAGCTCGCGGCGGAAGACCCGTCGTTCCGGGTGTCGACCGATCAGGAATCCGGCCAGACCATCCTCAAGGGCATGGGCGAACTCCACCTCGACATCAAAGTCGATATCCTTCGGCGCACTTACAAAGTCGACGCCACCATCGGCGCGCCGCAAGTGGCGTTCCGCGAGCGCCTGACCAGGCGTGTCGAGCACAGCTACACCCACAAGAAGCAGACCGGCGGCACCGGTCAGTTTGCGGCCGTGTCGCTCATCGTTGAACCGAGCGAGCCGGGCAAGGGCTACGAGTTCGAAGTCAAAGATCGTCGGCGGCGCGGTGCCGAAGGAATATATTCCGGGTGTCGAGAAGGGCATCGAGAGCGTTCTCGGCGCCGGTGTCGTCGCCGGATTCCCGGTCGTTGACGTTAAGGTGCAGCTGGTCGACGGCAAGTACCACGACGTTGACTCCTCGGCGCTGGCCTTCGAAATCGCGTCGCGGGCGTGTTTCCGTGAAGCGCTGCAGATGGGCAAGTCGGTGCTGCTCGAACCGATCATGAAGGTCGAGGTGGTCACCCCGGAAGACTACACCGGCTCGGTGATCGGCGACCTCAACTCGCGGCGCGGCCAGATCCAGGGCCAGGACATGCGCGGCAATGCCAACGTGATCAACGCGATGGTGCCGCTGATGAACATGTTCGGTTACGTCAACAACCTGCGCTCGATGAGCCAGGGGCGTGCGACGTTTACGATGCAGTTCGATCACTACGCAGAAGCACCCGCCAACGTTTCGGCGGAAGTCCAGAAGAAGTTCGCTTAATCACCTTTGACGACAAGTCGAAGCCTGAACGGAGAGTCTCATGGCGAAAGAGAAGTTTGAACGTAACAAGCCTCACTGCAACATCGGCACGATCGGTCACGTCGACCATGGCAAGACCTCGCTGACCGCAGCGATCACCAAGGTGTTGGCAGAGACCGGCGGCGCGACGTTCACGGCGTATGACCAGATCGACAAGGCGCCGGAAGAGAAGGCGCGCGGCATCACCATTTCGACCGCGCATGTCGAGTACCAGACGGCGAACCGCCACTACGCGCACGTCGATTGCCCAGGCCACGCCGACTACGTCAAGAACATGATTACCGGCGCCGCCCAGATGGATGGCGCGATCCTCGTCGTGTCGGCTGCCGACGGCCCGATGCCGCAGACCCGCGAGCATATCCTGCTCGCCCGCCAGGTCGGCGTGCCGGCGATCGTCGTGTACCTGAACAAGTGCGACATGGTCGACGATCCGGAACTGCTCGAACTGGTCGAACTCGAGGTTCGTGAGCTGCTGTCGAAGTACAACTTCCCGGGTGACAAGATTCCGATCATCAAGGGTTCGGCGCTCGCGGCGCTCGAGAACAAGGATCCGAAGCTCGGCCACGACTCGATCCTCGAGTTGATGAAGGCGGTCGACGAGTTCATCCCGCAGCCCGAGCGTCCGAAGGACCAGCCGTTCCTGATGCCGGTCGAAGACGTGTTCTCGATCTCGGGCCGCGGCACGGTTTGCACCGGCCGCGTCGAGCGCGGCATCATCAAGGTCGGCGAAGAAGTCGAAATCGTCGGCATCCGTCCGACCACGAAGACCGTCGTCACCGGCGTCGAGATGTTCCGCAAGCTGCTCGACCAGGGTGAGGCGGGCGACAATATCGGCGCGCTGCTGCGCGGCACCAAGCGCGAGGAAGTCGAGCGGGGCCAGGTGCTCTGCAAGCCGGGTTCGGTCAAGCCGCACACCAAGTTCAAGGCCGAGGCCTACATCCTTACCAAGGAAGAGGGTGGCCGCCACACGCCGTTCTTCACCAATTATCGTCCGCAGTTCTATTTCCGCACCACCGACGTGACCGGCGTTGTGCATCTGCCGGAAGGCACGGAAATGGTGATGCCGGGCGACAACGTGTCGATGGAAGTGCACCTGATCGTGCCGATCGCGATGGACGAGAAGCTCCGCTTCGCGATCCGCGAGGGCGGCCGGACGGTCGGTTCGGGCGTCGTCGTCAGCATCATCGAGTAAGAGGCGAATAGGGGATAGCGAATAGCGAGCAGTTCAAACTGATCGCTGTTCGCAATTCGCCACTCGCGACTTGATATCAGAAAGACTTCGGCAATGAACGGCCAGAACATTCGCATCCGTCTCAAGGCGTTCGATCATCGGATTCTCGATGCATCGACGCGGGAGATCGTGAATACGGCGAAACGGACCGGTGCCCAGGTGCGCGGACCCATTCCGCTGCCGACCCACATCGAGAAGTTCACCGTCAACCGTTCGCCGCACGTCGACAAGAAGAGCCGCGAGCAGTTCGAGATGCGCACCCACAAGCGGCTGCTCGATATCGTCGATCCGACCCCGCAGACCGTGGACGCGCTGATGAAGCTCGACCTCGCCGCCGGTGTCGATGTCGAGATCAAGCTCTAAGTCCGGTTTTGCGAATTGGTCCGGCGACGGACCGAAGAAGGATAGGGAACCACAGCGATGCGTTCCGGAGTGATCGCACAGAAGTTGGGAATGACGCGGGTGTTTACCGACGCCGGCGAGCATATTCCTGTGACTGTGCTGAAGCTAAGCAACTGCCAGGTGCTCGGCCACCGCACCAAGGACAAGAACGGCTACGTCGCCCTGCAGCTTGGCTCGGGCGCGCGCAAGACCGTGCGCATGCCGAAGGCGGAGCGCGGCCAGTTCGCCGTCTCCAAGGTTGAGCCGAAGCGCAAGGTCGCCGAATTTCGCGTCAGCGAGGACGGGCTGATTCCGGTCGGCGCCGAGATTACCGCAGATCATTTCGTCGCCGGCCAGTTCGTCGACGTCACCGGCACCTCGATCGGCAAGGGCTTTGCCGGTGGTATGAAGCGCTGGAACTTCGGCGGCCTGCGCGCCACCCACGGTGTCTCGGTCTCGCACCGCTCGATCGGTTCGACCGGTCAGCGTCAGGACCCCGGCAAGACCTGGAAGAACAAGAAGATGCCGGGTCACATGGGTGTCGATCGCGTGACCACGCTCAACCTGCGTGTCGTGCAGACCGACGTCGAGCGCGGACTGCTGCTGGTCGAAGGCGCGGTCCCCGGCTCGAAGGGCGGCTGGATCATGGTGCGCGACGCCGTGAAGAAGCCACTGCCCAAGGAAGCGCCGAAGCCCGGCAAGTTCCGTGTCGTTGGCGGCGACAAGCCAGCCGAGGCGGCTGCAGCACCGGCGGAGGGCGCGTGATGGAACTTCAAATCACCACCCTCGAAGGCAAACAGGCCGGCTCGGTGACGCTGAGTGACGCGATTTTCGGCCTCGATCCGCGCACCGATATCCTGCAGCGCTGCGTGCAGTGGCAGCTCAACAAGCGCCAGGCCGGCACCCATAAGGCCAAGGGCCGTGCTGAGATTTGGCGCACGGGCAAGAAGATGTATGCGCAGAAGGGCACCGGCGGTGCCCGTCACGGCTCGGCCCGCGTGCCGCAGTTCCGCGGCGGCGGCCGGGCGTTCGGTCCGGTGGTGCGCAGCCACGCCACCGATCTGCCGAAGAAGATCCGCGTGCTCGCGCTGAAGCACGCGCTGTCGGCCAAGGCGAAGGACGGCGGCCTGATCGTGCTCGAGAGCGCGCAACTCAAGGACGCCAAGACCAAGGCGCTGGCGGCGCAATTCTCCGGGCTCGGTCTTGCCAACGCGCTGATTATCGATGGCGCGCAGGTCGACAACGGCTTCGCCAATGCCGCGCGCAACCTGCCCAATATCGACGTGCTGCCGGTGCAAGGCATCAATGTCTACGACATTCTCCGCCGTCAAAAGCTCGTTCTGACCAAGGCGGCGCTCGATGCGCTGGAGGCGCGCTTCAAATGACGACCAGCGATCCGCGCCACTACGACATCATCATAGCGCCCGTGATCACGGAAAAGGCGACCACGGCCTCCGAGCACAACCAGGTCGTGTTCAAGGTCGCACGTCACGCCACCAAACCGCAGATCAAGGAAGCGGTCGAGAAGCTGTTCGATGTCAAGGTCAAGAAGGTCAATACGCTGAACCGGCCGGGCAAGATGAAGGTGTTCAAGGGCCGCTTTGGCATGCAGCAGGACACCAAGCGCGCGATCGTAACCCTCGAAGAGGGCCAGCGCATCGACGTGACGACCGGGCTGTAAGAGCGAGTAGGCGAGATGGCACTGAGAACTTACAACCCGAAGACACCCGGCACGCGCCAGCTCGTGCTCGTCGACCGCTCGACGCTGTACAAGGGCAAGCCGGTCAAGGCGCTCACCGAAGGCAAGAACCAGAGCGGCGGCCGCAACGCCAACGGCCGCATCACCGTGCGTTTCCGCGGCGGCGGCCACAAGCAGTCGTACCGCACCGTCGACTTCAAGCGCACCAAGCACGACGCGCCCGCGACCGTCGAGCGGATCGAGTACGATCCGAACCGCACCTCGTTCATTGCGCTGGTCAAGTATGCCGACGGCGAGCAGGCCTATATTCTGGCACCGCAGCGTCTTGGCGTAGGCGACATCGTCGTCGCCGGCGACCATGTCGACGTCAAGCCCGGTAATGCGATGCCGCTGTCGAACATGCCGGTTGGCTCGATCGTCCACAACATCGAGCTCAAGATCGGCAAAGGTGGTCAGCTCGCGCGCTCGGCCGGCACCTATGCGCAGCTGGTCGGCCGCGACGGCGAATACGTCATCGTGCGCCTGAACTCGGGCGAGCAGCGCCTGGTGCATGGCCGCTGCATGGCAACGGTCGGCGCGGTGTCGAACCCCGACCATATGAACATCTCGATCGGCAAGGCCGGCCGCATGCGCTGGATGGGTCGCCGCCCGCACAACCGCGGCGTCTCGATGAACCCGATCGATCACCCGCACGGCGGTGGCGAAGGCCGCACCTCGGGTGGCCGCCACCCGGTGACGCCGTGGGGCTTCCCGACCAAGGGCAAGAAGACCCGTAAGAACAAGTCGACCACGAAGTTCATCATCGCCAACCGCCACGCGCGGAAGAAGAAGTAAGGAATTGGTAGCGCCATGGTTCGTTCGGTGTGGAAGGGCCCGTTCGTCGAGGCCTCGTTGTTGAAAAAGGCGGATGTCGCGCGCGCGTCCGGCCGCCACGACGTGATCAAGATCTGGAGCCGCCGCTCGACGATCCTGCCGCAGTTCGTTGGCCTGATGTTCGGCGTCTACAACGGCCAGAAGCACATTCCGGTCTCGGTGAGCGAGGAGATGGTCGGCCACAAGTTCGGCGAGTTCGCGCCGACCCGCACCTTCCACGGCCACTCCGGCGACAAGAAAGCCAAGAAGGCCTGAAGGGCTTTGAGGACTGAAAAGTCATGAGCAAAGAGAAACACAAGCGCAGCCTCGCCGACAACGAGGCCAAGGCCGTCGCGAAGATGCTGCGCATCAGCCCGCAGAAGCTGAACCTCGTCGCGCAGCTGATCCGCGGCAAAAAGGTGTCGTCGGCGCTCGCCGACCTGCAGTTTTCGCGCAAGCGCATCGCGACCGACGTGAAGAAGTGCCTGGAATTGGCGATCGCGAATGCCGAGAACAACCATGACCTCGACGTCGATGACCTCGTCGTCGCCGAGGCCCATGTCGGCAAGGCGCTGGTGATGAAGCGTTTCCACCCGCGGGCGCGCGGCCGCTCGGGTGGCATTATGAAACCGTTCTCGCATCTGACGATCGTGGTTCGTCAGGTCGAGGCGAGCGCTTAAAGAAAGCGCGGGAGAGAACGATGGGTCAGAAAATCAATCCGATTGGCCTGCGGCTTGGCATCAACCGGACCTGGGATTCGCGCTGGTACGCCGGCAAGGGCGAGTACGGCAAGCTGTTGCATGAGGACGTCAAGATCCGCGAGATCCTGATGAAGGAATTGAAGCAGGCGGCCGTCGCCAAGATCGTGATCGAGCGTCCGCACAAGAAGTGCCGGGTGACGATCCACTCGGCCCGTCCCGGCGTCGTGATCGGCAAGAAGGGCGCCGACATCGACAAGCTGCGCAAGCGGGTGGCCGACATCACGTCTTCCGACGTCGTCATCAACATCGTCGAAATCCGCAAGCCCGAACTCGATGCGACCTTGGTCGCCGAATCGATCGCCCAGCAGCTCGAGCGCCGCGTGGCGTTCCGCCGCGCGATGAAGCGCGCGGTGCAGTCGGCGATGCGGCTCGGCGCCGAGGGCATCCGCATCAACTGTTCCGGCCGGCTCGGCGGCGCCGAAATCGCGCGCATGGAGTGGTACCGCGAAGGCCGCGTTCCGCTGCACACGCTGCGCGCCGACGTCGACTACGGCGTTGCGACAGCGTTCACGACGTTCGGCACCTGCGGCGTGAAGGTCTGGATCTTCAAGGGCGAGATCCTCGAGCACGATCCGATGGCGCAGGACAAGAAGATGGCCGAGGGTGACAGTGGACGCCCGCGTCGCGACGCGCCGGCTGCCGCCTGAGGACGGGATTGAACGAGTAGAGACATGCTGCAACCAAAGCGCACCAAATTCCGCAAGGCGCACAAGGGCCGCATCCACGGCCAGGCAACCTCGGGCGCGACGCTGGCGTTCGGCCAGTTCGGGCTCAAGGCGGTCGAGCCGGAGCGCGTCACCGCGCGCCAGATCGAGGCCGCGCGCCGCGCGCTGACCCGCCACATGAAGCGTGCCGGCCGCGTCTGGATCCGCGTATTCCCGGACGTGCCGGTGTCGAAGAAGCCCGCCGAAGTCCGCATGGGCTCGGGTAAGGGCACGCCTGAATTGTGGGTCGCGCGCGTCAAGCCGGGCCGCATCCTGTTCGAGATCGACGGCGTCAGCAACCAGACCGCGCGCGAGGCGCTTGATCTGGCCGCCGCCAAGCTGCCGATCAAGACGCGCTTCGTCGCGCGTATCGTGGAGTGATGGCGATGGCTGAGCTGAAAGTCGAAGACATCAAGCGCATGAGCGACGACGAGATGGACGCCGAGGTGCTGAAGCTGAAGAAGGAGCGTTTCAATCTGCGCTTCCAGCGCGCCACCGGCCAGCTCGAGAACACGGCGCGGATTCGCGAGGCGCGGCGCGACATCGCCCGCGTCAAGACCATTGCCCGGCAGAAGCGCGCCGCACAGAACAAGACCAAGTAGGAACAACCGATGCCGAAGCGAACTCTCCAGGGCGTCGTCGTCAGCGACAAGCAAGCCAAGACGGTGGTGGTGCGCGTCGATCGCCGCTTCACCCACCCGATCTACAAGAAGACGATTCGCAGCTCCAAAAACTACCACGCGCACGACGAGAAGGACGAGTTCTCGATCGGCGACACGGTGTGGATCGAGGAAAGCAAGCCGATTTCGAAGTTGAAGCGCTGGACGGTCGTTCAGGGCGAGAAAAAGAAAACCGCCTGAGGCTCAAGCCCAGGCTCATTGGAAGAGGACGAGGTGCATCATGATTCAGATGCAGACCAACCTCGACGTGGCCGATAATTCCGGCGCACGGCGTGTGATGTGCATCAAGGTGCTCGGCGGCTCGAAGCGCAAGTACGCGACGGTCGGCGACGTCATCGTGGTGTCGATCAAGGAAGCGATCCCGCGCGGGCGCGTGAAGAAGGGCGACGTCATGAAGGCGGTCGTCGTGCGCGTCGCGAAAGATATTCGCCGTCCTGACGGCTCGGTGATCCGGTTCGATCGCAACGCGGCCGTGCTGATCAACAACCAGTCGGAACCGGTCGGCACCCGTATCTTCGGGCCCGTGCCGCGCGAGCTGCGCGCCAAGAACCACATGAAGATCATTTCGCTCGCGCCGGAGGTGCTGTGATGGCCGCCAAGATCCGCAAGGGCGACAAGGTCGTCGTGCTGACCGGCCGCCAGAAGGGCATGACCGGCGAGGTGTTCGAGGTGCGGCCCGCCGAGGCGCGCGCGCTGGTGCGCGGCGTCAACCTGGTGAAGCGTCACCAGAAGCAGTCCCCGCAACAGGAAGGCGGCATCATTTCCAAGGAAGCGCCGATCCACCTGTCGAACCTCGCCTACGTCGACAAGGACGGCAAACCGACCCGTATCGGCTTCAAGGTCCGCGCGGACGGCACCAAGGTGCGCATTGCCAAGCGCTCGGGAGCAGAGATCGATGGCTGAGACCGCTTACATTCCGCGTCTGCGCCAGCAGTACGACAAGGACATCCGCGCCACGCTGACCGAGAAGTTCGGTTACACCAACCCGATGCAGGTGCCGGCCCTCGACAAGGTCGTCATCAACATGGGCGTCGGCGAGGCCGTCAACGACCGCAAGAAGGTCGAGCTCGCGGCCAACGACCTCGCGCTGATTGCCGGTCAGAAGCCTGTGGTCACCCATTCGCGCATGGCGATCGCGACCTTCAAGCTGCGTGAAGGCCAGGCAATCGGCTGCAAGGTGACGCTGCGCAAGGTCCGCATGTACGAATTCGTCGATCGGCTCGTGAACGTCGCGCTGCCGCGCGTGCGCGACTTCCGCGGCCTCAACCCGAAGAGCTTTGACGGTCGCGGCAACTATTCGCTCGGCCTGAAGGAGCACATCGTGTTCCCGGAGATTGACTACGACAAGTCGGGCGAGACCTGGGGCATGGACATCACGGTCTGCACCACGGCGCCCGATGACGAGCAGGCGCGGGCGCTGTTGACCGCATTCAATTTCCCGTTCCGGCAGTGAGGCTTCAGGTCCTCAAACGCGGAACCTCTGGAGAGACTTTATGGCGAAGAAGAGTTCGATCGAGAAGAACAACCGGCGCGCAAAGATGGCGAAGCAGACTGCCGCCAAGCGTGCGCGGTTGAAGGCGATCATCAATGACAAGAAGAAGCCGCTGGAAGAGCGCTTTGCGGCAACGCTGAAGCTTGCCCAGGAGCCACGCAACGCTTCCCCGACGCGTTTTCGCAATCGCTGTGAGATGACCGGCCGTCCGCGCTCGGTCTATCGCAAGACCAAGCTGAGCCGTATCGCGATGCGCGAACTGGGCCTGAAGGGCCTGGTGCCCGGCCTCGTGAAGTCGAGCTGGTAAGGGAGGGATCGGCAAGATGAGCACTCACGATCCGATCAGCGATTTGATCACGCGCATTCGCAACGCGCAGATGCGGAAGAAGTCCAAGGTGTCGTCGCCGGGCTCGCGCATGCGCGCCAACGTTCTCGAGGTGCTGAAGTCGGAAGGCTATATCCGCGGATATGCCAGCGTCGAGCACAACGGCGGGCGTAGCGAGCTCGAGATCGAGCTCAAGTATTTCGACGGCGAGCCAGTCATCCGTGAGATCGAGCGCGTCTCCAAGCCGGGCCGCCGGGTCTACGCGTCGGTAAGGAACCTGCCGCGCGTCAACAACGGGCTCGGCATGTCAGTGCTTTCCACTCCGAAGGGGATCATGGCCGACCACGACGCGCGCGAAGCGAACGTCGGCGGCGAAGTCCTCTTCACGGTGTTTTAACTCGAAGGGTCACTTGCGATGTCCCGTGTTGGCAAAAGACCGGTCCCCGTCCCGTCAGGCGTCACTGCGAACGTCGAAGGGCAGACCGTCAAGATGAAGGGGCCGAAGGGCCAGCTTCAGGTCGTCGTCCATGATGACGTTTCGGTTACGCTCGACAAGGGCGCGGTCAAGGTCGCGCCGCGATTCGAGACCAAGCGCTCGCGGTCGCTGTATGGCACCTCGCGCGCGCTGATCGCGAACCTGGTCGAAGGCGTCACCAAGGGCTTCGAGAAGAAGCTCGAGATCAACGGCGTCGGTTATCGCGCCGCGGTGCAGGGCAAGAACCTGCAGCTCGCGCTTGGCTACAGCCATGATGTGATGTTTGCGATACCGGAAGGCATCACTATCACCACGCCGAAGCCGACCGAGATCATCATCACCGGCAGCGACTTCCAGCGCGTCGGCCAGGTTGCTGCCGAAATCCGCGAGTGGCGTCCGCCGGAACCCTACAAGGGCAAGGGCGTGAAGTACGCCGATGAATTCATCTTCCGCAAGGAAGGCAAGAAGAAGTAACCGCAATGTCGAAGCAGAAAACCACGAGCAGCCGGCGCGAGATCAGCGTCCGTCTCCGGATCAAGCGGGCCGCGCACGGCCGACCGCGCTTGAGCGTGTTTCGTTCGTCGAAACACATCTATGCGCAGATCATCGACGACGTGAAGGGTACGACCCTGGCCGCGGCCTCGTCGATGGAGAAGGAACAGCGCGCAGGCGCCAAGACCGGCGCCAACATCGAGGCGGCGTCCGCGGTCGGCAAGCTGGTCGCCGAGCGCGCGATCAAGAGCGGCATCAAGGACGTCGTGTTCGATCGCGGCAAGTATCTCTATCACGGCCGCATCAAGGCGCTGGCCGATGCCGCGCGTGAAGGCGGATTGAACTTTTAACGGGATCACGTCAGGGCGGTACGCCCTTGAGAAAGAACGGAACACACCATGGCAGGTGAACGGGAACGCGGCGGACGGGATCGGCATCGGGATCGCGAAGAGCGCGACAGTGAATTCGTCGACAAGCTCGTCCACATCAACCGCGTCGCCAAGGTCGTCAAGGGCGGACGCCGTTTCGGTTTCGCGGCGCTGGTCGTCGTCGGCGACCAGAAGGGCCGCGTCGGCTTCGGCCACGGCAAGGCGCGCGAGGTGCCGGAGGCGATCCGCAAGGCGACCGACTCGGCGAAGCGCAACCTGACGCGGGTGCCGCTGCGCGAAGGGCGCACGCTCCACCACGACGTCGCCGGCCGCCACGGCGCCGGCAAGGTGTTTTTGCGCGCGGCGCCTGCCGGCACCGGCATCATCGCGGGCGGTCCGATGCGCGCGGTGTTCGAGACGCTCGGCATGGCCGACGTGGTCGCCAAGTCGCTGGGCTCGTCCAATCCCTACAACATGGTGCGCGCGACGTTCGATGCGCTGAAGCGGCAGGACTTACCGCGTTCGGTCGCCTCGCGCCGCAGCATCAAGGTCTCCACGCTGCAGTCGCGGCGTGTCGGCGGCGACGCCGAAGCGTCGACCGACTGAGCAGAGAATCCGGAGTAAACGTGATGGCCAAGGCCGCAAAGACGTTGAAGGTCGAGCAGATCGGCAGTCCGATCCGCCGCCATCACTCGCAGCGTTCGACGCTGGTTGGGCTGAAGCTCAACAAGATCGGTCGCGTCAGCGAGCTGCAGGATACCGCTGAAGTTCGCGGCATGATCGAAAAAGTGAAGCATCTCGTTCGCGTAGTCGACGCGAAGTAATTCTTTTCAGGACAAGAACCATGAGGCTCTCGGAACTCGCGACAAATCCAGGCTCGCGCAAGAAGCGGATGCGGGTCGGGCGCGGCATCGGCTCGGGCAAGGGCAAGCAGGCGGGTCGCGGCGGCAAGGGCCAGACCGCGCGTACCGGCGTGCGCATCAAGGGCTTCGAAGGCGGCCAGATGCCCCTGCATCGCCGCCTGCCCAAGCGCGGCTTCACCAACATTTTTGCGCTCGATCTGGTCGAAATCAATCTCGACCGCGTTCAGGTTGCGATCGATGCCGGCAAGCTCGACGCCAATGCGCTCGTCAATGCCGAGGCGCTGGTGAAGTCTGGCGCGCTGCGCCGTTCCCGCGATGGCGTGCGCCTGCTCGGCCGTGGCGAGATCAAGGCCAAGGTGACCTTCGAGGTCCATGGCGCATCGCATTCCGCCGTCGCCGCGGTCGAGAAGGCCGGCGGATCGGTGAAGATCCTGGCGCCGCCGAAGCCGGTCGAAGAGCCGAAGCAGGACGCGAAGAAGGCGCCGAAGGCCGCAGCTCCCGCGGAAGAGGCCCCGAAGGCCGAGGCCAAGAAAGAGGGCGGCAAGAAGCCCGCCGCCAAGAAAGAAGCGCCCAAGAAGGAAGGTTAGCGCATATCCCCGAAAAGTGGGTTCGGTTTTCGGACAAGGATAAGCGGTCTAAAGGTCTCGGAGATTTGTGGCGGCCCGCCTTGTACCGGGCCATGTCATCTTTACCTTAGAGCGCGGGCGGACGACAAAGAGGGACTGACATGGCCTCAGCGGCAGAGCAGCTTGCAGCGAACCTGAACTTCTCGGCGTTCGCAAAGGCCGACGAGCTCAAGAAGCGCATCTGGTTCACGCTCGGCGCGCTCCTGGTCTATCGGCTCGGCACCTACATCCCGCTGCCCGGCATCGATCCCAACATCTGGGACCAGGTGTTCACCAAGCAGGCCGGCGGCATCCTCGGCATGTTCAACATGTTCGCCGGCGGCGGTATCCACCGCATGGCGATCTTTGCCTTGAACATCATGCCGTACATCTCGGCATCGATCATCATCCAGCTGTTGACCACGGTTTCGCCGCAGCTTGAAGCCTTGAAGAAGGAAGGCGAGGCGGGGCGCAAGCTGCTCAACCAGTACACCCGCTATCTCACGGTCGTGCTCGCGGCGTTCCAGGCCTACGGAATCGCGGTCGGCCTCGAGGGCGCCGGCAACGTCGTGTCCGATCCCGGCTATTTCTTCCGCCTCTCGACAGTCATCACGCTGACCGGCGGAACAGTGTTCCTGATGTGGCTCGGCGAGCAGGTCACCTCGCGCGGCATCGGTAACGGCATCTCGCTGATCATCCTGTCGGGCATCGTGGCCGAGCTGCCATCGGCGATCGCTGGCACCCTGGAACTTGGCCGTCAGGGCGCGCTGTCGACCGAAATCATTCTGCTCGTGCTGATAATGGTGATCGCGGTGATCGGCTTCATCGTGTTCATGGAGCGTGCGCAGCGCCGGCTGCTGATCCAGTATCCGAAGCGTCAGGTCGGCAACAAGATGTTCGAGGGCCAGTCCTCGCACCTGCCGCTCAAGCTCAACACGTCGGGCGTGATCCCGCCGATCTTTGCCTCCTCGCTGTTGCTGCTGCCGACCACGGTTGCGAACTTCAACGCGGGCCGCGGACCGGAATGGTTCCAGTGGCTGACGACCCAGCTCGGCCACGGCCGGCCGCTGTTCCTCGTGCTCTACCTCGCGCTGATCGTGTTCTTCGCGTTCTTCTATACAGCGATCGTGTTCAACCCGACCGAGACCGCCGACAACCTGAAGAAGCATGGCGGCTTCATCCCTGGCATCCGCCCCGGCGAGCGCACCGCTGAATACATCGACTATGTGCTGTCGCGCATCACGGTGATCGGCGCGATCTATCTCGCGATCGTCTGCCTTATCCCGGAGATCATGATCTCCTACGCAGCGGTGCCGTTCTATTTCGGCGGCACCTCGCTCTTGATTGTGGTGAGCGTCACCATGGATACTGTGGCGCAGGTCCAGGGCTATCTGCTGGCACACCAGTATGAGGGCCTGATCAAGCGCTCGAAACTTCGCGGCCGCCGGCGCTAGTTCATTTTCAGAAAATCCGGGGGCGGGTTTTGGGACCGGGCCGCTCGCCAGCTAGCCGAACGAGCTGACAATGGACGAGCTGGCGCGGCGCATCGCGGTCACGATTGGCCTGTTGCTCGCTGTCCGGCTCGGCGGGCAAATTCCAATCCCCGGCATCGACATCACGGTCTGGGACGCCGTTTACGCGCAGAACCAGGGCAGCGCGCTTGCCACTGCCAACGTGACCTCCGGCGGTGCTATCGCGCGGCTCTCGATCTTCGCGCTCGGGCTCGTGCCTTATCTGTCGGCCGCGGTCCTGATCCAGGTCGCATCCGTCGTGTTCTCCGGCCTGCGTGCCGTGTCGCGGCGCGGCGAGGCCGGCCGCCGCAGGATCGTCCTGTTGACGCTGGTCGTCACGCTCCTGTTCGCCACCATCCAGGCCGTCGGCATCGCAATTGCGCTCAACCAGATCGACCGCCTCGTCACCAATCCTGGGCCGCTGTTCGTGTTCACGGCCACGTTGACGTTCGCGGCCGGCTCGCTGGTGCTGGCCTGGCTTGCCGAGCAGATCACGCGCTTTGGGCTCGGCAACGGCATTGCTATGATCCTGTTTGTTGGCGTTGCCGGCGAAGCCCTGCGTGGCACGGCAATGGCCTACGAGCTCGACAATCTCGGAGTCATTTCAACCGGCGCGTTCTTCAGCCTTGCCGTCCTTGCCGTCGTGCTCGTGTTTGCGGTCGCGTCGGTCGAGCGCGCACAGCTGCGGCTGCCGGTGCGTTTTGCCGAGCGCAAGGTCGGCGACCGCACGCTGCAGGCACAGGACGGTGTGCTGCCGTTCAAGGTCAACAATGCCGGATTCCTGCCGGCCATCGTGGCGCCGTGGTTCTTCTATCTGCCGCTGTCGTTCCTCGCCTTCCTCGTCGGCCCCGCGACCCCATGGGTGCGCACGTTGGTCGGCCAGATGCAGATGGGCCAGCTCGGCCACATGATCTTCAACACCGTGGTGATCGTGATTCTGACCTACGTCTACACCGCGTCTGTCGTTGATCCCGATCATTGTGCGGAGCAACTGAAGCGCTATGGCGGCACGGTGGCCGGCGTCGAGCCGGGCGAGGCCACCGCCGATTTGATCGATCGCGTGGTCTCGCGCACCACCGGGTATGGCGCTGTGTATTTGGCTTTGGTCTATTTGATTCCAGAGCTGCTCGTTGCGTATATGCGATTGCCATTTTTTCTCGGCGGCGCGTCGGCGCTTATTGCAGTCGGCACCGTGATCGATCTTGACGTTCAGGTGCGCGGACTGATTTCAAAAGAACAAGCTGGGGGCTAAACTCACATGAGACTGATCCTTCTCGGACCGCCGGGAGCGGGCAAGGGGACCCAGGCCGCGCGCCTGGTGGAGAAATACCGCATCGCACATCTGTCAACGGGCGACATGCTGCGCGCGGCCATCGCGGCCGAGACGCCGATCGGATTGAAGGCGAAGGACATCATGGCGAGCGGCGCGCTGGTGCCCGACGAGGTCGTGGTCGGTATCATCGCCGACCGCATCGAACAGCCGGATTGCGCCAACGGATTCATTCTCGACGGCTTCCCACGCACGGTGCCGCAGGCCGAAGCGCTCGACGCGCTGTTGAAGCAGAGGAAGCTGAAGCTCAATGCTGTGGTGCAGCTTCTCGTCAACGAAGCGATCTTGCTGCAGCGGGTCGAGAATCGCATCGCGCAGATGAAGGAACGGGGCGAGGCGATTCGGGCCGACGACAACGTCGAGGCGTTGGCCAGGCGGCTTGAGGTCTACCGCGGCCAGACGGAACCGCTGGTTCATTACTACGGTGACCGGCGGATGCTGGCGACCGTGGACGGCATGAAGAGCATCGACGAGGTCACCGCCGAGATCGGCCGGATTCTCGCGACCGCCGCCACGCCCGTCCCGGCCAAGCCGAAAAAGACAGCAAAATCAGCCTCTAAGAGTGAAGAACCGAAGTCCGCCGTGAGGACCAGGCCAGCAGCTAAGAAGGCGAAGAAGGCGGCCAAATCGGCCAAAAAAGCCAAGGCCGTCGCGAAACGGACCAAGGCCGGCAAGAAGGCCGCCAAAGCTCCCGGCAAGGGGCCAAAGAGGGCGGCGAAAAAGACTGCTAAAAAGGCCGTCAAAGCGCGCGCTAAAGGCCGGAAACGGTTGACGAAACGTCGTTGAGTACATTAATAAGCGCCATCCAAGCGGATAGGTTCAAGCGACGCCGGGCCCACCTTGCGGGCAATGGCGTCGTGTTCGCGTTTGTGGACACGAAGCTTCGCTAATCAGGAAAGCATCCCGGTCTTGGGCGACCGGTGACAGGAGAGATGAACGTGGCACGTATTGCCGGCGTCAACATTCCCACAAACAAGCGCGTACTGATCGCGCTGCAATACATTCATGGCATCGGCCCGAAGAGTGCCGAGGAGATCATGAAGAAGGTCAGCATTCCGGATGAGCGGCGCGTGTCGCAGCTCACCGACCAGGAAGTGCTGCAGATACGCGAAGTGATCGACCGCGATTACATGGTCGAAGGCGACCTGCGTCGTGAGGTCGGCATCAACATCAAGCGGCTGATGGACCTCGGCTGTTATCGCGGCCTGCGTCATCGCCGTGGTCTGCCGGTGCGCGGCCAGCGCACCCACACCAACGCCCGCACCCGCAAGGGTCCGGCGAAGGCGATTGCCGGCAAGAAGAAATGATTTGAGCGAGTAGCGAATAGGGAGTTGCGAATAGTTCGACTCGCTATTCGCCACTCGCCGTTCGCCTCGCAGGTGGAGCCGCTGGAGCTACGGCGGCGTTGAGATCGTCAGGAAAGGTTTGCAATGGGCAAGGAAGCCACCGGTACACGCGTTCGACGTCGTGAGCGCAAAAACATCGCCTCCGGCATCGCGCACGTGAATTCGTCGTTCAACAATACAACCGTCACCATCACCGACGCGCAAGGTAACACCATTGCCTGGTCATCGGCCGGAACGATGGGGTTCAAGGGGTCGCGCAAGTCAACACCGTATGCCGCGCAGATGGCGGCCGAGGATGCGGCAAGGAAGGCGCAAGAGCATGGCATGCGCACGCTCGAAGTCGAAGTCGGCGGTCCCGGTTCGGGCCGCGAGTCGGCGCTGCGTGCATTGCAGGCTGCGGGGTTCACCGTCACCTCGATTCGCGACGTGACGCCGATCCCGCACAACGGGTGCCGCCCGCGCAAGCGCCGGCGGGTTTGATTGTTCCGTCGCGGGCGGAGATTGCCGCCCGCATTTGTCCACGTGTGTCGAGCGGCTAACCCGCGGTCTCCAACGTGATGGGTGAGATAGTGACGATCCAGAAGAACTGGCAGGAACTGATTCGGCCGAACAAGTTGCAGGTCAACGCGGGAGCGGACGCCGCTCGCGTCGCCACCATGGTGGCGGAACCGCTCGAGCGCGGCTTCGGTCAAACGCTCGGCAACGCACTGCGGCGCGTGCTGCTGTCGTCGCTGCAGGGCGCGGCGGTGCAGTCGGTGCACATCGATGGCGTGCTGCACGAATTCTCCTCGATCGCAGGCGTGCGCGAGGACGTCACCGACATCGTGCTGAACATCAAGGACATCTCGATCAAGATGCAGGGCGAGGGCCCGAAGCGCATGGTCGTGAAGAAGTCCGGTCCCGGCGTTGTCACCGCCGGCGACATCCAGACCGTCGGCGACATCACCGTGCTCAATCCGGACCTGCAGATTTGCACGCTGGACGAGGGCGCCGAGATCCGCATGGAGTTCACCGTCAACACTGGCAAGGGCTACGTCGCCGCCGAGCGCAATCGGCCTGAGGACGCGCCGATCGGCCTGATCCCGGTCGACAGCCTTTATTCGCCGGTCAAGAAGGTTTCCTATCGCGTCGAGAACACCCGCGAAGGCCAGATCCTCGACTACGACAAGCTGACGCTCACCATCGAGACCAACGGCGCGGTGTCGCCGGAGGACGCGCTTGCCTATGCCGCGCGCATCCTGCAAGACCAGCTTAACGTGTTCGTCAACTTCGAAGAGCCGCGCAAGGAAGTCGCCCAGGAAGTCATTCCGGATCTCGCCTTCAACCCGGCCTTCCTCAAGAAGGTGGACGAGCTCGAGCTGTCGGTGCGTTCGGCCAACTGCCTGAAGAACGACAACATCGTTTACATCGGCGACCTCGTGCAGAAGTCGGAAGCAGAGATGCTGCGCACCCCGAACTTCGGCCGCAAGTCGCTGAACGAGATCAAGGAAGTGCTGGCCCAGATGGGTCTGCACCTCGGCATGGAAGTGCCCGGCTGGCCGCCCGAGAATATCGAAGAGCTGGCCAAGCGCTTCGAGGACCATTACTGAGATAATCGACAAGGCAGGAACGAGGGCGTCATGCGTCACGGCAAGGTTCATCGCAAGCTCAATCGCACCGCCGAGCATCGGCGCGCGATGTTTGCCAATATGTCGGCGGCGCTGATCAAGCACGAACAGATCGTCACCACGCTGCCGAAGGCCAAGGAGCTGCGGCCGATCGTCGAGAAGCTCGTCACGCTCGGCAAGCGCGGCGGTCTCGCGCTGCGCCGTCAGGCGATCGGCGAGCTGCGCGATCAGGCGATGGTGCGCAAGCTGTTCGACGTGCTGGCCACCCGCTACAAGGACCGCAACGGCGGCTATACCCGCATCATCAAGGCCGGCTTCCGCCACGGCGACAATGCCGCGATGGCGGTGATCGAGTTCGTCGATCGCGATGAGGACGCCAAGGGCCAGGATTCCGGTCCGGTCCAGGAGACGAAAGAGTCCGAGGCGGCGTAAGCGGCCTCATCCAGCGGATCATGATAAAGAGGCGGCGCCAGGCGCCGCCTTTTTCTTTGAGCATAATTCGGAAAGTGGTTACCGGTTTTCCCTCGCGACAAACGCGAAGCGTTTGCGCGGAGATCATGCTCATTAGAAAGCCTGGGAGTGCGACATGCAGATCGATCTCGCCGGCACGATGGCGATCGTCACCGGCTCGACCACTGGCATCGGGCACGCGATTGCACTCGGACTCGCGCGGTCCGGCGCTGAGGTCGTCCTCAACGGCCGAGACGCTGCGCGCACCGACGAAGCGGTGGCGCGGCTGAAGGCGGCGTTGCCGCAAGCGCGGGCGCGCGGCCTCGCCGCCGACGTCAGTACGGCGCAGGGTTACGCTGCTCTCGTCGAGGCCGCGCCCGATGCGGACATCCTCATCAACAATGCCGGTGTGTTCGGCTTGAAGGACTTTTTTGCGACCACCGACGACGAGTGGCACGACTTCTTCGACGTCAACGTGATGTCCGGCGTGCGGCTGTCGCGCGCCTGTCTCGCCGGCATGCTGAAGCGTGGTTGGGGCAGGGTGGTGTTCATCTCCTCTGAATCCGCGCTCAATGTGCCGCCGGATTCGCTCCCCTATGGCGCGACCAAAGCGATGCAGCTTGCGGTCTCGCGCGGGCTTGCCGAATTGACTCGGGGCACGGCCGTGACGGTCAACGCCGTGATCCCCGGACCGACCCTGTCCGACAACGCCGAGGCGTTTCTTGCCGACGTCGCCAGGCAGCAGGGCAAATCGTTGGAGGAGGTGGCCCAAAACTTCATCCGGGAGCGCTGGCCTACCTCGCTGCTGCAGCGCTTTGCCACGGTCGAGGAGGTCGCCAACCTCGTCCTCTACCTCTGCTCCCGCGAGGCCTCGGCGACCAACGGTGCGGCGCTCAGGGCCGACGGCGGGGTGGTGCGGACGATCGTTTAGACAGGCCGTGATCGCCGGCCCCGGGGGCCCTTGGCAATCCCTTTCGGCCTTCAAATGCCGCGTTTGGCCCGTTATATCAGGGCAACTTTTCCGCTGGAGTTGTCGATGCCGACCGCCTTGCGCCTGTTCGTTATTCTTTTTGGCCTCTTCGCAGTTTCCGCCTCGCAGGCGCAGGACCGCGTCGTGCCGAGCTCGCCGCAGCAGCTCAAGCTGTCCTACGCGCCGATCGTGCAGCGCACCACGATGGCGGTCGTCAACGTCTATGCCGCCAAGATCGTGCAGAACACCAATCCGTTCCTCAACGATCCGATCTTCCGCCGCTTCTTCGGCCTGCAGGGTAACCAGGCGCCCGAGCAGATGCAGCGCTCGCTCGGCTCCGGCGTCATGGTCGATCCGTCCGGCCTCGTCATCACCAACCACCACGTCATCGAGGGCGCCGATCAGGTCAAGGTGTCGCTTGCCGACAAGCGCGAGTTCGAAGCCGACATCGTGCTGCGCGACAGCCGCAGTGATCTCGCCGTGTTGCGGCTGAAGGACGTCCACGAGAAATTCCAGACGCTCGATTTCGCCAACTCCGACGAGCTGCAGGTCGGCGACGTCGTGCTGGCGATCGGCAATCCGTTCGGCGTCGGCCAGACCGTGACCCACGGCATCATCTCGGCGCTGGCGCGCACCGGCGTCGGCATCACCGACTATCAGTTCTTCATCCAGACCGATGCGGCGATCAACCCCGGCAACTCCGGCGGCGCGCTGGTCGATATGACCGGCAAGCTGGTCGGCATCAACACCGCGATCTTCTCACGCTCCGGCGGCTCGCAGGGCATCGGCTTTGCCATTCCGGCCAACATGGTGCGCATCGTGGTGGCGTCGGCCAAGAGCGGCGGCAAGACTGTGCTGCGACCCTGGCTCGGCGCGCGCCTGCAGGCCGTGACGCCGGAGATCGCCGAGACGCTCGGTCTGCAACGGCCGGCCGGTGCGCTGGTCGCGAACGTTGCGCAGACCAGTCCGGCGGCGCGAGGCGGCCTAAAACTGTCCGATTTGATCATCGCGGTTGACGGCCAGCAGATCGACGATCCCAACGCATTCGACTACCGCTTCGCAACGCGGCCGCTTGGTGGCAGCGCGCAGGTCGACGTGCTGCGCGGCGGCAGGCCGGTGCGGCTTGCAATCCCGCTGGAAGTTGCGCCCGACACCGGCCGTGACGAGATCACGATCAAGGCGAACTCGCCGTTCCAGGGCGCCCGCGTCGTCAACATCTCGCCGGCGGTGGCCGACGAGCTGCACATCGATTCGAACACCGAGGGCGTCGTTATCACCGACGTGAGCGACGGCGCCGCCGCCGCCAGTGTCGGATTCCGCAAGGGCGACATCATCCAGGCCGTCAACAATCAGAAGATCAGCAAGACCGCCGACCTCGACCGCGCCGCGAGCCAGTCGGCGCGGGTCTGGCGGATCGTCGTGCTGCGCGAGGGTCAACAGATCAACGTGACGCTTGGCGGATGAAACGGCCGCGCGACGCCGCTTCGCTGTTTGCCGCCGCCGGCCTCGATCAGGATGCGCCGCGGCCGCTCGCTGACAAGCTGCGACCGCGCTCCCTCGCCGAGGTAGTCGGCCAGGATCACATCCTCGGGCCCGACGGCGCGCTGACGCGTATGCTGGGAACCCGAACGCTGGGCTCGCTGATCTTCTGGGGGCCGCCGGGCACCGGGAAGACCACGGTCGCGCGCCTCCTGGCCGACGCCACCGAGCTGCACTTCGAGCAGATTTCCGCGGTGTTTTCCGGTGTTGCCGACCTGAAGAAGGTGTTCGACGCCGCGCGCGCCCGCCGCGAGACCGGCAAGGGCACGCTGCTGTTTGTCGACGAGGTGCATCGCTTCAACAAGGCGCAGCAGGATTTGTTTCTGCCCGTGATGGAAGACGGCACGGTGGTGCTGGTCGGCGCCACCACGGAAAATCCGTCGTTCGAGCTCAACGCAGCGCTTCTCTCGCGTGCCCGCGTGCTGGTGTTCCACTCGCTCGGTCCCGATGCGATCGAAAAGCTGTTCAAGCGCGCCGAAGAGATCGAGCATCGCAAGCTTCCGCTCGATGACGAGGCGCGTGCCGTGCTGGTCAGGATGTCGGATGGCGACGGCCGCGCCGCGCTGACGCTCGCCGAAGAAGTCTGGCGAGCGGCGCGCAAGGACGAGGTGTTCAACGCCACCGAGTTGCAGGCGATCCTGCAGCGCCGCGCGCCAATCTACGACAAATCCGCTGACGGCCACTACAACCTGATCTCGGCGCTGCACAAGTCGGTGCGCGGCTCTGATCCCGACGCCTCGCTATACTATCTCGCGCGCATGCTCGACGCCGGCGAGGACCCGCTCTACATCGCGCGGCGCGTGGTGCGGATGGCGATCGAGGACATCGGCCTCGCCGATCCGCAGGCGCTCATCATCGCCAACGCGGCAAAGGATGCTTACGATTTCCTCGGCTCGCCGGAAGGCGAGCTCGCGATCGCACAGGCCGTGATCTACGTCGCGACCGCGCCGAAATCGAACGCGGCCTATACTGCCTTCGGTTCCGCCAAGCGCGTTGCGAAAGAGGCCGGCTCGCTGGTGCCGCCAAAACACATCTTGAACGCGCCGACCAAGCTGATGAAGGACGAAGGCTACAGCTCGGGATACGAATATGATCACGATGCCGCGCACGGCTTTTCCGGCCAGGACTATTTTCCGGAAAGCCTTGGGCGGCAGACCTTTTACGATCCGCCGGAGCGCGGCTTTGAGCGCGAAATCCGCAAGCGGCTGGAATACTGGAAGAAATTGCGCAGGGAACGCGGCGGCTCATGAAACATCGGGGAAACAGGCCGCGGCGGGATCGGGCAAGCCAAGCGGGGCTAGCGAGAAGCGGAGGTCCCAAATCCGCTCATTCCCGCGCAAGTCTGGCGAAGCCCAGGCTTCGCCAAAATTAGCAAAAAGAAAAATGGCCACCGATACTGGCTCTCGTTACGTGGCAAAGACTGGGTCCCCGCGTCCGCGGGGACGAGCGGAGTTAGGTATCGAGCGGGCGGAGCCAGCAGCTGCGCCGCAGCTGCCCACGAAGGTCCAGACCGTCACCGTCGGCGCCGACGAAGCCAACATGCGCGTCGACCGTTTCCTCGAAGCGCGCTTTCCCGGGCTGTCGTTCTCCCACATCCAGCGCATCGTTCGCAAAGGCGAGCTGCGCGTCAACGGCAAGCGCGTTGACAGCAAGGACCGGCTCGAAGCAGGGCAGAGCGTGCGCATTCCGCCGCTGAAGCTCGATGCGCCGAAGAAGACCTCCGGCCTCTCCGAAGCCGATGACAAGAACCTCGCGGCGCTGCGCGAGATGATCCTGTTCGAGGACGACGATCTGATGGTGCTCAACAAGCCGGCCGGACTTGCGGTGCAGGGCGGCTCAGGCACGACGCGCCACCTCGACCAGATGCTGGAGACGATGCGCGACGCCAAGGGCCAGAAGCCGCGCCTCGTACACCGGCTCGACAAGGAAACGTCTGGCTGCCTGCTGGTCGCGAAAACGCGCTTTGCCGCTTCCGAGCTGACCGGCTCGTTCCGCTCGCGTTCGGCGCGCAAGATCTACTGGGCGCTGGTCGCCGGCGTGCCGAAGCCGAAGCAGGGCCGCATCTCGACCTTCCTTGCCAAGGAAGAGCGTGAGGACGACAGCTTTATGCGCATTGCCGAGCATGGCGACGAAGGCGCAAGCCACGCCGTGACCTATTACGCTGTGGTCGAGACCGCGGCGCAGACGCTCGCCTGGGTGTCGCTGAAGCCGGTCACGGGGCGCACTCACCAGCTGCGCGCGCATATGGAACACATCGGCCACCCGATCGTTGGCGACCCAAAGTATTTCCACAAGGAGAATTGGGAGATTCCGGGTGGCATCCAGAACCGCCTGCATCTGCTCGCACGCCGCATCGTGATTCCGCACCCGCGCGGTGGTATCGTCGACGCGTCAGCGCCGTTGCCGCCGCACATGCAGCAGTCGTGGAACCTGCTTGGACTGGACGCGACGCGGTTCGATCCGATCGAGAACGCGCCGGAAGAGTAATTACACGCGAGACTGGGAGGTGGGCATGGCTCTTGCTCGGTCGACGTCGCCGCCTTGCTTTGACGACACGTTCAAGGCGCACTTGCGCGATCTCCTGGTCTGGCGTCGCGATGTCCGCCGCTTCAAGCGCGACGCGTTGCCGGCTGGCGCGCTGGAGCGGCTGATCGACACCGCTTGCCTTGCGCCATCGGTGGGTCTGAGCCAGCCGTGGCGCTTCGTGTTCGTCGATGAGGCAAGCTTGCGCGGAAAAATTCGCGATGAGTTCGAGCGCTGCAATGCCGATGCGCTGAAATCCTATTCCGGCGAGGTCGCGTCGCGCTATGCCAAGCTGAAACTCGCCGGCCTTGTCGAAGCGCCGGCGCAGCTTGCGATCTTTGCCGACCGCTCGACCGTCGTCGGCCGCGGCCTCGGCCGCCGCACCATGCCGGAGATGGCCGACTATTCGGTGGTCGCGGCCGTCGTCACCATGTGGCTTGCGGCGCGGGCCGAAGGCATCGGCATGGGCTGGGTGTCGATCCTTGATCCCGACCGCGTCACGGAACTGCTCGGCGTGCCGCGCGACTGGCGCTTCATCGGCTATTTCTGCCTTGGCTATCCGGAAGGCGAGACTGAGGTTCCCGAGCTCGAGCGGGCGGGGTGGGAACATCGTCTCGATTGCGGCGAGTACATCCTGCGCCGATAGCGGAATCCTGGAGCTGCAAATTCAGTGAACGCCCTCTGGCATGGGCGCGGCAACGCGCCTAGGTGTGTTCGATGCACGGCATCAGTTCCAGGCTGATCATCATCGCGCTGGCGGCCATGGCGGTGGTCGCTGCGAGTTCCGCGGAGGCGCGCCATCGCAAGGCCGCCCATCAGACGACCTCGACGACCCTTCCGCTCGACTCCTCGGGCACCCCGATCATCATGAAGGGCTATGAGGCCGACCAGGGCCGCGTGGTCCCGCGCGTGAGTTCGCCCGTGGTTGTGCCGCCGCCGCACGCCGGGCTGCCTGATTTGCCAGCGCGACAGTTGCTGCAGGCCGCGCCGCCTCCGGTCTATGCACGACCAGCGCAGCAGAGCTTCACCGACAAGGTGACGAACTGCATCCACTCCTATCCGCTGAACGCCGGCATCGGCAACAATCCGGCCGACCGCAACGCCTATATGGGCCAGTGCGTGAACCAGTAGTCGCCGCTATTTCGCTGGCGTCTTCCCCTTCGACCGCGCGTTTTGCGCTTTCAGCCGCGCCAGGAAACCGGTCAGCGAATTGTGCGTGCTTTCGACGTCCGAGATCACCCAGCCGTCGTCGCCGCTAACGATCACGATGTTCAGCGCCACCGGCTTGCCCTGATTTATGAAGGCGACGCGCACATAGGTCTTGTCGAACTGCTTGATCGTGCCGGTGATCGCGACCGCGCCGAGTTTCCACGCAGTCGCCTGTACCAGGAAGTCAAACGGCCGCGGCGCCGGATCGAGCCAGGCGCGGGCGAGGCTCGGCTGGAAGAACTGGCGAGCGGTCACCTCGTCGCGCGGCAGGCCGTGCGAAAAATCGGACGAGCCGTCGCCATACCAGGCATAAAGGTTCTGCACCAGCGACTGCGGCGTGCGGAAGCCGGCCAGCGCGGCCTGTGGGCAAAGCAAGCCGATGGCTGCAAGCAGCATCGCGATGGGTGCGGAAAAATTCATCCCGGCAAGGCCCGCACGTTCGAACGCGTGGGCATTTCAACCGGGCGGCGGGCGAAAATCAACCGGACTTGTTAGCGCAGCCCGGCATTGAGCCGGTCGAGCGCGACCTGGCCCGGACACAGCTCGCTTTCGCCCAGCGTGTTGAGCGCCAGCGGCACCGTGTCGAAATGCGCGTGCAGGTCGTCGGCTTCGGGGTCGATGTAGAGCAGGCCGGTCACCACTTCGCCCTTCGCCGCATGGCGCGCCAGAAAATTCTGGGCGGCGAGGCGGTCGCCCGGATCGTACTCGTCGTTCAGCTTGCGCAGGCGCAGATACGTGCCGTCGTGCTGCTGCACGGTCACCACCTTGCCGGGCTCGTAATCGACCTTGATGGTCTCGCGGCCGATCATGATGTCCAGCATGTTGACCGCTTCGTTGTGCTCGCGCACGTAATCAAAGCTCTTTGTCGAGCCTTCGTGATTGTTGAAGGCGATGCACGGCGAGATCACGTCGATGAAGGCCGCGCCCTGATGCTCGATCGCCGCCTTGATCAGCGGCACCAGCTGGGTCTTATCGCCGGAAAAACTGCGGCCGACGAAGGTCGCGCCGAGTTGCAGCGCGATGGCGACGAGGTCGATCGAGGAGTCGGTGTTGGTCACGCCCTTCTTCGATTTTGAGCCGCGGTCGGCCGTCGCCGAGAACTGGCCCTTGGTCAAGCCATACACGCCGTTGTTCTCGACGATGTAGGTCATGTTGACGCCGCGCCGCATCGCGTGGGCGAACTGGCCGAAGCCGATCGAGGCGGAATTGCCGTCGCCGGAGACGCCGAGATAGATAAGGTCGCGGTTGGCGAGGTTGGCGCCGGTCAGGACCGACGGCATCCGGCCGTGCACCGAGTTGAAGCCGTGCGACTGGCCGAGGAAATAATCGGGGGTTTTCGATGAGCAGCCGATGCCGGAGATTTTTGCCACTCGGTGCGGCTCGATCGCGAGTTCGTAGCAGGCCTCGATGATCGCGGCCGAGATCGAGTCATGGCCGCAGCCGGCACACAGCGTCGAGGTCGAGGCCTCGTAGTCGCGCCGGGTGTAGCCAAGCTTGTTCTTCGGCAGCTCAGGGTGATGGAATTTCGGCTTGGTCAGGTAGGTCATGGTGTTTTCCTTGCACCGCTCGACGCGACCTTGCGCAGCGGCGAAACCTTTAGGGCATCGAGGCGGTCGCCGATTTCCTTGGCGATGAAGCGCGCGGTGATAGGCGTGCCGTCATAGTGCAGCACCGGAACGAGGCGCACCGGATCGATCCCGAGTTCGTTGACGATCAGGGTGCGCATCTGGGCATCGCGGTTCTGCTCGACCACGAATACGAAGTCGTGGTCGGCGATGAAGCTCGCGACGTCCTGGTGGAACGGGAAAGCGCGGACCCGCAACAGGTCGAGGTCGTGGCCGCCCGCGGCGAGCGTCTCCGTCGCTTCCGTCATCGGCGAGGAGGTCGAGCCGTAATAGATCACGCCGTAGCGCGTCTCCTTCGGCGCGTCGATGCGCAGCGGATGAGGCAGGAATTCCTTGGCGGTCTCGAGCTTGCGCAGCAGGCGCTGCATGCCCTCGACATAGACCGGGCCCTGCTCTGAATAGCGCGCGCGGCTGTCGTGCGAAGTGCCGCGGGTGAAGAACGCGCCCTTCTGCGGATGCGTGCCGGGGTAGGTGCGGTAGGGGATGCCGTCCTTGTCGACATCCATGTAACGCCCGAAATCCTTGGCTTCTCGAGATCGTCGGCCGACAGCACCTTGCCGCGATCGTATTTGCGGGTGTTGTCCCACTTCAGCGGCCGGCACAGCCGGTGATTCATGCCGATGTCGAGATCGAGCATCAGAAACACCGGCGTCTGCAGGCGGTCGGCGACGTCAAAGGATTGCGCCGCGAAGTCGAACGCCTCGGCCGGATCCTCCGGCAACAGCAGCACGTGCTTGGTGTCGCCGTGGGAGGCATAGGCGCACACCGTGATGTCGCACTGCTGCGTGCGGGTCGGCATGCCGGTCGAGGGACCCGCGCGCTGCACGTCCATCACGACTGCCGGGATTTCCGCGAAGTAGGCAAATCCCAGAAATTCCTGCATCAGGGAGATGCCGGGGCCGGACGTTGCGGTGAACGCACGGGCGCCGTTCCAGCCGGCGCCGACCACCATGCCGATCGAGGCGAGCTCGTCCTCGGCCTGCACGATGGCGTAACGCGCCTTGCCGGTTTCGGGATCGTGGCGGAATTTCTTGCAGTGATTGGTGAAGGCTTCCGCCAGCGACGATGACGGCGTGATCGGATACCACGCGCACACCGTGGCGCCGCCATAGACGGCGCCGAGCGCCGCCGCGTAATTCCCTTCGAGCAGGATGCGATCGCCGACCCCGGTGGAGCGGCGGATGCGCAAGCCGATCGGCTCGAGGTTGGCGCGCGCCCAGTCCTTGCCCATGTGCAGGGCGTGAACGTTCGGCGGATCAGCTTGTCCTTGCCGCGATATTGCTCCGAGATCAGCTTCTCGACCTCGGCAAAATCCATGCCGAACAGTTCGATCAATACGCCCAGGCAAATGATGTTCTTGAACAGCTGGCGCTGACGCGGGTCGGTGTATTCCTTGTTGCAGATCGCGGTCAGCGGCACGCCGATGACGTTGATGTCGGTGCGCATCTTGCCGGGCGGCAGCGCGCGGGTGTTGTCGTACAGCAGGTAGCCGTCGGGCTCGATCGAAGCGACGTCCGCATTGAAGGTCTGCGGGTTCATCGCGATCATGAAATCGGTGCCGCCGCGGGCGCCGAGATGGCCCTTTTCGTTAACGCGGATTTCGTACCAGGTCGGCAGGCCCTGGATGTTCGACGGGAACACGTTGCGGGGTGCGACCGGAACGCCCATGCGCATGATGGCGCGCGCGAACATCTCGTTGGCCGACGCCGAGCCTGAGCCGTTGACGTTGGCGAACCGGATGACGAAATCGTTGATGGCTTCTAGCGGCATGCCGGGCCTGCGTTAGTCATTTCGAGGTAGAACTTGTTCATGTCCCAGGCGCCGGTCGGGCAGCGCTCGGCGCACAGGCCGCAGTGCAGGCAGACATCCTCGTCCTTGACCATGATGCGGCCGGTCTTCAGTGTGCCTGAGACGTAGAGATCCTGCGACTTGTCCTTGGCCGGCGCGCGCAGCCGCGTGCGCAGCTCGTCCTCTTCGCCGTTCGTCGGTGAAGGTGATGCAATCCATCGGACAGATGTCGACGCAGGCGTCACATTCGATGCAGAGCGGCTGCGAGAACACGGTCTGCACGTCGCAGTTCAGGCAGCGGCCAGCCTCCGCCAGCGCCAGCTTAGGATCGAAGCCGAGTTCGACCTCGGTCTTGATGCTGGCGAGCGCGACCTCGTTCTTCTGGTGCGGAACGGCATAGCGCTCGTCGAGCATGACCTCGTTCTTATACGACCACTCGTGGATGCCCATCTTCTGGTTGATGATCTCGACAGCGGGCAGGGGGCGATGGTTGATGTCCTCGTCGTGCAAAAGCTTGTCGATCGAGACCGCGGCCTCGTGGCCGTGCGCGACCGCCCAGATGATGTTTTTCGGGCCGAACGCGGCATCACCGCCGAAGAACACCTTCGGGTTGGTCGAGCGATAGGTGACATCAGAGACCTTCGGCATGCCCCACTCGTCGAACTCGATGCCGACGTCGCGCTCGATCCAGGGGAACGCATTCTCCTGGCCGACCGCGACCAGCACGTCGTCGCATTCGAAGCTCTGGTCGGGCTCGCCCGAGGGGACCAGCTTGCGGCGGCCCCTGGCGTCGTACTCGGCCTTGACCTTCTCGAACACCATGCCGGTGAGCTTGCCGTCCTTGTGCAGGAACTGCTTCGGCACGAGGTAATTGTGGATCGGAATGCCCTCGCGCTGGGCGTCTTCCTTCTCCCACGGCGAGGCCTTCATCTCCTCGAAGCCGGAGCGGACGATGACCTTGACGTCGGCGCCGCCGAGCCGGCGCGCCGAGCGGCAGCAGTCCATCGCGGTGTTGCCGCCGCCGAGCACGATGACGCGCTTGCCGATCTTGTCGATGTGGCCGAACGAGATCGACGACAGCCAGTCGATGCCGATGTGGATGTTGGCGGCGGCTTCCTTGCGGCCGGGAATGTCGAGGTCGCGGCCGCGCGGCGCGCCGCTGCCGACGAAGATCGCGTCGTAATTGTCGGCGAGCAGCGCTTTCATGCTGTCGATGCGCTGTCCGGCACGGAAATCGACCCCGAGGTCGAGGATATAGCCGCACTCCTCGTCGATCACTTGGTCGGGCAGGCGGAATTTCGGGATTTGCGAGCGGATCATGCCGCCGGCGCGGTTGTCGCCGTCGAACACCACGCAGTCATAGCCGAGCGGGGCGAGATCGCGCGCCACCGTCAGCGAGGCGGGTCCCGCGCCGATCAGCGCGACGCGCTTGCCGTTCTTCGTCTTGGCCTTCGGCGGCAGGCGGGAGCGGATGTCGTCCTTGTAGTCGGCAGCGACGCGCTTCAAGCGGCAGATCGCAACCGGCTCCTCCTCAACGCGCACGCGGCGGCACGCCGGCTCACACGGGCGGTCGCAGGTGCGCCCCAAAATCCCCGGGAATACGTTCGACTTCCAATTGATCATGTAGGCGTCGCTGTAGCGACCCGCGGCGATCAATCTGATGTATTCGGGAACCGGAGTGTGGGCCGGGCAAGCCCACTGGCAATCAACCACTTTGTGAAAGTAGTCGGGTGCCGCAATATTGGTCGGTTTCATTCCTACCTCTTCCACCCGGGAACGCGGCAGCACGCCCGTGTGGCCAACAGTTTCCCCAATCCGCCGAAGCGGTTGTTATCGATTCTTGTTGCTCTGAATCCTACGGAACGGGGCGGCATTCAACCCCACAAAGGCATGAGATAAAAGTCATTTCTGCTTGATTCCTTTGGTGAATTGGTGCTGCAACGCACAACGCAAGAAGTGCACTGAAATGCATTGAAATGCGCAAGGACGGCCTGCAATGCGTGAGCTGATTGAAGAGGGAATGGGACGGTCGCCGCTCGATCCGGGCGAAGCGTTGCGGCGCGCCGCGCGACCGACCTTGCCAAAGCGATTCTACAACTCCGTGACGGTTGAAGAGGGGCAAGCGGGCTTCGCGATCCTGCTCGATGGCCGGCCGGTGAAGACCCCGGCGCGGCAGCCGCTCGCCGCGCCATCGCGCGCCATCGCCGACGCCATTGCTGCCGAATGGCAGGCCCAGGGCGAGACCATTGATCCCGCCGCCATGCCGATGACCACGCTGGCCAACTCGATCATCGACGGCGTCACGCCGAGGGCCGGCGACGTCGCCGCCGATATCGCAAAGTTCCTGATCTCGGACCTGTTATTTTATCGCGCCGACGGGCCCGAGGGTCTGGTGCGACGGCAGGCCGAGCACTGGGATCCGATCTTGGCCTGGGCGACCGACGCGCTTGGCGCCCGTTTCGTGCTCGCTGAGGGCGTCATGCCTGTCGCCCAGCCGGACAGTGCATTGAATGCCGCAGCAAAGGCGATTCCGACCGGACCGTGGTCGGTCGGCGCGCTCCAGGTGGTCACGGCGCTGACGGGATCAGCGCTGCTCGCGCTGGCGCTGGCCCATGGCACTCGCAGCGCCGACGAGGTTTGGACCGCCGCTCACGTCGATGAGGACTGGAATAGCGATCAGTGGGGCACCGACGAACTGGCGCTCGAGCGCCGCGCGGCGAGGCGCGCCGAATTCGATGCGGCGGCGCTGGTGCTGCGCGAGGTCACCGGGACGACTCGCGAAGCGATGAGGCGGCAGCTCATGTTCGGCGGCGTCGGTCGATGATGCCGCGCGAGACGCGCCACCTGACATGGACCGCGGTCGCGTTGATCGCGCTGATCCCGATTGTCGTCGGCGTGACGTATCCGAACGTGACGTACCCATCGATCGGCAGCATCGACTCCTATGCCTTTGTCGGCCTCGGCTTGAACTACGATCTGCCGAGCATCTTTCCGCTGTATTACAAATCCTCGCGGGTGGCGTGGATCCTGGTCGAATATTTTGGGCGCCACCTGCTGCCGCCGCTGCCGGCGCAGTGGGTGATCCAGACGGTGGCCCGCCTGTTGGCCGGGCTTGCGACGTTCTTCGGGTTGCGCCTGTTGTTCGGCATTTTGCCGGCGTTCCTGTCGGCGTGCTTTCTGCTCGTCCTTACCGAGTTCTACAGCGCTTCGCCCCCGGATTACATGAACACATTCGCGGCCGGGCTCTACGCGCTGTCGTTCGCGCTCGTGACCGCGGCGGCGCAGAAGTCATCCTCGCAAAGACACTTCGTGCTGGCGGGCGCGGTATTCGCGTTCAGCGTCCACACCAGCATCTACTATGCGCCGCTGGGGTTGTTGCTGGCCGTGCACACGTTGACGGTACGCAGGGCCACCTCCTGGCTTGACGTCGCGATGATCGCGGCATGGACGCTGCTCGGCATGCTGGTGGCGACGCTGGCGCTTGGGCTCGTGGCGAAAGGCTTCGGCCGGTCATTCGTCTTCTGGCAGGGGCAGCTCGCGTTCTTCTTCAGCTATGTTCCGGCTGCACAGCATCAGTGGTGGTACGCGTGGTCCAGTGGCTGGTATTTTGGTGCGCCGTATTTTGCCTGCTTCGCCATGATGGCGGCGGTCGCGACCGTGGCTGCGGCGCTGATCTGGACGGGCAACCGTGGACACGGCTACGGCTTGCCACGCTTGCAGGTCGGCGTTCTCGTGCAATTCGTGCTGATCTTCCTGATCTGGTGCGCCCTGCAGAGTGCCGGACAGGAGCTGTTGTACCCCAACCACGCGATGTACCCGTTGCTGGTTCCGTTCGCCTGCGCGATTGCGGCGCTGGCGGCGAGCGCGCCGCCGCAGTGTCGTCGCGCGCGGCGATCGCCGCCATGGTCGCGATGACAGTGCTGTTTCTGCTTTTCCTGTGCTGGCATCCGCTCTTCCACGGCGTTCGCTCATTCGACGACCGGCGCATGCCGTTCTATGCCGGCCTCGTCGGCTTCGCGTTGTTCGGCGCCGTCGCGCTCTTTGCACGCCGCGCCGGGCGAGGCGCCATTGCAAGCGTAGTGATGGCGCTCATCCTTGCGATCACCAACGTTGCGGCGGCATCAGACAATTCGTTTGCCTCGCTGTTCGCGCCGACCAACTGCACGTTCAATCGCGACGGCTATCTCGCCATCGTCGACCTCGTTCGCACGGTCCGTGCGCGCGATCCGGAGTTGTCGTGGGTCTATGTCTGGCTCGACCTCAACGAGAAAACCGACGTGGCCAATTGCGGCACTGTCAGTATCGGCGATCTCGCGACGTCGCTGACGGCAACCGGTTTCGACTACATCGACGGCGACTCCGGCGGCGTACCCGCGGTGAACGACATTGCGGATACCCGCATGAAGCTTATCGCGCAACGCTTCTCATCGCTGGTCGTTGCGAGCCTCGATGGTCGCCACGTCGATGATTTGCAGCGACGGCTGCAGGCGCTGGGCGTTGCGACCAGGCGCGAGCCGCTCCATGTCGAGCACGGCGATTTGAAATTCGATTTTGTCTTGCTGCGACGAGGCTGATCTTCGTGGCGCGCTAAGTCGCGGTCTCGCTTGCCACGGCTTGGGCCTCGTCCTTCAGCCCGAATACGCGTTGCGCACGCGCAAAACCCGCAACCGCGAACTCGCCAACATCCTGCCAATCGTCGGGCGCGTATTGAGCGAAGTTGGCCGACGCAACGATGGTGCGCTTCAGCGGCGCGGTCAGCTTCTCCATCCGCGCGGCGAGGTTCACGGCGGGACCGATGCAGGTGAAATCGAGGCGGTTGGAGCCTCCGATATTGCCGTAGAGCACATTGCCGAGATGCAGCGCGAGGCCGAAGTTCACGGCTTCCGTCGGTCCGCCGAGCAGCGAGTAGCGCAGCTCGCGCACGGCGTCGCGTGCCTCGCGCGCGGCGGCCAGCGCGTTGCGGCACACCGCGGCCTCATCGCCGCCGCCGTCGGCGACCGGGAAGATCGCGAGCAGGCCGTCACCCATGAATTTCAGGACTTCGCCGCCATGCGCATTGATCGCCGGCACCTGGCAGTCGAAATAGCGATTGAGCAGGTCGACCACGATGATCGGCGGCGCGCGGTCGGAGATCGCGGTGAAGCCGCGCAGATCCGAGAGCCAGATCGCGGCATGCAACAAATCAGTGTGCCCACGGCGAATTTGGCCCGCGAGAATCCGCTCGCCGGTGCGATGGCCGACATAGGTGTTGAGCAGCGTGGTGGCGGTGCGCCGCAGCGCGCGGACTTCGGCGACGCGCGCCAGCGCCGGCACGATCTTCTCGATGGTCCGGATGTCGGCGTCGGAGAAGCCTGCAGGTTCGTTGGTCGACCACGATGCGGTGTCGACCGAGCCGTCGGTCGCGATCAGCGGGAAGGCGACATAGTCGGTCACGCCCTGCGCGCGGATGTCGTCGAGCACGATCGATTGTCCGACCGGGGTCTCGCTCAGGCGATAGCGCACCGGTTTTGCGGTGCGCACCACCGTGTGCAGCGGGCTGGTCTGGAACTC
Organism: uncultured Alphaproteobacteria bacterium; assembly: GCA_963796195.1. Lineage (GTDB taxonomy): Bacteria > Pseudomonadota > Alphaproteobacteria > Rhizobiales > Xanthobacteraceae > CAWCKS01. The sequence goes on along the minus strand of CAWCKS010000013.1, from coordinate 42,730 downwards.
CTGAGTTTCGGGGACCGAGAAATCGGCCTCGCCGACCGCGACGCCAATACCCCGCTTCCAGACAAAACTGCGGCCGAACAGGTCGGGGTGCAGCGTCGAGACGAACACGCCGACCCGTGAAAGCGGAATGCCGGCCGCGACCAACCGCTCGCACAATTCGCCGAGCACGGCTTCCGACGTCTGCGCCGAGCGCGCGCCATCGATGAGCCAGCTGATGGTCGCCTCGATGTCGCTGTTGTTGACGCTGCCCTGCATAAGTTCGTTCGCGTTACGGCAAGCCAAATTGCTGTTCGTCGCCGCGCCAGTCGTTGATCATGCCGACCAGCGAATGACCCTCGACGGTGGCGCGCACGATGCGTCCCTGCCACATTTGCGAGAAGATCGGCACCTGGTAGTTGTAGACCGTCTCCGCGGTTCCGGCGATGGTTCGGCCGTCCTCGAGGGTCGCGGCGAACGCATGCTTGCGCGATCGCGGCGCGATCTCGAATTGCAGAATCGGAAAATCGCGGGCGCCATCCTCGTAATTGCCGTAGCGACGGTCTTTCGCCCGCAGCGCCACCAGCGACGCGTCGCGTCCCCACAGCATGGTGTAGGTGAACGGCGCGTTGAAGCGCGGCCGCACCTGCGTCTGCTCGTGCGCCTTGGCAAGGCCCGACAGCGCGATGGTCTTGCCGCCGACTGTCACCGTCGCCGCGATCTGGCCGGTGCGCTCGAAGCGGCCGGCCGGCGAACCCGAGCGCAGGTGCCCCGGTTCGAAGGTGCCTTCGAGCGCAACCGGCGTATCGCCGGGACCCTCGACGCCGCCTTCGCCCTTGAAGGCATTGACGCGCGCCGAGAACGAAAAACCCTTCAAGTCACGCGACGGTCCGCTGCGGACAAAGCGGGCATGCACGCCAGGTGCGTCATAGGGCGTGTCGTACACCGCGTGTGCGGCGTCGGCATCGATTCGCTCCGACGCGCAGGGCAGGAGATGCCCGACATAGCAATAAAGGCTCCCCTCATGGAGGACGTGGCACCACACCCAGGTGGCGTTGCGGTCCGGAAAGCGCGAGATGCGGAAGCTAAGGCCGTTGCGCAAGTGAGTCGTCGAAATGGAGCACCATCGCCGACTCGCTCCAGGTCTCTTCGCCGGGCATGACCGTGCCCACAGTGCACTGATTGTTGTTCAACGGTTCCTCCAGATTTGCACAGTGGCATGCAAATTGTTTGCGGCACCGAAGGCTGCCCCGCTATTGTGGGTTATCACCCGGCGTTAGGCAACGCATGGAGATGCGGTCATGACGATAGGACGTTGCGCGGCGATTGTGACAGCTTCCGTCATCATCGCGGCGCTGGCCGCCGGCCAGGCGCCAGCGCAAGGCGTGATCGCCACCATGATGTTCAAGCCGCATCACAGCTTTGCCGATGAACAGCACGCGGTGGCGCCGGATTACGCTTCCAATGCCGCATGGGCGGCGCTGCCCGGCGCCGACGAAGCGGGCGAGAGCGCCGGCGCAGCGCAATCCGCCAACGTGTTCTTCCTGCACCCGACCACCTATCTCAGCCCGGAGAGCTGGAATGCTGCGTTCGACAATGCGGGACGCGGTGTCGGCGGCGGTGGCGTCGACTCCACCCTGCGTAATCAGGCCAGCGCGTTTGCCAAATGCTGCAAGATTTTTGCGCCGCGCTACCGGCAGGCGACGCTGTTTGCGTTCCTCGACACCGCCGGCGATGGCGTCAAAGCGATCGATCTTGCCTATCAGGACATCGACCGCGCGTTCGACGTGTTCCTCGCGCGCAACGGCGGCAAGCCGTTCGTCGTCGCCGGCCACAGCCAGGGCTCGATCCATCTATTGCGCCTGCTCCAGCAACGCATCGCCGGCAAGCCGGAGGAAAAACTCCTGATCGCGGCCTATGCGATCGGCGCCGCGGTGCCTGCCGACTTCCATGCGATCCCGCCGTGCGCGGACGCGACGCAAACCGGCTGCCTCGTCAGCTGGAATGCGGTGTCGGATGCGAACTACGACCGCAGCCGCGGCGGTCAGGTGCCGATCTGGCTCGACGGCCGCTACGATAGCGTCGGCAGCCGTCGCCTGATGTGCACCAATCCGCTCGACTGGCATCTCGATAGTGCAGCCGCAGCCGCGGCCAACCACGGTTCGCTGTCGCCGAACGGACCGAACGCCGCGCCGACACTAAAGGTAGGCTATGCGGCTGCGAAATGCGTTGACGGCCAGCTCGTCGTCGAGCTCCCGGCCGACCGGCCGGATTTCAAGGGCCTGCCGGGACAAACAGGCAGCCTGCACATCTACGACTACAACCTGTTCTACGCGAACCTGCAGGAGAATGCGGTTTTGCGGGCCGCGAGTTTTGCATCGAGGCACTGAGGCCGTTGTTCTGGCGGCAAAAGTTAGCGAGGCGTTAACGCAGCGCGGATAGCCTCGCGGGCCACGGATTCTGCCATGGCCGCCACGATCGCCCCCATCTCGTCTGCTGTGTCGACGGCGCCGGTGACACCCATCACCACGGCGCAGCTGACGCTGCAGCCGGGGACAGTGATTTCGGCGCAGGTGGTGCAGCTCCTGGAAAACGGCCTTGCGCAGATCGCGATCGACGGCATCGCGATCGCGGCCTTGACCGAAGTGCCGCTGCAGGTCGGCGACGCCCTGAAGCTTGCGGTCTCGCAGGCCAGCGATGGCGTCATCAAGCTTTCGATCGTGCCGCAGGGCGCGAGCGCTGCTGCCAATGTGACGACGACGGCAGCCGGCGTCGCAACGGCCGCGACCGACGGCGCCGCCTCGATCGGTTCGACGTCGGCTCCCTCAAGCACACAAGCAGTGACCACATCGACACCCGTCGGCGCGGAAGCCTTCGCTATTGCGGTTGCGACGCAGGCCGCCGCACCGCGCCAGCAATCGCTGGGCCTGTTGTTCGCCAATCTTCCCGTGGTGGTTGCCTCCGACGCGGTGCCGCCGGCAGTGCAGGCGGGCGCCTCGCAGCTGCTGGCGCTACGGCCCGAACTCACCGAGCAGCTTTCGGCATCCGACCTGCGCACCGCATTCGATCAATCCGGCCTGTTCCTGGAAGCCTCGCTGGCCGCGGGCACGGCGCCATCGACCGATCTGAAGGCCGCGCTTGCCACGTTCCGCGATGCCGTGAGCAACTGGCTTGCGGCGAGCGGCGAGGGTGCTGTTGCCGAGGCACCGTTGCAGGTCGCAACACCAGCCGCGCCATCGTTGCTTCAGGCGCAAACTGCCGCAGCCGAAGCCACGCTTGTTGTCACGGACGCCTTGCCTTTGACTGCGATCGCGTCCGGGCCACTTGTGCAGCCTGAGCTGCCGCAGCAGCCGGCGCTGCCACAGCAGCTGTCGCCACAAATCCCCGGCGTGTCGACCACCGTTTCGCCTGCGCAGAGAGTGCCGTCGGCGACCAACCTCATCATCGCCGCGCTTGAGGCCGCGCAGCAGCCGCTGGAAGGCGCGGCCGTGCGCGGTGCGCCGCAGGCAAACGTCCTCGCCTCGATCAAGGCGCTTCAGGCGATCCTGAGCGTTGCCGCTGTCACGCGCTCGCCGACGGATACGCCGTCACAAACGGCGTTGCAGCCGGCGCACGCCTTTGCAGCGGCATCCCCGCGGAGCGACGTGCCGTCCGCGCCACCGCCGTTCCGCGGCGCGGCACCTGCGGCGCAGGCCGTCGCGCAGCCGTCGCTTGCACCTGAAGCCGCGCCAAAAGACATCGGCCAGCATTTGCTCGAGCAGACCGATAGCGCGATTGCGCGGCAGACACTCTTGCAGGTCGCCTCGCTGCCGGACCGCGTTGACACCGCGGGCACGCAGTTCAATTCCCAAATCACCGACGCGTCGTCGCAGCGCTGGCACTTCGAAATCCCGTTCGCCACGCCGCAAGGCACGGCGCTTGCGCAATTCGAGATCGAGCGTGACGCCACCGGCAACCAGGTCGAAGCGTCCCCACAAAAAGTCTGGCGCGCGCGCTTCACGCTGAACATCGAACCGACCGGGCCGGTGCACGCGCTGGTGTCGCTCACAGGCGACAAGACCGCGGTGCGGATGTGGGCGGAGCGGCCCGAGACCGCCGCGAAAATTCGCGCCCAGAGCAGTGATCTCGTGCAGGCATTGCGTGCCGCCGAGCTTGAGCCCGGCGACATCGTGATCTCCGGCGGCGCGCCGCCGCAAGGTCCGGCCAGGGCCGGGCACTTCCTGGATCGCGCATCATGAGTGCGGCCGAGCAACAGCAGCTCGCCGTCGCGCTGCACTACGACAAGAAGGGCGCGCCGACGGTCATCGCCAAGGGCAAGGGCACGATCGGGGCGAAGATCATCGAGGTCGCCAAGGCCAACAACATCCCGATCGAGGAGAACGAGGTTCTCGCCGGCGCACTGTCGCGCGTCGAGATCGGTGACGAGATCCCGAACGAGCTCTACAAGGCCGTCGCCGAGGTTTTGATCTTCGTGCTTAGGCTGTCGGGCCGGGTGAAATAACAACGTCCGCTCGTCCCCGCGGAAGCGGCCTTTTCCTGGACCCAGTCTTTGCCAAACCAATTCGCGTATCTTCTCGATCTCTGGATTCGCGCTTTCGCGGGAATGAGCGGAGGGTGTGGCTCGAGGCGATCGTCCCTACCTCCGGCTCATCTCCAGCATCACACCCGAAATCTCGCTGCCCGCAGCGCTGATCGAGACCACCTGCCGGTTGCCCAGCGTCGTCAGCCTGACGTTGGCCGCAAAATTCTGTCCACGCGCGGAAATGTCGATGCGGTTGCCGCTGGCACTGCCGGTCACCGGGCCTTTGGCGTTGTGCGTCGCCTCGCTCCATGAGCCGGTGATGGCGCCGTCCTGATAGGCCACGTCACTCGACAGCTCAAAATTGTAGCTGTCGCTGGCGCACCGCAGCGTGAGCTGCAGGGTGTCGCCGCGGCCGCCGGTCTCGTCAGCCCGGCAACGCAGCCGTTCGCTGTGTCCATCCTTGAAGTCGATGGTGCCCGAGCCGGACCATGCTCCGGTCAGTGCCGCGAACGGGCCGAGCGGCGCAGCCAGCGCAGCGATTGACAGAAGCGAAGCCGCCAGTACGCCTGCTGGCGCAAGTTTGAATGGAGACATTTGTTGTGTTCCCTCGGTGTGTCGCTCGCGTGCCATCAACGCCGCGGTAGCGCCGCCGGTTCGGCCGCTGCGGCAAAGAGTTCCATCGCCGCCGCGGCCGACGCGACAAATCGGGGATTGGGCCGGGAAATGCCGTGACTCGCTTTACCCCGCGCTCCGCCCGATCCGGCCGAGGTGGGTGAAGCCAAAGCCGTGACCGTATTTCAGGCCGTAGCCGAGCGCGCGGTCGATGCCGATATGTGCGAGCCAGATCATTGCGACGCCGAGCACGGGCAGATCGCCGAACAGCAGGCCGGCGACGGTGAGCACGATCGGCCCGAATGTCACGTGCACGGCGTTGTAGACGGCAGCACCGATGCGGCTGCCGGCGAGATAGCCCAGCATCGACAGATCGGGTGCCAGGATCAGCAGGGCAAACAGCCACCACGGCTGCTCGGTCATCGAGAACGCCACGACCGCGCCGGCAAACAGCGTCAGCCCCTCCAGCCGCAACAGCAGTCTTGGTCCGCCGGTGACGCCGTGGGCCACATCAGCCGTCGTTTCGGTCATTTGGCCCTCCCTTTGGCTATTTTCCGGCCCGCCAAGCCGCATGCTAGACCGAATTGAAACCATCGGTGGCGGCCGCCGCGATATTCCGACGCGGCGCGGGCAGGGCTTAAAGCAAGCATGAAACACATCCTCGACGCACTCGAAGAACGGCGCGCCGTCGCAAAACTCGGCGGCGGTGAGCGGCGCATCGCCGCCCAGCACGAACGCGGCAAATTGACCGCGCGCGAGCGCATCGAACTCCTGGTGGACAAGGGCTCGTTCGAGGAGTTCGACATGTTCGTCGAGCATCGCTCCAGCGAATTTGGCATGGAGAAGACGAAATTCCCCGGCGACGGCGTGGTCACCGGCTGGGGCACCGTGAACGGCCGCAAGGTGTTTGCCTTCGCCAAGGATTTTACCGTGTTCGGCGGCTCGCTGTCGGAGACGCACGCGCAAAAAATCACCAAGCTGCAGGACATGGCGATGAAGGCGCGGGCGCCGATCATCGGCCTCTATGACGCCGGCGGCGCGCGCATCCAGGAGGGCGTCGCGGCGCTCGCCGGATATTCCTACGTGTTCCGCCGCAACGTCATCGCCTCCGGCGTGATCCCGCAGATCAGCGTGATCATGGGCCCGTGCGCCGGCGGCGACGTCTATTCGCCCGCCATGACTGACTTCATCTTCATGGTGAAGAACACGAGCTACATGTTTGTCACCGGCCCCGATGTGGTGAAGACCGTGACCAACGAGGTGGTCACGGCGGAAGAGCTCGGCGGCGCCTCCGTGCACGCGACCAAATCGTCGATCGCCGACGGTGCCTATGACAACGACGTCGAGACGCTGCTGCAAATGCGACGGCTGATCGACTTTCTGCCCTCGAACAACACCGACGGCGTGCCGGAGTGGCCGAGTTTTGACGACATCGAGCGCGTCGAGCCGTCGCTCGACACGCTGGTGCCGGAAAATCCAAACAAGCCCTACGACATCAAGGAGTTGATCCTGAAAGTCGTCGACGAGGGTGACTTCTTCGAGCTTGCCGAAGCGTTTGCGAAGAACATCGTCACCGGCTTTGGCCGGATCGCCGGCCGCACCGTCGGCTTCGTCGCCAACCAGCCGATGGTTCTCGCCGGCGTGCTCGATTCAGACGCGTCGCGGAAAGCGGCGCGCTTCGTGCGCTTCTGCGATGCCTTCAACATCCCGATCGTCACCTTTGTCGACGTGCCGGGCTTTTTGCCGGGCACCGCGCAGGAATATGGCGGCCTGATCAAGCACGGCGCGAAACTCTTGTTCGCGTACTCGCAGTGCACGGTGCCGCTGATCACGATCATCACGCGAAAGGCCTATGGCGGCGCGTTCGACGTCATGGCGGCGAAGGAAATCGGCGCCGACCTCAACTATGCCTGGCCGACCGCGCAGATCGCCGTCATGGGCGCCAAGGGCGCGGTCGAAATCATCTTCCGCCAGGACCTGAGCGATGCCGACAAGATCGCGGCGCGGACGAAGGAATACGAAGACCGCTTCCTGTCGCCGTTCATCGCCGCCGAGCGCGGCTATATCGACGACGTCATCATGCCGCACTCGACCCGTCGCCGCATCGCCCGCGGTCTCGCCATGCTGCGCGACAAGAAGGTCGAGATGCCGGCCAAGAAGCACGACAATCTGCCGTTGTGAGGTGACTGCAGCTGGCGGAGGCGGGCCATGCCGACAGTTCTGCGCTGGGGACCTTACCGAGCTTTTTCTATTCAAATGAGCGCAATGAGCCCGCGCACGTCCATGTTCGAAGCGGCAGTATGGAAGCGAAGTTCTGGCTTCATGACCTGACGGTTGCGGTGAATGCCGGGTTTCCGGCGCATGAGATTGGCAGTATTATTCGCCACCTGCGGTCGAACCGCGCGACCCTGCTGGACGCTTGGCATGAGCACTTTGGAAATTGAGGTTGGCGATCTGCGCGCTCGTGCCGTTGAGTTCACGGCAACCGAGCTGATCGTAACGCTGCGCGACGGCCGCCGCATTGCAACGCCCCTGGACTGGTATCCGCGCCTCAAAGGCGCATCGGAAGCACAGCGCATGAATTTCGAGATCATGCCGATGGGCATTCACTGGCCCGATCTCGATGAGGACTTGAGTGTCGCCGGGATGCTCAAGGGACAGCCGGCGCGGTAGGGACGCCCGGCTCGGCCGGAGTAATTGACGTCGGTCGAAGTATCGGCCGGGAGAAGGTCAGTTCGCGCCGCCCCGCATCGCTGATCGGCTGACCATCAGCAAAATCCCGCCGATCTGCGGCAGCAACGCCAGCAGGATCAGCCGCAGCATGGCGAAGTCGTCGCGCGACGGCTGCACCATGCCGTGGGTCAGCCACGCGACGAGTTTTATCGCGGCGTCGGTTTGCGGGTCCGCCGTGTGCTCAACCGTTGCCAACGCAGCGTCGAGAATCTGGCGGCGCTCGGCGACCGCCGTTTCGCGCTCGCGACAGAATTTTCCGACGCCATTCAAACATTCCCGATCTCGCGCCGTCATCGCGTCGCTCAATGCCGATTGAGCGGTCGCCACGGCCGGCGTGACGCGCGCGGCTCGTGCGGCCGCAACATCGGTGATGTTGATCGACGCAAACCCGATGCCGGCGGTGACCGCAAAGACAAAGGTCATCGCCCACACCGCCCATCCCGCAAGCGAGGTGGAGCGCCGGCGGGCCTGCCAGAGCGAAGCGGCACATGACGGCATCACCAGCGCGACGAGATCAGCGGCAACCCCGATCGCCAGGAACAGCCATCCGGCGGTGTCGCTCGCGCCCAGCGACCTTGCGAACCAGCCGTTCGTGGTGATGCCGACGCCGGCGAGCGCCAGCGCCGCGGCCACCAGCAGGATCGCGGCGACCCACGGGCGTGACGGCGCGACGGCGCCTGACATGACAGGCTCGGGCGGCGGGGCAGCAGGTTCGGCAAATGCCGAATCCTCAGACGAAAAGCCCTCCGGAATGAGCGCCTCGGAATCCGCTATCAGCGCGTCGGACGATGGAGCTTCGGCATCCGGCGGGGCAGGGGCCTTTGCTTTTTGCCGCTTGCGCTGCGTGCGCGTGCGTTGGGCGCTGCGCTTCGCCCTTCTGGGTTGCTGGAAGGCAACAATGGACGCAAGAGTGTCACTAGCCATTGGAACCGCTCCAATCGGTTTGGTGGCGAGGCGCGGCGTCGTTGTGCAAACACGGCGTCGCGCCGATTTGTCTCAAGCAGCACGCGCTGCAGAAAAACGGTGACACCGTTCGCGCGCGGGATCAAATCGCGAGTACGGAAGTTCATGGGGATAATCGCTCGGGCAATTTTTAGCGCAATTTTTCAGCTCGCGCATGAAGCGCTTCATGTAGAAGTTGAACCGGCAAAGATACTGCCAACTGCTGTCACCCGTTTGCGGCAAACGGAACCGGCAACTGGCAAAGATCACATTCCACGAAAGCATCACACCGTGCCCCTGAACCGCTGGCTCATCCTGCTCGTGCTGTTTCTGGCGCGCGCGGCGATGTCGTTTCAGTTCCAGACTATTGGCGCGGTCGGGCAGCTGCTGATCGATCGTCTGCACATCGACTTCACCTGGCTCGGAAGCTTGATCGGGCTCTACATGCTGCCGGGCACCGTCGTCGCGTTGCCGAGCGGCGTACTCGGCCAGCGCTTTGGCGCGAAGCAAATCGTGCTCGTCAGCCTTGCGCTGATGGCGGCGGGTGGGGTGATGACCGCGTCCGACCAACTCGCGCTCGCGGTCGCCGGCCGGCTCGTCAGCGGCATCGGCGGCATCGCGATGTCGATCATGCTCACCAAGATGATCACCGACTGGTTCGCGGGCAAGGAAATCGTCACCGCGATGTCAATCCTGATAGCGAGCTGGCCGCTCGGCATCGGCTTTTCCTTCCTGCTGTTTCCGCCGCTTGCGGCGGCGTGGTCGTGGCAAGCGGTGATGCTGCTCGCGGCCGCCTTCGCGCTGCTGTGCCTCGCGCTGGTAGCCGCATTCTATCGCGACGCGCCCGATGCGCCGCAGGCCACGGGCGGGGCGTTCAGCATCCACCTGACGAAGCGGGAGTGGGTGCTCGCCATCGTCGCTGGCGCGATGTGGGCCGTCTTCAATGTCGGCTTCATCCTGCTGGTCAACTTCTCGCCGGAACTCTTTACGCGTGCCGGATATTCGGCTGAGAGCGCCGGCGTCGTCGTCAGCCTGCTCGGCTGGGGCACCATTCCGCTGGTGCCGCTCGCGGGCTTTGCCGTCGAACGCTTCAGGCGTCCCGACCTGTTCATGGTGGCGGGATTCGTGCTCTCGTCGCTCCTGACGCTCGCGCTGCCGTTCGCGAGCGCGCCAGTGCCTGTGCTGCTCTGTCTCGTGATCGTCACATCGCTGCCGGCCGGCCCGATCTTCAGCCTGCTGGCGGCGGAGCTGTCGCCGCAAAACCGTGCGGTCGCCATGGGCGTGTTCTTCACGCTGTTTTATCTCGGCATGGCGATGTTGCCAGCGCTCGCCGGCAAATTCCGCGACGTGACCGGCGATGCCGCAGCGCCAATCCTGTTTGCGTCGGCTATGATGGCCTCCGGCCTGGTGCTGTTGATTGCGTTCCGGACCGCGCAGCGGCTGATCAAATCGTGAGGCGTCGGCACTTCATCGCGCACTCAATGTGGTGGGGGCTTTGGTAGCCCCGCTGGAATGACACCGCCCGATCGCAGGTTCATACGTTTTGCAATACGCCAAACGTTGTCCTGTTTGACAAATTCAGCATAAATACCGCCCCGTGGCGCGGATCGCGAATCCATCTTTGTCGGTGTGCAAAACTGTGAAATCCCACCATGCGGACGCAGCGGCTCCGGAAATATCGATCAGCGCGGGAGAACAGAGATGCAAGGACTTGCTCTCCGCATTGCGGACTTGCCGGGCAAGCTCCTCTGCTATGCGAACGATCTCAGCGCGCCCTCTGGTTTCGAAGAGCGGCTTTCCGTCTGCCTTCTCGTAGATACCGTAATTTGAAATCCACTCGGCATCCTCGGTGAAGAGATTCCCCCATTCGTCACAGCGGAAATCGTCCAGCAGCATTGCATAGAGTGCGATCGTTCGTCGGATCAGTTCGATATCGCTCATTGCTGGCTCCCCGGTCGCGGGCTCGTTGCCGCCGGTTCGGCAACGAAGTCACAAGATCGGGACATGGTGTGAAGCGTATCGATCCTCGAGTGGGGGCGCGAGGGGAGATCGACCTCCCGTTCAAATGACGTACGGTGCCATGTGTGGTTTCGGCGACAGGTGCAGGCGGACGTTCGTCAGGCCAGCGCGGCAACGCCCATGGCCCGCCCGTAGCGGCGACCGCATTCAAGAAAATCGCCGTACTTCCTGTGCACGGCGGTATGCTGTACGCACGCAAGCAGCAACCGGTCGCGGTCGAAGCCGCGGTTCTTCGCGTAGTCCTCGAGCAGGCACTGAGCGATTTCCTGGTTGTGCGGGTCGTTACCGAGGCGGCAGGCGGTCAGCGCCAACTGTTGCACCAACATTTGGCGGTCGCCGCTGCTCGTGAGATACGCCTTGGCCCAAGCGACGGCCTGCGGTCCATCGAGTGCGACGATGGCGGCCATGGTCCGCTCCAGGAGTTGCGGCTCGCTCATTCGCTCGGCGCCGGCAGGAAGCTCAGCCACATAGGCACTTCCATCGCCGATATTCCTCTGATGCCAGGCGTTGCGGTTGAGGAACGAGGCGGCCGAGTACAAGAGCTTCAGGCGTTGCGGATGCTCGAAGGAATCGTAGAACCAGCCGAGCGTGTTGCAGTATTCGTAGCAGTGTTGCGAAATGGAGAAGTTGAGGCTGTCCTGCGTTTCGAGCAACACCTGAGCGGCGCCGATCTGCAAGACGTCGAGGATCTGGCGTGGCCCTTTGCCCGCGAGCAGCAGCCGGCTCAACTGCTCAAGATAGGCCGGCTCGTGCTGACGCAACACGACTTCGAGGAATGCCTCCGCCTCGGCCGCGGTCAGCGGCTCGGAATTTGCAAGCAATGCCAATTCCCTGGCCGTGGTGCCCGCGTAGGGGACGGCAGAGATTTTCTGCTGCTCGAGGTAGTGGGTCACGCAGTTGCACGCCATCTCGTAGGTCGAATACCAGCGCGGACCGACGGCGATATCCAGCGCGCCTGCATAGAGCACCGCATGCGCGTCGTCCCAGCCGATGGCCGTTCCCAGCTCGACCGTGGCGCGCGCCCGATAGGACTTGTGGCCGGTGGTATAGGAGCGGTTGAGGAAGGCGCGGTCCTGCAAATCGATCAGGCCGGCGAACACCAGCTCGGCGAGTACCGCTTTGCGCTCGGGCTTGTTCTGCATGAGTCCGAGAAAGACGCGATAAGCTTCGAGCACGCGGCCGCGATGCACCAGCGTCAGCCATTGGTCGAGGCGGTCGCGCAACGGCCCCTCGAGGTGCTCCGGCTCCTGGTCCGGCCAGTGCACGACGGGCTTCGGCGGCGCGTTGTTCTGGGGTGCCATGCCACGCGCGTAGTGACCGGGTGCCTTGTTGATCTTCTGGTTCCAGATGTCGAGACCGGTCGGAATGTACCAAATGGTCTGCGCCATCGGCAGTCCGGCCATCTCTGCAGGCAGCCACTTCGACAGGTGCAACGTGGCACGGGCACTTAAGAGGCAATGGTCGTTGTTGACGAAGTTGACGAAGCCGTTGTCGATCCGCTCGTGGTAGGGGACGTGCGTGTAGGGCCCGTGGATGCGCACAGCCTCGCGCAACATCTCAGGGAGCGGCCGACCGTCACGCACCAGATCGTAGTAGAATTCACTGGCGCCGACTTGATCGCGGGCAAGGACGCGATCCTCGAGCTTTTCGTAGAGAGCACGCGCTGACGCGCTCTGGTCATTCACGGCTGCGGCAAGCGACATGGCAATGACTCCCTGCTCGCGAATCCCTTACATCCGGTTCGCCAAAGGACGGACGACGCCAAACTCTATGATGTCACATTGGGGAGGGAAATGGGATAGCGCTTGAGCAAATCGGTTCGTGGCCCTTATGCCGGGGCCTTGACCCTCGGACCTGGGGATGGCGTGCGCCGATGGGTGACAAACGGACTTGGTGCGGAAGTGCGGCGACGTCTCACTTCGACCCACAAGAGGCATCACCTGGCGATGTACCAATTCCCCGACCGGGCCGCGCTCGATCGCGCCACTTCGGGCGAGCACAGCAAGCGCCCGGTCGCCGACTTCAATCGCGACTGGTCCCGACGTGAAGCGCTCACGGGAGATTTTGGCTTTGGCTGAGGAGTTTGGCGGCTCCTGACGCCTCATTGAGCGCCGCTGGCTGGACCCCATATGTTGAACGACTTGCAGATTAATGGGGAAGGCCGTGCGAGCCAGCTGTCTTTGCGGATCGATCAAATTTGAGATCAGCGGTGAGCTGCCGATCATCTATCAATGCCACTGCTCGCTGTGTCGCAAGCAGGGTGGCTCGTCCTCAAATTCCGCGATGATCATCAAGGGGTCTGATCTGTCCTGGACCGCCGGGCAGGAATTGATCTCGTCTTACGTGAAGCCAACCGGCTTCCGCTCCGACTTCTGCACGCGATGCGGCTCTCCGGTGCCCAACCCCTTGAGATCCACATCCTATTATTGGGTGCCGGTCGGCCTGTTCGATGACGAGGCGAAGCTCGAGATCGGCGCGCAGCTGTTCGTGGGCTCGAAGGCGTCCTGGGACGACATTTCGCACCACGGCAGGCGCTATGACACGGCGCCGGACACCTCGGAGATCATTGCGGTGTTGCGCCCGAAACGCGCCGAAAAATAAGTGCTGGCGGTCGCTCGATGCCCGCTGTCGACTTCGAACCCGAACGGGTCGTCGCCGCGACACAGCCGTAACATGCACCCGCGCCGGCGTGCCTTCATCGTCCTTATTATCTGTGGTGCCGTCGTCTTGCTCGGCACGGTACTGTTCTTGCCGCTGTTAAGGCACTCGCACCGCGAAAGTCCCGACGGCCATTTCCTGGTCGTGGTGCGCACGCAGCCGATCTACGCGCTGATCCCGGTCATGCCGGGCGGCGGCAGCGACCTGCCGGCCCGCGCCACACTCTACAAGGATGGCAAGTCGTGTGGCTCCGCCGCGCTGCCGATGGCGTCGTTCGTCTACGATTTGCAATGGCGGATGGACGCGCAGCCGCGCGAGGCCGAGATCAAGTTCGGCGGCCGCTGGAACCTCGACGCCTGTACGGTGGAACAGGAGTAGGGCCGATCCCGTTATGTGACGGTGGTCACGTACGCCGGACCTGCCCACGTTCATAGTCCCCGCCATGAGCTGCATCGTGCAGCCACGAAAAAAGGGACAATCGCCATGAAAACCTCTCGCATCGCTCTCTGCGCCGTTGCCGCCGTCGTCGCAATCGGCTCGCTGATCGGTTCTGCACAATATTCGCCAGCTTCGGCAGGCGGGTTGGACCTGAGCTGGCTCAGTAACGACAATTACGTGCGCTGCCTCAAATATGTGAGCGGCCTCGCCAATGGCGATGCTGCGGCCTACGACCGCGGCCGCAAGGCCTGCAACAAGCAGTATTACCCGAACATCAAGCAATAACCCCCCATCGAATCTGGAACGTCAAAGGCCGCGCCGGCGACTCCCGCGCGGCCTTTTCGTTTGTCTTGGTTCGCCGCGATGAAGGCGGTCTTCGAGCCTGATCATCGGCGTGAAAGTCTCTCGGTTTCCGTATGTCGCCGCGAGAGGCCGAGGCCTTGCCGATCCTCCTGGCGCGCGGTTTCCTGATCATCCTCAGTGAAGTGCGAGCGGCCTACAGCGACGTCGAGTTGCTTGAGATATCGCTGCACCGCCGCGATCCGTGTGTCAGTAGTCGCGATATTGGTGAGCCCCGCGAGCGCCGACCTCAGTCGGCGCATCACCTGCACCGAATCGGCGCCGTACTGGCGAATCTCGTCGAAGGCCAACGCCAGGTAATCCTCCCACGTCGGCATCGGGAAGATCAGACGCAAAACGAAATTCGCATCGCGGGCATAGCCGGTGTCCAGATCAAGTCGTCCCAGCCGCCGCAACAGATCCTCGATCTGGTCGATGGCCTGGACCGCCGTTGTCGGGTCATTGATCGCCGGCGACAACGCCTTGATCGCGATGTCAACCAGCAGCCGAATGGGATATTTCGGATCCTGTTCGGAGGTCCGCTCGAGCCCCATATGGACCGCCTGCATCAGTTCGTCCTCGGGCAGGGCAGTCTTCGCGCCGTGAACTTGCAGGAGCAGGGTATTCTCGACAAGGGTGTCGCCGACCGCGCAGGCCATCACGATCACGGCCCCTGCCTGTTGGGCCTGGCGAACCAGGCTGTCGATATCGAACCTGGCAATCGTGCGCGGCGCGCCGAAATACGTCAGCGTTTGGACCGCCGGACCGAGTTTCGGACCGTCGCCCGTCCCTTGCCCACCCCTGCACTGAAATTGGACGTTCTGATCGAGAGGTTGAAACATCTCATGGACGACCTCGCGACCGCGGTCGCCGATCACGCGAAGCACGTTGGTGACTTGCAGGTCGATCAGGCCCTTCATCAGCGCGGAAAACAGCAGCATGCTGCATAAGAGCAATCCGGCGACCACGAAACCCGAGATCAAGGGCACGGCCCCGGACTCGTCGCGATCGACATAAATCAGAACTGCGAGCGAGTAAGTGAACGTGGCAATGAACACGCCCAGCGAATGAAACAGCTTTGGGTCGCGTACATACAGCAGAACAAGCCGCGGCGAGTAAGCGATGGCACCGAACTGCACCATGACCAGGCCGACGGAGAACACGATGCCGGTAAGCGTGATCATGCCGGAGGCGACCGCGGCAAAGAATGCCTGAGCCGAGGCAACGGAGATGCCGGCGTCGTATGGAAAGTATGCGTGCTCGAGCCGCGGCAGCACCATCGCGGCGGCGAAGCTCGCGGCTGCATATATGATCGGGATCAACCAGACAGGCATCTGGCTGCGACCTCGAAGGGTGCTTGCTGTTGGACCGAGTTCGGTGGTGGACTGAAGAGGGCGCGGCCTTCAGAGCCGCGCGCTCGACAGCAAAGATAAAGGCTTAGTAGCACGCTGGATAGGGATAATATCCGCAGCGTGGCGCGTAGTATGCGCCGGCGGCGGCAGCGCCGACGGCAGCAGCACCGACGCCGACCGCCACGCCGCGACCTACGGCCGCGCCACGATAGACGCCGCCGCGATAAGCGGCACCACGATACCCACCATGATACCCGCCGTGATATCCGCCATGATGCACGCCGACGCGTCCACCGCCTCCTCGATAGGCGAAGGCGTCAGTTGAAACGGCTGCGATCGACGCGAAGCCGACGAGAACGGCTGTAACAAGTGAAATAATGGTTCGGCGTGACATGACTGCTTCCTTTCATGGGCTGACCGATACGACCGGGCACAGCCCGACAACGATTGTGACCCTTGAGGGGTGTGGAAACTGTGTTGAACGTCTCCCGCCACAACCGTGACACTCGCGCATTTTTCCGCACACGGTAAATCAGGGTTTCTGCGCGATCTGCACGCGAGGAATACCCCGCACAAAGGGACCGCCCGGCTCTGCAAAAACTCGGAAAACCGCAGCATGAGCGAGCCCGCTTGGTACGATCCGACCTCGCGCGAGGGGCCCGTTTGATCGGGAACGTATCTCTGATCTACGTCAAAGGCTTGGGTTCGGAACCTTGCTTCGATGTATAGACAGATGGGAAGATTTCCGGGAGGTTTGCAAATGAAGCGTCTTTTGGCTGGCCTGTTGATTGCCATGTTTGTGTTGGCGCCGGTCATGGCTCAACAGGTGCCATTTGCGACGCCGCCATATTCCCGGAACCCCTCGGAATCGGCGGTGGGCACGCTCGCCAACATCATGGCGACCGTTCAGTTGCGACATATTAAGCTCTGGTTTGCCGGCAAAGCGAAGAATTGGGACCTTCTCAGCTATGAAGCGCAAAAACTCGAGGATGACTTCATTGTCGCGGCGGGCTTTTATCGAAATCTTCCGGTTGAAAATGTCGTGCTCGCAGATAAGCCGCTGAAAAGCCTGATGGAGGCTGCGAACAAGAAAGATTCCGCACTCTATGCCAAGGCATTTGATGAGCTGACAGCCGGATGCAACAGCTGTCATGTGGCGGGGCAGGTTGGATTCATTCGCATTCAAGCGCCCAAATCGTCCCCCTTTAGCGACCAAAGCTATGAACGTTGATGTCGTGCGTGATCCCGACGTACGCGAGGGATGGAATTTGCATCGTCAGGCGGCGCTTTTTTCGCTGTCCGAGAGCGCGCCGACCGGTTAATCGTGCGGCCAATGCCGCACGAATCCCTGGCCAATATCGAGGCCGTCATCTTCGATCTTGACGGCCTGATCCTCGACAGCGAACGGCCGATCCGCAACGCCGTGATCGAAGTGGTTGCCGCGCTCGGCTTCGAAATGCCCGAACACTTCTACGCTACGCTGGTCGGCGTGCCCGGCCCCGAGTGCGACGTCATGATCCGCGATTATTTTGGTGCGAGCTTTCCGTTCGACACCTATTTTGAGAACTCCAACGCGAAGATTGCGGAATCGCTCGCCGGCGGCATCGCGCTGAAAACCGGCGTGCGTGAAATCCTTACGCATCTCGAGCAGCGTGCAACGCCGCTGGCGCTCGCCACATCGTCGAGCCGCCGCTATGTCGAGCGGCAGCTTAACGCCAACGATCTGGCACCGTTCTTCAAGGCGGTCGCGACCCGCGACGACGTCCACCGCGGCAAGCCGCATCCCGACCTGTTCCTGAAGGCCGCGGCCGATCTCGGCGTCGCGCCGCAGCGCTGCCTGGTGCTGGAAGATTCCCACAACGGCGTCCGCGCCGCGCATGCAGCGGGCTGCGTGCCGATCATGGTGCCGGATCTCCTGCAGGTCACCGACGAGATGCGTGCGCTGTGCCTCACCGTCGCGGCCGACCTGCACGACGTGCGCCGCCTGCTCGATGGAACGGGCTGACGATGTGGAGCGCCGACGCCGTCCTTGCCGTGTTGTCGATCGCGGCCTATGTGGCAGTCGGCATGACGGCTGCGCTGGCGGCCGGCCGGCGCGAGATGGACTGGTTCGGCGTCGCAGTCCTCGGCAGCATCACCGCGCTCGGCGGCGGCTCGACCCGTGACATGCTACTCGGCCATTATCCGCTGGCGTGGGTGAAGGAGCCCTGGCTATTGGCGCTGACGGCGGGAGCCGCGCTGGCGACCATTCCGCTCGGGCGCATCGTGCACCATTTCCGCCTGCTTTTTCTCGTGCTCGACGCCATCGGCCTCGTCGTCTTCACCATCCTCGGCTGCGACGTCGCGCTGGATACGGGACAGAGTCTCGCGATCGCCGTTGTCGCCGGCATGGTCACCGGCTGCGTCGGCGGCGTGCTGCGCGACGTGCTCTGCAACGACGTGCCATTGCTGTTTCGCAGCGAGCTCTATGCCAGCGTGTCGGTCGTCACGGGCGCAATCTATGTCGGCGCCGCTCATTTTGGCGTGAACCACGGGCTGTCGACGCTGATCGTGTTTGTCATCGGGCTGACATTCCGCCTGTTGGCCATCCGGTTTCGCTGGGAGATGCCAAAATTCATCTACGACCGCGATCCATAGGATCGCGATCATCAATGCGAGACTGGATTTGCGCACAGCCGCGTGCGAGGTTTTACGCAACAGGCCGCACGGCCTGACAGGAGAAACGCCATGGCCCAGGCCCCCATGCACGAGAAGAACGCCGACCAGATCGCCTACTGGAACGGGCCGGGCGGCCAGAACTGGATTTCGCGCCAGGCGACGCAGGATATTCTGCTCCGGCCGATCTCGGAGGTCCTGCACAGCGCTGCCGCCGCGGCAAAGGGCGAGCGTGTGATCGATATCGGCTGCGGTTGCGGCGGCACCACCTTCGAGCTCGCGCGCCGCGTCGGCTCGGAGGGCAGGGTGCTCGGCCTCGACATCTCCGCGCCGATGCTGGACTACGCCCGCGAGCATGCGCCGAAGGATCTCAAGGTCGAGTTCGTGCAGGCCGACGCGACGGTCTATCCATTCCAGCCGGCTTCGGCCGATCTGCTGTTCTCGCGCTTCGGCGTGATGTTCTTTGCCGATCCGACCACGTCGTTCACCAACATGCGCAAGGCGGTCAAGGCGGTGGGCGCGTCGTGTTCGCCTGCTGGCGCGAGCCGCGCGCCAATGGCTGGATGATGATCCCGCTGCAGGCGGTCTACCAGCATGTGCCGAGGATGCCGCAGCTCGGGCCGGAGGATCCCGGACCGTTCTCGTTCGGCAGCGAGGAGCGGGTGCGCCGCATTCTCTCCGGCGCAGGGTTCACGAATATCGAACTGAAGCCGCATGACCTTGCGCTCGATATCGCGCTCGGCCGCGGGCTCGATGGCGCCGCCAACTGCGGCGATCGCGTTTGGCCCGGCGAGCCGGGCGCTCGAGGGCCATCCGGACAGCGTGCGTGCGGCGGCGATCCAGTCGGTCCGCGAGGCGCTGGCGAAACATGAGAAGGACGGCAAGATCCCGCTGCCGGCCTCGATCTGGATCGTCAGCGCCAAAAGCGCCTGAGCGACTGCCATGACGATCGCGCCGCCCGCCGAAGCTGGCATGCCCTTGCTCGAGATCGACACGCCGGCGCTGCTGGTCGATCTCGATGCGCTCGAACGCAATCTCGCGCGCATGGCGGATGCGGTAGCGAGAACAAGTGCGAAGCTGCGCCCGCACGCCAAGACCCACAAATCGCCTGAGATCGCGCAGATGCAGATCGCGCGTGGTGCGGTCGGGGTCTGCTGCCAAAAGGTGTCCGAAGCCGAAGCAATGGTTCAGGGCGGCGTCAAAAGCGTCCTCGTCTCCAACGAAGTCGCCGGCCGCCGCAAGGTCGATCGCCTGGCCGCGCTCGCGCGCGAGGCCGACGTGTCGGTTTGCACGGACAACCGCGCCAATGTCGCCGAACTCGCCCACGCCGCCGAGCGCGCCGGCATTCGGTTGCCGGTGCTGGTCGAGATCGACGTCGGCGGCAAGCGTTGCGGCGTTCCGGCGGGAGCGCCCGCCGTCGAGCTTGCGCGGGCGATTGCGGCGTCAAAGCATCTGCGCTTCGCCGGGCTGCAGGCCTATCATGGTTCCGCCCAGCACATCCGCGATTTTGCCGAGCGCAAGGCCGCGATCGACCGCGCGGTGACGTTGACGGCTGACACCATCGACGCGCTGAAGCGGGCCGGGCTTGCCTGCGACATCGTCGGCGGCGCCGGCACCGGCACGTTCCAGTTCGAGGCGGCCAGCGGCGTTTACAACGAGCTGCAGGCCGGCTCCTACGTGTTCATGGACGCCGACTACGCGCGCAACCGCGTCGCCAATGGCGATGCGTTCGCGGACTTCGAGCACGCGTTGTTCGTCTATGCCACGGTGATGAGCACGCCGGCGCCGGAGCGCGCCGTTGTTGATGCCGGCCACAAGGCGCTGTCGAACGACAGCGGCATGCCGGAGCTGGTCGGCTTTGCGGGGGCAAGCTACGGCCGGCCGTCGGACGAGCACGGCGTGCTTGATCTGACACGCTGCAACGATCGCCCGCTGCTCGGTGACAAGGTCCTGCTGATCCCCGGCCACTGCGATCCAACCGTCAACCTGCACGACTGGTATGTCGGTGTGCGCGGCTTCGCCGGGCCAAATGCCGTCGTCGAGTTGGTCTGGCCAATCGCGGCGCGCGGCGCATTGTTCTAGCGCGCATGTTCCGGAAAAGTGGACACCGGTTTTCCGACAAGAACATGCGCAAATCAAAAAGCGAAACGCCGCGGCTTGGTTCGAGCCGCGACGTTTCAAACATTTGCTGTCGATTACTTGGCCGGCGCGCTCGGCGCCTGACCGGTGGTCATACCGGGCGATGAGTTCGGGCCCGGGGTCACATTCCGTACCGGCGGCTGCGCCGGCGAAGTCCGCGCCATGTTCGATGGCGCGGTTGCGGTCGGCGTATTGCTCGCGGTCTGGCTCGAATTGTTCGCGGCGTTCAGGCCATAAAACAATGCGCCCAGCACGGCGAGAATTGCGACCGCATAGAGTGCGACGCGCGTCCTGCTGGCCGGACCTTCAGCCAGTTCTGGATCGGCTTGAAACTCGCCCTCCATCCGGTCGCGGCGTCGCATCTCCTCGAGCGAGGGCGACGGTGACGGCAAAAACGGATCATCACGGTTTGGAACATAGGCCATGGTTGTCCTCCAATTTCCGTGAGCCGATAAGCGCGCAGGAGTTGCGTGGTTCCGCAGATTTGATCGGTTTCCGGCGGCATTGCGGGAGTGCAGGTATGCCCGATCGGCGGACGTGTCGTCGTGATGCGTGGCAGCGCGAGGGCTCTCCGAATCGCGAGGGCGCGCCGATCGGCCAGGGCCGGGCAGTGCGAATTATTGCGCTGCATTCGGCCGGTGGAATTTTCAGTTCGAGCGCAGGTATCGTGCGACACAACAGGAGCCCCGGCCGGCCACGGCCAGAATGAAGTTGCGCCAGCAGAGGTCGACCAAAGAGGCGTGGATTCCGGCTGCCGCGGGCACGGAAAGCGCCTTAGACTGTTGCCGAAGCGGTCGCATCCCTATTTGATTATGACGAAATCAGGATTGTCGGGGCACCAAGACGCGAAGAGGCGAACATGGGAATAAACCAGGGCGCGATCAGCCTCGATCAGAAATACACCGCTAAATCTGGCCATGTCTTCATGACCGGCATCCAGGCGCTGGTCCGCCTGCCGATGGCACAGATCCGGCGGGATCGTGCCAACGGCCTGAATACGGCAGGCTTCGTTACTGGTTATCGTGGCTCGCCGCTCGGTGGCTACGACCAGCAACTCACCGCTGCCAAAAAGCATCTCGCCGAGTACGGCATCAAATTTCAGCCCGGCGTGAACGAGGATCTCGCGGCGACCGCAATCTGGGGCTCGCAGCAGCTTAACCTGTCGCCGGGCGCGAAGTACGACGGCGTGGTCGGCATCTGGTACGGCAAGGGCCCCGGCGTCGACCGTTCCGGCGACGTGCTTCGGCACGGCAATGCCGCGGGCTCGGCAAAGAATGGCGGCGTGTTGTGTCTCGCTGGCGACGACCATGGCGCCAAATCCTCGACCGTGCCGCATCAATCGGATCACGCCTTCGTCTCGGCGCTGATGCCGTATCTCTATCCGTCCAGCATCCATGAAATCATCGAGATGGGTCTGCTCGGCATCGCGATGTCGCGCTACTCCGGCTGCTGGGTCGGCATGAAGACGATCACCGAGGTGGTCGAGACGACAGCGGAAATCAACCTCAACGACGAAATGAGACAGTTCGTCATCCCGACCGATTTCGAGCTACCGCCCGGCGGCCTCAATCTGCGCTGGCCCGACGACCGCTTCGAGCAGGACCGTCGCCTGCAGGATTACAAAGGTTATGCCGCGATCGCGTTTGCGCGCGCCAATAAGGTCGACCGCATCACCATGGATTCGCCGAAGGCGCGGTTCGGCATCATGGCGTCGGGCAAGTCCTACGAAGACGTGCGCCAGGCGTTGCGCGAGCTCGGGATCACCGAGCAGGTCGCCGCGCGCATCGGGCTCAGGCTCTACAAGGTCGGCATGCCCTGGCCGTTGGAGCCGGCGGGCGTGCGCGAGTTCGCTGTTGGGCTCGAAGAGATTCTCATTGTCGAAGAGCGCCGCGAGATCATCGAGAACCAGGTCAAGCAGGAGCTGTTCAACTGGCGCGACGACGTGCGCCCGCGCATCGTCGGCAAGATGGACTCGCACGACAAGCGCTTCCTGCCGTTCGCCGAGGAGATGACGGTGTCGAAGGTCGCGACCTCCATCACCGATCGACTGCTGGCGATGGAGCTCGATTCCGACATTGCGGCGCTGCTGCGCGCCAAGGCCGACTGGTTCCACGGCCGCGAAGCCTCGCAGGTGCAGGCGATCGCGCCGGTGGTTCGCACGCCCTACTTCTGCTCGGGCTGCCCGCACAACACCTCGACCAAGGTCCCCGAAGGCAGCCGCGCGCTGGCCGGCATCGGCTGCCACTTCATGTCGCTGTGGATGGATCGCAACACCGAGACCTTTACCCATATGGGTGGCGAGGGCGTGCCGTGGGTCGGTATCGCGCCGTTCACCAAGGAAAAGCACATCTTCGCCAACATCGGCGACGGCACCTATTTCCATTCGGGCTCGCTCGCGATCCGCCAGTCGGTCGCCTCCAAGGCCAACATCACCTACAAAATCCTGTACAATGACGCGGTCGCGATGACCGGCGGCCAGCACGTCGACGGCGACCTGTCGCCGCAACAAATCACCTTCCAGCTGCATTCCGAAGGTGTCCGCGAGATCTACCTGGTCTCGGAAACTCCGGACGCCTATCCCGCGCACACCATTGCGCCCGGCACCAAACTGGCGCACCGCGACCAGCTCGACGCGGTCATGAAGGCCTGCCGCGAGACGGCGGGCTGCTCGGCGATCGTGTTCGTGCAGACCTGCGCCGCCGAGAAGCGGCGCCGCCGCAAGCGCGGCATTCTGGAAGATCCGTCACGCCGCGTGATGATCAATGCTGCGGTGTGCGAAGGCTGCGGCGACTGCTCGGTGCAGTCGAACTGCATCTCGGTCGAGCCGCTGGAGACCGAGTTCGGCCGCAAGCGCACCATCAACCAGTCGAGCTGCAACAAGGACTATTCCTGCGTCAAAGGTTTTTGCCCGTCCTTCGTAACCGTTGATGGCGGCACATTGCGCAAGCGCGCGCCGGTTGATCTCGCCGCCATCGGCGATCTACCGGAGCCCGCGACCCGGCCGTCGCTGGACCGGACCTACAACATCGCGGTCGGCGGCGTCGGCGGCACCGGCGTGCTCACGATCGGCGCGCTGCTCGGCATGGCCGCCCACATCGAAGGCCACGCCAGCATGATCCTTGACATGTCCGGCCTTGCGCAAAAGGGTGGGGCGGTGCTGAGCCACATCCGGCTGTCGCAAGACACCGACGACGTCAAATGCTCGCGCATCGTCACCGGTACCGCCGATCTCGTGATCGCGGCGGACGAGGTGGTCGCCGCCTCGAAAGAGACGATCACGCTTTGTGACGCACCGCGCACCACAGGCATTGTCAACACTCACCTGATCCCGATTGCCGACTTCATCCGCAATCGGGATTTTGATTTCCAGCAGGGCAAAGTAAACCACGTGCTGGAAGGCGCGCTGACAAAAGACTCGACCTTCGTCGATTTCACCACGCCGGCCGAAGTGCTGCTCGGCGATGCCATCGCCACCAACATGATGATGATGGGCTATGCTTATCAGCGCGGCCTGCTGCCGCTGACCGCACAGTCGATCGAACAGGCGATCGAACTGAATGGCGTCTCGATCAAGATGAACACCCTGGCGTTCCGGCTCGGCCGGCTCGCCGCGGCCAAGCCCGAGCAGCTTGCGGCAATGATGAAGGGGCATGAGGAAGCTGCCGCGCACAAGGTGCTCGGCGACATGTCGCTCGACGAGGTCATCGCCCATCGTTCCGCGCACCTGACCGCTGTACCAGAACGCCGCGCTGGCGGAGCGCTATCGGGCGCTGGTCGACAAGGTGAAGCGAGCGGCCGACGCCAAGGGCTTCGGCGAGGCGCTGCCGCGGGCGGCCGCGATCAACTACGCAAAGCTGCTCGCCTACAAGGACGAGTATGAAGTGGCGCGGCTCTATACCGACGGCTCGTTCGAAAAACAGCTGCGCGACCAGTTCGAAGGGAACTTCAAGCTCAGCTATCACCTCGCGCCGCCGCTGCTGCCGGCAGGCGACGACGGCGTCGGTCGCCCGAAGAAGAAGGTTTTTGGCGGCTGGATGATGACTGGCTTCAAGGTGCTGGCGGGCCTGAAGGGCCTGCGCGGCACGCCGCTCGACCTGTTCGGCTATTCGCACGATCGCCGGCTCGAACGCGCGCTGATCGCCGAGTACGAAGGCGACGTCGAGACCGTGCTGAAGCTGCTCGCGCCGGAGACCGAACGTACGGCAATCGCGCTGTTGTCGTTGCCTGACGATATCCGCGGCTATGGCCCGGTCAAGCAGCAGGCCTACGACAAGAGCCGCGCAAAGCGTGCGGCGCTGTTGAAGGACCTGTCGAACCCGCCGCCGCTCGTGCAGCGTCAGATCGCGGCGGAATAGGGCGGGTACCTCAAGAATTTGTCATGGCCGGGCTTGTCCCGGCCATCTCGCTTACGAAGGCAGCGTCTTCCTGATCGAGGTCACCGGGGCAAGCCCGGTGACGACAATGAAGGGAGAGGGCGCGCTGCCTTAATGCCCCGCCGCGCTCTTCTTCGCCGCCGCGTTGTTCAGCACCACAAGCGCATCGACCGCAACGCCGCTCTTCTCGTTGATCAGGAAGGGGTTGACGTCGATCGAGGCGATGCGGCCGTTGGCGTCCGCCATCAGGTTGGAGAGGCCGACCAGCGCCTTGATCACGCTCGGCTCGTGCAGCTTCGGCTTGCCACGATAGCCCTTGAGCTTCACGCCTGCCTTGGTGCGATTGATCAGCGCCTTGGCGTCGGCGTCGTTGAGTGGCGCGCCGCCGAGTGCGACGTCCTTCATCAGCTCGATGTCGACGCCGCCGGTGCCGAACAGCACCACCGGTCCCATCTCGGCGTCGAGCGAACCGCCGACCACGAGCTCGAGCTCGGCCTTGACCATTTGCGCGATCAGGATGCCGTCGATGACAGGCTTGCCCTTGATCTTCTTCATCCGGCTCATGATGTCGGTGAAGGCCTTCTTGACCTCGGCCGGGTTCTTCAAATTCAGCACCACGCCGCCGACGTCGGACTTGTGCAGGATCTGCTCGCTGACGACCTTGGCGACGACCGGGAAGCCGATCTGCTTCGCGATCTTGACCGCTTCCGCGGGTGATGTCGCGACGCCTTCCTTCGAAACGGGGATGCCGTAAGCCTTCATCAAGGCCTTGGATGCAACCTCGTCCAGCGCCGCGCCCTTGGCGCTCTTCAGCGCCTTCTCGAGCGTCGCCTTCGCCGATGAACTCGAGCTCGATTTCACGTCCGGAATGTTCTTCGGCAGCTTCTGGTAGTCGATCAGCTGCTTGATTGCGCTGACCGCGCGGTCGGTGCCGAGCATATAGGCGACGTTCGGGACTGACTTACGGAGCTGCTTGGTGAACTCGTTGACGCCGACTGACATCGCGCTGACATAGACCACGGGCTTGGAGGCGGCGCCGGCCATCTCGTTGATCAGGCGGATGTTGCGCTCGCGCAGTTCGTGCGGCGCTTTCGGAAATTCCGCGTCGATGATGACAATATCGGTGTCGGGATCCTCGATCATCAGCTTGACCGACTGCATGTAGACCGTCGGGTCGACCACGGCGGCGAAGCCGGCGTCGAGCGGATTGCCGACGATGCTGCCCGGGCCAAGCATCTTCGAGAGGCTCGCACTCAGGTTCTTGCTGAGCGGCTTGAAGTTGAGGCCGGCCGAGGAGAACGCGTCGATCATCAGGCCGCGTTTGCCGCCCGACAGTGTCACTGCCGCCATGCGGTCGCCCTTCGGCGGCTTCACACTCACGAAGCACTCGGTGGTCTCGATCAGTTCGTCGAGGCCGCGTACGCGGATCACGCCCTCGCGGATCGAGATTGCGTCGAAGGTTTCGATCGAGCCGGCGAGCGCGCCGGTGTGCGCCATCGCGGCGGCCCGGCCGCCCTCGGAGGCGCCAAGCTTCAGGGCGATGATCGGCTTTCCGGCGGCGCGCGCCGCCTTGCAGGCGTCGCGAAAACTCTTCGTGTTCCGGACGCCTTCGAGATAGGTGACGATGACGCCGATGCTTGGATCGGCGGCGAAATACTGCATGAAGTCGGGGGTCTCGAGGCCGACCTCATTGCCGGTCGTGACCATGTAACCGACGTCGATGCCGCGGTCCTCAAAAGCCTGGCGCAGCTGCATGATGACCGCGCCGGATTGGCCGACCACGGCGACCGGGCCGGCAATCATCTGCACCGGGCGCTCGTCGATGTTGGTGAACAGCCGTTCGCCGGAGGAGAGGTTGCCGAGGCAGTTCGGACCGGTGACTGCGAGCCCGGTCTCCTTGACGGCTTCCTCGAGGTCGATGGCGAGCTGCTGGCTTTCGGCATCCTCGAGTTCGTCGAAACCGGAGGTGACGATCGTCGCCGAGCGTGCTCCGGCGGCCGCCGCATCGCGGATCACCTGCACCGCGAACTTCGCCGGCACCAGCACCAGTACGTGGTCGGGCTTGTCAGGCAGATCGGCAAAATCCTTGTAGCACTTGACGCCCCAAACCATGTCGCGGCGCGCGTTGATCGGGTACATGCCGCCGGCATACTGATACTTGACGAGGTTGTTCCAGATCCGCTCGGCGTAGTTGCCGGGCTTGTCGGTGGCGCCGACGACGACGATGTTGCGCGGATGGAGCATCGCATGGATGCGCTTGACGACGTCGGCGGCGTCGGGGGCCGGCGACCAGGCCGTCGCTTGCTGGTCAAGTTTCCGGGCGGTGGCGTCCATCGGCGTCTCTCCTGGTCGTCTTCTTGAAGGCGATAGCCCGCACACTCTGCAGTCGCGAGCGGAACACGCGTCAAAGCCTTTGTGGTGAAGGCAAAGCAAATCCCATGCGGGAACGCAATCCTTTAGCATCGCGAGCCGGCTTCGGCCACGCACCCATCCCTCGGCCTGAGAATACGTCCAATGACAAACGCGCTGTTGCGAGCGTGCGAGCCTTGATGCTTAGAAAAGCCTTGGTGCTTAGAAAATGGAACGCCAACTGTGTTGCGCGCGGAAGGGCGCGCGGTACAGTCAACAATAGAAGACGGGCGCGACAGCGCCGATGAGGAAATGCATGCGAGGAGACGAGGCGCGCCGGTTATTGCGCACCATGGTCTTGCAGAATTTGCCGATATCGCAGGAACGTTGATTTTGCATTGCAGCATGCGGAATTAGAACGGCACTGCGACCGAACCTGAAACCAACAAACGTCCACGATCCGGAGACATCCCATGAACGTCCTGGCCGAAGTCGAAGACACCGCAAAGCTCGATGCTTTCCGGAATGAAGCGCGCGCCTGGATCAAGGAGAACTTCCCGGAGTCGCTGAAGACCAAGCTGGAAGAATATTTCCAAAGCATGCCGCGCTATCCGGACGGGCCGGACTGGAAACTCTGGAAGGATCGCGTGGCCGCCAAGGGCTGGGGTACGCCGGGCTGGCCCAAGGCCTATGGCGGCGGCGGGCTGCCGACCGTGCAGGCCCGTATCGTTGCGCAGGAATTCTTCAACATGGGGGCGTTCAACCCCATGACCGGCATGGGCACAACGCTGCTCGGCCCGACCATGCTGGAGCACGGCAGCGAAGAGCAGAAAAAGCTCCACCTGACCCGCGTCTCGCGCGGCGAGGTGCGCTGGTGCCAGGGCTACTCCGAGCCGGGCGCCGGGTCCGATCTCGCGGGGCTATCGACCAAGGCCGAGGACAAGGGTGACCATTATCTGGTCAACGGCCAGAAGATCTGGACCTCAGGCAGCCAGTTCGCCGACTGGTGCTTCTGCCTGGTCCGCACCAATCCGAATGTGCAGAAGCAGGAGGGCATCAGCTTCCTCCTGATCGACATGAAGACGCCCGGCGTCGAGGTTAGGCCAATCCGCATCATCTCGGGTCAGTCGCCATTTTCCGAAGTGTTCTTCACCGACGTGAAGGTGCCGAAGGAGAACCTGATGGGGCAGCTCAACAAGGGCTGGACCATCGCCAAGCGGCTGCTCCAGTTCGAGCGCAACGCCACCGATACGCGGCGCCGGCAAATGGCCGGCGATACCCGTCCGCTCGACGAGGTGGCCAAGGAATATCTCGGTGTCGACGAGAAGGGCCGCATTGCGGACCCGGACCTGCGCCAGCGCATCATCAAGCACATGATGGAGTTCCGCACGCTGAAGCTGATGCAACAGCGCATGCTTGATGAGACCAAGGCCGGGCAGGGGCCGAGCGAGTTTACGTCCGTGGCGAAGAACGCCCGCGCGCGCATCCAGCAGGATCGTGAGGAGCTGCTGGTCGAAATCTTTGGCGAGCAGGGGCTCGGCTGGCAGGGCGACCAGTTCAAGCAGGATGAACTCGACACCACCCGGGCGTTCCTGTCCAACAAGGCGATGACGATCTTCTCCGGCACGACCGAGATCCAGAACAACATCATTGCCAAGCGCATGCTCGGTCTGATGGACCATCAATAAGCGCGGCATAGCGAGAGTTTTGAGGAGAGCGTCATGACATTGTTGACCGAAGAGCAGGAGATGCTGCGCGACAGTGCGAAGGGCTGGGTGACCGATCACTCGCCCGTCAGCGCGATGCGCAAGATCCGCGACAGCGGCAGCGAGATCGGCTTCGATCCCGCGACCTTCAAGTCGATCGCCGGCATGGGCTGGACCGGCGTCGTGATCCCCGAGGACTTCGGCGGCTCGGATTTCGGCTACCGCAGCATGGGGGTCATCCTCGAAGAGTTCGGCCGCAAGCTCGTGGCCGCGCCGCTGATCGGCTCGGCGATTGGTGCCGCCAGCGCGATCACGCTCGGTGGCAGCGATGCCCAGAAGAACGAGTGGCTGCCGAAGATCGCCGACGGTTCGGCGGTCGCGGCGCTCGCGATCGACGAAGGCCCGCGCTACGCGCCCGAAAAGATCGCGCTTGCCGCGGCCAAGAAGGGCAACGGCTACTCGCTGTCGGGCAACAAGACCTTCGTGCTCGAGGGTCTGGCCGCCAACGTGTTCGTCGTCGCGGCACGCACCAGCGGCAAGCCGACCGACGCGAAGGGCGTGACGCTGTTCCTGGTGCCGGCCAATGCCAAGGGCTTGAGCCGCAAGCGGCGTGAGCTGATCAACTCGCGCGGCTATGCCGACCTCAAGTTCGACAACGTCGAGGTCGGCGCCGATGCCGTGCTTGGCAAGGCCGACGACGGCAACAGCTTGCTGACCAAGGTGCTGGATCGCGTCTACGCCTCGATCGCGGCCGAAGAGGTTGGGGTTGCGCTTCAGGCGTTCGAGACCACGCTGGAATACCTGAAAACGCGCGTCCAGTTCGGTCAGGTCATCGGCACCTTCCAGGCGCTGCAGCACCGCGCGGCCAATCTGTTCACGCAGATTCAGCTGGCGCGGCCGACGGTCGATGAAGCGCTGACCGCGATCGATGGCGATGCGGCCGACGTGTCGGAATTGACCTCGCTCGCCAAGGCGACGGCGAACGACCTCGTCAACTATGTGAGCCGCGAGATGATCCAGCTGCACGGCGGCATCGGCATGACCGACGCCCACGACGCCGGCTTCTACATCAAACGGGCGCGGACGCTGGAGGCATCCTTCGGCTCGTCGGCCTATCACCGCGAGCGCTTCGCCCGCCTCAAGGGCATCTGACCCAACAGCGAGGACACCGCAATGCCGATCAACTATCCCGATGTCCTCAAGCTGAAGACCGAGGGCGTGCCGTACTCGTGGTCGGACCGCGAGGTGATGCTGTATGCGCTCGGCATCGGCATGGGCAACGATCCCCTGGACGAGAAGGAGCTCTTATTCGTCAACGAGGGCTATTTTACCAAGAAGCCGCTGAAGGTGGTGCCGACCTTCGCGTCGGTCTGCGTCTGGGGCGCCAATCCCGGCCATATCGACCTCAATCGCGTGATGTCGGTCGACGGCGAGCGCGACATCACCTTCCACAAGCCGATGCCGGCGACCGCCAAGGTCTATGCCAACTCGCGCGTGGCCGGCGTCTTTGACAAGGGCAAGGACAAGGGCGCGGTGATCCAGCGCGAGACCGTGGTGCGCGATGCGGCATCCGGCGAGAAGCTTGCGACGCTGCTGGCCTCGACCTTCGCCCGCGGCGATGGCGGCTTCGGCGGTCCGTCCGAAGGGCAGCCCGAGCCGCACCCGATCCCGAAGCGCGCGCCGGACAAGTCGGTCGACATCAAGACGCGGCCGGACCAGGCGCTGATCTATCGTCTGTCGGGCGATCGCAATCCGCTGCACAGCGATCCCGAGTTTGCCAAGCGCGCCGGCTTTCCCGTGCCGATCCTGCATGGCATGTGCACCTATGGCATCACCTGCCGCGGCGTGCTGCAGACCTTTGCCGACTACGATCCGACCGCGTTCAAGCGGCATGCTGCGCGGTTCTCGTCGCCGGTATTCCCCGGCGACACGGTCACCATGGATCTCTGGAAGGACGGCAACGTCGTGTCGTTCGAGGCGCGCGTGAAGGCGCGCAACGTCACCGTCGTCAGGAACGGCAGAACCGAGCTCGCGTAGCGCATGTCCCGGAAAAGCCTGCCCTCGGGCTTGACCCGATGGGTGGACACCGGTTTTCCGAAAAGGACATGCGCAAACTAATAAATTGCTAAGGAGAACTGCAATGGGTTTGCTCGACAAGAAAGTCGCGATCGTTACCGGCGCCGGCGGTGGCCTCGGTGAAGCCTACGCCAGGCTGTTTGCGAAGGAGGGCGCTTCGGTCGTTGTCAACGATCTCGGCGGACCGCGCGACGGCTCCGGCAAGGACGCCAGCATGGCGCAGAAGGTCGCCAACGCGATCAAGGAAGGCGGCGGCAAGGCGGTCGCCAATGGCTCGGACATCAGCACCGTGGCCGGCGGCGAGGCGCTGTTCAACGACGCCATCAAGGCATTCGGCAAGGTCGACATCCTCGTCAACAACGCCGGCATCCTGCGCGACGGCACCTTCGCCAAGATGACGGAAGAGCAGTGGGACTCGGTGGTGCGCGTGCACCTGAAAGGCACGTTCTGCGCCACGCTGCCGGTGTTCAAGTTCATGAAGGACCATGGCGGCGGCGTCATCGTCAACACCTCGTCGGGCTCTGGCCTGATCGGCAATTTCGGTCAGACCAACTACGGCGCAGCAAAGGCCGGCATCGCCGGCTTCACCCGCGTGCTGTCGCTGGAGGGCCGCCGCTACAACATCCGGGTCTGGACGATGTCGCCGGGCGCGCTGACCCGCATGACCGAGGATTTGCAGGAGCGGCGCGGTTCCGGCTACGCACCGTGGCCGCCGGACATGATTGCCCCCGGCATGCTCTACATGGTCAGCGATCTCTCGGGCGATCAGACCAACAAGATCCTTGGGGTCTCGAGCGCGCGCGGCATCCGCGAGATGAAGATTTTCATGGCCGAGGGCTGGACTCCGACCGGACCGTATACCGCTCAGGATATCGCCAAACACGCCGACAAGATCTTCTTCAAGGACGACGCCAAGGTCGTCTGACGCCTGCCGTTCCGACCGAAGCGCCGCGCGGACAGAAATACCGCGCGGCGTTTTTTTCTGGCCATTTGGGTCGACAGGGCCGGATTGCGGCGACGGCCAAATCAGCCGAAGATGCTGCAAACAACCCCGGACCCGCCCGATGAAGCTCACCTCTCAGGCCAAAGGCACCTTCGCGATTGCGCCGACGCCGTTCCATGACGACGGCCGCATCGATGACAGCTCGATCGATCGCCTGTGCGATTTCTATCGCGACGCCGGCTGCAACGGCATCACCGTGCTCGGCATCATGGGCGAGGCGCCGAAACTCGACGGCGAGGAGGCGCTTAGCGTCGCAACCCGCTTCGTCAAGTCGGCGAAGGACATGCAGATCATCGTCGGCGTATCGGCGCCGGGCTTTGCGGCGATGCGATCGCTGGCGCGCGGCGTGATGGATGCCGGCGCCGCCGGCGTGATGATCGCGCCGGTGCCGTCGCTGCGTACGGACGACCAGATCACGACCTATTTCAAGCAGGCGATCGAGGCGATCGGCGACGATATCCCCTGGGTGCTGCAGGACTATCCGCTGACGCTTTCGGTCGTCATGACGCCGGCCGTGATCCGCCGCATCGTGATGGACAGTCCGTCCTGTGTGATGCTGAAGCACGAGGACTGGCCGGGACTCGAAAAAATTTCCGCGTTGCGCGGCTTCCAGAACGACGGCTCGCTGCGGCCGCTGTCGATCCTGACCGGCAATGGCGGCCTGTTCCTCGACTTCGAGATGGAGCGCGGCGCCGATGGCGCGATGACCGGCTACGCTTTCCCCGACATGCTGGTCGACGTCGTCAGGCTGTCGAAATCGGGCCAGCGCGACGCCGCCCACGATCTGTTCGATGCACACCTGCCGCTGGTCCGTTACGAACAGCAGCAGGGCGTTGGTCTCGCCGTGCGGAAATATGTGCTGAAGCGCCGCGGCGCGATCGCGAGCGACGCGCAGCGCAAGCCCGGCTCGTCGCTCAGCGCCATCGCGCGCGCCGAGGTCGATTATCTGCTGGCGCGGCTGGCGCGCACCGACAAGCGCGCCAATCTGAATGTGCAGCTGAGAGCTGTCTGAGCATGATCCGGAAAAGTGGGTACCGGTTTTCCGGCAAGATCATGCGCAAAGGAGAAAAGTAATAACAATGTCAAAACCTGAAGTGCAGCCGCGCCCTGCTTCGACCATGCTGCTGTTGCGGCAGCAGGCCGACGAGTTCGAAATCTTCATGATGGTGCGGCACGACCAGATCGATTTCGCGTCGGGCGCGCTGGTGTTTCCCGGCGGCAGCGTCGACGCCAGCGACAAGGACTTGCTCGGCAAGCCGGAGCTGTTTACCGCGGGCGGCATCAGCGATCCCATCCTGCTCGGCTTGCGGGTCGCCGCGATCCGCGAGACGTTTGAAGAATCCGGAATTCTGCTGGCGCGGCCGCGCGGCTCAAATGAGCTCGTCTCGGCCGAACGCGCCTCGCAGGTCGAAGCCGCGCATCGCGAAGCGCTGTGCGAGGGCAAGATCAAGTTCGCCGATATCCTGGCTCGAAGCGCAGCTCGTGCTGGCGCTCGATCTGCTCGTGCCCTACGCGCACTGGATCACGCCGGCAGGCCTGCCGAAGCGCTTCGACACGCACTTCTTCCTGGCGCTCGCTCCGGCTGATCAGGTCGGCGCCCATGACGGCAAGGAGTCGGTGGATTCGGTCTGGGTCTCGCCGCGCGCGGCGCTCGAGGGCGCGACCACCGGCCGCTTCAAGCTGTTGTTCCCGACGACGCGCAACCTGATCAAGCTCGCCAAGCAGACCAGCGCCGCGCACACGATCGCGGCCGCGCGCAGCGACAAGATCGTCACCGTGTTGCCGCAAATCCTTAACGAGGACGGGCGCCGCAAGCTGAAGATTCCGGCCGAGGCCGGCTACGACGGCGAGGTTTTCGATATGTCGTCAGCGGAAGGGCGCTGATCTAGCCTCACGACATCAGGTCAGCGACGATCCAGCCTTAACGCGCGGTGAATTCATCGTGCGAAAGGTGGCGGTATTGCTGACGACTGGTTTCAGACATCCTTCAGATGCGACGCGCTAATTTCGACAAATGATCGGAAAGCTGCGCATAATCCTGGCCCGGATAACGACGAAAATTCTCGTCGAATACTCCATTGTTGCCGCAGCATTGATCGTTGCGATCACCAATATTCTGCTGGTGCTGACGCACGGATTATAGCAAGCCGCGGCTGCGAACACCTCAGGCGCCGCTGCTCGGCGCAGAGATCGGCAGCACGTCGCCCGGTCCACGATCCGGCGTATCCTCCTTCCAGCGCACTGAGCCGAACGGCCGCTCCAGCATGCGCCTGATACGCACCGGCTCCGCGCCGGTGTGAAATTCCTGCGCGCTCTGGGTCAGCTGGCGCTCCGCCGCCGTCGGGCGATTGCGCTGGCGCAGATAATCGTGCCAGGTCGGGCAGTGGTAACGCTCGGTCCACAGCTCGGGCTCGGTGATGTCGCGGGCGATCGACCAGCCATAGGCGCCGGTGCGCTGGCGCGCGAGCTGCACCTCCTGCATCACGCCGTAGAATTCGCGGGCCCGGCTCGCATCCACGCGATACTCGATCTCGACGATGATCGGCCCGCTGCGCGGGTTGAGCAGCAGGTGCACTTGCGGGTCGGCGAGGATCTCGGCGCCTTCGGACGACGTCGAGAACGTCGGCATGCGCAGGCGGATGCCGAGCAGGGGCGAGAGGAACAACAGCCCGCCGCCGATCATCAGCGCGTGGTCGACGCCGACCATGTCGGCGGTGTGTCCCCAGCCCCAGCTGCCGGCAGCAATCCCGCCGGCAATCGCGGTCTGGAACGACGCCAGCGCGCGGCCCGCGACCCAGCGCGGCGCCGACAGCTGCACGCCGATGTTGTAGACCGTCACCGACATGGTCCACATCGCGCCGGTCATGACCAGGGCGGCAACCGTCAGCGGCGTGGAATGGCTCAGGCCGGCCGAGACGATGCCGAGCCCCATGATCATCGCGCCGATCCGGACGAACCGCTCGTCGTCGATTTTCTTGCGGATGCGCGCGATGTTGAGCGCGCCGATCACCGCGCCAACGCCGAACGCGCCGAGCATCAGGCCGTAGGTCTGCGCATTGCCGTGCAGGAGGTCGCGCGCGACCAGCGGCATCAATGCGAAAGCCGAGCCGCCGAGCATGCCGGTCACCAGCGTGCGCGTCAGCACGACACGGGTCTGCGGCGAATTGACGATGTA
Source organism: uncultured Alphaproteobacteria bacterium (assembly GCA_963796195.1). Lineage (GTDB taxonomy): Bacteria > Pseudomonadota > Alphaproteobacteria > Rhizobiales > Xanthobacteraceae > CAWCKS01. The sequence goes on along the minus strand of CAWCKS010000013.1, from coordinate 7,663 downwards.
GCGCACGCCAGACACCATGGCGCGGCGCAAACCCTCGGGCGGCAACCGCGACGGCTCGTGCTGGCGCCGCCACAGGTAGAGCACGATCAGGAGCGGCAGATAGAGCACCGCATTGGTGACGAACGCCGCACCGGCGCCCGCAGCAGCCACGATGATGCCGCCGATCGCGGGGCCAAAACTGCGCGCGATGTTGTAGCTGATGCCGTTCAGCGCCACCGCCGCCGGCAGGGTTTCCGGCGAGACCTGCTCGCTGACCGAGGCCTGCCAGGACGGCCCGAACAGCGCCATGCCGGTGCCGACGATGAAGCAGAACAACAGCAGGATGTTCGGCGTGATTACGCCGAGGAAGGTCAGCAACGACAGCGTCGTTGCGCCGGCCAGCGCAATGCACAGCCCGACCAGCGCCACCAGCCTGCGGTCGTACATGTCGGCGATTGCGCCGGCGGCGATCGAGATCAGCATGGTCGGCAGCATTGCGGCGGTCTGCACCAGCGCCACCTTGTCGGCCGACGAGGTCATCAGCGTCATCGCCCAGGCGGCGCCGACGCCCTGGACCAGCATGCCGAAGTTCGACAGCAAACTGGCGAGCCAGATGCGGCGGAACACCGGCTGGCGCAGCGGTGCGCCAATGCCGTCAGAGGCGCGCGGTGGGGCGGTGGTGAGCTGGTCCATCCTGAAATCGATCTGACAATTCTGCCGTTTCTCTTTCGCAGCCCTTGCGCGACGCGGCAATCGCCAATCGTGATAACAATACGTTCTGGCCGGCGACTTCGCGGCCCTTGACACGGAGTATTTCGGCGTTACGGGCAGGGCGCGCCCTGGCGACAAACGGGATGGAACGGCCTTGATTGGTATCTTCAGAATGATCCGGCGAGTGCTATCCATTCTTTTGGCAGCTTCGACGCCTGCGCTGGCCGCGCCGTGCGCGAACTTCGATGACACGCGCAACGCCGCCTATCTGCCCTACATCCAGCTGGTGCTCGGCGATATCCGGGCGATCGACCGCAGCAAGGGCGACGCCGCGTTCAACACGGCCATGAACGCGCTCTCGACCAAATATGCCCGCGGCACGACGGCCGAAGACGTCCGCAAGGTGATCGGCATCGGCCTGTTCAACGCGATGGCGGCGAAGGCCGAGCCCGCCGAGGCGACGTTCACGCTGGCCTGTCAATCCGCGCGCAACAAGCTGCCGCCGGTCAACGTGCTCGATCCGCTGGCGTGCGCCGTCATCGCGCTCGACCGATCGCGGAAAGAAAATCCCGCCAACCGGCGAGTGGCCAATGAAATGATCGAGCTTGCCAGGCAGAACCTCGGCGTCGATCCCGACCCCGCCAGCGCCCGCGCGGCCGTTGCCGCTGTTGCCGGGTCGGTATTGGGTTGTCTGGCGCAGCCGTGAGGCGGAGCGGTAGTTGCCGAGCGTGAGCGACGCGCGATTTTCCCGACACATGCGTCAAGCGAAAAATTGCGGGAAGCTCAATATCTCCTTGGTCGCGTCGATACCTGGACGATAAGTGGCTTGCCATATCGGGCAAATCACCTTTGCGCAAAGCGAGATGCCATCGAGCGACGAAGTGCTCTTTCGACGGCGGTGCGCGCGATCGAGACGTGACTTCCTCCGCGCTCCGCCGCTTCTATCAGCAAGGCTGCAGCGCTTCTCCATTCGACGCTCCCTTGCTCGCTCTGGGGCAGCTGGCGAATAAAGCCACGCGCCTCCGCAAGTGTCCTGAGAGGAAGTCGGCCGGCAGGCTTGATCGGGATGTCAAACCGGGAGAACCAGGGCATTCTAAAATCGGTATCGTTATCGCGATTGTTTGGGCGAGGCCGCGGCAGCTTCGAAGATTTGCGGTCGCGGCCTCTGATCGCTCGAGTACGCAGGCCAACGGGAAGTGACGGCCACCTCGTTCGACTGGCGTGACTAGAGCTCCCGACTATTGGGCAAGCAATGAAACTCTCCAATTAACCTTGCCAGTTAAGGTTTCTGGCCGCCCTGCCGCGGGCTGCGCGCCGTTTCAATCTGTTCGTGAAATCCGCGCGCCCGCCCTTCGACAACCACAACTTTCGAATTCCGTTCCCGGAAGAAAATTGACAGCGACCTGCGTCTACCCGAAGCCGTGAGCAATTTTCGCACCCATGCAGACCAACGGATCGGCATGGATTCTGATTGGTGATGCCATTCACCAGGCCGGCGGCGGCACAAAATCCGCACCGACGCTGACGCTCATGGGAGTTGGAGGCTAGGCACTTGGTGGTCGGTCGGTCGTTGTACGCTAACGGCCTCCTGAAGACTTAGACCAGCGCTTCGATCGCTGCGAGCGCAAGCCATTGCGCAAAGGTCCAGAGGATCCACCACCATGCCGCTGTCGTCGCAACGATTGCCGCCCAGAACCCGCCGTGTGAAATTGCGCGGCCGACGCCGCCAAACCGACGCGCGAGATCTGTCTGCCTTACTGGCAAGGCAACATCGTTGAGAGTCATTCCTTGGCCCCCGGGCTGCGACAACATAACGATTGGTCTGCGCGCAGCCGCACAGGTTCGGTCACATGCTAGTGAACCTGCGGCGGCAGAACCGCGCTCTAACGGCGAATATTTATCGTATTTCAATCACATAACCGGCCCCGAACGCGTGAACCGCGCCCCAAACCTGACCGCCCGAGGTTATCGGCATGCGAGGGCGGAGACGCTGCCGCCGGTCGAAAAGGAGGCAGGGAGGACTCCCTGTTGCCGCTCCGATGTGAGCATGGGCTCCTTCGCCCTCACTCAGCCTCGCAATGATGTCCATGACAGCTCTGTGAAAAGGAGCGTTCTGGTCTTGCAGCCGATGGCGGCAAACGCACTCAGGGGGCCTCACGTCAGCGGTACGAAGTCGTACTCGCCGATCCCCTGCAGGACGAGAAACACCGCCGAGGTGTCGCCGCCATTGGTGACGAGGTGCGGGCGCTTGGGTGGCACAGCATAAGTCTGGCCGCGCGCCAGCCACACTTCTTCCTTTGGCCCCTGCAGGAATATCCGTAGGGAGCCCTCGATCACATAGAACGTGTCCTGGATGTTGCTGTGATAATGCCACGGCACCTTCTGGCTCGGGCTGATCTGCAGCTCGGTGATGCGAAAGCCGGGACGCGCCGCATAGTGAGCGCGCCGTTCCACCTCGTAGAGCGAGCTTGCGTCTTTGAGGGCTTCGGCCATGACGTGCCTCCGTTGTCGGTTGCGCATGACAACACTACGACATCCCGCGCAATTCGCGAACCGTCCAGAGGCGGCCTGCGATGGTGCGCTGCGCGCTCCCTCGTTCCTCAGGCCAGGATACGCGGCGCTGCAGTGGCCGCATCACCCGTATTCGGCGTACCCGTCGGTTCGATCAGCAGGATGTGCACTTCGCCACGCGCCACCGGCCGATGCTCGACGCCCTTCGGCACCACAAACACCTCGCCCGGATTGAGGGTGACCGTGCGGTCCCGCAGCTCGATGTCGAGCGTCCCCTTCAGCACAAAAATCGTCAGTCGCGTCGTGCTTGTGCCAGTGGAACGGCCCCTCGAGCTTGGCCACCATGATGTCGTTATTGTTGTAAGTCGCCACCGTACGTGGCGAAAAACGCTCAGTGAACGTCGAGAGCTTTTCAGCGAGATTGGCGGGCGCTTTCATTTGTCTTGTCCCTGACTTGGGGATCCTCAGTAATAAACTGGGTTCGCTGGTCGGCGCGTTTGAACGCTGATCGGCGATGAATTGGCGCGCCACGGCCGATGAAGATGGGCACTATTGCTTCGCCGTGGCGCTATGATGTGGCGGCCGACGAAACGATCCGGCCACATAACCTGCGACGGACTGCGATCTTGCGCTACGACTTATGGACAGCTGTCTTCCTGATTTCGCGGATGGCCCGGTTACCCTTCGATTGCGGCCATTTCGATCGATCCCGGGAACCGCGGTATGGACCATTTCCGGAAGTCGCTGCTAGATCGCCCCGGCGTCCTTAGCTAGCAAAAGCGCTTCTTTGGCGGCCTGTTCCGCATCGTGCCCGCGGGTCCATCCGTTCGCCGACATCACCTTCGCCATGAAGCGGTCTCGTTCCGCCACATCCTCATACTCGGCACGAAAAAATCTACCGTTTTCTCGCGCCATAGCTTGTATCTGGCTCGTCCGCTCGAGCCTCGCTCTTTCGTAAGCCTTCAACCGCTTTGGGACGTCTTGTTGTTTGGCGCCTTCCAGAAATACTGCAAGCGTGAAGCCATCTTCGATCGCTTGCGCGGCGCCCTGGCCGAGATGTGGCACCATCGGGTGGGCAGCGTCACCAAGCAGCGTCATCCGACCGGCAGACCAATACGGCAGCGGCGCTCGATCATAAATGCCCCAGCGAAATGTCGAGTTGAGAGCGCCTATTGTTTCCAGCACAGGATCGTCCCACCCCGCATATTCGGCGCTTAGCGCCTTCAGGTCACCTGGAGCCGTCCACGACTCCTCGGAATCCAGATTGGTGGGGACAAAAGCGACCATGTTCATCAACCGGCCACCCGACACTGGATAACATAGAAAACTGCGGCCTTTCCCGATCCACCTCGACATTCGGCCTCCGATGTCTTTCGCCCACGAGAGTTTCTCGATCGGAATCAGGCCTCTGTAGGCCATGATCCCTTCGCTCGATGGATAGGTTTTCAATCCGATCTCTCGTTGCAAAGCAGAGTGGATGCCGTCGGCTCCAATCGCGACGTTCGAATTGACAGTCGCGCCGTTCGAAAAGGTCAAGTGCACGCGACCACTTGTTTCTCTCGCCCCGGACAGGCGATGACCCAAGTGGAGCGTGCCTTCCAGTTGGGCGTCGGCGAGCAGCTTCAGAAATTCCGCGCGATGAACATTATAACTCGGGACACCAGTCGAAGGGCTTGCCGATGTATTGATAAGCTCGCCAGCCGATGTCCGGTTCACTTGGCCGGTTATCGGAGAACCTATTTTCTCGATCTCGTCTCCAAGGCCGATTTGTTGGAGCAGACGTGTGGCGTTGGGAAAGATGGAAACACCCGCGCCAATCTCGCGCAGCTCGCCAGCCTGTTCAAAGACCGTTACGCTCAATCCGCGCGCCCGCAGGGCGAGGGCGGCCGTCAAGCCGCCGATCCCGCCGCCGACGACAGCGATTTGAAGTGTCTCAGACACCACCTTCTCCTGTCGGAACGTTACCCAACTTTATGAAACTCGTTTCGGATCTCTGGTCCGGTATACAGGGTTCGCGGTTCTTGGGTATCTGCAACGGCTCAGGTCTCCCTTCATTCGCGTCGATATTGCCATGTCCGCTCTTTCGTCCGCTATCCACCATACCGGACATTACCGCGCGAATGAGAGCGCCGATTAAGGTCTGGGATTGACGGCAAGATAAAAGCGACGGTGTCGCTCCGTGCCGTCGAGGGTCGTAAGTGTTTGTCTGCACATTGTTTTGGATGGCACTGTAACGGCACCGCGCAAAACGCCCCAGTGCCGCTTCAACGAAAAAGGTGTTCGGAATCAATATCCCGAGCGCCACCCATCGCAGCGTAGCGGTTTGCCGCGCGTGCTCGGCATGATGTCCGGCCATGATCGCATGGGAGGCCGCTGCCGGACCAACGGTGCACCGTCAAGGCTCGCGCTTCGCGCGACCGGCTCCGCCGGCTTGCGGCCTTGACTGCGCTCCGCTGGCCCGGCTCTTTGCCGCCATGCGATCATGGCTTGCTGTGCGCGATTGCGCCCAAGCTGCAGAGGAAGCGCGAGGTCGCAGCACTGCAGCGTGATATGGCGTGGAGTTCGGCCGTTCTGTGGATCGGCCAGGCTTGCCACACTGGCGCCATGGCTCCCGCTCAAGAATTGCGGCGACGGCGCGTGCCGGCCGACGCGTCACTCGACGATCTCTATGACTATGTGGCCGCGCCCGCTCGTCCTGGCCGTCGACGGGCGAACCGCGCTTCGGTGACATTGACGGTGACGGACAACTGGCCGGAAGACGTGCCGGTGACCGAGGCCGAGATCGCCGTGTTCGAGGCGTGGTTTGGCGAATTGTTCGACGAGCTATTTGGAGAGGGCTGAGGGGACATCACCATGGCAGCGGCAGTTCGGGCGGCTCTTTACCTGCGGGTCTCGACGGGGCGGCAAGCCGACAACGATCTCTCCATCCCGGATCAGCGCCGCCAGGCGAAAGCCTACTGTGCGTCGCGCGGCTGGGAGATCGCCGCGGATTATGTCGAGCCCGGCGCGTCCGCGACCGACGATCGGCGGCCGGAGTTCCAGCGCATGATCGACGCCGCGACCACCAAGCCGGCGGCGTTCGATGTGATCGTGGTGCACAGCTTCAGCCGCTTCTTCCGCGACCAGTTCCAGCTTGAGTTTTACGTCCGCCGGCTTGCCAAGGCCGGCGTGCGGCTGGTGTCGATCACGCAGGAGCTGGGCGACGACCCGATGAGCAACATGATCAGGCAGATCATGGCGCTGTTCGACGAATACCAGTCCAAGGAAAACGCCAAGCACACGCTGCGGGCGATGAAGGAGAACGCCCGACAAGGCTTCTGGAATGGCGCGCTGCCGCCGATCGGCTACCGCATCGTAGAGGCCGCCGAGCAGCGTGGCCACCGTACCAAGAAGTCGCTTGAGGTCGATCCCATCCAGGCCGAGACCGTGCGGTCGATCTTCCGCTTCGCACGCGAAGGCAACGGCTCATCGGGACCGATGGGCGTCAAATCGATTGCCAAACATCTGAACGAAGCCCGCATCCGCACGCGCGACGGCGGGCGCTGGGGCGTCGATGCCGTGCACAAGGTGCTCACGCGAACGACGTATATCGGTCGCCACCGCTTTAACACCAAGTATTGGAAAACGCGCGAGCGCAAACCCGAGGCCGAAGTGGTCGAGATGATCGTGCCGCCGATCATCGACGTGGCCGAGTTCGAGGCCGTGCAGACGGTGCTCAGAGCGCGCAGCCCCGCAATGACCGCGCCGCGCGTCGTCAGCGGACCGACGCTCCTTACTGGCATCTGCTTTTGCGCCGCCTGCGGCGGGGCAATGACACTGAGAACCGGGAAGAGCGGCAGATACAGGTATTACACTTGCTGCACCAAGGCCCGGCAAGGCGAGACCGGCTGCAAGGGCCGCACCATTCCGATGGACAAGCTCGATAGTGTGGTAGCCGAGCACATCGAGCATCGCCTTTTGCAGCCCAAACGTCTCGAGCAAATCCTGTCGCGTGTGCTTGACCGTCGTGAGGAGCTCGCCGAGCGCCGAACGGCGCACATCGCCGAATTGCGCAAGCGTGCATCCGAAGCGGAAGCCAAGCTCAAGCGGCTGTACTATGCCATCGAAGACGGAATCGCTGACGTGTCCGATCCGATGCTCAAGGAGCGTGTGACCGAGTTGAAGGCCGTCCGCGATCAGGCCCGCGCCGACGCAGAGCGGGCCGAGGGCGCGCTTGACCGCCTTGAACCGTGCATCACGCCGCAGGCGCTCAAAACCTTCGCCAGCCAGGCCCGCAAGCGCATGCGGATCGAGGGCGGCGGCTACCGCCGCGACCACCTGCGCGCGCTGGCCCAGCGCATCGAAGTCGATCGAAAGAAGTTCGCATCATGGGCTCGAAAAGCGAACTACTGCGCACGCTCGTCGCCGCTTCAAGCGCAAAAACGGCGGGTTTTGGAGTGCCCAGTTTTGTACCGAAGTGGCG
>CAWCKS010000012.1:0-228444 GCA_963796195.1 uncultured Alphaproteobacteria bacterium | reverse complement strand
TGAAAACGCTGAGCAGCGGTTATGATTCTCTTCGTGATTTTGCGGGGGTGTTGATGAAGCGGTTTGTTGAGGGGGCGGATCGGGGGCAGTCGACGCTGCTGCCGGAATGCCTCGACGACTGCATCGATGAGAGAACCCCGTTCGCGTGATCGACGCGTTCGTCGATGCGCTCGATCTGGCCGACCTGGGTTCGATGGGGTCGAGCCGGCGGCGACGGGACGGCCATCGTACCATCCTTCGGTTCTGCTGAAGCTCTACATCTACGGCTACCTGAACCGGGTGCAGTCGAGCCGGCGGCTGGAGCGAGAAGCCGGACGCAATGTCGAGGTGATGTGGCTGCTGGGCCGGCTCGTCCTGACCACAAGACGATCGCCGATTTCCGCAAGGACAATGGCCTGGCGCTCGCAAGGTATGCGCACGCTTCGTGGAACTATGCCGCGAGATGGGGCTGCTGGCGACGGCGAGCGTCGCCATCGACGGCAGCAAGTTCAAAGCGGTCAATAACCGCGACCGCAACTTTACGCGGGCAAGGTGGAACGGCGTCGTGCGCAGCTGGAGGAGAGCGTTGCGCGCTATCTCAGCCAGCTCGACACGGCCGACCGGCAGGAGCCGACGGAGGCGCTTGCGGCGAAGACGAAGCTCAAGGAGAAGCTCGCGAAGCTGAAGGAGGAAATGGCAAGCTTGCGGCCTACGAGAAGCAGATGCTCGCCGTCACCCGATCAGCAGATCTCCCTGACCGATCCCGACAGCCGCTCGATGGCAACGAGCGGGCGCGGCTCGGGCGTCGTCGGCTACAATGTGCAAGTCGCGGTCGAGACCGACCATCATCTGATCGTCACGCATGAGGTCACGAACACCGGCTCGGATCGGGCGCAGCTGGCGAGTATGGCCAGGCAGGCGAAGGCCGTTCTTGCAGACTGAGACACTCGAAGCCGTTGCCGATCGCGGCTACTTCAACAGCCCGGAGATCCTGGCCTGCCACGAGGCGGGCATCACGGTGACACTGCCAAAGCCGATGACTTCGGGCGCCAAGTCGGAGGGCCGCTTCGGCAAGCAGGACTTTGTCTATTTGCCGGATGAGGACGTCTATCGCTGCCCGGCCGGCGAGCACCTGACGTACCGCTACACCAACGAAGAGGACGGAAAAGAGCTACGACGCTACTGGACGAAGGCGTGCCCAAATTGCTCGCTTAAGTCACAGTGCACGCCCGGGCCAGAGCGACGGATCACGCGATGGGAGCACGAGCATGTGCTCGACGCTGTGCAGCAGCGGCTCGACGCGAACCCGCACGCCATGCGCCAGCGGCGCGAGACGGTCGAGCATCCGTTCGGAACTATGAAGGCTCGGATGGGCGCGACGCACTTCCTGATGAAAACGCTTCCGAAGGTCGCCGCCGAAATGGCGTTCACGGTTCTGGCCTACAATCTGACCCGGGTTATGAACATCGTCGGCATCAAGCCGCTGATCGCCGCGATCGGGGCCTGAAACCGACCCGGTCTGGCTTCGAAAAACGACGTCGCCTTCAAGGCGTTTTTACACGACCAAGACCCATCGCAGACATTGGGTCCATCCATGCGGCTTATTGTGCGTCGGACGGGAAGGTCGCGTGCATGCGCGCTTTCCACTCACCACGGTTCATGTCGCCTAATGGCCGCCATGAACAGACCTTAGCGTCTCGTTTTTCCCGCTACCCCGGCAGCCCGCCTTGCGCAGGCCGTCCTCGTACCGTGCGAGATCTTCTGGGCGACGCAGCGGGCGCAGCTTCTTGAAGTCCGAAACGCGAGAACTCGGGATCGATCTCGCGCAGGCGCGCGATCCATGTGCGCGCCGTGTCTAAATGTCCCGCCAGCGCGGCACTTGCCGCTGCCACCTCGATCGGTGTCGGATAACGAGGCTGCTGTAGTGATGCTATCTGCGCCAACTCCAGCGCCTCCTCATAGCGACTCAACAGGAATAGGGCGAAGGCCATGCCAGCCTGCATCCGGCATATCTCCGGGGCACACGGGCTGAGACGCATAGCATAGGCCATATGCTCGATCGCGGTTTCCGGTTCACCAAGAAAATTTCGCAGCCAGCCGCTCGCGTACCAGGCGACCGCCAAATTTGGGTTGAGATTGCGCGCTCGATCGATCATCGCGGTGGCGCGGTCGAGATCGCCAACACCAATTGCGAGCGCGTGACCGGCGCGCGCGAGTGCCAGCGCATCGTCCCAACCTGTTTCCGCTGCCCGCCGCGCGAGCCGCTCCGTTTCGGCGCGCTCCTTTTCCGCGTCGGTCATCCACAAAAAGACCCGGCGTAACATAAGGCAGTACGCCGCCATGGCATACGCCGATCCGAAGCTGGTATCGAGCTCGATCGCCTTGTAGAAAAGCTGCAACGCTTCGCTGATCGCCGTGTGGGTCTGCTGTATGAGCCTTCGCAATCCCGCGCAGAAAGAAATCGTAGGCATCGAGGTTTTCGGTCGGCTTGAGCCGCGCGCGTTCGATCTCAGCCTGTTCCATCATCGGTGCAATGGCGCCGACAACGTTTGCTGTCACCTGATCCTGGAGGTCGAAAATATTCTCCAGCGCGCCTTCGAATCGGTCTGCCCAAAGCTGTTTGAGTGGTCGATACTTCGATGAGCTGACCCGCAATCCGCAGCCGGTTTTGCGCCTTGCGGATGCTACCTTCGAGCACATAACGCACGCCAAGGGCGCGACCCACCTCTTGTCACGTCCACTGCCCGGCCCTTGTAGGTGAAGCTTGAGTTGCGCGCGATGACGAACAGGTATCGGAAGCGCGACAGAGCGGTGATGATCTCCTCAACGACACCGTCGGCGAAATATTCCTGCGCCGGATCGCCGCTCAAGTTCTGGAACGGCAATACTGCAATTGATGGGATATTAGGGGGAGTCGGCGACGCCTTAATTGTCGCGATGGCCTCCGCACTCCTTGCTCCGCCTGTGACCGCAGGTCCGGTGAAACGGTAGCCGCGTCGCGGCAAAGTCTCGATCCAGTTTCCGCCACCTGGCGCTTCCGCCAGCACGCGGCGCAACGCCGCTATCTGGACCGTGAGATTACTGTCCTCGATCGCTAAACCCGGCCATGCCGCATGGATCAGCGCATCCTTGGAGACAGGCTTTCCGGCCTGCTCCACCAGCACGCGCAACAGCGCCACCGCCCGCTGTCCAAGTGCGACGGGTTCTGCTTCCCGGAACAGGATTTCGGCCGCGGTATCCAACCGGAAAGGACCAAATGTGTGGACCGTCGACATGAGGCGATACGAGCCCTTTCTTTCCAAACATTTTGCGATTTTTTCGGAACGATTTCACGACTTCAGGCGAGCGTGGCCCGAGAATACCTCTAGCCAAGCCCGATGGAGGATCATATGCAAACCTATACCCATACGACCAGCTCTTGGTGGGTCTGCCCCAGCATCCGGCGGCACGCCAAATCAGTCTCGACCCGGCCGCCTCGTGGCGCTCTTGGGCCGCATCGCTAAGCGCTTCCCGCGAAACGAGGATATCATCGCCGATTGCTATTCCGGCTGCAGTTGGGGCGACGAGACAGAACGGCGTCGCTTAATGACGTCTTCAACGGACAACGTGGCAGCTTCTAGGGCCAGCTCGACCGGCGTTGAGCCGAGGGAAACCGCTGCAGCGCCACCAGCCGACAGGCGGCTCGCATTTTACATCTGACATCTCCGACGTCGTCCGCTGTGGGTCCCAATACCGGAAGTCAGGCTGCCGCGATCAGACCCATCACGGACTGGGTATCCCGCACATCACAAAACGTGTACGCCATCGTGGACAGTGTCCCGCCATGTTCCGCAGTCTGTCCATTGTCGCAACATCGCTGATAAACACTTCCGCTTTGCCCCCGAAATCGGACATCGTGTGACGCGTTGACCGGGTCCGTTTGGCGCCAAAACGGAACTGTCGCACCCTCAATTTAACGACGATTAGGTCGGCTAACACGCGGTCGATCAAAGCCCAGCAAGATACGCGATATAAATGACCGCAAACGTGCCATCTACGATTGCGACGGCTGTATCCGGGGCGTGCGCTTCATGGGTCCGAAAAAGATCAATGCGCCCACGGCAAGCTTTTCGACGGCAGCCGCTATCAAAGCCGGGGAGCGAAGCGGGATCGCAAATGCACTTTGCACAATCAACGCACCGATCACAAAGACGAGCACCCCCCAATGTCTGACAAAGAATGCCGTCGCCGGGGCATTAATTTCGGTTCCGAACCCTAACCGCAAAAACAGGTGAGGAACAAGAAACGCAGTGAGACCGCCACCAACTGTGATGATCCCCAAACAACGAGTATCCAAACCATGGACGATGTCAGCATCTAACGTTCTGATTTGCTCAGGAGCTGGCATCCTAACTGCTCATTTGTTCCACGGAAGTGGTCAAAGAGGGGGCCGCACCCGTGTCTGTATCTTCCGCGGCCGGCCAGTGTCCGTTGTGGGTCTCATCAACCGACGTGAATTCGATTCTGATGCTGACGTCCGCTTTACCATCGCGAACGGACGTCGACGGCTATCTCAGCCACGTCCGAAAAGTGCCACAAACCGGACCAAAACCGATGTCCGATTTTCTGCCGCTGTTGGGTGACTAGCGGATATCGGCCGACCTGGTCCGCTTGTGAGTAACGGCCTAGCTCAGCGGCCGCATGACGTGCTTCTGGAACGGTGGACGCTGTTTGAGCCGCTCGTAATAGGCTTCAAGGCGCGGCAGTGACGGATGTTTCACGTCGAGCGCATACCAGCGATAGACGTTCACGCCGATCACGATATCGCCCATCGTGAAATCGCTGCCGGCGACGTAGGCCTTGCCGTCGAGGCCCTGCTCGAGCACGCCAAACTGCTGTGCCAGCTTGTCGGCCTCCGCCTCGATCTGCGCCATGTTGCGCTTGTCGGGCGGCGTGCGGATCAAGCCCCAGAACACCGGGGTGATCGCGGGTCCGATATGGTTGGACGCCCAATCCATCCAGCGATCGCTGTCGGCGCGCTGCTGTGGATCGCTCGGGCACAGCGACCCCGCGCCATACCTGGCGGCGAGATAGCGCACGATCGCATTCGACTCCCACAGCACGAAGCCGTCGTCGTCGATGGTCGGCACCCGCGAGTTGGGATTCATCTTCACATAGAACGGGTCGTTGACGACGCCGAACGCCATGCCGGCATCGAGGCGCTCATAGGGCACGCGCAGCTCCTCCAGCGCCCACAGCACCTTCTGCACGTTGATCGAATTGATGCGTCCCCAAACCTTCAGCATCGTGAATGCTCCAGTTGCTTTCTCTCGCTCTTACCTTTGCTCCTCATGGTGAGGAGGCGCGAAGCGCCGTCTCGAACCATGCGGCCCGTGCGCTCTGGAATCCGGGGCCTCATCCTTCGAGACGCGCCGCAAAAGGCGGCGCTCCTCAGGACGAGGAAAAAAGTCGTGGCGCGAAATTTACAACTCCACCACGACGTAGTCGTTCTCGACCGAGACGCTCAGCGTCTCGGCGATATAGGGCCCCTTCACCACGCTGGTGCCCGGCTCGACGTTGACCTCGTAGGCCGGCACGCGGAATTTCTTGGGATCGCAGTAGGATTGCCCGGTGCGGATGTCGAACTCCCAGCCATGCCACGGGCAACGCAGGATCTCGCCCTGGCGGGTATAGCGGATGTCGCCGGGGAGATCGGCTTCGGCAAGCCCGATCAGCGGGCCTTCGCAGAGCGCCGCGCCCTGATGCGGGCAGCGATTGAGCAGGCCGAAGAATTCGCCCTTCACATTGAAGATGGCGATCGGACGATCTTCGAGAACGAGGAATTTGCGCGACCCCGGCGGCAGCTCGCCCACCGGGGCAATGACGTGACGACTCATGCGGGGGACTTTGTAAACTCACTGGTCGTCCCCGCGAACATCGGCCAAACAAGTGTTTGGCCTGAGGGGACCCATACTCCGCAGCGGAAAAGGGGCGACGGAACGCAGTGCAACCGGGTTTCTTTGCAGAGTTTCGGCAAAACAACCATCACTGGAGTTATGGGTCCCCGCGTTCGCGGGGACGACCAAAATAAAATAGCCCTGCCCGCCAACTCACGCGGCAATCCCAAACACCTTGCGCGCGTTGCCGATGAAGAATGCGTCCTGGTTTTCCTTCGAGACGCCGGTCGGCAGCACGCGCGATGGGTCGTCAAAATCCCAGTGCGGATAGTCGGTCGCGAACATCAGCTTGTCCCAACCAATCCAGTCGACGGTCTCGAACAGATGCTTGCGGTTGTCGGGCTCTTCCATCGGCTGCGTCGACCACCAGACGTGCTCGCGGATGTATTCGGATGGCGGCCGTTTCACGTGCGGCACCTCGGAGCGCAGCCGCTCCCACATCTTGTCGAGCCGCCAGGCGAGCGACGGCGCCCAGCCGAAGCCGACTTTCGATCAGGATGACTTTCAATTTCGGGAAGCGCTCAAAAATGCCTTCGAAGATCATGCTCGCGAGCGCCGACTGCTGGCACTGCGCGTGGCCGACCATCTCCTCGATGTAGAAGCTCGGCCAGCCGCCCGACGTGATGGGGTGGCCGCCATAGCCGAAGGCGTGCACTCCGACAGGCAAACCGGCCTCAGTGGCGGCTTGATAGATCGGCCAGTAGCGACGCTGTCCGAGCGGCTCGGTGTTGCGGCTCATGACCAGCACTTGCGCGAAATTCCTGTCGCCCGCGCGCTTCTTGATTTCCGCTGCACAAGCCGGGCCGTCCTCGGTCGGCACCACGACAGAGGCGCGCAGGCGCTTGTCGACGCTGGTCCACTCCGCGATCTGCCAGTCATTGATGGCGCACGCCAGTGCCGCGCCGAGATCGTGGTTGCGCATGCCCTGGTTCTGCAGCGGGCAGAGAATGCCGAGCGCGACGTTGTTCGGATCGAGGTGCTGCTGCTGCATGAATTTCAGCGACGAGCCCTGCGGCCCACCCTCCGGCGGAACTGCGTCGCGGCGCGATGCGTTGGGCTGGCCCTTCGGATAGGGCGGGCCGGTCAGCATGCCCTGGTAGTATTGGACGCCATAGGTGTCGAGGTGATCCTGCCAGCGCTTCTCGAGATAGGGATAGATGTCGCGCGGGTTTTTGCGGGTCGGATGAATGTCGCAATCGGCGATCGCCGGCTTCACGGCGGTAGCTGTTTGCAGTTCCGAGCCCGGGCGCAGTTGCATGTTCATGAAGCGCTCTCCTTCAGGCCGCGCGCAAACGCGGGTAGGTCGCATGCGGATTGTCGACCATGATCTTGCGCACAAGATCTGACGAAATCCCCTCCGGCAGCACGGCATTACCGTCGAACTGCCAGTGCGGATAGTCCGTCGAGAATAGTAGCAATTCGTCCGACTGCATATGTTCAAACACGCAATTCAGCGTTTCCGGATCGTCGGGCGGCGCATCGACCGGCTGCAGCGAAAAACGGATGTTGCTCTGCACAATCTCCAGCGGCGCGCGGTCGACCCAGGGGGTTTCCATCCGCACCCCGCGCCAGAATTTTGTGAGCCGCCAGAGATACGTGGGCAACCAGGTGAAGCCAGATTCCAAAAAAACCATCTTCAGCTTCGGGAATTTGGCAAAAACACCCTCGATGATGATGTTTGTCAGCTGAGTCTGGAACGCCTGCGCGTTCGCGACATAGTCCTCGACATGATAGGAGCCCCAGCCGACCGGGGTCGGCTGGTTGTGGTAGTTCGAACCGGCGTGGACGCCGATTGGCAACCCCAGCCGCTCGGCGGCCTCGTAGATTGGCCAGTACATGCGGCGGCCCAGCGGATTGTCGCCGGAGGCCAGCACCAGCACCTGGACGAACCGCTTGTCGGCGGCGCAGCGCTCGATTTCGGCGACCGACTTTTCCACCGATTGCATGGGGATCACGATCGAGCCGCGCAGGCGCGAATCCTTGTCCAGCCACTCCTTCACGAGCCAGTCGTTCAGCGCGTGGCAGAAGGCGTCCTGCATGTCCTCGGAAAACACCATCTGCACGCCATAGAGCGGATTGCAGATCGCGTATTGCGTCTTGAACGGATCAAGCGCGTGGGTCTTCAGCGCCGCGAGATCGGCGCCGGCCTTGCCCTCCTTCGGTCGCCAGTCGGGGCGCGCCGTGATCGGCGAGTTCGGCGGGTACGACGCCGAGACGAGATCGACCATGCCGCGGCTGACAACCTGGTCCTGCCAGTAGTCGTTGAGATACGGCACCAGGCTGCGGATGCCGGGCAAAGCCGGATGCAGGTCGCAATCGACCCCGCCAGGGATGATGGTAGACAAGAAAGCGTTTCCTTTTTTGTCATGCCCGGCTTTATGCCAGGCATCTCGCTTAGGTAGACAGTGCATCCCTCATCGGGATGGCCGGGACAAGCGCGGCCATGACAGTCAGACTATACTTTCAATTGCGAGACGCTAGCCTCAACGGAGCGAACGCAACGGAGCCGCGCATGGACCTCAACCAATTCACCGCCCTGCTCGACACCATGACGCTGGCTGCCGAAGCCGCAGACGGCGCGCGCTTCGCGAGCTGTTTTACGCAGGACGCGACCTACCACGACTACATCTACGGCCCGCACACCGGACGCGAGTCGATCTCGCACATGCTGACCGGCCTGTTCCGGCGCGATGCGGATGTTGATTATCGCTGGGAGTTCTTCGATCCGGTGCTGAATGGATCGATGGGTTACGCGTGGTCGCTATCGAGCTTCACCTCGCTGGTTCCTGAGTTCGAAGGCAAGTTCGTCGTGATCGACGGCATGAGCCAGTTCACGCTACGCGACGGATTGATCTGCGAATACCGCGAGTCGGTGAATGGCGGCGTCGCCATGGCGCAGCTCGGCGTCGAGCCGGCGCGGATGGCAAAAGTCATGAACCGCTGGTCGGGCTGGCTGAAGGATCGGCCCGAGACGAAGGCGTTCCTGGCGAAACCCAAGGGATGGAGGGCGAAGAAATAATCGCACCTGTCGTCACACTCGATCGTCCCGCCTCGTCTTGAGCGCAAATCCCGAGCTTCAAGGAGTTCAAAAAATGGAACCTCGCCTGAACTACTACAAGACCGCGCCGGACGCGTTGAAGCCGATGCTCGACATGGAGGCGTATCTGAAGAACTGCGGGCTTGAGCACTCACTGATCGAGCTGGTGAAGACCCGCGCCTCCCAGATCAACGGCTGCGCCTATTGCCTGCACATGCACACGAAAGACGCCCGCGCCGCCGGCGAGAGTGAGGCGCGGCTTTATCTGCTCGACGCATGGCACGAGTCGCAGCTTTACACCGCGCGCGAGCGTGCCGCTTTGGGTTGGACCGAAGCATTGACGCTGGTGTCGGAAACCCACGCGCCGGATGAGGTCTATGAAGCGGTCAAGGCGCAGTTCAAGCCGAAGGAGATTGTCGATCTCACGCTGTTGATCTCGACCATCAACGCCTGGAACCGGATCGCAATCGGCTTCCGCGCCGTGCATCCGGAGGACGCCAGGCACAAGGCGGCGTGAGGGGAACGAAAGTCGCCGCGAACGACGTCATCGTCCCCGCGAAAGCGGGGACCCATACTCCGCAGCCGAGGAGAGACGACGGATCGTCGTGACAGCTTTTAAGTGGGTGGCAAAACCCAACAAACACAGGGGTTATGGGTCCCCGCTTTCGCGGGGACGACCGGATGCTGTTGCTCCGCCCTAGTCACACCGCGCCGTCATGCCGCCATCGAGCACAATCTCGGTGCCGGTGACGAAGCGCGCTTCGTCGGAGGCGAGGTAGAGCGCGGCATTCGCCGTGTCACGGCCGTCGCCCATGAAGCCCAGGGGAATGCGCGACTGGCGCTGGGCCAAGAGCTTCTCGACGTCGCCGCCGGCGCGCGTCCTGGCGAGCCGGGCCTCAACCATCGGCGTGTGCAATTGCCCGGGCACCAGCGTGTTCACCCGGATTTTTTTCGGCGCGTACTGCACCGCGACCACCTTGGAGAACTGGATCACGCCGGCTTTGCAGGCGGCGTACGCAACCTGCGCGGCGCCGGTGTAACGCACGCCCGAGGCCGAGGCGGTGTTGACGATCGCACCACCGCCGTGCACCTCCATGATCGGAATGACGTGTTTGCAAGTCAGAAAAATACTCTTGAGGTTGAGATCAACCTGGGCGTCCCACGCCTCCTCCGCCATCTCGACCGGACCGCCGGGTGCCGAGCCGCCGACATTGTTGACGAGGATGTCGATGCGGCCGAAGCGGGCGATGCAGGCCTCGACCATCGCCGCGACCTGCTTCGAGTCGGTGACGTCGCAGGAGTGAACCGCAAAATCGGCGCCGGCCTGCTTCAACCGCCCGATGGTCTCGTCCATCTGGCTCATGTCGCGGTCGACGGCAAAGATCTTTGCGCCTTCCTGCGCGAACAGCACGCATTCGGCGCGGCCGTTGCCCCAGCCCGGCCCGACGCAGCCGGCGCCGGTGATGAGTGCGACCTTGCCTGCGAGACGGCCTGGCATTGTTTTGGCTCCTGAGTGTTGCTCGTAGGATGGGTTGAGCGCAGCGAAACCCATCAATGACAGCCGAAGGAGAGCGATGGGTTTCGCTTCGCTCTACCTATCCTACAAGCCGACCCTATTTCACATGCGCTTTCACGAACGCGCGGATCTTGTCGGCCACGAGCTCAGGCGTCTGCACGTGCATGAAGTGACCGGAGTTGACGGCTTCGTATTTTGCGCCGGGCACTTTTGCGGCGAGGTCCGAGACGATCGCGGGCGTGCGCAGAGGATCATGCACGCCGGCAATGAACTGCGTCGGCACCTTCAGCTCGGGCAGGCGCCCCTCCAGATTGGTGTTCGCCAGCACCAGGTTGCAGTAGACATAGCCCTGCACATTGGCGCGCAGCATGCCCTCGCGGAAGCGCGCGAAGCGTGCGGGATCGTGCCGGACGGACGGCGGATACGATTTCTCCAGCGCGGCATCGGTGATCTCGGCCATGCCCTTTTCCAACACGACTTTGGTGCGCGAAATCATTTCCTCGCGCCGCGCCGGGCTGGCGCCGAGCGCGGCGGCAAGCAGCGTAACGCTGGCCAGTTGTTGCGGATGTTTCAGCGCGGAACCGGTCGCGATCAACGCGCCGACCGCGCCGCCGACAAGATGATAGGGCGGCGGCAATTTTGTCGCGGCGAGCAAATCGTGAAGGTCCTCGATCCAGTCATCGAGCGCAAAGCCCTTGGCCGGAGTCTCGGATTGGCCGGCGCCCCGCATGTCGTAGCGCAGGATGCGAAAATCCTTGTCGAGCGCCGTGACGACGCCGTCCCAGCTGTCGAGGCTGCCGCCGAGCTCGTGAATCAACACGACACTTGGCCCGTTCTCGCCGTCGCGCGCGTAGCGGAGCCTTGCGGCTCCCTGATGCCAGTTGATCATTTCTTTACTCGATCTTGATGCCGGCCTGGCGGATCACGTCGCCCCAGCGCTTGGTTTCCGACGCGATCAGTGCGGCGAGCTCCTCCGGCGTCGAGCCTTCCGCGGTGATGCCCTGCACCGCGAGCCTGTCGATCACGCCCTGATCCTTCAGCGCCTGATTCACCACGGTGTTGAGCTTGGCGATGATCGCGGGCGGCGTCGCCGCCGGCACGATCATGCCGTACCAGTTGTCGGCGAGCACGTCGGGAAAGCCCTGCTCGACCGTGGTCTTCAGATCGGGCAGCGCGGGTGAGCGCTTGGTGCTGCCGATCGCCAGCGCCGCAAACGTGCCGGCCTTGATGTGCGGCAGCAGGATCGGAATGTCGGCGAACATGAAATCGATCTGGTTGCCGAGCAGATCGTTCACTGCCGGCGCCGCGCCCTTATACGGCACATGCGTCGCCTTGATGCCGGCCTTGAGCAGCAGCAGCTCTGCGGCAAGGTGCGGCATGCCGCCCGGTCCGGTCGAGCCGAAATTCAGTGCACCATTCTTCTCTTTCGCATAGGCAATGAATTCCGGCAGCGTCTTGGCCGGCACCTTCGATCCGACGACGACGATCTCCGGCACGCGCACGACGAGGCTGACCGGCGCGAGGTCCTTCTGCACGTTGTACGGCATCGTGGTCTGCACACTCGGATTGATCGCGAGCGCGCCGGGGCTGGAGATGCCGATCACGTAACCGTCGGGGGCCGCCTTGGCGACGAAATCGACGCCGGTGATGCCGGCCGCGCCAGCGTGGCTTTCGACCACGATTGGCTGGCCAAGAATCTCCGACATCTTCTGGCCGACGGTGCGCGCGATGATGTCGGCCGGCCCGCCCGCCGGGAACGGGTTGACCAGCTTGATCGGCCGCACCGGATAATCTTCGGCGCCGGCAAGCGTCGGCGCCACCAGCGTCGCCGTCACCGCAGCAAGCGCAAGAAACCGTTTCATCACTGCAAGACCTCCCATTGTTCTCGTTAGCCGGCGATCGGGCCGGCGTTGTTGACGCCATTGTTGCCGGTTTTAGGTCTTTGACAAAGCGATTTATACGCAAGACGCGCGCCAGGAAATCAACCGTCGTCCCCGCGACGCGGGACGACCACAACGATTGAAAATGCACGCCCCACCGCAAAAATCGCGCTTGCCGAAGAGCCGCATCCGCGGGACAAATCGTTGCAACGAACGACGGCTACAACAACAACGATAAGATCAAGAGGATCCGCCCATGAAATTCGGCATCTTTTACGAGCATCAATTGCCGCGGCCGTGGAATGACGGCGACGAACAGCGCCTGTTTCAGGAAGCGCTCGACCAGGTCGAACTCGCCGACAAGCTCGGCATCGACTACGCCTGGGAGGTCGAGCATCATTTTCTCGAAGAGTATTCGCACTCCTCGGCGCCGGAAGTCTTCCTCGCCGCCTGCTCACAGCGCACCAAGCAGATCAGGCTGGGCCACGGCATCTGCCTGATGGCACCGAAGTACAATCACCCGGCGCGCGTTGCGGAGCGCATCGCGACCCTCGACCTCGTCTCCAACGGCCGCGTCGAGTTCGGCACCGGCGAGAGCGCCTCGATCATGGAGCTCGGCGGCTTCAACGTCGGCTTCGACAAGGACGAGAAGCGGCGGATGTGGTTCGAGGGCGTCGAGCAATGTGCCAACATGCTCGCGATGAATCCTTACCCCGGCTACAAGGGCGACTTTTTCGAGATGCCCTGCCGCAACATCGTGCCGAAGCCGGTGCAGAAGCCGCACCCGCCGTTGTGGGTCGCGTGCTCCAACCGCGAGACCATCAAGCTTGCGGCGAAGCTCGGCATCGGCGCGCTCACCTTTGCCTTCGTCGATCCGCGCGAAGCCAAGCAATGGGTCGACGACTACTACGCGATCTTCAAGAACGAGTGCACGCCGATCGGGCACACGGTGAACCCGAACGTCGCGATGGTGACCGGCTTCTCGATCCATCCGGATGCCGAGGAGGCCAAGCGCCGCGGCGAAGACGGCCTGCGCTTCTTCCGCTACGGGCTCGCGCACCACTACGTGTTCGGCGAGCACAAGCCGGGCCGCACCAACATCTGGAACAATTTTGAGAAGGCGCGCGCGGCGCTGCCGCCGGCCGGCGCCGAGCACGGCATCGGCACGCCCGATGACCTTCGCACACATCTCAGACTGTTCGAGGAATCCGGCGTCGACCAGGCGGTGTTCATCCAGCAGGGCGGCCGCAACAAGCACCAGCACATCTGCGAATCGCTCGAGCTGTTCGCAAAGGATGTGCTGCCCGATTTCAAGGCGCGCGAGGCCGAGCGGGCGAAGAAGAAGGCCGCGGACCTTGCGCCCTATGTCGAGAAGGCGATGGCGCGCAAGAAAGGCATGAAGCCGCTGGCCGACGCCGACATCCCGACGTTTATTGCGCTGGGCCGCAAGGTCGCGGAAGAAGGCAACGCCACGCCGCAGCAGCGCGCCAACGCGCAGGCCTATGCCGCGGCGGCAAAGGTGTTTGCCGAGGATCCCGACAAGCACGGCGCCAAGGCGGCGGCGAAGTAGCTCGTTTGTGAGTGAGTCATCGCCACGATGACAGTGTCGTCCTCGCGAAAGCGGGGACCCATAACCCCTGTGTTTGTTGGTTGGCTCGGCGTCTGTCAGAACAATGCTGAGTCACTGCCGCCCGTCGTCTCAGGTCTGCTGCGGCGTATGGGTCCCCGCCTGCGCGGGGACGACGCCGGGTTTGGGGCAGCTGCTTCGACAAACAACAGAAGAGAATGACTGAGCACGTCTACCGCGAACCGATCCTGATCCGCTTCATCCTGGTGCGCGTGCTGGTGACGTCGGCGCTGATGATCCAGGCCGTGGCGCTCGGCTGGTTCGTGTATGGCAAGACCGGCAGCGCGCTGAGCCTCGGCCTGATCGGGCTCGTGCAGTTCATCCCGTCGATCCCGCTGCTCACCGTTGCCGGCTACGCCGCCGATCACTACGACCGCCGCAAGGTGGTGATGATCTCGCAGACCGTGCAGGCGCTGGGCGCGGCCGGGCTCTATGCCTGCGTGCACTGGTACACCTCGATCTGGCCGGTCTACGCCATGGTGCTGATCGTCGGCTCGGCGCGCTCGTTCGCGCTGCCGTCGACCGGGTCGCTGCTACCCACGCTGGTTCCGCGGGAACAATTCCCGCAAGCCGTCGCGTTCTCGTCATCGTCGATGCAGTTCGCGGCGATGATCGGGCCGGCGATCGGCGGCTTCGCTTACGCCGCCCTCGACGACGGCATTTTTCTTCTGCTCGCAACGCTGCCGCTGCTGGCAGCAATGCTGATGTACACCGTGAAGGCGCCGCGGACGCCGCGGCAAAACGACGGCGCCTCCCCGCTGCAGAAGGCGTTCGCCGGCTTGAGCTATGTGCGCGCCAACCGCATCGTGCTTGGCGCGATCTCGCTCGACCTGTTTGCGGTACTGCTCGGCGGCGTGGCGTCGCTGCTGCCGATCTTTGCGCGCGATATTCTGCATGTCGGCCCCGGCGCCCTCGGCGTACTGCGCTCGGGGCCGACGCTCGGCGGCCTCATCGTCGGCGTGGCGTTGACGCAACTGCCAATCCGCCGCCACGCCGGCGCGGTGATGCTCACGGCGGTGGCGGGCTTTGGAATTGCGACGATCGTGTTCGGGCTGTCGCAGGATTTCTGGCTGTCGTTCATCGCGTTGATCGCGCTCGGCGGCTGCGACATGGTTTCGATCGTGGTGCGGCAGACGCTGGTGCAGATCGCAACCCCCGACGAGATGCGCGGCCGGGTCTCGGCGGTGTCGTCGATCTTCGTCGGCGCCTCGAACCAGCTCGGCAGCTTCGAGAGTGGCCTCGTCGCCAGCCTGATTGGGGCTGCGCCCGCGGCCGTCGTCGGCGGCATTGGCACGCTGATTGTGGTCGCTGCCGCATCGGCCCTGTTCCCGGAGTTGCGCAAGGTCGACCGTATGCATGGCGAGGTGGAGGAGGATTTGCCGGAGACAGCGGAAGAGGAATCGCTGCAGAAGGCGTGAGCGAATTCATTTTGTCGTCACCGGGCTTGTCCGTTCGAAGAACGGCGTCGCTTCGCTCGCCTATGTCCCGGTGACCTCGATCAGGAACGCTGCTCACCTAAGCGAGATCGCCGGAACAAGTCCGGCGATGACAAGGCGGATGGTCTTGTGCCCAACGTCATCTCCGCATAGTCCGCCTGCGCCAGGGGCGGAGCAGGCCACTGGACCGCTCGCGCGCAACGTGGGTAAATGCCACGATCAACAAGCAAGAGAGCCGGAACCTTCCGCTCAATCAATCAATCAATCGTCAGGGAGACTTGCACACCATGCCCGAACCGCAACGCGCGCGTCCGAAACCGACGCCGGAAACCCAGCATTTCTGGGACGGCACCAATGCCGGAGAGCTGCGCCTGCAGCGCTGCAACAAGTGCGCGAAGGCCTACTTCCCGCCGCGCCCGTTCTGCCCGGCCTGCGGCAACCGCGAGGTCACCGTGTTCAAGGCGAGCGGCAAGGGTTTTCTTTATTCCTACGTGATCCATCACCGGCCGGTGCCGGGCTTCACGCCGCCCTACTCGATCGCGGTGGTCGAGCTCGACGAAGGGGTCCGCATGATGACCAACATCGTCGATTGCCCGCAGACGCCCGAGGCGCTGCAGCTCGACATGAAGGTGCAGGTCAAGTTCGAGAAACTTGACGACAAGATCACGCTTCCATTGTTCGTACCGGCGAAGGGATAACCACCATGCGTAGAAATCAGGTGGCCGTCGTCGGTGCGGCCGAAACCACCAAGCTTGGCGTCATCCCCGACGTGTCGCAGATCCAGCTGCACGCGGACGCGGCGCTGAACGCGCTCGCCGACGCTGGCCTTACCATCAAGGACATCGACGGGTTTGCCACCGCGGTCGAGACGCCGCAGCAGATCTGTCATTACCTCGGCATCACCCCGACCTGGGTCGACAACACCTCGGTCGGCGGCTGCTCGTTCATGATCCACGTCCGCCATGCGGCGGCGGCGATCGAGGCGGGTCTGTGCAAGACCGTGCTGATCACCCATGCCGAAAGCGGCAAGTCGAACATCGGCCGCACACCGCGCGGTGTCAGCGCGGAAAGCCTGAACGGACAGTTCGAAAATCCGTTCGGCGTGGCTGGCCCGCCGTCGATGTTCACGATCCCCGTGCTGCGTTACCTCAAGACCCACGGCATCACGCAAGAGCAGATGGCGATGGTCTCCGTGGTGCAGCGCGAGTGGGCGGCGAAAAATCCGCGCGCCACCATGAAGGAGCCGATCACGGTTGCCGACGTGCTGAACTCGCGGATGATCGCCTACCCGTTCCGCATCCTGCAGTGCTGCCTCGTCACCGACGGCGGCGGTGCGCTGATCCTGACTTCGGCCGATCGTGCCAAGGATTTCCCGAACAAGCCGGTCTACATTCTTGGCACCGGCGAGAGCGTGGAGACGCCGATGGTCTCGCAGATGGAGACCTTCAACTCCTCGCGCGCGTTCAAGGTGGCGGGTCCTTTGGCGTTCAAGGAAGCCGGCATCGCGCACAAGGATGTCGATCACCTGATGATCTACGACGCGTTCGCGCACCTGCCGCTGTATGGCCTCGGCGACCTCGGCTTCATGCCGCATGAGGAGACCGGCAAGTTCATCGCCGACGGCAACACGCGGCCGGGCGGCAAGCTGCCGCTGAACACCAATGGCGGCGGCCTTTCCTACATGCACTCGGGCATGTACGGCATGTACGCCCTGCAGGAGAGCGTGCGGCAGATGCGCGGCAAGGCCGCGGCGCAGGTGCCGAACGCCAAGATCTCGGTCTGCCACGGCGTCGGCGGCATGTTCGCGGCGTCCGGCACGATCGTGTTCTCGAATGTAAGGTGAGTCAAACCACGCTCCTGTCATTCCGGGCTTCGCTGCACGAGCGAGCCCGATCGTAACCACCACGCGGGCTTGGACTCGCGGGTCCATGCTTTCTTCAAAAGATTCTTCCAGATGATGGATGGCCGGGTCAAGTCACGGCCATTAGAAACGGAAAGGACACCATGGCCGAAGGCCTGTTCGCCGGGCTGAAAGTGATCGACTGCGCGAGCTTCATCGCAGCGCCTGCGGCTGCGACGGTGCTGAGCGACTTCGGCGCCGACGTCATCAAGATCGAACCGCCCGGCGAAGGCGATCTGTATCGTTCGCTGCACACGCCGGCCCGGCTCGCCGAAGTCGACACGCGACTACGCCTGGATGCTGGATTCGCGCAACAAGCGCGGGCTCGCGCTCGACCTCAAGGCGCCCGGCGGCCACGACGTGCTGCAGCGGCTGGTGAAGACGGCTGACATTTTTATCACCAACATGCCGCTCCCGGTCCGGCGGCGGCTGAAGACCGCTTTCAAAGACCTCGCGCCCTTAAATCCGCGGTTGATCTACGCTTCGTTCACGGCCTATGGCGAGACGGGTCCGGAAGCCGAAAAGACCGGCTTCGACTCCACCGCTTACTGGGCGCGCTCCGGCCTGATGGACGTGGTGCGGCCCGATGCCGAGGCGACACCGGCGCGCTCGGCGCCCGGCATGGGCGACCATCCGAGTGCTATGGCGCTCTATGGTGCGATCATGACCGCGCTGTACCGCCGCGAGCGCACCGGCAAGGGCGGCCAGGTGTCGTCGTCGCTGGTTGCCAACGGGCTATGGTCGAACAGCTACTTCGTGCAAGCCAAACTGATCGGCAGCGAGTTTCCGCCGCGGCCGCCGCGCACCCACACCATCAATCCCCTGAGCAACTCCTACCGCTGCAAGGATCATCGCTGGTTCATCCTGTCGATGGTGAACGAGGCCAGGCAGTTCGCGCCGTTCATGGAGGCCATTGGACTTTCCGACCTGATTCCGCGCTTCCACCTGCAGCCTGAGCGGCAAAAGCATTCGCCGGAGTTGATCGCGATCTTCGACAAGCTGTTTGCCGAGAAGGACACTGCCCGGATGGCGCAAAATCCTTGATGATGCCGGCATCACATTTGGCGTGGTCGGCACGCTCGATGACATTGTCGAAGACGAGCAGGCACGCCATGCCGGCGCCATCGTCCGCGTCGCCGACGGTTCCGCCGAGACGGTGAGCTCGCCGTTCCAGGTCGACGGCGAGACCAAGCGTGCGCCGGATGCGGCGCCTGGCATCGGCCAGCACACCGACGAAATCCTGCGCGAGTATGGTTATACTGCCGCTGATATCACGCGCTTGAGGGAGGCGAAGGCCGTCGCCTGAGCTCTTTACCCCTCTCCCCTTGTGGGAGAGGGTGGCGAGCATCTTGAGATGCGAGCCGGGTGAGGGGTTACGGACTATCGATGGTCGCCGACCCCTCACCCGCCTTCGCTGCTTCGCAGCTCAGGCACCCTCTCCCGCAAGGGGAGAGGGTCAAGAAAACGAGGGACGACATGGGCAACGGGCTGTTCGCTGGGCTGAAGGTCATCGACTGCGCGAGCTTCATCGCCGCGCCGCTCGCCGCGACCGTGCTGTCCGACTTCGGCGCCGACGTCATCAAGATCGAACCGCCCGGCGAAGGCGATGCCTACCGCTCGCTCGCGACACGCCCGGGCGCAGCACCTGCCAACCTGAACTACGGCTGGGTGATGGGCGCACGCAACAAGCGCTCGATTGCGCTCGACCTGAAATCGTCAGAGGGCGTCGCGATCCTGTACAAGCTGGTCGAGGACGCCGACGTTTTCATCACCAACCTGCCGCTGCCGGTGCGGCGCCGGCTCAAGGTCGCTTACGAAGATCTTGGTCCGCGCAACGATAAGCTGATCTACGCATCGTTCACCGCCTATGGCGAGACCGGCCCCGAAGCTGACAAGACCGGCTTCGACTCCACCGCCTATTGGGCGCGCTCCGGCCTGATGGACCTGGTGAAGCCGGAGGCATCGTCGCCGCCGGCGCGCTCGGTTGCCGGCATGGGTGATCACCCGAGCGCGATGGCGCTCTATGGCGCGATCGTCACCGGCCTCTACAAGCGGCAGCAAACCGGACAGGGCGGGCTCGTCTCGTCGTCGCTGCTCGCCAACGGGCTGTGGTCCAACGGCTTCCTCGTGCAGGCGCGGCTCGTCGGCGCCGTGATCCCGCCGCGACCGCCGCGGCATGAGACGCAGACCGCGATGACCAATCTCTATCGCACCCGCGACGATCGCTGGTTCAATCTCGCCATGGTCAACGACGTCAAGCAGTATCCGGTGCTGGTCGAGGCGCTCGGACGACCCGACCTTGCCACCGATCCGCGCTTCGACACCGCGGAAAAGCGCCGCGCCAGCGCATCGCTGATGCTATCGATCTTCGATGAGATTTTTGGCGCGATGGACCTGGCCGACATCAGAAAGAAACTCGATGCGGCCGGCATCACCTTCGGCATCATTGCCACCCTCGACGAGGCGCTCGACGACGAGCAGATGCGGGCGGCAGAAGCGATCATCCCGTCCGCCGACGGCACCTTCGAGACCATCAACAGCCCGTTCCACATCGGCGGCGAGACCAAGGTGAAGCCGGGGCCGGCGCCGGAGCTTGGCCAGCACTCTGACGAAATCTTGCGCCAGGCCGGCTATAGCGAGACCGACATATCCAGGCTGCGCGGCTCGCGCGTGGTGACGTGATGAAAATCTCCGAGATCGTCCTGGCGGACGCGCTCACCCTTGGTGCGGCCATCCGCGGCAAGAAGATTTCCTGCGTCGAGGTGATGACGGCCTTTCTCGACCACATCGACAAGGTCAACCCGAAGATCAACGCCATCGTCTCGCTGCGCGGACGCGGCGAGCTTCTCGCCGAGGCGCGCGAGCGCGACGCACAGGTTGCGTGCGGCGAAATTCTCGGGCCACTGCATGGCCTGCCCCAGGCGATCAAGGATCTGGCCGCGGCCAAGGGGCTGCCGACGACGATGGGGTCGCCGCTGTTTCGCGGCGATATCGCCGCCGCCGATGCGATCTTTGTCGAGCGCATGCGAAATGCCGGCGCCATCATCATCGGCAAAACCAACGTGCCGGAGTTCGGGCTGGGCTCGCAGACCTTCAATCCAGTGTTCGGCGCAACCCGCAACCCCTATGACCTGAGCAAGACGCCAGGCGGATCGAGCGGCGGCGCGGGTGCTGCTCTGGCGATGCGGATGCTCCCGGTCGCCGACGGCAGCGATCACGGCGGCTCGCTGCGCAACCCGGCTGCGTTCAACAACCTGTTCGCACTGCGCCCGACCTACGGCCGCGTTCCGAATGCCGACGAAGACGCTTTCATCCCCGGCTTCAGCGTGACCGGACCGATGGCGCGTACAATTCCCGATCTGCAAATGCTGCTCGCGGTGCAGTCTGGCTACGACGCGCGCCAGCCCTACTCGATCCCGGAGCCGCACGCGCTTGCGACACCGCCGCTCGACTTCAATCCGAAAGGCAAGCGGCTAGCCTGGCTTGGTGATTTCGGCGGCCACATTCCGTTCGAGGCGGGCGTGCTCGAGCTCTGCCGTAACGCCTTGCGCACGCTCGAGGGACTTGGCTGCATTGTCGAAGACGTCACGCCGGATTTTGATGCGGAAAAAATCTTCCAGAACTGGGCGACGCTGCGCTCGTGGGGGAACTGGAAGCGGATCGCGCCGCTTTATGCCGATCTCGAGAAGCGCAAGCAGTTGAAGCCTGAGGCGCTATGGGAATTCGAGCGCTGCCTGAAGATTTCGGGCATCGATGTGCGCATCGCCGCCGGCGTGCGCACCGAGTGGTACCAGGTGGTGCGACAACTGTTCGAGCGCTACGACTATTTCGTGCTGCCGAGCGCGCAGGTGTTTCCGTTCGACGTCGACACCCATTGGCCCGCGGAAATCGCCGGCAAGAAGATGGACACCTATCATCGCTGGATGGAGGTGATGATCCCGGTCACCATGTCCGGCTGTCCGGCGATCGGCGTGCCGGTCGGCTTCAGCGCGCGCGGTTTGCCGATGGGAATGCAGATCGTCGCCCCGATGCGATCAGAGCAGTCGTTGCTGCAGATCGCGCACGCCTACGACCAGGCGACGCAGTGGGTGACGAAAGTGCTGCCGCCGGCGCTGAAGGAAGCGATGGGGCGGTAACGCGACGACCTTCGTAGTTGTCGTCCCCGCGAAGGCGGGGACCCATCCCTTTGCTGATTACTTTGCTCGTCACATATTTCAGAACACGCATGACAGCGGTCCGTCGTCTCACTGCCGCTGCGGAGTATGGGTCCCCGCCTTCGCGGGGACGACGACAATATCCGCCCCTCACCCCGCGCATGGAAACATGACTGCCGCGCCGATGGTCAGCGCACAGCTTTGATGCGACGGTGCGGCTGCCGGAGTCGCCACAAGGACAATGAACATCAATTTCGTCCTAGCCTTGATGGCGACATCGTTCCTCGAGCAGACCATCGTCACGCTGGTCCGCGTCACGACGTCGTATCGCGCGGTCGAGCTTGGCATTTCGGTAGTCGGCATCGGTATCATCGCCGCCGCCTTCTCGATCCTGCCGATCGCGATGGCCGTCGCGCTCGGCCGCTATATCGACAAAGGCAACGACGCCCGGGCGGTCTGGTACGGCGCCGCGCTGATGATCTTGAGTTGCGCCGGCTTCCTCGTCGCCGAATCGCAGTTCACGCTGATTCTCTGCACTGCCGTGCTCGGCGCATCTCACATGGTGATGACGGTCGGCCTGCAGGTGCTGTGCGCACGGCAGGAAGGCCCGGGCATGATGGAGAAGATGGTCGGCAACTACATGGTCGCCAATGCCATCGGCCAGGGGCTGGGCTCCTACATCGTGGGCTTTACCGGAGGTGCCGCGGCGATCCCGCCGACCCCGTTGCTGTTCGGCATCGGCCTCTCATTATGCGGGCTGCAGATGGCGAGTTCGCTGTTCCTGCGGCCGAGCCAGAAGATCGTTGCAAAGGCCGGCGACGGCAAACCGGTCGCCTTGCGCGACGTTGTCTCGGCACCCGGCTATGGCGGACTGTTCACGATCGGCATCGTCAGCGTGGTCGCGCAGGACCTGATTGTCATTTACATGCCGCTGCTGGGCGCCGCGCGCGGCACCTCGGTCGATGACGTCGGCCGGTTGCTTGCGGTGCGTGCGGCGGCCTCGATGGTGGCGCGGTTCTCGTTCTCGCGGCTGTATGCCAAGATGGGCACCTGGCGTCTCGCCGCCATCTCGACCTTCGCCAGCGCCGCCGGCTATTGCGGGCTCGCGATCGTCATGCCGATCGCGCTGATGTACGCGACCATCGCGCTGACCGGGTTTGCGCTCGGCATCTCCGTGACGATCTCGATCGCCGGACTGATGGCGATCACCAAGCCGGAAATGCTCGGGATGTCCAACTCGGTGCGGATGGTCGGCAACCGCATCGGGGTGTTCATCGTGCCGTTCCTCGCGAGCCTCGTCGCGGCCGCCGCCGGCATCGGCAGCGTGTTCGTCCTGCTCGGATTGAGCCTTGCCGCTTCCGCGTCCATGGTACAACTACAAAAGAGGAAACCTTAACGCTGCAACGAGGCCGCCATGACCGCTGCAACCGCGCAAGCTAAAAAGCCGCGCAACGCTTCCGACGCCATCGCGCCCGATACCACGGGGTTAAACTTCTTCCGCGCCGATCAATCACTCAGCGATCTCCTGCAACTTCATTTGCCGGAAAAGCTCGTTGCTCACATCACGCCGCATCTCGACCGGCTCGGCGCGCTGGCCGGCGATCATCTCGACACCTGCGCGCGGCTCGCCGACCGCCATCCCCCGGTCCTGCATCCGCGTGACCGCTTCGGCCGCGACGTGCAGTGGATCGAATACCACCCGGCCTATCGCGAGCTCGAGAACGCCGCCTACGGCCAGTTCGGCATTCATGCGATGTCGCATCGCAAGGGCATCCTGGGCTGGCCGGACACCTACCCCGCCGCTGCAAAACATGCCTTCACGTACCTCTTCAACCAGGCCGAGTTCGGGCTCGGTTGCCCGATCAATGTCACTGATGGCGCGGCAATGCTGCTGTCGCGCTTCGGAGACGACAAGCTGAAGGCAAAGTATCTCGACGGCCTGACCCAGACCGACATGACGAAGCTGACGCAGGGTGCGCAGTTCATGACGGAGAAGGAAGGCGGCTCCGATGTCGGCAAGCTGACGACGACGGCCGTGCGCGACGGCGACCACTGGCGGCTATCAGGCGAAAAGTGGTTCTGCTCCAATGCCGACGCCAAGCTCGCGATGATGCTGGCGCGGCCGGAGGGCGCGCCCGGCGGCACCCGAGGCGTTGGGCTATTCCTGTTGCCGCGCACGCTCGATGACGGCGCGCCGAATTCCTACCGGATCGTGCGGCTCAAGGACAAGCTTGGCACCCGCTCGATGGCGTCTGGCGAGATCAAGCTCGAAGGCGCGGTTGCGTACGCGGTCGGCAATCTCGACCGCGGCTTCGTGCAGATGGCCGAGATGGTGAACTGGTCCAGGCTGTCGAACGGCGTGAAGTCGACGGCGCTGATGCGCCGCGCCATGCATGATGCGCTGACGGTTGCGCGCGGCCGCACCGCGTTCGGCCATCGCATCATCGACCTGCCGCTGGCGCGGCGGCAGTTGCTGAAACTGCTGGTGCCGCTGGAGCAGGCGCTGTCGCTATGCTTCGTTACCGCCGCGACGCTCGACCGTGCCGAGCGGGCTGGCAGCCAGGAAGCTGCGCTGTTGCTGCGGATCCTGACACCGACGCTGAAATTCCGGTCGACCCGCGATGCGCGAAAAGTTTGCGGCGACGCGCTCGAGATGCGCGGCGGCATCGGCTATGTCGAGGAGTTCGCCTCGGCGCGGGTGCTGCGCGATTCCTATCTCGGCTCGATCTGGGAAGGCACCAGCAACATCGTGGCACTGGATGCCATCACCCGCGCGATCGGTCGGCACGGCGCGGAGTCCGCGCTCGCGGCCGACCTGCATGGGCGGCTGAACGAGTCTGCGGCGATCCCGCAAGCCTATCGCGACACGCTGAAGTATGCGATCGACCGCGCGATCCAGTTTGCCGCAACCGTTGCGTCAACGCCGGAGAACGAAGGTGATGCGCGGCGCGCCACTACCCTGCTCTATCATACCGCGAGCGCAGTGACGCTGACGTGGGAAGGCGCGCAGCTTGCCGAGCGCAACGGCGATGCGCGACGCCTGTTGCTGTCAAAGCTCGTGGTCGACCATCACCTGACGCCGACCGACCCCTACGCCATCGGGTCCCGCTCCCGCGAGCAGGAGATCGCCGACGCGCTGTTCGGGAATCAGCCGGTCGCGGCGAGCCGGGTCAGCGCACTCCTCACCTCGCGTTAGGGCCTGGTCAGCTGCTCCGGCTTTGAAAGCCTCATAACGCGCTGCAACAATTTGCAGCCGGCCCTGCATTAGCTTCTGGCAATCTTGCGGCCCGGCAATCGCCTTGAAAGCAGGAGCGTTTTAGCGGATTTTAGGCGCGGGAGCTGCCGCATCGCGTCGCCGCGAAACGACAGGGAGCCAGGCCGCGACGTGGTGGCATGAGCATCCGGGCAGGCCACCGCGCGACTGCGCGGAACGACAATGCCGGCCAACGGCAGGGGGGCAGATGATCAGCCTCGTGCGCACCGCGCTGCGACGGCCCTATACGATGGCGATCTCCGCCTTGCTCATCATGCTGATGGGCACGCTGTCGGTACCGCGCATGCTGGTCGACATATTTCCGTCGATCGATATCCCCGTCGTCTTCGTTGCCTGGAGCTACATCGGACTGAGTGCCGAAGACATGGAGCGGCGCGTCGTCCTGATTTCGGAGCGCGCCTATTCGACCACGGTGAACGGCATCGACCACATCGAGTCGCTGTCCATTCCTGGCACCGGTATCCTGAAGATCTACTTCCAGCAGGGCAGCGACATCGGCAGCGCGATCGCTCAGATTTCGGCCCAGAGCAACGCGATCCTGCGCATCGCGCCGCCCGGCATGTCGCCGCCGAACATCATCCAGTTCAACGCATCGAACGTGCCGGTGGTGCAGGTCACCCTCGACAGCAAGACGCGACCGGAACAGCAGCTGTCCGACTGGGCCAACAATTTTCTGCGCGCTCGGTTGTTCACAGTTCCCGGTACCTCGATCCCAAGCGCCTATGGCGGCAAGAACCGCCAGATCATCGTCGAAGTCGACAGCGCCAAAGCCTCGGCCAAGGGCCTTTCGGCGATGGACGTCGTCAATGCGATGGGTTCGGCCAACGTCATCATCCCGGCCGGCATCGCGCGGATCGGCCCGAAGGAATACAACGTCCAGATCAACTCGAGCCCGCAGTTGGTCTCGCAGTTCAATGACCTCCCGATCGGGGTTCGCGAAGGCGTGCCGGTGCTGTTGAGCGACGTCGCCAAAGTCAGCGACAGCTTTTCACAGCAAACCAACATCGTGCGCATCAACGGCCAGCGCGCGGCGTTCCTGCCGATCCTCAAGAACTCGACCGCGTCGACGCTTGCGGTGGTCGACGCCGTCAGGGACCTGCTGCCGGAAATTCAGGAGAGCGCACCGAGCGGCATCAACCTGAAGATGGATTTTGACCAGTCGGTGTTCGTGCGCGCCGCGGTCCTGAACGTCATCAAGGAAGCGCTGGTATCGTCGGCGCTGGTGTCACTGATGATCCTGGTGTTCCTCGGCAGCTGGCGGAACACGGTTGTGGTCGCGACCTCGATTCCGCTATCGATTTTTGCCGGCATCGTCGGCCTGTTCCTGACCGGGCAAACCATCAACCTGATGACGCTTGGCGGACTGGCGCTCGCGATCGGCATGCTGGTTGATAACGCGACCGTCGTGATGGAGAACATCCACCGCAACCAGACTCTCGGCAAACCACTGACGGTCGCGATCCTCGACGGCTCGAGCGAGGTCATTCAGCCGCTCACGGTCGCGACGCTGTGCATCTGCATCGTGTTCTTCCCGGTGGTGCTGCTGACGGGCCCTGCCCGGTTCCTGTTCATTCCGCTCGCCATCACCGTCGTGCTGTCGATGCTGGCCTCGTTCGTGCTGTCGTTTACGGTGGTGCCGGCGTTCGCGCGGCAGTTGCTCGTCGACGAGCATCACAACGGCGGCGACGCAAAGCCGGGATGGGGCGCCCGCCTCGCCGCCCGCTTCGATCGCGTTTTCGATCGCCTGCGTGACGGCTACACCGCTACCCTGCAGGCCGTGTTGGGTCAGCGCCGTTTCCTTCTGGGGTGCGTCGGGCTCTTGATCCTGATCACCGGCGCGCTGGCGCCGGTCGTCGGCACCGACTTCTTCCCCGGCGCCGACGTCGGCATCATCAAACTTCACGTTCGCGCCCCGAAGGGCAATCGGCTCGATAGCACCGAAAAGATCCTGGTCGACGTGGAACAGCGCATCCGCGATGTCATCCCAGCGGCGGAACTCCGCACCATCAACGCGATGATCGGCGTGCCGTTCGGCTTCAACCTGGCGTTCGTGCCATCGGATAACGTCAGCGGCGCCGATGC
This sequence comes from uncultured Alphaproteobacteria bacterium, assembly GCA_963796195.1. GTDB lineage: Bacteria > Pseudomonadota > Alphaproteobacteria > Rhizobiales > Xanthobacteraceae > CAWCKS01. The sequence goes on along the minus strand of CAWCKS010000012.1, from coordinate 201,623 downwards.
GGAGCTAATGATCTCGCTGCGCGAGCCGCACCGGCCGTCGGACGACTACAAGAAGATTATTCGCGACAAACTGGCCAACGATTTTCCGGGATCGATCTTCTATTTTCAGACCGCCGACATCGTGAGCCAGGTGCTGAACTTCGGCCTTTCGGCGCCGATCGACATCCAGATCCAGGACGTTAACCTGCAGCGCGGCTATGCGACGGGCCAGAAATTGTTGTCGGCCTTGAAGCGCATTCCGGGCGTGGCCGACGCCCACGTCACGCAGGTGCTGGATTTTCCGACGCTGCGCCTCGAGGTCGATCGGCAGCGCGCGGTCGAGTTCGGCATCTCGCAACGCGACGTCGCCAACAACCTGCTGACGTCGCTGTCGGGCTCGTCGCAAACCGCGCCGACCTATTATCTCAATCCGCAAAACGGCGTGAACTATTTCGTCGCCGTCAACACGTCGGTCGACAAGCTCGAGACCGTCAACGACATCCTGGCATTCCCGGCCAATCCCGGTGCCGCGACGATGGCCACGCAGGCGACAACTGCCGCGCCGACCGCGACGCCTGGTTCGCAGGTCACGCGGATCGGCGACATCGCCAGCATCCGCCCGGGCTCGAGCATGAACTCGATCAACCACTACACCATCCAGCGCGTGATCGACGTCGCCGCCAATATCGAAGACCGCGATCTCGGATCGACTGCGGCCGAGATCAAGCAAGCGATCGCCGATGTGCAGAAGGACCTGCCGTCGACGACAAAGATCACGCTGCGCGGACAGAACGAGGTGATGGAGACGTCCTTCCGCCTGCTGGCGCTCGGGCTCGTGCTCGCGGTGGTGCTGGTCTATGCGGTGCTGGTGGTGCTATTCCAGTCGTGGCTCGATCCCTTCATCATCATGATGGCGGTGCCAGGCGCCTTGATCGGCATCGTCTGGATGCTGGCGCTGACCGGCACAACGATCAACGTGGTGTCGCTGATGGGCACCATCATGACGATCGGCATCTCGGTGTCGAACTCGATCCTGGTCGTCAGCTTCGCCAACGATTTGCGCGTGCGCGATCCAGGCCTGTCGCCGTTTGACGCGGTGATCGAAGCCGGCCGCACCCGGTTGAGGCCGATCCTGATGACAGCGCTGGCCATGATTATCGGCATGGTACCGATGGCGCTCGGGCTCGGCGAGGCGGGCGAGCAGAACGCGCCGCTCGGGCGCGCGGTGATCGGCGGATTGACCGCGGCGACTTTTGCGACCCTGTTCCTCGTCCCGATCTTCTACACCCTGTTGCGTCGCAAGCACCCTTCACTGCACATGCTCGACCAGCGGTTCGCCGAGGAGTCGGCGGGTGCTGCGAGCGGAGAACCCGTTCATGGATAAGTCTGGGCGCCCGATGCGGCTCTATCTGATCGGCGGAGGCGCGGTCGTCGCCGCCGCCCTCAGCGTCGGCTATTTTTACCTGTCCCGCTCGGGCGAAATCGCGGCGGTGCGCGAGGCGCGGGCAATGCATGCCGCCAAAGGTCCGCGGATCGAGGTGGTTGCTGCCTCAGCCGGCCCCACCGAGCGAACGATAAAACTGCTCGGCGATCTCCGCTCGGGCGCGACCACGACGCTCTACGGCAAGGTCGCCGGCTATCTGAAGACGATTTCCGTCGACAAGGGCGACAAGGTCGAGGCCGGACAGGTGCTCGCCTTCATCGAATCGCCGGAGCTCGAGCAGCAATACACCGGCGCCTCGGCCGATCTCGCCAACAAGCGCCGCAATCGCGACCGCACCCGCGAGCTCTTTTCCAAGGGTATCGCCACCCAGGTGGCGTTGAACCAGGCCGAGACCGACGCGACGATCGCGGAGAACACCGTCGCCGTGCTGGAAACCCAGCGCTCCTACCAGACCGTGCGCGCGCCGTTCGGTGGCCGGGTGACCGCGCGCTTTGTCGATCCCGGCGCGCTGATCACCAATGCGCAAACCAACGTCACCAGCGCGTTGCCGATGCTGACGATCTCCGACGACAGCAAGGTGCGGATCTATGCCTATGTGCAGCAGGTCGATGCACCGTTCGTCCACGTCGGCGACGCCGTCCAGGTCTCGGACGCCAGCAATCCGGAGCGCACGAAAACCGCGGCGGTCTCGCGCATGACCGGCGAACTCGACCAGAAGACCCGCACCATGCTGGTCCAGGTCGACCTCGACAATTCGGACAATTTCTTCATTCCCGGCAGCTTCGCCTACCTGATCCTGCACGTGCCGCTGGTCAGCCAGCCGCAAATTCCGGCGACCGCGCTATTGATGCGCAACGATCAAAGCTCGATCGCGATGGTCGACGGCGAAACCGTCCGCTTCAGGCCGATCAAGGTTGCCAGCACCGACGGCGCGACCGTCACTGTGTCCGAGGGTGTCAAGCCGGGCGACAAGGTCGCGATCAATGTGCCAGATGAGGTGACCGACGGCAGCCGTATTCAGCCGGTTACTGCGAGCAGATAAGCTCAGCCGCCACTGGACACGGCGTGCGGAATCCCCGACCAGCCCGATTCGGCGAGCGCGCGATCGATGATCACGCCGCCGAGCACCAGCGCGGCGACGAAGCCGACCGGCGCGGTGACGACGCAGAAGCTGAGCAACAGCCCGCCGGCGATGGCCAAGGCATAGATTTCCGATTTGCGGAAGCCGGTCTCCAGGCCAACGCGCACGATCAGGGCAGCCGGGATCGCCAGCGCGACGAGGTCGTACATGAAGACGTAGGGCGTCGCGAGCACGGCGCCGAGCGCCAGCGCCGCCGCCTTGATCTCGTAGCGTACGGATGAGCGCCAGAGTACGACCAGCGCGATCGCGACCGTCGCCACCAAACTCCAGTGCGCGATCCAGGCAAGGTTATCGCCCCCGCCCGCGTACCGCACCAGCGCCAGCAGGCTTTGCATCTTGCCAAAGCTTGCTTCGCCATTGGACAAGAAAGCCTGCGACGCCATCGGCGTCTGCTGCAGGAACGCCAGCCATGTCTCGGTGCCGAAGGCGAGCCACGATACGACGGCCAGCACGATCGCAGTCACTGCCGCTGAAGTCACCACGCGCCACTGCGCGGTTGCGACCAGCACAAGCGGAAACAGCAAGCCGTATTGCGGCTTGTAGGTCAGGAGCCCAAGGCAGACGCCGGCGAGCGCCGGCCGCGTCGGCAGGCACAGCAACGTGCCGCCGATCAGCGCCGCGGTGAGGCAACCGTTCTGGCCGATGACCGAATTGAAGAACAGCACCGGAAACGCGATCGCTAAAATCCAGCCGATCGGCCGGCCAACAAGAGCGCGCACCACGGCGGCGTAAGGAATGGTCGAGCCGACGACCCAGAGCACGAAGGCGAGGCGATAGGGAATCTGCGCCAGCAGCGCAACGACGAACAGGAACGGCGGCGGATAGTGGAAACCGAAGCGGCCGAGATGCTGGTTGCCGGTGAGCGCGGTCATCGCGTGCCGGACCGCGTCCCAATCATAGGCGAGCGTCGGATGATGATCGCGCACCAGCGAGCCCGTGGTCCACAGGGTGCCGAAGTCGGCAACGATGTTGCGACCCTCGCCGTCGACGATCCAGTTGCCGACGAGGTAGAGCACCGGCAGGCAGACCGTGTTCATCGCGATCAGGGTCGCGACGATGAAGACGACGCCGATCGGTAAACCGTCGCGGGCACTGGTGGAGCGGATTCATTGCGATGCACCGAGCGGTTCGGCATGCGGCCGCGCAAAGCCGAGTTCGACCAGCGCGCGGTCGGCGATCAGACCAGCAAGCACCAGCGCGGCGACGAAGCCGACGGGCGCGATGAAGACGTCGAAGCTGACCAGAAGCCCGGCGACGATCCACAGTGCGTAAAGTTCGATCCTGCGGAAGCCGGTGGCGAAGCCGAGGCGGACCAGCAGCGCCGCCGGGATCGCCAGCACGACGAGGTCGTACATGAAGACGTAAGGCGTCACCAGCACCGCGCCGGTCGCCAGCGCCGCGGCCTTCAGCTCGTAGCGCACGGCGCTGCGCCAGAGATAGACCAACGCAACGGCAACGCCTACGGCAAGGCTCCAGTGCGCGATCCAGGCCATATTCTCGCTGCCGCCGGCAAAGCGCACGAAGCCGAGCATGCTCTGCAGCTTGCCGAAATAGACTTCACCGTTGGTCAGGAAGGTCGGCGTCATCGGCGCCCAGTGGAAGAAGGCGAGCCAGGTGTCGCTGCCGAAGGCGAGCCATGACGCAGTTGCGATCACCAGCGTGGTCACAGCAGCCGAGACGATCACACGCCATTGGCCGGTTGCGATCAGCGCAATCGGAAACAGCGGCCCGTATTGCGGCTTGTAGGTGAGCAGCCCAAGACAGACGCCGGCAAGGATCGGCCGCGTCGGGATGAACAACAGCGTGCCGCCGATCAGCGCCGCGGTGAGACAACCGTTCTGGCCGATGACGAAATTGTAGAACAGCGCGGGGAAAGCAAGCGCAAGCCACCAGCCGATCGGCCTGCCGACCAGCGCGCGCACCACGGCAGCGTAGGGCACGAAGGTTGCCGCCACCCAGCCGACATAAGAGATGCCGAAGGGCAGCCGGGCCAGCGCGGCGACGACGAACAGGAACGGTGGCGGGTAATGAAACCCGAGATGGCCGGTGTAATCGATGCCGGTCACCGCAACTTGCGCGTGCTTGGCGATCTCCCAATCGTAGACGCCGACAGCGTGACCATCGTGCACCAGCGCACCCGCCGACCACAGCGTCACGAAGTCGGCGAGAATGTAGTGGCCGGCGCGATCCCTGATCCATTCGCCGACCGCGTAAAGCACGGCCAGATGCACGGTGTTCAGCGCGACGAAGATCGCACTGATGAGGAAGACGGCCAGCGGGACAGCAGCCGGCCGCGCCGTTCCGCTATCGGTCCAATGCATGCCTTGCATCAGGAAATCTTCCGCAAGCGGCGTGACTGGTCATCGCTCACGGCAACATCCTTCGCCGCCGGCTTGCTGGCGAACGGAAACTCTGGCGATTTTCGGCCGCGCTCGAGGAAGGGGTGCAGCACCTCGCGTGGCGTGGTGCCGATGTCGTAGCTCAGGAACGCCAGCAGCAGCTGGAAGCCGATCAACAACGTGATCGCCGCAATCATGATGGTGCCGGTCGGCACCAGCTCGTTGGTCGCAACGCCCTTGGCCCAGTGGTAGGCTCCGAAGGCAAGGCCGAAGTTGAACAGCAGGGCGCCACAGAACAACTGCAGCGAGCCGACCGAAAAATCGCGCAAGAAGTAGCGATACAGGATACGCCGCGCGGTGTTCCTGAGGTGACCGGCAAGGAACGGCCCGAACACCTTCGAGATCTTCAGGTTGGAGATTTCGTCGCCATAGAACGCCTGCATCGGATATTCGATGACGCGGGCGCGCAGCAGGCCGAGGTGAAACAACAGATCGGTTTCGAAGAAGAAGCGCTTGGCGATATCCTGCTCGGCGAGAAGGTCGGCGACGCGCGCGTGAATCGCAAAGAACCCGTTGGTCGGGTCCATGATGTTCCAGTAACCGGTCGACAGTTTTGCGAGGAACGACAGCGCGAGATTACCAATCTTGCGCGCGAATGGCATCGATGCCGCATTGAGTGAGAAAGAAGAAACGGTTGCCCTTGACGTAGTCGGCGTCGCCCGCGGTGATCGGATGGATCAGCGCCGGGATCTGCGCGGGGTCCATCTGGCCGTCGGCATCGACCTTGATGATGATGTCGGCGCCGCGCCGTGCAGCGTAACGCATGCCGGTCATGAAGGCGCCGCCGACGCCCTGGTTGACGTCATGCACCAGCACGACGACGCGCGGGTCGTTGCAGCGATGCGACACCGTTATGCCGGTGCCTTCAGGACAGCAGTCGTCGACCACGACGATCAACCCGATCTCGGGGCCGACGCGCGCGATCACGTCAAGAATGCTGGCGGCGGCGCGATAGGCTGGGATGACGACGCAGTTCATTTTTCTTTGGTCACGGTCAGCACGAGGCGGTCCGCCCTCGCGGCGCCCAGCATCGTCCAGCGCGGCTAAATAAGGCTTAAGCGGTTCTTGGTTCTCCCTCCCCCTGCAAGGGGGAGGGTCGGGGTGGTCGGTCTCCAAGCTTAACCATCGCTTTGACTCAAAAAGACCACCCACCCGTTCGCTTGCGCGATCGACCTCCCCCTTTCAGGGGCAGGTCGCTACTCAATCTTAACCGAGGCTTAACCATGTAAGCAGACTGATGCACCTGGCCTTGCGCCCTTGCCGCCTCCTTTCCGATCTTACGCCCCAATCAAGAACCAGAACAGTTCACGGGACGAAACAATGAAAGCATCGATCTTTTGCCTGCCGAGCGTCGCTTCGCGCGCCGAAATCGAGCAGGGCATGGCAGCGACGCGGCCGGAGCTCTACCAGCGCATGCTGAAAGAGCTCACCGAGCTCGTCAAACTTGCCGACGATCTCGGCTACGACTCGGTCAGCTTCACCGAGCATCATTTCCACATCGAGGGTTTTGAAGTTTCCAACAACCCGGTACTGCTCGATCTCTACTTCGCGATGCAGACCAAGCGCATCCGCGTCGGCCAGCTCGGCATCGTGCTGCCCGCGGCCAACCCGATCCGCGTCGCCGAAGACATCGCGATGCTCGACCACATGACGGGCGGCCGCGCCTGCGCCGGGTTCGCCCGCGGCTACCAGCGGCGCTGGGTCGACATCATGGCCCAGCAGACCCACGGCGTGTCAGGCACGCTGCCGCACCAGCACGATGAGATCGACAAAGCCAACCGCGAGGCGTTCGAGGAGAACTGGCAGATCATCAAGAAATGCTGGACCGAGGAGATGCTGACCTTCCAGGGCAAGTACTGGAAGGTGCCGGCGGGCGCGACGCCGTGGGATCTCGAGACCACGGTGAAGTACGGCAAGGGCGTCGAGAACGGCATGCTGAAATCGGTCGGCGTGGTGCCGAAGCCGCTGCAGAAACCTTATCCGCCGGTGTTCCTGCCGTTCGCTTCATCGCCGAACTCGATCCGCTGGGCCGCGACCGAGGGCGTCACCGCGATCCTGCCGCCGATGCACGAGGCCTACGAGGCGCCGCTGTTCGACCTCTATGCGGAAGTTTCGGGCAAACCGCGCGGCCAAGGCACCGGGCTGCTGCGCGACGTCATCATTTGCGACACCGATGAGGAAGCGATGGCGCTGTGGGAAGACTCCGGCCGCTTCTCCGGCAAGGCGTGGTTCGAGCCGTTCGGCTTCCGCCGCGGCTCGATGGATCCGGTGACGAAGAAATTCTCCACGGCGAAGGAGTCCATTGCACTCGGGCACGCGCTGGTCGGCACCGTCGACACCGTGACGCGGGCGCTGGAAGCCAACATGAAGCGGCAGCCGGTCGACTGGCTGTTCTGCTACACCTACAACGCGCTGGTGCCACACGCCAAGCTGATGAAATCGACGGAAGCACTGTGGACCAAGGTGCTGCCGAAGTTCATGTGACGAACTCCCAACAGCACTCCGCGACAGCTTCAGTGCTCGTTGCTCGCACGATCACTCCGCCGCTTCGCGCGCCTCGGGCACGCTGACCACAACGTCGCCGCCGGACAGCGCGACGTCGATCTTGCGCAGCCGCATCCGGGCGTTGCCAGGGTGGATGCCGGTGCGGATATCGAACTCGAACGCGTGCCACGGACAGATGACATGGAGTTTGGTCTTGGAGAACGCCATGCCCTTCGAGGTGCGGTCGTCGGCGATGAGCTCTTCGACCTTGTGGATCATCTTGCCCTGGCACGCCGGGCCGCCCATGTGCGGACAATGGTTGAGGTAGGCGAAGAACTCGCCATCGAGCTTGAACACGGCAACCTCGAAGCGCTCGAAGCCGATGATCTTGCGGCCGGGATCCTTGAAGTCCGACGCCGGACCGATGTTCACTTCGGGCATTTTCTTGCTCCACTCACCTTCCGCTCCGGTTGAACCACATCGACACGTCCCAGAGGTTCAACCCGGCGGCGCGGATCAAGTCGCTCACCGTCACCACGATCTCGGTCGGCGTTATTTGTTCGGCCAGCACCGGCTGCGCCGGCGACGTCGCGCCGTCACGCTTCGCTGCATAGAGCCGCACCGCCGCGGTCATGACGCGTGCGAGGTCGGCGTCGCTGACCTCGCCTGGCTGGCCGGCATCGAGCGCACGCTCGCAAGCGGCGACAAAATCGTCGCCGAGTGCTGCTTTCTCCTGCACCGCAGACATTTTATGAAACGCCCGGCCGACTGCTGAGCACCTGCGCCGCCTTCGGCCGCTGCCGCTTGACCTCGAGGTTGAAGACGCGCGCCGCGTTCAGGCCCAAAATATTGCGCTTGGCCTGGTCGGACAGGAACGGCAGCGTGGTGATCGCGCTCGGCGGATCGAAGTCCCAGTGCGGCCAGTCTGACGCATAGAGCAGCTGCGTCTCGGCGTTGAAGCATTCCATCGTCGCCTGCAGCAGCTTCATGTTGGTCTTTTCCAGCGGCTGGCTGGTGTAGAACATGTCGCGCATGTACTCGCTCGGCAGCCGCTTGAGCAGCGGCGCTTCGCACGAGCGCATCTGGTACTCGTGGTCGAGCCGCTGCATCAGGAACGGGATCCACGCGAGCCCGCTCTCGACCCACAGCACCTTCATCTTCGGAAAACGTTCAGGGAGACCGTTGATGACCCAGTTGGTCATGTGGATCAGGCTGTAGTGCACGAACGACAGCGCGTGCATCGAGATGAAGCGGTTCAACTGCAGGAACGAGGGGTCGTTCCAGTTGAACCCGGAGTGGAAGACGAACGGCTTTCCGGTCTCCTCCATCATTGCATAGAGCTTCATGTAGGCATTGTGATGCACCGGCTTGTTGCGGGTCGAGCAGACCGTGAAGCCGATGACGTTCGGATCGGCGGCGTGCTTCTTGACCTCTTCGACGCAGGCTTCCGGCGTGTTGAACGGCAGGTAGACCAGACCTTTCAGCCGCTCGTCCTCGGGCAGGATGCGCGACGTCAGCCATTTATTGTAGGCTTGGCCTAGCGCCGCCTCGATGTCGTCCTGCGGGTGCATGCCGAGCGTCAGCATCGGGGTCGGGAACACGACCTGGTAATCGAGGCCGAGCGCGTCCATCGAGCGCCGCGCGATTTGCGTGAACGGATGACCGCTGTCGCTGCCCTTCTCGACCTTCTCGAGCAGCGCCTGCTGGTGCGGGATGCGGCCGTAGAGATGCTGGTAGAGCATGCCGGGCTGGATGTTGAGCAGCGCACCGGCGGTGCCCGGCCGCTCCATAATCGCCTGGCCCATGTGGCGGATCACGTCGTTGTCGATCAGCGCCAGAATCTCGTTCCAGAACGAGGTCTCGCTGACGTGGGCATCGATATCGACGAGGAAATAGTCTTCGTAACTTTCGGACTGCCGCGTGGCATGCGCGAGGATATCGCGCGTGTCCGTCTGCATGGTGATTTCTTGCAGTTCACGGAACTGCGGCGGAGTTCGCTCAAGCATCGGCGCATCTCCCGTATATTTCGGCTATTTCGGCCCAGTGTGACGCAGGCCGGGAAGGCTGTCTAGCTGAAGTCATGCAGATGCAGCGCAGCATGATAGTGTGATCATGCAGGAAGTCCCGAACCATGCCCACGATCCCATCACTCACCGGCCGCACCGCGCTTGTCACGGGAGGGTCACGCGGCATCGGCGCGGCCATCGCGCTCTCGCTGGCCGAGGCCGGCGCACGCGTTGCGATCAATTATCACCAACAGGCGGAGCGGGCCGACGCGCTCGAGGCAAAGATCAAGGCAGCTGGGGGCGAAGCCGCGGTTTTTGCCGCCGACGTTTCGCTGGCCGATGACGTCCAGCGGCTCGTGCAGCGCGTGGCGACGGTCCTCGGTCCGATCGATATCCTTGTCAACAATGCCGGCATTGCGATCACGCGCGGGCTCGACGACCTGACGGAGGCCGATTTCGACCGCACTATCCTGGTGAACCTGAAATCGGCCTTCCTCTGCACCCAGGCCGTGGTGCCATCGATGCGGGCGTGGAAATGGGGCCGCATCGTCAACATCACGTCGGGCGCGGCGCGCGGCGCCGGTGCGATCGGCCCGCACTACAACGCCTCCAAGGCCGGCATGGAGGGCCTCGCGCGAGGCTACGCCGCGCGGCTGATCAAGGACGGCATCACCGTCAACAACGTCGCACCGTCGCTGATCGAGACCGACATGATGGGCGGTCGCACCGATCTCGCCGCACGGATACCGCTCGGCCGTTTCGGCCGTCCCGATGAAGTCGCGCAAGCCGTGCTGATGGTTGTTGGCAACGATTACATGACGGGGCAGACCATCGTGCTGAACGGCGGCATGGCGTTCGTGTGAACAACGCGGCAAGAGATGCGTATCCTCGCCGCCGCGTTCAGCTATTTCGCCATCGTATTTGGTGCCGGCTTCCTGCTGGGCCCGATCCGAGTATTTCTCCTCGAGCCGCAACTCGGTGAGACCTTCGCCACGCTCTGCGAAGCGCCGGTCCTGCTCGTGGTCATCGTCATCGCCGCACGCTACCTGCCGCGCCGCTTCGGTCTGACGACCGCGGGCCAGCTCGCGGTCATGGGATTTGGCGCGCTGGTGCTGCAGCAAGCCGCCGATTTCGCCCTCGGCAGCCTCCTGCGCGGAATCAGGCCGGCCGAGCAGATTGGCCATTTTGCGACGCCGGCGGGCCTGATCTATGCGGCATTGGTCATCGCTTTCGCCGTCATGCCCATGGTCGCCAACAACCGCCGTCCTTGAGCAAGATCAACGCGCCGCGCGGCGCACCGACGAGACTGACCAAGGGCATCTCGGATCGGGAGACGGTCATGGACGCAGCGCTTCACAGCAAAATTCTGAAACTGCTCGACGAACATCGCCTGATGAGTCTGGCGACGCTTCGCCCCGATGGCTGGCCGCAGACGACCACGGTGGGCTATGTCAGCGACGGGCTAAACCTCTACTTCATGTGCGGCAAGGATAGCCAGAAGGCGAAGAACCTCGCACGCGACAGCCGTGTGTCGCTGACGATCGACAGCGACACTTCCGACCCGATGGCGATCTGCGGCTTGTCGATGGCGGCACGCGCGACGCCGGTCACGGATCAGGAGCAGATCAGGCGCACCATGCTGGCGATGTTGCCGAAGAAATACCCGGAATACCTCAAGATGATGGGCCAGCTCGACCTGAGCGGTGTCGCCGTGTTCCGGGTATCGCCCGAGGTGATTTCGGTGCTCGACTACACCAGGGGCTTTGGCCACGCCGACCTTGTGGCAGTGAGCGCGGCCGATCGCGCCGCGGCGTGAGCACGCGACGAAGGCCGCATCGTTAATCATTCCTAATTCCGCGGCGCTATGCTGGTCGCGAATCAGCAGGACGCATCGCCATGCCTCACAACACCCTGGTCCTCGCCGCCATCTGCGTGCGCGCTTGCGACGACTAACAGCCGGCGCCGCCGACTTGCCCGCACACACGCGGCTCGGCGCAGTGTTCGCAGACGAGCCTGTCGTGGGGGCATCGGTTCCGCTCGCGGTCGAATACACCGGCCCGATCGTGCCGTGGGTCGCCAACTCGCCACGCGTCGCCGGCTACTACGGCACCTGGTTTGATTTCGATTACCGCAACTACTACGGCACCTCGCCGTTCCTGATCTTCAGCCGGCCGCCGTATTCCTGCGCTTGGTACGGCGGGCACTGCTGGTAGGCGCTACCTGTGGGCGTTACTTGGCCCCTCGCGCTTTCGCCCGCGGATGGGCGGCGCGCCATTGCTGCGCCGACAGCTGATAGAGGTAAGCCAGGATCGCATCGACGTCTTCGCTCGCGAATTCGATCTGCGGCATATCCCTGAAGTGCGACACCATGCCTTCGGAGAGCTCGGCCTGCAGCTCGCGCGGCGCAAAGCGCGCGTAGATGTCACGCATCGGCGGCGCTGTTGTCATCGGGCTCGCACCGCTCGAATCGATGGCATGACAGCGCGCACAATTTTGCTGCAGTACCGCCCGGCCCCGCGCCGCGAGTTTTGCGGGGCCCGCGGCGTCGAGCGGCGTCGCAGCGACCAGAAGCGCGGCGCCAAGAGTAGCGCAAAGGGTAACGGCCAAGGTTGCGCCCGTCATGCGCGACATGTCGCCCTCTCATCATGCGATCAGGCGCATGATGCAACGATGCAACGCTTGTCGGCTTGACCCAGGTCAACAAACCAAAGTCAACGACTAGCCGCGCAACAGCGTGCGGTTACTCCGCCGCGTCGCGTGGTGCATGCGCGTCCCAGGACGGGCCATGCGACTGCCCACCGGTTTGCCGCGTGAGCGCCAGTAATTGCTCGATCTCGTCGATCTCGTCTTCGAGCCGGCGCGGTGGCTCTTCCGGCGCGATGGATTGGCGCGCTCGCGGTGTTGCCGTCTCGCTTGCCGGCGCAAACCCCATCGGGACGTCACCGATCGCCAGCATCGAGGGTCCGCTGGTCGCGATGGAAGGCTGTTGCGAGCGGCGCCAGCGCGACTCCTCGCGCCAATCCAGCCACCACTCGGCGAAAAAGCGCAGGCCAGCAAATCCCACAACGGCCGCAAAACCGGTCACGGCGGTGATCAGCGCGTAGAGCAGATAGTCAGGCCCTTGCGCGGCATCCGTGGGCAGCGCCGTTGTCTGGTCCGCCGGAGCGGCCGGAGTCGCTTGATCGGCCGAGGCCGCAGGTTTGGGTTCGGCGTTCGCCTGCGGAGCAGGTGCCGGCGTCGCGGCAGAAGCGGGTGGAGAATTGCTGTCGGCAGCAACCATGCTGCCGGGGCTTGGCCAGCGCGTCGCGACCGAACCCTGCAATGGCGTAGTTGGTGCTGCCACTTGCGACGCATCGGGCTGGGCTGGCGCCGCGGGCGCGGGCTGCTCGTTGCCGGGCGCGTCGAGATATTCCGCGCGGGCGTTGCTCGCGGGTGCTTGCGCGACGGGCGTTGCCGGAGGCTTTGTCGCGCGGGGCCGATCCGGCGGCGAGGCGGCCGCGCGCTCCAGCGACGGCACGACTTTCGCTGCAGGCTTTGGCGGGACGCTGCCGGTCGCGTCCGGTTCGTCAGTATCCGGCTTCGCCGTGTCAGCCTTCGTGGTTTCAGTGTTGGCGGCTTCATCGGCGAGATACCAGCACTTGCGGCCGGTGCCGCGCTCAAGGTGGTAGCGCCAGTGCCCGCCTGACGGTGTCGCCTTGTCCGGGCTGGTCAGGCAATCGTCAGCAGCACGCGCCAGGTTCGGGATCACAGGCAGGGCAAGGCTCGCAAGCACCGCCGATACGAGGAACAAGATTCGGTTAGGCATGAACGCGCCCCTTCATGTTTCCGCGCATCCCGACTGGACAAATCGCGATGCCGCAGAGTCGTGAACTGGCGCGTGTCCTTTCGGCAAACCGGTCCCACCCATCCGGTCACGCCCGCGGGCATGCTTTTCCCGGACACGCGCGTGAAGGACGCTTCACTCCCACGACAATGGGGCGCGAATTCGGGGCTGGCGGGGCGACATTTATGTGTCACGCCGCATATGGGGAATTATTGCGGCCGCCTCATATGCGGCGAGATTGTTGCGGCGACTCCTCCGCATCCCTCTCGCACGGCCCCTCCTCACCTTCGCTTGATGCGCTTTCGCATTGACGCCAGCGCCACCCGACGGAATAATTCCACCCCAGGAACACAATTCGCTAGCGTGAACGACTGGACTGTCCGCTGTGCGATCAAGTCCGCCCTGCGGCCGGTTGGCAATAACGTTGTCCTTCGCGGCGCGTGTCACGTGCGCCACGAGAGGACGCGACAACAGGCAAAAACGACACCAGGGAGGCTTCATACAATGCTGTCACATCAGGACAATGAAATCCTGTCACGCGTCGGTCCGGGAACCCCGACCGGCGAACTGATGCGCGAATACTGGATGCCGGCCTGTCTTTCCAGCGAGCTCGAGACGGATAGCCCGCCGCTGCGGCTGTTGCTGCTCGGCGAGAAGCTGATCGCGTTCCGCGACACCAACGGCAAGGTCGGCATCCTCGACCACCGCTGCCCGCATCGCTGCGCCTCGCTATTCTTCGGCCGCAACGAAGAGGCCGGCTTGCGCTGCGTCTATCACGGCTGGAAGTTCGACACCGAGGGCAATTGCCTGGAGATGCCGAACGTGCCGGTGGATTATCGGTTCGAGCCGCGGGTCAAGGCCAAGGCCTATCCGACGCTCGAGCAGGGCGGCCTGATCTGGACCTATATGGGCAAGCGCGAGACCGCGCCGCCGCCGCCGGCGCTCGAAGTTTTCAATATCCCCGAAGCCGAGCGCAACATTCAGATCCACCAGCGCGAATGCAACTGGCTGCAGTCGCTCGAAGGCGACATCGATACCTCGCATTTCGGCTTCCTGCATGTCGGCTCGCGTCGACGCCGACGACGTCGACCCGACCAACATGCACAAATATTCGATCATCGATCGCGCGCCGCGCTACCACGTCAAGGAGACCGACTGGGGCACAATGTACTCGGCGTATCGTCCGGCCGAGGCCGGCGAGTACTATCACCGCTTCGCCCACTTCATGTTCCCGTGCTTTGCGCTGACGCCGGACGGCACTTTCAAGAACCACGTGCAGGCGACGCTGAACGTGCCAATGGACGACACCCACACCATGACCATCAATCTGTCATGGAGCAAACGCGAGCAGGGCCTGCGCAAGCTGAAATCCGGCGAGAGCATTCCCGGCGCCGGCATCGATCTGCGTTACCTGCCGCGGACCAACGACTGGTACGGGCGCTTCCGCCTGGAGTCGCGCAAGGACAACGACTACGAGATCGACCGCGGCAAGCAGCAGCGCAACGAGTCGTACTCCGGCATCGAAAGCATCGGCCGGCAGGACCAGGCCTGTGTCGAGAGCATGGAGGAGATCGTCGATCGCTCGCTGGAGCATCTTGCGCCCAGCGACCGGATGATCTCGGTGACGCGCCAGCGCATTATTGCCGCAGCAAAGGAATTTGCCGCCAGTGGCAAGCTGCCGCCGACCGCGCGCGATCCATCAGTGTGTCGTGGCGCGCGCGGCGGCGCCTTCATCGCGCCCGTTACGATGGACTGGCTCGAGGCCTACGCGAAGAACCTGCGCGAGATCGACGTACCGGGCGTCGTGCGGCAGGCAGCGGAGTAGGCCCCTCCAGATCAATTCGTCATTGCGAGGAGCGAAGCGACGAAGCAATCCAGTTTATTTTCGCGACCCTGGATTGCTTCGCTTCGCTCGCAATGACGAGATTTGACGTCGATGTGATCGCAAGAGAAAGCGAGCAGCCGCGATTTTCACTAGCTTTGTGGCCCCGTTCACAAACCAAGACCGCCCTCGCCTTTACTGCTTCGCGTCAACAACAAGCAGACGAGGCGAACATGAAACTCTCGAGCCTGCTGGCATTTGTCGACGCACTGCCACCTCCCACGAGATCGGCACGCCTTCCGGACTGGAAAAAGCCGCTCGCCACCATCTTCCTGGCGCTGCATGAATTGCGTCGCCGCCAGGCCGAGCGGCATATCCGTCGCCACCAGCATCTGCTGGATTACTATGCGACACCGCCCTCACAAGAAGCGCCGGCGGTGCAAACGGGCGACAAGACCGCATCGCTGTAAACGACCCTCGCGGCAACGCACAACTTAGGTCAGGGTCCTTGCCCTGACACCGCAGTGACATCGGCGTAGCCTCTCACCACAAAATAAACGGGGGAGGAAATCGTGGACCGTACGCTCGAACGTTCGACCATGCGCAAAGTCTATTTGCGCCTGCTGCCTTTTGCCGTGCTGTCTTACGTACTCGCCTACATCGACCGCATCAATGTGAGCTTCGCAGCGCTCACCATGCGCGACGACATCGGTATGTCGGCGACCACCTTTGGTTTTGCGGTCGGCCTGTTCTACTGGGGCTATTTCATCTTCGAGGTGCCGAGCAACATCGTCCTGGAAAAGGTCGGCGCGCGGATCTGGATCGCCCGCATCATGATCACCTGGGGCATTCTCGCCGGCGCGACGGCGTTTGCGACCAACGCAACTTCTTTCGGCATCGTGCGCTTCCTGCTCGGTGTCGCGGAGGCCGGATTCTTTCCAGGCCTCATCCTCTACTTCACCTACTGGTTCCCGAGCTGGCACCACGCCCGCATCGTCTCGGGCTTCCTGGTTGGGCTGCCGTTCGCGGTCGCAGTCGGCGCGCCGATCTCGACCGGGCTGCTCGGCCTCGATGGCCTGTTCGGGCTGAAGGGCTGGCAGGTGATGTACGTCGCCGAAGCGGTGCCGACCGTGATCATCGGCGTACTGACTTACTTCGTGCTCACCGACAAGCCCGACCAGGCGAAATTCCTGACCGAGGCGGAACGCAACTGGCTGGTCAACACCATTGCCGCCGAACGACGCGTGACCGAAGGGGTACGCACCTTCACCCTATGGCAGTCACTCTACAATCCGAAAGTATTGCTGCTGTCGTTGAACTATCTCGGCATCGTCACCGCGAGCCTCGGCATGCTCATCTTCATTCCGCAGATGATCAAGTCGCTCGGCAATTTCTCGAACATGACAGTCGGCTGGCTCACCATGATCCCGTATATCTGCGGCGCCATCGCCATGGTGGTGTGGGGCCGCATCTCCGATCGCATGAACGAGCGGCGCTGGAATCTGTTCCTCGCCTGCGTGCTCTCGACGATCGGACTTGGCCTCGCAGGATTGACGATGGGGACATGGTGGGCACTGGTTGGCATGTCGATCGCCGCGATGGGCTTCTACGGCTCCAAGGGTCCATTCTTTGCGATGCCGCCCATGTTCCTGAGCGGCACCGCGCTTGCCGCTGGCATCGCCTGGATCAACTCGATCGGCAATCTCGGCGGCTTCTTCGGCCCCTGGTATGTCGGCGCGATGCGTGACCTGACCGGCAATTTCTCCGGCGGCCTCTACGGACTCGCGCTGCTTGGCCTGATCGCGTCGATCGTGTGCGCGCTGTTCCTGTACATTCCGAACCGCAGGCCGGCGGAGCTTGGCGGGGTTCAGCAGGCGGCGGAGTAGACGACTGCAGCGGTTCCTGAAGCGTTGCATCCCTCCTCGCACGCCGGCGAGGAGGGCCGTGCAGAGCGGCGTGTTCTCTGACCAATGGCGAGGGCTGGCACAACAATCATCACGCTGATCCAGGCTCGGCCAACCACGGCCACAAGCCCGTTGAATTCATGCCGTTTCAATCACCAGCGACACATTCTGGCCGCCAAAACCGAACGAATTGGAAAGCGCACGCCTCAGCGTAGCGTCGCGCGCAACGTTCGGCACGACGTCGAGCAAAATCTCCGGATCAGGTTCACGGTAGTTGATGGTTGGCGGCAGGCGCTGGTGCTGCAGGGTCAGCACCGTGAACGCAGCCTCAATCGCGCCCGCTGCCGACAGGGTGTGCCCGATCATGGATTTGTTCGACGATACGGCAAGGCGGCTCAGATGCGCGCCCATGATGTTTGCCAGCGCGAGGCATTCGGTCCTGTCATTTTCAGGCGTCGATGTCCCGTGCGCATTCACATAGTCGATAGCCTCGGGGGTGAGACCAGCGTCCGCAATCGCCCGCATCATGCAGGCGGCAACCGGCGCGCCGTCCGGATTGCCGCGCGTGCGATGATAGGGATCGACGCTTTCGCCGAGGCCGGTCAGCAGCGCGAGAATTCTGGCGCCGCGCGCGCGCGCGGCTGCGACGCTCTCCAGCACCAACGCAGCAGCGCCCTCGCCCATGACAAAACCGTCGCGGTCCTTTGAGAACGGCTTCGAGGCCTGCGCCGGCGGATCGTTGCGGGTCGACAGCGCTGACAACAGCGAAAACCGGATCAGGTTCTCAGGGTTCACCCCACCGTCGGTGCCGACGCAAAGCGCCGCTGCGGTGTCGCCGCGCCGGATCGCCTCGACGCCGAGCTGCAGCGCACTGGCACCGGACGCGCATGCGGTGTTGAGCGAGATTGGCGCGCCCTCGGTGCCGAATTTGCCCTTGAGCCGCAACGCGACCGACCCGTGCTGACAACGCGTATCGATGTCCTTGAAGGTGCCGCTCGCCGCGACGCGCAGCAGGTCGTCGAACGCGGGCTCTGACACGTTGCTCGCAGCCGCCAGCTCAAATCGCCGCGGCCACTCGAGCTCGAGCGGGGGAAGCGCCAGAAACAGCGGCCCCGGGAAACGTCCCCGTGAGCCGATGGCCGACTGCGTCAACGCCTCCTCGATCGCGGATTCCGCCAGCGCGTTACACAAATCCGGAACGTTGAACGGATCGACCGCGATCTCGTCGACGGTCGCCGCGATCGAGGTCTTAAGTCCCGTCGTCGGAAAGCGCCGGATCGCGCGCACGCCCGATCGGCCGGCACACAGTTGCGCCCAGTTGTCTGTCGAACCGACGCCAAGCGAGCTCACGATTCCGAGCCCGGTGACGGCGACTGCGCCGACGTTCGATTGTCCGGTCATGAGTTCGCTCCAACGGCCTCAACCAGCGCCAGGCCCTCGCCAAAATTGCGGCCGACGCCGGTTACGACGATCTGTTCAATGGCTCGGCCATCGGTCACATCGGCTTCAAACACGCCAGATGGCGCATACAGCTTTCGCTGCGCGACGAGCAGTGCGGCGATCGCCACGTTGGCGGGAAACTGCGCCTGCGCCGCATGTCCGAAATGGCTCCCGGTTGCCCGCACCGGCAGGGCGAGCCGCTGAAGAAACCTGCGCTCCACCGAGGTCGCTGGCTCCGCACCGGACGCACCGGAGATGACGGCGAGGTGATCTGGCCTAAGCCGCGGCGCCAGGCGCGACCACAACCGGTCCAGCGTCGCTTCGCGCGCGGCCCCGTCGTCCGGCACGGTCGCGTCCGAGACAACGCCTGCCAGTCTCGCGATCGGGGTTGCGCCTCGCGCCCGCGCCGCTTCCGCGGCCTCCAGCACGAGAAACGCGCCGATCGAACCGAGCACGATGCCGCTGCCGCTGGCCTCGCGCTCGAACACAGGTCGCCATTCGCCGGCAAGCGCATGACCTGCCGCAACGAGGTAGAGCAGGATGTCCTTGCGTTGGCCGTTGTAACCTGCACCGGCAAGCACACAATCGCTCTGCCCGCCGACGATCCGCGCAGCCGCAATCCCGATCGTGTCGACGCCGGCTTCCTCCTCGCCAAGCAGGACACGCGCCGATCCGGTCACGCCATGGACGATCGCGATATTGCCGGCCAGCAGATTGGGCAGCTGCCCGAGAAAAAGGGTCGGCCGCAGCTCCGTCATCAGCATCTCGTTAAGAGTCGCTCCTGGATCCGAAGCTCCAGGCACAGCCTTCAGCACGGCAGCATCGACCGCCATGTCGCGTTCGCCGCCGAGCGTGGTCACCATCATGTCCATTCGCGCAAGGCGCGCGGTGTCTGCTTTCAGTCCCGCCGATTGCAGTGCGAGGCCGGCCGCATAGGTGCCGATGCGCTGGCATTGCGCCATCTGGCGCTGATCGGATTTCTTCGGGATTTGCTCGTCGAAGACAACGGGCGCCAGTGGATGATACAGATACGGCGCCCAATCCGACGTGTTGAGCATTAGCGGGTGCGAACCGAGCTCGGGGCCATGCGCATCACACCCCTTGCCGAGCGACGAGATCAGGCCCACGCCCGTGATCCAGACATCGCGCCGGGATTCAGTCATCGTCAATCCAATGTCGCTCCGCATCGACGGTTGCGCTATGCGTCGGCGTTTTGCCAGCCCTTGACGTCAGGAATCTCGGTGTCCTGACCGGCGCTGGCGACGATCTTCGGTGCCGGGCGAACGACATCGGTGGCGAGACCCAGGCTTTCGAGCAACCCGATTGTCATCCAGGTCACGTCGATTTCCCATGTCCGGTGTCCATGGCGCGCGGAGCGCGGGTCGGCATGGTGATTGTTGTGCCAGCCCTCGCCGTTGCTGACCAACCCGACAAGGATATTGTTCCGGCTGAAGTCCGCAGTCCGGTAATTGCGATAGCCTGACAGGTGCGTCACCGAATTGACCGACCAGGTGATGTGCCAGACCACCACCGTGCGCACGAACACGCCCCACACCAGGACGCTCAAGCCCGTCTGCAGCGCCTCCGCCGACGTCGTACCGGTCAACAAGCCAATCGCAGCGCCGCCAAGGAAAAACACCACCCATGAGGCGCCAATGACCAGGAGCCAGGCATTGCCGCGCTCGAGCGCAACGTAGAATCTGTCGCGCAAAATATCCTTGGCATAGCGGTCATAGATACCGAGGCGATTGAGCTCGCGATTTTCGACATAAATCCACTGCAGGTGCGCCCAGAAAAAGCTGACCAGCGGGCTGTGCGGATCGAGTTGTTCGTCCGAGTATTCGTGATGCCGGCGATGAACGGCAGCCCAGCGCGCCGGCGTGTCCTGAAATGAGCACACGCCGAGAAGCGCCAGGGCATGCTCCAGCGGCTTCGGGCACTCCAGACCGCGATGCGTCAGCAAGCGGTGGTAGCAAATGTTGATGCCAAGCGTGCCGAACACGTAGACGCCAACCAGCGCGGCCGTGACTCCGGGCCAGCTGAAAAACCACGGCAAAAACGCAAGCGCCGCGACCGCGTGATACAGCAGCAGGGCCACCGCATTGATCCAGTCAATCCGCACGGGATTCGTTCCTGCAGGCCGACTAAGGCGCCGCACCTGGGACGACGTCATCCAATCAACTCCCCCCGCGCGCGCACGCGCCCCAATCGTTCCAGCTCAAGCCCTGTTCGACGAGCATACAATTCGCCAATGCGTTAGCAAGCTTCGGCAGGCGGGATGTGCGGCAGACCGACGGCCACGCAGCTCGCAGCGGTTCCTAAGTTGCGCGGATCGCACAGCAATTTCGTCGCTTATCGAATTCTGTTCGTTGTTGCAGGATGGTATCCGGACCTTGGTATCACCAGCATGCGCTCCTTACTCCGCCGCAGCAGCTTCCAGCGGCGCGACGCGCGGCAACAGCAGGCGCACCTGCGTGCCCTTGCCTTCTTGTGAGGTGAGGCTGATGCGGCCGCCCAGGCGGCCCGTGACGATGTTGTAGACGATGTGCAGGCCAAGGCCGGTGCCGCCCTGGTCGCGCCGCGTGGTGAAGAACGGATCGAATGCGCGGCGGCGGATGTCGTCGCTCATGCCGCGGCCGTTGTCGGTGAAGACGATCTCGACCATGTCGGGACCGGCCGGCGCGATCCTGATCTCCATCTTCCCCGGATCGTCCTTGCTCATGCCGCCGGGCGGAAACGCATGCGCCAGTGCATTGACGAACAAGTTCGTCAGCACCTGGCCGTACGGCCCCGGATAGGAATTCATCTGCAGGTCGTCGGGGCATTCCACGGTCAACGACAGATTCTGCTTGCCGAGACCCGGCCGCAGGCTCGTCACCACCTGCTCGGTGAGATCGTGCAGATTGAACTGCCGGCGATCGGAGAAATTGCGGTCGACCGCGACCTGCTTGAACGACTGCACGAGCTCGGCGGCGCGGTTCAGGTTGGCAACCAGCTGCTCGGCCGCCTCGTGGTTGATGCGCAGGAATTCGTTGAGGCTCGAGCGGCGCAAATCGCCTTGCGCGAATTCGGCGGCGAACTGCTCGTTGCGCCGCTGCAGCGCCGAGGCCACCGTGAGCGAAATGCCAACGGGGTTGTTGACCTCGTGCGCGACGCCGGCAACGAGACGGCCGAGCGCGGCAAGCTTTTCCGCTTCGATCAGCGAGGCCTGGGTCTCGCGCAAGTTCTTCAGCGCGGCCTCCGCTGCATCGCGGGCTTTCAAGATCTCCTGCTCGCTCTTCTTGCGGTCGCCGATGTCGAGCGCGACGGTCAGGATGTTCTGGATCGTGCCGTCCGGCCCGCGCAGCGGTACCTTGTTGGCCATCCAGTGGCGCAGCATGCCGGTTGAGTCGAGATAGGCCTCCTCGTAGAAGCCGAGCTCCCGGCCAGTCGCCAGCACGCGATCGTCGTTCGTGCTTTCCTTCGAGCCGCCATAGCGCGCCATCAACTCCGAGGTCGTGCGGCCGATCGCCTCCTCCGGATCGATGGCGAAAATCCTCGCCATGTAGCGGTTCATCAGCACGTAGCGCCGGTCGGTGGTCTTGACGTTAATCACCGCCGGCACGGTGTCGATGACCTCCTGCAGCCGGCGGCGGCTGTCGGCGAGCGCGGCTTCGGCGCGCTTCTGGTCGGTGATGTCGCGCACCGTGCCTTCGTAGCGGATGACGCGGCGCAGGCCGTCGCGCACGGCGGTCGCCGAATCCGACAGCCATCGGATATCGCCGTCGCGTCGCCGCACCTGGTACTCGAAGTCGCGCACCATGCCGTCGCGCTCCATCCGCCGCGCGAATTCCTCGCGTACCTCGGGATCGACATAGATCGAAACGGCGATGTTGCTGATGGAGTTGATCAGGTGATCCGGCAAGTCGTAGCCCATGATCCGCGCCAGCGCCGGGTTGGCGTTGAGGATCAGGCCCTGCGGCGTCGTGACATAGATGCCGTCGACCGAACTCTCGAACAGCTTCTCGTAGCTTTCTTCGGCGAGCTTTTGTTCGGCAAGCGCACGCACGGCGGCTTCGCGTGCGGCGTCGGCCTCTTCGCGGGTCTGGCGGAACACTTCGGCGGCGCGCGCGATGTCGCCGATCTCGTTGTGCAGGTCGGTGTCGGGGATCGCGGCATCGCGCGAGCCTGCGGCAAGCGCACGGATCGCGGCCGCGATCGCCGCGAGCGGCCGCACCGTCCGCCGCACCACGAACACCGCGGCCGACAGCCCGACCAGGAGACAGATGATGCCCGTCAGGATGCTCTGCCAGCGTGCCTCGGCCAGCGTGCGGGCAAAGCCGTTGGCGAGCGTACGGCCGCGCTGGGCACTGACGTCGCGCAGCTGATCGGTGACGCGCGCAATCAAGCGGCCTTCATTGCCGAGCACCTCGCTATCGAGCCTGACGATCTCGGCTTCTGTCGCCGCGAGCTCGACGATGTCGTCGGCATAGGCGTCGACCGCGCCGCGCACGGCCGGCTCGGTGACGCCGACGTCGCGCATCTCGCGTGCCGATTTTTCGGCGGAAGCCGCATCACGCGCGAGCAGCGCCGCGGCGATCTTGCTCTGGTCGCGCAGCAGGTTTGCGGCGGCGTCACGATCGGCCGCGGCTGCGACCGCGGCGTTGAAATGCTCATCAAGCACCGGCAACAGGGCGATCAACGCGCGGCGGCGGTCGGTCAGGGTCGCGATCTTCTCAAAGCCCTCGCGATAGTTCGACAGCCGCGCGATCACGCCGTCGATCATGTCCTTCTGGTCGAGCGCAAGCTCGGGCCGCGCATCCTGCAGCAGTTGTGCGAGCGCGGTCGCGGGTTCGCGCACATGGGCGGCTTGCGGATTGGGCTCGGACAGGAAGTCGCGCGCGGCGAGCCGGAGTTCGTTCATGCGGCGGTCGATTTCTTCGGCGAGATCGCCGACCCGCTGCAGCCGCTGCAACTCGGTGAAGGTGTCGTTCAGGCGATGGATCGCAAGCACGCTGACGACGCTGGTGCCGACGATGATCGCGAGCAGAAGCAGGAACGAGCCGAAGATGATCTGGCCGATCGACGCCTGCGACGGACGCAGGCGCTTCAGTCGTTCGGCAAGGCTTCGTTCAGAAGGGCTTTCGCGTCCTGACGACATCTGGCTTCTAAGGGCTTGAACCTGTTGAGGTTGGGTTCCGCAGCAAGCTGATATTACAGCGATCGGCGGCGAACATAGCCGCCCTGATCGAGATAATCTTCCCTTATGAAATCAAATGGTTATCAGACGTGTGGGACAAATCTGTGGGGCCGGGAAAGCGGCTTCGTTGCTCCAAGTCCTCGCTAACCATCGGTGGGACAACGACTTATTCCCCATCATGCCAACCAAGAGTCTTGCCTCCGGCGGGTCGACAGGGCCCCCGATTTTGGAAATAAGCCGAACAGGGAGAATGATATTGAGCGAGATTTCTTCGGCGTGGCGCGTGGCTGCGCATAATCCCGACATGCCTGCGACCACTTAACTCCGGAGCGCGGGCGCACGACGCCGCCCGCGGAAGCAAGCGAATGACGCGCTGGGTCAGATTTGAGAACGAGAGCGCCGAACAATTCGGCACTATCGCCGACGACAATGCGACCATTGCTGTTCATGGCGGCAACATGTTCGTCGGCGCGATGCCGACCGGCATCACGGTTGCGCTCGATTCCGTGCGGCTGCTCGCGCCGGTTCGGCCGCGCACTTTCCTCGGCCTCTGGAACAATTTTGGGGAGCTCGCGACCAAGAACGGCCACGTTTTTCCGACGACGCCGCTCTTCTTCATCAAGGCGCCGACCGCGCTGAATGATCCGGAAGGTATCATCCGCCAGCCATCGCCTGACCTGACGCGCATCTTCTACGAAGGCGAGCTTGGCATTGTGATCGGCAGGACCTGCCGCAATGTCGACGAGGCCGGCGCCGAAGCCGCGATCTTCGGCTACACCTGCGTCAACGACGTCACCGCGGTGGAAGCGTTTGGCGACGATCCGAACTTCTCGCAATGGGCGCGCGCCAAGAGCTGCGACACGTTTGGGCCGATCGGGCCGGCGATCGCGACCGGCTTCGACTGGCGCGCGGCGCGAGTCAGAACGGTGATCAACGGCCGCGAGCGGCAGAACTATGCGCTCGGCGACATGATCATCCCGCCGTCACGGATCGTCAGCCTGATCTCCAGGGAGATGACGCTCGAGACCGGTGACCTCATCGCTTGCGGCACCTCGCTCGGCGTCCTGCCAATGCGGCCGGGCACCGTGGTCGAAGTGGTGATTGACGGCATCGGCACATTGCGCAATCGGTACGAGGGACTGGGAGCCTGATCGGAGGATCGTGCTCAAAGAGAAGGCAACCGCATGAAGATTTGCGTTGTTGGCGCTGGCGCGATCGGCGGACTGCTGGCGGCGAAACTGCAGCATGCAGGTGAAGACGTCAGCGTGATCGCGCGCGGCCCTCACCTTGCCGCGATCAAGGCCAACGGCCTGAAACTGATCGAGGAAAGTGGCACTGAGATCGTCGCGCGGGTGAAGGCGACCGACAGGATCGCCGAGGCCGGCCAACAGGACCTCGTCATTCTGGGCATGAAGGCGCACCAGGTCGAAGCCGTCGTCGTCGACCTCAAGCAGCTCTATGGGCCCGAGACCATGGTGCTGACGGCGCAGAACGGCATTCCCTGGTGGTACTTCTTTAAGGTCGGCGGTGAGTACGAGGGGCGCCAGCTCAAGAGCGTCGATCCCGGCGGCGCGATCGCCACCAATCTGCCGATCGAGCGCGTCATCGCCTCGATCGTTTATCCCGCGGCCGAGATCATCCAGCCCGGCGTCATCAAGCATATCGAGGGCAATCGCTTCTCGCTCGCCGAGATCGACAACTCGGAAACGGCGCGCATAAAACAGGTGTCGGAGACGCTGAAGAAGGCGGGCTTCCGTTCGCCTGTCGTCTCCGACATCCGAGCTGAACTGTGGACCAAGCTGTGGGGCAACCTGTCGTTCAACCCGATCAGCGCGCTGACCCATGCGACGCTCGAAGACCTCTGCCGCTATCCGCTGACGCGCGACCTCGTCGCCGAGATGATGCGCGAGGCGCAGACGATCGGTGAGGCGCTCGGCATCCGCTTCCGCATTCCGATCGAGAAGCGCATCGCTGGCGGCGAAGCCGTCGGCAAGCACAAGACATCGATGCTGCAAGACGTCGAGGCCGGGCGCGCGGTCGAAGCCGACGCGTTGGTCGGCTCGGTGATCGAGCTCGGCCGCATCACCAACATCTCGACGCCGCACCTCGACACCGTCTACGCCCTCGTCAAGCTGTTGAACAAGATGCTACAGGACCAGCACGGCAAGCTGCGCGTGGCGACCTGATTGATCCATTGAAGAAACGAGTTGATCACGATGAGCGCTTCATCAAGCAAGAGATGCTCCACCCTGCGCGAGCTGATGGCGGCAGGCGCCGATGACGCACCGGCGGTTGGCGCGCCCGGAACCGCGGCGCTGACCTATCGCGGCCTGCGCGCGCTGGTCGAGCGGACCATTGCGACGCTGAACGGCTTTGGCATCGGCCGCAACGACCGCGTCGCGATCGTGCTGCCGAACGGACCGGATATGGCGACCGCCTTCATCGCGATCGCCTCGGGTACGACCGCGGCGCCGCTCAACCCGGCCTACAAGGCCGACGAATTCGAGTTCTACATGTCCGACGTCAAGGCCAAGGCCCTGGTGGTCGAGCAAGGCAGCACATCGCCGGCGATTGTAGTCGCGCAGAAGCTCGGCATGACCATCGTCACCCTGCATCCCGAGCACGACAGGGGCGCCGGCTGCTTCCGTTTGACGGCGACCAGCGCATCCGGCAGCTGCACCAAAGGTTTTGCCGAGCCTGACGAAATCGCGCTGATCCTGCACACGTCGGGCACCACATCGCGGCCGAAGATCGTGCCGCTGTCCCAGCGCAACGTCAGCGTCTCGGCCGGCAACATCGCAGCGACGCTCGCGTTCACCGCGACAGATTGCGGCCTGACCATCATGCCGCTGTTCCACATTCACGGCCTGATCGCGGGCACGCTGGCGCCGCTGTCGGCCGGCGGCCGCGTGTTCTGCACACCGGGCTTTGACGCGCTGAAATTCTTCGGCTGGATGGATGAGGCCAAGCCGACCTGGTACACGGCGGTGCCGACCATGCATCAGGCGATCCTGACGCGCGCGCCGCGCAACAAGGAGATCATTGCGCGCAATCCCTTGCGGTTCATGCGCTCGTCGTCATCGTCGATGCCGCCGCAGGTAATCGGCGAACTCGAAAAGGTGTTCGGCGCGCCGTTGATCGAGGCCTACGGCATGACCGAAGCCTCGCACCAGATGGCGTCCAATCCGCTCAGCGGCGTGCGCAAGCCCGGCGCGGTCGGCCTCGCCGCCGGCCCCGAGATCGCGATCATGGACGACGACGGCCGGTTGCTGAGACCCGGCGAGATCGGCGAGATCGTGATCCGCGGCGACAATGTCACCGAGGGCTATGAGAACAATCCGAAGGCGAATGCGACGGCCTTCACCAATGGCTGGTTCCGCACCGGCGACCAGGGCGTGATGGACGATGACGGCTATATCAGCCTGACCGGACGCCTGAAGGAGATCATCAACCGCGGCGGCGAGAAGATTTCGCCGCGCGAGGTCGACGAGATCCTGATGGATCATCCGGCGGTGCGGCAGGTCGTGGTGTTCGCGATGCCGCACGACAAGCTCGGCGAGGAAGTCGCGGCGGCGATCGTGCTGCGCGACGGCGCATCGGCTGACGAAAAGCAATTGCGCGAATTCTGCTCGCAACGCCTCGCCGCGTTCAAGGTGCCGCGCAAGATCGTGTTCCTCGAGCAAATCCCGCTCGGCGCGACCGGCAAGCTGCAGCGCATCGGCCTGGCGGAGAAGCTGGGGTTGGGGTAGCGGTTTCCTTTTCCTCCCCTGCGAAGCGGGGGAGGGGGACCATGCGCAGCATGGTGGTGGGGGCGCTCCCGAGCTCCGCGCCATTGACAGCAACCAAAATCTACAAACCTGCCCCCTCCACCGCCCTTCGGGCGGTCCCCCTCCCCCGCACTTCGTGCAGGGGAGGATGAATAGAGCCCGCCGGCTTGCGCCCCCGAATGGCCGGGCTAAGCCTTCGCCTTCATCCCCAACAACCGCTCCGCGTTGCCGCCCGCAACCTTCGCCATATCGGCATCGCTGATACCCTTGGCACTCTCAAGGAAGCCGACCGGGTCGGGCTCCGCCATATCGAACGGATAGTCGGTGCCGAGCATGATGTGGTCGGCGCCCCAGGTCTCGATCAAGTGCTTCAGCTCGACCTCCGAGAACACCACGGTGTCGAAGTAGAGCTTCTTCAGATATTCCGACGGCTTCTTCTTGATCGTGACGCGGCTGTCGGGGCGATGCTCGAACGCATGGTCGAAGCGGCCCCAGTAGGCGGGGATGTAACCGCCGCCATGCGCAATGCAGACCTTGAGGTTGGGGAAACGCTCGAGATAGCCGTCGAAAATCAAGTGCCCCACTGCCAGCGCCAATTCCAGCGGATGGCCGATCGTGTTCGGGAAGTAATGATCGCTCATGCGGCCGACGAAGCTCGTTCCCGACGGGTGCAGGAAGATCAGGACGCCGAGCTCTTCCGCTTTCGCAAAGAATTCTTCGAGGCCGGCGCGCGTCAGATCGACGCCGCGCACATTGGTGCAGAGCTCGACGCCGCGAAAGCCGAGCGTCTTCACGCGTGCGCTCCAGCTCGGCGACGGCCATGCCGCAATCCTGCAGCGGCACGGTGCCCATGCCCATCAAGCCGATCCGGATGCCTTGCGACCAGCGCCGCGATGTAATCGTTGACCATGCGCGCGCTCTCGCGCGCGACCTCGGGCGGCGCCGCATAGATGAAGTGACCGGGATAGGGTGAGACCACCTGCACATCGATGCCGAGCCGATCCATGTCTGCGATCCGTGTCTCGACATCGGTCAGCTTCGGAAAATCGATCTTCGCCCGTTCGCGCATGATCGATTTTGTCAGATCATTGACGTGCGCCTGGGCGTTGGTGTCAGTGCCGCCGCCGGGAATGCCGGTCGCCTTCAATACAAACTCATTTGCCGCAGGCACCATGCAGTGACAGTGGATGTCAACGGTGCGCCAGCGCTTGTCGCGGCGGACGCTTGTCAGCGCGCTGCCGTGATCGGTCGCCGGCCCGCACACCGCACACTTGAACAGCATTTCTCCAGCCATCGCCCTACTCCGCTGCGCGCTTGTTGTCTTCGCCCGGCCCGACCCAGTCATCGGAGGTCCAGCCGCGTTCGTCGTAGTCT
Source organism: uncultured Alphaproteobacteria bacterium (assembly GCA_963796195.1). GTDB lineage: Bacteria > Pseudomonadota > Alphaproteobacteria > Rhizobiales > Xanthobacteraceae > CAWCKS01. The sequence continues at coordinate 172,861 of CAWCKS010000012.1, read as the reverse complement.
GCCATGCACTGGTCGACGAGGTCCTGCATCTTCTGCATCTGGCCGGAGCGCTGCGCCGAGACCAGCGCCTGCAGCCGGATCTCCTCGTGGTTGCCGGCATAGTTGCGCTCGTAAAGCTCATGTCGCCCGCCGAACTCGCTGCCGATCGCATCCCACAACAGCTTCATCACCTTGATGCGCTCGCGGTGGCCGATGCCATTGGCGCCGCGCACGAAGCGCGCGAGGTAAGGTTCGATCGCGGGGTTGGAAAAATCCTTGACCGACGACGGCAGGTAGATCAGCGCCGAGGCGACGATCTTCTCGACGATCTCCTTGATACGGCCATAGGCGTCGCCGCCGAACAGCCGGTAGCTCAAGCCCGCCTCGAGCTTCGGCAGCATCGCACCATTGACCCACGGTTTCGGGTCGTTCGCCATCGCGTCCGCCAGCGACCAGAACACGTTGCGCCAGCCGACGATCTCGCCGAGCATCGCCTGGTTGCCGCGGAACACGTCACCGCCGGTGATGTGCAGCGCTTTCGCAACAAGGCCGGCGATGAAATCGAGCTTCACCGCATAGCGGATGCAACCCTGGAAACAAAAACCCTCGAGGAAGCCCGAGCGCGGATAGAACATCTTGATGCGATCGACGTCGCGATGCACCAGAACGTCCTCCCAGGGCACCAGCACATTGTCGAGCACGAAGATCGCGTCGTTCTCATCGAACCGGCTCGACAGCGGATAGTCGAACGGCGAGCCGACCGTACTCGCGATCTCTTCATAGGAGTTGCGGCAGAACAGTTTTACGCCCGGCGCGTCCATCGGCAGCATGAACATCACGGCGAGGTCGGTGTCGTCGGTCGCGGTCGCGGCGTTCTGGCCGAGGAAATTGTAGTGCGTCAGCGCCGCCGAGGTCGCCACCACTTTGGCGCCGGAGACGACGACGCCGGCGTCAGTCTCCTTCTGGATCGTGACATAGACGTCCTTCACCTTGTCGGTCGGCAGCGAGCGATCGACCGGCGGATTGACGATGGCGTGGTTCATGAACAGCACCGGCTCCTGCGCGCGCTTGTGCCAGGCCCGCGCATTGTCAGCGAACTTGCCGTAGAACTCGGCGTTGACGCCGAGCGTGTTCATCAACGACGCCTTGTAGTCGGGCGTACGGCCCATCCAGCCATAGGTCTTGCGCGCCCAGACCGCGATCGCCTCCTTTTGTGCCCGCAGGTCGTCACGCGACCGCGCGTGCCTGAAGAAGCGATGCGTGTAGCCGCCGCTGCCGGTATCGGTCGGCGCGGTCAGGACATCTTTCGTGGCTGGATCGTGCAGCGCATCATAGAGCCGTGCGATCGAACGCGCCGAATTGCGAAATGCCGCATGGGTAGTCACGTCCTTGACCCGCTCGCCGTTGATATAGACCTCGCGGCCCAGGCGCAGGCTTTCGAGATATTCCGATCCCGTGAATGGCCGATTTCTGTCGGCGCGGACGTCTTCCGGTCGCATGCGCTTCTCCCGCTCGCTGCGCTGAAAAGGCAGCATTTTGCGGGATGGTAGCACCCGGATTTAGGCTGTCCAAACAGCGAACCGCCCGGCGCCCTTGTGAAGCACCAGGCGGAAGACCGGGAACGAACGCAACGACTTACTTCGGAGCAACTGGTAGAACACCCAGTGCATGCGACAGTGGCCTACTCTCGTTATCCTGACTTTCTTGCTGGTCGGCGGATTTGCAACGCGCACCCTTGCCGCCGCCAAGGATAAATCCGCCGCCGACTGGTTTCCGCTGATCCCTGGCTGGTTCAACGACTGGCGCAACGGGCTTGCCGACAAGGGCCTCGCGCTCGGCGCCACCTTCGTCATGGACAACATCGGCAACCCGACCGGCGGCATGCGGCAGGGCGCGACCAATTTCGGCCGCCTCGATCTCGGCGTCGACGCCGATCTTGAGAAGCTCGTCGGCTGGAGCGGCGCGAGAATCCACGCCAACAGCTACTCGATTTATGGCCGCGGATTGACCCGCAACTACGTCGGCAACCTCGCTCCGGTCAGCGAAATCGAGGCGCTGCCGGATGTTCGTCTCTTTGAAGCCTATATCGAGCAGAATTTGCTCGGTGGCGCGCTCGCCATCAAGCTCGGCCAGCAGGCCGCCGACGTCGAGTTCTTCGACAGCAAGACCGACGATCTCTTCGTCAACAACACGTTCAGCTGGCCGGCGATTAACGCCTCGGACCTGCCAGCCGGCGGCCCCGCGTCGACGATCGCCGCCATGGGTGCGCGCTTCAAATACAAACCCGTGCAAGGCGTGACGGCTTTCGCCGCGATCTTCAACGGCAGCGCGTCGGATCCCGGGCCCGGCGATCCGCAGCGCCGCGATCATCATGGCCTTGCGTTCCGCGTGCGCGACGATCCCTGGCTGATCGGCCAGGTGCAGTTCGACTATGCGATCGGCTCGGTGTGGGGACCGCTCGCCGGTGCTGTCACGCCGGGCGCCTGGTATCACACCGGCAGCTTTAACGATCAACGCTTCGCCAATGACGGCTCGCTGCTTGCCGACCCCGACGGCAGTGGCGTGCCGGCGCGACTGCGTGGTAATTTCGGCATCTTTGCCACTATCGAACAGACGCTCTACAAGCCGAGCTATGTCACGGACCGCAGTCTGTCGGCATCGACCTCGGGGATCACGGCGTTCGCGCGCGTCGCCTACAGCCCGCCGGACCGCAACTTGATCGACTTCTATGCCGATGGCGGCTTTGGTGTCGCCGACCTCGTGCCGGGCCGGCCGCTCGACCGCTTCGGCATGGCGATCGCCTACATGCATATCTCCCGCAGCACCCAGGCGTTCGATCGCGACAACCAGATTTTTTCAGCGGCCTGCCGACGCCGGTGCGCAGCGCCGAGACGTTGTTCGAAATGATTTACGAAGCGCACGTCAAGCCAGGCTGGCTGCTTGCGCCGTATTTCCAGTATGTGTTCCGCCCCTCCGGAGGCATCGCCAACCCCTTCGATCCGACCGGCCTCGGCGGATCGGCGACGCCGCGGTATTCGGCCTGACCTCGACGCTGAAATATTGAGGCGCTATCGCATACGCCCATGCAGATCGGGCCCTGCTGCGGGCTTGCCGCGAGGCCTATGAAGGGCGTCCCGATATCGGGCGAGGAATTGCTTTATCAAATGCAGGATCGCGCGACCCTGATCGAGCCCGCGGCGCATGCGCTTGCCGACGGGCTGCCCAGCGACCGCCGCCGCTGGGCCATGGCGGCGTTGTGCGCGTCGGTGGCGATTTCCTCGCTATCCACCGCGATCGCCAACATCGCGCTGCCCGCGATCGCCGCGTACTTCGGCGTCGATCCGGCCACAGCCGTATGGGTTGTCAACACCTATCAGATCGCCATGGTCGCGCTGCTGATGCCGCTGGCGGCCCTCGGCGAGATCATCGGCTATCGGCGCATCTATCATGCCGGCATCGTGCTGTTCACGCTGGGAGCGCTCGCCTCGGCGCTGGCGTGGTCGTTCCCGGCTCTGCTCGCCGGCCGCACGCTGCAGGGGATAGGTGCTGCAGGCTTGATGAGCGTCAACTCGGCGCTGGTGGCGTTCATCTACCCGAAGCGGCTGCTCGGCCGCGGTCTTGGCCTCACCACCATGACGGTCGCGACCTTCATCACCGTCGGTCCGACCGTTGGATCAGCGCTACTGCTGATCGGCAACTGGCGATTGCTTTTTGCGATCAGCGTCCCGTTCGGCATCATCGCCGCAATCATCGCGTTCACCACGCTGCCACCATCGCCACGAGCGGCGCATCGCTTCGATTTGACCGGCGGCGTACTGCTGGCCGGTGCGACCGGTCTCATCATCGTTGCCATCGGCAGCGCCGCCCACAGCGCAAGCACGGCAGAAGTCGCGCTTGAATTTGCCGTTGCGATCGTCCTCGGCTGCCTCCTGATCCGCCGCCAGGCCGATCATCCAGCGCCGATGCTGCCGCTCGACCTGTTCAAAAATCCCCTCTTTGCGCTGTCGGCGGCGACCGCGGTCTGCTCGTTCTCGACCCAGGGCCTCGCCTTTGTGTCGCTGCCGTTCTACTTCGAGAACGTGCAGCACATGACGCCGGTGGCGACCGGCTTTTTGCTGACGCCCTGGCCGCTCGTGGTCGGCATCATGGCGCCAATCGCAGGCCGCCTCGCCGACCGCTTCCCGGCGGGCTTGCTGGGTGGCATCGGCCTCGTCGTGCTTGCGGTCGGCATGGCCTTGTTGGTCCTGATGCCGGAGCATCCGAGCATACCAGACATCGTCTGGCGCACCATGATATGCGGCTGCGGCTTCGGCTTCTTTCAGTCGCCGAACATGCGCGCCATCATGACGAGCGGGCCCGCGCACCGCAGGGGCGGCGCCAGCGGCATCGCCGCGAGCGCCCGACTGACCGGCCAGGCGCTGGGCGCAGCACTTGCAGCGCTGTGCTTCGGCCTCGCCGGCCAGCACGGCCCGATCCTGGCATTGACCCTGGGTATCTTCACCGCCGCGCTCGGCAGCGTGATGAGTTTCTTGCGGCTCGCCGCGCGATAAGTTTCATCTGCGCGGCAGATTAAGGCTTCAACCTGAAGCCAGTCCGAAATATCCACCACACGATCGCAAGACAAAGCGTCAAGAACAGCGCGACCATCGCGAGGCTGACGCCGACATTGACGTCGGCGAGACCAAAAAAGCTCCAGCGGAAGCCGCTGATCAAATAGACCAGCGGATTGAACAGCGCGATCTTCTGCCAGAGCGGTGGCAGCACGCTGATCGAATAGAAGGTGCCGCCGAGGAAGGTCAACGGCGTGATGATCAGGAGCGGAATGAACTGCAACTGCTCGAAGCCGGCCGCCCAGATGCCGATGATAAAGCCGAGCAGACTGAACGTCACGGCGGTCAGCACCAGGAACGCCAGCATCCAGACCGGATGCTCGATCCGCATGGGCACGAACAGCGCAGCCGTGACCATGATAATCAAGCCGAGCATGATCGATTTGGTCGCGGCGGCGCCGACATAGCCGAGCACGATCTCGAACGCCGAGATCGGCGCCGACAGGATTTCATAGATCGTGCCGACGAATTTCGGAAAGTAGATGCCGAACGACGCGTTGGCCGTGCTTTGCGTCAGCAGCATCAGCATGACGAGGCCGGGCACGATGAACGAGCCGTACGGGATGCCTTCGATCTGGGTAATACGCGATCCGATCGCAGCGCCGAACACCACGAAGTAGAGCGATGTCGAGATCACCGGCGACACGATGCTCTGCAGCAGCGTGCGCCTGGTGCGGGACATCTCGTAGCGATAGATTGCGTAAGCGCCGCGCAGGTTCATGTGTCGCGCCTCACCAGATCGACGAAGATATCTTCAAGCGACGTCTCTTCGGTCTGAAGGTCCCTGAACGCGATGCCTGCGGCGTTGAGTTCAGTCGAGCAGTTCGGTGATCCCGGACCGCTCGCTTTGCGTATCGTAGCTGTAGACGAGGTCGGCGCCACCATTAGCGAGCGCCAGGCCGGTCGCGGCAAGCGACGGCGGGAGGGCATCGAGCTTGCGCTGCAGATGCAGCACCAGCCGCTTCTTGCCGAGCTTACGCATCAGCTCGGCCTTCTCCTCGACGAGGATCAGCTCACCCTTATTGATGATGCCGATGCGGTCGGCCATCAACTCGGCTTCCTCGATATAATGCGTAGTCAGGATGATTGTGACGCCGGAATCGCGCAAACCCCGCACCACCTCCCACATCCCCTTGCGCAGCTCGACGTCGACGCCGGCGGTCGGCTCGTCGAGAAACAGGATTTGCGGCTCGTGCGACAGCGCCTTCGCGATCATGACGCGCCGCTTCATGCCGCCCGACAGCGTCCGCAGCATGTTATCTTTCTTGTCCCATAGCGACAGGTCGCGAAGCACCTTTTCGAGATAGGCTGGATCGGCACGCTTGCCGAACAGGCCGCGGCTGAACGAGACCGCGCTCCACACCGTCTCGAATGCATCGGTCGCGAGTTCCTGGGGAACAAGGCCGATCAACGACCGCGCCGCGCGATAGCGCACGATGAGGTCGTTCCCGGCAACCGTAACCTTTCCCGACGTCGCGTTAACGAGACCGCAGATGATACCGATCAGCGTCGTCTTGCCGGCGCCATTCGGACCAAGCAGCGCAAAGATCTCGCCCTGGCGAATCTCGAGATTGACGCGCTTCAGCGCGCAGAATCCAGTCGCGTATGTTTTGGAGAGATTTTCGACGGAAATAACAGCTGGCATTTGGCAATCTGGGTAGTTGCCGGCGCTATGTAGACGATCTCACGGGAATTGAAATAGCTTTGAGCGCATATGATGATGACGATCATGGCAAAGCGCCGGGCCTGATTGCGTCGCCCCGATTGCGGCGAAATTCGAAGCCTCAGGGGACACGGCCCGCCCGATCACTTTTTTGCGCGACCGAAATATCGCGGCCTTTGTGCTGTTGAAACATCAGCGACACTGGTGGCGGGGCGGACAACGCGATGCATGCGGCTTCATTGCTTTCTCTTTCGACCGCGGTGCCCGGGCACGCCTATCTGCAAAAGGATATTCTCGCCGCGGCGTGGGAGCATTTCGGACCGCGCTTTCCCGAATTCGAGAAATTGGCGACAATTTTCGCCAATACCGGAATCACCAAGCGCCACAGCGTCAAGCCGTTCTACTGGTATCTCGACCACAAGGGCTGGCCGGAACGCACCGCCGCGTTTCTCGAGGGCGCCGAGGCGTTGTTCGCCGACGCCGCCGAGCAGGCACTCGCCGCCGCCCATCTCAAAGCCGGCGACGTCGATACGGTCGTGACCGTGTGCTCGACGGGCATCGCGACGCCGAGCCTCGAGGCCCGCGTCGCGCAGCGTGTGGGCTTCCGCGCCGACGTTACGCGGGTTCCGGTGTTCGGCCTCGGCTGCGCCGGCGGCGTGTCGGGCCTCTCGATTGCATCGCGGCTCGCCCAGGCGCGTCCGGGCAGCAACGTGCTGCTGGTGACGATCGAGCTCTGCTCGCTGGCGCTCCGGCTCGACGAACTGACCAAGGCCAACATCGTCGCGATCGCCCTGTTCGGCGACGGCGCCGCGGCTGCCGTGTTGCGCGCCGGCGACGGCGGCGCGACCTGGATCGAGGATTCCGGCGAGCACCTGTGGCCGGACACGCTCGGCATCATGGGCTGGAATGTCGATCCGGAAGGCTTTGGCGTCATCTTCCGCCGCACCATCCCGAATTTCGTCACCGCCAATCTGCGCGACGCCGTCACGTCGATCCTTGCGCGCATGGGGCTTGAGCCGCCAACATCGATCGCTTCGTCTGCCATCCCGGCGGCACCAAGGTGGTCCAGGCGCTGGAGAGCGCGCTGCAGCTGAACCAGGGCGCGCTCGACCACGAGCGCGCGGTGCTTGCCGACTACGGCAACATGTCGGCGCCGACGGCGCTGTTCGTGCTCGACCGCGTTCTCAAGTGCGGCCTGCCGTCGCGCTCACTGCTGACCGCGCTCGGCCCCGGCTTCACCGCGAGCTGCGTCTCCATAAGACACGCGGCATGACCGCGGCGGAGATCATCCTCGGCGCCGTGACGCTGCAGCGTCTCGCCGAGCTCGCGCTGGCGCGCCGCAACACGTCAACGCTGCTGGCGCGCGGCGCGCAGGAGATCGGCGCCGCGCATTATCCGTTGATCGTCGCAGTTCACGCCGCGTGGCTCCTCTCGCTTTGGATCTTCGGCCGCGAGCAGCCGGTCAATGCACTGGCGCTGGCCAGCTATCTCCTGCTCCAGGTCTTGCGCGCCTGGGTGATGTGGACGCTGGGCGCGCGCTGGACCACGCGCATTCTGGTTCTGCCGGGCGAACAGCTCGTCGCAAGCGGCCCGTATCGATACCTGTCGCATCCGAACTACGCGGTGGTGGCGGGCGAGATCGCGCTGCTGCCACTCACCGTGAACTTGCCTGTTGTTGCGCTGATCTTCACTGCGCTGAACGCGGCCGTGCTCGCGTTGCGCATCAGGACGGAAAACCGCGCGCTCGCGGAAGCGAGCGGTCGCACCGTCGGCTCGACGTGACCACGGCGACGGCCACGATCGACGATGCCTCCGCCGCGACCTGGGCCGGCTTCACGCTGATGTGCCTTGGCATGTTCATGGCGATCCTGGACATCCAGGTCGTCGCTACCTCGCTGCCGGCGATCCAGGATGCGCTTGGCATCTCGCCCGACGCGATGAGCTGGATCCAGACCGCCTACCTGATCGCCGAGATCATCGCGATTCCGCTGACCGGCCTCCTGACGCGCGCGCTGACGCTGCGCTGGCTGTTCGTCGCGGCGATCACGCCTGTTCACGCTTGCGTCGCTCGGCTGCGCGCTCAGCGACAACTTCGCGACCTTGATCGCATTCCGTGTGGTTCAGGGTTTCGCCGGCGGCACGCTGATCCCTGCCGTATTCACCGGTGTGTTTCTGCTGTTTCCGATCCGCCAGCATCCAATCGCGACCACAATGGGCGGCGTCATGGCCGTGCTGGCGCCGACGGTCGGGCCGGTGGTCGGCGGCTGGATCACCGAGACCTGGTCGTGGCACTGGTTGTTCCTGATCAATATCGCGCCCGGCATTCTCGCTGCGACCGCGACGCCGCTGCTGCTGCCAAAGGGCAAGCCTCAACTCGCTGATCTCGTGACGCTCGATGTCCCCTCGCTGGCGTTGCTCACGACCGCGCTGGCGAGCCTCGAGATCGCGCTGAAGCAGGCGCCGCACAATGGCTGGTTCTCGCTGCTTTGCGTCGTGTTGTTTGTGTTGACGCTGACAACGGCCGCCGTCTTCGCGATGCGGACGCTGCGCGCTGCGCACCCGGTGGTCGAGCTGACGACGCTGACCGCGCGGCCATTCGCGATCGGCTGCGCGCTCAGCTTCTGCTTCGGCGTCGGGCTGTTCGGCGCCGTCTACCTGATGCCGGTGTTCCTCGCGTTCGTGCGCAACCATGATGCGTTCGAGATCGGCACCATCATGCTGATCACCGGCGCGGCGCAGTTCGTCGCCGCGCCCGTCGCAGGCCTGCTGGAAAGCCGGCTCGATCCGCGCATATTGTCGGCGTGCGGCTTTGCGCTGTTCGCGCTCGGCCTCGGCGCCAGCGCGTTGCAGAGCCGGACGGCGGATTTCGACGAAATGTTCTGGCCGCAAATCCTGCGCGGCGTCGCCATCATGTTCTGCCTGCTGCCGCCGACCCGGCTCGCGCTCGGCATGCTCGACGAGGCGAAAGTGCCCGACGCCAGCGGGCTGTTCAACCTGATGCGCAACCTCGGCGGCGCGATCGGCATCGCGCTGATCGACACCATCCTCTATGGCCGCACCGAAGGCCACGCACTGGCGCTGCGCGACCGCCTGCTCGCCGGCGACGTCACGGCCGCACAGGCGATCGGGCTCAAGGTCGAGCTGTTCCTGCATCGGCCGGAGGGCGTCGACCGACGCACAAGCCGAGGCTTACGTGCGGCCACTGGTCGAGAAGGCCGCGCTTGCGATGAGCGCTAACGAAGCCTGGGCGCTGCTGGCAGGCTTTGCGCTGCTCGGCGTATTGCTCATTCCGCTCGCTGGCAAATTTCAGCCCAGCTACGCGACATCGGACGCGTCGTCAAAAGAAGAAACGCGGCTCCAAGAGAGCCGCGCTTCGATTTGCTGAAGACAAGCTCTGCAATTACGAGAAAATCGCCGCAGCGTTCTTCAACGTGATATAGACGCCCCACAGGATCGGAACGCCGACAAAAGCCCAGAACAGCGCCGCCCGCGCGTCGAGCCCGCCGGTCCCGATGCCGAACGAGCCCGACGGTGTTGCTGCCGCCGCGCCCGCCGCCTTGGCCTGCAGCGCCGCAACTTCCTCTGGCTTCATGAACCACTTGTCGGCGAGCGGCTTGACCAGGAAGTTGCAGATGAGGCCCGCGACCAGCATGCCGGCGAGGATGTACATCGTCACGTCATAGACGTGATCGCGCGGGACGCCGGCGGCGATCTCGAACTCGCGGATGTAGTTCACAACCACTGGTCCGACGATGCCCGCGGTCGACCACGCCGTCAGCAGCCGGCCATGGATCGCGCCGACGAACTGTGTGCCGAAGATGTCGGCGAGATAGGCCGGCACCGTGGCAAAGCCGCCGCCATACATCGACAGGATGATGCCGAAGGCGAGCACGAACAGCACCTTGGAGTGGATCTGTGCGAACCATGGCGCCAGCGCATAGAGCGCGATGCCGAGCAGGAAGAACGTGTAATAGGTGTTCTTTCGCCCGATATAGTCAGACAACGAGGCCCAGAAGAACCGGCCACCGATGTTGAACAGCGACAACAGGCCGGTAAAGCCGGCCGCGATCGCCGCCACCATGGTGCGCTGCTCGGGCGTCAGCTGCGTAAAGGAGACGCCGGGCTGGCCAATCAGATTGCCAGCGAAAATCTCCTGCAACATCGGCGAGGCCATGCCGATCACGCCGATGCCGGCCGAGACATTCAGCGTCAGGACCGCCCAGATCAGCCAGAACTGCGCTGTCTTGTGTGCGTTGTTCAGGTGAACATGATGCTGCGTGATCATGGTCTTGGTTTCGCTCGGCGGCGTCCAGCCATCCGGCCGCCAGCCGGTCGGCGGAATGCGATAGCCAAACGCGCCGATCATCATGAAGCAGAAGTAGATCGCGCCCATGGTGAGGAACGTCTGCCAGACCCCGACCGAGGTCGGCGTCTTGAAGAAATTCATCAGGAGGTCGGCGAGCGGCGCACCGATCATCGCGCCACCGCCAAAGCCCATGATCGCCATTCCGGTCGCCATGCCGCGGCGGTCCGGGAACCATTTGACCAGCGTCGACACCGGCGAGATGTAGCCGAGCCCGAGGCCGACGCCGCCGATCACGCCGGAACCGAGCCACAGGATCCAGAGCTGGTGGGTGATGATACCGATCGCGCCGAGCACGAGGCCGCCGCACCAGCACAGAGCCGCAACCACGCCGGCCTTGCGCGGCCCTACCCGTTCAAGCCAGCCGCCCCACACTGCGGCAGAACCACCAAGGAACACGAAGAACAGCGTGTACATCCAGCCCATGCTGGCGACGCGCCAATCGCACGTGGTGCTGAACAGCTCTTGCACCAGCGTGATGTCAGGGCAGGCATTGGCCTTGCTGACGCCGAGCGCGCGCGACAGCGGCAGCCAGAACACGCTGAAGCCATACGCCATACCGATGCAGAGATGGATGCAGAGTGCTGCCGGCGGCACCAGCCAACGATTGAATCCCGCTTGCGCGATAATGCGCTCGCGATCGAGAATTCCGGGAGTTAGTCCCCGGACGTCACCCGCTTGTTCAACGGTCACCATTGCGTTCCCCTTTCCCGCTTCGTTGCTTCGTCCCGTTGACCGGGCTCTTTCCTCAGTCGTTCAATTGGTCCCTTGCTTCAGTTGCTCCACGGCACGGCGCACTGGCGGATCCAGTCCCGCGCCGCCGGCATCGAGATGAGCGAGAATCTGCGCGCGCATGCGCGGATCCCAGAATTTCTTCAGGTGATCGACGATGCCGGGCACAGCCTGCTCGTCGCCCTGGCTGACAAAGAATTTGCCGATCTGATTGGCCATGTAGACCAGCTTGTGCAGGGTATCCGGCGAATGGTCAGGCGACTTTTCAGGCGACAACTCAGGCGACATGGGCTGCCACCTCCGGACTGATCCGGTCGCCATGGCTGAACACTTCAAAGCCGTCGGCGCGCGCAATCCCGATCAGCGTGATGCCCGCGGCCTCCGCGGTGCGCACCGCGAGCGCCGTTGGCGCCGACACCGCGGCGACGATCGCAGCATCCATGACCGCGGCCTTCTGCACCATCTCGATCGAGACACGGCTGGTCAAAACGACGATGCCGCCGGCGGCGTTGATGCCTTGCCGGCTGAGCGCGCCGGCGAGCTTGTCGAGCGCGTTGTGGCGGCCGACGTCTTCGCGCAGCGCCACGAGCCCCTTGTCGGGATGCCAGAAGGCAGCCGCATGCACGGCGCGGGTCTCGTGATTGAGCACTTGCGCCGGCGCGATCGCCGCGACTGCCTGCATGATCTGTTGCGGCGTGACGTGCCCGTCCGACGCCACATGCGCCACCGGCCGCACCGCCTCCTTCAATGAATTCGACGCCGCACAGCCCGCAACCGGTCGGCCCCGCCATCATGCGGCGCCGCTCGTTCAAGCGCGTGGCATCGACCTCATCGAGCCACATGCGAAGCTCGATGCCGTCAGCTTCCGGCACGACCTCGAGCGAGCGGATCGCTGCGGACGATGCCACGATGCCCTCTGTGAGGCTGAATCCGACCGCAAAATCCTCGAGATCAGCCGGCGTCGCCATCATCACGGCAGCGGTGCCGCCGTTGTAGCTCAGCGCCACTGCGGCCTCTTCCGGAATCGATCGTTCACCGGACACCTCGCCGGTTTCGCCATAGACTTGCCGCCGAATTTTTGTGACCGGCCGCATCAGTTACTCCGCGGCCTCGACGTGAGCGATGCGCCGCGCCGTGCGGCTCTGCTCGGCGTACTCTTCCTGCCACCGCGTCGGTCCGTTCGACGGCGCGACCTGCACCGCGGTCACCTTGTATTCCGGACAGTTGGTCGCCCAGTCCGAATATTCGGTGGTCACGACATTGGCCTGGGTGTCCGGATGATGGAACGTGGTGTAGACGACGCCGGGCGCGACGCGATCCGTCACCAGTGCGCGCAAGGATGTTTCGCCGGCGCGGCTTGCGAGCTTGACCCAGTCGCCGTCGCGGATGCCGCGCTGCTCGGCGTCGTGCGGATGGATTTCGAGCCGGTCTTCCTCATGCCAGCGCGAGTTCTCGGTGCGCCGGGTCTGCGCGCCGACATTGTACTGGGAGAGAATCCGTCCGGTGGTCAGCAGCAGCGGGAAGCGCGGCCCGACCTTCTCGTCGGTCGCGACATATTCAGTGACGACGAACTTGCCCTTGCCGCGCACGAAGCCGCCGATGTGCATCACCGGCGTGCCCTCCGGCGCCTTCTCGTTGCACGGCCACTGCACCGAGCCGAGTTCGTCGATCTTCTCGAACGACACACCAGCGAAAGTGGGCGTCAGCGCGCGCGATCTCGTCCATGATCTCGGACGGATGGTCATAGTGCAGCTCGTAGCCCATCGCCTTGGCGAGCTCGAGCGTCACCTCCCAGTCGGCAAGGCCGTTGCGCGGCGCCATCACCTTGCGCACGCGCTGGATGCGACGCTCGGCATTGGTAAAGGTGCCGTCCTTCTCGAGGAACGTCGATCCTGGCAGGAAGACGTGAGCGTAGTTCGCCGTCTCGTTCAGGAAGAGATCGTGGACCACGACGCATTCCATTGCCGCAAGGCCGGCTGCGACATGCGTGGTGTTGGGATCGGACTGCAGAATGTCCTCGCCCTGGATGTAGAGTCCCTTGAAGGTGCCATCGACCGCGGCATCGAGCATGTTCGGAATGCGCAGGCCCGGCTCCTGGTCGAGCGGCTTGCCCCACAGCGTCTCGAACATGTGGCGCGTCGCGTCTTCGGAGATGTGCCGGTAGCCGGACAGCTCGTGCGGGAACGAACCCATGTCGCAGGAGCCCTGCACATTGTTCTGGCCGCGCAGCGGGTTCACGCCGACGCCGGGGCGACCGATATTGCCGGTCGCCATCGCAAGGTTGGCGATCGCCATCACCGCGGTCGAACCCTGGCTGTGCTCGGTGACGCCGAGACCGTAGTAGATCGCGCCGTTGCCGCCGGTCGCGTAACAACCGCGCCGCGCCGCGGATGTCTTCCGCCGGCACGCCGGTAATCTTCGCCACTGCCTCGGGGCTGTTGCGCGGCTCGGACACAAACGCCGCCCAATGCTCGAACTCGCTCCAGTCGCAGCGCTCGCGCACGAATTCCTTCGTTCGCCAATCCTTCGGTGACGATGACATGCGCCAGCGCGGTCAGGATCGCGACATTGCTGCCAGGCAAGAGCGGCAGGTGATAGGACGCCTCGACATGCGGCGTGCGCACGAGGTCGATGCGGCGCGGATCGATCACGATCAGCTTCGCGCCCTGGCGCAGTCGCTTCTTCAGCCGCGACGCAAACACCGGATGGCCGTCGGTCGGATTGGCGCCGATCACGATGACGACGTCGCTGTGCTCGACCGAGTTGAAGTCCTGCGTGCCGGCCGAGGTGCCAAATGTCGTCTTCAGACCGTAACCGGTCGGCGAGTGACAGACCCGCGCGCAGGTGTCGACGTTGTTGTTGCCAAAGCCCGCGCGCACCAGCTTCTGCACCAGGAAGGTCTCTTCATTGGTGCAGCGTGACGAAGTGATGCCGCCGATCGACCTGGCGCCGTACTTTTGCTGGATGCGCTTGAACTCGCTCGCGGTGTAGGCGAACGCCTCGTCCCAGCTCACCTCCTGCCAGGGATCGGTGATGTTCTTGCGAATCATCGGTTTGAGGATGCGGTCCTTGTGCGTGGTATAGCCCCACGCAAACCGACCCTTGACGCAGGAGTGGCCGCGATTGGCCTTGCCATCCTTGTACGGCACCATGCGCACGACTTCCTCGCCGCGCATCTCGGCCTTGAACGAGCAGCCGACGCCGCAATAGGCGCAGGTCGTGACCACCGAATGCTCGGGCTGGCCGATCTCGATGATCGATTTCTCCGTCAGCGTCGCGGTCGGGCAGGCCTGCACGCAGGCGCCGCAGGACACGCATTCCGAGCCAAAGAATTTTTCTTCCATGCCCGGCGACACCACCGAGTCGAAGCCACGGCCGGCGATGGTCAGCGCGAACGTGCCCTGCACTTCCTCGCAGGCGCGGACGCAGCGCGAGCACACGATGCATTTCGACGGATCGTAGGTGAAATACGGGTTGGTCTCGTCCTTGCCCGGATCCGGATGCTTGTCGCCGGCATAGCCGTAGCGCACGTCGCGCAAGCCGACCGCACCGGCCATGTCCTGCAATTCGCAATCGCCGTTCGCGGCACAGGTCAGGCAGTCCAGCGGATGGTCGGAGATATAGAGCTCCATCACGCCCTTGCGCAGCTGCTTCAGCCGCTCGGTCTGGGTGCGCACCACCATGCCTTCCGCGACCGGCGTGGTGCACGACGCCGGCGTGCCGGCACGGCCTTCGATCTCGACCAGGCACAGCCGGCACGAGCCGAACGCATTGAGCATGTCCGTCGAGCACAGCTTTGGAATTTGCGTGCCGAACTCCGCGGCCGCCCGCATGATCGAGGTGCCTTCCGGCACGGTGACGGCCTGGCCGTCGATCTTGAGCCTGACCGTCTTCTCGGCCCTCGAGCGCGGCGTGCCGTAGTCGACTTCGTGGACCAGTGACATCGCTGACGTCCTTTATTCCGCGGCCTGACGCTGCGGCGCCGCGCCAAAATCTTCCGGAAAATGAGTAAGCGCGCTCATCACTGGATAGGGCACGAAACCGCCAAGCGCGCAGAGCGAGCCGAACTTCATCGTGTTGCAGAGGTCTTTCAATATCGCGATGTGGCCTGCGCGATCGTCATTCATTCGAATTAGATCGATGGTCTCGACGCCACGGGTCGAACCGATCCGGCACGGGGTGCACTTGCCGCAGGATTCGATTGCGCAAAATTCCATCGCAAACCGCGCCTGCTTCAGCATATCGACACTGTCATCGAACAATACAACCCCACCGTGCCCAATCAACCCATCGCGCGCGGCGAACGCTTCGTAGTCGAACGGGGTGTCGAACAGCGCGCGCGGGAAATAGGCGCCGAGCGGGCCGCCGACCTGCACCGCCCGCACCGGCCGCCCGGTAATTGTGCCGCCGCCGATGTCGTCGACGATCTCGCCGAGCGAGAGGCCAAACGCGGTCTCGAACAACCCGCCATAGCGAACATTGCCGGCGAGCTGGATCGGCATGGTGCCGCGCGAGCGCCCCATGCCGAAATCGGCGTAAGCCTTCGCACCCTCGGCCAGGATGAAGGGCACCGCAGCAAACGACAGTACGTTGTTGACCACGGTCGGCTTGCCGAACAAGCCTTGATGCGCCGGCAGCGGCGGCTTGGCGCGGACGATGCCGCGTTTGCCTTCGAGACTTTCCAGCAGCGAGGTCTCCTCGCCGCAGACGTAGGAGCCGGCGCCGACCCGCACTTCGAGATCGAATTCTTGCTGCGAACCGCCGACCGCTTTGCCGAGCAGGCCGCCGGCCCGGGCCGTTTTGATCGCGCGTTCCATCATGGCGACCGCGTGCGGATATTCCGAGCGGATATAGACGAAGCCTTTGCTGGCGCCGACCGCGAGCGCCGATATCGCCATGCCCTCGATCAAGACGAACGGGTCGCCCTCCATGATCATGCGGTCGGCGAAGGTGCCGCTGTCGCCCTCGTCCGCATTGCAGACGATGTATTTCTGAGCGCCTGCGGCCTCGGCGACCGTTCGCCACTTGATCCCGGTCGGGAAGCCGGCGCCGCCGCGTCCGCGCAGGCCGGACTGGATGACCTCTTCGATCACAGCCTTGCCGCCGAGGCTTGTGGCGCGCGCGAAACCTTTCAAGCCCCCGTGCGCGCGATAGTCATCAAGCGATAGCGGATCGATCACGCCGCAGCGCGCGAAGGTGAGACGCGTCTGCCGCTTCAGCCAGGGGATATTTTCGGTCGGCCCGAGTGCGAGGCTGTGAGGCGTTTGCCTGGTGATCGCATCGAGCATGCCGTCGACGTCCTCAGGCGAGACCGGCCCGAACGCCAGACGGCCCTGCGGTGTCACCGCCTCGACCAGCGGTTCCAGCCAGTACAGCCCGCGCGATCCGGTCCGGACGATCTCGAGCGCGAGGTTCCGCTTGTTCCCAGCCGCCGAGAAGGCCGCAGCCACCTCATCGGCGCCAACGGCGAGCGCGCCGGAATCGCAGGGGATAAACAAGCGAAGGCTCATCGTTTGGCCTCCGCCATCAACGTATCGAGCCGCCGTTCGTTCAGCCGGCCAACAACTGCGCCATCAAACATCGCGCTCGGCGCAACCGCGCACAGCCCGAGGCAATACACCGCCTCGATCGTGATCCGGCCGTCCGCCGAAGTTTCACCACAAGCGAGCCCGAGGCTGCGCTCAAGATGCGACACCAGCGCTTCGCTTCCCATCGACTGGCAGGCTTCGGCGCGGCAGACCTTCAAGACGTGGCGCCCGGCCGGCTCGCGGCGGAAATCATGATAGAAGGTGACGACACCATGGACCTCGGCGCGGGTGATGTTGAGCTGGTCAGCGATCAGCGGCTCGGCGGCTTCCGGGATGCAGCCGAACGCCTGCTGGATCGCGTGCAGGATGGGCAACAGCGGGCCGTCCTGGCCTTTCAGGCCAGCGATGATTTCAGATGCCCGCGCGGCATCCCAAGCGTCCGCTATCGTTACTGGCGAAGTCACGGTGTCCCACACGCGCCTTCTTCAAAAACAGAAGACAGATTTCGGAAATTGCCGAAATAAATCAATACGCCAGTAGCATGACGCAATAGCAAAAGCTGATCACTGGAACAAAAATCGCTGATCGAATGAGGCTAAAGTCTAAGGCGGAGCTTGGAATAGAGATATTATTTCGTGATTGCGAGCGGAGCGAAGCAATCCAGGGCGTAAGTCCGAGAACTGGATTGCTTCGTCGGCTGCGCCTCCTCGCAATGACGGTGTACGCCCTACCGATCCATCATCACCTTGGCGAGCAGCCGGCACTCCGTCACCAGCGCTGTGATCAACGGCGTGGTTGGGTCGCGCTCAAGCACCACAAGCCCGATGGTATGGGTCTCGCTCGGCTCGATGATCGGGATCGCCCGCACCTGCTCGGTGAGCCCCAGCGTATCGACCAGCCGCGCCGGCATGATGCTGGCCCAGCGCCCGGTGCGGACATGCGCATAGAGCGCGATCATCGAATCCAATTCAAGCGTCGGTTCCGCCTTGTGGCCGGCCGCCGCCAATAGCTTGTCGAGGATGCGCCGGTTCTGCATGTTCGGCGTCAACAGGCAGAGCGGAATTTCGCCGACCTCAGCCCAGGTCACCGTGTCGCGCTGCCCCAGCGGGCTCTCGACCGAGGTCAGCAGGCGGTAGCTTTCGAGATAGATCGGCACCGTCGAGACACTGCCGATCGGCTCGTCATCGAGATAGGTCAGCCCGGCATCGATCTCGAGATTTTCCAGTGCATTCAGAATTTCAGCCGACGTGCGCGAAAAAATCGTGAAGCGGACGTTGGGATGGCGGGCGCGATAAGGCGTCGTCAGCATCGCGGTCATCGCCAGCGTCGGTCGGGATCGCGCCGATGCGGATGTGACCGATGAGACCGCGCTTCAGCGACTCGACGTCCTGGCGCATGGCGCGGGCGTCGCCGACGATGCGGCGCGCCCATTCCAGCACGCGTTCGCCTTCCGGCGTGAAACTCAAAAACCGCGAGCCGCGCTGCACCAAGAGCACGCCGAGCATCTCCTCGAGTTGCTTGATGCCGGCCGACAGCGTCGGCTGGCTGACATTGCAGGCCTCCGCGGCACGGCCGAAATGTTTCTCGCGCGCCAGCGCAATGATGAATTCGAGCTTGTCGATCATGCTGGCGTCGCAGAACCGTTCAGCCAGCGCAGCATGGCCGCGTTGACCTCGCGCGGATAGGTGTGACTGAGATCGTCGATCTCGCGATAGGTCACGTGCGCACCGGCGGCGCTCAGCGCCTCATCCGCACCGCGCGCCATCTCGACCGGGAACATCCAGTCGAGCTTGCCGTGGACAAGATAGATCGGCAGGCCGCGCAGGCGCGCGTCATCGGCCATTTGCGCCAGCATCGGATGGAAGGACGCTGCGATCGGGCCGAGATGGGTGAATGGCGACGCCAACTCCAACCCGCTGACATAGGAGAATGTACCGCCGTCGCTCATGCCAGTCAAAAGCAGCTTTGTCGGATCGATGGTCCAGTTGCTGCGCACGTATTCCAGCATGCGCATCAGGTTTGGCGTGTCGGTGTCATCGCCCATCAGCGCCCAGGTATTGCCGGTCGCGGTCGGCGAGATCACGATCGCGCCGAACGAGCGCGCGTCGCGCAGCCAGCTCCACAGGAAGGAGCGGCCGTTGCCGCTGCCGCCGTGCATCGCGACCACCAGCGGCCAGGCACGGTCCGGCGTGTAATACTCCGGCACATATAATGAGAAGCCGCCGCGGCTGCCCGGCTCATTGTCGAAATGCGCGACACCCGTATTGGCGTTAGGTCCGGCTCCGAGCTTGCCTTGCAGGTCGGCGTCTTCGCGTACCGAGGCGTCGAGGAAGAAGGCGCTGACCGGCGGCAACCGTGGCGCTAGCGCATAGACCGCCTCCATTGCGCGCGGCACGTAGCGCAGCGCCCGATAGGCGGAGCGAAAGTCGTCGCCCTGCTCCTCGACGGCGCGAAGCCCATCGAATGCTGCGAGCGCATTGTCGCAAGTCGCCATCAGCGTCGCGCGCACGTCGGCAAAATCCTCTGGCCAGGCGTCGAGCCGCGGGCGCACCGCGCGCAATTCCTGGTCCGGCGTGCCGGCGGCCTGCAGCACCGCGGCAAACTCATACGGATTGAGGTAGCGCTGCACGAAGGTCAGCGCGTCGAGCGTCCCGAGCAGGGGCGGCAGCAGCGCGACCATATCGTCGATGACGGTTTCGTTCATGGGTCAGCCTTTTCGGAGGGCAAGCCTACATCAATCGCCGGTATGGCGATATCGGTTTGGGCTTCCCCCAAAAGGCGAACTGTCGCGTGATTTAGGAAACTCATAGGTGCTCCGCGCCAGAACATTGCCGCTTTGATCGAGATCAAAGTTGCGCGATATTGCAGCCAGCATCTTGCTTCCTGCCGGCAGCCGGCACCCCGGGCACGTAAGGCGCCAGGCGCCTCAAGATCGAACAACGAAAGACAACCAATGAATATTCAAGTCAACGTCGCCAAGCAGGCGCGCAATTCACAAACACATTTCGACGTGCTCATCGTCGGCGCCGGCATCTCCGGCATCGGTGCCGCCTGGCACCTGACCAAGCAGACCCCCGAAACCAGCTTCATCGTGCTGGAGACGCAGGAGACCTTTGGCGGCACCTGGTGGACGCACAAATATCCGGGCATCCGCTCGGACAGCGACCTGCACACCTTTGGCTACAGCTTCAAGCCATGGACCTCGGCGCCGATCGCGACCGCGGCCGAGATCAACAAATATCTCGGCGAGGTGATCGAGGAGAACGACCTTGCCCGCCACATCCGCTACCGCCACAAGATTCTGAAAGCGAGCTGGTCGAGCAAGGACAACCTCTGGACCGTCGACGCGGTGCGCTCCGACACCAACGAAGAGCTCCAATTCACCGCGAATTTCCTCTGGATGTGCCAGGGCTACTACCGCCACTCCGAAGGCTATACGCCAGAGTGGAAGGATATGGCGAAGTTCAAGGGCAAGATCGTGCATCCGCAGACCTGGCCCGAAGACCTCGACTACAAGAACAAGAAGGTGGTCGTGATCGGATCGGGCGCCACCGCGGCAACGCTGGTGCCGGCGATTGCCGGAGACGTCGCGCATGTCACCATGCTGCAGCGCTCGCCGACCTATTTCATCACCGGACGCAACGCCATCACGCTCGCCGAGCAGCTCCGCGAACTGCAGATCGACGAGGAATGGATCCACGAGATCGTGCGCCGCCAGATCCTGCACAATCAGTCGGTGTTCACCAAGCGCGCGTTCGAAGAGCCGGAGACGGTCAAGAACGAGCTGTTGTCGGCCGTGCGCGCCGTGCTGCCCGAAGGCTACGACGTCAACACCCACTTCACGCCGAGCTATCGGCCGTGGCGGCAGCGTATTGCCTTTGTGCCGGACGCCGACCTGTTCAAGGGCATCTCGTCGGGCAAGGCCTCGGTCGTCACCGACGAGATCGACCGCTTCACCGAGACCGGCATCCTGCTGAAGTCGGGCAAGACGCTGGAAGCCGACATCATCGTCACCGCAACCGGCTTCAACCTCTGTGCGCTCGGCGACATCGCCTTCACCATCGACGGCAAGCCGCTCGCCTTCGGTGACACCGTGACCTATCACGGCATGATGTTCACCGGTGTCCCGAACCTGGTGTGGGTTTTCGGTTATTTCCGCGCCAGCTGGACGCTGCGCGTCGACCTCGTCGCCGATTTTGTCGTGCGGCTGCTCAAGCGCATGAAGGAGAAGGGCGCGAGCAAGGTCACTGTGGAGCTTCGTGCCGAAGACAAGGACATGAAGATCCTGCCATGGATCGACGAGGAGAACTTCAATCCCGGTTACATGATGCGCGGCATGAACCTGCTGCCGAAGCGCGGTGACAAGCCGGAATGGCAGCACACCCAGGATTACTGGGCTGAGAAGGACGTCATTCCGAAGATCAATCTCGATGATGCCGCGTTCCACTATGAGGGCAAGGCGGCGCCGACCAAGACCAAGGCGTCCGCGGCGTAGCGTCCTCTACGTCATTGCGAGCGAACGGGTCCGCGCGAAGCGCAGCCCGATGACAAGGCTACACGAAGCAATCCAGGGCCACACTGAAAAGACTGGATTGCCTCGGCGCTTTGCGCCTCGCAATGACGAACCTGCTACGCCGCCCCCGCTTCCCGCGGCCTTACCACCGTGACCGTGCATGCAGCGCCAGCGACGACCTCGGCCGACACGCTGCCGAGCAGCGAGCGCTTCAGCGAATTCTGCCGCGCGCCGATCAGGATGTGGCTGACGTGATTTTCGTTCGCAAACTCGAGGATCGCTGGCCGCCGGATTGACGGCGTCCATCACATGCGCGGTGAGACGCTCGCCCTCGACGAGCCTTAAAGGTTCGGCCCAGGCTTTCAGCGCGACCAGTCGGTCGACGTGCTTGTTGTGGCCTTCGGCATCAAGTGTCGTGTCGAGCGCAATGCGGTTCAGCTTCAGCACGTTGAGGCAGGCGAGCCGTGCCGCGGGCATCGTCGCGAGCAGCCGCCTGGCGATTGCGCGCAACTCATCGTTCAACGCGCCTGAACCCTCCGTGAGGTCGACCGCCACCAGCACGATCGGCGCATGGCTGAGCTGGGTCGCGACCCCGCCTGCCGTGCGCGAACGCTTCAAGTCGGTGTTGAACCGTCGACGCAGCACCTTGCCGAGCGAATCGCGTTGCAGCCGCTCGGAGCGCTGGGTCAGCTTCACCTGCTCGGGTTGACCGAGATCGAAGGCAAGTTGGGCTGCGGTCGCGTAGCGCCAGGCCGGCTCGATCTCGAGACAGCGCAGCACGATTTCCTGGAACCACGGCGGACAGTCCGGTTTCAGGTGCCGCGGCGGATAGGGATCGCGCCATAGCCTGCGCCGCATCCCGGCCATGGTCTCGCTCTCGCCGAACGGCCGCACGCCGGTCGCGAAGAAATAAAGCAGCACGCCGAGCGAAAAAATATCGCTGCGCGGGTCGTGGCGCGCGTCGCGCAGCCGCTCCGGCGCCATGTACGGCGCGGTGCCGAACGGCACACGAAACTCCTCGTGCAGCAGGTCAGGCAGCTGGTCGTGGAAGGCAAGGCCGTAATCGAGCAGCACCGCTTCGCCTGTGGGGCGGAAGATGATGTTGCTCGGCTTGATGTCGTGATGGATGACGTGCTGGCGGTGCAGGTCCTGCAGCGCGGTCGCGATGCGCTGGCCGATGTCGGCGACCTCGGCATAGGGCAGCGGCAGTTCGCCGAGCCGCTTGATCAGCGCGGCGCCCGGAATCTGCTCCATCACGATATGCGGCTGCTTGTCGAACGCGCCTGCCGCCACGAATTTTGGCACATGAATGCCTGATAACCGCGGCAGGATCATCTGCTCCATCTCGAACGAGACGATTGCGGCGGGCTCGGCGCCCTCAAAGATCTTCGGGATCTTCATCAATAGCGGCATCGCGATGTCGGGGCGCGAGACACGCCACAGCGTCGCCATGCCGCCCTTGTGAACACGCTCCTCGATGCGGAAGCCGTCGATGACCGAACCCGGTTCGAGGTCGTCGCTCGCCATTGTCTAGCGGCCGGTCAGCAGGCGATCGGCGAGCCAGTGCGGCAGGCCCCTCGCGCGGATCGCCGCAGCGGCGGCCGCAACGTCATAGGGCGCGCGGCAAAACGTGACCTCGCTGCGTTCGTCATCGTAGATCAAGTACGACGACGCCGAGATACCGTCGCGCGGCTGGCCGACCGAGCCCGCAACGACCAGCCACTGCCGTCCGCGCGACAACCCGATCGGCACATCCGTGACCGGCACAAACGTCGTCAGCTTGCCGACCGACGATAGGGTGTAAACCGCCGGCCGATGCACATGGCCGCAAAACGTCACATGCGCCTTGGTCGCATGCATGCTGGCCGCAGCATCCGAAGCGTCGAGCACATAGTTCCAGCTTTGCGGCGCGCTGGCGTCGGCATGGACGAACAGCGCGTCGCCGGAGCGAAGTTCGAGCGGCAGCTGGTCGAGGAAGTGGCGCTGCTCGATGCCGAGCTCGCCGCGGGTCCACTCGATCGCGACCTGCGCCTCGAGGTTCATGTGCATGTCGTGATGGCCGACGGCGCGGTCATGGTTGCCGATCAGCGCGATCGCGCCTTGCGCAACCAGCTCGCGAACCTTGTCGACGACCCACTCCGGGTCCGCGCCATAACCGACATAGTCGCCGAGCAGCATGATCTTCTGCGCGCCCTTTGCGCGCGCGGCCGCGAGGCACGCTTCGAACGCCTGCCGGTTGGCATGAATGTCGGAAAAGATTGCGGTCAGCACGTTTCAGGTCCGAATGCTGGGAAGCTTGGCCTGACAGGAAGATACCACCTTGAGGTGGATCAAGGGCATGCCCGATCGGCGAGCGACTCGGAGAAGTCCCAATCGACTTTGCCGCGACGCCTCACCCGGCCGCGAGGCGCAAGGCTGCGTCAGTGATCTTCCTGACTTGCGCCGTGCTGATCCCGGCGGCGAGCTCGCGCTGCGCCTCGCGCCACGCCGGCAGCGCCGCCTCGAGCCGCCGCGCGCCCTTCTCCGTCAACCAGACCGCGCGGCGCCGCAAATCCTTTTCCGCGGTGACGATCTCGACCAGGCCGTCGGCTTCCAGTGCGCGCAAATTCCGCGACAGGGTCGACTGATCGAGACCGAGCCGCTCGGCAAGTGCATTGATCGAATCGTCGGGTGCGGCCGCGATATGCGCCATCAGGCCGAACTGCGCCGCGCTCACGCCCGTCGTCTTCAACCGCGCTTCGAGGAAGCGCGTCATCAACCGTTCGGCGACGCGGATGCTCATGACCGAACAGGAGCCGACCACCTCGCGCGCGTCGGTGACGAGGGATTTTGCCGAGGTTCGTTTCATGCCGCGACCGCCTTTGGATCGATGTCGTTGCGCAGCTGGCGGCTGACCAGCCAGCCGAGCACGAGCAGATTCGCGAGATTGAACACGATACCGGCGGCGAAGGCCGGCGCATAGAAGCCGAAGTGGTCATACAACGCGCCGGCGCCCCAACCGCCCATCGCCATGCCGAGATAGCCGGCGAACAGCACGGTCGGCACGCGCCAGCTGGCTTCCGACGCCGGATAATATTCGCGCACCGTGATCACGTAGGCCGGCAGCAGCCCGGAGAGACCGAGGCCGAACACCGAGGAGATCACGAACAGCCGCCACTCGTCCTGCGTCAACAGGAACGCCGACAGCGCCAGCGCCTGCACCAGCGAGGCCCACGCCAGCGTCTGCAGGCCGCCGACCTTGTCGGCGACCCAGCCCCATAGCTGCCGCGCCACGAATGCGGTGCCGAGCAGCAGCGACAGCATTGCCGCGCCTTGCCGCGAGCCGATGCCGAGATCGCCGCAGAACGCAACGATGTGTTGCATCGGCATGTTCATTGGCACGCAGCAGCAGAACACCGCGACCATCAAGAGCGCCATCATCAGGTTCGGCGGCACTCCGAGCCGGTCGGTACGCGCGTCTGATGTCACACCCTGCGGCGCGGTCGACGCCTTGGGTGGCTCCTGCAAGAAGACGGTCGCGAGCAAGGCGATCACGATCACGGCGAACGCCGCGTAAATCTCCATGGTGACGCGCCAGCCGTAATGCGAAATACCGGCGTCGAACAGCAGGGGCCACACCATGCCAGCGATCGACTGACCCGCGGAGATCAGCGCCACGGCGGCGCCGCGCCGCCGTTCAAACCACAGGCTGACATATGTAATGAGCGGCGAGAGCATGCACGACGTGCCGAACAGGCCGATCAGCACGCCGTGGCCGAGGTAGAGGTTAGTCAACCCGCCGCGGCTCGAGACGGCAAGCCCGAGCGCGACCATGACGCCGCCGAACAGCACCATGGGCCGGAAGCCGAGCCGGCCCGACAGTGTTCCGGCGAGAATGCCGCCGACTGCCGCACCGACGTAAGCGAACGAGCCCGCCGCGGCAGGCGCGCCGCGACTGGTGCCGAACTCGGCGGCGATCGACTTCAGCGCCACCGCCGAGATCATCGGCGCGCCATGGGCAATGGTCAGGATCGCGAGCGCGGCGCTGGCCATGATCCAGGCCTTGCGGCTGTCGATCGCTGCGGTGGTCGAGGGCATCGCGGCGTTTCTCATGACGTTTCGGTCTGGTATCGATTACATGCTAGTACATTCAATGTAAATACATCTTATTGATGTCAGCGGGCGAGACGAGCGGCGCGCGGGCGGCTAGACTTCCGCCAGAATCGAAATTGGAGGACCTGGCGCAGCGCCTCGATCGCAAAATATCGGTTATTCTCGAACAACATCCGTTTGTCGATCGGTGAGGACGACATGACCAACGCTATCCCCGGCGAACGCGAGACCTGGCGCGAGGGCGTCGAAACCCGCATGCTGGTCGCAGCAAAGAACGGCGCGCGCGAGCTCTGCATGTTCGAACAGTGGGTTTCCCCCGGCAACGGCGCGCCGACGCACTTCCATCAGGTCGAGGAAGTGCTGACCGTGCTCGCGGGCGAAGCCGAAGTCTGGGTCGACGATGAGCGCTTTCCGTTGCGGGCCGGGCAATCGGCGATCGTGCCGGCGCGCAGCCGCCACGGCTTCAACAACACCGGAAAGGGACCGCTGCACGTCCACGCCGTACTGGCGTCGGCATCATTTGAGGCGAGCTATGAGGGCCGGAGCGACGTGGTGACGCGCTGGCAGACGTGACCTGTCTTCCGCGCGGCCCTTGTCGAAATTCCCCGACAAGAGCACACTTGCGCCAGCGTTGACGGCGCGGAACCGCACGTGGAGGCCCCCATGAAGAACCAACAATTCGTCATCGAGCCGCATTTCCGGCTGCAGGAATGGGTCGCCGACGAGAAGGGTTACTTTCGCGACGAAGGCCTCGACTACGTCTTCAACGAAATGATCAGGTCGAGCGACGGCAAGGCGCACGACCGCGAAGGTGCGAAAGCCGGCGCGTTCCAGACCTTCGAGGCAGGCCGCAAATCCGACGTCAACTGCGCTTGCCACTGGACCGTCAACGTCGCTGCCGCAAAAGGTCACGGCCGGCTGTGGGCGGACATCTATTCGGTGGCGCCCGCCGGCATCTTCGTGCCACAGGATTCGCCGGTGAAGCGGCCGGAAGATCTCGCCAACGTGCCGATCTCGGTCGGCTTCCAGTCGGGCAGCCACTATTCCAGCATCCAGGCGCTCGAACCTTATCTCGCGCCCGGAGAGATCAACCTGTCGTTCTCCGAGGGCATGCTGTTCAAGCGGCTCGACAACCTGCTCGAGGGCAAGTCACAGGCGTCGGCATTGTTCTCCGGTCCCTATTACCTCGCCGAGCAGCTCGGCTACCGCAAGATCATCGACACCACCTTCATGATCGCCTCGATGATCACGGGCGAGCCCGATGCGGCGGACTTGAAGCGCTTCTACAATGCGCTGAAGCGCGCGCAGCGCGACATCGACCTGCGCCCGGACCGTTACACGCATTATTACAAGAACGAATTTCCCGCGCGCTATCACGACATCATGGATACGCGCCGCTGGGGACCGGGCGAGCGCATCGTGTTCGAGCCCTATACCGCCGACGCCTTTACGGAGGCGCGCGACTGGATCGCCGAGCGCGAGATCTTTGCAGGCGGCCGGCCGGCGATGGGGTCGGACAATTACAGCGACGTGGTGGTACGCCTGACCTGACCGCGCGCGCCCCGGTCATTACCTACTGTTGCGGGCCGGACAGCGGAATCTCGCGCTCCGCCCGGAACACGTTGCTGTAAAGATTGGCGATCCACTGCCGCCCGCTCGACGTCGCATTGAGATAGCGGATTGCGGTCTGGATATGCGGGGCGACGCTGTTCCAGTAGAATTGCGGGTATCGATCGACGATATCCGACGGCGACTTATAGCCAAGCTGCCGGTTGATGCCGGCCTCTTCAAACTCGTAATACAGCGCGTTGGCCTTCCTGATGTAGTTGGGATCGCCGAGCTGGCCGATCAGATCGGCGGCGCGCACGATCGAGGCTTCCTCGTCATACACCTGCCCTTCGCTCGCCGGAAATCTGGTTCCTTCGATGGCGCGCGCGATTCGCTGCTCATCGAGCAACGGGTTTGCCAACATTCGATCCATCACATAAAGCTTCGATCGATCGATATGGTGATTTATCAAGGACGCGTCGGAGGCGCCGCGCGGCAGGGTCAGCTTCTTGCCGGTCGCATCGATCACATAGCCGCCTGCGTCGTCCGCCTCGAACAGGCCTCTGACATAGCCGATGTCGTGGGTGAGACAGGCAAGGATGATATGGGCATAGTCCTCCGCCGCCATGTACTTGTTGAGCCCGCGCCCGCGCAGGATATCGTGGCCGGCAAGCGTCA
The DNA here is from genome assembly GCA_963796195.1 of uncultured Alphaproteobacteria bacterium. Lineage (GTDB taxonomy): Bacteria > Pseudomonadota > Alphaproteobacteria > Rhizobiales > Xanthobacteraceae > CAWCKS01. Next base: position 145,155 of record CAWCKS010000012.1, on the reverse strand, counting down.
CCAGCAACGTGTGCTCGACGTTGTGATAGAGCGCGTCGCTGTTACCGATGCATTCCAGCGCAACGCGGGCCGCCAACGGCACCAGTTCGGTGAACGGACTCTGCTGGCCGAAACGCCGCTGCATGTAACTGCGGAGGAAATTCTCCAGCGCGTCGGCCGCCAGTTCCGGTACGGTCATCATGATCGTGCCCCGCTTGCGGTAACACTTTCGCCGCACGGAGGCGGCCGTCTCATTTCACCGTCGATGCGGCTTGAGCTTAGCGCAGCTGGCGCAGGCGCTCCAACGGTCTAAAGCTGAGCCCTTAAAATGCCGATGCCGGCCAGTCCGGGCATTGACCTTGCTCAAAAACGATCTCCCGGAAGGCGCGCAGTATGTTAATCAGGCCCCATCGACCAACGGCCATGTTTGCAAAAACCACCCGCATTTTAGCGATCACAAAGCAAAAACACTCACCAACGAAGTTTACCGATTTATTGCTTGATGCGGGTAAAACCAGTGCGTGGCTGGAGCCTGTTACCTTTGAGAATTCCATTGCAAGACCTCGATGAAGCCATTCTGCGGGGGACCGACGAAACCCGCACGCGGGCGCTGAATTTCGCCGTCGATCTGCTGCTGAGCGGCAGCTACAACGCTGCCGACATCGCCACCTTTGGCGACGTGATTTCGCGGATCGCCGATGAGATCGAGGTGGTCGCGCGCGCCGAGCTCTCGAACCGGCTGGCGCGGTCCGACCGGACCCCGATCGGTCTCGCCCACAAATTCGCCAGGGACGATGCCATCCAGGTGGCCGAACCGATGCTGTCGCATTCCGGGCGCCTCGACAACGGCATCCTGGTCGACATTGCCAGCACCAAGAGTCAGGCGCACCTGCTCGCGATCTCCAGGCGAAAAAGCCTGGATGCCGTGGTGACGGACGTGCTTGTGACCCGCGGCGACCAGAGCGTCGTCAGCTCGGTTGCGAGCAACGCGGGCGCCAGGCTCTCCGACTTCGGCTTCCTGCATCTGGTGAAACGCGCGGAAGGCGACTCGATCCTCGCCGAGCATCTCGGCCTTCGCAAGGACATCCCGAGGCGCCTGTTCCAGCAGCTGATCGCAAAAGCATCGCGGGACGTGAAGAAGCGTCTTCTCGAGGAACGTTCGGCGCGGGACGAGCAGATCGAGGAATCCCTGACTGACGTGACGGCCAGGCTGCACTCGAAATTTGGTCCGGCATCAAGAAGCTTCCTTGCCGCCAAACGCGTCGTTTCGGCGCAACATCGGCTTCAACACCTCAACGAGACCAGCATTGCCGATTACGCCGCGTCCCACCGGGTCGATGAGGCCACGGTTGGGATATCCCTGTTGTGCTCGCTACCCTACGAGGTCGCTGAACGGATCCTGTTCGACAGCGATCGGGAGATGCTGCTGGTCGTGACCAAGGCGCTCGACTTTTGCTGGAACACCACGATGTCGCTGTTGTTTCTCGGCGCGAAAGACCACTGCATCACCTCCGGCGAGCTCAAGCAGCTCGAAGCGCGCTTCAGCCGCCACACCGTCAAGGCGTGCCGCACCGTGCTCGAGCACTACCATGCGAAAAGCGCGGAACGACAATCCGCATCAAGCGCGAACAGGTCGGAACGACTTCATTGAAACTCTGAAAGCCCGGACTTCGAGGAGAAACTGAAATGTCCTTTGCCTATAATCCGGCCGTGACGCCCCGGCGCTCCAGTTTTGGTAGGCGTGGCCAGCCCCAGGGCGAAAGCGCGTCGGACGATGTGCTGGCGATTCTCGAAGCGGCGAACGACCTTGGCGACCGCGAGACCGTCGCGGCCTGCCGGCGGATCATCGAGGCCAATAAAACCGGAGCACAGGTTTCTTCGGCCGATATGCAGCTGATGCTGGCTTACTTCCGATGACGATTTGACGGGCTGCCCAACAGGGGTTCGCCCCGGCCCGGCCCGCCTCCCGCTGCTCCGGACGATGACGCTGGCGCGCGACGCCGCCGACTTGTGATTGCGTTCGGCCGGGGTGTTTGCCAGATTGCGCCATCATGGCGCATCCAGCCCAAAACCTCGAGGTCGACGACTTTGCCGGTGGCATGCTGTCGTGCATGACGCTCGACGCCGTGCGGGATCAGTTCCAGCAAGAGGTTGTCAGGCACGGCTTCACGTCCTCGGCTTGCCGGGCATTCGTGCCGGGTCCGGGTGGCGTCGATCAGCACCTGCTGTTTCGCAACTGGCCGAACGGCTGGGCCAAACTCAGCGACGACAGGGGATTTGCGGCGGCAAGCTTCGTGACCGCCGAGGCGCGCAGGCGCCTGACGCCCTTCACCTGGCTCGAGGCCCGCGATGCGCGTTCGCTGACGCTGGCCGAGCAGGAAGTCTGGGAGAGCGCACTCGCCTGGGGCTGGCGAAACGGCTTCGTGCTGCCGATCCGTGGGCCCGCCGGCTACTTTGCGACGGTGAGCATGGGGAGCCGCGAAGGCGACCTTGATCTGCGCCCCGAGACTCGGGCCCGCCTGCAGATGCTGGCCGTGCTGGCCCATGAACGCGCCTGCACGCTCGCCGGGCTGGTGTCGCCCGAACAGCTGTTCGAGCGGATGACCGCGCGAGAAATCGAATGCCTGCGCTGGGTCGCCGCCGGCAAGACCGATCCGGAGATTGGCGAAATTCTCTCGATCTCGGCGACGACGGTGAAATTTCACGTCGACGGCGCCCGCGCCAAGCTCGGCGCCCGCACCCGCGCCCAGGCGGTCGCACGGTTCGTGCTGTACGGGCTTTATTAGAAAGCCGTTCCCGAACCTCGGCGGATCGTCTCAGCAACGACCATTGCGGAAAGGTTCACGATGGATCCTTTACCGATCTCTCGCATCATTCTTTGCGTGCGCGACCGCCAAGCGAGGATCGTCGCGCCGTCTCGCAACGGCATCAGCGGTTGTTCCCATCAAGCCAGGCGAGGATCATCGCCGCGAGGTCGTCGCTGTTGTCCTCGATCATCATCATGTGGCCGTTGCCGCGGATGCCACGGTCCGGCAACCAAACGAATTCGGCGCCGAAACAGGCTGCGGTCGCCGCGTCGAACTCGCGCGAATGGCGCAGGTCGTAGTCTCCGGTGACGATCAGTATAGGCGTTGCGCGCAGCTTGTTCGGATCGCTGACTTTCAGCCCGCGTCCGCCGATGTTGAACCGCTCGTTGAAGATGCGCGCGCTTTCAGGAACGATGGACGCGCAATAGTCCTTGAACGCGCTTTTCGGAAATCGCGGGGCGTTGGCCCAGTAAGCGGCCGCAAACTCGGCGCCCAGCCATACCGGCCCGTCCTCGCTTGCATAGACGGGGCGGCCTGCGCTCGCATCATCACGCAAGGCCAGAATAGCGGCCGGATCGGCGGGCAGTTCCTTCAACAAGTTGGCCGGCGGCCCGGGCGCGATGCCGACGACTGCACTGACAAGATCGGGACGCTGCTCCGCCATCCACCAGGCCATCGGTCCGCTCGCCGAATGCACGAGCAGCACGGCGAGACCGATCTCCTCGAACAGGACGAGGAGCGAGCTGGCGACGTCCCTGGTGCCCAGCGTCGGAAAATCCGGTCGCGGCGGCGACCGGCCGTGGCCCGGCCAGTCCGGCACGAACACATGCCGGCCGGCCGCCGCGAAGCGCGCGGCCCAGCCCGGCCTCAGGTCCGGGGTCGTCAGATAACAGACGCCGGTATGGGCGGCGCCATGCACCATCACAACAGGAAGCTTGCCGTTTGCACAATCAGGCGGCATGTAATCGACGTAGAGCGGATGCGTCGCGGTGCCGGAGTAGATGCATGACGGCTTTCGCTCGCGCAGCGTCTCCAGCGCTTCCGCCATTTCGGCGCCGACGGCAAGAGTTCCTCCACGGTTCACTCCGCCGCCGTGGGACGATTGTCCTCCGGCTTCGGCGGCAGGATCGCCGCGGTCAGCGTCTTGATCGGATCGTCGCCGGGCTTGAAGCCCGACTGCTTCAGGATCTCGTCGATCATCGGCCTCAGTGCGTGGACCTGCAGCAGCTGACCGGCGAGGCCCTCGCCGAAGCCGACGCTGCCATTGCCCGAACCGTTGCCGCCGCCGAATGCGCCGCCGGTGTGCAGGATGCGGACGTCTTTCAAGTTGGCGATCGGCTTCACCATCTCGCCGAGCGCCGCCGGCATGGTCGCGATCCGCTGCTTGGCGAGCTCGAAATCGATCACGTTGCTGCCAAGCTTGTTCTGCGCCTCGTTCTTCAGCGTGATGACCGCAGCCTCTGCCTCGCCGATCTCACGCACGCCGCCCGCCTTGATCTTGTTGAACTCGGCTTCTGCTGTCGCCAGGGTCTTGGCGGCCTCGCCGCGGTCGACCGCCGCCCGCTTCTCCGCCTCGGCGGCAACCGTGATGCCGGTCGAGCGCTGCTCGGCTTCCTTGCGCGCGGCGAGCACCGCGGTCTGCCGTTCCCGGTCGGCGATCTCGATAGCGCGCGCGGTGGTCACCTTTTCTTCCGCCGACACGGCAAGCGCCTCGGCCTGCTTGGCAATCGCCAGCGCTTCCCAGTTTCCTTGCTCTTGGTCGCGATCTGAAATCTGGTTCACCTGGGTGGCGATCTCGATCTCACGATCGGCGTCGGTCTTGCTCTTGCCGATCGAAAAGTCCAATTCGATCACGGCTGTCTGCTTGACCTTGGCGGCGTCGGCCTCCTTCTGCGCGACCTGGCGGTCGGTGTCGATCCGCGCGTTCTCCTCGGTCAATCGCGTCGTCTGGATTGCGGTGGCCACTTCAGCGCGCGTACTCGCGGTCTTGTTGGCGATGTCGCGTTCCTGGCTGAGTTCCGCTTCCTTCTTGGTGCGTTCGATCGTCAGCGTTTGCTGTCGGGCTTCGAGGTCCTTCTGCGCGATCGCGACCTCGTTGTCGCGCACGATCGCATTGCGGTCGCGCCGCCGGGTTTCGGTGATGGTCTTCAGCCGCGTCAAGCCCTCGGCGTCGAAGAAGTTGTCGGCGTTAAAGAACGAGATGTCGGTCTGGTCGAACTTGGTCAGCGACACCAATTCAAGCTCAAGCCCGTTCGACTGCACGTCGGCTTCGACGGCGGCCTGCACATGCTTGACGAAATCAGTGCGCTTCTCCTGCAGCTCGAGCAGCTCCATGGTTGCCGCCACCGAGCGCAGGCCGTCAACGAATTTGGCCTCAACCTGGTCGCGCAGCGCTTCGGCATTGTTGGTCAGTGCGCCCAGCGTTTGCGCCGCGAGCGCGATCAAGTCGGCGTCCGGCTTGACCCGCACATCGCTCGGCGTCGATGTCGACCCGCATGCGGTCCCTGGTGATCAGCGAGTCCTTCTTGCTACGCTCGACCTGCAGCCGCAGCGTCTTCAGGTTGACGCGCGCGATCGAGTGGAAGATCGGCAGCACCACCGCGCCGCCGTCGAGCACGACCTTCTTGCCGCCAAGACCGGTGCGGACGAAGGCTTCGTCGCGGTTCGAGCGGCGATAGAGCATCGTGAAGATGATGCCGATGACAATGATGAGGATGACGCCAATGGTGGCGCTTTATGGCTTGGTCGCAGCCGCCAGGGCCGAGGTTTGACGGTTCCGCGTCAGCATCAATGTCAGGCCCAGCGCGAGCGCCGACGCGAGCCCGACGTCACGAACGCCGCGTCGTAACTGCCGGTCTTGTCGAAAATCAGCGCGCCGCCATAGGCGCCAATGCCGCCGAAGATCTGGTGCACCATCGTGATCAATCCGGTCAGCGCGCCAAGATGCTTCATGCCGAAATGATCGCGCACGAACAGCACGATGAGCGGCGCGGTCATCAAGAAGGTCGCGCCGAACACCAGCGCGAAGATCGCAATCGACAGCGTCGACTGATCGATTGCGATCAGGCCGAACACCGCGACGCGTGCGGCGAACGATGCGGCGGTTGTCCCGATCGGGCCGAAGCGATCGCTGATCACACCGGTTGCGAGCACGCCGAGCAGCGCCGTCAACCCCATCAGCGCCAGCAGGTTGCCGGCGAACAACACGCCAACGCCGCGATCCTGCGCGAAGGCGACGACGTGGGTCGCGACGAAGAAATCATCGAGGCCGCAAATCGCGTAGATCGCAAGCAGCAACCATAAGCTCCGGTGTGCGCAGCGCCTCCGCCACGCTCATGCCCTCGCTCGGCGCGGTCGCAATCTGACGCGCGGCGCGCGCCGGCAGTGTGACCAGGAGCAGCGGTATCAGCGCGAGCTGTGCCACCGCGAGCCAGAGATAGACCGAACGCCAGCCGATACTCGCGAGCACAGCCGCGAGTATCGCGATAATGACCAGTTGCCCGACACTGACGCCCGCGGCGATCACTGAATTGACGAAGCCGGTCCGTGTCGCAAAGGCGCGCGTCACCATCACGCCGACCGGCACCAGCGACGTCGCGCCGTTGCCGAACGCGAAGATCAACCCATAGAACAGGACCGGATGCCAGGGTTGCGACACCAGGCTCATCAGCCCGATGCCCACGGCGCTGATGACGACGCCGGCATTTAGCAACAGGCGCGGCGAGGTGCGATCGACGATGCGGCCCGCAATGTAGGTCGCAACCGCCGACACCACGAAATAGACGCCGACTGCAAGGCCAAGCTCGCCGCGGGTCCAGCCGAGCTCGGCAACCATCGGCTTCAAGGTTAGCCCGATCGCATAGCGCGCGCCGCCGCCGACGAACACCACAAGGAACCCGGCAATCAGGATGACGATGGGATGCATTTGCGCGTCGCCGCAGGAGCTTTGTTGTTTGCGGAACCCTCGACGGCTGTCGCGGCGTCGAGATGCCTGCAACGTTGATATCGGATATAATGCGGTTGTCCTATCGGCGTTGGAGATATCTCATGCGCCACGCTTTGCTCGCGATTGCTGTGCTCGCGTTGTTGACCTCGTCGGGTGCGAGGGCGGCAGACATCCAGTATTTCCAGCTGCAAAAAGGCGACTATCCGCACGATGTCGCGGTCGCCGCGGACGGCACCGCGTGGTTCTCCGGGCAACAGCACGGCATTGCCGGCAAGGTCGATCCTGCAACCGGCAACGTCACGCGCATCCCGCTCGGCAAGAATTCGGCGCCGCACGGCGTGATTATCGGTCCTGACGGCGCGCCGTGGTTCACCGACGGCGGGCAGAACGCGATCGTTCGTGTCGATCCCGCGACCAGTACGGTCAAGGTCTGGCCACTGCCACAGCGAGCGCTCGCCGTTCGTCAATCTCAACACCGCGGTGTTCGACGCCAAAGGCCGCGTCTGGTTCACCGGACAGAATGGCGTCTACGGCCGGCTCGATCCGGTGTCAGGCGACATGAAGGTGTGGGACGCGCCACGCGGCCGCGGCGCCTATGGCATTACCGCAACGCCGAAGGGCGAGATCTGGTTCGTGTCGCTTGCCAACTCCTACCTCGCCAATGTCGATCCCGAGAGCGGCGCGGCCACCGTCTACGAGCCGCCGACGAAAGCGCAGGGCGCGCGTCGCGTGTGGTCGGATTCCAAGGGACGCCTGTGGATCAGCGAGTGGAATGCCGGGCAAGTCGGCATGTACGATCCGGCAACCAAGAGCTGGAAGGAATGGAAACTGCCTGGCGAGCATCCGCAGGCGTATGCGGTGTGGGTCGATCCCGACGACAAGGTTTGGCTCAGCGACTGGAGCGCCAACAGCATCGTGCGGTTCGATCCGGTGATCGAAAAATTCGACAACTTCCCGAGCGACAAGGCGAATGCCGAGGTGCGGCAGATGCTCGGCCGCAAGGGCGAGGCCTGGGCCGCCGAGTCCGGCACGGATCGTTTGCGTCGGATCCGCTATGCGCCGGTGACGCAATAGCGATACAGCCCATGCATATGCACACCTTAGCGCGGCTTGCCGGGGTCGCGATTGCGACGGCCTGCGTCAGCCCCACCGCCCTTGCCGAAGACGGCGACGCCGCGCGCGGCGAGCGTATCTTCCAGTATTGCTTTTCCTGCCACTCGGTCGATCCCAATGAACAGGCGCAGCTCGAGGGCCCGAGCCTCTACCGCATCGTCGGCCGTCCCGCAGCCTCGCTCAAAGGGTTCAGCTATTCGGACGCGATGAAGAAGCGCGGCGCCGAGGGTCTCAAATGGGACGCGGCGACGCTGAACCGTTACATTGCCGATCCACAAGCAATCGTGCCGGGCACGCGGATGAGTGCCGCGCCCTTGCGCGACGAGCAGGCGCGTGTCGACCTGATTGCGTATCTGGCCAAGTCCGGACCCTATCAGCCGTGAGGCGATCGCCTCACGCCGCCCGACGCCAGGGGATCAGCATCGACACACGCTCGCGGTAGCGACGGTACTCGTCACCGAACACATCGATCAGGTCGCGTTCTTCGAGCAGCGCACCGACGACAATGTAGGCCGTCGTCACCGCAGCGAACAGCAGATGACCGGCGGTCATGGTCGGCGCGGCCCAGAATGCGATGATGAAGCCGAGGTAGAGCGGATGGCGCACGAACTTGTAATACAGCGGCATCCTGAACCGCGACAACGGCATCGGCCGGCGGGTGAGATTGCTGGTGACCTGGCGCAGGCCGAACAGCTCGAAATGGTTGATCAGGAAGGTCGAGGTCAGCGCGATCAGCCAGCCGACGAACGATAAGCCGATGATCGCGGATGCGAGCAACGGGCTGCTGACCTGCCAGACGATCGACGGCATGGGCCGCCACTGCCAGAACAGCAGGAGCAGCACCAGGCTCGAGAGCAGCACGTATGTCGTACGTTCGACGGATGCGGGCACGAAGCGTGTCCACCATGCTTTGAACTGAGGCCGCGCCATCACGCTGTGCTGGATTGCAAAGATCGACATCAACACGAGGTTGACGATGACGGCTTCCACGATCGGCCCTGCGGCCGCCGCTGTCGATCGATTTCGGCACGACCATGTTCTCGACGAAGCCGAGGGCATAGAGAAACGCGACGAAGAACACGGCGTAGGCGACGAGCCCGTAAAGAAATGCGACGAATCGACCCATGGATACTCCCTTCGGCCAGGTGATCGCACTTGATGTCTGCCGGCGCTTAGAGCGAATCGGACGCGGTTCGCAAACACTTGATCTCCTCAGTGGTGCATTAGCGCCTGGTGATGACGACCTCGAGGTATTCGCTCGGCACGATCATCGTGCCGTCGCCGGCGCGATTCATGCGCCCGACAAGCGCGTCGAGATCGCCACGAAGCTCGCGCTGCTTGACCGGCTCGAGCGCGGCAAAGGCCTTCAGTATCGGGCCGTAGAATGTCTTGAACACGTCGAGGAAATGCTCCGGCGAGCGGTAGCGGAAATTGAAGACGCGGCTCTCCGCCTTGATCGAACTTGCCTCGGTACCGAACAGCTCGGTGAGCCGCGCGCGCGTGCCCCACAGCGCCGGCGATTTGGCGCCGGCCGGGGGCGGCAGATATTTGCCGAGCGTCTTGAACACCTGGCCGATAAAGCCTTCCGGCGTCCAGTTCGCGAGTCCAATCTGGCCGCCGCGCCGGCACACGCGCAGGAGTTCAGAGGCGGCCTTGTCCTGGTTCGGCGTGAACATCACACCGAAGGTCGAGACCACGGTGTCGAAGCTCGCTTCAGCGAACGGCAGGTTTTCGGCGTCGGCCTCCTTGAAGGCCACCGCAAGCCCCTCGGCTTCGGCGCGGGCGCGGCCCAGTTCCAGCAGCGCCGGGACATAGTCGGTCGAGGTGACATCGCACCAGCGTCGCGCGGCGGCGAGGGTGACCATGCCGTTGCCGGCGGCGACGTCGAGCACTTTCGACCCCGCCCTGATATCAAGCGCTTCGCACAATTCCTCGCCGACGATCTGCAGCGTGGTGCCGACGACGGCATAGTTGCCAGACGACCACGCCGCGTGTTGGCGCGTCTTGAGCGCGGCAAGATCGGGCATGGCTGGAGTTGCGGCAGGTGTGGTCTGCGTCACTGTAGTTGCTGTGGCCATGGGCTATCTCCCTGTAATGTCGGAACGGCCGCGTGCGGCGATCGCGCTGAACCGAGACTGGCCGAAAGCGGACCCACTGACTCTGAGCGCGGCTTGATTTGTCCTTGAGGTCGCCCTGATTATTGCTTGAGACGCTGAAGCGTAGACGCGGATCGAAACGTGCAATTTCTCTTTGCAGATCATGTACTTGACATCGACCGCCGCGAGCTTGCGCGCGGCGGCGAAGGCATTGCTATCGAGCCGCAGGTGTTCGACCTGCTCGTCTATCTCGTCGAGAACCGCGACCGCGTCGTCACCAAGGACGATTTGATTGAGAAGATCTGGGACGGGCGGATCGTCTCGGAGTTCGACCCTGACCAGCCGGATCAACGCCGCGCGCAAGGCGGTCGGCGACAGCGGCAAGGACCAGGGCTTGATCCGCACCGTCGCGCGCAAGGGTTTTCGCTTCGTCGGCGACGTTCGTCTGCGCCGAACAGCGCCGCCACAACGTCGCTCGAGCCGGCGCGTCCCGCATTGCCGCTGCCGGATCGGCCGGCGATTGCCGTGCTGCCGTTCACCAACATGAGCGGCGAGCCGGAACAGGAGTATTTTTCCGACGGCATCAGCGAAGACATCATCACCGCGCTGTCGAAGCTGCGCTGGTTCTTCGTGATCGCGCGCAACTCCTCGTTCATCTACAAAGGCAAGTCCGTGCACTTAAAGCAGGTCGCCGACGAGCTCGGCGTGCGCTACGTGGTCGAGGGCAGCGTCCGCAAAGAAGGCAACCGCGTTCGCATTACCGCACAGCTCAACGACGTCACCTCGGGCAGCCATTTGTGGGCCGAGCGCTACGATCGCGGCCTCGCCGATGTATTCGCGGTGCAGGACGAAATCACCGAGGCGATCGTCGCGGCGATCGAGCCGCAGCTCTATGCGGCGGAGAATTTCCGCGCCCAGCGCAAGGCGCCGGAAAATCTCGACGCCTGGGATCTGGTGATGCGGGCGCTGTCGCACTACTGGCGCGTCACCCGCGAAGACAATGTCGTGGCGCAGGCACTGCTGGAGAAGGCGATCAGCATCGATCCGAACTACGGCCAGGCGCTCGGCGTGCTGGCGGCGAGCTATATCTTCTGCGCCCATATGGGCTGGATCGATATCGCGGTCGCAGCGCCGATCGCCGAGAAGGCGGCCATGGCCGCGATCCGCGCCGACGACGAGGACCCATGGGCGCACCACGCGCTCGCAAATGTGCGGCTGATTGCGCAGCGACGGCATGAAGATGCTGTTGCCGAATTCGAGCTGGCGCTCAAGCTCAATCCGAATTTCTCCCAGGCACAGGGCTATCTCGGGCTGGCACTCACCTATTGTGGCCGCTGGCAGGAGGGCGCAGAGGCCGCGGCCCGTGCGCTGCGCTTAAGCCCACGCGATCCATTCTGTGCTGTGTATTATGGCATCGCCGCCTACGCACAATTTATCGGCCGCAACTATGACGAGGCGTTACGACTGGCCCGCGAGGGCCTTCGCCAGCGCAATGATTTCGTCGGCGCGCATCGTGTGCTGACCGCCGCCGCGGGGATGGCGAACCGGCCCGAGATAGCCCGCGCAGCGCTCGCCGAATTGCGCCGCGCGCAACCCAACATCTCGCTCGCCTGGCTCCGACGAGCACATGCCGATCCTGCGCGACGACGAACGCACGCTCTACCTCGAAGGTTTTCGCCGCGCCGGGCTGACGTAGTCGCCAACACTTCGGTCCGAAAGGGGGAGGCCAACGTGCAGGTCCCGAGCATCACCGCAGGTTATCTCGGCATTCTTGCGCTGCTCTACGCGTTGCTTAGCATCCGCGTGGTGATGTTGCGCGGCAAGCTATCAGGTCAGTCTTGGCGACGGCGGTAACGCGACGCTGACCAGCGCCATCCGCTCGCACGCGCATTTCGCCGAGTATGTCCCGATCATCACATTGATGATCGCGCTGCTGGAAATGGCGGGGACGCCTGCCGTCCGTCTGCACCTCCTGCTTGGCGCGCTGCTGCTGTCGCGCATCCTGCATCCGCTCGGCATGTCGGCCGCGCCGCGAACCCTGCGATTCCTGCTGTTCCGCACCGGCGGCGTGTTCATCACGTTTCGGCTGCTCTGCTGCCGGTGAGCTGCGCGGTGACGCTGCTGTTGCGGTTCGTCGTTCACGGCTAGCCGCCAGGCAGGTTCCGCGCCTGGCGGTGGTTGACCTGCCGCGCCGCGTGCCTATGATATCCGCCGTTCCGAGGGGTGCTCCGGAAGGAGCTGAGAGTCCGCTGTCCGTGCCGTAAGGCGCGCCGCGGTAACCCTTCGAACCTGATCCGGGTCATGCCGGCGAAGGGACGGGAATCATGCCGCACTCATCGTCACCAAAAAATCTTTCGCGTCAGCCGGTCACCGTGATCGGCGCCGGCATTGCCGGCACCTGGCAGGCGCTGACACTGGCGCGCGCCGGGTTCGACGTCACGCTGCATGAGCGGAGCGACGCCTCGCTCCACCAGTCAGCGGCCTATTATGCCGGCGGCATGCTAGCGCCGTGGTGCGAGCAGGAGACGGCGGAACCTGCGGTGACGCGGCTCGGCATCCGCTCGCTGGCATTGTGGCGCGACGAACTGCCCGAGACACCGTTCAACGGCTCGTTGGTGGTGGCGCATCCGCGCGACCGCGCCGATTTTGAGCGTTTCGCAAAACTCACGTCAAACAACACGCGCGTGCAAGGCGACGCGCTGGCGCGGCTCGAGCCCGCGCTCGCCGGCCGCTTCGCCGAAGGTTTGTTCTTTGCCGGCGAAGGCCATGTCGAGCCGCGGCGTGTGCTGGCGCAGCTGCATCAGCGGCTCACTGAGGCCGGCGCCGAAATTCATTTTGGCTCCGAGCAGCCCCAAGCCGTCGACGGTATAGCCATCGACTGCCGCGGCCTGGCCGCGCGCGACAACGATCATGAGCTGCGCGGCGTCAAGGGCGAGATGATCGTGGTCGAGATCTCAGAGATTTCGTTGCAGCGCCCGGTGCGGCTGATCCATCCACGCTGGCCGCTCTATATCATCCCGCGCGACAACAACCGCTTCATGATCGGAGCCACCTCAATCGAAAGCGAGGATCGCAACGTCACAGTGCGCTCGGCGCTCGAATTGCTGAGCGCGGCCTATGCGGTGCATCCAGCGTTCGGCGAAGCGCGCATCATCGAGATCGGCGCGGGCCTGCGCCCGGCCTATCCCGATCACCTGCCGCGGATCACGTTGCGCGGCGACCGCGTCCGCGTCAACGGCCTCTACCGCCATGGCTTTCTGCTGGCGCCGGCGCTCGCCGAATTGACGGCGGCGTATCTGACGCGCGGCGCAATCGACAACGAGATGATGCGATGGTCCTGATCGTCAACGGCGAGCGCCGCGAGACTGGCGCGACGCGCATCGCCGCCCTGCTTGCAGAACTGGAGTTCGCCGGCACGCAGCTGGCGATCGCGATCAACCGCAGCGTGGTGCCGCGCGCCCGCTGGGGCGAGATCGAGTTGCACGATGGCGACGCGATCGAGATCATTTCGCCAAGGCAGGGCGGATAACGGGAATAAGCTATGCTCAAACTGTACAACGAGGCCTTCTCGTCCCGCCTGCTGCTCGGCACCGCGCTCTATCCCTCGCCAAGGATCATGCAGGACGCGATCCGCGCGTCGGGCGCGAATGTTGTGACCGTGTCGCTGCGCCGCGAGACCGCGGGCGGGAAGGACCGGCGACGCGTTCTGGTCGCTGATCCGCGAGCTTGGCGTCACGGTGCTGCCGAACACGGCCGGCTGTCGCACCGCGCGCGACGCCATCACGACCGCCGAGCTTGCCCGCGAGCTATTCGCCACATCGCGCATCAAGCTCGAAGTGATCGCCGATGACGAGACGTTGCAGCCTGATCTCGTCGGCCTCATCGAAGCCGCCACCGCCCTCATCAAGGACGGCTTTGAGGTGCTGCCCTACACTACAGAAGATCTCGGCACCGCGATGCGCCTGGTCGAGGCTGGCTGCCGTGTCGTGATGCCGTGGGCCTCGCCGATCGGCAGCGCGCGCGGCATCACCAATCGCGCCGCGCTAACGCTGTTGCGCCAGCGCCTGCCCGACGTCACGCTGATCGTCGATGCGGGCTTAGGCGCACCGTCGCATGCGGCCGAAGCGCTCGAGCTCGGCTATGACGGCGTGCTGCTCAACACCGCGGTCGCCAAGGCCGCTGATCCCGTCACGATGGCCGGCGCCTTCAGGCTCGCCGTTGATGCCGGCCGCGCCGCCTACGAGGCGGGCCTGATGGGCCCCCGCGATTTCGCTTCCCCCTCCTCACCTGTCGTCGGGACACCTTTCTGGCATGCCGTATCCTGATCGTTTCTACGCCATCATCGATTCGCTCGCCTGGCTGAAGCGCTTGACCGCGCTCGGCGTCGGCACCGTCCAGCTACGCGCCAAGAATCTCAGCGACGCCGACGCGCTCGCGCTGGTACGCGAGGCGCTCGCCATCACGCACGGCACGAAAACACGGCTCGTGGTCAACGACTACTGGCGCGCAGCGATCGACGCCAAGGCCGAGCACCTGCATCTCGGCCAGGAGGATCTTGCCGACGCCGACGTCGCCGCGATCCGCCGGGCTGGGCTGACGCTGGGCCTATCGACCCACGACGATACCGAGCTTGACACAGCGCTCAGCCATGAGCCCGACTATGTTGCGCTCGGTCCGATCTTTCCGACCACGCTGAAGGCGATGCGGTTCGGCCCGCAGGGCATTCCGCGCGTCAGCGAATGGAAGAAACGCGTCGGCAGCACGCCGCTGGTCGCGATCGGCGGCATCAAGCTGGAGCAAGCCGCCGAGATTTTCGCCGCCGGGGCAGATTCCATTGCCGTTGTCAGCGACGTCACGCAAAACCCCGATCCCGACGCGCGCGTGCGCGCGTGGCTGAAGGCCAGCCAATAGCGGCGCCAGACTTGCGGCCGTTCCAGATCACCGAACAAAAAGTCTTCTGCGATCCGTCAAGCGGTTGCAACTGGCGCGTGTCTCTGGTTAATTTGACCATGGGCTGATGACAGGGGTTTGGGGGCGCATGTTGTGGCGTGGCGTAATTGCTGTTGGCCGTCGCGGTACCTCTCGGGCTGCGTGACGGAACGAAACGGTCTTGACTATGCGGCGATGACGCAAAAGTTCGGGGTGCCGAAGGGAGGCCAGGCGCGCATCGTCGTCCTGCGCGAGAAGGGCTATGCCGGCATTACCGATGAAGGCTGGGAGCTGATGCTCGACGGCGCGCCGCTGCGCGAGCTCAAGACCGGGACCTATATTTACACCGATCGGCCGGCGGGGCATCACAAGCTGTCGGCGACCATGCACCTGTTCAACGGAGTCAGCGAGCGCGACATCGCCGCGGAATCCGGGCACACGTATTTCCTGCTCGCAAGGCCGAGCGATCGCTCGAAGACACTTGCGGCGATGTCGAATGCTGGAGGCCTGGCGGGCCTTGTTATCGGCGCGGCAGTGACCTCAAACAACGCCAATCAGGGGCCGCTTGACTTCTTCCTGCTGGACGACGCTGGCGCGAGGGACGCAATGACCGACCTTCGACTCGCCGACTGACGCCAGGGCAAGGCTCGTCAAACCGCTGATCGTCCCCTCGACAACCTTCGCAACATCGCCGCCGATCCAGATGTCGTCGCCTTCGCGCGCGACATGGATACGCCCGGAGCGACCGATCGCTGTGCCTTGCGACGCGACATAGCGCGGCGGCGCGATCCCGGCGCCGATCAGCCATTGCGCGAGGCTGGCGTTGAGACTGCCGGTCACCGGATCTTCCGATGCGTTCCAGCCGACGAAGGCCCGTACCTCGAACTGGGTGTCGATGCCGTCGCGCGCGGGATCGCAGGGCGCGACCACGCCGACCGGCTGGCCCGGCAGCGCCGAAAAATCGCGCTTGATCGCGAGCACTTCGGCGCGCGAACCGAGCATGACGCCGACCCAGCCGGGACCGTTGTCGATCCATTGCGACGCCTTGATCGCCTGTGGCGCGACGCCGAGCGATTTGGCGATGCGCGCCAGCAGGTCCGCGTCGACCGACCCGCTCTTCAGCTGCGGAGGTGCGGCAAAGGCAAGACGCTCACTATCGCGCTTGATGCGGACGAGACCGACGCCGCACTGCTGCACGATGTTAGCGCGCTTCGGCGTGTTGCCGAGACCAAGCCATACCGAACACGTGCCGAGCGTCGGATGGCCGGCGAACGGCAGTTCGCGCGCCGGCGTAAAGATGCGGACGCGGTAGTCGGCGTCGGCCTCGGTCGGGGCGCACAGGAACGTCGTCTCACTCAAGTTGGTCCAGTTGGCGATGCGCTGCATCTCGTCATCCGATAGCGCGTCGGCGCCGACGACCACGGCGAGGGGATTGCCCTTGAACGGCACAGCCGTGAACACGTCGACCTGGCTGAATTTCAGATTGGCCATGGTGCTTATCTCCTGATTGCTGCCGGACAGACGTTTCACACCATCCAGAACGGCTTTTCAGCCTCGCGCCGGATCATCTCGCGGGTCAGGCCGACGTCGCGCAACTGCTCATCGCTCAATTGCCACAGTTCGCGCCGCAGCCGTGCGCGCCAGAGCCAGGCCATGATCAGCATGCCGAGTTGCGAAAGTCGCCATGCCAGCGGCGTCGCCCGCCTGGCGACGCGCGGCACCGACCGACAGTGAACCGTCGTCATGACGGCATCTCCGTTTCGTTGTTGCGCGCTTGTTCATGATCGAGTACAAGTCTCGGTGCAATCAAAAGATTGCCCTCGGTGCAATAATCCCGGAAAGCTCCATGACCGACTACAGCGCGCTGGTGCACGAGATCGCCGCCGAGATTGAAACCGGACGGCTCAAGGCCGGCGAGCGGCTGCCGCCGCAGCGGACGTTTGCCTATGAACGCAAAATCGCGGCTTCGACCGCAGGCCGCGTCTACGCCGAATTGCTGCGACGTGGACTCGTGGTCGGCGAAGTCGGCCGCGGCACCTTCGTTGCCGGGCAGGCGCGCGATCCCGGCCACGCACGCACCGAGCCGCATGACGGCCGCATCGATCTCGAATTCAACTTCCCGACCATTCCACAGCAGGCGGCGATGATTGCCAGGTCGCTTGCCGGCCTGCAGCGGGTCGACGTCATCGGCGGCGCTGTCGGCCCGGTGACGTCGGAGCGGCTCGCGGCGGCGCGCGCGACGATGGCGGACTACCTGAAGAGCGCCGCGTGGCGGCCGGAGCCGGACGGCTTCGTGTTCACTGGCGCCGGCCGCCAGTCGATCGCCGCGGCGATCTCAGCCTTGGTTCCGGTCGGCGGACGCATCGCGGTCGAAGCGCTGTCCTATCCGATGATCAAGAACATCGCCGCGCGACTTGGCGCCACCATCGTGCCGATCGCCATGGATGCGGAAGGCCTGCGCCCTGATGCACTGGCGAAAGCGCACCGCGCCACGCCGCTCGCCGCGATCTACGTCCAGCCTGTGTTGCACAATCCGCTCGGCCAGACCATGAGCGAGACGCGACGCCAGGAGCTTGTTCGCACGGCCGCGAGGCTCGGGCTCTTCATTGTCGAAGACCTCGTCTACGGCTTCCTGAGCGACACGCCGCCTTTGGCGGCGCTCGATCCCGAACGCTGCATCGTTGCCGACAGTCTGTCCAAAGGCGTGGCGCCGGGAGCCGCAGTCGGCACGCTGCACGTGCCGTCAGCGCTGCGCGAACGCGTCGGCGCGACCGTGCGCGGCGGCGCGTGGACCGCGCCTCCCTTGCCGCTCGAAGTCGCGATGCGCCTCGTCGCCGACGGCACCGCAGCCGAACTCAAGCGGCTGAAACGGATCGACGCACGCAAGCGCCAGCAGATCGTGCGCAAGGCATTTGCCGGCTTGCCTGTTGATGCCGACCCCGCGTCCTATCATCTCTGGCTGCGCCTGCCGGAGAGCTGGCGCTCCGAGGCGTTTGCCACCGCCGCCGCGCATCAGGGCATTGCCATTACGCCGTCGCTCGCGTTTGCGATGACGCCGGGCCACGCGCCCAACGCGGTGCGCCTGGCGCTTGGGCTGCCTTCCCATGATGAGTTGCAGTACGCCGCGGATCGGCTCGCGGCGCTGCTCAGAGCGCGGCCCGACGACGTCGACCGCACGGAGTGAGAATTCTCGGCGCGCGCCTGCTGGCGAGTGGCCCGCACCGTCCCAATCAATCAAACGGCGGCGGATCGAGAAACACCTTTGGCGCCAGCGCGCCGTGGAACCAGCTGACGAAATTATGGATGTCGAACACCGGCCGTTTGGTCAGGTGGCGAATGTCGGCCGAGTAGGGCGACATGTTGGTGCATTCGAGCAGGATCGCGCCGACATTGGGATGCTGGTCGACGAGCCTTGCCGCGGCGTCCAGCAGGTCGAGCCGCGCCAGCTCGACATCCATCTCCTCCTCATCGTTCAGGATGACGCGGGAAAATTCGCGCCCGCCATCAGTGCCGACCACCGGCGTTCCCTCAGGCACGTTGGCCGCGCGCAAGTGCTCGGGCGACAGCGTCTGCTTCGAGATCGTGAGAATGCCGACAGTTTGGCCCGCCGGCAGCAGTTTCTGGATCACTTCGGCCTGCATCAGCGACGACGTCATCACCGGCACGCCGCACTGCGCCGCGAGCTCGCGCTGCAGGATCGACAGGAAGCCGCAATTGGTGGTGATGCCGCGCGCGCCCAGCGCGACGAGTTCTTTCGCCGCGGCGACGAAGGCGTCCGTCATGCCCGCAGCGCCGCGACGCACGACAAGATCGGGCGAGGCGCCGCGCACGACCTTGTACAGCACCGGAAACTCCCACGTCATCGCGTTGCCCATATCGCCCGCGATGCGCGGAAATCGCGCCTCCAGCATGAGGATGCCGAGCGCCGCGCCATAGATCGGCTTGCCGCCGCGCGCCTTGCGTCGATTGCCGCGGTCTGAAGCAGCGCTTGTCATGGCGGTTGGACCTTTCAGGAGATGTTCGCGTCAGCGTCCAAGCATAGTCTTCGCGCGCGGCCCATGCCATGCTCGCGATGTCGGGACGCACGATGAGTGAACGCAGGTCAAGCGACGCAGCGCTGTTGAAGCTCGCAGCGCACGGAGCGAGACGAGCGGACGGCCGCCGCGACAACTCAGCTCTGGTTCGGACCGCGCATCAGCTTCATAGCGGCTTCGATGTGACGCCACTCCTTGGCCTCTTCGGCGTCACCTTTGGATTCGCTGGCAATCGCGTTTTGCGCGGCCTGCGCGATCGCGGCAAAGCCGTGCTTCTCGATCATCTGCCGCGCGATCAGGTGAACCTGGGTTTCCGGAATCATCGGGCATCCTCATTTTCAGCGAAGTGGTGTGACCTCAATGCTGCCGGAAGCGGCTGGTTCCAGCGAATTGAGCACCAATTTTTGACTGACCACCGCTGCCGCCGAAGTCACTGATGCGATTGCGCTTTCGTGTCCCTTTTGGGGGGTTTTGCGGGACGCGCGGCCGGGCGGATCGGCGCTAGCGAATCCGCCGCGGCGAACGACATCCGCGCATCGCTATTCCGCCCAGCAGTTTTTCAAACAGCAGAAAAAACCTCGCGGCACGATGTGCCCGAGGATTTGCTCTTATTTTCGCACCACTCTGACGATCAGAGGGCGCAGGGAAAGCCGGATGCCAGTCGCACCCGCAGCCTCGTACGCAAAAACAAGCAGAAGAACGTACGAGCTTCATTCACCGCAAGGTTTGGCCGACATCCGGCTTTCCCTGCACGACGGTCCAACGGATTGCTCCGTGTCCATCGTGATCCGGCCCGCGCAAGCGACGATGGCCTCACGCCCCTCTGATGCGGCCGGAACAATTCTGAGTCTTACACTAGTTCGAATATTGCGTCAAGCGTAACGGTAAGATTATTGCTTCGGCCCCTCAGTCCCGGTTTCCTTCAATCGATCCGACCTCACCCAGCCGGAGACGTCATCGCGGTTTCTGGGCTCGTACATCACCGACGACCAGCCGTCGTCGGTTCGCCCGTATTCGACCAACTGATCCTTCGGGATGACGAACACGCCATTCATCGCACAGCGGCGATTCGGCGCCGAATAGAATTGCAACCGCCCTGTTCCGGTGACCACGGCGGCGAGCGGCGGCGAAAACATGGGGGCCGCATTCGTGCCAAGCTCGGGCTCCTTGCAGTCGTCCGCACGGGCGACACGGCCGGCGCCGGACAGCAGAACCGCGCTGCACAGGACGCAGGCCAACATCATCTTGCCAGACGTCATCTTGATCTCCACGAGGGCGCCACCTGGCCGCCCGAGCAATGGTCGAACCGGACGCTCGGAAGGTTCAGATCGCAGGGCCCGAAGTGGCACCCTGACTTCAGGGGCTAGAGCGTGATGAATTTAGTTCCGCTCATTCCCGCGAAAGTCTGGCGAAGCAATTGCTTCGCCATAGAATCCAGGAGCGATTGAAGAAAGCCTCCGCATCCTTGGCAAAAACTGGGTCCCCGCCTCCGCGGGGACGAGCGGTTCGGAGACACGGCAATTCAACGTCACGTCATCGCGCTCTCATTTACCTTTTGGCGATGTCTGCCGCGAGGCCGATGTAATTTTCGGGGCGCAAGGCCTTGAGACGTTTTTTGACGTCTGCACCGATGTCGAGGCCGCCGATGAAAGTGGCGAAATCTTCAAGGGTGACTTGTCGGCCACGGGTGAGGCTTTTCAGCTGCTCGTAGGGAACGTCGACACCTTCGCGGCGCAAGACGGTTTGGATCGCCTCTGCAAGAACTTCGGGATGGGTTTGCAGGGCTGCGCGCATCGCATCGGTGTTCACACTTATTTTGCCCAATCCGCGCAGGAGAGAACGGTAGCCGATCAGCGCGTGGGCAAATGCGGTGCCGAACGCACGCGCGACCGTGGAATCGGAGAGGTCGCGCTGCAGACGCGAGATCGGAAGTTTTTGCGAGAAATGCGTGAACAGCGCATTGGCAATACCGAAATTGCCTTCCGCATTCTCGAAATCAATTGGATTGACTTTGTGCGGCATCGCCGATGAGCCGACTTCGCCAGCTTTGGACTTTTGCGTCAGCCATCCGTCGGAGATGTAGCGCCAGATGTCCTGCGCGAGGTCGGTGAGGATCACGTTGATGCGGCGCATGTTGTCGAACAGCTCCGCATAGGTGTCGTGCGGCTCGATCTGGGTCGTTACTTCATTCAACTCGAGCGATATGTTGCATCCGGCATTGAGCCGTCCGACAAATTTCTTTGCGAACGCGCGCCAGTCGATCTCGGGAAGCGCACCCACGTGCGCGTTGTAATTGCCGGTCGCGCCGCCGAATTTGACAAGAATGGTGCGTGCGCGAAGTTGTTCGATCTGACGCTTCAGGCGGGATTCAAAAACCCGGATTTCCTTGCCGAACGTGGTCGGCGACGCAGGCGAGCATGGCGATGGAGGCATGCGCGACGGCACTCGTATCGAGACTGGTGCGGATGTCGTCGAGGGCCGGCAGAATGACCGCCTGAAGGGCGCCGCGAAGGGCGATGCCGTGAGCAATACTGTTGATGTCTTCGGAGGTGAGCGCGAAGTGGGTCCATTCGGAAACATCGTCAAGCGAGGTCTTCACAAGCCTCATCTTGATGAAATATTCAACGGCTTTCACGTCGTGATTGGTGGCCGGAATTCCCTTAAAGCCTTCGCGTTCGATTTTTTGCACGATGGCCGCGTCAGCGGTCGAGATCTGCGGAAGCTGTCGCAGAAGGATTTTTTCTTCATTGCGCAGCTTTCGCATTCCCACTCCCGCTTCGGAGAGCGCGATGAGGTATTCGGCCTCAACAAGCAGGCGCGCCCGGATAAGACCAAACTCGCTGAAATATTCGGTGAGCTCCGCGCCGATGGTCCGGTAGCGGCCATCGACGGGGCTGATTGCGGTGAGTGGTTCAAGCGGCATAGTGGAAGGTTATCTTTTGTTTTCGCTGGGGTCATCAGGCAAGGCGCGCGGACGGGAGAAATCCCGCCGCACCCAAGCAAAGACCTGATGCGCTTGACCAAGATCAAAGCCTTCGGCGCCAAATGGCCTTCTCTCCAACATCCTGTTCGCCAAGGAAAGCCAGATGTCCGCAGCCGAGATTGCAAAGCGCCACTTCTCCGCGGCCATCGCTGAGGCCGAAACTGCCGGCCTTGGTCACGACGGCGTCTGCCGCGCGCTGCTCGGCCTTGTGGTCGCAAAGTATCTCGAGAGCCGAAAGGTCGCCGACGTGCAGTCGGAGCTGCGCTTTGTCGCTGACAATTGCGATCCTGACACGGATTTCGCGTTCATGCGGCCGTGACGGCGGACGATCTATTGCTTCGGACCAACCGTTCCCGTTTCCTTCAATCGGTCCGATCTCACCCAGCCGGAGACGTCGTCGCCCGTTCCGGGCGCGTACATCACCTGCGACCAGCCATCGCTGGTGAACACGACCCGTCCGTGTCGCGCGCTCATAGCCGATCCGCCCATTCGCTGAACGTCTTGAGGATGTCCTCAAAGGACGGCCGTCCGGCGTAGTAAAGGCCGCTCGTCGCCTCATATGCCTTGGTGTAAGCCTCGCGCGTCTTCGCGTCGGTCAATTGGAAGGCATCATTCTTGCTGATGTTGCGCTCGTCGCTGCGAAAGCGCCTTTCCTTGTGCGCCTTGTATTCAGGAGTGCCAATGAATTCCTGTACGTCCTTGCGCTGCAAGAGACTGTAAGCGTCGTAGTAGTGACGCATGAAATCGATCGGCGAATCTTCTTCGCTTGCTGCCTGCGGAATTTCGTCGAGATCGCCTGAAGTTTTTCGACGAACGTGTAGCGCGGGTCATAGCAGGCAACGCTGTTGGCGCGATTGTCGATGATATCGACCCTGGTCGCTGCATAGTCATACGCCCAAGAGCTGATATCCCGTGATGCATTTGGCGTGACAACATCAAACCCCGCTTCGAGGAGCACGCCGTCCTTCAGATCCGGCGGCAGCTTGTTGATGCCGTCATACGACAAGCGGACTCCTCCGCTGCGGTACTGCTTGTCGTCGGCGGCCGTGTCTCGGGCAACTTTCACGATGCCATCGATCTGGATTTTCTCGGCGAGCCAGTCGTAAAACTTCTTCCGGCTCTCAACATGCCAGAGCTTGGCGTGGTTGGGGCCGGTCTTCACGTGCAGCTCGGGTGGTGGCTCAATCCGAATGTCGATGTCTTCGGAGAAGCGATCGATCGCCTGGTAACCCTTGGAAAGCGAGGTACCGCCCTTCAACTCGAACTTGAGACCAAGCTGTTGCAAGCCGTAGAGGCAATGCATGATCCAGTAGTCTTTTTCGACAAGGGCAGGATCGATCTTCTTCTGCTCCGCAACGATGCGAATGAGGTCGCTGAATTGCGGATGATTGTGCAGGTAGTCAGCGGGCATCCGAGGGCCTCGCCAAAAAACCTTTTTGTCCGCACGTTGCCGTAGTGCTCCGCGGTTCGCCGCAAGCGCGTCGGATCATACAGTGCGCGCCTTCTCTTTCACCCGCGCGAGCACCTCCTCCTCGCTTTCCGCGAGGCGGCCGAGATTGTTGACAAGGTCGACGAGCAGGAATTCCCGCGTGAGCTGTTTTGGAAAGGTCGGTTTCTGGCGAAACTCAAACGTGCGGCCGCCAAGCATAAACTCGCCGTGACGCTTGTGATTGTAGACGACGGTCTTGTTGTAAAGCTGCGTCGTCCCGACACCGAGCGCATTGTAGACATTGGGCGATGCGAGCAGAAAGCGGTCATCTTTGAGAAAGCTCGCGACCAGCGCGGAATCCCAGCTGGCGCCTTGCCAAACACGGTTTCCTTCGGACGCAAGTAAAGTCCGCCGGAGAGCTTGGTGAGCGTCCCGTCCTCGACCAATTGCTTGATATGGCGATCCACCGCCGTGGACCATCGCGCCAATTGCTGGCGACGATACACGTGACCAGGCCGCAAATGCCGTTTGAGTTCTTCGAGTTGCGTCATCCCCTAAATATAGACGATAAGCTCACTTTCGTGCAATAAAATTCATTGAAAAATCATGCAATCACGGCATGTAAGAGACTGTTTTATTTGCAAATAGGTCGCTTGAATGAAACCATCTTCGCGTTCTGGGCGCGTACATCACCGACGACCAGCCATCGCTGGTCAGCGCGTAGACGATCAATCGATCCTTCGGAATGACGAAAGCGCCATTCATCGCGTAACGAAACTTCGGCGCCGACTAGAATTGCGGTCGTCCTGCTCCAGTGACCACGGTGGCGATGGGCGGCGAGAACATGCGCGTATCGTTCGTCCCAAGCTCGGGCTCCTTGCAGTCGTCCGCACGGGCGACCGCGGCGATCGACAGCGGCGCCGCGCTGCCCACGATGCGCGCCAATACCATCTTGCCAACGCTCATCCTGATCTCCACGCGCCCGTTACTCCAGCCAGCGACGCACCGCCTGCTTTAGGAACGCAGCGTCCGCGGGGCTTGCAACGGGATTGCCCGCGCGGTGACCCCAGATGGTGGGGATCGGCTTTAGCTCGGCGTCGGCCAGATGCTTAAGCTCCAGCGCGTTGTCAGCGACGCGAAAGTACAGGTCCGTTTCACTGGGCAACAACAGCACGCGCGCCTTGATCGCTTTCAGCGCGCGCTCGAGGTCACCGCCATAGAGCGGGTTGGCGCTGATGTCGCCGTGATACCAGGTCATGAGCTGGGCATAGCAGTTGGCGGCGCGGCGGCGCGCGAAGGATGCTTCCCAGTCGGTCCGCAGATAGGTCTCGAGATCAGGCGCGCCTGAAGCCGTGAGGTGCAACCTCTCGCGGTAGAAATCCTGGCTCATCGCCCAGCCGGCATAGATATGGCCGATCGCGCGGAGCGTCGAGAGCGGCTCGCTCGAGAAGCGGCCATGGCTTGTGTGCTCTGGCGCGGCTTCCAGCGTGCGCAGCAGCCCGGACAGGAACACCTTGTTGTGCTCGGCGGTGCGCGCGCTTCCGCACACGACGATGGCGCGCTCCACCGCGTCGGGAAAAATCGCCGCCCAGTGATAGGCCTGCTGGGCGCCCATCGAGAATCCGTACACCGCGTGAAGCCTGTCGATGCCGAACTGCTCGGACAACAGGCGCCGCTGCGCGTGGACACTGTCCCACGACGTCACCAGCTTCGGATAATCCGGCGTCTCAGCGGCGCCGGAGGACACGCCATTGGAAAACATGTTGGGAATGACGATGAACCAGCGGGTCGGATCGAGAATGCGATCGGGTCCGATCAGCCACTCCAGGTCCTCGTGCTTGGCGCCATAGCTGCACGGATACAGCACCACATTGTCGCGCGCCGGCGAAAGCCGGCCGTGGCTCTTCCACACCAGCCGCGCGTCGCGAATGGTCTCGCCGGACTGCACCTTGAAATCGCCGAGGCGGAATTCGCCGCTGGTTTGAGGCCAGGTCATGAGGTGATGCCTTTTGACAGTCAGGCCCGCGACAGTCTCGCGCGATCTTGACTCCGCTTGCCGTGTGAATGGGTTTTCCCACCGCGGCTTAAAGCGACCCGACGCCGCTTGGACGTCTGTCCACTCGCCGCCGGGCGTGCTGAAAGGGTTAGACCCATGGCGCGAACAATACGCATGACCGTGCCGAATTCGGGATTGCCAGTCTCCCCGAGCGCCTTGTAAAGGCTCTCGCGGTTCAAGCCTGCCCTCTTCGCGATCCCACCCATGCCGCGTGCGCGCGCAACGACGCCTAGCGCATCACGCACGAAATCCGCATCACCGGACTCCAGCGCCGCTGCAATATAGGCGACCTGGCGAGCTTCCGTGTCGAGATAGTCGGCGGCATCAAATCGCGTTGTCTTGGATACTACCTTGGATATTTCCTTGGATGTTACCTTGGACATGACCTTGGGCATCAAAATGTCTCCGCCAGTTTCTGAGCCCGTTTGATGTCCCGCTGCTGCGTGCGCTTATCGCCCCCACACAACAGGATCACAATCTGTGCTCCACGATGCACGTAGTAGATCCGATATCCCGGCCCATGGTCGATGCGCATTTCCAGGATGCCTTGGCCGACGCTTTTGGCATCGCCGGGATTCCCCAACTCCATGCGACGAATTCGGGCGACAATGCGAGCAACGGCGCCAGCATCCCTGAGACGGTGCAGCCAGCCCGAAAATTCCTCCGTCTGACGCACCTCGGTCATCGAACCCTGATGTAGTCCATAGGCTACAAATCGTCAAGGTAATCCCCCGCAGCGCTGGAGGACACGCCGCTGGAAAACATGTTGGGAATGACGATGAACCAGCGGGTCGGATCGAGGATGCGATCGGGCCCGATCAGCCACTCCAGGTCCTCGTGTTTTGCGCCATAACTGCACGGATACAGCACGGCATTATCGCGCTCCGGCGCCAACGTAGGCTGCGTTATTTCGTCTTACGGTCTCCTCAATGGCGCAGGATTGCGCTGGCCTGGACCGCAACGCCGAAGCAGAACAGCGCCAAGACGAGCAGCAGCCAACTGGCGGACGAGGCGACCCGCAAGACAGCGTTTGATGGATTGGCCGAGATCGTAATGCACCTCGACTGCACTGCCTTGCGGGTAGCGCGCCGCGGTTTGCTCGGCGAACGACCGCGTGCCGGCGAGCCTGGCGCCGAGCGTGACCTGGCGACTGCGATATTCGCGACCGTGCACCTGATAGGTGAATTCCACCACCGGCGCATAGAAGATCCGGTCGCGCCCCTGGTCAGTCTGATGAACGGTCTCCGTGCCGCTGATGACGACCGTGCCACGCGTCACCGGCCAGCCGGCGGCGTCCTTTGATACGCGTCGGCCGGCGAAGAAAAACGCCAACACGACTGCTCCCATTGCCGATGTCAGGACGACGAGGGGCGCGTTTGCGTCTTCGGGCAAATGCGCCGCGACCAAATTCGTGCCGCCGGTGGCAAGCCAATAGACGCCCGCGACGACGATTGCGCCGATCGCGACCATCAGCGCGCAGCCACGACCAAATCCGCGCGGGATATCGCGCTCGAGTACGCAATTGGCTGGATCGGCCGGATCGTAGTAAACCATGACGGTGGCGGCGACCGGATAGCGCGCGAGCGTCGTATCGGTGTTGGCGCCGCCCGAATCCTCGCCGATGCTGATGCGGGTGCCGCGATATGTCGTGCCCGCGACGGCAAATTCGTATTCCACCACCGGCACGTTGGTCACCGTGGTCGCCTCGTCGGCGGATTGATGGCGGCGCGCTTCGATGGTCGATTTGACGATACGGCCGGTGGCCTGCGGCCACGCGGCCGCGCGGCGCGCCTCCCACAGCTTGCTGACGACGATAACGAGAATGATCGCGGCGCACATCGCGCCGAACAGCCACATGACGAGGCCGCCGGCATCGTCGAACGGCGCCGGCAGATCAATCCACGATAAAATGAATGTCGCCAGCGAGAAACTTGCAACGATGCCGGCGACGGCGGCAAGCGCCCAATTGCGGCGGCCCGGCCTGGCGTGCGGGAACCGGCGTGTGAGGTGACCGCGTTTCCTTCATCGGCATGTCGGCTCGATGGCGGCGCTACGGCCCCGCAGCCGCGGTTCGGTGCCGCACCGCGGGAAGAACCTTGCGGCCAAGAAGGTCGATGCTGGCGAGGATCTCGTCCTGGCCCATCCCCGGCCAACTCACGCGCATCGAGATGTGGTTGATGCCGCAGCGATGCTGGGCGACCAGCATATCGATGACACTTGCGGGCGCGCCGACTGCGAACCGCCTGGACGCCAGCGCGCGGAACTGTTGCTCGGGGGCGGCGTTCGGATCGAGAGTGAGGCCCTCCAGGCCCCACGACACATATGATTTGTATTTCTCCATGAGAAATGGGGCCGAGCGGCGGATCGCGGTCTCGTCATCGGCCGCGCAGCCCACCTCGAGCAATCGGCAGAAAAGCTCCGCCGGCGGCAGCTTTGCCGCGGACCGCGCGGACTTGAACGCCGACATCTGCGCGTCGATTTGGTCGAGCGTGGATGTTGGCACCGAAAGCCAGCCATCACCGATCCTGGCCGCCCTCGCGATCGCCGCGTCCACTTGCGCGCCAATAAGGATGGGCGGGCGCGGCGCCTGCAGCGGGCGCGGTGCAATGGCGGCGTCGCTGAATTGCCAGTGGCGCCCGGAATGCGTGACCCGGTCTTCGCTCCACAGCCGCCGGATGATCTCGACGGCCTCGGTGAACCGGCTCACGCGCTCCGACATCGGCACACCGAATATCTGGAACTCCTCGGGCCGATAGCCGAGTCCGACGCCAAGCAGAAACTTGCCGCCCGTGATGACGTCCAGAAAGGCACCGGCTTCCGCCAGCTCGACCGGATTGTGCAGCGGCAGCAACGTGACGTTGGTCCCGAACCACAGGCCCTCGGCCTCCGCGGCAAGCCGATACAGCAGCGGCAGCTGTGGAAAAAAGTGGAAGCCCGGGGTGATGTGGTGCTCGCCGGCCCAGATCGAGTCAAAGCCGAGCGAACGGACAAGGCGCACTTGCTCCAGCGTTTCGGCGAAACGACGGGCAGGATCGTCGCCTGCCGGGTGCTGCGAGTTCAGGTAGATGCCAAGCTTCAGTGCCATGCTCCCGCCGTCGTGCCGTGTTCGGGCGACGACGATATCACATCTCGCGACACGCTATCGTGAGGGATGACAGCGAAATGGCGCGCCCGAAGAGATTCGAAC
Source organism: uncultured Alphaproteobacteria bacterium (assembly GCA_963796195.1). Classification (GTDB taxonomy): domain Bacteria; phylum Pseudomonadota; class Alphaproteobacteria; order Rhizobiales; family Xanthobacteraceae; genus CAWCKS01. The sequence continues at coordinate 116,596 of CAWCKS010000012.1, read as the reverse complement.
TCCTGACCCCCAAATTCGTAGTCTGGTGCTCTATCCAGCTGAGCTACGGGCGCGTCGTTCGCGAACGGAGCGAGAGCCTGATGCGATATCTCTAGTGATATCAAGGCTGAAGCGGTCGCGAAGCCGTTGGCGACGGTGTCGTCAAAGCCGGCCATAGCTAACGGCTGCAGGGCGGATTGGCAAGGTGGTTTCGGGGTCGGAACGGAGCGGCGCCAGATTAGGGTCTCTGAGTCCTCGGTCATTCCCGCGAAGGCGCGCGAATCCAGGAGCGCTCGTGACGATGCTTCAGGCGGATCGCCGAAAGAGCTGGTCGATGACGCTTCCGCGCAGACAATCGGTTTGACGGGAGAATCACGCCCGGATGCGCTCGGTGCGGGCGGCGGCGAGCTCGACGGGGCGGTCGGGGACGGCGATGCGGAACGTTGCGCCGATGGTGCCTTCGACCAGCATCAACTCGCCGCCATGGGCGCGCACCAGCTCGGCGGCGATCGCGAACCCCAGGCCCGTGCCGCCGTCGCGCGACGAGCCCTGGAACGCCTCGAACAGATGCGCGCGCGCCTTCGCCGGCACGCCGGGACCGGTGTCGGAAATCTCGAGGATGGTCACCGAGCCTTCGCGCCGGCCCATCACCCGGATCTGGTCGATCGCGGCGCCCGCGTCGGCGCGGCTCTCGAGCGCCTGCGCGGCATTGCGCACGAGGTTGAGCATGACGCGGAACAGCTGGTCGGGATCGGCGTCGATCACGAGCCCGCGCTCCACCACGTCGATCCAGGCGATGCGGCCTCCCGCGCCAAGCCCGAGCGAATCGCGCACCTCGTTGACCACGGGCTCGACCTGGATGAAGCGGCGATCCGGCGTCGCCTCCTGCGCCTTGCCGTAGGACAGCGTCGACTGGCAGAACGCGATCGCGCGTTCGAGCGAGCGCATCAGCTTTGGCGCAAAACGCTGCACCCGCGGATCGGGCACGGTCGAGAGCTGGTCGGAGATCAGCTGCGCCGAGGCCAGCAGGTTGCGCAGGTCGTGATTGATCTTGGACACGGCGAGACCCAGCGCCGCCAGCCGGTTCTTCTGATTTCAGCATCGACACCAGGTCGCGCTGCATCGCCGACAATTCGATCTCGGTGCGGCCGATCTCGTCGCCGCGCCGCGACGGCACGATGATGCGGGTCGGGTTCTCCGGATCCTGGTGGAATGCGATAAGGTTCGCAGTGATGCGGCGCATCGGCCGCACGAACAGGTAGTGCATCGCGAGGTAGACCAGCGCCACGGTCACGATCGAGATCGCAACCGAGATCGCCAGCAGGTTGCTGGAAAACCGGTACATCGAGAGCCGCAGCGGCTTCTCGTCGACCACGACCTCGATGAATTGCCCCTCGCGCGAGGACCCAATCACACGAATGGCGTCGTTGTCGGTCTCGAACATCGCGCCGATCGCTTCCGTGATCGCCGACCACGGCGTGATCGTGCGCATGTCGACGTCGTGATCGACCATCGGCGGGACGTCATCCATCGCGAGCAGCCGGCGCTGCTGGCCCATCTTGATCGCGACCGCACGCGCGCCGATGCTCTGCAGCACCTGCCGCGCCAATTCGTCCGGGACCATGCCGCTCGGCGCCGCCTCGAGCACGAGGGCCGCGGTGTTCGCGGCGGCGACGCGATCGTTCAGCCGGTTCATCCGGAAGTTCGCGATCGACGGCACGTAGATCATGATCGCGGCCATCAACACGAACGGAATGGTCAGCAGCAGCAGCTTGCCCGACATGCTGAGCCGCCGGAACAACGGCGGCATCCGCGGCGGCGCCGCGCTGCCCGCAGGATCATTGGCTCGTTCGACCGACATGAAGCCCGTGCGCTCTTTCGCTGGTCCAGAGCGCGCTGGGATTGGATTGAATTGCCAGCGCGCTCCAGCTTTCTGATTGAGCATGACCTTTCGGAGAACCGGCCGGATCATGCTGTAACGATGCGCTGACCCGCAAATCAGCGTCAAATTACCAAATGGACAGGATCAAGCGGGCGCCGCGGACCAAACCCGCTTCAATCTCCTGCCACTATATACACACCGGAGACCGCCTTTTATGCGCCAGCCGGGCCCCGCCCCGCGTTAATCCCGTTCGATTGACGAATTAAAGCCTCTCCCGTATAAGCCGCGCCAAACCTCCCCGGCCGCCTTAATTCGCCTGCAACGGCGCAATTTGAGCAGCAAAAACGGGGATTTAACCCCAATATTCGGCGAATTGATTTTGCCCCGGCAAGCGGAGACTGCCCCGTGAAGCGGACCTATCAACCCAGCAAACTGGTGCGCAAGCGCCGCCACGGTTTCCGCGCGCGTCTCGCCACGGCCGGCGGCCGCAAGGTGCTGGCGGCGCGGCGCTCCCGCGGCCGCAAGAAACTGAGCGCCTGACTTTATCCACGGTCATCGCGACATGGACCGCCAGCTGGACCGATTGCGGCAGCGGGCGGATTTTCTCGCAGCCGCGTCCGGCGTGCGTGTCACGACACCGGGATTCATCGTTCAGGGCCGCAACCGCGACGATGCCGGCCCCTGCCGGGTCGGCTACACGGTGTCGAAGAAGGTCGGCTCGGCGGTCGAGCGCAATCGCGTCCGGCGCCGTCTGCGCGAGCTGGTGAGACGCAATGGCGCACCTTTGATGCGGCCGCGATGTGACTATGTGTTAGTCGGCCGCAGGGTGGCGCTGAGCAGGACTTTCGGCGCGCTGGGCGAGGACCTCGAGGCCGCGCTGAAGCGCCTGGACACGCAGTTATCGAAACGCAGTGATCGCAGCAGTGGCAGCAAACTGGCGACGCAAGCGGCGACCGACGGGACAGACTAGACGATGAAAGATACGCGCAACACCATCCTCGCCGTGGTCCTGTCCGGGCTCGTGCTGCTGGTCTGGCAATATTTTTATGTCGTGCCGGCCGAGAAGCACCGCGAGCAAACCGCACAGACGCAAGTCGTCAATCCGCCGGCACAGAGCAATGCGGCGACGCCGGCCGCCGGCAACGGAAGCGCCCCGCCGGCTGCGACCAACTCCGGCGCACCGCCGGCGCCGAACGCAGTGACGCCGGCGCAAGCGGTGACAACAACACAGAGCCGCGAAGCCGCGTTGGCCGCCAGTCCGCGCGTCAAGATCGACACGCCGGCGATTTCAGGCTCCATTTCGCTGAAGGGCGCGCGCATCGACGATATCTCGCTGAGGCATTATCGCGAGACGGTCGATCCGAATTCGCCGGCGATCGTGTTGCTGGAGCCCGCGGGCACCGAGCACCCCTATTATGCCGAGTTCGGCTGGGTGCCGGCCGGCGGCGCGTCGACAAAACTGCCGGACCAGAACACGCTCTGGAGCCAGGATGGCGCCGGCTCCCTGTCGCCGTCGAGGCCGCTCAACCTGTCCTTCGACAACGGCGAAGGTTTGGTGTTCCACCGCACCATTTCGATCGATGAGCGCTACCTGTTCACGATCAAGGACTTGGTCGAGAACAAGACCGAGAACCCGGTCACGCTCTATCCGTATGCATTGATCTCGCGCTTCGGCACGCCGCAGGTCGCGGGCTATTACGTGCTGCACGAAGGCATCGTCGGCGTGGTCGGCGACAAGCTGCAGGAGATCAAGTACAAGGACATCGACAGCAAGAAGCTGATCGATTTCGCCGGTGTCACCGACAGCTGGTTCGGCATTACCGACAAGTACTGGGCCACGGCGCTGCTGCCGGACACCGACGCCAAGCTGCAGGTCCATTTCCGCTCCGATCCGGCCGGCAACACCCACAGCTATCAGACCGACTACCTGATGGAGCCGGTGACGATCCAGGGCGGCGGCACCGGGTCAGCGGACGCGCGGCTGTTTGCCGGCGCGAAAGAGGTCGCAACCGTCGGCGTCAACTTTCCGCTGATCAAGGGCTTTGGTGGTTATAACCAGGAGCTCCATCTCAACAAGTTCGATCTGTTGATCGACTGGGGCTGGTTCTACTTCATCACCAAGCCGATGTTTCTTGCGCTCGACGGGCTTTACCGCCTGGTTGGCAATTTCGGCATCGCGATCCTGCTGCTGACCGCAACCGTCAAGCTGATCTTCTTCCCGCTCGCCAACAAATCCTACGCCTCGATGGCGAAGATGAAGGCGGTCCAGCCGCAGCTGACCGCGATGCGCGAGCGCTATGGCGACGACAAGGTCAAGCAGCAGCAGGAGATGATGGCGCTGTACAAGAAGGAGAAGATCAATCCGCTCGCCGGCTGCCTGCCGATCGCGATCCAGATTCCGGTGTTCTTCTCGCTCTACAAGGTGCTGTTCGTCTCGATCGAAATGCGGCACGCGCCGTTCTTCGGCTGGATCCACGACCTCTCGGCACCCGATCCGACCAACATCTTCACCCTGTTCGGGCTGATCCCGTTCGATCCGAGCCAGGTCCCGCTGTTCGGGCACTACCTCGTGCTCGGCGTCTGGCCGATCATCATGGGCATCACCATGTGGTTCCAGACCCAGTTGAACCCGACGCCGCCCGATCCGACGCAGAAGATGATCTTCGCCTGGATGCCGCTGATCTTCACCTTCATGCTGTCGGCGTTCTCGGCGGGCCTCGTGATCTACTGGGCCTGGAACAACACATTGTCAGTGCTGCAGCAGAGCTTCATCATGAAGCGCAACGGCGCCAAGATCGAGCTGTTCGATAATCTGAAATCGCTGTTCAAAAAAAAAGTAGCGGCGTAGTGCAATGACCAAGTTTCCACGCGCGCGCGATGGCCGCTGACGCCGCGCCGGAACTGGTCGAACACGGTCGCCGCATCTTTGCCGGCGACTGGCGTTTTATCTGGGCCGCCTCATCGGTCGAATCGCTGCCGCCGATGCAAGGCGTGGAAATCGCCTTCGCCGGCCGCTCCAATGTCGGCAAGTCGAGCCTGATCAACGCGCTGACAGGCCGCAACGCGCTGGCGCGCACCTCGCATACGCCGGGCCGCACTCAGGAGCTGATCTTCTTCGAGGGCCCGGCGTTCAGCGGTTTGCGCCTCGTCGACATGCCCGGCTACGGCTTCGCCGCAGCAGCCAAGAGCAAGATTGCGGCGTGGACCTCGCTGATCCACGATTTTCTGCGCGGCCGCGCGAATCTGGCCCGGGTCTATCTCTTGATCGATGCGCGCCATGGCCTGAAGGACGCCGACACCGACGTGCTGAAGACGCTCGATAGTTCGGCGGTGAGCTACCAGGTCATCCTGACCAAGGCCGATCAGGTCAATGCCAGCGCGCTCGAGGAGACGATCGCGACACTGCAACAGCAACTAAAGCCGCGGCCCGCGGCGTTTCCCGAGATCATCGTGACCTCGTCGAAATCGCGTGACGGCATCGCCGAGTTGCGGACCGCGATCGCGCAGCTCCTGGACGAGCGCGGGCAACGATGACCCGCGTGTTCATCGTCGTCGCCGGTATCATGGGAGCCGGCGGGATCGTGCTCGCGGCGCTCGGTGCCCATGGCAACGACCTGCCCCACCTTGCCACGGCCTCGTCGATGCTGCTGTTTCACGCGCCCGTCATATTGGCGGTGGCGCTGCTGCTCGATCGCCAGCTGGTCCAGCGCCGCCTCGCGATCGCGTCCGCGATCGGCTGCGCCGCCGGCGCCACGCTATTCGCCAGCGACCTGACCGTGCGCGACCTCGCCGGCCACGCCCTCTTCCCGATGGCCGCGCCATCCGGCGGCACCATCCTGATCGCAAGCTGGATGCTATTGGCCATTGCCGGCCTGATAGCCCGGCAAGAGCCCTAACGCTTTGCGCATCCGCGCTGGATCGGATAGAGCAAAAACCGCCGTTTTCAGGAATCGGATGATGACCAACAGCTCGATCAGCCCCCAGGAGCAGGCCCAGATACTCTCCGAGGCGCTGCCGCACATGCAGCGCTATGACGAGGAAACCATCGTCATCAAATACGGCGGTCATGCCATGGGCGAGGAAGCGCTCGCCAAGCAGTTCGCGCAGGACATCGTGCTGCTCGAGCAGACCGCGATCAACCCGGTCGTGGTGCACGGCGGCGGGCCGCAAATCGCCTCGATGCTGAAACGGCTCGGCATCAAGTCGGAATTCGCGCAGGGGCTTCGCATCACCGACGCCGCGACGATCGAGATCGTCGAGATGGTTCTCGCCGGCTCGATCAACAAGCAGATCGTCGGCTACATCAACGAAGCGGGCGGCAAGGCCGTCGGCCTGTGCGGCAAGGACGGCAACATGGTGATTGCCGAGAAGGTGACGCGGACGGCCGTCGATCCGGATTCCCACATCGAGAAGATCGTCGACCTCGGCTTTGTTGGCGAGCCGAAGCAGGTCGACCTCAAGCTCCTGAACCAGCTGATCGGCTACGAGCTGATCCCGGTGCTGGCGCCGCTTGCGACGTCGGCCACTGGCGAGACTTTTAATGTCAACGCGGACACCTTTGCCGGCGCGGTCGCCGGCGCGCTGAAAGCAAAACGCCTGTTGCTGTTGACCGACGTTCCCGGCGTGCTCGACAAATCCAAAAAACTGATCCCGGAGCTTTCGATCAAGGACGCGCGCAAGCTGATCGCCGACGGCACCATTTCGGGCGGCATGATCCCGAAGGTCGAGACCTGCATCTATGCGCTCGATCAGGGCGTCGAGGGCGTGGTCATCATCGACGGCAAGACGCCGCACGCCGTCCTGCTCGAGCTCTTCACCAATCACGGCGTTGGAACGCTGATCTACAAGTGAGACGTCGCCTGGCGAGCCTAGCCGCTGTCATGGCCGGGCCTGTCCCGGCCATCCCGAAAATCGAGCTGCAGTGCTCACCTAAGCGAGATCGCCGCGACGAGCGCGGCGATGACAAGAGGATTTGGCTACGCCTAGGCTGTTCGACGGCGCTTCTCATTTCCTGCCTCGCAACGAGCCCGGCCCGCGCTGACTTGAAGATCTGCAACCGCATGAGCTACGTGGTCGAGGCGGCAATCGGCATCGACGACAAGGGCGCGACTGCGACCCGCGGCTGGTTCCGCATCGATCCGGCGCAGTGCCGCACGGTCGCGCCGGGCGCGATCACGGCGGACCGGCTGTTGCTCAACGCGCGGGCGTTGTCGGTCTATGGCGCGTCGCCGGTGCCGCAGAACGGCTCGGACATGCTGTGTGTGTCGTCGGGCAATTTCGTCATCGCTGCGGCGCGCGATTGCCGTGGCGGCCAGTCGCCGGCGCCGTTCACCGAGGTCAAGCCGTCGACCGACGACAGCGGCAATTCCATCACCTACCTGAATGAAGACAGCGAGTACGATGACGAGCAGGCGCGGCTCGCCGGCATCCAGCGCCTGCTGACCATTGCGGGCTACGATGCAACCCCGATCGACGGCGTCGATGGGCCGAAGACTCAAAGCGCGCTGGCAAAATTCCTGAGCGATCGCGGCCTGCAGTCCGACGCGACGCAAGGCGCGAATTTCTTCGAGACACTGCTTGCGGCGGCCCAATCGCCGTCGGCGGCGGGTCTGACCTGGTGCAATGACACGCCGCACCGGGTGATGGCCGCGGTCGGCGTCGACGACGGCAAGACGCTGGTGAGCCGCGGCTGGTATCGCGTCGAGCCCGGCAAGTGCCTGCATCCGGACATGCCGGCTCAGCCGAAGCGCGTGCTGAGCTATGCCGAGGCGGTCGACGGCAATGGCCGCGCCATCCAGCTCGCGGGCAAGCCACTGAACTGGGGCGGGTCGACCATGCTGTGCACCCGCGACGTCAAGTTCGAGTTCACCGAACAGGGCGACTGCGCCACGCGCGGGCTTGCCGCAACCGGCTTCGCCGCCGTCGACTTTGCCGGCGGCGCAGGCAAAACCCTGCGATTTGCGCTACCGTGACGGACATGAATCAGAACAAAGACCAAAAAAGCTTCGGCCATGTCGACACCTGGGTGTTCGACCTCGACAACACGCTGTACCCGCGCGAGATCAATCTGTGGCAGCAGGTCGACACCCGCATCCGCGACTACGTCGCGCAGTTCCTCGGGGTGTCGACCGACGACGCGCACCGCATCCAGAAGGACTATTACCAGCGCTACGGCACCACGATGCGCGGCATGATGACCGAGCACAGTGTCAGCGCCGACGATTATTTGCGATTTGTTCACGCCATCGACCATTCGCCGCTCGAGCCCAACCCGGCACTGGGCGCCGCCATCGAGAAACTGCCGGGCCGAAAACTGATCCTGACCAACGGCACGGTCGAGCATGCGCGAAGCCATCCTCAAGCGGCTCGAAATTCACGAGCATTTTGAGGACGTGTTCGACATCATCGCCGCCGAGCTCGAGCCAAAACCGGCGGCGCAGACGTACGAGAAATTCTTCGCCCGCCACGCCATCACCCCGTCGCGCGCGGCGATGTTCGAGGACCTCGCGCGCAATCTCGAGGTGCCGCACCGGCACGGCATGGTCACGGTGTTTGTCGTGCCGAAGACCAGGGAGGCGATCGGCCGCCAGGACTGGGAGCTTGTCGGCCATGATGCCCCTTACGTCGACCACATCACCGACGATCTCACCGGCTTTCTCCAGCGCATCGTCGCTTGACCCTTCTTGACTTGGCGCGCCCGCTCTAAGACAAAGCCCTGTTCGTCTTCCCTAATGAGGCTTTCTACAATGTCGCTCGCTTCCCTTGAGTCCACGATCAACGCCGCTTTCGCGAGTCCTGAGACGGTGAGCACGTCGACCAAAGGCGAGGTCCGCGAGGCGGTCGATCACGCGCTCGATCTCATGGACAAAGGCGAGGCGCGCGTTGCCGAGCGGCAGGCCGACGGCAAGTGGCGCGTCCACCAGTGGCTGAAGAAGTCGGTGCTGCTGTCGTTCCGCTTGAACGACATGGACGTGATCCCCGGCGGCCCGGGCCAGGCGACGTGGTGGGACAAGGTGCCGTCGAAGTTCGACGGCTGGGGGGCGAACCGCTTCCGCGACGCGGGCTTTCGCGCGGTACCCGGCGCGATCGTGCGGCGTTCGGCGTTCATCGCCCGCAACGTCGTGTTGATGCCGTCGTTCGTCAATCTCGGCGCTTATGTCGATGAGAGCACCATGGTCGACACCTGGTCGACAGTCGGCTCGTGCGCCCAGATCGGCAAGCGCGTGCATATCTCCGGCGGCGTCGGCATCGGCGGCGTGCTGGAGCCGCTGCAACAGGAGCCCGTGATCATCGAGGACGACTGCTTCATCGGCGCGCGCTCGGAAGTCGCCGAGGGTGTCATCGTGCGCAAGGGCGCGGTACTGGCGATGGGCGTATTCCTTGGCCAGTCGACCAAGATCATCGATCGCGCGACCGGCAAGATCTATCTGGGCGAGGTGCCGGAATATTCGGTCGTGGTGCCCGGCGCGCTGCCCGGCAAGCCGCTGCCGGACGGCTCGCCCGGTCCGTCGCTCTATTGCGCAGTGATCGTGAAAACCGTCGACGCCCAGACTCGCTCCAAGACTTCAGATCAACGAATTGCTGCGCGACTGAGGCGGGCGGCATTGCTCTGTCGCCTGGCCAGAATCAGCTAAGTTTGCGCGGCTCACACGGGGCCGCGCCGCAATGATCAAGCTGGTCACCTACCTGTTCTTTTCGACGCAGGGACGCATCTCGCGCCAGACCTGGTGGATCGGCATCGGCGCGCTGGTCGTCCTCAATCTCGTGCTGTTCTTCGTACTCTGGACGATCCTCGGACCAAGCCTGATCGCCAGTTTCTTCGGGCGGCTGGTCGGTCTTTGCGTCACCGCGTTCAACATCTATGCGGTCTATTGCTTGTCGGCGAAGCGGTTTCAGGACCGCGACCGCTCGGAGCTGAATGCGAAAGTTGTCGCCGGTATCTGGGCGGTGAAAGCCGTGCTCGACCTGTTCCGCGTTACCGGTGATCTTGGTGATCCCAGCACGCTCGACCAGCTGTTCGTGCTTGCCGGTACCGGCATCGCGCTGTGGTATTTCATCGAACTCGGCTGGCTCGAGGGTACGCCCGGGCCGAACCGCTACGGCGAAGTCGCAGTCGACATCACCTCACAGACGCGCGCGGAATGATCACGGTGCTCTGGCACATCTTGCGGCGCCCGTGCTAAGCGAGACCCATGACTGATGCTCTCTCGCTGACACGCGATCTCGTGCGTTGCCCGTCGGTGACGCCGGCGGATGCCGGCGCGCTCGGCGTTCTGCAGACCACGCTCAGCGCTGCCGGCTTCACCGTGCAGCGCGTGATGTTCTCTGAACCCGGCACTCCTGACATCGATAATCTCTATGCGCGCATCGGCAGTGGCGCGCCGCATATCACCTTTGCCGGCCACACCGACGTCGTGCCGCCGGGCGATGAGAAGGCGTGGTCGCTGCAACCGTTCGCCGGTGAGGTCAGGAATGGCTTCCTGTACGGCCGCGGCGCGGTCGACATGAAGGGCGGCATTGCCTGCGCCGTCGCGGCCACGCTCGATTATCTCAAAGCCAGCGGCGGCAAGCCAAAAGGCTCGATCTCGTTTCTGATCACCGGTGATGAAGAGAGCGTCGCCGTCAATGGCACGATCAAACTGTTGAAGTGGGCGGCCGAGCGCGGCGAAAAATTCGACCACTGCATTCTCGGCGAACCCAGCAACGTCGCAGGAGCTTGGCGACTGCATCAAGATCGGCCGCCGCGGTTCGCAGAACGCGATCCTGATCGTCGACGGAACGCAGGGCCACGTCGCCTATCCGCAACGCGCCGACAATCCGATTCGCGGCATCGTCAAATTGATCGCGGCGGTCAACGCCGAAGCGCTCGACGCTGGCACCGAGCATTTCCAGCCATCGAATCTCGAATTCACCTCGATCGATGTCGGCAACGAGACCGTGAACCTGATTCCCGGCCAGGTTCGCGCCCGCTTCAACATCCGTTACAACGATTGCCACACCAACGCGTCGCTGCGGGCGCTGGTCGAGCAGCGCGTGGCAAGAGCTGCCGGCGACAAGATCCGCTGGCGCATCGATTGGGCGCCGTCGAATGTGGAGGTGTTCCGCACCGCGCCCGGGCCTTTCACCGACCTCGTCGTAGCCGCAATCGAGCAGGTCACCGGTCGCCGTCCCGATTTGAACACGCTTGGCGGCACGTCGGACGCGCGATTCATCGCGCAGTATTGCCCGGTGATCGAGTTCGGCCTGGTCGGCCAGACCATGCACGCGATCGATGAGCGTGTCGCGCTCACCGATCTCGAACGGCTAACGAAAATCTACCGGCTGGCGCTGGAGCGTTATTTCGGGTGAGCGTGCCGCTTGCTCAGAGTCGTCCCCGCGAACGCGGGGACCCATACGCCGCAGCGGAAATGAGACGGCGAACGGAAGTGGCCTGAGCCGTTCTTGAAGCCTGTCTATCCCAATCAGCACGGGGGTTATGGGTCCCCGCGTTCGCGGGGACGACCGCCGAGTTTGGCGTCAGTACTCCACCTTCACGAGATAAAGCCCCTCCGGCGGCGCGACGGGGCCGCAGGCGGCGCGGTCGCGTGCCTCCAGCGCAGCTTTAAGATCATCGACGCTCCAGCGGCCCTCGCCGACCCACACCAGCGAGCCGACCATCGAGCGCACCTGATGGTGCAGGAACGAGCGCGCCGAGGCGGTGATCGTGACGTTGTCGCCGTCGCGCGCGACGTCGAGCGCATCCAGCGTCTTGTCCGGCGACTTGGCCTGGCACTCCACGGCGCGGAAGGTGGTGAAATCGTGCTTGCCGACCAGACATTGCGCGGCGCGATGCATCTCGCCCGTATCAAGCGGCTTCGGCACGCGCCAGGCGCGGCCGAGATCAACAGCAAGATCGGCACGGCGATTGATGATGCGATAGCGGTAATGGCGCTTGATCGCGGAGAACCGCGCCTCAAAACTGTTGTCGACGATTTCGACGGCGAGCACACCGATCGGATGTGGCCGCAAGTGCGCGTTCAAGCCGTCGCGGACCTGGTCGGCACGAAACGATTTTGTCAGGTCAAGATGAGCAACCTGCCCGAGCGCGTGAACGCCGGCGTCAGTGCGTCCCGCGCCGTAGACCAGGACATCTTCGCCCGACAATGCCTTTGCTGCTGCCTGCAGCGCGCCCTGCACCGTGAGGTCGTCGGTCTGCACCTGCCAGCCACGGAACGGCGTGCCGTCATATTCGATGGTGAGCTTGTAGCGCGGCATTTTCTGTCTAGCTCGCGCGGAGCGGCGGCTTCAGCGTCGTGCCGCGCAAAAATGCCTCAGCTGACATCGGCTGCTTGCCGGCGCGTTGCAGCTCGATGATGCGAACAGCGCCATCGCCGCAGGCGATTGTCAGCTGCTCGTCGAGCAAGGCGCCCGGTTGCCCTGCGCCGCCGGCCGGCTTGCAGCGCAGGATCTTTAGCCGCAGCGGCTGGCCATCGACGAAAAACTCCGTCCAGGCGCCGGGAAACGGCGAGAGGCCGTGGATGTGGCGCAACACCTCGCGCGCCGGACGCGTCCAGTCGATCCGCGTCTCGTCCTTCTCGATCTTGGCAGCGTAGGTCACGCCATCGGTCGGCTGCGGCAGCAGCGGCAGTGTGCCCTGCTTCAGCGCGCGCATTGCGCTGCTCATGAGTTGCGCGCCGCGCTGCGCCAGCGCGTCATGCAGATCGCCTGCGGTCATCGTGTCGGTGATCGCAACACGATCGCTCAAGGCGACGTCGCCGGTGTCGAGGCCGGCGTCCATTTTCATGACCATGACGCCGCTCTCTGCGTCGCCAGCCATGATCGCGCGATTGATCGGCGCCGCACCGCGCCAGCGCGGCAATAGCGACGCGTGCAAATTGAAGCACCCACGCGGCACGGCGTCGAGAATGTCCTGCGGCAGGATCAGCCCGTAGGCGACGACGACGGCGGCATCGGCACGATGGGCGCGAAACTCGGCGGCTGCTTCCGCGCTACGCAGCGATTTCGGCGTCAGCACGGCTAGACCCAGCTTGCGCGCTTCGGCTTCAACAGGCGTGACCTGCAGCTTCATGCCGCGGCCGGCAGGTTTTGGCGCACGCGTATAGACCGCCGCGATGTCGTGGCCGTCGGCCGCGAGCCGCTGCAGCGTCGGCACCGCGAAATCCGGCGTGCCCATGAAGATCAAACGGAGCGGCATGTGATTCAGCCGGTGCAGGCTAAAGAATCATTCAGCCGCGCGCTGCTTTGCGGCCTTGGCGAATTTCTTGGTGACGCGGTCGCGCTTCAGCTTGGACAGGTAGTCGATGAACAGCTTGCCGTTAAGGTGGTCGATCTCGTGTTGCACGCAGGTCGCGAACAGGCCGTTCGCCTCCTCCTCGTGGATCTTGCCGTCGAGATCCATGTAGCGGAACCGCACGGACGCCGGCCGCTCGACCTCTTCGTAGTATTCCGGGATCGACAGGCAGCCCTCCTCGTAGGTCGATGTCTCCGCTGACGACCACAGGATTTCCGGATTGATCAGTACCCTTGGCTTGGCAGCTTCGTCCTTCTTCGACAGGTCCATCGTGATGAGGCGCTGGGGAACCGCGACCTGAATGGCGGCGAGGCCGATGCCTGGCGCGTCGTACATGGTCTCGAACATGTCCTCGCTAAGCTTGCGCAGTTCGGCCGTGATCTTTTCGACCGGCTTCGACACGAGCCGCAACCGCTTGTCGGGCAAGGTGATAATTTCGCGTTTGGCCATGGCGGCTGGATGTAATCTGTGGGTCAATGGCGGTCAATTGGATGCGCAGGACCTGTTTACGCGGCATTAACCATAAATCTTTGCCTTTGCTTAACCGGAAATGTTCTCTTTCCGTTCGCGCTCTAAGGCGAATCGGCTAGAAGCATTGCATGGTCCAGAGCCCTCCCGTGCAAAGCGCCTTGGCGCAAACCCTGTTCGTCGTCGGCGATCTCAACATCAGCGTCGGCGCCGCTGCGCTCGGCTTCGCCGCGCTCGTCGTCATCCTCTTGATCACGATCGTCGTCATTGCGGCGCGTGGCACGCGGCAGCGCGCTGCGCTGTCCGAGGCTCCAGGCCCAGCGCGCCGAGCGAGCTGGAACGGCGGCTCAGCGACATGCTGCAGTCGCAAGCCGAGGCCTCGGGCCGCGCCCAGGCGCTCGGCGAGGCACTGGCCACCCGGCAGGCCGAGCTTGCCCACGTGCTCGGCGACCGGCTCGATGCAGTGACGCATCGGGTCGGGCAGTCGATGGAGCAATCGACCCACAACACCATGACCCAGTTGCGCCAGCTGCATGAGCGGCTGGCCGTCATCGACAACGCACACAAGAACCTGACCGATCTGACGACGCAGGTCACCACGCTACGCGACGTACTGGCGAACAAACAAACTCGCGGCGCGTTCGGCCAGGCGCGGATGGAAGCGATCGTACAGGACGGTATGCCGAAGGGCTCGTTTGCATTCCAGCACACGCTCTCCAACAACCGGCGGCCGGACTGCGTCGTGTTCCTGCCCGACGGCCGCGCGCTCTGCATCGACGCAAAGTTTCCTCTTGAAGCGGTCACGGCGCTGCGCGACGCCAAGTCCGACGAAGACAAGAAGGGCGCGGCACAACGGCTGCGGCAGGACATCCTGAAACATGTCCAGGACATCGCCGGCAAATATCTCATTCCCGGCGAGACCCAGGATATGGCGCTGATGTTCGTGCCGTCGGAATCGGTCTACGCCGAAATCCACGACGGCTTCGACGATGTCGTGCAGAAGGCTTATCGCAATCGCGTCGTGCTGGTGTCGCCGTCGCTGCTCATGCTCGCGATCCAGGTGATGCAGCAGATCATGAAGGACGCCCGCATGCGCGAGGCGGCCGACCAGATCCGCGACGAAGTGATGCATCTCGCCGATGATCTCGGACGTTGCGCGAGCGCGTGCAGAAGCTGCAGACCCACTTCACCCAGGCCAATGAGGACGTCAGGCTGATCGTAGTGTCCGCCGAAAAGATCGACCGGCGCGCCGAACGCATCAAGGATCTCGAATTCGATGGCGATGATGTCGTCGAACCGCCACGCGGCAAGCCGGAACTGTTTGCGGTGCCGACCCGCAAGCTGCAGGCGGGGGAATAATCTCGCCATATTCGGCCGGCCAGAATCTGCTATCAGCGCTGAATGGCCAGCCCCGACGTCGCGCGTGACAGCGTCGCTCCCGTAAGCCGCGCCGCCGCGTTTCGCGAAGCGCTCGCGGTCTATTTGCAGCCGCGGGTGCTGATCGTCCTGTTTCTCGGCTTCTCGTCGGGCCTGCCGCTGGCGCTGTCCGGTTCGACACTGTTATCTGGGCCGCAGAAGCCAGTGTCGACCTACCACCGTCGGGCTGTTCGCGCTTGTCGGCACGCCCTACACCATAAAGTTCTTCTGGGCACCGCTGGTCGACGCGCTGCGACGTGCCGCTGCTCAACAGCGTCTTCTCGGGCGCCGGCGCGGCTGGCTGGTGGTCTCGCAAGTCGATCGCTGATTGTCGACAATCCTGTTTGCTCGGTCGCTGCCGACCCTTGGCGCACCGCGGCTGTCGCCGTCGGCGCGCTGGCTCTCGCCGCGGCCTCGGCGACCCAGGACATCGTCGTCGATGCGTTTCGCATCGAAAGCCTGCCGGAGAACGAGCAGGCCGCCGGCATGGCCTCCTACGTCGCCGCCTATCGTGTCGGCATGCTGGCATCGAGCGCCGGCGCACTCTATGCCGTCAGCGGGTTCGAAGTCCTTCGGCTTTAGCAAGCTGGCAGGGGTGGACTGGCGCCTATCGTTATCATGGCGTCCTGGTCGCTGATCGGATATCGCGGCATCGCTGCTGGCGACCGAACCCGAAAAGTCCGACATTGCCGAGCGCGAGACCGCCAGCAACGGCTCTCAACCGCATCCTCACAACGATCGTGGCGCCTTCCGCGATTTCTTCCTGCGCGACCGCGTTGCGGTCATCCTCGTCGCACTGCCTTCGTCGTGCTGTTCAAATTGACCGACGCGCTCGCCGGCGTGATGACGGGGCCGTTCATCATCGACCTCGGCTTCTGCCGCAACGACTACACGACAATCGTCAAGGGCGTGGCCTTGCAGCCACGTTGATCGGTGGGTTCGCCGGCGGCTATGTCGCCCGGGCCTTTCCGCTGGCGACCAGCCTGTGGCTGGGCGGCATCCTGCAGGCGCTGGCGAACCTCGCGTTCTCCTGGCACGCGATCGTCGGGCGTGACCTCGCCTGGCTCACTTTTGCGATCACGCTCGAGAATTTCACCAGTGCCGTCGGCACGGTCATCTTCGTCGCTTATCTGTCGGCGCTGTGCCGCAATTCCGTCCACACCGCGACGCAGTACGCGCTGCTGACAGCGCTCGCGGCGGTCGGCCGCATCTATCATCTCCTGCGATCGCCGGTATGCTCGCAGTAGCCACCGGCTGGGCCGGCTTCTTCGCGGTTTGCGCGCTGGCGGCTGTTCCAGGCCTGCTGGTGCTCGCGTTGCTGCAATACTGCGGGCATTTTTCGAGGCTTGCCGAAGCGGACGAGACTGCGAAGCACTGAAACAACTCAGTTACGACCGCGACGATGTGGAAGCGCGGAACTGCCTGATCGGTGAACTTCCAGCCCGAAGGCAGCATGATCCACGCGTTGCCCGATGACGCGGACTGATTGCAGGATCAACGGCTCCACTGGAACCGTGCACTCCCGCACAGCTAAACTGGCTCATGAACCCAGCCACTAGCGCCACCGCGACCAACACCACCATCCGACGCGCTCCTCCCGATTTTGGCGATTGGGAGCGGGTGCGTGCGCTGATCCTTGACGCGTTCGCCTATATGGATAGCCGCATCAATCCGCCGTCGTCGGCGCTGCGGCTGACAGCGCAGTCGATGAAAGCAGATGCGGACAAGGGCGCGCTGTTGATTGCCGAGCGCGCTGGCGACCTCGTCGGCTGCGTGTTCGCGCAAGTCAAAGGCGACGCGCTCTATATCGGCAAACTCGCGGTACGCCCCGGCCTGCACGGCGCTGGTATCGGCCGAAAGCTGGTTGATGCGGCGCGCGCGGAAGCGCGCCGACGCGGACTCCGCATGCTCGAACTGCAGACGCGGGTCGAGCTGACCGAGAATCACGCGACCTTCGCGCGCATGGGGTTCGTCAAAACAGGCGAGACGGCGCACGAAGGCTTTGACCGGCCGACCAGCATCACCATGCGTGCGAAGGTCTGAGCCATCATCAAAACAATGTGCGCTGCCGGATCGCGGCCGCCAGCGTCCCCTCGTCGAGATAATCGAGCTCGCCGCCGACCGGAACGCCGTGGGCGAGCTTCGTCACCTTGACGTTCGCCTCGTGCAGGAGATCGGTGATGTAGTGGGCGGTGGTCTGGCCGTCGACGGTGGCGTTAAGGGCAAGAATGATTTCCTGCACGGTTTCGCCATGGGCGCGCGAGACCAGAGCATCGATGGTGAGGTCCTGCGGGCCGATGCCGTCGAGCGGCGACAGCGTGCCGCCGAGCACGTGATAAAGACCGCTGCTGGCATGCGCCCGCTCCAGCGCCCAGAGGTCGGCGACGTCGGCGACGACGACGATGGTCGCACGATCGCGGCGCGGGTCGGTGCAGATGGTGCATGGGTTCTGCGTATCGATGTTGCCGCAGGTCTTGCACACCACGATCTTGTCCATCGCGACCTGCAGCGCCTGCGACAGCGGCGCCATCAGCGTATCGCGCTTCTTGATCAGATGCAGCGCGGCGCGGCGCGCCGAACGCGGACCGAGGCCCGGCAGCCGCGCCAGCAACTGGATCAGCCGCTCGATTTCAGGACCGGCAACGCTCGATGCCATCGCTCAGGCCATGCACCACTTCACGACAGGCCAAAGCCCGGCGGCAATTGCAGCCCGCCGGTCAGCGCCGCCATCTTCTCCTGCATTGCGGTCTCGGCCTTGCGGCGGGCGTCGTTCAACGCCGCGACGATCAGATCTTCGAGAACCTCGCGCTCATCCGGCTTCACCAGCGATGGGTCGATCTTCAGCGATTTGACTTCCATCTTCGCGGTCATGACCGCGGTAACCAGCCCGCCGCCCGAGGTGCCCGTCACCTCGACCTGCGCAAGTTCATCCTGCAGCGCCTTCATCTTCGACTGCAGCTGCATCGCCTGTTTCATCATGCCGAGAAAGTCAGCCATCTTGGGTCACCAATCACAAATCATCGTCGTCATCGAGCGGGTCCGGCAGCGGCAGGTCGGCATCCGCCTGCGGACGCACCGTGCGGCGAACGTTTTCGATCTTCGCGCCGGGCCAGGTCTCGAACACCGCCTGCACGCGCGGGTCCGCCTGCACGGCCGTCTCCAGTTCATTCTTCTGCGCCTGCGCCTGCGCGCGCAACGTCGGTTGGCCCGCGGCGTTCGACACCGCGATCGCCCAGCGGCGGCCGGTCCACTGCTCGAGCTTGCGCGAAAGCTCTTGCGCGAGGGAACGCTGAGCCTGCGGCTCCAGCGCGATCTCGAGCCGCCCGTCTTCGATGCGCACCAGGCGCACGTCATTCTCAAGCGCGGTCTTGATCGGCAGATCGCGTTTCTCCGCGGCTAACGCGACCAAGTCGGCGAATGTCGCAAGCCTGATCGTCGGAACGGCCTGCGGCTGCGGAACCGACGAGGACGCCGGCATCGGTTGCCGCATCGCCGCTTCAGCGCCGGACGACGGCATGCGCGGCGCTGATGCCGGCATGGCGGCCTCCGAACGAGCGACGGTCTGCGGCTCGGCGCGCGGCGCTGCCACGCCTCGCGCTGCTGCAGCCGGCGCACCATCGAGCGAGCGGATGACTTCGTCGGGCGTCGGCAGGTCGGCGGCGTAGGCGATCCGCACCATCACCATTTCGGCGGCGGCCGCAGGACGCGACGCGTCCTTCACCTCGGTGATGCCCTTGAGCAGCATCTGCCACATCCGCGACAGCACGCGCATCGAGAGTTTTGCCGCGAAGTCGCGGCCGCGCAGCCGCTCGGTCTCGCTCAGCGCGTTGCTGTCGGCGGTCGCCGGCACGATCTTGACCCGCGTGACAAAATTCACGAACTCGGCGAGATCGCTCAATACCACCGCCGGATCGGCGCCGGTGTTGTACTGATCGCGGAATTCGCGGAACGCGCTCTCGATATTACCTGACGCCAGCGCGCCGAACAGATCGATGATGCGGGCGCGGTCGGCGAGCCCGAGCATCTGCCTGACGTCGTCGGCGCGTACGACGCCCGCGGCATGTGCGATCGCCTGGTCGAACAGCGAGAGCGAATCGCGCACCGAGCCTTCGGCCGCGCGCGCGATTATCCGCAGCGCTTCCGGTTCAGCGTCGACCTTCTCGAGTGTCGGCAATGCGCTGCAAATTCGCGACCAGCACATCGGCTTCGACGCGGCGCAGGTCAAAGCGCTGGCAGCGCGACAGCACCGTGATCGGCACCTTGCGGATTTCGGTGGTCGCGAAAATGAACTTGGCGTGCGCCGGCGGCTCTTCGAGCGTCTTGAGAAAGGCGTTGAACGCCTTCTCCGACAGCATGTGCACTTCGTCGATGATGTAGACCTTGTAGCGTGCGCTGGTCGGCGCGTAGTTGACGCTATCGGTGATCTGGCGGACGTCGTCGACGCCGGTATGCGAGGCCGCGTCCATCTCCAGCACATCGAGATGCCGGCTCTCCATGATTGCCTGGCAGTGCACGCCGAGTTTCGGCATCGTGATCGTCGGCCCGGTGACGGAGCCATCGGGCAGTTCGTAATTCAGCGCGCGGGCAAGAATGCGCGCGGTGGTCGTCTTGCCGACACCACGGACGCCGGTGAGGATCCAGGCTTGTGGAATGCGCCCCGTCTCGAACGCATTCGAGATGGTGCGCACCATTGCGTCCTGCCCGATCAGGTCGTCAAAGCTGGCAGGCCGGTATTTGCGGGCGAGCACGCGGTAGCCGCCCGCTGCTGCGCCGAACCCCAGGCCGCCCTGTCCGCCCGCGCCTTCAGAAGTATCGGTCATCGAGCGGTTGTCCGTTCCGTCCTAAACGCCCGCGCGGCGACCGCCTCAAAGCAGCCTCGCGTCGATACGACGAGATAAGGGGTGGGAGACTGACGAGCGACCCGAACCGGAGCTCGTTAGGGCTGCTTCCTTCCGGACCTGACCCGGTTGGCGAGTGGCTCGTCCACTGCCAATCTCCCGACCCTATTTGGGGCCAACCGACGGGGAAAGCAAGCCAATTGACCCCCACCATCCCCGTGCCATCTGGCGATTGCGCGGCGGGCCCAGTAGGTTGCCGGAAGCCTTTTGGAATGGCCAGAAAAGCAATGTCAACCGCCGCCGGAACAGCCTTTGCCCTGCACGGCCAACTTGCGCAGGATACCGTCGCGATCGGCGAGCTAAAATTGTGCCGCCTGCTGCTCAGCAGCGATGCCAACTACCCCTGGTTGCTGCTGGTACCGCGCCGTGCCGGCATCACCGAAATCATCGATCTTGACGGCGATGCGCAGGCACAGTTGATAACGGAAATTGCCGACGTCTCGCATGCGCTGCAAGACATAACGCAATGCGACAAGCTCAACGTCGCCGCACTTGGCAATATGGTGCCGCAACTCCATGTCCACATCATCGCAAGACGCAAGACCGATGTCGCATGGCCGCGGCCGGTGTGGGGTGTAGCGCCGGCCGTCGCTTATGGTGATAATGAAATGACAACTCTGATCGGTGCACTGCGCCACAAGCTCGGCCTGGATTAAAACGAATGACACAAGAAACACTCTTTCCCATCGGCCAGTTCGCCTTCCTGCTGGATCCGCTCGATCGCTCCGCGCACATGCGCGAGGACGCGGAAAAACTGTTTGCGCTGGAAGGCAAGGCCACAAGCCGCGCCTATGTCATCCATCGCGACTCGCTTGTCGTGAAGCAGGACGGCGACAGCGTCCGCGCCGCGCTCACCATCAAGGAAGCGGTGGCGCTTGGCGCCAATCCCGGCACGATCTTTTTGGGCATGCGTGAGGGCGCGCCGTATTTCGGCATGGGCATCCCGCAAGCCGCGGCCGAAAAACTCACGACCCAGGAGGGCGTCGCGGTCGAGCCGCTGCGCAATCTCGCGACGCAAGGCCTGGTCGCGCCGAATGAACTCGCGGCAATCGCCACCGCAAAATCGCTGGTGCACTGGCATCAGCGCCACGGCTTCTGCTCGAACTGCGGCGCGCGCACACAGATGGCGCAGGCCGGCTGGAAGCGCGAATGCCCGAGCTGCAAGACCGAGCATTTTCCGCGCACCGACCCGGTGGTGATCATGCTGGTGACCGACGGCGAGCGCTGCCTGCTCGGCCGTCAGAAGCAGTTTCTCAAGGGCATGTGGTCGTGCCTTGCCGGCTTCCTCGAGCCGGGCGAAACCATCGAGGACGCGGTGCGCCGTGAGATCTCTGAAGAAGCCGGCATCGAATGCACTGACGTGCGCTACTATAAGGCACAACCGTGGCCGTTCCCCTATTCGCTGATGATCGGCTGCACCGCACGCGCGGTGACCACCGATATCAAGGTCGATCGCAACGAGCTCGAGGACGCGCGCTGGTTCACGCGCTCCGAGGTCCAGAAAATGTTCGCCGACACGCATCCCGATGGATATCGGGCGCCGAACGGCATCGCGATTGCCCATCATCTGCTCGGCCAATGGGCGAGTGAGGCCCCGGGCAGCGAGGCCAAATAAGCGCGCGCTGGAACCGTCCCGGCGGCGCTGAGTTTTCGTTGAAAGCAGCGATTGCGGGAACGCCATGCCTTCAGCAAACCCGAAGCGAATTCTTTGCGTCGGCATGCCGGTGCGCGATCTCGTGTTCCGTATCCGCGAGCTGCCGGCGCGCGGCAACAAGGTGCATGCAGAGAGCTTTAAGGAGATCGCCGGCGGCAACGCGCTGAACGGCGCGGTCGGCATCGTCCGGCTCGGCGGCAAGGTGCTGTTCTCCGGGCCGATGGGCGACGCCGCGCGACAAGGCCGACAAGTACATTTTCGATCAGCTCGACGCCGAAGGCATCGATCACTCCGCCGTCGTGCACATGGCGGGGCCTGTTCACCCCGATGTCCAGCATCATGATCGATCCGACCGGCGAACGCACCATCGTGACCTTTCGCGATCCTGCAGGCTGTGGAAGGTCAAATTGCCCGACGCCGACATGTTGCTTGCGAATTGTTCTGCCGTGCTCACCGAAAATCGCTGCGCCGAATTCGTCACCGACCTGTGCGCAGAAGCGCTGCGGCGCGGCATTCCGGTGGTGGTCGACGCCGACCAGGTGATGTCGCTCAGCGAGGGCATGCTGCGCGCGTCGTCGCACCTGATCTTTTCGGCCGACACGCTGTATTCGACCGCGGGCACCGACAACACCGAGCAGGCGCTGCGCAAGATCGCGCGGCTGACGCCGTCGTTCGTCGGCGTGACGCACGGCCCGCATGGCATGAGCTGGCTCGATCGCGACGGCGGCTTCCGCCACATGGGAGGCTTTCCCGTGCACACGGTCGACACCCTCGGCGCCGGCGACGTGTTCCACGGCGGCTTCACGCTCGCGATCGCAGAGGGCCAAAGCATCGACCAGGCGATGCGGTTTGCTGCCGCGGCGGCGGCGCTGAAATGCACCCGCTTTGGCGGGGCGTTTGCGGCGCCGACCCGCGAGGAGGTCGAGGCCCTGCTGCGGCAGTCGCCAGCCGCGCCCACCGGTGCCGCCTAGCGCGCTGATTGAATTCGGCTTTTCGGGATATTTTGGCGAGTTTTTCGGGCTGCCCCAGATTATCCGTGGACGAATATTCGTCGACGGATATATCGCCCTCACCTCTTGCGGAGAAATATTTTTCTATATATTGGGGAAATCAGCTCATCTTTTGGAAAATTATCCCATGACCGTGATCGAACAGACGCCTCCCCCCGCCGCAGAAAACCATCGCCGGCTGGACGCGATCGACCGCAAGATCCTCGCCGTGCTGCAGGACGACGCCTCGCTGTC
Organism: uncultured Alphaproteobacteria bacterium; assembly: GCA_963796195.1. Classification (GTDB taxonomy): domain Bacteria; phylum Pseudomonadota; class Alphaproteobacteria; order Rhizobiales; family Xanthobacteraceae; genus CAWCKS01. The sequence goes on along the minus strand of CAWCKS010000012.1, from coordinate 93,765 downwards.
GGTGGCCGAGATCGGCGACCGGGTCGGGCTGTCGTCGACGCCGTGCTGGAAGCGCATCCAGCGCATGGAGGCCGACGGCATCATCATCAAGCGCGTCGCGCTGGTCGACCAGAACAAGATCGGGCTCGGCATCTCGGTATTCGTCTCGGTCGAGAGCAGCGACCACTCCGAGGCCTGGCTGAAAAAGTTCGCCGAGGCGGTCAGCGCCATGCCCGAGGTGATGGAGTTCTACCGGATGGCCGGCGACGTCGACTACATGCTGCGCGTCGTGGTCGCCGACATGCAGGCCTATGACGCGTTCTACAAGAAGCTGATCGGCGCCGTGCCGCTGAAGAACGTGACCTCGCGGTTTGCGATGGAGAAGATCAAGTCGATCACCGCGCTGCCGGTGCCGGCGGCGATCTGAACGCCGGACGATCCCGCTCCGCCGGGCTTGTTTAGCCACCGCGCCGCCTGCCCATTTACCGGGCATTAGCCTTGTCGCATTAACGTCGTGCGCGGGATGGAGCACGCGCGACAAATCGAATCATTTCGATGGCCGCACTGGCTCGGTCCCGTCGCGTTGCTACTCGTCAGCTGGCTCTGGATCACGGCCCTCACATTGCGCGTCGGTCCTGGCGACAATGTCGTGGCGGTCATTTTTCCGCCGTGGTGGACCACGGAGCGCACGTTTTGCCGCGGCTGCGTTGGCCGAGGCGTCCATTGTCAGGGTCGGCGGTATCAGCTCGGTGCTGGTCGTTCAGCCCGCGGCAGTGAACGGACTTGAGCGTTTGTATCGCGCAGGTGCGTGGCTCGCGGTGAACCCAACCGGAGTCGGCGCGTGCCTTGTAAACTGAATTTCAGCAGATGGACCATCACGCCATGGATATCGCGATAGCTGCCGACGAGACCGCGGCCGAAACCACGACCGTCGATTCCCTTCGTGAGACCGCAAGCAAGGCGATGCTGGTCTTGCTGTGGTGCCAGGTCCCGATCGTGCTCGCGATCGCTTTTGCACGCGGCACTGGCTGGCTGGTCCCCAGCCTGATGATGGTGCTGCTTGCCGGCGTCTCGACACTGTCATGGTTGATGAGCGGCTCGGGCGTGCAGACCCGTTGCACGGTCGCGGTCGCGCTGATGGGCGGCGTGTCGGTGATCGTCTACCAGATGTCGGGACATCCCTGGCAGATCGACATGCACATGTACTTCTTCGCGACGCTCGCGTTCCTTGCGGCGTATTGCGACTATCGTCCGATCCTGTTCGCGGCGGTCGCCGTCGCACTGCATCACCTGACGCTGAACTTCCTGTTTCCTGCCGCGCTCTATCCCGGCAATTCCGACCTCGGTCGCGTGATTGTTCACGCCTTGATCCTGGTCGTCGAGGCCGCGATCCTGGTCTGGCTGGCGCTGCAGCTGTCGCAGATGTTCGCGGCCATGGCGGAAAAAACGAACGAGGCCGAAGCCGCAAAGGCCGAACAGCAGAAGGCCAGCGCCGATCTCGTCGAATCCGACCGCAAGGCCAAGCAGGACCGTGACGCCGCGCGGCGCGAACTCGCCGCCAGCTTCGAGCGCAGCGTCGGCCACATCGTCGAGGCCGTGGCAGTCGCGGCGCACCAGATGCAGGACACCTCTGCCACGATGAACGCAACGGCAGAAGAAGCAACGCGGCAATCGAGCGCGGTCTCCACCGCATCGACCCAGGCAGCCCAGAACGTCGCAACCGTCGCATCCGCCACCGAAGAGTTGACCGCGTCGATCGGCGAGATCGGCCAACAGGTGAAGCGGTCCTCGGAGATGGCAGAAAAAGCCACCGAAGAGGCGCGCCGCACCGACGCGGTGGTCGATGGGCTGTTGTCCGGCACCCAGAAGATCGGCGAGGTCGTGACGCTGATTCAGAACATCGCCAGCCAGACCAACATGCTGGCGCTGAACGCAACCATCGAAGCGGCGCGCGCCGGCGAGCACGGCCGCGGCTTTGCGGTGGTGGCCAACGAAGTCAAGGCGCTCGCCAACCAGACGGCGAAGGCGACGGAAGAGATCTCGGCGCAGATCCAGAATATCCAGGCCGCGACGACAGAGGCGGTCGGCGCCATCAAGGCGATCGACAGCACGATCACCGAGATCAACCAGATCTCCAACGCGATCGCATCATCGATCGATCAGCAGAACGCCGCAACGCGCGAGATCGCCGGCAACGTGCAACAGGCCTCGCGCAGCGCGCAGGACGTCAACGCCAACATCGCCGGCGTCACTGATGCTGCGAGGAACGTCGGCTCCGCTGCGGCCAAGATGATCGAGGCGTCAGCCGGGCTGTCGTCGCAATCGGGCAAGCTCAAGGACGAGGTGCAGACCTTCCTCAACTCGATCCGGGCGGCGTAGGGATAGCGAATTTACGTCTGGGCTTTGAGGTCATTCGCGTCGTTCGGGCCGGGCGATGATCACTTCCGCTCTTCTCCGGATTGTGTTGCAAAAGTCGAAAGTTGCAGGGCTCTGAATTTTTGGCGAAAACCTGAAGCGCGAAGAGGTCGATGATTCGTGCAGCCTCAGTCGCGTTACCGAAGTCGCCTATGAGTTTAGCGTGAGGCGATGAGGTCCCTCAGATCTCTACACGAAAACCGCGCCTGCGGCCCTCGGAATTTTTGACACCTTCTGCAAAACGACTTTTGCAACAGTATCTGCCAACAACGGACTCATGCGCCGCAACCATAAGGCGACATTGCCCGCCGGATCGATCCAGCCGTTGCGTTTGCGCAACGTCGACGGCGAGCGCGCGAGCAAGTTGGCCGATTGTCGTTTGCTCGATCCGCAAGTTAATCAGTAGGCTCAATCAACCTCTGGTGCCGAAATTGATAGAGCACCGAGGCAAGGATTGAGGCGAGCACCAGCACGAGCCCAAGCCCGGTCATGGCGTCCCTTGCGATCACCGCCGCAGATAAGACCCCGAGCGCCGCGGCCGTCATCTGCCAGAAACCTAGGAGCGCCGAGGCCGCTCCGGCGCGATTGCCGAAGGGCGAAAGAGCCTGTGCGCTGCAGAGGGGATTGACCATGCCCATTCCCAAGAGGAAGACGCATATGCCGGCAAGAAACGGCAGAAAGCGCCCGTCCGTTGTGGCGAACAGCAACACCATGCCACCGCCAACACAAGCGAGCACCAGCCCAACGCAAATCGATCGGTCGAGGCCGACACGCGAAACGATTTTCGTCGCGATAATGCCAGCGCTAAACACGATCATGACAGTGCCCGCAAAGAAAAGCCCGAGCTGCAAAGGCGTGAACCCGAGGCCTTCGATTAACACGCGCGGCAATGCCGAGAACATCGCAAACAACGCGCCTAAGACGAAGCTAACGGTTGCGGCGGGAACGACGAAGCGCCGATCAGTCGAAAGTGACCAGTAGCTTCCGGCGATCGCTAGCGGATCGAAGGCGGCGCTTATGCCGTAGTGAGTTTCCCCGAATACAAAGGAATATGCGATCGAGGTGACTGCGGCGAAGATTGCGACGAAGGCAAACGCCGAGCGCCAACCGAAAAAATGATCGAGTGCACCACCGACCAACGGCGAGAAGCCGGGCGCCGCCGCCATCGCAACCATAACGAAGGTAAGCACGCGGGCTAGCCTTTCACCCTCAAAAAGATCTCGTGCGATGGCTCGTGAGAGAACGGATGTGGCACATGCACCGGCGGCCTGCACGACACGACCAGCCAGCAGTGTCGGCAAATCGTTCGCCAACGCGCACCAGACGCTGCCCGCGAAAAATATGGCCAATCCAACCATCACCGGTGCACGTCGGCCGAAGCGATCCGACACTGGACCGACGACGAGTTGTCCGAGTGCAAAAATCGCAAGGAAGATGGTGATCGCCGCCGTTACCTGCGCACTTGAGACGCCTACAGCATGGGCGATACCCGGCAGCGAAGGCAGCAGGATGTTAGTGGCTAATGTTCCGCTTGCCGCAAGCGCCGCAAGAACGGCGACCTGAAGACCGAGCGGCATGATCCGAGCGAGCTGACGATTGGCAACGTTGTCGGTCATGAGCCGTTTCTATCGTATGAATGATGAACATCATATCATCCATATTGGCAAGTGCAACCGCTACGGTCCGCCATGGGTCCAAACTCGGACCTGGAGAGATGCGATAAGGACGTCGGCTTTACCCCGTGAGCGGACGTCGTCAGCTCGAACGCGGACGTCCGAAAAGTGCCACGCATCGGACGTCGCTAAAGGGCGACGCAAGCCGTCAGATCGATCAAGCGATCCTTGAGCGATGGACTGATCAGCCGCAATTCCAGATCGGTCCGATAGGTGTCCGCGTCCAGCACGGACCAAAGCTGCCGCCATTGTAGCGGCCGCCGTGAAAGCCTGGCCGGCCAAAATAGTGCCAGTTGCCATCATACCCGAGATAAACAGGGACGGGGTCGATATACCAAGGGCGCCTGTCGCGCTGCACGATACGCGGCCCAGCACCTTTCTGCGCATAGAGCGGCTGGCTGTTGCTCAGCGGCTGATGATAGCCCGGCAGGAAGCCGTACCCATGCCAGCGCAGCGCCGGCCGCTTATGAAATGGCGCAGCCTGCGCGACGACCGACAGCAGCGACAGAACGACAGCAATCGATAGACACACGAGGCGCACCATAAGCGCACCATAGGCAGTCGGCTGCAGGAAGACCATTCAAATCCAAGCGCAACGTTGTTCGCAGTCTCATGCAGACCTGACGGTCGAGGGTCATGTCCGTTGCGGGTCGATCTCGACCGAACGAAATGCCTGCGCAGAGTCCGCTTGGCCCCAACGTCATCGCGAACTCAGTCCATCAGTCCCGCAATCGGAAATCCGCCGCGGCCGTTCTCGGGACGGCGCGTCGAAATAAGCTGGCGAGCCTGGTCGGCTTGTCCGTTTCGAAGCAACGCGCTCGTCACAGCGTACTCCAAAAGGTCGCGCTGGGCTCGACTGCCGCCCACCCGCTCATGCGTTGCCAGGACCGGCTGAAGCTCGCGAACGGCTTCGCTCCAACTTTGACGAGCGAAGGCGTCGAAACCACGGGCAATTGGCGCGAGAACATCAGCAGCAGGACCCTTTGGGTTATCGACAAGGGTCCGAAGGGCGTCACTGTCACCCGCCATCGCAAAAGCGAGCGCGCTGTGCATATCGGCGAAAATTATTCCCGAATTTGGAAACCATTGCGAAGCATACCGGCTGATAGCCCGCCAGAGTTCCAGATCGACCGTTTCGCCTGCCATCTCCGCACGAGCGAGAAATGAGGCACAATCAGTGAGAACATTAAGCTGAGGTCCCCACGAGCCACCAGGGTGAAGATCTTTGGAATAGATGCTCCACGCATCTTCCCGTCGTCCGGTTTCCAGCGACCAAATCGCTTGATGCCAACTGACGTGGCAATGTATTTGGCCGTCCCTGGGATACTCCTTCGCCCATTCTTTCAGAAAGTGCAGGCCTTCCTTTCGCTCGCCAAGCTCATAGTAAAGGTGACCGCGAATGTGAGCGGCGTGCGCATTGCGCGGGTTGCCGCGCAATGCCGTCTCGATGTTGTGAAGGCCGTTCTTGAAGTCATGGAGTTCGATTTCGGCGAACGCCAACACCGTGCGGAACCACCAGTCATCACCATAGGCCGAGGCGAACGGCTGGAGGACTGCAAGCTGTTCTGCCTCTCGGCCGGACTTGCCTGAAAATCCAATGAGCCCAAACACGCCGGTAATCGGCTGCAGCACCATCGCATCTCGCGGCCATGTCCTGGCGTGTTCGAGGACCAGCGGAACGGCTGCTCCACCTTGCCCGGTAAGGATCTTTGCGAAGATCGCGATATGGCTCTGCTCGCGCTCGTTAGTACCCACGGCAAGCGCAAGCGCTCGTTCGAGGGGAGCCTTAACCTCCGCGCCGCGCCCAAGCACCTGGAGCGCCCGAGCCAAGGCTATGTGAGCCAGCGCAAATCCATCATCTGCTGCGATCGCTGTACGGAATGCATCCTCGATCCTTGCATCGGCGCTGAGCAATCGGTCGACGCCCGCGACATACGCATCGCGCGCAGCCGTCGAGCTCGTCGTCAACGAGTTTCCGTATCGATCCTGCAACACTGGACTATTCCTTCTTGCTAAATTTCTCAGCCGTGGCCTTGACGGCTCATTGGCGCGGCCGCGAGCAGACTGAAGTTCGTCCATTGCACCTCAGAACGTCGCCTTCAGCCCCGCATAGAAGGCGCGCGGGCGCGCGGGGCTCACCGCGCGCGCGTCCGTGAACGCGGCGCCGCCATTGACGAAGTCGGGAAGCTTCGCGGTGTCGAAGAAGGCGCCATAGGTCGCGTAGCGGTTGTCGAGGAGATTGTCGATCCGGCCATAGATCTGGAACGTCTTGTTGATCTCGTACGAGGCGTGAAGGTTGAAGACCGTATAAAATGGCAGCTTCGGCGCCTGGTTGGATTCGTCTCCCACGAAATACTGGCTGCTTGCATACAGCATGTCGCCGCCGACCTTGACCGCATCGGTGATGGAATAGTCGACCCCGAGCTTGATGCGATGACGAGGAATAGCCGGGATCTGGTCGCCGGGCGCCACCTGTATGTTGCCGTTCTGATCGGCAAACGGGCTGTTGGAGCCGACAGCAGCGCATCCAGGAAACGCGCGTCGACGAAAATATAGCTGGCATAGAGCTGGAACGCCGATGCTGTGAGCCTGGCTTCGGCCTCAATGCCCTGGCGGCGGGTTCTGCCGACATTCTGAAAATAGCCAAACCCCTGCAGCATGGAACTGGGAATGGCAAGGATGTCATCGGTGTTCGTGGCGCGGAAACTGCCAAGTTTCCAGTCGAGCGTGCCGAAGTTCAGCTCCCTGGTGCCGCGGAAGCCGGCCTCAACCGTGCGCGACACCACCTGCTTCAGCGGCGGATCGGAAACCAGGAACGCCGCGATGATGCAGGGCCTGGTCGGATCGGCGCAGCCCAGTTCAAGCGGCGTCGGCGCGCGATTGGCTTCCGAATAGCCGGCATAGGCCGTCAGCTCTGAGGTGATCTTGTAGGTACCCCCGATGATCGGATTGAAGCGGTCGAAGGTGTCATTGCCGTTGAGCGCGGTGCCGATCTGGTCCTCCAGCGCAATGCGCGCGTCGTTGAAGCGGCCGCCGGCAGTGATCGAGAAGGCTTTTGTAACATCGAACGTGTCGAGCGCGTAGACACCTGCATATTGGTTGGTAGTGCGGAGCGACACCGGCCCGATCGATACGGGACTGCCGGATTGTCCGAGGATGATGCCGCCGCCGCTGACGACGTAATTCGAAGCGATGGTGCCAAGCTCCGGGCTGCCGTTGAAATGGGTGACGCTGGAATCGAAGCTCGTCCCCACCACGAAGCGATTGCCATGCCCGAAGATTTCGTCCGTGTTGGTTGCCTCCAGCGAAAATCCGCCGGTGATCGAGCCAGTCGTCGTGCGATCGATCTCACCCAGGATCGCATTGGGAGCGAACGGATTGGAAAGCTGGTTTCCGTCGATGCCGTTGGCCGGCGTGCTGCCGTCGCCGAAGCAAAGCAGCGTCGCGTCGGCGGCGCAGGACTGCGTGCCGGTCGGATTGCCGTCCACGGTTTGCTGGCTGAAGGAACGCACATGGGCGATGGTCTGGACAGTCCAGGTGGGCGTGACTTCGACCGTTCCGGTCATGTTGGCGTATGCGACCTGGTTGGCGGTGGTTTGCGGCGTGGTGTAGGTGGCGCCCCAATATTGCTGCAACAATTCGATCGGCACGGTGGCGGTGGCACCGAATTTGTTGTCGGCCACTCCCATGTTGAGATGGAATTCGGCGTTCTCGTTCCGGTAACCGACATCGCCGTAGAAGCGGCGGATATCCGACTGCGAGAAGTTGCGAAAGCCATTGTCGTGCACGCCTTCGATCGCGCCATAGACCGAGAACTGGTCGATCGCTTTGCCCCATTGCGCCGAGCTCTGGATGCGCCCGAACGAGCCGCCCATGGTGTTGATCTCGGCGCCTTGATAGCCAAAGCCATCCTTCATCCGGACGGTGACGGCGCCACCCAGCGCGTTGAGGCCGAAGGTCGGATTGTTCGTCACCACCGCAACCGACTGGATCGCGGCGGTCGGGATCAGGTCCCAATTGACGGTGTCGCCGAACGCTTCATTGATGCGGACGCCGTTCTGATACACGGCCAGCCCTTGCGGCGTCCCGGAGACCGGCGAGCCGACAAAACCGCGAAACTCGACATTAGGCTGGAAGGCATTGCCGGCGACCTCGTTGATGTTGACGCCCGGCACGCTCTGCCGCAGGGCATCGGTGACGTTCAGTGAGCCGGTGCGCTCGATCTGCCTGGAATCCACGAAGTTGATGCTGGATGGCACCTTGTCGACCGCGAGCGCCGTGCCCGGAGTTGCGACTGGCGTGGTCGGATACACCACAGTGGTCGGCAGCACGTTGGTGGAGCTTCCGCTGTCCGGTCCGCTCTTCTCCTGCGCATATGCCAATCCGCATCCGGCAAGCACACCTGCCGACACCGACGCGAGAAGGGATACGCGAACGCCCATTTGTTCCGCCCCATCGCGCCCGGGCACTTTTGTCCCCGCCGCTTCGCAATCGCGATCTTAGTAACGCAGATAGCAGCGCACCAGCCGTTGCGGGTCCAAACTGAAGTCCGAGCGGGGGCGCAGCAAGAAAGAGGCCGGCGTGCGCTCGCAGCAAATGATGCGATGCGACTAATTCGTCAGCATCACTGACATGCTCGGCCGTTCAATTCTGGCTGACGGTTCATCGTCAGCAGAAGGTTAAATCGCTCACATCACGCTGATTGCGTTCGATCGTTCGTCTGTGCTGCGTGCGATTTCGCATGGCGGTGAGGCAAGGTGTGCCACGATCAGTGACATCCGCACCGGGACTGCAGACTGTTCGAAAGTACTGAAGCAGCGTTGTTGACTTCGCATAGGCCGTGCGCGAACATCAGTGCGCAATTTGCCTGCATCATGCCAACAAAAAATCGGGCGCATTCGAAAGAAAAGCGCTCCGCTTAGGGAGGGTGATGGAAATGGTCAAATTTAGCCGGAGATCAGTGCTACGCGGCTCGGTTGGACTGGCCGCTGCGGCCACACTTGGTAAACCGTACATCGCCAATGCTGCCGCCAAGACGGCGTCCGTCTGGATGAACCAGGGATTCGTGCCGGCGGAGGACGAGGCGTTCAAGCAATTGGCCGCGGACTATATGAAGGAAAGCGGCAATACGCTCGACTTCAGCGTCATGCCGTTCATGGCGCAGAACCAGAAGACGGTGTCAGCGCTGACCAGTGGCGATGTCCCCGATCTGATTTTCATGGACGCCCCCGCGTCGATCATTCCGCAGAACGCGTGGGACGACAAACTGATCGATGTCAGTGATATCGTTAAGCCCTACGAAGCGCAGCTGTCGAAGACCGCCAGGGAATGCTCGACTTTCTATAACAAGACTGCGAAGGCCCACAGCTACTATCTCGTACCGGTCAAGCAGGCGTGCGCCCCGTTCCACCTGTGGGGCGACCTCGTCGAGAAGGCCGGCCTGAAACTGTCGGACGCGCCCAAGACCTGGGATGCATTCTGGAATTTCTTCAAGCCGGCACAGAAAGAACTGCGGGGCAAGGGCATGCGCAAGGTGTACGCGCTTGGCATGCAAGTCACCACGGTCGGGCCAAACGACGGCAACAACGTGTTCCAGGCCTTCATGATTGCCAACGGCGGCGGCAATATCGTCACGCCGGATGGCAAATTGCACACCGACGACCCGAAGGTGCGCGAGGCGGCGATCAAGTCCGTCGCCTTCATGACCGATGCCTACAAGGAGGGCTACGTACCGCCTGAGGCGTTGAGCTGGAACGATGCGGACGACAACAACGGCTTCCACGAGAAGCTGTTCGTCGTCGATTTCGACGGCACGATCTCGACCGAGCTGGCGATGATCAAGGACACGCAGGCGTATCATGACATGGTCACCATGGGCCTGCCCAACGGCAACGACGGCCAGCCTACGGCAGCCCAGGTCGGTGCCGGCGGTGGCTTCATCCCGAAGGGAGCGAAAAACGTCGAGGTCGCCAAGGATCTGATGAAGTACTGGATGCAACCCAAGGTCATGAATGCCAACCTGAAGGCTGGCCTTGGACGCTGGGTGCCCTCCATCCCGCAGGCCGTCAAGGACGACCCGTGGTGGATCGATCCCGCGGACCCGCACCGCGCCGCTTATGTGCGCGAGGCCGTCTACGGGCCGACGATTTCGCCCTACGAGGGATTCAATCCCGCCTGGGGCCAGGTCAACGCCGAGCAGATCTGGGGCCAGGCGCATGCCGACGTCATCAAGAACGGCATGACGCCGCAACAGGCGGTCGACAAGGCGTTCAAGCGAGCGGAGGCGATCTTCTCGGCTGTCACGTTCTGATACTAAAGCGCGATGAGATTTGGTTGAACCGTCATCGCGCTTCAGAGTTTTGATTGAGCATGATCTGTGCGCAAACGCTTCGCGTTTGTCGCGTGGAAAACCGGTATCTACTTTTCCGGATCATGCCGTTGCGCGAGGGATCCATGAGCATAACCCAGCAGGCGCTTCCGGTTGGACAGCGCCTGACGACCGTTGGGATCAGGCAACGCGCTCGGCGCCGCAGACTTTATGGCTCCGACCGTCTCTGGGCCGTCGCGTTCGCGCTGCCCTACGTCATCATCTTCTTTGCCTTTGTCGTATATCCGGTCGTGTACGGGCTGTGGATGGGCAGCGATCCCGCGCTCTATCGCCAGCTCTTTGACGATCCGCGCTATCTGACGGCGGTCATCAACACGCTGTTGTATGTCGGCATCGGCGTCAACGTGAAGATGGCATTGGCCTTCCTGCTGTCCGGCTTCTTCATGCGCAAGGGATGGTGGGTCAAAGGTGTTCTGGTCATCTTCATCCTGCCATGGGCGACGCCAGCGCTCCCTGCCTACATGTCGATCCACTGGTTCCTGAACGGGCAGTGGGGGATGTTGAACAATGTGCTGTACCTTTTGACAGGTATCGACGGGCCGGTCTATTTGAACTCACACTGGATGGGGCTCGCCGCCAACATCGGCGCCTATATCTGGAAGAACCTGCCGTTCTGGACCGTGATCCTGCTGTCCGGTCGTATGGCGATCCCGCAGGAACTCTACGAAGCCGCTGCGGTCGACGGCGCAAGCGGGCTGCACCGCCTGAAGCATGTAACCCTGCCGCTGATGGCGAACCTTTACATCGTCTGCGTGCTGCTCGATACCGTGTTCGCGCTTGGCGATTTCAATGCCACCTACTTTGTCTCCGGCGGCGGCCCCGCGATGTCGACCGAGGTGCTCGCCACGCTCGGCATTCGCTATGCCTATACGGTATCGCTCCCGCGGCTCGGAGTAGCGGAGGTGATGACCGCGTTGCCGGTGTTGATCCCCTTGATCTTCATCCTGATGCGCAAGCTGCGTATGTCGGAGGTGCAGCTATGAGCGTCGCGCGCGCCCGGCTTCTTGCGCCATGGCGCTACCGCGCCAGTCGCCGCCTGGGCGAAGCGGCCTGCATGGTGCTGGGCCTCGTGCTGATCGTGTGGTCGCTGGCTCCGATTTACAACATGGTCGTCATCGCGCTTTCAGCCCACAATGACATCTTCTCGGGCACCATCTGGCCGGACAATCCGACGCTGAACAGCTTCTATATCGTCTTCACTGAAGGTTTCTGGTACCTCGAAAATTTCTGGCGTCAGTTCGGCAACAGCTTCTTTGTGGGACTGATGACGATGTTCCTCACATTGCTGATCGGCTCGCTCGCCAGTTTCACCGTCGGACGGATGCGCCTTCGCAACGGCTGGATGCTGACGAATGCGGCGCTGATGACCTATGTCATTCCAGCGTCATTCCTGGCGATTCCGTTCTATCGGATCATGCAGATCTACGGGCTGACCAACCACCTGTGGGCGGTGATCGCGGCCATCACCACGTTCGCCACGCCGTACGCGATCTTCATCTTCTCGCAGTATGGCAAGTCGATTCCGATGGAGCTCGACGAGTTGGCGCGGATCGATGGCGCGAACCCGCTCCAGATCTATCTATTCATCTACCTGCCGCTGATGGCGCCCGCGCTGGTCGCGGTCGGCACCTATGCCTTGCTGCTGGCCTGGAACGAATATCTCTACAATTTCCTGATGCTCTCGACGCCGGACAGCATGACAGTCGCAGTCGCGCTGGCGCAGTTCCTGAACAGCGACGAGTTGCCGTGGAATTACATGATGGCGACCGCGATCGTGTACGCGCTGCCGCCGATGATGATCTACTACATGTTCCGCCGGCATATGGCGGCTGGCCTGACCATGGGCGGCGTGAAGGGATAGATGAGCAGCGCGCAGCAGGTTCTGCCGCTCCAGACTCCCATACGTGCCGGCCGGCCGCGCCGCTCCCGCTTCCGCCTGCAAGGGTCGGACACCGCCTGGGCCATCGCTTTCGTCGTTCCCTATGCGGCAGTATTCGCGGCCTTCGTCGCTTACCCCGTCGTGCTCGGCCTGTGGATGGGCAGCCGGCCGACGCTCTACGCCTTGTTGTTCACCGACCCGCGCTACGTCGACACGCTCGTCAACACGTTGCTGTTCGTCTGCATCGGCGTGAACGTGAAGATGTTCCTTGCCTTCCTGATCTCCGGCTTCTTCATGCAGCGACGCGGTTGGTGGGGCCGGACGCTTCTGGTCGTGTTCCTGCTGCCCTGGGCGCTCCCGGCGCTGTCCGTCTTCCTGTCGATCCACTACATGCTGGTGTCGCAATGGGGGCTGCTTGACAGCCTGTGGTCCGTCGTGACCGGCACAGACGGTCCGTTGTTTCTGGTGTCACGATCAACGGCAATGGCGGCCAATATTGTCGCCTATATCTGGAAGTGGCTGCCGTTCTGGACATTGATCTTCCTGAGCGCGCGGATGGCGATCCCGCGGCAAATCTATGAAGCGGCTGCGATCGACGGTGCCACCGCCCTCCAGCAGACGGTGTATGTAACATTCCCGTTGATGGCCAATGTCTATCTGGTGGCGACGCTGCTTTCGACGGTCTGGACGCTCGGCGATTTTTCGACCGTCTATTTCGTCTCTTCGGGTGCGCCCGCGCGCACCACGGACGTGCTGGCCACTTACGGCTTTCACCAGGCGTTCGACTTTGGCCATCCGGAGCTGGGGGCGGCAGCGATGATCTCGGCTTTACCGCTGATGATCCCCGTCGTCATTCTCTTGATACGGCGCCTGCACAGGACCGGCGTGCAGCTATGACCGATCGACCCTCCGTGAGCCGTGTGACCGTTCCCGGATCGCACCGCGCGCGCGGTACCGCCGCGGACGGCGACTTGCCGGCGGCATCGCCGGTACGGGCTTAAGCATCGCGTTGCTGATCTGGACGCTGCTACCGGTCTACAACATGGTGCTCATTGCGCTCGACGACGAGGGCGACGAGTTCACCGGCAGCCTGTGGCCACAGAATCCGTCGTTCGAGAGCTTTCGTGTGATCTGGACGCAAGGGCACTGGTATCTCGAACATTTTTGGCATCAGTTCGGCAACAGCACATTTGTCGGCGTAGCCACCATGGTGCTCACCGTAGTCATCGGCTCGCTCGCCAGCTTTGCGATTGGACGAATGCACCTTCGCCGTGGTCAGCTCATTGGCGACGCCGCGCTGCTGACGTACATCCTGCCGACGGCTATCCTGATCATACCGTTCGCCCACATCATGCATGCTTACGGGCTCTCCGACAGCCTCTGGGCGGTGATTGCTGCCTATGTCGCTTTCGCCACGCCGTACGCTGTCCTGATCCTGCACCAATATGGCAAGCTACTGCCGATCGAGTTCGATGAGTGCGCCAGGATCGATGGGGCTTCGCCGCTCCAGATCTATCTGCGCATTTACCTGCCGCTGATGACACCGGCGCTCGCCGCGGTGGGCGTCTATGCGTTGTTGCTGGCGTGGAACGACTACCTCTACCAGTTCATGCTGCTTTCATCGACGCGCAACATGACCGTGGCGGCGGCCATCGATCAGTTCTTCGACAGCGACGAGGCGCCATGGAATTACATGATGGCGGTCGCCCTGGTCTATTCGCTGCCGCCGATCGCGATTTACTTCGGGTTGCGGCGCTTCACGTCCTTTGACCGACTGCATACCTAGCCGAGATGCACCGCGGCGCGTCGTCTTGCCTGTCGCCTTCCTCAATCCCGGCCTTTAGGCGTGAATGAACTTGCTCCCTCAAAAGGGATGCAAGTGCTACAAATACTGTCTGCGCCGATCCACGGCAGCAGCGCAGGCAAGACGATGCGTGGCTATCTAATTTTGCTCATGGTGGCTGCTTATACCACGCTGTTGCCGATAGTCGGGCGCACTGAAGAAATTGATACAGAGAACCTGTTCGCCTTCATGATCGGGACCGATGTTGGCGAGGTTGGCGAGCGAGAATTTCAAAACCAAACGACCGGACGCTTCGCCAAGAGCACCGGCACCTATCGCGCGCTGACAGAAGCTGCGGAGCTTGAATTCGTGCCCATCAGCAACTTCCGCATGGAGTTCGCTGCGGTCGCCGCATCGTACGACATCAGCGGCGTCGCAGGATTTGACAACGTCCGGCAAGCGGGGATCCAAGGCATATCCCTGGACTTGCGGTACAGGATTCTCGACAGAAGAACGGCTCCATTCGGCTTGACCTTCGATGCCGAGACGCACGCCGACCGCCTTGATGAAACATCCGGCCAACATGTGCGAACCTATGGAACGGACTTCGCCATAGCCTTCGACCGCGAGCTGATTCCCGATAAGCTGGTCGCGGGCGTCAATCTCGTCTACCAACCGGAGCGGACGAACTTTCTTGCGACGAACACCACCGAGCAGCAAGCCACAGTCGGCATGGCGTGGGCAACGATGGTGCAAGTCCGGCCGGGCCTCTTGATCGGCGCAGAGGCGCGCTATTTGCGGAAATACGAAGGGTGGGGCCTGGATGTGTTTGCCGGGCACGCCTTGTTTATCGGGCCCACTATTTTCGTAAAGCTATCGGATCGCTCGCGCCTCACTGCGGCTTGGAGCTTTCAGATTTCGGGCCGGGCGGCTGGGATGGCTAGTTCACTCGATCTCGTGGATTTTGAGCGCCATCAAGCCCGGCTCATCTACGGCATTAATTTTTGAACCGTGAGCCCGCTACGGGGTCATTTGCTGCACGCAAATCAAACGAACACGAAACGAAGGCGCCGAAGCGGCGCTTGATGACGACCAGATCCTGTCCGACAATGAGCATGTGTGGGTCAAAAGGGCCGCGCGCGCCGTTCATGGTCGGTCGATCAGTCTCCGTGCACCTCAGTACTCGCTGAACATGCGCTGGATTTCCTTGACGTCCGTGGTCTTCAGCAATGCTTCCTGCAGCAGCACGCGTGACTTCGGCGGATTGAGCTCTAGCGACGCGACGAAGCCGTACTTGTCGTCGTCGATCTCGTTGTTGCGGTACGTAAGTCCGCTCGCCAGCCTCGAGCTGCGTACGATCACGACACCACTTTTGGCCGCGGCGGCGCAGCGCTCGAGCGCCGGCTGGGTCATGTTACCGTCGCCGACACCTGAAATAATGAGCCCCTTGGCGCCATTCTTGACGGCTGCATCGATCAGGTCGGCGCTCATGTTGGCGTGAGCGTAGATAATGTCGACGCGCGGTAGTGCGCCGACGTCGGTGATCGAGAACTCGCTGTTCGGTCCGCGTCGCCCGCCCGGAACCGCGAACCACGTGATCTTGCCGGTGTTGACGAGGCCCGCCGGCCCGCGATTCAGGCTGCCGAACGTCTGCACGCTCGACGTGTTGGTCTTGGTCACCTCACGCGCGGCGTGGATCGTGTCATTCAACGCCACGAGCACACCGCGTCCCCTGGACCGCGGATCCGCAGCGATGGCCATGGCGTTGTAGAAATTCATCGGTCCGTCGGCACTGATCGCGGTCGCCGGGCGCATCGAGCCGACCATGACGACCGGCTTGTCGCTCGTGACGACGAGATCAAGGAAGTACGACGTCTCTTCGAGCGTATCGGTGCCGTGCGTGATGACAACGCCGTCGATGTCGGACCGAGCCAGCACGTCGTTCAAGCGTTTGGCAAGCTTGAGCCAAACCTCGTCGTTCATGTCCTGACTGCCGATATTGACGATCTGCTCTCCGGTGATATCAGCCAGGTCCTTCATCTGCGGCACCGCGTTGATGAGATCCTGAACGTTGAACGCGCCCGACTTGTAGCCGTATTCGGACTGGCTCGCCTGAGCGCCCGCAATCGTGCCGCCGGTGGCCAGGATCTTGATGCGTGGCTTTGCAGTTTCGGCTGCATGCGCCGACAGCGCGAGAGTTGCGGTCAGCAGTGCCACCCATAAATAGCGGATGTTTCGCTGAGTATTCATGACGTCACTTCCTCTTGCTCCTGGCAACAGGCTTTCCCGTGCGCCGCGATGCCGTGCCGTTGCACAAGCATAATTTTGCTGTCGGCTACAAACCCTCAGGGCTTTGCCTAGGTGTTCTCGGGGAGTTTCCTCAGGTCGGGAACACGCGTCACGCGTTGCGCGAACCAGATCATCAATGTCGAGCAATCGATCGACCCTGACCGGCCATGTCGCGTGACGTGTGCTCAGCGACCGGACGACCAGACATAGAGGACATCGGGCTCTTTCTCCGCGTTGGCGGAGCCATCCGTCTCCCTGACGAGCGTGAAGCCCTGCCGCTCGTAAAACCGGCGAGCGTTGGTGTTGCGCTGGAACGTCCACAAGCTGAAGCTCGGAATTCGGCTCCTGGCACTTTTCTTGGCAATTTCAAGCAACGCCGTGCCGATGCCACGACCTTGCGATGACGGCAAGACGTAGAGCTGGTCGATCCAGCCCTCACGAAATGCAATGATGCCGACCAGGTCCTGATCGTCGAAGTAGCCCCAGAGTTCACACGCCGTGAACATGCGCTCCCGGAAAAACCAGCGATCCTCCTTGGGCGTGTGCAGCCCTGTGAGGGTGGGGAGCGCGGAATCGAACGACGCGCGATGGACGGCAGCAGCCCGATCCATGTCGTCCAGTTCGAGCTGCCGAAGCATCCAATCCCCCATCGTGCGGATGTCACAGGCGTCGGTTCGCCTAGTCACTGCTCGAGGTCGTCACGTCCGGCCTGGCGCGGTGATCGGACACCTGCGGCTGACCTTCGCACCGATCATCCATTGCAGCAGTTTGTGTCCCGGTGCCCTGCATCAGAGCAAAACTCGTGAAAGAAAGTCGCGCTGGGCGTGAGCGGCCTGATCGAATAGTTCGCTCGGATAATGAAGAAGTCCAAAATGTCCCCCTGCGATCTCGATCAACTCCTTTTTTGCCGGGATGCTGTCGTAGGCGGCGCGCGCCACGGCCGGATTGGCCCCTGCCATTTCATCCTCGGGTGCAATCATCATGAGCGTGGGGACCTTGACGTGCGGTGCGCAAATGCCCGGATGATATGGCGCGGGCGTTTTCGGAATAACGCGTGTGACCCAGTTCTCCCAACGGGTCCCGTGACGCCCGCCGTATTCTATGAACCATCGGTAGGCCGAAATCGGAGTGAGCAGCGAAGGGGTCCCGTGCTGATCGAACGAGACCACCGGCAGCGGACCTGTCACGGAGTCTGGCGTGCCTACGTCCCCATTTTGAAACGTGCTCTTTACTGAGGCGAATAATGCCCCATCTGGATCCTGTGGTGGCATGGTGGGTCCGCATGCGGTGGTCTGCGAAACGATCGCCTTCACGCGATCATCGCACGCAGCCACGACAAGGACTTGACCGGCGCTAAAGCTGTCGCCCCAGATGGCAACTCGCAACTTGTCGATTTCGGCCAAGGAGCAAACGTAGTCGATTGCGTCGCGGTAGCCTCGCGCCTGGACCCAAGGATTGATTTCGCCCCGAGGTTCACCATCGCTAATTCCAAAGTTGCGGTGGTCATAGAGCAAGACGGCGAAGCCGGCGGCATGAAGAACCTCGGCATAACGATCGGCCACCATTGTGATGGTTGCCGACGTGCCGTGTGTCATGATCACGATGGGCGCTGGTTGCCTCGACGCGGCCTGGTTCGGCGCGCGACGTCGGTCGGGGCCTTCCTGTGGAAGATAGAGCCGACCGCGAAGGGTGGCGCCTTGGGATGGAAAAGTGACGTTCCGAAACATTTGCCCCTCCCCAATCGATCGACTGCCTAAGGTACCGGCCCCATTAGCCGACATCGCTGCTGACGACGCAAGGACTGCGTCGATCACGCGTCGCGGCCGCCTCGATGTCCGCCAGGGGCTGAAAACCGGAAGAACTCGATCTGCGCAAAGCTCAAGTCCACTCGTCGCCCGGGAAATGCGGGCACGTCCGTGAGCCGACGCCGAGCCATCAACGCGCGGCGTTATAGACATCGCGCAGCACGTGCGTCTCGAGCTCCAGATCCTCCAGCCGATGCTTGACGACATCGCCGATGCTGACGATACCCGCCAGCTTGCCGTCGCGCAGAACCGGCATGTGGCGCACGCGATGGTGCGTCATCAGGTTCATCACGCGATTGATGCTCTCGTCCGGGGCCACGGTGACCACACCGTATTGCATGATGTCCTTCACGAGCATCGATCCGGCCGTTTCGCCATAGCGAGAAAATGCGTGCACGATTTCACGTTCGGAAACGAGACCAAGAACTTCGTTCTCACTCGTCACCACGAGAGCGCCGATATTCCTGGCGCGCAGCCAGTCCGCCGCCCGCTTGATGCTGGCTTCCGGAGCTATTGTCGTGACGTCGGTGCCCTTCCGCCTCAGAATGTTTTCGATGGTCATAGTGTCCTCCCATCGTGTGCCTGGCCGCCTATCTCATCTCGCCCCCAATCCATTCTCCTCTAGGAGAAGCATCACCATATCATATCGGCAGGAAGCCGTCAGCGAGCATCGGGGACCGCGCAACCACGGGGCAATTCGGTCGGCCTGCGGCTCAACGGGTCGCAAATCCAACTCGGACATCGATAGAGTGCCCGCAAAAGACCGCCCCCAAGGGGGCGGCCTCCTCTTAGGTGCTATTGAGCGTCAGGCCCGACGACCTTGAGTAATTTTCGGACCCTGAGTTTTCACGACCGGCGGCGGCGTCCACTTGCCCAGTCAGTGCCTCCGACTTCGGCGCATACAGCCGCATGGTCAGATTGAATGGCCCCTTGGGCGCAGGAAGCCAGTTCGTTTCCTTGTCCTTTCCGGGACTTTCATTCTGGAAATAAAGCTCCAGCGAGCCATCAGCATTGTATTTGAACGGCATCCAGTTCGAGACGGCGAAGCGGTTCAAGCTGTTGCCAACCTGAAAGCCTTCCGCATCGTAAAGGGTGATCGACCAGAAGGCGTTCACAGGCGGCGTTGCGCCTTTGTCGAAAGTGATCGTGTATTTGTTTGCGCCGTCGAGCGGCTTCCCAGTTTCATCGCCGAGATTGAGGGGATAGATGGCATCCTCAGGCAGATTTGCGCCGAGCCCGAACCTGGGTGACGATGGCCCGCTTCAGATAATAATTGCCATACACGCCCATCGTGTCGGTGTTCAGCGACCAGCCATTGGCAACCCGCGCCAAGGTCGGAATCTTCCACCCCATCAGCTTCTGCGCGTCTTCGGGCGCGGTCTCCAGCCCCCTTTGCACGACTGGATCAAGCTTGCCGATGTCAAAGCTTTTGCCGGCCTCAATTCCGATTTTCTTCATCTGCGCGATGATGGGTTCATCGGTGATGTGGGGCGGATGGAGCTTAAGCAACTCGGCGGCATAGGCGAAATAGACGCCAGCCGTCATCGTATCGACCTGCACCTTCGGCGGCGTCTTCATATCGACGCTCGGGTCGATCTTGACTTCAGGCGGCTTGGGCGATTTGCCGAATTCAGAAAGCAGCGCGACCTTGTAGCCTGCCTGGATTTTGTGAACTGCATCATAATCGGGCGGACCATCTGTCTTGGTGCGGCCAATGACCCAGACATATCGGCGTCGGCGCCTCGATGCGCTGAGTATCCTTTGGCAGCTTGAATTCATCGATGAATCTGTCACGCAGGTCGGGCCGCCAGCCCGGAGGCGTCACCAGAAAAGTCCCGGCCTGGGTGCCAGTCGTTCGCCAGCCCGGCGAGGCGAAGACATCGGTCCACATGTCGAGCATCGGCAGAAGGTAATAGCGCCCGTTGGTATCCGGCACGCTGACAACGATGGGCTCCTTCGTCATGTCGAGCCAAGCGATCGAATACAAAGTGTCAAAATTGGACCGCACGACGCCCTTGAAGTCTCGCCGGCGGGTATTCCGGCACATTAACGAACATGTTCATCGGCCCTTTGCCAAATTCCTTGCCCGGTTCGATGTTGGTGGATTGCTTTCGCGTAACGTCCATCGTCACCAGCGAATAGAAATAAAGGTAGGCATCGACGCCGATAGCGTGCGCTTCCTGCTCGGTCATGGCGCTCTGCGCCTGCGCAGTGAGGGGGAGAAGCAGAGAAATAAGCAAGGCTCAATACCAAAGTGATCGCGCTCTTATTCAAGGCACCCTCCCGCTATTGAATGGTTCACCCCATACATTGCCGCCACCCTGACCAGGGAACATGAGGGTTTTTCCTCGTTCAGCGCCCGGGCATTTCGGAAATGCGCAGTTATTCGTGGCGACAAAAATTCCTGACGCGCCGGCCTGCGATCGCAAATTCTGCGATCGCACGAACCAATGTTCCGGTGCGACCTGTGAATTTTTCTCATGTCCCGATGCGCGCTCCGATGACGTCGTCGTCTGCGCGCGGTCGGCGGACTTCTTCCCAGGGCCGCGCGCTGCGCGCCGCTATTCGCACAGGACCGAGGAAGCTGGAGCTATCCCCTCGCCTGGAGTCCCGCGCGCCGCACCGCTCAAGCGCCTATTGCGCGGCGAATTGTCCCAAGACGCTCCGGCATTCCGGTGAGAGTGACGCCGACTGCGTAGCGAGGCATTGCATGACCCGCCCGCCACCTGCCGCAATCCCAGCACAGAGGGAACGAACATCGGCGGCGCAGGCAGACCGCAACACGAACAGTTCCTCACGCGGCCGCATCGGACGCAGCACCAGCCGAGGCGGCGGAGCCACGGCAGCCGGTACCGCCGTCGGGCTGGCATTCGCCGTAGCCGGCGCGGCGCTGGCCGCTGTCGGTGCAGCACTGCCCAAACCCGCTGCCGCAACGGCCTTTTCGCAAGCGGCGGAGAGCCTTGCCTTGTTTTTTTCCAGGCATTCCAGCGCTGCAGCTCCGCCTGCCGGCACACCGGCGCAAACCTTCGGATAATCGGAGCGACAGCCGCTCCGAATTGCAGCGATTTGGGCGCTGCTCGGTTTTCCTTGCGTTGTGCTCGCCTCTTTGGTCGAAGTCGTCGAAGTATTGGCCGAGGGTGCCGCGGCAGCAGCAGGTTTTGCAGGTTGACCTGCTGGCGCAGGCTCAGTCTTGGTCTCCTGCTTGGGCTCTTCCTTCGGCGCGGTTGCCGGTTCAGCCTTTGTTTCGGCCGGCGCTTCCACCGCGCGAACTGCGGTGGCGCAAGCGCCCGACAGGTTCGCCATGTTCTTCTGCAAGCATTGCAGCGAGGCCGCGCCGCCCGGCGGAATGCTCGAACAATGGGCGATGTAGTCGGAGCGGCAGTCGGACTTGATCGCCTCGCGCTGCGCCTCGGTCGGCGCTTGCGCGAAAGCCGTTGTGACGATTGCAAAGCAGGCAGCCAACAGCGACACTGTCCCTGTAGTTTTGAACATCTCAATCAATCCTGTTCATTTCGCGGAAGCTGCCGCTTCGTTCGTTGCAAATCGATAGAAAAACTCACCCGGAAGGCCAAGCGGGCGCAACATTTTCCGCCTTTCGCCGTCAACTGCAAGCCAATTATGGATGACAGCCTGTGTCACGCCCTGATCGATCTGTTTGCGGAGGTTACTTACCAATCTCTGCCATCGCTCTTTGGAGCGGAGCAGAAGAGATCTGGATCGGACCTTTGAATGGTTCGTCCATATCGACGATCAGGTAGAGAGCGCCGGAGATGAGGCCAGACGCGAGCACGAAGCTTGTCACAACGATAAAGTTGCGTGGCGCCATGAACCCAAAACTGGCGAACACCACGACCAACCAGGCAATCACCATTGTCAACAGCGGCGCAGGTATCGAGCCCTCCGCCTGCTCCACCAAAGCCCAGCGCAGCTCAACCACTTTGCGGTATTGCTCACGTGCATCGTTCCAAATCGATAATCTTGCGTCATCTGGCGGCTTGAGTGCCCTGAGACTTCGACCAACTTCATTCAGCAATTGCTCCGACGTACACGTCTGACGTGCGAATGGGATCGTCCGTGGTCCATCTCCCATCAGATGCCCGCTGGACGTAGGCTATCAAGCTTCGCCTCGTATCATCAGCCTCAGCACCGTATGCAAGAAGCGTCCGATCGAGAACGATCAGGTCCGTGGCGAAGGCGTGTAGCTCGCGATTGACCCCGTCAAACCTAGCTTTCGCCGAGTTTATCATCAACCCCAAGACGAGCGAGGTCATGACGACGAAGATGTTGGCGATCAATCTCACCGCGTTCTGGGTATCGTCGTGCCGGTGACGTGCTGGCAGCTTTCCCTGCGACAAGAGAACACCGACCGAAGCTCCAGTCAGGCAAACAAAGACGGAAGAGGCGACAAGGATTTCCTTCATCTGTGCTTTCCATGGCCAGCCATTGACTGCTGTTTCGCACTCCTGCAGGCACTATCAAATCAGGGGATTTGGTATCGGGCTAGCGGTACTCAGCAGACGGCATTACAGCATCCGCGTTGGGGTCAATCGCTACCAATGCGATGTCTGCGCAAAGTCCGCTCCGCCCTCAACCTCGGAGATTGCTCGATCCAGTCAGCGTGCCTCAAGAGTGCCATACCCGGACGTCGCCAACAACATGCGGACCTAAGAAAGCTGCCGAGGGCGGCTTCTTCAAGATAGACTGCCTCCATTGAAAAAAATCGGCTTTCTCTCGTTCGGGCACTGGACGCCCTCGCCCCAGTCACAAACCCGCTCGGCCGCGGATACGCTGCTGCAATCCATTGATCTTGCCGTTGCCGCCGAAGAGCTGGGCGCGGACGGGGCGTATTTCCGGGTCCACCATTTCGCCCGCCAGCTTGCTTCGCCGTTTCCATTGCTGGCAGCGGTTGGTGCGAAAACCAGCCGCATCGAGATCGGAACCGCTGTGATCGACATGCGCTACGAGAACCCGCTCTACATGGCCGAAGACGCCGGTGCTGCCGATCTCATCGCGGGCGGGCGCCTGCAGCTCGGCATCAGCCGGGGATCGCCCGAGCAGGTCATCGAGGGCTGGCGGTATTTCGGCTATCAGCCCACGGAGGGCCAGGATGATGCCGACATGGGGCGGCGCCACGCGGAAATCTTCCTCGACCTGTTGCGCGGCGAAGGCTTTGCGCCGCCAAATCCGCGACCGATGTTTCCAAACCCGCCGGGACTGCTGCGCCTCGAACCTCACTCCGAAGGCCTGCGCGAGCGCATCTGGTGGGGCGCCGGCTCGAACGCCACGGCGGTTTGGGCGGCGCAAGCTCGGGTTGAACCTGCAGAGCTCGACGCTCAAGAAAGACGAAACCGGCGAGGCGTTTCACGTGCAGCAGGCTGCGCAAATCCGCGCCTATCGCGCCGCCTGGAAAGAGGCAGGCCATGCGCGCGAGCCGCGGGTCTCGGTGAGCCGCAGTATCTTCGCACTGATCGACGATCGCGATCGCGCCTATTTCGGACGGAGGCGGCGAGGAGCAGGACCAGATCGGATTCATCGATGAACGCAGCCGCGCGATCTTCGGCCGCAGCTATGCCGCCGAGCCGGAGGTGCTCATCGAACAGCTCAAGCAGGACGAAGCGATCGCGGAAGCCGATACGCTATTGCTGACCGTCCCCAACCAGTTGGGCGTCGCCTACAACGCGCACGTGATCGAAGCAATTCTGACTCACATCGCTCCGGCGCTGGGGTGGCGGTGAGCCGGTCCGAAGGGGGTGCGCTAAAGCCATCGTGGCTGAAGACCGTCGCGCTGATCGCGCAATCGGGACTTGACGTCGTGGCGTCACGCGATGCGGCCGACGTTTGCCCTGCGGCGTGCCTAATTCAGTTAACAGAGCTCGCTGGAGCCGTTTCTGTTTCACCCGGGCAGGCAGGAATATTCCCCAGGCCAGGCCGGATCGCGCAAGCGACGACGGAAGGAGCCCGGATCGTCTCTCCGAGCACGGATTGATACGATCTGATGCCGGCGAATGTGCCTCGAACGCTGACGAGATCGCCTTCGACAATCCGATCCTGAACCGTCAAGGCGGGCGCCTCAAAGTCGACGTAGATGGTATCTTGCCAGCTATTGTAATTGCCGGGGGTAACATCGATCCGCAGCACGTAGCTTTGACCGCTTTAAATCGACTGGATCACCTTGCCAGCGAAGGATAGCGGCTGCCCGACGAAAAAGTCAGCCTGGCGCTGCAGTTCGAGATACATCTCATGACTGGCCTTCGATTTGACAAGCGCTGGTTCGTTCTGCGCCGGCAACAACGCTGAAGCGAGATGCTGCGCCGACCTGGCAAGAAGCAACCTGGCCGCATCGCCGGACGGCGAGTGCCAGGCGAAAGCGGCGAGACAGATGAATGCGGCGAGAAGCACGCTGGTGAGGCCGCGCAGTGCCCGCGACAACCGGCGGCCCGGCGCGCCCCGGCGAAATGCATCGTGCTCCAGCTTCGAAAGCTGTTCATGCACGCGCGCAATCTGTTCGTCTGTGCTCGTGATCAGCTCATGAGCATGTGCGAGCTCTTCGTCGGCGCGCGCGATCAGAGCTTCGCGCCGGTCAGCTTGTGTCAGGCTCGTCGTGGAATCCATCGGCGCTCTCTTTGAGCTGTCAATGTCACACGATTGCAGCGGTCGTCGAATTGCCGCTGGGCCGATCGACTGTCCTAGCCTCAACGCTGTCTTGACCAAACCAAGGCGGCACAATGGAAAGCATAGGGCTGCACAGACGACATCGTGCCGGAAACCCGGCTCACGCAAAGCCTCTTGAAGGCTCGACCACTCGGAGTCGCGAGCGACGAGCGTCGGAGCGTCAAAGGATGGCGGGGCAATCCATCTCTATGTGACCCATCAAATGCGCCACATGCACCCAAGTGGAACAGACAGTTTAAAATCCGATCCCAAGGGAACCGAAATACCAGTTTGTAGTTTCTACGGCGCTCCTGAGGAGCACCGGTTCCGGCTTTCGGTCGCAGCCCCCTGTCACATCCGAAGGATCGGAACCGGCCTTCACTCTAAAAACGCATGGAACCACAAAAACGTGGACGTATGAGAAATGCGGGGGTGCATTCCCGGGAACTCGAATTGGGCTCGCGTCAGGAGGAAACGATGCGGTTGCTAGTCGCACTCTCCCTTGTACTGTTGCCCGCCACATCGGTCATTGCACATGCGCAAGACAAGATGGTGTCGGTCGGGCCCTGGACGATCGCCACGTCTTCCGAAGGCGACAAGTTTCACAGTTGCACCATGAGCCGATCCCAGAACGATCTCGATATCACGTTTGTACGGACTGAGGATGGAATGCGTCTGCTTCTCAATTCACCAAAATGGAAGCTTGAGCGCGAGAAGACCTACGATGTCAGGCTGGTTGCGGGTTCCCGATCAGTCCAGGCAAAGGCATTGGCCGAGACCAAGAGCGTCACAATCACTCTGGCAGATCAGCCGCTCAGTGAGAGAGTGCGCACCGCCAACATTCTCGAAGTGAGAGGAGAAGGAGCGACGCTCAAGGTGCCGCTCGATGGAAGCACCGCGGCCCTTGATCGCCTGGAAGCATGTTTTGAAAAAAATAGCCGCGCGAGAGTTGAGAGTAACCCGTTCATTGCTTCCAGTCGGCAGCCCTAAAACGGCGCTGACTGCGGGTCCGGAATCTGCGAAGCGGTGACATCGTCACCTCCGCTGCCAAACGTCGCCGCGACCGCGTGGCACTGCGAAGGTCGCTGCTCGAGCGCCGAAAGTCAAAGTCGCCGGTTCCTGAACGGTGGATCAGTCCATGGGTTCCAAGTTGCGCCTTACTTTCAGCACAACTTGCTAAATCCTTATCGGCGGGGCACTGGGGCGAGGGTTCCGCATGGTCGCGATCCTGCTCCGCCCGCGCGCGGAACAGTTGCTGATCGTCATGAGCGCCTTCTGGTGCGGCGTTGTCGCGAGTATGGTGATCGTTCCGCGCCTGACCGATGCCAACCCGTCGGGGCCGGTAACCGTGGTTCCGGAGCCCATCCAGACGAAAACGGTGCGCCTTGTCCCCGTTCACAGCGCAATCCCTGTTGACGGAATCCCCGTTGAAAAGACCCCGTCCCTCGCATCAAGAAAGTTTGACGATCGGTGGGGCGACCTCGCAGAAAGGCGCACGTTGCCGCCGGCAATCAACGATGCCAGCGCGCAGGTCGCTCAAGCAGAGACAAAGTCTGTTTCCCCGGGAGATCATCAGGACCCTGTTTGCGGCGAGCGTGGCCGTCGTTACTTCTACCTGGGGCACCACAAATACTGGCGGTGCCGCAGGTGATTGAAGCGCGCCAGCGCGCTCAAATTCAAATCTTCTGATTGTACTCGCCGACTTCGGGGTGCGTGCGCAGCACGTCGTCCATGGCGCCGAACATGTCGTGCATGCGCTGCGCGGAGACCGGGCTCTCGACCACGACGACCAGCTCCGGCTTGTTCGATGACGCGCGCACGAGGCCCCAGCTGCCGTCCTCGACGGTGACGCGCACGCCGTTGACGGTGACGAGATCGCGGATCGCCTGCCCTGCGATCTTCTCGCCCTTCGTCTGCATCAATTCGAAATGCTTCACGACCTGGTCGACGATGCCGTACTTGGTCTCGTCGGCGCAGTGCGGCGACATGGTCGGCGACGACCAGGTCTTTGGCAGCGCCTCCTTCAGCTCGGCCATCGACTTCGTCGGATTGCGCTCGAGCATGTCGCAGACCGCGAGCGCCGAGACGAGGCCGTCGTCATAGCCGCGGCCGACCGGCTTGTTGAAGAAGAAATGGCCCGACTTCTCGAAGCCGGCGAGCGCGCCGAGCTCGTGGGTGCGCCGCTTCATGTAGGAATGGCCGGTCTTCCAGTAGGTCGCCTTGGCGCCCTGCTTGATCAGCACGGGATCGGTGACGAACAGCCCGGTCGACTTCACGTCGACCACGAACTGCGCGCCCTTGTGGATCGCCGAAAGGTCGCGCGCCAGCATGACGCCGATCTTGTCGGCAAAAATCTCGTCGCCGGTGTTATCGACGACGCCGCAGCGGTCGCCGTCACCGTCGAAGCCGAGGCCGACGTCCGCCTTGTGATGCAGCACCGCGTCGCGGATCGCGTGCAGCATCTCCATGTCTTCCGGATTCGGATTGTATTTCGGGAAGGTGTAGTCGAGCTCGCAGTCGAGCGGGATCACCTCGCAGCCGATCGCCTCCAGCACCTTTGGCGCAAACGCGCCGGCCGTGCCGTTGCCGCACGCGACGACGGCCCTGATGCGGCGCTTCAGCTTCGGCCGGTTGGTGAGATCAGCGATATAGCGCGCCGGGAAATTTTCGTGGAACTGATAGGAGCCGCCGGCGCGGTTGTCGAATTTTGCGCCAAGCACGATCTCCTTCAGCCGCGTCATCTCGTCGGGGCCGAAGGTGAGCGGCCGATTGGCGCCCATCTTCACGCCGGTCCAGCCATTGTCGTTGTGCGAGGCCGTGACCATCGCGACGCACGGCACGTCGAGATCGAACTGCGCGAAATACGCCATCGGCGTCACGCTAAGGCCGATGTCGTGCACCTTGCAGCCCGACGCCATCAGGCCGGAGATCAACGCGTACTTGATCGAGGCGGAATAGCCGCGAAAATCGTGGCCGGTGACGATCTCCTGCTTCTGGCCGAGCTCCTTGATCAGCGCGCCAAGCCCCATGCCGAGCGCCTGCACGCCCATCAGGTTGATTTCTTTCCCGAACAGCCAGCGCGCGTCATATTCGCGAAAGCCGGTGGCCTTCACCATCGGCTCGGATTCGTAGGCATAGGTATTCGGCGACAGGGCGGCCTTCGGCGTCGGAAACATGTGTTTGAGTTGCCTCACCGAGGGAGATTCTGCGCATGCAGATAGAGCATGCGGCGACATGTGGGAAGGTGGCTGAATGGCCCAAATAGCGGTCGATTGCGACGGTTTCATTGGCGGCCGACGCCGCCGACTCACCCCAGCATAAAATGCTCGATGTTCTGGTGCTTCTCTCCGAGCGCCATCTTGGCGAGAAGCTCGCCGACGGCAGCCGAGTGCTTGAAACCATGGCCCGAGCAAGCTGACGCGAACACGACGTTGTCGCGGCGGCCCAGCCGGTCGATGAGAAAACGTGCTCCGGGCGCACAGGTGTACAGGCAGACCTTTGCCTTCAGTGCTTCGCCTGACACTCCGGAAAAATACGGCGCCACGTAGGTTTCATACATCTGCTTCGTCTCTTCGGCCGAGACGGTGCGATCCACCAGCTCCGGATCGGTCGACAGGTGATACTGCTCCGTGCCGATCTTCAATCCGGTTGCCACGCCATCGATCGCCGGGAAGCCGTAAATCGACTGCGGCGCTGGCAATTGCCAGATGAAAACCGGCATGCGCTCAGGCGTGAAAGCTTCCGGATGGGCATAATCGGCGCTGATCGGAAACCAGTACATCACTTGCCTCGTGACCTGGAGGCGACCGGCGAATGTTGCTGGCAGGAACGCAGGCAACCAGGGTCCGAGAGCGACAATCACACTCCTGGCCTGGTAGCTGCCGGATTGCGTGCGAACGGTGATCTCTTCGCCGTCCTGAAAGTCCAGGACCTTTTCGTGGTAGTGCAGAATTGCGCCGTCGCGCTCGGCAATTTGCAGCTGGGCCTGGATGCACGCCTCGGGCCGAACGAACCCGCTTGATGCGTCGTGGTAGACGCGGTCGCGATCATCAAGCTTGAAGACCGGGTAT
Source organism: uncultured Alphaproteobacteria bacterium (assembly GCA_963796195.1). Taxonomy (GTDB): domain Bacteria; phylum Pseudomonadota; class Alphaproteobacteria; order Rhizobiales; family Xanthobacteraceae; genus CAWCKS01. The sequence continues at coordinate 64,833 of CAWCKS010000012.1, read as the reverse complement.
TGCCGCGCAGCCTCGGGGCCCGAGAGCACGCGATAACTGACGCCTGCGGCTTTCGCTGCTTCCACCGTCGTCTCGAAGAAATTCTGCTTTTCGTGCTGAAGCGCTCGCCTGCCCTCACCGGAGACGACGACGAGGCCGTTCTGAGTCAGTAGTTGTGAGCCGGTTTGCTGTTCCAGCTCGCGCCAGATTTCATGGGAGCGCATCGCAAACTGTGAATACTCCACGCCCTCGCCGCAGGCGATCCGCGTGATCCGCGAGTCGCCGTGAGTTGACCCGAATTCGTGCGGCGGCTTGAACTGATCGATCCCCAGGACGCTCGCTCCCCGCCTGGCCAGTTGATAGACCGCGGCAGACCCCACGGCTCCCAGTCCGAGCACGATTGCGTCGAAGACTTTTTCCATGCTGTATCGCTCAACGAGACTTTGTGGCTGTTAATTCGTGGCTGCTATTCAGTTCTTCGCGAATGGCAGTTTAATCCGGTTACGCGATTTTGAAAGCTGTTGGGGATCAACGCGAAATACTTCTGCGTCCGCCGCGAAAAAAATGCAAAGACCGGCGACATTGGCTGGATGGAATCAAGTTTGCGAATGTTGGTGTACTTTCACTGTCCGAACCCTGCCTGCGGAATGATCTACGGCGCGACCCGGGAAAGGCGAACGAGGCCACAAACCGGCGCATTCACATGCACCATTTGCGAGTCCGAAGTCCTGAGCTGGTCAGACTGTTACGCCTTTGACGACTGGATGCTGGTGACGCGGCGTCGGTCAAAGCCGATGCAGCTCGAGGTTAATGCCGCCCGAGAAAATTAAGGACCGCACGATTGAACAGCTCGGGCTGCTCCATCGGCACGGAATGTCCGGCATCGACGATCGCGACCATTTCGGCCTGAGGAATGTGCCTGATCCAGCGTGCCATCAGCGTTGGCGGGGCGTACAAGTCCGCGCTGGCGGTGATCGCCAGCATCGGAATGTGGATCTGGGAGATCTTTGCGAACGTGTTGGGCGTCCTTAAGGGTTGAAAGACGGCATCCGGCTGTTTGGCGAGTTCCTGCGCATGGGCCCAGGCTGCAACCCGCTCCGGCTGCATCGCCCGGAACGAAGGGCCAATTTCGCGGAATGAACTCGGGCAAGTCGAGGAAACCTTCAAACCTCAGGTTTTGCGCGAGCTGTTGCATCTCGCCCTCACTGAACGAGCCGGTGCTGGCGGCGACCGTCAGGCTGCGCAACGTGTCCTGCCGCCAGCCCGCATAATCCAGCGCGACAAAGCCGCCGCCCGCCACGCCCAACAGATGAAATTTTGGCAACGCCAGATGATCCGCCAGTGCCGCGAGATCTTCCGCCACGCTGCCAGGTTGCGGTCCGCTCTGCGGATCGGGCAGGCTTTGGCCCCAGCCGCGCCGGTCGAAGGCGATCGTCCGATAACCGGCGGCAACAAAGCTGTCGAACTGCGGCTGCCAGCTGGCGCTCGTCCCGGTGTTGGCGTGCAACAGCACCACGGGCACGGCGCTGCCGCCGCTGTCGCGATAGGCCAGCCGAACGCCGGGCAGGTTGATATGGAAGACTGGCGGGCTCACGGTGGTCTGTAATCGAAACGTCTGAAGCTTGGCGCTGCCAAAGCGAACGGCGCGTAGTATAGCTCGCGCTTGTGACGACGGCGAGCCGTCCGCCACTCGGCAACGATCAAGCCGCCTATTGCTCCATTACGAGCTTGCCGTCGGCATATTCAAAACGCTTCAGCCGCGACAGGAAGGCCATGCCGAGCAGGTTCTGGTCGAGCATGCCGTCCTGCATGATCAGGGCATCGACGTCGCGCACGCGGACGCCGCCGATCTCGATGCTGTCGAGCCGCGCGCGGGCCGCCTTGGCCGGGCCGTTCGCGGTCGAGACATTGGCGGTGAAATCGCCTGGCGCCGGATGGATGCCGACGCGGGCCGCGTCACGCTCCTTCAGCGCGATCACGGTCGCGCCGGTGTCGACCATGAAGTCGAGGTAGCTGCCATCGACGCGCGCTTCGGTCTGGAAATGACCGTTGCGGTCCTTGTCGATCGATGCTGTTCGGCCGGATGATGCCGGTGCGGCGGCGGCTTCGCTCGAGCGCGACATCGCCACGGTGGATTTCGCCGGGGTCATGGTGTCGGCCATTCGCGCCATGGCAACGCCAAGGCCGATCAGAACAGCGGCAAAAGTAAGGATGTTACGCATACGCTACTCTCAAGGCCCGCGGCAATCGCGCCTCGTCATCAAATCATGCCGGCACGAACGCCGTGATGAGAACGCTGCGACAGGCGGCGCAATGTTGGCGAAAAGGGTGAGCGAAGGGTTAATTCGCGAACAATCAAGTCCCGCGCGGCTTGGCGCGGCGGGTTGGCGCGGCGGTGGCGGGATCGTCGGGCCAGGGATGGCGCGGATAGCGGCCGCGCAGATCGGCGCGCACGGCGGCGTAGCTGCCACGCCAGAACCCGGGCAGATCGCGCGTGACCTGCACCGGCCGGTGCGCCGGCGATAACAGTTCCACGACCAGCGGCACGCACCCTTGTGCGATCGATGGATGGTCCGACAGGCCAAACAGCTCCTGCACGCGGATCGCGATGGTCGGACCCTGCTCCGCCTCATAGTCAATGGCGACCTGCGTGCCGGTCGGCGCTTCGAAGTGCGTCGGCGCCTCGCGGTCGAGCCGTGCGCGCCTGTCCCACGGCAACAGGGTCATCACGGCATCGGACAATTCCGATGCGTCGACGCCGGACAACGACGTCTTGTCCGACAGCAGCGGCACGAGCCAGTCGTCGCGACGCGCGCCAAGCGCGGCATCGGACAGATCCGGCCATTCGTCGCCTTCGGCCTTGCGCAGAAACATGACGCGATCGCGCCACTGCTTCAGCGCCTTCGACCACGGCAACTTGTCGAGACCGGCATCTGCAATTCCGTCGGCGAAGATGCGCGCGGTGTCCGCCGACGGCGTGACCTGCTTCGGCTGTTCGGACAACGTGATGGCGTGCAGGCTGCGGCGTTTTCGCGCGCGCAACGCGAGCGCGGTGCGATCGAAGCTGACGTCGTCGGCATCTTCGATCTCGTGGGCAAAGCGCTGCTCGATCTCGTCAAGCGAGATCGGTGCGGCCAGCAGGATGCGCCCCTGTGCCGCGGTGCCGGTGAGCTCGCCGACCGCGAGATAAGGCGCTCGCGCCAGTGCGGACGTTTGCTCGACGGCGGCGCCACGGCCGTTGGCGAGCACGAACGAACCGTTACCGCGGTTCTTGGCGACGCGATCGGGAAACGCCATTGCGAGAATGGCTCCGGTCGACAGCTCTGAATTCCGTGAGCCGCGACGCCGGGAGCTGGCGCACCCAGCGCTCGGCTTGCTGGCGCGCGGCGTTCGCGCGCTGCGAACGATCGCGGCGAAACTGATCGAGCCTCGCGTCGAGATCGACGCTGTCTCCGCCGAGCCCGCGTTCGCTCAACACTGCTGCAATCAGCGCGGCCTGCTCCCCCGCGCCCTCGCGCGCGGCATCGACGATCATGCGGGCGAGGCGCGGCGGCAAGCTGAGCGCGCGCAGCGCCCGGCCCTCGCCGGTGATGTGGCCGGCCGCATCGAGCGCGCCGAGTTCCTGCAGCAGCGCGCGAGCCTCGTTCCACGCCGCCGCCGGCGGCGGATCGAGAAACGCAAGGCCCGCGGCATCGGCCACGCCCCAATGGGCGAGATCGAGCACCAGCGAGGAGAGATCCGCGGCGAGAATTTCCGGCTTGGTGTACGGCTCAAGCGATGCCGTCTGCGCCTCGTCCCACAGCCGGTAGCAGACGCCGGGCTCGATGCGACCGGCGCGGCCGCGGCGCTGGTCGGCGGCGGCGCGCGACACGCGCACCGTCTCAAGTCGGGTCAGCGCGATATCAGGCTCATAGCGCGGCACGCGCGACAGGCCGCAATCGACGACGATGCGCACGCCTTCGATGGTCAACGAGGTCTCGGCGATCGAAGTCGCCAGCACGACTTTGCGCCTGCCCTTCGGCGCCGGCTGGATCGCGCGGTCCTGCTCGCCGGATTCAAGCGCGCCGAACAGAGCGACGATATCGACGGCCGGATCCTGCACGCGCTCGGAAAGCATCGTTTGCGTGCGGCGGATTTCGGCAGCGCCGGGCAGAAACGCCAGTACCGATCCCGGCTCGGCGCGCATTCCTTGCGCGATCGCGTCCGCCATCTGCCGCTCGATCGGTGCATCGGCCTTGCGGCCGAGATAACGCGTCTCGACCGGAAACATTTTTCCTTCGCTCGCGATGACAGGCGCATTGCCGAGCAGCGTCGCGACGCGCGCGCCATCGATCGTCGCCGACATCACGAGGAGTCTCAGATCATCGCGCAAGCCGTGCTGCGCGTCGCGCGCCAGCGCCAGGCCCAGATCGGCGTCGAGCGAGCGCTCGTGGAACTCGTCGAACAGCACCGCGGCGATGCCCTTGAGTTCCGGGTCGTCGAAGAATCTGCCGGGTGAAGATGCCTTCGGTGACGACCTCGATCCGGGTCTTGCGCGATATTTTTGAGCCGAACCGCACGCGATAGCCGACGGTGTCGCCGACATTCTCGCCAAGCGTTTTCGCCATCCGCTCGGCGGAGGCGCGCGCCGCGATCCGGCGCGGCTCCAGCACGATTATTTTTTGGCCCCTGACCCACGGCTCGTCGAGCAACGCAAGCGGAACGCGCGTGGTCTTGCCGGCGCCCGGCGGCGCAACCAGCACCGCCGCGGTCGCGCGCTTGAGCGCGCCCGACAATTCGTCGAGCACGGCGTCGATCGGGAGCGGTGTATCGAACGTGCGCGGCACGCGTCAGGTCTCTCGCTGGCGGTTATGGTTAACGAAATGAATTGCGCTCCGCGTCTAGCAAAGTGGCGGCGCATTGGCGAGATAGAGCGGTGGAAAGGACCTTTCTCCTCATCCTGAGGAGCCGCGCCTGCGCGGCGTCTCGAAGGATGAGGCCACGGAGTCTCGGGCCTCATGGTTCGAGATGCGGCCATAGCCGTCCGCAGGACGGCGTCGCTTCGCTCGCCTTTGCGCCGCTCCGCACCATGAGGGTTGAGACTGGCACATTTCTTGAGACGGCAAGACAACCGAAACTCCTCTGTCGGAATATGGCGCACTTAAGCGCCAGAACGGGACACCATGGCAGCCTCCGGCACAACGATGCTCACGACCGGGACAGGCACGGAAGGCCGCGTCGACTGGGTCGACTACGCCAAGGGCATCTGCATCGTCATGGTGGTGATGATGCACTCGACGCTCGGCATGGAGCTTGCCGCCGGTCGTGAAGGCTTTATGCATGCCGTCGTCGAATTCGCACGCCCGTTCCGCATGCCCGACTTCTTCATGATCTCCGGCCTGTTTCTTGCCCGCGTCATCGATCGCAACTGGCGCACCTATCTCGACCGCAAGGTCGTGCACTTCGCCTACTTCTACGTGCTGTGGGTGACGATCCAGTTCATCATCAAGGCACCCGCCTTCGCCGCCCAGCACGGCTGGGCGCAGGTTGGCACCGATTATCTTCGAAGCCTTCATCGAGCCGTTCGGCACGCTGTGGTTCATCTACCTGCTGCCGATCTTCTTCGTCGTCACCAAGCTTCTGCGCGGCGTGCCGCCGATCGTGGTCTGGCTGGTTCTCGCCGGCCTCGAGATGACGCATCTCAACACCGGTTGGACGGTGCCCGACGAGTTCGCCGCGCGCTTCGTTTATTTCTTCACCGGCACCTGGATGGCGAGCCGCATCTTCGCGATTGCCGCCGCCGCGCAAGTGGAGCCGCGCCTGGCGCTGATGACGCTCTCGGTCTGGGCTTTCCTCAACGCCGCGCTGGTCCATCTCGGCGTCAGCACCATGCCGCTGGTTTCGCTCGGGCTAGGGCTTACCGGCGCCTGCGCCGTGATCGCGGTCGGCGCGCTGCTCGCGCGCATGAACTGGCTCGGCGCGCTGCGCTATTGCGGTGAACACTCGATCGTCATCTATCTCGCCTTCTTCCTGCCGATGGCAGCGACGCGGACGGCACTGCTGCGCTTCGGCATCATCACCGATATCGGTTGGGCCTCGGTCGCGATCACTACCTTCGGGGTGATTGGCGCGCTCTGCCTCTGGTGGGGCGTGCGCAATACCTCCCTGAAATTCCTGTTCGAGCGGCCGGCGATGTTCTGGCTGACGGAAAAGCCGCGGGCGGCCAGCCTGCAGGCAGCGGAGTAATCGCGTCAATTCACGTCAGCAGGGTCGCTTTCCCGTAACAACAAAAGCCGTGCGTAACGCGCCCGGAACCGGGTGCGAAGGGCGGCAAAAATCCCTACATTGCGGGCATGTCCAAAGCTCCCGCAAAGCCCTCAGCCAGATCCGCTGCCGCCAAGGCCGCGCCCGCGAAGACCAGCGCGCCTGCGCCCAAGGTCGCCGCCGCGCCAAAGCAGGCCGCCTCGGCTGCGACCAAGACCGGCGACCACGTGTTCCTGGTCGACGGCTCGTCCTACATTTTCCGGGCCTACCATGCGTTGCCGCCGCTCAACCGCAAGTCCGACGGGCTGCAGGTCAATGCGGTGCTAGGCTTCTGCAACATGCTGTGGAAGCTTTTGCGCGACATGCCGCCGGGCGACAAGCCGACGCATCTCGCGATCATATTCGACAAGTCCGAGGTCACCTTCCGCAACGAGCTCTATCCGGACTACAAGGCACATCGCCCGCCGGCGCCCGATGATCTCATTCCGCAATTCGCGCTGATCCGCGAGGCAGTGAAGGCATTCGACCTGCCCTGCCTCGAACAAAGCGGCTTTGAGGCCGACGACCTGATCGCCACTTACGTGCGCGAAGCGGTCGAGCGCGGCGCCACCGCGACCATTGTCTCGTCCGACAAAGACCTGATGCAGCTCGTCACCGACAAGGTGACGATGTACGACACCATGAAGGACCGCCGGCTTGGCATCCCCGAGGTGATCGAGAAATTCGGCATGCCGCCGGAGAAAGTCGTCGAAGTCCAAGCCTTGGCCGGCGACTCGGTCGACAACGTGCCAGGGGTGCCCGGCATCGGCGTCAAGACCGCGGCGCAGCTGCTCACCGAATATGGCGACCTCGAAACGCTGCTGGCGCGGGCGGGCGAGATCAAGCAGCCGAAGCGGCGCGAGGCGCTGCTTGAGAATGCCGACAAGGCGCGCATCTCGCGCAAGCTGGTGCAGCTCGACAGTCACGTGAAGCTCGACGTACCGCTCGATGAGCTCGCGGTCCACGAACCGGACTCGAAGCGGCTGATTGCGTTTCTGAAGGCGATGGAATTTTCAGGCCTGACCAAGCGCGTCGCGGAGTATTTCGAAGCCGACGTGTCCGCTGTGATGCCGGACGCGCGGCTTGCCGCCGGCGGCGCGGGCGCAGCCGACGACGGGTTTGAGCGGGCGCCACAAGCTGCCGCAAGCGCCTCCTCATCGTCGACCGGCTCGCTGCCATTGTTCGGCGGCAAGAACCCGCCGCGGCCCGGCGCGGCGCCTTTAGCCAAGGCGCCCGACAACGACAACCAGACGCCGAAGGCGCTGGCCGACGCGCGCGCAGCGGCCGCCCGCGACAGCAAGTTCGACCGCAGCAAGTACACGACGCTGCGCACCCTGCCCGAACTGCAGAAATGGATCGCCCGCGCCAAGGATTTTGGGCACGTCGCCATCGTCTCGACGACGTCGAGCTTCGACCCGATGCAGGCCGAGCTCACCGGCTTTGCGCTGGCGCTTGGCCCAAACGACGCCTGCTACGTGCCGCTGACGCACAAAAAGGAAGGCGACGGCAGCGGGCTGTTCTCCGGCGGCCTCGCACCCGATCAGATCACGGAACAAGACGCACTCGCTGCGCTCAAGCCGCTACTCGCTGACAACGGCGTGCTGAAGATCTCCGACGACATGAAATTCAACACGCTGCTGTTTGCGCAGCACGGCATCGAGGTCGCAGCAATCGACGACATCACGCTGATCTCCTATGTGCTCAATGCCGGGCGCATGAACCACGGCATCGACGATCTCTCGGAGAGCTGGCTCGGGCATACGCCGATTGCGCGCGCCGACATCACAGGCAGCGGCAAGAACCGGCTGACCTACGACCAGGTGTCGATCGAGCGCGCCACCGAGCACGCCGCCGAAGAAGCCGACATCGCCTTCCGCCTGTGGCACGTGTTGAAGCCGCGGCTTGTCTCCGAGCACATGGGCGCGGTGTACGAGACGCTGGAGCGGCCGATGGTCGGCGTGCTGGCGCGGATGGAGCGGCGCGGCATCTCGATCGACCGCCAGACGCTGTCGCGGCTGTCGGGCGACTTCGCGCAGACCGCCGCGCGGGTCGAGGCCGAAATCCAGGAGCTGGCCGGCGAGCCGATCAATATCGGCAGCCCAAAACAGCTCGGCGACATCCTGTTCGGCAAGATGGGCCTTCCGGGCGGCACCAAGACCAAGACCGGCGCGTGGTCAACGTCGGCGCAGATTCTCGACGACCTCGCCGAACAGGGCCACGATTTCCCGAAAAAATTCTGGAGTGGCGGCAGGTCACCAAGCTGAAGTCGACCTATACCGACGCGCTGCCGACCTTCGTCAATCCGCAGACCCATCGCGTGCACACGACCTACGCGCTGGCCGCGACCACGACGGGACGGCTGTCGTCGAACGATCCCAACCTGCAGAACATCCCGGTACGCACCGAGGACGGCCGAAAAATTCGCCGCGCCTTTGTCGCGACGCCGGGCCACAAGCTGGTGTCAGCTGACTATTCGCAGATCGAGCTCCGGCTGCTTGCGGAGATCGCCGACATCCCCGTGCTACGGCAGGCGTTCCAGGACGGCCTCGACATTCACGCCATGACGGCGTCGGAAATGTTCGGCGTGCCGATCAAGGACATGCCGGGCGAAGTGCGCCGTCGCGCCAAGGCGATCAACTTCGGTATCATCTACGGCATCTCGGCGTTTGGGCTGGCCAACCAGCTCGGCATCCCGCGCGAGGAAGCCTCCGCCTACATCAAGAAATATTTTGAGCGTTTTCCGGGCATCCGGGCCTACATGGATGCGACGCGCGACTTCTGCCGCGAGCACGGCTATGTCACGACGCTGTTCGGCCGCAAGTGTCATTACCCGGACATCAAGGCCTCAAACCCGTCGATCCGCTCGTTCAACGAGCGCGCCGCGATCAACGCGCGTTTACAGGGTTCGGCAGCCGACATCATCCGCCGCGCCATGATCCGCATGGAAGTCGCGCTGAAGGCGAAGAAGCTGTCGGCGCAGATGCTGTTGCAGGTGCATGACGAGCTGATCTTCGAGGTACCCGACGAGGAGGTTGCGGCGACGCTGCCGGTCGTGCAGCACGTCATGCAGGACGCGCCGTTCCCGGCAGTCGCGATGGCGGTGCCGCTGCATGTCGACGCCCGCGCCGCGGCCAACTGGGACGAGGCGCACTAGGACACGTCGCCGATGCGTCTTCTCGCGATCTCGGGCAGTCTGCGGGCGGCCTCGTCGAACACTAAGGTGCTTCAGGCAGCCGCGCGGTTGGCGCCGCCTGACGTGACGATCGAGCTGTATCAGCGGCTCGGCGAGTTGCCGCACTTCAATCCGGATTTCGACAATGAGCGCGTGCCTGGCACCGTCGGCGAGTTCCGCGCGCTGGTCGGCGCAGTCGATGGCGTTCTGATGTCAAGCCCGGAATATGCTCGCGGTGTTCCCGGCACATTGAAAAATGCGCTCGACTGGCTGGTCGGCAGCCTTGAGTTTCCGAACAAACCGGTCGCGCTGATCAATGTCTCGCCGCGTGCCACTCATGCGCTGGCGTCGCTGACGACGACGCTGGAGACAATGTCGGCCCGGCTCGTCGCCGAGGCGTCGGTCACGCTGCCGCTGCTCGGCACCACGCTCGGCGCCGACGAGATCGTGGCAAGCCCTGAGCTTGCCGAGCCGCTGCGACAAGCGGTGGCGGCGTTTGTTGATGCGATTCAGATTTCAAAGGCGCAATAGCTCTTGGCAGTCGTCTCCGCGAACGCGGAGACCCATACGCCGCAGCAGAACCGATGCGACGGATCGAAATCAAGAAATCTGTGAAATGCAATCGGCACAGGGGTTATGGGTCCCCGCATTCGCGGGGACGACTGCGAAGTCCTACGTCAGCTTCACCTCAAACCCCCGCTTCACCGCGGGCCGGGCCATCAGCGTCGCGTACCAGCGGCCGACATTGGGATAGTCGTCGAACGACACCTTGTGGCGCTCGTGGCGCCAGGCCCAGCCGAGGATGGCGAAGTCGGCGATCGAGAGCGCGCCCGCGACAAACTCATGATCGCGCAGGCGCAGGTTGAGCACGCCATAGAGCCGGCGCGTCTCCTTCGAGTAGCGGGCCAGCCCGTACGCGCGGTCCTGCTCGCTCTGAGAGTGCAATGAAATGATGCACCTGGCCGGGCATTGGGCCGAACCCGCCCATCTGCCACATCAGCCATTCGTAGACGACAATCCGCTTGCGCTGGTCTGTGGGGAGGAACTTGCCAGTCTTCTCGCCGAGATAGAGCAGGATTGCGCCGGACTCAAACACGCTGATGATCTCGTTGCCCGGCCCCTCGCTGTCGACGATCGCTGGAATTCGCCCATTCGGGCTGATTTTCAGAAACGCCGGCGCCTGCTGTTCGCCCTTGCCGATGTTGACCGGGTGCACCGTATACGGCAGCCCCATCTCTTCCAGCGCGACGCTGATCTTGCGCCCGTTCGGCGTGTCCCAGGCGTAGAGTTCGATGCTCATGATGACCCCTCGCGAAACCACTTATGTCCTATCGCGAAACGGCAGGGCATCACAACTCGCGAGGCAGCGCCAGGAACCTTTTGCTGCGACCGGACATAACTATCGTCGGTTGCAGCCAGGATGTACCCGAGATGAACGGAGCGCTGTTGAAGGTACCTTTTGACCACTGGAATGTCGAACGCTTCGCCGCTACATTCGCCCGCCAACAAGAACAGCCTTGAGAGATCCGCCGTGTCCATCTCTGCATCGCGTGCACGCCTTCAACGCATCATCGCCAACCGGTCATTCGGACGCGGCGAGGTGACGCTCGCATCGGGCCGCAAGAGCGACTTCTACTTCAACCTGAAGCCGACCATGCTCAACCCGGAAGGCGCGGCACTGCTGGCGGAGCTCACCTTCGACGCGCTGAAGGACGGCAAGTACGACTATGTCGGCGGGCTCGAGATGGGCGCGGTGCCGATCGCGGGCGCGATCGCGCAGCTATCGTGGATCAATGGGCATCCGATATCGGCGTTCTTCGTACGCAAGAAGCCGAAGGAGTACGGCGCCAAGGCGCAGGTCGAAGGCCTGACCAAAGACGAGTCGCTGAACGGCAAGCGCATCGTGATCGTCGAAGACGTCACGACGACCGGCGGCTCGGCGTTGAAGGCGGCCGAAGCGGTCCGCGAGGCTGGCGGTGAGGTCGCGCTGGTGCTGACCATGGTCGACCGCGAGGAAGGCGCCGCAGAGAGCTTTCAAGCAAGCAGGCCTGCCGTTCAAGTCGCTGTTCAAGGCGAGCGAATTCTTGAAGGACGACGCCAAGCAGGCGGCGAAGAAGATCGCGTAGCTCCGGCGTCGTCCCCGCGCACGCGGGGACCCTTAATCCCTGTGCCGCTAATCTAACTTGATCGCGAGAGCCAATCCTCGCTGGTAATCTCACTGGTGCTGCGGCGTATGGGTCCCCGCGTGCGCGGGGACGACCAGCTCAAAATCGCTCCACTCACCGCTCGTTTACCATCTCACGTTAAACTCTGACTCGGATCAAGATGCGCGCGTGGCTGTCGCGTCTCGACCGCTGTCGTCCGAGTTGCCTGCCGGGTGGAGTAAGCGTTGCGTAACGATTTGCGTGGTCTGCGCCACATTCGTCGCACGACACCTGTTGTGCTGGTCGCGATGTCGCTCGCTGTAGCGCCGCGCGCGGCATCGGCCGGCTTCTTCGATTTCCTGTTCAACAATCAGAGCAATTCGGCGCCGGCTCAGCCGCACGCGAACGGTTACGCCAATCCGCAGTCCGCCCAGCCGTTGCCGCCGATCGAGGCCGATGGCGGTGGCGGCGGCGGTCAGTACGCGCATTGCGTGCGAATGTGCGACGGGCGTTATTTTCCCATTCTGGCCCGCAGCGGCACACCGCCGGCGCAGCTGTGCCAGGCGTTTTGCCCGGCAAGCGCGACGCGCGTGTTCTTCGGTTCCAGCATCGACAGCGCGATGGCGGCCAACGGCGAGCACTACTCCGAGACGGCAAACGCCTACGTCTACCGCAAGCAGCTCAGCCCGGGTTGCACCTGCAACGGGCGCGATCCCGACAGGCCTCGCGCCGATCGACGTTTCGCTCGACACCACGCTACGCCCCGGTGACGTGGTCGCGACTTCAACCGGCCTCGTCGCCTTCAGCGGTACGCGCGCCGGCAACGCTGAGGCCGCGGATTTCACCCCGGTGTCGGACTATGCCGGGCTGACCGGATCGATCCGGGACAAGCTGACCGGCATGAAAGTCGCGCCGGTGAAGGCCGAGGTCGGCGACGATCGTCCGCTGCTGATGCCGCCGACACTCACGCGGCCGCCGACCATGGTTGCCGGCGAACGCGCCGCCGCGAACTGATCTGCCGGGTCCGCAAATAGTTCGACGCGCATCGAACCATGGGCGCAAAACCTGCGTTATGATCGGGTCATGAAACTCGGACCCGATATCGCCATCATCGCCTCGCTGGTCGGCGACCCCGCCCGCGCCAATATGCTGACCGCGCTGATGTCCGGCCAGGCGCTGACCGCGACCGAACTCGCGCAGGAAGCTGGCGTCACGCCGCAGACCGCAAGCTCGCATCTTGCCAAGCTCGAAGCCGGTGGGCTCGTTGCGCCGCAGAAGCAGGGTCGGCACCGCTACTTCCGTCTCAAGGACTCAGAGGTCGCGGCGGCGCTGGAAGCGCTCGCAGGGCTTGCCGACCATGCCGGCCATCGTCGGGTGCGTACCGGACCGAAGGACCCGCAGATGCGGCAGGCGCGGGTGTGCTACGACCACCTCGCCGGCGACTTCGGCGTGCGCGTGTTCGACCACCTCACGCAGCGAAAGATGCTGGAGTACGCCGACGCCGAGCTCGTGTTAACGTCGCGGGGAAAACACTTCTGCGCCGAGTTCGGCGTCGACCTCGACGCCCTCGGCGGCGCGCGGCGGCCGATCTGCAAAGCCTGCCTCGACTGGAGCGTGCGGCGCAATCACCTTGCCGGCGCGCTGGGCGCCGCGATGCTCGATCGCATTTTCTCCTTGAAATGGGCGCGGCGTGAACGCGCCTCGCGCGTCGTCAGCTTCACACCGCGTGGCCGCGACCATTTCGAGGCGCTGTTCGGCAAGGTGAACGATATTGGCGAGATCAACTCGCCGCGCGATCTGCAAGGCAGCTATTCGCAACGCAGCTCTGTGCCGCAATAATCGTCATGATTTCCGGTGCATGATAGCCTGGGTTTCGATCGAGCGTGATCATCTCGGAAAACCGGCCTCCACCCGTCGGGGCAAGCCCGATGGTAAGCTTTTCCGGATCATGCGCCATCAGCGCAAAGGGGTGCATCGTCATGTTCTTCGCTTCGCCGACCTTTACGATCATTCATGTCCTCATCAGCCTGGCCGGCATCGTTTCCGGATTTCGTGATGATTGACGGCTTCCTGAAGGCAAAACGACGTGATGGTTTGAACGCGTTTTTCCTGATCATGACGATCTTGACCAGCGTGACAGGCTTCCTGTTTCCGCGCACCGGCGTGACCCCGGGGCAGATCGTCGGCGCAATCTCGCTTGTCCTGCTGCTGCTCGCGGTGATCGCCCGCTATCCCCTGCACTTTTCCGGCGCCGGCCGCTGGCTTTACGTGATTACCGCGATCCTCGCGCAGTATTTCAATTTCGTGGTGCTGATCATCCAGTCGTTCCAGAAAGTCGGGCCGCTGAAAGAACTCGCGCCGACGCAGTCCGAGCCACCCTTCCTGATCGCGCAGGTCATTGCACTGGTGCTGTTCGTAGTGCTCGGCATCTTCAGCCTGCGCAACACCGCGCGCGGCTCGACGGCCTGACAGACGTGCCGCCTCAGAACGCAACCAGAACGCGGCTGTATGGTCTCGACACGATCGCCCCAATATCTTGCAACGCCTTGGCGTGCCGTGCGTTTGCCTTAACCACGATCGCGAGAGTGGGACGTCACCGGCGAAGCCGACGAACTCGGAGCGTTCACCCTCTCATGATATGATGACTTGTTAGAGCGTGCTCCGGAGTTGCCCGAAGCGAGCTGCTCAAATCAAAGTTGTGTTCTGGAGTTTTCGATGGCCCCGCGCGCAAACTGGAAGGGCTTTCTCCGCCTGTCGCTGGTGACCTGCCCGGTCGCCCTGTTCCCGGCGACCTCCGATACCGAAAAGGTCTCGTTCAACCAGATCAACCGCAAGACCGGCAACCGCATCAAGTATCAGCGCGTCGACGCCGTCACCGGCGAGGACGTCGACAACGCCGATATCGTCAAGGGCTACAAGGTCGACACCGACGCCTACATCGAGGTGACCAAGGACGAACTCGACAACATCGCGCTCGAATCCAACCACACCATCGATATCGACCGCTTCGTGCCGCGCGACGAGATCGACGAGCTCTATGTCGTCCGGCCGTACTACCTCGTACCCGACGGCAAGGTCGGCCACGACGCCTATGCCGTGATCCGCGACACCATCAAGGCCACCAACAAGGTTGCGCTGGCGCGGCTGGTGCTGACCAACCGCGAACACATCGTCGCGCTCGAGGCGCGCGACAAGGGTCTGGTCGGACTGTTGCTGCGCTATCAGTACGAGGTGCGCGCAGCATCCGATTATTTCGACGATATTCAGGACGTGAAGATCACCAAGGATATGCTCGATCTCGCCAAGCACATCGTCGACCAGAAGACCGGGCATTTCAAACCCGAAGACTTCGACGATCACTACGAGACCGCGCTGATCGAGCTGATCAACGAGAAGAAGGCCGGCCGCGTGATCCCGAAGGCCAAGGTCAAGACCGAAGGCAACGTCATCAACCTGATGGATGCGCTGCGCCAGAGCCTGAAGGGCGGCAAGGTCGAGACCAAAGCCGAGAAGGCCGAGGAGCCAGCCAAGAAGTCGGCGGCCAAGGGCAAGAAGCGGGTCGAAGGCCAGCGTGAGATGCTGCTGCCGATCGAGGGCAAGGGCCAGCGTGCGGCGAAAGCCAAGGCCGAGCCGAGCCGCGAGACCGCGAAGCGCAATGGCCGCGCGCCGGCGCGGCAGAAGCGCGCTGGTTAATAGTTAGGCATGTCACGCAAGCTCATCGCCTTCGATGATGAGACGCTTGCCGCCCTGACCCAGCTCGGCCGCGATCGCATGGCGACGCTGCAGGACCTCGCCGACGAGGCTTTCGCCGACCTGCTGAAGAAGCACGGCGTTCCCGTCGATCTCAAGGACGCGCTGCGCAAAAGCTTGAGGGCGGTGAAGAAGAATTCCTGAGCGGGCTGCCACGGAGCCGCGATATGCGGCGCCGTGAGCGGCACTTGCGGGCCGATCCGGCGTTTGGTCCAATGATGCCTTGATCGAAAGCCGTTGCCGTGCCGCGTTCAAATCTCACCACCTACCGCAAGAAGCGCGATTTTTCGAAGACCGCCGAACCGAGCGGCGAGGCGCGCGTCGCGCCGTCGAAGCAGCCGCGCTTCGTGATCCAGAAGCACGCGGCGACACGTCTGCACTACGACTTCCGGCTTGAATATGACGGCGTGTTCAAGTCGTGGGCGGTGACGCGCGGACCGTCGCTCGATCCGAAGCAGAAGCGGCTTGCGGTCGAAACCGAAGATCATCCGCTCGACTATGGCGATTTCGAAGGCACCATCCCGAAGGGGCAATATGGCGGCGGCACGGTGCAGATCTGGGACCGCGGCTACTGGTATTCCGCGGATCCGGAAAAAGGCTTTGCCAAGGGCGACCTGAAGTTCGCGCTGCTCGGCGAGAAGCTGAAAGGCGAATGGGTGCTGGTTCGCATGAAGGGTGACCGCTTCGGCGGCAAGCACACCAACTGGCTCCTGATCAAGCATCGCGACGAGTATTCGAAAGACGGCGACGACGAAGGCGTCTTGAAGGACGATCGCTCCGCCGCCTCTGGCCGCACGCTGGCGGAGATCGCCGCCGGCAAGGGCCCAGCGCCAAAGCCGTTCATGATGACCAAACGGACGGCGAGTGCGAGCGCGGTGTGGAATTCGAACCAGGGTCTCGCTGCCGATATGCGGGCGGGCTTGCAACCCGCGAGGCAGGCGCCAGCGAAGACAGCGGCAAGGAAAGCGCATCCGCTCCGGGCCGAGATGCCTGGGTTCATCGCGCCGCAACTCTGCAATACGTCGGAACGGCCGCCGACGGCGGACAGCTGGGTCCATGAAATCAAGTTCGACGGCTATCGCATCCAGATGCGCATCGAGGACGGCGAGGTCTCCCTGAAGACACGCAAGGCGCTCGACTGGACCGACAAATTCCCGAACATCGCGAAAGCGGCGGGAAAGCTGCCGAACTGCATCATTGACGGCGAGATCGTCGCGCTCAATGCCAAGGGCGATCCGGATTTCTCGGCGATGCAAGCGGCGCTGTCCAATGGCGACACCGACGGCTTGATCTATTTTGCGTTCGATCTGCTGTTCGCAGACGGCGAGGATTTACGACCGCTGCCGCTGACCGAGCGGAAAGAGCAACTGGAAGCGCTATTAAAGAAGCATGCGCGAGCGAAGTCATCGCCGCTGCGCTATGTCACGCACTTCGCTGCCGATGGCGACGATATGCTGGCCTCGGCGCGCGAACATGGCCTTGAGGGCATCATCTCAAAGCAGGCCGATGCGCCCTATCGCTCAGGTCGCGGCGGCAGCTGGCTCAAGATCAAGACGCGGCCTGGCCAGGAAGTCGTGATCGGGGCGTGGACCAGCAACAAGGGAAAATTCTCTTCGCTGATGGTCGGCGTGCATCGCAATGGCCATCTCGCCTACAGCGGCAATGTCGGCACCGGCTACGGCGCGGCGACCGTCAGCCGGATTATGCCGGCCCTGAAAGCGGCCGCGGCGTTGAAGAGCCCGTTCAGCGGCAAGAACGCGCCGAAAGGTGGGCCCGAAATCCACTGGCTGAAGCCGGAGCTGGTCGCCGAAATCGAGTTCGCCGGCTGGACCGGCGACCGCAATGTGCGGCAGGCGTCGTTCAAGGGCTTGCGACAGGACAAGCCGGCGAGCGAGGTGCGCGACGAGGCCGTCGCGCGAGCCGATCCGGTGGCGCCCGATCACGGAGGCAATGGCGAAATGCCGACGCATCGCGCAACACGGACGAAAGGCAATAGTGGTGCGACGGTAATGGGCATCACCATCTCGAATTCGGACAAGGCGCTGTGGCCGGATGACGGCGAAGGCCAGCCGGTCACCAAGCGTGACCTCGCCACCTATTTCGCCGAGGTCGGCGACTGGCTGCTGCCGCACATCAAGGGCCGGCCGTGTTCGATCGTGCGCGCGCCCGACGGCATTGGCGGCCAGCAATTTTTTCAACGCCATGCCATGCAGGGCATGTCGGAGTTCTTCTCGTCAGTGAAGCTTTCCGGCGACCGCAAGCCTTATCTGCAGATCGATCGCATCGAGGGGCTGATTGCCGCCGCACAATCCGGCGGCGTTGAGCTGCATCCGTGGAATTGCGCGCCCGACAAGATCACGACACCAGGCCGGCTGATCTTCGATCTCGATCCTGCGCCCGATGTCGAATTCGACGAGGTGATCGAGGCCGCGAAGGAGATGCGCGAGCGGCTCGAGCAGGCCGGCCTCACCTCGTTCTGCAAGACCACCGGCGGCAAGGGCCTGCATGTCGTGACGCCTTTGAAATCAGGCACGCGCGACGCGGTGACGTGGAAGGAAGCAAAGGCCTTTGCACAGGCGATCTGCATGCAAATGGCCTCGGATCATTCCGAAAAATACCTGCTCAACATGTCGAAGCAGCAGCGCAAGGGAAAGATTTTTCTCGATTACCTGCGCAACGACACGATGGCGACCGCGGTGGCGCCGCTGTCTCCGCGTGCGAGACCGGGCGCGACGGTGTCGATGCCGCTGACCTGGGCGCAGGTGAAGGCCGGACTTGATCCGAAAAAATTCACACTGCGGACGGCGCCCGCGCTGATCAGGCGTAGCAAGGCGTGGGACGGCTATGACGACGCGGCTATCTCGCTGAAGGTGATCTTGAAGAAGCTCGGAGGGTAGGGGCCGAAGCTACAGCAAGCCCTTCTATCCTCCCCCGCTTGCGGGGGAGGATGAACGGAGACGCACCGCTCGCCGACCTCACCGCCCCTGGAACACTGCGGGCCGGCGCTCGATAAAGGACCGAATCCCCTCCTTCGCATCTTCAGTGCCGAGCACGCGGGCGCGGATAGTCGGGATGAAGTCGATGCCGGCACGCTCGGCGGCCTCGAGATATTTCAGTGCGCCTTCCTTGGTCACCTGGATGCCGAGCGGCGCGTTGTTCGCAATGATCGCTCCAATCTCCATTGCGCGCTCGACCTGCTGGCCGGCCGGAACAACTTCTTGCACAAGGCCAATCTTGCAGGCGCGTTCGGCGTTGAACTCGTCGCACAGCAGGAGGTGATACATCGCATCGCCCCAGCCGGCGCGCGTCAGAAAGCGGAAGTGTGCGCCCGCCAGCGGCGCGATGCCGCGCTTCGCTTCCATCTGGCAAAAGCGGCTCGAGTTCGGCGGCGATGACGATATCGCCCGCCAGCATCATCTCGATGCCGATGGTGAAGACCACGCCCTGCACCGCCGTGACCACCGGCTTGCTGCAACGCTTCGACAGACCGAACGGATCGACATTGCCTTCCTTGCGCTGGCGCGGCACGGCGTTCGGCCCAAAGAATTTCGGCATATCGAGCCCCGCCGTAAAATGATCGCCCTCGGCGCACAGCACGCCGACGCGATAGTCGGACGTGTTCTCCAGCAGCGTGAACGCGTCCGACAGCTGCTCCATCATCTCGGGCGAGAAAGAATTGCGCTTGGGGACATTGTCGATCACGATCTTCAGCACATGGCCGTGCGTTTCGGTGTAGACGCGACCTTCGCTCGCCTGCTCGGCCATGGCTTAAAATCCTCGATATGATTAAATGATCTTCATCATATAATCAGCCTGATGCTGGCACCTCGTCAAGGGAACTGTTATGGCTGATGGACCGAGGCTGCATGCGCGAGGAAATGGGCAAGCAGGGCAGTTACGCCATGATCGACCCGATCGAGATCAATCGCCGGAACTGGGACGAACGGGTCGCGATTCATGCGCGCGACGCCACCGGCGACTACATGCTTGACCGCTTCCGCGCCGGCGAGGACGCGTTGCACGACATCGAGGCTGCCGAGCTCGGCGACATCAGGGCGAAGCGCGTGCTGCACCTGCAGTGCCATATCGGGCGCGACACGCTGTGCCTTGTGCGCCGCGGCGCCATCGCGACGGGACTGGATTTCTCCGAGCCAGCGCTGGCCGTGGCGCGTCAGCTGGCGCGCGAGACCAACCTTAAGGCCGAGTTCGTGCACGGCACTGTCGATGACGCGCCGAAGCTCGTGCCCGGTCCGTTCGATATGGTGTTCACCACCTGGGGGACGATCTGCTGGCTGCCCGACATGAAGCGCTGGGCCAGCGTCATCGCCGCGGCGCTCAAGCCTGACGGCGAGCTTTATTTTGCCGACCTCCATCCCGCGTTCGCCGTGCTTGAAATCGTCGACGGCAAGCTGGTGCCGACCTGGGATTTCCAGACTTCCGGCGGATGCGCCGCTCTCGTTCGCAAACGCCACCACCTACACCGGTGATCAGACGGTCATGACAAACCAGTCGACGCGGGAATGGATCCATTCGCTGTCGTCGGTGCTCGGCGCCTTGATCGAGGCCGGCATGAGCATCACGATGTTCCGTGAGCATGAGGTGCTGCCGTGGCAGGGGCTCCCCCTGCTGGTACCAGCCACGGAGCGGATGTGGCGATTGCCTGATGGGTATCCACGCATGCCGCTGTCGTATTCGCTGCGGGCGAAGAAGGTGGGGACTGTGTTATGACCGCGGCCCGCCAGCAGCGTCGAACGCCGCCCGAAGCCCGCGCGACCCTTGCAGGAGAACAAGATGACATTGTCCCGCGAAATCCGTCTGAAGAGCCGGCCAACCGGAATGCCCGTCGCCTCCAACTTTGAGCTAGCCAGCGTCGAGTTGCCACCGCCGACCGCCGGGCAGATTTAGGTCCGCAATCTCTGGATGAGCGTCGATCCGTACATGCGGCCGCGGATGAATGACGAGAAAAGCTACATCCCGCCGTTCGAGCTCGGCGTTGCAATGCAAGGGGCAGCGATCGGCGAAGTCACGATTTCCAGCGATCCATCGCTCAAGCCTGGCGATCTCGTTCGCAGCTTCCTTGGCTGGCGCGAAGGTTTCAACGCCGCCGCTACGGAGGTGCAGAAACTTGATTCGCATGGCTTGCCCCCGGCAACCTTTCTTGGCGCCGCGGGCGGTACCGGATTTACGGCCTATGTCGGCTTGCTACATGTTGCGGCGCTCAAGGACGGCGACGTTGTTTTCGTGTCCGGCGCGGCCGGCGCAGTCGGCTCGATGGTCTGCCAGATCGCCAAGCTGAAAGGACACAAGGTGATCGCCTCCGCCGGCGGCGCCAAAAAGGTCGCATTCGTGCAAGGCGAACTGGGGGCCGATGCGGCGATCGACTACAAGGCCGTCCCCGACCTGAACGCTGCTTTGGCCAAAGCCGCACCCGAAGGCATCGATGTCTATTTCGACAATGTCGGCGGTGACCACCTCGATGCCGCCCTTGCGAACGCGAAGCAGTTCGCCCGATTTGCGCTGTGCGGCGCGATCGGACAGTACAATGCCACGACACCGCCGGACGCTCCGCGCAACCTCTTTATGATGGTGACCAAGAGTTTGCGCATGGAGGGCTTCATCGTCTCAAACTACGCCAAGCTCCGGCCAGCCTTCGAAAAGGACCTCGCCGCCTGGTACGCAGCCGGCCAGATCAAATCGCGCGAGACGGTCTTCCACGGCATTGATCAAGCTCCGAATGCGTTTCTCGGATTGTTCAAGGGCGAAAACATCGGAAAGATGCTGGTGAAGCTGGGTTGATTTGCCGGCGCTGCCGCCCGCGGACAAACTATCCAATGATCACCGCACTGGACCATATCGTGCTGATCACGCCTGATATCGAGGCCGGCGTGCGGGCCTATCAGACGCTGTTTGGCGTTGCGCCTGCATGGCGGACACGCAGCGACAGCATCGCGACGGCGATGTTCACGTTTGCCAACACCTCGCTCGAGCTGATGGCGCCGGATGGCGACGGCGCCGGCGCGCAACGCGTCCGCGCGGCGCTGGAGAAAGACGGCGAAGGGCTCGCCAGCCTCGCCGTTCGTGTCGAGGACATCGCGCGCGATCACCGCCGCCTCGATCGCGTTGGCTTGCAGCCGGAGGCGATCGCCGATGGTCGGAGCACCAATGCGCTCGACGGCGCAAGCTTGAGCTGGCAGAGAACCCGCGCGATGACCGAGGCGACCAACGGCGTGCGCCTGTTCGCGCTGCAGCTTCACGGCGAGCGGCCGCGCTCGCAAACTGTTAGCGCCGCGCCGGTGTCCGGGCTCGATCATGTCGTGATTTCGACGGCGCAGCCGGACCGGGCCATGGCGCTCTATGGCGCGAAGCTTGGGCTCGAAATGATCCGCGATCTGTCGCGGCCGGACTGGAATGCGCGGCTGATGTTCTTCCGCTGCGGCGACCTGATCTTCGAGGTGATGCAGCGGCTCGATCGTCCCGCGTCCGACAAGCCGGACCGGTTGTGGGGCCTGAGCTGGCGCGTTGCCGATGCCGATGCCGCGCGTGAGCGGCTTGCCTCTAGCGGCGTTGACGTGTCCGAGGTGCGCACCGGCCGGCTACCAGGAACGCGGGTGTTCACTGCGCGCAACGGAACCTGCGGCGTGCCGACGCTGCTGGTCGAGCCGCAGCAGCGACGATGACCAGTCGCCTGCGAATAGGAGTTTCGGCTTTAGTTCGGCACAAGGCCGTCTCGTCCAACGCCGACGCGGGCAGATTCCAGCGAACCGTCAGGCTTCGTGACTGCGCTGACCGCCACGGCTGCGCCGGGTTTCACCTCGGCCTTATCGCCCGGACCGAACAGCGCGATTGGCGTCGCCGGCGGCACGACGATTTTCTTCTCGCCGTCCTTGTACTTCAGCAGCAGCGTCTGGCCGTCGACGCCCGCAACAGCTTCAGCGACGTTCGCATTGGTCATGGTCCCGTTCGGAGCCTGATCCCATGGACGAAAGCCCTCGCCCAGACCGCGCGAGCGCTCGGGAAAGATATTGATCGAGACCGCCCTCTGGCTGCCGTCAGGCTGCGGCGTGCCGCCGACCCCGATGAACGTGCCAACCTTGATGTCCGAGATTTGAGCCTTGGTGTAGGAGATTACCGCCCAGTTGTCCGCGAGGCGGATCTTCACGTCCGTGCCGTCGCGGGCCTTCACCGACAAGACATTGCTGTCGAGGCTTTCGACGGTTCCGCGGATGCGGCGGTTCTGTGCGGGCTGGGCGATCGCTTGCGAACAGATCAGCACAAAGGATACCGCCAACAACGACAATGTCCGAAGCGGTTCAATCATTGAAACCTCGCAAAAATCCTGGCCAGTTCGCAAAGCTTGCCTCCCGGCTCCCAATTGCTGAACAGCGTCAAGACGCAGTTATTCCAGACGAAAGATGCGAGGCGATGTCCGCGTTGGGGCCGGAGTTCGGAGGATCGCCGCTCTCGCGGCGTGCCGACGCTGCTGGTCGAACCGCAGAAGAGAAGACCTGAGAGGGTCCGCCTAACCGAAGGTGTTCGGCCGCCGCGATCGATAGGCGTCAATCGCATGTGCAATAAAAATACCGAGGCTCAGAAGCCCGAACATTGCACTCACTACGTCAAGCATTGCGGATGCCCTTGCTGCCCAGCCCGCTAACCGAACGGCCTGCGCCATGCACAGTCAAAATAATAGTGAGCGTCCCAAGAACTCCGTCAGCGATAGAGACCAATAAGCAACAGTGCTGAGTGCGCCGTTTCCCGAAAGCTACTTGAGGTGAAGCGAGGTCCACTGAAAGGCTCGGCCCGATTGTCCGGAGGATAGGCAAATTCCGGATCGGTTCTCATTGCGATGTCGAGCGAAAACTCAACGGCAAGCCACTTCACCACGTATATCGCACGCCGGCGGCTCCGCGGATGCCGTCGCGCCTGCCGCCGTCGGTGTCGCCGACAGCGAACTGGTAGTCGGCATTGGCGTAGAGGCTGAGATTGGTGTTCATCCGCACGCTGAGCCCACCACCCAGTTGCAGGCGCGAGGCGCGCTCCAGCAGCGGCACCAGATCGACGCCGGAATACGTCGTCGTTGCCTGTGCCCCCCAGTCACGCCACAGATTGGCGCGCAGATAAGGCTGCCACACCTGCCCGCTGTCGCTGACGATGGTCCATCGGCCGCGCAGACCGATCCGCCCGCTCGCGCCCGACGTCGTACCGAGTGCGACCTCGCCCAAGCCGTCATTCGCATCGTCGAACGACACGTGTTGCCAGATGATCTGCGCCTGCGGCTCCAGCACGAAGCCTGGTCCGAACATAGACAATGGGATGGGATAGCCCGCCTCGAGCGACGAGACGAAACCGAAGCCGGTGGTCGCAAGGCTGGCGAATTGAGTGGACGCTGCGCCCTCATAGCGCGTCACCTGCGCCACTGCGTCGAGATACCAGTCGGTTGGGCCGCGATGCGTCCAATAAGCCGCGCCCGACCAGGCATCGAGATTGAGGTTGCCGGTCTTGCGCAGCACGTAGGCGGTCGCTGCCTCGTTGGTGACGAGACCGTTCACGCCGACGTCGGCATTGGCGTAGGCGAAGTAGATGCCGGCGGTTTCGCGGTGGCCCGGCAGCCATTCGCCGTGCCACAGATCGATACCGCTCTGAAAGCCGAGCAACTGGCCTGAGGCGCGCGGATCGGCGAAGGCCCTGTAACGGTTGTCGATTTGCTGGCCGAGGACGCGGCCCCAGGCCGAGGGCGCCCAGCCGACAGACGGGCAATCGGGCAACGCCTTCACCGGCGCCTTGGTCGCGATCGTATCCCGGGTGGCGCTGTCGGACCGACATGGTGTATTCGCGACGAACGAAGTATCGCCGATGCGATCATCCAGGGTGCCGAGCGTCGTCATCCCCAATTGCCGGGCGATCGGTTGAACCACGCCGTA
Organism: uncultured Alphaproteobacteria bacterium; assembly: GCA_963796195.1. Taxonomy (GTDB): domain Bacteria; phylum Pseudomonadota; class Alphaproteobacteria; order Rhizobiales; family Xanthobacteraceae; genus CAWCKS01. The sequence goes on along the minus strand of CAWCKS010000012.1, from coordinate 40,585 downwards.
GGTCGCGATCTCCGGCCCGATGATCGGATAGACACCCGGCGGCAGCACCCCCGGCGGCGGCTCGGGCGGCAGGATCGGCGGCAGGATCGGTGGCTCCGGCGGCACTGGTCCGACGATGAAGGTCGAGCGCAGGAACCAGTCGCTGGGATTGCTGCCGCCGACGCCACCATGGAAGAGATCATAGTCGAAGGCGCCGCCGCGCGCCTCCACGCCAGTAGCGAGCGCGAAGGCATCGGGCGCCGAACGGCCAAGATCGAGCACCTGCACCACCAGGATGCCGTCGCCGACGGTCAGCGCGCCTGCGCCGCCGGCGTTGCGGATTGTCATCTTCGTTGCGCCGCCGGCATCGACGGAGGTGCCATCTACCACCAGCACGTCGGAGCGAGAAGCCGGGCCTCCCTCGTTCAGCACGGTGTCGAGCAGAAGGCGACCGCCGCTCGCGATGAACGTACCTCCGCCGGTCGTTCCGGGCGTATGACCGCCCGAAATCAGCAGTACGTCGCCGGGTACCGGATTGGCCTGCAGGTCGATGGTGCCGGTATTGGAGAACGTGGTCGCACCGAGAATTTGGCCCTGCACCGGACCGCCGAGCGCCATGGTGTTGAAGGTCAGACCCAGCGGTAGAAACTGGCCCGTGCTGTCGAGAGTTGTTGCCCCAGAGGCTCCGAGTAACGCCAGCGTCCCGTTGTTGACGAACGTGCTGCTGGGGCCACCCAGATCCGAAACCGCAACGCGCAGCGTGTCGCGGATGCCGTCGCCGTTGGTGTCCGCGAAGTGCCGCAGATCGAACAGGCCGTTGTTGGTGACAGCGCTGGTACCGGCGAGTTGGACAAAGCCGGTGATGATGCCGTTGTTGATGATGTTTGGATCACCAGCAACCGCGCGGTCGGACAGTGCGCCGATGCTGCCACCATTGGTAAGCGTTGCGGTGCCACCGGTCGAACTCAGGAAAATGCCGTTTGCCTGCAAACCGTAGATCGGGCCGATGCTGGCAAGGTCAGCCTGCCAGCCTCCCATCACTGAACCGCCCGACGCGATGTTGACTGCAACGCCACCGGTGCCGCTGGTCGCGCTGATGCCGGTGCCGAACTGTCCGGTCGCTGACACGTTGGCGGCATTGACCTGCACCGATCCGGTCGTCGAGGCCCGCACCACGGCGCCTTGATGTATCGCGGTGGTGTCGGTGAGAAGCCCGTTCTTCTGAGCGAGTATTGTCCCACTATCGGCGAGGATGCCGACCGCGTTGGAGCCGTTCGTCGTGTTGATCGGCCCGGTAGCATTCACTGTGATGTTGCCGCTGGCCGAAAGTGCCATGATGCCGGCGCCGCCCCCGCCCTGGGTCGTGATGCCCGGGCCGGTATAGATCACCGTGCTCGGCGCATCCGCGTAGCTAAGGGTTCGGATGCCGACCGGGTTGTTGAAAATATTGGGATCTGGAGCCGCGGTGCCGAAGCTCATGATTTGCGACGCCACCGTCGCAATCAATGATCGTCCATTTGCTGCGGTCGCCGAGTTCAACTGGACGGAGATCGCCGCCTTCACAGGCAAGCTTGGAGCATCCACCCCGGGGTTGTTCGAGCCGTTGACGGTGATGACGGTGCCGGGACTGGTGGTGACCGAAGCCGACCCGTCGCCCTCGACCCATACGACGATGCCACGGGGCCTGTTGCCGAACACGTTGATCGTGCCGCTATTGTATGTCGCTGAGGCGTTGCCATTCCCCGAGGGCAAAGCAACGAGTTCCCGGCATGAGCGATCAAGCCGTAGAAACCTGCGCCGCCCACGCCCGGCGTGCCCGTAATATTTCCGGAAGCAAGAATTGTGGCGTTGCCTATCCCGCGATTATCCGCCTGGATACCGGTCGCTTCCGTCCCGCTAGAGCTTAAGCCCGGGCCGCTCCAGGTGACGCTCGCCACATGAGGGAATCCCGTCTGGTTCGGCATTGCGAACGCCACGATCGCGTCCTCACTTGCCGTGCCGGCCACATTAATTGTGGTGTTGGTTGCCGTAATGATGGCGTCGCCGCTGGACTGTATTCGCAGCCCGGTGTTGTTACTGGTACCGGGATTGGCTGTGTTGTTGATGGTAACGCCATCCGCAGTGATGGTGATGTTAGCGCTGCCCGCAGTTACGCCCGTAGAGTTGGCTGCGTTGACGGCGTTGATGCCACCTGCGCCGGCGGGAATGACGACATTGACACCCGGGAGAAGCTGGAGGGTGATGGGGGTACCCCCGGACCCGTTGTTGGTATCGTAGCCGATGCCGGTGGGATAGTTGTTGACCTGCGGGGCGCAGCTAACGAAGCCAGAGGCATCAAGTGGCCCGCATTCGTTCAGCGCCAGAGTCGGAGACAGCCCCGCGTCGAACGCGGCCGCGGTGGTTACGACAAGGCCTAACGAGACGCTCGTCAGCTGGCGAGACCGCAGCAATAGAAATCGACGGGAACCGTTCGCCGACCCGGACCGTCTGATTCCAGATTGATCTGAACATGCTTCAAGATTGGCGCGCCGCGGCCCTGATTGCATGTGGCCCCCAAGATTGGCTTTTGTCTGGATGCCCCTGTTTGGTGTTCCCCTGCGATTCCCGCTGCGCGCGAATCTCGCGGCTGAATCGCGACTTTCTTGTGTCAGGATTTTCCGGCACAGCAAAAGCTGTCCCCGCGTATCGTGCGGGACACACTTGCGTCAGCACCACTTACGCGATGGCGAAGTTCCCCGTTACGCGGCGACGTCTCGCGCATGCGCTGCGCGCGTGCACCCGAAGAAGCGCTACAGCTGAACACAAGCAGGTTGCGAGTGACTAAATTCGCGAGGCTCCAGCGGCGTCGCAGAGCGTCTCGATTTCAAAACTCGAGCACGATGTAGCGGTCCTCGATGTCACCGGCACCGTCTCGGCCTGAAACGGTCCGCGCGCGATGTCCGCGCCGGTTTCCACATGAACCGGAATGCTGCGCGCGCGGGTGGCGGCATCGCACCAGGATTGGCCGGTCTTGATCTCGAACAGCCAGCCATGCCACGGACAGCGCACCATTTCGCCGCGCTGGATCAGCCGGTATTGGCCGGGCATGTCGGAGTTCGGGACGGCCGATGATCTGGCCGCGACAGACCGCAGCGCCTTCATGCGGGCAGCGATTGACCAGCGCGTAGAACGCGTCGTTGATATTGTAAACGCCGATCTCGCGGCCGGCGGCGCTGACGATCCTGCACTTGCCCGGCGCGATCTCGCTCGCGAGCGCAACGACGTACTTCGCCATCAACTAAGGCCGTAAAGTTCCAGAGCGTTGTCGCGCATGATCATTCGTTTCTGTGCGTCCGGAATGTGCGTCCGGAAGGCGTAGCGCGGATCGTCCTGATCCCAGTGCGGGTAATCGGTCGAGAACATCACGCGATCCCATCCGATCCACTCGAAGGTCTCGACGAGGTCTTCGCGCCGCTCCGGCTCCTCGATCGGCTGCGTCGTCACCCAGATATGATCGTGGATGTACTCCGACGGCAACCGCTTGAGATGGGGCACCTCGTCCCGCATGCGCTTGAAGTGCTTGTCGAGCCGCCACTTCAGGGCGGGAATCCAGGCGAAGCCGCCTTCGACCAGCACCGCCTTCAGCTTCGGCACCCGCTCGAACACGCCTTCGATCACGAGGCTCGTGGTCAGCGCTTCGTTGGTCTGGACATAGGACGGATGCTCTTCGTGATAGTAGGACGGCCATCCGGTGCCGGTCGGCGGATAGCCGCCGGCGCCGCCAAGATGCAGCGCGATCGGAAAGCCGTTCGCCGCGCACGCCTCGAGGATCGGCAGATAACGGCGGCGTCCGAGCGGCTCGATGCTGCGCGGCGGAATCATCACCTGCGCAAAGCGGCGGTCGCCGGCGCGCTTCTCGATCTCCGCAATGGCAGCTTCGGTATTCTCGAGGCTGATCTGCACCGAGCCGAGCAGCCGCGGCTCGCGGTCGCTCCACACAGTAGCCTGCCAATCGTTCACGGCGGTCGCCAGCGCCGCGCCAAAATCGATGTTGCGCTCGTCGGATGAACCGCCGCCGAGCGGCAGCATGATGCCGTGCCTGACATCGAACGCATCGAGCAGCTGGGCGCGCATCAGTTCGAGGTCGGAGCCCGGCGGTCCGCCGTTCGAAGGCCAGGAGTCACCGCGCATGCCATTGCCGGGCGAGATGCGGGGATAAGCTGAGGTCGCAGCAAACGGCGCGCGCGTGCGCCGGCCGACCGTCGCGGCATGCTCGCGCCAGCGCTTCGGCAGAAATTCCTGCAGCTCGGCCGGCGACTTGAACATCGGATGGACATCGCAGTCGACAAAGCCGAGATGGGCCTTGGTCTCTGATTCGAGCGCCGGCTCGACATTCGGGAGATGGATGTTCATACGGCTTGCTCCAGGGAATCGTGGGCCGTCTGCGACAATCGAGGATAGGTCTTTAAGGGGTTGTCGAACAGGATTTTCCGGACCAGCGCATCCGGCATGCCATCCGGGACAGCATCGTCGCCGTCGAAATGCCAGTGCGGATAGTCGGTCGAGAACAGCAAGATGTCTTCCGACCCGAACTGCTCGAGCAACCGCTCGAGCTGCTCGCGCCGTGGCGGCGCATCGAACGGCTGGATCGTGAAGCGGACGTGGTCGCGAATGATTTCACCGGGCGCCTGCTGCAGCCACGGCACTTCGAAGCGCACTGCGCGCCACGTCTTGTCCGAGCGCCAGATCAATCCGGGCAGCCAGGTCACGCCGGACTCCATCATCACGATCTTCAGCTCGGGGAACTTGACGAACACGCCCTCGGTCACGAGGCTCAGGAGCTGGGCCGCGAAGGCCTGGGCTTGCACCACGTAGTCTTCGAGATAGTAGGACGGCCAGCCGATCGAGGTCGGCGGGTGCCTGTAATTGCTGCCGGCGTGGATGCCGATCGGCAGCTTGTGGCGCTCGGCGGCGCGATAGATCGGCCAGTAGGAACGACGCCCGAGCGGCCGCTCGCCCATCGCGAGCATCAGAACCTGGACGAAGCGTTTGTCGGCAGCGACGCGTTCGATCTCTTCGGCGGCGAGATCTGGGCTTTCGGAGGGAATCACGATCGATGCGCGCAAGCGCGGGTCGCGGTCAAGCCATTCCTTCGCCAGCCAGTCGTTGGTTGCTTTGCAAAAGGCCAGGCTCATGTCCTCGCTGAGCATGATCTGCGAGCCATGGATGCAATTGCACACGGCAAATTTGAGCTGGAAATGATCCAGCACTCTTGATGTGAGGTCGCCGAAATGCGATCCCGGCAGGGCGCCGTTCGCGGCCTGCCAATCCGGCCGCACCGACAGCGGCGCGCGCGGTGGCATGCTGCTCATCTGGTAGTTCTGGGTATCGACGCCGCGAAGCTGGACGTGATCGGCCCAATACTCATCGAGAAACGGCACCAGCGTGCGCGTCTGCGGCACCGCAACATGGACGTCGCAATCAATTGCGCCTGGTAGCGGTGCCGGCAAGGTTTTTCCTCCCGCAGCGACAATTGCCCAAATCTTAGTCTCGCGGGGCTGTCAAATCCAATGACGAAAGCCGCACGTCAGCAATGACACGTGAAGGGGACGCTGATGGCGCGGGCCCCTCAAGAAATTGAAGTGGACAGCGCGGGCCATTATTTCTCCCGCTCATTCCCGCGAACGCGGGAATCCAGCATTTTCGAAAGAACTGGATTCCCGTTTGCGCGGGGATGAGCGGTTTGAGGAACCAGCGCAATGACATTACCGACTCCCAACCGCGTCGCCCTGCTCGGTGTGCCGATCGACATGGGCGCGTCGCAGCGCGGCACGCTGATGGGGCCGGATGCGCTGCGTACGGCTGGCATCCGCACCGTGCTGGAAGGGCTCGATCTTGCCGTCGAGGACCACGGCAATCTGTCGATATCAGGCCGGCCGGTTGCCGACGATCCGCTACCGAACAATGTCAATCACTACCGCGAGATCCAGAGCTGGGTGCGGGCGCTGAGCCCGCGTGCCCATGAGCTCGCGCGCTCCGGTGCAACGCCGATCTTTCTCGGCGGCGACCACTCGCTGTCGATGGGCTCGATCAACGGCGTGGCAAGACATTGGCACGCGCAAGGCCGCGAGCTGTTCGTGTTGTGGCTCGACGCCCACGCCGACTACAACACGCCGCACACCACGCTGACCGCCAACATGCACGGCATGTCGGGCGCCTTCCTGTGCGGCGAGCCCGGCCTTGATCACCTGCTCGGCGACGAGGAGCCGCGCGCCACCATCAAGCCGGCGAATCTCGACCTGTTCGGCATCCACTCGATCGATCCGCTGGAAAAGAAGCTGGTGCTTGAGCGAAAAATCGCTATCGCCGACATGCGCGCCATCGACGAGTTCGGCGTCGGCGTCCTGATCCGCAAGGTCATCGACAAGGTGCGCGCGAAGAACGGCGTGCTGCACGTGTCGTTCGACGTCGACTTCCTCGACCCAGCCGCCGCGCCCGGCGTCGGCACCACGGTGCCAGGTGGCGCCACCTACCGCGAGGCGCACCTCGTGATGGAGCTGTTGCACGACTCCGGCCTGGTGCGCTCGGTCGACATCGTCGAACTAAATCCGTTCCTCGACGAGCGCGGCCGCACCGCGCGCGCCGTGGTCGAATTGATCGGCAGCCTGTTCGGCCAGGAGATCATCGATCGGCCGACGCCGACCAATGCGATCGAGGTGGACGGCGGCGGCGGGGAATAGGCGCAACGCTGAGTACTCTCACCTCATTCTGAGGAGCACCGCAGAGCGGTGCGTCTCGAAGGATGAGGCCCGCGACTCAGCCGCCTCATGGTTCGAGACGGCCTTCAGCCTCCTCACCTGAGGGTTTGGGGCATCGTTTCTGACGACCATCACCTGTCATCGCGGCGGCATCGATCGGCGCTACGATCGTGCGAGGCTTTGATTCTCGCGCTTGCCGAACGCCATGACCGCACCCTGGTGGCAGACCGCCACGATCTACCAAATCTATCCGCGCTCGTTCCAGGATACGGACGGCGACGGCATCGGCGACCTCCGGGGCATCAGGCAACGCATTACCTACTTGCGCGAGCTTGGAATCGACGCGGTGTGGATCTCGCCGTTCTATCCGTCGCCGATGAAGGATTTCGGCTACGACATTTCGAACTATTGCGGCATCGATCCGCAGTTCGGCACGATGGCCGATTTCGACGTGCTCAGCGCCGCGCTGCATGACGCGGGGCTAAGACTGATCCTCGACCTCGTGCCGAACCACAGCTCGGACCAGCACCCGTGGTTCATCGACAGCCGGGCGTCACGGATCTCAGCGAAGCGCGACTGGTACATCTGGCGGGATCCGGCGCCCGATGGCCGGCCACCGAACAACTGGCTGTCGGAGTTCGGTGGCAGTGCCTGGCAGTACGACATAGCGACCAAGCAGTATTACCATCACGCGTTTCTTGCCGCGGAGCCCGATCTGAACTGGCGCAATCCTGATGTACGCACGGCCATGCACGACGTCATGCGCTTCTGGCTGCGCAAGGGCGCCGACGGCTTCCGCGTCGACGTGATGTGGCACCTGATGAAGGATGCTGCGTTTCGCGACGACCCGCCGAATCCGGATTTTCGCGACGGCGACCCACCGCACCGCCGCTTGCTGGCTGTCAATTCCAGCGACGTCGACGACGTGCACGAGGTGGTCGCCGGTCTGCGTCGCGTGGTCGACGAGTTTCCCGATCGCGTGCTGATCGGCGAGGTCTATCTGCCGTTCGAACGGCTCGCGCACTACTACGGCCAAAACCTCACCGGCGCCCACCTGCCGTTCAATTTTGCGCTGTTGCACACACGCTGGCATGCCGAGAGCCTGGCCAAGCTGATCGCTGACTATGAGCGAAGTCTCCCGCACGGCGGCTGGCCGAACTGGGTGCTCGGCAACCACGACCGGCCGCGCGTGGCAAGCCGGGTCGGCGCGGCGCAAGCGAAGAATGCCGCGATGCTGCTGCTGACGCTGCGCGGCACGCCGACGCTCTACTATGGCGACGAACTCGGAATGCCGCAGGTCAAAATCCCCGCGCACCTGGTCCGCGATCCCTTCGAGCTCAACGTGCCCGGCAGGGGCGTCGGCCGCGACGGCGCACGGACGCCAATGCAATGGTCGCCGGCGGCCTTTGCAGGCTTCTCCAATGTCGAGCCGTGGCTGCCGCTCGGCCCGACGTGGCGCGCAGACAATGTCGAAAACCTCGCGCAGGACGAAACCTCGATCCTGTCGTTCTACCGGCGGCTGCTCCATTTCCGCAAAACGTCGGCAACGCTTCAGCGCGGAAGCTATCGCACCATCGCCGCAGTCGGCGATGTGCTGCTCTACGAGCGCGAACTGGACGGCGAGCGTATTCTGATTGCGCTGAACCTGACCGACACCGCAGCGGTGGTCGAGAGCGGCGTGCTCGGCGATCTCCGGCAGCGCCGCTGTCGTCATGTCGACCCGCGGCGACCGCACGACTGAGCGCGTCACCAGCTCTATTGCGCTGCGGCCGAATGAAGGATTGATGATCCGGATCAGCTGACGATTTCGCCGACTGGCGCTGGCGCTTGCGATCCTGCGCGCTGCGACGCGTCGACGGCCAATGCTGCCGCCGCGCTCTTCGTCTTCACCGGAATCTGCAGGTAGTGGACGCCGTTCTGTTCGGCGGCCGGGAAGCGCCCGGCGCGGATGTTGACCTGGATCGACGGCAACAGCAGCGTCGGCGCGGCGAGCGTCGCATCGCGCGCATTCCGCATCTCGACGAACGCGTCCTCGCTCGCGCCGTTGCCGACGTGAACGTTGGCGCGTCCGCTGCTCGGCAACCGTGGTCTCCCACGCGTAGTGGTCGCGGCCGGGCGCCTTGTAGTCATGACACATGAAGAGCCGCGTTTGCGGCGGCAGCGCCAAGAGCCGCTGGATCGAGTGGTAGAGCTTGTGCGCATCGCCGCCAGGAAAATCCGCGCGTGCCGTGCCGTAGTCCGGCATGAACAGGGTGTCGCCGACGAACACCGCGTCGCCGATCTTGTAGCGAGATGCAGGCCGGCGTATGGCCCGGCGTGTAAAGCACCTGGACGTCGAGATTGCCGATCCTGAAATGCTCGCCGTCGGCGAACAGGCGATCAAAGTCGCTGCCGTCGGTCGCGAGATCGGTTGCGTTGAAAACCGGTCGGAAGATGCGCTGCACATCCTTGATGTGCTCGCCGATCGCGATCCGCGCGCCGGTCTTCGCCTTGATGTAGGGCGAGCCGGAGAGATGGTCGGCATGAGCATGGGTCTCCAGCGTCCAGTCGATCGAGAGACCGGCATCAGCTGCCGCCTTCAGGATGGTTTCGACCGAACGCACATCCACCGTGCCGCTTTTCGGATCGTAGTCGAGCACGGGGTCGATCACCGCGGCGCGCTTCGTTGCGAGGTCGGCAACCAGATAGCTGATGGTATTGGTGGCTTCGTCGAAGAAAGCGCGGATGACGGGATTGGCCATGGGGAACTCCTCGCGCTTTGCGACACGCGTGAGCAAGAACAAAAGGCGGCCTTGCGGCCGCCTTCCTTGATCTAAAGCAAATGGCTGCGAGGCTTTATTATTCCGCCGCCAGCTTGATGTCGGGCGCAGCAGCGCGGACGTCGGCGTCGACGTGGTCTTCGTACTTGGCAAAATTCTTCTGGAACATGCCGACCAGCTTGCGCGCGGTGGCAGTCGAACTCGGCCTTGTCCTTCCAGGTCTTGATCGGATCGAGGATGTGCGGCTCGACGCCCGGCAGCGAGGTCGGCACCGCGAAACCGAAGTAGCGGTCGGTGCGGAAGCTCGCATTGCGTAAAGAGCCGTCGAGCGCCGCGGTGAGCAGCGTGCGTGTCACCTTGATCGGCATGCGGCGGCCGACGCCGTACTTGCCGCCGGTCCAGCCGGTGTTGACCAGCCAGCAGTCGACATTGTGCCTGGCGATCAGTTCGCGCAGCAGGTTGCCGTAGTCTCCCGGGTGGCGCGGCAGGAACGGCGCGCCGAAGCAGGCGGAGAACTCGGGCTCGGGTTCGGTGACGCCGCGCTCGGTGCCGGCCACCTTCGCGGTGTAACCGGAGAGGAAATGATACATCGCCTGCGCCGGCGTCAGCTTGGCGATCGGCGGCATCACGCCGAACGCGTCGGCAGCAAGCATCACCAGATTCTTCGGCTGGCCCGCACGTCCCGTGCGCGAGGCGTTCGGGATGAAGTCGAGCGGATAGGCCGAGCGCGTATTTTCCGTCTTCGAGCCATCGTCGAAATCGGCGGCGCGCGTGACCGGATCGAGCACGACGTTCTCGAGCACCGCGCCGAAGCGCTGGCTCGCGGCGTAGATCGCGGGCTCGGCTTCCTGCGACAGCTTGATGCACTTGGCGTAGCAGCCGCCCTCGAAGTTGAAGACGCCGTCGGCGCCCCAGCCGTGCTCGTCGTCGCCGATCAGCGTGCGGTTTGGATCAGCCGACAGCGTGGTCTTGCCGGTGCCCGATAGGCCGAAGAAGATCGCGGTATCGCCACCTGCGCCAACATTGGCCGAGCAGTGCATCGGCATCACGCCCTGGTCGGGCAGGTAATAGTTCAGCGTGGTGAACACGCTCTTCTTCATCTCGCCGGCATAATAAGACCCGCCGATCAGGACGACTTTGCGGGTGAAATCAATCGCGACAACGGTTTCCGAGCGCACGCCATGGCGTTTCGGATCTGCTTTGAAGGTCGGCAAAGTAACGATTGTGAGCTCGGGCACGAAACCTGCGAGCTCCTTGAGCTCCGGCCGGATCAACAGCGTGCGGATGAACAGCGAGTGCCAGGCGAGCTCGGTGAAGACGCGGGTCTTGATGCGGAATTTCGGATCGGCGCCGCCATAGAGGTCTTGCGCATAGAGCGTCTTGCCTTCGGCATGCTTTATGAAATCGTCGCACAGCAGCTTGAACTGATCCGGTGTGATCGACTGGTTGCCACCCCACCACACGTTCTTTTCGCTCGAGGCATCGCGGACGGTGAACTTGTCCTTCGGCGAGCGGCCGGTATGGGCGCCGGTCTCCGCGCACAGCGCGCCTTCGGAGGTGACGACGGCCTCGCCGTTGCGAAGCGCGAATTCGTAGAGCGCGGGCGCGCTGTGATTCCAGTGCAGCTCGTCGAGATTTTTGAAACCGAATTTGTCGGCGCCGAAGGCACCGTTGTGCACGCCCGTTTCTTTCACTGAAGCTTCCTCCTCACACCGCGTCTTTTTGAACCAGTCGCGTTAACCAGCCTCACGCCGCGGTCACCGGATCGAGGCCGTTAGGCGGATCCAGCGTTTCAGAATGCGCGATCTAATAGTTCGCAACTCCGCATTTGCCAAGCTGATCCACATCAATTTGGTTTACCACTTAACCGCCGCGCGTGATCGGCTAAGTCCTTCAAACTTCGCCGCAATGCATCAGGCGTCACGACGCGCTGCGGAAAATCGACACGCAAAACGCGTCCATCATCGCTCCGCATGTCCATTCCTTCCGGATCGAGCCCTGAACAGCGCCAATCCGCCGCAGCAGCGCCGAACAGGGCTGATGCATAAAGCATCATCGTCTCGCGATGGTCGTCATTCATATGGGCGACCGCTCCCTCCTCAGCTGCAAGCAGCGTGCCGGCATCCGACACCTCCGTCAGAACCTCGGAGCCGCTCAAGTCGAAAATTCGGCCAAATCCGCCAACCAGATGAACACTCTCGATCGCGACCCGGTAGAATGAAAAATCGCTAAAATTCACAAAGAGTTCCGCTGACGGATGGGCGGCGAGGTAGCGCCGGCGAGCGGTCGCGACGGCGTCCTGCTGGCTAAGCTGCTCGGCGCTCCCGGCGACGCTGATTCGCGGCGCGGCCAAGGGCTCTAGTGCGCCCGGCTCGCTCAGCAGCAGGCAGACGCGCCGATCCGCTGCGATATTGCGGGTATGGACCGCGAGGCGCGAGATCAGAAGGATCGGTGATCCGTCCGGTTGGGTTCCAATATTGACCAATGAACAGAATGGGTTAGAAGAGCCCTCGCGCAGCGTCGCGAGCGACCCCAAAGGCGACGTCCGCAACAGATGCTTGGTGACGGCAACGGGGTCAAAATCGGCGCTTTGAGACATCCGAAATTCTCACTTTTTTGCCCCTAGAGGCGGTTGCGAAGAGCTGCGAACGGCGTCATATGGGTCAGGAACCATTGGAAATGATTTATGATTTCCAAGGCAGCGTCACATTTCAGCCGCGCTTGCGTTGCTGTCTGCCTTGTGTTTGCAGGCTCGATCGACTGAGCCCAACCCACGTAAAGAGCTTCCGCGCAAAACAAAACGCGGCCGCATTACACCCGGAACCATTTCATGCCCACAATCGCCCTCGTCGATGACGATCGCAACATCCTGACGTCGGTGTCGATCGCGCTGGAATCCGAAGGCTATCGCATCATGACCTACACGGATGGTGCGTCCGCGCTGGATGGCTTCCGCACCTCGCCGCCGGACCTCGCGATCCTCGATATCAAGATGCCGCGCATGGACGGCATGGAGACACTGCGGCGGCTGCGCCAGAAGTCCGATTTGCCGGTGATCTTCCTGACCTCCAAGGACGAAGAGATCGACGAACTGTTCGGCCTCAAAATGGGCGCCGATGATTTTATTCGAAAACCATTCACGCAGCGGTTGCTGGTCGAGCGCGTCAAGGCAGTGTTGCGCCGCTCGACGCCGAAGGACCCAACCCAGGCGCCGAAGGAAAACGACCCGAAGACGCTCGAGCGCGGTCTCTTACGCATGGATCCCGAGCGCCACACCTGCACCTGGAAGAATGAGCCGGTGACGCTGACAGTGACCGAGTTCCTGATCCTGCAGGCGCTCGCGACCCGACCGGGCGTGGTCAAGAGCCGCAACGCGCTGATGGACGCGGCTTACGACGACCAAGTCTACGTCGACGATCGCACCATCGACAGCCACATCAAGCGGCTGCGCAAGAAGTTCAAGGCCGCCGACGACGACTTCGACATGATCGAGACGCTCTACGGCGTCGGCTATCGCTTTAAGGAAGTCTGAGGTCGGCCCAGATCTGCGCGGTTGCGCGTAGATATGCCTGCGGCTTTTTTGCTAAATTCGGGCCACTAAGAGCCGAATGGAGCGTACCGCCCTGCTCGACCGTACCGTTCTCGAGCGAAGCGACGAGATCGACAATCCCTCGCCGCCGATCGCGCCCGATACCGACGCCGTTGCCGTCGACGCGCGCACCCGCGCCGCGGAGCTGTGGCGGCGCCCGCTGTCGTGGCTGAAGCGCGCGTCCGGCTTCTTCGTCGCGCTGACGTTTTCAAGCCTGACGCGCCGCATCGTCACGCTGAACGTCGCCGGACTTGCCGCGCTCGCTTTCATCATCCTCTCGCAGTCGCAATTCCGCGCCGGCCTGATCGACGCCCGCGCCCAAAGCTTGCTGGTGCAGGCGGAAATCATCGCGCGCGCGATTGCGGCGACCGGCACCACCGACACCAACACCATCACGATCGATCCGGATCGGCTGCTGGATCTGAAGACGGGCGAAAGCTACGGCCCGACCGATGAAGTGATCTCCGGCATCGACTTCCCGATCAACCCGGAGCGGGTCGCGCCAATTCTGCGCGGCCTGATCTCGCCGACCGCGACGCGCGCGCGCATCTACGACCGCGACGGACAGCTCATCCTCGACAGCCGCAGCCTCTATGGCGCCGAGAACGTGCTACGCTTCGACCTGCCGCCGCCGGCGGCCGAGAAACCAGGCATCGCCGAACGCGCGGTCATCGCGTTCCGCACCTGGCTCAATCGCGGCGACCTGCCGCTCTACCGCGAACTCGGCCCTGAGAACGGCAAGGGCTACAACGAAGTTGCCGACGCGCTGAGCGGACAAAAAGAAAAGGTGGTGCGGATCAACGACCGCGGCGAGGTGATCGTCTCGGTCGCGGTGCCCGTGCAGCGCTTCGGCTTCCGCGCCGTGCACGGCGCGCTCTTGCTATCGACGCAAGGCGGCGACATCGACCACATGGTCACCGCCGAGCGCCTGAAGATTTTGAAGGTGTTCGCGATCGCGACCGCGATCATGATCGTGCTGTCGGGCCTGCTCGCCAGCACTATTGCAGGCCCGGTGCGACGCCTCGCCGACGCCGCCGAGCACGTGCGCCGCCGCATCAAGACGCGCACCGAAATTCCGGATTTCACCGGCCGCGGCGACGAGATCGGCCACCTCTCCGGCGCGCTGCGCGAGATGACCAATTCACTGTACAACCGGATCGAAGCGATCGAGCGCTTCGCCGCCGACGTCGCGCACGAACTGAAGAACCCGCTGACATCGCTGCGCTCCGCGGTCGAGACGCTGCCGCTGGCCAAGACCGAGAACAGCCGTTCGCGATTGCTCGCCGTGATCGAGCACGACGTGCGCAGGCTCGATCGATTGATCTCCGATATCTCCGACGCGAGCCGGCTTGACGCCGAGCTGCAGCGCAACGATGTCGCGCCGGTCGACATGCGCAGGTTGTTGACGACGCTGGCGTCGGTCGCGAACAGCGCGCGCCAGGAAGACGAAGTGCCGGTGAAGGTGAGGTTCGAGGGCAGCTCATCGGAGTCGTTCCTGACGCCCGGTCATGACTCCCGGCTGGGACAGGTGATCTCCAACCTGATCTCAAATGCGCGCTCGTTCTCGCCGCCGGAAGGATCGGTGCGCCTGACCTGCCGCAACGCGCGCGGCAACATCGAGATCACGGTCGACGACGACGGCCCCGGCGTCCAACCCGACGCGCTCGAAAAGATCTTCGAGCGGTTTTACACCGACCGCCCGCACCAGAGCTTTGGCCAGAACTCCGGACTCGGGCTTTCGATCTCCAAGCAGATCATCGAGGCGCACGGCGGAAAGATTTGGGCCGAGAACCGCGTCGGTCCGCCTGACGCCGGCGGCGAAGCGTCAGTGCTCGGCGCGCGGTTCGTCGTGCGCCTGCCGGCGTCATGACGGCGCGGGCCGCCGACGCAACAATCCACGCCTCCGCAGTATTGGTCGGCAGCCACGCGGTACTGATCCGCGGACCTTCGGGCTCTGGTAAATCGCGCCTCGCGCTTGACCTGATCTTCGCCGGCCGTGCAGGTGTCATTGCGCCAGCGCTCCTCGTCGGCGACGACCGCGTGCACCTGTCGGCCGAGGTCGGCGTGCTGGTGGTTCGCCGAGCCGAAAATCTCGCTGGGCTCATTGAGGTCAGGGGACTTGGTATCCGCCGATTGCCGTTCGTGGACCAGGGTTCGGTCAATCTGGTCGTCGATCTTGATGCCGACGACGCGGCCCGGCTTCCTGCGCCGAGTTCCCTCGAAACCACGGTGAACGGGGTTAAATTGCCCCGAATTCCGATCGGCAAGGGCTTCGCCGCACTCCCAATAGTAACCACGATGCTGATTACAGCCCCTTCGGAGGTATCATAGAACCGGTTGCCGGAAGGGAATTAGTAACCATATAAGCCCCACTATTGCCCCAAGTTTTTACCCGCCGTCACCCGTCACCCGGACGCCACAGCAAGGCAGGAAGCGCATTTTCCCCCCTTGCAAGGGTGAGACGGATGGTCAACATGGTGGCCCTTTCGTGCAGTGCAACAGCGGCTGCACGAGGAGTCTTCGATGATCGGTATGGTACTCGTGACCCATGGGCGTCTCGCCGACGAGTTCAAGGCGGCGCTCGAACATGTGATGGGTCCGCAAAAACAGATCGAATCGGTGACGATCGGCGCAGAAGATGATGCCGATCTCTGCCGAAGCGACATCATAGAAGCGGTCAAGCGCGTCGACTCCGGCGATGGCGTTGCCATCCTCACCGACATGTTCGGTGGAACCCCGTCGAACCTCGCGATCTCCTGCATGAGCCGGCCCAAGGTCGAAGTGCTCGCCGGCATCAACCTGCCAATGCTGGTGAAACTCGCCAAGGTGCGCGACAGCCGCTCGCTGCCGGACGCGATCTCGGCTGCGCAGGAAGCCGGCCGCAAATACGTTACCATCGCAAGCCGCGTGCTCGCCGGCAAATGACTGCGCCAGCGGAGGATGCGCGGGACGCCTCTCCTCCGGGCGACGGTCCGCTGGTGAGGGAACTCGCCATCACCAACAAGCGCGGCCTGCACGCGCGCGCTTCGGCAAAGTTCGTGCAAATGGTCGAGCGCTTCAACGCCGAGATCACCGTCACGCGCGGTGGCGAGACTGTCGGTGGCAACTCGATCATGGGACTGATGATGCTGGCCGCAGCGCCCGGCACGAGCATCGTCGTCACCGCCAAGGGGCCCCAGGCGCACGAAGCACTCGATGCCTTGACCGAACTGGTCGGCTCGCGCTTCGGCGAAGAGGATTGATGGCCGACAATGTTGCCGGCGTGCCGGACGCGCGCGAGAAAATCGCGCCGCGCGGCGGCCTGATGCAAAGCGCGATCGACTTTGTCGACCAGCATCCATGGCGCGCATTTCTCGCCTTCGGCGCCACCCACATCGTGGTGTGGACGCTGGCGCCGTGGTTCCTGTTTCCCAACCTTCCGCTCGACCTGATCGAGGCGTTGACCTACGGCCGCGAATGGCAGCTCGGCTATGACAAGCTGCCGCCGCTGCCATGGTGGACGGTGGAAATTCTTTATCGGCTGTTTCACGCCGATATCGCCTACTACGCCTTCGCGCAGGTCACCGTGGTCGCGGCATTCGCCTGCGTGTTTCGCCTCGCGCTGACGCTGACCAATGCACGCACGGCGCTTGCTGCAGTTCTGATCGTCGACGGCCTGCACTACTTCACCTCGACCTCGCCGAAATTCAATCACGACGTGATCCAGCTGCCATTCTGGGCGCTCGCGGGCGCGTCCTACTACTACGCGCTACGCACGCAGCGCCTGGTGCACTGGATGCTGCTCGGGTTCGCACTCGGCGGCGCGTTCTGGGCCAAATATTTCGTCGCAATGCTTGCGGTGCCGCTGGCGCTGTTTATCCTGATCGACCGCGACGCGCGCGCTTCGCTGCGCACGGCGGGACCGTATGTTGCCGCCATCGTTGCGCTGATCATCGCCGCGCCCCATCTCGTGTGGCTGGTGCAGAACGATTTCCTGCCACTGCACTATGTCGAAGCGCGCGCCACGCCGCCGCGCGGCTGGTACGACTATGGTTGGCGACCACTGGAATTCGCGCTCGGTCAGGCAACGTGGCTGCTGCCGTCGCTGGCGATCGCCGCAAATCTCTTTGTCGCACGGCGCGAGATCACGACGTTCAACATCGACGCCTTCAGCATCCGCATCGTCACGCTACTGACGTTCGGCCCCTGCGTGCTGCTGCTGGCAACATCGGCGATATCAGGCGGCAAGCTGATCGGCATGTGGGGCTATCCGCTCTGGCTGTTCCTCGGCCTGTGGCTGATGCTGCGCATCGGCCCCGTCACGGAACCGAAGCGCTTCATCCGCCTCGGGATGACCTGGGCCGCTACAACGGCGATCTACATCATCGCCTTCGTCATCTTCATGGCGGTCGATCCGCTGACACGGCCAACTTATCGCGCCGAGCTGTTTCCGGGAGCCGCGGTCGCCCACGAGCTCGCCGCGCGCTACCAGAAGGAAACCGGGCAGCCGGTCGCCTACGTCATCGCGCCGATGTACTTTGGCGGCAACGTCAGCCACTACGCCAGGGAAGCGCCGCGCACGGTGATCGACGGCGAGCTCAGCCGCGTGCCCTGGATCGATCCTGCCGACCTGAAGCGCCGCGGCGCGCTTGTCATGTGGGTCGAAAGCGATCCGAATCGCGTGCCCGAGCCCTATCATGCGCTCGCTGGCGACGCCGTTCCGCGCCAGCCGCTGCAATTCCCCGCGATCTGGGGCAAATGGGTGCACACTGTCGGCTGGACCATCGTTCCGCCGAAGCCCTGAGCGACCTGTCAAAAGCCCCGATCACCCCTAGATGTGACTCTTGCGCATGTCCTGATCGGAAAACCGGTGCCCACTTTTCCGGGACATGTGCTCCTTGCTCCGCCCGGCTGCCCGGTGCTATCCCGCGCCCATGACGACGACCCCGATTTCGAACATTCGCAACTTCTCGATTGTCGCGCATATCGACCACGGCAAATCGACGCTGGCTGACCGCCTGATCCAGACCACCGGCGGGCTGGCGGAGCGCGAGATGAAGGAGCAGGTGCTCGATTCGATGGATATCGAGCGCGAGCGTGGCATCACCATCAAGGCGCAAACCGTGCGGCTGAATTACCGCGCCAAAGACGGCAAGGATTACATCCTCAACCTGATCGACACGCCCGGCCATGTCGACTTCGCCTACGAGGTCAACCGCTCGCTCGCCGCGTGCGAGGGCTCGCTGCTGGTGGTCGACGCTTCGCAAGGCGTCGAGGCGCAGACGCTCGCCAACGTCTACCAGGCGCTCGACAACAACCACGAGGTCGTGCCGGTCCTCAACAAGATCGATCTGCCGGCGGCCGAACCGGAAAAGATCAGGCAGCAGATCGAGGACGTGATCGGGCTCGACGCGTCCAACGCACTGATGATTTCGGCCAAGACCGGCATCGGCATCGACGACGTGCTGGAGGCGATCGTCCATCGCTTGCCGCCGCCGAAGGGCGATCGCGATGCGACGCTGAAGGCGCTCTTGGTCGACAGCTGGTACGACGTCTATCTCGGCGTCGTCGTGCTGGTGCGCGTGGTCGACGGCACCCTGAAGAAGGGCCAGCGCATCCGCATGATGGGCACCAACGCCTCTTATGAAGTGGAGCGCGTCGGCTACATCACGCCAAAACTCGTCAACGTCGATGAACTCGGCACCGGCGAGATCGGATTCATCACCGCCGCAATCAAGGAAGTCGCCGACACCCGGGTCGGCGACACCATCACTGATGACAGGCATCCAGTGGCGGAGCCGCTGCCGGGCTTCCGACCAGCGATCCCTGTGGTGTTCTGCGGCCTGTTTCCGGTCGACGCCGCCGATTTCGAGACGCTGCGCGCGGCGATGGGCAAGCTGCGTCTGAATGACGCGAGCTTCAGCTACGAGATGGAGACCTCGGCCGCGCTTGGCTTTGGCTTCCGCTGCGGCTTCCTCGGGCTGTTGCACCTGGAGATCATCCAGGAGCGGCTGGCGCGCGAGTTCGACCTCAACCTGATCGCGACCGCACCATCGGTAATCTACAAGATGAGATTGACCGACGGCAAAGAGATCGAGATCCACAATCCGGTCGATATGCCCGATGTCGTCAAGATCGCCGAGATGCAGGAACCGTGGATCGAGGCGACGATCCTCACCCCCGACGAATATCTCGGCAGTGTCCTGAAGCTGTGCCAGGACCGCCGCGGCGTGCAAAAGGAGCTGACCTATGTCGGCTCGCGCGCGATGGTGAAGTACGAGCTGCCGCTGAACGAAGTGGTGTTCGACTTCTACGACCGGCTGAAATCGGTGTCGAAGGGCTATGCCTCGTTCGACTATCACCTGACCGATTACAAGGAAGCCGACCTCGTCAAGATGCAGATCCTGGTCAACGCCGAGCCGGTTGATGCGCTCGCCATGCTGGTGCATCGCACCCGCGCCGAGGGCCGCGGCCGCGCCATGGTCGAGAAGATGAAGGAATTGATCCCGCCGCACATGTTCCAGATCCCGATCCAGGCGGCGATCGGCGGCAAGGTGATTGCGCGCGAGACCGTGCGCGCGCTGCGCAAGGACGTCACCGCAAAGTGCTACGGCGGCGACGTCACGCGCAAACGAAAACTTCTGGAGAAGCAGAAGGAAGGCAAGAAGAAGATGCGGCAGTTCGGCAAGGTCGACATTCCGCAGGAAGCTTTTATTGCCGCGCTCAAGGTGGATAGTTGAGTCGCGCGAAATCGCTCGCCCCCTCGCCCGGCCTTACGCCGCGAGCTTCAGCGCCTTGATCGCATTCTCCTTCAGGATCAGCGGCTGCACCTCGGGGCGGAAGCCGGCGGCATCGAAATCCGCAATCCAGCGGTCGGGACGGATCAGCGGGAAATCTGAGCCGAACAGCATCTTGGTGCGGAGCTGGGTGTTGGCGTATTGCACGAGCTGCGGCGGAAAATATTTTGGCGACCACCCCGACAGGTCGATGTAGACGTTCGGCTTGTGCAGGCAAATCGACAGCGCCTCGTCCTGCCATGGCCATGACGGGTGCGCGAGAATGATGGTCATGTCGGGGAAGTCGACGGCGACATCGTCGAGATACATCGGATTGGAGTATTTGAGCCGCAAGCCGCCGCCGCCCGGCATACCGGTCCCGATTCCGGAGTGGCCGGTGTGGAACACCGCCGGCAACTTGTGCTCGGCGATCAGCTCATAAAGCGGATAGGCCATGCGGTCGTTGGGGAAGAAGCCCTGCACCGTCGGATGGAACTTGAAGCCCTTGATGACGCCGGCCTCGACCAGCGCGCGCGCCTCGCGCACGCCCATCTTGCCCTTGTGCGGATCGATGCTGGCGAACGCCATCATGATGTCGCTGTTGTCCCGCGCGGCGTCGGCGACTTCCTCGTTCGGGATGCGGCGCGCGCCGATCTCGAATTCCGAATCGACGGTGAACATGATCAGGCCGATCTTGCGCTCGCGGTAGTAGGCAATCGTCTCGGCGATCGTCGGCCGTTTTCCCGCCTTGAAATACTTGCTCGCCGCCTCGTCATAGGGCGCCCATACCTCGTCGTGCGGCTGGCGACACGACACCTCCGCATGGGTGTGCACGTCGATCGCAACCAGGTCCTTGATGTTCATGCGCGGCACTCCTGCGAGATGCGGATCGTTATATCTTATAACGAATCCAACGGCCCGTCGACCGCGGAAAGAGCGGCGCGTTGAACGCCAGCGGCGATCGTCGCTTCAAGGGTTGGCTAAGCAGTCCGCCGCCGCGCGCCATAGAGCCGGCCGCGCCAGCCGAGACCGATCAGGACGGCCGCCGTAACCAGGAAGGCGATGCCCGGGATCGTCTCCAGCGCATTCTCGGCCGCCGTGCAGACGTCGTTATCGATGCAGGCATCCGACATGGCGCCCATCCCGACCATGATGGCGAACGCGATGATGTAGGCGAGCAGCGTCAGCAAGAGATAAACCGCAATCACCGCAGCGCGACGGCGGGCCGATGGCATGGTTGGGCTGGAGAGTTCCGTGCGCTCGGTGATGAAGTGATGCGGCCGCGCTTTCGCCGCGTCGCGGATCTGCACCGTCGAATGGGTCAGGAGATCGTGCAGCGCCTGATTGCGGCGCGTCGCCAGCATAATGACGAAGGAGTACACGCCGAGGAACGCCTTGATACCGGCGCGGATAAACGCAGTCCGCAGCGAGAGATTGCCGCCGGTGCGGTCATCGACCGCGCGCAGGTTGGTGAACCAGTGTCCGACCGTGCCGCCGGTTCGCGACACCAGCAGCGGCTCGTATAGCACGAGAAACAGGACGACCCCAAAAGCGAGGATGCGCGAAAAGATCTCGTTGCCGACCGCCACCGCGATCAGGATCGCGCCAAAGATCACGACCAGCGCCAGAACCCAGTCGACGAACATGCCGCGCAGTCGTCGAGAAAACCGGGCGTATTGCGCATGACTTGGCAATTCGGGAACTGCGTCGGCCAGCATGGTCATATCGGCCCCCTTATCGTGCAGCGGCTTCTATCTGTCGCGAGCCACGCCCGAGAGGTTCGCAATCCTGCTCCCTGCTCAGGCCGCGCGCAAAAAAATGACTATCCGCCAAAGCCTTCCGGGTCACCTAAGAGGTGAGGCCGATCGACCGCATCGGCCGTACCGCAGCCGACCGTGTCTGCGGCGACCAAAGGACTACGCCACCAGCCAGGTCTTCTCGTCGTCGGTCGGGTTGTCGCGGCGCTGGGCCTTGAGCAGGCGCATCACCTCGTCGTTCGGACGCGCCTTCGAGAACAAGAAGCCTTGCCCCTGATGGCAGCCTTCGGCGCGCAGGAACGAGAGCTCGGCCTCGGTCTCGATGCCTTCGGCCGTGATGGTAACGCCAAGGCCCTTGCCGAGGTTGACGATGGCGCGGACGATCGCCTGTGCATCTTGATTGGCGGCGAGCCCGCGCACGAACGACTGGTCGATCTTGATCTTGTCGAACGGAAAGCTGCGCAAGTAGCTCAAGCTGGAATAGCCGGTGCCGAAATCGTCCATCGAGATGTGGACGCCGAGCGCGCGCAGCGCGTGCAGCGTCGCGAGCACCTGGTCGCCCTTGTCCATCAAGAGCGTCTCGGTGATCTCGAGCTCGAGGCGTTTCGCCGGCAGCCCCGACTGGTTCAGCGCGTCCATCACCATCGCCAGCAAATTGCCGGTGCGGAACTGAAGTGGCGACAGGTTGACCGCGACACGCACCGGATCTGGCCAGCGCGCGGCCTCGGCGCAGGCGCGGCGCAGCACAAGGCCGCCGATCGGGTTGATAAGGCCGGTCTCCTCGGCGACCGGGATGAATTCGCCGGGCGAGACGAAACCGCGTTCTGCGCTGTGCCAGCGCACCAGCGCCTCGAAGCCGGTGATCTGGCCGGTCTTGAGATCGACCAGCGGCTGGTAATGCGGCTCCAGCAGCTCGGCATCGATCGCGGCGCGCAAATCGGCCTCGAGCCGCCGGCGGGTTTGCGCCTTGGCGTCCATCGCCGCCTCGAAGAATGAGAAGGTCATGCCGGCCTCGCCCTTGGCGCGCGACAGCGCCATGTCGGCATTCTTCAGGAGCTTTTCGGCATCGTCGCCATCGCCCGGCGCGATCGCAATGCCCGCGCGGGCGCTGATGGCAACGCTCTGGCCTTCGATCAGGTACGGCTCGCTCACCGCTGATATCAGCCGACGCGCCAGATCGGATGCCTCCTCGGGCCGCAGGATGTCACTCTGCATGACGATGAACTCGTCGGCGCCGAGACGGCCCACCAGATCGTCCTGGCGCAACGACGAGCGCAGCCGCTTGGCGACGCCGCGCAGCACCTTGTCGCCGGTGGCGTGGCCCAGCGTCTCGTTGACGGTCTTGAAATCGTCGAGGTCGAGACAAACCACCGCGACCTTCTGGCCGCTGCGCCGGCTCTGGCTCATGGTCTCGTCGATGCGCTGCCGCAGCATCGTTCGGTTCGGCAGGCCGGTGAGCCCATCATGCTGCGCCATAAAGGCAAGACGCGCCTCCGCACGACGCCGCTCGGTGGTGTCGATTAGCGCCAGCAGCATGGCCGGACGATCGCCGTGAATCAAATAGCGCGAATAGACCGCAACGTCGATCAGCGACCCATCGGATTTGACGTGACGCCAGGTCTTGCTCGCCGCCGCTGCATCATCGGTTTCGTCAGCCCACGGCGTCTCCGACGCAAAGGCCTGCAGATCGCGGATCGACATCGCCTCGAATGACGAGCGGCTGTAACCATAGTGGGAAATCGCGGCATCGTTGACCGCGAGAATCTTCTCGTCGTCCAGCGCGCAGACGATCATCGGCACCGGGTTGCCGTCGAACAGCAGACGGAACGACGCCTCGCGCTGCTTGAGCTCGGTGATGTCGACGCGGAGCCCGATCACGCCGCCGTCCGACGTCAGGCGCTCCTCGATCAGGATGCAGCGGCCGTCGGCAAGCAGCTGCTCATGGCGCGCGCCGGGCTGATAGAGCTTTTGCAGCCGTTCGGCGATCCACTCCTCCTCGCGGCCTTTGGCTTCCGGGTAGTCGCCCCGCTCCACGCCGATGCGCAGGGTATCTTCGAGCCTGGCGCCGGGTTTGAACAGATCGGACGTCGCGCTGTAGATCTCGGAGTATTTCTTGTTCCAGAGAATGTAGCGGCCTTCGCCGTCGAGAAAGACGATGCCTTGCGGCAGGATGTCGATCGCCTCGCGCAGGCGCTCATGCGAGCGGCGCGCGTCGGCGACGGCGGCTTCGGCCTCGGCACGCTTGCGGACGATTTCGCGAATCTCGTTGGCCGGCTCGCGCTTCTGGCCAAGCTTGGCGAGCGCACGCTTGACCTTCGGCCGGGCGTGACGCCGCGCCGAGATTGTCCTGGTCCGACCATTGTTCTTGGTCTTCGGCGGCCGAACAGGCGGCATGACGCAAAACTCACCCTACTTCCGGGCGTGAAATTGACTGATGTTTCTGAAAAAACGGTATGTGCGTGCCGGTCGTGCTCGATCAGCGCGGGTGGTATCGCACACAC
This sequence comes from uncultured Alphaproteobacteria bacterium, assembly GCA_963796195.1. Classification (GTDB taxonomy): domain Bacteria; phylum Pseudomonadota; class Alphaproteobacteria; order Rhizobiales; family Xanthobacteraceae; genus CAWCKS01. The sequence goes on along the minus strand of CAWCKS010000012.1, from coordinate 16,508 downwards.
TTGGCGCGAATCTGCGCAACAAACGAGCGACGAAGCCTTCAATCGACAGTTCTGACCGGGCGATGACGCCCTGTTTCTACTGAAACGACAGAAATCGATCGCAACCGGAACCTCTCCGAACGAATAGGACGGCAGCACGTTCGTTTTGCACACAAGCGCGGCGACCCGCATCAATTTTCAGCAGCGGGTCATAGCGTTAATCGCTGGTTACTCGACCACGATCCGCGTGTTGCGGGGGCCCTCCTGAAGGACCAGCGAGAACAGGATCGCCGCATTTTGCGGGTGCAGCCGCACGCAGCCATGCGACGCCGGTCCGCCGAGCCGCGACAGCTCGTAGGTGCCGTGAATGGCATAGCCGCGGTGGAAGAAGATCGAGTACGGCATCGGCGAGCTGTAGTAGCGACGCGAGAACCAGCTGCGCGCCAGCATCTGCGGGTGGAACACGCCGGCCGGGGTACCGAGGCCGCGGCGACCGGTGGAGACAGGCCAGCGGAAACGCCTGACGCCGTCGACCACGACATCCATGCGCTGCGACGATCTATCGATGTAGACAAGCAGGGCGGCGCTTGCGCTCGACATCGCTGACGTTGCGAGCACGATCGCGGCGGCGATCAGGCCGCTACACAGCCAACGTTGCAAAGATCGTTGCCCCGACATCATCAGTGATCCCGCCTTGTCAGAGGCGGCATTTCTAGCTTCGCAGCACTCCAACGTCGTAAAGCAATTGGGATTAATCTTAATCAGGCCAAGTCAGCCGGGCCGACCCAATAAGTCAGGCCATGTAGCCGCCGTCGATCGGCAGGATCGTGCCGACAGCAAATGAAGCCGCACTGCTGCAGAGCCACAGCACGGAGGCAGCAACCTCGCCGGGATCGCCAATCTTTCCACGCGGAGTTTGGCGAATGATTTCGGCCGCGACCTTCGCGTCGCGTTGCATCCAGCCGGCGACCGGCGGAGTGTTAATCCAGCCGGGACATACCGCACAGATGCGCGGACCGGTCTTCGCATGTTCAAGCGCGGCGCTGCGTGTCAGGCCGACGACGCCATGCTTCGCGGCCGAATAGGCAAAGCCACCAGGGAAGGGATAGCCGCGCAAGCCGTCCACAGACGCGTTGTTGACGATAACACCGGATTTTTTCATTACGCCGATCTCCGCGCGCACGCACAGGAACGCCGACGTCAGAAAACCGTCGATGGTCTTGCGCCATGCGTCTTCTGAAGCTTTTGCGATCGGGCCGATGCGGGCGCCGCTCCCCGCATTGTTGAAGGCATAGTCGAGCCGGCCAAAACTCTTCATGACGGTTGCGATCATCTTTGCCACCGACTTTGCATCGCTGGCGTCGGCTTCGACCCACTGCACCTCGCCGACCTTGCTCAAGCTACGCAGCGCCTGCTGCGCCGCGCTCTTGCCACGGCTCGTGATCATCACGCGGGCACCTTGGCTGGCGAAGGCGCGCGCCGTCGCAAAACCAATGCCGCTCGAACCGCCGGTGACCAGCGCGACCTTGCCTGCCATATCCGGATAGACCGGTTGCTCGCGCCCGGAATCGACTGCTGTCTTCGCCATTGCCCGCCCCTCAACTACGCGTGACTGTATCGGACACCTCAACGTCCGCGGCAAGATCGGCTATAACAAACCCATGATTCCCAGGTTGCTGTTTGCCGCCGCCGTTGCTGGAACGCTCGCGAGCGCGCTCGCGCAGGACAAGGGCACGCTCGATCCAAAGCCGCTGCCGCCACTCGCCAATCCCAACGATCCCCACGTCGCCGCCAAGGAATTGTTCGGCCGCAAGATTGCGCCGTCGAATGGGCCGACCCAGGTCGTCGGGTTCTATGCCAAGGGCTGCCTCGCCGGTGGCGAGGCGCTGCCGATCAACGGACCGAACTGGCAGGTGATGCGGCTGTCGCGCAACCGCAACTGGGGTACGCCGGAGCTCGTGAACCTGCTTGAAAAGCTCGCGGCGAAGGTGCCGAAGGTTTCGGGCTGGCCGGGCCTGCTGGTTGGCGACATGTCGCAACCGCGCGGCGGCCCGATGATCACGGGCCATGCGAGCCACCAGGTCGGCCTTGACGCCGATGTCTGGTTGACGCCAATGCCAAAGCGCGAGCTGACACGCACCGAGCGCGAGGAGATGTCGGCCACCATGATGGTGCGAGGCGACCGGCTCGACATCGATCCGAAGGTGTGGACGCCGGGTCATATGGCCGTCATCAAAGCCGCGGCCGAGAACCCGGAAGTCGAAGAAATCTTTGTCAACGCCGCGATCAAAAAGGCGCTGTGCCGGGAGGCCGGCAGCGATCACAGCTGGCTGTGGAAGATCCGGCCGATGTACGGCCACGACTACCACTTCCACATCCGCATCAAATGCCCGGCGAACTACCCGAACTGCACGCCACAGCCCGAGCCCCCGGAGCGCGACGGCTGCTCCAAGGAAGACCTCGCCTACTGGTTCAGCGATCCGGTGTTGCATCCGAAGCCGCCAAAAGTGCCGCCGAAGCCGAAACCACCGATGACGCTGGCGCAGCTGCCGCCGACCTGCAAGGCGGTGTTGAACGCGCCGTAATTTTTTCCGCGGCTTGCCGGCACGGACGGCTTTGCTAGGATAGTTCTGCAAGCGACCGTCACGTTGCTGCAATCCCCCGGAACGATGGTTCCTCCGCTTCTTTGATCCGGCGCTTGTCGTCACGCCATCGGCGGACGCGCGTCGATACGGAAGGACCATCATGCGCCTCAGCGCACGCAATCAAATCAAGGGCATCGTCGCCGACGTCAAGAAGGGCGCGACGACGGCTCATGTCCGCGTCGATATTGGAAATGGCGTTATCGTGACATCGTCGATTACCAACGAAGCGGTCGATGATCTCGGCATCAAAGCGGGAGGCAAGGTCACCGTGGTGGTCAAGGCCTCCGACGTGATGATTGCTGTCGATTGATTGAACGACAATGCGCATCGCAATCATTGCCGCTGCATTTGCGGCCCTCGTCGCCGCCCCTGTATTCGCTCAGGAACCCGTCGGCTGCGACAAGTTCAAGTGGCCGGTCGAGCGCGAAACGACGGCGTTGCGGTCGAACGACCTCAAGACGATGGTGTCCGGCACCAACATCGCCGCGCTGCCGTTCGCAGCAAAGATCACGCTGGAGACCCCGAAGGACGCCGCATTGCCGACGCCGCCGGAGCGCGCGCCGAAAGACGGGACCTTCGCGGGCTTCGTGTCGTCGAAGGGTGTTGCGGCAGGCGTTTACTCGATCAGCCTGTCGGCGCCGGCCTGGCTCGACATCATACAGAACGGGCGGTTTCTCAAGGCCAGATCGTTCAGCGGCGTTCAGGGCTGCGACGGCATCCGCAAAGTGGTGAAGTTCGAGCTGACGGGGCAACCATTTACGCTGCAGATCAGCGGGGTTACCGCTGAGAGCATCTCGGTCGCGGTCATGCCGTCCGATTGAGGGGCTTTCGCCGTCCAAATCCGGCTGATAGTGTCGGTTCCAGCGATATCCCGTGCGGCGCCGTAAGCCCGCCGGGATGTTCGGAACGGCGCTTCCGCACCATCGCTTTCTTGACAAGAGAGATCCGCATCGCGGCGCGACGACGCATGCATGCGATCTGTGATGGAGTGCGCCATGCGTCAATTTGTTCGCCTGCTTGCGTTGGCAAGCTTCCTGTTCGGTGCGGCCGGGCTGCCGGCACAGGCTCAGGAAAAATCACTCATCGTGTTCGCCGCGGCTTCCTTGAAGAACGCGCTCGACGACATCAACGCGGCCTATACCGCGAAGACCGGAATCAAAATCGCGGCCAGCTATGCGGCAAGCTCGGCGCTTGCGAAGCAGATCGAACAGGGCGCGCCGGCCGACATCTTCATTTCCGCTGATACCGACTGGATGACTTACGCGATCGGCAAGAAGACGATCAACGAAGGCACCCGCGTCGACCTGCTGGGCAACAAGCTGGTGCTGATCGCGCCGAAGGACACCGACATTTCCACCGTGGAGATCGGACCCGGGTTCGATCTCGCCAAGCTCGCGGGCGATGGCAAGATCGCGACCGGCGACGTCACGTCGGTGCCCGTCGGTAAGTACGCCAAGGCCGCGCTGGAGAAGCTCGGGTCATGGACGGCGGCGGAGCCGAAATTCGCGATGGCCGATAATGTCCGCGCCGCGCTGACACTGGTCGCACGCAGGGAAGCGGCGCTCGGCATCGTCTACGAGACCGACGCCAAAGTCGAACCCGGCGTCAAGATCGTCGGCAGCTTCCCGCAGGAATTCCTATCCGCCGGTGATCTATCCGTTCGCCGCCACCGCGACGGCGAAGCCTGAAGCCGCCGACTATCTCGCCTATGTTCGATCGTCGGCATCGAAGGGCATCTTTGAAAAATACGGGTTCACGGTTCTCGTCCGCCCCACCTCGTAGTCCTTCGTGTTCGACATCACTCCGACCGGCTGGACGGCGATTGCGTTGACGCTACGCATCGCCGTCGTGGCGACCCTTGTCGCCACGCCGCTCGGCATCGGCGTGGCGTGGCTGCTGTCGCGCAAGAATTTTCCGGGCAAGATCTTTGTGGAAGCGCTGGTGCACTTGCCGCTCGTGCTTCCGCCTGTCGTCACCGGCTATCTGCTGCTGCTGACCTTCGGCCGGCACGGCGCTGTCGGCGAATTTCTCGGCCAGTTCGGGATCGTGCTGGCGTTTCGCTGGACAGGAGCTGCGCTCGCCTGCGGTGTGATGGGATTTCCGCTGCTGGTGCGGCCGATCCGGATTTCCTTCGAGGCGGTTGATCTCAGGCTTGAACAGGCTGCCACCACGCTCGGTGCGTCGCCTCTCAACGTGTTCTCGTCGGTGACGTTTCCGCTGGCGCTGCCCGGCATCATCGCCGGCATGGTGCTATGCTTCGCCAAGGCGCTCGGCGAATTCGGCGCGACCATCACCTTCGTGTCGAACATCCCGGGCGAGACGCAAACCATCTCGTCGGCGATCTACGCGCTGATCCAGACCCCGAACGGCGACTTCGCCGCGCTGCAGCTGATCGTGATCTCGCTTTTGATTGCCTTCGCGGCCCTGATTGCCTCGGAATGGTTCGCGCGGCGCGCCGTGCTGCGCCTGCGTGGTGAGTGACCATGCTGCGCGTCGACGTCGTCAAGCGGTTTGAACAGCTCACGATCGAAGCCGCCTTCGACAGCGCCGGCGGCGTCACCGCGCTGTTTGGCCGCTCCGGTGCCGGCAAGACTTCAATCATCAGCATGATCGCTGGATTGTTGCGGCCGGACCGCGGCGCAATCGAGCTCGACGGCGAGATTTTGGACGACGCCGAGGCGGGCATCCATCTGCCAGCCTATCGTCGCCGCATTGGCTACGTATTTCAAGACGCTCGGCTGTTCCCACATTTGAGCGTCGCCGAAAATCTCGACTACGGCCGGCGCATGAACGGCTTCATCCGGGAGGAGGCCGAAGCGGCGCGGGTAACAAAACTGCTCGATCTCGACGACCTGTTGACGCGGCGTCCGGGCAAGCTGTCGGGCGGAGAGAAGCAACGCGTGGCGCTTGGACGAGCGCTGCTGTCACGACCGAGGTTGCTGCTGCTCGATGAGCCGCTGGGCTCATTCGACGAGGAACGCAAGGCCGAGATCCTGCCGTATCTGGTACGCCTGCGCGACCAGAGCGCGATCCCGATGATCTATGTCAGCCACAGCGCCGACGAAGTCCGCGCCCTGGCAACGCAGATCATTATCGTCCAGCAGGGCCATATCGCCGCACGCGGCGGTGCCGAAGTGCTGGCCGCCGCCGGCGGGTCCTGAGGCGACGCCGGCAATCGCGCACGATCTAAAATAGATTGAACTTGATTGTGGTCGCGAATTCCTCGGAATCCTTGCCGATCAGCGCAGGCGACGGAAACGGTTGCGCGCGCTGGATCATGGCAAGCGCCTCGCGATCCAACAGCGCATTGTTCGATGGTTTGGTGACGGCGCTCGACGTCACCCTGCCGTCCCGATCGATGGCGAATGTGATACGGACGTCGCCTTCCTCGCGTTTCCGCCGGGCTGCGTCCGGATAAAGCATCGACTGCTGCAGCAAACTGGTCACGACGACGGCGTAGTCGGCCTCCGACCGCGCATGATCGCCCTTGGCGGCATAGACGCCGCTCCTGCTCAGCAGAGCCTTTTGATCTGCCGGCTTGAGCTTTAGCGCGGCGTCGAGATCGGTCAGCGCGCCTTCAAGATCGCCGTTGGCACGCCGGAGCTCGCCGCGTGCGTCCAGGAAGCGTGTGTCGCGCGGGTCGATCGCGATTGCCCGATCGTAATCGGCCAAGGCATGGGTCGCGTCATTCCTGGCCGCATAGGCGTTGCCCCGGTTGTAATAGGCCAGCGCGTCACGCGCATCGCGCTTGATGACTTCGTTGAAGTCGGTGATCGCGAGATCGATCTCGCCGCGCTTGCTGTGGCTCAAGCCACGGTAGTGGTAGCTCATACCATCGGCGGGATCGCGCGCGATCGATTGGTCGAAATCCCCGATCGCACGATCGAAATCGTTCCTGTTGTAGTAGGCGAGCCCGCGCCGGAACCAGGCCGGCGAAAAGCCCGGGTCGAGCGCGATGACACGGGTGAAGTCGGCGACCGCGCGATCGAGATCTCCCTTTGCGGCGTAGGACAGACCGCGGTAGTGCGTCGGCTGGGGCAATTCCGGATCGAGCCCGATCGCGGCGTCGAAATCCGCAATCGCCTGATCGTATTTCGCGGCGAGATAGTATTGCCGGCCGCGCAACGCGAGCACGAATGAGCGGCTTGGCGCATTCGTGGACGCTTGCAGCAACGACGTGCAGGCGTCAATTGCCTCGGCCTGTGAGATGCCCGAGGCGCCCCGGCAATGCTCCCACTCGGGCGACTCCGCCGCGGTTACCTTCGCCGGGGCGAGCGCTAGCAGTACCATCGCGAGCAATGCGGCAGGCAGGGCCAGACCAGTGATTGGTTTTCGGGAGAATAGCGGCATGCGACGGCAGCGCACGTATCGACTCCTTGTGTCGCAACCATGACCAATCGGGTTCACGCGGCGTGCGGCTCAGGCCTCGATGATCGCCGACAAGGCCCGGCGCAGCGCAACTCCGGCCCGCGTCCGGAACGATGGCGGCGCTGATGGCGGCTCTTCCTCTTCCGGCAGGCGCAAGCCGACCAGGTTCACGCGATGGCCCGAGATGCTGCGGGCCACCAGCACGATTTCGTCGAGCGGCAAGGTGTCGTTGACGACAGGCGCGTGGTCGAGGTTGATGTCGAAATAATCAGCGAGCGACAGCGCCGCCTGGGAAGGCTCGACCTTGATTCCATACACCGCCGCCAGATCGACAAGTGTGATCTCACCAGAGACGGTGAAGTCGCCAAGCAGATGCGGATCGGGTGCCGCCACCGGAGGCATGTCGACAAAGAAGCGGTCAAGTGCTTCGGCCTTTTCGGGCGGCGCCAGCAGGTAAATGTAATCACCGGCAACGACGGGAGAGGCTTCCGCCGGCGAAAGAATGTGCTTGTCGCGGATCACCAGCGTCGGTTTCGACCACGATGGCACGAGACCTCGCCGCAGGAACAGGCTGTTGCGGCGGACGGAATAGCCGACCAGCTCCTGCTCGAGCTGGCCGGGCAGGTCGAGCTCGATCCGCCGCGGCGCGCGGTCGGTGCGCGGCAGCGAGACATGCAGCCGGCGTGCGGCAAGAGTGAGTGTCCAGCCTTGCACCAATAGCGAGACGATCACGACGACGAAGGCGATGTCGAAGTAGAGATAGGCCTTCGACAAGCCGATCAGCATCGGGATCGAGGCCAGGAAAATCGCGACCGCGCCGCGCAAGCCGACCCAGGCGATGAAGATTTTTTCCCGCCATGCAAAGCGGAACGGAGCAAGGCAGACTACCACCGCGAGGGGACGCGCGATCAGCATCAGGGTCAGCGCGATGACGAGTTCCGGCCCAATGCTGGTCAAGAGTTGCCGCGGTCCGACCAGCAGGCCGAGCAGCACGAACATCACAATTTGCGCGAGCCAGGTGACCGCGTCGAGAAACGCCACGACCGAATTGTGCGCACGGGTCGGCCGGTTGCCGATCAAAATGCCGGCGAGATAGACAGCGAGAAACCCTGAGGAATGGCCGATCTGGGCGATCCCGAATATCACCAATGCGGCCGTGGTCACGAACGGCGCGTGCAAGCCCTGCGGCAGAGCCAGTCGATTGAGTGCGATCACAACGCCACGCCCACCAGCCAGGCCGATGATCGCGCCGAGGCCTGCCTCCTGCACAAACTCCAGCGCAAGATGACCGGGCGTGCTTTTGCCGACCGAGAGCAACTCGACCAGGATCAGCGTGAGAAAAATCGCAAAGGGATCATTGGTACCGGACTCGACCTCGAGCGTCGCGCCAACGCGTGGCCGCAAGCGCAAGCCGCGGCTGTGGATCAGGAGGAACACGGCGGCCGCATCGGTCGACGCAAGCACCGCGCCCATCAGGAATGATTCGTTCCAGCTGATGTCGAGGGCGTATTTCGCGACCGGAGCCGTGATCACGGCGGTCACCAACACACCCAGCGTGGCGAGCGTCGCTGCGGGCGGCAGCACCGCGCGGATCGAGGAAAAGCGCGTGCGCAGGCCGCCGTCGAACAGGATCAGGGCAAGCGCGATCGAGCCGACCAGGTATGTCGCTTCGACATTGTCGAACGCCAGCCCGCCGGGCCCGGATTCGCCGGCAAGCATGCCGACGACCAGGAACACCAGCAGCAGCGGCGCGCCGAACCGGAGCGCGATCAGGCTCGAGAGCATTCCCGCCATTACGAGAACCGCCCCGAGAAAAACCGCTAGGCTCATGTTATCGAGCGGCGCCATGCTTGTTCCGCGTTCGACCAGGATATCTGCCATCCTTATCGTCGCGGTCGGGTCGCGCAACCCTATAATCCTGCGCCGTGTGGCCTCCGCAGGATGACTTGCTTGATGGCGACCCGTCGCGTAGCCAGTCACCGCCAGCTGTGAAATTCTCCACTGACCCGAATCAACGCGAGACTGTCTTCGGCGCAAGGTCACGGCAATGCCTGAACTGAATGATCTGCACGAGGCGATCGACGCCATCCTGAACTCACTCCGTTCGGTTGGCGCCGAGCTGACCTGGTCGTGGTTCTGGTACCAGATCGGCCTGTTGGTCGCGGCTGCGGGCGTCGCGCGCATTCTTGCGGCAATCATGCGATCGCGCGTCGACATCACCTCCTCGGCGATGGGCCTGCCCGGCGCCGTGCGACGTTTTGTCCGCGCTTTGTGCGGCAGCCTCGGCGTCGCGTTCTTCACGCTGCTCGTCGCGATGATGCGCGCGTCGATGCTGCTCGTGACCTGGCCGAGCCGCAGCTACATGCTGGCGGTCGCAACCTCGCTGGCGACGGCATGGCTCGTCATCCGCCTGATGGCGGGGATCGTGCGCGACCAGCTGCTGGTTCGCACCATTGCGGTCATTGCGTTCCTGGTCGCCGCGCTGTCGATCCTCGGCTTGCTCGGGCCGGTCACGGCGGCACTTGATTCGGTCGCCATCACCATCGGCGGTCTTCGCCTGACACCACTGCTGATTCTCAAGGTTGCGGTGCTGCTGTCGTTTGCAATCTGGGCGGCGAGCCTGGTCAGCAAATTCATCGACAGCTGGCTGTCGCGCAGCGGCGATCTGACGCCGTCAGCTCAGGTGCTGGTCTCCAAGCTCGCCAGCATTGCGCTGATTGCGCTCGCGGTGGTGATCGTGCTGAGCTCGGTCGGCATCGACCTCTCGGCGCTGACGATCTTCGGCGGCGCCATCGGCGTCGGCCTCGGCTTCGGCCTGCAGAAGATCGTCGCCAACTTCATCAGCGGCATCATTCTCCTCGTCGACAAGTCGGTGAAGCCCGGCGACCTCGTCACCATCGGCGACAACTTCGGCCGCGTCAGCACGATGAACATCCGCTACATCTCGGTCGCGGCGGGTGACGGCCGCGAGTTCCTGATCCCGAACGAAGATCTGGTCACGCAGAAGGTCGTCAACTGGACTTATCGCGATCGCAATACGCTGGTCGAGGTGAAGTTCGGCACCAACTACGACGCCGACCCGAAAGTGGTCTGCAAGCTCGCCTGCGAGATCGCAGCAAAGACGCCGCGCGTCACCGATGTGCATGCGCCAGTGTGTCTGCTCACCGAGTTTGCCGACTACGGCATGAAGTACTCGCTGACGTTCTGGATCAGCGATCCTGAAGCCGGCATGGGCAACGTACGCAGCGACGTGATGATGGCGCTGTGGGATACCTTCAAGCGCGAGGGCATCCAGGTGCCCTATCCGGTGCGCGATATCCGCGTGCGCGGCGCACTGCCGATCGAGGCGGTGCTGGATGCCTCCGGTGATTGACGCATGCGGTTCTGCTCCGAGTTGATTCCGGCGACGCTGCTCAAGCGTTACAAGCGCTTTCTTGCTGACGTGAGGCTCGACGACGGCGGCATCGCCACGGTGCATGTCGCCAATCCCGGATCAATGATGGGCCTGCAGGCGCCCGGCTCGAGGGTGTGGCTGTCGCGCTCGCCCAACTTGAAGCGCAAGCTGCCGCTGTCGCTGGAGTTGATCGAGGTCGATTTCGGTGGCGGCCCCGAGCTGGTCGGTATCAACACCGGCAATCCGAATGCCATCGTGGCCGAGGCCCTGAAGGCTGAAGCGATCGCCGAACTCACGGGTTACGCGACCATCCGCCGCGAGGTCCGCTACGGCCGCGCCTCGCGCGTCGATTTCCTGCTGCAACAATCAAGCCGACCGGACTGCTATGTCGAGGTCAAGAACGTCCACCTGATGCGCCGACAGGGCCTCGCGGAATTTCCGGATTCGGTCACCGACCGGGGCGCGCGGCATCTGGACGAGCTTGGCGCCATGGCGAAGGCGGGCTCGCGCGCAGTGATGCTGTTCGTGATCCAGATCGCGTCGGCGACCTCGTTTGATCTCGCCCGCGACCTCGATCCGGCCTATGGCGCGGCCTTCGACAAGGCCCAAGCCGGAGGGCGTCGAGGCACTGGCCTATACCTGCCGCATGGGTCGCGAAGGCGTCACGCTGGCGATGGCCGTGCCAATCGCCGGCCACGCGGCGCGGGCTTGATCGGCCCTGTCAGTTGAGCTTGCGCTCCGGCCACCATGGTATACATTAGGTCGGCAGGCGGATTGGAATTCCCCCTGAAATTCAACAGCATAGAGCAATACTCCGCAGAACCATGGCCTACGTTGAAGCAAGCCAGGCACCCCTCCGCAAGACCGGACAAATCAAGCTCCATGGACCCGCCGCCTTTGCCGGCATGCGCAAGGCCGGCGCGCTGGTCGCCGAATGCCTCGACGTGCTGGTCGACGAGGTCAAGCCAGGCGTGCCGACCTCGCGGATCGACGATGTGGTGCGCGAGTTCGCGCTGAGCCGCGGCGCGCGGCCGGCCACACTGATGTACCGTGGCTACCGCTACTCGACCTGCACCTCGCTCAATCATGTGGTCTGCCACGGCATGCCGGGCGACCGGCCGATGAAGGAGGGCGACATCGTCAACATCGATGTCACCCTTATCGTCGACGGCTGGCATGGTGATTCCAGCCGGATGTATCCGGTTGGCGAAATCTCGCGCAAGGCCGAGCGGCTGATCGAGGTTACGCACGAGGCGATGATGCGCGGCATTGCCGCGGTGAAGCCGGGCGCCACGACAGGCGACATCGGTCATGCCATCCAGAGCTATGTCGAACCGCAGCAGATGAGCGTGGTGCGCGATTTCTGCGGCCACGGCCTCGGACGGATGTTCCACGACGAGCCGAACATCATCCATGTCGGCCGGCCGGGCGAAGGCATCGTGATGCATCCCGGCATGTTCTTCACCATCGAGCCGATGATCAATCTCGGCAAGCCGCATGTCAAAATCCTGTCCGACGGCTGGACCGCGGTGACCCGCGACCGCTCGCTGTCGGCACAGTTCGAGCACACGGTCGGTGTCACCGATACCGGCGTCGAGATTTTCACGCTGTCGCCGCGCAAGCTCGACAAGCCGCCGTATCGCTAACCTTCCAGTTGCAATTGCCGGCGGCGCGGGCATGCTGAGTGCATGTCGTCGCCGGAGCAACCCAAGAAAGACCCCGCACTATCACGGCCATCGCGGGCGATTGCGTGACCGCTTTCGCACGGCAGGGGCCGACGCGCTGGCCGACTATGAAATGCTCGAACTGGTGCTGTTCAGCGCAAAGCCGCGCGGCGACATGAAGCCGCTGGCGAAGGAGCTGATCGAGAAATTCGGCTCGTTCGCCGAGGTCATGCACGCACCCGAGGCACGTTTGGCTGAAGTCGATGGTGTCGGTAGCGAGATCATCACCGAGATCAAGCTGATCGCGGCGAGCGCGAGCCGCATCGCCAGAGGCGAGTTGAAGCAGCGCCCGGTGCTGTCATCCGGCGCCGCGGTGATCGACTATTGCCGGGCCGCGATGGCGTTTGCAGAGAAGGAGCAGTTCCGCATCCTGTTCCTCGACAAGAAGAACCAGCTGATCGCCGACGAGGTGCAGCAGACCGGCACGGTCGATCACACGCCGGTCTATCCGCGCGAGGTGGTGAAGCGCGCGCTGGAGCTTTCGGCAACCGCGATCATCCTGGTGCACAATCACCCGAGCGGTGACCCGACACCGTCGAATGCCGACGTGCAAATGACGAAACAGATCGTGGATATCGCGAAGCCCCTTGGCATTGCCATCCACGACCACATCATCGTCGGCCGCAACGGGCATGCGACGCTAAAGGGATTGCGGCTGATATAGCCAATTATGGCGCGCGGCCGAGCTCGCAAAGCCGGAGATCGAGATGATCGATGACGACCTTGAACTCTTTGACGCCCAAGGCGCGCCGCCACTCCCGCCGGCGACCGAACAGGGCTACGTCGACCACGATGGCGCGCGCATCTGGTACGCGAGCTATGGCATTGGTAGTCCGGTCATCTTGCTGCATGGCGGGCTCGGCCACAGCGGCAACTGGGGATATCAGGTGCCTGACCTGGTCGCCGCCGGACACCGCGTCGTCGTCATCGACAGCCGTGGTCACGGCCGCAGCACGCGCGATGCGCGTCCCTACTCCTACGACCTGATGGCGACCGACGCGCTTGCAGTAATGGACCGGGCCGGCGTCAAGGGCGCGGCGCTGGTCGGCTGGAGCGACGGCGCGATCATCTCGCTGATCCTCGCTGACAAGGCGCCCGAGCGCGTCACAGGCGTATTCTTCTTCGCCTGCAAGATGGACCCATCGGGCAACAAGCCGTTCGAGCCGACCACGGCGCTGAAACATTGCTTCAGCCGCCACACCAAGGATTTTGCGGCACTGTCGGCGACACCCGACAAGTTCAAGGAGTTCGTCGAGGCCGTTGGCCTGATGCAGCGAACGCAGCCGGATTATTCGGCTGCCGATCTTGCCCGCATCCGCGTACCGGTTCGGATCGTGCAGGCCGAGCACGATGAGTTTATCAAGCATGAACACGCTGCATACCTCGCAAAGGTGTTACCGAACGCCACTCTGTCGATCCTTCCAGGTGTGAGTCACTTCGCGCCGCTGCAGCGGCCCGAGCAGTTCAACGCGGCCGTAAACGACTTCCTTGCGACGATAGGGCCTGCGAAATGACGGATCGACTCAAGGGCAAGATCGCAATCGTGGTCGGCGCGGGCTCCAGCGGCCCGGGTTGGGGCAACGGCAAAGCCACTGCCGTGGCTTTTGCCCGCGAAGGTGCAAAGGTTTTGTGCGTCGATATCAACGAAGCGGCCGCAGCCGAAACGGTCGGCTTGATCAGAAATGAAGGCGGCGATGCGAAGTCGTTTACCGCTGACGTGACCAAGGCTGCACAAGTCGAAGCGATGGCCAAGGCTTGTCTCGACGCCTTCGGCCGGATCGACATCCTCGATAACAATGTCGGCATCGCCGCAGTCGGCGGCGTCGTCGAGTTCGCCGAAGAGGAATGGGATCGCGTCATGGCGATCAACCTGAAGAGCGCTTTCCTCACCATGAAGCACGTCATTCCGGTAATGGAGCGCCAGGGCGGCGGCTCGATCATCAACATCTCGTCGATCGCCGGCATCCGCTACACCGGGGTGCCGTACGCGACCTACTATGCGAGCAAGGCGGCGATGAACCATTTGACGCGGACCACGGCCGCGCAATACGCGTCGAAGCAGATCCGCATCAATGCGATCCTGCCGGGGCTGATGGAAACGCCGATGGTGTTGAAATCCGCGGGGCTTGCCGCGGCCTATGGCGGCGAAGCGGAGCTGTGGCAGGCCCGCGCCAAGCAGGTGCCGATGGGGTTTGGCGGCAACGCCTGGGACGTCGCGCACGCTGCTGTTTATCTGGCAAGCGACGAGAGCCGCTACGTCACCGGCATCGAGCTTGTGGTCGACGGCGGCATCACGCTGAAGATTTCGTGAGCGCTACTGCCGCACCAGCACAAGTGGATCGGCCGTATCGGGCACGCGCCGCCATTGCGCGTTGTCGTCGGCCTCGAAATGCCAGGCTTCGCCATTCGGGGCGATGAACTGCAACTCGCCGCGCTCCAGCCGCCACATCGTCGGATTGAAGCTCGCGATCGCAGGATCGCAGCGCGGCTTGAGGAACAGCTGGAAATTGTCGTTGCCGGCATCGTTATTGGTCAGCGTCAGGCCGCAGACGGTGCGGCCATTCTCACGGACCACCGCCCAGTCGCCGATCATCATGTCGGTCGATTTCGACAGCGCGCGGGCCGCGGCAAGATTTTGCAGGATGTAGACGCCCTCGCCGCTTCGCGTGCCCTCGAGGATACCGCTCTCGACTTCGGTGAAGTCGATCACCGCTTCACCCCTGGCGTCCTGCAGGCGGACGATGTCGAGGCCCTTGATCGACCACGCTGTGATGTCCTTGGTGAACGGCAGCGCGTCGGCGCAACCTTTTTCCAGTTCGAGGCGCGAGCCCGACGGGGTGTTGTCGCCCTTCAGCGTCACGACGCAGGTCTTGTTGCGCTCGGCGGTCGACAGCTCCCACTGGCCGACCATGTCCTTTGCCAGATCGGGGCCGGTCTGTGCGCGAACCGGCGCGGCAAGGACGATCAACGCCAGAAGGAGGCCCGCGCCAGGCCAATAAGCCTGGAGTTGCGTCCCCGCGAAGGCGGGGACCCATACCCCCTGCGCTGAGTATCTGACGCGGCGTTTGTCAAAGAGCGCTCGATCACTGCAATCCGTCGTCGCCTCGCTCTGCTGCGGTGTATGGGTCCCCGCCTTCGCGGGGACGACCAAATCTTGACGTCTAGCGACTTTTCACCGGGGTTTCCGGTACCGGGGTCGGCGGTAACTTGCCGTCGAACCAGGCTTTTAGATTGTCGACCACAAGTTGGTCCATAGCATGGCGGGTCAAGACCGAGGCGGAGCCGATGTGCGGCAGCAGCACGACGTTCTGCATCGCCTTCAGTTCATCCGGAACGAACGGCTCCTTGGCGTACACGTCGAGACCAGCGGCGAGGATCGTCCCCTTCTTCAAGGCTTCGACTAGCGCCTGTTCGTCGATCACCGAGCCGCGCGACATGTTGATGACGACGCCGTTGGGGCCGAGCGCGCCCAAGACCTCAGCATTGACCATCTTCGCAGTCGAAGCACCGCCCGGCGCCATGACGATCAAGGTGTCCACCGCTTTCGCCATGTCGAGCAATTTTGGATAGTGTCGATAGGTCACGCCTTCGGCGGGCCGGCGCGCATGATAGACGACCGGAATGCGCATGGCGTCGAGCCGGCGCGCGATCGCCTTGCCGATGCGACCCATACCGACCAGGCCAACGGTGCGGTCCCGGGTCGAGGCTGGGGTCAATGGATAGGGCTGGTTGGCCCACAGACCTGAGCGCAGATAGCGGTCGGCCTTTACGAACTCCCGCACTGTGGCGACGAACAGACCGATCGCGGCGTCGGCGGTCTCCTCGGTCAACACATCCGGCGTGTGGGTGACGACGGCATTGTGCTGCTTCGCCGCGGCAACGTCGATGTGATCGTAGCCGACACCGAATGCCGCAATGATTTCGACTTTGGGCAGTCGCGACAACATGGTCGCATCGACCGGCAGCAGTTCGGTGACGGCAACGCCGCGAATTTTTTCGGCGGCAGCGGCGGAGAGTCGACTGAGGTCGCGATGGTTCTCAAACTTGTGCAAGATGAAGGCACCGACAGCCCCGAGATCACCACCGGCTTGGGCGGCCCGTATACCAGAATGTCTGGCTTGGTCTGTTGGTCGGCCATCAGCTTTCCTTTGCGAGCGCGCTCTCGTGCCAGCGTCGCAGCATCAGGTGCGAGACGAGCGACAGGGCCATGAAGATGACAATGCCGGTCAACGAGAGCAACAGCAAGGCCGCGAACATTCGCGGAATATTGAGGCGATAGCCGGACTCGGCGATCCGGAACGCGAGGCCCCAGCCGGCCCTGGCCGACCCTGCCGCAATTTCAGCCACCACCGCGCCGATCAGCGACAGCCCGCCGGCGATCCGCAAGCCTCCGAGGAC
>CAWCKS010000011.1:300000-627548 GCA_963796195.1 uncultured Alphaproteobacteria bacterium | reverse complement strand
TTCTTCCTCGAGCTCGGCTGATGTTCCGACACCGAGATCGACGGAATGCAACCGTCGACGACGTTCAGCACGAAGACCGACCGCCATTCCTGGCCCTTCGCCGAGTGGATGGTCGACAGGACCAGGTAATCCTCATCGAGCAGCGGTACGCCGGCCTGGTCGCTGACCGCATCGGGTGGATCCAGCGTCAGCTCAGTGAGAAAACGCTCGCGCGATGGATACCCGCTCGCGATCTGCTCGAGCTGGATCAGGTCGGCGCGGCGCGCCTCGGCGTCCTCGTGGATGCGCTCGAGATGCGGCTCGTACCAGAGCCGTGCGCGCTCGATGTCGCCGGGCCAGTCCGAAGTCCGTAGATGCTCGACCGTTCGAACAAACGCCTTCCAATCATCTCCGGCGCGCGGCGGTGTCAGTGTGTTGCAGAGAGCAGCAACCGGATTGTCTGCCTCGGCCATGCCATCGAGCACGCGTTGCGCAGAGGTCGGGCCGACGCCCGGCAACAGGTGCAGGGTGCGAAAGCCGGCGACGCGATCACGTGGGTTTTCCACGAATCTCAACAGAGCAAGGACGTCCTTGACGTGAGCGGCATCGAGAAATTTCAGACCGCCGAACTTCACAAACGGAATGTTACGCCGCGTCAGCTCGATCTCGAGTGAACCGCTATGGTGGGACGCGCGGAACAGCACCGCCTGAGCTTTGAGCGCTGCGCCTTCTTCCCTGTTCTCGAGGACGCGCTCGACGATATAGCGAGCCTGGTCGGCCTCGTCGCGCACGGACACCAGCTGCGGTGATCTGGTCGAGGTCCTGTCAGTCCAGAGGTTCTTGGTGAACCTTTCCTTTGCCAGCCCAATGACGGCGTTGGCGGCTTCGAGCACCGGCTGGGTCGAGCGGTAATTGCGGTCGAGCGTGATGATTTCGGCGTTCGGCTCGAACTGGCCGGGGAAATCCAGAATGTTCCGGACGGTGGCAGCGCGAAACGAATAGATCGCTTGCGCATCGTCACCCACGACGGTGAGGCCATGTCCGGCGGGTTTCAGCGCAAGCAGGATCGATGATTGCAGGCGGTTGGTGTCCTGATACTCGTCCACCAGCACATGGTCGAACCGCTTACCAATCTCGCGCGCAAGCGTCGTATCGGACATCATCTGCGCCCAGTAGAGCAGAGATCGTCGTAATCGAGCACATTCTGGTTTTGCTTGGCCTCGACGTAGGCAGGCGAACAGGTCCTTCAATTCGGCAGTCCAGCCAGAGCACCATGGAAAGGACTGCGCCAGCACTTCTTCGAGCTCGCTCTCGGCATTCACACAGCGCGAATAAATCGCAAGACAGGTTCCCTTGGTGGGAAAGCGGCTTTTCGTTTTGGAAAATCCGCGCTCATGGCGAATCAAATTCATCAGGTCAGCAGAGTCTTCCCGGTCATGAATCGTAAACGCAGGATTGAGCCCGATTTGATCGGCGTACTCGCGCAACAACCGGGAACCGATGCCATGAAAGGTTCCGGCCCAGGCCAGGGCGTCCCTGACAGGGCCTCGATCGTTGCCGATCGCCTTGCGCGTGATCAGCTCGACGCGTCTCGCCATCTCGGCCGCTGCGCGCCGTGAAAATGTCATGAGCAGGATGCGGCGCGGGTCGGCGCCGCTGACGATCAGATGGGCAACCCGATGCGCGAGCGTATTGGTCTTGCCGGAACCGGCGCCGGCGATCACAAGAAGTGGTGGGCCGATATGGTCGTTGGACCCAATGCCGTGCTCGACTGCACGGCGCTGTGCCGAATTGAGCGTATCCAGATATGTCGCGACAGCGGTCGGCACGAATCGTCCCCAAATCGGGGCGATTAAGACTCCCATTTCGTACCGACTGGCAACGACGGCATGCGTGATCGTTATCGGGCCATGCTCGTCGCTCTATCGCGGGGTCATCGGGGTAGCAGAGCGATGCGCCTTGTGCTGTGATGACGTCTGGAACTTCAAGATCGTTGCCTGGCGAAGAAGCAGATGCGTTCTCCCTACGAAGTCTTTCTGCGGATCGTCGAGTGCGGAAGCATTTCCAAGGCTTGCGCGGTGCTCAACGTCACGCAGCCGGCGCTGAGCCGGCAGCTCAGGAAGCTCGAGCATGAGCTCGGTGTTGAGCTGTTCGAGCGAACCGCCAGCGGCGTGCGGCTGACGGTATTCGGCGAGTCGCTGATCAGCCATGCCCAGGCCATTACCCGCGCCCAGCACTCCGCGCGGCAGGACGTCGATCGGCTGCGCCAGAACCTGCAGGGTCACGTGACCTTCGGCGTCAGCGTCACCACCAGCATGCTGCCGCTGGCGGCAATGGATGTCCTGACCAAGCTGACCAACTTGAGGATGACGATCATCGAAGAGCGGCCGCATGTGCTGGTCGAACTGGTCAAGAAGCGGAAGCTCGAGTTTGCGCTTTGCTCGGCGTCCTTGCTTGACGATGACGCCTCGCTGGCCACCAAGCACCTGTTTCACGATGACCGGCTGGTCGTCGCGTCGTCGAACCATCCTTATTTCCAGCGCAAGAAGGATGATTTCGTCAGCCTGCTCGGCGACGCCTGGATGCTGCCGCCGCGCGGCTTCATCCGGGAATGGCTGGACGAATGTTTTGCCAGGATCGATCTGACGTCGCCAGTGCCGCAGATCGAGACCAATTCGATCGTGCAGATGATCAATGCGGTCGAATCGCAGCGCTTCATCTCGGTGATGCCGGCGACCGCCATTCGCCGGCAGATCGATCAAGGCGAGATGCGGCCTGTTGCACCCGAAATTTTTTCCGAGAAGGTCGACGTTGTCGCTGTCTATCGCGCGCAGCACAAATTGAGCCGCGCGGCGCGGCTGCTGCTGGAGGGCATCGCTGCGGCCGAAAAAGGCTCGAACGTGATCCCGCTGACCCGGCCGCGAAAGGCGGACAGTCAGTTAAGTCGCATCCTAACCGCTCGTCCCCGCGGAGCGGGGACCCAGTTTTTGCCAAGCAATCGGCGCCCTTGCAATCGCTCCTGCATTCCCGCCTTTGCGGGAATAAGCGGACTTAAACTCGTCAGGCTTTAGGCCGGTACGGCCGTCTGTTCTGCCGATTGCAGTTCGTCGGCCAGCGGCATGACCTCATCGGCGAACAGCTGCATCGAGCGGCTGGCTTCCTGATGTGAGAGATCGCCCCACTGGAACGAGAGACCGTAGTAGTTCGCGGCAGTCGTCCGCATATAATCGCGCAGGTGATCGCGCAGCATTGATGGCGGTCCCGCGATCAGCGACTCGCCGGCAAGACCCTGCTCGAACGAGATCGCAGTCGGTCCGAATCTTGGCGGCGGCACGCGCGGTGTCCTGACATCACCCTCGACAAAATCGTCAGTCGCCGGCTTGCGGAAGTTGCCGAGATAGACCTCGTAGCTGGTGCGGGCGCGCTCGCGCGCCTCCTCCAGGGTGGGCGCGAGATATGCCCGCCGCGTTGCGCCATAGATCGGCGCGTCGTTGTGGCAGATGCCGTTGCGCCAATCCGGCTTCGACGTGGCAAGTGCGTTCCTGTAGATCTTGATCTTCTCGACCAAGCTCTTGTTCGAGCCGTGGAACACGACATTGGCGCGCAGCTTGCCGGCCGTTGTGGCATTCTCGCCGTACCAGAATGGCGGATGCGGTGTTTGATAAGGCCGCACCGCCATCCAGAGATTGGCTGAACGAAAAGTGCTTGCCTTTAAAATCAAGAAATTCGTTCTGCATGCCCTGCAGCAGGATGACCATCGCCTCGTCGAAGACCTCTTGCCGCGCCTCGGGATCGCCACCCCACATTGCGAATTCGGAGCCGGTCGGACCCTTGCCAACACCGACCTGCAGGCGGCCCTTGCTGATGTGGTCCATCATGCAGAGTTCTTCGAGCAGGCGGACCGGGTGATGCAGCGGCAGAACCGAGACCAGCGAGCCGAGCTTGATTGTGCTGGTCCGCGCTGCGGCTGTGGCGAAGAACACCATCTGGTTCGGCGCCATGCAAAGCGGCGAGTGATGGTGCTCCGCCGTCAGCCAGCAGTAGATCCCCGCGCAGTCGGCCTGCTCGATCAGCTTGAGCCGTTCTTCGTACAGATCGGCAAGCGGCACGCCGCGGCGTTGCTCGAGGTGATCGAAGATGCCGAATTTCATGGCTTGCTCCATCGTCCCGATCAACGCGCTTGCGAGCGCGCAAAATTGTTCAAGGTGAGATTTTCGTTGCGGTAGAATTCGGGATCGACGAGATGCCGGTGCAGGAACGACGCCGCAATCGACTGGACCTGCGGCAGCATGCTCGGCAGCGCACAGAATTCATGCGTATGTCCGGCGTACAGATGCAGGTCGACCGCGACGCCGGCCGCCGTCAGCGCATCGAACATCCGCTGGCTCGTGCTGTGCGGAACGATGTGATCGTTCGTGCCATGCAACAGGCAGGTCGGTGGAAAGCGCGCGTCGACATGATGGATCGGGCTCGCGAGCCGTGCCGCGGCCGCGCTTGCGCTATCACCAAGCAGGCGTGTTGCGTCGGTGATTCCGGGCATTCGCGACCCGACCTGAAATTCGATCGGCGGAAAGAACGCGATCGCAGCGCCGACCGACGCATCGCCGTCGTCGCCGTCCGCATCGAACGCGGTCCCTCTTGCAGCGCCGGCCGCAAGCAAGGCGAGATGGCCGCCGGCCGAGAAGCCCTCGATGCCGATCTTGTCCGGACCAATGCCAAGCTTGCCGGCATTCCCTCGCACCCAGCGGATTGCCGATCTGACGTCTGCGATCTGCGCGGGCCACGGCGCCTCGCCCAGCAGTCGATACTGCGTGGGCAGCGCCAGCAGCCCATGGCCGGCGAGGGCTATGGCGACATCCGCCATCCAGTCCTTGCTACCGACGCGCCAGCCGCCGCCGTGCAAAATGATGATGGCGGTCTTTGCGCCGCCGCTCGGGCGGAACGCGTCGATCTTCAGCTCCTGGCCATTGCGGACGGCATAGACGTGCGTTTCCATGGCGGGCTCCGTTTACACGCTGTCGCGCTTCGGCGTGATCTGAAACGAGACAAATTGCCAGCGGCCGTTTGATTTCACGGCCAACTGCGTCACCGTCGCATGAATGACCCGCGTCGGCTGGCCGGGATAGTTGATACGGTTGATGATGTCACCGATCACGACCGCGGCGTTGTCGTAAAGGCGGACGCTGAGTTCGCCGCGTTCCGGGACGCGTGGACCGTTGCGGATGGTGTCGATGTAGGCGGCCTTGTCCTTCACCACGCCGGTGCCCATCACGTGCTGGTAGTCATCGGCAAGGATTTCGCTGAGCGCAGCAAGATCGCCGGCACCGATCGCGGCACAGCGGCTGCCGTTCGAGATCGATGACTTCGTTGACGGCATCATCCATGATCATGCGACCTTGCGTCCACCCGGAAGATGGCCGGGATGTACCTTCTCGTAATGCTGTCGCAGCAAATCCTTGCCGTAGTCGTTGCCGTTGGGCGTCCGCACCACGGTGTGGATGTGGCACTTACAGGGTTCTTCATTGGTGAGGAACACGCCGGAATGGTGGTCGAACTCGATCATCACGACGGGTGAATGGATCTTGTAGTAGAACGTATCGTCCTCGCCGTAGCCGCCGATCCAGGCGAAGCGCGTCTCGGGGAGGTGTTTTTCGAGCTGCTCCATTCGCGCCGACAATGGTCCCGGCGGCAGGTAGCTTAAGAACACTTTTGCGACATCGAGTAGTTTCTGCTGCTGGGCCTTGCTGAACAACGTTGCCTGCACGCCCTCGTAGGGAATGACGCGGTTGTCGCGGAAAGCGCCGCCGAGATGCCGCTGGTCGGCCGGATGCCAGCGTCCCTCGGGCATCGCGGGATCCTTCATCAGCTTGTAGATTTGCGCCTGGTCGCGGATGTCGGGCGCCAGCGAGCGCATCAGGTCCAGACCCTTGGTCTCCTCGTCACCGAAGATGGTGAGGCCTTTCCATGGTCCTTCATCGATCACGTTCGGTTCGGCGCCGAGGAAGGTCGGCGAGATCACCATCTGCTTGTCGCGGATGAAGCAGCTCAGGCAGAGGTGATGACCGTAGAAATTCCAGCCCCACGGTTCGGACTGCGACGGCGTCCCGAACAACAGGAAGTTGTAGCTGTACTCGTTCATGATCATCGACGCGTTGACGAGCCCGCCGAGGAAGTGATTCATCCGCATGCAGTTGCGGGCCTTCTCGTAGCCGGTCGCGCTCATCGATGCCCGTAACACAGCGAGGATTGCCTCGCGTAGCGCGGGGCGGATTTCATCGAGCCGCAGGCCGAATTGATTGACGTAGAGTTCGGGATTGCTCCAGTAGCGCCACCGTTCGGAGTCCACGGGATGGCAGACTTGCGCGACTTCCTCAGGCGTCGCGACGGCGAGCAGGCCACGCGCGGCTGCCACCATTTGCTCCGTCGGCGCGGCTTCGTCGGCGAGATGAAACAGCGCGGGAAATCTTGTGACCGTCGGTGGTGATGCCGACAAAAGGCTCGGCGGCGCGCTGCTTCCAGGCCGCTATGAAATCGCGGACCCGCGGGATCTGCATACGTTGCTCGACGTGCTGGCACGCATCGCGCCCGGATAGCCCCGCGATGCGCGGGTTGTCAGGCTTCGGAACGATGTCGCGGAAATTGTGCTTCATGGGAGCCGCTGTCCTGGCAGCAAATGCTGGCCGGCGTGGCGTGATACGCCACTCCGAGCGAGTATCACGCAGAGTTTGCGCGCAGTGAAGCCGTTCGTTTGCAGGGCCATGCCGGATCGTTATGGGTACTTGCAATTCGGCATTTCCGGCCGCAAGCGTTACCTTGGTAGCGAAAGCGAAGAGCGTCTTTTTGCAAGGAAGTGAGTATGAATAGCGGATTCCCGGCAGGACCGAACAGCCAGACGTTCGACTACGCACGCGCGATCGCACCAAAATTATCCGTCATTGTCCTCGCGTCACGATGAGATCGGCAAGCTGTCAGACGAAGCAATCGTGGCGCTGAAGTCGGGCAATCTGTTCGGCCTCATCGTGCCAAGGGATATCGGCGGCCATGAAGCGGGCCCGCGCGAGGCGCTGTTGGTGTACGAGGAAATCACCCGAGCCGATGCGGCGACTGGCTGGGTGCTGACGACGTGTGGATTTGCCGGTGGTATTGCCGGTGCGTATCTGGACGAAGACGCAGTCCAATCGATCTTCGGCGCCGGCATGCCGATCATTGCGGGGTCGGGTGCTCCCACAGGTCGGGCTGTGCCTGCTGATTCAGGTTATCGCCTGTCCGGACAATGGAGTTACGGCAGCGGCATCCAGCACGCGACGCATCTGCACACCGGCGCGGTGATCATTGAGGACGGCAAGCCGCGCAAGAACCGGCGCGGCAATGTCGAGGTCTATATTTTTGCGCCACCCGCCAAGGCCGCCGCCATCAAGGAGAACTGGGATGTGCTCGGGCTGCGCGGCACCGCCAGCGTCGACTACGACATCGAGGATGTGTACCTGCCTGCGGGTTATGCGTTCCCGGTTGACCAGCGCGTGCCGAAACGAGGCGGCAATATCTATCGCACCGGGATGGGCGCACTGAGCGCGCTGATTCACTCCGGCTTCGCACTCGGCATGGGGCGCCGCGCCCTCGATGAGCTTGCGATCCTGGTTCAGAACAACAGCGGGCGCCTCGCAAGACTGCGCGACAGCGAAAGCTTTCTCGAAGGTTTTGGGCGCGCCGAGGCGCAATACCGCGCCGCGCGCGCGTTCGTGTTCGAGACCTGGGACGAGATCGAACGCAGGATCGCTGACGGCCAGGACATCACGACCCGTGATATCTCGCTGTGCCATCTGTCGCTCAATCACATGATGTGGACCAGCGCCGCCGTCACCGACTTTGCCTACAACGCGGCGGGCGGCGCCAGCCTGCGCGATGGCGCGCTCCAGCGCAGTTTCCGCGATATTCATGCCGCCACCCAGCATGCGCGGGTCTCGAGCGGCTACCTGCGCGAGGCCGGCCGGGAACTTGTGGGGACAGTTCCCAACCCCGTGTGGGAACGGATGCAAGTCGTCCCGAAGCTCGACTGATCCTGCCAGTCGGCGCATTACGAAGCGCGACGGTCGTGGTTCGAGCTGCTAGTCTCGCCTGCAAGAAGAAAGACTTCACAGTCGAGGGAGATGCAGCCATGGAACGGGTCGCGACAGGTTTCGGCTTGATCGAAGGACCGGTATGGGATCCGGCGAAAGGGCTCTACTTCAGCGACGTCCCAAACGGTGGCGTGCATTTGCTGGATAGCACCGGAAAAGTGTCGCTTGTCGTGCCGAAGCGGCGCGGCATTGGCGGCATGGCGCTGCATGCCAATGGCGGCCTGATCGTCGGCGGACGCGACATCGCGTGGGTGTCGCTTGCCGATGGAACGACGCGAACGTTACTTCCGCTCGACGCCATCCCCGGTGCCACCGGCTTCAACGATCTGACGACCGATCGTGCCGGGCGCATCTATGTCGGCTCGCTGGCCTTTCGCGTGTTCGGTGGCGACGAGCCAAAACCCGGACATCTGCACGTCATCGATCTCGATGGCACGATGCGCACGCTCTCGGATGGCGTCATGCTGACCAACGGCCTTGGCTTCTCGCCCGACGGTCGGAGGCTCTATCATTGCGACGCGCGTGCCGGTCTCGTGCGAGTTTATGACGTAAGCGCGGACGGCTCGGTCGGCCCGTGGAAAACTTTCGCGACATTGGCGCCTGCCGGCGTGCCTGATGGACTCAAAGTCGCGAGCGACGGCTCGGTCTGGGTCGCCGACGCCCATGGCGGCCGCATCGCCGTGTTCGAGTTCGAACGGCAAGCACCGGCGAGACCTTGCGGTCCCGTTGCCGATGGTCACCAGCCTCTGCTTCGGCGGCGATGATTTGCGCGACCTCTATATTGTCACCGGATCGCGCGGTGGTCCGCATGAGAACTGCGGCAGTATTTTCAAGACCAGAGTCGATATTGCGGGATTGCCGCTGCCCCCGGCGCGGGTGACGGCCGTCTAGGCCTTTCTGCCGCGCTCAATGGCCTTTGTTGGCCTGGGCGGCCAGCGCCGCAGCCGCGGTCCGGTTCTCGACGCCGAGCTTTGCGTAAATCTGTTCGAGGTGCTTGTCGATCGTGCGTGGACTGAGCCCGAGAATCTGCGCGATGTCGCGATTGGTCTTGCCCTTTGAAATCCACGACAGCACTTCGCTTTCGCGGCTGGTCAAGCCCAGCTCCTTGCGCAGATCGGCGGGGGTAATCGATTGTTCGCCGTGCGCGAGGCGCAGCAGCAATTCGCCCGGTGCGAGCTTGCCGAGATAGAACAAGCGCAACCGCGTCTGCGCATTCCAGTCGGTGGACGCGTGGTTTCCCTCCTCCGCCGCTTGCAACAGCCACTTCAATTGCGACGCCGAGAGCTTGAACTGCGTGCTCGCCGCTTGCCTCGCGGGACTCGTCCAGCAGCTTCTGGGCCTGCGGCGTCGACCACAGCAGGCGGCCCTGCCGGTCCACCGCGAACAGGTAGCGGCCGGCGACGTCGAGCGCGGCGCGGGCGCTTTGCGCCAGCCGCGCATTGGCGAGGTGCACGCGAATACGCGCGATCATCTCGTCGACCACGATCGGCTTGGTCACGTAGTCGACCCCGCCGACTTCGAGGCCGCGCACCAGATCCTCGGTCTCTGTCAATCCGGTCATGAAGATGACCGGGACGTGGGCGAGGCTTGGAATGCGCTTGATCTGCCGGCAGGTCTCGAAGCCGTCGGTACCCGGCATGACCGCATCGAGCAGGATGACGTCGGGCGTCACCTGCTCGATGATCCGTAACGCGCTCGCGCCATCGAGAGCAACCATCACGGTCATGCCCGCTGAGTCGAGAGCGTCGGTCAGCAGCCGCAGTGAATCCGCGGAGTCGTCGACGACCAGCGCGATGTCGCGCCGATTACGATCGGGACTCATGCTCTTGTCCGGCGCCCAGGCTGACCATGAAGCGGCTGAGATCGAAGTCATCGACGAGTTCTCGCAGATAGGAGACGATCATTCGGTGTTCGGGGTGTGCGTTCTGCAGTTCGTCGAGCTTGCGCTGCAAACCCTTGATGTGGCCCATGCGGCCGAACGCGACCAATTCATCGATGCCGGGAATTGCGCGCACGACGTCGAGCGGCGGCATCGGTGCGGGCTGTAAGCCGTCGTCCGACTTGTAGGTCCATTGCAAGCCGAGCAGCTGGCCGACCATGGTCAGCACCCGCCCGAGATCGATCGGCTTGATGACGTAGCCGTCGTGGAACGGCTGCGCCAGTGGCGTGCGATGCGCTTCCAGCGCGCTCGCAGAAATCATCAGGATGCGCGCCTGGCGATGGCCGTCAGCGCGCAGCCGCTCGGCGACCTGCCAGCCGCTCAAGCCCGGCATCGAAATGTCGAGCATGAACAGATCAGGCTGGCAGTGCTCGGCGAGCTGCAGGCACTCGTGGCCATCGGTGCGCGCTGAGCACGATGAAGCCGCGCGGCGCCAACGCCTCGCGCAGCAGCTCGCGATGGGTCGGATCGTCGTCGGTGATCAGGATGGTCTTGCGCGGGCCGAGGTAGCCGACGACGGTGGCGTCGACGTTCGGCGCACGCTTCGGATTCGAGACCTCCGAGAGCAGCAGCTTCAGGCGAAACGAGCTGCCCTGGCCGACCGTGCTGGTCGACGCGGATATCGCCGCCCATCACGCCGGCCAGCAGCTCGGCTGATGGTGAGGCCAAGTCCGGTGCCGCTCGAGCGGCTGCGCCGCGCCGAGCATGCCGCGCTCGAACGGCGCGAAGATGCGCTCGAGATCGTCTGCCGCGATGCCCGGACCCGTGTCGGTGACCTCGAACTCGGCCATCGGGCTGCGATAGTGCAGGGCGAAGCGGATGCCGCCGCGCGCCGTGAACTTGATCGCGTTGGACAGCAGGTTGATCAGGATCTGCCGCAGCCGCTTCTCGTCGGCATGGACGACGACGGCAGCGCGCGTCGCGGCCGCTCGAAATCGAAGGCAATGCCCTTGGCGTCGGCCTGCAGGCGGAACATGTCGACGAGCTGGTCGAGGAACTCGTCGAGCCGGACCTCGTCGCGCGACAGATAGAGCCGGCCGGCTTCGATCTTGGAGATGTCGAGAATGCCGTCGATCAGGCCGGACAGGTGATCGGCGCTGCGCCGGACCACGCGGACCTGGTCGCGCGGCTTCTGCGGCAGCGTCGCGTCGCTGCTCGAGCATCTGCGCGTAGCCCGAAGATCGCATTCAGCGGCGAGCGAAGTTCGTGGCTCAGGCCGACAACGTAGCGGCTCTTGGCGAGGTTGGCGGCTTCGGCGACTTCCTTGGCCCGCTGCAGTTCCGCGTCGGTGCGCTGTGCGCCTCGATCTCCTGGATCAGCAGCATCGGTCTGCCGCTGCGTCTCGGCTTCCGCCGCGCGCCGGCTCTGCTGCGTGAGCACGAACAGCCAGGCGACGACGCCGATGATCAGCAGCAGCGCGAAGAACACCTTCCACAAGCACGCTCGGTGATCTGCAGCAGATCGATCGCCGATTCCGCCGAGCTTTCGAGATAGATCAGGCCGAGCACGAGGCCGACCAGCCCGGCCGACGCCAGCACGATCGCGAGATAGCGGCCGACCTGCGAATTGATCACGCGCATGCGCCGGCTTCGGCAGGATCTTCGCCGAGCGGTCTCGGCGACCTGCGCCTGCAGCCGCGCATGCGGCTTGCAGAGATCGTGGCAGCGCGCGTCGAGCGAGCAGCACAGCGAGCAGATCGGCCCGGAATAGGCCGGGCAGGACGCCATGTCCTCCGGCTCGAACTCGTGCTCGCAGATGCAGCACTTGATCGCCGTCATGTCCTGCCAGCACCCGCTTCGGCTTGCGCGCGATGTAGTATCGCCCGCCGGTCGCCCAGGCGATCGACGGGCGCGGTGACGAACGCCACCGTCAGCGCGATGAACGGCGCCAGCGCCTTCGTGGTCGGCCCGAACAGCGCCGATGAAGGCGCAGATCGAGGCGACGGTCGCAATCGCCATCGAGCCGACGCCGACCGGGTTGATGTCGTAGAGATGCGCGCGCTTGAACTCCATGATGCGGCGGGCGCAAGCCCAGCGGCTTGTTGACGACGAGATCGGCGACCAGCGCGCCGACCCAGGCGATCGCGACGTTGGAATAGAGCGCGAGCGTCTGCTCCAGCGCCTTGTAGACGCCGATCTCCATCAACAGCAGCGGCGACCAGCACGTTGAACACCAGCCACACGACGCGGCCGGGATGGCTGTGCGTCAGCCGCGAGAAAAAATTCGACCACGCGATCGAGCCGGCATAGGCGTTGGTGACGTTGATCTTGAGCTGCGACAGGATCACGAAAGTGCCGGTCAGCGCCAGCGCGAGGTCCGGCTGCGACAGCACATAGCTGGAACGCGGTGAGATACATCTCCGTCGGCTCGGCGGCGTGCTCGGCCGTGACGCCGTGGCTCAGCGCGAAATAGGCGAGGAACGAGCCGGCCAGCAGTTTTAGCGCGCCGACCACGATCCAGCCGGGTCCGGCGCTGAGCATGCGCAAGCCACCAGGACAGCTTCGACGTGCTGCGATCGCGCGGCAGGAATCGCAGGAAATCGACCTGCTCGCCGATCTGCGCCACCAGCGAGCAGACCACGGCCGCGGCGCTGCCGAACAGGAACAGGTCGAAATGCGCCGGCGCGCCGTGCACGCCGGGAAACGACATCCACTCCGTGAACGACTGGCGATGCGCGAACGCGATCGCGACGAACGGCGCGATGTGCAGGACGATCCACAGCGGCTGGGTCCACGAGCTGGAAGCGGCTGATCAGGGTGATGCCGTGGGTGACCAGCGGGATGATCACCACGGCGCTGACCAGATAGCCGATCGGCCGCGGCAATGCCGAAGCACATTTCGAGCGCCATCGACAGGATCACGGCCTCGATCGCGAAGAAGATGAAGGTGAACGAGGCGTAGATCAGCGAGGTGATGGTCGAGCCGATATAGCCGAAGCCGGCGCCACGGGTCAGCAGGTCGATGTCAACGCCGTAGCGTAGCCGCGTGATAGGCGATCGGCAGCCCGACAGAGAAAATCATCGCGCTGACGCACGAGGATGGCAGCTGCCGCGTTGGTGACGCCGTAGTGCAGGGTGATGGTGCCGCCGATCGCCTCCAGGGCGAGGAACGAGATCGAGCCGAGCGCGGTGTTGGCGACCCGGGCGGCAGACCAGCGGCGCGCGCTTTTGGCGGTGAAGCGGAGCGCGTAGTCCTCCAGCGTCTGGTTGGCAACCCATTGATTGTATTGCCGTCTGACGCGATCAATGCGCTGCCGTTCCACGGCCGATCTCCTGCCACTGCATCACGCACGCAGCCCCAGACCTATGCCGTCATTTTGCGGTGCAATATACGCGATCTTGCGTATCTGTGCACTGCACAAACCGCGCCAGTCTTCTCGGGCAAGGACGCAGTTCTTCGAACAAGCCCATAGGGGGTCGTCAATGTCAGACGAGAATGATCGAGGTCTTTCCTCGCCGCTCAGGCGAAAATTGCTGATGGGGATGGCGGCCGTGCCGGCACTGTCGCTGTTCCCGCGGCGTCAGCCTGGCCGATGCGCCGACATCGGTCGTGAACACGACGGGCCTCGCCGTCACCGATACCGAAGCGACGGTCGGCATTCTCCATTCCGTCACCGGCACCATGGCGATCAGCGAGACCGGCTCGGTGGAAGCCGAGAAGCTCGCGATCGAGCAGATCAATGCCGCGGGCGGCGTGCTCGGCCGCAAGATCAAGTTCATCCAGGAAGACGGCGCGTCAGCGACTGGCCGACCTTCGCCGAGAAGGCGAAGAAGCTGCTCGTCAACGACAAATGCGCGGCCGTGATGGGCTGCTGGACCTCGGCCTCGCGCAAGGCGGTGCTGCCGGTGTTCGAGCAGTACAACGGCATGCTGTACTACCCGACCTTCTACGAAGGCCTCGAGCAGTCGAAGAACGTCATCTACACCGGCCAGGAAGCGACGCAGCAAATCCTCGCCGGCCTCGACTGGGTCAACAAGACCAAGAGCGCGAAGACCTTCTATCTGCTCGGCTCCGACTACATCTGGCCGCGCACCTCGAACAAGATCGCGCGCAAGCACATCGAGGGCCATCTCGAGGGCGGCAAGGTGGTCGGCGAGGAATACTTCCCGCTCGGCTCGACCCAGTTCAACTCGGTGATCAACAAGATCAAGCTGACCAAGCCGGACGTGATCTACGCGATCATCGTCGGCGGCTCCAACGTCGCCTTCTACAAGCAGCTCAAGGCGGCCGGCATCGATCTCTCGAAGCAGACGCTGCTGACCATCTCGGTGACCGAGGACGAGATCGACGGCATCGGCGGCGAGAACATCGCCGGCGCCTATGCCTGCATGAAATATTTCCAGTCGCTCGACAATCCGAACAACAAGGCCTTCGTGCCCGCGTTCAAGAAGATGTGGGGCGAGAAGACCGTGATCGGCGACGTCACGCAGGCCGCCTATCTCGGGCCCGTGGCTGTGGAAGCTGACGGCGGAGAAAGCCGGCTCGCTTCGACATCGACAAGATCGCGGCGGCGTCGCCCGGCGTCGAGTTCAAGGGCGCGCCGGAAGGCTATGTCCGCATCCACGAGAACCATCATCTGTGGTCGAAGACCCGCGTCGGCCGCGCGCGCACCGACGGCCAGTACGACGTGATCTACGAGACCGCCGACCTGGTCGAGCCGAACCCGTTCCCGAAGGGCTACCAGTAACTCGCGTCAGCGTTCACCGCGCTCCGGACGCAGAGCTTATCGGTCTGCGCCCAAGCCTCGCGCCGCGGCCCCCGTTCCGCGGCGCGAGCCAGCCTCGCGACGTTGAGAATCTGGAGACATCGATGTTCGGCGACTATTCGCTTGGCGATCTCGGCTCGATCTTCGTGATGCAGGGCTTTGCCGGCCTGATCCTGTTCTCGGTCTTCGTGCTGATGGCGCTGGGGCTCGCCATCATCTTCGGCCAGATGGGCGTCATCAACATGGCCCACGGCGAGTTCATGATCCTCGGCGCCTACGTCACCTGGATGACGTCGAATTTCTTTCAGCAGCATCTGCCGTCGCTGTTCACCGCCTACTTCTTTGTCGCGATGATTTTGGCGTTTCTCGCCTCCGGGGCGCTCGGCATGCTTCATCGAGTGGGCCTTGATCCGCCATCTCTACAAGCGCCCGCTCGACACGCTGCTCGCCACCTGGGGCCTGAGCCTGATCCTGCAGCAGACCTATCGCTCGGTGTTCGGCGCGCGCGAGGTCGGCGTCGAACTGCCGGAGTGGATGATGGGCTCGCAGCAGATCACCGATACGATCGAAATCCCGATCAACGGCATGTTCGTGATGGCGCTGACCATGCTGATCACCGTGGCGCGTCGCTCTACGTCATGTTCTGGTCGAGCTGGGGCAAGCAGGTCCGCGCCGTCGTGCAGAACCGCGTCATGGCCGGCGCCGTCGGCATCAACACCGACAAGGTCGATCGCCTGACCTTCGGCCTCGGCTGCGGCATCGCCGGCATCGCCGGCTCCGCCTTCACCATGATCGGCTCGACCGGGCCGACCGCCGGCCAGCTCTACATCGTCGACACCTTCCTGGTCGTCGTGTTCGGCGGCGCCGCCAGCCTGCTCGGCACCATCGCCTCGGCCTTCACCATCTCGCAGGCGCAGTCGACGCTGGAGTTCTTCATGTCCGGCTCGATGGCCAAGGTGATCGACGCTGCTCGGCATCGTCGGAATCCTGATGCTGCGGCCGCAGGGGCTGTTCGCCCTCAAGGTGCGCAAGTAATCGGGCAGCGTAATCGGCTGGCAATTCTACGGGGACTGCATCACATGCTCGACAATCCGAAGTCCTCAACCGGTCCGAGTTCATTGGCGTCCTCGCGCTCGCGCTGCTTCTCGTCGTCATCCTGCCGCTGACGCTCGACGTGTTCCGGCTCAACCTGGTCGGCAAGTACCTGACCTACGCCTTCGTCGCGCTCGGCCTGGTGCTGTGCTGGGGCTATGGCGGCATCCTGAGCCTCGGGCAGGGCGTGTTCTTCGGGCTCGGCGGCTATTGCATGGCGATGTATCTGAAGCTCGAGGCGTCCAGCGTCGCCAACACCAAGATCCAGTCGACGCCCGGCATCCCGGATTTCATGGACTGGAATCAGATCACGCAGCTGCCGCTGTTCTGGCAGCCGTTTCACAGCCTGACCTTCACGATCGTCGCGATCATCGTGGTGCCGGCGTTCTTCGCCTTCATCATCGGCGCGGCGATGTTCAAGCGCCGGGTCGGCGGCGTCTACTTCGCCATCATTACGCAGGCGATCGCCGCGATCCTGACGATCCTGATCGTCGGCCAGCAGGGCTATACCGGCGGCATCAACGGCATCACCGACCTGCGCACGCTGAAAGGCTGGGACATCCGCACCGACCACGCCAAGGACATTCTGTACTTCGTCTGCGTCGCCTGCCTGTTCGCCTGCATCTTCGTGGCGCTGTTTGTGCAGCACTCCAAGTTCGGCCGCATCCTGGTCGCGATGCGCGACAAGGAGGACCGGGTTCGCTTCTCCGGCTACAGCGTCGCCAACTTCAAGATCTTCGTGTTCTGCCTGGCGGCGGTGTTCGCGGCGATCGGCGGCGCCATGTTCACCCTGCAGATCGGCTTCATGTCGCCGTCGTTCGTCGGCATCGTGCCGTCGATCGAGATGGTGATCTATACCGCGGTCGGCGGCCGGCTCTCGATCTTCGGCGCGATCTACGGCGCGCTGCTGGTCAACTTCGCCAAGACCAGCCTCTCTGAAACATTCCCGCAGCTCTGGCTGTTCGGCCTCGGCGGCCTCTTCATCATGGTCGTGCTGATCTTCCCGAACGGCCTCGCCGGGACTCTGGGGCGACTATGTGCAGCCGCACTTCGATCGCCTGATCAACGGACGCAAGTCAAAACCGTCGTGGGCGGAGCCGCCGCTCGCCGATGGCGCGCCGGCCGAGTGATTGGAGCAACGTCATGGTAACCGGACATATCCAACCCGACTTCCTGCTCGCGGTCGAAGCGCTCACTGTGTCGTTCGACGGCTTCAAGGCCGTCAACGATCTCTCCTTCTATGTCGAGGAGAACGAGATCCGCGTCATCATCGGTCCGAACGGCGCCGGCAAGACGACCGTGCTCGACCTGATCTGCGGCAAGACCAAAGCGACCTCGGGTTCGATCAAGTTCCGCGGCAAGGAGCTGACCCGACTCAAGGAAGACAAGATCGTCGAAGCCGGCGTCGGGCGAAAATTCCAGACGCCGTCGATCTACGACGACCTCACCGTGTTCGAGAATCTCGAAATCTCCTTTCCGCGCGGCCGCACCGTATTCGGCGCACTGGCGTTCAAGCGCGACGCCGCCGTGCGCGACGCGTGCAGGAGGTCGCGGAGATGATTTTCCTGAAAGACCATCTCGCCATGCCGGCCGAGCTGCTGAGCCACGGCCAGAAGCAGTGGCTCGAGATCGGCATGCTGCTGATCCAGGATCCCGAGCTGTTGATGCTCGACGAGCCGGTCGCCGGCATGAGCGTCACCGAGCGCGTCAAGACCGCCGAATTGCTGCACAAGATCATCAAGGATCACTCGGTGCTCGTGATCGAGCACGACATGAAGTTCGTCGAGGACATCGCCCACCGTGTCACGGTCCTGCACCAGGGCCAGGTGCTGTCGGAAGGCACGATGGAGCGGGTCAAGAACGATCCCAAGGTCATCGAAGTCTATTTGGGTCATTAGAGCGTGATGCAATGAAGCCGAATCGAGTCCTCATCCTCCGCTCGTCCCCGCGGACGCGGGGACCCAGTTTTTGCCGAGCAATCAGCACCTCTCTTGATCGCTGCTGGATTCCCGCTTTCGCGGGAATGAGCGGAATCGAAGTCACCACGCTCTGAGGTTAAAAGAAAATGCTGCAGATCGCGGATTTCCACGTCGCCTACGGCCAGAGCGAGGTGCTGCACGGCCTCAATGTCGACGTTGGGCCGAACGAAATCGTCGCCATCATGGGCCGCAACGGCATGGGCAAGACCACGCTGATGAAGGCGTTGATGGGCATCGTGCCGACCAAGAGCGGCTCGGTGAAGATGGACGGCACCGAGGTCTCCGCGCTGAAGAGCTACGAGCGCGTCGCCAAGGGCCTCGCCTATGTGCCGCAGGGCCGCATGATCTTCTCGACCATGACGGTGAAAGAGAACATCGAGACCGGCCTGGTTGCCGCCGGCGGCGGCAGCGTGCCGCCTGACATCTACGAGCTGTTTCCGGTGCTGCTCGAAATGAAGGGTCGGCGCGGCGGCAATCTCTCCGGCGGCCAGCAGCAGCAACTCGCGATCGCGCGAGCGCTCGCCACCAAGCCAAAGGTGTTGCTGCTCGATGAGCCGACCGAAGGCATCCAGCCGTCGATCATCCGCGAGATGGCGCGCACGCTGAAGCGTATCCGCGACCAGCGCGGGCTGTCGATCGTGGTGTCCGAGCAGGTCTTGAGCTTCGCGCTCGACATCGCCGACCGCGTGCTCGTCATCGAGAACGGCGAGATCGTTCGCGACGATCCGCGCGCCACCGTCGATGAGGCGCAGGTCGCAAAATATCTCTCCGTCTAGAGCATGATCCGGAAAAGTGTGCAGCGGTTTTCCGAAAAGATCATGCTCAATCAAGAAAGAGTCATCGTCCACCCGTAACAAGAGGGGAATTGCATGCCAGAGACTTTGATCAAGGTTGATTTGACGCAGTCGCCTTACAAGAACGACATGATCCACAATCGCTGGCATCCCGACGTGCCGATCGTGGCGTGGGTCAAGCCTGGCGACGACTTCATCATCGAGACCTACGACTGGACCGGCGGCTTCATCAAGAACAACGACTCCGCCGACGACGTGCGCGATATCGACCTGTCGATCGTGCACTTTCTGTCGGGCCCGATCGGGGTCAAGGGCGCGGAGCCCGGCGATCTCCTGGTGGTCGACCTGCTCGACGTCGGCCCGGTGAAGGAGAGCCTGTGGGGCTTCAATGGCTTCTTCTCCAAGAAGAACGGCGGCGGATTCCTGACCGATCACTTCCCGCTGGCGCAGAAGTCGATCTGGGACATCCACGGCCTTTACACCTCATCGCGCCACGTGCCCGGCGTCAATTTTGCGGGCCTTGTCCACCCAGGCCTGATCGGCTGTCTGCCGGATGCAAAGATGCTCGCAATGTGGAACGAGCGCGAGGCTGCACTGCTCGCGACCGATCCGAACCGCGTGCCGGGACTTGCCAATCCGCCGTTTGCGCCGACCGCGCATGCCGGCAAGGCAACAGGCTCCGCAAAGGAGAAGGTTGGCCTCGAGGGCGCGCGCACCGTGCCGCCGCGTGAGCACGGCGGCAACTGCGACATCAAGGATTTGTCGCGCGGCTCGAAAATCTATTTCCCGGTCTATGTGCCCGGCGGCGGTCTCTCGATGGGCGACCTGCACTTCAGCCAGGGCGACGGCGAGATCACCTTCTGCGGCGCGATCGAGATGGCCGGCTGGTTGCATCTCAAGGTCGACATCATCAAGGACGGCGTGAAGAAATACGGCATCAAGAATCCGATCTTCAAGCCGTCGCCAATCACGCCGGCCTATCGCGACTACCTGATCTTCGAGGGCATCTCGGTCGACGAGGCCGGCAAGCAATATTACCTCGACGTCCACATCGCCTATCGCCAGGCTTGCTTGAATGCGATCGAGTACCTGAAGAAGTTCGGTTACTCCGGTGCGCAGGCCTATTCGATCCTCGGCGTCGCGCCGTGCCAGGGCCACATCTCCGGTGTCGTCGATGTGCCGAACGCCTGCGCCACGCTGTGGCTGCCAACCGAGATCTTCGACTTCGACATCATGCCGTCGTCGGCGGGGCCGGTGAAGCACATCACCGGCGATATCAAGGTGCCGCTGTCGCCGGATAAGTAAGCGCGAGACACGCCGTCATCTGCCCGAGCTCGAAGCGAAGCAATCCAAGAGCCACGCGAGAAGACAGTGGATTGCTTCGTCGCCTCGCGCCTCGCAAATGACTGAATGCCCCGCTTCGCAGGGCATGATGTCAAGACCGCTATTCTCTGAGATTCCCATGCCCGTCTACGACTATCTCTGTCCTGACTGCGGCCCCTTCACCGAAATGCGGCCGATGGCCGAGTGCGATCTGCCGTCACGCTGCGAGGGCTGCGGCCTCGATGCGCCGCGCGCATTTCTGAATGTGCCGTACTTCGCCTGCATGCCGGCCGAGCAGCGCGAGGCGCAGGCCGTCAATGAGCGCAGCCGTCACGCGCCGAAGACGCTTGATCAATACAAGGCCTCGCATGGTCCGGGCTGTGGCTGCTGCTCGCCGAAGCCGTCGCGGCGGATGGCGAAGACCAGGAGCGGCGCCAAGAGCTTCCCGACCTCGCGGCCGTGGATGATCAGCCACTGAGGCCGCAAGCTCTGGCTTTTCCGATGCTACCGCATATATTCGGTCCATGAACGACAAGCCGACTGCGCAACAACGGGCACTCACCGCACAGCAGCGAAAGACGGACGGTGAGAAGGCGCTGGTTGAGCATCGCGCTCGTGAGGAGGCGATCAACCGCAACACGGAACGTTTGCGCGCACTGAGACTGGCACGTGACGCTGAGACGCCGCGGGAGCCTGGCCCGGTCAAGAAGCGCCCAGCGACGCGAAACCAAAAGTCGAAGGCAAGCCTGTCGGACTATCTGAAGCGAGAGAATCACTCCGGCCGAAAGACCTAGAATTTCGGCTGTTCCCGGTCATTGATCGGGCGATGCGAAACCTCGTTTCTGCCTAATATCTCATCATATTTTGCGTATCTGTATGCAATGTTGCGGCGACATGCGCGGGTCGCGACTCGCCGGCGCGAGCCCGTAAACCGCAGCAGTTCCAGCCAATTACACCAGTCTCGGCGCTCCTCGGATCGCTTGGCACGGGCATTGCGTAGCACCCTCCAACAGGTTTTTCGGTTGGAGGCGGTCATGAAGCGTCGCGATTTTCTGAAAACGATGTCGGGGGCGGCGGCTGCTGGGGCATTTGTCCCGGCGCCGGCAATCTGGTCCAGCGCGAAGGCCGACGCGAGGTCCGAGACATTATTAGTGGTGTCGGAGTCAGGTCCGAACAATCTCGATATCCACGGCGTCGGCACCAACGTGCCGGGCTATGAGGTGTCGTGGAATTGCTATGACCGCCTGATCAGCCACGAGATGAAGTCGGGGCCGAACGGCGTCCCCTACTACGACCGCGACAAGTTCAAGATGGAACTCG
Source organism: uncultured Alphaproteobacteria bacterium (assembly GCA_963796195.1). Lineage (GTDB taxonomy): Bacteria > Pseudomonadota > Alphaproteobacteria > Rhizobiales > Xanthobacteraceae > CAWCKS01. The sequence continues at coordinate 606,300 of CAWCKS010000011.1, read as the reverse complement.
CCGACGACATGAAGGTCGGCGACATGTCCGTCACCTTCAAACTGAAGAAGAACGCGACCTTCCAGGACGGCGCGCCGGTCACGGCGAAGGACGTCAAGTGGTCGCTCGATCGCGCGGTCAGCGTCGGCGGCTTTCCGACCTTCCAGATGGGCGCGGGCTCGCTGACGAAGCCCGAGCAGTTCGTCGTCGTCGACGACAACACCGTGCGCGTCGACTTCGACAAGAAGGATCGTCTCACGATTCCCGATCTCGCCGTCATCGTGCCGTGCGTGGTGAACTCCGAGCTGGTCAAGAAGAACGCCAGCGAGAAGGATCCGTGGGGTCTCGAGTTCACCAAGCAGAACGTGGCCGGCTCCGGCGCCTACAAGGTGACGAAGTGGACCGCCGGCACTGAAGTCATCATGGAGCGCAACGAGAGCTGGGTCGGCGGTCCCTTGCCGAAGATCAAGCGCGTGATCTGGCGCATGGTGCCGTCGGCCGGCAACCGTCGCGCGCTGCTCGAGCGCGGCGACGCCGACGTCTCCTACGACTTGCCGAACAAGGATTTCGTCGAGCTCAAGACCGACGGCAAGCTCAACATCGTATCGACGCCGTATTCCAACGGCATCCAGTACATCGGCATGAACGTCACCCACCCGCCATTCGACAATCTTAAAGTTCGACAGGCGGTCGCCTATGCGTTGCCGTATCAGAAGATCATGGACGCCGTATTGTTCGGCCTCGCCAAGCCGATGTTCGGCGCACCGGCTGACAGTCAGGCCGCGGTCGGCTGGCCGCAGGCGCACAAGTTCAACACCGATATCGACAAGGCCAAGGCGCTGATGACCGAGGCCGGCTATCCCAACGGCTTCGAGACCACGCTGTCATTCGATCTTGGCTTTGCCGGCGTCAACGAACCGCTCTGCGTTCTGACGCAGGAGAGCCTGGCGCAGATCGGCATCAAGACCACGATCAACAAGGTGCCCGGCGCCAACTGGCGCACCGAGCTCAACAAGAAGACGCTGCCGCTCTACACCAACGTGTTCTCGGGCTGGCTCGACTATCCCGAATACTTCTTCATCTGGTGCTATCACGGCAAGAATTCGATCTTCAACACCATGAGCTACCAGTCGAAGCCGATGGACGCGCTGATCGACGGCGCGGTCACCGCGGCCGCGACCGGCGACACCGCGACCTACGACAAGGACGTCAAGGGCTTTGTCGATCTCGCCTTCACCGACATCCCGCGCATCCCGCTGTATCAGCCCTACGTCAACGTCGCGATGCAGAAGAACGTCTCGGGCTACCAGTACTGGTTCCACCGCCGCCTCGACTACCGCTCGATGGAGAAGGGGTGAGCGCGGTGCGTCGCGTGCACGCGGCGTCTTCGATTCTCCGGTCGTCCCCGCGAAAGCGGGGACCCATAACCCCGGTGGTCATTGTATCGCCCGGCATCAATCCGCGCGTTCGTCATTGCGAGCGAAGCGAAGCAATCCAGTGGCCGCAGAGACAGTCTGGATTGCTTTGTCGCTTCGCTCCTCGCAATGACGAGCCTCTCACAGCTTCCTGCGGTCTCACCTCTGCTGCGGCGTATGGGTCCCCGCCTTCGCGGGGACGACCATCGTGATTGGGGCACCCCCATGCTCACCCTGATCGGCAAGCGCCTGCTGTTCGCGATCCCGAGCCTGATCGGGGTCGTGATCGTCACCTTCCTTTTGACGCGCGCGTTGCCCGGCGATCCCGCGGCGTATTTCGCAGGTCCCGCGGCAACCAAAGATGCCATCGAGCAGGTCCGGAAAAAACTCGGTCTCGACAAGTCGCTGGTCGAGCAGTTCTTCCACTACACCGTCGATCTCGCCCATGGCGACCTCGGCAACTCGCTGACGACGGGCCAGCCGGTCGCGACAGAGATCCGCAACCGGCTGCCGGCCTCCGCCGAGCTCACGCTGCTTGGTCTCTTCATCTCGATTGCGATCGCATTGCCGCTCGGTATCGTCGCAGCAACCCGGCCCGGATCATGGATCGATCATTTGTGTCGCATCACCACCACGGCCGGCGTGTCGCTGCCGGTGTTCTTCACCGGCTTGGTGCTGGTCTATATCTTCTATTTCAAGCTCGGCTGGTCGCCGGCGCCGCTCGGCCGGCTCGACGTGTTCTACAGCGCGCCCGATCAGGTCACCGGCTTCTATCTGATCGATAGCCTCTTCGCGCGCGACCTCGAGGTGTTTCGCTCCTCCCTCAGCCAGTTGATACTACCCGCGGCGACGCTCGCGGTGTTTTCGCTGGCGCCGATCGCGCGCATGACGCGCGCCTCGATGCTGGCGGTGCTGGCGTCGGACTTCGTTCGCACCGCGCGCGCCAGCGGCCTGTCGCCGGCCAAAGTCACAGTCACCTATGCGTTCCGTAACGCGATGTTGCCGGTCATCACCACGCTCAGCATGGTGTTCTCGTTCCTGCTCGGCGCCAATGTGCTGGTGGAAAAGGTGTTCGCCTGGCCCGGTATCGGCTCCTACGCCGTCGAAGCACTGATCTCGTCGGACTTCGCGCCGGTGCAGGGCTTCGTGCTGACCATGGCGGTCATGTACGTCGCGCTCAATCTCGGCATCGACATTCTCTATGGCGTCATCGATCCACGCGTGAGGCTTGAGGGATGAGTACAGTCACGCCAACAGCCGAACCGGTCGCAGTGCGGCCCGCCACCGGGCTTGCCGCGACCTTGCAGCACGCCCGCTACATCCTCGCCGAAAATCCTGTCACCGCGTTTGCCTTCGCGCTCCTGATCCTCATCGTGGTCGCGGCGGTGTTCGGCCCGGTGCTGGTGCCACACGATCCGCTGGCCAGCGAAACCGCATCGGCGCTAAAGGCGCCGTCGGCGCAGCACTGGTTCGGCACCGACCAGCTCGGCCGCGACATTTTTAGCCGCGTCATCGTTGCGACACGGCTCGATCTGTTCATCGCGGTCGCCTCGGTCGTGCTGGTTTTCCTGATGGGCGGCCTCGCCGGCGTCGCGGCCGGCTATTTCGGCGGCTGGACCGATCGCATTGTTGGCCGCATCGCCGACACCATTATGGCGTTTCCACTGTTCGTGCTGGCGATGGGCATTGTCGCGGCGCTCGGCAACACTGTGCAGAACATCATCCTCGCGACAGCGATCGTGAACTTCCCGCTCTATGCCCGCGTCGCCCGCGCCGAGGCCAATGTCCGGCGCGAGGCCGGCTTCGTGCAGGCGGCGCGGCTGTCCGGCAATAGCGAGATGCGTATCGTGTTGGGCCACATCCTGCCGAACATCATGCCGATCATGATCGTGCAGATGTCGCTGACCATGGGCTACGCCATCCTCAATGCCGCAGGCCTTTCCTTCATTGGGCTCGGCGTCCGGCCGCCAACCGCCGAGTGGGGCATCATGGTCGCTGAAGGCGCAACCTTCATGGTGTCGGGCGAGTGGTGGATCGCGCTGTTTCCGGGCCTCGCGCTGATGATTGCGGTGTTCTGCTTCAATCTGCTGGGTGACGGCCTGCGCGATATCGTCGACCCGCAACGGCGGACGTGAGTTGAAAATATGACCGCCACAGCGCTGCTCGATGTCGAAGACCTGACCGTCGAATTCGCCACGCGCCGCGGCATAGTCCGCGCGGTGCAGAACGTCAACGTCAGCATCAAGAAGGGCGAGACGCTCGGGATCGTCGGCGAATCCGGCTCCGGCAAGTCTGTCACGTCCTACGCGGTGATGCGCATCCTCGATCGCGCCGGCCGCATCGCAAGAGGCTCGGTGATCTTTTCCGGTATCGACGTGAAAGCGGCGACCGAGCGCGAGATGCGCGACCTGCGCGGCCGCGAGATCTCGATGATTTTTCAGAACCCGCGCGCGGCGCTCAATCCGATCCGCAAAGTCGGCCAGCAGATCGAGGACGTCCTGCTCGAGCATGCCCAGGCGACCCACGAGGATCGTGGCGAGAAGGCGATCGAAGCGCTGGAGCAGGTACGCATCGCGCGCCCGCGCGAGCGTTATCATGCCTACCCGTTCGAGCTGTCCGGCGGCATGTGCCAGCGCGTCGTCATCGCGCTCGCGCTCGCCTGCAACCCACAGCTCCTGATCGCCGACGAGCCGACCACCGGCCTCGACGTGACGACCCAGAAGGCAGTGATGGATCTCGTGGTCGAACTGACACGCCAGCGCGGCATGTCGACCATCCTGATCACCCATGATCTTGGTCTGGCCGCCGCCTACTGCGACCGTGTTGTCGTAATGGAGAAGGGCAGGGTGGTCGAGACCGCGAAATCGTCAGACATCTTCGCCAGTCCGCAGCATCCTTATACGCGAAAACTGATGCGCGCGACGCCGCGCCTTGGCATTTCCTTGCGCGATCTCCTGCCGGAGGACGAAGCGCCGCCGGCGCAGTCGGCGAGCGCCCCATCAACATCGAGCGAGCCGGCCGCGCCGTTGCTCATGGTCGACAATCTGGTGAAGGAATATCCGCGGCAGGGCGCGACCAAAACGCTATCGGCGCTGTTCGGCAAGAAGCCTCCGCTCGAGCCCGAAGTGTTTCGTGCCGTCGACGGCATCAGCTTTTCCGTGGCGCGCGGCGAGAGCGTCGGCCTCGTCGGTGAGTCCGGCTGCGGCAAGTCGACCACCTCGATGATGGTGATGCGCCTGCTCGCGCAGACCACGGGCAACATCACCTTCGACGGCACGGCGATCGACGCGCTGGCGCCAAAGGAGTTTGCGCGGTCGCCGATGCGCAAGCGCATCCAGATGGTGTTTCAGGATCCGACCGACAGTCTCAATCCGCGTTTCACCGCGGCGCGCTCGATCGCCGATCCGATCCTGCAGATGGGCGAGTCGATGTCGCGCACGGCGTTGCGCGAAAAGGTCGAGGATCTTGCGCGCCAGGTCGGCTTGCCGATCGAATTACTCGACCGCTTTCCGCACCAGCTATCCGGTGGCCAGAAGGCGCGGGTCGGCATTGCGCGGGCGATCGCGCTGAGGCCGGATCTGGTCATTCTCGACGAGCCGACCGCCGCGCTCGACGTCTCCGTGCAGGCGGTCGTGCTCAATCTGCTGCAGGATTTGAAGCAGTCCATGGGCATGAGCTATCTATTCGTCTCGCACGATCTCAATGTCGTCCGCCTGTTGTGCGACCGGGTCATCGTGATGCGCAGCGGGCGGATTGTGGAGCAGGGCGGAACGGAAGAGGTTTTAGGTGCGCCAAAGGATCAATACACGCAAGAGTTGCTGACGGCGATTCCACACCCGCCGATTTGAAAAACCCCCCAGAATCTGTCGAATTTCTGAACAAATGTAGAGCCTTACGATGCACCGGTGGGACACCTTTATTGATGCGGTTTCAGCCTCGCTTGGGCTCGTGATCGAGGATGCCTGGAAGCCTGCGGTGCGCGCCAATCTCGAGGTGACCATGCGTATGGCGCGGCTGGTCGATGAATTTCCGCTGCCCGACGAAATCGAGCCGGCCGAAATCTATGAAGCCTGAACTCGCAGACAGCCAGCGAGATCGCAGCCGCGGTGTCGTCGCGCAAGCTGAGCGCGGCGCAGGTTGTCGATGCCACGCTCGCCCGGATCGCAAGCGTCGATCCAAAACTGAACTCGTTCACCGATGTCGTCGCCGATCGTGCGAGGCAACGCGCGCGCAAGATCGACCAGGCCATTGCCGCCGGCCTCGATGTCGGCCCGCTCGCCGGCGTACCCTTTGCCGTCAAAAATCTATTCGACATCGAGGGACTACCGACGCGCGCCGGTTCAAAAATCAATCGCGATCGTGCCCCGGCACCGCGCGACGCGACGCTGATCGAGCGTATGGAAGCCGCCGGTGCCGTGCTGGTCGGCGCACTTAACATGGGCGAATACGCCTACGACTTCACCGGCGAGAACGTCCATGACGGCGCTTCGCGCAATCCGCATGATCTCACGCGCATGAGCGGCGGTTCGTCGGGCGGCTCGGGCAGCGCAGTCGGCGGCGAACTTGTGCCTGTCGCGCTCGGCTCGGACACCAACGGCTCTATTCGGGTGCCTTCGTCATTCTGCGGAATTTTTGGCCTGAAGCCGACCTATGGTCGTCTCTCTCGCGCGCGCAGCTTTCCGTTCGTCGCAAGCCTCGATCACCTCGGCCCATTCGCGCGCAACGTGCGCGATCTCGCGCTGAGTTACGACGCCATGCAGGGGCCGGACGAGGAGGATGCCGCTTGCACGAAGCGGCCGGTCGAGCTCGTCGCGGCGTTGCTCGATGACGATGCGAGCCACCTGCGTGTCGCGGTTGCCGGAGGCTACTTCGGTAAAGGCTTGTTTCCCGAAGCGCGCGAAGCGGTCGCTCGGGTGGCCAAAGCGCTGTCCGTAACCCGCGAGGTCGAGTTGCCCGAAGCGGCGCGGGCGCGTGCCGCGGCCTACGTCATCACCACCTGCGAGGGTGCGTCGCTGCATCTCGACCGGCTGCGCACGCGAGCCGCCGATTTCGACCCGGCGGTCCGCGATCGCCTGTTGGCCGGCGCACTGGTCCCGGGCTCGCTGGTCGATCGCGCCCAGAAATTCCGCCGCTGGTATCGGTCCCGCGTTCTTGAGCTGTTCCGGACGGTCGACATTATTCTTGCCCCGGCGACCCCCTGCATTGCCCCAAAACTCGGCCAGCAGACCTTCGTCATTGACGGCGTGGAGCTGCCGGTCAGGCCGAACATCGGCATCTTCACCCAGCCGATCTCCTTCATCGGCCTGCCGGTCGTGGCGGTTCCCTTGCCGCTGGACCCGTTGCCGATTGCCGTGCAAATTATCGCGCCGCCCTGGCGCGAAGACCTCGCGCTCAAGGTGGCGCGGGCGCTGGAGCGGATGGGCGTGGTGGCCGCGCCAACGCCTCGGGGACTGTAAGAGCATGGACATCAACCTGCCCGACGTCATCGCCGAGGTCTCGGCGGCGTTCGCTCGCTATGAGCGGGCGCTGGTCTCGAATGACACCGCGACGTTGAACGAGCTGTTTCGCGAGGATGCGCGAACGCTGCGCTATGGCATCGGCGAGAACCTCTATGGCCACACCGCCATCAAGTCGTTTCGCGCGGCGCGTTCGCCGGTTGGTCTCGCGCGCCGGACAACCGGCACCGTGATCACGAGTTATGGCCGCGACACCGCGGTTGCCTCGACCCTGTTCTATCGCGACACCATGCCCGGCAAGGTTGGCCGGCAAATGCAGACGTGGGTTCGTTTCCCCGAGGGCTGGCGCATCGTTGCCGCTCATGTCAGCGTCATCGACGAGCCGAAAGCTGATTTCGAGATGAGTCTCAACGAGTTGCCAGAACAGGTCACGCACAGCGAGGCGCGGCCGGCGCAAGCGGGCGGACCGAAGCGTGTCACTCGCGCCGAAGAGCTGCGGCTCGCGCTCGCCGACGAGATCATCAACGGATCGCTGGCGCCCGGCGCGACGCTTGACGAGACGTTGCTGGCGCAGCGTTTCAACGTGTCGCGCACGCCGGTCCGTGAGGCGCTGCGCCAGCTCGCCGCCAGCGGTCTGGTCGAGACCCGCCCGCATCGCGGCGCCGTGGTGGCGAGCCTGTCGCATGATCGGCTCAACGCGATGTTTGAGGCGATGGGCGAACTGGAGGCGACTTGTGCCGGGCTCGCCGCGGAGCGGATGTCGGCGTCCGAACGGCAGGCCTTGCAGCAGATTCATGAGGAGCTGCGCAAGCTGTCTTATCTCGGCGACCCCCAGCGTTTCCATGAGCTGAACGAGATCTTTCACAACGCAATCTACGCTGGTGCCCACAGCGATCATCTCGCCGAAATCACGCTGACCACGCGCACCCGCGTGCAGCCGTTCCGCCGCGCCCAGTTTCGCAACCTCGGCCGTCTTGCGCATTCCCATGCCGAGCATGATCGCGTCGTCAACGCCATCGTTCGCGGCGATCGCGCCGGCGCTGCAGTTGCGATGCGCGAGCATATCTCGCTGGTCCGCGAGGAATACGAGCTCTATTCCGACTCGATCTAGCTAGCTGACCTTTTCCCTGGCCTCGGCAAGGAACGCGCGCCAGCCGCCGTACTGTGAGATATCGCGCGCACCGACCGTTGCCTGCGCTTCGACCAGGAAGCCCTTCACGGCGCTGCCGTCGGCAAGCCGCACCGTGCCGATCGACATCGGCGGCGGTACATTGGCGACGAACGCGCCGAACGCCTCAGTCGTCAGGGCCCACACCTCGACCTCGATCGCAACACCCAGACCCGCTTCGACCCGGAGCAGGCCCGGCTTCGGCGGAGCGGTGCCACGCAGTGCATAGAGCCGGTAATCATGCGCTGTCGTCGTTGCTTGCAGCAGGCGGCCGTCGAGTGCTTTGAGCTCGTCGTTGAGCGCCATGCCCGACAGGTGTGCGCCGACGACAGCGATCGCGCTCTCACCACTGCGCAGGCTGCTGTCAAGCGGGGCCAGCTGCGGCTGCGCGAGGCCAAGTGCACCGAGCGGCAGCCCGGTGTCGGCATGGAAACCGCGGCCGAGGCTTGCGAGCTTCGCGTCATGGCCCGCCGGCGCCAGCAGCGTGATGCCGAATGGCGTTCTTTTGTCATCAAGCGAGGCCGGCAGCGCGAGGCCGCAAAGGTCGAGCAGGTTGACGAAGTTGGTGTAAGTGCCGAGCCGGCTGTTGAGCTCGATCGGATTGGCGAGCACCTGAGCTACCGTATACGTCGTTGGTGCCGTCGGCAGCACCAGTGCGTCGACGCCGGCGAGCAGCCGTTCGGACGCCCGGCGCAGCGACTCGAGCCGGTAGAATGCGGAAAATGCGTCCGCCGCGGATTGCCGCGCGCCCGACAGCACGATCTCGCGCGTCACCGGATGTACGGCCTCCGGCGCCGATGCGATGAGATCACGTACCACGAGATAGCGTTCGGCGACCCACGGTCCCTCATAGAGCAGCCGCGCGGTTTCATAGAACGGCTCAAGATCGATTTCGACAAAACGCGCGCCGAGATCGCTCCAGCGCTGCATTGCGCGGTCGTAGGCGGCACTGGCGGTCTGATCACCGTAGAATAAGAGCTGGCCCTTTTGCGGGACTCCAAGCGTAAGGCTCGCCGGGAGCGTGGATAGTGCACCAAGTGGCCGAGCCCGCGAATAAGGATCGGCACTGTCGGGCCCGGCGATCGCGCCAAGCGCGGTCATCGCATCATCGACGGTCAACGCGAATACCGATACGCAATCGAGCGTCCGACAAGCCGGCACCAGCCCCGCGGTCGAAACCAGACCAACGCTCGGCTTCATCCCAACAATGTTGTTGTACATTGCAGGCACGCGGCCGGAGCCTGCGGTATCGGTACCGAGTGCCAGCGGTACGAGGCCCGCGGCAACTGCCACCGCCGAGCCCGAACTCGATCCCCCAGGGATGAGATCGCTGCGTAGTGCGTTGCGCGGAATGCCGTAGGGCGAGCGCACGCCGACAAGCCCGGTCGCAAACTGATCGAGATTGGTCTTGCCGATGATGATCGCACCAGCCGCACGCAACTTCGCGACCGCGGTTGCGTCGTGCGCGGGCGTATAGGCATAGGCCGGGCAAGCTGAGGTCGTCGGCAATCCGGCAACGTCGATGTTGTCCTTCACCGCAACCGGCACGCCGCAAAGCGGCAACTTTGCAGGGTCATGCTTTGCGAGTTGCTGGGCCTCGGCAACAGCCTCGTCTTCCGCACGCAAACTGATGAACGCTGCCGAATCGTCGTGCGCGCGGATGCGGGCAAAACTGCGTGCGACGGTCCGCGCGGGCGCAGTCTCGCCCGCGCGGTGAGCGGCAACGATAGCGGCAACGGTCTCGGTCACAGGTGATCTCGTTCCGGGCGTTGCCGTCAGCCTAACATATCGGCCGCATTCATTCTGTCATTCGGCGGGCGCTGCGGCCATCCCCTCGGCGGGCGGCACGCTGACTGCCGTTGGGCTGCGAGCGAGGCCGTACAGCATTGCCGCGACGACGACATAGGCCAGCGCCACCGCTGGCGAGACACCCAATCCGCCGCCAACGCCCACCGCCTCACCGTGCATGAAGCCGAAATAGGTCAGCACCGCGCCGGCAAGCGCGAAGGCGGAAGCTTTGGCGAAGTCGCGCTCGATCACGAAAACCCCGATCGCGCCGAGCACGAGGCCGGTGAGGATCGAGCCGCCGCCCATGACTTCGAGGCCGTGGTAGAGCACGCCTTGCGCCGGCAGCGAGGCGAGCGCCGCCGCCTTGACATCGCCGACCTTGTCGCCGGCAAGTGAGCCCACCTTCTGCGCGGCGTCGAGCGTCGCACCGAGCATGGTGTCGACTTGCAGCTTCGCCCAGGCCGCGAGATGTGGCGTCAACGCCAGGACGATGGCAGGAGCGTGCTTTACCGGCGTGGTCTGGAACGCCTGCGCGCCGATCAGCATGCCGATGTAGAGCAGGATCGGGGAGATTGCGACCACCGGCACCAGCGCGAGCAGGACCGAGATGATGCCGAACCACGACAGCAGCACCACCATGATCCCGGTCGCGGCCGAATAACCGATGCGGCCGCCCATCGCCTTCCAGCCGGGATGACCGATATAGACGGCGTTGATGAAGGGATTGCCCATCAGGCAGCCGATCAGGCTGACGACACCATCGGCAGTCAGTACCCGCGTCGTCGGATATTCGTCGCCAGCGGCCTCCGCGCTCTCGACGTTGTCCATCGCCTCGACCAGATCGTAGATGCCGAACGGGATTGCCGTCACCAGGATAATGCCGAGGAATTGGAATCCAGAGAACACCTGGTCGACCGCCGGCAGAGGCACCGAAAAACCAAAGCTGGCAAATGCGTCGCCGACGCCCTTGAGGCTGAGGCCGCCGAGCCCTAATCCGAACAGGTTCGAACCCCACCCGATCAGCATGCCGACGGCGATTGCGACGAGACCCGCGGGAATGCCGCGTGGATACTTCACACCGCCGAACCAGCTCGCGAGAATGATGGCGAAGCAGACAAGACCGATTTGCGGAGTCATGTACATTTCGAGCGCGGGCCGCATCGAAATGAAGGTGATAGAGACACCGGCAAGTGTGCCGAGCAGCGCCGCTCGCGGCGTGATCCTGCGGACATAGGGCGCGACGAAGCCGCCGATCATCAGGATAAAACTCTGGAAGAACACCCAGACGAGGCCGGCGGACCAGCCTTTCATCGGATCGCCGGTTTTCAGCGTGATCGGCAGCATGATCACGAAGGTGACGATGAACATGTGCGGCACACTGACGCCCGACGGCAGCGCGCAGACGTCGTTCCGGCCCGTCTTCAGTGCCAGCCGATACGCAAGCCACGCGTAGTAAAACGTGGAAAGGCACATCATCAAGCCGAGCGCCGGCAGGATGCGGCCAAATACGAGCGTATCAGGCATTTTCAGCACGAAGCGCAACAACCCGGTGAGCACCAGCATGTTGACGAGGATGTTGGTGCCGAACCCGAAGAACGCATTCCAGTCTCCGGTCGACCACAATGATGGTTTGCCGGCAGTCGCAACCTTCGCTTCACTCATGGCTCAGCCCCCTGTTGCCTGTCGCTTCGCAGGCTCTGTCGTTATCAGCTTCAAAACTTCGGCAGAGTTCGAGACCCAGCCGAAAATGCCACCCTGGGCCTTGATCATCTTGAGGCCCGCCTCGTGAAATTCCGGGAAGTACGAGGCACAGCAATCGCGCGAGCACGACGCAGCGATAGCCGCGATCGTTCGCCTCGCGCACCGTGGTATTGACGCAAACCTCGGTGGTCACGCCGCACACCAGCAACGTGTCGATGCCGTGCTTCGACAAGACGTCGTCGAGTTCGGTCGCGTAGAACGCGCCCTTGCCCGGCTTGTCGATCACGACCTCGCCGACGTCAGGATAAAGCTCGGGCACGATGTCTTGGCCGGCTTCGCCGCGGATGAGAATACGGCCCATCGGACCGGGATCCCCGATGCGCAGGCTTGGTTTGCCGCGGGCGATCTTTGCCGGCGGCGCATCGGACAGATCGGGCAGGTGGCCTTCGCGGGTGTGAATGATGAGCATGCCGTTGCCGCGCGCCGCATCGAGCACTGCGCGGCATGGCGCGACCGCACGCTTGAGCTGCGCCACGTCATTGCCGAGCGTCTCACCGAACCCGCCGGGCTCGAGAAAGTCGCGTTGCATGTCGATGATGAGGAGCGCGGTCTTGGACCAGTCGAGGTCAACAGGCGCAGGCTCGGCGGCCAAACGTTTGCCCATAAACGTCATCGATCGCGTCCCCTATTCAGCGCTCCGCCATCGATCTTGATTTGATGCCGATGATCGTCCCGCTGCGCTCTCTCCAAGCAAGGCTCGTGCCATTGAATACAATCACTCGCGATCCAGTTCGCGCGACCGCTCGCCAGCGTTTGCAAGCAATTTCAGATGCTTGCTGAGATGGGAGAGCGTCGTTGACCGCGCAAGCGAACCGGCAAGATCAAAGCAGAGCTCAAGAATTATGCAGGTTGACCGACCCCTTGAACGTTCCAGGTCTAATGGGCGTCTAAGGACAGATCGGATCATCGGCGCCTTGAGCGCTCATCCGTTCCCCTGCCTGCATGTCCGTCCGGAGGTTCGCAATGCGCGGTGTCATTAAAGCTGTGGCCGCACTGGCGCTGGCGTTGACGATGGTATCGGCGCGCGCCGCGTCCGACAAGGATCGTGCCGATTGCGAGCAGATGACCAATCCTGGCCTCAAGGTCAGCGCCTGCACGCGCATCCTGGCGGCGGCCAACCTGCCCAATGACGTGAAGGTGTTCGGCCATCATCATCTTGGCGTCGGGCTCCTGCTTCAGCAGAATTTCGATCGCGCCATCGTCGAATTCAACGAAGCGCTGCGCATCGATCCGACGTTTGTCAAATCCCTCAACAGCCGCGGCAATGCCTGGCGCGGCAAGGGCGACCTCGACAACGCCATCGCCGACTACAACGAGGCGATCCGCCTCGATCCGAACTTTTCATTCCCGTACAACGGACGCGCATCGGCCTTCCTCAACAAGGGCGACTTTGATCGCGCGATCGATGACTACAGCCAGGTGATCCGCCTCGATCCGACGCTGGCAGCGCCCTATTCGAACCGCGCGCTGGCCTGGCGCAACAAGGGCGATTTCGATCGCGCGCTGGCCGACTGCAGATGAGGGTCTGCGCCGCGATCAGAACAATCCGACGATTTATTCGACGCGCGGAGAAATCTGGCGGATGAAGGGCGATCTCGCTCGCGCACTGGCCGATCAGGACCAGGCGGTGCGGCTCGATCCGCAGAGCCCGCTGTCCTATCTCACGCGCGGCGACACCTATCGCTACAAGGGCGATTTTTCGCCCATGCGCTTGCCGACTACGACAGCGCGTTGCGGGTTCGGCCGGACTACATTCCGGCATTCGTCGGGCGCGGCCTAACGTTCGAGAAGCAGGGCAATCTCGCAGGCGCCCGCGCCGAATACGAGAAGGCGCTGAACTCGCGCAGCCAGTTCCGCGGCGACACGGCTGGCGAGGCGCTCGACACTGCGCGTGCGCGCCTCGCCGCGTTCGACTCCGGCGCACCGCAACCGGTGATCCCTCCGGCGCCGCTCCGGCGTGCGTCTGTGGACTCGATCCCGACGCCGTCCGTCACGGCTCCGACCGCCGCGCCTGCGGCTGCCGCGCAAGGCCGCCGCGTTGCACTCATCATCGGCAACGCCGCTTACAGAAATGTCCCCGCGCTGTTCAATCCGGAGCACGACGCCGAGGCGATCGCCTCGTCACTGCGCGCCACCGGCTTTGAGAAGGTGTCAGTGGTGAGCGACGCCTCGCGCGAGCAAATGGTCGACGCGCTGCGCACGTTTGCGACCGAGGCCGAGCAGGCCGATTGGGCGGTGGTGTACTATTCGGGACACGGACTTGAGGTGAACGGCACCAACTACCTGGTCCCGGTCGATGCGAAGATCTCAAGCGATCGCGATGTGCAGTTCGCGGCCGTGCCGCTGGACCAGGTGATGGCTTCGGTTGACGGCGCGAAGAAATTGAAGCTCGTCCTGCTCGACGCCTGCCGCAACAATCCGTTCGTGCCGCAGATGCGCCATACGGTGCCGACCGATGCAACCGTCGCGTCGACGTCGACCGCCAGCGCTGCAACGCCGACCCGCTCGATCGGGCTCGGTCTTGCCGAGATCAAGGTGTCTGGCGCGACGCTTGTGGTCTATGCGGCAAAGCACGGCCAGACCGCGCTCGATGGGGAGGGCAACAACAGCCCGTTCGCGGTTGCGGTGGTGCAGCGGATCGCAACCCCGAATGTCGAGATCAACAAACTGTTCCGCCTGGTGCGCGACGACGTGATGGAGGCGACAGCCGGTCGGCAGGAGCCTTACACCTATGGCTCGCTTCCGGGCCGCGAGGACTTCTTCTTCGTGCAAAAGTAGTCGTGCAGACCTGTGCAGCCCTCCCTTACGAGGCTGCGTCAGCCTGCGCCGAGATCAGATACACCAGGTCCTGCGCATAGAGGGGAGCCAGCGGTGTCGCCCCATCGTAGCGATAGGCGCGTACGCCGGCATCGTCGGCGACAAAGATCGGCCAATAGTTCGTAATCTGGGTATCAGTCAGCATCACCAGCATGCGATTGTCGAGCACGAGCCAGCGCTCCTGCAGTCTCACAGCCAGCACGGCATGATCTTCGGCGCGCGCAGTCTCGCGCAGGATGACGAGCCGGAGATCTTCCGACGGGACGCCAGCCGCCTTCAGCGCCGCCATCTTGGCGATCGCATAATCTTCGCAGTCGCCGGCTCCCTTTGTCAGGGTCATGAGCGGCGAGCTCCAGAAATCGACTTCGCCATAGTTGGCGAGGTCGCTCATCGGACGGATCGCAAGGTTGATGGCGCGGTTGACTTCGCCAAGACGCGCCAATCCTTCTCGTGCGCGCGCGGCATCGACAATGGCGAGGAAGATGATGGCGGCCTGGTTCGTGCAATGGGTGCGATCATCGCGGCAAGCCATGATGATGCGCTGTTCCTCGTCGAGCTTCGACTGGACCCCGCTCCATTTGTCGTGAAGGCCGCCCTCGGTCACCACTCGGGTCGCAAATCCGAACGGTTCGGAGTGGAAGTTTGCCGCTGCGACGAGTTTGTGTAACTCCAACGAACTCGCGACGAGCTGCTCCGGTGAAAGCAGAACGGCCGCCAGGAACAAAGCCACCACGCGCCCCAACCGCGCACGCGAAAAAACATACATTTGACGCCCCATGTCCGGGCATCGGCGTCATTGATGACGCGCGTGGCCGGATCGTCGTTGCGAGCGATCATCGCGAGGGCGTGCTTTCTTCTGCTTAAGCGGCGGGTCGGTGGGCGGCAAAATTGCGGCTCAGCCTCAAGCGGACCCCACCAAGTCTCATCAAATTTTACCGATCGGCGCCGGAGGCTTGATTTTGGGCAAGTTGCAGCGGTAGGCAAATAGGGGTTTTCGCTCAAAAGCAGCGAAAAACCGCTGTCGGATCAAGAATTTGCAGTATGGCTAACGACTAAAAGTAGAGTAGAACTTGCTACCTGAAGGTGTGTGACGCGGCGTTGTCATATGGGCCCTCCAATATTGAGCGAGTAATTCCTCAAGTCATGATCGATCAACCAACTATTTATGAGGTATAAACTCTGGAAATCGATCAGATTCGGCTATATATTACTGTTGACAGCTTAATAGATGGGGCTTGAATCATCGAGCGCTGATGTTGAGTCTTTATGAATACTTTGCTCGCGATTGATTTTCGAAGGGCCGCGACCGGTTTCTTTACGCGCCAAGCTTTTGCGCTGCATACAACAATGATATGAACCAGTTCGGCCGATCTTTAGACTCTATTCATTATAAGCGGTGCGCGCTTGACGGTGGGCGTTCAATCAGACTTGGCCAGCCTACAGGGTTCGGAGAAGCTCTCCGTCCCGTCGCATTCTATTGTTGACAGCCTAACCCACTCAGCCGGCGATGGTTCCGGGGCGATACTGGTTCCGGATGCTCGCCTGCTCTTTGGTGGCGAATACAAGCAATCTGGCGTCGACCTGATCCTGTCGAAGGACGGCCGCGACTTCACCATCCACGACTACTTCAAGGGCTCACGGCACGCGGACCTGAGGTCACCTGATGGAGCGTCGCTGAGCGCTGACATCGTCGATGCGCTCTCGGCTCATATCCAATATGCACAGGCGAGTGGCGCTGCGGATGCCGGCAAGGTCATCGGCCAGGTTACCAAGTTGACGGGCAGCTCGACCGCGATCCGTAACGGCGTCGCCGTCGAGCTCCATGTCGGTGACAACGTCATGAAGGGCGACGTTGTCCAGGCAGGCGCCGGTTCGGCGCTCGTCATGACGTTCATTGACGGCACGGTGTTCGGCCTGTCCTCGAACGCGCGCATGGTGCTGAACGAGATGATCTACGATCCGAATGGGTCGTCGAATTCCTCGCTGCTGAGCCTCGTACAAGGCACCATCACTTTCGTGGCCGGCGAAACGGCCAAGCATGGCGACATGAAGGTTGATACGCCGGTCGCGACGATGGGTATCCGCGGAACGGCGGGGCTGGTCGAGATGCCGATCGCGCTGATCGGCTTCGATGTGACGCAAGACAACGCGCCACCGGTGAAATTCCAGATACTACTTGAGCCTGGCAACGTTGTCGGCTCGTATCTGCTGCGCAGCAGGACTGATCCCAATATCGTCTACGGTACCGTCGACCGACAGGGAATTGCGACCTACCTGAACGGCCACGGCGACCTGACCCAGAGCAGCGCGCCGCCGCTTTCTGACGCCGCGAAGCAGATCATTACCGATGCGCTGAGCACTTACTTTCCGAGCTATATCCCGGACCTCAACAACGCCAATCCCCAGAGCGGTCCGGGTAGCCAGGGGTCGCCACCCATCGGACAGCCGACGGACGGACTTCAGCCCAATCCCGCAGAGTTTCCCGCTCGATCAGCCGATTGAGGTCCCTCTTCCGATCAGCCTGCCGGGAAATTCGAACAGCCAGGATCCGGTCGTACTCACGCTCACAGTGTTCTCCTCGCCACCGGTCGTCACGGCCGCATCAATCTCGGTCTTCAAGGGCGAGACGGTTGTCTTGTCGACCACGAACTTCAATGCGACCGACAATAACAACGACAAGATCTTTACGTTCAACGTCTCGAATGTCACCCACGGCGTCTTCCAAACAACGACGGACGGAAGTCACTGGGTCGAAGCGACGAGCTTCACAACCACGGATATCGGTCTTGGACATGTCCGTTTCGTCGCCGACAATAGTGGTCTGGCGCCGACGTTCTTGGTGCAGGCTGACAACGGCCAGACGATCAACAACCTGAGCGACATAAAAGACGGGACGGTGCAGTTCGTCTTCAATCATGTCGCGCCGCAGGTCACAGCGGCGTCATTTGCGGTCGTCGAAGGCAATTTGGTCGTTCTTTCCGCGTCCAACTTCAGTATAAAAGATGCGGACAGTTCGAACTTCACCTTCACGGTGTCGAACGTCAGCCATGGCAGCTTCCAGGCCCTGATCAACGGCAACTGGACCGACACCACGACGTTCACCAGCGCCGATCTTGCGGCCGCTCACGTTCGCTTTCACACCGATGGTAGCGATTTTCAGCCGACGTTTTCGGTCCAGGTCGACGACGGACAGCCCTCCAACAATCTCAGCAGCGTTTTTACCGGCGCGGTGAACTTCACCAACGATGCTGCGCCACTGATCACCGCTGCGTCGTTTGCGGTGAACGAGGGCGCGTCGGTTGTTCTTGCCGCATCAAATTTCAACATCGCCGATTCCGACAGTTCGAGCTTCGGCTTTACGGTCTCGAATGTCGCCCACGGGACGTTCCAGCTCTTCGTTGCTGACGGCGAGGGCGGTCATTGGGCCAATACCACGACGTTCAGCAGCGCCGACCTTGGCGCCGGCCACGTCCGTTTCCTCGCTGACGGCAGCGACTACACCCCGACATTCTCGGTCCAGGTCGACAATGGTGAGGTGGCCAACCACCAGAGCAACCTGTTTGCCGGGTCGGTGAACTTCACCAACGATGCTGCGCCACTGATCACCGCTGCGTCGTTTGCGGTGAACGAGGGCGCGTCGGTTGTTCTTGCCGCATCAAACTTCAACATCACCGATTCCGACAGTTCGAGCTTCGGCTTTACGGTCTCGAGCGTTGCCCACGGCACGTTCCAGCTCTTCGTTGCCGACGGCGAGGGCGGTCATTGGGCCGACACCACGACGTTCGGCAGCGCTGACCTCGCCGCCGGCCATGTCCGTTTCCTCGCAGATGGCAGCGACTACACCCCGACATTCTCGGTCCAGGTCGACAACGGCGAGGTCGTCAACCACCAGAGCAACCTGTTCGCCGGGTCGGTGACCTTTACCAACGATCCGCCGCCGGTGATCACGGCTGCCTCGTTCTCGGTGAACGAGGGCGCGTCGGTTGTTCTTGCCGCGTCCAACTTCAACATCACCGATTCCGACAGTTCGAGCTTCGGCTTTACGGTCTCGAGCGTTGCCCACGGCACGTTCCAGCTCTTCGTTGCCGACGGCGAGGGCGGTCATTGGGCCGACACCACGACGTTCGGCAGCGCTGACCTCGCCGCCGGCCATGTCCGTTTCCTCGCAGATGGCAGCGACTACACCCCGACATTCTCGGTCCAGGTCGACAACGGCGAGGTCGTCAACCACCAGAGCAACCTGTTCGCCGGGTCGGTGACCTTTACCAACGATCCGCCGCCGGTGATCACGGCTGCCTCGTTCTCGGTGAACGAGGGCGCGTCGGTTGTTCTTGCCGCGTCCAACTTCAACATCACCGATCCCGACGGTTCGAGCTTCGGCTTTACGGTCTCGAACGTCGCCCACGGGACGTTCCAGCTCTTCGTTGCCGACGGCGAGGGCGGTCATTGGGCCGACACCACGACGTTCGGCAGCGCTGACCTCGCCGCCGGCCATGTCCGTTTCCTCGCAGATGGCAGCGACTACGCCCCGACATTCTCGGTCCAGGTCGACAACGGCGAGGTCGTCAACCACCAGAGCAACCTGTTCGCCGGGTCGGTGACCTTTACCAACGATCCGCCGCCGGTGATCACGGCTGCCTCGTTCACCGTGAACGATGGTCAAAGCACGGCGCTGTCGACGTCGAACTTCGGCATCACCGATGCCGATCCGAATGGCAACAACTTCACCTTCTCGGTGGCGAGTTCGCACGGCCACTTCCAGCTGTTTGACGGCAGCAACTGGACCAACGTGACGACGTTCACGACGGCCGATCTTGCAGCTGGCCATGTGCGGTTCACGGCGGACAGCAGCGATCTGCAACCGACCTTTACGGTACAGGTCGACAACGGCGAGGTGGTCAACCACCAGAGCAACCAGTTCACCGGCTCGATCACGTTCATCGACCCGGCGCCGGCGATCACGGCGGCTTCGTTCACGGTGAACCAGGGCGACACGGTGCTGCTGTCGACCTCGAACTTCGGCGTCAGCGACCCGGACGACGCGAGCTTCACGTTCCTGGTATCGAATGTCGCCAACGGCCACTTCCAGCTGTTCGACGGCAGCCACTGGAACGATGTGACATCGTTCACGACAGCCGATCTTGCCGCCCACCACGTTCGCTTCGCCGCCGACGGCAGCGACTTTGCGCCGACATTCACGATCGAGGCCGACAACGGCGATCCCATCAATCACCTGAGCGATCCGTTCACCGGGACGGTGACGTTCACTAATGACCCGGTGCCGGTGATCACGGCGGCGTCGTTTGCGGTGACGGAGCATCAGTCAGTCGTTCTTGCCGCCTCGAACTTCAGCATCAACGACCTCGATCCAAACGGCACGAACTTCACCTACACCGTCTCGAACGTCAGCCATGGCAGCTTCCAGACCACGACGGATGGCAGCCAGTGGACCACCGTGACGACGTTCACCAGTGCACAGCTCAGTGCCAATCACGTCCGCTTCCTGCAGGACGGCGGCGACTCTACGCCGACTTTCGCGGTCCAGGTCGACGACGGCACGCCGGTGAACCACCTGAGCAACGTGCTTGCGGGCACGGTACAGTTCACTCACGTCAACGATGCGCCGGTGATCACCGGTACGACGGCGACGGGTTCGGTTCCCGCCGGTCTTCTGACCGCGACGGCAGCGTCATATCTCCTTGCGAGCCACGATCTGATCAACACGCTCGGTGGATCGACCGGGTTTGGAACATCGATCGGACCAAATGACGACGGCTCGAGTCGGCTCCTTGGATCTCACGGCCGTGTTTGGAGCGGGCGGGCTGAATTTCTTCGGCCACAACTACACGCACCTCTGGGTCAACAATAACGGCAACATCACGTTTAACGGACCGAGCAGCACGTACACACCGGGTACCATCACGGCGGGCTCAAAATCCGATCATTGCCCCGTTCTGGGCAGACGTAGACACGCGCGGCGGTTCGCCCACGGCCACGCCGGGCGGCAATTCCACCGGTTCAAATCTCGTCTATTACAGTCTCGATACAACGAACCATGTTCTGACCGCGACGTGGGACGACGTCGGCTACTATAACGACCATACGTCTCCCTCGAACGCTTTTCAGCTCCAGCTCATCGGGCTGGGCAATGGCGATTTCGATATCGTGTTTCGCTACGAGTCGATCAACTGGACCACCGGCGATGCCAGTGGTGGACACAATGGTCTCGGAGGCCAAGTCGCGCGAGTTGGATATTCTGCGGGCGATGCCAATAGTTCACACTATTTCGAGCTAGCCGGCTCGGGCAACCAGAACACCATGCTGGCACTCGATACGACGGTCGGCAACACCGGCATCGCCGGCGTCGAAGTGTTTTCGGTCGCGTCCGGAGGCGTTGCTAGCGCACCGATTGCGAGTGGTACGCTCGGGTTCAACGATTCCGGACTTGACCGATACGCATACGGCATCGTTCCAACGCCGATGGCGCCGGGTACAAAGGGACTTTCTCGCTCGATCCGATTTCGGAGTCCAACGGCAGCGGATCGGTTGCATGGCACTTCTCGCTTCCACAAGCGAAATCAATGCCATCCCGATCGGCACACCGCTCGTCCAGTCCTACGACGTCACCGTCAACGACGGCCACCCAGGAGGACAGGTTACCCAGACCGTTTCAGTGATGGTGGGCAGCGCCGGCAACGATATCACTCCACGCCGATCAAGCTGCCGATGTCATGATTGGCGGCGGCGGCAACGATACCTTTGTATTCAATGCGCACATCGGCCAGCAAACCATTGTCGATTTCCAGCCCGGCGCCGACAAGATCGACATCAGTCAGGTCAGCGGGGTCACGGCCAGACAATCTTGCTTCCTGGCTCAACGGCGGCAATGGCCTCGTGCGCACGCAACGCAGGTCGGAAACGATACGCTGATCGATCTGGATCAGACGCCGCACGGCACCGACACCATCCTTCTCAAGAACATCGCACTGAACAACCTTCACATCGAGCGACTTCATCGTTCACGCCTGAGGCGGCAGTATCTAGCGCCGTCAACGCTGGCGCGTTGGTTAACCGAAGTGACCGGTCGACCCGTCACAAACCGTGCCCGAATATGGCATGATAGCGGCCATGCAACGTCCCCGGATCCGACCGATAGCGCCCTTCGCCGCAGCCGGAGCTTGGCTCTGCGCTGAGGGCATGCCGTAACGCCTTCCTCGGCGTCGGGCTGATCAGCTTCATGATCAACCTATTGTACCTGACCGGCTCGATCTTCATGCTGGAGATCTATGACCGCGTGCTGCCGAGCCGCAGCGTGCCGACGCTGGTCGGGCTCGTCATCCTCGCCGGCGGCCTTTACATGGCGCAGGGCGTGCTCGACCTGATCCGCGGCCGGATCCTCGGGCGGATCGGCGCTGAGTCTGGACGAAGCCCTGAACGCGCGCGTCTATCGCGCCGTCGTGCAGCTGCCGTTGATGGTCGGTAGCCGCAACGAGGGTCTGCAGCCGATCCGTGACCTCGATGCGGTACGCGGCTTCCTCTCCAGCATGGGGCCGGGCGCGCTGTTCGATCTGCCCTGGCTGCCGCTCTATCTCGGCATCTGCTTTGCCTTCCATGTCTTGATCGGACTGGCCGCGCTGATCGGCGCAA
The DNA here is from genome assembly GCA_963796195.1 of uncultured Alphaproteobacteria bacterium. Classification (GTDB taxonomy): domain Bacteria; phylum Pseudomonadota; class Alphaproteobacteria; order Rhizobiales; family Xanthobacteraceae; genus CAWCKS01. The sequence goes on along the minus strand of CAWCKS010000011.1, from coordinate 584,269 downwards.
TTCTGCTCGTCGCGCTGACGCTGCTGACGGAGTTCCTGACCCGCGGCCCGGCCAAGGAAGCAACACGCCTTGCGGCGCGCCGCAGTGATCTTGCCGCCGCGAGCCGCCGCAACGCCGAGGCCCTGGTCGCGATGGGCATGGCGCAGCGGCTTGGCGCGCGCTGGAGCGCGGCGAACGCCGAATATCTGGCGAGCCAGCAGCGCGCCGCCGACGTTGCCGGCGGCATCGGCGCCGTCGCCAAGGTGATGCGCATGATGCTGCAATCGGCGGTGCTTGCGGTCGGCGCCTGGCTCGTCATCAACCAGCAGGCGACCGGCGGCATCATCATCGCAAGCTCGATTCTTGAGCGCGCGGGCGCTGGCGCCGGTCGATCTTGCGATCGCGCACTGGAAGAGTTTTGTCAGCGCGCGCCAGAGCTGGCAGCGGCTCAACCGCATGTTCGCGGCAATGCCGGCACAGGCCCAGGTCACCCAGCTCGATCCGCCAGCGAAAAAGCTGCAGGTCGAGACACTGGCCATCGCGCCGCCCGGCCAGCAGAAGATCGTGGTGCAGGACGTGGCGTTCATGGTCGAAGCCGGCCACGGCGTCGGCATCATCGGGCCGAGCGGATCGGGCAAGTCGTCGCTGGTGCGTGGCCTGGTCGGGGTCTGGAAGCCGGTGCGCGGCAAGGTTCGCCTTGACGGCGCGGCGCTTGATCAATGGTCGCCGGAAGCGCTCGGCCACCATATCGGGTACCTGCCGCAGGACGTCGAATTGCTGGCCGGCTCGATCGCGCAAAACATCGCGCGATTCGATCCTGATGCAGATGACGCCGACATCATCGCGGCGGCCACGGAAGCCGGCGTGCACGAGATGGTCATCAAGATGCCGGAAGGCTACGACACCCAGATCGGCGAGCAGGGCAGTGTGCTCTCGGCGGGCCAGGCCCAGCGCATCGCGCTGGCGCGCGCGCTTTACGGCTCGCCGTTTCTGCTGGTGCTGGATGAACCTAATTCCAATCTCGATGCCGAAGGCGACGTCGCGCTGACGCGCGCGGTTCAATCGGTTCGCGCCCGCGGCGGCATCGTCATCGTCGTGGCCCACCGGCCGGTCGGCGTCGAAGGCGTCGACAAGATCCTGATGATGAAGGACGGCCGCCTGCAGGCCTTCGGGCCGAAGGAGGAGGTGCTCGGCCAGGTCCTGCAGCGTGTTCAGCCGGCGCCGCCGATCAAGATCGTCTCTGACGGCGGGGTCGCCAAGACAGGAGAAAGGACATGACCGGTCCTGATGCCTCCTCGCCCGCACGGCGGTCGATCCGCGCTCCATCTCGTCATCGGCCTTGCCGTCGTGCTGGTGCTCGCCGGCGGGCTTGGCGGTTGGGCTTCGACCGCGAAGATTTCCGGCGCGCTGATCGCGCAGGGTTCGGTCGTGGTCGACTCCAGCGTCAAGAAGGTGCAGCACCCGACTGGCGGCGTCGTCGGCGAGCTCAGGGTTCACGACGGTGATACGCGTGAAGGCCGGCGACGTGCTGGTCCGCCTTGACGACACGGTGACCCGCGCGAGTCTTGCGATCGTCACCAAGGGCTTGAACGGGCTTTACGCGCGCCAGGCGCGGCTCGAGGCGGAACAGCGCGGCGATTCGAGCAATCCGATTTCCGCAAGCCCTGGTCGATGCGGCCGCGACCGATCGCCGACGTCAAGGCCGTGATGGACAGCGAGACAAAACTGTTCGAGGACCGCAGCGCCGCCCGTGTCGGTCAGAAGGCGCAGCTCAAGCAGCGCATCGGGCAGCTGCAGGAGGAACTCGCCGGGCTCTGGGCGCAGGAGAAGGCCAAGAGCGAGGAGATCGATCTGATCCAGAAGGAGCTCATGGGAGTCCGCGAGCTCTACGAGAAAAAGCTGGTGCAACTATCGCGCGTCACCCAGCTCGAGCGCGACGCGGCGCGGCTCGACGGCGACCGCGGCCAATTGATCGCGTCAGTCGGCCCAGACCAAGGGCAAGATCACCGAGACCGAGCTGCAGATCATCCAGATCGACAAGGACCTGAGCACCGAGGTGTCGAAGGACCTGCGCGAGACCAACGACAAGATCGGCGAATTCGTCGAACGCAAGGTCACCGCCGAGGACCAGCTGCGCCGCGTCGATATCCGCAGTCCCCAGGACGGCATGGTGATGCAGTCGAACGTGCACACCATCGGCGGCGTCATCACCGCAGGCGACGCGATCATGCTGATCGTGCCGCAGACCGACAACCTGTCGGTCGAGGCGCGCGTCAACCCGCAGGACATCGATCAGCTGCAGATCGGACAAAGGACGCTATTGCGCTTCTCCGCCTTCAATCAGCGTACCACGCCCGAGCTCAACGGCATCGTCAGCCGGGTGTCGGCGGACACCACAACCGACCAGCGCACGGGGCAATCCTACTACACCATACGCGTTGCGCTGCCGCCGGAAGAGGTGGCGCGGCTCGGCGACGTTCAGCTTGATCCCCGGCATGCCGGTGGAAGCCTTTGTGCAGACCGGCGACCGCACCATGATGTCCTATCTGGTCAAGCCGCTGCAGGACCAGTTGATGCGCGCTTTCCGCGAGAAGTAAGCTTCCCGCTCATTCCAGCGAAAGTCTGGCGAAGCAAACTGCTTCGCCACAAAATCCAGCGAAGAGAAAAACAGCGGCTCGCGATGACGCCAGTTGTGTGGCAAAGACTGGGTCCCCGCCTCCGCGGGGACGAGCGGTAAATAACAACGCTTAGCGGCCGAGTTGCAGGCAGTGGCATGAATCGGATCTGGCGGCAGAGTGAGACGGTTCGCGCGGCGGTTCAGCTTCGCGCGCGTGCTCTGCCTGTTCCTTCTGGTCGGCCTAGCCGCTCTGCGCTTCGCCGATCCCCGCCCGATCGAGGAGCTGCGCGCCCGCACCTTTGATACATTCCAGTTGATCGATCCGCGCAAGAAGACGGCGCGACCAGTGAGGATCGTCGATCTCGACGAGCAGAGCCTCGCCAAATACGGCCAGTGGCCGTGGCCGCGCACCCGCGTGGCCGACATGGTGAACGAGCTGAGCCGGCTCGGAGCGGTCGCGATTGGGTTCGATATTCTCTTTCTCGAACCGGACCGCATGTCCCCAGGGGCCATTGCCGCAACCGTCCGTGATCTGGACGACGTGACACGAGACAAGTTGCGCGAGCTGCCGAGCAATGATCAGGTCCTCGCCGAAGCGATCCAGAAAAACCGTGTCGTGCTCGGCGAGACCGGCTTGCCGCACCGCGTTCCCGATCTCGACACGTCGCTGCCGGTAACGCCTCTTGCGATGCTCGGGGGCGAACCGCAATCGCTGCTGGTTGAGTTTCCCGGCCTGTCGCGCAACATCCGCGCGCTGGAGCAGGCGGCCGCGGGTTTCGGCGTCGTCACCATCAAGACCGAGCACGACGGCATCGTGCGCCGCGTGCCTTTGATCATGCAGGCGCAGGACATCACCATGCCCTCGCTCTCGTTCGAGGTGCTGCGCATCGCGAGCAAAACCGATACGGTCCTGGTCAAGACGGACAAGGCGGGTGTGAAGAGTGTCGGCGTACGTGGATTCGATGTCCCGACCGACCGCAACGGTCAGCTCTGGGTGCACTTCGCGCCCCACGATCAATCGATCTTCATCCCGGCGGCTGATTTGTTGGATGGCCTGGTATCGCGCGATGCCATCGAGGGGCGGATCGTGCTGATCGGGACATCCGCCGTCGGCCTGCAGGACGTCAAGACCACGCCGCTTGATCCGGTGATGCCGGGCGTCGAAATCCACGCGCAGATTCTCGAAAGCATATTGACGAAGAGCGTGCTGTCGGAGCCGGCCTGGGGTATTGGCGCCGAGTTGATCGCCTCCATGCTGCTTGGGCTCATCATCATTGCGGTCGCGCCGCTGTTCAGCCCCGTGATTTTGACGCTGTTTGGAACGGCGCTTCTCGCGCTGCTGGTCGGCACTTCATGGTACTTTTACGCCAGCCAGCGCATCCTGATCGATGCGACGTACCCGCTGATCTCGAGCGCCGCCATCTATCTCACGCTGGTGTTCTCCAGCTATTTCCGTGAACAATCGCAGCGCAGGCAGATCCGTTCGGCCTTCAGCCAATATCTGTCGCCGGCGTTGGTGGCGCAGCTCGCGCAATCGCCGGAAAAGCTCGTGCTCGGCGGCGAGCAGCGCACCATGACCTTCATGTTCTCGGACATGCGCGGCTTCACCACGATCTCAGAGTTCTACAAGAGCGACCCGCAGGGCCTGACCGGTCTGATGAATCGCTTCCTGACGCCGCTCACCAACGCGATCCTCAAACGCAAGGGCACGATCGACAAATATATGGGCGACGCCATCATGGCGTTCTGGAATGCGCCGCTCGACGACGCCGACCACGCCGTCAATGCGGTGGAGGCGGCGATCGACATGATCGGCGAGATCGAGCAGCTCAACAAGGCGCGCGCCGAGGAGGCGCTCGCCGCCGGCGTGCCCGCGCCGCAGCTCAATATCGGCGTCGGCCTCAACACCGGTCCGTGTGTGGTCGGCAACATGGGGTCCGACCTGCGCTTCGACTATTCGGTGTTCGGCGACAGCGTCAATCTCGCCTCGCGCCTCGAAGGTCAGTCGAAGAATTACGGCTTCCCCATCATCGCCGGCTCGACCACCGCGATGGCGGTGAAGGACAAATACGCGATCCTCGAGATCGACTTCATCATGGTGAAGGGCAAGAAAGATCCGGAAGTGATCTACGCAATCATGGGTCGCGAGGAGATGGCGCAGTCGGCGCGCTTTCAGGCGTTGCGCAACCTGATGATCGAGATGCTTTCGAACTATCGCTCGCGCAATTGGGAAGCGGCGCTGGCGTCGATCGCACGAGGTCGCGGCAGCGACGAGGCCAACACGCTGGAACTGCTTTACGAAATTTACGAGGAACGCATCCGCGAGTTTCAGCAAAATCCGCCGCCCGACGACTGGGACGGGGCTTTCGCGCTCACCACGAAATGACGCATAATGCTGCGTCGGAATCGTTGGAGCTCGTTTCTGAGCACGGCAGGGAATGCGGATATGCAATCGTTCGAACAGCGCCTTGATCGTCTTGCCGAAGTTGCGGTGAAGGTCGGCGTACGGATCAGGCCGGGGCAGGAACTTGTAATGACGGCGCCGGTCGAGGCGTTGCCGCTTGCGCGCCGAATCACCGAGCGCGCCTACAAGGCCGGCGCGTCGCTCGTGACGACGCTGTTCTCCGACGACGCGATGACGCTGTTGCGTTTCCAGAACGCTCCCGATGAAAGCTTTGACAAGGCAACTGGCTGGCTATTCGACGGCATGGCTGCGGCGTTCCGCTCGGGCGCCGCACGGCTCGCCATCGTCGGCGAGGATCCCTCGCTGTTGTCGGCGCAGGATACACAAAAGGTGGCGCGGGCCAACCGGGCGCGCTCGGCGGCTTATCGTCCCGCGCTGGAATACATCGTCAATTTCGACGTCAACTGGAGCATCGTCTCGTTCGCGACGCCGGCCTGGGCCAAGGCGGTATTCCCCGATCTCGCTGAGGGCGAGGCGGTGCGCGAACTCTGGGAGGCAATCTTCGCGAGCTCGCGGGTCGATGGCTCAGATCCGATCGCCGAGTGGCAGCGTCACAATGCGACGTTGAACGCGCGCACGCGCTACCTCAACGACCGGCGTTTTGCGGCGCTCCGCTTCCGCGGACCCGGCACTGATCTGACCGTCGGCCTTGCTGATGATCATTTGTGGGAGGGCGGAGCTTCGATCGCGCAAGAACGGGATCACCTGCAACGCCAACATTCCGACCGAAGAGGTGTTCACGACGCCGCATCGCTTGCGCGTCGACGGCATCGTGCGCTCAACCAAGCCGCTGTCCTATCAGGGCACGCTGATCGAGGACATTTCAGTGCGGTTTGCCGGCGGCCGCATCGCGGAGGCCCAATCGCGCACCGGCACGGATGTGTTGACTAAGGTGCTGTCGACCGACGAGGGCGCCTCGCGTCTCGGCGAGGTCGCGCTGGTGCCGAACTCCTCGCCGATCTCGACCAGCGGCATCCTGTTCTTCAACACGCTGTTCGACGAGAACGCCGCGAGCCATATCGCACTCGGCCAGGCCTATTCGAAATGCATCCGCGATGGCGCGACGTTGTCGAAGCAGCAGCTCGAGGAGCGTGGCGCCAATGCCAGTCTGATCCATATCGACTGGATGATCGGCTCCGGCCAGATCGATGTCGACGGCATTGGCGCAAGCGGCACCGCCGAGCCGCTGATGCGCAAGGGAGAGTGGGTATAGGGCGCTTCGCAACGTCGGTCGAGGCCGTCACTTAAGCTCCACCCACACCGGCGCATGGTCGCTGGCATCCGGCTTCGCCCGCACCGCGCGATCGACGTCGGCGCGCTTCAATCGGGCCGCGAGTTGTCGGCTCAATAGAATATGGTCGAGCCGCAATCCGGCATCGCGGGCAAAGCGATTCCGCATATAGTGCCAGAACGTGTAGACGCGCTCGTCGCCGTGCGCCTCGCGCAGCGCATCGGTCCAGCCCTGTTTGATAAGTTTTGCGAAAGCCGCGCGGCTTTCCGGCTTCACCAGCGCGTTGTCGTCCCACGACGTCGTCGGATAGATGTCGATCGCTGTTGGTGCCACGTTGAAGTCGCCGGCCAGCACGACCGGCGCGCCTGTCGTCAACAGCTTGCGTGCGTGCGTGTTCAGCCGCTTGAACCACGAAAGCTTGTAATCGAATTTCGGCCCGGGCTGCGGATTGCCATTCGGCAGGTAGATGCAGGCAACCAGAATGCCGTTGACAGCGGCTTCGATGTAACGGGCCTGGCGGTCGCTCGGATCGCCCGGTAGCGCGGTCCGCGTTATCACCGGCTCGCCGTGCGGCGACAGGATCGCAACACCGTTCCAGGATTTTTCGCCGCGCCATACCGCCTGATAACCGGTCTTTGCGATCTGCCTTGCGGGAAACTCGGCATCGGTGCATTTCAGTTCCTGCAGGCAGGCGACGTCGGGCCTGGCGGTCTTGAGCCATGCCAGCAGAGTCGGCAGCCGACGATTGATGTTGTTGATGTTGAAGGTCGCGATCTTCATCAGATCGCTCAGCCCGTAGTCTTCTTGGCGCGCAAGTCCTTTTCCCAACCGAACACCGAGCGGCCGCCGAAGGCGACCGAATCGTCCTGCTCGCGCGCAACGAACGCTTCGAATGACGGACCTTCAACCGCGCCTTCCAGCATGCGTGCTTGGTCATCGAGCCGCTTCAACGTGTGCAGCTTATCGTCCCGGCCGATCCGGGCGTTGTTCACCGCGGTCTTCAGCACCCGGATGGTCTCGTCAAACACCTTGATCGGCACGGGAAACGGATGGCGATCCTTGCCGCCATGTGCAAGCGAGAAGCGCGCCGGATCCTGGAAACGATAGGGTGCGCCGTGGATCACCTCGGCAACCATCGCCAGCGATTGCAGCGTGCGGGCGCCGACTCCCGGCGTCAGCAGCAGCTCGGGAAAGTCAACGGGACCGCGCTCGGCCGCCGCCGCAAGCGTTCCGTGCAGACGACGGATGAAAACATCTTTTGCACGAACGTCGTGATGCGCGGGCATGACGAGATGCGGCAGTTCGCCTTGCGCCGGAGCCTCGACGGTGAGCGCGGCGACCTCATCGACGATGCGCTCAGGGCCTTCCGAGGCGAGCAATTCGAGCTGGGCGGCACGCGAAGGCGCGGCGCGATGGTCGGTGAGATTGACGATCTCACCCTGGCTCTCGCCCTCGATCGCCGCGTGCGGCTCGTCGACGAAGTCGGCCAGCCCCGCGGAATGCCAGTGGTAACGACGCGCCTGGCGCTTGTCCTCGTTCATGCCCTGCTGCACCACCGTCCATTTGCCGTCGGCGGTGACGAAGAAGCCGTGCAGGTAGAGGTCGAAGCCGTCCTGTACGGCGGCGCTGTCGACCTTGGCGACCAGCCGGCTCACGCGCGTCAGCGCCACGCCATCGAAGCCGACCCGGTCGCCGAGTGCGGTCAATTCCTGCGGCGTCTTGCGCGAATGCTGGCCGCGCCCACCGCAGACATAGATGCCGAGTTCGTCCTGTCGCGACGCGAGCCCGCGCTTCAGCGCGCCGATCACGCTCGTCGTGATGCCGGAGGAGTGCCAGTCCATCCCCATTACGGCGCCGAAGGCCTGAAACCAGAACGGCTGCGACAGCCGCCGCAGGAATTCGTCGCGGCCATAGTGGTGTACCACGGTCTCGCAGATGATTGCACCGAGCGTCGTCATTCGCGCAGCGAGCCAGGGCGGAACCCGGCCGCCATGGAGCGGAAGATCGGCGCTACCCGAGCGTTGCGGCATTTGTTCGAGACTCGATGTTCTGGCGGGGATGGTTATATCGGAAAACCATGCGCATCGCCTCAATCGTCTCGATGGCCATGGTGTGGATTGTGACCTCGGCCGCCGTCCGTGCCGAGCCGATGCTGGCCGCGCCGGAGAATTCGATGTGCCTCATGCTGGAATCCGCAGCGCGGGCCAACGATCTGCCGGTCGATTTCTTCGTGCGCGTGATCTGGCAGGAAAGCCGCTTCCAGGCTGATGCCGTCGGCCCGCCGACCCGGAGCGGACGCGCCCAGGGCATTGCCCAATTCATGCCGGGCACCGCCGATGAGCGCGGCCTGCTTGATCCCTTCAATCCGATCCAGGCGCTGCCGAAGGCCGCCGAATTCTTAAGCGAGCTCCGCGAACAGTTCGGCAATCTCGGCCTTGCCGCAGCGGCCTACAACGCCGGCCCGCGTCGCCTGCGCGACTGGCTCGCCGGTACCGGTCCGATGCCGGCACAGACGCGGAGTTACGTGCTCGCGATCACCGGGCGCCCGGTCGACGATTGGGCCAAAGAGACCGGGCGCGACATCGGACGATCAGCGATGGATTGCGGCGCGATGGTTGCGCTGTTAAAGGAGCAGCCGAACCGCTACATCGCCGCGCTTGAGGAACGGGTCCGTGCCGCCGGCGGGCATCCGTGGGGTGTCGAGCTCGCCGCCGGCTTCTCGCGCGACAACGCGCTGTCGCTCTATTCGCGCACCTTGACGCGACTGACCGACGCAGTCGCCAATCACGACCCGATCATCACCAGCAGCGTTCTGCGCAGCCGTGGTACGCGGCCATTCTACAAGGTCAGCATCGGCGCTGATACGCGGCCGGAAGCGACGGCCTTGTGCGCGCGGATTCGCGCCGCCGGCGGCGCCTGCATCGTGCTGCGCAATGGCTAGCGACGAGCGGGCGAGCAAACACGCGCGCTCACTGTTGAGCCAAATCAATCGTGCAGAGGTTGCGACAACCTAGTTTTGACAAGAAATTTCATACTAAGGTTGATAGTTTGTCGCCGCCTGACCGTTGAACTGAGCCGCGGAGAGGACATCATGAAGTTGTCGATTGTGCCGTTGCGTACTGCCTTCGTTGTCGTTGCCCTCGGCCTTGCCGTCTCCGGCTGCGGCTACAACACCATTCCAACCGATGAAGAGGTCGCCAAGGCCAAATGGGCCGACGTGCAGAACAACTACCAGCGACGTTCCGATCTCATTCCAAATCTTGTCGCGACCGTGCAGGGTTATGCCAAGCAGGAGAAAGATGTGCTGACGGCTGTGGTGGAGGCGCGCGCCAAGGCCACTCAAGTGCGTGTCGATGCTTCCCAGCTGACCGATCCCGACAAGCTCAAGCAGTTTCAGGACGCGCAGAACCAGCTCTCCGGTGCGCTGGGACGCTTGCTGGCCGTAAGCGAGAACTATCCGGATTTGAAATCGAATCAGAATTTTCTGGCTTTGCAGTCGCAGCTCGAGGGTACCGAGAACCGCATCGCAGTCGCCCGACGCGACTACATCGAGGCGGTCAGGGTTTACAACACCGACCTGAGAACGTTCCCTACCGCATTGTGGGCGATGACGGCTTTCCGCGGCAACAAGCCGATGGCAGAGTTCACCGCAAGTGAAGGCGCGCAAACGCCGCCGCAAGTGAAGTTCTGATCCTTAGTCGTTGACCTGAAGGTTCGGATGAACGGAAGCCGCGGCCATCACGTTCTTGCGGGTGTCGCAACGCGCCTCCTTGTGGCGCTCGTTGTCGTACTGTGCGCGGGTGTGGTGGCGCTGGCTTTGAGCTTTCCGCCTCTGACCGGGCGCATTGTCGATCAAGCCAATATCATCCCGCTCGATGCGCGAAGCGCGATCGAGCCTAAGCTCAGGGATCTGGAGGATAAATCCGGCATTCAGCTCGTCGTTGCCACGGTCACCTCGCTGGAAGGTCAGGAGATCGAACCTTACGCCAACCAGCTGTTTCGGAGCTGGAAGCTCGGCGAGAAAGCGAAGAACAACGGCGTGCTGCTGCTGGTCGCGCCGAACGAGCGGCGCGTGCGCATCGAGGTCGGCTATGGCCTGGAGGGTACGCTGACCGACGCCTTGTCCAAAATCATCATCAGCAATGCGATCGCCCCGCATTTCAAGGCGGGGGACTATGGTGGCGGGATTACGCGCGGCGTCGACGATATCATTACGGTGCTGACAACGGACGCCTCCGAGTGGCAAGCGCGTCCGTCGCTGCGGGTCGACAGCGACCAGACCCGGGATCCGGTGAACTGGCTATTGATCCTGGGCGTCATCGCGTTTCTGGTGGCGTTTGGGACCTGGCCGGGCTTCCGCTGGTTCGTGCTGAATATCCTGGTCAACGTTCTCGTCAGCTCCGGAAGCTCGCGGGGTGGCTTTTCCAGGGGCGGAGGATTTTCAGGCGGCAGCAGCGGCGGGTTCTCGGGAGGCGGCGGCTCGTCGGGCGGCGGCGGGGCTTCGGGGAGTTGGTGATGACGATTTCAGAGGCTGAGCGTGACCGCTTATCTGCCGCGATCCGCGAGGTCGAGGCGAAGTCGTCCGGCGAGATTGTTTGCGTGCTGGCGCAGGCGTCGTCCGACGCCAAGGCGCTTCCGGTCCTTGTTGCGGCTGTCGCGGCGCTGGTGCTGCCGTGGCTGCTCGTCGCCTTTAGCGCGATGCCGGTGTATCGCATCCTGTCGCTCCAGGCGCTTACGTTTGTTGGGCTTGTGCTCACGCTTTGCGCGCCGCGTGTGCGCGTTGCTCTGCTGCCGCGACGGGCGCGCCGCGCCGCGGCCCATCGGGCCGCGATGGAGCAGTTCATCATCCGCGGCATTGCGCGCAAGAGGGAGCGCACCGGCATTCTCATATTCGTGTCGCTCGCCGAGCGCTATGCCCGCATTATTGCCGATGACGGAATCTCCTCGCGCGTCCCGCAATCGGAATGGCAGGGCGCCGTCGACGCGCTCGTCGATCACATGCGCAGCGACCGCATCGCCGATGGTTTCATCGTGGCGATCGAACGATGTGGCAAGGTGCTCCAAGCGCACTTTCCACGTACCGGTACCAGCCGTGACGAACTGCCCGACCGGATTTATGTCATCTGATTTTACTAATTGGCCGGCGCCGGTCGTCCGGCGGTGCGGGCCAGCTTGTCGGCCTTCAGCAGCACGTATGTGTTGTCGGGTTGCTGTTTCAGAAAATACGACACCAGGACGAATGCCGCGCACAATGTCAGGCCAATGATCATGACCTTGCGATGCGTGGCTCTGTCAGCGCTGTGAAATGAATGCGACATAAGTCGTCTCGATGCGAATGTCGCATCCTGTGCCAGGCGCTCCGACGGCTGCAATGACAGTCGCGTCTTAACCTAACCAGCTAAGGTTAGCGCCGATGCGGAAAGCATTCGTTCAGCAAACCAGCATCGCTTCGCATCAGCTGGCCTTCGCCAGGGGCTGCGGCGTTCTTTCTCCGAGCACAAGCTTGGTTAGCGGCGGCAGGCATCGACGCGCAAGATCATAGCGGTCGAGAATGGTTTTTCGCGCGGCCGCACGGATCTTGCGATACTGCTGCGGTTCGGCAAGCGCAGCGATGACCGCGCTGGCGAGACGTTCGGTATCGAAGAACGGCACAACGACTTCCGTTTGAGTCATCGAGCACGTCGCGCACCGGCGCTGTGTCCGAGCCGATCACCAGGCAGCCGGCGCTCATCGCCTCGAGCAGCGACCACGACAGTACAAAGGGGTACGTCAGATAGACGTGTGCCGAGGAGATCTGCAGTACCTTGAGATAGCTTTGGTAGGGCAGGTGGCCGGCGAAGTGCAGCCTGCGAGTGTCGATACGCCCCGCAACCTCGTCCAGAAAGACCGATTGCCAGGTTTTGCCTGTCGGCGGCGGTGCTCCATAGGAAGTGCCGTTGCCGCCGACGATGACGACCTCGGCATTGGGACGCTCGCGCAGGATGTGAGGCAGCGCCCGCATGAAGATGTGATAGCCGCGCAGCGGTTCGAGGTTGCGCGCTGCGAACGTCACGATCTCGTCGCCGGCGGTCAGCCGACGCCCCGAGGCGAGGCGGAATTCGGCATTGGGCTCAGGCTTTGCAAGGTCTGTATCAATGCCATCGTGCAGGACCGATATCTTGTCCTGAAACACCCGCGGAAATGTCGAGCGTTGCCATGGCGTCGGCGCAATCCCGCTCGTCGCACTCCGACAAGGCCAGCACCGTTGCCGCGTTCTTCAGCTGCAGCGCCACATTGCCGTCCATGCCGAGCGCGGCAAACTCGGGATCGAAGCCGACGTCGCGGTCGGTATTGCCATAGAAGAACTCGCAATAGACGACCAGGCGGGCGTTCGGAAAAATAGTGCGGGCCGGCAACGCTTCGCCCCAACCCGGATGTGCGACGACGACATCGGGCACGAAGCCGGATGATGCCAGCGTCGACAATGCGTACAGTACCTGTTCCGCGCGATGGCATTCGAGGTCGAAGCGGCGGGCGAAGGGATGCGAGGTCGACACGTCGATATCGGTCAGCGCGTATTTGATCAGTTTGACGTCCTTGACCGGACGCGCGCTGCCGGCGCCGATCGCCGCGACGCGCACATTCGGTTGCTGCGCGAGATGGCGCGCAAGATGCGTGAATTGCGCGGGAAAGTTATTGTGGATGAAGAGGACGTTCATTCTGCTTTGATTCTAATTTTCTCTGGCAACGCCACGACCGCGCGAAGTGCGCCATGGGCAACTCCATCTCACGACAATCATTGAATTGCGATTAACTCGAGATAGACGGATCGCTTCTAACGTCGCCGCCTGCGGGGACAGCAACAACGCTGACGGCTGAGATGGAAAAAATCAAACAGAGCAAGATTGTCGATGTGCAACGCGGCTTGATGCTGGTGCGCTATGCGACGGCTGAGGACGAACGCCGGCCGCCGAAAGTCGCCGTCGTGGTGAATCCAAAAGACGAGAGAAACGTCGAACTTGTCTTGAATCCCGACCACAAGGAAGCCGTGCTCTGGCAGCCTGGCAGCTGTCTGGTCGTGCGCGCGACCAGGCCGGGTAAGCTGATGGTCGAGGTGATCGCGACCGAGGACGGCGGCTCGACCGCCGCGACGGTCAAGATTGAGACGCTTGCGCAAGGCGAAGCGTCGTCGCCGCGCAAGGATCAAAAGAAACGCAACAGGCAGCCAAACGAAATGGCGGGACTGTGTCTGGTCGGCCACATCGCGGGCATCGGTGATGTGCAGAGCGGTCCCGACGAATGGATTGCAGGGCCTGACGCGCCGGCTCGTATCGAGGGGTTTTCGATCGAATGGCCGGACAAGCCGGCCGATCTGGACATCCGCTACTCGGTGCGGCTGGCGCGGTCTCATGACGTGTCAGGTCGCATGATGGGCCTCGGCGACTTCGCCGGCACCCGCGGTCGCGCCTTGCCTATCGTCGGCGTTACGCTGGAGCTGGCCGGGGCGGGAGCCACAAGGTTCCAGCTGTCGGCGGAGGCGGCCTTCCTGAGCGCGCCGTTGAAGCGTTCCATTGGGCGCCAGCTCGACATGTCCGGGCCAACCGGCCGCGAGCCGTTGGTCGGCTTCCGCTTGCGCGTCGAGGAGATCAACATTCCCCTGCAGCCCACGCAACGGCCGATTGCGAGGACAAAGCCGTCGGGCCGCGTGCGTGTGTTTCGCTCGCGCAACGCGCAGACCGAATTGCGCTCGACGCTGCAATCGTTTTGCGCCTCCGCCGGCTGACACCTTGCGCCTGATCCGTGGCCCTCAGCGACATCGAACCCGACAAGCTGCCGCACCATCAGGAGCTCGAGGTGCGCAGCGCGCTGGCGCTCGCGCGCGGGGATGTCGCGACCGCCTTTCGTCTGGCAGACCGCCGCTGCCGGATCAGGCCGCTGCCGCAGTGTCACAGCCACGTGCTCCGGGCCGACGCGCTGTTTCGCATGGGCGACCGCGCAGCGGCAGTCGCCGACCTAGTGACCGCACTGGATATCGCACCCGACGACATCGCGGCCAACCGGCGGATGCTGTCGTGGGGTGACAACGAACAGCGGTTCGGTGCGGCGCACCGGCTTGTTGAATGCGAGCGCGATATGCGGGCGCTCTATCAGGCGGTCAACTTCCTCCGCCGCAACGGTCAGTCCGCGATTGCGAAGATCGATCTGCATGACGACCTGATCGAGGGTTGGGCGACCTGGCACGGCGGCGAGCAGCTTCGCGTTATCGTCGCTGGCTCGGACAACCGGGAATTCGTTCTCGAGGTTGATCCCGACCATCCCCTTGCCCGCGAGCCCTATGTCGCAACGAACTTTGCGCTTGGTACGCCAGCTTCGCACGGCGTGCGGGCTGTGTCGGTCAATGAAGGCGATCAGACGATCGCGCGATTGCAGATCGCGCAGCCCGACAAGTTTGTCGCCAGACGCAGGGCAAGCGTCGCCGATGCCGCAGCGCCGGTTACAGTCATCGTTCCCGTTTACGCTGACCCGGCGGCAACCGAGGCTTGCCTCGATAGCCTGTTGGGCCAACTCCGCCGCCCGCATCGCGTCATCCTCGTTGACGATGCGGCGCCCAATCCGCAAATCCGTCAATTGCTTGATCGACTTGCGGGGCGCCGGAATCTGCAAATCTTGCGGAATGACACGAATCTCGGCTTCGCCGGCGCCGTCAATCGGGCGCTTCGTCAAGCCTCCTCCGGCGACGTCATCCTGCTCAATGCCGATACCATCGTCCCTGAGGGCTTCATCGAGCGGCTTCGGGAGGCCGCGCATTCAGCCGCAGACATCGGTACCGTCACGCCGTTCTCCAACAACGGCGAGTTCACGAGCTTTCCAGTCCCGTTCAAGTCGAATGAGCTGCCTGATGCCGCTGTGATCGCGCGGCTTGACCGTCATGCGGCCCGCGTCAATGCCAGTCAAACCGTCGATCTTCCAAGCGGCATAGGCTTCTGTCTCTACATCAGACGGGACTGTCTCGATGCCGTCGGCGGCGTGTTGTCGGAAAGCTATCGCCGCGGTTACTACGAGGATGTCGATTTCTGCCTGCACGCACGCCGCTCCGGCTTTCGCAATGTTTGTGCGACGTCGGTCTATGTCGGTCATGCCGGCTCCCGTTCGTTCGGTCCGGACAAGCGCGCCCTCGTGGTGCGCAATCTCGAGCTGATCGAGCAGCGATTTCCGACCTATCGATCGGACTGTGCGGAATTCTTGCGCGTCGATCCTCTGAAGGCCGCTCGCCAGGCGATCGAACGGGCTGAGCTCTCATCACGTCCCGCGGGACCGCTGCATGGTCAGCCTCGCCGATGAAGTCGCCGACGTCGCGCGCGATCGCGCTGAGCGTCTGCTGGTCGCGGGCGCTGAGGCGGCGCTGATGCTCACGATCGAGACGGGCGCGGGTGAGACGGTGATGAAGTTGCGCGACGCGGCGAGCAGTGTGCCGCAATCGCTTGATTTCGTCTTGCCTCAGTCGGGCGTCCCGGTCGAGCTTGTGAAGTGTCTGCGGCGGGCTAACCTGACCCGGCTCGAGCTATTCGATCTCGGCCGCCTGCCGGCCGAGTTGCTGTCATCATTATTGGCCTGCGGAGTGCCGCACGATGTCGTCTTTGCACATGCCGAGCTTGGCATCGAGCGGCCGCTGCCGCGCAGGGCGATCGATACCGCGACGCGTCTGCTGGCCATCGATCGTGAGGCGGAAACGGTCGCTGTATCCTGGGGTTTGCCTGGCAATATGACCTCCCTCGACCCGGCGAGCTGCGATCCGTCGGACGTCGAACAATGCCGTCGGTGAACATCTCGGCCTTGTCTCGGTCCGGCAGGATGCCCGCGAGCATCAGTTCCTGCGCGAGGTCATCGCAGGTCTCAAGCAGAATCGTCCCGGCTTAAAGGTCACCGTGATCGGAACGAGCGTCGATGATGCCGAACTGATCAATGCCGGCGCATTGACAGTGACCGGAGCCGTCGCCGGCGATGAACTCGGCGTGCTGCTGCGGCGCTATCGAATTGACCGTATGTTGCTACCGCTGACGCATCCCTTGTTCGGTCATCCGCTGGCGAGATCAGCGAAACGATCCGCACTGCCGCTCGCCTATCTCGACTGGACCGAAGGTCGATGCCACGGTGCGGCCGGTGATTTACCGATCGAACCGTCGTTGCCGGCGGGCGATGTGGTTAAGCGATTGCTGTCATGGCTTGAGGAAGGCGCGTCTGCGCGGCAGGCAGCTCAGATTTAGCGCCGAAGCGAACGCATGATTTCTTCCGACGCAACGTGACTTTGCACAATCGAGAGCGCTTTTAATCTCAAACTCTAGGTTTTTTTGCGCCGTAGTTTCGCACGAATCTGCTCGCGAATTTCGATTGAAACTTTCGCGGCGTGTTTCAGGGGGCGTAACTGAACGACACGAAGGCGTGCCTCATCACCGTCGTGCTTGATTGACTTAAGTGCCGTGTCTCTTCCAAGGTTCCCACTACGCAAAGCGAGAGAACGCTTGCGGAGCGCAGTGGCTTCGAAATCGAAGCGGACAATGATAGGGGCAGTGAATGGCGTATAACCTCGACCGGACCGAGCTGAATCATCTTTTGACGCCCAATATCGATCCAGGTGCCCGAGCGGCCGTTATCGACTATCTGCTCAAGAACGGAGCCTTCCAGGACGACGATGACGACAGCGGCGGGCGTCATGGCCACGACCGCGACGACGATGACCGCGGTTACAGTCATGCGCATGGTCGTGACGACGACGACTACGGCCGCTGGGGTCACCATCATCACGATCCGATGACGGTGAAGGTCGACATCAGCGATGGTTCGCTGCCGCCCGATCTCGCACGCGCAGGTGCTCGATCTGACGACCGCCACGAATGATGTGGACGTCAATGTTGATCCATCGCTCAAGGTAATCGCGGAGAACGTCCACAGCGATACCAGCTTGACGGTGCATGGCGACAACGACGTCATGATCGTCGCCGGCGGTGGTAACGACCAGGTCGACCTGAGGACACGACCGGGGACGATATCGTGCTGGGCGGTCGCCGGCGACGATGTCATCCTCGGCGGCCACGGCGCCGACAGCATCTACGGCGGCAAGGGCGACGATTCGCTGATGGCCGGCACCGGTGGGCACCAGCTGCTGGTCGGTGGCGGCGGCAATGACACCTTGACCGGTGGCGACGGTTCGCACGATACGCTGCTTGGTGGCCACGGCAATGATTTGATGATCGCCGGCAATGGCGACCACCAGCTGCTGGTGGGCGGTTATGGCAGTGACACCATGCAGGGCGGTGCCGGCTCGCACGACTTCACTCTACGGCGGCCACGGTAGTGACCTGATCATGGCGGGTAGCGGCGATCACCAGCTGCTGGTTGGCGGCGACGGCAACGACACGCTCTACGGCGGCGATGGCGCCTACGACACCGTCATGGGCGGCAATGGCCGGGATGAAATCCACGGTGGCGCCGGCAAACACCAGTTGCTGATGGGCAATAACGGTAGCGATACCATCTACGCCGGCAGCGGCGCACGATACGTTGCTCGGTGGCGCCGGCAACGACACGTTCCACATCGGCACCCATCCATGGCAACGACACGGTCGATGGTGGCAGCGGAAACGACACGCTCAATCTGGATGGCCGGTCGATACACGACCTCGCCCAGCCGTTCCACGCCAACCACGGCGAAGTCGTTCTGCACTTCAACGATGGTCAGACGGTCAACGTCAACAACGTCGAGAACATCGTCTTCACGGACAAGACGTATCACATCTGATCGGATCATTGATGGGTCGGGACTGCTGCGACGCGATCGGAGCGGTCTCGATCCGGTGATGCACACGGTCATGGCGCGGCTGCGCCGGCTCCAGAGGCCGGTGCAGCCGTCGCAATTAGAAGCCTGACGTGATGAGGACGAATTGAAGTCGAAACCGTCGTCGCCGCTACTCAATGAACTGCGTGGGCTCTCGCCTGCGTATGCAACGGTATTCGTCTTTAGTTTTTTCTGTCCGATCCTGTATCTCGCATCGCCGATCTACGTCGAGCAGATCATCGATCGGGTGATGTACAGCCGGAGCGTCAATACGTTGGTGGTGCTGGCCATCATCGCGACGTTCATGATCGCGATGTATGCCGCGCTCGAGTGGGTGCGCAAGCGGGCCCTGGCAAGGCTTGGCTATGCGGTCGACGAGCGCCTTAGCCGCGTCGTTTTTGAAACCGTCTACCGCTCGAGCAAGTCGGGTGTCGCGATGCGTGCCCCGACGGCGCTCGCTGACTTCAATTCGGTGCGTGACTCCCTGTCCGGCTATTCCCTGATTGCATTGTTCGATGCGTTCTGGGCGCCGCTATTTATCGTCGTCATGACGATGGTGAATTGGCTGTTCGGCCTCATCGCGCTCGTGATGATCGTGCTGACAACGGTCCTGGCTGTGCTCAACTACCGCCTGTCGCGCGGTGACATGTCGCGCTATCAGCAATTGTCGGTGAAGTCGCAGGAATTCAGCCAGGTTGTAGCGCGCAATGCCGAGACAATTCGTGTCCTCGGAATGCTGCCGCGGATGCGCGACCACTGGTACGAATTGCATTCAAGAGTGCTGGGATGGCAGGGCGCCGCCTTCGGGCGCATGGATATCTTTGCCTCCGCCACGAAATTCGTGCGCTCCTACCAGATGGCCGGCATTTATACCGTCGGCACATTTTTGTTTCTGCATGATGAAGCCACGCTGGCCAACACGTTTGTGGCCATGACCCTGATGATGCGCGGACTTGCTCCGATCGACGGGGTCATCTCGAACTGGAAGAGCTATTCGAGCGTGCTCGCGGCACTCGGCCGGCTCGATGACATGCTGCGCGATGCCCAGGCTCATGGGGCCAAGGTGTCGCTGCCTGAGCTCAAGGGCGCGCTGACGGTCTCGCGTATCTTCGTTCTTGCGGCTGGCGGCGACAAGCCGGTCTTGAACGATGTCACCTTCGAACTCGAGGAGGGGCGGGTGCTCGGCGTGATCGGGTCGAGCGGTGCCGGCAAGTCCTGTCTTGCACGCGCCCTGGTCGGAGGCTGGACGCCGCGTAGCGGCAGCATCTCGATCGGCGACCATGATCTCGAGCACTGGAATGAAGACGAGCTCGGCGTGCGCCTCGGCTACATGCCTCAGGACGTTGAATTGTTGCCGGGCACTATTGCCGAAAATATCTCGCGCTTTGATCCGGCGGCGACAACCGATCCGGACCGGTTCATCGCGGCGTCAGAGCTTGCCGGGATCCAGGACCTGATCCGGTCGCTTCCGCACGGTTACAACACCCGGCTCGGGCCGGGCGGTCACGTACTGTCCGGCGGCCAGCGCAGCCGGATCGCGCTGGCGCGCGCCGTTTATGGCGACCCGCGCTTCGTCGTGCTCGATGAACCGAACTCGAACCTGGACTTCGATCGCCGAACAGTCGCTGCTGACAATGGTGCAGAAGCTGAAGGCGCGCGGCGCGACGGTGGTCATCGTCACCCACAAGCTCAACATCCTGAATGTCTGCGACGATGTTTTGGTGCTCAACGCCGGCACGGTTCAGGCCTTCGGGCGCAGGGACCAGATCGTCAACCGCATTCCGCGATCGCAGCCTCCCGGTCTCACGGTCATCGCGGGCGCGCTTGAAGCGCAGCGAGGCTAGCGATGGAAAGCGAACGTCTCGAGTTGCTGCCCGCGCCGCGCGCTTCGACTAATTGGCGGATTATGCTGCGGATCGGTGCTGCTATCATCGTCTTCACCTTCGTGGTGCTCGGCGGATGGTCGGCGGTCGCGCGGCTCGATTCGGCCGTGGTCGCGGACGGCGCGATCGCGGTTGAATCCAACCGCAAGACGATCCAACACCTGGAAGGCGGCATTGTCCGGGAGATCCTGGTCCATGACGGCGACCTTGTGCATCAGGGCGACACGTTGATCCGGCTCGACCCGACCCGCAGCGAAGCCAACGACAAGGGCTATCGCCAGCAATTGGCGATCGCCGGCGCGCTGCAGGCCCGGCTGACGGCGCAGCGGGATATGCAGGATACCATCAGTTTCCCGCCCGACGTCCTTGCCTTGCGCAACGATCCCCTGATCGGCAACGCGATCCGCGACAATCAGGGCCAGTTCGATAACCGGCGCGAAACGCTGCTGCGCAGCGCCGAGGTGATCGAAAAGCAGATCG
The DNA here is from genome assembly GCA_963796195.1 of uncultured Alphaproteobacteria bacterium. GTDB lineage: Bacteria > Pseudomonadota > Alphaproteobacteria > Rhizobiales > Xanthobacteraceae > CAWCKS01. The sequence goes on along the minus strand of CAWCKS010000011.1, from coordinate 563,803 downwards.
CACAGGCAAAGGATGAAGTCAGGCAGGCGGGCGTCGACGAGCAGACAGCGCAGGCCCAGCTCGATTCGATCGATATCGAGCTTCCAAATCTGCGGGGCCTGCTCGAGCGAGGCCTGGTGGCCCTGCCGCGCGTCACGACCCTGGAGCGGCAGCAAATCCAGATGAAAGGCCAGCTGGAGGGTGCAGAAATCAGTGGCACCAAGGCGCGCGAGAAGGTCAACGAACTGCAGGCCAATATCGAGCGGCTGAAGCAGGAATATCGTCAGGAGGCGGCGAACGCGCTTCCCGACGTCCGCAAGGTCATCAGCGACGCGACCCAGCAGCTTGCTCTGGCGAGCGATGCCCTGCAGCGGGTCGACATCAAGGCGCCGGTCACCGGGACGGTGCAGCAGCTCAAGGTCTTCACTCTTGGCGGTGTCATTCGCGCCGGTGACCCAATCCTCGACATCGTCCCCTTGAGCGATACCCTGGTGGTACGCGCCAAGGTTCTTCCGGTCGATGTCGATCGCATCCTGACCGGCGAGCATGTCGAGATCCGGATTCCCCAGTTCACGAAATTCGAGTTGCAGCCGATTGAAGGCGTGGTGCACAGTATTTCCCGCGACAGCATGCTGGATCCTCAGGGCACGCCAGGACCGGCCCAAGCTTACTACGCTGTCGAGGTTGCGGTCGACCGCGCCTCGATCCCGGAGGGGATCCGCGACCGGCTGATCGCCGGCATGACAGTGGATACGATCATCCGCACCCAGGAGCGCACGGTGCTGTCGTATCTCGCCGCTCCGCTCACCAACCGGCTGGCGAAATCGATGCACGAGCGATAGTGGACGGCTCTGCGTTCTTTTAGTACGTCTGCAGCACTAGGCCGGCGGGCGCCGGCACGAGGTCAGCGAGCGGAACCAGCTCTCCGTCATCGAGCGCCAGCGGCAGATCATTGATCGCAATGCTGTCGAACGCCGTGGCCGCATCCGCTGATGAAGCGCGCGGACGGTCGGCGCCTTTCGGTCGATATTCGGGCTTCAGGTTCTGCAACGAGAACAGGCCGGCAACCGTAACATCGAGGCTTTGGAAGTTGTGGCGGGCCATTGCGCCGAGCGTGCCGTTGTTGAGCTCTGCGAAGCGTCGGGGCGACACGACGCAAAGGTCGGATGCCACGGTCGATGCAGTATCTTCGATGTTGGCCAGCGGCGTGAGCAGGTCGGCGATCAACAGTTGATCGATCGCGCCGGCATACGCGTCCTCGCCACGCTTCAAGAGGTTGAGGAGTCGGTGCAGTTCGACAACCCAGCTATTTGGTTTGCCGTCGACGAGCGCGGGATGCCCCGCGCTCGGCGACAGAAACTCGGAATCAATCGGCACCAGGATGTCGGACAACGGGTCGCCGCCGGGCTTCGATGCCTGAAATGGAAAGCAGCGCAGTGCGATCGGGCGATAGGCGCCGCGCCACTTGCCGTCGGCGGTGAGCAGGCTGTGGACGATATAAGTCTTGTCGATCAGCAGACCGAGCTTCGCCTGGCCGTCGTCAACGCGGACCGCGAGCGGAAAATAGCGACAGGCGAGATGAAGTTCGGTCGGGCTCACCGGTATCCAGCTCAGGCCTTCGATCCAGCGCTGATCGGTGGGCGGCGACAAGCGCGATGTCGCGACTTCACGCAAGGGGACAAGCCTGCTCACGACGCCGCCACCTCGATGGCTTCTTGGCTCGAAAGTGTTTCCCGACCCTCGGTCTTCGTCGCGCTGAGATAGGACTTCGCCGCGGCGAGCAGCAAGCCGGCGCGGAATAGTGAAATCCGATGCAGGCCAAGCAGGGAGGCACAAGGCACGCCGAATTTGGCGACGAGAGGTGATAGTGCCGCGCTTTCGAACGCGGACGCGCGGGCGACCAGCAAACCCGGAACTCCGATCGTTTTGCTGTCGATATCGAATTTCAACGGCCAGGGCTCGAGCAGGTCGCCGCCGGCCATGGCCTCGCCGATCGCCAGGGTGACATCGGTCTCAGCGGCAATCCGGTCCAGAATTGAGAGCCGCATCGTTGTGGCGCGGCCTGGCCTTCGGTTGACGTTGGTGATCGAGGCACCGGTATCGGTCGGCGCATCGGCAAAAACATCGTCAAGCATCCTTGGCGCGGTGGCGTCGATCGGGCGCGCCGGATCGAAGATGAAGGGGTAGGCGTGCAGTCGCAGTGGCAGCAACGGGCGCGCTACCGCCGGTTGAGCCCGCTGGTCATCCAGCAGTGAACGGACCGTCACAAGCTCAACAGTGTCGTTGCGGCGACGCCATACCACCGGGAACCACGACGCAAGAGTCATGCATTCAGAATACACGATCGGCACGACGGCCGTGTTGCGTACGGGAGCGTAGGCGAGCGGCGAGTAGATTCGTCGCCGCAGCACATCCTTCTCCAGTGCGATCGGTCGCTCGCCCAGCATGTCGGGATCAGCTCTTGCGGACGGTGTCAGCTATTTCGATACCGGCGCTCGCGAGCTTGGCGAGGATATCGCCACGGTTGGTTCTTGGCATCAGGCCGATGGCCCACAAATCGTACTCCTGCCGCTCTGTGATGACGCCGGCAAACCCGGCGCGGTGCATCAGGTCGGTCAAACGGCCGGCCGTCAGCCCCGAGTTGTGGGCCATATGGACGTGGCCAGCGGCAATCGAGCCGGCGTGACCGAACATCATGTCAAGCGGCGTGATCGGCCCCGCCGGCGATCGGTAAATGACGTGGTCCGGACCGTGGGCGAGGAATAGCTCCATCACCGTCTCGAGGTCTGGACATGTTATGAGCGCGAAGCCGTCCGCCTTCAGGATCCGGCGAAATTCAGCCAAGGCAGCCGGAATTTCGTGGCTGTGCAGATGCTCCAGGCTGTGCGATGACCAGATGGCATCGAAGCTTTGCGCGCCAAAATGCGCGCGCATGTCGGTCATCGAGCCGAGCACGTCAGGTCCAACGGTCGGATCGAGATCGATCCGGACCTCGTCCCAGTCCACGGCATCGAACAGCGCGGCGAGCCGCGCGATCGACTTCGCGCCGGAGCCGGCGTTCAACACCCGCCGTGGGCGGTTGGCGCGCGCAGTGAAGCGCAGTTCCAGATCGTGAGTTTGGGGAGCGTCCATCGACTTTCAGTGATACACGGCCGGCCTTCTCAAACTCTGACCAACCGCCGAAAATCTTCATTAATTTGCTGCGATCGTGGTGATGGTTGTCCGTCCGAAATTCGCTATGCAAGGAAGCCGGGTTCGAAACCGGCAAAGGGGCTCGTACAAATGTCGCGATCGTGGCTATCGCTGCTGGCCGCCGTCCTGCTGTTGGCAACAGGCGCAGTGGCGCGTGAGCCGAATATCTCGGTCCGCTTGCGACCCGACGAAACGGTTGCGTTTCGATGGGCGACCGACCGGTGTGGCGACAACGATATTCCAGACGCGCCGGCCCGTGCGTTTCGCGATTTCAGACGGTGCGGTTCGATTGCTTGCCACACACTATGACAACCCTGTGTTTACCATGGTGAACGGCGCGCTGAAGCACGTCGACTGCCGCGGCGTGCTCGACAGTCCCGGCGATCCGGACCCGGCACACTATCGCGACCGCCGCTGGATCACCGCGACCTGGACCGACGATGGCCGCACCGTGCACGCGCTTGTCCATCACGAATTTCAGGGACAACGCCATCCCGGAGCCTGTGCCTTCGCGGAATATATCAGGTGTTGGTACAACACGATCACCTACGCGCGCTCCGACGATGGTGGTAGGACATTCACCCAATCCGATCCACCTGTTGTCGTGGCCGCGGCCCCGTTTCGCCAGGACGTTGGGCAAGGGCGGCCGCGCGGCTTCTTCAATCCGACCAACATCATCAAGCGCGATGGCTTTTGGTACGTCCTGATCAACACCACCGGATGGGAGGGGCAGCCAGCGGGAATGTGTCTGTTCCGCACCTCCGATATATCAAGACCGGAGCTTTGGACGGCATGGGATGGCGAAGGCTTCGCGAGTTGTTTTGCCGATCCCTATCTCGCCTCTGCCCTGCCCGAGAAAGCGATCAGGTGTCAACCTGTCGCAAAGAACGCGTTCGGCAGCGTTCAACACATCGAGGGGAGCGAACTGAACATCGCTGTGTTTCTTCGTGAGAGCAGCGGTAGCGGGCAAAGACGTTGGGCCCTGGCCTACAGTCTGTCAAAGGACCTGATCACCTGGAGTCAGCCCATCGACGTTGCTCCGCTGGTCTATATTGGCAGTCGCGATTGTGAGGATAAGGCGCGCTACGGCTATCCATCGTTGCTCGATCTTGCCAGCGCCTCGCGGAATTTCGACACGATAGGCCCGATGGCACAGCTCTATCTGACTCGCTTTAATGTCCGCGGATGCGCGAATTCGCTCGATCGTGACCTTGTCAGATACCAGGTCGATATCGACGTCCCGAAATGAGATCGTTCGAGCGCGCCATCCAAATACGTCAGGCGGCGGCCGCCTGGTTCATCCCGATCGCGTTGAGGTTGCCCCATGATGGCGCTACTCCGGCTTGCGACAGCATGTTTCCGAGCGCCTGAGCGAGCGTCACGCGCTGACGGTCATAGGCGCCGCCATCAAATGGAAACATGGTCTTCAGATCAGAGATCGCGAATGTCTTGGCGATGTCCTTGTGGCTGAGGACCGGAATATTCATGGTCTGGCAAAGCTCGAACGTGCGGCTGTCGTGCGCGATGACGCCACCTGGAATGCCGGCCTGGATCGCCAGCATGACCCCGTGAAAGCGGGGACCGACGACGAAGTCGAATTTTCTCATCGCATCGATCCAGGATGCGGCGTCGGTGAAAGTCACTGCGTAACGCCGGATCCAGCGCAGGAAATCCGGCATCTTTAGCTGGGGCCGGATATAGGCCCTCATTTTCTCCAGGACATCGGGAGCAATCGCGTCAGCCTCATCGCGCGCAAGGCGGATCATGTCGAGCTCCGACTGGGCAACGTAAACGCCAGAACACGCTTCGACGAGGTCTGCGAGACAGCTTTCGATCGCCTGCAGCTGTGGCCACATCGGCAGGCCTGCCGGCACGGCAATTCGCTCGATCGGTTGCTCAGCGAGCCGTTCGGCAATGGCTTTGCCCAGCGCTGGATCCGGATTGATGTAATTTGACGGACATCCGGTCACGCTGCCGCGGTCGCCATGGCCGAGGTGCTCCAGCTGCGATAGCGTGTAGCGTCCGCGCACGCCGATATTGGGCGCCGCCGACGGCGCGTGATCCGCGATGACGTCGAGCCAGCGCCGGGTTCCGGGCTTGAGCTCGACTGGTCGCGAGGTATCGAGGGCCTGCGCGCCCAATCCGATCGCCAGGATCGGACGATCCATGGCTTCGAGCCGGCCGGCGAGCCAGCTGAGGTCGGTGTGAGGGCCGAGCTGATTGGCGCAAGCGAACACGATCAGATCATACCGCTGCTTGACGAGGTCCGGATTGACGTCCCAACCGACGAGGTCCGTCGCGTTCGAGGACAGCAGCTGGTTCAGCGCAAACACGAAAGCAAAATTGCCTGTGTTGCCACCGGACAGCTTCCAGAGATGATCCGCCTTCTGGCTGAAGGCGTCAGGAACGGCAAGCGCCGGCGCGATAAGTGCGATCCGCATGATCTCCTCCCCGTATAAGTCTTGGTTTGTTCGTCTTCGCTATGCGACCAGCCGCAAGTACTCCTCGGCGCACTGGCTGTAGGTCATGGGTTGGCGGATGTTCGCTGCGAGCGTATCCCAGAGCCCGTCGGTCGTTGCAGCTCTGGTCAGCACGTCGGCAAGATCGGTTGGATTGCGCGCCTCGAAGTGCAGCCCATCGATGCCATCGCGGACCTTCTCGGCCATGCCGCCGATGCCCGAGCAGATCACCGGCCGTCCGCAGCAGAACGCCTCCTGAATCACCATCGGCGAGTTTTCCCACCAGATCGACGGCACGACGACCCAATCGACCTTGCTCATCCGTCGATGCAGCTCCTGCGGTTCGTAGGGGCCGACCCAGCGCAGCGATCCCTCCGCGATCAATGGTACACGGAGTTTTTCGACCAGCTCGCGTAGCGCTTCCTTCTGGTTTTCCAGGTTGGCGCCGTGAATCTCGACCAGCATCGATTTTCGGGTTTGCGGCCGCATCATGTGCATGGCGTTAAGCAGGAGGTCGACGCCCTTGTACTCCGTGACCTGACCGAAGAAGCCGAAGCGGTTGCGCCGATCGCGTTTGATCGTCTCGGCGATGCGCGAAAAGCTCGGCTGGCCGTTTTCGATGACAGTGATGTATTCGCTCGGGATGCCCCATTCGATGTAGCGCTGGCGCAGGAATTCCGACGGCGAGATGAACATGTCGGCCGCCTCGAAATGCTTCTGCAGGAAGTGCTTGCGCAACCAGAAATCCTGCACGCTGTGTTCGGGAAAACAGAGATTGCAGTCCTCGATGGTCTCCCGGTAACACAGGCGCTGGGTCTGGTTCTTGACCATCTGACCGCTGCGCTGGCAGATCGCCATATATTCGTGCAGGGTCAGCGCGATGAAGGCATCCGGCAGCGTCTGGCGAAGCTCGCGCAGGATCTCGATGCCGATGTTTGCGAAGTGATGGACGTACACGACATCCGGCTGCTTGGCACGCAGGAAGTCGCGGAACGTGGTGTGGATCGCTGCCGGATAGGCCGAGCGCAGCCGGAACCAGTCCGACATGTCCTGGCGCCACAAGTACTCGTTGCGCCGCTTCAAACCGATGGCGCCGGGGGAGATCGAGGGATGGTCGGTGCGCGCCAGAAAGGTGATCTCCTGCACCTCGGGGCGATCCTTCAGCGCGGAGTAGAGATTGTAGGCGGCGAGCTCGGCGCCGCCGACGCTGAAATCCGGATGTCCGTGGGCAATGACGAGAATCTTCATTTGGCGGTTCCGGACTTCTGGCGCGTCATCTGGCTGTCGATGTAGTCGGACCAGCGGCGATGATGGCGCCAGGCGTTATAGTGCACGACGCGCTGGCGGAAGTTGCCGGCGCCGATATGGGCGAACGACTGCCGCTCGAGGTGGGTCAGGTTGATGTCGCGGCAGCAGACGATGCTCAGGCCGCGCTGGCGGACCTTGAGGCACAGGTCGGAGTCCTCGAAGTCGCCGATCAGGAAATTCTCGTCGAGGCCGCCGACGTCATCGTAGGTCGATTTGCGGATCAGCAGGCAGGCGCCGCTGACGGCGGGCTCGGCCGCTCCCTTGGCCGGCATGTTCGATGCTTCCATGCCCGAGCGCGGATGCTTGTTGAGGTAGGTCTGCCAGGTCGGCTCCCACTGAAACACCATGCCGTCATGCTGGATCGAGCCGTTCGGAAAGAACAGGCGCGCGCCGACAATGCCGACCTTGCCGCTCTTGTTCAGCGCCTCCAGCATGCGTGTCAACCATCCGGCCTCGACCGGGATGACGTCCGAGTTCAGTAGCAGCAATGTCGGGGCGCGGCTCAGCGAGACGCCGAGATTGTTGGCGCCGGCGAAGCCGCGGTTCTCCGGGCTCACGACGATGCGGAAGGGCACGCCATAGGATTCGTGCAGCAGCGGCGCCTGCTGGATCGCGTCCGAGACGATCCGCGGATCGTCGATCACGTAGATCAGCTCTGCGTGCTGTCTGATCTGCGCGTCTTCCGAGAACTCAAGCAGCTGATTCAGCATGAAATCGAAGCGCCCGTACAAAGGCACGATGACCGAGCACTTCGGCTGGTCGGGAAGCGAGCCGAAGGTATAGATCATCTCCGGTCCTGCCTTGCGCCACGACTGGCGATCGCGCGCGACGAGCGTCTCGATGATGGGGCCGTCATGGTGCTCCAGCCGTTCGGTGAAGCGATCCACCGGGGTCGGCAGCTCGAATGCCCAGCGCGCGAAGCTCGCCGGTTCGACCGGCGCGGCTTCCCAGCTGCGCATGGCGAGCGCATAGGCGGCCTCGCCGTCGAACGCGACCAGCCGGATTTCGCCGCCGATGCGGAATGGATGGCGCCAGCCCTGTAACAGGCCGGCGTTGAAGGTGTAGTTGCCGAAGTCCCGGCCCAGCGCCTGCACGATGTCCGGCCGGTGCCAGCGAATGGCATGGTCGAGCGGATGCAGCTGACCGGATTGATCCAGCAGCTTCAATCTCACATTCGGGAGGTTGACGGCCCAGCCGACGGTGATGCCGCCGTGGCCGGGAACGCCCCTGGCTTGTTCGAGGAATCCGCGTGCGCCCTTGTAGGTCTCCGGTGCCGGAAGCAATTGTTTCGCGACCAACGCGCGCTCGACAGAGTCCTCCGCCAGATTGTCGAGCAAGAAGCCAAAACGCTCGCGATGCTCCGCCAGGAATGCACTGCAGTCGCCGTCGTTCTCGCGACGGTCCGGTAGCGCGAGCCGGAAGCCGAACAGGTCGAAGCTTGTGGCCGTTCCCAGCGCGACGATCGCAAGGATGCCGACCGTCAGGGTCGAGAAGGCCGTCTCGACATCGGGCCGGCGAAACACCGATACCGTCACGCCGGGGCTGCATTCGATCCGCGTCGGCAGCTGCGCTTCCAGCTCGATGCCGCTGACCCAGCCCGAAATCAGTAACGCCTTGCTGGCGTACGCCCAATAGTCGATGGCCACGCCCTTGATTGGCCGGCCGTTATCGTCCCGCTTCATGAACGGGAGCTGCGTGAACGACAGCGGGACGCGGCGTGGATTTTCAGCCTGAGCGACGGGGCGTGACGCTGGCCGCTCGTGTGCCGGCGCAAGCGCTGCGCGCGTCGCTTGCGGCGCCGGCGTTGCGGGTTCGGTGCGGAGGTCGCTCTGGATCATCTGCTCGTCGATTTCAATTGTGGACCGACGCGGGGCCGACATGGCCGCAACGGTGCCCCTTGGTCAGGAAACCAGTGAAGCGCTCATCATGCTCGACTTCGCGGCGACATGTTTGCGCTCCGCTGTGAAGGCGCGATGCACCGACAACAGGTATTGTCCATAACCGCTCTTTGCCGCGCGCTGCGCCAATCGGTGGAACTGATCGATGTCGATGTAGCGCAGCCGCAGCGCGATCTCCTCGACGCAGGCAATCCGCAAGCCCTGGCGTTGCTCGAGGATTTGCACGAAGTGGCTGGCCTCGACCAGCGTCTCATGCGTCCCGGTGTCGAGCCAGGCGAAGCCGCGCCCAAGCACCTCGACATGCAGATCGCCGCGTTCGAGATAGACGCGATTGACGTCGGTGATTTCGAGCTCGCCGCGCGCCGAAGGTTTCAGCGATGCAGCGATGTCGAGCACGTCGTTATCGTAGAAATAGAGGCCGGTGACCGCGATATCGGATTTTGGCGCGGCCGGCTTTTCCTCGATCGAGACCGGCCGCCCGTTGCTGTTGAGTTCGATGACGCCATACTGCTCGGGCTTGTTGACGACGTAGCCGAACACCGTGGCTTCGCCGCTGCGCATCGCCGCGCGCGACAACAGTTCGGGCAGGCCATGGCCGTGGAAAATGTTGTCGCCGAGGATCAGCGCGACGTCGTCATCGCCGACGAATTTTCGCCCGACGATGAACGCGTCCGCCAGCCCGCGCGGCTTGTCCTGAGTGGCGTAGGACAACTCCAGGCCGAGGTCGGAGCCGTCGCCGAGCAGGCGTTCGAACAGCGGCCGGTCCTGCGGTGTGGTGATGATCAGGATTTCGCGGATACCCGCGAACATCAATGTCGCGAGTGGGTAATAGATCATCGGTTTGTCGAAAACCGGGAGCAACTGCTTGGACACCACGGTTGTCACGGGATAGAGGCGCGTGCCGCTGCCCCCGGCAAGGATGATGCCTTTCATGTGCCCCTCTGCAAAGATTTCCAGTGCTTCAATAGCGGAGGCGCGTACAGGGGAGCTAAAGGCGATTGCTAAAGTTCGAGCGATGACGCGACTTCGGCGGTCGCATCGAAAATAATTCAAAATAACGCGATATAGCTTAGGCTTTCTAAGCCGAAAGGCGTCGTGCTGCGATGTGATCGGCGAGCCGTGCGGCATCGTCACCGACGCCGGACAGGAATGACGACATCATTTTCGAGAGCCACTGCAGCCCGATGAAATAAAGCCCGGGAATCTCGGCGATGCCATGATAGTGGATCGGTTCGCCGTCGGGTTTGATCACGGGCATGTCGATCCAGCCAAAATCCAGCGCATAGCCGGTCGCCCAGATCACGGCGTTGATGTTCTCGGCGCGCAGATCGAGTTGACCAGGAGGCGCCGCGACGCCCGGTGGTTTGGCCAACCTCTCATGTGCCGTCGGATCTTCAGGCATATCGAGCCCCGCGCTTGCGACATACGCGTCGACCATGCTCAGGAACATGTTGTAGCTCGCGTCGCCTTGCCGGATATTTTCGGCGAGATCATCAGCAAATTGCAGCACGCCATCCTTTGCGCCCGAGAGGTGGCCGAGCAGCGTGACGCCGTCGGCCGCGTACTGCCGGAGGTCGACGGTGTGGCCGCCGTAGGCGCCGGTGATCAGCGGCAGCAGCCGATCCGGTCCGCGCTCTTCTGCGGTCATCTTGTCCCGGCCCAGCGCATACAGCCACCACATCAGGTCGCGTCCGCGATAGTGTCGCGGCACGCGGCGATGGCGTCCGACCGACAGGAACACCCGCCGGCCTGCGCGTATCAACTCCTCGGTGATTTGCGCGCCTGAGGCGCCGGAGCCGATGACAAGCACGGCACCGGGCGGCAACTGGTTCGGGTTGGTGTAGCCGGCGGCGTGCACCTGAAACAGGTCTTTGTGGTCGCGCAGCAGGTCCGGAAGCTTCGGCCGCTGATAGGGGCCGGTCGCCACCACGACATTGTCGCTCTCGATTGGTCCTTCAGACGTCTCGGCGACGAAGCCGTCTGCCGTTCGGACGCGTGCACAGGCGGGTGACGGTCACGCCGGTGCGCAGCGGTGGTTTGACGAAGTCCGCATAGGCTTCGAGATACCTCAGGATTTCATCCTTGGTGGCGAATCCGTTGGGATTATCCGCGGCAAACGGAAAGTCGGGCAGCTGTACGGACCAGTTCGGGAACTGGAAATGCAAGCCGTCCCAGCGCTCGCTGCGCCAGCGCTCGGCAATGCGGTTACGCTCCACGACGAGGTGAGGGCGACCGCGCTTGCTCAACATGTGGCTCATCGTGAGCCCGGCCTGGCCGCCGCCGATCAACAAGCGTTTCGATGCGTTCGTTGCACGGGGTCGGCCAAGCGCTTACTCCGCGGGTTAAGTCACCGGCTTGGCCTTGCGTCGCGCCCGCCACTCGGCGAATTGTTGCACAACGACGAAGAACGACGGCACGAACAGCACGGCGAGGCAAGTCGAGGCGATCATGCCGGAGAACACCGTGATGCCGATCGACTTGCGGGCGCTGGCGCCGGCGCCGGTCGCGAGCACCAGCGGCAGCATGCCGAGGATGAAGGCAAACGACGTCATCAGGATCGGGCGGAAGCGGGCCCGCGCGCCAGCCACTGCCGCATCGATCGCGCTCATTCCCTCGGCGACACGCTCGCGCGCCACCTCGACGATCAGGATCGCGTTCTTTGCCGACAGTGCGATCAGAAGCACGAGGCCGATCTGCACATAAAGATTGTTGTCGATGTGCAGCCCGGTCAGCACGCCGATCGGACCCAGGGTCGCGAGCGGCACCGCCAGGATCACGGCGATCGGCGTGTACCAGCTCTCATATTGTCCGGCGAGCACGAGGTAGACCAGCAGCAGCGCAAGCGCGAACACGACATACATCTGCCCGCCGACGATCTTCTCCTGATACGACAGCGCAGTCCATTCGTAGCCCATGCCCGGCGGCAGGGTTTTGGCGGCAATCTCTTCCATCAGCGTCATGGTATCGCCGGTCGAGATGCCGGCCTGCGGGATCGCGATCACCGTCGCCGACGGATAGAGGTTGTAGAGGCTGATCAGCGATGGCCCGACCGTCGGCGTCACCGTCACCAGCGTGCCGAGCGGGATCATGTTGCCGTCCTTGTTGCGGACGGTGAGGTTGGCGAGGTCTTCGAGCCGCAGCCGGAACTGCGCATCCGCCTGCACATAGATCTGGAAGGTGCGGCCAAATTTGTTGAACTGGTCGACATAGCTCGAGCCGAGATAGCCCGACAGCGCCGAGAACACCTGGTCGGTGGTCAGCTTCAGCGCTTCGGTCTTCACCCGGTCGACGGTGACCGTGTACTGCGGCACGCTCGAGCGGAACGAGGCCTGCACGCGCTGCAGGCGCGACTGCGACGAGGCGTTGCCGACGAACGTGTCGAGCGCGGCCTGCAGCTTGGCGAGATCGAAGCTGGAGTCGCGCAGCTCGAGCTGCATGGTGACGCCGGCGGCGTTGCCGACGCCCTGGATCGGCGGCGGCGGCAGCACGATGGTGCGCGCTTCCTCGATCGTGCCGAGCGCGGAGTTGAGGCCAAGGTACAGCGAGCGCAGATCTTCGCCGGCGCCGCGCGCGCTCCAGGGCTTCAGAATGATGTAGGCGACGCCGGAATTCGCCAGCGACACCGAATTGTCGAGCACCGAGATGCCGGCAATGGTCACCACCTGCGCCACCGCCGGTGTCTTGCGCGCGATCTCGGAGACCCGGTCGAGCACTTTCTGGGTCCGCTCCAGCGAGGCACCATCAGGCAGCTGCACGCTCGCCAGCAGATAGCCCTGGTCCTCGATCGGGATAAAGCCGGTCGGCACGCGCGTAAAACCGTAGCCGGCGAGCGCAATGATGACGAGCGCGATAATTGCCATCAGGCCGCTGCGCTTGGCCATCCGTCCGATCAGGCGCGAGTAGGCTCCCTCCGGCGCGATCGTAGATCGCGTTGAACGCGCGGTAGAATGCATTGCGCTGCTCGGGCGGCACCTGCCGCCGCAGCCACAGCGCGCTCTGCGTCGGCTTCAGCGTCGCCGCGTTGACGGCGCTGAGCAGCGCGGTCGCGGCGATCACCAGCGCGAACTGCGCATACATCCGCCCGGTCAGGCCCGGCAGGAACGCCGCCGGCAGGAACACGCTCATCAGCACCAGCGTGATGCCGATGATCGGCGCCGAACAATTCGTCCATGGCGCGGATCGCTGCGTCATGGCCGCTCATGCCCTTCTCGATATTGTGCGCGGCGCCCTCGACCACCACGATTGCGTCGTCGACCACGATGCCGATCGCGAGCACGATGGCGAACAGCGTCGACATGTTGACGGTGAAGCCGAGCGCGGCCATCGCGGCGAACGCGCCGATGATCGTGACCGGCACGGTGGTCGCCGGCACCAGCGTCGCGCGCCAGTCCTGCAGGAACACCAGGATGACGATCAGCACGAGGATCGCCGCCTCAAACAGCGTCTTGTAGACCTCGTTGACCGACTCGTTGACGAAGATCGAGGTATCGAACGGCACATCGGAGGTCAGGCCTTGGGGAAATTCCCGGGCGAGCGCCTTCATCTTGTCGCGAACTTCGCCGGCAACATTGAGCGAGTTGGCGCCGGGCGCCTGGAAGATCGCGAGGCCCGCCGCCTGAATGCCGTTCAGCTTGAACACCTGGCCATAGGTTTGCGCACCGAGCTCGACCCGGCCGACGTCCTTGCAGACGTGTCACGTCGCTGCCGCCGCCGGCCTTGACGATGACATTGGCGAAAGCGTCGGCGTCGTCGAGCCGGCCCATGACGTTGAGCGTGTACTGGAACGACTGGTCCGCCGGCGTCGGCGGCGCGCCGATCTGACCGGCCGTGACCTGTGCGCTCTGCTGCTGCAGCGCCTGGATCACGTCCTGGGTGACAAGGCCGCGCGCCTGCATCTTGTTCGGATCGAGCCAGATCCGCATCGAATATTGTCCCGCACCGAACACGATGACGCTGCCGACGCCGGGCAGGCGCGCGATTTCGTCCTTCAGGCGGATGGTCGCGTAGTTCGCAAGATAAAGGCTGTCGTATTGACCGGTCGGCGAGGTCAGCGTCACGATCTGCAGGATCGCGGTCGATTTCTTCTGGACGTTGACGCCTTGCGTCTGCACCGCCTGCGGCAGCGACGACAGCGCGGTCGAGACCCGGTTCTGCACCAGGATCTGCGCGGCGTTGAGGTCGGTGCCGATCGCAAACGTCACGGTCAGCGTGTAGCTGCCGTCGCTTGCGGCATAGGACTGCATGTAGATCATGCCCTCGACGCCGTTGACCTGCTGCTCGATCGGCAGCGCCACGGTGTCGATCACAGTGCGCGCGCTGGCGCCTGGATAGCGCGTCGTCACCTGCACGGTGGGCGGCACGACGTCGGGGTATTGCGCGACCGGCAGCCGATACAGCGCGACCGCGCCGATCACGACCATCAGGATCGCCAGCACATTGGCGAGGACCGGCCGCTCGATGAAAAATTTCGAGATCATCGTCTTCAGCCGCTATTTCACGTTGGCCGCAGCCCGGACCTGCGGATCGACCTTTTGCCCGGGAATGGCGCGCAGCACGCCGGCGACGACGACGGAGTCATCGGCCTTGAGCCCATCGTCGATCACCCGCATCCCGTCGATCAATGGACCGATCGTGACGTTGCGGTGCTCGACCACGTTGTCCTTGTTGACGACGAGCAGATAGCGCCCGCCCTGGTCACTGCCGAGCGCCGCGTCCGGCACCAGCAGCGCGTCGGCCTGATCTTCGACCGGAATCCGTACACGGACGAAGTAACCCGGCAGCAGCGCGCGATCAGCATTCTCGAAAATTGCGCGCGCCGCCAGCGTCCCGGTCGATGAATTGATCACCGGCGCGGCATAGTTGAAGTGTCCGGCGTGCGGGTAGCCGTTTTCACTCTGCAAACCGACCTCGACCGGCACTTGCTTGAGGTCGTCGCGGCTCATGCCGCGCTTTGCCATCACCTCGCGCAGGCGCAAGACGTCCCGCTCGCTGATGTTGTAGGTCGCGTAGATCGGATCGATTTGCACGATTGTCGCCAGCACGGTCGACGCACCGCCGCCACCGACATACTGGCCGGCCGAAACCTGCCGAGCCATCACGACACCGTCGAACGGCGCCGTGACATGGGCGTAGTCATAGTTGAGCTGTGCAAGCTGGGTGTTGGCGTGGGCCTGGTCGTAGGTGCCCTGCGCGGCATCACGGTTGGCGGTGGCCTGATCGAACGTGGAGCGGCTTACCGTTTGTGACGCGACCAGCGCGCTCTGCCGGTCGTACTCGGCCTGGGCCTGCTTCAGCGTTGCCTGCGCGCCGGCTTCCGCCGCCTGCGCCTGCTTCAGTTTGACGTCGTAGGGTTCGGGCTCGATCGTAAACAGCGGCGTGCCTTTCTTGACGATAGCGCCGTCCTGATACTGGATGTCCTGCACAAAGCCGGAGACGCGGGCGACGAGGTCGGTCGAGTTGATCGCGACAGTATTGCCGGTCAGTTCGAGATAGCGCGTCACCGCCTGCTTGGTCGGTGCGGCAACCGTCACCTTTGGCGGCGGCGGGGCGATATAGTGGTTCTCGTCGCTGCAGGCGCTGAGCACAAGCAGGGTCGCCGCGCCCGCCGCCAGAAGAAACGTTCGCCTGCCGTTCATGCCGAGACCCCTGATGCCGTGCTGCCCGCTAGTTTTTCTGGATTGGTAGCAAGTTTCGGCCGGCTTCGAAACTGCTCCGGGCTTTTCCAGTGCATCATCAGTGGGAATATGAGCATCTGCACAAAGCCCTGCAGCACAAGGAAGAACCGCTTCGCAGGATCGTCTTGCAGCAGAGTGATAGATCGCTATATCGATCGAAAACTTCGAAAACTGAATGGACCGACCATGACGACTGCGACACCAGCCGAAACCAAGCCATTCCAGGCCGAGGTGACCGAATTGCTGCACCTGATGGTGCACTCGGTTTATTCGGAGACCGATATCTTCCTGCGCGAATTGATCTCGAATGCCTCGGACGCCTGCGACAAGCTGCGCTATGAGGCGATCGCCAATCCGGACCTCGTGGGCGACACCCCGCCGAAAATTCGCATCGCGCCGGGCAAGAAGACCAACACGCTGACCATCTCGGATACCGGCATCGGGATGGATCGCGAGGAGCTGATCGACAATCTCGGCACCATCGCGCGCTCGGGGACCCGCGCGTTCCTGGAGCGGCTCGGCGAGGCGGCCAAAGAAGGAAACAAGGAGGGCAAGAAGGACAACACGCTGATCGGCCAGTTCGGCGTCGGCTTCTATTCCGCCTTCATGGTCGCCGAAAAGATCGTCGTGACCAGCCGTCGCGCCGGCAGCGCCGAGGCCTGGACCTGGTCGTCGTCGGGCGGCGCCGGCTTCGATATCGCGCCGGCCGATGAGGAGCAGACCAAACGTGTCGGCCGCGGCACCGAGATCGTCCTGCATTTGAAGAACGACGCCAGCAAGTATCTCGAGACTTACGAGGTCGAGCGCATCGTCGGCGCTTACTCCGACAACATCCAGTTCCCGATCGAGCTCGTGCCCGAAGAGGGCGAGATCAGGCAGATCAATTCGGCGAGTGCGTTGTGGCAGCGGCCGAAATCCGAGCTGACGCCGGAGGACTATACACAAGCCTATCGTGCGATCGCCGGCGCCTTCGACGAGCCGGCAATGACGCTGCACTATCGCGCCGAGGGCCGGCAATCCTACGCGGTGCTGCTGTTTGCGCCGTCAACAAAACCGTTCGACCTGTTCGAGCCGAACCGCAAGGGCCACATCAAGCTTTATGTGCGGCGCGTGTTCATCACCGACGATGCCGAGCTGCTGCCGCACTACCTGCGCTTCATTCGCGGCGTGGTCGATAGCGAGGACCTGCCGCTCAACATCTCGCGCGAGATGCTGCAAAACAATCCGCAGTTGGCGCAGATCAAGCGCGCGCTCACCGGCCGCGTGGTCAATGAACTCGAAACCCTGGCGGAGAAGGAGCCGGAGCAGTTCAACAAGATCTGGAGCGCATTTGGCGCGGTGCTCAAGGAAGGTCTCTGGGAAGATCAAGAACGCCGCGAGCAGATCCTGAAATTCGCGCGCTTCACCACGACGTCCGGAGAAGGGCGAACGCTGAAGCAATATCTCGAAGGCCTGAAGCCGAACCAGACCGAGATTTATTACCTGGTCGGCGAGGGGCTCGATCGGCTGAAGTCGAACCCGAAGCTTGAGTCAGCGCGGGCGCGCGGCATCGAGGTTCTCTTGCTGACCGACCAGGTTGATGTGCTGTGGACCTCGGCGCAGCTTGGCTTCGACGGCAAGCCGCTGAAATCGCTGAGCCAGGGCGACGTCGATTTCGATCTGATCCCGCTGAGCAGCGAGGCCGCCAAACAGGACGAAGCACCTGCGGTCGATGAGGCCATGACCATCGCCATCATCAAGACGGCGCTCGGCGACAAGGTGACTGACGTCCGCGCCTCAAAGCGCCTGACCGACAGCGCCGCCTGTCTCGTCGCCGAAGGCAAGGGCCCGGATCGCGAGCTCGACAAGCTGTTGGCGCGGCATCATCGCGCCAATGCCTCCAGGCCGGTGCTCGAGATCAACACGCGCCATCCGCTGGTGGCAGCAATCCCCGCAGCGCAGGCGGCGAAGGACGATGCCGCCGCCAACAGCCTATCGCTGCTGTTGTTCGAGCAGGCGCAAATCCTCGACGGCGAAATCCCCGACGACCCCGCCGCATTTGCAAAGCGCCTGAACGAGCTGGTGCTGAAGGGCGTGGGGAAGGGTTAAGGCGCGATGCGGCCCAAACCAGAATGGTCGTCCCCGCGAACGCGGGGAGGTGGATTTACACTCGAAGTGCAACACTTGAGAGAAGACTTCGGCCGGTGTTCTGAAGTCAAGACACTTGCGCGGGGTGTGGTTGTAGGCGGCGATCAGAGCCTTGAAGCGCCTTGACTTCAGAGTTGCGAGGTCGGTCTTGCGCGGCAGGAACCTGCGCATCCGGCCGATCGCATTCTCGATGCCGCCCTTTTGCCAGGGCGAATAGGGATCACAGAAGAAGGTATCGACGTTGAGCCTGTGCAGCAGGCGGTGACGGGCAAACTCGGTGCCATTGTCGAAAGTGACGGTCTGCCGCAATCGTTGTGGGAGCGCGCCGAACAGGCGCGCCAGATGATGAGCGACGAGGTGCGCGGCCTTGCTGGCAAGCCGGATCGCCAGCAGCAGGCGAGACTGGCGCTCATGCACGGTCAGGATCGCCTGGCCGTACTTGGCGAACATCATCAGGTCGGCCTCCCAGTGTCCGGGCGCGGACCGATCGTTCACCACGAGAGGCCGTTCAGCCAAGGAAACACGGCCTTCAATGAAGGTTGCCGAGCTGCTGCGCTTGCGGCCTCGGCGCCCCCGTTTGCTCTTGCCGCGCGGCAAATAATGGCGCCAGCGATAGTCCTTGGCGCTTCGGATCTGGGCGTAGATGAAGCGATAGATGCTCTCGTAGGAGATCACCTTGCGCCCGTGGTCTTTGGCCAGCCGGCCAGCGACCTGCTCCGGCGACCAGCCCATGGCCAGCCGCTCAAGCACCACGCGGCGCAGGAAGGGCTCCCGGGTCAGGCGAGAGCCCTTCCAGCGCCGCTCCCTCGTTCGCTGCTGAGCGTAGGCGGGTTTGTATCCGACGAACGAACCGCGATTACGTCTCAACTCCCGAGCAATCGTCGATGGCGCGCGATCCAAAGCTGCCGCGATTTGCCGGATCGATTGGCCGGCTCCTTGAAGCTCGGCAATCGTGCATCGGTCTTCCAGTGAAAGCTGGCCGTAGCTCCGTCCCATGGCAACACCTCCTCAAGAAGGTGTTGCACTTCGTTTGTGAACTCAGGGGACCCATACTCCGCAGCTTAAGTGAGGCGCTCGGTCGACGTCATTAACGGTTACTGTGGGCCAAGTAATCCGTCCAACAAGCACTGGGGTTATGGGTCCCCGCGTTCGCGGGGACGACCCAGCAGCTACTTCACCCCCGCCAGATAGACCTCGCCGAGCAAGGATGAGTTGCTCCACGGCACCTGCTTGCTGCCCGTCGCCGCGACGACGTCGGCGCGCACCCGTGTCAGCATTTGTTGTACCTCGATGCCGGGCGTCGGCATGTACTTCGAGAGTGCCGCCGAGAACGGGCTGTTGGCGCCTTCACCGTCGAGCGCGACCTTGCCGGGCGCGGTGGCGAACGCGATCAGCGTGCCGGCGCCCGCGGTCGCGCCGCCGCCAAGCGAGCCCGGCGAAGCGAGGCCCGTCGAGATCGAGATCGAGCGGCCGGCCCCTGCGTCGGCGACCTTTTCGAACGGATTGTTGCGGCAAGCGTCGAAGATCAGGATGTTGGTGCGGATCTTGTCGTCGAGGCCGGCCAGCAGGTTATCCATGTCGGTCATCGCGGCCATCAGGTTCGGCACGCTGTCGTGCTGGATGTCGACCGGCACAAGGAAGTTGTGGCCGTCGATTTGCACGCCATGGCCGGCGTAGTAGAGTACGGCGATCTTGGCGCCGGTGGCGCCGACAATGAAATTGCTCGTCACCTTCTCAAGCGTCGCATGGTCGGCATCGATGCTTTCAGTGACCTCGAAGCCGAGATTGCGCAGCGTCTTGGTGACGGAATGCGCGTCGTTCGGCGGGTTCGGCAACGCGGTGACGTGGGCGTAAGCGCCGTTGCCGATCACCAGCGCGACGCGGCGTCCGCCGGCGGAATTGGTCGCGGGCCGCGGCGGCACAGCGTCCGCCTTGCTGAACGCAGCGAGCTTTGCTTTCGCGGCGGCCTGGCCTGCCAGGCTGTTGGCGTCGGCAACGGAGACGCCGAGTGCCGCAGTGTAGTCCGCCTTGGCGTTGTCGATGTCGCCCTTGGATTTATAGGCCAGGCCGCGGGTGATATATGCGTTGAGGAGATAGCTTCCCGGCGCTGTCAGCGCCGGCAGCGGCACGCCGCTCTTCAGCAACTGGATCGCGGCATTGGTGTCGGCAATGGCGCGATCGATAGTCCTGCTTGATGCGCCAGAGGTCGCCGCGATCGATCAGTGGTCCCGGCGCCTTGGGATCGAGGCGGATCGCCTGATTCACGTCGGCAAACGCGCCGTCGATGTCGCCGAGCGCTTGTTTTGAGCCACCGCGATTTTCATAGGAGAAGCTGGTCGGCGACAGCTTGATCGCCATGTCGTAGTCGGCGATTGCGTGCGCGTAGTCCTTGTTGTCGCGATAGGCATTGCCGCGATTGTGGTAAATGATGCCGCTCGGCTGGCCGGCCTTCAGTGCATCCGTGAAGTCGGCAATGGCGATATCGTAGTCGCCCTTGTCGGAGTAGGCGGAGCCACGCAGGTTGAGCAAAGACTGGTCGTTGGGCGTGATGCGCAGCGCTTCGGTGGCATCATTGATGACGTTGCCGTAATCGCCCTTCTTGTTGTAGCCGACCGCGCGCCAGAAATAGAGCGACGCCAGTTGCCCGCCGGAAAACTTTTTCATCGCGATGATCTTGGTGCAGGCCGCGATCTGCGCATCTGCCGGCGTGTTCTCGGACGTACAGACAAGGCCGATGTTCTCGGCGCTCGATGCTGGTCCGAGGCTGCCGAGCAGGGCGATCGCAATCGCCATCGCAACTAACGAAAATCGCCGCATGGGTGTCCTCCAGCCTCTCCCTTTTGTGCGGGTAAATCCCTGCCGGTTCAAACCGTTGACCGTGAGCGGCACCCATGCGGTGCCGTGCCGTTGCGTTAACCGTGCCCTCTGCGCTCAGATGGCGGACGTCAGAACAAGAACGATCGAGGGAACACCCATGGCCTATACCCACATTCTCGTCGACGAGCCGCGGCCGCGGATCCGGCGTATCACCCTGAACCGCCCCGAAAAACGCAATGCACTCAATAACCTTCTGCGCAAGGAGGTGTTCGAGGCGCTGGAGGCCGCGGACCGCGATCCCGAAATCTCGGTCATGATCATCCGTGGCGCCGGGTCGTCGTTCTCGTCGGGCTATGACCTCTCCGCCAACAATGCGGCCGAGCAGCCCTATCATTCCGCCGGCGGGCCCGGCCAATGGTCGCGCCACGTCACCGAAGGCTGGTTTTCGATCTGGGACCTGGCCAAGCCGGTGATCGCCCAGGTCCATGGCTATTGTCTTGCCGGCGGCTCGGAACTCGCGACCGCCTGCGACGTGGTGTTCGCGGCCGAAGATGCGCAGATCGGCTACCCGCCGGTGCGGCTGATGAGCCCGCCCGACATGCAGTACCACCCTTGGCTGATGGGCATGCGGCGGGCGATGGAGCTGATGCTGACCGGCGACGCAATGAGCGGCACCGAAGCCGCGGAGTGGGGCTTTGCCACGCGCGCGTTTCCGCTCGCCGAGCTCGAGCAGCGCACCCTCGACTTTGCCGAGCGCGCTGCAAAAATCCCGATCGAGCTGCAGCAGCTCAACAAGCGCTCGGTGCATCGCGCCATGGAGATCATGGGCGCGCGTGCGGCGATGCGCGCCGGCACGGAGATCCAGGCGCTGGCTTTCACCACCGAAGCGAGCCTGGCCTATCGAAAAAATTTCCGCCGCGATGGCGGCAGCGTGCGCGACCAGCTCAACGCGCGCGACACCACGTTCGGCGATTATCGGACGAAGAAGTCCTGAGTCGGTTGGCGATGGTTGCGAGCGACAGTTTTGCCGAATTCCTGCGCGAGCAGTTAGCGCCGCTCGGCCATCTCTCGATGCGGCGCATGTTCGGCAAGACCGGCGTGTTTTGCGACGGGGTCATGCTCGCCATGGTGCGGGACAACACGCTCTACTTCCGTGTCGATGACGACAACAAGGCATTCTTCAAGGAAGCCGAGGCTTTCCCGCCGCTCAACTACGACAAGAAGAGCGGCAGCATCGACCTCGCCTTCTGGCGCGCGCCGGAGCGGCTGTTCGATGAGCCCGACGAGCTGGTTGCTTGGGCGAAGCAAGCGCTGGCAGCGGCGCACCGGGTCGCGGCGAAGCGCGAGCGAGCGGAGCCGGCGCGGCAAAAGAAGCGGCGGAAGTAAGAGCGCCAGTGATCGTGCTCATCCTCCCCCGCTTCGCGACCGCTTCGCGGGGGAGGAAAACCAGCCGCGACGCCCTGCCCGAATGAGCGCCGCTTATCTCGGGTGCAGCGCCCGCCAAACCTTCTCCGCCGTCGCCGGCATCTGCAAATCATTGCCGGCTTCGCCGAGCGCATTGCACACCGCGATCATGATCGCGCCGATGCCGCCTGTCGTGCCGGCCTCGCCGACGCCCTTGACGCCGAGCGGATTTGTCGTCGCCAATACCGGGTGACTGGCCTCGCGGATTTCGGGCATGTCGGTCGCATGTGGAATGGCATAGTCCATGAACGAGCCCGCGATCAGCTGTCCCGACGAATTGTACGCCAGGTCTTCCATCAGGGCTTGGCCGAGCGCATGCGCGATACCGCCTTGCACCTGGCCGGCGACGACGACGGCATCGAGCACCCGGCCGCAGTCATCAACCGCGGTGTAGCTGATCACCTGCGTCGCGCCGGTTGAGGGATCGATCTCGACTTCGGCGATGTGGCAGCCGTTCGGAAAGGCCTGCGGCGTCTCCGTGATTTTCGCCGTGTTGAGCGACTCGGCAATCTCGCCACGCGACGCCATCTCCGACGCAGCACTGGCGGCCTCGAACAACGTCAGTTTGCGGTCGGTGCCGGCAACCGCGAACGCGCCGTCGCGATAGACGATGTCCGCCTTCGGCAGCTTCGAGCTTCAGCGATGCCACGCGCTTGCCTTTCTCGATCAGCGCTTCCGCCGCGCGCACGATGGCGCTGCCGACCACAATGGTCGAGCGCGACGCGACACTCGCCGACATGGCGCCCGCGATATCCGAGCGGCTGCGGCCCTGCAGGTGCCGCACCTTGTCCGGTGCGATGCCGAGTTGGTCGGCAACCAGCCGGCCGAACACGGTGCCGTGACTTTGGCCGGTGGAATGCACGGCAGTGACGAACTGCAAGGTGCCGTCGCCGGGAAAGCCGAGTTCGACGCCTTCGCTCGGCATGCCGCCCGCATGTTCGAGGAACATCGACACGCCGATACCGCGTAGCTTGCCGCGTTTCTTCGCGTCGCGGCGGCGTGCGGCGAACGTCTCGTACTGGCTTAGCGCCAGCGCCTGGTCCAGCATCGGAGCAAAATCGCCGCTGTCGATCGTGGTCCCGACGGCGGTGCGATATGGTATCGCCTTCGGCGCCAGAAAATTCCGCCGCCGCAGCCGCACCGCGTCGATACCGGTGACGCGCGCGGCTTCCTCGACAAGCCGCTCCATCAAATAGTTCGCCTCGGGCCGGCCCGCGCCGCGGAAAGCTCCGCTCGGCACGACGTTGGAGAAGGCGCAGCGCACGTTCACCGCGATATAGGGGATCGCGTAGACCGTCGGAAAGCAGCGCGAGAAATTCATGGTCTGGATGTTGGCGCCGCCGGCGGCGAGATAGCCGCCCATGTTCGCGATGTGCCTGACGCGCAACGCGAGAAAGCGGCCCTTGTCGTCGAGCGCGAGCTCACCTTCGGTGATGGTGTCGCGTGCATGGTTGTCGGTCATCAGCGCTTCCGACCGCGTCGACATCCAATGCACGGTGCGGCCGGTGATGCGCGCGGCGACGAGCAGCGTCGGATATTCCGGATAGACCGATGTCTTCAGCCCGAACGCGCCGCCGACATCTTCGGTCACCACATCGAGCTGCTCGCGCTTCAGGCCCATCACCGCAACAAGCTGATCGCGTAGCGCGGTCGCACCCTGCGAGCAGCTGCGCAGATGATAGCGGTCAGCCTTGGCGTCGTAGCGCGCGGTGGCGCCGCGCGGCTCCATCGGCGCGCCGTTGATAGGTTGATTTTTCACCCGCACCCGCGCGATGCTGCGCGCCATAATGAAGATCCGATCGATTTCTTTTTCCCCTGCACCATCCTCGTCGACGACGGGGCCAACCCAGTCGAGCGCGATGTTGCCTGATGCGTCCGGCCAGAGCTGCGGTGCGCCGTCCTTGATCGCATCCTCGAGCGCAGTGACCGCGGGCAGCGTCTCGTAAGTGACCTCGACTAGCTCGGCGGCATCCTGCGCCGCCGTCATCGTCTCGGCGACCACTAGCGCCACCGCATTGCCGACATGCATCACGCGATCGACCGCCAGCGCCGGTCGCGGCGGCACCACGAGCTTGCTGCCGCGACCGCCGGCGATCGGCGGATGCCGCGTCACCGAGGCGATGCCGAGGTCGACCACATCGGGCCCGGTCAATACCGCAATCACCCCGGGGGCCTTGCGTGCCGTCGCAACCTCGATTGCCGTGATCCGCGCATGCGCGTGCGGCGAACGCACGAACAGGCCGACCGCCTGGCCGGCCACCGCGGCATCGTCGACGAAGCGGCCACGGCCGCGGAGCAGGGCATCGTCCTCGACGCGCGCGAATTGTTTGGCCTGGGGGCTATGGTCCATGATGAACGCTTGGATGGGTAAGAACGTTAACCCCGGAGTAGCCTTGTGATGCCGGCATAGGGCCTATGCCGGGGTCCGGCCCGGAGCTTAACAGCCTATCGCAGCGCGTAAATTTCTTCTATTCCCAAGCCCTGATTTCACGGACACTGAGAGGCGTTTCAAGGAACCATGGACAGCTTGCCCGATCCAAAAACCTCCATCGAAGCGGTCGAGCGCGGCCTCGCGCAGGCGAACTACATTGCCAGCCGCCAGATCGCGACCGCGGTCTATCTCGGGCAGAAGATCGACAAGCCGATCCTGGTCGAAGGTCCCGCCGGGGTCGGCAAGACCGAGCTCGCCAAGTCGATTGCCGCCTGGCAGAACATCCCGCTGATCCGCATGCAGTGCTACGAGGGCCTCGACGAGGCCAAGGCGCTGTATGAGTGGAAATACGCCAAGCAGCTGCTCTACACCCAGATCCTGAAGGACAAGATCGGCGAAGTGCTTGGGGGCACCGAGACGCTGGCCGAAGCGTTGAGCAAGTTGCACAATTTCGGCGACGTGTTCTTTTCCAAGGAATTCGTCGAGCCGCGCCCCTTGCTGCAGGCGCTGGAGCAGCCGGAAGGCTGCGTGCTGCTGATTGACGAGGTCGACAAGGCCGATGCCGAGTTCGAGGCCTTCCTGCTCGAAGTACTGTCGGACTACCAGGTCACGATCCCCGAGATCGGCAGGATCGTGGCCGAGGTCAAGCCGATCGTGATCCTGACCTCGAACGCCGCGCGCGATCTCGGCGATGCCTTGAAGCGCCGTTGTCTGCACCTGCATATCGGTTTCCCCGAGCCGAAGCTGGAATTGCGCATCATCGCCACCCGCGTGCCCGGCATCGAGACCAACCTGCGCAAGCAGATCGTCTCTTTCGTCCACGAGGTCCGCACGCTCGACCTGAAGAAGCTGCCGTCGGTGTCGGAGACGATCGACTGGGCCCGCGTGATGCTGTTGCTGCACGCCTCGACCCTCGACACCGATCTCGTGCGCGACACCCTCAATGTGCTCCTGAAGTACGAGATCGACATGGAATTGGTCGCGCCGCAGATCAGCGAGATGATCGACAAGGCCAGCCGCGCCCACGTTCCGGATTGATTTCGTGGACGCGCTGCTGCTCAAATTCTTCCGGGCGGCGCGTGGCGCAGGCGTCCGCATTTCGCCGGCCGAAAGCCTTGATGCAGTCAACGCGGTTGCCGCGGTCGGCTACGGCAGCCGCCAGCGCATGCGCGACGCCATGCTGCTGACCATCGCCAAAACCGAGGAAGAGAAGAAATCGCTGGCCGAATGCTTTGACTTGTTCTTCCGCCACGACGATCAGCTCGGCGCCGATGACGAGGCGCAGGAGGACGAGCAGGAGTTGTCCGAGGATCAGCAGCAGAACGATCAAGCCGAGGGACAGGGCCAGGCCGAAGGTCAGGGCCAGAACCAGTCGCAGGGACAGGGCCGGGGGCAGGACCAAGCCCAGGACGAGACTCAGCGCGCCGCTGCTGCGCAGAACCAGGACCTCGGCAGCCTCGCGCAGATGCTGCTGTCGAACGATCGCGCGGCGCTGGCGCAGGCGATGAATGCGGCGGCTGATGCGGTGAATCTCTCGGAGATCCAGTTCTTCACCCAGCGCGGCATCTACTCGAACCGCATCCTGCAGCAGATGGGTGCCGCCCGGCTGCAGCGCGACATCGCCACTTTGACGGCGGCGTCCGATGCGCGGGCGCAGCGGCTGATGAACGCCCGCGAGGCCTTGCGGGACGCGGTGCGCGAAATGGTCAACCGCGCCATCCTGCTCTACACCCGCGAAGGCACCGAGAACCTGCGCAACGAGATCCTGCGCAACACCGCGCTGAACAATCTCGAGCGGCGCGACGTCGAGCGCACCCGCACGCTGGTCCGCACCATCGCGCGACGCTTGCGCGACCGTTATTCAAAGCCGCGCAAACGCAAGAACCGCGGCCGGCTCGATACCCGAAAAACCATCCGCCGCAACGCCAGCTGGGGCGGCATTCCCTTCATCACGGTGTGGAAGCAGAAGAAGATCGACAAGCCGCGGATCGTCGCTTTGTGCGACGTCTCCGGCTCGGTGGCGCGCGTCGTCGAATTCCTGCTGCTGTTCCTCTACAGCCTCAACGAAGCCGTGCAGGACATCCGCACCTTTGCCTTTGCCGGCAACCTGATCGAGGTCTCGGAAAAGCTGAACGAGAACCACATCGAAGACGCGATGAAGGAAATCTTGAAAGAGATCGGCTTCGGCTCCTCCGACTACGGCCAGTCCCTGATCGATTTCGAGGAAGGCTTTATGGACAGCGTCACCAACCGCACAACGGTGATCATCCTCGGCGACGGCCGCACCAACAATCTTGATCCGCGCACCGACATCCTGCGCCGCATTTCGGAGCGCGCCAAGCGCGTGATCTGGCTCAATCCGGAGGCGCGCTATTCCTGGGGTGTCGGCGATTCCGAAATGCCGCGCTACGAGCCGTACTGCACGCTGGCGCGCCCCTGCGGCACCGTGATGCAGCTCGAACGCGTTGTCAGCGACATCATGGCGATGGACCGGCACTAGCTAGTTTTCCGGTCGTCCCCGCGAACGCGGGGACCCATAATCCCTTTCTTCGTTGCTTGGCTGAGGGGTCAGGCAAGGACCAAATTCACTTCTGGTCGTCGTCTCACTTCTGCTGCGGCGTATGGGTCCCCGCGTTCGCGGGGACGACCGGTTTGTCTCGCATCCATCCCCGCACCACCGCCGCCACCACAATCACAGCCGACAGCGTCGCCGCAAAGCGGAACGCGCCATCGAAGCCCGACACGAATGCCGAGGCAGCGTCCGCACCGCCAGCCGCCGCATCGACAGACAACCGCTGGAACACCAGCGTCAGCACGGTGGCGCCGATCACGATGCCCAGCGTGCGTGTCATCATGACGAGCGAGCCGGCGACGCCGCGATCCGCGGCGGGCAACGTCGCGGTGGCGATATCGAAATACGCCACCTGATAGAAGCCGAGGCCCAGTCCCTTGCAGCAACGCTGCGATCGCCAGCAGGGTGATGCCGCCGACATCGATGCCGATCAACAAGCCGCCGGCTGCGACCGCGACAGCTCCTGCGACCGCGAGCCGCCTCGCATTCATCTTGGCGGCAAAGCGGCCGGCGATCGGAGCGGCGATAGCGGTGCCGACCGGCGCAAGCGCAAGAACAAGCCCGATCGCTCCGAGCGGCAACTTCGCGATGCGGTCCAGATAGAAGGGAACAAACAACCAGATCGCAAACGCCCCGAGGTTCAGGATCATGCTGCCGATATTGAGCAGGTCGAAGTCGGCGCTGCGGAAATATTTCAGGTCGACCACCGGGTGCATCGAGCGGCGCTGCTGGACGATGAAGGCGGCGCCAAGCACGACGAACAGTGCGAACAACGCCACGAGCGCCAACAGATTTTCGGCGTGCTGCAGCTGGTTCAGTGCCAGCAGCAGCGCTGCGATCGCGGTGACCAGCAGCGTTGCGCCTGTTACGTCGAAGCTGCCGCCGAGTCGTTTCGAATCGGTCGGCAGGACGAGGCCCATCGCCAGCGCAACCAGCGCGATCGGAATGCGAAATGCGTAGACCGCCGGCCATCCCCACGACTGCACCAGTGGTCCGCCGAGCAGCGGACCCAGCGCGCCGCCAACGCCGAACACCAGCGTATAAAGACCGAGCACCCGCGTGCGCTGGTCCTCCGGATAAAGCGCAGTGATGAGCGCCGGACCGCAGCTCAGCGACAGCGCCGCGGCGATGCCCTGCAGCACGCGCGCGACCAGTAGCCAGCCATAGGTCGGCGCGATCGTGCAGAACAGGAAGGCAAAGGCGCTCGCCGCGCAGCCGATGAGGAAGATCGGCCGGTGGCCGAACAGGTCGCCGGCGCGGCCGGCGACCAGCATCAGCGCGGCGTAGGTCAGCGTGTAGGAAATCACCACCCACTGGATGTCGGCGACGGCCAAGTGGAACGAATTGACGATGTCGGGGAAGGCGACATTGACCGAGGAGTTCGAGCGGCATCGCCAGCGTCGCGAGGCAAATCGCCGCCGTGCCGAGCCGGCGCTGCGTGTCGGTGACCCGATGGTGACGGAGAGAGCCAGCGAGGCTCTCATGCGCTAGCACGTGCGTGTCGCGTCGTCGGGCATGAGGACCCGTGAGTTGTCATCGCCCGGCTTGACCCGAGCGATCCACTGTACTCCGCAGCAGTCACGTATGAGTCGACTCGCAGACTGGCCTCGTCCTTCGGACGCCGCGCCGCTCTGCAGCGATGCGGGCTCGACAGCGATGAGGTGTAGGACTGTGGACTGCAATCCTTACGGATCCACCTTCGCGGTGGCGTGTCCCGCCACCACTTCCTTGCCGTCCTGGTTGACGGTGGAGACGGTGAGGTCGACGAGGTGCTCGCCGTTCTCCTGGCGGATCGCGGCGACTGTCGCGGTCGAGTCCAGCGTGTCGCCCGGCCACACCTGGTTGGTGAAGCGCACGCCGAATTTCTTCAACCGCGCGTCGCCGACATAGTTGGTCAGCATCTTGCCGGTGAGGCCCATGGTGAGCATGCCGTGGGCGAACACGCCCTTGTAGCCGGCGTGCACCGAATAGACCTCGTCGGTATGCAGCGGGTTATAGTCGCCCGATGCGCCGGCATATTGCACGAGCTGGGTGCGGGTCAGGTTGTCGACGACCCGCTCGGTGTGCTTGTCGCCGACCTTGAGTTTTGATGCGCTGAGAGCCATGGCGGCGCGTCCCCTTAGTTGTTCGAGTTCGACCGGGCGTTCGGTGGTGACGCCGACGCCGCGTGCGGTGATGACGAGTTCGCCCTTCTGGTCGCGATGCTCGGTGATGCGTTCGCGGAAGATCAATTTGCCGGCGCGTTTGCTCTCCTTCTCCCAGACTTTGCCTTCCTTGGTCTCGGAGGTGAGGATGTCACCGGGCCGCAACGGCCGGTGATAGATGTATTCCTGCTCGGCATGCAGGCCGCCGCTCGACGCCGGCTTTTCCGTGATGCCGGTTGCGGTCCTGCCGCTGCCGAACCACGGCTGGCCGGGCTTTGGCCGCAGGCGGTATTCGGGATCGAACTGCGCCATCGCCTGCGGGAAGGTCGGCGGCGCGATAATCCCCTTGGCGTCGGTTTTCTTGGCGGCCTCTTCGTCGTGGTAGACGGGATTGGGATCGCCGATCGCGCGCGCAAACATCATGATGTGCGTGGCTTCGACGGGAAATCTGATCTTGGGCAAGCGGGTCCTCCGTTTCTTCAAGCTTTGTTTCAGTTAGGCATATCGCGGCGGACGAGTTGATTCGGCGCGCGCATGGCTCGCATTCCGAGGGATTGATTGCACTCCGTGGTCGTCCCCGCGAAAGCGGGGACCCATACTCCGCAGCAGAACCAAGACGACGGACCACAGTGACAGAGCTTCACCGCGCAGGCGCCGAGTAGCACTATCGGCACAGGGGTTATGGGTCCCCGCGTCCGCTGGGATGACCACGAGCCTTACTTCCCCGCGCCGGCCTCGCGCCGTGCGGCCGCGATCAGCCACTCGCGAAACACCTTCAGCTTCTGTGCGCCGGCCTTTTCCGCCGGATAGACCAGGTAGAAGCCGGCATCCGCAGGCAGCGAAATTCTGAACGGCACCACGAGCCGCCCCTTCTGGATGTCGGTCTCGACGTAACTGGTGCGGCCGATCGCAACCCCAAGCCCGTCGATCGCCGCCTGCACGGTTACCAGCGTCAGGTCGAAGGTAATGCCGTTGTGCGTCGACAGCCCCGGCGGCTGGCCGGCGGCGGTGAGCCACTGCCGCCAGTCGTCGCTAAAGCCGCCGCTCGTATGCAATAGCGTGTGGTTTGCGAGATCCTCCGGCTTGCGCAGCGGATTTTTGCCCTCGAGCAGCGCCGGGCTGCACACCGGAAACAGTTCGTCCGCCATCAGCCAGTCGGCGTGCACTCCGCTCCACTGGCCGCGGCCGTAGCGGATCGCGCCGTCGATCTCGTCGCGGTGGAAGTCGACCAAATCCGATGACGTAGTGATGCGGACGTCGATCTCCTTGTGCTGCTCCTGGAACGTGGCGATGCGCGGCAACAGCCATTTCGCCGCCAGCGACGCCAGCGTCGACACCGTAAGCACGCGGCCATCGTCCTTGCGGAGCAAGCGATCGGTGGCGAGCCGCAAATCCTGAAAAGCGGTACGCACGCCGGGCAGGTAGTCGCGTCCCTCCGGCGTCAGCGCCAGCCCGCGGTTCTGCCGCACGAACAGTTTGACGCCAATCTCCTGCTCGAGGCGGCGGATCAAATGGCTGATCGCGGTCTGCGTCACGTTCAGTTCGGCCGCAGCCTGCGTGAAGCTCATGTGGCGGGCCGCGGCCTCGAAGGCGCGCAGACCGTTCAGGGAGGGGAGGCGGCTAGCCATCGGGAAAATCAGGCCTTTTCCTGCGCTGGTCCCGAACCGGGATCAGGCCATTTACATGATATTTGCTCATATGATCAGGGACAAACAGTCGTTTGTCAATTGCCCGCGCGAAGCAGATATTGCCTGCAAATCTTAGGCAATAGGAGGTCATCATGACCGCGATCAAATCGATGATAAATCATCATGGTAACAGCGTTTTCGACCGGGTTCTGCAGACGCTCTGGACCTGGCACGTCCGCGCTGCGCAACGCTCCGAGCTGGCGCGCTGGTCCGAGAACGACCTGCATGACATCGGTCTCTCCCACTCGGCAATCGCCAGCGAAGTCGAAAAGCCGTTCTGGCGCGCGTGAGTTTTTTCTCGTTGGCATGGCCGGGCCGGTCCCGGCCATGCCGATCGGGAGTGCACTGCTTTTCGAAGCGAGATGCCCGGCACACGGCCCGGCATGACAGCTGTACGGGTTATCGCATGTCCATCGCCCCCGAGATCCTCCACGAGTTCGCCGACGTCCTGCGACTACGCAACGGACAATCCCTCACCGTCCGGTTCGTCGAGCCTGCGGATATCGGCCCGCTGTCGGACTACTTCCACGCGCTGTCGCGCCGCTCGAACTACAACCGCTTCCTCGGCGCGATGCGTGACCTCCCCGAGCGAGAGATCGCAACGATTCTCGCAACTGGCGAAGCCAACCGGTTCGCCGTGATCGGAGAGGCCGATGTCGACGGCGAGCCGCGCATCATCGCCGAGGCGCGTTACGCCTGGCATCCGGAGCACGACATCGCCGAGTTCGGCCTGTCGGTCGCCGATGGCTGGCAGGGTGTTGGCGTCGGCTCCGCGCTATTGAAGAACCTCGAATGCCGCACCGCAGCCCTCGGTGCGACACGCCTGGTCGGCGACACGCTCCGCACCAATGACGAGATGCAGGGCCTTGCCCGCAAGCTCGGCTATGCCTTCACCCACTCGCCGTATGGCTGGGAGCTGGTGCGGGTCCAGAAAGAGATTTACGCCGCACAGGATATCCCGTGCGTCAACTGGCGCGAGATCGCGCCCTCGCTCGATATGGCTGCGGGGTAGTTCTCTTTGTCGTCCCCGCGAAAGCGGGGACCCATACTCCGCAGCAGGAGTGAGATGACAGGCGCTAGTGACCTCCTTTCATCTCGAACGGCGTGCATCACAACTAACACCGGGGTTATGGGTCCCCGCCTGCGCGGGGACGACGGCAGAAGTCTGTCGCACCCGCTAGCTAACCTCCACTCCCTCCCCCTATAGTTTCGCCCAACAACAACCCCTCACCAAAACCAGCCGAGGGAGCAGGGCGGAAATGCATTTCGGAATCTTCGATCATATGGATCGCTCCGGCGAGCAGCTCGCCGTGCAATACGAAAATCGTCTCACCATGCTGGAGGCCTGCGACCGCGCCGGCTTTCACGGTTATCACCTCGCCGAGCATCACCAGACGCCGCTCGGCTTTGCGCCGTCGCCGAGTGTTTTTTTGGCGGCCGCCGCGCAGCGCACCAAGAACATCCGACTCGGTGCGTTGGTCTTTACGCTCAGTCTCTATCACCCCCTGAGAATTCTCGACGAGATCTGCATGCTCGATCACCTGAGCAAGGGCCGGCTCGAGCTCGGCCTCGGCCGCGGCATCTCGCCGATCGAGGTGAACTTTTACGGCGTCGACGCTGAAAAATCGCCGGAGATTTACGGCGAGGCGGTTGCGATCCTGCAGCAGGGCCTGACGTCGAATGTCATCAATTTCGAAGGCAAGCATTTCACCTTCAGGAACGTGCCGGTCGAGCTCACGCCGCTGCAGAAGCCGATTCCGTTGTGGTACGGCGTGGCGCAGCCGGAGAGCGCCGATCGTGCCGCGAAGAACGCCGGCAACATCGTCTGCAACGGCCCGCCCAAAATGGTGAAGGAGCTCGGCGACCGCTTTCGCCGCGCCTTTCAAGAGCATCACAGCGGCGCGAAGCTGCCGCTGATCGGCATGACCCGCCACATGGTGGTCGCCGACAGCGACGCAGAAGCACGCGAGCTCGCCGGCCCCGCCTACCTGATGTGGGTCGGCGCGATGCGTTATCTGTGGGACAAGCACGGCGTGCCGATGACGATCCACCTGCCGCCGACCTTCGCCTCCGCCGAAGAGCTCGGCATCTGCGTGGTCGGCTCGCCGTCGACGGTGCGCGACAAGCTCTTGGCACAGTGCCAGGCCGCCGACGTCAACTACTTCCTGTGCCGGCTCGCCTTCGGCAACGTGCCGATCGCATCAACGCTGAAGTCGGTCGAGCTGATCAAGCGCGAGATCATGCCGGCGTTTGGGTGAGAAATGATGGCGTTTTCAGAATCTAAATCCTCATCCTGAGGAGCGCCGCTCTTTGCGGCGCGTCTCGAAGGATGAGGCCCAAGAATCCGTGGCTCGCGGGCCTCATGGTTCGAGACGCGCGCAGTCTATCATCGGGCCGGCCTTCGGCCGAACCCGTTGGCACTCCTCATCACGAGGTGAATAGCGTTGGCGAACCGTCAATAAAGCGAAACTCGAGCTACGCCTTCGCTCGGCTTTCCCGGAACGCCGCGAGCCGATCGCGCACGCCGCTCAGCGGCGGACCATCGAATTTCAACGTGTCTGGATTGACCGAGTGCCACGGATGGCCGCTGCCGAGCCACAGCTCGGTCTGCGGCTTGAACACCGACGGATCATCGAGACTGCCGACAAAGATCATCTGGATATCGTCGGCCACGGGCCAGTGCCCGGTCACCGGACTGCCGCAGCTCGAGCAAAAGCCGCGGCAGATTTGCCGGCCGCTGCCGCCGGTGATCTCGTAGAACGCCGGCTTGCCTTTCACGAAGCGGAACGTGTCGGCCGGCACCATCATGAGCGCGGCCGCCGCAGCACCACTGGCACGCTGGCAGTCGCGGCAGTGGCAGATCAATTGCACGATCGGCTCACCGGTGCATTCGTAGCGGATCGCCTGGCACGCGCAGCCGCCGGTCAACTCAGTCATTCGGATTTCCCCCTTTGCAGACAACCATTCAGCGCGTCGCCGCCTGCACCCGCCCGCTCTTCGCCCAGCTGACCGCATCCTCCAGCCGGTCGTCGCCCCAGAACAATTCGCTGCCATCAACCACGAACGTCGGCGAGCCGAAAATGCCGAGCGCCTTGGCGTGGTCGGTCTCGGCTGCGAGCGCCCGCTTCACCTCGTCGCTCGCCGCACGCACCAGCACTGCCCCGGGTCCTGGCCGATCTCGCGCAGGCTCGCGCTGACGTTCGGCTCGCTGCCGGTCTCGTGCCCGAGCTGAAACCATTGCCGATACGCCTCGCGCACGAATGCCTGGCCCCAGCCTTCCTGCATGCCGAGCAGCGCGACCTGGTTGGCGAACACCGACTGCCTTGCCGGATACGGCGCCGGCACTTTGATCGGAATGCCGTGCATCGCCGCGCGGCGTTCGATGTCGCGCCACATGTAGGTCATCTTCGCCGGCTTGTCGGCGAACGGCACGTGCTTCATGTCGTTGAGGATGGTCAAGAGATGAAACGGCCGCCAGCGGAACGCGACGCCGCTCATGCGCTCGATCTCCGGCAGCCGCATCACGGCGAGATAGGTGTAGGTGCTGCCCATCGTGAAGAAGAAGTCGATCGATGGTGTGGCCATCGTCCCCTCCCGTGCTGCACTTCCTTCGCACGAGAAGGCTGCAGCCGGGGACGTGGACTGTCAACACAGCGCCTCGCCAAGTCTTTGAAATCAAATAATTAAGCGAAATAGACGGCTATATCCGCAAAAAATACGGCAAATCTTGTGAACCTCCGTTATTTATGCGGATACCAATCCGGCGGAGGAGGCCGCACCGGCATACCGGTCCGTCGCGGTCTGACAACCCGGAGGCCGACGATGAGCTTCAGATTCACGACGATTGATGAGCCGAACGCTGACGAGACCCCCCACTATGGCACACAGGTATTTGGAGTAAGCAGCAAGACCGGCCTGATCGTCGGTGACTATGACACGCAGGGCACCACGCTTGGCTTCACAGACTTCCTCGGCAATTTCGCGACCTCGCTCAGTCCCCCAGGAGCAAGCGCCTACGGGGTAACCGCAGCCAACGATCAGGCGAATATGATCGGTTTCTTCGTGGCCAATGCCGGCCTGCACGGCTTCCTTGATATCAACGGCACCTTCACCACGCTCGATGATCCGAATGCAGCCAGCTATACTTTTCCGTACGCGATCAATGATTTTGGCGAGATCGTCGGCTTGCGATGACGGCTGAGTATGGGGTCAGATGCGTCTTTTTATCGGGCGTAACTAGCGCCCCATCGCAAAATCCCTGTAAACTCGGCCCCAGGGAAGAAACAACAAGAAGGGCAGGGGCGCGGTCGCTCGAAGGGCGCGCATCTGCGATGCTGTGACCGACTTCGCCAAGCCCAACTTCGTAAAGCCCGACTTCGCAAAGCCCTCCGCGCTCGCCCCGTTCCGCATCCGCAACTACCGCTTCCAGTGGCCCGCCGATCTGCTCACCTCGTGGGCGTTCGAGATGGAGGCGATCATTCTTGGCTGGTACGTGCTGGTGACGACCGGCTCGGTGCTGCTGCTGACGATCCTGGTGTCGCTCAACTATGTCGGCACGCTGGCCGCGCCCTTGTTCGGCGTGTTCGGCGATCGCATCGGCCACCGCAATCTGCTCGCCGGCATGCGCGCGTGCTATGCCGCGCTGTCGCTGACCATGATGACGCTGACGTTGAGCGGCGTGCTGACGCCGACTTACGTCTTCATCATCGCGACCGGGCTCGGCATCATCAGGCCGTCGGATCTCGGCGTGCGCGGCGCGCTGGTCGCCAACACCATGCCGCACCATCATCTGACCACCGCGATGAGCGTGTCGCGTACCACCATGGACACCGCGCGCCTGTTCGGCGCCTTATCCGGTGCCGGTCTTTTCGCCACCGTCGGCATGGGTCGCGCCTACGTTGCGATCGTCTGCCTCTACGTGCTGGCGACGTTGCTGACGTTGGGGATTGTCGCTGGTGCCGCCGCGCGTCCGGGCGCAGAGGCTGATGCCGACATACCCATGCCGTCGCCGCTGGCGGACCTGAAGGAAGGCATCGCCTACACCATCAAGATGCCGCGCATGCAGGCAGTGATGTGGATTGCGTTCTTCACCAATCTCACCGCGTATCCGATCACCAACGGCCTGTTGCCGTACGCAGCGAAAACCATTTTCGGCACCGACGAGACCGGCCTCGGCTATCTGTCGGCAAGCTATGCGGTCGGTTCGCTGATCGCGTCCATTGCGCTCAGCGTCGCTCACGCCCACAAGCTCGGCCGTATGGTCGTGTGCTGGACGCTCGTCTGGTACATCGCACTCTTGGTCTATGCACAGCTCACCAGCTTCAACGTCGCGATCTTCTGCCTCGCGCTGATCGGCTTTGCGCAAAGCTTTGCCATGGTCGGCATCGCCGTCATCCTGTTGCGCACCGCAAGCGAGCACATGCGCGGCCGGGTCATGGGCGTGCGCATGATGGTGATTTATGGGCTGCCGATCGGCCTGTTGGTTGCCGGTAGCCTGATCGAGAAAATCGGCTTCGCCGCGTCGGCTTCGCTTTACGCCGTGCTCGGCGTGGTGTTCATGATCGCGGTCGCGCTGCGTTGGCGCGCCGATCTGTGGGATCGACAAGCGCCCGCGAATACGAGGTAGGTGTGCAATATTCTCCTCGTCATTGCGAGGAGCTCTTGCGACGAAGCAATCCAGATTCTTGCTGCGGGCTGGATTGCTTCGCTACGATCGCAATGACGAAGTTTGGTAACGCGCCCGCGTAATAGTTCGAATAGGAGGCAGGAGCCCAATGCCCGGTGCCCTTTCTGGCGTACGCATCATCGACCTGACCGCCGTGATCGCAGGCCCGCTCGCCATGCGCACCCTTGCCGACTACGGCGCCGACGTCATCAAGGTCGAAGGGCCGACCGGCGATGTGCTGCGCGCTTCGTCGCCACGGCGCAATCCGCAGATGGGTGCCCTGTTCCTCAATCTCAATCGCAACAAGCGCGTGATCGCGCTCGACTTGAAGGCGCCGCAAGCCGCTGAGGTGATGCGGCGGCTGATCGAGAAGGCCGACGTGCTCGCTCATAACATGCGCCCCGACGCGCTGAAGCGCGCCGGTTTCGACTACGACACTTGCCGCGCCATCAACCCAAAACTGATCCATGCCGGCATCATCGGTTTTGGCCGCGGTGGCCGTTACCGCGACCGTCCCGCCTACGACGACCTCGTCCAGGCGGTGAGCGGGTTCTCGTCGCTGTTCGCGCGCTCGGGCGACCGACCGCGCTACGTGCCAATGAATGTGGTCGACCGTCTGACCGGTGTCACCGCGGTGCACGCGATCCTCGCCGCGCTGTTTCACCGCGAGCGCACCGGGACCGGCCAGGCGGTAGAAATTCCGATGTTCGAGAATCTCATCGAGTTTCATCTCGGCGATCACATGAGCGGACACCTGTTCGATCCGCCGATCGCGCCGATGGGCAACGTGCGCGCGCTGTCGCCCAATCGCGGGCCGTACCAGACAAAGGACGGCACGATCTCGATGCTGATCGGCATCGACAAGCACTGGACCGCATTCCTCGAGGTCGCCGGTCTGCACGAGCAGCACAGCCGCGATCCGCGCTTTGCGACGCCTGCGGCGCGCGCCCAGAACATCGAGGCGATGCTGGCCTTCATTGCGGACGCGTTGAAGACCAGGACGACGGCCGAGTGGCTGAAATTGCTGGCGCAAGCCGATATCCCCTGCGGTCCGGTGCAGACGCTGGAGGAATTGCGTGACGACCCGCATTTGCAGGACGTCGGCTTCTTCGGCCACTACGATCATCCGACCGAAGGCCGCATGACGATCCCGAAGCCAGCGGTGTGGATGTCGGAGACGCCGCCCGAGATCGAGACGCTGGCCCCGCACCTCGGCGCCCATACCCGCGAGGTTTTGGGGGAATGCGGCTACAGCACGAGCGAGATCGACGCGCTGCTGGCGAGCGGGGTCGCGACGCAGCAGGTAATATAATACCGTCGAGATCACAGCCGAAAACCCCGCAAAAACGGGCAAGATCGCTTCTGATTTCAGCGACTTGCGCGGCGCCGGTGGTCGCGCTTCAGAGCCCAACCGGATAGCCATCCTTGCGATGATCGGACGCGGCGATGTAACCGCCCTCGGTTTTCAACGCGAGCTGCGCGCAACCGAACTCGGTGTCGAAGCGTTTGGCGACATTGATCTTGTGGCCGAGCGACTGCAGCCCTTCGATCGACGCTGAGCGGGAAATTCCATTCGACATTGACGGCGTCGAGTTCGTCGCTGATACGCCAGCGCGGTGCGTCGCTGGCGCTTTGCGGGTTCTGCCCGAAGTCGGCGATGCGCGAGGTGATCTGCAGATGTCCCTGCGCCTGCATCGAGCCGCCCATCACGCCAAAGCTCATCAGCGGCTGTCCGCCTTTGGTCAGGAAGCCCGGGATGATGGTGTGGAACGGGCGTTTACCAGGGCCGACCTGATTGGGATGACCTTCCTTCAGCGTGAATCCGAAGCCGCGGTTCTGCAACGCGATGCCGGTGTTCGGCACGACAACGCCCGAGCCAAAGCCTTTGAAGTTCGACTGGATGTAGGAGATCATCATGCCGTTCTGGTCGGCGGCGGTGAGATACACCGTGCCTGAACTGTTCGGCGCGCCCGACTTCGGCGCACTTGCGCGTTTCGGATCGATCAGTCTTGCGCGCTTCTTCAGATAGTCGCGATCCAGCAGGTCGCTGGCGCGGACGCGCTTCATGGTGTCGACGTCGCCGACATATTCGTTGAGGTCGGCGAAGGCGAGCTTCATCGCCTCGAGCTGCAGGTGCAGCGTCTGCACCGTGTCGAGCCCGCTCGCGGCGAGGTCGAAGTTGTCGAGCATGCCGAGTGCCATCAGCGCGGCGATGCCCTGGCCGTTGGGCCCGATCTCATGCAGCGCGATGTCGCGGTAGCTCACGCTGATCGGCTCGACCCAGTCGGGCCGATGCGCGGCAAGATCGCTCTCGTCGATCACGCCACCGGTGGCACGCGCGTGTGCCGCGATCGCAGCAGCAAGTTCGCCGCGGTAGAACGCCTCGCCCTTGGTCTCAGCGATGCGCTGCAAGGTGTGCGCCTGCCCCGGACAAATCCAGCGTTCACCGGGCCGCGGCGCGCGCCCCTGCGGCGCAAACGCCTCGCGGAAGCCCGGCTGCACAGTCAGCGTTTCGACCTGCGCCTGCCATTGCCGGTGCACGGTGGATGAAACGAGATAGCCGTCAGTCGCGTAGCGGATCGCCGGCTCGAACAGATCGGCGAACGGCAGCTTGCCGAACCGTTCCGACAGCACACGCCACGCCGAAACCGTGCCGGGCACCGTAACGCTGTCCCAGCCGCGCATCGGCACGGCATCGCGGCCGGCAAAATGCCCTGGCGTCAGCTTGTGCGGCGCGCGGCCTGATGCATTGAGGCCGTGCAACTTGCCGTCAGCCCAAATGATCGCAAAGGTGTCGCTGCCGATGCCGTTCTGGCAGGGCTCGACCACGGTGAGCGCGATCGCGGTGGCCAGCGCCGCGTCGACCGCGTTGCCGCCGCGCGCCAGCATGCGCAATCCCGCGCTGGCCGCGAGCGGTTGCGATGTCGAGACCACGTTGGCCGCGAGCAGCGGCATCCGCTGCGAGGCATAAGGAAACTCAAGCAGTGCTGCCGGATCAGAAGAACGTACATGAAATGCCATTGGCTCGAATTCCTTTTATTGCCGTTCCGGCGTGAACGGCTTGGCTCTCAGCTTGGTTCGATGATCTAAAGGAGCCCTGAGCGGGCTCTCCGAGCGGCCGGAGAAATAATCCTTCTGCCACTTGCGTGACTGCGCATCAGAGCCTTCGACCTTGAGGTCGGCGTTGAATTTCAACCGGCTGTCGCTCCACTCGCGATAAGCGCGCTCGGCTTCGGGATCGGACGACAACGCGCGGAATTCCGGCTCGACCTGGTCGATCAGATTGCGTGGCAGCGGATAGATCATGCAGATCGGATCGTCATGTTCGAACGCGACCGGCGTGTGCTTGCGCGTGAACCGCCAGTTCATGGTGAAGGTGAAGGGCGACCAGTCGGTCTCGACGATGCCGGTCAGCGGCTGGATGCCGTCCTTGATGCTGTTGATCGGCCCGGTGACGACGAGATCATAGCCCGGCTCGGTGCGAAACAGCCCGCCAACTGTAAAGGTCAGGACGCCATGGCCGAAATGGCTCGATGCGAGGAGCGGCACCTCAGCAGTCGGCATCGCATCGACCCGGATCGCGTCGAGTGCCTCCTCGCCATTCCATTGCGCGACAAACGGCGCCTCGTTCAAAATGAACCAGCCGTGGGCGTTGGCGATATTGAGCGGCAGACAGCGATAGGCGAACGCCGACGCGGTCGCTTCCATCCAGTCGCGTTCCAGCGGAGCTGGTACGATTCTGGGCGGCTTGCCTGATGTCGGGTAGCAGATCAGTTTCATCAACGCGCGGCGCTCACGACGATGCCGGCACTATACAGGCGCGAAATCGCCGATCAATATGACCTGCGGATGAGTACGAGGCAGCGATGGACGCCAGAACATCAGCCATTCAGACGATGCGCGCGCCGTATCTCGTGATCGATGATTTTCTCCCCGCCGAGGTCGCGGCGAGGATGCGCGCTGACATCGATCGGCACTTTTCGGATCCCGCCCGCCATCGTCCGGACACGCACCAGATCTGGAACTACTGGTTCGTGCCTTCCCTCTACACTTATCTGCGCACGGCACCTGAGAAGGTCTTGCAACGCGCCGACATCGAGTTGTTCATGGATGTGCTGTCGAGCTGGTCGGTGTCGCGGCTTGGCCTCCGTCATGTGACTTGGCCCTATCTCAGCCTCTATGTCAGCGGCTGCCGGCAGAATCTGCACAACGACACCGGCAATGGCGACTTCGCATTCGTCTATTCGCTGACGCGCAACGACAGGAGGAGTACCGGCGGCGAGACCATCGTGCTGCATGAAGGCGATCTGTTTCGTCGTCATGTCGCGACACCGCGTGCAGGCAAGAACCTGTTCGACGCGATCGAGCCACGCTTCAACCGGCTGGTCGTGTTCGACGATCGTCTGGTACATGGCGTCGAGCGGGTCGAAGGCGCCATGGATCCACGCGAAGGCCGCTTCGTCTTGCACGGCCACCTGCGTGCCGACGGGCCGATGATTGCAGGCGCGCTGGTCGCCAAGCAGGTCGATGGCGCAGTCAAAGAAGTCTGGAGTGAATTTCTCAATGCAGCCGCCGCCCGCGCGCGCCTCTATCACGGACCAATCGCGCTGCGTTTTCAGGTTGCCGCATCAGGACAGATCGAGAGTTGCGCGGTGCTGATGGATCGCGTCACCGCGGCCGACGCGAGCGATGTCGAGTGGCCGTCGCTCGCAAATGAACTGGTCGCGATGCTCAGCCGCCATCGTTTCCCGCAAGCCGATGGCCCCACGGTGGTGATCCAGCCGTTCGTGTTTGGTGACGTGCCAAATGCTCAGGGCAGCGGGAATTCGTCGAGATAGTGCTTGTAGTCGTCCTCGACGTCGATCTGTAGCGCCGACAACAGCCGTACCACGCCGTTGTAAAACGAGATCGCGACAACAAGCTCGACCAGCGTCTCCGCGTTCATGTGCTGCTTCAGCTCGGCATAGGTCGCGTCCGACAGTTTTAGATCGCTGGTCATCTCGCGCGCCGCCCGCAGCACGGCCTTCGCCAGGGGCTCGAGTTTGCTCGGCTTGCCTGATGTCTCCAGCGCAACGGCGCGAATATCGTCGTCGCTGCAGCCGAACTCTCGGCCGATCTTGACGTGGTGCGAATATTCGTAAGGCGAGCGCGTGGAATAGCCGACCTGCAGGATCGCGAGCTCGCGCAGCCGCGGGTCGAGCTTGCTCTTGAAGCGGATATGGCCGCCGAGCTTGCCGAACGCGCGCGCGGCTTCCGGACTATGCGCCAGCAGCTGGTTGAGGTTGATCTTGCGCGCCAGCAGGTCGTGATGTTCGGGCGCGAGGTCTTTCAGGTCGAGATAGGGCAGGCGGGCCATCAGGCGTCCTCCGCATCCGGCTTGCGATCGGTGAATAGCGTGAGCAGTACGGTCAGCACCATGAACAGCCCCGCAAGCCCGAACACCCAGCGCGGCATGTTCTGGTCCATGATGAAGCCGAACAGCAGCGGCGAGATGATGCCGCTCATGTTGAAGCCGGTCGAGACGATGCCGAAGGCGCGGCCGGCCGCTCCTGGGGGCGCCGCCTTGCGCACCATCATGTCGCGCGACGGCGCGATGACGCCGCCGAGGAAGCCGGCGACCAGCAGCGCCGGGATCAGGACAAAGGTACCCGGCGTTGTCAACGCCAGCGCCATCACGATCACGGCGTTGACCGCGAAGCACACGGCCGCGACCTGGCCATGGCGTTGCGTGCGATCGGCGAGAAAGCCGCCGGCGAGTACGCCGACCGCGCTCGCGGCGAGATAGCCGGTCAGCGCGACGTTGGCGGTCGAGAACAGCTGGCCATAGCCGTTCATCAGCGCGACCACGCCGAATGTGCTGATGCCGCTATTGGAAAGACCAAGCAGCATGAAGAACAGGGTGAGGATCAAGATCGCGGGCGTCCACACGTTGACGCGTCCGCCATTGCCGTCGGCCGTGCCGGCCGTCTTCGCGCTCGCCTCAGGAATTGGGATTGCCATCAGGAGCAGCGCCGCGATCAGTCCCACGGCGCCAGACGCGATCAGCGCGCCCTCGCCGCCGACCACGGCCACCAGCGCCGCAACCGTTGCCGGGGCGACCGCGCCGCCGAAGAAGCCGGCGAAGGTGTGGATCGAGAAGGCGCGGCCGATCCGGCTGCCGTCGATGTTGGCCGCCAGCAGCGCGTAGTCTGAAGGATGGTAGACGCTGTTGGCAAGCCCGAGCAGCGCGCCGCAGGCGATCAGCCACGTGTAGCTGAGATTCAGCCCAAGCAACACGAACGAGATGCTACCGAGCACCAGTCCGATGATCAGAACCCGGCGCGCGCCGAAATGATCGACGATGTAGCCGACCGGCGCCTGGGTGAAGCCGGAGACCAGGCCGAACACGCTCATCGACAGGCCGAGTGCAATGAAATCGACGCCGAGCCGCTCTTTCAGGAACGGATACAGCATCGGCAGCACGAGGATGTAGTAGTGGCTGACCCAGTGCGCGATCGAGACCAGCGTCAGGCTGCGCAGCTCGATATTGGCGCGGGCACTGGTAGTGCCGGCCGCGACGTCGACCATCTGGCGTTTGCTCCCGGCGTCTGTTCGTTAGACGCCAAACTATCGGCGAATGCGCCGATTTGTCCATGCCTTGTCCATACCTTGGGCCGGCCTGCATGGCGGAGTTGCACGCCGTTATGCGCCGAGCGTTTCGGGCGGATGCGAATGGTCCGGCTATCGCAGCACAGCTCTCGGCAGCCACAGCGACAGCATGGGCACGTATGTCACGAGCATCAGGACGACGAACATCACGCCGTAGAACGGCCAGATCTTCTTCATCACCTCTTCGATCGTGACCTTTCCCACCGCGCAGCCGACGAAAAGGATCGAGCCGACCGGTGGATGACACAGCCCGATGCCGAGGTTCAGCATCATGATCATGCCGAAGTGCACGGGGTCGACGCCAAAGTTCGCCATCACGGGCAACAGGATCGGCGTCGCGATCAGGATCGACGGCGCCATATCGACCAGTGTGCCGAGGATCAACAGCAGCATGTTGATCAGGAACAGGATGACATACTTGTTGTCGGAGATCGCGAGGAAGAACGCAGTGATCTTGGCCGGC
Source organism: uncultured Alphaproteobacteria bacterium (assembly GCA_963796195.1). GTDB lineage: Bacteria > Pseudomonadota > Alphaproteobacteria > Rhizobiales > Xanthobacteraceae > CAWCKS01. The sequence continues at coordinate 520,274 of CAWCKS010000011.1, read as the reverse complement.
ATCTGGTTCAGCGCCATCACGTAGCCGACGGCGGAGGCACACGCGATCAGCGTCATCACCATTGCGACGGTGCGGAAGGTGCGATGCAGCAGCAGCGGCAGATCCTTCCAGCGATAGTCGCGGTAGATGAACATGGTCACTAGGAAGGCCCACACACAGGCCACGGCGCCTGCCTCGATCGCGGTGAACACGCCGCCCAGAATGCCGCCAAGGATAATGGCGAGCGTGATCAGGCCCCAGCCGGCGTCGATCGAGATTTTGACGGCGTCGCGGACCGGCACGACTTCGCCCTGCGGATGGCCTTCGCGATAGGCGATCACAAGGCAAAGGATGATCAGTGAGAAGCCGAGCAGCAGCCCCGGGAATACTCCGGCCATGAACAGCGCGCTGATCGAGATCGCGCCGCCGGTCGCGAGCGAATACAGCACCGCATTGTGGCTCGGCGGCACCAGCAGCGCCTGCACCGATGCGGTGATGGTGAGGTTGGTCGCAAAGACGCGCGGATAGCCGGATTTCTCCATCTGCGGAATCATGACCGAGCCGATCGCCGAGGTGTCCGCGACGGCGGAGCCCGAGATGCCGCTCATGAAGGTCGTCGCCACGATGTTGACGATCGAGAGCCCGCCGCGCAGCCGGGTGTAGCCGACCAGCACGTTGGCGAATGACACCAACCGCCGCGCCATGCCGCCTTCGGCCATGATCGCGCCCGCAAGGACGAAGAACGGGATCGTCAGCATCGCGACCTTGCTGACGCCGTCAGAAATCTTCAGCATTACCGCTTCCAGCGGAATGCCGAGCTGGATCGCGCCGACGATCGCGGCGAGCGCAAGCGAATAGGCGATCGGCATCCCGATCAGGAAGCAGACCAGCATGGTCGCGAGCAGAACGAAGATGTCCATGCGCGCCTCAGTTCACCTCAGTCGACGGGAAGCGGTTCGTCATTGTGGGCGGCCGGATCGTCCGGCGCACCGATCAACGCCCGCTCGATGATGAAGAGCAGCAGGCAGGCACCGCCGACCGGGATCGGCAAATATGTCACGCCGACCGACAGCAAGGGGAAATCGCCAATGGTGTTGTGCCAGGTGACTTCGACCAGCCGCGCGCCCCACACCGTCATGAAGATCGCAACCGCGGCCATCAGGAGCTGCACGATGATCTCGACCATCCGTCGCAGCGGCTTCGGCAGCTTGTTGGCGAAGTACGACAGGCTCATATGGACGTTGTAGCGATAGCCTGCGGCGGCGCCGATGAACGTCACAAGAATCGTCAGCAGCACCGCCATCGGCTCGGGCCACGACGCGGCGCTGTTCAGTACATAGCGTGTGAACACCGCCCACGGGATGACGGCCGAAATCAGGACCAGCGCGGTCACACCGACCACGACACAGGCCAGATAGAGCCAGTCCATCAGTTTGCGATACAGCGCGGCCATCGTTGCCTTCCGTGCAGTCAGGATCGCTCAGTGTTCGGATCCTCATCCTGAGGAGCCCGCCGAGGGCGAGCGTCTCGAAGGATGAGGCCCCGGATCCGGCGGCCTCATGGTTCGAGAGGCGAACTGCGTTCGCTCCTCACCATGAGGGATGAGGTAGACGTTCCGAACGTGTCAGGAGACGGCCTGAATGCGCTTGATGACATCGGCGTATTTCGGGCCGTACTTGTCCCACACCGGCTTGACCGCATTTTGGTAGGGCTTTTTGTCGGCGACCTCGATGATCTGGTTCCCGGCCGCCTTGGCCTTGTCCATCGCCGAGGTCTCATACTTCGCCCACAGCACTCGCGCCTCGGCCTGCGCTTCGCGCGAAAACTTCTTGATCAGGGCCTGGTCGTCCTTCGACAGCGTCTCCCATGACTTCTTCGAGAACACCAGCATCTCCGGCACGATCAAGTGTTCGGTCAGGGTGTAGTACTTCGCGACGGTGAAATGGTTGTCAAACACGTAGCTCGGCGGATTGTTCTCGGCGCCGTCGATCACGCCGGTCTGCAGCGCGTTGAACACCTGATCGTAGCCCATGGCGACGCCGTTGGCGCCAAGCGCGTTGGCCATGTCGACGAACATCGGGTTGCCGATGACGCGAACCTTCTGGCCCTTCAAGTCGTCGATGGTCTTGATCGGCTTCTTGGTCGTGTAGAAGCTGCGCGCGCCGGCATCCATCCAGCACAGGCCGATCAGGTTGGCGTTGGCATTACTGGTAACCTTGTCGAGCAGCTCGTTGCCGATCTCGCCGTCGAGCACCTTTTGCATGTGGGCGGTGTTGCGGCACAGGAAGGGGATGTTGAGCGCATTGAGCTCGTCGACCACCGGACCGAGCGTGCCGACGCTGACGCGGTTGATTTGCAGCGCGCCGAGCTGGGTCTGCTCGATCGTCTCCTTCTCGCCGCCGAGCTGCATCGAGCCGAACATCTGTACCGAGAGCCGGCCGTTGGTGGCCTGTTCGAGCTTCTTGCCGAGGCTCTCGACCGCGGCCACGGTCGGATAGCCGGCCGGATGAACGTCGGATGCTTTCAGCACCATCTTCGACTGCGCACGCGCCATCGGCGCGGCGAATTGCGTGGCGACACCGGCGGCACCAAGGCCGGCGCTGAGCTTGATGAAATCGCGGCGTTTCATTCGTCACCTCCCTTGAACGTTGTCGGCGGTCTTTTCGAGACCTTGTTGTTGCTTGCTGAGCTTGTGCCGAGGCGCACCGTTGCCGGGGCGTCGGCCATGTGGTATCAACTTGTACGATGACCAGACAAGCTCCGTCAATCCCGCATTCGGCTGATGTCGCCGCACACGAGTCGCACGATCCCTTGCTGCGCCCGCTCAGTCGCATCCGCAGCCGCAGCGACGAGATTGCCGAGCGGCTCGCCGAACAAATTGCCGGGGGGCGCCTGTCGCCTGGCGCCAAGCTGCCCTCCGAGCAGGAAATGATGCAGGGGATGGGCGTCAGCCGCACCGTGGTGCGGGAGGCGGTTGCCGCGCTGCGCGCGCGGGGCCTCGTTGTGACGCGGCAGGGCGCCGGTGCGTTCGTCAGCAGCGACCCGCGACGCCAGTCCTACATGATTGATCCGGAAGGCCTTGGCTCGCTGAGCAGCGTTGTTGAGGTGATGGAGCTGCGCATGGCGGTCGAGGCAGAAGCCGCCGCGATTGCGGCGGAGCGCGCCAGTCCCGCGCAACTCAAGACGATCCGGCAGGCGCAAAAGCTGTTCAGCAGGGTTGCGGCGCGCGGCGAGCGCGGCGTCAACGAGGACTTTGCCTTTCACGACGCGATCGCGGTTGCAACGCAAAACAGCCGCTTCATCGAGTTCCTGCATTTTCTCGGCCGGCTGATCATCCCTCGGCAAAGCGTGCGGACCTTCGAGGATACCGACGCGTTGCGCAGTTACATGCAGAAGATCGAGCGGGAACATCAGGCGATCTTCGAGGCGATTGAGGCACACGCGCCCAACAAGGCGCGCGAATTGATGCGTCGTCATCTCCTGAATGGACGTGAACGCTATCGCCAGCTGCTGGCCGGCAAGGCAAAATAAGCCGGCTTGATCGTTACGGCGTCATGAAGGAATAGTTGGATGCCACGCATATTGCTGACCGGGGCGGGCGGTGGAATTGGAATGCGTCTGCGCAAGCTGCTCCCGCCGATCTATCCGGATCTGGTGCTGAGCGATCTCAAGGCGCCGGCCGACCTTGCGGCTTCCGAGAAGTTCGTTGCAGCGGAGTTGTCGGACCTTGCCCAGGTAAGGAAAGCAGTCGCCGGGATCGACGGTATTATCCATCTCGGTGGTTTCTCCGTGGAAGGTCCGTGGGAGACAATCCTCAACGCCAATATCATCGGCACCTACAATCTGTTCGAGGCGGCACGCCAGGCTGGCGTGAAGCGGATCATCTTTGCGTCATCGAACCACGCGGTCGGCTTCTATCCGCGCGGCCAGACCATCGACACCAACGTCCAGGTGCGTCCCGACAGCCGCTATGGCGTCAGCAAGGCGTTTGGTGAGGCGCTGGCGTCCTATTACGCCTTCAAGTTCGGCATCGGCTGCCTGTGCATCCGCATCGGTAATCTTGGCGAGCGCCCGCTCGACGAGCGGCGACTGTCGATTTGGTTAGAGAATAGCGATCTGGTTTCGTTGATCCGCATTGGTCTCGAGCGCGAGGGGCTCTTGTACGAGGTGGTCTACGGCATGTCCGACAACAAGCGCGCCTGGTGGGACAATTCGTGCGCCGGCGAACTCGGCTACCGGCCAAAGGCAAAGTCGGAGGACTTTGCGGCCGAGATTCTCGCGGCGCAGAAAAATATCGCGGCCGACCCAGTCGGCGATTTCTTCCAGGGCGGCACCTTCTGCGCGGATGAATTCGCCAATGATTTCGAGATGCTCAAGAAGCTGAAGCCTTAGAGAACATGTCCAATCCTGCCTTTCGCATCAAAAGCCTGCAAACGATTCCGTTGCGGGTTCCGTTCAGCGATCAGGTCACTGGTCCGCGCACGCAAGCCCAGGGCTGGCGCGAGTTCGATATGGTTCTGGTCCGCGTCGAGACCACCGATGGCGTGGTCGGGTGGGGCGAATGCTTTGCCTATGGCTGCCTGCGCGCGGTCTGCGCGGCGGCTGAAGACATGGTGTTCCCGCTGGTGCGCGATCGCGAGATCAGCGACATCGAGGCGCTGAATCGCGAGCTGCAGTTTCAACTTCACATCTGGGGGCGCTACGGCATCACGATCTTTGCGATCTCCGGGGTCGATATCGCGCTGTGGGATATCGCGGCAAAGATGTCGGGCAAGCCGCTCGCCGATTTCATCGGCGGGCCAAAGCGCGCCGAGGTACCGGTCTATGCCAGCCTTGTCCGCTACGCCGAGCCGCCGCTGGTTCAGGACATTGCAGCGCGCGCGATCGGTGAAGGCTATCGCCACATCAAGCTGCATGAGGTGGCCTACGATCCGATTGCGGCCGGACGGCGCGCAATCGGACCGGGCGTGCCGTTGATGACGGACGTGAATTGCCGCTGGAACCTGACCCAGGCCGAGATGACCCTGCAGCGGCTCAAGGACCTCGACATGTTCTGGGTCGAGGAGCCGGTCTTCCCGCCGGAGGATTATCGGGTTTTGAAGGCATTGCAGGATCGCTTCGCCATTCCGATCTCGGCCGGCGAAAACGCCTGCACCTCGGTCGAGTTCGAGCGGCTCACGCAAGCGGTGACTTATCCGCAGCCGAGCGTCACAAAGGTCGGCGGCGTCACCGAGTTCCTGAAGGTCGCACGATACGCGGCGACCGTCGGCAAAACGCCGATGCCGCACTCGCCGTATTTCGGCCCGGGCTATTGGGCGACCTTGCATCTCGCCAGCGTGTTGCCGGAGCCGTCACTGTTCGAGTTCATGTATGTGAGGACGGACGCGTGGCTTGACCCCAACATTCCGTTGCCGAAGAACGGCATGATGACGCCACCGTCGCGTGCCGGGCTCGGCTTCGAGCCTGATCAGGGCACGTTGAAGCGGTTCCAGGTGCAATAAGGTGAGTGTGATGGAACGCAAGCTGACGGGTGCGCCACCCAAGCTGTTCTCGATCAAGGGCAAGTGCGACACCCACATCCACTTTTATGACGACAAGTACCGGCCGTTGCCGGGCACGCCGTCGCCGGCGGCAGCATCCGTTGCCGATTATCGCAAGGTGATGCAGTGGCTCGGCATCGAGCGCGTCGTGGTGGTGCAGCCCAACGCCTATGGCGATGACAACAGTTGCACGATGGACGCGGTGCGCGAGCTGGGCTCGAATGCGCGCGCGGTCGTGGTGGTGAAACCTGGGGTTTCCGATGACGAGATGGCGCGGCTGACCAGGGGTGGTGCGCGCGGCATCCGCTTCATGTCGCTGCTCGGCGGCACCCTTTCGTGGTCCGCCATGGATGAGATGGGCCGTCGCGCGCACGAGCACGGCTGGCACGCGCTCGTCCAGCTCGATGGCCGCACGCTGCCGGAACACGACGCTCAAATTAAGCGGCTGCCTGGACACTTCGTGATCGATCACATCGGAAAATTTCTTGAACCGGTTGAGCCCGATCATCCTGGTTTCAAATCGCTGTTGGGCCTGCTCGATACCGGACGATGCTGGCTGAAGCTCGCCGCACCTTACGAATGGTCGAAGTCCGGCGGGCCGGCCTACGCGGATGTCGCGAGGCTCGCAAAAATCCTGATCCGCCACGCGCCCGACCGCATGATCTGGGCCAGCAACTGGCCTCACGCGCAGGCGCATCTGTTCGGTTATCCCGACGATGGCGCGCTGCTGGACCTGCTGCTCGAATGGGCACCGGATCAAGCGACCATCGAGAAGATTCTGGTGCGCAACCCGGCTGAGCTCTACGGTTTCTGATCTCCTGCGACATGGCTTTGCGCGTGTCGGCGTTCGTGGCATGCTCTGCGGAAATCGGAAAAAGAGCAAAGGAAGGCCGCATGTTCATCGCAATGAATTGGTTCAAGGTGAAGAAGGGTTCTGAGGCGAGCTTCGAGCACGTCTGGACCAGTCGCGAGACCCATCTCGAGCGCGTGCCCGGCTTCGTCGAGTTTCACCTGTTGAAGGGGCCCGAGGCCGACGACCACACGCTCTACGCTTCGCACACGATCTGGCAGAGCCGCGCCAGTTTCGAAGCCTGGACCAAGTCCGCGGAATTTCGCGCCGCTCACGCCCGCGCCGGCAACGAGACGACCGGCTCGCTCTATCTCGAGCATCCGAAATTCGAGGGCTTTGAGGTCCGCCAGACCGTGGCGCGCGCCGTCGGCGGCGTAGGAGAATTCGGTCGTCGTGATCAAGTCATTCTCGTTCCTCGCCCGCCGCCCCGGCATGACGAACAAAGAATTCGTACGCCACTGGCACGACGTGCACGTGCCGATGTCGCATGACGTCCCCGGCGTGCGCGGCTACATCGTCTCGACCGTGGTCGAGCAGCAAACCCGCAGCGACGTGTCCGGCTTCGAGATGGCGGCGTTCGACGGTCTTGCGCAGACCTGGTTCGACGACCTCGACGCACGGGCCCGCGCCGGCGCCTCAAAAGAAGGCAAGCGCTGGCACGCCGATGGCGCTGAAATCATCGGCAACATCCGCATGTTCGTTACAAAGGAAGATTTTTTCGTGCCGCTGCCGGCGCAGCGGCCGCCGCTCAAAACGCTGTCAGTGATCAAGCGCAAGCCAGAACTCTCCGCGGAGCAGTTCCGGCGTCACTGGCGCGACATTCATGCGCCGATGGCGCGCGATGTGCCAAAACTGCGCGGCTTTGTGCTGTCAGAAATTATCGAGGAGCAGTTTCGGCCGGATATCCAGCCGTTCGCAATGGAGGGTCCGCTCGACGGTTTCGCCGAGAGCTGGTGGGACAGCCGCGAGGCGCGGGCCGAGATGGTTGCGTCGGACAAGGGCAAGGCCTGGTTCGCGGACGGCGCAAAATTCATTGGCGCGGTCCGCAGCATCCTGTTGTCGGAACGCGTCGTGATCGCGCCGCCGGCTTGACCGACGTCTACGCCCCGGCCATCGCTTCGCCGCGCCAGCGCCAGGCCCATCAGCACGAAAGCCGATGTCACCTCCGCTCCGCCGACGATGATGCGGGTCGGCGTCTTCATCTTGTTCCACTCATAGGCCCTGAACGGCGCGGCGCGCCCGCCTTCGCCGACGCTGCGCGCGATGCAGTCGAGCGGCGCCGCAAAGCTTTCGCTGTCGGCGCCGAGGTGGCCGAGTGCAAGCAATGCCAGTGCGGCGTCGAACGCGTTCATCTCGTGGGCGATGAGATCGTCACGGACATAGGCGAGCACCTTGTCGCGGATAAAGCCGAAGGTGTCGTCGGGATCGAGCGTGCGCTGTGCGCTCGATCGGGAGTGTTTTGAAGGTCGCATAGCAGCGCCCGACATAGGCGCAGTACAAGTTCCGGCAAGTAATAGATGTGCGATTTCGGGTTGGCGAACGCGCCGCTCTCGACCAGGCGGCGTTGGAAGCCGATGATGCGTCTCACGGTCTCGAGCCGATCAGGCGTTTCCAGCACCTGCCAGCGCTTGAGATTGCGGAAGCTGACTTCCGAGCACGTCGAGATTGAGGGTCGGATCGAGGTCGTTGCCGTAGGGACGCTCGCCGGCGAGATTGTCGATCCAGGTCGCGATCGCGCCGTCATAGTCGACGTTTTCGTTGAGCGGCACGGTGATCAACGGCGCGTTCTGGCCGCGGCCGACCTGGTAGCCCGCATAAAAATCGAGCAGCGGTTGATCGAGAATTGGATCGTCAACGCTGGCTTGCGTCGCGGCCGAGAACGAACACGCCGTGGTGTCGCAGTCGGGCACGTAGGTGCCGAAGCCGAGCTTCTCCTTGATCTCTGAGAAATAGCGGCTGAAGCGCGGATGCGGCGGCGGCGCCAGCGCTGTGATCACGTCAAAGGGCCGGCCGTCGCGCGCCTGGACGCGCTCGCGACTGGTGCCGACGCAGAACTCGGCCATCTCGGCAATCGCGCGGCGCGCGGACGCGGTCTCGTCCGGCCTCGCGAGCCCGGTCTCGAGAAAGCTGAGCAGTGCTTCGACAAAGAAGGCGTCGTAGTAGGCTGAACGATGACGGATCTGCACCGGTGACCACATCGGCTCGGCGACACCGGTCCACGGCGGGTTGATCACGGCCTGGCTCGGCGAGCGGGCGATGAACACGCGGGCCAGATTGAACAGTAGCGTCGAGTTCTTGTAGGTGCGCGCGTTCAGGCCCTCGAGCGCGACGGACAGCTCGCGCGCCTTGAAGTCGGGATCGCCGATCAGGTTGAAGGCGGCATAGGCCGGGATGAAGCCTTCGCGGGCGAAGGTGGCCAGCAGATGCCGGCCGCAGTTGCGGATGATGTCGTCGATCTGCTGCGGTCCGGGCGTCCGCTTCGGTGGCGGAACCGGTTTTGGCCGGGGGTGCTGGGGGTCGAGGGTCGCCATCAGTTCGGCGACCGGCTTTGCGACCGCGCCCCAGTCGGGATTCGGCCGAGGTATGGGCCAGCGCGATCGCCTGTTGGAGCAGTGCCAGGCGGGCCCCGTCGCGCAGCTCGGGCAGCCCGGCGCGCCACAGCAGGGGCCGAAGGGCGGGGTTGCGGAGGGCGGTCTGGTAGAAGGTCGCCAGATGCGCGTCGCCGCCGCCAGGCTTCGACAGGACGGGATCGCAGACATCGTAGAGGGACGGCCCGGCCTTGCGTCGCGGTCACGGCGCGCAGCGTGGCCGTGGCGAAATATCCGATATCCATCAGGCTCCCTCTCCGTCCGGCGGCCACTATGACATGTCGCTGGATGGCGACATCATTCGTCCGCAGCGGGCTGCTCACGGTTTCTACGAGGTCTTAACTTCTGGCGATACTAAGAAATCGGCTGAACGGAGTGATGCCGGCTGTGGGCGACCCAGCTAGCCCTGCAAATTCGGGCTTTGCCCATGAGGGGAGGTCAGGGCCGGCCAGCCGCCGGCTTCGTCCTGGCGCGGCTACGTCAAAATTTCTATTCATGACATAACAATTAGGCGTTAACAGGTTGTTGACTGCAGGACGCGCGCGTGCATGCGCTGACCGACAGCCGTCCGATAAACCTTGGCTTCATTAATATTTGTAATGAAGTGAAAGACTTGCTATTTGCTGCACCGCCGCAAATCGAGTGTATTTTCGAACGAATAAAGCGCCGCTTTCAATCAAACCAAAACGGCGCTGCAGCGACCAACACCGGACTCGCTGCGGATGGGAGTGAGGGACAGGTAGAATGAATTTTGCGCATCTCGGCCTATCGCGCCGCACGATTGTTCTGGGCGCCGCAGTGTTCGCCGGCCTGATCTCGGCCGGCATCGGCGCCGACGCCGCGCTCAACAAGCTCACGCCCGGACGGGGCCTACACGTCTTCGGAGACGCCGACCGGTTCGGTCGGCGGTCAGCCGAACCGTGTCGCCCTGCTGGTCGCCAATTCGCGCTACCCGGACGCCAATGCGCCGCTGGTCCAGCCGATCAATGATGGACGCGCGCTGTCGACCGCGCTTCGCAATGACGGCTTCGACGTCGAGCTGGTCGAGGACGCGAGCCGCGACGACCTCGTTCGCGCCGTTGCGCGGCTGAAGGACAAGGTCCGCAGCGACACCGTGGTCATGATCTATTTCGGCGGGTTTGGCGTGCAGTCGGCCGGCGAGAGCTTCATGATTCCGGTCGATGCGACGATCTGGAAAGAAAGTGACGTTCGCCGCGATGGCATCAGCATCGAGTGGGTGCTCGGCGAAATGAAGGAGCGAGGCGCGCGCGCCAAGCTCGTCGTCGTCGATGCGTCGCGCCGCAATCCCTATGAGCGCCGCTTTCGCAACTATTCGCGCGGGCTGGCGCCGATCAATGCGCCCGACAACGCGCTCGTCATGACGTCGGCCCCGCCGGACAAGGTGCGTTGATGACACGAAGAACAAGAACAGCCTGCTGGTCACCGAGCTGCTCGACAATATGAACTCGCCGGCCGGCACCGCGGAGAAGGTGTTCAACCGCACGCGCGTCAATGTCTCGCGCGCCACCGAAGGCGTTCAGGTGCCGAGCGTGTCATCCTCGCTGATCGAGGACGTCAGGCTTGGCTCGGGCCCTGCGCATTTGAGCGATCGCGGTAGCTGACACCGCTTCAGGCGAAACGTCCGTAATTCGATGAGGCGCTGCGGCGCCTCATTTGTTTTGGGTCGCGTCGGCTTCGCTGATCGCGCGGACCGGATCGCCTTCGCGCAGCAGCGCGCCGGCCTTGGCCACAACGACGTCGTTCTCGTTGATGCCGCTCTTGATCTCGACCTGTCCGCCGGACATCAGCCCGACGTCGACGCGATGCGTCTCGACGCGATCGCGCCGGACGACCTGGACCACGGTGGAATCGTCGCCGTAAAGAATTGCGGTCAGTGGCACCGAGACGCCGCAGCTCTTGCCCGCCGTGATCTTGGCGCGGCCCGAGGCGTTGACCAGCATGCGCTGCTTGCTGGTGATCGCGACCTGGACCTGCCCAAGCTGGCTGATCTGATCGACCGTCGTCGGCACGCTGCGCACGACGCCCTGGGCAATCCCGCCGCCGACAATCCGGACTGATGGTCGGCTGACCAGCCTTGAGTTTCAGGATGTCCTTTGCTGCGGCATCACCGACGAGATCGAACTCGTTGTTCTTGACGATGCGGTAGGGTGGTTGTTGCGCGGTCGCCGGCGCGCCGATGGCGGCCGTCGACGCGCTGACGAGCCCGCCAACCGGGGCGGTGATGGTAATGTCGCCGCCATCAGCTGGCCCGATCTTCGCCATGACCTGGCCGGCCGTCACGGTGTCGCCGGCATCGACCATCACCTGCGTGAACTTGAGGCCCTCGCGATCCGGCCGGACCGTGACCTCCTCGTGCGGCTGTAACGATCCGAATAACTCGACGACGTCATCGAAGCACGTCCGCGTCGCGCGAATGACGGTGACAGCCGCACCTTTTGGAGCCTCCGGCCTCGTCCGCCGCCTTGGCAATCTGCGGGGCCGTGCAGGCGACGCTGGCAAGCGCGATCGCGACAACAAGCGCCGCCCTTGTGCGCGGCGATTTGGCCGGCAGGCTGCTCGGGTTCGTCAACATGCTCGACATGTACTCCATGGCCAGCCAATCATGAGACGGCGCAAGATGTGTTCGGTTCATCCGGGCCGACAACTTCAATGCATGATCGTCCGACATTTGTCGATGCGTCATCCGATGCGGCCTGCGTTTGCCACGGCCTGGGGTGCTTGCACCGTCTCCCCGTCTTCCCGCCAGCGCAGGATTTCGACCGCGGCGATTGGACGATTGAACCCTTTCAGGGTCAGGTCCTCGATCGGCGCCGCATCGAAAAAGTCCTGCACCATACCGTAGGTCCGCTGGCTGGCGATGATCTGTCCGGCCTTGGCCTCGTCGCACAGCCGTGAGGCAAGGTTGGTAACGCCGCCGATCGCCGCATATTCGAGGCGCTGCTCGAAGCCGATCTGCCCGAGCGTGGCGTAGCCGACCGCGATTCCGACACCGAAACCGAGACTGTGGCCACGGTTGCGCCAGCGCTGCACCAGCTTGCCGACATTGTCGCGCATCTCGACAGCCATGCTGCACCGCGCGCTTGGCGTGATCGGGCAGTGGAATTGGTGCATTGAACAGCACCATCACGCCGTCGCCGGCGAAGCGATCGAGCGTTCCCTCATATTTGAAAATGAGTTCGCCGAGTGTCGAATGATACTCGCGCAGCACGTTCATCAGCTCTTCGGGCTCGGTGCTCTCGGTGAAGCTGGTGAATCCGCGCAGGTCGCAGAACACGACCGTCACCTCGCCGCGATGGCTGGCGAGCAATGCGTCGTGGCCGTCCGACGATGCGATGATCTGTGCGACCTGCGGCGCGAGGAAGCGTTCGAGGCGGCTGATCCGGCCGATCTCGGCAAGCTGCGCGGCGACACGCTCCTCGAGCGACTTGTTCCAGTCGCGCAGCTGATCGGTCTGCTCCTGGAGCTTGGCCGCCTGGTGCTGCACCGTCTCGTGCGCGATCGCGAGCTCGCGGCCCTTGTGGTCGACTTCGGTGAACAGTTGCGCATTGCGCATCGCGAGCGCGGCCTGGTGCGCGAAGGTTTGCATCAGGCCGATGACGTTGGTCGGGAAATGACCCGCCGCTTTGCGCAGGATGACGAGCGCGCCGAGAATGCCTTGCAGGTCGAGCAACGGAACGATCAGCACCGAGTGGAAATCGGCAGCGAGCGCGGCATCGCGCATCGGATACGAGGCTTCGGCGTCGAGGTCGGCGATCTCGAGCGCTTCCCCGCTGTCGGCCGCCCGGCCGAGCGCGTTGCCGTCGCCCGAGATCGTCAAGGCCTGGCCGTCGGGGCGTGGCGGAGTGATGCCGATGGCCTGAGCGAGGGTGAAGGCGCGGCTCGACGCGGCATAGCTGAAGATCAAGACCGCATCGGCGCCGGTGATCTCGGATGCGCGCGTCGCGACGGTCGGCAGCACCGCGTCGAGATCGAGCGACGACACCACGGCGCGGCCGACCTCCTCGAGCACTTTCAGCTCGGCGACCGATTGGGCGAGGTCGCGCGTCCGTTCGCTGACCTTCTGCTCGAGCTGCGAATACGAGCTGGTGGAGTTCAGCCGGCCATGAAGTTGAATTGCGTGGCGAGCTCTTCGAGTTCGTCGGACGTCTTGACCTCGATGCGCTGGCCGAAATCGCCGCCGCCAGGCGGCGGGCGCCGGCCTGCAGGGCGTGGATCGGCACCAGCATGCGGCGGGCGAGGAAGCTGCCGGCAAGCATCGCGACGATCAGGCCGAGTGCGACCAGTGCGGCGTTTCGCAAGCAGCAGGTCGTAGAGCGGCAGGCGCGCCTGGCTTAACGGCTGTTCGAAGAACACGTACCATTTCAGGTCCGGTATCAGCTTCGACGCGGTCAGGACCGCACTGCCGTCGATGCTGGTGCCGGTCGATGCCGAACTCGATGCCGCGCAGCGCCTCGGCGACCTGCGACAGGTGCGACATGTTGGTGCCGAGCAGCCGGTTCGAATCGGTTGACGCCAGCAGCTCGCCCTTTGGGCCGATCACGTAGCCGTTGCCGATCTTGCCGGCTTGAGCGGTGCGGACGATAATCCGAAAACACCCGCAGAGAGACCTCGGCGACGGTGATGCCGGCGTCGCGTCCGGAATGCGCGACCGAGATGGTCATGTACGGCTCGTCGTTGCGAAAGAACGCCTTGCCCCAGCCGATGCCCTTGTCGACGGTCTCGGAAAAATCCAGCGCGCGCGAAAAATCGACGTTGCTGCCGACCGAAACCGTCGATCGCCGTCACGCGTAACTGCTCGTGTCCCGAGCCGTCGAGATAATAGAGCTGTTTCACTGCCGGGACCTGGCGCAACAGCGTTATGTAGTCCGACCGGCGCTGGTCGAGTCGTTCCGGCGCTGGCGCGGGTGACCCAGCTGATCTGGCGCTCGGTGTCGGACAGGAACTGCTCGACCCGGCGTGCGGTGACGTCGGCCTTCTCGGCCATCGCCGTGATCAGTGTCGACTTGGTCTCGCGATAGATGAACCACGCCTCGATCGCGCCGTTGATGATGAGCACGACCAGCACGAGGCCGACGAGATAGATGACGTACTTGGCGAACAGACCGCCATTACGGATCCAGCCCGACTCCTGCTTCCGCTGAACGTGCTCCATCGTGGCCGGTTTCTACCATGGTTTTGTGGCCGCCGCGCTGATGCGCACGGGCCTGCACGGTTAACCGGATCGGATCGTTCTATTTGGACGGGCTTGGTCCGTCTGGTCCGCCTGATCCGAACAGGTTCTGCATGATCTGATCGAGCTGGCCGTTCTGTTGCGGGCCGAGAATCTGACCCAAACCGCCGCCGGTGGCCGGTTGTCCGGGCGCGGGGCCGCCCGTCTGCTGCTGCCCGGTCGCGCCATTTGGTGCGCTTTGCCCCTGGGCAGCCTGCCTTGCGGACGGGTCTGACCCGCGCCGCCTTGAGCCGCCTGACCCTGCGCTGGAGCGGCTTGTTGACCCTGTGCCGGGGCTTGCTGCGGGGCCACGTTCCTTGGCCGGCGGTGGGGGTCTGATTGGGCTTGGCCGCCGGTCAGGCCCTGGATCAGGTTGCCGATGCTGTTCATGACATTGTTGCCGCCAGGATTATTGGCGTCCCGGAATTGCCGGTCGCCGCGTTCGGCTGCAGGAAGTTCGACCCGAACAGGCCTTGGCCGAGCTGGCGCAATTGCGCGTAGGCGGCGTCGGGATTGTCGAGGATGCCAGCCATGTCGAGGAAGAAGCGCGGCTGGTTCCATGGCCCCTGCACCATCACCGGCACGCCGAAGCCGACCGGATCGGTGCTGGCGCCCTGGCCCTGGATCGTCATGACCACCTTGGGTTCGAGGCGGAAATTGATCGCTTTGGTGTTCAGGTCCGCAGTGCCGATGCCGGTGACACGCACCAGCGGACCGGCGAGCTTGAAGTCCTGGGTCTGGGCCTGGCCATGCTGATCTGAAAGCTTGTGCTGAGTTCGGTGAGATCGGTGGTCTCCGACTGGCCGTCCTGCCATCCCGCGAGCGAGCCGCTGGTGAGTGAGCGGATCATCTTGGCGACATCGATGCCGCGGATCTGGCCGTCCTGAAATTTCGTCACCGCGACACCGGAGAGGCTGGCGACGATGTCGCGCTGGCTGTTGCCAATCGGCCTGCACATTGACGCGTCGCGTCGAGCTTGCCGTCGAGCTTGGTGAAATCGGCGGCGCTGGAGAGCAATGGCAGCGCATGCACCTGCCGGAGTTCGGCGCGCAACGCGAAGCTTGGTGTGTCGGCCGACGCGTCCATGGCGAAGCCGGCAGCGGCCTGACCCTCATAGATACCGATCTTCGAGGCGGTGCCGCGCACGATACCGTCCACGATGCTGGCATCGACCTCCAGTGGAGCAATCTTGATCGTGCCGACATTGAGTTCACCGATCGAGAGATGCGTCTGCGCGTCGATATAGTTCAGGCCACGAAGATCGAAGGGCTGGTCGCTCCAAGGCTGCAGCGCAGCCGCGGGTGCCGATGGCGCCGCCGCTGCTTCCTGAATCGCTGACCGCGGCCTTGGCAATGCCGATCCGCGTTAGGTCGAGATTGACCTTGATCTGCGGCTTGCTCTCCAATTCGACCGACGCGTTGCCTTTGAAGCCGGCGCCGTTGAGATCACCCCTCAGCGCGTCGATAAGGATCGTCGAGCCATCGAACTTCACCTGCGCGGCCGCGCTGAGTTGTTCGGTCAGAACGGCCGGCATCTTGAGTTTGAAGTCGACCGGAATCGTCACGTCGGCCAGCGAGCCCTGCGGGATGGTGGCGTTGGCCTCGAGCCCGATCGGCTTGCCGCCGGCGACCGCATCGAACGCGACCTTCATGTTGCGGTCAGCATCGATCGTTGCATCGAGACGCACGTTGTCGAGCCGGTTCTCGAAGCCGCGCTGCTTGTCCGACATGACGATCGTGCCGTCTTCGATCGCAACATGGCTGACGCTGAGCAGCGCATCGGTCTTCGGCGTCTTGCCTGGTGTGCCGCTCGAGGAGTTGTCGCGCTGACGCAAACGCTGGCGATGCATCGGCGCATGCAGCACCGGCTGTGTCACGATCAATTCGTCGACATGAGGTTTGCCGCGCAAGAGACTTGCGAGCGAGATTTGCGCTTTCGCGCTGGCGACCGTGAGCTCGATGCTGTTCTCGCGGTTGCGGACGTCGGTCAGCGAGATGCCGGTCAGCGCAATGGTCGGATTGGGCCGCAGGTGGATGCTGGTCGTCTCGATTTCCAGCCGGTAGCCGGTTTGGCGCTCGATCCGGTTCTGGATGACGTCGGTCAGCAAGCCACCCGGGATTCCGATCACGAGCAGTGCCACGGTCAAAACGACCACGACTGCAATGCCAGCGCCGAGAAATTTCAGCAATCGCATCGGAAACCCGTGCTTTCGAAGGAAAATCAGCAGGCGGGGGCGCTGCCAACGGCCCGCTGGGGACGAGCTTAGTGCTTCGTCCCCATCAGTCAAAACTAGCATTGTGGCGAGCCGATTATGTGACTAATGTCACAGTTCGGCAAGCGTGATCGCGTCACATTGGCTTTCAAGGATCGCCACAGGAAACCCAGTGACATGAGCAAGCAATCAGAATTCGCAGTCGTTCTCAGCATGAACCCGCTGTTCGCCGATCTCGGTGCTGACGCACTCAATCGGATTGCGGCGCTCTGCCACACCCAGCATCTCGCCAGCGGCGAAACGCTGTTTCAGAAGGGCGATGCGGGCAATGCGCTGTTCGGCATTCGGCGTGGCCAGATCCGGATCGAGACCGGCGCGAGTGATGGCACGCGGTTGACGCTGAACTTTCAGGGCGCCGGGGATCTGTTCGGCGAAATCGCGGTCCTCGACGGGCGCACCCGCAGCGCGGATGCCGTCGCCGCCGAGGCAACCGAAATGTTCGTGCTCCGGCGCGAAGATCTTTTGGCCTATCTCGAGCGTGAACCCAAAGTGGCGATCCGCTTGATCGAATTGTTGTGCGCGCGGCTCCGTCAGGTCAGCGAGCGCATGGAAGAATTGATGCTGCAACCGCTCCCGGTCCGGATGGCGCGGCGACTGTGCGCGCTCGCCGAGGACTATGGCTCCGAGGTTCACATCTCGCAGGAGCAACTCGGCATCTACGTCGGCGCGGCTCGCGAGAGCATCAATCGCCAACTCCAGCAGTGGCGGCGCGACGGCATTCTCGAACTGAAGCGAGGCCGCATCGAGCTCTTGAACCTGAAGAAGCTCGCGAGCGAAGCGCGCAGCGAATAACCATCACTCCGCTGGCCTTTACTCCGCCGGGCTGTGGACGGCTGCGTCGCCGTGCGGTTCGGCGGGCTTGGCTTCGTCAGGCGCGTTCGTAATGAGCCGCTTGCCGATCGACCAGCAGGCCCGTGCGATATCGTCCATCAACATGAACATCGCTGGCACGAACACCAGCGACAGCACCGTCGAGACGATCAGCCCGCCGATCACCGCCATCGCCATCGGCGAGCGGAATTCGCCGCCGGCTCCCATCGCCAGCGCGCTCGGCATCATGCCCGCGGCCATCGCGATCGTGGTCATCACGATCGGCCGGGCGCGCTTCTTGCCGGCGTCGACGATGGCCTCGGCGCGCGACATGCCGGCGTGCGATCGACTCCACGGCGAAATCGACCAGCATGATGGCGTTCTTGGTGACGATGCCCATCAGCATCATGATGCCGATCCACACCGGGATCGTGAGCTGTTTGTGCCCGTGGCGAGCAGCAGGAAGATCGCGCCGCCGATCGAGAGCGGCAGCGAGAACAGGATCGTGATCGGCTGCAGGAACGTTCCGAACAGCAACACCAGCACGGCATAGACCATCATCAGGCCGGCGGTCATGGCCGTTTTGAAGCCGTACTGCAGATCGGCGATGTTGTCGGCGTCGCCCGATTGCTTGATGCTGACGCCTTTGGCAGGCTCTTCGCGACCGGCAGGTCGTAGATCGCATCACTGGCCTTGCCGAGCGCGGCGTTGCCGACGAGATCGGCGGCCACTGTCGCCTGCCGTTCGCGGTCGTAGCGATCGATGCTGGTCGGGCCCTGGTCGAGCTTGACGTCGGCGATCACGGACAGCGGCACACTGCCGCGTCCACCGCGCGTCGGCACGCGCAGCTGTTGCAGCAGGTTGAGGTCGGCGCGCGCGGAATTCGTCGAGCTGGACCCGGATCGGGATCAGCCGGTCGCCGGTGTCGAACTTGGCCAGCGCCGGAGTGACGTCGCCGATCGTCGCGACGCGGATCGTCTGCGGACAGGCCTTCGGTCGACACGCCAAGCCGCGCCGCAAGATCGGCGCGCGGCTGGATGCGCAGTTCCGGCCGATCCAGCGCGGTCTCGGCGTCGACATTGGCGATCAGCGGAATACGCTTCATCTGGATCGCGAGCTCACTTGCGACATTGTTGACGATGTTGATGTCGGTGCCGGTGACGAACAGCGAGATCGCGCGCAAGCCGTTGTCGTCGAGGAACCAGTAGCGGATATCGGGAACGTTCTCGAGCTCGCTGGCCGATGTCGGTCTCGAGCTCGCGCTGGGTGATCTTGCGTTGGCCTTTTGGCACGTAGTTGATGATCAGCGTCGCGCGGCGCACTTCGGCGATGCCCGGCGGCACACGGCCGCCGTCGACGAACACGCTCTTGACCTCGGGCCGCGTGCGCAGTCGCGACACGATGTCTTCGGTGACCTTCTCGGTCGCGACGAGCTGCGTGCCAGGCGGCAGTTCGATGGCAAGCGTCGAGCGCGCCGATCCTGCGCCGGCAGGAACCCCTGCGGCAGCACTGTGATGCTCCAGATCGAGATCACGAGCAGGCCGAGCCCGATCAGGATCGTGATCAGGTAGTGCCGCACCGACCAGGTGACGAGGCGGATATAGCGCGCGCAGCATGACGCCTGGCGGCGGCTCCTCGTGACCATGCGGCTTCATGAAGTAGGCGGCCAGCACCGGCGTGACGAAGCGCGCGGCGAGCAGCGAGAAGAACACCTGCACCGAGACGGTGATGCCGAACTGCTTGAAGAACTGGCCGGCGATGCCGGACATGAAGCTCGCAGGCGCGAAGATCGCGATGATGGTCATGCTGATGGCGATCACGGCGAGGCCGATTTCGTCGGCGGCCTCCAGCGCCGCCACATAAGGCGATCTTGCCCATCCGCATGTGGCGGACGATGTTCTCGATCTCGACGATCGCGTCGTCGACCAGAATGCCGGTGCTCAGCGTGATCGCGAGGAAGCTCACCATGTTGAGCGAGAAGCCGAGCAGATCCATCGCCCAGAACGCCGGGAAGATCGACAGCGGCAGGGAGATCGCGGCGATGATGGTCGCTCGCAGGTCGCGCAGGAACAGGAGCACGATGATGACGGCGAGCGCCGCACCCTCGAACAGCGTCTGGATCGCCGCGTCGTAGTTGCCCAGGGTGTAACTCGACCGAACTGTCGATCAGTTGCAGGTCGACCTCGGGATGTTTCTCTTCCAGCGCGTCGATGCGTTTCCGGACCGCAGCCGCGACCACGACGTCGCTCGCGCCCTTCGAGCGCTTGATCGCCAGCGCGACCACCGGCTCGCCCTGGAAGCGGGCGAAGGTGCGGCGGTCGGCCACTGTGTCGGTGACCGTTCCGAGATCATCGAGCCGGACCTCGCCACCGGTCGGCAGGCTGATCATCGTTCCCTTGAGGTCGCTCAAGGTGCGCGCCCCGGCCAGTGTGCGGATCGCCTGGTCACTGCGGCCGATCTCGGCGCGGCCGCCGGCGACGTCGACGTTGGTGCCGCGCAGCCGCTGGCTGACGTCGAGCGCAGTCAAGCCGACGGCCTGCAACCGGTCCTGATCGAGCGAGACCAGAATCTCGCGGTCGACGCCGCCGACGCGCTCGACGAGGCCGACGCCACGGATACCCTGCAGTTCGCGTTTGACAATGTCGTCGACGAACCACGACAGATCCTGCGGCGTCTTGCCGGGCGAGATCGCGGCGTAGGTCAGGATTGGCGTGCCGACCACGTCGACGCGCTGGATCAATGGCTCGTTGACGTTCTGCGGCAGGTTCGAGCGCACCCGCGTGATTGCGTCCTTGACGTCGTTGAGGGCACGATCGGTGTTG
Organism: uncultured Alphaproteobacteria bacterium; assembly: GCA_963796195.1. Taxonomy (GTDB): domain Bacteria; phylum Pseudomonadota; class Alphaproteobacteria; order Rhizobiales; family Xanthobacteraceae; genus CAWCKS01. The sequence goes on along the minus strand of CAWCKS010000011.1, from coordinate 500,183 downwards.
GTATCGAGGTTGAACTGGATCGTCGTGACGGACATGCCGTCGGTGATCGACGAGATGATGTGGGAAATGCCTTCGACCCCGGAGACACCGTCCTCGACGATCTTGGTGACCTGCGCCTCGAGTTCGGATGGCGCCGCGCCGAATTGCGCCACCGCGATCGAGATCACCGGGATGTCGGCGCTCGGCAGGCGGGTGATGGCAGCTTGGTGAAGCTCATCCAGCCGAGCAGCAAGAGGATGATCGAGAACACGGTTGCCGGCAGCGGGTGACGGATCGACCAGGCCGAAATGTTCAGAGCCATCGCGCTACCATCTCCCGTTCTCGTTCACCGCCGCAACCGATCGACGTCGCGTCGCATTGCAATGCGGCCTGCGTTTCATTTCTGCCCGGACGGTGAGCGATCGACGTCTTCGGCGAACATGGTCTTGACGTGATCGCCGTCGTGCAGCGAGGTGCCGGCATTGGCGACCACGATCTCGCCTTCCTTGATGCCGTCGCGGATTTCGACGCTGGTGTCGGAGGTCAGGCCGGTCTGCACGCGACGGACCTCGACGATATCGTCCCGCACCACCTGCACCGTCTGGTGCTCCACCGCGAGCAGCGGGATCGAGACGCCGCAGCTTCTCGCCGCATCGATCGCGGCGCGCGCGAACATTCCGATCCTGACCGACGGGTCCTTGACCACGGCAATGCGAACCTTGCCGAGCTGGGTGCGCGCATCGATCGACGGCGAAACAAGGCGAACGCGACCACCAAGTTCAGGGCCATTCTCGACCGTGATGCGCACTGGCGCACCGGCGCTCAGTTTCAGCATGTGGATGCCGGGCACTTCGGCCTCGAGCTCGATCAGGTCGTCGGTCGCGATGCGCACCAGTGGGCCGAGCTGCGGCGAGGCAAACTGGCCGGCCCGCGCCGAAACCTGGATCACGGTGCCTGCGGATGGGGCACGCAACGCCATCAAGCCAGGCCGTGGATTTCTGGGCGGCGAGGTTGACGCCGCCGCCCGGAGCCGCCGCCCCGGGCTGCGCGCCGCCGGCCCCTGCGCCGGGCGGTGGCTGCAGCCGCAGCACTTCCTGGCCGTCGGTGACCTTGGCGCCTTCCGTGACCAGGACGTCGATAACGCGATAGCCTTCCTGGTCGACCCCGACCTGGGCCTCGCGATGTGGTACCAGGAATCCGGTGACGCGGACCATGTCCGAGAAGCACGCTGACGTGGCCTTGGTAACGATTGCGACCGCGCCGCCTTGCAGGCCGCGCTCTTCGGCAGCGTTCACGCCCTGAAGTCCGCAACCGAGAACGAGGCAGGATGTCGCGGCATACGCTGCGATCGATTGTCTCATGCGAATAGGTTTGCTCCTGGCGGAAAAGCGTCCCGCGCGGGGGCTGCGGGACGCTTTTTGTACGATGCAAAGACAGCCGTGTCACGACAGCTTCCGGTCGCGACTTGCGCGCGTTGGGCCACGGCGCGGAACCTCGCTCGGCCCCGCGCCCACGGGAACGCGCCGCTCCGAACCGTCAGTTGGCTGCGGCCTTGGTGGACGCCATGTTCACGACCTGGACGCGGCGGTTCTCACCGCCCTTCGGGTCGTTTGGATTCTTCAAGCGTGTCTTGCCGTAGCCCACGGTCACAAGATCGGCCGCCGCCATGCCGTATTTGGCGGTCAGGTACTCTTTGACCGAGTTGGCGCGGCGCTCGGAGAGATCCTGATTGTAGCTGTCGCTGCCGACTGCGTCGGTGTGACCGGCCACCACGAAGGTCGTCCCCTTCAACGACGGATCGGTCAGCGCCTTGCCGAGCGCATCGACCTGCGGCAGTGCCGAGTTGCTGATCTTCGCCGAGTTGTAGTCGAAGGTGATCTCGAGATCGATATTCGGCTTCTGCTGGGCGATCGCATAGATCTGGTCACGCTCGCCCGACGATAGTGAACGGGTCGTGCGGTTCTTGATCGACTGCACGAATTGCGCTTCCGCGGTGGCCTTTGCCGGGTCCTCGGGAGTTGAGGTCAGGCTGCGGGTCAGCCGCTTCGGTGTCAGCGCCTGAAGGATCTGATCCGAGCTCACCGTGTCGCCATCGCCGGCAAAGGCGACGCCGATCGTCATCGTCATTGCCACGCCGGCGGCGATTGCGACGCGGGTGAGGTGATTTGCCAGAATTCCAGCACTCGATTGGTCGTGTCTTGCGAACATATTTGCGAACATAGCTGCCTCCATCAGCGCCGTCCCGGGGCGATCGAGAAAAGGCCGGCGCGTATCGATATTCGCCTATTTTGTCGCTGGCGGCTCGGCTTAGTTCAATCGCCCAACGCAGCAGTGCCGCCAGCCCCCCCTGAAAAATACACGCTTTTTGCAGCGAACGCTGCCCTAACGGACTCCGAAGCTGGTGAAGTCGACCGCGATATCCGGGCTGATTTGCTTGGCGGCCTGAATATCGCGGTCGCCGGCGGCGGCAAGCCCCGAGCGCTGCCGGGCGAGGCCGCGACCGTAGAGCGACGAAGCAAGCCTCGGATTGAGCTTGAGCGCGGCATCGAAATCATTCAGCGCATTGGTGTACTGGCCGAGTTTCAGGCTGACCAGGCCGCGGCTGTCGAGCGCATCGACGAAGTTGGGTCGCAACGTCAGGGCATCATTGCAATCCTTCAGCGCCGACTGCAGCTCGCCGACGATGGCGCGGACCCAGCAGCGATTGTTCAGCGCTTCGACGTCCCTCGGATTGAGCGTGATGGCCTGATCGAAATCGTTCAGCGCCGCGCCGTAGGCGCCCTTGCTGGCATAGATCTGGCCACGCTTGTAGAACGCCGCTTCGTCGCTCGGGTTGTTGCTGATCAGCTGCGTCAGATCGCGGATCGCAGGGTCGTTCTGCAGGGCTGCAAGCTTGGGATCCTGCTGCTGTACCGGCTGCGGCGTCGAAACCTGCGGGGTTGTCACTGGCGGAGTTGTGACTTGTGGCGTCGCCACCTGCGGTGTCGTAACTTGCGGGAGCGTTGGCGTCGTGTTTGCGACGGTCGGCGCCGGCGTTTGTGTAGTCGGTTTCGGCAAGTCCGGAATTGTCGGTGCGGTCACCGTCGGCTTCACAACGGGTGGCGGGTCGAGGGAAGCGACCTTGGAATCCGATGATTGCGCCGGTTGCTGCGGCGGGTTCTGACTGGCTTGAGGTATTGGCGTCGTTGTCGCCGCGCTTTCCACCGGACCCAGGCCAAACGAAAATTCCTCGGCGAGCGACGATGAGAACCACGGCACCTGGTCACCTTGCGAGGCGAGCGACACGCCCTTGCGCGTGCGGTTGAGCGCCTCTTCCGCCGTGAGGCCGGGGACGCGAAACTCCTTGAGCAGCTCGTTGACGAACAGACTGTGATCGGTGGTCGCATCGGCGACGACGCTGCCCGGCGCCGCCGAGTACATCACCAGCGACCCTTGTGGCGCGGTCGCGGGCGCAAGCCCTGCGGAATAGCTGCGGAAGCGCCGCTCGAACGGATTGCGCCGCGACGCGTCGAGGATCGCGATCTTCACGCCGGCGCCGCGACTGTTGATCTCGCCAAGCATGTTGTCGAGGCTGAAACCGTCGCGACGGACATCGGCTTCGGTCCACAGCTGACCGTCCACCGGGATCATGAACGTCTGGCGGCCCGATTGAATGCCGTAGCCGCTGAAGAACACCATCACAACCGACCCCGGCTTGATCCGGCCGTATAGTTCGTCGATCGCCTTCTGCATCGCTTCGCGGCCGAGGTTTTCGCCTTGAGCAACTTCAAATCCGGAATGCTTGAGCTCATCGGCCATCGCGCGCATGTCGGCGATCGGCTCCTTCAACGGGCTGTCGGCATCGGGATACTTCGCATTTCCGATCACGAGCGCGATGCGCTTGCCCGCATCCTGGGCCGAAGCGGCGCTCCAATACGACATCACGGAGAAAATCAGGCTAATCAGCACTAAAAGGCGCGTCTTCATCGGAACGCGGGTCCTGCACATTCGCGCGGAGGGGATGATTTGATCGTCCAATAACATTATCGCATGCACGGGGGGCTTTTACAAACCACTCAGTGCCGCGCGTCAAACGGCGCAAGTTACTGTCGCTGCACGATTATCTGGCGCCGAACGGTTCCGCAAACTGCGGTAACGGAATTGATCTCGGGATCAATAGGTGATGCCGATAAACAGGGCGATCGGCGCCCCGCAAATGCCGCTGCCGCAGACGGTCTCCGCGGCCGGGCGATAGGCGACGCGGATCGCGCCGGCAGGTACCGAGATCGACCGCTGCGACGCCGTCGCAACCCTGCGGTGATGCGCGCGGATTGTTGCCGTCGTGGCCTTGCCGAGCCGCGGTGCTGGCACGTCGAGGTTCGCGGTGATGTGGACTTTGGCGACGGAGTTGGCTGATTTTGCGGCAGCCGAAGCGTCGTCAGCGCGCACCGGCGCCAACGTACAGGCAATGAGCACGAGCGATGTCGCGAGTGAAAGCGTCGAGCATCGAGCTGTCATCATGGCGTTAGAACCCTGTCACATCCGTCGCAGCGCGCACATTACCGCAAATTGCCGGGACCGATCGCAAAAACATTGTGACCAAATCTTGTAAGGTCGGCGCCCCGCGGTCTTCAAAAGCCGACGCCGACCATCGGAGTGTGACCTGCGCCGCCGCCGTATCCGCCCGGCGCAACGCGCGGGATCGCAGCCTGCTGCGTCGCCCGCGGCGCGGCCGGACGCGTATCGGCCTGTTGCCGCGGCGGCGATGATTTTCGGCTCGAGTTGTCACGCTTGGCCTGCGTCGCCGGCGCGGCGGCAGGCTTTGCAGCCGCAACGCAGGTATCGCCGCTCAGCGTCTGCCCGCTCGGGCATGTCCGCAGGCAGGTGATCGGCTGCTGCTTTTGCAGCGTCGAAACCAGCGTGTCCGTCACCGTGAGATCGTTGGTCGAGAGCCCCTTGGCCGAGAGGTAGCGGCTCAGCGCGTTCCTGGTGTTGTCGCTCATCACGCCGTCGGTGCCGCCAGTGTAGCAACCGATCCGCTTCAATTCGGTTTGCGCGGAGCGCACGAGATCGGCGGTTCGCTTGGCGGCTTCGCCGTTGAAGGTGTTCAATGCTGCCATTGCCTGCGGCTTGATGCGATCGCAGGTGACGGTCTTGACGAACTGCGTCATGTCATCGACGCCGGTGCCCGTTGAGCCCTTGGCCTGTAGCGCCGCAAGCTGATCGCCCTGCTGCTTGCACACGGCTTCAGCCGCGGCGGCGGCCGCGGCCTTCTGGCGTTCGACCTCGGCCGCCTGCGCTGCGCGCTCGCTCTCCTCGCGCAGCTTTGCCGCCTCGGCGGCGGCGAGCTGTGCTGCGGCCGCATCGGCCTTGGCCTTGGCCGCTGCGGCTTGCCGGGCCGCTTCGTCGGCCTTCGCCTTCTGCTCGGCTTCGGCCGCTTTCGCCTTGCGCTCGTCCTCCTGTTGTTGTTTCGCGGCAGCCAGTTCAGCGGCTTTGCGATCGGCTGCCTCCTTGGCGAGGCGATCCTGCTCGGCGCGATCCTGGGCGGCTTTGATCAGCGCGTTGATTTTGTCCTGCGCGGTAATGGCGAGCGGCGAATCCGGGTAGCGCTTGATGAAGTTCTGCAAGACGTTCTGGTCGGTCGAATCCTTGATCTTGTCCCAGTCGAGCGCTTCTTTCGTGGTCGCCGGCCGGCTCTGCGGCACCGTGGTTGGCCCGAGCGAGGCGACCTGGACGTCGGGCGGTAGGGAGTTGCGCTGTACGCGCGCGAGCTCGGCATACAAGCCGGTCTTGTAGGTGTTGAGATAGACGTCCCAAGCCTTGCGCGTGTTGATCTGCTTGACCAGTTCAAAGTCGGCCTTGGCGTCGGCGACCGAGGGCTCCTGGCTCTGCGGCAGGGATGGCACCAGCGAGTAGACGCCGCCGCCGAGCGAGCCATAAACGAATGGCTCCTGCCGACCGCTGGTTGACTTCATCACGTCGTCCTTGACGTAGCCGAAGGCGATGCGGATATCGCGGCCCGGCACCGTGAGGTCCCTTAGCAGCGCCGACGTGAACGGGCTGTGGTCGCCGTCGCCGTCCTCGGCGGTGGATCCCGCCTTCGCCGCATAGGCGATCAGCGTGTCGGTGGTTGACGGGTCGACTCGCGTCAGGCCGGAGCTGATGCCGCGCTTGGCCGCCAGACTGTCGCGCCGCATCGTCGCGGTAAACGGATTGTCGCGGCACGCATCGAGGATGACGACGCGCAACTTCTTTGCGGAATTGGCCGAGGTCACCAGCCGGTCGAGCGTGATCGCTTCATCCGGCGCATCGCGATCGCTGGCGAGCCTGGCATCGACCGGAATGAGGTAGTTGGTGCCGCCGATCTCGATGCCGTGGCCGGCATAGTAGATCACGGCGATGTCGGCGTCGGCCGCGGTATCCTCGAACTTGCGGATGCCGCGCTTGAAATCGAGGTTGCCGACATCGATCAGCGTGTCGACGCTTTCGAAGCCGGCGTCCCTGAACATCTTGGCGATCGCGGTGGCGTCGCGGGCAGGATTCGGCAGCGGATTGACGGTCTGATACTTCGAGTTGCCGACCACCAGTGCGACGCGTTTGTCCGCCAGCGCAACGTCAGGCGCGAGGCCGAGCAGCAGCGCTGCACCGACCGCGACCATGAGGCTGGCGAGACGCTTTGGCATCCAACTCGACTCCGGCGAGCGCTGCGTGTCGCCGGTCCTTCCTTGTCACGAGGAGCTGTTGGCCGAGCTCAAATGCGATCTTTGAGTTGGAAAGCCATCGAAATTTAGCCGCATTGCGACGGCCAATCAATGTGAGCATGAGCGGCATGCGACCAAGCGCCGCCGCAAGAGCGGCGGCGCTGGTCGCGCTGCGGGAGGCTCGCCCCGGTTACTTGTTCGCGGCCGCGGTGTTGCTCGCCATGTTGACGATCTGGACGCGGCGGTTTTCCGCAGCGAACGGATCGGTCGAGTTCTTCAGCTCGCGCTTGCCGTAGCCGGTCGAAATCAGTGTGTCGGACGAGACGTGATAGTTGTCGACGAGGAACTTCTTCACCGTCTCCGCGCGACGCTCCGACAGGCCCTGATTGTAGTCGTCGCCGCCCTTGGCGTCGGTGTGACCGCCGAGCATCACGACGGAACCGGTGAGATCCTGGCTGGTCAGCGCCTTGCCGAGGTTGTTGAGCTGCGGCTCGGCCTTCGGCGAGAGCGCCGCCGAGTTGTAGTCGAAATAAATCTCGACATCGACGCTCGGGCGCGATTGCGCGATCTCCTGGACTTGATCGCGATCGGCGCTCGACAGCGAACGCGTCTTGCGGACGCGGTCGATGAAGGCGGCGTCAGCCGCGCTCAGCGGCGCGGGCTCCGCGTTTGAGGCGGCAAGGCTGCGGGTCTTCGGCGCCTTCAGGCCGTTGATGATCTGCTGGGCCGACAGGTCGTCCGCGCGGGCGGCCTGGCTCAGGGTGCCAATCGCCAGAAGGGCGAGGGCGAAGGTCCTGGAAAACTTGCGGCGATTGAATTTCATGGTCGTGCTCCATTGCGGGCATGCGGCATCGGCCTGTTGGCCCGCATCGCATGCTACACGCGTTGGTCGCAGTGTCGCGCGGGTACGTTCGCAACACTGTGACATAGGTCACGTAGCTTCCTTATCACGATACCTTGTGTCGCGAACCCATCCGATTGGAGGGGCCTCGTGTGAGCATCCGGTCCTCTGACGTCACGTTAGGAAGGCGTCAGTTGTTGCCCAAATGGCACAAGTTTCTGAATAGTTAATGGGTCCCATGTGGAAGGCTGTGAGCGAACTTTGAGGGCGAAGTCCGGTGATTTACAAAATGGCACAAGAGTTCTTTGTGACCGCATGTTTTTTGGAATTTTGTTTGGGGGCGAGATCATGAAAATTCGCGGCATTGTATTCGGAGGTCTCGCTCTGGCGACGACGCTCGCGATATCAGGCCAGGCTTTTGCGCAGTGCGCGGCGCCGACCAATGTCGTCGGCGGTGCTCCGGGTTTGCCGGCAAACGTGATCGTGGGGCCTGGTGCCGGAATTCTCGGCAACATGGCGGCGACCACGTCGGCCATCATCGCCGCTGATCTCAGCAACGCCACCACGGCGTTCCAGGCGCAGCAGGGCAGCGCGTTCGTTTCGGCGCCGGCAAATCCACCGCCGAACTCGCCCGGCGGCGGTATCTGGGGTCGTGTCGTCGGTGGCGAGGTCAACACCAAGAGCACGTCAACAACTAACGCTCTGAACGCGTCGGTCGGTGCCGGACTCAGCCAGACGTCGACCGTCAATTGCAGCAGCCGCATTCACGACAGCTACGCGGGTGTGCAGATCGGGTCCGATGCGGCCGAGCTGAACTGGAATGGCTGGAACCTGCATCTCGGCACGACCGCCGGCTACCTTGAGTCCAACAGCACGTCGAAGACGGACACCTTCAATTCCAACTTCCAGATTCCGTTCGTCGGTACCTATGGTGTCGCCACCTATGGACGCTTCTTCGCCGACGCGATGGTGCGGCAGGAATTCTACAACATCTCGCTGAACAATCCGGCCCTTGGCTTTTTCAATCAGCCGATCTCGGGCCGCGGCCTCTCGTTCGTCGCCAATGCCGGCTATAATTTTGATCTGGGCAACGGCTGGTTCATCGAGCCGTCGGGCGGCTTCACTATCTCGAACACCAAGATCGATTTGTTCACTGCGGTTGGTGTGCCTGGCGGCGGCCAGGGCGGCAGCATATCCGGCACGGTCGCGACATCCGACGTGCAGAGCGACATCGGTCGTTTGAGCTTGCGCGTCGGAACGAGCGCGCAGGTGGGCAATCTTGCGCTGCAACCGTTCGCATCGGCCAGCCTGTTCCATGAATTCGCGGGCAGGATCAATTCAACCTTCGCCACTTGCCCGAACTGCAACTTCTTCAGTGCCACGGGCACGCCCGGCACTTTTTCGCCGGCGAGCTTTGTCTCGACGACCTCGACGTCGCGGATCGGGACCTACGGCCAATATTCGATCGGCGTTGCGGGCCAGATCGTGAATACCGGCTGGCTCGGCTTTGTCCGTGTCGACTACCGCAACGGCGAGAACCTTGACGGTTGGGCTGGTACCGGAGGCATTCGCTACCAGTTTACGCCCGAGATGATCGCCGCGATCATGCCTGTGAAGGCGAAAGCCAAGCCCATGGCGGTTGCGCGGCCTGTCGACTGGACCGGCTTCTATGTCGGCGTTCACGGCGGCGCCGGCTACGGCCGGGACCGGATCGGTGTTGTCGGCGCGGTGGACCCGGCGATTAGCGTGCACACCGCCGGTCTCCTGGGCGGCGGCCAGATCGGCTACAACTACCAGTTCGCCAACAAGTGGGTGCTCGGTGCCGAAGGTGACGCCAGCGCCGCCAATATTCACGGCGGCCAGACCTGCGGAGTTACCACGGGCCTTAGCGCTGCCGGGTTCCCCGGCGGCTTCAGCCCATTTTTCATGAGCTGTAACTCGAAACTCAATTGGCTGGCGTCGGCGACCGGGCGTCTCGGCTACGCTTGGGAACGTTCGCTGCTCTACCTCAAAGGCGGTGTCGGCTTCACCAACGAGAACTTGACGGTGAACTGCGTGGTTGGGCCGGCAGCCGCTCAGGGTGTGCGCCAGTGCAACAACCAGGCCGGCGCGTTGCTAGGCACGATCGGAACGTCGCGGAGCCTTGCAGGCTTGACGGTAGGCTTCGGCGGCGAATTCGCGTTCGACGACCACTGGTCGGCCAAGGCGGAGTACGACTACTTCAACTTCGGCAGCCGGACCAGCCTCGCTAGCGACGGCACCACGACCCTGACCTCGCGGAGCGACGTTCAGGTGACCAAGATCGGCCTGAACTATCGCTTCGCGCCGGGTGCGCCGCTGGTGGCTGCGAAGTACTGAGCGGTTACTTCGGCGCCGCGAGCTGTGACGTCGAAGTGGGGTGACCTCGAGCGTTCGAGGAGCAAAGGGGACCGGGCGATCGCGTGGGGACGCGATCGCCCTTTTTTTCTTTGCGCGCAATCGTCGATGGTCGCATTGCCTGCGCAGGCCGCTGAAGGCGGCGGCGACGCCAGAGAAGCCCGGCAAGATCATCGACATTGCGTCGATCGACGGCATCTTCGTCAATCCGCTCGAAACCTATTCCTATGCCGCCAGCAAAGCCGGTCTCATTCACTTGATGCGGCGCATGGCCGCGCGTTTCGCGCCGCTGCACATCAGCGTCACGGCGATCGCGCCTGGACCCTTTTGCGTCGGACATGAACATCGATGCGCACGACCACGGTGACGACGTCGCGCGTCAGGTCCCGGTCGGGCGGATCGGCCGCGACGACGACATGGCGGGAGCTGCGATCTTTCTCGCATCACGCGCCGGCGACTATGTCGTGGGCGCGACGCTGACCGTCGACGGTGGCGTTGCATTCGGCCGCGCCGGCATCGATGGAAACGCGCTGGCAGGCGGAGTGCCGCTGCGGCGCGCGTCCGCGATGCAACGTTACGAAAAGGTGGCGGATCGGCGCGAGACGCTGTGGTTGACAGCGTGGGAACCGATCTATTGAATCCGCGCATCATCCTGCATACGCAGAGTTTCGACTGCCAGTTACCATCGCGCATCATGACTGTCATCGTTGAGCAGGTCGAATTGACCGCGCTGTTCGAGCGGTTGCCGGACCTTGTCAGCGGCGACAGCGATCTCGTTCGCCGCGGCGCGCGTTGCAATGCCGAACTCGAGGCCGGCATCGGTGATGCGATGTTCTACCTTCGCATTGCCGGCGGCCGCGTCGCGGAACTGGAGCGACAGCCCAGGCCGGTGCGACCCTGGCAGTTCGCGCTGCGCGCCACCGCCGAAGCCTGGCAGAAGTTCTGGATGCCGGTGCCGGAGCCTGGCTGGCATGATCTGTCAGCGCTGACCAAGCGCGGCGTCGCCAGGCTCGAAGGCGACATCACCGCCTACATGACGCATCTGCAGTTCTTCAAGGACATGTTCGCGCTGCCGCGGCGTCTCGTGTCGGCGAGGCGGTGATGGCGGCGAAGTTTGAGCCCATCGTCGGCCGCTACATGACGCTGTCGCTCGGCGGTCGCGAGCATCGGCTTTATTTCGAGGAAGCGGGGCAGGGCATTCCGCTGGTGTGTCTGCACACCGCGGGAGCCGACGGCCGCCAATACCGTCACCTGATGAACGATGCCGCGGTGACGCAGCATTTTCGCGTGCTGGCGTTCGATATGCCCTGGCACGGCAAATCGTTGCCGCCGGTCGGCTTCCAGCGCGAAGAGTATGTGCTGACGACGAAGAGCTACACCGAGATGATCGTGGCGTTCTGCGATGCGCTCGATCTCGTCGCGCCCGTGGTGATGGGCTGTTCGATCGGTGGTCGCATCGTGCTCAATCTCGCGATCGAACATGCACAACGCTTCCGCGCTCTTGTCGGGCTCGAGGCTGCCGACTTCCAGGAGGGCTGGTACGACACCTCCTGGCTCAATCGCGCCGATGTCCACGGCGGCGAAATCTGCGCGGCGCTGGTTTCCGGGTTGATCGCGCCGCAAAGCCCCAGTGACAGCCGGCACGAGACGCTCTGGATGTACAAGCAAAGCGGGCCCGGTGTGTTCAAGGGCGACCTCTATTTCTATCGCGTCGACGGCGACCTGCGTCCGCGGATCAGGCAGATCGACACATCGGCTTGCCCGCTCTATCTGCTGACCGGCGAATATGATTTCTCCTGCGCGCCGGAGGACACGCAGCGCACAGTGCGATCGATCGCCGGCGGGGTCGATGTCACCGTGATGAAGGAACTCGGGCATTTTCCGATGAGCGAAAATCCGGCGCGGTTCCGCGAGTATATCTTGCCGGTGCTGGACAAAATCAGGCGCCAGGGCGCAGAAGAAGTACTCCAAGAATCCGATAAGAAACGAGGAGCGCGATGAGCGAGTTTGATGTCGTGGTGGTCGGGGGCGGCAATGCCGCAATGTGCGCGGCGCTGGCCGCGCGCGAGCATGGCGTCAGCGTCGCCGTCTGCGAGTGGGCCGCGTTCGGCGACCACGGTGGCAACTCGGCGTTCACCGCCGGCGCGATCCGTACCGTCTATAACGGTGTCGACGACCTGCGTTCGCTGATGCCGGATCTCACTGACAGCGAGATCGCCAACACCGACTTCGGCACTTACACCGAGGATCAGTTCTTCGACGATATGGCGCGCGTCACCCAGAACCGCACCAATCCGGACATGTGCGAGCTGCTGGTCAAGCGCAGCCTGCCGACGCTGAAATGGATGACCACCAAGGGCGTGCGCTTTGCGCCGATCTATGGCCGCCAGGCCTTCAAAGTCGACGGCAAGTTCAAGTTCTGGGGCGGGCTCACGGTCGAGTTGGTCGGCGGCGGTCCCGGCCTCGTCGAAGCGCTGCACAAGGCCGCCGTGCGCGAAGGCATCACCGTGATGTATGCGACGCGCGCGCTGTCGCTGCTCGCCGACGACAAGGGCGTGCGTGGGCTCCGCGTCAAGCAGAAGGGCGTCACCATGGACATTCGCGCGAGAGCGGTCATTCTCGCGGCCGGCGGCTTCCAGGCCAACACCGAATGGCGCACGCGCTATCTCGGGCCGACCTGGGATCTCGCCAAGGTGCGCGGTTCGCGCTTCAACATGGGAGACGGCATCCGCATGGCGATGGAGGTCGGCGCGCGCCCCGGCGGTAACTGGTCCGGCTGCCACGCGGTCGGCTGGGATCGCAACGCGCCGGAGTATGGCGACCTCGCGGTCGGCGACGGCTTCCAGAAGCACTCCTATCCTTTCGGCATCATGGTCAACGCCGACGGCGAGCGCTTCGTCGACGAGGGCGCCGACTTCCGCAACTACACTTACGCGAAGTACGGCCGCGTCATCCTCAATCAGCCCGGCCAGTTCGCCTGGCAGATTTTCGACCAGAAGGTCGTTCACCTCTTGCGCGACGAATACCGCATCCGCCAGGTTACCAAGGTGCAGGCCGACACGCTGGAAGAGCTGTCGACCAAGCTGGAGGACGTCAATCCGCAAGCCTTCCTCAAGACGGTGAAGGAATGGAACGCCGCGGTGACACAGGACATTCCGTTCAACCCGAACGTCAAGGACGGCCGCACCACCAAGGGGCTGAAGGTCGTCAAGAGCAACTGGGCCAACACGCTCGACAAGCCTCCCTATCTCGGCTTCGCGGTGACCTGCGGCGTCACCTTCACCTTCGGCGGCGTGCGCATCACGACCGAGGGCGAGGTCACAAGTGTCGACGACGCGCCGATCCCGGGCCTCTATGCGGCCGGCGAAATGGTCGGTGGCCTCTTTTACTTCAACTACCCCGGCGGCTCCGGTCTCTGCGCCGGCGCTGTGTTCGGCAAGATCGCTGGCGATTCGGCGGGCGCGTACACAAAGGCCAAGTAAACGCTAAGTAAAACAAGGTCAGTGAACCATGGCGGGCTTCGATACGATGGGCTTCATCGGACTCGGCGTGATGGGCGAGCCGATCTGCCGCAATCTCATCAAGAAGAGCGGGCGGCCGATCGTCGCGTTCGATCTTGCCAGGGAACCGCTGCAGCGCATCCGCGCCGACGGCGCCACCATTGCCACGACCGTCGCGCGCGTCGTCGAGCAGGCCGACCTCGTGTTCTTCTGCCTGCCGAGCGGCAAGCACGTGCAGGCGCTGTTCGAAGACTCGGGCGGCATTCTGGAGATGGTGCGCGCGGGCCAAATCTTCGTCGATCTCGGCACCTCGCCCGTCAAACTGACGCGCGAGCTTGCGGACAAGGTCCGCAAGAAAGGCGCCGATTATGCCGACGCGCCGATCGCGCGCACGCGCGAAGCGGCCATCGCCGGCACGCTCAGCGTCATGGTCGGCGCGACGCCGAACCTGTTTGCGATGATCGAGCCGGTCATCCGCTGCTTCGCCAGCGAAGTCACCAATTGCGGCAGCACCGGCGCCGGTCAGGTGACGAAAATCCTCAACAACATGGTGCTATTTCAGAGCATCAATGCACTGTGCGAAGCTTACGTTATCGCGAAGCGGTCCGGCGTCGATCCAAAGCTCTTGTTCGAGACGCTGGCAAAGGGATCGGCAGATTTATTCGGGCTGCGCAATCATGGCCTGAAGGCGATTATCCCCGGCGAGTTTCCGGAACGTGCGTTTTCGACCGAGTATGCGCTCAAGGATTTGAGCTATGCGCTCGCGCTCGGCGCTGACGTCGGACTCGACATGCGCGGCGCAAAGCTTGCGGGCGAGATCTTGCAGGAAGCGATCGATGCCGGCCATGGCAAGGAATATTGGCCCGTAATTTCACGGGTTATCGACCGCGATAAATAGCGGTCGATTTTCAGCCCGAAAATCCCCGAGTTTGCGCGCCGCTGTGCATCACAACGGCGTGTGCAACCATGTTGCCACATCCTGGCGCGGTGAGCGCTTAGGTTTTCTGTCCATAAGCTGGCGTTGTTGTCGAAACGTTGTGGTTCGTGCACCCGGAAATCGGGTGTCGAGAGCACGTCGGCTCGTCCAATCTCATCCCTTCATGACAGGAGGTCGCCGTGACCACTTTCGTCATCCGCTCGACTATTGACCGTCGTCAGCCACGCTCGATGGGCTTTTTCGCCCGCATCCTCGAAACGCTCGCCACCTGGCACGATCGCAGCGTGCAGCGGCGGACGCTCGCCGGCTTGAGCGACTATCAGCTTCATGACATGGGTCTGTCGCGCAGCCAGGTGTTCCACGAAATCGAGAAGCCGTTCTGGCGCGTGTGAGTTAGAAAGCATGACAATGCTTGCGCCATCTCATGACATGACCGGCGTGCGCGACGAGCGCTCGCCGGCCTACGAGGGCTGGCGTGTGGTGTTCGCGCTGTTCGTCTTTGCGATCTTCGCCTGGGGCCTCGGCTTCTACGGCCATGGTGTCTATCTCGCCGAGCTGCAGCGTACGCGCGGCTGGCCGACCTCGCTGATCTCGACCGCGACGACGCTTTACTATCTGTCCAGCATCGGCCTCGTCATCTTCGTCAGCGACATCATCAAGCGCCTCGGCCCGCGGCAGGTGCTGATTGGCGGCGCGGTCTGCTTCAGCCTTGCGGTTGCGATCATCGCCAAGGTCGATGCACCCTGGCAGCTGTTCGCCGCTTATCTCGTGATGGCGATGGGCTGGATGCTGATGAGCCTCGGCTCCATCACCACTATCGCCGGCCTCTGGTTCGTCGAGAAGCGCGGGCTCGCGATCAGCCTGGCGCTGACCGGCGCAAGCTTCGGCGGAATTCTTTTGACCCCACTGATGGTCGCCCTCGTCAGTCGCTTCGGCTTCTCCGACGCGATGTTGCTCACCGCGGGCTTGACGCTCGTGGTGCTGGTGGCGGTGGCGCTGCTGTGCGTCGGCAAAGCGCCTGCGCCCAGGAACGCGGCGCCGGCTGTCGCTGGCCAGCCTGCTATCGCTGAACAGCCCTGGACGCGCGCCCGGGCGCTGCGAAGCCTGCAGTTCTGGACCATGACGCTGCCGTTTGCATTTGGCATCGGCGCGCAGGTCGGCTTCCTCGTCCACCAGATCGCGTTCCTCGAGCCGAAGATCAGTACCCAGCATGCGAGCCTTGCGGTCGCCACCACGACCGCGTTCGCCGTGCTCGGGCGGCTCGTGCTTGGTGCCTTCATCGATCGGCTCAATCAACGCATCATCAGTGCGATATCTTTTGTCAGCCAGTCGCTGGCGCTGCTGATCCTGATCCGGACCGACAATGAAGTCGCGGTGTTCGCGGCTTGCGCATTGTTCGGCTTCTCGGTCGGCAACCTGATCACGCTGCCGTCGCTGATCATCTCGCGCGAATTCTCGACCGCTTCGTTCGGCGTGCTGGTCGGGCTGTCGGTTGCGATCAATCAGGTGATCTATGCCTTCGGCCCCGGTGTTGTCGGCTGGCTGCGTGACCTCTCCGGCGCTTACTCCACCTCGTTCATGCTCTGCATGGCGATGGAGATCGCAGCCGCGATCATCATCCTGATTCCGTTCAAGAAGACCGCCTGAATCCCGGCGTTGGTTTCGTCTGGCGAAACCGAACATTGCCAGTGACCTGCGCTTTCAGCCGCAAAATGCGAGCAAGCTATGCGGCGCCGTTCGGTTGAATTTCGATCCCCCCACGTTAGAGTCACCCCGAAATCGACGGCGCTTGCGCGCGCGTCGTCGCAACAATTTCGAACGAAATGTCCCAAAGGAAAATACCATGTCGGATCTCGAGAGCTTCCGCAGCGAAACCCGCGACTGGCTGGAGAAGAACTGTCCGGTCGAGATGCGCCAGCCGATGCTGGTCGAAAGCGACACCTTCTGGGGTGGCCGCAACCCGACCTTCCAGTCGGAGGCGCAGCGCGTCTGGTTCGAGCGGGTGCGCGACAGGAAGTGGATCGTGCCGCACTGGCCGGCCGAATATGGCGGCGGCGGTCTTGATCCCGCCCGCGCCAAGATCGTGCGCGAGGAGATGGCGGCGATCGGCGCACGCCCGGCGCTGCGCTCGTTCGGCATCATGATGCTCGGCCCGGCGCTGCTCAAATTCGGCACCGAGGAGCAGAAGCGCGAGCATCTGCCAAAGATTTGCTCCGGCGAGATCCGCTGGTGCCAGGGCTACTCCGAGCCGAACTCCGGCTCCGATCTCGCCTCACTGCAGACCCGTGCCGACCTCGATGGCGACCATTACATCGTCAACGGCCAGAAGATCTGGACCTCCTACGCCAACAAGGCCGACTGGATCTTCTGCCTGACCCGAACCGATTTCTCGGCCAAGAAGCACGAAGGCATCTGTTCCTCCTGTTCGACATGAGGACGCCGGGTGTCACCACCAAGCCGATCCTGCTGATCTCCGGCTACTCGCCGTTCTGCGAAACCTTCTTCGACAACGTCCGCGTGCCGAAAAAGAACGTTTTGGGCACCGTCAACAAGGGCTGGGACGTCGCCAAATACGTGCTTCAGTTCGAGCGTGACTCGATCAGCGGCATCGGCGACCGTGGCTCAAAACGCTCGATGAGCGAGATCGCGACCTCGACCGTCGGCGTCGACAGGGAAGGCAAGTTGGCCGATCCGCTGTTGCGCGCGAGTCTCGCCAAGTTCGAAGTCGACGAAGTTGCCTTTGCGCTCGCCGCCGAGCGTGCTTCCGACCAGGTCAAGGTTGGCCAGGCCCATCCGGCGTTCTCCTCGGCGATGAAGTATTACGGCTCCGAGCTGAACAAGCGCCGCCATGAGCTGTTCATGGACATGGGTGGCTCCGACGCACTTGAGTGGGAAAGCGAGCGCTCCGAGCACGGCCGTGCGGCGAAAAGCTGGCTGCGCACCAAGGCGAACTCGATCGAGGGCGGCACCTCCGAGGTCATGCTCGGCATCGTCGCCAAGCGCATCCTCAACCTGCCGGGCACGTGATTTTTTTCGTCATTGCGAGGAGGCGTAGCCGACGAAGCAATCCAGAGGCCAAACAAGAACTGGATTGCTTCGCTTTGCTCGCAATGACGAGTTCGCGCAAGGCATTGATTGAAAGAAAGACGGATTTCCAAAGATGGCTCTCGTTCTGAACGAAGAACAAACCCTGCTGCGCGACAGTGCGCGCAACCTGATCACCGACAAGGCGCCGATCGCCCATTTCCGCAAGCTGCGGGATGACAACGACGCCCGCGGTTATTCGCCGGAGATGTGGAAGACCTTTGCCGAGATGGGCTTTTGCGGCCTGCTCGTGCCCGAAGAGTTCGGCGGCTCGGGTCTCGGTCATGTCGAGGCCGGCATCGTCGCAGAGGAGATCGGCCACACGCTGTTGCCGTCGCCGTTCCTTAGCTCGGCCGTCTTGACCGCGTCGGCCATCGCGCGCGGCGGCAGCAAGGCGCAGAAGGCGGAACACTTGCCGAAGATCGCCGAGGGCGCGCTGCTCGGCGCGCTCGCGATTGACGAGGGCGCCAAGCACCGGCCGCAGAGCATCAAGCTCAAGGCCGAACGATCCGGCAACGGCTTCCGCCTCAACGGCGCCAAGGGCTTTGTCGTCGACGGCCATGTCGCCGACGTGCTGGTCGTCGCCGCGCGCACGGCCGGCGCCGACAGCGATCGCAACGGCGTCACGCTGTTTCTGGTCAATCCGAAGGCCAAGGGCGTCGCGATCGAGCGCACCATTATGGTCGATGCCCACAATTCGGCGCGGATCAATTTCTCCGATGTCGAGCTGACCGCCGATAGCGTGCTCGGCGAGGTCGATCAGGGTCGCGTCCTGCTCGACGGCGTGCTCAACGCCGGTCGAGCGGTGGTCGCAAGCGAAATGCTCGGGGTTGCCGACGAAGCGTTCGGCCGCACCGCGCAGTATCTGAAGGAGCGCAAGCAGTTCGGCAAGCTGATCGGCGAATTTCAGGCGCTGCAGCACCGCATCTCGCACCTCTATGTCGACATCGAGGTGACGCGGGCGGCGATCCTGAAAGCGCTGCAGTCGCTCGACGAGGATATCGCCAGCGCCACCGGCATGGTCGCGGTCGCCAAGGCGCGCGCCGGCACGACCGGCACGCTCGCAGTGCAGGAAGCGCTGCAGATGCACGGCGGCATCGGCATGACCGATCAGTTTGACATCGGCCTGTTCATGAAGCGGATGCGGGTCTGCCAGGAGCTGTTCGGCGATTCGAACTACCAGGGCGAACAGCTCGCGCTGATGCGGAGCTACTGAAAACTTGCGCAGACCTTCATCCTCATGGTGAGGAGCGCCATAGGCGAGCGCAGCGACGCCGTCCTTCGGACGGCTATGGCGCGTCTCGAACCATGAGGCCGAGGCGGTGGCCTTATCCTTCGAGACGCCCGCAAGAGCGGGCTCCTCAGGATGAGGAGTAAGTCATCGTGCAAGCATCTACGGATGCAGCCAGTACCGCAGCACCACGCTGACGACTGCGACGCTGGCGACGCCGCCGAGCCACAACACGACAAACCAGGCGAGCCGCCGTACCAGCGGTGGCTCTTGCCTGTTGCGCGCGCTACCAGCTGCCATCAGTGATAGCCCGCTTGCGGGTCGACCTTGCCGCGGAAAACCCAGTAGGCGAAGGCGGTGTAGGCGATGATCATCGGGATCAGGACCACCACGCCGGCCAACATGAACAGCTGGCTCTTGGCCGGCGCCGCCGCCTGCCAGATCGTGATGCTTTGCGGCACGACGAACGGATACATGCTGATGCCGAGCCCGGCATAGGTCAGCGCGAACAGCACCAGCGTCAGAACGAACGGGCGAACATCTTGCCGGCGCTCGAGACTGCGCAGCAACGCCAACGTGACCGCAGCAACCAGAATTGGAACTGGCGCGGTGTAAATCAGGCTCGGCCAGGTGAACCAGCGGTGCCAGTAGTCGACATGCAGGAACGGCGTCGCAATACTCACCGCAACAAGTCCGGCCAGCGTCGCAAACAATAGTCGCCAGCTCAAAGCGTAGGCGCGCTCACGCAGGTCGCCGGCGGTCTTCATGATAAGCCAGGTCGCGCCGAGCAGGGCGTAGCCTATGACCAATGCGACACCGGTGAGCAGCGAAAACGGCGTCAGCCAGTCCCACCAGCCGCCGGCGTAGGCGCGGCCGGCAACCTTCACGCCTTGCAGGATCGCGCCGAGCGCGATGCCTTGTGCCAGCGCTGCCAGCAGCGATCCCGCCGCAAACGCGACGTCCCAGAAATTGCCTTCGCGCCGCGCCTTCCAGCGAAACTCGAACGCGACGCCACGAAACACCAGCCCGAGCAGCATCGCGATGACAGGCGTGTACAGGGCGGGCATCAGCACGGCATAGGCGAGCGGAAACGCCGCCATCAGCCCGCCGCCGCCGAGCACCAGCCAGGTTTCGTTGCCGTCCCACACCGGCGCCACCGAGTTCATGATGACGTCGCGGTCGCGGTGGTCGCGGAAGAACGGAAACAGCAGCCCGAGGCCGAGATCGAAGCCGTCCATCACCACATAGGCGAACACCGCAAACGCGATGATGAAGGCCCAGACGGTGGGGAGGTCGATCGTCATCGATGAACACCTCGCGCGGTGCCTGGCAGGGGCGTGATGCCCGCAGCGCGCGCCGGCTCATGGGTGTCCGGCCCTTCCTCACCGCGATGCGGCGGCGCCGCCATGGCCTTCAACATGTAGAACACGCCGATTGCAAACACCGTGAAATAGACGATCGCGAACGCTGCCAGCGACGACGCCACGGCCGGTGCAGCGAGCGGTGATGCTGACTCCGCGGTGCGCAGCAGGCCGTAGACCGTGAACGGCTGCCGGCCGGTCTCGGTGACGAACCAGCCGGCAATGACGGCGACAAATCCCATCGGCCCCATCAACAGCGCGAACCAGTGCAGCAAGGTCGATTTATAAAGGTTGCCGCGCCAGCGATGGTACAGGCTGACAACGCCGAGCAGCAGCATCAGCAGCCCGGCGCCGACCATGATGCGGAAGCCCCAGAACGGTAGCAGCACATTGGGCCAGTTCTCGCGCGGCACGCTGTCGAGGCCTTTGAGCGGCGCGTCGAGCGAGTGCTTCAGCACGAGCGAGCCCGCTTTCGGGATTTCGAGCGCGTAGTCGACGCGCGCGGCGTCCTGGTTCGGCCAGCCGAACAGGATCAGTGGCGCCCCATCAGGGTGACTTTCGAAATGGCCCTCCATCGCCATGATCTTCACCGGCTGGTGCTCGAGCGTGTTGAGACCGTGCTGGTCGCCGGCGATGATCTGGATCGGCGCCACCAGCACAGCCATCCACATCGCCATCGAGAACATCACCCGCGCCGCCTCGTTGGCGTAGTCACGCAACAGATGAAACGCGCCGGTGGCGCCGACCACCAGCGCCGTGGTCAAATACGCCGCCAGCACCATGTGCACGAGGCGATAGGGAAATGACGGATTGAAGATCACGGCGAGCCAGTCGGCCGGATAGAACTGGCCGTCTGCTGTGATGGTGTAGCCTGCCGGTGTCTGCATCCAGGAATTCGCCGACAGGATCCAGAACGCCGAAATGAGCGTGCCGATCGCGACCATCAGCGTCGCCACGAAATGCAAGGTGCGGCCGAACTCGCTCCATGCCGAACAGCATGACGCCGAGAAAACCGGCTTCGAGGAAGAACGCGGTCAAGACCTCGTAGGCCATCAGCGGGCCGATCACCGGGCCGGTCTTGTCTGAAAACACCGACCAGTTGGTACCGAACTGGTAGGACATCACGATGCCGGAGACGACGCCCATCCCGAACGCGATGGCGAAGATCTTCAGCCAGTATTTGAACAGGTCGAGGAAAACCGCGCGCCCGGTCCACAGCCACAGCGCTTCGAGCACCGCGAGATAGCTTGCAAGCCCGATCGAGAACGCCGGAAACACGATATGAAACGTCATCGTGAACGCAAACTGCGCCCGCGCGAGCACCACGGCGTCGATGGCAGCGAACATGGCCCGGCGTCCGTCTGCGGTTGTCCCAGGACCAGATAGTTAGCACGCGCGCCGGATTAAGCCAGCGCGCGGCATGCCGGATATGTGTTTCGCGATCATGGCCGGGCTTTTCCGGGCCATCCACGTCTTGTTCAGTGCGGGGGACGCTAGAGACGCGGATGCCCGACGAGCGGGGGCATGACGAGGGAGATGCGACAAGCGCTGACGCGATCAGCTCGTCGCGTTTAGCAGCCGCCGCACCGTGCGTTCGATCTCGTCATACTGGCCCTCGCCGGCGTGGCTGAAGACGACATTGCCGTTCTGGTCGACGATGTATTGCGCCGGCCAATACTGGTTGCGCCAGGCGTCCCAGGTGGCGGAGTTGTTGTCCTGGCCGACCGGATAGTTGATGCCGTGCCGCTTCAGCGCCGCCTGTACATTGGCCGGCGAGCGTTCGAACGGAAACTCCGGCGTGTGAATGCCGACGACGACCAACCCCTTGTCCTTGTAGGTCTCATAAAGCTTCGTGACGTAGGGCAGGGTATTGACGCAGTTGTAGCAACCGTAGGTCCAGAAATCGACCAGCACGACCTTGCCGCGCAGGTCGCCAATGGAGAGCGGGGCTGAGTTGAACCACTTGCTGATGCCGACGAAGTTGGGCGCAGCGGAGTTGGCCGCGGCAAGCTGCAGCGGCGCGATCGTGTCGCCGGCCGATGCGGGCGCGGCAATCGCGGCCGCGGCGAGGCCGGCGAAAGCGGTGAGCAGGGTTCTGCGTGATCCGATCATGGTGATCTCCTTGTGTCAGAGGCCGATGCGGCCTTCGGGGAAAAACTGGCCGAGCCAGGCGAGCGCGACCGCGTCGTATTGCAGAAAGGCGCTGGCCGCGAAGGCAATCACGATGACGCCAAAACCCTGCTGCAGGCGCGCGGCGTAGGGTGCGACCCGGCGCAACTGCGTCGAGACGGCCTGGCCGCCATAAGCGATCGCCAACATCGGCAGTGCCGCCCCGATCGTGTAGGTGACCAGCAAAATGGCGCCGTGTGCATGATCCGGCGAGGTCGCGACCGCGGTCAGGATGGCGCCGAGCACCGGGCCGGCGCAGGGGGTCCATATCAGGCCCAGCGTGGTGCCAAGCACGAAGCCGCCGAGATTGGGGCGGGCTGCGAACATCGGATGCGATGCGATTGAGCCGGCGCCTGCGAGCTGCGGCGCCAGCCGCTCGAACGCAGCCGGAAAGATCATCAGCGCGCCGAAGACTGCGAGCAGAACGAGGCCTGCTGTGCGCAACACCTCCGGATCGAAGTGCAGGGCCGTCGCAAGCGCATTCAGCGCGAGCGCGACGAAGGCGAACGAGACCACGAAGCCGAGCGCGATCAGTGCGGGCCGTGCCCGGCTTCGCTGCCCGATCGATGCACCGAGCAGGATCGGCAGCACCGGCAGCGTACAGGGCGCAGCAATGGTCAGCGCGCCAGCAAGCAGCGCGAGCAGGACGTCAGGCATTGGCGTCTACGGAATTGGGCCGCGCTGAGCGGGATGGCGCAGGCCCGGCGCAGTCGCTGTCCGGGCCTGCCACGGGCTGCGATAGAACTAGTTCTTCTTCATGGTGTCCTTGGACATCGTGTCCTTCTTCATGCCGTCGTCCTTTTTCATGGCATCATCTTTCTTCATGCCATCATCCTTCTTCATTGCGTCCTTCGACATGGTGTCCTTGGACATCGTGTCCTTCTTCATGTCGTCCGCGGCAAAAGCGGGCGCGAGCGCAAGGCCCAGAGATACGGTTGCCGCCGACAGGATGAGCGCGATGCGTTTGGTCATGACGTAACAATCTCCTTAGAAAGCGTTTTCCGGACAGGCGACGGTTGCCACCCTATGAAGCTTCGGCGGCGCCGGGGCGGTGTTACGCGTCTCCGAAAAGATTTGGTCACGACGGCGTGAAGAGGCAGCCAGGCGTCAAAAACCAAAAGCCCGGCGGGGGCATCCGCCGGGCTTCGTGGGAGGTTTAAATGGCTTCGAGAATGAAATCAGCGGGAAAGGCTGTCGGCGACGATGCAGATGTCGACCGTTTTGCGATTCTCGTCGGTGCAGGTGACGACCTGCTCGCTCATTGTAGCAACCACGGGCTCGCGGGTGGTGGCGTGGGACGCGGTCTGGGTCGCGAGCGCCGCGATCGTGGCGACTGCACCGAGCGGGATGAGCAGGAAGCGAAGCTTGATCATTGACGGTCCCCTTAGGTCTTGCGCCGTTTTGTTGAATTGGACCGTACGGCCAGGCCTTTTCCGGATGATTTCGTCGATTGTTTCATTGGTTTCGTCGGGGCCGGAATTGTGTTTCTGGCCGTGAAAAAACGAAGCCCCCGGTTTGACCGGGGGCAAGTTTGGGAGGGAAGCCCGGAGACGTTCCCGGGTTGAAATCTTCACGCCGCGGCGCGGTCGATGCCGGCCTGCTTCAACAGCTGGGCCAGGTGCTTGCGGGCATAGAACATGCGGGTCTTCACGGTCGCCTGCGGGATGCCGATGATCTGGCCGACCTCTTCCACCGACTTCTCGTGGTAGTAGATCAGGTCGATGATCTCGCGGTGCGCCGGAGACAGCTGCTCGACCGCCCTGCGCAGGCTTTCGCAGGTCTGGCTGCGGCTCATGCAGGCTTCCGGGTTCTCGGCGGTATCCGGGATCGCCAGGACTTCGTCCTGGTCGACGTCCTCGTGCTTGCGGTTTCGCAGCGCGGTCAGTGCCTTGAAACGGGCGATGGCGAGCAGCCAGGTCGAAACCTGGGAGCGGCCCTCGAACTGCCCGGCGGTGCGCCAGACGTCGAGAAACACCTGGCTGACCAGATCCTCGGCGATCGTGGCGTCGCCGACGATCCGCAGGATGAAACGGTAAACCCGAACATTATGACGGGCGTAGAGGACATGCATCGAGGCCTTTTGGCCGGCCGCAATGCCCTCAAGCAGCATCTCGTCCGACGTCGCCTGGGCAGCGATAAGGCCGTTCCTGGCAGAGGCCCGGTTGGCTGCGAAGGTGGTCTGCATGCTGACTTCTCCCAATTACCTGTTCGCGCTCAGCAGCGCGTCCGTTGGGCAATTGGTAGCCAGCTCCGGTTTCAGGAACTCTGCGTGCGAAGCGCAAAATGGTTTCGTGGGGGACGCAATTGACTTCTTTCGCAGGTGCAGCGAAGAAACAATACACAAAAAAGCTTAATGATTTCAATTGGTCATCGATTTGGGTCAGCCCGATCAGCCCTTGTCTCCGGTCGGAGAAAACACGTAGCCGCCGCCCCGAATGGTGCGAATAACCGCGGGACGCGAGGGGTCAGGCTCGATTTTGCGGCGAATCCGCATGATGCGCAGGTCAATGGCGCGGTCGAACGCTTCACTATCGCGTGCATTGGCAAGCTCGAGCAGCCGCTCGCGCGACAAAACTCTTTTGGGATTCGCCGCGAACACCTTGAGCAAACCGAATTCCGACGCGGTCAGCGGGTGCTCGTTGCCGTCGTCGTCTTCGAGTGTTTGCGCCTCGAGGTTCAGCCACTTGGTGCCGAAGCGCACCATCTCTTTCTTGTCGGCTTCGGCAGGGGCCGCGGCCTTCGCTGGCGCGCTGCGTCTCAGCACCGAGCGAATGCGCGCCATCAACTCGCGCAGCTCGCATGGTTTGGCGAGATAGTCGTCGGCGCCGAGCTCCAGGCCGACGACGCGATCGATCGGGCTCGCGGTCGCGGTCAGCATGATGACCGGCACGTTGATGCGCGATTTGAGATCGCGAATGATCGACAGCCCGTCTTCCTCCGGCATGTTGAGGTCGAGCACGACGAGATCGGGCGCCTGGTTCTCGATCTCCTTGCGCAGGCTTTTTCCCCCGTCGCACAGGGTCACCGCAAAGCCGTGCATCTTGAGATAATCGCCGACCATCTCACGGGCGGGCGCCTCGTCGTCGACAACGAAGATATGCTGGCTCTGGGTCATCGTTGGTCTTGTCTCGTTGTTGTCGATCGTAATCGTTAGTTGGCCGTTGCCGGCAAGGCGATGGTGAAGGTCGCGCCCTGGCCAGCGCCGGCGCTGGTGGCCGACACTTTGCCGCCATGCATGTCGATGATGCGCTTGACGATCGATAGTCCAAGCCCGGTCGAGCTCTCGCCGCCGGTCGGCTTCGCCGACAGGCGCTGGAAACGGCCGAACAGGCGGCCGAGATCCTCGGGTGAAAGTCCCGCGCCTTCGTCGGTGACATTGATCAGCACCTGGCCGTCGCCGCGCGTCACGCTGAGCACGATCTTGCCGCCGACCGCCGAATACTTGATCGCATTGCTGACGAGGTTGTCGATCGCCTCGCGCATGCGGTCGGCGTCGCACATCGTCACCTGCTCCGGCGAGCCTGACACCGTGATGGTCTGCTGCTTGTTCGCAGCCGACGGCTGGTTCGCCGCCACGATTTCCTGCACCAGCGCCGAGATGTCGACTGCCTCGCGCCGGATCGTGATGTCGAAGGCGTCGGCCATCGCATCCGAGATCAGCCGGTCGACCATCGAGGTCAGACGCTTGGTGGCGTCGCGGATGTGGTCGACCTGGGCGATCGCACCGTCCTTCGAGGTCATCGCGCCGGCGACCAATTCCTTCAGCATTTCGGTGCGGCCCAGGATGACGCCGAGCGGGTTCTTCAGGTCGTGGGCGACGGTGCCGAGAATCTCGTTCTTGAAGGCGTTGGCGCGCTGCAGGCGCAGCCACTGCGCCGACAGCCGCCGGTTCGCCGCCATCAAGGCCTTGGTGCGCTGGGCGACGCGGTCTTCCAACTGCGTGTTGGCTTCCTGCAGCTGCTGGTAAAGGATCACGTTGTCGAACGCGACCGAAAGCCGGCTGCCGAAAATCTCGACCAGGGACCGGTCGGTATCCGACAGGTCTTTCGCGGCCTCCAGCAGCACGACCACCTCGCGATCGCTCGCGGTCCTGATGTAGAGCACCGAGCGGTGGTCGACGAATTCGTGCTTGCGGCGCTCGAAGGCGGATTGCACCAGCGCCTGCAATTCGCTGTCGAGCGGCGCGCCGCCATTGGTCGCGAGGAACTTGCTGTAGCAGCCGGAGCCGGCCAGCACCGAAAACGCCTTGTTGATGTCGCGGCTGTCGCGCAGCACCAGGATGCCCGCGCAATCAACATTGAGCAGCGATGCGATCTGGGTCAACACGCCTTCGGCGAGTCGCTGCATCGACTTGAAGTCGTACAACGTCGAGGCCGCATCGATGATGATTTCCAGCCCGCGCCGGGTCTGCACCATGCGCTCGAGCTGCTGGTAGCTGCGCAGCGCCGCGGTGAGCGAGGTGAACAGCTTGTCGGCGGTGAGTTCGGTCTTCGCCTTGTAATCGTTGATGTCATAGTCGACGATCACGCGGCGTTCCGGTGCCTGGCCCGGCTGTCCCGTACGCAGGATGATGCGCACGGTTTCGTTCTTCAATTCGTTGCGGATGTATTCGACGAGTTCGAGGCCGGCCGCGTCGGTCTCCATGATGACGTCGAGCAGGACAGCCGCGATATCGTCGTGAGCGCCCATCAGCGCACGGCCTTCCGCGGCCGAATAGGCCGAGAGAATCTCCAGTGTCTGGCCGTTCAGGCTATAGTCCGAGAGCGCAAAGCGCGTGCCCTCGTGGACGGCGGCGTCATCGTCGATGACAGCGACCTTCCACTTCCGCTCCGAGCCCGTCTGCGGCGGTCGGACGTCGTCTTCGATCAGTTGGAGGACATCGTCCTGGTCGGCCATTGCGTGGTCCCAAAGCTGTTCGTACTGGAAGTGTCTGACGCGCGCGCCGCGCGCGGCATGATAATGCGAAACGTCGTGCCTTGTCCCGGCTTGGATTCGAGCATCATCCGGCCGCCCATCTGCTGAGTAACCAGGTTGTAGACGATGTGCAGGCCAAGCCCGGTGCCGCCTTCGTTGCGGCGCGTCGTGAAGAACGGATCGAACGCCTGCCGCATCACGTCGGCCGACATGCCGGCGCCGTCATCGGCGAAGATGATCTCGATTTCGTCATTGCCGCGCGGCCGTGCGTCGATCCGGATGGTGCCGGAACGGCCGTCGGGGAAAGCGTGGTTGGCGGCGTTGAGGAACAGGTTCGTCAGCACCTGGCCGTAGGAGCCGGGGAAGGAATTGACCATCAAGCCTTCCGGAATGTTCAGGTCGAGCGTCACCGACGATTTCTTCAGCACCGGACGCAGGCTCGCGACGATCTGCTCGGTCGCTTCATGCAGATCGAACAGGCGCCGCTCGGCATGCGAGCGGTCGACCGCGACCTGCTTGAACGAGTTGATCAGCTCGCCGGCGCGGCTCAAATTGCCGACGAGCTGTTGGGCTGCATCGACGCACACGCGCACGAACTCTTCGAGTTGCGAGCGGCGCAACGGCGTCTGCGACTTGAATTCGTCCTGGAACTGCGTGGTGCGCCGCTCGAAGCTCGACGCCACCGTGAGGCTGATCCCGATCGGATTGTTGACCTCATGAGCGACGCCGGCGACGAGGCCGCCGAGCGCGGCAAGCCGCTCCGCATCGATCAGATTTTGCTGTGCGGCGCGCAACTCGCTGAGCGCATTTTCCGCGCGCTCCTTCGAGGCGCGCAGATCGTCCTCGGCCTGGCGCTTGGCGATGGCGTTCTCGCGGAACACCTCGACCGCGCGCGCCATCGCGCCGACTTCGTCCTTGGCTTCGGTGCCGACCACGCGGCGGCCGAGGTCGCCCGTGGTGATCGCATGCATCGCCGCCATGATCTGCTGCAGCGGCAGCCGGATCGACAGCGCGATGATGACGCCGGCGATCACGATCACGGCGAGGAACACCAGCGCGATGGTGCCGACCCGCGTCGAGATATCGGCCAGCGTCTGGTCGAATTTGTCCTGCGCCTGCAATTCGCGCTGTCGCATCTTCACCGACAGCCCGTCGATCGCGGCAATGGTCGCAGCCTGGTTGGCGTCGATCGTGGTGCGCAGCAGACTGTTGCGCGCGGTGAACTCCTCGGACAGCGCCGCGAGACCCTGGCGCAACGCGGTGGTGCGTTGGCTCAGGCGCTGCAGCGCGAGCTTCTGCAGGTCGCTTTCGGCGAGATCGATCATCACCGGGATGGTGTTCTCGATGGTATCGGCGTTGCGGCTCGCTTCGTCCGCCGACTCCGTCGACAGCGAAAGGTAGTAGGCGTTCGCCGCCACCAGCATCGAGGTGAAGGCTTCGCGCGATTTGCCGAGCGCCGGCACGATCAGCGAGTTGCGCTTGCTGGCGCCTTCGATGATCGCATAAAGCCCGCCCATATCGCGGGCGGGGGTCAGCACCTGCTCCTCATAGGTCTTGGCGATCTGGCTCTGGATGCCACGCACCTCGCCGAAGCCGTCGAGGAATTTTTCGGTGACGCGTTCGAGCTCCTGCACCGAGCCGGCCAGCATCGGATCGGTCGAGGCGCGGGTGTTGAGCGTGCCGAGCACGGCTTCGCGCAACAGCAGAATCTCCGCGAACACTTCCGGATTGGGCTGGTTGATGTAGCGGTGAATCAGGTTCTGCAGCCGGCTGGTCTCGCTCTCCAGCACCGCGAGGATGCGGTCGGAATCGCGGACCTGGCGCACCTCGTCCCACGCCGACGACAAGACCCGCGCGCCGTTCCAGATCATCGCGGCGAGGATCAGCACCACGGCCGAGTTCAGCGCGGCAATCGACAGGATGCGCCAGCGGATCGGGATCGCGCGCACCAGGCTGACGAGGCTGGAGCGGCTCCGCGTCGCGATGTCCTGTTCGGTGTTGTCGCTCTCGAAACTCACGCGTTTAACCGGTCACTGCATCTTTTTGATACGGTCGACGTACTGGGCGGTGACGGGATCGTTGGCCGTCTCCTTGTAAATGGTGCCCATCGCGTCTTCGAATGACTTGCGATCGAAATCCTTGATGATCATGATGCCGGCAGCTTCCGCCTCGCGGCGCGACTTGTCCTCGAGCGCCTTCCACTGCTCACGCATGTAGATGTTGGATTCCAGCGCGGCCTGCTTGAAGATCTTCTGATCCTCCGCGCTTAAGGACTCCCAGGCCTTGCGCGACATGACCAGCACTTCGGGCGACATGGTGTGCTCGGTCAGCGTGTAGTAGCCGGCGTACTTGAAGTGGCCTGTGGTCACGAAGGACGGCCAGTTGTTCTCGGCGCCGTCGATCAGCTTGGTGGCAAGACCGGTCAGCACCTGGCCATAGGGCATGGCGATCGGTTGCGCGCCGAGCGCATTGATCATCTTGATCATCAGGTCGGACTGCTGAACCCGGATCTTGAGGTTCTTCATGTCGGCGACCGACTTGATCGGCCGCACGCTGTTGTAGATCGAACGCGCACCTGAGTTGTAGTACGTCAGCCCGACGAAGCCGTGCGGCGCAAAACTGTCGAGAATCTCCTGGCCGATCTGGCTGTCGAGCACGCTGTGCAGGTGATCGATCGAGCGGAACAGGAACGGCATCGCCAGCACATTGGCGAGCGGCACGAACTCGCCGATCGGCGCCACATTGGTGCGGTTGAGGTCGATGGCGCCGGCGCGGGTCTGCTCGATGGTCTCCTTCTCTTCACCGAGCTGGCGGCTGTGAAACACCTTGATCTGGTGGCGGCCATTGGTGCGCTCGGCGATCAGCTTGCCCATGTAGTTCAGGGCCTGGACGGTCGGGTAATCTTCGGCTTGGGTGTCGGCGGCCCTGAACTCGCGTGCGCCCGCCGGCGCCGCCGAAAACATGACCGCCGCCCACAAGACCACGACAGCCTGCAAGACCGGATGTCTCGCCGTTTGCACGAGAGCTTCCTCTTAAGCGACCGGGTGATGTCTCGCCCGCGGCGAAACGTTGCGTCTTCTCAAGACTTTGACCGCGATGAAACTCTATTCGATGGCATCAGGTTTTGCTATCGGGAGATCGCGGCAGGCAGGCCTCCAAACGACGAAATGGCGAACGGAGCAGGGGGCTTGAGGCCGCAGTCAGAGCAGGGGCACGCGGCGCCGTACGATTAGCGAGTTATTTCAACGGTTTGCTACCGCACGGCGGACCGCCGCGATGCCGGATCGCGGGAGGGCTTCCGGCACAGGGCAGGCGGCGCTTTGACGGCGCCGATAAGGACATGCGGAATTTCACGCTGAAGGTCGCGGCCGTGATCATGGCGCTGGCGTATGCGGCGCCGGCATGGGCCGCAACCGACGTCATCTGGTGGCATGCGATGTCGGGCGAGCTCGGCCGCCAGCTCGAGAAGCTCGCGTCCGACTTCAACGCGACGCAGTCGGACTATCGCATCGTCCCGATCTACAAGGGCAGCTACACCGAGACCACGACGGCGGCGATCTTTGCCTTCCGCTCGCAGACCCAGCCGGCCATCGTCCAGGTCAACGAGATCGCGACCGCTACGATGATGGCGGCGAAGGGGGCGACCTATCCGGTGCACGAACTGATGCGCGATGCGAAGGAGACGTTCATCCCGAGCGCCTACCTGCCCGCGGTCGCAGGCTATTACACCGATCTCGCCGGCAACATGCTGTCGTTCCCGTTCAATTCGTCGACCCCGATCCTCTACTACAACAAGCAGATGTTTCGCGCCGCGGGCCTGAACCCGGACGTTGCGCCAAAAACCTGGCCTGAGGTCGGCATGGCAGCGCAGCGGCTGCGTGCCGCGGGCGCCGCATGCGGCTTCACCACGCACTGGCCGTCCTGGATCAACGTCGAGAATTTTTCCGCATTCCACAACATTCCGGTGGCGACGCGTGCCAACGGCCTCGGCGGCCTTGACGCATTTCTCACCATCAACAACCCGATCGAGGTCCGCCATATCGCCCAGCTCGCCGAGTGGCAGAAGACCAAGGTGTTCGACTACTCGGGGCGCGAGACCAAGGCCGAGCCGCGCTTCCAGCGCGGCGAGTGCGGTATCTTCATTGGCTCGTCGGCGACGCGCGCCGACATTTTGAAGAACAGCAAGTTCGAGGTCGGCTACGGCATGATGCCGTACTGGCCTGATGTGATCGGCGCGCCGCAGAACTCGATCATTGGCGGCGCCACGCTGTGGGTGCTGCGTGACCGACCGGCGGAGGAGTACAAGGGTGTCGCGAAATTCTTTGCTTATCTGTCGCGGCCCGACGTGCAGGCCGCCTGGCACCAGGCGACCGGCTATCTGCCGATCACCCGTGCCGCCTACGAGCTGACGCGGTCGCAGGGGTTTTACGATCGCAATCCGGGGACGGCGATCTCGATCGAGCAGCTGACGCTGAATCCGCCGACCGACAATTCGCGCGGGCTCCGGCTCGGCTCCTTCACACTGATCCGCGACGCCATCGAGGACGAACTCGAGCAGGCTTTTGCCGGCAAGAAAACAGCGCAGCAGGCGCTCGATGCCGCGGTCGAGCGCGGCAACAAGTTTTTACGGCAGTTCGAGCGAGCCAATCCGTAAGAAGCGCAACGATCATTATCGACTAAAATTCATCGGCGCGGTGAACGAGTCCTGCGCACCGGTCTTGGCCTCCGGGAACGGCGGGAAAGGACTGGCGCGGCGCAAGCTGGCGAGCGCCTCGGCGTCGAGGGCGGCATTTCCTGATGATCGGACGATACTCGCGCTGAGGACATTGCCTGCTCGACTGAGAACGAAACGCGCTACGACGTGGCCGGTCGCGCCATTCGCCGATGCCGGATAGCTCTTGAATCGTTGCAGATGTCCGTAGACCAACGAATTGTAGTTGTTCGAAGCCGCGACGCTCGATTGTCGCGAGGCCTCGCGCGTCGCAGCCCTCTCGTGCGCTTCCTGCGGCGGAGGCAATTTTTCGACGCGTTTCTTTTCGACAGGCTTCTTTTCGACCGGCTTTGGCTCGGGCTTCGGAAGAGCGATCTCCGCCGGTTGTGGCGGTGGGGGTTTGATCTCTTCCGGCGGCGGCTCGACCTTCGTCTCGACCTTGGGCGGCTCGGGCGGCGTCGGATCGATATGCGTTGTTTCCTCGGTCGCGACCGACTGATCGTTTTCCATCGGAGACAATGGGGCCGCCGGTACGATGCTCACCACGATCGCTGGAATGAGTTTCTCCTCCGGCGGTGTGCGCGTGTACCACAGCGCCAGCGCGCCAATCACGATCGCATGCGCGATGACGATCGCCACGGCAGCGAGCATCCAGCGTGTGATACCGTGCCGTCCCGGAAGATGCAGCGCCAGCGCTGTCATGGCTTTGCTGGTGGCGCTTCCAGCCCGACCAGCGCAAGCTTGAGGTAGCCGGCGTCGCGCAGCAGGTTCATGACCTGGATCAGGTCGCCGTAGGCAAGCTCCTTGTCGCCGCGGACGAAGATCACCTCGTCCTTATGATTGTTGGTGGCGGTATCGAGGGCGCCGGCGACAGCGTCCCGCGTCACCATCGTTTCGCCGACCGCGACGCTGCCGTCGGGCTTGACGGTGACGAACACGGGCTTGTCCGGCCGCGGCTGCTCCGGAGCGGAACTCGACGGCAGGTTGACGCCGATGTCGACGGTGGCGAGCGGTGCCGCCACCATGAAGATGATCAAGAGCACGAGGATGACGTCGATGAACGGCGTGACGTTGATCTCGTGCTGGATCTCGAGGTCATCACCGCTCGAACGCGAGCCCAGCCGCACGGCCATGACAGCTACTCCGCGGCGCGCCCGACCGGCGCGCGCTCGATGCGTCCGCGGCTGATCATCAAGAGCAGCTGCGCCGAGGCGTCGCCCAGCAGCGCGCGGTAGCCGCCGATGACGCGGACCAGGTGGTTATAGATCACGACCGCGGGGATTGCGGCGACCAGGCCCATCGCGGTGGCAAGCAAGGCCTCGGCGATGCCGGGCGCGACCACCGCGAGGTTGGTGGTGTGCGATTCCGAGATGCCGATGAACGAGTTCATGATGCCCCACACCGTGCCGAACAGGCCGACGAACGGCGCGGTGGCGCCGATCGTCGCCAGCACGCCGGTGCTGCGCGAAATCTGCCGCTGCATCGCAGCCTCGACCCGATCGAGCCGCAGCGCCACCCGCTCCTTGAAGTCCTCGTCGAACGTGCCGCCCGACAGCTCAGCTTCGCGCTCGGTCGAGAGAATGAGCTGGGCGACGGCATCGGTGTCGCCGCCGCAGGCGCGCACGGCATCGCGCAGCGTGCCGCCTTGCTCGATCATCCGAAGTCGCCGTCTCGCGCGCGCGGTCTCGCGCCGCAGTTCGATGGTTTTCGCGAGCCACACCGTCCAGGTCACCAGCGAAGCGAAAGCAAGCCCCACCATCACGGCTTTGACGACGATATCGGCGCTGAGGAACATGCCCCACGGAGACAAATTGTGCGGCAGCGATGTGCTTGGATCCTGCGCGAGCGCGACCTCAGGCACCAAAAGGGTGAGCGTTCCCAGCAGCACCGCGAAATGACGTCGCATACTCACGCGTTCCACTTTGGATGAAAGTTGGCGCATTGGCCGCGCGGGATGGTTTGTGCCCAATCCGGATGGGAATATCAAACCGGAAAAGCCCTCGCTTGTTCTATTGCAACTTCGGAGCGGTTCCGGCGATCACCTCCGCAGCCGAAAGGAACCGGTCGCCTCAGGAAGGGCGCGTTCCAGTCCTGGCGCGGACATGGGGTGTTTCGGCGTCCGGATGCTCCGGCAGGATCGACGCCGAGTTGGTCGGTGCCGCGCGGGTGGTGACCGGCGCCCTTGGCTTGGGTTGGGCGCCGCCGGCGGGCAGGTTTTTGTCGCAAATGGTCTGTGAAAACGTGTTCAATGCCGCAGTCGCCGTTACATCTCGCCGATCGCAATGATGTCGCGGTTGGCTTCGGCGAAATCGAACGCATAGGCGAGTTCGCCGGGTGAATCGGCGTGGACCGTGCACAGCGGCTGGCCATTCGTGACCGCATCACCGACACGCACATGCATGTCGACGCCGGCGGCCTTGTCATCAGGCGCACCGGCGAGCTTGGCAAGCGCGCGCGATCCGGCGGTTGTCGATCGCCCGCACCTTGCCCGGCCGCTCGGCGAGCACGGGACGCTGCTGGCGCGAGACCGGCGGGGTCCGCATCCCGCCCTGGGCCTCGCAGATGCGCTGAAATTTGCGCCAGGCCCGTCCGCTGTCGAGCACCTCGGCTGCGATGGCTTCGCCGCGGCCCGCGGGGGTCGCTTCAGTGAGCTCCAGCAGGGCTGCTGCCAGCGCAAGCGCGCGCTGGCGGAGATCCTGCGGCGCGTCGGCTTCGCCGCGCAGACACTTTCAGCACGTCGCGGGCCTCGAGCGCGGGACCGATGCCGCGGCCGATCGGCTGCAGCCCGTCGCCCGCCACAATCCTGGTCTTCAGCCCGAACTCGGCGCCGACATTGGCCAATCCGTCTGACAGCTGCTGCGCGGCGCGCGCGGTCCGCACCTTGGCGGTCGGGCCGACGGGGATGATCGAGCACGACGTGGGTCGAACCGGCCGCGATCTTCTTCGACAGCACCGAAGCGATCATCTGTCCCTCGCTGTCGATGTCGAGCGCGCGCTCGACCCGGATCAAAATGTCGTCGGCCGGACTGAGATTGATCGCGCCGCCCCACACGATGCAGCCGGCTTCGCGCTCGACCACGCGCCGGATCGCATCGTTGTCGAGATCGACCGGCGCCATGGTCTCCATGGTGTCGGCGGTGCCGGCCGGCGAGGTGATCGCGCGCGACGACGTCTTCGGCATCATCATGCCGAGCGCGGCGACGATCGAGACGATGATCGGCGTCGTGCGGTTGCCGGGCAGGCCGCCGACGCTGTGCTTGTCGGCCACGGTGCCGGCGGGCCATTTCAGGCGATCGCCGGCCTCGACCATCGCATGGGTGAGCGCCAGCACCTCCAGGTGGTTCAGCGGCGGCGAGGCGCAGGCGGTCAGGAACGACGACAGGTGGATGTCGGAGTATTGGCCGTCGACGATATCGCCGATGATGGCATGGAAGGCTGGTTCGCTTAAGTCGTTGCCGTAGATGCGGCTGCGCAGGTGGCTCAGCGAATTGAGCGGCGGCGGATGGCTGATGGTGATGCGCTCGCCGTCCTTCAGGCCGAGCCGCTTCCAGGCCGACTCTGGACAGGATGGCCTCGTCGTGACCGACCAGCGGGCTCTGTGATCTGATAGAGCGTGGCGATGACTCTTCCGGCCATTGGCCTTCAGCAGGACACGGGTGTGCGCGGCAAAACCTTCCGAGCGGCAGACCCGGCATTCCTTGTGCATGAAGACGATGGCTTCGTATTGCGTGTCGATGCCGAGCCGCCGCGCGCGCACGCTGTTCGCCGCGTGGTGCGGCGGCAGCGCGCCGGCTGGTCCATCGTCGCTCATGTCAGCTCGACCTGTCTGGCCGTGTTCCGGCACGGTGCACGGCCACTTGAGCTCTTCCTCGATGCGCTGGCGCAGCGCGTCGGACGGCCGCCGGCTCGCCATGGGTGATGAAGGTCATCTTTGGCGGCGATTTAAAGCCCCTCAGCCAGCGCAGGATTTCGTCGGCATCGGCATGGCCCGACAGCATGTCGAGATTTTTCACCTCGGCGCGCACCGGCACATAGGCGCCGTGAATCTTGATGCTGTCGGCGCCGCCGACCATCGACGCGCCGCGCGTGCCGCCGGCCTGGAAGCCGGCGAACAGGATCGTGTTCCGCGGATCGGGCGCATAGTGCTTGAGGTGGTGCAGCACACGGCCGCCGGTCGCCATGCCGCTTGCCGAAATGATCACCTTCGGCATCGGATTGGTCGATGAGCGCCTTCGACTCCTCGACGCTGCGGACAAAGCGTGCGACGCCGCAGGCGCGACGGCAGGCGCTCATCGACAGCCTGTGCTCGCCGATATCATCGCAGAAGATGTCGCTGGCGTCTTCCGCCATCGGGCTGTCGAGGAAGACTGGCACGTTGGCGAGCCGTCCCTTGTCCTTCAGTTGCGCGAGATGGAACAGCAGGCTCTGGGTCCGGCCGACCGCGAACGCCGGCATCACCACCGTGCCGCCGCGCCCGATCGTCGTCTCGACGACGTTGCCGATCGCGTCCTCCGGATCGACATCCGGATGACGCCGGTCGCCGTAGGTGGACTCCACGACCAGATAGTCGGCGCGATCGAAGCCGACCGGATCGACCATGGTCGGATCGTTGTAGCGGCCGAGATCGCCGGAGAACACGATCGTCGTGCCGGCGGCCTCGATCTGCAGCGAGGCGGCGCCGAGAATGTGCCCGGCGCGATGCATGCGAAATGATATCGCGCGCGTCAGCGGCATGGCTGTCGTCGAATGATACCGTCTTGAAATAGTCGAGGCTCCGCCTGGCGATCCTCCGCCGTGTAGAGCGGCAGCGCCGGTTTGTGTTTCGAGAAGCCATGACGGTTGGCGAACTCGGCATCCTTCTCCTGCAGGAAGCCGGAGTTGGGCAGCAGGATGCGGCAAAGATCGCGGGTTCCGCGC
Organism: uncultured Alphaproteobacteria bacterium; assembly: GCA_963796195.1. Lineage (GTDB taxonomy): Bacteria > Pseudomonadota > Alphaproteobacteria > Rhizobiales > Xanthobacteraceae > CAWCKS01. The sequence continues at coordinate 463,483 of CAWCKS010000011.1, read as the reverse complement.
GATGCGAAGATGGGACCGCGAAATCCGTGCCGCACCAGCAGTGGCAGATAACCGGAGTGATCGAGGTGGGCGTGGGTGAGAACGACCGCGGAGATCTTGCGTGGGTCGATCGGGAGCGGCGCCCAGTTTTTCAGGCGCAGCGTTTTGAAGCCCTGAAACAGCCCGCAGTCGACGAGAACAATATCCCTGCCGTTCTGCAGCGTGTACTTTGAGCCGGTGACCGTTCCGGTGCCGCCGAGAAAGCTCAGTTGAAGTGCCACGTTCCCTCACACATTGGCGCGGCCTGGTGTAAGCCCGATTTGGCGCCACTCTTAGGCCGATCGTGCCCAGGGCCGTTGACGTGCGTCAACGGTCGGCCCCCGGCTTTGCTCTTGATCAAAGCTGGCGCCGCCGTATCGGGCAGGATGTTGCGACTCCGATGAACCGGACGGTGACCCAAGGCTGTCAAAGACAACGCTCTCAAAGAGATGGCTCTCAAAGACATGGCGATCAAGGACGTTCTTCTCGCGCTGACAAGTTATCCCGAACCCTCGTTCGGCGTCGTCATCGACAAGGCGATCGATTTCGCCGCGGCGATCGATGCAAAGCTCTCGGCGATCGCCTGCGAGGTGTGGGTGCCCATGCCCGGCAGCCCCCTCGGCGATGCCGTGTTTGATGTTCAGGCATTGGCGAACCTGGAAGCACAGAAGAGCCGCGCCAGCGCCGAAAAGCTGCTCGCGACCTTCGAGCACAAGGCGGCCGCGCGCGGCATCTTTCGTGAGCGGATCTTTGACACCTGTTTTACGAATGAACTGGCCGACTTGTTCACCGACTACGCGAAGCTGCGCGACCTGACCATTATCGGCACGCCCGAGCATTCCTTTCAGGAATACTGGTTCGCAGAAGCGATCATCTTCGGCTCAGGCCGCCCGACGCTGTTGATGCCGGCGCAGTCGCTGAGCGACCGTCCGTTCGCGCTGGATCATGTTGTGGTCGCCTGGGATTTCTCGCGAACCGCGGCGCGCGCGGTGGCCGATGCCTTGCCGCTGCTCATCAAGGCGAAGCAGGTCACCGTCGTGACGGTGAGTGGCGAGAAGACGATCGACAGCAAGCGGTCCGGCGAGGAGCTTGCAAGGCACCTGGCCGAGCACGGCGCCACCGTCGTCCTCGAAGACGTCAAGTCCGCAGGCTATCCGATCGGCGAGGTGCTGGAATTCTACGTCACGTCGGTGCAGGCCGATCTGCTGGTGATGGGCGCCTTCGGCCACTCGCGCCTGCGCGAATTCGTGCTCGGCGGCGCGACGCGAAGCGTCTTGTCACACCAGGTCGTCCCGGTGCTGCTGTCTCACTAGACCGCCGCTAGGTGCTGCATCAACAGACATGGCCCTTCATTCGGAGACCTGTTGCTTACCGATGCGCTTTATCGCGGAGCGTCGGTCACGTGCCAATTCTTGGAGCGCCGGCAAGCCAATGGGTGGGGTCGCCTGCCACGGCAGAAAGAACACATTCTTCGCCATCGATCCGCGGACACGATCAATCTGCTTTTGCTCACCCAGCAATCGCTGCGCAAGCAGCGGGTCTCGAGTTCTCGCGGCAAGCAAGCTCTTGTTGATGACCCAGGCGTAGGGCTCGACATGCGCGCGCCGCAGGTCCTCTTGTAGGGCACTGGCCTGCGACACAGGAGTTGCTTCTGCCAACGTCACTAACACGACGTGCGTGTAGGCCGGGTCCTGAAGACGCATCAGCGGGGTGATGATCCGACCAACGGCTGCATGCTCCATTTGCCGGATCACCTGCCGATGATAGGCACCGGTGGCATCCATCAGAAGCAAAGTATGACCTGTCGGTGCGGTATCAAGCACCACAAACGCGCTCCGCGCTTCCTGTACGATTTGAGAAAAGGCATGAAAGACGGCGATCTCTTCAGTGCACGGAGAGCGCAAATCCTCACGCAGCAGAGCCCGTCCCTGTGCATCAAGGTTGCGACCGCGATCCGTCATTATTTTCTCGACATAGCGTTCCGTCTCCACCCTTGGATCAATTCGGTCGACCCGCAAACCGGGAACCGCCTCCGTAAGCGTGATCGCAAGATGAGCCGCCGGATCTGTCGTGCTGAGGTGAACCGTATGGCCCCGCTGCACCAGGCCGACGGCGATAGCGGCTGCGATCGTGGTCTTGCCCACGCCGCCCTTCCCCATGACCATGATCAGGCCCCTGCCATCTGCCGCCAGACCGTCGATCAAGCTATCGAGGCCGGGAAGGTCGTTCACTAACGGCAAGGCCGGAGGAGTCGCTGTTGGTGTAGCAGTTGCGCTCTCAGGTGCGAGCAAAGACCGCAATGCTCTGACCCCGAGCAACTCGAAAGGCCGAAGCGGGATATCGTCGCGCGGGAGCACCTGTAGTACTGCCGGAAGATCCGAGAGCGCCCGCTTTCCCAGATCTTCGAGCGACGCCGCTGTCACGTCCGATCGATCGGTGGCCCTGAATACGCCGTTCACAACCAACCGCTGATTTGAGAGGCCAAGCGCTTGCAACTCCGCCGAGGTTCGCGCCGCCTCGGTGAGAGCCCCGGCTTCGGGCCGAGCAACGAGGATAATGGTCGTCGATGCTGGATCGCTGAGCGCGGCCAAAGCAATCCTGAAGCGAGCTTCCTGCATCTTGAGGCCAGAATGCGGTCCCAAACACGAAGCGCCTTCTTCATTGACCTCGAGAAAACCGCTCCAGGCCCTGGGCAAGCTCAGGAGGCGAAGCGTATGCCCGGTTGGTGCAGTATCGAACACGATGTGATCGTAGGCACCGTCATTGTTGGCCAAGTGGCCGGCAAACTCGTCGAAGGCAGCGATCTCCGTCGTGCAAGCGCCCGACAATTGTTCCCGAACGGTGTTCCGCAATTGGTCGCTCGCGTCCGCTCCCATCTGGTCCAACACCCGGACGCGATAGGCATCCGCTGCGGCGGTCGGGTCAATATTGAGGACCTGCAGATGCTCGACGCCAGGAACCGCGACCGGAAGATTGCTCAACCGCACATTGAGGATCTCATCGAGATTGGATGCAGGATCGGTGCTGACTATCAGGACAGACTTGCCCCGGTCGGCAAGCGCCAAAGCGACGGCGCAAGCAATCGACGTCTTGCCGACGCCACCTTTGCCGGTGAAAAATATGAAGCGAGCCGGATCGGCAAGAAATCCGGGTAAATTGACCGGATCTCTTCCCCGCAACGGCCGCGTCGGATCGGTCATCCAAACATCCGCTGGATTTCCAACACCGGCTCAATTCACGGCTTCGAGCGCGAGTGCAATTCCCTGGCCACCGCCGATGCAGAGCGTGACGATGCCTTTTTTGATTCCATCGCGTTGCATCGAATACAGCAGTCGAGTCGTGAGCACCGCGCCGCTGGCGCCGATCGGGTGACCATGCGCGATGGCACCGCCTTCGACGTTGACGATTTCGGGACCCAAACCAAGGTCCTTTGTGACCGCAATTGCGATTGCTGCGAAGGCTTCGTTGATCTCGATGCGCTCGACATCTGAAGTTTTCCATCCGGCACGATCGAGCGCCTGCTTCACTGCCGGTACCGGACCCAAACCGAACATACCCGGCTCGACGGCACCGATACCGTAGGCTACGAGTCGCGCCATCGGCACGAGACCCTTGTGGTCAGCCCAAGCGCGATCGGCCACGATCATCGCCGCCGCTCCACTGTTGAGACCCGGCGCATTGCCAGCGGTGATGGTGCCGTCCTTGCGGAAGGCCGGCTTTAGTTTCGAGAGGCTCTCCAGGGTGGTATCCGGCCGATTATGTTCATCTTTCTCGAATTTTGCCGGGCCCTTGCGTGACGCGACTTCGACTGGCGTGATTTCCGCGGCAAACTTGCCAGCGGACTGAGCAGCCGAAAACCGTTTCTGCGAGCGCTCTGCCCAGCGGTCCTGCTGCTCGCGCGTGATCTGGTGCGAGCTCGCGAGATCCTCCGTGTGCCATCCGGAATGTTGACCGGAGAAGGCATCGTTGAGGCCGTCCATCAGCATTGCATCGAAGACCTGGGCGTCGCCCATCCGGTAGCCCCAGCGCCCCGAGCTCATGAGATACGGAGCGCGGTCCATGTTCTCCATGCCCCCGGCGACCGCGCTATCGATGAAGCCAAGCATCACCTCCTGCGCTGCGCTCGCAATTGCCTGTGCGCCTGAGCCGCAGACGCGGTTGATTGTCATCGCCGGGATATCGACCGGCACGCCGCCGTGAATTGCGGCCTGGCGCGCTGGATTCATCTTGTTTCCGGCCTGGATCACGTTGCCCATGACGACCGTACCGATATCGCCCGACGAGAGTTTCGCGCGCTCAAGAGCCGCGCGAACCGTAGCGGCGCCGAGATCGACGGCTGGCGTGTCCTTGAGCGTGCCACCATAAGTTCCGATCGCTGTGCGTACCGGTGAACAGATCACAACTTCGCGATTAGCCATCGTCGACCTCCTGAGATCCAGCATACCCCATGAGCACAGTAATCAAATGCCAGCGCGGCGGGTGCTGATCTGCATCAATTTGCGGTCGAGCTGAGAAACCGCCAACTGACGCGCAGTCGCGAGCCCAGCGAATGCCCAAGTTGTTGCTGATGGGTAGACTTCGAACCTCAACATCAATGGCGACACTTTCAGACCGATCGTGTCCCGGGCGGTTGACGTGCGTCAACGGGCCGCGCCGGGCGCCCGCTTGTGCGCTTCAGCGACCTCCCGTGACGAGGATGCCCGGTCGAACCGCGGCGTCAGGGACGACCGCCCGCTTGGCTCGCCTTACAGTCTCGCTTCGAAAACAATATTGAACGGCGTCTCGGCGGCGCGTCGGAAGTGCGTGAAGCCGCCTGCGGTCGCAACTTTCCTGATCCGTGCTTCGCCGGCTTGCGCGCCGAGCGCAAGACCAACCTCCTGCGACAGCGATGCGGGTGTGCAAACCATGGTCGATGCCGCATAGAACACGGCGCCGACAGGATTGAGATTGTCCTCGAGCGTATCGTGAGCGAATGGCTCGACCACGAGCCAGGTCCCGTCCGGCTTGAGTGTTTCTCTGACATGGCGCGCCGCGCCGACCGGATCGCCCATATCGTGCAGGCAGTCAAAGAAGCATACGAGATCGAAGCCCTTGGCCGGATAGCTTTTGGCCGCACCAACCTCGAAGCTGATGCGATCGGCAACTTGTTCGCCGTGTGCGGCTTGTTGGGCCGCCTCGATCGAGCCCGGGTGATAGTCGTAGCCGTAGAACCTGGAATTCGGGAACGCCTTGGCCATCAAGATGGTTGAAGCGCCGTGGCCGCAACCAACATCAGCCACCAGCGCGCCGCGCCGCAGCTTCTCGACGACGCCATCGAGCGCCGGCAGCCACTCGTTGACGAGATGGTGGTCGTAGACCGGCCGGAACAGGCGCCGCGTGCCGCAGAACAAACAGCCGTTGTGCTCGTGCCAGGCCAGCTTGCCATTGGTCTTGAAGGCATTGACGAGCTTCGGCACGTCATCGAACATCCCCCGCGCGACATCAAAAAAGCCTGCCATGAAGACCGGGCTGTCCTCGTGGGCGAACACCATCGCCTGCTCAGGAGAGAGTGAGAACTCGCCTGTCGCCTTGTCGTAGGTGACATAGCTCTGCGCAGCCTGTGCCGAGAGCCACTCCGTCACCAGTCGCTCTGCGGTTTCGGTCTGCTTTGCCAGTGCCGCTGGGGTCGTCGGGCCGGATTTTGCCAACGCCTTGTACAGCCCAAGCTGGTCACCGAGGTGCACCAGGACGGAATTCGTCAATGCCCCCAAATCGCCGAGCATGCGGCCCATGAACGCGTTCAATTTCTCAGGATTTACCGCAGCTTGAGCAGTCTCTGACATCGCTCCCTCCTTGACTGGCGATAGGCCTCTCTTGTCGATACGCAAGGGCATTCACGCAACGTTACGCAAGCCCCGGCCCGTTGTTACACTGGGGTATTCACCTATCGAGAGCCACAGGCCGGTTGCACGTCAGCACCGTACCAGCATCTTCTCGCCAAAACACAATGAGGAACGGGGAAGCCAATGACCAGCACAGCCATCGCCGACGCCAGGCCGTCGCTCGAGACCGAGTTTGTCTTTCGCCTGTCCGTTGACGTCGCCACTCCCGTCTCGGTTGGCGAGACCGGCCTTGGGGTGCGCCGGCAGATCGCGATCACGGGCGGCGAGCTGCGCGGCCCCAATATGCGCGGCAAGATTCTTGCCGGCGGCGCTGATTTTCAGATCATCCGCCCCAACGGCTTGATCGATCTCGTTGCGCGCTATGTGGTCGAACTGGACGACGGCGCGCTGCTCTACATCGAGAACACCGGCATCCGCACCGGCCCGCGCGAGGCGCTCGAGCGCTTGACCCGCGGCGAGGCCGTCGATCCCAATCTGATCTATTTCCGCACCGTGCCGAAGTTCGAGACCGGCAGCGACAAATATCGCTGGATGATGCAGACGCTGTTCGTCGCCTCCGCCCAGCGCCACCAGGCGCAAGTCGTCATCGACGTCTACAAGGTGCTGTAGGGCGCGACGAGTTTAGTTTGATTGAAACAAGGCGCTTGCAACGCGAGTGGAGTTACCTCTCCCCGTCGGGGAGAGAGGTCGACGCGCGAAGCGCGGCGGGTGAGGGGGCTCAAGATTTCGCGAGGTCGGCACCCCCTCACCCGGATTGCTGCGCAATCCGACCTCTCTCCAAATGGGGAGAGGTAACCCGCGCAAACCACTAAGACTCTCACGTCCGTTTCAATATCTCCAGCACCGCGGCGGCGGTCGCAAACAGCCGCGCATCGCGGTGCGCAAAGCCCATCAGCTGCAGGCCGAGCGGCAGGCCGCCATCGTCGAGCACCGGCAGCGAGATCGCAGGGATCCCGAGCATCGACCCCGGCGCGGCGAACACCGGGTTGCCGGTCGAGTTAAGACCGACGGGAGCCGCGCCCGCCGCCGACAGCGTAACGCAGGCGTCGAATTCTCCGGCCAATGCCGAATGAATGGCACGCCGCCGCTCGCGATCGGCGAGATCGAACCGATAGTCGTCGAGCGTCATCGCTTCGGCCTGCGCGCCGCGCTCCAGCGTCGACTTGCTGAGCTTCGTGGCATCGCGGGCCCGATAGGTGTTGATCGGCCAGCGCCACTCCCAGGCGTTGATGCGTGTCGAGAGTTCGCGAGCGCCTGTGATGGCGGCTTCGGTCGCGGCTATTCTCGAATCATCGTGCCGTGTCGCGATAGCAATGCCTGTCGCGCGGAGCTTTTCGATCGCGCCGGCGAGCGCCTGTTTCGCGCCCGGCGTTGCAACCGCCCAGCCATCGGTTTCGAGCAACGCGAGTTTCCTTGGCCGCACCGTCGCAGGCGGCGTCGCCGGCCCGTACAGCCCCGGAAAACCCGGGTCGCCGCCGGCGCGCTGCGCGATCTCGTAGGCGACAATCCAGGCCTCGGGCAGGCTGGCAGCGATCGGGCCGTGCACGCTTTGCGACAGCCCATCATAGCTGCCGCCGCGATTGATCGCGCCGACCGTCGGCTTGAAACCGAAGCAGCCGCAGAAACTGGACGGCCGAACGATCGAGCCCAGCACCTGCGTGCCGATCCCGACCGCGATGGCGCCGACAGCAACGGCCGCCGCCGAGCCGCTGCTCGAGCCGCCCGGCGTGCGCGTCACGTCGTGCGGGTTGCGGGTGCCGCGCGGCTCGGTCGACGCGAACTCGGTGGTGACTGTCTTGCCGACGATCACCGCGCCCGCTTCGCGCAGCGCCGCGACGCTGGCGCCGTCGCGTTCCGCTGCGGTAGCCGTCGAACAGCGGCGAGCCGTTCCCGGTCGGCATATCGATGGTCTCGATGATGTCCTTGATGCCGACCGGCATGCCGTCGATCGGCGACAGCGGCTTGCCGGCACGCCAGCGTGCGGTGGCGCGATCGGCGTCAGCGCGTGCCGCGGCGAGATCGAGCGCGACGAAGGCGCCGATTTTCGGCTCCCATGCCTCCGAGCGCGCTAATCGCCCGCTCGAGGAAGTCGCGCGGCGAGCCCTCGCCTTTCGTAAAGCCTGAAGTTGCCGGCAGGTACGGGCGCAGTTCCGGCACTGCGTCAGTCTTCGCGCTTGCATCGGTCATGGTCACCTCGCCCCAACTGATGTGACGGCGTTCGGTTGGCGCCCGCAATCATACCTTTTTTCGCGAACGTGACACATGGTTCCAAGGATCTCGCGCGAAAGCGGCTCGGCTAGGGGCTCGATCTGTGGCAGAGTCCAGCCCGCTGGACGGGCTGTTACTCAGCACGAGGAGGCTGTCATGCCGATGTACATGCTTCTCTGCAACTTCACCGAACAGGGCGTTCGTACCATCAAGGACGCGCCCAAGCGCCGCGCGGCGGGACGTGAGGCCGCCAAGAAAATCGGCGTCGAGGTCAAGACGTCGTATCTTGCGATGGGGATCTACGATCTGATTATCCATGTCGAGGCCAAGGACGAAGAGACGCTGGCGCGATATGTCCTGTCGCTCGCCTCGGCGGGCAATCTGCGCACCACCACTGTCCCGATCATGAGCGAAGCGCAATTCGACAAGATCGTCGGCTCGCTGGCGTAAGCGATCTGTCGGCGGCCTTGCGCTCTGCTTGGGCGCGACACCGCATTAGGCGTCGCGCGCCGACTGGCGTGTCAGTTTGCCCGCCATTGACACCGGCTAATTAGTTATAGAACGTAACTATTCAAACGAACGGCGGCCATTGCGCCGCCGGCGAACCGGCCCGCTAGCGGCCAGTCAATCACAAGAATCAATACAAGGAGGAGCGATGACAAGGAAGCTTTGGGCAGCCGCGGTCGGTCTTGCGGCGTTCGGCCTCGCCGCAGCGCCATCAGCATGGGCGGCGGAATCTCCCGACATCACCATCGGCATTACGATCTCGACCAGCGGCCCATCTGCCGCGCTTGGCGTGCCCGAGCGCAACGCGCTCGAATTCGTGCCGACCGAGATCGGAGGCGCCAAGATCAAGACCATCGTGCTCGATGACGCTGGCGATCCCACGACGGCGACCACCAACGCCCGCCGCTTCGTCAATGAATCGGCGGTCGATATCATCATGGGCTCGTCGAATACGCCGGCCTCGATCGGCGTTGCGACCGTCGCCGCCGAAGCCGGCATCCCGCACTTCGCGCTGGCGCCGACGCCGATCACGCCCGAGCGTGCCAAGTGGACCGTGGTGATGCCGCAGCCGGTGCCGCTGATGGCCAAGGCGCTGTTCGATCACATGAAGAAGAACGGCGTGAAGACCGTCGGCCTGATCGGCTTCTCCGATTCCTGGGGTGACCTTTGGCTCGGTGAATTCAAGAACCAGGCAGCACCCATGGGCCTCGAGCTCGTCGCCGACGAGCGCTACGCGCGCGCCGATACGTCAGTGACCGGCCAAGTGCTGAAGCTCGTCTCAGTGAAGCCCGATGCGGTGTTGGTCGCGGGCTCGGGCACTGCCGCGGCTCTTCCGCAGCTCGGCTTGCGCGAGCGCGGCTACACCGGGCCGATCTACCAGACCCATGGCGCGGTCAGCTACGACTTCATCCGCATCGCCGGCAAATCGGCCGAGGGTGTCATTCTGGCGTCGGGCCCCGCGATCGCGCCGGAGGGACAGCCCGACAGCGCGCTCACCAAGAAGCCGGGCCTCGCGCTGGTCACGGCGTACGAAGGCAAATATGGCCCGCAGAGTCGCAGCCAGTTTGCCGCGCACCCCTATGACGCCTTCGAAATCCTGAAGCGCATCGTTCCGGTGGCATTGAAAACGGCGAAACCCGGCACCAAGGAATTCCGTGAGGCAATCCGCCAGGCGCTGCTGACCGAGAAGGACCTCGCCGCGAGCCAGGGCGTCTATAACTTCACCGAGAAGGACCGCTACGGCGTCGATGACCGCGCCCGCATCCTGCTCACGGTGAAGGACGGCAAGTTCGAGGTGATCAAGTAGAGGTATTTTAATACCTCAAGCCTCGTCGGGAAAATCCCCCCAAATCACTGGCTAATGCCTTTCAAAACAAGGCGTTAGCCGGCACCGGTGGTCAGTGAGAGGGTAGCCCCAGATAGCTCGCGATCACGCGGGGATCGGCGGCAACGTTGTTTGCATCACCATCGAGCACAAAACCGCCGAGCTCCATCACGTAGGCGCGGTCGGCGACTTTCAGCGCCGCCCGCGCGTTCTGCTCGACCAAGAGGATCGACACACCGGATTGCTTGAGCTCGCCGATGATCTTGAAGATATCGGCGACGATCAACGGCGCGAGGCCAAGGCTCGGCTCATCCAGCATCAACAGTTTTGGTGCGCCCATCAGCGCTCGCCCGATCGCGAGCATCTGCTGCTCGCCGCCCGATAACGTCGCCGCAAGTTGCTGCCGTCGCTCCTTCAGGCGCGGGAACAGCGTGTAGACGCGCTCGATGTTGCGGCTGGCAGCCTTTTGGCCGAGGCGGAATGCACCGAGCAGCAAGTTGTCTTCGACCGGCATCGCGCCGAACAGCTCACGCCGCTCCGGCACCAGCGAAAGCCCCAGCGCGACGCGATCCTCGATTTCGAGCGCGGCGATATTTTGATCGGCGAAGCCGAAGCGACCGCTCGCCGGCAGAATGCCGATGATCGCGTTGAGCAGCGTGGTCTTGCCGGCACCGTTGGCGCCGATGATGGCGACGATCTCGCCTTGCTCGACATGCAGCGACGCCGACCGCACCGCCTCAACCTTGCCGTAGGAGATCGCGGCGTCGCCGACATCGAGCAGGCGCGTGCTCATGCCGCGACCCCCAGATAGGCCGCGATCACGGCGGGATTCGTCCGCACCTCGCCAGCAGTGCCCTCGGCGATTTTGGTGCCAAAGTCGAGCACGACGATGCGCTCGGCGATGTCCATGACGAAACCCATGTCGTGCTCGACCAGTACCACCGTGACGCCTTCGTCGCGCAGCTTGCGCAGCAACTCGGCAAGCTCGGTCTTCTCGCGATGGCGCAGGCCCGCCGCCGGCTCATCGAGCAGCAGCAGGACGGGATCGTTGGCGAGCGCACGCGCGATCTCGACCAGGCGCTGTTGTCCGAGCGGCAGGCTGGCCGCCGGCAGATGCGCGGCCTCGGCAAGGCCGACGCGCGCGAGCTGTCTCCGCGCCTCCGTGAGCAGCGCGACCTCATCGGCGCGATCAAGCCTGAGCATGCTCGCGAGCGCGCTCGCGTGGCCGCGCAGGTAGGCCCCAAGCGCGACATTCTCCTCGACGCTCATGTCGGGCACGAGCTTGACGTGTTGGAACGTGCGCGCGACGCCGAGCCGCGCTATCGCCTGCGGTGTGGCTTCATCGATCCGTAGGCCGTCGAGTGTGATGGTGCCTGATGTTGGCTTTAGCACGCCGGTGATCATGTTGAAGGTCGTACTTTTTCCCGCGCCGTTCGGGCCGATCAGCGCCAGGATCTGCCCTGCCGTGACGTCGAAGCTGATGTCGTTGACGGCAGCCAGACCGCCGAAGCGCTTGGTGAGCTTGCGCACGGCGAGCAGCGTGCGGGCGTCGCCGCGCTTGTCGCGTTGCGGCAGCGCGCCGCCCGTGCCATCGCGCTCACGGCGCTTCATCGGCACCAGTGTCGCCAAGCGCGGCCACACGCCCGATGGCGCGACCTGCAGCAACAGCACCAGCAACATGCCGAACACGATGGTCTCGAGTTGCAGGCGCGTCTGGAACAGCGCTGGCAGCGTGTCCTGCAGCACGTATTTAAGCACGGTGACGATGGCCGCGCCGAGCACCGCGCCCCAGACGTGACCGGCGCCGCCGACCACCGCAACGAACAGATACTCGATGCCGGCGTCGATGCCGAACGGCGTTGGGTTCACTGCGCGCTGGAAATGCGCGTAGAGCCAGCCGGACAGGCCGGCCAGCACGGCCGCATAGATGAACACGAACAGTTTTGCGCGCGCCGTCGACACCCCAAACGCTTCGGCGGCGATATGGCCGCGCCGCAATGCGCGGATCGCGCGTCCGGCGCGCAGAGTCCAGCAGGTTGAGTGTCAGGATCGCGGCGACGAATACCGCGATCCAGATCGCGTAGTAAATGCGGCCGATATCGAGCAGCTGAAAATTGCCGATCGCGAGCGGCGGGATCGAGGAGATCCCGTCATTGCGGCCAAGCAGCGCGATCTTGCTGAACAGATAGTAGAGGCTGAGCCCCCAGGCGATGGTGCCGAGCGGCAGGTAGTGACCGGACAGCCGCACGCGTGATCAGCCCGAGCAGCACCGCAAAACCGCCGCTGACAATCAGCGACAGCGGCAAGGTCAGCCACGGCGACAGCCCATACGAGGTGGTCAGCAGCGCCGTCGTATAGGCGCCAAAGCCGCAGAACGCCGCCTGGCCGAACGACGTCAGCCCGCCGACGCCGGTGAGCAGCACGAGCCCCATGGCGACGAGGGCCGCGAGGCCAATGTTATCGGCGAGCACGATCCAGAACCGCGGCAGGCCCGGGATCAGCGGGAACGCGGCAATTATTAGGGCGAAGATCAGAATGCGAACCGCCGGCGCCATTGCGATCAGTCCGGCTCGTCTTCGACCGCAGGCGAGGCGAGCGAACGCGCCATCAGCACCGGCACGATGAGGGTAAAGACAATCACTTCTTTGTAGTTGCTGGCGTAGAACGACGATAGCGCTTCGACGAAACCCACCACCAGCGCCGCCAGCGCGGTGACCGGATAACTTGCAAGCCCGCCGATGATGGCCGCGACAAATCCTTTGAGCCCGATCAGGAAGCCGGTGTCGTAATAGGTCGTGGTGATCGGCGCGAGCAGCACGCCGGAGATGGCGCCGATCGCGGCGGCCAGCAGGAACGCAATCTGTCCGGACAGCGAAGTGCGGATACCGGCAAGCCGTGCGCCGATGCGATTGACGGCGGTGGCGCGCAGCGCCTTGCCGTACAGCGTGCGGCCGAAGAACAGCCGCAGCGCAATCATCAGAACGATCGTCACGACATACACGCTGAGACTTTGCCCGGTGATGGTCAGTGGCCCGACCGATGCCGACAGGCTGGACAGTGCCGGCCCGCGCAGGCCCTCGGCACCGAACACGATCAGGCTGTAGCCGAGCAACGCCAGGTGCGCGCCGACCGATGCGATCAGGAGCGTCAGCACCGAGGCCTGCGCCATCGGCTGAAACGCGATGCGGTAGAGATAGGGGCCGAGCGGCGCCACGATCACGATCGTGAGCAGCACATCGACCGCGACGCCGAAGCGCCGCGGCGCGAGCATGATCGCGACAGTAGCGATCACGAGCGGCAGCGCTACGAAAAGACCGAATGCACGCAACAGGCGGCGCGGGCCAAATGTTCGCCGCATGGCAAACAGCTCGAAGCCGAACGCGGCGACGCCCATCAGCACGATGAGGCCGACCGTGCCGGGCAGCTTGCCGGCGGCCAACGCCGCGTAGGTCAGCGCGCCAAACGTGACGAATTCGCCCTGCGGAATCAGGATGACGCGGGTGACCGCGAACACCAGCACCGTCGCGAGCCCGAGCAGCGCGTAGATCGCGCCATTGGTGATCCCGTCCTGCAACAGAAACAGGAATATCGTTGAGTCCAAGCCGGTCCCCCCCGCAGGCCCCTTGGCCGGTCCCGCATCATTGTGGCGGGCGCTGTGCCGGCTTTCAACGCGCCGAGGCGCACTGTGCCGCTGATTGGTATGGCCAATAACAATTAGCGACTATAACCTCAAGCCGTCTGAGTTCGGTTTGGCGCGAGGAGAGGATGGCGAAAGTGGCGGCCGAGCGCGCGGCGCGAAGCGCGATCGCGGAGGAGGGAGCGGCGACGCCGCTCGACCTTGGCGAGTTGTCGGACTTGCTCGGCTATGCGCTGAAACGGGCGCAGCTCAAGCTGTATGAGGATTTCCTCAAATGCGTCGCGCCGCTGCAGCTGACGCCAGCGCAGTTTTCCGTGCTGCTGCTGCTGGAGAAGAATCCCGGCCGCAACCAGACCGAGGTCGCCGGCGCGCTCGGGATCCTCAGGCCGAATTTCGTCGCGATGCTGGACGGGCTCGAATCCCGCGGCCTGTGCGCCCGGGCCCGCTCGGAGACCGATCGCCGTTCGCACGTGCTGTCGTTGACCGAGAAGGGCCGCGCAGCACTGGCACGGGCGCGAAAAATCATTGCCTGCGAAGCATGAAGCGCGGCTTGGCGCGCTGCTTGGTTCGGCCGATCGCGCCGCGCTGCTGCGCATCCTGGCCAAGATCGCGCAGGACTTTTGAGCCTCAAGGATCGACCAGGAGTATCCTGACGTCGTTGACGTTGGTGAGCGTCGGGCCGGTCACCAGCAGGTCTCCGGTCTTCTCGAAAAACCCCGTCGCATCGTTGTTGGCGAGAAAATCCGCCGGGCGCAGCCCGAGTGTTCTTGCACGCGAAGCCGTGCGGGCATCGACGAAGGCGCCAGCGGGATCGGTCGACGAGCCGGCGCCGCCGTCGGCGCCGTCAGTGTCTGCGGCTAGCGCCGCGATGTGGTCCATCGCGCCGAGCGCTTCCAGCAGCGCCAGCGCGTATTCCTGGTTCGGCCCGCCTCGGCCTGTCCCTTTGATGGTGACGGTCAACTCGCCGCCGGAGAGGATGGCAATCCGCCGCCCCGCCGCGCGCGCCTCCTGCGCCAGCGCGGCGTGAGCAGCGGCAACCTCGCGCGCCTCGCCCTCGACGTCGCTGCCGAGGTCGACCGTCTCATAGCCCGCGGCCCGTGTTGTCGTGATCGCCGCATCCAGCGCATCGCGTGGTCGTGCGATCAGCTCAAAGCTCGCGTTGGCGAATGCCGGGTCATTTGGCTTGCAGCTCTCGTTGGCGGGATCATCGAGCGCGCGCCGCACTGCGTCGTCGAGTTTCAGGCCATAGTGCGCGACGATGGCGCGGGCGTCGGCGAGCGTGGAGGCATCGGGCACCGTCGGGCCGGAAGCGATCACCGCCGGATCGTCATGCGGGACGTCGGAGATCGCGAGCGTTACGATGCGTGCGGGAGCCGCGGCGCGCGCCAGCCGGCCACCCTTGATGCGCGACAAATGTTTGCGCACGGTGTTGACGGCAGAGATCGGCGCGCCTGAGCGCAACAGCTGCCGCGTGACATCCTGCTTCTGCGCGAAGGTGATGCCGGCAGCCGGCGCGATCCAGTTGGCGGAGCCGCCGCCGGACAGCAAGGCCAGCACGAGGTCGTCTCTTGTCGCTGCCGCGGCGAGCTTCAGCGTATCCTCGGCGCCCTGCAGGCCGGCCTGATCCGGCACGGGGTGACCGGCCTCGACCACGCGGATCCGCCGCGTCGGAACGCCATGGCCATGTCGGGTCGTTGCGATGCCGACCAGGCGGTCGGGCGGCAAGCCGAGGCGGTCGAGATAGTGCTGCTCGGCCGCCTCGGCCATCGCGCCGGCAGCCTTGCCTGCGGCGAGGCAGATCACGCGGCCCGCTGGTGGCGGCGGCAAATGGTTCGCCAGCACGCGCGCCGGATGGGCGCGCGCCACGGCGGCATCGAAGATCTGGCGCAGCAATTTTCGTTTGTCGTCGGCCATCGCAGCGTTCAGCTATTTCGCGAGTTTCAGCGCGAGTTGCAGCAGGTCGCCTTCGATCAACGCGTCGAGGATGTCGAAGTGATTTCGCTCGGCGACGATGCGCGGCGGATCGGCCCGCCATATGCCAGCCAGGTCCGTGCTCTGGCGCTTGAATTCATCGCTTTCGCGCCCGCCAACCGCAAGTCCAACACGGCAACCGTGGCGCGGCCGAAAATTGATCGGCGAGTTGCGGCGGACGACAGCTGGGTCGGTGAGGCCCAGGATCCGGCCCATCGGCAGCAGCGCCAGCGGCTTCAGCTCGAACACGCCGGAGATCAGCAGGGCCGAAGCAATCGGTGGGGAATCGGGATCGGCGGCCAGCATCGCGGCCAGGTGAGCGCCGGCCGAATGGCCGACCAGATGCAGGCGTGAGGCATCGACAGAAAGATTATCCGCCTCGCGGCGCAGGACGTTCAGTGCGGCGCGGATTTGCAGGATGATCTGCGGCAGCGGTGTCTCGGGACAATAGCTGTAATCCAGATTGGCGACGGCGAAGCCGGAGCGCACGAGGCCAGCGGCAAACTGCGCGTTTTGCTCCTTGGTGATCGCCTGCCAGTAGCCGCCGTGTATGTAGACAAAGAGCGGCGGCCGGGCGATCTCGGCGGGTCGATAGAGATCGAAGCGGGCGGCGGCCTCGCGACCATAGGCGAGGTCAAGGCCACGGTGGTCCTGGCGAAACGCCGCGCCGTCCCTGGTCCATTGCTCGAACACCGCGATCACATCGGGAACCTGTGATCGTGGGCTGTACTGCTGCGCGAGCTGTTGCGCCGAATAGGTGCGCCAGACTGGATGTGGATCGGGAGGCCCGGGCGGCGCCACATGGGCCGTAACGACGAGCCCCGGGACGCCCGTGCGGGTCAGCAACAGCTTTGGGCGAAAGCCGGCGAACACCTCGCGGTAGGTGGCATCGATGGCGCGGCGCGACGGATGAAGCGCGGCAACATCCGCCGTCGCCCAAATCATTTCCGTCAGGTGATGCGGGCCGGCGCCAGCCTTGGCCAACTGCTCCGCGATCGCGCGCAGCGCCTCGCGCAGCGCATCTGCCGGATCGTTTTTGCCCGAACGGCCCGTCAGTACGACATGTCCGGCGGAGGAAGTGTCAGGCGCCAGCATTGCCAAACCACCGTCCTCTCTGGATGCTGGCATCGCGCATGGAACCCAAGCCCCTCGTCGTCTCCCTTTCACATTATGGCATGAACGCGACGCGATCAAAGTCGAACAACGCAGGCAATAAAGAACCCGCCGCGGTGTTGCCGCGGAGGGCTTTTCTGCTGGCCATGAGTTCATGAATCCGAGGCGTCGTCCCCGCGAAAGCGGGGACCCATACGCCGCAGCAGAAGCGGGACGACTGACCCTGGTGGCTAGCCCTCGTCAGCCGAGGCCGTCACAGCCAACGGGCGCAGTGGTTATGGGTCCCCGCTTTCGCGGGGACGACCACTGCGCAATATCAGTCCCTGATCTCGCCGCTCATGATGTCGCCGAACAGCTCCCAGGTCTCGCCCTTGAAGCGCATCAGCTGCAATTGCTCGATCGGGTAGAAGTCGGTCGGCGAGGTGTTGATCTTGATGCCCGGCAGCAGCAGACCCGGCTCAAAATCCTTCAGGTTCGCCGCCTGCTTCATGATGTTCTCGCGGGTGAGATTGTCGCCGCACTGCTTCAGCACCTGCACCAGCGTGCGGGCCACGCTGTAGCCGTAGGCGTTGCTGGCGTCGGTCTTGTCGGCGCTCGCATTGTACTTGTCCATGAAGGCGACCCAGTCCTTCATGCCGGGGTTGTCCTTCCACTGCGGGTCGGTCGGGTCCATCCCGTAGGACGCGGAGATGATGCCCTGCGCGTTGTCCATGCCGGCCGGCTTGATCACGCTGCCGACCGAGATCGAGACGTTATTCAGGAAGTGCATCGGCTTCCAGTTGATCTCGCCCATCTTCTTGATGGTCTGCGCCGCGAACTTCGGCGTTGCGAACGTGAAGAAGACGTCGGCGTTGGTCGACTTCAGCTTGACGATGTGGGAGTCGATCGTCGGCTCCGACACCTCGTAGCTTTCCTCGGCGACGATCATGCTCGCGGCTTTCGGCCCGAGCCCATCCTTCAGACCCTTGAGGTAGTCCTTGCCGTAATCGTCGTTCTGGTAGATCACCGCAATCTTGGCGTCCGGCTTGGTCTGCAGCAGGTACTTCGCGTAGATGCGCGCCTCGCTCTGGTAGGTCGGCTGCCAGCCCATCGTCCACGGAAAATTCTTCGGATCGCCCCACTTGGTGGCGCCGGTGGCGACGAACAGCTGCGGCACCTTCTTGCTGTTCAGGTATTTCTGGATCGCGGTGTTCGAGGGGGTGCCGAGCGAGTTGAAGACGAGCAGCACCTCGTCGCCTTCCACCAGCTTGCGGACCTGCTCGACGGCCTTCGGCGGCGAGTAGGCGTCGTCGTAGGTGACGAAGTTGATCTTGCGGCCGTTGACGCCGCCTTCCTCGTTGACCTTGTTGAAGTAGGCCGCTTCGGCCTTGCCGATCACGCCATAGGCGGAGGCCGGGCCGGAGTACGGCATGATGTTGCCGATCTTGATCTCGGTATCGGTCGCGCCGGTGTCATAGGTTTTTTGCGCCAGCGCAACGCTGCTCGTCGCCAACAGGGCGGCAGCGGAAAGGCTGACGAGGTTCAGACGAAAGCTCATAAGTTTCCTCTTTGCTTCAAATGCTCATTGAGAGGTTGGTCGTTGTGACGACGCCTGGCGCTGCTTTGCCTCGCAGAACGCGTGCGCAGAAGCGTCATTTTTTCAGGGCGCCCTGATGCAAAACGCAGATGTTATGAAATGCGACGGGCTGACGCAGAATACAGAGAAGGCTCTCCGCCCGCATGCGGAGAGCCTCTTTGCGAACCAAACTCAGTTGCAGGTTCCCTCGATCGGTTTTCGGTAAATCAATCCCGCACTTCACCCGCAAGGATCTCGCCGAACCGGACCCAGGTCTCGCCCTGGAACTTCTGCAGCTGTTCCTGCTCGATCGGGTAGAAGTCGGTTGGCGAGGTGTTGATCTTGATGCCGGGCAGCAGCAGGCCGAGCTCGAGATCCTTCAAGTTGGCAGCTTGCTTCATGACGTTCTCGCGCGTCAGCTCGTCGCCGCACTGCTTGAGCACCTGCACCAGCGTCTGCGCCAGCATCATGCCGTAACCGACGCTGCCGTCGATACGGTTGGCGTCGGGGTACCACTTCTGAAGGAACGCGTCGTATTCCTTGACGCCGGCATCGTCCTTCCATTGCGGGTCGGTGACGTCCTTGCCGTAGGTGACGGAGATGATGCCTTGCGCGGTGTCGTAGCCGGCCGGCTTGATCACGCCGCCGATCGAGGACGACACGTTGTTGAGGATGTGCATGGCCGGCGCCCAGCCGATCTCCTTCACCTTCTTCAGGCTCTGGGCGGCGAATTTCGGCGTGGTGATGCTGACATAGATGTCGGCGCCGCTCGCCTTCAGGCTGACCACGTGATTGTCGATCGTCGGATCGGTCAGCTCGTAGCTTTCCGTGGCGATGACCATGCTGGCCTTGGCGCCGAGCCCGTCCTTCAAGCCCTTCAAGAGATCCTTGCCGTAATCGTCATTCTGATAGAGCACCGCGATCTTGCCGTTCGGCTTGGTGTCGAGGATGTATTTGGCGTAGATGCGGCCCTCGGTCTGGTAGTTGGGCTGCCAGCCCATGGTCCACGGAAAATTCTTCGGATCGCCCCACTTGGTCGCGCCGGTCGCGACGAACAGCTGCGGCACCTTCTTTTGATTCATGTATTTCTGGATTGCCGAATTTGGCGCCGTGCCGAGCGAGTTGAAGATCAGGAACACCTCGTCGCCCTCAACCAGCTTGCGCGCCTGCTCCACTGTCTTCGGCGGGCTTGCGCTGTCGTCATAGGTGATGAAGTTGATCTTGCGGCCGTTGATGCCGCCCTCGATATTGATCTTGTTGAAGTAGGCTTGCTCGGTTTTGCCGATCACGCCGTAGGCCGACGCCGGACCGGAATACGGCATGATGTTGCCGATCTTGATCTCGGTATCGGTCACGCCGGTATCGTATTTCTTCTGTGCGCTGGCCGGCGTCGCTGCGATCGCCAGCCCCACCAACGCCGCGGACAGTGCCGCGACGCGCGCTCGAGAATTGATGGTCATACTTTGCCCTCCACTGTTTTCCGCCGCTTTCGGCGTCTTGCGGAGGGGAGTAAAACTCAGAGAGCAAGCGGCTGTAAAGCCGGGCGTCGGGCCGGTCGGCCTCGGGATTCCCTGAAATGGCGGCCGGGTGTTCACAAAAACCGCGGCCCTGGATGGGCCGCGGTCAAGTTCACGTCGAGGTCCTAAACGCTTCGCTCGATCAACCGGAAACTTCGCCGCTCATGATGGGTCCGAACCGCTCCCAGGTCTGGCCGTTGAAGCGCTGCAACTGCAGCTGTTCGATCGGGTAGAAGTCGGTCGGCGAGGTGTTGATCTTGATGCCGGGCAGCAGCGTGCCCGGTTCGAAATCCTTCAGGCTCGCGGCTTGCTTCATGATGTTCTCGCGGGTGAGATTGTCGCCGCATTGCTTGAGCACCTGCACCAGCGTGCGCGCGACGTTATAGCCATAGAGGTTGGTGGCGTCGGTCTTGTCGGCGCTCGGGATTCCACTTGTCCATGAAGGCGACCCATTCCTTCATGGCCGGATTGTCCTTCCATTGCGGATCGGTCGAGTCCATGCCGTAGGTTGCCGAGATGATATCCTTGCTGATGTCGAGGCCGGCAGGTCGCAGCGTTCCTCCGATCGAACCGGCGACGCTGTTCATGATGTGCAGCGGCTTCCAGCCGAGCTCGGCCACCTTCTTGATTGCCTGCGCCGCGAATTTGGGCGTCGCGACGTTGAAGAACACGTTGGCGCCGGACGACTGCAGCCTGACGACGTGACCGTCGATCGTCGGCTCGGCAACCTCGTAGCTCTCCTCGGCAATGATCATCTTGGCGGCCTTGTCGCCGAGGCCGTCCTTGAATCCCTTCAGGTAGTCTTTGCCGTAGTCATCGTTCTGATACATGATCGCGATCTTGGCATCCGGCTTGTTCTCGAGCAGGTACTTCGCATAGATGCGCGCTTCCGCCTGGTAGGTCGGGGCCCAGCCCATTGTCCACGGGAAGTGCTGCGGGTCGCCCCACTTGGTCGCGCCGGTGGCGACGAACAGTTGTGGCACGCCCTTCTTGTTCAGATACGGCTGGATCGCTGTATTGGACGGTGTGCCGAGTGTGTTGAACAACATCAACACCTCGTCGCCTTCGACCAGCTTGCGCACCTGCTCGACCGCCTTCGGCGGGCTGTAGGCATCGTCATAGGAGATGAAGTTGATCTTGCGGCCGTTGATGCCGCCCTCGGCATTGATCTTGTTGAAGTAGGCCGCTTCGACCTTGCCGATCGGGCCGTAGGCGGACGCCGGTCCGCTGTAGGGCATCGTGTTGCCGACCTTGATCTCGGTGTCGGTCGCGCCGGTGTCGTATTTCTTCTGGGCGCTCGCCGGGCTTGCCAGCAGCGCGACGCCGAGCGCGGTGACAAGGACATTCGCAGACAGTTGAAACTTGCTTCGCATTTCGTTGCTCCCTTGGTGGCCGTGGTCACTGTCCGGGATTTTTCGCGAACCTCTTGCTGTTGTTGCACGCGCATTGAATGACCGGTCTTGCCGCGTGTAAAGGCCAGCAAGGCTGACCGAAATGTTGCGGCGCCGTCGTCTCGCGGCTGCCTTGCAAAAAAGAACCTCCGCGACGGTGTTGCGGAGGTTCAAGCCGTACTGTGCAAGTATCCGGCAGGCGATCAGCCCGAGGCTTCGCCGCTGAGCACCGGTCCGAACAGCTCCCAGGTCTCGCCCTTGAAGCGCATCAGCTGCTCCTGCTCGATCGGATAGAAGTCGGTCGGGCCGGTGTTGATCGTGATGCCTGGCAGCAGCGTCCCCGAATTCGAAGTTTTTCAGGTTCGCCGCCTGCTTCATGACGTTGGCGCGGGTCAGGTTGTCACCGCATTGCTTCAGAACCTGCACCATCGTCCGCGCCAGGTTGTAGCCGTAGATGTTGAAAGCGTCGGTCTTGTCGGCGCTCGGATTCCACTTGTCCATGAAGGCGACCCACTCCTTCATGCCTGGTTTGTCTTTCCACTGCGGATCGGTCGGATCCATGAGATACGCGGACGAGACAACGCCTTGCGAGGCGTCGAGGCCGGCCGGCTTCATCACCGCGCCGATCGAGGTCGAGACGCCGTTCAGGATGTGCAGTGGCTTCCAGCCGAGTTCGTGGACCTTCTTGATCGCCTGCGCCGAGAACTTGGCGATCGAAACATCGAAGAACACATTGGCGCCCGATGCCTCGAGCTTGACGATATGGCTGTCGATGGTCGGCTCGGAGGTCTCATAGCTATCCTCGGCGACGATCAACGTCTTGGCCTTGTCGCCAAGGCCATCCTTCAGTCCCTTGACGTAATCCTTACCGTAGTCGTCGTTCTGGTACATGATCGCGATCTTCGGATTCTGCACGTTCTGCAGGATGTATTTCGCGTAGATACGCCCCTCGGCCTGGTAGGTCGGCTGCCAGCCCATCGTCCACGGGAAGTGCTCGGGATCGCCCCACTTGGTGGCGCCGGTGCCGACGAATAGCTGCGGCACCTTGTGTTCGTTCATATAGCGTTGAATGGCCGTGTTGGGCGGCGTGCCGAGCGTGTTGAAAGTGAACAGCACCTCGTCGCCTTCGATGAGCTTGCGGATCTGTTCCACCGTCTTTGGCGGTGAGTAGGCGTCGTCATAGGAGATGAAGTTGATCTTGCGCCCGTTGATGCCGCCTTCGGCGTTGATCTTGTTGAAATAGGCGGCCTCCGCCTTGGCAATTGTGCCGTAGTTGGACGCTGGGCCGCTGTAGGCGATGGTGTTGCCGATCTTGATTTCGGTGTCGGTCGCGCCGGTGTCGTATTTTTTCTGGGCGCTGGCCGGTGTCGCGGCCAGCGCCGTAGCGAGCAGCGCGGTCGAAAACAGCGCCGCATTCCAATGAAGTCCAGTTGGCATTTTCGATCTCCCTTTTGGTGGTGGTCCAATAGGGATTCTTCGCGAACCTCTTCATGTTGTGAGCGCATGCGTCCGGAAGGCGTAGACTCCGGCAATACCAGCGACATGCGCGTCAGGAACGTCCGAGCGCACCGCCCGCGTCGATGCGGTGTGTGTGCGTTCCGGTGCCGCGCACTGAACTACCGGCTGGCGGCCGTAAAGACAACAGGGCTGACCCAAGCAGTGCCTGCCTGCCGACACGCAAAAGAAAAATCTCCGCGACGTTGGTCGCGGAGATTTATGCGTTGCAGTTTGGTTATGAAAGTCAGCCGCCGACTTCGCCGCTGATCACGGGGCCGAACAGCGTCCAGGTCTCACCCTGGAACTTCATCAGTTGCAGCTGCTCGATCGGATAGAAGTCGGTCGGCGACGTGTTGATCTTGATGCCCGGCAATAGCGTGCCCGGCTCAAACTCCTTCAGGTTCGCCGCCTGCTTCATCACATTCTCGCGGGTGAGATTGTCGCCGCATTGTTTCAGCACCTGCACCAGAGTCCGCGCCACGTTGTAGGCGTAGATGTTGAACGAGTTGGCCTTGTCTCCGCTCGGATAGTACTTGTCCATGAAGGCGACCCACTCCTTCATGCCGGGGTTGTCCTTCCACTGCGGATCGGTCGCGTCCATCACATAGGACGCCGAAATGATGCCCTGCGCGGCATCAAGACCCGCCGGCTTCATCACCGCGCCGATCGAAGTCGAGACGCTGTTGAGAATGTGCATCGGCTTCCAGTTGATCTCGGCCATCTTCTTGATCGCCTGGGCCGCGAACTTGGCGCCCGAGGCATCGAAGAAGACATCCGCGCCGGTCGACTTGAGCTTGACGATGTGGGAGTTGATCGTGGGTTCGGAGACCTCGTAGCTCTCCTCGGCGACGATCATCGAGGCTGCCTTGGCGCCAAGCCCGTCCTGCAACCCCTTGAGGTAATCCTTGCCGTAGTCGTCGTTCTGGTAGAGGACAGCGATCTTGGCGCCCGGATTTTCCTTCAGCAGATACTTCGCGTAGATGCGCGCTTCGGATTGATAGGAAGGTTGCCAGCCCATCGTCCACGGGAAGTGCTCGGGGTCGCCCCACTTGGTGGCGCCGGTCGCGACAAACAGCTGCGGCACGCCCTTCTTGTTCATGAAGCTCTGGATCGCGGAGTTCGGCGGGGTGCCGAGCGAGTTGAAGATGAGCAGGACCTCGTCGCCTTCCACCAGCTTGCGCGCCTGTTCGACCGATTTCGGCGGCGAGTAGGCGTCGTCATAGGTGATGAAGTTGATCTTGCGGCCGTTGATGCCGCCGTCGGCATTGACCTTGTTGAAGTAAGCCGCCTCGAACTTGCCGATCACGCTGTAGGGCGACGCCGGCCCGCTGTACGGCATCAGGTTGCCGATCTTGATCTCGGTGTCGGTCGCACCGGTGTCGTATTTTTTCTGCGCGTTCGCGGGTGTCGTCGCGAGCGCGACGCCAACAAATGCTGTCGCCAGGAAGGCAGCAGCAGGCGAAATGGACGTGCGTGGCATGGACAATCTCCCTCTGGCCGTGGCCGGTTGCAGGGATTTTGCGCAATCCTCTTCGCGTTATGATGCGTACTAAACTACCGCGGGTGTCCGCTGTAAAGCAGGTGAGACGCGGCGATCCAAAAAGATGGCAATGCGCGCCGCAAAAGAAAAACCTCCGCGACGACGTCGCGGAGGTCCCTTCATTCTGACGATCAGCCGGCGACGTCGCCGCTCAGGATCGGACCGAACAGCTCCCAGGTCTCACCCTTGAAGCGCATCAGTTGCTCCTGCTCGATCGGATAGAAGTCCGTCGGGCCGGTGTTGACCTTGATGCCCGGCAGCAACACGCCCGGCTCGAAGTCCTTGAGGTTGGCAGCCTGCTTCATGATGTTGGCACGGGTGAGGTCATCACCGCACTGCTGCAGCACCTTCACCAGCGTCCGCGCCACGGCATAGGCGTAGATATTGCCGGCGTCGGTCTTGTCGGCGCTGGCGTTGTACTTGTCCATGAAGGCGACCCATTCCTTCATGCCCGGGTTGTCCTTCCACTGAGGGGCAGTCGGATCCATGATGTAGTTGGAGGAAATGATGCCCTGCGAATTTTCAAGCCCGGCGGGCCTCATGGTTGCTCCGACCGACGCGCTGACGTTGTTCAGGATATGCAGCGGCTGCCACTCGAGCTCATGGATCTTCTTGATGGCCTGGGCGGCAAACTTCGGCGTGGTGACGTTGTAAAACGTGTTGGCGCCGCTCGATTTCAGCTTGACGATGTGGGAATCGATGCTTGGCTCCGACACTTCATAGCTTTCTTCGGCGACGATCATCGATGCCGCCTTGGCGCCAAGCCCGTCCTTCAGGCCCTTGACGTAGTCCTTACCGTAATCGTCGTTCTGGTAGAAAATCGCGATCTTGGCATCCGGCTTGTTCTGCAAGATGTACTTCGCGTAGATGTGGCCCTCGGTCTGGTAGGTCGGCTGGAAGCCCATTGTCCATGGGAAGTGTTGGGGATCGCCCCACTTGGTCGCGCCGGTCGCGACGAACAGCTGCGGCACGCCCTTCTTGTTGAGATAACCCTGGATTGCGGAGTTGGGCGGCGTTCCCAGCGTGTTGAACGTGAACAGCACTTCGTCGCCTTCGACCAGCTTGCGGATCTGCTCGACCGTCTTCGGCGGCGAGTAGCCGTCGTCATAGGAGATGAAGTTGATCTTCCGGCCGTTGATGCCGCCTTCGGAATTGACTTTGGTGAAGTAGGCAGAGAGCGCCTTGCCGATCACGCCGTAAGCCGACGCGGGGCCGCTATAGGCGATGGTATGACCGATCTTGATTTCGGTGTCGGTCGCGCCGGTATCGTATTTCTTCTGTGCGAGCGCGCTGCCACCGGTCAGGGCGAGAGCGAGCGCGGCTGCCGAGAGTGTCGCAAGGTGCGACGGTTTCAGCGTGGCGTTCATGGTGTCTCCTCGACGTTTCTGTTGACCTCTCTTTGGCTGTGCCGCCTTTGGTCCGTTGGCTCGGACGGTTAGCGGTCTGGTTGGATTTTCTTGTGTTGCTCTGCTTGAAACTTCGAAGCTTTCCGGCCGCCAGCTACTTGCCGGCGCCCATCAGCCGTCGAATCCAGTACGCCCCGAGATAGGCGGCTTGCCGCGCGCCGTTCGGGAACAGGAAGATCACCGCAATGATGAACACGCCGAACACGGCGCCGGCGAGCCCTTTTGAGATGCTTTCCGCCATGTTCGGCACCAGCACGATGAAGGCGCCACCGGCGAGCGAGCCGGGCAGCCAGCCGACGCCACCGATCACCATGCCGAGGAACAACTGGTTGGCAAACGTGATCGAGTAGCCGTCGGGCGCGACGAACGCGACGACGATGGCGGCAAGGCCACCGGCGACGCCGGTCATGCCGGCCGAGATGCCGAACGACAGTGTCTTGTAGAGCGCCAGGTTAACGCCCATCGAGGACGCCGCGATCTGGTTGTCGCGGATCGCCATCATCGCCCGCCCGGTGCGCGAGTTCAAAAGATTGAGCGAGAGGATGTACATGACGAGCGCGACGCCGAGCGTCACGTAATAGAGCCAGACGTCCTGGTTGATCTTCAGCCCGAACGGCGCGTCGGGCTTGGTGACGACGAGACCCTGCACGCCGCCGGTCCAATACTCGAAGGTGCCGAGCTTCAGGAATTGCGGCATTGCAATCGCGAGCGAGAAGGTTGCAAGCGCAAGGTAGACGCCGCTAAGTCGCAACGCCGGCAGGCCGAACAGGAAGCCGAAGATGAAGCAGACGGCGCCGGCGAACGGCAGCGTCAGGATGTAATTCATGTCGCCGTGTTCCATCAGGATCGCTGTGGTGTAGGCGCCGACCGCGAAGAACGCGCTGTGGCCGAGCGAGAACTGGCCACTCGCGCCGGTCAGGATGTTCAGCGACATGATCGCGATGCCGTAGATGATGATTTGCGTGAACTGGAACACGACGAAGTTGCGGACGAACCACGGTGCCGCAAGCATCAGGACCAGCGCCACGAGGCTCGCCACGCGCGAGATGTTCAGCGCTTTTCGCGATTCCTCGCGGGTTGCAGTGACCGCGGGGCTTGGAACGGTTTCTTGAACGGTGCTCATTTAAGTCTCGCTTTGGCTCAAACGCGCTGAACTTGCGGCCGACCGAACAGACCGGTGGGCCGGAACACGAGGACGGTGACGATCATCGCGAGCGCGATCGGCAGCTTCAGTTCGTTGCCGACGCCCGGGATGTAGGTGCCGGCGAGGTTCTCCAGCACGCCGACCATGAAGCCGCCGGCCACCGCGCCCGCCGGGCTCGACAGGCCGCCGAGGACGGCGCCGACGAAGCCGTAGAGCAGCACGCCCGCCATCATGTTCGGCTCCAGGAAGACGACAGGCGCGATCATGATGCCCGCCACCGCACCGATGGCGCTGGCAAGGCCCCAGCCCAGCGCGATCATCCAGCCGACATTGATGCCGACCAGCCGCGCCGACTCCGGCAGCGTTGCGGCCGCCCGCATCGCCAGTCCAATTCGGGTGAAACGGAAGAAGAAGTAGAGCAGGCCGAGCAGGATCAGGGTGATGAAGAACATTCCCGCCTGGTGATCACTGATCAGCTGGCTGCCGAGGAACGGCGCCGAGCCGAACGGCGAGGGGAACGACTTGATCGAGAAGTCCCAGATCAGGCCGGCGCTCGAGTTGATGATCGAGAATAGCGCGATGAAGCCGGCGATCTGCACGAGGATCGAGGCGGTGGCGAGCGGCCGGAACAGCGCGCGCTCGATCGCAATGCCGCCGATGAAGGAGATGACGACCGATCCCACGAACGCGCCCCAGTACGGCACGCCCCATTCCAGGAGCTGCCACGCGATGAAGGTCGAGAACATCGCCATTTCGCCTTGCGCGAAGTTCAGGTGGTCGATCGCCTCGTAGATCATGACGACGGCAAGGGCCATGCAGGCGTAGATCGCACCGGTGGCAATTCCGGCCAGCACCTGGTTGGTCAAGAGTTCCATGGTCGCGTCCCTTAGTATCCGAGATAGGATTTACGGATGTCTTCGTTGTTGGCGATTTCGGCGGCCGGGCCGGATTTGACGATCTGGCCGGTCTCGATCACGTAGGCGGTGTTTGCCAGCTCGAGTGCGAGTTGCGCGTTCTGCTCCACCACCAGGATCGTCGTCTTCTCCTCGCGATTGATCTTGGTCAGCGTCTTGAACAGCTCACGCACGACCAGCGGCGCGAGCCCGAACGATGGCTCGTCGAGCAGGAGCAGCCGCGGCCGCAGCATCAGCGCACGGGCGACCGCGAGCATCTGCTGCTCGCCGCCCGAGAGCAGGCCGGCCTGCTGCTGCCGGCGTTCTTTCAGCACCGGAAACATCGAATACATGCGCTCGATGTCGGCGCCGATCGCGCCCCGGTCGGGGCGCGTGATCGCGCCGAGCTGGAGGTTCTCTTCGACGTTCATGCGCGTGAAGGTGCCGCGGCCCTGCGGCACGTGGGCGATGCCGAGCTTGACCACGGCCTCGGTGGACAGCCCGATCAGCGGCCGGCCGTCGAATTCGATCTTGCCGGTCGAGCGCACCATGCCGCAGATCGCGCGCAGCGTCGTGGTCTTGCCGGCGCCGTTGGCGCCGAGCAGCGTCGTGACGCTGCCTTCGGCCAGCGCGAAGTCGATGCCGTGCAGCGCCTGGATCTGGCCGTAGTAGGAGCGCAGGTTTGCGACGGTGAGAAAATCGCTCATTGGTCCTTGCTCCCGAGATAGGCCTTGATGACGTCGGGGTCGGACTGTACCTGCGCCGGCGTGCCTTCCGCGAGCTTGCGGCCGAAGTTCAGCGCGACGACGTGATTGGCGATCGACATCACGAGCCCCATGTGATGCTCGACCAGGAGCACGGTCATGTGCCGCTCGTCGCGGATGCGGGTGATCAGCGAGCCGAGCTCGTGGACCTCTTCGTGATTGAGGCCGCCGGCCGGCTCGTCGAGCAGCAGGATCTTCGGCTTGGCCGCGAGCGCACGGCCGAGCTCGACGCGCTTCTGGGTGCCGAACGGCAGGCCGCCGACCAGCGTCTCAGCGACTTCCGTGAGGTCGAGATAGTGCATGATCTCGTCGACCTCGGAGTCGATTGCGGCCTCCTGGCGGCGCGTCCACGGCAGGTGCAGGCCGTCGGAGACGATGTCGCCCTTGGTGCGATGATGGGCGCCGACGCGGACATTGTCGGCAACCGACATGCGCGGGAACAGCGCGACGTTCTGGAAGGTGCGGCCGATGCCGATGTCGCAGATGCGATGCGGCGGGCGGGTCAGGATGCTCTGGCCCTCCATCAGGATATCGCCCTGGCTCGGTTGATAGAGGCGGCTCAGGCAATTGAACAAGGTCGTCTTGCCGGCGCCGTTCGGGCCGATCAATCCGAGAATCTGTCCCTTGCGCTGATCGAACGAGACGTTGTTCAGCGCGACGATGCCGCCGAATACAACGCTCACCTCGCGAACGGAAAGCAGGACGTCGCCCTGCGCTGCTACAGCTCCGTTCATGTGTGGCGCCCCATGGCGGGCGTTGAACAATTATTTTTTTGGTGGCCAGGCACACTAAGCCTGGCGAGATCCCTCGATCTCACGTGCAACTCTTCCTCCTCCAGAACTCGATCTTCTTGTTCTTGCTGGCTTTGGTGCCAGGATTGAGGTGCCGTTTAGCACACCCTCAATATCCTTTACCATCGCCACCAGACGCGGTCCAACGTCGCTCTTTAGCCGATCTTCGTTAAATTTAAAGGCCGGCGCGCCGCAATTGAATGCGTAAGGTCCCGTACCGTCGTTCATGCGCAGTCCGACGCCGACCGCGTAAATGTCCTCGATCCATTCGCCGGCCGAGATGACGAAGCCGTGCTTGGCCATCGCCTCGCCGGCGCGATCGATCCCGGCCTTGATCTTGAGCCAGTCCTGGCCGGCGCGATCCTTGATGCGGTCGAGCAGTTCGGCGCGCTCATGGTCCGAAACTGTGAAAAGATAGGCACGTCCCATCGCCGTGGTCGCAACCGGTATACGCACGCCGGTGTCGAGTGCGGTGCGGATTGCCGAACTGCCTCGGGATTGGGCAAAATAGATCATGCTGAGGCGATCGCGCGCGCCAATCGCGACATCGGCGCCGGCTTCCTGCGCAAGCGTGCGCATGAAAGGCTCGGCGAGTTCGCGAATGCCGAGATTGGCGAGCGCGGCGTAACCGATCGCCATCGCCGGCGGCGCCAGCTGATATTTTTCGAAACGCGCGACCTGGGTGAGATAGCCGAGCTTGGTCAGCGTGTAGGTCAGTCGCGACACCGTCGGCTTCGGCAGGTTGGTGCGGGCGGCGATCTCCTGGTTGCCGAGCAGGCCCTCGCGCGGATGAAACGCGCGCAAGACATCGAGCCCCCTCGAAAGTGCGACGACGAACTTGCGGTCGGTCGCAACCTTCTTCTTGACGCGCTTCATCCCGCAACCAATTGGCTTATCGTTGACAAGCGACGCTTGCCAAATTAGGCCAGCAAGTCAAGTTGCGAAACTAAATTTCGCGATGCGGAAACTTCACCGCCTCAAGAAAAACCGGGAGAACGCAGATGAGCGAAACCGTTAAAGCCGAAAATCGCGACGGCATTCTGATCCTGACCATCGACAATCCGCCCGTCAATGCGCTCTCGACCTCGGTGCGCGCGGGCCTGTTCGACGAACTGACCAAGGCCAAGAGCGACAGCAATGTGAAGGCGATCGTCGTTGCCTGCGCCGGCCGCTCCTTCATCTCCGGTGCCGACATCCGCGAGTTCGGCAAGCCGCCGCAGCCGCCCGGCCTGCACGAAGTGCTCGACCTGATGGAGAATTCGACCAAGCCGGTGGTTGCCGCAATTCACGGCAATGCGCTGGGCGGCGGCCTCGAGGTGACACTGTGCTGTCATTTCCGCATCTGCACCGCCGACACCAGGCTCGGTCTGCCCGAAGTGAAGCTCGGCCTGTTGCCCGGCGCCGGCGGTACCCAGCGCCTGCCGCGCGTGGTCGGCCCGGAGAAGGCCGTGCAAATGATTGTCAGCGGCGACCCGATCAATGGAACCGAAGGTTTGCAGGTTGGCCTGGTGCAGGAGCTCTTTACCGGCGATCCGGCCAAGGCCGGCGAAGCCTTTGCCCGCAAGGTTCTTGCCGAAAAGCGCCCGCTCAAGCGCGTTCGCGACGATGACTCGAAGCTCGCCGCCGCCAAGGCCAACCGCGAAGCGTTCAACGCTGCCGCCGCTGCGGCCAACCGTCGCAACCGCGGCCTGGTCGCGCCGCTCGCCTGTGCCGAGTGCGTGGCGCAGACGCTGGAGGGCACCTTCGACGAGGGCATGGCGTTTGAGCGCAAGAAGTTCCTCGAACTGATGAACGGCGAGCAGTCGAAGGCGCAGCGCTATGCGTTCTTTGCTGAAAGAGAAGCCTCCAAGATCGCCGGCGTGTCGGCGGAGGTGAAGCCGCGCAAGGTCGAGCGCGTCGCCATCATCGGCGCCGGCACCATGGGGGGCGGCATCTCGATGTCGTTCGCCAATGCTGGCATCCCCGTCACCATCATCGAGATGGCCGAGGAGCCGCTGAACCGCGGCCTCGGCGTGATGAAGCGGAACTGGGAAGCGACCGCCGCGCGCGGTGGCATGTCCGCCGCCGACGTCGGCAAGCGCGTCGGTCTGATCACCGGCAAGGTCGGCCTGGAAAATGCCGGGGATGCCGACCTCGTCATCGAGGCCGTGTTCGAGACCATGGCGGTCAAGAAAGAAGTATTCGGCAAGCTCGATGGCATTGCGAAGCAAGGTGCCGTGCTCGCCAGCAACACCTCGTATCTGAACATCGACGAGATCGCCTCCGCCACCAAGCGGCCGCAGGACGTCCTTGGCATGCACTTCTTCAGCCCGGCGAACGTCATGAAGTTGTGCGAGATCGTGCGCGGCGCCAAGACCGCGCCCGACGTGCTCGCGACCGCCGTTGCGATCGCGCGCCGCATCGCCAAGGTGCCGGCGGTGGTCGGCAACTGCGACGGCTTCGTCGGCAACCGCATGCTGGCCGCCCGCGGCAAGCAGTCCGACCAGCTGCTCTATGACGGCGCGCTGCCGCAGCAGATCGACGCCGTCGTCACCAAGTTCGGCCTGCCGATGGGACCGTTCGCGATGGGCGACCTCGCCGGTCTCGATATCGGTTGGCGCTCGCGCAAAGATCGCGGCATCAAGTCGGCGATTGCCGACGCGCTGTGCGAAGCCGGCCGCTTCGGCCAGAAGACCGGCAAGGGCTACTACAAGTATGAAGGCTCGAACCGGCAGCCGATCCCCGATCCCGATGTCGAGAAGCTGATCGACCAGACGCTCGCCAGCATGGGCAAGAAGCGCCGCGCTGTTACCGACGACGAGATCCTCGAGCGCATGACCTACCCGATGATCAACGAGGGCGCCCGCATCCTGCAAGAGAAGATCGCGGCGCGTCCGAGCGACATCGACGTGGTCTGGCTCTACGGCTACGGCTGGCCGGTCTATCGCGGCGGCCCGATGTACTTTGCCGACACCGTCGGCCTGAAGAAGATCGCCGAGCGGCTGGCGTTCTACGCCAAACAGAACAACGATCCGTCGCTCGAGCCGGCGCCGCTTCTGAAGAAGCTCGCCGACGAGGGCAAGACCTTCGCCTCGCTCGCGGCGGGGTAAGGCTTTAGATCGTCATGGCGAGGCGCGAAGCGCCAAAGCAATCCAGTTCTTTCTTTGTCGCTCTGGATTGCTTCGCGGAGTTTATCATCGGGCCGGCCTCCGGCCGGACCCGTTGGCTCGCAATGACAGCCTCTCGCGGCGGTGATATCTGATGGCCACGCAAAGCTTCGAGAAAAATTATCCGGCCGGCGTTCGCTGGGATACGCCGATCGTCGGCCGGACGTTGCAGGCGCTGCTTGACGCGTCGATCGCAAAATTCGTCTCCCGCACCGCGCTTGAATTCCGCGACAGGCCGATCACCTTCACCGAACTCGGCAAGCTGGTCGACACATCAGCCGCGGCGTTCCTGCGTGCCGGCTATGGCCGCGACACGTCGGTCGCGCTCTACATCGGCAACACGCCGGATCATCCGATCAATTTCTTCGGCGCGCTGAAGGCCGGCGCGCGCATCGTTCATCTGTCGCCGCTCGACGGCGAGATCGCGCTGTCGCACAAGCTCAGGGATTCCGGCGCGCGGGTGCTGGTCACCAGCAACCTCGCGATGATGCTGCCGATGGCACTGAAGTTCCTCGAGAAGGGGCTGCTCGATCGCCTGATCGTCTGCGACGACGCCTCGTGGGGTGACGTCCGCCACCCCGTTCTGCCGCTGCCTGACGACATCAGGATCGTGCGCTACGGAGAGTTCGTCGCGGGTGCGACGCCGCCGTCGCGCTGGCCCGAGATCACGCCCGACGACATCGCGCTGTTGCAATATACCGGCGGCACCACCGGCCTGCCGAAAGGCGCGATGCTGACCCACGGCAACCTCACTGCCGCGGTCGATATCTTCGACGTTTGGGGCGCACCGGGCCGCGAGAAGCGCGGCGGCGTGATCGAGCGCACCATCTGCGTGCTGCCGTTGTTCCATATTTTCGCGCTGACCACGGTGCTGTTGCTTGGTCTGAAGCACGGCAACGTCATCTCGCTGCACCAGCGCTTCGATGTCGACGCCGTGATGCGCGACATCGAGGTCAAGCGCGCTACCGGTTTTCCCGGCGTGCCGACCATGTGGATCGCGATCGCGGCATTGCCCGATCTCGAGAAGCGCGACCTGTCGTCGCTCGCCTATGTCGGCTCCGGCGGCGCGCCGCTGCCGGTCGAGGTCGCCAAGATCCTGGCCAGCCGCACCGGGCTGTCGCTGCGTTCGGGCTGGGGCATGACCGAGACCTGTTCGCCGGGCACCGCGAATCCGTCGGAGGGTCCGGACAAGCCGGCTTCGATCGGCCTGCCGCTGCCGGGAATCGAGCTCGATATCGTTTCGCTCGATGATCCGAAGAAGGTGTTGCCGGTGGGCGAGGTCGGCGAGATCCGCATCAAGGGACCGAACGTCACAAAAGGCTACTGGAACAAGCCGAAGGAAACCGCCGAAGCCTTCGTCGGCGACAAGTTCCTGACCGGCGACATCGGCTACGTCGACGACGACGGCTATTACTATATCGTCGACCGCAAGAAGGACATGATCATCTCCGGCGGCTTCAACGTCTATCCGCAGATGATCGAGCAGGCGATCTACCAGCATCCCGCCGTGCAGGAGGTGATCGTGATCGGCATCCCCGATCAGTATCGCGGCGAGGCGGCGAAGGCGTATGTCAAGCTGCGCTCAGGTGCGGAAAAATTCTCGCTCGAGGAACTGCGCGACTTTCTGACTGGCAAGATCGGCAAGCACGAACTGCCGGCGGCGCTCGAATTCCGCGACGATCTGCCGAAGACCACGGTCGGCAAGCTGTCGCGTCACGAGCTCAGAGTGGAGGGCGAGAAGCAGGTGAAGCGTTAATGGCGTGGTGTTGAGCTAACCTCTTCGTCATTCCGGGATGGCCCGAAGGGCCAGGCCCGGAATCCGATACTCCCGGTGGTGGTTATGGATTCCGGGCTCATCGCTGCGCGATGCCCCGGAATGACAGCGACAAGTTTCGCTATGCGAACGAAAGTCGCGCGATGCAAAGGCGCTGGCTCGATATGCTTGTCGCGCGGCTTGGAATGATCAAGCAAGCTCATTACTGCAGGTGTGAATTTTAACGGAAAGGCGTATTGTGGACGCCTGTCCAAACGCCGCCATGCGACATCGACATCCGAAGGAGAGCGCACGATGGATCTCAGCTACAGCAAGGAAGAAATGGAATTCCGCGAGGAAGTGCGAGACTTCTTCCAGACCGCGGTGCCGAAGGAAACTCGCCGCAAGCTGCTCGAAGGCCGTCACCTGTCGAAAGAGGACATGGTCACCTGGCAGCGCATCCTCAACAAAAAAGGCTGGGCGGTGCCGCACTGGCCGGTGCAGTGGGGCGGCACGGGTTGGGATTCGGTGAAGCTCTACATCTACAATGAAGAGATGCAGCTCGCGCCGGCACCGCAGCCGCTCGCCTTCAACACCTCGATGCTTGGTCCGGTGCTCTACAATGTCGCGAGCGAAGAGCAGAAGAAATATTACCTGCCGCGCATCGCCAATCTCGACGACTGGTGGTGCCAGGGCTTCTCGGAGCCCGGCGCAGGTTCTGACCTCGCCTCGTTGAAGACCAAGGCCGAGCGCAAGGGCGACGTCTACGTCGTCAACGGCCAGAAGACGTGGACCACGCTGGCGCAGAACGCCGACATGATCTTCTGCCTGGTGCGCACCGACCCGAACGCCAAGAACCGGCAGTCCGGCATCTCCTTCCTGTTGATCGACATGAAGTCGCGCGGCATCACCGTCCGCCCGATCGTCACCATCGACGGTGGCCGCGAGGTCAACGAGGTGTTCTTCGATAATGTCGAAGTGCCCGTCGCCAACCTGGTCGGCCAGGAGAACAAGGGCTGGGACTACGCGAAATTCCTGCTCGGCAACGAGCGCACCGGCATCGCCCGCATCGGCGCCTCGAAGGAGCGGCTGCGCCGCATCCGTGAACTTGCAGCGGCTGTGAAGAGCGGCGGCAAGCCGATCATCGAAGACCCGCGCTTCCTGGAGAAGCTCACCGCGGTCGAGATCGAGCTCAAGGCGCTCGAGATGAACCAGATGCGCGTCGTCGCTGCCGAGAAACATCGCGAGAAGGGCAAGCCGGATCCGGCCTCGTCCATTCTCAAGATCAAGGGTTCCGAGCTGCAGCAGGCCACCACCGAGTTGATGATGGAAGTGATCGGTCCGTTCGCAGCACCCTTCGAGTCCGACGACGAGGACGGCTCCAACGAGGTCGAAGAGTGGACCACCCAGATCGCGCCGAACTACTTCAACTATCGCAAGGTCTCGATCTACGGCGGTTCGAACGAAATTCAGCGCAACATCATCGCCAAGGCGGTGCTGGGGCTGTAACTGCGCTGCGCTTACGCGCAACCGTTATTCCAGCCCGTAAGGCGTGCACTGACTATCAATTGTCATGGCCGGGCTTGACCCGGCCATCCCGCTTAGGAAGGCGATGGCGTCGCCTAAGCGAGATCACCGGGACAAGCCCGGTGATGACAAGAGAGTAAGACCACTCAAGGAGTAATCATGGATTTCGATTTGTCCGAGGAGCAGCGGCTTCTCAAGGATAGCGTCGACGGCCTGCTCGCCGACACCTACGATTTCGAGGCGCGCAAGAAGCACGGCGCTGCGAAGAAGGGCTGGAGCGACGAGGTCTGGAACAAGTTCGCCGAGCAGGGCCTGCTCGGGCTGCCGTTCGCGGAAGCCGACGGCGGCTTCGGCGCCGGCGCGATCGAGACCGGTATCGTCATGGAGGCGCTCGGCCGCGCGCTGGTGCTCGAGCCGTACTTTGCGACCGTCGTGCTCGGCGGCGGCTTCCTGCGTCTCGGCGGCTCGGCGGCGCAACGCAAGGCGCATCTGCCCGACGTCGTCGGCGGCAAGAAGACTTTTGCCTTTGCCCAGCTCGAGAAGGACTCGCGCTACGATCTTGGCGACGTCATCACGTCGGCGAAGAAGAAGGGTTCTGGCTGGGTCATTTCAGGCGAAAAATTCGTCGTGCTGCATGGTGACAGCGCCAACACTCTCGTCGTCACTGCCCGCACCAGGGGCGGCCAGCGCGACCGCGACGGCGTCGGCGTGTTCCTGGTTCCCGCGAATGCCAATGGCGTCCGCGTCAAGGGCTACCCGACGCAGGACGGTTTGCGCGCCGCCGACATCACCTTCGAGAACGTCGAGGTCGGCGCCGATGCGGTGCTTGGCGACCCCGAGAACGGCTTGCCGCTGGTCGAGCGCGTCGCCGACGAAGCGCGGGTTGCGCTGTGCTCGGAGGCGGTCGGCGCGATGGATGAATCGCTCAAGACCACGATCGAGTATCTGAAGACACGCCAGCAGTTCGGCGTCAACATCGGCACCTTCCAGGCGCTGCAGCACCGCGGCTCCGACATGTTCGTCGCGCTCGAGCAGGCACGCGGCATTTCGATGTACGCGACCATGGCGGTCAGCTTCGATGACGCCAAGGCGCGCACCGACGCAATTGCCGCGGCGAAGGTGCAGGTCGGCCGCTCGGCAAAATATATCGGCCAGCAGTCGATCCAGCTGCACGGCGGCGTCGGCATGACCATGGAGTACAAGATCGGCCATTACTTCAAGCGCATGACCATGATCGAGTCGACGCTTGGCGATTCCGACTTCCACCTCCGCCGCCTCGCCGCGCAAGGCGGGTTGTTCAGGTAGGGACGACTCTGCTCGGATTGTTCTCTGGTTGTCATGGCCGGGCTTGTCCCGGCCATCTCGTTCAGGGACGCACCGCCTTCCTGAGCGAGATGCCCGGGACAAGCCCGGGCATGAGAGCTAAAGAAGTCCGTCCAGGAGCAAGAAAAAATGAAAAAATCGCCGTTCGATCTCACCGGCAAGGTTGCCGTCATCACCGGCTCGAGCCGCGGCATCGGCCGCGCCACCGCGGAGTTGCTGGCGCAGCTCGGCGCAAAGGTCGTCGTGTCGAGCCGCAAGGCCGACGCCTGCGAGGAGGTCGCGAAAGCAATCCGCGCCGATGGCGGCGACGCCCACGTCATCCCGTGCAATATCTCGCGCAAGGATGAAGTCGACCGCCTGATCAAGGACACCAACGCCCACTACGGCAAGATCGACATCTTGGTCTGCAATGCCGCGGTCAATCCGCATTACGGCCCGATTGCCTCGCTGACCGACGAAGCCTTCGACAAGATCATGGGCTCCAACGTCAAGAGCAACATCTGGCTGTGCAACCTGGTGATGCCGCAAATGGCCGCGCGCGGCGGCGGCTCGGTGATCATCATTTCCTCGATCGGCGGCTTGCGCGGCTCGACCACCATCGGCATGTACGGCGTCTCCAAGGCCGCCGACTTCGCGCTGTGCCGGACGCTCGCCGGCGAGTGGGGACCGAAGCAGGTCCGCATCAACTGCATCGCGCCGGGCCTGGTGAAGACCGACTTCGCCCGCGCCTTGTGGGAAGACAAGGAACTGATGGCACGCCGCAACTCGACCTCGCCGCTGCGCCGGATCGGAGAGCCGCACGAGATCGCCGGCGCCGTCGCCTTCCTCGGTTCCGACGCTTCGACCTTCATGACCGGACAGACCATCGTCATCGACGGCGGCGTCACCACGGCCGCGGTGTAGCCTTTTTGCTCCTTCAACCTGTGGGAGATAGCGCCGAGCGACTGGAGCGAGCGCATCGCTCTTTTTGCCTGTCGAATTGCCCCTGAAGGTCAAGGAGTCGGTCATGACCAGCAACTCAAACTCGTCGACAACGTCGCCAACGCTGACCGGGTGGCCGATGACGCCGCTCGATTTTCTGGATCGTCTGCTGCCGGCTGCACCCAAGACGCTCACTCAACCGATCAATCCTGGCTGGACATTCGGCAACCTGATCAGTGTGACTGAGCAGAACTCAAGCGCCCCTGACACCGAGCGCAATATCGTGGCGGCTCAGAGCTACGGTCGCCAGCTGGGTCGTGTCATCGATGCCGTGGCAGAACTGATCGCAGAGTTGCCTCAGTCAAAACAGGAAAGCTCGGCTTTCACTCAGCTGGTCGATCTTCGCGACAAGATCAACAAGATCAAAGCCGCATCGGCAGCGCATCGGCTTGATCGGTTTGCAGCCGATCTCGACGTCCTGCGAAAGACCAACAAGGCCGAATACCGGCGTGTAGCGAAGGAATTGCGCGCAATCCTGGATCGCTAGCGCCGACGGTAGAGGGGCTGCCATCTCCGGCGCAAATCCTCTACGCTGAGCGAAGAGGCCACATCATTCGCCGGGAATCGCCATGCCGTTTGTTCTCGCCATCGACCAGGGCACCACGTCGTCGCGCGCGATCCTGTTTCGCGACGACATTTCGATCGCCGCTGTCGCCCAGCAGGAATTCCCGCAGCACTTTCCGGCCTCCGGCTGGGTCGAGCACGAGCCTGACGACATCTGGAATTCGACGGTGGCCACCTGCCGCGAGGCGCTGAAGAAGGCGAACGCGAAACCATCCGACATCGCCGCGATCGGCATCACCAACCAGCGCGAGACCACCGTGGTGTGGGATCGCGCCACCGGCCAGGCGATCCATCGCGCCATTGTCTGGCAGGACCGCCGCACCGCCGATATCTGCGCGAAGCTGAAGGCCGACGGCGCCGACAAAATCATCTCGGCGAAAACCGGCCTGATCATCGATCCCTATTTTTCGGGCACCAAGATCGCCTGGCTGCTCGATCACGTGCCCGGCGCCCGCGAGCGCGCGATGCGCGGCGAACTCCTGTTTGGCACTATCGACTGCTACCTGTTGTGGCGGCTGACCGGCGGCAAGGTGCACGCGACCGACGCGACCAACGCATCGCGCACGCTGCTGTTCGATATTCACAGAGGCCAGTGGGACGACGAGCTACTCAAGCTGCTGCGCGTGCCGCGCGGCCTGCTGCCCGAGGTGAAGGATTCGTCCGCTGCCTTTGGCGAGACCACGCCGGATCTGTTCGGCGGGGCCATCGCCATCCGTGGCATCGCCGGCGACCAGCAGGCCGCGACCATCGGCCAGGCTTGCTTCATGCCGGGCATGATGAAGTCGACCTACGGCACCGGCTGTTTTGCCTTGCTCAACACCGGCACGAAGCCGGTGACGTCGAAGAACCGCCTGCTGACCACCATCGCCTATCAGCTCAAAGGAACTCGCACTTACGCGCTGGAAGGCTCGATCTTTGTCGCCGGCAGCGCCGTGCAATGGTTGCGCGACGGGCTCGGTATCATCAAACAGGCGTCGGAATCCGGACCACTCGCGGATGCCGCCGATAACGCGCAGGACGTCTACCTCGTGCCGGCTTTCGTCGGCATGGGCGCGCCCTACTGGAATCCCAATGTGCGCGGCGCGTTGTTCGGGTTGACGCGCAACACCGGCCCGAAGGAGCTCGCCAGGGCCGCGCTCGAAAGCGTCTGCTACCAGACCTATGATCTGTGGGCGGCGATGCGCGCCGACTGGCCCGATGCCAACGCCGCGAACACCGTGCTGCGCGTCGACGGCGGCATGACCGCCTCTGACTGGACCATGCAGCGGCTCGCCGACCTGCTCGACGCGCCGGTCGACCGCCCGGTGATCCAGGAGACCACCGCGCTCGGCGCCGCCTATCTCGCCGGTCTTTCCGCCGGCGTTTTCCCGGAGCCGTCGCGCTTTGCTGACAATTGGCGGCTCGAGCATCGCTTCAAGCCGGCGATGTCGGCCGAGACGCGTGCACGGAAATTGCAGGGCTGGAAACGCGCCGTCGCCGGCGTGCTCGCGAGTGATCCCTCCTAGTCGTCCCCGCGCAGGCGGGGACCCATACGCCGCAGCAGACGCGAGACGATGAACAGCAGTGACCTGATCTTCTCCTCGCCGAAGCTCCAGCAAAATAATCGCCACAGGGGTTATGGGTCCCCGCCTGCGCGGGGACGACCAAGATAGATGTTCGGAGCTAAACTGCCATGATCCTCATCGGCCAATACGACTCTCCCTTTGTTCGCCGCGTTGCCATCGCGATGCGGCTTTACGGCCTCGTGTACGAGCATCGCACCTGGTCGACTTTCGGCGATGCCGACAAGCTTGCGGCGTACAACCCGCTGCGCCGGGTGCCGGCGCTCGTGCTCGACGACGGCGAGGTCCTGATCGAGAGCTTTGTGATTCTCGATTATCTGGACGAGCTTGCCGGCAGCTCAAAGGCGCTGATCGCGCGGAGCGGAGACACACGCGCAAGGCGCTCAAGGTTTGCGCGCTCGCCACTGGTCTCGCCGACAAGGCAGTCAGCCTGCTCTACGAGCGCGTCCTGCACAAGGAAACCTCCGACGTCTGGGTTGCGCGCTGCCGCGCGCAGGTCTCCGGCGTGCTCGACGCGCTGGAGCAGGATCGCGCTGTGCGCAAGACGGCGTACTGGTTCGGTGACAGCATCAACCACGCCGACATCGCGGTGACCTGCGCGCTGCGTTTCGTGCGCGAAGCACATCCGGGTGTGTTCGACGCAGCGCGCTATCCCGCGCTGATCGCACACGCCGCGCACTGCGAGGCGCTGCCGCCGTTCAAGGAGATCGTGCAGGTCCTGATCCCGCCGAGCTGATGAGTTTTCGTAGATCGCGGGGGCGAGGGGAACGACCTTCTCTCTCGACCGCCCTCAGTTTACGCTTGACGCAATATAGCAACTAGCGTATAAACGTTACACCAGATTTTCCAGGCCTGTTCGTTGTGCACCGAACAGTGGCCCGGATGGAATTGCAGGGAAAGCCGGGGTGAGCCCGGTTGAACCTGTCGGCTCGCAGGCGCTTTTTTCTTTTTCTTTCTTCTTGCCTCGCGAGACAAAATCGGGTGCAGCCGCACCCCGGCTTTCCCTGCGCCTCTCACGCAGAGACGCGCGACGATGAGAGCAAGCCTCGGGCACATCGTGCCGCGAGATCATTTTGCGTGTCTGCAGCAATGTCCCTCGACTTGTCATCGCCCGCGAAAGCGGGCGATCCAGTAACCCGCAGCGGATGGTTGCGCGCCCGCATCGCTCCGAAAAACCCCGCAAAACGAGGTCGAAACCGTAGTGCAACCAGAGGCTTGCGCGGCACCGGTGGTCAGCGTCGGGCAAAGCCGCGCGGGCCGCCAGGGCGCAGCGCAAAACCCCGCAAAATCAGGTGAGAACCGCAAGAACATCAGCAAGTTGGCGGGCACCGGTGGTCGGCGTCCCAAATCAATCCTTCCTGAACACCACCGACGCGAACCAGCCGGTCATCAGCGCCATCGCGGCGGTGACGAGACCGTATCTGAGGCTCTCGTTGCGCGCGGCGTTGGCGACGAATTGCTCGAAGCCGACCTTGGCGATTTCGAACGCGGTTTCGGTGTGCGCGATCGGCGCGCCGTTGGCGAGGAGTTTGATCTCGACCTGGTAGGTGCCGATCGGGACCTCGGCCGGCAACGGAATGCCGGTGCGGAACAGATTCGAGGTGAGGAACGTCACCGCGTTGGACGATTCCTGATAGAGCCC
Source organism: uncultured Alphaproteobacteria bacterium (assembly GCA_963796195.1). GTDB lineage: Bacteria > Pseudomonadota > Alphaproteobacteria > Rhizobiales > Xanthobacteraceae > CAWCKS01. The sequence goes on along the minus strand of CAWCKS010000011.1, from coordinate 421,827 downwards.
GTGCTCCTCGCGCAGCCGCACGAACGCGCGGCGGAACGGATCGTCGGCGACGACGTCGGCGAGATCGCTGCCGACGCGCTGGGTCAGGATGATGTTGTCGATGCCAAGCTGTTGCCGCCGCAATACGTCCGGCGTCGCGATCGCGTAGAGCGGCTGGTTGGAGAACACCGCGAGGTAGGACGGCACGTTGAGGAATTCGCGGGAATCGGCGTTGACCCAGATGCCGAACACGCGCGCCTTGCGGCGCGTCACCATCGTGGTGCGGGGACCGGAGATCGTGACCACGATGTCGTAGGACCCGCGGCTCACCGGCGTCGCCGCATCGTTTTCGATCGCGCCGAACAGCACCAGCTCCTCGCCGGCATAGTTCGGCGTCACCGTGACGCGGTGATTGCTGACCGAGACGATCAGGTGCTCGGCGCCAGCTGCTGTCGCTGCGAGCAGGGTCGCGACGGTCAGACATGCAAGGCTGATTGCAAGCCGTCGTCTCATCCGCCGCCTCCGAGATCGCGGATGACGTAGAGCTCTTCCGGGCGGATCACGAGTTCAATCGCAAAGCGGATGCCGACTGCAAGAATGAGCAGACCGAGCAGCAGCCTGAGGCCTTCGCCGGAGATGCGTTGGCCGGCGCGGGCGCCGAACTGCGCGCCGACGGTGCCGCCGGCCATCAGGATCAGCGCCAGCACCGCGTCGACGAGGTGGTTGGTAACGGCGTGCATCAAGGTCGCACTGGTCATCGTGACGAGCGTAAGCACCATCGAGGTGCCGATCACGGTGCCGGTCGGCACCCGCAAGAGGTAGATCAGCATCGGCACGAGGAGGAAGCCGCCACCGATGCCCATGATGGCGCCGACGAAGCCGATGATGATGCCGATCATCACCACCGGGATCACCGACAGGTAGATCTTCGACCGCTTGAACCGCATCTTCAGCGGCAGGCCGTGGATCCAGACATGGCTGCCGGGTCGCCGCAGCGTGGTCATCTCGCCGCGCCGCGCGCGCAGCATGGCGCGGCTCGACTCCCACAGCATCAGCCCGCCGACGCTGCTGAGCAGCGCCACGTAAGAGAGCGAGATCATCAGGTCGAGCTGGCCGACGGCGCGCAGCAGCGTGAACAGCCAGACGCCCGCCGCGGTGCCGATCACGCCGCCGCACAAAAGAATCCCCGCAAGTGCCGGATCGATCGCGCGCCGCCGCCAATAGGACAACGCGCCGGAAAACGACGACGCGGCGATGTGGCTTGCGACCGAGGCGACCGCGACCGCCGGCGCGATGCCGACGAAGATCAGGAGCGGCGTCATCAGGAAGCCGCCGCCGATACCGAACATGCCTGACACGAAGCCGACCGCGATCCCCATCGCCAGGATGAGGAAGATGTTCACGGGGAGGTCCGCGATCGGAAGGAAGATCTGCACGAGGTTAAATCGCTATCGCTCCGGGCCGACCAATGACGGTCACGTACCCGGCTTTGCTGCCTGACTGGTTCTGCTTACCCAAATCAAAAGCGGCAGGCGACAGGGAATATTTGAAATCAACGGCCGATCACGCGGGACGGCCATTAATTGCCTTCAGGACAATGAAGATCGGACTGCGTCAGCGCGCCGCGGCGCGCTGCTTCGCAGGCTTCGCGCCCGGTTTGACCGCCTGCTTGGGCGCAGCCGGCGAACTGTCCCAGCCGCCAGCGGGGGCCGCGACATTGATCGCGTCGTCGGGCTGCGGCTCCGGCGTGAAAGTCTGGATCGCGAGCTTGGCCGCGGCCTGCGACTGCGGGTCGAGGCGTTTGGCGACGTCGTCGCGCTTGCGGGCCGCGTCGGAATCGCCCTGCGCCGCCGCGAGGCTGAACCACTTGAAGGACTCGGCGAGATTCTGCTCGACGCCGATGCCGCGGGCATAGAGGATGCCGAGGTTGTACTGGCTGTCGGCGATGCCGTGGTCGGCCGCCTTGCGGAACCAGACTGCGGCGCTCTTGTAGTTCGGGCCTTTGCCGCCGCCGTCGGCATCGAGCACCGCGAGGTTGTGCATCGCCTTGGCGTTGCCGCGCTCGGCGGCGAGCACGTAGTAGCGCCGCGCCGCGTCGATGTCCTTCTTGCCGTTCAGGCCCTTCTCGAGAATGGTGCCGAGGCGGAACATCGCCGGCACGATTCCCTTCTGCGCCGCGCGCTCATACCACTTGGCGGCTTCGCCGTAGTTGACCGCAATGCCGCGGCCTTCGGCGTAGCGCACTGCGATCTCGAACGCGGCGGCCGGCTCGCCGCGCGACGCGGCAGCGCGCAGCGCCGGTCCGGCGAGAGTATCGGGGAGCTTGTCCGCGGAAAGGTCGTCGGTCGGCGCAACACCTCCGCTCGCGGCCGGCTGGCTCGCGATTGATCCGGTGACGTCGCTCGCGGCCGGGGCGGGCGGTGCGGCCGCAGCCGGTGCGGCAGCGGCACTGTTCGCCTTCTGGGTCGCATCGGCAGGTATCTCCGGCACGCCGGGCGCAGGGCCGATCAGCGTCTGCCGTTCGACGGCGGTCGGCGACGTGAGAAGCGGGTTCGGCGCAGGATTCGAGGACGGCGTGGCTTCCGATTTCTGCCTGGTGTCGGCGGGCGGTGTTGCTTCGGGCGCCGGCGCGGTGACGCTCGATTTCTCCGCCGGCGGCGGCGCACTCTCGCCGCCATCGAGGAAGTTCATCGCAAGGCGGAAGCCGCTCAACACGATCAGTACGACGCTGACCCCGACCAGCAGCGGGCGGGTGCGCGATGGCTTCGGCGCGTCGCTTGGCGATCGCGCGGTGCGGATGTTGAGCCCGGCCTTGGTCGCAGCCGAGCGGGCGGCATCGGTCGCGGCCGAAAGCCGGCCGGATTTCTCGACGTTCGCTGCGGCGGCGGCCTGGGCGGCGCGGCGTGCCGCGGCAATGAAGTTCGATTTGCTGGAGCCTTCGCCGGACACTGGCGCTGCGTCAGTCGGCTCGGAGCCCGCGAGGCGCTCGGTGGTAGACTTCGCCTGGCTCCGTGCGCCGGGTTCGAGCGGATAATCCGGCGGCAGCGTCGAATCGATCGGCGCGCGCGGCGCCGGCCGGGGCCGCGGCAGCTGAAGACCTTCGCCGAGACTGGAGGCCGCCTGCAGCTCGGAACTGTCGAACGGCATCGCCGGCGCAAGATCGGGCGACCTCGGCAGCGTCACCGGATTCGGCAACTCGGGACGCATGTGCTGCACCGGCTCGACGGCGGCAGGCGGAGCGAATGTCTCCGTCGGAAATTGCGCGACCGCCGGTCGCTGCGGCATCGCGGGCTGCAGCGGAGCCGACGGAACTCTGCGCAGATCGCCTTCGATCATCGCGAGCCGGTCAACGACGTGGCTCAATGTCGAGTGGACGGCTTCGAGCGTGTCTTGCGTCCTGCGGTCGCTGACCGCCTGGCTGTCGCGGACTTCGATCAATTCGCGGCGGATCGAGTCGACGATGCCCCGCTCGATCTGCTCCGATGGCGCGGCGGTGCTTTCGCCGATGCCGGCGAGCGCCTGGCGCTGATATTCGAGATGCCGCAGGATTTCAGTGAGATGCTCTTCGACGCGGCCGGTGTCGCCGGCGCGCTGATCGGTGCTATCGAGCCGTTCAAGCAGGTAGGAGATGCGCTGCTCGATCTGCGCCATCGATGAGGCGCCGTCGGCATGGCCGAGATGATCGATGCGCTCGGACAAAGCGCGCACGGCGGCTTCGAGCTGGCTTGAGTCGACGGCGGCTGCCTGCGGCCGGCTCTCGATCGCGTTGGTCAGCATCGCAATGCGATGTTCCAGCGCCGACAACATGTCGCTGCCGCCGGTCGCGGCGAGACGGTCGATCTTCTGGCTCAGCGCCTGCAGGTGGTCGCTCAAATGGCTGATCGCCTCGTTCGAGGCGATATTGGACGCGATGCCACGCAGCGCCGCGATCGCTTCCTGCATCTGCTCGACGCCGTTGTCCGGGCTAGCCCGCACGATCAGGTCGATCTTGTCGGACAGATTGCGGATCGCGGAGTCGTAGCCGGTGAGCTGCTCGGCGGGGGTCAGCGTGCGGACCACGCCATAAATGTCGTTCAGCGCGCGCTCGATGCTGGCAAGCGTGTCGCGGTCGGCGCCATCCTCACGGCTGCGGTCGATGCGCTGGGCGAGCGAGCGGATTTCGTTCTCGAGCGATTCGATGGCGCGGCGCGGCAGCGCTTCGGTCAGCAAACGGCGGATCTCGGCGAGCTCCTCGCGGAACGCCGCGATCGATTGATCGAGGTCATCGGGACGCCGCAGCGTCTCCATCTGGCTGGTGATCTGTTGCAGTTGCCGCTCGAGGCTCGTCAGCGTCGGCGCGGGCGGTGAGGCCGGCAGCGGCGCACGCGGCGAGCTTTGACGGTACGGCGAACCGTCGAGTTCGCCACGGCGCGCGGCGATCTCGGCGATCGCGTTGCCAAGATCAAAGCTCTCCATGCCCTGGCGCTGCGCGCCGAAGGCAGGCGGCGGTGGCAATTCGGTCGCCGGCGGCGGGACCGGGCGGGGCGAGATCGGCTGCGACAGGCGCGCGAGCCGCGAATCCAGCCGGGAAATGGCGTCATTCAGCTGATTGGCGAGGCCACTGGCAGCGGCGGCGGTCGCCGGTGCCGCCGCCCGCCCCGGTGAAAGCTGGTTGATCTGCTGGGTGATGCTGTCGAGCCGGCGGTGAATTTCGGCGATGTCCTGGCCGCTCGAGGCCAGCGAAGCGGTAACCGGCTGCGCCGTCTCCGGCGTGCCTGGCTGATCCGGCCTCGCGACCTTGGCGTTCAGCCACTGTCCGAGCGACATTCCGGCCGGCCGCGACGCGCCCTGAGCTGACGGGTCGGCTCCATAACCACTCGGCGGTACGCGCGATTTCATATCCGATCCGGTGCCCGACGCCCTCAAAAGAGTCGATCTGCGCGTCCCCAGCCCACCGTACGTTTTTGATAGACAAGCAAAATGCGCCGCAGGTGGTCAGCCGCTCCGCCGACTTTTCAACTTCAGGGTAAATAACGGGTTAAGAAACGGCCTTTTGGCCGGTCAAATCGTGTATGTGCAACGGGTTGGCCGCGTTCGGTTGGAGTGGATGTGCAGCCTGTGCCGGTGGCCGTTTGGCGCATTGCTGCAGGGCAACCGAGGCCCTAATTGATCGCAAACCGTCATCTCTCTGCGAGGACTTCATGCCGAGCTACAAGGCACCCGTCGACGATGTCCATTTCCTGCTGAATGACGTCTTCCACTTCGACAATTACAACAACCTGCGCGGATTCAGCGACGCGAGCGCCGACGTGCGCGAGGCGATCATCGGAGAGGCGGCGAAATTCGCCGAAGAGGTGCTGCAGCCCCTGAACCGGACCGGCGACCTCGAAGGCTGCACGCGCTATGACGACGGCCGGGTGACGACGCCGACCGGCTTCAAGGACGCGTTTCGTCAGCTTGCCGATGGCGGCTGGCTTGGTCTCGTCGCGCCGGCGGAGTACGGCGGCCAGGGTCTGCCCGCGACACTCGGCCAGGTGGTCGGCGAATTTCTGATTTCGTCGAACATGGCGTTCTCGATGTATTCGGGCCTTACGCAGGGCGCGATGGCGGCCCTGCTGGTGCACGGCACCGACGAGCAGAAGAAAATCTTCGTGCCGCGCATGGTCGAGGGCAAATGGGCCGGCACGATGAACCTGACCGAGCCGCATTGCGGCACCGACCTCGGCCTGTTGCGCACCAAGGCGGTGAGGCAGCCCGACGGCAGCTACAAGATATCAGGCACCAAGATCTTCATCTCCGGCGGCGAGCAGGATCTTACCGAAAACATTGTCCATCTCGTGCTCGCCCGCATCGAGGGCGCGCCTTCAGGCGTGCGCGGCATCTCGCTGTTCGTGGTGCCGAAGGTGCTTGTGAATCCGGACGGCTCGCTCGGCGCGAAGAACGGCGTCTCCTGCGGCTCGATCGAGCACAAGATGGGTATCCACGGCAATTCGACCTGCGTGATGAACTATGACAACGCCACCGGCTGGCTGGTCGGCGAGGAGAACAAGGGCCTCAACGCCATGTTCGTCATGATGAACGAGGCGCGGCTCGGCGTCGGCGTGCAGGGGCTGGCGCAGTCCGAAGTCGCCTATCAGAACGCGGTGGCCTACGCGAAAGACCGCTTGCAGGGCCGCGCGCTGACCGGCGCCAAGGCGCCCGACAAGCCGGCCGATCCGATCATCGTGCATCCGGACGTGCGCCGCACGCTGCTGACGATCCGCGCCTTCAACGAGGCGGCGCGCGCCATGATGGTGTGGATGTCGCTGAAGGGCGACGTTGCGCACCGCTCCGGCGATGCGAAGGAGCGCGAGGTGGCCGACGACATGATGGGCCTGCTGACGCCGGTGCTGAAGGGTGTGCTCACCGACGTCGGCTTCGCCAACACGGTGTCGGCGCAGCAGATGTATGGCGGGCATGGATACATCGCAGAACAAGGCATGGAGCAGTTCGTGCGCGATGCGCGGATTGCGATGATCTATGAAGGCGCCAACGGCATCCAGGCGCTGGATCTCGTCGGCCGCAAGCTGGCACGCGACGGCGGCCGCGCTGTGATGGCGTACTTCGCCGAGGTCGGCGCGTTCGTGAAGGACAATGCGGCCAGCGACGCGATGAAGCCGTTCGTCGCCCCGCTCGGCACCGCGATTCAGCACCTGCAACAGGCAACGCAGTGGCTGATGCAGAATGGTGCGACGAAACCCGATAACGCCGGTGCCGCGGCGACCGACTACATGTACCTGTTTGGCCTCGTGACGCTCGGTTATATGTGGGGCCTCATGGTCAAGGCGGCGCAAGCGAAGCTTGCAACCGCGCCCACCGATCACCTCAAGGCCAAGCTCGTGACCGGCAAATTCTTCGTCGAGCGCATGCTGCCGGAAACTGCCCTCCACCTGTCGCGTATTCAGGCCGGCGCCGCCACCGTGATGGAATTGCCGGCGGACGCCTTCTGACCAGCGGAGGTCCGTGCCAATGACATCGTCGAGCAAGAAACTGACTGGCGGGTGCCAGTGCGGCGCGCTGCGTTATGAGTGGCTGAAAAAGCCGAAATTTTCGAGCGTCTGCTATTGCCGGATGTGCCAGAAGGCATCCGGCCAACCGTTCATGGGGCTCACCGGCGGCAAACCCGAACATCTGCGCTGGACCCGCGGCACGCTATCGGTCTTCAAAAGCTCCAACATGGCCGAGCGCGGCTTCTGCAAGGATTGCGGCACGCCGCTGACCTATATGTTCGAGGGCACCGGCAACATCAGTGTCACGATCAACAGCCTCGATGATCCGGAAGCGGCGCCGCCGACCCGGCAGTATGGCATCGAGAGCAAGGTGTCATGGATCGATGGCATTCACGCGCTGCCGGCGGTCACGAGCGCTGCGTGGCTGAAACAGAAGGCCGGCCAGCTGATCAGCAACCAGCACGCCGACAAGCCCGATTGATTTGTTGGCCCCGACCGGTGCATCGTCCGCGGATAGACAAGACGAAGGGAAGCAATGCCGATGGACTCGCTGCAAGTACCGCGCCCCACGTGGATGAGCGAAGACCTCAACCTGCTCGAGGAGCAGACCCGAAAATTTCTCGCCGGTGAACTCGTGCCGCATCTCGAGACCTGGCACGAGCAGGGCATCATGGACCGCAAGGCGTGGAACAAGCTCGGCGAAGCCGGCCTGCTGTGCGCCGCTATCCCGGAGGAATACGGTGGCGCCGGTGGCACCTTCGCCCATGAGACCGTGATCAATCGCGAGTTTGCGCTCGCGGGCCTCGACTCGATCGGCGCGCCGCTGCACTCGGGTATCGTCGCACCCTACATCCTCAACTACGGCACGGAAGAGCAAAAGAAAAAGTGGCTGCCGAAGCTCGCGACCGGCGAACTGGTCGGCGCCATCGCGATGAGCGAGCCGGGCGCCGGCTCTGATTTGCAGGCTATCCGCACCACTGCGCTGAAATCCGGCAACGGTTATGTGCTGAACGGCTCGAAGACTTTCATCACCAACGGCCAGCACGCCAACCTGATCATCGTCGTCGCCAAGACCGATCCGACGCAAGGCGCGAAAGGCACCTCGCTGATGGTGGTCGAGACCGAGCAGACGCCCGGGCTTCCGCCGTGGCCGCAAGCTCAACAAGCTCGGCATGGATTGGGCCGACACCTCGGAGTTGTTCTTCGACGAGGCGAAGCTGCCGGCCGAAGCGCTGCTCGGCAGTGAAGAAGGGCAGGGCTTCTTCCAGCTGATGCGCGACCTGCCGCAGGAGCGCTTGATCGTTGCGACATCGGCGATCGGCATGATCGAGCGCGCGCTGCGGCTGACCATCGACTACGTCAAGGAACGTAAGGCGTTCGGCAAATCGATCATGGAGTATCAGAACACCCAGTTCGAGCTTGCCGAATGCAAGACCGAAGCCACCATCGGCCGCGTGTTCCACGATCATTGCGTCGAGCGTCACCTTAAGCACGAGCTCGACACCGCGACCGCGTCGATGGCGAAGTACTGGCTGAGCGATCTGCAGAACAAGATCGTCGACCGCTGCCTGCAGCTGTTCGGCGGCTACGGCTTCATGGACGAATACCCGATCTCGCGGATGTATCGCGACGCGCGGGTGCAGCGCATTTACGCCGGCACCAACGAGATCATGAAGGTCGTGATCGCGCGGAGCTTGTAGGCGGCGCTGCGACAACCTGAATCGTCATGGCCGGGCATAGCCGTCCGAAGGCCGGCGTCGCTTTGCTCGCCGATGTCCCGGCCGCGAGTCAATTCAAGCGGGCAGCTGCTTCGCCCATCCGGTCACCACCTCGGCGAATCGCTTGGGGTCGGCGTTGTGCATGGCATGCGCTGCATCCGGCAGTGACACGTATTCGATCGGTACGCCCGCCTGACCGACTAGCTCGCGAACCTTGGACGCCTGCAGGTCGGAATACGCACCGAACAGGTGTCCGGCCTCGGTCACGTGGTGCGCGTGGTGCGTGAGCAGCATCGGCACCTTGACTTGTGCGAGCAACGTCTCATGCGGGCAGCTCATCGCGACCGTGCCCTCCCAGAAGGCGCGCCCCCATTCCGGATCGTATTCCCTCATATTCTGCGGCGGCTCGGACCCAATGGGGCGCACGCGGAACACCGGCGCTGGGTCAACGCTGCGGCCTTGCGAAGGCCTTCCCAGTCGCCAACGCGCCACTGGTCGCCGAGATAGATTGAATTCAGCCGGAACACGGCGCCGACCGCCTGCTGCTTGATTGATTGGCCGACGAGAGGCCTGGTCTCGGACGCGAAAAACGGCGGGTCCTCGCAGATGGCGCCGCGCAACTGCCCTGGCAGGGCAAATGCGGAAAGCCAGGCGGACAACAGCCCGCCCGAAGAGCACCCGCTCGTGACAACCGGACGCTTGATCACCGTCGCAATGAAGCGGACGAGGTCGTTGCCCATGTTGTCGAGCGTGTATCGCCCCGGCGTCCAGGTGCTGCGGCCCTGGCCGCGAAGATCGACGGCGAAGACGTGGAAATCATTTTCGAGAAGCGGCATCGCCTTCTCATAGCCCCACCAGGATTCGGTCTGGCCCGGGATGAGCAGCAGCGGGGGGTTGGAGGGGGATCCCGTCTCCGCATAATTCATGACGACTTCGCCGAGATCGATGGTGCGTTCGGCATAGTCGTGAGTGACGAAACTGCGTGGATCGCGGAACGCAGCAGGTTTGGCCGCCGACGCATCCTTCAGTCTGCCATAACCTTGGCCAGAGACCGATTCAGCCATTTGATTCCTCCCCGTCTCTGCAAGCAGCTTAGCGTCTTGCCCACGGAGGCCCAAGACAACAAGAGCGCCCAAGTGCGCACGCGCAAAAGAAAATGGCCGGGCTCGAGCCCGGCCATCGCAACAACATTGCGACGCGACGCTTACGCCGCCTTGATCAAACCTTCGGCGAGCATGGCTTCCTTGACCTTCGGCCGCGCGCTGACGCGATCGAAATAAGCCTTGAGATTCGGCCACTGTGCGAGGTCGAACTTCATCGCGATCGCCCAGCGCAGGATGGTGAACAGGTAGCCGTCGGCGACGGTGAACTGGCTGCCCATCAGGTAGTCCTTGCCGGCGAGCTTGCCGTCAACAAAGGCGAAGGTCTTGGAAATCCGGTCGCGATAGAAATTCTTGGTGTCGTCCGACATCGCGGGATTGAACAGCGGGCTGAACGATTTGTGCAGCTCGCTGGTGATCAGGTTGAGCCACTCCTGCAACCGGTAGCGCTCGATGGTGCCGTTGGCGGGCGCGAGCTTCTTGTCCGGCGCCTTGTCGGCAATGTACTGCACGATCGCGGGACCTTCGGTCAGCGTGTCGCCGCCGCCGAGGTCGAGCACCGGTACCTGGCCCTTCGGATTGACCTTCAAGTAGTCGTCGCCGGACTCGGTCTTCTTGCCGCGAAGATCGACCTTCACATAGTCGGCGGAGATACCGGCTTCGGCGAGTGCGATGTGAGGGGAGAGCGAGCAGGCACCGGGCGAGTAATAAAGTTTCATGGGAGTTTCCTTCTCATTTGGCCGGGCGAGATGCGGACTGGCCGTGGTGACATGCGCAAGTTATATGCACGTGCATCCATCTGGGCGGGCCGGCAGCCCTTGTCAAGATTGATGCAGTTGCATTTATTAGCGTAGACTAGAGACGAATTGGTGACGAGTCGTCATATGAAGCGAAAGCCGTCTGCCGAGGCCACCGCCGCCTGGATCCGCTTGGTGCGAATCCAGAGCCGGGTGCTGGGCGCGGTCGAACAGGACCTGAAGAAGGCCGGCTTCCCGCCGCTGTCATGGTACGACGCCTTGCTCGAACTGTCGCGTGCGCCGATGGGTGCGCTGCGCCCGGTCGAACTGGAGAAGCAGGTGCTGCTGCCGCAATATGGCCTGTCGCGGCTTATCGATCGGCTGGTCGAGGCCGGCCTCGTGCAACGAAAAGTCTGCGAGGTCGACAAGCGCGGCCTTGTCGTCGAGATCACGGAAGCTGGTCGCGAGCTGCAGAAAAAGATGTGGAATGCCTACTCGACCGCAATCGAGCGTCATATCGGCTCGAAACTCTCGGATGCCGACGCTGCGAAGCTCAGCGCGTTGCTCGATCGTCTCGGCGTTTCCTGTGACGCGATCTCCCCTTCCGCGCAGCAAAAGTCGGCATAAGTAGAGCAGGATTGAACGTGTTGCGTCATCAGCCTGTCTCCTTCGCGCCGCTGGCGCCTGCTTCATCCTGCCCCCTTGCGATGTGTCGATCGGATCGGCGCGTCAATACGCCGAAACAGCTTTAAGTGAAAATGCATGGCCCGTGACCAGACCGATACGACGCCGCTAACCTCGCGCGATGAACTCGTCGCCTGGATCGCCGCCGGCGAAAAACCAAAAGAGCAGTTTCGCGTCGGCACCGAGCACGAGAAGACGCCGTTCACGCTCGAAGGCCACAACCCGGTGCCATACGAAGGCAATCGTGGCATCAGGGCGCTGCTCGAGGGCATGCAGCTTCTGCTCGGCTGGGAGCCGATCATGGAGCGCGGCAACATCATCGGGCTTTACGACGTCACCGGCGGCGGCGCGATTTCGCTCGAGCCCGGCGGACAGTTCGAATTATCGGGTGCGCCGCTGGAAACCATCCATCAAACCTGTTCGGAGCTGATGGCGCACATCGCGCAAGTGCGCGAGGTGGCAACGCCGCTGGGCATCGGCTTCCTCGGGCTCGGCATGACGCCGAACTGGTCGCGACAGCAGATTCCGGCGATGCCGAAAGGCCGCTACCGCATCATGACGAACTACATGCCCAAGGTCGGGCGCTACGGTCTCGACATGATGTACCGGACCTGCACGGTGCAGGCCAATCTCGACTTCTCGTCGGAAGCCGACATGGTGAAGAAGCTGCGCGTGTCGCTCGCGCTGCAGCCGGTCGCCACCGCGTTGTTCGCCAACTCACCGTTCACCGAAGGCCATCCGAACGGCTTCCTGTCATTCCGCTCGGAGATCTGGCGCGACACCGACAACGCGCGCGCCGGCATGCTGCCGTTCGCGTTCGAGGACGGTATGGGCTACGAACGCTATGTCGACTACGCGCTCGACGTACCGATGTATTTTCTCAAGCGCGGTGAGAACTATATCGACGTGTCCGGACAATCCTTCCGTTCGCTGATGGCCGGCCGCCTGCACAATCTCTCCGATGAGCGCGCGACGATGTCGGACTGGGCCAATCACATCTCGACGATTTTCCCCGAGGTGAGATTGAAGCGCTATCTTGAGATGCGGGGTGCTGATAGCGGGCCATGGCAGCGGTTGCCGGCATTGTCGGCGTTCTGGGTCGGGCTGCTGTACGATGACGGCGCGCTCGATCAGGCTTGGCAGATGGTGAAGGGCTGGAGCGCCGGGGAACGTCAGCAACTGCGTGACGATGTTCCGCGCCTCGGCTTCAAGGCGACGATCGGCAACCGCGATCTCTACGAGATCACCAGGGATTGTCTGGCGCTCGCGCAGGCCGGCCTGCGCCGCCGCGCGCGCACCGATCACGATGGCCGCGACGAAACGCGCTACCTCGAACCGCTCGATCAAATCCTCGAAACCGGACGCACGCCGGCCGAACAGATGCTCGACAAATTTAATGGCCCCTGGAACGGCTCGATTGAGTCGGCCTATCAGGAATATGCCTTTTAGTTCAATTGATTATGATCGGCTACGGCATGTTCATCGAGCGTACAGGGACCAGCCGGTTTGATGGCCCGACGGCTTGACCGTCATGCTCAATGTTTACATCACGCCAAACGCGTTTTTCGCTGAAAGCTCGCTGGAATGCTCAGAGCCTGCCTCGCAGCCGCCCTCGCGCTGTCGGCGTTTCTTACGCTCGGCATCGGCTCTGCGCTGGCGCAAGCCAGTTTCGATCGGCCCGGCGGCGATTACACGAGTCTGCAACTGCCGTCCGGCGACCCCGCCGACTGCGCACTGATGTGTGAGCGCGACCGCAAGTGCCGGGCGTGGAGCTTTCGCTATCCGAGCCTTGACGAAGCCGGCACCGAGCGTCCGGTGGTCGCCGCATGCTGGCTCAAGAGCACGGTGCCGGAACGGGTGCCGAGCCCGGCGAGCGTCTCGGGCGTTCGCGGCGCCGGCGTGATCGAGTTGCGCAACAGCGCGATCGAGATGTCGACCGATCGCCCCGGTGGCGACTATCGTAGCCTCGCCATCGACGGCTCGCCGAACGGCGACGCCTGCAAGGCGGCGTGCGAAGGCGACGAAAAATGCCGGGCGTGGACCTACGCGCGTCCTGGCTATGCTGGTTCTGCGCCGCGCTGCTTTCTGAAGAACCAGATCAAGCCGCCGGCCCGCCGCCCCGGCATGATTTCCGGCGTCGTCAGGTAAAGCATCAAATCGGCTTGCCGCGTAGCGTTGGCGCGCTCGCGGGACGAATGTCAAATCGGCTCCACGAGCGTCAGCTCCGGCCATAGCGATTTCCAGCGCGCGGCCTTTTCGAGATAGCGCTCGCGCGAAAAATTCGCCGATCGATTGGGCGTGATCAGGAGCCTTGCGATGTCGTCGAAGCCGTCGGGAGCATAGACCTCGTCGTGGCCGCAGTCGCGCCGAATACCGACCTTGGTGTTGCGCGTGAGAAAACGATCGATACCTTCGGTCGAACACTCAAGCGGCGGATACGGCCTGCCGAACTTTTGCTGGTACCAGAGATGAACGCGGGCCTGGTTGCGGACCTGGACCGGCACGGCGAGCTGTTGCGCGACCGGATCGAACTGTCTGATGACGCGGTCTTCGGCGTCCCACGATGTGTCGGCATCGAAATAGAACACGTCGTAGTCGCCGATGCCGTAGCCGATCGGACGATCGGTCAGCGCGTTCCAGGCGGTCTGCACGAGGCAGCCGGACACCAGCCAGGCGTCAGGCATCCGCATTGCATCGAGCGCACTCAAGATCGCGTCGTTTGCAGGGTTGCGCAGCGCGAGACTGATGAAGGCGTTGGCGTCCATGACAATCGGCGTCTCCTAGCGAGGAGAAAAGCGACGGTCGCGACGATTCGCAACTCGCGTGAGAGACGATCTATCGGCCTATCAGCGCACGGCGGTGAAAAATCGCGCCAGCCGCAAGCCCGCGAGCCAGTCCCACACCGGGCGGCTCTTGACGCCCATGTCCCACGACGCGGCGATCGCGTCGACGCGGCCGACAAGGTTGTCGACCGACAACAATCCGACGCCGCCCTCGGCGAGCGGGACGCGGCTGTCGGCGGAGTTGTCGCGGTTGTCGCCCATCACGAACAGGTGGCCCGACGGGACCACGATCTCGGGCATGTTGTCGAGCATGCCGTCGGCGCGCATCTTGAAGATTTCGTGGGCGCGGCCGCCTGGCAAGGTTTCGGTATAGCGCGCCGCCCTGATGTAATTGCCGCTGTCGTCCTCGGCGTCGCCGATGCCGTCCGGCCGCACCGAGGCCGCGACGCCGTTGATGAACACCCGGCCGTTGTCCAGCGCGATGCGATCGCCCGGCAGGCCGATGACCCGCTTCACCCAAGTCTGCGAGGCATCTCCCGGCCAGCGAAATACCACCACGTCGCCACGCTCGGGCAGGGCGCCAAAGATGCGCGGTGTCGCGCGCACGCTGACCGGCAGGGGCAGCGAGGCCATGCTGTAGCCGTAGGGAAACTTGGTGGCGACCAGCGCGTCGCCGATCATCAGCGTCGGCTCCATGGAGCCTGACGGCACGTAGAACGGTTCCGCCAATGCTGCTTTCGCCACCATCACCAATAGGACGATGAAAGCGATCTGCGCCGTGCTCTTGGTCCAGCGCACCAACGTGTCGATCATTGCCAAAGCTTCCAGTTCAAGCTCTTCCAGTTTCAGCCGGTGCCGCCCACCGTGATGCGATCCATGCGGAGTGTCGGCTGGCCGACGCCGACCGGCACACCCTGACCATTCTTGCCACAGGTGCCGATGCCGGCATCGAGCGCGAGGTTGTTGCCGACCATTGTGACGCGATGAAGGTCGGTCGGTCCGTTGCCGATCAGCATCGCGCCCTTCACGGGGGCGCCAAGCTTGCCGTTCTCGATACGGTAGGCCTCGGTGCACTGAAACACGTACTTGCCCGACGTGATATCGACCTGGCCGCCGCCGAAATTGGCGGCATAGATGCCGTTTTTCACCGACGAGATGATTTCGTCGGGATCGTGGTTTCCCGCCAGCATGTAGGTGTTGGTCATACGCGGCATCGGGACGCAGGCGTAGCTCTCGCGGCGCCCGTTGCCGGTCGGCTTCATGTTCATCAGCCTCGCATTCTGGCGGTCCTGCATGTAGCCGACCAGAATGCCGTCCTCGATCAAAACCGTGCGATTGGTCGGCGTGCCCTCGTCGTCGATCGAGAGCGAGCCGCGTCGCGAGGCGATGGTGCCGTCGTCGACGACCGTTACGCCCTTGGCCGCGACCTGCTGGCCCATCAGGCCGGCGAAAGCGGACGTCTGCTTGCGATTGAAGTCGCCTTCGAGGCCATGGCCGACAGCTTCGTGCAGCATCACGCCCGGCCAGCCGGCGCCGAGCACGACATCCATTTCGCCGGCGGGAGCCGGGACCGATTCAAGATTGACCAGTGCCTGGCGCACGGCGTCATCGGCCGCTTCACGCCACGCCTTGGTTTCGATGAAGCGCTGATAGCCTTCGCGGCCGCCATAGCCGTGGCTGCCGGTCTCCTGGCGGTCGCCGGAGCCGGCAACGACCGAGACATTGACGCGCACCAGCGGCCTGATGTCGCGATAGGTCTCGCCGTCGGGACGCACGATCTCGACGATCTGCCAGGTGGCGCCGAGGCTGACTGAGACCTGCCGCACGCGCGGATCTCTCTGGCGCACATAGGCGTCGATCTCGCCGAGCAGCTTGACCTTGGCCTCGAAGCCCGGCGCATCAAGCGGGTTGTCGTCGCTGTAGAGGCGGACATTGGTGTGAGTCGGCGCCGCGGCGAATGTGCCGCTGTAGCCGCCGCGCACCGCATGCACGGCGTCGGCGGCGCGGATCAGCGCCGGCACGGAGACATCGGAGGAATGGGCGTAGCCGACCGCGTCGCCCTTCACCGCGCGCAGGCCAAAACCCTGGCTGGTGTCATAAGTCGCCTGCTTCAGCCTGGAATTGTCGAACATCAGCATTTCCGACTGGCGGTATTCCAGGAACATCTCGCCATCGTCGGCGCCGGCAAGGCCACGGCCGATTTCGGCCTTGACCTGATCGCGGTCGAGACCGGCACGGTCGAGCAGGGAGGAGGTTGCGGAGGTCATCGCATGGTTCCGATTATCTGGATCAGCGCAACATAAGGCGATGGGCCGGCTTTTGCGAGGGAGAGCCCGATCTCTGCGGCTAAACTGTTTGTAAGCTTGCCATCGTCACGGCAGCTTGTCGTAGCCTTCGGCGATGCCCTTCAGGTTGAGCGGGAAGCCGATACCCGTCTCCGGCGTCTCGAAGATGATGAAGGTCGCTGTTTTGGCCGATTTTAGCTGATTGAGCAGCTGGTCGTTCATGACGACCTCGGCGACGCAGCCGTTCGGCAGGCAGCGCACGAACCCGGCCTTGCCGATGTCGGCGTCATCGATCTTCAGGCCGAGGCCCGACGGCAAGAGCACGCCAAGCGGCGCGACGACGCGCATCAACTTGCTCTTCTGGTCAGCGGTTTTGAGAATGATCACGGTGAGGCCGGCATTCGAACGGTCCTCGGCGACCACGCTCTGGATCAACGCGCACTGCTCGTTCTGCGCGCCGGGCGGCGTGTCGCAACGGATCTGCCAATCGCCGAACACGGCCTTGACGGCGCCTTGCGCATGCGCCGCGCCGACGAAACTCGTCGATAACACGATTGCGAGCAGGGCGGCGGCAACGACCGCCGCGGCACCGTTCCGAAGTCGAGACCCAGTCCCAGAACCCATCGCGAGGCTTTTTCTCCGCAACCGCCGATCTCAGGGGCACGATCAGCTCAACTTACACACCAAGACCGTCAACGCGACGGCGCCAAAACGGCCTTTGGGCCTGCAAATGGGCACATTGAAGGCGATGCGCCCGGACGGCCGCCGTGCGCCGTCCGGACCCGCGAATCAGGTTTCTGCGCGGCCGACCCGACCTGCCTAGCGCGCGCGGTCCTCCTGTCAAGCACAGGGGCTGATTTTCCCTTGAACAAAAGGGCCTTGTCCGCCGCCGCCGAGTGTCCGGACATGGCGCTTTTCACAGACCGCATGGCGCGCATCTCCTGCATTGCGATGGGCGGGGAAGTGTGGTTTGAGAGGCACGAATCCATCGTTGTGGGGCGGTATTTGCTGCGCCATGACGGCGGGGCGGGATCGAGTGGCGGTCGATCCTGGGGCATTCTGCAGGAGACTGGCGCTCGCTTCAGTTCTTCGGCCGGATTTGGGCAAATCTTTTGGGCAGAGTCTTCTGGCAAGCCAGTCCACTTGCAGATTTTCTTGGGAGCACGGACGACATGACGATGTCGAAGGCGCGGATCGGTCGCAGGCTTGCTGGTTTGGCGGTATTGGCCGCGGTGACGATGACCGCTGGCGCGGCGCTTGCCGCGATGGGACAGCCGGCCGACTGGAATCTCAATCTTCAGGATTCGGCATCGCCCGTGATGGACGATATCCGCTCGTTCCACAGTTTCCTGTTGGTAGTGATTACCGTCATCACGTTGTTCGTGCTCGCGCTACTGTTGACCGTGATGGTGAAGTTCAATGCCCGGGCTAATCCGACGCCGTCGAAAACCACACACAACACTTTGATCGAGATCCTCTGGACCGTGATCCCGGTGCTGATCCTGCTGACGCTGGTGTTCCCGTCCTTCAAGCTGCTGTTCAAGGAACTCGACGTGCCGAAGGCCGACCTGACCATCAAGGCGACCGGCAAGCAGTGGTACTGGACCTTTGCCTATCCGGATAACGGCAAGTTCGAGTTCGATTCGCTGCTTGCCTGCGACGAGAAGCGCGAGAAGTGCACTGCTCCGCGCCTGCTCGCGGTCGACAACGAGATCGTCGTGCCGGTCAACAAGATCGTGCGAGTGCAGACCACCGGCGCCGACGTGATCCACTCCTTTGCGGTGCCGGCGTTCGGCATCAAGATCGACGCCATCCCGGGACGGCTCAACGAGACCTGGTTCACGGCCACCCACGAGGGCATGTTCTACGGCCAGTGCTCCGAACTGTGCGGCAAGGATCACGCGTTCATGCCGATCGCGGTGCACGTCGTCAGCGAGCAGGCATTCAACGAGTGGGTCGAGCAGGCGAAGAAGAAATTCGCTGCCGGCCCCGACAGGAATTCCTACGCGTCGGCCGGCGCCGGCGTGCACTGATACGGGCGGCGACAAAAGCGACCGAAGCGAGACGGTTCAAGGGACAACGGAAATGGCAACGACTGCTGCAGCTCACGACGATCACGGCCATGACGAGCACGCGATTCCGACTGGATGGCGGAGATTCGTGTACTCGACCAACCACAAGGACATCGGCACGATGTATCTTGTGTTTGCGATCATCGCAGGCGTGATCGGCGCGTCGCTGTCGATTGGCATCCGTATGGAGCTCCAGTATCCGGGCGTCCAGTTCTTCCACGAGACCCACTACTACAACGTGTTCGTGACCTCGCACGGCCTGATCATGATCTTCTTCATGGTGATGCCGGCGATGATCGGGGGCTTCGGCAACTGGTTCGTGCCGCTCATGATCGGTGCGCCCGACATGGCGTTCCCGCGCATGAACAACATCTCGTTCTGGCTGCTGCCGGCCTCGTTCGGCTTGCTGGTGATTTCGGGCTTCGTCGAAGGCGAGCCTGGCGTGAACGGCGTTGGCGCCGGCTGGACCATCTACGCGCCGCTGTCGACATCTGGCCACCCCGGCCCGGCCGTCGACTTCGCGATCCTGTCGCTGCATCTTGCCGGTGCGTCGTCGATCCTCGGTGCGATCAACTTCATCACCACGATCTTCAACATGCGCGCGCCCGGCATGACGCTGCACAAGATGCCGCTGTTCGTGTGGTCGATCCTGGTCACCGTGTTCCTGCTGCTGCTGGCGCTGCCGGTGCTGGCTGGCGCGATCACCATGCTGCTGACGGACCGCAACTTCGGCACGACCTTCTTCAGCGCCGACGGCGGCGGCGATCCCGTGCTGTTCCAGCACCTGTTCTGGTTCTTCGGTCACCCCGAAGTGTACATCCTGATCCTGCCGGGCTTCGGCATGATCAGCCAGATCGTCTCGACCTTCTCGCGCAAGCCGGTGTTCGGCTATCTCGGCATGGCGTACGCGATGGTCGCGATCGGCGGCATCGGCTTCGTGGTGTGGGCGCACCACATGTACACGGTCGGCATGTCAAGCGCGACGCAGGCCTATTTCGTCGCCGCCACGATGGTGATCGCGGTGCCGACCGGCGTGAAGATCTTCTCCTGGATCGCCACGATGTGGGGCGGCTCGATCGAGTTCAAGGTACCGATGCTCTGGGCGATCGGCTTCATCTTCCTGTTCACGGTCGGTGGCGTCACCGGCGTGGTACTGGCGAACGCCGGCGTCGACCGCGTGCTGCAGGACACTTACTACGTGGTCGCGCACTTCCATTATGTGCTGTCGCTCGGCGCGGTGTTCGCGATTTTCGCCGGCTGGTACTACTGGTTCCCGAAGATGTCGGGCTACATGTATAATGAGACGGTTGGCAAGCTTCACTTCTGGCTGACCTTCATCGGCGTCAACCTGGTGTTCTTCCCGCAGCACTTCCTCGGCCTGCAGGGCATGCCGCGCCGCATCGCCGACTACCCGGAGGCTTTCGCCGGCTGGAATTTCGTCTCGTCGATCGGCTCCTATATCTCCGGCGTGGGTATGCTGGTCTTCCTGTTCGGTGTGATCCAGGCTTTCGTCCGCAAGGAGAAGGCGGCGGACAATCCGTGGGGCGCAGGCGCTACCACGCTGGAATGGACGCTGTCGTCGCCGCCACCGTTCCACCAGTTCGAAACGCTACCCAAGATTCAGTGACCGAGCGAGCGGCACGGCCAGTCGGCCGTGCCCGCTGCGCTTTGCTAGAGGGACAACAGGATCTTGTCGGTCGTCGACAACAACTCGATCGGGTTCGCGCCGCGCATCTCGGAAGCTGAGGTCGGCGATTTCATCGCGCTATTGAAGCCGCGCGTGATGTCGCTCGTGATCTTCACGGCGCTAGTCGGCATCGTGCTGGCGCCGGGCCATGTGCATCCGGTGATCGCGCTGACCTCGCTGATCTGCATCGCAGCTGGCGCCGGCGCGTCGGGCGCGCTCAACATGTGGTACGACCGCGACATCGACGCCTTGATGTCGCGCACGGCTGATCGACCGATCCCGCGTGGCCGGGTTTCGCCCGAAGAAGCGCTGGCGTTCGGCATGGTGCTCGCGTTCTTCTCGGTGGTGACGCTGGGCATTCTCGTCAACTGGTACGCGGCGGCACTGCTCGCCTTCACGATCTTCTTCTATGTCGTGATCTACACGATGTGGCTGAAGCGCTGGACCGCGCAGAACATCGTCATCGGCGGTGCCGCCGGCGCGCTGCCGCCGATCGTCGGCTGGGTCGCGGCGACCGGCTCCTTGTCGGTCGCGCCGGTGCTGCTGTTCCTGATCATCTTCCTGTGGACCCCGCCGCACTTCTGGTCGCTCGCGCTTTACCGCACCGACGACTATGCGCGGGCGCGGGTGCCGATGCTGCCGGTGATTGCCGGCGCCAATGCGACACGGCTGCAGATCCTGCTTTATGCGATCGTTCTGGTCGCGGTCGCGACCGCGGCCTGGCCGCTTGGTTATTTCGGTCCTGGTTACGGCATGGTCTCCCTCGTCACCGGCGCCGGACTGTTGTGGCTCGCGGTCAACGTCTATCGCGAGCGTGAGGGCGCAGCCGCGGTTCGTGCCGCGCGCCGCCTGTTCGGCTTCTCGATCCTTTATCTGTTCGCGCTGTTCGCAACCCTGCTGGTCGAAGCGATGGTTCCCGTCGTTGGCAGAATGGTCGGATGAGCGGAGCAATGGCGGCACCATGGGCGACGATCGGAACAGCGAGGGCATTGTCCTCACCGAGGAGCAAAAGCGCCGCAGGCGCCAGCGTTCGATTGCCATTGCGCTCGCGCTCGGCATCCTGGTGGTGTTGTTCTTCGCTGTCACCTTGGTCAAGGGGCCGGCCGTGCTGAACCGGCCGCTGTGAGGATTTGACGCGCAAACAATGACTGCCGACCAGACCACGACGCGCAAGGCCCGCAACCGCCGCGACACGGCGGTGGCGGCGGCATGTGGATTTGTGGTCGCGCTGATGGTCGGCGCGGCCTACGCCGCGGTCCCGTTCTACAACTGGTTCTGCCGCGTCACCGGCTTCAACGGCACTACGCAGGTTGCGACCACGTCGCCGACCTTCGAACTCGACCGCAAGATCGCGATCCGGTTCGACGCCAATGTCGCGGGTGGGCTGCCGTGGAAATTCGAGCCGGAGCAGACCGAGATCGAGGTCCATATCGGCCAGGTCGTCACCGCCTACTACAACGTCATCAATCAGTCGGCGCGACCGACGATGGGTCAGGCGGCCTACAACGTCACGCCGCTCACCGTCGGCTCGTATTTCAACAAGATCAACTGCTTCTGCTTCACCGAGCAGCGCCTCGGTCCCGGCGAGAAGCGCGAGATGGCTGTCGTGTTCTATGTCGACCCTTCGATCGTGAAGGATTCCGACAATGACGGCCTCAACACCATTACGCTGTCATACACCTTCTATCCGTTGCGCGATGCCGAACCGAAGCCGCTTGCGGCGCGGGAGCCGGACTCGCGCGCGGGAAACCTGTAGTAAGAGCTCGGATCGCGGATCCTGATCCGCGGCGCTAACGGAGACTTCAATGGCCGACGCACACGCCAAGCATCACGACTACCACCTCGTCGACCCCAGTCCGTGGCCGATCGTCGGCTCGGTGTCGGTCTTCATCATGGCGGTCGGGGCCATCAGCTGGATGAAGCACTTGTACGGCGCGGCGCCGATCGTGTTCGGCGTCGGTGCCATCGGCGTGCTCTACACCATGGCAAGCTGGTGGATGGATGTGATCCGCGAGGCGACCTACAAGGGCGACCATACCCGCGTGGTGCAGCTGTCCCACCGCTACGGCATGATCCTGTTCATCGCCTCGGAGGTGATGTTCTTCGTCGCCTGGTTCTGGGCCTACTTCAACTCGGCGCTGTTTCCGACCGACGTGCATCAGGTGATGCGCGACCAGCTGTTTGGCGGGGTGTGGCCGCCCAAGGGCATCGAGACCTTCGATCCCTGGCACCTGCCGCTGCTCAACACGCTGATCCTCCTGACCTCGGGCACCACGGTGACGTGGGCGCACCACGCGCTGCTCGAGAACGACCGGCAGGGCCTGAAGTGGGGCCTGATCCTCACCGTCCTGCTCGGCGCCACCTTCACCTGCGTGCAGGCCTACGAGTACAGCCACGCCGCGTTCGCCTATTCGGGCAACATTTACGGCGCGACCTTCTTCATGGCGACCGGCTTCCACGGTTTCCACGTCATTATCGGCACGATCTTCCTCACTGTGTGCCTGATCCGCGCCTATGCCGGACAGTTCACGCCGACCCAGCACCTCGGCTTCGAGTTTGCCGCCTGGTACTGGCACTTCGTCGATGTGGTCTGGCTGTTCCTGTTCATCTGCATCTATGTCTGGGGCCATGGCCCGGAGATCGCCGGCGGCCACGGCGGTTGATCGAGACGCTCGAAGGGGCGGCCGGAGCCGCCCTTTTTCTTTTCATGCACTGGATTTGTTCGCTGCAAGCGTTAACTCGAGGTCATGCCGACCACGCCGCAAACGAATTCAACTCTGACCGAGGCCATCCTGCGCGGCCTCGCCTGCAAGTGTCCGCGCTGCGGGCGGGGTAAACTGTTCAAGGGCTTTCTCGATGTGGCGCCGGCCTGCGAAGCGTGCGGGCTCGACTACGGTTTCACCGACGCGGGTGACGGTCCCGCGATATTCATTATTCTGATCGCCGGCTTCGTTGTCGTCTTCATCGCGCTCATCATCGAGGTGAAATACGAGCCGCCCTATTGGCTGGAGGCGCTGATCAGTTTGCCGATGGTGCTGGCCGCCACACTGCTGCCGCTGCGTTCGGCCAAGTCGCTGCTGATCTCGCTGCAATACCACCACAGGGCCTCGGAAGGTCAGCTCGCCGGCCGCGAGCCACGGTGATGACGGCGATTGCGCGCCAACCCGGTTCGCTCGGGATGGGCGTGTTCACGCTCATCGTCGTCAGTGCACTGATCGCGCTCGGCGTCTGGCAGTTGCAGCGTCGCGTCGAAAAGCACGCGTTGATCGCGGCGCTCACCGAACGGCTGAGCGCTGCGCCGGTGCTGCTCCCGCCGCCGACCCAATGGAACGCGCTGACCGCAGAGTATGACGAGTTCCGCCGCGTCACCGTCACGGCAACGTTTCGCGATGCGCCGGAGGCGAAGGTTTATGCGTCGGGTTCGGCCCTGCGCACCGACGTTGCCGGGCTCGGCACGTTCGTGTTCGCGCCTGCCGTTCTCGCCGACGGCATGACAGTTGTTGTCGATCGCGGCTTCGTTCCCGACGGCGCGAAGGTGGCCGAGGCTCAACACGAGGCGCTTACGCTGACCGGCTACCTGCGCTTCCCCGAGAAGCCCGGCTGGATCACGCCGGCGCCCGACGTCAACAAGCGGCTGTGGTTCGCGCGCGACCAGCTCGACATGGCGAAGGTATTGTCCTGGGGCGCGGTCGCGCCGTTTTATATCGACCTCGAGGCACCCGCGCCGCCGTCCGGCCTGCCGACGCCGGGTCCGCTCGAGGTGCACCTGAAAGACGATCATCTGCAATATGCCATCACGTGGTTCGCCCTGGCGGCGGCGGTGGCGATTGCCTCTGCAGTCTGGCTGCGCGGGCGAACGCGCGCCGAAGCTGCGGCCTAAAGGGCGGTCTCAAGCCTGCTTGTGAGAGCGCGGCGGGGGCGATATGGTTCGCCCTCCGCAAATCGATGTTGTGGTGATATTTGCGTGATTTCAATGGCTTATGTGTAAGCCGCAGGTTCCTTCGGACCAGGACAAGTGCAGTATCTCTCGACCAGGGGCGAGGCCCCTAAGCTCGGCTTCTGCGACGCCATGCTGACGGGGCTCGCCCGCGACGGCGGCCTTTACCTGCCTGAAACCTGGCCGCAGCTGACCGCCGAGGCCATCGGCGGCCTGTTCGGCCGGCCCTATGACGAGGTGGCCGTCGAGATCCTGCATCCGTTCGTCGGCGGCGAGATTTCCGACACTGACCTGCGCGGCATGACCAACGAGGCGTATGCCACCTTCCGCCACCCGGCGGTGGCGCCGCTCGACCAGACCGCTCCGAGCCAGTTCGTGCTCGAACTGTTTCATGGCCCGACGCTCGCCTTCAAGGACGTCGCGATGCAACTCGTGGCGCGGATGATGGATCATGTGCTCGCGCATCGTGGTGAGCGCACGACGATCGCCGTTGCGACCTCGGGCGATACCGGCGGTGCCGCGGTGCATGCGTTCGCCGAGCGCGCCCGCGTCGATCTCGTGGTGCTGTTTCCGCACGGCCGCATTTCCGAGGTGCAGCGGCGCATGATGACGACGTCGGGCGCGAGCAACGTCCACGCCATCGCCATCGACGGCACATTCGACGATTGCCAGGCGCTGGTGAAAGGCCTGTTCAATCACCATCGGTTCCGCGACGAGGTGTCGCTGTCGGGCGTCAACTCGATCAACTGGGCGCGCATCGTCAGCCAGGCGGTCTACTACTTCACCTCGGCGGTCGCGCTCGGCGCGCCGGCGCGCCAGGTCGATTTCACCGTGCCGACCGGCAATTTCGGCGACATCTTCGCCGGCTATGTCGCCAAGCGCATGGGGCTGCCGGTGCGCACGCTGCGCGTCGCCACCAACGTCAACGACATTCTCGCGCGCACGCTTTCGAGCGGCGCCTATGAGGTGCGCGACGTGCACGAGACCACCTCGCCATCGATGGACATCCAGATCTCGTCGAACTTCGAGCGCCTTGTGTTCGAGGCGACCGGCCGCGACGCCGGAACCATTCGCGGGTTGATGGCATCGCTCAATCAATCGCGCCGGTTCGTGTTGCCGGCCGCGGCGCTGCGCGCGATCCGCGAGGATTTCGACGCCGGCCGCGCCGACGAGAGCGAGGTGAAGGCCGCAATCCGTGCTGCATGGCGCGAGGCCGGCGACCTGATCGATCCGCACACTGCGGTCGCGATCGCGGTTGCCGAGCGCGCCGCGACCAGTGCCGATGTTCCGAACATCGTGCTGTCGACCGCGCACGCCGCAAAATTCCCCGACGCGGTCGAGGCGGCCTGCGGCCGCCGGCCTGAGCTGCCACCGTGGCTGTCGGGCTTGATGAGCAAGACCGAACACGTCACGCGAATGGCAAACGATCAGGGTGAACTCGAACGCTTCGTGCGCGGCGTTTCGCGCGCAACCCGGGCAACGACCTGAGATCAGCCGGATGAAGGCTCAAAGGAAATTGGGATGGCTGTAAACGTCACGAAGCTTGCGTCGGGGCTGACGGTCGTCACCGACACCATGCCGTATCTGGAGACGGCCGCGCTCGGCGTGTGGGCCAATGTCGGCGGCCGCTACGAGCAGCTCAACGAGCATGGCGTTTCGCATTTCCTCGAGCATATGGCGTTCAAGGGTACGCGCCGGCGCAGCGCGCGCCAGATCGTCGAGGACATCGAGAATGTCGGCGGTGACGTCAACGCTGCGACCGGGATGGAGACCACCGCCTACTACGCGCGCGTTCTGAAGGCCGATGTGCCGCTCGGCCTCGACGTGCTCTCCGATATCCTGAGCGACCCGTTGTTCGACAAGGAAGATGTCGAGCGCGAGAAGAGCGTCATCGAACAGGAGATCGGCGCGGTCAGTGATACCCCTGATGACGTCATTTACGAATACTTGAGCGAGCTTGCCTTTCCGGAGCAGCCGATGGGGCGCTCGCTGCTCGGCACGCCCGAGACGTTGCGGAATTTTACTGGCACAACGTTGCGCTCCTATCTCGAGCGCCACTATCGTGCGCCCAGCATGGTGGTCGGCGCCGCCGGTGCCGTCGACCACGAAGCGGTTGTCGCAAATGCGGAGCAGCGCTTTTCCGGCTTCACCGGACCTGCGGTCGACAAGCCGCAAGCTGCACGCTTCGTCGGCGGCTCGCGCGTCGAGCACCGCGATCTCGAACAGGCGCATCTGACGATCGGTCTCGAGGGTGTCGCGCAGACCGATCCGTCGCTGTTCAGCCTGCAGGTGTTCTCCTCGATTCTGGGCGGCGGGATGTCGTCCCGGCTGTTCCAGGAGGTGCGCGAGAAACGCGGGCTGTGCTACTCGATCTACACTTTCCATATGCCTTACCACGACACCGGATTCTTCGGTCTCTACACCGGGACCGATCCGAACGACGCGCCGGAGATGATGGAAGTCGTGGTCGATGAGATCAAACGCGCCGCCGACAATCTGACCGATGTCGAGGTCGTTCGCGCCAAGGCACAGATGAAGGCCGGGTTGTTGATGGCGATGGAAAGCTGCAGCTCGCGGGTCGAGCAGCTGGCGCGGCACGTCATCGCCTATGGACGGCCGTTGACGACGGAAGAGGTGATCGGCCGCATCGACGGCGTCAGCGCCAGATCGGCGCGCGAGGCCGCTCACGCCCTGCTGTCGCGCAGCCGTCCGGCAGTCGTGGCGCTGGGCGAGGGCCGCGGTCTTGAGAAGGCGATCTCCTTTGTCGAGGGGTTGACGCAAGCGCCGGATCGGGCACGTTATCACTAGCAGAGCAGTGCAGGGGGATCGTCCTTGGCCCTCTTCGGGTTGACCTCGTCGATGCCGCCATCGCTTGCGCCGCGCGGGCGCGGGCTCGTGCTGCGTCCGCCGCAGATGGGGGACTACCTGCAATGGGCGCAGTTGCGCGAGGCGAGCCGCGGCTTTCTCACGCCGTGGGAACCGATCTGGCCGTCCGATGATTTGACCCGCGCCGGGTTTCGCCGGCGGTTGCGCCGCTACGCCGACGACATCGCCGGCGATCGCGCCTATCCATTCCTGATCTTCCGCAGCGACGATAACGTACTCATCGGCGGCGTCACGCTCGCCAATGTGCGGCGCGGTATCGTCCAGGCCGGCACCATCGGCTACTGGACTGGCGAGGCCTTCGCCGGCCAAGGGTATATGACGCGCGCCTTGCGCGTGCTGCTGCCGTTCGTGTTCAGCGAACTCAACCTGCATCGCATCGAGGCCGCGTGCATTCCCTCGAACAACGCGTCGGTGCGGGTGCTGGAGAAATGCGGCTTCATTCGCGAGGGTCTGGCGAGGCGCTATCTCTGCATCAACGGGGTCTGGCAGGACCACTTCCTGTTCGGGCTGCTGAACGAGGACTTTCGCGGCTGATCCTGCGGCCTTCCGAGCCTCGCAAGGCCATGGGTTCGCCGTCATTGGCCTGCTATAAGTTGGGCGAGGAGACGGGGACGTTTTCAAGAATATGAACGACCGGATGACGCGCGACGGAGTGATATCTGCCGGCAAAGCTCGTCGCTTGACGCGATGGCTTGCACTCCCCGCCGTGCTCGCGATCGCGAGCAGCATTGCCGGTTGCGGCGGCGGCAGCACGTTGTCGTCATCAAGCAACGATAGTTCGTCCATTGGCAGCCGCTTCAGCCAGCTGTTTGGCTCCGGCTCGGACTCCAAGGCACAGCTCGTCGGGACACCGCCGAATCCAGCAGTGGTCGAGGATCCGTCATGCCCAAGTGTCGCGATCCGCGAGGGCACGGCAACCTACGCGGTCGGAGCGCCGGGCAAGCCGGCGGCCGGCAGCGATCTGCGCTTTCAGGGCACCCTCGTCCGCTATGCGCGCGATTGCGCGCGCGTCGGCGGCCAGGTCAATGCGCGGATCGGCGTCGAAGGCCGCGTGATCGTCGGCCCGGCTGGCGCACCGGCCGCCGTCGATCTGCCGATTCGGATCGCGCTGGTGCAGGAAGGCGTGCAGCCGAAGACGATCGCCACCAAGCTGTACAACACGCCGGTCGATCTCGGCGAGAGTACCAATGTTCCATTCTCGTTCGTGGCTGAGGATTTCAGCTATCCGATCCCGGCCCCGGGCGTGGCCGATGCGTATGTGTTCTATATTGGCTTTGACCCGAACGGTGTGAAGCCGGAGCGGGCGGCGCGGAAGGGCAAAAAGGGTTAGAGCGTGAGCGCGGAAAAGTGCGAAGCGGCTTTTCCGAAAAGCTCATGCTCAATCAAGGCCAACGCCCGCCCCCCAAAACAAAAGAGCCGGCCACATGTTGCGGCCGGCTCTTTTGTTTGGGTGTGCTGCGATGTCGTCAGTTCAGCTTCTGCCGAACCTCGGTGATGCCCTGATTGATCAGCGCATCGGCTGCCGAACCCTTGAGGGTGTCGCCGAGGATCTTCGAAGCTGCGGCGACGGCCGCGTCCGCTGCGGCGGAGCGAACGTCGGCCAGCGCTTGCGCCTCGGCTTGCGCGATCTTGGTCTCGGCCATCCTGGTGCGCCGCGCCACGAACTCTTCCATCCGTGCCTTGGCCTCGGCGGCGGTGCGCTCGGCCTCGGCCCTGGCGGTCGCAACGATCTCTTCGGCTTCGCGCACGGCACTCTCGCGCCGCGCGCGGTATTCGGCGAGCAGCTTCGCGGCTTCGTCCTTCAGCTTGCGGGCGTCGTCGAGCTCGTTCCTGATGCGGTCGCGGCGATGAT
Source organism: uncultured Alphaproteobacteria bacterium (assembly GCA_963796195.1). Classification (GTDB taxonomy): domain Bacteria; phylum Pseudomonadota; class Alphaproteobacteria; order Rhizobiales; family Xanthobacteraceae; genus CAWCKS01. Next base: position 393,139 of record CAWCKS010000011.1, on the reverse strand, counting down.
CGAGCGTGCGCAATACCGTGCGATGGATGCCGAAATAGGCAAAGACTCCGACCAGGATAAAGAATGCAACTGCGACCCAGTCTTCGGCTTCCATGGTCCTATCCCTTCAACGCCGCATCGACGGCGCTGTTGACCGTGCCGGCATCTGGGGTCGTCCCGATCAACCGCTGCACGATGGCGCCGGCCGCGTCGGCTGCGATGGTGCGGACATTGCCCATGGCGGCGGTACGGGTCTCCGCGATCGTCTTTTCTGCGGCAGCAAGCTTGGCCGCAAGGCGCTCGTCGAGCGTCTTGCGATCAGCTTCAGCCTGCTTATTCAGCTTGTCGCGGATGTCCGAGCCGATGCCCTGGGCCTTGGTGCGGGCGCTCGCGAGGTCCGATTCATAGGCCTTCAGCGCCGCGTCGGACTGGTCGCGCAGCTTCTGCGCGTCGCCGAGATCGGAGTCGATTGCACCTTGCCGCGCTGCCAGCACGCCCTTCATGCGCGGCAGCGCAAGGCGGGAGACGATGAGGTAGAGCAGCGCAAAGGCGATCACGAGCGACACCAGCTGGGAAGCAAAGGTGTCGGCCTCGAACGGCGGAAAAGGCGCCTTGTGACCGCCCTCGGCCCCGGTATGGGCGCCGGCGGGAGCGGCGCCATGGGCGTCGTGGCCAGCGGCCATCTTGTTCTCAGCCACGGAGCTCTCCGTTCAAGTCCGTCGGCGCGCGACTGCGCCCCGACGCGGGCCTTCAGAATACGAACAGCAACAGCAACGCGACGAGCAGCGAGAAGATGCCGAGCGCTTCGGTCACCGCAAAGCCGAAAATCAGGTTGCCGAACTGGCCCTGTGCGGCGGACGGATTGCGGATCGCGGCGGCGAGATATTGGCCGAAGATCGTGCCGACGCCGACGCCGGCGCCGCCCATGCCGATCGCGGCGATGCCTGCGCCGATCAACTTTGCTGCGGCTGGTTCCATTTGAATAACTCCTCGTTGTCCATTTTGCGGGTTTGGGTGAAGTGGGGCAGGCGCGTCAGTGGCCGCCGTGAATGCCGTCGTTGAGGTAGATGCAGGTCAGGATCGCGAACACGTAGGCCTGCAGGAATGCGACCAAGAGCTCAAGCGCAGTCAGCGCCACCGTCATCGCGAGCGGAAGGACAGCACCGGCCCAGCCGAGGGCGCCGAGCGCACCAAGCATGGTCACGAAGCCGGCGAACACCTTCAGCGTGATATGGCCGGCCAGCATGTTGGCGAACAGACGCACCGAGTGCGAAACCGGCTTCGAGAAAAACGACACGACTTCGATGAAGACGATCAGCGGCAGGATCGGGGCCGGAATGCCCGACGGCACGAACAGTTTGAGGAACCTCAGACCGTGCTTGTAGAAGCCGTAGATCACCCAGGTGAAGAAGACGAGGAGCGCCAGCGCTACGGTGACGATGATATGGCTGGTGGTGGTGAAAGTATACGGGATGATCCCGATCATGTTCGCGACCAGGATGAACATGAACAGCGAGAACACCAGCGGAAAGAACTTCATACCGTCGTCGCCGGTAATGCTGCGCAAGGTGTCGGCGACGAATTCGTACGCGATCTCTCCGACCGATTGGAACCGCGTCGGGATCAACCGCGAGCCGGCGCTCGCGCCGAGCATCAGGATCGTAATGATCGCCACCGCACCGAACATGTAGGCCGAGGAGTTGGTGAAGGCGATCTCCTGCCCGCCGATATGGCCGATCGTGAAGATCTTGGTGATCTGAAACTGATGGATGGGATCGAGCGTGGCCATTGAACTTGCGGTCAGGTCTCTGGGTCTCTCAGCGGCTTGGAAACTCAAGCGGCGAGGCGGGTTGGACGCAACATCACTTCAGACGATCGGACTGCTTGGCGATCACACCGGCAGCCCGCATCACATTGATCACCCCGGCCACAAAGCCGACGAGCACGAACACGATGAGGCCCCAAGGCTTGGTGGGCAAGACGTGATCGCATGCCCAGCCGAGAACGGCCCCAACGAGAACGCCCGCTACCAGTTCGGTGGAGAGGCGAAACCCGATGGCCATTCCGGAAGCGTTGCCAGCGGCGGTTTCGTTCTCGCGGCCGGACTGCTGGGCTCGTGTCTTGCGCTCGCCCTGGAGTTTGGAGAGCCGCTTGTCGAGCCCGCTCAGTCTTGCGGAGAGTGCAGCTTCATCCGAGAGCCGGTTGGCGCTGTCCTTGTCGCCGGCAGTTCGGTCATCCGGTGTGTCACTCATGTGGTCGACACCCGCAATCGACAAACAACCCGAAAGGAAACGCCCCTGCACCCCTTAAAAGCCGCGCGGACCATACTTAGGGCACCTGCCCAAGTCAAGGATACGTGAACTGACTCTATCTTACTGATAAAATTGAAATATCGGATTTCCGGGAGATGCGGCATAGGTGCCCTTCTCAACCGGTTTTGTGCAATTGCGGTGACGCCTCTCCTTGCGTGTCGGGAGTCGCTCTGTTGGGATGTCTCCCGCCGTTGCTGAACCTCTCAACTTGCCGGGCTTTTCGGATGTCATCGCGCATCGATTATTACTTCTCGTTTCCATCGCCGTGGGCCCATATCGGCCACGCCGCGTTCGAGGACGTCGCCAGAACCTACGGCTGCACGATCAGCTACAAGCCCGTCATGCTCGGCGATCTATTCGCCGAGACCGGCGGCTTGCCGCTGGCGAAACGCCATCCGGTGCGCCAGCGCTATCGCCTGATCGAGTTGCAGCGCTGGCGCGAGAAGCGCGGGCTTTCGTTTTCGCTCCACCCGAAGTACTGGCCGTTCGATCCCAAGCGGTCCGACGGCATGGCGCTCGCTGTGATCGAGGCAGGTCACAACGTCGAGCCGTTCATGCGCCTCGTATTCAAGAGCATCTGGGAGAAGGATCTCAATCTCGACGATCCCGCTACCTTGGTTCAGCTTGCGGATGCTTGCGGCCTGCCGGGAACAAGCTGCTCGATCGGGCGGGCTCTGCCGAAATCGCTGAAGCCTACGAGCGGAACCGCCAGGACGCGATCGCCGTTGGTGTGTTCGGTTCGCCCGGATTCGTCCTCAATGGCGAACCATTCTGGGGGCAGGATCGAATTCGAGCTGTTGGCGGATGCACTGAAATCGGGCCGGGCGCCGTATCGGTCCGATGTCTAGCGCATGTCCCGGAAAAGTGGGACGTGCGCAAAGTTCAAACATTTCCTGCGATAGAGGGAGTGGCGATGTCGCGGTCCTCGAAGTTGCAGATCACTGTTTTACTTGCGCCGGCTGCGATCGTCGCGACACTCGGTGCTTCGCCAGCGTACACGCAGGTGGCGCCGGACAGCGACGGAGGACGGTACAAATTCTCGCAAGCCACCGGACGGCAGCGTGCTGCGGCTCGACACGCGGACCGGCAGCGTCTCCAATTGTGCGAAGCGCGATACGTCGGGCTGGGCCTGCTACACCGTTCCCGACGAGCGCGATGCGCTCGATGCCGAGATCGGCAGGCTCCAGGCCGAAAATGCGCGTCTGAAGGATGAGCTGAAGCAGCGTGATCTCGCCGACGCCGGCAGCAAGACCGTTGCGCCCGCGCCGAAGGGTGATCTTCAAAAGAACGCCAATCCCGACGCGGGCAAGATCGACCCGGACAAGGCCGACGCCGGAAAAGGCGGCCGGCTCGAGCTGCAACTGCCGAGCGACCAGGACCTCGATCGCATGGTCGCGTTCCTGGAGCGCGCCTGGCGGCGGCTGGTCGACGCCGCCAACCGGATGCAGCGCGATGTCCAGGGAAAGATTTGAGCGGACGTCCGGGCATCGCCTGCGAACGCTGCCTGTGATCTCCAAAATCGACACCATGGCGTCGTCGATCCTGACGCTTCAGACGAGCGGCGAAGGTTTTGTCGATATCACCGGCGAGACCAGGGAATTCGTCGCTGAAGCGCGCGCCGCGTCGGGATTGGTGACGCTCTTCCTTCGTCATACGTCGGCGTCACTGACGATCCAGGAGAACGCAGACCCGGACGTTTTGCGCGATCTCGTCACCGCGTTGCGGCGGCTCGCGCCAGAGGACGGCGGCTGGCGGCACACCACGGAGGGTCCCGACGATATGCCGGCCCATATCAAGACGATGCTGACGGCGACTTCGCTGCAGATTCCCGTCATTGATGGTGAGCTGATGCTCGGCACCTGGCAGGCGATCTATCTGGTCGAGCACCGCGCGCGGCCGCACCAGCGCGAAGTCGTGCTGCAGTTCGTCGGCGAAGCCGGCGTTTGAGCCGGCACCGCAAGCGCTCAGCGCTTGGCCGCCGCGAAAATGCCGCTGCCGAGATAGTTGGTGCCGACCAGATTGACGAGGCCGCCCATCTCGCCGACCGGGCTCGAGGGTGAGCGATTGAAGTTGCCGATGAGGAGCATGTTGCGGTTGCCGTTATTGCCCGGGAGCAAGCCGCTGAATGCGTACGGTGCGCTTTGAGTCCCGTTGACGCTTCCAACGTAGTTTGTCCCGTCGAGCCCGATGATCGATACCCGGCCGGTGCGCGCGGCGAAGTCGACGGTGTTGGTGAAGTTGCCGGCAGCGAGATATTCGCTGGCGCCGTTGCGGATGCTTGCGATGGTGTGCCCGATATACGTCGCGGTGCCCGTGGTCGGCATGTCGGTGCTGGTGGACATGCGACCGGCGACCCAGGTGCCGCCGATCACCGAATTCGGCGGCCGGTTGTCCGTTCACCATGCGCTGGTCGTTGGTGGTCCAGAATCCCCAGCGCGTGTACTCGCACTGGCAGATCGTCAGGTTCGGATTGTTGAGCACGGCGGAGGCCTGTGCCGCGGCCGACGCCGGCACGTTGAACATCTGTCCGTCATGCCCGGTGAGCGGTACACCGTCGGCGGTCGACAGCGGCGATCCATTGGAAGCGTGCGCGGCCTGCGCGCTGAAGGTGTCGTAGCTCGTGAACAGGCTGCTGCCGGGCTGGCCGGGATCCACCGAGCCGAATTGATAGAGGAAGGTCGGCGTCGACGAACTATCCTGTGCGACGCCGATCACGCCGAACAGCGCCTGGACGCGGCTTCTTGTTGCGTCGAGGGTGATCTGGGCCGCGCCCAGCAACGAGTAGGTCGTTATCGGTCCGCTGTTGACGTTGGAATGCATCAAGCCGCCAACCCAGCCCGTTAACGTCGTCGATTGGTTCGCGGATTGATTGGCAGAGCCGGCGCTCTGCAATGTCGCTTGCGTCTGCGACGTGGTCTGGATCGCCTGGTTGACTGTGTTGATGACGGTGTTCGGCGGCGTGTAGGTCACATTGGTCGGCAGCGTGCCGGAGATTGGGTCGCCCGATCCGGTGACGCGCTGTTCGGCGGCCGCGACCTTGCGCTGCGATGCCGCACCACGCGCCGTGCCGCCGGTCTGGTTGCCGACGCTCTGGAACAGCCTGACGAGATTGGCGATGAATTCCGGCGGTGGCGGGCCGGGCGGCGTTGGTAGCGCGCCAAACGAAGTCGAGGTGTATTCGCCGGCCTGCAGCGTCACCGAGCCGCCACCGGCGTCGACGTTCGCCCAACCATAGCCAAGATAGACATTGGCGTTGGTCAGGAACGAGACGCCGCCGCGAATGCCGACCACCGCGGTTGCGGTCTTGATGGTGGCTTCGCCGTTGTGGCTGATCTGGCCGCCGACGAACCGCATTGCACCCTTGGCGAGCGTTGCGGCAAGCTTGCCGGAGTTCGCCTGCGGGTCGTAGACGTACTCGTCGATCGAGACGTCGCTGTTCGGCCCGATCGTCATCGAGGTCTTGTCGAGGAACAGGAGCTGCACCGAACCGGCAGCCGTCGTCTGGATGCGCTCCTTGTGCGCGATCGACTGGCCGAGCACGATGGTGCGTGTGTCGCCAGACGTTTCGCGGGCGACCGAAGCAGGATTGACCGCGGCTGCCGTGCCGACCTGCTGAGCGTGAGCTTTGCCTTGGCACATGACCGCGATCGCCGCGCTCAAGGCCAGAAGGAATACCGTTGCCCGTCTCATCATGGCAGCCTCGGTGTCAGAACCGCGCCGTCGGCCCGAAGGCCACGGTGAAGTTCTTCATGGTGTAGTTTGGCAGCGTCGAGTTGATCCAGGTTTGTGTGACCTGGGTCCGGATTCCAAAGCTCTGATAGACCTGAATATCGAGGATGCCGCCGACCCGTGTCTCGCGATCGAGCCGATTGGTGAAGGGATCGATCAGCGGATTCGGCTGGCGATAAGGAGTGTAGCTTATGCCGCCGGCCGGCGTGAATACGATCTGATGGTTCATGCCGGCGATCGGCACGTAGAACTCGAGCGGCAGGCCGACGTCGAGCGACCAGCGATCGTAGGAATTGTAGGAGAAGATCGCGCGGTTGACGTCGTAGGAGCCGCGGGTCGTCAGGTGGAAGAAGCCGTAACGAAGTTCGGTCAACACCGCGACGGTCGAAAGGTTGCCGGTCTGCTGGCTCGAGGTCGGGAAGTTGTCGGAGTCGTAGAACGTGCGGTGCCGGGTTTCGGCATAGGCTTCGACCAGAAAGTGCTCGCCGATCGGCGAGCGGATCGAACCGCCGCCGCCCGCCGCGTCGAAGTAGCGCTGATCGCCGAGCCAGACCAGGTCGCCGACCGCGTAGGGTTTGATCGACACCGTCGGGTTGAGATAGATGCGCGGCCCGATCGTCGCTTCGACCAGGCCGAGATTGTACTGATGGAATTTGGCCTGGCCGGCGTAGTAGCCGAGCAGCGTGAACTCGATGGCGTCGCCGCGGCGGCCGAGCTTGTAGGAAAAGTTCAGCGCGGCGATCTGAAACCAGTTCCAGTCCGGCGCGGGGCCGAACTGGTTGTTCAAGATGGCGGCCTGGCCGAAGGCGCGAACGAAGGTGCTGTCGGGACCGACATTGGCGTTGGTCTGGTAGCGCACGCCGGATTGCAGAAACAATGCGTACTCGTAAGGCGACAGTCGCCGGCTGATCTCAGCGAGATAGACCGCGACCTGTGCTTTCACCTCAGGCGGGACGTCGCTGCCCTTGATGGCGTCCTCGAAATAGCCCTTTGCCAGATCGTACGAACCAAGCTTGAAGTAGAGCACGCCGAGCTCGAGCTTCACGCGCGGCAGGTTCGAATTATAATACAACATGCGCTCGAGCGCGCCGATCGCCGCTTCATAGTCGCCGCGGGCGACGGCCTGCTCGGCGAAGCGGAAGCTCAGGTCGAGGTTCGACGGATCCCTGTACATCGCCTTGAACAAGGCGTCGTAGTCGTCGGCGACGACGGCCGAGGCCGGACGCGGCGACGGCGCCCCGCCTTGCGTCGGTTGCTGCGCACGCGCGGTCACAGTGGCGCATGCCATCGCCGCCACCAGCAACAATCGCCAGAGCCTAAGCCCGACACCCGCCACGGAACGCCCTTCCAATCACTCGCGGGGGTGGATCGGACTTAAGCAGGCATCAGCGACGTCGGCCGTCTGCGAAATGCAAAATGCAAACGCCGCAACAGGAAGATGAGCCGCCTCGCGCTTATGCCTGCGCGATAACCCCCGGAAACGATCCGACCATACCGGTGGCCTCGCGAGGCCGACAATGCTCAGGGCCGCGCTGAGCCAACTTCGCGGCCAGGCGTTGCATCAGAGGCACAGGCTATCTGCCGGATTTCTGTTGAAAAACAGTGCGTCTGACCCAAAACGGGCCGGTGGCGTTCGGCGCGCGGCTGTGGACGGTCTAGCGACCCTTGAACACCGGCTTCCGCTTGGTCAGGAACGCGTCCATGCCCTCGCGAAAATCCTCGCTCATATAGGCCCGCAGAATCAGGTCCTGGCCCTCGTCGCGCGAGAGCTGGCGGCGCATTCGCCGCAGCGCTTCCTTGGTGGTCTCGAGCGTGATCGGCGCGTGGCTCGCGACGAGATGCGCGAGTTCGTCGGCACGACGTTTCAATGTTTCAGTGTCGGGCACCACCTCGTTGAGCAGACCGAGGCTTGCGCGCTTCATCGGCCTCGACAAGCCGCGCGGTAAAAATCATCTCCTTGGCACGCGCCGGTCCGACCAGCGCGTTGAGGCGCGCGAGGTTCGACATCGACAGGCAGTTGCCGAGCGTGCGCGCGATCGGAAAGCCGATGCGTGTCGACGCGGTGCCGATGCGCAAATCGCAGCACGCGGCAATGCCGGCGCCGCCGCCGGTGCAGGCGCCCGAGATCGCGGCGATGGTCGGCACGCGGCAGGCTTCGAGCGCGCCGAGCACGCGGTCAATTCGCGCCTCGTAATCCAGCGCATCCTGCGCCGTCTTGAAGGCGCGGAACTGCGAGATGTCGGTACCCGAGGCGAACGCCTTGTCGCCGGCGCCGGTGAGGATCATCACCTTGATCGTGCGGTCCCCGTTGGCGGCCTCGCAGATTTCCGCCATCCGCTCGTACATCGCAAAAGTCAGCGCGTTGCGCGCATCGGGGCGATTGAAAGTGAGACGGGCGATGCCGTCGTCGACGGAATAGAGCAGGTCTTGCCGGGACGAATCTTCAGTCATGCCGCGATCCTTGCATTGTCCGCACCCGCAAATCCAGCCGGTAACGCGCTGTTAACCATAAGCGATGCAGCCTCGGTCCAGCAGCTTACGAGGGCTGATGATGCCGAGCTTCACAACCGTTGATGACCAGGTCGCGCGTCGCTTTCGTGTCGCATTGTTGATCGGACGCCGCGTCACCGGCTCAACCGCGGGCCACACCTTCGTCAGGGCTCGAATCCGCTCGGTGCAGCGTGACCTGATGGCGAAGATTCCGCGCTGGACCATCTCAATCGACGACGATGCGGCGCCAGCCGAATAGGCGACCACCGGTCCCCGCCAAGCGATTGATCTCAAGAGGCTTTTGACTGGATTTTGCGGAGTTTTTGGAAGCTCGCCAACGGGCTTGTTTTCACTTTGCGTTCGCGTATACTTTGCATCGTAAAGTAAACGCATGAGGCGACCATGCGCGACCTCGACAAGGCCCTGGCCGACATCCTTGCGATCCGCAACCAGATCGCGGCCGGTACCGCCTTTCGCGGCTATGGGCCGGCCGCGGTCGCGTCGACCGCCGGCCTCGCCGCGGTGACGACCGGCCTGCAACTCGTCTTCCTCGACGACGCCAACGCGACGCCGATCCTGTTCGTCGCCGGCTGGCTTGTGACCGCGCTGATTGCGGCCGCGCTCATCGGCGTCGAGATGCGCGCGCGCTCGCAGCGCCACCACTCCGGCCTCGCCGACGCGATGATCTACCAGGCGGTCGAGCAGATGCTGCCGTCGGGCGTCGCCGGCGTTGCGCTCGCCGCGGTCGCACTGCAGTTCGCGCCAGAAACGCTGTGGATGCTGCCGGGGCTCTGGCAGCTGCTCATGGGCCTTGCGGTGTTCGCATCGGCACGTTCACTGGCCGGGCATGGTGCGGCTCGGCGCGGCCTGGTACTTCGTCGCCGGCGTCACCGTGCTGATGCTGGCAAGCCGCACGCAGGCGCTGTCACCGCTGCTGATGGGCGCGCCGTTCGTGATCGGCCAGTCGCTGATGGCGGCGATCCTCTATGTCGCCAGCGGAGATGACGATGCCGAAGACTGACCTCCGCACCGTTCGCCTATGACGGCCTCGACCGCGTGATCCACGAGAAGGCGCGGCTCGGCGTGCTGACCTCGCTGATGGCGCATCCGAAAGGCCTCGCGTTCGGCGATCTCAAGCAGCTGTGCGGCCTGACCGACGGCAACCTCAGTCGTCACCTGCAGGTGCTGCAGGACGCCGGCCTCGTCGAAATCATCAAGGGCTACGAAGGCAACCGGCCGCACACCACCTGCCGCCTCACCAAGACGGGGCGTCGCCGCTTCCTCGATTATCTCACCGTGCTCGAGCAACTCGTTCGTGATGCCGCGAAGGCTGCCGGCAAGGACGCGCCCGACTCGGAGCTCGGCATTCTGCCAACCTGAAGTTCGTGGCACGAACGAACGACTATTGCGTGTTTTTTTGACAGGAGACTTTGTGATGCAAAGTGGTCTACAGACGAAGCCGAAGAACCAACAAGACGTCGATCTCAACGCAAAACTGCACGTCGGCATCATCATGGATGGCAATGGCCGCTGGGCGGTGCGCCAGGGGCTGACGCGGCATCAAGGCCACATTGCCGGCGTCGAAGCGCTGCGTCGCGTGGTCGAGGCGGCACCGAAGCAAGGCATCGGCACGCTGACGCTCTACGCCTTCTCCAGCGACAACTGGCGCCGGCCGCCGGCCGAAGTCATGGGTCTGATGGAGCTGCTGCGCTTCTATCTCGACGACGAGCTCGACAATCTCGTGCGCAACGACGTTCGCCTCACGGTAATCGGCCGCCGCGATCGAATCCCCGCCGGCCTTGCGCGCGAGATCGGCCGCGCCGAACGAGCATCGGCGAACGGCAATGCGCTGCGCCTGCGCGTCGCGATCGACTACTCCGCGCGCGACGCGATCCTTTGCGCCGCATCGCGGGCGCAAGACCTGCACGAGCTCAACCGCGACAATTTTTCCGCGCTCATCACCGGCGAAGCCGGACTTGCGCGACGTCGATCTCGTCATCCGCACCTCTGGCGAGCGGCGGCTGTCCGATTTCCTGTTGTGGGAGAGCGCCTACGCCGAACTCTACTTCACCGATCGGCTGTGGCCCGACTTCGATGCCGACGATCTCGCGCAGGCGCTGGCGAGCTTCCACAAGCGCGAGCGGCGCTTTGGTGGGCTCAAGGCCGTGACGCCGGAAGCGGTGACGAGTCTCTAGCCCTCAGATCGCGCGCCGAATTTTTCTCCGCTCATTCCCGCGAAAGCGGGAATCCAGTCTGGGAACGAATGGCGACCGGCGTGGGCAAAGAGGCCTTGATCGTCGATTGAACTATGACCAGCTATTGGCATTATGAACGTAATTCAAAAAGGATGCAAAACATGACCGAAACCGTGGAGCGCGGTACCCCTCCTTCCGTACAAGATGTCGCCCTCATCATCGGCGGCGGCCCCGGTATCAGCTCAAGTTGCGCCCGGCTGTTTGCGAAAAACGGTATGCGCGTCGCAGTTGCGGCGAGAAACCCGGATAAGCCGGTCTTGCAGAATCTGGAAAAAGATCACGGCGTGCGCCGTTACGCGTGTGATGCCAGCGATCCGGCGGCCGTGGCTTCGCTGTTTCAGAATGTTGTTCGGGATCTCGGGACCCCCACGCTTCTCGTGCACAACATCGACGGCAGGGTACCCGGCATCTTCGGCAAGAAGATCACGGAAGCCGAACCCGGCATGGTGTTCGACACAATCCGCAATTCGGCGTTCTCAGCTTTTCTGGTCGGCCAGCAGGCCGCTCGGCTGATGCGCGACAACACGCCGAACACCAACGGCGCCAGAGGAACCATCATCTTCACCAACGCCAGCGCTGCGCTGAAAGGCTTTCCGGCGAGCGGTGCGTTCGCCATGGCCTGCCATGCCAAAGCCGGTCTCGCCGAGAGCATGGCGAGGGAGCTGATGCCGCAGGGCATCCACGTCGCTAAGTTCCGATCGACGCCGCGATCGGCTTCACTCAGGACGACGGCACCCGCGCGCACCGACGGGCGGGGACGACTGTCGACGACAACATGGCCGACCCGGACCGTATCGCCGAAACCTATCTGCAGCTGCATCGGCAGCACCGGTCGACTTGGGCGTTCGAGATCGTGCTGCGGCCATGGGTCGAGAAGTGGTGATAGGGCGAGCCCCGCGCGGCGCACACCGCACGCACGGTTCGTTGCACGTCCACCTGCTGTGGCTGTGTCCGGCTTCGCCAAGGCTACGCCAGACATCCGCCACCCGAAGGCCTTGTCCACCGAAGCTTTAGCGAAGGCGGATAGTGCCCTGGCCGTCTCCGTCAGCCGCGAGTTGGCCTTACGGTCGAAGCGGTAGCGTAGCCGCCAGAGCGGAATCGAACCATCACTCCTTGCGGAGCTCGATTTTGAGTTCGAGCGCGTCTACGGCTCCCCCACAGGGGTACTCGGGCCACACGGCTTGAGCGGGCGGCGCAAAGCCGGCGGACCAAATCTGAAATTGCATACAAAGCGCGGCATTCGCCTGTTTTTTAGCCAGACTGGCGAGGACTAAGAGTCCTTGCAAGCCCCAGCGCTTTCCCGTGATCCCTATAGATTTCAATAAGATATACTGAAATTTCAATTTCTGTCCGCGTGGCACGAAAGTTGCGATCTCGGCTTCCAGCCTGCCGCAGCTAACTCGGTCGCTGCGAAGCGCAGGCAGCGGGAGCAGCAAACATGACTTCATTCGGGATTTCGCGACGCCGCCTATTGCAAGGCGGTGCAACGCTGGCAGTCGGCATCGGATTCGGAGGGCGCGCGGCAAGGGCAGCCGATACTACGATCGGCTTCATCTACGTCGGGTCGCGCGATGATTATGGCTACAACCAAGCGCACGCGGCGGGCGCGGCAGCATTGAAGAAAATGCCGGGATTGAAGATCGTCGAAGAGGAGAAGGTGCCGGAGACTGACGCTGTCGAAAAAACGATGGAGATCGATGATCAATCTGGACGGCGCGACGCTGCTGTTTCCGACCTCGTTTGGCTACTACAACCCTCACATGCTCAAACTGGCAACTAAATATCCGAAGCTCAGGTTCGAGCATTGCGGCGGCCTTTGGACTGACACGGATCCAAAAAACGCCGGGAGCTACTTCGGCTACATTGATGAGGCGCAATACATCTCGGGCATTGTCGCGGGTTATTCAACCAAGTCGGGCAAACTTGGATTTGTGGCGGCGAAGCCGATTCCTCAGGTGCTGCGCAACATCAATGCTTTCGCGCTCGGCGCTCGTCTGGCAAACCCCAAAGCAACAACCCAGGTGATCTTCACTGGCGACTGGTCGATGCCGGTAAAAGAAGCCGAAGCCACCAACAGCCTGATCGACCAAGGTGTCGATGTCCTTACCTGCCACGTCGATGGTCCGAAGACGATGGTCGAGAATGCCGCGCGGCGGGGTGCCATGGTTTGTGGCTATCACGTCAACCAGGCGCCGCTGGCGCCGAAATCCTATCTCACCGGCGCCGAGTGGAACTGGGAGGCGCTCTATCCGAAGTTTGTGAAGATGATGGCGGCCGGCGAAGACGATTCCGAATTTCTATCGCGGCGGGTTGAAGGAAGAGATCGTCAAGGTGTCACCCTATGGCGACATGGTCTCGGAAGCAGCCCGCAAACATGCCGACGACGTCAAGGCCAAATTGGTTGCCGGCGAATACACGATCTTCAAGGGCCCGATCGCCAATAACAAGGGCGGTACGGCGATCGCCGCTGGCACTGATCGTGGCCAAAAGGATCCTGAACTCGAGAAGATGGACTATCTGGTGGAAGGCGTCATCGGAGCGACTTCTTGACGACGGACGTTGCGGAACCAGCCACGCCAACCCTGCCGGACAGCGCGACAAGTCTGAGCCTCTGGCAGCGCTATCGCGGCGCCACAGAATACGTTCTGATCCCTGCGGGCTCAGTGATCGCGGCCTTGGCGGTGTTCGGAATTTTTGTGCTGCTGTCCGGCAAGCAGCCGCTTGATCTTTATTTCTATATGTATCAGGGCGCATTCGGCACCTGGTTCTCGTGGCAGAACACCCTGTCGCGAGCGGCGCCGCTTATTTTGACGGCGCTTTGCACGGCGCTTCCGGCGCAACTCGGCATGGTCATTATCGGTGGCGAGGGGGCTTTGCTCGTCGGGGCGCTGGCAGCAACCGGCGCTGCGCTTGCGCTTCAGGGTGCGCCGCCTTTGGTGGTGCAACTCGCAATGGCCCTCGCGGGTGCCACGGGTGGAGGCCTCTGGATCGCGCTCGCAGGCGGCCTACGATATTATCGCGGTGTCAACGAGACTATCTCGAGCCTGCTTCTGGTCTACATCTCGCTCGCGATCCTCAACCATCTGGTCGAGGGACCGATGCGCGATCCGAGTAGCCTCAACAAACCGTCGACGCGCGAGATTGGCGGCGCCAACATGATCGGCGCTATTCCAGGCATGGACGTGCATTGGGGCCTGCTGGTCGGCGTCGTTGCCGCAATTCTCGCCTACGTATTGATCTATCACACCGTGTTCGGCTTTGCCGCGCGTGTTGCCGGCGGAAATGTCCGCGCCGCCAACATTGTGGGCCTTGGCATTGGGCGTCTGATCTTGATCGTGTGTTTTCTCGCCGGTGCAGCCGCCGGCTTGGCCGGCATGATGGAAGTTGCGGCCGTGCAAGGCCGCGCCAATGCCAATCTGGCGGCGGGCTACGGCTTCACCGGAATTCTGGTTTCCTTCCTTGCCCGCCACAATCCGTTGGCAATTCTGCCTGTCGCCGTCCTGCTTGGTGGCATCAGCGCCAGCGGCGGTCTGCTGCAGCGGCGCCTCGGTCTGCCTGACGCTTCGGTGCTGGTCTTGCAGGGCACGATCTTTGTGACCGTGTTGGCGAGTGATGCGCTCTACGGTCGTCTCGCATTTTTGAGGGGCAAGACCTGACCATGGCGGACGGATCGATTGGATTGTGGAGCGTGCCGCTCGCGGTGGTCGGTGGCGCCATTCGCGTCAGCACGCCGTTTCTGTTCGTAAGTCTCGGCGAGTGCATCACCGAGCGCAGCGGTCGTATCAACCTGGGGCTCGAGGGCACGCTGATCATGGGTGCGATGAGCGGTTACGGCGTTTCCTACCTCAGCGGCTCTCCTTGGCTCGGCGTGCTCGCTGCAGCGGCGGCGGGCGCGGTATTTGGAGCCCTGCACGCCGGCATATGCTCGCTGCCGCGCGTTAATGACGTCGCAGTCGGTATCGCGCTCATGCTCTTCGGCACGGGTTTGGCGTTCTATCTGGGCAAGCCGCTGATCGAGCCGACCGCACCGCGGCTTCCGGCCTTCGATTTCGCGTTCTGGAGCGACGTTCCCCAGGTGCGAGCGGCGTTTCGCGTCAACGCGCTGTTCATCATCGGCGTGCTGCTTGCGCCGGTTTTGCTGTGGGCGCTGCGCACCACGCGCTGGGGACTTTTGATTCGCACCGCTGGCGAAAGCGCCGATGCCGCCCGTGCGATGGGTTATTCAGTCAATGCAATCCGCTTGCGGGCCACCATGTTCGGCGGCGCGCTCGCCGGCGTCGGCGGGTCGTTTCTGTCGCTGTTCTATCCAGGCAGCTGGAACGAGGGTCTTTCCAGCGGACAGGGCATCACCGCCGTCGCGCTGGTGATCTTCGCGCGCTGGAATCCGATGGCCTGCCTTGGCGCGTCGCTGCTGTTCGGCGGTGCGGCGGCGCTTGGCCCGGCGCTGCAGTCGGTTGGTGTGACCTCGGGCTATCATCTTTTCAATGCGGCACCTTACATCCTCACGCTCGCGATCATGATCATCACCTGTTCGCCAAAGCGCACGCTCGCCGGAGCACCGGCCGAGCTCTCAATTACCAAATGAGTGCGACCGCGATGATTGAGCGCTACATCAAATCCGAACCGTATGCCTGGCCTTACAACGGCGCACTGCGACCCGACAACACGGCGCTGATCGTCATCGACATGCAGACCGATTTCTGCGGCGTCGGCGGCTACGTTGACAAGATGGGTTATGATCTCTCGCTGACGCGCGCTCCGATCGCACCAATCAAGCGGCTGCTGACGGTGATGCGCGACAAGGGCTTTCACATCTTCCATACCCGCGAGGGACATCGGACCGATCTCGCCGACCTGCCCGCCAACAAGCGCTGGAGGTCACGTCAGATCGGCGCCGGGATCGGCGACCCCGGGCCGTGCGGCCGCATCCTGGTGCGGGGCGAGGCGGGCTGGGAGATCATCCCGGAGCTCGCACCGCTGCCTGGTGAGCCTGTCATCGACAAGCCCGGCAAGGGATCGTTTTGCGCCACGGATCTCGAGCTTTTGATGCGCGTGCGGCGGATCGACAACTTGATCCTCACCGGGATCACGACCGACGTTTGCGTACATACGACAATGCGCGAGGCCAATGATCGCGGCTTCGAGTGCGTGCTGCTGGAAGATTGTTGTGGCGCCACCGATAAAAGCAATCACGTTCACGCCCTAAAGATGATCAAGATGCAGGGCGGTGTTTTCGGCGCGGTCGCAAGCTCGTCGGCTCTGATCGAGGCGATTGCATGAACGAGACAGGCCCGGTCGAAATCGCCAGCGTCGGCGTCCAGGCCGTCGCAATGACCAAGCGCTTTGGTGACTTTTTCGCGCTCGACAATGTCGAAATTGACGTCCGGCCAAACAGCTTTCACGCGCTGCTTGGCGAGAATGGTGCGGGCAAGAGCACCCTCGTCAAGTGCATCATGGGATATTACCAGCCAACCGAAGGCGCAATCCTGATCAACGACCGCGAGCAGATCATCGCCAGTCCGAAGCAGGCTCATTCTCTGGGGCTCGGGATGGTGTACCAGCACTTCACCCTGGTTCCGGCGATGACGATCGCCGAAAATCTCGTGCTGGCACGTGACAATGTGTCGGCCGTGATCGACTGGCGCAAGGAGCGCAAGGCGCTCGAAAATTTCCTTGCGACGATGCCGTTCAAGCTGCCGCTCGATGCGAAGGTCTCGGCGATTTCGGCCGGCGAGCGCCAGAAGTGCGAGATCCTCAAGCAGCTCTACCTGAAGCGCAGATTTCTCATTCTCGATGAGCCGACGTCGGTACTGACGCCCGACGAGGCCGACCAGGTCCTCGGCATGCTTCGTGCCATGGTGCTCGAAGGCAAGCTGACGATCCTGATGATCACCCACAAGTTTCGCGAGGTGATGGCGTTTGCCGACGACGTGACGATCCTGCGCCGCGGCAAGATGGTCGGCAAAGGCAAAGTGGCCGATCTGACGCCCGACCAGATGGCGCGGACCATGATCGGCGCGGAGGAATTGACGGTACAGCCCGCGCGCAGCGGCGAGTTCGGCGAACCACGGCTCGTTCTGACCGACGTCGTCGCGCGCGATGATGCCGGTGCGGTTGCGGTCGACAGCATTTCGCTGTCGGTTCGTCAGGGCGAGATCGTTGGCATCGCGGGCGTCTCCGGCAACGGCCAGCGACAACTGGTCGAGGTGCTGGCCGGCCAGCGCGCGGCCGAGGGTGGCGCAATCGCTGTCGCTGGTCACCTCTATCACGCGACGCGCCAGGAGATGCGCGACTACAAGGTCTCGATCCTGCCGGAGGAACCGCTCAAGAATGCGTGTGTCGCGCGGATGAGCGTCGCGTCGAACCTCGCCTTGCGGGATTTCGACCGGGCGCCATTTGCGAGCGGCAAGTGGTGGCTGAACCGCAGCGCGTTTCGCGCAAATGCGCAGCGGCAGATCGCTGCCTACAAGGTGAAGACGCGCACGCCCGAGACGCCGATAGCCGAGCTGTCCGGAGGCAACGTGCAGCGCGCGGTGCTGGCGCGAGAGCTCGGCGGCAAGGTGGAAGTGTTGATCGCCGCCAATCCGTGCTTCGGCCTGGACTTTGCCGCGGTCGCCCAGATCCACGCCGAGATCATGGCCGCGCGCAATCGTGGCGCCGCTGTGCTGCTGGTGAGCGAGGATCTCGACGAACTGCTCGAGCTGTCGGATCGGCTGTTCGTGATCTTTCACGGCAAGTTGGTTTACGAAGCGCCCGCCTCCAAAGCCGAGTTGACGGAGATCGGCCGCCACATGGCGGGGCACTGGTCTGCTAGCGGTGGTCCTTCATAATGCCGCGCCGTCGAGCTCAATAGCCCCTGCTTTGAAACCAGGACCACTTCATTTGGCGGCGGCCCGTCTTATTTCAACTCACTTATGGGATTGGGATATCGTCTTGGCTACGTCGCGACCTTTCGGCGCATCCACGAGATGTGGTCGCGATCCCTGGACTAGTGGTTAGTGGAGCACCGGGCCGTGGGCAGAAGTGGTGCCCCTGGCCGTCTCCTAACTCGATGTTGAAGTACTTGTTTTACCAATCTTTCTTTAGTTCGGTTTTGGTAGCTACTACTCACATTCCTACTCACGGCATTTTTTGAGGTCTGGTTCGGTGCCCAAGCGCCCTGTCTTTCTGCTCAGCAAGTCCGCGGCGAGTAGGTATGTTCTGGAATGTCTAGGCGTGCTCCTTTTGCAAATTGCTCAATGAGGATGTGCCGCGAGCGTCAAATCCAGCCGAAGCAACCCCGTTGCGGGAAATCTCGTCACGCTGAGGTCTTGCCTGACGCCGGATACGAACTTGCTGAATTTCGGGCCGGCTTCAGCAACTGCTTGGCATCGCCTGCGAACGTGATGTCGCGCTCCATCACGTAGGCACGCCTCGCTTCAGTGCCAGGGTTGTGAACTACTCGATCAGCAAGATACCGACACCGCGCTCCGAAATCATGGGGATGGTCCTGCCGATGCGCTGCACGACGGCCGGTGCCAGCCCGAACGACACTTCATAGATCAAGAGATAGCGCGGCCGGCAAATTGGGGCCTGGGCAGCACCACCATCTGCTTTGGTCCGCCCGACAGGTTCTGACCGCTAACCTGCCGATGCTTCCTGAGCTCGGGAAGACATCGAGGGCAGCGTCGACCTCGCAGTCCGCATCAGCGCGCGAATGCATCAATGCTGCGGCGCGCAGGTTGTTGAGTACCGAGATGTTATTGAGAACGGGATGGCCCTCGGGATCGCGATGCCGTTCCGCCGCACCACGTCCGGCGACCTGCCGAGCATTTCCCGACCATCGGCCGAGACGCTGCCTGATCATAGCGCCACGTCGAAGCAGGAGCGCTCATCTTCATCGGCTGCGGCGCGCCACTTGCTCTAGTTCACGCTCGGCGCCGCCTTCATCTCGCCGAGATAGGCCTGCTGCACCATCGCGTTGTCCAGCAGGCTTTTGGCCTGCCCGAGACGCACCACCTCGCCGGTCTGCAGCACATAGCCGCGGTCGGCGATGGAGAGCGCCATGTTGGCGTTCTGCTCGACCATGAAGATGCTCGTGCCCTGGCTTGTTGATCGCCTGGATGATCTCGAAGACCTGATCGACGAAAGGCGGCGACAGCCCCATCGAGGGCTCGTCCATGCACATCAGCCGCGGCCGCGCCATCAGCGCGCGCGCCATCGCAACCATCTGCTGCTCGCCGCCCGAGAGCGTGCCGGCGATCTGGTGAGGCGCTCCTTGACGCGCGGGAACAGCGCGAACACCCGCTCGAGATCGGCGTTCGATCTCGTGCCTTGTCGGTGCGGGTGATAGGCGCCCATCTCGAGGTTCTCCAGCACCGTCATGCGCGGAAACAGCCGGCGCGCCTCGGGCACCGGCGCAATGCCGCGGCGCACCCGCTCGGCGGTCGGCAGCGTGTTGATGACTCGCCGTCGTAGCAGGATCTCGCCGCTCGTCGGCGCGCACGATGCCCGAGGATGGTCTTCATGGTGGTCGACTTGCCCGAAGCGTTGCCGCCCAGCAGGCAGACGATCTCGCCTTCGTCGATCCGTAGTTCACGCCTTCAGCACATGAAGCTCGCCGTAATAGGTGTCGACGTCGCTTGAACTCAAGCAGCGGCGCGCGCCGCGGTGCGTCCGAGATAGGCACTCGAGCACTTCCTCGTTGCTGTGGACCTCCTCGGGCGGCCCTCGGCGATCTTCTCGCCGTGATCGAGCACGACGACCTTGTCGGCAATCTCGTTGACCACGTTGAGCTTGTGCTCGATCAGGAGGATGGTCATGCCCGATCGTCGCAGGCTCCGGATCTGGTCGGTGAGTTCCAGCGTCTCGGTCGGGTTCATGCCGGCGGTCGGCTCGTCGAGCAGGAGCACACTCGGCTCGGAGACCAGCGCGCGGGCGATCTCGACGCCGGCGGCGGTTGGCATAGGACAGCGTGCGCGCGAGCTGGTCGAGCGCGTGGCAGCAGGCGATTGCCGAAGATGGCGAGACGATCTCGCGGCGCTGCTCGCGCGCCGCCTCCTCTTCCGCGGCGCAGCCGCGGCGGGTGTGCAGCACGGCGCCGAGCGCGTCCGGTCGATGGTGCGCGTATGGCATGCCGACCAGCACGTTCTCCAGTCACCGTCATGTTGGCGAACAGGCGCAGGTTCTGGAACGTGCGGGCGATGCCGCGCTCGACGATCAGGTGCGGCGCGCAGGCCGGTGATGTCCTCGCCGGCGAGCAGCACCTTGCCGGCATCGGGCTTCATCATGCCGGTGATCAGGTTGAAGATCGTCGGTCTTGCCCGAGCCGTTGGGGCCGATCACTGCCACGATCGACCGGGCGTCGACGACGAGATCCACGCCTTGCACCGCCTTGATGCCGCCATACGGCCTTGGCGAGGCCGCGGATCTCGAGCAGCGGCGTCTCGTCGGGTCGAGCGATCGCGCGCGTCGACGGCAAGTTCGACCGGCGAATGCCGCCGCGTGACGGCATGGGCGGTCTGCTGCGCGATGGCTCAGCGCCGGCACCGCGCGCGCGCCGGTATCAGGCCCTGCGCGCCGATAGAGCATCATCGCCACCAGGATGATGCCGAAAATCAGCTCGATCGACTGCACGAGCTCGACCTGCTGCAGCAATTCGATGCCGGTGACACGGCCGAGCGTGTGGATCCACCCGCTCGAGATCCTGCAGAAACCAGGATTGCAGCAGCTGCAGGATCATGCGCGGCGAGCACCACGCCAGAGACGCTGCCCATGCCGCCCAGCACGATCATGACCAGCACCATCACCGAGACCGGGAACATGAACATGTCCGGCGTCGCGGTCTGCAGCTTGGCGACGTAGAAGGTGCCGGTCATGCCGGCGAAGGCGGCGCCGATCGCCGAATGCCAGCAGCTTCAGCTTGGCCGGTTGATGCCCATTGCCTCGGCGGCGATCTCGTCCTCGCGGATCGCCATCCAGGCCCGGCCGACGCGCGAATTCTGCAGCCGCACGCTGACGAAGATCAAGCAGCACGATCATCGCAGGCCGAGATAGTAGTAAGGCAGCGATTCGACGCCGAAATTGTAGCCGAACAGCCTCGGCGGCGGCGACGCCGTTCAGGCCGGTGGCGCCGTTGGTCAGCGTAGGGCGTGTTGCGCGCCACGATCGGCACGATCTCGCCGAAGCCCAGTGTGACGATCGCGAGGTAGTCGCCCCTGAGCCGCAGCGTGGGCGCGCCGAACAGCACGCCGAAGAATGCCGCGACCACGGCGCGACATCGGCAGCATCAGCCAGAACGAGACCGTGAAATGCACGCGTCCGGTCCGCCGTCGCCGGGCAGCCGCGCCACCAAGCCCAGCCACTGGAACGGCTCCCAGAAACCGCTCCACTCGGGCTGCACCTGACACGAGGCACAGCATGCCGTAGGTGTAGGCGCCGATCGCGAAGAACGCGGCGTAGCCGAGATCGAGCAGGCCGGCAAAGCCGACGACGATATTGAGGCCGAGCGCCAGGATCGCGAAGGCAAGCGCGTTGGCGGCGGCGTCGATGTCGCCGTCATTGCGCGTCGATCAGGGGAAAGAGCGAATGCCGCGGCGGCAATCGACGCAACCGCGATCCGCTTGCCGCGCAGCGCTCGCGGACGCAGGCTCGCGCCATGCGGCACAAGAGCGCCGTTGCGTGTCGTTGACAGGGGTCGCGGTCATCTGGTCAGGACCGGCTTGGCGCGGCGCGGCCGAGCATCCCGGTCGGGCTGAACACCAGCACGAGCACCAGGATCGAGAAGATGATGACGTCGGTCCAGCGCACCGCGATGAACTGGCCGCCGAGCGACTCGATCAGACCCGATCAGGATGCCGCCCAGCATGGCGCCGGGGATGTTGCCGATGCCGCCGAGCACGGCCGCCGTGAATGCCCGCAAGCCCGCCGTATAGCCGATGATGAAGCTGGTGTAGTTGTAATAGAGGCCGAAGATCAGGCCGGCGGCGCCCGCGAGCGCCGAGCCGAGAAAGAAGGTGATCATCACCACGCGGTCGACGTCGACGCCCATCATGCCGCGCGCCTCCTGGTCCTGGGCGGTCGCCTGCATGGCCTTGCCCATCGGGTGCGGCGCACGAAGAAATTGAGGCCCGAGCATCAGCGCCGAATGCGATGGCCCAGACCAGGATCTCGCGCAGCCGCAGCACCGCGCCGCCGATCTCCCAGCGACGGCGGGCATCGGATTGGGGTAGTTCTTCGAAGTCGGCGCCGGCGCCAGCAGGATGATGTTGAAGAGAATGTAGGAGACGCCGATGGTCGTGATCATCGCCGCGGTGCCCGGCACGTTGCGCAACGGACGCAACACGATGCGCTCGATCAGGACGCCCAGCACGCCGGAGAACAGCATCGTGCCGACCAGGGCCAGCAGCAGCACGGCGATCAGCGGCAAGCCCGTACAGCGGATGCGCCCTGGCCGACCATGCCCATGCAGCCTCAGCACCCACATGGCGAAGAACGAGCCCACCATGAACACGTTGAAATGGGCGAAGTTGATGAGCTCGATGATGCCGTAGACCATGGTGAACCCGAGCGCGAGCAGCGCGTACATCGCGCCCAGGCTCACCCCGTTGATGACCTGCTGCAAGCAGGACATCCCAGGTGCTCACCTAAGGACCTCCGTCACCTGGTGCGGCGAAGCTACTTCGATCGCGTAGTGCGAGACGATTCGCCCGCGCAACATGGCGGTCACGAGCCTTGCGGCGCGACGCCGATGTACTTGTGCTGGTGGACGACGTCGTCGTCCGGATACTTGGGGTCGTGGCGATACTGGAACACGCTGACCACCTTGGAGTTGCATGTCGCCGTTCTCGTCGAACGAAATCTCGCCCTGCAGGGTCTTGAGCTTGGTCGCCTGCATCGCGTCGCGAACGTTCGAGCGGTTGACCTCCTTGCCGCTCTCGGCCACGCGCTTGACGGCGTCGAGCACAACCAGGGCGCCGTCATAGGCGGTGATCGCATAGTCGTTCGGCTGCGCCTTGAACCGCTCCTGGTAATTGCGCGACCCAGTCTGGACGCTCGAGCTCGTCGAGCACGTGCGGCGAGGCATTGGTAGCAGTACCAGCCTTCGATGGCCGGGAAGCCGACGCCCTTGAAGAAGCTCGCACCCTGCACGCCGTCGCCGCCCGCCTTGGATCATGGTCGGCATGATGTCATAGGCCTGCTTGGCGACCTTGACGCCCGCCTGGGCCACGCCGCCGTAGTAGATCAGCGTCCGGATTCAGCCACTTGATCTTGGTGCAGCACCGTCGTGTAGTCGGCCTCCTTCGGATCGAGCTGGTCGCGCCCCATGATCTTGATGCCGATCTTCTTGGCCTGGTTCTGGAAGGCGTTCGACATGCCGACGCCATAGGCGCCGGAATCGTCGAGGATGTAGACCGACTTCACCTTCAGGTGTCGCGCATGTAGTTGGCCATGTTCGGGCCCTGGATAGGCGTCCGTCGTCACGGTGCGGAAATAGATCGCCTTGCCCTTGGGGCTGAACTGCGCCGGCGATCGCCGGATTGGTGATGTCGGGATTGGTCGAGGACGGCGTGATGGTGGCGAGGTCGGCCTCGCTCAGGATCGGCGTCATCGCCTTGCCTTCGCCGCTCATTTGCGGGCCGACGTTGGCGACCACCAGCGGGTCGGCGACGAGCTTCTTCGCGTTGGTCGCGGCCTGCGCGGGATCGTACTGGCCGGCGGTCGAGGTACCCTATCGAGATCACCGCTTCGACCTTGTAGCCGGCGACGCCGCCTTTGGCATTGGTGTCCTCGATCGCCATCAGCGCGCCGTTCTTGATCAGCGTTGCGTCCTCGGCATCGGCGCCGGTGAGCGGCAGCGTTATGCCGATCTTAACGGTCTTGTCGGCTGCGCCGGCCGGGCCGGCGAGGCCAAGCGTGACGAGGGCCGCGACGCTCCCTGCCACAAGGAGGGCACGCGACCAGGCCGAAGTCGTTCCGCGGAATTTTGTCATGAGGAGGTCTCCATCATTTCACGGATTGATGACGTGGATGCAAACCGATCGAAGGATCACAGGTCCTGATATTAGACAGGTTGCGCGGCAGCTGGACAGGCAAAAAATCGCCCACGGGATGCGAATTCCTTCGCCAGCGCACGGTTGCGATTAGTGCCGTCTCGACATCGTGTCTGGCCTGGATGGTCGCGACCGAGTTCGTGCCGTACCATGATGCGAACTTCCATCGACAACACGCTTTGTGATGCGACGCGCGACCATGCCAAAGACAGTTGGGGCCGCACGTTCCATGATGATTTCCAGCCCCAGCCGGGCGATGTCGGTGTCCAGGAGCATTGGGGATCGAGCGGCTTCGCCAATACGAAAGGTTTGCGCGTGGCGTGCCAGCCTTAGCTGCGAAGCAGCGAAGGCTGGTGCCCCTGGCCGGAATCGAACCAGCACTCCTTGCGGAACTCGATTTTGAGTCGAGCGCGTCTACCAGTTCCGCCACAGGGGCGCTTGCGCCGCCGCCTGACGGCCGCGGCGCGAAGCCGGCGGACTATAGCGGCGGCGGGGCGAGGGTCAATGTTTGACGGGGGCAGCTTCCTCGGATTGTCGTCACCGGGCTTGTCCCGGTGACCTCGCTTAGAGGGCCTGTGCCTCCTTGGTCGAGATGGCCGGGACAAGCCCGGCCATGACAGCAACGGAGCCCAGCGTCTCGCTCCTCACGGCCGCGTCGGATCAAATCGCTTCGCAAGGCCCTTCCAGCAATCCGCGTAATCCGGCTGCAACGCCGGCGAGGTCGCGGCATAAGCCGTGACGGCTTGCGGGAAGCGTGTCTCGAACATGAAGGCGAGCGTGCCTGACAGCTTGACCGGCTTGAGCTCGGCGTTGCTCGCGGCTTCAAAGGCCTCGTGGTCGGGGCCGTGCGGCAGCATGCAGTTGTGCAGGCTGATGCCGCCGGGCGTGAAGCCGGTCGTGCGCGCTTCGTAGACGCCGTAGATCAGGCCCATGAATTCCGACATCACGTTCATATGGTACCACGGCGGACGGAACGTATTTTCGGCGACCGCCCAGCGCTCGGGGAAGATCACGAGATCGATGTTGGCGGTACCCGCCGTCTCTGACGGCGAGGTCAGCACCGAAAAAATCGACGGATCGGGATGGTCAAAACCGATCGCGCCGACCGGGGAGAAGCGGCGAAGATCGTATTTGTATGGCGCGTAGTTGCCGTGCCATGCCACCACGTCGAGCGGCGAATGCGGCAGCGTGGTGGTCCACAGCGAGCCGCCCCATTTGACGATCAACTCGGTCGGCGTGTCCTTCTCTTCATAGGCGGCGACGGGGTAAAGAAAATCGCGGGCGTTGGCGAGGCAGTTGGCGCCGATCGGGCCGCGCTCGGGCAGGCGGAACGCGCCGCCGTAATTCTCGCAGATGTAGCCGCGCGCGGGGCCATCCGGGAGCTCGACGCGGAATTTTACGCCGCGCGGGATGATCACGATTTCCGCAGGCTCGGCGTTGATGACGCCGAATTCGGTGACGAAGCGGAGCCTTCCAAGCTGCAGCACGAACAGCAACTCGCCGTCGGCATTGTAGAAGGTCTGATCGACCATCGACTGCGTGATGACATAAGTATGCGCGGCCATACCGGTTTGCGTGCCGGCATCGCCGGCGGTAGTGATGGTGCGCACGCCGGTGACGAAGGTGAGCTTGTCGTCGTTCGGGATCGGCATCGGATCCCAGCGCAACTGGCCGAGCGCGATCTCATGCTCGTGGCACGGCGCGGTGCGCCACTGACCGCGGTCGAGTTTTGCGAAGCGGCCGGAGTGCTTCACCGACGGGCGGATGCGATAGAGCCAGGAGCGTTCGTTGGTATCGCGCGGCGCGGTGAACGGCGAGCCGGAAATCTGCTCGGCATAGAGGCCGTAGGCGCAGCGCTGCGGCGAGTTGCGCCCGATCGGCAGCGCCCCGGGCAACGCTTCGGTCTCAAAGCTGTTGCCGAAGCCGGACATGTAGCCCGGCGTCACGCCGATGTTGGCGGCGTTGTTGATCGCGGGCGCGTCGATGCGGTTGTCGATCCGATTCATGGCGATCCTCCCTGCGGGCTTTTTTGAGGCGGCCCGCACCGAGGATCAGTTTAGCAGTTTCGCCGGCGTGTGGCAGCGTGCGCCTGCGCGCACCAAGGCGCTATGCCGCCTTCCACAGCGGCGACGACACCTTCATCCAGCGGTTCAGGTGCCGCATCGAGGCGACCAGCTTGCCGTCCCTGTCGTGCAGGGCCGACTCGAACCAGGCGAATTCGGTCTTGTTGCTGTCGCCGACGCAAATCACCTTGCCGGTCTTGCGGTAAGGCACGCCTGATTTGATCGGCCCATCGTGCAGGACGACCTCGGAGGCGCCGAAGAAACCCACCACCGGCTGGTTGAGCAGGTCCGGAAAGACGATGCGCAAAGCGCGGAACATTTCGACGGGATCGCGCACCACGCCGTTCTCGCCTTCCGCCATGACGAAATTGTTGTCGGCGGGAAACTCGGCGCCGACTTTCATGCGCGAGAGGATGCGGTTCGAACCGGGCTTGGCCTGCTCCAGCGGCAGCGAGCTGACATAGGGTGTGCCCGCGGGTTTGCCGACCGACAGCGAGCCCTTGGCGACCACCTTGCCATCCTTCGTCTCGACCCATGCATCCATCAGCGCGTCGCTCGCGCCCGATGGCGGCGCCTTCACCACGGCGCGGACCTCTTCGCGATCGACGGTTGCGAAGGTGTAGTACATGCTGACGGCGCAGGTCTTGAGCCAGCGGTCGCCGAACAGCTGGTCGAGGATCGGCCGGAAATGGCCGAGATGCACCGAGCCCGGGATCGTGCCCCCGCGCATGCCGACTTTCTCGGCGACCG
The DNA here is from genome assembly GCA_963796195.1 of uncultured Alphaproteobacteria bacterium. Classification (GTDB taxonomy): domain Bacteria; phylum Pseudomonadota; class Alphaproteobacteria; order Rhizobiales; family Xanthobacteraceae; genus CAWCKS01. Next base: position 366,530 of record CAWCKS010000011.1, on the reverse strand, counting down.
CGTCGGTGTGGATGGAGTTCGGCAGGCCCTGCCACTTGTTCACCGGCTGCTGCCACTCGCCATAGATGTGGCCGGGCTTGTTCTCGACAGTGATCGACACGATGTCCTCCGCTTTCTCGTTTAAATTTGCGGTCAGCTTAGCGGGCTTTGCAAAAACGCCAATCGGGCTGACGTGCATGACAGTCGGACGCGACGGCTGCGTTACCGGGCTCGATTGAATATTGCTCCAAATCACGAAATTTGGAGAGGAAAAATACTGTCGTCGGAGCTGCGGCGGGATTATTATCCTCCTCGCGCGGATGGTTCGCCCACCGCACCAGTCAATGCGAGGTGCCATGATCTTCCGGCAGTTGTTCGAGCCCGTGTCCGGCACCTACAGCTACCTGATCGCGCGGCGCAGGGGCGCCGAGGCGCTGATCATCGATCCCGTGCTGGAGAAGGTCGACCGCTACATCCAGCTCCTGAACGACCTCGACCTGCGCCTCGTCAAGGCCGTCGACACGCACCTGCATGCCGATCACATCACCGGCCTCGGCGCGCTGCGCGACCGCACCAATTGCGTCACCGTGATGGGCGAGCAGACCAAGGCCGACGTGGTGTCGATGCGGCTCACCGATGGCGATTCGCTCGAGATCGACGGCATCGATCTCGACGTCATTTACACGCCCGGGCACACCGACGATTCCTACAGCTTCGTGATGGGCGACCGCGTCTTCACCGGCGACACGCTTCTGATCCGCGGCACCGGCCGCACCGATTTCCAGAACGGCGACCCGCGCCAGCAATACGATTCGATCTTCAACAAGCTGCTGCGGCTATCCGACGAGACGCTGGTATTTCCGGCCCATGACTACAAGGGCGATACCGTCTCGACCATCGGCGAGGAGAAGCGCTGCAATCCGCGCCTGCAGGTCAAGTCCATCGACGCCTACGTCCAGCTCATGAACAGCCTCAACCTGCCGAACCCGAAAATGATGGACGTCGCGGTGCCGGCGAACATGCACGTCGGGCTGTCGCAGGATGCGATTTTGCAGCGCGGCTGGGCCGTCACCGCGGACGAGGGCGTCAAGCTGGTCGAGCACAGCGATATCGCGTTTATCGACCTGCGCGAGCCGCGCGAGCGGCAGCGCCACGGCGAGATTCCGGGTTCGATCTGCGCGCCCTATCGCACGTTGAAGGAGCAGATCGCGGTCGGCGGCGCGGTGCGCGAATTGATGCGCAACCGCCAGCCGGTGTTCTATTGCGCGTTCGGCGAGCGCTCGGCGATCGCGGTGCGCGCCGCGCGCGACGCTGGCATCGACACCGCGCGGCATCTGCACGGCGGCATGGATGCCTGGAAGCGCGGCGGCGGCCCGATCAAGCCGGTGTGACCGGCTGACGCCTCGACAGGGTTGGACGTGCGGGCTAAGCGATCAAGATCAAGATGTGTTGACTGTCATCACCGGGCTTGTCCCGGTGATCTCGCTTAGACAGGCAATGCGCCCCTCATCGAGATGGCCGGGACAAGCCCGGCCATGACAAGGCGGTGAGCTCAGGTGTCGGGAGAACCTTCGTGCTGATGAAATCCACCGCACAGACGCAGAAGCCGGCTGCAACAACAGCCATCGTTGCGGTCACCGCGATTGCGGCCGCGACCCTGATCGGCGCCTGGATCTTCCAGTACGGCTTCGACATCGTGCCGTGCGAGCTCTGCCTCGAGCAGCGCTATGCCTATTACGTCGTGATCCCCGCCGGCGCGTTGCTCGCGATCGCGGCGTCGCGCGGCCTTGATGCGCGCTGGGTCGCACTCGGCCTCATCGTGCTGGCGCTTGCGACCCTCGCCAATGCCGGGCTCGCGACCTACCACTCCGGGGTCGAGTGGGGCTGGTGGAAGGGGCCGACGGCTTGTACCGGGCCGATCGTCGATCTCGGCAAGGCCGGCAACCTGCTCGAGCAGCTCAACAAGGTGAAGGTGGTGCGCTGCGACGAGGTGCAGTGGCGCTTTCTCGGCCTGTCGCTCGCCGGTTACAACGTGCTGATCTCGCTGTTGATGACCGCAATCGCGCTGTGGGGCACGGCGCAAGCTGTGCGTGCGCGCTAGTTTTATATGCGCATGTCCTTTTCGGAAAACCGGTACCCACGCTTTTCCGGGACATGCGCTAAATCTCGCTCTCCGGCAAATCCTCGGCCTTCGGCGCCACCGCGCGGATGATGAAGGGCATCACCACCGACACCGCGAGAAAGCGGAACAGGTGATGCGCGCCGACAAACACCGGATCGAGATGCATGGTCAGCGCCACCGTCATCATCACATCCATCGCGCCCGGTGCAAACGACATCGCGCCGTCCTGCACGCGGATGCCGGCGATCCAGATATCGAGCAGCAGGAACGCGGCCATGACCACGAGCGCCACGAGAAGCGAGCCGGCACCGGCGGCGAGGTAGCGCAACAGCGTCTGCAGGCTTAAGCCCGCGAAGCGGGTGCCGGCCATAGTGCCGACGCCGACGGTTGCGGCGCTCACGATCCACGGTGGCAGGCCGCCGTCGACGATGCTGAAGCCGTGCAGCAAACCGGATCCGAACATCGCGCCGAACAGCCACCCGCCGGGAAAGTGCAGGCGGAAGAAGACGTAACCCGCAAGCAGCGAGCCAGCGACCAGGATCGGCAGCGATGACAGCGCGGCCATCGGCACGCGCGGCGGACCGCCGGCGCCGATCGAGTAGCCCGAAAAGGCCAGGATCACCGGCAAGAACGCGACCAGCAGCACGACGCGCAGGGTTTGCGCGATCGAGACGCCGACCGCATCCGATTTGGTCTCGACCGCGAGCGCGACCATTTGCGACAGCGCGCCGGGGGTCGCGGCGAGGATCGACGACAGCGTGTCCCACGCATGCACGACGCGGAGATAAAAGGCGGACGCGAAAACCACCGCTGCGGTGCTCACGCCCAGCACGGCGAGGCTGACCGGATAGGCGCCAAGCCCGTGCATCATGCCGGGGGTTGCGACCGAGCCCAGCGTGATGCCGATGATGGCGCTGGTAATGTGCATCAGCGGCGACGGCACTATCAGCGGCCGGCCGGCCAGCGAAGCAAGCGCGACGGCGAGCATGGCACCGGAGAGATAGCCGGCGGGCAGGCCGAGCCAGCCGAACAGAAGTCCGCCTACGGCGCCGATCGCCAGCGCCTCCGCAGTGCCGCGCCAGTTCCGGCGGATCGCTGCCTTGAGCGAGGACGGCGCGACCGGCCTATGCAATGGGGAGCAGCTCGCAGAATTCGCGGTTGAAATGCACCAGCGGCTCCTTCTCCGGATTGAGCCGCGCCGCCTTGACCTCGCAGACGAACACCGAATGCTGCCCGACCGAGGTCTCCTGGATGATTTCGCAATCGAGCGCCGCGAGCGCGCTGGTCAGCGCCGGCACGCCGCTTGCCATGTCGGTCCATTTGGCCGGATCGAAGCGGCCGGAGCCCTTGAAGCTCACGGACGAGAACAGCTCCGCCAGCTCGACATGCTCGGAGGCGAGGAAGTTGATGCAGACGCGTTTGGTCGCGCGCATCATGTCGTGCGCGCCGGCGTCGCGGTTGACGCAGACGATCAGCGTCGGCGGCTCCAGCGTCAGCGAGCAGACCGCGGTCATGGTGAGCCCGAGGCGCTCGCCGTTGTTCGCGGTGGTGCAGATACAGACGCCGCCGGCCAGAAGCCGCATGCTCTGCTTGAAGACGTCTGCCGAGATCGGCGTTTCGGTCACCGCTGCATCCGCGATTGCCATGTTCGATCCTTGATCGAGCGAAACCCACGGCCGCGTCAATCCGCAGCCGCGATAGCTTGCAAAACTTTATGTCGCGATGTCTCCGCGCGGAAGCCACGACCAATGCATGGCGCGGTTGGCTTTTCGCAGGGGTCGATCTCCAGAGCGCATGTCCTTGGCGGAAAACCGGTACCCACTTTTCCGGGACATGCGCTATGCCGCTGCCCTCTGCTTCTCGCCGAGCCGCTGGCGCATCCAGTCTCCGGCCTCGTCGATCGCGACAAGCCCGGCGCGCAGCAGGAAGTGAAACAGCGGAAACGCGTGCGGCATCTCGGGCGCGACGTGCAGCTTGACCTCGATGCCGGCCATCGCCGCGTTGTTGGCGAAGGTGATGGAATCCGACAGCAACACCTCTTCGCTACCAACCTGGATCAGCATGGGCGGAAGGCCTGATGGATCGGCGCGGACCGGTGAGGTGAAGGCGTCGTCGGGCTTACCGCCGAGATAGGCCTTCGACACCATCTCGATGCCTTCCTTTGTAATCATCGGGTCGCGCGCGCCGACCTTCTGGTAGGATTCGGCCGTCGTGGTCATGTCGAGCCACGGGCTGAGGAGATAGAGGCCGGCCGGTTGCGGCAGCTTTACCTCGCGCACCTTGAGTAGCAGCGCGGTGGCAAGGTTGCCGCCCGCGAACTCGCCGCCGACAATGAGATTGTCGGCTGAAAAGCCCATGGCGAGGATTCGGCGATAAGCCTTCAGCGCATCGTCGATCGCGGCAGGGTATGGATTTTCCGGCGCCAGCCGATAGTCGATGTGAAAGGCAGTGACGCGGCCGGCGGTCGCCAGACGCGACACGAAGGAACGATGGCTCTTGATGCTGCCGAACATGTGGCCGCCGCCATGCAGATAGAGCAGCGCCTTGCCGGAAGTCGCATTCGCCGGCGTGATCTTCTCGGCCCGCACGCCGTCGAAGTTCAGGTTCTCGGTGGCGCAACCCGGCGCCAGCGGAATGGCGCTCATCTCGCGGTCGAAGTTTTCGCGCTGCTCGGCGACCGTCATCTGCCCGCGCGTCTCCTGGCGCTTCTTCCAGATCTCGCGAAAGGTCGCGACGTCGGGATCCCTGTAGGCCATCGTTGCTTCTCCAGCTCTGCCGTCGTTCGTTGAATTGTTTGGCAGGCTGCAGAGTAGCAACGGGAGAGCGCGGCGCAACGGCATTTGCGCGCGCAACCGCGTTGTAGGAGCGAACATCGAGAAAGAGAACGACGCCGTTCAGGCCGGGGGAAACCTGAGCGGCGCCGTTTTGCCGTCCCGGGCGATCGGGGGGAAGCCGCGGAACGGCGCCACCGCGCGAGCCTGTCTTCGCTCGCAAGTCAGGTGGAGAAAGCAAATCGGTTGCGAATGGTTCCGATGCCGCCGCAGCACTCCTTCAGAGTTCCTGCGGAACCTCTGCGGCGTCTTTCGATTGAACCGGCACGGCACATTCACAAGGAGGAATAGCCATGTTGGCAAAGCATGTGGCGATTGGTCTTGTTATCTCGGGGGTGATGGCGGGCACCGCGCTCGCGCAGTCGTCGAAGGGCGAGTGGCGCACGTCGAAACTCGTCGGCGTCAACGTCTACAACGACTTTAACGAAAAGCTCGGCAGCATCGACGAACTGATCATGAACAAGCAGGGCAAGATCGACAAGGTGATCATCGGCGTCGGCGGCTTCCTCGGTGTCGGCCAGCGCGATATCGCCGTCAATTTCGATCAGCTGAAATTCACCGATCAATCAGTACCGTCGACCACGGCGTCTACTTCGAGCCCGGCGCCGTCGACATCAAGCACCTCGTCTTCGACGACCCCCGTCCTCAACGGTCGGCTCTTCGAGCGTGTCGAGCCGGACGACCGCCGATGAGTGGTATCCGGATCACGCGGTGATGTCGGCGACCAAGGACCAGCTGAAGTCGATGCCGGAGTTCAAGTACACCGAGTCGACCTCGAGCAGCAGTTCGAGCAGCTCGAGCAAGTAAGCTTTTCAACAGACGACTTGAGGGCGAGTGACCGTGGCGAGGCCGTGACCTCTCGTGATGCGAGGGGTCGCGGCCTCGTTACGTTTGCGTCTGGCTGGCTGGGATTTCGGGCAACCGATGTCCGCTGAGCTCGGCGCCGGCGTCGCGCGGCAGCCGTGCCGCCAGCAATGTGGCGCCGAGCGTCACGAAGGCGAAGATGAAGAACGCCGAATGGAAGTCGGCGAGCGAAACTGCCGCTTCGCCATGGAGCGTGCGTGATGTCTCGAGTACGATCGCGGCCGCCGCGACGCCAAGCCCGATCGACACCTGCTGCGACATATTGAACAGTGTCGACGCCGAGGAACGTTGCTCGGGCCGTACGTCGGCAAACACCAATGTGCTGAACGTCGTGAACTGCATCGAGCGGGTGAGACCGGCGGCGAACAACACCAGCGCCGTCAAGAGCCATGGCATACCCGGCGTCAGGAAGCCGCACGCGGCAATGGTGAGGAAGACGCCAATGCCGTTGGCGACCACCACGCTGCGAAACCCGTAAGAGCGCAGGATCCGCGTCGTTGCCGATTTCATCGCGAGATTGCCGCTGAAGTAGACCAGCACGTAGGCGCCGGCCTGCCAGGGATTGAGGCCGAAGCCGAGCTGCAGCATCAAGGGCAGCAGGAACGGCGTCGCCTGGATCGCAATGCGAAAGATCGTGCCGTCGAGCGTCGAGACCGCGAAGGTCGGCAGCTGAAACGACGAGAGATCGACCAGCGGGTCGCGCGTTCGGGAGAATGACGGACGCTGAGCGCACCGAAGACCGCACCCGATACGATCAACGTCGAGGCAAAAGGCCAGTTCTGGCTGCTGTGGGCGAGGCGCTCGAGCCCGTACAGCAGGCACATCAGGGCGGAAGCCGACAGCAGAAACCCTGAAACATCGAGACGTGTCGGCTCAGAATCGCGCTGGTCGGGGATGAAGGCGAGCACGCAAGTGAGCCCGGCGGCACCGAGCGGCAGGTTGAGCAGGAAATTCCAGCGCCAGGAGATGTAGGTCGTGATCAGGCCGCCGAGCAGCGGGCCGATCACCGGCGCGATCAGCGCCGGCCACACCGTCAGTGCAGTCGCCTCGATCAGCGAGGATTTGTCGGTGTTGCGCAGCACCAGCGTGCGGCCGACCGGCGCCATCAGCGCCGCGCCCATGCCCTGCACGGCGCGGGCGGCGGCGAACGGCCAAAGGCTGCTGGCGAGGCCGCAGGCAAGCGAAGCAATGGTGAAGATGATGATCGCGGTCGCGAACACCGGCTTGGCGCCGAAGCGGTCGGAGCTCCAGCCGCCGAGCGGGATGAAGGCGGCGAGCGACAGGATGTAGGCCGTGATGCCAATGTTGGTGTCGACAGGCCGGACCGCAAACGAGCTCGCGATCTGCGGCAGCGACGTGTTGATGATCGCGCCATCGAGGTTCTGCATGAAGAAGGCGCCGGCGACGATCAGCGCGATGCGCCGTGCAGCGGGATCCAGCTTCGGCGCGGCGGAAACTATGAGTTGCGCCATTCGAACAATCCGCCGCGCTGGCGCTGGTTAGTGTAGCCGCGGCCGCTTCTGCAGGCGGGTGCGGTCGACCGACGTCAGTGTGACATCAAAGGTGTCGCCATCGCGGTACAACGACAGCGTCACGTCGACACCGGCGGGGCCGATCGCCCAGATCTTGCGGTAAAGCTCGATCTGGCTCCTGACCCGGTCGCCGTTGATCGCGAGGATCACATCATTGGTCTTGAGCTCGGCGCGTGCGGCGGGGCCCCGCGGCGACACGCCGACCACGATGATCTTGTCGTCGACTTCGGTCGAGATCACACCGAGCCATGGTCGTGCCGGCCTGTTGACGCGGCCGAACTTGCGCATGTCGCTGAGGATCGGCTTCAACAAGTCGATCGGCACGACCATGTTGAGATGCTCGGTGCGGCCTTCGCGCACGCGTTCGATCTGCAGCGAACCGACGCCGATCAGCTTGCCGTCGCCCGCGATCAAGCCGGCGCCGCCCCAGTTCGGATGCGACGGATAGGTGAAGATCGCCTCATCCAGCGCGTACTCCCAGTAGCCGGCGAATTCCTGCTTGGCGGCGATATGACCGGCGACCGAGCGGGTGCGGCCGCCGACACCGCCGATCACGACGCGGTCGCCGACCTGGGCGGCCGCCGACGAGCCGAGCTTGAGCGGTTCGACGTCAAGACTGCCGAGCGCCTGCACCAGGCCGAAACCGCTTTCGGTATCGGCGGCGAGCGGGTGGCCCTGCACGATGCGGCCATCGCCGAAATGCAGCCAGATCGTCTCGGCCTCGGTGATCAGGTAGTTGATGGTGAGGACAAGCCCGTTGTCGATCACGACACCGTTGCCGACGCGCTCGGTGCCGAGATTCTCGGCAGAGAATGCATCGGCCGGGACGATCGAGTGCAGGCCGACCATCGCGGACAGCGCGCGATCGAGGTCGAAGCCGTAATCCTCGACGCGAGGCTGAACGGCCGACGGCACCTTCCAATCGGTCAATGACGGCATGGGGTCCTCCTGTTCTTCAAGGACAGGTTGGTGAATTTAATCAATCGTGACGGCTGCCGATAGGGCCAACGACGCTGGTTTCACAGCGGTGCAAGCATATCGCGTGACGGAATATTTTCGTGTCAGCCGCGCGCAAGGCCGGCCAAAGGCGCGAACGGCAATCCAAACGCCTACGGATCCAGCTCGGTATCCCAATAGAGATAGTCCATCCAGCTGTCGTGCAGGTAGTTCGGCGGGAACAGCCGGCCGTTTCGATGCAGCTGATGGACCGAGGGCTGGTAGGGTTGCTGCGACGGGAACATGTGCGCCTCCTGCGGCGTCATGTTGGCCTTGCGCAGATTGCAGGGCGAGCAGGCGGCGACGACGTTCTCCCACGTCGTGTGGCCGCCGCGCGAGCGCGGGACGATGTGGTCGAAGGTCAGGTCAGAACCGTCGCCGCAATACTGACAGACGAACTTGTCGCGCAGGAAGACGTTGAACCGCGTGAACGCCGGGTGCGTGGTCGGTTTGACGAACGACTTCAGCGACACGACGCTCGGCAGCAGCATCTCGAACGAAGGGCTGCGCACTGCACGGTCGTAGTTGGCAACGATGTTCACCCGGTCCAGGAACACGGCCTTGATGGCGTCCTGCCAGGACCACAGCGACAGCGGATAATAACTCAGCGGCCGGAAGTCCGCGTTCAACACCAAAGCCGGCCAACCGCTCTGTGACACGTGTGCGTTCAAGTAAGGCTCCTGGCCCCCTCAAGCCCGAATCTGTGAAACAGCTCAGGACCATAGTCTACAGGGACCGTGACACGCTTGTGAAGAGGGCTTAAACCCTCCGCGTTCCACGCTTCACCGCCTGTGTAACAAGCGGAATGCAATCGCGCGCAGCGCTTTGCGATCATTTCGCAAAAGCCTTCGCCAGGAACGCCGCGCCGAGCCGCAATCCGTCCTCGCCGATACCGTGGCCGACGCCTGCCGACATGTGCGTCTCGACACTGAGGCCGAGCGCTCGCAGCGCGGTCGCCGACATCGGCAAGGCCTGCGGCGGAATCAGCGGATCGGAGTCGCCATGGATCAACAGCACCGGCGGGCGGCTTGTGATCTCGTGCGCCATCGCCGCGACATCGGTCTGGTTTGGTGCGGCGAGCAGCCCGGAGTAGCCGACGATCGCGGCCGGCGGCGTCGCGCGGCGCAGGCCGACATGCAGAGCCATCATCGTGCCCTGGCTGAAACCGACCAGCGCCAGTGCCGATGGCGCAACACCGACGCGGTTGAGCTCCGCATCGATGAAGCGGTTGAGCAGCGGGGCCGCGCGCTGCACGCCAAGCCAGCGCTCGTTGGGGTCGCGACGGGTGAGCCAAACCACTGCCGGCCGATCGGCGCCTCGGCGCACGGCTCGGGCGCGTCAGGCGAGACGAACGCGGTGTCTGGCAGCAGGGGCTGCCACAGCCGCCCAAGTTCGATCAAGTCGTTGCCGTCAGCGCCATAGCCGTGAAGAAACACGACGAGTTGCTTTGCGGTCCCCGAATGGGGTGCAATGCGCGGACCGTCAAGCTCTGCGTCCATTTTTCTGTCTCGCCTTGGTGGCCCGCTTCGCAGTCGCCCTTGTCGTCGCCACCGTGGCCTTTTTCGACAGCGGGCGCGGACCCTTTTTCGTGTCGTTTGTCTTAGCATCATTTTCAGTGGGCTTCGTCTCCGCGTCAGGAGGAGCTGCGTTGAAACCGGCCCGCTTGGTGACGCGGTAGTAGGCCCAGAACAGGTGCGCGGCGGCGCCGCGATAGGGCCGCCAGGCCTCGCCGATATCAGCCATCTCCTTGACGTTCGGCCGCGCCTTGAGGCCAAGCGCGACACGGATCGCCTCTTGCAAAGCGAGGTCGCCGGCCGGCCAGGCATCGGCGTTGCCCATGCAGAACAGGAGATAGATGTCGGCGGTCCATGGCCCGATCCCGGGCAGCGCCGTGAGCATGTTGTGGGCCTCGTCGGCCGGCGTGTCGGCAATCCGCGCAAGATCAAGCCGGCCGTGATGCATCTCATTTGCGATAAACTTGAGCGTCTTGATCTTGGCCCCGGAGAGGCCGAGGCGCCGCAGCTTGTCGGAGCGCGCGACGCGAAAATGATGATGTGCCGGATCGTCGAATGCTTCGACGATGCGCGCCCAGATCGCGGCTGCGGCGAAGGTCGACAGCTGCTGGCCGCAGATCACGCTGGCGAGCCCCGCGAAGCCCGGCGCGCGTTGGCGCAGCGTCGGCATCCCGCTCGCGGCCAGCACCGGCACGAGGCGGTTGTCCTGCGCGACGAGCGCGCGCATGGCGGCCTCGAGGTCGTCCTGGTTCTTGAAGTGCACGGTCATTGATATTGGTCCGGTTGCCTGCATTGTGCTGACAGGGTTACACCCGCGCAACGCATAAGCAGACTTCAGGCGATGCCACCCGTTTTCCGATTTGCGCCGAGCCCGAACGGTTACCTGCACCTTGGTCATGCGCTGTCAGCAATCCTCAACCATGAGGCCGCGCTGAAAAGCGGCGGGCGCTTCCTGCTGCGCATCGAGGATATCGACGCGACCCGATGTCGCCCCGAATACGAGGCGGCGATCTACCAGGATCTCGCCTGGCTCGGCCTGGCATGGGAAGAGCCGGTGCGGCGGCAGTCGGATCATCTCGATGACTACCATGCGGCGATCGAGCGGCTGTCGCGCGCCGGCCTGCTTTTTCCCGCATTCGAAAGCCGCAGCGAACTGGCGCGCCTCGTCGCAGCGCGCGAGCGCACGACGCCATGGCCGCGCGATCCCGACGGGGCGCCGCTCTATGCCGGCGAGGCCAAGAAACTGACCCCGGCCGAGCGCCAACGCTTGATCGATTTGGGCGCGCCGTTCGCCCTGCGCCTCGATTTGAATGCTGCGCTCGGCCGGCCGTCGAGGCCGCTCACCTGGCAGGAAGGGGGTCACGGCCCCGCCGGCGAGACCGGACTGATTGCGGCGCGACCCGAGTCCTGGGGCGACGTTATCCTGGCGCGCAAGGAAACGCCGACCAGCTATCACCTGTCTGTCGTCATCGACGACGCGCTGCAGGGCATCACCCATGTGGTGCGTGGCGAGGACTTGTTCTGGTCGACCTCGGTCCACCGCCTGCTGCAGGAGCTGCTCGGCCTGCCGGCGCCGCTCTACCACCATCATCGACTGGTTCGCGATGCCGACGGCCGCAAGCTCGCCAAGTCGACACACTCGACCGCCTTGCGGGAACTGCGCGCGGCCGGCGTCACGCCGGCCGAGGTGCGCAAGCAGCTTGGGCTCGGCGCTAGTTGAATTTTGATCGCGAAGGCGTGGATCAGGCATCGGAACCGCGTGGGATCGCCAAGCCTGACGTGACTCCGGCCTCCGCTTCATGCAAATTGAGCTTTGGGCTCGGGGTCAATCATGGCAGCGAAGACGCGCGCACCAGGATCGCGCCGAAAGTCGCGTCGACCGGCGCGAAAGACCGCGCGCAAGATGACGCCGCGCAAGGGTGCAAAATCGCTTGCGCGGGGCGTGCGAGCCGGCGCGATCGAGATCGCGCTCGCGACCTTTGCCCATGAGGTCCGCACGCCGCTCACCGGCATTCTCGCGCTGTCCTCGTTGCTCGAAACCTCTGGCCTTCCCGAACGCGAGCGGCGCTGGGTCGACTCGATCAAGGCGAGCGCCGAACATCTCTCGGCACTCGCCACCCTGTTCGTCGATGCCGCGCGCCGCCGCGGGCCGGGCCTGAGCATCCGGCATGATTTCTTCGATCTGCGGACGCTCGCCCAGGCGAGCGCGAATTCGCTGGCCGGGCGCGCCGCCGCCAAGGGGCTGGTGGCGACGGCCGAGATCGATCAGGCGCTGCCCGTGTTTGCCGTCGGCGATCCCGTGCGCTTGCGCGCTGCGCTGGAGAACCTGATCGACAATGCCGTGAAATTCACCGACAGCGGCAGTGTCGCCTTTACGGCGGCACCTGCCCGTACGGCGAAACGCAAGGGCGCGTCCGGTGTCGCATTCGGTGTTGCGGATTCCGGGGTCGGGCTGACGGTCAACGAGATCAGGCGGCTATTCAAGCCGTTCTCCCAATCCAGCGTCGCGATCAGCCGCCGGTTCGGCGGCGCGGGGCTCGGTCTGTCGTCGGTGCAGCAGCTGGCGCGCGCGATGGGCGGCGATGTCACGGTCAAGCCGCGGCGTGGCGGCGGCACCGTCTTTACGCTGACGGTTGCGCTTGACGATGCCAGTGATCGCATGCCGTCCGGCGATGCCGACCGATCCAGGGCGGCCGCCGGCATCAAGCCGTTGAAGATCTTGTCGGTCGAGGACAATCCGTTCGGGCGCGTGGTGCTCAATGCGGTTCTGCAGGAACTCGGCCATGAGGTCGAGTTCGTCGGCCGCGGCGAGGAGGCGCCGCAGCGACTGGCGCAGGGGGCGTTTGACCTCGTACTGATGGATATGGTGCTTCCGGGAATTGACGGCATCGAAGCGATCCGCCGTATCCGTGCGGGCGTAGCTCCGACGTCGCGGATCGCAATCGTCGGCGTGTCCGGACGCGGCGAAGACGAGCCCGCGGCACGCAGCGCCGGCGCCAATGGTTTTCTGCAGAAGCCCGTCAGCCCGCGGGAGTTGGCACTGGTACTGGCCGACGTTTTGAATGGGCCGCCTGGTGGGAAAGCATAGCGGTCCGTCCGACCTGCGGGCCCTCACGCGGTGGCGCGAACCAAAACCATTCCGCCGAGATCGAGGAGTTCGTCGACGCGCCGGAAACCAGCCGTCCGCAGCGTCTGCGGCAGCTCATCCCGGCGGAGCATCGCGCCCGGCTCGTGTGATCCGCCACGATCATAGTGACCGCAGTAGAGCAGGAGCCCCTCGGGTCGGAGAATCTCACGAACGCGTCGGAACAGCGGCTCTTGAAGATCGCGTCGTCGCTCGGCGGGCATTACGAGCACGACATCGACCGGCGCAAGCTCGCCGGCCCAATCCTCGGCGCGCGAATCACTCACCATGAAACGCACGGCGCGGGCAGCTTCCCCCAAATGCTCGCGTGCCGCCTCGTGAATCGCGGGCGAAACATCGATCGCCGTGTAAGAGGCGATCCGGCAGTTGCTGAGGATTTCCCTGGCAAGATGCCCGGCGCCGGAACCGAATTCGACCACGTCGATGGCTCGGTCGAACGTTGCGTTCAGGGCGGCGGCGATCGCAGCAAAAAACCGCGGTCGCCACGCGCGTTGTTGCACCGTTTGCATGATCCAGTCGTGAACCTGGGTGGCATCGTTGAAATCGACCGAACCCGGTATCTCGGAATCTGACCCAGTCACGACGTCCCCCAGTGCGTAAACCACCTATACGGGGGCTGTCTTTGTTGTGCAACCAAAACGATAGAGAAGGTCAACGAGTTGTTACCCGTCACTCTGACTTCGCTCTGGTTCCGCTTGCGCAAGACCGCGGCGTTGAATTCGCCGCCATAGACGAAAATCGAGGCGATGAAATACAGGAACACCAGCGCGATGATAACCGAGGCGAGCCCGGCATAGGTGGTCACATAGTTGACGGTGAAGCGTTCGAGATATTTTCCAAACACATAGCCTGAGACCAGCGAGCCGAGGATCGTGAGCAGGATGCCGGGCAGGATGTCGAGCAGGCGCCGCCGGCCGCCCGGCAGCCATTTATGGGCAACAAACAGGGCGACGATCATGGAGGCGGCCGCCACCGTGTAACGGGCGATCGTGAGCGAGCTTTCGTTGTCCTTCACCAGCATGGGGAAGTGATTCCGCACCGTAGCAATGATGAGCGGAGCCAGCACGATCAGGAAGGCGAGCGATAGCAGCGACACCGCGGCCAGAAGGGTATAGCCGATCGATTCCAGCCGCAGCCAGTACCAGCGCCTGACCTCAATGATGCCATAGGCGCGGTTCAGCCCGACGCGCAGCGCCTCGACGCCGTTGGAGGCGAAGTAGACCGCCAGCACCGCGCCGAGCGTGAGGATGTCGCCACGCGCGTTGGTGAGCACGTCATGGATTTCGCCGGACAACGTGTCGGCGACGCGGTGCGGCCAAGCATCGAACATCAGCGATGCGGCCTGATCGGCGAGCTCTTTCGATCCGAAAAAGCCGGCCAGTGCCGTGATCACGATGAGAAATGGAAACAGTGCCATCAGCGCCGACAGCGCGATGTGGCTTGCGATTGCCCAGCCGTCGTCAGACAGGAACTTGTAGTAGGCGTCGAGCGCGACGTCGAAGGCGTATCGGAGCCACTTGATCATGAATTTTGCGTTTCCGGGCGGCGCGCCGCTTCCTCTGTCGATGCAGATTTAGCGTGGCCCGCGGACCCTGTCATGCCCGGACCTGCCGCGGGTCATGGCGATTCGTGGTCCCGGGTGTTAAGTACGCGGCATCCACATGTTTCGTTCACCGAATCGGCAAAGGAATTCATGGCCGGCTTTTTGTCGTACTTTCTGGTGCCGATCGCGATGGGCGCGGTCGCGGTGGTGCTGGTGCTCGGGCTGATCAATATGATGCGCGGTGGATCGCCGAATCGCTCCCAGCAGCTGATGCGGCTGCGGGTGTTGTTGCAGGCGGTGGCGATCGTCGTGGCCTTGCTCGCGCTGCTGGCATTAGGTCATTGATCGGAGCGCTGGCGATGGTGACATTGAACAAGATCTATACCCGCACCGGCGATGACGGCACTACCGCGCTCGGCACCGGCGAGCGGCGTCCGAAATATGATCTGCGCGTTTCGGCCTACGGAACCGTCGATGAAACCAACGCCGCGATCGGGGTAGCGCGTCTGCACGTGCCGGCGGCTTCTTCGGTTTCCGCCATGCTCGGCCTGATCCAGAACGACCTGTTCGATGTCGGCGCCGATCTCGCCGTACCCGATCGGCCGGGCAAGGCCGAACGCCTGCGCATCGTGCAGTCGCAAGTCGAGCGTCTCGAGCGCGACATCGATACCCTGAATGCCAACCTGAAAGACCTGACCTCGTTCGTGCTGCCTGGCGGCAGCTCGGCGTCGGCGCATCTGCATGTTGCGCGCACGATCTGCCGGCGCGCCGAGCGATTGATGGCGGAGCTTGCGGCGAAGGAAGGCGAGCAGGTCAACCCCGCGGCGCTGCGCTACGTGAACCGGTTGTCCGACTTCCTGTTCGTGGCGAGCCGCACATGCAACGACGACGGCGCTGGTGACGTTCTCTGGGTGCCGGGTCAGAACCGGTGAGACTTGTTAAGAGTTTGAGTGGTCCTGCGTTTTCGGCAGTGCTAGCCTGACGGAACTGAGCAATAATGGGTGTTTAGCGCGTTGACCGCGCCTGAGCGGGCCAGTAGGTTCCGCGCCCATCAGCAGGCAATTCTACATCAAGCAACTGACTATCAAGAGAGGACCAGGGGACCGATGAAGGTTCTTGTGCCAGTCAAGCGGGTCGTTGATTACAACGTGAAGATCCGCGTCAAGAGCGACGGCTCGGGCGTTGAACTCGCCAACGTCAAGATGTCGATGAATCCGTTCGACGAGATCGGCGTCGAAGAAGCGCTGCGGCTGAGGGAAGCCGGCAAGGCCACCGAGGTGATTTGCGTCTCGATCGGTCCGCAGCAGTGCACCGAGACGATCCGCACGGGCCTGGCGATGGGCGCCGACCGCGGCATCCTGGTGAAGGCCGACGGCGTGGTCGAGCCGCTTGCGGTCGCGAAGATCCTGAAGGCTGTTGCCGACGAAGAGAAACCCGGCCTCATCATTCTCGGCAAGCAGGCGATCGACGACGATTCCAATCAGACCGGCCAGATGCTCGCCGCATTGCTCGGCTGGTCGCAGGCGACTTTCGCCTCGAAGCTTACGATCGACGGTTCCGACGTCACAGTGACACGCGAAGTCGACGGCGGCTTGCAGACCGTTAAGCTCAAGGGCCCGGCGATCGTCACCACCGACCTGCGCCTCAACGAGCCGCGCTACGCCAGCCTGCCCAACATCATGAAGGCCAAGAAAAAGCCGATCGCGGAAAAGACCGCGTCCGACTACGGCGTCGACCTTACCCCCCGCCACGATATCCTCAAGACCACCGAGCCGCCGGGCCGCAAGGCCGGCGTCAAGGTCAAGGACGTCGCGGAACTGGTGTCGAAACTCAAGAATGAGGCCGGGGTGATCTAATGGCTACGCTACTCATTGCGGAACACGACAACGCGTCGATCAAGGACGCGACGCTGAAGGCCCTGACTGCGGCGCTTGAGCTCGGAGCCGATGTTGACGTGCTCGTTGCCGGTCAGAACGCCAAGGGAGCCGCGGAGGCGGCTTCGAAGCTCGCTGGCGTCAAGAAGGTTCTGCTCGCCGACAACGCGCTTTACGCGCACGATCTCGCCGAGCCGCTGGCCGCGTTGGTCGTGTCGCTGGCGCCGAAGTACGACGCGATCGTCGCGCCGGCGACGTCGCGTATCAAGAATGTGATGCCGCGGGTGGCCGCGTTGCTCGACGTGATGCAGGTGTCGGAGATCATCAAGGTGGTCGCGCCCGATACCTTCGAGCGTCCGATCTATGCCGGCAACGCGATCCAGACGGTGAAGAGCAAGGACGCGAAGAAGGTGATCACCGTGCGCACCGCGACCTTCAAGGCGGCGGCCACCGGCGGCAGCGCGTCGATTGAGGACGCTGCGGCTGCGGCGGATCCCGGGCTGTCGAGCTTTGTCGGCGAGGAGGTCGCCAAGAACGATCGTCCCGAGCTGACCTCAGCGAAGATCATCGTCTCCGGCGGCCGCGCCATGCAGAGCCGCGAGAACTTCACCAAGTATATCGAGCCGCTCGCCGACAAGCTCGGCGCCGGTGTCGGCGCTTCGCGCGCGGCAGTCGATGCGGGCTACGCGCCGAACGATTGGCAGGTCGGCCAGACCGGCAAGGTGGTGGCGCCGGAACTCTACATTGCCGTCGGAATTTCAGGCGCCATTCAGCATCTCGCCGGTATGAAGGACTCCAAGGTGATCGTCGCGATCAACAAGGACGAGGAAGCGCCGATCTTCCAGGTCGCCGACTATGGCCTGGTCGCCGACCTCTATCAGGCCGTTCCGGCGCTGACGGAAGAACTGGCGAAGTCCGGGAAGTAAGTGCCCCTGGTGCGTGGCTGCCACCCGGCGGTCACGAACACCGATGAGAGTAACAGATGGCAATCAACATCCGGAAAGTCGGGGTGATCGGGGCGGGGCAGATGGGCAACGGCATCGCCCAGGTGGTCGCCCAGTCCGGCTTCGATGTGCTGCTCAACGACGTGTCGTCGGACCGGATCAAGTCGGCGCTGGCGACCATCAACGGTAACCTGTCGCGTCTGGTCTCGAAGAGCGCGCTCGCCGACAAGGATCGCGAGCAGGTGCTGGCGCGCATCAAGCCTGCCGACAGGCTCGAGGAATTGGCCGACTGCGATCTCGTCATTGAGAGCGCGTCGGAGAAGGAAGACGTCAAACGCAAGATCTTTAACGAACTCTGCGCGGGACTGAAGGCCGAGGCCTTGATCGGCTCCAACACCTCGTCGATCTCGATCACGCGACTTGCTGCTTCGACCGATCGTCCGGAAAAATTCATCGGCATTCACTTCATGAATCCG
This sequence comes from uncultured Alphaproteobacteria bacterium, assembly GCA_963796195.1. Classification (GTDB taxonomy): domain Bacteria; phylum Pseudomonadota; class Alphaproteobacteria; order Rhizobiales; family Xanthobacteraceae; genus CAWCKS01. The sequence goes on along the minus strand of CAWCKS010000011.1, from coordinate 348,710 downwards.
GTGCCGCGGATGGAATTGGTCGAGGTGATCCGTGGCATCGCGACCGAAGACGCCACGTTCGATGCGACGCGCACCTTCGTCACCAAGCTCGGCAAGCAGGTCGCAGTCGCCGAGGATTTCCCGGCGTTCATCGTCAATCGCGTGCTGCTACCGATGATCAACGAGGCGATCTACACGCTCTATGAGGGCGTCGGTAACGTCGAGGCGATCGATGCGGCGATGAAGCTCGGCGCCCATCATCCGATGGGGCCGCTGGAGCTCGCCGACTTCATCGGCCTCGATATCTGTCTCGCCATCATGCAGGTGCTGCACGAAGGCCTGGCCGATTCGAAATACCGGCCGTGCCCGCTGCTGGTGAAATACGTCGAAGCCGGCTGGCTGGGTCGCAAATCCGGCCGCGGCTTCTACGATTACCGCGGCGAGAAGCCGGTGCCGACGCGATAGGCCACGTCGTCAGGCCGCCGCGCGCTGCGGCCCGCGAAGAACATGGCAACGGCTACGGCCTGAACGGTTGCAGCGAAGATGAAGACACCGGCGCCCCCGTTGGTCGTAAGCCCGGTCGCGGGCAACAAATCCCGGATCACGCCAAAGGTCGCCGGCGCAAAGGCGTAAGCTGCCTGCGCGCTGGCCACAACCAGCGACACCGCGCGCGGCACGTCTTCATCGGCGAACTCGACCTGTGCGATCAGTGGCGGCAGCGAAGTGGCGTTGCCGAAGCCGCAGCCGAACAGCACGATGCCAGTGAGCAACAGCGGCACGCTCGTTCCGCCTGCCGCAAGCAGCGCAATTGATCCGGCACATTGCAGGACGTAGCCGGCGCACGCGATCAGGCGGCGGTCGGCACCTGGCGGCATCAACCATCCCATGGCGGTGCGTCCGACGATCGCGAGTACCGTGACAAAGCCCATCGCGAAACCGGCATCTTGGGCGCCGAGCGCCGGCGTCAGCAGCGTGAACAGGTGGGTGACGAGGCCGATCTGTGCGAACAGGCCGAAAGCCATGCCGGCCGCGAGCGTCAGGAATTTTCGGTCGCGCCACAGCGCGCCACCGGGCAACGGCGCGATCGGCGAATGTTTGCGCGCGGTTGCAGCGCTCGGGGCATCGCCATCCTGCTGCAACCCCAGCTGTGTCGGCGTGCGTGAAAAGAGCAAGGCAGCCAGCGTCCAGACCGAGAGCAGCATGACGGCGGCGATCGCCAGGCCGGAGCCGAGGAATCCGAGCAAGCCGACTGCCGCGACCCACAGCGGCGAAAAAATCACCCCGCCGATGCTGCCGCCGTTATAGGCCATGCCCAGCGCGGCCGGGCGCTTGCGGGCGAACCACGGCGAGACCAGCGCATTGATCGCAGGCGCGCTCATCGTGCCCCAGCCGAGGCCGGTGAGCACCGTCGCGACGAAGAGCTGCCATGGTGCGCTGGCCAGCGCCCAGCCGATGACGCCAGCCGCCATGCAGAGCGAGCCCATCATTGTGACGCGCGCCGCGCCGAAGCGACGATAGAGATTTGGAACGAAGGTTCCGATCCCTGCGCCAGTCAGGAAATGCAGCGTGACCGCGGTCGAGATCAATGCGATCGGCCAACCGCGTGTGGCGTGGACTGTGCCAAGCCACACTGGCGGACCATAAAAGCCCATGCCCCAGCCGAACACTGCGAGCACGAAGGCGCCGCCGACCACGCGCCAGCCGTAGAATGTGTTTTTCAGATTGCACAACATGCGCGGAAACTGCCCTGAGCGCTGCTATCGATGCTTCGACCGGAATCGAAGTTTCGGCTTCCGATCAATCAGCATGCTGCGCCGGTTTCCGTCATCATTGTCGCAGGCGTGCCGGCTGGGATGAATTCGTTAACCAGCCGCGGCTAGTGTCACGCGGGGAGACCGATTGCCGATGGATACCTCTGCCTTGGCCAGCGCCGCCGTGACCGCCCAGGCCGGCGCTCTGCAGCAGCAGATTGCGACCAGCGTCCTGAAGACGAACATCGACGCTGAGAAATCGGTGCTGCAGCTTCTGGAACCCGCTGCGCAGGCGCCCTCGACCGCCAATCTGGCGCCTGGCGTCGGCGGAAATCTCGATATTTCGGCCTGACGCAAGACCGATTAACCTGGCTCCCTGCGCGGATGCGCTGCGGAGCAGGTCATCGTCATGTCCGATCCGAATAGTCGTGCCGTTCATGTGCGCATCACCGGCCGCGTGCAGGGCGTCGGTTATCGCGCCTGGACGATCGACGAGGCGCGGCGACGCGGCCTTTCGGGGTGGGTGCGTAATCTTGCCGATGGCGATGTCGAGGCCGTCTTCAGCGGACCCAATGCGACCGTTGACGACATGATCGCGGCCTGCCGACGCGGGCCGTCATCAGCCCGTGTCGATCACGTCATGGTCGATGCCGCCGCGCCGGTTTCGGGGCCCTTCAAGGTGCTTTACGAGCGCTGACGCCGGCGAGGGGGCGATCCTCAGACCGGCTTGTCGCCAGCGACCGTGACGCGGAAGCCGCTTCTTGTGTGCGGCCAGTAGTCCCACATCGCGCGATGCTGGGCGCAGCGATTGTCCCAGAACGCGATCGAGTTCTCGCGCCAGCGGAAGCGGCACTGGAACAGCGGGTTCGCTGCGTGCTCATAGAGATAGCGCAAGATGCCGTCGCTCTCGTCGCGCGGAATGCCGACGATGTAACGCGTGAAGCCGCGGTTGACGAATAGCGCCTTGCGCCCGGTGACGGGATGGACACGGATCACCGGATGCTCGGCGCGAGGATAGGTCGGCTTGTCCTTGACGCCGAAATTGGCGTAGGTGCCACGGTAGTTATCCTCGCCGTCGTGGATGGCAGTGAGACCCTCCAGATAAGTCTTCATGCGATCCGACAGCGCCTCATAGGCGGCATACATGTTGGCGAACAAGGTGTCGCCGCCGCGCGGCGGACAGGTCTTGATGTAGAGGATCGAGCCCATCGGCGGCTCGGCATCGCACGACACGTCGGAGTGCCAGCCCTCGCCATTGGCGCGTGGCGAATCCTTGTCGGCATGGATGATCATCAGTTCCTTGTGGCCCGGCGCGTGCGGTGCTGCAGGATGGATGTGCAGCTCGCCGAACTGGCGGCCGAAGGCAAGATGCTGCTCGGGGCTAAGATGCTGGTCGCGAAAGAAGATCACGAGATTTTCCGCCAGCGCCCGATGGATCTCGTCGGCGGCCTGGTTGCTGAGCGGCTTCGCCAGATCGATACCGCCAATCTCGGCACCGATGATCGGCGTCAGCTTGTCGAGCGTGATCGTCTCGTAAGGCGCGCCGTCGGTTTGTGTATTCTTGTAACGCGGCCCGCCGCGCTTGTTCAGTCCCTCGGCCATTGGCAGTGCTCCCGGCTGTTCTTGCTATGGGTCGGCATTCTAGTCCGTCCGTCGCCGCGAGCAAACTAGCGCAGATCACGGAGCAGCCAGTCCGACAGCGGGTGAAGCGTTGGCGCGGCTCGTCACCCCTCCGTCACCGCCGCGGCGCCGAAGATGGTGCCGCGCGAGCGGCCGCGGTCGCTGACGTTGCGCACCACGAGCACCAGCCGCCGCGGCGCGTCACCTGCGACGGGGATCTCGACCTTTTGTCGGCCGTCCCCGGCCTCAAGTACCATTTCATCGCCAACATAGGCCTTCAAATCCGGCCCATTGAGTCCAAAGCCGATCGAGCCCTTCTCGACCTCGGCATCGACTACGATCGTTCCGGGTCCGGTGATCGGTGGACACGCCAGAGTCACGGCGTACTGCCACTGTCCGCGCGCCGTTGTGATCGAGAGGTCGTTGCCAAATTCAGCCGAAGCGTCGCCGTGGCGTACCGCCGTGCTAAGGTCGATAGGCTGCACCTGTTTCCGCGCCGGTCGCGCCGGCGCGCTGCCGATCCGACGCTCGAGGTCGTCGAAGCGCGCCAGCAGCGCCTCCTGCAGTCTTCCAATGTGTGACTTGAGCGCCTGCTCCTGGACATCAACCGCTTCACCCGTGATCGCGCTGTACAGCGCGGTCCACGGCCGTGAAAGATCGGGCGAGATCAGGAAATCTTCCAGAAAGAGGCCGAGCGCCCGCATCTCATCGAACGGGTCCAGCGGCGACGTGTCCGACAGGACGTCTGCATAGACTCTTTCGAACTGCGCGACGCGCGAATTGAGATCGACACGCAACAACACGATCCTGTCCGCCGGGGCGCCATCACGCAGCAGGCGTTCGCGGCACCGGTCGTCAGCGGCCACATAGCGCTTGATTCGCGGCAGGAGCGGTGGCCGATCGGCCGCCAAGTCCGACGATTGGCAGGCGAAGATCGCCGGGCAGCTCGGGAAGGTTGCCATCGCCATCACGGCCGCGACGTTACCCTGGCCGTTGATAATGTCAGGCGCCATGGCGACCTGGTTCAGCCTGTCGACCACCGTCACGCCCGACTGGCGCAGTGCGACGACGGCCGCGCTCGTAGCTCCTGGCGAAAATACGATCGGCCGATGCCCGCGGCGGCTCAAGCCTTGCGCGAGGTCGACGGCCGCGTTCGATGTGCCGGCCTGCAATGGCGACGAGTTCGTGATCAGCACTGTGAGACGGTTTGATCCGTCCAACGCGCGCGAAGTGGCATGGTCAGTCACGGCGATCCTCGATGGCGTGTTTGAACGATAGCACCGCCTCGGCAGGATCGCCAAATGGCGGCCGAGCTACGCCTTGCCGTACTCGTCGTGCAGCCGCACCCAGGTCATCGGGTAGGGCAGGGCGTCCTCGTCGCGGCCCTTCGGCGTGAGATCGAGCAGGTGATAGGCGCCGTTCAGCATATCGAGCCCGCGCGCGTAGCAGGAATAGGTGTGGAAGATCTTGCCCGAGGCGTCCCTGGCAAACACGCTGATCCCCGGCGCATCTTCGCCGCCAAACGCGTTGTTTCCGAAATTGTAGAGCTTTGCCTTCGACGCGATTTCATCCTTCGTGAAGCTGACCGCAAAATCGTGGTTGAAATCGTCGCCGACCGTCGACGCCCACGGGAAGCTCCAGCCCATGCGCTGCTTGAAGGCCTCGAGCTTGGCCAGCGGCGCACGCGAGATCGCGACCAGCGCCGTGTTGCGCGCCGCGAGGTGATCGATCGCACCGTTGTAATTGTCGGCCCAGAACGAGCAGCTCTTGCAGCCTGACGTCCACTCGGGATGGAACATGAAGTGATAGACGATGAGCTGGCTCCTCCCGGCGAACAGATCGGCCAGGGATTTGCGTCCTTCTGGAGTGTCGAACTGGTAAGGTCTGGTGACCTCGACCCACGGCATCTCGCGCCGCTGTCGGCTAAGCTCGTCACGCTCTTTTGTGAATTTCTTCTCCTGCGCCAGCAGTTCCTGGCGCGCCTTCAACCACTCGGCTTGCGAAACGATTTGCGGTGCAGTCATCGTCGTCTCCCTAGGTCAGCGCAAGCTGCGCCCGTCGAACTTTTTCACTGCCAGCTTGTCGAGCTCGATGTCGTCGACGCAGCGGACGTTGATCGCCACCACCTCTGCGCCATCGGGCCGTTTGCCACGCGCAAAGGACTGGATGCCGCACGTCGAGCAGAACAGATGATGGATGGTGTGGCGATTGAACTGGTATTCGGTTGTCGCGCCTTCGCCCTGCAACAGCTTGAAGTTTGACGTCGGCACGAAGGCCAGCAGCGAGCCGAGCCGGCCGCAGCGCGAGCAATTGCAGGCGACCGCTTCGTTGATGTCGGCCTGCACCTCGTAGCGGACGTTGCCGCACTGACAGCCGCCGGTGTGTGTCGCTGGCATGATCCTGCCCTCTCTGCTTTCCCTGCTCACGTCCGCTTGTCGCGATCCAGCCAGGCATTCAGCCGTTGCTGGATCCCGCTTTCGCGGGATTAGCCAAAGACAATGACTCGTCCGGCCCTCGAATTATTCCTTCACCGGGAACCAGACTTCGATGTCGCCGAATCCAGTGTTCGGATTGAATTTTTCGCCGTAGTGCTCGATGAAGGTTGGCGCAGCGCCGTCGCAATCGAGTTGGCGTCCCGATGTCGGCAACCACCTCCACGCCGCCGCAACGGTCTCGTTTAGTTGCGAAACGTGACCGCTGTGTGGAAACACCGCGTAAGTCTTCGGCGCCAACGCGATGCCCGCGAACGGCGTCTTGACGCCTTCAAGAGTTGTGACCTCGACGCCGGTCAGATAGTCAAAATTCTTCTTCTTGCCGGTCATGTCGAAGCACAGACCGAACGAGGCGAAGCCTTTCGGGTTGGCGACCTTCGCAATCAGCGGGCCGAATTCTTCCCACTGTGCCGCGATCGCCACGAACATGTGGTCGTCGAAACTATGGTTCTTGCGCAAGCCGGCGATGGTCAGCGCCGGCGCCCGTTCGATGCGAGGTTCGATGCCTGCCATGGCAATCTCCTTCTATGTCATGCCTCCCTGGCGCTCTCGTAGGCCTGGCGGATTGCGGCCGCGTCAGGCTTCTTCATCTGCATCACCGCAGCCATCATCCGTTCGCGCTGCACTGATGTTGCCGACAGCATCATCTCGCCGAGATCCCTGGGCACGATCTGCCAGGACACGCCGAATTTGTCCTTCAGCCAGCCGCAGACTTGAGTCTCGCCGCCCTCGGCGAGCTTGTCCCAGTAGCGGTCGATCTCGGCCTGATCGTCGCAATTGACGATCAGCGAGATCGCCGGCGTGAACTGGAACATCGGCCCGCCGTTCAGCGCGAGAAAATCCTGGCCGAACAGCGTGAACGACGCGGTCATCACCGAGCCCTTCGGGCCCGGGCCCTTCTCGCCGTAACGCGTGAAGCCGGCCTTCTGCGAGTCCTTGAACACCGAAGTGTAGAACTCCATTGCTTCCTCGGCGCGGCCGTCGAACCAGAGGCAGGGCACGAACTTGTTCATTGCGTTTCCCTCGGCATTTCCTTTGCGCGTCATGCGGACTTCGCGGCCTAGCGTTCCAGCCACTCGGCGAGTTTCTCCAGCGTGCCGGTCCAGCCACGCTTGTGGCCGTCAGCGGCGGCCTCATCGAAGAACTGTTCGTGCTTCAGCGTCAGCAGCGTGCCCTTGCCCTCGGCTCTGGTGAGGACGGTGACCTGCGACTCGCGCTCCGGCGTCGAATGCCAGGCCCAGCTGAACACCAGCTTCTCGTTTGGCACGACCTCCTTGTAGGAGCCGCTGACTTCCGAATATTCGCCGTTCGAGTGGGTGAAGCTGATGGTGAAACGCCCGCCGGTGCGAACATCCATCTTCGCCTTCACAGAACCTTGCTCGGCGTCGGACGGGCCGAACCAGCCAACGATCATTTCCGCGTGGGTCCACGCGGCGTAGACTTTTTCGGGGGGCGCGTCGTAGCGTCGCTGGAGGGTGACGCTTGGTTTGGTGAGGGTTGTTGCGGGGGCCATTCCTTGTTCTCCTCGAGATAAGCTGCGAGACGATCGAGCCGCTCGCTCCAGAACCGCTCGTACTTGCCAAGCCAATTCATTGCCTCCTGCATCGGCTGTGCGCGCAGGCGGCAGGCGACGGTGCGCCCGGTCTTCTTGCGCGTGACGAGGCCGGCATCTGTCAGCACGTCGAGGTGCTTCATGATCGCCGGCAGCGACATCGCAAACGGTTTCGCCAGATCACTGACCGAGACCGTGTCTTCGGTCTCAAGCCGCGCCAGCAGCGCCCGACGGGTCGGATCGGACAGCGCCGCGAAGGTACGATCGAGCTGGGCTGAAAAGTAAACCATATGGTTAAGTATAAGCGCGTGGGCGCGGACGTCAAGGTGAGAACGCGCGGGCACGAAGTTACGAAGTTGTGATGAGCTGGTTTCCTCATCCTTCGAGACGCAAGGCTTCGCCGTGCTCCTCATGGATGAGGGGATGCGGCGCGCGGCTTTTCAGCTCTTCGCTTCGCCCTGTAGTGCGGCCGTGATCAGCGCGACGCCGTCGTCGCTCGCCCATTCCGCCGGTCCCGCCATGGTGCCGATCTCGCAGCCATTGGCGTCGATCAGCACGGAGGTCGGCATGCCGATGGCGCGGCCGACCGCCTTCAATTCCTGGAACACGCGCGCCTTCTCGTCGCTGAAATAGGTCAGCGTGGTGACGCCCGCGGTCTTCAGCCAGCTCTTCGGCTTGTCGAGATTGCGCGTGTCGATGTTGACGGCGACGACGTCGAATTTCGGGCTGCCGAGCTTCGCCTGCAACGCGTCGAGCGCCGGCATCTCGCGGCGGCACGGCACGCACCAGGTCGCCCACAGATTCAGCAGCACGACCTTGCCGCGCCATTCCGATAGCTTGCGTGTCGCCCCGGAGGCGTCCTGAAAGGTGAGATCGGGGATGCGCAAACCTGAGGTCGCGGGGGTGATCGCAGCGACTTCGCCATGGATCAGCGGCGTTAACTTCTTCGCAAGGTCAGTCGCCGCACGGCACGACGGGTCGCCCGCATTGCGCGACAGGCCGCCGATCCCGTATACCCCGACAAGGCCGATGACGCCGCCGACCAGGACGGCCACGACCGCCATGATCAGCCGTTGTGGCACGACAGGACGCGGTTGCGGCGAGAGCGATGGCTGGTCGGAGGTCATATCGGCTGGCGGTTAAGCCACAAACTTATAGAGTGCAAGAGAGAAACCATGAGTAACAAGATGTGGGGCGGCCGCTTCGGCGAAGGCCCCGATGCGATCATGGAGGAGATCAACGCCTCGATCGACGTTGATCGCCATCTCTATGCCCAGGACATCGCCGCCTCAAAGGCGCACGCCGCAATGCTGGCCGCGCAAGGCATCATCACCGCCGACGATGCAAAAAACATCACGGCGGGTCTAGACACGATTTTGTCAGAGATCAAAGGCGGGACCTTCGCGTTCAAGCGCGCGCTCGAGGACATCCATATGAATGTCGAGAGCCGGCTCACCGAGGTGATCGGGTCGGCCGCCGGGCGCCTGCACACCGCGCGCTCGCGCAACGACCAGGTCGCGACCGATTTTCGATTGTGGGTACGCGACGCCATCGACGAGATCGATCGCGCCCTCGCCGGTTACCAACGCGCGCTGGTTGATCGCGCGATCGAGCACGCCGCAACCGTAATGCCGGGCTTCACTCATCTACAGACCGCGCAGCCGGTGACGTTCGGTCATCACTTGCTGGCCTACGTCGAGATGGCCTCGCGCGACCGCGGCCGCTTTGCCGATGCGCGCAAGCGCCTCAACGAAAGCCCGCTCGGCGCCGCCGCGCTCGCCGGCACCTCGTTCCCGGTCGACCGCCACGCGACCGCGAAGGCACTCGGCTTCGACAGGCCGATGGCGAACTCGCTCGATGCGGTGGCCGACCGCGACTTTGTACTCGAATCATTGTCGGCGTCGGCAATCACCGCGATACACCTGTCGCGCTTTGCCGAAGAACTCGTGCTGTGGACGTCGCCTTTGGTCGGCTTCGCAAAACTGTCGGACAAGTTCACGACCGGCTCCTCGATCATGCCGCAGAAGCGCAACCCGGATGCCGCCGAGCTGGTGCGCGCCAAGACCGGCCGCATTATCGGTGCGCTGAATGCGCTATTGATCGTGATGAAGGGACTGCCGCTGACCTATCAAAAGGACATGCAGGAGGACAAGGAAGGCACCATGGACGCCTTCTCCTCACTGTCGCTTGCGATCGCGGCAATGACCGGCATGGTGCGCGACCTCGTCGCCGACACCGCGAAAATGGCGCAAGCTGCGGGCGACGGCTACTCGACCGCGACCGACCTCGCCGATTGGCTGGTACGGACGCTAAAACTGCCGTTTCGCGAGGCGCACCATATCACCGGGCGAATTGTGGCGAAGGCCTCCGAAGCCGGCGTGCGCGCTGCACAAGCTGCCGCTCGCCGAGATGCAGGCGATCGAGCCGCGCATCACGGACGCGGTGTTTGGCGTGCTCTCGGTGGAAAATTCTGTTGCGAGCCGGACCAGCTTTGGCGGCACCGCGCCGGCAAATGTCCGCGAGCAGGCCGAAGGCTGGCGGAAACGCCTGGAAAAAGACGCGATTTCAGGATGATGGTAGCGTTCGTGGGTGGACCGAACCCTCGCCAGCAAGGCTGAGGTTCGGTACAATGGACGTGCATTTGGGGACACTGGCGTGACAGGCAACAACCGTTCGGCTGCGGCGAGATTGGCTTTGCTTGGTGCCGCAGCACTCGTGATCGCGCTTGGCGGCTGCGGTCGCAAGGCGGGCCTCGACCTGCCGCCGACCGCGTCGGCCCCACCACCCCCCGGCACTACCGCGCAGGCGCCCCGTCCGGCGACCAATCCGCTCGGCCTGCTTGATCCCAATCCGCAGGACGAGCAGCCGCAGGCCGCTCCCGGCCGCAAGAAACGGATCATCCTCGATCCGATCCTTGACTAGTTCCGGCTTCTCCTCTCACTAACGACCCATGCATCATTTCGACTATCGCGACGGCGAATTGCACGCCGAGGCGGTCAACCTCACCGCGCTCGCGCGCAGCGTTGGCACGCCGTTCTATTGCTATTCGACCGCGACGCTGGAGCGGCACTATCGCGTGTTTGCTGACGCCTTCACGCGATCGTGAAGGCTGTCGTCTGCTACGCGATGAAGGCGAACTCCAACCAGTCGGTGCTGAAGACGCTTGCCCGGCTCGGCGCCGGCGCCGACGTGGTGTCCGGCGGCGAGTTGCATCGCGCGCTGGCCGCGGGCATTCCGCCCGAAAAAATCCTGTTCTCCGGCGTCGGCAAGACCGCGGCCGAACTCGAGCTTGCGGTGCTTGACCGGCATCCACTCGATCAATGTCGAATCCGAGAACGAGCTTGAGCTACTGTCGCATCTTGCCAGCCTGACGGCGCGCACCGCGCGCATCTCGGTGCGGATCAATCCCGGACGTCGATGCGAAGACGCCATGCCAAGATCTCGACCGGCAAATCGGAGAACAAGTTCGGTATTCCATTGAGTCGATGCGCGGGACGGTTTACCAGCGCGCCGCGGAGTTGCCGGGCATCGAGATCACCGGCGTCGACATGCATATCGGCAGCCAAATCACCGATCTCGCGCCGCTCGCCAATGCCTTCAAGGTGCTGGTCGATCTCGTGCTTGTGCTGCGCGCCGACGGCCACGCCATCTCGCACATCGATTTCGGCGGCGGATTGGGCATTCCCTATGTCGCCGGGAATGAAGGCCCGCCGAGCCCGCTGGCTTATGCCGATGTCGTCAAGGCGGCGGTGAAGGGCCTCGACTGCACGCTGCTGTTCGAGCCGGGGCGGCTGCTGGTCGGCAATGCCGGCATCCTGGTTGCGCGCGTGCTTTACGTGAAGAAGGGCGAGGCCAAGAATTTTCTCGTCATCGATGCCGCGATGAACGATCTCATTCGCCCGACGCTGTACGAGGCGCACCACGACATCCTGCCGGTGAACAACCGTCGGCCGATACGCCGAAAATCATCGCCGACGTGGTCGGGCCGGTGTGCGAGAGCGGCGATTATCTCGCGTTGAACCGCGAGCTGCCGCTGCCGCGCGAAGGCGATCTCATTGCCATCATGAGTGCCGGCGCCTACGGCGCGGTGCAGTCCGGCACCTATAACACGCGGCCGCTGGTGCCAGAGGTGCTGGTCAAGGACGATCAATATGCCGTGGTACGGCCGCGGTTCGACGTGCAGGACATCGTCGCGTTGGACAAGATTGCGCCGTGGCTGTGATGTTCGTAGGATGGGTAGAGCAAAAGCGAGACCCATCACAGTGCCGCCATCGGGTGAGGGTTTCGCTGCGCTCTACCCGTCCCACGTGAAAATCACCTCACCAATCCGCCGTCGATCGGGATGATCGCGCCGGTGACATAGTCGGACAAATCGGTTGTCAAAAACTCCACGACCTTGGCGCAGTCTTCCACGGTGCCGACACGCTTCATCGCGATCCGCGCCGTCGGATCGCGATTGGCTCGCGCGGAGCCGGGGATCACGGTCGCCATGATGCGGCCGGTGCCGATGGTGCCGGGCGCGATGCAGTTCGCGGTAATGTTGTACTGGCCGAGATCGTGCGCGAGATAGCGCGTGTAGTGCGCGATCGCCGCCTTCGCGGCGCCGTAGTGGGCATAGCCGCCGTCGGCCGACGGAGTGGTGCCGGCGACCGACGACACCGTGACGATCTTGCCGTAGCGCTGCTCCTTCATGATCGGCGCCACCGCATTGACGAAGTAGATCGTGCCGTAAAGGTTCATGCCGATCACGAGGTGCAGCAGCGCCGGATCGAGCGTCGAGGCCTTGGTGTCGAGCGGCCGGCCACGGCCGCCGCCGGCGTTGCAAACGAGAATGTCGACCCGGCCCCATTTCTTCTTGACGTCGGCAACCATCGCTTCGACCGCCTTCTGGTCGGCGACGTCGAGCTCGTAGCCGAGCGCTTTCACGCCGAGCGCCTCGATCTCGGCGACCGTGCTGTCGCCGGTCATCGCCTTCGCTTCGGCCTCGAACTCCTTGTAGGACTTCAGGTCGAGATCGCAGATCGCGACATTGGCGCCGAGGCCGGCGAGCCGCAGCGCGTAGGCGCGCCCCAATCCGCGCCCGCCTCCGGTGACGATTGCGACTTGGCCGCTGAGTTTGCCCATGATTGTTGTTCTCCCTCTTTGTTTTTGTGTGTCAGGCCTAAGTCACGCCTTCACCTTGCGCGCGACTTTCGCGAGCGGCGAGGTAATTTCGGCGAAGGTGATGTCGGTCAGCGACGTCACGACGTCGATCACAGCCGGCTGCCGCGAGGCGATCGCGTTCTTGATCGCGGGCCCGAGCGCTTCCGGATCGGTCACCCGTTCCGCGTGGCAGCCCATCGAGCGTGCGATCGCTGCGTAATCGAAGTCGCGGAACTTTGCCGCGAAGCCGGTGCCGCCGTGGAGCACCCAGCCGAGCGCGCTGTTGTTCATGATCACGACGACGATCGGGATGTCCTCCTCGATTGCAGTCATCAACCCGTTCATCGACATCGCAAAACCGCCGTCGCCGCACACCGCGACCGCGGTGCGCTCGGGATGCACCAGCTTGGCGCCAAGCGCTGCCGGCAGCGCAAAGCCCATCGGGCCGGAGCCGGCGGCCTGCAGGAAGCCGCCCTCGCTCTGGGTCTGATAGAGATGCGTCATCATGATGCGGTTTTCGCCGGCATCGCAGGTGACGATGGAGTCGGCGGGCAGGTTGCGGCGCAGCTCGCCGATGAAGCGCTGCGGATGGATTGGCGTGGTGCCGGCGCGGTACGCCGGCTGGTCGAAATAGCCGGTTTCTTTCCGCTGCGCGGCAACGCGCGCGATGCCTGATGTGCCGCGCTCGGGATGCTTCCCGGCTGCTTCGCGAAGCTGCGTCAGGATGGTCGCGGCATCGCCGAGCAGGACATGCTCGGCCGGGAACGTCCACGACGCATTCTTCGGCTCGATGTCGATCTGGATGAAAGTCTGCCGTGTCGGATCGAGCAGGTCGGGATTTTCGCGCGCGGTGTCGGAGGCGCCGAGCTTCGAACCGACCACCACCACGAGGTCGGCCTTGCCGACGATGGCGTTCGCTGTCGGCCGTGCCGAACGTGCCATAGACGCCGAGCGCGAGGTCATGGGTCTCGGCAAAGGTGCCCTTGCCGGAGGAAGAGGTCGCGACGGGAATGCCGAGCGCCTCAGAGAGCCGTCGCAGTTCCTTGTAGGCTTGCGCAATGCGCACGCCGTTGCCGGCGATGATCACCGGCCGCTGCGCCTTGAGCAGTGCTTGAGCTGCGCGTTCGACCAGCGTGGTGTCGGCGGCTGCCGGTGGCGGCGGCAGGTAGAGCGATGTTGGATAGAGTGTCGGGTTGGTGTCGGGTCCGACCTTGCCGTTGAGCGAAGCGAACGAGAACAGCACCGCGACCGGGCCTTTCTGGCCGGACATTGCGTGCTTGATCGCGAACTGCGTCGCCTGCACCGCCTGGCTCGGCTCCAGCGCCTGGAACACCTGCTTGGTGACGCCCGAGAACGCGCGCCGCGCATCCCAGCCGCCGTAGTCGCCGGTGCCGGATTGATAGGGCGCGTGCAACGCGAGGTTCGGCGGATCGGAGAAGTCGGTGAGCAGCAGCATCGGCGAGGACGACAGGTGTGCCTCGAGCGTGCCAAGCAAACCATTGCCGAGCACCCACGGCCCCTGGCCGATCAGGACGCCGGGTACGCCGCGCAGCCGGCCGTAGACCTCGGCCATCACGCCGCCGAGCGACTCCTCGCGCACCAGCACGGTGCGCACCGCATTCTTCTGCTTCTCGAGGCCGGCGAAAATCCGCCCGGTATGGCCGCCCGAAATGCCGAAAACCGTGTCGATCCCGGCCTCGTGCAGTACGCGGGCGACCACGTCGCCGGCATTGGCCTCGGCAGTCATCAGGGGCTGTACGGCCATCGTTATCCTCCCGCATATCTTGCCGGAGCCTCATGATCGGGCTCTTTGGCAAGCGACTATCGCAGGCGGCCGGAGGCGTGCGCAAGCGCGCGGTGCAGGGTCAGAGGACGTATGCGCTGGCGGGAGTTCGCGTTCGCTGTGCGGTCAGCGGCAGAACTTCAGGCCCATGGTGTGGCCGCGGCGCCAGGCCACTTCGCACGACTGGCCCTTGCGGCCGTCACGCGAGAACGAAAGCTTCAGCTTGCTGTTCACGGAGCTTGGGTCGTCGGTGCGGATCTTGGCCCCGCTATCCGACAGGTCGATTACGGTGCAGGGACGGGCGGCAAAGCCGCCCTCCAGCACGATCCACGCCGATTGCTGCATCGATTTGCGCGTCTCGCGCTTCTTGTGCCTTGCGCTAAGCATGGCCAGGGCCTCCGCACCCCCCCAAGCCTCCTGTCTAGCGCGCTTATGCTTTAGGAACCGTTCACACCGCGAGATCGTGGCTGCGGGCACACCCCCAAAGCCGGCACGATCCGGTAGGCCCGGGAACTGGGCTTACCCCCGCTCGCTCTTTGCGATGCCGTCGAGACCCATCGACCACGGCAACGCAGAGGCACAAAAGATCTGCTGCTTCGGTGTTCGATCAACGCGCGCTGCTTCAGCGCGCCGAGCCGCAGCGAGTAGCTCGTCGTGTTCTCCGGAGCTGCGGCATAGATCGGCCCGCCGCAATCGGCGCAGAACGCGTGGGCCCGCTTGTTCCCGCTGTCGGCGGTCTTGATGTAAATCTTCGGCGTGCCGCGCGTGAGCCTGAACTTGTCGGCAGGCGCGGGGACGTTGACGCGAAACGCCGAGCCAGTGAGCGTCTGACAATCGGTGCAGTGGCAGATCCGCGCGGCTTGCGGGTCGACCTCAGCCTCATAGGCGATCGCGCCGCAGTGACATCCGCCCTCGACCTTCATGGCCGGCTCCTCTGTTCCATGGCGATCACGCTAGCGGCGGCGATGCGAGCTGCCAAGGTTGACGACGACAATCAACGCCCCGACGCCTGCGGCTTGCCCGGCGAAATCCTGGTGTAGCCGATGATCGTGGTCCGCCCGTTGTCTTCGCGATATTCCTTGGCGAGCACGAACCTCAGCTCTGGTGCGTAATAGTCGATGTTGTCGTAGACAATCGGCAGCGTGTCGGTGCGCCAGAACTTCAGGACATGATAGGTGCATTCGCCGAGCGCATAGTCTTTGTCACCGACATATTCCAGCTTCACTGTCTTGGTTTTGGTCCCGCCGTTCATGGTGACCTCGAAGTCGGCGGCGATCGTCTGCTTCTGTTTGAGCGGGAAGAACCTGCCGAGGTCCGTCTTCGGCTTCTGCTCGATCTTGGTGCCGCGATCGACGCGGCTCAGCTCGAAGAGCCCCTGGTACAGCGTCGTCTCGAGCAGGGTACGGCCGCCGTATTGCAGCGACGTGCGGAGGGTAGGGCTCTCGTCGTAGAAGACCTCCGTTTTCGAGTTAGCCTGGCGCTCGACAATGAAGGAGCCCTTTCCGCTCAGTGCCGTTGGGCAATCGCCTGCCGCGTGCAACGGCGTTGGAGCAACAAGCAACGCCCCCACGAGGAGCGCGGCGGCCATCATCCAGCCAGTCACCGTCAGATGTTTCGAGACGATCACCTGCCCACAGCCCAATGAAATGAAGCTCAGTAATCCTTCAGCAGCCGCTCGATATAGTCGAGCTCGACTTGCGGCCGGTTGGTTTCGCCGAGCCGGCGTCGCAGCTCCTCGAGAATGCGGCGGGCGCGCTGCACGTCGATCTCGCCGGGAATTTGCACCGTCTGGTCCCATTCGCCGTCGCGATACCGCCCGTCGCGCCCAAGCGGATCGGTGCGCGGCGGTGCGCCGCCCTGCTGCCGGCCTCGCCGATCACTTGGCCCGTTGCCCTCGTCGTCGCCCTCCTGCATCTGCTGCGCAAGTTTTTGGGCGCCCTTGCGCAGGTTTTCCAGTGCGCGTCCCTGCGAATCCACGGCGCTGTCGGCGTCCCCGTCGCCGAGCTTGTTGCCGGCGTCGTCCATCGCATTGTCTGCGTCCGACAGGCTATCCTGGCCCTGATCAATCTGGCCCATCGGACCTTGATCCTGATCGGCCTGGTCGTCGTCGCCTGGATCGCCACTCTTCGGCGGCATCATGCCCTGCTTGGCGAGATCGTCGAGCAGTTTGCGCAGACGGTCGCGCAGGCCCTGCTGGTCGCGCTGCAGGTCGTTCATCGCGTTCTGATCGCCGCGCTGGCCGCGCATGCGGTCGCGGCGCGAATCCTGGCCCTGCTTGAAGGTTTTGTCGCGCAACTGCTGCTGCTTGCGGATGACGTCGCCCAGCTCGTTCATGGATCGCTCCATGTCGCTGTCGCCGTTCTGTCCGGGCTGCGCCATCTGCAGGTTTTCCAGCATCGACTGCAGCTGATCGAGCAACTGCCGCGCGGCGTCCTTGTCGCCGGACCGCGCCATCCGCTCCATGCGGTCGATCATGTTCTTCAGGTCCTGCTCGCTGAGCACGCGCGTATTCTTGTCGAGCGGACGGGCCAGCTGCTGCGGATTATTCTTCATCTGCTGCGGTGAGCTGCTGCAGGAACTTGTCCAGCGCCGCGCGCAGCTGCTCGGTGAGCTTCTTGATCTCTTCGTCGCTCGCGCCGCGATCGAGCGCCTGGCGCAGCGCGTCCTGTGCCGCACGCAGCGCTTTGTCGACGTCGGTGATGTCGCCGTCCTCGATCAGGACGGCGAGCGCCCAGAGACTGGCGACCACCTCGCGCAATTGATCGTCCGATTTGGCTTGGCTGATCTGCTCGTAGATGTCGCGCAAGCCGAGATATTGCCCCATCTCAGGCATGAACACTTCGGGCTCGATCAGCATGGCGTCGATCGCGTCCCTGATGATCGGCGCCTTGTTGGCGTCGAGCGCAAGGATGCGACGCTGCTCGATCAAGGCGCGCGCCAGTGGTTTTGCGAACAGCCGTTCCGGCAGCCGCATGTCGAACGGATCGCTCCTGCCTTCGTTGCCGGCTTCGTCCTTGGCCGTGAGTGTCAGCGTCACATCGGCGCCGGCATAGGGATTGTCGCTCAAATCCTTCACGGTCTGGCCGACCCCGTTACGGGTACGCGCATTCGGCAGCACGAGCTGGAATTGCGGCGCATCATAGAGCGGACGCGGCGCCGCGGCGTTCGCGTTGCCACCGACGCTGCTCGCCGCGGCTTGGTCGGCCGATGGCGTCGGCTTTTGCAACTGGAACAACGCGTGTGCTTCGGACACGCCATAATCGTCGACGAGCTTGTAGGATAAGGCAAGCGCGCCGCGGACCTGACGCTCGGGATCCTTCGCCAGCGAGATGCTCGGTGGCTTGTCGGGAGCCGCCGCGAAGCGCCACTTTGGCTGCGTGGCCGGCGAGCGAATCTGCGCGGTGCCGTCGCTTGCGATGGTGAATCGACGTTCCTCGGTACCTGCCGGCGGCTGCTTGTCGCCAGGACCGGCATCGGTGACGCCGCCGCTGACGGTGACATCGAGCGAGCCGCTCGAAGTGCGTACCACCAGCATGCTGCCGGCGGGGACCGCGTAGGTCATGTTGTCGGGCGCAGCGGTGTTGTTGGTGTTGCCGCCGGTCAGCACGATCGGCGGACGGCCGGTGTAGGATGGCGGCGTGACCCAGGCATCGAGCCGCACGTTGGCGCCGGCCAGCGCACCGTTGAGGTCGAACGCCGCGGTCACACGCTCGGTGCGCTCGGGCCCCGCAGCAATATACGTCGCGACTGCGAGGACCACGACAAGCGCGCGGATCGCCCAGGGGTCATGAATCGAAAGCCGCGGCGTAGGCAACCCGGCGCGGATGCGCTTGATCGAGGCCAGCGTGCGCTCGCGCTGTGCCTGCCACAGCGCGCGTGCAACGGGATCCTGCGTCGCCAGCGTATCGGTCAGTGTTGTCGCCGGCCGGTGTCTGATGCCGCTGCCGCGATCGAGCCGCAGCAAGGCTTCGTTGCGCGTCGGCCAGCGCAACCAGATCAGGGGAACCAACGCTGCGATCAGCAGCACCATGAAGATCAAGAGCCCGATGGCGCGTCCGACGAAGGGCAGCGACACCCAGGCACCGATCCAGGATACCGCTAGGAAAAACCCAGCGAGCGTCAGGACCCGGGCCAGGTGCGGCCATAGCCGCTCCCACGCCAGGGCAAGCTGGGCGCGTTGCACAGCTTTCGACAGCTGCAAGCGGGCTGTGGGGTCACTTGCGCCGGGAGCCGGCGCTTCAGGTGATCGCTTGAACAACAACGTCTCCGGGTTCAGCGAAACATATTAGCACGATTGCACTGTTCACGCACCGCACCAAAGGCAAAAACCCACACATCGCAGGAATATGCCGGCTGATGGTCTAACTCAGGAGAAAAGCAAGATTCCGGCCATTTGCCGCATTTCGGCCACCCGCTGGGGCCCGCTTTGCGTGAATTGCGGAAATTCACGGCGACGTGACGACGGTAGCGGGAACCGCTAACCTCCGCCGCCAATCACGATCCTGGAGGCAACGATCATGGACAAGAAAACGTTCGACAAAGGCGTGGAAGTTCGCACCGCGGTGCTCGGCAAGACCTACGTCGAGAATGCGCTGAAAAATGTCGATGATTTCAACCGGCCGTTCCAGGAGCTCGTCACCGAATATTGCTGGGGCGCGGTGTGGGGCCGCGAGGAGCTGCCGCGCAAGACCCGCAGCATGCTCAACATCGCGATGATCGCGATCCTCAACCGGCCGCATGAACTGAAACTGCACATCAAGGGCGCGCTGACCAACGGCGTCAGCAAGGACGAAATCCGCGAAATCCTGATGCAGGTCGCGATCTATGCCGGCGTGCCGGCGGCGGTCGACAGTTTCCGCATCGCGCGCGAGGCCTTTGCCGAAGTCGCCAAGAGCTAGAAACAAGAGCTAGGAAAGAGCTGGAAACAAGAGCCAGGGATTTCTCGCAATGGATATCGGTTTCATCGGCCTCGGCCGGATGGGCTTTCCAATGGCGCGGCGCCTGATCGAGGCCGGCCATACTCTCGTCGCCTATGACACGCGGCGCGAAGCCGTCGACCGGCTGGTGGGGCTCGGCGCAAAGGCCGCGACTTCGCCGAAGGACGTTGCCGACAAGGTCGAGACCGTGATGGCGAGCCTGCCGTCGCTCGATATTTCTCTGAGCGTTGCGACGGGCAAGGACGGCGTCATTGAAGGCAGCCGCGTGAAGCGGCTGGTCGATCTATCGACCACCGGCTCGCAGATGGCGGTGCGCATCCATGACGCGCTGAAGAAGCGCGGCATTATCCAGATCGACAGCCCGGTCTCGGGCGGCGTCGCAGGCGCCGAGAAGGGCACGCTGGCGGTGATGGTGTCAGGCCCGCGCAGCGAATTCGAGTTGCTCAAACCAGCGCTCGATGTGATCGGAAAAGTGTTCTTCATCAGCGAGCAGCCGGGCGCCGGGCAAACCATGAAGCTCGCCAACAATTACCTGTCGGCGACGGCGATGGTGGCGACCTCGGAAGCGGTGGTGATGGGCGTCAAGGCCGGGCTCGATCCAGAAGTCATGATCGACGTCATCAATGCCGGCTCTGGCCTGAACACGGCAAGCCGCGACAAGTTTCCGCGCTCGGTGCTGCCGCGCAGCTTCGACTTCGGCTTTGCCACGGCGCTGATGGTGAAAGACGTCCGGCTCTGCCTTGACGAGATGCGATCGATGGGATTGTCGATGGAAGTTGCAGAAGCGGTCGGCCGGCTGTGGGAGGTGGTGATCCGGGAGATGGGCCCGGACTTCGACTTCACGAGCGCAATCAAGCCGATTGAAAAAGCCGCCGGTGTCGAGGTGCGCGCAAATCCGGCGCAGACATCGAAATAAGTGAGGGCAGCATATGAGCGACGATATCCATGAGGTCTATGCCGTTCGCTACGCGCATCACGGCGGGCGCAATGCGTCGATGAACTTCATCGGCGGCGATCCGCACCAGGCCTCGCAGGACCTCGACTTCTATGTGTGGGCGATCGTCGGCAAGCACGGTACGATTGTCGTCGATACCGGCTTCGACGAAGCGATGGCGAAGCGGCGTGAACGGACAATCCTCAAACCCGTGGCCGAAGCGCTGAAGTCGATCGGCATCCAGCCCGACCAGGTCAGCAACGTCATCATCTCACACCTGCACTATGACCACTGCGGCAACTACGACGTATTTCCGAAGGCGCGCTATCACCTGCAGGATTGCGAGATGGATTACGCGACCGGCCGCTGCATGTGCGACCAGAAATTCAAGCTGCCGTTCGAGGCCGACGACGTCACCGCGATGGTGCGCAAGGTGTTTGCCGGCCGCGTGACCTTTCATGATGGCGACGAGGAGGTCGTGCCGGGAGTGAGCGTCCACCACATCGGCGGCCACTCGAAGGGACTGCAGGCGGTGCGGGTGAAGACGAAGCGCGGCAACGTCGTGCTCGCCTCGGATTCGACACATCTCTATGACCACCTTGACGAGCGCAAGGTATTCCCGATCACCTACAACGCCGACGATGCGGTCAAGGGCTACGACAAGCTGGAGAAGCTTGCGTCTTCGCGAAGTCACATCGTGCCGGGCCATGATCCAAAAGTGCTGGAGCGCTATGCGCCGCCAAGCGATGCGCTGAAAGGCTGGGCCGTTCGCCTCGACGCCGAGCCGATCAAGGCGTAATGGCAATTGCAACGAGGCGATGATAACAGCCGGATCTGTGATCGGCGGCCAATGCCCGCACACAGTGAGCGCTAAAGCCTTGGTTTTGCATATGTCCTTTTCGGGAAAACCCGTATCCACTTTTCCGGGACATGCGCTAAAATTGTACCATTGATTTGCTACCGGCTGGGCGGCGGCGAAGAGGGCAGGATAATGAAGGCTGAATACGTTCGATCGGATTGATGCCTCGCTCTGGGCCGCGCTGGCGTGCGCCGGACTGCTGGTCACAAATGCGCCGGCATTTGCGCAGGCATCGCAGGATCCCGGCGACCAGCCGGGTGTTGAAGCCGACGACTCCTATGAACTGCCGCCGCAATTCCAGAAGCAGATGGTGTACTACCGCAGCAGCGAAGCGCCCGGCACGATCATCGTCGAGACCAGCGAACGCCATCTCTATCTGGTGCAGCCCGGCGGGCGTGCCTTGCGCTACGGCATCGGCGTCGGCCGTGACGGCTTCCAGTGGCAGGGCCTCCTGAGCATCACCAAGAAAGCCGAGTGGCCGGACTGGACGCCGCCGCCGGAGATGATCGCGCGCCAGCCCTATCTGCCGCGCTTCATGGCCGGCGGTCCCGGCAATCCGCTTGGCGCGCGCGCGATGTATCTCGGCGGCACGGTCTACCGCATCCATGGCACCAACCTGCCGCAGACGATCGGGACGGCGATCTCGTCGGGCTGTTTCCGCCTCGTCAACAACGACGTGATGGATCTCTATGACCGCGTGCCGGTCGGGACCAAGGTGATCGTGCACCAGAAGCCCTCGATCTGATCGTCGCGCCTAATCGCTTTCAGACAATTTCGCTCAAACAGCAGAGATCATTTTCATGCGGACATTTCGGACCGGCCTATTGATAGGCCTTGCGATTGCGGTCGCCGTTGCGGCGGCGGCGATCACCTATGTACGCTACGACACCCGCACGCTGAAGCGCGTGGTCAACCGCGGCTACCTGTTGTGCGGCGTCAATCCTGGGCTGCCCGGCTTCTCGGCGCCCGATGAGAAGGGCGACTGGTCCGGCTTCGACGTCGACTTCTGCCGCGCCCTTGCGGCCGCCATCTTCAACGACACCAGCAAGGTCAAATACATTCCGCTCGACGCCAGCCTGCGCTTCAAGGAGCTGCGCGACCGCAACATCGACGTGCTGTCGCGCAATTCGACCTGGAGCATGTCGCGCGAGACCGAGTACGGCCTGCATTTTGCCGGTGTCTCCTACTATGACGGCCAGGGCTTCATGACCAAGAAGGCGCGCAACATCGACAACGCGCTCGCGCTCGACGGCAGCAAGGTCTGCGTGCAGGAGAACACCACGACCGAGCTGAACCTCTCCGATTACTTCAAGTCCAACAACATGAAGTTCGAGCAGGTAAAATTCAACAAGCTCGAAGATCTGCTGAAAGCCTACGAAGATGGCAAATGCGACACCATCACGAGCGACGTCTCGCAGCTTTATGCGCAACGCCTGAAGCTCACGAAAGCGGGCGACAGCGTCATCCTGCCCGACGTGATCTCGAAGGAGCCGCTCGCGCCGGTGGTGCGCCATCGCGACGACCAGTGGCTGATGATCGTGAAGTGGACGCTGTTTGCACTCATCAATGCCGAGGAGCTCGGCATCACCTCGAAGAACCTCGACGAGGCGATGCGCTCGGGCAAGCCCGAGGTGCAGCGCTTCATGGGCGTGTCGTCCGACTATGGCGATGACATCGGGCTGACGCGCGACTGGGCCTCGCGCATCGTCCGGCTGGTCGGCAACTACGGTGAAGTCTACGACCGCAATGTCGGCGATCACTCCAAGCTCGGCATTCCGCGCGGCCTCAATCAATTGTGGGACGCTGGCGGCATCCAGTATGCGCCGCCGATTCGGTGATCCGCTTGCGGTCCGCTCATTCCCGCGAAAGTCTGGTCAAGCAAGTGCTTCGCCATAGAATCCAGAAATAGTCGAGCATTTGGCAAAGGCTGGGGTCCCCCTCAGGCCAAACACTTGTTTGGCCTACTTCCGCGGGGACGAGCAGGGACTGACGCAATTCCGTCCGAACGCCCTGATCACACCGGCGCGCGGCGATGACCACCGGTTCCGCCTATCGTCCCGTAAACCAACGCGTATTTTGATTTTTTGCAGGACTTTTGAGCGGGCTTGACGATGCGTTATTTAACCGATAGGTTATTTAACTAGATGGTTCATAACAGACGCTAGAGCCCCGAAAGCCGATGGCCGCCGACCGCCTCTCCACCATGTTCGGCGCGCTCGCCGACCCGACCCGGCGCGCGATCCTCGCCCGCCTTGCGCTCGGCGAGACCACGGTCGCGGAACTTGCGAAGCCGTTCGACATTTCAGGACCGGCGATCTCAAAGCATCTCAAGGTGCTCGAGAATGCCGGCCTGATCACGCGTGGCCGCGACGCGCAGTGGCGGCCGTGCCGGATCGAGCCGCTCGCGTTGAAGCGCCTCGACGAATGGCTCGAACAGTACCGCCAGTTCTGGGAAGAGCGGCTCGATCGCCTCGACGATTACCTGCGCAAGCTGCAGGGCAAGGAACCGGCGAAACCGCCGAAGGAGAAAAAGCCGCGTCACAAGAAATAGCCGCAAATTGTTCGTCACCAAGCCGCCGCGACAACCGAAACTGACTCGAAGGCAAGACAAGAGAAAATTGTCATGACCGCCACCGCCGCCAAAATCGAAGCCCCTACCGAAAAAGAATTCGTCCTCTCGCGCCTGCTGAAAGCGCCGCGGGAACTGGTGTTCGCCTGCTTCACCGAGCCCGAGCACATGAAGCAGTGGTGGGGCCCGAAAGGTTTTAAAGTGATCGCGGCCAACATGGAGCTGCGGCCCGGCGGCTTCTACCACTACGGTATGCAAGCGCCCGATGGCTCCAAAATGTGGGGCAAGTTCGTCTATCGCGAGATCGAGAAGCCGTCGCGCATCGTTCTGGTCAATTCGTTCTCCGATGAAGCAGGCGGCATCACGCGCCATCCGATGGCGCCGAGCTGGCCGCTGCAAATGCTGTCGACATTCCTGTTCGACACGGAAGGCGACGGCACTCGGCTGACCATCAAGTGGGTGCCGCTCAACCCGACCGGCGAGGAGCGCGCCACCTTCGAGGGCGGCTTCGCCAGCATGAACCAGGGCTGGAGTGGCACCTTCGAGCAACTCGAGGCTTACCTCGCGACCGCGAAGTAGCGACGCAAGTTTCGCTCATTCGCGCGATCGAGAATGAGCGGAGAGATGCAACCTTTCCAATGAATGAGTGTGACCATGACCGTCATTTCGCATAACGGCGTCGATTTGCCCTCGACAACCTCCGTCTCGCGTGGCGCGCTGTGGAGCGGCCGTGTCATAAGCGGCCTTGTCATCGTGTTCCTTCTGACGGACGGAGTGATGAAGCTAATTCCGCTCGACGTCGTGATCACGACCTCGCAGCAGATGGCGATTCCGCTCGACATCATCCGCACGCTCGGCGTGCTGACGCTGATCGGCACGCTGCTCTATGCGTATCCGCGCACCTCGATGCTCGGCGCCATCTTTCTCACCGGCTATCTCGGCGGCGCGATCTATGCGCACTTCCGCCTCGACGATCCCTTGTTCACCCACACGCTGTTCGGCGTTTACCTCGGCCTTCTGATCTGGGGTGGGCTCTACCTGCGCGATCCTCGGGTGCGCGCGCTAATCCCGTTCCGCAGTTGATCGTTGCACCGATGGACGTTGCAGCCAAAATATCACTCGGCCCAAAGGACCAGGAACTCGTCCTGACGCACCTGATTAAGGCACCGCGTGAGCTCGTGTTCGCGGCATTTACCGATCCGGAGCATGTCAGGCACTGGTGGGGGCCGACGGATTATCCGGCCACCCATGTTGAAATGGACGTGCGGGTCGGCGGCCGCTGGCGCAACTGCCTGACCTCCCCGGCTGACGGCCGCGAGCTCTGGCAGCACGGCGTCTTTCGCGAGGTGATGCCGCCGTCGCGTCTGGTTTTCACATTCGCGTGGGAAGAGGAGGGCGAGCGTGGGCTCGAGACGTTGGTGACGGTCACCTTCGCCGACCAAGGCGGCAAGACGCGGCTGACCTTCCGGCAAACGCCGTTCCAGTCGATCGGCGAGCGCGATGGCCATGGTTACGGCTGGTCGAGCACGTTCGATCGTCTGGAAGCGTTTTTGGCTGGGGCCAATCCAAACTGACAGCAAGCACAGGAGTGAATGTCATGAAGATCAATCCGTACCTCTTCTTCAAGGGCAACTGCGAGGAGGCCTTCAAGGTCTATGCCGACGTGTTCGGCGGCAAGATTCTCGCGATGCTGCCGCACAAGGGCTCCCCGGCCGAGGCGCAGACACCGCCGGAGTGGCAGAGCAAGATCATGCATGCGGCGATGCAGCTCGGCGAGCAGACCTTGATGGCGTCCGACGCGCCTCCCGGCCATCAGTCGCAGATGTCGGGCTTTGCGGTGTCGGTCGACCTGCCGACGCCTGGTGACGTCGAGCGCGCGTTCGCCGCTCTCAGCAAGGGCGGCACCGTCACCATGCCGGTCGGCGAGACGTTCTTCGCCAAGAGTTTCGGCATGCTGACCGACCGCTTCGGCACGCCGTGGATGATCATCTGCCCGAAGCCGATGTGAGGTGATCTCTGTCGCCTCGTCATTGCGAGCGCGCAGCGCGAAGCAATCCAGTTCGTTCTCTTGGCTCTGGATTGCTTCGCTTCGCTCGCAATGACGGAAAGGAGTCTCACCATGCCTTCCGCCACCCGCGCAACAACGCAAAAACCTGTCGCCGAACGCGAGATCACGCTGATCCGCACCTTCGATGCGCCGCGCGAACTCGTGTTCAGCATGTGGACCGAAGCAAGACATCTCGCGCGGTGGTGGTCTCCGCACCACTTCGACAATCCGGTTTGTGAAGTCGACGCCCGCGTCGGCGGCGCGATCCTGGTCCACATGCGCAGGCCTGACGGCAACGTCCACGTCATGGATGGCGTCTATCGTGAGATCGTGCTGCCGAGCCGCATCGTGTTCACCACCTCGGTCGACGAGAAAGGTGTGCGCGTTCTCGAAGGCCACAACGTGGTGACGTTCGAGGAGGTCGACGGCAAGACCAGGCTGACAGTGCAGGCGAAGGCGTCGGTGTTCTTCGAGCCCGGCAAGTTCATGCTCGCCGGCATGGAGGCCGGCTGGAGTCAGAGCCTGGAGAAGCTGCAGGCGCTGGTTGGTTTATGTCCGCGTGACGAGCAGCGCAGCGATCACGCTATCGTAGGGCGGCGCCCAATGTCTGCACGGCAGGCGCAGCCCTGATACATGAACGCCAGTGGCCGCGGGCCCGGTGCGTAGCCGGTTTGCAGCTTGCTGATGCTGAATCCTGCGGCTCCAATCAAGGCATCCATCTTGCGATCGAGATGGCAGCCGCCGCCGATCCGCCGCCACAGCGGCGTCAGCCGGTGCTGCCACGCTTCGACGGAAGGCTCGGGCGCAAGCCCATGCTCGACGAATAGCAACTCGCCGTCAGGCTTGAGCACGCGCCGCATCTCCGCCAATGCAGCCGACGGATCCGGGATCGAGCACAACGTCCATGTCATGACGATCGTGTCGACCGAATTGTCAGCGAGCGGAAGTGCCATCGCCGAGCCGACCGCAAGCTCGATCGGCACCGCAGCCTCAGCGGCTCGGCGTTGCGCCATCGCGAGCAGGCGAGGCGACGGGTCGATGCCCAGCACATGCTCCACCTTCGCTCCGTAGAACGGCAAGTTCAGGCCTGAGCCGACCCCGATCTCCAGCACCTGGCCGCGTGCCGCACCGACGACGGCGCTGCGGTACCTGGCAAGCGGCTTCTGCCGCATCGCGAAATCGAGGATCGTTGGCAGGATCCAGTTATCGTAGAAGCCTCATGGTGCTCTTCCCGTGAGAGACT
This sequence comes from uncultured Alphaproteobacteria bacterium, assembly GCA_963796195.1. Taxonomy (GTDB): domain Bacteria; phylum Pseudomonadota; class Alphaproteobacteria; order Rhizobiales; family Xanthobacteraceae; genus CAWCKS01. The sequence continues at coordinate 321,802 of CAWCKS010000011.1, read as the reverse complement.
TGGCCTAGGCGTTGCCGCCAGCAGACCACTACAAACTTGACCCAGCCTGTTGACCTCGATCAAGAAGCATCGAGACCTCGGCCTCAAGATCAACCAGTTCAGGCTGGGGCTGCAACCAATGACCAACATTTCCGGCAAGACCGATCCTGTTGTCCGCGAGATCAAGGTCGCCGATGTGGCCGAAGCATTTGTGCAGGGCTTTCGCGATTTCCGCGCCGTGCCGCTCTACGGTCTGGCGATCGGCGTCCTCTACGCCGCCGGCGGCATGCTGATCATCCTGAGCGTCACCGCGCTGGGCATGAGCTATCTCGCCTATCCGCTTGCGGCCGGCTTCGCGCTGATCGGCCCGTTCGTCGCCGTCGTGCTCTACGAGATCAGTCGCCGGCTGGAAGTTGGCGAGTCGATTTCGATCGCCGCGATCTATCGCGTGATCCGCGGACGCAGCGAGATCGGCTGGATGGCGTTCGTGACGCTGTTCGTGTTCGTAATCTGGATGTACCAGGTCCGTCTGCTGATTGCGCTGCTGCTCGGGATCAATGCCTCGTTCTCGAGCTTTCGAGAGTTCATCACGGTGGTCCTGACCACAAACGAAGGACTGCTGTTCCTCTTGATCGGCAACCTCGTCGGCGCGATCCTCTCGCTGATCCTGTTCTCGCTGACCGTGGTGTCGTTCCCGCTGTTGCTCGAGCGCGACGTCGACTTTGTTACCGCGATGATCACGAGCGTCCGGGCGGTGGTGAAGAGTCCGGTGCCGATGATCGGCTGGGCGGTGACGATCGTGCTGCTGCTGATCGTGTCAGTGTTGCCGACGTTCCTCGGCCTGGTGTTCACGCTGCCGATCCTCGGCCACACGACGTGGCATCTCTATCGCCGGATTGTGGCGCCGGTTGAAAATGTTGTTTTGGCGACGGCTGAAACAACCTAGGCAATCGCGCATGAGATAAGCGATCCAGCGATTAGAGAGCGATCAGAGGTTGGTTGCCTTCTGTCTCGCGATTTCGAGCAATTCTTCGATCACCCGAAGATGTTCTTCATAGCCCTTCTTGATCTGATGGTCGTGCGTGGAATTGGTTAGCCGGCGCGCCTCCACGAGGGCGAGATCGAGCATGAAGACCGTCAAGCGAATGTCTTCTCTTACTTCAGCCTGTCGCTTGCGAATTTCCGATATCCGCCGTGGCAAAGTCGACAGCGAGGCCAGCGCCGCATCAAGATCGGATACCGAAGAGACGGCCGTCGCTGTCGGTTTTTGGAAGTGGACTATGTTCGACACCGCGCACCCCAATTGGTCGATGAGTTTCAATAACACGATCCATTTAGGTCTGACTTAAGCCGCCGCGCGCCACGCGACGCCGAAATGTGCCATTAAGTGCTGCAGCTCTGATTCCCTGAGACGATGTTGCCATGTTGTTGCCCGAAGCGACTCTGCTTGGAAATTTCCCGGTGATGCGGACCAACGATCCCGAATTTGCGCGGGATCGGCTGTTCAACGTTTATGGCGCAAACCACTTCGACGTTGCGGGTCGCGCCGACGGGTTCGCGGTGACTGCCAATTTCTTGAAAATGACCAACCTTGGCCTGGCCTATGTCGACTTCAACGACGTGTCTTCGGTGGGTTTCCCCGCAGCGGACTTTGTCAGACAAATCTTCAACGTCACAGGTGCTGCCCGCCTGACGGTGGGTGCCAATTCAGAAGAGATCGGGCCCGGGCACTGGTCCGCGGTCATACCTGTCGGAGCCAACGTAAATCTCGACCTCGACCCGCATTATCGACTGCTGGTTCTCCGGATCGAACATTGCGCGTTGCTCCGCTATTTGAGTGCGTTGCTGGGGGAGGAGGTCGGCCGCGAGCTCGAATTTGCAGAGTCCGTGCAGAGCAACCCGGCGATGCATGCGCTCAGGCTGCGCGTCTTCCAGTTTGTGTCAGACTACAACTCGCGCGGCACCTACTTTTCATCGCTTGCGAACGCCGAAGTCGAGCGCATGATGATCATGAAGTTCCTGATGTGCCATCGTCACAACTACAGCGAGCTTCTGCTACGCGAACCGATCCCGTCAGCCTCGTCCTCGATCAGGCTCGCTGAAGAATATATCGAGGCGAACTGGGACCAGCCGATCGACATCGCAACGCTGGTGCGCGTGACCAATGTCAGCGCGAGAAGCCTGTTTCGCCAGTTCCGGAAGGAACGCGGGTGTTCGCCGTCGGATTTCGCCAAGACTGTGCGGCTGCGCAAGGCTCTCATCATGCTCGAAAATCCGACCGAGACCACATCGGTGACGCAGGTTGCGCTGAAATGCGGGTTTCAAAACAGCGGACATTTTGCTCACGACTATCGTCTGTCGTTTGGCGAACTCCCATCCGAGACCCTGCTGCGCTCGCGCAAGGCGCATCGATAGCGATTTAAGCATTGGTTCTCGCCGGTCCCATGCGGTCATCCAGACAGGCGCCGTGCGAGAGCGAGTATCGATCATCTTGCATCCTCGAAGTTGTGGCAGGCGTTGGCTCTTGCTGGCGCTGGCTGGAGCAGCGCCAAGTTAACTCTGACCGATGCACAAGACGCGCGCCTCAATCTCAACGACGAGCGGCTGGAGCATCATGTCCCCTGATCGACACCCTTCGACCCCTTCCCAAAGCAGCGACACCTTCGACCGCGAAACTCGGCTGCGCTTCATGCGCATCGACGGCGAGACCGGCGAATTGCTGCGCGAATTCTGGAAAGTCGTCGAGCCGGCGCTACCGGACCTGCTTCAGAGCTTCTACGAGCACGCCACTAGCCAGCCCAATCTGGCCAGCCTGATTGGCAACGACATCCCGCGACTGAAGTCGGCTCAGGGCACCCACTGGGCGCGGCTGTTCAACGGCCGGTTCGACCACGAATACCTGAAGGGCGTCAACACGATCGGCCATGTCCACAACAAGATTGGTCTCGAGCCGCGCTGGTACATCGGCGGCTACAACCTCGTGCTGGGCCGGCTCAACACGCTCGCGACGAAAACCTATCGATGGAATGGCAAGCGTCTCGCCGCGGTACAGACGGCGGTGACAAGCGCGGTCATGCTCGACATGGACATCGCGATTTCGGTCTATCAGGACGCAATGCTCACGGAGCGGCAGAAACGTCAGGACATCCTGACGGCTGCCATCCGTGAATTCGATGAGCAGATGCGGACCGCACTCGCGACTGTCAGCACCTCGGCCGATCAATTGCAGTCGGCCTCCAATGCGCTGGCGGCCGGCGCCGAGGAAGCCACGCAGCAGGCGACGGCCGTCGCTGCCGCCTCCGAGCAGACCTCGTCCAACGTGCAGACGGTCGCGACCGCGACCGAGGAACTGTCTTCGTCCGTCGGCGAGATCAGTCGCCAGGTCAATGAATTGACCAGGATCGCCAACGATGCCGTCAACCAGGCGCGGCATTCAAGTGCGACCATTCAGGGACTCTCCGAAGCGGCACAGCGCATCGGCGACGTCATCAAGCTGATCTCCTCGGTTGCCGAACAGACCAATCTGCTCGCGCTGAACGCGACGATCGAGGCGGCGCGCGCCGGCGAGGCCGGACGCGGCTTCGCCGTGGTCGCGCAGGAGGTGAAGGCACTTGCCGCGCAGACTGCCAAGGCCACCGAAGAGATTGCGCAGCACGTTGTCGCCATCCAGAAGGCGACGACGGAGTTTGCCGGAGCGATTGAAAACGTGAGCAAGACGATCTCCTCGGTCAGCGAGATCGCAACGACCATTGCCGCCGCGGTCGAGGAACAGGGGGCAGCCACCGACGAAATCGCACGCAACGTCAGCGAAGCCGCCAAGGGCACCCAGGAAGTGTCGGCCAACATCAGTGGGGTGAGTCAGGCCGCGAACGAAACGGGTAAGATTGCAACCCGGGTCCTGACCGCGGCGAACGAGCTGTCGCGACAATCGGACACGCTGCGCACGCAGGTCGAGAACTTCTTCTCCCGGGTCAACGCGGCCTGACGGCCGCGGCGAGCAAGAAGGTCGTTGCGCGAAGTGTCTTCGATGGCGATTCGGGTTCGCGGGGCTAGCGGCGCGCCGCCAGCGCCTGCGTCACCGCGTTGCGGATGTCGGTGACCGAGAACGGCTTCGTGATCACGTCGTGGATGATCGCGTTCAGCCCGGAGGCGCGTTCACGCTGATCGGCAAAGCCGGTCATCAGCAGAATTGTCAGCTCCGGAAAGTCGCGCGCGCTGGCGAGCGCGAGCGCAATGCCGTCCATCAGCGGCATCTTGATATCGGTCAGCAGCAGATCGAACCTGCCGGCTTCGCGCGTCAGGATATCCAGCGCCTCGGCGCCGTCCTGTGCTGTGACGGTCAAGTGGCCATCCATCTGCAGCGAACGCGCGACCAGGCCGCGCACCGCCTCTTCGTCGTCTGCAATCAGGATGCGCGGCATTACGTGCCGATGTCCCGCTTGTTGAAGAATCGCACCACCAGATCATAGGCATCGGGCGGCGGCGAGGCGAGGCGGGACTTGAACTGGACCTTTTCGCCCGGATCGACCACGGCCTGCTCGAGCACCGTGTTCCAGGCGTAGACCGGGGTTCCACTGGCGTCGCGCACGACGAAACGCAGCCGCGGGATTTCCGCCGGCTTGAATCCTGTCGCCGCGACCGCGCCTTCGATCACCGTGACTGGCGCACCGTTGACGGTCTCGGTCGAGACCCGAACGTCTTCGATGGTGAGGTTGCGCAGGTTGACGTTGATGCCGGCGAGCTTGAAGAAGGCCGCGGTCTGCGGCAGGAGCCGCACGACGTCGGTGCGCCAGATGATCAGAGCCGCGATCAGCGCGGCCATCGCTGCGACCCCGCCCGAGAGGCCGAGGTGCGGGCGTGCCATGTTGATCCGCCCCGGGCGCCAAGGGCGAGCGCGGGGTTTGTCCTCGGTGACCTCGGATCGGCGGGGCTCGGCCGGCCAGTTGGCACCGGCTTCCGCTCCGCCCGGCGCCAGCGACGGGCTCTCGACATGAGGCGCTTCGGACTCGGACCAGTTTTCCGCTGTCTGTCCAGTGGCTTCGTCCTGCGCTGCGGTCGCTTCAGCCGCTTCGGCCGTGGCCATGCCGTGCGGGTGCAGTGCGTCTTCGGGCCGGGCGTGCCAGACTTGCTTGCACTTGGCGCAGCGCACATTGCGTCCCTCAGGGCCGAGCGCTGAAGGCGTCACCCCATAGGACGTCTGGCAATTCGGGCAAACGATCTGCATGTCGGCGATTCGCGGAGAGGCTTTGTGACCAGGACGTTAGCCGCCGTCCGTTAACGAATCGGAAACCATAAGGATCGCACAACGAAACCGGGGTATTCTGCCGCGGCGCTTCCTTAGGGAAAACGCTGTTTTGCCGTCGAACGGAGCTGACCTTGGTCCGGTTCGAAAATGTCGGTCTGCGCTACGGACTTGGGGCCGAGGTGCTGCGCGACCTGTCGTTCGAGATCCAGGCGCGCTCGTTCCAGTTCCTCTCCGGCCCCTCGGGTGCCGGCAAAACCTCGTTGCTTCGTCTGCTGTTCCTGTCGCAGCGCCCGACGCGCGGCCTCGTCAACCTGTTCGGCCATGACGTGTCGCTATTGGACAAGGAAGCGGTCGCCAAGCTCAGGCAGCGCATCGGCATCGTGCTGCAGGATTTCCGGCTGCTCGATCACATGACGACCTATGAGAATGTCGCGCTGCCGTTTCGCGTGATGGGTCGCGAGGAGGCGAGCTACCGGCGCGAGGTGATCGACCTCCTGCACTGGGTCGGCCTTGGCCATCGCATGGATGCCTTTCCGCCGATCCTGTCGGGCGGCGAGAAGCAGCGCGCCGCGATCGCGCGCGCCGTGATCGGCCGGCCACAACTGTTGCTCGCCGACGAGCCGACCGGCAACGTCGACCCCTCGCTGGCGCGGCGGCTGCTGAGACTGTTCATCGAGCTCAACAAGGCCGGCACCGCCGTGGTGCTCGCGACCCACGATATCGCCTTGATGGACCAGTACCCTGCGCATCGCATGGTGCTGCACGAAGGACGGCTGCACATTTATGAATGAGGGATTGGCATCTCGACGAGCTCCATTCCTCCCCCGCGAAGCGGGGGAGGGGACCGCCCGAAGGGCGGTGGAGGGGGCGCGCGGCGTATGCCTCAGGTTCTTGTTCAGACAAAACTCAGAACGCCCCCACCACCATGCTTCGCATGGTCCCCTCCCCCGCTTCGCGGGGGAGGACAGTGCGCCATTACCCTGTGCAAATGCGGGGAGAGGTGAACGAGCGTCTGGCTACGAGGGCACACCATGAGCCCGATCCACGACACCCGCGATCGGCCGTTGCCCGCAGTCGCGCGCAACATGTCCCCGATCGTGCCGCGCGCCTCGATGCAGGGCCGGGCGCTGGTCGCGGTCGTCGCGATCATGGCGTTCCTCGCGTCAATGAGCACGGGGGCCGTGCTGCTGGTGCGCGCGTCAGCGGCCGAATGGCAGTCCGACGTGTCGAGCGAGATCACGGTGCAGGTCCGCCCGGTGCCCGGCCGCGACTTTGAGCACGACATTGCCGCAGTCAGCGAGGCGGTGCGCGCGACGCCGGGGATTCTCGACGTCCATCCATTTACCGCCGAAGAGTCGGGCAAGCTGCTGGAGCCGTGGCTCGGCACCGGGCTGTCGCTCGACGAACTACCGGTGCCGCGCATGATCGTCGCACGCGTCGTGCCTGGGACGCCGGTCGACCTTGTCCAACTGAAGCAGCGCGTGATGCGGGCGGCGCCGACAGCGTCGGTCGATGATCATCGCGCCTGGATCGAGCGGATGCGGACGATGACCGGCGCCACGGTTGCCGCTGGTCTTGCCATCCTCGCCCTTGTGATTATCGCGACCGTGATCTCGGTGTCGTTTGCGACCCGCGGCGCGATGGCCGCCAACCGGCCGATTGTCGAGGTGCTGCATTTTGTTGGTGCGGGCAATCGCTTCATCGCCAACCGCTTCCTCCGGCACTTCCTGCGGCTCGGCCTGGAAGGCGGCGCGATCGGCGGTGGCGCCGCCATGCTGATATTCGGCCTTGCCGAGCAGATTTCCGGATGGTTCTCCGGCACTCCGGTCGGTGACCAGTTCGCTGCCTTGCTCGGTACCTTTTCGCTGCGGCCGCTGGGCTATCTCGCGCTGGGCGCCCAGGCCTTGCTGATTGCCGCGATCACGGCGTGGTCGTCGCGGCGCACCCTGTTCGCGACGCTGGAGGACATTGAATAACGACACTTGCGCCTGGAATTTGGCCGTGACTGGGTAGGTTAGACGACGGGACTGCCCCATGTTCTTGCCGAAAACCGGTGTCCACGTCGTGGACATGCGGTAGGATCGCGGGGCCGATCCGGTGGGTGGGGTGATTTGGAAACGGTGAGCCGCTCGCTTAGAAATGGACAAGCAGCGCCTGCAAGAGACTAACAGCGACGACGACTTCGTCCGCAAGCCGCGGCGACGGTGGTGGCGCTTGCTCGTGCGCGCCGCGCTGGTCGTGCTCGCGGCCTATGTCGCGGGCTTCGTCTGGTTCCTCGCCCAGATCAAGCCGGATGAGGAACGGCCGACCGTGCGCGCCGACGGCATCGTCGTTCTGACGGGCGGCTCCTCGCGCGTCTCCGACGCGATCGAGCTGCTTGCCAACGGCTACGGCCGGCGGCTGCTGATCTCGGGCGTGCACTGGACCAACGGCACCGCCGACATCTCGCGCTCGCTGCCGGACTCCTCGCCGCTGCTGACCTGCTGCATCGATCTCGACCGGTCCGCGGTCAACACGCGGAGCAACGCGTCGGAGACGCGGCGCTGGGCGCGCGACCGCGGCCTGCGTTCGCTGATCATCGTCACCTCGAACTACCACATGCCGCGCGCGTTGGTCGAACTGTCGCATGCCATGCCCGATGTGACCCTGGTCGCCTACCCCGTGATCGGCGACAAATGGCGCGACGAGCCGTGGTGGTCGAGCGGCGCGGCGGCGCGGCTGTTGTGGTCCGAGTACATGAAGTATCTCGCCGCCAACGTTCGCGTTCAAGTCGACCGTTTCGTCCCGACACGCGACGCTGAGCCGGCGCCAAAGGAACAACAAGAATCGGCCAACGCCGCAAGCAACTGAGCTGACCAGCCGGGTACCGCACCGTGATTTACCTTCGTTCGCTTCTGTTCAACGTTGGCTTCTACCTCTCGCTGGTGATTCACATCTTCGTCGCAATCCCCACCTTCGTGCTGCCGCGCCGCGCGCTGTTCGTGGTCGCCAATTCCTGGGTGCACACCACGAACTGGATGCTGCGCGTGATCTGCAACATCCACCTCGAATTCCGCGGGCTGGAGAACCTTCCGAAGGGCCCGCTGATGATCGCTTCAAAACACCAGTCGGCCTGGGAGACCATCGGCTTCCTGCCGCAGCTGCGCCAGCCGATGTACATCTTAAAGCGCGAGCTGACCTGGATCCCGTTTTTTGGCTGGTATCTCCTGAAGGCCAGGATGATCCCGGTCAACCGCGGCGCGGGCGCCAAGACACTGACGAAAATGACCGAGATCGCGCGCCGCCGCATCCGCGACGGCGAGGGCCGGCAGTTGATCATTTTCCCGGAAGGCACGCGCCGGCCGGTCGGCGCCGAGCCGCGCTACAAATTCGGCGTCGCGCAAGTCTATGTCGACTGCGAGGTGCCATGCGTGCCGGCGGCTTTGAATTCGGGGCTGTTCTGGCCGCGTCGCACCTTCCTGCGCTACCCCGGCAAGCTGATCGTCGAATTCCTGGAAGTGATTCCGCCGGGACTGTCGCGCGACGAGTTCCTGGCGAAGATCGAGAACGTCGTCGAAAGCGCGACCGCGCGTCTCGTCGAAGAGGGCAGGCGCGAGCAGGTGAAACTCGGCGTCACGCCAAAGCTGCCGACGGTGTCGGTGACGCACTCAACGTGAGGCCGCGCGCTGCTTCCGCGCGGTGTCGCCGCGCAGCATCGCAGCCAGGCGATGCAACTGGCTGTCGCGGATGTTCATTGCTTCCAGCGCAGTGACCGTCTCGATGACGTACTCGTCGTTTGCGCCGGACGAGCCGTGGCCACCGCGCACGAGATGCAGTTGCTCGGCAAGCGACAGCCGCCCGGCGTATTGCTCATGGCCGCGGTCGGCGACGTAGGCGACGGCACTGACGCGCGCGCGCGCGTCGCCATCGAGCCAGACCGAGCGCAGCACCTCGCGATAGACGCTGGTGACCTGCTCGCGTGCGCGCAGGTAGGCGATGATTTCATCGCGCCTCTCCTCGGCGACGCGATAGGCCATGCCCTGACACGCGCCGCCACGATCGAGACCGAGCACCAGTCCTGGCTTTTCTGGCGTGCCGCGATGGACGAAGGAATAGATGCAGAGCGCGCGGTGCTCGCCGATCAGTTTGGCCGGGCGCGCCTCGAGATAATCGAAGCCCGGCCGCCAGATCAGCGAGCCGTAGCCGAAAATCCAGAGATCGCCATTGGGGAAATCGTCGACGGAAACGGTCTTGGCGGTCATTGCGACGTTGCCCTAGCAGGTCCGCGAACGCGTCGTAAAGTGTTCGGGTGAGGGCAGAAATAGCCCGCCCGCCGTCGAACTGGCTTTGATCGCAATTTCGACTAAGAGTGCCTCGATAAGCGCCGCGCAATCATGCGCCAGGAGTGATTTTGCATGGAGAACCCCGCAGCCCCGCGCCGTAGGCTTTGGCCGGTCTTTGTGATGCCGGGGCTGGTCGTGGTGCTCGCCATCGGCTGGAGCGTGTTCTGGTATGTCGCGTCGTCGCAGATCGGTCGGCAGTTCGAGGGCTGGCAGGCGCGTGAGGCCAAGGCCGGACGCGTCTACAAGTGCGGCGAGCTGTCGGTCGGCGGCTATCCGTTCCGCTTCGAGGTGAGCTGCACCAACGCCAGCGCAAGCCTCGCCGCGCAGACTGCGTCGCAGGCGCCGATCGAGGGGCGCGTCGCGCGCATCCTTGCAGTGGCGCAGGTTTATAATCCAAAATTGCTGATCGCGGAGTTCACCTCGCCGGCGACGATCGTGCCGCAAGGCGGGCAGTCGCTGACCGCGCGCTGGTCGCTTGCGCAGGCCAGCGTCTACGGCCTGCCGGAAGAGCCGCAGCGCATTGCGCTGGTGTTCGACAATCCGAATGTCGAGCGGATCGTCTCGTCAGTGCAGTCGCCGTTCATGCACGCCAAGCATGTTGAATTGCACGGGCGGATCGTCGAGGGCTCGGTCGACAATCACCCGGTGATCGATGCAGCCCTCGAACTTGACGGCGCGAGCGCCGAAGGCGTGCATCCGCTTGCTGCGCAACAGTTTGACCTCACCGCGCAGGCTCGGCTGAAGGGGCTTGCGAACTTCGCACCAAAGCCGTGGCCGGAGCGGTTTCGCGAGATCCAGGCGGCGAATGGCAATGTCGAGATCGTCAATTCGCGCGTCCAGCAAGGTGATCTGATCGCGGTTGCCTCGGGCACGCTCGGTATCTCACCGCAGGGCAAGCTCGACGGCGAATTGAAGATGACCGTCGCCGGCCTCGAAAAAATCATCCCGGCCCTCGGTCTCGACAAAATCGCGCGCGATGGCGTGCCGCAGGCGACGCTCGATCGAGTCGCGCCCGGGCTGAAAAGCCAGGACCTCAACAATGCGCTGGGTGCGCTCGACAAGCTTGTGCCGGGCCTCGGCGGCCTGGTGAAGCAGCAGGCGCCGGCGGCGATGGCAGCCGGCATGACCATGCTCGGCGATGAGACGACGCTCGAGGGACGGAAGGCGCAGGCCTTGCCCCTGCGCTTCGTCAACGGCGAGGTGTTTCTGGGGCCGCTGCGGATTGGCGACGTGCCGCCGTTGTTCTAACTCAGCTCTTCGCTTTTCCTGGCAAGCCCGAGTGTGGCCGGCCGAAGTCGACGCTCGCGGCGTCCTGGCCGATGTCGAGAATGCCGCGGCGGATCGCACGGGTGCGCGAGAAGTGCTCGAACAGTGCTTCGCCATCGCCGCGGCGGATCGCCCGCGTGAGCTTGGAAAGATCTTCCTGGAAGGTGCCGAGCATTTCCAGCACGGCGTCCTTGTTGTTCAAGAACACGTCGCGCCACATCGTCGGATCGGAGGCGGCGATGCGGGTGAAGTCGCGGAAGCCGCCGGCGGAGAATTTCAGTACTTCGGACTCGGTGACGCCCTCGAGCTCGTCGGCGGTGCCGACGATGGTGTAGGCGATCAAATGCGGCAGGTGGCTCGTGATGGCGAGCACGAGATCATGATGCTCGGCGCCCATGGCCTCCACATTGGCGCCGAGCGCCTGCCAGAACGCTTTCAGCCGTTCGACGGCCTCCGGCGCAGCGCCGTCGGGCGGCGTCAGGATGCACCAGCGATTGACGAACAGTTCGGGGAAGCCGAAGTCGGGGCCGGACTGCTCGGTGCCGGCGACCGGATGGCCCGGAATGAAATGCACGTTGGCCGGCAGGTATTCGGCCATGTCGTTGCGCACCGCAGATTTCACCGAGCCGGTGTCGGACACGATGGCGCCAGGCTTCAAATTCGCCGCGATGTCCTTCGCCACCGCGCCGCAGGCGCCGACGGGCACACAGGCGATTATGATGTCAGCGCCTTCGACCGCGTCCTTGTTGGTATCGGCGATGCGGTCGGCAAGGCCGATCTCCTTCGCCCGCGCGCGCACCGAGGGCGACGCGTCGGTCGCGACCAGTTCGTCGGCGAGGCGTTGTGCCTTCACCGCGCGCGCGATCGATGAGCCGATCAGGCCAAGTCCGATCAGCGTGACGCGTCCGAATGTCGTTTTCCCAGTCACTTCGGCCCCATGAAGTCGCGGAGCGCGTCGACGACCAGCCGGTTGGCCTCCTCGGTGCCGACCGTCAGCCGCAGCGCATGCGGCAGGTGATAGTTCTTCAAGGCGCGCAGAATAAGGCCACGTTTGGTCAGGAACGCATCGGCCTCGTCGGCTGTCTTGCCTTTGGTTTCGGGGAAGTGGATCAGGATGAAGTTGGCGACGCTCGGCGTTACCTTCAATCCGAGCTTGCCGATCTCTTCGGAGAGCCACGCCAGCCATCTTGCGTTGTGATCGCGCGAGCGCTCGAGATGGCCTGCGTCTTCGAGCGAAGCTGCAGCGGCCAGCATCGCCGGCGTTGAGACATTGAACGGCCCGCGAATACGGTTCACCGCATCGATCACGTGAGCCGGGCCATATACCCAGCCGACGCGCAGCGCCGCGAGGCCGTAAATCTTGGAGAAAGTCCGGCACATCACCGTATTTTCGGTGGTTGCGACCAGCTCGATGCCGCTTTCGTAGTCGTTGCGCGAAACGTAGTCGGCATAGGCGGCGTCGATCACCAGCAGCACGTTCGACGGCAGCGCGCGTTGCAATCGCTTGACCTCATCGAACGGCAGGTAGGTGCCGGTCGGGTTGTTCGGGTTGGCAAGCCACACCATCTTCGTTCGCGGCGTCACCGCGGCGAGGATGGCGTCGACGTCGGCGACGAAATTCCTCTCAGGCACGATAACGGGCTTCGCGCCATTGCCCGTGGTCGCGATCGGATAGACCAGGAAGCAGTGCTTCGTCATGATCGCTTCGTCGCCCTGCCCGAGATAGACGTGGGCGAGGAAGTTCAGGACTTCGTCGGAGCCGGCGCCGCAGATGATGCGATCGGGGTCGAGGCCGAAGGCGTGGCCGATCGCCTCGCGCAGCACCTGCGAGGAGCCTTCCGGATAGTCCTCGAGATGCGACACCGCGTGCTTGTAGGCTTCGATCGCCTGCGGCGACGGGCCGAGCGGGGTTTCATTCGCCGACAGCTTGTAGACCTTGGTGAGGCCGGGCGCGCCGCTTTTTCCCGGCGTGTAGGGCGCGATATCGAGAATGCCGGGCTGCGGCATCGGGCGTGACATGAACTGGCTCCGGATAGAGGTCGCGTGGATTAGGTTAGGCGCCCGCGCCGTGCGGCTTGACCGTATAGCGCGCCGCGTGGCTGCCGACAAAGGCCGTCGAGCGGATCGAGGCGCCGGCGGCGACCAGCGCCTCGGTCAGGCGGGCAAGGCCATCCTTGCCTGAGATCGAAGCGAGTAGGGCGGCGCCATCAAACGCGGTGTCGGGCACCGCAATCACGTCGGCGAGCGGCGAGACCGCACGCGAGACGTCGGCATTCCATCCCGAGACGCGGATGCTCCAGGTCTCGACGTCGGGCACCATGGCGTCGTCGGCGACGCGCGAGATCACGAACACCGGCAGCGCGGCGGGATGATCGGCGCGCTCGAGGAACGGCAGCCGCGCGACTGATCTTTGGCGCGTCCTTGTGTTCGAGCGCAGTCCACCATGCGGTGCGGCTGTCGATCGCCGGCACCAGTGCGAGATCGCCCTTGGCCCGCGCGAGCGCGCCGACGGCGGCATCGGCGGAGAAATGCGCGACGAACGGCACCGAGAAGCCGAAATGGAAGCGCGCGGAGTCGCGCATCACCGAATCGCCGGCCGACAAATCCGCATGCATCGAAAACGGCGCCTGCACATAGGTGAACGCCGAGATGATGACGCGCCAAATGCTCTCGACAGTGTCGAGCGGCAGCATGCCGCGGTGTCGCTCGACCAGGCGGCGCATCATGTCGGCTTCGCGCGCCGGACGGAACGCCGAGCCGACCTCCTGCGTCTTCTTGACCCTGATCAGGGTGTCGATGATCTCGCCGCGCTCCATCAAGAGGCGATGCATCGAACTCATCGATGCGATCGATCTCGCGGCGCAGATCCTGCAGGGTAGGGGCCTGCGGGCTGGTGGCTTGCGGTGCTGATGCCGGCGACTTCGACATGATTACAACCTTGCAGGCACGTGCTATTGTGTCCTTCCCGCGCCCGGAAGCCTTGATAGGTGAGGCCGGATGCAAAGGCAACGAAAGCTGCCAAGGCAAAGAAAACATTGACAGTTTTGGGACGGACTCACTAGGTGAACCCTTTGGCGGCCTCTGGCCGCAGCTCCGGCCTAAGCCTTTGAAACGGCACTTTCGCAACCGATGTCTGAGTAGCCATGGTTAACGTGCATCTCATCTCACCCCAGCGGCGCAAGCGCGAGGCGGATGATCCGTCATCGCTGGTGATGCATTTCGGCGAGGATGCGCCGCTCAAGCTCGATTGCGGTGTCAGCCTGTCGCCGTTTCAGATCGCCTACCAGACCTACGGCAAGCTCAACGCCGACAAGTCCAACGTCGTGCTGATCTGTCACGCGCTGACCCTCGATCAGCATGTCGCCAACATCCATCCGGTCACCGGCAAGAAGGGCTGGTGGGACATCATGGTCGGGCCGGGATTGCCGATCGATACCGACCACTACTTCGTGATCTGCCCGAACGTCGTCGGCGGCTGCCTGGGATCGACCGGACCGTCGTCAACCAATCCGAACACCGGCAAGCTCTGGGGTCTCGACTTTCCCGTCATCACTATTCCCGACATGGTGCGCGCGCAGGCGATGCTGCTCGACCGGCTCGGCATCGACAGCCTGTTCTGCGTGCTCGGCGGCTCGATGGGCGGCATGCAGGTGCTGCAGTGGGCGACCGCGTTCCCGCAGCGGGTGTTCTCCGCGCTGCCAGTTGCGACCTCGACGCGCCACTCCGCGCAGAACATTGCGTTCCACGAAGTCGGCCGCCAGGCCATCATGGCCGATCCGGATTGGCGCGGCGGGCGCTACTTCAACGAAGGCGTGGTGCCGCATCGCGGCCTTGGCGTCGCGCGCATGGCCGGCCACATCACGTATCTCTCGGATGCGGCGCTGCATCGCAAGTTCGGTCGCCGCCTGCAGGATCGCGCGACGCCGACGTTCTCGTTTGACGCCGACTTCGAGGTGGAGAGCTACCTGCGCCACCAGGGCTCGTCTTTTGTCGAGCGGTTCGACGCCAACAGCTATCTCTACCTGACCCGCGCGATGGACTATTTCGACATCGCAGCGGATCACGGCGGCAAGCTGGCGCAAGCGTTCCGAGGCACCTCGACCAGGTTTTGCGTGGTGTCGTTCACCTCCGACTGGCTGTTCCCGTCCTCGGAGTCGCGCGCCATCGTCCAGGCGCTCAATGCCGGCGGAGCACGCGTGTCGTTCGCCGAGATCGAGACCGACAAGGGCCACGACGCGTTCCTGCTCGATGAGCCGGAGTTCTTTGCCATCGTCCGCGCCTTCCTTGAATCGTGCGGCACCGCGCGCGGTCTGTCCGGAAAGGACTGACGGGTGGCTGTGCTCCATGATATCGCGCCGATTACGGCGCTCGGCGATCCGACGCTGGCCGGCGTGCGGCCTGATCATCTCCTCGTGGCACAAATGGTCGAGCCGGGCTCGCGCGTGCTCGACGTCGGCTGCGGTGACGGCGACCTGTTGCGGCTCCTGGAGTCGCGCGGCGTCGACGGCCGCGGCATCGAACTGTCGCGCGAGGGCGTCAACCGCTGCGTCGCCAAGGGGCTTGCCGTGGTCCAGGGCGATGCCGACACCGACCTCGTCAATTATCCGGACGATGGCTTCGATTATGTGATCCTGTCGCAGACCCTGCAGGCGACGCGCAAGCCGCGCGTCGTGCTCGAGCATCTGCTGCGCATCGGCCGCCACGCCATCGTGTCGTTTCCGAACTTCGGCTACTGGAGCATCCGCCTGCAGATTCTGGTCAAGGGCCAGATGCCGCGCACTGACAACCTGCCGGCGACCTGGTACGACACCGCCAATATCCACTTCTGCACCATTAAGGATTTCATCCAGCTGTGCGACGAGATCAACGTGCGGATGGATCGCGCGGTGGCGCTCAACTATCGCGGCACGCCGCTCCGTCTCAATGCACCCTGGTGGTTCTGGAACCTGTTCGGCGAGCAGGGCGTGTTCCTGCTGAGCCGCGGCAGCAAGGGCTGACGCGGCGCAACTCATGACCGTTGTCGGCAAGGTCGAGAGCCTCTGGCGCTACCCGGTCAAAAGCATGGCCGGCGAGACCGTCGACGAGGTGTTCGTCGGCTATGCCGGCGTGTTCGGCGACCGGCTCTACGCCTTCCTAAATCAGCGCGCGCCAGCGGGCTTTCCGTATCTGACTGGTCGGACTCGGCCGGAGATGCTGCGTTACCGGGCGAGCTTTCGCGATTCGGCGCGGAATGTGCGCCCACCGAACCAGGCCGATGCCGAGGGGCTCGGCCCCGGGCTGACGCCGATCTATCCGCAGGCTGCCGACCTTGTTGTCGATATCACCCTGCCTTCAGGCGAGCGGTTCACCGCCTCCGATCCCGAATTGACCACACGCCTTGCCGGCAAGGGCGCGGATGCCTCCGACCTCACGCTGATCCGCTCCGACCGCGCGCTGACCGATTGTCGGCCGGTGTCGCTGATCTCCCACCACACGATCAAGCAGATCGGCGACGAGATCGGCCTTGGGCTCGACGGCCGCCGATTTCGCGCCAATATCTTTGCCGAACTCGGCTCAAGCAGAGGCTTCGCGGAAGATGCCTTTGTCGGGCGCCGTTTGCAGATCGGCGCGCGTTGCGTGATTGCCGTGCTCGATCGCGATCCGCGCTGCAAGATGATCTCGATCGATCCGGAGACGGCTGAAGAAGACAAGCAGCGTCTTCGGCCATGTCGCTGATGCGCATGACGGCTGTGCCGGAATCTATTGCGCGGTGCTGACCGAAGGCATGGTGCGCGCCGGCGATGCAATCGTGATGCTGGATTGATCTTAGAGCGGTCGCGCGATCGACCCCAGCGCTTCACCCATTGAGCGGGGGTCGCGCGGCAGCCAGCGGCCGGCCTCAACGAGCGCGATGAAGCGCTCGACCATCTCGTTGAACAGCGCGGGTTCCTCGAGGTTGAGCACGTGGCCTGACTTCGGGAACATGGCGAGGCCCGAGGCGGGCAGGTGCCGCTTCAGGAACAGGCTCGGCTCGATGCAGTTGTCGTCCTCGTCGCCGCAGATGATCAGCGTCGGCGTCGGCACTTTGCGGATCGCCTCGCCCAGCGTGTAGATCGATGGGCGGCCGCCCTGGAAACTGCGCATGGTGTTGGCGGAGCCGAGCGAATCGTGCCGCGCCAGCGCGTCGTAAAAATCCTTGTGGCCGCGCGGGTCCTTGAGCAGAAACGGAATCCGGCTCGGCGCCTCGCGCGTCGTCCTGGCAACACCATCGGCGCCGATGGTGGCGAACTGCTCGCCATTGGCCTGGCATTGCGCGCGAAATTTTTCCAGATTTTTCAGGTCCGAACCTGAGCCGACACCAGCGAGCGTCAACGACAGCGCCCGCTGTGGCGCATTGAGGCCGACCTGCAGCGACGAGTAGGAGCCCATCGATAGGCCGACGAAATGCGCCTTGTCGATCTTGAGGTGATCGAGCACGGCGAGCGCGTCGGTATAGAAATGCTTGTAGGTGTAGGCGTCTTTCGCGGGCGGTACGTCGGATGGCGTGTAGCCGCGCGCGGAGTAGGCGATGCAGCGATGACCGCGCGAAAAATACCGCATCTGCGGTTCCCAGTTGGTATGGTCGGCGGCGAATTCATGCAGGAACAGGATCGGCGTGCCGCTACCGGCTTCCTCATAATGCAGGCGCACACTGTCGGACGTCGTCGCATAGGGCATTTTGCTCCTCCCGCTTTTTTGTCAGGCCAGCGCGGCGATCGCATCACCGATTGCGATTTCGCCGTCGTCTGTCACCTCCGCATAGATGCCGCAGTCGCCGTGGCCAAAGTTCTGTTGTAGCGTCTGCGGAATCTCCAAGTCGCGCGCGGCCGTCACCGGATCGACGTTGGTGGCGGCGCATCGGACGATGCGCTTGACGACTTTCGCCCGCGCCTTTCCGATCGCAATCGGCTTGTCGAGCAGGTCGAATTCGGACCAGGCCGGCCAGCCCTCGACATAGAGGTTCGCGCGGAAACGCAAGGGATTAACGGGCCGACCAATCGCCCGTTCGATCGCCCTGACACTTGCGAGGTTGATGATCGAGACGACTTTCCGCGCGACGTCGGAAAAGCTGTGCGGCGGCGCGGTCAGCACTTTTGGCGGACCCTTGAGGTCGACCGCGCTGTAGCTTGCGAGATAGCGTTCGATCGCCGCGCGTCCCTCGGCGGTTTCGAGATCGCCGCGCGCGACCTCCGCGCCGTTGAGGCGGATGGTCAGCACATGCGTCGCGTCATCGAACGAGGTCCGCAAGGCCGCCAGCCGCTCGTTCCGCATCAGCATCAGGAAATGGGTTTTTGCCAGCCAGGCGGGCGCCGCCGGATCAAAGCCGCTGGCGCCGTTTTCGACCGCGTAGCGGCGGTCGTTCGGCAGGGTCTGGCCGGCCCGCAAAGTGACCCGCTGATAGGGTTGCGGCGTCAGGCCTTTGACGGGATAGCGATAGATCGAGGTCAGGGTCGCGGCGGTGGGCATCGGCGGGCCATGTGGGCGGGCAGGTTTCGCGGAAGGTTAAGCGCGTTGACCCTGATTTTGGAACGAATTCTTCGCCGCCTCTTTTCCTTGTTCGATCGGTTCCTACATTGGGATCAGCGGATGCCTTAAGGGTCCGTTTGGGGTCCGTTTTTGACGTTCCTCAAGGCGAAAACCACCCAATGAAGATGTTCTGATTGCGCCGTTTTGGGCGTCAGGACGTGCCGAGGGAAAGGAAGACTATGAATATCGAGAAATACACCGAGCGTTCGCGCGGCTTTATCCAGTCCGCCCAGTCGCTCGCGGTTCGCGAGGGGCACCAGCAGTTCTCGCCCCTGCATATCCTAAAGGTTCTGCTCGACGACAGCGAAGGTTTGGCCGGCGGTCTGATCGACCGTGCCGGCGGCAATTCGCGCGCGATCCTGAAGGCGACCGAGGATGCCTTGGCCAAGCTGCCGAAGGTGTCCGGCTCGGGCGCCGGCCAGGTTTACCTGGCGCCGGAGACCGCGCGCGCGCTCGATGCGGCCGAGCAGGCCGCCGAGAAAGCCGGCGATAATTTCGTCACCGTCGAGCGTCTCTTGCTGGCGCTGACCGTCGATCGGCAATCCGAGGCCGGACAGATCCTCTCCAAGGGCGGCATCACGGCGCAAAATCTCAACGCGGCGATCAACGCGCTGCGCAAGGGCCGTACCGCCGACAGCGCGACGGCGGAAAATGCCTATGATGCGCTGAAGAAATATTCGCGCGACCTGACCCAGGCCGCACGTGATGGCAAGCTCGACCCGGTGATCGGCCGCGACGAGGAAATCCGCCGCACCATCCAGGTGCTGTCGCGGCGGACCAAGAACAATCCCGTACTGATCGGCGAACCCGGCGTCGGCAAGACCGCGATCGTCGAGGGCCTGGCGCTGCGCATCGTCAACGGCGACGTACCCAACTCGCTCGAGGACAAGAAGCTGCTGGCTCTCGACCTTGGCGCGATGATCGCCGGCGCGAAATATCGCGGCGAGTTCGAGGAGCGGCTGAAGGCCGTGCTCGGCGAGGTGGTCGGCTCGAACGGCCAGATCATCCTGTTCATCGACGAGATGCATACGCTGGTCGGCGCCGGCAAGGCTGACGGCGCGATGGATGCGTCGAACCTGTTGAAGCCCGCATTGGCGCGCGGCGAGTTGCATTGCATCGGCGCCACGACGCTCGACGAATACCGCAAGCATGTCGAGAAGGACCCGGCGCTGGCCCGCCGCTTCCAGGCGGTCTTCGTCAGTGAGCCGAGCGTCGAGGATACGGTCTCGATCCTGCGCGGCCTGAAGGACAAGTACGAGCAGCACCACGGAGTGCGCATCACCGACTCCGCGCTGGTTGCAGCCGCAACGCTGTCGCATCGCTACATCACTGACCGTTTCCTGCCCGACAAGGCGATCGACCTGGTCGACGAGGCGGCGGCGCGCTTGAAGATGCAGATCGACTCCAAGCCCGAAGAGCTCGACAACCTCGATCGCGAGATCGTGCGGTTGAAGATCGAGCAGGAGGCCTTGAAGAAGGAAAGCGATCGCGCCGCAAAGGAGCGGCTGAAGCAGCTGGAGAAGGATCTCGCCGAACTGCAGGAGAAGGCCGACGCGCTGACCGCGAAGTGGAAGGCCGAGCGCGACAAGCTGACCGACGCGCAAAAACTCAAGAGCGAGCTCGACCAGGCCCGCACTGATCTCGCCACCGCACAGCGCAAGGGCGACTACCAGCGCGCCGGCGAACTGGCCTATGGCAAGATTCCGGAGATGGAGCGCAAGCTGAAGGCGCTCGAGGACAAGGCGCAGGATACCGGCGTCGTCGCCGAAGAGGCGGTGACGTCAAACCACGTCGCACAAGTCGTCTCACGCTGGACCGGCGTGCCGGTCGATCGCATGCTCGAGGGTGAGCGGCAGAAGCTGCTCAAGATGGAAGAGCAGATCGGCAAGCGCGTCGTCGGGCAGGCCGAGGCAGTGAAAGCTGTGTCAACCGCGGTGCGCCGCGCGCGCGCGGGCCTGCAGGACCCGAACCGGCCGATGGGCTCGTTCATGTTCTTAGGGCCGACGGGCGTCGGCAAGACCGAGCTGACCAAGGCGCTCGCCGAATATCTGTTCGACGACGAGACCGCCATGGTCCGCATGGACATGTCGGAATACATGGAGAAGCACTCGGTCTCGCGTCTGATCGGCGCGCCTCCGGGCTATGTCGGCTATGACGAGGGTGGCGCCCTCACCGAAGCCGTGCGGCGCCGGCCCTACCAGGTGATCCTGTTCGACGAGATCGAAAAGGCGCACCCCGATGTGTTCAACGTGCTGCTGCAGGTGCTCGACGACGGCCGCCTGACCGACGGTCAGGGCCGCACGGTCGACTTCCGCAACACGCTGATCGTCATGACGTCGAACCTCGGTTCCGAATTTCTGGTGAGCCAGCCGGAAGGCCAGGACACCGATGCCGTGCGCGATCAGGTGATGGCGGTGGTGCGCGCGAGCTTCCGGCCGGAATTCCTCAACCGCGTCGACGAGATCATCCTGTTCCACCGTCTGCAGAAGACCGAGATGGGCCGCATCGTCGACATCCAGTTGCAGCGGCTGCAGCGACTGCTCGACGATCGCAAGATCGTGCTCGACGTCGACGCAAAAGCACGCGACTGGCTCGCCGCCAAGGGCTGGGATCCCGCCTATGGCGCGCGTCCGCTGAAGCGCGTGATCCAGCGCCACGTGCAAGATCCGCTCGCCGAGATGATCCTGTCAGGCCAGGTCCATGACGGCGAGGCCGTTCACGTGGCCGCGGCCTATGACGGGCTGACCTTCAACGGCAAGATCGCGCAAGCGGCTTGAACAAGACCCAAGGCAATGAACCCCTCTTCGATCGAAGAGGGGCTCATTTCATTGAAGCTCGCTGCTGTCCTTAATGGCTCGCGTCGGCGGTCTTGCCCGGCATGCCTTGGGCCATCGGGCCCTTGCTCATCATGCCGTTGAGGCGATCGCGCTCCTGCTCGAAGGCAGTGAGGATTGGGCCTTCCAGCGACCGGCCGCGCGGCAGCTTCACGCGCATCGGATCGACGAAACGGCCGTTGACGAGGATTTCGTAGTGCACGTGCGGACCGGTCGAACGGCCGGTCGAACCGACGAAGCCGATCACCTGTCCCTGGCGGACACGCTTGCCGATCTCCATGCCCTTGGCGAAAGCCGACATGTGGCCGTAGGCGGTCTCATAGCCGTTCGGATGCTTGATGCGGATGTAGTTGCCGTAACCGCCTTCCCGGCCTTCCTTCTCGATCACGCCGTTGCCGGAGGCGAAGATCGGCGTGCCATAGGCGGTGGCCCAGTCGACGCCGGTATGCATGGCCGTATAGCCGAGGATCGGATGGTGCCGTGAGCCGAAGCCCGACCGCATGATCGCGTTGGCGACCGGCTTGCGCACGAGGAACTTCTTTGCGCTCTTGCCGGTCTCGTCGTAGTAGTCGACCACCGCGTCGTCGGGGGTCTGGAAGCGGTAGTACTTC
>CAWCKS010000011.1:0-290000 GCA_963796195.1 uncultured Alphaproteobacteria bacterium | reverse complement strand
GCTCACCTCACTGTGCTGCCGCAGCCAGCGGATCCTTGCAGACGTCGACCCATTCGGCGCCGATCAGCTGAGCCATCCGCATCGTATTGATCCGGACGGCGCTGTTGCGCGCCCCGGCGGCCGGCACCACCTCGTCAAATGCCTTCAGCGAAACGTCGCAATAGACGGGCAAGGGCCTCTTCAGCCCGAACGGGCAGACACCGCCCACCGGATGGCCGGTGATCGCCTCGACCTCTTCGCCGCCCAGCATCGAGGCCCGTCCGCCAAAGGTGCCCTTGACCTTGCGGTTGTCGAGGCGCGCGGTGCCGCTCGCCACCACCAGCACGACGCGATCGCCGACGCGCAGCGACAGCGTCTTCGCAATCCGCGCTGGTTCAACACCATGCGTGCTTGCGGCTTCTTCGACTGTCGCCGAGCTGGTCTCGGTAACCAGCACGGTGATGTCGGACGCGTGCTCCTTGAAATACGCGCGAACGGAGTTGAGGCTCATGGCGGTGGAAGCAGCGATTGATCGGGTTGCGGTGGCCGGGGAGGCCGGGCTTGCTGCACTGATAACAAGCTGGTGACTTTTCCGAAACAGCGAAAATCCCGTTTTGACAAAGCCAGGAGGGCGGGAGATACAGGCCGCGCTTCGCTACGCGGCAATGCTGCCGACATGATACGGGCTCATTGACAAGGCTGACCTCGACCGAATCGCCAAGCCCCGGGGCTCGTGGCCCCCTGTTCCAAGGAGAATTTGATGATCCGTTCGCATCGCCTTGCCGCGACCATGATCGCTGCGAGCGTGACCCTGGTTGCCGTTTGTGCCGGCGGCTTCGCCCAGCAGCCGAAACAAATGGCGCCGCAGCCGCCGGCGGCGCAGCCGGCCGCGCCACAACCGCCGCAATTGCAACAGGTCGCGCTCACCGACAAGCAGATCCAGGGGTTGCTCAACTCACAGAAGGAGATGGACGCTATCACCTCAAAGCTGCCGGATGATCCGTCGAAGCCGCCGGATGCCAAGGCCATGGCTCAGCTCGATGCCGTTGCGAAGAAATACGGCTTCGCAAGCTACGCCGAATACGGCAATGTCGCCGCCAATATCGACATGCTGCTCGACGGTTTTGATCCGCAGACGAAGAAATTTATCGGTATCGAAGCGTCGTTGAAGCAGCAGATCGCGCTGATCCAGGCCGACACCAAGATGCCGGCCAAGGACAAGAAAGACGCTTTGGACGAGCTCAACGATTCCTTGAAGAACACGCCGAAAATCCAGTTTCCGGCTAGCGTCGACATCGTCGCCAAGTATTACGACAAGCTGAACGACGCGCTGAGGGCCCAGGAATAAGTTGTCCGGAATTGGGTCGTGGACAGCTCCTGCTGATCTTATCTGGAGAGCAACAATCTCCAAGTCGCGCGACTGCGCGGCCGTGATAGGATCGATCCCGATGACTCCGGAATTCACTCTGTTCGACACCAGAATCGGCCTGTGCGGCATTGCCTGGAGCGATGCCGGCATCTTCTGCACCCAGCTGCCCGAAGGCGACGCGGCGCGTTCGCGGGCGCGGTTCCTGCAGCGCGTGCCCGGCGCGTGCGAAGCTTCACCCCCGCCTCATGTGCAGGCGGTGACCGCCCGGATCGTTGCGCTGCTCGACGGCGCCAGGGGCGACGACTTTACCGATGTCGCGCTCGATATGAATCGGCTGCCCGATTTCAACCGCGCGGTGTACGCCATCGCGCGCAAAATTCCGCCTGGCGCAACCATCGCCTATGGCGAGATCGCGAAGCAACTCGGCGGCGTACAGCTGTCGCGCGATGTTGGCCAGGCCATGGGCAAGAATCCGTTCCCGATCATCGTGCCGTGTCATCGCGTACTCGCGGCCGGCGCCAGGCCGGGCGGCTTTTCAGCACGTGGCGGCACCGCCACCAAGCTCAAAATGCTGGCGATCGAAGGCGCCTACGTGAACCATACGCCGTCGCTGTTCGACGAGGCGCCGACGCGCAATGTGCGCTACTAGGCCCAGGACCTCGACGTAGCAATTTTCGCCAAGTCGTGCTGCGGCGCTCTCGCGTTAATCCGTCTCCATCAACCATGGAGAGGACCATGTACGACCACATCGGATTGCGCGTTCAGGACGTCGAAAAGAGCGCGCGTTTCTACGAAGCCGCGCTGAAGAGCCTCGGTTACATCGTCAACTCGCGTGATGCCAATGGCGCCGGCATCGGACCGAAGGGCGCATCGACGCTGTGGCTGCATCTCAGCAAGGAGAAAGGCACCGGCGCTCACGTCGCTTTCAGCGCGCCGGACCACGGCGCAGTCGACCGTTTTTATGCCGAGGGGCTGAAAGCCGGCGGTAAGGACAACGGCAAGCCGGGGCTGCGGGCGGACTACAGCCCGACCTACTACGCGGCGTTCCTGATTGATCCCGACGGCAATAATGTCGAGGCGGTGTGTGCGAAGTAGGCGATTGGCGTGACCTGACTCACTTGTAGGCGACTGCGTCACCGGCCAGCTTCCGCTCAAGGTCCTTATATGGGGACGAGGTATGAAGCCTTTGCCCACCTACATGCCGGTTACGTTGCTCTTCAACCCGTCAACCATCTCGCACTCGAACCCGTTGCCGCGGCGCTTGATGCGGCCGACCGAAGGCGAAGGGAAATGCGCCGTGCAGCACAGCGTCGCGGTATCGCAATAGCGCTCCATGAAACTGCGCCGCGTTTTGGCCGATTGCACGGGGTCGACGTCGACTACCGGTGAGATGTCGGGATAGCGCGTCTGCAGCGGCGAGTGCATGAGATCACCGGACATGACAGCCTCATCGCGCCCCTTGCCGAACCGGATCGCGACATGCCCGGGTGTGTGGCCCGGTGTCGGCAACAGCCGCACATGATCGCCGAGCTGATATTCGTTTGACACGAGTTCGGCACGGCCGGCTTCGGCGATAGGCAGTACGCTGTCCTCGAACACCGTGATCCGCTTCTGGGCGTGCAAGCCCGCCCAGTAGTCGTATTCCTGCTTGGCGAACACATAGCGCGCCCTCGGGAAGGTCGGCACCCAACGGCCGTTCTCGAGCTTCGTGTTCCAGCCGACGTGGTCGACGTGCAGGTGCGTGCACATGACGTAGTCGATGTCGTTGACGGATAATCCGTGCCCGGCGAGCGCGCGCAAATAGGTGTCGCTCTTGCGCATGTGCCACGCCGGCCATTGTGAGCGCGACTTGTCGTTGCCGACGCAGGTATCGATCAGGATGGTGTGATGCGGCGTGCGGACAACGTAGGACTGAAAGCAGATTCTCAGGACGTCATCGGCGTCCAGCGCCTTGATCTGCTGCAGCCAGGCGCGGTTCTCGGGAAGCACATCCGCCGGGACTTCGCCGAAGAACTGCGACACCGTACGAAACGTCGTCTCGTCCTCGATGACGCGGTGGATGGTCATGTCGCCGGCTTTGAAGGTGAGGCTCATGGGGCGCGTCCTTCTTGTTCGAGGCTCAATCTGGCTCTTACGCCGGCGGCGGCACGGTGTCCTTGATCGACGGCCGCTGCATCATCGTCTCATGGAATGCCGGCGGTCTTCGGGAATGCCTTGCGCCAGCCGCAGTCGGGGAAGCGGAAGTCAGCATAGCCGAGCGCACAGACCAGCGCGATCTGGGTGATGTCGAGCGATCGTGCAAAGGTCTCGGGCTTCTGCCTCGAACAGCGCAAAGCCGTGCCAGGCGCGGTCCCACTGGTCGTCATACCAGGTCTGCCAGCGTTTCTCCTCGGGCCGCAGCATCTTCTCATAGCGACACAGCAGCATTGCTTCCAGCATGCCTTGCAGGATCGAGTGCTCGGTCTTGCGCTTCCACTTGTCGGGGCCCGAAGCTGGGAACAGCTTGCCGCCGCCGGCGAGATCATCGAGGTATTCGGCGATAACGAATGAGTTGACGATGGTCGAGCCGTCATCGAGGATCAACGCCGGCAGCTTTCGCAAAGGATTGATGGTTTGCGAATAATCCTCGTTGAATTTGCCAGGCTGCACCGCGGTCGGCACGAATGCTATTCTGTCGATCAGTCCGAGCTCGATTGCGGAGATGCGGACTTTTCGTGCGTAAGGTGAGGCGGGGGCAAAGGTAAGCTTCATGTGGGGACTCCGTTTGGGTCGTCCCCGCGAAAGCGGGGACCCATAACCCCTGTGCCTTTTGTCTTGCCCGGCGCCTCCGGATGGCCGCCGCGGGACCACGAGCTTTCGTCGTCAAACGACTTCTGCGGCGTATGGGTCCCCGCTTTCGCGGGGACGACCACGCCGGTTGCGCGCTACGCCGCGACGATGTGCTGCCGCTGCGTGCCGAGGCCGTCGATGCCGAGCGTCATGACATCGCCGACATTGAGGAAGCGTGGCGGCTTCTTGCCGGAGCCGACGCCGGGCGGCGTGCCGGTGACAACCACGTCGCCAGGCAGCAGCGTCAGGAACTGCGAGACGTAGGAGATCAGCTTCGGCAGCTTGAAGACCATGGTCGCGGTTGAGCCGTTCTGCTGGCGCTCGCCGTTGACGTCGAGCCACATCTTCAGGTTATGCGGGTCGGGGATTTCGTCCTTGGTGACCAGCCACGGCCCGAGCGGCCCAAATGTGTCGTGCGACTTGCCCTTGGTCCAGGTGCCGCCACGCTCGAGCTGGTAGTTGCGCTCGGAGACGTCGTTGCCGATGCAGTAGCCGGCGACGTGGTTCATGGCGTCGGCTTCGCTGACATACTTGGCCCTGGTGCCGATGACGAAGCCCAGCTCGACTTCCCAATCGAGCTTGGTCGAGCCGCGCGGCTTCTCGACATTGTCGTCGAGGCCCGCAGATCGAGGTCAGTCGCCTTCATGAAGAAGATCGGCTCGGTCGGAAGCTGCATGCCGGCCTCGGCGGCGTGGTCGGCGTAGTTCAGCCCGATCGCAACCAGCTTGTTGATGCCGGCGACCGGTGCGCCCATGCGGACGCCCGAAGGGACACGCGGCAGGTCGCTCGCGTTGATCGCGGCAAGGCGTTTGAGGCCGTCGGGCGAGAGGATGTCGCCAGTGATGTCCTTGACATGCGCCGAGAGGTCGCGGACGTGGCCGTCCTTGTCGAGCAGACCGGGCTTTTCACGGCCGATTTCACCGAACCTCAGGAGCTTCATGGGCGTCGCCTCCACTTGTTGAAGAAAGAGTTGTGGAACAGGATTTCGCCGATTTCAACCGCTCCGAAGGTCCATGGAGCCGGCCTGCCGCTACTCACGCCGCCATGTACCTAAAACTATCGCCCTCGCGCTTGATGTAGCCCGCGCCGAAGTGGCCGCCGATGGTCAGCACCGGCGTGTCGGCAAAGCGCGAGAATAGTTGCTGCCGGGTCTTCGCCGATTGCACGCCGTCGGAATCGGCGAGCGACGACCAGCCGAGGTGGAACATCTGCACGGGGTGATGCGCGACGTCGCCGGTCAGCAATCCCTCTTCACCGGCAGACTTGATGTGGATGCTCATGTGGCCGGGGCTGTGGCCCGGCGTCGGGATCATCGTGATTTCATCGGTGAGCTTGTGGTCGCTCGGGATCAAATCGACCAGGCCCGCATCGGCGACGGGTTTGACTGAATCCTCGAACACGGCGGCGTGCGTCGGGGTCGGCGCATTGGCCTTCCAGTAGTCATACTCGGTCTTGCCGAACACGTAGCGCGCCTTCGGGAAGGTCGGCACCCACTTGCCGCCGACCAGTTTCGTGTTCCAGCCGACGTGATCGACGTGCAGATGCGTGCAGAGCACCATGTCGATGCTGTCTGCCGGATAGCCGGCTTTTGTCATGTCCTCCAGAAACGGCTTCTGCAGGTTGTTCCAGGTCGGGATGTTGCGGCCCTGCTTGTCGTTGCCGATGCAGGTGTCGACGATGATGCGTTGCTTCGGCGTCTCCAGGATCAGCGAGTGGATCGAGAGGATCAGTTTGCCGTCTTCGGTCGCGAATTTCGGCGCCAGCCAGGGCAGCTTCCTGACCTCGTCATAGGTCGCCTGTGGCAGCAGGAATCGCGAGCCGCCGACCGCTTCGAGCTCGACGATTTTTGTGATCTTGACGTTGCCGACCTTCCAGCTCATGCGCCGCTCCGTTTCGTTCTTGTTGGACGCAGGATGAAAGGTTTACTGAGCGGACGCAACCCCGCGGTGAGACGAGGGTGGAATGTGAATTCAGCAGCGACTATTTTGCCGCTTGGGCAATTTTTTCGCTGCGGCGCTGGCCGATCACGAAATCCGTGCCGCAGGCGAGCCGTGACGTCGTCGGCGTCGCCTCGTCGAGCACCCGCCAGAACGGCGTGATCTCGCTAAGCCTGGCGCCGCCTTGATGTGCCTCCCAGGCGGCTTCGGCGACGGCGCGCAGGTGATAGCCCGTGGTAATGGGGCAGGTAACCTCAGCCTTGTATTTGCGCGCCAGTTTTTGGCGCAACGTCTTCACGTCCATGCTTTGGCCTGAGGGAATAGCGCGGATGAAAGCGTCGACGAGGCGCGCGGTCGGCACCAGCATGATCTCGCCCACCTTCATGCCGGCGATGTTGATCGGCGCCGGCTTGACCTCGTGCGGCCGGGGATCGTTGAGTCGGTCGGTCCAGCTTTTCTTCGCCATGGCTCCTCCGCGCGCAAGTCTAGATCAGCGCCAGGTAAATGTCGGACAGCAGTTCGGTCGGTGCGGTGTCGCGCGGGCTGTTGAGATATTCCTCGAACACCGGCGCGTCCGCGGGCTCGCGTCCCGAGCGCAGCAACCAGTCGCCGTAGAGCCACTGATAAGCTGCGCGCATGTCAGCATAGGGGCCCTTGTGGCGCAGCACGGCGTAAGAACCGGCGGCGATCTCGGCGCGCTGCAACGGTGCTTCGAGCGCAAAGGCG
Source organism: uncultured Alphaproteobacteria bacterium (assembly GCA_963796195.1). Taxonomy (GTDB): domain Bacteria; phylum Pseudomonadota; class Alphaproteobacteria; order Rhizobiales; family Xanthobacteraceae; genus CAWCKS01. Next base: position 283,160 of record CAWCKS010000011.1, on the reverse strand, counting down.
CCAGGCAGAATGACGCCGGCGCGGGACTGCAATGCGCCTTCTGCAACCGAATCCGGATCGTCAAAGAACACGCCGACTGAACGCATCTGCGGCATGATCAGGTTGCGCGCGCCAAGCCAGCCATAGAGCGTGTCGAACGCCTTGCCGATCTGCATGTAGGAGCCGGTGTGATCGACGCTGACGATCTCCGTGCGCGGCATGTCCTTGATGACGACGTCGTACATCGCTGACCTCTCCCTCGCATGATCGGGTTGAAACTGGGTGTGGCTGCCCCGCTTGCGATATTGCGCCGGCGGCATGCCATAGGCCGCGGCAAAGACGCGCGTAAACGACTGCAGGCTCTTGTAGCCCGATTGCTTTGCGACCTCGGCGATCGGCATTGCTGTCTGGGCGAGAAAGCCGGCAGCCCGATGCAGCCGCAACCGCTTCACGGTTGCCGCGATCGTCTCGCCGTACATCGCGTGATAGATGCGATGCCAATGACACGGCGACAGGCACGCGATCTCGGCGAGCCTGTTGAGGTCGATGTCGTCGTCGAGATGATCGTAGATATGCGCCGTCACCCGGCTGAACCGGTCTTGGTAGGCGGCGCGGCTATTGCCTGTGGTCATCGTTGTCTCGTCAGTTCACGACGAGACACCTAGCATAGCCTGATTTGATCGATCTTGCTGAATTGGGCCTATTTCGCGCAGTCGACGATCACGGTCCCCATCTTGGTGCCGGCCTCGACCGCAAGATGCGCGTCCACGGTCTTCGCCAGCGGAAACTGCGCCGAGACGTTGTGAATGCGGCGGCCGCCGGCGAGCCATTCCAGCATGCCCTGTTGCGCCTTGCGCTGCAGCGGCATCGGCGTCAGCGGCAGCTGCATGCCGTAGATCGTGATGGTCTTGCTGGTCAGCGTGCGCACGTTGATCTGCGGCTCGGGATTGCCGCGCGAGGCGTAGATCGCGACCGTCGAGAAGCGCGCCAGGATTTTCTGCGTCACCGGCCAGTTGCCGCCGAAGTCGACATCGACGACGCGATCGACGCCATGCTTATCGAAGGCGAGGATCTTTTCCGCGACGTCCTCGGTCCTGTAGTTGACGACAAGATCGGCGCCCGCTTTGCGCGCCTGTTCAGCTTTCTCGGCCGAACTCACCGTCGCGATCACTTTTGCGCCGCCCCACTTGGCGAGCTGCACGCCGTAGTGGCCGACGGCGCCGGCGCCGCCGGTCACCAGCACGGTTTGCCCGGTCACCGGACCGGCGTGAAACAGGCAGACCCAGGCCGTCATGCCGGGCACGCCGAGCGTTGCGCCCTCGGCAAACGACATGTTGTCGGGCAGTGGCTGCACCAGCGTCTCGTCGAGCGCGATGTATTCGGCGGCAGTGCCGAACGCGCGGCCGTTGCGCTGGCCGTTATAGAGCCACACGCGCTGGCCCTCCTTGAACCGCGTCACACCCTTGCCGACCTGGTCGATCACGCCGGCGCCGTCGGAATTGGCGATCACCCGCGGATATTCCATTGCCCCGGCACCGCCGCCGCGGCGGTAGGTGTCGGACGGATTGGTGCCGGAGGCCTCGAGCTTTACGCGGACTTCACCGGCGCCCGCGTTCGGCGTCGGCACTTCGCCGAACACCATGACCTCTTTCGCCGGGCCCTGTTTGTCGTACCAGACTGCTTTCATCGATTTTGCTCGCTGTTCTTGTTCTTCGAATAAAAACTCACATCGTGCCGCGGAACGCGCCGCCGTCGAGCAGGATGTTCTGGCCGGTCATAAAGCCAGCGTGCACGCTGCAAAGGAATGCGCACGCCGCGCCGAATTCGGCGGGGTCGCCGATGCGGCCGGCCGGATTCTCCTTCGATCGATGCGCGATCACGTCGTCAACCGAAGTGTTTCTTGCCTTGGCTTCGGCTTGCGCGGTCGACCGGATGCGGTCGGTGAGGAATGGGCCGGGCAGCAGATTGTTGATGGTGACGCCATTGGCAATGGTTTTCCGCGACAGACCCGCGACGAAGCCGGTGAGGCCGGCACGGGCGCCGTTGGAAAGGCCGAGAATATCGATCGGCGAGCGCACCGCCGCCGAGGTGATATTGACGATGCGGCCCCATTTGCGCGCCATCATGCCATCGACCGTCGCCTTGATCAGCTCAATCGGGGTCAGCATGTTGGCGTCGAGCGCCTTGATCCAGTCGTCGCGGGTCCAGTTGCGAAAATCGCCGGGCGGCGGGCCACCGGCGTTATTGACCAGAATGTCGGGGTTGGGGCAGGCCTTCAGTGCCGCCTCGCGTCCCGCCGGTGTCGTGATGTCGATCGCGATCGCAGTGACGTTGACCCGATGTTTGGCGCGGATCTCCGCGGCCGTCTTCTCCAGCGCCTCGGCACCACGCGCCAGCAGCACGAGGTCGACGCCGTCGGCGGCGAGGAATTCGGCGCAGGCCTTGCCCAGCCCCTTGCTCGATGCGCAGACGATTGCCTTCCTGCCTCGAATGCCCAGATCCATCGTCTCGCTCCCGTATTGTTAATTTTGGTCCATCTGAAGGAGGGCGGACTGTAGCCAAGCTTTTCGGGGTTGCGAAGTGGCATTTGCTCGATGCCGGACTATCGCCCCGACGCTCGCTTGGTAGACTGGCGCGGGTTCAGGAAACGAAGAGACTTGAGATGAGCGATTTGTTTGATCTGTCGGGCGAGGTGGTTCTGGTGACGGGCGCTTCGCAAGGCCTTGGTCGTCAGTTTGCGCGCGTGCTCGCCAGCCGAGGCGCAGCCGTTGCGCTTGGCGCGCGGCAAACCGGGAAGCTCGACAGCCTGGCGAAGGAAATCACGGCGCCGGCGGCCGCGCGGCCGCAGTTGCGATGGACGTGACAAGCCAGCCATCAATCAAGTCAGCGCTCGATCAGGCCGAAGCCGCACTTGGGCCGGTCACGGTGCTGATCAACAATGCCGGCGTGCAGCGCGAACGCGCCGCGGTCGATCTTGCCGAGGCCGACTGGGACGCCGTGATCGACACCAACCTGAAAGGCGCGTTCTCCTGCGCCACGGAAGTCGCCCGTCGCATGATTGCGCGCCAGCAGGGCGGCAACGTCATCAATATCGCCTCTGTGCTTGGGCTCGGTGTGATGGGGCACCTGTCGCCTTACAATGCCTCGAAGGGCGGCCTCATTCAGCTGACGAAATCATTCGCGCTGGAATGGGCGTCGAAGAGCATCCGCGTCAACGCGCTGGCGCCGGGCTATATCGACACCGAATTCAACCATGAATTCTGGGCGACACCGGCCGGGGAGCGGCTGATCAAGCGCATCCCGCAACGCCGGCTCGGCGCCGAGGCCGATCTTGATGGCGCCATCGTCTTCCTCGCGTCGCAAGCGTCGCGCTACATGACCGGCGCGGTACTGACGGTCGATGGCGGCTTCCTGCTGACGTGAGCTTTAGTGCGCATAGATCAGGATCGCCGTGATCATGGCGAGTGCAGCCAAACGCGCCGAGCCGCGCAAGCTGACGCTCGGCCGCCTTCGCGGTCGTGTTTCATGTTCCCCCCCAAGACCCGGGCCGCTAACGCCGGGCATGACTCAACGCTGCCCGCGAAGGCCGGTAACTCGGCGCTTTTACGCAAACACCCCGCGTTCGCATTCAACCCGCGCATCTTGCGACGCACGATGACGAGTCCCCACTCTGCGAACGCAGATTGAGGATGTCAGTTCAATACGGCATCAGTTTGATGCAAGGTGCCGCTCCGCTGCCGCAATTTTTCAATGACGAGAAACGAATTCAGGCGGTGCGCATCTCGCTCCTGATCATGTCGGCGGCCTTTCTCGCCGATCATGATCGTCGGCGCATTGGTGTTGCCGCCGATCAGTGTCGGCATGATCGAGGCGTCGACCACGCGCAGGCCCTCCACGCCGTGCACCTTGAGCTGTCGGATCGACCACGGCCAGCGGATCATTGACGCCCATCTTGCAGGTGCCGACCGGATGATAGACGGTGTCGACGCGGTGGCGCAGCACGTTGCGGATGTCGTCGTCGGTCCGGACGTCGGCGGTGAACAGGTCGCGTCTTCTGCAAGGCTTCGCATGCGCCGGCGTCTCCATCAGGCGCGCGCGTCATCTTGAAGCCCGCGACCATGGTCTCGAGATCGTCCTGCTCGCCGAGGAAATTCGGATCGATCGACGGCGGCGCCGATCGGATCGGCGCTTTCGAGCGCACACGCTGCCGCGGCTCTTCGGCCGCAGCAGGCAGACATGGCAGGAGAAGCCGGTGCCCAGCGCGGCTTGCGGCCGTGATCCTCGACCATCGCCATGCACGAAATGCAGCTGGATGTCGGGCACGTCGAGATCGGGCCGCGTCTTCAGGAAGCCGCCGCATTCGGCGAAGTTCGAGGTCATCGGGCCGCGCCGCTCGCGGCGATATTGCGCGATGCCGCTTGCAGCATGCCGCGCGATGCCGCCGAGCGACAGTCGACGGCGAAATTCGGCGTCGTCCGACGTGAAGCCGAAGACGAAGTCGGGATGGTCCTGCAGGTTCTTGCCGACGCCGGGCAGGTGGTGCACGCGCGCGATGCCGAGCTTCTGCAGCTCGGCGGCGTCGCCGACGCCGGACAGCATCATCAGCTGCGGCGACTGGAACGCGCCGGAGCCAGGATCACCTCACGTCGCGCGCGCAGCTGCTTTTACCTCGTTGCCTTGCGTGTACTCGACGCCGACCGCGCGTTTGCCGTCGAACAGGATTCGCGTCGCGTGCGCTTGGGTCCTGACCTGCAGATTCGGCCGCTTGCCCATGATCGGATGGATGTAGGCGCGCGCGGCGCTCCAGCGCTCGCCGTTCTGCTGCGTCACCTGGTAGATGCCGAGCCCTTCCTGCTCGGCGCCGTTGAAATCGTCGCGGATCGGAACTGCGCCTTCGCGCGCGCGCCTGCAGGAAGATCTCGCTGCACGGGATTGTCGGACTGCAGGCTGGTGACGTGCAGCGGCCCGCCCTTGCCGTGATACTCGCCGTCGAACTCGGTCGTTGTTCTCCGACTTGCTTGAAGTAGGGCAGCACGTCGGCGATAGCCCCAGCCGGCGTTGCCGAGCGAGGCCCAGTGGTCGTAGTCCCACTTGTGGCCGCGGATATAGACCATGGCGTTGATCGCCGACGAGCCGCCGAGCCCCTTGCCGCGCGGCTGGTAGCCGATGCGGCCGTTCAGTCCCTTCTGCGGCACGGTGTCGAACGCCCAGTTGTTCACCTTGCCGCCGACCATCAGGACCATCGCGCCGGGCGTCGTCACCACCCAATTGTCGTTCTTCGCCGCCGGCTTCGAGCAGCGCCACCGCTGGTCGCCGGGTCTTCGCCAACCGCCCCGCCACCGCGCAGCCGCCCGAGCCGGCGCCGACAGACGAAATCGAAATCGACCGTCATCCCCATGTTTATTGTTGTCATTCCGGTGCGCTGACGACCAATTCGAGTTCGTTGCGATTCGTTCGGTTGACAACTCGTACTACGACAGGAACCGCAGCAGCTTCTCCAGCCGCGCGATTTTTGCGCCATAGGGCGGGTAGAGATCGGCTCATGCGATTGAGCGTCGAGCGATAGAACACCGGCTTCAGCTTGCTGAAGGTGTCAAACCCCCATTTGCCGTGATAGCTGCCGGTGCCGGAGGCGCCGACGCCGCCCATCGGCTGGTTCACCTGCGCGAAGTGGAACAGGCAGTCGTTGACGGTGACGCCGCCGGAGACGGTGCGCGACAGCACCTCGTCGCGCGCGGCCTCGTCGCTGCCGAACCAGTAGAGCGCCAGCGGCCGGTCGTGGGCGTTGATGTAGTCGATCGCCTCGCTCGCTCGCGATGCAGGTCATGACCGGCAGCACGGGGCCGAAGATCTCCTCCTGCATCAGCTCCATCTGCGGCGTCGCGCCGATCACGATGGTCGGCGGAAATTTGCGCGCCGACTTCCAGGCGGCTCGTCGGCCGGATTGCCGGCTGAATCACGGTCGCGCCCTTGGCGCGCGGCATCGTCGACCAGGCCCTGCGAGCCGCGCGTAATGATGGTCCGAGATGATCGAGGTGTAGTCCTTGTTGGCCGGGCTCGCGCCGATACATCGCGTGCGATCGTGCGCCGCAGCCGCGTCGGCGAAATCGGCCACCGACGCCTCCGGCACCAACGCATAGTCCGGCGCGATGCAGGTCTGGCCGGCATTGAGCAGCTTGCCGTAGGCGATGCGCTCGGCGGCCTCGTCGATATCGGCGGAGCGGTCGACGATCGCGGGCGACTTGCCGCCGAGCTCGAGCGTCACCGGCGTGAGGTTGCGGCCTGCGGCCTCGGCGACCAGCCGGCCGACGCGGGTCGAGCCGGTGAAGATCAGATGATCGAACGGCAGCGCGCAAAGCTTTCCGCGATCGACCCGTCGACGTCGGTGACGAAGAATTCCGTCAGGCTCGAACTTCGCCGCGATCAGCTCTTGCAGCAGCGCGGAGAAGCGCGGCGTCAGCTCGCTCGGCTTGATCATGACCCGGTTGCCGGCAGCGAGCGCGGCGACCGCCGGCGCCAGCGTCAGCTGCAGCGGATAGTTCCACGGCGCGATGATGCCGACCACGCCGAGCGGTTGCGGCAGCAGGCGGTTCTTGCCGGGCAGGAACTGCAACTCGGTCGGCACGCGCTGCGGTGCCATCCATTTGCGCAGATGTTGCGTCGCGTGCTTGATCTCGCCGAGCACGAACAGCGTCTCGGCGATCAGGGTCTCGGTCGGCGAGCGCGTGCCGAAATCGGCGGAGATCGCGCGCTCGAAATGCTGCTCGTTGCCTTTCAGGATCGCGCGCAGCCGCGTCAGGCGGTCGAGCCGCTCCTGCAGCGTCGGCGCCGGTTCCTGGCGCGACCGCTCGATGGCGCGATGGAACACGCCTTCCAGCACCTGAATGCCTGCGGCTTGCAGCACCTCGTTCATGGCGTCCCCCGGAGCTTCGCTTTTGGTCGTGAACGCTCGCTTCTTGTTGCGCTGGGAGACTATCCCAGGCTGCTGTCTTTGCCTGTCGCAAAAACATCAAAAAGATGACGTCCACGCCCTTTCCAAAGCAAGGCACGGTTGCTAAGTACGCCGCGTGTCGTGAGCGTTGCCTCGCGAAAAGATTTGGCGCGGGGTGGAGCAGCCCGGTAGCTCGTCAGGCTCATAACCTGAAGGTCATAGGTTCAAATCCTATCCCCGCAACCAAATTATACTGTAGACGCAATAACTTACACGTCTCTCGAATTCGCGGACTATGCCGAACCGCGTCCGTGTCGCCACCGTGTCGCCACCGCTCGGGCACGCCCAGGCATCGCTGAGATGAGTTCGCGGTATCGGCGCGACATCGATTTTCCGAGCCTGACCGGCTGCAACTGTGGCAACGGAACGCTGTGTTAGCTCCATTTCGGGTTTAATCCCGTGATGTAGCTGGGCGATGATTTCTGTCCTTCGGCTCGATCTTCTTGATCCGCCTGGCGCAGCCTGCGATTTCATAGTTTGCGCGGAAGTCCGGGAATCTAATTCGTCTTCTGTCAGAGCAAAGCCGGGTGCGGAATCTCTTGATCGTTAGAGCGCAGACGATGGCGATGAGCCATCAAATCAGGCGTTGACGGTCTTTCCAAAGACCACCGTCGAACTCAATGCTTCGACAACCGTTTGGTCCTCCTAGGAGGACTTTCTCGTGCTCACAATCTCGCTTGTCTTCAAAGCCACTGCCGATGAGTTGTTTTGTGCATGGACTGATCCAGCGATTATGAGCCGGTGGCTCTTCAAGGGAGATGACAGCGAAATCGCCAACATCGATGCCGATGTTGCGGTCGGTGGGCACTTCTCAATAGTGGAGCAGACCAGAGACGGGACAATCGAGCATACGGGCAATTACCTGCTCGTAGACAAGCCTCATGCCCTAGCTTTTACACTTGAGGTCCCGAAGCGCTTTCCACGCGCTTCGCAGGTATCACTGGAGTTCTTGCAGTCCGACGTGGGATGCGAAATGGTGCTTCAGCAGACCGGCGTAGACCCAAACATCGTCGAGCCAGATTGGAGACGCATGTTTTCCAAACTGACGATGGTTTTGCTCAGTCGATAGTTGAAGCTGGTTACTCAATCCGAGCCTTCGCCTTTAGATCGCGGATGCGCATTTCAGCCTCTTCTTTCGAGGTGACAATTTCAGACCAGTCGTCAACCCGTGCTTCCTTGCTGAGTTTTTTCAGTTCAGCGGATTTGATCCGGAGTTGGCCGCTCTTTTTCTGCCATGGTGGGCCTCCTTTGACGGGAAACGGTCTGAAATGCTTCCCGTTGCCCACCGAGAGAATTCCCTAGAACGAAGCTCACACGAACCCCGTCATCCTCTCAATCCCGCGCTCGCTGATGCGCCGAAACATCCACGCGAGAGCGACGAGGTTCTCCCTATAAAGGTGTGTGGTCAATTCAATGATCCTCATCCCAGGACCGAGAATTGCATTCGGATGAAGATACATTGTCCCTCTGCACGGTAGGGCGGGAGGGCTTAGATGAAGATAAAGAGACGCACTGCAGTCGATACTGCGGTCGGCGCACGCATCCGGAACTTGAGAACTTAGGGGTGAGCTTTCTCAAACAGAAGTCGGCGAGCAGGTCGGCGTCACCTTCCAACAAATCCAAAAATACGAGAATGGGTCTAATCGTGTCAGCGCGGGTCGTCTGCCTCTCACAACCGCGATGAATTTCTTGGCCATCTCATATCCCCTTTTGGTGGTCTTGCTCGCGTCTCCCAAGAGGCGAAGCACGGTTAACGCGCAACCTAAAATATCTGGTTTTTAGATAATCTGAAAGTCGGATTATTCAGCAGGTCCACCCGCTCGATGGACCGCTGGCATTGGCGTCGCGTCAGCCAACGAAAGGTCGAGCTTCGCGATTGCTCCTTCTCGAAATGGCTGGGGTAATTTTGGGGCAACTTGCCCCGAAATTACCGGGTTTACGTTACGCGGTCTTCGCCTTCGCGCTGTTCCACTTGCTGAAGATCGAAACCGGATCGATGGACGCCGAAGGCGTCTCTGCGAGCGCAATCGTTGGTCTACCACTTCGCCGTCGCGTGCTACGCGCGTCTCAATGATCGATTTTGAAAATCACGAGTCGCGTTATGTCATTCAGTAGTGCCGCATGGCTAAATCACAATGAACGCCGCCGCGAGGCCAGCCAGATCGCACGCATCACCCGTGCAATCGAAGTTTGTCTTGCTGCACATTCATTCGATCCGTCGATACTCGATTGTCTGGCGAGCAGTTCCGATTACCCATCCGCCGCTGATGCGCTGCAAGCGATGGCCAGTCCACGGCACAATTACACGTCGCTGTTGATGATCCTCGCGGCGCGGCACGAAGCGGTCTTTCTGTATCGCCTCGCGTCGGTGTGCGGGCTAATGCCTCGCACGTCGCAGGTCCACCCCCAGGTCACGTTGGAATGGCTGCGGAAGCGTATCGCGACCCGACCTGAAGCGGCTCGCCTAGCTCTCGCGCTCGCGGGCGAATGCGATTGGCTGCGATCTAGCCGCAAGGTGCGCGCGGCCTTCGTGTTGCAAGCTCTATTTGAGCGTATGCGGCGGAGGCTGTCATGACGCCCCGCGTACAAGAAATCATATCGCGGCTCTACAGTGAGCGCCGCCTGACTGCGCTCCGTGAGTATAGCGGTGAGCTAACGAACGAAGAATGGGACTTTCTCGAAGTCACATTTCATTTCGCGCACCCGGACGCCGCATGAGCAGTATCGCGATACGCTGGCCAAGGCCACCGTTGGCTATCGTGAGTTACGCCGGGCCGGATGGAGCGTAGCCGCCGCTGCTGAAGCGATTGCCGACGAATATAACCTTACCCCTTCTGCGGCTGCGCGCATTGCTGGCGGACGTAACTCAAAGATTGTAAATGCCGCCCGTGAATTGGAGAGGGTCGCGAAAAAGTAAGCGGCGCGCACCTCGACGCGACGAAGTATCGGCTTTGCCCCAAGGTCATGATAAAACGCTTCCCCGCGTGGTTTCCGGCAAATTCCCGGAAATCAAACCAAGGGAGTTTTCACGTCCGGCGGATGCGAAAAAACCCCGGTTCGCCGAGCGGCACCGCAGTATCGCGTCAAGTTGACGCAAAACTCATTTGAGCAACGGTCTCCTTCCAAGCGCAGCCCTGCACAGGGCAAACGTATTGCTGCTTGCCCGGCCGCCTTCACTCTGCGATTTCCACTAAATCGGTTGAGTGGAAATCCACACATCGGTCTGGTGGAGATTTGCGCAAACTGAAACGCCTATCCCTTGTGCCACGACGATTTCGCACTGAGGGATTTCATCATGACCACACTTCGCAAACGGATCACCGCCGCTTCTCTTTCGTCTCTGCGACCGATGTTGCGCGTAAAATAGCAATCAAGCTCCCTGCACACGCTCAGGCCAAGCTGCTGCGATGCGAGGATGAAGAGCTAGTGCGCAGTGGATTGGCCACGGTGGCGCAACGCGCGCTGTACCACGACCGCCCGTCGCGCCAGAATAATATGTCTTCGAGCGCGTAGTGATGACGGCGGCCTTCGGTGTAGCGCGGGGGCAAGCCTTCTTCGCGCAAGAGCGCGCGGGTATGACTGACGCTGCGCTGGATTCGCTGCTCAATCCGTGCTGAGCTTCCGCGAGAGCACGAAGGCCTTGACGCGCGGTTTGCGCGGCCGGGCAGACCGATCTCAACAAACCGCTCTGAATTGTGAGCGCGCAGCAGTGCCGGCATCGCAACAGGTCGTCTCGCGTGGTTGTCCGCGCCGGCTGCGTTTCGTAAAGTCAGCCATCCAATCAATCCCTCCAAGCAACAAATCCCCAAGGAGCGAACCATGAACATGCACATCAAGCACACGCCGCGGCGCACTAGCTACGGGCTCAATCCCGGCGACGAACTGAACGATCTTCGCATGTCGGACGCGGTTCGACCGCTCTATGACCATGTCCGAAAATTCATCCGCGAGACGGTCGATCCGATGACGAGCGAATTCGTCCGGCTCGGCAGGGACAAGAAGGACCGCTGGAGCTTTGCGCCCGGCCAGCTCGACGTGCTGCAGAAGGCCAAGGACAAAGCCAAGGCGGAGGGTTTGTGGAACTTTTTCCTGCCGGACGCGCACACCGGCGAGGGCCTCAAAAATCTCGACTACGCCTATATCGCAGCCGAGCTTGGAAAGAGCCCGATGGCGTCGGAGTCCATGAATTGTGCTGCGCCTGACACCGGCAACATGGAGGTGCTGGAGCGGGTCGGCACCGAGGCGCAGAAGGAGAAATGGCTGCAGCCGCTGCTCAACGGCGAAATCCGCTCAGCCTACGTCATGACCGAGCCGAACGTCGCGTCGTCGGATGCCAAGAACATCTCGACCACCGCGAAGCTTGTTGGCAACGAATACGTGATCAACGGCGAAAAATACTATATCTCCGGCGCCGGCGATCCGCGCTGCAAGATCATGATCGTGATGGTGAAGACCAATCCGGACGCCGCGCCAAGCAAGCAGCAGTCGCAGATCCTGGTGCCGAAGGATACGCCCGGTGTCGAAATCATCGAGCCGATGGAGGTGTTCGGTCACGATCATGCGCCGCGCGGGCACATGCATATCCGCTTCAACGATGTTCGCGTGCCGAAGGAGAACATGCTGCTCGGCGAGGGCCGGGGTTTCGAGATCTCGCAAGTGCGGCTGGGGCCCGGCCGCATCCATCACTGCATGCGCACGATCGGCAAGGCCGAGAAGGCACTCGACATGATGGTAACTCGAGGCCTGACACGCGTGGCGTTCGGCAAGCAGATCGCCCATCTCGGCGGCAACCTGCAGATCATTGCGCAAGCGCGCTGCGAAATCGAAGCGATGCGGCTGATGGTTTTGAAGGCCGCCAAGGCGATGGACGTGCTCGGCAACAAGGAAGCGCGCGTCTGGGTCAGCATGGTCAAGGCGATGGTGCCGGAGCGCACCTGCAAGATCATCGACCAGGCGATCCAGATGCACGGCGCCACCGGCATCTCGCAGTGGACGCCGCTTGCCGAGATGTACACCGACGTGCGTCACCTGCGCTTTGCCGACGGTCCGGATGAGGTGCACTGGATGGTGGTCGGCCGTCACGAACTGACGATGCAATAAGCATTTTGACGCTCACGCGACCGCTCGCCCTCTGCCAGGGACGGGCGGGGGCTTGGCTAGCGCTAGGTGCGCGCAGCGTTTGGGGGACGCGCATGGCAAGACGCTTCGTTGAGCTCAAAGGCAGCCGCCGCAAGCCGCCGCAGGATTCGGTTCGCCGTGGTGATGTCGATCCGCGCGCGCGCATCGACGTCACCATCACCTTGAAGGGCCCGGAGCTGCCGTCGCCCGCGAATATGCCGAAGCGTTCCTTGAGCCGGCGCGAGATCGACAGGAAATTCGGCGTGCGGCCTGCCATCATTCGCAAGGTGGAACAGGTGTTGCAATCGTTCCGGCTGCGCATCGACGATGTCAGGCAGGGCGGCCGAAGTCTGCGCGTGAGCGGTACGGCGGCGGCGATGACGGCGGCCTTTCGGCCGAAACTCGGCATCTACGAGCTCAGGGGCGAGGGCTTAATTCGCGGCCGCGAGGGGCCGTTGAAGAATTCCACGGGCGCTCGAGGGGGTGATCACCGGCATTGAAGGGCTCGATCAACGGCCGATGGCGTTTCGACATGCCGCGCGTCGTCCGCAGAGCCGGCCCGGCGCCTGCCTGACCCCCGCCGATGTCCAAAAACTCTACAACTTTCCGCCCGGCGACGGCGCCGGACAAACCATTGTCATCGCCGAGTTCGGCGCGCCGGTGAACAATGGCAAGCTGATGCCACCGGCCTACATCGCAAGCGACGTCGCAACGTTTTGCAAACGCCATCATCTGCCGCAATCGCGCATCCAGACGAAGGCAATCGACATCAAGCCGATGAACGAACGGCAATACCGAACGGCGATCCGGCGACTGCCGAAAAGGCTGGGGAACATTCTCTTAGTCGAAACCGCGGAAACGATGATGGACGTCGAGCTCGTCGCCGGGCTCTGCCCCAAGGCCGATATTCACGTCTACTTCGCGAGCTGGACCCAGAAAGGCTGGATCGATTTTCTCGACGAAGTCACCGCGCTGGACACGGCGAATCCGACCACGGTCTCGATCAGCTACGGCCTCGCCGAGGAATCGCGGGACTGGAGCGACGGCGCGATGGTGTCGGTCAGTCACCGGCTGCAGATCGCTGCGATGATGGGAATAAACATTTGTGTATCCGCCGGCGATGACGGCATCGGCTGCGGCCAGCGCCGTGGCCGCTACCACGTCGAATTTCCCGCCTCGAGTCCGTTCGCTTTGAGCGTCGGCGGGACGATGTTAAATCCCGGATACAGCGGTGCGCTCGACGAGGTCGTCTGGTGGGAAGCGCCGGGACATCGCACCGACGACGGCGGTGGCTCGACCGGAGGTGGCGTGAGCGCGCTCATTCGCCGTCCGCCCTGGCAGAAAGTTCGGATCGTGTCTCTCGATGCGCGCGGCCGCGACGGCCGTGTCGTGCCTGATGTCGCCGCTCTGGCCGGCCCGCCCTTCTTCGACATCGTGCTCAATGGCAAGCCGGACACCGGTGCCGGCACCAGCGCGAGCACGCCGGTGTGGGCGGCGCTGATCGCGTGCATCAATGCGCAGCTGCCGGCCGGCAAACGCCGGCGCTTCCTCGCGCCGCTGCTCTATAGGTCCGCCGTCGCGAAGGCTGGTTTCCGCGACATCGTGTCCGGTGGTAACGGTCCAGGCCGCCGCAAGGGCTACCGGGCGCAGCGAGGGTTTGACGCCGTCAGCGGTCTTGGCGTGCCTGATGGCACGAGGCTGCTCGCGGCACTCAGCCGGGTTTGACCTTGCCGTTCGGCGCTTCCAGCAGCGCCAGCAACCCGCTCAGCAATTCAGTCGGCGACGGCGGGCATCCCGCGATGTGCAGGTCAACGGGGATGATGTCTTTTACGCCGCCGGCGACAGCGTAGCTGCCGGCAAACACTCCGCCATCGGCGGCACAGCGGCCGACGGCGACCACCCATTTCGGATCAGGCGTTGCGTTGAAGGTGCGCTCCAGTGCCTCGCGCATGTTCTTCGTCACCGGTCCGGTCACCATCAGCACGTCGGCATGGCGCGGCGAGGCCACAAAGCGCAGGCCAAAGCGCTCGAGATCGTAGAACGCGTTGTTGAGCGCATGAATCTCCAGCTCGCAGCCGTTGCAGGAGCCGGCGTCGACCTCGCGGATCGACAGCGAGCGCCCGAGCCGGGCCTTGGCGGCGCGGTCGACGGCTTGCGCCAGCTCCGCGAGCGCGGCCTCGCTCGGCTTCGGCGGCGCTTCGGTGAGCGGGCCGTGGGTCAGGCTCTCGAGCAGCGTCCTGCGCATCAGAGATCGTGCCCCGAATACGAGCAGTTGAACGACTTGTTGCAGAGCGGGAAGTCGGCAACGATGTTGCCGTCAATCGCGGCTTCCAGCAGCGGCCACTGGAACCACGATGCATCGCGCAGGTGGCAGCGCACGATGCGCGCCTCCCCGTCGAGGCGGAGCCAGACCAGCGCATCGCCACGGAAGGCCTCGGTCAGCGCCAGACCTTCACAAGATTTGCCCTCGCCGGCGCGGCCGGCCGGTTTGATATCGGTCAGGATTTCGCCTGACGGCAGTCGATCGAGCATCTCAGCGATCAGCCGGATGCTTTGTTCGACCTCGCGAATGCGGATCCAGACCCGTGCGTTGACGTCGCCGTCGTCGAGCACCGGGACATGGAACGTGAGTTGATCGTAGGGCGGGTAGGGAAAAGCCTTCCGCGCGTCGAACGCGCGTCCGGAGGCGCGCCCGACATAGCCGCCGGCACCGAAGCTCTGCGCATATTCCGCCTTCACGATACCCGTCGTCACGGTGCGATCCTGCAGCGAGGCGGTGTTGTCGTAGAGTTCGACCAGCCGCGGAAATCTTTTTTGCGCCTCGGTCAGCAATTCCCGGAGCTGGGCCATGCCATCGGGCGCGATGTCGCGCGTGAGTCCACCGGGTACAATCAAATCCATCATCAAGCGGTGACCGAAGCAGGCCTCGGCGGCGCGCAAGGTCCGCTCGCGCAGGATACTGGTCTGCGCGTGCATCAGGGTGAACGAGGCATCGTTGCAGATCGCGCCGATGTCGCCAAAATGATTGGCGAGACGTTCGAGCTCCGCCATCACGCCGCGCAAATAATGCGCGCGCGGCGGCGCGTCGATCTGCAGCGCGGCTTCCGCCGCACGCGCGAAGGCGAGCGCGTAAGCCACCGCACTGTCGCCGGAGGTGCGGCAGGCCAGCTCTGCGGCGCGCGCCAACGTCGCGCCTGCCATCAGTTGCTCGATGCCCTTGTGCACATAGCCGAGTTGCTGCTCGAGCCGCACCACGTGCTCGCCGTTCGCCGTAAAGCGGAAATGGCCGGGCTCGATGATGCCGGCGTGCACCGGCCCGACCGCGATCTGGTGTAGTGCTTCGCCCTCGCTCGGCAGGAAGCTGTATGGCGCGGTCTCGCGCTGCACGGAGCGCGTGCCAAGTGGATGGCTTTGTCCCCACTCGCCGTGATCGAGCCATGGCCGCTGGTCCGCACCCCCGATCGCCTGCAGCCCGAACAGGTCCTGAATCGTGCGCTCGAGGCGCAGCGCAGGCGGATGGCGGCCGGCAACGCTGATGAACTTGCCGTCGGCGCTTTGCAGACTCACCACGGCGATCTCGGCAAAGTCGCCGCTGACCAGCGCCATGTGCACCGCCGCCGGCTCGCCCCACAGTCCGAGCAACGTGGCGCGGCCCGAAGTCAGGCATTCGATGGCAGCCAGCCAACCATCGTCGCCGACGATGACGCGTGGCCAGGGTCTCTGGTCCGCTGCCTTCTGGCGATGGGGAATGCTGTCGAGCAGGGCCATGGTGTTCACCCGAGCAGCTTGGCGACGTTCTGAAAGCCGGTGACCAGCGCCGAGGGCAGGTAAATGCCCGCGCCAAGCACGATCGCGAGATGCGTGAACATCGGCACGTAGGAGGCTTCCGCCGGCGCGGTCGGGCCCTTCGGCTCGCCGAACACCACCACATTGAGCCGCAGGAACAGGCCACCGAGCGCGATCAGGATGCCGACCACGAGGATGCTGGTCAGCCACGGCTCACGCGCGAACGTCGAGGACACGACCAGGAACTCGCTCATAAAGATGCCGAGCGGCGGCAAGCCTGCGATCGCGACGACGCCGAGGATGAGGCCCCAGCCGAGCAGCGGATTGCTCACGGTCAGCCCGCCCATGTCGGCAATCTTCTGCGTGCCCTTGACCTGGGCGATGTGACCGACCGCGAAGAAGATCGCCGACTTGGTCAGCGAGTGCATGGTCATGTGCAGGAGGCCTGCGAAGTTCGCGAGCGGCCCCCCCATGCCGAAGGCGAACACGATGATGCCCATGTGCTCGATCGAGGAATAGGCGAACATCCGCTTGATGTCACGCCGGCGGTACAGCATCAGCGCGGCGAAGATCACCGAGATCAGCCCCATGATCACCATCAGCGGGCCCGGCGCGATCGCCGCTGCATTCACCGCCAACAGCAGCTTGAAACGCAGCAGTGCGTAGAGCGCGACGTTGAGCAGCAGGCCCGACAGCACCGCCGAGATCGGGGTCGGGCCTTCGGCGTGGGCATCGGGCAGCCAGGCGTGCAGCGGCGCGAGCCCCACCTTGGTGCCGTAGCCGAGCAACAGGAACACGAAGGCGACGTTGAGCAGCGCCGGATCGAACTGCGCGGCGCGCTTGACCAGCACTGTCCACACCATGGCATCGAGGCCTTCGCCGATCACCGGCCGCGCCGCCATGTAGACCAGGATAGTGCCGAACAGCGCCAGCGCGATGCCGACGCTGCCGAGAATGAAGTATTTCCAGGCCGCTTCCAGTGCTTCATGGGTGCGGTAGATGCCGACCATCAGCACGGTGGTCAGCGTCGCAAGCTCGATCGCGACCCACATCAAGCCGATGTTGTTGGCGACCAGCGCGAGGTTCATCGCGAACATCAGGATCTGGTACATCGCGTGGTAGAAGCGCACGAACACCGGCGTCAGCCGGCCGACTTCGATCTCGTGCTGGATGTAGCTTGCGCTGAACACGCTGGTGGTAAAGCCGACGAAGGTCGTCAGCACGATGAAGACCTTGTTGAGGTCGTCGACCAGCAGGTACTCGCCGGACGCCGGCTCAACCGCGAACAGCGACAATGCGGTGAGGAAGGTGAGCAACGCCGCCAGCACATTCAAGCGCGCTGTAAGCTTGTAGCCGGGGAATACGGCGAGGACCGCGGCGGAAATTGCCGGTACCAGAAGAATTATTGCAAGGGCGTCGACGGTCATCGGCGTTCTCCCCGGAAGCGGTCGAGCGCCTGCAGGTCGACGCTGTCGAAGCGCTCGCGGATCCGGAACAGGAAGATGCCGATCACGATGAAGGCGATCAGCACCGAGAATGCGACCGAAATCTCGACCACAAGCGGCATGCCCTTGGCGCCGGTTGCCGCGAGCACGAGGCCGTTCTCCAGCGACATGAAGCCGACGACCTGGCTGACCGCGTTGCGTCGCGTCACCATGACGAGCAGGCCGAGCAGCACCACCGATAGCGCGAAGGCAAGGTCTTCGCGCGCCAGCGGATCGGCGCCCGGCGTCACCCGCAGCATCACCACCATCGACAGCGCGACGAGGCCGATGCCGGCCAGCATGGTCAGCCCGAAGCCGATCGCGGTCTCGATCTGGCGATGGATGCCGAGGCGAACGATGATCCGGTGCAGTGCGACCGGGATGATGATCGCCTTGAATACGAGTGCGATCAGCGCGGTGATGTAGAGGTGCGGGGCATGCTGCACGAACGCCTGCCAGGCGACCGACAGCGCCAGCACCAGCGCATGCGTGGCGTAGGTGTTGAGCAGGGCGTAGAGCCGGTCCTGGTAGAGCATCATGAAGCTCACCAGCACGAGCGAGCCGGCGAGCAGGTGGGCGACGTCGAATTCCAGCCCGTTCATGTCACAGGCTCCCCGATACGAAGCGCAACAGCGTGGCGAGCAGCGCGAGCATCAGCGCGGCGCCGAGAAATTCCGGAACGCGAAACACGCGCATCTTGGCGATCGATGTCTCGAACAGCGCGAGCATCGCGCCGCCGGCGGCGAGCTTGAACGCGTAGGCCACGACGCCAATCGCCAGCATTTGCACTCCGGCACCGGCCGGCGCCTCGCCCCACGGGAAGAACAGGCAGATGATCAGCGAGATGTAGAGCAATAGTTTCAGCTCGGAGCAGAGGTCGATCAGTGCGAGATGGCGGCCCGAATATTCCAGCACCATGGCCTCGTGCACCATGGTGAGTTCGAGATGGGTTGCCGGGTTGTCGACCGGGATGCGCGCGTTCTCGGCAAGGGCCACCATGATCAGCGCGAACAGGCCGAGCCCGAGCGAGACACGCAAGCCGACGGCCGGCGAGCTCATGAACTCGGCGACGGTCGAAAGCTGGGTCGAGCCCGCAATCATCGCAACCGCAAAGACCGTGATCAGCATCGCCGGCTCTGCGAGCGAGGCGATCATCACCTCGCGGCTGGAGCCGATGCCGCCGAACGCGGTACCAACATCCATGCCAGCGAGCGCAAGGAAGAAGCGCGCACTGCCAAGCAGCGCGATGATCGCGATCAAATCGGCCGACCACGAGAACAACAGCCCGGTGCCGAACGTCGGCACCAGAGCCGCTGCGACCCAGGTGCCGGCGAAGATGACGTAGGGAATGATGCGGAACAGCCAGGACGCGTTGTGCGCCAGCACCACGTCCTTGCGCATCAGGCGGATCAGATCGCGATAGGGCTGCAGCAGCGGCGGCCCCTGCCGGCGCAGCAGGCGTGCCTTGAGCTTGCGCACGAAGCCGGTGAGCAGCGGCGCCAGGGTCAGCACCAGCAGCATCTGCACACCCTGCGAGATGAAGTCGTGGAGCAGCCTCATAGCGCGAGCACCAGAAGCAGCAGCACCAGCGCCACGAACACCAGGCTGAGATAGCGGCGGATTGTGAGAAATTGCAGGATGTTGATGTGCTGGGTAACGAAGCCGATGCCGAATGCGATCGGTGCATACAGCGCGTCCCAGATCAGGTCGTGGACCACGACGGTCAGCCGTGCCGGCGCGG
This sequence comes from uncultured Alphaproteobacteria bacterium, assembly GCA_963796195.1. Taxonomy (GTDB): domain Bacteria; phylum Pseudomonadota; class Alphaproteobacteria; order Rhizobiales; family Xanthobacteraceae; genus CAWCKS01. Next base: position 264,061 of record CAWCKS010000011.1, on the reverse strand, counting down.
CGGAGCCGGGCGGCGGCATCTCGCCGATCTCACGCGCCGCGAACACGACGGTGCCGAACACGCGGCGGATCGGTTGCGAGAAGCTCGAGGCGGAATACTGGATCGCGGGATTGGGGTCCGGGAAGCCGCAGTCCCAGGCCGGTCCACGACGCAGCCGGTCGGAGGCGAGGCGGTGAATCGTGAACGCCGCCAGCGATCCCGTCAACGTAACGAAGATGAAGACCAGCAGGCCGTTATAGGAGCTGCGGCTTTCGGCGATCGGCACGATGGTGAGCCAGGCGAGCCCGGTCTGGTGCGGCATGCTGTTGCCGACCATCGCGTTGGCAACCGGCGCCAGCGCATCGATGAACAGGCCCGGCAGGGTGCCCGCGACGAGGCAGAGCGCGCCGAGGATGAACATTGCCGCGAGCGAAATGGGGTCGGTCTCTTCCGCCGACGTCGCGGCAGTCGATCGCGCGCGGCCGAGAAAGCTGATGCCGAAGGCCTTGACGAAACAGGCCGCGGCGAGGGCTGCGGCCAGCGCCAGCAGCCCGCCGACCGCCGGGATCATCAGCTTCAGCCCCCATGACGGAAGTTGCGGGCTGAGCAAAATGGCCTGGAAGGTGAGCCACTCCGAAACAAAGCCGTTGAACGGCGGCAGCGCCGAGATCGCCGCGCAGCCGACCAGCATCGCGGCTGATGTCTTCGGCATGCCGTGAATCAGGCCGCCGAGCTTCTCCATGTCGCGCTCACCGGTCGCGTTCAGCACCGCGCCGGCGCCGAAGAATAACAGGCTCTTGAACCAGGAGTGGTTGAGCACGTGAAATAGCGCGGCAGTGAGCGCCAGCGCCGCCGCCCAGTTGAGCCCTTCGGCCTTGAAGGCGAGTGCCAAGCCGAGGCCGACAAAGATGATGCCGATGTTCTCGATTGTGGAGTAGGCCAGCACGCGTTTCAGGTCGCGTTGCATCAGCGCGTAGAGCACGCCCATAGTCGCGGTTGGACCCGCGATCGCCAGCACGACGAGGCTCCACCACCAGTCCGGCGCGCCGAGCAGATCGAACACGATGCGGATGAAGCCGTAAGTTGCGACCTTGGTCATCACCCCGCTCATCAGCGCCGAGACGTGGCTGGGAGCCGCCGGGTGCGCGAGCGGCAGCCAGGCGTGCAGCGGCACGAGGCCAGCCTTCGAGCCGGTGCCTGTTAGCACCAGCATCAACACCAGTGCTGCGAGCCCCGAGGATGGATGCAGCATGCGGATCGACGCAAAATCGTAGGCGCCGGTGCCACCGGCCAGCACGCCGAACGCCAGCAGCAGGCACAGCGTGCCAAAGCCGGCCATCAGCAGATAAACGTAGCCGGCGCGGACGTTCTCGGCCTCGCGATGATGGGCAACGACGAGGGCCCACGACGACAGCGACATGAACTCCCAGGCAACCAGGAACGAGAAAGCGTCGTCGGCGAGCACAACGACATTCATGCCGGCGAGGTAGGCCGGATAGAACGGCAGCACACGGCCCGGCGATTCCTCATGACGCCCGTAACCGAGCGCGTACAGGCTTGCGGCCGCGCCGCCAAGATTGATCACCGCAAGGAAGAAGGCGCTGAGCGCGTCGATGCGGAAATGTGCGCCGAGCCAGGGCAGGCCGATCGGCAGGGTGATCGTCGAGGTACCGCGCGCCGGATCGAACAGGCTGACGAGTGCGATGACGAACAGTGCCGCAGTGATGGCAAGGCTCGCGCTGTAGACGATGGTCGAGCCGCGCGGGGTTGTGGCAAACAGGATCGCGAGCGGCGCCAGCGCCAGCAGAGCTGCGACTGCTGCAAGCGCCGCGGCGATCATAGCCGCTCCCGTGAGTCGCTCCGGAGGAAGGGCGTCGTCATCGCGGCTCCTTCGCGCCGCCGTTCAGCGGCGGCTCCCTCAACCGCACGCCGCGCCCGCCGCCGGAACTCGTCGCGTTGTCGCCGATCAACTCGATGCCGGCGGCGTCGAGTGCGCCCACAAGCTTCATCAGCGAGTCGACGTTGCCGCGGATCACGCCATCGGACGCTTCCATGCGCTGGATGGTGGGCAGCGACAGGCTGCAGCGCTGCGCGAGCTCGCGCTGGTCCAGTCCGAGCAACGCTCGCGCGGCCCGCAGCTGAGCGGAGGTGATCATGACAGGGATTTCAGCCCCAAGTGTTATCTAACAATCATGATATATCGATTATGATGCGTCAAGCATCAGATAGAATATTATAAACATCAATCTTGGACGAACCCAGCAGGGCGCGTCACGTCTAATCAGCCGAATTCCGCTTGCTTATTCAGCCGGTTGTGGCGCCAGCGCAGGTCAACTCCTGGCCGCCGGGAACAACAACGCCGCGACAATGATCCCGACACACAAGGCGCTGAATGTTTTCAGCGTCAGCTCAAACCCGCCTTGCGCGTGCAGCCAGGCGATCAGCCCGACGGCGACGCCGGCTGCGGTGAAGCCGATGAAGTAGCGCACCGCATAGGCCCGCGCCCGCCATTCGTCGGCGGTGTATTTGCCGACCATGGCGTCATTGACGGTGACGAGCCCGAACATGCCCATGACGAGGCCGATCGACGCGACAAGCAGCGGCATGTTGGACAGCACTGCGGCGGCATAGAGCAAGGGCGCCGGCAACAGCGCCAGTGCAACGAAAATCCGCTTCAGCGGGTAGCGATCGAGCAGCTTGCCGACGTTGAACTGCGTCAGTGCGCCGAACACGTAGACACAGGCGGTGATCAGCCCAAGCAGCGACGGGCTTGTGGTGAGGTCAGACAGGCGCTCGGCGAACAGCTTTGGCAGCGCTACCGTGACCGCGTTGAACGTGGTCGAAGACGCCAGCACCGCGATCAGCAACGCGACAAACACACGCCACATGTCGTTGTTTTCGATGCGTGCGGTCGCAAGCTGCGTGGTGTGGCCCTTGCGTACCTCGTGCACGATCTGTCGCATGAAGACGATGCCGACTGCGATGGTGGCGACGCCCGGCAGGACGAACGCCCAGCGCCAGCCGAGATATTGCGCTGTGACGCCGGTAATCAGCGGCCGACAATGCGACGCCGAGATTGCCCCAGACGCCGTTGATGCCGACCTCGCGGCCGATCTGTTCGGCATAGGACACCAGCATCGCGGTGCCGACCGGATGATAGATCGCGGCGAAAGCGCCGACCGCGAACAACGCAATGCCGAGCTGAAGTGGCGTCTGCACCAGGCCGACGGCGATCAGGCTGGCGCCGATGCCGAGGAAATAGATCGCCATCATGTGGCGGCGGCTCCAGCGGTCGCCGAGCCAGCCGGTCAGGAGCGAGCCGGCGCCGAAGGCAACGAAACCCGGCGTCGCATAGGGCAGAAGCTCGGAGTAGCCGATCCCGAACGCCGGCCCCATCAGGATCACCGCCGCGGCGAATACCAGCATCGCGTAGTGGTCGATGAAGTGGGCGGCGTTGACAAAGGCGATCACGGTCTGCGGGCGGTTCATGCGGCGGCTCTTTCGGCTGAAGCTTGCATGATTTATAGGCTGGCGTGTCATCGAAGTCATGCCAATGAACATCGTCAAAGCGCCACAGCCGGTATCCTTCGGCGCTCGCCCCGGCGGGCGCAGCGTCCAGATCCTGGCGAGCGGCTATCCACGAGGCACGCGGCTTGGCCTGCACGCCCATCGCGAGGCGCAGCTGGTGTTTGCCGCCGAGGGCCTGATGCAGGTGGAGACGCCGAAGGGGCGCTGGCTGGTGCCGCCGGACCGTGCGGTGTGGGTGCCGGCGCGGCTCGCGCATGCGATCGATGTGCTCGCCGACGTCGAGATGCGCAGCATCTATTTCCAGCCGCGCTGGCTCGCATCGCGAGCGCCAAGCCGGCAATTGAAGAGCGAGTTCGTCGTCCGCGTCGGACCGCTGTTGCGCGAGCTGGTGCTGGCGCTGTTTGACGCATGTCCCGGAAAAGTGGATGCCGGTTTTCCGGACAGGACATGCGCAAACCCAAAAGCGGAACGCAGCAATAGCAAGCGCGTCATGTTGCTGGCCGAGGTGGTCGTCGGGGAACTCGCACGTGCTGGTGACGCGACGACTTTCATGCCGACGCCATCAGCTCCGAAAGCACGAGAGGTCGCCGAGCTTCTGTTGAAGAATCCGGCTGATGATCGTGACCTTGATACGCTGGCGCGCGCCGTTGGCGTGTCGGGCCGCACCTTGAGTTCGTCTGTTTCCCCATGAGACGCAATTGACCTTCAAGGTCTGGCGGCAGCGCGCACGCATCATTGCGGCGATCGAGATGCTGGGGCAGCCCAGACAATCGATCAAGCAGGTCGCGACGCGGCTCGGCTTCTCCTCGACCGCGGCATTCAGTTTTGCGTTCCGTCAGGTGACCGGGCAGACTCCGACCGCGTTCCTTTCGCGGCGCGCGATCCGCTAGCGTGTTCCGGCTCGCCGCCTGGGCCGATCTTTTCGGCAAGGCCGGTGCGGCCGATCGCTTTCATCGTCGCCATGGCCCAGGCGCGCAGCTGACTTTCGGCAATGCCGGCTTCCTGCATCGTCTCCGCATCGCGCATGAAACGGACCAGCTTGCGCGCCACGCCATCATCAGTCTCGATGGCGTATTTGCGGACAACGAAGGCGGCGTCTTCCAGTGTCTCCATGCGCCAGCCAAACGCCTCGACCGGCGGCTTCAGTTGATACGCAATCATGGCGCTCATCTCCTCGACTTCGCCACTCCGCATCCAGTCAAGATCGCAACATGCGACATCGTTCCCTGTCGCAATTCGGGACGGTTAACGAATCCTGGCCGCAATGATTCGAATGCGTTGCAAACTTGTCGTTGCCGGGATTGTGGTCAGCCCAGCGAGCTCGCAGGTTCATCTTCAGCGAAGGTCAGCTGCGGGCGCGACCCGCGACGGTGTTGGCGGTGCGCCGACCCATTGCCCGTTTTGCGAGCAGCGCAACCGGATTGTCGAACGACGGCGACGTCATCGGCGCGTTGCGTGATGCGCGCGTGACATTGCGGGCGATTGCCGCGCGAATCGCTTCGCTTCGCGTCGTGCGTGCGTCACGCAACTGTTGGTGATTGTCGAAGCGGCGGTTACGCCCACGCCGCATCGCGCGCTTTGGCAAGCATCGGCGCCGGCGCCTATGAAGCGTGCCTTTGTCTGGCGTCGCGCTTACGCAATCGATATCGTTTAATTGCAGATTGTTGGTGTTGATTGATTAGTCCCGGTTGTAAGAACGGCGCGTTTTGATAAAGCTACTTGCAGTTGGAGAATTGCATGCGTTCCATTTTTGAGAGGGGTGTTCCGCTGAAAGAACACATCGGATCGTATGCACTTCGCGCGAGTCGCGTGCATCGAAAAAATGCGAGCGCGTCTTGTGTCGGCTCAACGCGGCGACTCGCGCGGCATGATGTTGCGAGTGTGCGTCGTCGAGGCGTCGCGTCAGGAGTTCGTCCACTGCAAGCAGATGCTCGCACTGTCACAGAGCATCACAACCGGTCCACCTGTATGAAGGTCGGAGAACCTTCATTCGCAAACCAACGGATTCACTAGATGCGGCGCGAATTGATGAAGAAAGATACATTCGATCAGGAGTTGGGACGGCGGATCCGGGCGCACCGCTTGCGGCTCGGCTATTCGCAGGAGAAGCTCGGCGCGATGTTGGGCCTGACCTTTCAACAGGTGCAGAAGTACGAGAAGGGCACCAACCGTGTCAGCTCCGGCCGCCTGATCGAAATCGCCAAGTTGCTCGACGTTCATCCAATGGAGTTGCTCACCGAGGAGCGTCACTCCGGCAATGGCTCGAGTGCATCGCCGTTTGAGTTCATCCAGAACTCACGCGCATTAAAGCTGATGAAAGCGTTCTCGCTGATCAAGGACCGTGAGCTGCAGAATGCGGTCGTCGATCTCTGCGAGCTGATCATCCGCCAGAAGCGCTAGCTGTCACCGCGCCACTTGCGGTCGCAGTTCTCAGCGCAGGCTGGAGCGCGACCACGTCTCCGAGCCGCACAGGCTGCCGACACAGCCCTGCACTTCGAGCTTGCTGCCTTCCTGCAGGGTCACCGTGCTGGCGTAGGTCTTGCCGTCGTCGGCGTTGTAAATTCGCCCGGACCACTTGTTGGGGCCGGCGGCGTGCATGCCGACGAACATTGACAGCCCGATGATCGGGCGGCGGCGCATTGCCGGGTTCTCGTTCTTGTCGTCGACCTGCGGCTTGCCGGTCGCGCTGTCGATCGGATCGCGCAGCCACGCCACACTGCCGCACAGGCCGCCGCTGCAGCGACGGACGCGGATTTTGGCGTCTCCGGCCTGGGTCAGCCAGATGCCGCCGACATCTCCCCCTCCCGCGCTATTGGCCGCACTTCCCGCAAAAACCACTGCCGCAAAGGCAACGGCGGCCAAAGACAAGCCGATCAATTTCAAGAACGCCCCCGGGGAAGTTGTCCAGATTCCGGTCCGCTTACTAATCGGGCGGGGCCGCCATGACAACCGGCAAGAAGTCCTGGTTGCGTGAGGTCTCGGATGCCCTCGGGCGCGATGGGCCTTCGCGGGGCCAGCCGAGGTGCTTTCGAGGACGGCGCGGCCCTAGGCCGCGTCGTCCCGTGGCGTTTCACTCAGGAAAATGGTCGGGACATTGCAGGTATTCGACCGGACCGTGAGGACCTGGCTCCCGGGCCGGCGGCCCTTCTTCGCATCCGACGTCTGCACGCCTGAGCCCTGCAGCCGCTGCTGCGCGGCGGCCGCATCGTCGACCCGCCACGCCAAACCGGAAAACTGGTCGGGCTCGTCGGAAATGCCCTTGGCCAGCGAATGGCCGATCTCGACCCGTACGCCGCCGCACAGAAAGAACAGCAGTCGCGATCCCCAATCCGGATTGGTGCGATCGAGCGCGAAATCGAGGCCGAGACGGCCACCATAAAGTGCAATCGCCCGCTCCGGGTTCGGACTGCGCACGACGAGATGGTCGATGGCAGTGACGGCATGCGCGGCCGGCAGCGGTGACGCACCTTCGGCGCGCATGGTCTCGACAACGGCAATTCCGACACCATGCGTGGTCGCCGCGGAAATCGGCGTCACCGTGCGTTCGATCACGCCATGATCGCCGCCGCGCCAATGCTCGCTGAGCGGCGCCTCGCAGCCAAGTCCGCGACGGCTGAATTTCCGCGCCGTTGCTGACATGTCGTCGACCTCGAAGCCGACGCGCTGCAGTCCGGCCGCGCCGGCCGCAGCGCGCGTGATCTCCAAGGCGATGTTGTCGAGCTCGAACCGATGCAGCGTCCGGCCATCGTCGGTGTAGACTTGCGGCCTTCGCCCGAACACCCGTTCGTAATCGGCGGCGGCATGCTCCGGGTCGTCTGCGGCGAGAGCGATGTGGTTGACGGCAGTGATCATGCACCGCTCTTTCTTGTTGTGATGCCGGCTTACGTTAGTGGCCGCTGCGGCCGAGATTGCTTGCGCCGACTGCGAGCGCGGCCTTCATGCCGGCGTCCAGCGCCTGTTGCGACAAGTCGGAGTCGGCAAGCGCCCGCGACAATTGTAACGCGCCGATCAGCGTCGAGAACACGGCAATAGCCCGGTCCTTGGCGTCGGCGCGATCAGGCGAGGGCAGCGCGCTGGCGATCAAGGCAAGCGTCTTCTCCATGCCTTCGGTAAAGGCTTCACGCGTCTTGCGTGGATGGCGCGCGATCTCCGCGCCGAGCGCGGCGATGCTGCAGCCGCGGTCCGGCCGGTCACGATGCAGCGTCGTCAAGTATTGGCGGACGATGCGTCTCGAGCGGCTCGCGGCCTTCGGCGCGCGCCTGCTCGATCTGGCGCTGGAAGTGCCGGCGGCCTTGCGCCGAGGCCGACAGCACGGCTTCGCGCACCAGCATTTCCTTGGACGGGAAGTGCGCATAGAAGCCGCCATGGGTCAGACCCGCGTCGGCCATCAGGTCGACCACGCCGGTCGCCTCGATGCCGTTCCTGCGAAAGCGGCGGGCCGCCGCCTCGACCACGCGCTTGTGCGTCTCCGCCTTGTGTTCCCTGCCGTAGCGCATCGCCAAAGCCCGTTCCGAGTGAAATCACGTTGAAATTATTACCATAATATCAATTGCGCAAGCCGAGACCGGCTCTCATGACCCGTTTCGGTGCAGGGTTTTGCAGTTTTCGCCGTCGTGAAAAACGGCGCTCAGGCCGCAGCCGGTATCGCTGTCCGCTCGCTGCCCCAGGACGTCGCCCAGACCGTAAGCGCGGTGAACAGTCCGAACACCACCATGGCGCTGCCGGCCAGCAGGAAGAAGCTCTGGTAGCCGGCACCGCTCGCCGTGAGCCAGGAGCCCGCGGCAACCACGAAGACGAGCCGCGCGGTCTGCGCGACGACGGAGCCGAGCACTTTTGCGGCCCCCTGCGAGGAGAAGTAGAGCGAGATACCAACCGCCAATGCGCCCATCAATGGGCCTGCAATCGCCAGATACTGCGCGCTTGCGGCGCGGACCTGGGCGTCGCTGGTGAACAGGTCGACCCACAGGTGCGGGAAGATCGCGATCAACGTGCCGACGATGCCGACGCCGAGTGCGGAGATCAGAGCCCCGCTCCAGGCGATCCTCCGCGCGCGGCGGATACGGCCGGCGCCGACCGCCATGCCGACCATCGGTACCGAGGCAACCCCGGTCGAGAATGCGATCGAGGTCAGCATGAATTCGAGCCGCGCGCCGATGCCGTAACCGGCCAGTACCTCGGTGCCGAAATGCGCGAGCATCGAGGTGAAGATGCCAACAGTGAGCACCGACTGCACCGGATAGAAGCAGGCGAGCGCGCCGACCTTCAGAATGTCGGTGAACATTTCGAGCTGATAGCGGAAATTCGCCGCGCGCAGCGAAATGCGGCTGCGGCCGGACAGCACATACCAGCCCATGATCGCCACCGATGATGAGAAGCCGGTCAATTGCCCGATTGCGATGCCGCGGATGCCGAGCTGCGGCATGCCGACGAGCCCGAGGCTCAACGTACCGCCAACAACGATCTGGAACAGCGCCGACGAGAACACGATCGCCGACGGCAGCGTCATGTTGCCGGTGCCGCGCAGAATCGCGACCAGCGTGTTCATCAGCCAGATCAGCGTGACGCCCCAGAACCAGACGCTTGAGAATTTCATCGCTTCCTCGAGCACGCGGTCGCGGCCACCCATTGCGCCGAGCAGGTGATGGCCGAACAGCAACAGCAACAGGCTCAGCGTTGCGCCGACGGTGATGCCGATGGTTAGCGCGTGCATCGCCAGCGCCGATGCGCGTCTGATATCGCCGGCGCCGAGCGCGCGCGAGATCGCGGACGCCACGCCACCGCCCATCGCGCCGCCTGAGGTCGTCATCATCAGGATGATGATCGGAAACATCAGCGCCATGGCGGCGAGCGGCGCCGTGCCGAGATAACCGACATAGGAGGTTTCTGCGACGACGACGCAAATGCCGGCGGTCTGCGCGACGATGTTGGGAGCCGCGAGCTTCAACAGCGTCGACAGGATCGGTCCTTCGAGGATCGGGTTTTTCGCGGGAAACTTTTTCGCGCGCGGCACCTCGGACGGCGGGACGTCAACAGCGATCTCCGCCGCTCCCAGATCAGCCATTTCTTCTCCGTTGGAAGATATCGCGTCGCGCTCCAAGGCGCGGGCCGGATTCGCGGCAAGCCATAGCATCGTTTTCGGCGGCGCCATGCGCGCAGGGCGCATGTCACCAAGGCAATCCGCGCAGATCGATCACGCCTGTGCGCGGCGCAACCTTCAAATCGTAGACAAACGGCGCTACCGAATTGTGATGAATGCGTCCTTCCGGCTGTTCGGCCAATACCGTGCCGCCGAACGGCTGCCAGCCAAGCCCGCGGTAGAACGCGATGTTGTGGGCCTCGCAAAACAGCAGGCCGAAATCGACGTCGTGGTCGCGCGTCAGCGCAGCGATCGCCGCTTTCATCCCGACGCTGGCGAAGCCCAATCTGCGTTGCGGTTCGGCGGTCGCAACCCCGCCGATCCCGCCGACGCGCACGAGCCGGCCATCCCAGTCGCAGTTGCGCAGGAACAGGCCGACATGGCTGACCAGTTCACCATTGTCTGTGACCAGGATCGCGGAAGTCGGCATGCGCGGTCGCCAGGTGCCCCCATGGCAATGATGCGACAAGATCGGGCGGCCAGACCGCATTGAGGAGCGGGCCGGCGACTTCCCATGCGGCATCTCCGGGTCTAATGTCGATCCGCACGCTCAAACCCCGCTCGGTTGCGCAACCATTGCTGCGATCTCGCGTTGGTTCGGATGTCCCCTTGAAAGCAAAGCGGAAAATTGCCCATGACCTTCACGCTCCCCAATCTGCCCTATGCCCATGATGCGCTCCAGCCCTACATGTCCAAGGAGACGCTGGAGTATCACCACGACAAGCATCACCAAGCCTATGTGACCAACGGCAACAACGCGATCAAAGGTACGGAATTCGAAGGCAAATCGCTGGAAGACATCGTCAAGGGGTCGTTCGGCAAGAACCCCGCCGTCTTCAACAATGCCGGCCAGCACTACAATCATCTTCACTTCTGGAGCTGGATGAAACCGAATGGCGGTGGCGAAAAGCTGCCCGCCAAGCTCGACGCCAAGATCAAGTCGGACCTCGGCGGCTACGCCAAGTTCAAGGACGATTTCATCGCCGCGGGCGTCGGCCAGTTCGGCTCGGGCTGGTGCTGGCTCGCCGTGAAGGGCGGCAAGCTCGAGATCATGAAAACGGCGAACGGCGAGAGCCCGCTGGTGCATGGCGGCGTGCCGATCCTCGGCTGCGACGTGTGGGAGCATTCCTACTACATCGACTACCGCAATCGCCGGCCGGATTATCTGAAGGCGTTCGTCGAGCACCTGATCAACTGGGAATACGTGGAGTCGCTGTTCGCGAAGCTGTGAGGCCAGCGTCGCCTGACGTCAGCACGGGGTCGCTTGAAGCGGCCCCGTTTTCGTTGCGCGCGCCGTCCCAGGATTGCGCGCTCGCACCGCGTCCATTAACCTCCCGAGACTGAATGGGGATGGGGTCCCCCGATAACCGCCGCAAGGCTGATGACTCCTGCCAGGCGCTTTGGCGTCGGCAGGAGCATGTCCAAACTCCTCCCACGACGAGCACTGGTGTGGTCGGCTTGCGCCACTTGAAAGCGCGGCCGTGTGGACGAATTTGGAGGAACCTGCTTGCTCGCGATTAGCCGTTCCGTGAAGCGCTTCGGAAGCTGCCCGTGATCGGTGGCCTGATCAGTGTCGTGCTCGGCAGCGCGCTTGGTGGCATGTCGCGCTATTTCCTGTCGGGCGTGATCGCGCGCCGGGTCGGCGAGACCTTTCCGTGGGGCACTCTGGTCGTCAACGTCACGGGCGCGTTCCTGATTGGGCTGTTCGGCGGCCTTGCCACCGACAGCGCTTCACCGCTGGCCTCGCCAAATCTTTGGCTCTTCGCGGTAACCGGTTTCTGTGGCGGCTACACCACCGTGTCGTCGTTCTCGTTGCAGACACTGGCGCTGGCGCGCGACGGCGAGGGTGGGCGCGCGATCGTCTATGTCGCGCTGTCGCTCACGCTCTGCTTGCTCGCGGTAGCGGGAGGCTTTGCCGCCGTGGGAGCGCTGAAGTGAGCGGCGTGACTGTGGCGCAGCGGCGGCAGACCGCGATTCTCTACGGCTGTGTTGCCGTCGGCAGCGTGATCGGCGGCGTCGCGCGCTACCTCGTGTCGCTGGCGCTGCAAATGATTCCCGGCCTGCCGTGGGCGACGCTGTTCGTCAACGTGACCGGTTCGTTCATCATCGGTTTCTACGGCACGCTGAGCGGCCCGGACGGCCGTCTGTTTGCGAGCACGCAGCAACGGCAGTTTGTCATGACCGGCATCTGCGGCGGCTACACCACGTTCTCGGCCTTCAGCCTGGAAACATTCAAGCTGCTACAATCCGGAAACACCGCAACCGCGTTGATCTATATCGTCGTGTCGATTGTCGGCTGGCTGGTTGGCGTCTGGTTTGGCCACGCAGTCGCGAGCCGCCTCAACCGTTTGAAAGGGAGCTGACCATGCAAATCCCCCAGCAAGCCGTGCTGCTCCGCATTTTTATCGGCGAGAACGACAAGGTCGGCGCGTCGCCGCTCTACGAGGCGATCGTGCTGAAGGCGCGCGAATTGCACCTCGCCGGCGCCACCGTGTTGCGCGGCGGCATGGGCTTTGGTCATTCGAGCCGCCTGCACACGACGAAGATCCTGCGGCTGTCGGAAGATTTGCCGCTGGTGATCGAGATCGTCGACAGCGAAGACAAGATCAATGGCTTTCTCCCGGTGCTTGACGGCATGATGGGCAGCGGCCTGGTCACGCTGGAGAAGGTGCAGGTGCTGCATTACGGGCAGAAGCAGACGACGTGACCTTCGCCTGATCGATGCGCATAGCTTGAATTTGCCGGCGCATGGCTTTGCGGTCCTGCGCGTTTGCGCGAGCCGGCGCACGCGTCTAAGACGAGTGCTCACGTTGCGACCCGCAAACCGAATCGCCGAGAAAAATTGTCAGAAGACACGCGCCTCAACGATGTCAGAACCCAGGACGATGCCGCTTCGCCGGCAGCCGCCGCGGATGTGCCGGTTGTTGACAACGCGAGCGGCAACACCGACGTCCTGCCGTTGCGCAGGCGCAAGCGACGCAAGCCGTTCAACTGGTCGACCGCGCTGATCGCCACACTGGTCGCGATCTCGGCGACGCTGGTCTATCGTCGCGATGGTCTTCCCGGCCTGACTGGCATCTTCTCGCACGATGTCGAACTGTTCGGAGGCATCCTGCCGCGCATGCTCGCAGGCTGCACGCTCGGCGCCTTCGTCTCCGAAATGCTGCCGCAGGACAAGGTTTCGCGCGCGCTCGGCGCCAACTCGGGATTTCGCGGGCTTGTAGTCGGCACCGTGTTCGGCGCGCTGCTGCCGGGCGGACCGTTCACTGCGTATCCGGTCGCGAGCGCGCTGCTCACGATCGGCGCCGATTTTGGTGCTGTCATCGCGATGGTCACGAGCTGGGTGCTGATCGGCTACGGCCGCGCGATCTCGTGGGAGCTGCCGATCCTCGGCACCGACTTCACGATCTGGCGCATCATCACCTGTCTACCGATCCCGGTGCTCGCTGGTGCGCTCGGCCGCTTCTTCTATGTCCGGCTGGCGCATCGCTTCAAGCTCGATGACATCACGAGGGCCAGGGAAAGGGCATCGCCATGACGATGCGGCTTGCTGTCGACGTCATCCTGTGGAGCACGGTCTGCATCGTCGGCTTTTTCTGCTTCCGCCGCTCGCCGGCCATATTCCGCAAAGCGGTGAAAGATGGCGCGATCGACTTCGTCACGGTCATCCCGCGTATCGCGATCGGCGTGATCGGCTCGGGCTACATCGCCGCCGTCGTGCCGCAGCAGTTCATCACCAGCTGGCTCGGCCCGGAGACCGGCTGGTACGGCATCCTCGCCGCAACCATCGCCGGCGCGCTAACCCCGGGTGGCGCCGTGATCGGGTTCTCGATCGGCGCGGTGGCGCTGAAGAGTGGCGCCGGCTTCCCGCATATTATTGCGTATGTGGTGGCCTGGGCGCTGTTTGCCTTCCAGCGCGTGCTGATCTGGGAAATTCCCTTTATGCCGGCGCGCTTTGTCTGGTTCCGCGCGGCGGTCTCGGTGCCGTTTCCGTTCCTTGCGGCGGGCGTCGCGATGCTGCTGGGGCGGGTCTAAAAGCAAAAATTCCGTTGTTTTTCAATGGACAAGCCGAAATGTAATAATATAACATTTCGGCATGGACGCCATCACCGACACCCACGGCCACAGCCATTCCGGCCATCATCACGGCCACGCCCATCACCATGGCGATGGCCTTCACAGCCATGCGCACGGACCGCTCTCGCCGCATCCGCCGAGCGCGCTGCCGGTGTCGCTGCTGCGTTGGTCGCTCGCGAGCCGCCTCGGCGTCGCCGCGCTCGCGACCGCCGTGCTGTGGGGCGTGGTCCTCATTGCGATGCGATGAGGTCGTTGAGATGACCACAGCGCTCGCCTTCGAGAACCTGACGCTTGGCTACAACCGCCATCCCGCCGTGCATCATCTGTCCGGCGAGGTCGCGGAGGGATCGCTGCTCGCGGTGATCGGCCCGAACGGCGGCGGCAAATCGACGCTGTTCCGCGGCATCGTCGGTCACCTCAAGCCATTTGCCGGCTCGATCCGCCTCAACGGCGTGCGCGTGCGCGACATCGCCTACCTGCCGCAGGTCGCCGAGATCGACCGCAGTTTTCCCATTCAGGTGTTCGACTTTGTTGCCATGGGCCTGTGGGCGCAGCGCGGCGCGTTCAAGGCAATCACGCGCGCCGATCGTGTCGCGGTCGAGCGCGCGCTGGAGCAGGTCGGCTTGACCGGCTTTGAGTCCCGCACCATCGGCACGCTGTCGGGCGGCCAGATGCAGCGCATTTTGTTTGCGCGGCTGATCCTGCAGGACGCCCGCGTCATCGTGCTCGACGAACCATTCAACGCGATCGACGCGAAAACCTCGGCTGATCTGCTGGCGCTGGTGCGGCGCTGGCACTCGGAGGCGCGCACCGTGCTTGCAGCGCTCCATGACGATGAGTTGGTGCGCAAAAATTTCCCGCAAACACTGCTGCTGGCGCGCTCTCCGGTCGCCTGGGGCGCAACGGGCGAGGTGCTCACGTCGGAGAATCTCGCGCGGGCGCGCGCGATGTGCGAGGCGTTCGACGATGGGGCGGAGGCGTGTGTCGATGCCACCGCGCACCGAGTTCATCGCGAGCGGCGTAAGCCGTGGCAATTTCTCCATGATCTCCGTCCTGATCTCCCCCTTCACCGATTTCGAGTTCATGCGCCGGGCGCTGGCCGGCGTGATTGCGCTGTCGCTCGGCGGGGCACCAATCGGCGTGTTCCTGATGCTGCGGCGGATGAGCCTCGTCGGTGATGCCATGGCGCATGCGATCCTGCCGGGGGCTGCGATCGCGTTTCTGCTGTCGGGCCTCAATCTGCTGGCGATGACTTTTGGCGGGCTTGCGGCCGGTTTTCTCGTTGCGCTGCTTGCCGGCCTTTTGGCGCGCGTCACGGAGTTGAAGGAAGACGCCTCGCTTGCGGCGTTCTATCTCACCTCGCTCGCGCTCGGCGTCGCCGTGGTCTCGATCCGCGGCACCAACATCGATCTCCTGCACGTGCTGTTCGGCAACGTGCTGGCACTCGATAATCCGACGCTGCTGGTGATTGCCGTGAATGCCAGCGTCACCATGCTGGTGCTGGCGGCGATCTATCGCCCGCTGGTGCTGGAATGCGTCGATCCCCTGTTCCTGCGTTCGGTCAGCCGCGCCGGCGGGCCGGCGCATCTCATTTTTCTCGCGCTGGTCGTGATCAACCTCGTCAACGGCTTTCATGCGCTCGGCACGCTGCTCGCGGTCGGCCTGATGATCCTGCCCGCCGGCATCGCCCGCTTCTGGTCGCGCGAGGTGACGCACATGCTCGCCATTGCGGTGGCGAGCGCTGTCGTCTCGGGCTATTTCGGTCTCGTCATCTCGTTTGCCAGCCGCGTGCCGCCGGGCCCCGCGATCATCCTGGTCGCGGCGCTGCTGTACGCCGCGTCCGTGCTGTTCGGCAGCGCCGGCGGCCTTTTCTGGCGCGCCTTCCCCGGAAAACATCTCGAGGCCTGATTTTTCGTGCGCACAATCCCGCAACGAATCCTCGCTGTCGCACTGCTGCTCGGCGCACTCGCTCCGGATGCCAGCGCCGCCGAGCAGAAGCTTGCGCGTGGTGGCGAGCTTTTCCGTGCTCGCCGATCTCGTGCGCAACGTCGGCGGCGACCGCATCGAGCTCACGACGCTGGTCGGTCCGGACGGCGACGCTCACGTCTATTCACCGACACCGGCGGATGCCAAGACCGTCGCGTCGGCCAACCTCGTCATCATCAACGGGCTCGGCTTCGAGGGCTGGCTGCCGCGCCTCGTCGAGTTGACCGGCAACCGCGCCACCGTGGTCGAAGCCACGAACGGCATAACCCCGCGCCATGGTGGAGATGCAGACAAGGTTGATCCGCACGCCTGGCAGTCGGTCGCCAACGCCAAGATCTACGTCACCAACATCCGCGACGCGCTGAGCGGCGCTGATGCCGCCGGCAGCGGCACGTACAACGCGAACGCCTCAGCCTATCTGAGGCAGCTCGACGCGCTCGATCGCGAGATTCGCTCGGGCGTGGCAGTGATTCCACCGGCGCGCCGTCAGGTGGTTTCGACCCACGACGCCTTCGGCTATTTCGCGGAAACTTACGGCATCAGCTTCGTCGCGCCGCAGGGCGTCTCGACCGATACGGAGCCGACCGCAAAGGACATTGCCGCCATCATCCTGTTGGTACGCGCAGCGCATGTGCCTGCGGTGTTCCTGGAGAAGCTTGGCGATGTCAGACTGATCAGCCGGATCGCGGCCGAGACCGGAGCAAAGGTCGGGGGCACCCTCTATTCCGACAGTTTGACGGGGCCCGACGGCGACGCCCCCACTTACATTCAAATGATGAAGCACAATATAAGGGAATTGACCGGCGCGCTGGTGGAGTAGCCAGTGCCTCCCATACAGTCGCGCGAAAAAAGATTTAACGACCCGGAGTTCTTGATGCCCGCACCCGCTGAACAAGACCAAAAAATTCCCGTCACCGTGCTGACCGGCTATCTCGGCGCCGGCAAGACGACGCTGCTCAACCGCATCCTGTCGGAGAATCACGGCAAGCGTTACGCCGTCATCGTCAACGAGTTCGGCGAAATCGGCATCGACAACGACCTTGTCATTGGCGCCGACGAGGAAGTATTCGAGATGAATAACGGCTGCATCTGCTGCACCGTGCGCGGCGACCTCGTGCGCATCCTCGGCGGCCTGATGAAGCGCAAAGGAAAGTTCGACGCCATCATCGTCGAGACCACGGGCCTCGCCGATCCGGCGCCGGTGGCGCAGACTTTTTTTGTCGACGAGGACGTCCAGCATTTCTCCAAGCTTGACGCCGTGGTCACGGTCGCTGACGCCAAGTGGCTCGCCGACCGCCTGAAGGACGCGCCCGAAGCAAAGAACCAGATCGCCTTCGCCGACGTTATCGTGCTGAACAAGACCGATCTCGTCACCAAACCCGAACTTGCCGAAGTCGAGGCGCGCATCCGCGGCATCAATCCCTATGCGCGGCTGCACCGCACCGAGCGCTGCAAGGTTCAACTCGCCGATGTGCTGGAGCGCAACGCCTTCGACCTCGATCGAATCCTCGAGATCGAGCCGGAGTTCCTGGAGGCCGACGATCACGACCATGACCACGATCATGCGCACGGTCATGATCACGATCACCATCACGGCTTAAAGCACTATCACGACGAGGAGATGCAATCGATCGCGTTTCGGACCGACAAGCCGCTCGACTCCAATCGCTTCATGCCGTGGCTGCAGGGCCTGGTGCAGCGCGAGGGCCAGAAGATCCTGCGCTCGAAGGGCATCCTGTCGTTCAAGGGCGATGACGACCGCTTCGTGTTTCAGGGCGTGCACATGATGCTGGAGGGTGACAGCCAGCGCAAATGGAAGGCGGACGAGAAGCGCGAAAGCAAGATCGTGTTCATCGGCCGCGAGTTGCCCGAGCAGGAGATCCGCGAGGGTTTTGAGAGCTGCATCGCGAAGTGATTCTGCGATTGTCGTCGCCGCGCTTGTCGCGGCGACCTCGCTTAGGTAGGCAATGCCTCTGAAAACAAGATGGCCGGGACATAGGCGAGCGAAGCGACGCCGTTCTTCGAACCGCTATGCCCGGCTATGACAGAGTAAACCGGTATTGCCCATGACCGACACCTCCCAGCAAACCGCTTCCGTTACCGACCGCGTCAAGCCGGTCGCGCTCGGGCATGCCGCAAGCGCGACGTACTTCCTCAAGGATATCGCCTGCTTCGTCGGCGCCGACGAAGCTGTGTCGCTGGTGACGCCCGACGGCAGTATCAAACGCATCGATGCTACAGCTGGCGGCATCCTCTGTTCAGTCAGTGACGGAAAACAAATTATCCTCGGTTGCGACGACGGCCGCGTCATCTCGGTCAATGCGTCAGGCGACGCGCAAACGCTGGCGACCGACGCCAAGCGCCGCTGGATCGACAACGTTGCCGTGCACACCGACGGCTCGATCGCTTACTCCGCCGGCAAGACGGCGTTCGTAAAGCAGCCGAAAGGCGCGGAAAAATCGCTCGACGTCCCATCGACTGTCGGCGGCCTGGCGTTTGCGCCAAAGGGCTTTCGCCTGGCGATCGCGCACTACAACGGCGTGACCTTGTGGTTTCCCAACATGGCGGGCTCAGGCGAATTCCTCGAATGGAAGGGCTCGCACCTCGGCGCCACCTTCAGTCCCGACGGAAAATTCCTGGTCACGGCGATGCACGAGGCGGCGTTGCACGGCTGGCGGCTGGTCGATGCCAAGCACATGCGGATGACTGGTTATCCCGGCCGCGTCCGTTCGATGGCCTGGACGACGGGCGGCAAGGCGCTCGCCACATCGGGCGCGGATTGCGTGATCCTGTGGCCGTTCGCCTCGAAGGACGGTCCGATGGGCAAGGCGCCGGCGATGCTGGCGCCGCTGCCGAGCAAGGTCAGCGCGGTCGCCTGCCATCCCGCGACTGATGTCATCGCCGCGGGTTATGCTGACGGCACCGTGCTGATGATCCGGATGGACGATGGCGCCGAGATTCTGGTGCGCCGCCGCGACGGCGCGCCGATCGCGGGCCTCGCCTGGAGCGCCGATGGTAAGCACCTCGCGCTTGCGACGGAAACGGGCGAAGCAGGATTGCTGACGCTCTGACGCTAGTCGTCCCCGCGAATGCGGGGACCCATAACCCCTGTGTTCATTGGGTAACGAACAGTAGTGGCGGCAACGAACGCGCGTCGTCTCGTTCCTGCTGCGGCGTATGGGTCTCCGCGTTCGCGGAGACGACCAATTATTCGTTCCTCATTAAATCCCGTTCACGTCGATTTGCGTGGGAACTCGCGCTCCGTGCGATGGTTGACGCCTGTCATTTTTTTCCAGCGCCTTGGAGCAGCACATGCACAGCGTCGACGAACACAAGGACCAGACCACCGATCGCGGCGAGCGCGCGATCGGTGCGGCGTTGCTGGTGTTGGGGCTTCTGATCGCCGGCGGCGCACTGGTGAAGATCCAGAAGGAGGCGGCATATCAGGCACGGATGACGCAGGCGCAGACGACTGCGCCGGCCGATCAGAGTGCATCAAAGCCTGCGGAATCCAAGCCCGGCGGCACGCGCCCGACCACACCGGCTCCCGAGCCCGCGCGCCCGCAAGCAACGCCTGGTGAGACGACGGGCTCGGCACCGTTGACGACACAGGATCGTCCGCCAGAGACCGGCAAGCCGTTGCCGCAGGCACCAGCGGAGAAGATAGCGCCGCCGCTGAATTCGAAGTGATGCGTGGCGCACGACCAGTGCGCAGGGAACGTCTGTCCGCCGCTTCCGTTGACCTCTGCAAAACCAGCAGACATCAGGAGTGTACAAATGGTGACACAAGTAACGGAAGCACGCGAAACCTCGTCGCTGATCGGCAGTGACAAGGTCGAGGGCACGGCGGTCTACGGCATCGGCGACAGGAAGATCGGCAAGATCGAGCGCGTGATGATCGACAAGCAGAGCGGCAGGGTGTCCTACGCGGTGTTGAGCTTCGGCGGTTTCCTCGGCATCGGCGACGATCACTATCCGTTACCGTGGCAGTCGCTGAAATACGACAGCCAGCTCGGCGGCTATCGCACCGGCATCACCGAGCAGCAGCTTAAAGGCGCCCCGAAATATTCCAACGACAACAGCTGGAATTGGGGCGACCCGGCCCGCGGCTGCGCCGTCAACGATTACTACGGCGTGCCGCTGGTCTGAAATTTGGCGCCTCCGCGCCGCAACCCGAAGCCCGCCAGCAGGCGGGCTTCTCTTTGTGCGACGCTTCGCAACAGTCGGGAGAACACCATTCCGATAACAGATCCCAAATGTGCGCGACGGGAGCCGCGCCTCCCTCCTTACCGCACCAAAATATTCCTGAACTGCCACGGGTCGCTCGCATCGATGTCCTCCGGAAACAGGCCGGGGCGATCGTGCAGCGGCGTCCAGTCGGTATAAAAACCCTGCACCGGGCCGAGATACGGCATCTGGATTTCCAGGCAGCGGCGGAAGTCGGTCTCGTCGGCTTCGACGATGCCGGCGGTCGGATTCTCCAGCGCCCACACCATGCCCGCGAGTACGGCGCTCGACACCTGCAAGCCGGTTGCGTTCTGATAGGGCGCGAGGTGCCGCGTCTCCTCGATCGAAAGCTGCGAGCCATACCAGTAAGCGTTTTTGGCGTGGCCGTAGAGCAGCACGCCGAGCTCGTCGATGCCGTCCTCGATCTCGTTCTCGTCAAGAATGTGCCAGCTCGGCTGCATTTTGCCGGCGGCGCCGAACATCTCGTGCAGCGACAGCACCGCGTCGTTCGCCGGGTGATAGGCGTAATGGCAGGTTGGCCGGTACACCACGCGGCGACCATCGCGCACGGTGAAATAGTCGGCTATCGAGATCGACTCGTTGTGAGTGACGAGGAAGCCGTACTGCGACCCCGGCGTCGGACACCACGAGCGTACCCGCGTGTTGGCGCCCGGCTGCAAGAGATAGATCGCAGCACCGCAGCCGAAGGCATGGGTGCGGCCGTTCTCCGGCATCCATGCTTCGTGGGTGCCCCAGCCGAGCTCGGCCGGCTGCAATCCTTCCGACACAAAGCCCTCGACCGACCAGGTGTTGACAAATTTCCGCATCGGCTTCGGCCGCTTGGAGCGCTGGGTGTCGCGCTCGGCGATGTGGATGCCTTTGACGCCGAGCTTCATCGCGAGTTCGGCCCAGCCTTCGCGGCTCTTCGGCTCGTTGTGCGCAAAATTGGTGTCGCGCGCGATGTCGAGCAGCGCCTGCTTGACGAACCAGCTCACCATTCCGGGATTGGCGCCACAGGTGGAGACCGCCGTCGGCCCGCCCGGTGACTTGTGTTTTTCCGCCAGCAGCGTCTCCCGCAAGGCGTAATTCGATCGCGCCTCGGGACCGAGCTTTGAATCGAAATAGAAGCCGGCCCACGGCTCGACCACCGTGTCGACGTAGAGCGCGCCAATCTCGCGGCACAGCTTCATGATATCGACCGAGGAGGTATCGACCGAGAGGTTGACGCAAAAGCCTTGCCCGCCACCTTCGGTCAGCAGCGGCACCAGCAGTTCGCGAAAATTGTCCCTGGTCACCGCCTGCTTGATGAAGCGGACATTGTGCTGGCGCGCCAGCTCGCCATCCTCGTGCGGATCGATAATGACGAAACGCTTCTTGTCATACTCGAAGTGCCGCTCGATCAGGGGCAGGGTGCCCTTGCCGATCGAGCCGAAGCCGATCATGACGATGGGGCCGGAAATCTTCGCATGGACTTGCGAGCTTGGTGACATTTTGGGCAAAGTTCTCCGAGACGGAATTGTGACAACCGGCGAGACCAACGAGCCAGCGTCAAACAATATACGGATGCCGAAATCAAGCATTTCCGATTGCAGCGTGCGTCGTCGTTCGCCCGACACGGCGATGGTCGTGCTGACCATCCACGTCTTTCTCGCGCTATTTGTGTGCGGCCCGGCCCGCGCCGATATCGCGATCTCGGCCAATGACGCCCATTCCACTCTGGTCAATGGCGTGGCAGGCGCGGTGGAGAATCCGCCGCCAGACACCGTTTCGGTCATCGATCTCTCGCAAACGCCGCCGCGCATAAAAGCCACCGTCGAGGTCGGCGCGTCCGTGCTGGGGCCGGGGCAGGGCGTCTATGTCGCGAAGGATGAAAGCTTCGCCATCGTGCCGGCAGGCAATCGCGCCGAGAACGGCGCCATCGTTCCGGACAACCGCGTCTCGGTGATCGAGCTGGTCGGCGCGCCGAGGGTGCTGCAGCAGATTTCGGCCGGCGCCGGCGCCAATGCCGTTGCCGTCAATTCGGCGGAAAACCTCGTGCTCGTCACCAACCAAATCGCCGGCAACGTCTCGGTGTTTGCCCTGAAGGACAAGCATTTGACCGCGCTCGAGACCATCGACCTCGGCAATCCGAAATCGCTCGCCGCGGGCGTTGCATTTTCGTCCGACGGCAAGACCGCTTTCATCGCGGCGGAGGGCGGCATCGACGTGTTCAGCGTCCGCGCCGACGGTTTTGCCTATGACGCGCCTGCGCATATTCCGGCACTGCATCCTTCTACGCTTGACGTCTCGCCGAACGGACAGTTGCTGGCGATCGCCAACACCTGGGGCGGTCCTGGCAATCTCGGCGCAGTGACGCTGGTTGATATTTCGGCGCGCCCCTACAAGGTGGTCGACGTGGTCGGGACACCGGGCGTGTCGGAGGGCCTGCGCTTCTCGCCCGACGGCAAATATCTCGCGGCCTGCTCGCTGAACGGCTCGACCGAGCCGCTATCGTCTCCCGGCTATCACGATCACGCGCTGCTCACGATCTTCGCCGTCGACGGCAAGGCCCTGCGTCGCATCGACGACGCGCTGGTCGGTCGCTGGTCGCAGGGCGTTGCCTTCTCGCGCGACGGCCGCACCATCCTGGTGCAAAACATGCTGGAGAAGACCATTTCGGTCTTTACGTTTGCTGACGGCAAGCTCACCGCGCAGGAGCCGCTCGCCATTCCCGGCGCGGGACCGGCAATGATCGGGACGGCAAGGCGGTAGTTTCTTCGTCGTCCTCGCGAGCGCGGGGACCCATACGCCGCAGCAGGAGAGACGACGGACCGTAGTTCAGCAACGTGCGTGTTGCGGGTGCAACGGAAAGCAATTGGCACGGGGGCTATGGGTCCCCGCGTTCGCGGGGACGACCACGTTCAAAACTCCCACCGCCTCGTCTGTAGCGCCAAATCGATGAACGCCCGCACCTTGCTCGAGAGCAGCCGCGAGGTTGGATAGACGAACTGGATCGGCAGCGGCGGTCGCTCGTACTCGCTCAGTACGACGCGAAGCTTGCCGGCAGCGACGGCGTCAGTCGCTTGATAGGCCAGCAGCATCACGAGACCGCCGCCCTGCACGACATAGTCAACAGCGCAATCGACGCTGTTGGTGAAGTAGCGGGCCGGCAGCTCGACCCGCTCGCCGCCGGCAAAGCTCCAGTTGAGCGCGCCGCCGACGAAGCGGACGACGTCGTGCGCTTTGAGATCGGCGAGGGTTTTTGGCGTGCCGCGCTCCGCTAGATAGCCTGGCGAGGCGACCACCACACGCCGCGTCGTGCCGGCGCGCCGCGCAATCAAGGAGGAGTCGGCGAGTTCGCCGATCCGGAGCGCGACGTCGATGCCGTCGTCGACCAGGTTGACGAAGCGGTCGGACAGCAGCAACTCACCCGACACCTGAGGGTGAAGCTTCAGATACTCGGCGACCAGGGGCGAGATGTGCATGCGCCCGAAAGTGACGGGCGCGCTGATAACGAGGCGGCCCGAAGGCGTTGCCAATTCCGCCTGGGCCGTGCTCTCCGCTTCCTCGGTCTCCGCAAGGATCCGCTTGACGCGTTCGAGATAGCGCGCGCCGGCGTCGGTTACTGTGACCGTGCGCGTTGTCCGTCGCAGCAGCGCGACGCCAAGATGCTGTTCGAGGCCGGCGACGAGCCGCGTCACCGCGGGCGGCGACATCTTCAGGTGCCGCGCAGCCGACGAAAAACTCTTGCGATCCGCCACCGCTGCGAATGCGGACATGGCCTCGAGACGGTCCATCCAATTATTCTAATAACTGGAATAATAGATTGCAAATGGTGCGTATTATTGTTCGAGGCTGGTTGGCTTATTTTCTGGTGGGTCAGGAGAACGTCCATGCCCGCAGCCCAAACCCAAGGCCAAACCGAACCTCGCAGCCATTACGCCTTCACGCCGACGGTGAAGGCGATCCAGGCGCGGAAAGGCTCGCGCGCCTCGTATCAGCGGATGGAGGAGCGGTCCGTGGAATACGACAGTGACGCCGGAGCTCGCTGCCTTCATCGCAGCGCAGACCTCGTTCTTCATGGCGACGGCGACCGCCGACGGCCAGCCCTACATCCAGCACCGCGGCGGCCCGCCGGCTTCCTCCATGTGCTTGATGACAAGACGCTTGCCTTCGCCGATTTCGCCGGCAACCGGCAATACCTGACGCAGGGCAATCTCGCCGAGAACCCGAAGGCGCATCTGTTCCTGATCGACTACGTCAACCGCCAGCGCATCAAGATCTGGGGCACGGCGAAGGTCGTCGAGAACGATCCCGAGCTGCTCGCGAAACTGATGCCGCAGGGCTACAAGGCGCGCGCCGAACAGGTCATCGTGTTCACGATCACGGCCTGGGATTCCAATTGCCCGCAGCACATCCCGCAGAAGCTCGATCTTGCCGATGTGGTCGCTGTCGTTGCCGAGCGCGACAAGCGCATCGCGGAGCTGGAGGCCGAAGTCGCGCGGCTCAAGGCGGCGGTGCCGGCCTGACGTGACTGCGCCCGATCCGTGCTAGGCTTGCGCGGCGACGATCGGAGTGAGCCATGAAAGCTGTTCGCGTCCACACCTTCGGCGGCCCTGAAGTCCTGACCTACGAAGACGCGCCCGATCCGGCGGCGCCCGGGCGCGGGATTGGCCGCCGTCGACATCAAGATCATCGGCATCAACTACAGCGACACCAACTATCGGCGCGGACTTGGGGCGGCGGCCAGCATGAGTCTGCCGCTGATTCCGGGTCACGAGGCGGCGGGCGTCGTGACCGCGATCGGCGAGGGCGTCTCGCAGGTCAAGGTCGGCGACCGCGTGGTGTTCGCCGGCCAGCATCGCTTCGGCACCTACAAGGAGAAGACGGTTGTCGCCGCAAACCAGCTGGTGCCGGTGCCTGACGGCTTCGACCTCAAGCTCGCGGTCGCCGTGCTCAACCAGGGGCAAACAGCGCATTACCTGCTGCACGACGCGCGCAAGACCGAACACGGTCGATCGCGTGCTGATCCATGCGGCGGCCGGCGGGGTCGGCTCGAACCTCGTGCAGATGGCGAAGCTGCTCGGCGCCTATGTCTATGCCACCGTGTCATCCGACGCGAAGGCCGAGTTCGTCCAAAACCTCGGCGCCGACAAGGTCATCATCTACACGCGCAGCGATTTCGAGGACGAGATCAGGAAGGACACCGGCGGCAAGGGCGTCGACGCCGTGTTCGACGCGGTTGGTGGTGACGTGCGCTGGAAGAGTTTGCGCTGCCTCGGCCGCAGAGGACACCTGCTGACCTACGGCCAGAGCGCAGGCCCGGCGCCGCCGATCGAATGGCCGCCGCGCGGCATGGCCTCGGTCTATCTCAGCAATCACGCCGGCGCCGACTATGTGCGGCCCGGTGCGGGTCTCGTTGGCCGCGCGCACGAAATCTTTGGCTGGGTCGCAGCGGGCAAGCTCAAGGTGCACGTCCACGGGGAGTACCGGCTCTCCGATGCCGCCACGGCGCATCGCGATATCGCCGGCCGCAACACGATCGGCAAGTTGCTGCTGATCCCCTGAGGCGAGGGCTCGCGGGCGCTACTGGCTCCGTTCGTAGGATGGGTAGAGCGAAGCGAAACCCATCAATCGACGTCGCAGCACTATCGCGATGGGTATCGCTTCGCTCCACCCATCCTACGGCGTGCTGCGCTTCCAGTAACCGGTGCCGAGCTTGCCGGTGATGACGGCGGTAGTGTCGCGAACCTCGTAGGCGCCGGCGTCGTCGTAGTTCCTGAGCCCCTTCAGCACATGCATGGTCCAGCGGCCGTTCGTGGCGGTCATTGTCCCCTCGTGCGGCGGGGCGGGGCGGCCTCCCTCGCTCCGGAACTTGTAGGTGCCATCGGGCATGATGTTCCAGATCCAGCGCGACAGCCCGCGATCGCTCGGCACCATGATTTCCCAGCTGCCGACCAGCGCCGGATCGATCAGAGACGGCGGCGCCGGCGCAGCCGGCGTGACAGGCGTCACCGGCGTGACGTTCGCCTGCTGGGTGGGCTGCTGATCGGCGGCCGGAGGCTGCCCGGCGAGATAGATCGCCTTGCGCGACAGCGAGCCATAGACGAACGGCTGCTGCTCGTTCCTGGTCGCCTCCATGACGTCGTCGCGGACGTTGCGGAACATGAAGGTGACCTCGACCCCCGGCGACTCGATGTTCTTCAGCAGCGCCGTGGTGAACGGGCTGTTGCGGCCGTCGCCGTCGAGTGCCGTGGTGCCGTCGCGTGCCGCGTAGGCGACCAGCACGTTGCCGACCGGCTCGATGCGGCCGAGCCCGCCGGAGATGGCGCGGCTCGCCAGCGTGCGCTGCATTTTGGCGATGAACGGATTGTTGCGGCAGGCGTCGAGGATGACGAGGCCGAGGCTCGTCGTGTTCGACAGCTGCATCATCACGCTGCGCAGGCTGATCGCCTCGTTCTCGGCGTCGGTCTCGCGCTTCAGCACGGCATCGACCGGGATCAGCCAGTTCTCGCCGTTGACCTCCATGCCGTGCCCGGCGAAGTACACCGTGGCCATGTCGGCCCCGGCGGCTGCCTGGCCGAAGGCGAGCAGGCCGCGCCGCATGTCGTCGAACGAGCCGTTCTGCACCAGCGTGACCGCAAAGCCGAGGCGCTTGAAGGCCGCGGCGACGTCGGACGCGTCATTGGCCGGATTGGGCAGCGCCGGCACGTTGCGGTAGGCGCTGTTGCCGATGATCAGCGCCACGCGCTTGCCATCGGCGTGCGCGGGCGTGAGGCCGACGAGCGCCGCGACGGCCAGCGCGACCACGGCGATCAGACGATGCACCAGCGCCATGCGAGCGGTCCGGGAGCAATAACCAGGTCGGACGATGATAGCGGGATTGGCGCGATCGTGGCACGGCAGGGTGCTTCAACATGGTCGTTCCCGCGAAGGCGGGAACCCATACGCCGCAGCGAACACGAGACGACGAGCAACAGTCACGTGCGAGCCAACGAGCACCGGGGTTATGGGTCCCCGCTTTCGCGGGGACGACCACTAAAGTCTACGCCACCTTCGCGGCCAGCCGCTTCACTCGGCCACGATGACCCCTCGCTTCGACCGCCATCGCGCCGGTCGCAACGATCATGCCCCAGGCGCCATCGAGCGCGCCCTCGACGAGTTCGAGCCCGAGCAGCCGCTCGCGCTCGAACGCCGCCGGCAGCAGCAGGTCTTTCGCCTTGGCGGCCGAGAAGCCGAAGCGCTCGTAGTACGGTGCGTCACCGAGCAGCACGATCGCCTGGTGGCCGCGCTTGGCCGCCGCCGCGATCGCGTGCCGCATCAGTGCGCCGCCGACGCCGAGCTTCTGTGCGGCGGGATCGACCGCCAGGGGGCCGAGCATCAGAGCGGCCCGGCCCCCGGCGGCGACGTGCCACAGCCTGACCGTGCCGACCACGCGGCCCTGATGGACGGCGGTGAAGGCGAGGCCTTCCGCCGGCAGGCGTCCGTCGCGCAGGCGCTGGCATGGGCGGGCGTGGCGTCCCCTCCAAAGCACACATCCAGCAGCGCCTCGCGCGCGGCGACGTCGGAGCCGCGCTCGCTGCGGATCGCGAACGGAGCGGCTGCGAGGGTCAGGGCGGCTTTCTTCTTCTGCGAAGCCGTGGTCAGGTCAGTCTTCAGGTCAGTCATGGCACGTCGATCCCCACGCCTTGCGGCGCGTTGTCATCCAATTGATTGATTGGTTGGGTTGACGGGATGGGAGCCGGCTTGACCGGCTCCCGGTTGGTTCAGATGTGGTAGGTCTTCAGCGGCGGGATGCCGTTGAAGGCCACCGACGAGTAGGTCGAGGTGTAGGCCCCCGTGCCCTCGATCAGCACCTTGTCGCCGATCTCGAGCGTGATCGGAGTGGATAAGGTGCCTTCTCGTACAGCACATCGGCCGAGTCGCAGGTCGGGCCGGCGATGACGCAAGGCGTCATCTCGGCGCCGTCGTGCGGCGTCTTGATCGCGTAACGGATCGACTCGTCCATCGTCTCGGCGAGACCGCCGAACTTGCCGATGTCGAGATAGACCCAGCGCATCTCGTCCTCGTCGCTCTTCTTCGAGATCAGCACCACCTCGGCCTCGATGATCCCGGCATTGCCGACCATGCCGCGGCCCGGCTCGATGATCGTCTCCGGGATCTGGTTGCCGAAGTGCTTGCGCAGTGCCCGGAAGATGCCACGACCGTAGGCAACGACCGGCGGCACATCCTTCAGGTACCGCGTCGGGAAGCCCCCGCCGAGGTTGACCATCGAGAGGTTGATGCCGCGCTCGGCGCAGTCGCGGAACACGGTCGAGGCCATCGCCAGCGCCCGGTCCCACGCCTTCACCTTGCGCTGCTGCGAGCCGACGTGGAAGGAGATGCCGCACGGCTCCAGGCCCAGCTTCTTGGCGAGGTCGAGGACTTCGACCGCCATCTCCGGGTCGCAGCCGAACTTCCGCGACAGCGGCCACTCGGCGCCGGCGCAGTCATAGAGGATGCGGCAGAACACCTTCGCTCCGGGGGCGGCGCGGGCGACCTTCTCCACTTCGGCGGCGCAGTCGACAGCGAACAGCCGGATGCCGAGCGCGAAGGCGCGCTTGATGTCACGCTCCTTCTTGATCGTGTTGCCATAGGAGATGCGCTCCGGCGTGGCACCAGCGGCCAGCGCCATCTCGATCTCGGCGACCGTTGCGGTGTCGAAGCAGGAGCCGAGCGAGGCGAGCAGCGCCAATACTTCCGGCGCCGGGTTCGCCTTGACGGCGTAAAAAACCCGGGAGTCCGGCAGCGTCTTCGCAAAAGTGTTGTAGTTCTCGCGTACGACTTCGAGGTCCACCACCAGGCAAGGCTCGACATCGCGGCCTTCGGCCTGGCGGTTGCGCAGGAAATCCCTGATACGTTCGGTCATCGGCACTCTCCCAACGGCCCCAGCGACGGGGACCCGTTCGATGTGGTCTCGGGCTTGAGGCTCGATCAGTGCCGCACGATGGAGACGCGGCAGGACCGAGACGTCAAAACCCGAACTGTGCTGCCGTGGATTGGATGGGAAAGTCCCGTCCGCACGCCTGGCAATGAAGGACAAGCCTCTTCGGTATCCGAGCCGGCTGGTGGAGAGCCGGTAGAGTCCAAAAAAGCCCGCTCCGTCGTTGCTTTAAGTCGCGTCCCCCGTTGAGAGCGGAGTACGCCGGTTCGCCTCCGGCTGCCGATCACGGTTGCAAATCAGAAGAGACCTCGTGGCGCATCCCCTGAGAGAGATGCTGGGTCTCTTTGACTTGGCGGCTGTCCGGCCTCTTGTCCGGATACCTACCGATCGACACACGACCACAGGCACGTGCGAAATTGGGCAGAACGGGAAATAATATTTTTAAGTCCGCTGCGCAACATTTTTTTTCAGCGCGCGAAAGTTTTCGTCAACGAGTGATGACTAAAGCGCGCTCGGCGACGCGAGAGATGAACAGACGTTAAAGAAATCTCAACGCGCGAGGCTCGTGCGAGCTCTGAGAGCGCGAGCGCGCGCTCTCGCCTCTCTCGTCAGCGCCTGAACGGCTCGATGCGCTGCGCGCCGCGGATGAAGGCAACCATGATGGCGACGCCGAGCGCGAACAGGAGGGCCTGGATGACGTGCGCCCAGGTGTCCTCCTGGATCCGCAGGAAGAACGTCTCCGGCGGAAGCATGATCGCAAGCGCCCAGCCACCGGCGAAGGCGGCGCCGAACACTTCCGCGCCGATCAGGATCGCGGCCGAGAGCACGGTGATCACGCTTGGCCAGTAGATCTGGCGCTCGGGCGAGGGCAGCGGGGAGGCGTTCATGGGCTTAAGGACCTTTGCTGTGCCGTCGTTGTTGACGAAAAAGGCCCGTGGATCAAGGCGCCATGTGCACAAGCAAAGCGCCTCGCTTGCTTAGAAGCCCCGAAATGCCGCGTTGGATGCTATGCTCAGCGTCGCGCCGCTCGAGAAGCCGTAGAGGACCGCCGATGTCGAACCCACTGCTGACAGCCTGGTCGACCCCGCACGAGACCCCGCCCTTCGCCGAGATCAAGCCGGAGCATTTCCTGCCGGCCTTCGAGCAGGCCTTCACCGATCACAAGGCCGAGATCGACGCCATCGTCGCCGATCCGACGAAGCCGGACTTCGACAACACCGTCACCGCGCTGGAGCGCTCCGGCAAGCTCCTGCAGAAGGTCTCGGCTGTGTTCTACGCCCTGGTCGGCGCCAACTCGAACCCCGAGCTGCTCGAGGTCGAGAAGGAGGTGGCGCTGCGCGAGACCCGCCACTGGAACCCGATCATGATGAACGCGGTGCTCTATGGCCGCATCTCCAAACTCTACGAGGCCCGCAAGATCATGCGGCTGACGCCCGAGCAGCGCCGCCTCTTGGAGCGGACCTGGACCCGCTTCCACCGCGCCGGCGCGGGCCTCAGCGACGAGGCCAAGGTGCGGATGGCCGACATCAACGAGCGGCTGGCCCATCTCGCCACCGAGTTCAGCCATCACCTGCTCGGCGACGAGCAGGGCTTTACGCTGGAGCTCGGGCCGGAAGATCGCGACGGGCTGTCGCCGTCCTTTGTCGCCGCGGCCGAGGCGGCGGCCGCCGAGCGCAACCTGCCGGGCAAAGCGGTGGTGACGCTGTCGCGCTCGTCGGTCGAGCCGTTCCTGCAGAGCTCGACCCGCCGCGACCTCCGCGAAAAAGCTTTTCAGGGCCTTCACCGCCCGCGGTGATAACGGCAACGCGTGCGACAACAATGCCGACATCGTCGAGATCCTGAAGCTCCGCGAGGAGCGCGCGAAACTGCTTGGCTACGACACCTACGCCGCCTATCGCCTGGAAGACTCCATGGCGAAGACGCCGCAGGCGGTCCGCGAGCTGCTGGAGCGGGTCTGGGTGCCGGCCCGCGCGAGAGCGATGGCCGACCGCGACGCCATGCAGGAGCTCATCACCGCGGAGGGCGGCAACTTCAAGCTCGCGGCGTGGGACTGGCGCTTCTATGCCGAGAAGCTGCGCCGCAGCCGCGCCAACTTCGACGACGCCTCGATCAAGCCGTACCTGACGCTCGACGGCATCATCGCCGCCTGCTTCGACACCGCAACGCGGCTGTTCGGCCTGACCTTCACCGAGCGCAAGGACATCCCGGTCTGGCATCCCGATGTGCGGGTCTGGGAGGTCAGGAACGCCGAAGGCAAGCACCAGGCGCTGTTCTTCGGCGATTACTTTGCCCGCGCCTCAAAGCGCTCCGGCGCCTGGATGACCTCGCTGCGCGACCAGCAGAAGCTCGACGGCGACGTCGCGCCCGTCATCCTCAACATCTGCAATTTCGCCAAAGGCGCCGGCGCCGAGCCGTCGCTGCTGTCGCCCGACGATGCCCGCACGCTGTTCCACGAGTTCGGCCACGCCCTGCACGGCATGTGCTCCGACGTGGTCTACCCCTCGCTGTCCGGCACCAGCGTGTTCACCGACTTTGTCGAGTTGCCGTCGCAGCTCTACGAGCACTGGCAGGAGCGGCCCGAGGTGCTGCAGAAGTTCGCCAGGCACTACCAGACCGGCGAGCCGCTGCCCGACGACCTCTGGAGACGCTTCCTCGCCGCGCGAAAGTTCAACCAGGGCTTTGCCACGGTCGAATATGTGTCGTCCGCGCTCATCGACCTCGAGTTTCACTCCGCCGGCGGCTGACGCCGGCGACGTCCATGCCTTCGAGACGCAGGTGCTTGAGGGCATCGGCATGCCGGAGGAAATCAAGCTGCGCCACCGGCCCCAGCAGTTCGGCCACATCTTCTCCGGCGACC
The DNA here is from genome assembly GCA_963796195.1 of uncultured Alphaproteobacteria bacterium. Taxonomy (GTDB): domain Bacteria; phylum Pseudomonadota; class Alphaproteobacteria; order Rhizobiales; family Xanthobacteraceae; genus CAWCKS01. The sequence goes on along the minus strand of CAWCKS010000011.1, from coordinate 232,369 downwards.
ACTATGCCGCCGGCTACTACAGCTACATGTGGTCGGAGGTGATGGACGCCGACGCGTTCGGCGCCTTCGAGGAGGCCGGCAATATTTTTGACCCCAGGGTCGCGAAAAGCCTGCACGACAACATCCTGGCCGTCGGGCGGATCACGCGATCCCGAGGAGGCCTATGTTGCCTTCCGCGGCCGCAAGCCCGAGCCCGAGGCGCTGCTGCGCCGGCGTGGCCTGATCGAGGAGCCGACGGCGGCGTGAGGCAAGCAACGCGTTGCTGACCTGGTCGTCCCCGCGAAAGTCTGGCGAAAGCAGAGCTTTCGCCAAAGGACCCATAGCCCCCGTGCTGATTGTTTGCGCGGTCGCGGCCAAAAGGAACTTGTCTAGGCGCTTACGTCTGTGGTCTCACTGCTGCTGCGGCGTATGGGTCCCCGCTTTCGCGGGGACGACCGCATACAACCAGAATCCCATGACCCCGCACCTCCTTCGCCTCGCTGACGCCATCGACCGTCTCAACGGCGCCATCGGCCGCATCTCCGCGTGGGCGATCCTCGCTGATGGCGCTGATCCAGTTCGCGACCATCGTGCTGCGCCTGTTCGGCGTCGGCTCGCTGTGGCTGCACGAATCGCTGTTCTACTTTCACGTCGCGCTGGTGCTGTTCACCGCCGCCTGGACCCTGCGCCATGACGGCCATGTCCGCGTCGATATTTTTTACGCCACGCGTCGCCACGGACGCAGGCCGCGATCGATCTCGCGGGCTCGCTGCTGTTGCTGTCGCCGTTCATGCTGGCGATCATCTGGTTCGCGTGGCCCTACACGATGCGCTCCTGGGCGATCCTCGAAGGCTCGCGCGAGGCCGGCGGCCTGCCGCTGGTGTTCCTGCTGAAGAGTGCGATCCTGCTGTTTGCCGGGCAAATGCTGCTGCAGGGCATCTCCCAGGCGATCCGCGCAAGCTTCGCGCTCGCTGGTTCCGCGCGGACCGCCGCAGCCGCTTCATGACCGGCATCGAGCTGATCGCCGTCATCCTGGTCGTTGCCGTCGTCGCTGCGTTGCTGGCGGGTTATCCCGCGGCGTTGACGCTCGGTGGTGTCTCCCTGATCGCGGCGCTCATCGGCGGCGCCTTCAGGCGTCTTCCCGCTGCCGCTGCTCAATGCGCTGCCGTCGCGCATCTATGGCGTCGTCACCAGCGAGAGTTTGACTGCAATCCCGCTGTTCATCCTGATGGGAGTGACGCTGGAGCGCACCCGCATCGCCGAGGATCTGTTGGGCGCGCTGGCCAAAACCTTCGGCAACCTCCGCGGCGGGCTCGGCGTCGCCGTCGTCATCGTCGGCACGCTGCTCGCGGCCGCCAAGGGCGTGGTCGGCGCCACCACCGTGACCATGGGGCTGATCGTGCTGCCGACCATGCTGAAGGCTGGCTACGACCCGCGGCTGGCCGCCGGGACGGTGGCGGCGACCTCGACCTTGGCGCAGGTGTTTCCGCCGGCCACCGTGCTGGTGCTGCTCGGCGACCAGATCGGCAATGCCTGGCAGTCGGCGCAGCTCGAACAGGGCAATTTTGCGCCGCAGCCCGCCACCGTGACCGACCTGTTCGCCGGCGCCATCGTGCCGGGCTTCCTGCTGGTCGCGCTCTACATCGCGTTCCTGCTGCTGGTTGCCTGGCTGCGGCCCGACCTCTCGCCGGCGATGCCGGGCGACGCACGGACCGACCGCGGCACGCTCGTGCGCGCGCTGGTCGCGCCACTCAGCCTCATCCTGATCGTGCTCGGCGCAATCCTCAGGGGTTTCGCGACACCGACCGAGGCGGCTGCGATCGGCGCTGTCGGCGCACTGCTGCTGGCGCTGTGGCGCGGCGGGCTCGATCGCGCCGTGCTGACCGCAGTGGTCGGCCGCTCCGCGCAAATGACCAGCATGATCTTTCTGATCCTGATCGGTGCCACGATGTTCAGCCTGGTGTTCCGCGGCTTTGGCGGCGACGAGCTGGTGCAGCGGCTGCTCACGCAGTTGCCAGGCGGCGCCGGCGCGGCGGTGCTGGTCGTGATGCTGGCCGTGTTCCTGCTCGGCTTCGTGATGGACGCGTTCGAGATCATCGTCGTCATCGTGCCGATCGTAGCCCCGCCGCTGTTGAAGATGGGCGGCATCGATCCGGTCTGGCTCGGCGTCGTGCTGGCAGTGAACCTGCAGACCTCCTACATGCACCCGCCGCTCGGCCCCACCGTGTTCTACCTGCGCAGCGTCGCGCCGCCTGAGATCACCACGAAGCACATCTATGTTGGCGTCATCCCGTTCGTGCTGATCCAGCTCGCCGCGCTGGTTGCGCTATGGTTCGTGCCGCGGCTCGCAACTGCGCTGCCGCACGCGCTGTATGGCTAATTTCTCGTAGGATGGGTTGAGCGCAGCGAAACCCATCAAGGACTGCCGAATGCGTTGGCGTGATGGGTTTCGCGTGCGCTCAACCCATCCTACGCCGTCTTGACACCGGCCTGTCCCCGCGCGAAGCCACCGTCGTGATGGACGCAAGCAATCCCAACGCGAGGCCCGCGCGAGACGCCGCCGCCGACAGCACCAACGTCGGCGTCCTGCTGGTCAATCTCGGTACGCCCGACACCGCCGACGCCCGCGGCGTGCGCGTCTATCTGCGCGAGTTCCTGTCCGATCCGCGCGTGATCGAGAATCAGGGCCTGTACTGGAAGCTCGTGCTCAACGGCGTGATTCTGCAAATCCGGCCGCGCCGCAAGGCGCGCGACTACCGGAAGATCTGGAACACCGAACGCAACGAGTCGCCGCTGAAAACCATCACTCGCGCCCAGGCCGAGAAGCTTTCTGTTGCGCTCGACGGCTCGCACGTCGTGGTCGACTGGGCGATGCGCTACGGCAATCCGTCGCTCAAGTCAGGCATCACGCGCGCTCATGGCCAGGGGCTGCGATCGCATTCTCGTGGTGCCGCTCTATCCGCAGTATTCTGCGTCGACCACGGCGACCGTCGCCGACGAGGCCCTGCGCGTGCTTGCCACCTTGCGCGCGCAGCCGACGCTGCGCTTTGCGCCGCCCTACTTCGACGATCCGAACTACATCGACGCGCTGGCAGTCTCGATCCGCCAGCACCTGGCGACATCCGCCTTCGAGCCCGAGGTGATCATCGCCTCGTTCCACGGCATGCCGCAGGCCTACGTCGACAGGGGCGATCCGTACGCCGCGCATTGCCAGGCGACGATGACGGCGCTGCGGGCGCGGCTCGGCATGGACGAGTCAAACCTGAAGCTCACCTACCAGTCGCGCTTCGGTTTTGACGAGTGGCTGAAGCCGTACACGATCGACACAGTTGCCGATCTCGCCAAACGCGGGATCAAACGGCTTGCCATCGTGACGCCTGGCTTCTCCGCCGATTGCCTGGAGACGCTGGAAGAAATCGCCGGCGAGAACGCCGAGGTTTTCAAGCACAATGGCGGCGAGCAGTTTTCCTTCGTGCCGTGCCTGAACGACATTCCGACGCCGGCATGGACGTCATCCGCCAGCTGGTAATGCGCGAATTGCAGGGGTGGATCTAGGCCGTAAGGGGCATTCGTCATGACCGATGCGTCAACAACGATCGTCTATTCCTCGCTCGGCCCCGAGCTGAAAATCCTTGAGCTCGACACGATCTCAGGCGCGCTGAACGAGGTCCAGTCGCTCACCCTGTCGGCTACGGTGCAATATGGATGGCCGAACCGGGCGCGCACCCGGCTTTACGTCGCGCTCAGCCAGATGGGTCCGGCGGCAAGGGAGAAGCGGCCGGACCACTTTGTCGAAGCTTACGAGATTCTTGCCGAGCGGATGGCTGCAGAAAACAGGTCCGAGCATCAGGCTTCAAAACCGTCCGATCTTCGTCACGCTGGACGCGACGGAACAACACATTCTGCTCGCCTACAACGACCCGCCCGATCTCACCGTCCACCGCGTGCTGCCGAACGGCGATATCGGCGATCGCGTCGCTCAGCCGGACTTGCAGCTCGGCCCGACCGTGCACCAGGTGCGGGTGACGCCCTCAGGCAATCTCGTGATTGCTCCTGCTTGCGCGCATCATGAGACCGGCGCAGATGCCGGATTTATTTCCGTGCTGTCCTGTTCGAACGGCCGGCTTGCCCCGCTCGCGAGACTCGAAAGTCTCCCCGAGCGCGCGGCAGCCTGGCAAGGCCGCAAATGGGGCGCCCATGGCTTTGCGGTCCGGCACGTCGATTTTCACCCCACCAAGCCCTGGATGTATGTCTGCGTCGAACGGCAAAGCGAGATCTGGCTCTACGACTACGACGACAAAAGCATCAATCCGAAGCCGCGCGCCATTGTGAGCATGCTGGAGGGCGCCGATCCCGGCGCGCGCGTTCCAGCTCGCCGGCGCAATCCACGTCCATCCCGAACGGGCGGTTCGTCTATGCCTCCAATCGCGCGCGAGAGCTGGAGTCGGGGGAGATGTTCGCGGACGGTATCAACGACATCGCGGTGTTTGCGATCGATCCCGACACCGGTGTACCGCGTTTCATCCAGCGCGTGGATACGCGCGGAAACTTTCCACGGACGTTTGGCATCGACGCCGAGAAAGGCGTCCTCGTCGTCGGCAACGAAAAGACGCTTGTCGTCAACTCGGGTGGGCAGGTCCGCCGCATCCTGCCGAGCCTCGCCGTGTTCCGGATCGGCGGTGATGGCCGTCTGACGTTCCTCAACCAGCTGACGCACGCCGGATAACGGCGAGGTCTGCTTCTGGGTCGATGTGCTGCCGACGCGCTGACGCGTGGATGGCGCGCCGTCACCGGTTCGGCGAATTGAACGCAATGAACCAGCCCATCGGGCGCATGAATAAGAAGCGGGCGTATCTCGCGCCGACCACGAGAATCTTGTTCAGCACGCCGACCACATGGGTGCGCTGTCCGGCCATGCAGGCGCGATAGCCTGCGCGGGCGACAGTTCCGGCATCGGCAACAGTAAATCTTGGAAATCCGGCCAGTCCCGTGCCATGCACCATGCCGGTGTCGGTGACGCCCGGGCACAGCGCGGTGACGGTGACGTTGGTGTGCCGAAGCTCTTCGGCCAGCGCCGTGCTGAACGACAGCACGTAGGCCTTGGTCGCGGCATAGACGGCGAGATTCGGGACCGGCATGAAGGCCGAAATCGAGGACATGTTCAGGATGCGGCCGCGGTTTCGTTGCAGCATCGGTTCGAGGAAAAGACGCGCCAGCGCGGTGTGTGCGAGGACGTTGACGCGCACGATGTCGAGCTGATCGTGAAGATTGGCGCGACCGAACTTGTCCTGGACCAGCAGGCCCGCGTTGTTCACCAGGAGATCGACGGCGATCCCCGCATCGTTCAACTCGTCAAAAATGGCTTGAGGCGATATCGGATCTGCAATATCCGCCGCAATGATTTTCGTTTCCGTGCCGTGGGCAGTCATCAATTCGCGGGCAAGTTCTTCGAGCCGGTGCTTGCGTCGCGCCACCAGCACGAGCCTCCAGCCGTTCTCGGCGAGCACTTTCGCAAGCTCGAGGCCGATGCCGGCCGATGCGCCGGTAACCAATGCCCAGGACTTCTCCGCCATCGCGATCCCCCATCTTCGATCTTGACGAAGAGCGAAAGCATCGACAGCTCCGCCGTCAAGGCCGCCAACCAAAAATATATCGCCGGGCCGGCCTCTCCTGAGCCATCCGGCTCGAACCACACATGTTCTTTAAAAGACTAAGTTTGTGCTGCGATGCCGCATGCTTCACTGTGGTAATCGTTGCAAAATGACTTTCCGGGCAGGACAACATGAGCTTCGACATGACGGGTTTCAGCATCTTCACCATTGTGCTCGCTCTGGTCGCGATCATCACGCTGTTTGCCGGCGTGAAGACGGTGGCGCCAGGGTTACAACTGGACCATCGAGCGGTTCGGCCGCTACACCCGCACGCTGTCGCCGGGCCTCAACCTGATCGTGCCGTATTTCGATCGCATCGGCCGCAAGATGAACATCATGGAGCAGGTGATCAACATTCCCGCGCAGGAGGTCATCACCAAGGACAACGCCACGGTCACGGTCGACGGCGTCGCGTTCTATCAGGTGTTCGACGCGGCGAAGGCGAGCTACGAGGTCTCGAACCTCAACCAGGCGATCACTCGTGCTGACCATGACCAACATCCGCTCGGTGATGGGCGCGATGGACCTCGACCAGGTGCTGTCGCATCGCGACGAGATCAATGAGCGGCTGTTGCGCGTGGTCGACGCCGCGGTGTCGCCGTGGGGCGTCAAGGTCAACCGCATCGAGATCAAGGACATCGTGCCGCCGGCGGATATCGTGCAGGCGATGGGCCGGCAGATGAAGGCCGAGCGCGAGAAGCGCGCCGACATCCTGCAGGCCGAAGGCATGCGCCAGTCGGCGATCCTGAAAGCCGAAGGCCAGAAGCAGTCGCAGATTCTGGAGGCCGAGGGCCGCAAGGAAGCCGCGTTCCGCGATGCCGAAGCCCGCGAGCGTTCGGCCGAGGCGGAAGCGAAGGCAACGTTGATGGTGTCGGAAGCGATCGCCAAGGGCGACGTCGCGTCGCTGAACTACTTCATCGCCGACAAATACATCAAGGCGTTCGGCCAGATCGCCAACTCGCCGAACCAGAAGGTCATCATGCTGCCGATGGAAGCGACCGGCATCCTGTCATCGCTCGCCGGCATCGGCGAAATCGCCAAGGCGACATTCGGCGAAAGCGCGGCGTCGGCGACTGCGGCCGCACGCCGCGCTCCGACCAGCGGCGGCACGGTACCGAACGCAGGCGGCACGCCGGCGAGTTAGAGCCAACGAACCCGGTCGTCCCCGAAAGTCAGGCGAAAGCAAAGCTTTCGCCAAGGACCCATACTCCGCAGCAGATGCGAGATGACGAACCTGAGTGACTTGAACGATTGTTTTGACCGATCCAGTGTTCAACAAGCGATACTGGGGTTATGGGTCCCCGCGTGCGCGGGGACGACACGTTGGACACGACGTGAGGGAGCGCATCCATGATCGACGTCTTCCTGCATTACGGCCCGTGGAGCTGGCTCGTCGTCGGCCTCGTGCTGATGGCGCTGGAAGTCGCGGCGCCCGGGATTTTCCTGTTCTGGCTCGGCCTCGCTGCGCTCTTGGTCGGGCTGTTGTCGGCCGTCATCCACATGAGCTGGGAAGTCCAGCTGATTGCATTTGCCGTGCTGTCGCTGCGGCGGTGCCGATCTGGCGGCGGCTCGCGCGTGCGAGGTCGTCGAGCCCCGGGCATGACTTTCTCAACCGCCGCGCCGATGCGCTGGTCGGCCGCGTCTTCACGCTGGACAAGCCGATACAGGACGGCTTCGGCACCGTGCGCGTCGACGACACGGTGTGGCGTGTCGCCGGCCCCGATGCGCCGGCTGGCAGCCGCGTCCGCGTCGTCAGCGCCGACGGCGCGAGTCTCACGGTAGCGGGGGCGTAGCTAGCCACGCGTCTGCTTCGCCCACTCCTCCGCGAAGCGGTGCAGCGGCATGAACAGCTCGAACAGCTCCCTGCCGAGTTCGGTCAGCGCATAGCCACCGCCATCGCCCATCGCGACGAGGCCGGCCTCGCGCAATTCGCTGAGGCGCTGCTGCACCACGGTCGGTGACGCGTCGTCGCACGCGGCCCGCAACGCCCGCGAGGTCAACGCACCCTCGCGCAATTCCCAGACGATCCTGCAGTGTCCAGCGCCGGCCCAGCAGGTCGAGCAGCGCCATGATCGGGCGCCCCGTGCGCGAGCCGCGCACGGCGTTCGGATGTTTTTCGCTGGGCTGCTTTGCGCACGGTCTAGGCCCTTGTCCTTGCCTTGCTACGGAATATGTAGCAGATTGCTATCGAAATTGTAGCACATATTCCGCGCGAAAACTCCACCAAAAATCGCGAAAATCCACACGCAATCAACAGTTTGAGGAGCACCGGTGGTCAATCAACCCGCCCCCCGCATCGCCCCGCTCGAGCCGCCCTATGCGGCAAACGTCCAGGCCGACTTCGACGCCATCATGCGCGGCGCGCCGCCGCTTACGCTGTTCCGCGTGATGGCGAAGAACGCACGCGCCTGGCAGAAATTCCGCGCCGGCAGTTTGCTCGACAAGGGCGCGCTGACCTTGCGCCAGCGCGAGATCGTCATCGACCGCACCTGCGCGCTGAACAAGTGCGAGTACGAGTGGGGCGTGCACGTCGCGATCTTTGCCAAGGCCGCAGAGTTGAGCGACGAACAGGTGAGGGCGACGGTGAGTGGCGTCGCTGATGCGCCGTGCTGGTCGGCCGCCGAGCAGGCGCTGCTGCGCACGGTCGACGCACTGCATCACCGCGCAACGCTGAACGACGACGAATTCGCCGCGCTCAGCTCGCACTACAGCGAAGCGCAGATCTTCGAGATCATCCTGCTGTGCGGCTTCTATCGCACCGTGTCGTATCTGGCGAACGGCCTGAGGCTGCCGCTCGAACACAGTGCCGCCCGCTTCCCGCGATAGCGCATGTTCCGGAAAAGTGGGCACCGGTTTTCCGAAAAGGACATGCGCAAACCAAGACTTCCTCCCGCCGGAACCTGGGCGTCGCCGCCGCGTTATCCGCGGTTGATCGGGTGATGTCGTGGGTCGGAGGGAGGCTGCGATGTCGAAATTCCATGCTGGTATCATTGTGCTTGTCGCTGCCGCAGCGCTGTCGGCGAGCGGTCTCGCCTTTGCCAAAGGTGGCGGCGGTCATGGTGGTGGCGGCCACGGTGGTGGGCACGGTGGCGGCCACATGCACTTCGGTGGCGGTCATGGGCACTTCGGCGGCGGCCACTTTGCCCACGCGCACTTTGGCGGTGGCGGTCACTTCGCCCATGTCGCACACGTTGGTGCGTTCTCGGGCCATCCGGCCTTTGCCGCGCGCGCGGTGCACGGCCCTGCGCTGCGCCGCGCTTTTGCGTCCCGTGGCGCTGCCAATGTGCTGCGCAGTCCAGTCGCTCGCGCTGGCGTGACGGCTGCAGTCGCGACCGCGGCGTTCGGTCCGCGCGCCCATGCCATGTGGTGGCAGCACGCCAACGGCGGCTATGGCTGGGTTGGTCCGCTGTTCTGGCCGTTCGCCTACTATGACATGTACGACTACGCGCTGTGGGGTCCGCCCTATGGCGCGCCGTTCTGGACCTACGGCTACAACGACATCTATGCCGGCATCTTCGGGCCTTATGGCTACGACGCGCTAACCGGCTATTTCCCGCGCTACGCCTCAGCCTATCCGACCCGTCGCGGACGCTTGCGCGATGTCGAGGCGGCCGATCCGCTGGCGCAGATGTGTAACGCCGACGCCGGCGACATCGCGGGTATTCCGGTCGATCAGATCCAGGAACTCATCCAGCTCACACCGGAGCAGCGCGCCGCGCTCGACGCGCTCTCGGCTGCATCGAACAAGGCCGCAGGCGACGTGCGCGCGGCCTGCCCGAGCGACATGGCGCTGACCGCGCCGGCGCGGCTCGCCGTGATGGAACAGCGGATCGATGCGATGATTGCCGCCGTGCAGGCGTTGCAGATGCCGCTGCAGAAATTCTACGACAGCCTGAACGACGAGCAGCGCGCGCGCTTCACCGCACTGGTCGAGCAGCAACGGCAGAGTTCTCGCCGCGGACGCGTCTCCGCGACGCCGTCGCTCGTCGCCGATTGCGGCATTGCGCGGCCGGGCGTGATGGCATGGCCGGACGCCGAGATCGAGCAGCGCGTGCACCCGACCGACGCCCAGCGCGCGCCGCTCGCTGCGTTGCGCGATGCTGCCGCCAAGGCCGAGGACATGCTGAAATCGTGCGAGCCCAACAACCCGACAACGTTGCCGGCGCGGCTCGCCGCGATCAACGATCGCCTCAACACGATGCTGGATGCGGTGAAGACGGTGCGCGAGGCGCTGGACAAGTTCTACGCATCGCTGACCGACGAGCAGAAGGCGCAATTCGAAGCGATCGGCCGCGAGCGGGTGGGGTAAATTTTTCCTGGTCGTCCCCGCGAAAGCGGGGACCCATAACCCCTGTGTTTGTTGTTTGAGAGACGCGCGTCAGAAGGCGCGAGAAAGCAGCCGCCGTCGCCTCTGTTCTGCTGCGGAGTATGGGTTCCCGCTTTCGCGGGAACGACCATCACCTCACGCCACGCCCGCTCTCAGCGCGTCGTGGACATGGACGATGCCGACCGGCTTGTTGCCGTCGGTCACCACGACCACGGTGATCTTCGACGCGTTCAGCATCTCGACAGCTTCGCTCGCCAGCATCGAGAGCGACGCGGTCTTCGGATTCTTCGTCATCACCTCGTCGACGACAGCACTCATCAAGTCGGCGCCATCCTTGAGCGCGCGGCGCAGGTCGCCGTCGGTGATGATGCCTGCGAGTTCGCCTGTGCCATCTGTGATCACGACGCAGCCAAAACCTTTCGCCGTCATCTCCTCGACCGCGTCGGCCATTTTCGTGCCGAGCGACTTCAGCGGTATTTTTTCGCCGGCGTGCATGATGTCGCGCATCGGCTTCAGCATGGCGCCGAGCTTGCCGCCGGGGTGGAAGTTGGCGAACTCGACCGCGGTGAAACCGCGACTTTCGAGCAGCGCCACGGCCAGCGCGTCACCAAGCGCGGCCTGCATCAACGTCGAGGTGGTCGGTGCGAGATTGTGCGGGCAGGCCTCGCGCGCCTTCGGCAGCGTCAGCGCGACATCCGCAGCCAGCGCCAGCGTCGAGGCCGCATCCGACGTCACCGCGATCAGATGAATGCGGAAGCGCCTGGAATAGTTGATCAGGTTCTTCAGCTCGACCGTCTCGCCGGACCACGACAGCGCGATGATGACGTCGTCGGCGGTGATCATGCCGAGGTCGCCGTGGCTCGCTTCACCCGCATGCACGAAGAACGCCGGCGTGCCGGTCGAGGCAAAGGTCGCCGCGATCTTGCGGGCGATGTGGCCGGATTTGCCGAGCCCGGTGACGATGACGCGGCCCCTTGCATTGCGGATCAGCTCGACCGCCGCAACGAAATGCTCGCCGAGGTCGGATTGCAGCGCTGAAGCGAGCGCAGCGACGCCGCCGGCCTCGGCCTCCAGCGTGCGCAGCGCCGAGGCGATTGGGGCAGGGGTGGTCGCGGACGGTTTGGGTTCGGTCTTCAGCGGCGTCGCCATCGGGTTCTCACCTAGCACGGCCGCACGGGGCGAGGCGACGCCCGCGAGCCCTCCTCAACGGCCCATTAACCATAATTGTTTTAACTCCTTTAACGATGCTGGGCTTTCCAGGGCGCGCGCCACGTGAGCTCAAACATCTGATAAGTCTCATGTTTTGGCTGTGCGGGACAAGGTTCCGCGGCGGCCAAAAGGAGTTCGACCGGTGTCGGTTCGGCGAGTGCGTGGGCATCGCAAGTGTCCAGGATTTGGCGTGCGCCCTCCCGCGCCGCTCCGGCTTGCCGTGCTGGCCGGGACGCTGCTGCTGCCGGCGCCCGTCGCGCAGGCGCAAACCGTGACCCCCGACCTGTTCAATCCGGTCAGGGGCAACTTCAACGGCCAATACGATCCGCTGCGCAAAACCGGCGACAACGCCAATCAAACAGATCCGAACAGGAAAAAAGCCGCGCAGAAGGCCGACGTACCTGCGCCCTCGCGCATCGGCAAGATCCCGACGTATGACGTCCCCGCCGCCTCGGGCGCTTCCGGCACGGGCTACGACTCGCTCGCGCGCAAGAAGAAGCCGACCAAGCCGCCGCCGGGCGCGCCGGCGAAATCGCAGGTCACCGGCCCCGGCAGTTTTGTGCCGCCGGTCCTTCCGCCGCCCGAGCCGCTCCCGCCGTCATCGACCGCGCACAAGCCGCCGCTGCCGCCGGCGATGGCCGGCACCGTCGAAGGCCAGCCGACGCGCCGCAAGCTCAAGATCGACGATGATCCGTTCGGTCCGATCGCGTTCTATGCCGGGCCGTTCCTCACCAAGGCCGCGGTCGAAGTCTCCGTCGGTCACGACAGCAATCCCGGCCGCATCCCGAACGGCCCGAGCTCGTGGTTCTACATGATCGCGCCGGAGCTCGTGATGGCGTCGGACTGGTCGCGTCACTCGGTGACCGCCGACTTGCGCGGCTCGTTCACCGGCTACGGTCACGATTTTGCGCCACCGCCGCCCGCTTGCGATTGCCTCGGTCCGGTCGCCTCGCCAATCCCGAGCAACCTCGATCGCCCCGACTTCACCGGCAAGGTCAACGGCCGCCTCGACGTCAGCTACGATACCCGCGTCGATGCCGAGGGCCGCTTGCGGCTCGCGACCGATAACCCCGGCAGCCCGAACATCACCGCCGGGCTTACACGCTATCCGATCTACACCACGCTCGGCGGCACGCTTGGGCTCGGCCAGAAATACAATCGCTTCGATTTGTCGGGCGGCGGCACCATCGACCGCACGCAATACGAGGTCTCGCACCTGACCGACGGCACCACCTCGAGCAACGACGACCGCAACTACAATCAGTATGGCGGCTTCATCCGCGGCGCCTACGAGGTCACGCCCGCGGTGAAGCCCTATGGCGAGGTCGATTTCGACCAGCGCGTCCACGATCTCAACGTCGATCGAAGCGGCTTCCAGCGCGACTCCCATGGCGTGACGGGCAAGGTCGGCACCACCTTCGAGATGTCGCGGCTGCTGATCGGCGAGGTCTCGATCGGCTCCGCCACCCGCACCTACCAGGATCCACGGCTCGACCGGCTCAAGGGGTTGTTGACCGCGGGCTCGCTGATCTGGACGCCGACCGCGCTGACCACGGTGAAGCTGACGGCAACGTCCTCGGTCGATGAGTTGACGCTGTCAGGCGTCTCCGGCGTCTTGACCCGCGATTATCTCGGAGAGGTCGATCACGCCTTCCGGCGCTGGCTGATCGGCACCGTGAAGGTCGGCTACGGCACCTCGGACTATCAGGGTTCGGATCGATTCGATTGGCGCTACTACGCCGAAGGCGATCTCGTCTACAAGCTGACCCGCACGGTGCAGGTGAAGGGCTCGATCCGCAAGGAGTGGCTGCGCTCCAACGTTGCAGGTGTCAACACCGACGCCACCGTGTTCATGCTCGGCATGCGGTATCAGCCGTGAGTTGTCATTCCGGGGTGGCCCGAAGGGCCAGGCCCGGAATCCATACTCCCTGTGGTGGTTATGGATTCCGGGCTCGCTCGCGGAGCCTGTCATCGGCCGCGCTTCGCGCGGACCCGTTGGCTCGCGCCCCGGAATGACGATGTTTCTTTCATCTGCCTTCGCCGCATCCATCAGCCACGCCCGAAACGCCGCGAACCCCGGCTCGCTGCCGCGCGCCTCGCGATAGACGAGGTACCACTGCATGCCTTTCGGCACCGATTGCGCGAACGGCGCGACGAGGCGTCCGGCCTTGATGTCGTCGTCGATATAAGGGCGGATGCCCATTGCGACGCCGACGCCGTCGGTCGCGGCTTGCAGCGCATGGCCGTAGTATTCGAACTCCGGGCCGTGCGGCGGGATCCGTGCGACGCCAGCGGCCTTGAACCACTTTGGCCAATCGTCGTCGGCGTGGGCGACGCGCAGCAGCGTCTCTCCTTTAAGGTCGCCGGCCTTCTTCAGCCGCTTGGCGACTAGTGGCGAGCACACCGGCGTCAGGTCGGCGGCGAACAGCCGCTCGGCGACGAGACCGGTCCAGTGGCCGTCGCCGAGCTGGATGCCGCAGGTCCAGTCCTCGCTGAACGGTGCCGCCGCGCCGCCGGTTGCAAAGTGCACGTCGATGTCGGGCACGGCCTTCTGCAGGTCGGCCAGCCGCGGGATCAGCCAGCGGATCGCAAACGTCGGCCCGACGCCGACGGTCAGCACATTGGCGCGCGCCATCGCCTTGACCTGCTCGGTCAGCGCCGCAAGCGTGTCGAACAAGGGCGACAGCCCGGCCTGATAAGCGCGGCCTGCCGCGGTCGCCTCGAGCTTGTTGGCCTTGCGCTCGAACAGCGGCACGCCGAGCCGCTCTTCCAGCAGATGCACCATGCGGCTGATCGCGGCCGGCGTCACATGCAGCTCATCGGCGGCCTTGGCAAAGCTGCCGCCCCGTGCCGCCGCCTCGAACGCGCGCACCCCGTTGAGAAAAGGAAGCCGGCGCATGTTGCACTGTTCTCCTCACCGGTCGTCCCCGCGAAAGCGGGGACCCATACGCCGCAGCGAAAATGGATGCGACGAGCGGGCGTGAGCTGAAAGCCTTCTGCCGTTCCGCCGAACGCGCCAACGGTCACTGGGATTATGGGTCCCCGCTTTCGCGGGGACGACCAAAAACAAATCAATCTACCATCAGAAAAGCTGATGCTCAGCGCAGCATAACTCAGTTTGCGCGGATGCCACAAGCGGCGCATGACAGCGGCGGAGACAGAGCCATGATTCCGCTGATCACCGTCATCCTTTGCATCACCATGGTCGCGACGTCCTTCCTGTCGGGCATTTTCGGCATGGCGGGCGGCATGATCCTGATCGGAGTTCTGCTTGCGCTGCTGCCATTGCCTGAAGCTATGGTGCTGCACGGCGTCACGCAAATGGCCTCCAATGGCTGGCGCGCGGCGCTGTGGATCCGCCATGTGCGGTGGCGTTCGATCTGGCCGTATGTCGCCGGCGGGCTTGCTGCGCTGTGGCTGTGGTCGCTGACGCAATACGTCCCGGGCAAGCCATTAGCCCTGCTTTTATTGGGGGTGACGCCGTTCCTGGCGCGGCTGATGCCGAAGAGCCTGAAGCCGAACCCCGAGAGCATCGTGCAGGGCGTGATTTACGGTGTCCTCTGCGTCGGCCTGATCCTGCTCACGGGCGTCGCAGGTCCACTGATCGACACCTTCTTCCTCGGCGGCAAGAATTTCGACCGCAAGGAGATCGTCGCCACCAAGGCTGCCTGCCAGGTGTTCGGCCACCTCGCCAAGCTGATCTACTTCGGCGGGCTGATCTCGCAAACCGCCTCGGTCGATCCGGTCATGGCGGTGCTCGCGATCCTGATGTCGATGCTCGGCACCACGCTGGCCGCGCGCGTGCTGGAGAAGATGACCGACGTGCAATTCCGCACCTGGGCCAACCGCGTCATCACCACCATCGCCGGCTACTACGTGGTGCAGGGCGGCTACCTGCTGGTCGCAGCGAAGACCGGTTTGTCGCTGGGGTTTTGAGACATGACCGCATGTGCACAAGAGGAATTCGTCATGGCGGGACGCGAACCGTCCCACCATCCAAATGTTCAGGCAAAGCCCGCCTGAGACATGCGGGTGCCTGGCCGCGGAATCCTGCGGCGGGCGTCAAGCCGGTCGCAGGGGCCGGGCATGACGAACAAAGCGAAGGAAACGTTCACGCTGCAGGATTAGGATCGAAGCGGAGATCGCCTATGGACAAGCTCGCTGAACCCCTCGTCGCGAAAGCCGCAACCGACACGCTCGATCCGCTGGTGCTCGACTTCGTCGAGTGGGTCGCGGGCGAGCAGCGTTCCTATGCCGATGTGCTCGACGCCTGGAAGACATCTTGCCCGCGATTGACGGTGTGGGAGGAAGCGAGCGAAAGGGGCTTCGTCATGCGGCTCCACGTGCCGCGCCAGGGCGTCTTCATCGGCGTAACGCCCGCTGGCCGCGCCTTCCTGCGTGAACACGGCCGGCCGTTGCGGCTGTCGCAGCAGGCGAATGATTTTCCCGGGCAGCTGGCGGAGTGAAGGACGAGAGTTTGTAGGGTGGGTTAGGCGCCCTTCACGGCACGTGGTTTCAGTACGACAGGAATAGGCGCCGTAACCCACGGCTGACTCACTTGGTGGGTTACGGCGCTGATGCTGTGCTCGTTGAATTGCAGTGCAGTGTGCCGCGCCTAACCCACCCTACTCACTGCGCCTCTTCAACCCTTTCTGCTCGAGCCGCCACTTCAGCGTCTCAAAGCGGTCCTGGCCGAAGAACGGTTCGTTCTCGAACACCATCAGCGGCACGCCCCAGTGGCCGGAACGTTTCTGCGCGGCTTCGTTCTCGCTGATGATGGCTTCGTAGCGATCCTTGTTCTGCTCGATGTCACGGTCGAGCTCGGCAAGATCGAAGCCGGCGCGCTTCACGGCATTGGCGAGATGGTCGCCGAGATGCCAGTCACGCGTGCCGCCAAAAATGATCGCCGACACCTCGCGCAGCAACTGCAATGCCCGCCCCCGCTCGGCCGCGGCGACGCCGAGCCGCGTCAGCCGGCTGATGTAAGGCTGCTCCTTCGGCACCTCTCCGGTCCCGATATTCATCTGAACCGGATCGGGGCTCGGCCAGGCAAAGGGCAGGCCGATCATTTGCGCGGTGCGCGCGGAGTCGCGCACGATGTAGGGTCCCCACATCGGGTTAGCGTTCTTGAAGAAGCCGGCAATGCGTACAGCGATCGGGTAGACCGGCCGCACATTGGCCTTCACGTCATACTCGCGCTCGAATTCGATCAGGCGCGGCACCACGAGGTAGGAGTAGGGCGAGCGGAACGACCAGAACAGATCATAGGTCAGCGTCATCGGTGATGCCTTGCGCGTTGGCTGCAGGCGAACTGAACGCGTATTTCGGCTTTGCCGGCAAGAGCCGATAGCGGCTTGCGAGCTCGCATTTGCTCAGCCTACACTCGCCTCCGTCCGCCGGGTCTGGCGGACATCGCACCGCTTCCAAAAGCCTTTGAAGTGGCGCGCAACAAGCAAAAATATCTGGTCAAAGGGATAAAATTCATGCCGATCGACAAGCGCGTCGGCTCCGCGGCGGAGGCGCTGGCGGACGTCAAGGACGGCGCGACAGTTTTGATCTCGGGCTTTGGCGGCGCCGGATTCCCCAACATGCTGATCCGCGCGCTGGTCCAGCGCGCCCCAAAAAAGCTGACGCTGGTGGTGAACTCGGCGACGCACCGGCTGTCCTATACCCACGAGCTGATCGAGGCCGGCCTCGTCGCCAAGGTCGTCTGCTCGGCCGCCCGCGGCCGCGACAAGGAGTTGTCGGTGTTCGAGCGGATGAAGAAGGAAGGCAAGATCGAGCTCGAGTGCCTGCCGCAGGGCACCATGGCGGAAGCGATCCGTGCCGGCGGCGCTGGCATCCCCGCCTTCTACACGCCGGTCGGCGTCGGCACCGATCTGACCGCCGGCAAGGAGGTGCGTACCTTCAAGGGCCGCGAGTACGTGCTCGAGCAGGCGATCATGGGCGACCTCGCGCTGGTGCGCGCCGATACCGCGGACCGCTACGGCAATCTCACCTATCGCTACGCGCAGATGAATTTTGGGCTTGCGATGGCGACCGCAGCTTCCACCGTTGTTGCCGAGGTGCGCGAGACGGTGGCCGAGCCGATCCCGTTCGATCGCGTCGGCTGTCCCGGCATTTACATTGATCGCGTCGTCGTCGCCCAGGGAGCCGCATGATGAAACCGCTCAATCGCCGGCAGATGGCGTGGCGTGCCGCCCAGGATGTCGAGGACGGCAGCGTGGTCAATCTCGGCCTCGGCATGCCGCTGTTCGTTGCCGACTACCTGCCCGAAGGCCGCGACGTCTTCCTGCATTCGGAAAACGGTGTCGTTGGCGTCGGTCCGCTGGCCTCTTCGAACATGGCCGATCCCGATCTCGTCGACGCCGGCAGCCGCCAGATCACGCTGCGCCCGGGTGCGACCATCGTCGACTCCGCGTGGTCGTTCGGCATGATCCGCGGCGGCCATATCGACGTCACCGTGCTCGGCGCGTTCGAGGTCGCCTCGAACGGCGACCTTGCGAATTGGGACATGCGCGTGCCCGACAAGGGCCCGCTGGTCGGCGGCGCGATGGACCTCGCCGCCTGCGCGCGCTCGGTGTGGATCGTGATGGAGCACAACACCCGGAAGGGCGACCCGCGCCTGCTGGAAACCTGCACGTTGCCGCTGACCGCAAAGCAGTGCGTCAAGCGCATCTACACCGATGTCGCCATGATCACGGTCGAGCCGTCTGGCATGGTTGTGCACGAAATCATCGAAGGCCTGAGCCGCGAAGACCTGCAGAAGCGCACCGGCGCGAAGCTATCCTTCGCGCCGGGCTGCAAGGTACTCGCGACGCCGGACATTGCGGACACGGATTGAATGTATGAGCATAATGTGCGTGTCCGCTTGCAGACAGATATTTAGCTCTCCCCTCGGGGGAGAGGTCGACGCGCGAAGCGCGGCGGGTGAGGGGTCACCAACCTCTCGAGAGACTTGACCCCCCTCACCCGGAGCCGCAATCCGACCTCTCCCCATTGGGGAGAGGTAAGCAAGACAACCGCGTCATAGAGTGCGTCACACGATGACCTACACCGAAATCAACGGCGCTGGCCTGCGTTACGAACTCACCGGCAAGGGCGAGCACACCATCGTGCTGGTGCACGAGATGGGCGGTACCATGGAGAGCTGGGACGAGGTGGTGCCGCGCCTTGCGGCTTCGCACCGCGTGCTGCGCTATGACACCCGCGGCGCCGGAATGTCGTCGAAGGTGCGCGGGCGGCTGAGCATCGACACCATGGCCGACGACATCGCCGGTCTGCTCGATGTCGCCGGCATCAAGGGCAAGGTGGCGCTCGCTGGCATCGCCGTTGGCGGTGCGATCGCGCTGCACTTTGCGGCGCGGTATCCGGATCGCGCCAGCGCCGTTGTGGTCGGCAGCCCGGCGACATCGATCGAATCGGACCGCGTGTCCGCGGTGCTGGCACGCGTCGCCGAAATCGAGACTGCGGGCATGGCGTTTGCCGTCGATGGCTCGATGCTGAACGGCTATCCGCTCGAATTGCGCGACAAGACAGACCGCTTCGCAAGCTATCGTGCGCGCTGGCTCGGCAACGATCCGGCCAGCTACGCAACCATCTACCGGATGCTGGCGTCGACCGACCTCTCCAACGAGCTGACGCGGCTCACATGCCCGGTGCTGGTGATCGGCGGCGAGCTCGACAAGTCACGCCCCGCGGCGGTGAGCGAAGCAACCGCGAAGACCATCCCCGGCGCGCGCTACAAACTGTTGCGCACCGGCCATTACATGGCGGCGCACACACCCGAACTGATCGCCGACACCATCGGCGAATTCCTGAAATCCGTCGGCGCGTGAGCGCCCGAAAACAAGCGGAGGACTCCCATGGCCGAAGCCCCGAAGAACCAGATCCCCGGCGTCTATCATCGCAAGATTGGCGACATCGCCGTCACTGCGATCAGCGACGGCTATCTCGACGGCGATCTCACGGTGATGCGCAACGTCGACCTCGACAAGGCGCACGCCATTCTCGCCGCGGCATTCCGCCCGGCGCGTCGCACCAGCGTCAATACCTTCCTGATCCATTCCAGGGGCCGGCTCGCGCTGGTCGACAGCGGCTCCGGCAACTATTTGCAGCCGACCGCTGGCTGGGTGATCCGCAACCTGCGTGCCGCCGGCATCGATCCCGCGCAGATCGACACCGTGCTGCTCACGCATATGCATCCCGATCATTCCGCCGGTCTCACCGACATGACGACCGGAAAACTCTTGTTCCCGAACGCCGAGCTTGCGATGCACGAGAACGAGCCAAAGCACTGGTTCAACGATGCCGAGATGGCGAAAGGCGGCGAGCGCGAGAAGAAGCTCTATTTCCAGGCCGGCCGCGAGCAGGTCGAGCCGTACAAGTCGCGCTGGAAACTGTTCACCGGCGGCGAGGTGTTTCCCGGCGTCACCGCTATCCCGAGCATGGGCCACACGCCGGGCCACACCGCGTACCTGATCGCCTCAGGCAATGAACAGCTGATGATCTGGGGCGACACCGTGCACGTGCCGGAGGTGCAGGCCGCGATCCCCGAGGCCGGCATGGGCTTTGATACCGATCTCGCCGCCGCGGCCGCGTCGCGCAAGCGCATGTTCGATCGCGTCGCCACCGACAAGGTGCTGATTGCCGGCATGCACCTGCACTTCCCGTCGTTCTGTCATCTCGCGCGCGACGGCAATGCCTACCGCATCTATCCGGAAGCCTGGGTGCACGGATTTTAGCTGTCCGGTTGAGGAACGGTTCACGATCATTCAGCCCTGACGCGTCGCACAACTGTCATCGAACCGGTCCGGTCTGGCGATAGTTGATGTCTCGCATGAAGTGCGTCGCGAAAGCTTAGAACCTTTTTACCTCCTCCGGCTACTCATGAGCGAAAAGCCATGCTTGCCGGAGGAAATTGCCATGAGGACCCTTGGTCTTTCTGTTGCCGCCGCCGCTCTTTGTCTGGCCTCGGCGGTCCCCGCGAACGCAGCCATGCGGTTCGACGGATCCTGGAATTTGCAGTTCGTGACCCAGCGCGGCGCGTGCGACACCTACAATTTCACCGTGAACGTCAATAACGGCGTCGTCACGCACCCGAATCTCGTTCGCTTCCATGGCCGCGTATTGAAGTCCGGCGCCGTGAGCGCCTCCGTCGCCGTGATGGACAAGTTCGCGTCCGGCTCGGGCAAGCTCTCGGCCGCGACCGGTCGCGGCGTCTGGAGTGGCTATTCCGGGCAGGATCGCTGCGGCGGCTACTGGGTTGCGCAGAAGGCCAATTGATTTTTCGGCTGAAAGCCGCGACCTCATCCGCATGGCCGAGCTGACCAGGCTCGGCCAGTTCCTGCGTTTGCATCTCTTCTCCGCTGCAATAGACTCTCGTGGAGAGTCTTGTCCGGTTGAGAGATCATGCAATACCAAAACCTCGATATTCCCGCCGACGTCACAGCGACGCTGATCGATCCGCGCGCCTACGCCGACGATCGTATTCATAACGTCTATCGCTGGCTGCGCGCCAACAATCCGCTCGGGATTGCGCGGCCCGAAGGCTACGATCCGTTCTGGGTCGTCACACGCCACGCCGACATTCTCAATGTGAGCCGGCAGAACGATCTGTTTCACAATGCCGATCGCCCGACCACGCTGACCACGAAGCAGCTGGAGGAGCGCTCGCGCAAACTCACCGGCAAGCCCAACCTGGTGCGCTCGCTGGTGCAGATGGATGCGCCGGATCATCCAAAATATCGCGCGCTGACGCAGGGCTGGTTCATGCCGGCGAACCTGACCAAGTTCGAGGCGCGGGTTCGCAGCATCGCAAGCACGCGGTGGAAAAGATGCTCGCCTGCGGCGGGCGCTGCGATTTCGTTACCGATGTTGCGCTCGGTTATCCCCTGCACGTCATCATGGAAATCCTCGGCGTGCCGGAGAGCGACGAGCCGCGCATGCTGAAACTGACGCAGGAGCTGTTCGGCCCGCAGGACCCCGACGTGTCGCGGGCGCGCGAGACACTGACGCCGGAGCAGTTCGGCGCCATGATCATGGCGATCGTGAATGATTTTGGCGCCTACTTCGGCCGGATCACCGCCGATCGCCGCCTAAACCCGCGCGATGACCTCGCGACCGTGATCGCCAACGCCAAAATCAACGGCGACTATCTGCCCGAGCACGACATCACGAGCTACTACATGATCGTCGCGACCGCCGGCCACGACACCACCTCGTCGTCGACCGCTGGCGCGATCTGGGCACTGGCGGAAGACCCGAGGGAGTTCGCCAAGGTCAAGGCCAATCCCGAGCTCATTCCGGGCCTGGTCGATGAAGCGATCCGCTGGATGACGCCGGTCAAACATTTCATGCGCTCGGCGACGGCGGACACCGAACTCGGCGGCCGCAAGATGGCCAAAGGCGACTGGCTGATGCTGTGTTACGCCTCCGGCAACCGCGACGAGGCGGTGTTCGAACAACCCTTCGCGTTCCGCTCCGACCGCAAGCCGAACCGCCATCTGTCGTTCGGCTATGGCGCGCACCTGTGCCTCGGTCAGTATCTTGCGAAAATGGAGATGCGCATCCTGTTCGAGGAATTGCTGCCGCGCCTGAAATCGCTTCAGCTCGACGGCGAGCCCAAGGTGACGCAGGCGACCTTCGTCAACGGCCCGAAAAAGCTGCCGATCCGGTTCGAGGTGAGTTGAGGTGGGCTCTACCTTCTTGTCATGCCCGGCCTTGTGCCGGGCATCTCGCTTATGGACGCATTGCGTCCCCGGTCGAGATGGCCGGGACAAGCCCGGCCATGACAGCCGCTGATCAACGATCGCCGCTAACGCTTCGGCAACCATGTCGCCCGGCCTTTTACGAAGTGCTCACGGCTTCGTGTATTTATGGCGCCCTCTGATACCAGCTGCATTTCGTTGCGGGGCGCTTCGTCATGTCTCAATCGCTCATCCTGCCTGCGACCACCGATGTCGAACTGCGCTCGGCGCCGATCGAGCCGTCGTGGATCATCGAGGGTCATCCGATGGCGCGCAACGCGCTGCTGTCGCGCAGCGAAGACGGCACCGCGTCGACCATCGTGTGGGAATGCACCGAAGGCAAATTCCACTGGTACTATGACATCGACGAGACCATCCACATCCTGGAAGGCTCGATCGTGCTCGAAAGCGACACCATGAAGCCGACGCAATTCGGTCCGGGCGACGTGGTGTTCTTCAAGAAGGGCGCGCATGCCAAGTGGCACGTGCAGGGCAGAGTGCGCAAGCTCGCGTTCTGCCGCGCCACGCAGCCGAAGCTGGTGGGCCTCGGACTTCGCGTGCTGAACAAGCTGCAGCGCACGCTGCAGCCCGCGGCGCAGCCGTCAGGTTCGCTGCTCGACGCGCGCTGATTTTTTGCCGTCACCTCAGACCCTCATGGTGAGGAGGCCCCAAAGGCGAGCGACGCGACGCCGTCCTGCGGACGGCTTTGGGGCCATCTCGAACCATGAGGCCCGCGCGGTGGCCTCATCCTTCGAGACGCATCGCTGCGCGATGCTCCTCAGGATGAGGAGTTGACGCCGAGACTAGGCCGTCTACTTCTTCCCCAAATACGCCTGCATATCCGCGCGGAGCGCGTCGGCAAGGTCCGGCCGCGCTAAACCAAACGCGATGTTGGCGCGCAGGAAACCTTGCTTCGAGCCGCAGTCGTGGCGCTCGCCCTTGAATTTCACGCCGTAGAACGGTTGCGACTTCAACAGGCCCGCCATGCCGTCGGTCAGTTGAATCTCGCCGCCGGCGCCGCGCGGCTGGGTTTCGAGAATCTTGAAAATCTCCGGCTGCAGGATGTAGCGCCCGGTGATCGAGAGGTTCGACGGCGCCTTGTCCTTCGCCGGTTTTTCCACCATCTCGGTGATCTTGAACGCGCCGCCCTTGTGCGGCGTGACGCCGACGATGCCGTACTGATGCACGCGCTCCATCGGCACCTCTTCGATCGCGAGAATATTCGCCTTCGCCTCGAGGCCACTGGAGGCTTCCACCATCTGCTTCAGCACGCCCGGCGTATTCAGCACGAGTTCGTCCGGCAGGATCACCGCGAACGGCTCGTCGCCGACGATGTCGCGCGCGCACCACACCGCGTGGCCCAGCCCGAGCGGCGCCTGCTGCCGGGTAAAACTCATCGCGCCGGCCTTCGGCTGGTCGCGCTCGAGCAGTTCCATCTCGGCGGTCTTGTTGCGGTCGCGCAACGTCACGTCGAGCTCGAACTGCCGGTCGAAATGGTCCTCGATCACGCCCTTGTTGCGCCCGGTGACGAACACGAAATGCTCGATGCCCGCTTCGCGCGCCTCGTCGACCACGTACTGGATCAGCGGCTTGTCGACGATGGTCAGCATCTCCTTCGGCATCGCCTTGGTGGCGGGCAGCACGCGGGTGCCGAGGCCGGCGACCGGGAATACGGCTTTGCGGATTTTCATTTTGCTTTCGGGCGTCTTGGTCTTGGGAACGGTGAAGCGGGCGGGGCCGGGTGTTAGCAGATTCCGGACCCGCAGCGATATAACGCCGAATGACGCTTTTTTCGGCCTGGTTAAAGCGCCCGCTGACCGAAAAAAGCCGGTTTGTTAAGCTGATCGAAACCCTGATCCAGCCTCCTTGTTCGCAAGGCTGGACGATATCTGGATAGGCAATGACGGCAACGCGCTCAGAAAAACCTTGGGCAAAGCCTTATGTCTGGATCGCCGCGGCCGGTTGCCTCATCTGGGGCATCGGCGCCGCCGCGCAGACAGCCTCCGGCGGCGGTCCGCTGTCGCTGCCGAGTTTCATCACCGGCGGGGCGCCGCCGCAAACGCCGCAGGCGCCGCCGCCGTGGTCCGGCACCGACGGCGCCTCCGGCCATCCGCTGATGACGGCCGACGCCATTCGCGCCGCCGCCGCCAACTTCGACCGCTGCCTCGCTGAACTATTGGCCTGACGCCGCCAGGCGCGGCATCACCGCGGCGAACTACCAGCGCTTCACGCAAGGCCTGACGCCGGACCTGCGCATCATGGACCTGCTCGACGCGCAGCCCGAATTCACCAAGGCGGTGTGGGACTATATCGACCTGCTTGTCACCGACGAGCGCATGCAGCGCGGCAGGGAAATCCTGGCGCAATACAAGCCGATCTTCGACGCGGTGGAAAAATCCTACGGCGTCGACCGCTATATCATTGCGTCGATCTGGGGCGTCGAGTCGAACTATTCGACCATGGGCGGCGATCGCAGCGTGGTGCGCTCGACCGCGACGCTCGCCTGCGTCGGCCGCCGGCAGGCCTATTTCAAGGACGAGTTCCTCTCGGCGCTGGAAATCCTCAATCACGGCGATCTCAAGCCCGAGCAACTGGTCGGCTCGTGGGCCGGCGCGTTCGGCCCGACGCAATTCATGCCGACCGCGTTCAAGCGCTACGCCGTCGATTTCGACGGCGACGGCAAGCGCGACGTCGTCGACGACGTCGGCGATCTCATCGCCTCGACCGCAAACAACCTCAAGAAAGACGGCTGGGTGCCCGGCGCCAGCTGGGGCTACGAGGTCGAGGTGCCGCAAGGTTTCAACTACATGTACGCCGACCGCGGCCGGTGATGAGCGTCGCGCAGTGGCAACAGCTCGGCATTCGCCGCCCCGGCGGCGCCGCGTTTCCGCGCGCGACCGACCAAGCCTATCTCTTGGCGCCAGCCGGCGCGCAGGGCCCGGGCTTCCTGATGCTGCAGAATTTCCGCGTCATCCTGCGCTACAACCCGGCCGAGGCGTATGCGCTCGCCATCGGCCACTTCGCCGACCGCCTGCGCGGCGGCGCGCCGTTCGTGCAACCCTGGCCGCGCGATGAGCGTGTGCTGAGCCGCGACGAGCGCCTCGAGCTGCAGCAGCTCCTGGTGCAGCGCGGCTTCTACCAGGGCGACCCCGACGGCCAGATCGGCGCCAAGACCCGCGATGCCTTGCGCAATTTCCAGGCCTCGATCGGCCAGCCGGCGGACGGCTTTGCCTCGGCCGGAATGCTGGAGCATTTAAGGGCGGGGCGGTAATCCCTCGGCCGCTCGTCCCCGCGGAAGCGGGGACCCAGTTTTTGCCTCGCAACCAGAGCTTTCTGTACGCGCTGGATTCTCATGGCGAAGCAATTGCTTCGCCAGACTTTCGCGGGAATGAGCGGATAATGGGGCTGGCCTTCGCTTATGCCATCCCCCCCCGCCAACCCCAGCAATTGACCTTATTTCCCGCCATTTTCCGCGCCATCTTGACCGGTCGTGGAAAGCCGCCCTTATGAACCGCAAGGCACCTGAAACGTTGGCGATTCTGGTATAGTTTCATCCCCATGAACCCCCGCCGCACCCGCACCCTGCGCAACCTTCGGCACAGCGGACCGCTGATCGCGGTTGCCGCCGCCGCGGTGATGCTGCTCGGCATCGGCGTGCCGGCCTATGCGCAGTTCTTCCCGTTCGGCGGCCCGCCGCGGCCGCCGCGGCCGATCCAGCAGGCGCCGCAACCCTACGGTGGTGGCGGCTGGGGCGGCGGCGGCGGCTTTCCGTTCTTCAACGGCTATGAGCCGCCGCGCCCGCCGCCGCAGGTCGACTACTCCCACGCGCCGCGCCCGGAAAAAACCGACAACGTGCCGGAGCGTTTCGTGCTGGTGCTCGGCGACTCGATGGCCGACTGGCTCGCTTACGGCCTCGAAGACGCCTTCCGCGAACAGCCCGACATGGGCGTGACCCGCAAGCACAAGACGGTGTCGGGCCTCATCAAGTATCAGCCGAAGGGCGAGCCGTCGGACTGGATCGCCGCCGCCAGGCAGATCGTGCCGGCGGAGAAAGCCGACGTCATCGTCGTCATGCTCGGCTTGAACGACCGCGTCGCGATCCACGAGCCGGCGCCCGACAAGACCGATCCGAAGGCCGCCGACAAGAAGAAGGCCGACGCGAAACCTGACGCGGCAAAGCCCGGCGACGCTGCCAAAAACGATGCCAAGACCGACGGCAAGACCGACAGCAAGGCCGACGGCAAGACCGAGACCAAACCGGCCGACGCCGACCAGACGCCCGCCGACGATGCGGCCGACGACAGCCAGATCATCGCGCCGGAGAAGACCGCGCGTAACCCGAACGGCATCTACGAATTCCGCGACGAGCGCTGGGTCGAGCTCTACAACAAGAAGATCGACGACATGATCGCGGTGCTCAAGACCAAGGGCGTGCCGATCGTGTGGGTCGGCCTGCCCGCGGTGCGCGGGCCGAAGGCGACGTCGGACATGCTGTTGCTCGACAGTCTCTATCGCGAGGCCGCCAACAAGGCCGGCATCACCTATGTCGACGTGTGGGACGGTTTTGTCGACGAAGGCGGCCGCTTCATGCAGCGCGGCCCGGACTTCGAGGGTCAGCCGCGCAAGCTGCGCTCGGACGACGGCGTCTACTTCACCACCGCCGGCGCGCGCAAACTCGCGCATTATGTCGACCGCGAGATCGAGCGCGTGCTCGCCAATCGCTCGGTGCCGATCGCGCTGCCGAACGAGCCCGGGGCTGCCCGATACCAACGTGCGCCCCGGCGTGCCGGCGCCGCGTCCGCTCGCCGGTCCCATCGTGCCGCTCACCGACGCTGCGGTCGAAAGCGACGCGCTGCTCGGCGGCCCCGGCTCGCGGCCGGCGCAGGTCGATCCGCTGGCCCAGCGCACGCTGGTCAAGGGCGAGCCGCTGCCGCAGCTCGTCGCCGGCCGCGCCGATGATTACGTGTGGCCGCGCCGCGACATCGGCCCGCTCGATGCGAGCACGGTGCCGACCGCGAATGCCGCGCCCGATGCCGCCGCGCCCGGCGGCAAGCAGCAGGGCGGGCAGCAGCAGGTGTTGCTGCCGCAGCAACAGCCGCCGCTGTTGCAGAAGAAACGCCCGGCGCCGCCGCCGCAGAACCCGAACCCGAACCCGAACGCGGGCGCGGGCGCGAGCCCGGGCTTCTTCTCGCTGTTCCGCCGCCCGGTGCAACAGCCGCAAGTCCAGCCCCCGCAGTTCGGGCCGCGTCCGCTGCAGCTCGGCCCGCCCCCGCCGCCGCGCCCGCCCGGCTACATCAACCGCGCCGCCTCCGTCCCCCCGCCCGGCATCGCGCGGTAGGGGTAGTCTGATCTGGTCTATGTAGAGACCGCTCGTCCCCGCGGACGCGGGGACCCAGTTTTTGCCAAGCAACCGAAGCTCTTCTTGTTGCGCTGGATTCTATGGCGAAGCAATTGCTTCGCCAGACTTTCGCGGGAATGAGCGGTTTGCGCGGATGAAGGCCTACCTTTGGCAAGATGTGCTGGTGCTCAAGAATGGCCTGCCAAGCCACGTCACCTTCAGCCGCATCTTCCGCATGATCGATCCGAAGGCCTTCGAGCGCGCGTTTCGACGCTTTATGACGGCCTTTGCGCAAGGCGCGAAGATCAAACGGCCGAAGGGGGTGATCGCGCTCGATGGCAAGGCGCTGCGGCGTGGCTACGAACGTGGCAAGAGCCATATGCCGCCGGTCATGGTGACGGCGTGGGCGGCGCAGACGCCGATGGCACTCGCCAACGTGCTGGCGCCGAACAACAACGAAGTCGACGGCGCCTTGCACTTGCTCGAACTTCTGAGCAAGGTCTGTTTACGGCCGACCTCTGCATTGTCATCGGGCGATGGCCAAAGCGATCGTAGCGCCGGGTGGCGACTATGTCCTGGCAGTCAAGGAGAACCAGCCCGCGCTGCTGGAAGACGCCAAAGCGGCCATTCGCGTCGCCCACTCTCTCACCGCATCCCCGCTTCATTCTCCCGCCATCTCGCTCTATCCCCGCGCCGCAACCAAAAGCCGCCCCGGAGGAACCCCCGCCATGCCCGTCACCATCCGCCCGCTGCATCCGCTCTTCGCCGGCGAAGTCTCGGGCGTCGACATCTCGCAAAGCCGCTCACCCGCGACGACGTCGCCGCGATCGAAGCCGGCATGGACAAGTACGCGGTGCTGGTGTTCCACGATCAACCCATCACCGACGCGCAGCAGATGGCGTTCTCGCAGAATTTCGGCCCGCTCGAAGACGCGCGCGGCGGCAATGTGACGAAGCCGGAGGACAAGCGGCTCGGCACCGGCATGAACGACGTCTCCAATCTCGGCAAGGACGGCAAGCCTCTTGCCCGCGACTCACGCCAGCGTCTGTTCAACCTCGGCAATTCGCTGTGGCATTCGGACTCGTCGTTCCGCGCGACGCCGGCAAAATACTCGCTGCTGTCGGCGCGCATCGTCAACAAAAAGGGCGGCAACACCGAGTTCGCCGACATGCGCGCGGCCTATGACGCGCTCGACGACGAGACCAAAGCCGAGATCGAGCCGCTCGTCTGCGAGCACTCGCTGATGTATTCGCGCGGCTCGCTCGGCTTCACGGATTACACCGCCGACGAGCAGCGCGCCTTCAAGCCGGTGCGGCAGCGCCTGGTCCGCACCCACCCGGTCACGGGGCGCAAATCGCTCTATCTCTCCTCGCACGCCGGCGCCATTGTCGACATGCCGATGCCCGAGGCGCGGCTGTTGCTTGCGCGATCTCACCGAGCACGCGACGCAGCCCAAATTCGTCTACGTCCACAAATGGGCGCTGCACGACCTGATCATCTGGGACAACCGCCAGACCATGCACCGCGTCCGCCGCTACGACGAGACCCAGCCCCGCGACATGCGCCGCACCACCGTCGCCGGCGACGCGCCCACGGTGGCGCAGCAGGCGGCGGAGTAGGGGGCGAATTTCGAGTTCGTCATGCCCCGCTTCAAGCGGGGCATCCAGTAACCCGCAGCGACGGCGAGCATCACCAACGTCTCGGAGTACTGGATCGCCCGGTCGAGCCGGGCGATGACAACCCGCGGAGTGGGCAAAGCCAACGGGTCCGAAAGAACACCTTCGCCGCTCGCGGTATCCACAACTGCGCGTGCTCGCGCCTTTCCCCTTTTGGCAAAATATTAAGAGGCCCCGGCGACGATGGGAAAAACCAGAGTCGACCCGGCGAATGCAAAACCTTGCGAAGCAAGATCTTCCAGATCAAGACCCTCCCGATCATCTCGCGATCCATCCGGCACACGACGATCCACGCTCGGCTTACCGCTCGGCGTTTCGACGCGGCGCGACACTGCTGCCGCGACTGCTTTGCCTGGTTGAACGGCGAGCGACCGGCCGCCCCGGCGGCGATCCGGCGGCGCCGGTCGTGGCCAGCCGGCGCAACAATCAGGCGAAGGAGCCCTGGAAGGGTCTGGCCGGGGTCGAACATCCTGTCGAAGCGGAATTCCTGCGCCCTGTCCTGCTCGGCGAAAACATCCTGCCGTTCCGCCTCTTATCTCCGCCGGAGGGTGTCATCCCTGTTGTCGGGTCGACCGTTCTGGATGCGCAAGGCGCCGCCGATCACGGCTTTGCCGGGTTGAACGGCTGGATGGCGGCGGCCGAGGCGGTGTGGGACGCCAACTCCTCCGAGCGTGGCGAGCATGACGTTGACGGACCGCTGGAACGGTCGCAACGCACTGGCTGCGCAGTTTCCGCTTGCTCCCCTGCGCGTCGTCCTGGCGGCATCAGGCGCAATTCCTGCGGCTTGCCTCGTTCGTCAGTCTCGAGCGGTCATCGAACATGGGCTGTACTGGTTTAAGGTCGCGACCGAGGACGAGGGACGCTATCTGCTCGCGGTGCTCAACAGCGAGACCACGCGCGTCGTCGTCGAGGAATTGCTGGCGCGCGGTCAATGGGGTGCGCCGCACTTCGACAAGGTCGTCTTTACGCTGCCAATTCCCCAATTCGATCGCGCCGAATTCCCTTCATGCGGAGCTGGCCGCAACCGCGGCAGAAGCAGAACTCGCTGCCGCCGCTGTCGAAATTTCTGACCATGCAAGGATTCAAAGAGCGCGCCAATTGACGCGCGATACCCTGACGGTGCTCGGAATCTCCGAGCGGATCGATTGGCTGGTCGCTCAACTGCTGCGAGGTTGATCAAGGGACGTCAGCCAGACCATGCATCGCGTCCGCCGCTACGACGAGAGCCAACCCCGCGACATGCGCCGCACTACCATCGCCGGCGACGCGCCCACGGTGGCTCAACAAGCCGCGGAGTAGGGGAGGGACCGTAGGGTGGGCAAAGCGAAGCGTGCCCACGGTACTGCCCGTACGCCTCGCTCATCGAGTTCGCCTTTGAATTCGAGCAACTGACTACTGCCCTATTAGAAAGGATCGTGCCAGAATTACCCCGTTGGGGGAGCGTGTGGCGGATCAGGGCAAAATCGGCACACACTGGACTGCGGACGAACTGGACGCGATCGTCGCGGATTATTTCGTCATGCTCGGCGATGAACTCGCTGGCAGACCTTATGTAAAATCCGACCACAACGCGGCGCTGCTGGCTCGAACCGGGCGAACGCGTGGCTCCGTCGAATTCAAATATCGGAACATCTCGGCTGTGCTTGAACGAATGGGCGGCTTGCCTTGGATCTTTGGTTTCAAGCCAGCGCACAATTATCAAGGCGCGCTCTTTGACGCGATCGACCGATACATCTCGAAAGGCTCGATTGCTCGCTATGAGCAGCCTTCGAGTGTTCCGCTTTTTGTTAAGGAGGACGCTAAAGTATTTGTCCCGGTGCCTGCTCTCGAGCCCACTGCTGTAATCCCTGAAAAATTGGAGCGCTTAATTCGTAAGTTTGATCCGGTAGAGCGGGATTTTCGCAACCGCGCACTCGGCAAGGCTGGCGAGGAGTTTGTGCTGGATTTGGAACGAAAGGCTTTGAGCCGACAAGACAGAATTGATCTCGCGAGGAAGGTTCGTTGGGTTTCCGAAGAGGATGGCGATGGCGCAAGGTTCGACATTTTCTCGTATGATGCATCGGGCAACGAACGCCTGATCGAGGTCAAGACCACAAACGGAGCCGCCAAGACACCGTTTTTTCTCACTCGCAATGAGCGGGATGTTTCAAACGAGCGTGCCGGTGCCTGGCATCTTTATCGCGTTCATTTGTTTGCGCAGGCGCCACAGATATTTACGCTGCGGCCGCCTCTGGAGAAGGCGTTGTATCTTAATCCGCAGTCGTGGCGTGCATCCTTTCGCTGAAACGAGCTACGAGGAGTGCGCGACTCGATAGAAAGCACAGATCTCACGCTTACAAGCTAAATTCCAAATGTTACACTTAACGTATTATGGCGACTAGTGTATATCGCCTTACATTCCGCCCGCTGCTCGTTCTCTCCGTGGCGCCACGCAGAGAACGGCACAGGCCGTAACAACCGTTTGCAGGGAAAGCCGGGGTGAGCCCGGTTGAACCTGTCTGCTCGCAGGCGCTTTTTTGCTTTTTCTTCCTGCGAGAAAATCGGGTGCAGCCGCACCCCGGCTTTCCCTGCGCCTCTCTCGAAAGACGCGCGCAAGAGTGCGAGCAAGCCTCGGGCACCTCGTGCCGCGAGATGATTTTGCATGTCCTCCCCCCTCATCCTGACGAGCGCCGCTTGCGGCGCGTCTGCGAAGGATGAGGCCAACGCGCGCCGGGCTCGCCCGGTTCGCGCAATCAAAATGCGCGGGCCTCATGGTTCGAGACGCCCGTCTTCGCTCTGCGAGCTACGCCGGGCTCCTCACCATGAGGGTCTGAAAATCCCCGCAAAAATCGCTGAGAACCGCAGCATGATTAGCGACTTCAGCGGCACCGGTGGTCAGCCGTCGATCGCCGCGCGCCACGCTCGCAAAACCCCCAAAAATCGGGTGAAAACCGTCGCATCGTCAGCGACTTGCGCGGCACCGGTGGTCAGCCAGATCGCGGCCGCTGCACCTACCGCCCGCCGCGCGCGGCGATGCGCTGGCGGCCGAAATCCTCGGGCCGCGCTTCGTGGACCACGTGGCTCGCGGAAGGCTGCAGCTCGTCGAGGAAGATCGGCTTCGCGAAATAATAGCCCTGCGCGTAGCGAATCTTGGTCGCGGCCTGCAGGTAGGCGAGCTCCTCATGCAACTCCACGCCCTCGGCGATCACGGTCATGCCGAGCGCTTCGGCGAGCGACACGATCGCGCGCAAAATGCCCTGGCTGCGCGGGCGCTTGTGGATGTCCATGATGAAGGAGCGGTCGATCTTGATCTCGTCGGCGGTGATGTCGGCGAGCGCCGACAGCGAGGAATAGCCGACGCCGAAATCATCGATCGAGATGCCGACGCCGAGCTCGCGCAGCATCGGCAATATCTCGGTCTGGAAATGCGCCTTGGAGAGAAACGCGTCCTCGGTGACCTCGACGATGAAGCGCTGCGGGCAGCCGGTCGCCTCCAGCGCGTGCGCGAACGAGGTCATGAACGCGACATCGCCGGCCTGCTTGGCCGCGACATTGATGCTGATCGAGGTGTCCTTGCCGAACTCGTCGTTGACGAGGTCGATCGACTTCATGATCTCGGCGAGCACGAGATGCGTCAATTCGTCGATCAGGCCGAGCTCGACCGCGAGATTGATGAAAGAGCCCGGCGGCTGGATCGCGCCACTGTCGGTCTTGAGCCGCACCAGCGCCTCGATGCCCTTGACCTCGCGGGTGCGGATGTCGACCTTGGGCTGGAACACGCAGCGGAAGCGCTTCTCGAGGATCGCAACGCGCAAGGATTGCTCGATCTCGGTGCGCTCGGCCGCCTCGCGCTCCATGCCGGCATCGAAGAACAGCGCGTTGCCCTTGGTCTCGTGCTTGACGCGATACATCGCGATGTCGGCGTTCTGGCGCAGCTGCTTGAAGTCCTGGCCGTGATCGGGATAGAGGCTGACGCCGATCGAGGCGGCGGCAAAAATCTCCGAGCCCTCGATGAAGAACGGCGTCTTCAGCTTGTCGACGAGGTGATCGATGAAGTCGGCGACCTCGTTGAAACTCTGCACCGGCGACAGCAGCAGCAGGAACTCGTCGCCGGAGATGCGCGACAGCGTGTCGGTGCGGCGCAGATCGCGGGTGAGGCGCTTACTGACCTCCACCAGCAGCGCGTCGCCGGCGGCATGGCCGTAGTAGTCGTTGATGTGCTTGAAGTTGTCGATGTCGAGGAAGGCGAGCGCAAAGCGCGGCGCATCGCGCAAGGAGAGCAGGTGGTCAGCGTGCTGCTCGATCAGCTTGCGGTTCGGCAAACCAGTGAGGTCGTCGAAATAGGCGCGCCGGAACAGCTCGGCTTCGGTCTGCTTGTGCTGGGTGATCTCGACCGAGCTCGACAGCACGAGCCGCCGCTCGGCGATCCACACCGGCCGATGCGTGGTGAGAAACACCCGCTCGTTAGGGCCGTTGCCGACGATCTCCTCGTTAGTCTGCGATTGCCCGGTGCGCACCAGCTCGATGCAGGCCTCGCGCCGCTCGGCCAGCGCGCGCGGCAGGCCGGGGTCGGTGCCCGCGAGCAGGCGATCGATCTGGGTGTTGAATTGCTCTGCCGCGGCCCCATTGGCGAACACGACGCGGCCGTGCGCATCCATCACCGTCACCGCCGCCGGCAGCATCGCGATCATGTCGCGCAGCGCGTCGAGATCGGCGAATACGTCGCGACCGGCGCCGGATCGCTCCGACGCTGCAATCCCCTGTTGTGCAGGAAGAGGTGCCGCCTGTCCCATAATTGGCCCGACCACGATGTCGCGCGAAATTGCCCCGACAGGGAACTTTGCACAGGCTCAGTTGTAGCTTCCGTTAACCGGGAACCGGAAAGGCGGGGTGATGGTGCGCAAAGAATGGCTTCGCCCAATCACGCATCGCGTTGCCGTTAACAGAGCGTGAATGGCGGACAAGCCTCACAGCGGCAGTGTGCTGGATCCCATCAGGAAGCGATCGACATGGTGGGCGCACTGGCGGCCCTCGCGGATCGCCCACACCACGAGCGACTGGCCGCGGCGCATGTCGCCGGCGGCGAAAACCTTGTCGACCGACGTCTTGTAGCTATTCAGCGCCGCCCGCACATTGCCGCGCGGGTCGAGGTCGATGCCGAGCGTCTTCAACAGCCCTTCGTGCACCGGGTGCACAAAGCCCATCGCCAGCAGCACGAGCTCGGCCTTGATCTCGAACTCGCTGCCGACGATCGGCTGCATCTTCGGGTCGACGTGCACGCAGTGCAGCGTCTTGACCTTGCCGCCGTCGCCGGAAAATCGCTGCGTCATCACGGCGAACTCGCGCTTGGCGCCTTCCTGGTGGCTCGACGAGGTCCGCATCTTCAGCGGCCAGTTCGGCCAGGTCAGGAGCTTGTTCTCCTTGTCGGGCGGCGCCGGCATGATCTCGAGCTGCACGATCTCGACCGCGCCCTGCCGCGCCGAAGTGCCGATGCAGTCCGATCCGGTATCGCCGCCGCCGATCACCACGACATGCTTGCCATCTGCGAGAATGTCGCGTGCGCCGTTGAGGCTCTCGCCGGAAACGCGCCGGTTCTGCTGCGGCAGGAAATCCATCGCGTAGTGGATGCCGTCGAGGTCGCGGCCGGGGACGGGCAGGTCGCGCGAAGCCTCGGCGCCGCCGGTCAGCGCGATCGCGTCATATTTGGCGAGCAGCTCCTGCGGATCGACGGTGACGCCGACATGGGCGCCATAGTGGAACGTGACGCCCTCGGCCTCCATCTGCCTGACGCGGACGTCGATGATATCCTTCTCCATCTTGAAGTCGGGGATGCCGTAGCGCAAAAGCCCGCCGGCCCTGGCTTGCTTCTCGTAGAGATGCACGTCGTGGCCGGCGCGCGCGAGCTGCTGCGCGCACGCCATGCCCGCGGGGCCGGAGCCGATCACGGCGACCCGCTTGCCTGTCTTGACTGCAGCGATCTCCGGCTTGATCCAGCCATTCTTCAGCGAGCGGTCGGCGATCTCGCATTCGATCGATTTGATGGTGACCGGATTGTCCTGGATGTTCAGCGTGCAGGAGGCTTCGCACGGCGCCGGACAAACGCGCCCGGTGACCTCAGGAAAATTGTTGGTCGAGTGCAGGTTGCGCGCGGCCTCTTCCCAGTTGCCGGTGTAGACGAGATCGTTCCAGTCCGGGATCTGGTTGTTGACCGGGCAGCCCGGCGTGCCCGGCTCGACCGAGCCGGTGCCGTGGCAATAAGGGATGCCGCAGTTCATGCAGCGCGCCGCCTGGTCGCGCATCTCCGCTTCGTTGAGCGGCTCGACGAACTCGCGGTAGTTCTTCACGCGCTCGGCGACGGGAGCGTAGCTGCGGTCGTTGCGGTCGAACTCGAGGAAACCGGTAATCTTGCCCATCAGAAAAACTAGAACCCCAACTAACTATGCGCCCACTGCGATCTTCGGCCGGGCGGCCTCTTCCTGCGCCTTCAATTCCTTCAGGGCGCGGCGGAATTCGACCGGCATCACCTTGCGGAATTTCGGCACCCAAGCCTTCCAGTCGGCGAGGATCGTCTTGGCCCGCACGGAGCCAGTCAGCCGCGCGTGGCGAGTGATCAGGATGTGCAACCGCTCGACGTCGAAGCCGGTCAGATCGGCCATCACGTCGACCCGGCCGTGCGCCTCGAGATCGCCCATGTGATGGAACGCGGTCTCGTTGATCATCTCCTCTGACAGCACTGGCTCGAGCTCGACCATCGCGAGATTGCAGCGCTTGGCAAAGCTGCTGTCGTCGTCGAGCACATAGGCAACGCCGCCCGACATGCCGGCCGCGAAATTGCGGCCGGTGCGGCCGAGCACGACCACGACGCCACCGGTCATGTATTCGCAGCAGTGATCGCCGGCGCCCTCGACCACCGCGATGGCGCCGGAGTTACGCACGGCAAAGCGCTCGCCGGCGACGCCGCGGAAGTAGCACTCGCCCTCGATTGCGCCGTACATCACGGTATTGCCGACGATGATCAATTCTTCCGGGCACGATCGCGGAATTGGCCGGCGGCCGCACGATGATCCTGCCGCCCGACAGGCCTTTGCCGACATAGTCGTTGGCTTCGCCTTCGAGGTCGAAGGTGACGCCCCTGCGCGAGCCAGGCGCCGAACGCCTGTCCCGCAGTGCCCTTCAGCTTTACGCTGATGGTGTCGTGGGGCAGGCCCTCGTGGCCGTAGTGCCTTGCGACCACGCCGGACAGCATCGCGCCGGCTGAACGGTTGGTGTTGTTGATCTCGGCGTCGATTTTGACCGGCGCGCCGCGATCGATCGCGGCCTGCGCACTCGCGATCAGCGAGCGGTCTAAAACCTTCTCGAGATGATGGTTCTGCGGCTCGTTGCGGTAGATCGTGACGCCCTTCGCGGCCTTCTGCTTGTAGAACAGCTTTGAGAAATCGAGCCCCTTCGCCTTCCAGTGCGCCACCACGGCGTTCTGGTCGAGCATCTGGGCCTGGCCGATCATCTCGTTGAAGGTGCGGTAGCCCAGCGCCGCCATCATCTCGCGCACTTCCTCGGCGACGAAGAAGAAGAAGTTGATGACATGTTCGGGTTGGCCGACGAAGCGCTTGCGCAGCAGCGGATCCTGCGTCGCTACCCCGACCGGACAGGTGTTGAGGTGGCACTTGCGCATCATGATGCAGCCGGCCGCGATCAGCGGTGCGGTGGCAAAGCCGAACTCGTCGGCGCCGAGCAGCGCCCCGATCACGACGTCGCGTCCGGTGCGGAAGCCGCCGTCGACCTGCACCGAGATGCGGCTGCGCAGCTTCTCGCGCACCAGCGTCTGGTGCGTCTCGGCAATGCCGATTTCCCACGGGCTGCCGGCGTGCTTGATCGAGGTCAGCGGGCTTGCGCCAGTGCCGCCCTCGAAGCCGGAGATGGTGACATGGTCGGCGCGTGCCTTGGCAACGCCCGCCGCGACCGTGCCGACACCGACCTCGGAGACGAGCTTGACCGAGACCTGACCGTCCGGATTGACGTTCTTCAGGTCGTAGATCAGCTGCGCGAGGTCTTCGATCGAATAGATGTCATGATGCGGCGGCGGCGAGATCAGGCCGACGCCGGGCGTCGAGTGGCGGACGCTGGCGATAACAGCGTCGACCTTGTAGCCGGGCAACTGGCCGCCTTCGCCGGGCTTGGCGCCCTGCGCCATCTTGATCTGCATCATGTCGGAGTTGACGAGATACTCCGTGGTGACGCCGAAGCGGCCTGACGCGACCTGCTTGATCGCCGAGCGCATCGAATCGCCGTTCGGCAGTGGCTTGAAGCGGTCGGATTCCTCGCCGCCTTCGCCGGTGTTCGACTTGCCGCCGATCCGGTTCATCGCAATCGCAAGCGTGGTGTGCGCCTCGCGCGAGATCGAGCCGAACGACATCGCGCCGGTGGCAAAACGCTTGACGATTTCCTTCGCCGGCTCGACCTGGTCGAGCGGCACGGGCTTGCGCTTGTCTTCCTCGGCGTTCTTGATGCGGAACAGGCCGCGGATGGTCAGCAGCCGCTGCGACTGTTCATTGAGAATCTTCGCGTAGGCGCGGTAGCGATCCTGCGAGTTACCGCGCACCGCGTGCTGCAGCAGTGATACCGACTCCGAGGTCCAGGCGTGGTCCTCGCCGCGGGTGCGGTAGGCGTACTCGCCGCCGACGTCGAGCGCGGTCTTGAAGACCGGCGAGTCGCCGAACGCGTCGGCGTGGCGCCGCGCGGTCTCTTCGGCGATCTCGGCCAGGCCGACGCCTTCAATGCGCGTGTGGGTGCCCGCGAAATACTTTGCGACGAAATCGCTCTTCAGGCCGACCGCGTCAAAAATCTGCGCGCCGCAATAGGACTGGTAGGTCGAGATGCCCATCTTGGACATCACCTTCATCAGGCCCTTGCCGATCGACTTGATGTAGCGCTTGACGATCTCCTTCTCGTCGAGCTTGGCCGGCAGCTTGTCCTTGTTCGCGATCAGCGTTTCGAAGGCGAGATAGGGGTTGATCGCCTCTGCGCCGTAGCCGGCGAGGCAGGCGAAGTGATGCACTTCGCGCGGCTCGCCGGATTCGACGACGAGGCCGACCGAAGTGCGCAAGCCGGTGCGGATCAGATGATGATGCACGGCGGCGCAGGCGAGCAGCGACGGAATCGGAATGCGATCGGAGCCCGCCATGCGGTCCGACAGGATGATGATGTTGACGCCTTCGCGCACCGCGGCTTCGGCACGGCCGCACAATTCGTCGAGCACCTGGTCCATGCCAGATGCGCCAAGGCCGGCGTGGAAGGTGGTGTCGAGGGTACGCGACATGAAGTGCGATTCGGCAAGCGCCGAGATCGACTTGACCTTCTCGAGATCGGCGTCGGTCAGGATCGGCTGGCGCACCTCAAGCCGCTTGGTATCGGCCATGCCCTTCAGGTCGAACAGGTTCGGCCGCGGCCCGATGATCGAGACGAGGCTCATGACAAGCTCTTCGCGGATCGGGTCGATCGGCGGGTTCGTGACCTGCGCGAAATTCTGCTTGAAGTAAGTGAACAACAGCTTCGA
The DNA here is from genome assembly GCA_963796195.1 of uncultured Alphaproteobacteria bacterium. Taxonomy (GTDB): domain Bacteria; phylum Pseudomonadota; class Alphaproteobacteria; order Rhizobiales; family Xanthobacteraceae; genus CAWCKS01. Next base: position 193,909 of record CAWCKS010000011.1, on the reverse strand, counting down.
CTTGTCCGACAGCGCCGAGATCGGCGTGTCGTTGCCCATCGAGCCGGTCGCCTCTTCGCCCAGCGTCGCCATCGGCGCCATCAGGATGTTGAGGTCTTCCTGGGTGTAGCCGAACACCTGCTGGCGATCGAGCAGCGCGAGGTTCGAAATCTGCGCGTTCGAGGGCACGTCGGGCAGTTCTTCGACCACGATCTGGGTGCGGTCGAGCCACTCCTGATAGGGATGGCTGTTGGCGAGCTCGGCCTTGATCTCGTCGTCCGGGATGAGTCGGCCCTGCACGAGGTCGACGAGCAGCATCTTGCCCGGCTGCAGCCGCCACTTGGTGATGATGTGCTCTTCCGGAATCTTTCAGCACGCCCATCTCAGACGCCATCACGATGCGGTCGTCGGAGGTGACGAGATAGCGCGCCGGCCGCAAGCCGTTGCGGTCGAGCGTCGCGCCAATCTGGCGGCCGTCGGTGAACGCAATCGCGGCCGGTCCGTCCCACGGCTCCATCAGCGCGGCGTGATATTCGTAGAACGCGCGGCGTTCCTCGTCCATCAACGGATTGCCGGCCCACGCTTCCGGAATCATCATCATCACGGCGTGAGCGAGCGAGTAGCCGCCCTGCACCAGGAATTCGAGCGAGTTGTCGAAGCAGGCGGTGTCGGACTGGCCTTCGTAAGAGATCGGCCAGAGACGGTTGATGTCTTCGCCATAGAGCTCGGACTGTACCGACGCCTGGCGCGCCGCCATCCAGTTGACGTTGCCGCGCAGCGTGTTGATCTCGCCGTTATGGGCGATCATCCGGTACGGATGCGCGAGCGACCAGGTGGGGAAAGTGTTGGTCGAGAAGCGCTGATGGATCAGCGCAAGCGCGGTCTCGAAGTCTTCCTCGTGCAGGTCGGCGTAGTACTTGCCGAGCTGATCGGCGAGGAACATGCCCTTGTAGACCACGGTGCGGCATGACAGCGACACCGGATAATAGCCGGCGAGGTTGCGATCGCGGCGCTGATAGATTGCGTGCGAGATCGTCTTGCGCAGGATGTAGAGGCGGCGCTCGAACTCGTCTTCGGTCTTGATGCGCGTGCCGCGGCCGATGAACACCTGCATGTGGAACGGCTCGGTCGGCTTCACGCTCTCGCCGAGCGAGGCATTGTCGGTCGGCACCTCGCGCCAGCCGAGCAGCGTCAGCTTCTCGGCCTTCACCTTCTCGGTGATGATGCTCTTGATGACTTTGCGCCACGCGGTGTCGCGCGGCATGAACAGCGCGCCGACCGCGTATTCGCCGGGCTGCGGCAGCGCGAAGCCGAGCTCCTTGGCCTTGCGCGAGAAGAACGCGTGCGGGATCTGCACAAGGATGCCGGCGCCGTCGCCAAAGCGCGGGTCGGCGCCGACGGCGCCGCGATGCTCGAGGTTGCACAGGATCGACAGCGCATCAGAAACGATCTGATGCGACTTCTTGCCCTTGATGTTGGCGATGAAGCCGACGCCGCAGGAATCCTTTTTGAGCGAAGGATCGAAAAGACCTTCGGCCGGCGGCCGATACGAATGCTCGACCGGTTTGGTGGCTGGGTCCGCCAACAGCGCTTGCGTGGCGATCTGGCGCTCGAACCCTGACCCGCTCATGTTCTAACCTCGTTACCCCCGACAGGTTGGTCATACTCGGCGGCACACCTTGGGCGGTCGCGGCACCCTGCGGGCCACCGCTCGCGAAAAGCGAGCCGAAATCAGAAGACGGCGGGTCCGGTCGCCAATGACCCCAAAGAGCGACCTGCCCGCCAAACCCGGCGCTGCAAACGCCGTGCCGATCAAACGGCAAATTGGGACAGCGATCCTGTCCTAAACGTCACACTGCCAAATTTTTCTTTACCACACAAGCGTCGCGAAGTCCGCATCGCAACCTGAGTGCAGCCGCGACCGTCGCGCTTTCCACCCGAAAAAGCACGAAGCACGCCGCCTGCGGGTCCAAGCACCGCCCAAATTGCCCTCGACTGTTCCAACCGGGTTCGTGGGCGCAAATCGAACGAGGGACCGATGGAGAGCCAAGAGAAGAGCCAGTGGATGTTAGCGCCGATTTTGGCGCTGCTCGCGGCGACGCTCGCGCTCGGCGCCGGAGTGCCGCGAATGCACAGGGTGCCCCGGTCTACATCGGGCCCGGCGCGCCGCCGCCGTTCGAACCGCCGGGCTATGTCCGGGCCGAGCCGCTGCCGGATGACGTTCTGCTGCCGCGGGAGATTGTCGGCATCCTGCGGTCGACCGGATTCGCGCCGCTGTCAGCGCCGGTTCGGCGCGGGCGGTTCTACATTGTCGCCGCGCTACATCCCGATGGCGAAGACGGCCAGGTGACGATGGACGCGATCACCGGGCGCTTCATCCGCTTCGTGCCTGCCGAGCTGATCGGCCGGAGCATGGCGTCGTATCCGCCGCCGCCTTATGCGCTGGCCGCGGCGTGGGGTTTTGCGCCCGCCGATGCCGCTGCCGGGCGTTGCCGCGCGAGCACCGGCATCGACACCTGTGCCGGCGGCCCGGCCGCCCGCGGCGTCCCAGGCGAACCTGCAGACCGCGAACGTTGCGGCCACCAATCAGCCCGCTCAAACGCCTGCCGCCAAGCCTGCGGACAGCACGACGGCGAGCGCGAATGCAACTGCAAAGCTCAGCCGATCCGGTCGAGATCAAGCCAAGCTTCAGCAAACCGACCGGAGGGCCGGCGTTGCTGCCTATGAAGCCGATGCCGCCGGCACAGGGCTTCGAGTAAGTCGGAAAACAAAAAAGCGCCCCGGTCACACCGGGGCGCTCGCATTTTCTTTCGCTTACAAGCGCGGTCGGCTTAGGCTGCAGCCTTGGAGCCTTCCCTGGAGCCTTCGATCACCTTCTCAGGCGAGCCGTTGCCGATCGGAATGCTGCGCGGCTTCTTGGCTTCCGGAATCTCGCGGACGAGATCGACGTGGAGCAGGCCGTTTTCAAGTGCGGCGCTCTTCACGTGGACATGGTCGGCCAGCTGGAATACGCGCTCGAAAGCACGGGCGGCGATGCCACGATAGAGCAGATCGGATTTCTCCTTGCCGTTCTCATTGGTGGCCTTCTCGCCCTTGATGGTCAGCGTGTTGTCGGTCGCAACGATCGACAGCTCGGGCTCGGAAAAGCCGGAGACCGCAACGCTGATCCGGTAAGCGTTCTCGCCGGTGCGTTCGATGTTATAAGGCGGGTAGCCGGGAGCGGCGTCGCCGGTCACCTGATCAAGCAGGGAAAACAGCCGGTCGAAGCCAATGGTGGAACGATAAAACGGAGCGAGATCAAACGTACGCATGTAGTCCTCCTGTTGAGCGACTGATGTTCGGGATCGTCCTTCTTTCGGAAAGCCGGCTCACGGATTTCCGCCAAAGGTCGCTCCCGCAGACGACCCGCCGAATGGCCGGGCCTTCGTTCTGCGTGCAGCCTAGAACTGGCCTGCACATCGGTGATATGGGAGGGCGCGTTCGCCGTTCAAGAGGGTTTTCGGACGCTGTTCCACCCTCGTTCCCCTTTGACTTGGCTGCATTTTCCCGCACGCTCCCGATTCGATGTCGCTCGTCTCGATTCCCGCCAACCCGGTCCCGGAGGATGCTGTCTCCGGGACGATCAAGACTCCGGACGGCGCCGAAATCCGCTTTGCGCGCTGGGCTCCGCCGGCCAATCGCAAGGGCACGGTGTGCATCTTCCAGGGCCGCAGCGAGTACATCGAGAAATATTTCGAGACCGTGCGCGACCTGCGCGACCGAGGCTTTGCGGTCGCGACGATCGACTGGCGCGGGCAGGGGCATTCGTCGCGCCGCCTGCGCGATCCACGTAAAGGTTATGTGCGCGATTTCTCCGACTACGAGATCGACCTGGAGACCTTCGTGCACCAGATCGTGCTGCCGGACTGCCCGCCGCCGTTTTACGCACTCGGCCATTCGATGGGCGGCGCCGTGCTGTTGCGCATCGCGCACGCGGGCAAGCGCTGGTTCGATCGCATGGTGCTGACCGCGCCGATGATCGATCTGCCGGGACGCCGAACGTCGCTGCCAATTCGTATTATGCTGAAATCGTTGCGCTGGATCGGACGCGGCGGTCAGTACATGCCGGGCGGCACCACCGAGCTGATGGGCAGCGCTTCCTTTGTCAACAACCCGGTGACCAGCGATCCCGTGCGCTATGCGCGCAATGCCGCAATCCTCGCCGAGGACCCGACGCTCGGCCTTGCCGCGCCGACGATTGCATGGCTCGACACCTCGTTTAAGGCGATGCGCGCCTTCAAGGCGATGGACTATCCCGGCCGAATTCGCCAGCCCGTGCTCATCCTCGCGGCGGGCGCCGACACCATCGTGTCGACGCCGGCGATCGAGGAGTTCGCCTATCACATGCGCGCCGGCTCGCAGATCGTGATCGCGGGATCGAAGCACGAGATCCTGCAGGAGCAGGATCGCTATCGCGAGCAATTCTGGGCGGCGTTCGACGCCTTCGTGCCTGGTACGCCGCTGTTCAAGTAATCTTGCATGCTCGGCATCCAGAACATCGCATTGTTTGTCGCGGCCGGGTTACTGCTCAACATGACGCCGGGACCGGACACGGCCTACATTGTCGGCCGCAGCGTTCAGCTCGGCTGGCGCGGCGGCGCCGCGGCCGCGCTCGGCATCGGCGCCGGCTGCCTCGTGCACATTATCGCTGCGGCCGTTGGGCTGTCGGCGTTGCTTGCGGCTTCGTCGATGGCCTTCGTTATCGTGAAATACGCGGGCGCAGCCTACCTCTGCTATGCGGGCGTGCGCATGCTGTTCGTGCGCGGCGAAACCAATGATCTTCGGCCGCCCGCAGCGGCCGCCACGACGCGCGCGGTGTTCTGGCAGGGCGCGCTCACCAACGCGCTGAACCCGAAAGTCGCGCTGTTCTTTCTCGCCTTCCTGCCGCAGTTCGTCGATGCGGCCTCGCCGAACAAGCCGTTGGCGTTTTTGCTGCTCGGCCTGCTGTTCGACGTCAACGGCACGATCTGGAACCTCGGCGTCGCCGCGTTTGCTGCCCATGCCGGTCGCGCCTTCCGCTCATCTGCGATGTCGGCGTGGATCAATCGGGCGCTCGGTGGGCTGTTTGTTTATCTCGGCATCCGCCTGGCGTTGTTCGAAATGCGCTGAGAGTTGAGTCTCTTGGCCGAGCATTGGCAGAGGCGTCAGCCTTGCAGGAGCTTCAGCGCCGCCTCGTGGACGCGCGGATCGCCGGACGCAACGATCCGGCCGCCATTGTGTGCGGGCGTGCCGTCCCAGGTGGTTACCACGCCGCCGGCGCCGGTGATGATCGGGATCAGTGCCGCGATATCGTAGGATTTGAGCTCGGCTTCAATCACGAGATCGATGTGGCCGGCAGCCAGCATGCAATAGGCGTAGCAGTCGCCGCCGTAGCGCGAGAGGCGAACCTGCTTCTCCACGCGATCAAAGGCGGTGCGGTCGGCGCCGCGGAACATCTGCGGTGTTGTGGCGAACAATGTCGCATCGGCAAGCGCCTCGCAGCGACGCACCGAGAGATGACGCTGACCGCCGTTCGCACCCCGGAAGTTTGCTGCGCCACCGTCGCCGAAAAAACGTTCCCGAATGTAGGGCTGGTGCATCATGCCGAACGCCGGCACGCCATTGTGCATAAGGGCAATCAACGTGCCCCAGAGCGGCACCCCGGAGATAAAGGACCTGGTGCCGTCAATCGGGTCGAGCACCCAGACGTATTCAGCGTTCGGGCGCTCATCGCCGAATTCCTCGCCGACAATGCCGTGTTGCGGGAATGTCGTGGTGATCAACCGGCGCATCGCCGCTTCGGCGGCGCGGTCCGCCTCGGTGACCGGATCGAAGCCGAGGCTCGTCTTGTTGTCGACGCCGAGCGAGGTGCGAAAGAACGGCAGGATGGTGTCACCGGAGACCGTGGCGAGCTTGTCGATGAATGCGGCAAAGTCGATGACGGTCACGAATGGTCCTCGCGGGGTACGACGTCGATGGGCAGAGCCGGTATAGAATCGCGGCGCGCCATGCAATTGCGCTAACGCCATCGCGGCAGTGCGCCGTTGGACCGACGCGGTGGCATGAAGTCCTGGGGATATCGTCGGTGCCCTTGCTTGACCGCGCGCCCCAGCACTCACGGCCGCGCCGGCCCTAACCGATTGAAAGCAGGTCAATTCCGCGCAAATTCCGCTGGTCGGATGGGAACCGGCTATGCGCTTATTGCATGGGTAATTTTGCTTTACCCCTTGATTTTTGTGCGTTGCGGCTCCATGTTGTTGCGGTGCGGTAGCGCCTCGCGCTACCGCTGCCCTCCTTGGGCGTTTCCTCCCTAGACTTGGGCCGCTTGTTTACTCAAGCGGCCCCTTTTCTTTCTCGAGTTCAAAAAATTTATTCGGCCGCGGCCTGGAATGGGCCGAGCGTGTCGAGCGGGATTTCCGCACAGGCATCGGCCAAGATTGCCAGATCTTCGGCGACGCGCACGAATCTTTCGCTTCGCTCGCGCGAACGCTCGTCCATGTAGATCGCGCGATTGAGCTCGATCTGGATTGCATGCAATCCGCTGCCGGGATTGCCGTAGTGCTCGGTGATGAAGCCGCCGGCATAGGGTTTGTTGCGGCCGACCGAATAGCCGAGCCGCGTCATGGTCTGTTCGATAATGTCGGGCAGCAGTGGCGAGCAGCTCGTGCCGTAGCGATCGCCGATCACGACATCGGGCCGCCGCGGCTCCTCCCGCGAGACCCCGACCGACGGCATGGAATGGCAGTCGATCAGGACGGCGGCGCCGAATTTCTGGTGGACGCCGCCGAGCAGGCGTCGCAACGCGCGATGGTATGGCTTGTAGAGCGTCTCGATGCGTCGCAGCGCGTCTTCGACCGAAAGCCGATCGCTGTATATGTCCTGACCATCACCGACGACGCGCGGGATGGTCCCGAGCCCGCCGGCGACCCGCATCGAACGGGTATTGGCAAAACTCGGCAGGCGGCCGTGGAACATGCGCGGGTCGAGCTCATAGGGCTCGCGGTTCACGTCGACATAGGAACGCGGGAAGTTCACCCGCATCACCGCAAAACCCTTCGGCGTGAGGCCTGCGATCAGCTCGTCCATGAACGAGTTTTCGGACCGGCGCAGCGTCGCCATATCAATACGCGTCGTGATCAGGAACTCGTGCGGGTAGGTTGTCCCTGAGTGCGGTGAGTTGAAGATGATCGGCGCGCGCCAGCGCGCGGGCTCGACGATGTCGAACGGCGAGGACAGTTCGCTCCAGCTGTCGGCCATTTGTTCAAGTTCCCGCCGGCACGAGGCCCAGCATCACGTTTCCAGCTATTCGCATGCGAACCGCTCGCATTTGTCAATAAGGCGGATGGCCCTATTGAAGATTTGTGCTTGGCTCGAAAATGCTTGTGCGTTCTGATGCCGTTTGCTCGCCTTCACCCGAAATTTACCTGCATTCAGGCAAATAGGAGGTGAATTCAGTTGGATCCTGCTGCCTCGCGTAACGGTGCCCATGAACAAGAAAATCTTGCTCGCCGAAGACGATAACGACATGCGCCGCTTCCTGGTCAAGGCACTGGAAAATGCAGGTTTCACGGTGTCGTCGTTCGACAATGGGCTTTCGGCCTATCAAAGGCTCCGTGAGGAGCCGTTCGAGATGCTGTTGACCGACATCGTGATGCCGGAGATGGACGGCATCGAGCTCGCCCGCCGGGCCGCCGAACTGGATCCCGACATCAAGATCATGTTCATCACTGGCTTTGCCGCGGTGGCGCTGAACTCCGAATTCGGCGGCACCGAAGAACGCCAAGGTCTTGTCCAAGCCGGTGCACTTGCGCGAATTGGTCAGCGAAGTGAACAAGATGCTGGCAGCCTGAGCCGCCGTCCGCGTCCTTGCCTGCTCTCCGCGAAGCCGTTATAGGGACCGAACCCCTTTGTAAGCCGGTTTTCGGGCGCGTAGCTCAGCGGGAGAGCACTACGTTGACATCGTAGGGGTCACAGGTTCGATCCCTGTCGCGCCCACCACGCTTCGCCCTTGCGGCCTTCGCGTGGCGCAGCCCACGCGAGACCCCAGCGTGTCCGGCGTAGCTGAAGCGAAGACGGACCGGCACCTCTAAGGCCAAGCCGGGCGTCCCGCACGGCCATCCCCCCGATTTTCCCCCTCCGGCATGGCTCCGTTGCGCCGCGGCGGAAAATGCCGCAAATGCTTTGGCCTGCCGCTTGCACCGACTAAGGTCGGCGGTCGCGTGCGCCCCGCGAACAACATGAACAACACGGCGCCAGGAATCCTTATCGATGCGCTTGGGTGTCTTTCTATTCCACGAGTTCGCGCAATCCGTCGCACGACGGTCAAGTCATCAGCGAAGCCATTCACGAAGCTCGGCTTGCAGAAGAACAGGGCATGGATGCCGTGTTTCTCGCCGAGCATCATTTTGACGGCAACTGCGTCTATGTCGACCCGCCAACATTCGCGTCTGCGCTTGCGATGGTGACGAACCGCATCAAGATCGGCTTCGCCGTGTTGCAGACCTCGCTGTATCACCCGTTGCGGATGGCCGAGCAGCTCTCCCTGCTCGACAACCTGAGCAAGGGCCGCCTGATCGTCGGCCTCGGCCGCGGCAGCCTGGTCAACACCCACGAATATTCCGGTTACGAGATCGATCCGGCGAGCGCGCAAGAGCGTTTTGAAGAGATCGAGAAGATCCTGATCCAGTGCTGGACCAACCAGAAGGTCGTGCATTCCGGCAAGTACTGGAATTTCGAGATTCCAATGCTTCGTCCGCGGCCGTTCACGAAACCCTACCCGCAGATTCTCCGCAGCGTCGCGTCTGAAGCTTCACTTGCCGCCCAAGCTCGGCAGGGCCGGCCCGTCATCATGGCGGCAGCTACCGCGAAAGGGGCAACGCGCAACATCACGACCTACCGGGCGGCCGCGCGCGAGGCCGGTTTCTCGATCGATGCGATCGATCAGGCGATCTCGCAGTGTTGGGTGGCGCGCACCGTGGTGCTGGCGCCGACCGACCAGGAGGCCAACGAAGTCGGCCTGCCGTATTTCCGCCAGATGCAGACCTACCGCGCCGCCCAGAGCACAGCGTTCGAGGCACGTGCTGCCAAGGCCAATGCGCAGCCGACGCTGCCGGTGCTGTGCGGATCGCCGGACAGCATGCTCGACGACTTCGTGCAGCTGCGTGACACCGGCATCGGCGGCGTGATCGTCCGCTTCCGCACCGGCCCGATGCCGGCGGATTTTTCCTCGCGTGCGCTGCGCCTGTTCATGAAGCATATTGCGCCCGCGATCGGCGAGCGCATTCCGGCTTGATCGAGCCGCCCGGCGTCCGGTCGGGATCCGTCCGGATGCTATGCTCGCTGCCGTGCTGCTGCGCGGTTGCAGACTGCTGAATTGGCTGCTTCCTTAAGCGCCAAAAGAACTGGCGCACCAAGCCCTCGACGGCATCGGCATGAGCAGGAGGACCGCGTGGCGGAAGCTCAATTCGAAACCGACTTCTGGAAGGACGACAAGGCCCGCAAGATCTGGGACGACATCGTTCCCGGCGAGCCGCGCAGGACGCTTCCATATGTGCTGACCCACGACGCGATCAAGCTCTACTGCAAGTCGGTCGGTGAGACGCATCCGATCTATTTCGATGAAGTTTTTGCGAAGACGACGCCCTATCGCGGCCTGATCGCGCCGCCTTCGATCCATATCCTCCTGATGTTTGCCTGCACGCCGGCCGACGACTGGATGCGCAGTCCCGGTACCGTCAACGCCGGACAGTCGTGGAGCTACAACATCCCGGCACGACCGGGCGACACTGTCCGGCTCGAGGCGCGCTGCCTCGACAAGTTCATCCGCAAAGAACGGCTGTTCTGCGTGCACGACAACGTCTTCTTCAACCAGAACAACGAAGTGATCTGTTCGGGCCGCGGCCAGACGATCCGGCCGATGTGAGGACCTTGCGATGACGACATTCGATGCGTTGAGCGTGGGCGACAAGATCGAGGGACCGAAGTTCGCGGTCTCGCGCGAGTCGATCCGGCTGTTTTGCGACGCCTCGCTCGACTACAACCCGCTGCATCTCGACGACGACTACATGAAGGGCAGTTTCGGCAAGACCAGTTTCGGCGGCGTCATCATGCACGGCATGAACAATTTCGGCCTGCTGACACGGATGCTGACCGACAGGGCCTATCCAGCCGGTGGCATTCAGCGCCGCCTCGAGACCCGCTGGCTGAAGCCGGTGCGCCCCGGTGATACGATCCAGCCGTTCGGGACCATCAAGGCGAAGCAAACGACCCAAAAATCGCGCTGGGTCCTGATCGATGTTCTCGTCCAGAACCAGGCCGGCGGGCTGATCGCGACCGGCGAGGCGACGATGGAGTTCCCGCCCGGCTGGCCCGCAATTTGACGCCGCCAAGGTCCATTTCGGGCCACCTTTCCGGCCAATCAGCCCGGAATTGACAAAATACCCGCTGATCCCCTATGAACCCGCGCAATCGGGCGGCGTTGGCCGCCCTGTTTGTTTCCAGATCTCAAGACGATACGGCCTCCGACGCGGCCTTTCACAACAGCAGGATCGACCATGAAAGTCCGTAACTCGCTGAAATCGCTGCGCGGCCGTCATCGCAACAACCGCCTGGTCCGCCGCAAAGGCCGCGTCTACGTGATCAACAAGGTGCAGCGCCGGTTCAAGGCGCGGCAGGGTTGATCGCTTGAAGGCTGCCGAAACAGGCAGCGATCGCGGCAAAATATGCCGGCGTGGAAAAATTCACAGACCATTGAGTGCGGCGCGCTTTGCAGCGCGAAAGCGTCCGTCTAAACTCCTCGCATGGCGAAGATGTCCGGATGCGCGCGGCGAGCGCCGCTGCGAATCGCGTTGTTGAGTGCCGCGGCCGCCGCGCTGCTGGCTGCACCTGTGGCGCATGCGCAGGGGTCGCGCAACAGTCAGGCCCGTCCACAACAACTCGACAAGATACCCGAGCCGCCGGCCAAGTTGCCGAAGCCGGAGAATCGCCGGACCCGCGGTCTCGATTTCCTGTTCGGCGCGCTGAAGGTTGCGCCCGACACCGAAAGTGCGAAGGCGGTCGAGGCCCGCATCTGGGCGATCTGGAGCCAGACCCCGAGCGATACCGCGACACTATTGATGGGCCGGGTAAAGACGGCGATGGACCGCAAGGAGCCGGATGTCGCGATCAAATTGCTTGATGCCGTCATCAAACTCCGCCCCGACTACATCGAAGCCTGGAACCGGCGCGCGACGCTGTATTACCTGCAGAACGACTATGGCAAATCGCTTGCCGACATTCGCGAAGTGCTGGTCCGTGAGCCGCGCCATTTCGGCGCGCTGGCAGGCCTCGGCATGATCATGCAGGACCTTGGTGACGACAAGCGTGCGCTCGATGCCTTCCGCAAGGCGCTCGCCATCAATCCGCACCTCGACCGCATCCCGGATCTCGTGAAGTCGCTCAGCGAGAAGGTTGAGGGGCGCGATATCTGAGCCGCCCGCGCGCGAAGCGCTCAGCTATTGCTGCGCTGCCTCAAATAACTCCACGACGTTGCCCGACGGATCTTCGCACAGCGTTTGCCGCCCGCCCGGACCTGCGATGATTGCATTGCGGAAGCTGACGCCGCGCTCCTTCAGGGTGCGAACCAGACCCTCGATGTCATCGACCTCGAGCACGAAGCGGCCCCAGCCACCGGGCTCGGGCGTGCGACCGTCCGGCATCGGCCGCGATGCTGATGCCTGTGGACCCGCGACCCACAGCGTCAGGTCGGCGCGTTTCATGATCGCCATCGCCGGACCGAATTGCTGCTGCAATTCGAAGCCGAGGCCCCTGGTATAAAAGCCGACTGCGGCATCGACGTCGTTGACGATATATCGGACCGCGGCCATGGCAGTTCCTTTGGTCGTTGACGCGCAGGCTAGCGTTGGCAGCGCCGGAGTGGCAAGACGAAACTATCCTGCGCGGCGAGCGTATCTTGCCGCGTGACAAGCCTTGCGAAATTCGCATCGATGCTGGTGATCACGATCCTCATTCTGCTCGCAGCGCTCGCGCTCGTTACGCGCGCTGCCGTCATTGCCATCGAACGTGCCGATCCGCCGCAAGGCTATTTCGTCGCGGTCCGCGGCGCGCGGCTCCATGTCGTCGACATCGGCCCGCGCGACCTCGCCGAGCCGCCGATCGTGCTGATCCACGGCGCCAGCGCCAATCTGCAGTCGATGCGGCGGCCGCTCGGCGACCTCCTGGCACGCGACCATCGCGTCCTGCTGTTCGACCGGCCGGGCCATGGCTGGAGTACGCGTGGATCGCTCGCTGATTCCACGCCGCAGGCTCAAGCCGACATGATTGCCGAGGCGCTGGATAAGCTCGGCATTTCGCGCGCCATCATCGTCGGGCACTCGTGGGGCGGCGCGTTGGTCACGGCTTTTTCGATTCAGCATCCCGATCGCGTTGCCGGCCTCGTCATGCTGGCCCCGGTCACGCATCCCTGGACCACGGGCGTTGCCTGGTACCATAACCTCGCTTCAACGCCGCTGCTTGGGCCGTTGTTCGCTTACACGTTCGAACTGCCGATCGCGCTGACGATGCTGCGGTCCGGTGCGCGCGGCGTCTTCGTGCCACAGGCGATGCCGGACGATTATGTCGTTGCGACCGCGCTGCCACTGCTGGCGCGGCCGTGTGAGTTCCTGACGAATGGGCGCGACATGGTTACACTGAAGCCCTCCATCGATACGTTGCAGCCGCATTATTCCAAGATCACAGCGCCGACGGTGATTATCCATGGCGATGCCGACCGCACCGTTTCCATCGCAATCCACGCGCGCGCCTTTGTGCGCGAGGTCAGCGGCGCGCGACTGATCGAACTCGCGGGCGTCGGCCACATGGTGCAGAACGCGGCGCCTGAGATCGTCATCGCGGCGATCAGATCGGTGATGCCGACAGCGAGTTTGGCGCCGCGCGTCTCGGCATCACACTGAAATTGCTCCGTCGAGCGCAGTCACGACGCTTTGAAGTGATAAATAAATCACTCGTTTCAAGAGGTTGGTAAGAGCGGGGCTTATGAGTTAGCGGGTCATCAATCTCAATGGCTTGACATGATGTGATAAGTATATCACATGACGGCGCCAAGGGTTCGCAAGGGAGGAACGAGGATGACGGCGCAAATCGTGATTGGCTTTGGTGGAAGGGCTCTGCTGGCGATGCTTTTCATTCTTGCGGGACTTGCCAAGATCCTTGGCCCGCAGCCGTTTCTGCAGCACATGGCGCAGTACAATGTGCCTGGATTCTTGTTCCCGGCCGTGATTGTTCTCGAGTTGGGGGCGGGGATTGCATTGTTGTGCGGCTGGCAGGTCACGTTCGCCGCGGCGGCGCTCGGAATTTTCAGCTTGCTGACGGCGGTGATCTTCCATCACGCGCTTGGGGTGCCTGCGGAACGAACCTTGTTCTTCAAGGATCTCGCGCTCGGCGGCGCGCTTATCGCAATGGCTGCAAGTGCCTGGACGGTGTCGCTGCCGGGCTAGCCCGGCTCGTCCGGAGACCCGCGTGGACGTGGTCCGGTACACGGTACACGGTTGCGTTCGCAGCTTGATGCGATATTGAGGGGCGTGACCCGTACTTCACCGCCGCCTTCGTCTCGCCGGACCAGGCGTGTTGCTACGCCCGCAACAAGCGCGCGGGAAGGGACTGCCGAAAAGCTGGTGCTTGCGGCGGCGAGCGAGTTCAACGAGCAGGGTTTTCTCGGCACCGACACCAACAAGATCGCGCGCCGCGCCGGCTTCGCACCGCAAACCTTCTATCGCTGGTTTGAGGACAAGACCGACATCTTCATCAAGGTCTACGAGCATTGGGAGCTGCAGGAAGCCGGCATCTTTCGCAAGCTGCTCGCGGAAGACGCGTCCGACGAGCGGCTCGTCAAGGCTTGTGTTGCGCACCACCGGGCCTACCTGATCTTCAGGCGAAGCTTGCGGCTGATGTCGCTCGAGGACGAGCGCGTGCGCCGCGCCCGGGCCGAGACGCGGAAGCGCCAGATCGCGCGTATCAATCAATGGCAGCAGACTGACCTCGATCCGGCAATCGTGGCGACCATCCTGCTGCAGATCGAGCGGCTCTCCGATGCCCTTGCCGAGCACGAATTTGCCGACATGGGTCTTGATGCCTCGGCCTGCGAGGAGGCACTGGCAGGCATCATTCGCAAGCTCAGGGATGCCAAACCGATCGCGCACCAGCGCGGCAGGCGAACGCGGTCGGGTTCGCGCTAGATCCCGGCGTCGTCGGCGCCGACATAGGCGATGCGCAGCATGTTGGTCGCGCCGGGCGTGCCGAACGGGATGCCGGCCACAACGATGATGCGCTCGCCGGCGCGGGCAAAGCCGTCGCGGAAGGCAATCCGGCCAGCGCGATCGACCATGTCGTCGACGTCGTGGGCGGTCTCCGCGATGACGCAATGGACGCCCCAGACCAGCGCGAGTTTGCGCCCGGTGGTCATCTTCGGGGTGATCGCGACCACCGGGGGCTTCGGGCGCTCGCGGGCGACCCGCACTGCCGTGGTGCCGGAATCGGTCCAGCAGATGATGGCCGACAGGTCCAGCGTTTCGGCGATTTGCTGCGCTGCATCGGCAATCGCGTCGCCCGTGGTCGCTTCAGGCTCGGCGCGCTGCGAATTGATCACGGTGCGATAGGTCGGATCACGTTCGATTTCTTCGCCGATGCGGTTCATCGTCGTGACCGCTTCGACCGGATATTTTCCTGCCGCCGATTCCGCCGACAGCATCACGGCATCGGCGCCCTCGAACACCGCGGTCGAAACGTCGGACACCTCGGCGCGGGTCGGCACCGGGCTCTGGATCATCGATTCCAGCATTTGCGTTGCGACTACAACCGGCTTGCCGGCGCGGCGCGCCATCCGCGTCATCTGCTTCTGCAGGCCCGGCACGCGCTCGACCGGCATCTCGACGCCAAGATCGCCGCGCGCCACCATCAGCGCGTCGGCCGCATCGACGATCTCGGATAGGCGCTCGATGGCCTGGGGCTTCTCGATCTTGGCCATCACCGAGGCGCGACCGCGCACCAGCTTCTTGGCCTCGACGACGTCTTCGGGTCGTTGCACGAACGATAGCGCGATCCAGTCGATCCCCGCGGTGAGCGATGCTTCGAGGTCAGCGCGATCCTTCGACGTCATCGCCGAGACCGGCAGGTCGGTGTCGGGCAGGCTGACGCCCTTGCGGTCGGAAATGCGCCCGCCGACCGCGACGCGGGTGACGACGCGGTCCGGCGATGTCTGTTCGGCGATCAGGCGGACTTTGCCGTCGTCGATCAGGAGCGCATGGCCGGGTCTCAGCGCAGCAAGGATTTCGGCGTGGGGCAGCTGCACGCGCGCTTGCGTACCGGGAGTCGGATCGGTGTCGAGCACAAAGCTGTCGCCATTGTTGAGCAGCACGCCGCCGTCGGCGAAGGTGCCGACCCGCAGCTTCGGTCCCTGCAGATCGACGAGAATTCCAATCGGCCGTCCGTAGCTCGCTTCGACGTTGCGGATCGTCTCGACCAACTCGCGCATCTTGTCGTGCGGCGTGTGGCTCATGTTAATGCGGAACACGTCGGCGCCGGCTTCGAACAGCTTGCGAATGGTGCCCACGTCTGATGACGCGGGACCGAGCGTAGCCAGGATCTTGGTGCGGCGAAGCCGTCTCATTTTTTGGCCGGCGCCTGTGGCGCAAGCGGCGCGGCACCAGGCAGGGGCGCTCCCTGTGGCGCGCCGCCCGGCAATCCGGGCAATGGCTTCTGGACGTTCTGCTCGCCGCTTTCGGTCAGCTGCACGGTCCACGCTCGCTGTTCGCCGGTGTCGACCTCGAAAAAGCCGGTGCGGTCATAGCCGCGGGCCAGGCAGTCGTCGATCCCCCGGATGGTAAACTCCTTGTCGCGGGAGCACATGAACGCCTGGCCTGACCATTCTCCACCGCGATCATAGTCCACCGCGTAGATGTAGTAATAACGCGCAACCAGCGTACCCTTCAGCAGCGTCTCGCAATTTTTTGCCGAGACGTTCCACCACCCTTCGGTGGTCCAGCCGTCATTGTCCTTGTAGCCGAGTGCAATGCCGACCCGGCTTGAGGTGTTGTTGCAGAGGCGGAAATCGGCTGCAGCCGGAGTTGCGCTGAGCGCGAGCCCGGTGAGGATCAGGAGCGCTGCCAGCGTGCGGCGGAACGCGAAGGCCTGATGGAGCAACTTTTCCGCGGTCATGCCGCAAGCGCGAAGCAAATCATGCCTGATTTCGCGTATGGGGGCGTTCCCTGTCAACGCTGATGGCCTTCAAATTTGACGCCAAAGGGTGGCAGGTTGCGGGTAAATCGGAGATTTTCCCACTGAACGGCACTGCGATGTGGCAAAACCGTCGGCAGGGCCTATGTCCTTTCCTGCAAGTCCTCTCCTGCAACTGTCATCGCTTGTGAGATGCCCGATGCCTCTTGACGACGCAACCCGGACGGAACTTGAAGCGGCGGCCTTTCGAACGCTGGTGAAGCACCTGCGCGAGCGCGCCGACGTGCAGAATATCGATCTGATGAATCTCGCGGGATTCTGCCGGAATTGCCTCTCGAACTGGTTGAAGGATGCGGCCGACGCCAAAGGCGTGGCCTTGACCAGGGACGAGAGCCGCGAGGCGGTCTACGGCATGCCCTACGAGAAATGGAAGACGCTGCACCAGACGGAAGCTAATGCCGAGCAGCTTGCGGCGATGAATAAGAACAATCCGGGTCACTAAGCCCTCTGTCGCTGCGTGCCGCTGGGTGGAAGAGCGCGCCGAAGTTTTCCCGGAAAATCTTTGTGCTGTGGGTCGCTGTGGATGAGCGGGGGCTCGCCTTGACGCAAGCGGCGCCGATGTCGAGTGTCGTTTGTAACGGGCGCGGCGGACTGTCGGCCTCGACATCTTAAACGTTGCATTCTCTGGAGTAAGCGATGGCCACCTCAGCCGCCGTCAAGGACGAACAGCCCGCGACCCGTTTTGCCAAGGACCAGCTCAAATCGGTGATCGAGCGGGTCGAGCGGCTGGAAGAAGAAAAGAAGACGATCTCCGACGACATCCGCGACGTCTATGCCGAGGCCAAGGGCAATGGTTTCGATGTCAAGGCGTTGCGAACCATCGTGCGTTTGCGCAAGCAGGACGCCAACGAGCGGCGCGAGCAGGAGACCATCCTCGAAACCTACATGCACGCGCTCGGCATGCTGTAGTCGGGCGGTCCACCGCTCGACGTAAGCCGCGGCATCGTCACGATGCTGTAACGGCCGGAACCCATCAATCATCGTGGACCGGTTTGTATTCCCTGCATCGGAGGATTGTTGCGACGGCGGCGACCGCGCTGGTCGTGACGGCGCGGTGGTGAGTGAGAGGCGGGGCGGAAGGCTGAAGAAGTTACTGCTGTAGGGCCGCGGTCTGGGTCGGCGTGCGGAACGACACCGTCTGCGGCATCGTGGTCGCCGAGCCCGAGAATTGCATGCAGCTCAAGCCCGGGGTCGGATCCTCGGCGAAGGTCACCACCACAGCGACGTCGGGCTTTATGAACATCGAACGCATGAGTGTCATGTCCTGGTCGCCGAACGGGGTCGCCAGCATGGCATAGTGGAAGTTCGGCGCCAGCATCATCGCGCGCGTCCAGGGATCGACCCCGCGCGGCTTGACACCGACCTGGGCAAGATTGGTCGGGACCGGCTGGACGCCCTTGGACACGACGGTATCGATCTTCACTGGCGGCGCGCTCGGCACCGGGCGGATGCTGCGCGGGATCGGCGCGCTCGCGGTCACGATCCGGGCGCGCTCGGTGAGCGAGGCGGTGGGCGTCGCATAGGCAAGCGTTTGCGGCTTCGTTTCGGCCTTGTCGTCAGCCGACCACGCCTTGACCTCGACATTGTCAGCGCTCGGAGAGGCCTCGGCAAACGTTGCAGCGAAGCGTGCCTTCAACGATGCGGCCTTGAGTGCCTCGGTCGGCTGCTTCGAAGCCTTGTCGTCGCTCCACAGTCCACGCGAATTGATAATGTCGGCGATCGTCTGTGGCGCACCGGATTTCGCGGGTGACTTCGCGGCCGGCACATCGTTGGTCGCCGAGGCCACCTGGTAGATCGCGGGCCGCATCCGCGGCATCGGCACGGAGGCCGGCCTTGTGCTCGCCGTCGCCGTCGCGTCGGCGGCCACCGTCGTAACCTTCGGCGCCGGCGCCGTGTCCGGCTCGACCGCGCTGCTCTCGTCTTCATCGTCGGACTTGCCGAACAGCGCCGCAAGGAAGCTCTTCGCTTTCGGCGTTCCGGCTTCCCCGTCGCTTGAGCCACCGCGGCGCTGCAGGTCGGCAAGCGCGAGTTCGTAGCCCTTCAGCGGCACGCCGTCGGACGGGATATGGACGGTGCGGCCATCGGGGAAGACGCGGGCGAGCTGGTCATGCGTCATGCGCGGCCAGTGCCGGACGCTGCCGGTGTCGAGATGCACGAACGGCGAGCCCGAGGTCGGATAGAAGCCGACGCCGCCGCGCTGCAGACGCAAGCCGGCGAAGCGGATCTCTTCCAGCGGCACGCCCGGAATGAAGAAATCCATCGCGTGGCCCAGCATATGCTGGCTGTGGCGCGCCACACCCGAGGAGCGGCGGCGTAGCATCGCGTTGGTGGCGGGCGAGCGATAGGAGGAGATGATCTGGATCGGCTGCTTGGCGTCGACGTCGCGGTAGACTTCCCAGAGGATGTCGAACAGATGGCGGTCCATCACGGTCTCGTCCTGCGTCCGCCAGTCGCGCAGGTAGTGGTTGAGCTTCTTCAGCGCGTCTTCGTCGTAACGACCGTTGCGCTTGAAGGTGATGGTGAAATTTTCGTCGGAATGGGTGTGATGGAAGGAGAGGGTGCGGGTTTCGTTGGAGGCGGTGGCATCATGGACGGCGCCACCGCCGGCCAGAATAAAAAGCGACGCAAGCCCGATGCGGAGACCCGCATAAGGCAGTTGCCCCAGCAATGATCGGTTGCGCCAGACGCGACCCGTCACGTGCCTTCCCGTCAACAACCAGCGAAAACCTTTGCGCGCGACCGACGGCGACGCGAAAGGTGAACGCATCCTTAATTCGGGAGGGTTAACTGAAACTTAACTTCCCCGGAACCCGTCCCCAAGTGACTTGGCGAAGCGTGCCGACGGAGTATGGCAAAAAAGTGCTCACGGCCGTGTGAGAGGTAATTGAATGGTTAACAAAAAAGCCCGCCGGGGTGGCGGGCTTTTGAGGTGTTGTTTAGCAAAATCAATTCGTTATGACAGAAGGCTGCTTAGCGCGGCGGCGATCGGAGCGGCGCGCGCCGGCGGACCGGCGCCGCGGGTTGCGGCGGCCGTTCGGGACCGCCGAACAGCCAGCCGAACAGGTTTGGCCCGTTGTTGCTCGCTTGCGTGATCGGAATCTTCGGGGCGGGTCGAATAGCTCTGCTGCGAGTGTTCGATCGGAATCTCGGCCATCGCGCGGTTGCCGCCCATCAGCAGGTCCCTCAGCATGCCATCGCGGCCATAGATGTCCTTGCGGATCTCCAGTTTGCCGGAGTCGTCGACGAACGCGGTCTGGTAGGTGATGTGCACCGGGATCGGCGTCGGGAAGTTGATGTTCTCCTCGGCTGACCCGTACATCGAATGGATCTTGGCGACCGTGTAGTGCTCCTGCGGATCGGTGATCCCGAGCAGCACCTCGGCATACTGATCCGGATACTGCACGCGCATGCAGCCGTGGCTATAGGCGCGTTCGTCCTTGGCGAACAGGTACTTGTCCGGCGTGTCGTGCTGGTAGACCAGGAACTTGTTGGGGAAGTTGAAGCGAATACGGCCAAGCGCATTGCCGTCGCCAGGCGGCTGCGAAATGTGCACGCTGCCGTCGGGTCCGGTCTCAAGCCGAAGCCCCATGCGTTCGAGCACTGTGGGGTCCTGCTGCAGCGCCGGCAGGTATTCGTTCTGGACGATCGACGGCGGCACGTTCCAGGTCGGGTTGACCGTGATGAACTTCATCGTTTCCGACAACAGCGGCGTGGCGTGGATGCCCGGCTTGCCTGTGACGACCCGCGTCGTCCACACCTGCTTGCCGCCCTGCATCACCTTCAACGTGTAATCGGGGATGTTGAGGATGACGTAGGCGTTGTTGAGCTTCGGCTCGCCGAGATTGCGCGGCAGCCAGCGCCAGCGCTCCATGTTCACCAGCACGGTGTCGATCTCGCGATCGCGCTTCGGGCTGTTCAGCGCCTTGACGGTCTGGTTGTTCAGAACGCCCGTGGCGTCGAGCCCGGCATTGTTCTGGAACTTGCGGACCGCGGCGGCGACTGCCTCGTCATAGTGATCGTCGCTGGCGTTCTCGGTAACGCCGAGCCGCACGCGCAGCGTCGGTACACGGGCATCCTGCGGCGCCACCGCCGGGTTCTTGTTCTTCTTGCCGCTGGCCGGCGTGAATTTCAGCGTCGGGCCCTCGTCGATCTTCGCCGGCGGCTTCTCGCTGTCGCCGCGCAATTCGGCGAGCTTGGCCTTCAGCGCACGGAACAGCGGCTGCGGCGGGTTGTAGGATTCCAGCGCAGCGGAGGCGTCGCGCGCGGTCGAGACGTTGACCAGCACATCGGTCGGATCGACCGGATGGTCGGGATAGGCGATGTCAGCCGAGACGCGCGACCAGTGCACGCGGCCGCTCTGCGCCTGGCGCGCATAGTCCAGCATGCTCGCAGTGAGCTTCAATTCGGCATTGGCAAGATCGTCGGGCGTCTTGGCCGCGGAAAAATCCGGCACCGGATAGTCGGCGACCTCGAGGCCGTCCTTGTCGGCGGCCTTGAGCCGCTCGATCACGCCCTTGGCGCGATCGGTCAGCTGGCTCGCTTGCGTCCACAACGGCGCGAAGCTGCGGCCTGAATAAAAATTCTCGACTGCGGTGCGCTCGTTCTTGCGATCGAAGTACTTCGAATTCTTCGCGCCGATGAGATCGTGCAGCTTGTCGGCGACCGGCTGGTCGGCCTCGGCAACCGTGCTCGCGGGTTTTGCCGTATCGGTCTTCGCGGTATCGGTTACGGGCTTTGCGGCATCCGGAGCCGCCTGTTTCGCGGTGTCCTGCTTCACATCGGCGGGCTTGGCGTCGGCGGGTTTCACGTCCGCAGCTTTGGGCGCGTCGGGAGCAGGCGCGCTCGCGGCGGCTGCGGGCTGTGCGTCGGCAGGCTTGGTGTCTGTTGTTTTGGTCTCAGGTGCCTTGGCGTCGGGTGCTTTAGCGTCAGCGGAGGGCGCATCAGCCGCCTTGGTATCGGGCGTCTTGATGCTGCCGGTGGCGAGCGCATTGGCCTGAGCGGTGAAATCGGACGGCGAGGGCGGGATGACATTGGCCGGCTCGGGAACCGGCACCGCGGCATCGATCGCCAGCTCGGCCGGTGTCTTGGTCTGGGCTGATGCGACCGTCGCCGTGGTGAAGGCCAGCGTCGTGACAGCTGCCGCGAGCATCCAGTCACGGGCGCCGCGATCCTTCCAAAATTCCCGCATTCTCATACCCCTCCGGCGGCTGCCTCGAACGCGAAACAGCCCGATTTTCTCAAGGCAACGCGATAAGCAAACTCATCGGCGTCGGTCCGTCGGTCGCCCGGGTCTCCCGGCGACACTGCCGACGATATCCTGCCCGGTTCCGGGCAACCACCGCTATCACGGCAACTCACGACAAACTGACCTCAACTCCCAAGCGTTTGCAACGACTTGTGTGCCAAACGCCGCGCTTTCCCTTGGTCTGTTACTCCGGCGCAACGGTTCAAAAATGCCTTATCCGCCAGTTGGTTCTTCGCCGTCGATGGCTTCGAGCTTGCGATAGAGGGTCGAACGGCCGATGCCAAGCCGCCGCGCCACCTCGGACATCTGGCCACGATAGTGCGTGATCGCGAATTGGATCACCTCGGTCTCGATCTCTTCGATCGGCCGGACCTCACCCTCGACGGTCAGGAGAGGCAGCGAGGCCGGCGCCACGACCGGGGCGATAGGTATATCATTGCCCGAAAGCGACGGCGCCGTGTCGGCCTGGTGGCCGAGATCGAGCTTCGGCAGTTCAGTCACGGTGCGTGACGCATCGTGACCGGCGAGCATCGGAAAATCCGACAGACCCAGTTCGCTGCGTTCGCTCATCACCACGGCGCGGTAGATCGCGTTCTCGAGTTGCCGGACATTCCCGGGCCAGGCGAAGCTTGCCAGCGCGGTCAGTGCCTCGGCACTGACGGCTGCGATGTCGCGGCTTTCTTCGGCGCGGAAGCGCGCCAGAAAATGCCGCGTGAGATGCGGGATGTCTTCGCGGCGGGTACGCAGCGGTGGAACGGTGAGCGGCAGCACGTGCAGGCGATAGAACAGGTCTTCGCGGAAATGCCCGGCCTTGGCGCGCTCCAAAAGATTGCGGTTGGTCGCAGAGATGATGCGGACGTCGACCTTGATCGGCTTGCGGCCGCCAACCGCTTCGACTTCGCCCTCCTGCAACGCGCGCAGCAGCTTTACTTGTGCTGCTTGCGGCAACTCGCTGACTTCGTCGAGAAACAGTGTGCCGCCGGACGCTTCGACAAACTTGCCGGCGTGACGTTCGGTCGCGCCGGTGAACGCGCCCTTCTCGTGGCCGAACAGAATGGACTCGACGAGGTTGTCGGGGATGGCGCCGCAATTGAC
Source organism: uncultured Alphaproteobacteria bacterium (assembly GCA_963796195.1). GTDB lineage: Bacteria > Pseudomonadota > Alphaproteobacteria > Rhizobiales > Xanthobacteraceae > CAWCKS01. The sequence continues at coordinate 171,285 of CAWCKS010000011.1, read as the reverse complement.
CGCGACAAACGGCTTTGTCGCACGTTCGCTTGAACCGTGGATGGTGCGGGCGATCAACTCCTTGCCGACGCCGGACTCGCCTTCGATCAGCACCGGAATTGCCGAGCCCGCCGCCTTCTCCGCCATCCGCAGCACGCCGCGCATCGCTTCGCTGCGCGTGATGATGTCAGCGAAGGTGAGACGGCCCTCGCGGCTGTGGCGGATGCGCTGCAGTTCGCCCTTGAGCGCGCTGGCGTTCAGCGCGTTGCGAAGCGATACTTGCAACCTTTCGAGCCCGACCGGCTTGACCACGAAATCGTGGGCACCGGCGCGCATCGCCGAGACCACATTGTCGATGCCGCCGTGGGCGGTCTGCACGATCACCGGCAGCGATAGATTGGCCTCGCGCAGCTTCGACAGTACACCGAGGCCGTCAAGGCCGGGCATGACGAGGTCGAGGATCATGGCGTCGGCGGCGTCGCTGTCGGGCGCGGTAAGATAGGCGACCGCGGCGTCGCCGGAGTCGAATGTCACAGTCTGGTAGCCAGACCGCTGCACCATGTTCTCGACGAGCCGGCGCTGAACGGCATCGTCATCGGCGATCAGGATCGTTGCGGCCATGGCATTCCCCGAACTTCTGACTTATGTGTTTCGGACAAGAATGTGTCTCGAATCGGGGCAATGTCGCGTGGGCCGATTAATGTTCGCTTAAGTGTTTGGCCGCCCAGCGCACTTGTCCCTCAATCCCACACGACAAATCAGGTTGAACTGCCCGATGATTGCCCGTTCTGCGCTTCGCAAGGCCAAGATGCCGACAAAATCCCGCAAGGTCGCCAAGGTCACCCTCAAGGCCGCTCCCAGGCTCGGCAAGCTGCCCGAATGGAATCTCACCGACCTCTATGCATCGATCGATGCGCCCGAGATCATCCGCGATCTAGAGCAGGTCGACAAGGAGTGCACGGCGTTTGAGGTGACCTACAAGGGCAAGCTCGCAGACGAAGTGGCAAGGCCGGGCGGCGGCGAATGGCTTGCTGTGGCGGTCAAGCGTTATGAAGCGATCGACGATGTGATGGGGCGGCTGTCGTCCTATGCCGGCCTGGTCCATGCCGGCAACACGGTCGATCCCAAGGTCTCAAAGTTCTACGGCGACGTCTCCGAGCGTCTGACCGCAGCATCAGTGCATCTGTTATTCTTCACGCTCGAACTGAACCGCCTCGACGATGCCGTACTTCAGCGCGCGATGGAAACGCCGTCGCTCGGCCATTACCGGCCGTGGCTCGAAGACATCCGCAAGGACAAACCGCACGAGCTGGAAGACCGTATCGAGCAATTGTTCCAGGAAAAGTCGCTGACCGGGCGCGGCGCCTGGAACCGGCTGTTCGACCAGACCATCACGTCGCTGCGCTTCAAGGTTTCGGGCAAGGAGCTCGCGATCGAGCCGACGCTCAATTTGCTCGCCGACCGCAGCGAGCCGAAGCGCAAGGCGGCGGCCGAGGCTCTGGCGAAGACCTTCAAGGCCAACGAGCGCACCTTCGCGCTCGTCACCAATACGCTCGCCAAAGACAAGGAAATCTCCGACCGCTGGCGCAGCTTCGCCGACGTTGCCGACGCGCGCCATCTTGCCAACCGTGTCGAGCGCGAGGTGGTCGACGCGCTGGTGGCATCCGTTCGCGCGGCCTATCCGCGGCTGTCGCATCGCTACTATCAGCTGAAGGCGCGCTGGTTCAAAAGGAAGAAGCTCGCCTACTGGGACCGCAATGCGCCGCTGCCGTTCGCGTCGACGACAACCATTCCGTGGACCGAGGCGCAGGACCTGGTGCTGACCGCCTACGGCGCGTTCTCATCCGACATGGCCGCGATCGCCAAGCGCTTCTTCACCGATCGCTGGATCGACGCGCCGGTGCGCCCCGGCAAGGCGCCCGGGGCCTTCGCGCATCCGACGACTCCGTCGGCGCACCCTTACGTGCTGTTGAACTACCAGGGCAAGGCGCGCGACGTCATGACGCTCGCCCACGAGCTCGGCCATGGCGTGCACCAGGTGCTCGCGGCGCCGAACGGCCCGCTGATGGCGCCGACGCCGCTGACGCTCGCCGAGACCGCGAGCGTGTTCGGCGAAATGCTGACGTTCAAGAAGCTGTTGGCCTCCACGAAGGACAACAAGCAGCGCCAGGCGCTGCTCGCCGGCAAGGTCGAGGACATGATCAACACCGTGGTGCGGCAGATCGCGTTCTATTCATTCGAGCGCGCGCTGCACACCGAGCGCCGCAACGGCGAATTGACGCCGGAGCAAATCGGCCAGATCTGGCTCTCGGTGCAGGGCGAGAGTCTCGGTCCGGCGATCGAGATCAAGCCGGGTTACGAGACCTACTGGATGTACATCCCGCACTTCATCCATTCACCGTTCTACGTCTACGCCTACGCGTTCGGCGATTGCCTGGTGAACTCGCTCTATGCGGTCTATGAGAAAGCGGCGGACGGCTTTGCCGAGCGTTATCTGGCGATGCTCTCGGCCGGCGGCACGAAGCATCATTCCGAACTGCTCAAGCCGTTCGGCCTCGACGCCCGTGATCCCGCATTCTGGGACGGTGGGTTGAGAGTGATCGAAGGCATGATTTCGGAACTGGAGGCGATGGGGTAGGTGCGGGGCGATCGGCGAGCCGTGCTCCGCCTGCTCGGAAATTAGCTGGGCCTATGACTTCGCCAGCCGTTGCTCTCGTCTCGCAATTGCGGTAATTCCGCGCGAATTATGGGGACTTAAGGTGGAGATCGGCCGTGGCTGACCATGGTGAAGTGGCTTATTCGACTGCGGACGGCAACGACTATGTCGCACACGAGGCGACCTATGTTGGCTTCCTCAAGCTGGTGAAATACGGCACGATTGCCGTCGTCATCATCGTCGCCTTGATGGGCATCTTCCTGACCTGATCTGACGTCTGTTCGACGGCTGCTTGTTGAACGGCGCGATGCCGCGCCGGCTTGATTGTTTGCGATTGCTACTCGGATTTTGGGCGCGCGGGATCTGAGCCGGCGCGGGAGGCGTCATGAAAATCGGCATTCCGAAGGAGATCGATCCGGCCGAACCGCGGGTTGCGGCGGTGCCCGACACGATCAAGAAGCTCAAAGGCCTCGGCGCGGATGTTGCAGTCGAGCCAGGCGCGGGCGTGAAGTCCGGCGTGCCGGACGCCGAGTTTCAGGCTGCCGGCGCGACCGTCAGCGCCGATGCCGTGAAGGACGCCGATATCGTGCTCAAGGTGAAGCGGCCGGAGCAGAGCGAACTCGGCAGGTACAAGCGTGGCGCGCTCGTGGTCGCGATTATGGATCCGTACGGCAACGATGCCGCGCTGAAGTCGATGGCGGACGCCGGCGTCGCGGCGTTTGCGATGGAATTGATGCCGCGCATCACCCGCGCCCAGGTGATGGACGTGCTGTCGAGCCAGGCCAACCTCGCGGGCTATCGCGCCGTGATCGAGGCGGCCGAGGCGTTCGGCCGCGCCTTCCCGATGATGATGACGGCAGCGGGCACGGTGCCGGCGGCCAAGGTGTTCGTGATGGGCGTCGGCGTCGCGGGGCTTCAGGCGATCGCGACCGCGCGGCGGCTCGGCGCCATCGTCACGGCAACCGACGTGCGGCCAGCGGTGAAGGAGCAGGTCGAGAGCCTTGGTGCAAAATTCATCGCGGTCGAGGACGAGGAGTTCAAGCAGGCCGAGACCGCCGGCGGCTACGCCAAGGAGATGTCCAAAGAGTATCAGGCGAAGCAGGCCGCGCTCACCGCCGAGCATATCAAGAAGCAAGACATCGTCATTACCACGGCGCTGATCCCGGGTCGTCCGGCGCCGCGGCTGGTGTCGGCCGACATGGTCAAATCGATGAAGCCCGGCTCGGTGCTGGTCGATCTCGCCGTCGAACGCGGCGGCAATGTCGAGGGCGTTAGAGCGGGCGAAACCGTCGAGCTCGACGGCATCAAGGTGGTCGGCATTCCCAATCTTGCCGGCCGCGTCGCGGCCTCTGCCTCGGGCCTCTATGCCCGCAATCTGTTCAATTTCATTGAGACGCTGGTCGACAAGCAGACCAAGGCGCTCGCGGTGAAGTGGGACGACGAGCTGGTCAAGGCCACCGCGCTGACCAGGGACGGTGCCGTCATCCATCCGAACTTCCAGCCGAAAGCTTAAGAAGGAGCCGCATCATGCACGGCGTTGAGGCTGTCGATCCATTCGTGTTCCGCCTGTCGATTTTCGTGCTGGCGGTGTTCGTCGGCTATTTCGTGGTGTGGTCGGTGACGCCTGCGCTGCATACGCCGCTGATGTCGGTGACCAACGCGATCTCTTCGGTGATTGTGGTCGGCGCGCTGCTCGCGGTCGCCGTTTCGTTGTTTGCAAACGAGAACGGTTCGCTGTTTTCGCGCGTATTCGGCTTCGTCGCACTGGTGTTTGCCTCGATCAACATCTTCGGCGGCTTCCTGGTCACGCAGCGCATGCTCGCGATGTACAAGAAGAAGACCAAGTGAGCGGGGCGGGGGCGAGAAGGCCATGAACGCAAATCTATCGGCGCTGCTCTACCTGATCGCAGGCGCGTTGTTCATTCTCTCGCTGCGCGGCCTGTCAAGCCCGGCTTCGAGCCGCCAGGGCAACTTCTTCGGTATGATCGGCATGGCGATTGCCATCGGCACCACGCTTGCCGCGCACCCGCCGGCCGACGCCATTTCCTGGGTGCTCGTGGGGCTCGGCGTCGCGATCGGTGGCGCGATCGGCGCGGTCATCGCCCGCCGCGTACCGATGACCTCGATGCCGGAACTGGTCGCCGCCTTCCACTCGCTGGTCGGCATGGCCGCGGTGCTGGTCGCGGCTGCGGCGTTCTATTCGCCCGGTGCCTTCGACATCGGCACCCCCGGTGACATTCACAAGTCGAGCCTGGTCGAGATGTCGCTTGGTGTCGCGATCGGCGCCCTGACCTTCACCGGCTCGGTCATCGCGTTTCTAAAACTGTCGGCGCGGATGAGCGGTGCCCCGATCATCCTGCCCGGCCGGCATGTCATCAACATTGTTCTCGCTCTGGCGCTGATCTTCTTCATCTACGGCCTTGTCGTCTCGCAAAGCGCCGTTGATTTCTGGCTCATCACCATCATCGCACTGGCGCTCGGCGTCTTGATGATCATCCCGATCGGCGGCGCCGACATGCCGGTCGTGATCTCGATGCTGAACTCGTACTCCGGCTGGGCCGCCGCCGGCATCGGTTTCACGCTCGGCAATTCAGCCCTCATCATTACCGGCGCGCTGGTCGGCTCATCGGGCGCGATCCTGTCCTACATCATGTGCCACGCGATGAACCGCTCGTTCATCTCGGTGATCCTCGGCGGTTTTGGCGGCGAGACCGCGGCCGCTGCGGGCGGCGGCGGCGAGGTGAGGCCGGTCAAGCTCGGCTCAGCCGACGATGCCGCCTTCATCATGAAGAACGCGCAGAAGGTGATCATCGTGCCCGGCTACGGCATGGCGGTGGCGCAGGCCCAGCACGCATTGCGCGAAATGGCCGACAAACTGAAGAAGGAAGGCGTCGAGGTGAAGTACGCCATTCACCCGGTCGCCGGCCGCATGCCCGGCCACATGAACGTGCTGCTGGCGGAGGCCAACGTGCCCTATGACGAGGTTTTTGAGCTGGAAGATATCAACTCGGAGTTCGCGCAGGCTGACGTTGCCTTCGTGATCGGCGCCAACGACGTCACCAATCCTGCAGCGGAGGACGACCCGTCGTCACCGATTTACGGCATGCCGGTGCTGCAGGTGTGGAAGGCCGGCACGGTGATGTTCATCAAGCGGTCGCTGGCCTCGGGCTATGCCGGTATCGACAATCCGCTGTTCTACCGCGACAACACCATGATGCTGCTCGGCGACGCCAAGAAGATGACCGAGAGCATCGTCAAGGCCGACTAGCGCCAGTACGGAATTTGCCATGAGCGCTGTGAGCGCGATGCCGCGGTCAGCCTGGGTCTTCCCGGTGCTGGCCGCGCTGTTTTTTGCCCTCGCAAGCGGACTCGGCATCGGCTTCACGCGCACGCCGGCGGGCCTCGTGTTCGCGCTCGTGCTGCTGGTGATCCTGTTCGGCACGGTGTTTGCGGCCGTGCATCACGCCGAGGTCATCGCGCACCGCATCGGCGAGCCGTTCGGCACGCTGCTCCTGACACTGTCGGTCACCGTCATCGAGGTCGCGATGATCGAGACGCTCTTGCTGAGCGGCAAGGCCAATCCGGAACTGGCGCGCGACACCGTCTTTGCCGTCGTGATGATTGTCTGCAACGGCCTGGTCGGCGTCTGCATCCTGACTGGCGGACTGCGCTTCCGCGAGCAGGAGTTCCAGGTCTCCGGCGCCAACCTTTACCTCTCGGTGCTGGTTGTGCTCGCGACCATCACGCTGATCCTGCCGAACTACACGGTTGCGACTCCGGGGCCGATCTATTCGGTGGCCCAACTCGCGTTCGTCAGCGTGGTGACGATCATTCTCTATGCGGTGTTCCTCTATATCCAGACGGTCCGCCACCGCGACTATTTCATCCGCGACGCTGCAGACGACGGGCATGCGGCGCCGGTTTCGGGGCGGGCGCTGGCGCTGAGCGTGGTGCTGCTGGTGGTGGCGTTGGTCTCGGTCGTGCTGCTGGCCAAAAAATTCTCCGACGTGGTCGACGCCGGCGCCGCCCTGATCGGCGCGCCGCCGGCCTTCGCCGGGGTCGTGGTCGCGCTCCTGATCCTGATGCCAGAGGGGGTGGCCGCGGTCGCCGCTGCCGACCGCAACGATCTGCAGAAGAGCCTCAATCTCGCGCTGGGGTCGTCGCTCGCGACCATCGGGCTCACAATACCGGCGGTCGCGGCGGTCAATATCGGCTTGGCGAAGCCGCTGGTGCTCGGGCTGGAGGGACGCGATTTGGTGCTGCTCGCGACCACGATCATCCTGAGCATGCTGACCTTCGGCACCGGCCGCACCAACGTCCTGTTCGGCTTCGTCCACGTGCTGGTGTTTGCCGTTTTCGTATTCCTCGTGCTGGCGCCGTGAGGCCCATATCTCACGCCATGTTACGAATTGTTAAGCAGAGATGACGTGATTGGTTGCGAGTTTTGCAGCATTGCCACCGATCCGTCGCAGTTGATCCCTGAAATCTCCCTAAAGCTCACGCATCACAGTTTCGGCTCGTGGGGAGTAGGCGGGGATGGTGAAGTACCTTTCCAAATTCATGCTGGAAGTGCTGCCCTCGGTGGTTGCCACTGTCGTCGGCGCCTACATCGTCGCCCACTACATCAATCCGAAGCCGGAGAGGCCGAAGACCGAGGTGGTCGCAACCGCGCCCACGGGCGAGGCGAAGGACGCGACCGATACGACCGGCACGGTTGAGGACAAGGCCACCGACGCCAAGCCGGCTGATGCGAAGGCCGCCGAGGCCAAGGCCGCCGACGCGAAGCCGGCTGAAGCAGGCAAGGTCGAGGCCGCCAAGGTTGAGGTCGCCAAGGTCAAGGTTGCCAGGCCCGACGAGAAGAAGAACGCGATAGAACTGGCTCGCGCCGCCATCGAGCGCCTGCGTGGCACGACGGTCGATGCGCCCCCCGCTGCTGTGCCGCAGCCGGTTCGTGCATCGGCCGAGACCGCGCGTGCCGACGACGGCGCCCGGTTCGCCGTTCAGACGCCGGCGCCCCAACGTACCTTGGCTGTGACTCCGGTCGTTACTACAGGCCTTGCGCCGCAGCCTGCACCTGCCATGTCAGGAGCTCCGCCGCTGCCGCCGCCGGTGATCGTGGCGTCGCCATATGGCCGTCACTCGGTCGGCCCCGAGGCCCCTGCTTCGATTGTGCCGGCCGAACAGCTGGTAGATCAGCCTGTGGACCGGGCGAGCGCCGACCGTCCGACCCCGCCCGCGGATATTCCGTTCCAGCGCGGTTACGATCTGCAGGCGCAAGCCGCGCCGGTCGAGCACGTCTCGATCGCCGATCACGTGCTGTCGACAACGAAATCGATCTTCCGGGCGTTGACGCCGAACGCCCAGTCCAACTGATCGCGCTGAGCCAAAAAACAAAAGCGCGGACCGAGTGATCGGTCCGCGCTTTTCTAATTCGATCGCTCAGCAGCGTTAGCGTGGTCCGCGCGGGCCGCCGCCAAAACCACCGCCACCGCCACGGCCGCCCGGGCCAGCACCCGGTCCGCCGCGCACGTCGGTCTTCGGCTTCATCGGCAACAGACCTTCGCGCTGCAGCTTCTTGCGGGCCAGCTTGCGGGCCCGGCGAACCGCCTCGGCCTTCTCGCGCGCCTTCTTCTCGGAGGGCTTTTCGTAGTGACCGCGAAGCTTCATCTCGCGGAAGATACCCTCGCGCTGCATCTTCTTTTTGAGCGCCTTGAGGGCCTGGTCAACATTGTTGTCGCGAACGAGAACCTGCACGAAGCATCCTTTATTCGGTTAGACGATCGGGAAATTTTGGGACCGCTGGCGACGAGCAAATGGCCACAACCCAGCGTCAGGCGCGCGGATGTATCAGATCAAACCGGAAATGTCCACACGCTACCGGTGCGGGTGCGCGTCGGCGCGGGACACTAATCCCGCGTCACGACCGTGACATGCCCCATCTTGCGGCCCGGCCGTGCCTTCTCCTTACCGTAGAGATGGACGGTGGCGCCCGGTTTTGACAGCCATTTGGTGTAGGTTTCGACCTCGTCGCCGATCAGGTTGGTCATGGTGACGGCGCCGTGGCGGCGGGCCTCGCCCAGCGGCCAGCCGGCAATGGCGCGAATGTGCTGCTCGAACTGCGACACCGTGGCGCCATCCAGTGTCCAGTGCCCGGAGTTGTGGACCCGCGGCGCGATCTCGTTGACGAGGATGCGGTGCGCTCGCCCTTCCGGCGCGACGAACATCTCGACCGCAAGCACGCCGACATAGTCGAACGCCTTGGCAATGGTCTCAGCGATCCGGCGGGCCTCGGCAGCAAGCGCCGGCGTGATGCGTGCCGGCGCGGTCGAGGTCTTGAGAATGTGATCGCGGTGGTCGTTCTCGGTGACATCGAAACACACGATGTGACCGTCGGCGCCGCGCGCGGCGACCACCGAGATCTCGCGCTCGAACGGCACGAAGGATTCGAGGATCGCCGCCTTGGTCGCCAATTCCTTCCAGACGCTGTCGAGATCATCGCCGTCGCGGATGACGACCTGGCCCTTACCATCGTAGCCGAAGCGGCGGGTCTTCAGTACGGCCGGCAGCCCAAGCTTGGCCACTGCATTGCGCAGGTCCGCGGCGGACGAAACGTCGGAATAGTCGGCGGTTGGGATCCCCAGGCCCTTGACAAAATCCTTCTCGATCAGGCGGTCTTGCGTCGTCTTCAGGATCTCCGGATCGGGCAGCACCGGCCGTCGCGCCGCGAGCACAAGCGCGGTCGCCGACGGCACGTTCTCGAATTCGTAGGTGATCACGTCGACGTCGGCAGCGAACAACTCAAGCGCGGCGACGTCGGCATATTCGGCGCAAGTCGCGCGCTGCACGACGTCGAACGCCGGCGAGTCCGGGTCCGGCGAGAACACGTGGCATTTCAGGCCGAGCCGCGCCGCAGCGAGCGCCAGCATGCGCCCGAGCTGCCCGCCGCCGAGAATGCCGATGGTGTCGCCCGGCTTCAGCTTCACACGCGAGGCCGAACTCACGCACGCTCCCCGCTTGGTGTTGGACGTTCCGCGACCGCATCGGTCTGCGTCTTGCGCCAGGCGGCAAGCCGCGCGGCCAGCGCAGCGTCGTTCAGCGCGAGCACACTGGCCGCAAGCAGCGCAGCGTTGATCGCGCCGGACTTGCCGATCGCGAGCGTGCCGACCGGGATGCCCGCCGGCATCTGCACGATCGAGTAGAGCGAGTCGACGCCGGACATCGCCTTCGAATTCGACCGGGACGCCGAACACCGGCAGTTCGGTCAGCGACGCGGTCATCCCGGGCAGGTGCGCAGCGCCACCGGCGCCCGCGATGATCACCTTGTAGCCGGCGGCCTTCGCGCCCTTGGCGAAGGCATATAACCGCTCCGGCGTGCGATGGGCCGAGACGATCCGTTCGTCATAGGGGATGCCGAGATCGCGCAGGGTCGCGGCCGTATGCGACATCGTTTCCCAGTCCGACTGGCTTCCCATAATAATAGCGACGGCGGCGGCCATTGGTTGTTCAGGTCGTTGTTGCTGTGCGAGAATCTCCAAAAAAGAAGCGCGGATTATAGGGGTCGACTTTCGACTGGCAAGCAGGTTGGATTAACTGATCAATTCTTGGTCAACACCACGCCGTGGTGCGGCGAGATGGCGAAGACCCCGGCCCCCAAAGCCCCAAGACGCAAAACCCGCAATGTCGCATCGTCGCTGCTTGTCGCGCGGCTGCGCGCGCGGCTTGCTGAGGCTCGCAAGCAGATCGCCGACCTGAAGCAGCGCGCGGATACCGACGTCCTGCTCGACATTCAGAACCGCCGCGGCTTCGAGCGGGAGTTGCGGCGTTCGCTCGCCTATGTCAAGCGTTACCACGCGACGGCTGCCCTGCTATATCTCGATGTCGACCGGCTGAAGCCAATTAACGATCGCTATGGCCATGCCGCGGGCGATGCGGCGTTGAAGGTGATCGCCCGGGAACTCATCGATCATGTCCGGATGTCGGATATCGTCGCGCGGCTTGGCGGCGACGAGTTCGGCATCCTGTTGTGGAACCTCGAGCCCGCCGACGCGGAGAAAAAGGCGCGGGCGCTCGAAGCCGCCATCGACGCGCTGCCGCTGACCTTTCGCGGCAGGACGCTGCGTCTTGGCATTTCGGCCGGTGTCACGATGCTCACGGGAACCGACGAGACCGCCGACGTGCTGACGCGGGCCGATGCGGCGATGTATCGGCGCAAGCTGGTGCGGCGCGCGGCGACGCGCAAGCGTCGCGCGGCAATCAAGCGATGATGTCGGGCGTGATCTGATCTTCGACGAATTTGATGCGATCGCGCAGCTGCAACTTGCGCTTCTTCAGGCGCTGCAGCTGCAAGAGGTCGGGTGCCGGCGACGCCTGCAGGGCTTCGATCGCCACGTCGAGGTCGCGATGTTCCTGGCGCAGCCGCGCCAGCTCTTCTCGAAATTCGCGATCGTTGGTATCGGCCATTGCTTCAGGCGGTCAGTGCTTCAGGCCAGAGTTGCTTCAAGTCGTTCGGTTCGCCGATCACGTGAAACATGGTTCCGCAGCACCATGGCCGGCGCACGCGTCGTGATCAGCTCCTGTGTTGACCGTGGATGCATATTCGCTCGTCGTTGTCCGGCGAGTATACGCGTCCGCTGCTCGCCAGCCGTGCGGCTACCGTCAGCAAACCGCATCTGCATCCGTCCAAAATTATCCCCGGTTCCCGTTTCCGGAGCAAGATGGCAATGACCGTTTTCCGGTACCGCAGCCCGGCAAAATTGATCGGTCGGCGGCGTGCTGCTGCCAGGTTCCCGGCTGTGGATAGAAGTGGACATTCACCCCTTAAGGGCTTGAAACGCGTTGCGTTATTTCGCCGCCGTCATCGCCACGGTTAATGCCGGCAGCGTGTCCCGATCGATATCGACAGTTCACGGGACTCATGTAAGATCAATCGCCCGAGCAATTAGACGGAGGACCCCTCCAATGGCGATCCAAGCTCACCTTGCGGAATTGGAACGGAAGCACGAGGCACTCAAGAAGCAAATCCACGAAGCGCTCATGCATCCGTCGATCGACGATGTCGAGATCGTTGAGCTGAAACGCCGCAAGTTGATGGTGAAGGACGAGATCGAACGATTGCGCGCTGTCGATACCGTTCACTGACTAGTTCTCGTAGCTCAGTCGAAACTCGCACGTTCGTGCCACGCGATCTGACAATAGATCACGTGCTCGCCTTGCAGTTTTTCCAGCACATAGTCTGCGATCGCCAGCGACGATGTGAGCCCCGGCGACTCGATGCCGAACAGGTTGACCAGTCCCGCGATGCCATGATCGCGCGGTCCTTGCACCACGAAATCCTGATTGGCGATTGCAGGCGGCACGATCTTCGGCCGGATGCCTGAATAACTCGGCTGCAGGGAGCCATCGGGCAAATCAGGCCAATAGCGGCGGATCGCCGGATAGAATTTAGCGGCGCGCGCCGGATCGACGGCGTAGTCGATCGCGTCGATCCATTCGACGTCGGGCCCGAACCGCGCCTGGCCGGCCATGTCGAGCGTCAGGTGCACGCCAAGCCCGCCCGGTACCGGCACCGGATAGATCAGCCGCGAGAACGGCGCGCGACCGCTGAAGCTGAAATAGTTGCCCTTGGCGAAATAGGCGCTCGGTATCCTGTCGCCTGGCATGCCCGCGATCTCGCGCGCCAGCGCCGGCGCGTTCAGCCCGGCCGCATTGATCAGGATCTTGCAGCCGAGCGTGAGCGGATCGCTGCCGCCGACGTCGAGCACGAAACCGTCGCCCGCGATCGTGGCCTTGCCCAAAGGAGCATTGAACGCGAGGCTCGCACCATGAGCCTCGGCGTCGCCGCGCAGCGCCAGCATGTAGCCGTGGCTGTCGATGATGCCGGTCGAAGGCGACAGCAGCGCTGCCGTGCAATGGACGGCAGGTTCAAGCGCTCGCGCTTCTGCCGCGCTGATCATGCGAAGATCGTCGACACCGTTTTGCGCCGCGTGCTGGCGGATCGAAGCGAGCTTGTCGGTCTCGGCGTCGTTCGTCGCCACGATCAGCTTGCCGCAATTCTTGTGCGGCACGCCGTGCTCGGCGCAATACGCGTAGAGCATCTTGCGGCCGAGCACGCAGAACCGCGCCATCAGGCTGTGGTGCGGATAATAGATTCCGGCGTGGATGACCTCGCTGTTGCGCGAGGATGTGATGGTGCCGATGGCGCCTTCGCTTTCGAGGACCAGAACTTCACGACCGGCAAGCGCGAGGCGGCGCGCGATGGCGAGCCCAACCACGCCGGCGCCGACAACCACGCATTCGATACTGTCCATTCACTGGTCTCCCGATACCCCTGAAGGGCCGGTACATGCTTAAGGCGTCGTTAAAATGCGGCGTCAGCGATTGCAATTAGCGTCAAATTTCATGGTTCATTCAGCATCCGGGGTCGTTTGATTGTCTTTCGAATCAAGGCGCTAGGTTCAAAGGGTAGGTGTTTACCTGATTAAAAGGTGTGCGCAGCCAAGGTGACAAGCTTTTCAGAGCCCGTGAGAACCTTGGCAGAATGCTCGGTGAATTTGCACGCGTGAAGGCAGTGGGCCTCCGGCTTGGCGCGGGAGCGGTCCTGCTCGGCTGCTGTGCGGGCCGTGCGCGCGCAGCGGGGCATGACGATTTCGATCCGGCGTTGCTGCGTGAGGCGGTTTTTGTCGGCATCGTGACCTGCGCCTTCCTGGCCGCCGTCGCAATCTGGTCGTTCTCGGCGCTGCGTCGGTTGCGCCGGCGTTTCCGCCGTCGCATGCACTTCATGGCGACCGCGCTGAACTACATGAACCTCGGCGTCAGCATGGTCGACAGCCGGGGACGGCTGAGATTTTGCAACGACGCCTATCTCGACCTTCACATGCTCTCGCGGTCCGAGATTACGCCGAACATGCCGCTCGACGAAGTGCTGGCGTTGCGCGCCTCGCGAGGCACCTTCGACGAGGCGACCGCGAACTTCGCCAAAGATGGCGAGCAGACCAGCGAGTGCGTGCGTGATTTCGACGACGGCCGTTCGGTCATCGTGTCGCGCCACCGGCTGCCCGCCGGCGGCTGGGTCTCCACCTATGCCGACTTCACCGAGCAGCGCAAACTCGCCAGGCAGCTCGCCACCACCAAGCTGTTCCTGGAATTGGTGATCGACAACATCCCGGTTTGCGTCGCGGTGAAGAACATCTCCGATCGTCGCTACGTGCTCGCCAACCGCGCCTTCGAGCAGTTCAGCCGGCTGTCGCGCGGCGCCATCGTCGGCAGCACTGCGGAGGAAATCTTCACGCGGGAGTCGGCGCGAGCCGTGACCGGTGCCGATAACGAGGCGATTGCCTCGGCGAACGGCGATGCCCGGATGGAGCTCGTGGTTGATCGCGGCTCGCAGAAGCGAGTACTGGCGGCGCGCCGTGTCGTGACCCACGACGAAGAGGGCAAGCCCGAACTGCTGGTGACGTTGTTCGACGACATCACCGAAAAGCGCAGCCTTTCGAAGGAGGTCGAGGAGACCAAGAAGTTCCTCGAGCTCGTGCTCGACCACATCCCGGTCAGCGTGATGGTGAAGTCGGTGCGCGACCGCCGCTACCTGCTGGTCAATCGCTCCGGCGAGCGGTTCATGAACAAGAGCCGCGAGCAGATGGTGGGTCACCGCGTCGACGAGGTCCACGATTCCGATCAGGCGACCTTCATCAAGCATCGCGATGACACCGCGATCCGGTTGCACGGCACGGTGGTCGCCGAGGAATATCCGGTCAAGACCGACGAAGGCATGCGGCTCTATCTCGCCCGCCGGGTCGCCGTCGCTGATCAGGGCCAGGAGCCGCAATACATCGTTCAGACCAACGAGGACGTCACCGACCGGCGCCAGACCGAGTCGCGGATGGCGCACATGGCATTCCATGACGGGCTGACCGACCTGCCCAACCGCGTCGCCTTCGTGCAGGCGCTGGATCAGATGATCGAAGCCTGCGCCGGCTCAGACGAATTCGCGGTCGTTTCGATTGATCTCGATAGCTTCAAGGAAATCAACGACGTGTTCGGTCACGTCGTCGGCGATCGCCTGCTGATCGAAGTGTCCCGGCGCATCCAGGCGGCGGCGCAGGGCGCCGTGGTCGCGCGCCTGAGCGGCGACGAGTTCGGCCTGATCGTCGATGGCGAGCAGCCGAAGGCCGGCCATGCGCTGGCCGAGCGGTTGATCGAGGCGATGCGCGCGGAGTTCGTGATCGAGGACAAGACCATCCATGTCGCGGTGACCGCCGGCATCTCGATCTTTCCGCGCAACGGCAAGGATGCGGCGGCATTGCTCGCCAATGCCGATGCCGCGCTGTTCCGCGCCAAGGCGGAGGCCCGCGGCTCGGTGCGGGTGTTCGAGGCCGAGATGGATCAGCAGATCCGCGACCGCCGGGCGATGCATCAGGATCTGTCGACCGCGCTGAAGAACGGCGAATTGTCCCTGCACTACCAGCCGCAGGCCCGGACCGGCCGCGACATCGTCGGCTTTGAGGCACTGGTGCGCTGGATCCATCCGGTGCGCGGCTTCGTCTCACCTGCCGAATTCATTCCGCTTGCGGAAGAGAGCGGACTGATCGTCGAGATGGGCGAATGGATCCTGCGCGAAGCCTGCCGCGAGGCGGCGTCATGGAAGAAACCGCTGCAGATCGCAGTCAACCTGTCGCCGGTACAGTTCCTGCACGGCGACCTCGTGGGTCTCGTGCATTCGATCCTGCTGGAGACCGGGCTGACACCGGGCCGGCTCGAGCTCGAGATCACCGAGGGCGTCCTGATCCGTGATTTCGACCGCAGCCTGGCGCTGCTGCGCCGTCTGAAGGCACTCGGGGTGCGCATCGCGATGGACGACTTCGGCACCGGCTATTCGTCGCTGTCCTATCTGCAATCGTTCCCGTTCGACAAGATCAAGATCGACCGTGCCTTCATCATGAACCTCGGCGTCAACCCGCAGTCGGCCGCGATCGTTCGCGCGGTGATCGGGCTTGGTCATGGCCTCGACGTGCCGATCGTCGCCGAGGGCGTCGAGACCGGCGATCAGCTCGCGTTCCTCGCCGAAGAGCACTGCGACCAGGTGCAGGGCTACTACATCGGCAAGCCGGCGCCGATCCGCCAATACGCCGCGCTTACCGGCAACGAGGTCGCTGTCCGAGGCGCCGCCGCAGCCTGCGGTCGACGCCGCAAGTCCGACACGCAAGGCCGGCTGAAGCCGCCGGTGTAACAACCTCCCGCCATCCGCTTGTCGTTTTCCTTGCCTCAGATAGGCTGGGTAAGGGGACACGATTGGCGGACTACGACCTTGCAGTGATCGGCGGCGGCTTGACCGGCGCCAGCGTCGCGCGTGATGCCGCCGGACGCGGTTTGCGGGTCGCCCTGTTCGAGCAAGGCGATCTTGCGGGCGGCGCATCCTCGGCCTCCTCACGGCTGATGGCCGGCGATCTGCAGCTCCTGGAACGACGGGCGCTGGCAAGCGTGAGGCGATCCCTGGTTGAGCGCGACCGCCAGCTGCGTCTTGCTCCGCATCTGGTGCGCCCTTTGCGATTTGTGATTCCGCTGCATCCGCAGGGGAGGCCGGTCTGGCTGCTGCGGCTTGGGCTCTCGATCTACGACCGGCTCGGCGCCGGCCCGCCGGCATCGACCGCCCTCGACTTGAGCCATCACGAGGCGGGTTTCTGCCTGCAACGGCCCTATGGTTCGGCGTTCGAGTTTTCCGATGCGGTCGCCGATGATGCGCGGCTCGTCATTCTCAATGCCGTCGATGCTGCAGCGCACGGCGCCGACATCCGCACCGGGGCCCGCTGTGTGCGCGCCGACCGGGATTCGGAGTGGCGCATCGCGCTGATCGATCGCGGCCGCCGCCGCAGCGTGACCGCGCGAGCGCTGGTGTCGGCGGTCGGCGCCTGGACCGGACAATTTGCCGAGACTGTCTTGCGACGGGCGCCTCCGCCGCTCGCGCTGTTTCGCGAGAGCCAGATCATTGTCAGGCGCCTGTTCGACCACGACCGGGTCTATGTCCTGCAGCAGCCCGAAGGTGACCTGGTGTTCGCGCAGCGCTACGACGAGGAACGGACGTTGATCGGCATGGCGACGGCAGAATTCAGGGGCGACCCGGCAGCGGTTTCGCCGGCTGCTGCCGACATCATCGAACTCTGCAGCGCGGCGAACCGCTATTTCCGCGAGCAGATTTCGCCGGCCGATGTGGTCGGCACCACCTGCGCCGTGCGGGCGCGACCTTTTGCGCGAGGCCGCGCCGATGTGCCGCGCTCGGGCGTGATACAGCTCGACCGCCGCTATGGCGAGGCGCCGCTGGTGGTCGCCTTTGGCGGCGACATGACGTCCTATCGCTTGCAGGCCGAGACCATCGTTGACGCGCTGGCGTCGTTCTATATCAACGCCTTGCCGTGGACCGCCGAAGCGCCGCTGCCGGGCGGCGATCTTGCTGATCTCGACGATGAGATCGGGGCGACGCTGCGCCGCTATCCATTTCTTGCCGTCGGTCGGGCGCGGCGGCTGACGCTGACTTTTGGCACGCGGGTCAAGGATGTGCTGGGCGAGGCAACGAGCCTTGCGGAATTGGGGCCGGCTTTTGGCGCCGAGCTGACCGGCGCAGAGGTGCGCTACATGATGCATCAGGAATGGGCGAGGACGGTGGACGACGTCTTGTGGCGGCGCTCGAAATTGGGCTTATCAATGCCATCCGGCGCGCGCGACGCGCTGGCGCAATTCATGAAATCCGTTGCATGATCGTCGTGACATGACTGCTTCGACCGGCCCGTTGGATGTGATGGCGCAGACGCTGGCGGCTTCCGAACGAAGCCCGGCCGCCGAGCCCGCTCGCGAACCCGCCTTGCGCATCGTGTCGGTGACAAAACGCTTCGGCAGCTTCACCGCGATCGACGATCTGTCGCTCAATATCAACGCCGGCGAGTTCTTCGCGCTGCTCGGGCCGTCGGGGTGCGGCAAGACCACGCTGCTGCGCATGCTGGCAGGCCTCGAAAGCCCGGACAGCGGCAGCATCCTGCTCGACGGCTCCGACGTCTCCCGCGTGCCGCCGCACCTGCGGCCGGTCAACATGATGTTCCAGAGCTATGCGCTGTTTCCGCATCTCGACGTTGCCGGCAACATCGCGTTCGGCCTGAAGCGCGCGGGTCTGCCGCAACGCGAGATCGACACGCGCGTCGCCGAGATGCTGGCGCTGACGCAGCTCGAGGGGCTGGAGAAGCGGCGCCCGGACCAGTTGTCCGGCGGGCAGCGCCAGCGCGTCGCGCTGGCACGGTCGCTGGCGCGGCGGCCACGGCTATTGCTGCTCGATGAGCCGCTTGCGGCGCTCGACAAGAAGCTGCGCGAAAGCACGCAGCTCGAGCTCTTGAAGGTGCAGCGCCAGCTCGGCACGACCTTCGTTATCGTCACCCACGACCAGGAGGAGGCGATGACGGTTGCCGACCGTATCGCCGTGCTCGACAAGGGCCGCCTCGTGCAGGTGGCCTCGCCGCGCGAGCTCTATGAGAAGCCCAACTCGCGCTGGGTCGCGGGCTTTGTCGGCGACATCAATCTGATCGAAGGACAGGTGGTGCAAATCCACTCCGGCACGCTGACGCTGAAGACCGTCGACGCCGGCACCATCGTCGCGCTGACGAAAAACGATCTTGTGCCGGGTATGACCATCATGATCGCGATCAGGCCGGAGAAAATCACGATTTCGGGTGAAGCCGCTTCGGCTGCGGGCGGCAATGCATTGCGCGGCGAACTGGTCGAGATCGGCTATCTCGGCAGCACCTCGATCTACACTGTCAAGCTGACGTTTGGCGCGACATTGCGTGTGGCGCGAACCAACGTCGAAGCACGTGAAAAATCTCTGCTCAAGATCGGCCAGCGGGTCGCGCTCTCGATCGCGCCCGATGCCTGCATCGTGCTGGAGAAGTGATGGCGTCCGGCAGCCACGCGCGAAGACTGTTCTCGCGGCCGGCGCGGCTCGCGGCGATCGCGCCGTATCTCTGGATGGCGCTGTTCTTCCTGGTGCCGTTCATCTTTGTCCTGAAGATCAGCCTGTCGCAGACCGCGATCGCGCAACCGCCCTATGTACCGGTGTTCGATCTCGGAAATCCCGGTGCGATGTCGCGTGCGTTTGCCATGCTGTCATCAGACAATTTCAGGCTGCTCACGTCCGACAACCTCTACATCCTGTCGTACCTGCGCAGCGTGTTTGTCGCCGCGGTCTCGACGGCGATCCTGCTCGTGCTCGGCTATCCCGTTGCGTACGCGATGGCGCGGCTGCCGCAGCGGTCGCAGCCGGTCGCGATGATGCTGGTCATCATCCCATTCTGGACCTCGTTCCTGATCCGCATCTACGCCTGGATCAATGTGCTGCAGCGCGACGGGCTGCTCAACGATCTGTTGGTGGGGCTGCACCTCGTCAGCGCGCCGGTGGTGTGGCTCTCGACCGACAGCGCGATGTATCTCGGCATCGTCTATTCGTACTTCCCGTTCATGATTCTGCCGCTGTATGCGACGCTGGCGAAGCAGGATTTGACGCTGCTCGAGGCCGCGGCCGACCTCGGCTGCTCGCGGCGGCAGGCATTCTGGCTGGTGACGTTTCCGCTCTCGCTCCAGGGCGCCGCGGCCGGCGCGCTGCTCTGCTTCATTCCGATCGTCGGCGAGTTTGTGATCCCCGATCTGCTGGCGGGCTCCGAGAAGCTGATGATCGGCCAGACGCTGTGGCTCGAGTTCTTCACCAACCGCGACTGGCCGGTGGCGTCCGCAATTGCGGTCGTGCTGCTGGTGCTGCTGGTGGTGCCGCTCGTGGTCTATGACCGGCTGCAGCGCCACGAGCTCGAGGAGGCGCGCTGATGGCCTCGCGCGCACTCACTCGTGCCTCGACGTTCAATATTGTCGCGCTGGTGCTCGGACTGGCCTTCCTCTACCTGCCGATCGTCATTCTCGTGATTTATTCGTTCAACGCCTCGCGGTTGGTCACCGTGTGGGGCGGCTGGTCGACGCGCTGGTATGTTGAACTGCTGTCCGACCGCGCCATGCTGGATGCGGCGTGGATGAGCCTGCGCGTCGGCGGGGCGTCGGCGACGCTGGCGTCCGTGCTCGGCACCATGGCTGCGCTCGCGCTGTCGCGGGGCGACCGCTTCGCCGGCCGCTCGCTGTTCTCCGGCATGCTCTATGCGCCGCTGGTGATGCCGGAGGTGATCACCGGGCTGTCGCTGCTGTTGTTGTTCGTTGCGATCGACGCGAGCCGCGGCTTCTGGACCGTGACCGTCGCGCACACGACGCTCACCATGTGCTTCGTCACCGTGGTGGTGCAGTCGCGGCTGAACGGTCTTGACCGCAGCCTCGAGGAGGCCGCGATGGACCTCGGCTGCGCACCGGCGCAGGCGTTCTTTGCCGTGACCTTGCCGATGATCCTGCCCGCGATCGTCGCCGGCTGGATGCTCGCGTTCACGCTCTCGCTCGACGATCTCGTGATCGCGAGCTTCACCACGGGGCCGGGCGCCGCAACTCTGCCGATCCGGATCTATTCGGAGGTGCGGCTCGGCGTGAAGCCGGAGATCAATGCGATCTGCACCATCATCGTCGCTTTCGTCGCGCTCGCGATCATTGTCGCGTCGCTGGCCGCCAAGCTGTCGTCAGACCGCGCGAAGACGCCGGCGCCGCTCTAGACCTGATGTGAACATTCCAGTCGTCACTGCCGGGTCAAGCCCGCGGGTGACAGCCCGGAAAAGATCGCTAATTCTGTTGCTGTGATGCGGGATCAGGCGCCGCCGCGGGTGCGAGCGGCTTGCCGGTCAGCTTCTCGATCGCCGATTTGACGGCGTCGCGCGGCGAGCGCTTTTGCAGCGACTCGATCAGCGGCGCGGTTGCGGGCGACCGCCGCATCAAACTCTCGGAGTCCGGATAGAGCAGCGGATCGTCCCACGGCCCCTGCAGCACGAACGGCAATTCGAAGGTCGCTGGCCCATCGGTCGCAGGCACCAGGCTTGCGACCCCCTTCATGTCGAATTCGCGGCCCGGCACCGTTGTGGTGCCGGTGAGCGTGAGGCGCACGGTGGGACCGTCGAGCCGCACGTCCTGGATCGTCGCTATTCCTTGATCGAGCTTGAAGACCGCGTTGATGCGATCGAACGGTGTACGCCCGCTGCGGAAATCGCCGGTGCCCGACAGTGGCCGCCGTTCAAGCCGCCGCAACAGCTGCTCGACGTTGAAGCCGGTCAGGGCGCCATCATGTCCGTTGAGCGAGACGTCGCCTGACAGCGACTGGGTAAGGCCGAACGGGCTCGCGCCGGAGGCCTCCAGCGCCATGGCGACATTGCCGCGTCCGGCGAGACGGCGGAAGCCGAAAAGCTCGCTGAAGCAGCCTTCGAGATCGACGTCGGTGAGCTGGAACTGCGCCTTGACGTTGGCGCCTTCGCCGTTCCGCATGATGCCGAACGAACCGCGCGCCGAGCCGCCATACATCTGCGCTTCACCGATCGAGAAAGTCAGCGCGCCGCCGCGCAGGTTCGCCGCCAGCGCGGTGCGACCGACGCGCGTCGCGCCGACCACCACGCGTGCAGCCGACAGTCGCATATCGAGATCGATGCCCGCGAGGCTCTGCAGGTCGAACGGCTGCCGGTTCCAGTCGTGGGCACCGGAGGCGACCATCTTGATCGTGCTCGCATAGGGCGTGAGGTCGAGCGTGTCGGCAGCGAGTGTCGCCTGCAGGGTGCGTCCGCCGTCACTCGTGTAGTTGAACACGCCTTCGGCGGCATTGCCGTCGAGCTCGACATTGACGTTGGTCAGCGCCACGGTGTTGCCGGTGACGCCGGCGCGTGCCTTCAGGGCGAAGCGGCCAAATCCGCCGCCGTCGGGCAACGGCTGCCCGGCCCAGCGGAACACCTCGCGTAGCGAGGGTGAATCGGCAGCCAGCGTCCCCTCCATCAGAAGTGTGGGGCCGGCCGACATGGCGCCGTCAAAGGCAAACTTCAGCGCCGTGCCCGAGAGCCGGACGCGCAGACCTGAGCGCTGGCCGGCGAGCGCGTCGGCGAAATCGGCGATGTTGAGGCTGCCGTCGATGCGGTCGCCGCGCCAGCTAAACTGACCCGTCGCGGCGAACGACCGCGAGATCGCCGGCCACCCCAGCGACAGATCGATTTCCGAAAGCTGCTCCATGGCGTGATTGGCATCGTCGCGATAGGTCAGCTCGCCGTCCTTGATGCGAATTTCAGAGAACGGCACGGCGCTGCTGGCGTCGGGTTTCATGGCGGTCGCCAGCCGCCGCAGCAGGGGCGTCCAGTTCGAGCTGCCGGTGCCGATCGCGGGTGAATTGAATATGCGGGTGCGTCAGGGTGAGATCGGCAATCTCGAATCGCTTCAGCAGCAACGGGAACAGCTTGAGGTTGGCGGTCAGCTCGTCGACCACCAGCGCCGGGCTCTCGGTGCCGGCGTCGCGCAGGCCGACATGCCGGAACGTGACGGCGCTGACCGGGAAGATCGAGACACTCGAAGTCGCCCGACGCCACGAAGTCGAAGCCGGTAACGATCTTGATCTGCGCCTCGATGGCGGCGCGCACCTCCTCGCGGTTCAAGAGCCAGGACATGCCAAG
Source organism: uncultured Alphaproteobacteria bacterium (assembly GCA_963796195.1). Classification (GTDB taxonomy): domain Bacteria; phylum Pseudomonadota; class Alphaproteobacteria; order Rhizobiales; family Xanthobacteraceae; genus CAWCKS01. Next base: position 149,058 of record CAWCKS010000011.1, on the reverse strand, counting down.
GCCCACCACCAGCACAATGACGCCGAGCAGCGCCGCCAGTGCCAATCCGAGGCGTCTCAATCCTTCGGGCATCGTTTAGGGCGCGCGATCCAGGAACGGGGTGATGCGGGATGAAAAATGAGGCGAAGGACGATCCTCCGCCGGTATCTTTGTGATGCAACTTGCTGTTCTTTCTTGTCGCTTTCAAGGCCGCTTCTTTGTGCAGACCGATCGCTGATTGACGCGTCTTTACGATTTCGCCTAATAATGCCAACGACATCACTCGCTCTCGCGTCAGGATGATCGGCTGCGGCGCGGCCGCCGTCGCAAGCGTTGGGCGTTACGCAAATTGCAAGCAGAATTCGTCAGGCCCCGCACGCAGGTCCAACAACGATGAACAAGGTCTACCCGGACGCCAAGTCCGCTCTCGCAGGCGTTTTGAAAGACGGCATGATGATCATGTCGGGTGGTTTCGGGCTGTGCGGGATCGCCGAGACGCTATCGGACGCAATCCGCGATTCCGGGGTCAAGAACCTGACCGTGGTCTCCAACAATGCCGGCGTCGACGGCATCGGCCTGAGCCGGCTCCTGGAGACCCGGCAGATCAAGAAGATGATTTCGTCGTATGTCGGCGAGAACAAGCTGTTCGCCCAGCAATATCTCTCCGGCGAGCTGGAACTCGAGTTCAATCCGCAGGGAACCCTGGCCGAGCGCATCCGCGCCGGCGGCGCCGGCATTCCGGCGTTCTTCACCAAGACCGGCGTCGGCACCATCATCGCTGACGGCAAGGAGGTGCGCGAGTTCGACGGCGAGAAATATGTGATGGAGCGCGGCCTGTTCGCCGATCTTGCCATCGTCCACGCCTGGAAGGGCGACACCGTCGGCAACCTCGTCTACCGCAAGACCGCGCGGAATTTTAATCCGATGATGGCGACCGCAGCGAAGGTCACGGTGGCGGAGGTCGAGCATCTGGTTCCCGCCGGCGAGATCAATCCGGATCACATCCACACCCCCGGTGTGTTCGTCAAACGCATCATCAATGTGGGCGCCGCCAACAAGCGGATCGAGTTCCGCAACACCCGTCCGCGTCCTGCGGCGTAAGCGTGATCCCGAAAGCTTGCCCTCGGGCTTGACCCGACGGGTGGGAACCGGTTTTTGGACGAGATCACGCCGGGACAAAGATTTCTTTATTTCCTGGAGAGACCAAGATGGCTTGGACCCGTGAACAGATGGCCGCCCGCGCCGCGAGGGAGCTGCGCGACGGCTACTACGTCAATCTCGGCATCGGCATTCCGACGCTGGTGTCGAACTACATTCCCCAAGGGGTCGACGTGCAGCTGCAGAGCGAGAACGGCATGCTCGGCATGGGGCCGTTCCCCTACGAGGGCGAGGAGGACGCCGACCTCATCAACGCCGGCAAGCAGACGGTCAGCGAGCTGCCGACCACGAGCTATTTTTCGAGCGCCGATTCATTTGCGATGATCCGTGGCGGCCACATCGATCTGTCGATCCTCGGCGGCATGCAGGTCGCCGAGAACGGCGACCTCGCCAACTGGATGGTGCCCGGCAAGATGGTGAAGGGCATGGGCGGGGCGATGGACCTGGTCGCCGGTGTCAAGCGCGTCGTCGTGGTGATGGAGCACGTCGCCAAGGACGGGCCAAAACTGCTGCACCGCTGCAACCTGCCGCTGACCGGCGCCGGTGTCGTCGACATGGTGATCACCGATCTCGGCGTGTTCACCATCGATCGGCACGGCAAGGACGGCATGGCGCTGATCGAGCTCGCCGATGGCGTCACGCTCGATGAGGTCAAGGCCAACACCGAGGCGACCTTCCGCGTCGCGCTGAAGAACACGAACTGAGCGCGCGACGCTGCGCCTACCCGCCGCCCGCAGCGGCCTGGGCCGCGAGCGGAAACACCACCTCGATCAAGGTGCCGGCCTGCGGCGCGTTGCGGATGGTGAATTGCGCGCGGTTGGCTTCCGCAAGCGCCTTGGTCAAGGCAAGATTGACGCCCGCGGTATCCGGCACCACGTGCTCGTCGCCCGCCGCGGCGCGATAGGGCTCGACCGCGGCCTTGATGTCGCGCTCGCTCAAGCCGCGCCCGGTGTCGCGCACGCGCAGCGCGACCTCGCCGCGATCGGTCAATGCCGTCGAGACGATGACCTGGCCGCCGGCATTGGCGAGCTCGATCGAGCTTGCGATCAGGTTGGTCACGATCTGCCGCAGCGATTGCGCGTCGGCGAAAACGACCGGCAGATGCGGCGCGAGCGACGAGCGGATGATGATGCGCTCGCGGTTGGCCTGCGGCTGCAGCACACCGACGCATTGCGCGACGAGCTCGTTGAGGTTGACGCTGGTCGGCGCAAGCTCGAGCCTGCCGGTCTCGATCCGTGTCAGGTTGAGCATGTCGCTGACGATCGTCAGCACGCGTTCGCCGGCGGCGCGAATGTCGCGCATGTAATCGAGGTAACGCTCCGCGCCGAGCGGACCGAGCCGCTGCTCGATCATCGCTTCGGCAAAGCCGATGATGGCGTTCAGCGGAATTCTGATCTCGTGGTTGATCCTGGCCAGCACGTCCGTGCGCAGGGACGCCGCACGCTCGGCGCTGCGGCGGGCGCTAACCAGGTCGGCTTCGTTCTTCTTCAGCTGAGAGAGATCCCGGAACACCGCAAAATACCTGGCATCGGCGGTGCGCCCCATTGTCATCGCCAGCGGAACGAGGCCACCGCCGCGGACCTGGCCGAGCACCTCGCGGCCGTGATCCATCGCCCGCGTCACGGCGGGATCGTCAAGGCCTTCGAAATACGCGAGCACCACCGACTGGCTTTCGGGCGCGAACAGGTCGGCGAGGTTGCGCTGCGCGAGTTGCGCCGCGGCCTCATTGAACAGCGCCTCGGCGCTGCGGTTGCAGGAGAGGATATTTCCCTCCTGGTCGAACATCACGATGCCGTCGGCCATCGCCTCGATGATCGAGGCGAGATCGTCATTCACGGCCGGCGACTGCGGCTGCGGCGTTGGGGCAGGAGCTTCGGCAATGCGCTGCGGCGCCGGTGCTTGCTCAGTGGTGCGTTGCGCGTCAGCCGAAAAGATCAGCGCCATCGCCGGCTCGTCATCCCAGGTGATGGTGTAGAGCCGGGCGAGGATCGGAGCATGGCCGGCCTCGCCGGTGGCGATCGAGAGCGGCATGCCGCTCTCCGACGAGCTGCTCGCCGAGGATTCGATCGGCTGAACGTAGAGCGCGTCGAGGCCGCCGGCGTCGGACAGCGCATGCAGCGAGGCAAAGCCGGTGCGTTCCAGGAAGGCGGGGTTGGCGTAGAGCAGATGGTCGAGCCGATAGATCAGGACGCCGACCGGGACGCGATCGAGCAGCGGCTTGTCGTGCGTGCTCTCGCCCTTGGGTGCGGTTGCGTCGCCGAGCCATGGCGCGAGTGCTGAGTCCGGCGTGCCCGAGACGGTGGCGGCACGATCGGCTGCGTCATCGTCGGCATGATGCGGCTCGCCGTGTTCCGCAGCTGCGTTGGCGCGGACACCTTGATCGAGGCGCGCCGACAGCCGTCGTGCAATCTCATCGAAGGCGTGGTTTTCGACCGCACTCAGCGCCGGCGTGCGCGTATCGTTCGCCAGCGGAAACGGCACGACGTTCTGTGCTGGCGCGGCGGCTGTTCAGTGGCGCTCTGCGTCGGCTCGTTGGGCACGACCGTTTCAGTAACTGGAGGCGTTTCCGCCAGGACGTGCTCGGCGGGCGCATTCTCGACCGGTTCGTCGATGACTGGAATTGCCAGTGGCTCCTCCGGCGCGCTCTCGCCGATCTGCGCATTCGGTTCGACGCTGCCAGCGACAGCAGGCGCCGGATGCACGGTGCCGAACTGGTTCTCCTGCCTTCGCATGTCGGCGAGGCGCTCGAGACCGGCCATGTCGCGGCAGATGCCGAAACCGCGATAGCCGGCAAAATTGCGGGCGCGATCGAACATCGGCAGGCCCGACATCTCGATCGGCATGCGATCGCCTAGCTCGGTCATTGGCCAATCGACCACGATGCCGCTCCAGGTCTCGCGGCTCGCCACGGCCTTCGCGATCTGCTGCCCGGGGTCGATGCCGAAATGATCGGCGATCTCGTGCCACGGACGGCCGAGCGCTGCCGCAGCCATCGGGCCGATCAATCTGGAGAACTCATCGGCGCCGAGTGAGAACCGCGTTTCGGCATCCATCTGCCAGATAAATCGCAGCGGCTGTCTTGCGGGTGCGATCTCGCCGGCCTGCGACGCTGGCGCTATGGCCTGCTCACCACTTGGAACGGCGGCGATTGTCGTCGCAACGCCTTCGACATCCGCCGCAGGCGCTGTCGGAACATCACCAGGAGGAGGCGGGTTATCAGCGGAAATCGTCGCGGCCTCGTCGGCGGAATCATCCTCCTCGACCAGCACCTCGTCGGCGAATGATTCGTCAAGCGGTTCGTCGCGCTCAGTGGTATCCGGCGTCGGCGTTTCGCGCGCCGGCATCAGCACCACGATGGCGACATCGTGGCCGGCGCCGACCCGGTATAATGCAAGGGGCGATGCATCGAGCGCGATCTCGGCATGGCCCTCGCGTAACGCGCTTGCACGTGCGCCGACGAAATCCGATCGAGAGAACCGGTCGAAGTGCCCGACGTCGAGCCGCGCCGCACTGTTCGTGCCGAGCAGCGCGCCCTGCGCCGACAAGGCGACCGCGGGACGGTCAAAACCGTCGAGCAGAAACTGCAGGCGCTCGCTGAGCGGCAGCGGCTTGCCCGCGCTGACGAGGCTTGCGATCAGAACCGCCCTTGAACCGCCCTCCAGCGTCAGCAGGGCGCACGAACATGTTGCGAGTTGACCCGGCGCTGCGCCAAAGCCGCGCATGCGCTCGAGCCGCGTCGCACCGGATGTCGGCAATCGGTTTGCAAGCTGGGCGACCTGCCGCCGGTGCGGATCGAACGCGCCGAGCGGTTCACCCAGGCGGCTGCGGTCCTGCAGGCCGAACGCGGCAGCGCCGGCGGCGTTGGTCCACAGGATCGTGGAGCCGTCGGCCGACCACAGCCAGGCCGCCTGCAGGGCGGTCGCGTGCGGCGCTATCCGTCCGTCGCGGATCACGATCTCCTGAAATGTCCCGGGGCTCATGACGTCAGGCAATTCTTGACCGCTTCAGTCGCTGCGCTTCGACGCGCATTCATCCGCTTCAATCCGAAGATCGTTAGTAAAACGCTGAAATCGCGTGGTCCACGGCTCGGGGCCGGCGCGCGCGCCATTTGGCCGATAACCTTAACTGCGGCGGCTGCGGAGGGAACGCGGCAACGGTCAGTGAAATTGTAGTTTGCAAGATGATCGAGGTCCGTCACGATAGGATCACTGGTTGAGGCTATTGGCCTCTTGGCGCAAGCCCAAATGTTCTTGCAACGCCGAACAGGGAGCTGGCTCATGGGTGACAACGGTAGCGGCAAGTTCGAAATTCCAAACGATATGCGAGCCATGGCGCAGGCGAGCTTCGACCAGGCCCGCAAGGCCTTTGAGGGGCTGCTCTCCGCGGCGCAGCGCACCGCAAGCTCGTTCGAGGATCAGGGCGCCGCTGCCCGAGCCGGAGCCAAGGACGTTGCGTCGAAAGCCATCGGCTTTGCCGAAGCCAACGTGCGCGCCTCGCTCGACTATGCCGAGAAGCTCATGAAGGCAAAGGACATGGCTGACGTCATGCGGCTGCACAGCGAGTATGTGCAGGCGCAGATGCGTTCGCTCGCCGATCAGGCTGGCGAGATCGGTCAGGCGGTGACCCGTGCGGCGATGGACGCTGCCAAGCCGAAGTCGTAGCTGCGGCGCTTGTTGGACGGCTCGCGACCTCAATCTGTATTGGTTTACCGGTATCATAATACCTTAATTTTGCCGTAGAGCTGCGGTAAGAAAAAATTGCCGGTGCGGCGCAGTAAAATGTTGCATCGCACAAAAATCCTCACTATGTTGTGTTTGCAATTGCCGCCGGGTTGCGGCGCTCAAGCAAGACTCCGACGAACAGCCGGGTGGATGGCGCGTCGGAGAGCGAAGTCCCGCTTTCACAAATTCAAAGACGCAAGGTGAGCACCATGTCGCAAGTCAATGATCCGTTCTCGACCGTCGTTCCGTTCGAAGTCCCGGGCTCGATCCGTGAGTTCGCCGAGAAGGGCGTGTCGCAGGCCCGTGAGGCCTACGAGAAGTTCAAGGAAGCCGCGCAGACCAGCAACGAGACCATGGAAGCGGTCTACTCGTCCGCGACCAAGGGCGCGTCCGACTACACCAGCAAGGTTATCGACATCGCGCGCTCGCATGCCAATGCGAACTTCGATCTCGCCGAGAAGTTGATCGGGGTGAAGTCGCCGTCGGAAGCGTTTGCGCTGATCACGAGCCACAGCCGCACCCAGTTCGAGACGCTGACCGCGCAGGCGAAGGAACTCGCCGAGCTCGGCCAGAAGGTCGCCACCGACGCCGTTGAGCCGATCAAGGCCAGCGCGTCGAAGGTGTTCCCGAAGGTGGCCTGAAGCGCCGCATCGATCCGCGCGAACTGAAAAATAGCTTGGCCCGGGCCGGTTGCCCGGGCTTTTGCTTGTTCATGCCCGGCCTTGCCAAATAAGCAGGTTGCTCCTAGTTTCCGCGCGCTCTGGCGGGCATTTTGCGGACGACGCCGTGCCAGAAACGCGAACCGGCCGAAGCGCTTAAAGGACGTCCAGGAAATTGATCGCGCGCCCGTCCCGGGCGGTTATAATCCGCCTCGCGTGCGAGATGTGCAGTTGTAGCTCAGTTGGTTAGAGCGCCTGTCTGTGGAACAGGAGGTCGGTGGTTCGAGCCCACCCAACTGTACCAACAAAATCAAGTACTTAGATCGGATCTCCTAAGGATCAGAATCCTTGTAGCTACCATATAGCTACCACAACGTCCGGACTGGATTAGAGGGAGTTGGCGTCAGCAACGCGAAAAATTTTTGGGAGCCGGTTCCCAGCATTGTGAGATCATCGGATTCAGCCGGACAAGGACCTGGGACCGCTTCGAACAATCGCGCTCGGTGTGGCCTTGCTCGGAGCTTGCGCAGTGAACCAGCGTGCTGCGCCTAGCAGGATCGAAACGATAAATCGCCATTACCTCCAAGGTAGTCGATGTGCAGGTGTGACCCGGCCTGTCTCATTTTGTCTCTTCCGCGCACCTCGAAAGGCCCGGCTGTTCCTTAGCAACCCAACAATAGTGGGTCATATACAAAAGCTGTCCGGGCGCCTGCGATAGAAACATTGCAAACATGCTTTCCACGGATCGTTCACGCTCGTCATCTTCATCTTCACGACGTTCGCGCACTAGCGTGATTGAGCGTCACGATTAGTCATGGTCGCCCCCTTCGCACAATACAGATTCAGCCGAATGTCCGCTTACAGCACCGCGCGCTAACCTTGCCTGGTTCGCCCGCGAGAGCAGGTCCAGAAGATACGCATGATGTGGTCAGCCAGCATCGGCGCGGCGATGACCGCTTTCTTGCCCGATTTCTTCCAGATCAGTTCTCGCGTCTGCGAAACATCGACCTTGAATTTGTGTCGCTTCAATTCGGTCGGCCGATGCATGACCCAAACTTTCTCGCCGGGCAGGATCAGCGTGCCCGAGAACTCTGAGGCGCGCAGAAAGCACTCGCCAGCTTGGTCATCTTCGACGCGGTTGAAGATTGGCTGACGCCAGCCGACACCGAGGCTGACGAAACCAGAGCGCATGACGCAAACCGTGCCGTCCGCTTTGCCGACGATATTAAATCCGTGATCGGCGTTCGCCTTTTTCATCAGGTCAATGATATCTTGCAGCGACTGCTTGATGTTGGTGTGCACGGTGCCTTCAATCCAGCGCCGGTCCCGCATCAAGGCTTCACGGTCCGCCAGGAAATTCGCCTCGCGCTGAATGCGCGCCATTTCGGTCACAGCATCGACGGGCACCAGCTTGCCGCCGTGTTCCTGCGCGCGAGCCTTGATGATGCCGACCCAAGCCTTCCATCGCCATAGGCCTGCAGTCCGAAGCGCACATGCGTCGTCGGCACCCATTTCGGCGTCGCACTGGTCTGGTCCAGATTTACGAACACCAAGCCAGGCCAGCCCTGCTTCAAGCACCGCTCGCCGATCGCCGTCTCCTCGACGCCGGTCCAGGGCGTTTTGCCCCAGGGATCGCGGTACAGGACGACGACCACGCGCGAATTGAAGAACGGCTCCCGCATGCTTTCGAGGCCATTGGTGCCCACCAACTCCTCTTGGCTGTGGGGGAAAGTAAAAGACCTTGAGGACTTCGCTCAGGCGGTCATACAGCTCCTTCGCGATCGCCTCGTCTTTCGCAAGGAAAGATATGGCGACGTCATACTTCGGCTCGGTCGTGATCGCGCTCAGCGCAGGTTTGGCCACGGGAAACCCTTTCGTTCTGAAACTCCAAGTATGTGGGGGAACCCAGAACGTCCGCGCAACTGGCTCGACGGCCGATCTCAACATTCAAACGTTGGTGTGGAATAACTCCGCGGCCGAAACTTTCCCCTCGCACGACGCTCATCTCGGCTGTTGTGTCCGCGCTGCGGGTGTCGATCCGCATGTTCGAACAGACTGCGACTTGCAATTCGAAGTGCGTCGATGTCGTTGTCTTATGCTCCGCATTGACTAACCGCGCTTCGAAGTCAGGATCGCTTCATGTATGATCGGCGGTCAAAGCGCCCATACATGAGCCAATCCAGGACGTTCGTTTCTCGTTTTTGTGGCCGGTGAGAACGGCATGGCGCATTCAGGCGTCTGGCGAGTTTGGCGCGCTAGAAAAGACATTGCGATTTGATCGATGGGTCAGGTCAAGGCCACTGTGCATTGCCCGCGTGGTTCAAGGGCAACGTGGAAGCGCCACTTTCGTCTGAACAAAGATGCGCAAGGCGATGTGGCGACTGCAATGAGAGCGGATGGGATGGATCCCCGGCAACCAGATCCAATGGACAGGTGCCAGATTGGGAAATGGAATAACCGGAGAGTGGCGAGTATTCATTTTAGGGTCCGCGTTGCGACAATCGCCACTGGCGATCGATAGCGATGTCACCTTTGTTGCCTCTTCCATCTCAAGAGCAATGTTTGATCATCGCTGTGTTGCTTGGGCCCGTCGTTTCTTCTTTGGATTACCCGCGGTTCAGTGACGCCGACACCAAGCTTCTTTCAAGCGGCAAGCTTTGCGACGGCAGGGCGGTTTGGATTACTTACTGCTATGTTGCGAGAGATCAGGTTCAAGTGCCCATGCCAAAGCACGCGAATCCGAAGCAGTTCGGATCGAAAGAAGCAATATTAAAAGCGGCGCAGAGCGGGAACTGAGGGCGGTCGTTCCCGCGAGCGTTAGTGATGGAAGTCTATCGTTTTGGGACTTCCGCGTGGAAGTGCGAGCACGAGCATACGGTAAAGATTTCCTCCGGCCTCGACACGTTCCATTTGTCAACGCCGCTTCTTCGGCGGCACGATTAGCTCGTTAGGGTTCAACACCGAGCGCCCTTGCAAGTTTCTCGAGTATTTTCAGACTTGAGAACGTCCCTTTTTCGAGCTGGCTCAGATAGCTGCGGCTAAATCAGCTCATACGCGAGATCGTCCTGCGCAAGGCCTCTCTCACGCAACCGACGCAGATTGGCGGCAAAAACGTCTCGCAAATCCATTCATAGAATGGATCGCGACTGTCCAAAATCTGCACCTCGATATATTGAACAAAAGCAAGCTTTGACGCATCATCGGAGACCGTTAGCGGCAGTCTCACCTCATGATGAGGACTGGCTCTTTTGCTTGTATTCTTGAGCGCAATGGCTGAATCACTTGGTTTAGTTTCCAAGTCACCACGATGCCAGTTGGCAAAGTTGGCGCGCGAGCAATTGTACTCAACCTACGCCTAATAATGGTGGGGAAGCTTTAGAGCTTGTGGGAGGGGACGGATGGCAACTGCTAAGCCGGACGTCGTCTCAATCGAAAGCCGAAATTATTGGTTCAAGTCGGAGTGGTATATTTGGGCGCTAGTAGAGCCTGCAGATAGTGTCTCTGTCACCGTTCATTTCATCAATGATGAAAGTGAGCATTTCTGCGAGCTGATTTTCATTTCGAACGAAAAGGCCGCAGAGGCTCTGAGGCAAAACAAATTCATCCGGATTTAAGAAGAAACCGAATTCTGAGCGTATTCACCGTCCGCCATCGCCGCCATTCCGCCAAATCGTACGCCCGAATTTTCTTTGCTCAATTTTTTGGACCGATGTTCCAGTCTCGGAGACTGATATTCTCCAAAAAATTGAACAATGCTCAAGAAATATGAACCACGGTTCGAATTGGAGGGAGCCTTCCTGCCTGGAGTGCGCGGCCGTGCTGATCCTCGTTTTTCTGAAACCAGAGCGGAGAGGCTTCGGCTTCTAACGGGCGATAAACCTGGGGCGGTCCTTCAGTTGGAGGTGCTTGCCGATACCTTTGATCTTACACGCCCAGATGGAGCTGAAGCAGACCCGCGAATTAATTGGCGTGTAACTGCTCGCCACCGCGATTACTACATCCACATTATGGCGCTAGATCAAGGCTTGTCGCGCTTTGCTTGCTGCCTTCAAAAGACAAGTGATTTCAAAGAAAGTCTCATTTTAATGGAGATCTACCTTAAGGCACGCTATAAAGCGGGTACTTTGGCCGAGATAGAACACGTACTTGATGAAATCTATGCTCGCTTTAAACGCGAGGACGAAGAACGCCGCCAGCAAGAGCGGATCGACGAGGAAGTTCAAAAGGCGGTTGAGAGAGAACGTGAGATATGGCAGGTGGCCACTTGGCCCGCTCTAGCGCAAAGCGACGACAATTTGTTGGCCTTTGCCTCTCTGTAGTCGCATTGCTCTTGCTCTTCGCGATAAACAAGTACCTTGCTGGAAAACCTGGAAGGGTTGTCGTCCATGGCATTGACGCAGCGCTAAATGTCGCCGTCGCGGTGTTAGCAGGTGGCGTTGGCGCTCTCATGGGTAAGCATCCGGTGAAGGCCACAGGGACGGTTACTTGTGGCGGAGGCTAACCTGGCGGGGGTTATGCAGCGGCCTTTTGCAGGCGATCGCGCTTCCAATTCCAGGGCAGAAGTTCATCGATCCGTTTGGCGGGATGGTCCTGCAGGCGGGCAAGGACATCGGCGAGCCAGGCGTGAGGGTCGACGTCATTGATCCTGGCCGTGTGGATCAGGGTATAGATCGCGGCAGCGCGGCGGCCGCCTTCATCGGAGCCTGCGAAGGTCCAGTTGTGGCGACCGACGGCGATTGGTCGGATCTCCCGCTCGGCTGCATTGTTGGACATGCACAGCCGGCCGTCGTCGAGGAAGCGCGTCAGGGCCACCCATCTGGTCAAGCAATAGGCTATGGCTTTGCTGACGTTGTTTTGTCCGGAGAGTTTTGCGCGTTGCTCGCGCATCCAGGCCTCCAGCGCGAGGATGAGCGGACGACTCCGTTCGTTGCGCACGCGTAGCCGCTCTTGCGTCGGCAAGCCGTTGATCTCGCGCTCGATCGCGAACAGCTCATCGATGCGTTTGACGGCCTCGATCGCGATCGGCGCCTTGGCGAGGCGGGCGAGATCGAAGAAGTTGTGCCGCGCATGTGACCAGCAGGCGACTTCGGTGATCGGACCTGGTTTGCGAGCTTCGCTGTAGAGCCGGTTGAAGCCGGTATAGGCGTCGGCCTGCATGAACCCGGCGTAACTTGCGAGGTGCTGTTGGGGATGTTTGGCGCTGCGATCCGGCGAGTAAAAGAAGGTGACGGCCGGCGGATCAGACCCGCCAAATGGCCGATCGTCACGGACATAGGTCCACAGCCGTCCGAGCCGGGTCTTTCCCTTGGCAAGAACCCGCACCGTGGTGTCGTCAGCATGGATGCGCTCAGCCGCAAACACATGCGCTCGGATCAAAAGGACGAGCGGCATCAGCGTCGCCGCCGAAGCACCGACCCAGTCGGCCAGCGTCGAGACATCGAGATCGACGCCCTCGCGAGCGTAGACGGCGCTCTGGCGGTTGAGCGGTAGGTGAAGGCCGTATTTGGAGAACAGAATGTGTGCGAGCAAGCCGGGCCCGGCCCGGCCGCGCGCGATCGGGTGTGACGGTGCCGGAGGTTGGGTAATGGCCTCGCAGGACCGGCACGAGAACTTCTCGCGCACATGCTGGACCACCTTCCACTGCCGCGGGATCACTTCCAATGTCTCGGTGATGTCCTCGCCGAGCTTGTGCAAGACACCCCCACAGCATGGGCAGGCCGACGGGGACGGATAGACGATGCGCTCACGCGGCAGATGTTCGGGCAACGGCCGGCGCGCCGGCTTGCGCCGCTCAAATGCCGCGACCTTGATATTGGCGTGCGCCGCCGCATTCACCGCGATCTGTGCCGTGGCCTCCGCTTGCGAGGCATCCTCCTCCATCTCGGCCAGCGAGAGCTCGAGTTGCTCAAGCACGGCGTGACGTTCCGAGGATTGTCCGAACTGCTCGTGCCTGAGCTTTTTGATCGTAAACTTCATTTGCTCGATTAACAGCTCGCGGACGCGAACTTCGGCTTCCGCGTTGCGCGCTTTTGCTTCCGCCTCCAGGCGCGCCGCCTGCGCGGCGATCACCATCGCCTTCAGCGTCTCGATGTCGTCGGGGAGAGAATCAGCAGCGGGCGGCACAAAGCGATTGCAGCACACACGGCCGATCTTGCGAGCCTAAATCGCGCACTGATTCACAATGTCGCACAGCACGACTTTAGCCCGCAGCTTGCGGGCGCCAGGTGTGCTGCGGCAACCGCCAATCGATGCCTTCCAGCAGGTATCCGAGCTGCGCGGGCGTAATGGTCACCGCCATCTCGGCGCTGTCGCGCGCAACTGTCGACGGCCAAATAAAACGTCCGCGCTCTAGCCGCTTCGCGTAAAGGCACAGGCCCTGGCCGTCGTGCCACAAAACCTTGATCAGGCCGCCACGTCGACCACGGAACACAAACAGGTGGCCATTGTGCGGATCACGCTTGAGGACTTCCTGGACCAGCACTGCCAAACCATCGAACCCCTTGCGCATGTCGGTATGGCCGGTCGCGAGCCACACCTGCACTCCACCGGGGATCGCGATCATCTCACAATCCCCTCCAGGGCCTCGGCCAACGCGGCAGCGCGTGCCGGCGTCACACCCTCCGGCAGGCGCAAAAGCCACCCGTTGCGCAGCACCAGTTCGATGATCAGCGGTGCGTCACCGACCGCTTCCTTCGGCAGTTCGCAAATCTTGTTCTCAGCCGGTGCGACCGCAATCGGAACGAACCGGCATTCGGGTTGCGCGACCGTGGCATCACCAGCGCCCAGAAGGCCCAATCGCGCTTGCCGTCGCCATCCATGCAGTTGATTGGGGTGAACATCGTGACGGCCGGCAACCTCCACGATGGAGCTCTCAGCCGCCAGGCTCTCTTCGACAATCCGCAGCTTCTCTGCCGTCGTCCACCGCCGCCGTCGCTCCGGCCCACACAGAACCGTCACCGTCATCTCGTTCGCTCATTAATTTGCAAATCAATGAGCAAACTCGCGCGATCAAAGCTGATCCGCTAGGGGGCCTTCACCGGACGCGTACTCTCATGGGCGCATTCCTTTACTTTTACCTGTTCCCTCAGCATTGGATAAGTTCGGCTTTCTCGACAAATCTGGTAAGGCGATTCCGCGTATTACGAAAGTAACTCTGACATCCTCTTGGGTCGTGTTTGCTGTGCTTTGGGCTGTACTGAGTTGCGTCATACTCATTGGCTAGTTTCGCCGACAGTGGTTGATTTGGTTTTTTCAGACGCCACACGTCCCTGCCTCAGTCCGAAATGCAGCCGACAGCAGACGCCGACGAAATTTCGAAATTTCTTTATGTTTTGCCAGAGGTGCGTCTGGCCCGCTCTTGCTGTGCTAGCACCTGACGAAAGATACCTGAGCGACTTAGTGCTTTCGCGCTCGCAACTCGATGCGCTAGTGCTTTTTTTCTTTCGCCGATCGCGAATTGGGGTTGCCAAAGAGGTTGGACCAAAAAGCCATTTGGCATTGATCGCAAACGTCCCTCCTGCCAGCGGAAGCGATTCGATGCAGATGCGCGCCGCCCATCAGATTTCTCTGGCCAGAGTCCCGCAGACGGCGCAGTTGTCTTCCTGACTTGAGTTCGGAGGAGTGGTTCACCATGAGCCAAAAATTTAAACGCAGCGATCGACGAATCTGCTTACATACTACCAGAATTTTTGGAAATTTGCTGACAGCACTTCATGGCCGCACCGAGCGAGTGATTTTTTGGCCTTTTACCCCGCCCGCAAGGCTAATCCAGTGTCGCCGTCCGAATGTCGTGGAGCATCGCGAGCGTCATTTCGCTCACTCCGCCCTTTCTGCTCTCACCATTTCCATATAGACCCCGAGCGCCTCAGGGAACTCTCCCGGCTGCAACGTCTCGCTTTCCTCAAGGCAGTTGATGAGCACTTGGAAGGCCGCGACCATAGCGGCACCATAGGCGGCGATGACTTCGCCTTCGGGCGACAGTTTACTCCTTTGGCATCATTACCTCCGTTCGGTGGGCCCACGCGCTAAGTGATGCTATAGGAATTTTCTACGTCGTTTGGTGAGCCCCAAAATGCCAAGCCGCGCGAGCGAATTTTTTGGCCCACACAAGGGGGTGATCGACATCAGCGTGCGAAACGTCGTTTAGAAGGAACGCCGTGTGGACGCCTACTTACGCTCACCTTTTAAGTGTAGCCAGTTCTGTTGTCGGCCACAAACCTTGTGTCAAATCCCAACGCGCCAAGAACTTATTCTCAACTCGCTCGTCGAGAAGATTGCGATATGCGAAATATCCATAAACCCACATGGCGCCGCCGCTGCCATAAGCAGCGTTTGCCGTAGTGACTTCAGCAGGTGTTATAACAATGTCGGCATCTGGTCCCAGGATCCAAAGTGGACCCTTCTCCAGCACAAGAGCTGGCTCCGGAATTCTGCACAGGACGCTAAAGTGGAGTTTCTGCCTGACGGCGGGCACGCTTGGCCCGAAAATCAGGAGCGACCATGAACAGACGAGCGCGCCGGAAACACACGCCGGCCTTCAAGGCGAAGGTGGCGCTTGCGGCCGTCAAGGGTGATCTGACGCTGGCGCAGCTGGCTGAGCACTTCGACGTCCACCCGAACCAGATCACGCAATGGAAGGCGCAGCTCAAGACTGCCGCCAATGTGTTCGGTCCGGGCGGCAACGCGACCCGCAGCCGGCGTGGACGTGAAGTCGCTGCACGCCAAGATGGCGAGCTGACGCTGGAGAACAATTCCTAAGAAACGGCAGCACCCGCTTTCGGCTCCACGGGCTGGAGTACAAACCCGAATGCCTTGGCACGTCGATGGAGATTGTTGACAACTCGCGTGCGGTAGCGCGTCTCTAGGATGAGGCCCCCGGATCGACATACTCCATTCCGTGTCGCACAGCGTTGTAGAACAGGACTGCGATCTTGCGGGCCGTGGCGGTCACCGCCTTGGCCTTGCCGATGCGGGACGAGAGCCGCCTGTAAAAGGCGCCGAGCGCGGTGTCAGTGCGTCCGACGGTGACGGCAGCGAGGCGCAGAAGAGCTGCGGCCCGACCGCCGGATCGGCGCGTTCGTGACGAGAGCATTTTGCCGCCGGAGATCTTATTGCTCGGAGCCAACCCCAGCCACGAGGTAAAATGCTTTGCACTTGGCCATGAGGTAAGGTCGTCGCCGCATTCCGCGATCAGCTTCAGCGAGAGGTAAGGACCGAGGCCGTCGATCGTGGTGATGTCCTTTCCGAGCAGCGCGAAAAGCGCCGCGCGGACGTCGAAAGCCAGAGCGTTCGCCTGATCGGTTCTGTTCCGGCGCCGCGAGGCCGGTGGAACTGCACCATGACCACGACCTTGATGGATGCTCAGTTCCTTCAACACGGCTTCGATCCGTACGTCACAGGCAGATGCCTTCTCGTGATAAGCGTCGTAAAGGGCGAGTGCCTGATCGAGCGCAAACAGATGCTCGGCTCGATAGCTCCCGGTGAGGGCCTTCGCGATCGTCTCGGCACTGGAGTGGCAACTGTAATGGCGTAGGCTGCGCCAGCGCCTCGGGGTCGCGCTCGCCGGCGAGGATCGCGCGTATGATGCGCAGGCCGGTCGCGCCGGTGATGTCGGCGACAACGTGGTGGAGCTGAAAATTCATCTCGGTCAATGCTTTCTGCATGTGCTGGATGTGTGAGGCCGCGTACTCCAGCAGACGCTCGCGTTGACGCACGTAGGCCCGCAGCTCAGCGATCTGCCCTTTGGGGCGAAAGCTGGCCCGCAGCAACCCGAACGAATGGAGCCGCTGCAGCCACTGCGCATCGCTGACATCGGTCTTGCGCCCCGGCACGTGCTTGGCATCGCGCGCATTGACAAGGAACACAGTAAATCCCCGGGCATCGAGAAGCTCGTAAATTGGAATCCAGTAGACGCTGGTCGATTCCATGACGACCGTCTCGACGCCGCATTCCGTAAACCAGTCTACCAGCCGATGGAGATCGGCCGTGAAGGTGCCAAAGCTGCGTACTGGCTCAAGTGTGCCATCTGCCCTTACGGCGGCCATGTGCATGGTTGCTCCAACGTCGATGGCAGCCGCGTTCGGGTGCACGGTGGGCATCGTGCGGTCCTATCCTGGACTTCGACTTGTTGCGGTTCATCTCCAATCCTCCTGCTGATTGCGGAAGGGCTGAGCTGCGCAATTTATTCAGATTCCTAAACGGGATCGCCGAGACGGCGTCACCACTGTCAAGTTCGCGACAGCCCATGGACCAGGTTTTTTAACGGGGTTTAGTTGCCACCAAAATCATATCGGCCGCTCCCTTCCGGGGGCAGTCTAGCGCTGACCCGTTTCTACCCCCACACGGGGCGCGCAGCGCCGTGACCAGTTCAGAGGTGGCCTTCCCCGTCAAGCATCCACCTGCCAACTCCGAGCAGTTCGATATTCACCCTAATCAGATCACCGCGTGGAAGACACAACTTGAGAGCGCGACCACCGCGGTGTTCAGTCCAGAGAGCGACAATATAACAGCCCAGCCGACCGTCGATATAAAGTCGCTACACACCAAGATCGGCGAACTACACCGGAAAACGATTTTTTAGAAGGAGCGCTCACCAAGGCGGGATTGCTGAGCGCAAAGCGATGATCGACCGTGAGCACGATCTGTCGATCACCAGGCAGGCGGAGGTTCTGCGTATCAGCCGCGGCAGCGTCTACTACCTGCCGCGGCCGGTGCCGGACGCCGACCTCGCGATCATGCGGCAGCTCGACCAGTTGCATCTGGAGTTCCCCTTCGCCGGCTCGCGAATGTTGCGAGGCCTGCTGGCTGCCAGGGGTGCCAGATCGGCCGCCGGCATGTGAAGACGCTGATGCAGCGGATGGGGATAGAGGCGCTGTATCGCCGTCCGCGCACCACCAAGCCCGAGCCGGGCCACAAGATCTATCCGTATCTGCTGCGCGGGCTTGCGATCGAGCGGCCGAACCAGGTGTGGGCGATGGACATCACCTACATCCCGATGGCGCGTGGCTTCGTCTATCTGGCGGTCGTGCTCGACTGGTTGAGCCGTCGCGTGCTGGCATGGCGCCTCTCGATCACGATGGAGGCGTCGTTCTGTGTCGCGACGCTGGAGGATGCCTTGGCTCGTCATGGCAAGCCGGATATCTTCAACACAGATCAAGGCAGGCAGTTCACCGGTCAAGCCTTCACCGGCGTGCTCGTCGACAACGGCATCGCGATCAGCATGGACGGCAAAGGTGCCTGGCGTGACAACGTGTTCGTCGAGCGACTGTGGCGCAGCGTCAAATACGAGGAGGTGTATCTCAGGCCTACGACAGTGTCAGCGATGCCCGCACTTCGATCGGCCGCTATCTCGACTTCTACAACGGTCGCAGACCACACTCGAGCCTTGACGGCATGACACCCGATCGAGCCTACTTCACCCCGCTGCCAATCCGCACGGCAGCCTAACCTTGGCAGACGCTCCACTTATCGACGCGGAGATGCTGTTCAGATAACCGGGACCACCTCTGGGCGTTGCACAGACGGTAGAAATCACCAAGGTCGATGTGCAGAAGGTGGCGGCCGGTTATCGGGCGTCTAAGGTCATCGGTAGCAGCGTTGTCAACGAAGCGAACGAGACGATCGGCAAAATTGACGATCTCCTTGTGACGCGCGACGGCAAGGAGCCATACGCCGTTCTATCAGTCGGTGGTTTCCTGGGTATGGGCACCCGCATGGTCGTCATCCGTTACGACAGTCTCAAATTTGCCGACAACAAAATCGTATTGCCGGGCGGCACAAAGGATGGGCTTAAGATGCTGCCAGCGTTCGAATACTCTAAGGAGTGATTGTCCGCGACGTCTTGGGTAACCTCCTACGTTTAGCGCGAAGGCCTCAGAAGTTTTGAACTCCAAAATGGGAGACCACGATGGATTGGAACCGCATCGAGGGAAATTGGAAGCAGGTTAAGGGAAAGGTGAAAGAGAAGTGGGGAAAGCTCACCGATGATGAACTCGATAAGATGAACGGTCGTCGTGAGCAGCTTGAGGGTAAAATCCAGGAACGCTATGGTATCGCCAAAGATCAAGCGAAGAAGGATGTGGATGCCTGGTTTGATTCATTGAAGTGGTGAGACGAGCGATTCATGCGAAAGACTCTCGCTCAATAACCTTGGTGCTCGGCCTCTTGCTGCAGCCTGAGCGTGCTGTTTGCTGTTCGTAAGGTCCATTTGCCCTTGGACGAGAGTCGATCCGATAGCATCCTTAGCGTTGTGATTCGTCTCTCGCGATGTGCAGGCGCCCTATGAACGTGATCCCCGTGATCATCTATGCTGCGGAGTTGGCTTTAGCCGCGATCATCTTATTTTTCATCATCGAAATGTTGACAATGCCCGTGAACATGAAGCGGGTCTGTCAGGGTCTGATTGTTCTGATTGCCATATTGTCTGTGATTGGAGAACTGCTCGGCTCTGCACCACCCGCGGCATCACATGTCGGACCTATAGCGCCAAATTCACCGAGCAATCCCAGCATCATCCGATGACGAAACTGACGAAACGATTGTCCGACTCGGGCGATCATCAAAGCGGCCAAATATTCAACGCCCCAGTTTGGTCATTTCGCGTCATTCTGATGATAGGTCGATCTGCACCCGTCTAACCAATTAAGTGTCGAGGATCCGGTCGCGGGGATGTAGAACGGAGCTTTCGGGACCTCTTCGACGGGCGGCGCTGTCGAGTCTTGTCTAAGCAATGAATGGCCTCTGGATGATTGCGTCCTTGCCATTCCCCAAGCGATGCTTGGCATCCCGCGTCAGC
The DNA here is from genome assembly GCA_963796195.1 of uncultured Alphaproteobacteria bacterium. Classification (GTDB taxonomy): domain Bacteria; phylum Pseudomonadota; class Alphaproteobacteria; order Rhizobiales; family Xanthobacteraceae; genus CAWCKS01. The sequence continues at coordinate 129,748 of CAWCKS010000011.1, read as the reverse complement.
GCGCCGACGGATTTCGACAACTCGAGCAGCGAGCGATAGACGGCAACATAATCTTTCGCCATCCGTGTGGCAGAAAAGCGTTGCTCGAAGCGCTGACGCACTTTTCTCCGGTCGAGCGCGATGACACGCGGCAGCGCTGCGATAGCCTCTTCCATCGTCTCGACGATGGCGCCGGTGACATTCTCTTCGACGATCTCAGGCACCGAGCCGCAGCGGAACGCCAGCACCGGTGTCCCACAAGCCATCGCCTCGATCATGGACAGGCCGAATGGCTCCGGCCAGTCGACTGGAAAAAGCAGCGCGCGCGCCTCACCCAGGAATTTCGTCTTCTGATGTTCGTTGATCTCACCAATAAATTCGACGCCGGGGCCGCTGAGCAGCGGCTCGATCGTCGTCGCAAAATAAGCTTCGTCGGCGCGATCCACCTTGGCAGCGATCTTGAGCGGAATGCCAAGCGCGCGCGCAATCTCAATGGCGCGATCGGGACGTTTCTCCGGCGAGATGCGGCCGAGAAAGGCGACGTAATCTCCTCGATTTGTGAGAGGCCGGTGCATGTCGACCGGAAGCCCATGGTAGATGGTTGCCGCAAAATTGCTCTTTGGCACCGGCCGGCGCTGGTGGTTTGAGATCGAAACAAGCGGCATGTCAGCAAAGCCCAGATAAAGAGGAATGAGATCCGGCAGGTCTTGACGGCCGTGCAGTGTGGTGACGGTGCGGCCCGCAATCGGCCGAAACAACGGGAATTGAAATTGGTCGATATGGAAGTGCAGGATGTCGAAGTCGCCGGCGCGCTGACGTACTCGATCGAGCATCAGCATGTAATAGGGAGTCGGATCGATCACGCTCGCGTCAAGCCGCAGTGCCTTCGGTACACAGGGCACAAGATTGGCCGCCGTAATCGAATCGCCGCTCGCAAACAGGGTGACGTCATGGCCGAGCGCCACCAACTCCTCGGTCAGGTAGGAAACGACCCTCTCGGTGCCGCCATAAAGCCGTGGCGGCACGCTTTCAAAGAGCGGCGCAATTTGCGCAATCTTCATTTTGTCTCCCAACTACCCAGGGAGTTCGAACCTCAGAATAGACCAACTGTTCCGCGGAAGTTCTTGTGGCCCTTTCGCGTGATGGCCGCATGATGCGATTCAACTAAAGCAACGATCAGCTCGTCGCGAAGCAGAACTCGTTCTGGCCCTGACGGCCTTGATTTAACTCAAGTTCGCCGAACTACTTCGAGGGCGCGAAAAGCATTCATGCCGGGATTGGTTGCAACATCCGACGGTGGGTCACGTGTAGACTGGCGCCCTTTCGGCAAGAGCTTTCTTGTCGGCGCGCGGAGAGGAAGCTCTAGAAATGATCGGCGACGCGTTAGAACGGCGCTTGCCCGCAGGCTGATCCAACTCAAGTGACGGGTAAGAGATCGCTGTCCCTCAGTCGATCGGCGATAGCCTGATACTCGTTGGCTAGTTTTTCGTTTTCCGTTTGAGCATTAGGATCGATCGCTAGTCGCGCGATCAGCAAGCATTCCGCTGCACAGCCGCAACCGCTCATAATCCCCACGCGGCAACAAACTCAGCAACCGGTTGCTGGGTTGACTCTCAGTTTTGCGGATAGTCGCCATTTCGCCCATCCTCTAGATGGCTGATCCGACGGATCGCCCATCATACGCGGCTAACGATAATCATGGTGGTGATGATAATAATCATGGTGGTGATGGTAATGATGCCCGCTCACTCCCAACACGCCCCTGACGCCGCCAACGACACCACCGGTCACACCGCCAACCACCGCACCAGCAGCTGCACCGACTGGACCGGCTACGCGCCCACCCTCAGCTGCGCCCCGCTCACCACCGCCTACGATACCTTGGGCTTGTGCGAAGAGAGGCATCGAAAGGATGGCAAGAACGCCAGCGGCTAAAATCAATCGGGTTTTCATGAGCAACCTCCATGTTGCAAAGGGAAACTAGAAGCATGTTGTAGCGGCAACGGTCGGAGCGCCTTGATCTGCCGCAAGACTGAGCGCAGGCGCACAATGTCTGCTATCGGACATCCCTTTGATTCATCTCAATTGGTCTGCACTAATCGCCTGATATTTGGTGAGAGTGAAGAGTTCTAAAAAATGCCCGCATTGGGCTTGGAATTTGAGGTGCGAATCCTCTTCAAACCACCGCATCAGCGGATGAGCCTCAAAGGAGGCAAGTTATGAAGCAGGGAATCATTGGAAATCATAAGCAGTCGCGGCGTACCAACACGTTAACGTTTACTGTAGCTCTGATGGTCGCACCCTTACTGCTCTCATGCGAAACAAGCGCGCAAACTCGGGGTTATGCTTCCGTACATGAAAATTCGTTCTTATCCGCTAATGCAATGCTCGCGCCGGCGCAGCCTCTCATCGACGAGCAGAGCAACGGATCTTCGAGCGTCGTTCCTGAGCGTCTGCGCCGCGCCGTTGTTACCTTCGATACTCGCGAGGCGCCGGGAACGGTGATCATCGATACCGGCAACACCACCCTTTATTACGTGCTCGGCCAGGGCCGCGCGATTCGCTACGGCGTCGGTGTCGGCCGCGAGGGCTTCACTTGGTCTGGCACGCAGGCCATTTCGCAAAAGGCGGAATGGCCGGATTGGCATCCCCCGGCGGAAATGATCGCGCGGCAGCCCTATCTGCCGCGCTTCGTGGCCGGTGGCCCCGGTAATCCGCTGGGTGCGCGCGCCATGTATCTCGGCTCAAGCGTCTACCGTATTCACGGCACAAACGATCCGTCGACCATCGGTAAATTCGTTTCGAGCGGCTGCATCCGCCTGACCAATGAGGATGTCACCGACCTGTTCGGCCGTGTCGATGTCGGCACCAAGGTCGTGGTGCTACCGAAGAATTCGCCGCATCTTGAACCAAAAGCAACGCTCACCGTTCGACCGACGGCTGCGCAACCGCGCCCGATTATCACGACGGACCGCGGAGCGATGAGCTTTTCGGCTTCGCAGCTTTACTGAAGTTAGAAACTGCTAGCTCGCGGTGTCGTCCTAAATTGTTCAGGCTAAGAATAATGGTCGCACCAGCGTCGCTGGTCCCATTACCCCCCGATGAAGGCGCAATCGCAGATGAGTTGGATCACAGTGGAAGCACAGATGAATTGGGTCGTACTACTCTGGGCGTTGATCGTTCTCGCCCTGATCGCGATGTCTGCCTTTGCGTGGCGTGATACGCTCAAGACCGAATGGGCTGTACGACCGCATATCGACGACATTCCGTTTCGGCCTAATCCCTATCGTCACAGTGACGACGATCATCACCGTTGACGGACGCGATGCTAGCTCGACCACCTTTCAACGCGGAGCCGACCCAATGACGCAGGCAATGTTGTCGAAAGACGAGTTGATCGAGGCCGCTTCAAAGATGACGGGCGACATCAAAGACCTGACGGTTGAGCAAATTGCGCGGCTGATGACGGTGACGCAATTTGTCACTGATCTTTCCTTGAACGAGATGGAGCGCCGCGACGAGCTAAGACATCACAACGGAAAGGCGATTGTCCCGTACCTGGCCGACCACATGATTGAGACTGTCCTGACGCGTCGGGGCGATCTTACGACGCTACCTGAAAATCACCAGCGCAGCCCAATTGACTGACGCTCGCGTTGGACTTGGCGACGCGCCCGCCTTTGAGTCATACCTGCTTCCCTGTCTTCCGCTATTCCAGCAAACTAAGCCATTAGAGGTAATCGAAATGTCCGACCTTGTAGCCCTGTTCAAAGGGTGGCTTCCCGCGATGACGGCACAGGACCGGGCGGATGTTCTCAAGGTCATTGATGAGCAAATCGAAATGACCACGGGCAACTTCGAAGATACAGCTAAGCACCTCGCAGGCGCATCCGCTCAATTCCGCGAAGCTTGGACCCGCATGATCGAAAAGCGTCGTCAGGATATTGACGAATTGGAGGAAATCAAACGACTGCTCACTTCGTAAATGAATAGGGCCTGAGTGCGGCAGCGCGCGGTCTTTCGCCTTTTCGATTAAGTCAAACGCTATGGACGGTGAGCCAAAGGAGATTGAATTGAAGCTTCGGGTTACTCCCGAAGATATTGTTGTGCTTCAGAACCATCCGAAGTTTTCTGGCGCTTTTCACAATTCGAGTCGCGAAACGCTGCGTTCGGTCTATTTTGATTCCGATAAGCGCGTCCTGCGCGATCACGGACTAACCTTGCGGGTGCGCCATATCGGCGACAAGCGCATCCAGACCATCAAGGCCGCCGATCCTGGTACGGGATGCTTCGAGCGATCCGAGTGGGAGCAAGCCATCGAGGGTGATCGACCGGACCTCGCCCTCGTGAAGGATACAGCTCTCGGCCCGATTCTCACCGACGACATTCGCAACACATTGAATCCGGTATTCGAAACCCGGATCGAGCGAACCGCCTGTCGTCTGAATGGAGGCGGCGCCGATATAGTCCTGGCGGTCGACCATGGGGAGATTGTTGCGGCCGGTTCGGCGCGCCCGGTTTCAGAGATCGAACTTGAGCTCGAGCACGGCAATCCCACCGAGCTTTTCAAGATCGCGCGTGAAATAATGGAGATGGTGCCTGCTCAACTTGAGGTCAAAAGCAAGTCTGAGCGCGGCTACGACTTGCTTGAGAGCAGGCTGATCACCGCTGAGACGGCAGTTGATCCGAAGCTAAGGGTGGGAATGAGTGCTGGTCGCGCCTTCACGCTTATTGGTCGGGCTTGTTTGCGCCATTTGGTGGCGAACGAGCCTGGGGTGATGAGCCGGGATGGGAATGCTCTGCATCAGATGCGTGTTGCACTGCGACGGTTGCGCGCCGCAATTTCGGTTTTCTCTGAGATCGTGAATGACGATCGGGTCAGCACAATAAAGACCGAGCTGAGATGGCTCACACGCGAATTTGGTCCAGCTCGCGACTTTGACACGTTTCTTGTTGAAGTTCTTAGGCCGCTGCAAAGGCAACTGTCAAATGAGCCGGGGTTTGTCAGTATCAAAAGGATGTTCGTGCGCAAGCGCCTGAAGAGCTATCGACAGGCGCAGGAGACAGTTCAGTCGGCTCGCTTTCGCTCACTCATTCTCGACGCCGCGGAATGGGTCGAGACTGGTTCCTGGAGCACCTCAGAAGACGCACAGCTGCGTGCGCGTCGTGAAATGCCCATCGAGATCTATGCTAGCGAGCAGCTTTCGCGGAGGTGCAAAAAGATCAAGCGGCTCGGTGCAAAGATCGGCGATCTGACCGCGGAGCAACTGCACAGACTGCGCATTCAAGTCAAAAAAGCCCGATATGCGGTCGAATTCTTCTCTGGCGTATATCCGGGCAAGAAATCGGCAAAGCAATGCAAGAGAATTCAAAAAGCTCTGATGCGGTTGCAGAACTACCTCGGCGGCATCAATGACATCGTCACGCGCAAGGCGCTGTTGGCGGATACAATCGCTAATCCGGCGCGAGGTTTGAGCGGAGAGCAAAGCCGCCACCGTGCGTTTGCTGCGGGTCTTATTGTCGGAGACCAACAGGCACGGTTTCAGAATCTGATCAACTGTTCGAGCAGCGCCTACGCCCGCTTCGTTGGCGCGAAGGCATTCTGGAAGCTACCGCGCCGGCCCGGCGATATGCCATCCCAACAGCCGTCATCAGAATCCCAACTCTGAACGATGCTCTGACGCTTAGCGCATCATTTCTTTTTTTGGGGCAAAAAGCGCAAAATCGCAATAACGTCCCGCCTTGCCTACGCTTGGTTGCGGTCTTTGATCCGATTCTTGCTAAGTGCGCGAGAAAATGCTAACCGCGCCATGGATACGTATGGCTCACTATGTGTGGCCGCTTGAGATAGGATACCTGTCGCGGTGCGCCATTCGATGCGTTCTCGGTCGAGTTTGCGCAGCTCGAGTATGTATCCTCGCGCCTCTGCCAACGTCCGAAGCGGAGCACGACCAGCTATTTTTATCGGTTCATCAAAACGGGTAAACCAAGGCATCAATTGCGCTCTGGCTTCCGCTGCGCACGTTCGAAGTATGCAACGAGGCCGCGCAGCCATTGCACCTCGCGATACTGCTCGGCCAGATCGGGCCTTTTGTTCCCGAGCTTTCTGATCTTCTTTTTCGGCTTGAGAGTTACTTTCGGCGCTTTGGTCGACTTCATTTTGGCCCCTGGGGCGAGGCCGCAGCGTGGTGAGCAAAAGCCGCGGCCTCTGTCACGCAATTGAAATCGTGGCTGCTCGATTGGGGACTGTTCAGCCAGCTCTGCGCGACTGTGAGATTGATATCGCTTCTATTCACCCGAGCAACGGAACTCGCAGCTTAACCTAACCGATTAGGCTTACTATAAGAGTGGCATGAGCGACTGCGCTCAGGCGTTTGGCGGATTAACACCCGATGGTCGGAAGTATTTGTCGGTGATCGCGGGCCAGAGCGCGTCTTGTCGGTTGCGATCGAAGCGCCAAAAGCAACTACAGCGCGTCGACAAAAACTTGCAGGACAAGCGTCAAAAAATAGGCCCCGATTATCGCCACAAAACCGTCAATGGCTACGTCCAGCACGGTTTCGTCGCTTCCAACCATCCAATCAATCATTCGACGCATCGGAGCACCTCTGATTTTGACGCTTAAATTCTGTCGGCCTTCGTCCGCGGTGCGCAGAATCTGTTTGAACAGCCGTCAACAAGATCAAGTTGTTTCGGCGCACCCCCATTTAATACGGCGAATGACCGGAGTAATTTTGAGGAAAATCAAATATGTCCGGCACCAGACATTTGGTCTGATTTCGGTACGCCTGTCGCCAATGCTCGGCAGATTAGGTCGACCAAGACCTCACTTCGATGGAACGAGACGGTGCCCAAAGCCCGCGGGTCACGCCGGCGCTTTTTGTTTGTCATAGGCCAAACGTAGGACGATAGTGCTCAAGAGCTTCTAGGAGGACGACCCAAGTGGCGACAGGAACAGTGAAGTGGTTCAATGCGACCAAGGGCTACGGTTTCATTCAGCCCGACGGCGGCGGCAAGGACGTGTTCGTTCACATATCGGCTGTCGAGAAGGTAGGGCTTCGTTCCCTCAACGAAGGCGCGAAGGTCAGCTATGACGTCGTCGCAAACCGTGGCAAGGAATCAGCTGAAAATTTGAGTGAGCTAGCTTAGCTCGGCCCGCTTTGCCGACGAAGCTGATCTCGTCGTGCTGGCTCACACGAGCGTAACCCGACAGGTTATAGTCGCTCGACACGCACCCTGATGGTGCCCGCATCAATCATCCCGAGTGCACGCGCTGCGGCGTCGCTGAAATCAATGATCCGTCCGCGACCGTAAGATCCGCGATCGCTTATTAGAACGGTGACTGAGCGGCCATTACCATGTTAGTGACTCGAACCATCGTTCCGAAGGGAAGTGTGCGGTGAGCGGCGGTAAATCCATTTGGTCCGGATACTTCGCCACTTGCCGTCCTGCCGTCCGGCGCGGCGGGTCCCGCTTCTGCTCGAGCAACAGCATACGCTGACAATGCGATGCAGAATGCAATCGACATGATCGTCGTAGAGTCGCTCGGTCATATTGAATTTGACGAATTTATTACTCCGATGGCCAAAGGTCTGGGCACCAGAGTGCTGTAAGAGTCTGCATCAGAAAAGCGCGACGATTTCCGGAGGCCTAAGCTTCTTTCTTCGGAGCATTCATTGCCAAAGAGTTTGTTTCTTCCTCTCGCAATAGCCGCTCAATCGTATTGCGCTGAGCCTGGCTCAGCCTCTGAGATTGAAGCAGTGCTCGGTAGCGCGCGACGTTTTCGTTATGAATAAATTCGGAGGGCTCGTCGCGTGTTTGTTTGACGCCTTTGATATTAGACTGTCCGCGTGCACGTTCGAGCTCGAGCTGTGCGTATTTTTGCTCGGCGCGGACGGCAGCGCCCAATGCGCTGGCAAACTTTTGGGCCAATTCGACGATCAGTGTGATTAGCAGAAAGCTCGCGGCGATCAGTCCGAATAGCCGTCCGGCGTAAAAGCCAAGATCGAAACGGCTTGAACCAAAAACAGCGGACAGGGCAATGTCAAAAAGCCAGATCCACATGACGAGCGTGAGCCAAAGGTCCATCGCCCGCAGCTCGCGCTGCCAGAGCGAAACCATCGCAAGAAGGGTCAGCACCCATACGGCAGGACTGACGCCAGTCTTCACCAAAAGTGAGTAATCACTCCCCCGCATGACGATCGGTAGCCAGTCATGTCCCCAGGTCGCAATCAACACGAGTACGATAGTGAGTGCCGCCACTCCGAAGATGGATCTGACGATGGCCCAATTGCCATGGACGGCTACCCAAGATGACCCGCCTGGGGCCTCGCGCCGTCCCCGTAGAGCATAGCAAAGCACAAAGAGCGAAAAGCCGCCGTGCCAAAACACGTAGAGCCACGCTGTCGTTTGTTCTTTTGCTCCAAGCAAACCGGTTGGTGCGAACGCACCCGGGAAGCTTAATGCATGAGCAACAATGATGAAGGCGTCGAACAAATATCCGGACGCCAGGAACAAGATGCCGCTGGAGCGCAGGCGAATGAACTGATCGAACAATAGAACCGCGACAATCAGGTCGATAAAGAACAGTGCGGCTTCATAGCTCGGGATGAAGGCAGGCATCTTGGCCAACGGCACGCGCACGAATGGCACGATGGCGATGAACGCTGCAAAGAAAACAACTGCAATCGCAAGAGCGACGCGCTTTTCCTGTTGCGTAGCGAGTGCTGTTGACAGAAAAAGTCGACGTTGGTCGCCGCTGCTAGTGCTACTCACCAGATACTGATCAACCATTCGTTTCCGACGGCCGCTTCAGTTGTCTATTCTTCGATTGAAAGACGTACGCCTGCATCGGCCAGCTGCTGCCAAGGGCCGAAAGGGGAGGACGTCCGGATCGCGCGACCGTAGGGGAGGAGACACGCCGGAGCCGCCGGCTCTGGGGATGGGGGGCTGGGGGCGGCGGCCCAGGCGCGTCTGCGCTCCTGTTGCATGGCGACCGGATCGCGAACACATCCTATGCCTCAATGGTCGGTTGAGTCGAGCGCTATGTCCGATGTCCGACATTGTAGATTGGGGCAATTATTTGACTGGTAATGACCAAGCTTGCGCGCGGGACGTTTCCTGCGGCGTTCTTTCTAGCGTGTATTGCGGCGTTGGAACGCAAGGCGGTAGCATTGCAAGAAATCCAGGCGGGTGGGGGCTATGCCCAGAATTTCCGAAGGCCAGGTAGCTATCGGAGCACTAATTGCTTTTGCGGCGTGGCTGTTTGTCGGCTTGCCGTGGCTGTTATCGCCAATAGAGCGGATAGAATATCGCGAAGCCCCCCAAGCCACCGCTCAGAGCCCCCAAGCCCAACCAAACGGCAGCGCGCAAGCGCCGTTCTTCGTACAAGTGATACCCGCCGGGAAGTCCACACAAGAACGCACCGAGGAGGCCCAGGATCGTGAGGAAAAAAAGTCCTCCGATAGATGGCTTGTTAGATGGACGTTGGCGCTCTTTCTTGCGACCGTTGGCTTGATAGTCGCGACTGGCGCATTGGGCTATTTCGCCTATGCCACTATCAGAGAAACTCGCCGCATCGGCGTCGCTCAGGTTCGCGCCTATGTCAGCATAAAAGAGGTGCGTGTTGATTTTCATTCTGAGTACATTCACCCAATCATATCTTTTATCGCCACAAATAGCGGCCAATCGCCCGCCCGAAATTTCATTTCGAACATAACACTTCAATACGTTGGCAATCCTGTCGATCGACAGATCACGTTCAAGAGAGATTGGTTAAATCAAGTCGGCATCAGTATTCCGGCGGGCACTGATGCTCCAAGGGAGAGATTTCATATCCCAAATATGTCCATCAAGCTTCACGTTGAAGGACAACAAGCAATCGCAACGCACTGCGTCGTTAGGGCCCTCATCAGGTTCAGATACACCGATGTCTTCAACAACGAATGGCTGGAGGAAGCTTATTTTGCTGGGCTGGCAACCAAGAACTTCGATGTTCAGATGATCGCCGGAGAAGCCCCGGTGTTCTGGCACGGCGGTGAACTTTTCGCCGTTACCAAAACAAGCGATTGGGACACTGTTTCAGAAGGGCAAGACGATTAGGGCCAACGCCCGCGCGCCGCCAAGGACGTGCACGATATTCCGGAAACGGTCTTGTTATGATTGTGCGGCATCGGATGCCCGTTGGATTGGAAAACCAAGGGACGGACACCAACCCGGATACTCTCCGATCCAGCGTCCGTCTTTGAGGTCAACGATCCGGATGTGTCGGAGAGGCTTCCCCACCAGGACCGCGGTCGAAACCGGGGCCGCGATCGGCGCGCGGGCCGAGCCGGTCACCATGGCCGTGCTCAGGGCGATGCTTCGACGGCCCAAACGCTTCGCTGGTGCCATCTGTGCGATCGGAGCCGGCTGCAACAGCAGCACGGCCTGCGGCCGGGTGTCTCTGAATGAAGCGATTGGCGCCCGCGGCACCCACCGCACCCACAGCGAGAAGGACGATTATCGCGCCGGTGGTCATCAGGCGCGGGGTGACGTTGAAGCGCCGCCGCGGCGGCAGGCCCGGTCCAGTACTGGATACGTTGTTGGTCGTGTCGGAAGTCATGATGCTCTCCAACTGTTAAGTCGATGGAGGGACCATAGGCCGCTGACGCCAAACCCGCCCTGAACCGATCGGTTCAGGCTGGGTTAAGCTCGGTCAACTACGATCACGGCGGTGAACGCCGCAGTGGGAGTAGCGACCGCAGTCGCAATGTATCTCTGCGGGGTAGGAGACCCCCTGCTATGGGGGACCACAGCCTTCCTGCTCAACTTTATCCCAATCCTGGGGCCGCTCTTTGGGACGGTCATTTTCCTCCTGGCGGGAATGTTGAGCTTTGACGGTCTGTGGTGGGCGCTGTTGCCGGCGGCCGTCGGTCCCGTCGCAAGGTTGGTAGGAATTGAGTGTGGCGTAGTCTCCGGGGTGTTCAACCTCGAAATCATCCAGCGTTGAAGCGCCGGACTGGAGACCACGCCATGACGAAGCATACTACGAAGCGCGATTCTGTGCAGCCTGCGGCCGAGAAGGCTGTTGATCTTTTCGACAATTGGTTTGATCCGATTGAGACCGAGGTGCGGGCTCGGGCGCGTGAGTTCATTGAAGAGCTGCTGCGCGGCGAGCTCGATACTGCGCTGGCACGGCCGCGTTACGCACGAAGCCAGATGGCTGGCAATGAAGGAAGAGCCGTCGTCGCGGGCCACCGCCACGGTAGTCGCACGCGGTCGCTGACGGGCACGTTCGGGCCGATTGAGATCGCGGTGCCGCGCGCCCGGTTGACTACGCCCGAGGGCGGAACGGCCGAATGGAAGAGCCAGGCGCTGCGCGCCTATCAGCGGCGCACGCTTGCCGCAGATGCACTGATCGCGAGCAGCTATCTCGCCGGTACCAATACAAGGCGGGTGCGTCGTGCGCTCGCGGCCTTGTTCGGTGGAACGGTCAGCAAGGACACCGTGAGCCGGACGTGGCGCAAGGTGAAGAGCGACTGGGATGCCTGGAACACCCGTTCGCTGGCCGAGGATCCGATCGTGCGCCTGATCCTCGACGGCACCGTGGTTCGCGTGCGGCTCGACCGCAAGGCGACTTCGATCTCGCTGCTTGTTGTCCTCGGCGTGCGCGCGGATGGCCAGAAAGTGCTGCTCGCGATCAAGAGCATGGGCGGCGAAAGCGCCGAGGCCTGGCGCACTGTCCTCGACGATCTCGTCACGCGTGGGCTGCGGCGTCCGGAATTCCTCATCGTCGATGGCGCGCCGGGGCTCGACAAGGCGATTGCCTCGGTCTGGGACGGAGTGCCGGTGCAACGCTGCACGGTTCACAAGCACAGGAACCTGTTCGCACATGCTCCCGAGCGGCTGCATGACGAGATCACCGCAGATTACAACGACATGATCTACGCGACGACGCCTGAGGAGATCGAGGCGCGCCGCAAGGCCTTCATCCGCAAATGGAAGCTCAAGCATCGCGCCGTTGCCGACAGCCTGGAGGAGGCAGGAGAGCGCTTGTTCACCTTCACGCGCCTGCCGCCGAGCCAGTGGCGCAGCCTGCGCACCACCAATGCAATCGAGCGGCTGCACGAAGAGTTCAAGCGAAGGATCAAGACCCAAACTGTTCTGCCGTCGGCCGATACCGCCGCGATGTTGTTCTGGGCGCTGCTCGCCTCAGGACAGATCAACATGCGCAAGGTGGATGGTTGGCAGACGCTCGCCACAAAGCCCATCGATCAGCCGATTGACCTCGCCGCCTGAAACGATACTTTTATGTTACCCGAGAGAGAGCGCCACACCGAATTCCAACCGCACTCCGGACGGCGCCCGGCCGTCTACTTCGGCATTCACCTTATTGAGGGTGAAACGCTGACCCCGATGCTGCTGGCTCGGCGCTTCACGCTGAACCCGGTGCTGGTCATCCTGTCGCGGGTGTTCTGGTTCTGGATGTGGGGCGTGCCCGGTGCGATCCTGGCCGCCCCCCTGCTAGCCATTCTTAAGATCGTCTGTGATCGCTTGCGCCCCCTTAAGGCCCTGGGGCACTTTCTCGAAGGATAGTAGCGGTTCTGAAGGGATCGCATTGCTGCAAGATGATCGTTTGCAACTTGGCAACCGTTCATTGCAGCGGGCTGATCGCGATGGGTGTCGTCGCTTCTGCGGGCGGTGCAATGCTGCTTGGCACGTATCTCGATTGCCGAGCCACCCGCGGTGTCCGCGTCCGCAACCACGGTTGGCTTTCCGTCACGTCTTGGTGACCCAACGCCAATCGCGGACAAACGCTGCTCCCTTCCGGAAATTGATGCAAGGCTAATGTCCTGTGTCGGACATTCTCCTCGACTTCTACGACATGAAGCGTACGGTGGCCTTGGTCGATGGGCAGCCGGTAGCGGCATAATCGATAAACTTACTTACATGTTTGACCAGCGCGGGCGCGTGCAAAGTCTCGCTCGGGCCCTTGTCGGCGTCAAAACATCACGTCATACGCCGGGGGCGCGTGGCGACTTAAATCGGACGCCAATGTTCGATATCCGACACAGTTGATATGCATCAATGTTGTCGTGCGACCCGCGCACCAGGTTGCCGGGTGGACAGAACATGATCTGCGTTGGCCCGGGGGGCTCGCGATATGACCCAAGAGTCTTCATTGCAAAGCGCTGATATGCAGGTGGCTGATTTCACCAGAAGCCTGGCGCATCGCTCGGTGGCCAGCTATGAACGCGAACTGGACTTGCACAGGAGCACAGAGCGAAGGCTGCGAGATGCTCTCGCTCGAGAAGAAATCCTGCTTCGTCAGAAAGATGCGCTGATCCAGCAACAAGAGCTTTTAAACAAGGAATCCGATCATAGGCTGCTGAACGGCATGCAGATGATCGTAGAGTCTGCTTTCCCTACAAAGCCGGGCAGCGTCGAATGCCGAAGTGGCCCTCCCCTTGGCTTCCGCAGCCGGCCGTGTGTCCATGATCGCGATTGTTCACAGGCGACTTCATCATCTGGACGGCATCCGGCGGGTTGCGCTGAAGCAATATCTTGAGGGGCTATGTCGCGATTTCTCTGCGATGTTGTCTTTGGACGAGATTACCGACAAAGCGGTCGTGGTCGAAGGCATCGAAGCCGACATGCCGACCGCCGTCGCCATTCCGCTCGCCTTCATTGTCAGCGAGTTGATCACGAACGCTGCAAAATACGGCAAGGGCGGGATCACCGTAAAGCTGGAGCAGACGGGTCTTGGAGCGGATTATGCGCTGTCGGTCGCGAACGACGGTCCGGCTCTTCCGGAAGGATATGACCCCTCCGCCAGTAAGGGGTTGGGAATGAGGATTATCGGATCTTTCGTCAAACAGATCGGTGGCGAGTTGCGGATTGGTCGAAGTGACCATGACCGGGGCACACGGTTTGCGGTGCTGTTTTCCACGGCGGAAAAATAGGGGACTCCGGAAGATGGATTGCAATGCGGCCCAATCGCGTCATTGGCATCCTCGGGCGGCGAAGACTAGTCTGGTATTCGGTCGGCATGATTGTTGTCGGCGCAATCGATAATTGAGCGAACAGGGGGGTTGTCATGCTTTCGCTCTTACTCGGCATTCTGATTATTTGTGTCGTCGGTGCGATCTGTTTCTGGATCATCGACAAGTTTGTCCGTGACGGCCGGTTGGCAAACCTTCTCAAACTGCTGGTTATATTGGTCTGCCTGGTGGCGATCCTGCAACGGGTGCTGCCGATGCTCGGAATTAATTGGTTGTAGCCGCGGCCCGCTCAGGATGCGGAAGCCTTTGGCCGCCGGAGCAGATCGACGACCGTGGTCGCGGCCGTTTAATGGGGAAAAGGAGAACAACATGGATCTACGTGCGCCATCAGTCCTCATTTTCGTTGTCTCGCTAGTGGTTGCTGCACTCGCGCTGATTGGACATGTCGTGCTCCTTCCATTTGTCACACTGTACGGCTTTTGGGTTGCGATCATCGCTTATTTGATCCTCGCCATCGGCGTTATGATGAAGAGCTAGCTATTGTTGGCGACCTACCGGCGAGGCTCCTGGAGCCGCCGCCGGATCATCATTCTCACCTCTCAAGGAGATTGGAAATGGTTCTGACCGCCGGCCACCTCGCACCGATCGTCTCGCTCATCGCTGGCATTTTGATTCTGATCATGCCGAGGCTGCTGAGCTACATCGTCGCCATCTACCTCATCTTGGTGGGCTTGATCGGGCTCAACGGCATCTATCATTTCGTGAGCTAATAATTGCTGGTATTGAGGCAAACCTTCTTCAAATTGGTGAAGCCGAGCTCATGCGCGGCGACCTGCGATACATCGATTATTCGTCCGGCGACGAAAGGGCCGCGATCGGTGATCCGCACGACTGCCGAACGGCCGTTTTCTCGATTTTCGACCTGGACCATGGTTTCGAACGCAGTGAGCGATGCGCGGCGGTCAAATTTCTTGCGCGGTACCTTCTCCGCTTGCTCCGGCTTGAATAGACCGATGCAAGACCGCACTGATCCGGCATTCCATGCGCTGGGGGCGCCGATTCCGATATAATGAGTTGCAGCAACGCAGCCGCAATAAGATATAACTTTGCGTTGGCGGCGCCCTTCGCAAACGTGGAGTAGCCAATTGATGTTTGTCGCAACATGGCAAGCGTGGCGTCAAATCAAATAGCTTTGGCTATTTTCCTTTGAGCGTATCTTTGATGCCGCCGATGGCGTTCTGAACCTTGCCCTCGATCTTGTCGGCATTGCCCTCCGACTCCAGCTTGGTGTCACCGACCGCCTTGCCGATCGCCTGCTTGACTGTGCCTTTGATTTGCTTCGCAGATCCGACGACCCGATCCTTGTCCATAGTTTTATCCTCCGAAACGCAATCCCTGTTGAGATAGGTTTCCAAGGTATGGCGTGAACTGGCGGCCGTCTTGATTTGGATCAGCAGTCCTGCAGAACCGCATTCAACAGTGAATTGCGCACCTCGATCTCGCCCTCGAGCGCATCGCCGACGCACAAGCCCTATCGCAATGTCCGTTACCCGACATAAGCTTGATTTGGATCAATGTAATGCATCCGCCTCGTACGCATGTTAAAAAGTGGCAATTCCACAGCAGGGTTTCAGTGACGACGAGGCAGCGGACGAACTCCTTGCCGGATGCAAACGATGCAATGACCGTGGGGATGGGAGAGGTTGACATAAAGCGTAGGCGTTGGCGCGAGAAAAATGGCGAACAAGCTGCGCACTTTCTGAATTCTCACAAAGTCCCGGTGATTCTCGGTCCGGGAAACCGCCAGTATATTCTCGACAGACATCATCTCGTTCGCGCGCTGTTCGATGAAGGTTTGAGCGATCTGCCGATCCGGACAATTGCAGATGTTGGCGCCCGCTGGCCGGCGCATTGAAACGAGGAGGAGGCTACTTGAAGGACAAGTCGCCCTTTAGCGAATTCCGCTGGGCAGATTTCTTGCGAACCAAAATTTCGCGCAAAATAGTCGAAGGTGACTTCGATCATGCGTTGTCGCTGGCGATGAATTTGGCGGCGAGCCAGGACGCCAAGAGTTTGCCCGGATGGCGGGGCCTCGGGTAAGCGCTGCAATCCCGTCGTGACGTCGCCTATTGTGGAGCGATCGCATGCGCAATCTGATCCTATCTGGCGGAAAACGCAAACAGGAGTTGAAGATGTTCGGGCGAAAACGGCCGACACGCATTGATCTCCGTTCCAACGACGCGGCTATCGTCGTTCGTGAAAACGGTGAGATGGAGATGTTCGTCCGGCAGGCAAAGGGCGACGAGGAACTTCCAGCCGGTCAGGTCGTCCTGGCCCTGTTCGGACTGGCATTTCATGATGAGCGAGTGCGTCAGCTATTGGCGCAAGTCGTAAAAGAGAAGCAAAGCTGACATGCCCCTGCCACCGCTGCTCAAGGATCTCAGCGTCGGTGTTTCGGATTCGTTTCGCTATCAAGGCCGCGAGGACGAGGGCACCCAGTCCCCGGTCCAGACGCTCGACCCTGGTTGGGGCTCCTGCCGGGATTTTGCGGTGTTGTTCGCCGAGGCGACGCGCATGCTGGGCTTTGGAGCGAGAATAGTCTCAGGCCATCTCTACAATCCAGATTAGAGTCGCATATGCTCAAGCGGTGCAGGATCGACCCATGCATGGGCCGAAGTTTACGTGCCGGGCGCGGGCTGGATAACCTTCGATCCAACTAACTACAGCGTTGGCGGGTTCAATTTGATTCCTGTCGCTGTTGGGAGAGACATCCGGCAAGCCATGCCGGTCGTCGGCACTTTCGTCGGGATGACCAATGCGTTCAAGGGGATGTCGGTGGAGGTCGTCGTCTCGTCCTAGATGCGCCCGCGAGAGAGCGACGAGCTTGAGCACGAGCTTCGCCGTCCACGGGGCATCGGAGACTCTCATCCTGCTGTTAGCCTCGACACGCATTTCATCCTTGGTCAATGGCAACACACGCAATGTCTGTGTCTGTCGTCTGGCGTTGTTTGATCAATCTCAATATCGCGCGGCATTCGCCTGATATTTGGTCACGCTGAGGGCTGTTGAAAGGCTGGAGGCTTTCGGGCTCGGAATTCCGAGGGGTACCGATCATGCCATACTACACAATGCTCGTCAGTGTGCTGAACCCAGCTCGCGCCGAAAAGAAGCCCGCTGATCCGGTAATCGAGCTCGCACGGGCTGTTAGTGGACAAGGTCAGGCCGGGGCAGCCGACCGGGGCGCCAGCCGGTCAAGTAGGGAGACCGTCGAGCAGCGGATCAAGGACATTCAAAAGGCGCTAAAAATTACACCCGACGTGGACGCGAAATGGAGTGCCGTCGAGCAGGCGATGCGCGAAAACGCCGTCATCATCGACAAGCTGATCGCTTCGACCCGTACGGTGCCGCCGCAAAATATGTCCATGGCGGACGAATTGAAGACCTTTCAGAAATTCGCTCAGGAGTACGCCGACGGTCTGAAGAGCTTAATTGCGTCCCTTGAGATGCTTTACGCCGCGTTGCCAGATGCCCAGAAGAAAATTGCCGACGATGCCTTCAGGACTTTAGGGAATTAGGTCGCCGTACGGGCCACGATCTGGCCGCACCGGCTAGCTGTTGATGTCAGCTGCCGCGCGAACCGTATTGATCAGTCCCACTCCGCGCG
Organism: uncultured Alphaproteobacteria bacterium; assembly: GCA_963796195.1. Classification (GTDB taxonomy): domain Bacteria; phylum Pseudomonadota; class Alphaproteobacteria; order Rhizobiales; family Xanthobacteraceae; genus CAWCKS01. The sequence goes on along the minus strand of CAWCKS010000011.1, from coordinate 112,123 downwards.
ACCTATCCCTTGCTCCTTATTGTCCGCGACCGTTCCTCGGTGCGCACTTCGACGTTGCGGTCATAGCGATCCTCCACTTCCACAGGCCGCCGCAAGCTTTCACGGAAAATATCTATATTGAAATGCTGCAGCCGATTTTTCCACCTTCAAGAGATATGCTGATGACCGTGGTTGTTGATGATAGCATGATCGCTATTCTAATGTGGCCATTCATTGGGTACCGAGGTTCCTGCACGCATAGATTAACTTGGTTTGCTCACCAATCCGACGATCCAACGGCGAAAGTAGGTGTGGACGAGGGCTAATGATGACGGACGCTGCATCCACCATTTCTCCGGGGGCCGCACACCCGCAGTCGGAAGGAACGCCAAAGATACCGCCGACTGCACAGCCTGTAATACCGGTAATACCAATAATACCGGTCGCGCCGACCAGACCCCCTCTCGCGGACGAACTCATCCGGGCCGCGCCAACTGAGAAACTTAATCTTGCCCGCGATTTGACCTTGTTCGTGCGTGTGCTGCGTCACGCCGAAGGGGGACGGTGGGTGTTGGCGATCTTCGTCGCTTCAACCGCGATCACCGTTGCCAACATGTTCGGGCAGGTGCGGCTCAATGAGTGGAATGGCGAGTTCTTCGACGCCGTGGGCCGGAAGGACCTGTCGGCCTTCGTCCATTTTATTTGGACGTTCCTCGTCATCATTGCCGCACTGCTGGCTCTCACGGTGGCGCAAACCTTTCTCCAGGAACGCCTGAAGTTTCGATTGCGCGAGTGGATCGCCCGTCACCTGCTGGTCGAGTGGCTCAAGCCGATGCGCATCTATCAGTTGGGCTTCGCCGGTCAGTATGGTCACAACCCGGACCAGCGCATCCAGGAGGACACGCGCCTGCTTGGCGACTACACCGCCGACCTCGGTTGCGGCATCGTTTATTCTCTGCTCCAGATCGTCGCCTTCGTCGGGGTGCTGTGGGCCTTGTCGGCGCAGGTTACATTCCAGAGTCGCCGGCTACGACATTGCCATTCCGGGTTACATGGTCTGGTGTGCGATCGCCTATGCCTTGATCGGCTCCGGTCTGACCTGGCTCGTAGGGCGGCCGCTGATTGCCCTGAATGGCGAGCGATACGCGCGCGAGGCGGAATTCCGCTTCGCGCTCGTTCGGGTCGACGAATCCGGCGAGAGCATCGCGCTGCACGGCGGGGAGAAGGACGAACAACGCCATCTCGAATCCGCGCTCGCAGCTGTCGTCGACACCATGCGGCGAATATCCTCCTCCCTCGCGCATCTCACCTGGATCACGTCGGGCACTGGCTGGTTGTTGGTCGTCGTTCCGATCCTCGTCGCCGCGCCGGCCTACTTCGGTGGCAGCTTGACCCTCGGCGGCCTGATCATGGTGGCTGGCGCCTTCACCCAGGTGCAAGCGGCGATGCGATGGTTCGTCGATAATTTTTCGCGGCTCGCCGATTGGCGTGCCGCGGTCCATCGGGTCGCGCGCTTCCGCGAAGCTCTCGACCACCTGCCCGCAGTCGAGGAAGGCGCCGAGGAAATCAAACGCGCGCTGCACCCTGACGGACATCTCGCGTTCGAGGGCGTGCGCATCCTGCTGCCAGACGGACACATCGTCATCGAGGACGCGACCGTCAGCATCGCGCCGGGTGAACGCGTGCTCATCGTCGGAGAAACCGGCAGAGGAAAATCGACGTTGTTCCGCGCCGTAGCAGGTCTCTGGCCGTGGGGTTCCGGGACGATCCTGACGCCTCCCCCTGAGGTCATGGCATTCCTGCCGCAGCGCCCCTATCTGCCGTTGGGCACATTGCGCAATGCCATAAGCTATCCAAGCCCAACCGACGCGTTCTCCGATGCGGACGTGCGACATGCACTCGAGCGGTGCGATCTCGGCAATTTCATTGCCAAGCTTGACCGGGTGGAGCGCTGGGACAGGGAGCTTTCGCTCGGCGAGCAGGAACGCCTCGCTTTTGCGCGGCTGCTCCTGCACAGACCGGGCTGGGTCTTTCTCGACGAAGCAACAGCCGCGCTCGACGAAGACAGCCAGAGCCTTGTCATGAGCTTGTTCGCCGACGAACTGAAGAACACAACCGTGTTGAGCATTGGTCACCGTCCGGATCTCGCCGCCTATCACACCCGGACGCTTCAGCTCGTCCATGGACGTGACGGTGAACGGCTCAAGCTCAAAGCACCCCTTGCGCCGCCCCCACCGCAGCACTGGCTGCAACGTTTAAAAGACCGGTTGCGGACCGTGACCTGGAGCCGAAGATTCGGCTGAGACCTGCAGCTACGGCTACCAATATCGTACGTCGACAACTTTGCCGCAACCGCAAGCGCCGATCACGGGTTCGGGCGGGAAAGTCGAAGCTGGCGCGCGGAGAACGCGTTCCAAACGACGCTCGGCATCCAAAAGCGTCGACGCGCATGTTCATCGTTGATTATAAGCAGTGCGCAATGTCTGCCATCGGACATTGTTTGATCCATCTCAATCGCGCTGCACGGGCCGCCTGATATCTGGCGAGAGTGAAGGTTTTTGAAGATGCCGAGCTAGGGCTCGGAATTTGGAGAGGATGCCAATCATGCCACATTTTGCTCGCTCCGTTGTTATGACACCTTCGCCTTTCTTGCGCTCGATTTCGATCGCGGCGCTGATAGGCGCCACGGTCCTCGTCAGCCCGCTGACCAGGGCTCATGCCGGAGACACTGCCAGCGGTGCAATGCAGCTCGCCCAGGCCGGTACCACGCGGGAGCAGGCCAAGGCAGGCCGCGGCGCTACCCAGTCAAGTGGCGAGACCGTCGAACAGCGGATCGCCGACCTTCAAAAGGCGCTGAAAATTACGCCTGACGAAGACGCGAAATGGAATGCCGTAGCGCAGGCGATGCGCGAAAACGCTTCCAACATGGACAAGCTGGTCGCGGAAAACCGGAAGACATCTCCGCAAAGCATGTCCGCAGTGGACGACTTGAAGACCTACCAGAAATTCGCGCAGCAGCACGTCGATGGTCTGAAGAACCTGATTGCATCCTTCGAGACGCTCTATAACGCGATGCCTGATGCCCAGAAGAAGATCGCCGATGACGTCTTCAGGACTTCCGAAAGGACATCTGAAAAGACGACCGGAAGAGGTTCCGAACGCTAGCCCGGCCATATCGTCAGAGGAGGTCGCTATGACTTCGATTGTGGAAACCAGAGTGAAGCGTCATCTCTCGGCGAAGTTCGCGGTGGCGCTGGCAATCTCAGCGCTGCTCGCCCTTGGCACGTTTGCGGGATCAGCCGGTGCGCAAGGTCGTCGTCACTTTCACCAATGGAACGGGGGATATTATCCCGCACCGCCGGTGGTTTACGGCTCGACATACGGGAACAGATACTATGGTCCGTCATATGACGATCCTTACTACGCGCCCCCGCCGGTGGTTTACGGTCCTGGCATCGGCATCAATTTGCCGGGCATCGGCATCCGGATCGGAAGATAGCCCCGGTAGGCTTTACGCCAGACCCGTAGCACAACGGCCAGCCAGCTTTGCTGCTGGCCGTTGTCGAATAGCCTGATCTAAGCATCTTAAGGCAACAGGAAGCGAGATCGATATGAGAACGACATCATTAGTGAAACGTGTCGTTTCGGCCGGCATCGCTGGTGTGGCGGTCGTGAGTTTCGGTGCTGCTATCGCGCAAACCGCCGTATCTCCATCCGCGAAAGAAGCAGCTCCTGCAGCGTCTGCCCAGGATTCATCAAAGCCCGTCACTGCGACGCAGATCGAGAACTGGACCACAAGTCAGTGGGAAGCGGCGAAGAAGGAATGGGAAAAGGACACGGCAAAATGGGTCAGTTGCCGTGAGCAGTCGAACAAACAAAAGCTTGAAGGTCGGAAAAGCTGGTCGTTTCTTTACACCTGCGTGACCAGCTGACGTTCTGTTGCCTTTTGGGGGCGGTATCGTGAATCGCAACGTGCTCTTTCTCGTTATCGGCGCCCTCGCTGTGGTCGTTGTAGTCCTGGGCTATCGCTTATACCAGGAGCGGCAGCAGACCTCCGGCATTGATATCAGCATTGGCAAGAGCGGCATTTCGATCGAGAAGAAGTAGGTGGATATCTCGAATGTTGCGGCTGATGCGGCGTCGCCAGATGCAGTTAATGTGATTGGGGCCTCCCGATCGGACCATGGGGAAACGCTCTCGCTGTTCGGTCAAGTCCAGTCAACAAGTCCAGTCAACGGAGATAGATTATGTCAATCGGACTCATCCTCGTCATCCTCCTTGTTATCTTTCTGCTTGGCGGCTTCAGCGGCCGGTTCGGCGGCTATGGCTATGGCTATGGTCACGGCGGCATGGGTATCCTCGGCGTTATCCTGATTATCCTTATCGTTCTTTTGGTGCTCGGGCGGATTTGATCCAAGCGGCGGATGCCGCACACCTCCGTATGCGTCCAAAAAGTCACCGCAGATCATGAAGCTACCTGCTTCAGGAGAAGAAGGTGAGCCGTCTTCGTCAGGATCCGGAGAGCCATCTGGTCGGCCGCATCGGCTGGCTGCGAGCGGCAGTGCTTGGGGCCAACGACGGCATTATTTCAACGGCAAGCCTGATCGTCGGCGTCGCCGCCGCCGCCGCGACGAGAAACGATGTCTTGATCGCGGGCGTCGCCGGACTGGTGGCAGGCGCCATGTCGATGGCTGCCGGCGAATATGTGTCGGTCAGTTCGCAGTCCGACACTGAGCAGGCTGATCTCGCGCGCGAACGCAAGGAACTGCGCGACAGCCCGGAGTTTGAACTCGACGAGCTCGCCGAAATCTATGTTCAGCGCGGCGTCGAGCGGCCGCTTGCGCGGCAAGTTGCTCAGCAGTTGATGGCGAAAGATGCCTTGACCGCGCACGCGCGCGATGAGCTTGGGATTTCAGAAATCACGACGGCGCGGCCCATTCAGGCCGCACTCGCATCAGCCGCGATGTTTTCCATCGGTGCGGCTATGCCGCTGCTGATGGTCATTGTGTCGCCGGTCAACATGCTCGTTCCCATCGTATCCGGCGCGTCGCTGGCGTTTCTCGCTCTCCTTGGCGCCATCGGGGCAAAGGCTGGGGGCGCAAACATCTTGCGCGCGACGATCCGGGTGACGTTCTGGGGTGCCTTGGCCCTGCTGTTCACCGCTGGCATCGGCAGGTTGTTTGGAACGGTGATCTGACGATCGAAACGGCGCATATGAGATGCGCTGCCAATATCAAGAGATCATCGAGCAAGTTCGGACCCGGGCAGCGGCGGCCTCCGTCTGTCGCCGAGACCGGATCAGTCACATCGAGGGCCGAAATGGCAAAAGGTAGAAAGATATCTCGCGAACCAGGCGCTCCACCGCGATACAACGCGGCACTTCGCGATCTCCAGATCGAACTTGCCAAAATCCAAAAGGATATCATCAAGCATGACAAGAAAGTGCTGGTGATATTCGAGGGACGTGACGCGAGCGGCAAGGACGGAACGATCAAGCATATTGTAGAGCACCTTAGCCCGCGGGAAACCCGCGTCGTGGCCCTTGGCAAGCCATCCGACCGCGACAACGCAAGCTGGTACTTTCAGCGCTACGCGCGATACTTGCCTGCCGCACAAGAAATGGTTCTGTTCAATCGAAGTTGGTACAATCGAGCAGGCGTGGAACGGGTAATGGGATTTTGCACGCGCAGGCAGTGCGAAAGGTTTCTGGAAGACGTTCTACCTTTCGAGCATATGCTGATCGGTTCCGGAATTCAGATTCTGAAATACTACCTGGAGATCAGCAAGAAGGAGCAGAAGAGGCGATTAAAGGATCGCCGCCATGATCCGCTGAAGCAATGGAAGACAAGTCCAGTCGACGAAGTCGCTTTGAAAAACTGGGATGCCTATTCCGACGCGCGCGATCAGATGTTGGCGCGAACCTCAAGCCCGCTGTCGCCCTGGATCGTGGTTCGGGCCGACGACAAGCATCTCGCGCGCCTCAATGTCATCCGTGACTTACTTGCGCGGCTGGCGTGCCCAAGCACCGACAAAAACCTCGCTGTGCCGGATCTCAATATCGTTTTTCCCTACGAGGAGGCATCTGCGAGGACCAGGCTGCTCGCGAAATAATGCTAAGCGTCCCATGTCGCCTAAGAATCCAACGATTCGGTCAAGTTTCCCCTTGGCGGCTCAGGATGACGAGCCAAAGTTGATCTGCCAGTTCTCATGCCGCTCTGCTCCTTTACGCCAGCTCATTCAACGCCTCCGGCCGAGACCGGCAGCAGTTTCCTTGGTGCGGCTGTCCCAGATTTTCGCAGCCCAGCCGTGTCGAGATCAGCCACGATTTGGTGTCGAACCGCGCAAAGAAGCAGCAGCGGACTGCGCGTCGGTTAAGCGGCGCGCGCAGATTCTGTCGTTGCCTGCTCGCGAGCAGCTGGAGCCGCGTTGGCAAGACGCGGCCCAAGCGGCCCAATATGTTTTGAAGGCAGTCGAAGAGAGGCCAATTCTACCTCTACAAATTCTATTCTAGAACCTTGTGACGGACATCTTCCCGGCCTTTGCGCTCGCCTTGGGCGAAGGTGAGCGGGATATATTGAAGCGTCCACCGCGCAATCCAAAAGAGCCAATTCTGGGTCGTGCCCAATGGCTGGCCATTGTTCTCCACAGCATTACGCTGACCGCAGCAACGTTCGGTGCGCTCGTCCTAAGTCATCTCTGGCTTGGGCTGGACGAGCATGCGGCGGTCACAGTTACATTCCTCACCCTCGCGTTTGCATATAAGCCAAGCTTGGCACATAGACGGCGGTCACAAGAATTCCAACGCAAAGCGTGCTTCATCTGGTATTTCCGAATTTCGAGATGTGGGGGATCATCCTTGCCATGAGGAATCGACTTGTCGCAATTCTTTTCAAAGTTGAACACGTGTTGGACAGCACCTTGATTGTTCGCATCAAGCGCGCCGCAATTTTGATGCCTGTTGCGACCCTGATTTTCCCGTTGGCGCCAGCGGGTGCCGGAAGCGATCACGTACGCCGCGCGAAGAGTAAAATGGCGCTAATAGAAGTGGGTAGGTTGCGGATGTTGATATTCGCTTGAACAGACAGTATTGACGTTCGCACGGTTCAATCTATCGCTGTTGCGCAAGGCTGCGTCCTGAGCCTTATGGCATCGCCGGCTCGTCATTTCGTCTTTGGCCGTTGCGTTCACTCGTAACGCAATGCTTCGATTGGATCGAGCTGTGCGGCCTTTCGCGCGGGGTAGTAGCCGAAAAAGATACCGACCGCCGCTGAGAACAAGAAGCCGCCCACTATGGCTGTCAGCGATATTGGCGCCGGCCATCCAGTAAGGATCGAAATGACGATCGAAAGTATCGCCCCGACGATAATACCGATGATGCCACCGCTCACGCTGAGAAACACTGCTTCGGCGAGAAACTGCAGCAGCACATGCAGCCTTCGCGCGCCGATCGCCATCCGCAATCCGATCTCCCGCGTTCGCTCCGTTACCGAGACAAGCAGGATATTCATGATTCCGATGCCGCCGACGACGAGCGAAATGGAGGCAACCGCTGCCAGAAGAAGCGCCATGATGCGACTGCTACCTTCCGCAGTCTGCGCGATCTGGCTTAAATTTCTGACCGAGAAATCGTTCGCGGTCCCTGGTCTGACGCGGTGACGACGAGCGAGGATTTCAGTGGCCTGATCGATGGCAGTCTGAACGCTGGCCTGGTCCACGGCCTGGACGTAGATTTGATTGACATATCCGACCAATCGAGTTTGGAGCCCGTAGGGATTCGGTGGCAGTGGATAGATCCAGTTGATCGCCGTTTGTTGCTGGCTCGGCGCCGCGACGCCAAGAATTTTGCGCTCAGCTGTTGAGAACGGAACGAGGATGAGATCGTCCTGATCCTGCCCGTAGGACGTTTGTCCCTTGGATTCGAGAATTCCTATGACGCGCAACGGCACATTCTTGACCTGCACCACGGCACCGACCGCATTCTGCGTGCTGCCAAAGAGTTGACGGCGCACAGTCTCTCCGAGAACGGCAACAAGCCCGGCGGCGCGCTCATCGTCCGGTGTAATCTCCCGCCCGCTGGCGATCTGCCAGTTCGTCATCGGCGGGTAATTGGGACTTACGCCCTGGATACTGGTGGACCAGTTCTGGTCCGCAAACCGGGCCTGCCCCGACTGGCGGATGAGATAGCCTACCTCCCCCACAGCAGGCGCCTCCCGCCGGATCACTTGGGCGTCAGCGACGGTCAATGTTGATGCGCTTCCCGAGCCGCCCCGAGCACCGCCACTCGTGACCGCTCCAGGCAGAACAACCACGAGATTGGTTCCTAGCCGGGCAATCTCTTTTCGCACGGCCTCATTGGCCCCTTGACCAAGGGAGACCATGGCAATCAATGCGGCGACACCGATAAAGACCCCGAGCATCGTTAGTGCCGAACGCATCTTGTTCCGCCAGATCGCCTCTGCCGCCGCGGTCATCACCATCCACGCGAACGCCCATAACGCGCTCGTCAGTCCGGGGTAGGAGAGTGCAATTCCGGCCGAGGACGGAGCGGTTAGTTCGTTGGTTGCCCCAACTGCTGCGGTCCTTGGCCGAGACGGCTTTTGATGGCTTAGATTCTTCACGTCTGTAACGATCTCGCCATCGCGCATGGTAAGGACGCGATCCGCATAGGCGGCGACGTCCGGCTCGTGAGTGACGACGATGATCGTGACGGCTTGTTCGCGATTGAGCGAACTGAGCGTCCGCATGATCTCGTTTGAGTTCCGCGTATCGAGGTTGCCGGTCGGTTCATCGGCCAGCAGCAGGCTCGGCCGATTGATCAGCGCTCTTGCGATCGCGACCCGCTGCTGCTGTCCGCCCGACAGCTGGCCCGGTGTGTTGCGTTCCCGGTCGCGCAGTCCAAGCTGGTCCAAAACCGCGCGGGCTCGCGCGAACCGCGCGCCTGCTTGGCCCTGACCAGACATCGCATACAACAGCGGCAATGCGACGTTATCGATGGCGCTCGTGCGTGGCAAAAGATTGAAGCTTTGAAAAACGAAGCCCAGTCTTTCGCTTCGAAGCCCCGCGAGATCGGGCTCGGCAAGCTGGGCGACGTCGATCCCATCGAACCAGTAGTGACCGCTCGTGGGTCGGTCGAGGCAGCCGAGGATCGACATGAGTGTTGATTTTCCTGACCCCGAAGCGCCCATGATGGCGATGAACTCGCCGTGCTCGACAGTAACGGTCACATCCCGAAGGGCATGAACATCAACGTCGCCGACGTGATAGGTCCGCGAAACATGTTCGACCCTGATGACCGGCTCACTCATGTCATTAGCCGCCGCTCAATCATTTGCCACGATCAGAAGTCGCGGACGCGGTACGCTGGCAGAGCCGCTCGTTGAGTCTCGTTGCTCGGCGATGATGACGATATCGTCTCGCGTCAGTCCGCCCTGAACAATCTCGGTATAATTGTCGTCGTCCAGCCCCGCTACGATTTGAACGGATACCGGTTTGCCGTCCCGGAGCACCCAAACATGCGCTCCATCCGAATTCGCGAGTTGCGGTTCCGGTCGGGGCATAGCGCAATGCCTGGTTTGGAACACGAAGTACGCCGCTACGCTGATCAGTCACGATTGCCGTCGCTGCTGTGAGGCCGGGTTTGAGCGCAAGATCGGCATTGTCGACACTGATAACGATGTCATAAGTAACAACGTTTTGTACCGTTTGAGGGGATTGGCGGACCTGGCTGACAGCCGCGTCGAAGACGCGCTTTGGATAGGCATCGACGGTGAATGTCGCCTTGTTGCCCTGTTTGATGCCGCCGATATCGCTTTCGCTCACATTGGCATCGACTTGCATCTTGGCAAGATCGCTCGCGATCAGGAACAGCGTCGGAGTCTGAAAGCTCGCAGCAACGGTCTGTCCCATGGTTACGTTGCGGGAAACGACTGTACCATCCACCGGCGAGACGATATTTGTGTAGTCAAGATTGATCTGTGCTGCGTCGAGTACAGCCTGTCGCTGCCGGATCGTGGCGTCATCAAAAGTGATCTGGGCTAGCGCCTGCTCATATGCGCTGTTGGCGTTGTCGTAGGCATCGACGGACACGTTCCTTGTCGGGAGCAAAATCACCGCACGTCCGAGCGCGAGCTTGGCGTAGGTCAGCGATGCCTTGTCCTTCTCCAGCTGCGCATTTGCGACAGCCAGATTCGCTTTCGCTTGGTCGACAATGCTTTGATAGGGGCGCGGATCAATTTTGGCGCAGATCTGTCCGCGCTTGACCTGTGTGTTGTAGTCGCAGCTTAGCTCCTGGATGACGCCGGATATATAACTTCCGACAATGATCGTAAGTTCGGGGTTGACTGTGCCGGTCGCGGTCACGCTTCGGGTTATCGCGCCGACGGTGACGGGGGCCGTCGTATAACGAACCGAACTGTTGCCGCTTAAGGACCACCACAGAGCGCCGGCTGCAATGAGGATCAGAGCGGCGCCGATCGCGCCGACAGCCCAACGTTTAGCTCCAAGTGACTTTTTCTGCCTTGCCGGCGCCGGAGGCGATTGGCCGACGGCCGGAAACGGCACGAGGGACGCGCCCTTTTGCTCAATTGCATCGATGCCGACCTGCTTGTTCATTTCGCAACGTCCAGCCGATAGTTACTTCAACAATACTTAGGACGCGCCAAAGATTGTTGATGCGTGTCAAATTGATTGCGCCCGCGCTACCCTCAATGTCTGGATGCCGACGTAGTGCAACTCGGCCAGTGTGGGGCGCTTCATGGTGTGGAGACGGCAGTGAGAGACCCTTATGAGGTTTTGGGCGTCGCTCGTTCTGCGTCGGCAGAGGATGTTCAAAAGGCCTATCGCAAGCTTGCGAAAAAGCTGCATCCCGATCTCAATCCAGGCGATCGAGAAGCCGAGGAGAAGTTCAAGGAGGTGGCTGGCGCCTACGATCTGCTCGGCGATCCGGCGAAGCGTAAGAGGTTCGACAGCGGAGACATCGACGCCGCTGGCGCTGAACGGCCTCGGCAAGACCACTACTACCGCGATTTTGCTTCGTCAGGACAGGAGCACCCCTATACGAGTAGTGCAGGGTACGCCGACTTCATGGATTCAGAAGACGCGCTCGCTGAGCTCTTGAAGCAAACCGCGCGGGCGCGCGCTAACAGGCGCGGTTACGATCTTGAGTTTCAACTCCCGATCGAGTTTGTCGAGTCTATCACCGGCGCGAACAAGCGTCTGTCGCTGCCAGATGGCGGTACGCTGGATGTGAGCATCCCGCCCGGAATCGTCGAAGGGCAGGTTCTGCGGTTGCGCGGCAAAGGAGCGCCCGGAACAGGAAAAGGTGGTCCGGGAGACGCTCTCATTGAAATTGAAGTCAAGCCTCATCGGCTTTTTTCACGTGATGGCGACGATATTTATCTGGAACTGCCGATCACTATTTCCGAAGCAGTTCTCGGTGCGCGGATCAAGGTCCCAACACCGTCTGGCGACGTAACGATGACGGTGCCGAAAGGATCGAATACCGGCACCAAGTTGCGTCTGAAGGGAAAAGGCGCTGCCAAGCAGGGAGGTGGTCACGGCGATCAGTTGATCGAGCTGAAGCTCATGCTTCCGAAAGGACCGGATCCGGAATTGGAAGCCTTCGTGTCGAATTGGGAAAGCGGCAAGACCTATAACCCGCGCGAGGATTTGCTGTCATGAAAGTCAGCAGGCAGGAATTTCTTTCCATCTCGGATCTGACAGATGAGGCACTGGATGTCTGGCTTGAGGAAGAATGGTTGATTCCGACCGCGTCGCCCACAGAGGTGACCTTCTCCGAAGTCGACGTCGCGCGAGCTCGATTAATCAGGGACCTTCAGCAAGATCTGGGGGTCAACACGGAAGGCGTGAGTGTGATTCTAAGTTTGCTCGATCAACTACACGGTATGCGCAGGACGTTGGCAGAGCTTCGCCATAACATTCAAGCCAGCTCCGATTGATGCGCTCTATCGGCCTGTAAATATCAGAGGTGATCAGCAGCCCTCCTGCGCCAACACAGGAGGGTAAGCTGCGAACGTTCCAACGTCACGGGCAGGGATGGCGGTAGCCGTCGAAGCCAAGATAAGTGCCCGACGATGGGTCGTAGGAGCGGAACCGCTGCACGCAGTAGCCAACCGCATCGCCAGCCGGATAGGGGGCCACGGCGACATAGCCTGGGGCAGGATAGCCGTAGTAACCACCGTTGCCGTAATAGCCATAAGATCCATAAGGCTGCGTCGCGCCGATGATTGCTCCGCCGATGAGCGCACCTGCTATTCCAAGACCAATTGCAGGTCCCGCAAATCCGCCGCCACCGCGATAGCCACGGTGGCCACCCCAGCCGCGCCGGTATTGTACGGCCTCGATCGACGGCGTCACGACGTCTTGCAATCCATGCGGTGAAATCATTGGTGCCGCGACAACAGGCGAAACGAGCGACGGCAAGACTGCAGCGATCAGTGCGATAGAAATGATTTTGGACGAGGTGATCATGACAAACTCTCCAATTAATCTCATTTATTGCTTGGCATTCGGCACTGAATGGCGTTCGTCGCCGTTGATCTTCATCAAAAATCACGGCCTCAACTGTATTTATTTTATCAGTAAGATTTGAAGTTTGCGCACCTTGTCCAGACAACCATCAATTCGCTCCGCTTGCGCGTGATGGCGAGGCCAGGTTCGACAGTTCGTTTGGTCGACTGGCTGCCTTTCTCTGCGAGCGGGCCAGCCAAGCGACACTGCAAGCGACAGAGGAGAGAGCGCTTGACTGATTCCGGTCCGATAGCGCCTCCAATGGCTTCATCGTCCATGTTCTCTCGCTGGCGTCAGCCGCCGAGTAAACCCGAAGGAGTAGCTGAGAGCGGAAAAATCCTGAGTGAAATTGCGCTCCTTTCGCCTGACGAGGCATTGCAACGACTTTCCAGCGCTGCGGAGGGCCTCAGTCCCAAGCAGGTTAAGAGCCGCCTACGCTCGGTGGGCCGCAATCAAATCATGCAGCAGGCGCGGCATACGATCCTCGGCGAACTCGTCGCTCGCTCGGTTAATCCATTAAATCTGCTTCTACTTTCGCTTGCGACGGTGTCCTACTTCCTGGGCGAGCAGCGAGCCGCAATCATGATAGCCGTCATGGTGGTGCTGAGCATCTCGCTTGGCTTTTTTCAGGAACATCGATCCAACAATGCTGCCGACAAGCTGAAACGGATGGTGTCGGTCAATGCAACCGTGCGTCGACAAGGCGGTGTTACGGCGCATGATCATATCGACGTACCGGTCGACCGGCTCGTGCCCGGCGATATTGTCCTGCTATCGGCAGGTGACATGATCCCCGCCGATCTCAGGCTGATTTCGGCAAAGGATCTCTTTGTCAACCAGTCGACGCTCACCGGCGAGGCGATGCCGCTGGAGAAGGCTGCTGCTGCTCACGCGGGGGCTGCCGAGACGTCGTTTGATCTCCCGAACATTTGCTTCATGGGAAGCGCTGTCGTCAGCGGCATCGGAAGCGGCGTGGTCGTGCTCACCGGCCCGCGCACCGCTTTCGGCCTGGTGGCGAGCGAAATTGCAGAGCAGCGCGTTCTCACGAGTTTCGACAAAGGCATCTCCCGGTTCACTTGGTTGATGCTCGGCTTTATTCTGGTGATGGCCCCCCTCGTGTTCATCATCAACGGCCTGACCAAGGGGAACTGGTTCGAGGCGCTGCTGTTTGCAGTCGCCGTGGCGGTGGGCCTTACGCCGGAAATGCTGCCGATGATTGTGACGGTCAATCTGGCCAAGGGCGCGATCGCGATGTCGCGCAGAAAGGTCATCGTCAAGCGCCTCAATGCCATCCAGAACTTCGGCGCAATGAACGTGCTGTGTACCGACAAGACCGGCACGCTCACGCAGGACCTCATCATTCTCAAGCGCCATCTTGATCTCAAAGGCGGCGAATCCGACCGGGTCCTTGAATACGCCTATCTGAACAGCTTCTACCAGTCCGGGCTCAAGAACCTGCTCGATGTTGCGGTCTTGAAGCACGGTGAGCTCGAAGGTGGCCTGAAGGTTCGGAAGCGGTTCAGCAAAATTGACGAAATGCCCTTCGACTTCGAGCGGCGGCGGATGTCCGTCGTTCTGGGCCGCGATGATGGGGTTCATATCCTCATCTGCAAGGGCGCCGTCGAAGAGGTCTTTGCGGCTTGCAAGTCTTACGCGGTCGACGGCGAGGTCGGTCTCCTCAATTCAAGCCACCTTGCGGCGGCAGCGGAGACGACGGCGAAGCTGAACGCGGACGGGTTTCGAGTTGTTGCCGTCGCTTTCAAGGAGATGCCGCCAACGCAGTCAACGTACTCCGTCGCCGACGAGACCGGCCTCACGTTGCTGGGTTACATCGCGTTTCTCGACCCGCCCAAGGAGACTGCTGCCGCCGCAATCGCTGCGCTGAAAACCAGCGGCGTGCAGGTCAAGATCCTGACCGGTGACAACGATATCGTCACGCGCAAGATTTGTCACGAAGTCGGTCTGCCAGTTGACCGCATCGTCCTCGGCAGCGAGATCTCGGCCATGTCGCCCGACGCGCTGTCTGCTCTCGCCGAGACAGCAACAGTGTTCGCAAAAGTGTCGCCGTCGCAGAAGGCGGCCATCATCGATGCCCTGCATAGAAGGGGAAATGTCGTCGGGTATCTGGGCGATGGCATCAACGATGGACCCGCGCTCAAAGCTGCGGACGTCGGCATATCGGTGGACAGCGCGGTCGACATTGCCAAAGAATCGGCGGACATCATCCTGCTTGAGAAGAGCCTGGCCGTGCTCGGTGATGGCGTCATCGAGGGCCGCAAGGTCTTTGGCAATATCACAAAATATATCAAGATGGGCGCAAGCTCCAATTTCGGCAACATGTTCAGCGTGCTGGGCGCCAGCGTCATCCTGCCGTTCTTGCCAATGACGGCAATCCAGGTGTTGACCAACAATCTGCTCTACGATTTCTCGCAGACCACCATCCCGACAGATAACGTTGATGCCGAATATGTGGCGGTGCCCCGGCGTTGGGACATCAGTAACATCACGAAGTTCGTGCTGTGTATCGGCCCGATCAGCTCGATCTTCGATTACGTCACTTATTTCACGATGCTTTACTTTTTCAACGCGTGGCAAAATCCTGCGCTATTTCAGACTGGCTGGTTCGTGGAATCGTTGCTCACTCAGACGCTCATCATTCATGTCATTCGGACCGCAAAGGTTCCCTTCCTGGAAAGCCGAGCCAGCACGGCGCTGATAACGACAACGATCATCATCGCGGCAGTCGGGATTGCCCTCCCGTTCTCCTGGCTCGGCAACTTCCTGGGCTTCGTCCCGCTCCCGCCGGGCTATTGGCTTGCGATCTGCATTATCCTCCCAACCTATGTCGTTCTGACGCATCTTGTGAAGACGTGGTTTATTCGGCGGTTCGGGCTGAGTTGAAGACTTGAGTTGCCGTCGTTTCGAGACAAAATGGGGCATGTCACGCAAGCCCTACCTTGCCGCGGACGAGAAACGCCTTCTTTGACGCTTTTGGCAAAGTGCGTCCGGGCTTTGGCGCGGTCCGGCTGCATGGCGCGCCTGGCTACTGATTGTATTGCTGATCGTCACCGTCGTCCTGCAGCTGCTCACCCAGTACCGGCTGAATTTCTGGAGTCGCGATTTCTTCAATGCGCTTGCGCAGAAAGACTCAACCGAGCTTTGGAGGCAGGCGCTGAAATTGGTGCCGCTTGCCGCGGCCAGCCTTACGCTAGCCCTTGTCTCGGTGTGGGGGCGCATGACCATGCAACGTAGGTGGCGCGAGTGGTTGAGCAATCATCTTTATGATTATTGGCTGGGAAAGGATCACTATGTCCAGCTGAGGCTTATGGCCGGTGAGCATCAAACCCCCGAGTATCGGATCGCCGAGGATGCCAAGGTCGTAACCGATCTTCCCCTCGACCTTACGCTCGGACTTGGATCTCGTGTCCGTCCTCAAAACCAGAGATTGAACGATGCCTGTCAACTGGAAGAAGCGAGCAATCTGGGGCCTTGCTCTCGTGTTTGTTATTGGGGGTCTTGTCTGGCTAGCGTGGCCGCGGCCGATCCTTGTTGACCTTGCCAGCATCACGAAAGGCCCAATGGAGTTACGGTTGACGATGAAGCAAAGACCAACGTCCGTCACGTCTACACCGTCTCGGCGCCGGTCGCCGGCAAGGTCTTAAGGATTTCACGTCCTCACAATGAGGAGGGCGTTTCCATTCACGTCGGCGATCGGGTGAAGGCGGCCGAAACTGTCGTCGCGGTCATGCAGCCTAGCGTTCCAAGTTTTCTCGACGTGCGCTCTCGTGAGGAGTTGCAGGCGATGCAGACTGCGGCAGATGCCAATATCGCGTTAGCGGAAGCAGAGGTTCGCCGTATTGAGGCGGCGCTTGAATTCTCACGCAGCGAGTTGCGTCGGGCTCAGGCCCTCACGCAAACCAACGCAGTGCCTGAGCGAACGGTCGAGAAGACGCAGCTCGACGTCCGGACTAACGAGGCTGGGTTGGCGAGCGCGAAGGCCCAGCTTGACGTCCGGCGCAGTGAACGGGCGAGCGTGGCCGCTCGCCTCATCGACCCAACGACGACGACGCCGGCAGCGGATTCCGGATGTTGTATCCAGCCCGGGGCTCCGCTAACGGGGATGGTGCTGAAAATCATTCAGGATAGCGAAGCGTTCGTCCCAGCCGGAGCGCTCTTGGTCACCCTCGGCGATCCGCTCGATCTCGAAGTTGTTGCTGATTTGCTTTCAACCGACGCAGTGCAGATCGTCCCCGGTGCTTCCGTCCGGATCGACGGTTGGGGCGGGTTGCCGATCCAGGGCCGGGTCACCCGGATCGATCCAGCCGGTTTTCTGAAAGTCTCTGCGCTGGGCATTGAGGAACAGCGGGTGCGGACCACAATCGATTTGGTTGACCCGCCCGAAACCTGGTCAAAGCTGGTGCACGATTACCGCGTCATCGTGCACGTCACGGTGTGGGCCGCCGACAGCGTGCTGATGGTACCGGTCAGCGCGCTGTTTCGGAAGGGCGACGACTGGGCCGTATTCTCTGTGAAAGATGGTCGCGCGCGGACTTCGATCGCCAAGGTCGGACACCGTAATAACCGCGTTGGCGAAATCCTCGCCGGAGTTGCAGACAGTGATCGTGTGATCCTTCATCCGAGCGACCGTGTTCAGGACGGCTCATCGGTCGCGCAGCGCTAGACTGCGCCGGTATAGGCATTCACTGCGTCAACGCTCAAATACATAGGTCCCCGGGGCGTCACCGAGAGGTGCGTGCGTGCCGGCCATTGTCGGTAGCGGGACTTGCTCTGTTGATTGTCTGACGAGCCAATCGCGCCAGCATGGCCACCATGACCCCTCGTGATGGGCGGCGGCTTTTTGCCACGCATCAGGATCGATGTAGGCCTCCGGTTCTTTGTGCGTCGCAATCTGGTGGTGCCGATGCGGATGGCCGGGCGGGTTGACGACACCGGCGTTGTGTCCGCCATTCGACAACACAAACGTCACATCGGCATGTGTGAGCATTTGAATCTTATAAACGGAGCGCCAGGGTGCTACGTGATCAGTGAGAGTGCCCACGGCAAAGATTGGGATATGGATATCGCGCAGCGAGATCGGGCGTCCCGCAACTTCATATCGTCCTTCGGCCAGATCATTGTTGAGGAAAAAGCGCCGCAGGTATTCTGAGTGCATGCGGTAAGGCATGCGTGTAGTGTCGGCGTTCCACGCCATGAGGTCGATCATCGGTTGCCGTTCGCCCATGAGGTAGCTGTTGACAACCATGGACCAGATAAGATCGTTTGACCGCAGCAGCTGGAACGCGCCCGACATTTGTCTGGTGTCAAGGAAGCCTTGCTCGGCCATCATGTCCTCGAGAAAGCTCACCTGAGCGTCATCGATAAACAGCATCAATTCACCGGCTTCGGTGAAGTCGGTTTGTGCCGCGAGCAGAGTTACGCTTTTCAATCGATCGTCGGCATCGCGCGCCATTGCAGTGGCAACCGTTGCTAGGAGCGTCCCGCCAAGGCAGTAACCCACCGCATGAATCTTCCGATTGGGAAGAATCCCTCCGACGGTATCAAGCGCGGCGCCAATACCGAGCGTCGTGTAATCCGCCAAGCTGAGATCGCGGTCTTCGCTGGTTGGGTTCTTCCACGAAATCATGAATACAGTAAAGCCCTGCTGCGTAAGGTACTTCACCAGCGAGTTGGCGGGTGAAAGGTCGAGGATGTAGTATTTCATGATCCATGCTGGCACGATGAGAATCGGTTCGGCATAGACCTTTTTCGTCGCAGGCTCGTACTGAATCAGTTCAATCAATCGATTGCGGAAAATGACTTTGCCTGGTGTCACCGCGACGTCGCGACCGACCTGAAAGGCCTCCGTGCCGACGGGCCTCTTGCCGGTCGAAAGCCGGCTCCAGTCCTCCCAGAAATTAGTCGCGCCGCGAATGAAGTTCATCCCTCCCTGCTTGACCGCGGTCTCGAGGACCTCCGGATTAGTAAGAGGGAGGTTCACCGGTGAAAAGACATCAAGCAGTTGCCGTGCCATGAACGAAACGACGTCTTCATGATGTTTTGAGACACCGTCGACGCCTGTCGTTGCGCTGTGCCACCACTCTTGAGTGAGCAAAAATCCCTGGTAATACGCATTGAACGGCCATCGCTGCCAAGCGTCGGCTCTAAACCGATTGTCTTGCGAGAGCGGCTCAATGCAGCGGGCGCAGGTCGGATCGGCGCAAGCGCGCGGACAATATTGAAGAAACCGACCCCACTGGCTCACTGCTTTCTCAAGGAGTTCGATTTGCTTGTCGGGCGAGAACAGAAAGTGCTGGAGCCAGTCGATGGATGCTTGTGACAGCGCTGCTGGCGAGACGCCGCCTGTGAATCGGGCTATGGCCGCATGTAGGGGACGATCAAAAGATAAATTTGGAACGTTCGATCGCGCGACCGAGATGGGGAACGCGGTGCTCGTTCTTTCAGTAACTGTGCCCGCGCCTGTTTTGTTCGCGGCCACCCGTGAAGCTGGACCCAATCGTTTAGCGGATGGACGCTTCATGTTGTCTTCCTGGACAATTCAAACACAGGTGTATTGCCCCATCATGCCGGGACGATAGGACAGGGCACGCACGCCTGCCGGCTTTCTCTCAAGGTCTTGGCGCTTGGCATCGGCCGGGCTTTGCGTCGGTGATCAGGTGGTCATGCATCCGAGCGATCATATCGAGGACGGTTCGGGTCGTTGCGGCGCGCGAAGATGGCTCGTCACACTTAGTGAATGTCTGCGACGACCTGCTTGAGCAAGTCTCTGACTTGACCGGCGATCTTGCCCAAGCTTGGATTGTCGATTGCGCTCATCGATGCAACGGGATCAACGGCCGAGATCTCAACTTTGCCGCCGTCCTTTTGTTGTACGACGACGTTACAGGGAAGCATCGTTCCAATCTTGTCCTCGAGAGTGAGCGCTTGATATGCCATCTTTGGGTTGCATGCACCTAGAATGAGATAGGGCCGAAAGTCGACCGCAAGTTTCTTATGCAGCGTGTCCTTGACGTCGATTTGGGTAAGGACGCCAAAGCCGTACTTCTTTAGCGCTTCCGTCGTCGCAGCGACGGCCTTGTCAAACGTCATGTCGACAGTTTTTGAGAAATGGTATGTCATAAGGCCAATCCAAGTTTGCCGCTTACGACTTCAGCGGTGAGAGATGGTTGATGGTCATTTGTATGGGAACCGCTGTAGCCTCACCTTGAGACACATCAATGGTCTACCGCCGCCCTAAAAGGCCGACGATATAGGTCATCAGCGGGACCGCTAGGATCGAGCCGCCGCCTCCCAACAGACCAGAAAACCGACTAGCGACCCACACAGAAGCACGAGAAGGTCGTGTCACCCGCTCGCGTCCATAGGCATTCCTTTAGGCCGCTCGCTCGCCGCTCGCGGAGCCTGCAATCAGGTTCCGCGATCGCTCCGTTGATCCAGATCACCGTCTGGGGCATTTGACCGATCGTCTCGGGGGGAAACCCGATAGAGCCGCAGCATGCCTTCAGCTATGTCATTTGGGGAGTACAGCTTAGAGGACAGGCACATGATCAGAAACGTCGTCACTTTCCTAGCCCTCGGCGGTCTCTTTGCAACCTCCGCAATGGCACAGGATGATCTGCTTGCTCGAGCACAACAGCAATTCGCGCCGATCCCGACGGCGCCGCCTGAGCTGCCCGCCAACGCGGCGACCCCAGGGAAGGTTGAACTCGGCAAGATGCTGTACTTCGACCCGCGGCTCTCCGCGAAGTCATGCGATCAGCTGCAGCTCCTGTCACAATCTCGGGCTCGGCGGTGCCGACGCCGAACCCACCTCAATCGGCCATCGCTGGCAGCGCGGCGGGCGCAATGCTCCCACGGTTTTGAACTCGGTGTTCAACAACGTGCAGTTCTGGGACGGCCGGGCCAAAGACCTCGAACAGCAGGCCGGTGGACCGATGGCCAACCCGGTCGAGATGGCGTCGCCTACGGCGCATGTGGCCGAGCAGCTGAAAGGGATTCCCGGCTATCGCGACCTGTTCGCCAACGCTTTCCCGGGCGAATCGGATCCCATCACACTTGCCAATGCGCAGAAGGCCATCGCCGTATTCGAGGCGACGCTGATCACACCAAATGCGCCATTCGACCGCTTCCTTAAGGGCGAACAGAACGCACTTTCGCCGGCGCAGAAGGAGGGCCTGGCGCTCTTCATGGATAAGGGGTGCTCGGCCTGCCACAACGGCATCAATGTCGGCGGCGGCATGTACGCCCCGTTCGGCGTGGTCGAGAAGCCGGGTGCAGATTTCCTGCCGATCGCCGACAAAGGCCGCTTCATGGTCACCAAAACTCCGAGTGATGAGTATGTCTTCAAGGTCCCGACGCTCCGGAATATCGCGCTCACTGCACCCTATTTCCACACCGGGAGAGCCTGGGATTTGCGTCAGGCCGTGGCAGTCATGGGAACCAGTCAGTTGGGAGCTCAGCTGGGCGACGACGACGTCGACAAGATCACTGCCTTCCTCAATAGCTTGACCGGCGAACAGCCGAAGGTGATGGTCCCCATCCTTCCGCCAAGCGTCGCGACCACGCCCCGACCGGTGCCGTGAGCGAAGTTATGCGGTGGGGCCGCAGCCTTCGTCGGAGCAACGAAGCCATTTGGATTTGCCGCACACAAGGCATCACTTATCAACTCGATGCCGTCATCAGGGTAGGATCACTAGCATCGGCAGCGACGTTCGCTTTGTTATGTATGAAGGGGCGTATGGACGGTTGCCGAACTCGATATCAGCGATACTGGCGGGCAAGGCTGTCTTGAAGCGGCACTGCTAGCTATCGGACCTCGTCGCAATCCGCACCATGGCGAGGCCTTTTGTTTTACAGGTCCAAAAGGAGGCGCGATCAGCTGTGTCAGCCAAGATTGGCTATTCGGTGGTCCTCGTCGTTTCGCTCGTGACGACCACTTCATCGCTTGCGGCCGATCCTGATCCGGCTCGCGGCGAAACTCTAGCAAAGCGTTGGTGCGCTTCCTGCCATCTCGTCGGAGCCGGTCAGAAGCGGGCGACCACCGACGCGCCGCCGTTTGCGGCCGTCGCCAATCAACCCGACTTCAATTCGGCAAAGCTCGCCTTCTTCCTGCTCGATCCGCATCCGAAGATGCCGAATATGGCGCTAAGCCGGACAGAGGCTACAGACATCGCCGCCTACATTGGCACGCTCAGCAAGCGTCGTAATCATCCGCATCGCGCTCCAACGCCGGCGGAGCGATCGTACTGACAAATCGAGTGACATAACTCTAGTTGGGGGCCGCAGACATTGCTGCCTATGCGCGCGTCATCCAGCACGCAGAAATAAGTCGTAGAAGGTGATCGTGATCTCGAAAACGATCAGGAGCACGATCATCGTTTCCAGCCGAATCCCACGCTGCGCGTCGAGCAGTTCGGTAAGAGCGCTCGTCATTATCTCGATGGCTTCAAGCTTGCGCGATAGCTCCTGGTCTCTCGCGTCAAAATGGTAGACTTCGACCAGACGTTCGCGTAGACGCTCGACGTCGGCATTGTTTGGAAGCAAAGCAGGCACCTCTTCCGTCGCGACCCTATCGAAAAGCCGTTGATGGATCAGCAAGGCATGTCCGACCGTGCGCAGCATCCGCCGTCGGTTCCATGGCAGACGGCCGAAGCTTGCGAGATCGCCAGCAAAAGGTTCGAGCACCTCGAAGACCTTCCTGACCTCCGCCTCTTCAAAAGTGAGCGCGACATTTCTTGCAAGCGCATCGGCAACAACAACGAGTCGCAACGGTGACAGATCTTGGACAGTGATGAGATCCGGCGAAATCGTGTCGCCCGTCCCGATCTCGATCTCCGATACGGCGATGATTGGCGCGTCTAACCGTTTTGCGACGCGTTCATTCAGCCTCCGCAAAAGAGCCTCCTCTTCAGCCTGCGAAACTCCAATGAAGACGACGGTGCCATAAAGGGAAAAGGGCGGCAAAACCGTCGCCAACGCGCAAGATCAGAGGCGAAGTTGTGACCACCGTTTCTTGATCTGGGTTTCCGATTTCGAGGCCCGCTATCTTGAGTCGCCGGCCGAGACGCAGTGCGCGAACAGTCTTCCGCTGCCTGGAGGCGCTTGCGGGCGTGATTGGGTCAACTGCCATTGCAGGCCCCGCATTACTCGATCGGGCCTCGGCGAGGGAGCATGCGAACGAGTGTATTGTCGCGAAAAACCATATGATGAATAAGCGACGCGGCAGCATGAAACAGTGCGAGGATCACAAGCGCATTGGCAGCAATTTCGTGAACTTCCTTCACGTTATGCGCGAATGCCCGGTCAGCCGCCCACGGCGAAGGTATTTCGCCGAGCCCGAACAGCGGCAGAACGTCACCGTGCGCGAACTGGTAAATGACGCCGGTGATCGGAACGGCCACCAGCAGCCCGTATAGGGCATAGTGTGTTAATCGAGCCGCAGGGTCTGTGAACGCACCCAACCATCTGCTGAATTCGTTGGGTTCTGGAAGGGGCACGGAATCAACAAAACGCCAGACCAGCCGAATGGTCAGGAGCGCAAGAATCGCCAGTCCTACGGAGATGTGAATAAACAAGCCCGTTGCGCGCGCGGCGCCCTTCGGTATTTCATCGCCAAACGTGCCAAGCGTCCAAGCGACGGCCACCAAGATCACCGTTAGCCAGTGCAGGGACTGCGAAACCATTCCGTATCGCTGCGCGGAATTCCTGAACTGCATATTAAACCTCACAAAAACCATCTATCTCCCAGGTTTCCCAGTTGCTCGTTGATCTTGGTCAAAGGAGGCTCCGCACCAAGTGACACTTTGTTCTTTCGCGGTCTCGTTTGACATCATTGAGGTGACCAGCCGTTGCGGCGACAAAGCGCTGCTGGATTCTGAAAAATCGAGAAAAGAACATGAGCCGGCTGCACGTGCATCCCGAAAGCCATCTTGTCGAGCGCGTCGGTTGGCTGAGAGCTGCCGTCCTCGGGGCGAATGATGGGATCGTATCTACCGCAAGCCTGATCGTTGGCGTGGCTGCTGCGGCGGTTGTCAAGAATGATGTTCTGATTACTGGCGTGGCGGGACTTGTCGCAGGTGCCATGTCGATGGCCGCAGGCGAATATGTCTCGGTCAGTTCGCAGTCGGACACTGAACAGGCGGACCTGGCGCGCGAACGGAAGGAGCTCGGCGAGAATATTGAATTCGAGCAAGCCGAGCTTGCAGAAATTTATGTGAGACGCGGAGTCGCTCCGGAGCTTGCCCAGCAGGTCGCTCGGCAATTGATGGCAAAAGATGCGCTGGCGGCGCATGCGCGCGATGAACTGGGCATCTCCGAAATCAATACCGCGCGTCCCGTGCAGGCCGCACTGACATCAGCGGCGACGTTTTCCGTCGGCGCTGTCCTCCCGTTACTGTCCGTTGTCGTTGCTCCCGCATCCGAGATAATTCCAGTCGTTTCGATCGCGTCACTGGCGTTCCTTGCGTTCCTTGGAGCGCTCGGCGCGAGCGCGGGCGGTGCGAATGTCTTCAGGGCAACGCTGCGTGTCACGTTCTGGGGCGCCTTGGCTATGGCGCTTACCGCAGGCATTGGCAGGATTTTTGGCACTACAGTCTGACGTCAGGTTTTAAGGGCTTCACAGTGGGATTTGAGTTTCTCGTAAGATGAAGGTTGGCAATATCATGCCTGGTGGCGGACGTGGCGCGCCATCAACTAAAATCAAGCATCTGCTTGAGTCTCCCCATGGGCAGACTTCTGCGCACGTTCTTGCCGCACTTGAAGTCTCCGTCATTACCGGTCTTTCCGAAGATGAGGCGAGTCGCCGACTACAGCTTTACGGGTCGAATACGATCGGCGGGCGGCAAAAAGCTAGTGCGCTTGCCATCCTCTTTCATCAGTTTCAAAGCCTCGTTGTCGCTTTGCTCGCCATTGCCGCAGGGCTGGCGCTCTATTTTAGAGAATGGGAGGAAGGCGGCGCAATTGTTGGTGTACTGGCACTCAATACTCTTATCGGATTTGTGACCGAAATTAAGGCGGTTCGCTCCATTGAAGCACTGAGAGTGCTTGGGACCCGTTCGGCTCGCGTGTGCAGGGACGGGCGCACGCGACTCATTTTGGCCGAGCGTTTGGTGCCGGGAGACATCGTCCTGCTCGATGCGGGGGATGTCATCACGGCAGACCTCCGGCTCGTGGAGGCATCGAACCTCGAAATCGATGAGTCGACGCTTACCGGCGAGTCGGTGGGCGTTGGCAAGACCGTCGCCCCTGTTGACGTCAGTGCGCGAGTCACCGACCGCTCATCAATGCTCTTCAAGGGTACAAACATCACGCGTGGCAGTGGGATCGGTGTTGTCGTTGCCACAGGCATGAGTACCGAACTCGGCCAAATCTCACGGCTCGTTGAAGAGGCGGCACCTGAGACCTCGCCGCTTGAGAAGAAGCTGGTACGGCTTTCAGGTCAGCTTGTATGGGTGACGCTCATCCTGACCGCGGTGATTGGTGGAATTGGACTGGCGCAGGGCAAGGAACTATTCCTCATGGTGGAAGCCGCAATCGCACTTGCGATCGCGGCGATCCCCGAAGGGCTGCCGATTGTGGCAACCCTTGCTCTTGCGCGTGGTATGTGGCGCATGGCGCGACAGAATGCACTGATCGAACGTCTCTCTGCCGTTGAAACGCTTGGTGCGACGACGGTGATCCTCACCGACAAGACTGGAACTCTCACGGAAAACCGCATGACGGTCCGAAAGGTGTGGCTTCCGGCAGGAGAGCTCACGGTCGGAAAGACTGGATTTGAAGGCTTACAAGAAGCGAACCAAGTCCATCCAATTCAAAGTCGACAGCTCGTGAGACTTCTCGAGATTGCGGTGTTTTCCAATAATGCATCGCTCGGTCGCGTGTCCGATGAGGACACTGGTGATCCCATGGAGCGTGCTCTCTTGCGTGCCGGACGGCTTTTGGGGCTGGAGCGAGGCGAACTCCTAAACACTAGCCCCGAGGTCATTGAGCATGCCTTCGACACCACCACAAAGATGATGGCAACTGTTCATCACCGCGATGGCGCCTATCTATTTGCGGTCAAAGGAGCACCCGAGGCAGTGCTTGCAAACGCGGATCGCATTGCGGACAAAGACGATGACGCTGTCTTGGATGAAGCGACGCGAGCAGAGTGGCTCGAACGAGTCGCCAGGCTAGGCGAGGACGGGTTGCGAGTGCTCGCATTTGCGTCACGCACGGGCTCCATGCCGGAGGGGCAGCCATTCGAGTCTTTGACGTTCTTGGGTCTCATCGGCCTCGAAGATCCGCCTCGAGGCGATGTGCGGGATGCAATCCGTGCCTGCAATCAGTCTGGCATTCGAGTTGTCATGATCACGGGTGACCATGCAATCACGGCTCGCAGCATTGCGCGCGCCGTGGGACTGGGCGGTGCAGCGCCGCTCGTCGTCGAAGGTCGCGACCTCGTCGACCTGGATGCGGAAGCACAAACACGCCTTTTGCAAACCGATATTTTTGCGCGCGTGAGTCCGACCGAGAAACTCCAACTTGTGCGCGCCTATCAGGCTGCCGGCGAGATCGTTGCGGTGACTGGGGACGGAGTCAATGACGCACCCGCGTTGCGACAAGCAGATATCGGCGTCGCAATGGGATTGAGAGGCACCGACGTAGCCCGCGAGGCGGCCGCGATGATTTTGCTCAATGACGCCTTCCCAACCATAGTTGTCGCGATCCGCGAGGGGCGGGTCATTTTTGGTAACATTCGCCGGTTCGTGACCTATTTGCTTTCTTGTAACTTGGCCGAAGTATTGATTGTGGGCCTTGCGATTTTCTCTAACTTGCCGCTGCCAATTCTGCCTCTACAAATTCTATTCTTGAACCTTGTGACCGACATCTTCCCGGCTTTCGCGCTCGCCTTGGGCGAAGGTGAGCGGGATATTCTGAAGCGTCCACCGCGCAATCCAAAAGAACCGATCCTGGGTCGTGCCCAATGGCTGGCCATTGTCCTCCACAGCATTGCGCTGACCGCAGCAACGTTCGGTGCGCTCGTCTTAAGTCATCTCTGGCTTGGGCTGGACGAGCATGCGGCGGTCACAGTCACATTCCTCACCCTCGCCTTTGCCCAACTCTGGCAGGTCTTCAACATGCGTCATCGGACCTCGGGCTTCTTCCACAATGAAATTGTGCGAAATGTATGGATATGGGCGGCACTAGCGCTTTGCGTTGGAATTCTTGTGACCGCCGCCTATGTGCCTAGCCTGGCTTACATGCTTCATCTGGTAAATCCCGATTTCAAGATGTGGGGGATCATTCTTGCCATGAGTCTTGCACCAATACTCGTTGGCGTATTCACGCTGTCGATTGTGAGCAGATTCGAAGGCAACGAATATCGGCGGACAAAAGAGGCTACAGATTGAGTAGAGTTTCCGATCAAATCGTCGGCCCGGAATCGACTTGGTCGCAATTCGTTTCAAAGTTGAACACGTGTTGGACCGCACCTTCATTGTTCCGCATCAAGCGCCGCGATTTTGATGCCTGCAGCGACCCTGACTTTCCCGGTGGCGCTAGCGGGTGCTGGAAGCGATCACGTACGCCGCCCGAAGAGTATAATGGCGCCAATAGGCAGGACGAAACCAAGCACCGCCGCCGTAATTAGCAGCAGGCCAAGCTCGGAGTAGTCGCCGCGCTGGACGATGAAAAGCTCGTTGAGATACTTGGTCTGCAATTGGCCAGCGACAAGCGCCATGTTCATCAGCGAGGCCATGAGTGCGAACCACGTCGCGCGATGGCCTGCGGGAGCATAGAATGCGATGAGCGTCAGTAGCGGGATCATGCTGAGCTGCGCGAAGGGTGACGCGGCAGCCGCATCAATTACGGCAATCGTGCGCGCGCCAAATCCAAATGTCTCTTCTGTCCAGTGATGGAAACCAAAGAACAAGCTGATATTGGGCAGCGATAGGATTGCGCCGGCGACCGCGAGCCAGAATAGCACCTTGGTCACGGAATATTCGGTCAGCTGCTTGCTAAAGGTCCACATCGCGGCAATGGCGATGATAGCCGCCGTCTGACGAAGACTGCCATAAAAAGCTTCGTCAAATTTGAGCACGTCGAGTGTCCACCAAAAATAGCCGTCCCCAACGGATGGCGTGGCGCGGAAGGCGAAAATGATGATGACCGTGAACAGGATCGCGCGGCGCGTATTTTTATCGAGTTCGCGGGTGACGAAGAACAACATCGTGCAGATGACCAGCATCGAAATGATGAAGATGAATTCTTGTGCAAATGGCAGCCCGCTAAGGGCGAACGCAAGGACGACGACCCCAAAGCCAATGCCTCCGCCGAGAATGCGCCAGTCGATTGGCCGCCGTTCACTCGATTCCGACCGGATCAACAGCGCACCCAAGACTGAGATGGCAGGAATGGCGAGACCGAGAAGAAATACCGTCTCACGAGCGAGAACCTGAGCAAGCCACCCGGATAGCCCTGCCACCGCAAGGATTCCGATACCCAATGCGAGGCGGCCGAGAACCTGAACCATTCCCAGCTCGGCTCGAATCTCGCTTTCCAGGCGAGTATTCCCAGCCGCGTCCGCGCGGGACACCACCTCGGTCGACATCGCGTCTGCGACAACGTCCTGGATCACAGTACCAATCACGATCAGCATCGCGCCGACAATATAGAGGTGGTCGGCCCGGTTGAGCGCAATCCATCCACCAGCCGCTCCAGCCAGTGTAAGCATCCCGCAGGCCGTAAATAGAGCTCCGATGAGGATGTAGGACCGACGCTGCGAGCCGAAGATCGGAACGCTGTCAACGAGCTGGCCGAACACCATTTTCACAGTCCATGGCAGGCTCAGCCAGACGCCGATCCCGGCGAGCTCCGCCGGGTTGAGAGTCAGCCGCTCCTTGATCCACATGTCGCGGGTAACCTCGATGAGGCCGAGGGCGCCGTAGGCGAAATAGACCGTCAGCAGCGGCAGGTAGGTGAGACGGAAGCCAAGAATGGGTCGTAAAAAGCTGGACAGCCACGCCGTGCCAACTTTGGCGGTCAATTGCCGCAGCGTTTGGCGCATTTGTGCCCGGTTCTCGAGGTGGCTCATTGCTGATGAGGTCCCTGACGCAAATCAAATGCGTGAGCGAATAAGAATGCAACGTACACGCTAAGTGCCACCGCTTGCCGATATGGATAGGTTGCGATGCCGCTCAAACCAGTTCTTGGTCCCGTACAGCTAGCATTTTACGGCGTAGGGATTATCGTTGGCGCTGGCGTCTATACCGTCATCGGTGCGGCGGCGGCTATGGCGCAAGAGAGCCTGTGGTTGAGCTTCGTCATCGGGGCTGTGGTGGCATTGCTGACGGGCTTTTCCTACGCGGAGATGACGACGTCGTTCCCGCGAGCGGGAGCCGAGTATTTGTATCTCCGGCGAGCCCTGCCCAAATTCGATTGGGCCGCCTTCGGTGTTGGCCTTCTGATCCTGATGGGAGGCGCCGCAACGGCTTCTACGGTTGCAGTAGCCTTTGGCGGATATCTCAGGACATTTGTTGATGCCCCGATCTGGATGTCGGCCGTAGCCCTCCTTGCGGTCTGCACATCATTCAATATTTGGGGATTGCGCGAGTTGAGCTGGATAAACATCCTGTTCACCACCGTTGAGGTGTGTGGTCTTCTTCTTGTCATTGCGGCGGGATTTAAACATGGCAATCTCCATGCACCTCTGCTGACGTCGCCGTCAGCGGGTGTATTCCCTGCAGCGGCAATCGCTTTCTTTGTCTATCTCGGGTTCGAAGGGATCGCGAATTTAACCGAGGAAGCGCGTGACCCGTCGCGCGACCTTCCACGCGCCATCTTCTATAGCATTGGCATCACGACACTGCTTTACGTGCTAGTCTCTTTGGCCGTCATTGTTCTCGCAACACCGAATGAGTTGGCATCGAGCGAAGCTCCACTGGCTCTTGCCATTCAGAAGACGTGGCCAGGAGCCACACGCGTGCTCAGCGCGATCGCGATATTTGCGACAGCGAACACTGTCTTGATATCACTCATTGCAAGCTCGCGGCTTGCATTCTCGATGGGGCGCGATGGAGAAATCCCTTCGATTTTTGGGACGCTTCTGTCCAAGCGTGACACGCCCTGGATTGCGGCGACTTTGATGCTTGCAATGTCAGCTGCACTCGTGCCGATCGGGAATGTAAAGATTTCTGGCCGAACTGTCTTCCTTCGCGGCGCTGCTGGCATTTCTCGCCGTCAATCTCGCGCTCATCATTGTGCGTTATAGGCTGCCGGATCTTCCGCGGCCGTTCCGTGTGCCGTTGACGATTGGACGAATGCCGCTTCTTCCATTGGCGGCGATTGTCTCGATCGTTCTGCTTTTGATCAATTTTGACTGGGAAATCTATGTCGCTGGATTTGGGGCGATTGTCCTGAGTGCGCTTGCGTTCCAGATGCGGAAGCGGTGGCGTGGCGCCCTCCAATGATGCCGTCAGGGGCGTTCGGCCATGATGCACAGAGTTGACGACGGGACGCGCTTTTCAGATCAACCGCATCGCCGGCCTGTCAGAGACCACTGATGGCTTGAGCATACATGAAGTCGACGAGCGACGGCGTCTCTACGGCACCAACGGCATCCTGCGCGACCAGAGCTCCGGATGGAGAGAAATCGTGCGCGACACCGCGCGCGATCCCATGGTCTGGTTCTTGTCAGGACTGCTCTGTCGCGCGATGATCATTCGTTTCGGACTATCGCGGAAGTTCCATCAGCGATGTGGGACGCCGGGACTTGCGATTGCTCCGTCTGGTATGGTTTGACTTCGACAACCGCCCTGGAAAGACGGCGAAATAAATCTCGTCGACGTGCAATTGGCCACCAGTCGTAGAGAAAGATTTCAAGAGGACGCCAGTTCGCGACCCAACCAAGAATCAGAAAGCTTTCCTCAACCAAGCGTTTGAACGGAGTCTCGGTCAAGTATCCGCTGGCAAGATGTGCTGCGACGAGGCAAACGGTAAGAACGAAAACGCCTATGGTGAGCGAGCGCCGACCAACCCGGAAAAGTTCCTTGAGATCGTTCTGGATGGTTTCAGCTCTATGAGAAAAATGACGGCTGAAGGCGTCGCTTAGCTCCCGCGCCGCAGCCGTCTGCGCGACGTTATCGGGAAAATGCACAACGATTCTGATCGTTTGATCGACCGGTAATTCGCGCGCCCAACCGGCTATGAAATCCTCCGCTTCGCGATCGAGGTCTCGCTCTCGGAACGGAAATGGGTCAAGAGTATGAAATAGCTGCGCGATCTCATCAACTCGAAGCTCAATCGAGTTATCTATACTTTCGGCTGTCATTTGATCTCGAGCCCATGACAACAACAAGTCGATGACTATTACAAGACGCCGCCTCAATTTCGAAAGGAGTTGAGCGCCTATTTATCGGTGCACTCGCCTTTATTCTTCAAGCGCGCGCTTCAATTTTCGGATGATGCCCCCCCGAGCGCGGTCGTCGGCAGCGGCTTCGATCCGGTCGTTAATATCGAGGATGAGTTTCGACATGTCGTTATGCCAATCGAGAGCAATGACCGCCTCCGGTGCTAGTCGGCGGCGATGATTGACGTCGATCGGCGTAGGAGCTGACGTTGTTAGCTCGTAGATGTCGTCCAGCAGGGGACGGAAGACCTGTGAGGTCGGAATTATCCGTTCGGAAATGAGGTTCGAAAGTCCTGCGAGTGCGGGCTCTTCACCGTGAACCAAAAACACCCCCCGATGAACGGGGCGTCGCGCCGCGATCCAGCGTGCAAGCTCGGGGCCGTCGGCGTGACCAGAATATTCGTCGATACGACGAATTCGTGCAGCAACCTTGATCTCATCGCCCTGGATACGCACGGACTTAGCGCCGTCTTCAAGAAACCGCCCAAGCGTGCCGTGAGCCTGGAAGCCTACCAGGAGCACTGTCGCCGCACTATTCCACAGCCAGCGCTTGAGATGATGCCGGATTCGACCTGCATCACACATGCCACTCGCTGCAATAATTATATGAAAGCCAGTGAGTTTCGCGATCGACTTGCTTTCATCCACCGTTTCGGTGAAGCGCAGATGCGAGGAACTCAGCAGGCGATTGAGATCGATTTCTGGATCGAGGCTCGATGCGTGTCGTCGAAAGACCTCGGTCGCGCGAATGGCAAGTGGAGAATCCAGAAAGATTGGCGCCGTGGGTACGTCGCCGTGCTCCATCAAACTAATGAGATCAACAATCAACTCCTGAGTGCGCTCGACCGCAAAGGCCGGAATGATCAAAGGACCCTTGGCGACAGAGGCATCGCGAACCTCTATTGCCAGGCGCTGGCGGCGGGCTTCGGGCGTCGTCGGTGGACGGTCGCTATCGCCGTATGTCGACTTAGAAATAATGTAGTCAAATCCCGCGGGGGCCTCCGGATCAGGCTGTAGCAGCTTGGCGTCCGGACCGACATCGCCGGAGGCAAGGACCCGTAAAGGCTGGCCGGATGTACCTTCGCCGGCAAACTCAAGCTCTATTGAAGCGGAGCCGAGCAGATGACCAGCGTTCCAGTAGCGGGCACGCACGCCCCGTATGACCTCTAACCATGCCTCGTACTCGATCGGTCGAAAGGCATCGAGTGACGCGAGCGCATCGACCTGAGTGTAGATTGGGGTTACTTCGGATCGACCGCGCGCAGCGTTGCGCCGGTTGAGAGCTCTAACTTCTGATTCCTGGATGTTTCCTGAATCGGGTAACATATAGGAACACAAGTCGATCGTGCCGCGCGTGGCAATGATCCTTCCACGGAAGCCTTCGCGCACAAGCTTCGGAAGCAAGCCGCTATGGTCGATGTGCGCGTGAGTCAGGAGCACGGTATTGATGTCTGCCGGGTGGAATGGGAAGGCACCATAGTTCAGCGCTTTCAGCGTCTTAGGCCCTTGAAACAGTCCGGAGTCCACCAGGAAGCACCCGGATTCGGTTTGGAAGAGATAGCAGGACCCCGTCACAGTACGCGCGGCGCCGCAAAAGCGAACGGTGACACTCATATTTTCCTCTCCGACGAGCCTTTGTCGTCCAATTCGTTGCGCAGTGCGCCTACCAGTATCTCATCGAGCACGATCGCATTCGTTGGATGCGGCACGCTGTTTGTTGAACGGATGGAGCGAATGCCAGCGCGAATAAACTCGTGGGTCAGTTCCGAAGGAAACAAGGCATGAGTGACGACAACGTCGATCACTTTTGCGCCGGCTGCCGCAATCGCCTTCGCGCAAGCAACTAGCGTACCTCCAGAGGACACAATATCGTCCACAAGCAGAACCGGTCGAGCGGCGAGCAATTGTGGATCAGAAAAGCCGATTTCAACTGCGCGGTCGCCGCGCCGGGTCTTCTGCGCAATCGCATGCGCCAGGCCGAGCCTGCCGGCAAGGTCACGTACCCATGGTAGAGACTCCGCGTCCGGCCCGACCACGACGGTCTGCAGGTCAAGTCCGGGCGCTTGAACCGCGTCTGCGATTGCCGGCATCGCCGAGAGATTGTCAGCTTCGATGTCGGGAAACACGCTTCGGATATTCGTTGTACGATGGAGATGAGCATCGACCGTTACAACGCGGTCAAGACATCCGGCGAACAACCGACCGATGACCTTCTGGCTGATTGCATCGCCCTTCTGGAAAGCGGCGTCCTGGCGCATGTAACAAAGATAGGGAGCCACAAGAACGAGTTGCTCGGCACCGTTTCGCCGCAATGCTTCAGCGGTGAACAAAACCGAGATAAGTTTTTCGTTGGGCCGATCTAGCGGGATGTAAAGTATTGTCGTTGTTGATGCCGGTCCAACCGTCACCCGCAATTCATCGTCGGGGAATCGGTGCAATGCAACTTCGTGCATCGGAATGCCAAGGCGCGACGCAAGCCGCGAGGCGTCGCCCGCGGAAAAAGGCAAACTATGTATGGCGACCTTATTCAAGGTGTGCCCTTCGAGCCGATCGATCGCTGTCCGTTGATCAAGTACCCCGTGTTTTCTTTCGTGGCTGCCACTGCCAGATCGTATTCCGATTGATCGAACGTGAAGATGCGATAGAGAGTTTCGCCCTTCTCGACGCGATCGCCAATCTTCTTGAAGAGCTTGATGCCTGCTCCCTTATCGAGAGGAGCGCCGGCCGTCCGCGCAAGTCGATTGAGACGCAGGCAATCGATGGAGTGGATAGTGCCATCGGCAGGCGCCGGTACATCGGCTGTCAGTGTCCCGAGATCGGTCCGACAGATCGAAGGCCCCTGCGCATCGATTATTTTCTGCATTTGCCCGAGGGCGGCACCGCTTTCGAGTAATTCTCGGGCGCGCATGTAGCCAGCTCCACCGCGCAACTCGGGGTCATATTCGAGCAGATGGGCAGCAAGGCGCAATGACTTCTCGCGCAAGTCGGGTGGTGCTCCTAACTCGTTGGATAACACGGCCATCACGTCTTGCGCTTCGAGGACAGGTCCGATGCCGTTTCCAATCGGCTGGCGCCCATCAGTCGTAACAACCTCCACGGAAATTCCGAAATGCCCGCCGACGAACTCGAACAGTTTTCGCAGCCGCATCGCCTCAGTAGCATTTGTAAGCTTGGCCGTGGAACCAACTGGAAGATCGATGAGTAGATGAGTGGAGCCCGCGGCAAGCTTCTTTGACATGATCGATGCGACCATTTGCTCGCGCGTATCGACAGCGAGCGGCCGCTCCACGGAAATGAGAATGTCATCGGCTGGAGACAGATTGACGTGGCCGCCCCAAACCAAGCAGCCATGACACGCCGCAACAACCTCCTTCATCTCATCGACTCCTAAATCAACTCGCGCCAGGACCTCCATGGTATCGGCGGTGCCTGCCGGAGATGTAATTGCGCGCGACGAGGTCTTTGGGATCATGAGACCATGCGCCGCCACAATCGGGACGACGATCATGGAAGTGCGGTTACCAGGGATCCCACCGATGCAATGCTTATCGACGATGATCGGGTTGGGCCAGCTGAGCTGCGTTCCCGCGTTAGCCATTGCGCGGGTGAGCGCCAAAAGCTCGTCGCTGGTCATGAAACTGGCGGAGCTGATAAGGAACGCGGCGATCTCCATGTCCGAATAGCGATAGTGCGCCAGGTCGTCGACGATGCTATCGATCTGAGGTGCACTCAGCGTATGCCCCTGGATCTTTGCGCGCACGGCATCGAGGCTGACAGGCGGACTGGCCGGGGTGACGGTTACCCATTCACCAACTGGCTCGGCGAAGCGCCGGAGTGCTGGTTCAGCAAGCCCAAGATCATCTGGACCGACAAGACTATCGTCATCCGTAATTAGTAATGTTGCCAGTAGCACTTTGGAGTTACACCGGAGCTCAACTCGGCTGAACCCGCTGAATACCTCAGGGCGCAGCGCCCTGGACCTGCGCGAGATCACAGCGACATTTTCACGGCCTGTGTCCAGATTAACCCGACGAATTCTTAGCTGGGGTCGTACTGTGTTTGCCTTATTCATCTAGGGTCGACCCATCGGCAACAATATCAAAAATATGAAGAAACATGTTGGCCTATCGTTGGGGAACTCCTTTGACTCAAGTCATTTCCTCACTTTGAACCATGCACTACGTTAATTACGTACGGCCAGAGGCTGCATGTTCATAAATGTCCTCCTCTTGAGCGTTATGTATTCGGACTAAGGCCTCAATCGATTCGATTAAGCGCTGCGCATCTCGAACCAAATATCGATCGGCATTGTCTGACGTCAGTCCATCTACGAGATGCAGCAAGAGACGCGCCAGATGGACAATCTCGCGATGAGCTCGGCTCATTGCCGCCAAACCGTGGCCGTCGGCAAGAAATTTGGCTAGTTCCGGATAGATCTTCGTCTCATCCTCGTTTTCGTGTTTGACAATCTGTCGCGCAATAATTGTGTTCGCTTCTGAAATCAGTGTGACAGCAACGTTTCCCTCTGCATCGTCCAGCGCATCGGCGATTTCCCGCAAACGGTCGAGTTCCGGATTCAAGTCCTTCGTGATCCTGGCGCAGCCTTGTTGCTTTTGCCGCTGGCATTGCTTGACGACCGAATCGGTAGCCTGGCGTAAGCGCTCGCAGTGCATTGAGTATCACCGCTACATCGATCGCCTCTTGTGTGATCGCCCCGGCAATTGGGGGTAACCAACCGATGGCGGCAAAGAACATCGCTACCCCAGACATCGCCATTCCAGCAACAATACTCTGCACAGCAATGCCGTGGGTTCGTTTTGCGATAGCAACAGCATCAGAGACACGATCGAGCCGATCAACGAGTATGACTACATCCGCTGCCTCTGACGAGGCGCTTGCGCCTCTGGCCCCCATAGCGATACCGACACTTGCGGCCGCCAGTGCGGGGGCATCGTTGATTCCGTCACCGACCATCAAGGTCGGGTTGAGACGTTGCTCGGTCGCTACTGCATCGACCTTATCAGACGGAACGCGATCGGCCAGCACAGCATCGAGGTCAAGCGCGGCCCCGATGGTTTCCGCGGCATCTGCCCGGTCGCCGGTCAACATGACGATGCGAGATACACCTGCTGCGCGAAGTTGCTGCACGGCGTGCGGAGTCTCGCGCCTAAGTTCGTCGCCAAGCAACAAGGCGCCAATGGTGCGACCGTCCACCGCCACAAAGACGCTTAGAGCGGAGCGCCAAGCCGCGCGTCTCAGAGCACGCACGGCCCATTCCTCGGGTCTGCGTGATCCATAAATCAATTGATGTGATCCGACTCGGACCATCTTGCCATCAATCGTGCCCTCCAACCCGGATCCCATGGTCTCGCGCACTTGAGATGGAACCCACAGATTGAGTCCCTTGCCGAGAGCTGCCTCCACGATGGCAGCTGCAACGACATGATGTGACGCTTGTTCCAACGAACCGGCCATCCTCAGAACGTCTTCCGCAGTCTCACCGGGCGCAGTCTCTACAGCAACCAGACGAGCTCCCCCCACTGTCAATGTCCCCGTCTTGTCGAACATTACGGTATGCGTTCGAGCGAGAGCTTCGAATGGTCTGCCGCCCTTGATGAGAATGCCAAGTCGCGCGGCCTGTGCGACCCCGGCGATGAATGCAACCGGTGCAGCAAGGA
The DNA here is from genome assembly GCA_963796195.1 of uncultured Alphaproteobacteria bacterium. Taxonomy (GTDB): domain Bacteria; phylum Pseudomonadota; class Alphaproteobacteria; order Rhizobiales; family Xanthobacteraceae; genus CAWCKS01. The sequence goes on along the minus strand of CAWCKS010000011.1, from coordinate 75,535 downwards.
TCAGCGGACAAGGGGTCGCGGCGACCAATACAGCCAATCCGCGAATGGCGTCGCCCGACAGCAGCCAAGCACTGCCGGCGACGACAAGAGCAATTGGAAATAGCAGCAGCGCAAAACGGTCCGCGAGTTGGATGAAAGGCGCCTTAGCTGTCTGAGCAGCATTTACCAACCTGACTATGCCCGCGTAAGTGCTTTCACCGGCCGTAGCCGTTGCCCGAATTTCAAATGTCTCGCCTGCGTTGACAGTACCGCTCCGTGCTGCTTCTCCTGCTCGCCGGGTGACTGGAATAGGTTCACCCGTAAGCACCGCCTCATCGATCATGGCGCCAGGACTGATGATGATGCCGTCGATAGGGATCACCTCGCCAGCCGGCACGAGAATGATGTCGCCTACAGCCGCTTGCTCGATTGGTATATCGGCAATCGACGATCCTTGGCGGCGATGGGCGACTCTTGGAGCGCGATCAATCAGGGATTTTAGGTCGCGCTCGGCCCGGTCGACTGCGAAGTCCTCCAGTACGTTGCCGCCTGCATACATGACCGCAACAACGACCCCCGCCAGATTTTCGCCCAGGGTAAGAGCGGCGGACATCGAGACGAAAGCGATCGCATCAACCCCCATGCGACCAGCCAAGAAGTCGCGGATCATGGAAATGAGCAAGCCGATGACAACAGGCGCGGTTCCAGCAGCCCAAATCCAATTTGCGAGTTCGCTGCGACCGACTGTCCAAACGAACAGGCCAAGAACCAGTCCACTAAGGGCGATGACAATCAGGGCTCTTCGAAAATGGCGCTCTGTAAGAATTGTGGGCATACACGATGTTCCCAAACGAGTGGAGTTACATGCTTCAAAGCGCGTTGGCTGCGACTCTGTTCGAATGATATGTCCGCGGTGAGGTCTAAAGCCGCAACTCAATCCAAGAGACCACTCCGAGGACGTGACGGCAGCAGAGAAATTGCAGGCGAGTATGCTGGCGCAGCATCAATCGCTCACCAGAAAATAATCCGGACACATTGGTTGGCCGACGGATCGCTCCCAGCTTCACCTGTCGGCGTCAGGTATGCCTGCGCCATGGTACCATGTTGATGTGTGTCAATACGCGGAGGCATTTCTCAACGAAAACTGTCATCTGAACCAACTGCTCGCGCACCGCGAGCAAGAGCCTGCATCGTCGGCGTTAGCGCCGTTCAGCGAAGACCTCGAGCACGCAACAGAGGATATTCACATGCCCCCGCAGAACGACAATGGAGGTCGGGGCAGCCCTTGGGGCCCCGGGGCCAAATCGGGCTCCAGTTTTGAGGATTTGATCCGGAAGAGCCAAGGCGGGCTCAACCAGATCATGCCGAGTGGTAGGCCGCGCGGGCTGATCGTTGTTGCTGTCCTCGCTCTGGTCGGCTTGGGTGCGTGGACCGCATATTTCACCGTGCCGAGTGACTCTGTCGCTGTCGTCCAACGTTTCGGCAAGTATCTCAAGGAGGTCCCGCCGGGACTGCATTTCAAGCTGCCGCTCGGCATCGATGTCGCCACAATCGTTCCCGTCAAGCGGCAGTTGAAACAGGAATTCGGGTTCGGCACCGCAGGGGCTACCGACCCGTATCAGGCTTCTCGCGACGCAAAGCGGGAAACGCAGATGGTGACGGGTGATCTGAACGCTGCATTGGTGGAATGGGTCATTCAATACCGCATCGCGGATCCCACAAAGTTCCTTTTCGACGTTCGAGAACCGAGGGGCACCCTGCGCGATGTTTCCGAATCGGTCATGCGTGAAGTCGTTGGCGATCGCACCGTGGACGAGGTGATTACAATCGGTCGGCAGGAGATAGAGGCGGAAGCGCTGACGAAAATGCAGGCGCTTTCGAGCAAATACGCAATGGGAATCAGCATCGATCAAGTCCAGCTGAAGAATATCAATCCACCCGAACCGGTGCAGGCGTCGTTCAACGAGGTCAATCAGGCCCAACAGGAGAAGGAAAAGCTGATCAACGAAGCCAGGCGCGATTACAACAAGGTGATCCCGCTGGCCGAGGGCGAGAAGGATCAGCGGATCCGCGAAGCCGACGGCTACCGGCTCAAAAGGGTCAATGAAGCGGAAGGCGATGTAGCGCGGTTCAGCGCCTTATTGGCGGAGTACATCAAGGCCCCGGAGGTGACACGTCGCCGGATCTACATCGAGACCCTGCAGGACGTCATGCCGGGGATACGCTCCAAGATCATTGTGGACGAGCAGACGCGCAGCATCCTGCCATTGCTGAATCTCGACTCCCAGAAGGGAGAACGGCCGTGAACAGGATCAAGCTGATCGCCATTCTGGTCGTTGTGGGTATCGCAGCGCTGGCTTTCATGAGTTCGCTTTATACGGTGAGCGAAGTCGAACAAGCCATCATTACCCAGTTCGGCAGGCCGGTCGGCGCCCCTGTGACGACTGCCGGTCTGAAGCTCAAGGTGCCCTTGATCCAGGATGTCAACCTGATCGACAAGCGAGTTCTTGAGTGGGACGGCAGTCCCTCCGATATGCCAACCAAGGACAAGCTCTACGTCTCGGTCGATCTGTTCGCTCGCTGGCGCATTGTCGATCCCTTGCAGTACTTTTTGCGGCTGCATGATGAGCGCAGCGCCCAGTCTCGCCTGGACGATGTTCTGGGCAGCGAGACGCGCAATGCCGTTGCCAAGCATGAGTTGATCGAGATCATCCGCACGACCAAGGATCGCGTGCCGCTGCGCGACTCCACCGTGACCGACGGCGGCCAGCAGCAAGTCGACGTCGGGTCACTCGTGCCGATTCAGAAGGGACGCAAGCTGGTCGAACAGGAGATCTTTGCCGAGGCTGCCGAGAAGGTTCGCGTGTTCGGTATCGAATTGCTCGATATCCGGTTCAAGCGGATCAACTACAATGAAAGTGTGCGCCCGAAGATCTACGATCGCATGATCAGCGAGCGACGGCAGATCGCGGAGCGATTCCTGTCCGAGGGTAATGGTGAGGCCGCCAGAATTCGCGGCAATCGCGTCCGTGACCTCAACAAGATCCAGTCTGAAGCCTACCGGCAGGTCGAGGAGATCCGCGGTCTGGCAGATGCGAAAGCCACCGAAATCTACGCCAGAGCTTATAACCAGAGCCCAGAATCGGTGGCGTTCTACGAATTCACCCGGACCATGCAGTCCTACAAGGCCATCATCGCGGAAAACACAACTCTCGTCCTTTCAACGGACAGCGACCTCTTCAAGTTTCTAAAGGGTATGACTCCGAACGGCGACGTCGCTTCGGCCCCACGTCCAGGCGACAACCGATGAGAATGCATTCCTCTGACAACACGCTCATTCGCACGATTCTCTCGCAGCAAGAGGTAGCGTCAGACCGCGCTCGCTCCGTGACATGACGAACGGCCCTCCGATTGAGAGTGCTCTATCGGCATTCTGCAGTGAAAGCTTCCATCCGATATGACGGCGTCAAGTCCGATGGTTCCCGCCCCTGGATCGCCCGCACCGCGGCGGCTCTCGTCGAATATCGCCGCACTTGGATATGTCAGTATGCTCACTGCCATGTCATCGGCGATGATTTACGGTCTCTTGCCGGTTTTTATGGTGAGAGTTCTGGGCATCAGTATCGCGTCAGTGGGCGTGATCGAGGGAGCGGCGGAGGCCGCAAACTCCTTGGTCAAAATCCTGTCGGGAACCGCGAGTGACTGGACCGGACGCCGCAAGCCTCTTGTCGTCTTCGGCTACACGCTATCAGCGATCGTTAAGACGATATTCCCGATTGCGGGGACTGCGTCTGTTGTGCTGGCGGCACGAGTCATTGATCGGCTCGGCAAGGGGATACGCGATGCTCCGCGCGATGCATACCTTGCCGACCTCACAACGAAAGAGATCCGGGGAGAGGGTTTCGGCTTTCGCCTAGCGCTCGCAATTTCCGGTTTTGTGTTAGGGCCGCTGATTGCGATCGGCCTCATGACGCTAAGCGGCGATGATTTTCGTCTGGTGTTTTGGATCGCGCTAATCCCAGCCTATTTCTCAATCGCCGTGCTGCTCGTCGCTGTCAAGGAATTGCCATCCCATCGTGACGAAAGTCGACCATGGTATCCGATTTGTCGTAGTGACTTCACGGTGTTGCCGGCAGCATTCTGGTGGGTGGCCGCAATCGCAACCCTCTTGTCTTTGGCGCGGTTCAGTCAAGCATTCCTCGTACTCAAGGCAAATGATATCGGCGTCGATTCAGCTTTCGTGCCAATGGTTCTGGTCGTCATGCATCTCGTATTTTCGGTGGCAGCGTATCCATTCGGTATTCTCGCAGACCACCTCGACCGTCGCCTCCAGCTTGGGATCGGGACGGTTATCTTGTTCGGCGCCGATGTGGTATTGGCCAATGCGAGCACCGTCTGGCTGACGGCGCTGGGGGCCGCCCTCTGGGGCTTGCAGCTCGGTGTAACGCAGGGACTGCTGGGAGCCACCATCGCCGATGCTGCGCCCGATCGCATGCGTGGCGCTGCATTTGGGATCTATGACGTTGCTATCGGCGTCGGGACATTTGTCGCAAGCGCCATGGCAGGCGCGCTCTGGATGGCTGGCGGTCCAACCCTCACCTTCGGATTCAGCGCATGTGTCGCTGTAGCAGCAGCTTTCATGCTGATACTTCGGCCATTGCCTCAGACGACGAGTTCAGCATCTTGGCCGCAATCACTGAAACGACGCATACCGAAGTAGAGTGGAGTTGCCGTCTTCACCGGAGAGGATTCGCCGTTCGCGAGATTGCTTGAGCCTGAAGTATTTCGCTTCCGACGCGTTAGTGACTACCTTACGGATATCATCCGATGACCAAGCCGCAAGAATTCTGGTCCGGCCCGACGGGCTTCATCCTGGCAACGATCGGTGCTGCGGTCGGCCTGGGCAGCATATGGAAATTCCCATACGAGGTCGGCGTTAACGGCGGTGGCGCCTTTGTATTCTTTTATCTGATTGGCATAGTGCTGATTGTATTTCCGCTGATGCTGGTTGAATTCGCGATCGGACGACGTGGCCGCGCCGACGCTGCGTATGCCATTGCCAACGTTGCAGCCGATGTGGGCGCCTCGCGTCTTTGGACACTATGCGGCCTGCTTGGGGTTGCGGCTGCGTTTATAATTCTCAGCTTCTATTCGGTAATCGGCGGCTGGGCCATCAGTTATGCGGTCGACACAACGTTGTACGGCCTGGCTGGAGTGGATGCCCGCGTTGCGCAGAGTCGTTTTGATAGCCTGCTCGCCGCGCCCCTGAAAATGGCTGCGTATCATTTCATATATATGGTGGCGGCCGCCTTCATCGTGGCGCGGGGTATTTCGCGCGGCATTGAGGAAGCATGCAAAGTTCTTATGCCGATCCTGATCGTATTGATAATCGGCCTGGGTCTGTTTTCGATGACACGAGGAGATCTCGCGGCGACGATGCGCTTCCTCTTCCGAGTCGACACGGCGCACCTTTCATTGCGAGCGGCGCTTGACGCGCTTGGCCTGGGATTTTTTTCAATCGGCGTCGGGCTCTCCTTGATGATCACTTATGCCGCTTACGCAGGTCCCGACGTCAATCTGTGGAAAGTTGCATTTATCACGATTGTTGGTGACACGGCCGTTTCGATCGCTGCTGGTCTTGCCATATTTCCCATCGTGTTTGCCGAAGGGCTTGATCCAGCAAGCGGGCCCGGGCTGATGTTCGTCACGCTGCCGCTGGCCTTCGCTCAAATCCCTGGAGGCGATTATGCAGCAATTGCATTTTTCCTGCTGCTGATCGTAGCAGCGCTCGCGTCGGGCATCTCAATGCTGGAAATGCCTGTAGCTGTGTTGATGCGTCGTGGTTGGTCGCGCAATCTCGCTACCACGATGTCCGCAATTGCTTGTTGGCTTTGCGGCCTTGCCACCGTGTTGTCATTTAGCCACTGGGCAGCTTGGTATCCGCTCGCCGCTATCCCGCTTTTCGCCGAAGCAACGGTGTTTTATCTTCTCGATCATCTCACCTCGAACATAATGCTGCCGCTTGGCGGATTTGCGCTCGCGCTGTTCGCAGGCTGGAAGTTGCCGGCGCGATTGCTCGCCGAGGAGTTAGGAGTTGGCCTGCGTACTGCTCGGATCCTGCAATCTCTGTTGCGCTATATTGTCCCAACGTGCGTCGCAATCTTGGCTCTTTTTCCTCTTTGGACCTGAATTCATAATTTCACGAACTGGCAGAGACGTCTGTAGACGTATTCTTGGTTTAATTCGTATGACACCGTACTCAAGCAGCCCAAATTGATTTTGAGGTGGGTACCGGGCAGCAGCAGGGAGGATACACCATAGTTGATCCCCTCAACCTCAATCTCACGGTGGCCCTTTTTCCAAGAGCTTTGCGAACTGCCGGCGTTGGCTGTGCGCCTCTTGTGCCTCGACATCGGTCGGGTCGCGTTGTGAGCTATTTGTCGTGTCTCCCGCGACTATGGACGACAAGGGCACAAACTGAAACACAGCATCGTGGCGTCTAAGCTGGGTTGCCTATCGCGCGACGTCGTGCTTGTGGCGGGGTCACAGCTCTGATGGCCCCCGCATTTCCGAAGTCGGCAAGCGACACCGTTCGGAGGGTTTGTGCGATGCAGGGCGCCTTCAGCGCTGGCGTGTCGTCTTGATCAGATCCGCGTACCAGCCAAACGATGTTTTCGGAATGCGCCGCAGCGACGGATAGTCGACGTAAGCTAGACCGAACCGGATGCTGTAGCCCTGATCCCATTCAAAATTGTCTAAGAGCGACCACACGAAGTAGCCACGAACATCGACGCCGTCGGAGGCGGCGGAATTCATGGCTCCTATATAGGCGCGCAGAAACTCTATTCGCCCGGCGTCGACGACAGCTCCCGTAGGATCGGGTTCGTCGTAGTTGCCATACCCGTTTTCGAGAACGTAAATCGGTAGACCGTAGCGCTCGTGGACGGTCCGCAGGGCTTCGCCGAAGGCTTCGGGCTGGATCGGCCATTCGATCGGCGTCAGAGGCGTGCCGGCCGGCTTCTCGCCGAAGTCGTAACCCAGCATCGCGGTCGGGTGGGCCCGGACGTAGACCGCGCTGTAGTGATTGAGTCCGATCCAGTCGAGCGGCCGACAGATTCGTGCGAGATCGCCGGGCTGAGCGTGCCGTTCGATCGCAGGCCGCATCAGCGAGGGATACTTGCCGCGACATTGCGGATCGGGGAAAGCGTTGTTCCAGTAGGTACCGAGCCGCGCGGCTGCCGCCGCATCGGCTTCGCCTTCTCCGGAAGGCCGGCAGGGCTGGTAACTGTGAATACACCCGATCGAGGCGCCATGAACCTCTTCACGGAGCACATCCACCGCCGCGCCGTGCGCCAGATTGAGATGGTGAATCATGCAGTGGAGACCGTCTTCGCTACTGCGGTCTCGTTTGCCGAGCGAGCGACTGAAGAGACTGAAGATCGACGGCTCGTTGATTGTCGCGAAACGTCTGACGCGATCCCCGAAACGTGTGGCGATCAGAGCCGCATAATCGGCGAACCAGGCCGCAAACTCGCGCTTCGTCCATCCGCCGAGATCTTCCAGCGCCTGCGGCAGATCCCAATGATACAGGCAAAGCCATGGTTCGATGCCGGCGGCCAGCAACTCGTCAATCAATCGATCGTAGAAGGCGAGGCCTGGCTCATTGGCGGGCCCTTGCCCCTTCGGCAGCACGCGAGGCCAGGAAACCGAGAACCGGTAGGCCTGGACGCCCAGAGATTTCATCAAGGCAACATCTTCGCGGTAGCGGTGGTAGTGGTCGCAGGCGACGTCGCCCGTGTCGTGGTTTTTGGCCGCGCCGCTTTGACAGTAGACGTCCCAGATGCTGGGTCCTTTACCGTCTTCCTTCGCGGCTCCTTCGATCTGGAAGCTCGAGGTGGAAACGCCCCAGATGAAATCCGGACGGAGGTTGGCTGTGGAGGGAAGCTCCGCTGCGGTCATCGAATGAACCCGTCAAATCTCTGGTCGAATTTTCTTACCGCTGCTCCAACCAGCGCAACAATCCATTAGGCAACCAGACTTGCAATGATCTTGAGGCAAATCAAAAATTCTCGGCCAGCGGCTGCAACAATGGTGTTTGTTTGGCCATCGAGGTGTCGCTTGCGGCGAACGAAATGGGGCGGTATCGCCGATGAACGCTTCCGCGGAAGCGGTTTCTTTCGTGTCGATGAGCACGACGGCATATTCTGGTTTGTCGATCCCGAAGGCGGCCGGTTCTTGTCCAAGGGAGTTAATACGGTTCGCTTCGATCAAGACTACCTCGCAAATACCGATCGCCTGCCATACGCCGACGCCTGCCGGGAAAAATATGGCAGACTGGATTTGTGGCGCACCGCAGCTGCAAACCGGCTGACGCGCTGGAACTTCAATACGCTGGGCTGCTGGTCCGATGAGCTTGTCGCCGGCGCCGGGTCGTCACCGCTTGCGACAGCACCTACTGCTGAACTAGGTCAAACCTTTAGGCTTCACCGGCGCGACGAAATCTTTCCGGATGTCTTTGATCCCGATTTTTCGGCTCACATCCGGGCGACCGCGATCGATAGATGCACAAGACGGCGCAACGAGCGAGGTTTGCTCGGCACATTTATCGACAACGAGCTTTACTGGTCTCCGGACTGGCGAGGAGTTGACGAACTTCTGATACTGTTTCTGAACTTGCCGGCCTATCGTCCAGGCCGCGTTGCAGCCATCTCGAGATTGCAGGAGCACTATCGAGATTTCTCTCAATTCAACGCGGTCTGGCGCACGCCAGCACGATCATGGGAGGAACTCGGCGGGACGGGACATGTCGAAGCCCCGTTCTTCAGAATGCCGCCCGGCGGCCTGAACGACGCGCTCGAAACCAAAGCCAACCTGACGAATCCGCAGCGCGCGGCATTTTTCGCCGATTGCGATGTCTTTGTTGCGGTGGTGGCCGAAAAGTATTTCGAGCTTTGCGCTTCTGCGATCAAGGCCGCTGATCCGAATCATCTCGTGATCGGCTCCCGGTTTGGCTATCAGCCGCAACCAGTCGTGATTGCTGCGGCCGGCCGGTACCTCGATGTGATCTCATTCAACTGCTACGACTTCGACGCCAGCCCGGTGATCGATGCGTATTCAATGACCGGGAAGCCGTGTCTCATCTCCGAGTTTTCTTTCCGCGGTGACGATTCTGGCCTACCCAATACCCGCGGCGCAGGGCCGCGAGTGGCCACGCAGAGCGAGCGCGCCCAATGTTTTGAGCGCTACGTTTCTGCTGCTTTGCGCAAGACTAATGTCGTCGGCTATCACTGGTTTGAACACGCCGATCAGCCGGCTGAAGGGCGTTTCGATGGCGAAAATTCGAACTTCGGCATAGTGTCAATCAAAGACGACCTCTATGCCGAGCTGACTGAAGCGATGACCCAGGTCAATGCGACGGCGGAGCAAATGCATGCAGCAGCTGTCCGGGCCGAATAGGGCGTGAACTCATAAATCTATGGCGTTGACGGCTTTTTTGCGCATTGCGGACTTAAGTCGGGCATCGCAAGAGGTTCGAAAAGTGACCCTTTGTATGGTCCGGCCGTGCGTTGCAAGTGGATTTCGTCGAGCTGGCGGTGAACGGTCTTGCATCAATGTATCCGGCCTTTGATTGGAGCGTTGTGCTCCTGGCCATCATGGATATCAGCGCGCGTGCGATCTCATTAGCGGACAGGCCTCAACTGGGCCATTAGGGTCACCAGTGTTCGCATGCGCCGGGAAGACCGAACCTCCATCTCATCTCATCCTCTCGCAGACCTCGGCGGGTAGTTGGCCTTCTACTCGCAAATGATCTCAGGCGGCTTGAAGCTCGCTCGCTTCGAAGGCTCGACCACGAGCGAGAACGCTCCAGGCGATACGTGCGAGCTTGTTGGCAAGTGCGATCGCAAGGAACATTGTGATGCAGCCGCTTCTTGGCCGCCTCGATCCAACGCTTGAGCCCATAACCCCACCTGGTGGGCTTCACCTTCACAAGCACGACCCATGCCGCCTGCACAAACAGAACCCGCAGGTAGCGATTGCCGCGCCTGGATATTTTACCGAGGATGGTGCGATCTCCAGTCGAGATCTGTTTGGGAACGAGCCCCAGCCAGGCGGCAAAGTCACGACCCTTGGTGAACACATCGCCTGCGCCAATCGCGGCCACCATCGCGCTGGAGATGATTGGGCCAATGCCGGACACGCTCATCAGCCGCTCGCAACCGGCATCCTGGCGCGCAATCGCTTCGATCTCATCCGAGAGTATCTCGACCCGCTCGTCGAGCCGACGCCAATCGCCAGCCAGGTCTTCGACGATCCGCACCATGCGGGGCGACAGGGCATCTGGCGGTGTGGCCAAAATGCGGGGCAACTCGGCGCGCAAAAACCGTAACCCCTGGCGTACCGCAACGCCGCGCTCCAACAAAAAAGCGCGGATCTGATTGATGATGCCGGTGCGCTGGCTGACCAACCGCTCTCGCACCCGGTGCAATGCCTGCAGGTCGAGCTGTTCGGCGGTCTTCGTCGCCACGAACTTCATCGTCGGCCGCTGCACTGCCTCGGCGATTGCCTCGGCATCGCGGAAGTCGTTTTTCTGTCCCTTCGAATACGGGCGCACATACTTCGCTGGCATCAACCGAGCATTGTGGCCGAAGCCCTTCAGCTTGCGGCTGAGATGATGCGCGCCGACACAGGCTTCCATGCCAACCAGGCACGGCGGCAGGTTGGCAAAGCGTGCCTCAACCTGGCCACGCGACCACTTCTGCCGTAGCACAATCGCACCGCGCTCATCGTGGCCGACAACATGGAACGAGTTCTTGCCGATATCGACGCCGACTACTGCGATCGCTGAGTTGAGTGTTTGAGACATGGCGTGCTCCTTGTCTTGGCGCCCCTTGCCAGCTTATCGCAGGCGGGGCAGGAGCACGGCCGGACCATCCCATTCTGATGTCCCCAGTCAAGCACACAGCGCACGGTTTCCCATCTCCACGAGAACTCATCGTGAAGTTCTTGCACCGATGGATCGTGCAGAGGAGAAGGCAGGACCCAAAGACGTCGGTGAACAGGCTCTGATGCGCGGGTTGGATACCGCATTTCCGTTTTTTCGTCTGGGGCTGTCCCTGGTCTAGCGTCGGGCGTCGATCGGATGATCGGCCACATAATGGGTTTCAGGATTTCCCCTGCCGTGGTCCCACCTTCACCTCTGCACGATTGATGTCTGCGACTACCCCCCCGATCCTGATTGCAACAAAGGGGGCTGTGGGCCGGTCGAGCGCACCTCACAACTCGAGCGGTCCACAGCCCCAACGACGTTACGCCTGTCGAAGTGGCATGAACTCGCGATTGATCGCCCAAATGAAGGCAGATAGCTCTCGGGCAATCGCCGTGACGATTACAGTTCGCCGCTTGCCCTTCCGCTCGAGTGAGCGGAAGCGCCCGCACAATCTGGTTTGTGCTTTCCACGCAATCTCGCGCGCGCGTCTCGGTGCGGCCTCCACCTTTGGCTGCTTGTCTCGGCTGACGCGCGGCGGATATCGATAGCTCCAGGCCGCCTCCACAAGAATACGTCGCGCCCGCCCATTACCGGCTTTGGTGATGCCGCCTCGCTTGACCTTGTCGCCAGTCGAGTTTTCTGTGGGCACCAGACCCAGATAGCCCATCAGCTCGCGCGGATTTTGAAAGCGGGAGAGATCACCAATCTCGGCCAGCACTCCCACAGCCGCAATGAGATCAATCCCCCGCATCGCCTGCAGGGCCGCGACAACCTCGGCGAGCGACCACTCGGGTACTACCTCGCGGATGGCACCTTCCAAACGTTCCATCCGCTCACTTTCCTGGCGTATCCCCTCAAGTAACTCTTCGAATGCGATGCGCTGCTCGCGATGCTCGAGCTTCTGCGATGTCAGCCATCTCATATGGGCTGGTCCCCACGTCGTCTTGCCCGGATAGATGCGTCCCAGCCGCAGCATCAATGACGAGATCTGTTGGCGCTTGCCCTGGAGGTCCTTCTTCACTGCCTGACGGGCGCGCGAGAGATCGCGCATGGCTTCATGCCGCTCGTCCGGGACCCACACCGCGGTGAGCTCGCCCGCGCGTAACAGCCTGGCGAGGCTTACTGCATCGCGTCGGTTCGTCTTCACGCGATCACCGGCCTTCTTCGGAATCGAGCGAGGGAGCTACCACCAGGCACTCGTGATTAAGGCTCTTGAGCAGCCTATAGAGACCATATCCTGTCGGCCCTGCTTCATAGCAAAACGTCAGATGACGGTATTTCGCTGCAAGCTTTGCCACGAGCTTTTGGATCGCCGCCTCCGTGGCAGGAAACTCCCCGAGATACCGGACCTCGCCGCCACGGCCGTTATCGGCAATTGCCACTGCATTACGCAATTTCGACGTATCAATTCCGACAAAGGCCTCGGTATCATGCCCCACAACTCGCCCTCCTTGTTCGAGGCTCTGCCCGGTCCATCCAGGTAACCCTCGTTGAAACATCGAGGGTAAGTCGCCTCATTTTGTGGAGGGGACATACAGTCTAGCGGACATGATGTTATGCATGTGCCGCCTGCACGATCCGCCGTCGCGCTACCGGATTTAAGCGATCATGTGGCGCGAGGCGCATCACCAGTATCGATCGAAGTGAAATTACGCGTTCACGAGCGACGTTTGGGTCGCATATCAAACTCCGGTTGCTGAGCGCATTGAAAGCGCTACCGCTTGACGGCCAGAGCTTCGGTTTTGGGGACACTACGCCGTCAAGCCGCGGTCTTCTCCGGATTGGTTTCTGCCTCGAAAACCACGGCCATCGTGCGAAACACGCTCGACGGATTGACGCTGATCGAATTGATACCAAGGCGCGTCAGGTAGCGAGCAATCTCCGGGTAATTTGCGGGAGCTTCTCCGCAGATGCCAACATGACGTCCGTTGCGCTTGGCGCCCACCACGGCCTGTCTGAACATCTCCAGCATTCCGGGGTCGCGTTCATCAAAATCGAAAGCGACGATATCGGAATCCCTATCGACGCCCAGCGTCAGCTGGGTCAGATCGTTTGAGCCGATCGAAAAGCCATCAAACAAAGCCGAAAACGCGTCGATCTGTATGACATTGTTCGGTATCTCGCACATCACGTAGATCTCGAGCCCGTTTTCGCCACGCTTCAGACCGTGCGCCGCCATCGTCGCGATTACGCGCCGCCCTTCCTCCACGGTTCGGCAGAAGGGCACCATGATGCGCAGATTGGAAAGGCCCATGTCGTCGCGCACCCGGCGGAGCGCTGCACACTCCAGCGCAAATCCTTCGGCGTAAGCGGGATGGCTGTAACGGGCGGCACCCCGGAATCCGAGCATCGGATTCTCTTCTTTGGGCTCGAACGCTTCGCCCCCCAGCAGCCTAGCATATTCATTCGTCTTGAAGTCGGACAGCCGAACGATCACCGGCTTCGGATAGAACGCCGCGGCAATGGTGCCGACGCCTTCCGCGAGCCTCTGGATGAAGAAATCGGAGGGGCTCCTGTGGTCTTTTACCAGACGCGCGATTGCATTCCTGGCCTTGGCCGAGGTGATCTTCTCCGGTTTGAGAAGCGCCATCGGGTGCACACCAATATGCTCGTTGATGATGAACTCCATGCGCGCGAGGCCGACGCCAGCTTGCGGCTGCATGGATGTCCGGAATGCCATTTCGGGGGTGCCGACATTGACCATGATCGCTGTCTGCGGTTGCTTGAGTTCGCTGATCGGCGTTTGCGTGACGTCGAAGGCAACCGCCCCCTGATAGACGTTTCCGGTTTCGCCTTGCGCGCATGAGATCGTGACGTTTGTCCCCGTCTTGAGCTTTTCCGTCGCGTGCGTCGCGCCTACCACGGCGGGGATGCCCAACTCCCGAGCCACGATGGCCGCATGGCAGGTCCGGCCACCCTTGTCGGTGATGATGCCGGCGGCGATCTTCATCACCGGCTCCCAGTCCGGACTGGTGGCAGGCGCCACCAGGATCTCGCCTGGTTTGAATGTCGAAAGGTCACGCGCAGTCGCAATGCGGCGGACGCGCCCGGAGGCGATCTTCTCTCCGACCGCGCGACCGGTGACGATGACAGATCCGCGGCCTTTCAGATTGTAGGTTTCGTAGACGTCCGGCGAACGCTGCGAGGCAACTGTCTCGGGTCGGGCCTGAATAATATAAAGCTTGCCGTCGGAGCCGTCCTTTGCCCATTCGATATCCATCGGCATGGCGGAACCGGCATGTTTCGAATAGTGCTCCTCGATCTGCACGGCGATGTCAGCAAGGCTCAGCACCTCGTCATCGGAAATGCAGAACCGCTGCCTCTCTGCATTGCGTACTGTCCGGATCAGCGTCGCATGACTGCCGCCGCGCTTGCCGTAGGTCATGCGGATCTGTTTAGCCCCGAGATGGCGCCGCAGCACGCGGCGAAAGCCCTGCTTCAGCGTCGGCTTGTGGACATAGAATTCATCAGGATCGACTTGACCCTGAACGATGGTTTCGCCGAGACCGTAACAGCCAGTAATGAAAACCACATCCCGAAATCCGGATTCGGTGTCGAGCGTAAACACGACTCCGCTCGCCGAAAGGTCCGAGCGGACCATCTTCATCACGGCAACGGAGAGGGCGACCTTGAAGTGATCGAAGCCTTTGTCGATGCGGTAGGAAATCGCGCGATCGGTGAAGATGGACGCAAAGCAACGCCGGCAGGCTTCGAACAGGTCCTTCGCACCGCGCACGTTGAGAAAGCTTTCATGCTGGCCCGCAAAGCTCGCAGTCGGCAGATCCTCCGCCGTCGCTGAACTTCGCACCGCAACGGCGACGCCGGCCCCTGCCTCCCGTTCGAGCCGCCGATACGCTTCCAAGATCTGTGTGCGCACGGGTTCGGTGTCCATCGCCTCATATACGATGGCTCGAGCCTTGGCGGCCTTGGCCGCAAGCTGCCTGATCTTGCTCTTGTCGAGGCCGTCGAGAAGCCGATGAAGCGCGTCCGCGACCCCGGGCTGCAATAGCGCATCGCGATAGGCGTCCGCTGTGACGGCAAACCCGTTGGGGACAGCAACCCCCTGCGACGACAGAACAGAGTACAGCTCGCCGAGCGAAGCGGTCTTGCCGCCGACAAGTCCGACGTCGTTCAATCCGATTTCGAGGAAAGATCTGATATATGCCATATAACCAGCAGATCACGCTGGACTCGCATGGTATTGAGGCAGGTCAAATCGGACAGTTCCGGTCATTCAAGTGCGAAGCCGCACAAGACGCCGTAATGGTCCGAGACGAAATCAAAGCCAGACCTGCCATCGAACACCGTTGTGCACTCAAGGGGCGCGAGGTTTGACGTGGCGAAGATGAAGTCGATTTGCAGTCCCGGCTCAAAACCCGGGCCCACATAGGGATTTCTCGAGCTGAAGGTCACACCTGGATTATCCGGGTGGCACACGGAATAAGCATCGCGGAATCCGTGTCTGCTTCGCAGGATGGCCTGAACGCTGGGTGACGGCGCCTCATCGTTGAGATCGCCGGTAAGGATGATCGCATCTACATCGCCTTGGGCCGCGAACCGGTCGATTGCATCAAGGGCCTTTCTCATTTGAATTTCCCGCTCCCCCGAAAAAGCCGGCGGGAAGGCGAGGTGGGTCGTGGCGACGACAATCCTGTGCCGTTCGATTGCAAACTCGGCCAGCAGAATTTGGCGCGGGACGTCACCCTCGAAATAGGGCAACGCGACGCTCGCCTGTCGTAGCGCGGGATACCTGCTGAGTATCGACACGCCTTCCATGTTCCTTGGCAACTCGGCCCTTTGCGGATCGCTCTCACCAAGACCGGAATAGATATGGTGGGCGAGACCGTAAGGATCGGCAAACAGCTCCGAGTGAAGCCGCTGCGTTGTCGGGTGTCGGGAGACTTCCTGCAGGCAGACGAAATCCGGCCGCAGGCGTTGAAGACCGGCGACGAGAAGTGAATCTCGATGATCCTGCACGTGGCCGACGTCCCAGAGGTTCAGGGTGAGGACCTTCATGCGGTTCATAAGTCGCCCACGGTTGCCTGCGGCATGGCGCCTCCCCGCTCGATCAATGCCTTCAGCCCAAGAAAGGTCGCATCCGGACGAAGGATGATGTTGACCGGAATGTCGTGCAGATAGGCGTGATACCGGCCACCGGCCTCGAAGCGTGCGCGAAACTCGGAGTGCGAGAGATATTCCGGGAAACGGGGGACGATGCCGCCGGCGATAGTGACGCCGCCGCGGGCACGAAAGGTCAGGGCAAGGTTTCCGGCGACGGTGCCGAGCATGGCGCAGAACATGTCGAATGCCGCCCGGCTGAAGGCGCAGCTGTTATTCAGCGCGGCCTCGGTGATCGAGGTGGCGTTGCTCGTCAGGTCGGCTGCGCCATCGATCGAAGCCAGCGCTTCGTAGAGGTTCACCAGTCCGGGGCCGGACACCGCCCGTTCGATCGAGACGTGGCCAAACCGCTTGCGCAGCTGGTCGATGACAGCATCTTCTCGCTGAGACGTGCCCGGCAGCGTCGAATGGCTTGCCTCAGACGCGATGACGACAGGCAGGCCATTGCGCGTCAGAAGGCAAGACGTTCCAAAACCGGTGCCTGGCCCGATCAGCAGTATCGGTGCGCGCGGGAGTGCCGGGCCTCCGCCGAGCGAGAACATATCCGCCGCGTCGAGATCAGGCAGCGACCAAGCGAGCGCCTCGAAGTCGTTGAACAGTCGGACCTGTCGAAAATCGAACGCGTCCTGCAGCATTAGGGCATCAACGATCCAACCGCTGTTGGTCATAACACAGCGATTGTTCTCCACGGTTCCGGCCAGTCCGAGAACCGCCTTTCTGACCGGCACTTGTCCGGCTGGCTGACCGAGATACCCCCTGATCGCCTCGATCACGCCGGAACACCCGGCCACCTTGATGCGCGCGACAGGCCCGATCGTGCCGCGGTTCAGGATCGCGAAACGGGCGTTGGTCCCGCCGATATCGCCAAGCAGGATTGGATCGGCGTCTGTCATTGGCATTTGCGAATGTAAGGACGATTGATCTCCCAGAGCTCATCGAGTAGCTTTTCAGCCGCCGCGACCGAATTGACGGCTGGGTCGATCAGCAGCGCCTGCAACGCGGTCTCCTTCGAGGCATGCACGGCCGCATCAACTGAGAGTTGCTGGACGCTCGCCTGCATGGACATCAGTTTCGCGATCGGATCCGGCAGCGGGCCCAGCGAAATCGGGTGCACGCCCGCGGCGTCCACGATGACCGGGACCTCCACCGCGAGATTTCCCGGCAGGTTCGGTATCGCTCCCTGGTTGTAGACGATGCCGGACTCCAGGATGCGCTTCTGGTTCAGCAACTCTGCTGCGATCACGGCGCCGCCGCGTTCTCCCGAGGGCTCGATCCACCACCCCGGCATGTCGGCTGATCCTGCAAGAACCTGGCTGACACTGTGCGCGAATTCGGCGCGCCAGCGCTCGTCGCCTGCGAAGTCGTACCCCTTCTCGCCGGCTTCCCAGCCATAGGAAAAATACTCGCCGAGATGTTCGTCTCCGCATGTCAGCCAGTAGCCGAAGGCGCGAAACAGGCGGCGCGTCAGCGGGGATGTCGGCGAAGCGAACGAAGCCTCCGCGGTCTTCAGTCTGGGATAAAGGTCCTCTCCGGTCTTGCGATGACGGATCTGCACTAGGCATTGAAAGTGGTTGAGGCCGGCGCCCCAGACATCGACGTCCTCGGTCGGCAGCCCCATGATCTCGGCGACTTGCGTCCGGCTGCCGTTTATCCCGTGGCACAACCCGATAGAGCGGATCTTGCTGTAGCGGCCCAGCGCCATGACGATGCGGCTCTCGGGATTTCGAGAAGTTGATGAGCAATGCCTTCGGGCAGAGCTCCTCCATGTCGCGGACGAAATCGAAAATCATCGGCAAAGTCCGCAGGGTGAAGAAAAGCCCGCCGGCGCCGCCGTTTTCGCCAAGTGTCTGGCGAATGCCGTACTTTTTCGGAATCTCGAAATCCAGTTTCCAGAGCCGGTTGCGTTCGATCGCTGTTGAATTGACGACGAACAATGCGCCATCCAGGGCAGCGCGCCGGTCGGTCGTTGCCTCGATGTTGAGATCGGCCGCTGCCCTGTCACTGAGATAGCGAGCCAGCTCCGCGGCACGCGCTGCGCTGTCAGCATGCTGCGTTACAAGCGTGAGGGTGCTGCCTCGCAATTCCCGCGTGGTAACGAAATCGCGCAGCATGCTCATTCCGAATGAGATGCTGCCAGCGCCCAGGAAGACGATCTTCGTCGTGTTGCCGCTCATGGAGCGCCCCTCGTGACAGCGGTTGCTTCGGATAGCTGGACGCGATCAGGCTGGTGGAAAGGAAAATCATGCTGCGAACGCGGGGCTGCTTCGGTCGCCGGCAACGCTCTTCGGAGTTTCGTTCACGTTTCCCATCCTTGTTGCTGGCGGCCGTCAGCTAAGCCCAATCTAAATCATGATTTCCGGGTGGTGCGCATCGGCCGTTGACAAAGATCAACATCGTGCCTGATCGCTCCTCGTTATGCCGAAATATTTTAACAACAATTTTCAGATCGCGCGGAGGCCAATCTCCACCGATGTCCTCCCCGCCCAGACGATGGTTTCGCTTTCCTGCGCGCGATTTTCAGCACACCCGGGACAGAAGCGCTGACGTTCCAGGCGTCTGATGTCGCAATGCCGTCGTCTCGATAGCAAGCGAGCACTGCCGGCACCCTGGCCAAGCTCGTGCTCAGCGGCATGATCGCTCAAGGGCGAACAGTATATGGAAATTCCCATACGAGCTCGGTGTTAACAGCGGTGGCCCTCTGTATTCTTTTTGTCTGATTGGCATAGTGCTGATTGTATCTCCGCTGATGCTGGTCGAATTCGCGATCGGACGACGGGGCCGGCGCGTTTGCTCGCCGAGGAGTTAGTAGTTGGGCTGCGTACTGCTCGCGTCCGGCAATCTCTGTTGCGCTATATTGTCTCAACGTGCGTCGCGTTTTCCTGTTTGGACGTGAATTCATAAATTCATGAACTGGCAGAGATGCCTCTAGGCCTATCCCTGGTTCGCTTCGTGTGACACCGTACTCGAGCAGCCCAAAATTGCTTTTGAGGTGGGTGCCGGGCGGCAGCAGGAAGGATACACCATCATTGATCCCTTGATCCTGAATCTCACGGTGGCACTTGGAATCGGCCTATTGATCGGCGCAGAACGCGAGCGCCGCAAAGGAGAGGGGCCGTCGCGTTCACCCGCGGGGATACGAACGTTCGCAGTTACCTCGCTTGCCGGTGCGATCAGCATCATCGTCGGTGGCGAGGTGTTGCTTGCCGTTGCGACCGCCGGCGTCATCATGTTGACAGTGGCTGCCTATTGGCGTGGTCACGAAGACGACCCTGGGCTGACAACGGAAATCGCACTGATCGTGACTGCCTTGCTTGGTGGTCTTTCGATGCAACAGCCCGCGCTGGCAGCCGGCCTGGGGGTCGCCGTGGCGGTTCTGCTCGCTACCCGGTCCTGGCTCCATGGTTTCGTCCGTTCGGTGATCACGGAAGATGAACTCAATGATGCTCTGATTCTCGCTGGCGCGACGCTTGTTGTTCTCCCGCTCGTTCCGGATCGTCCAATGGGACCATACGACGCGCTAAACCCGCATTCGATTTGGATCCTCGTTATTCTGGTTATGGTTATCGGCGCCGCAGGCTACCTCGCAGTCCGTATGCTCGGCGTCCGGTTCGGCCTCCCTATTGCGGGTCTCGCGTCAGGCTTCATCTCCAGCACTGCAACTATCGGAGCAATGGGTGCGCGGGTTGCGAAGACGAGGGACGTTCTCCCCGCTGCCGTCGCAGGTGCTGTGCTGTCAACGATTGCGACAATCGTGCAGTTGGGACTTGTTCTGGCCGCTACCAGCGTAACAACCCTTCACGCCCTGTCGGCACCACTTATCAGCGCCGGCTTCGCCGCCGTCGTCTATGGAGCAGTTTTTACTGTGTTGGCTGTGCAGCAAAAGACTGAAAGCGAAGCGCAAAGTGGCCGAGCTTTCAGCGTGTCGACGGCGTTAGTATTCGCCTTGACCCTTTCAAGCATCCTCGTTGCCTCCGCAGCGCTCAAGGAATGGTTTGGTGAGACAGGCATCATTGTGGCAGCCGCACTGGCCGGCTTCGTCGATACGCATTCTGCGGCAATTTCAGTTGCTTCGCTCGTCGCATCGGGAAAGCTGAGTACAGCTGATGCTGTTTTACCAATTTTGGCCGGGCTTTCGACCAATACGATCAGCAAGATGATCCTCGCTGGCACAAGCGGTGGGCGCTCTTTTGCTCTTCGTGTGATACCGGGATTGATCGTCGTCGCTTTGGCCGCCTGGGCGGGCGTTCTCATTTCGATTAATCCGAAATGATGCGCCCGCCTGGGCGGGCGTTCTCATTTCGATTAATCCGAAATGATGCGCTAGCGGCTGCTCCGGTGGATCCGGCACGCAGTCCTTGTAGGCCATGGTGGCTTCGTGTCTTGTTCAGATCCGCACATAAGACCGCCAGTCTTCTTGATCCATTGTTTTGATCCAACACAAATTATTGACTGACGATCGTGTTTTGGTCCGCCCCTTGAGGTCGTCATTAGTTTGCCATGAAATCCGAGAGCCAGCCTCAACGCGTTTTCGTCGCCCGCGGTCTTGCGAAGACCTACGTCATGGGCGAAACGGAGGTGCATGCGCTGCGCGATGTCGATCTCGATATCTTCGAGGGTGAGATCGTCGTTCTATTGGGCCCGTCCGGTTCCGGCAAATCGACGCTGCTGAATATTCTGGGCGGTCTGGACGCCCCAACCTCGGGCCAGGCAACCTGGCGTGATCACAACCTGGTAGGCGCCGATGACGCCGAACTGACGCGCTACCGGCGCGAGCACGTCGGCTTCGTGTTCCAATTCTATAACCTGATCCCGAGTTTGACCGTCCTGGAAAACGTCGCGCTGGTGAACGAGATCGCGACGAAGCCCCTCGACCCGAAGGAAGTGCTGGCATTGGTTGGCCTTGAGCACCGGCTGAACCATTTTCCATCGCAGCTTTCCGGTGGCGAGCAGCAGCGCGTCGCGGTCGCGCGGGCTATCGTCAAGTCGCCCGACGTCCTGCTCTGCGATGAACCGACCGGCGCGCTCGACTACGACACTGGCAAGGTGGTTCTGGCGGCGATCGCGCGCGCGAACGAACGCTTCGGCACTACAACAATCATCATCACTCACAATGCCGCGATTGCCGGTATGGCCGACCGCGTGCTGCGCCTGGGCGGCGGCCGGATCGTCGGCGAAGAGCGCAATGCTCGGCGGCTGACACCCGATCAGGTGCGCTGGTGAGTTTGCTCGACCGAAAGCTGTTCCGCGACATGCTCGCCATGTGGGGCCAGGTGATCACCATTGCCCTCGTTGTGGCAGCCGGCGTTGCGGTGTTCATCACGGCGGTCTCTGACTACAATTCATTGTGGTCGGCACGCGATCGCTTCTATGCGGCCGCGCGCTTTCCGCAAATTTTCGTCACGCTGAAGCGGGCACCTCTCGCGATCGTTGCGCAGCTCAACGAAATTCCGGGGGTCGCGGCAGTCCAAGCACGCATCGTGCGCGACGTGATTGTCGATTGGCCGTCCTCCCCGCTTCCGGTCTCGGCGAGGATGGTCTCGATCTCGAATGCCGGCGACGAGCCGCTTTCGAAACTCCACCTGCGTCGCGGCGCCGCGCCAGCACCGGGCGATACCAGTGGCGCTGCTATCAACGAGGCTTTTGCAGAGGTCAATTCGGTTGAGCCGGGTTCAAACCTGCGCGTCATCCTCAATGGACGCGTGCAGAGCTTCGGCATTACCGGCGTCGCGCTTTCACCCGAATACATCTTTGCGGTTAAACCGGGCCTGCCGCTGCCCGACGATCGCTTTTTTGCCGTGTTGTGGATCGACCGCCATGCCGCCGAAGCGGCGTTCGACATGGCCGGCGCGTTCAACGATCTCGTCGTTTCGCTGACGCCCGGGGCCGATTCTGTAGCCGTGATCGCGGACCTCGACCGCTTGCTTGCGCCATTCGGATCGGCCGGCGCCGTCGCTGCGCGCGACCAGCCATCCAATCGATTTCTCGAAGACGAGCTCAACGAGCAACGCGTGATGTCGACAACGATTCCGGTCATCTTCTTCGCGATCGCCGCGTTCCTGCTCAATATTGCGCTCGGGAGGCTGGTCACTGCTCAGCGCGAACAGATCGCCGCACTGAAAGCGCTGGGTTTCCCTACAAGGCCGTTGGTCTTTCACTATCTCAAGCTCGTGGCCGTGATCGTGCTGTTGGGATCGGCGCTTGGAATCGTCGCCGGAATTGGGTTCGGGCACGCGATCATCTATAGCTACCGCGCCTTCTTTCGCTTCCCGGACCTTCAATTCGAACTCACCACATGGGCGGCGGCTCTCGGTATCGCGATCAGCTTTGCCGCCGCCGCCGTCGGCGTGCTCACCGCGTTGCAAACCGTCGTCACGCTGGCGCCGGCGGTGGCCATGCGCCCTGCGGCGCCATCTGCCTTCAGTCGTTCCTCAATCGAAGCCATCCTGCCAGTCCGGACAATGAAGCCACGCTTTGTGATGGTGCTTCGTAACGTAACGGGGCATCCCCTGCGAACCGCGCTCACGATTCTCGGTATCGCTTTCGCGGTGCCAATGGTTGCCCTTGGCCTGTTCTGGCGCGACGCCATCGATCAAATCATCGAGGTTCAGTTCAATCTGGTCGAGCGGGGCAACATGGCGATCACTTTTCCTCATCCCCGGGCCCGGTCGATTGTTGGGGACTTAGCGCGCCAGCCCGGCTTTCTCGCAGTTGAAGGGCAGCGAATTGTCCCGGCACGCCTTCGCGTCGGGCATCGCTCCTATCTGACATCCGTGATTGGTCTTTCGACTGGGGGTGAGTTGCGGCGTCCTCACGATGCAGCGCAGCGACCGATCGAAGTGGCTGCCGAGGGCATTACGCTCAACCGCCGGATCGCCAAACGGCTGGACGTCGCGCCGGGCGACATCATCACCATCGAAGTTCTCGAGGGCCGCCGTCGAACGATCGATGTACCTCTTGCGGCGAGCGTCGACGAGTACCTCGGAGTAGCGGCCTATATGCAGATCGGCGAGCTCAATCGTTTGACGGGCGAAGGCGACGTGGTTTCTGCTGCCGCGATTTACGCCGAGCCATCGGCGCTCCCCGACATTTCCCGCTGGCTCAAAGATCTTCCGGTCATCGAGTCGGTCTCGATGAAGGCCTATACGCTGAGTTCATTTCTCGACAAGATTGCCGGCCTGATTTTCGTCACCGCAGGCGTCCTCACCACGTTTGCCGTGATCATCGCGGTCGGCGTCGTTTACAACAGCGCGCGGATCGGATTGCAGGAACGTGCTTGGGAGCTGGCTAGCTTACGGGTTCTCGGATTCACTGCCGCCGAAGTGTCCAGTGTCCTGTTCGGTGAGTTCTTCTTCGAGATAGCTTGCGGAGTCCTGCTTGGCTTGGCCTCGACCCAGCCTATGATCCGCTTGATTATGTTGAGTATGCAGAAAAGCGAGAGCTTCGAGATTCCGGCGACAGTCGGGCCGCGAACTTATACCGCGGCGATGATCGTGGTGATCGTGGCATCGATCGCGAGCGCATATATCGTTCGGCGGCGGATCGGAAGGCTCGACCTGGTCACCGCCCTGAAGGCAAGGGATTGACTATGCGGTTGACAATTGGCCGTGCCGCGACGGCACTCGGGCTGGCGGCAGCGGCAGCGGCTATCGTCTGGTCGTTTCTGCCGGCTGCTGTTTCCGTGGAGACGGCGATCGTCACCAAAGGTCACTTCGTCGCCACGGTCGACGAAGACGGCAGGACACGGATCCGGGAACGTTATGTTGTGGCGGCGCCACTTGGCGGACGGTTGACGCGTATTGCACTGAAGCTCGGCGATCGCGTCAGCATCGACGACGTCATTGCGTCGATCGTGCCGGCGCCTGCGCCTCTTCTCGATCCACGCAGCCGCCGCGAGGCCGAAGAACGCCTGGGTAGGGCCGAAGCCGAGACCGAACGGGCGAAGGCAGCCGTCGAGCGAACGCAGGCGCAGGCCGAGCAGGCCAAGACTGATCTGGACCGCACGCGTACCCTGGTCAGCACCGGCGCATCGACCACTCAGGCGCTTGAGCGCGCTGAGCTTGCGATGCGGGTCGCTGACCGGGATCTGCGCGCCGCACAATTTCTGAACCACGCGGCCGAGCATGAGCTGAACCAGGCACGCGCAGTGCTGGCCCGCTCTCAGGAAGGTGGGCCGGCGGCTCAAGACATTTGGAACGTCACCGCGCCGGTCCCCGGCGTCATCCTCAAGGTCGCGCAAGAGAGCGAGACGATCGTTCAATCGGGAACGCCGCTGCTGGAGATCGGCGATGTGGGCGATCTTGAAGTCGTCGTCGACGTATTGAGCACTGATGCTGTCGAAATCCAACCGGGCGCCGACGTTGTAATCGATCATTGGGGCGGACTTGGCGTCCTGTCCGGTAAGGTTCGGCGGGTCGAGCCGGCGGCCTTCACCAAGGTGTCAACGCTCGGCGTCGAGGAACAGCGCGTGAATGTGTTGATTGATCTGTCTTCACCCCGCGTGCAATGGACCGGGCTTGGTGACGGCTATCAGGTGGACGCGCGCATTACTGTCTTTGCACAAGACGATGCGACGATGATTCCGACCGGCGCCTTGTTTCGGCGCGGAGACTCTTGGCACGTCTACATCGTGGACAACGGCCGCGCACAAGACCGCGAGGTCAAGTTGCTTCGACGCTCGGGAAAAATCACCGCGGTCGCAGCGGGCATCGCACAAGGTGACCGCGTCATTGTCTATCCAAGCGACCGCGTGTCGCCCGGCGTGACTGTCAAAGAGCGTTGACCTCCAATCGTTGCTGGGCGCTTGTTCCAAGAAGTAGAAACGCAGACAAACCCTCCCAGCTGCTTTGCCCCATCAATGCTAAATTCGCACCGTCGCCTTCTGCATTTGGGTTCAGGGGCGCAAGTGCAGGCCCGTTTGTGTTGCGCCGCCCCGGCCGATAGCCCTAGTTTCTGTGCTCGATTACGTAGAGTGCAATCAGACCTGCAGTAATTATCGTGGACGAAATCGTCACGATGCGAACCCAGTCAATTCGCCCCTCTCGCTTAACAAGCCATGAGAGTGCGAGGAATGCTTTCATGGCGGCAAGACCTGACCTTTTCATTATCCCTCCTCGCGAGGAGCAAGAACTTATTTGGGCTCTCGAGCTTATTGATCAATCTATCGGTAGCGCCCGTCCCGATGCTCGCTTAAGCAAACCTCGTGCGCGAGGAAATCCCGGAAGAAACTAACTCCGACCGTCTCCAGTGGCCAATCAGCAATGGTGGCACAACGTAACCCATGAAGTTCCCGGTTGGCGGCGCCACCAGGAGCGTGCTCGCCAAGCCGCCGCTGCCGGTCCTGCTGTCGCACTGACGTTCGTCCGCCGCGCTTATCGCGTCGATAGAAGAAGTGCGGATCAAATCATAGCGCGTTGTGGTCACTCTTCGACCTCTAATTTGATCTAGATCATGGCTGGATGTCTAGAACGGCTTTCCTAACAAGCAGCGGCTAGAACATTGGGGAGAATTCCATGTTGAGGTATCTGTTCGCGATCTCCATCGCGGTGTTGGCTTTAGTGACTCAAGCCAACACGACGCTGCACGCGCAGACAACGTCCGCCCAGGAGCAGGAGCGGCTCTCGACCCTAGTGGATATACGGAAGTCCGTTGTTCACTCAATGGGAGCAACGGATCAAACGGTCGAGGTGATTGTCGAGCGCAATGTACTGATCGTCTTACGCGTAAACAGCAACATGAATGAATCAACTCATGCCGGCCGCGACAACGAAGCAACTGCGATTGCGTCCATTGCGTCGAAAGCGATTTCTGGAAAAGCGGCGTTTAAGGACGTCGTTAGCTTGCAAGTGCGGTACGTCATCCGCGAAGGATCAAGCGATAAGGCAATCGACACTGTTGAATTTCGCGAGGATGCCAACGGCAATTTCCAACATCATCAGACGTAAGGGCGATGCAACAGCCAACGCAGATCGAACTGTGGATCAACCTGGAGGCGCAAGAGCATTTCCCATCGACATGCCGTTTCAGCTCCAGCTTGCGGAGCGTGGGCATAGACGCCACAACGGAAGGGAAAGGTTATATCTATGAACAGAGCGGCAAGCCCTGCGGCAACTCTGAATCGGTCGGTACCATTACCGCCAATTGAGGAGAGCGTCGGCAGCGAAGTCTTTCGGACGATCGATCGGATACGCGAGGCCCTGATCGCCAAGGGAACAGCAGGGCTTTCGCCGGCGTCGCTTGCACTCGCCTTCTTCGATTGGTCGATCCATCTGGCGTCGGCCCCCGGCAAGTGCCTGGAACTCGTCGACAAAGCTTCGCGGAAGTCGATCCGGTTGCTGTCCTATCTAGCCGGAGCGCTCGCCCATCCTGATGCGCCGCCGTGCATCGAACCGCTGCCTGGAGATTATCGGTTTCGCGCTGAGGGATGGCGGAAACAACCTTACAGCTTTTGGGTTCAGGCTTTCCTGCTCAATCAGCAGTGGTGGCATAATGTAACCCATGAAGTGCCGGGCGTCACGCCACATCATGAAGACGTCATGTCTTTCGCTGCCCGTCAGCTCCTCGATGTGTTCTCGCCTTCGAACATCCCAATCGCCAACCCAGAAGTGGTCAAGAAGACCATTGAGACGGGCGGCTCTAACTTCATCCAGGGCTTCCAGAACTGGGTGGAGGACATCAGTCGGTTCGCCACGGGGCGGCGGGCGGTTGGGACAGAAAACTTCCTTGCCGGTCGTGATGTGGCGGTTACACCTGGAAAGGTAGTCCTTCGGAACCGCCTGATCGAACTAATCCAATATGCGCCGGCGACGGAGACCGTTATGACCGAGCCGGTGCTGATCGTGCCAGCTTGGATTATGAAGTACTACATCCTCGATCTCTCGCCACAGAATTCGCTGATCCGCTACCTGGTCGGACAGGGCCACACCGTTTTCTGCATCTCATGGCTCAATCCAAGCGCGGAGGATCGCGATCTCACCATGGACGATTACCGGCGGCTGGGCGTCATGGCCGCGCTCGACGCCGTCGGCGCCGTTGTTCCCGACTGCAAGATCCACGCGACAGGGTACTGCCTGGGCGGTACGCTTCTATCGATCGCGGCAGCCTCCATGGCGCGCGTCGGCGATGATCGACTGGCTTCCGTCACTCTATTAGCCGCTCAGACAGATTTCACCGAGCCCGGGGAACTGGCGCTGTTCATCGATCACAGCCAGATGCATTTCCTGGAAAGCATGATGTGGAACAAAGGCTATCTCTCCGCCGATCAAATGGCAGGTGCCTTTCAGCTTCTTCGTACCAACGACCTCATGTGGTCACGCCACGTCCACGACTACCTGATAGGCGAGCGCACGCCGATGACCGATCTCATGGCGTGGAACGCAGACTCCACCCGCATGCCTTACAAGATGCATGCAGAGTATCTCCAGCGTCTCTATCTCGACAACGAGCTCGCGGCGGGCCGCTTCATGGTCGACGGACGCGCGGCTGCGCTGCAGAACATCCGCGCACCGATGTTCGTGGTCGGGACGGAACGCGACCACGTCGCGCCGTGGAGGTCCGTCTACAGTATCCACTATCACACCGATACGGACGTCACCTTCGTGTTAACGAACGGGGGACATAATGCCGGCATCGTCAGCGAGCCCGGCCGTTCTGCGCAGTATTTTCGCATCGCTTTGAAGCGTACCACCGACCCTTGTCTCGACCCGGACGAATGGGCTGTCGCGGCGGTATCGAAAGATGGATCATGGTGGGTGGATTGGGCCAAGTGGCTCGTCAGCCATTCCGTGCCAAAACGCGTGTCACCGCCCGGCATGGGAGCCGCCGGGAAGGGCTATTTCCCGCTCGAGGACGCGCCCGGTACTTATATTTTTCAGCGGTGATGCTGGTGAGAGACGGGGCATTCATCAAGAACCGGACCTTCGACGACCTGCAGGTGGGCGATACGCTCGATCGTGCGCGTCGCAGGATCACTTTGATCTGCGGTAAAGTCCGTTGTTGATGGCACCCTTGCGAAGTCCATCCCGTCCGAGCCATGTCCGCTGACGAGAGCGGAACAGACTCGGAGCAGACCTCCAGTCTCACTTCGATGTTCAACGGCAAACAGTCAATTAGGCGCAGCTTCAGTGGCTCTAGCTTCATTGCGAAAGAGCGCCTGAGCGTACCTTGATTTGGGTCAACTGTCCGAGTGCCTTCTGATGCGAGAAAGCGCACATCGATCGTCGTTTTCGACGGGAGCAAGGCTATGACCGTCACCAGTATTATGGTTTACGTTGACGCTAACGCGACGATAGATAACCACGTGCGAGTGGCACGAAGCGTGGCCGACAAATTCGATGCGTCGATCATTGGCGTCTCGGCGTTCGCGGTTGAGCCTCCGTTCATCGCTGAAGGTGTCGTTATCAAGGAGACTACCAAAGCCGATCTAGCGAAAATGAAAGCGGCGTTGGCAGCGAAGGGCGAGTGGTTTCAGAGCGTTGTCGGGCTCGCAAAGGAGAAAGTTGAGTGGCGCTGGGGTGTCGAATATCCGACTGTATTCCTAAGCAACGAAGCTAGATCAGCCGATCTCGTCGTGGTCAGGCGTAAACAACCAAAGTTAGACATCTATAACTTGATCGACCCAGCCGCGGCAATGTTGCGCATGGGGCGGCCGACGCTATCAGTGCCGGAGCACGTTACGATGCTTGCTGCCGACCGCATCATCGTCGGGTGGAAGGACACCAGAGAGGCGCGACTCGCGGTGCGCGATGCACTGCCATTTATCATCAAAGCCTCGCAGGTTACGATTGTCGAACTATGCAAAGCCGACCAACAGGACGCTGCGCGCCGTCGTGTCCGCGATGTCGCAAAATATCTGCAGCGTCATGGCGCGAAGTGCCAATCTGAGGTTCGCGTCCATATGCACGAATCGGATGCTCATCAGCTCGTCCGGTTGGCGAAGGATGAGGGCGCGGATCTAATCGTGACCGGCGGATACGGTCACAGCCGATTGGGTGAATGGCTGTTCGGAGGGGTGACGCATGACCTGTTGGACGACGCGCCAATCTGCCTAATGATGTCTCATTAGGCGGCTGATCAAAGCCGTTGCGGTCTGATGCCTGAGAAAACCGAAGACCCGCAAGTGCGACCCACTCTCGCGGACCGACCTTTCGCGCACCAACTGCGGCTGGTAGTTCTCGCCGCCGGCGGTGTGTTCGCCGCTTGGCGGCTTTCCGATGTCCTCGTGTTGGCGTTTGGTGCTGCCCTGCTGGCGGTCCTACTACGCGGACTAGCCCGCGCAGTGAGCCGCTTGACGCGGATACCGGAAGCCTGGGCGGTCGGCCCTGTCATTTTTGTATTGGTTGCTGCGCTGGGAGGCATCGGCTGGTCGTTCGGCTCCCAGATCGCGAACTCAGTTCGACCTTGTGGCCAAAACCCTTCCGCAAGGTGTCTCTCAACTTGTACGCGAATTCGGCGCAAGTCCACGGGGCGAATGGCTGCTCGGCCTTGCGCATGACATGAACCTCACAGCGGCTACCGGGCAAGTTGCCGGCTACATTGCGGGGCTCTTTGGCTCCGCGTTTCGCGCCACAGCCTATCTTACTGTTCTTCTGTTCGCCGCAGTTTATCTTGCGGCCCAGCCGGAACGGTACCGTCACGGTCTCTTGCGGCTCGTGCCGTCGGACCGGCGGGCACGGATCGGAGGTGTGCTTGACCTTATTGGCGCTACTCTCGGACGCTGGCTCATCGGCCAGTCGGTGACAATGATCTTCGTCGGTACGCTAACAGCGTTCGGCCTCTGGTGGTTAGGCATTGCAGCGCCTTTGGCTCTTGGCCTGATCGCCGGTATGTTTGCATTCGTACCCTATGTAGGCCCAATCCTGGCGTCGGCCCCGGGCATCCTGATCGCCGCAGTGCAGGGACCGATGCCCGCGCTCTACGCGGCGTTGCTCTATGCCGGTGTCCACTTCGTGGAAAGCAATCTGATCACGCCGCTGGTTCAAGCGGAAGCTGTAGAATTGCCTCCAGTCTTGACCCTCTTCGCAGCGCTGGTCTTCGGTCTGCTCTTGGGACCCGTGGGCGTCGTTCTGGCAGCCCCACTCACGGTCGTTCTGCTGGTCGTTGTCAATGCATTTTACCTGGAGGATACGCTTAAAGAGCGACGCGCCTGGCCATCAGCCCCTGACAACGGCAACAAGCACTAAGGGTGGATGCTCGTTGGTCGCACCAACGACGTTCCGATCGGTCATAACCCGAAGAATCTCGATTTCGTTGAAGTCCTCGGCGCCGACGCCGTCGAGATCCATCGCCTTCCGAGTTGATTACAGAACGGTGGGCGCACGACGAAGCGATGTCGTTTAGCTCGCCTGGCCGCGCGCTTTTAGAACGAGGTTGCTTCGTCATTCTGACGTCCGTGACGTCAGAATGAATTCGTAACGCCGCAAAGAGATCGCAAAGAGTTGGGTGGTTTCGGCGTGAACGAAGCGCGAAGCGATGGCACTCGATCCTAATTTGCTCAATGGGTTACCGGTGGAGCACAGCGTTCGGGACGCGCGGGATGCAGCAAAATATTCAGAGCCACAAAGCAAGTAGTAACGCGTTCACGCCAGAGGAGGCGAGGAGCGCGAGCACGGCGATTCTGAGAGCCTTTGTGCGGCTCATTTCTGCGGACATGGAAAGAAGATGGAGCGATTCCAGTCGGAAAGTCTCGCTCGAAAGTTCCCTGTACTCGGCCTACGATTCAGCATCTGTTAACGGAATCGCCTCCGAAGCGGAAATGCAGAAGAGCCGCCCGATCGCTAGGGCGGCTCTGGCAGGGCAGGGCGCCACGACTACTTTCTTCGCAGGACCCGCCGCTGCGTGGCGACGATAGTCCGCTATCTGGGGCTTTGTTGGCAAGCGCCCCGCACACAAGAATTAAACCGCGCCTCATCCAGGGAATCAGCTCCGCGTCCAAGCATCACCATTTGACGGTGCCGCCGACGGGCTTTTCTCAACCGGACATCGTTTGCGCTTGCACCTCTGCACATTTCGATCCAACGAAACAATCGGGTGAACAACCTTCCAAGCCAGCGCAAAATACAGCCATGACATTCATGCCGAGCGCGTTTCGACATGAGCTACTCATGCAGCTTTGAGGGCTGTTCAATTCTATTCCTCGACGGCCTGAGCAAATATTTCGGTTGGCCTCGTGAATTGAACCACTGCGACACATGGCCAATCTTCGCATGTGGGCGCTATGTGGGGCGAAGCGTACTTTGCGCTGACTATCCATTTTGGTTGCGAATGAACTCAAGCGAGCATCCCTGAACGAAGCAAAATCAACTGGTCCTTCTGCGACGCTTCCGCCCGTCCGTGGATCGGCCGGGCAGCGGTTCCAACAAGATATCGTGATGCACTTTGATGGTCATGTTTGATCGATCTCAAGCCCCCTTACATCATGGCCGTAGTTAACTCCTTCGTGCACTGCACGCGCAGCGTGAGGAGAATGCCGTGAAAGCGCTCGTCTATCGGGGGCCTGAAAAGAAGGCGGTGGAGGAGCGGCCGAAGCCGCAGATATCTGCGCCGACCGACGCGATCGTCAGGGTCGTGAAAACCACGATTTGCGGAACTGATTTGCACATTCTCAAGGGCGACGTTCCGACATGTGTCCCCGGGCGCATTCTTGGCCACGAGGGTGTCGGTATCGTCGACAAGGTCGGAGATGCGGTGACGGCGTTCAAAGCCGGTGACCGTGTCATTATTTCCTGCATTTCGGCATGCGGGACCTGCGATTATTGCCGCCGCAGTATGCATTCCCATTGTCTGAACGGCGGCTGGATTCTTGGCAACAAGATCGATGGCACGCAGGCCGAGTTTGTTCGCACGCCCTTTGCCGACACGAGCCTCTATCATATTCCGCTGGGCGCCGAAGAAGACGCGCTCGTGATGCTGAGCGACATCCTTCCGACCGGCTTCGAATGCGGTGTGCTCAATGGCAAAGTTCAGCCCGGCTCGACTATCGCCATCGTCGGCGCCGGCCCGATCGGCCTTGCGGCGTTGCTGACCGCTCAATTCTACTCGCCGGCGGAGATCATCATGATCGACCTCGACGACAACCGGCTTGAGATGTCATTCCGGTTCGGCGCGACGACGATGATCAACAACAACGATGGCAAGGCGGTCGAGAAGGTCATGAAAATGACCAACGGACGCGGAGTTGATACCGCGATCGAAGCTGTTGGCGTGCCTTCCAGCTTCATCACGTGCGAGGATATCGTTGCCCCCGGCGGCGTCATCGCTAACATCGGCGTACACGGTGTCAAGGCGGATCTCCACTTAGAGCGTTTGTGGGATCGGAATATCTCGATCACCACGAGGCTGGTTGATACCGTGACGACGCCGATGCTGCTGAAGACCGTGCAGTCTCACAAGATTGACCCCAAGAAGCTCATTACCCATTGCTTTAAGTTCGACAAAATCCTTGACGCATACGACACATTCGGTGCTGCCGCCAAAACCCACGCCCTCAAGGTACTGATCGAGATTTGAAGACTCCAGCTTCACATTCGGGGACGGAATACGCCGATGATCGAACAGCTCAAGGATTTTCCGGAAAACGTTGTCGCCTTTAGATGTACGGGCAGGGTGACGAAGGC
Organism: uncultured Alphaproteobacteria bacterium; assembly: GCA_963796195.1. Taxonomy (GTDB): domain Bacteria; phylum Pseudomonadota; class Alphaproteobacteria; order Rhizobiales; family Xanthobacteraceae; genus CAWCKS01. Next base: position 42,841 of record CAWCKS010000011.1, on the reverse strand, counting down.
GGAATATGATTCCGTTCTGATTCCTGCGGTCCTGAGGTCGCTCAAAGACCATGCCAAAGTCCGGCTCTATTACGAAACGGGCGAAGACTTTGCGGGGCTCGATCCAGGCGCGATGTGGGAAGATTTCAAGATTGGCGTCGAACATCTCTCGCGTTGGGATCGGGTGGCCGTCGTCACCGATGTCGAGTGGATCAAGACAGCCGTCCGCTTTTTTGCCTTTCTGATGCCAGCTACGACCAGACTGTTTTCGCAGTCCGCGGCATCTCAGGCGCGTGCGTGGATCTCTGCTTGATCGGAGAAGCAAATGAAAGGCCGCCACCAAGACTGCCGCCTCGAGCATCCATGGAACAGGCGCCCACAATTTTCTCAAATGCCCGATGGATCGGGTGTTCGGCAATATCCTGAGCTGGATTCGCTCGGTTCGCTGTGAGGCGTTGCCGGCCCTCTTCGTTCGTCAAACCGGTTGTGGAATCGGGGGCAGGCCGAATCATCGATTACCGCTCGTCGATGTGGTCGCCGCGACGTTTGATTTCGATCCATTCAATGCCGTTTGCCAATGTCAATCCAGCGACGCGCTCAGTCGAACATTCGGTGCGCTGGTATTCCATTGGATGATAGCGGATTGGTTGGCGAGATTGTGCTCATAACCCAGTATGCTGATGGACGCTGTGCTGAGAACGAAGTGTTGAGCTTGGCCTACTGGTAATCCGATCCAACGTGCGGCCAAGACGCGGCCGAATTGACCATGCGAGAAGATAGCAACGTTACCGTCGAGCCTTCGGACCCGAGCAATCACCCGGTCAGCGCGTTCCGAAACCTGGGCGGGCAATTCGCCGCGCAGGCCTCCATCTCGAAAGAGATTCCAGTCAGGCCGCTTCTTGCGGATATCTACTGAGAACTGTCCCTCATCGTCGCCGTAGTCCCACTCCAACAGGTCCGGTTCGATTTCCGCGCTTGCGTCTAAGCCGGCCAACTCACAGGTTCGCCGTGCGCGTTGTAGCGGACTGGTGAACACGTGGCTGAATTTCACGGCTTTTAGCCGTTCGGCCAGCTTGCGAGCGGCGTCTTCGCCTTGCGCGGTCAGAGGAATGTCGGTTCGTCCGGTATGTTGACCGGAGAGCGACCATGTCGTTTCTCCGTGCCGGATAAAGTAAAGGCGCGCGGGCATATCCGGTGTGCCGATCAAGGCTTTGCGCCCCACTGCCAGTTTCGGATTTCGGGCATGTCCTCGCCATGCTCACGAATGTAATGCCTATGTTCGTTGAGTTTGTCCTGAAGCTGCTGCTTTAGGTAGGCGCCCCGGGCACCCGTCTGCGGCACCCGATCGACCACGTCCATTACCAAGTGAAAGCGATCCAGATCGTTAAGCACAGTCATGTCGAAGGCGGTAGTAATCGTGCCTTCTTCTTTGTAGCCGCGAACGTGTAAGTTCTCGTGGTTGGTGCGGCGGTAGGTCAACCGGTGGACCAACCAAGGGTATCCGTGGAACGCAAAGATGATTGGTTTGTCCTTGGTGAAGAGTGAAATCGAAGTCTATGTCGTTTAATCCATGCGGGTGCTCGGTTTGCGGCTGCAGCTTCATGAGATCGACAACATTGACCACGCGGATTTTTAGGTCGGACAGGTGTTGACGCAGAATGGAAACGGCAGCGAGTGTCTCCAGCGTCGGCACGTCACCGGCGCAAGCCATTACCAGGTCCGGCTCAGTATTCTGATCGTTGCTGGCCCATTGCCATATGCCGATGCCTTCTGCGCAATGGACGGCGGCCGCGTCCATCGTTAGCCATTGTGGCGCAGGGTGCTTACCTGCGATCACAACGTTGACGTAGTGGCGACTGCGCAGGCAGTGGTCCATAACGGATAGCAGGCAGTTTGCATCCGGCGGAAGATAAACACGTACAACCTCCGCCTTCTTGTTCACGACATGGTCGATGAAGCCGGGATCCTGATGCGTGAAGCCGTTGTGATCCTGGCGCCAGACATGGGAGGCCAGCAGGTAGTTGAGCGAGGCGATCTTCCGCCGCCACGGCAGGTGCGCCGTGACCTTCAGCCACTTGGCGTGCTGGTTGAACATCGAATCGACAATGTGGATAAATGCCTCGTAGCAATTGAAAAGTCCGTGCCGCCCGGTGAGCAGGTAACCCTCAAGCCAGCCTTCGCATTGGTGCTCACTCAGCATTTCCATTACGCGCCCGCTCGGCGCGAGAAATTCGTCGTTCGAAACGGTGGTGGCGTCCCATTGACGTTGCGTTACCTCAAAGACAGCTTCCAGACCGTTGGAGAGCGTCTCGTCAGGTCCAAAGATTCGAAAATTCCGCTGCTCGTCGTTGAGCTTCGTCACATCACGCAGGAAGCGCCCGAGCACGTGCGTGTCGCCGACGCCGCCCACTCCTGGTGAAGGGACGTCCACCGCGTAGTCGCGGAAATCCGGCATCCGTAGGTCGCGGAGCAGACAACCGCCGTTGGCATGGAGATTTGCGCCCATGCGTCGTTCGCCCTTGGGCGCAAGCTCTGCCAGCTCAGGTTTAAGTCGACCCTGCTCGTCGAAAAGTTCTTCTGGCCGGTAGCCCCTTAGCCAGTCTTCCAACAGCTTGAGGTGCTCGGGATGGCTGGCCGGGTCGGAGAGCGGCACCTGGTGGGAGCGGAAGGTACCTTCAATCTGGAGACCATCAACCACCTTTGGCCCGGTCCAGCCCTTTGGTGAAACAAGGACGATCATCGGCCAACGTGGACGCTCGAGGTAACCGTGAATGCGGGCGTCGTGTTGGATTTTCTTGATCTGCTCGACGACCTTATCGAGCGTCGAGGCCATGGCCTCATGCATGAGCATAGGCTCGTGTCCCTCGACAAAGTAGGGCCTCCATCCATAGCCGAGGAGCAATTGTTCCAATTCCTCACGAGGGATGCGCGCGAGGATCGTCGGGTTGGAAATCTTGTAGCCGTTAAGATGCAAGATTGGCAGCACCGCACCATCGGTGACCGGATTGAGAAACTTGTTGGAATGCCAAGCCGTGGCAAGCGGTCCGGTTTCAGCCTCGCCATCTCCGACCACGCAGGCGACGACGAGATCAGGATTGTCGAACACCGCCCCAAACGAATGGCTGAGCGAATAGCCCAACTCGCCACCCTCGTGGATGGATCCGGGGCACTCTGGTGACGCGTGGCTCGGAATTCCTCCGGGAAACGAAAACTGAATAAAAAGTTTTCGAAGCCCGGCCTCATCCCGGCTGATGTCGGGATAGATCTCACTGTAAGTGCCCTCCAAGTAAGTATTGCCCACGACGGCCGGCCCGCCATGCCCGGGTCCGGAGACGTAAATCATGTTGAGGTCAAATTTCTTGATGACCCGGTTCAAGTGAACGTAAATGAAGTTCTGCCCTGGGGTGGTACCCCAATGTCCCAGCAACATGTGTTTCACATCCGCGAGCGTCAGCGGCCGCTTCAGCAGGGGATTGTCGTAAAGATAAATTTGCCCGACCGAGAGATAGTTGGCCGCCCGCCAATAGGCATCTATGTTGTGGAGCAGCTCCGGAGAAAGAATCCTTGTGTTCATGGCTCAATTCTCCCGTTTCAGCCGAGGCCGTGAACGCGGCAAGACCTTTTGGCCACCATGTTCGTCTTCGACAATTGCGCTATCGGTCGCCTTGCCGTTCAACTGAAATACACGGGTAGTACCGCTAGAGAATTCGCAGAGCTTGCCTTCGACGCATAAGGAAATCGGTGCCGCCGCATCGTCATGCCCGCGGACCGTGAGCGAGTCGCGAGTTAGCCGCAGATCGAGTGAGTGCCCGCGGTAGCGGATGCGCATGTCGAGGCGCTCTATCTCCTGCGGCAATTCCGGATTGAGCCGCAGAACGTCGGCTCTTACTTCGATACCCGTCGATACGCGCTGCACTAGATCGACAGTTCCGGCCATGGCGCCGAGGTGGACGCCCTCTGCAGTGGTGCCCTGCTGGACATCGCTCACGTCGCTCTGCAGCGCTTCCGCGAAGAAGTCCATCGCGCGCTGACGGTCGGAACGCGCCAGCACCCAAGCATACACCACACGGCACAGCGTGGAGCCGTGACAGGAGCGGGCGGCATAGTAGGCGACGTTTCGCGGAATGGTTTCGTATTCGAACGGATATCCTAGACGCCCGAACAACTCGCCGATTTCCTCCGAGGAAAACAGGTAGAACAACATCAGCACGTCGGCTTGTTTCGAGATCTTGTAGCGGTTGGCGCTGTCGTTCTCCATTTCGAGAATAAGATCGAGACGCTGAATATTACCATACCGGGTCCGGTAGCGCTTCCAGTCGAGCTCACCCAATTTTTCGTAGCCCTCGAACTGGCTGATGATCCCGTCGTCATGGAACGGTAAGTACATCTTGCGACTGATATCGCCCCAGCGTGCGATCTCATCCGCCGACAATCCGAGTTGCGTCGTGACCTCCGCGCGACGCACTTCTGACAGAAGATCGTGCACCTCCAGCGCTCGGCACAGTACCCACACGGCCATAATGTTCGAATAGGCGTTGTTGTTGAGGCCGGGCGTTGCCGAATCCGGATAGCCGTCGTGGAACTCGTCGGGCCCCATCACCCCGCGGATCTCGTAGCGCCCGCGGAGGTCATTGAAGGTCGCGATACTCGACCAGAAGCAGGCGATATCGAGGATCAACTCCGCGCCGTAGGAATGCAGAAACTCGATGTCGTGAGTAACCTGGAAGTACTGCCAGACGTTATAGGCGACGGCACTGCCTACGTGACGCTGCAAGTAGGAATTATCAGGTACCCAGCGCTGTGAGCGCGGGTTGAGGTTGGACGCCTGGGTCTCCTCCTGACCATCGCTTCCGCTCTGCCAGGGGAACATCGCTCCCTTGTATCCGGCGGCGAGAGCGCCCGCGCGCGCCTCGCCCAAGCGTCGGTAACGGTACATCAGAAGTGAACGGGTGATTTCGGGCATCCGATAATTGAAAAATGGGAAGATGAACAGTTCATCCCAAAATACATGGCCCTGATACGCCTCGCCGGTCCAGCCCCGTGCGGGTACGCCGATATCGAGTCCGATGGAATTCGGCGAGACGGCTTGCAGCAGATGAAACATGTTCAACCGCAGTAGCATCGGGACGTTCATCTTGAAGGCGTGATCGGCTGGCTGGATATAGATGTCAAAGCGGCCCCACAGGTGCTTCCAGGCGAGCATATGGTTCGCCATCACGGCATCGAAGCAACCCGCGCGCGCTATGGCCTTGCGTGCCTCCACCGCGCACTCGGAAATGGCTTGATCGCGCGAGGTATAGAAAGAGGCCAGCTTCTCCAGCATCAGCGTTTCGCCTTGCTTAAGGTCGATTTTCAGGTCTTGCCCGATGTATCCCGATTCCTCGATAACTTGACGTTGGACCGCGAGAAGCTGTCCGTCGAGGAACGCTCGCGTTCGCGCCGCCTGCGCGACATGAATATTCGACTGACAGGTGCGCACCAGCAGGCATACGCTGTCCTCGCCAACGACCTCGCTGGCCAGCGGCTCCAGATGCTTGTTGTTGAACTTGCGGTAAAGCTTCGCGCCAGCGTTGACGACGCGCCCGTCGATCGCCGAACGCACCGTCACACCTGCCGACCAATTGTCGGCTGTCAGCGTCAGTTCCAGCGCGCCAAGATGCATGCTGCTCATCGATATCAGGCGTCGTTCCTTGAGCGTACTGCGCCGCCCTTCGGCGTCCTCGAAGCTGACGTTCCGCAACAGCAGGCCGTGCTGCAGATCAAGCTCCTGGCGGTACGACCGGAGCTTGACGGTTCGCGCGTCGAACCAGCCTTGCTCGGCGATGCAAACCTCAAGCGTGAGCCATTTCGGCCAATTCACGAGATCCTCGCTTTCGACCACGCGGCTGGCGATGTTGGTGCGCAACCGATTGTAGCCGCCGGCGAGGTAGGTTCCCGGATAGTGAATGTCATCCGCCACCGCCTCGGCGGCGGCGCCGCGCGTCGCGAAATAGCCATTCCCCAGGGTGCATAAGGCTTCGCGGACACCCTCTTGCGCCGGGTCGAAGCCTTCATACGCCAGTGACCACGTGGACGCTGGTTCCACTGCGACCTGGACTTGCGCCAGATCGGTCACGACAACATCGGCGCCGGCATCGCGCAGCGCCATCGCTTGTCCGCTGCGATCCACGCCGATGACGCAGCCGAACCGGCCAGCATGTCCGGCCGCCACGCCCGCGATCGCGTCCTCCACGACGACGGCACGCAAGGGTTCAGCCCCGAGGCGCCGTGCCGCCTCTAGAAAAGCATCCGGTGCCGGCTTGCCACTAAGTCCGAGACGAGTGATGTCGGTCCCGTCCACTCGTGCGTCGAACAGTTGGGTTATACCCGCCGCCTCGAGCACCTCGGCGCAGTTATTGCTGGAGGACACAACAGCAGTCTTGATCTCCAGCGCCCGGAGTTTGCGCACCAGCGCGACCGACGTTTCATATGGATCGACGCCGTGCTGCTCCAGGTGTTCTAGGAAATACCGGTCCTTCAGATTGCCGAGCCCGTGGACGCTTTGCACGTCAGGGTGGTCTTCGAGTGTACCTAACGGCAATTGAATCCCGCGAGATTCCAGGAAGGCCGTCACGCCGTCGTAACGCGACTTGCCGTCGACGTAACGCGGATAATCGGCGTCGACATCAAAGGGGACGAAAGGCTCGCCTAACCGGGCGGCGCGCTGCTCGAGAAATCCGTCGAACAACTGTTTCCAGGCCGAAGCGTGCACGCTTGCCGTCCTGGTCAGTACCCCATCAAGATCGAACAGCACCGCTTCGTAGTCCCGTGGGGAGAGCGTGAGGACGACTTGCATTGGGCCTCCGGTTGGGCTCGCGTCTTTCAGTGTCTTCGGACGGCGGGCGTCCGATACGCCCGATCCGCCAAACTTCGCTTTCCTCTCGTAGCGCACAGCGCCGCAGATCCCGCGATGGCAGCACGACGATGTCACAGCTCTAGCGGAACGTTAGCAAGTCCTAAGAGCGCGGGAGATTCCTCAAGAATTAGGTGAGTTGGAATTCTGCGCAGATAGTCTTGAAATCGACCCTTATCTTCGAAACGTTCCCGAAACGGAGAAGAGGCAAACGCCTCCTTGAAACGGAGCAGAATTCCTCCCGCGATGTAGATGCCGCCGGTTGCGCCTATGGTGAGCGCCAGGTTGCCAGCCACAGTCCCGAGCATTGAGCAGAAAACCTCGAATGCTTTCACGCAGGTCGAATCGCTTCCACGCATGGCCCGATCAGTTACATCTGCCGGTGACAATGGATCAGGACGTTTGCCTTCGATCGAACAGAGTGCCTGATAGAGATTCACCAGGCCCGCGCCTGAGAGTGCGCGTTCCGCTGAGACGTGCCGCCAATGGGTTCGAAGTACTTCAAGGATGAGGCTTTCCGCCTGCGTAGCCGGCGGCAACGTTGAATGGCCACCTTCGCCGGGGAGCAAGATCCATCTGCCGGAGTCCGGCACCAGCGCGCCAATCCCAAGACCAGTACCGGGTCCAATGACGCCGACCGGGCCGCTCGCCTTCGGTTGAGGCGGTCCTATAGGATAGCAGTCAGCTTCCGGGAGGTATGGAACCGACATTGCGGTTGCTGCGAAATCGTTGACAACGACGAGTGAGCTCATACTCAAGTCGGCCTTGAGCGCGGCTATTGAGAAAGACCAATTGAGGTTGGTCAGTTTCACCTCATCTTCAGACACGGGACCGGCAACTGCGAGCGCCCCTCTGGTGGGACGCATGTCGCGCGGCAGCGCATCCAAATATTCGCCGAGTGCATCCTTCAAGGTAGCGTATTTGCTCACGCTCAGATGCTGAAGTTCGCTGTACTTCCCGCGTTCTGCGACGGCAAATCGGGCGTAGGTCCCGCCTATGTCGCCGATTACCCGCAGCGCAGCCATACTTTCCTCCATTCATCGCGATGCATTAAGGGTGCGAATGAAAGTATTGAGGATCTTAGCGCTTGCTTTCACCTCAACCGTCCTTCTGCAAGTCAACGCCGAGGACGCGTACGACTGACCTTGCGATCATGATTTCTTCGTCTGTCTGAACGACGCGTACCGCGACCCGACCACCGTCAGTCGAAATCAAGGACGCGTTCTTCGCGTTTCGCTTTTGGTCTAGTTCGATGCCTAAGAAGCCGAGTCCGTCGCAGATTCGCTCCCGGATGAGCGCTGCGTTTTCGCCGATGCCTCCTGCAAAGACGAGTGTGTCCAATCCGCCCAGCGCCGCGGCGAAGGAGCCGATCCATTTTTTTGCCTGATAGCAGAAAAGCGCCACGGCTTCCGCGGCGCGAATGTCACTGGATTCCAGTGCAAGCAAATCGCGCAGGTCGGAACTGGTTTCGGAAACTCCAAGTAGCCCAGACGCGTGGTTCACCATTTCCTGAAATTGCGACGCGCTCATTTGCTCGGTGCGCGCCAGGTAGGAGACCAGTCCTGGATCCAAGTCGCCTGAGCGATTGCTCATCACCAACCCGGCTGTCGGCGTGAAGCCCATGCTGGTGTCGATACTCTTGCCGTTGCGTACAGCGGCAAGGCTCGCACCGTTGCCAAGATGGGCGAGGATTATGCGACCCTTCATTGCCGCCGGGTCGCCGAGACGTCCGAGTTCCTCCAAGAGAAATTCGTAAGACAAACCGTGGAAGCCATAACGTCGAACGCCCGCTGCCTCGTAGCGCCTTGGAATCGGCAGTAGACTGGCGACCCGCGGCATTGTGCGGTGAAACGCGGTGTCAAAGCACGCCACTTGAGGCAACGAAGGATAACGTCGGTGAAACGCCTCTATCAACTCGATTTCAAGCGGCAGGTGATCCGGGTCATACGGCGTGATGCGATGCAGTTCATCAACCAGTTCTGGAGTGACGCGCTCCGGTTCGCTGTGCGTCATCCCGTGTACCACGCGGTGTCCCACGGCTTTGACCGAAGCGAACGCCTGCTGCGTTTCCAGCCAATCCAACAAAACAATGACCGCCGAACGATCGTCGGCGAGACCGACGGTGTGACTATTCTGGGATTGTTTGGTTACGTTCTTGAAGGTCAAATTCGTGCCGCTCAGGCCGACGCGGTCGACCTTCCCATCAAGCAGCCGCTGCGGTGGATCGTCGCCCAAATCGTACAGCGCAAACCGTATACTCGACGAACCGCCGTTTATGGTTAGAAGAGTACGCACCTCGCGCCGTGCCTCCGAGGTCTTGGCCGGCGTGGCCGGCTCTAGTGGGATTGCTGACTCGTCTAACTAATTGTTGATGAGCATATCGGGAAGCGCCTGCAGCGCGCGAGCAAATCCTGTTTGTTGCGTCTTGTGGGTTTCGCGAGGCGAGCATCGAACGATTGAAGGTATTGATACTTGCGTCGTCTCAAGTCGGACGACGTCCTCCCTTCAGCAGAGACAAGGTCGAGGACCCTCGCATGCGTCTGCATGAGGGAAGGAGATGGACTACCCTGTGGCCTGTAAGGTGACGTCCATCCAAACATGATGCTGTGCAAAATTGCTCATAATCTGAACTCGTAGATCTTATATATGCACGCGTACACGCATCGACGTCTCAGGAACTCTCATGCAAACGGACGTTCCGATCATCTCCTTGACCGTCGCATGACGAACCCCTGTCATGTTATGGATTGGCGTACTCTTTCGATGACGACTGCGACGCCATCCGGCTTAGCAGAGTGGGGCAGTTTCAGGGTCGTCCTTCCTCAAGCCCGAAAACGCTTGGAGTTCTTATTAAGGGATTTGTACTCGAAGATGTGCGATTTTGATCAGACACTTGGGCGGGCCGTCCGGAGTAACTTAACTGTGTAGGGGCGCCGTCAATGCTCCAATTGTCCCAGCTCCGCGCGTTCCGTGGTAGAATCTGCGGTTAGTGAAGGTCAGTGGAAGCTCGCCAAGCCTGAGCGGATGATTGTTCACAGCGATCACCTGAGATCAATTGCGTTGTTTCGACGTATCTTCGACTGAAAATATATGAGCGCCGCTCATTTAGCGGCTCAGTAGGCGGAGGACGAGCAAACACGAAGCACCCTCATCAGGAATCTCATGCCATCCGTTCCAGACTCCAACCGAGATTGAGCAGAAGCAAAACTAAACCGATGGATCGCGAAGGTGCGTATGGACTGAATTGAACCGAATCGGATCAGCGTGAGCAAATATGGAAACAAAACCCGGTTTGTCGAATCTCGGTGTCATCGCTTCGGTGCGCGGCAGTGTCGTGGACATTCGGTTCGATGACCATTTGCCGCCGATCTATTCGGTGCTGCGCACCGGAGCTGATAAGCAGATCGTGATCGAAGTGCTGGCGCAACAGGATGCGCATCACGTCCGCGGGATTGCGTTGACTCCCACACAAGGCCTCGCGCGCGGAATGGCCGTCGAGGATACAGGAGGGCCGTTGAAGGCACCGGTCGGCAAGGCGGTTCTCTCACGGATGTTCGACGTATTTGGCAACACAATAGATCGCGAAGCGGCATTGTCCAATGTCGAATGGCGTTCGGTCCACCAGGCTCCGCCGTCGCTGGCGCGCCGTTCCACCAAGTCGGAAGTCTTTGAGACGGGCATCAAGGTCATTGATGTCCTCGTGCCACTTGAGCGTGGCGGCAAGGCAGGACTTTTCGGCGGGGCGGGAGTCGGCAAGACAGTGCTGCTAACCGAAATGATCCACAACATGATCGGTCATCACGAGGGCATCAGCATCTTCTGCGGCATTGGCGAACGTTGTCGTGAGGGTGAGGAGCTTTACGACGCGATGAAAAAAGCCGGCGTGTTGCCGAACATGGTGATGCTTTTTGGTCAGATGAACGAGCCCCCAGGTGCCCGTTTTCGCGTCGGGCATGCAGCACTTACGATGGCCGAGTATTTCCGCGACGACGAGCACCATGATGTGCTGCTGCTTGTCGACAATATTTTTCGTTTCATCCAGGCCGGCATGGAGGTCTCTGGCTTGATGGGCCAGATGCCATCGCGGCTGGGCTATCAGCCGACTATGGGCACTGAGCTGTCGGGGCTGGAAGAGCGTATCGCCAACACGGATACGGGTGCCATCACCTCCATTCAAGCGGTGTATGTGCCGGCTGACGATTTCACAGATCCGGCGGCGGTCCATACGTTCTCGCATCTCTCCGCGTCGATCGTGCTGTCGCGCAAGCGGGCAAGCGAAGGGCTTTTCCCGGCTATCGATCCGCTACAGTCCAGCTCCAAGATGGCCACGCCGGGGATCGTCGGCTCGCGGCATTACGGCCTGGCACAGCAAATCCGGCGCACGCTCGCGCAATACGCGGAGCTGAAGGACATCATTGCCATGCTCGGCCTGGAGCAGCTCTCGCCGGAGGACCGCAACGTGGTCGTTCGCGCCCGCCGGTTGGAGCGTTTTCTCACGCAACCCTTTTTCACGACCGAACAGTTCACTGGCCTTAAAGGAAAGCTCGTCAGCCTCAAGGACGCGCTGGATGGATGTGAGCGCATCCTGAACGATGAGTTCAAAGACTATCCGGAAAGCGCGCTCTATATGATCGGGACGATTGATGAAGCGAAGGCAAAAGCAAAACCGCTGACGCCCACAGCCAAGCCTGGATCGAAGGATGCTGCCGGGCTGCAGGACAAAGCCACACCAGAGCCTCGGCCGAATGGCGGCGCGAAACCTCAACCAAGCCTCGAACATACGGGCGGCGCCCATGAATCTTAAGGTGCTCCTGCCGTTCCAGATTTTTGCCGAAAAAACTGGCGTGTCGCGCATTGTCGCGGAAACGCGCGACGGGTCGTTTGGACTCCTGCCACACCGACTGGACTGCGTCGCGGCGCTGGCGCCAGGGATTCTGACCTACGAAACAGAATCTGACGGCGAAGTGTTCGTGGCCGTAGATGAAGGGGTGCTCGTCAAGTCCGGTCCGGACGTGCTCGTATCTGTTCGTCGGGCGCTTGGGGGGACGAACCTCGGCGAATTGCGTGAGGCAGTGGAGAGAGAGTTTCTGACTCTGGATGAGCACGAGCAAAGCGTGCGCTCGGTGTTGGCAAAAATGGAAGGCGATCTCATCCGCCGCATGGCGAGCCTTCACCATGACCGATGAACTCCAAAGCAAGCTCGCGAAACCTAAGGCGTCGCTTAGTGAGGAAGTCGGCGCGAAGGCGGCGCGCAAGCTCAAGGCGCGGCGTAACTCCGCACAGGGCGTTTGGTTTGGCCTCGGGATGATGGGGCTGATCGGGTGGTCTGTAGTGATTCCGACGCTGGTGGGGGCGGCGCTCGGCATCTGGCTGGACCGGCATTATCCGGGTGAGCATGCCTGGACGCTGGCGCTCATGGTGGCCGGACTCGCCATCGGCTGTTTCAACGCGTGGCATTGGGTAGCCAAGGAAGACAGGGAGATTCGGGACGAACAGGAGGATAACGATGAATGAATTGTTGCTTCTGGCGGCATTGGCGACAGGCCTGTTGCTGGGCGCGTTCTTCTTTGGTGGCCTCTGGTGGACGGTCAATAAAGGCGTCTCGTCCGAACGCCCGGCGTTGTGGTTCTTCGGCAGCATGCTGCTGCGGATGAGCGTTACCCTGGCGGGATTTTATCTCGTCGGGCGCGACGATTGGCAGCGTTGGCTGCTGTGTCTCGTTGGCTTTGCCCTGGCACGCCTTATCGTGAAAAGGCTGACCCGCCCGCCAGTCAAACCTAACGACGCGCGGGCAGCGGAGACCAGCTATGCGCCTTAGTCCCGATGAGATGATCTTCTGGCAGCATGGGTTTCTCAAGCTCAATGGCACGATTGTTTTCACCTGGGCGCTGATGTTCGTGCTGGCCGTTGGTTCGAAGCTCGTTACCCGCAATCTCTCTACGGAACTGAAACGATCGCGCTGGCAAAACCTGCTGGAAATCGTTGTTACCGGTATTGAGAAGCAAATCGAAGATGTCTGCCTCCAACACCCGAAGAAGTATATCGGCTTTCTGGGCACGCTCTTTCTGTTTGTCGCGTTAGCCAGCCTATGTACCATCCTGCCCGGCTACGAGCCGCCGACAGGGTCGCTCTCAACAACTGCCGCGCTTGCGCTGTGCGTGTTGGTGGCCGTGCCGTTCTTCGGCATCGAGGAGCAGGGACTGGGCGGATACCTCAAATCCTACGCGGAACCGACAATCATCATGCTGCCGTTCAACATTGTCAGCGAATTGTCGCGCACGCTGGCCCTGGCGGTCCGTCTGTTCGGCAACATGATGAGCGGGACGATGATCCTCGCCATTCTGCTGACTATCACGCCTTTCATATTCCCGATTGCCATGAGTGCACTAGGTCTGCTCACCGGCATGGTGCAAGCCTACATCTTCAGCATCCTGGCCGCAGTTTACATCGCAGCCGCCACCCGCGGCCGGAAGTTGAAGCCGAAACCGCTGCAAAGCATCAAAGCGTGAGCAACGAAGAGGAAACACTATGGATAACATGACCCTCATTGCCATCGCTTCAATTGTGACGGCGGGACTGACGATTGCCCTGGGGAGTATCGGACCCGCGCTCGGCGAGGGGCGTGCGGTCGCTACAGCACTTAGCTCGCTGGCACAGCAGCCCGATGCCGCAACGACGATCACACGCACCTTGTTTGTTGGGTTGGCTATGATCGAGTCCATTGCGATCTACTGCTTCGTGGTCTCGATGATTCTCATTTTTGCCAATCCATTCTGGAATCACGTCATCGCCCAAACCGCTGGAAAATAATTCATGCTCATCGATTGGTTCACTGTCGGTGCGCAAGCGCTCAACTTCATCATCCTGGTGTGGTTGCTGAAGCGCTATCTTTACAAGCCGATCCTCAACGCTGTGGACGCGCGCGAGAAGTTGATCGCCGCGGAACTTGCGGATGCTGGCGCAAAAAAGGCCGAAGCTCAAACGGAGCGCGATGAGTTCCAGCGCAAGAACGACGAGTTCGACCAGCAGCGCGCTGCGCTGCTGAGCAAGGCGACCGACGAAGCAAAAGCCGAACGCCAGCGACTGCTCGACGACGCACGCAAGGCGGCCGATGCCCTGAGCGCCAAGCGACAGGAGGCGCTGCAAAGCGACGCCGCCAACCTCAATCAAGCCATCCGCCGCCGGACCCAGCAGGAAGTGTTCGCCATCGCGCAAAAGGCATTGGCGGATCTCGCGACGACAAGTCTGGAAGAACGCATATGCGAGGTGTTTGTTGGGCGCCTGCGCGCGATGGACGTCAAGGCAAAAGAAGGCCTCGGCGAGGCCCTCAAGACAGGAACTGAGCCCGCCATCGTGCGCAGTGCATTTGACCTGCCTGCCGCGCAACGTGCAGCAATCCAGAAAGCGCTCAACGAGATCTTCTCGGGCGAAGTCCATGTCCGGTTCGAGACCGCGCCGGATCTGGTGAGCGGGATCGAAATCACAACGAATGGTCAAAAGATAGCTTGGAGCATCGCGGATTACCTCGCCTCTCTGGAAAAGGGTGTCGGCGAGCTTCTGAAAGAAAAGGCCGAACCTGAAGCGAAAACCGAGTCCAAAGCTCAAGCGAAGGCCGAGCCCAAGCCCAAACCCAAAGCCGCGCCGAAGACGGAAGCCAAATCTGCATCCAAACCTGCAGAACCTAAGCCCGGAGCCAGGCACCAATGAGTACCGAGCCTGAAACCTTGCGGAGTGTCTTCGACCGCACGTTTTCGGGAATAGCCGAGGTGCGTAAATCATTCACGCCGCAGCTGACGCCTCGAGAGGTTGGCACGATTACCAGCATCGCCACCGGCATCGCAAAGGTGTCCGGACTCCCCGCTGTGGGCTTTGAGGAACTGGTAAAGTTTCCTGGCGATTTGCTCGGCATGGCTTTCAACGTGGACGAGGCCGAAATCGGTGTCGTGCTGCTCGGCGAATACTGGCATCTGCACGCGGGCGATGAAGTCGAGCGCACGGGCCGGGTCATGGACGTGGTTGTGGGCGATGAGTTGCTCGGCCGCGTCATCGATCCGCTTGGCCGACCACTCGATGGCAACGGCCCTGTGGCCGCCAGCAAGCGCCTGCCCATCGAACGCGCGGCTCCGCACATCATGGATCGCTCGCCGGTTACGGTCCCGCTCCAGACCGGGCTGAAAGTCATCGACGCACTCATTCCGGTTGGACGCGGCCAGCGTGAGTTGATTCTCGGTGACCGCCAGACGGGTAAGACCGCCATCGCGATCGATACTATCCTGAACCAACGCGACCAAAATGTGCTGTGCATCTATTGTGCCATCGGTCAGCGCGCGTCCGCCGTCGCGAAGGCGGTGGCAACCTTGCGGGAAAAGGGCGCAATGGATTACACCGTTCTCGTCGTGACCGAAGGCAATGACCCGCCAGGTCTTGCCTTCATCGCCCCTTACGCTGCGACAAGCATCGCGGAGCATTTTATGGAGCAAGGTCGCGACGTGCTGGTCGTCTATGACGATCTCACGCATCACGCGCGCGCCTATCGCGAGCTGTCTTTGCTGCTGCGACGGCCACCCGGCCGCGAAGCGTTTCCCGGAGACATCTTTTACATTCACGCGCGACTGCTCGAGCGTGCAACGCACTTGCGCAAGGAACTTGGCGGCGGCTCCCTGACGGCGCTGCCCATCATTGAAACCGAAGCCCAGAACATCTCTGCCTACATTCCGACCAACCTGATTTCCATCACGGATGGGCAAATCTATCTCTCACCGTCATTGTTCGAATTGGGTGTGCTGCCTGCCGTCGATGTCGGTAGATCCGTTTCGCGCGTCGGCGGCAAAGCGCAACGCGCCGCCTATCGGGCCGTCGCGGGCGACCTCAAACTCGCCTACGCACAGTTCGAGGAACTAGAGACCTTTGCCCGGTTCGGCGCCCGGCTGGACGAAAACACTCGCAAGATCATCGAGCACGGACGACGCATCCGCGCCTGCCTCAAACAAGGTGAAGGCGCACCGGTATCGGTACCCGCGCAAATTGCCGTCCTGCTGGCGTTAACCGCGGAGCTTTTCGACAGCGTAGCGCTTGACCGGATGCCGGACGCTGAGGACGCTGTCCAGAAGGCGGCAACGAACATCCCGGCGGAAGTGTGTGCGCGATTTGAAAGTGCGCATAAATTGAGCGATGAGGATCGCAATGCGATCATCGAGATCGCCCGCCACGCGCTCACTCCCTTCCAATCCAAGCCGGAAGCCAAAGGCAAGCTAAACGCTGAACCTGTGTCTAAGGTCACACCAAAACCCGAGTCTAAGCCGAAATCTGAGCGTGAAGCCAGCGCCGAACCCGCTGGTGCAACCAAGCCGGGCGCTCGAACGACGGCCGCGGCGAAAGCCGAGGACAAGTCATGAGCGACACCATGGAGAGCTTGCGACGAAAGATCAGCAGTGCTGGCGATCTGCAATCCGTTGTCCGCACGATGAAAGCTCTGGCCGCATCAAGCATCGGCCAATACGAGAAATCAGTACGCGCGTTGGCCGACTATTATCGAACCATAGAGCTAGGATTGAGCGCGAGCTTCCGGCAAACCGGACCGATAGCCACTTCGATGCATCGGAAAGAGCCGATCCATGCGGGTGTGATTAATGCAATCGTTTTTGGGTCGGATCAGGGACTGGTGGGGCAGTTCAATGACGTTGTGGCCGATTATGCAATCAAGACACTCGCCGCGCTGCCCGGCAAAGCTCGAGTTTGGGCGGTCGGCGAGCGTGTTCGTGCGCGTCTGGCGGATGCGAGCCTGCCGCTTGCCGGACTCTTCACCGTGCCGAATACCGTTCAGGCCATCACCCCGCTCGTCGGGCGGCTTCAAATTGAAAGCGAAGCTAAGCGGGACGCAGGCGAGAATACGCCTCTATGGGTATTCCACAATCGACCGCAGTCTGGCGCACTCTACGAACCGGTTAGCCAACGGCTGTTGCCGCTCGATGCGCAATGGCAACAGAGTCTGACCAAAGTCCGCTGGCCGAGCGCCAACTTGCCCGAGGTCATGGGTGGTGGCACCGCGACTCTGCGCGCTCTCATCCACGAATATCTTTTCATCTCGCTCTTCCGGGCATGCGCCGAATCGCTCGCGAGCGAAAACGCCAGCCGTCTGGCGGCGATGGAGCGCGCTGACAAGAACATCAATGACCTGCTGGAACAGCTTCACGGCGATTTCCACCAGTTGCGCCAGAGCAGCATCGACGAAGAACTCTTCGACGTGGTCTCCGTATTCGAGGCGCTTAGTGGATCACGATAGTTGCCGAGCCTGGAGTTAGGATTGTCTCTGAAATCCGTGTCGGCCCACTTGTTAGGAATTTCGAGCATGGATTACCGCAAAGAATTTATCGTCAAACCCGGCGCGAACCTGCGGCTGGCAAAGATCGATCCTTCCTTCACAGGCAAACACGAGTCACACAAGAAGTCCGCCGCCGAAATCGATAAACATGTCGAACGCATGGACAAGCTGCAATATCTTCTCTTTGCCGACGGAAGCCAATCGTTGCTCATCGTGTTGCAGGCCCTCGATGCCGCCGGCAAGGATGGCGTGATACGACATATTTTCAGCGGCATGAATCCGCAAGGAACATCGGTCGTCGGGTTCAAAGAGCCGAGCAAGACTGAGCTTGCCCACGATTTTCTCTGGCGGGCGCACCTGCCCGCTCCGCGGAAGGGCGAAGTCGTAATCTACAACCGCTCGTACTACGAGAACGTCCTCGTGGTGCGGGTCCATGAACTCGTGCCTCGTTCGGTTTGGGGCAACTACTACAAAATGATCAATGATTTCGAGAAGCTCCTGGAGCTGAACGGGACGCGTATTCTCAAGTTCTGTCTCCACATCAGCCCCAACGAGCAGCTCGATCGGTTCAAGCAGCGGCTCGACGATCCATCGCGGCATTGGAAGATCAGCGAAAGCGACTATTCCGAACGCGAGCTCTGGCCGAAATATATCGAGGCCTATGAAGATGCCTTGTCGCGGACAAGCACGAAGCGCGCGCCGTGGTACGTCATTCCGTCCAACCACAAATGGTTCCGTAATCTCGCGGTATCGCAGATCATCGCCGACACGATGGACGAGATGGGTCTGAAGTTGCCGCCGGCCCATGTGGACATCGCCGAGATCCGCCAAAAATACCACTCCGCCAAGGCTGAGCAGCGAACGGCCAAACGAGGCAAATCGCATGTGCGTTACGGACGCTAGATTATGAGGTTCGAACCGCGGCGGATCACCCTCTGCGACCATGGGAAGGCG
Source organism: uncultured Alphaproteobacteria bacterium (assembly GCA_963796195.1). Taxonomy (GTDB): domain Bacteria; phylum Pseudomonadota; class Alphaproteobacteria; order Rhizobiales; family Xanthobacteraceae; genus CAWCKS01. The sequence continues at coordinate 24,695 of CAWCKS010000011.1, read as the reverse complement.
GAGCAGTCGCCTTATGGCTTAGCCAAGGAAGGAATGGACATGCCGATCGAAATACGCGTACCGAAAATAGAAAGCGCGGCGTATATCGGGCGCTGGTTCAAGCGAGTTGGAGACCCGGTCACGCAAAACGAACCGCTTGTCGAAATCGAAATCGGCCTCGGAAAGCTGGAATTGCCAGCGCCGGTTTACGGGCGTGCTGTCAGAAGTTCTTATTGAAAACGGAAAATCCGTTCAGACAGGAACCATTCTTGGTATTATTACACAATACTAGGCACTACCAACACGGCAGCGAAGAAATCCGGCGTTTCGTGAACCCAAGGACTATTGCATAATCCAGCACCATGTTGGATCGGACTCGAATTCTTGCCGTATTCGCAGGAGCGGCCGGCGGCGCCATCGCAATCGCGAGCATGGAGGTATTTTCCGCCACGACTGCGTTTCCGTTGGTAGCTATTCCGTTCGCCACGTCGATCGTAACAGTATTGGGCTCGCCCAAGGCAGAACCGGCGCAGCCGCGTGCGCTGGTTGGAGGACACCTCATCTCAACGGTCGTGGGCTTGCTCGTCGTCAAATCTTGCGGACCAGCCGCGTGGGCTGCCGCGCTAGCGGTTGGCCTCGCAATGGTTGCGATGCACCTAACCGGTACGTTTCACCCGCCGGCCGGCATTGATCCTCTGGTAGTGGTGGTCAACAATATGCCCTGGAGTTTCTTGTTAGTGCCGGTTGGGGCCGGCGCGCTGCTACTCGCGCTGTTCGCATTCGTATGGCACAACGTTGTCGCGCGAGGTGCGAACAAAAATGATACTTGGCCAACGCGGTGGTGGTGAACACCGTCAGGCAAGCTGGATAAAGATTACGTAACCTTATTGAGCGACGCAAAGTAGGATATGAGCGAGACCATTGCCGGGGGTTCGGGTCCGGATACGACCGAGGACATTTTCAGCCGAATAAAATTGACAAAGTTGTTGCGCCGCATCGACGCCTTCGATCTCGCAACCGCATTGTTGCTGGCATTTCTCACTGCGATCGCATTGTGGACGTTCCACGACTACGCGGTCTCGAACGATGAGGGCCTGCAACATCATTACGGCGAGCTGATCCTGCAGTATTACCGGAGCGGCATGACCGATCGATCGGTGTTCGCCTTCCGTGACCTCTACCTCTACGGTGGCCTGTTCGACATCGTCGCCGTGCGCCTGAGTGAGGTCTTTCCGGGGTTCGATCTCTACGACATCAGGCATATTCTCTGCGCTTTGATCGGCATTGGCGGCATCGCCGCGACCGCTGCGACCGCGCGTATAATTCACGGGCCTCGTGCTGGCCTGATCGCCGCGGTGGCGCTGGCCGTCTGCGGCTGCTGGTACGGCGGGATGTTCAACCACACCAAGGACATTCCGCTCGCGACTGGGATGATCGGCGCCAGCTACATGCTGATCCGCATCATGCGCGAATTGCCACGTCCGCGGCTCAGCAATGTTCTGGTTTTTGGCTTGCTGGCTGGGTGTGCGCTCGGCATTCGCGTCCTTGCCCTGCTGCTGGTGTTCTACGCCGCGTTTGCGGTGCTGCTTGCGATGCCGCGTCCCCAGCGCGAACAATTTCGTGACACGGGCGCCTTCATTCTGCGATCAGCACTTCACCTCATACCGGGGTTTGCACTCGCCTATCTTATCATGATCGCGGCGTGGCCATGGTCGGCACTGGCGCTGTTCAATCCCGTCCGAGGCCTGCTCGAATTCGGCAACTTTCAATACCACATCGAAACGCTGCTCGACGGCAAGATCTACCGGATGGAGACGGTCCCCCGGCTCTACGTGCCGATCTATATCCTAATCCGCGTCTCGCTGATGACGCTTGGCGGCGCTGCGAGCGCGTTGTTGTTTGCGGGCGTGTCAGCGCTTGCGCGGCGTGCCGATTTGCGATCTTCCCATCGTCGCGAAATCGCTCTCATCACATTTACCGTAGCGTTCCCGCTAGCCTGTCAGATCATTGCCCGCGGGCCCGCTTTCACCGGGCTTCGCCACTTCCTGTTCGTGCTGCCACCGCTGGCTGTTCTCGCCGGCATCGGGATTGACGCGGCAGCAAGAGCACTCGGATCATCCCTGACGAAATCACTTGGATTTGCCGTGTTCGCTGCCGCAGGCGCATGGTTTACGTGGAACGCCAGCGTGCTGTTGCGCCTCCACCCGTACGAGTACCTGTACTACAACCGCGTCGTCGGTGGATTGGAAGGTGCCAATCGCCTGTACGCGACCGACTATTGGGTCAACATCATGCCGGAGGCTGTCTACCAGCTCGAGGAATATCTCGACCGGACTGAGCGGATCGGCAGCTCCGCCACGCCCCGCAACTACACCGTGGCGGTGTGTGGCGAGCGCGTCTCCTTCGAACGGGAACGCTTCGCATTCGAGCGCCGGCTGAAGCGAACGCGGCTTCGATGGATCCAGATGCAGCAGTGGGGTCAGGCGGACTTCTTCATTACACCGACGCATCTTAGCTGCGACAAGATCCTTGACGGCAAGATCGTCGCGACGATTTCGCGGCTCGGTGTTCCGATCGGTTATGTCAAAGACAGGCGCGCGCTGGTTGATGCAACATCCGCGAATGCATCTCCGTCGCCGGCACTAACGTCAAAAAATTGACCTTCCCAGCCAATCTTTCGTTTCAGCCGTGCCAAGACGCGCGCCCATTGATCAAGTTGATCAGCGGAATGTCGCGCCGGCGAAAACACCTCCATTCCGCAAATATCCGAGTGGGTTGCTCCTCGCGAACTCTCCGCCGTTGGCTCAGGACGAATGCGCCCTCTTGATATCCAAAACGTTCAGATTGCAGCCTTCTAGCGGTTCCAGTCTACTGTGACACAGCAACAATCTGAAGGCCTGTTCCCAAGAGCGCCAGAAGTGCGCCAGCCGGCGGTATTGACGGGCGCGCAGGGGCATTAGCGCCTTGAGTTATGCGACGGCCGAAGTGGAATGCGAGTAACACTAGACCTGCCAGCTGCTGGGTCATTCCGAGCAGGAACTCCAGCTTCATTTAAACTCGATCTGTCCGATTGCGGCCGGTCTCATCCGACGCGCCCTGCGGCATTTATAGCCCTTTCAACACTGAACAAAGCGAACATATTTTGTCGCAAGCTTTTGCCGGTGAGAGGGCCAGGTGAATACGTTGCTGATCACGATTTTCCTGATCTCCTACGTAGCGATCGCGTTGGAGCATCCGCTCGGCGTCAGCAAATCGTGAGCTGAGCCCCTGATCTCATCCACCAATGAGAAGAATCCTGGCTCATTTGAGCCTATTGGCTCGGTGATGCAACGGGACGGAGCGCGGAGCCCCCCGGTGTAGCGCAGCGTCCCGTCCCGTTGCATGCCGGGATCGCTGATCGTGGCGTAAGCCGCAGGCGTGAGATTGCCAAGACTGCTGTGCGGTCTGACAGTGTTGTAGTCATTCCTCCAAAGCGACAGGGCCTCTCGGGTATGACCGACCGAGCCAAACAACGTCTCGTTCAACAACTCGTCGCGTAGCCGCCCGTTGAAGCTCTCCACGAAAGCATTCTGCTGCGGTTTGCCGGGAGCAATGTAGTGCCACTCGACTTGCTGTTGCTGTGACCAGCGCAGGATCGCCATGCTGGTCAACTCGGTGCCGTTGTCCGAGACGATCCTGGCGAGTCGACCGCGACCTGTGATGAGGGCATCGAGTTCGCACACGACCCGAAGAGCGGGCAGCGAGGTATCGGCAACCAATGCCAGGCACTCTCGCGTGAAGTCGTCGACGATCGCCAGGATGCGAAAGCGGCGACCATCAGTCATCGCATCTGACAGGAAGTCCAGGCTCCAGCGCTGATTGGCACCCTGTGGAATCGCCATTGGCGAGCGTGTTCCCAAGGCCCGTTTGCGGCCACCACGCCGCCGCACCTGGAGCCGCTCCTCGCGGTAGGGCAGCAAATGCGAAGAGGCAGCGAGCACAAGTCGAGGAGTATCAAGCGGCACAGTCTCAGATGAACGGCGATGCACAACAAGAATACGATCACGTAGAACAGACAGGCGCCTTTTCTTCTCCGCTCTATCGCCGTCCCTTGGGATATTAGGTCCCACGTGATTTACGAGGCTCAACTATGACGATAGCTAGTCTTATGTCGATCTTCCGACATTGTGAAATTGGGACAGCAGGATAGACGCTTTTGCCGGGGGTCATCGGTCCGGCGACTGTGGCGGCGTCCGTCCATGCCGGCCACCGAACTGGAGTTACCAAGCTGCCACCCGACATGTCGCTCTTGATCGCGAACGCTCGAATTTCCTTGATTTTCATACCTTAAGGACCGGCCGACCGGTTTGGAGAACTCGCCATGGCGCGTGCGGCAGTCCATTGCGCCGTTTGGAGGTAGCTGCGCTGCAAGCGGGGGGCGGCTGGCTCGCCACAACTTGCGAACGACCGCTGCGGCGCCGCGATCGTTTTCTTTGCCGCCGACGGAACGGAACGTTCGGCACCAAACTTATTTTGCAAGGCCGGCCCTCGTGGCCGTGCTCGGTCAGGGCCGGCACTGCTGCCGGCCGCAAGAAGGAGAGCTCCATGACGTACCTTGATGTCAGCCCGATGATCACTTCCTTGCGCACTATGCCCGAGGACTTTGAAATCAAGGAGGGTTGGCTGCGCCACATCCCGAGCCGTCACGACTTCACGTTCGATCAGGAAGGCCACGTTCAGATCCGTGCGCAGTGCAACTGTTCGTACCTCTCGGTCCGGCATGAGCAGAACCAGCAACTATTCAGTGGCTATCGCGAATGGCAGACCAGCTACTGGCGGCCTTTGCTGATCAACCGCGAATTTGCGTCGCATTTCCATCGTTCGCCGCTGCGCCAGATGCTGATCGGCGCCGTGGCCTGGCTGCATCGCCGTCTCATGCAGCAACGTCACCGTGAGTACCGCGCAGACGAACTGGGTGCGATGTCTCCGGCGGAATAGCCGAAGAGGCTTGAAGCTGGGGTCTCGGCCGAACAAACAGGGCGCGGCCGCTCTGCTACTCCAATATAAAAGTCGGCCGATGTCCGGTCCAGATCATCAGCTCGGTTGCGATGCTTTCGAAGGCGTCATTGAACGTTGACACCGCAGATGTCGGATCGAGTTTGTCGAGCTTCTTGCTTTGCAAGAAAACGCGAGACACCACGAGGTGTCCATTCTTGGCGAGGATTTTCTGCTGAAAACTCGATCTCGACCGTCAAGTCCGGGACCGTCTTGATATCAAAGCTTCTGACATCGATCCTGGGCGTGAGTAGTTTCCGAGCCTGTCGCTCGTGATTGCCTGACGGTGTGAATAAGCGTCCACGAGTGACCGCTCCACCGTCCAGCAAGTCAGTAGCTCAGCTCGCCGATCGGCATCGGGACCGCGCGCCGATTTGCACAAGAGGTTCGTGGACGCGGACAGGAGCAGGCGCAGATGACCTACCACTTCACAAAGACGGTAGACATGAGTTTTGACGACGCCGTGATGTCCACAAAAGAAGCACTCAAACGGCACAATTATCGGGTGCTCACCGAGATCGACATGAAAGATAATTTCAAGAAGGAGCTCAATGTCGATTTTCGTCCGTACCTCATCCTCGGAGTATGCAATCCGCAATTGTCCTATCGAGCACTCCAGGCGGAAGACAAGCTCGGAACAATGTTACCCTGCAACGTTGTTCTGCAGCAACAAGAGGACGGCCGTGTTGAAGTTTCCGCAATTGATCCCGTTGCTTCCATGCAGGCCGTCACTCACGTCGTGGTGGGTCAAATTGCGCAAGAGATCCGCTCTCATCTGAAGCATGTGATCGATGAGGTAGGCAATGCAACTGAGTTTGCAGGCGCCAGCTAGCGTGAATGTAACCTTGGCGCTGCCAAGTTCACCGTTGTGTTCGTCCAGATGGCGGGCCGCCTTGCCAATTGAGCTTGCGCTACATCAAAGCACCGCTGGCCAAATTCGTTATGAAGGTCGGCCGGGCGAGACAATTGAATGCTCCGCTTGTGGGCCATCTTAGCCTAATGCGGATCACCAAAGGATCGCTATGGCTGGGACGCGAACCTTCTGCTGGAGTTGACGTGCAACGCCAGTACGATTCTAACTCGGGAGCCTGACTGATCCGCCAGGCTGGAACGGCATGGTCGATCCTCTTCCTCAACTGCTTGCTCGCCAAGCTAGCCTGCATTTGGCGCAATTGCCCGCGGTGCCCACCGGCGATCCTGGATGGATCCTTGTCGAGGAAGGATTCACGTTGGCACGCGAGCATGAAGTGGAATCGTTGTTCGCGATCGGGAACGGCTATGCCGGATCGCGCGGCTCGCTTGCCGAGGGCAGCGCGCTCTCCGCACCTGCGACTTTCGTGGCGGGAGTGTTCGATTCAAAACCCGGGTCTGTTCCGGAGCTTGCGCCTACTGCTGACTGGACTCGTCTGTCCATGACAATCGATGGCGAGCCGCTTCGGCTCGACCGGGGATATAACCTGGAGCACCGACGCATCCTCGATATGCGGCAAGGCATTCTCTGGAGGGAGTGGCGACATCAGGACGAAGCCGGCCGGATCACGCAGCTACGAGCACTACGCCTCGTCTCCTTGGCAGATTGCCACCTCCTGGTTCAATGTGTGACGATCACGCCCGAAAACTTCAGCGGCAGGCTGTCTATCGATGCCACACTGACCGGTCCCGTAGTCCAGGTCACGGGTAGCGGTACGATAGTCGCTATGGCGGTCGCGCGCCGCATCACGGATCACGCCGAGCGCTGGACGCCCTCAACGGAACTGGTGGAGGGCCGGCAAAGCCTCGAACTCAGCTTAGGCGAAACATACCGGCTCGATCGGATCGTCGCTTTGCACACTTCGAGGGATACGCGCGAGCCGCGTGAGACGGCGGGCAAGCATGTCGAGCGGGCGATCGACAATGTGGGAGTAGTGATCGCCGAGCACAGTAATTCCTGGCAGACAAGATGGCAGGCATCTGACCTTCAGATCGAGGACGATCCTACGGCGCAGCGCGCGCTGCGCTTTGCCATTTATCATTTGTTGAGTGCGGTGAACCCGCAAGACGATCGCGTGTCAATTGGCGCCCGAGGGTTGAGCGGAACCGCTTACAAGGGGCATGTGTTCTGGGACACCGACATTTTTATGCTGCCGTTTTTCATACTGACTTATCCGGAGGCAGCGCGCGCTCTCGTCATGTACCGCTACCACACGCTTGTTGCGGCACGCGCTAAAGCCGCTCGGCTTGGGTATCGGGGCGCCTTCTACGCCTGGGAGTCGGCCGATAGCGGCGAGGATGTAACGCCCCCGTTTGTGGTCGCTCCCGACGGTCAGATCGTACGAATCCTCACGGGAGAGCAGGAGCAACACATCAGCGCCGACGTAGCCTTCGGCGTGTGGAGCTATTGGCGGGCCACCGGCGACGAGCGCTTTCTTCTAGAGGCGGGCGCAGAAATTCTAATCGAGACAGCGCGCTTTTGGGCAAATCGCGCCGAACGCGAAGAAGATGGCCGGTACCATATTCGTGGAGTCATCGGGCCCGACGAATACCACGAGACGGTCGATGACAACGCGTACACAAATGGCATGGCACAGTGGAACCTGGAGGTCGCGGCAGAGACTGCGAATTTAGTTGCTGAACGCTGGCCGGAGCCGTGGCAGGCGCTTTCGCTCCGGCTCGCAATCGAGCCGGAGGAGCCGCACCGATGGCAGCAAGTGGCTCGCGATTTCTATACGGGGTTCGACGAGCAGACCGGCCTGTTCGAGCAGTTCCACGGTTATTTCGGCTTGGAAGACATCGAGCTTGCCGCGTTCGTGCCGCGAACGGCACCGATGGACGTGCTGCTCGGTCGCGAGCGCATTCAGCGGTCCAAGATCATCAAGCAGCCGGATGTGGTGATGCTGGTACATCTCCTCTGGGAGCGCTTGCCTCCGGAGGTCCGCAAGGCCAATTTTGAGTATTACGAGCCACGTTGCGGACATGGAAGCTCGCTGAGCCCGGCAATTCATGCACTCGTGGCGGCGCGCCTTGGCGACACCGCGCTGGCGGAGCGTTATTTCCGGCAAGCGGCCGAGATCGACTTAACGGACAACATGGGGAACGCGGTCGGCGGTATTCACGCCGGAGCCCTCGGCGGACTATGGCAAGCCGCAGTGCTCGGCTTTGCTGGCTTGCGCTTCTGCGGAGAGAAGCCTGAGCACCACGCGAACCTGCCGCCAAGCTGGCGCAGCCTGTCGATGCGCTTTCAGTGGCGGGGCCAATGGCACGAACTCACGCTTTCGGGAGGTGCGGAGCGCCGGAAAGCAGTGGAGGATTCATGAGCAAACCGATCATCCTCCTCCCGCTCGACGGCTCGAAGCAAGCGCTAGCGGCGCTGCCGGTGGCAAAGGTCCTCGGCGAGATCGAGCGAGCGGCCCTCCACATTTTGTACGTCGGCTACCATGAGCTGGCAGGAGACGAGCTGCGCAGTCGACTCGGACGCGAGGCTTCGCTGCTCGATGGCTTTACCATCGACGCCCGCGTTGGAGCGCCGCCAGTGGAAATTCTGCAGGCCGCGGAGGAGATTAGGCCGCGAGCGATCGTCATGTGCAAGCACAGTGGCGCCGAGCGGGGGAAGATGCTGGGCCGCACGGCGATGAAAGTGCTGCACGATGCTCGTTGTCCAGTGGTCCTCGTTCCGCCTGAGCGCGGTGTAGCACCCTGGCATCTTCAACATGTCTTAGTGCCGCACGACGGGACACCCTCCACCAGCGCCGCACTGCAACCCGCGGCAGAGCTTGCCGAACGTGGTCGCGCCGAACTGCTGGTGGTCCACGTAACGGACAGCAGCGCCGCTCCGGCGGAGCCTGGCTCTTTCACCTCACCACGTTATGTCGATCAACCGCAGCACGAATGGCCGGCCTGGACCACCGAGTTTTTAAACCGTCTCGCATGCGTTTGCCCGCTCGGCCACCAGCACGTGCGGATAATCCTCGCTCATGGCGATATCGCCACGGAAATCCTGCGCTTGTCCGAAACGCAATCCACGGACCTCATCGTCCTCGCCTGGAGAGGAATATGGGAAGCTCCTCGCGCGGCGACCATGAAGGGCATTCTGCGCGAGGCGCAATGTCCCACAATGGTGGTGCGCACCTGAAATCGTAACGCGTCTAGCACCCTATGGAATTGGAGCGCCACCGCGCGAGAAGAGATGCTCATTGAATCAGTCAAGATAAGCCGGCGTGACTTCGACGCCGCGATCTTCGATCTCGACGGCGTGCTGACCGACACGGCGAGCGTCCACGCGACTGCTTGGAAAGCGGTTTTTGATACGTTCCTCGAGAGGTGGGCGCAACGGCATGGTCTGACCTTTCAGCCATTCGATATCCAAGCCGATTACCTCGACTATGTCGATGGGCGACCGCGCAACGACGGCATTCGAAGCTTTCTCGCCGCTCGCGGCATAAACCTGCCCGAAGGATCGGAGCATGACGCTGACGACGCGAATACAGTGCATGCACTCGGTGAGCGCAAGACGCGGCTGTTTCTGCAAGCGCTCCAAAAAGGAATTGATCCGGCAGCGGGCGCTGAAGCGCTTCTGAAGAAGCTCCGGGAAGTGGGCATCAGGACGGCCGTGGGCTCATCGAGCAAGAACACCAGTGCCATTCTGCACGCTGCGGGCCTAGAGCATCATTTCGATGTCTGCGTCGACGGGCTCGACGCGGAATTGCTCAGGCTGCCGGGCAAGCCGGATCCGGCCCTGTTTCTCGAGGCCGCACGCCGCCTCAACGTTCAGCCGTCGCGTGTAATCCTTTTCGAAGATGCGTTGGCTGGGGTCGAAGCCGGCAAACGGGGCGGCTTCGGATGCGTGGTCGGCATCGATCACGGCCAGCAACCTGGGGCGTTACGTCAATACGGCGCCGATGTCGTCATCAAAATCTTGCAGGAGGTGCATGTAGAAGAAAACAACTAGCCCGCTTTTTCTCGGCGACGTCAGCAGGCGCATCTGTTTTGGTCCGCGGCGCCGAAATTATCAATGGACCGACTCACTCCGCTCGTTGGCAAACTCCGCAGCAGTCGTCTGCAGAGGCTCGGCTTGGTTCGGGGCCAGTTTTACATTCGTCCGCGCGAGGAGTGAATTGTACACCCGCACATAATCGTTCGCCATGCGCGTGGCAGTGAACCGCTCTTCAAAGCGCCGGCGCACCGCACGGCGATCCAGCGCCATGACCTGCGGCAGGGTGACGGTCGCCTCTTCGACGCTGTCAACGATACGGCCGGTCAAGCCGTTTTCCACCACTTCCTCGACCGAGCCGTGGCGCAACGCCAGCACCGGCGTGCCGCAGGCCATTGCCTCAATCATGGTCAGCCCGAACGGTTCGGGCCAGTCGATCAGGAACATCAGAGCCAAGGCTTGGCCGAGGAAGTCAGTCTTCTCCTGCTCATTGATTTCGTCGATGAACTGCACGCCAGGATCTTTGAGCAAAGGGGCGATCTGCTCGCGGAAATAGGCTTCGTCCACCCGATCCACTTTAGCGGCGATTCTGAGCGGGATGCCAAGCGTCTGCGCCACCCTGATCGCGCGATCGACACCCTTCTCCGGTGAGATGCGTCCGAGAACGGCCAGATAGCCGCCGCGCGGATTGAACGTCGGCTGGTGTAGATCGAGCGGCAGCCCATGGTAGACGGTAGCGACGAAATTCGCGTTAGGGATCGGCCTGCGCTGACTGTCGGAGATCGAAACCAGCGGCATTTCATTGAAGCCGAAATAAAGCGGCCTCAGATCCGGCAGATCCTGCCGCCCGTGCAGCGTCGTCAGAGTGCGGCCGGCCAGCGGCCGAAACAGTGGAAAGTGGAACTGGTCGATGTGAAAGTGCAGGATGTCGAAATCATCAGCACATTCGCGTACCCGGTCCAGCATCAGCATGTAATAGGGAATCGGGTCACGCACGTTCGGATCGAGCCGCAGCGCCGTCGTCGCGCAACTGACAAGTCGCGCAGATGTTACGGAATCACCACTCGCGAACAGGGTCACGTCATGGCCCAAGCGGACGAGTTCTTCCGTGAGATAAGAGACCACCCGCTCTGTGCCGCCATAGAACCGCGGCGGCACGCTTTCAATAAGAGGGGCGATCTGTGCGATTCTCATTGAGTGCTCCACCGACGCCTCAGCCGGACCAAGCTGAAAACCTTAAAACTCTCGCGGGCTCGCTAGCGCTGACATGGATCAATGCGGTCTTGGCACTGGCGCGAGTTGTTTTAATTTTATCTGCTGTGAGCTTTTCGCGGCAGCATCGTTTCTATCATCGAAGATGAACGCGCGATTGAGGCGGTTCCCGGCAGTTGGGAGTCTGGAACTGGACACCGAACGCGCCCGCCAAGTGGAACGATTTCTTTGCCGACTTTCTGCCCGGCGCTGCGCTCTATCCAGGCCGCCCGGCCGGTCGCGCGAACCGATTCCGACGCCCTTTGAAGAAACTGAGGCCCGCAAGCCGAGCGTTCATGTCGTCTGCCGAAGCGGCGTGCAGGTTTATCGCGAAAACAAAGCAGCGGCCGATCGATAAGCGCCACCGCGAAAGCGCGACAAAAAGCTGCGCTCGGCACGAGCATCGTTGCAGTGCCAAGTCACAACTCAAATACTTGATCCGACTCCGGCATTTCGACACGAGTATCGACAAGATTAGCTGCGAACTGCCTCATGGTGTCTTCTTCGCCGTGAACAAGGAAGGTACGTTTCGCGCCGGTCTGCTTTTGCCAAGTCAACAGCTCCGCCTCATCGGCATGGGCTGAGAAGCCATTGATAGTGTAAATTCGAGCTTTGACCGAAATATTCTCGCCAAAAATATTCACCTGTTTGGCGCCGTCGATAATACGGCGCGCGAGAGTGCCATTGGCTGCGTAGCCGACGAACACGATGCTCGACTCCTCGCGATCGAGATTATGTTGCAGGTGATGACGAATGCGACCACCGGTGCACATGCCTGCGCCGGCCATGATGATGGCTCCGCTAGGGATGCTATTTATCGCAATGGACTCGGCGGTCTCTCGCGTGAAATGCAATCCTGGTAAATCAAGAGGGTCGTGTCCCTCTTGAAACAACTTCGCGGCTGCCGGCTCGAAGCACTCCTGGTGGCGCCGAAAGATCTCGGTGGCTGAAATCGCCATCGGTGAGTCCAGATACACTGGCATCGACTTCGTGAGCCGGCCTTGAGCAATGCCCTGACTCAAGAAGTAGAGCAGTTCCTGTGCACGCTCCAAAGCGAAGGTCGGGATGACAACGTTTCCCTCGCGTTTGAATGTTTCAGTTATCGCCCCATAAAACTCCTCGATCGATGGACCCAATGGCTTGTGCAACCGGTCGCCGTATGTGGTTTCCATCACGACGTTTTCGGCGTGTGGCGGCTTTGAAGGGCCACGCAGCAAGGGGCGGCCGGCGTTGCCCAGGTCGCCCGAGAACAGCGCGTTGGTCGAATAGCCCTGTTCCTCAAGCTCTAGGAAAATGCTGGCTGAGCCCAGGATGTGGCCAGCATCGATGAAGGTAGCGCGCACCCCAGGGGCGACCTCAAAGGCCTGGTCGTAGATCGCTGTCCGTCCGAAATAGTCCAGGCAGTTCATCGCGTCGAGGATCGAATAGAGCGGCTGGCTTGTGGCCTGGCTTGAATTGTCGTGTCCACCCTTACGGGCACGGTGGCGCGCGTCTTCTTCATGCAGATGAGCCGCATCCAGCATGACCAGTCGCGCCAACTCACGCGAGGCTGATGTTGTAATAATCTCGCCCCGGAATCCTCTTTTGGCCAACAACGGCAGACGCCCACAATGATCCAAGTGTGCATGGGTCAGCAACACGTAGTCGATGTGGGAGGCATCAAAGCCGAATGGTACGGCATTTTCTTCATCTAGTTCGCGGCTGCCTTGATGGAGCCCGCAGTCGATCAAGATCCGCTTCCCCGAACATTCGATCAAATGGCAGGAGCCAGTGACGCTGCGATCGGCACCATGGAAGGACAATTTCAATGTACTCTCCTGTGTATTCGAAAATCCAAGAAAGGGATTTTGCACGGGCGACTGCAACAGTTTTGCAATTCAGAAATCTCTCGTTGCCGCATCCAACGCCTCGCCGGCAGCATCGTGCCAGTGCAAGATACCATCCCAGATCTCCTGTGCCGTTTCGGCAAACCAGAATAGATCCCGATCCTCCGGATCGATGACACCTTCATCGACGAGGAAATCTATGTCGACTGCGCGGCGCCAATAGGCCTCGCCCACCAATACGATGGGAATTGGCTTTATTTTGCGGGTCTGCACCAGCGTCAAAACCTCGAACAGTTCGTCGAATGTGCCGTAGCCACCCGGAAACGCGACTAGCGCCTTGGCCCGCAGAAGAAAATGCAGCTTGCGCAGGGCAAAATAATGAAAGCTGAAGCAGAGTTCGGGCGTGACGTAGGGGTTCGGATATTGCTCATGAGGCAGGCTGATGTTCAATCCGACGGACTTGGCTTCGACATCGAAGGTTCCGCGGTTGGCGGCCTCCATCAAACCCGGCCCCCCGCCGGTTACAATGACCGTGTGGTGTTTGCGCTCCACATGATTGGCGCTACCCACGAGTCCTCCGAATTCGCGGGCTACATCGTAATAATGACTCTTGGCATGGACACGCTCCGCTATTGCTAGGCGATGCCTCAGTTCTAAATTGCTTGGATCGGCTGTCGACGACGCGCGCAGCGTCTCCACCTTGCGAAGTGCGGCGGTCGGCTCGCAAATGCGCGTGCTCCCAAAGACCACGATTGTTTGATGAATATTGTGCTCCTCAAGGAGGATCTCTGGCTTGAGATAGTCGATTTGGAGGCGAACCCCACGCAGGCCATCTCGCGCGAGAAAGTCAATGTCACTATCAGCACGACGATAGCTGGGGCTGTTCAAAATCGCCTGCACACGCTCCAGGGCTTTGGGATCTTCCTCAGTTGCCTTCGGTTGTTGCCAAGGGAGAGCCTCGTGCCTCTTTAGGGGATGAGCAGGCGCTGGAATCTCTTGCTTCCTATTCATGGCTTTTCAGCTCTATTGCGATTTAGAAGGACCGGGGGTCAGGACGTATTTCTCCATCACACCATATCAAAAATTGCTTGATGGCGGAGCGTGGTCCTGATCAGATTGTACGCATGGTGCAACGAGCGCAGCCCCGCTCTCTCTCTCTCGAGGCTTTCAACCCAAGGAGATATGAGCTTGCCGCTAAGCGGAGCGAACCCAGAAGGTCCGAAGCAGCTGGCTCAATTGGGGAGCTGGCAAGACAATGGCCAGCCACATACACCCAAAGACTTTTCTGGTGCTTAGCAGTGCCGGCTGGTCGTGCGACGCCGGCCGCAGACGATCTTGATCAGGCGGTTCTTGAAGTTTCCTAGCTTGGGGGAACCTGGCGAGCGCCGGCACCCGAGGCCATCGTCTGGCCAGCGCCGTGCGAACGCAAGCTCTAAACTAACATTCCAATCGGACCATTCGGTGAGGGCCGATCAGGTTTGTTGTGCTGGCTTGTAATCGCCCAACGCCAGTCGTTACGTGGAAATTACTTCGTTTAAGGAATGCTCGTTAAATAGACGCTCCACTCATCGGGATCGTCGCCAGCATCCAAGTCAATTTCCTCGTCGCTGATTGCTTGGTCGCGAGACTGCTCCCATTCGGCATGTTGTGCCGCCGTCGCCTCTTGCGCCTGAATGGCAGACTTTCCGTCCCATAGCGGCTTTCCGTCCTCACCAACGAGCGCCCTCAGGTCAGATCGCATGCCGCCTCCTTGGTCGTCGATCGCCGCGCGCGCTTCATCGTCATCCTCAGCGCGAAATGCCAGTACCGCTTTCCCGCCAATGCTGGCGACATATGTTTTCATAGTAATTTCCTTTCAGGCGGTCGCGGGTATTACAAATTATAGGCCTTGTTGAGACCCTCAACCACATTCAACTGCGCATTCAGCGGGTTCGGGATTGCTTCCCTCAGCGTCCGCCAAGCGACAGCCTATGGTCTTGGTTGTGCAAAAACGCGCTGGCGCTGGCGGTGACGCCTCGACGTCGTGGTGCGTGGTCATTTTTCGTCGTTTGGTGGGTTTTCTATCTGGAAGGCTCCGATCGGGATTTCAGTCGTCCTGGGCGGTTCTGCAACAGCCGATGGACGTATGTCGGCGGCGACTACGCCCTGATCGTCGCCACGAGCGGTTTGGTGCCCATGATGTTCATGACGCGCGTCAGATTGTAGGCCAGCACGTGCAACGCCATCTCGGTGGCAACCTTTGGCAGCGTCTTCATCAGGAAGTGGGTCGCGCCCATCCGGGCCTTGATCGTGCCAAAGGGGTGCTCAACCGTCTCGCGGCGCTGACGCATCTTCTGCGGATGCTCGTCGAGCCGACGCTGCACCGCCTCGAGTACATCCTCATGCTCCCATCGGGTGATCCGTCGCTCCTTTGCGGTGGTGCAGGTGTGCTTGATGGCGCAGCTCTGGCAGGCATTGGTCCAGTAGCGTCGCAGGACCAAGCCGTTTTCTTCGGTCGCGTAATGGTACGGCAGCCTTTCACCAGCGGGACAGATGTAAACATCCTCCTCGGCCACATAGCGGAAGTCCTGCTTGCCAAAGCGCCCCTCCGCTTTTGAGTTCGAGGTCATTGGCTTAGGCAACGTGACCGTGATGCCCGCGTTCTCGCAGGCCAGGATCTCTTCGCTATTGAAGTAACCGCGGTCAGCGACGGCGTCGAGGTTCTCCGCTCCCAGCGTCGCCTTGGCGTCCTTGGCCACGGACGAGAGCTGCGACCGGTCGGTCCCGACGTTGGTCACCTCATGGGTGATGATCAGATGATGGGTGGTTTCGACCGCAACCTGGACGTTGTAGCCGACAACACCGGAGCCGCGCCCGCTCGTCGCCATCGAGCGGGCATCCGGATCGGTCAGCGATATCTGCTGGTCCGGAGTAGCGAGCATTTGCACCTTGATAACCTCAAGACGCTGCATCTGCTCCTTCAGCTTCACGATCTTTTCTTGCAGACGGCTCGTCTTGGTTTTGAGCGCCTCGGACGGTTCCTGCCGGTCGGCACTGTCGAGCTGCTGCAGATAGCGCGCGACGCTCTCCTCGATCTGCGCCATGCGCCGGTCCATCTTGGCCCGGGTGAAGTTCTTGTCGCGATTGTTGACCGCCTTAAACTTGCTGCCGTCAATCGCAACGCTGGCTTGCAATTTGCTTTTCTCCCCATCAGCGCAGGGGAACGCCTCTTTGAGAGCC
This sequence comes from uncultured Alphaproteobacteria bacterium, assembly GCA_963796195.1. Classification (GTDB taxonomy): domain Bacteria; phylum Pseudomonadota; class Alphaproteobacteria; order Rhizobiales; family Xanthobacteraceae; genus CAWCKS01. The sequence goes on along the minus strand of CAWCKS010000011.1, from coordinate 8,480 downwards.
TCCAGCGTGAGAAGCCGACGCGGTAAACGGCGCCCCGCGCGCCAGCGGTCTAACCGCGGTCGTGGATGCAGCCTACCGAGCAGCTGCACCAGTTCCCGGAAGATTTCGATGAGGTATGCCCCCAGCAATTTCAACCGCATGGCGCCGGCTTAAGGGGCACGCTCAAGGATCGCGCAAGAACCGCACCAGAAACAGAGCTCGGGAGGGACGCACGCCAACTATTTTTCTGAAAAATGTTTTCGGTGTATGTGGATCGTATGAACGGCGGCTTTTGGCGGGTAATCTACGAACATGAGCGTTAGCAGGAAGCGCTTGTCGCACACATAGGTGACGCATTTGTAATGGGTGAGAAGGTCGCGTTTGGAGGGCTAGCAGCCGCGGGTGGTTGGCTGTGCGCGCGACAGCGCACGGTACTTGAGTTCCGGCGCTTGCAACTTCGGGAAAGGTTCGCCAATCAGCCGTGCGGCGTCTTGATCATTGATCGCGATCGCTGCGGCGCCTTGGAAATGCTGTTCGGCGTTCAGAAGGTCGAACCCAGTATATCCGCTCTCATCGATCCGAAAGCACTCCATGACGGGCGTCCCTACCGCACGCGGGCGATCAGCACCTCGGCGAGGGCTTGTGGTGTTCGGGCGGTGACGTCGAGGGAGCGATGCTCCTGGCGCATGATGCCGACGAGAAGGCACGCCGCGAAGAACCAGAACCACGAGTTCGGCGCAAGGTTGAAGCCGGCGACAATCGCCTGAATGCGATCTGACAAAGGCGGATACTCGGAGTTCCCCCACTGCGCCGCAGTCGGCGTTATGGCATGGATGATGGTGGCCGCTAGCGCCAGGGCCATTGCCCGTTTTTGGCTGACCTCTTCATAGGTATGGCCATGCGCACGCGCGTAAGCTGCCAACTTCGCGGTCATGAAATCGCGCGCCCAAACGTCGCATGCAAGTTCTTCCTCAGGAAGCGTGTCCGGCTGGATTTTCTCGGCGAGGAGCTTCACATGGCTGAATTCGTGAAGCAGCGCGAAGGCGAGAGCGAGCGCGGTCAGGTCGAACGCCACCTTGTCTTGCGGATCGGAGAAGCTGTCGCGATCGGGGTGAGGCCTTGGAACATCGGGTGGCCACGCGATCTCGCCCGTTGAGCTGGCCGAGATCAGAGAAGCCGCCGCTGCCATGCGCTCTTTGTAGTCGCGTTCGAACGCCGTCAGCTTTTCATCTATGTGCAGCGCTTGGTCGATCGTCAGACCCAATAGCATGGTGATCACCAAGGTTGGCGAATACACCTCGATCGATCGCCAAGCGCTAAATCCGAGGAGCCAGAATAAGTCAGCCGTCTTCGTATCGAAACGGATACGATGCCGGTTTGCATTCATAATCGTCCCGGCGGCGCTCGCAGCGACCTCCACCGCTGGCGCGTATTTTGTCCAGAGCGAGCTGATTTCGTCAGCTCGCTCTGGCACCGCGCCGCGAAGCAGGTGGAGAATGATTGTTCGGTCGCTGGGCTCGTCGGTCATGCAATCTATCCTCTCGAACGGGAGTGCAGCGTTGAATGTGACGTCAGCCCCGGCTCCAGCAAGCGCCCAGTGTCGGCGCAAAAAGTGTCCAATAAAACGTCCAACAAAGCGTCCAACATGAGAATACACGATCGATCTATTCTATTGATTCCGCTGAAATAATTCGATTGAAAATCGTGAAGCGGAGCGCTTCACCCGCTCCAGCCTTCGCTCGCTTCGCGAGCTTCGGCTCGGCAAGCCGCAAAAACCATCGTAGCGAAGAGCGAAGGCTGCCGCGGCGAAGCCCGACAGGGCGAAGCCGGGCGCGGTTCGATCAGCGATGACGTGCGCTTCGGCCCGGCAAGCCATCTCGCGGCAAAGGCGGCCACGCACCAGCGTCGCCACCGCGAGTTGCCGCGCGGTTTCGAACGACCGCCTGCAGTTTTCCCCGATCACCCAAAAAAACCCGCATTCATTTTGACTATTCCTTTAGCCTTCCCGCTGTCGAATTGGCGGGTGCCGTCAATCGTTCGCCGGAGCCGCCGCTATGGCCAGGGAAAGAAGGACTGCCCAGGAACTTGCCGACATGATTGTCGAGAAGATCGGCGTGCACGATGTCTACATCCGCGTGCGCAAGGACCATGCCTATGGCTGGGAGCCGACGGTCGAAGAGTCGCCCGGCGACAAGATCTTCTTCCAGCGCCGTGCCGAGGAGATCGCGAGCCGCCTGCGCATGCAGTACGATTTGCGCGAGTGACGCGCGCAGCCGCGGCGCCCGGAAGCGCAGTCGCCGCCGCCAAAAGCCTTGATCCAGATCAACGTCGACCGCGACGATCCGCCGGGCTGGGCTTCCCCGTCTGCACCGCAAACCGGCTTGGAATGGCCTGACCCCGTGTTATAGAACGCTGAACCCGTTCAAAAACACAACGAGTGAGGACCGCCCCATGGATTTCGATCTTTCCGAGCGCCAACGCCACTGGCGCGACCGCGTCGTCGCGTTCACCGAGAAATATATCGAGCCTGCGGAAGCGACCTACCACAAGCAGGAGAAGGAAGGGGACCGCTGGAAGGTCATTCCGGTGCTCGATGAATTGAAGAAGAAGGCCCGCGCCGAGGGCCTCTGGAACATGTTCATGCCGCCGAACGACCACGAGGACGACGAGTTCCGTGGCGCCGGCCTGACCAACCTCGAATACGCGCTGTGCGCCGAGCATATGGGCCGCATCAAGTTCGCTTCCGAGGTGTTCAACTGCTCCGCGCCCGATACCGGCAACATGGAAGTGTTCATCCGCTACGGCAACCGCGAGCAGAAGCGCAAATGGCTGCGGCCGCTGATGGACGGCGAAATCCGCTCCGCCTTCCTGATGACGGAGCCGGCGGTCGCCTCTTCGGACGCGACCAACATCGAGACCCGCATCGAGCGCAAGGGCGATCACTACGTCATCAACGGTCGCAAGTGGTGGTCGTCGGGCGTCGGCGATCCGCGCTGCAAGATCGCGATCCTGATGGGCAAGAGCAGTCCTGATAATCCGCGCCACCAACAGCAGTCGCAGATCCTCGTGCCGCTCGACACCCCAGGCATCACGGTTGAAAAGATGCTGTCGGTGTTCGGCTATGACGACGCGCCGCACGGCCACGCCCAGGTGCTGCTCAAGGACGTCAAGGTTCCGGTCGAGAACCTGCTTGCTCGGCGAAGGCCGCGGCTTCGAGATCGCTCAAGGCCGGCTCGGCCCGGGCCGCATTCATCACTGCATGCGCACCATCGGCGTTGCCGAAGTTGCGCTGGAGAAAATGATCAAGCGTCTCACCGAGCGTGTCGCGTTCGGCAAGCACATCATCCAGCACTCGGTGTGGGAGCAGCGCATTGCCGAAGCCCGCATCGACATCGAGCGCACGCGGCTGCTGACGCTGAAGGCCGCCGACATGATGGACAAGGTCGGCAACAAAACCGCGCAGCTCGAGATCGCGATGATCAAGGTTGCGGCGCCGCGCATGGCGCTGCAGATCATCGACGACGCGATGCAGGCCTGGGGCGGTGCCGGCGTGTCGGAGGAGCCGGGTCTCGCCCGCGCCTACGCCTCGATCCGCACGCTGCGCTTCGCCGACGGTCCGGACGAGGTGCACAACCGCGCCATCGCCCGCTGGGAGATCGCCCGCCACGGCAATTTTACGCCGTCCAAGACGACGGCGGCACGCTGACGCGCTAGCTCATGTTCCAGACCGCATCCCGACCGTATCGGGATGCGGTCCGGTACGCCGTTGCATGCCCCCGCGTTATGCGGAATAAAGACACCCTGTCATGTTAAGAGGGTGCCGCTATGGCTGACGAAAACCGGGACGAAGAATTCTCGGGCACGAAAGAAGTCGAGGAACGCCATCGGATCAACGAGGCCAACCTCGAGGCCTGGATGAAGGCGAATGTCGAGGGTTTTAAAGGCCCGCTGAGCGTCCTGCAGTTCAAGGGCGGCCAGTCGAACCCGACCTACCAGCTCAACACGCCCGCGACGTCGTATGTGCTGCGCCGAAAACCGTTCGGCAAGCTGCTTGCCGTCGGCGCACGCCGTCGACCGCGAGTTCCGCGTCATCACCGCGCTGCACAAGCAGGGCTTTCCGGTCGCGCGAACCTATGGCCTGTGCACCGACGACGGCGTCATCGGCTCGATGTTTTACATCATGTCGATGGAGAAGGGCCGGGTGTTCTGGGACCAGACGCTGCCCAGCGTGTCGCGCGAGGAGCGCTGGCCCATCTATGTCTCGGAGATCGAGACGCTCGCCAAGCTGCACAGCTACGATCCGGAAAAAATCGGGCTCGGCGACTTCGGCCGCTCGGGAAATTATTTCTCGCGCCAGGTCGACCGCTGGACCAAGCAGTATCGCGCCTCCGAGACCGAGAAGATCGACGAGGTCGAGCGCCTGATAGAGTGGCTGCCGAAGACGGTGCCGTCGCAGGAGCGCGTCTCGGTCGTGCACGGCGACTACCGGCTCGACAACATGATCTTTGCGCCCGACAAGCCGAAGGTCGTCGCGGTGCTGGACTGGGAGTTGTCGACGCTCGGCGATCCCTTGGCTGATTTTTCGTATCTGTTGATGCAGTGGGTGATGTCAGGCACGCAGCGCGTCGGCCTCTCGCAATCCAATCTCGCCGAGCTGAACATCCCGACGCTGGAGCAGGCGATCGAGATTTACTGCAAGGCGACGGGTCGTACAGGCATTCCCGATCTGAACTGGTATTTCGCCTACAACCTGTTCCGCCTCACCGGCATTCTGCAGGGCATCGCGGGACGCATTCGCGACGGCACGGCAGCAAGCGCGCGCGCCCACGAAAGCGCCGCACGGGTCAAACCTTTGGCGTTGGCGTCATGGGACTATGCGGTGAAGGCGGGGGCGAAGTAATTTTTCAGCCGGCTTCAGCGTGACGCGCGGAGTGGCAACGCTCCGCGCGTTTTTCTCTTGGTCGTCCCCGCGAACGCGGGGACCCATACGCCGCAGTAGAAGCGAGAGGACGGATCGATATGACCGATCTGTCTGGACAGAGTCTGCGCAATCCAATCAACACAGGGGTTATGGGTCCCCGCGTTCGCGAGGACGACCACCCCTACTTGAATCGCCCGGCATATGGCATCGACGCCGTCAGTCCGCCATCGACCGCGATCGCCTGGCCGTTGACGTAGGACGCGTCATCCGACGCCAGGAACAGTGCCATGTTGGCGATGTCGCGCGGTTGGCCGATCCGCTTCAGCGGATTGAGCTCGCCCAGCGCGTCGAACGTGCCGCGGGCACGCGCCTTCTCGAAGGTCGGTTTGGTCATGCCGGTCTCGATGATCCCCGGACACACCGCGTTGACGCGGATACCCGTGCCCACGAGGGAGTAGGCCGAAGTCTGCACCAGGCTGATCACGCCGGCCTTGCTGGCCGCATAGTGCGACGAGCCCGCATTCGCCTTCAGTCCCGCAACCGATGCGGTGCAGATGATCGAGCCCGCACTTCGCGGTGTCATCACCCGGCTGGCATGCTTGATGGCGAGAAACGGTCCGATCAGGTTGACGCGCAAAACTTCGGTCCATTGCTCGACCGTCATGTCAACAGTGCGAAACCAGCCGCCGGCGATGCCGGCGTTGGCGAAGATCACGTCGAGCGCACCGTGGCGCGCGACGGTATGATCGACGAAGCCAGCGACATCGGCCTCTTTACCTGCATCTGCCGTAATCGCGTCGGCAACGCCGCCGGCGCTGCGGATCTGCTCGGCAGTGCCATTGACTGCGTCCGCGGTCTTGTCGACGGCAACGACCTTCGCACCCTCGCGCGCGAACAGCAGCGCACTCTCGCGACCGATGCCGCTACCGGCGCCGGTGATGACGGCGACTTTGCCTGAGAGTCTTGGCATGAAGAACTACCGCCGCTGGTTGGCGTACGGCATCGACGACGTCAGGCCGCCGTCAACCGGGATCGCCTGGCCGTTGACGTACGACGCCTCATCGCTGGCGAGGAACAGCGCCATGTTGGCGATCTCGACCGGCACGCCATAGCGCCTCAGCGGATTGAGCTGGCCGATCTTGCCTTCCGAGCCCTTGGCGCGAGCACGTTCGAATGTGCCGCGCGTCATCCCGGTCTCGATCAGGCCGGGGCAGATCGCGTTGACGCGCACGCCGGTGCCGGCGAGCGAATAGGCCGAGGTCTGCACCAGGCTGATCACGCCGGCCTTGCTGGCGCTGTAGGGATGACCGCCGGCGTTGGCTTTCAGGCCCGCGACCGATGCGGTGCAGATGATCGATCCTTTGCCTTTCTCGGCCATCACGCGGCTGGCGTGCTTGATCGCGAGGAACGGCCCGATCAGGTTGACGCGCAAAATCTCGGTCCACATTTCCGGCGTCTGGTCCTGCAACGCCACCAGGCCGCCGCTGATGCCGGCATTGGCATAGACCACATCGAGACCTCCGAAGGTGGACAGCGCCTTCGCCACATAGCCCGCGACATCGGCCTCGGAGCCGGCGTCGGCGGTCAGCGCTTCGGCCGTGCCCTTGGCCTCGCGGATCGCCTTGACCGTCTGTTCGACGGCGTCGGCGGTCTTGTCGACGGTCAAGACTTTGGCGCCCTCGCGCGCAAACAGCGTGGCGCTGGCGCGGCCGATGCCGCTGCCGGCTCCCGTGACGATGGCGACCTTGCCGTCGAGGCGACCCATGGCGTTCTCCTGATTTTCTTGCAGACCTGTTTTGTTCTTGGTTCCAGCCGGCTGGCGCATGTCCCGGAAAAGTGGATACCGGTTTTCCGATAAGGACATGCGCAAATAAAGTCTTACTGCTGCCAGAATTTGCACGAGGGCCATGAGAAGGCTGCCCTACAGCAACGCCAAACCATAGGATAGGAGCCATCGGAATGTCCAACCGCGGAACGAATCGATGACCATGGCCACCCCGGAATTTCGCATCACACGGTGGTGGTGGGTTCGTCATGCGCCGGTCCGCGAGGACAATGGCTGCATCTATGGCCAGGCCGACCTTTCCTGCGATTGCAGCGATACCGTCGTGTTCGACGGGCTGGCACGCGCGCTGCCGCGCAATGCGGAATGGGTCGCGAGCAACCTGAAGCGCACGCATCAGACCGCGGCGGCGATCTGGAACGCCGGCTTTCCGAAGCCCGACACCATGCCGCACGACGCCGACTTCGCCGAGCAGCATCTTGGCGAATGGCAGGGCATGAACCGCGCCGCGTTCTGGGCAAGCCGCTCGCGCGAGCCGACCAACAACTGGTTCGGACCGCCCGACGAACGCGCGCCTGGCGGCGAGAGTTTTGTCGATCTCTGCGATCGGGTGAACCGCGGCATTGCCCGGCTCAACGCGACGCATGCCGGCAAGGACATTGTCGCTGTGACCCATGGCGGTACCATTCGGGCGGCGATTGCGCTTGCGATCGGCACCGGTCCCGCAGGCGGCATGGTGTTCAACATCGACAACTGCTCGGTGACGCGGCTCGACTACGTCGCGCTCGGCGAGCAGGGCGGCTGGCGCGTCGGCATGGTCAACCACCAGCCGTGGCTTGTTCCCTCGAGCCACCCGACCATGCACCAGCCGGCGGAGCCTGAGATCGCGAAGATCGCGTGATCTTGTTGAGTTGTCCACGCCCCTAAAGGCTGCTTAGTTAGCGCCCACGCAAGAGCAGGCGCCGGCGCCCAGCCGGTCAGTTTCGAGGGAGGTTTCAATGCCAGAGTTGTTCGATCTCAAGGGCAAGGTCGCGGTCGTCACCGGCTCATCGCGGGCATCGGCCGCGCCATCGCCGAGCGCATGGCCGAGCACGGCGCGAAGGTCGTGGTTCCTCGCGCAAGCTGCCGGCCTGCGAGGAAGTGACAAAAGCGATCAATGCAAAGTACGGCGCGGGCACCGCGATCTCGATCCCCTGCAACATCTCGAGCAAGGACGAGCTGAAGAACCTGGTCGACAAGAGCACGGCGCATTTCGGCAAGATCGACGTGCTGGTCTGCAACGCCGCGTCGAACCCCTACTACGGTCCGCTCGCCGGCATCAGCGACGACCAGTTCCGCAAAATCCTTGAGAACAACATCATCGCCAACAACTGGCTGATCACCTTCACCGTGCCGCAGATGATCGAGCGCAAGGACGGCTCGATCATCATCATCTCGTCGGTTGGCGGCTACAAGGGCTCGACCACGATCGGCGCCTACTGCATCTCCAAGGCCGCCGACCTGCAGCTCGCCCGCAACCTCGCGGTCGAATACGGCAAGCACAATGTCCGCGTGAACTGCATCGCACCGGGCCTGATCAAGACCGATTTCGCCAAGGCGCTGTGGGACAATCCGGAGACGCTGAAGACCACCGAAGCGCGCTCGCCGATGCGCCGCATCGGTCAGCCCGACGAGATCGCCGGCGGCGCGATTTTCCTTGCGTCAAAGGCCGGCGCCTTCGTCAACGGCCAGAGCATCGTGATCGACGGCGGCGGCACGATCAGCTGACGCACGACCAAAAACGAATGGTCGTCCCCG
>CAWCKS010000010.1:0-256565 GCA_963796195.1 uncultured Alphaproteobacteria bacterium | reverse complement strand
TTGTTGATCGGACGGAAAATCGGCCCCGTTTCGATCCCGGCAGCATCCAGCCATTCCTTCAAGGCGCGGGCGGGGCAGGCGACATCTCCTCGTGCAATCGCAATCGTTGCACCTTCGCCTTCCTGATCCGTTTTGCTTCGTCGGATCGTTACCACGAGGCCAGTTTCGGTTTTGGTGATGTCGGCTACATTCAAGGCAACGAGCTCCGAACGGCGGAAAGCCCCGGCAAAGCCCAGCAAGAGCAACGCCCGATCCCGCAGGCCAATGAGCCCATCTGGTGCCAGAGCGACCATGCGGAGCATCTTGGTGGCAACCGCGGGGGCCTTGCGAACCCTTGCGCCGCCGAATGTCCGGCTAATGCCGCGCAACGTCGCCTTGACCGCTTCCGAGTCGGTGGGGGTTTCGAGGTGCGCCAGCTTGTGCGCGTACCTGATTGCGGCGACCCGCCGGCCAAGGGTCGAAGGCTTCGCGGCCTTTGACTCGGCTGCCAAGAAGGCCGCCACCGTCTCAGGGCTGGCCGGTAGCGCGGAAACGCCCTTGGCGTCACACCACGCCTTGAACAGCCGGAAGTCGGTCCCGTAGGCCTTGCGCGTGCTGGCGGCCTTCTCGGCCTTCGCTAAATCGACAGCGGTGGCTAGATCCGGACCCAGCGCGGCGGGGAGGGTTTCGGCGGTTTCCACAACGGTCAGGGACGTTGACATGGGTCAGGTTCCATTACTTCCGAGAATAAACGTTATCGGAAGCTAACATAGTTTCGTGCTATCACGTAATGGAAAATTCAAGCTATCCACGTTTGGTGTAGATCTTGACTGGAAGCCAAGCGCGGGGAGGCGGGAGAGTGGGGAGAAAGCCGAAGGCCATTGGCAAGACCGCGCGGGATCCACTGGCCTTCAAGGCCGTCCTGACGCGCATGAATCCCGAAGGGTGGCGGGCGCTACGAATGCTCGCTGTCGAACGGGACACGACCCTAAACGCGCTGGCAGTCGAGGCCTTCAATGACCTCCTCCGAAAATATAGCAAGCGCGGCTCGGTCCAAAACCCTTTGAGCGGATAGCGCCTCGTCGATCGCGGATCGCACTCTGGTTTGTTTTGATTGAGCTCTAATTGGCCCAATGCACAGCGCCCCAGGCAATACGAAGCACTGACCGTGTCTTGATTTCAGCTCGGCGGGCGTGATTTGCTTGCTGCGAACAAGGAAGGCCAAGGTGTGCATAGCTTCGCTCCTAGCCGGTTGGCGCCGCTAGGATAGCGAACGAGGGGACGGGAGTCGTGCAGGGCAATCGCATTTCAAAAGAGCGTCAATAGCCGGGCGAGGTAGGCTTCATCCCAGCCGGCTCGCTTGATCTTTCCTCGGAGCGATCCTTTTTCTCTGTCTTTTTGCATAACGTTCAGGGCCATGTGGCGGAGAACGGCGAGATTGTAGGGTCCGTTTCTAGTGATCTTCGCGAGCAAACCAGTCCATGACAAGCTGCAATCGTCACTCAGTCGGCGGCCTCTATGCGAGACATTACTTGCCACGGCGGCCAAGCAAGACATCCCTATCGGCCGGTGTTAACCGACGCCGTAGTGTCAGTAGCGTCAACCGGGCCGAGGTACCGGTTCAATGAATACACCGCGATGGTCGAGAAGATCACGCTGAGCAGGGTGGCAACAAGGATCGCGCCAATCAATCCACGGAATGATTGCCATCTATCGGGCATAAGCAGCTCCCGATTGTAGCCCCGCCGCGATGTATCAGATTCGGTGCTGTTCAAAAAGCAAAAGAGAGCGGAACAGCTCTGAAATGCGCGGCGTCAGTTCTTTGCTGCGTTTCGATCCCGCCGACGCTCGCGCCACCCACCTGCGACCGTCCGCATCAGCGGCAGGCGTTATTTTTCGTTTGTCTCTGAGACGGGAAGATAGCGTCCTGCGAAGAACTCGTTGCATTCGCGGACAGTGCCTCTGGGCCAACCCTCAGCGTGCAGCTTGCAGCTATCGTCGCCAGCACGAACCACGGTTGCCGGCCCATGAACGATGTCCAACTCGACCTGACCACATTTCGGGCACCACCTCAGCGCACGATCTGACGTCATTTTCAGACCCTTTGAAATCGAGCGGTTTTCGAACTCACCTTAGCGCGCCCCTGGGCATTAGAGGTAGCGGTACGAGTGCGCGCAAGCGAAGATTAGGAACACGACGATCGCGGCAGTCAGCAAGTTCAGTAGCAACCGTTTCGCCATGCCGACCTCGGCCAACAACATGATACCTCCGCGTATTTGCGGCGGCTTCGTTAGCGTTTCTACTCGCGCCGAAGCTAGGCGGCCGCCCGACGCTCGTCGAGGCGCCGCCTCCGTCAGTCCGATTCGAAGCCCGATGACGTCTTGCGGTATTCATGCGGGTCAAGCGACGCCAAAGCCTCGACTGTATGGGCCTGAAGCGCACGACCTCAACGGCCATTGCGACGATAGTCGATGTTAGGGCTACGGTCGCGCAGATCGTCAAGATGAGCGACACGTGTGCATCATCAGCCGCGCGCTTAGAGTTCAGTTCTGCAGAGAACGCTAAGCGACAGTGACGCGTGTGTATCCAAATGATGATGAGTTGCCCCGAAAGGGGCGGCGTATCGAGGCGGGTGTCGAGCCTGCCAGAACCTCCCGAAAGGAGCGATACGCCATGTCGAGAGATACCACTGTCGGTGATCGCCTCTTGGCCTGGCTGGTCGGCAATGGCTGGATAGAAAGCCGCGGCGTAGATCCGAATTGCGAGGTCAGGCTTACCGCGGCCGGCGTCGAAGCCCTGAGGACAAGGCTACCGGTCGGGTAAGTTGAACCGGTTGCAATTGCTCTGTCGTACATACGCTTGTTAGGCAGAAGTTAGGTACACCACGTCGACCTCGGCCGTTTCTTTTGATAAGTCATTGAAATAATTGGCGCGCCCAAGGGGAATCGAACCCCTGTTTTCGCCGTGAAAGGGCGACGTCCTGGGCCTCTAGACGATGGGCGCGGCCTTCTGCCGTCCTATATGTCCTGCATATATAAAGGGTCGGAGCGAACCGGTCCCTTGCGGCCGGCGAACGTATAGTGGCGTTTGCCGGGGGCGGCAAGTCTCCGAAATCAGCCCAGATCGGGACCTAATCACCGGCTTCCGAGCAATCGCACTGGCCTGATTGCATCGGCGGGCAGCGGACCGAGCCGTACGAGCAAAACACGCAACAATCGCCGGCCTTGGGCTTCAGCCGCACGCCGCAGCCTCTGCAATCGTAGAAGAACTGGCAGGCATCGCGCGGCATGGTCTCGACCGCGGTATGGCCGCAGTGCGGGCAAGTGATGGTGCTCTCGAGGATCACAGCAGAACGCTCAGGCCGCGATGTCGATCGCCTGATCGCATCAAGCTTCAGTCCGATCGCGAACAGGCAATAGCCATTGGCGGCGACCTCGTCGAGCATGTCGGCGTTCACGTCGCCCGCGTCGCGAATCCGGGTCAGCTGCCACTCCGATTCGCTGGCGCCGTCCGGAAATGCACTGCCGTCGCGCAGCACCAGTCGATATGGCGGCTGCTCGCGATGGACAAAGAAACAATAGCGAGAAGGCTCGGCCATCAGGGAATCCTTTGATTGCAGCGGTTTTGCGCGCTGGCGGAGCGCGCGCGATAGTTGCAGGCAAGGTTGCAACAACCACCCCTCGCCAATTTACCTGAGGTTAACCCTGACGCCCGACAGTTGTCGGCAATTCGGGTTGGGGGTTGCAATGAAAAGATTGTTTTCTGCCGTCGCCGCGGCGGCGGTGTTCGGTTTCGGCGTGTCCACGCCCGCGCAGGCTGCCGAGTTCACGCTGCGCTTTGGCACGATCAACTCCGAGAAGACGGCGAGCTACGATGACGTGCTCGTCCCATTCTCGCGCGCGATCGAGCAGGACTCCAACGGGCGGATCGAGGTCGCGCTGAAGCCGAACGGCGGGTACGGTAAGCCGGCCGACTTGTTCAACCTGGTCGAGAAGGGCGACATCGAGATCGCCTCGACGGTGCAGGGCTACAGCCCCGGGAGGTTCCCGCGCTCCTCGGTCATGGAGCTGCCGCTGATGTTCGACAACTCGATAGCAGGCACCCGCGCGCTGATGGGGCTCTATAAGGAAGGCCTGATCGCGGATGACTACAAGACCGTCCACGTGCTGGCGCTCTACATGCTGCCGCCGTACCCGATCTTCACGACCGGCAAGAAGATTCAGAGCGTGCGTGACTTCCGCGGCCTGCGCATCCGCACCGCCAGCATCACGGGCGGACTGGCGTTTGCCAGGCTCGGCGCGATCCCGCTCGGCATTCCGAACAATCTGATCGGCGACACGCTGGACAACGGCATCATCGATGCGATGGCTTATGGTTGGGACTCGGCTCGCACCACCAAGGGCACCAAGGACAAGTACCTGATCGAGCAGGTCAGCGTCGCGCTCAATGAGCCGTTCGGCTCGCCGGCGCTGATGGTCGTGATGAACAAGGCGAAGTGGGATGCGCTGCCGGCCGACCTGAAGGCCGTGATCGAGAAACACGCGCCCGATCTGATCGATGCCAATGCCAAGCTCCGTGAGCAGATGGAAGCGGCTTCGCGGAAGAAGATCGAAGCCGATCCGCGCTTCACCAGCCTCACGCTCTCGGCCGAGCAGCGCGACAACGTGCAACGCGTCATCGCGCCGGCGATCGATCAGTGGAAGGCCGGCATGACGAAGCAAGGCATCGACGGCGACAAGCTGCTGAAGCGGGCGCGCGAGCTCGTTCAGCAGTCCAAGATTGCCGCCAACTAAATCTCTTTCAAGCGTGATCCAACTGGACGGACACGCCGTCAATTTCGGGGGAAATGCAGTGGCATCGCTTCAGACGTCTTCGCAAGTGTCGCCGAAAAAAGCAGACGCGAAAAAATCTCGGCGTCAGTTCGGCATCAGGGCCAAGCTGTTCCTGGCCTTTGCGGCCGTATCGGGCACCACCGTCATCGCCGGCGCCGCCGGCTGGATGATGTTCTCGCAAGTCCGCGATCTCTTCCACGGCGTGTCGGGACGCAATATTCCCGAGATCATTGCAACGCTCGGGCTGCAGACCGATACGCAGACGCTGGCGGCCAGTGCGCCGGCGATGCTTGCGGTGCAGAACCAGTCGCAGCGCGCGAGCGAGCTGACGGCGCTGAAGGGCCGGCAGGACAGTATCGCCAAACGGCTCGACGCCATCGCGGGATTTCAATCCGATGGCGCCGCGGTCAACAAGCTCAAGGGTCTCAACACGGCGATCAACTCCGAGCTGACGGCGCTCGATGGCGTGGTCGATGAGCGCCTCAAGCTGAGCGCCCGCGGCGACGAGATCCGCAAGGCGGCCATCGCCGCCCAGGCCAAAGTCGGCGAGCTGCTGCAGCCGGCGCTCGAACAGGCGCAAACCGACGTCACGATGGCGTCGATGACTGCCGGTGGCGACGCCAACCAGTCGACCATGACCCTGCTGCGGCTGGTGTCGAAAGAGGTGCCGGTATCGCAAGGGTTCGCCGATCTGGTTGGCCTGATCAACCGCGGCTCCGGCATTCTGGATCGCGCGGGCGCCGCGATGACGGCGGCCGATGTCGATGCATTCGCCAAGAGCTTCAAGGAGAACGCCGACAAGGTCGACGAGAAACTCGACATCGTCGAGACGCTGAAGCCGACGGCCGGCCTGCGCGCGGCAGTCGAGGCCTGGCTCGCCAAGGGCTCGGGCAATGACAGTATCTTCGAGAACCGCCGCAAGGAGCTCGCCTCGCAAGCGACCGGCGAGAAGCTGTTGATGGAAACGCGCAGCATCACCGAAAGTCTCGCGACTGAGGTCGCTGCCCAGGTCAGGGCCGTGAACGACCGCACCAAGGACGCCGCCGATCGCTCCGACGCCGCGATCTCGTTTGGTACGTCCTTGATGCTGGCGATTGCCGCCGTGAGCGTCATCGGTGCCTTCCTGGTGGTCTGGTTCTATATCGGCCGCAACCTGATCGCGCGGCTGGTGGGCCTCGAGAAGACCATGACGCGCCTTGCCGCCGGCGACCTCTCGGCCGAGATCAAGGCGAGCCGCAGCAATGACGAGATCGACCAGATGGCGAACGCGCTCGCCGTATTCCGCGAGGGCATCGTGCAGGCCAATGCTGCCGCAAGCGAACAAGCGCGTGAGCAGGACGCCAAGCAGAAGCACGCCGCCATGATCGATACCCTGACGCGGCAGTTCAACCAGGATGCCGACAAGGCGCTCGCCTCGGTATCGTCCGCGGCCGACCACATGAAGAATTCGGCCGAGAAAATGACGCGCGTTGCAAGCCAGGCCAAGCAGCAGACCAGCGCCGTCTCCAGCGCCTCCGCGCAGGCCGCCTCCAACGTGCAGACCGTTGCGGCGGCGACCGAGGAGCTCGCGAGCTCGATCAACGAAATTTCGCGGCAGGTCGGCGAATCCGCCCGCATCGCCTCGGAAGTGGTCGAGCAGATCGCCCGCAGCGAAGCGACCGTCACCGAGCTGGCGCAGGCCGCAAACCGGATCGGCGAAGTGGTGAGCCTGATCAACTCGATCGCCGAGCAGACCAACCTCTTGGCGCTCAACGCGACGATCGAAGCCGCGCGGGCCGGCGAAGCGGGCAGGGGATTTGCGGTGGTGGCGTCGGAGGTGAAGAGCCTCGCCAACCAGACTGCGAAAGCGACCGAAGGCATCACCTCGCAGGTCGCAGCCATTCAAGGCTCGACGGGCGAAGCCGTCGACACCATCAAGGGCATCGGCCAGATCATCCAGCAGATGGCGGAGATCGCAAACTCCGTCGCGGCCGCGGTCAAGGAGCAGGGCGCTGCCACCGCCGAGATCGCGCGCAACGTCCAGCAGGCCGCGACCGGCACCAAGGAAGTGTCGTCGAACATCGCCGGTGTTTCGGCTGCGGCCGAGGAAAGCGGCAAGACCGCCGAGGATGTGCTGGAGTTGACGGCGCGGCTGACGGCGGAGTCCGAAGCGCTCTCAGGCGAAGTCGGCCGCTTCCTGAACCGCATCAAGGCGGCGTAAGCGGGATCGCAGAAAGCATGAAGGCCCGGGCATCAGTCCGGGCCTTTGCATTGTCGAGTGGGTCGTGCACTCACCAATGCCCGGTGTTCTGCATCGAGGTCCACGGCTCCTGCGGCGGCAGCGGATCGCCCTTCTGCAACAGCTCGATCGACTGATGGTCGGGTGAACGCACGAACGCCATCTGGCCATCGCGCGGCGGTCGGTTGATCACGATGCCCATCTTCTGCAGCTTGGCGCATGTCTCGTAGATGTTGTCGACCTCGTAGGCGAGATGGCCGAAGTAACGCGCGTCACCGTAATCCTCGGTGTCGTAGTTGTAGGTCAGCTCGACCAACGGCTGGCCGCGGCCCTTGGAGCTGGCGAGCACGCCTTCGTCGTCGGGCGCGCACAGGAACACCAGCGTGAAGCGGCCCTTCTCGTTGTTGACCCGCCGCACCTCTTTCAGCCCCAGCCCGTTGCAGTAGAAATTCATGGCCTTGTCGAGGTCGCGAACGCGCAGCATGGTGTGAAGATAACGCATGTTTCCTGTCTCCTCGGGAACGTTGTGAGAATTCGTTTCGGGTTGGGCGTCTCGGCGCCTTGAATAGCAGAAAATGCAGCGGGGTGCAGGCCTCCGGGAGGGTGAGGGTCGAATGAGATTTCGAATCGACGTGAGCACGCTGGATGGCAAGCTGTCCTATGAAAGGCACACGCCGGCTGAGGCGCTGGAAGTTGCCGAAGGAGGCAAGGAAAGCCTCGGCGTCAGGATTATCGACGGCGAAGACGGCAAGGGATACACGGTCGAGGAATTCAGGACGCGGTTTGCGAACTAAACCCTGCCAGTGGACCGAGTTGCTCTACCGCTTCTGAGTTGCCGGAATCATTTGTCCGTGCATCCTTGAGCTGATGTTCGACAATCTTGATGGCGTACGCTTTGCTCGAATGAGCAACGGTACCTGGTGTCTCGTCAAAGACCTTGGTTTGGTGAAGGGCGGAAAGGGCATGAAGCACTTCCAGCCACTCGTTACGTTCAGCGCCAGCGGTCTGTGGAAGTTGATACGAGCCGGCGACGCATCGTTTGTTAGGACTTGCTTCGCGCTGGTTTGCACTCTCCCGATTCGTTCTTTGCGAACGAAGTGGAGTCAGAGCGTGAACACGCACGCGTAGGGTTTTGCGCGGCGCGTGCCGTGAATTTTCTCCGCCGAACGAGTTGTTAATCTTTCAGTTTCGAGCAGCCCGCTGAAGCGATTTGTTCTCCACGAACGAAGCCGAATCAGAAAGGGAACGCATCGGGACTGAGGGGCGCTGACGGTATTGGGACCCTGAACCGACGCACAACAATCGGTCAATCGCCCAGCCTCATCTCATACCAGATCTCATCTTCCGTTGCGCCATCGGGCCAGGTGTGGGTCTCGCGGTGGGTCAGGTTAAAGCCGGCCGCGCGCATCGCTCCGATCGAGGCTACATTCGACTCGCGCGCTGCGACGATGACGCGGCGAAACGTCTTGCGGCGCCGCGCCCAGTCGATCCCGGCCTCATAAAACAGCCGCGACAATTTGCGTCCGCGATACTCCGGCAGGATGAAGTGCATCATGAGATGCGCCGCCGTTTCATCCTCGCGAGATGTGAAGACACCCGAGATTCCGACGAGCTTGTCGCCATCGAATAGCCCAAAGACTTGCTGGCGTTCGGGCGAGAGCAGGGCGCGCCAATCGGCTTCGGTACGGGTGGCGGCCTGCGCATAGGTTGACTCGAACATGCCCGGCGCCGACTTCAGTGCATGGAGCCTGAGGTCGCGAAACATTTCCCATTCGGGTGGCAAAAGTGGACGAATATTCATCTTCATGAACCGCAATTGTCCCAGCGCTTCAGTGTCTTGTAGCACGCCTTGAAAGCATGGAACTCGTTTCTCACATGGGTGTTGACGGGACGGCTTGGTTTCGGAGGAGGACTTGATGATCGCGAAGTTCGCATTGGCCGCGGCTGCCGTTGCCGCGCTGTCGACAGTTGCGATTGCACCAGCCGAGGCGCGTTGGCGTGGCGGACCAGGACCGGCGATTGCGTTCGGTGCGGTTGCCGGCGCGCTGGCGCTCGGTGCTGCCGCCGCGGCGGCGTCGCAACCAACCTACTACTACGCGCCCGGCTACTATCCGGCGCCGCGCGCCTACTACTACGGCGGCGGCTCATATAACTGCAACGCGTATTACGACACGGTGTGCGGCGGCCCGTACAATTACTACGCGCCGAACAGCTACTACTACGGCAACTGACGTCGCGAAGAGTTGGGAGTTGATCGGCTCGTGGGACGATCAAGCTTGCGTGGTTGCGTTGTGTAACCAATGCCCGGGCATTCGTTTTTGCGCGGGAACAACTTGCTCCGGCGGAACATGTCGGCGGCGTGGAGCGTTGTCATCTCATATGGATGGAGGACGATCATGATGATGCGAAAGCTGGCTATTGCTGCCGTCGCAATCGGAGCCATCTCCGCAGCAACCGTCGCACCCGCCGAGGCGCGCTGGGGCGGCTGGCACGGTGGCTGGCATGGCGGCGGACCCGGATTGGGGTTTGGACTCGCCGCTGGTGCACTGGCGCTCGGTGCGGCCGCGGCGGCCTCGCCGTACTACTACGGCCCGGGCTATTATCCCGGCTACTACTATGCTCCGGGACCGTACGCCTATTACGGTGGTCCGGCGTATTACGGGCCGCGGTATTACCGCTACCACCACTGGCATCACTATCGTCACTGGTAGGCACGACTGCGCCGATACGACTGCGAAAGGCCCGGACGACGTCCGGGCCTTTCGTCGTACCATGCCTGCGAATGCCGATGCGCGATCGCGCTACCGCGTGAGAGAGGATCGTTCTATCCTCGGCCGATAACAAGAAAGCCGGTCAGACGAGGCGTGGGATGAGCATCAAGAAATCATCGGGCAGTTTGAGCAACGATATCGAAGAGCTCGGCAATCTCATCGCCCAAAGCCGCCGCATTGTTCCGTTCACCGGTGCCGGGATCTCCACCGAATGCGGGATACCGGATTTTCGCTCGCCGGGGGGCTTATGGACCCGGCACCGGCCGATCAACTACGACGAGTTCGTCGCGAGCCAGGAGGCGCGCAACGAAGCCTGGGCGCGACGTTTTGCCATGGCGCCGGTGTTTGCCGCCGCAAAACCCGGCCGCGGCCATCGCGCGCTGGCGTCGCTCTACAAGGCGGGCAAAATCCCCGGCGTCATCACCCAGAACATCGACAACCTGCACCAGCACTCGGGCGTCGCGCCGCAGGATGTCGTTGAGCTGCACGGCAACACCACCTTCGCACGTTGCATTGGCTGCGGAAAACGCTTTGAGATTGCCTGGGTGAGGGAGCAGTTCGATGCATCGGGCGGAACTGCGCCGTCATGCACGGCTTGCGACGAGCCGATCAAGACCGCGACCATCTCGTTTGGCGAAGCAATGCCAGAGGTGCCGATGCAGCGGGCGACCGAGCTCGCCCAGGAGTGCGATCTGATGATGGCGATCGGATCGTCGCTGGTGGTCTGGCCTGCGGCCGGCTTCCCGATCCTCGCCAAGCGCAACGGCGCGAAGCTCGTCATCATCAATCGCGAGCCGACTGAGCAGGATGAGTTCGCCGATCTCGTGATCAATCACGACATCGGCGAGACCCTTGGGCCGTTTGTCGGCAATTAATTGATCTGTTGATATCGAAGAAATCTGCGCCATCTGCCGGAACCAACGCAACCGTGACCGGATTACCGGTCTGGTTTGTGTCCGAGTGATGTTTGGCGGCTACAGACCGCAGATTGAATCTCTGGCAAAGCATGTGAGCGGCGAGGCGAAGCCAGTTCGCCGCGTCTGATGCTTTGCGACAAAGAAAATGCTCGTGATGTCAAAGTGTGTGCGATCGGAACGCGGTGCCGGCTTGCGGCATTGCCGACGATGCGTGCTCGATTTCGCGTGCGTGCAAGCCTGTTCATAGGTCGAGGACAATTGGATTTTAGGCTTTGCCGCTTTTGCGGGAGTGTTATCTTTGATTTTGCGAGATTCGCCTTATCGCCCTAGTGGAATTGAGCAAATCAGAACCGACGGGGTGGCCAGGCGAGGGCGTGCTGGGCGAAGCGGCAGGCTTTGAGGGGCTGAGGGTACGGGATCCGGGATCATGTCGTCGGAATTCGAGTCGAAGAGACTCGGCGGAGTGGGGCCGGCAGAAATTTCCGGGAGCAAGGATCGGGACACGGGAGCCGACAGTCTCGGCAATCTCGCACCAACCGAACTCGTCGAAATCTCCGGCATCATCAAATGGTTCGACGCATCCAAAGGTTATGGCTTCATCGTTCCTGACAACGGCGCGGCCGATGTATTGCTGCACGTGACCGTGCTGCGGCGCGACGGCTACCAGACTGCTTATGAAGGCGCGCGCCTGGTTTGCGAAGCGGTGCAGCGCGCCAAAGGCTACCAGGCCTTCCGTATCATCTCGATGGACGAGTCGACCGCGATCCATCCGGCACAGATGCTGCCGCCGCGGACCCATGTCACGGTGACGCCGACCAGTGGGCTTGAGCGGGCCCAGGTCAAGTGGTTCAACCGGTTGCGCGGCTTCGGCTTCCTGACCCGGGGCGAAGGCACGCCCGACATCTTCGTCCACATGGAGACGCTGCGCCGCTTCGGCATGACCGAGCTGCGGCCGGGCCAGTTCGTGATGGTCCGATTCGGGCCGGGTTCGAAGGGCATGATGGCGGCGGAAATTCACCCCGAGACCGGCGGGCCGGCCCTGTCGTCGCACTGACCGCGACCGCATCGATCGGCGGCTGTCGCCGAAAGCATCACATCTCTTTGTTTCATTGGCGATTCCGCCAGGCCTTGACCGCGACGGCGGCGACATGCTTTTCGCAAAGCACTGGTTTGGTGCGGAGCGATGAGACAATCATGATGTCAGAGCGGGTCAACCGACCACATCCTCACGGGAGCACCTGGATGCGAGTCCGGCTGGCGACGATATTGGCGGGCATGTTGATCGCATTCGGCCCGCTTGCCACGGGTCGGGCAGCAGCGGCCGAGCTGCATCCGCTTGAGATCGTCACCAAGGCCGGTGTCCAGGTGTTCTCGGTCGAGGAGGCAAAGACCGACGAGGAGCGCGAGCGCGGATTGATGTTCCGCACCGCACTGCCGGAAGGTCAGGGCATGATCTTCGACTTCTCGCCGGAGCAAAACGTCGCGATGTGGATGAAGAACACCCTGATCCCGCTCGACATGATCTTCATCCGCGCCGATGGCCGCATTCTGCGGATCGCCGAAAACACCAAGATCCAGTCCGAGGACATCATTTCGTCGGGCGGGCCGGTGCGCGCGGTGGTCGAGGTGATCGCCGGCACCGCAAAGAAGTACGGCATCACCGCCGGCGATCGGGTCAGCTACGCCGGATTGTTCAAGGCGCGGTAAGTCGAGCCGCACCTGGAAAAGAAGTGCGCCCGCCGGCGGTTTGCTGGCGAGCGCCATACTGAGATTCGGCTTGTCAATCAGCGGGTCAGGTGCTGCCCTTCAAGGCCTTGTCGCAGCCACTCCAATATCCGCCGCCTTTCTCGATCCACTTCATGCCGCCATTGGTGTTGGTGGCCTTATTGGCATTGTACTGATCCCGGCAGGTGTGCATGCGGCCCTTGCCGACGCTCTCGCTGGCATATTTCGGATCGACCTTCGACGGGTAGACCGCGGGTCCGGCCGGTGCCGCGGGCGCGGCCGGCGGAGCCGCCGCAGTCTTGGTGTCTGCCTTGGGCGCCGCATCGGCCTTCGGCGCGGGAGCCGCGGGAGCGGCAGCGGTCGTCGCAGACGCCGGCGTCGCATCGGCGCCGCATTGAGCCTTGCGGAAGTCATTCCACTTCTGGCCGTTCAGCGTGCCGCCGTCCTTGGCGGCTTTATACTTGGCGCTGCACTCGGCCATTGTCAGAGCCGACGCCGGCGTCGTCAGCATTGCCGCCGCGCTCACCAGAACTGCCAGGCAACAAACCTGGATCCGAATCTTCATGCTCGATCTCCTGCTCAATTGAATGTTCTCGCCCGATCCTTGATCGATCGCCCAACGCGTTTCCCAACCCGCGACAACTTTAGCGCGTAGTCAAAGAGCTGCAAGCCTTGTCGCCCAACGCAACCGACTCGAACGACGCATTATTTCGTTCGCAATGACGTGATCGTGACGGCTCTGGGAGCTGCTACGAATACCGATACACTTGCCCGACCCTGGATTCTTGCAACGCAACGAGATGCCCGATGAACCAAATCACCAAGATGGCCGCCGCCTGGACCGCCGTCGGTCTGCTGTCCTTCGCACCCGCAGCTGCGTTTGCGCAGGCCGCTCAGCCAGCAACCACGCCCGCCGCGAAATCGTCGGCACCGGCCACGCCGGCACCGGCGCCCGCGCCGTCTGATGGCGTCTCGAAGCCGCGCTCGGCGGTATCAGTCGAATGTTCGAAGGAGGCCGACGCCAAGGGACTGCACGGCAAGGCACGGAAGGAATTCCGCTCCGAGTGCCGGAAGAACGCGATGGGTAAGCCGGGCTGACGCCGGACAGCGTCAGCCTTCATTCTCAGGTCAGCTCCCGTCGGAGCGCGATGGTGTGATCCACCGTCCGCTCGGGCGCATCGTTGCGATCATCGCAAATCCTGTCGTCGACCTGCCGCTGGACCCGCGCTGACCATTCGTGCTCGAGCCGGTCGTAGATAATGAGCTCAATCGGATCGCCGGCGTCGAGCCAGACCGGGGCACGCTCGAACCTGGGTTGCGGCTGGTCTGGCCCAGTCGCCGGCGCTGCGGAGGCGCGGGCCCGGAAACCGTCGAAACCGATGCGTTGCACTGACCAGGCGCCACCGGCGTCATAGGCGATCTCGGCAAAGCCCGTGATGTCACAAGCGGAATAGCCGCCCGTCATCACGAGCGGCAACTCCTCGAACAGATAGGTGAAGGATTTCAAGGCGATCCCTGCATCGGCGACTTGCGCTAGCGGTAATATACGCTAGACGCAATATAAAGTCTAGGCGAATATGGAGTTCAGCCCGATCCCGGCGATCCGTGCGGTTTGAAACTTAGCCGCTGGATTATTCCCCGCGGAATTCGCATTGCCGGCTGCACAACAGCTCAAGGCGAACCGCGGGCGACCTGCGGTAGGGTTATTGTTGAGGGATTTGCCAAGCGCCGGGAGCGCCCGATTATGCTGACCGAGGACATGATGCGTATCGTTCGCGAGCAGCCGCTCGGCTATGTCGCGACCGTTGGATCAGACGGCGCGCCGCGGGTTTCCCCGAAGGCGACGTTCGTCGTGATCGATGACACGACCATCGCCTATGGCGACATCCGCTCGCCCGGCACCAACCGCAACCTCAGGACCGATCCGCGCGTCGAGGTGAACTTCATCGACCCGTTCGTGCGCAAGGGTTACCGCTTCGCCGGCACCGCCGTTGTGACCGAGCGCGGCGAGGCCGGCTTCGACACCCTCCATGCTCACTTCAAGCAGAGCGCACTCGCTTCGCGCATGCGCGCCATCGTGACCATCACGATCGAGCGGGCCTTGCCGCTGGCGTCGCCGGTGTACGACGATGGTCGTGCCGAGGCCGACGTCCGGCGCAGTTGGGTGACGCGGTTCCGCAAGCTGCAACCGAATGAACGCTACGAGGAGTAGCGCGATCGGGCTCCTTCGGAGTGGCGGTCAGAGGTTTGGCAGCTGTCCGTTCAGCTGATGATCGAGGATCAGCAGCACCAGCGACGCCAGCAGTCCGACTCCGGAAAAAATCGCGAGCGTGACAATCAGATCGATGTCGGTGTGCGCTATTGACGGATAGAACCGGGACAGCGCGGCGATCGCTCGCTCCGACCACAACTGTTGCGGTCGTTGAGTGGCGGAAATCGGCACTTGCTCGTGTGCGGCGTCTGACATGGTGTGTGTCAGTCTGCCGGTGCGCTCGCAGGTTCAAGCAGCAGCCGTCGATCACGAGACTGTTTTCGCGATGTCCATGCGGGCAGCGAAGCTGCGCGAAATCGCGTACCCGGTTACCGAGTCACCGGGTTATCGAGTCGTATGAGGTTTCGCGCGATCGCATGAACATCTGCGTCGCCGCGAACATGCCCCACATGGTGCCGAGCAACAGGAAGTAGTGCCGCCAGTGGTCGGTATCGATGACGAAACTCTCGACGAAGCTGCCGAGGAAGGCCGCGAAGAACGCGATGTAAGCGCGCTGCCACGGCGTCCGGACAAAAACGTAGCGGAAGCCCATGATGGCGGTCGTGAAGGATAGCGCCGGATAGCAGACGCCGGAGAGCCAGCCGCCCGACATGAAGGCGTTGAGAAACGAGTTGTGGGTGTCCTCGGGAAACATCTTGCCGAATTGCAGCGGGCCGATGCCGAACGGCATGTCGAGCGCAAGCTCAAAGCCAAGGATGTGCCGGCCGAAACGACCGAAGCGCCCCTCGTCGTAGCTCTGGTCGAAACTCGCGCGCTCCCTGAACAGGCTGCCGACCGAGTCGAGGGAGAGCAGGACCGACAGCAGCAGGGCTACGGCCAGCGCGGCAATAACTGCGATGAGCACGATCTTGGCTCGTCCGCTCTGGGTGCGGCTGGTCAGGAAGTTCAGTGCGACGACGAAGGCCGAAGTGGCAAACAGCTGGCCCCACGCCGCGCGCGAGAACGACAGCAGGATCGCAATCGCGATGATGGCGAACACGACGGTGGCGCGCGCGGCCTTGGCGAAGCGGTCGAGCAGGATGCATTGCAGCGCCAGCAGCGCCGGCAGGATCAGGAACGCACCGAGCACGTTCGGATCCTTGAAGAGCCCGCGCGCACGGCCATACAGCGTCAGGAGGTCGTAGCCACCGGGGATCAGGTGAAAATAGCCGAGGATGCCCGCGAGTGATGTGATGACCGCGCCGAACACGTAGCCGCGGCTCAGCTGGTCGAGGCGATCGGTGGTGTCTTCCGACATCACCATTGCAAAGAACAGGGCCGTGGTCGCCATGTACCATGACGTCGCGACCCAGTTGATGATTGTCAGTTGATCGAGCAGGTCAACCGACGCCAGGGAGTAGCCGACGTTGATCATGATCAGCAGCATCATCAGCGGCACGAACAGTGGCCGCATCTTCAGTCCCGTCGCAAAGAAGATGATGATCGCCGTCAGCGTTGCGAATTCATACGGGCTGGGCTCGATGATGACGATGGCGCCGCTGAGGCCGACGATCCAGAGCAGGGCGCGCTGCAGCGCCAGCAGGCCAGGAGCGGTGCGGGTTTGCGGGAGGCCGTCGACCTCGAGGTACGCCATGGTTACGCGACCGAACTCGTTTCGGCTGATCAGTAGGCGTTCTCGGCCTTGATCAGCGCCAGCGGTGTCTTGAGCAGGATTGCGAGGTCGAACAGGATCGACCAGTTCTCGATGTAGTAGAGGTCGCACTCGACGCGCTTCTGGATCTTCTCCTCGCTGTCGACTTCGCCGCGCCAGCCATTGATCTGGGCCCAGCCAGTGATCCCCGGCTTGACCCGGTGGCGCGCGAAATAGCCATCGACCGCCTCGTCGAACAGGCGGTTTTGCAGCTTGCCCTGCACTGCGTGCGGACGTGGGCCGACCAGCGACAGGTTGCCCTCGAACACCACGTTGAACAGCTGCGGCAGCTCATCGAGGCTGGTCTTGCGGATCAAGCGGCCGACCCGCGTCACCCGAGGATCGTTCTTCGTGACCACCTTCGACGCCGTGGGGTCGGCGTCCTTGTGATACATCGAGCGGAACTTGAAGACCTCGATGCGCTCGTTGTTGAAGCCGAACCGCTTCTGCTTGAACAGCACGGGGCCCTTGCTGTCGAGCTTGACCGCGACGGCGACCAGCGCGAGCACCGGCGAGAGCAGCAACAGCGCGATTGCGCCGACCACGCGGTCGAACAGCCACTTCGTCACGAGATCCCAATCGGTGATCGGGCGCTCGAACACGTCGAGCGTTGGCACCTCGCCGACATAGGAGTAGGCGCGCGGCCGGAAGCGCAGCTTGTTGGTGTGCGCGGAGAGCCGGACGTCGACCGGCAGCACCCAAAGCTTCTTCAGCATCTCCAGGATGCGGGTTTCCGCCGAAATCGGCAGCGCAAACAAGACAAGATCGATGCGGGTCCGGCGTGCGAACTCGATGATGTCGTCGATCTTGCCGAGTTTGGGCTTGCCGGCGCAGGCCGTGAGTGAACGTTCGTCGTTGCGGTCGTCGAACACGCCGAGCACGCGGATGTTGGAATCGTCCTGTGCCTCCAGCGCGCGGATCAGGTTTTCACCGGCCTCGTCGGCGCCGACGATAATCGTCCGGCGTTCGAGCCGGCCCTGCCGCGCCCAGCTCCGCACCAGCGAGCGCAATACCAGCCGCTCCGCGGTCAACAGGCCGATGCCGCAGAAGAAGAACGCCGACAGCCACAGTCGCGATACCGCGTCACCCGCCTTGGCAAGGAACGAGGCGGCGATGAAGATCAGGAATACAAAGGCCCAGGCCGAGATCAGCCTGGTCAACTGGCCGAGTTGGCGGCGAAAGGTCTCGACGTCGTAGACGTCGGCGGCCTGGAAGCTGATGACGGCGGCCGCGGAGATCCCCAGAATGGCCGCGATGTAGGACCAGCTGAAGTTGTCGACCTGAGCCACGTAGCCGAAATAGAGAGTGGTGCCGACCAGCGCGATGACAAGAAAATCGGCGACGCGGACGGCGCCCTCGATCACGATCGGGGAGTAGGCCGGGCGCACCCTTTCGTTCGCGAGGGTAAGCGCTGCCGGCGACAGCCTGCGACGGCGCTCGACACGAGGCGCACCGTCGGCCGACAGGGCAAGTGTCGTGGCAGCGTTGATCATCGAGCGAGTGTCGACCGGTTCCATGCGATCAGTCCTGACTTGCGGACGCGTCAATCCTCACGACAAACGAGGATCGCCGTTCGTCCCTAAAGACTTAGGAACCTGCGCGCTCGTTAGCCGGAAAATCGCAAGATTTGGTTAGCGGAAGTAAACGAATCTTAAGGGCGTGGAACACGCTGCCTTACTGCTCGGCAAACGCGTCGGCATAGGAGGTCAGGATGCCCTCGACCATGGCGGTTTGCGAGAAGTGCTCCTGCACCCGTTCACGCAGTGCCCTGGCCCGATCGCGCATGCCGAACGGGTTGTCAATCGCGGCCGCGATCGCATCCGCAAGCGCCGGGACGTTGTCGGACGGGACCAGGTTTGGATGGTCGGGCCCGAGAATTTCGGGAATGCCGCCGACTTTCGCGGCGAGGATGGGAATGCCCGCCGCGGCTGCTTCGATCACGACATAAGGCATGGAATTGCCGCGCGAGGGCACGACCAGGAGCCGCCCTTTGGAGAACCCTGCGCGGGCCGGCACGTGGCCAAGGAAGCGGACGGCGCTGCCGAGACCGAGCCGCTCACATTGCGCCCGCAACGCCTGCATCTCCTCGCCATCGCCGCCAAGCGTCAGCGTCACCGGTCGTCCGCCGGCGCGTAGCCGCGCGATTGCGTCGACCACAATATCGGCGCCCTTGATGTGGCGGAATTCACCGACATAGACGACGTCGGTGGCGTCCTCGGCGGTCGCCAGCGGCTCGAACTCCTTCGCCGTCACGCCATTGAACACGCAGCGCACCAGCCCCTTCGGGATGCCGATCGTGCGTTGGTAGGTGTTGCGCGCAAAGGCGCTTTCGAACAGGAACAACTCGGTCCGGTTCATCAGCGCGCGCTCGAGGCGGCTGTAGAACATGCCCTTTCGCGTGCTCAGCGGATAGTGCAGCGAGCCGCCGTGCGGCGTGTAGACGCGGATCTTGCGAGGGCCATGACGCCGTGCGCGCATGAACGCGCCGGCCTTGGCGCCGTGGCCGTGCAGTACGTCCGGGTTCAGCTTGCGGATCAAG
Source organism: uncultured Alphaproteobacteria bacterium (assembly GCA_963796195.1). Taxonomy (GTDB): domain Bacteria; phylum Pseudomonadota; class Alphaproteobacteria; order Rhizobiales; family Xanthobacteraceae; genus CAWCKS01. Next base: position 237,682 of record CAWCKS010000010.1, on the reverse strand, counting down.
CGTGAGAGTTTTGCGTACGACAAGAGGTCGAGCGGATGCGGCTCGCGATGAACCGCGATGCGGTGCATGCCGAGTGCGAGGCGCGGGGCGATCTCCGAGAGTGCGGCGTCGGCGCGTGGACCGCCGGTGAGGCTGTCGGCGATGATTCCGACTTCATGACCACGTTCGGCCTGGCCGTTGGCGAGATCGAGGATGTGGCGGATGATTCCCCCGACCGGGGCACGCACGGCGTGCAGGATGCGCAGCGGCTTGGCCGGGGAGGTCATAGTCTCAAGAACACCAGCAGGTGCGCAGAATCGCAGCGAGGTGAAGGAAATATCGACGCCAGTTAAAAGCTTGCAGGTTTAATTAAACAATAACCGATGAAGTTACCCTCTCGGGATGGTTGCCAACTTCCGGCCCGGAGCCGCCACGATCAGGAGGACGAATTAACGCGCCAGCAACCTTAATGAGTTGTAATCGCCACGGAAAAACGAAGTGCCTGTTGCGTCCGTGGAGTGACACATGCGTCTCGCGTTCTGGCAAAGTCAGCCGGCGCCGGCCAGGCCGGCGGAAACTCGCGCCGTTGCGGCCGAACAGCGGGCTGCGTCCGGCGACCTCGACCTTCGCGCGATCTGGCAGGCGCTGGTCAAGCGCAAGGCCTGGATTCTTATCCCGACCGTCGTCGCCGCGGCGCTGTCTTTCGCCGCCGTCAACGTCATCTCGCCGCGCTACAAGTCCGAAGCCAGGATTTTCATCGAGGGGCGCGAGAACGTGTTCCTCAGGCCGTCGGCCGACCGCGCGGAAGAACGCTCGGCGCCTGATCCGGAGGCCGTGACGAGCCAGCTCCAGCTCGTGCTGTCGCGCGATCTCGCGCGGGATATCATCAAGAAGAACAAGCTTGCCGAGCGACCGGAGTTTGACCCGATGCTCCAGGGCATTTCGCCGCTGAAGGCATTGCTGGCGATGGTCGGTATCGGTCGCGATCCGCTCAAGATGACGGCCGAAGAGCGCGTACTTGACGCCTATTACGACCGGCTGGCTGTCTACGCCGTCGACAAGTCGCGCGTGATCGTCGTCGAATTCCAGTCGCGCGATCCCGAGCTTGCGGCGCAGGTCGCCAATTCGATTGCCGAAGGTTACCTCGTGCTGCAGCAGGCGGCCAAGCAGGATCAGGCCCGTTCCGCCGGGCAGTGGCTGTCCGGCGAGATCGACAGTCTCCGCAAGAAGGTCGCCGAAGACGAGTCGCGCGTCGAGGATTTCCGCTCCAAAGCCAGCCTGTTCGTCGGCACCAACAACACCACGCTTTCCAACCAGCAGATGGGCGAAATCAACACCCAGCTGAACAACGCGCGGGCGCAGAAGTCTGACGCCGAGTCGAAGGCGCACCTGATCCGCGACATGCTGCAATCCGGCGACGCCGTCGAGGTTTCCGACGTCCTGAATACGGAGCTGCTACGCCGCCTGAACGAGCAGCGCGTGACCTTGCGCGCGCAGCTCGCCGAGCAGTCTGCAACGCTGCTCGACGGCCATCCGCGCATCAAGGAGCTCAAGGCCCAGATCAACGATCTCGACCGGCAGATCCGCGACGAAGCATCAAAGACCGCGCGCTCGTTTGAGAATGACGCAAAGATTGCCGGCGCGCGGGTCGCCAGCCTGAGCGCGAGTCTCGATCAGCTCAAGAAGCAGGCCGGCAACACCAATGAACAGGACGTCCAACTTCGCGCGCTCGAGCGTGAAGCCAAGGCGCAGCGTGATCTTCTGGAGTTCTATCTCGCAAAGTATCGCGAAGCGACGACGCGCGAAAATATCGACGCGGTGCCGGCCGATGCGCGCATCATCTCGCGCGGCGTCGTCACCAACACGCCGGCCTATCCGAAGAAGGTGCCGATCGTGCTGATTGCGACGCTCGCAACCTTCATGCTGTCGACCGGCCTCGTGGTCACCGGCGAACTCCTGAAGATGACCGCGCCGAACCCGATGAGCCCGTCGGAACCCGTCGTGCGCGACCGGGCGCCGGGCCTGCGGGTGCGCGAGCCGCGTCCGGAGCCGGTTGCCGCCGCCAGCAGCGAGGCCGAGCTCGAGCGCTTGGCCGAGCATTTCATCGCGGCTGGCGATCGGGCCCGCAAGATCACCGTGATCGGCGCGGAGACGGCGGCAGGCACGTCGCTGACCGCTCTCGCGCTGGCGCGGCTGATGTCGCGGAAGGCCAATGTCGTGCTGGTCGATCTGTCGCTTGAGCCGGGCGCGCTGGCGGCAGCGACAGTCGATCCCTCGGCGCCAGGGGTTTCCGATCTCGTCAGCGGCGCGGCCACGTTCGGCCAGATCATTTCGCGGGACAGGATGTCCCGGGTCCAGATCGTCGGCGCGGGGCAGGTAAGGCCGGAATCGGCGATGTTGAAGTCGCCGCGGCTTGCCCTTGCGATCGACGCGCTGACGCAAGTTTACGACCACGTCATCCTGGATGTCGGCGCGATCGACGACCTCCCCGAGGAGCTGGCGGCAAGCAACGCCCAGGCCGTGCTGGTGACGCGCTCGATGTTCGATCATGCGACCCGCACTGCGGTCGAGAACGAACTGATCAAGGCCGGCTTCCGCTCGGTGGCCGTGCTCGACACCGCAAACGACAATGCCAGGCCGGAGGCCGACGGCAAGGCCAGGGCGGTCGCCTAGAGTGTGATTTGGAGTGCCGGCGTCACTCCCGGTGCAACATTCGCCGCAGCGATAGCGCGACGCGGGTCAGAAGATGCGAACGCTTCACGAAGCGCTTGCAGTATGCCTCCAGCGACAGCCACAGTGCCAGCACACGGCCGCGCGGGGTGAGCGCGAGAAAGCTGTCGAGCACCGGCTCGCGCTGCTTGCAGAACAACAGCTTGTAGTCGTCGGCGCCGATGCCGAGATCGAGCGAGGTGAAGCCGAGGCTCGCATAGTGGTCGACGATGTTGCGGATCAGGATCAGCCCGGGCGAGTAGCGCGCGTTGGCCGACAGTGTGTAGGTGTTGAACATCATCGAGAAGCGCTTGTCGCCGGCGACGCCGGCGAACACCGAGATGACTTCGTCGTCGCACTCGAGCGCGTGGATCTCGAGTCCCGGGCGATTGGCCTTCAGGCTGATCTCCGCGACCTCGCGCAGGAACTGTTCGTTGCCGGGTTCGGCAAACACGTTCGGCAGGCCCTGCTGGGCGAGGCGGATCGGCTTCACCGCGAAAAATGCATCAAGCAGGCGCTTTGCGTCATCGGTGGTCCGCGCCACCGTGTGGCGGAACCCGGGATTGGCCTTGAGCTTGCGCTCCTTGTGATTGAGCCGGCGCCGGAACGAGTTGCTGATCCGATTCGACGGGCCGGCACGCGGATCGATCAGCAGCAGCGGACAGTCGTTGACCGACGCCTGCCCGCCGAGCAGGGCGAGGGGGTTTTGCAGGCCGTTCCAGCTTTGCGGCTGCCGCATCAGCGCAAGTGCATCGATCGCGGGATCGGCCGCGGCGATCATTCGCACCAGAGCTCGTATCGTCTCGGCGGTGGCGTGATCGGCGAAATCGCGGCGCCAGATCGGCATGTTGAAGGTGACGTGCTTGCCGCCGGGAAAGCACGCGACCGAGAGGCCATACGCCCGTTCGATCACGAGTGGCAGCAGTGCAACCGGATCATTGCCGTCGTCGTAGGCGACGATAATGCGCGGCTTCAATCCGAGATGGTCGCCGACGTGGCGCTGCCAGGTGGCGAGGAATTCGTAACGCTGATAGGGCGTCGCGATGCGGTCGCCATCGAAGCTGCGCCACGCTGCTTCGGCGGATTGGAATGTGTCGAATATCTCAATGCGCGCGATACGCGCGGCGCGCGATACCGGAGCGACCCGCTCGATGCTGCTATCGATGGCGGCGGCCGTTGCCATTGCGTGATTTGTCCGGATTTTACTGGACTTTCGTTGTCCTAACCGACGTTGGCAAACAATTGTCAACAAAGAGTAATGATAGTTAAACAGGTCATGCCGCAACCGCCGGGAGCGTGATTTTCCCGGACAAACGCGTCCGTTTATCGCAAAGATCATGTGCAAGCGCGTACGGGAGCGATCATCGTGGGGTGGCTGACGGGGCCAACTGAAACAATCTGGCTTGAGTTCCTTTATTTCGCCGGTTGTGCCCGTTTTGCCGAGTGGTGGCGCGCCGGCGAGGGTGTCATCCTCAAGTTCGAGCGCGTCCGGCCGCCGCAACCGGGCTTGTTCCAGCCGCTAAAGTCGCGCGAGATCGCGCCGGACCGGTTCGAGCTCATGCTGCATCGGCTGCGGCGCTGGAACTATGACTTCATCTGCGATCGGCGAGCTTTCTGAACGCCTGCGGCGGCCCGGCGCGCGGCCGCGGCGTTTTGTCTGCCTGACCTTCGACCTCGGCTATCGCGACTTTCTCGTTCACGCCTGGCCGATCCTGAAACGGCACAACGCGCCGGCGACGCTCTATGTGCCGGCCAACTTCGCCGATCGGCTTGGCGAATTGTGGTGGCTCGCGCTGGAGGAGATCGTTGCGCGCAACGATCGCATCGGGCTCTTCATCGGCGGCCGCGAACTTCGCATCGAGTGCCGGAGCGTCGCGGACAAGAACGAGGCCTTTGCGTTTCTGTCAGCAACTCTCGGCGCGATGATGCCGTCGGAACGCTCGTCCACCATCCGTGACCTCTGCGCCCGTTACAGCGTCGATCTGCCGGCGATCTCGGCACAAGCAGTGATGACCTGGCCTGAGATCGCAAGGCTTGCCGCCGATCCCTTGCTGACGATCGGCAGTGCCAGCCTGACTTATCCGGTGCTGTCGCGGCTTGACCGGGAGCAGTCCGAACGCGAGCTCCGGATGGGCCGTACGGTCGCGGAAGGGGCGATCGGTCGGCCCGTGCCGCATCTGGCTTACCCTCACGGCACGCGCGACACCTTCGGCCGCCGCGAGATGACGCTGGCATCAGAGCTCGGCTTTGCCAGTGCGGCGACCGCGGAGCCCGGGATCATCAAGTCGGGTGACGTCGAGATGATGGCGCTGCCGCGCATCGCCTGGGACGGCCGTCGCACATCGCTGCGCGCCTGGCGCGCGCTGCTGGCAGGCTTCACGATCAAGGGCTCGAGCCAACAAGCTATTGCGGCGCCGGACCCGTCATCCATTTGACGAGCGGCATGGCCGGCAGCACCCACCCGAGCCCTGCGACGACGTAGTAAGCCGCTTGCAGCCAGCCCGAATTGGCGATCACCGGGACTTGCGCGATCACCATCGCGGTCAGCGACCACACCGTTGCCAGCAGCAACAAGAGAACGGTTCCGATCAGCTTTCTGGTGCGGACGCGCATGTCAAACCTGTCAGCCGCGTGCCTTGCGCGGCATAAGGCAGCGACTATAAGGGCGGCCGGGCGCCGTCAAGGCGGGACAGGTGACTGTGACATCTGCGCAAGATGATTAAGGCCACGACACAGCTGCGCTATGTGCGCGGCTGGCTTGCCGTCGTCGCGGTCATGATCGCCGCGATGGTTCTGGTCGGCGGCGCCACGCGGCTCACGGAGTCCGGCCTGTCGATCGTCGAATGGAAGCCGGTGACCGGTACGCTGCCGCCGCTCAGCGAGCAGGCGTGGACCGACGCGTTCGAGGCCTACAAGGCGATCCCGCAGTATCAGCAAGTCAACAAGGGCATGAGCCTTGCCGAGTTCAAGACCATCTTCTGGTGGGAATGGAGCCATCGGCTGCTCGGCCGCACCATCGGCGCGGTATTCCTGCTGCCGTTTTTGTATTTCCTTTGGCGCGGCGGATTGTCTGGCGAGCTCAAGCGCAGGCTGTGGCTGATCTTCGGCCTTGGCGCGCTGCAGGGCGCGGTCGGCTGGTGGATGGTCGCCTCCGGCTTGAGCGAGCGCACCGAAGTCTCGCAATATCGGCTCGCGGTTCATTTGATCCTGGCAGTCGTGCTTCTTTGTGCGGTGATCTGGACCCGCCAGCGACTGCGACCGCAGCCGCAAATCGCCGACCAGCTGCGCCAGCGCATCGTTGCTTCGCTGCTGCTCGCGCTGACCATCCTGCAAATGTATTTCGGCGCGCTGGTCGCAGGCCTTCGTGCGGGGAAAATCTACAACACCTGGCCGCTGATCGACGGCGCGTTCATTCCGTCAGGCGATCGGCTGTTTTTCAATCAACCGTGGTGGCGCAACCTGTTCGAGAACCTGCTGACGGTGCAGTTCGAGCACCGCATGACTGCGTACGCGTTGTTGGCGCTGGCGTTGTGGCATCTCGTCGACACCGCGCGTAGCGGCGCGCCGACGGCGATCGTGCGCGGCGCCGCGTGGCTCGCCGCAGCCGTCACCGCGCAGGCGACGCTCGGCATTCTCGCGCTCGTCAACCAGGCGCCGCTTGATCTCGCGCTGATGCACCAGGCGATGGCGCTTGTCGTGGTCGTGCTGGCGGTGGCGCAATGCGAGCGGCTGACGCCGCCCGCACGTGAGCGCAGTGCCGCCGAAGCAATCAGCTTCGCGCGGGCAAAAACTCAGCCGCCGAGCGCCTGATCGAGATCGGCGATCAGGTCGTCCTTGTCCTCGATCCCGATGGATAGCCGGACCACGTCGGGCCCCGCGCCGGCCAGAACCTTCTGCGCGTCGTCGAGTTGGCTGTGCGTGGTCGACGCGGGATGGATGATCAGCGAACGGGTGTCGCCGACATTGGCAAGATGCGAGAACAGCTTTACGCCCGACACCAGCTTTAGCCCGGCGTCGTAGCCGCCCTTCAGGCCGAAGGTGAATACCGCGCCGGCGCCTTTCGGCGAATATTTGCGAGCGAGGTTGAAATAGCGGTCGCCGGGCAGTCCCGCATAACGAACCCAGCTGACGGCCGGATGCGCCGCCAGCCACTCCGCCACCGCTTTTGCGTTGTCGCAGTGCTTTTGCATGCGCAAGCCCAGCGTCTCGACGCCGGTCAGGATCAGGAACGCGTTGAACGGCGACAGCGCCGGCCCGATGTCGCGCAGGCCGAGCACGCGGCAGGCGATCGCGAAGGCAAAATTGCCGAACGTCTCGTGCAGCTTGATGCCGTGATACTCGGGCCGCGGGGCGCTCAGCATCGGAAAGCGATTGTCCTTCGACCAATCGAAGGTGCCGGCATCGACGATGATGCCGCCGATTGAGTTGCCATGGCCGCCGAGGAATTTCGTCAGCGAGTGCACGACGATGTCGGCGCCGTGTTCAATCGGCTTGCACAAGTACGGCGAGGCGAGGGTGTTGTCGACAATCAGCGGCACGCGCGCCTTGCGCGCCACTTCTGCGATCGCCTCGATATCGGTGACGCTGCCGCCCGGGTTGGCGATCGACTCGATGAAGACGGCCTTGGTGCGCGGCGTCACCGCGCTCGCGAAACTTGCCGGCTCGTCGCTATCGGCCCACACCACGTTCCAGCCAAAGCTCTTGAAGGCGTGATTGAACTGGTTGATCGAGCCGCCGTAAAGTTTTCGCGCAGCGATGAACTCGTCGCCCGGGCTCAGCAGCGAATGGAAGGCGAGCACCTGCGCGGCATGGCCCGAGGCGACCGCAAGCGCGGCGGTGCCGCCCTCGAGCGCGGCGACGCGCTCTTCCAGCACCGCGTTGGTCGGATTGCCGATCCGCGTATAAATATTGCCGAACGCCTGCAGGCCGAACAGCGACGCGGCATGGTCGGCGTCGTTGAAGACGAACGATGTCGTCTGGTAGATCGGCGTCGCGCGCGCGCCGGTGGTCGGGTCGGGCTGCGCACCGGCGTGTACTGCAAGCGTGGAAAATCCCGGAATTCGCTCGGCGGCCATGGTAGATCCTTAAAAGTGTTGAGGGTTGCGTGGATGCTGATGAAACGGTGTGTCGGCGTCAAGGCGACGCCTTGGCGCGGCACGAGAATAGAATGCATGCTTCTCTCCTCGATGCGCCGTCGAAAACAGATCTAGCGGGCCGGCGTGTGCGGCGCGTCATTCATTCGGACGAAATGTCGCGGCCTTACGCCGAGCCGCCTCGCTTGGTCGCCGCCTGATCCGCTGCGGCTGTCGTGCCGCCGCCGAGCGATTGCCGCTCCAGCGACAGCCGCTGCACGCCCGTCGGCATCGGCGCTCGTTTCGAGCTCAGCGTGCGCGAGTTTACGCCCATCCAGGCGATCTCCGACGACAGCCGGCCATACTCGATCTTCGGGCAGCGGTTCATCACCACCTTGATGCCAGCGGCCTCGAGCCTCAGTGCCGCGTCGTCGTTGCGGATGCCGAGCTGCATCCAGAGATATTTTGGCAGCGGCTTCAGCTTCAGCACCTCGTCGACCACGGCCGTCACCTGGTCGGAGGCGCGGAACACGTCGACCATGTCGATGGGTTGCTTGATCTCGCTGAGTGAAGCAACGAACGCCGTACCGAGGATCGGCTTTCCCGCCTGACCGGGATTGACCGGAATGACGTCATAGCCGCGCTCGCGCAAATATTTCAGCACGAAGTAGCTCGGCCGCACGGTGTTGGCCGATGCGCCGACCATCGCGATGGTCTTCACGTCGCGCAGGACGGCGCGGATGTAACCATCGGAGTAGTTGTCGTGATTCATCTGGGGCAAAAAATTACTCGGACCAGGTCGGCTCGCGCTTCTCGAGGAAGGCGCAAATGCCTTCGTTTGATTGCTGCAGCATCATGTTCTCGGTCATGATCTCGGCGGCATAGTCGTAGGCCTGCTTGAGCGTCATCTCGCGCTGCCGATAGAACGCTTCCTTGCCGATGCCGACTACGCGCTGCGATTTGCTGGCGACGGCTTGCGCGAGCTCGATCGCGGCATCGAGCTCGCGGCCGTGCGGCACCACGCGGTTGACCAGCCCCATCGCCAGCGCGCGCTCGGCGTTGACCGGTTCGCCGGTGAGCAGCATCTCCATCGCCTGTTTCGGCGCGATGTTGCGGCTCAGCGCCACCATTGGCGTCGAGCAGAACAGGCCGATATCGACGCCGGGCGTGGCGAACTGCGCCTGCGCCGAGGCCACCGCGAGATCGCAGGTCGCGACCAGCTGGCAGCCCGCCGCGCTCGCCATGCCCTGGACGCAGGCGATCACGGGTTTGGGCAAGCTGACGATCGCCTGCATCATCGCGCTGCACGAGGTCATGATGTGGCGGAAGTAGCTTCTGCCGCCGTCGGCGTCGCCGCGGCGCGAGGTCAGCTGTTTGAGATCATGGCCGGCGCAAAACGCAGGCCCCCGCGCGGCGATGACGAGCGCCGCGACGGATTTGTCCGCGGCGAGCTCGGCAAGCAACGCGGTGAGGCTCACAAGCATCTCTTCCGACAGCGCGTTGCGCGCCGCCGGGCGATTGAGCGTAGCGATCGCGATGTTGCCCTGTCGCGTCGCGAGGAGCGGTGAGGTATCTGCAGCAATCTTCGGATCGGCGATATTCATCGAAGCACCAATCGCAAGGAGTTCGGGTTTGTCGTTATTCTAAGCCTTCCCGGCGCCATCGGGAGTCATTTTGGTTTCAACACAATCGACGACGGTTATATTATACCGTTTTTATAAGTACATGATATTGCTATAAAATATTACTTCGAAAACTCTTGACCGGCGCGCGTCGGCCCAATAGAAGCCGCGACATCCGGCATCCGCCCCTCAAGGCGTCGCCGTCTTCAACGGAAAACGGATCATGAAAAGCTATTTGGCGAAGCCCGCCGAAATCCAGAAGAAGTGGATTTTGATCGACGCCAAGGGTCTGGTCGTCGGCCGGCTTGCAACGCTGGTCGCGATGCGCCTGCGCGGCAAGCACCTGCCGACCTACACGCCGCATGTCGATTGCGGCGACAACGTCATCATCATCAACGCCGCCAAGGTCGTGCTCACCGGCCGCAAGCGCGAGCGCAAGGTCTACCACCATCACACCGGCTATATCGGCGGCATCAAGGAGCGTACTGCGAAGTCGATCCTCGAGGGTCGCTTTCCGGAGCGCGTGGTCGAGAAGGCGGTGGAGCGCATGCTGCCGCGCGGCCCGCTCGGCCGCCAGCAGCTCGGCAATCTGAAGGTCTATGGCGGCGCCGAGCATCCGCACGAAGCCCAGCAGCCGCAACCGCTCGACGTCGCATCGATGAACCGCAAGAACATGAGGGCCGCATAACATGGCCGAGAGCCTGCAATCGCTCGATCAACTCGGCTCGCTGAAGCCGGCAACGCCGGAAGCGCCGAAATACGTCAAGAAGGTCGACAAGTACAACCGTGCTTATGCCACCGGCAAGCGCAAGGATGCGGTCGCCCGCGTCTGGCTGAAGCCCGGCGCCGGCAAGATCGTCGTCAACACCCGCGAGTTCGAGGTCTACTTCGCGCGACCGGTGCTGCGCATGCTGATCCAGCAGCCGCTGGTCGCGGCCAATCGCAACGGCCAGTACGACGTGATCTGCACCGTCTCGGGCGGCGGCCTGTCGGGCCAGGCCGGCGCGGTGCGCCATGGCCTGTCGAAGGCGCTGACCTACTTCGAGCCGGAGCTGCGCACCGTGCTGAAGAAGGGCGGCTTCCTGACCCGCGACTCCCGCGTGGTCGAGCGCAAGAAGTACGGCCGCGCCAAGGCGCGTCGGTCCTTCCAGTTCTCGAAGCGCTAACGATCGCTTACCGCAAAATAGAAAACTCAAAGAGGCGCCGCGCGGCGCCTCTTTGCTTTTTGAGATTTCTTTTTGAGATATCGGCTCGGGTACTTTCATCTCAATTGCCGCGATTTCAGCGGAGTTTTTCGCGAAAACTTTGTGGCGCCCGCGAACGCTTTGCCAAGACGCGCGGACCTAGCCTGCGGGCGGAGACGGCTTGTTGGGCGCAGGGTCAATGAGCAATCACTCGTTCGTACTGGAAATTTCGACCCTCTATCTCGTCGCGACCCTGGTCGCCGTGATGCTGGGCGGCCTGCTGCTGTTCTTCTGGCGGCAGGAGAAGATCGCGGCGTTGGGGTGGTGGGGAGCGGCCTACGTCGGCGGCGGCGCGGCGATTGCGATCTGGACCATCGGCGGAGCCTACCTGCATCCGGCGATCCTGATGGCGTTGAACGTCATCGGCCTCGTTGCTTGCGGCATGGTGTGGAACGCCGCGCGCGTTTTCCACGGCAAGCCGACCAGCCCTATCGCATTCTGCGGCGGCGCGGTGCTGTTCGCGCTGGGCGGTCTGCAGCTCGGCGAAGGCTCGCCGCTGCGCATGTTCCTCGGCGCCGGCATCGTCGCGGCCTATGCGGTGCTGACCGCCAGCGAGCTGTGGTCGGAGCGCCGCAAGGCTTACAAGAGCCGCTGGCCGGCCGTTGCGATTCCAGTCCTGCACGGCCTCGTCCTGATGCTGCCGATCATCGTGGGTGATTTCCTGCGCCCCGAAGGCCGCGGCCTCGGCGAGGCCTGGATCGCAGCCTTTACCATCGAGCTCGTGCTCTATGCGGTCGGCACGGTGTTCATCATTTTCCTCATCGTCTCCGAGCGGACGGTCACGGCGCACAAGACCGCGGCCTCGATCGATCCACTCACCGAGCTGTTCAACCGCCGCGGCTTCTCGGAATTATCCGCGCGCATGATCGAGCGGGAAGCAGGCGTCGGGCGGCCGGTGTCGGTGCTGATTTTCGATATCGATCACTTCAAGTCGGTCAACGATCGTTTCGGCCATCCGGCGGGTGACGAGATCCTCAAGCTGTTTGCCAGCATCCTGATCCATACCCTTCGCGTCACTGACATTGTCGGGCGGATCGGCGGCGAGGAATTTGCCGCGCTGCTGCCATGTTCGACCGACGATGCGATTATTGCGGCGGAGCGGATCCGAGCGACGTTCGAGCACGCCGGTGTCCGCGTTGACGACGTGCCGCTGCTGACCACCGTCAGCATCGGGGTCGCCACCGGCGAGCAGGGCATCGACCTCAACGCCATGCTGGCGACTGCCGATACCGCGCTGTACCGCGCCAAGCGCGGCGGTCGCAATCGCGTCGAGGTCGCGACCGAAACCGAGCAGCCGCTGTCGCTCGATCGCGCCCGCAAGGCCGCCGTGCCGGAGGCCGCGCCGCGCACACCGACCATCGTGCACCAGTTCGACGGCGCGGCGTAGGCTGCGCCAGATGTGGTCGTCCCTGCGCAAGCGGGGACCCATAAACCCCTGTGCTCATAGTCTTGTGCAGCATTGCGCAATAAGTCCTTGTCACTGATGCTCGTCATCTCAATTCGGCTGCGGCGTATGGGTGCCCGCCTGCGCGGGCACGACCACAAACTAACCCTCTATTTACCAAACCTGTCGTAGCCTTTTTCGATGGCAGCAACTCGTCAAGATAGCTCGCGGACAGTGCTGATGATGCTTGACGACGCAGCGCAAACGGCGCGCTCGGGCTTCGCCTGCCTGTTCTCGACCTCCGACGAATATGAAGCCGCGCTGATCGCAGAACGCCGCGCGGAAGGTCGCTACGGCGCGTCGAAATTCTGGCCGGCCGCGATGTTCGTGGGCTGTGGCCTGACCGTCGCCGGCGCTGTGCTGTTGATGCTTTAGGCCCCGGCGGTCGCTTCCTCGCGATAGACGTGCCGCAGCACCACCTTGATCACCGCGATCAGGGGAAGGGTGAGCGCGAGGCCCCATAGCCCGAACAGGAACGCAAGCAGGATCTGCGAGCCAAAGATCGTCGCTGGCGGAATTTCGATGGCGCGGCGCTGGATCATCGGGGTCAGTACGTTGCCCTCGAGGACCTGCACGACCAGATAAAGTGCAAAGGCGCTGATCAGCAGGGCCCAGCCGGAGCCGAGGCTCGCCAGCACGATGATGCTGCCGGCGATCACGCCTCCGACGGTCGGGATGAAGGTCAACAAACCGGTCTGGATGCCGAGCGCGAGCGCGCCGGGAATGCCGATCACGGACAGCCCGATCGAGACGACGACCGCGATGGTCGTCATCGTCACCAATTGACCAAGCAGCCAGCGCCGCAACGTCTCGCCAAGATCGTCGAGCAGCGCGGCCGCGGCGCCGCGGCGCGGCCTCGGCACCAGGCGCAAGAGACCGTCACGATAGATCTGCGGCTGCGCCGCGAGCAGGACGCCGAGCAGCACCACGATAAAAATGTTGCCGACGGTGCTGAAGAGTCCCGCGAGGATCTTCAGGCTTTGGTTGAGCACGGTCGACGTTCCCGACGCGATCGCGCCGGCGTTGGGCAAGTGCGGAGTTGTCGACGTCGCGTTGTCGGCGGCAGTCAGTGCCCCGAGGTCGAGGAAGCTGGTGTCGACGCCGTGGCGGCCGAGAAATTCCTTCACGGTGCCGATCTGCGATTTCACCGTCGCGGTCATGACGGTGGCCTGCTCCGCAATCGTGGCACCGTAGAGCACCAGAAACGCGACGAGCGCCGCGGTGAAGACGAGGCACACGATCGCGAGCCGCAAGGCATCGCCACCGCCGATCAAGCGCTTCAACAGGTCGCTCAGCGCGCTCAGGAACACGCCGAACAGGATCCCCGCAAACAGCAGGAACAGCGTCGAGGCTGCGTACCAGACGAGCGCCAGCAACGCGGCGAAGGCGACGATCGCACAGCCGCCGGCGGCGATCTGCCGCCACAGGGCAGGAGGGGTTGTCTGGTCCGGAGCTCGTCATGGTGCCGCCAAGGATGGGCATAGGGTGGGCATGGGCTGGATTAGCTGTTCAGAAACCTGATTGGCGCAGAACAGGGCAGGTGAAGCTGGAGCTTGTCAACAATGAACGCCCACCTTACGCATGTCCCGGAAAAGTGGGGGCCGGTTTTCCGAGAGGGACATGCGCAAACAACGACCATTGCGACTGAGACAACGCAACCGGTGAAAATGCCGCGCCCGAAGACCAACCGCCCCCGGCCGCAGACCGAGTTCGAGACCCAGCCGCCGCGCCGCGGCCTGAAGCTGAGCGGCTTTGCCATTTTTGGGCTTTTGGCGGTGCTGTTCGTCGGCGACCAGATCCGCCTGCACCGGCCGGACCACAAGTTCCGCCTCGTCGTCGAGGTCGAGACGCCTGACGGCGTGAAGTCGGCCTCCAACATCTACTCGGTGACGCCGAACCGCAGCTATGGCGGCAGCAATACCGGGGAATCCTCCGGACCCAAGACCAAGGGCGATGCCGTATTCGTCGATCTCGGCGGCGGCCGCAACATCGTCGCTTTGCTCGCGGTCGGCAGCCGAGCCGACCGAACTCGACGCGACCAACTATATTGCGATGCGCTCATTCCTCGCCGCCGGCAGGAAGGTGCAGTTTCGCGACATGAAGAAGACGACGGCGATGTCGCCGGTCCCGGTGCCCGCCGAGAACGCGCCGCTGCTGGTCACCTTCAAGGACGTCAATGATCCTGCGAGCATGCGCCTGCTGACAGGGGGGAACGTGCAGGAGTTGCTCGGCCCGGGCGTCAAGCTCCGCAGTGTGATGGTGTCGACGGTGGCGAATGGCTTTTGGCCACTCGATATCGGCGGCGCGCTGGGCGATCCGGTGTCGCGCGGCATCGAAGCGAAGCTGCCGTGGCTGAAGGGCGAGCCGGGCTCAACCAATCAGGCCGCGGTGACGGCCCTCAACGCCGCGGGCGTCAAGGGCTTTGCCATCGCCGACGCGAAGCTGGCATTCGAGCGATAGAGCAAGACCTCGGCTCTTCATACCCCTTGGCGCGAAGCCGACGAGCGGGGCGCCGGTAGACGCGCCGAAGCGCCTCTCGACCCAGCTTTCCCACACTTGTCCGGCTCGAAATGCGCTTCTGATGGCGAGAAAATAGTGTCGACGTCGAAAATCGGGAGTTGCCCTTCTTAAAACACAGGACTTTCCCGATGCCTGCAATCTGTCGCGTTGCTCCATGCTTGAGATCTTGTCTCGACTTGGATCCGGAGGTGCGCGATGACCAGGCAGGTAATCAGGTCGGTTATCCTTGCGCTCGTCCTTCTGTTGCCTTTCAGCGCGTTGGCGCAGACGCAAGATCAGGCCCAAACCGCGAGCGCGCCGGGCGCGGATCTGCTCAAGCCGCCCGAGCTCGATGCGCTTGTCGCGCCGATTGCGCTCTATCCGGACCCGCTCATCACCAACATATTGATGGCGTCGACCTATCCGCTCGAAGTCGTGCAGGCGGACCGCTGGCTCGATCAGAACAAGAGCCTCCAGGGCGACGCGCTGAAATCGGCCGCCGAGCAGCAAAGCTGGGATGACAGCGTGAAGGCGCTGCTCGCAGCGCCCGACGTCGTCGACATGATGAGCAACCAGCTGGCGTGGACCCAGAAGCTGGGCGACGCCGTGCTCGCGCAGGAGAGCGACGTCATGGACGCGATTCAGCGTCTGCGCGGCAGGGCCTATGACAACAAGAAGCTGAGTACGACCGAGCAGCAGACCATCAAGGTCGACCGGGTCGCGGACCGACAGGTGATCGAAATCGAGCCCGCATCAACTGATAGCCTTTATGTGCCGTACTACGATCCGGCCACCGTCTACGGTGAGTGGCCCTATCCGGACTATGCGGCGTATCCTTATTACTGGCCGGCGCCCGGTTATATCGGCGCGGGCGTGCTTGCGACTGGCATCGCCTTCGGCGCCGGCTACGGGCTCGGACGCTGGGGCTGGAACAGCAACTACTGGCGCGGCAACATCAACTGGTCGAACCGCAACATCGACATCCGTAACGGTGCCCGCGTCGAACACTGGGCGCACAATCCGCAGCACCGGCAAGGCGTGCGATACAGCAACGCCAATGTGCAGCAGAGATTCGGCGCCGCTAATCGCGCCGGGCTTGGCGGTGCCAATCGTGCTGGCATCGGCGGCGCGGGTGCTGCCGCACTCGGCGGCGCGGCGGGTGCCGCGCTCGGCCGCGCTGGCCAAGGGCGTGGTGAGCGCGCCGGCGCAGGCAACCGTGGCCAGGGTAAAGCCGCAGCCAATCGCGGTGGCAACAGGCAGGCCGCGGGCAGCCGTGGCAACAGGCAGGCGGGTGCCGGCAATCGCGGCGGTCGCGCCCATGCTGCAACTCGTCCGGCAGGTGGCGCCAATCGCGCGATGGCGCACCGCGGCGCGGGTGCGCGCGGTGGGGCCGCAACGGCGCGCTCGCGCGGCAGTTTCGCCAGTGCTGGCGGTGCGCGCGGCATGGGCGGCGCGCGAATGGGTGGTGGGGGTCGTGGTGGTGGAGGTGGTCGCGGCGGCGGCGGGCGACGCTCGGACATCCGCCTCAAGCACGACATCGTATTGCTCGGCCACCTCGACGACGGCCTCGGCTTCTATCGCTTCGCCTACAATGGCAGCGACAAGGCCTATGTCGGCGTGATCGCGCAGGAAGTCCGAAGGGTCATGCCGAGCGCCGTCTCGCAGGGCCGTGACGGCTACCTGCGTGTCCGTTACGACCGCCTTGATGTCGATTTCCAGACCTACGACCAATGGCGTGCCGCGGGCGCGAAAATTCCGATTGGGCCTCGATAGGCGCTACTCCAGACGTGTCAGCGCGACGAGGTCTTGTGTCCCTTCGATGGCCTGCGGTTTGATGCTGAGCACCGTCAGGACTTTATCGAACACACGCGTGATCCAGCCGCGGTCGTGCGCAGTCAAGCCGTAGGAGCCCGTCACCCCCGCGAGATCGGAGGCGGGGTAAGGGCGGTAGATGATGCCCTGCTCCTTGACGTCATGCGGGGAGATGTCGCGCCAGGCGGCGTGGCCCCGGCGCAGCCTCGTCACGTTGGGACCCGAAAACGAAATCAGCGCCAGGCCGTGAGGCTTCAGGATTTGCTTGATCTCCTGCAGCCACGGCAACTGCATGCCGATCGGCAAATGGGTCCAGATCGAGATCGAGTAGATGCAGTCGAACGATGCGTCTTCGTACGGCAGTGGCGGTTGAAAATCGGTCACGTCGGCCTGGGCCTGAGGTAGCGCGCGCTGAATGTAGCTGATCGCCTCCGGATTGATGTCGCAGGCGTGGAACATCGGAAACGGCAGGCGGCTATAGAGCGGCAGCGCGACGCGGCCGACCCCGCAGCCGAAGTCGAGGACACGCAGTCCGGGACTGGCGTAACCAAAGTATTCGACGATCGAGTTGTAAATGACACCGGACATGCGCGTGCCCTGCGAGATGAATATCTCGTTTGTCGCACTCCCGATCAGCGCCATCTCCTTCGGGTCGGGCAGCTCGAGATCCTTGGCCCATGCCATTTCGGCGGGCTTTGGCTTCTTCATGTTGGCCATCAGATTGAACGGCGATCCCGGCAGCTCGTCGCCGCCAACAACGCGCAGGCTCGCCTCGAATGCCGTCAATCGCTCCGGAAATTTGTAGTGAAAGCCACAGTCGATTCCGATATCGGCCCTTGGCGAATTTGCGGCAAAGCGCGCCAACTCGCGGCCTTCGACCTCGACCGCCAGTTCAGTTTGGCCGGTGTCGGAGATCAGCCAGCCGGCAACCTCGGCGCGCGAGAAAGTATCAACATGAAACCTCATGTGCGGCACGCTCCATTTGTTCGTCGCTGCAGAACAGGATGGCGCCATAGAGCGTGAAAATGTTTGCGATCTGGTGGACCCCCCCGATGCACTTCGCACCGGCTCTTTAAGAGAATTTAAATCGCAGCAGGCGTTGCGAAGCAAAGCTGCCGCGCCAAGTGGGTCAAAGTAAGATTTCTTTGGCGCGCCCGCCAACTCTTGGAACCGTTCCCTTTGCCGGGGATTGGTCAGCCAGTCTCGCTTTGTTGGAGGTTACCAATGCATCTTTCCAATCAAAGCCTCTTGGTCATCCTCGTCGTCGGACTTGTCGCCGGATGGCTCGCCGGCCAGGTCATGCGCGGCGGCGGCTTCGGGCTTGTCGGTGATTTGATCGTCGGCTTGATCGGCGCCTTCATTGGCGACTGGCTGCTACCGCAGCTCGGAATCCATCTTGGCGCCGGCATAGTTGCCCTCATCATGAACGCCTTCATCGGGGCGGTCGTATTGCTCCTCCTGCTGCGTCTGGTCGGCGGCGGCGGATGGGGGTATCGCGCACGATGGGGGCGGCGCTGGTAACGGCTGGTCTCTCGGTGCGGCCCGCCCTGGGGTGAAAATCGGGGTCAGAGTAAAATTTGCAATCCCGCTAGACCTGCTCAAGTAGCGTCTCTCTCAGAAGCTTTACCTCGTCCGCCGCCGACGCCGAGCTCTGCCTCGAGGAACGGCAACACGCCGCCATGCGATTTGTCGAGGCTTTTCAGCATGGCTTCGAGATAGAGCGGATCGGAGCGCATCAGCATCTGCAAGGCGTCGCGCGGCAGCTTCAGGAAGCGGCTGAGGCTGCTCGCTTCGTGGCTGTGTCCGGTATTCTTGCCCTGGTCGCGCGCAAGCTCGGCCATGTAGTCGACATAGGTCTCCGACAGCGCATAGTCTTCCACGATGACTGGGCGGGCGACGCCCAGCGCCGACAGAACGAGCGCCGCCGCAACGCCAGTGCGATCCTTGCCCGCCGAGCAGTTGAACACGAGCGGGACATCGCCCTGCAGCAGCCGCGCGAACAGTTCGCGATAGGCCTCCCGGTAGAGGGTCGGCATCTGAACGTAGGCGCCCGTCATCAAGTCGCGCACGACATCCGCGGTCGCCCGGTCGCCCATGTCCGACAGCACCGACAGTGCGCCCGACATACTGTCATATTCGCGAGACAAATACTCCGCAGCCGGCGTCGCACGCCAATTGGTCGGCGCCTCCTCACGCTCGACCGTCGAACGCAGATCGTAGATGACCTTGATGCCGAGTGTTCCCAAATGGCGATAGTCGGCGTCCGTGAGGCGGTGCATCGCGCCGGAGCGGAACAGCTGACCCCACCGGACCTGACGCTCGCCCTCCGCCGGATAGCCGCCCAGGTCCCGAAAATTGCGTCCGCCTTCAAGCGGCAGCAGTCGCGCGGATTGTGCTGTCCTGGTCATATCAGGCTCACGCTGTTTTTCTGCTCGCACTTGTAACGCGCGCGTGTGACAGGACTGCGCCTGAAGTCCTGCGGACCGGGAGCCCAAAACAAAAGGGCGCCCGCTCGGGCGCCCTTCGCATTCCAGTGCCGTCGCAAAAAACTTACGACGAATAATACATGTCGAACTCGACCGGGTGCGGGGTCATCTCGAAGCGGGCGATCTCGGTCATCTTGAGCTCGATGTAGTGATCGATGAAGTCGTCGTCGAACACGCCGCCGGCTTTCAGGAACGCGCGGTCCTTGTCGAGGTTTTCCAGCGCCTCGCGCAACGAGCCGCATACGGTCGGGATGTTCTTCAGCTCTTCCTTCGGCAGGTCGTAGAGGTCCTTGTCCATCGCCGCACCGGGATCGAGCTTGTTCTTCACGCCATCGAGGCCGGCCATCAGCATCGCCGCGAAGGCGAGATACGGGTTGGCCAGCGGATCGGGGAAGCGCACTTCGACGCGCTTGGCCTTCGGCGAGGTGGTGTAGGGGATGCGGCACGACGCCGAACGGTTGCGCGCGGAGTAGGCGAGCAGCACCGGCGCTTCAAAACCCGGCACCAGACGCTTGTAGGAGTTGGTGGTCGGGTTGGAGAAGGCGTTGATCGCCTTGGCATGCTTGATGATGCCGGCGATGTAGGACAGGCAGGTTTCCGACAGGTCGGAGTACTTGTTGCCGGCGAACACCGGCTTGCCGTCCTTCCAGATCGACTGGTGGCAGTGCATGCCCGAGCCGTTGTCGCCATAAACCGGCTTCGGCATGAAGGTTGCGGTCTTGCCATAGATGTGGGCGACTTGGTGGATGCAGTACTTGTAGATCTGCATCTGGTCGGCCATCAGCGTCAGCGGCGCGAACTTCATGCCGAGCTCGTGCTGGGCCGACGCCACTTCGTGGTGATGCTTCTCGACCTTGACGCCCATCTTGGCCATCGCGCCGAGCATTTCCGAGCGCATGTCCTGCACCGAGTCCTGCGGCGGCACCGGGAAGTATCCGGCCTTGGTGCGGATGCGGTGACCGAGGTTGCCGCCTTCATACTCGGTCGGCGAGTTGATCGGCAGCTCGACCTGGTCGAGCTTGAAGCCGGTGTTGTAGGGGTCCGATGAATAGCGCACATCGTCGAACACGAAGAACTCGGCCTCGGGGCCGAAGAAGATGGTGTCGCCGATCCCCATCGCCTTGACCTGGGCCTCGGCCTTCTTGGCGATGCCGCGCGGATCGCGGTTGTAGGGCTCGCCGGTGGTCGGCTCGAGCACGTCGCAGGTCAGCACCAGCGTGGTCTCGGCAAAGAACGGATCGATGGTTGCGGTCGCCGGATCCGGCATCAGGCACATGTCGGACTCGTTGATTGCCTTCCAGCCGGCAATCGACGAACCGTCGAACATCTGGCCTTCGGCAAACGTGTCTTCCTCGATCATGGTCACGTCGAACGTGACGTGCTGCCACTTGCCGCGCGGGTCCGTGAAGCGGAAGTCGACATACTTGACATCATTGTCCTTGATCTTCTTCAGGACATCCTTTGCAGTCGTCATAGATTACCTACCCCTTTGAAGTACGCGTTGTCAGACGCCGGTTGGTTGACTGGTGGTGAGACGAAGTGGCTTTGAACTTTGCCCGAACGCTGTAAAACGATCGGCCGGACCGCGGCAAGTTGGTCCGAAGGCTAAAGTGAAGGCTAATGAAGAAGGCTCATGCGAAGCTGGGAGCTTCGATCAGGTCAGATCGCGTCCAACCCGGATTCTCCAGTTCTAATGCGGATCGCCTCCTCGATATTCGACACGAAAATCTTGCCGTCACCGATCCGGCCGGTTTGGGCCGCGCGCCGGATTGCGTCGATGGCTTTCTCGACCAGATCGTCCCCGATCACAATCTCGATTTTCACTTTGGGCAGGAAATCGACGATATATTCGGCGCCGCGATAGAGTTCGGCATGGCCCTTCTGCCGGCCAAAACCCTTGGCCTCGGTGACCGTAATTCCCTGCAAACCTACTTCCTGAAGCGCCTCCTTCACCTCGTCGAGCTTGAATGGCTTGATGATCGCCTCGATCTTTTTCACTTGGGATTCTCCCGGCACTTCAGAGATGCACGCATGTCGCGCCCAACAGTCGGCGTTTCGGTCCTCCGACCCGAACCCGCGCCCCGCATGTCCGACGACGGCGGTGCGAGCAAAGCATGCGATTTTCAGGCTCGCCAAAAGCAGGGTCCATGCCAGTTTTGTAGGAGTTCCGAAACCTGCATGTTATCAAGTCATTAACGCCTGTGGCGGAGCCGAATATCGGGGGCCGGATAACTCTCCTGCATAATTGTTGGACTGAATGCCTAATTTCTACACAGCGAGAGCAGATGCAAGCCCGGAGAAAGACGGCGATTGCCTTATCGTGAGGCGATCTGCGTTGCGATGGGGCAGATCCTTATGATCGAGCGGTCATGATCGAGCTTCTCACCACGGCCGAGATGGCGCGGGCCGATTCAATTGCGGTGGCGCGCGGGACCGACAGCTTTGTCCTGATGCAGCGCGCCGGTGCGGCCGTGGCCGATGCCGCGATCCGCATGGCGCCGAGTGGGCCGATCCTGGTGATGTCAGGCCTCGGCAACAATGGTGGCGACGGATTTGTTGCGGCGGCAAACCTCGCCGCAAGGGGCCGCGACGTCGTCGTCATGCTGCTCGGCGAAGCGGCGAAGCTCAAAGGCGACGCGGCACGCGCCGCGCGCGAGTGGCGTGGCCAGGTGGTCGCGTTCGATCCTGCGTTGATCGGCGGGCAGGCCCTGATCATCGATGCATTATTCGGCGCAGGCCTTGACCGCCCGGTGACGGGCGAGTTTGCGCGCGCGATCGAAGCGATCAATGCGAGCGGCGTGCCGGTGCTTGGCGTCGATCTCGCGAGCGGCATCAACGGCACCACGGGCGAGGTGATGGGCACGGCGGTGCGCGCGACGCAGAGCGTGACGTTCTTCCGCAAGAAGCCCGGGCATTTGTTGTTGCCGGGGCGCGTGCATTGCGGGCCGGTCGAGGTCGCCGACATCGGCATTCCTCTTGATGCGCTCGACGAGATCAAGCCGCAGACGTTCGAGAACCTGCCCGCCCTGTGGGCGCGCGAATTTCCGCTGCCGCGCATCGACGGCCACAAATATAGCCGTGGCCACGTGCTGGTCGGCTCCGGCGGGATCGCCGCGACCGGAGCGGCGCGGCTTGCGGCCCGCGCGGCGCTGCGCGCCGGCGCCGGCCTCGTCACCGTCGCCTCGCCGCGCGAAGCGCTTGTCGTGAACGCAGCCGCGCTGACCGCGGTGATGGTGCGCGCCATCGATACCGCGGAGGAGTACTACGCGGAGCTATTGGCCGACAGGCGCTTCAACGCCTGCGTGGTCGGGCCGGGTTTCGGCGTCGGCGAGCGAACGCGCGAGGTCGTCGCCGCGGTGTTGTCGGCAAGACGCGCCTGTGTGCTCGACGCCGACGCGCTTGACGAGCTTCGCTGACGATACGCAACTATTGATTGCGGGCGTAAGAAATACAACTGAGCCGATCGTTTTCACCCCACATTTGGGCGAATTCGCCAAATTATTCGGTGACTTAAGCGGCACCGGTGGGAGCAAGCTCGACCGCGTCCGAACGGCGGCCGAAATCTCCGGCGCGATCATCGTGCTGAAGGGTCCGGACACCGTCGTCGCCCACCCCGATGGCCGGGCCGCGATCGCTGCGAATGCGCCGCCGTGGCTCGCCACGGCCGGTTCCGGCGACGTGCTCGCCGGCATTATCGGCGGCTTGCTGGCACAAGGCGTCGATGGATTTTCTGCGGCGGCGATGGCGGTATGGCTGCATGGCGAAGCGGGCGCCCACGTCGGTCCCGGATTGATTGCGGAAGATTTGCCCGAGGCGTTGCCGGCGGTGCTGCGCGAACTACTAGCCGAGATTCACTCGACAACCGCGAACCAGTGAACGCGCTGCGGCGCGGACCAATTCATCGGGGTGTTCTCGATCAGCCAATCACCGGCATAGTCGGCGCGGAACGCGATGCGTTCGGTCTGGCCGACATCGACAAGCATCGTGTCAGGCAGGAACGGCTTCCAGCCGTCATCGAGCCGATCGAGCCAGCGGAAGTGGTGGCCGTTGAGGTGGAACGTCGCCGGCAGCGCCGTGCGGTTTGTCAGCGTCAGCAGCACCGTGCGCCCGCGTTTGACACGAAAGAGCGGTGGCGGGCGTTTTGCTACGAGATCTTTGGCAAGCAGCCAGTCGCTGCTGCCGAGATCAATCGGCACGCGCAGCGCGGCGGCAAGTTCAAGCTTGATCGGCACATCGGGAAGAGGGGCGGCGGCCGGCAGAATTTGCGCGCGGGCCGGCGCTGCGTTCACATAGGTCAACTGTCCAATGCGTTTTGGCCCAGAGCCGTCAAACAGCTGCACGGAAGATGTCGAACCCGCTGGCTGCGTGGCGTCAACCAGCACATCCATCCGCGTGCCCGGCGCCAGCACGAGTCTGCGATCGCGCGCAAGAAACGGTTCCGCCGGGCAGCTGTCGATCGCAATGACGCTCAGATCGTGATCGTCGAACTGCAAGGCAATCGCGTTGCGGTGGCAGCCATTGATCAGGCGAAGCCGCAGCCGGTCATTGGGCCGCATCAGCAATTCGAAATCAGGTTGTCCATTGATCGTGTAGGCAGCGCGTGCGTCGCCGGCGTCGACGCCCGGGCCGATCGATGTGCCATCCGCTCGCTGCCGCGCATCCTCGATCAGGAGCACGTGCTCCTGATCGACTTGCGGCGGCAATGGCTCGGCAACCGTGAACGCTGCAATCGCCCGGCCTGGACCAGGTCCGTCATCGACCGATCTTGCCTCGAACGCAAACGTGCCGGCCTGACTGAGGGGCGTATCGATCAGCTGTGTTTTCCCGGGTTCGAGCGGCAGGTTCAGAAGCGGCTGCAGCGCAGCGGCGCCGTCGAGCCCGAGCGCACCAACAGCAATCGGAACGACGAGAGAGTTTCTGAGGTTGAGCTGAAGCCGGTTGCCGATGCGAAGGCTTGAGGGAAACGCCGGATCAAATACCGCTCCGGCGAGACCGTGCTTGATCGTGACCGCAGGCGGCTCACCGGCCGCGAAAGTCCGGCCAGCCGGCTGCAGCGCAGCAAGGGCCGCAAGGCCCGTGACAACGCGGCGCCGGGTGAGCTCAGACGGGGCCGGGATCATCATGATCGCGGGACCATTTTTCGCACTCCGTGTCCAGTCCGCGCAGCCTGCGGAAAGGGGTCATTTTTTTGCTGCCATCTCCGGCTTGCGTGCTATAAGCCCGCCGCCCGCGGCAGCGCCGCCGGACAGCTTGCTCTTTGGCGGGCGTGGCGGAATTGGTAGACGCGCTGGATTTAGGTTCCAGTGACGAAAGTTGTGGGGGTTCGAGTCCCTCCGCCCGCACCACCGAGCGCGACAGGGGCTGGACTGCCGGGCAAACTCGCGAGCTGCCGAATCCGTCTTGGTTCGGTCGCGTTCTCTTACCAATAATCCAGGCCTTTTGACGGGCGAGCTGAACAGAAGATTGATGTCATGCAAGTAAACGAAACCCTTTCCGAAGGCCTGAAGCACGAATTTCAGATCCTGGTGCCGGTGGCTGATCTCGATGCCAAGGTCGACGCCAAGATCGCCGATCTGAAGGACAAGGTGCGGCTGAACGGCTTCCGCCCCGGCAAGGTGCCGGTCGCGCACCTGAAGAAGGTCTACGGCAAGTCGGTGATGGCCGAGACCATCGACGAGACCGTCAAGGACACCAACAACAAGATCTTCACCGACCACGGCTTCAAGCTTGCCGGCGAGCCGACGATCACCTTGCCGACCGAGAAAGACGCGGTCGACGCACTGCTGAACGGCAAGTCGGACCTGAGCTATACCGTCGCCTTCGAGGTGATCCCGCCGATCAAGCTGGCCGACTTCAAGAGCTTCAAGGTCGCCAAGCCGGTCGTAGATGTCACCGACGCCGATGTGGACGAAGCGATCAACCGTATCGTCGAGCAGAACCGTCCGTTTGCCGACAAGGGCGCCGGCGCCAAGGCCGAGAAGGGCGACCGCGTCACCGTGTCGTTCAAGGGCACGATCGATGGCGAAGCGTTCGAAGGCGGCACCAGCGAGAACATCCCGGTGGTGCTTGGGTCGAACACCTTCATCCCCGGCTTCGAGGATCAGTTGACGGGGATTGCAGCCGGCGAAAACCGCACCATCAAGGTCACGTTCCCGAAGAATTACGCCAACGACAAGCTCGCCGGAAAGGACGCCGAGTTCGATACGACGGCAACGCTGGTCGAATCGCCGCAAGCGATCACGGCGGACGATGAGTTCGCCAAGAAGCTTGGCATCGAGTCACTCGACAAGTTGAAGGACGCCGCGCGTCAGCGCATTCGCCAGGACTACGATTCTGCGATCCGCCAGCGCGTGAAGCGTCAACTGCTCGACCAGCTCGACAAGGCGCATGAATTTGGTCCGCCGCAATCGCTGGTCGATCAGGAGTTTGACCTGATGTGGCAGTCGATCACCAATGAAATGGCGTCGACCAACCGCACGTTCGCTGACGAGGACACCACGGAAGAGAAGGCCAAGGCGGACTACCGCAAGATTGCCGACCGCCGCGTCCGGCTCGGCCTCGTGCTCTCCGAGATCGGCGAGAAGAACAATATCACCGTGACCGATGACGAGGTCGGCAAGGCGATGGTCGAGCGTGCCCGGCAGTTCCCCGGCCAGGAAAAGCAGGTCTGGGACTACTACCGCAACAATCCGGGCGCGCTGGCCCAGCTGCGGGCGCCGATCTTCGAGGACAAGGTCGTCGACTTCATCCTGGAACTCGCCAACGTGACCGAGAACAAGGTTACCCGCGAGGAACTCGCCAAGGAGGAACCTGAAGACGCGTCGGCCTGATACCGGCTGACGGCGACTGTTAACCGTAACCGCGTCGGCCCGGTTCGCCGACGCTTTGCGGGTTTGGCGATCTGTCACGAATCAGCTTGAGATTCCGACGCCCTTGCCGCCGCCGGATTGGCGTTTATCTCAAGGGCTGCATCACGAGCGCTGTTAGGGGATCGGTCACTCCGCTTGCCCAACCTGCCTCGCAACACACTGGGTGAGTTATGCGCGATCCTGTCGAGACTTACATGAATTCTTGTTCCCATGGTGGTTGAGCAGACCAACCGGGGCGAGCGGGCCTATGACATCTTCTCCAGGCTCCTGAAGGAGCGCATCATCTTCATCACCGGGCCGATCGAGGATGGCATGGCGACACTCGTGGTTGCCCAGCTCCTGTTCCTTGAAGCGGAGAACCCGAAGAAGGAAATCTCGATGTACATCAACTCGCCGGGCGGGGTGGTGACCTCGGGGCTTGCGATGTACGACACCATGCAGTTCATCCGCCCGCCGGTCTCGACGCTCTGCACGGGGCAGGCGGCGTCCGCCGCATCGCTGTTGCTGTGCGCCGGCCAGAAGGAGATGCGGTTCTCGCTGCCGAACGCGCGCATCATGGTCCACCAGCCGTCCGGCGGCTTCCAGGGCCAGGCCACCGACATCCTGCTGCACGCCCAGGAGATCCAGAACATCAAGCGGCGGCTGAACGAAATCTACGTCAAGCACACCGGCCAGAATTACCAGACCATCGAGGACTCACTTGAGCGCGACCGCTTCATGACCGCGGAGCAGGCCAAGGAGTTCGGTCTGATCGACAAGGTCATCGAGAAGCGCCCGGACAACTCCGCGACCGCGAAGGCGGCCTGACGCCGCGACGCAGCGAGATCATATGAGCAAAAAATGCCCCGCTGGCCTGCGGGGCATTTTTCATGAAGAACCGTTCAGAATGCGCGTCGCGTGAACCCTTGTGCGCCGGGCGAAAAAGCTCTCAAGAAGAGGTGATCAAACCTTCCCAAGTCTAGCGTGACCTAGGTCATGCAACGGACCTTTCCGGACGTTCGGGCCGTGCTAATCTTGGGACAAGTGGCAAGGGAGATTCCATCATGTCGACTTCCAAAACGCCCATCCTGAGCTTCGGCGCTGTCGTCGGCCTTGCAATTTCGTTGGGCGCATTGTTCGCCACGACCCAGCAGGCGATGGCGGGCCAAGTCCAGCTGATCACCCCCGCCGAAGCCCAGTTGCCGCCACTGAAGGGCGCGGTGGCGAGTGCCTCGCGCGGCATCACGCGCGGACCGCGCATCGAGCTCGTTGATACCGGGTCTGACGGAGCAATCCACTCACCGATGCACTTGCAATTGAAATTCCAGGCTTTTGGCGGTGCACAGGTTGATCCGAGCGCCGTCCAGGTGACCTATCTGAAGTCGCCGGAGGTCGATCTGACCAGCCGGGTCAAGCCGTTCGTGCAGGCCTCCGGCATCGACATGCCGGAAGCGGCCCTGCCGCCCGGCGATCACGTCCTGCGCGTCGACGTGAAGGATAGCGATGGCCGGACCGGTACGACGAGCTTCACGCTGAAAGTCGCGCCGTAGGCTTTGCGATGCGCTGTCCATTCTGCGCGGCGGAGAAAGACGACAACGCGCTGGTTTGCCCAGAGCTGCAATCGCGACACCGCGGTGCCGCAGTCGCTGCGCGCTGAGCATGAGGAACTGTTGCGCAAGCGCGATTCGCTGCGCGCCGAGCTTGCGCAGGCCAAGGACAAACTTGCCGCGCGCATGCGCTGGCGCCGACTGCACGATGCCTGACGGTCTCGTGCCATCGCTTGCGGAACCCGCTTGTTTGTCGGCTATAGTCCGATGATTGAGGTCATCGGATCCAGCTGATGGAATGCCCGTTCTGCGCTGAAACCATCAAGGACGAAGCGATCGCCTGCAAGCACTGCAGCCGCGATCTGCGCGTCGTCCGCCCGGTCATTCGCGAGATCCATGACATCGTCACCGAGCTCGACAAGATGCAGCGCGAGCTCGACAGCATCAATACCCAGCTCGCGCTGTTCGATTCGCCGGTACGTTTCATTTCGCGATTTGCTGTTGCCTACGTCTTGCTGCCGACGTTGCTGCTGCTGATCAATCACTACGCGATGACGATCACCTTCGACGTTAAGGATATCTATCTGCGACTTGCCTCGCTGATCATTCCGTTGCCCTTTGGTGTTGCGGCCTACGCTATCAGCAAGATCGGTTTCAAGGGCGCGTTTGGAATAGGCATCCTTACCGCGACCGTCAGCATTATCGGAATGTTGGTCATCACCGGCTTGCACGACAACGTGCCGATTGTCCCGCAGAATGCGTTCGAATGGCGTGAGGATTTCGAATTTGGCCTTAGCATCGCACTCGCGTTCGGCGTCGGGAACATCATCGCCAACGTCGTCTTCCTGGTGCTGCCTTCGACGATCGCGGCGAGCGGTCAGCCGAACGCTGCGGCGTTCCGGATCGCGCGCATGTTGGGTCAGCATGTCGGGCAGGAGGGTTTGCGCCGGAGGGCGCGCCGGATTCAGGATCTGATGCACACGATCGGACCGCTCGCAGGTCTTGCCGCTACGGCCGCGGGTTCCGTTTATGCCGGATTGAAAGGCGTCATGGGCTGGTAATGCCGTTATTCCCTCTTTAGCTGTCAGTTTGCGGCACCGGATGACGTACCGTTATGCTCAAATGTGAGTTGCTTCTGCGCCACGGTAGGCCAAATTCGGGGCTAGTCGATGGTTTCTGTACGAATTAGAAGCGATGACTAGGGGTTTGGCGTTTATCCATTAGCTAAATCTTGATTATCGTTCCGGTAGCATGAGCGTTTGGGTAGACCGGTAAGTATGAGGCTGATGTAATAGGCGACGAATCGCGTAGGCATCTAAGTTGATGCCCCTTTTTGGTACGGAATTTGCTCCTATCTTCAAGGGGTTCGTTTGGGCGCAGGATACCGCGTCCAGACCGAGTAAGCGGCGGACGGAGAAAAGAATGAGCAAGGTTGGTGCGGGCAACTCGAAGAATACGTTGTATTGCTCGTTCTGCGGCAAGAGCCAGCACGAAGTCCGCAAGCTGATCGCGGGCCCGACGGTCTTCATTTGCGATGAGTGCGTCGAACTCTGCATGGACATCATCCGCGAGGAAAACAAATCCTCGCTGGTGAAGTCGCGCGACGGTATTCCGACGCCGAAGGAGATCTGCAAGGTTCTGGACGACTATGTGATCGGTCAGAGCCATGCCAAGAAGGTGCTCTCCGTCGCCGTCCACAACCACTACAAGCGGCTCAATCACCAGACCAAGCACAACGACGTTGAGCTCGCGAAGTCGAACATCCTTCTGATCGGACCGACCGGCTCGGGCAAGACGCTGCTGGCGCAGACGCTGGCCCGTATCCTCGACGTGCCGTTCACGATGGCGGATGCGACGACGCTGACCGAAGCCGGTTACGTCGGCGAGGACGTCGAGAACATCATCCTGAAGCTCCTCCAGTCGGCCGACTACAACGTCGAGCGGGCGCAGCGCGGCATCGTTTACATCGACGAGATCGACAAGATTTCGCGCAAATCCGACAACCCCTCGATCACCCGCGACGTGTCGGGCGAGGGCGTGCAGCAGGCGCTGCTGAAGATCATGGAAGGCACGGTTGCGAGCGTCCCGCCGCAGGGTGGCCGCAAGCATCCGCAGCAGGAATTCCTGCAGGTCGACACCACCAATATCCTGTTTATCTGCGGTGGCGCCTTCTCTGGACTCGAGAAGATCATTTCCGCGCGCGGCCGTTCCACCTCGATCGGCTTCGCGGCGCAAGTGCATGCGCCGGAAGATCGGCGTACCGGCGAAATCTTCCGCCATGTCGAGCCTGAGGATTTGTTGAAGTACGGTCTCATTCCGGAGTTCGTCGGCCGTCTGCCTGTCGTCGCGACGCTGGAAGATCTCGATGAGGCTTCGCTGAAGAAGATCCTCACCGAGCCGAAGAACGCGCTGGTCAAGCAGTATCAGCGGCTGTTCGAGATGGAGAACATCGAACTGACATTCGCCGAAGAGGCGCTTGGAGCGATCGCCCGCAAGGCCATTGAGCGCAAGACCGGCGCACGCGGCCTACGGTCGATCATGGAGGGCATCCTGCTCGAGACCATGTTCGATCTGCCGAGCCTCGAAGGCGTCGAAGAGGTTGTGATCTCGCGCGAGGTGGTCGAAGGCACCGCGCGTCCGCTCTACATCTACGCCGACCGTTCGGATCGCGCCGTCGAGAGCAGCGCCAGCGCTTGATCAGAGCAACTTTGGTGCGGGCCGCCGGCGTGTCTGGCGGCCCTCAAATAGCGTTTGTGTAAGGTGGCTCCTTAACAACTTCAGGTGTCGCCTGAGTTCCCTTGACTCCCCCGGTGGCGATAGCCACCTAATGGTGCCATTGCGAGTCCAAAAACGCCTGAGATTCGCAAGACTTGAGGACTGTGGCGAACGGAATGTAGCAGGGCTCCGAGCCCTGGCCTCCAATCTCCCGGTCGATCTGCACCCTGTGACGGCTGCGTCTTGGACGGGTCGTGGACCAGGGGGGCAAAAAGAAAGGACTGCAAGACCATGACTGCCTCCAAATCACGGCCGTCGATCGTTCCCGGCGAAAGTCGCGCCTATCCCGTCCTGCCGCTGCGCGACATTGTCGTGTTTCCCCACATCATCGTTCCGCTCTTCGTCGGCCGCGAGAAATCGATCCGCGCACTCGAGGAGGTGATGAAGAACGATGGCCTGATCATGCTTGCGACGCAGAAGAATGCGTCCGACGATGATCCGAGCCCGGATTCAATCTATCAGACGGGCACCCTCGCCAGTGTTCTGCAGCTGCTCAAGCTGCCCGACAACACCGTCAAGGTGCTGGTCGAGGGGCTGTCGCGCGCCAAGATCGTCAAGCACACCGATCGGACCGAGTATTTCGAGGCTGTTGCGGAAGCGATGGCCGACACCGACGCGGATACCGTCGAAGCCGAGGCGCTGGGGCGCTCGGTGGTGTCCGAGTTCGAGAATTACGTCAAATTGAACAAGAAGATCTCCGCCGAAGTTGTCGGCGTGGTTCAGCAGATCACCGATTTCGCGAAGCTCGCCGACACCGTCGCCTCGCATCTCGCGGTCAAAATCCCCGACCGCCAGGCGATCCTGGAAACGGTTTCCGTCACCGGCCGCATGGAAAAAGTGCTGGGGCTGATGGAGAGCGAGATTTCGGTGCTGCAAGTCGAGAAGCGCATCCGCTCGCGCGTCAAGCGCCAGATGGAGAAGACCCAGCGCGAGTATTATCTCAACGAGCAGATGAAGGCGATCCAGAAGGAGCTCGGCGACGAAGACGGCCGCGACGAGCTCGCTGATCTGGAAGAGAAGATCTCCAAGACCAAGCTTTCCAAGGAAGCGCGTGAGAAGGCGCAGCACGAGTTGAAGAAGCTGCGCCAGATGTCGCCGATGTCCGCGGAAGCGACCGTTGTGCGCAACTAT
Source organism: uncultured Alphaproteobacteria bacterium (assembly GCA_963796195.1). Lineage (GTDB taxonomy): Bacteria > Pseudomonadota > Alphaproteobacteria > Rhizobiales > Xanthobacteraceae > CAWCKS01. The sequence continues at coordinate 206,514 of CAWCKS010000010.1, read as the reverse complement.
CTCGACTGGCTGCTCTCGATTCCGTGGGGCAAGAAGTCGAAGGTCAAGAAGGACCTCATCGTCGCGCAGGAAGTGCTTGACCACGACCACTACGGGCTTGAGAAGGTCAAGGACCGCATCGTCGAGTACCTCGCGGTGCAGTCGCGTGCCAACAAGCTGACCGGGCCGATCCTGTGCCTGGTCGGACCGCCCGGCGTCGGCAAGACCTCGCTCGGCAAGTCGATCGCGAAGGCGACGGGACGCGAGTTCGTGCGCGTTTCGCTCGGCGGCGTGCGTGACGAAGCCGAGATTCGCGGTCATCGTCGCACCTACATCGGCTCGATGCCCGGCAAGATCATCCAGTCGATGCGCAAGGCGAAGACCTCGAACCCGCTGTTCCTGCTCGACGAAGTCGACAAGATGGGCGCGGATTTCCGCGGCGACCCGTCGTCGGCGCTGCTCGAGGTTTTGGACCCCGAACAGAACTCGACGTTCAACGACCACTACCTCGAGGTCGACTACGATCTCTCCAGTGTGATGTTCATCACCACGGCGAATACGCTCAACATTCCGCCGCCCTTGATGGATCGCATGGAGATCATCCGGATTGCGGGCTACACGGAGAATGAAAAGGTCGAGATCGCGCGCAAGCACCTGATCCCGAACTCGCTCTCCAAGCACGGCCTCGATTCCAAGGAATGGTCGATCGATGACGATGCGTTGCTGCTGATGATCCGCCGCTATACCCGCGAAGCGGGCGTGCGAAACCTTGAGCGCGAGCTGTCGACGCTGGCGCGCAAGGCGGTCAAGGACCTGATGATCTCGAAGAAGAAATCGGTGAAGGTCACCGAGAAGAATCTCGAAGACTTTCTTGGGGTGCCGAAATATCGCTACGGTGAGATCGAGGAGGCCGACCAGGTCGGCGTTGTCACTGGTCTGGCCTGGACCGATGTCGGCGGCGAGTTGCTGACGGTCGAAGGCGTTATGATGCCCGGCAAGGGCCGCATGACGGTGACCGGCAACTTGCGCGATGTCATGAAGGAGTCGATTTCGGCGGCGGCGTCCTATGTCCGCTCCCGGTCGATCGCCTTCGGCATCGAGCCGCCGAAGTTCGACAAACGCGACATCCACGTCCACGTGCCGGAAGGCGCAACGCCGAAAGATGGTCCGTCGGCAGGTGTGGCAATGGCCACCGCGATCGTCTCCGTGATGACCGGCATTCCGGTTCGCCGCGATCTCGCGATGACTGGCGAGATCACGCTGCGTGGCCGCGTGCTCCCGATCGGCGGACTAAAGGAGAAGCTCCTGGCAGCGGCCCGGGGCGGCATCAAGACGGTGCTGATCCCCGAGGACAACGCCAAGGACCTCACCGAGATTTCGGACGCCATCAAGGGCTCGCTGGAGATCATTCCGGTGTCGCGGATGGACGAGGTCATCTCGCGCGCGCTCGTGCGCAAGCCTGAGGCGATCGAGTGGGACGAGGCGGCGGCCGTGCCGCCGCCGGCCGCCGGTGACGAGGCTGCCGAGGGTCTGAGAGCGCACTAAGTATCGAGACATTGCGATAGACAAAACGGCGTCCGAAAGGGCGCCGTTTTGTTTGTGTGCCTGCTGGCACCGTCAATCAAGGCCGCTCCACAGCCGCTTCAGCAGCGATGGATTGGCCGTGGTCAGGACGACGTTAAAACCGTCAACCGTGCCGCCGATTGGCCATGCGGCCACGATGACGTAGGCCGATCCTGCGTGCGCGTCCTGCGGGCGATAATAGCGCTTGATGTTTTCGGCCGGCAGCAGTCGCGTCTCCGGCACCGCGGGGTCGCTGCCTCCTGTGGACGTCAGGGTCCAGCCTTGCTCGCCCAGCTTTGCGTCGAAGAAGCCGAACATGTCGGCGACGGTCTTCCATTGTTGGGTGTCGGGATAGCCTGTGCCGACCTGCCTGAAGACATAGAACACGCCGACAGAGTCGTCGTATGAAAGCTCGGTGCGGTGCAACTCCCACCAGAATGCGCCGCCGCCCTGGTGAGGGACGACCTGGATGCCGAGATCGAGATAGCCCGGTGAAAACAGGGCGACTGCACCGATCAGGAGAACAACGAGCACCGCGAAGACACGCATCGAATCGACGCCTCCGACAAGCCGACCAAAATGGCGCGCTGCCGCGCAAGTTTGGCATTCAAATCAGCCAAGTGTTGGTTGGGGCGTCGGCTGCTTGCGTTCACGCCGAGGCGGGATCCTTCAGGTTCGCGCACGTCCTTTTCGGAAAACTGGTATCCACTTTTCCGGGACATGCGCTAAACAGGCGTCAACGGGCGGTTAGCTCAGCTGGCAGAGCGCCTGCTTTACACGCAGGATGTCGGCGGTTCGATCCCGTCACCGCCCACCACGCTTTGCCTTCGGCTACGCGTGGCGCAGCCAAAGCGTAGCCGAAGGCAAAGCGTGCCCGGCGTAGCTCGAAGAGCGTAGCCGGGCAGCCGGAGACGGACGGCCACCAGAGCTGCCTAACTCCGCTCCTCCCAGATCATCGCGAGATGGACGATGGTCTGCACCGCCTTCTCCATGTCCTGCACGCTGACCCATTCGAGCCGCGAGTGGAAGGCGTGCTCGCCGGCGAAGATGTTTGGGCAGGGCAGGCCCATGAACGACAGCCTCGAGCCGTCGGTGCCGCCGCGGATCGAGGATTTCACCGGCTTCAGGCCCGCGCGGCGGATCGCCTCGATGGCGTTCTCGATGATCTCGGGGTGTCGGTCGAGCACCACCTTCATGTTGCGGTACTGCTCCTTGATCTCGATCTTGTAGGACGAGCGCGGATAATCCTTGATGACGTCGCGGACGATGTCTTCGAGCAGTGACTCCTTCTGCTTCAGACCTTGTTCGGTGAAGTCGCGGACGATGAATTGCAGCGTTGCGCTTTCGAGCGTGCCGTTGACGTTGGTTGGATGCAGAAAACCTTCACGGCCCGACGTGGTCTCCGGCGAGCTGGTGTCCTTTGGCAGTCGGTCGATGATCGCGGACGCAATTTTGATCGCGTGCTCCATGCGGCCCTTGGCGAAGCCGGGATGGGCGCTGACGCCCTGGATCGTTACGACGGCGGCGTCCGCCGAGAAGGTCTCGTCCTCGAGGTGGCCGGCAGTTTCGCCGTCCATGGTGTAAGCGAAATCGGCGCCGAGCTTCTTGATGTCGACCTTGTCGACGCCGCGGCCGATCTCCTCATCCGGCGTGAACAGAATCTTGATCGTGCCGTGCTTGAGTTGTGGGTTCGCCAGCAGAAAGCGCGCGGCATCCATGATCTCGGCGACGCCGGCCTTGTTGTCGGCGCCGAGCAGGGTGGTGCCATCGGTGGTAATGATGTCGTTGCCGATCTGGTTTTTGAGTTCTGGGTGCTCGGCGACCCGGATGACCTGCGTCGGGTCGCCCGGCAGCGCGATATCGTCACCTTGATAGTTTCTGACGATCTGCGGTTTGACGTCTTTGCCCGAGCAATCGGGTGAGGTGTCCATATGCGAGCAGAAGCAGATTACGGGAACGCGCTTGGACGTCGTCGCCGGGATCGTGGCGTAGACGTAGCCGTGCTCGTCGAGATGGGCGTCGGTAAGCCCGAGCTCCTTGAGCTCCGCCGCCAGCAGCCGCCCGAGGTTTTTCTGCTTCTCGGTCGAGGGGCAGGTCGGGGAGGCGGGGTCGGACTGGGTGTCGATCACAACGTAGCGCAGGAGCCGCTCGGTGACGGCATGGTCGAATTTGATCGGGGAAGTCACGGAACTTGCCTCGGACAGCTGCGGATGTCGCTTAGCGGAAGCCTAAATCCCGGCAAAAGGCAAATCATCCCGGAACCCGCCTGAACAGGCGAGCCGGGATGATCGCTAGAACAGCTGAGCGTCAGGTTGGGCGGATCAGACCGCTTCCTTGAGCTCCTTGGCCGCACGGAAGGCAACCTTCTTGCTGGCCTTGATGTGGATCGCCTCGCCGGTGGCAGGATTGCGGCCCATGCGGGCGGCGCGCTTGCGGACCTGGAGAATGCCGAGCCCGACGATGCGGATGCGGTCGCCTTTCTTGAGGTGCTTCGTCACCTTGGTCACGAGGTCGCCGAGCACCGCCTCGGTCTGCTTCTTGGACATCTCGTGATCTTCAGAGATCGCGGCCGCCAGATGCTTCAACGTCACGGTCGTCGGGGTCGCTGCTTTCTTTGCCATAATTGGCCCTCCTCAGGGAAAGTTAAGTCTAGGAAACTTAGACAAATCGGGGCTTAAACGATTCGCCTACGCCTTGCCTACGCTGTTTTGCCTGTAAACACGGCCTTTTTTGCATCGACATGCAAAAAATGGCCGTGGCAGAGGCAGATTCGCGATAACCTTGACTTGAACAAGGCACCGCTCTAAGTCCGGTGCCGCCGCAGGTCGTCGCAGGCTTTGCGGGAGTAGCTCAGTTGGTTAGAGCGCCGGCCTGTCACGCCGGAGGTCGCGGGTTCGAGCCCCGTCTCTCGCGCCAGTTTTCAAACACTTAGCCAAGATCACAGTCGGAGTTCCGACGCGTCGCGCCGATGCGGTTCGAATTTCTGCATCGTCATTGTTCGCGCATCGAACGCGGGCGCGCGTTCGATGCGCCGGTCGGCTTCAGGCACTCCATTTCTTGTTCTTGTCCTCAAGAATGCCGCGAATCAGCGCTGCAGCGAACGCTGCGCCGTAGATCGCTTTTGCCTGCCACGATCCGCTGCGATCTTGGCCAAGAAAAACCACGCCGCACGTTCGTCTTATCGATCACACCGTTGTCGTGAGTCGGGGGACGTAAGAGATGATCGAGATGCCTCGCGGCCCAATGCGCGACTACCTGCGCGCACTCGGCCTCTATGCCATTTACACCACGGCCGATGGTCGGGCTCATGCCGCCGCTGCGCCGACTGGAGACGTCGCCACCATCATGTGGACTACGCAGCGAGGCGCACGGGCGATGGCGTCGCGGCTTAACAAGGGCACCTTCAAGACGATCGAGGCTGCGGCTGCGGGACTTCGTATCAGCATCGCGGAGCACACCGACGTCCTCGAGCGCGCCGGAGACGCCGTCAGGAAGGTCAACACCGCCTTGGCCCACGCCAAGGCGCGCGGCGAACTTCGCGCGTTTCACCGCGCCTTCGTGGAGGCGCGAGGCAAGGCCGCGGAGCAGGGCATAAGGCCCCAATCCTATGCCCGCGCCTATATGCGGCTGCGCGCGGCCCTGTTCGTCTATGCCTCCAAAGGCGAGGCTTTGCCGCCGATCGCCGACCTGATCGACACTGTGGTGCCGACCCCGCCGAGCGCGAAGCAAAGGGCGAGCGATCGCAAGCGAATGCCGAGGCGTCCGGCCGAGCGTGACCCGCGGGACACGATCATCACGCTGAAATTTACTTGAGCGGGCTGAGCGTGGTCTCGGCAACGTAGCGTGCAAGCGCAGCTGGCGTGTGTTCGGCCAGCACGAATTTACGCGCGTCGATTGCCATCCTGTTCAGGCGGTCGCGGTTCTGCAGCGCCCGTGTAATCGCCTCGGTTAGATTGCCGGGTTCGATGTCGTAACAAAAGCAATGCTCGCCGTCGCGCAGCGGCTTGTAGCGCTCGACGGTCTGGCGGTTGAGGATGGGCACGGAACCGCATACCGCCGCTTCATAGGTTCGAAAGCAGTCGTAGCCAAAACCTTCGGGCGACCAGGTCAGCCAGGCGCGCGAGATCCGCGCGAGATATTCGTCAAGCGGCAGCGGCTTGTCGGGGATGTCGACGCGAACGCCCTTGTCACGCAGCAAGAGCAGCTCTGCCAATCCGCGCTCACGCACGGTCGAAGAGCCCGCGACACGTCCGGCGAAGAAAACGTCGGCGGTCTTTTGGTCCGCCGCCACGGGTTTTGCGGTCGGCAACGCTTCGCGGCCGCGTGGCAGCCCCAGTGAAATCGGCCTGAGCTTGGCGACGCGCCGGCGCTGCTTCTCCAGCAGGCGGAAGCGCGGGGTCGGCAGGCGCTCGTGCACGGTGCGCATGAACACGCGCCAGTGGTCGACCGGCAGTTCGCGCTTGAAGAACAGCGTCGCGCGATCGAGCAGGAACTGATTGTGCGCGAAGATGAACGGCGAGTCCTCCCAATCCCAGACCGCGATTGGCGCTGTGACGCGGCCGCGGAGCATTTCCTGTCCGAAGGTCCGGAAATAGGGCATGACGCCGCGCAGCGTGGAGCGGCGGAACAGGGAACGCGCAATTGCCTGCCAATGCCAGGGCGGGAAGGGGCCGGGCTGCACGACGACAAGGTCATGGTCGGAGCTGGCGAGCGCACGCGCCAGCTTGGGCAGCGCCGTGAGCGTCACCAGCCGGTCGCGCGGGCCGCGATCCGCAAGCGTCGGCGCCGTCGACCAGTGCGTGGTGGTCTCCGGGTAGGCCTCGCGCATCAAACGATGCTCGCCGATCTCGAGAATGCGCGGCGCCGATGTCATTGCCTCACCTGGGCTGGTGTCTCCGCAGCGATGATATCGGCAGCGCGATCGAGGCCGGAATAGAGGTCCGCTTGCTCTCCATAGGAGGCGCCGTTCCTGCCCCAGCCCAAGCGCCGCTCGGCCGATTGCGCCTGGGTCAGAGCTTCGATCAAAGCGCTCTGCTGAAAGGGTTCTCTGATCACGACGCCCGCATGCGCTGCTGTGACATGGGGGGCATAGCCGCAGACGTCGGTCGTCACAACCGGCAGGCCGTTGACGACGGCTTCGAGGATGACCGTGCCTGTCGTGTCGTAGCGCGCGGGATGAATCAGCAGGTCGGTGGCGGCCATCAGCTGCGGGATGTCGTGGCGCAGGCCTAACAGCTTGATGCGATCGGCTGCGCCGATGTGGCGAGCCCAGCGCTTCACCGAGCGGCCGTGCCTCGAGTTCGGCTGCAATACCTGCGATCAATAGGCGCGCCGCGGGAAAATCCCTGAGCGCTTCGACCGCACGATCGAGCCCCTTGACCCTTGGCTGTGTTGCAATTGCAAGCCAGACCCACTGATCGGGCCGATGGCCAAGCTGCGCACGCGTCGACTCCCGGGCGCCACTGGCGCGAAGCTCCGGCAGGCGGCGGGTTCGGTCGATGGTCGGCGGCAGCAGGATCAGGCGCGCCGGCTCGGTCGACCAGGCCGCGCGGAATTCGCGGAGTTGGCGCTCGCTGAGCAGCAGGCACTGCGTCGTCGCACCGGGCGCGAAACTCGCGGCTTCGAGGTCGACCATTGTGCGTCGCCTGCCGGTCAGCCGCGCCAAAGGCGAGGGCGCGCGAGCTCCGATGCAGGGATCGGCGCAATAGAGCAGATCGAGCCCCTTCAGCTTGCTGAAGCCGACGAGGCGGTCGAAGCGGCCGGAGCATCTGCGCACGACATCGTCGGCAAAGCGCGCGTCGCGGCCATGATTGGTCCAGGCGCGGTTCGGCAGGAGTTCGATGGTGGTGTGATCCGGCAACTCGCCGCGGCGATTTTCCGCAAACAGCGTCACCTTGTGACCACGCGCCGCAAGACGCGCCGCGATGGCAAGGCAGTCGCGTTGCAGCCCGCCGCCGGCAAAGATGCTGACGATCGCCAAAGCAATGTTCATCGCACGAGTTGCCGCGAACGGAAAAGCCTGGCACGGAACGAACGGATGCGGCGTTCGATCGTCCTTCCGATATTCGGGGTCGAAATCGCCCGGAACGAGAACGGCTCTGTCGCCGCAGCGGTCTTCCGCAAGGCCTGATAGAGCTGTTCAGCCAGCACAGCCGGACGGCGCAGCGCGAAGGCCGGATGATCGCCAAGCCGGTTGCCCTCATCAGGAAAGCCCCTTGCCAGCACAAGCAGGGCGTCGGACCACGCCGCCCGCGTATTGTCCGGCACGATGTGGCACGGCAGGTCGCTTTCGGCGAACGGCGGAGCCGCCGAATAGGCGCCGGCAATGCGGCTCGAACCAAATTGCGCGATCTTGATGTCGGACTTGCAGTCCGCAAACCTTTGTTGCGAAGGCGGCAGGCTCAAGCTCAGCGGGGCGACCGCAATAAGCGGTGCGCGCGCGAGCAGGTCGAGATAGGCCAATGGCTTCAGCCAATCGATCACCTCGCGCGACGGGAAGAATTCGAGCAGGCGCTGTGGAAATCGGCCGACCATGACGATCCTGGTATTGAGCGTCCGAATGGCATCGTTGATGCCGAGGCAGGCTTCTTCGAGGTCGGCCGCATGCATCGGGTGCGCGCTCGAAGCCCAGAAGAACTTTGGTGAGGTGCGGGGCTTGTTGGCCGGCGGCCGTTCGCGTCCGGGGTTCTGCAAGTAGCTTGCCCGCAGGCCAAGTCCCTTCGGCAGCTTCTGGTCGAGCGTCTGCAACAGGCGGCGCGACGGCGCGGTCACGATGTCTGCTTGTTCAAGGCACCAGCGGATCGCGTGCTGTTCAGCGATGCGCCTGATACCATGAACCTCGCCGGACAGCAGGAGATCGTCGATGTCATAGACGAACGGGATACCGCGCGACTTGAGCCAGCCGTGCTGGCGACGGCTGAGGTTGCGATGGGTCAGCAGCACATCGTATTTGTCCGAGCGTGCGCCAGTAATTGCCATGTTGCGATCGACTGCGGCATACCGGATCTGATTTGCAACGGAGAGCGTCTCCAGCAACGGGCGGATGCGCACGTTCGCGGCAACGTCGTCGGTATGAAGAAACAAGACCCGAAGCATCGGCAGCACGAGGGAGGAAGATTGAGCAACGATCGCTCGCCCATCAGTGCGAACGATCCTAACCGGATATCGACCTGTTTGAGCCACGACGCCCCTGTTGTACAGCCTGATATTTCGCGGCTAATAGGCCGACCCGTGGCGTGGCGCGTAGAGTTCTATGTTAACGATTTCTGCGTTCGCCGTCTCGCCAAAGGCCGCCACAGAAATTTGCCGAAGTCATAGAGCCGTGCGATCCGCCGACCTCGATTCAGAAAAACGCCCGATCGCGGTGCTGGTCGACCGTGAGGGGCTGGGTGATGCGCTGCTGAAGCTGCCGTTCCTGCGCGCGGTGCGCCGCACGTTCCCCGGCCGACCGCTGTGGTGGATTGCCACCCATCAGACCTCGATGGCCCACGAGATGGCGCCCTGGGTCGCCGGCCTGATCGACCGCACGGTCGAAAATGCTGGCCTGACCGAACCCGCGCGCGAGGTCATCCCGCGATTGCGGGCGCTGCCGCCGTTCGAGCTGGTGTTCGAACTCGCGGACGCGCCTTGCCACTGTCCTTTTGGCGCGAACGCTGCTGTCGCATCGTGGCTTCTACGCCTGCCTGCCGGGCTACATGTTGTCGACGCGCCGGCCACCCGGGCGCTTCACGCGACCTCACAATATCGCCGAGCGCATGCTCTCACTTGCCAACGCCGCAATTGGTAGGCCGGCCGATCCAAGCGGCGAGTTCGCACTCTCCGCTGACGTCGAGCGGTTCGCTGCAAACGCACTGCCGGCTGGCCGCACTTATGTCGGGCTTGCCACCGGCAGCCGCGAGGCGCGCAAGAACTGGCCGACGGAGAATTTCGTTGCGCTGGCCGAGCGACTGGAGCGAGCGGCGCTGACGCCGGTGTTCCTGATCGGACCGCAGGAGCGCGAGCTGGTCGATGCGCTGCGGGCGAGGGTGCCGTCGGCGCTGTTCCCGGAGGCCGGTCCGATCGATCCGGCGCTGCAACCCCGCCCGCTCGAGCTCGCCATGGCGATCGGCCGCCGCCTTGCTGCGGCCGTCGCCAACGACAGCGGCATCGGCCATCTGCTCGGGATCCTCGGCACGCCCCTGGTGAGCTTGTTCGGCCCAACCGATCCGGCACGCTGGCGGCCGTACACATCAGCCAGCGTTCAGATCCGCGCGCAACAATTCGATGGTCAAGCGATGGAGGCCATCCCGGTCGAGCCGGTGTTTGCCGCCGTGAACAAATTGATCAGCGCCTCGTCGCGGCAAGGCCCTGCAAGTGCTGCTCCCACGCCAGCGCGTGGCGGAGGATGACCTCAACGTCGTCGTACTGTGGTGACCACGCCAGCGACCTGCGAATACGATCGTTCGCCGCGATGATCGCGTCGATGTCGCCGGGGCGGCGTTGGGCGACATCAACCGGGAAATCGCGTCCGGAAATGCCCTTCAAGGCATTGACGATTTCGAGGACCGAGTAGCCGCGCCCGTAGCCGCAGTTCAGCGTGACCGGCGGGCCGCCCCGCGCGAGATAGTCGAGCGCCGACACGTGCGCGGCGGCCAAATCGGTCACGTGGATAAAGTCGCGAATACAGGATCCATCAGGCGTGGTGTAATCAGTGCCGAAGATTTCAAACCTGGGCCGCTTGCCGAGTGCCGTCTGGGTGGCGAGCTTGATCAGCGCGCCGGATTTAAGCTGTCCTGCCCGCAGTGCGGGGTCGGCGCCGGCGACGTTGAAATAGCGCAAGATGCAGAACCGCAGGCCATGAGCGGATCCAGCGTCGCGCAAGATCGTCTCCGCCATCAATTTTGACGTGCCGTAGGGCGACTGCGGATTGAGCGGAGCATTTTCGTCGACCATTTGCGTTTTCGGTGCCCCGTAAACGGCGGCGGTCGATGAGAAGACAAACTGTGCGATGCCATGCTCGATCGCGGCTTGCAGCAGCGCACAAGTCTTCGCGGTGTTGTTCGCATAATAGAGTAGCGGTTGCTTGATCGAATCCGGGACGGAAGTCGATGCGGCAAGATGGACGATCGCTGTGATCTTGTGGCGCTCGATCAAGCGACCAACCAGGGCGGCGTCGCCGACATCAGCCGCGACCAGTTCGACATCGCCGGGCAAGAGCGATCGCGAGCCGGTCGACAGATCGTCAATGACGATGCAGGCCCTGCCGCGATCGCGCAACGCCAGCACAACGTGGCTTCCGATATAGCCGGCGCCGCCGGTCACCAAAACCGTCATTCATCCTCACAGCCGAGCTCGGCGATTGGTCAATTGCCGCCGACGTGTGTTCATGAACGATGTAGCCTTGAAACCTCAAGCCGTCCAATCGCCCATTGATCGGCGGCCGAAACACGGGCTAAGCATGCCGATCGAAGGATATTGGAGCCTGAGCTGTGGCGCGAATTTATGACAGCCGAAAGCGGATTTCTGGTGACCGGCGGTGCCGGTTTTCTCGGATCCCATCTGGTCGACCGCCTGCTCGGACAGGGGCACGAGATCCTGTGCGTCGACAACCTGTTCACCGGCACCAAGCGCAACATCGAACACCTCCACAGCCATCCCCGTTTCGAATTCATGCGGCATGACGTGACGTTTCCGCTGTTCGTGGAAGTCGACGAAATCTACAATCTGGCCTGTCCGGCCTCGCCAATTCATTACCAGCATGATCCCGTCCAGACCACGAAGACATCGGTGCATGGCGCAATCAACATGCTTGGCCTCGCCAAGCGACTGCGCTGTCGCATCCTGCAGGCCTCGACCAGCGAGGTCTATGGCGATCCGAGCGTGCATCCGCAGACCGAGGATTACTGGGGCAACGTCAATCCGATCGGTCTGCGGTCATGTTACGATGAAGGCAAGCGCTGCGCCGAGACATTGTTTTTCGACTACCACCGCCAGCACGGTCTGGAGATCAAGGTCGCACGTATCTTCAACACCTACGGACCGCGCATGCATCAGTCGGACGGGAGGGTGGTGTCGAACTTCATCGTCCAGGCGCTCAAGCGTGAGCCGATCACATTGTATGGCGACGGTAGCCAGACGCGATCGTTCTGCTTTGTCGATGATCTCGTCGATGGTCTCATCAAGATGATGGAGAGCCCGGTTGAGGTGACCGGACCGATCAACCTCGGGAACCCCAGTGAATTCACCATGCGACGGCTTGCCGAACTGGTTCTCGCCGAGACCGGAGCGCGGTCGGACATCAAGATGATGCCGCTGCCTCCCGATGATCCCCGGCAACGGCAACCTGACATTACGAGAGCGCGCACGACGCTCGGCTGGGAACCAGCGACGGCGCTTGTCGATGGCTTGAAGCCCACGGTGTCGTACTTCCGTTCGCTGTTGAGCTGACGTCGAACGAGATGTCATCAGCTGAAGTCCGTACCGGGCAGGATGGCTGGCAGCGGGTTGGCGCCGCTGGGGCAATTGCAATTGCCGTACTCTACTTCCTCTACAATGCGTGCAAGTTTCGCATTGCCACGCTAGCGCTACTGAGTGGCGATGCGAGCATTATCTTCCAGAGTTCGCTGACGATCGCCGGGGCCGGCCGATATCCGGCGCAATCCGCGCTCGGTAACTTCAACGACATCTTTCCGTACCCGCCACCGGCGGTCCTGATATTTGCCGCGCTGGCGCAGCTCGGCCCCACGATTTTCATGGTGGTCATTGAAGCCCTGACCTTCGTCGCGCTGTTCGCCGTGGTGCGGCTCAGCGTCTCCTATGAAGATCGCGCAGTTGCGCGCCTTTGGCCGCTTTTGCTGCTGCCGACAATCCTGTTGACGTACAACCCGATCGAGTACGATCTGATAGGCCGGAACGTCAATTTGACGATCCTGGGGCTGACGCTGTCGTCGTTTGCGCTGTTGCGTCGCGCGCCGGTCGCGAGCGGCGTCGTGCTGGCGCTGGCGATTTCGCTGAAGCTCTATAGCGGCCTGCTGCTGATCTGGCTTATTGTCTTCAATCGCAAGGCCGCAATCAGCTGTATCGCGGCGTTGGGCGCGCTGTGGGTCGTCGCGCCGTTGCTCTATTGGGGCGGTGCCGGTGCCGTTCAAATCTATCGCGACTGGCTCGATCAACTGACGATCGCCAATGGAAGCTGGGTCTACGCCCTGGCGGGTACCGGTTTCGGACCGCCATTGATCACGCTGCGGCTTGCCGCATCGCGTCTGCTGGCCGACGATCCCTTTGGATCTCACGTCAGGTATTTGCTGCTGTTGCTGCAGGCGGCCTGGATCGCCGTCCTCGCCGTCTACGCTTATCGCGCCCGGCGGTGTCCGGCATCGGAAGGTACCTCGCGTGCGACGCTGGCCGACTGGTTTGTGCTGCTCGTGGCGCCGCTGCCCTTTAGCCCGTGGTTAGAGCCTTATCATGCGGTCGCGTTGATCCCGGGGTTCGTCCTCTGCATGCTGCTCGTGCTCGACCGAAGCCAGAGCGTGCGAGCGAGAGCGGTCATGCTGTTGGCCTGTTTCGCATCGGCAGTGATCAAGGAGTTGCCGATTGGGTTCGGGATGCGCGGCCTGGTTTTCACGATTCAATTCTCGTTCGTGATCCTGGCGTTGAGCATGGTCCGGCCGGCCTTGAATGCGCAGACGCGGCCGGCCGGGCGCTACGGTTGATTGAAAACGGCGATGCTGTAGAGACTTGCGACGATGGTCTCAATTGTCTTTGCCGATACAACCGGTCGCTACGACGGCACCGATTTCGAGCGCAGGCCGCTCGGTGGAACGGAATCTTCGCTGGTGCAGCTGGCGCGCGCGCTCGCGCAGCGCGGCCACGAGGTCACGGCGATCACCAATTGCGAGCGCGTCGTCGTCGACCGCGGCGTGACGTGGCGGCCGTTCGGTTCCGACCTGCCGGAGGCCTGCGACCTCTACGTTCCGCTCCAGCATCCGCGGTTGTTCGGCCTGATCAAGCGGCCGCGCCGGCTCGCGGTCTGGGTGCTCTGGCGCGGCAACAACCTGAAGCACTACAAGCAAATCTGGCGCATGTGGTGGTACCGGCCGATCCCGGTCCTGGTCAGCCTGATGCAGGTCCGGCAGTACTCGCCGTTTCTGCCGCCGCGAAATCCGCACATCGTGATCCCGCTCGGGCTTCCCGATGACATCAGGGGACGGCCTCCGCTCGACAAGCCGCCGGGGCCAGAGTTCATTTTTGCGTCCAACCCGACGCGCAACCTTGAAGGGCTCGTCCGCATCTTTACCGAGCGCATCCTGCCGGCTCGACCGGACGCCAGGCTCAGGGTATTTGGCACGATTGCAACGGTCGCCGATCCCTGGAAGCAATGGCAGGGCACCTCGCTGCCGCCGAACCTGTCAGATGCCGCGCGCCGCGCGATCGAAATCCGAACCGCTGTGCCGCGAACGGAACTGATGGCGGCGATGCGCGGCGCTCGCGCGATGATCTATCTCGGTCACAAAACAGAGGCCTTTTGTCTCGCCCTCGCGGAAGCCCAGGCCGCGGGCTTGCCGTGCGTCGTCGCGCCGATCGCCGTGCTGCCGGAGCGCGTCGTCGACGGTGTCACCGGCTTTGTGCGCGGTGACGATGCCTCGTTCGCCGAGGCCGCACTATCGCTTGCAAACGATGACCAGCTGTGGCGACGACAGCACGAGGCGGCGTTGAAACTGCAGCAGGGGTTGTCGTGGTCCGACGTTGCCGTGCGGTTCGAAGAGGCGCTGTTGTCGGACAGTATCCCGCTTCGGCACGAAGCGATGTGATGGGCCAGCTTCGCGAGAGCTGTGATGCCTCGACGCGGTATGCGGTCATGGGATAAATTCAAAGTCGATGTCAGCTCCCATTGGTTACTCGGCGCTTTGTCTTGACCGGCAGTTCGCCGCGGCAATTGCGTTTTGGCCCCGGCTTGATCAGTTTCGGTTGATCGCCGACGAACCCGGCAATCTCAGTGTCTTGCAGGGGTTGCAGCTCTATGCGCTCTGCCTCGAATATCGTCCCGATCTGATCATCGAGCTCGGCCGTGGCTACGGCAACAGCACCTGCGTGTTCGCCAGCGCGGTCGAGACGACAGGTCGCGGCAAACTTGTCAGCTTCGACCTCGACAGCCTCTGGCACGATCTCACGTTGCCAAAACTCAACGCTGCGGGCTTTGCGGCGATCGCCGCGCGGGTGGACGCGCGCACTCAGGATATCGCAACGGTGGATTTCGGCGCGCTCGTCGGCGATGCTCAAAAGGTCTTTGTCTTCTGGGATGCCCACGGTTGGGAGGCTGCGGACGGCGTGCTGTGCCGGCTGATGCCTGCGATCGCCGACCGCGATCACATCGTGGCCTGCCACGACGTCACAGATAGCCGATACGTGGAGGTGCCGCGCGGCTACGACGGGCGTTTCTTCTGGCGCGGGCCGGCAACCAAGGAGATTTCAGCGCGATACAATATCGGCTGGCTCAACACACAGGAGCCGCAGTTTCTGCCGTTGATGGATTTTCTGTGGCGCAACCATTGTGAGATGCGGAGCGCCGACGAGGATCTTGCCGTCTGGCGACGGACTCATGGAGCGCGACAGGCCGAGCTCGAGCGCGCGATCGGCGCCGACATCTTTGCACCCGGCTGCCACTGGACCTATTTCTCGCTGAACGATGCGACGGCCTCGCTGGTTTTTCCGGCGCAGATGGAGCGCCCGCAACCGATGGAGCCGCCGCCCGCCGTACAATCCGAACAACGCACCATCGTGCAGCGGGTGCTGTCACGCTTATCACGTTAGCCAAGCAACCAGGCTCCGCATCAACTGGAGAGCACAACGATGCCTTCACTTACGAACCGCACCTACAAGCTGGCCGTGATCGCAGGCGATGGTATCGGCAAGGAGGTCGTGCCCGAGGGCCTGCGGGTGCTCGAAGCGGCCGCCGCGAAATTCAAGTTCAACCTGCAGCTCGACACCTTCGATTTCGCCTCCGCCGACTATTACCTCAAGCACAAGGCAATGATGCCGGAGGACTGGAAACAGCAGATCGGCAGCCACGACGCGATCTTCTTCGGCGCGGTCGGCTGGCCGGCGGTCGTGCCGGATCACATTTCGCTGTGGGGCTCCTTGATCCAGTTTCGGCGCGAATTCGACCAATACGTCAATTTGCGGCCCGTGCGCTTGATGCCCGGTGTGCCGACACCCCTGGCCAACCGCAAGCCGGGCGATATCGATTTCTTCGTCGTGCGCGAGAATACCGAGGGCGAATATTCCTCGATCGGCGGCCGGATCTTTCCTGGCACCGAGCGCGAAGTCGTGGTGCAGGAAACCGTGCTCACCCGGATCGGCGTCGACCGCATCCTGAAGTTCGCCTTCGAGCTCGCCCAGAGCCGTCCCAAGAAGCACCTGACCTCGGCCACCAAGTCCAACGGCATCGCGATCACGATGCCGTATTGGGACGAGCGGGTCGAGGAGATGGCCAAGCGGTTCCCGGATGTGCGCTGGGACAAGTATCACATCGATATTCTCGCCGCGCATTTCGTGATGAACCCGGACCGCTTCGACGTGGTGGTCGGCTCGAACCTGTTCGGCGATATCCTGTCCGACCTCGGCCCGGCCTGCACGGGCACGATCGGCATCGCGCCGTCCGGGAACATCAATCCCGAGCGCAATTTTCCCTCAATGTTCGAGCCGGTCCACGGTTCGGCCCCGGACATCGCCGGGCAGGGGATCGCCAACCCGATCGGTCAAATCTGGTCGGCGGCGATGATGCTCGATCACCTCGGCGAAGCCGACGCAGCCAAGGCCATCGTGGCGGCGATCGAGCGGCTGCTGCCCGATCCGCGGCTGCGGACGCGCGATCTTGGCGGGGCGGCCAATACGGTAGCCTGCGGCACGGCAATTGCGCGTGCGTTGGGCTGATTTTGGCCAGGCGAGCGCAGCCGGAGCGTGCTGAGCAGGCGGTCCGCTTCCTTCCGCTGTGGACTGCGCAAACAGGCTGATTGTCGACGTCCCGAGGGCATCGGATGGCGCTGGAAACAAAGGACTAAATCGGTCCTGATGATTTCGTTTGGCGCATGGCGCGGTTGCCTTGCCACCCCTGTTGCGCTGCGCTAAGCCTCTGAGCCTCCCTGATGTTCCCGCGAATCCGCGGGCTTGCTTCAGACCATGACAGAGGGCCGTCGATGAACGGAATCTTGCTGAACTATCTGCCCCTTGTCGTGTTTATAGGTATCGCCGCCGTGATCGGTGCCGCGCTGCTGGTAGCACCCTTCCTCGTCGCCTATAGCCAGCCCGATCCGGAAAAGCTGTCAGCCTACGAATGCGGCTTCGATGCGTTCGATGACGCACGCATGAAATTCGACGTCAGGTTCTACCTGGTCGCGATTTTCTTCATCATCTTCGACCTCGAAGTCAGCTTCCTGTTCCCGTGGGCGGTCACGTTCGGCAAGCTCGGCGCGCTGGGGTTCTGGTCGATGGTGGTGTTTCTGGCCGTGCTGACGATCGGCTTTGCTTACGAATGGAAGAAGGGCGCGCTCGAATGGGACTGACGCCGACGACAGGGGCAACCGCGATCTCGCGACCGACAACCGGCATTCTCGACCCGCGCACCGGGCGGCCGGTCGGCGCCGACGATCACATGTTCCTGGAGATCAACAACGAGCTGGCCGACAAAGGCTTCTTCGTCACGGCGACCGATGACCTCATCACCTGGGCACGCACCGGCTCGCTGATGTGGATGACGTTCGGGCTTGCCTGCTGCGCCGTCGAAATGATGCAGATGTCGATGCCGCGCTACGACGCCGAGCGGTTCGGCTTTGCGCCGCGGGCTTCGCCGCGCCAGTCAGACGTCATGATCGTGGCGGGGACGCTGACCAACAAGATGGCGCCGGCATTGCGCAAGGTCTACGACCAGATGCCGGAGCCGCGCTACGTGATCTCGATGGGCTCCTGCGCCAATGGCGGCGGCTACTACCACTATTCATATTCGGTCGTGCGCGGCTGCGATCGGATCGTTCCGATCGACATCTATGTGCCGGGCTGCCCCCCGACCGCCGAGGCGCTGCTCTACGGTGTCATGCTGCTGCAAAAGAAAATCCGCCGAACCGGAACGATCGAGCGCTAACAGGCAGGCGTTGCTGACATGATGGATGACGCCCAATTGACGTCGCTTGGCGAGACGATTGCGGAAGCGCTGCAAGGCAGCGTTCGGTCCGGCGGTGTGGTGCACGGCGTGCTGGTGCTGGAAACGGAGCCGGAGAAGATCGTCGACATCGTTCGTTTCCTGCGCGACGATCCGCGCTTTCGCTTCGTGAATTTCACTGATATCACCGCGGTCGACTACCCCGGCCGCGAGCGGCGTTTCGATGTGGTCTACCACTTTCTCTCGCCGACGCTGAATGCGCGCATTCGGATCAAGGTGCAGGCTGATGAGACGACGCAGGTGCCGTCGATCATCGACGCGTTTCCCGGGGCTGACTGGTTCGAGCGCGAGACCTACGATCTCTACGGCGTAATCTTTACTGGCCATCCCGATATGCGGAGGCTGCTGACGGATTACGGCTTCGACGGTCATCCGCTGCGCAAGGATTTTCCGCTGACCGGCTTTGTCGAGGTTCGTTACGACGACCAGCAGAAGCGCGTCGTGTACGAGGCGGTGAAGCTCAACCAGGAATTCCGCAAGTTCGATTTTCTGTCGCCGTGGGAAGGTGCGGACTACCCGCTGCCGGGTGATGAAAAAGCAACGCCGAAGGCGAACTGATGGCTGAAGGATCACTCCGCAACTTCACGATCAATTTCGGCCCGCAGCACCCGGCCGCCCACGGTGTGTTGCGCCTCGTGCTGGAGCTCGATGGTGAGGTGGTCGAACGCGTCGATCCGCACATCGGCCTGCTTCACCGCGGCACGGAGAAACTGATCGAGCACAAGACCTATCTGCAGGCGATCCCGTATTTCGACCGGCTCGACTACGTCGCGCCGATGAACCAGGAGCACGCGTTCTGCCTCGCGGCGGAAAAACTGCTCGGCATCGAGGTGCCGCGCCGCGGCCAATTGATCCGCGTGCTTTATGCCGAGATCGGCCGCCTGCTGTCGCATCTGCTCAACGTCACGACGCAGGCCATGGACGTCGGCGCGCTGACCCCGCCGCTGTGGGGTTTTGAAGAGCGCGAGAAGCTGATGGTGTTTTATGAGCGCGCCTCCGGCTCGCGCATGCACGCCGCCTACTTCCGCCTCGGCGGCGTGCATCAGGATCTGCCGCCGCAGCTGATCGACGACATCTCGAACTTCTGCGATCCGTTCCTGAAGGTTTGCGACGACCTCGAACGGTTGTTGACCGACAACCGCATCTTCAAGCAGCGCAACGTCGACATAGGCGTGGTGTCGCTGGACGACGCCTGGAAGTGGGGCTTTTCGGGCGTAATGGTTCGCGGCTCCGGCGCGGCGTGGGATTTGCGCAAGTCGCAGCCCTACGAATGCTACGGCGAGATGGATTTCGATATCCCGATCGGTCGGAACGGCGACTGCTACGACCGCTACTGCATCCGCATGGAAGAGATGCGGCAGTCGATCCGCATCATGAAGCAGTGCATCGCCAAGCTTCGCGCACCGGACGCGCAAGGGCCGGTGGTGATCGCTGACAACAAGGTGACGCCACCGCGTCGCGGCGAGATGAAGCGCTCGATGGAAGCGCTGATCCACCACTTCAAGCTCTATACTGAAGGCGTGCACGTCCCGGCCGGCGAAGTCTATGCCGCGGTGGAAGCGCCAAAGGGCGAGTTCGGCGTCTACCTCGTCGCCGACGGCTCTAACAAGCCGTACAAGTGCAAGATCCGCGCGCCGGGCTTTGCCCACCTGCAGGCTATGGATTTTCTCTGCCGCGGTCATCTGCTCGCAGACGTCTCGGCCATCCTGGGCTCGCTCGACATCGTGTTCGGCGAGGTCGACCGATGAGTGGGCGGGACCAGAGGCTTTGACGATGGCGCAGCCGGTTCTTGCCTTCGACCGTCGGACGGGAGCGCTTGATGGCGCGACCGCGGCCGAGCGTTTGGCGGCGCTGGCGTTTCAGGCCGGCGCCCGGATCAGTTCGGCGTGGTCGTATCGCGGCTTCGGCGCCGGCTGCAAAGCCGTGCGTACCATCCTGCACGAGCGCGATATTATCGTCCGGCTCGATGACGACGCGCTGTTTTCGTTTCCCTATGGCGACGGCTACTGGAGCCTGCTGCTCGACCGCAATTACCAGTATGAGGCAGACCTCGAGCTGTTTTTCCGCGGCGTTGCAGAGACCGACTACACGCTGATCGATTGCGGCGCCAACTACGGCTACTGGTCGGCGCTGGTCACCAGCAAGCCGTTCGGCGCGCATCGATCGATTGCCATCGAGCCGTCGTCGCGGACCTTTGCCAAGCTCACAGCCAACGCAAAAATTAATGGCAACCGCTTCAAGCCGATGCGGCGGGCAATCGGTGCCAAGGCCGGCACTGCGTATCTGTCCGGCTCCAAGCATGAGAAGCTCAGCATCGCAGGTCCTGGCCAGGCCGGCGAAGAGGTGGCCGTCATCGCGCTCGACGATCTCGTCGAGCAGACTGTCATCACCGCACTAGGCCGCTATGTCATCAAGCTCGATGTCGAGGGCGTCGAGGTTGAGGCGCTGAACGGGGCAACAAGACTTCTGCAGTCGGACTGCGTCGTGATCTGCGAGGAGCACGGCAACGATCGTAACCACACGATCTCGCGCCACATCCTGAGCAAGACCGACCAAAAGCTGTTCTGCTACGACCCTGATACCGGTCACTTCGAGCACCTGCGCGACGTCTCCGCCCTCGACCGCATCAAGAAGGCCCGCAACATCGGCTACAACGTGTTCGCAACGAAGAGCCCGTTCTGGGAGCAGCGGTTGCGCAGCCTGTCCGGCCCCGTCAGCCGGTCCGATCGCTAGGAAACAGAAACCGCCATGTCCGTGCGCCGCCTCGCTCCGAAAGAACTGCAGCCCGCGAGCTTCGCGTTCACCGACGAGAATCTTGCGTGGGTGAAGCAACAGATCGCGAAGTACCCCGCGGGCCGCCAGGCCTCGGCCGTGATCCCGGTGCTGTGGCGCGCCCAGGAACAGAATGCCGGCTGGGTTTCGGAAGCCGCGATCCGCGTGATCGCGGAATTGCTCGGCATGCCCTACATCCGCGTGCTCGAGGTCGCGACCTTCTACACCATGTTCCTGCTGTCGCCGGTCGGCAAGAAGGCGCACGTCCAGGTCTGCGGCACCACGCCGTGCCGGCTGCGCGGCGCCGATGAGTTGTTCAAAGTGTGCGAGCGGCGCATTCATCCCGAACCGTTCCACGTGTCGGCAGACGGCAACTATTCGTGGGAAGAGGTCGAGTGCCTCGGCGCCTGCGTCAACGCTCCGATGGTCCTGATCTGGAACGACACCTACGAGGACCTGACGGTGGAAAGCTTCGAGCGCGTGCTCGACGGCTTCGTCAACGGCAATCCGGCGAAGCCGGGCCCGCAAAACGGCCGCCAGTTCTCGGCGCCGATCGGCGGACCGACCACGCTGAAAACGATCAAGGACAAGGTCTGATGCTGGACGACAAGGACCGCATCTTCAGGAACCTCTACGGACTGCACGACTGGACGCTCGAAGGCGCGCGCTCTCGTGGCGCCTGGGACGGCACCAAGGCGATCCTGGAGAAGGGCCGCGACTGGATCGTCAACGAGATGAAGGCGTCGGGCCTGCGCGGTCGCGGCGGCGCCGGCTTTCCGACCGGCTTGAAATGGTCGTTCATGCCGAAGGAGTCGGACGGCCGCCCGCATTACCTCGTCGTCAACGCCGACGAGTCCGAGCCCGGCACCTGCAAGGACCGTGAGATCATGCGGCACGACCCCCATCTCCTGGTCGAGGGCTGCTTGATCGCAAGCTTCGCGATGGGCGCGCACATGGCCTTCATCTACGTGCGCGGCGAATTCATCCGCGAGCGCGAGCGGCTGCAAGCCGCGGTCGATCAGGCGCGTGAGGCGAAACTGATCGGTCAGAACAACGTGCACGACTGGCCGTTTGACATCGTCGTGCATCACGGCGCCGGCGCCTACATTTGCGGCGAGGAGACCGCGCTGCTCGAAAGCCTTGAGGGCAAGAAGGGCCAGCCGCGGCTGAAGCCGCCATTCCCCGCCAACATGGGCCTTTATGGCTGCCCGACCACGGTCAACAACGTCGAGTCGATCGCGGTGGCACCGGATATCCTGCGCCGCGGCGCGGCGTGGTTCGCCGGCATTGGCCGGGCCAACAATACCGGCACAAAGCTGTTCTGCATCTCCGGCCATGTCGAGCAGCCCTGCAATGTCGAAGAGGCGATGGGCCTGCCGTTGCGCGACATCCTCGAAAAACATGCGGGCGGCGTGCGTGGCGGGTGGGACAACCTGCTCGCGGTCATTCCCGGCGGCTCGTCGATGCCGCTGATCCCGGCGGGACCGACCGGCTGCGACGACCTGCTGATGGATTTCGACGGCTGCGCCAAGCACAAGTCGGCACTCGGCACCGCCGCGATCATCGTCATGGACAAGTCGACCGACATCGTCCGCGCCATGACCCGCATCTCATATTTCTACAAGCACGAGAGCTGCGGACAATGCACGCCGTGCCGTGAGGGCATGGGCTGGATGTGGCGCGTCCTGACCCGGATGTCGGAGGGCCGTGCCCACAAGCGCGAGATCGACATGCTGTTCGAGGTGACGAAGCAGATCGAGGGGCACACCATCTGCGCGTTCGGCGACGGCGCGGTGTGGCCGGTGCAGGGATTGCTGCGCCACTTCCGTCCCGAGATCGAGCGGCGCATCGACGAATATACGCGCAAGGCCGACATCGACGACGAGGGCGTGCGCGATCCCGTTCAAACCATCGCGGCGGGGTAACCATGCAACAGCCGGCCGGCCATCACCTTGCGCAACTCAACATCGGGCGGATCCGCTACGAGATCGACGATCCGGGCATGAAGGATTTTGTCGACAACCTCGCCTTCGTGAACGGCCTCGCCGAGCGCAGCCCCGGGTTCGTCTGGCGCTATCAGGACGATAGCGGCAACGCCACCAACACGCGGCCCTACGCGGGTGACCCGCGCATGGCGGTCAATATGTCGGTCTGGCAGGACGTCGAGTTGCTCGAGCGTTTCGTCTGGCAGACCGTGCACAAGCGTTTCTACGGCCGGCGCCATGAGTGGTTCGAGACGCTCGGCGAGCGCTACATGGTGATGTGGTGGGTGCCGGCGGGACATTTGCCGAGCGTGCAGGAAGCGATCGCTCGGCTCGATCACCTGAAATCTCACGGACCGAGCGAACACGCGTTCAGCTGGGAAAACCTCGCCTCGAGCGAGCTCTGGAAGACGTCGAAGTGCGCTTGAGGGAGAGATGATGGCGCAGTCGAGCATATTCTGGTGGCAGAAGTACGGGACGCTGGCGCAGATGGCGCAGGCGTCCGTTGCCTTGCTCGGTTTTGTCGCGATCCTGTTCCAGATCAACGCCATCAAGACCAGCAACCGTGAGGCCGGCGCGCGACAGGTGTTTCTGGCCTTCACCGATCTCGCGTTCAAGAACCCCAAATTCTCCGATCCCGACTACCAGGCGATCAAGTCAGGCGGTCACGACCAGCAGGTCCAGTACGAGAGCTTCGTGTCGTATTTCCTTTATGCCTGCGAGGAGACGATCGCTGCGTTCAGCGCGGTCGACGAGTGGCAGAAATCGTGCGACCACGACCTGAAAGGTCATCTGCAGTTTTTATGTGAGAAGAGCGGCGCCGATCCGGCCTATCTCGAGACCTATGGCGCGGCAACCCAACAGTGGATCAAGACCTCGATGCGGGCGGCCGGCGTCATGCCGCCCGACTGCAAGCTGAGAAAGTCATAACAGCCCATGCCAAAGCTCCTGATCGACGGCAAGGAAGTCGACGTCCCCGTGGAGTACACGCTGCTGCAGGCTTGCGAGGCCGCCGGCGCCGAGATCCCGCGGTTCTGCTACCACGAGCGGCTGTCGATCGCCGGCAACTGCCGCATGTGTCTCGTCGAGTTGAAGGGGTCGCCGAAGCCGGTGGCGAGCTGCGCCTGGAACGTGCGCGATTGCCGTCCCGGACCGAAGGGCGAGCCGCCGGAGGTTTCGACGCGCTCGCCGATGGTCAAGAAGGCGCGCGAAGGCGTGATGGAGTTCCTGCTGATCAACCATCCGCTGGACTGCCCGATCTGCGACCAGGGCGGCGAGTGCGACCTGCAGGACCAGGCGATGGGCTACGGCGTCGACACCAGCCGCTTCGCCGAGAACAAGCGCGCGGTAGAGGACAAGTACATCGGCGCGCTGGTCAAGACCTCGATGAACCGCTGCATCCAGTGCACCCGCTGCGTGCGCTTCAGTGCCGAGGTCTGCGGCGTGCCCGAGATGGGCGCGATCGGTCGCGGCGAGGACATGGAGATCACGACCTATCTCGAGCGCGCGCTGAGTTCGGAGCTGCAGGGCAATCTGGTCGACATCTGCCCGGTCGGCGCACTGACCTCGAAGCCCTATGCTTTTGCCGCGCGGCCGTGGGAGCTCAACAAGAACTCCCTCGATCGATGTGATGGACGCGGTCGGTTCGGCGATCCGCGTCGATACCCGCGGCCGTGAGGTGATGCGCGTATTGCCGCGCGTCAACGAGGCGGTGAACGAGGAATGGATTTCCGACAAGACGCGTCACGTCGTCGACGGCCTACGCACGCAACGACTGGATCGGCCGTATCTCCGCGAAAACGGCAAGCTGCGCGCGGCGAGCTGGCCGGAAGCGCTGGCGGTTGTCGCTTCCAAGATTTCGCGGCTCGACGGCAAGCGGATCGGCGCGATTGCCGGCGGTCTCACCGCAGTCGAAGAGATGTTCGCGCTGAAGGATTTGCTCGGAAAATTCGGTTCGGCCAACTTCGATCTCGACGACGGCGCGGCGTTCAACCCGGCCAACGGCCGCGGCTCCTACATCTTCAATCCGACCATCGCCGGCATCGACCAGGCCGATGCGCTTCTGATCATCGGCTCGAATCCGCGGAAAGAGGCGGCGATCATCAATGCCCGCATCCGCAAGCGCTGGCGCACCGGTCAGTTGAAAGTCGCCGTGATCGGTGAGAAAGCCAATCTCACCTACGGTTACGACTATCTTGGCGCGGGACCGGATACCCTGAGCGAGGTTGTCGCCGGCACGCATTCTTTCGCAACGACGCTGAAGGAAGCCAAGAATCCGATCGTGCTGGTCGGGGCAGGGGCGGCCGAACGCCACGATGGCGCGGCAGTGCTCGCAACCGCGGCCAGGCTTGCCGTCGATGTCGGCGCGCTCAAGGACGGCTGGACCGGTTTTGGCGTGCTGCACCACTACGCCTCACGCGTCGGCGCGCTCGATATCGACTTTGCGCCTGACGGAGGCGGCCTGTCGGCTTCGCAGATGACGACGTTCGGCACGGTCGACGTGCTGTTCCTGCTCGGCGCCGACGACGTGACGCCGGCCGAGGGCACATTCGTCGTTTATATCGGCACCCATGGCGACAAGGGCGCGCATCGCGCCGACGTCATCCTGCCGGGTGCAGCCTATACCGAGAAGAGCGGCATCTTCGTCAACACCGAGGGACGCGCGCAGATGGCCAATCGGGCCGGCTTCCCGCCGGGTGACGCGCGCGAGGATTGGGCGATCATTCGCGCGCTGTCGGAACTGGTGGGGAAAAAGCTCGGCTACGATTCATTGAGCGGGCTGCGGCAGGCGATGTTTGCCAAGGTGCCGCACCTCATGCGGCTCGACCAGATCGCGCCAGGCAGCGCCGACGATGTGAGGAAGCTCGCTGGCGGCGACCGCGCCTTGGAGAAGACGCCGTTCACGAGCCCGGTCGCCGATTTCTATCTGACCAACCCGATCGCGCGCGCCTCGGCCACGATGGCTGAGTGCTCGAATTTGGCTCGCGGCCAGATGTTGCAGGCGGCGGAGTAGAGCGATGACCTTCGCCGAGTTCTGGACCACCTATCTCTGGCCGCTGATCATCATGGTCGCGGAGAGCGTGCTGCTGTTGGTGCTGCTGCTGGTCGCGATCGCCTACGTCCTGCTGGCCGACCGCAAGATCTGGGCCGCGGTACAGATCAGGCGTGGCCCGAACGTGGTCGGCCCTTGGGGCCTTTTTCAGTCGTTCGCCGATCTCTTGAAGTTCGTGCTGAAGGAGCCGGTGATCCCGGCCGGCGCCAACAAGGGCGTGTTCCTGCTGGCGCCGCTGGTGTCGTGCGTGCTGGCGCTCGCGGCCTGGGCGGTGATCCCGGTCAACCTGAACTGGGTGATCTCCGACATCAATGTCGGCGTGCTCTACATCTTCGCGATCTCGTCGCTGATGATTTACGGGATCATCATGGCGGGCTGGGCGTCGAACTCGAAATACCCGTTCCTCGCCGCCCTTCGTTCCGCCGCGCAAATGGTGAGCTACGAAGTCTCGATCGGCTTCGTCATCATTACCGTGCTGTTGTGCGCGGGCTCGCTGAACCTCTCGACCATCGTCGAAGCGCAGAACACCAGGCTTGGTCTGTTCGGCTGGTACTGGCTGCCGCTGTTCCCGATGTTCGTTGTCTTCTATGTCTCGGCCCTCGCCGAGACCAACCGGCCGCCGTTCGACCTCGTGGAGGCGGAATTGGAGCTCGTCGCCGGCTTCATGGTCGAATATGGCTCGACGCCGTACATGATGTTCATGCTCGGCGAATACGTCGCGATCGGCACCATGTGCGCGATGGCGACCATCCTGTTCCTCGGCGGCTGGCTATCGCCGATCCCGTTTGCGCCGTTCACCTGGGTGCCCGGCATCGTCTGGTTCGTTCTCAAGGCGCTGTTCATGTTCTTCCTGTTCGCCATGGCAAAGGCGATCGTGCCGCGTTATCGGTACGACCAGCTGATGCGGCTGGGCTGGAAGGTGTTCCTGCCGCTGTCGCTCGCCATGGTCGTGATCGTCGCGGGCGTCCTGCAGTTCTTTGGCTGGGCACCACAATGAACGGGCGGGGAAACGAGAGGCTGTCATGAGTGTGCAACTTGCCGCCCGATCGCTGGTCTTGAAGGAGTTCGTCTCGGCGTTCTTCCTCGCCATGCGCTATTTCTTCAAGCCGAAGCCAACCCTGAACTATCCGTTCGAGAAGGGCCCGATCTCGCCGCGCTTCCGCGGCGAGCATGCGTTGCGGCGCTACCCGAATGGCGAGGAGCGCTGCATCGCCTGCAAGCTCTGCGAGGCGATCTGTCCGGCGCAGGCGATCACCATCGAGGCCGGGCCGCGCCGCAACGACGGCACCCGCCGCACGGTGCGCTACGACATCGACATGGTGAAGTGCATCTATTGCGGGCTCTGCCAGGAGGCGTGCCCGGTGGATGCGATCGTCGAGGGGCCGAACTTCGAGTTTGCGACCGAGACCCGCGAGGAACTGTACTACGACAAGGCCAGGCTGCTCGCCAACGGCGACCGCTGGGAGCGTGAGATCGCAAAGAGCATCGAGCTCGATGCGCCGTATCGGTGACCAAGCGATGATCCTGACCGCGCTGTTCTTCTACCTGTTCGCCGCGATCTGCGTGGCTTCGGCCGTGATGGTGATTGCCTCGCGCAATCCCGTGCACTCCGTGCTGTTCCTGATCCTCGCCTTCGTCAATGCGTCCGGCCTGTTCATCCTGATGGGCGCCGAATTCCTGGCGATGATCCTGGTCGTGGTCTATGTTGGCGCAGTTGCGGTGCTGTTTCTGTTCGTGATCATGATGCTCGACGTCGACTTCGCCGAGCTGCGCCAGGGCTTTTTGAACTATCTTGCCGATCGGCGTTCTCGTCGGCGCGATCGTGCTGGCCGAGCTGCTTCTGGTCGGCAGCACCTGGGTGATCACGCCGCAGGTGACGAAGTCGATCACCGCGCCGATCCCATCAGGCATCAGCAATACGCAGGCGATCGGCCTCGTGCTGTACACGAAGTACATTCACTACTTCCAGCTTGCCGGCATGGTGCTGCTGGTCGCGATGGTCGGCGCAATCGTGTTGACGCTGCGCCATAAGGCGAACGTCAAGCGGCAGAACATTTCGGCGCAGAACGCGCGCACCAAAGCGACCGCGATGAAGGTCGTGAAGGTGGTGCCGGGGCAGGGGCTTGGCGACGTGCCGCCGCGGGAGGCCGCAGAATGACCGTCGGTTTGGGCCATTATCTCGCGGTCGCCGCGATCCTGTTCACGCTCGGTATCCTCGGCATCTTCATCAACCGCAAGAACGTCATCGTTATCCTGATGTCGGTCGAGTTGATCCTGCTGTCGGTCAACATCAACCTCGTCGCATTCTCGACCTTCCTCAACGACATCGTGGGCCAGGTTTTCGCGCTGCTGGTGCTGACCGTTGCCGCCGCAGAGGCGGCCATTGGGCTGGCCGTGCTGGTCGTATTCTACCGTAATCGCGGGTCGATCGCCGTCGAAGACATCAATCTGATGAAGGGCTGAACGGGGTATGATTCAGGCGATCGTCTTTCTGCCGCTGCTCGGCGCCATCCTGGCCGGGATCATTTCGCTGGCCGGCGCGCGCGCGCGCCACCCCGGCGGGCTCGAAATGGATCACGGTCATGATGACCATGGTGCCCATGCGATGGCCGATACGGATGGCCACGACGATCATGGTCACGGCCATGATGTGCCGCCGTCGGCCGCAGGCTCGCGGCTGGCCGAGCTCGTCACCACGATTCCGCTCCTGATCGCAGCCGGCCTGTCATGGGTCGTGCTGGTCAATGTCGGCTTCATGCATCAGGACGCGCGGATTCCGCTGTTTCCGTGGATCAACTCGGGCGATCTCAACGTCGCCTGGGCGCTGCGTGTCGACACGCTGACCGCGGTGATGCTTGTCGTCGTCAACACCGTGTCGTCGCTCGTGCATCTCTACTCGATCGGCTACATGGCCGAAGACCCGCACCGACCGCGGTTCATGGGCTATCTGTCGCTGTTCACCTTCGCCATGTTGATGCTGGTGACGGCCGACAACCTGGTGCAGCTGTTCTTCGGCTGGGAGGGCGTCGGCCTCGCGAGCTATCTTCTGATCGGCTTCTGGTATGAGCGGCCGGCCGCCAATGCGGCGGCGATCAAGGCCTTCATCGTCAACCGCGTCGGCGACTTCGGCTTTGCGCTCGGCATCTTCGCCGTTTTCATGCTGATCGGCTCGGTCGATTTCGAGACCATCTTCCATGGCGCGCCGGCGCTTGCGGGCAAGGCCGAGATCAATTTCTTCGGCTGGCATGCCGATGCGCTGACGCTGACCTGCCTGCTGCTGTTCATGGGCGCGATGGGCAAGTCGGCGCAGTTCCTGCTGCACACATGGCTGCCCGACGCGATGGAAGGCCCGACGCCGGTGTCGGCGTTGATCCATGCCGCGACCATGGTGACCGCGGGCGTCTTCATGGTGGCGCGGCTGTCGCCGCTGTTCGAGCTCGCGCCAAATGCGCAGACGGTGGTGATGTTCGTCGGCGCAACGACGGCGTTCTTTGCTGCGACCGTTGGCCTCGTGCAGAATGACATCAAGCGCATCGTCGCGTACTCGACCTGTTCGCAGCTCGGCTACATGTTCGTGGCGATGGGGGCGGGGGCCTACTCGGTCGGCATCTTCCACCTGTTCACTCACGCCTTCTTCAAGGCGCTGCTGTTCCTCGGCTCGGGCTCGGTCATTCATGCAATGCACCACGAGCAGGACATCCGCAACATGGGCGGTCTGTGGCGGAAAATTCCGTTCACATTTGGTATGATGGTGATCGGCACCTTGGCCCTCACCGGGTTTCCGTTGACTGCCGGTTACTTCTCCAAGGACGCGATCATCGAGTCCGCCTATGCCTCGCAGAATTCGGCGGCGCTGTATGCGTTCCTTCTGACCACGGTCGCCGCGGCGCTCACTGCGTTCTATTCCTGGCGGCTCATCTTCAAGACGTTTTTCGGCGAACCGCACGATCAAGAGCACTACGATGCGGCGCATGAGAGTCCGCTGGTCATGACGATTCCGCTTGCCGTTCTTGCGATCGGCTCACTGTTTGCGGGCTTCCCTTTCGAGGAGGTTTTTGCCGGACATGGCATCGAGGAATTCTTCCGCGAATCCTTGAAGATGAACCCACATATCATCGAAGCGATGCACGAGATTCCGCGGACGATCGCGTTCCTGCCAACCGTGATGATGGTCATCGGCGTGACCGTATCGTTCATCTTCTACATCAGCCGGCCATATCTGCCGGTTGAACTCGCAAGCCAGCATCGGCTGCTCTACGAGTTCCTGCTCAACAAGTGGTATTTTGACGAGCTGTACGACCTGATCTTCGTGCGGCCGGCCAAGTGGCTCGGACGCTTCCTGTGGAAGCAGGGCGATGGCTTCGTCATCGACGGCTTGGGCCCCGACGGAGTCTCGGCCCGCGTGCTCGATGTCACGCGCAACGTGGTGCGGCTGCAGAGCGGCTACCTCTACCACTATGCGTTCGCAATGCTGATCGGCGTCGCCGGTTTGATCACCTGGTTCATGTTCGGCCTGGGAGCCCATTGATGACGACCTGGCCGATCCTCTCAGTCACGACATTCCTGCCGCTGCTCGGCGCGGTGCTGGTCTATGTGCTGGCGCGGGGCAGCGACGAGGCCGCCGCGCGCAATGCGCGCTGGATCGCGCTCTGGACGACGCTGATCACGTTTGCGATCTCGCTCATCCTGGTGCAGCGGTTCGATCCGTCCTCGACCGACTTCCAGTTCGTCGAGCGCTATCCGTGGCTCGCGCAGACCATCATCTACCATATGGGCGTCGACGGCATCTCGCTGCCGTTCGTGATCCTGACCACGGCCTTGATGCCGCTCTGCATCATCGCAAGCTGGAAGTCGATCACGGTCCGCGTGCGCGAATACATGATGGCATTCCTGGTCCTGGAAACGCTGATGGTCGGCACCTTCTCGGCGCTCGACCTCGTGCTGTTCTACCTGTTCTTCGAAGGCGGTCTGATCCCGATGTTCCTGATCATCGGGGTGTGGGGCGGGCCGCGCCGGGTCTACGCCAGCTTCAAGTTCTTCCTCTACACGCTGCTCGGCTCGGTGTTGATGCTGCTCGCGATCATGGCGCTGTACTGGAACGCCGGTACGACAGACATCCCGACCCTGATGCAAACGGCCGTTCCGCGCTCGATGCAGACCTGGGCCTGGCTGGCCTTCTTCGCGTCGTTCGCGGTGAAGATGCCGATGTGGCCGGTCCACACCTGGCTGCCTGACGCCCACGTCGAGGCGCCGACCGCGGGCTCGGTGATCCTGGCCGCGATCCTGTTGAAGATGGGCGGCTACGGCTTCCTGCGGTTCTCGCTGCCGATGTTCCCGCTTGCGTCGCATGACTTCGCGCCGCTGATCTTCACGCTGTCGGTGATCGCGGTGATCTACACCTCGCTGGTCGCGATGATGCAGGAGGACGTGAAGAAGCTGATCGCGTATTCGTCGGTCGCCCACATGGGCTTCGTCACCATGGGGATCTTCGCCGGCACCGTGCAGGGCGTCGCGGGCGGCGTGTTCCAGATGATCTCCCACGGCATCGTGTCGGGCGCACTGTTCCTTTGTGTTGGCGTGATCTACGACCGCATGCATACCCGCGACATCGATGCCTATGGCGGCCTGGTGAATCGGATGCCGTGGTACGCCTTCGCCTTCATGGTGTTCACCATGGCAAATGTCGGCCTGCCGGGCACCTCGGGCTTCGTCGGCGAATTCCTTACCCTTATCGGCACCTTCAAGGTCAACCTGCCGACCGCGACGCTTGCCACGACCGGCGTGATCCTGTCGGCCGGATATGCGCTGTGGCTTTACCGGCGCGTCGTGTTCGGCGCGCTGACCAAGCCGTCGCTTGCCGGCATCAAGGATTTGACCGCGCGCGAAGTGCTGACTGCTCGGGCCGCTGGTCGCTTTGACGCTGGTGTTCGGCTTCTACCCGAAGCCGGTGCTCGACATGTCGGCGGCCTCGGTGCAGCAACTGGTCGACAATTACAGCCACGCAGTGACCGCCGTGAAAGCGGCGGCGCTTCTGCAGTGACGCGGCGAGGGCCTTTTTGATGATGACACAGGTCGCAGGCTACTTGCTGCTCCCGGCGCTGCCGGAGATTTTCCTCGCCTGCATGGCCATGGGGCTCTTGATGATGGGCGCCTATCTTGGCGTCAAGGTGACCCGGCTGATCCTCGGTCTGGCGATCTTCATGCTGGTGTGCACCGGCGCGATCATCTGCTTGTTGCCGTCAGGCAAGGTCGTGACCTTCGGCGGCAGCTTCGTGCTCGACGACTTTGCAAAGTTCCTGAAAATCCTGTCGCTGACCGGTTCGGCGGTCACGCTGCTGCTGTCGATCGAATTTCTCGAGGCAAAGTCGCGCCGCATCTTCGAATACGCGATCCTGGTGATGCTCTCGACCGTCGGCATGATGGTGCTGATCTCGGCGGCCGACCTGATCATGCTCTATCTCGGTCTCGAGCTGATGAGCCTCGCACTTTATGTCGTTGCGGCGAGCGATCGCGACAACGCTAAATCGACCGAGGCCGGGCTGAAGTACTTCGTGCTCGGCGCGTTGTCGTCGGGCATGCTGCTGTACGGCGCCTCGCTGATCTACGGCTTCACCGGCACCGTGAGCTTCGCAGGTATCGCTGCGGCAGCAAAGGAAGGCAGCATCGGCCTCGTGTTCGGGCTCGTCTTCCTGCTCGCCGGCCTCTGCTTTAAGGTATCGGCCGTGCCGTTCCACATGTGGACGCCCGATGTCTACGAGGGCGCCCCGACGCCGGTGACGGCGTTTTTCGCATCGGCACCGAAGGTTGCTGCGTTGGCGGTGTTCACCCGCGTGGCGCTGACCGCGTTCCCGGGAATCACGCAGCAGTGGCAACAGGTTGTCGTCTTCGTCTCGATCGCCTCGATGGCACTCGGCGCATTTGCGGCAATCGGCCAGACCAACATCAAGCGGCTGATGGCCTATTCCTCGATTGGCCATATGGGCTTTGCGCTGGTCGGTCTCGCCGCCGGCACACCCGAGGGCGCACAGGGCGTGCTGATCTACGCCGCGATCTATGTAACGATGACGCTCGGCACCTTCGCGATCATCCTCGCGATGAAGCGCAAAGGGCAGGCGCTCGAGAGCCTTTCTGATTTCGCAGGGCTATCGCAGACCAATCCGACGCTCGCCTTCTTCATGGCGATGCTGCTGTTCTCGCTTGCCGGCGTACCGCCGCTCGCAGGCTTCTTCGCAAAGTACTACGTGTTCGTTGCCGCCATCAAAAGCGGGCTGTTCACGCTGGCCGTCATCGGCGTGCTGGCGAGCGTGGTTGGCGCTTACTACTATCTCTACATCATCAAGCTGATGTACTTCGATCAGCCGGCCGGCGCCGTTGAGCCGGCGCGGCCGGAGCTGCGGCTGGTGCTTGCAGTCGCTGGCCTCTTCAACATTCTCTACGTCGTCTACCCCGCACCCTTGGTGACGGCCGCTACCGTCGCCGCAAAGTCGCTGTTTTGATGGACGTCGCGCCGTCCGCGGCTGCTGCCGGTGTCGGCTCGTCAGCCATGACGCGGTCGGTTCGACCAATGTCGAGGCGATGGCGCTGGCGCGCGCTGGAGAGCAGGGGCCGCTCTGGGTAACGGCTGCGCGTCAGACGGCAGGGCGCGGGCGGCGGGGTAACGCCTGGACCTCTGAACCCGGCAACCTTTATGCGAGCCTTCTGGTCACCGACGCTGCGCCATCGCCGCTTCTACCGGAACTGTGCTTTGTGGTCGCGCTCGCGGTGCGGGATGCGATCTCTGCCATCGCGCCAAACCTCGCGCCGGCACTGAAGCTCAAGTGGCCGAACGACCTGTTGCTTGACGGCGCAAAGATCGTCGGCATTTTGATTGAGGCCGAACGCGTCGGCAGCGCCACTGCCGCCGTGATTGGCATCGGCATCAACTGCGCGCATCATCCGGAAGGCACTCCCTACGCGGCCATCGACCTTAACGCGCATGGCGCAGCGATAACTCCGCCGCAGATGTTCAAGACACTCTCCGCGGCGATGGTCGAGCGGCTCGTCTTGTGGGATCGCGGGAAGGGGTTTGCGGCCATCCGCGCGGAGTGGTTGACCCACGCCGCCGGAATCGGCGGCGACATCGTGGTGCGCTTGCCGAACCGGCAGCTCGCCGGCAAGTTCGAAGACTCTCGATCAAGCCGGACGGTTGATGCTGCGCTTGCCGGAAGGACATCTTGAAGCGATCACGGCGGGCGAGGTGTTCCCGGCGCTTTCGGAGACCCGGCCATAATGGCGCGCTCCGACGAGCTTACCTTTGCGCCCCTCGGCGGCGTCGGCGAGATCGGCATGAACCTGTCGATCTACGGGCTCGGGAACCGCCAGCAGCGCAGTTTCATGGCGGTCGATCTCGGTGTTTCCTTCGGCAGCGAGGATCATTTGCCGGGTATCGACCTGATCATGCCCGACATCACCTTCCTCGAGAAGGAGCGCAAAAACCTGCTCGGCATCGTCTTGACCCACGCGCATGAAGACCATTTCGGCGCGACGATCGATCTGTGGCCGCGGCTGCGTGTCCCGGTCTATGCGACGCCGTTCTGCGCCGCACTGCTCGAGGCCAAATGCGCGAGCGAGCGCGATGCGCCGGAGATTCCGGTCAAGATCGTTCCGCAAGGTGGGCGGTTCGATGTTGGGCCGTTCAATGTCGAGATGATTTCGGTGGCGCACTCTATTCCGGAATCCTGTGCGCTCGCGATCCGCACCGAGGTCGGCACCGTCTTGCACACCGGCGACTGGAAGATCGATCCGACGCCGGTGTTGGGCCTGCCGACCGATGAAGCAAGGCTGCGGGCGCTCGGCGACGAAGGCGTGTTGGCGCTGGTCGGCGATTCCACCAATGCGGTGCGCGATGGGCGTTCGCCGTCGGAGACCGAGGTTGCCAAGACCCTGACCGAGCTGATCGCTTCCGCGCGGGGCCGCGTTGCGGTCACGACGTTTGCCTCCAACGTCGCACGCGTCAAGGCGGTGGCATTGGCGGCGCGAGCCGCGGACCGCGAGGTGGTCGTGGTCGGCCGTGCCATGGAGCGGATCGTCCAGGTTGCGCGCGAGACCGGCTTTCTCGACGGCGTGCAGGAGTTCCGCAACGTCGACCTCTATGGCCATTTCCCGCCCGACAAGATTTTGGCGCTGTGCACCGGCAGCCAGGGCGAGCCGCGTGCAGCGCTTGCCCGCATTGCCGGTGACGATCATCCCGTCGTGACCTTCAACAAGGGCGATCGGGTGATCTTCTCCTCGCGCACCATTCCCGGCAACGAGAAGGCGGTCGGCGCCATCATCAATGGTTTGGTCGCGCAGGGTATCGAGGTGATCACTGATCGCACGCATCTCGTGCACGTGTCGGGCCATCCGCGGCGCGACGAACTGCGCGACATGATTTCGTGGGTTCGGCCGCAGACGCTGATCCCGGTACATGGCGAGGCGCTGCATTTGTCGGAGCACGCGGCGCTGGCGCGCAGCCTCGGCGTGCCGAAGGTGTTGATCTGCGGCAACGGCGATATGGTGCGCCTTGCGCCGGGCGATCCGGCCGTGATTGATCAGCTGCCGCACGGCCAACTCTACAAGGACGGCTCGCTGCTCGAGGCCGACCAGGCCCAGGCGGTGGTCGAGCGGCGCCGAATGGGCTTTGCCGGCGCGGCTTTTGTGGCGCTTGCGATCACTGAAAAGGGGGAACTGGCCGACGACCCGCAGATCGAACTGCTCGGGGTTCCCGAGCGTGATGCCGCAGGGGAAGCGATCGGCGAGCGCGTCTATGATATCGTGATCTCCACGTTCGAGGGCCTGCCCCGCGGCCGCAGGCGCGATGCGGACGCGACTGCGGAAAGCATCCGCCGTGCGGTCCGCGCCGAACTCGGCACGGCCTGGGGCAAGCGCCCGCTCTGCTATGTGAAGGTTTTGGTGGTTTAGCGATGAACAACATGATCGGACGGCTCAATCACGTGGCGATCGCGGTTCCCGACGCGATGAAAGCCGCGAAGATCTATCGCGACTGCGGCGCCGACGTTTCCGCTGCAGTGCCGTTGCCTGAGCACGGCGTGATCACGGTGTTCGTGACGTTGCCGAACACCAAGATCGAATTCATCGAGCCGCTCGGCGACGGCTCGCCGATCGCGAAATTCCTCGAGCGCAATATCGACGGCGGCATTCACCACGTCTGTTACGAGGTCGACGATATCATTTCCGCACGCGACCACCTGAAGGCAACGGGCGCGCGCGTGCTCGGCGACGGCAACCCGCGGATCGGCGCGCACGGCAAGCCCGTGCTGTTCATGCACCCAAAGGATTTCTCCGGCACGCTGGTCGAGCTGGAGCAGGTCTGAGCGCTGGTGAAGCTCAAGCCGGGCAAGAACCGATGGCCTATACGATCTCGTCTGCGTTCGCGATCTACTTCGTACTGTGGTGGATCGTGCTGTTCGTGACACTGCCGTTTGGCGTGCGCAGCCAGTCCGAGGACGGGGTCGCGATCCCGGGTTCCGAGCCCGGCGCACCGATCGCGCCATTGATGCTGCGGAAGCTGCTCTGGACCACGGTGCTGTCGGCCGTGATCTTCGCGGTGTGTGCCTGGGGCTACTATGCCGGGGTCTTCAACCTCGACCGGATCATGCGGCTGATGGGCGTCCCGCTCTGAGGTCTGGACAAAGAAAAAGCAGGGCGCGAGCCCTGCCTGAGAGAAACTGTGTCGACCCTTTTTGCCCTGAAAATGTTAGATTTATCAGTGGTTTTTACAGGGTTGCGCCGTTGTACGGCACAGGGCTTCCTCCCGAGACTTGGACCACCAGATGGGACGAACGCAAAGGACCGAACCGATCTGAGGGCCTGCTTGTAGCTGATCAAATCTTCGTTGTCACGATTTTCAGCAACAAATGTTCAATTTGGCGGCAGGGCTCGTATGAAAAATTTCATGCCTCATCGGGTTTTAGCATCGGTCGATCGGAGATTTTGATCGCGCAAAGACGAGGCGCAAAATGCGTTCGCGCGCGATCGTTGTGTGCCGTTCAACAGTTGAAGGAGACATCATGCGAGCACGCTTCATCATCATCGCCGCGATTTTGTTCGTCGCGCTGCAGACGTTCAACGCGCGCGCCGACGATGTGAAAGCCGGCGATCTCGTGATCTCGCAACCGTGGAGCCGTGCAACTCCTGCCGGCGCGAAGGTCGCGAGCGGTTATCTCACCATCGCCAACAAAGGCACTACACCTGATCGCCTGCTTGGCGGATCGACCGATGCGGCCGCCAAGGTCGATGTCCACGAGATGGCCAGCAACGGCGGCGTCATGACGATGCGCGCGCTCGACGACGGTCTTGCGCTCGCGCCGGGTGCGACCGTCACGCTCGCACCGGGCGGCTATCACCTGATGCTGACCGACATCAAGAAGCCATTGAAGCAGGGCGACAGCTTGGCCGTCACGCTGAAGTTCGAGAAGGCCGGCGACGTTGCGGTGATGTTCAACGTTATGGGCGTCGGCGCGAAGGAACCGGACAGGACTGCGAAGCCTGCGATGGCGCCGATGGACAAGGGCGACATGACGATGGACCACGGCAAGATGAAGATGTGAGCTCGCCGCAAGACCGCAGCGCCATCTTGTGGCGGCAATGCAAGCTTGTGTTTTGCCGCCAGTTCCGGTTTGACTTGACGCCAAACTACCCAAATGCCAATTCCCGGGCACCAGATGCGACTGTCGCGCTATTTCCTGCCGATCCTGAAAGAGACGCCGAAGGAGGCGGAGATCGCCTCGCACCGGCTGATGCTGCGCGCCGGCATGATGCGGCAGGAAGCGGCCGGGATCTATGCGCTGCTGCCGCTCGGGCTTCGCGTGCTCAACAAGATCTGCGCGATCGTGCGCGAGGAGCAGAACCGCTCTGGCGCGATCGAGCTTTTGATGCCGACGATCCAGTCGGCCGAGCTGTGGCGCGAGAGCGGCCGCTACGACGACTACGGCAAGGAGATGCTGCGTATCAAGGATCGCCACGAGCGCGAGATGCTGTTCGGTCCGACCAACGAGGAGATGATCACCGAGATCTTTCGCGCCTACGTCCGCTCCTACAAGGACCTGCCGCTGAACCTCTATCACATCCAGTGGAAATTCCGCGACGAGGTGCGGCCGCGCTTCGGCCTGATGCGCGGGCGCGAATTCCTGATGAAGGATGCCTACTCGTTCGATCTCGACGCAGCGGGTGCGCGGCACTCCTACAACAAGATGTTCGTCGCCTACCTGCGCACGTTCGCGCGGCATGGGGCTGAAGTCGATCCCGATGAGTCGCCGACACCGGCCCGATCGGCGGCGATTTGAGCCACGAGTTCATCATCCTGGCGTCGACCGGCGAGAGCGAGGTGTTCTGCCACAAGACCTATCTCGACATGGCGGTGCCCGACGCCAACATCAATTTCGATGACGTCGCAGGCCTTCAGGGCGTGGTCAACCAATGGACTTCGCTCTATGCCGCGACGTCGGAGATGCACGACGCGGCAAAGTTTGCGGCGCTGCCTGAAGCTGATCGCGTCTCGGCGCGCGGCATCGAGGTCGGCCATATCTTCTACTTCGGCACCAAGTACTCGCAGCCGATGAAGGCGGTCGTGCAGGGACCCGACGGCACCATGCAGCCGATCCACGGCGGCTCGTACGGCATCGGCCCGACCCGGTTGATCGGCGCGATCATTGAGGCCTTCCACGATGAGGCCGGCATCAAGTGGCCTGATTCAGTTGCGCCGTTTGGCGCCACCATCCTCAATCTCAAGCCCGGCGGCGGCGACACCGATCCGGCCTGCGAGCAGCTCTACCGGGCGCTTACCGCCAAAGGTATCGACGTGCTCTATGACGACACCGATGCGCGGCCGGGCGCCAAGTTCGCCACCGCCGACCTGATTGGCGTGCCCTGGCAAATCCTGGTCGGGCCGAAAAGTCTCGCCGACGGCAAGGTCGAGCTGCAGCGGCGCAGCGACGGCTCGCGCGAACTACTGAGTCCGGCTGACGCAATCGCGAAATTGACCGCTTGAGTTGTGCACCACGGCAGCGGGCGCGCAGATAACGCGGCATGAAACCGCCCGAATCGTGTGAAAATCGGCGCATCGGACAATGCGATGAGTGAAGCCCTCCGAACCCACGCCTTCGCGCCTTTCGAGTGGCTGCTTTCGCTGCGTTACCTCAGGGCGCGGCGCAAGGAAGGTTTTATCTCGGTCATCGCCGGATTCTCGTTTCTCGGCATCATGCTCGGTGTGGCCACGCTGATCATCGTGATGGCGGTCATGAACGGCTTTCGCAAGGAGCTGCTCGACAAGATCCTCGGCCTCAACGGCCATCTGTTGGTGCAGCCGCTGGAATCGCCGCTGACCGACTGGAAGGAGGTCGCCGAGCGCATCAACCAGGTCAAGGGCATCCGCCTTGCGGCGCCCGTCGTCGACGGCCAGGCCCTGGCATCGTCGCCGTTCAACGCCGCCGGTGTGTTCGTGCGCGGCATCCGTGCCGACGACCTGACTAACGTCACCTCGGTCGAGAAGAACATCAAGCAGGGCACGCTCGAGGGTTTTGACGACGCGCAGGGGCTCGCAATTGGCCGCCGCCTTGCCGATCAGCTGTCGCTGCATGCCGGCGACAACATCACGCTGGTCGCGCCGAAGGGCGCGCAGACGCCCATGGGTGTGGTGCCGCGCATCAAGACCTATCGCGTGCTCGCGGTGTTCGAGATCGGCATGTCGGAATACGACTTCGACCTTCGTGTTCATGCCGCTGTCCGAGGCGCAGGCCTATTTCAACCGCGCGAACGATGTCACCTCGATCGAGGTCTATACCACCAACCCCGACAACATCGACGAGTTTCGCAAGGCGGTGACTGAGGCCGCCGGGCGTCCTGTGTTCCTGGTCGACTGGCGTCAACGCAATTCGACTTTCTTCAATGCGCTGCAGGTCGAGCGCAACGTGATGTTCCTGATCCTGACGCTGATCGTGCTGGTCGCGGCGCTCAACATCATTTCCGGCCTGATCATGCTAGTGAAGGACAAGGGCAGCGACATCGCGATCCTGCGCACCATGGGCGCCTCGCAGGGCTCGATCATGCGGATATTCCTGATCACCGGCGCCTCGATCGGCGTGGTCGGCACCCTGGTCGGCTTCCTCGTCGGCACGCTGATCTGCCTCAACATCGAATCGATCCGGCAATTCCTGTCGTGGATGACCAACACCGAACTGTTCTCGCCGGAGCTCTATTTCCTGTCGAAGCTGCCGGCCGAGATGGACGTTGGTGAGACCTTTGCTGTCGTACTGATGGCGCTGACGCTGTCGTTCCTGGCGACGCTCTATCCGTCGTGGCGCGCGGCGCGGCTCGATCCGGTCGAGGCCCTGCGGTATGAGTGACACCGAGGCGGCGCCGAGGAACAACGTTCCGATCGTCTATCTCCACGAGGTGGCGCGGCGTTACCAGCAAGGCGAGGCGACGCTGACCATCCTCGACGGCGTGCGGCTCGCGCTGTGGTCGGGGCAATCGGTGGCGCTGGTGGCGCCGTCGGGTGCCGGCAAGTCGACGCTGCTGCATATCGCGGGCCTGCTCGAGCATCCCGACGAAGGCGAGGTTTACTTCAGCGGCACGCCGACCTCGTCGCTGTCCGACAGCGAGCGCACCTTGATGCGCCGAACCGACATTGGCTTCGTCTACCAGTCGCACCGGCTGCTGCCGGAATTCTCGGCGCTCGAGAACATGATGATTCCGCAAATGGTGCGCGGCCTGAAGCGCAAGGAGGCGATCGCGCGCGCCACCGATCTGCTCGCCTATCTCGGCCTGCGCGACCGCATCAGCCATCGCCCCGCGGAATTGTCCGGCGGCGAGCAGCAGCGGGTTGCGATCGCGCGCGCGGTCGCCAACGCGCCGCGCATCCTGCTGGCCGACGAACCGACCGGCAATCTCGATCCGAATACCGCCGAGCACGTGTTCTCGGCGCTGACGCAACTCGTGCAGGCGACCAACGTCGCGATGCTGATCGCGACCCACAACATGGAGCTTGCCGGCCGCATGGACCGCCGCGTCACCATCCGCGAGGGGCGGGTCGAGGAGCTGGATTAGGCGCCGACCACCGGTCCCCGGTAAGGTGCTGATCGCGTGATTGTTTTCGGAGATTTTTGTGGGGTTTTCGTAGGGCGGATTAGCGAACGGGGCCGCGCTTTGCGCGGACCGTTGGCTATTGCGCCGTACGATTTCCAAACATGCGAAATCGCCCCGCGGCACGATGTGCCCGAGGTTGTGTCCGTTCTTTCGCGCGCTCTGAATGAAGAGCGCGCAGGGAAAACCGGATGCCAGCTGGCACCCGCAGCCTCGTGCGCAAAAGGTAGTCAAGCAGCGCAACGAGCTTCATTCACCGCTGGGTACAACCGACATCCGGTTTTCCCTGCAACGCATCAGGGGCTTGCCCCTGATGCGCATCATAGCGCAAGTCGGGCAGGCCCGACTTGCGATCGACTGACGGCGTGGCCGATGCGGTCAATGTCGATCGTAGTCCGGCCCGCATTTCGCCAGCGATCGCGACGCGCCCCTCCTTTGAGGGCCGGACTGTTCTCGACATTACACTAGAAGCGAATCGGACGCAAGCCAAAAATTGCGGCAAGCGTAATCGGCAATCGCGCTGAACCGAGGTCGTCCGCCGCCGCTTCAGCGGTTGCGCTGCACGAGCTGGATCGGATTGCCTTCGGGATCGGCAACCCAGGCGGCGCGCAGCCGGCCGTCGAGGAAATCGTGGGCCGGCGCGAGCACCGGCGCACCCTTGGCGACCAACGCGGTCAGTGCCGCATCAGTGTCGTCGGTCCACAGCACGATTTCGATGCCGCGGTCGTCTCCCGGTGTGAGGCCGTGATGGTCGCGCGCGGCCTCGATCGTTGCGATGCCAAGCGTGAAGCCGTCCAGCTTGAGTTCGATGTGCGCGGGTTCGCCGGACGCCGGCGTGCGGAACGTCTCGACGAAGCCGAGGCCTGAGTAGAACGCCGCCGCCCGCGGCAGGTCGCGCGAATAGAGGTTGATCATTGGCGCTTTGAACGCAGGCATCGTCTCCCTCGCGCTTCAACAGAGCCTCGACCTTGTGCCGGCCCTTTAAGCGACCTCACCTGTGCCGGCGCGGCGGCGGGGGTGGCGGCGGCAGACCATACGGGTTGCTGTAGGCCTGGCTGTACGCCTGTTCGTTCGAGGAGAAGAAGGCTGGGTTCGGCGTGCAGAAGCCGACATTGCCGGACGCTGTCGCCTGGCACGAGGCGTAGTTCGGATAGTCGCAGACGGGGACGTAGTCGTGAGTGTAGATGATGCACCAGGGCAGCCCCGGATCGGAGGCGAGCGCTACGCCTGAACTCAATGTGACGGCGCTGCAGGCGAGTGCGGCAAATATCGATTTTCTCATGTCTTCTCCCAGCGGCCTTGCGGCGACCGCGGTTCCATGAAGGTCCATATGGCATCGCCACGGTTGATTTCCAACCCGGCGATCAGCGGAGCCAAAATGCTCGATTCTTGCTTGCAACGGCGCCGTCGCGCCGCAATATTCGATCGATGCGAAAATTCTCCCGCGAAGCGTTCCTGTTGTATGCCGTCATGCTGGCCGCGGTCGCGGCCTTTGTCATCGGCCACATCGCCTCTGTCGATCTCGGCATTCCGCGCGGCGAAATCCGTGACGGCGCGCTGGGCGGCGCGGCGGTGATCGGAGTGCTGTTGTTTGCCGTCAGCGTCGGCCGCCGGCGCGGCGAGTGACCCTGCTTCCGGCGCGTCGCCGAAATCAACTTTAAGTGTGGTTGCCAGATTTGGCTTTGTTTCAGTTCCGCTGCGGCGAATACTCAAACGATGGCTAGAATTTTTTTAGCTGCGGCCGTGCTGATCCTTTTGACCGGGTGCAAATTTGACCCCAAAAAGGAGATGGCCGCCTGCACGAAGGCCCATCCCGGCGATGATGACGCCATCGCCGTCTGCTTCTCAAAGGCGCAGGAGGGGCATCGGGTCGGTATCGCCGGCGTGTCCGCCTCGGGGGATCAGGACTGATCCCGTGCGCAGTGCCGGCGCCGTCGGCTTCAATCAGCTAAACCGCTGCGGTCGACTGATTGGCCAATTGAGTGCACTGTCACCGTAATTCCTTGGATCCAATCCCAGATGCTTTTCGGCAGCCATTTCCCAGACTGGCTCAAAATCGCTTCTTGACGCTAAGAACAAAACAGGAATATAGTTCTCTTTATGTTCTTGTCGCGGGAGGTTCCGATGTTGAAGCTGTTTGCAGAAGAAGTAGCTGCGCTGGCGTCGCTGACGCTGTTTGTCGGCATGATTGCGGTGTGGGCCCAGGTCATTCCGCAGCTTTGAGGCGGGCGGCGTGCTCTGCCCTCCGCTCATTCGCGCGAAAGCGGGAATCCAGCGCGCCCGCGGGAACGAGCGGTTGGGGAGAGCCTGCAGGCGGACTGGGGCTCGGCATTCGCCCATGTGAAGTC
Source organism: uncultured Alphaproteobacteria bacterium (assembly GCA_963796195.1). Taxonomy (GTDB): domain Bacteria; phylum Pseudomonadota; class Alphaproteobacteria; order Rhizobiales; family Xanthobacteraceae; genus CAWCKS01. Next base: position 163,506 of record CAWCKS010000010.1, on the reverse strand, counting down.
TGAGGATTACGCCCACGCGGCTGCTGTCAGGCGTTGTCGCGGTGGACTTAGCTGATATGGCCTCTCACCATCGCTGGGATTGAGTTGGCCGATTCCGGCCGCGACCCAAAGAGATGCGCTGGAAGGCAATGAACGGTCCCGGGTTCGTCCATCTTCACGTTCATTCGTCCTATTCGCTCTTGCGCGGGGCGATGACGATCGCAACGCTCGCGACGCTGGCCAAGAAGGACAACCAGCCGGCGCTGGCGCTGACCGACACCGACAACATGTTCGGTGCGCTCGAATTCTCCGAGAAGATGGCGGGCTACGGCATCCAGCCGATCATCGGTTGCTCGCTCGCGGTCGATTTCGGCGACCAGGAGGCTAGCTCACGCTCGATCCTGGCGCAGCCGTCGCGGATCATCCTGCTGGCGGCTGGCGAAGCCGGCTACCGCAGCCTGATGCGGCTGAACTCGCGCGCGTTCCTGGAGACGCCGACGCACCAGGCCTCCCACATCAAGTTCGACTGGCTCGCGGGCGAGACTCACCGACCTGATCGCGCTGTCAGGCGGGCCGGAGGGGCCGATCTCGTTGGCCGTCACCGAAGACCAGCAGGCGCTGGCAAAGCTCCGGTGCGAGCGGCTCACTGAGCTGTTCGGCGACCGTCTCTACATCGAGTTGCAGCGCCACGGTCTCGACCTCGAGCGCCGCGCCGAAAGTGCGCTGATCGATCTGGCTTACGAGAAGGGCCTGCCGCTGGTCGCGACCAACGAGCCGTTCTTTGCCTCCGCCGACGATTACGAGGCCCACGATGCGCTGCTTTGCATCGCCGGCGGGCGCCTCGTGGCCGACACCGACCGGCCGCAACTCACCGTCGACCACCGCTTCAAGACTCGCGGCGAAATGTCTGTCTTGTTTGCAGATATTCCGGAAGCATTGGCCTCGACCGTTGAGATCGCCGAGCGCTGCTCGTTCCGCCCGCTGACGCGCAAGCCGATCCTGCCGCGCTTCTCGAACGAGGCTGAGGGACGCGAGGCGGCCGAATGGGCCGAGGCCGATGAACTCCGCAAGCAGGCCGAGGCGGGGCTCGCGAAGCGGCTCGAGATCAACGGCCTCGCCCACGGCTTCACGCAAGAGGATTACGCCGAGCGGCTGAACTTCGAGCTCGGCGTGATCGAGCGGATGAATTACCCCGGCTACTTCCTGATCGTCGCCGACTTCATCAAGTGGGCGAAGTCGCAGGGCATTCCGGTTGGGCCGGGCCGCGGCTCCGGCGCCGGCTCGCTGGTGGCCTATTCCCTGACCATCACCGACCTTGATCCGATACGGTTTGGACTCCTGTTCGAGCGCTTCCTCAATCCGGATCGCGTGTCGATGCCGGACTTCGACGTCGACTTCTGCCAGGAGCGGCGCGACGAGGTGATCCGCTACGTGCAGGGCCGCTACGGCCGCGATCGCGTCGCGCAGATCATCACGTTCGGCACGCTGCAAGCGCGCGGCGTGCTGCGCGACGTCGGCCGCGTGCTGCAAATGCCCTACGGCCAGGTCGACCGCCTCACAAAGCTCGTGCCGATGAATCCGGCTGCTCCGGTGACGCTGGCGAAGGCGATCGAAGGCGAGCCAAAGCTGCAGGCGATGCGCGACAGTGATCCGGTGATCGCGCGCGCCTTCGACATCGCGCAGAAGCTCGAAGGCCTGACTCGCCACGCCTCGACCCACGCCGCCGGCATCGTGATCGGCGATCGGCCGCTGAGCGAGCTCGTGCCGCTCTATCGCGATCCGAAATCCGACATGCCGGTGACCCAGTTCAACATGAAGTGGGTCGAGCCGGCCGGCCTGGTGAAGTTCGACTTCCTGGGGTTGAAGACGCTCACCGTGCTCGATGTCGCGATGAAGCTGCTGCGCAAGCGAGGCGTCGACTTCGATCTCGGCCGCATCCCGATCGACGACAAGAAGACGTTTGAGATGCTGGCGCGCGGCGATGTGGTCGGCGTGTTCCAGGTGGAAAGCCAGGGCATGCGGCGGGCGCTGATCGACATGCGGCCAGACCGCTTCGAGGACCTGATCGCACTGGTCGCGCTGTATCGTCCGGGCCCGATGGCCAACATCCCGACCTACTGCGCGCGAAAACTCGGCGAGGAGGACATCGAGTATCTGCATCCCTCGCTCGAGCCGATCCTGAAGGAGACATTCGGCGTCATCACTTATCAGGAGCAGGTGCAGCAGATCGCGAAATCGCTCGCCGGCTACACGCTCGCGCAAGCCGACCTGCTCCGCCGCGCGATGGGCAAGAAGATCAAGGCCGAGATGGACGCGCAGCGCGCCACCTTCCTGTCCGGCGCGATCGATCGCGGCATCCCAAAGGGCACGGCGGAGGCGATCTTCGATGCCTGCGCCAAGTTTGCCGAATACGGCTTCAACAAGTCGCACTCGGCGCCGTACGCATTCATCACCTATCAGACCGCCTGGATGAAGGCGAACTATCCGGTCGAGTTTTTGGCGGCGTCGATGACGCTCGACCTCAACAATACCGACAAGCTCGCCGAATTCCGCGCCGAGGCGCAGCGCTTGGGGCTCAAGCTCGAGCCGCCGTCGATCAACCGCTCGGGCCGCGATTTCGACGTCGTGGGCGACACGATCTTCTATGCGCTCGCGGCGCTGAAAGGCGTCGGCCAGCAGGCCGTCGAATTGATCGTCGAAGCGCGCGGCGACAAGGCCTTCACCTCGCTGTCGGACTTCGCAAGCCGCGTGCCGCCAAAGGCGCTCAACAAGCGCGTGGTGGAATCGCTCGCCGCGGCCGGAGCGTTCGATGCGCTCGAGCCGAACCGGGCGCGCGCATTCCTCGGCGCCGACGCCATTCTCGCGGCGTGCCAGAGTCAGCACGAGGCGGAAACCTCTGGCCAGCAAAGCCTGTTTGGCTCAATTGCCGATGCGCCAAGCCTGATGCTGCCGGCGGCAGAGCCGTGGCTGCCGGCGGAGCGGCTGCAGCGCGAATTCGATGCGGTCGGGTTCTTCCTGAGTGGTCATCCGCTCGACGACTATGGCGTTGCGCTGAAGCGGCTGCGGGTGCAGTCGTGGGTGGAGTTCTCCAATGCGGTGAAAATGGGCGCGACCGCCGGCAAGGTCGCGGCCACCGTGGTGTCCAGGCTGGAGCGGCGCACCAAGACCGGCAACAAGATGGGTATCCTCGAATTGTCAGATCCGACCGGGCGTTTCGAAGCGGTGCTGTTCTCGGAAGGGCTTGCGCAATACCGCGAGACGCTGGAGCCGGGCGCCGCAGTGTTGCTGCAGCTTGGCGCCGAATTGCAAGGCGAGGATATTCGCGCGCGCATTCTCTCGGCCGAGCCGCTCGATGCTGCCGCGGCCAAGACCCAGATGGGCCTGCGCATCTTCGTCAAGGACACCAAGCCGCTGGAATCGATCGCCAAGCGCCTGGAGGCCTCGAACGGCCGCCGCGAGGGCCCGCGGCCGAATTTCGGCAAGGGTTTTGTGGCCCCCGAGCGCTCCGACGGCGACGTCACCCTGGTGATGATGCTGGATCTCGAAACCGAGGCGGAAATCCGCCTTCCGGGCGCGTTCAAGGTCTCCCCCCAGATCGCCGGTGCCATCAAGGCGGTTCCGGGCGTGGTGGACGTGCAGACGGTGTAGGATTTCTTGGTCGTCCCCGCGAAGGCGGGGACCCATAACCCCGGTGCTGCTGATGTGACGCAGAGTTGGCCAAAAGCAGCTCAAATCACGCCTGTTTGTCGTCTCACGGCCGCTGCGGCGTATGGGTCCCCGCCTTCGCGGGGACGACCCGCTCTGTGAAAAAATCCCAAGGATTTCGTTGCTTTGCGGCAATCCCGCCGCTATATAGCCGGCCATCTCACACGGGAACATGGCTGATAAGGCCGTCCGGTGGCAATCCGGGCCGCAAGGCTCGCTGTTTGCTCACACGTTCCCGGAGGAACCAACCGGAGAACTTCTGTTATGTCGCTACCTGATTTTTCCATGCGCCAGCTGCTCGAAGCTGGCGTGCATTTCGGTCACCAGTCGCACCGCTGGAATCCGAAAATGTCCGAATACATTTTCGGTGTTCGCAACAACATCCACGTCATCGATCTCACGCAAACCGTGCCGATGATGCATCGCGCGCTGCAGGCGGTGAGCGATACAGTGGCCAAGGGCGGCCGCGTGCTGTTCGTCGGCACCAAGCGCCAGGCGCAGGATTCGATCGCCGAGGCCGCCAAGAAGTCGGCGCAGTACTTCGTCAATTCGCGCTGGCTCGGCGGCACGCTGACCAACTGGAAGACGATCTCCGGCTCGATCAAGCGGCTGCGTCATCTCGACGAGGTTCTGAACTCGGCCGAGGGCGCGCATTACACCAAGAAGGAGCGGCTGACGCTGCAGCGCGAGCGCGACAAGCTCGATCGCTCGCTCGGCGGCATCAAGGACATGGGCGGCTTGCCGGACCTGTTGTTCGTGATCGACACCAACAAGGAAGACATCGCGATCCAGGAAGCGCAGCGGCTGAACATCCCGGTCGCCGCCATCGTCGACACCAACTGCAACCCCGACGGCATCACCTTTCTCGTGCCCGGCAATGACGATGCCGGACGCGCGATCACCCTCTATTGCGACCTGATCGCGCGCGCGGTGATCGATGGGCTGTCGCGCTCGCAAGGCGAGTCCGGCGTCGATGTCGGCGCCGCGGCTCAGCCGATCGCCGAGCAGCTGCCGGCCGCAACGCCGGCGTTCCAGGGCCTGCCCGGTCCGCGCGGTGTTGCCGACGACTTGAAGAAGCTGCCTGGTGTCTCGGGTGCGATCGAGAAGAGCCTGAACGACATGGGCATCTTCCACTACTGGCAGCTTGCCGAGCTCGACCACGATACCGCCCACCATATCGGCGAAGAGGTCGGACTCCCCGGCCGCGCCGACGCCTGGGTGGCCCAGGCCAAGAAGCTCACCGCGGAAGCGGAATAGTTTTTTGAGTGATCGCCGGACCCGTTCGCGTCCGGCGCGTTCAGGACAACACGAGAACCGTCCTGCCGCTCTAGTTTGCGCACGTCCTGACCGGAAAACCGGTTTCCACTTTTCCGGGACATGCGCGAAGCGGCAGCGGGGTGCATTCTGAGGAATTCGAAATGACAGCGATCACGGCAGCCATGGTCAAGGACCTGCGCGACCAGACCGGCGCGGGCATGATGGACTGCAAGCAGGCACTGAACGAGACTGGCGGTGACGTCGAAGCCGCAATCGACTGGCTGCGCAAGAAGGGCCTGTCGAAGGCGGCGAAGAAGGCCGGCCGCGTTGCCGCGGAAGGTTTGATCGGCATTGCGGTCGCGGCTGACGGCAAGAAGGCCGCGATGGTCGAGGTCAATTCCGAGACCGACTTTGTCGCGCGCAACGAACAGTTCCAGGGCCTGGTCAAGATGATCGCCCAGGTCGCGCTCGATGTCGGCGGCGACGTTGCGAAGATTCTCGACGCCAAGGTCGGCAGCGTCACCGTTGCGACCGCGATCTCGGATGCGATCGCCACCATCGGCGAGAACATGACGCTGCGCCGGGCGGCAACGCTTAGCGTCGGCAGCGGGGTGGTCGGCTCCTATGCGCATGCGGCGGTGACCGATGGGCTCGGCAAGCTCGGCGTGCTGGTCGCGCTGGAGTTGATCAGGCAAGAAGGACGAGCTCGCGCCGGTGGCGCGTCAGCTCTCGATGCACGTTGCCTCGGCCAATCCGCTGGCGGTCGATGCGTCGGGCGTCGATCCGGCCGTGGTCAAGCGCGAGAAGGACATCCTGGCCGACAAGTTCCGTCAGCAGGGCAAGCCCGAGGCGATGATCGACAAGATCACCGAGTTGGGGCTCAAGACCTTTTACAAGGAGCAGACCCTGCTCGAGCAGCCCTTCATCTTCGACGACAAGAAGAGCGTCGCCCAGGCGCTGAAGGAAGTTGAGGGCAAGGCTGGCGGAGCTGTGAAAACCACTGGCTTTGTGCGCTATGCTCTCGGCGAGGGAATTGAGAAGCAGGAGTTCGACTTCGCCGCCGAAGTGGCCGCCGCGAGCGGCCAGAAGAAGTAGCGGATGCGGGCCGGGGCGCCTTCAAGGCAGGGCGCCCAAATGGAGCCAGAACGCAATGGCTGAGCCGAAGTATCGGCGCGCAGTCGTCAAGATCTCCGGCGAGTACCTCGCCGGCGATCAGGCGTTCGGGATTCACCAGCCGACCGTCGATCGCATCGCAGGCGAACTTGTTGCCGCATGCGGGCTCGGCGTCGAGCTCGCCGTCGTGGTCGGTGGCGGCAACATTTTTCGCGGTGTCGAGGTTTCTGCCCGCGGCGTTTCCCGACCCACGGGCGACACCATGGGCATGCTCGCCACCGTGATGAACTGCCTTGCGCTCGAATCGGCGCTGGAACGCAAGGGGCAGCCGGCGCGCACACTCTCAGCGCTCGCCATGCCCGAGGTGTGCGATCTCTACACCCGCTCGTCGGCGTTCCGGCACCTGGCAGAGGGCCGCGTCGTGCTGCTTGCCGGCGGCACCGGCAATCCGTACTTCACGACCGACACCACGGCGGTTTTGCGCGGTGCGGAAATCGGCGCCGATGCGGTGCTGAAGGCCACCAACGTCGACGGCGTCTACTCGGCCGATCCCAAGACCGACCCCAAGGCGACGCGGTTCGAGCGGCTGACCCACTCCCAGGCGCTGGACGGCGGCTACAAGGTCATGGATGCGACCGCGTTCGCGCTTGCCCGGGAGACGGCCATGCCTATCATCGTCTTTGCCATCGCCGAACCGGGCTCGATTCCGGCCGTGCTCAAGGGTGCGAACAAGGGCACCATCGTCGCGGGCTGAGTGATTGCCGGCGCGCCGGGGAGGGCGCGCTGCAACAGCGACCGCGGCCATTTCGTTCTGAAGGAGACGCAACCATGTCGTCTGGAAACTTCGACATCAACGACCTCAAACGCAGGATGCAGGGCGCTGTCGGCACGCTCAAGCACGAACTCGGTGGATTGCGCACCGGCCGCGCTTCTGCCTCGATGCTCGAGCCGGTGCAGGTCGATGCCTATGGTGCGCACATGCCGCTGAACCAGCTTGCGACCGTGAGCGTGCCGGAGCCGCGGCTGTTGTCCGTGCAGGTGTGGGACCGCTCGATGGTGCATGCCGTCGAGAAGGGGATCATTGCCTCCAACCTTGGGCTGACGCCGGCGACCGAAGGCCAGGTCATCCGGTTGCGCATCCCCGAGCTCAACCAGGATCGCCGCAAGGAACTCGTCAAGGTCGCGCACAAATATGCCGAAGCCGCGCGCGTTGCGGTGCGCCACGTGCGCCGCGACGGCCTCGACGTGCTGAAGAAGCTCGAGAAGGACCACAAGATCTCGCAGGACGACGAGAAGCGTTTCTCCAACGACGTGCAGAAGGCCACCGACGGCACGATCACCGAAATCGATCAGTTGCTCGCGACCAAGGAAAAGGAAATCCTCACGGTCTGAGGTTTATCCGATGGATGCAGAAACCAGGCTCGCGCCCGACGGCGCCGAGATCGCCGAATGCCCGCGCCACGTCGCCATCATCATGGATGGCAATGGCCGCTGGGCGGCGGCGCGCGGGCTGCCGCGTGGCGAGGGCCACCGCCGCGGCGTCGAAGCGCTGCGGCGCGTGGTGCGCGGCGCCGGCGAACTCGGCGTGCGCTATCTCACGATCTTCTCGTTCTCATCGGAGAACTGGTCGCGTCCGGCGCAGGAGATCGGCGATCTGTTCGGCCTGTTGCGCCGCTTCATCCGCAACGATCTCGCCGAGCTGCATCGCGATGGCGTACGTGTCAGGATCATCGGCGAGCGGGCAGGGCTCGAGCCGGACATCGTTTCGCTTTTGACAGAGGCCGAGGAGCTGACCCGCAACAACACGCGGATGACGCTGATCGTCGCCTTCAACTACGGCTCGCGCCAGGAGATCGCCCACGCCGCCCAGCGGCTCGCCGCTGATGTCGCCGCCGGCAAGCTCGATCCTTCAGCCATCACCGCCGACGCGCTCGAAGCAAGGCTCGACACCGCCGGTATTCCCGACCCCGACCTGATCATCCGCACCAGCGGCGAGCAGCGGCTGTCGAACTTCCTGATGTGGCAGGCTGCCTACAGCGAGTTCGTGTTCGTGCCGGTGCACTGGCCCGATTTCGACAAGGCGGCGCTGCGCGGCGCGATCGACGAATACTCGCGCCGCGAACGGCGGTTCGGCGGATTGATCGCGAAGACCGGATCATGACATGAGCGGCCCGGCCACAGCTCCGGACGCGACGCCTCCCCACGCGAGATCTGGCCGACATTCCAATCTGCTGATGCGCGTGATTGCCGCGGTCGTGCTGGTGCCGCTCGCGGTCGGCGCGGCCTATGCCGGCGGGCCGTTCTGGATGGCGCTCGCAACGCTTGGCGCAGCCGGCCTGTTCATCGAATGGCAGATGCTGGTCAAGGGCGCGCAAACGTCCGTGCTCGGCACCGGCGTGTTTGCGCTGGTCATGATCTCCGCCGCGCTGAACCTGCACGATGTCGGCATGGCGGTGTTCTGCATTGGCGCCGGCGTGATGGCGATCGCAACTTTCACCGTGCCGGAGGCGCGGGTGTGGGCGCCGGCTGGCATGGTCTATGCCGGCTCCGCGCTGCTCGCGGCCATCCTCATTCGCCAGGACGGGGAGCATGGGTTCGCGGCGCTGATGTTCGTTTTGCTGATCGTCTGGCTCACCGACATCCTCGGCTACTTCGCCGGCCGCGGTTTTGGCGGGCCAAAACTTTGGGTCCGTGTTTCCCCGAACAAGACCTGGGCCGGCGCGATCGGCTCAACGCTGGGCAGCCTCGTTTTCGCCATGGTTTACGCCTGGCTCGGCTTTGGCGAGGTTCTGCCATTGGCGATCCTGGGTGTTGCGCTGTCGATCATCGCGCAATTGGGCGATCTCCTTGAAATCGGCGGTGAAACGGCATTTTGGCGTCAAGGACTCAAGTCACTTAATTCCGGGCCATGGCGGGCTACTGGACCGGCTGGACGGCCTGGTCGCGGCAGTCGTTGCCGCAGCATTGATCGGGGCGGTCCGAAGCGGTACCGATGCAGTCGGCCACGGCCTTTTGATCTGGTGAGATTTTGATGAGCGCGGTTCCGCTCCGAAAACTGAACGGCAAACCCTCGGCTGCGCGCGTCGTCAGCGTGCTTGGCGCGACCGGCTCGATCGGCGACAGCACGATGGATCTGATCCGTCGCGGGGGCGACCGCTATCGCGTCGAGGCGATCACCGCGAATTCCAATGTGCAGGCGCTGGCGAAGCTCGCGCGCGAGTTCGACGTGCGCTTCGCCGCCGTCGCCGATGCCGCAAAGCTTGGCGAACTGCGCGAGGCGCTTGCGGGCACGGGTATCGCGTGCGGGGCCGGCGAGAGCGCGGTGATCGAAGCGGCCTCGCGGCCGGCCGACTGGATCATGGCCGCGGTCAGCGGTGCCGCGGGCTTGAAGCCGGCGCTCGCCGCGGTCGATCGCGGCACCACGATCGCGCTCGCCAACAAGGAATGCCTTGTTTGCGCCGGCGATATCTTCATGCGGCGCGCAGCGGCAGCCGGCGCCAGCGTGCTGCCTGCGGATTCCGAGCACAACGCGCTGTTTCAGGCGCTCAGCTCAGGCAATCGCGAAGAGCTGACGCGGGTCATCATCACCGCATCCGGCGGGCCTTTTCGCACCTGGTCGAAAGCCGACATCGAAAACGCCACGCTGGAGCAGGCCCTAAAGCATCCGAACTGGAGCATGGGGCAGAAGATCACGATCGATTCGGCTTCGATGATGAACAAGGGCCTCGAGGTGATCGAAGCGTCCTATCTGTTTGCGCTCACGCCAGACGAAATCGACGTGCTGGTGCATCCGCAGTCGATCATCCACGGCATGGTGGAGTTTTCCGATCGCTCGGTGGTCGCCCAACTCGGCGCGCCCGACATGCGTACGCCGATTGCGCACTGCCTTGGTTGGCCGGACCGGATCGAGGGACCCGCCAAGCCGCTCGATCTCGCCAAAATTGGCCAGCTGACGTTCGAGGCGCCGGACTTTGACCGATTCCCGGCGCTGCGACTCGCCTATGACTCGCTACGTACCGGGCGCGGCGCAACCACAGTCTACAACGCGGCGAACGAAATCGCGGTCGCAGCGTTTGCTTCACGGCAAATCCGATTCGGCGCGATCGCGCGCTTGGTCGAGGCCACGCTGGACCGGTGGATCAGGATGGGAAATCTGGCGCCGCTGGACTCCGCCGATGACGCCATCAGCGTTGACCATAACGCTCGAAATTTAGCGAAGTCCCTCTTGCCTGAAATTGCCGCAAAGGCATCCTAGTTGTTTGTTGGGGCGCGCCAGATGGCTCGCGGACGGGTAAGTGATGGCTGAGATTTTTACTCACGGAATCAATGCGATAGGCCATGGCCTGATCGGTTACATCGTTCCCTTTCTGTTCGTTCTGACCATCGTCGTTTTCTTCCACGAGCTCGGCCACTTTCTGGTCGCACGCTGGACCGGCGTGAAAGTGTTAACGTTCTCGCTCGGGTTCGGCCCGGAGCTTTTGGGTTTCAACGACGCCAAGGGAACGCGCTGGAAGATCTCGGCTGTGCCGCTCGGCGGCTACGTGAAATTCTTCGGCGACGAGAATGAAGCAAGCGCGCCGTCTGCGGAATCGCTGTCGGCGATGTCGGAGGACGACAAGAAGGTCTCATTCCACCACAAGAACGTTTTTGCGCGCGCTGCCATCGTCGCCGCCGGACCGATCGCAAACTTCATCCTCGCGATCGTCATCTTCGCAGCTCTCTTCACGTTCATCGGCAAGCCGAACGCCAGCGCCCGTGTTGACGAGGTGACGGCTGACAGCGCCGCAGCGGCCGCCGGATTCCAGCCTGGCGACGTCGTGACCGCGATCGACGGCAACGCGATCGAGAATTTTGCCGACATGCAGCGCATTGTCTCGACGAGCGCCGGCGAGAATCTCACTTTCACGGTGAAACGCGGCGCTTCGCAGGTCACGCTGCACGGCACGCCGGCCCTGAGCGAGGTGAAGGACAGTTTTGGCAACGCTCACAAGATCGGTGTGCTCGGCATCCGGCGCGGCACCGCGCCCTCCGAGATGGCCAACGAGAAGGTCGACCCGCTGACCGGCCTTTGGCTCGGGGCCAAGCAGTCCTGGTTCATCGTGGAGACGACGATGAAGTTCTTAGGGGGCGTTTTTGCCGGTCACGGCGGCGCCGACCAGGTCGGCGGACCCTTGCGGATCGCGCAGTTATCGGGGCAGGCGGCGAGCCTTGGCATCGACTATCTGATCAACCTTGCCGCGGTGCTGTCGGTCTCGATCGGGCTACTCAATCTCTTCCCGGTCCCGCTGCTCGATGGCGGTCATCTTTTGTTCTATTCGTTCGAGGTCGTGCGCGGCCGGCCGCTGTCAGAGCGGGCCCAGGAGATGGGGTTCAGAATCGGCCTCGCACTGGTGCTGATGTTGATGATTTTCGCGACCTATAACGACATTCTTCACTTGACTGCGTCGTAACGGTTCGGTGGGCGTGGCCGATACGCAACGTATTGGCCGGAAATTGGAATCTGGGGGTATTGGTCGTTTGCCGGGTGGGGGAAATTCGTTACAAGCGACGCGGAATGGGGATTCTGTCGAGACGCGGGGCGCGGGTCGGCGTTGGGTAGGATTTAAGGGCGCTTGGCGCATGAGACTTGGAATGGGACTTCTCCGGGGTGGCCTGCTCGCTGCCCTGATCACGCTAGCTGCGCCCCTTGCAGCCGGGCTGGCCGTGATCGCAGCCGACGTGTCGCCGGCCTATGCCCAAACCGCGGCGTCCATCGAGGTCGAGGGTAACCGTCGCGTCGAGGCCGACACTGTTCGGTCCTACTTCAAGGCTGGGCCGGACGGCCGGCTCGACCAGGGCCGCATCAACGACGGCCTGCGCGCGCTTTACGAGACCGGCCTGTTCCAGGACGTGAAGCTTGGCCAGCGTGGCGGCCACCTGCTCGTCACCGTGGTCGAGAACCCGGTGATCGGGCGCGTGCTGTTTGAAGGCAACAGGAAGGTCAAGGACGAGCAGCTTTCCACCGAAGTCCAGTCGAAGCCGCGCGGCAGCCTGTCGCGGCCGCTGGTGCAATCGGACGTCCAGCGCATCACCGACATCTACCACCACATGGGCCGCTACGACGTCAAAGTCGTGCCGGAGCTCATCGATCAACCGAATAACCGTGTCGACCTGATCTTCGAGATCACCGAGGGCTCCAAGACCGGCGTCAAGGAGATCGAGTTCGTCGGCAACAATGCCTACTCGTCCTATCGCTTGAAGGACGTCATCAAGACACGCGAAAGCAACCTGCTGTCGTTCCTGAGCTCGGCCGACGTCTATGACGCCGACCGCGTCGAGGCCGACCGCGATTTGATTCGCCGCTTCTATCTGAAGAACGGCTATGCCGACGTTCAGGTCGTTGCGGTGCTGTCCGAATATGATCCCGAGAAAAAGGGCTTCCTCGTCACCTTCAAGATCGAGGAAGGCCAGCAATACCGGGTGGGCTCAATCGACATCCGCTCGAATATCCGCACCCTCGATCCGAGCGGCCTGCGCGTCGTACCTGCGGATGGGTGTCGGCTCGGTCTATAACGCCGAGGCGCTCGAGAAATCGGTCGAGGACATCACCGTCGAGGCGTCGCGGCGCGGTTACGCCTTTGCCAGCGTGCGCCCACAGGGCGACCGCAACTTCGAAAATCACACGGTCGCGATCACGCTCCTGATCGACGAAGGGCAGCGGACCTACATCGAGCGGATCAACGTTCGCGGCAACACGCGCACGCGCGACTACGTGATCCGCCGCGAGTTCGACATCGGCGAAGGCGACGCCTACAACCGCGCGCTCGTCGATCGGGCCGAACGACGTTTGAAAAACCTCGACTACTTCAAGAGCGTCAAGATCACCAACGAGCCGGGGTCGTCGCCCGATCGGATCATCCTCAACGTCGACGTCGAAGAGAAGTCGACGGGTGACTTCTCGGTCTCCGGCGGTTACTCGACGTCGGACGGCTTCATCGCCGATGTGAGTATTTCGGAGCGCAACCTGCTCGGTACCGGTCTCTACGCCAAGGCCGGCGTGTCGTGGGGACAGCGCAGCCGCGGCTACACGTTCTCGCTCGTCGAGCCGTACATGTTTGGATATCGCGTCGCAGGGGGGCTGGATGTCTTCCAGCGCACCCAGCTGGCGTCGAGCTACGTCTCCTACTCCACCAAGACATTCGGTATTGCACCGCGCCTCGTCTTTGCGCTGCGCGAAGATCTGACGATGCAGGTGCGCTACACGATCACCAAGTCCGAGGTGAGCGTCAGCCCCCTGTTGATGAACTGCAACAACATCAATCCGGACTTCCTCAATACCTTTCCGACTCCGGCGGGAACGCCGAACGGCTTGAACAGCAGTCCGGGAACGACGCCACCGTCCCCGCTGCCAAACGCTGGCGGTCAGACCGATTGCTATGCCGATGGCGAAACGTCGCTTGCGGTGAAGAAAGAGCTGGCAGCCGGCCCGGTCTGGACGTCAGCGGCAGGTTACGGCCTGACCTACAATTTGCTCGATAACGTCAAAGACCCGACCAGCGGCTTGCTCGTCGACTTCCGGCAGGATTTCGCCGGTCTCGGCGGCAACGTGAAGTACATCAGGAGTTCGGGCGACCTGCGCTACTACTTCCCGGTGGTGTCGGACATCGTCGGCCTACTCCACGGCCAGGCCGGTATCATCAACGGCTATGGTACTGGTGGGATCCGCATGCTCGACCAGTTCCAGATGGGACCGAACCTGGTTCGCGGGTTCGCCCCGGCAGGCCTCGGTCCGCGCGACCTGACGCCCGGCACCGCCAACGATGCACTGGGTGGCACCAAGTATTGGGGTGCGTCCGCCGAACTGCAGATGCCGTTCTGGTTCCTGCCGAAAGAGATCGGCCTGAGGGGTTCGCTGTTCGCCGATGCTGGCTCGGTGTGGGATTGGGATCCCGGAACACTGACGGCCGGACCGACGTTCGCCGGCGTGACCACGAGGTGCTGGAACGTCACCAACGAATGCCTGGTCCCGTCGAGCAACAACATGATCATCCGCAGTTCGGTTGGCGCCGGCCTGATATGGTCCTCGCCATTTGGCCCGTTGCGCTTTGATTTTGCGTTCCCGCTCACAAAAGCCAGCTATGATCGTAAGCAGTGGTTCCGCTTCGGAGGTGGAACGAGCTTCTGACGATGGTTTATGGAGCGAATGGACCAGCGTTTGTTCTTTGAGCGCTCAGAGCCGCTTTCGCTCGCCGAGATCGCGGCGCTGACCGGCGCCGTGCTCGCCGATTTGTCGCTGGCTGAACGCCGCATCGAGGGACTTGCCGTGCTGGATGCGGCCGGCCCGCGTCACCTGACCTTCGTCGACGGCCCGAAATACCTGCCGCAACTCGAGACCTGCCACGCCGGCGCGTGCTTCGTCAGCGCGCGGCTGGAGCAACGCGTGCCGGCGCGCACCGCTGCGCTGCGCGTCGCCGACCCCTACCGCGCGTTTGTGACCGTGGCCCGCATGGCGCATCCCGACGCACTGCGCCCGGCATCGATCTTTCAGGACGCTGACGTGTCGGCGCAGGCGGTGGTCCACCCGACCGCGCGTCTCGAGGACGGCGTCATTGTCGATCCTTTGGCCGTGATCGGCGCGGGTGCGCAAATCGGTCAGGACACTGTCATCTGCGCCGGCGCCGTGATCGGTCCCAATGTGACCATCGGCCGATCGTGCAGCATCGGTCCCCATGCGACCATCATCTGCAGCATGCTTGGCAACAACGTGATCGTTCATCCCGGCTGTCGTATCGGCCAGGACGGCTACGGCTTCGTGCCGGGACCTAAGGGGCACATCAAGATCCCGCAGACCGGGCGCGTGATCGTTCAAAGTGACGTCGAGATCGGTGCCAACACGACCATCGACCGCGGGGCGCTCCGTGACACCGTGATCGGCGAAGGCACCAAGATCGACAATCTCGTCCAGATCGCCCATAACGTCACCATCGGTCGACACTGCATCATTGTCAGCCAGGTTGGGCTGTCGGGCAGTACGACCATCGGCGATGGTGTCGCGCTTGGCGCACGGGTGGGGACGAACAACCACGTCACCATCGGGGACGGCGCGCAGATCGCGGCGACCAGCATCGTGCATGGTGACGTGCCGCCCGGGGCAAAATACGGCGGCACGCCGGCGAAACCCGTAAAACAGTGGTTCCGTGAGATGATGCTGATCGAGCGCCTGGCGAAGGGGACTCGCGAGGGGGACAAGGAGTTGAATCAGAAAGATCTGGATCAGACAGGGCAGGGCACATGAACCCGCCGGAGAAACTCGAGGCGGCCGATATCGCTCTCGTCCTGAAGGCGTTGCCGCACCGGTATCCGTTTCTAATGATCGACCGCGTGCATTCGATCCGCGGCGACGACTTCGCCGTCGGCGTCAAGAATGTCACGTTCAACGAGCCGCAATTCCAGGGCCATTTTCCAGAGCGGCCGGTGTTTCCCGGCGTGCTGATGATCGAGGGCATGGCGCAGACCGCGGGCGTGATTTGCATCCTGTCTGGCAAGGTGCCGTCGGAGAAGCGCAGCGTCTATTTCATGACGATCGACAAGGCCAAGTTTCGCAAGCCCGTGCTGCCCGGCGATACCATCGAGTATCACATGACCAAGATGTCGCAGCGCCGCAACATGTGGTGGTTTCGCGGGGAAGCGAAGGTCGCCGGCCAGCTGGTTGCCGAGGCCGAAGTCGGCGCGATGCTCGGCGGATAGCGCCGCGGCCGTTGCAGTTGCGCCGCAGGCCGCGAGGCGCCGCAAATTCGTTAATCGTCATGCTTTGCAACATTTAATGACCGTATCACTGGCTCGAAATCGCATATTTGCAGAGCAAGTTCCTGAGGTGCGCATGTCCTTATCGGAAAACCGGTGCCCACTTTTCCGGGACATGCGCCAATATGCTTGAAACGAGAACGAATGACGAGAATCGACCCGACCGCCCGCATCGAGGATGGCGCCACTATCGGCGATGACGTGAGCGTTGGGCCATATTGCATCGTCGGCAGGGACGTCGCGCTGGGTGCCGGCTGCCGGCTGCTGTCGCATGTCAACGTCGCCGGCCACACCGCGATCGGCGCGGGCAGCGTGATCTACCCGTTCGCATCCGTCGGCACGCCGCCGCAGTCGCTTGCCTATCGCGGCGAGCCGACGCGGCTCGTGATTGGCGAGGGTTGCACCATCCGCGAGTTCGTCACCATCAATACCGGCACGGTGGGCGGCGGTGGCCTGACGCAAGTCGGCGATCGCTGCTACCTGATGGCCTACAGTCATGTCGGTCACGATTGCAGGGTCGGCAACGACGTGATCTTCGCGAACTCGGCGACGCTCGGCGGCCATTGCGAGGTCGGTGATTTCGTGTGGATCGGGGGCTTGAGCGCGGTACATCAGTTCGTGCGGATCGGCGCGCAGGCGATGGTCGCCGGCGCCAGCGGAATCCGCGGCGATGTCATCCCGTATGGCTTTGTCACCGGCCAGCACGCCGCGCTCGAAGGATTGAACGTCGTCGGAATGCGGCGGCGCAAGTTCACCAAGCAGCGGCTGCACCTCGTCCGTTCGTTCTATCAATCGCTGTTCTTCGGTCCGGGCACGCTTGCCGAACGGCTCAGCGAAGCGCAGGTGCAGCCACCCGCCGATCCGGCGATTGCGGAGATCATCGCGTTCCTTGCCGGCGGCAAGCGCTCGCTCTGTCTGCCGCGTGCCAAGCAGGCGTCCGATCCCGACGCGCAGGAGCAATGAGCGAGCCAAGCGAGAGCGATGCAGCTGTCGGCATCGTGGCCGGCGGCGGGGCGCTTCCGTCGGCAGTCGCGCACTCGCTGGAGGCACGAGGACGGCGCGCCGTGGTGTTCGCCATCAAGGGCTTTTGCGATCCTGCGACCGTGGAAGGGCGTGCCCATCATTGGGTCGCTCTTGGCCAGATCGGCCGCCTGACCAACTTGCTCCGCCACGAGCAATGCCTCGACGTCGTCCCGGTCGGATCGCTGGTCCGGCCCGCGCTGTCTGAGCTGCGGCTTGATTGGCAGACCATTCGCATGATGCCAACGCTGGTCCGCGCCTTTCGCGGCGGCGACGATCATTTGTTGACCAGCGTCGCCCGCATCTTTGCCGACAACGGCTTCAGGCTGGTCGGCGTCAACGAGGTCGCGCCAGAGCTCACGATGCCGGAAGGGGGGCTGACCCGACGCAAGCCCGACGACGCCGCATTGCGCGACATCAGGAAGGGGCGGGCTGCGCTGGCGGCAATGAGCGCATTTGATGTCGGCCAGGCTGCGGTCGTGATCGACCAGCACGTGGTGGCACTGGAGGATATTGAAGGAACTGATGCGCTGCTTCAGCGCGTCGCCCGCCTGCGCGAGACGCGACGTATCCGCGTGCCGGCCGGCCGGGGTGTGCTGGTGAAGGCGCCGAAGACCGGGCAGGAGTTGCGCCTGGACATGCCCGCGCTTGGCCCGACCACGGTCTCTGGCGCTGCCCAGGCGCAGCTGGCCGGCATTGCCGTCGTCGCCGGCCAAACACTGCTGGTCGAGCCGGAGGCTGTCATCGCAGCGGCCGACCGTAACGAACTGTTCGTGGTCGGCGTTCCCGCATGACCTCGGACGTCACAGCGGAGCGCGCGCCGAGGACAATCTTTCTGGTCGCGGCGGAGACCTCAGGCGATCGGCTCGGCGCTGCGCTGATCGAGGCGCTGCGCACGCGCCTGAGGGGCAAGGTGCGCTTTGTTGGCGTCGGCGGCGCCGACATGGCGGCCGCGGGTATGGAATTGCTGGTGCCGATCGAGGAGCTCTCGATCATGGGATTTGCCGCGCTGCCCCGCGGGATCCCGAAAATCCTGCGGCGTATTCGCGAGGTCGGGGATGCCGTGCTGCGTGATCGGCCCGACGTGCTCGTGATCATCGACAGCCCGGATTTCACCCATCGGGTGGCGCGGCGGGTCCGGGCGCGCGATCCGTCGATCCCGATCGTCGACTACGTCTCGCCCACAGTCTGGGCGTGGCGACCGGGCCGAGCCCGCGCGATGCGCCGCTATGTCGATCATCTGCTCGCGCTGCTGCCGTTCGAGCCTGAGGTCCATGAGCGCCTGGGCGGCCCACCCTGCAGCTATGTCGGCCATCCGCTGCTGCAGCAGGTTGAGACACTGCGGCCCAATGAGGAGGAACGGAAACGGCGCGACAGCGCTTCGCCGGTGCTGCTGGTTCTGCCCGGCAGCCGGCGCGGCGAAATCCGCCACCACATGGATGTGCTGGGCGACACGCTCGCCCGGCTCAAGGCGCAAGGTGTTGCGTTCGAACCGGTGATCCCGACGCTGCCGCATCTTGCTGGTCTCGTGCGCGAGAAGAGTGCTGCCTGGCCGGTTACGCCACGGCTTGCGATCGGCGACGCCGAACGACTGGCGGCGACGCGGATCGCGCGCGCGGCGCTGACGAAGTCAGGAACATCGACGCTCGAACTTGCGCTGGCGGGCGTGCCGATGGTGGCGTTCTACCGCGTGTCGGGGTGGGAGGCGGCGATTGCCCGGCGCGTGATCAGAGTGCCGACGGTGATCCTCGCCAATCTCGTCATTGGCGCCAGTGTCGTTCCGGAATTCCTGCAGCAGGCCTGCACGGCCGAGCAGCTTGCGCCGGCGGTTGCAGAAGTGCTCAGCAACGGCGGAGCGCGGCAACGCCAGCTCGAGGCTTTTGCGAAGCTCGACAAGCTGATGGCCGTTGGCGACAAGTCGCCCAGCGAGCGCGCCGCCGACCTCGTGGTCGCCCAGATGCGGCAGGCCTAAATTAGCTTTTTAACTGAGCATGATCTCCGCGCAAACGCTTCGCGTTTGTCGCGAGGGAAAACCGGTATCCACTTTCTGGATCATGCTCCAACGAAAAAGGCCGGAGCGACAGCCCCGGCCTTTCGCAACTCGATCAGTCGTGGTCTCAGCGCTTGTCGAGCGGAACCCATTTGCGTTCGGTGTCGCCGGTATAAAGCTGGCGGGGGCGGGCGATCTTGTAATTTGAATTGCCGATCATTTCCTTCCACTGCGCGATCCAGCCGACGGTGCGCGCCACCGCGAACAGCACGGTGAACATCGAGGTCGGGAAGCCCAGCGCCTTCAGCGTGATGCCGGAATAGAAGTCGACGTTCGGATAGAGCTTGCGGCTGATGAAGTAGTCGTCGCTCAGGAGGATACGCTCGAACTCCAGCGCGACCTGCAGGACCGGATCGTTTTCGTGACCGGTTTCCTTGAGCACCGCGTGGCAGAGCTTCTGCATGATCTTGGCGCGTGGATCGTAGTTCTTGTAGACGCGATGGCCGAAGCCCATCACGCGGAACAAATCTTCCTTGTCCTTGGCACGCTTGATGAACGCCGGGATGTTCTTCACGTCGCCGATCTCGGTCAGCATCTTCAGCGCGGCTTCGTTGGCGCCGCCATGGGCGGGACCCCAGAGGCAGGCGATGCCGGCGGCGATGCAGGCGAACGGGTTGGCGCCAGACGAGCCTGACGAGCGCACCGTGTTGGTCGAGGCGTTCTGCTCGTGGTCGGCGTGCAGGATGAAGATCTGGTCGAGCGCGCGGGCGAGCACCGGGTTGACCTTGTACTCCTCGCACGGCACCGCAAAGCACATCCGCATGAAGTTCGAGGCGTAGTCGAGCGAGTTCTGCGGATAGATGAAGGGCTGGCCGATCGTGTACTTGTAGGCCATCGCGGCAAGAGTTGGCACCTTCGCGATCATGCGCATCGAGGCGACCATGCGCTGGTGCGGATCGTTGATGTCGGTCGAGTCATGATAGAACGCCGACATCGCGCCGACGGAGGCACCATCACGGCCATCGGATGCGCGTCGCGGCGGAAGCCCTGGAAGAACCGCGCCATCTGCTCGTGGACCATGGTGTGGTTCGTGACGCGTTGAACGAAGTCGGCCTTCTGCGTCTTGTTCGGCAGTTCGCCCTCGAGCAGCAGATAGCAGGTGTCGAGGAAGTCGCCTTCGGCGACCTGTTCGATCGGATAGCCGCGGTAGCGGAGAATGCCGGCGTCGCCGTCGATGTAGGTGATCTTGGACTCACAGCTCGCCGTCGACATGAAGCCGGGGTCGTAAGTGAACACGCCGGCCTTGTTGTAAAGCGTCGAGATGTCGATGACGTCGGGACCGGTCGAGCCGTTGCGGATCGGGAAGTCGTAGTTCTTGTTCCCGATTGTGACGGTTGCGGTCTTGTTAGGGTTGGGTGCGTCCATGGTCCCCGGCTCCGATCTTTTGCGAGGTGGTTGGCTGGCGTTTCACTCCCGATATAGGCGGCGCAGCCACGCGAAAACATCTGATCTGACTTGCGTATCGCATTGTTCGTTGCACCGCAAGATGGATAGAAATGATCAACTATTACGGCCCTAATTGCACATGTCCTTTTTGGACAAACGAAGACGTTTGTCCGGGAAAACCGGTATCCACTTTTCCGGGACATGCGTTCTAACCAGCCGCCAAATCGCTCAGCCGGGCGAGGGATTCCTCGCGCCCGAGCGTGTCCAGCACCTCGAATATACCCGGCGACGTTGTCCGCCCCGTTAACGCGATCCGCATCGGTTGCGCGGCAGCGCCAAGCTTCAAGCCTTTGCTCTCCGCGAAACCGCGAACAGCCGTCTCGGTCGTCTCGACCGCCCAGGGCGAGACGTTCTCGAGCACCTGCTTGAGCTCGCCGACCAGACAGCGCATTTCAGGCGTCACCAGCGCGGCGGCTTTCGGGTCGAGCGCCAGCGGCCGGTCGGCAAAAATGAAGTGAGCGCCGTCGATCAGGTCGAGCAGGGTTTTGGCGCGCTCCTTCAGGCTGGGCATCGCCTTGAGCAATTGGGTCCGGGCTGCGTCGTTGAGCTTGTTCTGAATGACGGAACCATTCGGCGCGTACTGCAGGAATTTCTCGAACTCACGCACCAAGGTGGCGTCGTCCGATTGGCGAATGTAGTGGCCGTTGATGCTGTCAAGCTTGGCAAAATCGAAACGCGCGGGCGACCGGCCGATCGCAGGCAGGTCGAACGCCTTGATCAATTCTTCGGTCGAAAAGATCTCCTGGTCGCCGTGGCTCCAGCCGAGCCGCGCCAGGTAATTGCGGAGCGCGACCGGCAGATAGCCCATCGCGCGATAGGCTTCGACGCCGAGCGCGCCATGGCGCTTCGATAGCTTCGCTCCGTCCGCCCCATGGATCAGCGGAATGTGCGCCATGACCGGCACGCTCCAGCCGAGCGCGTCGTAAATCTGCTTTTGCCGGGCGGCGTTGGTCAGATGATCGTCGCCGCGGATGATGTGGGTGACGCCCATGTCGTGGTCGTCGACGACGACCGCGAGCATGTAAGTCGGCGTGCCGTCGGAGCGCAGCAGCACGAGGTCATCGAGATTCTCGTTCTGCCAGACCACGCGGCCCTGCACCTGGTCCTCGATCATGGTCTCGCCGTCGAGCGGCGCCTTCAGGCGGATGACCGGCTTGACGTTGGGCCGTGCCTCGGACGGATCGCGATCGCGCCAGCGGCCATCGTAGAGCCGGGTGCGCCCTTCGGCGCGCGCCCTCTCGCGCATCTCGGCGAGTTCCTCGGGGCTGGCGTAGCAATAGTAGGCCTTGCCGGCGGCGAGCAGTTGCTCGGCGATTTCGCGGTGACGCGCGGCGCGGCTGAACTGATAGACAACGTCGCCATCCCAATCGAGCTCCAGCCATTTCAGGCCGTCGATGATGGCGTCGATCGCCTCTTTGGTGGAGCGCTGGCGATCGGTATCCTCGATTCGCAGCAGCATCTTGCCGCCGCGGCCGCGCGCGTAAAGCCAGCAGAACAGCGCGGTACGCGCGCTGCCGATGTGCAGAAAGCCGGTCGGCGAGGGGGCGAAGCGCGTAACGACGGTATCGGTCATTGGCTGCGGGGCGCAGAGAGCCTAAATGTGGTCACGCCGGTGTCTCCAAAATTTGGGCGGCGCGCAGGGTGTATAGCAGGAACTTTGCATAACAAAAGCGCCTGGAGGGCTCGGGTTCACCCGTTCCCCAGCTGGCATGCTGGAGCTGGCGGTGCACGGCGACCGGCCGAGACTTAAGGCCGAGGCTTGGCGCATGCATCCGAATTTGGCAGAAGGTGCCAGCAAGTCCCTAAGGGAAAGTCAGCGAATGGCGACGACGGCAACGGCAGAAGCAGAGGTTTCGACGGGACGCGACTTCATTCGCGACATCGTCCAGGCCGACCTCGATGCCGGCAAGCATCGTGAGATCGTGACGCGGTTCCCGCCGGAGCCGAACGGCTACCTGCATATCGGGCACGCCAAGTCGATCGCGCTGAATTTTGGCATCGCCGAGGAGTTTTCCGGCCGCTGCCACCTGCGCTTCGACGACACCAACCCGACCAAGGAGGAGCAGGAGTACATCGACTCGATTCAGCGCGACGTGCACTGGCTCGGCTTCGATTGGGGCAAACACCTCTACTACGCCTCGGACTATTTCGAGCGGCTTTATACGTGGGCCGAGCTGCTGGTCCAGAACGCGCTCGCCTATGTCGACGACCAGACGCAGGACGAGATCCGCATCAACCGCGGCACGCTGACCGAGCCGGGCAAGAACAGCCCGTTCCGCGACCGCAGGATTGCGGAAAATCTCGACTTGTTTCGGCGGATGCGAGCCGGCGAATTCCCGAATGGCACGCGCGTGCTGCGTGCCAAGATCGACATGGCGTCGGGCAATATCAACCTGCGCGATCCCGTGCTGTACCGCATCCTGCACGCGACGCATCCGCGCACCGGCGACGCCTGGAAGATTTATCCGAGCTACGACTATGCGCACGGCCAGTCGGATGCGATCGAAGGTATCACGCATTCGATCTGCACGCTGGAGTTCGAGGACCATCGGCCGCTCTATGACTGGCTGCTCGACAAGCTGCCGGTGCCATCGCACCCGCACCAGTACGAATTCGCGCGGCTCAACCTGACCTACACGCTGTTGTCGAAGCGCGTGCTGACCGAGCTTGTGCGCGGCGGCCATGTTGCCAGCTGGGACGATCCGCGAATGCCGACGATCGCGGGCTTCCGCCGCCGCGGCGTGCCGCCGGCGGCGATCCGCGACTTCGTCAAGCGGATCGGCGTTGCCAAAGCCAACAGCGTCGTCGACGTCGGCATGCTCGAGTTCTCGATCCGCGAAATCCTGAACAAGACTGCGCTGCGGCGCATGGCGGTGTTACGGCCGCTCAAGGTCGTCATCGAGAACTATCCGGAAGGCAAGACCGAGCTGATCGAGGCCGTGAACCATCCCGACGATCCCTCCGCGGGAAAACGCAACATCGTGTTCAGCCGTGAGCTGTTCATCGAGCGCGACGATTTCATGGAGAGTCCGCCAAAAAAATTCTTCCGGCTGTCGCCCGGAAATGAAGTACGGCTGCGCTATGCCTACTTCATCACCTGCCGCGAGGTCGTGAAGAATGCCGCCGGCGAAGTCGTCGAGCTGCACTGTACCTATGATCCGGCAACGCGCGGCGGCAACGCACCCGACGGCCGCAAGGTCAAGGCGACCATGCACTGGCTGTCCGCCTCGCACTCGGTCCCTGCCGAGATCAGGGTCTACAACCAGCTTTTCACGACGCCCACGCCGGATGCCGCGAACTTCGCCCGCGACCTCAACCCGCAGTCGCTGGAAGTCCTGAGCGACGCGCGCGTCGAAGCCGCCGCGGTCGAGACCAATTCTGCCGAAGCGATGCAGTTCGAGCGCCAGGGCTATTTTGCCCGCGATCCAGACTTCGCGGCCGGACCGGCCGGTGTTCAATCGCACCATCGGCCTGCGTGACACGTTTGCAAAAGAGGTCGCGCGCGGCTGATTTTTTTGAGCTGATGCGGCAGAATGCATTTGAGCAGGTAGGTCCGGGCGGAGAACGCTGTGTCGGACTGGTGGGGCAGGGGCAGAGCACGAACGACGACGTGGCAGCCGCGCGGCGCCGCGGCTGGCCAGGCGCAGCCGTCGCTTGGCCTGCTGTCGGAACGTATCCGACAGATCCTCGAATGGCTGCGTGCCACGATCGCAGCGGAAGCCGCGAGGATCCAGCTCCTGCCGTGGATCGCGGTCAGCTTTGGCACAGGCATCGTCCTCTATTTCACCGCCGAGCGCGAGCCACTGGTTACCGTCGTGGCGCCGATCGCTGGCCTCGCGTGCGTCGTCGCCTTCCTTATCAGGCGCAGCCGTTTTTTCCCGGCGGCGGCATTGACCGCCGCGGTCTGCGCGGGCTTTGCCACCGCAACCGTTCGAACGACGATTGTCGCGCACGATGTGCTGGTGCGTCCGCTCTATTCGGTGGCGCTGTCGGGATTTGTCGAGGTCCGCGAAGAGCGCGAGAAGACCGATCGCTTCGTGCTGCGCCTGACCAGCATGGAGGACCTGCGCGGCTCGCGCCGCGCGCTGCCCGAGGTTCAGCGTGTCCGCCTGTCCGTGAAGAAGGGGACGGCACCGCTGGTCGGCAGCTTCGCCGAATTGAAGGCCAGCCTGTCGGCGCCGCTCACGCCGCTTCGGCCCGGTTCATACGACTTCGCGCGCAATCTCTATTTCCAGCGCATCGGCGCCACGGGTTTTGTGCATGGACCGATCAAGGTCACCGCACCACCGCAGGACGGTGGGCTGTGGCTGAAATATGCCGTCATCGTCAACACGCTGCGCGACAGCATGGATGCCCGCATCCGGCAGAGCCTGAGCGGTGACAACCGCGCGATTGCGTCGGCACTGTTGAACGGCAAGCGCGATGCGATCACGACGCCGGTCAACGATGCCATGTTCATTTCGGGGCTCGGCCACGTACTCTCGATCTCCGGCTATCACATGGCGGTGGTTGCCGGCATCGTGTTCTTTGTGGTGCGCGCGTTGCTGGCGTTGTTTCCACCGCTGACGACGGGTTACGCGGTGAAGAAGTGGGCGGCGGCCGCGGCGTTCGCGGCGTCGCTGTTCTATCTGCTGTTGTCGGGCAACGAGGTCGCGACCCAGCGCTCGTTTTTCATGACCGCGGTGGTGCTGATCGCCGTCATGGTCGATCGTCGCGCGATCACGTTCCGGACGCTCGCCGTGGCAGCGCTGGTCGTCCTGTTGTTCTCGCCTGAGTCGATCGTCGATCCGAGCTTTCAGATGTCGTTCGCGGCGACGCTCGGGCTCGTGGCGCTGGTCAACGGCGGCCTGCCGAAACTTGCGTCTGCCGGCGACAATTCGATGGTCGGCCGCATCGCGCTGTGGGGCGGGCGCGAAGTCATTTCGCTCGCCTTTGCGTCAATGGTCGCCGGCTTTGCGACCACGCCATACGCGGCGTTCGTATTCCACCGGGCGACTCCCTACGGCATTCTTGCCAACCTTTTGGCGATGCCGGTGGTATCGGCCTGGGTGATGCCGGCCGGCCTGCTCGGCATCGTGGCGATGCCGTTCGGCTTCGACGGCGTGTTCTGGCGGCTGATGGATGGCGGACTGAACTGGATGGTGTGGGTCTCGCTGTGGGTGGCGTCGCTGCCGGGCGCGATCGGCCATGTGCCGGAGTTCGGTACCGGTGCGCTGGTGCTGTCGACGATCGGCATTCTCATGCTCGGCCTGCTCAAGACGTCCTTGCGCTGGAGCGGCGTCATCGTCGTCGCGGCTGCCGTGCTGTGGGCGCTCAAGACGCCGCAGCCGGACATTCTGGTCGGCGCCGAAGGGACGAGCATTGCCGCGCGCGGCGCCGATGGCCGGCTCCACATGGTGCAAACCCGCAAGGATCTGTTCCTGGCGAAGGAGTGGCTGGCGGCGGATGCCGACGCGCGCCTCGTCACCGATCCGTCGGTGATGCAAGGCGGCACATGCGACACCGCCGGCTGCGCGCTCGCGCTCGGCGACGGCCATTACGTCACCATCGCACGCCGCGCCGATGCCTTTGCCGACGACTGCGAGAAGGCGCTTGTGATCGTCACCTTCCGCCAGCCGCCACCCGGCTGCCGCGCGACGGTGCTCGGGCGCGATCAGTTGCGCTCATCCGGCAGCATGGCGATCTGGCGGCGCGGCGAAAACCTCGTCATCGAGGCGGCGCGGCCGGCAGGCACCGATCGGCCATGGGCTCACCGCGAGGAGATTGTACAAGCCGCGGCAGCCTCGACCAACGCGGCATCGCAGTCGATAAGCCCCACCGATGCCACGCCACAAGAGATCGAGGTCACGCCTGACGATCAGTAGCTGCGATCAGCAGCCGCGATCAGTAACGGCGGAACAGGCTGATCAGCTTGCCCTGGATGCGCACGCGGTTCGGCGGCAGGATGCGCACTTCATAGGCCGAGTTCGCCGGCTCGAGCGCGATCGAAGCGCCACGGCGGCGGAAGCGCTTTAGCGTGGCTTCCTCCTCGTCGATCAGCGCCACCACGATGTCGCCGGTCTCGGCAACGTCGCTGCGCTGGATCAGCGCCATGTCGCCGTCGAGGATGCCGGCCTCGACCATCGAGTTGCCGCGGACCTCGAGCGCGTAGTGTTCTCCTGAGGCCAGCATTTCCGGCGGCACGTTGATGCTGTGGGTGCGGGTCTGCAGCGCCTCGATCGGCGTACCGGCGGCGATCCGGCCCATCACAGGCACCGTGACAGGGCGCCCACCTTCGTCCTCGTTCGCCGTGCGACTGACCTTGCCGAGATTGCCTTCGATCACGCTCGGCGTGAAGCCGCGGCGGCCATTGCCGAGCCCCGCCTGCTGCGTTTCGGGCAACTTGATCACTTCGATCGCGCGCGCCCGGTTCGGCAGGCGGCGAATGAAGCCGCGCTCCTCGAGCGCGGTAATCAGGCGATGGATGCCGGACTTCGAGCGCAGGTCGAGCGCGTCCTTCATCTCGTCAAACGAGGGCGGGACGCCCGACTCTTTCAGCCGTTCGTTGATGAAGCGCAGAAGTTCGTATTGTTTGCGTGTCAGCATGCCGAAAAGTCCCCCGAGCAGGTCCGTTTGTGTTCACCGTCAAACCAAAGTCGGGTCGTAAGACCGTCTGATTTGCACTCGTTCGCATCTTTGATTTGCTCTCTGGGTAAACGGCGTCGTTAGCGCGCTATCCCTAGAAACAAATCATGAACATACACTATATGTTCCATATGTGTTCCGCAAGCTATTAATTTCAGGTGAAGAAACCGAACGGTCGTTAAAGGGAAAGTTTAAGCACGTCACAAGCCGCGCCGGCGGCCGCTGCCGGCGCGTGTGCGGGGCGAATGATCAAAGCCTGCGAAAATGCGAGATTTGCCTGCAATGAGCTGTCTTGTACGCCGAGCGGAGTCGCGATCGGCGGCGCGTCGGCGCGCTCCTCCAGCGTCGCGCGCAAATAATCTTCGCGCTGGTCGTTGGCGGCGAGTTCGCGGCCGAGCACCGCCTTGATCGTGCGCGGCTCGACGTCGATTCGACCGGACAAAGCGCGAATCAGCGGCACCAGGAACAGCGTCGCGCAGACATAGGACGACACCGGATTGCCGGGCAGGCCGAGCACACGCAAGGCACCGCGGCGACCGTGCATCATCGGTTTTCCCGGACGCATCGCGATCCGCCAGAACGCGATCTCGATGCCCTCGGCCTCCAGCGCGCGTTTGACGAGGTCGTGTTCACCGACCGAGGCGCCGCCGGTGGTGGCGAGGATATCGGCGCCCGCAGCCATTGCCGCGCGGATCGGTTTGGTCGTGGCGTCGAGGGTGTCGCGGGCGATGCCGAGGTCGATCACGTCCGCGCCTTCGCGGAGCGCCAGCGCCCGCAGCGCGTAGCCTGAGGAATAGACGATCTGGCCTTCGACCGGCTTTGAGCCCGGCATCACCAGTTCATCGCCGGTGGCGAGCAGGGCAACCTTTGGCTTGCGATGTACCGGCAGGGTGGGGTGGTTCATTGCTGCGGCCAGCGCGAGATCGCGGTCCGATAGCAAGCGCCCCTTGCGCAAGAGCACGTCGCCTTCGGCGAAATCGAGGCCGGCGCGGCGGACGTTCCTGCCGGCCCTGGAGACTTCATTGACAACGATCGTGTCGCCCTCGCGCGTGGTGTCCTCCTGGATCACCACGGCATCGGCGCCGGGGGAACGACGCCGCCGGTGAAAATTCGCACGGCCTCGCCGGTGCTGACCGGGCGGCCGAACGGACGTCCGGCCGCGACCTCGCCAATCACCTTGAGCTTCGCGCCGAGCACTGCATCAGCGGCGCGCACGGCGTAGCCGTCCATCGCCGACATGGCGTCCGGCGGCTGCGTCCGTAGCGCCGTGACGTCGCGTGCCAGCACGCGACCGCAGGCCTGATCCAGCGGCACCTGTTCTTCGGGCAGCCCTGCGGCGCCGTCGAGCACGGCGCGCCGGGCATCGCTCACCGGCATCAGCGCAGCCATCTCAAAGATCCTTCCGCCTGTAGTGGCCGGACTTGTAATGGCCGGACTTGTAATGGCCAGACTTGCCACCCTTCTTCTCGATCAGGCGAATGCCCTCGATCGAAGCGCCGCGTTCAACGGCCTTGATCATATCGTAGATCGTCAGGCAGCCGACCGACACGGCGGTGAGCGCTTCCATCTCGACACCGGTCTGGCCTTTGTTCTTCACCGTCGCGCGCACCACGCAGCCCGGCAGCGAATTGTCGGTCTCGATGTCGACCGTGACCTTGGTCAGCATCAGCGGATGGCACAGCGGCACCAGTTCGTGCGTCCGCTTGGCGGCCATGATGGCAGCGACACGCGCGGTGCCGAGCACGTCGCCCTTCTTGGCGTTGCCCTTGATGATGGTGTCGAGCGTTGCAGCAGTCATGATCACGCGGCCTTCGGCAACCGCCATACGTTCGGTCTCGGGCTTTTCCGAGACGTCGACCATGTGAGCCTCGCCGCTCGCGCCGATATGCGTCAGCCCTGACGGCTTTCCACGCGGCGGCTGCGGCTTGCGCGGCACTAGCGGGTTCCGGTTGCGCGCGCCGGGTCGCGTGCCAGCAGCGCGCGCGTGGCCGCCGCAACGTCGGCCTGCCGCATCAAACTCTCGCCGACCAGGAACGTCGACATGCCAACGCGCGCCAGCCGCGCGAGATCCGCCGGCGTAAAGATGCCGCTCTCGCCGACGGCGATGCGGTCCTTCGGGATCAGCGGCGCGAGCGCTTCGCTGGTTGCAAGCGTCGTCTCGAAGGTGCGGAGATTGCGGTTGTTGACGCCGAGCAGCGGCGACTTCAAGCGCAGCGCGCGATCGAGCTCGGCGCGATCGTGGACCTCGAGCAGAACGTCCATGCCGAGTGCGAGGCTCGCCTCCTCGAGGTCCTTTGCCATGGCATCATCAAGTGAGGCCATGATGATCAGGATGCAGTCGGCGCCCCATGCGCGCGCCTCGACGACCTGATAGGTGTCGTACATGAAATCCTTGCGCAGGACCGGCAATTTGGTTGCCGCGCGCGAGGCGACAAGGAAGTCCGGGCTGCCCTGGAACGATGGCACGTCGGTTAGGACCGATAGGCAGGTCGCGCCGCCCTGCTCGTAGGCTTTCGCCAGCGACGGCGGATCGAAATCCGCGCGGATCAGCCCCTTTGACGGCGATGCCTTCTTGATCTCGGCGATCAGCGCGTAGTCGCCACGCGCGAGCGTCGCGCGGATCGCGCTGGCAAAGCCGCGCGGCGGGGCTGCGGACTTTGCCGCTGCCTCGAGCGCCGACCGCGGGCGTTCGCGCTTGGCGGTTGCGATTTCCTCGCGCTTGTAGGCTTCGATCTTGTCGAGGATGTCAGCCATTGGAGACCGCAATCAGCTTTTGCAGGCGCTGAGCTGCGGCGCCGCTGTCGAGCGCTTGCTTGCCCTGCGCGACGCCGTCCTTCAGGTCCTTTGCCTTGCCGGCAACCACGAGCGCCGCGGCGGCGTTGAACAGCGCGACGTCGCGATAGGCGCTGGGCTTGCCCGCCAGCACGCCGCGCAACGCTTCGGCATTGACGCTGGCGTCACCACCTTTCAGCGCAGCAGCATCCGCGCGGGGCAGGCCGGCGTCCTCAGGCGTGATCTCGAAGCTGCGGATTTTTCCGTTCTCGAGTGCCGCAACGAAGGTCGGGCCGGTCAGTGTGACTTCATCGAGCCCGTCGGAGCCATGGACCACCCAGATCGACTCCGAGCCTAAATTCTTGAGCACTTCCGCCAATGGTTGCACCCATTGTCGCGAGAAAACGCCGATCTTCTGTCTCTTGACGCCGGCTGGATTAGAGAGTGGGCCGAGCAAATTGAAGATGGTGCGTGTCGCGAGTTCGACCCGCGTCGGTCCGACATTCTTCATCGCTGGGTGATGGCTCGGCGCGAACATGAAGCCGATGCCGGCTTCCTGGATGCAACGGCTGATCTGCTCCGGCGCAAGCTCGATCCTGACGCCGAGCGCCGCGAGCACGTCTGCCGCGCCCGACTTGGATGACAGTGCCCGATTGCCGTGCTTGGCGACCGGCACACCAGTCCCTGCCACGATGAAGGCCGCGCAGGTCGAGACATTGACCGATCCCGACCCGTCGCCGCCCGTCCCGACAATGTCGATGGCATCCGCCGGTGCTTTGACCGGCAGCATTTTGGCGCGCATCACTGACACCGCGCCGGTAATCTCTTCGACGGTCTCGCCGCGCACGCGAAGGGCCATCAACAGGCCGCCCATTTGCGATGGCGTTGCTTCGCCCGACATCATGCTGTCGAAGGCACTGGCGGCCTCCTGCCGCGTCAGCGCCGCGCCAGTGGCCACTTTGCCGATAATTGCTTTGAAATCGTCCATTGCATCAGCCCGGAGCGGCGCGCCGGGCGCGCTGTGGTGAAGGTATTAGTCTGCGCGGCTTTTGACGGTCAAGGCAAGGCGGTCCAGCCCGGTCCTAGTTGTCCGGCTGGGCCTGACCCGTCGCGACCGCAAAGGACTGCTCGTTGATCTTGACCCCGATGTCGCTCTCCAGCTTCGCGATATAGGCTGACGTCTGCTCGTCGCCCTGTGCGCGCTGCAAGTCTTCGCGGAGCTTTTTGGTCTCGCTCGCGTTCGGATCGAACGCCGGCGTCACGATATCGGTCAGGGTGTAGACGATCCATTCGCCCGGCTGATCGCCGGTGGTGCGATCGGATTCGCCCTTGGCCAGCTTGAAGGCGCCATCCACGGCGTTGCCGGCA
Organism: uncultured Alphaproteobacteria bacterium; assembly: GCA_963796195.1. Classification (GTDB taxonomy): domain Bacteria; phylum Pseudomonadota; class Alphaproteobacteria; order Rhizobiales; family Xanthobacteraceae; genus CAWCKS01. The sequence continues at coordinate 132,389 of CAWCKS010000010.1, read as the reverse complement.
AGCGTCTGCAGGCTGGCGCCGCGTTTAAATCCGCTTGCGGTTTCGACCTTGGCGCCAAGGGGCGGCGCAAGCTCGGCGAGCGTCTTGCCGCCCTTGTTGAGCTGGTCGCTCATCTCGTCGGCCTTGGCCTTGAGCCTGGCCGAGACCTGGTCGCTGTGCCAGCGTGCGGCGACCTGATCGCGCACCTCGTCCAGCGTACGCTCGCGCGATGGCGTGATGCTGATGACCTCGTACCAGACATAGCCACCAGCGGCCTGGACCGGATCGTTATCGACGCCGACGTCGCTCGAGAAGGCAGCCGAGACGAGATCGGCGCCTTGCGGCAGGCCGGCGACCGGGTTACCGGCGGGATCGCGCCCGGAACGATCGACCGCCTCGATTGTGCCGGACGGCACGCCGATCTTCTGTGCGGCTTCGGCGATGCTGGCGCCGCCGCTGCGCTCGTCTTCCATCTTGTTTTGCAGCCCCGTCATGGCGTTGCGCGCGCGATCGATCGCGATCTGGCGCTTGATCGTGCCGGCGACCGCCTCGTAGTTCGGCTCGACGCCACGCTCGATCCTGGTGACGCGCGCCAGCACCGCGCCGAAGCGCCCCTGGATCGGCTGGCTGACCTCCTTCTCCGGCAGCGCAAAGATCGCATCCGCCACCGTCGGATCGATGATGCCGGTCCTGGTCACGAGGCCGAGGTCGTATTCCGACTCTTTCATGCCACGTTCCTTGGCGATGTCTTCGAATGACGTTCCAGCCTCGATCCTGTCGCGCGCCGCCTTGGCCTCGTCGGCGCTCGGAAACAGGATCTGCTGCACTTCGCGCTTTTCCGGGGTGCCAAAGCGGTCCTTGTTGTCCTCAAAGATCTTCTTCGCGTCGTCGTCGCTGACATCGGCCCATTTCGCTTGGGCTTCCGGGTTCAGCACAACGAACGAGATCTTGCGGAATTCGGGCGCGCGAAAGCGCAGCTTGTTTTCGTCAAAGTAGCTCGCGAGCTGCTCGGCCGACGGAGTGTCGATCGGCCCGGCCTGGGCCTCGGTCAGGCGCACGAAGTCGACGGTCCGGGTCTCGTTGTCGAAGCGGTTCTTGGCTTCAAGCAGAACCTGCGGCGGCTCGATGCCGCTTGAGATCGTGGTCCCGATCTCACGGCGCAGCATGGTGCGGCGTTGCTCGGCGAAATAGCGCGCCTCGGTGAACCCGAACTGGCGGATGACCTCAGCAAAGCGCTGCGGATTGAACTTGCCGTTCGGCCCGACGAAGTTCGGGTCGCTTGGAAATTGAATCGATGACGGCCGCGTCGGATTGCGCGAGCCCAAGTCGGCGCGCCTCTTCGTCCAGTGCCGCTTCGGCGATCGATTGCTGCAGGATCTGGCGGTCGAGGCCGAACGCGCGGGCCTGTTCCGGCGTCAGCGGACGGCCGAACTGCCGGCCGAGCTGCTGCAGCCGGTCGTTGTAGAGCTGACGGAACGAGTCCTGTGAAATCTCGGTAGAGCCGATCCTGGCCACGGTCGAGCGGCCAAAGCCGCGGAAGATGTCCTGGATGCCCCAGATGCCGAAGGCGAAGATCAGGATGCCCATGACGGTTGCCATGATGGCCTTGCCGATCCAACTCGATGAGGCCTCGCGCATTCCTCGCAGCATGGGTCGAAAATCTTTGTTTTTGAGGGAAGGGATTTGGGAAGCTCATTGCAAGTACACGGGCTCACTTGGGCTTCACCTTTGATCTTGCATCATAAAGTGGCGCTGCCCGCGCCGCAACTTAAACGCCCGTCATGTGGCCACTGGCTTCGCCGCGATGGCTCTGCTAGCGGACATTGATTTTGGATTCGAAGAGGTTTCTCGATGCCCGCAGTGCGCCGCCCGCTGATCGCGGGGAACTGGAAAATGAACGGCCTGATCGGCTCCGGCAGCGAGCTGCAGGCCATCATCGCCGCCTCCGAGCCGCTGGCAAAAAAGGCCGACCTTCTGATCTGCCCGCCGGCGACGCTGGTCGCGGCGTTCGCGAGCCGGGCACGTGGCTCGGTGGTCGCAATTGGCGGCCAGGACTGTCACCCCAACGCCTTTGGAGCCCACACCGGCGATATCTCTGCCGAGATGCTGAAAGATGCCGGTGCATGGTTCGTGATCACAGGGCATTCGGAGCGGCGGGCCGATCATGGCGAAAGTAGCGAACTGGTCCGCGCCAAGGCCCAGGCGGCGTGGCGCGCTGGGCTCGTTCCGATCGTCTGCGTTGGCGAGACCGAGGCGCAGCGCAAATCCGGCCAAACGCTCGATATCGTCGGCGCTCAACTCGCAGGCTCGGTTCCGGATGGGGCCACGGCGGCCAATCTGGTCGTCGCCTACGAGCCGGTTTGGGCGATTGGAACCGGGCTGACCCCGACGATTTCGGATATCGAGCAAGTTCATTGGTTTATCCGGAACAAGCTCAACGAACGATTTAAGGGTGAGGGGGCCGAAATCCGCATCCTCTATGGCGGATCGGTCAAACCCTCGAATGCGGCCGAAATCCTGCGGGCAAAAGCGGTCAACGGCGCCTTGATCGGGGGCGCGAGCCTGAAAGCGACCGATTTCCTTGCGATCGCCGCCGCCTGCCCCTAACTCCGCGGAAGCAAGCATCGGGGTGGTGCTGGCGTAAGCGATCGTGTAGACACCGCGCGAATTTCAATAAATCCCGCACGCGACAAGACACGCGCCCTCAAAGGCTGCGGCGTGCGATGTGAAGGGCCGAAATGCAGACCGTCATCGTTGTCATCCACCTCATGATTGTCGCGGCGCTGATCGGCGTCGTGCTCCTGCAGCGCTCCGAAGGCGGTGGGCTCGGCGCGGGATCGCCTGGCGGCTTCATGTCGAGCCGGGGAACGGCAAATCTGCTGACGCGCACCACCGCGTTTCTCGCGATCGGCTTCTTCGCGACCAGCCTGTTGCTGTCGTGGATTGCAAGTCTCAATCGCACGGAGGGACCGTCGCCGCTGACCGGGACACAGGCGCCAATCTCGCAGCCGGGGGCGCCGACGCCGGTCACGCCGTCGGGGTCGGGCCTGCTCGATACGTTGAAGCAGCAGGACCAGAAGCAGGCGCCAAGCGGTCCGCAGGTGCCGCGTTCGCAGTAAGGCATTGCTGGCTTGCAGCCTTTGGGGCTGCGAAACCACATCAGCGTCCTTAAGTAAGCGTTTGAGTATTTTTGATTTTAGGTGATCTTGGGGCGAACGAGCTTCGCCTTGGGGACAACGTGTTTGGCTTTTGCGAATCGATGGATCGGCGATAAGAGTTGAGTCCCATGGCGCGGTATATCTTCATCACCGGCGGCGTGGTCTCCTCCCTTGGGAAAGGTCTTGCATCGGCAGCGCTCGGCGCGCTCCTGCAGGCTCGTGGCTACAAGGTCCGCCTTCGCAAGCTCGATCCCTACCTCAACCTCGATCCCGGAACGATGTCGCCGTATCAGCACGGCGAAGTGTTCGTGACCGACGACGGCGCCGAGACCGATCTCGACCTCGGCCACTATGAGCGCTTCACCGGCAGACCGGCGACCAGACGCGACAACATCACGACGGGCAAGATTTATCAGGACATCCTGACCAGGGAGCGGCGCGGCGACTACCTCGGCGCCACGATCCAGGTCATTCCCCATGTCACCAATGCCATCAAGGAATTCATCCTCGAGGGCAACGACGAATTCGACTTCGTTTTGTGCGAGGTCGGCGGCACGGTCGGCGACATCGAGGGCCTGCCGTTCTTCGAGGCGATCCGCCAGCTCAAGAACGAGCTGCCGCGTGAACACTCCGTCTACATCCACCTGACCTTGTTGCCCTTCATTCCGAGCGCCGGCGAACTGAAAACCAAGCCGACCCAGCACTCGGTGAAGGAGCTGCGTTCAATCGGCATCCAGCCGGACATCCTGTTGTGCCGTACAGATCGCCCGATTCCGAAAGAAGAGCGCCGCAAGCTCGGACTGTTCTGCAACGTGCGCGAAAGCGCCGTCATCGAGGCGCGCGACGCCGACAACATCTACGCCGTGCCTGAGGCCTATCACGCCGCGGGACTCGACGATGAAGTGCTGGCGGCGTTCCACCTGCAGCCTCACCGGGCGCCGGTGCTCGAGGGCTGGCACGAGATCAACGAGCGTATCCGCAATCCGGAAGGCCAGGTCACGATTGCGATCGTCGGCAAGTACACCGGCATGAAGGATGCCTACAAGTCGCTGATCGAGGCGCTGTCGCATGGCGGCATCGCCAACAAGGTCAAGGTCAACCTCGACTGGATCGAGAGCGAGGTGTTCGAGAACGAGGACCCGACGCCCTTCCTCGATCATGTCGACGGCATCCTGGTGCCCGGCGGCTTCGGCCAGCGCGGCGCCGAAGGAAAAATTCGCGCGGCGCGGTTCGCACGCGAGCGGCGGGTGCCGTATTTCGGCATCTGCTTTGGCATGCAGATGGCCGTGATCGAAGCGGCGCGAAACCTGGTCGGCATCGAGAATGCCAACTCGACCGAATTCGGCCCGACGCCGGAGCCACTGGTCGGCCTGATGACCGAGTGGATGCGCGGCAACGAGCTTGAGAAGCGGCACGCGGCCGGCGATCTCGGTGGCACCATGCGGCTTGGCGCCTATCCGGCGGTGCTCCGCCGCGGCAGCCGGGTTTCAGCGATCTACGACAACGCGCTTGAAATCTCCGAGCGCCACCGCCATCGCTATGAGGTCAACACCCGCTACAAGGATCGGCTCGAGCAGCATGGGCTGCGCTTCTCCGGCATGTCGCCCGATGGCGTGTTGCCCGAAATCGTCGAATACGAGGACCATCCCTGGTTTATCGGCGTGCAGTTCCACCCCGAGCTGAAGTCAAGGCCGTTCGCCCCGCACCCGCTGTTCTCGTCCTTTATCGGGGCAGCCGTGGTGCAATCGCGGCTGGTCTAACCCGCATCTGATCTGCCAAACTGTGGGCCACGCGCAGCCGATGGCTTGCGTGTCCGCCAACACAAGAACTGACTTTGGGAGGTCTCGATGATCTATGAAATGCGGGTCTATCATGCCGTGCCCGGCCGACTGCCGGATTTGCTGAAGCGCTTCGACACCTACACGCTGAAGATCTGGGAGAAGCACGGCATCAAGCAGGCCGGCTTCTTCACCACGCTGATCGGCGAGACCAACCAGCAGCTCGTCTATTTCCTGCAATGGGAGTCGCTTGCCGACCGCGAGAAGAAGTGGGGCGCGTTCATGGTCGACCAGGAATGGCTCGCGGTCCGGGCGGAAACCGAAAAGAACGGCCAGATCGTCGCCAAGGTCATCAACCAGATTCTGGCCCCGACCGCCTTTTCATCGGTGAAGTAAACCTTGGCGCAAATGCCGCGTGCGCTCGATCACATCGTCCACGCCGTCGAGGACCTCGACGGCGCGGCGGACTTCTACCGCAAGCTCGGATTCACCGTCGGCGCGCGCAACCTGCACTCCTGGGGCACGCACAATTACCTTGTCCAGCTCGAAGGCTTTTACGTCGAGATACTGACGGTGGCCGAGCCCGAGCTGATCGAGCGCGACGCCGAGCATGCCGGCCTTGCACGTTACTTCGGCGCGTTTCACCGCGACGCGCTGATGCGCGGGCAGGGGTTTTCCATGCTGCTCCTGCAAAGCGAGGATGTTGCGGGGGACGCTGCCGAATTTGCCCGCGCCGGAATCGGGCAGTCCGCCGAGCTGGCCTTCACGCGTCAGGGACTGCAGAGTGATGGCGCCATGGCGACGCTTGGCTTCTCGCTGGCCTTTGCCGCGGACCCGTTGTCGCCCCACACCGGCTTTGCGATCGCTCGTCGGCATAACTCGGCAAAATTCTGGAGCAAGGCGCTGCAGACGCATCCGAACAGTGCCCACGCCGTTCATGGCGTCGTGCTGGTCGCCGATAACCCGACCGATCATTACATTTTCCTCGAGACTTACACCGGCCAGCGCGCGCTGCATTCGACCTCGATCGGGCTCACCGCGCAGACGCCACGCGGAACCATCGAGGTCGACGAGCCGGTCTCGTTTGCCGACCGCTTTGGTGTGACGCCTGAGGTCGACGGCGATGCAATGAGGCTGGCCGCGCTGCGGATCGGCGTGTCGTGGCGGGAGCGGGTCGAAAGCCACCTCGAGACGAATGCGATTCCTTATCGGCGGCGCGGCAATGCCGTCATCGTTGGGCCGGACGACGCTTTCGGCGCCACGCTGGTTTTCGAGGCAGAAAGCGAGTGATCTTGGCGGCTGTTAGCGGTTGATCCGGCTGCGCCGGGACGGCATGGTCCGCCCGGTTTGACCAGAGAGAGGTCCTTGAGTGTGACAGCCAAAGCCGCGCCAATCGTTACTGTTGGAAGCGTCAAATTCGGCAACGCGCTGCCACTCGCGGTCATCGCGGGGCCGTGCGCGCTGGAGAGCCGCACGCATGCCTTTGAGATGGCGGGCGCGTTGAAAGAGATCGCGCAACGGCTTGGCATCGGCCTCGTGTTCAAGACTTCGTTCGACAAGGCGAACCGCACCAGCGGCAGCAGCGGGCGCGGCATGGGGCTTGGCCAGGCGCTGAAGATTTTCGCTGACATCCGGAGCGAGCTTGGCGTGCCCGTGCTGACCGACGTGCACGAGATCGATCAGTGCGTGCCGGCCGCCGAAGTCGTCGACGTCCTGCAAATCCCCGCATTCCTGTCGCGGCAGACCGATCTCCTCGTGGCGGCAGCGCGCACCGGCAAGGTCGTCAACGTCAAAAAGGGCCAGTTTCTTGCGCCGTGGGACATGGTGCACGCGGTCGAGAAGATCACGAGCGCCGGCAATCCGAATGTGCTGGTCACCGAGCGCGGCGCCTCGTTCGGCTACAACACGCTGGTGTCGGACATGCGCGCGCTGCCGATCATGGCGCGCACGACCGGCGCACCAGTCATTTTCGACGCCACGCATTCGGTGCAGCAGCCGGGCGGGCAGGGTGCGTCATCAGGCGGGCAGCGCGAATTCGTGCCGGTGCTGGCGCGCGCGGCCGTGGCGGTCGGCGTCGCCGGCGTGTTCATCGAGACGCATCAGGACCCTGATAAAGCGCCATCCGACGGGCCCAACATGGTGCCGCTAAAGGAGTTCGAAGACCTGCTGCGCAAGTTGATGGCATTCGACCGGGTCGCCAAAAGCAACTAGAAGAACAACCCTCAACAAACAGGCGTGGATAACGCGCCGCGATCCAAAAGCCTCGCATGCAATACCTGCTTCCGATCATCGCGATGGGGAACTTTGCCGCGGGGCTTACCTCGCGTGCGATCGATCCCCTGCTGCCGCAGATCGCGCACGAGCTGGGAATCAGCATTCCGACGGCGGCGACGCTCGCCGCATCGACCGCGATCGCCTTTGCCTTCGTGCAATTGCCGCTCGGCGCGGTCGCGGACCTGTTCGGCAAGCCACGGCTGATCCTGATCTGCCTGGCGCTGCTCGGGATCGGCAACATCATCGGCGCGTTCACGCACTCCTTCGAGCTGTTGCTGGCCACGCGCGTGATCTGCGGCGCCGCCGCCGGCGGCGTCTTTCCGGTGGCGATGGGCCTGACCGGCGATCTCTTTCCGATCCAGCAGCGCCGCATCGCGATGAGTTCGGATCATGGCCGGCGCGCTGTCGGGCAACCTGCTTGGCGCGACATTCTCCGGCGTGCTCGGCGATCTCGTCGGGTGGCGCAGCGTGTTGATCGTGCTCGGCTCGTTCATCCTGCTGGTGTGGCTTGCGGTGGCCTGGGGCTTTCGCGGCCAGATGAACAGCCCCCGCAACGCCGTTCACCTGAAGATACTGGTTTCGAACTATCGCCGCATTCTCACCCATCCGCATGCGCGGCTCTGTTATCTCGGTGTGCTGGCGGAAGGCTCCTGCATCATGGGGCTCTATCCGTATGTCGCCGCCTTCCTGCAGCAGCTCGGCGAGCCCAGGCTGTCGATCGCGGGTTTCGTGATTGGCGGCTACGCCGTCGGCGGGCTGATCTACGCCGCGCTCATCAAGCGCATCTTGCCCTTGTTCGGCGACAACGGGCTGATGGTGATCGGCGCGATCTTCATCTCATCGCAAATCGTGATCATCGGGCTCGGCCCGCCCTGGCAACTGCAATTTTTCAATTTCATGCTGATGGGGTTCGGCTTCTACATGCTGCACGGCGGCTTCCAGGTCTTCACGTCGGAAATCGCACCGGACGCGCGCGCCAGCGCCGTCTCGTTGCAGGCCTTCATGTTCAACTGCGGGCAATTCGCCGGGCCGCTGCTCTATGGCGCGGGGCTCTTGAGCATCGGCAAGGGGCCAACGCTATTCACGGCCGCCGCGGTCGTCATGACGGTCGGGTTGCTGTGCTCGCAACTGCTGCGCCACAAGGAAGTGCACCCATTCGATGTGGCGTCGGAGAGTTAGGCGGCGCAGGGCCGCTGCAACGCGAGGCTTTTCGAGGCTTTCGGCCCAGCGAGTTCCCGCGGTCCGCAATGTGATCTTCATCACATACTGCCCGCGACTTGCTGGCGCATCTTGGGAGCATCAAGTTCGTCCTCGCCCATGAACGGACAGCCGCCGCGCAAAACCCATCTTTGGAGGAACATGTCATGACCAAGACTGGAACGATTGTGAAGGCGATGCAGGCCGTTCTTCTTGTGACGGTTCTGACCCCGGCCACCGTGTTTGCCGGCCCGGTCAGCACCCGCCAAATGGCGGCTCAGACCCAGGACCAGCCGGCGACCGGCGAAGTCAAGCGCATCAACCGCGGATTGATCCTCGGCACCGCCCAAGCCGCAACCAACCCGAACGCTCAGCGCCCGGTCGAAATCCCCGCGATCCCGGCGCCGACCACCACGGCTCCGGTTGCCGCCGTCGAAGCACCGAAGGTCGACGTCCCCGCGCTGCCGGCGGCCAACAATACCTTTGAAACCGCTGCGGCTCCGGTCGCGACCATGTCGAGCTCATCGATTGTGACGCTGCCGGCTCCGGCGCCCGCGACGGACACTTCGGTTCCTGTGACTACCAACGCATCGACGACTACCGACGCGGCGACAGCCCCGGCCTCGGTTGCTCCGGTCGCGCCCGTGATCACCACCGAGCCGACGCCGACGACTGTTACGACACCGGCCGCGACGACAACTGCGAAGGTCGACACCGCGACGTCGTCAACCAACACCTCGTCAACGAAAGTGGCGCGGGCCCCGCATCAGAGCCGGTCGCGCCATCACTGCGACGACAGCTTCGATGTCGGTGGCTTCAACGTCAGCAGCGGAAATATCAACCGTCAGCTGACGAAGTTCATCAACCGCTCCGACGTGAAGTCGATCTTCTCGCAGTACGGTCTGAACTGAGCGACCGAACGACGGATTAATCAAGCCGCCCGGTGCTTTCACCGGGCGGCTTTTCGCGTCAGCTGCGACCGCGATAGGGCGACACGCCCTGGTCGGGAATCCACAGCTCCTTTGGCGGGCGCCCGGTCTGCCAGAACACGTCGATCGGGATGCCGCCGCGCGGATACCAGTAACCGCCGATGCGCAGCCACTTGGGCTTGATCTCGGCGGCGATGCGGCGGCCGATCGACACCGTGCAGTCCTCGTGGAAGGCGGCGTGATTACGGAAGCTCGCGAGATAAAGCTTTAGCGACTTCGATTCGAGCAGCCACTGCCGTGGTACGTAATCGATCACGATGTGCGCGAAGTCCGGCTGGCCGGTCACCGGGCACATGCTGGTGAATTCGGGAGCCGTGAAGCGGACCAGGTACGGTGTAGAGCTCTGCGGATTCGGCACGCGATCGAGTTGCGCCGCCTCGGGCGACGACGGCCATTCGACGGCACGGCCAAGCTGCAGCGGCCTTGAGCCATCAGCTGATTTCGATTTCGCCCGTTTTGCCATTTTCGCCTCCGTCACCGCTCAAATAGCTGAGATTTCGTTCGCGGTCAGCGGAGCAGGGGGATTTACCAAGACTTGTTTGCGAAGACTTGCCTTGGCGTTGCCATCCTGTAGAAGCACCCCGATTTCCCTCAATCCGCCGGACCTGAGAGAACTGCCATGACCGCTATCGTCGACATTATCGGCCGCGAAATTCTCGATAGCCGGGGCAATCCGACCGTCGAAGTCGACGTGGTGCTGGAAGACGGGTCGATGGGCCGCGCCGCGGTTCCCTCGGGCGCTTCGACGGGCGCCTATGAAGCGGTCGAACTTCGGGACGGTGACAAGAAGCGTTATCTCGGCAAGGGCGTGCGCAAGGCGGTCGATGCGGTGACGACCGAAATTTTTGATGCGGTCGGCGGCATGGAAGCCGAAGCCCAGACCCAGATCGACGAGGCGATGATCGCGCTCGATGGCACGCCGAACAAGGCGCGCCTCGGCGCCAACGCCATCCTCGGCGTCTCGCTCGCCGTGGCCAAGGCCGCGGCCGCCGCGGCCGACCTGCCGCTCTATCGCTATGTCGGCGGCACCTCGGCGCGGCTGTTGCCGGTGCCGATGATGAACATCGTCAATGGCGGTGTGCACGCTGACAACCCGATCGATTTTCAGGAATTCATGATCATGCCGGTCGGCGCGCCGAGCTTCTCCGAAGGCCTGCGCATGGGCGTGGAAGTGTTCCAGACCTTGAAGAAGGCGCTGCACGATGCCGGCCACAACACCAATGTCGGCGACGAGGGTGGCTTCGCGCCGAACCTGAAATCGGCCGAGGAGGCGCTCGGCTTCGTGATGAAGTCGATCGAGGCCGCCGGCTACAAGCCTGGGCAGGATGTCGTCATCGCGTTGGATCCGGCGTCGACCGAGTTTTTCAAGGACGGCAAGTATGTCTACGAAGGCGAGGGCAAGACGCGTTCGATTGAGGAGCAGGCGAAATATCTCGCAGAGCTCGTGTCGCGTTATCCGATCGTCTCGATCGAAGACGGCATGGCCGAAGATGATTTCGACGGCTGGAAGCGCGTCACCGACCTGATCGGCAACAAGTGCCAGCTGGTCGGCGACGACCTGTTCGTCACCAACGTCAAGCGGCTGTCCGACGGCATCAAGCGCGGGCTTGCGAACTCGATCCTGGTCAAGGTCAACCAGATCGGCACGCTGACCGAGGCGCTCGCCGCGGTCGAGATGGCGCACAAGGCCGGCTACACTGCGGTGATGTCGCATCGCTCCGGCGAGACCGAGGATTCCACGATCGCCGACCTCGCGGTCGCAACCAATTGTGGGCAGATCAAGACCGGCTCGCTCGCACGCTCCGACCGCACCGCGAAATACAATCAGCTGCTGCGCATCGAGCAGCAGCTGGGAACCCAGGCGCGATACGGCGGCCGTTCCGCGATCAAGGGTTTGGGTTGAAGCGCGTCAAGTCTTGAGTTCGCACGCCACGCGCGCGACACTTGCTGATAAACGGGGAGTTCGGCCATGGACCAGACCACTGCGCTGCGCGGCAATGATCGTCGTGTCGCGGTCGAGGCGCTGACCGATCACATCGCCCGCGCGGTCGGATCCGCGAAGTTCGATCCAAAGCCGTTCTTCCACATCGAGCTCAGCAACGTTTTCCCTGATCACGTCTACCAGGCGATGCTCGACGCGATGCCTGAGAGTGCCGATTACCGGCCGATGCACGGTCGCAGCAAGGAGCTCGACCTCAAGGACGGCACGCATACCCGCGTGAAGATCGACCTGTTTCCCGAGTACATCCGCCACCTGCCGGCCCAGAAACTTGCGTGTGTGGAGCGTTGTCGGAGCGGCGCTGTGCTCAGAGCAGGTCAAAGATGCATTCCGCAGGAAACTCGCGCCGGGACTGGAAAAGCGCTTCGGCAAGGATTTCATGTCGGTCGGCATGTATCCGATCCCGATCCTCACGCGAGATATTCCAGGCTACCTGATCACGCCGCACACCGACACGCACTGGAAGGGCATCACCGTGCAGCTTTACCTGCCGCGCGACGATGCCAACACCGACATTGGCACGATCTTCCACGAGCGGCTGGCCGACGGCTCGATGCCGAAGCGCGCGCAGATGAAATTCGCACCGAACTCGGGCTACGCCTTTGCGGTCGGTGACGACACCTGGCATTCGGCCGACCCCGTGCACAACCGGGTCAAGACCCGCGACAGTATCCTGTTGACCTACTTCGTCGACCAAGGCGCGATGAAGGTGCTGCGCAACCGCGCCAAGCGGTTCGGCAATTTCATTCTGAACGAGGTCCGCAACCGGACGTGACCGACGCGACGCTCAGATGCCCGAGGCAGGGGAGGCGCGGAAACGGCGTTGGTTCTGGTGGCCGGTTCGCATTGGGCTTGGGTTTCTTGGCTTCGTTGTCCTGATGATCGCCGGGTTGTTTCTTTGGAAGCCTGAAGCCACTTTGTTGCTGTTGGAAATTCTGTTTCATCCACTGCTTGAAAACACACGCCCGCCGACGATCGCAGCAGATCAGTTCGGTGGCGCGACCTTCCAGAACCAGCGTGAAACGAACGCCAAATTGAATGCGCTGTTTCAGCAGAAATTCCCGGCCGGAACGAGCGAAGGCACGCTGAAAGCGACGCTCCTGGGTCAGGGGTTCAAACCTTTGCCGCCGCCGCGGCCTGACTGCCTGCCACAGGGACAGCGGGCGCCAGTGGGTCAAGCCTTCACCACCTGTCCAACCTACGACCAAAGCGAGGCGCTCGAATACCGCTGGGGCAGCGGCATTTGCGGCGATACCATCACGGTCATCTGGTCGACCGATGAAAGCCAAAAGGTCAGGGACGTTAAGGCCAGCTACTACGGGGCATGTCTTTGACGTGAAGCAAATTGCCTGGGATTCACCGCGGCGCGAATCTGTAGCGGAAGGTGCAGCTCGGCGCGCCCTGCATCAGGGTCTGGGCGCGGTTGAGGCTGACCTCGTTGCCGGCGCCGGCAACGATGTCGAAATCGGTCGAGCACACCAGCAGCGCGCCGAGATCGGGCTCGCCCAGTGCGCGGAAAAACTCGGCGAAGCGGCAGCTCGTCACGTCGAACTCCAGCGCCTCCTTGTCGTGCCGGAGCATGTCGAGGCTGACCTCGCGCTCGGTGATTTCGCCGAGCGCGGTGTGCATGGTCGCCCATTTGCGGCGCTCGCTGCCCTCGATATCCCGGCCGATATCGGCAAACAGCTTCATCGACCAGTCGCGCAGTGCCTGTTTGACGATGGCGTCGGCCTTGTCCTTGCCGAGCTCGGCGCGCAACGCCTTCATGACCGGCACCAGCACCTGCGCCTGGATCCTAGTCTTGTCGAGCAGCGACAGCCTGTCGTCGACCAGATAGTCGTCGAGCACGCCCATGGATGCTGTTTCCTCGCTTTTGATCTCGGAGATAGGTGCCGGTGGTCGGTAACGCAATCCGGCCACCGACCCGGCCCGTCCGGACAGCGCGGGAGCGAGGCGTCGCATAGCTCCTACACAAAACTGTTAGATTGATGCACTTGCATCTTCTTTCATGCATGTGCATGTACATGCCGACGCCATCGAGCGCCATTCACTGCATTCCAGTCACCTGAAAAAGAGGATTTTTTCATGCCCACCCATAGCGTCGCCGTGATTGTCGGCAGCCTTCGCAAGGAATCGTTTTCCAGAAAGCTTGCCAATGCCTTGGCAAAACTTGCTCCAGCATCGCTGAAGCTCGATGTCATCACGCTCGAAGGCCTGTCCTTCTTCAACCAGGACCTGGAGGCGAACCCGCCGACGGACTGGGTGGCGTTCCGCGAGCGCATCAAGAAGGCCGACGCGGTGCTGTTCGTCACCCCCGAATACAACCGCTCGATGCCGGGCGTGCTGAAGAACGCGATCGACGTCGCCTCGCGCCCCTATGGCCACAGCGTGTTCAACGGCAAGCCGGGCGGCGTGATTTCGAACTCGCCGGGCGCGATCGGCGGCTTCGGCGCCAATCACCATCTCCGTCAGACGCTGGCGTTCCTCAACGTCCCGGCGCTCCAGCAGCCCGAAGCCTATGTCGGCGGCATCGGTGATGCGTTCGACGCCAATGGCGAGTTGGTCAAGGATTCGCTGAAGCAGTTCGCGACAACCTACATCAACGCGTTCGCGGCGTGGGTCGATCAGGTGTTGCGGAAGTAATTGAGGAGCCTCGATTGAGCATGATCTGATCGGAGAACCGATATCCACTTTTTCGGATCATGCTCTAGGACCGGCGCGCAAAACCGTCGTCGGTCCAGTCCTCGCTGCCGACCCCGTGGTGAACGTAGAACAATCCGTCGGGATCGTAGCGGCGTTTGATCTCGAGCAGGCGCGGGTAGTGCGGGCCCCAGAAGGCCGTTTGCCAGCCCGCCTGGAAGTAGTCGCATTCGTTGACGTACGCGCCAGTGTCGGGTGCGGCAGCGCGCAGGGCCGCCATCGCGGCGTCAACGCGGTCGCGCCGGGTCGCGGCGGCGGCAACGTCAGGGCCGGGCAAGCCATCGAACGCCGGTCCCCCGGCCGAGGCGATGATGACAAGCGCAAAGGCATCGAGCGCGTCCGGGTTCATTGCGGTGTCGCGCGATGTTTCGATCGCCGGCTGCGGCGCGCCGGCAAGGCCCTTATTGAAATGGAAGCCGACGGACCAGTGTCGGCTCGCGGCAAACCACGCGTCGACCAGCTTGGCCTGGCCTTCGGGCTTCAGCAGGGACGCCGGCATCCAGGCCGAGGTGTAGGCGTCCCAGAACACGCCGACCTGCTCGTGGTCGCCCTTCCACCAGTAGTCAGTCCACGGCGCCCCCGACCGGCTGTCGAAGTTGACTGCGGAACGCGCGAACAGCCGATAGAGCCAGCCGTTCCAGAAATATTTTGCCGGCACGGACGCGATTTCGAACGAAGCCTGGCCCTCGTAATCGGCCGGGTTCGCATCGGCAAAATCGAGCAGAGGTTTCCACGCGGCACGCGCCCCGTCCTTGGAGAGGCCCTGGAACACCATGCGCACGTCGAGGCGATTGTCGGTGCGCGCGCGGACCTGTTCGCCCCAGTGCGGATTGAACAGGCTTGCCGCATAGAGTTCGACGAAGCGCTGAAGCAGGTGGCGATAAGCGCCGTCGGACTTTGCGCGCAATGTCAGGTTCACGGCGCCGACGGTGTCGGGCAGGGGATGGGTCGCGAGCGTGAGGCGCGTGATGGCGCCGAACGTGCCGCCACCGCCGCCTTTCAGTGCCCAGAACAGATCCGGCTCGCGCGCCGCGTTGACGGTTCGGATCTCGCCGTCGGCGGTGACGATCTCGGCGTCAAGCAAGCTCGCAGCTGCGTTCCCAAAGCCCTTGGAAAAGCTGCCGAAACCGCCGCCTTGAATAAGGCCGGCGACGCCCACCGTGGTGCAGCCGCCGCCTTGGACGTAGCGGCCGGCCGATGCCGCGGCCTGATAGGTGTGCAGCCACATCGCGCCGGCGCCGACCGAAACAGCCGGAACCGGCGCAGCGTTCGACCCCATCGGCGTGAACGCGTCGTGGACGGTTATCGCATCCATCTTCCGCGTCCAGATCAACAGCGAATCTGGTGCACAGGACGTGCCGAAGTAACTGTGGCCGCGGCCTTTGATGACGAGGCGAAGGTTGTTGGCCTTCGCGAAGCGGACTGCGGCGGCGACATCCGCTGCGCTCTCCGCCGCCACCATGTAGACGCTCGGCTGCGAGCGCCAGGCGTCGAGCCAGCCGGAGCTTTGCGTCAAGCCTGGCTCGTCGCCGACATAAAACGGGTTGGCGAGAAGCTGCTTTGCCTCGGCGGTGTCGAGCTTCGGCAGACCGACCTTCTGCAGGCGGCCATTGGTGTCCCGGTTCAGCGCCGCCCAGGCGGCATCATTGGGCCAGCCCGGCATGCCCGGACGCACGCGGTTGAGCGGCGCCGCTTTCGCCGGCGGCATTCCCGCGGCGGAAATTGCGGCGATGCCGATGCCCGTTGCAATGAATTCACGGCGGTTCATTTTCGTTCAGCGCCCGTTTCTCGTAATCGTGACACTGATGACGTTTGCGAGGTTGTCGCTTCGGCGTCCAGCCTCATGTGACCGATCGCGCGCGCGGCGTGACCGGGCAAGGCGCGTTGTGACGAGCGGCTGGGAGCGCGGGACGAGTGGCGGGCGAGGGTGCTTAACATCACCTTAACCGGACCGTCGGATGTTTCAGCGATGGTCACCCGCAGCCGATTCAAGGCGTTCATCACTGGCCTCGCGCTCTACGCGATCGCGGCGATGCTGATCGGCTATTTCGGCGTCAACGCCTATACCGGCAAATATGGTTTGAACGCGCAGCAGGAGCTCGACGCCGAGATCCTGACGCTGACCGCGGAGCTTGCGCGGCTAAAGCAGGAGCGTGCGGATGCCGAGAAGCGCATTGCGTTGCTGCGTTCCGACAGCCTCGATCCCGACATGCTGGACGAGCGCGTTCGCGCGCAACTTGACTTTGCCGATCCGCACGACCTCGTGCGAATGATCAAGAATTGACGCCTAAGTCGATCATTTTGCGCGGAATTCCGATTCCATCAGAGACGAAAATTGTGCATGGCCGGGATTTTGTCGGCGGGCGGGCATGCTTAGGCCATAGTTAACCGGCATCTGCGACCAACAAGACGAGGATGTTGCGCGCGGCCGAGAGCGCGCCAGTCAAAAGCCGGACGGGGTCATCGACTTGTCGACCAAATCGCTGCTACTTGCCTCTGTCGCTTACATCGCGGTCGGGATCGTTGCCGGCGGACTGCTCGCCAACGGCACGGTGCTGTCGAGCGCTCCCGAGAAGATCCAGGAGGCGGCCGCAACCGTGGTACGCACGGTCTCCAACAAGGAAGCGAAACACGATCGCCTCGCGATGGTGAATTTCGCCGCTCGCGCGCCGAGGGACCGGGGAACTGTCGCTGATACGCCCATAACAACCGGCAGCTTGTCGCCGAACATATTGTCGGCTTATGCAGCCGTGCCGCCGGCCGCGACCGAGAAGGTCGGGCCGCCGGTGCCATGGGCCGGGCAGCTGCAGCCTGCGCCTCCGGCCAAGCCGAAGCAGGCGGCCAAGCGCCAGCCGGCCTACGCGATCCTGAGCGATGAGCAGATCGCCAGCGTCAAGGAGCGCATGAAGCTGACGCCGTTTCAGGCAGAGCACTGGCCGGCGATCGAAGCAGCACTGCGCAAGATTGCCGCCAAGCTAAACCGCAACAACAAGGGTGGCGCCGAGGTCACGGCGGCATTGATCGATCCCGACAGCCCGGAGGTCGAGGAGCTGAAGAACGCGGCGTTCCCGGTGCTGTTCACGCTCAGCGAAGACCAGAAGCGCGAGGTGCGTACCCTCGCGCGCGTCATCGGGCTCGACGCGGTCGCCTCGGCGATCTGAACTTTCATCCCGCACATCGCAAGTTGGCGAGGCCTGCAGAAGCGCTGGACGCGCCACGTCGTGTTGCGCGCGGCTTTGGATGGTGAGCGGATCGGGCTTGCTCGCCTCCCGCAAATCGTGAAGGCTTGCCGGTGCACCGCCAGTCTGACGCAACGATGCATTGGCCAGCCGCATCCATCCTTCAATCAGTCATGGCTCAATGACACTCCTCGCAAACCTGAAAGGATCAAGCGCAGTCCAGATTGTGCACTATACAGACGTCGACCACTTCCGGGTCATTGAGCGTCTGGTGGCCGCGCGGAGCGTACCGACCGACGTCAGGGATTTTGCTGCTTCTCTCGCGGTCCTGACGCTGCCATCGTGCACGATCTTCCTGCAACGTACGTTTCCCCGCATTGTCGAAGCCGATTTCCGCACAGAAGGCGCGCTCGTCGGTCTTCCGATGGAGGACGAGGCAGCGCTGACGCTCAACGGCGCCGATGCGCCAGGCGACACGCTGCTGCTGGCGCGGGGCAACGGGCCGAGTGACCTGATCGAGCCGCGCGCCAATCTGTTCGCTCTCATGCTGTTCAATTCGCCGATGCGCGATCGCGGCTGGCCCGAGGTCGAGAACGCCTCCCGCATTGTGCGGCCGAACCCCGGCAGCCTTCGCAAGCTGCAGGCCACGGTCCAAGACATCCTCCTGTTCGCGTGTTGCTCGGCGTCCGAATTCGCCCCGCCGAGCGTCGCCTGCGGACTGGAGGAGTCGCTCGTCGCGGCGATCGACGGGGCGCTGATGGACTGCGAACCGGCGATCCAGCCGAAGCAGGCGGCCGCGCGCGGCAAATATCTGAAGACGGTGCGCCTGCTCGACGAGACCCTGTCGCGCAATCTCGGCGCGACGTTCTACAGCCACGAGCTTGCCCGTCAGTTCGGCGTCTCCGTTCGCACCCTGCACAATGCGGTGGTCTCCATCAGAGGGCGCCCGCTGCACGAATACATCAGGCTTCGGCGGCTATGGTGTGTTCACCAGGCCTTGGTTAGCGGCGCGCCAGCGCAAATCAAGGCGGTCGCACTGGCCAATGGGTTCTGGCACCCCGGGGAATTCTCGCTGTCTTACCGGGCGCTGTTCGGCGAGACGCCGTCGCAGACGCTGTGCCGGGCGAAGAAGGAGTAGTCCGGCAAAGCTCGCGAATTGCAGGATGCGGTGCCGCGTTACGACGCGCCGCCGGCGGCCAGCAATAGCTGGGCTGGCGACAAACTCGTTTGGTTGAGAACGAGCGTACCGCCGGTGCCGTCGCTCGCGGTGATGAATGATGCGGCCGTGTAGTTGCCGAGCAGGCTAATGTCGAAGCTCTGCGTGCCATTGGTGACCGAGAGCGTGCCACCCACTGTGTCGCCGGCGAAGTTCGCTGCCGTGTGGCCGAAGACATAGGCCAGGCTGGTCAGGTCGATCGCATCGTCAGCCAGCAGGTTGAAGTCGAGGTTTGCCTCGATCTGCTGTCCTGCCGCCGACAGATGCTGGTCGTCCGAGAAGAAATGGGTCTGCTCGGCGTCCGTCGATGCGAGATAGGCGTATTGGTGGTTGAACGGCGTGGTCATGCCGGTGGAGTCCTGCTCGACCGTCGTGTCGGCGCCCCACAGTCCCCAGCCCGAAAGGCCGTCAGCAGTGTCCGGCTCGATCAGCGCGGACTCGGTGTTGGCCCGGCGACGCCGGGGTGGACGGTCGTCGACGTGAAGCCGTAGGCGGTCGGATCGTTGATCACGTCCTGCACCAGCGCGTCGGTATCGCTCTTGGTGTAGGTGATCCCTGACGCGTCGAGATCGGCAAATAGCTGCTGGGTGTAGAAGATCGCAAGGCCACTGTTGCTCTGGCTGCCGTCGACCATGATGTTCTGTGCGCCGGCGTGCGCCAATGCTTCGATCTCGGTGGCGAGCGCCTCGGCCTGCGCCGACAGATACGCGTCCTGCGCCGTCGTACCGGCGATGAACTTGCTTGCGTAAGTGACGTCATTGCCGCCAGAGCTGATGAGGAAGAGCGCTGACGGGTCGGCCGCGCCACCGTTCGACGCGAGATAGCTCTTGAGCTGGTCGACGGTCGACAGCAGGTGCGGATCCGGCGGCGTCTGCTTGTTCGCCTGGTTGATGTTGCTGACGCTGCCATTGCCGGGATCATTGCCGCTGCCGGCATCGATCGCGTCGAGCGCGCCGGCGATGGCGTAATCGGTGCCACCGCCGATGCCGCCGCCGACGGTGTAGGCGGTGTCGGCAAGCAGGCCAAAATCCTGCGCCAGCAGCTGCCAGTTCATCGACCCGACGCCAACGGGCGAGTTGGTGCCGCCATGGCCAAGCGCGTCCGTGAGCCGGTCAGTCAGGCCGGGATTGGGTGGCGAGGGCAGGAACGGCGACAGGAACTGGAACGCGCCGCTGTCGAGCGTGCTGTCACCGAAGGCAAAGAAATTCGAAAATGTCAGCGGCTGATGTCCGCCAAACCCGGAGACGGTGCCGGTAAACGACGAGTTAAGTTTCAGCGTCCCGATCTGGCCTGTGGCGAAGCTGACATGGGCAGCGGCGGGGCCCTTGAATTCCATCTCGCCCCCGCCGATCGTGCCGTTCAGCGCGCCGACCGAGCCGTCGATCGTCAGCACGCTGCCATGTCCGTTGGTTGCGAGCGTGAGGCTGGTGCTGACGGTACTGTTGGTGATGTCGAGCGTCGAGTTCTGGTTGGCCTGCAGCGCGCCGAGGCCGCTCACGCTCACACCGGAGATGATGCTCACGCCGGTACCGCGAGGGTCCGCACAGGTCGCCAGTGCCGACATATAGCGCGCCACCAGGACGGTAGCACTCGACAAATCGACGTGTGCGCCGGAGCCGGATGCTGTCACGCTGCCGCGGCTGGTATTGGTGACGGTACCATCGAGAACGAGACGCGCATTGGTCCCGATCGCTTCCAGCGCGCCGCTATTGTTGACGCTGCTGACGATGACGAGGCCCTTGTCGGTAGTGCCTTCCATCAGGTCGGAATTGGTGATGTGGCGCCCGGCGGTGTTGACGGTCAGCGCCGCGGCCGTGCCGTCGCCGATGATCCTTCCTTCATTGATCAGGGTGAGGTTGGTGCCGATGGCGCCGGCGCCGGCGATCGTGTTGTTGACGTTGGTCAGGATCGACGTCGGGGGGAAGAATGGATTCGCGGGTGGCAGGCCGACGATCGCGTTATGCGCGTTGTCGCTCAAGATGACGTTGCCGCCGCCGGTCAGCGTCACGTGTCCGGCAATGATCAGCCCGGTGGTTCGACCGGTCGAGCCGATCTCGATCTTGCCGGTGTTCTTGAAGGTGCCGCCGGTCTCGACGGCCGCGCCGTTGCCAATTGTAATCGCGCCAGCGTTGGCGCCGGTCCCGGTGCCGCCCGTGATCGTCAGCCGGCCCGACGTCACGGCCAGCGTGGCGGTTCCGATTGTCGACAGTGATTTGATGGTGTGGCTCGCCTTGACAGTGACGGTATAGGTCCCGGCGGCCGTAATCGCGACGTTGTCGTTCGCGCCCGGGATCGTATTCGTGCTCCAGTCGCGGGCGGTTTCGAACGCACCGCTAATTCCTAACCTCCAGTGAATGTTGGCCATGGCCTTGTTCTCCTTATGAGGTCGCTGCGCTCGCGCTTGCGACGCCCGATGTTTTAACGAACATGCCGTCGCGTATTGCGACATGCCTCCGCCGCCGCCCGTGCCACCGCCGCCCCCTGCCGGTCACACCGGCCGGCAGGTATCCCTGATACTGCTGCGGCACGTACTGCTGGATCATCTTCTGTTCTTTGGTCAGCTTCGGCTGTTTCTGCTTCTTCGAACCGTTGGAGGCCTGCTGGTTGTTCTGGCCGTTTTGGCCGTTCTGACCCATCTGGCCGTTTTGGCCCTGTTGCCCGTTCTGGCTCTGTTGGTTGAACTGGCCATTCTGACTCGATTGGCTGTTCTGCTGACCCAACTGGCCAGACTGCAACTGTTGCAGGTTCTGCGGCATCCCTTGCGGAATGCTCTGGGCGGACGCAGTGGATATAACGGCAGCCAGGAGGAGGGCACCGAGACTGCAGGCGATCAGCTTGGTCATCGTAGTTGCCTCTTTGTTTTCCAACGTCCCCGGCGGAGCATCGTTGAACTGAAATGGCCGTCAAGCGTTTTCGTCTCCTGTGATTCCACGATCACGAAACCGCCGGTCCAGAACCCTACGTCGCACGTTTCTTGTCCCAACAAAGTGCGCTGCGTCACAAATGGCCCAGGTCTTGTCGTCAGACGTCTTGTCGTCGGCCGTTCGCATGATCGGGAGGATTTGAATTTTCTTGCAAGAAACGAGTGCGTTGCGCAACAACACAGATTTGAGCTTTTTGCCGATGCGGCAACGCTTTTTCACATCATCGAATTGGGCTATGTGACTCGGTACCGCACAGAGAGGCTGCTATGGCTGTCGCCAAATCTTCCGACACCAAGACGTCTGACGCCAAAACTCCCGCCCGACCGCAAAAGGCTGAAAACGGTAAGTCCGAACCGCCGCCATTCACCAAGCAGCAAGACTTCGACGCGCTCCGCATCATGCTGTTGATCCGCCGCTTCGAGGAGCGCGCCGGCCAGCTCTACGGCATGGGTGCGATCGGCGGCTTCTGTCACCTGTATATCGGCCAGGAAGCCGTCGTCGTCGGCATGCAGATGGCGCTGAAGGACGGCGACCAGATCATCACCGGCTATCGCGATCATGGCCATATGCTGGCGTGCGGCATGGACGCGAAAGGCGTGATGGCCGAGCTGACCGGCCGCCGCAGCGGATACTCCAGGGGCAAGGGCGGCTCGATGCACATGTTCAGCCGCGAGAAGAATTTTTTTGGCGGTCACGGCATCGTCGGCGCCCAGGTGTCGCTCGGAACGGGCCTGGCCTTCGCCAACCGCTATCGCGGCAACGACCATGTTTCGCTGGCCTATTTCGGCGATGGTGCGGCCAATCAGGGCCAGGTCTACGAAAGCTTCAACATGGCCGAGCTGTGGAAGCTGCCGGTCATCTACGTCGTCGAGAACAATCGCTACGCGATGGGAACGGCCGTGAGCCGCTCCTCAGCCCAGCAGGATTTTTCCAGGCGCGGCGTCTCATTCAACATCCCGGGCGAACAGGTCGACGGCATGGATGTGCGCGCGGTGAAAGCCGCGGGAGACAAGGCCGTGACAATGGTGCCGCGAGGGCAACGGGCCCGTACATTCTTGAGATGCAGACGTATCGTTATCGTGGCCATTCGATGTCCGATCCGGCCAAGTATCGGACCCGCGAGGAGGTCGAGAAAATCAGGCACGACCAGGACCCGATCGAGCAGGTACGCCAGCGCTTGCTTGGTCAGAAAGTGCCCGAGGACGAACTGAAACAGATCGACGCCAACGTTCGCAAGATTGTCGCCGAAGCCGCCGATTTTGCGACCCACGATCCCGAACCCGACCCGAGCGAGTTGTGGACTGACGTCTATCGCGTCGCGTGATCTTTTTCCGATGATCCTGTTGTTCAAGGCTGCCTCCGATGCCGATTGAAGTCCTGATGCCGGCGCTGTCGCCCACGATGGAGAAGGGCAACCTTGCGAAGTGGCTGAAGAAGGAGGGTGACCCGGTCAGGTCAGGCGACGTGATTGCCGAGATCGAGACCGACAAGGCGACGATGGAAGTCGAGGCCGCCGACGAGGGCACGCTCGGCAAGATTCTCGTGCCTGAGGGTACCGAAGACGTCGCCGTCAACACGCCGATCGCGATGATCTTGAGCGATGGCGAGAGCGCCGCCGATCTTTCCAAGACGCCAGCGGCTGCGAAGCCGCCAAAGGCCCCTGTGGTGCGCCCAGCATCCAGCACGAGGTCGACGACTCGCGTTCGCCGGTCGGCGAAGGCAAGCCAACGATCTCAGCGCCGCCGGCGGCCTCACATGGGCGCGCCGAGATTGTTGAAGCTCCGGAGGTGCCTGCCGGCACCGAGATGGTGACCATCACCGTGCGCGAAGCGCTCCGCGACGCCATGGCCGAAGAGATGCGCCGCGACGCCGACGTCTTCGTGATGGGCGAGGAGGTCGCCGAATATCAGGGCGCCTACAAGGTGACGCAGGGGCTGCTGCAGGAGTTTGGCGCCAAGCGCGTGATCGACACGCCGATCACCGAGCATGGCTTTGCCGGCGTCGGCGTCGGCGCAGGCTTTGCCGGGCTGAAACCGATCGTCGAATTCATGACCTTCAACTTCGCGATGCAGGCGATCGACCAGATCATCAATTCGGCGGCGAAGACGCTTTACATGTCCGGCGGCCAGATGGGTTGCTCGATCGTGTTCCGCGGTCCGAACGGCGCGGCGGCGCGCGTTGCGGCCCAGCACAGCCAGGATTACGCGGCGTGGTACTCCCACATTCCCGGGCTGAAGGTGATCGCGCCTTATTCGGCGGCGGACGCGAAGGGCTTGCTCGAAAGCAGCGATCCGCGATCCCAATCCGGTGATCTTCCTCGAGAACGAAATCCTCTATGGCCAGACCGGCGAAGTGCCGAAGCTTGATGATTTCATCGTGCCGATCGGCAAGGCGCGGATCGCGCGCGCCGGTCAGCACGTCACCATCGTCGCGTGGTCGCACGGCATGACCTACGCGCTGAAAGCGGCCGACGAGCTGGCGAAAGAGAGCATCGAGGCCGAGGTGATTGATCTGCGCACGCTACGGCCGCTCGATGCGCAGACGATCATCACGTCGGTGCAGAAGACTGGCCGCGCCGTCGTTGTCGAGGAGGGCTGGCAGCAGTCCGGCGTCGGTGCGGAAATTTCCGCGCGGCTGATGGAGGGCGCGTTCGATTATCTCGATGCGCCGGTGGCGCGGGTTTCGGGCAAGGACGTGCCGATGCCCTATGCCGCCAATCTCGAGAAGCTGGCGCTGCCTGGTGTCGCCGACGTGATCGCCGCCGCGAAAGCGGTTTGCTACAGGTAAGGGCGCAGGCGATGCCGACCAACATCCTGATGCCCGCGCTATCGCCCACCATGGAAAAGGGCAACCTCGCCAAGTGGCTCAAGAAGGAGGGCGACAAGGTCAAATCCGGCGACGTGATCGCCGAGATCGAGACCGACAAGGCGACCATGGAGGTCGAGGCGGTCGACGAGGGGACGCTGGCGAAGATCGTCGTGCCCGAGGGCACCGAAGATGTCGCGGTCAATGCGGTAATCGCGGTGCTCGCCAGTGAAGGCGAGGACGTCAAGGCGGCGGCGAGTAGTGCTGCTGGCAAGACAAGCAGCGCCAGAACCCCCTCACCCCAGCCCTCTCCCCCGCGGGGAGAGGGAGCAGTCAGTGCTTCGCCGCAACCTCAGCCTTCACCTCTCCCCGCGGGGGAGAGGTCGCCGCCGAAGGCGGCGGGTGAGGGAGCGCGTGCGGCAGCGACTCCTGCGCCGAGGACCAATGGTCATGCGCGCGTCTTCTCCTCACCACTGGCGCGGCGGCTCGCCAAGGATGCCGACATCGATATCGCAATCGTGCAGGGCTCAGGTCCGCACGGCCGCGTCATCGCCCGCGATATCGAGAAGGCCAAGTCGGGCCAGGGCCTGAAGGCGCCGGCGGCGAAGCCCGCAGCCCCACAGATTACGCCGACCATGTCGGACCAGCAGGTCCGCGCCATGTTTGCCGAAGGCTCCTACGACGTCGTGCCGCACGACAACATGCGGAAAATCATCGCGCAGCGCTTGTCACAGTCGAAGCAGACGATCCCGCATTTCTACCTCACCATCGACTGCGACATCGGCAAGCTCGTTGCCGCGCGTGAAGAGATTAACGTCGCCGCGCCGAAGGACAAGGACGGCAAGCCGGCTTACAAGCTCTCGGTCAATGACTTCGTCATCAAGGCGCTTGGCGCTGGCGCTGCAGCGCGTGCCCAATGCCAACGTCAGCTGGACCGAAACCGCGATGCTCAAGCACAAGGGTTCCGATGTCGGTGTCGCGGTTGCAATTCCCGGCGGGCTGATCACGCCCGTGATCCGTGACGCACACCTGAAGCCTGTGTCGGTGATCTCGGCGCAGATGAAGGATTTTGCCGCACGCGCCCGCAATCGCCGGCTGAAGCCCGAGGAATACCAGGGCGGCACGACGGCGGTGTCGAACCTCGGCATGTTCGGCATCAAGGATTTTACCGGCGTGATCAACCCGCCGCATGCGACGATCCTCGCCGTCGGCGCCGGCGAGCAGCGTCCGGTGGTGCGTGGCGGCAAGATCGAGGCCGCAACTGTCATGAGCGTGACGTTGTCGTGCGATCACCGCGCTGTCGATGGCGCGCTCGGGGCCGAGCTGCTCGGCGCGTTCAAGCTCCTGATCGAAAATCCCGTGATGATGGTGGTGTGAGCGATGCCGCTGGTTCGTATCGATCTTCGCAAGGGCAAACCCGGTCCCTACCGGCACGCGATCGGCAACGCGGTCTACCGGGCGATGCGTGAAACCTTCAACGTGCCGGACGAGGACCGCTTCGTCGTCATCAACGAGCACGATGCGGAGAACTTCCAGTTCAGCAGGAGCTACCTCGATATCGCGCGCAGCGACGATCTCGTGATCATTCAGATCACGGCCAACAACACGCGAACGCTTGAGCAGAAGAAGGCGTTCTTCAAACGCGCCGTCGATCTGCTCGCCGAGAATCCCGGCGTCCGCCGCGAGGACGTGTTCATCTCGCTGGTCGAGGTGGCCAAGGAGAACTGGTCGTTCGGCAATGGCATCGCGCAGTATGCCTGAGGCGCGCGTAATCACTCTACCGTTCGTCCCCGCGGAAGCAGGGACCCAGTTTTTGCAACCCGGTTTGTCTCTCGTCGAGAACCGTTTTCTGTTTTGCTGGATTCCCGCTTACGTGGATTAAGCGGTAAGTCCTGCGAGTCGCCATGCCCGACACCTCCTTCGACATCATCATCATCGGCTCGGGGCCGGGCGGTTACGTCACCGCGATCCGCGCAGCCCAGCTCGGCTTCAAGGTCGGCGTGGTCGAGCGCGACTATCTCGGCGGCATCTGCACCAACTGGGGCTGTATCCCAACCAAGGCGCTGCTGCGCTCGGCCGACGTCTTCCACCTGATGAGCCATGCCAAGGATTTTGGGCTTTCGGCCGAAAAGGTTTCGTTTGATCCTGCGGCAGTCATCAAGCGCTCGCGCGGCGTCGCGAAGCGGCTGTCCGATGGCGTCGGCTTCCTGTTCCGCAAGCACAAGATCGCGACGATCTGGGGCGAAGCCTCGATCGACGCGCCCGGCAGGATCACGGTCAGACAATCCAAGACCGAAGCGCCGAAGGGCGCGCTCGGGCCCGGCGCCTATACGGCAAAGCACATCATCATCGCGACCGGTGCGCGGCCGCGCGTGCTGCCCGGCATCGAGCCGGACAAGAAGCAGGTGTGGACCTATTTTGAGGCGATGAACCCCGACAAGATGCCGAAGTCGCTGCTGGTGATCGGGTCAGGTGCGATCGGCGTCGAGTTCGCCTCGTTCTACCGCACGCTCGGCGCCGAGGTGACTGTGGTCGAGGTGCTGCCGCAAATCCTTCCCGTCGAGGACGCCGAGATCGCCGCGTTCGCCCGCAAGAGTTTTGAGCGCCAGGGCATCAAGATCATCACGTCCGCGAAAATAACAAAGCTCGACAAGAAAGCCGATTCGGTCACCGCCACCATCGACGACGGCAAGGCGACGGCGCAATTGACCGTCGACCGGGTGATTTCGGCAGTCGGCGTCGTCGGCAATGTGGAAAACCTCGGCCTCGAGAAGCTCGGCGTGAAAGTCGAGCGCGGCACCGTCGTCGTCGATGGTTTTTGCCGGACCAATGTCCCGGGCATCTACGCGATTGGCGATGTCGCGGGTCCGCCGATGCTCGCCCACAAGGCCGAGCATGAGGGGGTGATCTGCGTCGAGGCCATCAAGGGCCTGACCCCCCATCCGATGGACAGGCGCCTGATCCCCGGCTGCACCTACTGCAATCCGCAGGTCGCCTCGGTCGGCATCACAGAGGCCAAAGCCAAGGCCGATGGACTGGACGTGCGCATCGGCAAATTCCCCTTTGTCGGCAACGGCAAGGCCATTGCGCTGGGGGAGGACCAGGGGCTGGTGAAGGTTATCTTCGACAAGAAGACCGGTGCCCTGCTGGGAGCCCATATGGTCGGTGCCGAAGTCACCGAACTGATCCAGGGCTACGTGGTGGCGATGAACCTCGAGACCACCGAGGAAGAGCTGATGCACACGATCTTCCCGCATCCGACAATCTCCGAGACGATGAAGGAAGCGGTGCTCGACGCCTACGGACGCGTTCTGAATATTTGAACGGTTGTGCTGCAACGCAGCGCAAACTGCGAGTGTCCGACCGTTGCCCGGTGTCCACAAATGTTGCGGACTCGCCACAGTCACCGAACATTTAACCTTGCGACCATCGCACGCTTGTGCGCGCCCCGATTTAGCCACACGCCTAATCTGTTTGTTGTTGACAGAGCCTGAGAATTGGCCGTCGCCGGAACGGACATCACCTCCCACCGGTTAACGCCAGTACACAGCGGGCGGGGGGACGTACTGGTCAATGGACGCCAAGACCAACATCAAGTCGCGTTTGCCGAGCCGTCACGTGACGGAGGGTCCGGAGCGTGCGCCACACCGCTCCTACTATTACGCGATGGGTCTGACGACGGCGCAGATTCACCAGCCCTTCGTCGGCGTCGCCAGCTGCTGGAATGAAGCCGCGCCCTGCAACATCTCGCTGATGCGCCAGGCGCAAGCCGTGAAGAAGGGCGTTGCCGCCGCCGGCGGTACGCCGCGCGAGTTCTGCACCATCACCGTGACCGACGGCCTCGCGATGGGCCACGAGGGGATGAAGGCATCCCTGGCGTCGCGCGAAGTGATCGCCGACAGCGTCGAGCTGACCATGCGCGGCCACGCCTATGATGGCCTTGTCGGCCTTGCCGGCTGCGACAAGTCCTTGCCCGGCATGATGATGGCGATGTGCCGCCTCAACGTGCCGTCGGTTTTCATCTATGGCGGCTCGATCCTGCCCGGCAATTTCCGCGGCCAGCAGGTCACCGTCCAGGACATGTTTGAGGCGGTCGGCAAGCACTCGGTCGGCGCGATGTCGGATGAAGACCTCGACGAAATCGAGCGCGTCGCCTGTCCGTCGGCCGGCGCCTGTGGCGCCCAGTTCACCGCCAATACGATGGCGACGGTCTCCGAGGCGATCGGCCTCGCGCTGCCGTATTCGGCGGGCGCACCGGCGCCTTACGAAATCCGCGACGCGTTCTGCAGCACCGCCGGCGAAAAGGTGATGGAGCTGATCTACCTGAACCTGCGGCCGCGCGACATCGTCACGCGAAAGTCATTGGAAAACGCTGCGGCAGTTGTCGCCGCCTCCGGCGGCTCGACCAATGCTGCGCTGCATTTGCCTGCAATTGCGCATGAATGTGGAATCAAATTCGACCTGTTCGACGTCGCCGAAATCTTCAAAAAGACACCGTATGTCGCGGATTTGAAGCCGGGTGGCCGCTATGTCGCCAAAGACATGTTTGAAGCTGGTGGCATTCCGCTTCTGATGAAGACGCTGCTCGACCATGGCTACCTCCATGGTGACTGCATTACGGTTACCGGACGTACGATGGCCGAGAATTTGAAAGGCGTGAAATGGAATTCGCATCAGGACGTGGTTCGTCCGGCGAATAACCCGATCACCGCCACAGGCGGCGTCGTAGGTCTGAAGGGCAACCTCGCGCCGGATGGTGCGATCGTGAAGGTCGCCGGTATGTCGGTGCTCCGTTTCACCGGTCCGGCCCGCTGCTTCGATTGCGAAGAGGATGCGTTCGCCGCCGTCAAGAACCGCACCTACAAGGAAGGCGAGGTCATCGTCATCCGCTACGAGGGACCGCGCGGCGGCCCCGGCATGCGGGAGATGCTGTCGACCACGGCGGCGCTGACCGGGCAGGGCACGTCAGGCAAGGTCGCGCTGATCACCGACGGCCGCTTCTCGGGTGCAACGCGCGGCTTTTGCATCGGCCATGTCGGGCCCGAGGCCGCAATCGGCGGCCCGATCGCGCTGTTGCGCGACGGCGACATCATCGAAATTGACGCTGTTGACGGCAAGCTGAACGTCAAGCTGTCGGACGCAGAACTCGCAGAACGGCGCAAGAGCTGGAAGCCGCGCGAGACGAAATATGGATCGGGGGCGATCTGGAAATATGCGCAGCAGGTGGGCCCTGCCGTGAACGGGGCGGTCACCCATCCGGGTGGTGCCCAAGAGAAACAGTGTTATGCGGATATCTAGTTGCGTTGCATCACTGATTGTTCTGGGCACGGCCCTCAGCGCCGCGCCCGCGTGGGCCTTTGACGGAACGGCAACGACCCAGACCGGCACTCCCGCGCTGCCCGTCGTCGCCGCATCGCCAAATGCCGGCGTAGCGCTGCAAAAGGCCGTGCCGCAATCACCGGCCGCGTTGTCCTCCACCTCACTTTCGTCGCTGCAATACTACGCTGACGAAGGACAGACGGTGGCGCAGTTCAAGCTCGGCCGGATGTATGCCAGTGGCGATGGCGTCGTGCAGGACAACCTGCGGGCGTTCGACTACTTCAGCAAGATTGCGAACCAGCACGCCGAGGATAATCCTGCATCGCCAGAAGCGCAGATCGTCGCCAACGCGTTCGTTGCGCTCGGCCGCTACTATCTCGAGGGCATTCCAGACACCCGCATCAAGCCTGATCCCGAGCGGGCGCGCGAGATGTTCTCTTATGCGGCGTCTTACTTCGGCAATGCCGATGCGCAGTACAACCTGGCGCGGCTCTATCTCGAGGGTGTCGGCACGACTCGTGACCCGAAATACGCGGCGCGCTGGCTCGGCCTTGCCGCGCAGAAGGGCCAGCATCAGGCCCAGGCCCTGCTCGGCCAGATGCTGTTCAATGGCGAATATTTCCAGCGCCAGTCCGCGCGCGGCCTGATGTGGCTGATGCTCGCGCGCGACAGCGCTACGCCAAACGAGACCTGGATCTACGACCTCTACAACAACGCCGTGAAGCGCGCGACCGAGGACGATCGCGCCATGGCGTTGAAGATGCTCGGGCAGTGGGTCCGCGGTCGACACGACTGACCTTTGGTCGTAGCCGGGCTTAAGCGCGCTCG
The DNA here is from genome assembly GCA_963796195.1 of uncultured Alphaproteobacteria bacterium. GTDB lineage: Bacteria > Pseudomonadota > Alphaproteobacteria > Rhizobiales > Xanthobacteraceae > CAWCKS01. The sequence goes on along the minus strand of CAWCKS010000010.1, from coordinate 102,044 downwards.
CGAGCGCACCACATTGCTTACAAATCCAGATCGACCCACACCGGCACGTGGTCGGACGGCTTCTCCCATGTCCGCACGTGGCGATCGATGCCGGCGGTGACCAACCGGTCGCTCGCCTGCGGGGATAGCAGCATGTGGTCGATGCGGATGCCGTTGTTCTTCTGCCAGGCGCCGGCCTGATAATCCCAGAATGTGTAGCGTCCCGGCTCGTCCGAGACCGCGCGGATGGCGTCGGTCAGGCCGAGGTTGAGCAGGGCCTGGAAGCGCTCCCGCGTCGGCGGCAGAAACAGGGCATCATTAACCCAAAGCGCGGGGTCGTGGACGTCAGCCGGCGCCGGGATGACGTTGAAATCGCCGGCCAGGATCAGGGGCTCTTCGGTCTTCAGTCGTTCAACTGTAAAATCCAGAAGCCGCTTCATCCAATTGAGCTTGTACGGATATTTGTCCGTATTGGCCGGGTTGCCGTTGGGCAGATAGAGGCAGGCGAGCCGCAGCGCGCCGTTCTTCAAGGTGACGACGCCTTCCAAAAAACGTGCGTGGTCGTCGCTGTCGTCGCCGGCAAGGCCTTGCCGGGTCTCGTCAAGCGGCAGCCGCGACAGCAGCGCCACGCCATTAAAGGTCTTCTGGCCGTGGGTGACGACGTTGTAGCCGAGCGCCTCGATCGGCTCGCGCGGAAAGGCGTCATCGGTGCACTTGATTTCCTGCAGGCACACGACATCGGGGCTGCGCTCCTGGAGCCAGGCCAGGAGGTGGTCCAGCCGCTGGCGGATCGAGTTGACGTTCCAGGTCGCGACGCGCATGGCGAAGCGGCTATCGTATTTTGATCGGATTGGGAATGCATCGCCCGGTTCCGTCCCGCGGGATTGATGATTTTCGCACAACGAACTGCACATTTTGATTGCGCAGCCGTGTCATTTTCGCCGAAATTCCGCTGACATTAGCGATTTTTCATTTGTCGGCGATAACATCATCGCCTACGTGGTTTGATCTGCAATTCGTTCGCAAGGCGACCGCTGCATGCCCGGACTTAGGGGGTCTCGGCGTTGCAGGAATATTGCGGCCCTTGGCCGTGTTGTTTTGGGGGAACAAGAGCTGCCGGAAGCCGCATCGGCTGGCCAAGGCGGCTGACAGGGTAGGAATGACACGACGAGGTGCCATCGTCGGCGCGATTGTGCTTTGCGCCGTTGTCGTCGCCGCTTATTTCACGCGGCCGTATTGGATGCCGGGTGGCGCAGCACCCGGGGGCGCGCGCGTACGGGCGGTCTCGGTCCTGACCGCAACAGCCGAATTGAAGCCTATTCCGGTGGACGTCGACGCAATCGGCACGGTTGCGACGATCCAGAGCGTCGCCATCAAGTCGCGCATCGAGACGATGATCGACAACGTCAACTTCGAGGATGGCGCCAAGGTCAGCGCCGGTGACATCCTGTTTAACCTCGATGCCCGCCAGATCGATGCGCAGATTTCGCAGGCCGAGGGCGTGGTCACCAAGGACCAGGCCCAGCTCGCTGGCGCCGAGCGCGATTTCAGCGCGCTACAGTGACCTCATCGGCAAAGGCGCGACGCCGCAGACCAACGTTGATAATGCGAAGACCGCGGTCGACACGGCGCGCGGCACGCTGCTCGCCGACCAGGCGATGCTCGAGAACCTCAAGGTCCAGAAAAGCTACACGGTGATCCGGGCGCCGATCAATGGGCGGATCAGCGCCGCCGCCGTCAAGGTCGGCAATTTCGTCAGGCCGTCGGACAACGGAGCGATCGCGACCATCAACCAGATGGCGCCGGTCTACGTGGTGTTCGCGGTGCCGCAGCGCTATCTTGCCGAGCTGCGCGACGGCATGGCCGCCGGAACCACCAAGGTCATCGCGACAATGCCCGGCGCCAAGAACGCCGAGACCGGCAAGGTCGCGATGATCGAGAACACGGTCGACGCCACCACCGGCATGGTTACGGTGCGCGGCGTCATGGACAATACGTCGGAGACACTCTGGCCGGGCACGATCGTGACGACCAAGCTGATCATGCGCGATGAGAACGCCGTCACCGTTCCATCCGTTGCTGTGCAGCGCAGCCAGGGCGGCGATTACGTCTACGTCGTCAAGGAGGGCAAGGCCGTCACCCAGCCGGTCACAGGTGACCCGCACCTCCGGGGGCCGTTCGGTGATCGCGAACGGGCTATCCGGCGGCGAAACAGTCGTGATTGACGGACAGCTCTTGCTGTCAAACGGTTCGCCCGTCGAAGTACGGGCTCGCAAAGCAGGAGCTTAGCGCGATGGGGCTGTCGGAACTCTGTATTCGCCGGCCCGTGATGACGACGTTGTTGACGGCGTCGATCATCGCCTTTGGTGTGTTCGGCTTCCGCCTGCTGTCGGTCTCCGCGCTGCCGCGCGTCGATTTCCCGACCATCGCGGTCTACGCCTCGCTGCCCGGCGCCAGCGCTGACACCATGGCGTCGTCTGTCGCCGGCATCATCGAACGGCAGCTCTCGACCGTCCCCGGCATCTCCTCGATGTCGTCGATTTCGTCGCAGGGCTCGAGCACCATCACGATCCAGTTCGATTTGACCCGCGACATCGACGCCGCGGCGCTCGACGTCCAGACCGCGCTGACGATCGCGCAGCGACGGCTGCCGATCGAAATGACGACGCCGCCGAGCTTCCGCAAGGTCAATCCGTCCGACTTCCCGGTGCTGTTTGTCGCGTTGAGCTCGTCGACCTTGCCACTGTCGACGGTCAATGAGTATGGCGACATCACCATCGGCCAGGCGTTGTCGCAGATTCCAGGGCGTCGCCCAGGTCCTGATCTTCGGCAGCCAGAAGTTTGCCATCCGCGTGCAGGCCGATCCGGAGGCCGCGGCAGCGCGCGGGCTGTCGCTCGACGACATCCGCAACGCCGTCGCCAAGGCCAACTCGACGACGCCGGTCGGCACTCTGAACGGACCGACCAGAATATCACCCTGCAGGCCGGGCCAGCTCAGAAAGGCGATCGACTACAAGCAGATCGTCGTCGCCTATCGCAACGGCGCGCCGGTCAAGCTCGACGAAGTCGCCAATATCTACGACAGCGTCGAGAACGACAAGACGCGACCTGGTTCAACGGCGAGCGCGGCATCGTACTGGCCATCTTCAACGCAGCCCGACGCCAACACCGTCGCGGTGGTCGATGCCGTCAAGGCCAAGCTGCCGTATTTGCGCGAGCAGATTCCGCCTCCTCAACCTCAACGTGACGAACGACCGGTCGATCTCGATCCGCCAGTCGGTACAGACGTCGAAGTACACACTGGCATCACCATCGCGCTGGTCGCGCTGGTCATCTTCTTGTTCCTGCGCTCGGCTGCCGGACCTCATTCCGGCGCTGGCCGTGCCGATCTCGCTGATCGGCACGCTGCGGTTGATGTACGTGTTCGGCTTCTCGATCGACAACATCTCGCTGCTGGCCTGACGCTCGCGGTCGGTTTCGTGGTCGACGACGCCATCGTCATGCTGGAGAACATCGTCCGCCACATCGAGGATGGCATGCCGCCCTTCGAGGCGGCGCTCGCCGGGCGCCGCGAGATCGGCTTCACCATCGTTTCGATCACGCCTCGCTGGTTGCGGTGTTCATGCCGATCCTGCTGATGGGCGGCATCGTCGGCCGCATTTTCAGCGAATTCGCGGTGACGGTCGCGGTCGCGATCGTGATGTCGGGCTTCGTCTCGCTGACGCTGACGCCGATGCTGTGCGCGCGCGTGCTGAAGGAGCACGATGCGCACAAGCGCCTGAATGTCGTGCTCCGCAGCTTTCGAAGTGTGTTCAACCGGATGCTCGGCGCCTACGATGCGGGCCTCGATCGTGTGCTGGCGCGCCGCTTCGCCATGCTGCTGGTGACCTTTGCCACCTTGATCGGCACCGTCGAGCTCTACTATGTCGTGCCGAAGGGCTTCTTCCCGCAGGAGGACACCGGTTTCCTCTCCGGAATCACCGAAGCCTCGACCGACACATCGTTCGACGCGATGGTGGCGCGGCATCGACAGCTCGACACCATCATCGCGGCCGATCCGGCGGTGGCGTTCTACAATTCGACCGTGGGCGCGGGCGGGCCAAACCCGACCGGGAACAACGGACGGCTGTTCATCGGTTTGAAGCCGCGCAACGAGCGCGATCCGGCGCTTGTTGTGATGGCGCGGTTGCGGGCAAAGGCGCTGGCGGTGCCCGGCCTGCAGGTATTTTTCCAGAGCATTCAGAACCTGAACATCGGAGCCACGATCTCGAAGGCGCAATATCAATATACGCTGCAAAGCGGCGATACCGACCGGCTCTACGCCGTCGCGCCCGACATGCGGAACAGATCGCCAAGGTCCCTGGGCTGCAGGATGTCACGACCGACCTCTACATCAAGAATCCGGAGATGACGGTCGAGATCGATCGCGAGAAGGCAGGCATTTACGGCATGACGGTCGACCAGGTGCGTAACGAGTTATTCAACGCCTATGGCACCCGCCAGATCGGCACCATCTACACGCCGTCAAACGACTATCAGATCATTCTCGAGACGCTGCCGGAGTTCCGCATTGATCCGGCCGACCTTTCGAAGCTCCATTTGAAAACGAGCCTTGGAGCGAGCGTTCCGCTTGACGTGGTTGCGAAGATGGTGCCGACCGTCGGGCCGTTGCGGATCAACCACCAGGGCCAGCAGCCGGCGGTGACGATCTCGTTCAATCTCTCACCGGGCTATTCGCTGGGCTACGCGGTCGACAAGATCACGGAGATCGAGCAGACCTCGAACCTGCCGGCAACGATCGCCACGGGATTTTCGGGCACCGCGCAGGTGTTCCAGGATTCGCTGCGCGGGCAGGGCGTCCTGATCCTTGCCGCCGTGTTCGCGGCGTTCGTCATTCTCGGCATTCTCTACGAGAGCTTCATCCATCCGATCACGATCATCTCGGGCCTGCCGTCGGCCGGTATCGGCGCGATCCTGACGTTGATGCTGTTCAAGATGGAGCTGTCGGTGATCGCGATGATCGGCATCGTCATGCTGGTCGGCATCGTCAAGAAGAACGCGATCATGATGGTCGACTTTGCGATCGAGCGCCGTCGCGTGGGCTTGAGCGCCGAGCACGCGATCCGCGAAGCCGCATTGCTGCGGTTCCGGCCGATTATGATGACGACGTTTGCCGCGATCTTCGGGACCTTGCCGATCGCGCTCGGCACCGGCGCCGGCGCCGAGCTGCGTCGACCGCTCGGCATTGCCGTGGTCGGCGGATTGATGGTGTCGCAGCTCCTGACACTGTTCATCACCCCGGTGATCTATATCTATCTCGATCGTATTGACCGCCGCCTGAAGCGCCGGCTCGAGCCCGAATATCGCGAGGCCGAGATCGAGGATCGTCCGCGCGCGGTCGCGGCCGAGTAATCCCGACATCGATTGGTGGCCCGGCCACGCCGGAACGGCGCGGCCTGCGGTCGCACGATCATCTTCCAACGGTGCGACGGTCGCGATTGGCGGCGTCCCGACCCGATGGAAGCTGTTACGGAACAATCTTTTGGCGCTGAGCGCTCAACCTTGCAGCACTTGCTGTCGACCGACCCTTGCCGATCGCCTAATCACAAGGGAGGCTCGAAACAGCAGCGTCAACCCCTTGACCGGTCATCGCAATCGTTCTGTGATGGGCGGCGGCAATTTCGGCGGGAGGCGGGGGCTGTCAAAGGCTTCGCTTTTTGAAGGGGCAGGTCTTGACCGGACAAGTCTTGAAGGGGGCAGGTCGCAAAATGAAATCCCCGCTTCGCCGGGATCGTGTAACGGTTCATCCGATCGGACGATGATAGGGATGCGGCATCCCCTCATGGTCTGCAACGGCGGTCTCGGCATCGCCATCAACAACGTCGTAGGTCTAGCGAAAGGTTTGTCCATGAAACGCGCATCCCTCATTCTCAGTCTGGCACTCGCTGCGATGCTTCCGGCCGAAGCGGCCTGGTCGCAGACGCTCAAGACTGTCAAAGATCGCGGCACCCTGAATTGCGGCTCCAACACCGGACTTGCCGGCTTCGGCCAGCCGGATGCGCAAGGCAACTGGACCGGTCTCGACGTCGACGTCTGCCGAGCGGTTGCTGCGGCCGTTCTTGGCGATGCCAAGAAAGTGAAGTTTGTCCCGCTCACCGCCAAAGACCGCTTCACCGCGCTGCAATCGGGCGAAGTCGACGTCCTGGTCCGCAACACCACCTGGACCTCGTCGCGCGACACCCAGCTCGGACTGAACTTCACCGGCGTCAACTACTACGACGGCCAGGGTTTCATGATTAACAAAAAGAAGCTCAAGATCGCATCTGCGCTCGAACTCAGCGAGGCGGCGGTCTGCGTGCAAACCGGTACGACGACGGAATTGAATCTTGCCGACTATTTCCGCGCCAACAAGATGACGCTGAAGACCGTGACCTTCCAGACCATCGACGAAGCCGTCAAGGCCTATGAGGATGGCCGTTGCGACGCCTACACCACCGACGCATCGGGCCTTTATGCCTCGCGGTTGCGTCTCGCCAACCCCGACGATCACGTCGTGCTGCCGGAAATCATCTCGAAAGAGCCGCTCGGACCGTCGGTTCGTCACGGCGACGACCAGTGGTTCGACGTCGTCAAGTGGGTTGGCTATGCGATGCTGGACGCCGAAGAGGCCGGTATCACCCAGAAGAACGTTGATGACATGCTGAAATCGGACAATCCCGAGATCAAGCGTATCCTCGGTGTCGAAGGCAATTTCGGCGAGCAGCTTGGGCTGTCCAAGGACTGGGTCTTCCAGATCGTCAAGCAGGTCGGCAATTACGGCGAGGTTTTTGAACGCAATGTCGGCGAAGGCTCGCCGCTCAAGATCGCGCGTGGACTGAACCGCCTGTGGACCAAGGGTGGTCTGCAGTACGGCATGCCGATCCGCTGATCGGCTGACCGTCAATAGGCTGCGGGCCAGGATTTGGCCCGCAGTTTGCAGATAAAGATTCCGGAGGAAGGCCAAAGATTTTCGCTAAGCAGCTCTACGCGATGAAGATCCCGAAGAGGATCGGTTGCGGCACTCTGCCAAACGGTCAGAACGATCGGTTGGCGGCCCGAGCGGGGAGGTAACGTGATCGCTGCGCGCAACGGTGCGCTGAATGCGGCGGTCTTCGAGTGGGGATGACGCGCAATGGCGTTCGAGTCGACGGTCCAGCAGCCGCAAACCGCGCGGGTCGCGTTCTACAACGATCCGAAGATTCGCAGCATCATCTACCAGGCGACGCTCGCGGCGATCGTGATATTTTTGTTCTACGGCGCGATCCACAACGCCATCATTAATCTGGAGCGGGCGCACATCGCATCCGGCTTCGGCTTCTGGAACAACACCGCCGGCTTCGACATCTCGCAGACCCTGATCCCGTATTCCTCCAGCACATCGACCTACGGTCAGGCGTTCTGGGTCGGCTTGCTGAACACGCTTCTGGTCGCGGCGCTCGGCATTGTGCTCGCGACGGTACTCGGCTTCACGGTCGGAATTTGCCGGCTGTCGAAGAACTGGCTCCTGTCGCGCGTTGCGACCGGCTATGTCGAGCTGATCCGCAATATTCCGCTCTTGCTCCAACTGTTGTTCTGGTACAATGCCGTGCTCAAGGCGCTGCCCGAATTGCGCGACAGCGCCGTTCTGTGGGGTGGCAGCTACCTCAACAATCGCGGCCTGTTCATGCCGCAGCCGATCGCCAAGCCAGGCTTCGGCGCGGTCGAGATCGCATTTCTGGTCGGAGTTGTCGGCGCCATTGCCTTCCGCTTCTGGGCGAAGCGCAGGCAGACCGCCACCGGGCAGCAAGCTCCGGTGTTGTGGGTCACGCTCGCGCTCGTGATCGGCCTGCCGCTCGTTGTATTTGCGCTCGCCGGTTTGCCGCTCGAATTCGCCTATCCTGAAAAGGGCCGCTTCAACATCAAGGGCGGTCTCGAGGTGCTGCCGGAATTCGGCGCGCTGCTGCTCGGGCTCGTGCTCTACACCGCCGCCTTCATCGCCGAGGTGGTTCGCGCTGGCATCCGCTCGGTGTCGCACGGTCAGACCGAAGCGGCTGGCTCCCTCGGGCTTCGCTCGGGCCCAACGCTGCGGCTGATCGTCATCCCGCAGGCGATGCGCGTGATCATCCCGCCGCTGACCAGCCAGTACCTGAATCTGACCAAGAACTCGTCGCTCGCGGTGTTCGTGGGCTATCCTGACCTGACCGAGGTGTTCACCGGCACGGTGCTGAACCAGACCGGCCAGGCGGTCGAAGTGGTGCTCATCACCATGGCGGTCTACCTCACGATCAGTCTTGTGACCTCGATCGGCATGAACATCTACAACGCCCGCATGGCGCTGGTCGAACGGTGAGGGCGGCATCATGAGCATCAGCGCCGAGGGTAACGTCGTCAGCGCCGAGGACATCCGCTTCCTGCAGCAGGCGCCGATCGAGTCGCAGCCGCCGCCGGCCTCGATCGTCGGTCCATGGGCGTGGCTCCGCGAAAACCTGTTCTCATCGCCGTTCAACGTCGTGATGACTGTACTGATCGTCTTGCTGCTGCTGTGGCTGATCCCTGACGTATTGCGCTTTCTGTTCGTCGACGCGGTGTGGACCGGTAGCGATCGCACCGCGTGCCTCTACACGGCGGAAAACCAGCATGTCGGCGCCTGCTGGCCGTTCGTCTACGAGCGGTTCAACTATTTTATCTACGGCTCCTATCCGGTCGCGGAGCGCTGGCGCGTCGACATCTTCTTCGCGATGCTGGCGCTTGGCGTCACCTGGATGTTGTGGCTTGGTGCGCCGCGGCGCGACCTCGGCGCGTTCTATTTCTTCATCATCGTGCCCGTTGTCTCGTTCATCCTGTTGAGTGGCTGGCCGCTGATTGGGCTCGAAACCGTCGACACCTCGCTGTGGGGCGGCGCACTGGTGACGATCGTGGTCGCGACCGTCGGCATCGTTGCGGCGCTGCCGATCGGCATTTGTCTCGCGCTGGGGCGCCGTTCGAATATGCCGACCGTACGGACATTGTCGATTATCTTCATCGAGTTCGTGCGCGGCGTGCCGCTGATCACCGTGCTATTCATGGCCAGCGTGATGCTGCCGCTGTTCGTGCCTGATGCCTACTCGCCGAACAAGCTGTTGCGCGCGCTGATCGGCGTCGGCCTGTTCGCGGCAGCCTATATGGCCGAGGTGGTGCGGGCCGGGCTCGCCGCGATCCCGAAGGGCCAGTTCGAAGGCGCCATGGCGGTCGGTCTTGGCTATGCCCAGATGATGCGGCTGATCGTCCTGCCGCAGGCGCTGAAGATCACGATCCCCAACATCGTCAACACCTTCATCGGCCTGTTCAAGGACACCACGCTCGTCGCGATCGTCGGCCTGTTCGACTTGTTGAATGCCATCGAAGCCTCGCGCGTCGATCCCAAATGGGCGGCGCCGACGACGTCGACCACCGGCTACGCGGTGGCGGCGATCTTCTATTTCATCTTCTGCTACGGCATGTCGCGCTATGCGCGGGCGACCGAAGCGCGACTGGCGAAAGCCGAGAGACGGTGAGGGTGATGTGATGTCAGTGACGACCGATACGGCGAAGCCTGCCGGCCTGAAGCCCACCCAGCTCACCAATCCGATCGCCGTCGATATCCAGGGCATGAACAAGTGGTACGGCGCGTTCCACGTGCTGCGCGACATCAACATGCGCGTTCAGCGCGGCGAGCGCATCGTGATCTGCGGGCCGTCGGGGTCCGGCAAGTCGACCATGATCCGCTGCATCAACCGGCTCGAAGAGCACCAGAAGGGCCGCATCATCGTCGACGGCGTCGAGCTCACCAACGACCTGAAGAAGATCGACGAGATCCGCCGCGACGTCGGCATGGTGTTCCAGCACTTCAACCTGTTTCCGCACCTGACGGTGATGGAGAACTGCACGCTGGCGCCGATCTGGGTGCGCAAGATGCCGAAGAAGGACGCCGAGGAAGTGGCGCTGCACTACCTGACGCGCGTCAAGATCCCGGAACAGGCCGGCAAATATCCCGGCCAGCTTTCCGGCGGCCAGCAGCAACGTGTTGCGATCGCGCGCGCGCTCTGCATGAGCCCGAAGATCATGCTGTTCGACGAGCCGACCTCGGCGCTCGATCCGGAGATGGTCAAGGAGGTGCTCGATACCATGGTTGGGCTGGCCGAGGACGGCATGACCATGCTGTGCGTGACCCACGAGATGGGCTTTGCCCGCGAGGTCGCCAACCGCATCGTGTTCATGGACGCCGGCCAGATCATCGAGTCGAACGAGCCGGAAGAGTTCTTCGCCAACCCGCAGCACCAGCGCACCAAGCTGTTCCTGAGCCAGATTCTTCGGCACTGACGCAGACTGCGTCAGTCGCCGCGCTCGGCACAGATCGCTTCGGCCGGGGTTATCGACTGAGTGACATAGGGCCTGCGTTTCAGCCGAGCGCGCATCTCATCAAGCGTCGGTTGCTCCGCAATCTGCTGAAACTCGCGGAGCAGATACTTCGAGAGCGACATTCCGGCGCGAACTGCGCGTGACTTGAGCTTGCGGTGTAGCCGATCAGGAACGTTTCGGATTTGGATCGACGCCATATCGGCAAGACTCACACCTTCACGAACGGCACGTCGCGCTTGATGCGCTTCTCCAGCCAGTCCGGCACCGGCAGGTTCTTCGAGCGCATGAAGTCCGGATTGAAAAGCTTTGACTGATAGCGGCTGCCGAAGTCGGCGAGGATCGTGACGATGGTCTTGCCGGGGCCGAGCTCTTTTGCCAGCCGAATCGCGCCTGCGACATTGATGCCGGTCGAGCCGCCCAGGCACAGGCCCTCGTGCAGCAGCAGGTCGTAGATGACGGGCACAGCTTCCTCATCCGGGATCAGGTAGGCCTTGTCGACCTGAATGCCCTCGATCACCGGCGTGATGCGCCCGAGCCCGATGCCCTCGGTGATCGAGCCGCCCTCGGTGACCTTGGGCTGGCCGTCCTTGAACAGGTGATACATCGCGGCGCCCCGCGGATCGGCGCAGCCGATCACCACGTTCTTGTTCTTCTCCTTGAGGAAGAGGCTGGTGCCGGCGAGCGTGCCGCCGGTGCCGACGGAGCAGATGAAGCCATCGACCTTGCCGTTGGTCTGCTCCCAGATTTCCGGACCGGTCGAAACGTAGTGCGCCTTGCGGTTGTCAAGATTGTTCCACTGGTCGGCGAACAGCACGCCATTTGGTTCGGTCTTGCGCAGCTGGTCGGCGAGCCGGCGGCCGACATGCTGGAACATGTTCGGATTGGAGTAGGGGAGCGCGGGGACCTCAACAAGCTCGGCGCCGCAGAGCCGCAGCGCATCTTTCTTCTCCTGGCTTTGGGTCTCGGGGATGACGATCAGCGTGTGGTAGCCGCGGGCGTTGGCGACGACGGCAAGCCCGATCCCGGTATTGCCGGCGGTCGAACTCCACGACGAGGCCCCCCGGCTTCAACTCGCCACGCTTCTCGGCTTCGAGAATGATCTGCCGCGCGGTGCGATCCTTGACCGACTGACCCGGATTCATGAACTCGGCCTTGCCGAGAATGGTGCAGCCGGTCAATTCGGAAGCGTGCTTGAGCTTGATCAGGGGCGTGTTGCCGATCGCGTCGATCAGGTCCTTGCGAATGTTCATTGACGTTTCGTGCTCCTTCAGGAGTCGCATTCTGTTTGGTTATGCAGCGCAAAGCGGCCGTCACCGCCGAGATGTATGGACGAATATAGGAGCAGTTGGCCGCCGCCGCACCAGTCTTAAGGGCGGACTTTCTTAAAGGAAGACTTGGTGAATGGCCCGCCGGGCGTCGCCGCAGTCAGCTCTTGGCGAAGACGATCTGGCGCACGTCGATATTGCCGGACAGGAAGCCGGCCTCGCAGTAAGCGAGGTAGTACTCCCACAGCCGCCGGAATCGCTCGTCGAAACCAAGCGGCGTCAGGTTCGGCCAGGCCTCGCGAAAATTATCCCGCCAGGTCGCCAGCGTCCTGGCATAATCTTGCCCGAAAATGCGCTCGCGGATGACAGGCACACCAAACCTCTCGCCAAGCGATTTCAGGACGCTTGGCGAGGGCAACATGCCGCCTGGGAAGATGTAGCGCTGGATGAAATCGACCTCGCGCCGGTAGCTGTCGAAGAACTTGTCCTGGATGGTGATGGCCTGGATGCCGGCGAAGCCGCCAGGCAGCAGGCGGTCCCGCAGCTGTGCAAAATATCGCGGCCAGAACTGCTCGCCGACCGCCTCGATCATCTCGATCGAGGCGATGCGGTCATAGTGGTCGCACTCGTCACGGTAGTCGCGGAAGCGGATCTCGACCTTGTCGTTGAGGCCGGCCTCGAACATGCGTCGCTGGGCGAAATCGCGCTGCTCGCGCGAGATCGTCAAGCCCACGACCTTCACGTCAAACGTCTTGGCGACGAACTCGGCAAAGCCGCCCCAGCCGCACCCGATCTCGAGCAGTTTTTGACCGGGCTGCACGTTGATGGCTTCCGCCAGCCGCCGATACTTGTTCTGCTGCGCGGTGGACAGATCGTTGGTGCGGTCCTCGAACAGCGCCGACGAATAGGTCATCGTCTGGTCGAGCCAGGCTTTGTAGAACGAGTTGCCGATGTCGTAGTGCGCGTAGATGTTGCGCCGGGCTTGCCGGCGCGTGTTGCGATTGAACCAGTGCCTGACCAGTTGCAGCGCGCGCATCGCTGGCTTGTCGCCGAGCATCGCCGCAATCAGGTCGTGATTGACGCAGAACAGGTAGAGGAAGGTGGTGAGGTCGGGCGTATCCCATTCGCCGCGCAGGTAGGCTTCGGCGACCCCGATGTCGCCGCCGTTCACCAGCCGCCAGGCGAAGCGATAGGTCCGGACCGTCATCTCGGCGGCCGGGCCGGGCTCGGCGCCGCCGCACCGCAGCACGCGTCCGTCCGGCAGTGTGATGTCGAGGGTCCCGCGCTTCAGCCGCGCCGCATATCCAAAGGCGAGCTGTGCGAGCCGCGGCAGGTTCCTGACGGCACCTGCAACATTGTCCGCGTTGAGACTGACAATTTCCCCCATCGTCCTGTTCCGCACGACGTCAGTGTGCGAGGGCGCTGGATGAGCTCGCCTGTTGTCTGTCGAGACTTGCCTTGCCTGAGGGCGCCCCCGCCGCCAAGTTTGCCCCTTTCAACCACAGGCGCAAGGCCTGCCAGTAAATCGCGGCGATGATTTTTGCAGTGACAAAAGGTAGCGCGAGGAAGGCGTTGGCCAGCGAAGCCGAGGTCAGGGACCGCCGCCGGCCAAAGAATGTGGCCGCCAACAGCGGTCCCTCCGCGTCGGTCTCGAGGATCCGAATTTTGACCGTGTCGCCGGGTGGGGAGATCCGGAAATGGTAGTGCATGTCAGCTGCGATGAACGGCGAGACGGAAAAGGTCTTGTGCTGCTCCTGGCGGATCAGGTCGGCGCGGCGCTGGTCCGGCGCAACCGGCAGGACGTAGTGGTGCATCTGGCGAAACGTGTTGCGCACCTCGTAGATCATCAGCGCGAGGCCGCCAGCCGCATCGAAGCAGAAATAGACCGAGAGCGGGTTGAAGGCATAACCGAGCAATCTTGGATAGCACAGCAACAGCACCTTGCCGCCGGCGAGATCGACGCCGTGGGTACGGGCGCAATCGGCAGCGTAGGCGCTGAGCGAGGAGCCGTCGCGCCGGCCATGGTCGCGCTCGTGGAAGGAGTAAAGCGCGCGCCGGTTGACACCGAACAGCATTGATTGCTGGTCCGCGTGCTCCAAACGACCGAGGTCGATCAAAAGGCTCATGACGCGATAGTTGAAGCGATGCAGGAACGGCTTGAGCCGCGCATGCATGACGTCGCCGACATAGAGTGAGGCGGCGGGCGTCGTGATATGGTTGGTTTTCGCGGCCATTGTGGTGCCTGCCTCGATTATTCGGCAGCCTGCGCGAGCTCGGGCGGGGTCGCGCGCCACGGTGCAAGCGCACCAAGCGCTTCCGCGATTGCAAGTCCCGATCTCAAGCCGTCCTCGTGGAAACCATAGCCGGTCCAGGCGCCGCAGAACCAGGTATGGCGCTGGCCCTGAACGTCCTTCAGGCGTTGCTGCGCGCGAAAGGCTGCGGCGTCGTATTGTGGGTGATCGTAGATGTAGCGCCCGAAGGTTCTTTCGGGGTCAGGCTCGAATGGCGGGTTGAGGCTCAGGAACAGCGGCTTGCTTTCGTCGATGCCCTGCAGCCGGTTCATCCAGTAGGTCACCGCGACGTCGTTGAGTGCACCGCCGTGCCGCGGCCAGCGCAGGAAATTCCACGACGCCCACGCGCTCCGGCGTTTCGGCATCAATCGCGGATCCCGATGCAGGTAGGCGGTGTTCGGCGCATAGCGGATTGCGCCGAGCACAGCGCGTTCGGCGTCGCTCGGGTCCGCCAGCATGGCGAGCGCCTGATCGGTGTGGGTGCCGAGAATGACGTGATCGAACGTATCGGTGCGGCCGTGACTGTCCTTGACCACGATGCCGTGAGCGGTGCGGGCGATCGAGGTCACCGCGCAGCCGAGCCTGAGGTCGCGATATTGCGCGGCCATTTTCTCGACATAGCGCTTGCTGCCACCGAGCACGGTGCGCCAGGTCGGCCGGTCGTATTGCAGGAGGCAATGGTTGATGAAGAAGGCGACGAAATTTTCGGCCGGAAAGTCGAGCATCTTCTGCACCGGCGTCGACCAGATCGCGGCGCCCATTGGGGCGAGATAATCGCGCAGCAGCCGGGTCGAGAAACCACGCCGCGCGAAATAGTCGCCGAGCGACAGGCCCGACAGCGCGCCCCGCGCAAAATCAGCGACGCTGGTCTCGTTGAAGCGCAGGATGTGGCGCAGCATGCGCAGGTATGAAACGGACAGCAGGTTCGACGGCTGCGCAAACAGGCCCTTGGCGGTCTCGAGCCAGTTGCCGCCGCCACCTTTCCATTCGAAGGCGCCGTTGTCGGCGGACACCGAAAAGCTCATGCAGCTTTCGATCGTCGCCACGTCAAGATGGTCGAGCAGGCTGGTCAGCTGCGGATAATTGCGCTCGTTGTAGACGATGAACCCCGTATCGACGGCGATGCTGAAGCCGTCATAGTCGACGGTCACGGTGTGGCTGTGGCCGCCCGGCCGCAACTCGCGCTCGTAAACGGTGACCGGATAGCGGCGCGACAGCGCCCATGCCGCGGCATTACCCGCGATCCCCGTCCCCACCACAGCGATGCGCATGAATTCCCCCGTGCCTGTCGATGGCTCAAGCTACGGGGCGGCGCAGCGGGGGTTTCAGTGCGGCAATCGCAGCATGAATTGAGCGGAGACCAAAGTTACCGCTGCTTCCAACATGAAATGTTTTTAAGATGTTGCTTTCGGGATCGCTCGATATTGTTCATCGTAAACAATTGTAATAATTAGATAAAATACGATATCCGAGGCGGCTGTTTGCGGTCCCGCCGCATGTGCAAAAGCCGCCGACCGCTATGGCTTGCAGCGGCAGCCCGTTAGAGTGGTTCCCATCCGAGAGAGCGTGGTGTCGTGAACTTGCGTCCTGCCGGGAGAGTGGGGGGAATTTTGCGCGACCGGTTCGGTGCAAGCGCCGGCCGGAGCATTGCGCTTGCGCTGCTGCTGGGCGGCTTTGCGACGCTGACCGGCTGCATCACGGCCGGCGACCTGCCTGATCCCGCGCTCGACGTTCCCCCAGCGTACAAGGAGGGCGCGCCGGGGGACCTGCCCCCGGAGCTCGACTGGTGGCGCGGCTTCAAATCGCCCGAGTTGACCAGCCTGATCGAGGAAGCCCAGCGTGTGAACCTCGACATCGCCGCCGCCGCCGCGCGCCTCGTGCAGGCCGACGCTTCGGCTCGCGTCGCCGGCGCGCCGCTGTTGCCTTCTTTGACGGGCAACGGCAGCGAGCAAATTTCGCGTTCTTCGGGTGCGACCAGCACCGGGACCTCGGCCACCAACTTGCGGCATCAAATCCGGACCTATTCGGCGTCGCTCACGGCAAGCTACGAGCTCGATTTCTGGGGCAAGAACCGCGATGCCGCGCTAGCCGCCGACGAGACCGCGACCGCCAACCGGTTCGATCGCGACGTGGTCGCGCTCGCGACCTATGCCAGCGTTGCCAACACCTACTTCACGGTGCTCGCGACCCAGGATCGCATCCGCATCGCCAACAACAACATCGTCAGCGCGCAGCGCATTTACGATGCGATCAAGCAGCGCGTGAATGCCGGTACCACGACCGACCTCGAGTTGGCGCAACAGGAAAGCACGCTGGACAACCTCAAGGCGACGGTGCCGTCGCTGCGGCAGACGCTGGCGCAAAGCAATTACGCGCTCGCGGTCCTGATCTCGCGACCGCCGGAGAGCGTGATGATCCGCGGCGGGGGCTTGGGTCCAATCGCGCTGCCAAAGGTGACGCCCGGCTTGCCGTCGCAGATCCTGACCCAGCGGCCGGATATCCGCCGCCAGGAGGCTCAGTTGGCGTCCGCGACGGCCAATGTCGGCAACGCTCGCGCACAGTTCTTTCCGAGCATCCAGCTGACTGCGCAGGGCGGCTACCAGAGCGCAACGCTGGCGGCGTTGTTCACGCCGCAGGCGACCTTCTACAACGCCGCTGCGAGCCTGACACAGCCGATCTTCGACGGCTTGAAGATCGAAGGCAATTTCGAGCTGCAGAAGGCCAGGCAGGACGAGCTGTTACAGACCTATCGCAAGACCGTCATACAGGCGTTCTCGGACGTTGACACCGCTCTGGTGACGATCCGCGAGAACAGCATTCGAGTGCGCCTCCTGGTACAGACCGTGGCAGCCGCGCAGCGGGCGTTTCAGCTCTCCGAGCAGCGCCTCAACGCGGGAACCATCGACATCACAACTGTGCTAAATACCGAGCAGACGCTATTCCAAGCAGAAGATTCGCTGGCTCAGGCGCGGCTCGCGCGCGTCCAGGCGATTGTCAGTCTCTATCAGGCGCTGGGGGGCGGCTGGACACAGACCACGGAAGGCCCCGCGGATGCTATTTAAGCCCGACCCCAACGGCAAAAAGACCGATGTCGGCGATCGTGCGACTGGCATCGCCGGGCGGGCACGCCGGCGCATCGTTTCGATCTTCATCACGCTGTTGATCCTGGGCGGCCTCGGCTACATCGGCTGGACCACCTACAAGTCGGTGCCGCAGCGAAATGTGCCGCCGGATCTGCCGGTGCCGGTGCTGGCGGCGATGCCGCAGCAGAAAGACGTGCCGGTTTATCTCGACGGCGTCGGCGTGGTGAAGGCGCTGAACACGGTGACCGTGCGCGCCCAGGTCGACGGCAAGCTGATCGCGATCAAGTTCGTCGAAGGCCAGGACGTGCAGGAAGGCGACGTGCTCGCCGAGATCGACCCTGCGATCTACAAGGCCCAGCTTGACCAGGCGACTGCGAAGAAAGCGCAGGATGCGGCGACCCTCGCCAACGCCAAGCTTGATCTTGCGCGCTATCAGCAGCTCGCACAAACCAATGCCGGGTCGAAACAGCAGGCCGACACCCAAAAGGCGCTGGTCGACCAGCTCGACGCCCAGGTGCGCGCCGACCAGGCCGCGATCGACAACGCGCAGACCACGCTCGGCTATACCAAGATCGTGGCGCCGATCTCGGGTCGCACCGGCCTGCGCCAGGTCGATCAGGGCAATATCGTCCATGCCTCCGACGCCACCGGCATCGTCATTATCACGCAGATCAAGCCGATCGCGGTGTGGTTCAGCCTGCCGCAACAGCAGATCAACCAGGTCAATGCGGCCTTCGCGAAGGGCAAGTTGACGGTTGACGTGTTTGGCAATGACGGCCGTACCGTGGTCCAGAACGGCATGCTCGCGAGCATCGACAACCAGGTCGATCCGACCACCGGCACGCTGAAGTTCAAGGCGCAGTTTCCGAACGCTGATTTGCAGCTCTGGCCTGGCCAGTTCGCCAATGTCCGCCTGAAGGTCGACACGTTGAAGAACGCGATCGTGGTGCCGACGTCCTCGGTGCAGCGCGGGCCTGTCGGTACCTATGTCTACATCATCGGCGCCAACAACATCGCCAGCGCGCATCCGGTCTCCGTCACCCAGCAGACCGACGTGGAGGCCGTGATCACGGGGGTGAGCACAAGCGACCGCGTGGTCACGACCGGCTTCGCCAATCTCTCCGACGGCGCGCGCATCATCATCGGCAGCGAGCTGAACACGCCGTCGCCAGACCTCGCGCCGCGGCGCAAGGGCGCCAAAGGCCAGAAGGACGCCAAGGACAAGGCCGGCCAGAAGGGCGCTGATGCCGGCACGCCGCCAGCCACTAGTCCCGCCGGTCAGCAAGGCGGCACTCTGCAGAAGGGACAAGGGCAGGGGGCGAAGCAAGGGGGCGGTGGCGCCCCGCAGCAATAGCGCGACAACGGCAGGACGATGAGCGTCTCCGAGCCATTCATTCGTCGCCCGATCGCGACCTCGCTTCTCGGCATCGCGCTGATGATTGGCGGTGCGCTCGGCTATTGGGGGCTGCCGGTCTCGGCGCTGCCGCAGGTCGATTTCCCGACCGTCCAGGTGACGACCCAGCTGCCGGGCGCGAGCCCGGACGTGGTGGCCTCGCTGATCACCGCGCCGCTGGAGCGGCAGATCGGGCAAATCCCCGCGCTGTCGCTGATGACGTCGACGAGTTCCTATGGTGTCAGCTCGATCGCGCTGCAGTTCGATCTCAACCGCGACATCGACGGCGCGACGCAGGACATCCAGGCCGCGATCAACGCCGCGGCCGGTGTGCTGCCGCGAACGCTGCCGTACCCGCCGACCTACGCCAAGGTCAACCCGGCCGACGCGCCTGTGATGACGCTCGCGCTGACCTCGGAAACCGTCTCGCTGCGGACGATGAGCGATATCGCCGACACCCTGCTGTCGCAGCGGCTCGCCCAGGTCACCGGCGTCGGCAAGGTGACCGTGCTCGGTGGCCTGAAGCCGGCGGTGCGCATCCAGGCCGATCTCGCCCGCATGGCGGCCTACGGCATCGGCATGGAGGATTTGCGCGCGGCGATCGCGGCCGCCAACGTGTCCGGGCCGAAGGGCTCGCTCGACGGCGCGCTGCAGGCCTACACCATCGCCGCCAACGACCAGATCACCGAAGCCGCTGCCTACAAGCCGGTGATCGTCGCCTATCGCAACGGCGCGCCGGTCAAGATTGTCGACATCGCCCAGATCGTCGACGGGCTCGAGAACGACAAGGCCGCCGCCTGGTACCAGAAAACGCCGGCGGTCGTGCTCGACATTCAGCGCCAGCCCGGCGCCAACGTCATCGACGTCGTGCAGCAGATCAAGCGCGAGATCCCGAGGCTGCAGCGAGCATTGCCGGCGGCGGTCAAGATCACGGTCGTTGCCGATCGCACTGTCACCATCCGCGCCTCGGTCCATGACGTGCAGTTCACGCTGGTCCTCAGCGTCGTGCTGGTGGTGCTGGTCGTGCTGCTGTTCCTGCGCTCGGTACGCGCCACCATCATCGCCGGCGTTGCGTTGCCGCTGTCGCTGATCACGAGCTTCGGCGTCATGTGGTTTGCCGGCTTCTCACTCGACAATCTATCGCTGATGGCGCTGACCATCGGCACCGGCTTCGTGGTCGACGACGCCATCGTGATGATCGAGAACATCGTCCGCCACATGGAGAACGGCGAGGGTGCGATGGAGGCGGCGCTCAGCGGCGCCCGCGAGATCGGCTTCACCGTGATCTCGCTGACCATGTCGCTGATCGCGGTGTTCATCCCGCTGTTGTTCATGTCCGGCCTGGTCGGCCGCATGTTCCGCGAGTTCGCCTTGACGCTTACGATCGCGGTCGTGACCTCGGCCATCGTCTCGCTGACGCTGACGCCGATGATGTGCTCGCGCATCCTGCGCCACTCGGCCGGCGGAGCCGGCGTGCGAATCCCGGGCATGGCGACCGTGGCGCGCTGGATCGACGCGACCGTCGAGGCCTATCACCGTTCGCTGCAGCGGGTGCTGCTCCATCAGCGCGCCACGCTGGTAGTGACCTTCGTAACGTTGGCCGCAACGCTCGCGCTCTACGTGATCGCGCCAAAAGGCTTCCTGCCGCTGCAGGACACCGGCTCGATCGTCGCGGTCACCGAGGCCGGCCCCGACGTGTCGTTTGTCGAGATGCAGGCGCGCCAGACCGAAATCTCCAACGCCATTCGTGGCGACCGCGATGTGCTGAACGTGGTGTCCGTGGTCGGCTCAGGTTCGGTCAATCCGACGCCGAACGTTGGCCGGATCGTCGTGACATTGCGTTCGCGCGACGAGAAGCGCGACGGTATTGAAGCCGTGCAGGATCGCCTCAAGCAGAGGGTTGCGGGCATTCCGGGCATGCGGGTGTACTTCCTTCCCGTGCAGGATATCCAGATTTCGACGCGCTCGAGCCGGTCGCTCTATCAGTACACGCTGACGGCCGCCGACGCCGACGAGGTTGCGGACTGGTCAAACAAGTTGATTCACGAGATGTCGCAGGATCCGATTTTCCGCGACGTCTCGTCCGAAGGGCAGGAGGGCGGCTTGCGCGCCTTCCTCAACGTCGATCGCGAGCGCGCCGGCCAGCTTGGTGTCTCCCTGCAGAGCGTCAACGACACCCTGAACGACGCATTCGGCCAACGCCAGATTTCGACCATTTACGGCCAGGCCAACCAGTATCGCGTGGTGCTGGAAGCGCTCCCGGAATTTCAGCGCGACCCGAACGTCCTGTCCAAGCTGTATGTGCCGGGAGTTGGCGGCGCCCAGGTGCCGATCTCGGCGGTGGCGACGCTTAAGCGCACCACCGCGCCGCTTGCGATCTCGCACCAGGCCCAGTTCCCGTCGAGCACCATCAGCTTCAATCTCGCGCCCGAATACGCGCTTGGCCAGGCGATCGACGCCGTGAAGGCGGCGGAAAAGCGCATCGGCATGCCCGGCTCGATCGTCGGCCTGTTCTCCGGCGACGCGGCCGAGTTCTCGCGCTCGCTGGCCGGCGAGCCGTGGCTGCTGCTGGCTGCTGTGGTGACGATCTACATCGTGCTGGGGGTGCTCTATGAGAGCTACATCCACCCCATCACGATCCTTTCGACACTGCCGTCGGCCGGCGTCGGCGCGATCGTGGCACTAATGATGTTCGGCCAGGACCTGTCGGTCATCGGGTTGATCGGCATCATCCTCCTGATGGGTATCGTCAAGAAGAACGCAATCATGATGATCGACTTCGCGCTGGAAGCCGAACGCCACCAGGGCATGTCGCCGACCGAGGCGATCGTGCAGGCCGCGATCCTGCGCTTCCGCCCGATCATGATGACGACGCTGGCCGCGTTGTTCGGCGCCCTGCCGCTTGCGATCGAGAGCGGCACCGGGTCCGAACTGCGCTTCCCGCTGGGTATCTCGATCATTGGCGGCCTTCTGTTGAGCCAGCTGCTGACGCTCTACACCACGCCGGTGATCTACCTTGCGCTCGACGATCTGAACCGGCGGCTCGAAAAGGTCGTGCCGACCGGCGACCACGACGAGACGCCGGTCGCCGGTGCGACCGAGGGCATGTCATGAGCTCGCTGTCGGAGCCGTTCATCCGCCGCCCGGTCGGCACCACGTTGCTGGCGATCGGCTTGTTCCTGGTCGGCTGCGTGGCTTACGTGTTCCTGCCGGTATCGAGCCTGCCGACGGTCGATTTCCCGGTGATCGGCGTCGGGGCCTCGCGGCCGGGCGCCGATCCGATCGTGATGTCGCAGACGGTGGCAGCGCCGCTGGAGCGGCGGCTCGGTGAGATCGCCGGCGTCACTCAAATGACATCGACGAGTTCGCTCGGCATCACCAGAATCATCTTGCAGTTCGATCTCGGGCGCGACATCGATCGCGCCGCGCGCGACGTGCAGGCCGCGATCAACGCCTCGTTGAGCGACCTGCCGAGCGATCTGCCGGCGCTGCCGAGCTTTCGCAAGGCCAATCCCTCCGCGGCGCCGGTGCTGATCATCGCGCTGACGTCGAAGACGCTGACGCCCGCCGCGCTTTACGACATTGCCGATACCGTGCTGGTGCAGCGCATCTCGCAAATTGACGGCGTGGGCGAGGTCACCGTCAATGGCGCCGAGCAGCCGGCGGTGCGTATCCAGCTCCACCCCGGCGCGCTCGCCGCAGCCGGGGTTGCGACCGACGACGTGCGGGTGGCGCTGGTCAATGCCAACCCGCTGGCGCCGGTCGGCGCCTTCAACAACGCCCGCCAGGCCGAGACCATCGCCATCAATCCGCAGCTCCGCACCGCCGACGAGTTCCGCAACCTGGTGGTAAAGACCACGACCAACGGCACCGTGGTACGCCTCTCTGACATTGCCGACATCGAGGACTCCGTGCGCTCGACCAAGTCGGCCGCCTGGTTCAACCGCGAACCGTCGGTGCTGCTGTTGATCACCAAGGCAGGCGACGCCAACGTTATCGACACGGTCGATCGCATCAAGGCGCTGCTGCCGCAGTTGAAGGAGTTCCTGCCCGCCGGCGTCGACTTCACGATCTTTTCCGATCGCACGGGCACCATCCGCGCGAGCGTCCACGACATGCAGCTGACGCTGCTCGGCAGCGCCGTGCTGGTGATGGTGGTGGTGTTCGTGTTCCTGCGGCGGGGGACGCCGACGGTTGCCGCCGGCATCTCGGTGCCGCTGGCGCTGGCCGGCACCTGCGCCGGGATGTGGGTCGTCGGCTATTCGATCGACAATCTCTCGCTGATGGCGCTCGCGATCTCGGTCGGCTTTGTCGTCGACGACGCGATTGTGATGATCGAGAACATGTATCGCAATATGGAAGCCGGCATGACGCCGATGCGGGCGGCGCTCGCCGGCGCACGGCAGGTCGGCTTCACGGTGATGTCGATTTCGATCTCGCTGGTGGCCGCCTTTACGCCGCTGATCTTCATGGGCGGCATTCCCGGCCGGCTGTTTCGCGAATTCTCGCTGACGCTAACCTTTGCAATCGTCGTCTCGACCGTCGTATCGTTGACCGTCACCCCGATGATCTGCGCGCACTACATCAGGACCGGGCACAGCGATCAGCGCAACTGGTTTGACCGTCTGGTCGAGGGCGTGCTGTCCCCGATCATCCGCTTCTATGCCGTGACGCTGCGGGCCGTGCTCGGCTTCCCCTACCTGACGCTATTGGTGTTCATCGCGACCATCGCGCTGACGGCGACACTCTACTACAAGGTGCCGAAGGGATATTTCCCGCAGGACGACTCCGGACTGATCGTCGGCTTCACACGGGCCTCGCCCGACGTCTCCTTCAGCGGCATGCTTGGCCTGCAGCAGCGCGTCGCCGACATCGTGCTGTCGCGACCCCGCCGTTCAGGCGCTCGGCTCGGCGCTCGGTGGCGGCGCCTTCGCTGGCGCTCAGAACCGCGGCCAGATGTTCATCAGCCTGAAGCCGCCGGAGGAACGGGGCGGCGTGTCCGACGCAGGAAGTCATCGATCGTTTGCGCAAGAAGCTGTTCCCTCTGCCCGGGCATGCGGCTATTCATGTTCGCCGCCCAGGACCTGCGGGCCGGCGCGCGGCAGAGCGACAGTGAATACCAATATACGCTGGCCTCGATCGATATCGAGCTATTGCAGAAATGGGCGCCCCTCGTGGCCAAGCGGATGGAGACGGTCGAGGGCATCAACGGCATCTCCTCGGACCGCGATCCTGGCGGCCTGCAGCTGTCGCTCAAGATCAATCGCGAGGCAGCATCTGCCTACGGCGTTCATGTCAGCGATATCAACGCTGCGCTGAACAACGCGTTCGCGCAGCGCCAGATCAGTACGGTCTACACCCAGCGTAACCAGTACAAGATCGTTCTTGAGGTCGATCCGGACTTTCAGCGCGACCCGAGCAATCTCGATCGCATCTTCGTCGCTGGCGCGGGCAATGCCCAGGTTCCGCTGTCGGCGGTGGTGCGCGCCGAACCCACGCTGTCGCCGCTGTCGATCTTCCATTCCGGCCAACTCGCGTCATCCACCGTGTCGTTCGGACTGGAGCCCAATGTCACGCTGCAGCAGGCGACCCAGAACATCCAGCAGGCGGTGAACGAGCTGCATATGCCCGAAGGCATCCGCGGCGGGTTCGAAGGCAATGCCAGCGATTTTGGCAGAACGTCGAACACACAGCCGCTCCTGATCGTCGGCGCTTTCGTTGCCGTCTATATCGTGCTCGGCATTCTCTATGAGAGCCTCGCGCACCCCTTCACGATCATTTCGACCCTGCCGTCGGCCGGCCTCGGTGCGCTGCTCGCGCTGCAGATCTCGAACACGCCGCTTACGGTGATTGCGTTCATCGGCATCATCCTGTTGATCGGCATCGTCAAGAAGAACGGGATCATGATCGTCGATTTTGCGCTGGAGGGTGAGCGCCAGCGCGGCCAGTCGCCGGAGGAATTGATCTTCGAGGCGAGCATCGCCCGCTTCCGCCCGATCCTGATGACGACGCTTGCTGCACTGCTCGCCGCCATACCGCTGGTCATCGCGACCGGTCCCGGCACGGAGCTCCGCCGGCCGCTCGGTATCACCATCATCGGCGGGTTGATCGTGTCGCAGGTGTTGACGCTGTACACAACGCCGGTGATTTATTTGTTGATCGACCGTTTGCGGCAGTGGCCGCTCCGCAGTCGCCTCGCCCGGTTGTTCCGGTGGATGGGTGCCCTGACCGGGTTCCAGCGCTCTACTTCGTCTCCTCGCGCTTGATCAGCTCCCCGACCAGATCGGCGAGCGCGGGGCGAGGCAACGCCGCGAACGGCAGCGGGCGGGTCACGTCGACCGCAGCAAGCCCAAGCCGCGCGGTCAACAGCCCGTTGACGACGCCTTCGCCGAGCCGCGTCGACAGCTTTGCCGCGATGCCGTGACCGAGCAGTTGCTGCACCAGGCTGTCGCTCGCCGCCATGCCGCCGGTCAGCGCGAGGTGGGCGACAACATGGCGGAACAGTTTGATCATGCCGAGCGCACCGGGGCGGCCGCCATAGAGCCGCGCCAGCTGGCGCACCAGGCGAACCGACGACACCAGCACGAAAGCGATGTCGAACACCGCGCGCGGCGAGATCGCGGTGACGACCGAAACACGCTGCGCGGCCTGCGAGATCAGCCGGCGGGCTTCCTGGTCGAGCGGCGACAGCAACGCGCGCTCGGCAATGCGGATCAAGTCGGCGCCGTCGATGATGTCGCCGAGGTGGTCGGTCACGGTGCGCCGGCCGCGGGCGAGATGCGGATTGTCCCTGGCGATGGCGAGAAGTTCACGAACGATCGATGTCGCTTCCTTGCGCTCGTCGGAGATCAGCGCCGCGGTCGCGCGCGTGTGCAGCGTCTCGATCGTCGCGAGCCGGCTGAGCCCCAGAATTTCGCGGCCAACAATGACCGCCAGCGCAACGACGGCGACTGCGGCCAGTGCAACACCGACATAACCAAGCTCGGCATTGCGCGCGTAAAGATTTTCGATCAGCTGGGTGGCGCTCAAGCCCAGCGCCAGCAGAATGAGGCCGGACAGGGCCGACCAGAACACCACGCCCCACGGAAACCGGTTGCGGACGGGCGGCAGCGTCTCGACGGGCACCGGGAGGTTTTCTTGCCTACTGTCAGGCCGAATTTGCACGGTATCGCGTGCAGAAAAATCCTCCATGTCGCTGACGACGACCTTTGGGTCATCGAGACGAAAGGCGGCCGGCTTGCGACGCATCGTTGGGTCGGTCATTTCAGTCGGTCCCCGATCAGGAACTGCAGCGCGCGGTCAAGACGAATATGGGGCAGCGCGGGCTCATCGCCAGCCTGCACCGTAAGCGCCGGCGGGCGAAACCGCAGGAAGCGGAAGTCGGCATTTTCGGGCGAGGCGGCGCTCAGGCCGCGAAAGCCCTCCGGGCTGCCCAGCAGCGCCTCGACATCTTCCGGCAGATCGCCGGGAAAGGTGGCGACCTCGGTTGCGCCATCAAACGTTTCGGCACCGGAAGTCTCACCCGCAATCGGCGTGCCGATGATTGCGGGCAGGCGCTCGCGGCCGCGCCGGACCTCGGCCTCGCGGGTGGCGCGCACCGCGGCGATTGCGACCGCGTCGGTCAGCGCGCCGGTTGAACCGGCACGCGCGGTGGCATCGCGCATCATGTGCTTGAGAATGGCTTCGAGCCGGTCGTGGCTGACGCGATGCAGATGATCGGCCTTGGTCGCGGCAAACAGGATGCGGTCGATCCGCGGGCGAATGAGTGTGCTGATCAGAGTGCGTCGGCCGACGCGAAAACATTCGAGGATGGCGGCCATCGCCGCTTCCAGATCCTGCAGCGCGTCAGGCCCGGCGTTGAACGCGGCGAGCGCGTCGACCAGCACGACCTGGCGGTCGAGCCGGGCAAAATGATCACGGAAGAATGGCCGCACGATCGCGTCCTGGTAGGCAGCGTAGCGCCGCCGCATCATTGCCCACAGCGAATTGGCCGGCGGATCGTCGCCGGCGGCGACGTCGAGCGGCGCGAAGGTGAGCGCCGGCGTGCCCGCCATCGCGCCGGGCAGCAGAAAGCGCCCGGGCGGCAGCAGGCTCATGGCGAAGCGTTCGTCGCGGCAGGCCTTGAGATACTCGGTGAACAGCCGCGCCGCGGTCAGCGCGTCCTGCTCGTTGGCGGGCGCTTTTGGCGCGAGCGTTGCGAGGTGGGCGTGCCAGTCTTTGGCGAGACGGGCCCGCGGCCCTTGTCGCGACAGCGCAAGGCTCTCGGCGGCCCATTGCTCAAAGGTCTTCTCCAGCAGCGGCAGGTCGAGCAGCCACTCGCCGGGATAGTCGACGATGTCGAGCGTCAGGGCCCGCTGCGCGCGGCTCGCGCTTTGATAATCGATGACGAGGCGCAGTTCGCTGATGTCGGTGGTCGATGCCGGCCAGCGCTGCTCATCGACCAGCGCGCGGAGGTGGCTTTCGTAGGCGAAGCGCGGAACGGCATCATCGGGCTGCGGCTCGAGCCGCGCGCTTTCGATGCGGCCTGTCGCGAGCGACTCGAACACCGGAAAGCGTCCGCCGCGGGTCAGTCCGTGGACGACGGCGGTGATGAAGATCGTCTTGCCCGCGCGCGACAGCCCGGTGACCCCGAGCCGTACCGTCGGATTGACGAGATGACTGGAAAAATCCTGGATCGCGCGCGCGGCAAGCCGCGCCTCTTCGAGCAGCGATGAAAAACGGGAAGGCATTTATCGCTTATAGCAACGAGCGCACGGCAATTGCGGCAGGAGCTGGAATTGCGTCGATTTGAATGGCTTTGCTCCACCGCGAACGCGGAGCCTCCGGGTGTCCGCGAGGCTTATTTGGGACGCCGCCGCGTCCGGTCAAGCCGCTTGATGGGCCGCAGTGCCGCTTCGTGCTTCTCGAACAAGGCCAGCCAGCGCGCTTTTGCGGCTCCCGTGGTGTCCCACGGCCACTGAAAGGGGTTGCCGTGCTCGTCGATCTGGTTACGTGCATCGAGCGCCATGAACTCGCGGGTCTCGGCGACGGTAAGGCCAGCCATGACCTCGCCATTGGTCTCGCAGGCCGTCCGCGAGCTATCGCTGGTGCGCTCGGCTGAAGGCTCGAAACTAGGCTCGATCGGGCTCATGACCGGACCTTAAGGTGACCGGCAGAGCCCCTCTGTGAATTGGCTCACATTTGGCCGATTCAATCGGCCCGCGGGGCAGAACCTTGCCCTGCGTGCAGCAGACAACTCGCGTTGGTGAAGATGATCGGGGCCGTCCCAAAAAGACCCGGTCGCGTGCTAAATCCTTGAGGATTGCCAGAACCGGACCTGCCCTGTAAGGACGAGCGGCAACCACCGGACGGCCACGTGGCGGAGTGGTTACGCAGCGGTCTGCAAAACCGTTTACTCCGGTTCAATTCCGGACGTGGCCTCCAGCTCTTTTTTCGACTTTCTCGCGACGCGTCGGGCGCTTCGATATTTTACGTACTGCCCTCGTGTCGTACCGCCGCGCGCTCTATTGCAGCGGCGCCGCGCCGCCCGCGCGCGCCCTGGGTTCGCCGCCTGGCCGATACCATCGCTACGGTTCAGCGAGCGTCAGGTTCGGCGGGGTCTCTTCGCTTGGCTCGATTCTGATCCGCCAACGGCCTGCGACCGACAGCGGGTCGCGTTTGACCGAGCACACCTTCGCTCGTGTGAAGCTCTGGCCGCAAACGGTACCGTCGATAACGCGGCCAGTCAGATAGGCAGTTCTGAACCTGCGAGCGATGTCCCGGCTCGTGGTCATGAATGTTGGCACCCGTGGTCTCTCCCGTTTACGTGGTCGGGCAGAGAACGCAGGACGAAAGCTCTTCTATTAGTGGGACAGAGTTGCGCCGAACGCGCAAGGACGGAGCGGCCGCGCGCTATCGGATCCGCTCCGGGGGATCAAGCATCGCCGCGCCCTGAATTTGCGATTGCTGTGCCGAAAAACGCACGCGCTGGGCGGTCATGACGGGTGGGGGCGTCCTTGCCTGTTACTGCTGCGAGGCGCTATCAACTCGCCCGGCTCAAGACTGTGAGATCGTGCGCGCGGATAGCGCCACGATGGAGTTCGAATGTACCGAACCTTGCTTGCTGTCGCGTTGTTGCTTGCGTCTCTCAGCTCCGCCAAGGCCGCGGAATGCGCCGGACCGGTCACGCACTGGCAGCCCTGCGCGAGATGTACGCTGGAGACGACCAAGACGACGAGGCGGGATACGCCCTGCTATATCGGCATCAGCGTCGGGTCGGCCGCCGACGTGCTGCTGAGCCAACGCGTCGTCAGCAAACCCTCGCATGGTGTTGCGGAGGCATCGGGCGCGACTTACTCGTACAGTCCTGCCAAAGGCTTTATCGGGCAGGACAGCTTCAAGACGGAGCGGGTCTTTCTGCGCGGTGACGGAGCCTTCGTCACCTACATGATCGTCCACATGGACGTGGCACCTTGATCTGCGGGCGTCGCAGCCGCTTCGGTCGCACCAATGGCAGCGCCGGGACGAAAAACCCGCCGGCGAGTGGGTTCGCCGGCGGGCCCCGTCCGAAGGCCTTCGCTGCGTACCGGACTAACGCGTCGCAGCAAGGCCGAGCATGCCAGCCTCCGCTTAAAAATCCGTGCTGATCATCACGTTGGGCGAAAATCCTGATCCGTTGCGCGATGGAATTAAAGCATCACTTTAAAGAAAACCGTAGGAATGCGCGCAGGCCAACGCGAGCGTCAGCACGATCAGCACAGTCAGGACGTTCGCCTTCCAGCGGTTTGACATCGCGGATCCCTCTCACGAAACGTGAGCGAACGCTACAACGTCACGTCACTTGGGCGGTGTGATCTGCTTCACAGATCGGCTCTCCAATCCTGATGATCACTCGTTCGTTAAGTGAACCAGCCGGCAACGGGCTGCGACACCTCGACGTTGAAGCAGAGAATTGAGGAACCCGCGCGCGCCATGCCCGTTTCCGTCATGAGCCGTCGCGTGCGTAACTTGTTGCGAGCGGGCCGACAGAACGGGCCGAGCAGCGGGCCAAGAGAGCGTGCCATGAACGAGCCGTTCACTTACCAGATTTCCGATCTCGATCAGGTGGTGACGGACGCCGGCTACGCTTACGCCGAATTCGGTGACGTCGAGGAATTGGCCGAGGAGATTGAACAAATGTTGCTGTCCGAGCATCCCTCGCTCAACAACATGGGGCTCGTGCTCGTCATCGGCGATGCAGCCGGCAAACCGCTGCTCATGCGGCCGCTCGGCGTGATCCACTGACGTGGCCTCGGCGCAGCGCAGGCAGTGCCCGGGCACAGGAGCCAAGGATGGCGAAAAAGGGCCAAAAATACTCGCAAGGCGCGGCGCGCAAGGTCGAGCGCGCGATGAAGAAGCGCAAGGCCGGAACGCTGCGCAGCGGCCGGTCAGGACGGAAAGTCACAAGCCGTAAGCAGGCAATCGCCATCGGGCTGTCGGAAGCGCGCCGCGCCGGCGCCCGGGTTCCAAAGCAAAATTGAGCCATAACAACGGCTTGCGCTAGAAGCGCGCTCCGGCCGGCATTAGGCTACCGCTGGGACAGCCGTCCTGCAGTCACATTTTCGATAATTTGTTCGTCAAGGATGTCAGCGGAAAACGCCGGAACGAACCTCGCGACGCTTCGTTCTGGAGCTCCCGACACCTTCAACGCCTTGGCTTCAAAAAATGCCCCGCCGATCCCGCCTGTCACCAGCCCGTCTCTGCAGTCCGCCATCTGCCAGCCGGTGGCGTGCGCAGCCACGGTCGCGGCAGGCGACAGACGATTATGACGATGGCGCCTACCTCGAGGAATGGATGATTGGCTATCCGTCAGTGGTGCGCACCGCAGGGTGACCGCCAAGGCCCGCAATAGGGCCGCCAAGTCGTCGCCAGCATGCCGTCCGTCAGCGGCCGGCCAGCGGGCGCGCCGGATGCGCCGAGCGCGGGTGGTGGTCGTGAAGATAGACCGCAAGGTCGTTGCGGACGATGGCATCCTGGCTCACCGCGGTCTCGAAGATCATCTCCTGGACTTGACGTGGCAGGTCAGCCCACAAGCGGAATGTCGCGCGGCCGAGCAGCCGTTCGTACTCCTCCTGGCGATCGGTCATTGTCTGCCCCCAATTGGATCTAGCGATGCGGCGGGAAGGCGCCGGGTGATGTCGGCTCGGCGACTTCGAGATGTCGGTCGATGTCAACCAGAAATACCAGCGGCAAGTCATCGCCTGAGCGCCCGGTGTCGGCGAGGCCGCGATGATAACGCGCGGCCTCGTCCTGCCGCGCCGAACGGGTCCGGATCGGCGCCTTGCCGTCCCAGAGCGGAACCCGCTCGCGGGTGAGGCGCTTCAGGTCCTCAAGCAGCCAGCCCTCGCGGCCGAGCTGTAGCGCCTCCCTCATCGCGCGCGCCTGAAACGCCAGAATTGGCACGTCGTCGATCACGAGCACAAAGACACGTTCGCTGGCACAATCGTTCATGTATGGAACCCGCTTGCATCGCCCTTAAGAAGAAAACGCCGAGCATCCTGCGCTGGTTCCATAGTTGTGGAACTCCCGTGCTTGCGACCTGATTGATCGGGTGTTTTCAGCTGTCTTCAGTCTGTCCGGACTCCAGCGCCTGCGCGCCGACCTCATGGCCATCCTGCCAGAGCGCATGCTTGCCTGACCCGGCAGGGTAGGGGTTTGCCTCGGCGGGGACGCCTTCCGCTGCGGCCTTGCAGCCTTCGTCGAAGGGATCAGGCTCGGTGGTCTTCGTTTCGGCTTTGGCCGTCATCGGCGCCTCCGCATCGATGCGTGTCGCTCGAGACAATTGCGAGTCCCCGATCATGGTTCCGCGGCCGCAAAGCTTGCCAGCGGTTCGACGCACTGGAACTGCTGGTTCCGCTTGCGCATTACCTCTGCTGCGACGGCAAAGCTTGCGGAGAGGGAGATGCGCGAATTCTTTGGAATGGTGTTGGGCTGTGCCCTGACGATCCTCATCGTGTACATGCACGACAATGGAATTGGCTCGACCGCCGCGAATGACCAGGCAGAAGCGAGCCGCCCGATCGTCAACTGGGACGTTGCGGCGGGAGAGTGGGGGCGCATGCAACACAATGCGCGCTTAGCCTGGGACAAGCTGACCGCAAACCTCGAAAAGGCGCGGACATAGGCCGTGCCGGTATGAAGCTCAGCCTGCGCCACTCGTCGGCCAATACCGAGCGACACAACCGTTGCCGTCGCTGAAGCGAGCGTCCTCGCCGCCTTCTATCCGCCTTCTAGCCACCTTGGGCGTCATTCGCCTGAGCGGAGTCACGACACAGCTGGCCGAGGCGGTCCTCTTCCCGCTTACCTCTCCAGCCGTCGACCTCGCGGTCATAGCCCATAGAGCTCAGGATATCCTCGACGGTTGTCGCGAGGGCGTACTGACCCGACCGCGCCATCTCCTCCGCCAACTGCCAGGCTTCAACAGTCCGATTTGCAGGCATGATCATCCTCCTGCGTATCAGTGATCAATCTTCTACCACGATTTTGGCGAGAGCACGACCAGCGTGCGCATTCAAGCGCAAGTGAGCCGCGGATCAGTGCGGCGCTTGTACGCACGCGACAAATTCTTGTCGCTATTCGTTAAATTCGTGTGCAGCATATTAAAAATACAATCTTGAGACGAGATCGGCCGCCCGCAAGTTCTTGCGGGCGTCGCGCGACAAGAGCCACTGAACTCCAGGAAATTCCAAGACTTGAAATTCCAAGACTTGAAATTCCAAGACTTGAAGCCGCCCGGTCTCAGGTCACGCAACTTCTCGCGGTTGGGAGCACGACGACATGAGTGAGCTGTCACGAAAACGCGCGCTATCAGGCCTTGCGGCTGTTCTGGGTGTGTCAGCGATCGCATTCACCGCGAGCGCCCAGAAGCCGCAGGATCCATCGCAAGGTCCGGGCGAGCCGACCGCGGAAGTGTCCATGGTCCGTCAGGATCAATCCGACTGCACGAATTCCGACGTCAATGGCAACGATCCATCGCGCATCGGCGGCACCGTGTGGGTCGTCCGTCAGCCCGACGGCAATACCGCGGTGAAGGTCGCGATCACCGCCACGCCCAACACCATCTATCACTTCTTTCTCAAATGCGTCCGGCAGCTCGGCGATGTCAAAACCGAGGACGAGGGTGAGGGGATCGCAATGTTTCAGTTCCCGACCAACGCAACTGGAGCCGTCTACGCCTTCGACATGTATCCGGAGGGTGCGCCTGCCGGTAACAAGTTCCAGAGCGTTCAGGTCAAGTTTCAATAACCATCGCGATCGCGCACTTTGGGAGAGAGCAATGTTGAGGAAGCTGTTGCTGCTTGTGTCGCTTGGCTTGATTGCATCCGGTCTGTCGATGTCGCCGGCCGCGGCGCAGGCGTCGCGGACCTGGGTGTCCGGCGTCGGCGATGACGCCAATCCCTGCAGCCGCACCGCGCCGTGCAAGACCTTCGCCGGCGCGATCTCGAAGACCGCACTCGCCGGCGAAATCGATTGCCTCGATCCGGGTGGCTTCGGTGCTCTGACCATCACCAAGGCAATCACCATCGATTGCTCCGGCACTTTTGGCTCGGTGCTGGTCTCCGGTACCAATGGTATCAACGTGTCCGCTGCGGCCGGCGACAAGGTCATCCTCCGCGGCCTTTCGATCAACGGCATCGGCAGCGGTATCAACGGCATCCAGCTCAACAGCGGCGGCCAACTCAGTATTGAACGGTGCCAGATAGCCAGATTCACCGGTACCGGGATCAACGTCAATTCGTCGACGGCTTCACGGCTCTATGTGACCGACACCTACATCACCAACTCCAATAGTGGCATTTCGATTGTATCCACGGGCCTCATGCTGGCCGTCATCGACCACACCGATATCTTCAACGTGACGGCCAACGGAATCACGACCGGTGGTGCGACGGGCATCGCTGTCAATATCAGCAATTCGCATGTCGCCACCGCTGGGACGGCGATCAATGCCGGTGGCGGCGGCACCGCGATTTCCATCGACTCCTCGACGATCGAGGGCAACAACACCGCACTGAATGCTGCCGTGTCCGGCTCGGTGATCCGTGCCTCGAACAACGTCATCTACGGCAACGCGACGAACTTCGCGTTTGCCGCCGGTGCAACGATCGCCTCGAGCGGCAACAACCGCGTCACCCCGTCGGGTGCGCAGAGTCCGAACGCGACCATCACGCAGCAATAGCGCGGGGACCGCACAAGGTGCGCGCCGGCCGTCGCATCGCGGCTGGCCTGCGCCGCTCGACCGCGATGATCCCGGATCAGTGGGGAATTTGCGCTAGGCAAGCAAAGTCCGCCTTGCTATACGCAGCAACCATTTTGCGCCTGCTTCGGCACTGTTCCCCGGTAGCTCAGTGGTAGAGCAACCGGCTGTTAACCGGTTGGTCGCTGGTTCGAATCCGGCCCGGGGAGCCAAGCCAAATCAAACAGATAGTCGAGCCTCTCGCGGCCTCACTTAATCGCTGAAGGCGCGTCTGGACGCGCGGCCTCTGTTTTCAGGATCACGCGCGATCGAAGGATCGCATACGAACTTCCGGGCACTGCCTTAAGACGAATCCCGAAGCGCCGCTTTTGAAGCTCGCCGCCTTCAGTGGTGCGGAGGATGCGAAGCCGTTACGCCCTCCACGCAGAAGCCCATTCAGGTGCGGCCGTTGACAGCGGTAGCGATTTGCCGAAACAGGTCGATACACCCTTCGCGTTCCGTTGGGCGCAAGAACAAGAAAAGATTGAAACAAATGATTTCGACTATCCTGAGCTACACGCGAATGATCATCGAATTGCTGATCGCGCTCTTCCTGATTGGAATGCTAGCCGCCGTTTCCGGTGGCGCGGCCTATGGAATTTCGCAACTCGCGCATTTCTGACGCTCAAAGCAGCGATTTCTGTCCATCGGCACGGCTGGCGCGCCATTTCGTGAACCACGGTCCGAACCCGAAGCACGGCCGGCGCGTCGCCGTCAGCCTCACGGCTTGCGTTTGTCGATGCTGCCGGTTGCGGTTTCCGCCTCGCAGGCGGCCAGGCCCTTGTCGAGCGCCTGGCAGCGATAGACCTTGCCGGTCAGCCGATCGATCAGCCAGGCATTGTCTTCGCTCCGGCTCTCAAAACCCTCGTAGCGATTGCCGACCGCGGAAATCAGCGTCGAGAGCAGGATGGCCGCGGCAATCATCGCCGCGCCGATCAGGGTCGGCATCGTCGTTCCAGCCACAAGTTGCGCGGAAGCGGCACTGTGACGCCTGAGCTCGCGCTCCTGTCGGTCCTTGGTCGGGAACAAAGCAACTCGCAACGCACAACGCTACTCCGCTTCACCACTATTGTGCCTTTAAGACGTTTTGTGGGCTCATCGGTTTCAATGCTGCGGCACTGTCGCGGCAATAGTTGACTCCGCAACCATTGCCGGCGAAGAGGGAGTGGCGACTGGCGAACAGGGAAACCTTCGTCGCTATTCGCTAGTCGCCATTCCCAATTCGCCATTTGCTTGCCATGACCAACAGCGACCCCATCGTCCACAGCCTCGAGCTTGCCGCGGAGCGCTGCGAGGATCTGACGCCGCTCGTCTACGAGCGCCTGTTCCGCCAGCGCCCCGAGACGCGGGCGTTGTTCCGCACCGAGGGCAGCACGCTGGTCAAAGGCTCAATGCTTGAACTCGCGCTCGATGCGATTCTCGACTTCGCGGGCGAGCGCAAGGCGGCCTACCGCATGATCTTCTGCGAGGTGCAGTCCCACGCCGCCTATGGCACTTCGCCCGAGCTGTTCAATGTGTTCTTCGCCGTCGTTGCCGACACGGTGCAGGATCTGCTCGGCGCGCAGTGGAGTGACGAGATCGATGCGGCCTGGCGCAGATTGCTCGGCGAACTCGATCGTTACGTCAGGGATGCAGTCCAAGCCGCTAATATTGCTTGAAAAACAGCGATATCTGGGTTGCCTCAAAAAACTCGGCGACCAGCCCACGCGCCGCGGCTTGCCTTTCCTCAACGCATGCACCAAACATCGCGTCAGTCCCGCGCGACCGCGCGCGGCTCTTCCCGTGGGGCATCCATGACCGACTTTGACCGCGCGCGCCGCCATATGGTCGACGGCCAGGTCCGCACCGCTGGCGTGACCGACCTTGCCGTCATCGAGGCGATGCTCGCTGTGCCCCGCGAAATGTTCGTCACCGACGCGAACCGCGCTATCGCCTATCTTGACCTCCAGCTCAGCGTCACGCCGCAGCGGCGGTTGATGACCCCGATGACCGTCGGCCGTCTGCTGCAGGCCGCGGAACTCGGCGCCGGCCGTAAGGTGCTGATCGTTGGCTGCGCCACGGGTTATACCGCTGCGCTCGCCGCCCACATGGGTGCCGACGTGGTCGCGACCGAATCCGATTCGGCGCTATCAGCGCAGGCTCGCGCCAATTTGAGCCGCGCCGGCATCGTCGGGCCCGTTATCGTCGAAGCGCCGCCATTGGTGGGAGTTGCCGGCCGGGGGCCGTTCGATGTGATCCTGCTGGATGGGGCGACCGAACGCGAGCCGGCGCCGCTCTATGAACAGCTTCGCGTCGATGGCAATCTGCTCGGCGTCTTCGCGCTCTCCCCGCAGCCACAGGCGCGCAAGGTCATGAAGTCGGCGGAGGGAATTGGATACCGTCCGCTGTTCGACGCCACTGCGCCGGTGCTGCCGGGCCTCGAGCGGGCACCGAGTTTCCAGTTCTGATCTCGTGTAAATCTGACCTTAGGCTCGCTCGCACTGTGACATTGATGCCCCAGTTGGCAACTTTTCGGCCCTGAGGGGCAGAAAAGGCTTCTGCCTGACGGTGCCACGAATAGATTACCCTCACAGGGACTCAAGACGGCGGCGGCCGGCTCAAGCCTTGGTCGGGCACGTGCGCGAAGCATGCGCTTGAAAAACAAGGACTTGAGACGTGGCGGAAATGACCGGCCGGCGAAATGGGTGTGGATGGTGACGGTGAGCAATGTGAAGGCGATCGTCGGGGTCGCAGGGATCGCGCTCGCTTTTGCGACTTTGGCGATTGGATCTGGCGCGCGCGCCGAGACCATCGAATCCGCGCTGGTGCGCTCCTATCAGAATAATCCACAGCTCAACGCTCAGCGCGCCCAGGTTCGTTCCACGGACGAAGGGGTTCCGCAGGCACTGTCCGGCTACCGTCCGAGGATCAGCGTCACTGCGAGCGCGGCGGCCCAGTACCTCGACTCGCTGACGACGATACCGGCCATTCGATTGCAGAACGTCTATGCCGCCGGCGCCGGCGCGACCAACAAGGCCAGCACCGGTGTCGCCGGCTTCGACGGCACGCGCAGCTTCGGCGGCCAGCTGACGCAGACGTTCTTCAATGGCTTCGTCACCGCCAACAAGACGCGGCAGGCGGAGAGCCAGGTGTCGAACGCGCGCGAAGGTCTGCGTGTGCTCGAACAGACGGTGCTGCTCGCGGCGGCCACGATCTACATGGACTACCTGCGCGATTCCGCAATCGTCGAAGTCAATCGCTCCAACGTGCGCGTGCTGGAACAGACACTGAAGCAGACGCAGGATCGCTTCAATGTCGGCGAGGTCACGCGGACCGACGTTGCGCAGTCGCAGGCGCAATTGGCCCAGGGCCAGACCCAGCTGCAAACCGCGATTTCGAACCTGACGACAACGGCGGCCAACTATCGACGGATCGTCGGCGTCGAGCCTGTCGGGCTGGCACCGGGCAGCCCGGTCGATCGGGTCTTGCCCAGAGCGTTGCCGGCAGCCGTCGAAATCAGCCTGATGGAAAATCCCAACGTCACTGCCGCCATGTATGGCATCGACGTTGCGTTTCTGGCCGTGAAGGTCAACGAAGGCGCGTTGTTCCCGACGCTCAGCGGCGTGGTCTCAGTCAACCAGACCTATGAGACGACCTTGACTTCCAACCGGTCGCTGGTCGCGTCGGCGGGCCTCCAGCTCAACGTGCCAGTTTACCAGGGCGGTGGCGAGTATGCCTTGATCCGCCAATCCAAAGAAACGCTTGCGCAGCAGCGGCTGACCCTCGATCAGCAGCGCGATCAGACCCGTGCGACCGTTGTCCAAAGCTGGGGCCAACTCGAAGCCAGCAAGGCACAAGTGTCGTCGGCACAGGCGCAGGTGACTGCGTCGGAGACCGCGCTCAACGGCGTGCGTGAGGAAGCGCGGGTCGGCCAGCGCACCACGCTGGACGTCTTGAACGCGCAGCAGGCGCTGGTGAACGCGCGCGTCGCGTTGGTAACTGCACAGCATGATCGCGTCGTTGCGTCCTATTCGGTGCTGGCGGCGATCGGCCGTCTGTCGCCGCAAGTGCTCGGACTGGCAACGACGATTTACGATCCGAGCGTTCACTATCATCAGGTTCGCGATGCCTGGGGCGGCCTGCGCACACCCGATGGACATTAGGGGCGCAACTCACTCATTTCGTTGCGGGAAACATGCGTGTCCACAGCCGTTTGCTTTGCAAACGGACGTTGGCGTGACATAGTTTTCCGAGGCGCGCGCGAACGATTCGCGTTTTGCGGCGAGTGCGGCTGTCTCTGACGGCGGGGCAGCGATGTCGCTTCGAGGACGAGCTGGGGCGTCCATGCGGTGGATTAGATCATGACGCAAGCGGCGAAGTCGCACGAGCCGTCGATGGAAGAGATCTTGGCATCGATCCGGCGCATCATCGCCGATGACGATGTCAAGCCTGAAGCTGCGGCTGCCGCGCCGCACCGGCAGCTGCGCCGCCACAGCCGAAGGCACCGCCCGCGAGTGCTGCGCCAAAACCTGCTGCCGCGCCGCCGCCCAAGCCAGCGCCGGTAGCGAAGGCTCCGGAGCCCAAGCCTGCTCCGCCGCCAGCCCCGGCACCAGCGGCCGCCGACCCCAACAACCAGGACGACATTGACGCGCTGCTCGCCGGCCTCGATGCCGACACTTCCGAAGAGGAAGTGCGCGGCTCGCCCGAGCCCGAGCCCGCCGCGGCGGAAGATGACGTGCTCGAATTG
The DNA here is from genome assembly GCA_963796195.1 of uncultured Alphaproteobacteria bacterium. Classification (GTDB taxonomy): domain Bacteria; phylum Pseudomonadota; class Alphaproteobacteria; order Rhizobiales; family Xanthobacteraceae; genus CAWCKS01. Next base: position 63,659 of record CAWCKS010000010.1, on the reverse strand, counting down.
ACCGAGCAGATGGAGGTCGCCGAGGAAGAGCCGCAATCGTTCAAGACGATCCAGCCGCCAGACGACATCGAGTTCTCGGAGGCCGCCGAGCCGAAGCCTGCGGAACCGCGTCTGCAGCAACGTCCCCACGTGCCGGTCCCGCCGCAGGTTCGCGCGTTCGAGGAGAGCGACCCGGTCCAGCCCCAGCCGCCGCTGATGTCGCAGCAGACGGCGACCGTGGTGAACTCGGCCTTCAACACGCTGGCGCAGACCGTGCTGTCGAACAACGCACGCACGCTGGAGGATCTGGTCAAGGAGATGCTGCGGCCGATGCTGCGGAGCTGGCTTGACGACAATCTCCCGGGCCTCGTCGAGAAGATCGTGCGCGCCGAGATCGAGCGGGTCTCGCGCGGACGTTGATGTCTTTCGACAATACACCTCTTCGCGTTAGCGCAAAACCCCGCAAAAAGCTCCAAAACCGCCTGCAAAATCTGCGTCTTGCCGGGCACCAGTGGTCACGCCCCGGTTGCAGCGAGTTGACGGTTTTTAAGTCCGTCGTTTTCCGATAAACCCCGCCGATGATCGAAAAGACCTACCAACCCGCCGAGATCGAGAGCCGTATCGCGAAGCTCTGGGAAGACGCCGGCGCCTTCCGGGCCGGCCGGCCCGAGCGGCGCGATGCCAAGCCTTACACCATCGTGATCCCGCCGCCGAACGTGACGGGCTCGCTGCACATGGGGCACGCGCTCAACAACACCTTGCAGGACATTTTGTGCCGCTTCGAGCGCATGCGCGGACGCGACGTGCTGTGGCAGCCCGGCACCGATCACGCCGGCATCGCGACGCAGATGGTGGTCGAGCGGCAATTGATGGAGCGGCAGGAGCCGAACCGTCGCGCCATGGGCCGCGAGAAATTCCTCGAGCGTGTCTGGCAGTGGAAGGCCGAGAGCGGCGACACCATCGTCAACCAGCTGAAGCGGCTTGGCGCATCGTGCGACTGGTCGCGCGAACGCTTCACCATGGACGAAGGGCTTTCGCGCGCGGTGCTGAAAGTGTTCGTCCAGCTTTATCGCGAAGGCCTGATCTACAAGGACAAGCGGCTGGTCAACTGGGACCCCGCGCTGATGACCGCGATCTCCGATCTCGAGGTCGAGCCGACCGAAGTGAAGGGCCACATGTGGCACTTCCGTTATCCGCTGGTCGATGACCCCAGCCAATTTCTCTGCATCGCGACGACGCGGCCCGAGACCATGCTCGGCGACGGCGCGGTGGCCGTGCACCCGGACGACGAACGCTACAAGCATTTGGTCGGCAAGCTGGTGCGGTTGCCGCTCGCGGAGCGCTTGATCCCGGTGATATCGGACGAATATCCCGATCCCGAAAAAGGCTCGGGCGCCGTAAAGATTACCGCGGCACACGACTTCAATGACTTCGAAGTGTGGTCGCGCCATCGCCACAAGGACTACTTCCTGCAGCAGAAGAACGGCGGCCTGATCAATCTCTTCACGCCGGAAGCGGCGATGAACGAAAACTGCCCGCCGCAGTATCAGGGCCTCGACCGTTTCGTCGCGCGAAAGCGCATCATCGCTGATCTCGAGGCGCTCGGGCTGGTCGACAAGATCGAGAACATCACCCACATGGTGCCGCACGGCGACCGATCAGGCGTCGTGATCGAACCGTACTTGACCGATCAGTGGTACGTCGACGCCAAAACGCTGGCGAAGCCGGCGATCGAGGCGGTGCGCTCGGGCAAGACCACCTTCGTCCCGAAGAACTGGGAGAAGACGTACTTCGAGTGGATGGAGAACATCCAGCCGTGGTGCGTGTCGCGCCAGCTGTGGTGGGGCCATCAGATTCCCGCGTGGTACGGCCCCGACGACAAGGTGTTCGTCGAGGAGACCGAGGAAGAGGCCGTCGGCAAGGCGATTGCCTATTACGTCGAGAAAGAAGTCATCACGGCCGAGCAGGGCCGCGAGATGGCGCTCGATCCCGCCAGGCTCCAGGGCTTCATCACGCGCGACGAAGACGTGCTCGACACCTGGTTCTCATCGGCGCTGTGGCCGTTCTCGACGCTTGGCTGGCCCGACGCGACGCCGGAGGTGAAGCGATATTATCCGACCGATGTGCTGGTCACCGCCTTCGACATCATCTTCTTCTGGGTTGCCCGCATGATGATGATGGGACTGCACTTCATGAAGGAAGCGCCGTTCCCCGACGTCTACATCCACGCCCTCGTTCGCGACGAGAAGGGCGCCAAGATGTCGAAGTCGAAGGGCAACGTCATCGACCCCCTTGAGCTGATCGACAAATATGGCGCGGATGCGTTGCGCTTCACGCTTGCCGCGATGGCCGCGCAAGGCCGCGACATCAAGCTCTCGAACCAGCGAGTTGAAGGTTATCGCAATTTCGCGACCAAGCTCTGGAACGCGTGCCGGTTTGCGGAGATGAACGAGTGCGCGGTGCCCAACGGATTCGATCCATCGCAGGCCCGCGAGACCCTCAACCGCTGGATCGCGCACGAGACGGCACGCACGACGAGCGAGGTGAAGGAGGCGATCGAGACCTATCGCTTCAACGACGCGGCGGGCGCGGCCTATCGCTTCGTCTGGAACATTTATTGTGACTGGTATCTCGAGCTCGCCAAGCCGGTGTTGATGAGCGCTGAGGGTGATGCCAAGCGCGAGACCCGCGCCATGGTCGCCTGGGCGCGCGACGAGATCTTGAAACTGCTGCATCCATTCATGCCGTTCCTGACCGAAGAGCTGTGGGCCGTGACGGCGACGGCGAAACGCGCTGAGCCGCTGGTGCTGACGCCTTGGCCCGCGCATTCCGGCCTTGATGACGAAGCGGCCGAATCGGAGATCGGCTGGGTCGTCGACCTCGTCAGCGCGGTACGATCGCTGCGCGCCGAGATGAACATTCCGCCGGCGACGCTAATGCCGCTGGTCATTGTCGGCGCCTCCGATGTCACCCAGAGCCGGGCGCAACGCTGGCGTGAGGTGATCTGCCGACTGGCGCGTCTCTCCGGCATTTCGTTCGATCCGCGGCCGCCGGATGGTGCCGTGCAGCTTGTCGTGCGCGGCGAGGTCGCAGCGCTGCCGCTCAAGGGCGTCGTCGACTTTGCCGCCGAGCGCTCGCGGCTGGAGAAGGAAATCGCCAAGGCTGACGCCGACATCAAGCGGGTCGACGCCAAGCTCGGCAACGCGGATTTCATGGCGCGTGCGCCGGAAGAGGTGGTCGACGAACAGCGCGAGCGGCGCGAGGAGGCCGTGCAGCGCCGCGCCAAGTTTGCGCAGGCGCTGGAGCGGTTGAAGAGCGCGGGCGATGGAGCCAGCTAGACAGGCGAGCGCGCCTCCGCAAATGGCTTGCTGAGAAATCTCGATCCCTTCAGGCCGTAGCGCCATGGGAGCTCAGCCGCCTTGGTGATGCCGATGCGGATGCCTTTCGCGATTTCAGGCTTTTCGTTTCGCGCATGCAGCGCGAACGGAAGGCGGTCGAGCGGCAGGCCGGAATGTTTTCCGGTGATCCCAAGCGCTTCGCAGAGCTTTCCCGGACCCGAGCACAGCGCACGCTGATCGTCGACGCCGCGCCGCCGTCGCATCGTAGCGAGGCCATGGGTCGGCTCGATTGCCCGGATCAACACCGCACTCGCCGAGCCCTCCGCCTCGCAGACGAAATTGGCGCACCAGTGAATGCCGTAGGAGCGATAGACGTAAGCGAAACCCGGCGGGCCAAACATCACGAGATTGCGCGGCGTCGGTCCGTTGTAGGAATGCGCGGCGGGATCGGTGTGGTGGTACGCCTCGACCTCGACGATGACGCCGCCCGCGCCCTCGAACAGCATGGTCGCGCCGATCAGGTCGGGCGCCACCTTGTGCACGCTGCGGCCGAAGAATTCCTTCGTCAGGCGCTTGCCGAGCCGGCCTGGGGATTTGGCTTCAACCATCCGTCAATCTGCACGAATCGCGGGGAACAATCTGCCGATGTTAGTTGCGGCGCAGCGATGAGGGGACTAGGTAATACGACATAGCCTGAGTGCGCCATGGTCGTCGTCATCGATACCGTTTCCGACAAGCCGTTGCGTCCGCGCCATCCTGAAAAGGTTGGGCGGCCCGACGCGATTTCGCCTGCAAAACCCGACTGGATTCGGGTGCGGGCGCCGAACACGCGTGGCTACGCCGAGACACGCTCAATCGTGCGCGCCAACAAGCTCGTCACCGTTTGCGAGGAGGCCGGCTGTCCCAACATCGGCGAGTGCTGGGACAAGAAGCACGCCACGTTCATGATCATGGGCGACACCTGCACGCGGGCGTGCGCCTTCTGCAACGTGAAGACCGGCTTGCCTGAAACGCTCGAGTCGGCCGAGCCGCGGCGCGTCGCCGATGCTGTTGCCAAGCTTGGGCTGGCTCACGTCGTGATCACGTCGGTCGACCGCGACGATCTCGACGATGGTGGCGCGCGGCATTTCGCTGAAACCATCACAGCCATCCGCAACGCCTGTCCGGACACGACGATCGAAGTGCTGACGCCGGATTTCCTGCGCAAGGATGGCGCGCTTGACGTCGTCGTCGCGGCACGGCCCGACGTCTTCAACCACAACCTCGAGACCGTGCCGTCGCGCTATCTCACGGTGCGGCCTGGCGCGCGCTACTTCCATTCGGTCCGGCTCCTGCAGCGGGTGAAGGAGCTTGACCCAAAGATGTTTACGAAGTCGGGCATCATGGTCGGGCTCGGCGAAGAGCGGCACGAGGTGCTGCAGGTGATGGACGACCTGCGCTCCGCCGATGTCGACTTTCTCACCATCGGCCAGTACCTGCAGCCGACGCGGAAGCACCACGCGGTGATGCGTTACATCCCGCCGGACGAGTTCAAGGCCTACGAGACCGTCGCCTACACCAAGGGTTTTTTGATGGTGTCGGCGAGCCCGCTGACGCGTTCTTCGCATCACGCGGGCGAGGATTTCGCACGGCTCAGGGCCGCGCGCGAAGCCGCCAGCCGCTGACCAAACGGGCCTTCAAATCATGCAGCGCGTTCTGGTGATGGGGTCATCCGGATCCGGCAAATCGACGTTTGCCCGGCGGCTCGCGAACCTGACCGGCCTGCCGTTCGTATCCCTTGATGCACTCTACTGGCAGCCGGGCTGGCAGCCGTCGGAGCCGGAAGTGTTCGGTGCACGTGTGATGGAAGCGGCGACCGAGTTGCGGTGGATCATGGACGGGAACTACATGTCTCACGGTGGCAGCGACCTTCGCCGCCAGCGAGCAGACACGGTGATTTGCTTCGACCTGCCGCGCTATCTGTGTATGACCGGAATCGTGACGCGGATCGTCAGGAGTTACGGTCAGGTCCGCCCCGAGATGGCCCCCGGTTGCCCGGAACAAATCGACCTCGAATTCATCCACTATGTCTGGACCTACCGGCAGCGACAGCGGCCGAAATTGCTTGAATACTTCGCGGGGTTGCGTGCTGACCAGGCTTTGATCTGCTTCAACAACCGCAAGCAGGCGGACGACTACCTTGTCGGCGTGACGCCATCTTCGACTGCGACGATTCACTGATCATTGATGCCGCAATTCTCCAACCAGCGCCGGGTCAATCATTCTGCCGACGAGATGTTCGATCTCGTTGCCGACGTCGAGCGCTACCCGGAGTTCGTGCCGCTGTGCCAGAAGCTCCGCGTCATTCAGCGCACCAAGAACCCCGACGGCACGGAAACGATCATTGCCGACATGACCGCCGCCTACAAACTGATCCGCGAGACCTTTACAAGCCGGGTGACGCTCGATCGGGCCAACCGCAAGATCCTGGTCGAATATCTGCGCGGACCGTTCTCGAACCTGCAGAATCGCTGGACGTTCGAGCCTGTTGACGACAAGCGCTGCGACGTCACCTTCTTCATTACCTACGAGTTCAAGAGCCGCATGCTGGCGACCTTGATGGGCAGCATGTTCGATATGGCGTTCCAACGCTTCGCCGCCGCCTTCGAAAAACGCGCCGACAAGATATATCCGCGCGCGATGCCGGCCTGATGTTTACGGTCGCCCGGGCCTTCGCCGGGTCAAAACCTTGCGCGCCTTGCGCGCAACGCGAGGGCTTGCTCGACCGACAGGCACCAGTTTCGCTGGCTTCCTGGATTTCGGGCCGCGGGCGAGTTCAGCCAGAAGCTTGAGCGCCTCGACAACCGAGCGCTGCCGCACCACCGAGCGGCCGATCGCGCCGAAGCGTTTTTCCAGATGCAGCACGCGGCCGTCGCGCGCTGCCGCGCCGAAATGAACCAGCCCGACCGGCTTGCCGGGAGTAGCGCCGCCGGGGCCGGCGATGCCGGTGATCGATACAATGAGATCGGTCCTGGCTCGCTTCAGCCCGCCGGTCGCCATCGCAAGCGCCGTCTCCTTGCTGACCGCACCGAAATTCACGAGCGTCTCCTGCTTCACGCCGAGCAGCTCATGCTTCGCATCGTTGGAATAGGAGACGAAGCCACACATCACGACTTCGGAGGAGCCGGGGATTTCAGTCAATGCTCCGGCGACGAGGCCACCGGTGCAGGATTCCGCCGTGGCGATAGTGAGGCGCCGCGCCTTGCAGAGATCGAGCAGCGAACGGGCAAGGGCGCGAATCTCGCTCGTGCTCATGATTTTCTTTCCGATCAGTCCTGTCCGAGCGGCAAGCGGACGGTGGCGCTGGCTGTTGCCGCAATGCCTTCCTCGCGACCGGTGAAGCCGAGCCGCTCGCTGGTGGTCGCCTTCACCGCAACGCGCGAGACGGAGATGCCAGCGATCTCGGCGATCTTCGCCCGCATCGCGTCGCGATGGGGGCCGATCTTCGGCCGCTCGCAGATCAGCGTCACTTCGAGATTGGCGATCCGGCCGCCGCGCTCGCGCACGCGGCGCGCGGCATCCTCGAGGAAACGGTCGGACGACGCGCCCTTCCACTTCGGGTCGCTCGGCGGAAAGTGCGAGCCGATGTCGCCGTCGGCCAGCGCGCCGAGCAGTGCATCGACCAGCGCATGCAGGCCGACGTCGCCGTCGGAATGGGCGATGAAACCGCGATGAAAGGGCACGCGCACGCCACAGATCATCACGTGATCGCCGTCGCCGAGCGCGTGGACGTCGTAGCCGGTGCCGGTGCGGATATCGCCAAGACTTTCCGGCACAAGACTTTCCGACACAAGGCTCGCCGACAGCCGCGCTTCCTCGCGGGCAAAATCCTCCGGCGTCGTCAGCTTGATGTTCAACGCGTCGCCCTCAAAGGTCGCAACCGTCATGCCGGTCCACTCGGCAAGCGCGGCATCATCGGTGAATTCGCTCAAGCCCTCATGCGCGGCGCGGCGATGAGCGTCAAGAATTTTGTCGAAGCGAAACACTTGCGGTGTCTGCGCGATGCGCAAGTCGGCGCGCACCGGCGTGCCGACGATCATCCCCGTTGCATCGACCTGCTTGATGGTGTCGGCAACGGCGATCGCGGGTATCGCCGCGCCCGTTTCTTTCACCGCGGCGATCGCGCGCGAGATCAGGGCTTGCGAGACGAATGGCCGTGCCGCGTCGTGAATCATCACAACGTCAGGTGCGCGCGGTACGAGCGCTTCGAGCCCGGCGCGAACCGAGGCCTGACGCGACGCGCCGCCTGGAACCGCGGGCAGGTGAGCGATGCCGCGCGCCGCGTCGGCGAACGCCGCGTGGTCGTCGGCGTGGCACACCGGCTGTACGCAGGCGACATCACTGTGTGTCGCAAACGGCTCAAGTGCGCGTGCGATCACCGTGCGGCCGGCAATGTCGCGATATTGTTTTGGGCCGCCGGGGCCGGCGCGAAGCCCACGCCCTCCGGCGACGATGATGGCAGCAACTTTTTGGCTCATGAGGTTCGTTACTGGATTCGAGGTCCAATCGCAGCAGAAGAGGGATGACAGGCCCGCGATCGGGCGGTCCGGCTGCTAAGTCGAAGAAATCTTGCAGTTGTGGGAAGCTGTAACTATTGCTGCACTGCACTTGCAAGATCGATAAAACTGGCTAATGTGTAGGCAGCTAGGATAGCTGCCTAAAATTGATGCTGATAAGGGCAGTGGCACAACGCGATGCGGCGTTGCGGAGCTTGGATAGCGGTGCTGGGCGGGTTGAACTCTCTGGAATCATTAAGGATTGGCGAGATTTCGATCGCGAACCGCGCCGTGCTCGCGCCGATGTCCGGGGTGACCGACGCGCCGTTCCGCCGGCTGGCCGCGCAGTTGGGTGCTGGCCTGGTCATATCCGAAATGACCGCGAGTGACGATCTGGCGCGGGGCCGCCCGATCTCGAAGCTGCGCGCTGAAGCGAGCGGTATCGGCCCGCACGTCGTGCAGCTTGCGGGCTGCGAAGAGTGCTGGATGGCGGAGGGCGCGCGCGTTGCCGAAGACGCCGGCGCCGACATCATCGACATCAACATGGGGTGCCCGGCGCGGCACGTGACCAACGGTGAAGCCGGCTCCGCCTTGATGCGCGATCTGGATCACGCCCTGCGATTGATCGAGGCCACCATCAAGGCCGTGCGCGTCCCGGTCACGTTGAAGATGCGGCTCGGCTGGGATCACGCTTCACTCAATGCGCCGGAGCTTGCGCGACGCGCCGAAGCTTCCGGCATCCGCCTGATCACCGTGCACGGCCGTACCCGTTGCCAGTTCTACAAAGGCAATGCGGACTGGCGCGCGGTGCGTCGCGTGCGCGAGGCGACGCGACTACCGCTTATCGTCAATGGCGACATCACCTCGTTCGAGGACGCCGTCGCGGCCCTCGACCAGTCGGGCGCCGATGCCGTCATGATCGGGCGCGGTGCCCAGGGGCAACCGTGGCTGCCCGGCCAGATCGGCGAGCAGCTTGCCTCGGGCACGTCGGCGCCGACGCCGACCTTGCCGCAACAGCGCGAGCTGGTTGCCGCGCTCTATGATGATTTGTTGTCGCACTATGGCCTGCGGGTTGGCCTGCGCCATGCGCGCAAACACCTTGGCTGGGCACTCGATGTCGCGGCGCGCGCCAGCCGCGCCCCGGTCGAAACTCTGAAGACGTGGCGGCAACGTGTGCTGACAATTGAGCAGCCGAATGACGTCAAGCGCGAGCTGCGCGACGCATTCGACGACTTTGCGTGGAGGGCGGCGGCATGAATGCGTTGGCCGAGCATCTCAGTCGTGCATCGACGGGCGAAGCCATTCTGAATGCGCTGCCAAATCCGGTTCTGCTGGTGGCGCCGGACGGCCGCATCGTCGATGCCAACAACGCCGCCGAATCCTTCTTCGAGATTTCCAATCAGCTGTTGCAGCGTCAGTCGTTGAAGGAGCTGATCCCGTTCGGCAGTCCGCTACTGTCGCTGGTCGAGCAAGTCAGGGTGAAGGGTAACGCGGTCAACGAATACAAGGTCGACCTCGGCACGCCGCGGATCGGCGTCGATCGCCAGGTCGATCTGCACGTCGCGCCGCTCGCGGAAAAGCCCGGCCACATCGTCATCATGCTGCAGGAGCGATCGATCGCCGACAAGATGGATCGGCAGCTTACGCACCGCAGTGCCGCGCGCTCGGTCACCGCGCTTGCGGCAATGCTCGCGCACGAGATCAAGAACCCGCTCTCCGGCATTCGCGGTGCGGCCCAGCTTCTGGAGCAGGCCGCTTCAGTGGAAGACCGCCAGCTCACGCGCCTGATCTGCGACGAGGCCGACCGCATCGTCACGCTGGTCGACCGCATGGAGGTGTTCGGCGATGAGCGCCCCGTGGCGCGCGGCGCGGTCAACATTCATTCGGTGCTCGATCACGTGAAGCGTCTGGCGCAATCGGGCTTTGCCCGCAACATCCGCATCACCGAGGAATACGATCCCTCGCTGCCGCCGGTGCTCGCCAACCAGGACCAGCTGATCCAGGTTTTTCTGAACCTTGTGAAAAATGCCGCCGAAGCGGTCACTGACATGGGCGGCGACGCAGAGATTCAGCTTACGACAGCATTTCGGCCAGGCGTCAGGCTGTCGCTGCCGGGCACCAAGTCACGCGTGTCGCTGCCGCTGGAATTCTGCGTCAGGGATAACGGGCCGGGGGTCCCTGAGGACCTGATGCCCAATCTGTTCGACCCGTTCGTCACCACGAAGCCGACCGGCAGCGGGCTTGGCCTTGCCCTCGTTGCCAAGATCGTCGGCGATCACGGCGGCATCATCGAGTGTGAGTCGCAGCCGCGCCGCACCATCTTTCGCGTGCTCATGCCGATCTACAAGCCGGTCGCCAACGAGCACGGCCGAACTGCAACTGAAACAAGCAAAAGCGCCGGCGGACCGGGAACGCCGACGCATGCCTCACGTGGAGAGAGATGAGGACCAACAAGAATGCCCGTTAACAGCATCCTGGTCGCCGACGATGACGCGGCGATACGTACCGTCCTGAACCAGGCCTTGTCGCGCGCCGGCTACGAGGTTCGCTTGACCAGCAACGCTGCCACGTTGTGGCGCTGGGTCAGCCAGGGCGAGGGCGATCTTGTCATCACCGACGTCGTCATGCCCGACGAGAGCGCGTTCGATCTCTTGCCCCGAATCAAGAAGATGCGGCCGAACCTGCCGGTCATCGTGATGAGCGCGCAGAACACGTTCATGACCGCGATCAAGGCCTCGGAGCGCGGCGCCTACGAATATCTGCCGAAGCCGTTCGACCTGAAAGAATTGATCGGCATCGTCGGCCGCGCGCTGTCGGAGCCGAAGGAGCGGGTCGCCGCACCCGCCGATGATACCGAGTTCGAACTCGATTCCGCTGGTCGGCCGCTCGCCGGCGATGCAGGAACTCTACCGCGTGCTGGCGCGGCTGATGCAGACCGATCTCACCGTGATGATCTCGGGCGAGTCCGGTACCGGCAAGGAGCTGGTTGCCCGCGCCCTGCACGACTACGGCAAGCGGCGCAACGGCCCGTTCGTCGCCGTCAACATGGCGGCGATCCCGCGCGACCTGATCGAGTCCGAATTGTTCGGTCACGAACGCGGCGCATTCACCGGCGCCAACACCCGCGCCTCCGGCCGCTTCGAGCAGGCCGAGGGCGGCACCTTGTTCCTCGACGAAATCGGCGACATGCCGATGGAGGCGCAGACCCGCTTGCTGCGCGTGCTGCAGCAGGGCGAATACACCACGGTCGGCGGCCGCACGCCGATCAAGACCGACGTCCGTATCATCGCCGCGACCAACAAGGATTTGCGTATCCTGATCCAGCAGGGTCAGTTCCGCGAGGATCTGTTCTTCCGCCTTAACGTCGTGCCGCTGCGGATGCCCCCGCTGCGCGAAAAGATCGAAGACCTGCCCGATCTCATCAGGCATTTCTTCGTGCTGGCCGAGAAGGATGGCCTGCCGCCGAAGAAGCTCGACGCTCAGGCGATCGAGCGGCTGAAGCAGCATCGCTGGCCCGGCAACGTCCGCGAGCTCGAGAATCTCGCTCGCCGTCTCGCCGCGCTTTATCCACAGGAGGTTATCACCGGGGCCGTGATCGAAGGGGAGCTTGCACCGCCACCCGTGGTGTCAGGGGGCAGCGCGCCGCAGACCGTGGAAAACCTCGGTGCCGCGGTCGAAACCTATCTCGCCTCGCACTTCGCCGGCTTCCCGAACGGCATGCCGCCGCCGGGGCTGTACCACCGCATCCTGCGCGAGATCGAAGTGCCGCTGTTGACCGCGGCGCTGGCCGCGACCCGTGGTAACCAGATACGCGCCGCGGACCTGCTGGGCGTCAACCGCAACACGCTGCGCAAAAAGATCCGCGATCTCGACATCCAGGTGTTCCGCACCGGCGGCTGAAGTGCGGCCACAGAAACTCGGTCGGTCGCGGCGGGACGGCAATATTTGACCGTGGACGCGTGAGCGGCCGGCCGCGGAAATGTCGCAATTCAGCAACATTGTTGTATGAATGCATCAGTTGGCCTAGGCTGACGGTGCTTCCGGCATCCCGCCCACCAACAAAAATTTGCGATGGCCAGCGTCGACGCTACCGCTTTCGACAACACGATTGCCGAGTCCCGACGTTGGCCGATGCGTCGCGTGCTGGCGGCGTTTGTGGTGGCCCTGGCGCTGATCTCATCGATCCTGACCTTTGCGGTACTGACCGGGCTGACGCCGATCGTGCCGGGCGACGACGTTGTTGCACTGTTTCTGTTGATCAACAGCTGCGCCATTCTGCTCCTGATTGGCATCATCCTCGTCGAGTTCTGGCTGATGATTCAGGCCCGGCGGCGCGGGCGGGCGGCCGCCCGACTGCACGTGCAGATCGTCGCGCTGTTCTCGGCGATCGCGATGGTGCCGGCGATTTACGTCGCCGTCGTCGCCTACGTCACCATCGACCGCGGCCTCGACCGGCTGTTTTCGAAGACCACCCGCGCCGCGGTTGAGAACGCCTGGGTCATCGCTAACGGCTACATGAACGAGCACGCTCAGCTGATCGGCGGCGACGCGCTCGGGCTGGCGAACGATTTGCTTCGCGTTCGGGTGTTGTTCGACCAGGATCCTGGCAGCTTCACCAACGTGCTGCGGGCGTCAGCCAACTATCGCAAGCTGCTCGGCGCCGTGATTATCGACGGCGATACCCGGATCGTGGCGGCGACCGACCAGCAAGATGTGGTCGACGGCGTTTTCGACATCCCGAGGCAGGAAGACCTTGTCAACCTCAGCGAAGACAAACCGGTGATCGCGGTGTTCGCGCCAAAGAACAACGTCGCTGCTGCGCTCCGCCTGCGTGGCTTCGACAACCTGTTCCTGATTGTCGCGCAGTCGCTCGACCCCGATGCCGTCCTCCGCGTGCAGCAGACGCGCGAGAGTCTCGACCGCTACAATGACCAGGAGGCGACGCGGCCTGGCGTCCAGAAAGCGCTCGGGCTGATGTTCGCGGTGATCGCGCTGACGGTGCTGATGTCGGCGGTGCTGATCGCGTTGAATTTCGCCAACTCGCTGGTGGAGCCGATCCGCCGCCTGATGGGCGCCGCCGATCTGGTGTCGACCGGAAACCTGAACGTCCAGGTGCCGGTGTTGCGGTCGGAGGGCGACCTCGCCCAGCTCGGCAAGACCTTCAACAAGATGACCGACGAACTTCGCACCCAGCGCGACGACCTGGTCCGCGCCAGCGAAGTCATTGACAGCCGGCGACGCTTCACCGAGGCCGTGCTGTCGTCGGCGAGCGCCGGGATCATCGGCGTCGACGGCGACGGCAAGATCGGCATCCTGAATCGTTCGTCGGAGAAGCTGATCGGCCACCCCGAGGCCGAAGCGCTCGGCCATCCGCTTGCGGAAATCGTGCCTGAGCTCGACGATATCATGGCGAGCGCGCGCGAGGGCGTCCAGCGTCTGGTGCAGGGCCAGATCACGGTCAGCCGCGGCGGGCGCGACCGTATCCTCTCGGTGCGTGTCTCTGCCGAGCTGTCAGGCCAGTCGCACGACAGCTACATCATCACGCTCGACGACATCACCGACCTCGTCAGCGCACAGCGCACCTCGGCCTGGGCCGACATTGCGCGCCGCATCGCCCACGAGATCAAGAATCCGCTGACGCCGATTCAGTTGTCGGCCGAGCGCATCCGCCGCAAATACGGCAAGGTCATCACCGAAGACCGCGCTGTCTTCGACCAGTGCACCGATACGATCGTGCGCCAGGTCGACGATATCAGACGCATGGTCGACGAGTTCTCCAAGTTCGCGCGGATGCCAAAAGCTGTGATCGATAGCGAGGATGTCGCCGACACCGTGCGGCAGACCGTGTTCCTGATGCGGGTCGGCCATCCCGACATCGACTTCGAAGCCGACATCAGGCAAGACCCGATGCCGGCGCGGTTCGACCGCCGCCTGATCAGCCAGGGTCTCACCAACATCATCAAGAACGCGACGGAAGCGATCGCCGCCGTGCCGCCCGAGGAACTTGGCCGCGGCCGGATCGAGGTGATCGCCCAGCGCGAGGGCGACGACATCATCATCGACGTCGTCGACAACGGAATAGGCCTGCCGAAGGAAAGTCGCTCACGTTTGTTGGAGCCTTACGTGACGACGCGCGAAAAGGGGACGGGACTGGGCCTGGCGATCGTGGGGCGCGTGCTCGAAGAGCACGGCGGTCGCATTGAACTGAACGACGCGGCTTCGATCCGGCCCGGCCAGCGCGGCGCGTGGATGCGCCTGCGCTTTGCCGTGGCCGGGCAGCCGGCCGCGCCGATCGATCATGCTGCTCCCGCGACTGCAACCGTCAACTGACCAATCACCGCCAGAGAAGTTCTTGTCATGGCCCACGATATCCTGATCATCGACGACGAAGCTGACATCCGCGAGCTGGTCGCAGGTATCCTCGAGGACGAGGGCTTTGGCACGCGTACCGCGCGCGACAGCGATTCGGCGATCGCCGAGATTTCGGCGCGCCGGCCGAGCATGGTGTTTCTCGACATCTGGCTGCAGGGCTCGAAGCTCGACGGCCTGCAGCTGCTCGACATCATCAAGATGGATCATCCCGAAGTGCCTGTCGTCATGATCTCGGGCCACGGCAATATCGAAACCGCGGTCGCCGCGATCAAGAAGGGCGCCTACGATTTTATCGAGAAGCCGTTCAAGGCCGATCGGCTGATCCTGGTCGCCAACCGCGCGCTGGAGACCTCGCGACTGAAACGCGAGGTGAGGGAACTGAAGCAGCTGTCACCGGTCTCGACCTCGCTGGTCGGCCATGCCCCGGCGATGAACCAGCTGCGCCAGACCGTCGAGCGCGCGGCCAAGGCCAACAGCCGCATTCTGATCGTCGGTCCGCCGGGCAGCGGCAAGGAAATGGCCGCGCGCTCGTTGCATGCGCTGTCGTCGCGGGCCGAGGGGCCGTTCGTCGCCATCAACGCCGCCGGCATCGTGCCGGAGTGGATGGAGAGCGAACTGTTCGGCATGGATCAGACCAATGGCGAGCAGCAGCGCAAGGCCGGCGCTTTGGAAGAGGCCCATGGCGGCACGCTTTTCATCAACGAAATCGCCGACATGCCGATGGAGACGCAGGGCAAGATCCTGCGCGTGCTGGTCGACCAGACGTTCCTGCGCGTCGGCGGCACCACCAAGGTCAATGTCGACGTCCGCATTGTGTCGTCGACCGCGCGCAATCTCGAAAGCGAGATCGCGGCGGGACATTTCCGCGAAGATCTCTACCACCGCCTCTCGGTGGTGCCGATCCGGGTGCCGCCGCTGTCGGAGCGGCGCGAGGACATTCCGGAGCTGGTCGAGTTCTTCATGACGCAGATTTCGGTGGCGACCGGCTTGCCCAAGCGCCGGATCGGCGAGGACGCGATGGCCGTGCTGCAGTCGCATGTCTGGCCGGGCAACGTCCGCCAATTGCGCAACAACGTCGAGCGGCTGATGATCCTTGCCGGTGGCGAGCCGGAAGCCGTGATCACCGCTGACATGCTGCCGCAGGACGTCGGCTCGATGGTGCCGGCGATGCCGACCGACGGCAAGGGTGAGCACATCATGGGGCTGCCGCTGCGCGAGGCGCGCGAGGTGTTCGAACGCGATTACCTGATCGCGCAGATCAGCCGCTTCTCCGGCAACATCTCACGCACCGCCGAATTCGTCGGCATGGAACGCAGCGCGCTGCACCGCAAGCTCAAGGCGCTCGGCGTCGGTTAAAGCAAAATCTGAAAAATGTCCCGCATTGCCTATGTCAACGGCCGCTACGTTCCCTTGAGCGAAGCCAGCGTCAACGTCGAGGATCGCGGTTACCAGTTCGCCGACGGCGTCTACGAGGTCTGCGAGATCCGCGACGGCCGTCTGATCGACATGCCGCGCCACCTGGCGCGATTGAAGCGCTCGCTGTCGGAGCTCCGCATCGCCGAACCGATGAAGCCCGCCGCACTCGAAATGGTCATGCACGAGGTGGCGCGGCGCAACCGCATCCATTACGGCATCGTCTATCTGCAGGTGACCCGTGGCGTCGCGCGGCGCGACCATGCCTTTCCGACTACGCCGGTGAAACCAGCTGTGGTCGTCACGGCGCGAAGCCTCAATCTTGCGCGCAACGAGGACAACGCCGCGAAGGGTATCGCGGTCGTCACCACGCCGGAGAACCGCTGGGCGCGGGTCGATATCAAGACCGTCGGGCTGTTGCCGAACGTGCTGGCCCGACAGGGCGCGCGTGAGCGCGGCGCCTATGAGGCGTGGTTCGTCGACGCCAAAGGTTTTGTCACCGAGGGCTCCTCGAGCAACGCCTGGATCGTGACCCGCGATGGACGTGTTGTCACACGCCCCGCAGACCACGGCATCCTGTCCGGCATCACGCGCGCCGTCCTGTTCAACGTGCTGGAAGCGTTGCAACTGAAGCTCGAGGAACGGCCGTTCACGCTCGACGACGTCGGCCAGGCCACGGAAGCCTTCGTCACCTCGGCGAGCCAGATCGTGATGCCCGTGGTCAAGGTCGACGATCGCGTCATCGGCGACGGTAAGGTCGGACCGGTGGCGAAGCGGCTGCGCGAGGAATTTCATCGCTTCGCGCATGTGTCCTGAAGCTGGACGTTCCCAGGCGTGCTTATCTTTTGGCATGTTCCTTGCGAAGGGAGGCCTTGCCTATCTGGCGGGCCTGCAATCTAATCAGGCAGCGGTGCACGCGAACGGGACATTCGTGTGGTGCTGCGGCCGGTGGTTCTGCAACGAAAGCCAACTAAGTCGATCAAGGCAGAATCCGGTCAACAAAAAACAAGGACACAGACCACCTTACGGGGACAACAACAATGGCGGCGGACCGCGCGCAGAATTTGCAAGACACCTTCCTCAATCACGTCAGAAAAACCAAAACGCCTCTCACCATCTTTCTGGTCAACGGCGTCAAGTTGCAGGGCATCGTCACATGGTTCGACAATTTTTGCCTGCTGTTGCGCCGCGACGGTCATTCGCAACTGGTGTACAAGCATGCGATCTCGACCATCATGCCCGGCGCGCCAATTCAGCTGTTTGAGGGCAACGAGGACAGCGCAACGTGAGAACAGCCTGATTGGAACCTCGAGCACGACGAGGGGACACCGACCGTCCGGGTCGGGCAGGGGGCGAAACCGGCCGCGTGCTGGTGATCGGACCTTATCTGCGGCAGCGCCGCGCCGGTAACGGCGCCGCGCCTGATGACCTCTATGCTCGCGATACTGACGCGCGTCTCGACGAGGCGCGCGGGCTTGCGCGCGCCATCGATCTGACGGTGGCCGATGCGCTGATCGCGCCGTTGACGCAAATCCGGCCTGCGACCTATCTTGGTAAGGGCAAGGTCGAGGAGATCGTCGGCCTCGTCACCGCGCACCACGTCGATCTCGTGGTGATGGATTGCGCGCTGTCGCCGGTACAGCAGCGCAACCTGGAAAAGGCCTGGAGCACGAAAGTGCTCGACCGCACCGGATTGATTCTGGAAATCTTTGGTCGGCGAGCCAAAACGAAGGAAGGCACCCTTCAGGTCGAGCTCGCGCACTTAAAATATCAGCGCAGCCGGCTGGTGCGGTCGTGGACCCACCTCGAACGCCAGCGCGGCGGCTTCGGTTTCCTCGGCGGACCGGGCGAGACCCAGATCGAGGCCGACCGCCGCATGATCGGCGATCGTATCGTGCGCCTCGAAGCCGAGCTCAAGAAAGTGCAGGCGACGCGGCGGCTGCACCGCGCGGCGCGCAATCGCGTGCCGTACCGCGTGGTCGCCCTGGTCGGCTACACCAATGCCGGCAAGTCGACGCTGTTCAATCGTCTGACGCAAGCGAAGGTGCAGGCGGCCGACATGCTGTTTGCGACGCTCGATCCGACCTTGCGCCAGATCAGGCTGCCGCATGGCGGCCACGCCGTGCTGTCCGACACCGTCGGCTTCGTCTCGGACCTGCCGACCATGCTGGTCGCGGCGTTCCGCGCCACGCTGGAGGAGGTGGTCGAGGCCGACCTGATCCTGCACGTGCGCGACATCTCGCATGCCGACACCGAGGCCCAGCGCGCCGACGTCGAAGCGGTGCTGCATCAGCTCGGGATCACGACCGGCGCAGGCGACCGCATTATCGAAGTCTGGAACAAGATTGATCGGCTCGATCAGGACGAGCGCGAAGGTCTCGCCAACACGGCGGCCCGCCATCCGCATCACCATCGCGCGCTGCTGGTCTCGGCCGCGACCGGCGAGGGCGTCGAGCCGTCTGCTCGATGCAATCGAGGAACGACTTGCTGCCGACAAGGTCGGCTTGCGCGTCACCCTCGACGCCGCCGATGGCGCCGCCATGAGCTGGCTCTACCGCCACACCGAGGTGCTGTCGCGGGTGGCCGACGACGAGGCCCACGTCGCCATGACCGTGCGCGCCGAACAAACGCAGCGCGATCTCGTGATGCGCAGGTTCGAGGGGCGGGTCGAAGAGGTGGCGCTGTAGGGATCGTTCGATGGTGCGACTGCCGCCGCCAGTCTGGGCTCTCGCCTATGTGTTGATCGCGGCCGCGATCAGCTATCTCGCCGGATGGCCGGGCATGCCCGCTCTGCAGATCGTCCCGCTAGCCGTCGTTCTGATTGTTCTTGGTATCGCTTCATCGTTCTCGGCGGCGCGGCTGTTTCGCCGTGAGGGGACCGAGCTCAATCCGACGTCCGAGACCAACGCCAAACTTGTCACCGCGGGTCCGTTTCGGTTCACGCGCAATCCGATGTACCTGGGGCTGGTGCTCTTCACTTTGGGCATCGCGTTCTGGGTCGGTGCGTGGCCGATGTTGCTTGCGCCCGTCGCGACATTTGCGACAGCAAACTGGATGCACATCCCGTTCGAGGAAGCGAAGATGCGTCGCCAGTTCGGCGACGCGTTCGACGTCTATTGCGGGAAGGTCCGACGCTGGATTTGAGATGCGTTAGCTATCTTCCCTTCACCGCGACCTTGTTGAAGGCGACGTCCTTGTCGACGCGAATGTCGCCGGGCAAGCCCAGCACGCGCTCGGCGATGATGTTGCGCAGGATTTCGTCGGTGCCGCCGGCGATGCGCATCGATGGCGAGCGCAGGAACATCGCCTGGAACTGTGCCGCGGCTTCGGCCTGCGCCGGATCGGTCATGACGCCCGCCGCGCCCTGCAGCTCCATCGCAAAGGTCGCGATGTCCTGCATCATCGAACCCGCCACCAGCTTGCCGATCGAGTTCTCCGGTCCGGGCCGCTCACCCTTCGACAGCGATGAGATCGCGCGATAGCTGGTGTATTTCAGGCCGCTGGTGCGCGTCGCCCAGGTCGCAAGCTTTGACTTCACGGTCGGATTGTCGAGGGCAGGGCCGTCGTCCAGCATCAGCTGCGCGCAGAACTCGAACATCTCGGGAAATCCGGTCGCGACCCGGGCGCCGATCGACATGCGCTCGTTCATCAGCGTGGTCAGCGAGACGTTCCACCCCTGGTTGACCTCGCCAAGCCGCTGGTGATCGGGGATGCGGACGTTGGTGAAATAGACCTCGTTGAACTCCGCTTCGCCGCTCGCCTGCTTGATGGGTCTCACCTCGACGCCCGGGCTCTTCATGTCCAGGAAGAACATGGTCAGCCCCTTGTGTTTCGGCAGGTTCGGATCGGTTCGCGCGATCAGAAGCCCGTAGTCGGAGTAGTGCGCGCCAGAGGTCCAGATCTTCTGGCCGTTGATGACCCAGTCGTTGCCGTCGCGCTCGGCGCGGGTACGAAGGCCCGCGAGATCGGAGCCGCCGGCCGGCTCGGAGAACAGCTGGCACCAGATTTCCTCGCCGGAGGCGAGTTTCGGCAGCCGCGCGCGCTTGTGCTCTTCGCTCGCGAACGCAATCACGGTCGGCCCGCACATGCCTTCGCCGATCCGGAACGGTTGGCTCAAACGGACGTATTCGCCTTCTTCCTGCTGCCAGATCACCTTCTCGATCGGTGTTGCGCCACGCCCGCCATACTCCTTCGGCCAGCTCAAGCAGGCCCAGCCACCGCCGGCTTTCTTCTTCTGCCAGGCCTTTGCCGCCGCAATGAAGCTGTCGCCGCGCGACGACTGGCGAATGCCACCGGTGCTGGGCTCAAGCTCTTTCGGCGCGTTGGCGGCGATCCAGTCGCGCGCCTGTTTGCGGAATGCGGCTTCCTGCGGGGTGTCGTCGAAGTTCATTTTTTTGGTCCTTTTGGGTCTTCGGATTATCGAACGCCAAAGACAACGCCGCAAGCCGCAGCGCCGCACTACGATGCGCCGGGGCGCCTATAAACAAATGCTCCCCGTATCCCCAAAACGATGGTCTGCTCAGCTCCCGAAAGCGACATGGACGAGAACGTGCGAGGCCAACCTTCTCTAAAGCACCGCTTCGGCCATTCGCTCCAGCTGCGC
Organism: uncultured Alphaproteobacteria bacterium; assembly: GCA_963796195.1. Classification (GTDB taxonomy): domain Bacteria; phylum Pseudomonadota; class Alphaproteobacteria; order Rhizobiales; family Xanthobacteraceae; genus CAWCKS01. Next base: position 43,419 of record CAWCKS010000010.1, on the reverse strand, counting down.
GCCCATCTCGGCTTCCGTCTCGACGTGGGTGGCACGCACGACCACACGATCGGCGCCGGCATCGAAGAGCGGCCGCACGATGTCTTTCTTGGGCTCCTGCCCGTAAACCGAGATGGTGATCGACTTGGGATCGCGGCCGGCCGCCAAGGCCAGTCGATCGAGCTCCTTGCGGGCTTTCTCGAGGTCGGCCGGGGTCACGCGGTTGGGCAGCCAGCCGTCCGCGTGATCGACAATGCGCTTGAGCACGTTCTTCGCCGATCCCCCGATGACGATGGGCGGATGCGGCTTTTGCGCCGGCTTCGGGTACGACCGCACCGGCGGGAAGTCGAAGAATTCGCCGTGAAACTCGGCCGCGTCCTGTGTCCACAGCGCCTTCATCACGTCGAGCGCTTCCCGGGTCTGCGTCCATCGGCGCGGGAAATTACCGCCGAACATCTCGACTTCCTCTTTCAACCACCCGGTGCCGATGCCGAAAATGAAACGGCCGCCGCTGTGCAGGTCCAGCGCGGCGATCTCCTTGGCGAGGAGCAACGGATTGCGCTGGGGCACGAGCGTAATCCCGGTTCCGAGTTTCAACTTGGTGGTCACTGCGGAAGCCCGCGCCAGGGCGATGTAGGGATCCGTGAAGTGCGAATAGGTCCAGGGAATGGCGCCGCCGGTGGACGGGAATGGGCTTGCGCTCTCGACCGGTACGGCGGGATGTTCCGCATACCAAATCGAGTCGAAGCCCAGTCGTTCGGCGTTTCGCGCCATGAAGGCCGGGTCGATGGTGTATGCAGGCAACGGCATGGACAGTCCGATCAGCATGTCGGTGGCCTTTCAGATGTTGCGGCCGGCGTTGAGCCGAGCAGGAGGGAAGGATTTCTCGAAGCAGTGTCCCAAAATTCGGGAAGCCCGGCAATGCACCGCTGACGTGATCAGTTGCCGCGACACCGGTGACTGTTTTTGCAATGCCGTGAATATTGTCACATGATAGTGGCGCATCGGTATGAGGCACCCATGAGCTCCGCGAAGGGTCTGCGTCAGGTCGGATATTTCGATTGCCCGGGCGGCGGCCAGATCGTCGTTGCAGGCACGACCGCATTCATCGGCCACATGCGCGCGCCTTCCGGCACCTCGATCGTCGATGTCGCCGACCCCGCGCATCCGCGGCTGCTCGCGAGGCTCGAGATGCCGCCCGGCACCCATTCCCACAAGGTGCGCGTGACCAATGGGCTGATGCTGGTCAATCGCGAGCGCAATAACGCCGACAAGAACGCGCCGCCCGAAGATTTTCGCGGCGGGCTCGGCATCTATGACGTGACGAAGCCGGCGAGCCCGCGCGAGATCACCCGCTGGGAGACCGCCGGCATGGGGGTCCATCGGTTCGATTTCGACGGCCGCCACGCCTACATCTCGCCCACGGTCGAGGGCTATCTCGGCAATATCGTGATGATCCTCGACCTTGGTGACCCCTCGCACCCGCGCGAGGTTGGCCGCTGGTGGATGCCCGGCCAATGGACCGCTGGTGGCGAGAAGCCGGGTTGGCAAGGCACGGCGCATCGCTGCCATCATCCGCTGCGCCAGGGTGACCGGCTCTATACGAGCTATTGGCACGGGGGCTTCGTCATCCTCGACATCGCCGACATGGCAAAGCCACGCCTCGTCTCGTCGTTCGACTGGAGCCCGCCATTCGCCTGTCCGACGCACACGACCCTGCCGCTGCCCTTTCCGCTGCATGGGCGTCGCGTCATGCTGGTCGCCGACGAGGACGTCGCGCGCGTCGCGCCCGGACCGCCCGCGTGCCTGTGGCTCGTCGACATCACGGACGAGCGGCACCCGATGCCGTTTGCGAGCTTCCAGGTCGAGGGCCTTGACGACGGCACACCCCAACCGGAGTTTACGGCCTGCCATCAGCCGAGCGAAAAGGTGACGGGCACCGAGATTCCGGCCGCCTGGTTTGCCCACGGGCTGCGCCTCATCGACATCGCCGACCCGCGGCGGCCGCGTGAGATCGGCCATTTCCTGCCCGACGTTCCCGAAGGCTCGCAGCGCGTTCAGAGCAACGACGTCACCACCGACGATCGTGGTCTGTTTTATCTCCTCGACCGGCTGCGCGGGCTAACCATTCTCGAGCGCTGCTAGAGCGCGTTCAATCCGGTTGGCGATTGGCCCGTAAGCGGGCGTATCTCCTCAGAACGGAGTGATCAATGTTGGCGACACGGTTCACCGAGCTGGTGGGATGCACAGTGCCGATCCAGCAAGCGGGAATGGGGGAGGCCGCGACGCCCGAGCTCGCGGCAGCGATTTCTGAAGCCGGCGGGTTGGGAATGCTGGGAACCGCGCGAACGCGAGCCGACGTCAATCTGTCCACGTTTGCCGCCTTGCTCAAGCAGACGTGCGAGCTCACCAACCGTCCCTTTGGTGTGAACTTCATCATGCGTCCGGAATTATGGAGGAAGCCCTTCGAGCCGCTTAAGTTCATTGAAGAAGCGGCGAAGACGTGCCGTGTTGTCGAATTTTTTTACTCTGAACCAGACCGTGAGTACGTGGAGATCGTCCACGAACACGGTGCGCTTGCTGGTTGGCAGGTTGGCTCGCTCGAGGAGGCGGTCAAAGCCGCCACGGCAGGCTGCGATTTTATCGTCGCACAAGGCGTCGAGGCAGGGGGCCATATCCGTGGCACAGTTGGAACGATGGGCCTCCTGTGTGAAGTACTCGAAGCCGTGCAAGAGATCCCAGTCCTGGCAGCGGGAGGCGTGGGCACGGGCCGGGCGATGGCGGCCATGCTCGCAGCAGGCGCCGACGGCGTCCGGGTCGGAACTCGCTTTGTCGCGTCCGAAGAGGCCAGCGTGCACCCCATCTATACGGACGCTCTCATCGCCGCCGGCGCCGAAGACAGCGTTTACACGCTCGCGTTCCATGTAGGTTGGCCGGACGCACCACATCGCGTGTTGAGAAGTGCGATTGCGGCGGCCGAGGCTCGTGAGGAAGAGATAGTCGGCAAGCTCGTCAGAATTGGTGGAAAGGAGCATGCCGTTCGGCGATTCTCGTGCGCGATACCGGATCGAACAGCGACAGGTCAGATCGAGGCGATGTCTCTTTTTGCAGGCCAGTCGGTGGGGGGCGTGAAGCGCGTAATGCCAGCGCGAGAAATCATCGAGGAACTGGTCACGGAAGCAGAGAATTTGCTGCGCCGTCCGCGTTGAGCGCTTTGAACGAGAATTCTGGAGACAATAGAGCAGGAACGGGTCCAAACGAGGACGGCGAATGAACCGCTCTTGGACCGGCTTGCTAGTTGACGTGATGCATTAACGGGTTCGGCAGATCGATCACCTCGTCATCGTCATGCGCACGACGCGGGGCGAGCGCGTCGAGCTTGCGATCCAGCCGCTCGAACAGCGCTTCCACATGCTGGTTCGCGGCCTGCGCTGGCTCGCGTGCCGCAACGCGCAGATCATCGAGCGAACCGCTTACGCTTTCGGCGAACTTGCCAACCGCTTCAGCAACGCCAGCCAGATCGCGGCGCAGTTCCGCAATCCGCTGATCGACCAGCTGTGCCACCATGGCCACGAGCCTTGCCTCGAGAGCAACGTTTGCCGCCGCGTCGGCGCACGCGATGTTGTGGCGGACCTCCGCCAGAATGCGTTCGCGGTCCTCGGGCGAAAATTCCGACATATCACCCTCACCAGTTGACGTTCTGCGCAAACTGCACGGCGCCGCGCGCGGCGACGACGTTGCGTCGGCCTGACGCGAAGGCCGATCAAGTTGCTCTGGAACCAACTCTTGTTGGGTGCTGCCAGTGTACAGTGTGCAGTGCCGCTGACAATGTCGAAGGACATCGTATCCTCGAAATGCACAACGCTTTCGCGCGATGTTTCGATTTCGCCGTTCGACTTTGGCTGCGGAGTATGGGGCCCCGCTTTCGCGCGGACGACTCCAGCGTTAGTCGGCTGCTTTCGCCTCGTTCCACAGCGCGTCCATCTCTTCCAGGGACGACTGTTCCAGCGTCTTGCCGCGCTGGCGCAGCGCGCGCTCGATGTAGGCGAACCGCCGGGTGAACTTGGTGTTGGTTTTGCGCAATGCGCTTTCCGGATCGGCCTTCATGTGCCGCGCCAGATTGACCGCGACGAACAGGAGATCGCCGACCTCGTCGACCACATGCGAGGTATCTCCGGCATCGAGCGCGGCTTCGATCTCGTCGGTCTCCTCACGGATCTTCTTCAGAACGGCACGCGGATCGTTCCAATCGAAGCCGACGGTCGAGGCCTTCTTCTGCAGTTCGAGTGCCCGCGTCAGCGCCGGCAGGCCTGATTTCACCGCCGCCAGCAGCGACGAAGGCTCCGCCGCTGCTTCGCCGCGGCGCGCCGCCCGCTCGGCTTTTTCCTCGGCCTTGATCCGGCTCCAGTTGCGATTGACGACCTCCTGCGAGGTCTGGCCGGCATCAGGTCCGAACACATGCGGGTGGCGGCGGATCATCTTTGTGGTGACCGCTTCGACCACGTCGCCGAAGGCGAACGCCCCTTCTTCCTCAGCCATGCGTGCGTGATAAACCACCTGCAGCAAGAGGTCGCCGAGCTCGTCCTTGAGGTCATCGAGATCGTCGCGCGCGATCGCGTCGGCAACCTCGTAGGCTTCCTCGATCGTATAGGGCGCGATGGTCTCGAACGTCTGTTCCAGGTCCCACGGGCAGCCGGTCACCGGCGTGCGCAGCGCCGCCATGATCTCGATGAGCCTTTGGATGTCGCGGGAAGGGGTCATTTTGGGCGCCGGAGCAACTGGTGTGAGGTGGCCTCTATGCCCGAAATGGCGGCATGCTGAAAGCGCCGCCGGTAGCATCTCCACTGTGGTGATGTTAGAGCGTGCTCTGATTGTTTTGCCGCTCGTCCCGCGGAAGCGGGGACCCAGTCTTTGCCAAGCCATTCGGTGCGTGCGAACTGGATTCGCTTTCGCGGGAATGAGCGGGAGGAATCGCAGAGCCTTGCCATGGACAACAATGCCAACGATGCCGCCCTCGTCCTGTTCTCTGGCGGCCAGGACTCCGCGACCTGCCTCGCCTGGGCGCTGGCGAATTTTGCGCGCGTGGAGACCATCGGTTTCGCCTATGGCCAGCGCCACGCCGTGGAACTGGAATGCCGTACGACGCTGCTCGAAAAATTCGCGGCCTCGACGAGGATTGGAAAGCAAAGCTCGGCGATAGCCATACGCTGGCGATCCCGACGCTTGCGGAAATCTCCGACACCGCGCTGACGCGCGATGTCGCGATCGAAATGGGCGAGGGCGGTTTACCCAACACTTTTGTGCCCGGCCGCAACCTGATCTTTTTGACCTTTGCCGCCGCGCTGGCCTACCGCCGCGGCATCAAGCATCTGGTCGGCGGCATGTGCGAGACGGACTACTCCGGCTATCCCGACTGCCGCGACGACACACTGAAGGCGCTGCAGGTGACGCTGACGCTCGGCATGGACCGCCGCTTCGTCGTCCACACGCCGCTGATGTGGCGCGACAAGGCGCAGACCTGGGCGCTGGCCGACGAACTCGGCGGCGAGGCGCTGGTCGACCTCATCCGCGAGCACTCACACAGCTGCTATCTTGGCGACCGCGCCCACCGTCATGACTGGGGATTTGGCTGCGGCGAATGCCCGGCGTGCAAGCTCCGCGCCGATGGCTGGGCGCGTTATGTCGTGCAGTCGGCCGCGGAGGGGTAGGGGATCGACTATCCCCGCGGCGGAAAATGCACCGCCTCGATCTTGTTGCCGTCGAGATCGAAGATGAACGCCCCGAAATAAGTCGTCATCGCCGCCTGCCGCGGGCCGGGATCGCCCGCGCTGAAGCAGCCGCGCGCCAGCGCTCCATCGAAGAACGCACGTACCGCCTCATCGCTGGGCGCGCGCAGACAGATGTGGACGCCGGTATCAGATGTCACCCTCGGAAGGTTTGGACGCAGGTTGAGCCAAAACTCCGGATAGCGCTTGCCAAAGCCGATCGTCGCCTCGCGCGTGACCAGCCGTTTCAGCTCGAGGTGCGGCAGGATCGCGTCATAAAGCGCGCCGCTTGCGGCGAGGTCGCGCACCGCGACGGAGATGTGATCGATCATGGCAGAGCTCCTGGTTGTCGGCTCCAGTGTGGTGCTGATCGTCCTGGGCGGCAATCGACCGCACAGCACGGCACCCGCAAGGAGCATCAGCATTTGCCGGCAGTTTTGCGGTTCGGAATAGCTTCCCGCTGCCAAAACTGGCCGGTAGAGTGGGCACTTAAGACTGTTGACTGGCGGTCCTTATCGGTCGCGCCGCATGCTGAAGGCACTCGTGAATGGCTAGCCTGGAACAATGGCTCGAGCAGGTTGGTCTCGGGCCGCTGGCCGATGTGCTGGTCAGGAACGACATCGATCTCGACATTCTGCCGGAGCTGACGGAAGCGGATCTCGAGAAGCTTGGGCTGTCGCTTGGCCAGCGGCGGAGACTGCTCAAGGCAGCGGCGACGTTGACTGAACCGCCGCCAGAATCAGCGGAGCGACCGGACAACGGAACCACCCCGGCGCCTGAACCTGCCGCAAGCGAGGCCGAGCGCCGCCAGGTCACGGTGCTGTTCAGCGATCTCGTCGGCTCGACCGCGCTCGCCAATTCAATCGACCCTGAGGATATGAGCGGTCTGATCCGCCGCTATCAGGACGCCTGCGCCGGAGCGATCGCTCGCTTCGACGGGTATCTTGCAAAGTTCATGGGCGATGGCGTACTCGCCTATTTCGGTTATCCGCAGGCGCACGAAGATTCCGCCGAACGTGCCGTGCGCGCCGGCCTTGCGATCGTCGACGCGGTTCGCGCCATTGAGCGACCCGATCATGCGCCGCTCGAAACCCGGGTCGGGATTGCAACCGGCCTCGTCGTGGTTGGCGAAATCATCGGCAGCGGCGCCGCGCGAGAGAAAGCGATCGTGGGTGAGACGCCCAATCTGGCCGCGCGGTTGCAGGCGCTCGCCGAGCCGAATTGCGTGCTGGTCAGCCAGTCGACCCATCGTCTGGTTGGCCGCCGCTTCGAATCCAGGAGCCTCGGGGATCAGACGTTGAAAGGCTTCGCCGATCCCGTACCGGCCTGGCAGGTGGTGCGCGAAGCAGATACCGCAAGCCGCTTTGCCGCGGCGCGCGCCGCGAGCCTCGGTCCATTCGTCGGGCGCACGCAGGAGATCGGTCTGCTGCTCGAGCGCTGGCAGCTCGCGAGACAAGGCGAGGGGCAGGCGATCGTCCTGACTGGCGAACCCGGCATGGGCAAGTCGCGCCTCGTCGAGGCCTTGTTCGAACGCATCGGCGACGAACCGCACCGGCGTATCGTCACGCAGTGTTCGCCCTATTACAGCAACACCGCCTTCTTCCCGATCACTCGGCAGTTCGAACAGGCTGCGGGCTTCTCGTCGGACGACAAGCCGGCCGCAAAGCTCGACAAGCTCGACGAGCTGTTTCGGCGCGCCGGACGACCGGGCGCGCAAGCGGCGCCCCTGATCGCGGACTTACTGTCGCTTCCCGCAGCGGAGCGCTTTCCTCCGGTCGAGCTGCCGCCGGCGCAACGCAAGGCCGCAACCGTCGCTGCGCTCGTCGATCATTTGCTCCATCTCTCCGACGCGGCTCCAGTGCTGTTCATCCTTGAGGATGCGCACTGGGTCGATCCGTCGACGATGGAATTGCTGACGCGTCTGATCGACTCGATCGAGAAGGCGCCGGTTCTTGCCATCATCACGGGCCGCCCTGAATTCGTCGCGCCCTGGAGCGGTCGCGACCATGTGGCGTCACTGGCGCTGAGTCGCCTCGGCAAACGCCAATGCGCTGAACTGGTCGCTGGCATCGCTGCGAAATCAATGATGTCGACCGACCTGCTGGAAGTCATTCTCGCCAGGACTGACGGCGTCCCATTGTTTGTCGAGGAGCTGACGCGGACTGTTACCGAAACGAGCGCGGCAAGCCAGCTGAGCGTGCCGGCGACGTTGCAGGATTCCTTAATGGCGCGGCTCGATCGGCTCGGACCTGCCAAGGAAATCGCCCAAATCGCCGCGGTGATCGGGCGGCAGTTTCCCTATGCATTGCTCGCCGCAGTCACGCAACTGAGCGACAGAGAGTTGCAAGCCGCGCTCGCTCACCTGTCAGAAGCCGGTCTGGTGTTTCCGCAGAGCAGGGCGACGGAACCCACCTACTTGTTCAAGCACGCCCTGACCCGCGACGTCGCCTATGACAGCCTGCTGCGTACGCGTCGCCAGCAACTGCACGAGCGCCTGGCGCGGACTGTCCAGCAGCAGTTTCCCAAGCTGGTCGAAACCGAACCGGAGGTTCTCGCATATCACATGGCCCAGGCGGGCCTTGCCGGCGAGGCGGCCGAATTGTCTGAGCGCGCTGGCGATCGCGCCGTGGCGCGCTGGGCCTATGCCGAGGCGGCGGCGCACTATGAAGACGCGCTGGCTCAGCTCGCTCGCCTTCCTGAAGATCAGGAGCGTGACCGACGCCGGCTAACGCTGCTGCTCAAGGAAGCACCCGTTATCCTGGTGTACCGAGGCCTTCGCGATCCGGAAGCCCAGCGTGTCTCGCAACAGGCCTACGATCTCGCGAAATCGGTCGGCGATCGGCATCTGTTGTTCAAAGCGCTATGGGGGCTGTGGTTCAGCGCGAACCTCGGGCGCAATCGTGTTGCGCTCGACTATGCTGACGAGCTCGTCCAGCTCGCCCGCGATCTCGACGACGAAGCGCTGTTTCTTGAGGCGATCCACTGCCGCTGGTCGACCTCGTTTTTCCGTGGCAACGTCCGCGGTTGCCTGACTGACGGCGGCGAGGGTGTCAGGCTCTACGACGCCGAGCGCCACAAGCGATTGGGGATCGAGTTCGGCGGCCATGATGCAGGCGTTTGCGCCCTGACCGTGACCGGTCTTGGTCATGCGCAGGCCGGCCAGCCGCGCAAGGCCGCCGAAAGTATCCAGCGTGGTATCGCGCTGGCCGATAGTCTGAAACAACCCGCAAGTCGCACGCACGCGCTGATGAATGCGATGATGGCGCATCAGGTCATTGAAGATCGTGACGCGGTTCTGCTTTTTGCACAACAAATGATCGAGATCGCCGACAAGCTCAAGCTCGCCCCGCCGCGTTCGGTCGCGGTGTTCATGAGCGGCTGGGCCTCGGCGCGCGGTGACAGCCTCGATCGCGGGCACCTGGAAATGGAATTTGAATTTCAACGCGTCTCAAGTCTTGGCCCGCTGCCGCAATACTATGCGGCGTTGCTTGCGGACGTCAGACTGGCGGCCGGAAAGACCGAACTTGCGCGCGAGCTGCTCGACGCGACTTTGCCGACGATCACGGAACCGGGCGTCGGGTTCTATGTTTCGGAGTTGCATCGGTTACGCGGCGAGTGTCTGCTGCGCTCCGGTCCGATTCATCACGACGAGGCGCTCGGTGAGCTCGAGCAAGCGCTGACTTTCGCCAACGCGCAGCAGGCAAAGGCGCTGGAGCTTCGTGCGGCGATCAGCATCGTCAACGCCACGCCGGCCGAAAATCGAGCGAAGATGCTTCGCCGCCTCAGCGAGCTTGTGACCACGTTCGCAGATGATCCGCCGGTTGAAGCCGCTCTCGCGGAGCAAATCCTTGATGCAGCCGCCAGCGCCGGGGTCTGATTTCGCATTCACACAGAACAAGCCAAGGGGAGGGACCTGCCATGGCCAATACCGACACCATTCTTGTCGAGCGCGACGGTCCGGTCACCATCGTCTCGATCAACCGGCCGGAGCGGCGCAATGCCGTCGATGGCGCGACCGCGCGAAAGCTGTTCGATGCGTTCCTTGCCTTCGATGCCGATCCGGACTCATCGGTCGCCGTGTTCACCGGCACCAATGGCGCGTTCTGCGCCGGCGCCGACCTGAAGGCGACCGCGGCGGGCGATCGCGAAAAACGCCGCGAGCTCGGTGGCCACAACACCATCGCGCCGATGGGTCCGAGCCGGCTGCGGCTGTCGAAGCCGGTGATCGCTGCCGTCGAAGGCCATGCGGTCGCCGGTGGCATGGAGCTTGCGCTGTGGGCCGACATGCGGGTGGCGGGTGAGGGCGCCGTGTTCGGGATCTTCTGCCGCCGCTTTGGCGTGCCGTTGATCGATCTCGGCACCATCCGCCTGCCGCGCCTGATCGGCCATTCGCGCGCGATGGATTTGATCCTCACCGGGCGGCCGGTGGATGCGCTGGAAGCGTTTCAGCTCGGCATCGCCAATCGCCTGGTGCCGAAGGGCGAAGCGCGCGCTCACGCCGTCGCACTGGCGAAGGAGCTCGCAAAATTTCCGCAGAACTGCCTGCGCAACGACAAGCGTTCGGCGCTGCGGCAGTGGGATCTTTCGGAAGAGGACGCGATCAACGATGAGATGGCTGGCGGCCTAAAGGTGATCGCCTCGGGCGAGACGCTTGCTGGCGCCACGCGCTTTGCGCAAGGTGCGGGCCGGCATGGCAAGTTCGAGTAGGGGCGGAGGCAACGTGGCAGACGAATTCGTTAAAATCGAGCGGGGCCTTGGTCCGGAAGGCCGCATCGCCGTGGTCCGCTTCGACCGCGGCGACAATCTCAACGCCCTCTCCGCCGAGGCGATGCGACAGTTAACGGCGGCGGCGCGCAGCTTTGAGGAGGACGAAGTTTCGTCGGTCGTGGTGCTGACCGGCACCGCAAAGGCATTCAGTGCTGGCGCCGACCTGAAGGATCGCGAGGGCCGCGACCGCGGCTCAAAGGGCCTCGGCGCGTTGCGCCGCCAGCTTGCGGATAGGCCCACGGCTGACGCGGGCCTGGCATGAGATGGAGCAGGTCACGATCGGCGCCATCGAGGGCTTCTGTATCGGTGGTGGCGCTGCGCTCGCGGTCGCGCTCGATTTCCGCATCATGGGCCGCGGCGGCCACATCCGGATTCCAGAAATCGCGCTCGGCATGAACATGAGCTGGCAAAGCGTGCCGCGCATGCTGCACCTGATGGGCCCGGCGCGCACCAAGCAGGCCGTCATCATCGCCGACGAAAAGATTTCGGCGCAAGAGGCCTACGAATGGCGCCTGGTCGAGCAGGTGGTCGACGACGGCAAGACCTTTGAGGCCGCCATGGCGTTCGCCGAAAAGATCGCGCGTCAGCCGCCGATCCCGGTGGCGATGACCAAGCTTACCGTCAACCGTCTCGCGCACGCACTCGATGATCTCGCAAGCCACATGGACCGTGACCAGTACGCGCTGGCGAGCCTGACCGACGACCACAAGGAAGGCGTCGCGTCGTTCCTCGAGCGGCGCAAGCCAAGATTCAAGGGGCGGTGACATGCCGGTCTTTGGCCAGCCAGCCCCAGAGCATCCGAATCCGATTATCCCGGCACGCCCCCTTGCCTTCGCCTACCCGCTCGAAATCCTCGCCAAACAGATAGCGACCGATGACCCGGTCAAGATCGTTGCGATCGGTTCGTCGAGCACCGCAGGGAGGCCCCCGGTAATCCCGTATCCGTATCGTCTCGAAACGTTCCTGCGGCAGCAGTACCGGGATCACAAGGACATCAACAAGGACCGGCTGATCAACGTGCTCAATAGAGGGCTGGGCGGCGAGGAGGCGCCGCTCGAACGTGCTCGCCTGGAGCGCGATGTCATCGGCGAGCGTCCGGCTGCCGTGATCTGGCAGGTCGGCACCAACGCCGCCTGGAAAGGCGACGATCCGGACGCTGTCCGGCGTGCGATCCGATCCGGTCTTGATCGGCTCAAGATGCTGCCGATGGACATCATTCTGATGGACCCACAATATGTTCCGGCACTCGTTGCACCCGAGAATTTCATGCGCCGCGCGGAAGCGATCGAGGCCCTCATCACTGACGAGGCCGAAGCCGCCGAGGTCAACGTCTTCCGCCGCTTCCGCCTGATGCGCCAATGGCACGAGGACGAGCAGGTTTCGTTCGATGCCCTGGTCGATCCGGACGACCGCGACCGGCTGCACCAGAGCGATTGGAGCACGTTGCGCGTGGCGTGGGAGCTCAAGGACTGCATTGTCGAGGCGGTGGCTCGCGCCACGAAACCGGCCGGCGCTTGAGGCTAATGTGGGTCTACGATTCGCATAAGATATATTATGGAATATATCGTGGCGATGTTTCACTTGACATACCCATTTCCCATATCTAGAGTCGCGGCCATTGGAGATAAGCCATGGCCAATTCTGTTCTTTCCGCCGACTCGCTTTCATAACGAAGAAGCCGCCTTTGAATACGTCGAAGCCCAGCTTTGGCCGAATGGCCCGGTGTGCCCGCATTGCGGCAATGCCGACGGGGCGAAGATCGGCCGCCTGAAGGGCAAGACGACCCGTCGCGGGCCTGCGCAAGTGCTACGCCTGCCGCAAGCCGTTCACCGTCCGGATGGGTTCGATCTTTGAGGACAGCCACGTGCCGCTGCGCCTGTGGCTTCAGGCGATCCACCTGCTTTGCTCGTCCAAGAAAGGCATCTCGACCCGCCAGCTTCAGCGGACGCTTGGCTGCGGCATGAAAACCGCTTGGTTCCTTGGCCACCGTATTCGCCATGCGATGGACCCTGCGGCTGATACTGGCCCGATTGGCGGCGCTGGCAAGACCGTCGAAGCCGACGAGATGGAGCTGGCCAATTCGCCCAAGACCGAAGCGTCGGCCGGCTCGTCGCAAGGCCGAACATCAAGTGCTGAGCCTTGTCGAGCGCGGCGGCAATATCCGCTCGGTCGTGCTGGATCACCGCGGCATTCCCGCGCACCTGCGCAGAGCATCCACCAGGACAGCCGCCTGGTTACGGACAGGGCGCCGGTATTACAAGTTTCCGCCGGTTGCGAAGCACGAAAGCGTGGACCACTCCAAATTCGAATGGGCGCGCGGCGACGTGCACACCAATACCCTTGAAGGGTTTTTCAGCGTCTTCAAGCGCGGGCTGATCGGCGTCTATCAGCACATCGATAGCAAGCATCTTGAGCGCTATCCGGCAGAATTCGATTTCCGCATGAACACCCGCGCCAAGCTCGGCATTAATGACGCGCAGCGCGCCGAAATCGCCGTTCAAAGGGTCGCGTGATAGCGGGTTAGCAAACCCCAACGAAAATCGCGAAAACCGCTGCGATTTTAACGAATTGCGCGGCACCGGTGGTCACGCGAAATCGAACAGCCGCGCCGGATTATCGACCAGGATCTTGTGCTGCAGCTCAGCTTCAGGCGCGAACAGTGGAATGAGATCGACGAGGTCGCCGTCGTTCGGCATCACCTTGACGTTGGGGTGCGGCCAGTCCGTTCCCCAGATCACGCGATCCGGCGCCGTTTCGACGAGCTTGCGCGCGAACGGAATGGCATCGTGGAATGGCGGTCCGGCCGTCGAGACGCGCTCGAAGCCCGAGGCTTTCACCCAGCATTTCGGGTCGCGCTGCATCAGCTCAAGCAGGATTTTGAACGGCCGTTGATCGAGGCCGGCGGACGCTGTGACGCGGGCCATGTGGTCGATCGTGTAGCGCACCGGCAGCTTCGCCAGCGTGTCGGCGAAGTCGGGCAGGTCGACCGCATCGAAGTGCAGGTCGATATGCCAATTGAACGGCGCGACCATCGCCACGATGCGATGGAACGTTGCCATGTCGGGCATGCCGCCGAGATGGCGCACGAAGTTGAAGCGGCAACCGCGGAAGCCGCCGTCGTGCAGGGTGCGCACGCCCTGCTCCGTGATGCTGCCGTCGATATTGGCGACACCGCGATAACGGCCGCCGGACACCGCGATCGCATCCAGCGCGACGCGATTGTCGGTGCCATGGACGGTGGCGTTGACGATGACGGCGCGGCCGATTCCGAGCTTCCTGTGCAGCGCCTGGAACGCCGAGAGCGGCGCGTCCGGCGGCGTATAGGAACGGTCGGGCGCGTAGGGGTATTTATCTCCGGGTCCGAAGATGTGGGTGTGTGCGTCGCACGCCAGCGGCGGCAGCTTGAACGCCGGCGTGTGTGGATTTGGATCGGGACCGGGGATCGGCTTAACCATTGTTTTTCACTCTTTTGGGTGTGCGCCAGACGCAGCACTGACTCCAATTTGAATCAACGCCTTGCGGTGATATCTTGCAAGTCATCTTGCGGCCCCGCCGGGCACGCGCATGTCCAGGAAGCGATGTGCGCGAAGAAGATCATGAACCGCGAGCACCTGCGATGCGCAATGGCAAAACCGCTTACGATGTCGGCCTCGACAAGAACAAGGCGAATTACGTCTCGCTGTCGCCGCTGAGCTTTCTCGAACGCTCGGCGCAAGTCCATCCCAGGCTGACCAGCGTGGTCTACGAGGATCGCCGCTTTACCTGGGCGGAGACCTATGCGCGGGCGCGGCGGTTCGCTTCGATGCTGGCCAGGCGCGGCATCGGCCGTGGCGATACCGTCGCCGTGATGCTGCCGAACGTGCCGGCGATGTACGAGGCGCATTTCGCCATTCCGATGGTCGGCGCGGTGATCAATGCGCTGAACACCCGGCTCGATGCGTCCGCCCTCGCCTTCATGCTGGACCACGGGGAAGCCAAGGTGCTCTTGGTCGATCCCGAGTTTGCCAGCGTGATGGAAGACGCGTTGAAGCAGATGAAGGGCCCAAAGCCGCTCGTCATCGACGTCGACGACAAGACGTTTTCCGGCGGCAAGCGCATCGGCGAGATCGAGTATGAAAGCTGGATCGCACAGGGCGATCCAAAATTCGCGTGGTCGGTGCCTGAGGACGAATGGGATGCCATCGCGCTGAGTTACACCTCGGGCACCACGGGCAACCCGAAAGGCGTCGTCACCCATCACCGAGGCGCGTATCTCAACGCCGTCAGCAACATCGTCTCAGGCAATCTCGGCCTGCATCCGGTCTATCTCTGGACCTTGCCGATGTTCCACTGCAACGGCTGGTGCTTCCCATGGACGCTGGCGGCGGCGAGCGGCATCAATGTCTGCCTGCGCAAGGTCGATCCGGCAAAGATCTTCGAGCTGATCCCGAAGCACGGCGTTACGCACATGTGCGGTGCGCCGATCGTCTATGCCACGCTGATCAGCGCGCCGTCGGCGCCGCGCGGCAACACGGGCCGCCCGGTGTCGGGGCTGATCGCCGGCGCGCCGCCGCCCGTCGCCGTGATCCAGGGCGCCGAGGAGATCGGCATCACCCTCACCCACGTCTACGGCCTCACCGAGGTCTATGGCCCAGCCTCTGTGTGCGCGGAGCAGCCGGGCTGGGACGATCTGACGGTTGAAGAGCGCGCGGTGCTGAAGCGCCGACAGGGCGTCGCCTACCACCTGCAGGACAAGGTCACCGTGCTCGATCCCGAGACGATGATGCCGGTGCCGCACGATGGTGAGACCATCGGCGAGGTGATGTTCCGCGGCAACATCGTGATGAAGGGCTATCTCAAGAACGAGAAAGCCACCAGGGAATTGTTTGCCGATGGCTGGTTCCACACCGGCGACCTCGGCGTGATTGACAGCGATGGCTACATCATCATCAAGGATCGCTCCAAGGACATCATCATCTCCGGCGGCGAGAACATTTCGTCGGTCGAGGTCGAAGACGTCCTCTACAAGCACCCGGCCGTGTTGTTTGCTGCAGTCGTTGCCAAGCCGGACAAGAAATGGGGCGAGGTGCCCTGCGCCTTCGTCGAGCTGAAGGACGGCGCCAAGGCCGACGAGGCCGAGATTCTCGCGTTCTGCCGCAAGCAACTGCCCGGCTTCAAATCGCCGAAGGCCGTTGTGTTTGGCCCGCTGCCAAAAACCTCGACCGGAAAAATCCAAAAATTCGAGCTGCGCAAGCAGGTCGATTCGGTCGCGGCGATCGCGCAGTAATGCTGGAAAAAACCCTCGCCGGCGCGTTTGCGCCCGTCGAGCAGGCGATTGCGCAAGGCCGCATTCCCGGCGCCGTTCTCGGCATCGTGACCGCATCAGGCGATCGCGCGGTCGCGCATCACGGGCGCGCCCAGATCGTGCCGACGCCGGTACCGATGCGGCGCGAGACGATCTTTGACCTTGCCTCGCTCACCAAGGTCATCTTCACGACGACGACGATTCTGCATTTGATCGAGCAGGGCCGTATGCGCCTCGACCAGTCGCTTGGCGAACTGATTCCCGATCTCAGGCAGTATGATTTGTCGGCGCCCGAACGCGCGCTCACGGTGCGGCAGTGCCTGTCGCATCAGACGTTCCTGCCGGCGGTCGAGCCGCTCTACACCTATGGTCAGGACCCGAAGACGCTGCGGGCATTTGTCCTGCAGCGCGTATGGACCCATGGGCTCCCCGTCTATTCGGATATCAATTTCATCCTGCTCGGTATTGCGATCGAACGCGTCACCGGCAAGCCGCTCAAGCAGCAACCGCTTGAACCTGGCTTCACCTTCTCGCCTGATCCCGCAAGCTGCGCCGCGACCGAGCATTGCCAGTGGCGCCAACGCGTCTTGCGTGGCGAAGTTCACGACGAGAATGCCTTTGCGCTCGGCGGCGCCGCCGGTCACGCCGGGCTGTTCGGGCCAATCGATGCCGTGCTCGATTTTGCCAAGGCATTGCTCGACGGCACGGCCCTTAGCGCTGACAGCCTGGAGCTCTTACGAACGCGGCAGTCAGATCGGCGCTCGCTCGGCTGGGAGATGCGATACGACGGCTGGTCCGGCGGCGACGCCTGCTCGGAAACCACCATCGGCCACACCGGCTTTACCGGCACCGGACTGTGGATCGACTTTCGTCGCGGCATCGCCTGGTCGCTGCTGACCAATCGCGTGCATCCGACACGTCACTTCGATTCCGGGATCGTCCAGTTACGGCAGGCCGTTGGCAATCTCGTCAGCGCGGGCTGTTAGCCGACCGTCACCTGCATTCCGTCATACGCCGGCGCGATGTCCGCGGGCAGCTCCTGCCGGAACACCTCGTAGTCGATATCGGTGTGCATGTTGGTGATGATGGCGCGTCGCGGCTTCATGCGCTTGATCCACGACAGCGCGTCGGCAACGCTGAAATGGCTTGGATGCGGCGTGTAGCGCAGCGCGTCGATGATCCAGAGATCGAGGTTTTCCAGCGCAGGGATGCTGCGCTCCGGAATATCATTCACATCGGGCGTGTAGGCGACGTCGTTGAAGCGGTAGCCCAGCGCTGGAATGTTTCCGTGCTGGACCTGGAACGCGGTCAGGGCGAGCTCACCACCCCTGCCCGTAATTGTGCGTTTCTCGCCTTCCTCGATCCCGTGGTGATCGAGGATCGGCGGATAGTCGCTGCCGGGCGGCGTCACGAAGCAATATCCGAAGCGGATCAGGATATCCTTCGCCGTGGCCTGGTTGAGGTACACCGGGATGCGCCGGCGCATGAACATCACGACTCCGCGCAGGTCATCGATGCCGTGGGTCTGGTCCGCGTGCTCGTGCGTGAGGAAAACGGCGTCGACGTGATCGACATTGGCGTCGAGCAGCTGCTCGCGCAGATCAGGCGAGGTATCGATCAGAACCCGCGTGGTGCCGGCATTGCCATGCTGCTCGATCAAGAGCGAGCAGCGCCGCCGCCGGTTCTTCGGGTTGTTGGGATCACAGACGCCCCAGCCGAGCGCCGGCCGCGGTACGCCACCTGATGAGCCGCACCCGAGAATTGTCAAAGTGATGCTCATGCGGACGGTCTCATGCCGCCTTGACGGCACTTGGCCGCGGGACTTTGGTGAAGAAGTTGAAGAAGTTCTCGGTGGTCTGTCGCGCGATCTCGTCAAACGAGACGCCGCGCACTTCGGCGAGGGTCTTTGCCGTCTCGATGACGAAGGCTGGTTCGTTGCGCCTGCCGCGATGTTTTCCCGGCGCCAGATACGGCGCATCGGTCTCGACCATGATGCGGTCCGCCGGCAGCTCGGCCGCAATGTCGCGCAGGCTTTGCGTGTTCTTGAAGGTCAGGATGCCGGTAAAGGAGATGAAGAGGCCGAGCGAAATGGCCTTCATGGCGAGTTCGCGGCCGCCGGTATAGCAGTGCAACACGGCGCGGAACGGCCCCTTCGCCATTTCTTCGTCGAGAATTTTTCCGCAATCGTCGTCAGCATCGCGGCTGTGGATCACGAGCGGCAAGCCGGTCAAGCGCGCGGCGGCGATGTGGGCGCGAAACCCCCTCGCCTGCGCCTCCGGCGATCCGTTCTTGTAGAAATAGTCGAGCCCGGCTTCACCGAGCGCGACGACCTTGGCGGGCTTGGTCAGCGCGACGAGCTCTTCGGCGGTGATGCCGTCTTCCTCATCGGCGTGATGCGGATGGGTACCGACCGAGCAGTACACGTTCGGAAAGCGTGCGGCGATGTCGAGCAATTGCTGCTGCCGCCGCACCCGCGTCGAGATCGTGACAATTCGGCCAACGCCGGCGGCCTCGGCACGGCTGACGATGCCGTCGAGGTCGCCAGAAAAGTCGGGGAAATCGAGATGGCAGTGGCTGTCGACCAGCATCATCCCTTTTTCTCCGCAGCCGTCTCGACATAACGCGGGAACACCGGCGCCGGTGCCGGCAACGTCGAGCCCGGGACGATGCGTGCCGACAACGCGGCGAAGTCGCGCTTGTCGGCCGCGATGCCGAGCAGGTCGAGCAACTTCGCCGCTGATTGCGGCACGAACGGCTGCGCCAGGATCGCGACCTGCCGGATCACTTCCGCGGTGACATAGAGCACCGTGCCCTGCCGGGCCGGATCGGTCTTGGCCAGCGCCCACGGTGCCTCGCCCGCAAAATAGCGGTTGGCTTCGGCGACCACGGCCCACACCGTGTTCAACACCTGGTGCAGTTGCTGCGTCTTCATCGCCTCGCGCGAAAGCCCGATCATGGCGTCGGCCTGCGCCAGGATCGCCTTGTCATTGTCGTTGAACGCACCGGGCTTCGGCAGCGATGCTGCGAACTGACGATTGATCATCGTCAGCGAACGCTGCGCCAGGTTACCCAGATCATTGGCAAGGTCCGCGTTCGTGCGCGCGACGATCGCTTCATGATTGTAACTGCCGTCCTGTCCGAACGACACTTCGCGCATAAAAAAATAGCGCACCTGGTCGACGCCGTATTGCGCGGCCATCGCGAAGGGATCGACCACGTTGCCAACCGACTTCGACATTTTTTCACCGCGGTTCAACAGGAAGCCGTGGCTGAACAGCCGCTTCGGGACCTCGACGCCAGCCGACATCAAGAAGGCCGGCCAGTAGACGCCGTGAAAGCGCACGATGTCCTTGCCCGTCACATGCAGGTTGGCCGGCCAGTAACGCTTGAACATGGCGCTATCAGTATCCGGATAGCCGACAGCGGTGATGTAATTCGTCAGCGCATCCATCCAGACGTACATCACATGCCCAGGCGCGCCGGGCACCTGGACGCCCCAGTCAAACGTCGTCCGCGAAACCGAGAGATCCTGCAGGCCGCCCTTCACGAAGCTCACGACTTCGTTGTAGCGCTCGCGCGGCAACACAAAGTCGGGTGCACGTTCATAAAGCGCGAGCAGCTTGTCCTGGTACGCTGACAAGCGGAAGAAGTAGGTCTCCTCCTCCGTCCATTCGACCGGCGAGCCCAACGGTTCGCGACGCACTCCATCGGGGCCCACGGTCGTCTCGCTCTCGTCGAAATAGGCTTCCTGGCGAACGGAGTACCAGCCCGCGTATTTGCCGAGATAGATATCGCCCGATTTCTCGATCGCAGTCCAAAGCGCCTGACAAGCCGCGATATGACGCGGCTCGGTCGTCCGGATGTAATCGTCGTAGGAGACGTTCAGAGCCGTCATCATGTCCCTGAAGCGTGCCGAATTTCGGTCCGCCAACGCGATGGGGGTCAGTCCTTCGGCAACCGCGGTCTGCTGCATCTTCAGGCCGTGCTCATCCGTTCCGGTCAGAAACAGGACATCGAAACCGTCAAGGCGTTGAAACCGCGCAATGGCATCAGTCACCATCGCCGTATAGGCGTGGCCGATGTGGGGCACGCCGTTCGGGTAGAAGATCGGCGTCGTAAGAAAATAGGGCGGACGGGTTGTGGCTTTTTCGGTCGTCATGATCTGACTAAAATTGTTTGAGTTCGCGAGGACTTGGGGACGAATCGAGATGCGCTGCGGTCAGCGCATGGCCTCAGCGAGCATTCCAAACACCGAAAAAACCAGCGATTTCCGTTCCAAGTTATATTCCTGGGTGTCGCGCGCGTCGCGCAGTACCTTTTCCCACACCTCGGAAACGCGCGCAAGGCTTGCCAGATTGGCGTTGGAGCCTTCGCCGAGCCGCTCGATCAGCCAGCGTTCCACCGTGTCGATAAAAGCGGCGAGCGTCGTCCGGTCGTTGCCGGCCAGCGCGTCGCCCAGCGCATGAAGAGCCCGGGGATCGACATTGGGCAGCGATTTCAGCAGCTGCGTCGTCCGCTCCTGAAGTCCGAGTGCGGACCCGCCGAGCAGTATCAAGGCCCGCCCGACACTGCCCTCCGAGGCCTCGGCGGCCTTAAGCAGCCCGGGGTCGCTCTCGGGCTGCCCGGTGGCAGCCGCCGCGGCGCGGACGACCTCCGTCACCGCAAGCGGCCTTAGCATCAGCTTGCGGCAGCGGGACTGGATCGTCGCCAGCACGCGGGCCGGCGCGTTGCTGAGCAGGAGAAACAGCGAGCGCGGCGGTGGCTCCTCGACGACCTTGAGCAGTGCGTTGGCCGAGTTGGCATTGAGTTCATCGACGGTGTCGACGATGCAGACGCGCCAGCCGCCGCCGGCTGCGGTCGCGCCGAAGAACGTCACGGTCTTGCGCGCGTCCTCGACCGAAATCGCCGTGCGCAGCACGCCGCGTTCGTTGAGCGTGCGCTCAAGCACGAGAAGGCCGCCGTGGCTGCCGCCCGCAATGTGTTTGGCCGTCGAACCCGTTGGATCGACCTCGAGCGTCTTCGCGCGCTCGACGTCCGCGGCGGCGGGCTCTGGATGAGCGAGCACGAAGCGCGCCATGCGATAGGCCAGTGTCGCCTTGCCGACGCCGGGTGGGCCGCCGATCAGCCAGGCGTGCGGAATGCGGCCGCTACGATACGCGTCCAGCAACGTGGCCTCGGCCGCGGCGTGACCGAACAAGGCGCCCGTCTCACGCGGCGCGCGAACCTCGATCTCTGGGTCGTCGCGCTTCGCCATCACCCACCGGTGGCTGCCAGATTGGCCGGCTGCACGGGGACGGTGAGCTTCTCCGTCAAGGCAGTCCAGATCCGGTCGGCGACGGTTGCGATATCGGCGTCGGCGGCGACCAGCACGCAGCGCAGGGGATCGTCGACCGTGATCTGGCGGAACGCATCGCGCAATTTGCGGTGAAAGCCGAGATCCTCAGCCTCAAAACGATCTGCCGTCGCAAGGCCACGCCGTGTCGCGGCGCGCGCAAGGCCGACTTCGGCGGGAACGTCGAGCACGATGGTCAGATCAGGTTGCAGGTTGCCAATGGTGACGCGCTCCATCGCCTTGATCAGCTTGATGTCGGCGGCGCCGAGCTTGCCCTGATAGACGCGCGTCGAATCGAAGAAGCGGTCGCACAAGACCCAGGCGCCGGCAGCGAGCGCCGGCGCAATCACGCGACGTACGTGGTCGTCGCGCGCCGCCGCGAACAGCAGCGCTTCGCCATCCGCGCCGAGCGCCTTGCCGACACCCGACAGCACGAGGTGTCGGATGATCTCGGCTCCGGCCGAGCCGCCGGGTTCGCGGGTCACGACCGTATAGACGCCGGCGGCGCGCAGCCGATCCGCAAGCAGCTTGACCTGGGTCGACTTGCCTGTCCCCTCGCCGCCTTCGAAGGTGATGAAGCGTCCGCGCGATGATGTGGCCGCCAAGCAAAACTCCTTACAACTTGCCGACGCCGGCGCGGAGCCAGCCGATTACCAGTTCACTCGCGGTATCCAACGCGCGCCGCGGCATCGAACCTGTTCCGATCAACTCGGACGCATAGACCGGCACCTCGACCGCGACATTTGGCCCGCGCCAGACGCGCACGGTTCCGACCAGTTGTCCGCTGTCGACGGGCGCGCGCACCGGCCCCGTATAGGTAATGCGCGCCAGCAGTTTGTCTGCCCCGTTCTTCTGCACCATGACGCCAACGGGTTCCTTGGCAGTCAGTGCCACCGACGAGCTCTGGCCGCCAAACACTTTTGCGTAGCCGACGATCTGGCCGGCTTCGAACAGGTGCCTCACCTCGAAATTGCGAAACCCCCACTCCAGCAGCTTCTTGCCTTCGGTGAGGCGGTCGTCGGGGTCTTCGACGCCGTTGATCGCGACGATCAGGCGGATGCCGTTCTGCACGGCCGAGCCGACCATGCCGTAGCCGCCATCCTTGGAGAATCCGGTCTTCAGACCGTCGGCGCTAGTCAGCGCATTGAGCAGCGGATTGCGATTGGTCTGGTGGATCTTGTTCCAGGTGAAGTCGCGCTCGTTGAACAGCTTGTACTGTTCCGGGTAGGTCTTGATGATGAAGCGGGCGAGTTTTGCAATCTCGCGCACGCTCATCTGGTCGGCGAGATCGGGCAGACCCGAGGCGTTGGCGAAGGTGGCGTCTGAAAGGCCGATCTCGCGCGCCCGCTTGGTCATGAGCTCGGTGAACGAGCGCTCGTTGCCGGAAATGCCTTCGCCAAGCGCGATCGCGCCGTCGTTGGCATTCAGGATAACGAGGCCGCGGAGGAGGTCCTGGACTGCGACGCGGCTATGGATCGCAGCAAACATCGTCGGACCGCCCGACGGCGCGCCGCCATGGCGCCAGGCATGCTCGCTGACGACATATTCGTCAGTCGGCTTGATGTCGCCGCTCGCCAGCTTGTCGAACACGATGAGCGCCGTCATCATCTGCTGCATGCTCGACGGCGCGGTCGGCTGATCGGCGTTCTTCTCGAACAGCACGCTGCCACTGTCGGCATCGATCAGGATCGCGTTCGGCGCCTCGGTCTCGTAGCCGCCCTCTTCCTTCTTCGCGCCCTGCACGCTTTGATTGGCGGCATATGCGATGCCGCTCGCGATCAAACCCGCCGCTACCAGCAAGCACGCGACCGCCGCACGAAAACGGCCCGACTTGTCAGCGAAATACGTCATCGCCAACTCCTAGCACAGTTGTCGCGCCTCCGACGCCCTCACGGCCAAGTCCACAGCATTAAGGGGCAAGTCCGTGTCAAAATCGCGTACCGTCCCGCCGGACGTCATCGATATTTTGAGGCGGGTTGGATTTTGCTGCGCGAGGTCGCAGCGGCTGGGTCAGCGCTAGTAGAGGCCGCGCCCTGCCATCGGATCGGGCGACGCGCCCAGATTGACCGGGGCGTAAGCCGACACCGCTCGTGACATCCGTGAGGCGGGCTGGCTCACCTGCTCATCGATCGGAGAGTCGTAGGAGACCTCGCGCGGATTGAACAGCATCCGTTCGTCCACGCTGGCGCGCCGCGACGCCGACATTTCCGATGTTGCATTCAGCGACGCAACGTCGGCGGTGGTATTGCCGAGGCTATAGGGTCTGCCCTCCGGGATCGGCACCTGACCGCGGATCCGGCCGACCGGCGAAGCCAGCTCCGGCACAAACGGCCTGGCGGAAGCGACCATCACGGCCGACGGCGCTGGCGCCGGCACGCCCGTGCGCAGCGTCGCCTCGAGCAAGCGATCGTCGGAGCCTTCGAGCGGCGCGTGGCCGACATACTCGACGCGCACCCGTGCTACACCAAAGCCGTCGAACTCGAGCAGTTTTGCCGCCCGCGTCGATACGTCGATCAAGCGGTTACCGTGATAAGGGCCGCGGTCGTTGACGCGCAGGATCAGCGACTTGCCGTTGCGCAGGTTGGTGACACGGACGTAGCACGGCATCGGCAGCGTCGGATGCGCCGCCGTCAGCGCCGTCATGTCGAAGATTTCGCCGTTCGCGGTCTGCCGGCCATGAAAATCATCGCCGTACCAGGACGCCATGCCCTCGGCACGATAGTGGATGTCTTCCTCGGGAACGTACATCCGCCCGGCGACGGTGTAGGGCTTGCCGACCCGATAAGTGCCGCCGCCCTTCGGCACGGGGTCGCCGAAGTCGACCAGGCGCGCCGACGAGGACACCCCGTATTTCGGATCGATGCGCGACGACAACTTGTCGGACGAAGCGCAGCCGGCCACCGCAAGGCAGGCGGCTCCCATCGTCGCCCAGCAGGCAAGGCGTGCACTTGTGCCGCGGGATTGCGTCCCCATACGTCCCCAAAACTCCTGGTGGAGCGTGCCGCAAGTCCCCGGCGCTCAACCATCCAACGAAACCGTAAGATATCGCTGCGATATCCTCAGGATTCGTTAAAGCCGCGATACGCGGCTCACCCCGTCAGTTCAAAACCTTATCCCAGCCGCATGGCGGCGGAAATGGGGCGCGGGCCGGGCTGGTGAACGGCTGGTTTCATTTTGCGTTTCGGCCGTGGCAAATCGGCACCACCCTATCGCGGGCCGTTGACCCCTGCCGGAGCCGCTCCTAAATTCGCTGGGAACTGAGCTTATTCAGAAATTGCAAGAGAACCTGCAAGAGAACCCGAAAGGCAGCCTTTCGTGAGTATCGCCGAAGCCTACGATCAGCGGACACCCCGATCTCTGCTGGTGCCGCCGCGGCCCGAGCCCAAGCCCGACACGATGTCGACGATCAGGCGGATGGCCGCGGTTCGGCGCAGCGGCATCGATGGCTGGGGCAAGGCCGCCTATGAGGAAGACATTCTGAAGGGCCGCTTCCTCGGCCAGAACAACTTTATCGTCAACGCGCCGGATGCGATCCGCCATGTGCTGATCGAGAACTACGAGAATTATAAGCGCACGACGATCGGCATCCGCGTGCTGCGTCCGATTCTCGGCAGCGAGGGCCTGCTGCTGTCGGAAGGCCGGGCCTGGAAGCACCAGCGCCGTACGCTCGCGCCCGCGTTCTCGCCGCGCGCGGTGATGATGCTTGTGCCGCACATGCATGCGGCGATCGACGATGCGATCAAAGACCTCAACATGCGGGTCGGCGGGGTGGTCGATCTGCGCGAAGCGATGCAGCGACTGACGCTCGACATCGCTGGCCGCACGATGTTCTCGTTCTCGATCGACAAATTCGGCCCGGAGCTGCGCGCCTTTGTAATGGAGTACGGCACCCGGCTGGCGCAGCCCTACCCGCTCGATCTGTTGCTGCCACTCGACTGGCCGAGCCCGCAGGATTTCAAGCGCCGACGCTTCCGCAAGCGGTGGACCAGCTTCATCTCGAAACTCATCGAGGAACGGCGCCAGGTCAAATCGAGCGACGGTGCGCCGCGTGACCTGTTCGACCTGATGGTGGCAGCGCGCGACCCCGAGACCGGCGAGGCCTTCAACGACGTCCAGCTCGGCGACCAGGTCTCGACCATGATCCTCGCCGGTCACGAGACCACGGCAACCGCTTTATTCTGGGCGCTCTATCTGTTGGCGCTCGATCCTGCGACACAGGATGAAGTCGCGCAGGAAGCACTCGAGGCCGCGGCGTCAGGAGAGTTCCTGGCGGAAAAGCTGAAGTTCACCCGTGCCGTGATCGACGAGACCATGCGTCTGTACCCACCGGCGTTTCTGATCGCGCGCGCCGCCGCGGCGCCGGACGTCATCGCCGGAAAACCGGTGCAGAAGGGTGACATCATCCTGATCTCGCCCTGGATCCTGCACCGTCATGAAAAGCTGTGGCGAGACCCGAATGCATTCGATCCCCGCCGCTTCCTGGCGGGCACGCCGCCCGATCGCTTCGCCTACCTGCCGTTTGGGGTGGGGCCGAGAGTATGTATCGGAGCGCAGTTTGCGCTGGTCGAAGCGACGCTGTCGCTGGCGCGCCTGATGGCCTCGTTCCGCGTCGAACTGCGCTCGAACGAGCCTGTCATGCCGATCGGCGTCGTCACCACCCAGCCCGACCACGCGCCGCCGTTTGCGCTGTCGAAGCGTACGCACTAAAGCGCGATGGGATTGAGTTTAATCGCCATCGCGCTTTAGGTCTTTAATTGCGCATGATCTTTTCGGAAAACCGGCGTCCACTTTTCCGGATCATGCACTAACGAAAACGCGTGTCCCGCAGAGCGAGACACGCATTCGCAATTCAGGCGCTGCTGATTTGCAGTTACAAACCTGAGTAGCCGCGCGGCACCGGATCATTCTCCGGCTCCTGCTCGCGCAGATACGTCAATCCGCAGACCAACAGGCGCTCGGGATCCGTCTCGCCTGCCGACACAATCGTTTGCAAATAATCTGACAATCGATCGCGGGAGCGTTCCGCGGCTTCCGGCGTGCGCATCAGACCGAAAATGCTGATCGTACGTTCGATGACCTTGTCCATCCAAACCCTCGTGCTGAATGTTTCGTAAACAAGCGGAATGGCCAACGGCGTGCGCTGACCACCGTTCCCGGAATTCGCCGTCTGCAGGGCTCCATTGCCTCCGGAACCATTCCGGTCGTGCATGAAGTAATTGATATTACAAGAATATTATTCGTTTTTGAGATCCGGCGGGAATGCTTCTGTTTCGTTGCGCACAGACCGACGAAACACGGAATCCGCTGCCGCGAAACCATTTTCCCTCGCTCACGCAGGAATCCCGAAACCGTGACGGTTTAGAACTACACGCATCGGGATCGGCGGTCGGTTGGACAAACGACTTAGGACCGCGGGCGGAACGGAGGACATCCCAATGACCAAGTTTTCAATCACTGGCGGCAAGGCTTTCATCGCAGCGGGTCTCATGCTCGGCATGATCTCGACCGCGCACGCCTACACCGCCGAGCAACAGCAACTCTGTACCGATGACGCGTTCCGCCTGTGCAGCTCCGAGATCCCCGACGTTGATCGCGTCACTGCCTGCATGGTCAGGCACAAGGCTGAACTCAGCCCAGCCTGCAAGTCGGTGATGGGCCCTGCTCCATCGGAGGCCCGCGCCACGCCTGTCGCGACGACGAATGCGACGCAGGTGAAGGCTTCAAAGCCGCTGAACATCACGCCGCAAAAGACCAAGCGCGCCGGCGTGTAAGGCGCGACCTTTACGAGAATACTCCGACGACGAGTGGGACCGCTGGTGTTCCTTCAAGGGGCACCGGCGGTTTGCTTTTGCGGGTATGCCGCATGCCGCGCGTCGCTCGACTTGGGGTCGCGGCCTGCTATAAGCGCGGGACATGCGCGGGCGAATGGATGGGTGGCCGAGTGGTTTAAGGCACCGGTCTTGAAAACCGGCGTACCCGCAAGGGTACCGTGAGTTCGAATCTCACCCCATCCGCCACCTCACCAGTCACGACCATCATTCCGGCAAGCCAGGCGAATGCCGCTGTGACCGGTCGTCGTGCGAGACACTCCCGCGAAGGCGCCGGCAAGTCAGCGACAGCCTGATGTAAGCATGCCGACGAGGCGCAGCCTTACCTCGTCCCCCTGCCGACCCCTCGCGACCCACAAACCTCAGAACCGCGCGAAAACAGCGGCTGCTGCGATCGCCCAGCCGCCTACCGAATTTGCTCCCTTCTATCTGGGAAAAGTCCGCATGGGCGACAGGGCACAAGCAATGCGAAGTGATCATCGTGAATTGTGGACGCTCGCAACCTGAAGCGTCGATAACCAGGAGAGATAACCATGCGTAATTTCAAGACCCTCGCCTTCGTCGCAGTTGGTGCGGCCGCGGGCCTCGTCTTCTTTGCTCCGGCACGCGCCCAGGTATCGGAGTGTCACGTCATCGGCAATTGGGCCGGCTGGGGTCAGAATGGAATGGGTACGTTCGACATTGGCTCGGGACAGTCATGCACTATCGGCGCCAGCACATTCGGCCACTTTGAAGGTTCGGCGGTCGCCAAGCAACCCGAGCATGGAACCGTGAAACAGCTCAACGTTTCGAGCTGGCAGTACACGCCGGCTCCTGGTTATACCGGCTCCAATTCGTTCGTGCTCGAGGGCGTTGGCCATGACCCGTCGCAGGCCCCCGGGCAGCACTCGCTCGTCACGATGAATGTCAACGTCAGGTAGGCATGCAGTCGTCCGACACTTCAATGCGACGAATCTCAGAGCGGTTCATTTGCGGACCCGCGGTAGCGCGCAACGAGCGATGCATTCGCTCGTTCGCCGGTGAAGTCCGCAGGACTGCTCTGAGTGTGGCCTGAGCCAATGCGGCGGCCGATCGCGGCACGTTCTCGTTTGGCGGGATTGTCGAGCCCGGATCAAGGACACTGATCCGAGTTATCGGTCCGCGCAATACTGCCGCCTTTTCGAACGCGTGGGCGATCAGTCGTCGAGACCGGCGAATGCGCCGCGTCTTTGCCGCGCCGGTATCGCCGAGGAACCAACGTTTGACGTTGTCTTGTAGATCGACGGCGCGGGTCGATCGGCGCGTCCAAGCAGGACTTCAAGGGCCTGGGTTGCATGCGCGATCGCGTTGATGTCGCCGGCCCGGTAGGCCTCGAACAAATGTCGCCGCAATCGATCGGCGTCCTTGCGCCATTGCGTGGTGTCCCGCATTGCTTGACCCTGCCCGTTTGCCGTGGCCCGTTGTTACCTCCGCCCTTCCGGACTGAGTGCAAGGCAGGGGTCGTCTTTGCCAAGGCGGCCCCTGCCGCGCACGGCGCGCGGGGAGGAGGAAGCAAACGAGGTTGCGCGCGTGACTTAAGGGCAACTCAAACGAGGCCGCGGGGCGATCAGGTCGATCCCCCTATTTGCCGGATGATTGTCTTGAGACGTTTTGCGGCTACATCCCAAACGTGTATCGCCGAAATCAATCGCCTCGTGCCCCTCCGCCGCCTGGCGAGGGTCAGGCTCGGCGCCGCTCGTAGCAATGGAAGCCGCCATAAATTCCGGATCGATCCCGCTCAAAGCCCAGCTGGCTGCGTTCGGCGTCGCGGCGCCACGTTTGCCTGAGGTCCATGAGCTGCGGGTCCTCGAGCGGCGATTCAATTCCGGCCGTGCGAAAGATGACCCGCACCGTGTCCTTGCCGGCACGGTCGATCGCGTTCCAAAGCGCGCGAATTTCGCCCGGCGCCATCCAGTCCTGCGAGTCCAGCAGCACGACCGCGTCGACCTCGCGCGCCGGCAGGCTTTCCAGAAACACGCGAAGGTTGGCATGAACCGGCATAACCCGGCCCGCGCCTCCCCTCATTCGCTCAAACTGGCTTTGCTGCAAATAGGGTGGCAGGCACTTGTCGCCCGGGCCGGCGTAGCCGCGGCGCAACGCCTGCCAGGCGAAATAGTTGGTGTCGTTGGGATGGGCGTTGATCAAGCGCAGGACGCGGTCGTGCAGAACCTCGTTCAGCGGTCGATCTCCGCCGAGCAGCACACGCTGTTGCGGCGGGATTCCCAGACTGAACAATAGCGCGGGCGTCCGCGTCAGGACGCGCGCGAAGCGCGAATGAAACTGATCGTGCAGGCGATCGAGCGCGCGACGTCGCTCGGGCGAATCGAGCGCTCCTTCAAGCAATGCGGCAAGATCGATCCGCGCGACTTTCGCGATCCAGTGTCCGAAGCCGATGAACCTGCCAAGCGTGCCGTGGCGGAAGAAGCCATCGCTGAAATAGTCGTATCGCGGCCGTCCGCGGAAATCGCGCTCGTCCCAGAACTCGCGTGCGCTATCATCAAGAACGGGCCGCAGTTGCTCGCGGTATCGTTCAGCGTTCTGCACTGAGGCGGCGTTGCCGAAGAATTGCCAGAACTCGGCGTACTCGGAGAACGCGCGAAGTCCGGCCAGCTTCAGCTTCAATAGCGCGAGATGCGCTTCGTTCAGATCGACGGCAAAAACGCGGAGCGGTTCTGCCGTCAGATAGGACAGCGCGTTGCACCCGCCGGATGATATGGTGACGATCGTCGAACCGACCGGCAGCTTCAGGACCGCAAGATCGGCTTCAGGATCCTCCCAAATCTGCGTGTAAACCAAGCGACGAAACCAGACCGCGAACAACTTGTCCCACAGGGTCGACTCGCTGGCGTCTCGGCTGTTCCGAACTGCCGCAGCGATAAGATTGGATTTCATTCGCTCTCCGAATCAACAATTCCATCAACGCTAGAGATCGATCGCAAAGGTTTTGAGACAGTGCGCGGCAACGCTTGTCACACCATTGTCGCGCGAACGCCGGATGCAACATTGCTTCCTCATGCGCCTGGCGAATCAAACGATGGTCGTCTCTCAATCAAGCCTTGGTTCCGACGGACAGTGGTCGCTCAGCGCCACGAACCGCATGAATCGAATGTATCGCTGGCAACGCTACATTTATGACACCACGCGACGATACTACCTGCTCGGCCGCGACCGCCTGCTCGCCGACCTGCAAACTGCCGCCGGCGCAACCATCCTTGAAATCGGCTGCGGCACGGGCCGTAACCTGATCCAGGCTGCGGGGCGCTATCCGGGCGCGCGACTGTTCGGAATTGACGTATCGACCGAGATGCTGACGTCGGCGACATCAGCAGTCGCGCACTGCAGGCTCACGGACAGGATTCGCCTGGCCCATGGCGATGCGACGGCATTTGACGCCCGCGCCTTGTTCGGCATCGCGGCTTTCGACCGCATTTTCATTTCTTACAGCCTGTCGATGATTCCCGACTGGCCTCGCGTACTTGACGCGGCAATCTCCCATCTCGCCGCGGGCGGCAGTTTGCACGTCGTCGATTTCGGCAATCAGGCGCAATTGCCGAAGTTTTTCCGGACGCTGCTGCTCCGGTGGCTGGCCCTGTTCGATGTCTCCCCGCGCGGTGAGCTCGAGCAAACGCTGAAACAGCTTGCCGACGGCGCCGGTGCCGATCTTCGCTACGAGGAGCCGCTGCGCGGTTACGTGCAGCTTGCGGTCCTGACGCTTCCACCTCACGAAAGCGGCGCGTCACAAGGTCTTCAGGACGCTGCGCCATCCCTCCAGCGCGCCAAACATCACAACTGCCACGACGAACGGGATAACGTGATAAAATAGGCGAAACAGCAGCAGCGCCGCGATCAAGGGCTCGTCGTGTTGTCCGCCAAGCCCGACCAGGATCGTCGCGTCGAACGCTCCGATCCCGCCCGGCATGTGACTGACGAAACCGAGCACCATCGCAGCCGCGAAGACTGCCGTGACGCTTGCAATCCCCACATTGATCTCCGCCGGGATCAGCACGTACATCGCCGCCGCTGCACAGGAAAGGTCGACGATCCCGACCACGATCTGCAGCAGCACGGCTCGCCCGGACGGCAATTTGAGCGTCCATTTGCGACGGCCGATGACCCGTGTGCTGGTCCCGACCCAAGCCAGATACCCAACGATGCCCGATAGCAACGCCATCGCCAGCATACGGCTCAGCCATGGCGGGAGTTGGCTCAGCGGGCCGATCGCAAGAGGAACGACAGAGCCGCTCAATCCAAGGATCGTCAGATTGCCAAGCCAGAACGTGATGCCGGTCAGAAAACAGATCCGCGCGACGTCGCCGGCGCTGACGCCATGTGCCGAATAGATGCGATAGCGAATTGCCGCCGAGATCGGCAGCACCGCCCCAATGCCGTGGGCGATCGGATAACTGACAAAACTGGCGAGTGCTGCCGTTCGATAGCTGACGTTGCCGAGACCGATCGTCCGCACGGCAAGCAGATCGTACGCGGTCAGGCTGAGGTATGACCCCACGACGAGCACGAATGCGGCCCCCGCGCGCAGCGCGCTGGTTTGTCGCAGCGCATCGACGACTTGATCGGAGTGAACGTTGCGAAGGACATTAGCCAGGGCAACGAGAGCAATACCGGCGATGGCAATGCTGACGAGGGCGCCAACCCCCTTCCAGCCGATGTAGCCGCGAAACGCAGCGCCCAATGCCGCAAGCATCGTTGAGGAAAGCTTCCATCCCAGCGTCACCAGTCGGCGACGATCTGCCGCCGCCGTGAGTCGCATTCACGATTCGTGTCTGGCACGTCGTTGTGACAGCAGCGCAACTCGCCGCCGGCGCGCGTGACAAACGAAAAGCCGCCCGAAGGCGGCTCTTGAACTTCATTGACAGAATGACGTGCTTAGTCAGCCGAAACGGAAGGCCTGCGTCGATCTCCGCCGATAGGCCGCGAATCCCACTCCGGCGAAGCCGATGAGCATCATGGCCCACGTGGAGGGCTCGGGCACGCCTCCGACGAAGGGGTCGGAGTATAGAGAAAAATCGACCTGTTTGAATTCCTCGAAGAAGCCGGTGTTATCTACCGAAAACGTCACTGAATTTTGTCGATGGCCATAGAATGATGTCCCAATCCTTCTGCAATGTATCTTCGTGCACCCTTCCACATTTCGATTGCTCTACGCCCAGAATTTTGTCGCGGGCTAAGACTTTGTCGCCCATCCTTCTGCAAGGTCTCTCGTGCGCCCTTCGCAAGATTTAATTGCCTTCGCCCAGAGGCTGCTTGTGGAAAACATTCGCGTTGAGCCCCTCCGCCGCCATATTCGACTCCGACTCTTCGAGTACGCATTGGTTGCGCGGGTCCTCCGAACGTTGGACGGCGGCGGAAGGGGACGCGATATTGTGATGCGAGGCTCCTTTGCGGCCCCGCTCAGCGTATTTTCGCTTATTTGTTTGAAGCAGCATTGCGGGGGCTGTCGTGGATTTGTTGTTTGCCGCGCGGCGCTTGCGGCAAGTCTGGTGGATGCGCATTGCCATCGGCATGGCGATGTTTGCGGTCGCCTTTTTGGTGCGCTGGACGATCAAGGTCGACGGCTTCCCGTTCATCACGTTCTTTCCCGCGGTGCTCGCGGCCGGAATACTCGGCGGCGTCAGCGCCGGCGCGATCTGCACCGTGCTCGGGCTCCTCGCCGCGCGCTTCTATTTCACATCGCCGTCGTTCTATCTCGGCCTCAACACGGCGACCTCGCTGGTTCCGTTGCTGCTGTTCGCGCTCGCGGCCGGCACTGAGCTGTTGCTGATCGGCCTGCTCAACCGCGCCATCGACGAGCTCTGGCTGGCGCGCGAACGCTCCAACACGCTGTTCCGCGAGCTGCAACACCGCGTCGCCAATAACCTGCAGTTCGTTGCGGCGCTCCTGCACCTGCAGCGCAAGCTGCCGCTCGGCAAGGATGAGGCGCTCGCGAGCGCCAATGTCCGGCTCGAGATCATGGGCCGCATTCATCGCAAGCTCTACGATCCGGCCAACGCCGATCGCCCGATCACCGACTTTCTGCGCGATCTCTGCGGCGACCTGATTCAGTCGGCGGGCACGAGCAACGTGACGCTCAAGGTGATCGATGCGCCGTTGGAGCTCGCGTTCGAAAAGCTCATCCCGCTTGCGCTGATGGTCGCCGAGATCGTGACCAACTCGCTCAAGCACGCTTTCCCCGATAACCGACATGGCGCGATCATGATCGCATTGACTGAGGGACCCGCGCCGCTCTGCACGCTCACGGTTGCGGACGATGGAGTCGGCTTCCCTGACGCCAGGGGCAATGGCGCGAAGGAAGGTCTCGGTCGCCACGTGATCGAGAGTCTCGCGTCGCAACTCGACGCCACGACGGTCTCCAGCACGGATCACGGCGCACGGGTCGCCATCACTTTTCGGCCGTGACGTCTATTCGAGACAGAAAAAGACCGCCCAGCGGGAGGCACGCCGGGCGGTCCACAGCTGAAAGCACCGTCCATGCCCAGTGCCGTCAGTTGAAAACGAAATTGATGATCCAATCAGAACGGCGAGGTGCCGTAGCTGCCGAACGAGGACGGCAGCGTGCCGATCGACGCAGGCGACTGACCGAGGCCGCCACCGTCGGCGCCGGGAATGCCGCCGGGGATCATGCCGGCGACCGAGGACATCATCCCGGAGCCCATCATCTGCGACATCATCGACTGCATCGAACCGCCGTTATGATGAGCGCGATGGGCAGAGGCGGCATTTGCTGCCGAGGCGAAATTCGTTCCGGCCATCAGGCAGATCGTGGCCGCGATCAAAAGCTTCTTCATCGTCATCTCCCGTCGAGTGCCGGGAACGACCGCCGTTCCCCGTTGCATGGCCTGACCATCGCAGAGTCCACGGCGGGATAATGTGACCTCGCTCACATTCGAAAATCCGCGGGGCCGAACCGCCTGCCGGTCGTCAGGGCACAACAAAAACCCGATATGCGTGGAAGCGCTTTTCGCCATTGTTCCGCCGTCCGGACCTTGGTTTGATCGGCCGGCACAACAACAAGATCGATCGGGGAACCCAGGGACATGATCAAACGCGCTGCTTGCGGAGTATTCGCCGCACTGCTTCTCACCATCACGATGCCGTGCGGTCCCGTTTGGGCCCAGGATTACGATGCGATCGTCGCATCGCCCGACCGCAGCGACGCCGATCGACAGACCGACCAGCGCCGCGCGCCTGCGAAGATGCTCGCCTTTGTCGGCGTCAAGACCGGCATGAAGGTGATG
This sequence comes from uncultured Alphaproteobacteria bacterium, assembly GCA_963796195.1. Lineage (GTDB taxonomy): Bacteria > Pseudomonadota > Alphaproteobacteria > Rhizobiales > Xanthobacteraceae > CAWCKS01. The sequence continues at coordinate 9,193 of CAWCKS010000010.1, read as the reverse complement.
GATATCGAGGCCAACGCCGGCTACAGCACCGAGCTTCTGGCACGTGCGGTCGGTCCGACCGGCAAGGTCTACGCGCAGGATCCACAGGCGCTGATCGATTCGATGATCAAGGACAAGTTCGATGTCCGCGCGAAGAGCCCCGCCATGCAGAACGTCGTGCATGTGATCCGCCCGTTCGACGATCCGGTGCCACCTGATGTCGGCAATCTCGACCTGATTACGATCTTCTACGCCTATCACGACATCACCTACATGCCGGTCGATCGCGCCGCCATGAACAAGAAGCTGCTGGCGGCACTGAAGCCCGGCGGGTTTCTCGTGATTGCCGACCACTCGGCGCGTCAGGGCGATGGCGTCTCGGTGGCCAAGACCTTCCATCGCATCGAGGAAAGCGCGCTGCGGCAGGAAGTCGAGGCGGCCGGCTTCAAGCTGGTCGCCCAGGGCGATTTCATGCGCAATCCGGAGGACACGCGCGACTTCATCGTCTTCAAGCCCAAGGTGCCGGTCGATAATTTCGCGCTGAAATTCCAGAAGCCGTGAGTTCGACCGGTAGGTCATTGCCGGGCTTGTCTTACCCGGCAATCCATCATTTTGCACAGATGCGTTGATGAGATGGAGGCCGGGCTTGACCCACGGCTGTCCGGTTTAGCTGTGGCATAGGCTGAGGCTCATCTGGCGGTGATCTTGGATGAAGTTTGGCGGCGGATCGAGCAGATTGTCGATCGAGCGGCGGTGCATGAGGTTTGCGCGGACCAGTCGGGCGAAGGCGAGCTGGACTTTTGACGGTCTGTTTGCGCGGCCTGAGCCAGGCGGAGCAGCAGGAAGGCGATCAGCGCGACCGCGATCTGGATGCGGACGGCATTTTCGGAGGTGCCGATGAAGCGGGTAATTTTGAGGGTCTGCTTGATCCAGCGGAAGAACAGCTCGATGGCCCATCGTCGGCGATAGAGATCGGCGATTTCCTGAGCGCTGGCATCGAGGTCATTTGACAGGATGCGCAGCACCTTGCCGGTGTCGGTCGCGACGCGTACCTCGCGCACTGCGTCCTGCATCGGATTGCGACGGCTCCTTGGCCTGACGTGCCGGGAGGTAGCCGATGCGGTCGGAGAGGATGTTGCCGTCTTCTGCCAGCGGCAGTTCTTCGACGCACGTCGAAGCGGCGTGTTGGACTTGAAGCGGGTGACGATCCGGCATCCGACCGCATCGAGTTTGGCCCACCAGCCATAATCGTAATAGCCGAGGTCGAACACATAGGTCGCCCCGGCTCGATCGGCATCGCCTTGGCTGCCGTGATGTCGTTGACGTTGGCGGCGTGACCGCTGCATAGATCGGGCGATCGGCATCGGCATCGTAGATCACGTGCACCTTGGCGCCGCAGACCCCGGCTGGACCAGCGCGCCCAGCCGACACTGCGCTCGTTGAGTCGCAAGCTCGTCGCATCGATCAGATAAGTGTCTCGGCCAGCTTGCGGCGCAGCCCGCGATGCGCCCGCTTCATCATCGCGTCAACAGTTCGGCGAACACCGCGACAGGTCGCTGCGCATTGGCATCCGCCAGAGTCGATCGCCGAGCCGGTCGCGCACCCAGATGATAGAGCCGTACCGCATGGCTCGAAAGCCCGGTCACGATCTCGCGCAAACTCGATGCCCCGGAAAGCTGGCCATAGAGCAGCGCCATGAACTGGCTCTTGGTCGTCAGCCGTCGGACCCGCGCATCCGCACCATGCTCGTCCACAATCGCCTCAAACCGATGCCACGGAACATGCTTCAGCAGCTATGAAATACGCTATTCTGGTGCCGCATGGTGTTGATCCTTCTTCGTGTCCCGGAACGTCGCCAAACGCCTGGACAGAATAGAATCAACGCCATGCGCCTTGTCCACAAAAACTCAACCGGACAGACGTGGGCTTGACCCGGCAATCCATCATTTTGCACAGATGCGTTGATGAGATGGATGCGCGGGTCAAGCCCGGGTTTTGACCGAGACCGACAATCGAGATGAAGCAAGGTCGAACTTGGGCTTATAGCCGGGTTTGCCGGTGCGATCGACCCAGGCGAGGATGGTGTCGAGGTCGCCGTAAAGCATGACCTGAACGTCGCGGCGCGTTGCGCCCGGGGTGATGACGATGCGGTCGATCACTTCGCGGATGGCGTCCGCCGCCTCAACGGCGTCGTCAGGATGGGCGAGCGCTAAGGTCAGGCGCTCGATCCTGCGCCGATAGGTCTCGGCGATATTCGGGTGGATGTCGGGGATATCAGCCGGGGCTTCCGACAGAAGGGCATTGAGGGTGTCCTGCTTCGCCTCAAGCTCGGTGAGCCGGTCCGACAAAGCGCGATGATAGCCGCCTTGCTCGATGACGCGGACGATCTCCTGGATGGCCTTCTCCGTGTCGCCAAGCTCGCGGCGCGTGGTCTCGACTAACAGCCGGCGTTCGCGGTTGAGGCGGTTGGTTTCTTCCGCATAGGCGCGCATGGCTTCGGCGGCTATCTCCGGCGTCATCATGCGGTCGCGCAGGCCGGCGAGAACCCGCGTCTCCAAAGCCTTGCGGTCTAAGGTGCGGGCGTTGTCGCAGCCATTCGCGAACACATGGTTGGTGCAGGCGTAGCGGTCCTGTCCGCGCCGCACATATGCGCTCCCGCAAGAGCCGCAGAACAACAGCCTGGAAAGAAGCGTGCGGGGCCGGTGCGTCGCGTTCAGCCCGCCATTGGCGGCCACCATTCGCCGCACGGCGGCGCGCGATGCTTCGGTCTGCTTCTTGTAGAGGTTGGTCAAGTTGTCCTGCCGCGCCTTGGCGGCGTCCCATAGCTCCTGCGGCACGATGCGAAGTTCCGGTGCTTCGGAGCGTATCCATTCACTTGCCGGGATTGAGGCGGTAGACGGCGCGGCCGGTCTCGGGGTTCTTCAGCTTGCGTTGCCGGTTCCAACGGATCACGCCGATGTAAAGCTCGCAATTGAGGATGCCGGAACTGATGATCCGATTACCTCGGATGGTGGTGTCCGACCAACGCTTGCCGGTTGGGCCGGGAATACGATCGCGGTTCAAGTCGGCGGCGATGCGCTTCGGCCCCTTGCCGGCGACATATTCGCGAAAGATGCGGCGAACGATCTCGGCCTGCTCCTCGATCGATCTCGCGGTCGCCCCGGATCGGCTCTCCACGCGCGTCGAGCTGTTGGACGACGCGATAGCCGTAGGCGTTGCCACCGCCGATCTTGCCGGCCTCGACACGGCCCCGAATGCCGCGATGGGTCTTGATGGCGAGGTCCTTCAGGAACAGGGCGTTCATTGTGCCCTTGAGGCCGACGTGAAGCTCGCTGATCTCGCCTTCGGCCAGCGTGATGATGGCACACCTGCGAAGCGCAGGCGCTTGAAGACTCCGGCCACATCCTCCTGATCGCGGCTGATGCGGTCCAGCGCCTCGGACAACACCATGTCGAATCGTCCGGCCTGCGCATCGGCAAAAGCGACTGGATGCCCGACCGGATGAGCGAGGCGCCGGAAATGGCGCGATCGGAGTAGGTCTCCACGATGGTCCAGCCCTCGCGGGCAGCGCGTCTCGCGGCACTGACGCAACTGGTCCTCGATCGAGGCGTCGCGCTGGTTGTCGGAGGAATAGCGGGCATAGAGGGCAACGCGGGGCGTCATGGGCGGTCATCGGGGCGATCCTTTCACTCCTTGTCGGCCCCGTCCTCCGTTTTCTCGGACACGATCGGCCTGTTGTCGTTTGCGGCGACGCACGCCGTCGAAATCTTCCCGCGCCATGCGGCGGCCGATGATGCGCGCCAGCGTCAGCGCCACACGATCGACCCGCTTCGATGCCTCGCTCTCCGGGCCTTGATTGTCGTTGGCCGGTATGATGTCGTCTGGCCCGGACTTCGTTTCATCCGCCATGGCGTCGCTCGCTCCTCTGCCAAGTCAAACGGGCATCAAGCGGCGGAAAAATCAGGATGAGAAGACCGAAATCCCTTCGTCGTGCTGTGGCGCAAAAATGCTTGCGATCGGCGGTTCTTGCGTAGGGCGCGAAAACGCCTTACGCGGCCTGCAAAGCCTTCTGAACGGCCTTGGGCGCGCGTTCGATCACAAGAAGATAGGCGCGAGTAGGTCCTTCGGGCTGTCGCGAACCTTGTTCCCAATGGCGCAGCGTGTTGACGCTGAACCCGAACCGTCCGGCAAACTCTTCCTGCGTCATGTCCAGGCGTGTCCGGATCGCTTTCACGTCGATCTTCTTCGGCACACGGATGCGATAGGCGCGCTTGTCCGCCTTGCCCTCGGCATAGGCGACCGCTTCTTCCAGGCCGCGTCGGATGCTGTCGGCAACCTTGCTCATCGTGTTCTCCTCTTGAACGTCTCAACCAGCAGCGCCGTCAACTGCCGGAAGTCGTTGTGATCCTTTTGGCTCAAGTCCGCCCGCTGGTTCTTGGCGAAGGCGGTCAGCGCAAAGAGCGGCATGCCGGCGTCATGGTGGAAGTAGATCACCCGCGCGCCGCCGCGCTTGCCCCGGCCTTCCAATCCCCACCGCAGCTTCCTCACGCCACCCGTTCCTGGGATGAGATCGCCAGCCGCTGGGTTGTAGGCGAGATAATCCACTAGAAGTATCCGCTCCTCATCACTCATGAGCTTGCGGGTGGCTGACAAAAATTCCGGCGTTTCCACGACGCTAATCGGAACCGTTCGAGCCATAAAAGATACTACTCCAATGGATCAGTCGATGCAATGGAAAATGTAATCCGTTGGATCACATTCGAATCCCGCGCTGCCGCCAATCCAATTTCCGAGATGAGAGCGGATCGCGCCTCCAATCCTCCCTGGTCTGCTTGATCAGCCACCGCCGAGGCGGCGACATCCGGTCAATGCTGGCGCGAAGCGCCACCGCGAAAGCGGCTTGGCATTGACGGGATGGTGGCGCTCCGGTCCCATCCCCGCAAGCAGGCCATGCCGCCGCTCCCCGCCAGCAAGGGGACAGCAATAGAACCTCAAGCTGCTCCGATGCTGTGAGCGACCGGACGCGCCGGGGATGGGACACATTGCCATCCTCGTCATCACCGGCATGAGTGCCGGCCTTCTCGAAGTCCGCAACGGCCTCAACAGACCTCATCGAACTGGCCTTTCGGACGCCAGGATACCGGATCGGCGATCCAGCGGCTGATGTCGGATTTGCGCCAGCCAGCGCCATGGATACTGATCCTGATCTGGGGTGGGAATGTGCCCTCAATGATCTTGCGGTAGATGGTGGATCGGGACAGCCCGGTTCGGAAAAGGACGGTTTTGAGGCGGATGATACGGTCTGGCTCCCGCATGGTTGCGCTGCCTCCTGCTGGCTGTTTCTGGCCGCTGCTGATCCAGACAGAACAAGCAGTGACGGTCGCGCAAGTGCGTTTTTCGCGTCGTCGTCCCGTGGCGTGCAGACGGCGGAAAATAGGCGGAGTTAAAGTCCGAGGCCCCGGCCTCTGCCGAGGTCGATGCCATGGGCGAAGGCCAATTCCTTGCCGAGCCGGCGGCCTGATTCGAACGCGATGCCGAGATCCCGCTTGCGGTTGGCGAGGATGGATTCCAGTTGCGGATCGCGTTCGAGGCTTTTCGCCATGTCGCCCATCGCCGAGCGCGTCGCCTTGTAGCCGGACATGTCGCCCGCCTGATACTGACGCTGGCTGGTCTGGTCGAGCTTCTGCCAGCGCTGCACGAAACGGTCGGCGCGGCGGCTCGGATCGGTCCGCAGCTCGGTTTCGAGCTGGAGAGCGCGGATGGCGCGGTTGACCTGGCCGCCAGCCGCCTCGCGGACAAGTTCCGGATTTTTCTTGTAGGCGGCTTCGGCGTCGTGCGAGCCATAGGGCCGCACCTCCTCGAAGACCTTGCGGGCCTCCTGCAATTCCTTCACCTGCTCTGGGCTGGCCTTGCCACCCCGCTCCTGCACATCGAAGATCGCATCCACGGCTCGGGCATGGCGGACGAGCGCCTTGGTGCGGGCTTGGCGCAGCGCCGCTTCCGATCCACGGCGGTCTCCTTTCCGGCGCTTCCCGCTCCGGCCTCCGCGCGCTGCCCGTGCCAGGCACAGCTTCGGCAGACGGGCGCAGGCCTCGAACATGTTGCGCACCTTTTCGGGCACGACCTTGCGCACGATCTCGGCAACGCGCTCGCGGAAGATGATCCCGCGCCGCTCGGCATAGCTCTTGTGCCGGATCGGCTGCTCGTAGTCCGAGGCCATATCCTTGGCCCGGTCACGCGACAGGGTTCGGGTGAGCCGGTCCGGATTGGCAAAATCGTCGCGGCCATAATGCAGCTCCATGCCATCGCGGTGCCGTGACAGGGCCACATAGCTGCTATGGGCATCCATGCCCGGCGTCGCCAGCACATGGATGCGGTCCACCGTCATGCCCTGCGCCTTGTGGATTGTCGCCGCATAACCGTGGTCGATCCGATTGTAATCCTTGAGGTCGAAGCGAACGGATCGGCCGTCGTCGGTCTGAACGGTCATGGACTGCGCGCTCACCTGTTCGATGGTCGCCGAGTGTGCCGTTCTTTACGCCAAGGCCTCGTTCGTTTTGCAGGAACATGACGCGATCCCCGCTGGCGAAGCTCGCGGTCGCCGCGCTCGACCGTCACACGCACCTCATTGCCCGAGATCACCGGCGGCACGCATCCGTTCGCGCGCAGCCTCGTTGAGGGCCCGCACCTCGTCATTGGTATGGGTGAGGATGATGCGGGTCCGATCCGGTGATGCCTGCCGGTCGCGGTCCCAGCGTTCGATCAGATCGTCGCGCGCCTGCTCGCGTGTCGCGGCCTCATGCACCATGCCGTGGCGGTCATAGGCATGGATCGCATCGCCGGTCCTGCCGGTCGCCAGATCGCGCGTGGCGTCGCGCTGCCAGTCCTCCCGCTGGCGGCGCACCTCGCCGATTTCCGCGCCGCCATGGCGCTCATGGATCGAACGGAACGCCGCGCCCGCCTCGATGGATTGCAACTGTTGCGGATCGCCGACCAGCACGACCTTGGCGCCGGCCTCGGCAGCATGGGACAGCACGCGCTCCAACTGGCGCGTGCCGACCATGCCCGCCTCGTCGATCACCAGAACATCGCGGGTCGTGAGCAGGTCGCGGCCCTGTTGCCAGCCATGCTCCATGCTGGCGATGGTGCGGGACGCGATGCCCGATCCGCTTTCGAGATTTTCCGCGGCGATGCCGGACAGCGCCACGCCCCGGACCTTGTAGCCCGCCGCTTCCCAGGCCTCCCGCGCCACGCCCAGCATCGCGCTCTTGCCGGTTCCGGCATAGCCGACCACGATGCCGAGATCGCGCCCATCCGTGACATGCGCTAGCGCGTCAGCCTGCTCGCCCGAAAGGACAAGGCCGCGCTGTTCGGCGCGCGCCAGCGCTGCCCGCCTGTCGGCGTCGTTCACTTCATGGCGTTCCCGTTCCGCCATGAGTTTGGCGGCATGGTGCAGGCGCCGTTCGGTCTCGATCATGTCGCGGGTGGTGAAGCGGTCTTCGCCGCGCCCGTCCTTGCCGAGTTCGACCAGATCGGGCGCGCTCCGCATCGCGCCCATAACCGCGTTGAACTGATCGATCCCGTCGCTGTGGCGGTGCGCGAACTTCGCCATGTCGCGGCGCGTGAAGGTCGATTGCTGATGCGTGATCGCGTCCAGCCCCAGATCGGGATTCGCGATGATCCTCTCGCCATTGCCGCGTGCAATCTCGCGGTGCATCTCCGCGCGGTCGGCCTCGATCCTTTCGCCCTCGATGCCCCGACCTCAATGCGTGCGCGGGCTGCGCCGATCTGGTTTTGCGGCTCCAGTGCGATGCCCTGCGCCTCCAGGCTGCGATGGTCGATGCGCGCGTCAATGTCGAGTTCGGCCAGGCGCTCATTGGCAATCTCCGCCCAGCGTTCGCGCCAGCGCTCGACCATCTCCGTGCGGTTCCAGTCCCGCACCTTCGGGCCGAAACCGTTCTCGTCCACCGCGCGCATGGTCATCATGACATGGGCATGGGGTTTGGGCATGCCGTCCTCGCCCATATCCCAATGCACATTGAGATCGGCGATCATGCCAAGATCTACGAACTCCGCCCGCGCGAAGTCGCGGGCGAGTTCAATGCCTTGCGCCTGCGTCAGTTCGCGCGGAATGGCGAATTCCACTTCGCGAGCAAGCTGGGCGTCCTTGCGGACTTCGAACGCCTCGACATCGTTCCAGAGCCGTTCGCGGTCCTTCCACACAGCGGGCGCGTTCTCCGGCAGCAGCACCTCGGAATGGACGACGCCGCGCTTTGCGGAAAAATCGTGGCTGCGATCAAGCCGCTCGTCGCGCAGCCGCGAGCCCGAGCGGTAGGCGGCTGACGCCACCGCGCTCGAGCCAGACTTGCGGCCAATGACTTTGACGTGAAGATGATAGATCGCCATCGCGATCAGATCAGTGGCACGCCAGAGCGCACGTCAGAACGACGTATAAGCGCGCCCTCCCTCGAAAAATTCTCGATCGGGACTACACCGTCTCAAACCGTCCCGGCGACCTTACAGCATTATGTCCAGGGCTCAACTATCATCCCCTCATCAACATTGCTGGAGAACGTGATGCTTAAGCCGCGGGATTTCGACGGGGAACTGAAAACGCTTCAGGACAAGGCGCGCGACCTCAAGAGCCGCAAGGTGCAGCAGCTCGGCGAATTGGTCATCGCCACCGGGGCAGATAGCCTTAGCGTCGATGAACTGGCAGGCGCGCTGATCGTGCTGACTGAGACCAAAGATGCTGGAAAGAGGGAGGCATGGGCCAGGCGCGGAGCCGCGTTCTTTCAGAGCCGGGCGCGGCGAACTGCACCGGCAGCTGAGCGCCACACTGGCGGCGCTCGGGCGCAACCGAGCGGCGCGCAACCGTCAACAGGCAGCAAGGGCGCGGCATGATATGCGCGCATGGCAAGTCGAGCGCCGCAAGCGCACGCGGTATCTCATTGAACTCGGCGGCCTCGTCGTTAAAGCTGGACTCGTCAATCTAACCGGCGATGATCGCGCCACCATCCTTGGCGCGCTGCTCTGGATGGCCGACAAGCTTCAAAGCGATCAGGGCGAACAGGCGCGCGAGCTATGGGCCGAAAGGGGAAGCGGGCGTTCGTGGCGGGCCCGGCAACGCACAAGGAGACAGATCGCATTGTTCCAGCAGTTCGTCGTTGATGCGCGAAAGCCACCACATAAAGGCGGTTGTTTGCCGCGCCCC
>CAWCKS010000009.1:0-142610 GCA_963796195.1 uncultured Alphaproteobacteria bacterium | reverse complement strand
CGGGCCCCGCGAAGTCCCTGATCATGCGATGGTTTTCGGGGATTTTCGTGGGGTTTTGCAAGCGACCTTCGTAGGGCGGATTAGCGCAAGCGTAATCCGCCGACGGGCGCAGGAACGGCGCAATACGCGGAGTTTATCATCGGGCCGCGCCTCGCGCGGACCCGTTGGCCATTGCGCCCTACAATTCAGCATATGCGAAAAGCCCCGCGGCACGGCGTGCCCGAGGTTTTGCTTCAACTCTCGCCGCTCTGAAAAAATCAGAGGGCTCAGGGAAAGCCGGATGCCAGCTGCACCCGCAGCCTCGTGCGCAAAAAGGTAGATCAACAGCGCAACGAGCTTCATTCACCGCAAGGTTTCGCCGACATCCGGCTTTCCCTGCACGATGGGCTTCGCGACATCAGCGATGCCGCCACAGTCCATCGTATCCCGGCCCGCGTTTGCAGCGATCGCGAAGCGCCCCTCTTGTGGATCGGAACAAGGCTATTCATACACTAGTAGTAACTAAAACGCAAGCGAAATTTCGTCAAGCGCAGGTCAGAACGCGGTCACGCGAGGAGCTCGTGGCATCGCTGCACAACACCAGCGTCGCCATGATCGAACGGACCTCCTCGAAACGCCTCGCCGAACACAGCGACGACGTATCGCGTCGCGCACTGCTGCAGCATGAGCCGCCAAGCCGCGAGAACGTCGTCGCGCTTGCGGGGGGATGTTCGCCCGACGTCGATGTTATTTGGCGTCGACCAACGCACGACAGCGCGTTTCGATTTAGGAAACTGCGCCACAACCTTCAGGTAAAGCCCTGAGGGTTGTTAGCTCACAACAAGACTACGAACCAAACGCCAGGATTGCGGGCCGCTGCCTCTTGGACGGCGGAGCAATTCCGATCGCAACGCTCACTCGACAGGAGGACCAATCATGTCGCGTCGAACAATTACCTTGCTCGCTGCATCTGTTGTCGTCGGCATCGGGTGCATGGCGATGATTTCGACTGACGGCTTCGCACGCGGCGGTGCTCGTGCTGGCGGCTGGCGCCGGTCGTGCCGGTGTTGCGCATGCCGGCGTTGGTCACGCTGGTGTCGCGCGCGCTGGTGTTGGTCGCGCCGGCGTTTACGGTGGCGCCGCCGTTGGCCGTGGAGTGGCGGTAGGCGTCGGAGCTGCTGCCGCCGGTGCCGCTGCCCGCGGAGCGTACGGCGCTTATCAGTGCGGATATGCTCCCTATCCGCCTTGCTAGTGGAACATAGAAACTGGCGCAGGAGCCCTGTAACTGCAACCACGGACAAGTTCCGTCGCGCGGTCCCCTGCGCCTTTCTCAGGAGGTTCGATCATGACGGCCCGGCACCTTTTGCTCGCGATCACGCTCATAGGCACCGGAGTTCTCCTCACCGCACCGGCAGAAGCAGCGACAGCCGCGCGATGTGAGGATCAAGCCACAAATTGTGAGGGCAGATGTGATACCGACTTCACTGGTGGGGCCGGTGATTTGAGAGGGCGTCAGAACAAATGCATAAGCCACTGCGCCGGGCAGGTGAACAGATGCTTGGCCAATGCACACATCCGTCGCGCTAACCCGTGGTTACCGACAAGCGGCAGCACCGTATTTTGGCGAACCCAATAACCGAAATACGCTGAGTACGTGCGGTCGCACGGTCCCCGCGCCCTCCGCTTTTTTTCTTTTTTTCGCAGTATCTTGGGACCGTTGCCAACGTTGCGGAGGTCCGCCATCCTTCGAGGGCTGTCATCCTCCTCGCTCGGATCCGCGCCGTTCTCCAGCATCGGGTTCGGGATGCTGCTCTCGCGCTGCTCCAGCGGTGCGGTGTGAGCGATAACATCCTGATCCCGAAGTGATGCGAAGCATCAACCCCTCGCGCTTGTGTCCCGGCGAGCTCTGTAAAGTTCAAGTCATGCCTCAAGACCCTCATCTCGCAAATCGGTGGATCAACCTGATTGCCCCGAAGCAGCGTTTGAGGTGCCCTTGGCCTCCCCAGGGGGCACCTCACCCAGGAGATCGCCGATGTTGAAAATGGTAGTGGCCGGAACAACTGCACTGTTCCTTACTGCATCCCCGATTGCCAACGCGCAAACCTCGCAAACCTCTTCTGCGAACTCCGGAACGGTTAAATGCATCGGACCGGAATACGCTGACGGACATGAGGATTGATCTGGTAAAGGCCGCGTTGCAGCTGACACCTGAGCAGGAAAAATACTGGCCGGCTGTAGAGAGCGCCATTCGTGCCAGGGCGGAGGATCGGAAAGCCCGTCTTGCAAAAATCGGAGAAACAGTGGGCAAACGGGCCGACGAAAACCGTGTCGAAGTCCTGCGCAATCGTGACCCCATCGCCTTTTTGCAACGACGCTCGGAAGAATTGGCTCAACGATCAGCCGATTTGGATAAACTCGCCGAGACGTGGCAGCCACTCTACCAAACGCTTAGTCCCGAACAGAGGCAGCGCATGGCGGCCCTCGCGATCTTTGTACTCCACGATTTGAGTGATGTCGTAGAACGGCGACGTGCGCAGTCTGATGACGAGGATTGAGGCAAAGTAGTTCGACGCGTACCTACCGCTTAACGGTCGGAACGGACGCGGCTAACTGACTGTAGCCCGCGCGCCGCGTCGCGCCAACTTGCCGCGCGGCACTCGCCGCTTCGCCAGCGGGATGATGTTGCTCGCGGCAGGCTGCAGTGCTGGCCCAAGCGAAGGCAGGATCAACAGGGGTGGTGGTGACGAACTGGTCCGCCGACTTCGACGGCTTGTCGCCGATTAAGCGCGCCGACGATCGCACGCTGAAGACTTAGCTAGGGTGCGCCAGACTTGGGATGCGCCAAGCATCACGACGACGGACATCCGGGATGCGCCAACGATCCGTGCGCGCATCCCGGTCAAGTCGCTCGATGTCGCCCATGAAATCCGGGTTGACGGCAAACCTGCGTCATTGGGCGGCAAACGCAAATGTCTCGGACATGCGATTCAGCCGCCCGCCTTCGGCTGCAGCCGCGTGCCCGGTTCGTATTGCTGCTCGAGCCGGTTGCCGTGTCGGTGCACGAGGCGCCACTCGCCGCCTTCGAGGCGGAAGATGTGGGTGACGCGGTTCGACCACTCGGTCGGCTGCTCCATGCCGGCGACGCGCACCTTGAAGCTCTCGATGTCGGTGACGTAAGCGAGCGTATCGGCGACGACCGTCGACACGTTCTGGTAGCTCACCGTGCCGCCCTTGAACTGCTGGGCCGCCCAATCCCAGCGCGCCGATACCGCCGGAAAACCTTTCTCGAAGCCGCCCCAGCCGTAGAAACTGGTGGCATCGTCGGTGCGCGAATAGAGCGCCTTGATCGCCGAGACGTCGCCATTCGCCACCTGGGCCATCGCCGCGTGCAGCTTCGCGATAGCGGTGGCAAATGGCTGCGCTCGCGTCGTCATTGCGTCGCCCTTCTTAAGCTTTCTGCTCGGCGCGGATCTCGGCGAACACGCGCTTCGCCACCAGCATGGACTCGCGAACCAGCGGCAGGCCGATATAGCCGGCGAGATGCAGCAGCACCTCGCTGAGCTCATCCTCGGTCCAGCCCTGGCGCAGCGCGAAGCGCAGATGGATCGCAAGCTCCGGCTCGCGGCCGGTGGCGACGTCGGAGACGACGCACACCAGCGTGCGCGTCTTGAGATCGAGTCCCGGCCGCGTCCACAGCGCGCCAAAAACGGTCTCGGTCGCGACGTCGAGGAATTTCTTCATCATCGGGTCGCCATAGACGTCCTTCGCGCTCTTGTCGGCCGCAGCCTCGCCATAGAGCTGGCGTCGCATTGCGGCGCCCTTGCGGAACAGCTCGCTGTCAGTCATCGGCTTCTCTCCCGTCGTTTTGATTTTTCATCCGACCGACGCCGGTGCGCGCGCCGGCGTACCGGGCAGCCCGGTCTGCACCACAAGGCCGCGGGCGCGGGCGTCCATCACGCCGACCGCGCGCAGCGCCATCAGCGTCAACGACTGCACGGCATCGCGGATGCGCGCGGGATCGTCGAGGCCGGCCGGCGCCAGCGGACCAACCAGCGCCTCGTGCAGCGCGCCGATGATCGCAGCCGCGGTCAACGCCGCGTCCTGCTGCGGCAGATGATTTCCGCGCGCCGCCGCGTCGATGCGCGCGGCAATTTCGGCGACGATGGCGCGGCGGCTGGCGATGCGCGAGGGCATCACGTCGACATCAACAGGCTCGGCCAGGATCGCCCAGGCGAGCTTGCGCTGGGAGAGAATGTGCGCGGCGACGGTGGTGATGGCCGCGGCGAGCGCCGACAGCGGGCCTGGCGCCGCGTCAGCGGCGCGGCGCACGGCGTCGAGCTGATCGCCCGAGACGTCGGCGATCAGCTCGGAGATCAGCTCGGCCTTCGACGGAAAATAGCGATACACGGTGCCGGCCGCGACGTCGGCGCGATCGGCGACCGGCGCAATCTGCACGGCGGCCATCCCCGCTTCAGCCGCGGTCGCACGGGCGGCAGCAAGGATCGCGCTGCGCCGCGCGGCAAGCCGCTTCACCACCGCTTGGGTGCGGCGATAAGCCATTGGCGTGTTCCCCCGACTGCTGTTTTTCGGCGCAGCCTCGTTTGTTGTTCTAAGAAATGAACACTAGTTCAGTGAGGCTGGCAAGGGGAATTGGATGAATCCATGTCTACCTTAGGGCGCGTTTCGCAAGGATGCGCCGCTGGATTTCGCTCGCGCTCTCGAAATGCGAAAGGCGAGCATGCGTTGTGCTGAGAAGCTAACTAGTGACGGTCGTAGATATTCGGCCAAGCCCGTCGCGAAAAATCCATGCGCCGTTCTCGAACGTAACAAACGAGCGCCCCTCAGCTTCTGACAAATTCTGATCCTGCCAGCAGATCTTCGTGCCCACGAAGCTGTTTGCAAAACCTACTCTCGAGAAGACATACGACAGGTTCTGGTGATCGGCCTTTTCAACGCGGATGTACCGGACGGATACCGGGCGGAGGGCTCGATCGACGAACGCGGGCGATATCGCGACGTTATCGGCGAGACCGCGCATTTGCACGGTAGGATACACGGTGCCGGCGACGCGAGCGCTGGGCGGCGCACCTGGGCCTTGCCGCGGGATCGGGGAAGCGCGGTCGAAGAGGAGCTCATTGATCGCGATCGTCTCCTTGTAGCGAAACTCCATTCCGGTGGGCACGTCAGCGGTGAACGCAATGGACATCCGCTTACGGAGTTTGTTATTGCGGTTGCTTTCACCGGGAATGGGATGGATGAGTGCAGCGCGCTTCGCGGGCGCTGGCGCGCCAAGCTGGGCCAAGGCATCGGCGTGGTAACCAAGATGATGCATCCAGAGCGGCTCAGTGATCGCCCATTCCGAGAGTGCGATGAGGTCGCCTTCGATTACGTGAAGTTCGAAGAAGACCGGAAAGGCGCCGCGGCAAGCATAGAACATCTGGCCCCCGATACGATTGGCGCGGCCGAACTTCGTAACGTACTCCGGCTTTGGATAGGAAACCTCGCCAACGATCTGCGGGCGCTCGCGCCAGCGAACTCCGCGATAGAGCCGATTGGTGATGTCCAAGTGTTTTATGGCGACCCGATATCCACCAATCCGTCGCCGCAGATATGCCTTCAAGGACTTAATCGTCCGTGTCTCAAGCTCAGCGAAGGAGAAGAACTCGGCCCCCTCACCGGGCTTCAGGATTAGGTTGCTTCTCCAGGAGCTTCGTTCCAGCTGGCGCATGGGATAATCGGGTTTCGATCCGGCAGACGGCGCGACGTCGCGTCAATACACCACTTAGATGATGTAAATCCATCGCGTCCTCCCATGGGCTCACGCTAGCCCAGCCCGGCAGCGCGCAACAGCGCCGCCGCGCCAACACCGGCAACGATGGCGACAATATCACTGCGCGAGAGATACATGGCGAGCATCGCCAGCAGCACGGCTGTGATTGCGACGAGACCGCCCTGTAACGCGACCGGCAACACAGCGGCCGCGATTACCGAGCCCGGCAGCGCTTCGAGCATGCGGCGCACGCGCGGCGTCACCGTCACGTAGCTCATCAGGAAATAGCCGCCTGTTCGTAGCGACACGGTCACCGCGCTCATCGCCGCGATCGCCAGCATCACGTCGCCATGCACGAGGCTAGTCATCGCCGATGAACCCCGCAGACAGCGCGCCAGTTACCGCACCGGCGATGATGTACCAGTAACCGGCGACCAGCCATTGCACGGTGACCGCAACGATGCCTGATATCAGCCATGGCACCGCGCGCCGCGGCCCGCGCCACGCCGGGATCAGCAAGGTCGCAAAGAAGATCGGCAGCAGGAGATCGATGCCGAGCGCGCGCGGATTGGTCAGCCAGGTCGAGAACACGACGCCGGCCGCGGTCGACACCAGCCAGACGAAATAGAGAAAAATACCACCGCCGAGAAAAAAGCCGACGTCACTGCCGCCCTCAGTGCGGTAGCGCATCGCGCGCAGCCAGCCGATGTCGGTGATGAAGAACAGGATCGGATAGGCCTGCCACGCCGGCAGAGAGCCGAACCACGGGCGAAACGTGATGCTCATCAGGAAGAGACGCAGGTTGACCGCAAGCGTCACCAGCATCAGCGTCAAGAGCGTCGCGAGCGTGAATTCCTGTGGCCAGGATTGCAGGCTGACGACCTGCACGAGGCCGCCATAGACGAAGCCGCTCATGCGAGCGCATCGAGCAAGGTCAGCCCCTTCTGCGCGGCAAGCGTGCCGAACACGATCCCGGTCGCAAACAGGCTGACGACGACCGGCGACACAGCGATGATGCCTTCGACGGCACCCTGGCGCGAGAAATAGGGCGCTCTGTCCGGAGCGGGCGGCGAAGCAGCGATTTCAGGAGATGAGTTCATGCGGTGCAATACGAACCTGAACCTGCAAGCTTGGGCAAGGAAATGTCTTCTCGGAGAATTTTGAGACGCACTCGCCTCGCCTTCATGCGGTCAAAGTTCTCCAGAAAATTGAAAATTGCAGGCCACTGCCAACACTGGATGGCAAGCCGCCCGGTGCAAGACCTCATCATTGAAATGATCCTTCGGAGCCTCGAAACGCCATGAGCGGTGCAGGCAACGGACGAACGGAAGGCAGTCGGGGTTTACATCCCTGACCGCGTAACGGCGTCCGCGGCGGCAGTCGCGTTGCGGTGCACGCTCGATCAACAAGACGCGGAGGAATGACATAGCTCGTTCTCATTGAGAGCTTTCGGCAGCCCATAAAATCGAGGAGATGACGATGGTCAAACTCAAGATCAATGGACAGGAACAGAACTGAGGATGGCGATCCCAATCTTTCACTGCTCTGGTACCTGCGCGACGAGACCGGATTGACCGGGACAAAATACGGCTGCGGCCAGGCGCTGTGCGGCGCCTGTACCGTCATTGTCGACAAACAGGCGGTTCGCTCCTGCATTACGTCGGTGTCGGATGTGGCAGGGCGCGAGGTCACCACCATCGAAGGACTGCACCCCGCCGGCGATCATCCGGTGCAGAAAGCCTGGCGCCAGGAGAACGTACCGCAGTGCGGCTTTTGCCAGGCCGGCCAGATCATGCAGGCCGCGGCGCTGCTGATGGAAAACCCGAAACCAAGCCACGACCAGATTCGCGAAGCGATGGCAGGTAACATCTGCCGATGCGGATGCTACCAGCGCATCGAGACTGCGGTTCACCTCGCATCGACGGGAGTGTGACCATGAATATCATCACCAATCCCGACAAGCTTCAGGTTTTGCGCAGCGCAACAAGGTTCAAAACGTCTCGCGGCGCGCGGTCCTGAAGACGCTGGGCATCGCCGGCGGATTTGTCCTTGCCGCCCCCGTGATGTCGCGCCAGGCGTTTGCGGCCTATCAAACCGGCGCCGGCAAGATGCCCCATGGCGTCGTGGTCGATCCCCGCGTCTTTGTGGCGATCGCAAGCGACGGCACCGTGACGATCGTCGCGCATCGCTCCGAGATGGGAACGGGCGTCCGCACCAGCCTGCCGCTCGTCGTCGCCGAAGAGCTGGAGGCCGACTGGTCCCGCGTAAAAGTCCAGCAGGCCACCGGCGACGAGGTCAAGTTCGGTAACCAGGACACCGACGGTTCGCGCAGCACCCGCCACTACCTGATCCCGATGCGCCAGATTGGCGCGTCCGCGCGCATGATGCTCGAAGCCGCAGCGGCGAAACGCTGGGGTGTGCCGGCGAGCGAGGTCAAGGCCGTCAATCATGAGGTCGTCCACTCCACAGCTAGCGGCCGGCGTCTCGGCTTTGGTGAACTGGCGCCGCCGATGCCGCAAAGGAAGCCGTGCCGGCCGCCGACAGCCTGAAGCTGAAGGATGCGAAGGACTTTCGCTACCTCGGCAAGGGTCAGATCGGTATCGTCGACCTTCGCGACATCACGATGGGCAAGGCGCGCTACGGCGCCGACGTCCGGCTGCCCGGCATGAAGTACGCGGTGATTGCCCGCCCGCCGGTCACCGGCGGCAAGCTGAAGTCGTTCGACTTAACCGAGGCGATGAAAGTATCCGGCGTCGAGAAGGTCATGGAGGTCCAGGGCTGGCCCTGGCCGTCGAAATTCCAGCCGCTCGGCGGCGTCGCGGTGATCGCGCGCAACACCGGGGCCGCGATCAAGGGTCGCGATGCCCTGAAGATCGCGTGGGACGACGGCGCAAACGCCAAATATGAGTTCGGCCGCTTACCGAACCGAGCTCGAGGCGGCCGCGCGCAAGCCTGGCCTGGTGGTGCGCAAGGAAGGCGATGTTGATGCCGCCCTGGCAGGCGCCGACAAGGTCGTGGTCGGCGAGTACTACCTGCCTCATCTCGCCCACGCCAGCATGGAGCCGCCGGTTGCGGTCGCCGATGTCAGGGATGGCAAGGCCGAGATCTGGGCGCCGGTACAGAGCCCCGGCGGCACGCGCGCCGACATCGCAAAGTCGCTTGGTCTCGCCGAAGACAACGTCACCGTGAACGTGACGCTGCTCGGCGGCGGTTTCGGGCGCAAATCGAAATGCGATTTCGCAATCGAGGCGGCACTGCGTCGAAGGCGCTTGGCGCGCCGGTGAAGCTGCAGTGGACGCGGGAAGACGACCTGCACCACGATTTCCTGCACACGGGGTCGGTCGAGCGGATCGAAGCCGGCCTCGACAAAGCCGGCAAGGTCGTCGCGTGGCGGCATCGCAGTGCCGCGCCGACGATCGGCTCGACGTTCGTCGCCGGCGCCAATCACAAGCTGGGGTTCGAGCCGGCATGGGGCTCGTCGACATGCCGTTCGAGATCGCCAACGCCCAGATCGAAAATCCGGAAGCCGCTGCACACGCCCGCCTCGGCTGGTTCCGTTCGGTGTCGAACATCCCCCACGCCTTCGCGATCCAGTCCATGGTCGGCGAACTCGCGGCCACCGACCAATCCGCGCTCCAGAAAGAGATGCTACGCCGCTGATCGGCTCGCTGCGCATCCTCACCTCGCCTCCGTGAAAGACCTGTGGAACTACGGCGAGCCGTCCGACAGCTATCCGATCGACACGGCCCGATTGCGGAAAGTCGTCGAATACGTCGCCGAGAAAGGCAGTGGGGCCGATCCGTGCCGAAAGGTCATGGGCTCGGCATTGCGGTCCACCGCAGCTTCGTCAGCTACATCGCCACCATCGTCGAGGTCGAGGTCGGCGACAAGGGTGCGCTGACCGTGCACCAGGTCGACACCGCGATTGACTGCGGCACCTACATCAATCCCGAGCGGATCCAGTCGCAGATCGAAGGCGCGGCGATCATGGGTCTCAGTCTCGCCAAGATATGGCGAGATCACCTTCAAGGACGGCCGGGTGCAGCATAAACAATTTCGACGGCTTCCCGGTCATCCGGATGGATGAGTTGCCGCTGGTGACCAACGTCCATATCGTGCCGCCGGGGCCGGAGACACCGCCGAGCGGTGTCGGCGAGCCCGGCGCCCGGATTTGCGATGGAGCTGATCAATGCGATCTTGCGCGACGGAATTGTGCATTCGTGCATTGCCGATCGGCAGGCAGCTCGAGACCTGATCGCGGCTCTGTTTGCGTGGTCATCGAGGCGCCGGCGTACGCGCCGGTGCATCGGCACGCCTTCGCTCGTATGATGGGGAAAACATCAAACGGAGCGGGATCGTGTCGCGCTAAAGCGTGATGAGTTCAACTCCGCTCATTCCCGCGAAAAGTCTGGTTGCTCGGGCAAGAACCAGGTTCCTGCGTCCGCGGGAAACGAGCGGCGGAGGGGATCGCCGATTTCAATTTCAATTCATCCCGCCTCGGGGGCGCTTCGAGCTAGTGGCCCGCTATTGGTGCGGCCGGTCGCGGCGAGGCCGGCGACGAGCGCCTCGACGATTTCGTCGCCGCGGCTCGTGCCTGGTTGTGCTGGTTGCCGTCGACAGACTCAAGATAGGAGGTGAGAGTCCAGGCCGAACTCGAACCGCTCGTGTAGTGCTGTTGCAAGAACCAGAAGAGCGCGAGATTGAAACGGCCCTTGGCAAGTCCGCGTGCGCTGTGATGACACCCCGCGCAACTGCCCGCGAACAGCCTGGCGGGCGGTTTGCCCTGATCGAGATTCTGAGCATGAGCCGTGCCGATCAGCACAACAACCGCAGCAGGAACGAGGAGACCGCGCCCTGATTTTACCCAGTGTCTCAAGTTCGAGACGTCCCTCGTGATGTCGGGCAAATGCCGACGTTCCTAATCCATGCCTGACTACAATTGTGTCCTAAGAACGGTAGAAGGACGGCTCGTTCGGATAGCAGCAACACCTGCAGCCCGCACGGGCCGCATGACCATCATTGCCACAATTAGGCCCCCGCGCTTCGGCAAACTGTTGGGCTGTATTCGGAGTGATCAATGCGTCCGTTCGTTTGTATCTTTGGATTGGCTCTGGTGTGGCTGGTCACGTCGCCTGCGCCCGCGCACAGCCGGGGCTTTGCCTGGTTCTTCGCGCATTCGAAACCTCACGGAAGCTCTTCGGACAACATGTCGTGGCAACCTTCTATGCCTCGGGCCGGAGAACGGCGAGCGGTCAGACATTCGATTCGAGCGGGCTTACCGCCGCGCATCGCACGCTGCCTTTCGGATCACGGGTTACGGTAACGAATCCCGAGAACGGGAGGGCTGTGGCCGTGGTGATCAATGACCGCGGCCCGTTTACGCGCGGCATTACACTTTGATCTGGCTCGTGGGCGGCTCACGCGATCGGCATGTCCCGAACCCAGTGGGTGTGCATGCTCTGACGAGCAGACGTGCGAAACTTCGAAGCGATGCAGAACGTGCCCAAGCCCATGCTCCTCAGGCTCATGGAGCCGCTTCGCGCGGACCCCCGCGAGGCGCGCAGCGGTCCGACAGTTTGACTGTCGCTCGGTCAAAGTTCGCTGTGAAGACCACCCGCGTGGTTCATACTTGGCAAGACCAGCCGCTCGGCGACGTTGTGTCCGCGATGCGTCTGGTGGTCCAATTGAAACCGAACCTGCCGAAACAGGAGAACAGCTACCATGTATACCGGCCCCTGGGTCATGGTCCGCAAACCAGTCAGCTCGCACGACCGGATTGCCCAGGGTTTGAAGCCGCGCACGGTGATCCACGACGATGACGCCGCGCGGGCGCTCGGTCTCAAGGCCGGAATTGTTGGCGGATTGACATTGATGAGCGTGACCGCGGGCGCGATCCCGGCAAGCCTTGGGGCCAGCTGGTATGAAGGCGGGGTCTACAGTGTCAGGCACAAGAAGGTCAGCTATGAAGGCGAGGTGCGGGTCGTTTGGGAAACCCTGCCGCCGGACGCTGCCGATATCAGGACAATCTCCTTCCACCTCGAAAACCGCGACGGCGAAACCTCGACTTACGGCTGGGCGGCCGCGGTTGAGCACGGCAAGAAAATCCAGGCGCCCTGGGAGAGAAGCCCGCAGCCACGCACCATTGTGGGAGAGGACGCATCTCCCGACGTGATTGTCGGGGCGACGAGGAAGCCGTTTGAGATCGTTGTCCGTGCCGAAGACGTCATGGAACGCGATCAGCACTGGTGGTACCGCGTCGCATCACCCTTTGGCGACCCGCTATGGTCGCCGCTCGACATTGCTTCGATGTTCTATCACGGCCGCAGGATCAATCCGGCATTCGTCGAGCCTGAAGGTGACGCTCCGGTGCGCGCCGCGATGGATGCGGGGACCGACCTCGTTGTCCGCGAGCCTGTGTTCCTGGACCGCACCTACATCATCGACACCAAGGTCGCCGATAAATGGCAGACCGAGAAGACCGCCTTCATGAGCCTGGAATACACCTTCACCGACAAAAAGACCGGGCGGCTCGTCGCCATTTCGCGAAACTACAGCGCATTTATGCATCGAAAACACGCGCCGGTCGCGGCGACAGCCTGAGTGGTCAAGTCGCAGTCCCGTGCCATCGCGGCTTGAAGCCACGCGACAGCGCGCGCAGGATCGACGGCGGTGTCAGCACGTCGACCTCGACGGCGCGCAGGCGATCGCGCGGGGCGGCATAGCCGAACGGAGTCCATGGCAACAGCGTGTTGCCCCTGACAGCGAATGCCTCGACGCCGGTGAGCGTGATCATTGCGCCATCGGGCAATTCATCGAGTGCGCGGCGGTGGACGCGCTTATCCCGTCCCTCGAGCCGCTCGGCGTGCAGCGCTACGTCCATTTCCGGCGCCGACGGCCGATGGCTTGACTTGCCGAACGCCTCGGCAAAAGCCAGCGCCTCAGTGCGGCGGCATTCGAAGCACGGGCGATGGCCGGCGGCGAGCGCGGTGACCTCGTCGAGAAAGAACAGCTCGGTGTAATAGCGGCCCCAGACGTCGCGCTGGCGGCCCTTGAAATCAAGTACGCAACAGATCCATTGCCGCGAGGTCCAGCGTCGCTGGCTCGACAGCGTGCGGTCATCGCGATGGAATTTGCCGCCGCGATTGCCGAACAGCGTGCCGCGGGCCTCGCTCGCGAACAGCTCTCCGAAGGGATTTACCCGGTTTTGCAGCGGCATGAACCAAACGGGATTTGCAGTGGACTCATATACGCGAGCCTATGCTGACGCGCGTCAGCATCCGGCAGCAGGATCGAATTCTTTTGTTTGCGCATGTCCCTTTGGACATCCGCCATCAAGCCATATGGGAGGCTTAACTTGATCGTCGTGACAACCGAGAACGTGACCGGTCATCAAACGGTTCGGATGCTGGGGCAATGCTTCGGGATCGTGGTCCGCAGCAGAGGCCTGGGCGGCAATCTGATGGCAGGCCTTCGCTCGATCGTGGGCGGCGAGATCCACGAATACACGCAGATGCTGGAGGAAGCGCGACGCCATGCGCTGGACCGGCTGGTGCAGAACGCAACCGCCATGGGCGCCAACGCGGTCGTGATGATGCGCTTCGACTCAGCCGAGATCGGCAACAACATGAGCGAGATCGTCGCCTATGGGACAGCCGCGGTGATCGAGCCCGCTCGATGATCGGACTGGTCGTCTGGGTCGGCATCGTTGCCGTGCTGGTGCTGATCTGGGCGCTGTTCCGGAACGGCGGCTACAAACGCCGGCCGCTCGATGCCCCGCCCGGGCCGGACTGGGAGCTGACCGAGGAGCGGTTTGTCGATCCGAGCTCGGGCGAGACGCTTGATGTGTGGTTTCACCCGCCAAGCGGCGAGCGTGCTTATGTGCGGTCGAAACGTAGGGCGGATTTAGAAACGTAGGGCGGATTAGCGAAGCGTAATCCGCCGCTTTCAAAACAATGGCGGGTTACGCCTTCGGCTAACTAACCCGCCCTACATGATGGCAACTTACAGCACAAACGGCACGATCGCCTTCACCTGCGCCCGATAGGCCGGATAGCGATCCGGGAAATGCTCGGTCATCAACAGCTCCTCCTGGAGCATCTTGAAGGCGAAGCCGACGCAGGCCAGCGCCAGCAGGATGAAGCCGCCCAGCGTCGCGTAATGAATGGCGGTGGCAAGGCTGAGCAAAAACATTCCGCTGTAGATCGGGTGGCGCACGTAAGCGTAGGGGCCGCGCTGGATCAGTTCGTGGTTTTCTTTCAGGGTCACCGCGCTGCTCCAGTTGCCGCCGAGGATGGTTCGCGCCCACACCAGGATCGCAACGCCCGCGACCGCCAGCAGGTCGGCAACAACGCGCACCGGCAAACTGCGCGGCAGGACGAATGGATCGATCGAGCGGCCTGAGGTGCTGCGCAGCAGCACCACGCCAAGCCCGACGACGATCGCGATCGCGACACGAAGCCAGTCTGCGCGGCGCTCGAGCGTGCGCTTCACGTTGAGCGCGGTGACGCCCCAGTAGATGACGAAGACGGCCCAGCACAGGGCGAGGATCGTTGCGGTCACGGTCAGGGTCCAAACGCCTTGTCGAAAAACCTGGCCCAAAACATTTGCGGCCGGCGCGCTTGAGGCGGCCGGCCGCTGTGAGAACGTTAGCGCAAGTTGTTACGCCTGCGGTTGCGGGGCGACGTCGCCGCCGGGCTCGGGCCGCGGCCGCGGCTTGCCGGCCGGCGGCACGGCCGAGGTGCGCGGCGCTGATGGTTCGATGATCGACTCGCGGTTCGGCTTCTTGCCGTTCAGGAGATCGGTGATCTCATCGCCCGACAGCGTCTCGAACTCGAGCAGGCCCCTGGCGAGCGTCTCGAGGTCGGCGCGCTTGGCGGTCAAGATCTGATGCGCCTCCTGGTAGCCGGCTTCGACCAGACGACGAATCTCGACGTCGATCTTCTGCGCGGTCGCCTCCGAAATATTCTGCTGCCGCGACACCGACATGCCGAGGAACACCTCGTCCTGGTTCTCGCCGTAGGCGACAGTGCCGAGCTCGTCGGACAGGCCCCAGCGCGTCACCATCATGCGCGCGAGCCTTGTGGCCTGCTCGATGTCGGAGGCCGCGCCCGAGGTGACCTTCTCCCTGCCAAAGACCAGTTCTTCGGCGACGCGCCCGCCCATCATGATGGCGAGCCGCGAGGTCATCTGCTCGAGCGACATCGACAGCTTGTCGCGCTCCGGCAGTTGCATGACCATGCCAAGCGCGCGGCCGCGCGGAATGATGGTCGCCTTGTGGATCGGGTCGGTCGCCTTGACGTTGATGCCGACGATGGCGTGGCCGCCTTCGTGATAGGCGGTCAACGCCTTCTCTTCCTCGGTCATGACAAGCGACTTGCGCTCGGCGCCCATCATCACCTTGTCCTTGGCATCCTCGAACTCGGATTGCGTCACCATGCGCTTGTTGCGGCGCGCGGCCATCAATGCCGCCTCGTTGACGAGGTTCATCAGGTCGGCGCCGGAGAAGCCCGGCGTGCCGCGGGCGATGGTCTTCAGGTTGATATCGGGCGCCAGCGGCACCTTGCGAACGTGAACTTTGAGGATCTGCTCGCGGCCGACGACATCCGGATTCGGCACGACCACCTGGCGGTCGAAACGGCCCGGGCGCAACAGCGCGGGATCGAGCACGTCGGGACGGTTGGTGGCGGCAATCAGGATGATGCCTTCATTGGCCTCGAAGCCGTCCATCTCGACCAGCAACTGGTTCAGCGTCTGCTCGCGCTCGTCATTGCCGCCACCGAGGCCCGCGCCGCGATGGCGGCCGACCGCGTCGATCTCGTCGATGAAGATGATGCACGGCGCGTTCTTCTTCGCCTGCTCGAACATGTCGCGGACGCGCGAGGCGCCGACGCCGACGAACATCTCGACGAAGTCGGAGCCCGAAATGGTGAAGAACGGCACGTTGGCTTCGCCGGCGACCGCGCGCGCAATCAGCGTCTTGCCGGTGCCGGGAGGGCCGACCAAAAGCACGCCGCGCGGAATCCGTCCGCCGAGGCGCTGGAATTTTCCGGGATCGCGCAGAAACTCGACGATCTCCTGCAGGTCCTGCTTGGCCTCGTCGACGCCGGCGACATCTTCAAACGTCACGCGGCCGTGCGCCTCGGTCAGCATCTTGGCGCGCGACTTGCCGAAGCCCATCGCTTTGCCGGCGCCGCCCTGCATCTGGCGCGACAGGAACACCCACACGCCGATCAGCGCGATGAACGGCAGCCACGAGACGAGCAGCGACACGAACCACGGCACGTTGTCGCTCGGCGGGCGGGCGGTGATGGTGACGCCC
The DNA here is from genome assembly GCA_963796195.1 of uncultured Alphaproteobacteria bacterium. Lineage (GTDB taxonomy): Bacteria > Pseudomonadota > Alphaproteobacteria > Rhizobiales > Xanthobacteraceae > CAWCKS01. The sequence goes on along the minus strand of CAWCKS010000009.1, from coordinate 126,543 downwards.
TTGCCGTACAGCTTCTGCACGAGGCCCGGATCGTTCGGCGCATAGGTCGAGAACTGGCGGCCGTCGGCGAAGCTGCCGTGGATCTCCGGGCCCTGCAGCACGACTTCCTTGACGTGGCCCTGATCGACTTCGGTCAGCAGCTGCGAGAACGAGATGTCCTGCGACGACGAACGCTGGCCGGGATTCTGGAACAGCGTGAACAGCGCCAACAGCAGCAAAACGATAATGACCCAGAGGGCGAAATTGCGCAGGTTGGCGTTCATTGGGCGTCCTTCGTGACCGCGCTTACCGCGGCCTGGTCTTGCGATGGCGGACGCGATTTATTGGCGCGTCTCGACCGCGTCTAATTTAAGTGTCGCCGTCGTCCCTGCCAAGGGAACTGGGTGTGAGTATTTGGCGCACTATACGCAAATATAACCTGAATTACGGCGTATTAACGCACCGTCAGGCCGTTGCTCGGCCCTTCTTGCCCCTTGGTTAAGGGCCTTGCAGCGCCGCTGTCCTCGGCCAAACGGCCGATCACCGCGCGATAACGGCGGCTCCCCGTCACGGTGTCACCGTTGTCGAGCCTGAGTTCGAAATCGCCCGAAGGACGCGGCGCCACGCCGACCACGCGGTGCAGATTGACCATCCGCGTCCGGTGCACCCGGACGATGCCGAACGGCCTAAGCCGCGGCTCCTCCTTCGCTAGCGTAGCGCGGACCAGATGCGAGGTCCCGCCGGCGAGCCGATACTCCACATAGTTACCGGCCGACGATAGCGAGACGACGTCTCGTGGGGCGATCCGGTGGCTGGTCGAACCGTCGCGCAGCCAGAGATGACCCGGCATTGTGCTGGTCTTGGCGGCAACGGCAGATTCGGCGGCAATGGCGGATTCGGCCGTCTCACGAGCGCGCGCCAGGTCGCGACGGCTGAGCGCCAGCCAGAACGTCAGACCGAGCAGGACGCAGGTCGCGAGGTCCTTGCGGAACTCGTAGGCCAGTTCCGACAGCGTCCAGATGAAATGGTAGGAGCTGCCCGACATCGCGAGAGCTGCCATGCGCAGCACGACCATGCCGGCGATGTGGACGGACGAGAAACCGACGACGATCAGAGCGGCGAGACCCGCGACGGTCCACCAGTGCCGTTCGTGCCAGGCCCGCCGCAGCCGTCCGACGCCCATCGCAACAAACGGCGCGAGCACCGCGATCACGGCAACGCTCGTCAATTCCCAGAACAGCGGCGTGCCGAGCACGTAGGCGCCACCGTTGCGCGCCTGGTCGTGGGCGATCGACAGCGCATTGATCACGCCGATGGACAGCACGACGACCGTGACAACGGCGTGGAGCCGCCAGTCAAGACCTTCCGCTTGTCGTGGCCGCGCGTCGCTCACGTCCATCTCATTCCCTGCTCATCGCTTGCGGCTTCGGCTTGCGTCTTGGCGGCGCCCGCTCGACCACGATCAGGTCGGGCCTGAGCGCGATCGTGGCACCGGCGAGGGTCTGCTTCATCCGCTCACGGCGTTGCGCCGTTTCGCGCAAGGCCGCCAGCAGCACCTCGAGCTTGGCGAGTTCGGCGCTGCCTTCGTCGCCGACCGCATTGACGGCGCGACCGAGCAGGCGCAACGCGATCTCGTCGGGCAATGTCGCGAACGCCCGCGCATCGATCTCGATCAATCCGGCGTCGTTGACGCGGCCGATCGAGTGCTCCATCACGCTGACAACGGATTCAAGCGCCGCGTTGGCGCGCGCCAGACGCTGCGCGAGGCGGGCGAGATTGCGGCTGTCGATACCCTCACGCCCCAACTGCGGCATCAACTCGCGGAACCGCGCACGTGTAAAGCTAAGATCGCGGTTGGTCGGATCGTCGGCATAGCCGATCCCTGCCTTGCGCAGCGTCGCAACGAGCTGGGCCTTCGGCACGTCGAGCAAGGGGCGGACGATGGTGACCGCGCCGCGTGGCGCCGCGCGCGGCATCTCACGCGCCATGGCGGCGAGGCCACTCAGCCCGCTGCCGCGGGCAAGGCGCATCATCAAGGTTTCGGCCTGGTCGTCGCGGGTATGCGCGGTGAGAACGTGCGCGGCGCCAGCCCTGCGCGCGACGTCGGCAAGCAGGCGGTAGCGCGCCTCGCGCGCCGCCGCCGGCAGGCCGGTCTTCGGTTTTGGCCCGCGCCAGCGCAGCGTCCGGTGCTCGACGTCGAGGGTCTTGGCGAGCGTGGCGACGGCGCGAGCCTCGCTGCGCGACTCGCGGCGCAGCCCGTGATCGACGGTGACGGCCAGAAGGCGCGGCGCACGCTTCAAGCCGCTGCGCCACCTCGCGGCAAGCCACAATAGCGCCGTGGAGTTGGGGCCGCCCGACACCGCGAGCACGAGAGCGGAAACATGCGTCCAGTCGGCGAACAGACGCTTCGCGTCCGCGGCCGAAAGCGCTGCGTCCTCAGCAGTGGACGCGCTTTTGCTCACGGTCGACGCCCTGCTTCACCGCGGCCGAGGCCTTCGGATACTTGCGCGTCACTTCGCCGAATGCCGCGCAGGCGGCCTCTTTCTCCTTCAGCGCCGCGAGCGATTGCCCGAGCCGCAGCAGCGCGTCCGGCGCCTTGGCGGAGTTCTCGAACCTGGTGGTGATGGTGAGGAAGGATTCTGCGGCGTCTCGGTAGCGCTGCCGCTGGTAGAGGCTTTCGCCAAGCCAGTAATTCGCCTCGGGCACCAGCCGGTCGCTCGGATATTTCTGCAGGAACGCGCGCAGCGTCTGGTCGGCCAGCGCGTAGTCCTTGCGCTCGACATAGCCGTAACCGAGGTCGAACTCGTCGCGGGGCGAATTGGACGGCGGCAGGGTCGCGAGCTGTGGCCCGGCAGGCGCCTGCTGTGGCGTGGCGCCTTGTTGCGGATAGCCCTGTTGCGGAGAGCCTTGTGGCGCCGGCTGTCCCGGAGCAGCGCCGCGCGGCGCATTGGTGTTGGCGAGGTCGAGCGGCTCGCCGGCGCCGCGCCCGCCCGGCGCGCCGACATCAGGCGCTGGTGGCGCCGAGGGTTGTCCGACGATGCTGCCGAGCGGGCGCGGTGCGCCCGGCGCGTTAGGGTTTGCCGAGGGGTCGAAGGCGTCGCCGCGGCCGCGGCCGGCCGGCGGCCCGGTCTGGATGCGCGCCTGCTCCACCGGCTGAGATTGCTGCATCGAGCCTTGCGGATAGGCCGGTGCGGCCTGCGGGCCCGGTTGCTGGTAGGTCGGCTGCGCCGGATAGGGTTGCTGCGGCGGGGCTTGCGGCGCGACGGCAACGCTGGCGCGGCCGCCCTGCCCGGCCTGCAATTGCCTGATCTGCTCCTCGAGCTGCCGGTTGCGGTACTGCAGCTCTTCGTTCTGGCCGGTGATCTGGCGCAGCTTCGCTTCGAGTTGTTCGATCCGCATCTCGGGATCTTCATTATCCTGCTGCGCGTACAGCGTCGTCGGCACCGCCAGCGGTGCGGCGATGACAAGCAAAGCGAGGAGCGCGGATTTCAATGCAGAAGAGCTGGTGCAGGGCATCGCTGGTTGCGTCAGGAAGGAGGTCGCCCGGAACTCACAATAGTTGCGGGAGTACGCCGAAAATATGAAGTTAGCCAGCCCCCGCAGGGGGAAAAGCAAATGCCCGGCCGAGGCCGGGCATTTGTTTCTCAGTCAACGAAACTTGATCGCGGCTTCAAGAGCTCGCGTTCAGCACCGTGACGGCACGACGGTTCTGTGACCAGCAGGAGATGTCGTTGCAAACAGCAACGGGCCGCTCCTTGCCGTAGGAAATCGTGCGCAGCCGGCTCTGATCGATGCCGTGCGAGGTCATGTAGGCGCGGACCGATTGGGCGCGCCGGGCGCCGAGCGCGATGTTATATTCGCGCGTGCCGCGCTCGTCGGCATGGCCTTCGATGGTGAAGGCGTAACGATTGTAGGTCTGCAGCCACTGGATCTGGCGGTCCAGGGTCGCTGTCGCCTGCGGCGACAGATCGGACTGGTCGCTTTCGAAGAACACGCGGTCGCCGACATTGACGACGAAGTCCTGCTGGCTGCCCGGGGTCGCCGCGCTCGCCATGGCGTTGCCGTCCAGCGGATTCTTGCTGGCGCAAGCGGCCATCGACAGCGCTATGCCCAGCACCGCGACCAACTTGAAGGATTGGAGGAAACGCATCGAGATATTCATTCCGGAGCCTCCACGCTCGCGACTTTTCGACCTAACCCGGTCTACCGTGCCTTGGTTAAGCGAACGTTCCGTCAACCTTGATGGGGTGTTGCACGGATAGCTCAAATGCCCCGGATTCTCGAAAAGCGCCCGAATTAGTTAATCACGGGTAAATGTGGCGCGACAGTGAAAAAAGCCAATTTTACGCGCGACTCAACGCGCGATTTACCCGTTCATAATGCTGAAATATTGGGGATATTGGCGGTGGATTAGCGCTTTGCCCTGGCGAGGCCGGCGTCGACCGCCTCCGGCGTGAGGGCCGGCGCCAGCGCAAGGGGGTGCCGGCGCTCGAACAGCATGCGGCGCTCGAACAGCGAGGTCCGGAAATACGGGTAGCGCTGGTAGATCCGCTCCCGGACGGCACGATAGTCGGCGGCCATCAGGCAGACCGGCTTGATCATGCCGGGAGGCAGCCGTGCCGGCGCCAGCATCTCCTGCAGGAACACGCGGCGATAGAACGCAGCATGGTCGGCGCGCACGCTGGCCAGGCCAATATCCGCGCCAAAATACTCGCAACCCACATAACCGAGCCGCACGGTCAGATAAGGCAGCTCACGATGGGTCTTCGCGCGGGTCGGATCGGCGACGAACCGCGTCGGATCGACGATGATCTTGCCCTTCGCCAGCTCCGGCTGCAGCACGTCCGAAAAAGCGTCGACCGACGGCGAGACCGGCATTTCCCGAGTGGCGACGCTGACGCGAATGGAGCTTGCAAGCACTCCGTCATAGTAGACGCCGAACACCCAGGTGTTCGGCAAATCGTCGAAACGGTCCGTGACGCGTTGGTCCGCGCGCGGCTCGATTGCGCCTTCCTGCAAATACGCTCGATACCGCAAGCGATAGATCTGCTCACGCTCGGCCGCCGTCTCCGCAAGGCGATAATCAACGTGATCGAGAAGTTCCCTGCCACGTTCGATCGCCGCCAAAGCCAGGGACGTAGCCGAGTTCATCACAACCCCAAAGTGCATCTAAAACAAGCGTCGCGTGAATGTAGGTTAATGTTTTCCTAACGCAAGTCAAAACAAAGGCTGGGTTAACCTTACCGCGGCCGGATGCCGCGGCTGAAAAAGCACAGGCCCCGGATTCCGATTGGTGCTGTGAGGCTTAAGCGATCGAGCGCGCCGCGGCGCGGGCGATCTCCACGACCGGCGCGGTGTCGCGGGCGTGCGAGGCGCGGAGCAGCGGGCGGATCTGGGCGGCCGGGACCGGCTTGCCGAACAGGTAGCCTTGCGCCTCGGTGACGGTGCCGTCCTTCGAGATCAGCTCGAGCTGCTCATTGGTCTCGATGCCCTCGACCACGACCGACATGCCGAGATCGGCGCTCAGCCGCGCGATGCCGCGCAGCAGCGTTTGCGGGCGGTCGCCGTCGATACCTTCGAGGAACGAGCGGTCGATCTTGACCTTCTGCAGCGGGAAGTTGTGCAGATAGCTCAGGCTGGAGTAGCCGGTGCCGAAGTCGTCGAGCGAGATGCGCACACCTTCGTTGCGCAACTGCTCGAGCACGTCGCGGGTCCAAGGCGTGTTCCGCAGCAGCGAGGATTCGGTGATCTCGACCTCGAGCCGATGCGCCGGCAGGCCGGAGACTTCCAGCGCGTAGCGGATGTCGTTCAGCACGTCGCGGCGGTGGAACTGCTGCGAAGAGAAGTTGACCGCGATGTTCACCGCCTCGGGCCAGGTCATGCATTCCATGCAGGCGCGGCGCAGGATCCAGCGGCCGAGGTCGACAATCAGGCCCATGTCCTCGACCACGGGAATGATTTCGGCCGGCGACACCGAGCCGCGCACCGGATGGTTCCAGCGCAGCAGGGTTTCGCAGGTCGAGATGCGGCCCGACTTCAGGTTGACGAGCGGCTGGTAGTAGAGCTCGAACTCCTCGTTCGCCATGGCGTGGCGCAGGTCGATCTCGAGCGAGCGGCGCGCCTCGATGCTCTCGGCGAGCTCCTCGCGGAAGAAGCAGTAGGTGCCGCGGCCATCGGCCTTGGCGCGGTACAGCGCCATGTCGGCATTGCGCAGGAGGTGATCGGGGCCGATGCCCGCCAACGTCATCGCGATGCCGATGCTGGCGCCGATCTCGACCATGTGATGATCGATCTCGTAGGTCTCGCTGATACGATCGACGATGCGCGCCGCGATCATCGCGGCATCCTCGTTGGAACGGATGTTGCGCAGGAACACGACGAACTCGTCGCCGCCGAACCGCGCGACGTAGTCCTCCGGCCGCATGATCTCGCGCAAGCGCGCTGCGACCGAGCACAACAGGCGATCGCCGGCCGGATGGCCGAGCGTGTCGTTGACCTGCTTGAACTGATCGAGGTCGACGAACAGCAGCGCCGACAGGTGCGACCAGTTGTGCGAATCCGCGAGCTCGCGCTCGATTTCGTTCTGGAAGCTGACCCGGTTGGGCAACCCGGTCAGCTCGTCGAAGCGCGCGAGGTGATTGATGCGCGCCTCCGCGTTGCGTCGCTCGGTGATGTCCTCCACCAGCACGACGGTGCCGCCGTCGGCCATCGACTGGAACGTCCACTCCAGCGCGCGCCCGCTGACGTCCTTCGACTCCAGCGTGGAGAGTTCGGCTGCCTTGGCGCCCTCGATCGCGGCGCTGATTGTATCGGAATCAGCTGCAGCCAGCGTCCCCGCGCCGGTACAGGCAGCAACAATGTCGCGCACCGCGGCGTCACGATGGACCTGATCGTCGCGCAGCCGCATCATTTCGGCAAAGCGCCCGTTGACCACGGCCAGCGCCCCATCGGCGGTGAACATGCACAGGCCGTGCGGCATGTTGTTCAATGCGGTGTCGAACTGCGCAGCGATTGCGGTCTCCCGCTCGCTGGTCAGCATGGCATCGATATAGATTTTCTGCAGAAGCTGGGTGATCCGCCGCACGCCGAGGAAGAACAGCACGTTCAGCACGGCGAGGCTGATGTAGTAGGGATCACCGCGCAGCCCGAGCGCGAGCGCCATCGGGCCACAGGAGATCAGGATCTGAAGATGAAAGATCCATGGCCGCCCGTAGGTGCGTCCCGCACCGGCGGCCGAGTTGGCAACCGTCACCGTGGTCGCCAGCATGTGAGCGACCGGGTCGTTGGTATGATAGATCGTGACCCAGCACCACAGGCCCATGATCGCGCCGTAGCTCAGGGCGCCGATCTGATATTTCGTCTCCCACGCGGCCGACGCGGAGAGCTGCATCGGCAGCGGCTTGTGCTTGTATTGATGCATCTGCCACGCGCGAAACGCGCCGATCAGGACAATGGCGAGCGCAATCAGCCACAAGAGATCGTTGCCGGTCTTGTAGGCCGTCAGAACCGCAGCGATCGCGGAACACAACGCGCCGAAAAACATTGGCGCGGGATTCGAGAACAGCGAATCGACCAAGGCCGCGTGGATCGACGGCGGCAAGGTGACGGTGTTTAGCGCGAAGCGCCGCAACATCATTGGCTCTCAAGTCGCTGATCGATATCCCGTTCTAAGATCAGCGGATGAAGTATTCCTGAGCCAATATCGTTACCGATTTCTTCGTTTTTTCAGTCAATTGCGCGGATGCAGCCGGTTCCCTCGGGAACCTGCACGCGTGATTGCCAACATGCCGCCGTGACGGGCAATTCCTGCCGGCCGCCGTTAAGGGCTCCGGATGAAACAACCGGTTATGCTGACGCGACAGTTTGAAGCAATTTGCCGATTCCAGACAGGCAAGCAGTGTGAAATCGACGTGCGCGATGCGCGAAAAGATTTAGCGAACAAAACATTGCTGGAGAAAAAAATGCCGATCACCGTCGCAGATCGGCCGTTAACGTTGTGCTAGGCATACGCTTCGAAAGCGCGTTGATCAAAGCCGTAGCGCGGCCGGCGGCAGCTCGCGACCCCGGCGCTCGGCGACGCTGCGGATCTTGACCTCGGCCGAACCAACCGACCATCGCGCGGCGTCGCGCGCATGAATCTCGCTGGTATCGAGCAGCGCCAAGCCTGCTGTCTCGATGCGAAGGCGACTGAGCTCGGTGCATCCGAGCACGACGTGTTGCACGCCCTGCTGCTTGAACCAGCGCATGCCACGGCGGGCGAGTTTCTGATCGTCGTCGCGACGCAGGCCCCGGCACAGCCCGTTGAAAATCATGTCGTCGATGTCGGCCCAGAGGTCTTGCGGCGGCAGCACAACGTCCACCCCGATCGAGCCGTCGAACAGATGCCGATAGATATCCCCCTTCATGGTGGCCGAGGTGCCGACGAAGCCAACCCGCGCGATGCTCTGCCGGCGCAACTCATTGAGCAGGGAGTCGCGAATGTCGATCAATGGAACAGGCAGCTTGAGATGGTTCTGTTCCAGCACACGATGGATCGTGTTGCTGGCGATGATGATCCCTTCGACCTTGCACGCCATCATTCGATCGATGGCGTCTTGCAGGTGCCTTGCGATCTCCCGCCAGTCCTCCGCCGCGATCAGCGGTTCGATCTGCGTGGTGTCGAAGCTCCACAGCACCAGATCGGCGGTCCGCGTGCCGCCGGTCAATTTCAGTATCTCGAGGTTGATTGTCTCGTAGTATTTCAGGCTGGAGACCCAGCTCATGCCTCCGAGAATTCCCAGTCGTCTAACTGAATGCATTCAACCGATCCAAACTGGCATTTATCTCAATTCAAGATGCTCGGGCTTACATAACCTTTCTGGTGCATTTCGAGCAATACCCAACTTCTGGCTGCCTTATGCAAGGAAATCCGCGAAATTCGCGGGAAAATTGCATATTTGCTCCCTGCACGCAGATTCGAGTTTCTTTGCGACGGAACAACCGCCCTCGGTTCCTTTATGAACCGATATCGTTAAGGTTTCTTGTTTCCGACAGTGCGCGCCAGCGCGGCTCTGGCCTGCCCCCTTGTCAGTGCGAGTGCGGACAGATCGACGAATTTCGTGGGGCGCGGCCGATATCCCGTCGAGGCTACGACAGCAGCGGCGACCACGCCGGATCGGAGGCGAAGCCGGGCGTCGGCACCTTCTGCTCGTAGCGTCCCGTGACGTCGATCGTATAGAGCTGCGGCCCCGGGCCGAGATCGCGGAAGAACATCAGCACGCGGCCGTTCGGCGCGAAGGTCGGACCTTCGTTGTGAAAGCCCGACGTGAGGATGCGCTCGTCCTTGCCGTCCGGCTTCATCAGGCCGATCGCGAAGTTGTTCTCACCCTGCTTGGTGAAGGCAATGAAGTCGCCGCGCGGTGACCACACCGGCGTCGAGTAGGTGCCCTGGCCGAACGAGATGCGCTGCGCAGCGCCGCCGCTCGCCGGCATCACATAGATCTGCGGATGGCCGCCGCGATCGGACTCGAAGCAGATGTTCGCGCCATCAGGCGAAAAGCATGGCGAGGTATCGATCGCCGGGGTATCGGTCAGACGCGTCGTCGCCTTGGAGCGCAAATCCATCACGAACAGATTGGCGTTGCCGCCCTGCTGCAGGCTCATGATCACGCGCTGGCCGTCCGGCGAGAAGCGCGGCGCAAACGTCATGCCCGGGAAATTACCGACCACTTCGCTCTGACCAGTCTCGATGTTCAACAGCAGCACGCGCGGATCGCCCTGGCCGAAGCGCATATACGTGATTTCCTGCGTCGACGGCGAGAAGCGCGGCGTCAGTACGAGGTCCTCGCCGCGCGTCAGATAGCGCACATTGGCACCGTCCTGATCCATGATGGCGAGCCGCTTGACGCGCCGCTCCTTCGGACCGCTCTCATCGACGAACACGATGCGGCTGTCGAAGTAGCCCTTGTCGCCGGTCAGCCGCTCATAGACCTGATCGGAAATGATATGGCCGATGCGCCGCCAGAACTCGGCCGCGGTGAAGTACTGCTGACCGGTGAGCTGCTGGCCGGAGAACACGTCCCACAGCCGGAACTCCGCCTTGAGCCGGCCGTCGGGTTGCCGCGTGATGCGACCCGGTCACCAACGCCTGTGCGTTGATCTGGCGCCAGCTGTTGAACTGCGGCGGCACATCGATCGATGCGATCTTCTCGATGTAGGCGGCGGGATCGATCGGATTGAACAGGCCGCTGCGCTTGAGATTGTTGGTGATGACCTGCGTCACCCCGTCGGCGGCTTCGCCGTCCTGCGGCGTGCCCGGCACGAAGGCGGGGATTGCGATGTCGATCGGCTTGATTTCGCCGCCCGTGATCGGAACCTTGGTCTGCGCGCGCGCAACCCCACCGATCGTGGTGAGCGCCGACGAGACCGCCACCAAGCTTGAGCGCGGCGCGGCGCGTCCAGCCAATGTTGTTGGTTGGCGCGATACGGAACGAATTCGGGGTACGGACGACGCATCATCGGTGGAACAGGTCTCTGGGGCTGAAAGTCATATCCATGTAGTCCCACCCGCCTTTGTATTCAGCTTGAGGCAGGAAGCTATAGGGTTGGCATTGTTCGATGGCGCGTATCGCACTTTGTGCAAACGCGGGCCCCGCCGCAGCATTCACCGGCGCCTCAACCAGTTCCGGCGGGGCCTGCAGCATGCCGTTAGGGTTCAGCCTGATCAAAATGCGAACTTCCATGGTGTCGGCATCGCGGACGCCGGCAGGCACCGCCCAGCAATCGGAAATGCGCTTCTGCAGCGCGCCAACCCAGCTCATCGTCAACTTTTGAGCGCGGCCGGCATTCGGTGCCGATCTGACTCTTGGGATTGAGCTGTTCGCCCGTAATGCTCTGGCGTGTCGGATCGCGTTGATCAAGTCAAAGCTTCGCGACTCTTGGCTTGATCAAACTTCCGGTCTTTCGGCTTCGGCGGTTGTGGCGTCTGCTTGGCCTCCGGCTTCGGCGGGTCTTTCTGCTGATCCTGCTGCTGCTTCAGCTTCTCGGCGATCTGATCGATCTTCGGTTCTTCCTTGGCTGGTTTGGGCTCGTCCTTCGGCTTGTCCTGGGCGACAGGCTTCGGCGGATCGGGCTTCTTCTCGATCGGCTTGTCTTCGGGCTTCGGCAACTGCTTGTCGGCGGTTGGCTCGATCGGCGGCTTCTTGTCGTCGATCTTGCCGGCGGTTGGATCGGTCTGCTTGGGATCGCCAACCTTGTCAGCCTGCTGCTTGGTCTCGTTCTTGTCGCCGGTCTTGATGCCCTTCATCATCTGCGACAGCTGGTCGTCGGAGACGACGTCGACCGGCACGATGTCCTGCGGCAGCGCTTCCAGCGGCCGCGTCGCAAACGCAAATAAGCCCCAGCCGGTCACAAGGATATGCAGCAGCGCCGACAGCACCACGCCGGTGCGCGTCGTCAGGAACTCCCTGATGCGACGGCCTATCGTCACGAGCCCTGCTCCGGCACGATCACGATGTTGGCGCGAAAGCCGGCGTCGCGCGCGAGGCCAAGCACCTTCATCATGTCGGTGTAGCAGGCATCACGGTCGCCGCGGATATAGACGACGTTGTTGTCGGCGGCGCCGCCGGTCTTGGCGTCCTTGATCGCCTTCATCTTCGGCCCGAGGTCGGCGAGGTTGATCGCGGTATCGCCGAGATAGACGTCGACTGTTGAGCCGCAACTGCCGCCGGTTTTCTTTACCGACACGGTGAGCGGCACGGATTCGGCATTGGTCAGCGTGCCACCTTGCGCCGACGGCAGATCAACCTGGATATTGGTCGTCAGCAGGGGCGCGGCGACCATGAAGATGATCAGGAGCACCAGCATCACGTCGACCATCGGCGTGACGTTGATCTCCGCCATCACGGGCGCGCGGCGACGCCGGTGGCGACCGCCACCTCCTCCTGCCCCTGAAACGCTCATCCCCATGATTGGCCCGGTATCCCCACGATACGGTTGCGGCCCGTTTTAGTCCGCGCTGCTGAAACTGTTACGCACGTTCGTCGATCTGCCGTGACAGGATCGCGGAAAACTCGTCGGCGAACCCCTCCAGACGCTGGGCCTGCCGGTTCACCTCAGAGATGAACTTATTATAGAAAATAGTCGCTGGAATGGCAGCGATAAGGCCGACGGCTGTGGCAAACAGCGCTTCCGCAATACCCGGCGCGACCACGGCCAAAGAGGTATTTTTCGAGGCCGCGATCGCCTGAAAGCTTGTCATAATGCCCCAAACGGTGCCGAACAGGCCGACAAACGGGCCGGCCGAGCCGACCGTCGCCAGCACCAGCAGCCGCCGTTCCAGCCGGTCGATCTCCCGAGCGATCGAAACGTCCATGACCTTCTCGATCCGGGTCTGCAAGCCAGCGAAGGAGCGGGATGAGCTATCGAACGAGCGCTTCCACTCGCGCATCGCGGCAACGAACAGGGCCGCCATCGAGGTGGTCGGCTTCGCCGACAGCGAACGGTAGAGCTCCTCCAGCAATTCGCCGGACCAGAACGCCTGCTCGAACCGGTCCATCGCGCGCTTGGTGCGGGCATACAGGAACCACTTGTCGATCGCGATCGCCCATACCCAGACCGAGCAGCCGAGCAGCCCGAGCATGACGAGCTTCACGACCCAGTGGGCGTGAAAGAAAAGTTCGATCAGCGAAACGCCCGAGGCAACCGGCAAGGCCGACTGCGCCACGTCGGCGGGATTCATGGCAGTCCTCTCAAACCCTGGTCCGTCAAAGCGATTTGGGCGTCACGGGCGAGACGCGTTGACCCGACAGACCCGCAGGCCGTACCGCCGGCGGGCGCGACCCGTTCAAACACCATGATGCTGCGTGGGGCGATCCAAAACGCGGCCTTCATTTCCCGCCCAAGATGTCCAAACTACGGCGAGTCCCGCCTCAACCAAACGATAACGATGGTTAAGGAGCGGTTACCGGAACCGCCTCTTGGCCTGTTTTGGCCGGTGTCTGCAAGGCCTTGGCGGCCCCTACGCCTATTCGGCGGCCTGGTTCCGGACCGTGTCCGGCGCATTGGCCCGCCGCTCGGCCTCCTCCTGGTCGCGCCAGGCCTGGGTCAGCGTCGAGCGCGACTTCGGATAGCGTTCCTCGAGCTGGGCGATCTCGGAGATGCGGTCGGAGCGGAAATGCCGGAACGCCTCGCGCAGCTCACACCAGGCGACCACCAGACGCACCGCCTCGTAGTAGATCAGCGCGATCGGCCAGACCACGCGGTTGGTCTGTTTGCCGGCCTCGTCGGCATAGACGATGCGCAGCTTCTTTTGCGTCCGGATCGCCCCGCGAATGACCTTCGGGTCGATGACGTCATGGACCAGCGGCTTTGAGCGGCCGGGCACCAGCGGCGAATGATCGAGCGTTGCGGTCAGCGGCACCGGCAGCACGGCAGCGATCTTGGCGAGTGCGTCGGCGGCCGCGGTGACGAGTTCGGGATCGGCGCGTTCCCTGACCCAGAGGCCGCCGAGCGCGAGCGCCTCGAGCTCGTCCTCGGTGAACATCAAAGGCGGCAGCACGAAGCCTGGTCGCATCAAATAGCCAATACCGGCCTCGCCATCGATCGGCGCGCCAAGCGCGATCAGCGCGTCGATGTCGCGATAGATGGTGCGCTTGGAAACGCCGAGCTCCTCGGCGAGCGTGTTGGCGCTCACCGCGCGCCGGTGCCGGCGCAGGGCTTGCAACAGATCGAACAGGCGGACCGAACGGGACATTTTTTTCGCGGCTTGGCGTGGAAGTCGAACGGGACGACGCTTTTACCCCGATACCCGGTCCCGACCAAGGCAGCAGCGAACTTTTAACCGGGCTTGGGCGACCGATCCGGTAGCGTCAGCCGCACCAAACCGTCACGAATCGATCCTCATGACCTCATTTTTCAAGTCCGGCGTTGCGAGCTTCGCCCTTCTGATGCGCAATCTGTTTGCGCTTGGGGCGAACCTGCTGCCGGCGTACGGGGTGCTGTACCTCGGGGTCGATCCGTTCCAGGTCTTGATGCTGTACTGGATGGAAACCGCCATCATCGGATTCTGGATGGTGATGACGCTTGCCCGGCTGCCGAGCGATCAGCTCGGCGACGTCACCGTGAATGGCCGGGTCCAGCACGCGACCAACGCCATTCTGGTCGAGGTGTTCGGCGCCATGACCCTCATCTTCATGGCCGCGCATCTCCTGTTTCTCTGGGTCCTGTTCTCGGGCGACTGGCCGCATCACGTCACGGGCCCGATCAGCTTCGTGCGCGAGTTCGTCATTGCTTCCGGCGCCTGGGTTCCGCTGACACTCACATTCCTTGCCGGATTTGCCGGGTTCTGCCACTCGGCCGCCCGGCCCGACTTCGTCGGTACGATCGAACGTCGGCTCTATCCGATGCGAACGTCCTTCGTGACGGAGACTCCGAAGCCGTCCGACGGCGTGGGCCCGGTCGTCGGAGGCATGCTCGGCCGCATCGCGATCATGCAGGTCGCCGTCATCGTTGGCGCGATGCTGGCACGCTCCTATGGCAGCGAGGCGCCGCTGCTGATCATGATCGGCTTGAAGACGCTGTTCGGCTTTCAGCACGGCAGCGGCTCAAACAAGCAAATTCCCGTGCATGTGGAGCTCACCGGCAACGGAAAGACCACCAGGCTCGACGTCAACGATGACCGAGCGCGTCACTCGTCGCCGGAGTAGCGCTGCTCTTTCCACGGATCGCCGCGCATGTGGTAGCCGTTCTCTTCCCAGTAGCCCGGCGCATCCGTGCTAAGGAATTCCACCGCCTTGATCCACTTCGCGCTCTTCCAGAAATAAAGATGCGGCACGACGAGACGCACCGGGCCGCCGTGCTCCGCAGTCAGCGGCGCGTCGTTCCAGCCGAACACGAACAACGCGTCCTCGGCGGCAAAATCTTCCAGCAGCAGGTTGGTGGTGTAGCCGTCGCTCGCATAGAGCAGCACGGCTTTTGCGTCGTCGGTCGGATGCACGACGTCGAGCACGTCGCGCGTCGACACGCCCCGCCAGGCGTTGTCGTAGCGCGACCAGGTGGTGACGCAGTGGATGTCGCTGACGAATTTCGACTGCGGCAGCTTCGAAAACGCGCTCCAGTCCCAGCTCACGGGATGTTCGATCGCGCCATAGAGATCGAGCCGCCAGCCGTGGAGCGGTACATTCGGCACGATGCCAAGATCCAGCACCGGCCAGTCGCGCGTCAAGTGCTGTCCCGGCGGCAAGCGCTGCTGTTCGGGGCGTGCGGTCCTGCCGGTGAGGAAGCGCCCTTCCCGCGCCCACTTCTGCTTGGTGCGGGTCAGTTTCAATTCGGGCAATTCGTTGGCGTCGTCAGTCATCTCGCACCATCTGCCGGCGGCGATAGCCTAGCTCAATCCGAGCGGTGCTTACCAGCGAGGTAATCGCAAGCTTGACCTGTTCGTGGTGGCATCAGTCCATCGCCACCACGGAGATCGCCAAGGAAATCGACATGACCGCACAAGCCAATCTCAAACCTGTCGCGCCCGAAACCCCTGCGCGGGCGAAGCGCAAGATCGACATCACGACATCGGACGGCGTCCGCTTGCACACCAAGGACTGGGGCAGCGGCGCCCCGATCCTGTTCGTTCATGCCTGGTCGATGAGCTCGGATTTCTGGGAGTACCAGATGTATCCGCTGTCGACGCAGGGCTTTCGCTGTGTTGCCTACGACCGGCGCGGATGCGGCCGCTCTGAGGATTGCGGCGACGGCTACGACCTCGACACACTGAGCGACGATCTTGCCTGCGTCATCGATGCGCTCGACCTGCGCGAGGTGACGCTGGTCGGCCATTCGCTCGGCGGCAACGAAATCGTGCGCTACCTTGCACGCCACGGTTCAGCGCGGGTGCGGCGCGCCGTGCTGGTCGCCGGCGGCACACCACCTTTGCTGAAGCTCGACGACAACCCGGACGGCGTCGATCCGGCGTTCTTCGCAACCAGACGGGCAGCCTACGCCGCAAACCGCGCCAAATGGCTGGAGGACAATTCGGGTCCGTTCTTTATGCCCGATACGTCGCCCGGCATCATCAACTGGACCCGCACCATGATGATGCAGTCGTCATTCCGCGCGGCGGCCGAGACACAGCGCACATTCGCGGAGACCGACCTGCGGCTCGACCTGCAAAAGATCGACATTCCCGTGATGATCATCCACGGCACCGCGGACGCCTCGATCCCGATCGCGTTCGGCCGCCGCACCACGAAGTTTCTTCGCGACTGGCGGATGATCGAATACGACGGCGCGCCGCACGGGTTGCCGGTCACCCATGCCGAGCGGCTGACGAAGGATATTGCGGAGTTCGCGGCGAGGTGAGTCGCTTATGCGGGCGTCCGCTTCCCGGCAAGCCGACCGATCTCGTCGCCGACGAGCCCGCCCAGCCGCGCGATGCCCTCTTCGATCGCAGGTTCGTCAGCGCACGAGAAGCTGATGCGCAGTGTATTTGCGCCGCAGCCGTCAGCGTGGAAGGCCTGGCCCGGGACGAAGGCAACCTTCTTCGTCTTGATCGCTTTGTCGAGCAATTCGGCCGCATCGATGCCGGATGGCAGCGTCAACCAGACAAACATGCCGCCTTCCGGACGGGTCCAGGCGACGGTCGCCGGCATGTATCGTTCGAGAGCCGCGAGCATAGAGTCACGGCGGTGCTTGTAGACGCCTCGAATGCGCGTCACCTGGCGATCGAAAATTGCCGCGGCGACCTCGGCGATCGCCATCTGGTTGATAGTGGACGAATGCAGATCCGAGGCCTGCTTGATCAAGACCAGCTTGCTGATGACAGCGCTACTCGCCACAACAAAACCGACGCGCAGCCCAGGCGAGAGGGTTTTCGAGAAGCTGCCGCAATAGATCGTTCGCGTCCGCTCGATGTCGTCGCCCTTGCGCGCGAGCTCGAGCGCCAGAATCGGCGGGATCGGTTCGCCGTCATAGCGCAGCGCCTGGTAGGCCGCGTCCTCGACAACAGCGATGTCGAGTTCCTCAGCGAGGTCCAGGAGCCGCTCGCGCTCCGATAACGTAAGGGTCTCGCCGGTCGGATTAGCAAAATCCGCGGAGAGATAGGCGAACTTCGCCCGCCCGCCCGCCGCGGCAGCGGCCTGACGATAGGAGTTGCCCGTACGATTGCCGAGCGAGAGCTGGTCGTAAGCCGGCTCATAGGCATTGAACGCCTGAAGCGCGCCGAGATAGGTCGGCCATGTGACGAGTGCCGTATCTCCTGGCGACAGGAACAGCTTGCCAAGATAGTCGAGCGCCTGCTGCGAACCCGAGACAATGAAGACGTTGTCGAGGGAGCAGGTGATGCCGAGCCTCGCCATCTGGTCGACCAGCCATCCGCGCAAGGGAGGATAGCCCTCGCTGACCGAGTATTGCAGGGCCGACCGTGCGCCGTCGCCGGCGAGGATGCTTCGATAGGCTTGCCCGAAGACTTCGCCCGGGAAGAGTGCAGGATCAGGAATGCCGCCGGCGAAGGAGATGATGTCAGGCCGATCCAGCAGCTTGAGCAGCTCACGGATTTCCGATGCCTTCATGCGCGCCGTGCGCGTCGCGAACGCTGCTTCCGTCACCATGGATGCCTGCCTCTGCTGACCTTGTCCGCACAACATC
Organism: uncultured Alphaproteobacteria bacterium; assembly: GCA_963796195.1. GTDB lineage: Bacteria > Pseudomonadota > Alphaproteobacteria > Rhizobiales > Xanthobacteraceae > CAWCKS01. The sequence goes on along the minus strand of CAWCKS010000009.1, from coordinate 108,951 downwards.
GCGGAAATCGGCATTTATGTCAATAATACTGACCTATATGTGCTGGATTGGATTCCTTGGTGCCAAAGCCATCGAGGTATCGGCTGGCCGGGCGCGACGACGATGAGCGTCTTCGTCAGCAAAAAAGCCGCCCGCCTGCGATGCAGACGGGCGGCTCTTCAATTGCGCATGTCCTGTTCGGAAAACCGGTATCCACTTTTCCGGACATGCGTCGCAAGCTGACGGGGGCTGTCAGCTCTGCGGAGGCTGTTGATCGGCCGGCGGAGGCGGCGGTGTCGGGCGGTTGCGGCGCTCGTTCATGAACTGGTCGAACTCGGCCTTGTCCTTGGCGTGGCGCAGGCGATCCAAAAAGCCCTTGAACTCGGACTGCTCTTCCTCAAGACGCTTCAGCGTCTCTTCGCGATATTCGTCAAAGGCCCGATTGCCGCTCGTGGGGCCGTAGTAGTTGCGACCTTCCATGCGCGAGCGGAACCGCTCCATCTTGTATTGCATGCGGTCCATCTTCTCCTGAAACCGCGCGGACCGGTCTTGCCAGCGATCATCGCGGCGGCCCATGCATCCCATCATTCGTCTGCTCCCAAGTGTGAAGAAGAGAAGCGCGAGGCCGAGCGGCCACCACACAATGAAGCCCAGCACCGTGAGCACGATCCAGCCAGGGTGCCAGGGTCTATCGAAGAAACTCCGATGGTCGCCGGCCCAGCCCGGGCGGCCCCATCGCTCGTACTCTGCGGTGTTCGACATGGCGCTTCTCCGCGAAGATGGCTTTTCGGCCATCGGTGAATGTAAATAACATTTACATGAATAATCCGTCCGCCGCGGAAAGTCAAGACGGGGCGCGGGCCGAGGCATCACATTTACTTGCGCGGCGCGTCGGAGGCCGTGTCGCCGAGCGGAAAACCCAGGCCTCGCAAGTAGATGAGGACCCCCGCCTCCAACAGATCGTCCGGCGACATCGGCAAGCGGTGGCGGGCCTCGTCGCCGCGGGCGAACAGCGAGGCGATGCCGTGGGACAGCGACCAGATGTGGAGCGCCATCATCATCGCCGGCGGACGCGAGACGCCGGGCGGCGTCAACGCGGCGAGCCGCTCGGCGGCGGCGCGAATCACCGCGAACGCGCGTTCGCTCGCGGCAGAGAGTGCCGGATGAGCGTTGATTGGCAGGCCTGATTCGAACATCGCCGAGTACGACGCCGGATCCTCGTGCGCGAAGGCGAGATAGGCTTTGCCGAGACGTTCGAACGCGGTGATGGTGTTGGGCCGGCCATCATCCCACGCCGCATTCAAGCGCGCCTCGAACTGCTCGAAGCCGCGCTGCGCAATGCTCGCCAGCAATTCGTCGCGGTCGCGAAAATGGCGATAGGGCGCGGCCGGGCTCACCCCGGCCGAGCGCGCGGCCTCTGCAAAGGTGAAGCCGGCCGGTCCCTTCTGCGCGATCAGATCAAGCGCGGCCTGGACCAGTGCCTCTTTCAGGTTTCCGTGGTGATAGCCGCGCTCCGCGCGACGGCGCTCTTTTCGCCAGCTCATGTGAGAGGCATTTACATCAAAGTGGCCGGCGCGTCATCCTTAACGCGAAGATGGCGGCTCAGCGCGAGGGCGCCGGTCCACAGATCAAGTCGATCAGGCCTTTCGCGATGCTCCTCGAGCTCCTTGCGCGGCACCCGCGCCCGCGCGCGCACCGCAACGGTGTGAATCGTCGCGGTCAAAAGGGTTGCCAGCGCCTCGGGATCGGCGCTGACCGACGAGTTCGCCCCTGGCCTGCGCCGCCTTGAAGACATTGGCAAAGGCGCGGTCCATCTCGCGCACCGCGCTCTGCACCATTGCGCGGATTTCCGGATCGAACACCGCGTCGGAGGCTGCGGTCAGGACGGTAAAGCAGCCGCGCGGGCCCTCCTCGCCCGAGAAATAGATGTCGAGCGCAAGATCGAATATGCGCTGCAGCAGCTGGCGCAGCGGCAAACCCTGATTGAGCAATTCGACCGTGGCGGCGCGCGAGCGGTCGCGATAGTGCTGGTAGGCCTTGATATAGAGCTCGCGCTTGTCGCCGAACGCGCCGTAGAGGCTCGGCCGGTTCATGCCGGTCGCCGCCGACAGTTCGTCGAGCGAGGTCCCGGCAAAGCCGTCCTTCCAGAACGCGTCCATCGCCTGCGTCAGTGCGAGATCGGGATCATAGGCGCGCGGCCGGCCGCGTTTCTTCGGGGCGCCCGGCTTTGCCGAAGCCGTCGCGGCGCCCCGCTTCGGCACCTTGCGCATCCTGCTGACAGTTTTTTGTACCATCTCGCAAACTATTCGTTGACCGGCTTAGAATTGTACGGAACAGTACAAAAATCAAGTTCGTGGCCACGGCTTGAGCGTCTTTCCCAACTGAACCCCCTGGAGATTCCACATGGACCTCTATTTCTCCCCGCTTGCCTGCTCGATGGCCACCCGGATCGCGCTCTATGAAGCCGGTGGCGACGCCAACTTCCTCGAAGTCGATCCCAAGACCAAGCGCGTGGTGCAGGACAATGCCGACTTCTGGGCGGTCAACCCGCTCGGCCTGGTGCCGACCATCCGCATCGAGGATGGTACCGTGCTGACCGAGAATGCGGCGATCCTGCAGTACGTCGCCGAGCGCTTCCCCAACGCCGGCATCGGCGCGCAGACGCCGATGGAACGGGCGCGGCTGCAGCAGTGGCTGTGCTTCATCGGCACCGAACTGCACAAGGGCCTGTTCGTGCCGATGCTCGACAAGAAATCGCCGGCCGAGATGAAATCCTACGTCGCCGAACGATATTCGGCGCGGCTGGATTATCTGAACAAGTATCTCGAGGGCCGGGAATTCCTGCTCGATCATTTCAGCGTCGCGGACGCCTACATGGTGACCGTGCTGAACTGGACGACGGTGCTGCCGCCGCTCGACCTGAAGCGCTGGCCGGCGATCAAGTCCTACTACGATCGGATGCGGGCGCGTCCGAGCGTGGCGAAGGCCACGGGCGAAGAGTTCACGCTGTACCAGGCCGAACTCGCGCGCCACAAGGCGGCGTGACGAAAAGAAGAGGCGAATGGCGAATAGGGAGTAGCGAATAGCTAGGAGACGTTCGCTATTCGCCATCCGCTACTCCAGCTTTCATCGCCACGCGCAGCGCCTTCGGGATCGGCCGCGCCCGGCCGCCCGAGACGAACGCGACGCGGACCTTCGCCTCGACCAGGAGCTCATCGCCGCGGCGGACCTCCTGCTGAAGCGTGATCGAGGCGCCCTTCACCTCGTGCGGCAGCGTGACGATGTCGAGGACATCGTCCATCTTCGCCGGCTTCAAATATTCGATATGCATGGTGCGCACGACGAAGGCAAAGCCCGGCGCCTCTCGCCCGGTTTCCTCGAACAACGCGCGATGATCGGTGCCGAGCAGGCGAAGATAGTTGGTGCGGCCGCGCTCCATGAAGCGCAGGTAGCTCGCGTGGTAGACGACGCCGGAAAAGTCGGTGTCCTCATAGAACACCCGGACCTGCATGACGTGGCGGCCGTCGCGGATCGCACCGTCCAGCGCGGCGGTCGGAGACGCTTTACCTGACATCAGTGGATCATGGCCCGCCGCAGCGGCGGAAAACCAGCGCTCAACGATGCGCGCGACGGCGGCGGATTGCCTTGAGCCGCTGCTCGATCCCGCCGAGCCGCGCCAGCCGGCGCGAATTCTCGCGCTCGATCAAAGCCTTGAGGGCCTCACGCAGCAGCTCGGACTTTTCGTGCAGCCCGGTGAATTCCTGGGCCTTGGCCAATAAGCTTGTCGTCGATCGCCACGGTTGTACGCATGCTGAAAACCCTACCGCGCGGGAGTGGAACCCTTATTACACTTCAATGACAGCGGACAAGCAAACTGAAATTCACGCCGTGGCAGGGGAAGATTCGCCGAGGGTGACCAGCACGATTTCCGGCGGCACGCCGAGCCGGAACGGGACGATGCTGCAGCCGAGCCCGCCGGACACCACGATGTCGCAGGCCTCGCGGCGATGGCCATAGGCGAGCTTCGCGCCATAACGCGACGGCACTACCGGCGACCAGCCGAACATCCTGACCTGCCCGCCATGGGTATGACCCGATAGCGTCAGCGCCACCCGGCCCGGCACCCTCATCGCAACATCAGGCTCATGGGCCATCAGGATCAGTGGCGCATCATCGGTGACCTTGCCAAGCGTCTTGCCGAGATCATCGACGCCGACCCGCAAGCCCGGACGAATGCGCCGGCTCGGAATGAACGCGAGCTGGTCGCCGAGGCCGGCAAGCCAGAACGGCTTGCCGTTCGCAGGTCAACCGCACGGCATCGTTCTCGTAAACCGGAATTTGCACCGCCTCGAGCGCGCGGCGCGCGATCGTCGGCCCGCGGTGCAATTGCTGTGCTTCACGGTCGTGCCACCAGTCGTGATTGCCGAGGATGGCATGGACGCCGAGCGGCGCTTTCAGTTGCGCCAGCGGGCGCGCCCATTCGGCGGAATCGAGATAGCGGTTCACGAACCGGTGGCCGGCAAAATAATCGCCGAGCAGAAGGATGATGTCGGCGTTCAACGAATTGGTGCGCTCGACGATCGCCTCGATATGCTCTTCCGTCATCCAGGGATCGCAGGCGTGGATGTCGGCGACCGCGGCGATCTTCAGCGGCAGATCCTTCGGCCATTGCGGCGGATTGAGATTGTAGCGCGCGACGTGCAGCCGCAGCAGCGGCTCGACGGTGAAGCCATAGGCGACGGTCGAGGCACTGAGCGCACCGAAGCTTGTAACCAGACGAAGGAAATGGCGTCGCGAGATCATGAACGATCAACGGGTGATGCGGAGCTTCCGCTAGGTCCTGATTGAAGCGGAATTGCGATGCCGGCGTAATGGCGGATGCGACAAGGTGGTTAATGACGAAGATTTCATGATTGCGTCCGACCGCATCACCGGACTGGCCAGGTGATCTCGCTTAGGGGCGCGCTGCGTCCCTTATCGAGATGGCCGGGACATAGGCGAGCGAAGCGACGCCGTTCTTCGAACGGCTAAGCCCGGCCATGACAACCAACTTCCGGAATTAACGAAGCTCGTCGTCGGCGCGATCGTTGAACAGGCCGAACTGCGCGGGATCGCGCGCCGGCTCGGCGAGGCCGAGATGGCGGAAGGCGTGCGAGGTAACAGCCGCCCGCGCGGCGTGCGCTGCAGAAGTCCGCACTGGATCAGATACGGCTCGATGATGTCCTCGATGGCATCGCGCGGCTCCGACAGCGCAGCGGCCATGCGTCTCGACGCCGACCGGCCCGCCGCCGTAGTTCATTGCGATGGTCGTAAGGTAACGGCGATCCATCGCGTCGAGGCCGGCGGCATCGACCTCGAGCGCCTTCAGCGCCTTGTCGGCGATGGCACGGTCGATCGCCTTCGCGTCGTCCACGGAGGCGAAATCGCGCACCCGGCGCAACAGCCGCCCGGCGATGCGCGGGGTGCCGCGCGAGCGCCGCGCGATTTCGTTGGCGCCATCGGCCGAGATCGCAACGCCGAGCACGCGCGCGCCGCGGGTCACGATGTGCTCGAGCTCGGCGACGGTGTAAAAATTCAGGCGGATCGGGATGCCGAAGCGGTCGCGCAGCGGATTGGTCAGCAGGCCGGCGCGCGTCGTCGCGCCGACCAGCGTGAACTTCGCGATCTCGATCTTGACCGAGCGCGCCGCCGGCCCCTCGCCGATGATGAGATCGAGCTGAAAATCCTCCATCGCGGGATAGAGGATTTCCTCGACGGCCGGATTGAGCCGGTGGATTTCGTCGATGAAGAGAACGTCGCGCTCTTCGAGGCCGGTCAGGAGCGCCGCAAGATCGCCGGCCTTGGCGATGACGGGCCCTGACGTGGCGCGAAAGCCGACGCCGAGTTCGCGCGCGACGATTTGCGCCAGCGTTGTCTTGCCGAGACCCGGCGGGCCGACAAACAGCACGTGGTCGAGCGCCTCGCCGCGTTTCTTGGCGGCATCGATGAACACAGACAGGTTCTGCCGCGCCTGTTCCTGGCCGACGAATTCGGAGAGGCGCTGCGGGCGGAGCGACGAGTCCGCGGCATCATCCTCACGGCGCTCGGCGCTGACCAGACGCGATGGCGGTTGCTGTTCACTTCGCCAGCTCCTTCAGACCAAGCCGGATCAGCTGCGCGGTTTCGGCCTTGTCACCGGCGGAACGCATCGCGGCGGCGATCGCGGCAGCGGCCTGCGGCTGGCCATAGCCGAGATTGATCAGCGCGGAGATCGCGTCCTGCACGGGTTGCGGCGCACGGCGGTCGTCGATGGCGCCGGACAGCTGCACCACCGCCGGGTCGATATTGGCAATCGCCGGCGCCTTGTCCTTGAGTTCGGTGACGATGCGCTCGGCCACCTTCGGCCCGACGCCCGGCGTGCGCGCCACCGCGGCCTTGTCGCGCAGCGCAATGGCGTTGGCGAGATCGTGCGGCGACAGCGTGCCGAGCACGGCGAGCGCGACCTTGGCGCCGACGCCCTGCACGGTCTGCAGCAGGCGAAACCATTCACGCTCGAGATCGGTACGGAAGCCGAACAGTTTGATCTGATCCTCGCGCACGTAAGTCTCGATCGACAGCACCGCGGGCTCGCCGACCGACGGCAGCGCCTGCAAGGTGCGGCCCGAGCAATGCACCTGGTAGCCGACGCCCTGCACGTCGAGGATGACGTAATCCTCGCCGTAGGAGTTGATCGAGGCCCTTCAGCTTGCCGATCATCGCAAGTGTCCTCGCGAAGCAGCCGAGCGTTTCGCGCCACCTCCCCCTGCAAGGGGGACGTCGACATGCGTCAGCATGTCGGCTGGGGGTCTGTCACGCGCAGTGCCTGGGGAGACCCCCACCCTGACCCTCCCCCTTTCAGGGGGAGGGAGCGCGCGCAGGCTCGCGAATTTCATAGTCGAATTTGTCATCGCGCGAGCGCCAGCTTGAGCGCCACGCTCTGGCGCTGATGGGCGTGGGTGATCGCGATCGCGAGTGCGTCGGCGGCGTCGGCGGTCCTTGGATCGGCCTTCGGCAACAAGACGCCGAGCATGACGCGGATCTGGGTCTTGTCGGCATGGCCGGCGCCAACCACGGTCTTCTTGACCTGATTCGGCGCGTATTCGGCAACCGTGAGGCCGCACAGGGCGGGCGCCAGCATCGCGACGCCGCGGGCCTGGCCGAGCTTCAGCGTCGCCGCGCCATCCTTGTTGACGAAGGTTTGCTCGACCGCGGCCTCGACTGGCGCGAAGTCGACGAGCACGCGCGACAGCCCTTCATGAATGACGCGGAGCCGCTCCGCGGTCGGCGCGCGATCGGACGTTTCCACCGAGCCGCAGGCGATGAAGATCAGCCGGTTGCCGTCGCTCTCGATCACGCCCCAGCCGGTGCGGCGGAGGCCGGGATCGATGCCGATAATGCGAATCGCGGAACGTTGCATGAACCCAGCATAACCGAAACGGTGAGCGCCGTCCGACGCCGCTACAGCAAAGTCCCGCGCAAAATCACCAGCGCAACACTGAAATAGATCATCAAACCAGTAACATCGACCAATGTGGCGACAAACGGTGCCGACGCGCTCGCGGGATCAAACCCGATCCGCTGCAAGGCAAACGGCAACATCGAGCCCGCGACCGAGCCGAATGTCACCACACCGATCAGCGCGGTAAAGACGGTTGCGGCGACCAACAGCCAGTGCTCGCCGTAGTCGAAGAAGCCGACCTTCTGCCAGACCACGATACGAACGACGCCGATCACGCCGAGGATCGCCCCCAAAATGATGCCGGTCGGCAACTCGCGAAGCACCACGCGCCACCAGTCGCCGAGTTTGACATCGTGCAGCGCCAGCGAACGGATCAGGAGCGAGGTCGCCTGCGAGCCGGAATTGCCGCCCGAACTCATGATCAACGGAATGAACAGGGTCAGCACGATCGCCTTTTCCAGCTCGCTCTCGAAGTGCTGCATCGCGCTGGCGGTCAGCATCTCCGAGACGAACAGCAGGCAGAGCCAGCCGCCGCGCTTGCGGATCATCTCACCAAGGCCGACTTGCAGGTAGGCTTCCTCGGTCGCCTCCATGCCACCGAATTTCTGCACGTCCTCGGTGCTTTCCTCGATGATGGTGTCGATGATGTCGTCGACGGTGACGATCCCGAGCACGTGGCCGCCGCGGTCGACCACAGGCACCGCGAGCAGGTCGTACTTGGAGATCAGCCGGGCCACCTCCTCGCGGTCGATCAGCGGTGAAGTCGTGACTGGCCCGGTCGACGGCACCAGTGACAGGATCGAGGCCGAAGGCTCGCCCGAGATCAGGCGGCGCAGCGTCACCGCGCCGATCAGCCGCCGGGAAACCGGATCGAGCACATAGATCGCATAAACGGTCTCGCGGGTGCGCTCGACCTGGCGGATGTGCTCGAGCGTCTGCGTCACGGTCCAGTTCGACGGCGCGCTGACGAACTCCGTCGTCATCATGCTGCCGGCGGTGTTTTCCGGATACGACAGCAGGGCGGTGATGGTGGCGCGCGTCGCCTCGTCGAGAGCAGCCAGGATCTCGGAGCGGGCCGGCTCCTCCAGCAGTTGCACCGTGTCGGCGGCCACGTCGGCGGACATTCCCGACAGCAGGGTCGTCGCGTGCCTGCGCGGCAGCGCCTCGATGATCTCGGCACCGAAGTCGAGCTCGGGCTTGTCGAGAATCCCGATCGCGATGTCGTTGGGTAATAGCTCGATCACCGCCGCCGCCTCGGGCGGCGACAGCTGATTGATCACCTCGACGCTGTCGGCGACGTCATTTCGCGCAAGCCGCGCCGCAAGCTGAAACGGGCTGAACTGCTCGCTCTCGGGCTTAACCTCGGTGTCGGTCATAGGCTCACCATACGGATGCTGCCGTCGCAGGCAGGGTCGGCGAGCCAGGACTTGTGCGCGCTCAGACCCTGTCGGTCGATGTCAGGTTGGGTCGACTGTCGCTTGGCATGGTTTGAGGTTTCCGGCGACGCGCGCTTATTCAAGACAATAGAACGCACGCATGGTGGACATGATCCACATGCGCGATGCCGTCAAGAAAAAATTGCGCGGCGCGAATTTGGCAGGACGGTCGTGCGGAGCGTCAGCCGCCGACCCTGGCCATCAGCGCGTCGGAGACCTCGAAGTTGGCGTAAACGTTCTGCACGTCGTCGTGCTCGTTGAGCTGATCGATCAGCTTCAACAGCTTCTCGCCGGTCTCGTCGTCGACCGCAATCGTGTTCTGCGGCTTCCAGGTCAACGCGGCCTTGCGGGGCTCGCCGAACTTCGCTTCCAGCGCCTTGGCGACGTCGCGGAAGGTCTCCTGCGAGGCATAGATCTCGTGCCCGGATTCGCTCGACACCACGTCGTCGGCGCCGGCTTCGATGGCGGCTTCCATCACCGCATCTTCGGAGGCGACAGATGCGTCGTATTCGATCACGCCGACCCGGTCGAACATGAACGCCACCGATCCAGTCTCGCCGAGGTTGCCGCCGGACTTGGTGAAGTAGGAGCGGACGTCGGAAGCGGCACGATTGCGGTTGTCGGTCAGCGCCTCGACGATCACGGCGACGCCGCCGGGGCCATAGCCCTCGTAACGGATCTCATCGTAGTTCTCGCTGTCGCCACCGAGCGCCTTCTTGATGGCGCGCTCGATATTGTCCTTCGGCATGTTCTCCTGGCGCGCCGCGATGACGGCAGCGCGCAGGCGCGGGTTCATCGCCGGGTCCGGCGTGCCGAGCTTGGCGGCCACGGTGATTTCGCGCGCAAGCTTGCCGAACACCTTCGACTTCTGGGCGTCCTGCCGCCCCTTGCGATGCATGATGTTCTTGAATTGGGAATGTCCCGCCATCGGCCGTCTCGGTCCAGAATTGCTCTCTCGGTACCCTGCAAGCGCGGCCTTATAGGACGCGGCAATGCGGAATCAAAGAGGTACCTCAATGCCTAAGCTGGTTAACCCATGCTTAACGTCAAGGTGACACCATATCACGGGACTTTCCTGTCAATCAGACCGGGGACAGAACATGGCGAATGCGTGGTTCTGGCGCCGCTCTGCGTCTGCAGCGACGCGCGACGCCACTGTGCCGTCGGAAGTTTCCAGCACCAGCGAACCGATGGGCGCGGTCATCGTCGATGACGGCGCCAAGGACGTTCTCGACCTGCTCGACATCGAGCTCAAGGGCATGGTGCGCCAGCTCGAGCGCGCCGCGACATCCGTCGCCGGCGGCGCGCAATCGGCCTCGCAAACACTGGCCGCGATCCGCCAGCGCACTGGTGCGCTGAATGCCCGCGCCAGCGGTGCCCGCACCACGGCCGAAAGTTTTTCGCAAGCCGCGGAGCATTTCACCCGCTCGGCCGGCGATATCGGAACCCAGGTGCGCGATGCCGGCCGCCTCGCCGACGAGGCCGGTGCCGCGGCGCAAGACGCGAGCGCGAATGTCGACCGCCTGCAGCAATCGTCGGCAGCGATCGGCAACGTGGTCGACCTGATTGCCAAGATCGCGCGGCAGACCGCGCTGCTGGCGCTGAATTCGTCGATCGAGGCGGCCCGCGCCGGCGAAGCCGGCCGCGGCTTTGCCGTCGTCGCGACCGAGGTGAAGGCGCTCGCCTCGCAGACCCAGAACGCGATCGACGAGATCCGCGCCAAGGTCGAGGCCTTGCAGAGCGATGCGGCGAGCTCGATCGCCGCCGTGCACAAGATCACCGACAGCATCGCCGCGATCCGCCCGGTGTTCGACGCCGTCAACGGCGCGGTCGCCGAACAGGGCAAGACCACCGGCGCGATGGTGCAAAACGCTGGCGCCACGACCTCTTTCATCGCCACGGTTGGCGAGAGCGCCGTCGAGATCGACGGCGCGACCCGCGGCGCTGAGACCGACGGCGCAAGGGTTGCCGAAGCAGGACAAGCGGTGAAAGCGCTGGTCGACAAGCTGAAGGCGCGCTGCGCCATCCTGTTGCGGCGGAAGGACGGCAAGGGCAGCGACGCGATGGAGCGGCTGCCGTGCAACATCGCAATCGAGATCAACGCGACTGGAGCGACCATCAAGGCCGAGGTGCATGAGATCGCGCGCAACGGCGTGTTGATCGCAGGATCAACTGCTGCGGCGCTGCCGAAGCAAACTATCCTTGCCGCGCAGCTTGCCGGCGTCGGCGACTGCAAAATCCGCATCGTCGAACAAACCTCGCTCGGCGCACGCGCGGAATTCGTCGCCGTCGATGCCGAAAAGATCGAGGACACGCTGTTTGCGATCCATGACGAGAACAGCGAGGCGATTGCCCGGGCGATGCAGACGGGCGAGGCGCTGAACGCGCTGTTCGAAACCGCGGTCACGCGTGGCGATATTTCGATCGATGCGCTGTTCGATGAGACCTACGTCGCAATCGATGGCACCAACCCGCAGCAGCATCGCGCAAAATTTCTCGACTGGGCCGAGCGCGTGCTGCCCGACATCCAGGAACGTTTCAAGGCGGCCGATGCGCGGCTTGCATTCTGCGCCTGCGTCGATCGCAACGGCTATTTGCCGGTGCACAACGCTGTTTACTCGAAGCCGCAGCGGCCGGGCGACGTCGCCTGGAACACCGCGAACTCGCGCAACCGCCGCATCTTCAACGATACAGCGGGACTCGCCGCCGGCCGCAACACCCGCGCCTACCTGATCCAGAGCTATCCGCGCGACATGGGCAACGGCATCACGGTGTGGATGCGCGAGATCGACGTGCCGATCCGCGTCAGGGGCCGCCACTGGGGCGGGTTCCGCACCGCCTACAAGCTCTGACCACCGGTGACGGCCAAGCCACTGGAATTCTGACCGTATTTTGGATTTTTGGCGGGGTTTTTCGCCGCCGATTTTCGTTCGATCAATATATCCGTCCACGAATATTCGGCGACGAATATTCGTCGACGGATATATGGGACGGCAACGACCCTCACCCCCAGAATGTCGGCCTGACCTGCTCCAGCCCGCCGCCGAGGCGCACCGGCGAAATTTTTGTCGCGAGGCCCGTCTTGTCGTCGGTCTCGACCGCGACGCCGCTCAAGCACGCGACGCCGCCGGCCGGCTCATAACGGCCGCTGTCAGCCCGGTAACGAAGCGCGCGATCGGCTCGTCCTTCTCCATGCCGATGACCGAGTCGTAGTCGCCGGTCATGCCGGCGTCGGTCATGTAGGCGGTGCCGCCCGAAAGAATGCGGTGGTCGGAGGTCGGAATGTGCGTATGGGTGCCCACCACGAGCGAGACACGGCCGTCGCAGAAATGGCCCATCGCCGTCTTCTCGCTGGTCGCCTCGGCATGGAAGTCGACCACGATCGCATCCGCCGCTTCACCGAGCTTGCAGACCTCGAGCTCGCGATCGACAGCGGCGAAGGGATCGTCGAGCGGCTCCATGAACACGCGGCCCTGCGCATTGATGACGAGCACCCGCGCGCCCTTCTTGGTCTCGACCAGCATCGCGCCGCGGCCGGGCTGGCTCTTCGGAAAATTCAGCGGGCGGATCAGCGCCGGCACACGCGCGATGAAGACGAGCGCCTCTTTTTGCCGCCACGCGTGATTGCCGAGCGTCACAACGTCGGCGCCGGCGTCGATGAAATCCTGGTAGATCTGCTCGGTGATGCCGAAGCCGCCCGCGGCGTTTTCGCCGTTGACGATGACGAGATCGAGGGCGAAGTCGGCACGCAGCTTCGGCAGGTGCTGGAGAATCGCCGTCCGCCCGCTCTTCCCCACCACATCGCCGACAAAAAGGATTCGCAACTGAGGTTCCCGCCGCTCGCAAATGTCCTTGGGCTTGGTTAGCACAAGATCACGGCGTCGGGGTACAGGACAAACGTCGCTGCCGGCCGCCCTCCGGCTTCTCACGCTGGGCGGGATCGCTCGGGTCAGGCCGCCGCCCGCCTGCTCGCGCATCCGGTAGAACTGCATCGCGGTCCGCGCGGTCTTCGGCTGCATCCGCGAAAAGCTGGTGAAGCACTGATCGAGTTGCTCGCGGGAGATTCCACCGTACCCGCCTGGAAGCAGGATCAGGGCAGACGTAGTCGGCCACGACAGATTGATGGCTTTGGCCAGCACCAGAATCTGTTCGGTTCGATTCTGGACCAGGCAACGCTCGATCAGTCCAATCGGCAGATCGCACATCAGCGACAATGATAACGGCCGCCTTGTCAAAGGCGCCTTCGTTCACGAATGCAAGCAGATGCTCTTCGTTCAACTGCCCCGCGGCGTGCAACGCCGCGACGACGCTGCGCGCCTGTTCGTGTTCATTGGATTGGGCGCGCGCCTTGACCTGCACCGCCTCAGTCGCTGCCGCGACCGCATCGCGAATGGCGACCGCCTGCCGCGGGTCGCGGGCCTCCAGCGCTTTCCTGGTCGCCTCGGAGGCTTCCATGAAGATCCTGACAAGTGTCTGGTGCGGAATGTCGCGGCGGGACCACAGGCAGTGGGCGACCTCGGCATCGTCACGTGACTTGTCGGCGAGCGTCGACAGTCCGGCCGAGGAGAAGCTTGCACCGCTGTTTCGTGCCGTGTTCACCACGACGGCCCGATCGCCGCGTACGACCAGAACATCGGTCACGGGCTCGCTCAGCGTCCGGCGGCCGGAGATCGCGAGCAGGTGCTGCTGGCTCCTGGTCTTCGCGTTCTCGACCAGGAGCACGTCATCGAGCCGCTCGCTTTGATGCAGCACGGGGCCGGCAACCTCGATGGCATCGTCGAATGCGAGGCGACGGAGGACGCCGGCCGGCGCATCGGGCTTTGTCGCAAGCCGCTCGACTGAGCTCCGCGCGCAACGCGAGTTCGGCGTGCTCGATCAGCATGCTCATCACCTGATCGAACAGCTCAACCTGGTCACTGGTGAAATGACCGGACCCGAGCACGAACAGATCGGTCACCCGCCGCAAGACCTCGGCGCGACGCGAAACATCCTTGCTGGCGAGGCCAATCTCAAGCTGTGCGAGCAAATCGTTCTGAGTATTCATTGCCGGTCATGACCAAATTTTGCGACAACAACATCCGATTCGAAGAATGGCCTGTGCGCGACGTCAGGCCACCATCTCCTCACGCGAGGCCGACCCGCAGCAATCAAGTTCCGCGAGCGGTCGCGGCCGTCCGAACAAATAACCCTGGAGAGTATCGATGCCGGCGGACCTGAGATAGTCGGCCTGCTCGTCCGTCTCGACGCCTTCGGCAGTCGTCGCAATATCCAGTCCCTGCGCGAGCGCGAGGATCGAGGCGATCGCGGCCGCGCAATCGCGACGGTTCGGCGCGCCTTGCGCGAATGCGTTGTCGATCTTGATCCGGTCGAACGGGAAGTCGATCAGGTGTTTCATCGACGAAGAGCCGGCGCCGAAGTCGTCGAGCACGATGGCGACGCCGAGATTCTTCAGCTGTCGCATGGTTGCAAGATGCGCGGCGTGATTGTCGAGCAGAGCCGCCTCGGTGATCTCCAGCTCAAGACGCTCCGGCGCAAGCCCGCTTTCGACGAGCGTGCACAGCACCACGTCGAACAGGTTACCTTTTCGAAACTGCACCGCAGAAAGGTTGATCGCGACTTTCAGGTGTGCCGGCAAGGTCAGCGCGTCCTGGCAGGCCTTTTGCAGGACCCATTCGCCAAGCGGCACGATTTGTCCCGAAGCCTCGGCCAGAGGCAGGAATTGATCGGGGCCGAGCAATCCCCGGTCCGGATGGCGCCAGCGCAGCAATGCCTCGACACCGCTGATCGCCCGCGTCCGCGCGTCGAAAACCGGCTGGTAGTGCAGTTCGAATTCGCCGCGCGCGATGGCCTCGCGCAGTTCGCCCTCGCTTGCCCGATGAGCTTCCTCGGCCTGGCCCAGGTCAGAAGCAAAAATCCTGAAATCGTTGCGGCCGGCCGCCTTGACGGCATAAAGCGCGAGATCGGCACACTTCATCACCTCGTCGGGCTCGACGCCGTGTTCCGGCGCAAACGCGATGCCGATGCTGGTGCCGATATTGACGTGGTGCCCGCCGTCGAGCTCGAACGGCCTGCCGATCACTTCGATGATCCGGAGCGCGACGGTGATGGCGGCCTGATGCTGCTCGATCTCACCGTCCTGAATGATGGCGAACTCATCCCCGCCAAGGCGCGCGAGCACGTCGGTCTCGCGCAGCGATGCTTTGAGCCGCGCAGCGACTTCCTTCAGGAGCTGGTCGCCGGCCGAGTGGCCGAGCGTATCGTTCACGGCCTTGAACTTGTCGAGGTCAAGCATCAGCACGGCGAAGCCGTCGCCATGACGCTTGTGACGTTTGCTCACGTCCTCCAGCTTCTCGGTAAACAGCGCGCGATTGGCGAGCCCGGTCAGCATGTCGTGCTGCGCCATATAGGCGATCCGCCGCTCGCTCTGGGCGCGGTCGGTGATGTCCTCGTGCGTGGTCAGCCAACCGCCATCCGACATCTGCCGGCGCGAGATCGACATGATGCGGCCGTCCGCCAGCTCCAGGACCTCCTGCTCCTTCGGGGGATTGCCGCTGAGATAGGTGTCCGGCGCGTCGGCGAAATTGGTGCCGCGCTCGCGACGATCCTCGAAGATTTGCTTGAGCGACGTGCCGGCTTTCACCTGCGCGGGCTCGAGGTGATAGAGCTCGGCATAACGCGTGTTGGCGATCACGACGCCGCTGCTCGGTATCGAACAGGCAGACGCCCTGCGGCATGTTGTTGATCGCGACCTCGAAGCGCTCGTTGGCGCGCTTCAGCGCGGCCGCATTCTCGGCAAGCCGACGTTCGGCGTTGCGCCGCTCGGTGACGTCCTCGTGGGTGGCGATCAAGCCGCCGCCGGGAATCGGACCGCGCGTGATCGAAATGGTGCGGCCGTCCGCACTGACGACCGCCTGGCTGCGCCGCTCCGGCATAACGCGCACGAATTCCTCGGGCGACATGTCTTCAGGCATGAAGCCGCGGGCCGTAACCTCGCCAATAAGTACCGCCGCCGACACGCCGGGCTGCACCAACTCCTCCGGAAGTCCGTAAATCTCGCAGAAACGATGGTTGGCCATCACGACGCGTCGGTCGGCGTCGGTCAGGCAGAGTCCCTGTGCCATGTTGTTGATCGCGGCGTCGAAGCGGGCGTTCACCGTTCTCAGCTCAGCGGCCTGGTCGGCAAGTAATTGCGCGGCATGCTTCTGCTCGGTGACGTCCTCGTGGGTCGCCACCCAGCCGCCGTCCGGGGTCGGCGTGCGAACGATCGAAATGATGCGACCATCGAGGTTGAAGAAGGTCTCGTTGGTCTGCGTCTTCAATCCCGCGATGTAGTCATCGACCGTCATGTCGCCTTGCCTGGCGCCACGAGCCATGAGGTGACTGAGAATGGAATTCAGCGGCGTGCCGGGGCGAACCAGGCCTTTCGGATAGCCGTAAATTTCGCGAAAGCGCTCGTTGCAGATGACCAGGCGCTGCTCGGAGTCGAACAGGCAGAGCCCCTGCGACATGCTGCTGAGCGCGGCGTCGAAGCGTTCATTGAACGCCTGCAATTCCGCCGCTTTGGCAATCACCAGCTCTTCGGCGCGCTTCTGCTCGGTGATGTCCTCATGAGTCGCAACCCACCCTCCACTCGCTACCGGCGTACGAACAATCGAAATATATCGACCATCGTTGGTGACAAAAATTT
Source organism: uncultured Alphaproteobacteria bacterium (assembly GCA_963796195.1). Lineage (GTDB taxonomy): Bacteria > Pseudomonadota > Alphaproteobacteria > Rhizobiales > Xanthobacteraceae > CAWCKS01. The sequence goes on along the minus strand of CAWCKS010000009.1, from coordinate 92,372 downwards.
CGTGCCGCTGCGTCGAAACCTCTTCCAGTGCCTGTTCGAGCGTCTTTCCGCTGTCCTTGAGGCCGCCGGACGGATGCTCGAGCAATTTTGCGATCGGCGTGCCTGGACGAACCAGTTCTTCCGGATAGTCGTAGATCTCGCGGAACCGCTTGTTGCAGATCACCAGCCGCTGATCTGCATCGAACAGGCATAGCCCCTGCGACATGTTGCTCAAGGCGGCATCGAACCAGACGTTGGTCTGTTCAAGTGATGCCGCGGTCGCGGCCAGCGCCTCGGTCTGCGCCGCAAGGCCGCGCGTCTGGCGCAGCAACAGCCAGGTGCCGAGCAGAACGCCCGCGATCATCAGCGCCGCCAGGGCGCCGAACTCACAGATAAAGCTGTACCATCGCGCCAGCGCGTCGGCGCGCGCACGCGTCACGATGATGACGAGCGGAAGACCCGGCACGGCCTTGTAGCTCACGATACGCGCGGCGCCGTCCACGAGGCTGGCGCCCTCGTAGGAACCGGTTTCGGCCCGCGGCAGGTACTCGCTCAACAGCGGACCGTCCGCAAACGATTTGCCGATCGCGCCCGTCGCGACCGGCTGGCGCGCCAGAATTTGCCCGCCGCGATGCAGGAGTATAATCGATCCGCCTTTGCCGAGGTCGACCGAACGATAGAGCTGATTGAAGTAGGATTGATCGATCGGCGCCGTCACGACACCGGCAAAGCTGCCATCGGGATTGTTGAGCCGCCGCGACACCGCACTGAGCCAGCGATCGCTTGCCGCCGAACGATACGGCGGGGCGATGTAGAGCCCGACATTGTCGTGATCGCGCTGGACGGTGAAATGCGCCATGTCGGCGATGTTGGTGCGCGCTGGAGCATGGTCATAGGAATGCGCCACAACGTTGCCCTGAGCGTCGGTCCAGCCGATCGCCACGATCGCGGGCGACGTCTGTGCGATGTGGCGCAAGGCCCAATGCACCGCGTCGGGCTGACCTTCGTTGCCACGCGAATTGCCCTGACGGATCGATTCCGCTTCATGCAGCGCCTGATCAATTCCGCCGAAGGTCAGCGCCGCGTGCTCGGCGAGAATCTCGGCGTAGTTCGCGGTGTCCTTCTTCGCGGCCTCGATGTTGGCGTTGTAGCGCAGCTGGACATCGACCAGAAATATCGCGGCGATCAGGGCAGAGAACAGAAGTCCCGCCAGCCCGATCGAGAGCCGCGCCGCAAAACCATAGGCTTGTGGTTGATGCCCCATGCCCGGATCATGGGCAAACACCTTTGCGTTTCTCTAATCCGGCGCCGCGGGTTGTGCCGACAAAGTTAACAATCCTGCGATTTTGCATACGGAAACAGGCACGCGCGTCGATCCGAACTCGGATTCCGGCAACATATGCACGGTGCGATTGTTATCAGTTCACCTTGCTCCGGGATCGATGACCTCGCGCTCGGTCAGCACGAGATCGAGGCGTTCATCGTGGGCGTTGGCCACGACGGCGTCGATCTCCTGGGTCGCAAAGGCGATGCCGATCGCGATCACGGGCTTTTTCGCGCGCAGCGCCTTCAGCGCGCGATCGTAGTAGCCGACACCATAGCCGATGCGGTGCATGGCGCGATCGAAGCCGACCAGCGGGACCAGGATGATGTCGGGCTCGACGTCGAGCGCACTCGCGCGCGGCTGCAGGATGCCGAACGGACCGGCGGCGAGCTGCTCGCCCTGGCGCCATTCGGCGAATGACAGTGTCTTGTCCTTCTCGACGACAGGCAATGCGAGCTGCGCGCCCTTGCCGGCGAGGCTGCGCATCAGCGGTACCGGATCGCACTCGCTACGAACCGGCGAATAGCCGGCGACGACCATGCCCTCGCCGAACGGCACCGGAAACCGCCGCTGCGCGATCTTTTGCGCGGCGGCGCGGCGATCGGCGACCGGCAAGGCATCGCGCCGCGCCAGCGCAGCGGCGCGCTGCTGGGCCTTGGTGGTGACGAGGGTAACCGACATGGGCGGCATCATAGGCTTTCGCGCGGGCGATGACAAAGCGGAGCCTGGCGTCCGCCGCTTGTGCGCAATCCAGCCGATTTGGCTGGTAAGACACCGCTTAAACGGGTCGCCCGCCTGCGACGGAGTTTCAAACCGCTCTCCACTTTTCCAGCACATGCTCTAGACTGAACGCCAACGGCCGCGAGAGCCAAGGCCAAGACTAATGACAATGGAGGTGACGCATGATCCAGAGCCGGCGACTGGCCTATGCCATTCTCTCGACCACCGACGTCGACAAGCAGGCGCGCTATTTCGAAATGTGCTCGGCCTGCACCGCGCCTTCAGTGACGCCGCGCGCGCCGTGCTCGCCACTCAGCATGGCCTCGAATGCGTGGTGCTGGAGCGCGGCGAGCACGCCGGGCTCCAGGGCCTGGCGTTCGAGATCTCGCCACGGATCTCGCTCGAAGAGGCGAAGAGCGATCTGGAGCGCGCCGGCATCAACGCCGTGATCCGGCCCGGGCGGACGCCCGGAGTCGATCGCGTGCTTGCGTTCAAGGACCCCAAGGGAACCGAGATCGAGCTGTTCAATGCATTCCGCTTTGCGGAGGGGACCGCGAGCGAAGCCGGCATCAGCCCGCTGAAACTCGGTCATGTCGCCTACTCGATGCCGTCGGTCGACACGATCTCGCAGTTCTACATCGGCGCGCTGGGATTCAAGAAATCGGACTGGCGCGAGGGCGCGGCAATGTTCCTGCGCTGCTCGACCGACCACCACACGGTGAATTTCTTCAAGGGCGAGCAAAAACTGCATCACCTGGCGTTCGAGGTGAAGGATTTCCCGGAGCTGGTGCGCGCCTCCGACATCCTGGTGCGCAACAATCACCCGCTCGTATGGGGACCGGCGCGGCACACCATCGGTCACAACTGCGCGTCCTATCATCACAATCCGGACGGGCTGATGATCGAGCTCTATGCCGAGATGGACCAGATGCTCGACGAGGAGCTTGGCTATTACGACCCGAAGCCATGGCACGAATTCCGCCCGCAACGGCCGCGCGCCTGGGGAGCGAACGATTCGCCGCGCAACAAGTGGATCCCGGACGCGCCGTGATCGGCTGAGGCAGCGGCGCGCGTCGTGCGACGATGCTGACATCGGCTGACGCACGCAGCCCTCACGTTGCGCGATGACGGCGGTGACCTGTCGCCGAAATTGCGAGACCACAATGGCCGGCGCGCACGCCCAGAAGAATCTTGCGATACTGCTGGTCGTGCTCGCGGCGACGGCGTGGAGCACCGCGCCCTACTTCGTGCGCGTGCTGCCCTACGATTCCTGGACCATCCTGTTCTGGCGCGGCGTTTTCGGCACCGCGCTGATCATGCTGTGCCTGTTCGCCATGCAAGGCCGGGCGCTGCTCGCCGACCTGCGTCACCTCGGCATGCGCGGTCTTGCTGTCGCCGCTCTATCGACGCTCGGCATGACGGTGTTCGTGCCGGCGCTGCAATATACCAGCACGGCCAACGTTGCCGTGATCAACGCGACGGGACCGTTCGTCACGGCGGCGCTGGCCTGGATCTTCCTGAAGGAAGCCTCGCGCCGGCGCACGCTGATCGCAAGCGCGGTGGCGCTTCTGGGCGTCGCGACCATCGTCGGCGGCGCCCATGGTGGCGCCGACATCCGCGGCATTGCGCTCGCCGCGCTGATGACGGTCGCCATTGCCGGCATGACGGTCGTCGTGCGCCACCATCGCGAGACGCCGATGGCGGCGGCGTCCGCGCTGTCGAGCCTGCTCGGCAGCGTCGTCAGCATTCCCTTCGCGCGGCAGATCACGAGCGTGACGCCGCATGATCTTTTTGTCTTTGTCGGTTTCGGCTGTCAGATCGCGATCGGACTGACATTCTTCATCGTCGGCTCGCGGCTGTTGCCGTCGGGACAGGCCGCGCTGATTGCGACGCTCGAGACGCCGCTGATGCCGTTCTGGATTTTTCTTGCCTTTGGCGAGGTGCCGGCGCCGCATCAATTGATCGGCGGTGCGCTGGTGCTCGGTGCGGTGATCGCCGACATCCTCGGCGAGCTGCGCAGCGCACGCCGCGTGGAAGCGTCGGCACTGCCGGCGAGCTAGACGTTGTAGCCCGGGTTGAGCGGGCCACACGCACAGGCGCGCATCCCAAGAAGAACAGAAGCGAAATCCGGGAGCAGCACTGCGACAAGAATTCCCGGATTTTGCTCGCGCTTGTTGTTTGGCAAGCGCCAGCGTACTTGGCCGCTCAATCCGGGCTACCGACCAGTGCTGCAGGAAGGAAAGTGCGAAGCCACAGTGGCCGTTGGAGCGCTCGATCCCGGGTTCCCTACGAAAGTAGGTGGGCGCCGTGTGTCCGGACCCACGGGTCCGGTCAGGGACAGCTCCCTGAAGGATCGATAAGGCCCCGGGGATAATGTCTCCTGACGCACCCCGCAGCTTCGCCCGACCAATGTAGCGACGATCGGGCGGACATGCCAGCTGCTTCGGCAACTATTGCCAGGGCCAACGCCGGGCGGCGTGCCGGACGCTGAGGATGATCAGTTCATCGGCCGCGGCATCAACTTGATAGAAGATCGCGTAACGAAACCGCCGAACATATTTCCGGCGGACGCCTTCCCGATCAGTGAGCTGCGCCGAATAGGGATGCTGCTCAAGCTCGGCACGCGCTGTCGCAGTGAAGCGATGCTTCATTTGCCGGTTGCGCGCGCCCTCTGGAGAATAGCTGCAATGTCTGCGTCGCTCGCAAAGCGGCCCTCGCGGGCGTCGGCAAGACCGCGATCAATCGCCTGTCGTTCCTCCTCGCTCAGCCGATAGATGCCTGAGCGGCGAGCCTCAATCTCCAAGGCTGCTTCTGCCAGCTCTTCCTGGTCCTCTTCAGGCCAGGAGCCGACACGTTCGAGAAGTTGCTTTGTGGTCGAATTCATGGGCGAACAATAGCATGTCGACAACGGTTTGGCACCGCCCAACCAGAGTTTGACCCAAGCTCACGCCAGCCGGCAGGCCTCGTCGAACTCGAAGCGCGGCGAGCGCGGGAACAATGCCGCGGGATCGCCGATGCCGAGATTGATCAGGAAATTCGACTTGATATTCGTTCCGGCGAAGAAAGCGTCATCGACGATCTTCTTGTCGAAGCCGGACATCGGCCCGGTATCGATCCCGAGCATGCGCGCCGCCATGATGAGGTACGCACCCTGCAGGGTGCCGTTGCGGAAGGCGGTTTCATGCGCCAGCTCAGCGCTACTGGTGAACCAGCCGCGGGCGTCGGTGTGCGGAAACAATTTTGGCAGCTGATCGTAGAACCGCTCGTCGTAACCAACGATCACAGTGACCGGCGCCTTGATGGTCTTGTCGAGATTGCCCTCCGACAGCGCCGGCCGCAGTTTCTCCTTGCCCTCCTTGCTGCGCACGAAGACGAATCGCGCGGGCGAGCAGTTCGCCGAGGTCGGACCCATTTTGGTCAACGCAAAGAGCTGCTTCAGCGTGTCGTCGCTGATCTTCTGCTCTTTCCAGCCGTTGTGGGTCCGCGCCTCGAGAAACAGCCGCTTCGCCCACTTGTCGTCGTCCGCGCTCATCAATTTTTCTCTCTCAAAAGGCCGTTCAGATCCCGCCTACAGCATAGACCGCCAGACCAGTTCAAAGTCATGTTTTTCCGATCATGGCGTAAGGTTGAAAGATCATGAGCGAACCATCGGCCTCCAGCCAACCAAAATCATCGCTCACCCGATTGCCGGGCAGCATCTGGGCGCTCGGCTTCGTCAGCCTGTTCATGGATATTTCGTCGGAGATGATCCACGGCCTGCTGCCGGTGTTTCTCACCACCGTGCTCGGCGCCAGCACCGAGATGGTGGGCTTCATCGAAGGCATCGGCGAAGCAACGGCATCGATTTCGAAGCTGTTCTCGGGCTGGCTCAGCGACAAGCTCGGCCAACGCAAGGTGCTCACTGTCATTGGCTATGGGCTTGCCGCCCTGTCAAAGCCGCTGTTTGCCGTCGCCCCGACGTCATCGCTCGTGCTCGCGGCACGATTCTCCGACCGCATCGGCAAGGGCATCCGCGACGCGCCGCGCGACGCGATGATCGGCGACCTCATCCCATCGGGCTTGCGCGGCGCGGCCTATGGCTTGCGCCAGGCACTTGACACCGTTGGCGCGGTCGCCGGGCCCCTGATCGCGATCGGCCTGATGGCCGCGCTCAACGACAATTTCCGCCTGGTGTTCTGGCTGGCGCTGATCCCCGGCCTGCTGTCGGTCGTGGTTCTGATCGTCGGCGTGCGCGAACCTGCGCGCGCCGCCCGGTCAGCCGAGACGCCGCTCAGGCTCAGCGACCTCAAAGGCATTGGTCGCATCTTCTGGATCGTGGTCGGCATCGGCGCGATGCTGACGCTGGCGCGTTTCAGCGAGGCCTTCCTGATCCTGCGCGCGCAGGACAGAGGCCTCGCGCTCGCGCTGGCACCGCTGGTGCTGGTCGTGATGAACGTGGTGTATTCATTGACGGCCTATCCGCTGGGCGCGCTGTCCGACCAGGTCGACCGCAGGTTCATGCTGGCGGCCGGCTTCGCCGTCCTGATCGCAGCCGACATCGTTCTCGCGCTGGCGCCGAATGTTCTCGTCGTCATGGCGGGCGTCGCGCTGTGGGGCCTGCATATGGGCCTGACCCAGGGCCTGCTATCGGCGCTGGTCGCCGACGAGGCACCGGCAAACCTGCGCGCCACCGCGTTCGGCGTCTTCAATTTCGTGAGCGGGGTCGCGCTGTTGCTCGCGAGCCTGATCGCCGGCGCGTTGTGGGAGATGATCGGCCCTGCGGCGACGTTCTTGGCGGGCGCCGCGTTCACTGCGATCGGACTCATCGCGACAGCATTTGCGCTGCGCCGCTGACGGCGGCCGTCAGCCCAGCGCGATGCCGCCGCCGACTGGACGGTTCAGCACCTGGGTCATCTTCTCGATGCGCTCGGAGGCGGCATCGAGCGCGGCGGCGACGGCTTCCTGCGTCACCTTCGAGCGCTCGACGTAAGTTGCGCGCGCGTCAATCATCTCGGCGACATCGGATTCGAGGCGGTGGATTTTCTGCCGCGCGTCGTAAAGCTCGTCGGCCAACGTCAGCGCCGCCATCACGATCAGGCGCTGGTCGCCGACCTCGCCGAATTTTCCGCGCAACTGGCCAACGAGATCCTCGAGGTTGGTTGCGAGCTTGGTCAGCCGCTGTTCCTGACCCTCCTCGCAGGCAAGCCGGTATTGCCGGCCGCCGATCATGACATTGACGAAGTTCATCCCCCTGACCCACCCTCTGCGCCCTGTTCGCTTTCGAGCACGCTGCGAATCGTGCCGATCGCGGCATCGAGCCGGGCGGCAATCTCTCGGTTCGAATGTTCCAGCGCCTGCGCGCGCGCCTGGGACCGATCGAGCTCGTCGGCGAGCCGCGAACGATCGACGCCGAAGGCATGGACGCGGGCGGCATGGCCCTCGACTTCGCGGTCGGCCTCGCGCCGGTCCTCGATCGCCAATTCCAATGCATCGAGTGCCGCCGACAACCGCAAGGTCGCGGTCTCGATCAGGTTGCTCTCTCTACGCACAGGATTCGGCAACGCGCCCATCGAAGTTCCTCGGTCCCGGGCAGAAGTCGCAAAACGACCAACTCAGCAGATATTTAGCATGATATTTCGCGCCAGACCCCCCGGTCCGGCAAGAGCCGCAGCAACGCGAGATGCAACCTATGCACCACCTTGTTGCTTGTCCCGAGGAGGCGCGCTTGGACTCAACGGAGGCCGATGCTAAGCACCGCCGACCTGACGTCATGAGCGCCGGTAAGGCCGTCATGTCCCCTGCAAGTCCCCTACGCAAACCTCGATTCACAGCGGAGATGCCGCCGCCATGGCACTCGAAAAAATGGCAATCGAACATTCCAAAATGGCGAACGCCATTCGCGCGCTGGCGATGGACGCGGTCGAGCAGGCCAAATCGGGCCATCCGGGCCTGCCGATGGGCGCCGCGGATGTCGCGACCGTGCTGTTCACCCAATTCCTGAAATTCGATGCTGCCGATCCCAAATGGCCGGATCGCGACCGTTTTGTGCTCTCGGCGGGGCATGGCTCGATGCTGCTTTACGCCCTGCTCTATCTCACCGGCATCGGGCCGATGACGATCGAGGAGATCAAGCGTTTCCGCCAGCTCGACTCGATCACGCCGGGACATCCGGAGAATTTTCTGACGCCCGGCGTCGAGACCACGACCGGCCCGCTCGGCCAGGGCGTCGCCACCGCGGTCGGCATGGCGATGGCCGAGCGCCACCTCGCCGCAACCTTCGGCGGCGACCTCGTCGACCACCACACCTACGTGCTGGCGTCCGACGGCGACCTGATGGAAGGCATCTCGCAGGAGGCGATCGCGCTCGCCGGCCATCTCAAGCTCAATCGCCTGATCGTGCTGTACGACGACAACGGCATCTCGATCGACGGCCCGCTGTCGCTCGCCGATGACGTCGACCAGGTGAAGCGTTTTGAAGCCGCCGGCTGGACCGCAGAGCGGATCGACGGTCACGACCCGGCGGCAATCGCCGCGGCGATCGCGCGCGCCCAAAAATCCGATCGGCCGAGTTTGATCGCCTGCAAGACCACCATCGCGTTCGGCGCACCGACCAAGGCCGGCTCGGAGAAATCGCACGGCTCGCCGCTCGGTGCCGAGGAGATCGCCGGCGCACGCAAACAACTTGGCTGGCATTCGCCGCCGTTCGAAGTGCCCGCTGACATCTTGAGCGCATGGCGCGAAGCGGGTCGCCGCGGCAAGGGAGCGCGCGAGGCGTGGACCGGGCGATTAGCAGCCCGGGACGCCGGGATGCGCGCCGAGTTCGAGCGCCGCATCCACGGCGAGCTGCCAGCCGAAGCGCTCAGCAAAGCCATCGCTGCGATGAAGGACAAGCTCGCGGCCGAGAAGAAGGATATCGCGACGCGCGCCGCATCCGAGCTCGCGCTCGATGGATTGACGACCGCGGTGCCGGAAATGCTCGGCGGCTCGGCCGATCTCACCGGCTCCAACAACACACGGGCCAAGGGCATGGTTGCGTTCGCGGCCCACAACTACGCCGGGCGCTTCGTGCACTACGGCATCCGCGAGCACGGCATGGCCGCGGCGATGAACGGCATGGCGCTGCACGGCGGCGTCATCCCCTACTCCGGCACGTTCCTGGTGTTCTCGGATTATCTGCGTCCGGCGCTGCGGCTCGCGGCGCTGATGGGCGAGCGCGTCATCCACGTGCTGACCCACGACTCGATCGGGCTTGGCGAGGACGGCCCGACGCACCAGCCGGTCGAGCATCTGGCGGCATTGCGCGCGATGCCGAACCTCAACGTGTTACAGGCCGTGCGACGCCGTCGAGACGCTGGAGTGCTGGGAACTTGCCCTGAAGTCGAAGGACCGGCCGAGCGTGCTGGCGCTGACGCGCCAGAACCTGCCGCAGCTTCGGCTCGCGCAAGGATGCCGACAACCGCTGCGCCAGGGGCGCGTATGAAATTTCACCCGCAGGCGGCCCAGCAAAAGTTTCGATCTTCGCGACCGGCTCGGAAGTCTCGATCGCGGTCGACGCACAGAAGCAGCTTGCGGCCAAGGGCGTCGCGGCACGCGTCGTCTCAGTGCCGTGCCTCGACCTGTTGCTGGAGCTGCCAGCGAAGGAGCGCAAGGCGCTGATCGGCGACGCACCGGTCAAGATCGCCGTGGAGGCCGCTGTCCGCCAGGGCTGGGACGCGGTGATCGGCGCGGACGGCCTGTTCATCGGAATGTCATCCTTCGGCGCCAGCGCGCCAGCCAAGGACCTTTACCGTCACTTCGGAATTACTGCCGAGGCCGTGGTTAATGCAGCGCTGGGTGCCGGTTCCGGTGCTTGAGCCGGACTGCAAAAAAGGTTAGCACGTCAGCATATTTTCCGAGCTCGCCTGGATGAACCGGGCGACGTGCAGACCAGCCTTCCAGCGATGGCCCGCGCCGCCGCAGGAAGGGCTCAAGCTTTTGAAGGAGAACAGCTATGACAATCCGGGTCGGCATCAACGGCTTCGGCCGTATCGGCCGCAACATCCTGCGCGCCATCTATGAAAGCGGACGCAAGGACATCGAGGTGGTCGCCGCCAACGACCTTGGACCGGTCGAGACCAACGCACACCTGCTGCGCTTCGACAGCGTGCACGGCCGCTTCCCCGGCGAGGTGACCGTCAAGGGCGACGGCATCAGCCTCGGCAACGGCACGATCAAGATCACCGCCGAGCGCGATCCCGCCAAGCTGCCGTGGAAGGAACTCGGCGTCGACATCGCGCTGGAGTGCACCGGCATCTTTACCTCGAAGACCCAGGCGGCAGCGCACCTGACCGCCGGCGCCAAGCGCGTCCTGATCTCGGCCCCGGCCGACGGCGCCGACATGACCGTGGTGTTCGGCGTCAACCACGACAAGCTGACGGGCGACCACAAGGTTGTCTCGAACGGCTCCTGCACGACGAACTGCCTGGCGCCGGTCGCCAAGGTGCTGAACGACACCGTCGGCATCGAGACCGGCTTCATGACCACGATCCATGCCTATACCGGCGACCAGCCGACGCTCGACACCATGCACAAGGATCTTTACCGCGGCCGCGCGGCGGCATTGTCGATGATCCCGACCTCGACGGGAGCTGCCAAGGCGATCGGCCTCGTGCTGCCGGAACTGAACGGCAAGCTCGACGGCACCGCGATCCGCGTGCCGACGCCGAACGTCTCGGTGATCGATCTCAAGATCGTCGCCAAAAAGAAGACCGATCCGAAGGAAATCAACGAGGCGATGAAGCGCGCCGCCGAGCAGCAGCTCAAGGGCATCCTCGGCTACACCACGCAGCCCAACGTCTCGATCGACTTCAATCACGACGGTCATTCCGCGACCTTCGCGATGGACCAGACCAAGGTGCAGGGCGGCACCCTGGTGCGCGTACTGTCCTGGTACGACAATGAGTGGGGCTTCTCCAACCGCATGGCCGACACCGCCGTGGCGATGGGCAAGCTGCTCTGAGGTTTTCTCCCTCGCCCCGCTTTAGCGGGGAGAGGGTCGGGGTGAGGGGCCGCTATCCTCACATTCTGTGCCTGCGGAAACTCGCTGCCTCGCCCCTCACCCGGATGCGCTTCGCGAATCCGACCTCTCTCCGAATTGCGGGGAGAGGTGAGAAGAGACGAGTATCTTCGATGACAAAACAATTCCGCACCCTCGACGACGTCGACGTGAAGGGCAAACGCGTGCTGCTGCGCGTCGACCTCAACGTGCCGATGGAAAATGGCAAGGTCACCGACCTCACCCGCATCGAGCGGGTCGCGCCAACTATCAACGAACTCGCCGGCAAAGGCGCAAAAGTGATCCTGCTTGCGCATTTCGGGCGGCCGAAGGGGCGCGATCCGAAGGAGTCGCTCAAGCCGGTTGCTGCCGTCGTGTCGCAAGTGATCAAGCGTCCGGTCGCATTTGCCGACGACTGCGTCGGCGAGGTGGCAGAAAAAGCGGTCGCCGCGATGAAGGACGGCGAGGTGCTCTGTCTTGAGAACACCCGCTTCCATCCGCAGGAAGAAAAGAACGACAAGGCATTCGTTGATCAGCTCGCGAGGCTCGGCGACATCTGGGTCAACGACGCGTTCTCGGCGGCACACCGCGCCCACGCCTCGACCGAAGGCCTCGGCCACAAGCTGCCGGCCTATGCCGGACGCACCATGCAGGCCGAGCTCGAAGCGCTCGACAAGGCGCTCGGCAATCCGAAGAAGCCGGTCATCGCCATCGTCGGCGGTGCAAAGGTTTCGACCAAGCTGGAGCTCTTGGAAAACCTCGTCACCAGGGTCGACGCGCTCGTCATCGGCGGCGGCATGGCCAACACCTTCCTGCACGCCGAAGGCGTCAAGATCGGCAAGTCGCTCGCCGAGAAGGAGATGGCGCCGACTGCGCTGCGGATCGTCGCCAAGGCCGAGAAGGCCAACTGCGCGATCATCCTTCCCGTCGACGCCGTCGTCGCCTATCACTTCGAAGCCAACGCGCCGTCGCATGCCTACGGGCTCGACGCCATTCCGGCCGACGGCATGATCCTCGACATCGGCCCGCAGTCGATCCAGCGCGTCAAGGCGGCGATGGACGATGCCGCGACGCTGGTCTGGAACGGTCCGGTCGGCGCCTTCGAGCTGAATCCGTTCGACAAGGGAACCGTTGCGGCCGCCAAGTATGCCGCGGAGCGGACCAAAGCCGGCAAGCTGGTCTCGGTCGCCGGCGGCGGCGACACGGTCGCGGCGCTGAACCAGGCCGGCGTGGCTCAGAAATTCACCTATGTCTCGACCGCCGGCGGCGCGTTCCTCGAATGGATGGAAGGCAAGCCGCTGCCGGGCGTGGAAGTGTTGAAGAAATAGCAGCCGTTTACCTCGGTCAAATTTGCCGGGAATCGCCTGCGCGGCGGCCTTCCCGCACGGAACCCGCCGTTATAAAAGGCAACGAATTTGCCGGGCCCAAGTTATGCGGAACGGCTGGATCCGGATGATGACTTAGGGAGACGTCAAAATAAATCTCGCCGAGCTCAACAAGGTCGCAAAAGCCATGGTCGCGCCGGGCAAGGGCATCCTCGCCGCCGACGAATCCTCGGGCACCATCAAGAAGCGGTTCGATGCGATCGGCGTGGAGTCGACCGAGGACAATCGCCGCGATTATCGCGAGCTGCTGTTCCGCTCGACCGACGCGATGAAGAAGAACATTTCCGGCGTCATCCTGTACGACGAGACGATCTGGCAGAACGCCAAGGATGGCACGCCGCTGGTCAAGCTGATCGAGCAGGCCGGTTCAATTCCCGGCATCAAGGTCGACGAAGGCACGCAAGCCCTGCCCGGCTGCCCCGGCGAGGTGATCACGGTCGGTCTCGACAAGCTCGCCGATCGGCTGAAGAAATATTACGAGCGTGGCGCCCGCTTTGCGAAATGGCGTGCGGTGATCGACATCGGGCCGAAGATCCCGAGCTACACCGCCATTCACACCAACGCCCACGCGCTCGCGCGCTATGCCGCGCTGTGCCAGCAGGCGCAGATCGTACCGATCGTCGAGCCGGAAGTGCTGATGGACGGCGATCACGACATCGATCGCTGCTACGATGTCACCGAGTGGGTGCTGAAGGAGACGTTCCAGGAACTGTACTACCAGAACGTCGAGCTCGAAGGCATGGTGCTGAAGCCGAACATGGCGATCTCCGGCAAGAAGTGCGCGAAGCACGCTGGCGTCGCCGAGGTCGCCGAGAAGACCGTGAAGCTGTTGAAGGCCTGCGTGCCCGGCGCCGTGCCGGGCATCGCGTTCCTGTCGGGTGGCCAGTCCGACGAAGAGGCGACCGCGCATCTCGATGCGATGAACAAGATCGGCGGCCTGCCGTGGAACCTGACTTTCTCCTATGGCCGCGCGCTGCAAGCCGCACCGCAGAAGGCTTGGTCGGGCAAGGCCGACAATGTCGCCGCCGCGCAGCGCGCCTTCACCCACCGCGCGCAAATGAACGGCCTCGCCTCGATCGGCCAGTGGAAGTCCGACCTCGAGAAGAAGGCGGCGTGAGTTTCGTTGCCCTGTCGGTCATGAAACCCGGGCTTGCCCGGGTTTCGCATTTTAGGCGACCCTGTTTGGCGACCTTGCCCGATATCGACCTTGTCGGTCGGGCAAACGAGCATCTGACGCGTCCTCCCGAAGTTTGGATGATGTTACAGTAAGGCCATGGCTGCCAAGACAAATCCGCCCCCTCGACCCATGCCCCGCCTCTATCTGGCAACGCCGCCGCTCGGCGAGGATGCGGGCTTTGACAGCCGCCTGGCGGAGGCGCTCGGCGCCGCCGACATCGCGGCGGTGCTGCTGCGTCTTGCGCCCGGCGACGATCGCAGTCTGGTCAAGCGGATCAAACCACTGGCGCGGCCGGTGCAGGAGCGCGGTGCGGCGCTGCTGCTCGATGGTCATGTCGAGATCGTGGCGCGCGCTAGCGCCGACGGCGCGCATATCAGCGGCATTGATGCGGTGAGCGAGGCGCTGACCGCGTTGAAGCCGGACCGCATCGTCGGTGCAGGGCGCTTGCAGTCGCGGCACGACGCCATGACCGCGGGCGAAGCCGGCGCGGACTACGTGCTGTTCGGTGAGCCTGACCAGAACGGTCAGCGGCCTCGGCTCGAGGCGATCGTGGAGCGCGTGCAATGGTGGGCCGAGGTGTTCGAGCCGCCTTGCGTCGGCTATGCCGCGACGCTTGGCGAGGTCGGCGCGCTGGCCGCCGCCGGCGCCGACTTCGTTCTGCTTGATGATGCGGTGTGGAATGATCCGCGCGGTGTCGCGGCCGCGCTCGGCGAAGCGACAGCGGAGATCGCGAAGGCCATGACCTCGCCGGTTCCGGAGCGGCAGGCGTGATGGCGGCGGCAACCCTGCGACGTATTTCTGCAGCGGCCGCGGCCTGCGTTCTCGCGTTGTCGGCCGCGCAGGCGCAACTTTCGCTCACGCCGCCGAGCCAGCAGAAAGCGCCGCCCAAGACGGCAACCAAGAGCAGCGCACCCAAACGACCGGCGCCGAAAAAAGACAGCGCGAAGGCTGCGGCGCCAGCAAAATCTGCCAGCAGCAAGACGAACGCCAAATCAGTGCCGCCGGCGGCATCGCCGCCACCGCTCGGCTACACCAACGCGCCATCAGACACGCTGCCGCCCGACGATCCGAACGTCGACCTCGCCTATGGCGCGTTCCAGCGCGGCGAGTACGGCAACGCCTTCAAGATCGCAACGCAACGCGCCGAGCAACGCTCCGATCCGAAGGCGATGACGCTGCTCGGAGAGCTCTACGCCAATGGCGAGGGCGTCAACCGCGACGATCAGAAGGCGGTGATCTGGTACAAGAACGCCGCCGATCGCGGCGACCGCGAGGCCATGCTGGCACTCGCGATGATGACGATGGCCGGACGCGGCACGCCGAAGGATCGCGAGACCGCGGCCAAGCTGCTGGCGTTTTCCGCCAAGCTCGGCAATCCGCTCGCAGCCTATAACCTCGCGCTGCTGTACATCGAGGGTCAGGTTTTTCCGCAGGATTTGAAGCGCGCCGCAGAGCTGTTGCAGCAGGCCGCCGAGGCCGGCGTGCCGGAGGCCCAGTATGCGCTGGCGACGTTCTACAAGGACGGCCGCGTTGGCGACAAGAATCCGACCGAGGCGGCACGCTGGCTGAAGGCCGCCTCGCAAGCCGACTATCTCGACGCCGAAGTCGAATACGCCATCGCGCTGTTCAACGGCACCGGCACCGACAAGGACCAGGCCGCCGCCGTCGCGCTGCTGCAGAAGGCGGCACGGCAGGGCAGCCCGATCGCGCAGAACCGGCTGGCCCGCGTGCTTGCAACCGGCGTCGGCGCGCCGAAGGACCTGGTCGAGGCGCTGAAATGGCACCTGATCTCGAAGCAGAATGGCGCCAGCGATCCCGAGCTCGACGCCATGCTCGCGCCGATGAGTGCCGAGAGCAAACAGAAAGCACAGGCAGAAGTGCACCACTGGTTCACCGGCAAATGATCAATTCACGCCGCGGCTGCTTGACGCGCCGACGCTGACAGGGCAGACCGCTCGCGCCCCTCTTTGGATCAATGCATCCGCAAGCGACCGCCATGCTTCACTCCGCGCTTCTCAACGTCATGATCAAGGCCGCGCGGCGCGCCGGCCGCGGGCTGAAGCGCGACCTCGGCGAGGTCGAGAACCTGCAGGTGTCGCTGAAGGGTCCGGCGAATTTCGTCACCGTCGCCGACAAGCGCGCCGAAGAGGCCGTCTACAGCGAGCTCGCCAAGGCGCGGCCGGGCTATGGCTTCATCGGCGAAGAAGGCGGGATGCGCGAGGGCACCGACAAGAGCCACGTCTGGATCGTCGATCCGCTCGACGGCACCACCAACTTCCTGCACGGCATGCCGCACTTTGCGGTCTCGATCGCGCTGAAGCGCGAGGACGCCATCATCGCCGGCGTGGTCTACAATCCCGCCAATGACGATCTCTTCCTCGCCGAGAAGGGCAAGGGCGCCTTCCTCAACGACCAGCGCCTGCGCGTCGCCGGCCGCAAGAAACTCAACGAAGCGGTGATCGCCTGCGGCCTGCCGCATCTCGGGCGCGGCAGCTTTGAGACGGCAACGAAGGAAATGGCTGCGTTGCAACCGAAAGTCGCCGGTTTGCGCCGCTTTGGTGCGGCGACGCTCGATCTCGCCTGGGTCGCGGCCGGCCGCTTCGATGGCTTTTGGGAGCGTAACCTCGGAGCCTGGGACATGGCAGCCGGCATGATTCTGGTGCGCGAGGCCGGCGGCTTCGTCAGCGATTTCGAGGGCGGCGACGACATCTTCGGCACCGGCAATATCGTTGCCGGCAATGAGTACATCCATCGCGAGCTGGTCACCGCGCTGAAGCCGGTGGGGAATTAGACCGTGTTCTTATAAATCGGCTTGGTCGATCCGGCCGACGTCCGCTTGTCCCCCAACAGCGGCAAAAAAGCGGACGTTGGTTTTGGTCCGCTTTGTGCCGATACTGTTGCAAAAGTCGTTTTGCAGGAGGTGTCAAAAATTGCGAGGGCCGCAGGCGCGGTTTTCGTGTAGAGATTTGAGGGACCTCATCGCCTCGCGCTAAACTCATAGGCGACTTCGGTAACGCGACTGAGGCTGCACGAATCATCGACCTCTTCGCGCATCAGGTTTTCGCCAAAAATTCAGAGCGCTGCAACTTTCGACTTTTGCAACAGTATCTGCCAGTTGCGTCACTTCGCGCCGCAGCAGTTCGGGGAGATTTGATGAGGCCAATCCGCCGGATGGATGCCCCGGTGCGTCCGTTGGGAGTGGCGTCTCTAATCCAAGGCGATCCGCGTGCCGGCGCCGCCATTCAACAGCCGCTTGAGATGGAAGCTGGCGAGTTGATCGTCAGCGTGCTTGCCAACATGCGCGGCGAATGCGGCCATTGCGCTGGGATCGCCGGCTTCCAGCTTGGCAAATGCCTCTAGGTAGCTCTTTGTCGCGGGGGTTCCGTATTGCCCGACGCTTAGGGGCTCGAAGGCGCGTAGAGCTTCCGTCCTTCCCCTCAACATTAGGTCGCCCACCGGACGACCCCGGAAATCCTTCATCTTGGCGGCAAGGATTGCGCTGACGCAAATTCGGGTACCGAGTTGCTTATTGGCAACCTCCAAGCGCGCTGCGACGTTGATAGTATCGCCATAGGCCGTGTAATCGAAGAACCGGCCGCCACCGAAGTTGCCGACAATCGCCAGACCGGCATGAACCCCGATGCGTGTGACCCCAAGTGCAATGCCCCTTTTGTTCCATCGCTCGCGAAATGATTGTGCGTATTCATCCAAAGCCAATGCACAATTGACTGAGCGGTCGGCATGATCCGATTGTTCGCCGGGGGCTCCAAACAGAACGTGCAAGGCATCGCCAACGATCTTAGCCACCGTGCCGTCGTAAGCGAACACGATGTCGGTCATGCCCGTGAGATAGTCATTGAGAAGCGGACCGAGCACGTCAGGTTCAAGCGTCTCAGCAAGCGCGGTGAAACTGGTGATGTCCGTGAACAGCGTTGCGATCAAGCGGCGCTGCCCGCCGAGATCAATCGCGTCCGTATCGCTTGCAAGTCGTTCGGCCAGGCTGGGCGAAAAGTAACGCGAGAGCAAGGCATGGGCCCGCTCCGCCTCTGCCTGTCGCCGCCGCGCTTCGCGCAAAATTTCGACATGCCGGATGGTCTTGGCAATGGTTGCCTCGAAATCCGCAAAGTCCATTGGCTTCGTCAGAAAATCGAACGCGCCGCGGTTCATCGCGGTGCGGATATTGGCCATATCGCCATAGGCCGAGACGATGATGGTGGAAAGCTTCTCCTCGGCGTGCTGCAGCTTCTCAAGCAGCATCAGGCCGTCCATGCGCGGCATGTTGATATCGCTGACAACGAGATCGATGCCGCGGTCTTGTTCCAGCACCGAGAGCGCTTCGAGCCCGTCGCGGGCGAACAGAAAGCTGAGAGTGCCATCTCGGATCTGGTGCCGGAATTTCTGCTGGATCAGCGTTTCCAAGTCTGCCTCGTCGTCGACAACCAGGATTCGTGCGGTCATGCGAAGCGTCCAACCCGGGTATCGATTTCCTGACGCAGCTGCGTGAAATCGATCGGCTTTGTCAATAAGGCCTCAGCGCCGCGCTCCAGCGCGGTGCGCTTGGTATCGGCATCGCCATAGGCCGTAATCATGATGACCGGCACGCTCGGCCGCGCCGCGCGCACCTTTGGCAGCATCTCGAGCCCGCTCATGCCGGGCATGTTGATGTCGGACAGGATCAGGATCAGCGAGGGGTCGGAGATGGTCGCGGCCTTTTCCATCGCTTCCGGCGCCGACGCGGCAAACTCCATGTTGAAACGCCCGGCACGCAGGTCGCGGCGAAACTGCTGGCGAAACAAGATCTCGACGTCGGGCTCGTCATCCACCACCAGAATGTAAATGCTCACCTCATTCCCCTTAACTTGCCAGCGCTGCCGCCGCGCGGGGTAGTGTAATGATGAATTCGGTAAATGATCCGGGTTCAGTCTCGACGTCGATCCTGCCTTGATGCTGTTTCACCACGATGTCGTGGCTCATCGACAGGCCCAGCCCGGTGCCCTCGCCGGCCGGCTTGGTGGTGAAGAAGGGATTGAACATCCTTTCCTTCACATCCAGGGGGATTCCAGTGCCGTTGTCGCGCACCCTGATTTCGACCTTGTCCCCGAGATTTTTGGTCGACGCGCTCAACGTCGGCTCAAAGCCATCACCGAGCTGCGCTTTCCGCTTGGTCGCGGCGTAGAAGCCGTTGGAGATCAGGTTGAGCAGCACGCGCGTCATTTCCTGCGGGTAGACGTCGACCAGGCCAGCGTCAGGGTCGAGGTCACGCTGCAGCGTGATGTTGAAGCCCGTCTTCTCGGCACGAGCACCGTGATAGGCGAGATTCAAGCTTTCCTCGACGATCGCATTGATCTCGGTCGGCCGGTGCTCGCCTGAACCGGCGCGCGAATGCAGCAGCATATTCTTGACAATTGAGTCGGCACGCTTGCCGTGCTGCACGACCTTTTCGAGGTTGCCCTTCAGCATGTGGGTGAGTTCGTCGACCTCCTGGCGGGTGTTGCCGGCAAGGTCGGCAGGTTTGAGAACATCGAGCAACTCGTCGATCAGCTCCGACGACAGCGCCGAGAAATTGTTGACGAAGTTGAGCGGGTTCTTGATCTCGTGGGCAATGCCGGCGGTGAGCTGGCCGAGCGAGGCCAATTTTTCGGTTTGGATCAGGTTGGCCTGCGCTGCCTTCAGGTCCCGAAGGGCCCCTTCGGCTGTGTCGCGCGCAGCGCTGATCTCGCGATCGAGGCGCTTGCGCTCGATGAGGCTGTCGCGCAGCATACCGAGCGCCCGTGCCATCGCGCCGATCTCGTCGCGCGCCGCTGGTGGAAGCGGCGCGTCGAGGTCGCCGCGGGTGATCGCGATCATGCCCTGTTCGACTCGCTGCAACGGGGTCACGATCGAGCGCACGATCAGTGCGGTCAGGCCAAGGGCCAGGATCAAGGCAAAGATACCGCCGGCGATCGACACGTTGACAGCAAATTCGGCCTGGCGCACAGCGGCGTCGCGCTTCGTCACCGCCTGTTGCTCCACCCGCTCGACGATCTTCTCGAGTTCCTCGTCGACGGTCAAAATGTGCTGTTTTGCCTGTTCCATCAGGGCGCGGCCGCCTGCGGTATCATCGCTTGAATAAGCGGTGGCCGCCTTTTGCGCCAGCTCGTTGAGCCTGTTGACCTCACGCACGATCGCCGCGACCGCGGTGGGATCAGCCGACGCGATTTCCCTCAAATTGGAGTCGAGGCGATCCTTGGCTGCGGCGGCCTTCTGTTGCGAGGTGGAGAGCAAGGTCTCGGCGAAGTCGGCTAGCCAGTAGCGCAGGTCGCCGAAGTGCTTGCTGGCGGCGTTTGCGCTCGTGACAACTGAGACAAGACGGGCTTCGTCGGTCAGGGCCTCAGAATCGCGCGCCAGCTCATGACTGAGGAGCGTCATCGAGATGGTGAGGATTGCGAGCAATGAGACGGAGAGGAAGATCAATCGGGCACGGATCGATGGGTGCGGCATAATGGGTCCTCCCTTAGCGCCCACCGCGACGCCCGGCGTCGACGGCAGCTTACCTCCGGAGCCAATTTCATTGTGCCATGTAATCCTCCCGTCAGAATAGGCGGCTATGGCCGGCCCGCGGCATAAGCGCATGCCGCGCAGCCTGCAAACGTTGTATATTAAGGCAGATGTCTACGGGGGGCGAACATGCTGATCACTGCGCGTCATGGCTTGATGATGATGATGGCTTTTCTCATGGCTTGCGGCTGGACGGGCACGAGCTACGCCGATCCGGTATCGTTCAGTGTGGCACTTAGCGGTGCGGAAGAAGTGCCGCCGGTACAGACCGCAGGAAGCGGGGTTGCCGAGCTGACTTACGATCCAGCGACGCGAACCGTCAAATGGACCATCGCCTACAGCGGATTATCGGGAACGGCGACCATGGCCCATTTCCACGGGCCTGCGTCGCGGGGAGAGAAAGGAGCTGTCCTCGTGTGGCTTTCGAAGCAGGGTAACACGGCCGAAAGCCCGATTGCCGGGCAAGCGATCCTGACACCCGAGCAGGCGGAGCAGTTTACTGCAGGGCGCTGGTACGTGAACGTACATACTCCAGCGAACCCCGGCGGCGAAATTCGAGGTCAAGTAATGCTTCCGGCAAGATAGGTTCTTCCGCAAATGCCTGATAGCCCGGGACGTCCACTCGGGCCAGCCGCGGACGCCGCGAAGCCAATGAATGACATAAGGGCGCACTCACTCCATGTCGCCTTGGGTCAAACGCGTCGTTCTGACGGCCTTATACTCACTTCCGGTTTCCCCCCGATACTGTTGCAAAAGTCGTTTTGCAGGAGGTGTCAAAAATTGCGAGGGCCGCAGGCGCGGTTTTCGTGTAGAGATTTGAGGGACCTCATCGCCTCGCGCTAAACTCATAGGCGACTTCGGTAACGCGACTGAGGCTGCATGAATTATCGACCTCTTCGCGCATCAGGTTTTCGCCAAAAATTCAGAGCCCTGCAACTTTCGACTTTTCAACAGTATCCCCCCAACACCGGACATATCGCTGCACCCCATGAGCTGACGCTTTGTGCCAAACGCGAAAGCCGCGCCGACCCCGCCGACGGCAAACGTCCAGATGGTGTCGACCCAGCCGGAATTTCCCGTCCGCTGCTGCACCACCCATGCGATGGCAAGCAGCACCGACAGCGCCAAAGCGATCAGGACCAGGGCAAGAAGATAAGACAGCGCCATCTTGGGGTTCCCGCAAATGCTCGCCCTTAGATACGCATGTCCCAGATCCCAGGTTTCAGCGCGGCAAGGCTGGAAAGCCCCGCTAAAACACCTCCCGCACCTTTTCAGCAGCCAAGCTTGTGCCATATTCAGCGGCAGACACCGCGAGACCTTCAGAACGGACCATGGCGCAGACCTCCTCCGGCTACCTCGCCGACCTCGAACGGGCCAAGCTGTCGTCGCCCCGCATCTTCCTGTTCCGGATGCTGGTGTTCCTGATCCTGTGCGGGTTGCTGGTCGTCGTGCTGAACAAGCAGATCTGGCAGGCGTTCCTCGCCAATCCCGGGCTGAACGCTGTGATCGTGATGGTGCTCTTGATCGGCATCATCCTCGCGTTTCAGCAGGTGATCCGGCTCTATCCGGAAATTGGCTGGGTCAACTCCTTCCGCATTGCCGATCCCGGCCTCGTGGTCGACCGCCGGCCAAAACTGCTGGCGCCGATGGCCGCCATCCTCGGCGACCGCGTCGGGCGGATGTCGATCACGCAGCAGACCATGCGCCATCTGCTCGATTCGATCGCGACCCGGCTCGACGAGGCGCGCGACCTCTCACGCTACATGACCGGGCTATTGGTGTTCCTCGGCCTGCTCGGCACGTTCTGGGGTTTGATCGAGACGGTCGGCTCCGTCGGCAAAATCATCGACGGACTGAAGGTCGGCGGCGATGCCGCAAGCGTGTTCGACACGCTGAAGGAAGGCCTCGCCGCTCCATTGGGCGGCATGGGCATCTCGTTCTCGTCCTCGCTGTTCGGCCTTGCCGGCTCGCTGGTGCTCGGCTTCCTCGACCTGCAATCGAGCCAGGCGCAGAATCGCTTCTACACGGACCTCGAGGACTGGCTCGCGACCACCGTGCGGGAATACTCCGACGCGCCTGCCGGCGGCGGCGCGGCGCCGCCCGAGCTGCACCAGGCGATGGACCGCCTGCGTACCGCGGTCGAAGGTATCGGCTCGGGGCGCGAATCCACCGTGGCGATGGCGAACCTCGCCGACGCCATCCAGGGCCTGGTCCAGCATATGCGCAACGAGCAGCAGATGATCCGCGAATGGGCCGACGGCCAGGGCGAGCAGAACCGCGAGATCCGCAAGCTGCTCGAGCGCATCGCGCGTCAGCCGGAGAAGAGCTAAATGGCGCTGGGACGCTCGCGACGCGGTGACAGCGGCTTCAATTACTGGCCAGGATTTGTCGACGCGCTGTCGACGCTGATCCTTGCGATCGTGTTCCTGCTGTCGGTGTTTACCGTCGTGCAGTTCTTCCTGTCGCAGCAGGTCTCGTCCAAGGACAAGCTGCTCGACCAGCTGAACGCGCAGATCGCGCAGCTCAATGATCTCTTGTCGATGGAGAAGCTCGGCAAGCTCAGCCTCGAAGACCAGCTGTCGCAGATGCGCGCAGGCCTTGCATCGGCGGAAGGCGAGCGCGACCGCCTCAAGGGGCTCTATGATGGCCTCGTCAGCGCCGGCAGCGATGCCGCCGGGCAAAACACCGAGCTCTCAAAGGCGCTGGAATCCGAGCGGCAGATTTCGTCGCGCGCGCAGGCGATGATCGAAATCCTGAACCAGCAGATCGCGGCGCTGCGCCGGCAGCTGTCGGCGCTGGAGGAAGCGCTGCAAGCGTCAGAAAAGAACAACCAGGATTCGCAGACCAAGCTCACCGATCTCGGCCAGCGGCTCAACGTCGCGCTCGCCCAGCGCATCCAGGAGCTGTCGCGCTATCGCTCGGAGTTCTTCGGCCGGCTGCGGACGATCCTCGGCAACCGCCCCGACATCCACATTGTCGGCGACCGCTTCGTGTTCCAGTCGGAAGTGTTCTTCGATACCGGTCAAGCAGTTCTGCTGCCCGAGGGGCGGAACGAGCTCGACCAGGTCGCTGCTGCCCTGCTCGATCTGGACCGCCAGATCCCGGCCGATCTGCCGTGGGTGCTGCGCGTCGATGGCCATACCGACTCGCGACCGATCACGAGCCCGCAGTTTCCGTCGAACTGGGAATTGTCGTCGGCGCGCGCGATTGCCGTCGTGCAATACCTGATTTCAAAGGGCGTGCCGCCGCAGCGGCTGGTCGCCGCCGGCTTCGGCGAATTCCAGCCGATCGATCCCGGCAAGACGGACGAGGCCTATCAGCGCAACCGCCGCATCGAGCTGAAGCTGACGGAGCGATGAGCGGCACCTTTTCGCTGCGCCGCTATCGCGACGCCGATGAGGACGCCGCCATCGAGCTGTGGCGGCGGACCTGGCAGCTCGCCTACCCGAGCATCGACTTTAGCGCACGGGTGGACTGGTGGCGCGCGCGCTGGCGCAAAGAGCTGGTGCCGGCGGCAACTGTCGTTGTGGCCGAGGATGGCGCTGTGCTCGCCGGCTTCGTCACGATCGACGCAAAGGGCTATCTCGACCAGATCGTCGTGGCGCCGGAAGCCTGGGGTTCGCCGCTCGCGAAAATGCTGCTCGATGAAGCGAAACGGCTGTCGCCGTCCGGCGTGTCGTTGCTGGTCAATCTCGACAATTTTCGCGCGATCAAATTCTACGAGAAGAATGCGTTCACCGCAGACGGCGAGGACGTCAATCCGACTTCCGGCCGCAAGGTGTTGCGAATGGTGTGGCGGCCTTGAGGAAATGTTCTGGGGTGAGCGGCGCATCAGCGGGAACCCTTACCTCTCCCCGTCGGGGGAGAGGTAAGAAGGCGGCGCAGCGTGAGAATCAAATCCCCTGGAACTGCAGGCGCGCGAGGCGGGCGTAGAGACCGTTCGCGGCAACGAGGGAGGCGTGGGTACCCTCCTCGACCACTTTGCCATGGTCGAGCACGATAATGCGGTCGCACGACAGCACGGTCGCGAGCCGATGCGCGATGACGAGCGTGGTGCGATGCTGCATCAACTCGGACAATGCGGTCTGCACCAGCGTCTCGCTTTCGGCGTCGAGCGCCGAGGTCGCTTCGTCGAGCAACAGCAGCGGCGCATCGCGCAGGATCGCGCGCGCAATTGCGATGCGCTGGCGCTGGCCGCCCGATAACGTCACGCCGCGCTCGCCGAGCTGGGTGGCAAACCCTTGCGGCATTCTGCGGATGAATTCGGAGGCCTGGGCCTGCTCGGCAGCGTGGGCGACATTCGCGTCGTCAGCGTCGGGCCGGCCGAAACGGATGTTATCGGCAGCACTGGCGGCAAACACCACGGAATCCTGCGGCACCAGCGCGATGCGCTCGCGCAGGTCTTTTAGGTCGGCATTGCGGATCGGCACGCCGTCAAACGCGATTGACCCTCCGTTCGGATCGTAGAACCGCAGCAGGAGGTGAAACAGCGTGCTCTTTCCCGCGCCGGATGGGCCGACGATCGCGACTTTCTCGCCGGCACGCACGTTCAACGTGACGCCATCGAGCGCGTTGACCTCGGGCCGCGCCGGATAGGCGAAGCTGATATCCCTGATCTCGAGGTCACCGCGCGCCGGTACCGGCAGCGCCCGCGGCACTGACGGCGCAGCAATCGCGGGCTTCGCGCGTAAAATCTCGAACAGGCGCTCGGCCGCGCCTGACGCCGCCGAGACCTCGCCCCACACCTCGCTGAGCTGGCCGAGGCCGGAAGCGGCAAACGCCGCGTAAAGGATGAACTGGCTGAGCCGGCCGGCGGTGATGTTGCCCGACAGCACGTCGTGGGCGCCGACCCAGAGGATCAGCACGACGCTCGCGAACACGATGAAGATGATGATCGCCGTCAGCACGGCGCGCGCCGTGATCGAGCCGCGCGCGGCTTCGAAGGCGCGCTCGACTTCGTGGGAGAATTTGGCGGTCGCGAGCTTTTCGTTGGTGAAGGCCTGCACGATACGGATCGCGCCGATCAGTTCGGAGGCGTCGGCGGAGGCGTCGGCAAGGGTGTCCTGCGCGCTGCGCGACAGCCGGCGCACCCAGCGGCCGAACGCCATCAAAGGCAGCACGATCAGCGGGATCGCGGCCAGCACGAAGCCAGACAGCCGCGGACTGGTGATCACCATCATGCTGACGGCGCCGATAAACAGCACGAGATTGCGCAGCGCGATCGAGACCGACGAACCGACCGCCGACTTGATCTGCGTGGTGTCGGCGGTGAGCCGCGACACCAGTTCGCCGCTGCGAGTGAGGTCGAAGAACGCCGGCGACAGCGTCGTGATATGCGCGAACACGTCGCGCCGGACATCGGCAACGACACGCTCGCCGATCGTGGTGACGAGGTAGTAGCGCGCGGCGCTGGCGAGTGCGAGCACCGCGACGACCGCAATCATCACGCCAAAATAGCTGTTGATCAGGGCAATGCCGTCGGTGCTGAAGCCGAAGTCGATGATGCGGCGGATCGCAACCGGGACCACCAGCGTGGTCAGCGCCGCGACCACAAGCGCGACGAGCGCGAGCAGCGCCCGGCCGCGGTAGCGCGCGACATAGGGCATCAACGCAAGCAACGGGCGCAGGCGGCCGGCAGACCTGGTCGTCGTCTCCAGGCCGGTCGCGTCAGCTAGCGTGTCGAGAGGGGTCGTAGTGGTCACGTCACCTGCAAGAACCATTTCGCCCGGATTTGCAACAGTCATTCAATCGCCTCGGAGGCCGTGGTGGCTCCAGGCTCGATAGCAAGGTGTTGGCAACGCAAATTGCTGTAGCTCAAACTGGGCGGCGTTCCCGCTAGCAAATTCGTGATTGCCCGCGGATCCGTGTTTTGGCGGGGCCCGCCCCCCGTCCAACTACCTTGTTTCGCCGGAATTGTTGGGTTATAGAGCCGCCAACTCCGCTCACCTGAAGACTGATACGGGCGCCGCCGCGCCCAAAAGGACGCCGTCATGAAAGAAGGAATTCACCCGAATTATCATAAGATTAAGGTCGTCATGACCGACGGTAGCGAGTACGAGACGCGCTCGACCTATGGCAAGGAGGGCGACACCCTCCACCTCGACATCGACTCGAAGTCGCATCCGGCCTGGACCGGCGGCCAGCAGCAGCTCGTCGACCGCGGCGGCCGCGTGTCGCGCTTCCAGAAGAAGTTCTCGGGCTTGATGAAGAAGTAAGCCTGGGCACAAGCCATGAATGAAAACGCCCCTGTTTCGCAGGGGCGTTTTGCTTTTGGTGGCACCGTGATGACTTACCGCCGCGGGTCTTCGAACGCCGCCTTGAGCCGGTCGAGCTGCGACACCAGGGGATTGCCCGAGATCGTCGGCGGCTGCGGCGAATGCATGGTGGAGTCGAGGCGGCGGATGCGGGTCTGCAGCCCCATCGAGCGCTCGATCAGGTCCTGCAGCTTCGCCGGCAGGCGCTCGAGAACTTCCTTCGCGGCCGGATCGGCGGCGGTGAGCTTGACCTTGACCTTCTCACGGTTCGCCTGCGCGAGCGACATCTCGCCTTCCTTCACCGCGCGATGCAGCAGGAGCCAGGAGGCGAGCTGCATCAGCCGCGTGGTCAGCCGCATGCTTTCAGTGGCATAACCGAGGCTGGCTGCGCGATCGAGCGACTTGGCATCGACCCGGCCGGCGCCGTCGAGATAGCCGGCGGTCTCCTCAACGAGATCCATGCCTTCGCGAAACAAGGCCGCGAAGGCCGCCGAACTCGCAAGCTTTTCCGAGAAGAGGACGAGGCCGTCATCGGCCGCAGGCCTGTTCGCCATGGGTTAACGCCTCACGCAACGGTACTCTCGACGGTACTCTTGGGCCGTTCGGCCCCGTTATGATGAACAAATCATTGCGCAGGCGGAGGTTAAGAGTCCAGCCTGCCCAACATGAAAACCGGCAATATGGTTTCCGGCGGGTAGGCCCTTCGCGAACATTGCGCGGCGAAGCTGCGGCAAAAAAAAGCCGCCGTTGCCGGCGGCTAAGAGTTGATAACAGGGAGGCGTCAAACAGAGTGGACAGGAGCCACTCGATGTCCAGAAACTGGACGCGACCAGTAATGGTCGAGAAAGCTTAATTCGAAGTAAACGACTTAAATTTTCCCGAAAAAATTTGCCAAGCGGCGCAGGTCCGGGACGTGCGCCCCGGTCATGACTTGAAGAACTTGCTGGCCGCGTCGCGGCTGGCTCGTTTACCGGCCAATGCCCCCTCCAGCCGGCCGATCTCGGTTTTCAGCAAGGCGATGCGGTCGTCCAGTTCTTCGACCGACAGCAATGCCAGATCCTGCCCGATCTCGTGGGCGATCTTCTTCGCCGGGCGATCGTCGTCATCATTGGGCATGGCTTGCTCCTGAAAGGCTCGAATTCCGCACGGGGCCCCTAATAATTCTGCGCATGTCCTTGTCGGAAAACCGGTCGCCACTTTTCCGGGACATGCGCTAATGCTCTACAGCATGACGCTTCACTCAAGAAGGACCGACCGTATGCCTGCGATCCCCGCGACGATGAACTGCATCGGCATCCCGAAGCCCGGCGGACCCGAAGCCCTGGTGCCCGAGCAGCGCCCCGTTCCACAACCGGGCAAGGGCGAGGTCCTCGTGAAAGTTGCGGCCGCCGGCGTCAACCGGCCCGACGTCGTGCAGCGCCGTGGCTTCTACCCTCCGCCGCCTGGCGCCAGCGACATTCCGGGTCTCGAGATCGCGGGCGAGGTTGTCGCGCTCGGCGAAGGCACGAGCCGCTACAAGATCGGCGATAGGGTCATGGCGCTGGTGCCGGGCGGCGGCTACGCCGAGTACTGTACCGCCGCCGAGGTCTGTGCGTTGCCGGTACCGCCGGCGCTGCCGCTGAAGGAAGCCGCCTGTGTTCCCGAAACCTTCTTCACGGTGTGGCACAACGTGTTCCAGCGCGGCGCGCTGAAGTCTGGCGAGACGCTCTTGATCCATGGCGGCTCGTCGGGCATCGGCACCACCGCGATCCAGCTCGGCAAGGCGTTCGGGGCAAAGGTGATCATCACCGCGGGCTCGCAGGAGAAGTGCGACGCCTGCGTCAAGCTCGGCGCGGACCTCGCAGTCAACTACAAGACCGGCGATTTCGTCGCCGAGACCAAGGCGTTTACCGGAGGCGCGGGCGCCAACGTCATCCTCGACATGGTCGGCGGCGACTACATCGAGCGAAACTACGAGGCGGCGGCGGTCGACGGGCGCATCGTGCAGATTGCGTTCCTCGGCAGCGCGAGTGCGACCGTCAACTTCCAGCGTCTGATGCTGAAGCGGCTGGTGCACACCGGCTCGACGCTGCGCGCACGCAGTGTCGCCGAGAAAGGTGCGATCGCCGCCGAACTGGACGCGAAAGTGTCGCCTCTGTTCCGTGACGGCAAGGTCAAGCCGCTGATCGACTCGAGCTTCCCGCTGGCGAAAGCATCAGACGCACACGCGCGGATGGAATCCAGCCATCATATTGGCAAGATTGTGTTGCTGACGTGAACCATAAGCCGCGCGCCCCTCAAGAACAGACCGCAAACTCAACGTAATCGCGGCGGTTTCAGGCAGCGCTGACCGCCGGGAAGCCCTTGGTTTGGCTTCGTTTTCGTGGCATTGATCGACGGTCCCGCGCGGGGATCGGTTAACGCGGAGTCCAGATTGCGCTTGTTCAAGTGCCTCGTGCTGCTTGCGATCTATTTCGGGATGATCGCGGGCCTTACAGTCGCGGGCGCCGACAACGCGCGCGCGCTCGACGCAGTCAGCGTCCGCGGTGACGCGCCGGCCATCGACCTCACGGGTATTCTGGAACAGCAACGCTCCGACGGCGACCGCATCCAGGTTTCGACCGCGCCAGGAACCGACGGCATCGTCCGCCGCATCGAGGTCCGCGCCCGCGAAGGCGGCCAGAACTGGGTGGTGTTCGCGCTCGCCAACAACACCGACGACCAGCTCGATCGTTTGATCGTCGCCCCGCACTATCGCCTGGTCGTCATCGGGCCTGCTGTGGCCCGACCTTGGCACCTCGCGCATCGCGACCATCACGCCGTCGACCGGCGACCGGCCCGAGCGGCAAGACAGCGCCACCGCCGATATCTTCCGCGTCACGCTCGATCCAGGTTCCGTCATCACTTTCGTGATGGAGATGCGGACCGACAAGCTGCCGCAGCTCTATCTGTGGGAGCCCGACTCCTACAAGGACAAGGTCAACTCGTTCACGCTCTACCAGGGCATCGTCATCGGCATTGCCGGATTGCTGGCGCTGGTGCTGACCATCCTGTTCGTGGTCAAGGGCAGCATCATGTTCCCGGCCGCTGCCGCACTGGCGTGGGCGGTGCTGATCTATATCGGCGTCGACTTCGGCTTCTGGGGCAAGGTGTTCGACATGTCGGCCGGCGCCGAGCGAGTGTGGCGCGCGTCCGGCGAGGCCATCCTGTCGGCGACACTGCTGGTGTTCCTGTTCGCCTATCTCAACCTCAATCGCTGGCACGTGCGCTACTCGCATATCACCCTCGGCTGGCTGGTGTTCCTTGGCTCGCTCGTTGCGCTCGCGCTGTTCGACCCGGCCGTGGCCTCGGGCATCGCCCGGCTGTCGCTGGCGCTGATCGCGGTCTTCGGCTTCCTGCTGATCCTCTATCTCTCGACCCACGGCTTTGACCGTGCGGTGCTGCTGATCCCGACCTGGTTCCTGCTCTGCGTCTGGGTGGTCGCGGCCGGCATGACGGTCGAGGGCAGCGTCACCAACGACATCGTCGGCCCGGCGCTGCTCGGCGGCCTCGTGCTGATCGTGATGCTGATCGGGTTCACGGTGATGCAGCACGCGTTCGCTGGCGGCACCACGCAGGGCATCGTCACCGACGTGGAGCGCCGCGCGCTGGCTTTGACCGGCGCCGGCGACTTGATCTGGGACTGGGACGTCGCCGCCGACAAGGTGTTCACCTCGGCCGAGACCGAGAGCCTGCTCGGCTTGCGGCGCGGCACGCTGGAAGGCCCGGCGGCGAAGTGGCTCGAAGTTCTGCATCCGCTCGACCAGGACCGCTTCCGCGCAGCCCTGGACAGCGTGCTCGATCAGCGCCGCGGGCGCCTGGTGCAGGATTTCCGGCTGCGCACGCCCGACGGCCACTTCATGTGGTTCTCGCTGAAGGCGCGGCCGGTGGTCGGCTCCGATGGCGAGGTCGCCCGCGTGATCGGCACGCTGTCCGACGTCACCGAGTTCAAGAATGCCGAAGAACGCATGCTGCACGACAGCGTGCACGACAACCTGACGGGACTACCGAACCGCAAGCTGTTCCTCGACCGCATCAGCGGCATCGCGCTGCTCTCGAAGAGCGCGCCGAACCTGCGCCCGACCGTGATGGTCGTCGACCTCGACCGCTTCAAGCAGGTCAATGATTCCGTCGGCATCGCGGTCGGCGATTCGATTCTGCTGACACTGGCACGCCGGCTGACGCGCATTCTCAAACCGCAGGATACGCTGGCGCGCCTGTCAGGCGATCAGTTCGGTCTGATCCTGTTGTCAGAGACCGATCCCGCGCGCATCACCGCGTTCGCCGAAACCATCCGCAAGACCATTCGCGCGCCGATCGCGTTCAACGATCGCGAGATCTTCCTCACCGCCTCGATCGGGCTCGCGCTATCCGATCCGCAGGCAACGGTGAGCGACGAGATCATCAAGGACGCCGAGCTTGCGATGTATCACTCCAAGCGGATCGGCGGTGACCGCATCGACGTCTACAAGCCGGCCATGCGGTCGCGGAAGACCGACCGGCTGACGATCGAATCCGAACTGCGCCGCGCGCTGGAGCGCGAGGAAATCAACATCCTCTACCAACCGATCATACGGCTCGAGGATCGCTCGATCGCCGGCTTCGAGGCGCTGGCGCGCTGGGATCACCCCAAGCTCGGGCGCATGTCGCCGTCCGAGTTCATCGCGATCGCCGAGGAGATCGGGCTGATCATCGATCTCGGCACCTTCGTGCTCGACCGCACGGCGCGGCAGCTGGCGCGCTGGCAGTCGACCTTGCGCTCGCGCAACTCGCTGTTCGCCAGCGTCAACATCTCCTCGCGCCAGCTGTTGCGGCACGACCTGATCCACGACCTGCGCACCGTGCTGTCGCACGCGGCGGTGGCGCGCGGCACGCTGAAGCTTGAACTGACCGAATCGCTCGTGATGGAAAATCCGGAGCACGCCGCGCAAATGCTGCACCGGATCAAGGAGCTTGGTGCCGGGCTGTCGCTCGACGACTTCGGCACCGGCCACTCCTCGCTCGCCTACCTGCAGCGCTTCCCGTTCGACACCATCAAGATCGACCAGTCGTTCGTGCGCACCACCAATCGCGGCACGCGGCCCGTGCTTCTGAAGTCGATTGTCGCGCTGGCGCACGACCTCGGCATGGAAGTGGTCGCCGAAGGCGCCGAGAGCGATTTAGACGCGGTCGAGCTCTATCAACTGGGTTGCGAATACGCCCAGGGCTTCGCCTTTGGCGAGCCGATGAGCGCCGAGGCGGCGCGACGGCTGTTGTCGGAAGAACGGCTCGAGGCGGCGCAGTAAAGCCGGGCCGCGCCTTACGCGTGGCCGGCTTCGTTCGACAGCATGCCGGGATGGATGCCGATCTTCTGCAGCGCCCGGCGGTATTTGGTGTCGATATCGTCGTCGAAGATCAGATCGGGATCAGCAGGACAATGCAGCCAGCCATTGTGCTGGATCTCGCTCTCCAACTGGCCGGCGCCCCAGCCGGCATAGCCGAGCGCGAAGATTGCCTGGCGCGGGCCGACGCCGTGTGCGATGGCCTTCAGGATATCGAGGGTTGCGGTGAGCGAGATGCCGTCGTCGATGGCGAGCGTCGAATCCTTGATGAAGAAATCGCTGGAATGCAGCACGAAACCGCGCTGCTCCTCGACCGGCCCGCCGCGCAGCACCTTCATCGTGCCCGCGCTTTCCGGCAGCCTGATCTGCTCAGCCTTGTCGATGATCTTCAGCTGCGCCAGCAGGCCAGGAAAATTCAGGCTGCCCGCCGGGCGGTTGACGATGATGCCCATGGCGCCGCCCGAATTATGGGCACACACATAGATAACGCTGCGCTGGAAGACATCGTTCATCATGTCGGGCATCGCGATCAGCAGGTTGCCGTAGAGATAGCGCTGCGCCGCATCGACCGACGGACGTCCGCCGCCGAGCTTTGGCTTGCCGCGTGCATTTTCCATCGGGCGGTCACCTTGAGTCGACAGGATCGATGAATCCTTCGAGTTCTAGGCTTTAATTGAGCATGATCGTTTTCGGAAAACCGGTATCCACTTTTCCGGATCATGCCTTGGTCATCCTGATATTGGGCCTCCACGGTGTCAATCAACCGCCAAGCGGCGGATCACAGGCAATTCAATGGTGTAGCGCCCGCCAGCTCGCTAAAGACGCCACATGAATGCATTCATTCCGCTGCCCGCATTGCTGGCGGTCGCTGCAATCGCCGGGCTGGACTGCGTATCGGTAGCCGCCCGCGCCGAAGATGCATCGGCCTGGTCGAAGGACGCGCACTCCGCGGTGCGCCTGCTGGCGGGCTCGCGCAACGGCGCGGTGCTGCTTGGCGGCATCGAGTTCGAGTTGCAGGACGGCTGGAAGACCTACTGGCGCACACCGGGCGATTCCGGCGTGCCGCCGCGGATCGACTTTGCAAAATCCGAAAACGTCGAGTTGGTGACGCCGCTGTTCCCGGCGCCGATGAAGTTTTCCGATGGCGCCGGCGGCGTCTCCTACGGCTACCAGAAACACTTGATATTGCCGCTGCGCATCGTGCCGAAGAGCGCCGACAAGCCGGTGACGCTGCGGGCGACAATCGACTATGCGATCTGCGAGCGGCTGTGCCTGCCGGTCGACGCTTCACTCGAGCTCGGCTTTGTCGACGCGGTGAGCGCGATGGATTTCGAGCTTGCCAACGCGCTGAACACGGTACCGAAGCCGGCCGAGATCGGCGCCGGACCATCAGGCATTCGTGAGGTCACGCGCGAGGGCAACAGAGTTGTCGTCGACGTCCTGACGCCGCAATCCGCGCATGTCGAGTTGTTCGTCGAGGGCCCTGCGCCGAGCTGGTCGTTGCCGGAACCGAAGCCGGAAGATCAGGCGCCCGCAGGCCTTGCGCGCTTTGCCTTCGATCTCGAAGGCCTGCCGCCGGGCGCGCAGGCGAAAGGAGCGGCCCTGAAATTCACCCTGGTCGGCAGCGACGGCGCCTATGAATACAATGTCAACCTGAATTGAACGGTATCCGGCTGTTGTCGGGTGGATGCCGCAGGTTTAAAGAAAGGCCATTGAAGTTTTTACTTGAGCATGAACCTTTTTGGAGAGCCGGTTTCACGTGTTGTCCGGGTCATGCTCTCACACCCCGAGGGAAACGACATGACGATCAAGGTCGGCGATAAAATTCCGGAGTTCAAGTTCCGCGTGATGACCGGGGACGGTCCGCAATGGAAGAGCACCGATGAGGTGTTCAAAGGCAAGAAAGTCGCGCTCTTCGCGGTGCCCGGCGCCTTCACCGGAACCTGCCACAAGATGCACATGCCGAGCATCACCATCAACGCCGACGCCATGAAGGCGAAGGGCGTCGACACCATCGCCGTCACCTCGGTGAACGATGCCTTCGTGATGCAGGCCTGGAAGCGCGCCACCGACCTGAAGGACCAGGTCGAGTTTCTCGCCGACGGCAGCGCCGACTTCGCCAAGGCGATCGGCCTCGACGCCGACTTCTCCGCCGGTGGCATGGGCGTTCGCTCGCGCCGCTATTCGATGCTGATCGACGATGGCGTGGTGAAGAAGCTCAACGTCGAGGAGAAGCCAGGCAGCGTCGAAGTGTCCGGCGGCGACACCCTGGTCAAGCAGCTTTAAGCGAGCCAGACCGGATCGAGCGCGCGGCGTTGACGCCGCGCGTTCCACTTTTCGCACTATACTACCCCGCCCTGCGCATGCGGGCGGCGGGCCGCGATCTCAGCGTCAATGCGGGCGGCGAGGCCATCGCTCACCTCGGTCATCGGTAACCGCACCTCCGAGCTGTCGATCAATCCAATCCGCCACAGCCAGTGCTTGATCGGCGCCGGGCTCGGCTCGGCGAACAGCAGCCGCGCAACCTCGACCAGCTTGCGCCAGCGTGCGAGCGCGCCACGCTGGCTGCCGTTGAGCAGCTGACGGCGCACCGTTGCAAACTCTGCTGTTACGACATGGGCTGCGGCCAGGATGCCGCCGTCGGCGCCTTGCGTCAGCGCGGTATAGAACAGCGCATCGTCGCCGGTTAGCACCGAAAAGGTGGCAGGCCGATCGCGCAGCAGATCGAACGATTGCGCTGCATCGGCCGAGCAATCCTTCACGCCAACGATGTTTGGATGCTCGGCAAGCCGCAGCATGGTCTCGTTGCCGAGATTGACGCCGGTGCGATAGGGAATGTTGTAGAGCATGATCGGCTTGCCGGTCGCCTCTGCCAACGCGGTGAAATGCCTGAACAGGCCAAGCTGCGACGGCCGCGTGTAATAGGGACAGGTGATCAGGTAGCCGTCGATCGACCAGCTCGCCGAGTGCGCCAGCGCGGCAAGAACCTTGCGCGTGGCGCTACCCGACACCCCGAGAAAGAGTTTCACCGGACGTGCGGCCTGCGCAATCTCGCGACGGCATATCTCGACGTAACGCTGGATTTCATCGTCATCGAGCGTCATCCCCTCGCCAGTGGTGGCACCGAGGATGAAGCCGTCGATATCAGCAGCGGCATAGTGCGCGGCGAGCCGCTGTGCCGATGTCTCGTCGAAGCGGCCGTCGCGGAATGGCGTGATGAGCGGCAACCACAGGCCTTGTGGAATTGAGTGAGTTGTTTGCATGTCCTGGTCTCCTTGAGATGGCCGGAGACGGGACAGCCAACAAAAAACCCCGTCGAAGCCGGCGGGGTTTTCGAACCTTGGTGCGCCTTGAGTTTAACGCACGCAGCGATCCGCGAGCCCCGAACGGGGCGCTTTTTTCGACACGAAGCGGGTGTCACGGCGGATCATGGCGCAACTAATGATCGAGCCGAGCGGCGGGGTCAAGACTTGCCCCCTGACCATAGTTGATTTCGCTCCTTAGTGTGTATATACACGTCCGTATATACAAACGAGGATTATCCGGTGGCAACGGCCAAGGTTTTTCGCTCGGGCAACAGCCAGGCGGTACGATTACCAAAGCAATTCCGGGTTTCCGGCAAAGAGGTCGAAATCTTCCGCCGAGGCGACGAGATCGTCTCTGCGTGAGAAGGGGAAGGGATTGGCGCGAGCATTCGACATTCTTGCCAACATGCCTGACGACCTCTTCCCAAACGGTCGACAAGACACTCCCCCGCAAGAGCGGGAAGGTCTCTAGATGGAGGCACGCGTTCTTCTGGACACCAACATCTGCATCTACATCCGACGGCAAAGGCCGCCGGAGGTGGCAGCTCGGTTTCAACGATTGCGGCCCGGCGAGGCCGTCATCTCGGTGATTACCTATGGTGAACTGCGCTATGGGGCGCAAAAGAGCCAGTTCCGCGAGCAGGCCATGGCACAGTTGAACGAACTCGCGAGTTTGTCGCCCGTGCTCGAGTTGCCATCGCAAGCTGGCGAGGCCTACGGAGCAATGCGCGCCGCCCTCGAGATCGGTGGTCAAATGATCGGCAACAACGACTTGTGGATCGCGGCACATGCAAAAGTCGCTGGGCTTACGCTCGTCACAAACAACGAGCGCGAGTTTCAACGCGTTCAAGGCCTAACAGATTCAGAACTGGCGCTGACGCGCCTCCTGCAGCCCCTTCCGAGCCAGTTCATCGGCACGTTCGTTTTCGTGGTGGCCGGCGTGGCCCTTGACCCAGTGCCATTTGATCTCGTGCTCGCCGAGTGCGGCGTCGAGGCGCTGCCAGAGATCGACGTTCTTCACCGGCTTGCGGTCGGCGGTCTTCCAGCCGTTCTTCTTCCAGCCAAAGATCCAGCCGGTGATGCCGCCGCGCAGATACTGGCTGTCGGTGTAGATATCGACCCTGGCCGGGCGCTTCAGCGCCTCCAGCGCCGAGATGGCCGCAAGCAACTCCATGCGGTTGTTGGTGGTATTGGGCTCGCCGCCCGACAGCTCCTTCTCGACGTCGCCGAATTTCAGGATCGCGCCCCAGCCGCCCGGCCCCGGATTGCCCGAGCAGGCGCCGTCGGTGTGCACGATCACGTGCGGCAATTTTTTCGACTCTGTCACGCCGCCAGACCGTAGTCCTGCACGCTGCCGACGCTCTGGTGGAAACGCAGCTTGCGGACATATTCGAGCGGGTCTTTCGGCTTCACCAGCGCGCCGGGCGGCACGTTGAGCCAGTCGACCAGCCGCGTCAGCAGGAAGCGCAGCGCGGCGCCGCGTGACAACAGTGGCAGCGCCTCCTGCTCGTCCGCCGACAGCGCACGCTGTCGGGCGTAGGCGTTCAGCAGCGCGCGCGCCTTGGTGACGTTGAAGGAGTGATCGACCTCAAAACACCAGGCGTTGAGGCAGATGGCGACGTCATAGGCCAGCATGTCGTTGCAAGCGAAATAGAAGTCGATCAAGCCCGACAGCCTGTCGCCGAGGAACAGCACGTTGTCGGGAAACGCGTCGGCATGGATGATGCCTTGCGGCAAGTCCTGTGGCCAGCGCCGCTCGAGATGATCGAGCTCGTTGCCGATGAATTCGTAGAGTCCCTGCTGCACCTCGTTGGCGCGCAGCGCCGCCTGCTTGAACAGCGGCCGCCAGCCGCTAACCGACAGCGCGTTGTTGCGGCTCATGTTGAAGCTTTGGCCGGCGACATGCATCCGTGCCAGCACGTCGCCCACGGCGGCGCAGTGCGCCACGCTCGGCCGGCGCGGCCAGACCCCTTCGATGAAATCGATGATTGCCGCCGGCCGGCCGGCAAGGGTGCCGAGACTTTCGCCCGCGCGGGTCTTGACCGGCTGCGGGCAGGCAATGCCGCGGCTCGCGAGATGAGTCATCAGCGCGAGGAAGAACGGCAGGTCGCCGAGCGCGACCCGCTTCTCGTACAGCGTCAGGAAGAACGAGCCCTTCTTCGTGTGGACGAGGAAGTTCGAATTCTCGACGCCCTCGGCGATGCCCTTGTAGGAGAGCAGTTCGCCAATGTCGTAATTGCAAGAAACGCAGTCAGTTCTTCAGCGGAGACGTCGGTGTAGACCGCCATCGGATATCCTGATCCCGAATAGAATCACTAATGCCGATTCCAACACTAGCGGAAGTAACTTCTCACCTGTCATCACCGGGCTTGTCCCGATGATCCCGCATGGAGAGGCAATGCGTCTCCGATCGAGATGGCCGGGTCAAGCCCGGCCATGACAAAATCGAGGATTGAGCGGAGAGCGCCGATTCCGCGGGTCCTACTCGGCGGCGGTTTCGTGCCGCAAGGGACGCGGCAGCGGGAAGAAAATGCCGTCCTCGGACGCCGCAGACACAGTATCCACGCTCAGTACATAGCGTTCGGCGAAGGCATCGAGAATTTCCTCGACCAGCACTTCCGGGGCCGAGGCCCCGGCGGTGATGCCGAGCCGGGAGACGCCCTCGAACATCGACCAGTCGAGATCGGCGGCGCCGTTGACCAGCACGGCGCGCTTGCAGCCTTCGTGCTCGGCGACCTCACGCAGGCGCTGCGAGTTCGAGGAATTCGGCGAACCGACCACGATCATGGCGTCGACCACCGGCGCGACGCGCTTCACCGCGAGCTGGCGGTTGGTGGTGGCGTAGCAAATGTCTTCCTTGTGCGGGCCGATGACGCCCGGGAACCGATCGCGCAAGGTCTGCACGATCGCCGCGGTGTCGTCGATCGACAGCGTGGTCTGCGTCACAAAGGCGAGCTTCGACGGGTCTTTCGGCTGGAACGCTCTTGCCTGCTCCACGGTCTCGATCAGCATCACGGCGCCGGCCGGCAGCTGGCCGAGGGTGCCGACCACCTCGGGGTGGCCTTCGTGGCCGATCAGCGCGATCTCGCGGCCGCGCTTGTAGTGGATTTCGGCCTCGCGGTGCACCTTGGTGACCAGCGGGCAGGTCGCGTCGAGCGCGAAGAAGTTGCGGCGATCGGCTTCGGCCGGAATCGACTTCGGCACGCCGTGGGCGGAGAACACGACGGGGGCGTTGGTGTCCGGGATTTCGTCGAGTTCCTCAACGAAGATCGCACCCTTGGCGCGCAGGCTCTCGACCACGTGGCGGTTATGGACGATCTCGTGGCGGACGTAGACCGGCGGGCCGTACAGCTTCAGCGCCTTTTCCACCGTGTCGATCGCGCGCACCACGCCGGCGCAGAAGCCGCGCGGCGAGCAGAGGACGATGTTGAGCTTGGGCTTCTGGCTGGCTGACATGGGGTACGGGTCTCTTTTTCAGGCTTCGGCTTGAACGGCGCAACGGGTCTAGCGGCTAAACGTTAAGTCTCGCGAGCTGGCCAATTGGTTTGGTCGGACAAATCTGTCTGAAACACGCGATTTCGACCGCCTTATAGGCCATTTTTGCCGGTTAAGGTTTGAGAAATCCGCCGAAACCGCAGCGATTTGGTGATACCAGCCCGCTGTCGCGGCCGTCCAGGAACCGGCGAACTAACGATGAGCAGCTCCGAATTGGCCCTCCCGATCAACCAAGTCAAGGCAAGGCCCGCGGTGGCCTTAACGGGCGGCCAAATCCCATTGCATACAGGGCTTCCGACCGCCTATATACGCAGCAATTCCTGTCATCACCGATGACGAACCACTTCGCCCTCCCAAAGAGGGGCGGGCGAGGACAGAAGGAGATTTGCCATGAGCAACGCCCCGCTGATGCCCAAAGCGACCGCCGTGTGGCTGCTCGACAATACCGCGCTGTCGTTCGACCAGGTCGCCGACTTCTGCAAGATGCACCCGCTGGAGATCCAGGCGATCGCCGACGGCGACGCCGCCCAGGGCATCAAGGGCTCAGACCCCATCTCCATGGGGCAACTGACCCGCGACGAGATCGCCCGCGGCGAGGCCGATCCGGAGTACCGCTTGAAACTGCAGGAATCCAAGGTCCGCCTGCCGGCGCCGGCGCGCAAGAAGGGCCCGCGCTACACCCCGGTGTCGCGCCGCCACGAGCGCCCGAGCGCCATTCTCTGGCTGGTCCGCAACCATCCAGAGCTGAAAGACGCCCAGA
The DNA here is from genome assembly GCA_963796195.1 of uncultured Alphaproteobacteria bacterium. Taxonomy (GTDB): domain Bacteria; phylum Pseudomonadota; class Alphaproteobacteria; order Rhizobiales; family Xanthobacteraceae; genus CAWCKS01. The sequence goes on along the minus strand of CAWCKS010000009.1, from coordinate 53,084 downwards.
TCATGCGCCTCGTCGGCACCACCAAGACCACGATCGCCTCGATCCGCGACCGCACCCACTGGAACGCGTCGCAGCTGACCCCGATGGACCCGGTGACGCTCGGCCTGTGCAGCCAGATCGACCTCGACTTCGAGGTGTCCCGCGCCGCCAAGGAAAAGCCCGTCGTCGAAGCATCGAGCGGCGCGACGCTGCTGCCGGCCTCCGAGACCACACGCAAGGAAGAGCCGGTGCCCGAGCCGGTCGGCAGCTTCAGCGAAAAGAGCCGCGAACAGGCCGACGATGCCGCGGTGTTCGCCAAGCTGAAGCAACTCGGTGGCGGCAAGAAGAGCGACGAGGAGTAGTTTTCTCGCTCACGCTTCGCATGACAATGAAAGCAAGAGCCCGGCCTCGCGTCGGGCTTTTGTTTGCGCGGGTCAGACCCAGCCCAACGCGCAGGCCAGCACCTTCGCGGCATCGACCGTCGACGTTTCCGATCCGCGCCACGCGATGTGCTGATCGGGACGGACCAGGAACGCGTTGCGGCCATAGACATGCTCCAACGCCGGCTCCTGCAACGACAGCACCTGAAGCGGGACGTTCGCATGTGCTGCCGCGGCAACGAACGGCGTCGGGTCCGGCGCGCCGAAATTCACCAGCGTGAACCACGGCCCCAGCCGATCGAACAGCGCGCTGCCGTCCTTCAGGAACGCGCTCGGCAGCCGCGCGCCGGGCATCGTCGTCGGTACGTAGTGCACGGGATCGGAGGGCGGCACGGCACCAGCCTCGGCAACAACGATCGGCGAGCGATCGTAGACATAGCCGAACTCGATGCCGTAGCTCTCGTTCTCGGCGTTGCCGTGCGCGGCAATCTTCGCCCCAAGGGCGGCGCGACCGGCGTCGGTCAGTGGCGAGCCGCTCTCGAACGCTTCCTTGTAGGACTCGGCAATCGCGAGCCGCACCTTGGTGTGGCCAGCCGAGGCCTCGCGATTGCGGTAACCGACTGGACGCCGCTCACTCTCGTAGGAGCCGAGCAGGTTTGGCCCGCCGAAGCCCGACAGCATTGCCGCCAGCTTCCAGCCGAGATCGACGGCATCGCCGATTCCGGTGTTCATGCCGTAGCCGCCGGTCGGGATGTACTGGTGCGCCGCGTCGCCGGCGAGGAAGACGCGCTGACGGCCGTATGACTGCGCCAGCAACAAATGCGGCGTCCAGGGATTGGCGACCAGCACCTCGTAATCGAACGGCGCGCCGCAAAACGTCCTCACGATCTCAGCTGGATCGACGCGGTCCGGCGCGGCGTCCGCCGGAAGGCGGGCTTGAAGAGTCCAGATGTCCTTATCGTTCTGCGCGATCAAGGTGGCGAACGCCGCCTGGTAGTGCCAGGCAATGCCCCAGCGCTGCAGGATGTGGTGCGCGGTCGAGCGGAAATGCACCATGTAGCGCTGCGCCACCTTGAAGGTGCCGTCGAGCGCGATATCAAGCACCTCGCGGACGCGGCTGCCGCCGCCGTCGCAGCCAGCAAGATAGTCGCAACGCACCTCTTCCGTATCGCCGGTCGCAGAATTTCGCAGCGTCGCGGTGACGCCGTCGGAATCCTCGCGAAAATCCTCGAACGCGATCCCGAACCGCACGTTCACGCTCGGGCACGCCTCCGCAGCGCGCTTCAGGACCGGTTCGATCTCGACCTGCGACACCCGCATCGGCGGCTCGCGCGACTGCGTGCCGTCATTGTGCTCAAGGATGATACGCCGCGCCTCGATCGGGCTCGGATAGCGGAAGCGATGCAACTCGTGTCCGGACATGGTCGTGACCCAGGACACATCGAACGGATTCTCCTCGGGCACCGCGGCCTTGCGCAGGGCATCGACGAGGCCAAACCGGCGGAACAGCTCCATGCTGCGTCCGTTGGTGATGTCCATCTTCGGGTGACGCGTGGTGGCCGCGTTGCGCTCGACCAGCATGGTCCGGATGCCGAAACGGCCTAGTACTGTCGCCAACATCAGGCCGACAGGTCCACCCCCCGCGATCAGAACCTGCGTGTGCTGCATGCGGTTGCACCTCTTGTTCTGGCGCGCACATTAGCATGAATGTGGGTCGAGAGGCTGTCTGAAGCGCGTCGCGAGCACCAACGCTTCGTTGTCGTCACCGGGCTTGTCCCGGTGACCCCGATCGGCGAGGCAGTGCCTCTCTAATTGAAACCGTCCGGCCGCAATAAAACAAGGTAGTCCGTCCCAAGGGAGATCACCGGGACAAGCCCGGTAATGACAAGATAGGATCACCGCAGAGCTACGCTCCGACGCCCCTGCCCTTCAGCTCGGCGCCGATCTCGTCGAGCACCTTGGGTTCCTCGATGGTCGCCGGCATGGTCCAGGCGTCGCCGTCAGCAATCTTCTTCATGGTGCCGCGCAGGATTTTTCCGGAGCGCGTCTTGGGCAGCCGCGGCACGGTGATCGCGAGCTTGAAGGCCGCCACAGGACCAATCTTCTCGCGCACCAGAGCTACGATCTCGCGCTCGATGTCGCCCTGCGAGCGCGTCACGCCGGACTTCAGCACCACGAAGCCGCAAGGCACCTCGCCCTTCAACTCGTCCTTGATGCCGAGCACGGCGCATTCGGCAACATCAGGATGCGAGGCCAACACCTCCTCCATGCCGCCGGTCGAGAGCCGATGGCCGGCGACGTTGATGATGTCGTCGGTACGGCCCATCACCCAGACGTAGCCGTCCTCGTCCTTGTAACCGGCGTCGGAGGTTTTGTAGTAGCCGGGAAATTCGGTGAGATAGGCTTCCTTGAAGCGCGCGTCCTGCTGCCACAGCGTCGGCAAACAGCCGGGCGGCATCGGCAGCTTGATCACGATCGAGCCCATGGTGTTCGGCTTGACCGGCCTTGCCGCCTCGTCGACCACGTCGACCTGGTAGCCCGGCATCGGCACCGTCGGCGAACCGTGCTTGACCGGCAATTGCCCAAGGCCGATCGGATTGCCGGCAACGCACCAGCCGGTCTCGGTCTGCCACCAGTGATCGATGACAGGCACTTTCAGCTGCTGCTCGGCCCATTCCACCGTCGGCGGGTCGGCGCGCTCGCCGGCGAGGAACAGCGTGCGGAATTTCGAGAGATCGTACTTGCGCAAGAGTTCGCCGTTCGGGTCTTCCTTCTTGATGGCACGGAACGCGGTCGGCGCGGTGAACAGCGCGACCGCGCCGTGCTGCGAGATCACCCGCCAGAACGCGCCGGCGTCGGGCGTACCGACCGGCTTGCCTTCGTACATGATCGAGGTCGCGCCATGAATCAGCGGGCCGTAGACGATGTAGGAGTGGCCGACCACCCAGCCGATGTCGGAGCCGCACCACCAGACTTCGCCGGGCTTGACGCCATAGAGATTGAACATCGACCATTTCAGCGAAACGAGATGACCGCCATTGTCGCGCACCACGCCCTTCGGCACGCCGGTGGTGCCTGAGGTGTAGAGCACGTAGAGCGGATCGGTCGCGAGCACCGGTACGCACTCGGCAGTCTTGTTCGCGGCGATGGCCTTGGCGCGAGTTCAGCCCAGTCGTGGTCGCGGCCTGAAACCAGCTCGCAAGGGTGCTGCGGCCGTTGCAGGATCAGGCAATTCTCCGGCTTGGTCTTCGCGAGCCTGATCGCCTCGTCGAGCAGCGGCTTGTACTGCACGATGCGGCCGGGCTCGACGCCGCAGCTCGCCGACAGCACGAGCTTTGGCGCGGCGTCATCGATCCGGGTCGCAAGCTCCTTGGCAGCAAAACCGCCGAATACCACCGAATGTACCGCGCCGATGCGCGCGCAGGCGAGCATCGCGATGACCGCCTCCGGCACCAGCGGCATGTAGATGATGACGCGGTCGCCCTTGCTCACGCCGAAGTCACGGATCACAGCGGCGAGCGTCTTCACCTCATTCAGCATCTGCCGGTAGGTGAATTTCGACACGCTGTTGGTCAGCGGCGAATTGTGGATCAGCGCAACCTGGTCGGCACGGCCATTGGCGACCTGGCGGTCGAGCGCGTTGTAGCAGGTGTTGACGACAGCACCGGTGAACCAGCGGCCATAGGCACCCTGGCTGGGATCAAAGATCTTCTTCGCCGGCTCGATCCAGTCGATGTCCTTCGCCGCCTCAGCCCAAAAGCCTTCGGGATCGCGCTGCGCGCGGGCATAGACTTCGTGATAGCGGCTGTTGCTTGCGGGACTGTTCATGGCGCCTTCTCCCAACGCGCACGGCGTTGTTTTCGGCACCATTGTCACGGGAACTCAAGCGAGTTCAAGGGCGGACGGCAGCGTAATTCGGCTAACGGGTATGACCTGGATCAAGGCGAAATTCTTGCGGTCGTCCCCGCGAATCGCTGTTGGCTGGGGGACCCATACTCCGCAGCCGAAGTGAGGCGACGAATGTCAGCTGGCCAAGCCGTTTTCCAAGCCGTTACTTGGTCAAGCCTGATTGCAACAAGCAGCACGGGGGCTATGGGTCCCCGCTTTCGCGGGGACGACAACAGCCATTGCACTCACCCGTCACTTGGCAACTTCGCCTGCAGGGCTTGCAGCCGCTTCTCCATGGCGTCGCGGATCACATACTCGGACCGGCCGAACGAGGCGTTGCGGTCCGCGATGAAGTTCCGCTGATCCTGGCGCAGTGCTTCAGCTGACTTTGCCGAATCCTTCTTGGCGAGCGCGAAGGCGCGCGTGTAGGCGACGTCGATGTCGCGGTCGAGCCGGCTCAGCTCGGGATCGGCGCAGATCGCCTTTTCGACCGCGCGTTTTGCGGTGGCGCAATCGAAGCTCGGGGTCGCGGCAACCGACATCAGCGCGCCCTTGCGCTCGAGATCGAGCACGATCTTCTTCCGGTTGACGATCGCGCTGTCGAGGCTGGCGTCGAGGCGCAGCGCCGCATCATAGTCGGCCAGCGCCTTCTGGTCGTCGCCCTTGGCGTGCCACACGGTGCCGCGGTTGTTAAGGGCAAGGGTAAAGTTCGGATCAAGGCGAAGCGCTGCATCGTAGTCGGCGAGCGCGGCGTCATAGTCCTTCTTGAAGTTATAACTGTCGGCGCGGTTGGTGTAGAAATTGGCGCGCGGCCGCAGGCGGATCGCTTCGTTGTAGTCGGCGATGGCGAGGTCGTATTCGTGCTTCTCGGCGTGCGACAGGCCGCGATTGTCCCAGAATTCGGGCGTGCTCGGATCGCGGCTGATCGCCTCGGACTCATCGACCAGGGCAAGGTCGACCTTGCCGAGCTTCTTGTAGGCGGCGCCGCGGTTGGAATAGGTGCGCGGCCGGTTGGGGTCGAGCTTGATCGCCTGGCTGTAGTCGTCGACCGCCTTCTGGTAGTCGCCCTTGAAGTAGTAGGCGACGCCGCGGTCGGACAACGCTTGCGCATTGGCGGGATCGAGCTTGATCGCCTGGTCGTAATCCTCGATGGCTCGATCGAAGCGGTTGGTGTTGTTGAAGATGTTGCCGCGCCATTCGTAGCCGTCGGCGTTGTTCGGATCGAGGCGGATGCCCTCGTTGGCGTCACGCAGCGCCAGGTCGTACTTTCCGACACGGCGGTAGGCCTCGCCGCGCTGACGGAACGGCCGCGAATTCGAACCGTTCTCCGCCACCGCGCGATCGAGATCGGCCATGGCCGGCTCGATCTGCTCCTTGTCGGCATACCGCGTCGAACGCACGAGAAGTGCTGTGAGGCGGTCGGCCGCGCTGGCGTCCCGGTTGTCGATCACCGCGGTGCAGGCCGCGATCATCTTGTCGACGTCGACACTCCGGTCATCCTTGCAGGTAATGGCGTCGGACAGCTGGCGGGTCGGGGTATCGGTCGCGGTCTGCGCGTGAACGTCCAGATGGCGTGGCCGCGAAGATGGCGCAGGACAGGGCGGAACAAATCAGGGGTAACGGGATGCGCATGGCTGGACGGTCCGAAAAGCAGATGCCTCAGGCCGATAGTCGTGGGGCGGCTATCGCCGGTTCAATCGCGAGGCGGTCGCGACCTTCTTTAGCAGGCCTCTGAAGCCAACGGTTAACCCAGTTCCGCCAGTCGCTTCTCCAGAAAACGCCGCTCCGGCTCGAGCCGCACCAGCGCCAGCGCCGCCCGATAAGCCTCGCGGGCCTCGTCCGGGCGATCGAGCCGGCGCAACAGGTCGGCGCGGACCGCCGGCAACAGATGATAGCCGGACAGCGCTTCGCGGGCAGCCAGCGAATCGATCAGGTTCAGCGCCTTGGCCGGACCATCGAGCATCGAGACGGCGGCGGCATGATTGAGCGCCACGACGGGCGACGGCTGTAGCTTCAGCAGAACCTCGTAGAGTCCGACGATCTGCCCCCAGTCGGTCTCAGCGAAGCTTATTGCCTTGCCGTGCAGCGCCGCGATCGCCGCCTGCACGGCGTAAACGCTCGGAATGCCCCTGGCGCGCAGGGCGCGTTCGACCAGAGCCGCCCCCTCCTCGATCTGCGCGGCATCCCAGAGCGCGCGGTCCTGATGTTCGAGCAGAATGAGCTCACCGTCGAGCGTGGTCCGCGCTGCGCGCCGCGCGTCGTGCAGCAACAACAGCGCGAGCAGCCCTTCGATCGCGGGCGTCGCCGGCATCAACGCGTTGACGAGCCGCGCGAGGCGAATGGCTTCGCCCGACAGATCGGTCCGCAACGCCGCCGTCGCCGGTGGTCGGCGCGTAACCCTCGGTGAAGACGAGATAGATGACGGCGAGCACGCCATCGATACGGTCGGCAAGCTGGCCGGGCTCCGGCGTCTCGTAAGGAATTCCGGCGGTGCGGATCTTGGTCTTGGCGCGCACCAGGCGCTGCGCCATCGTCTCTTCGCTGACCAGAAACGCCCGCGCCACTGCTTCGGTCGGCAGCGAGCAGACCGCACGCAGGGTGAGCGCGACCTGGGCGTCGATGTTCAGCGCGGGATGGCAGCAGGTGAAGATCAGCCGCAGCATGTCGTCATCGAGCACGGCGTCGTCGATCTCGTCCGCAGCGGGATGATTGCCGAGCGAGGCTTCCGCTTCAAGCTCGCGCTGCTTGTTCTGAAACGACGTCTGGCGGCGGATGCGGTCGATCACCTTGTGGCGGGCGACATTGACGAGCCAGGCGCGCGGATTGTCGGGAATGGAGGTCTCCGACCACTGCGTGACCGCCGCGGCAAACGCTTCCTGCATCGCATCTTCGGCGTATTCGAAATCGCCGACGAGGCGGATCAGGGTGGCCAGCACCCGACCCGCCTCGGCGCGAAACACGGCTTCGATGCGGCTCGTGCTCGTTTTCTTGGGCATGACCTGATCCGAAAACCGGTGTCCACCCTCGGGTCAAGCCCGAGGGCATGCTGTTCGGGATGCCCTGATTTATTGCTCGCCCATCAACCAGATCGGCCGCACCTCGACCGAGCCGTAGCGCGCGCCGGGAATCTTCGCCGCGATCGCGGTGGCCTCGTCGAGATTCTTCGCCTCGATCATGTAGTAGCCGCCGAGCTGTTCGCGGGTTTCGGCGAACGGGCCATCGGTGGTCATGGTCTTGCCGTTGCGCACGCGAACCGTGGTCGCCGCCGACACCGGACGCAGGCGCTCGCCGCCCTTGAAGTTACCGTTCTGGACGATGCCCTGAGTGAAGGCGCCGTACTCGGCCATCGTCTGGGCGACTTCGGCCTGCGGGCGGGCGGCATATTCGGCTTCGTTGTTATAGATCAGCAGAAGGTACTGCATTTTAGTGCTCCATTGGTTGCAGTCATTCTAGCGCGCATTCCGATGAAGCGGCATCGGCGGGCACGCCAGATTTTCGGCTTGCGCATGCCCGGCTGTTTGGTCGGAACTTGCGCTAGCTCAGCAACGAGTCGAGCGAGCGGTCCGGGATTCGACACAGCAGAAGAAAAAATCTGATCGACAGGATCGTATAGGGGATGAGGGTGAAGAACTGCATGGCGTGCTCCATTTGGCTTCAAGAATTCGTTGACGCCAATAAGACGAATGGCACTGCCAGAATTCGACAGTAGGGGTCGGTGAAGCCTTGAGGACTAGTTGCCAGTTCTGTCAGCATGGTGACGGGGTCACCGTGGCTTAATTTTCAGGCACCCACGCGCTCGGCAAACGCTGCTTGCGCGATGCGGTCCGCAACTTCGGCGAGCGGCCCGGCGTAACGCGACGCGGCCTGATCCTCGCTCATCGCGCGCTTCGGATAGCGCAGCGTCAAAGCGCCCAAAACCTGCTCGCCCCGTCCGATCGGCACGCCGAGGCCGTTGACCCGCCGCGACCTGCCGGAGCGCGTGAAGGCGTAGCCGCGCGCGCGGATACGCTCAAGCTCGAGTTCGAGGCCACGCAGCCGCTGCACCGACAATGGTGTCACCCCATCAGTCAACCGGATCGCGGAGATAATCGTGCGCCGTTCGTCGATGCTGCAGAACGCGAGATAGGCAAGACCGAGCGCGCTTTCATAAATCTGAAACTTGCGATCGTAGCCGACGGTCTCGAACGACATCGGGCTTTGCTCGGCCGTCGAATGGCGGATCAGGACGATGGCGTCGCTGATGGTGCCGAGATAAACAGGCCAGCCGGTCTGCGCGGTAAACGCGCTCATCTCGGGCGCCGCCGCGTGCACCAGACGGTCGATGTAGCGGACGCCCGCGGCGAGCGCGAGCACGCGATCGGTGATGCGGTAGCCGATCTTGCGCGAGACCCGCGTGACATAGCCGAGCGCGATCAGCGTTTCGAGCAGCCGCGCCGTGGTCGGTTTCGGCAGCGCGGTCGCTTCGCTAATCTCGGTCAGCGTCCCAGTGCGGACACGGTTCAGGCTCTCCAGCACCGCAAAGGCGCGTTCGACCGGCTCGATGGGGCGAGGTGAAGACAGCGACATGGCGGGCACCACGGGACACGAGGCCGTTCAGCCTATTCCGTAATACGGATTTTGTCGATTCTTTCGCGGCCTGACGGAAGCGATGCGTCTAGAGTTCGCGCCAACAACAAGCCCATGATCCGAACTGCCCGAGGAAACCATGACCAGCTACCAGACCATCGACGTGCGCAAGCTGACGCCGACCATCGGCGCCGAAATCCACGGCATCGACCTGTCGCGACCGCTCGGCAACCAGCAATTCCAGGAAGTGCACGATGCCCTGATGGACAACCTCGTGATCTTCTTTCGCGACCAGAACCTCACCGTCGACCAGCACAAGGATTTCGGCCGCCGCTTCGGCAAGCTGCACATTCATCCCAATGCGCCGAAGCTGGTCGAAGACCACCCCGAAATTCTCGTGATCAAGGCGGATGAGAATTCAAAGCACGTCGCCGGCGAAGAGTGGCATTCGGACGTGTCGTGCGATGCCGAGCCGCCGATGGGCTCGATCCTCTACATGCACGAGCCGGCCGCCAATGGCGGCGGCGACACCATGTTCGCCAACATGTATGCCGCGTTCGAGTCGCTGTCGGACTCGATGAAGCGCTACCTCGAAGGGCTGACCGCGATCCACGACAGCTCGAAGGCGCACACCCACCGCAAGCGTGGCGATGGCGCCGACCAGGCGTTTCCGCAAAGCGAGCACCCGGTGGTGCGCACCCATCCGGTCACCGGTCGCAAGCTGTTGTTCGTCAACCGCGGCTTCACCACGAAGATCGTCCAGCTCAAGCGCCACGAGAGCGACGCGCTGCTGGAGATGCTGTTCCGCCACGTCGAGACGCCGGAGTTTCACTGCCGGTTCAAGTGGCAGAAGCACTCGATCGCGTTCTGGGACAATCGAAGCGCGCAACACCAGGCGATGTTCGATTACTGGCCGAACCGCCGCTACGCGCATCGCGTCACGGTGTGTGGCGACAAGCCGTTCTATCGAGCTTGACGCACAGGAGCTCGTCGTCCTCGCGCAGGCGAGGGCGACGGTTAGACCGGCACCGACCAGCCTTCCTTGACCGACGACAGCGCGATCATAGTGTCGGTGCGCTGCACGCCTGACACGGCCTTGACCGTGCTTGCGAGCAGCGTTTCGAGCTCGCGCGTGTTCTTGACGCGCACCTTGAGCAGGTAATTCCACGCGCCGGTGACGTGATGGCATTCCAGCACGTTCGGCGTCTTCTGGATCCTGTCGAGGAATTTCTGCTCGACCTTGGGATCGCTCCACGCCACCAGGATGAAGGCCAGCAGCTCAAGGCCGACCAGCTCGGCGGCGACGCGGGCGTGGAAGCCAGTGACCACGCCGTTGCGCACCAGCCGCTTGATCCGGTCATTGACGGTGGATGGTGCCGAGCCCACGGCCTTGCCGAGTTCGGCAAGCCCGAGGCGATCATTGTCCTGAAGCAGCGTCAGCAGCTTGCGGTCGATGTCGTCCAGTTTGTCCACGCCGTGTCCGCCCTCAATCAATTCTGCCGGTCCCCACGCCGTTGTTACACGGCGTCGCCGGCGCACCGCCACCCAAGTTTTAGGTTCACCACAACCTGGGATCATATCTTCCGCGTCGGCTTCAACTACCGCTTCTGACGATCGAGTTTGAGAAGACAGCAAGGGCCGGCCTTAAGCGCCGGCCCTTTGTTATTGCGCAGTCAAAATACCGCCGCGAGATCGCGCGCGCCCTGCGCCTGCACGCCGGAATCCATCCACGCATCGGTGACCGCAAGCAGCTTCGCCACGGTGTTGTTGCGGCTCGCCACCGGATTGCGCTCGTAACCGGAACGCTGGAAGAAGTTCGAAGTCGGCACCTGCTCGCGCATGGCCAAAGGCATCGTCACCATATCGAGCCCGGTGCCGTCGCCGGTCAAATTCATCATCTCGAGCTCGGCGGCGGTGAGTGGCGCCTCATAGCCCTTCTGCTGCGCGAACAACACCGACGTCAGGAGCTTGTGGGTCTGCAGCATCGGGCCGACGTCGATATCGAGCACCATGGCATGAACCGCCCAACCCTGCGCGGTGTCGGCGAGCTTGTCATGCTCCGACCAGTCGTCCGGCACCGAGCGGCAGAACGCGACCATGCGCTTCATCACAAGGATCTTCTGCTCGAGCGCCTTGCGCTGCGCACCTGACGACCGCGCCGCCTTTGCAGTCAGCGCCTCGAGGAAACGGTGGCCCTGCTCGGCGACCAGCTCGATGCTGTTGGTGGTCAGGAGCTGGTTGTAGCCGATTGCGCTCGAGATCGGGCGGCCGCCGGGGCGACGGATCAAGCCAGACTGCGCATCATAATTGCCGATGCCGCCGGTCTCGAAGGCGTAGACGCGCACCGCCTGCTCGCGCGTCAGGCCCTCGGCCTTGGCGAAGCTTGCATAGGCGCGCTTGAAGGCAAGCTCGGCGGCGCGTTCTGGCGCAAACTGGAATTGCTCAGCGGCTGCGCGCAGGAGATCGGCGACAACCGGAATCGGCCGCGGCGGCTTGCGCGGCCGCTCCGGTTCCTCTTGCGGCACCGGGCTGACGGGACGCTTTGGACCAGAGTAGACCGGCGGCTGCGTCAACACGTAATCATCGAGCACGACCTGCTCGCGGTCGCGCCGCTTGGCGTTGCGGATCCGCCGCTTGGCCGAAATCGAATCCCAATAGGCAGCCGCCTCGGCTTCGAACGCCTCCCGCGCCGCAAGATACTCTTTCAACTTGCGGTGATATTCGGCGATCGCGGCAGTCGTCGCCGCCTGCACCGATCTGGCCGGGGGCGCGGCCAGGCTGAGCGACACAGGCTCAGCAACTGCGACCAGCGCGCAGGCCACGGTGGCAAGTGCAGCAAAACGAGCAAGGGAAGCGGTCATGGCGATGGTCGGGGCCGCGAATTGGTAATGCATTCAGCGCAGATACACCCATCCTAGCCAAGCGCATCCTTAACGAAGGGCCTTCTGGAGGGCGCCAATGGAACCGGGCTGAACCTCGGAGGTAGCCGGATCGACTAACAGAATTGACCAAGTTCCAGTAACCATCACGGGAGCTTGAAGCGGCGTGATCATGGCCGTCACAGTTGCGATCGGATATCGCCATACGGTCGCAACGATGAAACCAAAGTCTTCGGGCGACGTTGGTCTGGCGTTAGGCGCCGCGCCTGTCTGATTACAGGCGTTTCTGAAGTCGGGGACCGTCATGAGTGCTGCAATCAAGACATTCCTGCTGGTGTCGGCGAGCGTCGTCGTGCTTGCAGCGCCGGCTACGGCTGCGGACATGACCGCGCGCTCCTACAAGGCGCCGCCGGCACCTGCGCCGCTCGCGGCCGTCTACAACTGGACGGGATTCTACGTCGGCGGCCACGTCGGCGGCGCATGGGCCGGCAACAACACGCTGCAATCAAACGACGGCCGTTTCCTCGGCGGTATCCAGGCCGGCGCCGATTATCAGTTCAATCCGAATTGGGTGGTCGGGCTCGAAGGACAATACAGCTGGCTCGCCAACAACAATAACGGCGGCTTCGCATTTCCGGGCGCCGGCCTCGCAACGCAGAACACCCGTGGCCTCGGCTCGGCAACGGCGCGCATCGGCTGGACCTGGGGTCCAGGCCTGATCTACGCCAAGGGCGGTTACGCCTTCGCCGACAAGACCCTTGGTGTCGCTGTCGCCGGAGTGCCGGCACCGTTTACCGCCACGGGCAACAGCAAGAGCGGCTGGACCGTCGGCGGCGGCCTCGAATACATGTTCGCGCCGAACTGGTCGGTGAAGGGCGAGTATCAGTATTACAACTTCGGCAACACCACCTTCGCGGCAGGTCCGCCGGCGCTGGTTGGCAACCATTTCCGCGACGACGAGCACACCGTCAAGGTCGGCGTGAATTACCGGTTCGGCTGGCATTAATTTAGCTCTTGCGCGCGTCCTCACGGGGCGCGCGCCGGCGTATCTGTGAGCGTCGCGTAGAGTTGCTTGACGTTACGTTAGTGAGTTGAGTTGCGAAATGGCCGGCCCCGCGCCGGCCATTTCTCGTTTTGGACCGGCTTACCTGCCGTAGGTCGTGACGCCTTGCGGATGATAGCCATTGCCGCCCATCGGACCAGGTTCACGCATCGGACCAGGTTCGCGCATACCGCCGCCACCGCGCATGCCGCCGCCAATACCCATACCGATTCCTACACCAATACCGACGCCTTCCATGATCGCGCCCGGCGGCGGCCCCTGCGGCCCGGCCGGCCGGCCTGATTGCGCGATGTCGGAGTCGGTCGGGGCCTTTGGCCCGCGCGGGGTATCGGCACGCTTCTTCTTCGGTGTGTCGTCATCCTTCGGCTTCTTGATGACGGGGATGTTGATCGGAACAGTGGCGGGCGTGCAGGTGCAGGTCGGTGCAGTCGATGCGTTGGTCGGCTGCGGCGTGTTGGTCGGGCTCGGCGCGTTGTTGCCGCCGCCTCCGCCGCTGCCCGACGGCGCAAGCGCGGCAACGCCAGCACCAACCGGCAGCGCCGCATTCGCAAGGAGCGAGCGATTGCGCACGCGGTCGAGTAACTTGAAAGCGGTCGCTGCAAGATCGCTCTTCGGATAGGCAACCAGGAAATCCTGGAAGCTCGCCGCGGTGTTGACGAGCACCGCATTGTTCCAGGCGATCATCTCCTTCCGCCGCTCGACAAACACCTTTACGCGAGGTCCATAGGGCGGCGCGTCGAACAGCTGTACGAACGCTTCATAGGCGGGCACCGTATCGTCCGCGATCACGAGATCGTACGCCGTCTTGATGTCCTTGCCGGTCAGTTCCTTCTTCCAGTCGTCGATCGAGCGGGTGGGCGCGGCAGCGCGCGGCGTCGAGGAACCTGCCGAAGGCGTCGCGCTGCCGGCCGCCGGCATGGACTGGCCGGAATCGCCGAAGAAGTGGAAATCCGTGGTCAGCGACGAGCTCTCCCACGGGATCTGACGCCCATCGGTATCATGGGCGACTGCGACGCGGACGCGCTTGAAGGCCTCCTCGATCGGCACCGCGTCATGAGCCACTTGCAGCAGCGCGGTGGTGTAAGGCGAGTCGGCGCCGGCGCCATCTTCGGCCTCGGCACCGGGTGACGTCGAGAACGAGATGAACGAGCCCTGCGAGCCGGCCCGGGTGTCGACCATCGCAAGCCCCTTGCCCGCGGACCCCGCAATCGACGGGAACGGGTTGTTGCGACAGGCATCGAGCATGTAGATGCGCATCGTCGTTGGCAACGCGCCGAGCGTATTCATGAGATCATTGAGGCGCACGGCTTCGAGCGGAATATCGCTCTCGCGCTGCGGATCAATGTCGACGGGGACGAGAAAGTTCTCACCGTCGATCTGCAAGCCATGACCGGCATAGAACACCGCCGCGATGGTCTGCGGGCCGCTCTGCGCAACCTTGGCCGCGAACTCGGCAATGGCCTGTCGCATCGCGGTCTGTGACAGATCGCTCGCGGTCGTCACATTGAAACCGGCCTGCGTCAGCAGCGCTGTCATTTGCTTCGCGTCATTGGCCGTATTCGGCAACTGCACGACCTTTTGATAGGCCGACTGGCCGATCACCAGCGCGACGCGATTTTGCGCCTGCGCTGCGAGCGGCGACAATGACAGTCCTGCGATGACTGCGAAGACGGTGAGGAAAAGCCTGGGGAACCCTGCGCTCATGACGAAATCTCCCCTGCGGAAACCGACTTGATGTTCCGGAAGCGGCATCTTGCCGCGTCGAGTAGTCTTGGCGGCCGGTCAACCAGTTCAATGAAATTTGTCGTATCGGAATGATGGCAGCTTTTGCTGACGCTGGCCATGGGGATGCGGCACGATCAGTTGCCGCGCGGTGCATTACCGCGCCCGACCGGCTATCACGAATCGCCAGAGACAAGAGCGCGTGACATTCTGACGCGCGGGACCACGGATGAAGAAATTGTGAGTCGATCGCGCGGGCGAACATCATGCGAAGTCAAATTTCCGTCGCACGATTCCGGCATGAGGTGCTCGCGTTGCCCTCAGCGCGCAGCAATGATGATCCTTCATTTGCGAATGCAATCGCGCTTCGCGTGAAGTACGGGTTCTCGAAGGAAATCGCCCATGCCGTTCCAGATCACGCGAATCGAGATCGATGCCAGGAATTCCGTGATCGCGCGGCGACCCACGCAACCCCTGTTCGAGCTCGAGCAGGATGCTCTGGCGCTCGCGGAATTCGACGCTGCACGCGCCGGTGAGGATTCCGGCTTCGAGCCGGCGACCAATTCATTCTGGGCGAAGCTGCCCGATGGTCTGGAACTGCGCTTCGTCGTCGAGGAGATCGAACTCGCGGCGTGAATGGCGCAAGCGTCAGGCACATCTTGTGTGGCGCGAATGCGGCAAGCCACAAGCGCATTTTGTTGGCGCGAATGGCGCAAGCGCCAAGCGCGCTGTGTGACCTCGTGCGTCACGCAATTCGTAACCAATTGGTAAGCAATCATGGTCACTAAATGGTTAATCCATTTGGGAGACCAGTGATGAGCGAGCAGCAGACGAATCCCAATTCTTCTGACGCGGCGGAGTCCGCGCGCGCAGCCGAAGTGCAGGCCGATGGGACAAAGGCGGCAGGCGCCAGCGAAACCAAAGCGGACGAGAGCACCGCTTCCACGGCGTCCGCGAACGATGCGACACCGCGTGACGCGTCGTCCGACACCTCAAGGCCCGCCAATATCGTGCTCTACTCGCCAGCGCGGGCGAACGCCGAGGCCGAACGCGCCGCTGCCGAGGCCCAGGCGGACGCGTTCAAAGCGCGGGCGAAGTGGGCCAGCCGAAAAGTCTCGCGCATTGTCGCGGTTGCTGCGATCGCCGCCGCGATCGGTTCGCTGTCAGGCGCACTCGCGACGCTCGGTGTCGCTCATGTGTTGCAGCGAAGCGCACCGGCCGTGGCGACGGCCGATGAGACCGGCGTGATCAAGGCCGCTCTGCTGCAACTCGAGACCCAGCTTGCGGCGATGAAGGTCAACGTCGACCATGCGACGAAGATCTCGGCGAAGATCGGCGAGCGCTTCGACGGATTTGGTGGTCGCATCGAGTTCGATGGAAAAAACTTCAGGCCGATGCGAACTCAAAGATCGCGCGGATCGCCGAGGTGCAGGACAAGATTCGCATCGCCGCGGCATCCGCGCCGGGGCAGGCTGCTCCCTCGCCGGCCGCGCCGCAGACCACCGCGGCGAATGTCCCGATGCCGCAATCGACGCCGCCGCGCTTGCCCGCAGGACAGGTTGCGCAGCTGCCGGCGCAGCCTGAAACGACCGGATCGATTGCAGGCGGTGCAGGCGAGGTGAAGCCGAAGGGCGACCTGAAAGCCGACTACAAGGCTGCCGCGAAAGTGCCAGTTGTCGATGGCTGGGTGCTGACCTCCGTCGGCCGCCGCGGCAATGCGATCGTCGCAAGCCGCAATGGTTACTACGAAGTCTATCCAGGCGATCCGCTCCCCGGCGTCGGCCGCGTCCAGGACATCCGCTACCAGGACGGCCGCTGGATCGTCGTCACGCCGAAGGGATTGATCATCCGAAGGTGATCGGTTTGTGCGGGGCGCCGTGCGCAAGCGCGCCGGCGTCCAAGGGGGTGTTGGGGACGAAGGACCGCCGGCCAAATTGGCCGGCGGTTTTCTTGGTCTGTGCGGCGCGGGGATGACGCGGTATCTGGCAAGCGGTTCAGCCCGCAAGTTACCGCCAGGCGAATACCGGCTGCTCGTAGTGGGCGACGCGCGTGGTGCGGCCGCACAGGAGCTCACGGAATTGATAGAGCAAGGCCGCGGTCGGTGCATTAACGTGACCGCCATTGATCAGGATGCGCACGATGGGGCGGTCGCTCTCCGGAATGCGCTCGAAGCTGATCACGTGATCCTGCACGATGTCGGCGAGCGGAATGCGGTGAACTGAAGCGACCTCCGCCGGGTTGGCTGTCACGCGCGCACCTGCGCCAGCCCACACGACAACCGGCGTGATCAAATACCCGGAACGGGTTGGATACTCGTCCAGCAGCCCCAGCACGTCGGACCGGGCGCAACGGAGCCCGAGTTCCTCCTCGAGCTCCCGCAGCGCGGCTTCGATTGCGGTCTCGCCGGCATCACAGCGGCCGCCCGGCAATGCCCACTGGCCGGAGTGGGCGCGCAAGGTCGGCACCCGCTTGGTCAGCAGGAAGGCGGTGTCGGAGCGCGGCGCTTCGGCCTCGGTCAGCGCAATCGCCACCGCGGCCAGCTTTTTGGCTGGAACAACAGGGCCTTGCGCGGGGCCAAGGCGCTCGAAGGCGGTCGTCTGGGCCGCGATATGGGCGCGGGTGGCGGGCGAAAAGGCGAAATCCATGGGATGGACTTAGCGCAAGCCGCAGGCGGCGAGTAGCCGGGCGCGGGGAATGGCGGCGCGCCGCTTATTGATACGTCGAAACGACTGGCCCAGGCTTTGTGGCGCCCTTGAGAGAATTTCCCCCATGCCTGGAGCGAACAGATGCGCTCAAGCGAGTGGTCGCCAGCCGTGCCGCGGGTTGCGCGACGCAATGTCGAGCGTCCAGTAGTGACCTTGCGACGGCTGGTCGAATTTCCGTGAAATCGGCATCCGCAGATAGCGGCACAACAAGAGCGTGCCGACGCCCCCGTGGGTGATGATGGCGACATCGCCGTCCGACGATGTTTTCAAGAGAGTTTCGAATACTCGCACGATGCGCGCCTGCGCATCGACCGCACGCTCCCAGCCGCGTACCGAGCTCTCAGGCTCAGCGAAGAAGGCATCCGCTGTGCGTTCGAACTCGGATGGCGGAAGAAAGCCGGTGGCGCTGCGGTCGATCTCCTGAAGATCATCGACTGTCGTGACTGGAATACCTCTCACCCGTCCCAGAATGTGCGCCGCCTCGATCGCCTTGGTCTCGGAACTCGTGAAGATCGCCGCCACGCCATCCACGGTTGGCGATGACGCGAATTTGGTCATGCGCTCAATTCCCACCGGCGACAAATGCCAATTTGGGACCGGCAGTTTGGGATCAACCAAAACCTCTGGGTGAGAGACCACGAGCGCGTTGGGCATGGTCCGAGCGATTATACCGGGCAAACGCGGGGCAAGGCCGATGCCATCGGCGGGCTGCTCACGCTATTCTTCGATCGCTTCGCGGTCCATTTCCGACAGCGTGCGCAGGTCGCCGAGCGTGCCTCGAGGATACTTGCACTTCGCACACAGTACCTGCGTCGACGACGGCGCGTTCTCGGCCAGGTCGATCTGCACGCCGACGTGATCGCAATTCTCACAGACCATGCTGAAGGATGAACGCGTCTCGTGAAACATGCGGCAAACCCACACTCAAATCCGACCAGCGTCAGGGCAATCCAGAACGCACGCCCCGACCAATGGAGCAAGACACACGACAACAACCGCCACAAGCCGGAATTTCAAGCGCCACCGCCTAGCGTTTGGCCTCTCGAGCAGGCAGGGCCGCCAACTCTCGAACCAAGTCGGCGGCCCGGTCGCGTACTCGAACAACCGCACGGCACGTTGGGGTCCTGCCGATCGGCTTTGGCGCGACGGTGTATTGATAGCAACGATTGAGCCGGCGACAAGCAGTTCGCAAGTTTAACCCTAACCTGCGAGGCGTTGCTCGATGCAAGATGAACGCTGATGCTGATCGAAAATTGCCGAAAAAAGCGCGGGGATCAGGACGGGCTCTAGAACCCCAGCAGTACAAGCGCGACCCACGTCAACACCGCGATCCAGGCCAGCGTCGCCAATCCCGCGAAAACCAAAAACGCTACTGCGCGCAGATTTCCTCTGCTGCTCCGCTTCATATGTGCCGCAGACAAGTCTTTAGCCGAAGCCTCGGCATTTGTCCCTGCAACCGACATGCGCTTAGCTCGCGATGTTGCCAAAACTCATTCAAGGCAGCGCGCGTTTCGTCCCTCAACCGGAGCGTCGCGACGCCGCACATTCCTTCCGTTCAACGGCCTAACGTTCCCAAGTCAACCATGCTCATCCCGACAGAAATGTGAACCTGTTCACAAGCCCGCTGCAAGGACGTTCGGTAAGTAAGGTTGAGCAGTTAGGTTAAATGCAAACTCAACTTCCCGCTCATGGGGTGAGGCGATATCGAGTCTGCAGTCGGACAAGGCTGGCCGGACATCCCAATCGAGCGGCCACGATTTTCGATGCCCGATCAGGGGCTGCTGATTTTCAAAGCAGCCCCGCCTCAACATGGGGCAGTGAGATGGCGATCGGGCTGAACGAGATCAGGTATCGGTACTCATCTCCGCGCACGCGCGGCGAGACCTGGCATCTGCACAGGATCATAATCCCGCGCCGCTCGATCACGGGAAAACTGCTCTATCGGCCTTGTCTGGCGACGGCGCGACCGGAAGCGCTGGATCTACAAGAAGGTTGAACGGCGGCGCACGCCAACGGCACGCTTGCACTGATCGGTGCTCTAGCCGATCTCTACCGCTACAGCGACTAGAGGTCCGGCTCAACTCGCGGACAGGTGGAGACGGTCGCGCCCTTATCCGGCTGCACTGTCCAGGCAACGCGCCTGGACCGCGATAGCGACCTGATCACACTGACTACCACGCTCGTCCATTCATCGGGGGAGTGGATATCGTCGGACTGGCTGGTCTGTCCGGTACGCGATACGGCAGCGCCGCATCGGATGGGGGCGGCCCTCACCTACGCCCGGCGATACGGCCTATTCACACTGGTTGGAATCGCCGGCGAAGACGATCTCGACGCTCCGGATTTGCTGACCGGGAATTCAGTGGCCGGCATGGTCGCGCCGGACACCCAGGTCGCCCGCAATGCAAACGGAGGTCAGCCGACCGGACATCGCAACGGCCGCGCTAAGCCGGGAGCATGGACGTCGACCAAGCAAATCCGGTCGCCCGAAGCCTCGGCCGCGGCCCGCGATCGTATGCTGACTGAAGTCTCCGGTCTAAGTTCATGCGACGAACTCGACCAGTGGGCATATCACTTGGCTGCCAGAGAAAAGCACGCTCACTCAGAGCGATGCACAACATGTCGACGCGGCGTTTATGGCAAAACTGGCCGAGCGACAACTTGGTACGAGCACTGCAGAAACCGCGGAGGAAGTTGCGCAAAGAACCGACAAGAGCGACCTGGAGTTTCCCAAAGCACGGCGAATTCGCGACAAAGCACATCTGCGCTTCGTCGCCAAACAGCCTTGTGGGCAGCTCGAATAATGATGATCTGGCCATCGGCCGTCAAATCAAATTCAAGGAGCGCACGAGATTTGGCGGTGGAGGGTTTCGGTGGGTCAGTTGTGTTTCTTTGATGCGAACAATCGGCTGGCGGCGCTGTCAGCGAAGGGCGACCCGCTTGAGGCGATCGATTCGCTTGTGCCGTGGGAGAGCTTTCGCGAGACCATCGAGGCCGTGGTGCTAACGCCCGAGGATACAAAGAAGAGCAAAGCTGGTCGCAAGCCGATCGACGCGATGGTGATGTTCCGCATGCTCATCCTGCAGTCGCTGTACAATCTCTCCGATGATCAGGCCGAGTATCAGGTGGGCGACCGTCTGTCATTTACGCGCTTCCTCAAGCTTGGCATAGAAGACCGGATTCCCGACGGCACGACGCTGTGGCTGTTCCGAGAGAAGCTTGCGAAAGCCGGGCTGATTGAGACGTTGTTCGAACGCTTCGGCCAGTATCTGGAGGCCAAGGGCTATATTGCGCGCGGCGGGCAGATGGTCGACGCGACGATCGTGGCGGTGCCCAAGCAGCGCAACACGCGCGAGGAGAACGACGCGGTCAAGGCCGGCCAAACGCCCCAGGATTGGGCGCGGAAACCCTCGAAAAATCGGCAGAAGGACAAGGACGCTCGCTGGACCAAGAAGCACGGCAAAAGCTTCTTTGGCTATAAGAACCACGTCAATGCCGACGCCCGGCACAAGCTGATCCGCGACTATGATGCGACCGACGCTTCAGTGCACGACAGTCAGAAGTTGGATGGCCTTTTGAACACTGCCAATACATCGCGGGACGTGTACGCCGACAGCGCCTATCGCTCGGCTGAGACCGAGGTGAAACTCGACAAGCGCGGCTTTAGAAGCCGCATCCATAGCCGCGCATCGCGAAACCATCCGCTATCGGACGCACAGCTCGAAGCCAACCGCAAGAAGAGTAAGGTCCGCGCTCGGATCGAACATGTATTCGGTGCCCAGGAGAATGCGCCGGGCGGGCGGATCATTCGCACCATCGGTGCGGTACGCGCGAGAGCCAAGATCGGTTTGCAGAACCTCGTCTACAATATGCGTCGGCTCGTGATCCTGGAGCGGATGGCCGCCGCATGAGCGCGCACAATTCTGAGCGCGTCAGCGGGACATCAGGGCCAACAAAACCGCGCGCGTCGGCAACACATCAGGCGTTGGAAACACTCGTCGGCCGAAAACGGCGGTCCAGCCGCGCGCCGAAAACGTCATTGTTCGAGGTGCCCTTTCGCTTGCGGCCGACAGCCCAGCGATCCACATCACCTTCGGTTCGCGCAGCCGCGCGGACTGGGGCTGAAGGCCAGCGATGAATTCACGGTGCCCTTATGTCGCGTCCATCATCGCGAACTACATCGTGCCGGCAAGGAAGTCGAGTGGTGGTCGAAACTCGGCATTGAGCCAATCAATGTTGCCCGCGAACTATGGCTGACCACGCACCCGTTGGGCGGAAGTCACGAAGTTACCCAAACAACCAAACAGCAAAGTCGAGGACGGGCGCGGTGGCTGTGCTCTAAAGAGCTCGCTCCGTTTCCCGTCCCCGCTCATCAAACCGGACGTGCTGATTTCCAGCATCCGGCTTTCCGACCAGCTTCACCGTACGACCCACGGTGGGCGTCCATTGTGCGCGCGCATAAGATGCGAGACCGCAAGTTCTCCAAACACATCGCCAAAGGAGAACCGTGAGGTGCCGCGCCTGCTCACATTGTGTCGCCTGCAGAGGAAGTTTCGCACGCGGTCATAGACGTGGGCGTCAACAGCCCGGTAGACCGGCACACGCGTTCCATAGCTGAAGTATGCTGACCAGCCGCTCAGCAGCCTGTTCAGTTGGTCACGTACATCAGGCCATGTGCCTTTGTTGCCGGATACCAGCAGCTCGCTGATCTTCGCCTTGATCCGCTGCACACTCTTCTTGGATGGGCTTGCGCCCAGATACCGCTGGCCATTCTTCCACCAGTAATGCGGCCCGAACGAGTAACCAAGGAACTCGAAGCGTTCCTTCCGGGCATCCCTGATCGAAGTTTTAGCCTCGTTCAGGCTGAGCCCCAGCTTTGTCATCACCGCCTTCGTCCACATCATTGCCTCCACCGCATGACCGCGGCCGAGGATGACGAAGTCATCGGCGTACGCGATGATTTGCGCCCGGAACGCTTCACCACATCCGGTGAACCGCCAATGCTTCAGGAACCGGTTCATGTACAGGTTGGCTAGCAGAGGACTGACGACACCGCCGTGCGGCGTGCCGCACCTGCTCCGTTTGCCTCCAGTCAGGCGCCGTTTTCCATCAGCATCCCGTTCTTCAATCGGCGTCTTCAGCCACAGCTTGATGAGCCGCAGCACTTCGCCGTCGATGATGCGGCGCGCCACACAACGCAGCAGCTCCACATGCGGGATCGTGTCAAAGTATTTCGACAGATCGGCGTCCACGACATCGGTATAGCCCCGGCAGAGCAGCCGGTGCACTTCCTTGATCGCGTCGCCCGCCCCGCGTCGGGGACGATGCCATAGGCACTGTCCTCGAAGTCCGCCTCGAAGATTGGTTCAAGCACGAGCTTGGCGGCAGTCTGAATCACCCGATCCCAAATCGTCGGAATGCCGAGCGGGCGTTGTCCGCCACCCGGCTTGGGGATCATCACCCGCCGCACCGGCACCGGCCGATACGTCTTCGCGACGAGGTCCTCACGCAGGCCCGCCACGGCTGATTTCGAAGCCCGGACTGCGGTCGAACGCGAATTAGTCTTGAGACTATCGAATTTGCTCTGGCGCCTGCGCCGCGCCACCACCATTGAGACAGGCCTGCTCCAAGTTCAGGCGGCAATGATCGCCAAACAGCGCAAAGCGGATCGCGCGGAGTACAACGAGTGTCACACCAGTCAGGATGATCGAACACTCGGAAGTGAGGCGGTTACAATAAGCTCTTTCCAGGTCAAGACCTTGCAACAAGCTCACGAAACCGAGCCTTGGCCGTCCGGCTCTTCGATGGTCGACCTTGCGCGCAGTTTTCTCAGCCTATCGAATCTCGATAGTCACATGTTTGATCGACTTGTCCGATATGAAGCATCACTGTGGCGCCAGGTCGGACAGGTGCTGTTTACGCTTGATCGTCTGCGCGCCACGTCCTTCCGAGGCTGCTTCTAGCACGGCGAGCCCTGCACCGCTTGGGCAACAGGGCATCGGCCAGGCAGTTAGCTTCACCTCATGGGCCTCC
This sequence comes from uncultured Alphaproteobacteria bacterium, assembly GCA_963796195.1. Lineage (GTDB taxonomy): Bacteria > Pseudomonadota > Alphaproteobacteria > Rhizobiales > Xanthobacteraceae > CAWCKS01. The sequence goes on along the minus strand of CAWCKS010000009.1, from coordinate 29,869 downwards.
CTGGAACGAGCGCGCGAAATGTGGAGTGAAAGCTTGTCAATGATAGGCCAGGTCGATTAGTTCGCACCGCCATCGCACCGATGCCCTAGACAACGAGGCGACGTCGACGTCATTCAGCAAAATCAAGCCGAGCCAGTTTTCGAAATCGAACAGCCAAATCATTTCAGGCTGAGTGAGCGCCTACCGTTGCGGACCTCGTGTACGCTGTCACGACTGCTGAAAGAGATCGCGCGGCGCCGCCTCCCACGCGACTTCTTAGTTTCCACCACCGCCACAAGACGGGGGAGATCACGCATCTCGAACCACCGGCAATATCTCATCGATTAAGCGATCGTTTGACGGCTTGAACGGATTGACGAACAGAACACCCTCAAGTTCGCATTGGTCCTGAAAATCTTCCGTCAGTACGTGGCGGAGGCCGACGCGCCGAGCCGTCGCCCAGATCATCGCATCCCAAAATGATAGCTTTCTGCTCTTTACTGCATGGAGCGCATCGAAAAGATCGTTGGCCTGCGCGCTTTCCACGGCCATGACCGATTGCCAAATTCGAATCATAGCCAGCACACGATCGACGGATATTCCAGCCTTGCGTGTAGCGACACTGCTAAATTCCGTCAGAGTTTGCAGTAATAAGATGCTTGATCCGTTGCGCATGCCCCGCGCGATCACATCGCGCGCACGGCTGCTCTTTTGTTCGGACTTAGATGAGGTCGCATAGACCAAGACATTGGTATCGAAACTTACGGTCATCGGTCATGCATTTCTTCCCGAGGCGGGATTTTGAAATCGCTGCCCCATGGCAAGCCGATTTCCATCAAAGCAACGGCTCGATCGATTAAGCGCTTTCGTTCCTTGGTCATGGAAGGCGCTCGATAAGGAGACATTATTGCTACCGGCTTGCCGTGACGAGTGATCAGAATTTCCTTTCCTTGCTCGACCTGAGACAGCAATTCGGAGAATCCGTGGTTGGCCTCACGTGCACTTACGCTTTTCATCTTGCCATGCTTTCGAATGTAAGACATGTGTTACAATGACTATTCCAGGGATAAAGGTCAAGTCCTTCGCGTCCGGTCATCTCGTCGGCTTTTCCTTTTGAGATTTTCGCAGGCAAATTCCAGCACCCTTACTGCATACTTCGTCGAACCGACGGACAGGCTATTTCTGCCCGGCTTCACAGTCCTGCTCTGCCGCGACCTTCACCTCGAACTCCACGTCCGCGAACGGGAACAGGAGGCAATTCCAGTAAAACCTCAGTCGGATTCATGAGCGCCAATCACCCCCGCAACACGGGTCCGATGCTGGCGAGTCCGCATTGTGGGCCCAAGACCCGTTCCGGCTGCTCCGTCGGTCGCCGGCGGTGTCGTGGCAAAACGCTGCCGAATGCATGGGGCGCTCCGGGTTCCCGCGCCGCCAAATAATCGGAATGCAGTCAAGCGTGGACTTTTTACAAAGGACGCGCTTGAAGAACGAAAGCAAGTTCAAGCGTTGATTGGACAGCACGACAGCTGCTAGCGGCACGTTCGCATTTTTATCAACGTTGGGTCGAAGCGGCCGAAGACGAGTCGTCGACCGCCGTTTGTCACACCGTACACGCGGGTCGCTCAAGCGTGCCACTTGCGTCACTTCACGCTGTAGAAAAATGGCGCTTAGTCGAACACCTCGTCGGTGGCGGGGACATCGTGTTGTGGATAGCTGCCGAACTATCAACCGCATGACCATGCTCAATGCCACATAATAGATCCATCGAATCAATCGGAGGCTCATATGCCCCTCAAAGCCCGTGGCGTCGTACTGACCAAATCACAGGCTGCCTGCCTAATTGCGCTCCGAAATGGCAAAGTCGCCAAGCCAGAAATTGCGATACTGGCGAAGCTTGACTTAAGCAAGACTGCGGCTGCGCTTAGAGCGCTGGCGCAGCTTGGGCTTGTGAAGCAGCGCCAAGGAAAACGTTGGCATACGACCAGGCGCGGAAAGGCATGTCGCTTCAAGGTCACTCCAGATCGTCCGCGTCGAAATAGCGGAGTTTTAGGGTCCGGCGGGCGCCGGCTCCTTAACTTGCTGGATCGACCGATGCGGGGAAATGAGATCGTCGAAAAATTAGGAGTTAGTCATCAACGAGTTCGCCAACTCGCGATTAAGCTGCATGCCCAGGGTTATGTGACCTTCGGAGATGAGGAGAACCCATTTTGGATGATTAGGCGCGCAGATGATCTGACTCCCTTATTGTCTCGCGATGAGGAGCATGTGCTTTCAACAATCCCGCGAGAATATGTGACGAATGTCATCAAGATAAGGCTGGCGGCCTGTATGCCCGAAAACAAGGTGCGGAAAATACTTGAAGGGTTGATTGCTGGCCGTTTCGTCGAGGAATTTGAAGGGTTGCAGAACAACCGAGTTTATCGGCTCACGGATGCTGGTAATAGCCATCCTCAACGCGATCTATCCGCTCGCCGCGCAGCGGTGCCACGCCTACCTGTTGAATCAGACCGTGTCCGAAAAGTGCTTTCAACGATTTTAAACTCGGGGGCGCTGCGCATCCGAGACGTTACAGATGCGCTGAGAATTCCGCGCCAATCGATAAATGCGCTCATGCAGTATCTCAAGCGAAAGCATTTGGTGGAGAAAACATAGTTCAGAATTTGAAGCGCCATATTCATTGACGAACGAAGGACGCGCAGCCTTGGCTGAGATGACGCGAAGACTTGCTGCATAGGCGGCTCCGGCCCGCTACGGCGGAATTCTCGCAGACCTCCGGTGCGGGGTCACTCGCGTCGTTGTGACCGAGTGCTCACTACTATCGCGGTAGGGACGCGAGTTACCTCGGGCCCCCGCACAGATCCGTACGGGCCCAATTCGGGTATACGGCTTGTCTGAGTGCCTTCCATTCGCCCGACAACAAACGTTGTAGGACCTGTCGCTGGGATGCGGTTGGATGGTTGGATTCACTGCGGGGCACCTCGAATATTTGCGCCCTGTCCATGGAAGGTCAAATCAGATCTCAAGGAGCGCACGCGTATTTGCAGTGGAGGCTCTCGATGGGGCAGTTTGGCTTCTTTGATGCGAACAATCGGCTCGATGCGTTGTCAGCGAAAGGCGATCCGCTAGAGGCGATCGCGGCGCTGGTTCCGTGGGAGAGTTTTCGTACCGACATTGAGGCTGTGGTGTTGACGCCGGAGGAAGCGAAGAAGAGCAAGGCCGGTCGCAAGCCGGTTGATTTCGATCGTAATGTTCCGCATGCTGATCTTGCAGTCGCTGTACAATCTCTCCGATGATCAGGCCGAGTATCCAGGCGGGCGACCGTCTGTCATTTGCGCGCTTCCTCAAACTTGGCATCGAAGACCGCATTCCGGACGGTACGACGCTGTGGCCGTCCCGTGAGAAGCTTGCGAAAGCCGGGCTCATCCAGACGTTGTTCGAACGCTTCGGCCAGCATCTGGAAGCCAATGGCTATATTGCGCGCGGCGGGCAGATGGTCGACGCGACGATTGTGCCGGTGCCCAAGCAGCGCAACACGCGCGAGGAGAACGAAGCGGTCAAGGCCTGCCAAATGCCCGAGGATCGGGCGCGGAAACCCGCGAAAAACCGGCAGAAGGACAAGGACGCGCGCTGGACCAAGAAGCACGGCAAAAGCTTCTTTGGCTATAAGAACCACGTCAATGCCGACGCCCGGCACAAGCTGATCCGCCGCTATGATGCGACCGACGCTTCAGTGCATGACAGCCAGAGGTTGGATGGCCTTCTGAACACTGCCAACACGTCGCGAGATGTGTACGCCGATAGCGCCTATCGCTCGGCTGAGACTGAGGTGAAACTCGACAAGCGCGGCTTCAGAAGCCGCATCCATAACCGCGCATCCCGAAACCATCCTCTGTCGGATGCGCAGCTCGAAGCCAACCGCAAGAAGAGTAAAGTCCGCGCTCGGATCGAACATGTATTCGGCGCTCAGGAAAATGCGCCGGGTGGGCGCATCATTCGTACCATTGGTGCGGTCCGCGCGAAAGCCAAGATCGGTTTGCAGAACCTGGTCTACAATATTCGTCGGCTCGTGATCCTGGAGCGGATGGCCACTACATGAGCGCCAATAATCCTGAACGCGTCGATAAAACACAGCGCGTCGGGTAAAATATCGTGGTTGAAAACCATCATCAGCTGGAAATGGCCGTCAACCACACGCCCAAAACGTCATTGTTCGAGGTGTCCTGCGGTAATTTATTCGCCTTCAGGCCTCACCAGATCGTCTGACAGCGCCCGATCGATCGACTTCGTCGCAACGAACAAGCCGAGGGGAAGCAGTCACTTCCGCCTCGGCTCTGACCCGCGCCAACGGGGATCAAACCATAGCCCGGGCTAATTTACTGATATCACGAATCCGTCTGCGTCTCTGCGTCCGTGCGCCATCCCTGATCGTCCACGGCGGCATTGTCCACGCCGCAAGGCTAAGCCGCCGAGTTCGTCGTTCGCTGGAACCTGCCCTTGGCGAGCCCGCAGACACGATGCCCGCCCCGGCAGAGTAAGTGCGGAGCATTAGTTACGTCGGCCCGCCGGTCACGCTCGCGGGTTATTCCGCTTGTCACATGCCGGCCGTAAGACAATGATGCCCAATCGATGATCTCCAAGGAGGACGACCAAAGTGGCTACCGGTACTGTTAAGTGGTTCAACGCAACTAAGGGCTATGGCTTCATTCAGCCTGACGGCGGCGGCAAGGACGTGTTCGTGCACATCACCGCTGTCGAGCGGGCGGGCATTCGCGACCTCAACGAGGGTGACAAGGTCAGCTTTGACGTCGTGGCGAACAAGGGCAAGGAAAACGCGGAGAACTTGCGCAAAGGCTAGCGCACCAGCCCGCGAGCTTCTGCGAAAAATTAAGACACGCTAGTTTCGCGCGCTTGTGGCCAGATCACGGTCGCGGGCCTGTCCGTCCGCGGAATGACCCTAACAACTTCGGCTCCGGGTGCCATTGGCCAGAGCTTATTTTTTGCGCAGTCTTCGGGCCTAACTCGCTGACACGGAGTTCCAAGTCATCGTGCTTAGGTCTCGATATTTCGGATCGCAAAAGATGTCGAACCGATGGAAGGCCAATCTGCTAACAGCCCTGATCATTGCCGGGCTGCTTATCGCTCTTGCACGTTCCTACGGCTTCATCTGAAGGGCGTGGCATCACTAACCGGTTCGACTTGGAGCAATGATTTCGAGCGTCCGAATCTCGGCGGCTTTCCGATCCGCGGCGGCATTTCGCCGGACAGCGCGTGCAGGATCGCGCTCCGTGCGAAACAACGCCACGCGAGTTGATCGGTTACGGCACGCCGACAGCTGCCATGCCTGTTCGGGTTTCGGAAGCTTGTCGATTAGAGAGGCCAGCGTCGCGCAGCGTCACCAGCGAGCCGCCCGGCAGCTTCGTCGGGGTCCATTTCTTGAGGCCGTGAGCCTTGCATTACAGTTGTCTTTTTGTGCAGGGTTTCTGAATTTGATGGGCAACCATGATTTGGAGATCGTGGATGCAAGCAGCGTCTATTGAGGAGACGCTTGCGTTGTGGGCTGCGTCGCTTCGGGAGGTTAAGCAGCGGATACGTCCGTCGTTCACGCAAGAGCGCGTCGCGACGAATGCCGGCCTGTTCCTGGAAGGCTTGCTCGGAGACGAGCAGCGCAAGACCGGCTGGATGCGAGCAGAGGCGGCCGGCGATCCTGGCCCATGGCGGCAACAGGCTATCCTCGGTCGCAGGGATTGGGACGCTGATGCATTGCGCGACATCGTGCGTGACTATGTCATCGAGCATTTGGCGGATGACCATGCGGTGCTGGTGATCGACGAGACCGGCTTTCTCAAGCAGGGCAAGGCGTCGTGCGGTGTTGCACGGCAGTACACGGGCTCTGCGGGCAAGATCACCAATTGCCAGATCGGCGTCTTCACTGCCTACGTTTTGCGTCATGGCCATGCGTTCATCGACCGGGCGCTGTATCTTCCGAAGGAGTGGACCGACGACCCAGATCGTCTGGAAGCCGCATATGTGCCTGCCGATGTCGGCTTTGCGACCAAACCAAAGCTTGCGACGAGAATGATTGCGGTCGCGATAGCCGCGTCTGTACCGTTCGAGTGGGTTGCCGGTGATACCGTCTACGGTGTCGGCGGCATCGAGCAGCAACTACGTCGGGCCGGCAAAGGCTACGTGCTTGGGGTCAGCAGCGCTCATGTGTTTCGATCCTGGGGCAAGCGAGTGCCGGTCGCCGGTACGGCCGCGGACATCGCCCAGACGCGGCGCGCGTCCGACTGGAAGCGCCTATCGGCGGAGCCGGAACCAAAGGACCGCGGCTGCACGATCGGCGTTATCTCGAATTGGCCGATCTCGATGCCGAAGAATTCAACAGCGCAAATCAAGGTCTGTGGACGCGCGGTCCGCTGATCCGCCGTTTTATCGCCGATGATGACCTCGCTCTCTTCATCACCTGGTGCCCGGCGGAACATCCATTGAAACGCTGGTCACGGTCGAAGGCCATCGATGGGCGATCGAGGATAGCTTTGAAACCGCGAATAACGAGTTCGGACTCGATCACAACGAGAGCAGATCCTGGCATGGCTGGCACCGTCACGTGTCTCTGGTGATGCTCGCCTTCGCCATGATGGCCGCGATACGATATCGCGCTAATCCGCCGCCGCCGCCCAAAAAAACGAACCGTCGCCTACCAGCAAAAGCCAAAGCACAACCACGCCGCCACTGATCCGTTGGTCAATCCAGGAAATCCGCCGCATTGCCATCAGACTCGCTCGAAAGCGTATCCAACCCGCGCGCATCATTGCATGGTCTTGCTGGCGCAGAGCTCACCAAGCTGCAACTCAACTCGCTCATTTCAAATCAAACAGACAACTGTAATGCTAGCCCCTTCTTGGCTGCCGTGATGCCGCGCGATTTTCTGACCTATCGTTCAGTGCACGCCACGTCCAGAGAGTTGAAAACCGGCTTCAGCAGATATCGAATGATCGAATATTCCGCACGAGGTGAGCATTTCATGGCCGCCGGCAGATCTGAATTGCCAAGCTCGACCGCTCGGTTGCGGCTTCTTCATTCCAGATAGTCTCAATCCCAAAACGATCCCAATCCGTCGGAGGGCTGATTTATCCAGATCAGCGCTTCTCTGGCTTCGATATGTACGAACCGCGCGCTCGAGCGAAGGGATCCGAGACTCGCTCAGAGGAATACAGAAAAAATGTGCCATCCGATTCGCGGAGAAGAGCCTCGTGCGCCTGTCCCTGTTCCAGCGATTTCAGTCTCAATAAAGGGATAGCTTCGCGAAGCGATCAATTGGATTTGAGAGCTAGCACTACTTTGGCAGATTTTAGCGATTGATCGGCGCGACCGGATTCACAAATCAGTTTTTCAATGATTCATAGGTGGTCGGCTTTTGGAGGGCCGGCCATGGTGGACATATCGTCGAACTGGGAAAAAGAGCTTGCACGTTGGCTTAAGCCGTTTCTGGATTGCCTGGGTCACAAGGCGCGGCGGCGGATGTGTCCGCTGTATGTTTCGGGACTGATTGGACCGGGTGATCGCAAGAGCGTACAGCCGATGGCGGCGCGGTTAGTGCCGGGCGACTACGACCAGTTGCACCATTTCATCGCTGATGGCGTCTGGGATGCGGCGCCATTGGAGTTAGAATTGTTCGTTCAGGCCGACCGTCTCGTCGGTGGCAAAGATGCAGTGCTGGTCGTCGACGACACGGCAATGCCGAAGAAGGGCGATCGTTCGGTTGGTGTCGCTCCGCAATATGCCTCGTCTCTCGGCAAGACGGCCAATTGCCAAACATTGGTGTCGCTGACGCTTGCGCGGGGTGAAGTGCCAGTCATGGTGGCATTGCGTCTCTTCGTTCCCGAGAGCTGGACGAGCAATCCAGTGCGTTTGAAGCGTGCGGGCGTTCCAGCCGAATATCGCGCGGCGCGGACTAAGCCAGAGATCGCGCTGGCTGAGATCGATCGCGTGATCTCAGCCGGTATGCGCTTCGGCTGTGTGCTGGCAGATGCCGGTTACGGCCTCAGCGCGCCGTTCCGTCAGGGGCTAACGACGCGCGGCCTGACGTGGGCCGTCGGTATCCCTCGTCACCTGAAGGTTTATCCGGTCGGAGTAAAATTGATCTGGCCGATTGCTGGCCGGGGTCGGCCTCGCAAGCGGCACATTCCGGATATCCTGTCGAGGTCGGTCGAAGACATGCTGGCCAATGCCAAGTGGCAAAATGTGAGCTGGCGAAACGGCACCAAGGGCCGGCTGGAAGCTCGGTTCGCCGCGGTTCGCGTGCGCACCGCCGATGGACCACCTCAACGGATCAAGGATATGGGCCAGCAGCATCTTCCGGGGGACGAAGCCTGGCTCATCGGCGAACACAGGACGTCAGGAGAGAAGAAATATTATCTCGCCAATTTGCCGGCCAAGACGAATTTACGCACGTTAGCTGCTACGATCAAAGCACGATGGATTTGCGAACAGGCTCATCAGCAGTTGAAAGAGGAACTCGGGCTTGATCACTTCGAGGGACGGTCCTGGCAAGGCCTCCATCGTCATGCGCTCATGACCATGATCGCTTACGCATTCCTCCAACATCGCCGTCTCGCACAAGCGGGGCGGAAAAAAAAGAATCAACGGTCCACCGCCTCAGCCGAGCATGCCCGCCGTACGCCACGCAATCGTCGAACTCATCGTTCAACCACGACCTCAGCGATGCCCAAACTGCAGAAGACAAATCGGCGAAAAGCAACGGCGTGAATAATCTGCCAAAGTAGTGCTAGGCAACATTGTCTTGCCCGGATTGCTTGCTCTTTGGCCGCTTTTTCTCTTCGAGAAATCTGACGCCGATCTCGTCGCCGTTGATACGGGCCATCTCACAGCGGCGATAGACAAGGCCGGTAGAGGACAACAGCAAGAAGAACTCTTTGAGCTGCAGTCCTTCGATCGAACCTTCGACCAGGAGCCGTGCTCCGGTGGAAGAAATGTCAAGCACCTCGCAGGTCCGGCGCCAGGTGCCGTCGATCGCCATCATGTGGACCTTAACGCCGTTGGCAAAGGTCACTCGCTCAGCTTTTCGCGGTCCCCAGGACATGACGATGCCTTATGCGGTCGCGGCGAGAGCGCTCGGAGGTCGTTGGTCGAGTCCTGCCATTGCGCTCTCGTCATCGACGTACGCGACGGAAACTTCGTTGTTCCCGCATTGGCAAAATCTGCCCCAGATGTTTACGAAGTCTTAGCTATAGAACGAGCGCGGCAATTTTCGATGTCAGTTTTTGGCGCGGCTATCGGTTCTCGGTGCCATAGCACCGCGAGACGTCGACGCCGCCAACCGGAGGTGACCTCTCATGCCAGGAAAGGCTGCCTAGGAAGTCCGTAACCTCCCCAAGCAGGCATCCCGTGAGATCGTTCAGCGTGAGCTATTTCTAGCGAAAGGCGCCCGCAGCACTTTGGCGCTGCACAATCGAAATTTGGTAAGCGAGGTAAGCCGCGCAAAAGAAAGCCGCCGCTGGCTCAAGTTGGGGCGAGGGACCAGCGGCGGCTCAACGCGAGACTGAAGCGCTGCACCAGAAGGCAGCGAGGAGAAAGATGAACGAGTTTGGTTAATCTGAGGTGAAGGCGGCCCTACAGCGAATGCCGTAGCTCGCGCGCCATGTTCTGAACGCCGCGAGCAAGCGTGCCGTTATTGTACTCGTCGTCCCAAAAAGCGATTGCGAGCAGCGCGAGTGCCGCAGCAAAGATAGCTTTTATCATCGCGCAACAATGCGCCACAGTTTTGAATACGCCGTTAAGGCTGCGATTGATGCAGCAAGGCCGTCGAACAGACATTCTTGGCGCACCGCGCGGCCCAAGTTCGATCATTCTGTGATAGGCGCCGAAGTTTGATCGGTCCAATCGCATAAAAATCAAAACGTTGGCGTGCCGGTAAGCGTCCGGACCTCACGCCGATTTACACCAGTCAAGCATCCGGGCAGGTACCAAGAAACAACATCAACTCGATCATTGAGGATCCATCGAGACAATGAATTCAACCATATCATCCGGTTTCCCACCGAGTGGGATGATTGCACCACCACTGGTCTGCAGGTCACGCCACTGCAGCGGACCGTGGACGCCGTTGAGGATAAGGACCACGCGCCTCTTCGATCTTTCGACCCGCACTTCCATGAAGCTCTGGAAGAATGGCGCGTGGTTGAAATCGAAGATGCCAGAAAAGCCCTCAACACTGAACGGCCAGGCGCCAAACCATTTTATCCAGTACCAGAACGGTTGCTTCCATAGCGGCATCTCCGCGTCCATCTTGCGCGAAGGCTGTCGGTCCTCGGGTAGAACGCCCAATCCGCTGCAGCAGGTTCCTTCGGAAAGTCCAGGGCCGTGCCGACGCTGAGGTAGGCTCCGCCGCCGCCATTGACGAAGTGTGCATTACACGCACGGAACCATCGCCGGTGATGTTTTCCCGGTAATATTCGAAGTCATGCGTATCGCCGGCCATCGCGATGTTGACGTTGTGGGTCGCCAGAAGTCGATAGAGCGCAGCGAACTTCTCTGAAGACTCGGAGACATCCTGGCCTTCAGCAATCGGCGGAATGTCGCGCCCGCCTGCGAAACGTGGATGACCGATGATGGCCATAGTGAGTTTACCGCGACTTCGATCAAGGGCTCGCTCGATCCATGCCAGTTGTCGCTCGTCCACGGTGCGCAAGATGCCGGTATCTATCGCAAGCAGGGCAAAATCATCGGTCTGCAGTTCGAAAAAGGGTGCCCGCTGGATCCCGACATTTACGGCGTATAGCCGGCGCAGACGCGCCGCATGTGCCATAAGATTGTCGATCCGGCGCGCGTTCGTGCCGGTCAATCCCAGATCGGCTTCGACCCGGGCTTCGATTGCGCTGCGCGCCGCCTTGGGTTCGAGAAAGTTTGCGTTGAAGCTTTCAAGCGCATCGAACCAGTCATGATTGCCCTGGATCGCATAAACCGGCTTTGCGAACCCCTGGAACGGGAGATAGAACTTGGCCTCATAGTCTTCGCTAGCTCCGGCCGGATAGATGACGTCTGAAGAGATCACGAGAAACTTTACATCATCGCTCTGTCCGAGCTTCAGATAGCGCGAGGCCAGCGAATATTGGGAAGCGTCGCCTTCGCCCGGATCCCCGATTACGAGGAAGCTGAAGTCGCCATTTCCCGCAGTGCCCTGCGGATCAATCCGAAAGAGCTCATCGCCGCCGCCGTAGGCACGCGCCACGGCATCTATCATGCTGGCGCGCCATGGATCGACCCGCAACTCCGTCAGCTTCTGGTAGATGCCGGTGGCCCAGCTTTCTGTGTTGAAGTACCAGCTGAAACCCCAGATCGGGTCAAACGCCACGAAGAACGCAGTCACCGGCAGGCCGAGCCGCAACAACAGGATCAGCGCGAATGGCAGCGAGAGGCGCGCCTCGCGCAGGCGCAAGCTAAAACCAAATCTGGCTTCCAGCCATCGACACATCAGCCAGTTGGCCGCCCCATTCATCCGTGCAGCGCCTTGCTCCACCTCCAAGCGCACGGACCATGCCAGACGTTCGATCGGCCTTGTCACGCGGCGCCAGGCCAGGCCGCTGGAAGCATGAGCGCCACAGCGAAGACAGTGTCGTTGAACGTCTCCGACTGTGGCAACAATTGGGGACATGCGACCCAGCATGTCATCGGTCAGCGGCATCCGGCCGCATGGATCGCCAGGAACACGACCCCGAGCGTTCACATCCACAATAGGTCGGCCGCGCGCACGAACTGCGCGCCGGCGTCGGTCTCGCAACGCAAGCGAGCAAAGTTCTCGTTCCCGGAACGCCGAGCCTTGGGTCCGGGTCAACGTTCAACACTTTGGCGGCCGCATCGGACGCGACCAATTCCACCGGCGCCATCAACAGCCGCCAGCCTGCAGCGACAATGTACACGCCGACAATGATGCCAATGGCTTGAGCGACACCGATGAGGCGACTGAGATACCAAATCACCGCAGCACATCCGAGGTCGACAAGTCCGTTAAACACCAATGGGAAGCGGTCTGGACGCGACCTGCGCCACGCGGCAATGATTTTTCCAAATCCATCGACCGTCAGAATTGCAATCAGCAAGATGAGCAATCCGCGGTCGATGAGAGCTGAGCTCAGCAGCAGGACGTTTCCAGCAAGAAATGAAAGCGCGCTAGATCAGGCTGCCCCTGGCGAGCAAAGGCCGACCCTCGCAACGCCTGTCGAACAGCCCGCGGTGACCGAGACGAAACCCGTTCAGACTGCGCCTGTCGAGCAAAAGGCAACCACCGTATCGCCTGTCGAAAAACCCGCAACGACCGAGACGCAACCCGTTCAGATTGCGCCCGTCGAGCAGAAGCCGACTACCGCAACACCAGTTGAAGTGAAGTCGGTCGAGGCAAACTCTGCCTCCAGAGGCAAGCCCGCAAAACTGGCTCAGCGCAAACGGAGGCGCCAGCTGACCGTCGAACAGCACATCCATCGCGAGTTCAGAAATAGCGAACGGACCATCGGCTTCGCATTACCGATCATCCCGCTAGTCATTCTGTTCCACTGGTAGAAAATCGCCGCCATCTTGGCGCACCACGCGAATGCCTCAGCGCGGGTGGCGCGAGCGAATTGGATCGTTTGGGATCCTGGCCTTCAGCGCTTCGATGCCAGCTGGCGTGATCTTTATTTCGCGAGCTCGCCCAACTACACGCCGCTCTATCCAGCCGTGCTTGTTCAACCGTTCCAAGAGGCCGTCGCCGGCCATGATGCCAAGCTGGGTAAGTGTCTTCCATTCGCCTGACAGCAACCGTTGCAAGACCTGCCGATGGGTCATGTTGGGAAGCACCGCCGCCATTCCTCTCCCGCTCAATATTCCGAATCGTGACAACTGCCGTCACCACGCTATCGGGAAATAGGCGAAAGGAAACGAGTACCTCGAGGTTTTGATGGGAAGAACCCTCGGTGAGGTCACCACGACCAACATCGCGACATGCGAGCGGCCCGCTGCAGGGCTCGGTCCATATGCGTGTGCTTTCTCAAATTTGACATTTTCCATGTCTGATTATCTGAATAAGTCGTTTGGTGAACCGACGAATGCTTTGCATCGCCTTTTAGATCAACAGTTTGCTTCAGATTTTAGAGGATGGCGCCGAACAGCCGGCACTCGCCAAAATCTTCATTCCATGCTCCGCTGGTGCAGGGCTTGTGCACAGACGCTGGGAACGCCACTGATCAGTGTGCGAACTTGGCGTGTCTCCTCTCTTGTTGGTCACGCGACCTGACACGCGTCGGGGACAGCCTCCTCGATCAGCGCGCGGTAGCGGTCGAGGCCATCGGTGATGGACAATCCAGTGGAAAGAGTTTTTCTCGCCGAGCGGCTGGCCGCGCTGTCCGATTGCGTTCGGCCACGAAGGTCAGCTTCAGCGCTTTGGCGAGCGCCATGAACTTGCCGGCGAGCTCGCCCATGCCTCGTCCTTCTGGACGCGTGCTTTCCAAGGTTAGTGCGGGTCTGCCGGAACAGTTTGACCGTTTGGGACGGACAATTTTACATCCGGGGACATGTTGGAAATCGGATGCGCAGCGGGACGACGGCTGCGGGCCCATGAACCAACAGCCTCTTAGAGCGTCGGCCCGACCTCCAATCGACTAGAGTTATCGCCTTGCAGACGGGGTCACTGCCTCATTCGAGGATCAAGTCGGCACTTGTGAGTACCGGCAAGGGGACGATAACTCCCAACGTCTCAGCTGCCTTTGCGTTTATGACGAGTTCGAACACCCTAGGCTGTCCGATTGGAAGTGTACCAGGCTTGTCGCCTCGAAGAATTCTATCGACAAATCCAGCAAGGCTTCGAAACACGGACTGAACATTTGGCCCATACGACATGAATGCTCCTGACTCCGACAAAATCGCGGGTATCGAAAATCCCGGGTATCCGATAGCGATTTGACAACTCCGTTATATGTTGCTGAGAGCTTGTGATAACCGGACTACGGAAGGCCAAGATGCCGTCGACGCTATTTTCGTGGGCTTTGGCGAACACTGCATCGAGATCGGACTCCTCGTGCACGTTCATTATGTAAACATCGAGTCCCCTGCTAGCTGCCGCCTGTCTGGCTTTCGTAAGCCAATAACATGTGTCGCCATGATCAAGTGTTAGCAGCATGCCTACTTTGCGCAAATCCGGAGCGGCGCGCTGCAGTTGGTCCAAGCGCACGGATGCCAGCTCTTCAAAGAAAGAAAACATACCGGTTACATTTCCTCCGGGATTGTGGCGCGAACGCGCCATGCCCGTTTTGACCGGATCATCGCTCATGCGCGCTACAATCGGTATAATTTGCGACACGCTGTATGCTGCTTCCAGCGCCGGTTGACTTGTCGCGACAATGACCTTTACGCCAGAGCGAACCAAATCCTCAGCGAGAGGTCGCAGTAAGCGCACGTCTCCGTCAGCGTACCGGATCTCGATATCAAACGTCGTTCCCTCAATTTGACCGCGCTCACGAAGACCCTCGACAAAGGATTTAAGCCCTCCTCCCGGTGCGTGAGTTTTGGTCTGAAGTGTGAGCCAGCCTATTTTAGGACGAGGATGATCTTGCGCGCTGCACTGATTCGTCAAAGCCAAGAGCGCAATCAGAGTGACTAAACCCCGTATCGATTGACGTCGGATCATCTAGATCGTCTCTCACTCGCAACCGCGCGGTGGCGCAGTCGCTCACTTGCGTTATCCTTAGCGATTTTCTCATAACAGATAATAAAAGCACGGACGGCCATGGCCGCGCGGGCTATGGGGCTAGATCAAGGCTCGCGTCAGCGCCCTCAAGATGCGGTCCTTCGGATGAGTTGCCGAAAACAAAGACTTCAAGCTGGGGCCACTATGCGCCCTGGCTCGTCATTGCCTGCGCAAATACGGTTTCGACCCGACCTCTTGGCTTCATAGAGGTAGCGATCGGTCCGCTCAATGAAGGATTCCAGCGTATCTGCCTTGCTCGCTGTCGCAGCGCCCCCGGATATTGTGATCTTTCCCAGTCGTTCGCCAGTCGACTTTTTCTTCAGCTCGGTTGCCATCACGGCCCTGCGAATCTTCTCGGCAACGCCGATGGCCTGCTGCAGCGTGGTCTGCGGAAGCAGTACCGCAAACTCTTCGCCGCCCATACGGGCTACAAGGTCTTTTCCCTTTGTGTTTTGTCGGGCTACGTGTGCCACGAGCTTCAACACCTGGTCACCCGTGCTGTGACCAAAGCGATCATTGAAGGCCTTGAAATGATCAATATCGAGAAGCAGCAGTGACAACGGCTCGTCTCCGCTAAATGCAGAGCGCATTGCACTCGTCAGCGCGCTCTCGAACGATTTCCGATTGGCGACGCCCGTCAGCCCGTCTGTTTGGCTCTCTGCGCGGACCGCGTCGATCGCGCTTTGCAATGTGGCAACGTCCTGCTTCGATCGATCCAGACGACGGCGCAGCTCTGCGCCCAGGCGGCGCATGTCCGTGGTCACATCAACGAGCGCACGCAAGGCGTCCTTGACCAAATCGACATCGCTCGCTGAGTTGTCGAGCGAGCTGACGACGCTTGAAAGGGTGCCGCCATACTTGGCCGTACCGCCTAGGGCATCATCCAGCACACGCGCAATCTCACGCAGTTGCCCGCCGAAGTCGGTGCCGACGCGTTGCAGCCGTTCCTCAATCCGCATCGTTGAAATATGTGCGAGGCAGATCCGATCAAGCTCATCCTGGTCGATTGATCCGTTCGAACTGATGAGCGCGTTGATGTCGCTATTGAGAGCGGGGTTTGTGCCGACGCAATAGGTGAACCAGATTTCGTAGTTCGGCGGCATAGCGCTCAGTCGCAGCGCACGAATCTTCTCGAGTGCCGTCTCAGCGAGCTCAAGCGAGCGCGCTGTAGAGAAAGTCTGCGAACCGCCATTGGTTGTCGCCAGCTGCGAAGCCATCTGCGCCCTGCCTGCAAACGGACCAAAAGTCCCGCCCGCCACCGTCGCATCCGACAAAATCATAAGTGCGCCAACGCGAGCTTAACGCTGCAGGGCTCATGACGATGTCACCGGTATCTTGAGACCGTCGGTCGCCTATCAGATAACGTACACGGTTCTCGGGGTGCCGCTGATCGAGAATCGAGCAGTTGTCTGGACGTCAGCGTTCGAAGCCGATTCTGGGCAGCGCGGAGCCTATAGCGGTAGCGAGATCAGGATTCGCGATTGAGCCGATCTGCGGGACGGCACTTTTCGCCTATTCTACCCAACTTGAGTATTATAGGCCGACTGGTCAGCGCCACGATTAAAACACCCGGACGGCCGTTGCCTCTATCGTCCGCCTCAGCGTCTTGTGCAGACTATCTCGGGTCATGATGTCAATCTTACGGCCGAGGATGCGGGCAGCGTAGGCGCCGCGAACCGCCCGCGATCGTCGCCGAGCTTCGGTTATGCGGCTTTTTTCAACCGTCGAGCGCGTTGGATCCGTTTGCGCTCGCTGGGAGAGTTCATGGCTTTCCACAGATCGCTGCGCCGCTGCACATTGAGCCAAAAATCCGCGCTGTTGCCAAATACGCGGGCGAGGATAAGCGCTGTCGCGGCCGTCACATTCCGCCGGTCATTGCACAGTTCGTTGACGTGCTTACGCTGAACACCCATCGCCTCAGCTAGAACGCTTTGGGTCAATCCGAGCGGCTGCATGAACTCTTCCGTGAGAATCTCGCCGACCGTGGCCGGCTTGCGTTTCGTCGTCAGCATGGTCTGCCTCACATCATCTGTAAGTGTGGTCGTCGAGATAGACGCTCGCCGCCTCGCCTCGGCTGCCGTCCCATCGAAAGATCAATCGCCATTGCTTGTTGACGCGGACCGAATGGAACCCAACCAGATTGCCGCGTAGTTTTTCGAGATTGCTGGGCGGCACCCGCAAGTCTTGATCGGTCGTCGCATCGTCGATCATTTGCAATCGAACAGGCGGCTTTCGGACCGGCCGATATACTTCGAGCGGATGTCCTCAACGAAGAAGGCACGCAGCCAATCGTCTCGAAGCTAACGATCATAGACGCTCCGCACGATGCGTATATGTACCACTCTATAGTACAAATGGGCAAGCTTTGTACGAGGCCGCCGATTTGTGATTAGGCGCCGAAGTCCGCCCCTCCAATCGCGTAGCTCCAAGCGTTGGCCTGCCGATCGGCGTCCGGACCCCACGCCGATTTACCGTCTGAGCGCCGCCCAGTAACCGGTCAGGTTAATCGCAAAGTCAACTTGCGGGTTTCCTGTCACGGGATATCGGTTGTGCAGTCGGACACGGCTGGCCGGACACCCAATCGAGCGGCCACAATTTCAATGCCCGATCAGGGGCTGCTGTTTTCAAGGCAGCCCCGCCTCAACAGGAGGCACTGAGATGGCGATCGGGCTGAGCGAGGTCAGGTATCGGTACTCATCTCCGCGCACGCGCGGCGAGACCTGGCATCTGCACAGGATCATCATCCCGCGCCGCTCGATCACGGGAAAACTCCTCTATGGCGTTGTCTGGCGGCGACGCGACCAAAAACGCTGGATCTACAAGAAGGTCGAGCGGTGGAAGAAGGTTGGCTGACGACTGGACACCCGCATTGTTGTTGAAGGTCGGCGTCGGCAGCTATGAAACGGAATTCGCGAGCCGGTGCAAGTAAGCGCCATAGCCGCTCTTGCCGATGGCGTTGCCGAGCTCGACGAGCTGTTTTGCGTCGATCCAGCCCTGGCGGAATGCGATCTCTTCTGGACAACAATCTTGAACCCTTGCCGCTTCTCAAGCGTGCGAACGAACTCGGCGGCTTCGAAAAGCTGTCCGGCGTGCCGGTGTCGAGCCAGGCAAAGCCGCGGCCCATGCATTGCACGTTCAGTTGGCCGCGCTCGAGATAGGCGCGATTGACGTCCGTGATCTCAAGTTCGCCACGCCCGGACGGCTTCAACCTCGCGGCAATATCGACGACCTGTGCGTCATAAAAATAGAGTCCGGTGACGGCCCAGCTTGAGCGCGGCTTCACCGGCTTCTCCTCGATCGACAGCACGCGGTTCGTCGCGATCGAACTCGACGACGCCGTAACGCTCGGGATCGCTGACGTGATAGGCGAACACGGTTGCGCCCTTGTCCTGCTTCGCCGCATTGGCGACCAGGAGCTGCAGATCGTGGCCGTAGAAGAGGTTGTCGCCCAGCACCAACGCCGATGGCTGACTGCCGACAAACTCCGCGCCGATGATGTAAGCCTGCGCGAGACCTTCGGGCCGCGGCTGCTCGGCATATTGGAAGCGCATGCCCCACTGCGTCGCCGGAGCCCAAGAGCTTGCGAAACACCGGCAGGTCGTCGGGCGTCGAGATCACGAGAACGTCGCGAATGCCTGACAGCATCAACGTCGACAGCGGGTAATAAACCAGCGGCTTGTCATAGATCGGCAGCAGCTGCTTTGACGCCGCAAGCGTCATCGGATGCAGCCGCGTGCCGCTGCCTCCTGCCAGAATGATCCCCTTCGTGACCGCCATCTATGATGCTTTCCTGAATTCGCCGGGAACGAGGCGCGCCATGCAGACGGCAAGCGCATCGTGCCAATGCGGCAATGTCACGCCATGTTCGCGCGCGATCTTCGCCGTGTCGAGACGCGAATTCGCCGGCCGCCGCGCCGGCGTCGGATAATCTGAAGTCGGTATCGGCTTTACACGCGCAAACGGGCCGCCCGCTTCTCGCGATAGCGCAAAGATCGCCTCGGCAAACTCGGCCCAGGTCGCTTCGCCCTGCGCGATCATATGGAAGACGCCGCGCAAATTTGGCGCGGCGCTGGCCTTGAGATTGCTCGCCACCTTGATCACGCCATCGGCGATGTCGTGGGCGCTGGTCGGCGCGCCGTATTGGTCGGCGACCACGGTGATCTCCTCGCGCGTCGCCGCGAGATTCAGCATGGTGCGCACAAAATTCTTGCCGAACGGGCTGTAGACCCACGCGGTTCGCAAGATCGCGTGATTTGGGATTTGCAGCCGCGACGGCCTGTTCGCCGGCGAGCTTGCTGCGGCCGTATTCGCCGATCGGACCGGTCGGATCATCTTCGCGATAGGGGCGATCGAGAGCGCCGTCGAAGACATAGTCGGTCGACAAATGCACGATTGGCGCGCCGAGTTGCGCCGCGGCGCGCGCGACTTCGCCGGCGCCGGCCGCATTGATGGCATGAGCTTCGTCGGCGTGACTTTCCGCAAGATCGACGGCCGTGTAGGCGGCGGCGCTGACCACCACGTCCGGCCGTGCCGCTTCCAGCGCAGCAAAGATCGCGGCAGGCTTCAGCAGATCAAGCTGGGGCCGACCCAGCGCAATGATTTCGACGCCCGCCAGCCGGACCACGCTCCTGCAGCGCGCGCACGACCTGGCCTTGCGAACCGGTGACGACCAGACGCAGACGTTTTTCCACGCCACGCTCCTCGATCAAAAATACGCCGGCAGCGACTTGAATGGCCGGCTGCCGCGCATCCTTTTCAGATAGCACCGCCTTGTCTTTCGTCACCGGCCAGGCGATCGCAAGATCCGGATCGTCCCAAGCAATACCAAGATCATTGGCCGGCGAATAATAGTCGGTGACCTTGTAGAGCACCTCGGTATCGGGCTCGAGCGTGCAGAAGCCGTGGGCGAAGCCGATCGGCACCAGAAGCTGCTTGCGATTTTGCGCCGACAGCTCCTCGGCCACCCACTTGCCGTAGGTCGGCGAGGCGCGGCGGAGATCAACCGCGACATCGAGAATGCGCCCGCGGATGACGCGAACCAGCTTGTCCTGCGCTTTTGGCGGCGACTGGAAGTGCAGGCCGCGGACGGTGCCTGCCGGCGCCGACCACGACTGGTTGTCTTGCACGAAATTCAACGTGATGCCGTGCTCGGCAAAACGCGCCGCGTTGTAGGTCTCCGAGAATGTGCCGCGCGCGTCGCCGAACGCTTTCGGCAGCAGCACCTTCACATCGGGAATGGCAGTGGAAATGACCTCGAGCATGTGCGCCAATCGTCTCTCGTTGGGCCGGCGTGATCAGACGGCAACGCCCAGCCGTTCACCGCGATAAACCCCGGAGCGCACCCTCTCCCACCAGGTCTTGTTATCGAGATACCAGCGCACGGTCTCGCGCAGACCTTTTTCGAACGTATAACGCGGCTTCCAGCCGAGTTCACGTCCGATCTTGCTTGCATCGATCGCATACCTTGCATCGTGGCCGGGGCGATCGGTCACAAAACTGATAAGTTTTTCGCGCGGGCCGATTGCCGCATCGGGCGACGAACTCATCGAGAATGGCACAGATCAACCGCACCACCGCGATGTTGCTGCGCTCGTTGTGGCCGCCGATGTTGTAGCTCTGCCCCACCCTGCCCTGCTCGGCAACGAGCAGCAGCGCCTCGGCGTGATCCTCGACATGCAGCCAGTCGCGCACGTTCTCGCCGTTGCCATAGACCGGCAGCGGCTTGCCCTCGAGCGCGTTGATGATGATGAGCGGGATCAGCTTTTCCGGGAAATGATAGGGGCCGTAGTTGTTGGAGCAGTTCGTCATCACGACGGGCAGGCCATAGGTGTGATGCCAGGCGCGCACCAGATGATCGGACGCCGCCTTCGACGCCGAGTAAGGCGAGTTCGGGCTGTAGGGCGTATCCTCGCGGAACAAGCCATCGGCACCGAGCGAGCCGAACACCTCGTCGGTCGAGATATGATGAAAGCGAAAGTCTTTCTTGCGATCGTCCGGCAGCGCGCGCCAATGATTCAGCGCCGCCTGCAGCAGCGAGAAGGTCCCGACGACGTTGGTCTGGATGAACTCGCCGGGACCATCGATCGAGCGATCGACATGGCTTTCGGCGGCGAGGTGCATGATGACGTCGGGCGAGAATTCCGAGACGATGCGGCGCATCGCGGCAGCATCAACGATATCGGCCTGCTCGAAGGCATAGCGATTGCTGCCCGACACGCTGCGCAACGAATTGAGATTGCCAGCATAGGTCAGCTTGTCGACCACCAGCACGGCATGGTCGGTCGCCTCGATCAGCCGCCGCACGACCGCCGAGCCGATGAAGCCGGCGCCGCCGGTGACCAGATAGTTCTTGCGTCTTTCCATTGGGCTCATTTCGCCGAAAAACCTTGACGAAACAATACTCTCGTCAGCCGTCCAGGACGATTGGGTGTTCGCAACCTTAATGCGCACTGTCAAAACGTGGCGCCGGCGCACATCGTTTATGAAGCTTCGGGGCCGCGTGATCGCTCGTCCTGTAACTCTTGCACTTCTTTTCGGTTGAAGTCGCTGAAGCGGGTCGCAAATGCGGCACGCAGGAACTTGAGATTATTGATGTGGCTTTCCAACGTCATGACGCGCTCGCGTCCGCGCTGCATTTCAGCTTCATAGGATGCCAAACCCGAAGCCTGCGTCGGCTCCCGAGTTACGTACTCGTCGGTTGCCGTGCCGACCGTCACTGATGCCAGCATCTGCGCTTCGCTGACGCGACGGCCTAGCCCTTCGCGCTGCTTCTCGAAGGCTGCCAATGCATCACGGATCGCGGTGCCGACGCTCTCGATGATAGTGGCGTCACTCTCGGTGTCGCGCTCGGCCGAGCGGGTCCGAAACGAGCGAAATAGGTTGTCGAACATGAGCCACTTCTACAACTCAAACCGCTTGCCCGACAACAGGATTGCGGCGTGCCAAGCCCAACGACAACCCGTCTGTACCTTACCCCAAGTATTTCAAATATTTTGACTTTTTGGAAATTGGGTTCGTTTTGCAGATTGGTCGAAAGAATTTTGCGGTGCTGCCCAACCTGCGGCGCCGCCCGGTTGCAAAAGAAAAGCGCCTCCGAGGCGGAAGCGCCTTTCTCAATGATGCAATGCAGACGTCGGGCGGTACAAGCAACACGCCAGCATTGCCCTTTTGTCTACTTCCCGCTCTGCTGCAGTGACTTTCTCCGCACGCGTATAGATCCTGCGCAACGTGCGATACTGCAACCCCCGCAGCCCGCAGCCGACCCCACCGGAGGTTTCCGAAAACCGACACCTATTTAGCGACTTGCTTCTTGACGGAATGCCGCAAGGGCTCCGAGCATTCTTGCTCGTTCAGGAGGCAAAATTGACCCAGCGCGTCATCAAGCGGAACGAAGAGATTCGCATCGTTCACCTCGACGACGGTCGCTTGTTGTGGCTGGAGATCTGGGACAATCGACATCGCTTTAGCGCGCGGCGCTGGCCTGATGCTTTGCGGGCGAAGGTGGCGCTTAACGCCGGCTTAGTTGATTGGGGTGAGTGGGTGCGCGGCGGAGCCCGTAAACCGGAATGGCTTACGCCTTAGGTTCCTGAGGCTACCTATCGGCGGCTCGTAAGGAGAGCGTCTGCGGAGATAAAGTCAAACGTCGTTGACCGCACCGGTTGAGCAGCGGGCGCTTCATGCGCTTGAGGCCTCTTCGCCGACCCGCTACGTGGTGATGGCGTTGGGCCACTGCCGCGCCGTCGTCTCGCGGCAGAAGCGTTCGAACATCCGGCGCAACGCGGCCATCGCCGTCTGCCGCGATCACGCCAGGCCGTGTCCCCAGGCCGGCACCGGCGGGTTGATACGCCACTCCCAGGTTTCGCCATCGCGCCAGTTGTGCTCCGTCGCAAGCCGGATGCGACCGATCCGGTTCGCGCCGAACTCGTCGCTGGTCCAGATCATCGCGAAGTCGTCTTTAGCTCGGGACGCCGAGCCCTGAAACGGACATCACTAAAATCCGTTGAAGGGGGCAGCGACGAACTGAGCTCTCAAAGAAAACCGCCGCTGGCGATCGCTAACCAGCGGCGGCACCCCTTCGCACTATTGGAGGCTTGCGCGGCGACACCACCATGACGCACGGCGATTAAAGAACCGTCTGCATCAAAAGGAACCACTCCATTTAAAGCTTAAGGATTTGTCGGAAAGGGGCCAACGCCATCTAGGCGTCCTGGCCGTCGGCGCGCGATGCAGGGACGATGCGCCAAGGCGCCCAGGACATGTGGGTGTCCTCAATCATGCGCTGGTAGGCCGCCGTGTAGTCTCGCGCAACATGTGCATGTTGGCGCGATCTAAGCGCCCGCGACTTCACCGCTCGGCAACGCGCGGGTTTGCCTTTAAGATAATCCCTCGCGCACAGCATGATTCGATACTGAAGGCGAAGGGAAATGACGACCCAACTTCCAAAGATGCGAGATCGTCAGGTGATGCAGCACCTGAAGTCGGGCGAGTGGAAGTCGATCTGGCAGTTGGGTGTGCCGGCGGGCGAGAGGCTGCTGGATCGTATGGTCGGCTTCGGCTGGATCGAGCGCCGCGTGCAGCACGGACGCGGTCAAATCAGGATCACGCCAACGGGGCTTGAAGTGCTGAAGGTGCCTCTGCCTAACTACACGTATCACAAGCGATCACATTGAGGCTTTCGAACGGCGCTCCGCTTCGAGCGCAATTTCAAGGTAGCCGATCAGCGATCGCGCGATCTAGCCGATCGCGCTACCCGGTCGCGGCTTTGGTCGATTGTGTGTTTACCCACAAGGTAAGCATCCGCCCAAGGCCGCGGAGACCCTTGCTTTTGACGGCAACCGGTACGGGGTATGGGCCTGCCACGCTGCAATGATGTGTGGACGTCGAGTTTTCCGCTATTGACGGTCGGTGAGCACGATGGCCTCGTTTCTTTCGAAGAGCGATGGCATGTTGATCGAAGACCAGCTTCGTGAGCGGCTAAAGAAGGTGGAGGCGCTATATTTCGGCGCGACCACCGCAGGAGAACGCGACGCCGCCGAAGCCGCAGCAGAGCGGCTGAAGGCCAAGCTCGAGGAGGCCAGCCGTCGCGATCCTCCCATCGAGATGAAGTTCAGTTTGCCAGACCAATGGTCGGTCCGGTTGTTCATCGCCTTGTGCCGGCGTTATGGCGTTCGGCCGTTCCGATACCCGCGACAGCGCTCGACGACGATTATGGTCAGGGCGCCGCGACACTTTTTCGAGACCGTGGTGTGGCGGCAGTTTTCCGACCTGCACACGGACCTCTGGCTTTATTTTGAGCAGACGACGGAGCGGCTGATCAGGGAGGCTATCCATGCCGATACCGCGGACGCCGAGACGACGGTTGAACCAGCCAGCCTGCGATGACGCCATCACGATCCACGCGTCAGGCGCCTACGTGATCCTCACCGACAAGGGCGCCGAGAACTCGCCTGACTTATGAGACGAGGAATTTGCAATCGATCCGATCGAAGAGCTGAAACGGATCCTGTCGCAGCTTGGTATCCCATCAGGTCCAATGGCAGTTGTCGCGGAGGGCGGCCGGACGGTGACCGAACCCAACCGTTGACCCCTCCGCGTAGGCGACGACCACGCAAACGACAACGTGATACGTCAGCCTAGGACGCGTATGCCAACACCAGCGCATCAATAGTCAACACGGCGCAGAGGATGATAACTGCTGCAAGCAGCATACCATCGACTATCATCCAACCCGACCTGTTCGTATCCATCGCCGGCCTCGCAAAGACAACCGCCGTTGGTCTGTTTGGCAGGGGGTGACCAACGGCGGTTCCGCTCGTGTGCTGCAGCCAGAAAGCAGTGCAACGCCGCGAAGGTTGGCGAGTCTGGTTAATCAATCGTAAATACCGCAGGACGACGTCAAGGCAATTGATCGCAAAGCTTGGTTGCGATTTAGCTCAACAATGGGGCTCCACCCTGCGAGGGCGCTAAAGACAAATCATCACCCAAGGCAAAACGTCATGCGTGAGCGCCGCGCAATTGGTAGGACTCGGGTCGACGCTTCGGGAAGCGTCTTGCCAATTGGTGAATACAAGCTGTTTCACTGCGATGTTCTCGACCTGACCGATCAGGGCGCTCGCTTAGACGTTGGCAGATTGGGTGAACTATTGGGCGATGAATTCGATTTCTCTTTCGACAATTTTCGCACGATCCGAAAATGCAAGAAGATCTGGCATCACGCCAGCTTCATCGGCGTCGCCTTCGTCAAGGAAAAATAACGTCAACGCCGCGTACTCGCCAATCACCCCCTGAGCGAATCAGATCACCAACGCGATCGCAGTCGGGATTTAGAACAACGACGCCGCAGATCAATCTCGATACGTCAGCGGCCCGACAGAGAGAGCGAAAATTGCACGCCGAATAACAGACCAACTCGCCGCCGCAGTCGATTGGCGCGAGCCTTTGACGACAGCGCGCGCGCACATGGTGAGCGACTTGCTGCCGAAGTGACTGTCGCAGGAAACGGAAATGAGCGCCTAACTAAGATCGTCTTGCGCAGGCTTGACGATTACTCGTTCGCTGGTCCCGCAATTAGAGCAACAAAACCTGAGCTCCACGCCATCGCGGGCTCGCATGCACGGAAGCGCGTCCATCACGATCATGGGACGATGCATGCAGTGCGGGCAGTAGCGGATTGGGATTGCCGGTATCGCTGGATTGGTTGCAGTCTCTGACATCTGAAATTCCTCGCCCTTGAAGGAACTGCAGTCTCTCAGTTGGTCGTCGGCCCGACCGTCGAGATAGGGGGCCATCCGCAGATGGATCGGGCCCGGTACGCGGTACGCGGTTCGGCGCACTAATTCAACGCCGGACTCTGAAAAGCAACAATCGACGTTCGGGTTCCATGTCTCAAAGGAAAATCTGAAACGTAGAGCGCAGAACAGCGCCGTCAGCGCTCCGGCTTGCCGCAAAAAAATGCCCCGGCAAGGGGGAGCAAGCCGGGGCACAAAGATGGTGGTTCAGTAGGAAGAATACGAGATTACTCGCTCCAGAACGCTAGCGGCTCAGGACCGCGCAACCAATCCGTATTCGCGGAATATCTCGTATCCGTCGGGCTCGGGTGTCAGTCGAAATTCGGTAAGGCCGACGGCGGCCAAAGCAAACCTAGCTCGCTGAAGTGGCGAAACGAACCCGCCGCTGGCTAAATCGGGACGGGGGTGCCACGGGCGGTACGCTTTCGCCGCTGCACTGCAGGATGCAGTTCGACATTCCTCGCCCGAGTTGGGTTAACGAGACGTTACGTTATTCTACCTCAGCGGCGTCGATCCATCAATTCCTTTGCCGAACGGATTAGCGCCGCGACCCCGTCTCTGTCCAAAGAAGAGGCAGTCGCGGGAGTCCGAATTTAAGAAAGCAGAAAACAATTCAGCGGACTGTGCACGCGGGAATTGAACCGAGCGTGGAGTTCAAGGCGCCCATCCTGCTTGTGATTTTGAAACCCGACTAGCAGCCGTATGGCTGCCGTTGGCAGCGGGCAAAGGCCGGCGGCTGTAACAGCGTGTGCACTTTAGCGCGGAGCTGGCACATGGCACAGATTTAAGCTTTCCAGAAGCGAGGAAACCTGCTCTTCCGCAACCGACACGATCGATCGATGCGGCATACGTTGACGCGCAGCTATCTGACCTCACGTCGAAGCTGAGTCGATTGAAGATCGGTGATGCCAATCACGATCTCACCGGCGCGATATTCGTCACTGCCCTCGCGTTGTCCCACGCGCACACCGCTATGCAGCTGATATCAGACGCCAGCCTGAAACAGCAGTTCGAAGACAAGCTGCGTGAAGTCCATGAGTTGCTTCAAGCTGCAAGGCGAAAAATGCCAAGCTCTGATCAAAGCGCAAAGGATTAGGACCATTCGCCTCCATCGCTTGAAAGTTTAGAGAGATGATTGAAGCTGGATCACTGCTGCGAGAATTGGACGAGGCCCTCTCCCGGGGGTCTGCCGAGAGCCGGGAAAGGGCATTGTGGCACGCAACCGATCTGTTGATCTCGGGTCGGTATTCAGAGGATCAAATCTGGATCTTTGGCGAGGTGATAGGCCGGCTTGCCGAAGAGATCGAGGTTGCAGCTCGCGCTCAACTCAGCAAGCGGCTGGCCGCAATCGATCACGCACCCATTAAGGTAATCAACACGCTCGCGTTTGACGATTCGATCGAGGTCGCGGGCCCAGTGCTGCGGCAATCAGAGCGGCTTGATACCAAATCGTTGGTGGCCAATGCCAACTCGAAGAGTCAACAGCACCTTCTCGCCATCTCGCAGCGTAAGTCGCTTGTCGAAGCTGTTACAGACGTGCTCGTCGTACGCGGCGACCAGGGGGTCGCGCGTTCCGTGGCTGCAAACCAAGGGGCGCGTTTTTCCGAGTTCGGCTTCTTGCGTTTGACCCAACGTTCCGAGAATGATTCCATCCTTGCTGAACACCTCGGGGTACGTAGGGACATTCCCCGACATGTTTTTCAGCAGCTTATCGCAAAAGCTTCCGATGAAGTCCGACAAAAGCTGCAACGGGAACGCCCTGAGCTAGTCAACGAATTCGGACCGTGGTCACCGACGTCGAAGGCACCGTTCATGCAAAGTTCGGCCCAGCGTCGAAGTCCTACTTCGCAGCGACGAAGGCCGTAGCGGCTTTGCACCGGTACGGCCAGCTCGGCGAAAACGAAATTCGGGACTACGCCATGTCCTATAAGATCGACGAAACGACGGTCGCACTGTCCCTTTTGTGCACACTGCCAGTTTATCTGGTAGAACGAGCGCTGATTGAAAACAACCAAGACGTGATGTTGATTTTGGCCAGGGCCCTCGAGCTGTCGTGGCCAACCACCATGGCCTTGCTGTTCCTTGGCGCGCCGAACCATCGGATTGTCGCCCACGACCTGGACGATATGAAGAAGGCGTTTGATCGTCTCAGCATTGAGACCGCCAAAGACGTCTTGAAGACGTATCGCTCACGAAAGGAATTGGCGGCGGCTAGCTCGGGGCCGAGACGACTGCCTCAACTCCACACCAGCTTGCGCTAGATCGAGTGCAGGATGCCGCCCAGCCGCGGCTGGCGCGGGACATGCGTCAGCTTTGCGCCACAAGACCGACGCGCATTCAGCTCACGCAACTCGGCAGCATGGTTGAGAAATTGCGGGACAGCATCGAGCAATGTCCGAGTTCGGGGGGCAAAGCGGACTTCGGCGCGAGCATGCCGTTTGGTCGAGATTGACTACCCATCTGCGACATGAAGCGCCTTACCGCCCCTTCCAGCTTGTTCGCTCGTTCGCGACGTAGCAGTTGCCATCCTGATGCCAAGCGTACTCGCTCGCACCTCGACCGCACCAACTAACGCTTCAGGAGGCGAGCAACCTCGATGCGATCGATTCCGCGTTCGGCTAGGTGCCTGAGTTCGGCATCGTCTTCAAGGGTCCAAGGTTTTCTGGGATAACGCATTATTGCGACTTGGCTTCGGTTTCGACTTCGATCGCCTCGAGGTAGCTCTTATGCAACACCACTATCGATCGGCGCCGATCGAACACCACACCCACGCTGTTCGGCATCTTGATGTGCTCACCACCGTACCGGGCGTGTCCAGCATTCTCGGTGGCGACTGCGCCGCAATGCGGACAGGTGAACGCGGCCGCCGATCTTGAAAATTGTAGAGCTACTCTCGGAAGACGATCGCTGATGCCTGATAACCCTAGAGGCCTGCGCTTCAGTGGCAAGCCTCACCTGAAGTCTTTTGGCCCGTTTGCGAACGGCACTCGTCGACCTACTAAGCTCGCGCCCAATCTCGGCTGCAGACAGTCCTTTGCGGCGACGAGCGCCTCGAAATCTTCTCGCGCCATGCGGCGACCGATGATGCGGCCAGCGTCAGCGCCACACGATCCACCCGCTTCCACGCCTCGCGCTCCGGTCCGCTCTCCGGGCCTTGATTGTTGTTGGCCGGTATGATGTCGTCCGGCCCGGACTTCGTATCATCCGCCATGCAGTCGCTCGCTCTTCTGCCCAAGTCAAACGGGCATCAAGCGGCGGCAAAATCAGGATGAGAAGACCAAAAATCCCTTCGTCGTGCTGTGGCGTAAAAATGCTCGCGATCGGCGGTTCTTGCGTACGTCGCGAAAACGCTTCACGCGGCTTGCAAAGCCTTCTGAACGGCCTTGGGCGCGCGTTCGATCACAAGAAGATAGGCGCGAGTAGGTCCTTCGGGCTGTCGCGAACCTTGTTCCCAATGGCGCAGCGTGTTGACGCTGAATCCGAACCGTCCGGCAAACTCTTCCTGCGTCATGTCCAGGCGTGTCCGGATCGCTTTCACGTCGATCTTCTTCGGCACATGGATGCGATAGGCGCGCTTGTCCGCCTTGCCCTCGGCATAGGCGACCGCTTCTTCGAGGCCGCGCCGGATGCTGTCGGCAACCTTGCTCATCGTGTTCTCCTCTTGAACGTTTCGACCAGCAGCGTCGTCAACTGCCGGAAGTCGTTGCGATCCTTCTGGCTCAAGTCCGCCCGCTGGTTCTTGGCGAAGGCGGTCAGCGCAAAGAGCGGTATGCCGGCGTCATGGTGGAAGTAGATCACCCGCGCGCCGCCGCGCTTGCCCCGGCCTTCCAATCCCCACCGCAGCTTCCGCACGCCACCCGTTCCTGGGATGAGATCGCCAGCCGTTGGGTTGTAGGCGAGATAATCCACCAGAGTATCCGTTCCTCATCATTCATGAGCTTGTGGGTGGCTGACAAAAATTCCGGCGTTTCCACGACGCTAATCGGAACTTTCGAGCCATAAAGGATACTACTCCAATGGATCAGTCGACGCAATCGAAAATGTAATCCGTTTTGAACCCCGCGCTGCTTTCACTCCCATTCTGAGATGAGAGCGCAATCGCGCCTCCAATCCTCCCTGGTCTGCTTGATAAGCTACCACCGGGGCGACGACATCCTGTCAATGCTGGCTCGAAGCGCCACCGCGAGAGCGGCTTGGCATTGACGGGATGGTGGCGCTCCGTCTCCATACCCGCAAGCGGACAAGCCCATGCCGCTGCCACCTGCAGCAAGAGGATAGTGAAATCGTAGCTCAAGCTGTTCCGATACTGTGAGGCACCGGACGCACCCGGGATGGGACATTGCCATTCTCGTCGTCACCGAGCCGC
>CAWCKS010000008.1:0-293957 GCA_963796195.1 uncultured Alphaproteobacteria bacterium | reverse complement strand
TGTCATATTGCTGCAATCCGTGCTGCCTAGTCCCGTCACATTGCCGGGGGCCCAAGACCATGGAGCAAATCACAAAACCGCGACCGAAAATCGCCGAAACCGTGATCGAGCCAACCGTGCGGCTGCATGAGGTCAAGATCGGCAAATGCTGCGAGATCCTCGGCGACACCGCGATCGAATACTCCGAGATTGGCGATTACTCCTATCTCGGCTCAGGTTGCATGGTGGGTGACGCAAAAATCGGGAAATTTTGCGCGGTAGCTGCGCAAGTTCGGATCGGTGCGCCAAACCATCCGATGGAACGGCCCTCGCAACACCGCTTCACCTACTGCCCCGAATATTACGACCCGTTGGCGACACGCGATCACGTTTTCTTTCGTGACCGGCGCGACGCGCGTGTCGTCATCGGCAACGATGTGTGGATTGGGCATGCGGTAATCGTGCTGCCGGGCATCACTGTCGGTAACGGCGCGGTCCTCGCCGCAGGCGCGGTCGTCACAAAGGACGTGGCGCCCTACACCATCGTCGGCGGCGTACCGGCACGACAGATCCGCGAACGCTTCAATCGCGCGATTGCTGCGCAGCTATCGCGCATTGCGTGGTGGGATTGGCCGGCCGAGGTGATCTTCGAACGCCTCGCCGAGTTCCAGTCTGGCGACGTCGAACGCTTTTGTGCGCGATGGATCCCGGCTTGAAGTTCCATCCGTCGCTCGTTCTTCACAATGTCAGCACCACTGCTTGACTCCGCCAAACCGCGGGCGGAGCATTTCCATTGCGTGCTGCGCCCCCGACGGTGGCTGCGCCGCGAAGCGAACATTCAGGGCAAGGAGGTCCGATGACGCCCCCTGGACAGTGTGGCCGCAGAATCCTCTCGCACGCGTTCGGGCGACGGGATAGCGGCAACCCCACGAACGGCATCCCGGGAGAGGCTTAGCGGGCCGCATCAGTGAGGCATGGCCCCTTGCCCTCCCGGCGCTGTTTGGGGAGCGGCGAATTTGCCAAACGCCGATGCTGCGTCGCCGACAATACCTGCTTGCGCGGCACCAACGCGTGCCGCACTCGCCATCAACCCGTTGAAAACAAGGCTTTAGTGCACCGACGTCAGCGGCACGACGGTCGCGAGATTTCCTGACGCGTCGAATGCAACGACGCACAAGCCCGCGATCACCGGATCGGGGAACCCGCGCGCCAACCGCTTCGCGATTTGGCGGCCGCGCCGCGCCACATGTGCGGCGTCAAGCGTGTATTCACCGGCCGGCTTTTCAAACGAAGTCAAGTCGGTCAGTCCAAAGCTGTACTTCTGCATTAACTTACGCCCCCTGCCTACGCCCACACGCAACGACACACGTGATCCGGTTGCACACATCCACGTCTCCGTTGTTCGCGGAGAACGCGGTTGCGCCACGGCAGTTTCCGGGCAAAATCGTGTGTCCCCACAATTCACAGGTCGTGCGCGTGGGATCACGTTTTCGGCGTTATCGGCGTTTTGGCAACTACAGCAATTGGCGCGCGCGGCTCGCGATCTTTGGTTGTCGAACC
Organism: uncultured Alphaproteobacteria bacterium; assembly: GCA_963796195.1. Taxonomy (GTDB): domain Bacteria; phylum Pseudomonadota; class Alphaproteobacteria; order Rhizobiales; family Xanthobacteraceae; genus CAWCKS01. Next base: position 292,418 of record CAWCKS010000008.1, on the reverse strand, counting down.
AGCCGCGCGCCAACGAATTCAGCTCAAGCCGCCTTTGCCTTGAACACGTCCTGTTGCTCGCGCACGAACGTTTCAAATGTCATCGGCTTCTGACCGCCGAACCGCTCGATGGTGTCGGGGATATCGAAGGAGCGCGGGTTGGTACGCAGCGTGCGCCAGAGCTCGACCAGATGCTCGACCGCGTGCGCGTTGACCCCGCGCGCCAGGGCGCCGTCCCGCCACTGCTGATCCGGGATCTCCACGTAGCGGACCTCGCGGCCAAGGACCTTGCTGATGGTCTTGATGGCATCGCCAGGCGTCAGGACCTGGCCGATCACGGGATATGAGCTACCCGGCGCGACCTGCGGGCTGGTCAGCACGCCGGCAGCAACGCGCGCGACGTCTTCGCCGGCAACCAGCGGCAACACGGTGGTCTCGCTGCCCCACGGCAACATAATGGCGCCCTGGGTTGCGATCGTCGCAGCCGCCATCATGCGGACCTGCTCGAAAAACACCGTGGCCCGGACGTGAGCGGCGCCGACGCCGGCCCATTCAAAGATCTGTTCGGACAGATAGTTCTGACGCATCCGCGGGGTCGGCGCGTCAGGCGTCGAGACCAGCATCACCATGTCGATCACGCGTTTGACGCCGGCGCGCCTTGCGCAGTCCGCCATGATGGTCGTGGCGTCAAGCAATCCTGGCTGCACCGGATAGGCAAAGTAGATCGACGACACACCTTTCACCGCGCGCTCGACCGAGCGGTAGTCGAGGAAATCGCCCGCGACGACTTCGGCACCGAGCGCGCGCAAGTGTTCCGAGCGCTCGTCGGCCTTGTGCACGAAGGCGCGCACCGGCACGCCGCGCTTGAGCAGTAATTCGCTGACATGGCGGCCGGTCTTGCCCTGCGCGCCGCCGGCTGCACCCGTCACCAGAACCAGTTCGTTAGCCATTTCGCAGTCTCCCGTTCCGTTGTCTCGTGACTCGCGCCGCGAGTCTTGGTACCACCCGGTATCGAAGTGCAGACGCTAAGGTACCGCTTGGTACCGAGTCAAGCGCGGCGTGACCGTTCAAGGAACTGTGATGGCAGCCAAGGCGAACGCAAGACCGGGCAACGACGCGAGCGGCGATGCTGCGCCGGCGCGCCAGCGCATTCTCGAAGCGGCGTTCGCCGCCTTCATGGAGCGCGGCTTCGCCGCGACCAGCACGCTGGAAATCGCCACCCGCGCCAAAGTGTCGAAGCGCGCGCTCTATGAGGAGGTCGGCAACAAGGACGAGATGCTGTTGGCCTGCATTGCCGAGCGCGCCCGCCGCATGCAGATCCCGGCCGACCTTCGGGAGCTGAGAGATCGCCCTACCCTCAAGCGGACGCTGTCGGTGTTCGGCGCGCAGCTGTTGCGCGAGACCACCGATCCGACCGTGGTCGCGGTGTTTCGGCTCGCGATCGCCGAAGCCGTCACGGCGCCCGCAGTAGCGCGTGCGCTGGAGATCACGGCGGTGGCGCCGACCCGCGCCGCGCTACGCGATGTTATGAGCCGGGCGCGCGCGGCGCGCCTGCTCGATGGCGAGGCCGGCGAGATGGCCGAATGCTTCGCCGGGCTGTTGTGGGGCAGCCTGATGGTGAACCTGCTGCTGCGTGCCACCGAGCGGCCTTCTCCGCGCGACATCGCGCGGCGCGCCGAGCAGGCAGCCGACGCGCTGCTCAGGCTCTATCCCCAGCCCGGTTGACGCCGTCGCGACAGCGCCCGCGCCCTCTCACCAGGAGATGCTGTCGACCTCGACGCCGCGCGAGTTCAGCTCGCCGGCGAGATGTTCGGACCAGCGCCGCCACTCCGGATTTTCCCGGATTTCGAACTGGCGTCGCTCCGGCATCTGGTCGTCCTGCTCGAGCGCAATACGGATGCTCTGATAGAGCATGATCAGGCTGGGAGTCGTAATCGAAGATGTATTCAACATGGTCAACCCCAATGTACGCCACCCATATTTTGCGAAGGCAATGTGGCGAGATTGTTCAATGGACGGGGCCAAAAAATGTCGGGATCATCCCTGTGAAAGCGCGTTCCGGTAGAACGCGATCGTTGCCTTCAAACCATCGTCAAGTGGCGTGGCATCGCCCCAGAACCGCTTCGCAAACTTTGTCGCATCAACGAGATAAGGCCGGTCCCACTGGAACCGCATCTCCCTGAGCTCCCGGATATCGCCGCTGAACAGGCCGAGCAGCGGCAGCAAGGCTTGCGGCAACACCGTGACACGGCGGCGGACGCCGATCAGGTCGGCGGCAAGGTCAAACACCTCGCGCAGCGAACGCTCCGGCGCATTCGGCACGTGCCAGGCCTCGCCATAGGCGTCATCAGGCGCGTCGATCAGCGTCGCCAGCGCGCGGGCGAAGTCGGGAACGTAAGTTTGGGCATGCGGATGGTCGGCGGGATAAGGCGCAAGTGCCGCCTTCCCCGCCAGCAGCCGTTGTACGCCCATGGTTGAGACAACCGACGTCGGCACATCGGGTCCATAGAAGTCCGACGCGCGCACGGCGCAGGCGCGAACGCGGCCGGCGGCGTGCCCCTCGCGCCAGAGCTTCGTGATCTCGGCGCGGGCGCGCGGCTTTGCGCCGTAGCCGGTGAGCGGCATGTCTTCGCGGAGCGGCGCAGTCTGCGGCCCGTACATGTAGAGATTGTCGGCGAACACGAAACGCGCCCCCGCCTTCGCGGAAGCCTCGAGCATGTTGCGCATCACCAGCGGCCACACTTGCGTAAAGACCTCGGAGCGATACGGCAGGCCGACCGCGCACACCACCGTACCTGCGCCTTGGAACGCCTGTGCGGCAGCCTTCGCATCCGCGATGTCGCACGAGACGAACATCGCACCTGCAGGCAGCGACTTCGGTTCAACGCGCTGCACCACGCGAACCTGATCGCCGCGCGCGGCAAGCCGTGCGACCAGCGCACGGCCGACCGCACCGTAGCCAGCGACTGCAATTGTCTTGCTGTTGCGCTCATGTGCGACGTTAACGTGATCGATGAATTCGCCGACAGATTGGCCGCCGCCCCGGCGAAATGCAAACGCAGTCAGGCGTTCGCAGCGTTCAGAACTCCGCGCCAATGCGCGGCACGCTCTTTCAACTGGCTGTCACGAACGAATGCCAGCTCATCTGGATCAAGGCGCTCGAGCACCTCGAACACAAAGCTGTCGCTGCCGTGGCTGGTCCAGGCCCGCTGCATATCGGCATTGGTGGCGCTGCCCATCCGCATGCCGAACCAGATTCGGTTCTTGATGGTGTCGAGGTTCAGCGTTGGCCCGACCCAGGCCTCACCCGACGCAGCACAGCGTACCGCGAAGATGCCGATCGCATCGGCGCGCTTCTTGTATTTGGCGATGGCGGCCTTGCGCTGTGCCTTATCCACTGATGCCCTCTTGATCTGAGTTATCCGCAGTCTCTCCCAACGCCTTTGCAAATGACCAAGATTCTGCCATTCTGTCAATTTTATCCGGATAATATTGCTCGCGCCGCCGACGTGCGGTAAACACGCCGCGATGGACAATCCCAGCTCAAATCGTGCTTCGCGCGCATGCACTGCATTCGTCGGTTCGCGCCTGCTGCTGGCCGGCGCCCTCATCGACGTCGCGCTTGCGGTGAAAGCCGCCGCGCACGAGGCAAAGGATCCCATTCTGGTGTTCGACGACGCAACGGGCCGCGTCATCGATCTCGACCTGCGCGGCAGCAAGGCCGACATTCTCGCGCGATTGCCGAAGGGCTCCTCGTCGCACGATGAGTCAGCCGAGCCCGCGCAAGCCGCGGAAAAGCGCGGCCGCGGCCGGCCAAAACTTGGCGTCGTGCCGCGCGAGGTGACGCTGCTGCCGCGGCATTGGGACTGGCTCGCCGCGCAGCGCGGCGGCGCGTCGGTGACATTGCGCCGCCTGGTCGATGAAGCGCGGCGGAGCGGCGCGTCATCGGAGCGGCAGCGCGAAGCGCGTGAGGCCGCCTACCGGTTCATGTCGGCGATGGCCGGCAACCTGCCCGGCTTCGAGGAAGCGACGCGGGCACTGTTTGCCGGCGATGCGGCGAAGTTCGCGTCGCTTGTCGCAGCCTGGCCGCAGCCGATCGCCGCTTACGCAGGAAAGCTTGCCGCCGATGGGTTTGCGTCGCGGATTTAGCTTCGTCCGTCCGACTGCACCTCGATCGTGAGGTGCGACAGCGAGCGGAATTTCGCGAGTTTTGCGCGATAGAAGTCCTGCCCGCGGGCTTCGCATGTGCAGACCGAGACGATCGCGCCGAGATGGCCTGGCCCGAGCCGCCACAAATGCAGGTCGGCGAGCCGGTCGCCGTCGGCTTCAATAGCCTCTCTGAGGTTGTCGGCCATGCGCTGATCCGGCGTCATGTCGAGCAGAATCCTGGCCGTGTCGCGGATGAGTCCGTACGACCAGCTCGCGATCACGACCGCCCCGATGATGCCTGCGAGCGGATCCATCCAGAGCCAGCCGAATGCGCGCGCCAGCACGAGGCCCACGATCACCAGCACCGAGACCGCGGCATCGGCCAGCACGTGGACCACGGCGGCGCGCATGTTGTGATCGCGATGGGTCGAGGCGTGCGCGTGCTGGTATTCCTCGAACACCGCGGAGTAGGCTTCACCTGCGATCGTCAGATGGGCCGTAAACTCATGGGGTTCGGGGATCTGCTCGGCCAATTCCAGGTAGCCGCCGCGATCGACCATCGCGAATTGCTGACGGGTGCCATCCGGCCTTAAGGTCTCGATGCTGACGCTGGTGCGCAGCTGCGCGGCCTCAGACCGCAGCCGAAACCGCGGCGGCACACCGTCTTCGAAAATCTCCAGGATTACCGTGCCGAGCGAAGTCGCGATGCGACGCGTCTCATCGTGCGCATGGTGATGGCCGTGGTCATGATCATCATGCGAATGAGCGGAGCGTGGCCATGGTCGTGATGGTGATCGGTGCCGCTGAGCAACCAGGCGCTGGCGACGTTGACGGCCAGGCCTAACGCCGCAATCGGGATCGCCTCGGCAAAATGGATCGGTACCGGCTCGAGGATGCGGGTCACCGCCTCATAGCCGATCAACAGCGCGATCATCGCAAGGATGATGGCACTAGTGAAACCGGCGAGATCGCCGAGCTTGCCGGTGCCGAAGGTGAATCGTGGATCGTCGACGTGCCGGCGGGCATAGCTATAGGCGAGCGCGGCGAGCAGCAGTGCGCCAGCGTGCGTACTCATGTGCAAGCCGTCGGCGACCAGTGCGATCGAGCCGAACAAGAGGCCGCCGACGATCTCCGCGATCATCATCACCGTGCAGAGCCAGATCACGGCCCAGGTCTTGCGCTCGCTTCGTTCGTGGCTGGCGCCGAGAAAGCTGTGGGAATGCGCGAACGCGCCGTTGCCTGCATCGGTCATGGCAAAATCTCGCATTACTTCAGATAGGTCCTGACCACGTCGAGCAGTTGTTCGGCGGCCTCGCGCTTCAAGGCACCGGGATGCGCCGCCTCGTCGACGAGGTGGGTGCGGACGTGATCCTCGACCACCTCGGCCATCAGGCCTGCGGTCGCGCCACGGACGCCGGCGATCAGGTGCATGACCTCTTCGCAGCCGGCCTCGGTTTCGAGCGCCCGCTCGATCGCCTCGACCTGGCCGCGGATCCGGCGCACCCGCGCCAGCAGTTTTTTCTTTTCGCGAATGGTGTAACTCATAGTTTAATTATAATATAGCCCCCCACCCTATACAATGGTGATTTGAACGGGCCCAAACGCCAAATCTTAAGAGTTCGCGGCTCAACTGATCGCGCGGGAGTGGTCTCGACCATTCCTGGCGATGCACGGAGGTCCGGCAATGACCATCGATGTAACGCGACGCGATTTCTATCGCCTCATCGGGTTCGGCGCCGTTGCAGCGGCAGGCCTGGACAGCGCGCCATCGCTATCGGCGTCGGACGCGGCCGACGTCACCTGGGTCTCCGACGACCCCTATCTCAGCGGCAATTTTCTGCCGGTTCAGCGCGAGACCGATGCCAGTGACCTGCCTGTGATCGCCGGCCGCATTCCACCCGATCTCAGCGGCGCCTACATGCGTAACGGGCCGAACCCGCTGTTCAAGCCGATCTCCTACACCTATCCGATGGACGGCGACGGCATGATCCACGCCGTCTATCTCGACAACGGCCGCGCCCGCTATCGCAACCGCTTCGTTCAGACGCGCCAGTCTTGCGGTCGAACGCCGTGCCGGCCGCGCGGTTTATGGCGGGCTCTTGGGCCCGGTCGCCGTCGATCCGGCCCTGGTGCATCCCGGCGAAAATCCCGGCCCGTACCGCAACGGCGCGTTCATCCACGTGATCCGGCACGGCGGCCACCTGCTTGCGCTCGATGAAGCGCAAAAATGCTACGAGATGACCATGGAACTCGACACCGTCGGGCCCTGGAAAGCCGGCACCGGAGGCCCGATCCGGCTCGGCGCGCACAATCGCCGGCATCCGCAGAGCGGTGCGTTGTTCGCGCTCGCCTACTCCGTGGTCGAACCGGTGGTTCGTTTTCATCAGATCGATCCCTCGGGCAATCTGGTCAAGACATTCCCGGTCAAGCTCGAAGCGCCGACCATGATCCACGACTTCGTGCTGACCGAGCGGCACATCGTCCTGCTCGCCGGTCCCGCGGTGTTCGACGTGCAGGCCGCAAGCGCGGGTCAATCGCTGCTGCAGTGGCGGCCCAATCTCGGCATGCGGATCGGCGTCATCGCGCTCGACGGCAGCTCGGTGACATGGCTCGAATCCGATGCGTTCTTTGTTTTTCACTTTGCCAACGGCTTTGAGCGCGGCGACGACATCGTGATTGACTACGTCCGGCACGAGAGGTTTGCGCTTGGCTCTTCGCCGGACGCAGGCCCGCGCAAGGCGCCCACCCTGCATCGCCTCAGCATCGATCTGCCGAGCCGCAAAATCTCGGACGTTGAAATCATCGACCTTGCCGTCGAGTTTCCGCGCGTGAACGATGCGCGCGAGGCGACCCCGACGCAGTTCGTCTACCTGCCAACGCTGACCTCCTCGCTGAAGTTGCCGAATGTGCCGTCCGACACCTTCAACACGATGCTGAAGGTCGACACCGCAACCGGCCGGATCGCGCGGCACGATTTCGGCAATCGCATCGCCGGCGAAGCCGTCTTCATTCCGCGCAATGGCCGCGGCGGCGACCGCGAAGATGACGGCTACCTCGCGATCTTTGCCTTCGACCCCGTCAATCGCACCAGCGATTTCGTGCTGCTCGATGCGGCGCGGATCGATGCCGATCCAGTGGCCGTGATCAGGCTGCCGCAGCGGGTCCCGCAGGGCCTGCACGGAAGCTGGATTCCGCGCGCGTAACACGTCCCGGCTTGCGCGCAAGATGGATTTCCGCAACATCACGGTCTAACCTGCGCGCGGCAGGACGGGAGCGGTGTGACTGTGACAACGGGAAGTGCGGCGAGGCGCGAACCTCTCCTCGACGTTCGCGATCTCAGCGTCGCATTTCATGATGGCGACGACTGGCATGAAGTGCTCAAGGACGTGTCGTTCGCGGTCGAGCCTGGCGAGGTTGTCGGCATTGTCGGCGAAAGCGGCTGCGGCAAATCGCTGACCGCGCTGTCCATCCTCGGCTTGCTGCCGCGCCACGGCGCGAGGTTGACCGGCCAAATCCTGTTCGAGGGGCGCGACCTGACAAAGCTCTCCGAGCGCGAGCTGCGCGATGTGCGCGGCCGCCGCATCAGCATGGTGTTCCAGGAGCCGATGAGTGCGCTCGACCCGGTGTTCCCGGTCGGCACCCAGATCGTCGAAACAGTGCGGCGCCATTTCAAGACCGGCAAGCGCGAGGCCGAGGAGCGCGCGGTCGAGGCGCTGGCGGCGGTCGGTATCGCCTCACCGCGGCAGGCGGTGAAGATGTATCCGTCGAGCCTGTCGGGCGGCATGCGCCAGCGCGTGCTGATCGCGATTGCGCTTGTGTGCGAGCCGCGCCTGTTGATCGCCGACGAGCCTACCACTGCGCTCGACGTGACGATTCAGGCCCAGATCATGGATCTCTTGCTCGAGCTCGGTCAGCGCACCGGCACCGCGATCCTGTTCATCACCCACAATCTCGGCCTCGTCGCCGAGAGCTGCCGGCGGATGCTGACGATGTACGCCGGGCAAGTCGTTGAGGACGGCCGTGTCCGCGATATTCTTGCGCGGCCGTTTCACCCTTACACCGCCGGCCTGCTCGGATCGATCCCGCAAGCCGCGCGACGCAAGACAGTACTCACGTCGATCCCCGGCCGCGTCCCCTCGCCGGCCGAGATGCCGGCCGGCTGCCGCTTCGCGCCGCGCTGCACCTATGTCGAGCCGCCCTGTCGCGAGCCGCAGGATCTCGTCGAAAGCAGCGACGCCCGCCACGTGCGCTGCCGCAGATTCCGCGAGTTGTCGCTGGCCGGAGCCGCCTCGTGACCAATTCGGCCGATCCCATCCTGACCGTCGACCACCTTGACGTGACCTTCACTGGCCGGCGCCGGCATCTGAAGGTCAAGGCAGTGGTCGATGTCAGCTTCAAAGTCAGCCCCGGCGAGACCTTTGGCGTGATCGGCGAGTTCAGGCTCGGGCAAATCGACGCTCGGTCGCGCCGTGGTCTGCCTGCTCCGGCCAAGTGCTGGAAAAATCCTGCACTCCGGCGTCGACCCGTTTCAGCTCAGCAGCAGCGAGCTGCGCCAACATCGCCGCTCGTTCCAGATCGTGTTCCAGGATCCGAACGCCGCGCTCGACCCGCGCATGACAATCCTGGAGAGCGTGTGCGAGCCGCTCGACGTCGCAGGCCTCGGTACGCCGGCCGAGCGGCGGCGCAAGGCGCTCGCCATCCTCGATCGAGTCGCACTCTCGGAAGAACTCACCGACCGCTACCCGCACGAAATTTCGGGCGGCCAGAAGCAGCGCGCCAATATTGCCCGCGCGCTGGTGCTCGAACCGCGGCTGATCGTCTGCGACGAGGTGGTTGCAGCCCTCGACGTTTCGATCCAGGCCGACATGCTCAACCTGTTCGCCGACCTGCAGCGCGAGTTCGGTCTGACCTATCTCTTCATCAGCCATGATCTCCGCGTCGTCGCCCACATCTCCGACCGCGTCGCGGTGATGTATGCGGGCAAGCTCGCCGAGCTTGCCCCGGCCGATCAATTGATGGACGCCCCGCTGCATCCCTACACGCAGGCGTTGCTGTCGGCCGAGCCGGAACCGAAGGTGCCGGAGGCCGGCGCGAGCAAGCGCATCATCCTGAAAGGCGAAATCCCAAGCCCGCTGGCGCCACCGCCGGGCTGCCGCTTCCACACCCGCTGCCCGATCGCGGCACCCGAATGCGCCACCCGCGAGCCGGAATGGCGCGAGTTCTCGCCCGGCCGCTTCGTCGCCTGCCACTTTGCCGGCCAGTCCCTGCCCACGCGTGGGAGCGCCGGCCCACTCCGCAACTCACCGGCGATTTGAAATTGTCCATCGCAACGACGGTAGATTCTTCATCTGCGCATGTCCCTTTCGGAAAACCGGTGTCCACTTTTCCGAGACATGCGCTAAGGTTCGCCCGCAAAACGCCGGGGCTCGACAAATCGGCGGTCAATCGCAGGGGAGGACTCTATGACTAAAGTCGATGTGCAATCGAATGGGCTTGACCGCCGCACCTTGATCAAGACGGCGATAGCCGGCGCAGGCGCGCTCGCCGTCCCCACTACGGGTTTTGCGCAGGAAACGCCAAAGAAGGGCGGCACACTGCGCCTCGCAATGCCTTATAATCCCGCCGCGCTCGACCCGATGACCGGCCGCAATTTGCCGGACCTCAACACGCTTTACGCAGTGTTCGACGCGCTGATCGACTACGTGCCGCAGACGCTCGAGCTGAAGCCGGGTCTCGCCAAGTCCTGGACCTTCACTGATCCGAAGACATTGGTGCTGGAACTCATTGACGGCGTCAACTTTCACGACGGCACACCGTTTAATGCGGAAGCGGTGAAATTCAATCTCGACCGCTATAAGACCGATCAGCGCTCGAATGTGAAAGCCGACCTCGCCTCGGTCGACAGCATCGAGGTGACCGGCAAGAGCCAGGTCACGCTGAAGCTGAACCGGCCCAATGCCGGCCTGCCGGCCATACTTTCCAACCGCGTCGGTCTGATCGTTTCGCCGAAATCGATCCAGGACAATGGCGGCAATGTCGACCGCAAGCCGGTCGGCACCGGTCCCTTCACCTTCGTCAGCTGGCAGGATAACGACAGCATCATCCTCAAGCGCAACGACAAGTACTGGAAGGCAGGCCTGCCGTATCTCGACGGCGTCGACATCAAGATCATCAATGAGCTGAATACCGCGGTGCGCGCGGTGGTCGCCGGCGAACGCGATCTCGCGATCAACCTGCAGGCGCCCCAGAAGGTGATCGCCGACAAGTCGCCGAGCGTGGTCGCGGTCGCAGTACCCTCACTCGTGCTCTATGGCGGGTTCATCAATTATGGCAAGCCGCCGCTCGACGACGTCCGCGTGCGGCAGGCGCTGAACTACGCGCTCAACCGCGACGAGATCAACAAGATCGCCGCGGCCGGGCTCGGCCAGGTGTCGAGCGCGATCTTTCCGAAGGAGTACTGGGCCTGCGATCCCGCGACGCAGAATTTCTATCCCTATGATCCGGACAAGGCGAAGAAGCTGCTCGCCGAGGCCGGCCATCCCGATGGGCTCGAGATCGAGACCATCGGCTGGGCCGATCAACTTGCCATGCAGCGCCAGGAGATCATTATCTCGCAATTCGCCAAGGTCGGCATCAAGCTGAAGCTGACGGCGCTGGCGCCGCAGCAGGCGGTGCAGGCCTTCATGGTCGAGAAGAAGGGATCGCTGTTCATCAGCCCGTCGTCTGCGTTCCCGGACCCGAGCGCGGCCTACGAAGCGCTGTTCGGCAAGACCGCCCTGCGCAACGCCAGCGGCATCGAGCTGCCCGGTTTCCGCGAGCTGCTCGACGCCACCATGGCGGCGACGGACCAGCCGGCGCGCAAGGCGGCCTTCGTCAAGCTGCAGCGCTTCGTCTCCGAGCAGGCCTTGCAGCTCGTGCAGTACATCTCGCCGGCGGTGTCGGTCGCCAACCCGAAAGTGCAGAACTTCCGCGACAGCCTGCTCGCCGTGCCGAAGTTGACCGAAGTGTGGATGAAGGCTTGAAGCACGTCATTGCGAAGCGGCGCTGATATCAGTTCTGACCTTGACCCTCATGGTGAGGAGCGCGTCTCTTGACGCGCGTCTCGAACCATGAGGCCGCTGACTTACAGGCCTCATCCTTCGAGACGCCCGACTACGCGCAAGAGCGCTTCGCCGGGCTCCTCAGGATGAGGGTTACTGAAATTGGTGACGCAATGTCCTTCTACGCGCTGATCGGGCGGCGGCTGGTGCAATTCATCCCGATCGTCGTGTTCGCGACCTTCGTGGTGTTTGCGCTGTTGCAGTTCGTGCCCGGCGACCCCGCCGTCACGCTCGCCGGCGATTACGCCTCGAAGGAACGCATCGAGGAGATCCGCAAGCTGTTCGGTTTCGATCGCCCCTTGATCGAACAGTACGCCATCTGGCTGTGGCATGCTGCGAACGGCAATCTCGGCACCTCCCTGCTATCGAGCTCGCCGGTGGTCGACCTCATCGCGCAGCGGATGCCGAACACCATCCTGATCGCGATCTACGCGCTCGTGATCTCGACCGCGGTCGGCGTTCCCCTGGGAATTCTCGCCGCGACCCGCGTCGGCTCGCGCCTCGACGCCCTCGTCACCAGTATCGCCTCGCTCGGCGTGGCCCTGCCGAGCTTCTGGCTTGCGATCCTCCTCGTCGTCGCACTTTCTCTGAATTGGCACCTGTTTCCGGCGACCGGCGCGACGCCGTTCTTCACCGACCCCGGCGGAGCCATCAAGCATGCGACGCTGCCGGCGATCGCGCTCGCGACCGCCGTAATCGCCGAGCTGGCGCGTCAGGTGCGCAGCGCGCTGATCGAAGTTCTGAATTCGCAATTCGTTCGCACGCTCCGCGCCAAGGGCCTCGGCCCCTTCGCGATCCTGTGGAAGCACGGATTGCGCAACATCAGCGTCACGCTGCTCACCCTCGTCGGCCTGCAGGTCAATCGCCTGTTGTCCGGTGCGGTTGTGATCGAAGCGGTATTCGCGATCCCCGGCGCCGGCAGCCTCGTCGCCTATTCCGCGATCAACAAGGATTTCCCGGTCGTCCAGGGCGTCGTGCTGGTGTTCGTCATCATCGTCATCGTGATCAATTTGCTGGTCGACATTCTCAATGCCTTGCTCGATCCAAGGGTGGCGCAGGAATGACCACTGAGGCCATCAGCGCCCCCATTCGCGCGCGCAGAGCGCGCCGTACCGTCTGGGGCATCATGCGCCGCGACGTCCGGGCCATGCTGAGCCTGAGCTATCTTGCGCTGCTCGTGATCGTCTCGATCTTTGCTGCAAAGCTCGCGCCCTACTCGCCGATCGACCAGAACGCCGCCGAGCTGTTGCTGCCGCCGAGCGCGACTCACTGGCTCGGCACCGACGACCTCGGCCGCGACGCGTTGAGCCGGTTGATCTGGGGCGCGCCGAACTCGCTCTATGCGTCGACCTTTGCGGTCGGCGTCGCGATCACGATCGGCGTGCCGATCGGGCTCCTGATCGGTTTTGTCGGCGGCTGGTTCGATGAGATCGTTTCCCGCTTCATCGACGCGCTATTGTCGTTCCCGCCGATCGTGCTGGCGATCGCAGTGACCGGCGTGCTCGGCATCAGCCTGACCAACGCCATGCTCTCGGTTGGCATCGTGTTTGCACCGGTGCTGGCGCGCCTGGTCCGCGCGCAGACGCTGATCGTCAAGCAGGCGGTGTATGTCGATGCCGCGCGCGCGTTCGGCGCCTCCGTACCGCAAATCATCATCCGCCATATCGTGCCGAACGCGATCCAGCCTGTCATCGTGCAGGTCACGCTGATGCTGGCGATCGCGCTGCTTGCCGAAGCGAGCCTCTCGTTCCTCGCGCTGGGCGTGCAGCCGCCGCAGGCGAGCTGGGGAGGCATGCTGGCGCGCGCCTACAACTACATCGAGCTCGCGCCGGCCCAGATGTACACGCCGGGCCTGGCGATCCTGCTCACCGCGCTCGCCTTCAACGCGCTCGGCGAATCCCTGCGCGCCGCGCTCGATCCCACCATGAAGCGGCGGTGATTGGTTTGGTCGTCCCCGCGCACGCGGGGACCCATAACCCCTGTGCCTATTGGATTACGAGAAGACTTCGACTTCGGTCCGTCGTCTCGTCGCCGCCGCAGCGTATGGGTCCCCGCCGTCGCAACGCCGTCGCGGGGACGACGACGGAGTTTGACGCGCGCTTGCAGCTACCCCAGCCGCCCGTAAACCTTGCGGGCATTGCCGAACAGCAGCTGCTGGCGTTGCGCCTCAGTCAGCGGCGCGCGGAAGGCCAGCCGCGGGTCGTCAAAATCCCAGTGCGGATAGTCGGTCGAGAACAGGATGCGGTCCCAACCGATCCGCTCGAACAGATCGATCAGCTGCATCGGCTTGGCCGGCTCTTCCATAGGCTGCGTGGTAAAATAGAAATTCTCTTTCATGTGCTCCGACGGCGGGCGCTTGACGTGCGGCACCTCGCTGCGATGCCGTGCCCAGTTGCGGTCCATCCGCGCGGTCAAGGACGGGATCCAGCCGAGCCCGCCCTCCATGATGATGACGCGCAGCTCGGGGAAGCGGTCGAACACGCCTTCGAAGATCAGGCTGACCACCGTCGCCTGCATCGTCTCCGATACCGAGTGGTGCTCTTCGAGGTAATAGGTCGGCCAGCCACCGGCGGTCGATGGGTGGCCGTTGGTGCCGCCGACATGGATGGCAAGGGGCAAATCGTTCTTCGCAGCCGCTTCCAGGATCGGCCAGTAGCGGCGGCGGCCAAGCGGTTCGTCGGTCTTCGGCAGGATCAGAACTTGCGTAAAACGCCTGTCGGCGGCGCGTGCTTCGATCTCCTTGACCGACGCCATTATGTCTTCCTGCGCAACCAGGATCGAGCCGCGCAAGCGCGGCTCGCTCGCGACCCAGCGCTCGACCTGCCAGCTGTTCATGGCGTGCGACAGCGCCACGCCAAGGTCGAGGTTACGCTGGCTGCCGGGATTCGAACGCAGCGGAATCAACATGCCGTATTCGATCCCGTTGGGATCGAGATGCTGGCGCTGCATCATTGACAAACTCGACCCGGCAGGTCCGCCTTCCTGCGGTCGTGCGTCGACGCGGGCGCCGTCCCACGACATCCGCGGATAGGCCAGCGTCTCGGAAAACGCGTGACGCAAATGGCTGCCATAGGCCGACAGGTGATCGATCCAGCGCTTTTCGAGGAACGGATGCACCTCGGTCCAGGCCGTCATCATCGGGTGAATGTCGCAATCAATCACGTGAAGTTTTGTCTCTGTTGCCGCATTGCGGTCGAGCTCGAGCATGGTCATGTCGTGGTCTCCACGAGCCGCGCGGCTTTCGCCAGACGCGGATAAGTCGCTATCGGATTCTCCCGCACGATCTTGCGGATCAGGGTATCAGATAGTTCGGCCGGCAAGGCATCGTCACCATCGAACTGCCAGTGCGGATAGTCGGTCGAGAACAGGAACAGCTCATCGCTGCCGAGATGGTCGATCAGCCGGAGCAGACCTTCGGCTGCGTCGGCCGCATCGATCGGCTGCACGGTCAGCCGCACATGCTCGCGCACGATCTCAGATGGCGCGCTCGTCAACCAAGGCACATCGGCGCGCACCCCTCTCCAGGTCTTGTCGGAACGCCAGGCAAAGCCCGAGAGCCAGGTCAACCCAGACTTCGATCGCCACGACCTTCAGCCGCGGAAATTTCTGGAACACGCCCTCGGCGATCATGCTGATCAGCTGGTTCTCGAATGCGGCGGACTGCGAGATGTAGTCCTCGACATAGTACGACGGCCAGCCGACTGCGGTCGGGGCGTAGCGATAGGCGCTGCCGGCGTGCACGCCGATCAGCAGCTCGAGCTTTTCGGCAAGCTCGTAGATCGGCCAAAGCTGGCGCCGCCCGAGCGTCACCTCGCCCGACACTAGCATCAGCACCTGGACGAAGCGATCGTCATGGGCGCGCCGCTCGATCTCCTGCACGGCGAGCGAAACATTGTGCGCGGGGATCACGATCGAGGCGCGCAGCCGCGAATCCTTGGCGAGCCACTCGTCGCGGATCCAGTCATTGGTGGCGCGGCAGAACGCGGCCGCCATGTCCTCGCCGTGCATCACCTGCGCGCCATAGAGACAATTCAGGATGCCGAAATCCGGCTTGAAATGGTCGAGCACGTGGGCGCGCATCGCCTCCAGCGTCGAGCCGGGTTTCTGACCGCCGCCGAGCCGCCAATCCGGCCGGCAGGATGACGGGGCATTTTCAGGGTAGGCCGTGAGACTGAGGTTGAGGCGGTCGAGCGCGCGCCATGAAACCATCTCGCGCCAGTAGTCGGAGAGATACGGCACCAGCACGCTCATATGCGGCACGGCGGGATGCAGGTCGCAGTCCACCGCGCCGGCGAATCGGGTCTCCGTTCCTGCGGTCATTCTGGTTGGCTCGGCCATCGTTCCTGGTCGGGGTGAACGGACACCGCTCGATCTTAGCCCAGGATCGGCATGAGTAAACCACATCGGCGCCCGCGCTATCAGAACGTCTCAGTCACTTTGCTGAGGTGCGGCGGACGGTCTGGATCAAACCCGAATTGTCGGGCGACCGCCTCGATCATGCGATAGGCCGGAACCAGCATGGCAATCGCATCGGTCGCCGGATCATCATCGCCGAGCCACGGCAGCGTGCCGCGAGGCCCCCCGCAGACATGCAGCCTCGTTCCGGCATGGTTCAGCTCGCCCGCCAGCGCATCCATCATTGGCGATGTCGGGTCGTTCAACCGGAGCATGATGACGGGCGTTTTGGCCGA
The DNA here is from genome assembly GCA_963796195.1 of uncultured Alphaproteobacteria bacterium. Taxonomy (GTDB): domain Bacteria; phylum Pseudomonadota; class Alphaproteobacteria; order Rhizobiales; family Xanthobacteraceae; genus CAWCKS01. The sequence goes on along the minus strand of CAWCKS010000008.1, from coordinate 276,499 downwards.
CAGCGACGCCCGCGGGCCGTGCTGCAACTCGGCGGCACTAAAGCCAAGCGCGGGCAGCCGCAGGACCTCCGCGAGCTTGAGCGCCATCTCGCGCGCCGAGCCGAGGCCGAGCCCCCGCGACGTGACAAACACGGCGGACGCGTCGCGGAGATCGCCTGCCATATCGGTCCAGTCGAGCGCTTGCGCGCGCTCGATTCGCGCAGGCAGCCGATCGAGCGCCGACGCCAAAGCCGCATCCTGCGTGAGCGCCGCGAGCAACTCGGCGCCTGCCGCCATTGAGCCGATCACCGTCTTGGTGGCAGCGACCGACTGCTCCGGTCCCGCCTCGATCGGAATCACAAACTCCGCGGCATCGGCGACCGGGGAAGGCACGACGTTGACCAGCGCCACCGTGTGGGCTCCCGATTGGCGTGCCGAACGCGTTGCCATGACCAGATCCGGACTGCGCCCCGATTGCGAGACGACGATGAACAGCGCGTCGCGCAGCACTAGCGGCTTGTTGAAAGTCGTGACCACCGAGGGGGCACTTGCGGACACCGGCAGGTGAAGGCGCGTCTCGATCAGGTAGCGCAGGAACACGCCGACATGGCCGGAACTTCCGCGTCCGCACAGGACCACGAGCCGAACCGGCGCCATATCGAGGCGCCGTGCAGCGTCGGCGAAGCGATGGCGATTAATTATGATGCGCGAGACAACACCCGCAGCCTCTGAAATTTCCCGCGCCATCGCGGAAGAGACGAATTCGGCCATGGAGCCTCACCCGATCCGTCCATCGGAGAGATCGGCGAAAACGCGACGGAGATTGCCCTTGTGGCTTGCGAGAATGGTTTGAGCTTCCAGCCTGTCGTAGCCCAGCACCACCAATGCCGCGACCTTGATATCGCCCTCGGCTTCCTCGAGGGCACGCGCGGCCTGGGCCTGGCTGCAGTCGGCGATGCGCGCCACCATGGCTTCGGCACGTCGCTTCAGCTTCGCATTGGTCGTCTGCATGTTGACCATCATGCCGCGATACACGCGGCCAAGGCGGATCATGATGCCGGTCGAGATCAGGTTAAGCACGACCTTTTGAGCGGTGCCCGCCTTCATGCGTGTCGAGCCCGCAATCAATTCTCGCCCGGTCTCGAGCAGCACCGGATGTTTCGCCGATGCCAGCAACGCCGTGCCGGCATTGTTCGCCAGCCCGATCGTCACGGCCTGATGCCGACCTGCTTGCTGAAGCGCTGCGACGGTAAACGGTGTGGTGCCGCTGGCTGCGACCGCAATCACCACATCATGCGACGAGAGTTCCCACCGCATCGACTTGAGCGATTGCATCGGCGACGTCATCTTCAGCGCCTTCAACGCTCGTGACAAACGCGCTTTCCCCGCCCGCGATGACGAAGCCGATCCGCGCCTGCGGCCACGCGAAGGTCGGCGTCAGTTCCGCGCCGTCCTGCACGGCAACACGGCCCGAGGTTCCGGCACCGATATAAATCAATCGCCCGCGATCACCGAGCGCCTCGGTCGCTGCATGGATCGCCGCCGTAATTGACGGTAACGCGCGGCCTATTGCAGCAACTGCGGCGAGTTGGCCTTCCCACATCGCCTCCATCGCCGAGGCCGTTGACCAGGCATCGAGATCGGCAAACCGCGGGTCGACATCTTCGGTGGCCATTGATCAATCCTCGTTCACGGGCGGGGGACGTTGAATTTTGCAAGCAGTCTGGGCAAGGCTCGGGACTCGTCGACCCGGACGTGACGTCGTGCCACCAGCATGGCGCCCGCCGCTGCATCGGCATCCGGCGCCTTCAACCGGTTGCGCAAATCCGGCGTCAACCAGGGCGCAATCGCTTCGGACAGGCCGCCGACCAGTGACAATCGCTGAATTCCCTGCCGCAGGAATATGTCGAGCAGATCGCCAATGGCGTCTGCTGCGCGCTCAAAGATGCGGCGTCCCACGGGATCGCCCTGACTCGCATGGCGAAGCACGATCGGTGCAAATGCCGCATAGTCCGTCGCGCTCGCCTGCTCCGACCAGGCGACGGCCTGGTAAGGATCGTGGTCGAAGGCTGCGAGAACTTCGTCGAGCAAAGGCGATCGGTCGCCGCGTCGATCCGCTGCCCGCAGCGCCAGCTGGATTACCTGCAGTCCGATTGCGGCCCCGCTGCCTTCGTCGGAGATCGGAAAACCATAGCCGCCGTAACGAATTTCGCGGCCGCCGATCAGACCGATTCCGATCGAGCCGGTGCCGCAGATGACGATGGCGCCATCGCCTCCACTATGGGCGCCGAGACACGCGGCGAGGCCATCGCTGATGAAGACGACAGATCGGAACGGATGGGCGATTTGCCCCAATGCCTGCTCGGCGCCTCTGCGACCGAGGCCCGCGATTCCAATCCCGGCATGCAACGCCGCAAAATCCTTTGCGCTCATGCCTGCCTGTTCGGCGGCCGCCTCGCATGCGCGCATGATGGAACGCCAGGCCTTGTCGATGCCGAGCCGCGTCGTCGCGGGGCCGGAGGCGCCTTCCCCCAGCACGAGGCCGTGCTCGTCCTCGATACGCGCGCGGCAGCGGCTGCCGCCACCATCAACACCCAGATAGAACGTGCCGGTCATAAAGGGTTCAACGCGGTGAGCGCGGTTCCGGGTCCATCGCAAGCCGACAAGGGCCTCGTTCAAGTATCAGGGAACCGCCGATACCGTGTCGGGGTTCACGCCCCGCGCGTTCGCCGGTAGAAGCGATACGTACTAATTCCTGATGGCGGCCATGGCCCAACCCACCTCCCCTCCCGCCTTCACCGTCGCAACGCCCCAACTGTTCGACGGGACGGCGATGCGCGGGCCTGCCTGCGTGGGCATCGCGGGTGGCTCAATCGAATCCGTCAGGTTTGGCGACAAGTTTCCGGACGCGACGCTCTCACTTCCCGCCGGGGCGATCCTCGCGCCGGGTTTTATCGACGTCCAGGTCAACGGCGGCGGCGGGGTCCTCCTGAACGACGATCCAATACCGGCCGGTGTACGCTGCATCGTCGAGGCGCATCGCCGGGCGGGGACCACTGGATGCCTTCCGACGCTGATCACCGATCGAACCGAGGTCATTGAGCGCCTGGCGACCACAGCGCGCGAAACCTTGCAAGTTCCCGGCGTGCTGGGGTTCCATCTGGAGGGACCGGCGCTCAACAAGGCTCGCAAAGGCATTCATCTGGAGAGTGAACTCCGCGTACCCAATGCGCGCGATCTCGCCGCAATGAAGAGCTTCGGCACCTGCGGTCGCTCTGTCGTGACCCTCGCTCCGGAGTGTGTGCCGCCATCGCTGATCGACGAACTCATCAAAGCGGGATTGCGTGTCTCGATCGGCCACAGCGATGCGAGCGCCGGCCAGATCAGGCAGGCCGCCGATCAGGGAGTGACCGGCGTCACTCACCTGTTCAATGCAATGTCGCAACTGACGGCCCGCGAGCCCGGGGTGGTCGGGGCCGCGCTTGACGATGATCGCCTGTTTGCCGGCATGATCTGCGACGGACTGCACGTCGATGCCATCGGACTGCGCATCGCGATCGCGCGCAAAGGTCTCAATCGCCTGATGCTGGTCAGCGACGCCATGCCATTGGTCGGCACCGATCAGACCACGTTTATGATCCAGGGCCGCAAAATCACCCGACACGGCGACCGCTTGATTTCGACGGACGGAACGCTCGCTGGTGCGCATCTGACCATGATGCAGGCGGTACGGAATGCGGTCCGCCTGGTGGGCGTTGATCTCGCCGATGCGCTAACGATGGCGTCCCGCACGCCGGCGGCCTTTCTCGGTTTGTCGTCGCAGCTTGGATCAATTGCGGCGGGTTATCGCGCCGACCTGGTTGCTTTCGACGACAAGCTCGACGTCATTGAGACGTGGCTTGCAGGTGAGCCGACGCTTGCCGCCTTCTCAGGATAAGGCGACGTGCGGATTACAAGCACTCGTAAATCGCACGGCACAGCGAGATGCCACGCGGGTCGCCTGTCACGTCCGGGCCCATTTGGTTGTGGACATAGCCAATGCCGAGACCGCGATCGAGATCGCCGCAGCCGAACGAGCCGCCCCAGCCGGTGTGGCCGAAGGTGAGCTTGTTCGGGCCATAGTTGCCCTCGGAGTTGAGTACCACGCCGGCAGCCCAGGTGCGCGGGCCCAGCATCACGTCGGGCCGCGTGCTCAGGGGTTCGCGCATCCGCTCGACGCCCTTGCGCGACAACAGCCGGACGGGTCCGAGACGTCCGTCATTCGCGACCGCGCCGTAAAGCTTGGCGAGCCCGGTTGCGCTGGCGTGACCGTTCAGCGCCGGCATCTCGGCAGCGATCCATTTGTCATTGTTGGGCATGTCAGCCGCGAGCTGCGGATTGGTCACCGCGCGGCGCGCAAGGGGATCCATGTTGTCGGCCAGCGGACGTGCCGCCTTCGGCGGAATGATCTTTGAGATGCGCGAGCGCTCGCGCTCGGGCACGCCGATGAAGATGTCGGCCTGCAAGCCTCGCATTGATCCGTTCGGCAACAAAGGTGCCGATCGATTTGCCGGAGATGCGCCTCACCAGTTCGCCGGCAAGGAAGCCGTAGGTGGTGGCGTGATACGATGTCTTCTCGCCGGGTGGCCAGGCCGGCTTTTGTGCGGCGAGGCGTGATGTCACGAGCGTCCAGTTCGAGAAATCGTCGACCGTGGTCGGCTCGTCAAAGCCATTCAATCCCGCTTGATGCGATAGCAACTGAGCGACCGAAATGTCCTGCTTGCCGTTGGCGGCGAACTCCGGCCAGTGCTTGGCGACCTTGTCAGCGTAGGACAGCCGTCCCTCGTCGACCAGGATGGCAACCGCAATCGCCGTGACCCCCTTGGTCGCCGACCAGATGTTGACCAGGGTGTCGCCGGCCCAGGGCGTCTGCGCAGGCGTTGTTCCGCCGAACAGGCTGAGGATGCAGGTGCCGCGGACATACACGCAAAGCGAAGCACCGACGTTGCGGTAGGGTTCAGCCGCAGCTGAACGTCTCTGTGAATACCTCGCGCACGCCTTTGAATGCGGGATCGCAGGTGCCCAGAATTTCAGTCATGGCATTTACTCACCCGGTCATTGCCGGCATTGCAGTTCGAAGAACGGCGTCGCTTCGCTCGCCTTGGACCCGGCAATCCATCACCTTGAATCGACTCTTCCTTTCGATGGACGCGCGGGTCAAGCCCGCGCATGACGATTCAATGGTGATAGCCCTCGCCTCAGTTTCCGGCGCCCGTTCCCAGCACCGGCCCGAACAGCTCCCACTGCTCGCCCTTGATGCGCATCAGCTGCAGCTGAGAGACCGGTGTGTAGTCGGTCGGCGTAGTGTTGATCTTGACGCCGGGCGGCACGCCATCGACCTCGACATTCTTCATGTTGGCGGCCTGCTTCAGGATGTTCTCGCGCGTGAGATCATCGCCTGCGTTCTTCAGCACCGCGGCCATGGTCTGCGCGGTGTTGTAGCCGTACATGAGGTAGGCATCGCTGCGGTCGGCCTCCGGCATGTAAGCTTTAAGGAACTCGTCGAACTTCTTCATGCCGGGATCGTCTTTCCAGCGCGGATCGGTCGCATCCTTCATGAAGGCCGCCGAGATGATCCCTTGCGAGACGTCGAAGCCGGCGGGCTTGATCACTGCGCCGATCGTGGCCGACGTGTTGGACAGGAAGTGCAGTGGCTGCCAGCCGAGTTCGCCCCGCTTCTTGATCGCCTGGGCGGCGAACTTCGGCGTGACGAAGGTGAACAGCACGTCGGCGCCGCTGGCCTTGAGCTTGACGATATGGGTGTCGATCGTCGGCTCGGTGAGCTCGTAGCTCTCTTCGGCAACGATCATCGATGCCTTGTCGCCGAGCCCGTCCTTCAGGCCCTTCAGGTAGTCCTTGCCCATGTCATCGTTCTGGTAGAACACGGCGATCTTGGCGTCCGGCTTCTCCTTCAAGAGGTACTTCGCATAGATCTTCGCTTCGATCTGGTAGGACGGCTGCCAGCCCATCGTCCACGGGAAGTTCTGCGGATCGTTGAACTTCGAGGCGCCTGCGATCACGAACAGCTGCGGCACCTGCTTCTGGTTCAGGTATTTTTCGATCGCCGTGTTCGACGCGGTGCCCATGGTGCCGAACACCGCCAGCACCTCGTCGCCTTCGACGAGCTTGCGCACCTGCTCGACCGACTTCGGCGGCGAAAACGCGTCATCGTAGGAGATGAAGTTGATCTTGCGGCCATTGATGCCGCCCTCGGCGTTGATTTTCTTGAAGTACGCGGCCATCGTCTTCGGGATCGAGCTCGCGATCGAATTCGGTCCGCTGTAGGGGCCCAGATTGCCGATCTTGATCTCGGTGTCGCTGGCACCGGCGTCGTACTTCTTCTGCGCGAATGCACCGCCCGCACTTGCGACCAACACTGCCGCCATGACGCCGGCGGCTGTGGCGTAACTCAATCGACCCCTCATCGCTTCGCTCTCCCTTGGTTCTTGCTGGTCTCTGATCCGAGGCGGCCGAGCCGCGTTGGGTCGGCCTCCCCCAGTTATCTTGTTCTCTATTTTGGTTTTATATTTATAATATGGTACACTGAGTAACAAAGCGGACGCTGTCAACTCTGCGAACGGTTCGCATAGGCTTTCGGATGTTCGACGTGACGGCGTTGTGGCAAGCAGGCGCGCAGCGCGCGCGAGAAAAGGAATCGCTGAGTTGGCGGTGAAATCGTCGAGGGTCATCTTCGAAGCCTTGCGCGAGGTCGCGCAAGCGAGCGGACCTTTGAGCGCGGCCGAGATCGCCAAAATTCTTTCGGTGCCGGTCACCACGGCCGCGCGCGCCCTCAACACGCTCGAGGCCGTCGGCTACGCGGTGCGTGCCAACGGCTCGGCCAAATTCGTGCTTGGCAAATCAGGACAACGCCTTGCGTATGCCTTCATGGCGCAATTCCCGATCCGCGATCTCGCCCTGCCCTACCTGCAGCAGCTCACGCTGCTGACTGGCTACAGCTCCTCGCTGTTCATCCGGCTTGGCTGGTACGCGGTCCGCATCGCACTGATCTCTGGCACGAGTTCGATCGTCAACGTGGCGCCGATCGGCGAAGCGCGGCCACTGACCTCCAGCGCACCATCGCTGGTGATGCTCGCGCAACTGCCTGAGGCCGAATTCGCCCGCGCCGTCGAACGCAGCGCCGAAAAGAACGCCTGCGTCATTGCGCGAGAGTTGCGAGCGGATCCGCGTGCAAGGCTATGCCTGGCAGGTCAGCCCGCTGGAAAGTGGCGGTTATGACCTCGCGTTTCCCCTAAGCGATCCGACTCGCTCGATCCTGGCGTCAGTTGCGCTTGAAGGGCTGATCGTCGGCGCAGAAGATTCCCGCCAGCAGATCGACCAAGCGCGCGACGTGATCGCACCGCTGCAGCAAATTCTGATCCAGGGATCGAGCGAATTGATACCGCACTACGAACACATCGATCCCGATGAGATCATGCTGGATTGAAGCGTGCTCGCGCATGCCTTTGTCATCACCAGGCTTGTCCCGGGCATGACAGAGAAAAACATGGTTTCCTAAAACATCACCACCGGCACGGACGGAAACATCCGGCTCTCGTGATTGAGCTCGTCCATCTGCACCTGGATCGCCGGAATCAGTCCGTCGGCAACCTCGCGCGTAAAGCGGAACAGCGGCCCGCCGACCACGATGGTGCCGAGCGGCCGTTCCATGGGGCCGATAATCGGAAACGCCAGAAAATTGGCGCCGGTCGAGAAATCCTGATAGCCGCGGGCAAATCCGTGCGAGCGGATCAGCCGCACCTCCTTCCATAGCTCTTTCGGATCGGTGATCGTGGTCGGCGTGAAGCCGCGGAGCGGCAACTCCAGCGCGATGTAGCGCTCGATCTCCTCGTCTTTCAGATAGGCGAGCAACAGCCGCGCGCCGGTGCCGGCGTGCAGCGGCAAGGGCTGGCTCAGCGGCGAATAGCCAACGGTGACGCCCTGGGCCTGGATGCTGTCGATGCACACGCACGACCGCCCGACCAGAATCGCGAGGAACACGCTCTCGGAAGTCAGCTCGTGAATGCGCTGCATGGTGGGATGACAGAGCGAGCGGACGTCGGTCAATTCCGCCGTCGAACCGAAGTTCAAGACCTTGTGCGCAAGCTGGTAGCGCGGGCCCGATGAGCTGCGGACGAGGTAACCCTCCTTCAACAGCGTATCGAGCGCCTGGAACGCGGAATTCTTCGAGCACTTCAGCTGGCGGCTGAGTTCGGTCACGCCCCAGGTCGGCTGCTGCGCGAACAGATTGAGTGCATTCAAGACGCGCACCGTGCCCTTGTTCATCGTATCCCGCTCCACGCGCCACGCCCTCAATCGCGAACCGAAATGCGATTGACAACGCGCGCGCCGCTGTGTTCTCTAAATTGAATATAAATCCAAATTAGAGAACAAACAACATTGAACCAATAGCACCGAGTTGCTGGATAATAGGCGGGCAAACGCCGGCGCAGGGTTCATAAGAGCGGGATTTGAGAACATGCCAAAGAGCGCAGTCGAACAAGCAAGACTTGCCTGCATCAACGAGAGCAAGCTGCGTCAGGCGCTCGATGGGGCCGACATCGTTCCGCTGATGTTGTCGCTCGTGCATCTCACCGGTGACGCGCGCTGGCTCGACGAGGCCGCGCCACACATCAAGGGCGGCTGGAGCTACCTCGCCGACCTGCCCGACGACCTGCAGCGCCGCATCCGCGACGAACTCATCAAGGTGCTGCAGCGCATCGCCTCAGGCCAGCAGAAGCCAGCGCAGATTTCCGACGATCTGCTCAACCGCATGATGCACATCTCGGTCGGCGTGACCGTGCCGGCGGAATACAACGCGGTGTTTCGCGAAGAGGCCGGCTTCGACGAGCGCGACTACCGCGCCGTGCCGTGGCGGAAAAAAGTTTCGGCAAAGCAGCTCGAGGATTTTCACGTCCTGATCGTCGGCGCTGGCTTCTCCGGCATCGGCATGGCGATCATGCTGAAGGCCGCCGGCATCCCCTACACCATTATCGAGAAGAACGCCGACGTCGGCGGCACCTGGCTCGAGAACCGCTATCCCGGATGCGGCGTCGATACGCCCTGCCATTTCTATTCGTACTCGTTCGAGCCTAATCCCGAGTGGTCGTCGTTCTTCGCCAAGCGCGACGAGATCCTGCAATACGCCTTCCACTGCGCCGACAAGTACGGCATTCGCGACGCCATCCGCTTCAACGAAGAGGTGGTCGACGCGCGCTTCGACGAGGAACATTCGCTCTGGCGCGTGCGCACCCGCAACCCCGACGGAACCGAGCACAACTACATTAGCAACGTGCTGGTCGCCGCGGTCGGGGCGCTAAATCGTCCGCAAATCCCGAAGATCGCAGGCCTCGCCAACTTCGCCGGCCCAATATTCCACACCGCAGAGTGGCGCACCGACGTCGACCTCAAGGGCAAGCGCGTCGCGATGATCGGCACCGGCGCGAGCGGCATGCAGACCGGCCCGTCGATCGCGCCGGATGTTGCCCAGCTCAACATCTTCCAGCGCTCGCCGCACTGGGCGATCCGACATCCGCTCTATCACGCCAGCGTCTCCGACGAGGTGAAGTGGGTCATCAAGCACGTGCCGTATTACGTCAGCTGGTTCCGCTTCCAGCTGTTCTGGTCGGCATCCGACGGCTTCCATCGCACGCTGCAGATGGACCCGGCCTGGTCGATGCCCGACGTCTCGCTCAACGCCGATAATCACAAAATGCGCGAGGAGCTTATCACCTATATCAAGGGCCGGATCGGCAATCGCACGGACCTGCTGGCGAAGACCGTCCCGCCCTACCCGCCGTTCGGCAAGCGCATGCTGCGCGATAACAACTGGTACGACATGCTGAAGCGGCCGAATGTCGATCTCGTTACCGACAAGATCGATCACATCGAGCGCGACGCGATCGTCACGACCGACGGCAAACGCTACGCGACCGACGTCATCGTGCTTGCGACCGGCTTCGAGGCCCGCCGCTTTCTTGGGCCCATCGAAGTCTATGGCCGCGGCGGTCAGCGGCTGCGCGACGTCTGGGGCGAGGAGGATGCGCGCGCCTATCTCGGCATCACCGTGCCCGACTACCCCAACTTCTTCATCCTGTTCGGACCGCAGACCAATCTCGGCCATGGCGGCAGCGCGATCTTCCACTCCGAGTGCCAGATCCGCTACGCCATGGAAGGCATCCGCGAGATGATCGAGGCCGGCGCGAAGTCGATCGAGTGCCGCAAGGCGCCGTTCGACGCCTACAACATCAAGGTCGACGCCGCCTTGAGCAAGATGGTGTGGTCGCACCGCGGCATGACCAACTGGTACAAGAACTCGAAGGGTCGCGTCGCGACCAACTCGCCCTGGCGCCTGGTCGACTACCGCAACATGACCGAGCACATCGATCCCGCCGACTACATCCTCGAGAAGGCGGACGAGCCGGTCGCCGCGGGGTGATTCGGGCGTGGGGACGAGCAATTGTTGTGCGCGGTCTCCGACATCGCGCCGTCCGTCGCCAGGAGGCGCCATGGAGGGCCCTCTTCCACACGTTCGGCAAACGATGTAATTCTGTTGGCGCAGCGCGCTGAACGATGTGTCGCGCGTCAGCATTGTCCGGCGCGGCAGTTGCACACGGGCAACGATACCGCGCCGATTGTAGGGCATCGAGGCATGGCCACGGATCAGCCCAGCGAGCCAAAATCGACGGAGCGCAAGCTTGCCGCGGTCCTTGCCGCGGACATGGTTGGTTACAGCCGGCTGATGGAACTCGATGAGCGCGGCACGCTCGCACGATTGCGCACCCACCGCGCCGAGTTGATCGATCCGGCCATCGCGAAGAACCAGGGACGCATCATCAAGACGACGGGCGACGGCATGCTGGTCGAGTTCCAGAGCGTTGCCGATGCGGTCAGGTGCGCGGTCGAAGTTCAGGACCGGATGCGACGGCGCAATTCGGATGTCTCCGACGATCGACGGATGGAATTCCGCATCGGCATCAACCTCGGAGATATCATCTTCGAGGATGGCGATATCTACGGCGAAGGAGTCAATATCGCTGCACGCGTGGAGCAACTGGCGGACATCGGCGGAATTTGCGTGACTGCAGCGGTCCACGGTCAGGTCGATGGTCGAACTCGAAGTCGCGTTTGAGGACCTTGGCGAAAAGTCGTTGAAGAACATCAGCCGGCCCGTGCGAATTTACCGGGTGCTCCCCGCCGGTCGCGAGGCCGAACCCGCGGCCGACAAGGGCACGCCGAAGGAAGCCGTAGTCAAGCCCACTGTCGCCGTGCTGCCGTTCACCAATATGAGCGGCGACGCTGAACAGGAATTCTTTGCCGACGGCCTGACCGAAGACATTCTCACAGAGCTGAGCCGCCGCCGCGAGCTGTTCGTGATCTCGCGCACCTCGACGTTTGTCTACAAGGGCCAGTCTGCCAATCTCCGCGACGTCGCCCACAAATTGGGAGCGCGCTATCTTGTTGAGGGCAGTGTGCGCAAGGCCGGCGACCGCTTGCGCGTCACGGTTCAGTTGATCGATACCGCAAGCAATTCCCACATCTGGGCCGAGCGCTACGATCGCAAGCTTGACGATGTTTTTGCCATCCAGGATGAGATAACTTCGGCGATCGTCGCGACCTTGCCGGGTCGTCTCGAAGCAGCGCAACACGATCAACTCACGCGAACGAAGCCATCGAACATGGCGGCGTACGAATGCGTGCTGGCGGCCAAGGTGCTGCACCATCGCAGTGCCCGTGAGGACAATGCCGAAGCGCAGAAACTGATCGGGCGCGCGCTGCAGCTCGACCCCGACTACGCCCATGCGTACGCATGGCGCGGATGCATCCTCGGCCAGGCCTGGGGCTACGGGTGGTGCGAGGACCGGGACGCCGTATTCGACGAAGTCGAACGTGCGCTCGCCAAGGCGGTTGCGCTCGACGACAACGACGCCGACGTCCATCGCATTCTGGCCGCGGTCGCGATCACCCGAAGCGACATGAACCGCGCCAGATATCACCAGGACCGGGCGCTGGAGCTCAATCCGAACTACGACCTGGTGGTCGTGCAAATGGGTGAGCTGTTCACCTGGCTCGGACAGTCGAACGAGGGGGTCGAGTGGATTCGAAAGGCCATGCGGCTCAATCCGCACCACCCCGCGCGGTTCTGGAGTCACCTGGGCAAGGCGTATTTCGTCGGCCGGCAGTATGCACAGGCGATCGAATGTTTCATGCGACTGTCGACCATGGATGCGCAGCAGCACGCTTTCGTCGCCGCATCCTACGGGCTGCTTGGCGACCAGACGGCCGCAGCGGCGCACGTGACGCGCGTCCGACAGCTCGACCCCGCACTCGACCTGCGGAAGCTGCTCGCGACCATGCACTACGCCAATGAAGCGGATTTGAGCCACCTCCGCGACGGCCTGACGAAGGCCGGGCTATAAGCGAACATGCTCGCCGTTCAGTGAGAGAGCTGGATCACCGCAGCGCGGTCGGCGACCGCGGCCGCGCGCGCGTCTCGGACGGGCTTTCGCCAAATTGCTTGCGATATTCGATCGAGAACCGCCCGAGGTGATAAAATCCCCAGGCCATCGCGATATCGGTGATGCTGTCCGTCCGATCCTCACGCAGCAGCGCTTCGCGGACGCGATTCAGTCGCGCGGTCCGCAGATATCGCATCGGGGACGTGCCCCAGTGATCCCTGAAGTGCTTCAACAGCGTGCGGCCCGGGATTCCCGATGCCGCGGCGATATCGGCAAGCGTCAGCGGCGAACTCAGATGTCCCTGAATGTAGTCGACGGCACGCTGCACGTCGCGCGATGCAAGGCGCATTTCGAGACGATGCAGCGCATCGGTGTAGTTGCTCGGCTGCGATAGCAGCAACCCGGTCATGATGAGCTGCTCGTAGATGCTGGTGATGATCGGGCTGTGGACGGGCGTCGGATCATCGAGGTCGGCGATCGCCATGCGGACGTGGCGATTGAAGCGTCGCCCCGCGGGGGAATTGAAATCGATCGAGGGGGCAAATTCCAGCCGCTGCTTTGGCGTGTGGCCGAGCAGGCCCGCAAGGTGCGCCATCATCGCAGACTGCGTCAGCGACACCGTGATGCGGCTGCTCCCACGTTGTGAGCGCATCACGTGGCCGTCCGGCGAGGAAATGACGCCATGGCGCCTGTCGCAGATGATGGTGCCCGCGCGATTGACGACTTCGGCAGCGCCGTCGATCGGCAGATGAATGAAATAGTCGTCGCGCACGCGGTCGGCCGGAACCCGCACCAGCGTCTCCGCCCCGTACTGGATATAGCCGATATAGCTGGAGGGCAGAAACAGCGCTCCGGCGGCGAAATCGAACTGCCGCTTTTCGCGCGGGTGCAGATCGAGGAGGAATTCCCTCTCCTTCATGAAGTGGAGCGTCGCGTCCGGGTCGTGGCTCGCCGAGACCCGCCGATGCTGCAGTATCTGTGCGCCACGGAATGTCATGCCGGGCTTCCCCAAAATCGGAAGGTCATTCACGAAAATACGCGTCCCCAAAAGGTAGCAAGTGACCCGCAACGCGTCACTGCGGCAATTCGATCGCTTGCCATTTTCGGATAACGCGGCGGCGCGATCCGGATTTCGGGGTTTTGGCGATCGCCGTACCTTCGCGTAGGGGATCAAACCTGCTGCCGCAAGGTATTCTGATATGAGATTTCTCGGATCGGATTTTCAGATCAACAAGGACATTGGCGGGTTCGGCGTCCTTGGCAGCCAGCAACTCCCGCAGGTCACAGCGTTGGCCAACGGTGGTTTTGCGCTCGTTTTTCAGAACCAGTACGGTAGCCCCAGCGCCAACGAGCTGGCCTTCGCAACCTACAACGCCGATGGCAGCATCGCGAGTGGACCGTACTTCTATAGCTACACTCGACAACGTCGATGCTCCGGTAGGAAACTTCACTCAACCCATCGTAACGCCGTTGCCGGGCGGCGCGCTCGGTATCGTACTAAGAAACGACCGCCATGCTGATGCCACGGCCGATCCTAATGGGCCTAACATCACATTCTTGAAAATTACTCTGGCGAGGCAATGGTGGCTTGTCATTTAACCTCCTGGCGGTCGGCGATCTCAACCTCTCCAACGGAACCGGTCACGACAATCTGCTCAACCCGGCGATCGCGATGCTCTCGGACGGGCGCATGGTCGTCGTGTTCGAGCGGATCTTTACCGCAGACGTCGACGACGACGTTGCCGTCAATATCGTCGCCGCCAACGGCGGCTCAACGCTCTATGCCGCGAACAATCCAGGACTGATCGCCGGTACCGCCGACTTTGAATCCAACCCCGCAGTCGCGACGATCGCTAACAAGGCGTTGATCATCTACGCAGATGCGAACGGCGTGGGCCATGACATCGTTGGGCAAATCTTCGATGGCGGCAGTAATGCGTATGGAGCGAAATTCACGATCGCCCATGACACAGCGTAAGCGCTGCTGGAACCCAAGATTACGGCACTGGACGACCATCGCTATGTCATCGTCTATAGCGATTTCAACCATCTGTTCGGCAAAATTTACGACACCTCCGGCAGCGGCTCGTTGTCGGCGGAATTCCATGATCGACCAGCCCGGCGGCACTACAAAAATAAACCCGGCGATCGCAGCGACGGCCGACGGTGGCTTCATCGTCAGCTGGAGCCAATTAGGTAGCGCCGGTTTCGACATTGCGGCCCGTCGCTTCAACAGCGACGGCGCGGCGATGGGCAACCAGTTCACCGTCAACATGCTAACAGATCGTGACCAGGAGGGTCCCACGCTGGCGGTCAGCGGGACCAATGCGTTCTTTGCCTGGACCGACTTTGCGTCAAGGCCCGCCGACACTTCGCCGGACAGCGTTCGCGGCCAGGTGATGACGCTAACCACGCCGCCCGACCTCAACGACAACGGCGTCAGCGACATCCTGTGGCGCAGCGCGAGCGGCGGCCTGGTCGCATGGGACATGAGCAGGAGCGGCGCGATCGGCGGCAGCGGTTTTGTCACCTATGGCGGGGTGGTGACCGCGCCGGATGCCTCCTACAGCATCGCTGCGATCAGCGATTTTAGGGCGACGGCAAGGCCGACGTGCTCTGGCGCAACACCTCAAGGCTCGCTGATCGAATGGCTGATGAACGGCTCGATGATCGCACAGAGCTCGTACGTGACCGCGGGCGGCATGCCCGTGAACCCCGACCCGTCCTGGAGTTTTATCGGTGCCGGCGACTTCAACGGCGACGCGCGCGCCGACATTTTGTGGCGCAACGACAACGGCTCGATCGCGGAGTGGTTCATGAAGGGCAGCGCGATCGTCGGAACGGCGACACCATCCTCCGGCGGTGCGGCGGTCACGCCCGACGCCGGCTGGACCGTGCAGGCCAAGCCGACCGATTACGCTTAAAAGGGGCAACGAGCGGTCGCGGCGGAGCAGCCTCACTTGAGTTTACGCCGGCTTGCCGGATCGACAATCAAACGATCAAATCCTCGATCCTGACCGGCAGATGGCGCACGCGTTTTCCGGTGGCCTGGAAAATCGCGTTCGCAATGGCGGCCTGGATCCCACCGGTCCCAAGCATGCCGATGCCCTTAATGCCGCCTGGAAGATGCGGGTCGTGCTCGTCGACCATGACGATGTCGAACGCTGGCATGTCGGCGTGAACCGGGACCAGATAGTCAGCAAAATTGTCGCCGATAATTGCGCCGCTGACGCGGTCGGTCACGGTCCTCTCATGCAAAGCCATCCCGATGCCGCCGATCAGCCCGCCGATGTATTGGCTCTTTGCGAGAAGCGGATTGAGAATTCGCCCGGCCGCAAAAGCTGCCGTGACGCGTCGGACCCGCACCTCGCCGAGATCCGGATCAACCCCGACCTCGACGAAGATGGCGCCAAAACCCATCCCGGTCATGGGCCACGCATCCGGAGCTTTGGCACCGCCCTCGCTCACAATTCCGCTGGGCGCGCGCCGCGCGATGAGCGCCTCCAGACGTTCGCCCGCATTGCCATTGCGGCTGCGGATCATCCCGTCGGCGAACTCGAGGTTCTCAACCGACAACCCAGCGAGTGGAGATGCCTGGTCCTCGATGGCAAGGGCACACAGCTTCGCTCTCATCGCTGATGTCGCCATCTCGACCGCGGGCGCGATGCTCGAGGTGACCTGCGAGCCGCCGGAGAATGGCCCCTCCGGAAGATCCGTATCGCCGAGCTCGACGGTGACCTGCGAGATCGGAAGCCCGAGCGCTTCAGCGGCTAACTGGCCAAGGGCTGTGTACGTGCCCGAACCCATGTCCTGGGTTCCGCATTGCACGAGGAGCGTGCCGTCAGCGGCGAGATGTAGGCGCGCGCGACTGCCCTGGCGCCGCGCCGGATAGCAGGTCGTTGCCATGCCCCAACCGATGCGCTGATGTCCATCGCGAGCCGACCCGGCGGCCGCGCGCCGCGACCAGCCGAAGCGTTCGGCGCCGATGCGATAGCACTCCTTTAACGAGTTGCTGGTCCAGGGCACGTCGGCGTCCTGGTCGCGGTCCGCGAAGTTGCGCACGCGCAACTCGACCGGATCCATGCCGAGCTGGACTGCGGCCTCGTCCAGTGCGGATTCCAGCGCAAACGTCCCTGGCGCCGTTCCTGGCGCGCGCATCGGGATCGGCTGGGGCTCGTTGGTCCGTACCAGCCGATGACTTGTCGTGACATTTGGACAGGTATAGAGATAGCGCGACACCGCGGCGGTCGAATTGGCAAATTCACCGTGCGTCGAAGTTTGTGCGGTCACGTGATGATCGATCGCCGTCATCAGACCATCCCGGTCGAAGCCGAGCGTGAGATCCTGCAGCGTCTCCTGTCGTCGTCCGGCAAGCGTGAAGAGTTGCGCGCGCGTCAATTCAAGTCGGACCGGACGTTTGGTGCGTCGTGATGCCAGCATCGCCAGCATCATCCAGGGCCACCACAGTTGCCCCTTGCAACCGAATCCGCCGCCGAGGAATCGCGCAATGACGCGAACATCGTCCGCCGGCATATTGAACGCGTGAACGATGGCCGCGCGCGTGCCGAACACCGCCTGGGTGCAGGTGTGAACCGTAACCTTGTCGCCGGTCCAGGAGCAAACCACCGCATGCGGCTCCATGGGATGGTGGTTGTTCACTGCGGTTTCGTAATGATTGCGAACCACGAGGTGAGCCATCTCGAGCGCAGCTTGCGAGTCCCCGCGTTTGCTGCGCGCGGGAAATCGCGATGCCATGGCCGGCTCGTAGGCCTGCTCCAGCGTCGCATCGATCGATGTGATCGCCGTAGCGGTCTCGTAGTTGACGCGCGCCGCGCGAGCCGCCGCCTGCGCGGCGACCAGGGTCCGACCTACGACCAGCGCCACCGGCTGGCCGCGGAAGTGAACGATCGGCTCACGGATCAGCGCAGTGACCGAAGACGGCCGCAAGGCCTCGGCCTCGGCATATGAAATCACATCAGCAAAGCCGGGAATTTGCCGCGCGGACACAAAGTCGATATCCAGCACCTTGCCGCTCGCAATGGGAGCTTCGATCAGAACGGCATGCAGCAGGCCGTCCGCCGGCGTCTCCGCCGCATACACCGCCTGGCCTGTGACTTTCAGCCGGCCGTCGATCCGCGTTGTCGTTTGATCTGTCATTTCGGTCCGCCGATATCGTGCAGCGCTCGCGCAACCGCCCGCCGCAACAATTCGATCTTGAAGCCATTGTGCGCGAGGGATTGTGCTCCGCTCGCCGCGGCGCGGGATGCTTCGGTGAATGCCGCTTCACCGGCCGGCTTGCCGATCAAAGCCGTCTCGCTCGCCGTCAACCGCCACGGCATCGGCGCGACGCCGCCGGCAGCAAGCCGGGCCTCCGCGACAATCCCCGCCTCCACCCGAAGCGCTGCTGCAACGGACACCACGGCAAACTCGAACGATGCGCGGTCTCTGATTTTGAGAAAAGTTACTCGGCTGGCAAACCGCGTTGCATCGGGGACAAAGACCGCCTTGATCAGTTCACCCTGCCCCAGCGTCGTGTCCTTGTCCGGCGCGTCGCCTGGCAGCCGATAAAATCCGGCGAGCGGCACGCGACGCTCTCCCGACTGCGCGGCGATCATGACTTCGCCATCCAGTGCCGCAAGGGCCACGGCAAGATCTGAAGGATGCGTTGCCACGCAGCTCGCGCTGCCGCCAAACAACGCGGCCTGCCGGTTCTCGCCCGCCAGCGCACCGCAGCCGGATTGCGGCTCGCGCTTGTTGCAGGGCAAGTCGGCGGATCGAAAGTAAGGGCAGCGTGTTCGCTGCAACAGATTTCCACCCACCGTGGCCATGTTGCGGATCTGGCCACTCGCACTGTTCGCAATCGCCACTGCGACCAGTCCGTATTTGGCGACGACGTCAGGATCGCGCGCGACTTCGCTTAACCGCGCGAGCGCTCCGAGTTCGAGACCTTTGTCGGTCGACGCGATCGTGTTCAGCGCCAGCCGCGAGATGTCGACGACACGTTCTGGCGCGACGACATCAGCCTTCCAGAGCGGCAAAAGATCAGTGCCGCCGGCGAGATACACCGCGCCAGGCGCCGCAGCAGCGACGAGCGCATCATTGAGATCGGCCGGCCGGGTGTAGCGAAACGGAGGCGCTGTCATAGTCCGGCGACCTCCGCAATCGCCTCGACAATGTTTGGATAGGCGCCGCAGCGGCACAAGTTGCCGCTCATGGCCTCGCGGATGGTCTCGCGGTCTTTCGGTTTCTCAGCGATGAGTGCGATCGCAGACATGATCTGGCCTGGCGTGCAGTATCCGCACTGCAGGGCGTCGTGCTTGATGAACGCGGCCTGGAGCGGGTGCAGATCGGTTGGCGACGCGACACCCTCGATCGTGATGATTGCAACGCCCTCATAGGATGCGGCAAGCGCAAGACAGGCCTTGATCCGTCGCCCGTCGGCCAGCACGGTGCAGGCGCCACACGCGCCGTAGTCGCAGCCCTTCTTGATGCCCGTCAGTCCCAAATGGTCGCGGATCAGATCGAGCAGCGTCGTCGAAGGCGCCACGTTGACCTCGCAACTCCCGCCGTTGAGCGTGAGTGAAAAGATGAGAGACTGATCTGCTATCTGCATCCTCGGATCTTTCTGGTCTGATCGCCGCTCAGTCCCTGCGGGACATGAAGGACGGCTGTGCCGGCGAAGCTGCGCTTCAAGAGCTTCAATTGAACGAGGCGTGAGTGCAAGCCCGCCCGCTTGAGACTATCTAATTCAAGCCACGCCAAACGAAGGTCGCTCTCGCCGCGCGTTGGAGATAGTCTGACAGAACTCCCAAGGCCTGCTCAGGACTATGATTATCCTGGGATTGGACGATACCAGTTTCGCCTAGCTGAAGCGCTCCCACGCCGACTGCCTGCTCATGCCGAGCGCGGCGCCGAAATCGGCCCAGCTCACCCAAAAAACCGCGAAAACACGCAAAGTCACAAGGCGTTAGACGGCACCGGTGGTCGCAGCTGGCGCCGCCATCGCGGCGACCCCATGTGATGCGTCATGCACGTCAGCCAGGCGCACTATCTCCCCGTCACACCACTGCTGTTTTCATTCCTGGTGGTCATCGCCGCCGGGCTGTTGATCCTGATCCAGCTCAACGTGCTGCGTTATGCCTATATGCGCCTCGGCCTGAGCTCGGGCGGCGCGTTCTTCCTGCTCGTCGGTTCGCTGGTCGGCAGCTACTTCAACATTCCCGTCGCAGCGCTCCCCGAGCAGCATGTGGTGTCCGGACAGATCGTACGCTTCTTCGGCATGGATTACGTCGTGCCGCACGTCGTGCAATGGCCCGGCACGATCATTGCGGTCAATGTCGGCGGCGCCGTGATCCCGACCTTGATGTCGGCTTATCTGTTGCTGCGTTACGAGTTGTGGGGACGCGCCATCATCGCAACCGCGATCGTTGCCGCGATCATTCATGCATTTGCCGACCCGGTGCCTGGGCTCGGCATCGCGGTGCCGGTGTTTGCGCCGGCGTTGATCACGGCCATCGTCGCGTTCATGCTGTCGCGCGAATACGCGCCGCAGCTTGCCTACATCGCAGGCTCGATGGGCACGCTGATCGGCGCTGACCTGACCAATCTCGACAAGGTGGCGGGTCTCGGCGCGCCGATCGCATCGATCGGCGGCGCCGGCACGTTCGACGGCATCTTCCTCACCGGCATTCTTGCCGTGCTGCTTGCGAGCATCACGACGCGGCCTTTGCGCGCGGCATCGCGCTAACGCGGCCCGCGCCGTTTACCGTCTCGCCACAATTCGATTGCCGGCGCGGGCGCGCAAACGCAAACAAGGGTTGCGCGGCGTAGCTCAATGGCAGAGCGCTGGTCCCTACCCGGACCTGAGGCGACGGTTCAAATCCGCTCCGTCAGCTCCCTTTCGCGTGGCGATTTGGCAACACTCCACCTCAAATGCTGTGAACGTCATCCGCCCGGCGGACGACCAAGGCCATGGGCAGGTGTCACTTGAGTGTCGCCTGGTCTCGGTTGGGCCGCTAGCGTCGTGAAATGTCCTGGGGAATCATCGTTTGCCAATTTGCCACAGCTTGCCACTGAATCGTTGTGACACCCCGCCAACGCTTCTACCACCACAGCTTTTGTGGTCTGTTCCCGCCGTGCGTGAGCGAGTGGGGCCGCCGCGTGCATTGTCGTGTGCAAGGCAATTGGAATGACGTGGTTGCGGGTAGCTCCAGGACGGCGTTCGTTGCGCGTTGGCGCAATGCTGTCGCTTGCGATCCTGCCACTGCTGTGGTCGTCGCTCGTGCTCACCGCAAGTGTGGCGCGCGCACAAGATGCCGCCATCAGCGAGCAGCAACGGCTGTTTCTGCGCATGGTGCGCGAGCCGACCAACTACGACGTCACATTCGAATTCGTCCGCGTCGCGACAGCGAACGAGGACTATGAGGCCGCGATCGGCGCGCTCGAGCGATTGCTCTACTACGAGCCGTCGCTGACGCGCGTCAAATACGAGCTCGGCATTCTCTACTTTCGCCTGCGCTCGTTCGAGATGGCGAAGCACTACTTCACCGAGGCGCTGAAATCGCCCGATCTCGATCCGGTGACGCGCGAGCGGATCGCGACCTATCTGCCCGACGCCGACAAGATGACCCAACGGAGCCGCTTTTCCGGATTCCTGCAGACCGGTGTGCGCTATCAGTCGAACGCAAACTTCTCGCCGAACAGCGGCGCGATCAAGCTGGGCGGCGTCGATCTTGCGCTGCTCCCGGTCGGCCGCAGGCAACCGGACTGGAACGTGTTCGGCATCGTCGGCCTCGCCCACGACTACGATTTCCAGAACCAGCGCGGTGACCTGTTTGAAACTCGCTTCACCGGCTACGCCACCCATCAGTTCAAGCTGACCGACCTCGACGTCGCGCTGTTCGACATCAGCGCCGGGCCGCGGCTGATGATCGCGCCCGATGTATTTCCCGGCCTTTCGATCAAGCCCTATGCGGTCGGCGGCAATGCCTGGGTCGGCGGCAAATCCTATGTCGGCAGCGCCGGCGCCGGCGTGACGATGGACGTCCCGGCGTTCAACCGTCTTGCCTTCGTGCCCGGCTTCGAGTGGCGCAACGCCACCGTCAATACCGGCGACATCATTCCGGTCACGGGATTCGGCTCCGGCAACTGGTACTCGCCATCGCTCGGCGTCGTCGCCAATCTCACCTCGATGGTGAAATTCGAAGGTTCCGGACTCTACCGCGAGGGGCGCTCGGCGGCGGCCTTCCAGTCGTTCCGCCAGTGGGAAGGCCAGGCGGCGCTGACCTTCGAGTTCACGCCGCCATTCTCGTTCATCTCGCGCAACTGGAGCATCTCGCCGTTTGCGCGCTACATCCGCACCGATTTCAACGCGCCCAATCCGGCGATCGATCCGCTGGTCGCCGAGATCGATCGCGAGTGGGTTTATGGCGCGATGTTCAATACCCCGCTCTGGCGCAACGTCGCCGTCTCCACCACCGTGCAGTTCGACCAAACCAAGTCCACCCTGCCGAATTACAGCCAGCACAATTTCTCGGCGATGACCGGGCCGAGCGTGCGCTTCTGAAAGTCGACCGATGCTTGGGCGAACCCACAAATCCCTCACCCGACTGCTGGCGCTGCTGATGTCGACGACGGCGCCGCTGGCGCGCGTCGAGGCGCAGAACGCCGGCCATGTCAGCGCGGTGAATCCTGCCTCGACCGGAACGCCGCCGGGCGCCACCCAGCGCACGCTCGTGATCGGCACCAACGTCGTCCACAAGGAACGTGTCGAAACGTCGGCGAACGGTTCGACGCAGATCGTGTTTCCCGACACCTCGACGCTCAACGTCGGCCGCAACAGCAGCATCGTGATCGACGAGTATGTCTACGATCCGAATGCGGGCGTCGGCTCGATGGCGACCTCGCTCACCAAGGGCGTGATGCGGTTCGTCGGCGGCCAGATCAGCCACACCGCCGGCATCACCGTGAACACACCGACCGGCACGCTCGGCGTGCGCGGCGGATCGGTCACGGTGCTCTACCCGATCCCGGCGAACATTGCCGCGTCCGACCCGGCACTGGCCGGCTGTCATGGCGAGCTGATCATCGGCCACGTCGGCGTTGCGAAGCTGACAAACAATGCCGGCAGCGCCTCGATCCACCCCGGTCTGGCTGCGTGCGTCAATTCGGCGAACGACGTGATTACGGTGTTTCCGATCACGAGCCTGACCTTCAACCTCGTGCTGGCGCTGTTGAACAGCGGCCCATTCAGTCACGGCGGCGCGATCGATCTGCCGACCGATCGCATGACCCAGCAGCAAGGCATGGGCGGCAGCATCGTTGACGATCCGACCTATCCGCCGGGCAGCGACCCGCTCGGCTTCGTCAACATCATTGGCGGCGGCGACGCGCTGTCAGCCAACAAGGCGCATTCCAACCAGACGCACCAGGTCTCGCCGCCGCCAGCTCCACCGCCTCCGCCACCACCGCCACCGCCACCTCCACCTCCGCCTCCGCCGCCTCCCCCAGCTCCGCCTCCCACGTCGCCGCCTCCCCCGGCGCCGCCTGCCCCAACGTCGCCGCCACCGCCGCCGCCGCCAAATAATATCCCATAGCGGACGGGGCGTAGCGCCGGCGCGCGACCCCAAACAGTTGCCGCGCCACCGCCGCAGGTTGCAAAAAAGCCAGTAGTGTCAGTTCACTAACCCTTTGCTAACCAGCCTTCCTAACGTCGCTTCCATCTTCGCCCGATATTCGTTGCCCTGGGGGAAATGCAGCGATGACACAATCGGCGGCTGAGGATACCGACCCGGGTCGGGCGGAGCGCAGCGAGTTTGTGCTCAAGCGCGCCTATGCGCGCCTTGCCGACCTCGTCACGAAGGCCCTGCCGTCGCGCTCGGTTCGCTGGCTTCTCGCCTGCGGCATTCTGCTGGTGGCGGTCATCATCGGCGTCACCACGGCGATCATCTTCCATTTCCGCGATCGCGCTTTTGCCAACAATGAAAGGCAGCTGCAAAACGCCGCGCTTATGGTCGCCTGGCACGTCGACCAGGAATTTCAACAGCTTGAGTTAGTTCAGGAGCGTATCATCGACGGCATCCGCGCCCGCGGCGTCAAGACCCCGGACGAATTCGAGCGGCAGCTCTCTTCGATCTCCGCCAATCGCTTGCTGCGCGCGGAAATCGACGGTCTGCCGTACGTTCGCGGCTTGCGTATCATCAACGCAAATGGCGAGCTCTTGAACGTGACCCGCGCCTGGCCGACGCCGACATCGAGCGATGCGGACCAGGAATATTTTCGGACCTTGAAGTCGAAGCCTGATCTCTACGTGACGCTGACGCGTCCCTGGTACGACGAGTCATCGCGCGACTGGATGCTGGGCATGGCGCGCAAGATCGCCAACGACAACGGCGAATTGCTCGGCATCGTCGTCGGAACCATCCAGCTTTCGCATTTCGAAGATTTTTTCGGCCAGATCTCGATCGACCGCTACTCGTCGATCTCGCTGTTGCGCAACGACGGGGTGCTGCTGATCCGCTATCCACACATCGAAGGCACGATCGGCAAGACCTTCCCTCGTGGACCTCAACTCCTCGGCGATTCTCAGAGCGCGACGATCCGCGGGTTCTCCCGCATGGACGGCAAGGAGCGCCTGCTGACGTTCCGGCAAGTCCCGCATTTTCCCTTGAACGTATCGCTCGGTATCGATTGCGACGCGGCGCTCGCCGATTGGCGCGAACAAACCAAATTGCTCGCCGCAGCCGGCATCGCCTCGGCGCTGATCTTCTTTGGCATGATCGTTCTGATCATCCGTCAGCTGTCTCACGAGCATGCCAGCGCCAACCGCCGGCTTGCGCTCGAGAAGCAGCGCCTCGACTTTGCGGTCAACAACATGACGCAAGGGTTGCTGGTGTTCGATGCCAGGGAGCGCATCGTGGTCCGCAACCAGCGCTACCTCGACATGTTCAATCTGTCGCCGAAGACCGTCAAACCGGGCATGACATTCCGTGAGCTGATGGCCTACCGCAAGCGGCTCGGCAGTTTTGCCGGCGACGTCGACGAATACTGCACGGCCTATACGGAGGCGAACAGATTGGGCGAGGTCCGCCGCTCGTTCGCCATCGCCACCGACGGCCGCTCGATTCAGATCGTCAATCAGCCGCTCGCCGACGGCGGCTGGGTCGCGACGCTGGAAGATATCACCGAGCAGAAGCGCGCGGAGGAGAAGATCGCACACCTCGCACACTACGATGCACTGACGGACCTGCCGAACCGCGTGCTGTTCCGCGAGAAGCTCGAGAGCATGCTGATCCAGCTTGGTCCCGGTGTAAATCTTGCGGTGCTTTATCTCGACCTCGATCAATTCAAAGATATCAATGACACCCTTGGTCATCCGGCCGGCGACGAACTGCTGAACGTCGTTGCCGGACGTCTGTGCGCCGTGGTGCGGACGGGTGACGTTGTTGCCAGGCTCGGGGGCGACGAGTTCGCCATCATTCAGGCCGGGGTCATGCACACCTCCGACGTCGTCGAACTCGCCCGGCGCATCCGCGACGCCGTTCGCAAGCCGATGATGATCGACGGTCACGAGCTTGCCGTCGACACCAGCATCGGCATCGCGCTTGCCCCGCGCGACGGCGCGGAGCCGAACCAGCTCCTCAAGCACGCCGACCTCGCACTGTACGGCGTCAAGGCCGATGGCCGCGGCGCTTATCGCTTCTTCGAGAACGAGATGGATGAGCGCGCCAATGCGCGTCGCACCCTCGAAACCGATTTGCGCCAGGCGATCGAGCATGGCCAACTCGACGTATATTATCAGCCTCTCGTCACGGTCCAGGACGGAACCATCTCGGGCTTCGAAGCGCTGCTGCGCTGGCATCATCCGACCCGTGGCTCGATCTCGCCCGCGGAGTTCGTGCCGATCGCGGAGGATTCCGGCCTGATCCATCGGGTCGGCGAGTGGGTGCTGCGCACCGCCTGTGCCGAGGCCGCCAACTGGTCCGCCGATAGCCGGGTCAGCGTCAACGTCTCGCCCGTCCAGTTCAGAAACGAGGGCCTGGCACTGACGATTGCCAGCGCACTTGCCGAGTCCGGCCTTCCGGCGCGTCGCCTAGAGCTCGAGATTACCGAAGCCGTGCTGATGCGCGATGACGAGACGTCGCTCGCGATTCTCGAATCGCTGCAACAGCTCGGCGTGCGGATCGCGCTCGATGACTTCGGCACGGGATATTCATCCCTGAGCTATCTGCAGCGTTTTCCGTTCGACAAGATCAAGATCGATCGCAGCTTCATCGCCGACATCGCAATGCCCGGCGGATCGCTATCGATCGTGCAGGCGATTGTCGCCCTGGCGCGTGCCCGCAACATGACGACGACCGCCGAAGGCGTCGAGACGCCGGCGCAACTGGATATGTTGCGGGCGTGCGGGTGCACCGAGCTGCAGGGTTACCTGGTCTGCCGTCCGCAACCGGCGTCGGAGATCGCCAAGCTGCTCGAACTCGGCGAAGGCCGGCCTGTTCGCTGCCTGACAAGACAGTTAAATTAACAGGAGCAGCGGCACAATTCTTCGTCGCCAATGTGCGACAGGAGTTGCCGCTCGACTACGGGGCGAACTATCGCTGGTGAGAGGGCATTAGATCTCAGTGCCCCTTGCGTGGGCAGATCACGGTCTTCATCGGCGACAGCCGCAATCGGAGGCGTCGTTTTCCGATGTTCCCTCCGCTGTTCCACTGGAACGATGTCGGCAATCCTCGATTGGTCAGCGGGGCTCCCCATCGCAGGAGGTGGAACATGAGAACGATCGCGATAGGCTTGCTTGCGGGCGCCGGACTTCTCGCCGGCTCGAGCGCATTCGCGGCGGACGAATTGGTGACAACCGATACGATGCCGCTGCTACATCAAACGAGAATTGTATGTAATGCCGCCGGCGAATGCTGGCGCACCGGTCCCCGTCGGGTGATCATCGACAACGGCTATGGTTACTACCCACGTCGCTATTACGACGATCGCTACTACTACGACGATGCGCCGAGCGTCGGCGTCTATGGCCCAGGATTCAGCTTTGGCTTTGGACCGCGCCACGACTGGTAATCCGAAGAAAACGGCTAGTGATCACGCAAAGTCCGCCAGAGAGCAAGCCTCTGACGGGCTTGTGTCCGTACGCCAGAGCTAATCCACCGTCGTCGAAGATCAGTGGATGCGCTGCTCGAACGTATCGGCAAAATTCGCTTGCGAGCTGGCGAGGCGTGAATCCGGCCGACGCTGAACGGTCTTGTAAGCCGTGTGCGACGTCGCTTCCTTCTTTTGCGCAGCGGACGAAGACTGCACCTGGACCGCGACCAGAACGACCGCGGCGACCACCGCCGCGAACAGCGCCAGCGGGAGCTCGCGATCCATCACCGGCTCAACATAGATGCGACGCTCGGTGAAGTCGGCGTCTGCTGCGGGCTTGCGTCGATTTTGCCTGAAGAAACGCACGCGATCCTCCGCTCCCGCGGCGCACTCGCATGCGATCCGCAGGCTCCAAGACATTGACTGGAAGTCATTTTCACTGGCTGAAAGCCGGTCCGGCCAGGCGCGCGCACCCGCAGCTGCCCGAACACCCATCTTTGACTCGCGAGGCTGGCGACAGGTTCAACGAAAAGTGCAGGAAAACGCTGCCTTGCACCGCCGTCCAGCCGGGTCAGAGGGCTCACACATCGGCAAGTTTCGTCTTTTTCGAGCCGCGCGCAGCCAGCGTCTTGCGGCCGTGGTGCAGCGCGATCACGGTGTCCTTGGCCCGGCGGCCTCGATGCACCTTCACCAGCCGTCGTGCCCGCGCCGCGGCCGCCTCCATCTCCGCTTTCGCCCGGCGCATCATGCTGGTGATCTCGCCGGTCAGCGCGACCTTGATCGGAACTGCGATGCCGCCGTCAGCCGTATTGATTTCACGGCACGGCGTGCCCGTCGGCAAGGCCGTTGGGAGCGCCAGCACGCTTTCCTCCTCGGTCCAGTCTTCGGCGGAATACCCCGTGATGATGCGAACGTAGCCCTTGGTCTCGTGCGGCAGCGGCTGCCGTTTCGACAACCAGTCGCGAATGCGCCCGCTCCCCGCATTATAAGCAGCAGCCGCAAGGCCAAGATTGCCGAACTCGCGGTGCAATTTTTTCAGGAGCCGGGCCGATGCCGGCAAAGCCTCGATCGGGTCGTACGGGTCGCTCAGTCCAATCTCACTGGCGGTTTGCGGCATGAACTGTGCGATGCCTCTGGCTCCAGCGGAACTGACGCTCTGCGGATCGAACCGGCTCTCCTGCCAGATCAGCCGCGCGAGGAACGCGGGCGGCAGCTCATTGTCGCGCGCCGCCGCGATCAGTGTTGCACAAACACTTGCCCGGCCCGCTGCCTCGCTCGCCGCAGTGGGTTGAGTTTGAGTCGTGCTCACGTCGCTCTCGAAACTCGCCGTCGGTGCGTATTGGTCAACGGTTGATTTGGCGGACGCTAATACCCGCACGGCTGTCGCACAGCTCGAGCACTCGTTACCCCCACCGCTCGACGCAAGCGGAATCGCCGCAGCAACCAAGATGGCTGCGGAAGCCACATGTAAACGCATCCCTGTCTCCCTATCGACTGGGGCGCGCTGTAGTTCGTCGAGGGGATCATTTTCTGTTCAAACCTGCCGATCCAGATGGCCAGTTCGGCGCGAAATTGCGGCAGCGGAACTGCATTTGGTTCCATGCCGCGCTCAAAAATTTTCCATGTCGTGGAACCCGTTCAACTCGGCGCCGAAAGCCCACTCCTGCTGTCTCAGCCGCGCGGCCAGGCCTGCAAACAGCGGACCGCCCTTGTTCCCGGTTCCGGCGCGGACCCGCGCGTTACGTCGCCCACGCCTTCTGCAGAGCCGGGCGCGCATTGACGCGGGCGATATAGGCCGCAACGTTCGGCTTGTCGGACACGTCGGCCTTCAGGCGCGCCGCCACGGTGCAGGCGTGTCCGGTCATGATATCGGCACCGCTGAACTCGCCGGCGAGATACTCGCGTCCGGCAAGATGTTGATCGACCGCCGACAGCATTTGGCCCAGCAGCTTGGTCGCGCGATCGACATTGCCCTGGTTGCGCCGCTCCGGCGGCAGCAGGATGGTCTCGACGACGATGGTGTTGACCGGCGGCATGATCATGCCTTCGGCATAGTGCAGCCACTGCAGATAAGCCGGGAAATCCGGCGAGGATACCTTAGGCATCAAGCGGCCGTTACCGTATCTGGCGAGCACGTATTCCACGATCGCGCCGGATTCGAAGATCGTAACGTCGCCGTCCTGCAGCGCGGGCACCCGGCCCATCGGATGCACCTTGCGGTACTCGGCCGAACGCATCGCGGGATCGCCGAGCTTGTAGCGTTCGAGCTCGTAAGGCAGGCCGAGCTCCTCGAACAGCCAGACAATGCGAACCGCCCTTGTATTGGGCGCGAAATGGATTTTCATGCGGCGTTTCCTTTTGTTTCTTCTTCAGCTCAGCAATTGCTTGATCGGGATCGCGCGATCGACGAGCCGCGCGCGGTCGACCGGTTTTGCCTTCCCGATCAGCAAGCGCCCTGTCATGTATTCGGGCGTCGCGTTAACGGCCTCGACCGCCTGCAGCCGGCCATCGGCGGCAAGATGAAAAACAGCGAACTTCGCATCCTTCGGATCGCCGCGGACCACGGTTTCCGCGACGTCGAAAGCAAGGCCCGCGATCTGCAGCCGAAGATCGAACTGATCGGACCAGAACCACGGCACCTCCGGCGCCGCCGGCGGTCGTCCGCAGATCGCGCCGGCAGCGAATTTCGCCTGCTCCAGCGCGTTCGGCACGCTTTCGAGCCGCACCATCTTGCCGTAGCGCGGCAGCGGTCGCCGCGTGCAGTCGCCGATCGCGAAGATCTTTGGGTCCGCAGTGCGCGCCAGTTCGTCGACCACAATACCGTCCTCGCATGGCAAGCCGGCCGCCCTTGCGAGATCATCGTGGCCGAGCGCGCCGACGCCGACCAGCGCCGCATCGCAATCGATAACCCTGCCGTCCGCGAGGCTGACGCCTGCGACATGACCATCGCGCCCGACGAAGCCGCTGACGCGCGCGTTCAACTCGAAGCGCACGCCCTTGCCGCGATGATAGTCCTGGAAGAATTCGGCGAGCATTGCGCTCGAGGTACGCGACAGCACGCGCGCTTCACTCTCGACCACCGTGACGTCGGCGCCGAGATATTTTGCGCAGGCGGCGACCTCGAGTCCGATATAGCCGCCACCGATCACCACGAGCCTGCCGCCCGGTTTGATCGCTTCCTTCAAATGATCAGCATCGACCGTCGTGCGCAGAAAGAAAATTCCGGCAAGCTCGGCGCCCGCCACGTTGAGCCGGCGCAGCTTTGAGCCGGTGGCGAGGATCAGCCAGTCATAGGGTAGCTGGTTGCCGTCTCCCAGAGTGACGCGGGACACACTCCGGTCGATCGCGGTCGCGCGCGTTGCGAGCCGGACGTCGATATGGCTGCCGGCATAATAGGCATCCGGCCGCAGGATCAGGTGATGCTCATCAGCCTCGCCCTTCAGCCAGGCCTTCGACAACGGCGGCCGCTGATACGGCAATACCGCCTCTTCGCCGACCAGCGCGATCGCGCCGGCAAATCCGTACTCACGCAGGAACGCGGCCGCCGAGCCGCCGGCGTGTCCCGCGCCAATGATGACGACCTTTTGCCCCTCGCCACTCACCTTGCGACCTCAGATGTCCCCGCGCTTTCGCCGTAGGTAGCGCGATTGCCGCATCGCGCAAAGGCTTATCACGCACGCCGCCGGCAAGGAGGCGCTACTGGGCTAGTGACGGCTGTGGTTCCGTGGTATTCGCTTTGTTCTCTCAATGACGAGAGCGTCGCTCATCCAACAAGACTTTCACAGCAACCGGGCGATCGAGACAACGGAGGAATGCACGTGACTTGGAATGCATTGGGCTCATTGCGAGCCGCTGCACTGGCGATCACCGCGGTTGCGCTGTCAACGGGTGTCGCTGTTGCCCAGAAGAAGAATGACGTCGGCGTCACCGATACCGAAATCAAGATCGGCAATATCGCGCCCTACTCCGGTCCGGCATCGGCCTATGCGACGATCGCCAAGACCGAAGCCGCCTACTTCAAGATGGTCAATGATGCCGGTGGCATCAACGGGCGCAAGGTGACCTTCATCTCCTACGACGATGGCTACTCGCCGCCGAAAACGGTCGAGCAGGTCCGCAAGCTGGTCGAGAGCGATGAAGTGTTCGCGGTCTATCAAGTGGTCGGCACGCCCGGCAACTCCGCGATCCAGAAGTACCTCAACCAGAAGAAGGTGCCGCAAATCTTCATCGGCAGCGGCGCCACCAAGTGGGCCGATCCGAAGGAGTTTCCCTGGAGCATGGGCTGGCAGCCCAACTACCAGAGCGAAGCGCGGATCTATAGCCGCTACATCCAGAAGAACTTTCCCGGCAAGACGGTCGGCATCCTGTTCCAGAACGACGATTTCGGGAAGGATTACCTGACCGGATTCCACGACGTGCTCGGCAAGGACGGCAAGACCATCGTTTCCGAAGTGTCGTTCGAGGTGACGAGCCCGACGGTCGACTCCCAGGTGGTGCAGATCAAGGGCGCCAATCCCGATATCTTCGTCACCGTGGCGACGCCGAAGTTTGCCGCGCAGGCGATCAAGAAGATCGGCGAATTGAACTGGCATCCAGTGCAATTCCTCACCAACGTGTCGGTCTCGGTATCGTCGGTTCTCAAGCCCGCCGGCCTTGAGAATTCGCAGGGCATCATCAGCGCCGCTTATCTGAAGGACCCGAACGATCCGCAGTGGAAGGACGATCCGGGCCTCAAGGAATGGCGCACCTTCATGACCAAGTGGTATCCGGAAGGCGATCAGGCCGATGCCGCGACCGTGTTCGGCTATGGCGTCGCCAAGGGACTCGAGCAGGTGTTGCGCCAGTGCGGCGATGACATGACGCGCGAGAACCTGATGAAGCAGATGCAGAAAATGGACATGGAGATCGGCATCTATCTGCCGGGCGTCAAGATCAAGACCTCGGAGACCGACTGGTCGCCGATCAAACAGCTCCAGCTCGAGAAATTCGAAGGCGAGACCTGGAAATTGTTCGGGCCGCTGATGGACGGCGGCGGTCCGAGCTGATCGGGTCAGCGACAGAGACAACGATGAAGCCCGGCCTCTGGCCGGGCTTCGCATTTCAGGGAAGCGTTAGATCCCGACCCACAGTGCGGCCAGCGCCAGCAACAACGCCGGCGGCATGATCAGCACGCCGAGCTTCAGGAATTGCAGTGCTGCGACATTTTCGCCCTGACGACGCAGCGCGATCAGCCAGAGGATCGTCGCCAGCGATCCCGTTACCGACAGGTTTGGTCCGAGGTCGACGCCGATCATGATAGCGCTGGTCAGATGTGCGGGCAGCTGCGCATCGTGGATCGTCGTCGCCGCGATCAATCCGCTCGGCAAATTGTTCAACAGGTTGCAGGCCACGGCAATGACGATGCCCGCAGCCCACGTCGTCGCTTGTGGCGCCGCCGCGCTCATTGCGCGTAGCAGTTCGGCCAACGCCGGTACCGCGCCGGTGCGATTCAGGCCCTCGACCAGGATGAACAGTCCGGCGACCAGCGGCAGCACCGACCACGACACGCCGCGCAGGATTTTCCACGGCGACTGGCGTGCCAGCAGCAACACGATGGCCGTCACGATCGCGCCCGCGACAAAGGTCGGTAATCCCAGATCGCGGCCGAGCGCCGATGCCATGAGCAGCACAACCGCCGTGGCAACAATTCCGATGGCCGCGATTGCCCCACCGCGCCCGAGCGGTTGCGGCGCCGCCGCACCCGCAACGACCGCGACAAGCACCCGCCGCTGCGTCCAGTGCAGCACGATATAAGTCGCAACAATCGCAGCGACCGACGGCAGCGTGAACCACTTCAGCCATTCGAGCAGTGGCGGCACGCGGTCGCCGAACACGACCAGATTAGCGGGGTTCGAGATCGGCAACACAAAACTCGCCGCATTGGCGATGAAGGCGCAGATGAAGAGATAAGGGAGCGGCTCGACCTTTGCCGCACGCGCTCGCTGCGTACACCGCCGGCGTCAGCACCACGGCGGTCGCGTCGTTCGACAACAGGATCGTGACCAGTGTGCCGACGAGGTACACGATTGCGAACAGCCGTCGTGACGAGCCACCGGCCAGCGCCACGGCCTCCCGCGCCAGCCAGTCGAACAGGCCCTCGGCTTGCGCCACTTCCGCCAGCAGCATCATGCCGATGAGGAAGAAATAGACGTCGTTGCCTTTGGCAGCGGCGGCGAGCGCGTCCGGCCACGGCAGCAAGTTCGAGGCGACCAGCAGCACGGCACCCGCGACGGCCCAAACGAATTCTGGGAAGTTCCAGGGGCGCGCGATCACACCAACGGTGGCGAGTGCGACGACGCCCCAGGTTGCGGCATGGCTTGCGAACACGTCAGACAATCCAATCCGGCTGGCCGGAGTTGCGAAATGAAATGAGCAACGTGCAATGCAGACGTTTGTGCCTTTTGACAAGCCGCGCTAGCCTGCCCCTCACAAGAAACGGCACACCAAGGTCAAACGCGGGAGCGAAGACATGTACAAAGACATCACGTGCGAGATCGACGGATCGGTCATGGTCTTGACGCTCAACCGCCCGGACAAGCTCAACGCCTATACCAGCACGATGGGCAGCGAGTTCGAGGACGCGTTCAACCGCGCGGATCAGGACGACGCCGTGCGCGCCGTGATCGTCACCGGGGCGGGCCGCGCGTTTTGCGCAGGCGCCGACGTCTCCGGCGGCGCCAACAGCTTTGATACCTCGGGCGCCCATGGTGCCAGCGTGTTCGGTCGCGGCGGCGACACGCCCGCCGGTCGCGGCCGCGGCTTCGTCGGCGCGATCTTCTCGTGCCGCAAGCCGTCGATCGCCGCGATCAACGGCCACGCCGTCGGCGTCGGCATCACCATGACGCTGCCGATGGACATTCGCATTGTCGCGAGGGGCGCAAAGCTCGGCTTCATCTTCGCGCGCCGCGGCCTCGTGCCGGAGGCCGGCAGCGCCTGGTTCCTGCCGAAACTCGTTGGCCTGCCGCAGGCGCTGCGCTGGTGCCTGTCCGGACGAACGTTTGAGGCGGAGGAGGCCTTGCGCGGCGGGCTGGTCAGCGAGATGACCGAACCCGCCGATCTGCTCACGCGGGCCAAGGCGATCGCCCACGAGATGACCGCCGAGACCTCGCCGGTGGCGATCGCCCTCACCCGCCAAATGCTCTGGCGCTTTTCCGGCGCTCCCGATCCGTTCGACCTGCTTGCGATCGACCGGCCGATGTCGATCGAGCGCGGCGGTCATGCCGACGTGCGCGAAGGCGTGCAGGCGTTCCTCGAAAAGCGCTCGCCGTCGTTCCCGGGCAAGGTCTCCGAGGACATGCCGAGCCAGTTCCCATGGTGGCGATGACGACCGTTTTCGCGCCTCCCACCATTGTCGTAAAATCATGGCTACACGCTCAAAAGTTTTGCTGAACCGGTGACGCTTTTTTCGGCATGACCTTGTGTCGATAACCTGGCCGATCGGGCAGGTCTCGCCTGGCTCTTGAATGCGCTACTGCCATGGCTACGTACTGCGTCCGCCGATCCGCACGCGTTGCGCGATCGGAAGCAACGTTCCTCGGAGCGTCGCGAGTCCGCGCCGCTCAGTAACGATCACAGAATGGTGACCTCGGGATTGTCGTAATCCCGTGGCAAGCTTTTGACAGTGCTTGATGGCAGGGCTCAGCGCGGAATTGTGGACTGCACTGCGTTGAGATTCCTGCACGTCGCACGGAGCAATGGTGGGGCCCGATGACTTAATTTGCTTCAAGCCTTCTGCGTCCTGCTCTTTTCGTGACTGTACTTGCTCTTGCCGCCTGCAGCGAAAAGCCTGCCCAGACTCCTGCCGCATCAGCGCCGTCGGTGACGGTCGCAACCCCGGTCAAGCGCACCGTGACCGATTGGGATGAGTTTACTGGACGCTTCGAAGCGGTCGAGCAGGTCGACATTCGCGCCCGGGTCGGCGGCTTCGTCACCCGCGTCGGCTTCAGCGACGGCGAGATCGTGCACAAGGACGACCTGCTCTATCTCATCGACTCCCGCCCCTATGATGCGGCGGCGGCCCAGGTCGACGGCCAGCTTGCCGATGCGCGGGCCCGCGTCGAACTCGGCAAACGCGAGCTCGACCGCGCGCTCGAGCTGGTAAAGAGCCAGAACGTCGCCGACGCCATCGTCGACCAGAAGCGGCAGGCGTTGCAGGCGGCCGAGGCTTCCGTCATTCAATCGGAAGCCGCGCTCAAACGCGCCCAGCTCGATCAGGAATACACCCACGTGCTCGCGCCGATGGACGGTCGCGTCAGCCGCCACCTCGTCAGCGTCGGCAATCTCGTGCAGGGCGGCGACGCTGGCGCGACTTTGCTGACTACGCTGGTCTCGCTCGACCCGATCCACATCTACTTCGACCTCGACGAGCCGACCTACCTGCGCAACAACAAGCTGTGGTTCGAAGGCAAGCGGCCAAGCTCGCGCGACACGCCGAACCCGGTGCAGATTCTGCTGACCGGCGAGACCAGCCCGTCCCATGATGGCGCGATGGATTTCGTCGACAACCGGATGGACGTCTCGACCGGCACCTTGCGAGTTCGCGCCAAGGTGCCCAACCACGATATGTCGATCCTGCCCGGACAATTCGCCCGCGTCCGCCTGATCGGCAGCTCGCCCTACGACGCGCTTCTGATCCCCGATACCGCGATCGCGAGTGATCAATCGCGGAAAATCGTCTTTGTCGTGAAGGATGACGACACCGTCGAAGCGAAGCCGGTCACGCTTGGCGAACTCGACGAGGGCCTGCGCATCATCAAGGATGGCCTGAAACCGGACGACCGCGTCATTGTCGAGGGCCTGCAACGCGCCCGCGCCGGCCAGAAGGTCTCCCCGCACATGGCACAAGCCGCGGCCCAGCCTCCGGCGCAGAGCGCAAAACGATGAACCTGGGTCGCCTGTCGATCAACCAGCCGGTGCTGGCGATCGTGCTGTCCATCGTGTTGCTGGTGGTCGGCGCGATTGCCTACACGACGCTGCCGATCTCCGAATACCCGCAGATCGCGCCGCCGACCGTCGTCGTCACCACACAATATCCCGGCGCCTCCGCGCAGACCGTGGCCGACACCGTGGCAACGCCGATCGAGCAGGAGATCAACGGCGTCGAGGACATGCTGTATCTCTACAGCCAGTCCACCTCGGACGGCCGCCTGACCATCACGGTAACCTTCAAACTCGGCACCGACCTCGACAAGGCACAAGTGCTGGTCCAGAACCGCGTCGCGATTGCGCAGCCGCGGCTGCCAGAAGAGGTGCAGCGCGCCGGCGTGGTGACCCGCAAGAACAGCCCCGACCTCCTGATGGTCGTGTTCATGCTGTCGCCGGACAACAGCCTCGACCAGCTCTACATCTCGAACTATGCGCTGCAGCAGGTGCGCGACCGACTGCTCCGCCTCGACGGCGTCGGTGACATCCAGATTTTTGGCGCCCGCGACTATTCGATGCGGCTGTGGCTCGATCCCGACCGCATCGCCTCGCTCGGGCTGACCGCGGACGACGTCATTGCCGCGATCCGCGCGCAGAACCAGCAGATCGCTGGCGGGCAGCTGGCCGAGCCACCGATCGCCGACCGCGCGTTCCAGATCAATCTAACTTTCACCGGCCGGTTGAAAGACACCGCGCAGTTCGGCGATATCCTGATCAAGGCGGGCTCGGACGGCCGCGTCGTACACCTGCGCGACGTCGCCCGCATCGAGCTCGGCGCCCTGTCCTACACCACCAACAGTTTCCTGTTGCAGAAGCCGGCGGTGGGGCTCGGCATCTCGCAGCGGCCGAATTCGAATGCGCTGGCGACGGCCAAAAGCATTGCCGCAACCATGCAGCAATTAAGCGCGGATTTCCCAAAGGGTCTCGAATACAACATCGGCTACAATCCGACCGAATTCATCGCGCAATCGGTCAGCGAGCTGGTCAAGACCATTTACGAGGCGATGCTGCTCGTCGTCGTCGTCGTGCTGGTGTTCCTGCAGGGCTGGCGCCCGGCGGTGATCCCGATCCTGGCCATTCCGGTGTCGCTGATCGGCACCTTTGCGGCAATGGCCGCGCTCGACTTCTCCATCAACAATCTCACGCTGTTCGGCCTCGTGCTCGCGGTCGGCATCGTGGTCGATGACGCGATCGTCGTCGTCGAGAATGTCGAGCGCCATCTCGCCGCGGGCCTGAGCCGCCGCGATGCCGCGCTGAAAACCATGCAGGAGGTCGGCAGCGCGCTGGTGTCGATCGCGCTCGTGCTCATCGCGGTGTTTGTGCCGACCGCGTTCCTGCCGGGGATCACCGGCCAGTTCTTCAAGCAGTTCGCGATCACGATTGCGGTGGCGACCGCGATCTCCTGCTTCTGCTCGCTGACCTTGTCGCCGGCGCTTGCGTCATTGATCCTGGTGCCGCACCACGAGCGCACGGAGCCTGCAGCCTGGAACATCCTCGCGCGCGGCTGGAACGCGTTCGTCGGCGTGTTCAATCGCGGCTTCGAGAGCCTGTCGCACGCCTATGGCGCCGCAGCCTCGTTCGTGATCCGCCACAGCGTTGCGATGGTGGTGGTCTATGTCGCGCTGATCGGCTCGGCCGGCTGGCTGCTCTACACCACGCCGCAGGGTTTCATCCCGGCGCAGGATCGCGGCTACGTCATCGCGGTCGTGCAGTTGCCCGGTGCCGCGTCGCTCGCGCGCACCACCGAGGTGGTGCGCCAGGTCGAAGCGATTGCGATGCAGACTCCAGGCGTGGTGCGCGTGCCGGCCTTTGCCGGGCTGAACGGCGCAACCCGAACGCTTGCGAGCAACACCGCCGCGCTGTTCCCGGTGTTCGACGAACCCGCGGTGCGTGCGAAAAAAGGCCTGACCGCCGGCGTCATCACGGCAGAGTTGCGAAAGCGGCTGTCGGCGATCGAAGGCGCCGTGGTGCTGGTCATTCCGCCGCCCGCGGTGCCGGGCATTGGCACCGGCGGCGGCTTCACGATGCGGCTCGAGGATCGCCAGGGCCGCGGCACCAACCTGCTGGCGCAAGCGACCGACGAACTCGTCAACGCGGCGCGGCGCGCGCCGGGACTGACCTCGGTGTTCTCGACCTTCTCGGTTGGCACGCCCCAGCTGTTCGTCGACATCGATCGCATCAAGGCGCAAAAACTCGGGGTGCCGATCCAGGCCATCAACGACACCATCCAGACCTATTTTGGGTCGAGCTACGTCAACGACTTCAACATCATCGGCCGCACCTATCACGTCACGGCGCAGGCCGACCTGCCGTTCCGCAAGGATCCGGCCGATCTCGCGCGGCTGCGCACCCGCAACGCCGCGGGCGACATGGTGTTGCTGGGCAACGTCGTGAGCTTCAACGAGATCACCGGCCCCGACCGGGTACCGCGCTACAATCTCTATCCCGCCGCCGAGGTGCAGGGCGACACCCTGCCCGGCGTCAGCTCGGCAACGGCACTCGGCACGATGCAGCGGCTGGCGCAGCAAATCCTGCCGAACGGCATTTCGTTCGAATGGACCGACCTGTCCTATCAGCAGGAGACACAGGGCAATACTGGCCTCTACATCTTCCCGATCTGCGTGTTGTTCGTCTATCTCGTGCTCGCCGCGCAGTACGGCAGCTGGCTGTTGCCCTTCTCGGTCATATTGATCGTGCCGATGTGCCTGCTCGCCGCCACGCTCGGCGTGCGCCTCATGGGCAACGACATCAACATCCTCACGCAAATCGGCTTTGTCGTGTTGGTCGGGCTTGCCGCCAAGAACGCGATCCTGATCGTCGAGTTCGCGCGCGACATGGAGCTCGAAGGCAAGCCGACGCTGGACGCGATCCGCGAGGCTTGCCGCTTGCGCCTGCGCCCGATCCTGATGACGTCGTTCGCCTTCATTCTCGGCGTGTTGCCGCTGGTGATTTCTTCCGGCGCGGGCTCAGAGATGCGTCAGGCCGTCGGCATCGCGGTGTTCTTCGGCATGCTCGGTGTGACGCTGTTCGGCTTGATGTTCACGCCGATCTTCTACGTCGGCGTGCGCCGGCTAACGGGGGCAAAGGCGGCGCCAGCGACCGAAGCGTCGTAGGGTGGGTTAGGCGCCGTACCGGCACTGCGGTCCAACATGCACGGCACCGGCGCCGTAACCCACCACGTGAGTCAGCCGGTGGGTTACGGCGCCCATTTCCTTCGTGATGGAGGGTGCGCCGTGAATGGCGCCTAACCCACCCTACGCGGCCGTTGCGACGAGAGTCCTCACCCTTTCCCCGGAGCCCAATTGTAGACGCGGCTCAGCGTCTCGCCCATCAGCCTGGCGCGGTCGCTGTCGGTGAGCTGTTTGGTCTGGCGAAACGAGTCGACGCCCTCGCGGTAGGTCAACAGCGCCGTGGCGCGGGTCCAGTCGGTGCCCCACAGGCAGCGGTCGAGGGTGTAGGCATCGAAGATGCGCTTCAGCGGCGCCCAGATGTCGTCATAGGGGAATTTCTGCTGCGACAGCGTGCAAGCGCCGGAGATCTTGATCACCACATTGGGGTGACGCGCGAGCTTCAAGACCTTCGGCAGCTCGGCCCACGGCTCCGCCGGCGCCGGCGGCGCGAACGGCTGGTGCAGGCCGATATGATCGATCACGATCATCGTGTTGGGGTTGCGCGCCGCAATCGCGTCGAGCTGCTCGAGCCGTCCCCAGCACAGCATGTTGACCGGCAGCGAATGCTTCGCGGCCGCCGCCAGCATCCGAGTGATTCCGGGATCGGCGGGGTCCTCCGAGACGCCGCGGTTCATCATGATGCGGGTGCCGACTGCGCCCTTCTTCGATTTCCAGTCGGCGATCTGGTCGGCGACTGCGGGATCGGCGGGATTGAACGGCCGCACCAGGCCGAACCGCGTCGGGTGTTTGGCGTGGACCTCGAGCGCGTAGCTCGGATCGTACTGGTACATCGTGAACGGCGAGACGAGGATCGCGCCGTCGACGGCGACCTGATCCATCGCCTTGACCATGTCGTCGCCGGTCACTTCGTCGGGACCGGCCAGCGTCGCGGCCCATGGCCGGCTCGGCTTGTTGCGCTCGTAGGCGTGCACCTGTGAATCGATGATCATCAAGGCCTCCCCGCGTCTTGTTGTTCGCGTTGAGGCAAAGACTGCGGCAGCCAGCGCCGCCGGTCAATGCGGACGTGCGCCTTCAGGGATCGAGAACAGGCGAGATCAGCTCAACCGCGAGACCACAACAAGGCGCTTGACCTCATTGTTGCGGTAGGCGTTCAGGAACGCCTCGTAGTCCTTGAACGAAACGCAGCCGTTGGAGTCGCCACGCGGCCCGAGCATGTAGGTGTGCGCCAGCAAGCCGTCGCGGCCGTAGATCGCCTCGTCGCCGCCGACCGGCGTCAGGCGGATCGCCTGCACGCCGTGGAACAGGGATTCGCGCAAGGAAAGATCGTAGGTGTGCGGCGGCGTTGCACCGCGCATACGCCTGGAAACGTAGTTCGGATCGTCCAGGTACTCGCCGAACCCGGAATGCGCCTCGAGCTTGCGGCCATCGGGCATGTAAACAACGTGGGCGGAAATGTCATAGACCGCAGTCGCGCTGTCCTCACCGCGGAGCGCCGCAAGTGTGGTCTTCTTGTCGCGCGACAGGCCGCCGTCGGACGGCGCGTACGCGAGCGAGGCGATATGGCGCAGCCCGCTGAAGATGCTTGCTGGCTGGTCGTCGTTGGCGGTCGCTGCGGCGATCGCCAGCGCCGCCGGCCTGGTCGCCATTGCGGTTGCGGTCGGCTGGTCCTTTGGTTCAGGCCGCGCGCGCAGTTCGCTCGGCTTCGGGGCCGGCAGCGGGGTGCTGCTTTGGGCGAGCTGCTTGACGGCCGGCGCGGGCGGCGCGAGGACGGTCTGCCGCCTGGCTTGCGGATCCGCATTCGCCAGCATCAACCGGTCCGATTTTGGCGCAATGTCGTCCGTCAGGCGACCGCCGAGCGTGGCCAACGGGCCGCGTACATCGAGCACGGCATCGTCGATCAGCGCCACATAGCTCGCGAGCTTGCCCTGCAGCGCCGTGGGCTCATGCCGGAGTGCTGCCGCGAATTTCTGTTGCGCGGCCACGGCAACCGCAGTGCGGGCGGCGGCAAACTGGCTGTGGGCAGCGGCGACCAGTGCATTAGCGTTGCGCGCGGCGACCCTGGCCGGCGCGATCGACGCAGGCGGCGACCCAACTCCGTTGATGTTGGAGAGCACGGTCCAGCTGCAGGCGCCCGCGACCCAGATGAGCGCGGCACCACCGATCAGATTTTGTAACGTGTTCTTCCTGGTTTGAGGTTGGGAGTTGAAGTTGTAAGTCGATAACTCACATACACGCGACGTACTAAGCATCATCACCTTGCGCCCAGAAGTGTCCCCACTTGCGCCCTCGACGCGAAGGCGCACGCGACGCAAATCGGCGCATGCGGCCCCCTGCCAAGGACGGCTAGTAGGAGCCTCTCGCGGATTTGCGGAGCAGCATTAAGGCAAGGTTGAGTAAAATACCCATTAAAGGCCAACAAATTTGTTAGGGAATGCGAAACTGTCTCGGATCGGGACAAATTTTTGCACGAGCACACCGTCTCGCGTTGAGTAGTGCGACACCGCCATATCCGTGGATTCTCGCGCTCGCCTTGATGGGCGCGCCGCCGATTAAGTTTTTGTTGAGCCTATTCCCGCATCATTTGCACTGATTTTATTCAATTACGCGAAATTGCTTTCATCACGCGCAATGGTTGAAACGCCATGTCTGACGCAGTCATTTCATCTTCCGGGATCATCGAACGACTGATGCGAAGCGATATCGCGGCGCGTGCCGCGTCTCTCATTTGGCCTGCGCGGAAAAATCCTTGCGCTTGGCCTTGCCGGTGTCGTCGTGGTCAGCGCGATCTTCATGCTCGGCATGCAACTCGACCAGCAAAGCCGCGCTACGGCAGAACAATTCTCGCGGCTTGCGGCCTCGACCGGGCGCCTCTCCGAGGGCCTGCTGCAGGGACGCCAGATCGCCACCGAGTTCCTGCAGAAGCCGACCGATGCGAAGATCACGACCCACAACGACGTGCTGAAACGGGCGGCCGGCAGCCTCGATGAGATCGAGCAGTTCGTCACGACGCTGCCCGCTGACGATCCGCTGCGCCAAGCTTCGTCGTTCCGTTCCGGCATCAACATGTACACGACCCAGTTCTCCAACGTCGTCGCCGCGCAGAAGCTGCTCGGCTTCAACGAGGAGCAGGGCTTGCAGGGCAAGCTGCGCGGCGCCGTGCATTCGGTGGAGAGCCGCCTCAAGCAGCTCGACCAGCCGCGGCTTGCGGTGCTGATGCTGATGATGCGGCGGCATGAGAAGGACTTCATGCTGCGCGGCGACGAGAAATATGGCGACGAGCTGAAGAAACGCGTCGGCGAGTTCGCCGCCGAGATGAAGAAAACCGACATTCCGCAGGCAGCGCAGGCCGAGATCAGCAAGCTGATCGACGTCTATCAGTCGAGCTTCATCGCCTTCATGACTGGCCAGACCTCGCTCAATGAGGAAGCCGCCGACCTCTTGCAAACCTACGACCACTTGCGGCCATCGCTGGTCGCGGTGCGGCAGGCCGCCGATGACAAGCTTGCCAGCCTGCAGTCTGAACTTGCGCAGCGACGCCTCACCGTGCTCGGCGCAACCGGGTTTGTCGTTGCTGCAGCCGTCATTGCCGCGCTGCTGTTCGGGCGGTCGCTGTCGCGGCCATTGGTGCAGATCGCCACCAGCATGCAGCGACTGGCACAGGGCGATCTCGAATCCGCGACCGCGCGTTTCAAGCGCACCGACGAAATCGGAACGATCTCGGACGCGCTCGCGGTATTCCGCGAAAAGCTGATCGAGAACCGCGAAATGTCCACGGCCCAAATCACCGCCAAGCAGCAGGCTGATGCCGAGCGACGGCACGCGATGCACGAGATGGCCAACCAGTTCGAGCAGGCGGTCGGCTCGATCGTGCGAACCGTGTCCGCGGCGGCCTCCACGATCGAAACCGCGGCCGACGGGTTGACCAAAACCGCGGCCACGACCCAGACGCTGTCGTCGAACGCCGCCAAGGCATCGGCCCAATCCACCGACAACGTCAGGTCAGCGGCAGCAGCCTCTGAAGAACTTGCCTCCTCGGTCGCGGAAATCAGCCGGCAGGCTCAGGATTCCAGAACGGTC
The DNA here is from genome assembly GCA_963796195.1 of uncultured Alphaproteobacteria bacterium. Lineage (GTDB taxonomy): Bacteria > Pseudomonadota > Alphaproteobacteria > Rhizobiales > Xanthobacteraceae > CAWCKS01. The sequence goes on along the minus strand of CAWCKS010000008.1, from coordinate 233,766 downwards.
GCGACATCAGCGGTCGAACAAGCCGACGCCACCAATGCACGGATCGGCGAACTCAAGCAGTCGGTCGGCCGCATCGGCGAGGTCGTGAAGATGATTTCGGCCGTCGCCAGCCAGACCAATCTCCTGGCATTGAATGCCACCATCGAAGCGGCGCGCGCCGGCAAGTCCGGCCGCGGCTTCGCCGTCGTCGCGTCGGAGGTGAAGGCGCTCGCGACACAAACCGCGAAAGCGACCGAGGAGATCGAGGCCCAGATTGCCGGCATGCAGTCCGCCACCGATCAATCCGCGGCGGCGATCGCAGAGGTCAGCCAGACGATCACACGTATCGCCGAAATCTCGTCGGCGATCGCGGCATCAGTGGTCGAACAGGGAACGGCGACGCAGGAGATCGCGCGGAACGTTCAGCGGGCAGCGCAGGGCGCGACCGACGTGTCCGGAAACATCGATGCGGTCGCCGAGGGCGCGCAGGCGACCGGCGAGGCATCAGCCAATGTCCACGGTTCGGCGCTGTCGCTCCTGAACGAGAGCAAGACGCTTGCTGACGAGGTCGAGCGGTTCCTGCAAACCGTCCGCGCCGCCTGAGCGGTCCAGTTCCCTACCCGCGCCTCTGCGCCAGCGCCCGCCGCACCGTCTCGATCAACAGCGGCATGGTGTAGGGCTTCTGCAACCAGCCCAGCGGAGACGCCGGCGCGGCGCGGGCGCGCACGATCTCGTCGGCGTGCGCGGTCGCGAATACGCAAGGGATTGCGTGATCGCGGAACAGGGCGAGGGCGGCGTCGATCCCGTCGCGCACGCCGTTCAGCCGAATGTCGATAATCGCAAGATCGGGCGCAGCGCTCTGCGCAAGTGCGATGGCCTCGTCGGCCGATGCAGCGACACCAGCGACGGCAAACCCGGCACTCTGCAGCGCCACCTCGATTTCAGTGGCGACCAGAAAATCGTCCTCGACCACCAGAATCCGCGGGTTTCGATCGAGCGCCCGCTCGACGCCACGTTGATCATCGCGCGCAAACGCCGCAAAGGGCTGCGTCGGAGGCGAGGCGTGGTGATCGACTGACTTCGGCATGGGTGTGCCTACCCTGCGCTAGACAGAGAAATGCACGACGCAGCGCGTCGACGGCTGCGAGGTCACCTCGAACCGTCCACGCAACTGCCGCGCCAACCCCTGCACCAGCTGCAGTCCGGAGGCCCGAGGGCGCACCGAGTCGAGATCGAAGCCCGGCCCGTCGTCCTCGACGGACAGCGTGAAGCCATCGCCCTCCTTGAGGAGGCCGACCCGCACCACGCAAGCGTCGCGACCGTTCAGCCCGTGCTTGGCGGCATTGGTCAGGAGCTCGTTGAGGATCAATGCCAGGGGCATTGCGAGATCGTTTGGCAGCTCGGTTTCCGAGGCCTCACACCTGATCTCGACATTGCGCGGCAAGGTCGGTTGCACGGTCTGGCACACCGCGTTGACGAATGCCTCGGCGTCGAACCGCGTGGCGTCGAAGGTGCCATAGAGCACGCGCTGAGCCGCCGTCATAGCGGCGATGCGGCTGGTGGCATCGCCCAAAACCTGCAACGCTTCAGCATTGGTGGTCTTGCGCGCCGCCGAAAACAACAGCGACGACAGCATTTGCATGTTGTTCTTGACGCGGTGATTTAGCTCATTGAGCAGGATGCGTTGCTGCGTCTCGGCCTGCTTGCGCTCGGAGATATCGACCAGCATGTTGATCGCGCCAACGATATTGCCATCGCCGTCACGCAACGGTGTCGGATAGGGAATGAACGGCACGCGCGTGCCATCAGGCCGCTCGGCGACGGCCTCCGCATTACGGATCGGCCTGCCCTCCTTCAGCGCCACCGCCATCGGACACTCGTCATGGGGAAGCGGCGTGCCATCGGGGCGATAGAGCTTCCAGGTGACGCACCATTCGTCGGTCCCAAGCTGCGGCTCGCGGCCGGCAAGCTCCACTGCAGCCTGGTTGAAATAGGTGACGCGCCCCTGCGCGTCGGTTGTGTAGATCGCGGCCGGGATCGCGGTGAGCAATTCCTGCAGCTGCCGTTCGCTGTCGCGCAGCCTTGCGATCGCACGTTTACGCTGGGTGATGTCGCGCGCGATCTTCGAGGCACCGACGATGCGGCCGGAGCGGTCGCGCATCGGCGAGACGGTGAGCGAAATATCGACCATGCTGCCGTCCTTGCGCCGGCGCACGGTCTCATAGTGATGAATCCGCTCTCCGGCACGAATACGGGCAAGGATCCCCGGCTCCTCCTCGATGCGGTCTTCGGGGATCAGCATGATGACCGGTTGGCCGATCGCTTCGCTCGGCGGTATAGCCGAACAGGCGCTGCGCGCCGTTGTTCCAGCTCGTGATGATGCCGTCCAGATTCTTGGAGACGATGGCATCGCCGGATGAACTCGACAATAGCCGCGAGCAGCGGCGCCGCGTGCTCGGCGCGCACCTGCTCGATGCCGAAACTCAGATGCCGCGCAAGGGCGAGCGCAACGTCGGTCTCATCCAGCGAGAACGCGTGCGGCCGATCATAGTAGGCCATGAACTTGCCGATCAGGCGGCCAGCCTCGCACAGCGGAATGAAGGCGGCGGCGCCGATCCCCTCCGCGCGCACCGTGGCCTTGAGATCGTCGCCAAGATCGGATTGCTCGACGTCAGCCACGCAGACCGGCGGCGGATCGATTGCGTCAAGCGGCCACGGCGAGTGGCCTTCGACGGCGGCCCGATAGCCATCGGACAGGCCGCGCCAGGCAACGAACCGCATCACGCCCGCCTCGTCGGCGAGCAGGATCGCCGCACGCTGGCAGTTCAGGGCGCGCAGGATCGCCGTCATCGCGGAATCATAGACCGTCGCGAAACTGCCGGCGCGCTGCAACTGCTCGGTCAACTGATAGAGCGCGGCCTGCTGCTCGATGCGACGGGCCAGCTGCTGTTCGGCACGCTTGCGATCGGTGATGTCCTGCTGGATCCGCACCGCGTACGATAAAATTGCCGTCGCGATCGCGGACGCTCGATGAGGTCACCGCCGCCCAGGAGAAACCGACGCCGTCCTTCCGCTTGAAGCGCTTCTCGATCGTGTAGCTCTCGATCTCGCCGGCAACCTGGCGGCGGAACTCCGCGGCATCGCGCACGCCATCATCGGTCAGCTCGGGATCAAAGAGCGAGCGACCAAGCAGCTCGTCCGGGCCATACCCGATCAGGTCCGCAATATACCTGTTGGCCCGCAGGATGCGCCCGTCGCGGTCGACCTCGACGATGCCGATCGCCGCACGATCGAACGTCGTGGCCAGCAGGTCGTCGCGCTGAGGGCCGCGCAACCACGCGCCATTGACCACGCCGCGCGCGGCATTGTGCACCGGTGACCGGTCATTTCCTTCGCGGGGTGGGGAGAGGATTGGTCGAAGCGCGGAGAATTGCAGAGTCGTGCTTGTAAGTGCTCACGCGGGATCCTTCGCTGATAGCAGGACGCCGCGGCAAGCCTTCCCGCATGGTGATGGCGACAGGCCGCGTCCTCCCACCCTACAAGCCTCGAGGCGAGAAGAAGTTCCATGGCGTCAGGCAATACGTTCCTGAGCCACCTCGCCCCGGGCTCGCCGGAATGGTTTCCACACGATGAAGGGCCGACCGATCAGCCCGCTGGCCCAATGACCTCGCGACCAAGGTTGCCGAAAACAGATATTAGCGTCTGATCGCCAGGTCGGGCCCGAAGAAGAATTGATCGGCCAACCTCACTCAAGATACGACGAGATTTCGATCAGGCTGCCGTCGGGATCGCGGCAGTAGACCGACATCAACGTGCCGCGCGCGCCGGAGCGCTTGTCGGGCCCCGCTTCGATTTTGACGCCACACGCGTTGAGATGAGCAACCACGGCATCGGGGCTCGCGGTGGTCAGGAAGCACAGGTCCTCGCTGCCCGGCGTCTCGTGATCCGCAGTGAACCACTCGGCCTTGCTGGCCGCGATCGGCCTCACGTTGATCCTGTGGGTGCCGAACTTCAGCATCGTGCGCTTTGGCCGTCCCGGCGCCGGCTCGAATTCCTCGCGCACCATGCCGAGCACGCGCTCATACCAGCGCGCCGAGGTCTCGACATCGCGGACGTTGAGCACGAAGTGATCGAGCGCGTTGACCTTGACCATCGGAATTCCTCGTTCGTTGCGCGAGTGGGTCGTTATCCGCGCCGCACGCTGGCACCGCCATCGACCGGCAGCGTCACACCGGTGATGAAGTTCGCCTCGTCGGAAGCAAGGAACAGCGCGGCGTTGGCGACGTCCCAGCCGGTCCCCATCTTCTTGCGCAGCGGCACCTTGGAATCGCGCTCGGCCTCGACTTCGGCGCGGGTCTTGCCGAACTCGCGGGCGCGGGTGTCGACTGCCATCGGCGTGTTCATCAAACCGGGCAGGATAACGTTGGCGCGAATTCCGTAGGACGCGTTTTGATAGGCAAGCTGCTCGGTGAACGCGACCATCGCCGCCTTGGTCGCCTTGTAGGCAACGTAAGGGTAGGTCGTAATGACAGCCATCGACGAGATGTTGATGATCACCCCGCTTTGCTGCTTGCGCATGATCGGGATCACCTGCTTCGCCGCCAGGATGCAGCTCTTCAGGTTGATCGCGACACAGCGATCGAACGCTTCCTCGGAAATTTCGAGCAATTCGGCATCGCCGCCCGACAGCGACACGCCGACATTGTTGTGCAGGATGTCGATGCGGCCCCAGCGGTTCATGGCGTCGCCGACCATCGCCTTGATGTCGGCCGCCTTGGTCACGTCGGCCTTGAAGGCTTCCGCCGTGCCCTTGCTCTGGCGGATCATGCCGACGGTCTCTTCGGCCGAACCGAGATTGTGATCGACGCACAGCACTTTGGCGCCCTCGCGCGCGAAGGTGAGCGCGGTGGCGCGGCCGTTGCCCATGCCTTCGCCGGGGCTTTGGCCCGATCCAACGACGATGGCGACACGATCTTTCAGGCGCATGGTTTTGCTCCGTTTATTTGTCGTCCCCGCGAAAGCGGGGACTCATAACCCCTGCGCGTATTGCTTTACTCAACCGCTGCCGCAGAACAGCGATCGCAACCAGGAACTTTCTTCTTCTCAGCACCGCTGCGGCGTATGGGTCCCCGCTTTCGCGGGATGACCGCGAACGGTGTTCAATGCCCTTCCGAATCCCGTTCAGGCCCCTGCAGCGTAACGCCGCCATCGACCACCAACACCTGGCCCGTGATGTAACGCGCATAATTCGACATCAGGAATTTCGTGGCCTGCCCAATGTCCCAGCCGCTGCCTTCGAGCTTCAGCACAGAGGCGCCAGCGCGCTGGCTGCGCGCCTTGTCGCTCATGCCGCGGGCATAAACCATCGGCGTGTACATCGGTCCCGGACAGATGCAGTTGACGCGGATGTGGTCGCGGCCGTGGTCCACCGCCATCGCCTTGGTCAGGCCGATGACTGCGGCCTTCGACGTCGTGTAGGTGGTGAGCCCGCGTGGCCGCAGCGCCGAGATCGACGAGATGTTGACGATCGCGCCGCCCTTTGCGGTCTTGATCATCGCCGGGATCGCGTGTTTCGACACCAGGAACATGGTCTCGACGTTGACCTGCATGACACGGCGCCAGGTCTCCGGCGCCTCGTCGACCACGCTGCCGCGGCTGCCGATGCCGACATTGTTGTCGAGGAAGTCGAGCCGGCCGAACCGGTCGACGGCGGCCTCGACCAGCCGCTTGCACTCGGCGTCGCTGGTGACGTCGGCGGCGTGTGCGGCCGCAGTACCGCCTTCCTCCGAAATCATCTGGACGGTACGCTCGGCAAGCTTGAGATCGCGGTCGGCGACCAGCACTTTTGTGCCTGATCGGGCCAGCAGGACCGCAGCCGCGCGTCCGTTACCAATGCCATCACCGGCCGCGCCTCCGCCGCTCACGATCGCGACCTTGCCCGACAAGCCTTCGTCGTCCTCGGGACCTCTCATTGGCGTTCTCCAGTCCTTGTTCGCTATTCGCCGTTTCTCGTTATCCGCCACGCTGCCGCAACGCAGGCATTAGTTTGCCCCCTCGCTCCGCGCGCGCAAACCTGTTTTCATGGAGCCCAACAACCGAACCGCCGTTCCAATAATCGAAACGCCCTCCCGCGCCCTATAACCAGATCCAGAAGAAACTACCGAGGAAATCCCATGACCAACATGCCGACCTATCAGGCGCTGGCCCACGCCTTTGCCGCCGAGGGTGTTGACCATCACTTCACGCTGATGGGCGACGGCAACATGCATTGGGTCACGGCGATGAAGGATTTGCCGGGCATGAACACTTATCACGCCCGCCACGAGCATTGCGCCACCGCGATGGCGATGGGTTACTACAGCGCCACCGGCAAGGTCGGCGTTGCCAGCGTGACCTGCGGCCCGGGTTTCACCCAGATCATGACGGCGCTGACCTCGGCGGCGCGCTCCAACGTGCCGCTCGTCGTATTCGCGGGCGAAGCGCCGCTCGGCGCCAAGTGGTACAGCCAGCGCATCGAGCAGCAGCCGCTCGCGGCGGCCTGCGGCGCGCACTACATCTCCGCGCATACGCTGCCGCGCATGTACCAATATGTCCGCGAGGCGTTCCACGTCGCCCGCCACGAACGCAAACCCGTCGTGCTCGGCATCCCCTATGACCTGCAGCTGCAGCCACTGCCGGGGATCGGCGACTACAAGCCCGCAAGCCAGATCACGCCGGTCATCCCTCGCATTCCACCCAATCCGGATCAAGCCGCCGAAGTCGCGGAAAAACTCGCCAAAGCGAAGTGCCCGATCTTCATCGCCGGCCGCGGCGTGGTGTGGTCGGACGCGCGGAAGGAAGTCGAGGAGCTCGCCGAAGCCAGCGGCGCCTTGCTGTCGACCACGCTGCTCGGCCGCGGCATGTATGACCACAACCCGTTCTCGCTCGGCGTTGCCGGCGGTTTCTCGCGCGCCATCGCGCGGGAAAAATTCCTCGAGGCCGATCTCGTGATCGCGATCGGCTCGAGCGTCACCTACTACACCATCGACGGCGACTTGCTGTGCCCGCAGGCTGAGATGGTGCAGATCGACCTGGCGCCGATGGGCTTGCGCGACGGCAACCAGGCCGCCGACATTTACATGAAGGCGGACGCCAAGCTCGCCGTCGCTGACTTGCTGGCGCGCATCAAGAAGATCGGCAAGACCGCGGCCAGCGTCCGTTCGCCGGAACTGGCAAAGCGCATCAAGCAGGAGCCGGCGGACGATACGCCGTTCACCGTCAAATCGGGCGAGCTCGACCCGCGAAGGGTGTTCGAGAAGCTCGAGAAGGTGATTCCGCGCGACTATGACCAGGTCTCCGGTTCCGGCCATCACTCGTATTTCCACACCGTGATGCGCGGCTTCGAGCCGACGCGCTATCACTGCATGCGCGATTTTGGCGCGATCGGCAATTCGATCTCTTATGCGATCGGCGTCGCCGCCGCGCGCAAGAATGGCAAGGTGGTGTTGTTCGAGGGCGACGGCTCGCTGTTGATGCACATCCAGGAACTGGAGGCGGTCCGGCGCCACGGCCTGAAGCTGCTGTTCATCATTGCCAATGACGGTGCCTATGGCGCCGAGATCCACAAGCTGCGCCATGAGGGCGTCGACGAGACCGGTGCGATCTTCGGCCGGCCGAATTTCAAGGCGATCGCCGAAGGTTTTGGCCTGCGCGGCACGACCGTCACCAATGTCAACCAGTTCGACGGCCTGATGAAGGAGTACGAGGCAGGCGACACCGCCATGATCTGGGACGTCGTGACGTCCGATCTCGTGACGACGCCGAAGATGCGCACGGCCGTCAAGGCCGGGCATGGCGTGCGCTAGAGCGAGAATTCCATTTCACTCGGACTGTCGTCACCGGGCTTGTCCCGGTGACCTCGCTCAGGGACGCACTGCCCCTCTGAGCGAGATGGCCGGGACCAAGCCCGGCCATGACAATCGAAAGGTGGTCAATCCAGTTGGAATTGCTTTGAGTTCACTGCCAGCTATCAAATCTCAAAAGGGAGAAGAAAAATGTTCAAGGGTGTCGATCATATTGTGGTGGCGGTGAAGGATCTTGATGCGGCGGTCGGCCGCTACGAGACGATCTACAACACCAAGGTGTCCGAGAAGCGGGACAACGAGGCCGCCGGCATGAAGATGGCGTTCTTCCGCTTCCCCAACTCCTACATCGAGCTGGTCTCGAACTTCGGCGACAAGGGCCCGATCGCCAAGCGCCTCAACGACCTCGGCGAAGGTGTCCATCTCGTCGCGATGAAGGTCGACGATCTCGAAAAGACCGTCGCTGAGCTCCGCGAAAAAGGCATTCGCCTGGTTGGCGATCCCGGACCCGGCAACCCGATCAAGGGCCAGGTGTTCGTACACCCGTCGGTGACCGGCGGCGTGCTGACGCAGTTGGTTCAGCGCTGATCGGTTCGTTGCTGCGGGATTCGTTACTCGAAGCGTCGTCCCCGCGCAGGCGGGGACCCATAACCCCTGTACTCCTGCTTTGGCGCTGAGCGACCAAAACACGGTTGAACCACCAACTCACTTAGTCATTTCTGCTGCGGAGTATGGCTCCCCGCCTGCGCGGGGAACTCACTGCGCGAATGCACAGGTCAATCGGACAGCCGCGCGACGCGGTTTTGGCCCATCGCCTCGCTGAGGCGCTGGCCGGGGCGCACATAGTGCGCCGTGGCCACCACGTCGTGGCGGCGGTGCGGCGCGTTGAGCGCCACCGAGAACGATGAGCCGTCAGCAAAGGGAGTCACGCTTGACGCCGCAACGCCTTGGCCCTGCGCCGCGCGATGCGCGGCATTCGAGGCGTCGTCGAATTTGGTGAGATTGACGCGATTGTCGGTGCCGACGAGCGCATGGAGGCCGGCCAGCGCCGCATCATCGGCGATCGCCTGCGGGCGGTCGATCGATTTGGAGACCTGATGCGCGATCGCCAGCCCCGACCCGCCGATCAGAATCGCGAGCGCAACTCCTGTGCGCACCAGTCGACGCCGTCGTTTCGCCTCAGCCATTCCAGCCTTCCATTTTCGTGCCGGCAGGCTGCCGAGCAATTTGGTGCCCGCCTGGTCGGATCGGGTTCAACTCGTTTCCACGAGCAACGCCGAATCACGCGGTGGCGTTCCCGGCCCTCGGTGCGAACCGGCACGCGCCCGAAACTCGCGCAAATGCAGGAGTTTGCGGCCCTGACGGCGACCGCCGCATGCGCTAAACTGACCTGAACCGCCCACGGCTCGGGATTGCCGTTGAATTGGACGGTCCCACACAGCGACCAAAGCTTGGGGTTCGGGTCGGCGGTGGACGACGCATTTGCGACAAAAGGCGTGACGACCGAGACGTGGCGATAAGAGCGGTTGGAGCATTTGGGACGACAGGACGCTGGGCCTTGCTGCGTCTGCGTCGCTTTGCCCGCTCGCGCAGCGGCAAGGCGACCGTATCAGCCATCCTTGCGCTCACCGCCCTCACCCTGCTGCGCGTCTACAATCCCGCGATCGTCACCGAGCTGCAGGAACGCACCTTCGACGCCTACCAGCGCATCAAGCCACGCGCCTATGCCGATTACCCCGTCCGTATCGCCGACATCGATGACGCCTCGATCGCTGCCTTCGGCCAGTGGCCGTGGTCGCGCACCCGTCTTGCGGCGCTGACCAGCCGCCTGACCGAACTCGGCGCCGCGGTCGTCACCTTCGACATGCTGTTCTCCGAGACCGACCGCACCAATCCCGCACGCATGGCCCAGGACGTCGGCGACGGCGACACGGCGGAGGCCAAGGCCGCCGCCGCGATGCTGGCCAACCTGCCCGACCACGACAAGGCGTTCGCGGAAGCCCTCGCCAAGACCTCGAGCGTGCTTGGCTTTGCGCACACCGATGCCAACGACGTCAGGCCGCCCGTGAAATCGGGGCTGGCCTTCGTCGGCGTCGAACCGACCAAGGTCCTGCCGCCCTTTCGCGGCGCGATCGTCAGCTTGCCCGTCCTCACCGATGCCGCCGCCGGCGTCGGTGGCCTGAACGTCAGCGCGCGCGACCGCTCCGGCATCATCAGGCGGATCCCGATGCTGTCGTCCGACGGTGAGCACATCTATCCCGGCCTTGCGGTCGAAGCGTTGCGCGTCGCCCAGCAGCAGAAGGGCATCACCGTGCGCGGCACCGGCGCGAGCGGTGAATCCGACTTGGGCCGCGCGGCACTGCTCGACATGCGGGTTGGCCAGTTCCGCGTTCCGCTGACCGAAGACGGCGAGATGTGGGTCTATTTCGACCGCACCCGGCCCGAGCGCTTTGTCTCCGTCAAGGACATCATGGACCCGACGAAGGAAGCCGAGGTCAAGCCGAAGATCGAGGGCTGCCTGATCCTGGTCGGCACGTCCGCCGCCGGCCTGGAGGACCTGAGAGCCACGCCGCTCGGAGAGAACGTCCCGAGCGCCGCGATCCACGCGCAGATCCTCGAGCAGATTCTCGGCCAGGATTTCATTACCCGGCCCGACTGGGCCGATGGCCTCGAGACGGTGATGACGTTTGCGATGGGCGCTTTCGTCGCGATCATGCTGCTGTCGTTCGGTGCCCAGTACTCGCTGGTCGCGGGCGCAATCGCGCTGGCGCTTGCGGTCGCAGGTTCGTGGTTCGGCTTCTCGCAGTTCCGCCTGCTGATTGACCCGATCTATCCGTCGCTTGCCACGGTGCTGACCTATGTGGCGGTCGAACGCGTACTGCATGTCGCCACTGATCAGGAGAAAAAGTTCGTCCGCCAGGCCTTCAGCCAGTATCTCGCGCCGGAATTGCTGTCGCGGCTCGAAGCCTCGCCGCAGGCGATGCAGCTCGGTGGCGAGGATCGCGATATCACCGTGATGTTCATGGACGTGCGCGGCTTCACGCCGATCTCGGAACAGATGAGCGCGACCGAGCTGGTCAAATTCATCAACACGCTGCTGGCGCCGCTGTCCGACGCCATCCAGTCCGAGCTCGGCACCATCGACAAGTATATCGGCGATTCCATCATGGCGTTCTGGAACGCGCCGCTCGACATCGCCAACCACACCGCGCGCGCCTGCCGCGCGGCGCTGAAGATGCGCGAGGCCGTGCAAGTCCTGAACGACCGCGACGCCTTCGGCTTTGGCGGCCGCGGCTTCGACGACGCCACGGTGCGGATCGGCATCGGGCTCAATGCGGGCACGGCTTGCGTCGGCAACATGGGATCTGCGAAACGCTTCAATTATTCGGCGATGGGCGACGTGGTCAACGTCGCCGCCCGCATCGAGTCCGCAACAAAATCATTCGGCGTCGACGTCCTCGTGTCGGAAGAGGTCGCGCGCGCCGCGCCTTCGATGGCGTTCCTCGAGGCCGGCGAAATCCTGCTGAAGGGCAAATCGCAGCCGAGCAAGCTTTTGGCGCTGGTCGGCGATGAGGAATTTGCGCAGTCCGCGGAGTTCGCCGAGCTGACGCGGCTGCACGCAAACCTGCTGAAATGCATCGACGGCGGCTCGCACCAGGGCGGCGCCCAACTGATTGCGGCGTGCCGGGCACTGGCGCCGCCGGCGGTTCAGGGTCTTTACGACGTCATCTCCGAGCGGCTGCCGGTGACGGTGGCGACAGCCGAGCCGCTGCACGCCGCGTCGTCGTGAGGGCAAAGTCCAGATTGCGACCTGCGCACGGATTGGCAAAAGAAGCCATGTATAGTTGCGCAGGCTTAACTCCGCGCCGGGATCGTAAAAGCCGCCAACTGATCTGCGCGCCGCAGATCGCCCTTGGTCGACGGGTTCCTACGCGTGCCGCGCAGGAAGTTCGATCACCCAGAAACGTTGGATCGAACACAAGGGACGACTATGTCCAGCTGCAGCGACAAGCTGCGCGCGCGCATCGCCGAGAAGCGGCGCCAGCTTGAAGAAATCGAAACGATAAACCATTTTTCGATCAGTGGCCGGGTCAATCCGGCATCTCTCGCGACGCAGGAGCTTCGTCGGCAGATCGCCGTGTACGACGAGCTTTTGGCCGCGCGAACATTCCCAGGGCGGCTTGTCGAGCGTTCGCCTGCGGGGCTTCGCGCAGCCCCACGGTAGCTCATTGCTGCCACTGATCAGATCGAAATAGGCGGGGTGTCGGGCACCTCGCCTAAATGCTGGGGAGCCCGCAGTCCAGCTTTGCGGTTGGCCTTGCACTTGAGCATGACTGCAGCCCGTTGCCCTGATTCGGAGTTTTGAGACTCCCATGCAGATGCACCACCCTTGTGCACCGGTGGAAACCGGAGCGATCTTTCATGATCCTGACCGCTTATTTTGACGAGAGCGGTACCCATGCCGGGTCCGAAATTTCCGGCATGGCCGGCTTCGTAGGCGATGCTCGCCAGTGGCGAAAATTCGAGAAGCGCGTGGCCAAGCTATTCGCGCGATTTCGCGTCGATGTCTTCCACACCATTGATGTACGACGAACCGACAAGGATTTTGCAACTTGGAGAGTAGATCGAAAGATCGAGTTCCTTGACGAGTTTCAACACATCATCAACGAGACACTTGAAAGCGGTGTCAGCTCGTTCATTAGAGACGATGACTACGCCTACTATTGCGGTTTGGATTGGCCGAAGAGAACACGAAGGGATTCCAAATACACCATCCTATTTCGTGCATGTCTGTCGCAAATCATCGATACTGTTTTGACGGTCGATCGCTGGGCGATACGAGAAAATTCTCCCCACCTGCACATCGTTTTAGAAGATGGTCATAAAAACGCGGCCGACGCCGTGTGCCTCTATAATTTTGCGCGGCAACGGATGCAGCGCAGCGGCGGCGCTGGGTCCAACGCTCTTGCGGGGCGCGCCCCCCACCTCAGCGCCTTTTCATGCCGCGAGCGCGCCCGTTATCACTGTGAACGAGGATCTTCCTGGCCGTACCCGAGCGGCTCTTCACGTGATCGATGAAGGCGCGCAGCTTCGGCATCGTTTGCCGGTTGCGGGGATAGTAGAGAAACACTCCCGGCGCCATCGGCGCGAACGGTTCGAGCACGCGCACGAGTTTCCCGGCTTTCACAGCAGCAGCAGCGACCGGCTCGGGCAGCTGCGCAAGGCCCAATCCTTCGATCGCTCCGCCAAGCATGGTGGGATTGTCGTTGGCGATAAGAGGTCCGGAAACGATGACTTCGACGGTCTCGTTACCGTTGACAAAGGACCACGGCGCAATCGACCCGTCCGAGCGGCGCAGGCGCAGGCAGGCGTGCGACCGCAGATCGTCGATGAGCTTCGGCCGCAGGCGCCGGCGCAGATAGTCGGGACTGCCGACCACGGCGAGCGGTAGCGACGGCGTCAGACGCACCGCGATCATATCGGCCTCGATAAACTGGCCGAGCCGGATGCCGGCGTCAAATCCTTCGGCGGCGATGTCGACGAGATCAGCGCTTGTGGCGATCTCCACCTCGACCTCGGGATAGGCGTGGCAGAACGACGCGATCACTGGCTCCAGCAGGATCGGCACCACGGCGCGCGGCACCGTAAGGCGCAACAGCCCGGCCGGCCGCTGTCCGAGGTCACGCGCGTCCGCGCTTGCGGCGACGAGCTCCGCGAAGGCGGGCTTGGCGCGCACAAGAAATCGCTGGCCGGCTTCGGTCAACCCGACACTGCGTGTCGTGCGTATGAAGAGCGCCGCGCCGACGCGCGCCTCGAGCGCACGGACTGCCTGGCTGATTGCCGACGGCGTCACGGCAAGTTCCGCGGCAGCTCTCCGAAAACTGCGGTGCTGGGCAACGCTCAAGAACGCCTCAACGCCGTCGAGCGCGCCGTGCCTGACTGTGAAGTTCCGCTTCATAACCCGTCGAGATTATCGCGAATAGTCGATCGCGAGAAGCGGGCGTAAATCTGGCTCGCAACACCGGAGTCACATCGCAGGTCAGAAGTCACCGCGATGTCGAGGCCCCGGACATGAGAGGAACCTTGCAATGACCGACACCCTTGATCGCGTGCGCGACCACTATCGCGCGACCGGCCTGACCGACCGGTTGAAGAAGGCGCTCATGGCCTTCGGGCCGGAAGATCAGCGGCTCACGCCCCAGCAACTCGGCGCCCTCGACCAGTTTCACACCCGCGGTCTCGCTGCGACTGCCGAGCTCGCCAAATTGGCTGCGATCACCGCCAACGCGGCGGTTCTGGATGTCGGCTCCGGCGTCGGTGGGCCGGCACGTTTTCTGGCTGCGACCTATGGCTGCCCGGTGACGGGCGTCGACCTCAGCGAGCCATTCGTGGACGCCGCGCGTTATCTGGCCGAGCGCACAGGACAGAGCGAACAAGTCTCGTTCCAGACCGCCAGCGCGCTGGAGCTTCCATTCGACGACGGCGTTTTCGACGTCGCGCTGCTCCAGCACGTGGCGATGAACATCGCCGACCGGCAGCGGCTCTATCGCGAGATCCGGCGCGTACTGAAGGGCGGCGGCAGGTTCGCGACCTACGACATCGTGTCGAACGCTGGCGAGCTGCACTATCCGGTACCGTGGGCGCGAACGCCCGCAATGAGCTTTCTCTTAACAGCTGCCGCGACGCGCGAGGCGATCGAGCCGGCGGGCTTTCGCACGCTGACATGGCAGGACGATACCGAGGCCGCCAAGGCGTGGATCACCCAGCTGCGCGCGTCCGGGCCGCCGCCCTCGCCAAATCTCGGCGTGGTGATGGGGCCGGACTTTGCTCAGCTGTCCGCCAACCTCGGACGAAATCTCCTGGAAGGCCGGGTCGGCGTCCTGACCGCCGTGTTCGAGGCCGCGTGAGCTGGCGCCAGCAGGAGCCCAAATGTCCCCGGCAATCGTCTTCAATATCCATCTCGCTCTCGGTTATGTGCCGTGGCTGCTTTGCTTTGGCGCGTATGTCTGGCCCAGGCTCAAGTCGATGGACGGGGTCGAAGCGCAGCGCGCCATCGCCACGCTGCACAGTTTCCGCTTCTTCGGTCTCGTCTTCCTCATTCCGGGCGTCATCGGCCCCAATCTGCCGGCTGACTTCGCTGTGTATGCCGCTTACGGCGACTTCGCGACCGGGGTGCTGGCCATGCTGGCGCTGCTCACGGTCAGGATGCGTCCGCTGTTTTGGCTGTTTATCGTCGCCTTCAATCTGGTGGGCGCCGACCGACATCCTCGTCGACTATTACCACGGCATCCAGCTCGACCTTCCCGCGCTCTCGGGACAGCTGGCCGCCACCTACTGGATCCCGATCATCTATGTCCCGCTGCTGATGATCACGCACGTCGCCGCGTTCTCTCTGCTCGTGCGCGGCAGCTGGGCCGCTCTCGCGTCGGGATTGTCCGTGCAACTACGATGACGTGGATCGCAGCTCCTGACAAAAAATGTCAGGAGCCGCCTCGCCATGCCGCTCAGCAAGAAACTCCTCAAAATTGCGTAAAACCGCTTCTCCGCCAACAGCTTAAGCGGCACCGGTGGTCGCGTCGAATTTGCCGCTCGCGCCCCCTTTTACCTGCCGACCTGCCAGCCCACCGCCTCGGCGAACGACTTGTAGAAATCCGCCTCGTAAGCGCGCTCCGGCGCCTGGCGGACCCGCTGGTCGAGCATCTCGGCATCCTTGCCGACCAGAATGCGCCAGCGCTCCGCCTTCACGCCATCGAGGATGATTTTCGCGGCCTCCGCCGCCGAGGTCGGCGCGTCCTCGAGGAAGCGGCGCGCGCGCTCGACCGCCGCCTTCTGGATGTCGGCATCGCTCATCTTGGACTCGTCGATCCCGGCGGCGCGCAGCCGTGCCCGCGCGCTCGCGAACTCCTGCGGCGTCATGTTGTCGAACTGGCCGCCGGTCTGGATCTTGCGGGAGTTGGTGACGATCGAGGTGCCGATGTGGCCGGGCATCACCACCGAGCATTTGACGTGCGGTGCGTTGATCCGGAGATCCGTGATCAGCGCTTCCGTAAAACCCTTCACCGCGAATTTTGCAGCGCTGTAGGCGGTATGCGGCACGCCGGGCCCGATCGTCGCCCAGAAACCGTTGACGCTGGAGGTGTTGATCAGGTGGCCCTCGGTCGATTTCACCAGCATCGGCATGAACGCGCGCGTGCAGAAATAGACCCCGCCCCAGCAGATATTGAAGGTGCGCTCCCATTGCTCGCGCGAATTGTCGAGCAAACTGCCGCCACCGCCGATTCCGGCATTGTTGAACACCAGATTGACGTGGTCGGTGTTCTGCTGCTCTCGCGACCTCGTCGCGAAAGCGCAGCACCTGCGCCTCATCCGAGACGTCCGCGATGTGGGTGGTGATGCGAAGTCCCTGCGGCAGCTTGCCGGCCTCGCACAGCCGCTTGGTCTCGGCCATGTTTTCCGCGGATACGTCGCACATCGCCACATTGCAGCCCTCGGCGACCAGCTGGCGGGCGAGTTCGCGTCCCATGCCCGTGCCGCCTCCGGTGATGACGGCGATCTTGCCCGCGAAGTCTTTCATGACGATTGGTCTCCCTTGTTTGTTTTGCGGCACCTTAGGAGATGTCTGGAGCGAAGAGCAACAGCGGACCACCCGCTCCGGCGGGCTTTGAGCCCGATCAAAGATCAGGCCGGTCGAGCGATTTAAAATCTCTCTAAGATTACACATTGTTGCGGATGGTGCGCTTGACCTGCCGCGCGCCGATTGAAAATACAGGCCATGACCATTGCCATCACCGACGACCCGGTCGACAGCAAGCCAGCTGTCGCGCGCCCGCTGATCCCGCTCGGCAAGGCCGCGCGCGGTTATGTCGGCGTGATCGATCATCTCGCGCCCGCGGTCGAAGGTTCCGCGCTGTCGGCGGCGGAACTCGAACGGCGCCTGCTCGAACTCGGCTTCGTCGAGGGCGCACGTGTCGAGGTCCTGCACGAAGGCATCGTCGGCCGTGACCCGATCGCGGTCCGGGTCGAGAACGTGACGATCGCGGTGCGGCGGCGCGAGGCCATGGCTGTGATCGTCGCCTGACGCGGATCGCAGCTCAAATGGAAGCACCGCTTTTCCACCTCGCCCTCGTCGGAACGCCGAACAGCGGCAAGACCGCACTGTTCAACGCGCTGACCGGCAGCCGTCAGAAGGTCGCGAACTATCCGGGCGTCACCGTAGAGCGCAAGCAGGGCGGCTTCGTGATGCCGTCCGGGCGGCAGGTGTCAGTGGTCGACCTGCCCGGCACCTACTCGCTCCGTGGCCGCAGCCCCGATGAAGAGATCACGCGCGACGTCGTGCTCGGCCGCGCAACGGGTGAAGCGGCCCCGGACCTCGTGTTGTGCGTTGCGGACTCCACCAACTTGCGGCTGACGATCCGCCTGGTGCTCGAATTGAAGCGGGTCGGACGCCCGCTGATGCTCGTGCTGAACATGTTCGATATCGCGACGCGCCGCGGCGTGACCGTGGATGTCGGAAAATTGTCTGAGTTGCTCGGCGTGCCCGTGGTCACCTCGATCGCGGTACGCAAGGGTGGCACCGCCGAAATCTTGCAGCGGACCGACGAACTCGCGAAGACACTGGCGCCCGCCAATGTCGAACCTGCGCAAGGCGCCTGGACGCCGCCGTCAGCAGCAGAACTGCGCACGACCCAGCGCGAGGCCGACCGCATCATTGCGGCAACCGTCAGCCTGCCGGCGCGGCCCGACACCTGGACCGGTCGGATCGACGCTGTCGTGCTGCATCCGATCGGCGGCCTCGTTGTGCTCGCCGTCGTGCTGTTCGTGATGTTCCAGGCGGTATTCGCCTGGGCGCAGCCGCTGATGGAATTGCTGTCGTCGGGCTTCGACGCGCTCGGCCAGTTCGTGCACGACACCCTGCCCGCCGGCCTGCTGCAGAGCTTCCTGCAGAACGGCGTGATCTCTGGCGTCGGCAGCGTTGTGGTGTTCCTGCCGCAGATCATCATCATCTTCCTGTTCATCCTGCTGCTGGAAGATTTCGGCTACATGGCACGCGCGGCGTTCCTGATGGACCGCATCATGGGCGGCGTCGGCTTGCATGGCCGCGCATTCATCCCGCTGCTGTCGAGCTTCGCCTGCGCCATTCCCGGCATCATGGCGACGCGCGTGATCGATAACCGCCGCGACCGGCTGACCACGATCCTGACCGCGCCGCTGATGACCTGCTCGGCGCGAATTCCGGTCTATACGCTGATCATCTCGGCCTTCATCCCGCCAAAGCAATTCTTTGGCTTCATCGACCTGCGTGGGCTTGTGATGTTCGGCCTTTATGCCGCCGGCGTCATCAGCGCGCTCGGCGTGTCGTTCCTGATCAAGTTCTTCATGTGGCGCGACGATGCGCCGTCACCCTTCATGCTGGAACTACCCGACTACAAGATGCCGCGCTTGAAGAGCGTCGCGATCGGCATCTACACGCGGGCCAAAATGTTCCTGCAGCGCGCCGGTACCACGATCTTCTCGATGATGATCCTGATCTGGTTTCTGGCCTCGTTTCCGCAGCCGCCGGCGGGCGCTGCCGAGCCCGCGATCAACTACAGCATCGCAGCCTGGCTCGGTCGCCACCTCGAGCCATTGCTGGCTCCTGTCGGCTTCAACTGGCAGATCGCGGTCGCGCTGATCCCCGGCATGGCGGCGCGCGAGGTCGCGGTCGCGGCTCTCGGCACGGTCTACGCCATCGAGGGCGGCAAGGAAGCGGCGACCCAGATCGGCCTCGTGCTGGCCGACAAGTGGACGCTTGCCACCGCGCTATCATTGCTCGTCTGGTACATTTTCGCGCCGCAGTGCGCCTCGACCCTCGCCGTGATCCGCCGCGAGACCGGCAGCTGGAAGTGGATGGCGGTCACCTTCGCCTACATGCTGACGCTCGCCTATCTCGCGAGCCTTTTGACCTACAACCTCGCCCGAGCTTTGGGCGCCGGTTAGCCGGCCCCTTCGGCGATCGGCCGGTATCCGTCTTGTTTCGACGCACCCGCCGATTTGCGATGCGTCAACCATCTGCAGGGAGTTTCAAATAGGAATCGGCCCTCGACCGGGACAATCTCGCAAGATCGGCGAGCATGGGGCGCCAACCAATGGACGAAAGCGTGCTGGATCGGCTGGAGCGGCGCCTGGGGCGATTGCACGCCAACCAGCGATTGGGCATCGAGACCGATCATGAAGCGCAGATCTTCGGCCAAGGGCTGAACTTCTTCCACATCGAGAACTGGTACTCGATCCACTCGGTGATCCGGAGCATTTTCAAGCTAACCGGACTCTATTGGCGCGGCGCAAAAAACGCGGAACGCGTGCAGGTCAGGCATACTGACCTCAAATTCAAATCGTTGCCGGAAGCGTTCGATAAATTCACGGTTCTGCATATCAGCGATTTGCACGTTGATATGAACCCAGGCGCCATGCAACGCCTCAAAGAGCTCCTGCCGGCGCTTGAGTATGACGCTTGCGTTCTGACCGGCGATTATCGCGGCGCGACGTTTGGGCCGTTCGGACCGGCGCTCGCCGGGTTGGCCGAGGTACGCTCATGCCTCAAGGAACCGGTCTACGGTGTGCTTGGCAATCACGACACCATCAGAATGGTGCCCGGCATGGAGGATATGGGTGTACGGATGCTGCTGAACGAGTGCGAGACCATATCGCGCGGTGACCAAAGCATCTTTCTGGCCGGCATCGATGATGCCCACTTCTACCGGGTCGACAACATCGAGAAAGCTGCCGGAGATATCCCGCCCGGCGCATTTTCCATGCTGCTCTCCCACACACCTGAAATCTACCGGCAGGCAGCGCATGCCGGCTTTGACTTGCTCCTTGCCGGGCATACCCATGGCGGGCAGATCTGCCTGCCCGGATCGATTCCGCTCACTCTCAATTCAACCTTGCCGCGGCGTTTGGGATCAGGATTGTGGAGCTACCAACGCATGGTTGGCTACACCTCGGTCGGCGTCGGCTCGTCCATCGTTGCGATCAGGCTCAACTGCCCTCCCGAAATAACATTGCACCGCTTGCGTCGCGCTTAATATGGACGGTCGCGCAGATGCACCATGAACAAGACTTTCGACAGCAAAATCTCCCCAACGAAGAAGATCGCGGTAACGGCCAGCACATCGAGCGCGCTCAAAGACAACATCCGTTGGCAAACCAGCGTTGGCAGGAGCGATTCAGGGATTTGGTCAAGTCCGGTGGCCCTGTCGCTCGGCTTGAAGCCGAAGCGTCGCTTGCAAAAGCTCGAACACAAGTCCCCCGCCATCGCCGAAATGCCGGTGAACAAGCCGATGCTGGCTTCTAGGCCAACCAGTGGTGCCAGGGCGGTCGTCGCGACAATTGAGAGAGCCGCACCGCGGATAGTCTTGGACGAGCCGAAAAGTGGCTGACCGTCCCAAAGAACAGTGCCGTTGTCGATCGCACGCGAGAAGCGGTCACCGAAAATCAGTTTGGCGACCAATGGGGCGGTGTTCGCGACCGCGACCAGGACCGATACCTGAATGACCGCCACAATTTGCATTGCAGTTGCGCGCTCGCATGTCGCCGCCCGGCGGCGAGGAGCCGGCGGACGAATTCACCCGTTTTCAGGTAGCATCGGCGCAACCGATGTGCATTAGGGTTCGCGACAGCCCATTTGTTGGTATGGACTTTGCGAATCGAAGGCGAGAGACCGCAGACCGATCAGGACAACGACCATGCGCATTGGAGTTCCCAGCGAGATCAAAGACAACGAGTTTCGCGTTGGGCTGACCCCTCAGTCCGTGGCCGAGCTTGTGCATCACGGCCATGATCTCCTGGTCGAGCGCGATGCAGGCATCGGCTCCGGTCTGACCGACCAGGAATATGTCGCAGCCGGCGCGAAGATCGCCGACGGTCCCCTTCCGGTGTTCGCCAATTCCGAGATGATCGTGAAGGTGAAGGAACCGCTTGCCGCCGAGCGCGCCCGGCTACGCCCCGGCCAGATCCTGTTCACTTACCTGCATCTTGCCCCCGACGAGGCCCAGACCAGGGACCTGATCAAGTCGGGCGCCAGCTGCGTCGCTTATGAGACGGTGACATCCGAAACGGGCGGCCTGCCTCTGTTGACGCCGATGTCCGAGGTCGCCGGCCGGCTTGCACCCCAGGTCGGTGCCCATTGCCTTGAGAATGGGGCCGGCGGTCGCGGGGTCCTGCTCGGCGGCGTACCCGGCGTGCCTGCGGCCGAAGTCATCATCCTCGGCGGCGGCGTCTCGGGTACCCATGCCGCAACCATTGCGCTCGGCATGGGCGCAAATGTCACAGTGGTCGACCGCAATCCGGACGCGCTGCGGCGGCTGGCCTTCCATTTCGGTACTGGCGTACGCACGATCTTTTCGACGCGGGCGGCGGTCGCCGAGATCGTCAAGCGCGCCGATCTCCTGATCGGCGCCGTGCTGGTGCCGGGTGCCGCGGCGCCAAAGCTGGTGACCCGGGACATGCTGGCGACCATGAAACAGGGCTCGGTGATCGTCGACATCGCGATCGACCAGGGCGGCTGCTGCGAATCATCGCGGCCGACCACCCACTCCGATCCGACCTATGTCGAGCAGGGCGTGGTGCATTACTGCGTCACCAACATGCCCGGCGCCGTGGCGCGGACCTCGACCTTTGCCCTGAACAACGCCACGCTTCCCTTTGCCCGCGCCCTTGCGGACAAGGGGCTGAAGGGCGCGCTGATGGAGGACAAACACCTACGGGACGGGCTCAACATTCACGCCGGACACGTCACCTGCAAGCCGGTCGCCGAGGCGCACGGACTGCCGTGGCTATCGGCCGAAGCAGCACTCGCACGATGAAGCTTCCGGGAAAGGCGGCACATTGTCGGCACTTTCGCGATAAATGCAGGAATAATTCCCCCTTGGGTAGGCAGCGAAATTAAGTCATAATGAGTTGCGGCCTATGTGCCGTTTACTCGATTGGAGACGACCTTAATGCCTACCGGTACTGTTAAATGGTTCAACGCAACGAAAGGGTACGGCTTCATCCAGCCGCAAGCTGGCGGCAAGGATGTGTTCGTGCACATTTCGGCAGTTGAACGTGCTGGTCTGCGGACTCTCAATGAAGGCCAGCAGATCGAATATGAAGTCGTCGCGAACCGCGGCAAAGAGGCAGCAGAGAACCTCAAAGTCCGGTAAGGCCATTGCGAAGGGCCGCATCACCCCCTTCACTTTAAGCTTCCACTAGACTGACTTTGTTCAAATCGCACATCCCGCAGAATCGTTGGATGTGCCGCATACGCAAGAAGCTCAGGATCGTTGCAAACGCCTGCGCTGCTGTCGTGCGCGCCTGAAACGCCCGTCCTTTGTCCCCTCCCGCGAGCGGTCAAAGCCGGGCGTCGTCTTTTGTAAGCTTCGATAACGATCGAGCAGGCGCTCGAAACTCGCGCCCAGCCGAGTTTCTACCTCCGGTCGATGCTCGAGATGGCCGATCAGCATTGCCGCCGCCTCGATGGTCGACAGCCCGTCCGGACGTGGCTCGCGCCGCAATCGCCCATAACGCGACGGCGCTTTCGGTCCGAGGACGAACGCGACGGCACTTCAGCATCCACGGATTGCGCCACCACAGCGCCTTGGCCTGGCTCCAGCTGCCGTCGAGCAGGATAACGCCTTCGATGCTGCGCAGGATCGCGCGCTGGTTCGGCTCGACCTCGCCCTTGCGGCCCACGACCACAACGTCGGCGTTTGGTGCGAGCTCGCGCGCATTCACCGAGCCGAGATAGAGAATGGCCCAGCGCTGCGGATCGACGGTGCGTCCGAGTATCTTCGAGAGGCTCGGCCACGACAGGCCGATTTTCAGCGTCGCGCGCTTGAAATGCAGCGCGGTCAGCCGCGCGGTGCCGAGCATGCGATCCTGTTCCTGCGGATGCTGCAGGATCAGGAGTTCGATCGCGTTGTCTTCGGGCACGATATCGGCACAGACGCAGAGCGCCGCCGGCTTGCCGCAGCGCGGACAATCCGGCGCAGGCTCCGTCGTCTCCACATTGCTGGTGATATTGCTGCCATCGGTCATCGTGCGGGTATAGAGGTCGGCGCCCTCGCCCTCAACGTCAATTGGCCCTGAGAATCCCCGCGAAAAACCCGGCAGCGCGCGGCATCGCGTCCTCGGTGGCGGCGACATTGGCGGGATTGCTGCGCCGCTCGGTGCCGGGATCGTCGAAGTCGTGGGTCGCGCCGGGATAGAGCGTCAGTTCGATATCGCCGCCCGCGGCACGCGATTTGTCGACCAGCTCGGCGCAGCGCTTCGGCGAGACCTCTTCATCGGCTGAACCTTGAAACACCCGCACCGGGGCGTAAGGGACGATGCCCTCCTCGAACTGACCTTTCAGGCCGCAGGCCGGATAGAACACCAGCGCGCCGCGAAAACCGGTGACCGGTGTCGGCGAGGCCACGCCGGGCGCAGACGGCTTGGCCATGGTGGCAAGCGACGCGCTGCCGCCGTTCGACCATCCCTGCAGGCCGATGCGGTCGGCGATGACGTCGCTGCGCGTGCGCAGCCACGCCAGCGCGCCATAGGCATCGAGCGGCCGCACCGTGACCTCGTTCAAGGTCTCGGGCCGGCTGTCGTAGCTGAAGCGCGGAAAGCCGTGCGGGTAACCGCGCGGGCCAAAGCCGTCGACCAGCACCGCGAGATAGCCCTGATTGGCCCAGAAGTGCCCCCACTCCTGATGCCGGCGCGACAGCGTGCGCTCGTCGTATTCGCCGTCGGCGGCTTCCGAATAGGCGCCGGCCCGGCCGTGCATCATGACGACCGCGGGCATCCTCGCCGCGTGCGGCCCCTGCGGCTTGAACAGGTAACCGACCAGCATGGTGGTGCGGTCGGCGCTCAAAAACGTCACCCGCTCGGCGAGCGGCGGGATCGGCGGCGGCGCGGCTCCGAGCAGAAGCCCCAGCAGTGGCATCAGCAGCGCGAGCCGCTGCATCGGCCCCGAAACCTGTCTTGCGAATCTGCACCATCGTCACATCACCGTCATGTCTGATATCGACCGCACCATATCAGCTCCCGTGAACAAGCGATGGTTCGACGCCGCATGCATTTCGCGCTATGGCGCACGGCAGTACCGCAAGACGAAAAGGAGCTGGAACTCATGACCAACATCGAAACCGCCGGTGAGCCGGTCCGGAAGAATTGCTTGCGCAGCGCGATATCGGGCAAGGAAATCCGACGCCGCGACCTGTTCTCGATCGACACGCTGCGGCCATCATTGGTCGACCGCATCAGGCAGGATCACCCTGATATTGCGCCCGATGCGCTGATCTCCCGCGATGAGCTTGCGTACTACCGCACGCTCTATGTCGAGGAGATGCTCAAGGCCGAACACGGCGACCTGACCGACCTCGATCGTCAAGTAGCCGAAAGCATCGCCAAGCACGACACGCTGGCCGAGAACGTCGAGGAGGAGTTCGACGAGCAACGCACGCTCGGCGAGCGGCTGTCCGATGTGATCGCGAGTTTTGGCGGCAGCTGGAGTTTCATCATTCTGTTCGGCCTCATCCTCGGCGCGTGGATGGCCTTCAACCTCGTTGTGCCGGGGTCCGACCGGTTCGACGAATACCCGTTTATCCTGTTGAACCTCGTGCTCTCAACACTCGCCGCCATACAGGCCCCGATCATCATGATGAGCCAGAAGCGCCAGGAGTTCGAAGGACCGCCTGCGGTCCGAGAGCGACTACCGCGTTAACCTCAAGGCCGAGCTCGAAATTCGCCACCTGCACGAAAAGATGGACCACCTGATCTCGCGGCAATGGCAACGGCTCGCCGAAATTCAACAGATGCAGATCGAGACCATGCACGAGCTAACCCGCGCGGTGACGTCGAAGAAATCAAATCCGATCTAACTAGGGCCAGGCGTTTGCGACTGAACCCTGGAACCCTCTGCGGCGAATGCGATTGCCACAAGCAATGAACGAGCCCCCGTCCGTACCCAAGTCGCACAGCAACGACAACAAGCGGCCCTACAGCATGGTTCTCCGCCTGCTGGGGCCCGGGCTTGTCACCGGCGCGGCCGACGATGACCCCTCTGGCATTGCGACCTACTCCCAGGCCGGTGCGCAATTCGGCTACGGGCTGTTGTGGACCGTCTTCCTTACGACCCCGTTCATGATCGCGATCCAGCTGGTCAGCGCCGAGATCGGACGCGTCACCGGCAAGGGCCTCGCGGCGAACGTGATGCAGGTTGCACCGCGCGTGGTCGTGTTAATCCTCATCGCGCTCTTGGTCGCGGCCAACACTTTCAACATCGCCGCCGACATCGCGGCTATGGGCGAAGCCCTGTCGCTCGTGATCGGTGGCCTCAACCACGAACACGCGCTGATTTTCGCTGCAACATCGACGCTGCTGCAGGTGTTCGTCCCCTATCGCCGCTATGCGCCGGTGCTGAAATTCATGACGCTGGTGCTGTTCGCCTACGTTGCGACGGCGTTTACGGTGCATATCCCCTGGAGCACCGCGCTGCTGACCGCGATCTGGCCGAAAGCCCAGCTGAACTCCGATTATTTCATGATGGTCGTCGCCGTGCTCGGCACCACCATCAGCCCCTACCTGTTCTTCTGGCAGGCCTCGCAGGAGGTCGAGGAGATGAATCGCAGCCGCCACCGCCGCCCGCTGCGCGAACTGGCGCGTGGCGGCACGAGCGAAATCGACCGCATCAAGCTCGACACCACGGTCGGGATGATCTTCTCCAACGCGATCGCGTTCTTCATCATCCTGACCACGGCTTCTGTCCTCAACGCCAACGGTGTCACCAACATCAATTCGGCGACGCAGGCGGCGGAAGCATTGCGGCCGCTCGCCGGCGACTTCACCTTTGCCCTGTTCGCGCTCGGGCTGATCGGCACCGGCATGCTGGCGATTCCGGTGCTGGCGGGATCGGCGGCCTACGGCGTCGCCGAGATCTTTGGCTGGCCGGCGACACTGGAAGCGAAGGCGCCCGATGCCGTCGGCTTCTATCTGATCATCGCGGCAGCGACGATCATCGGCTTTGGCCTCGGCTTCACCGGCATCGACGCCATCACCATGCTGGTCTGGAGTGCGGTGCTGAATGGCATTGTTGCCGTGCCGATCATGGCGATGATGATGCTGGTCGTCAGCAAATACAGGCTGATGGGCCGCTTCAAGGCGCGACCCTGGCTCATCGCGCTCGGCTGGCTTGGCACGTTGTTGATGGCGCTGGCGGTCGCCGCCCTGGTCGGATCGTACATGATTAGGTGAATTTCCTGACCGCCGCTGCGCTCTGACCATAGCTGCCCTGCCCCGACCAAAGGCCAGCCGCCTTGCCGCTTGCGGGCGTTCCGCTATCCTGCGCGCCTCCCGCGGCCACACCGTTCAAGCCCGAGTTACGGAGAACAGAAACATATGAATCCCCCGATCAGCTCACCCGCCATCAAGATCGTCAAGTCGGTCCGTGAACAGGTCTCTGCGGAAGAATGGCAGGCCCGAGTTCGACCTCGCCGCCTGCTATCGGCTGGTCGCGCTGTATGGCTACACCGAGGGGATCGCGAACCACATCTCGGCACGCGTGCCGGGCACACAGGATCAGTTCCTGCTCAACCCCTACGGCTTGCTTTATGAAGAGATGGACGCCTCCTCACTGATCAAGATCGATCTCGACGGCAACGTGCTCTTCAATGCCACAGACTACGCAGTGAACACCGCTGGCTTCGTCATCCACAGTGCCATTCACATGGCGCGCCATGATGTCGACTGCGTCGCCCACACGCACACTCCCGCAGGCATGGCGGTTTCCGCAATGGAGTGCGGCTTGCTGCCGCTGGCGCAGACCTCGATGCGCTTCGTCCACATCGCCTACCACGACTTCGAAGGTGTCGCCACGGATCTCGACGAACGCGAGCGCCTGGTCAAAGATCTCGGCGACCTCGAGGCGATGATCCTGCGCAATCACGGCCTCCTGGTCGCGAGCTCGTCGATCCCCGGCGCGTTCAACGCGCTGTATCGCCTGGAGCGCGCATGCGAGGTGCAGGTGATGGCGATGGCCGCAAACACCAAGCTGGTCATGCCGTCGCAAGAGATCCTGGAGAAGACCTACGACGTTATGAAGCCGCGCCCGAAGGCCAACAATCGGAACGGCAGCCTTGCCTGGCCGGCCTACCTGCGCAAGCTCGACCGCATCGACACCTCGTATCGCAACTGAGCGGGGACAGCGTCGGCTTGTCATAGCAAAGGCCCGGTCAACGCCGGGCCTTTTTGTACCGTGTCACGACGTCGTCTCGGACTGCGCCACAAGATGTGCGGTCGCCTAGGCTGCCACCGATCAGTAACCGGCTCGCAATTCGAGAGAGGGAGCACAAAATGACGATGCAAAACCCGGGGCAACGGCTCGACATGGGCGAGATCATGCGCAAGCACTGGAAGGCGCTGTTGATCGAAGGCATCCTGCTTGTCATTCTCGGGCTGCTCGCGATCACCCTGCCCTTGCTGGCAAGCATCGCCATCACTCTGTTCCTCGGCTGGATGTTCCTGATCAGTGGTATCGCCGGGCTGATCCTGACAATCTGGGCACGTCAGATGCCGGGCTTCTGGTGGTCGATCCTGTCGGCGCTGTTATCGCTCGCGGCCGGCGTCCTGCTGATCGGCTGGCCGGGACAAGGCGTCATTTCACTGACACTCGTGCTCGGCGTGTTCTTCGTGATGGAGGGCGTCGCCAGCATCATGTACGGCCTCGAGCATCGCCGCGAGCTCACCGGACGCTGGGGCTGGATGATTGCCGCCGGCATCCTCGACCTCATCATTTCTGGAATGATCATCACCGGCCTGCCCGGCTCGGCCGAATGGGCGATCGGGCTTCTGGTCGGTATCAACCTGGTGTTCGGCGGCGCGACCCTGATCGGCATGGCGGCCGCCGCCCGCGGCACTTGAAACTTCGGCTCACCGCGCCGACATCTCGCTAACACATAACAAAACGGGGAAGCGTCCTCATGATCGACGTCCACTACTGGCCGACGCCAAACGGCAAGAAAGTCACCGTCCTGCTCGAAGAGCTGGGCATGCCTTACAAGATCGTGCCCTGCAACATCGGCAAGGGCGACCAGTTCACCAAGGGTTTTCTCGATATCGGCCCGAACAACCGGATGCCGGCGATCGTCGATCACGCGCCCGCCGGCGGTGGTGCGCCGATCACGGTGTTCGAGAGCGGCGCGATCATGATGTACATCGCCGACAAGGCGGGGCGTTTCTATCCGAAGGACATTCGCGGCCGTACCGAGGTCAACCAATGGGTGATCTGGCAAATGGCCAACCAGGGGCCCAAGACCGGTGAGTGCGGACACTTCCGGCGGCTTGATGCCTCGAAGGGCGACCAATCCTACGCCGTCAACCGCTTCACCGACGAGGTCAACCGGCTTTACGGCGTGATGAACAATCGCCTCTACGACCGCCGCTATCTCTGCGGCGACGAGTACACCATCGCCGACATGATCTGTTACCCGTGGACCGTGAACTGGAAGGGCCAAGGACAGGACATCAACGATTTCAAATACTTCAAGCGCTGGTTTGAGGAATTAAGTGCACGTCCCGGCCTGCAGCGCGGGATGGCGGTGACCGCAGGTGTCCCCGCCGAAGATCCCAACACGCCTCCGCCGGAAGAGCGCGAGCGGCGTGCCAAACTGCTCTACAATCAGCGTGCGCGGCCGGCCCCCGCGGGCGGATTGCTTGCGGTCTGAGTTGCCAAACTCCCCGCCGGTTGTCGATCCGGCGGGCTTCTGTTCGACTGCTGACAGAATCGCGGAAATGCGCCGCTAGCCTGTGTTGCGTTAGCGGCGACGACAACCGCGACAACAAACTTGCGGGGAAATCCTATGGCAATGCCGGTGGCTCAAGAACACGCAAAGGATCCTCCCTACGGCTGGGTGATCGTTGGTGCGGGCGCGTTGATGACCTGCATCGGCTTCGGCGCGATGATGTCACTCGGCGTGTTCCTGCAGCCGATCTCGGAAGCGACCGGCTGGTCGCATGGGGGTATCTCGGCCGCGGCAACGCTTAATTTCCTGGTCATGGGCCTCTCCGCCTTTGTGTGGGGCGCGCTGTCCGATCGTCTCGGCACCCGCATCGTCGTCTTGCTCGGCAGTCTGTTCCTCGGTCTCGGCCTTGTCGCCGCGAGCCAGGCGCCCAGCCTGCTGCTGTTTCAGGTTCTGTTCGGCGTGTTCGTCGGCATGGCGGCCGGCTCGTTCTATGCGCCGCTGGTCGCGGTCGCGAGCGTCTGGATCGAGCAGCACCGCAGTCTCGCGGTGGCGCTCGTTTCGGCCGGCATGGGCGTCGCGCCACTGACGGTGGCGCCGACCGCGCGGTGGCTGATCTCGACCTATGACTGGCGCACGGCGATGCTCGTCATCGGCATCGGCGCCGCCTGCATGTTGGTCCCGGTCTCGTTCCTGATCCGCAAGCCGCCGGCAAGTGGTTCAGGAGCTCGCACCGCTGAAGTCCCGACGCGGCCTGACGGTTCGCAGTGGACGGTCGCGCACGCGCTGCGCACGCCGCAGTTCATCTCGCTGGCGCTCGCGCACTTCGCCTGCTGCGCCGCGCATTCCGGGCCGATCTTCCACATGGTCACCTACGCCATGATCTGCGGCATCGCGCCGATGGCAGCGGTCAGTGTCTATGGCGTCGCCGGCCTGTCCGGCCTCGGCGGACGGCTGCTGTTCGGCACGCTGGCCGATCGCGTCGGCGCCAAGCCGGTGCTGGTCGCAGGCCTTATGCTGCAGGCACTGTGCGTCTCGACCTATCTCGTGGTCGGCCAGATCGGCGAGTTCTATGCGCTGTCGTTGGTGTTCGGCCTCGCCTATGGCGGCGTGATGCCGCTCTACGCCATCCTGGTCCGCGACTTCTTCGGCGCCCGCATCATGGGTTCGGTGTTCGGCGCTGTCTCCGCCTTCGCCAGCCTCGGCATGGCGATCGGCCCGGTCGCCGGCGGCTGGGTCTATGACACGACCGGCGGCTACACCTGGCTTTACATCGGCTCGTTTGCGATGGGGCTTGGCGCGATGCTGGTCGCGTTGACCTTCCCTACCAGGAAGCTGCCGAGCGAACCCGAATTGCGGCTGCAGCCGGCGGAGTAAGCTCCGCCGTCCGAAGGCCCGTCGGTCAACTCGCCCGCGGCCTCGGCGTGAAACGCACCGGCAGCTTGCGGATGGCATGCACGAAATTGTTCGGCGCGATCTCGATGCCCCCCGCGTATTCGATGTCGGGCAGCCGCGCGAACAGCTGGCGGTAGACTTCCTCGAGCTGCAGCTGCGCCACGCGCTTGCCGATGCAGACGTGCGGACCGAAACCGAACGCGAGGTTCTTCGACGCATTGGCGCGGCGGATGTCAAAGCGATCGGGGTCGGCAAACATCGCGGGATCGCGGTTGGCGGCACCGAAATACATCACGACCTTCTCGCCCTCGGCGATCTTTTGCGCGCCGATCTCGGCGTCCCTGGTCGCGGTCCGCCGCATGTAAATCACCGGCGACACCATGCGGATCACTTCGTCGACCGCGTTCGGCAACAACGCCATGTCCGCCACCAGTTGCTTGCGCTGCTCCGGATTTTCAGTGAACAGCTTCATCGCGCCGGAAATCGTGTTGCGCGTGGTGTCGTTGCCGGCGAACACGATCAACAGCCATGAGCCATCGAGATATTCGTCACGGAGCAACTTGCCGTCGATCGTGGCGCGGGCGATCGCCGTCATGAGATCGGCCTGCGGCTCGGCGCGGCGCTGCTTCAGCATGTGGCGGCCGTATTCGAACATCTCAGAAACATTGTCGTTGAAGGCCTGCACGAACTTCAGCAACTCGGGCGACGGTTCGATCGCCTTGCGCCGGGTTTGCGCGATGTGGCCGGCGATTTCGAGGTAATGCATCCAGGTCAGAAATTTCGGCCGGTCCGCCTGCGGCACGCCGAGAATTTCGCACAGCGTGAACAGCGGCAGCTGCGACGAAAGGTTTTCGACCAGATCGCATTCGCCGAGCTCCGCCATCTGGTCGATCAGGCGCGTGGTCTCAGCGGCGACCTTCTCTCTCAGCCCGGCAAGATAGCCGGGCGTAAAATATGGCATGTGCTCGCGACGAAGCTGCAGGTGCCACGGCGCATCCATATTGATCATGGCGTCGACGGAGGCGCGGAACAGCAGGGGATGCCGGCTCTCGGGCGGACCATAGGCCATCAGGATGCCGCCCTTCTGCGATGAAAAGGTTTGCGGATCGCCATCGACCTTTGAGACGTCGTCGTAACGGGTCAGCGCCCAGAAGCCGGATTCCAGCGATCCTTCGTGCTGCCAGGCGACCGGCGCCTCGGCGCGTAGTCGCGCGAACAGATCGAATGGCTGGCCGGTGACGAAATGATCGGAATTTGCCAGCACGTCAGGCTCGATCTCCGGATAGGCCTTGGGGAAGATCGGTCCAAATGGCAGGCCCGGCGGCAGGCTCTCGCTCAACAGCAACATCAAAAACATCTCCAGTTCAGGTCGCCGGCTTTTCGCCCGGCAGTTTCAACACGCGTCGCCGCGCCATCTCGCGGTAGAGCGCAAGAATTACCCGATCGAGCTTGTGATCAGAAGCAGCTTCAACCGCCTCATGCAAACGGATGAGCAACCGACGCAACTTCGCGTTCGCGGCATCGAGCGCCGCGAGCGACAGGTCGCCGTCATCGATTGATCCGGCCTCCGCAAAAGCCCCGCCGTATTTCCCCGCCGCTTCGACGAGCAGCGATCGCAACGCGCCGTTCTCCCACAGCCGCACCGCAGAACCGAAAGCGCACTCCTGCGCCACCAGCACATTGATCGTGGCGACCGTGCGCAGCCGTGTCGCAGTGAACAGGCCGGCATCTTCGGCGTTCGGCACAGCCGAAAGCGCCGCGGCGCAGCCGGCAAGCAGTTCTGGCGCGGTCGGCGTCATGCCCAGCCCTCCTCGACCAGCCGCTCCAGTGTATCGGCCATGATGCGGTCGTGGCGCCGCGGCGGGTACATGCCGGAGATCGCCAGCGAGAGATTGGTGTTGTCGACCGTGAATTCCTTGGCCGCGGTGGTCCAGATCGCCTGGCCTTTTACGGCACTGAACAGCTTCCACCATTTGAGCGCTGCGGCACTCACCTTAAGCCCGCTCTCACGCTGCCAGATCGCAATGGCCTCGGCCTCGCTGATCGTTCCGGCAACGCGTGTCGGGTCAAAATGATTCCACAGCGGATCGCAGCACCAGGCGAGGTCTTCCAGGGGATCGCCGAAATGAACCATCTCCCAGTCGAGCACGCCGAGGATTCGCCCCTTGCCGTCGTGCAGGAAATTGCCGGAACGGTAGTCGCCGTGAACCACGGAAATCCGCGCGGCCGGGGGCGGCGGATTGCGGCGCAGCCGCCGCATCGCCGCGCGCACGATCGGCTGCGGATGGCGCTCGTCGCGCAGGATGATCGCCTCCCACTCATTGAGCGCATTACGCCAGCAGGCGGAAGGATCAGGCCGCGCAAAGCACTGCGTCAGTGGCAATACCGGTGATTTCGGTGCGTGCGATGCGCCCGAGGATCGTGAACAACGTTTGGCCGATGGCGTGCGCGTGCTCGCCATAAGGAGACGGCGCAAATGGCGAGGCAGCCGCGCCGCCGTCGATACGCGCCATGATGAAGAACGGGCGTTGCAGCGGCCCGCCCTGCTCTTCCAGCACGACGGGTTCCGGAACCGGCACAACGCCGTGGAAGGATTGGTAGGCGAGGAATTCGACGCGACGGTCGGTGTCGATCAGGCTGCCGACGGGATCGCGGCGCAGGATCAGGCCGCGCACGCCACCCTTGGTCTCGGCATCGAAGCGATAGGTCTCGCGACTGGCGCCGCCGGGAATCCGCGAGAGATTTGCGACGCGGACGTCGTCGCTCCACAGCGAGGACAGATACTGCTCGAGACGCCGGCCCAGGCTGGCGCCGGAATCGGCCGCCGTCACGGAGCGAAATCCGTGGTCGAGGCAAAGCCAGACGGCTTGTGGGCGCCGAGCGCGAGCTGCTCGAGTACGCCGCGACCGCGCTGGATCGCGCCATTCTCGTCGCGGAAGCTGACGTCGCACAGTGCCTGAATGTGCAGGTGGTGCGGCAGCCGCGGATCGACTTCGCCAAGCACGATGTTCTCGCGCTCGACCTTCAGCCCGCCGTGATTCAAGCCGTGCGCCCATCTCGGGTGGCCATAGCCGAGGCCGAGCATGAAGAAGTTGTAGATCGGCGTGAACGTGATCTCGCGTTGCCACGCACCATCGGCGAGCGTCACCACGGCCGACGCGGCGTGTCGTGTCCCGGATTGCCAGCGGATTTGCGCCGTTGCGTCATCGAACTCTCGCGCGGCGCCGTCATCAGGCTGCCACACGGCACGGCGATTCCACGGCAGCCCGCCGGCATCCTCGTTGCTGTGAAAGAACAGACTGCCGGATTGGAAATTGGTCGGTGACCACAGCCAGAAGAACTGCGGCGTCACCGCGGGCGCCGGTGCCTGCGGATCGCGGGCGCCGATCGTCCGCACGCCCCACGAGCGGTCGCGCGTACCGACAAAACCGTCGACGCTCTGCCTGACACCATCGACCTCGATCCAGCCGCGTGTAGCGGCCGTTTTGGGTCAGCCGCGTGTAGTCCATCACGGTGCGTGGGCCGATGCGGCGGACGAAGCGCGGCTCCTCGATCGGCGCACAACGGCCGGTGAAGGTCACGTCCGCGGCGATCTTGTCGTTCGCTGCGTCGACCCGGACCCGCAGTGTCTTTAATGGCTCGACCACCTCGATCGAGATCGGGCCGACGCTAAGTTCCATCCGCTCCATCTCAAGGCAGCGCGAGGCATGCAGTGCAACTTCCACGCCGTCGCGCACGACGACAAAGGCCGCGTCCGCGATGTTGAGGTGGGGGTAGACGCCAAAAGCCGCCGCAAAGAAGGCGCGGTCACCCGCGGTCGCGGAGTAGCCGTTGAAGAAGTAGCGGTCGTAGAAATTGCGGTCGGTGCCGGCGTAGGCGATCGGCTCGGAGGTCTGGTGGATTGGATAGTCGTCGCCCTTGGTCAGCACGCAAAGCCTCCCACATTTTTTGTTGTGCGCCTGGCGGCGCTTGTTAAGGGCAGAGCCTACGGCCTAAGCAGTTCCTCCCCAAGCGGTTTTCGGCGCGAACGCTGTCCTGAGGGAACGCCCTCACGGCTTGCTGCGTCGCGCGGTCAGCGTTTGCGAGACTGGCGCTTCCGGCGCAGTGTAGGCGGGGTTTGGGCTGCAAACGCCATAACCGCCGGCGGTCTGCTGACATTGAGCGTACGTGGCAAAATCACCGTGGTCGGTCAGCCCACCGCCGCCGCTCAAGCACCACGCCTGCAGGATATCGGCACGCGCTGCGGGCGGTGCCGGGAGCAGACCCAACACGGCAAGGCTAAGGGTCGCGAGCATTGGTCTGATCCATACGGTCCGCCTAATTGCGAGTGTCTGCGTCTACAAGGACACCGTCGCCTTCTATTCCGGCCGGGATGTCCGTGCCGTTCGAGCAAGACGCATTTCGACATCCGTGGCGGCCGCGGCCAACTTGTTTGGGCAGAACTCAGTCGTTCACCCTCGCGAGGTCAGAGCCTGTGGGAGCTCCATGTTCCCGTGCAGCCATCGCTTTCGCGGAAGGTGCCGGAGCCTTGCGTTTCCGAGGTGTGTCCGCTGCTCACAAATGTAATCAATAACAAGCCACGACCCGATGAATGCACCGTGCCGTCGGGAGAGACGGCGCCGCTATAGCCAGGCCCCCGAATTCTGCCGTGGGACACTGTCGCGATGGATGTCGCCGACAGCAGGCAGCCCGGCGACGAGTGCACCACCCAGCGGCCGTCGAAGTTTGGCGCCTGTGCCTGGACCGGCGCAGTGGCAGGCGCGGCATTCGGCGCGGGCGCCGACGTCGCGACAACTCGCGGCGGCGGATCTCCGTTCGGTCCCGACAGCCCGGCCCACGCCGGCGCGCTGGCAATGTTTGTCGCGAGCGCTACCATCAGCAGGAATCCAAACTTGACCGAGAGCCGCAAGGATCTGCGCGTCATGACTGTTCACTCCGCCGTTTGACCGTGACGGTAAATAACTAGCGGGGACCGTGCGGAATCACTGTGATGTCGGTCACGCAGTAACCGACACGAGACCCCGCGAAAAGCCTCAAAAGGTCAGGGAAATCAGGCCGCTGCCAGATTGGTCTGCGGCTTGGCGACATGTTCCTTAAGCACGGTGCCGGCGCTGTCGACCTCCGACAGGATCACGTCGTAGCTCCACAATTCAGCGAGATGCTGTAGCACGCGCTGAGTTTGCGTGGCATCCAACAGACCGGCCCCCGCCCTCACCGCGTGGCGCAGCGACAGCCGCCGATCGCCGGCGAGGTCGACATCGATAATCTCGATATTCGCATCGGTGACGCCGGCGTCATATTCCTGCGCAAGTTCACGCCGGATCTTGCGATAACCGCGTTCGTTGTGAATGGAGTCCACGCGGATGCCCTCCGTATCGGAGGGATCATCGTGCAGGTGGAACAGCCGCAAGTGACGGATCAGCGCCGGGCTGAGGAACTGGCCGATGAAGCTCTCGTCGCGATAATTGGCCCAGACGTCGCGCAGCACGCCCATGGCGTCACCCTTGCCTGCGATGTCGGGGAACCACTCGCGGTCCTCATCGGTCGGCTCGGTGACGATGCGCTCGATATCGCGCATCATCGCGTAGCCCAGCGCGTAGGGGTTGAAGCCAGAATAGCGGCGGTCGTCGAAGCCCGGCTGGAACACGACGTTGGTGTGCGACTGCAGGAATTCGATGTAGTTGCCGTCGGTGATGCGGCCCCGCTCGTGCAGTGTGGTCATGATGCGATGGTGCACGTAGGTCGCCGTGCCTTCGTTCATCACCTTCGTCATGCGCTGCGGATAAAAATACTGGCCGATCAGCCGCACGATGCGCAGCAGCTCGCGCTGCCAGGACTGCAGCCGCGGCGCCGACTTCTCCAGGAAATAAAGAACATTCTCCTGCGGCAGCCCGAGCAAGGTCCGCCGCCGCTCGACCGTCAACTCCGACGGCGTCTTGCGCGGGCCGGATGGCACGGTGCGCCAGAGATCATTGAACACGCGTTCTTCATGGATGCGCCGGTCGCGCTGGCGCCGTTCCTCGGCGCGCAGATCCTGGCGCCGGTGACCGGGATAACGGAAGATGCCGTGCGACATCAGGGCATGGGCCGCGTCCAGCGTGCGCTCGACCGCGATCGTTCCGTGACGCTCCTCGCAGCTCGAGACGTAAGCCTTGGCAAAGCGAAGGTATTCGAGAATCCCTTCCGCATCGGTCCACTGCTTGAACACGTAATTGTTCTTGAAGAAATGATTGTGGCCGAACGCCGCGTGCGCGATCACCAGCGCCTGCATCGTGGCGGTGTTCTCCTCCATCAGGTAGGAGATACAGGGCGACGAGTTGATGACGATCTCGTAAGCCAGCCCGCGCCAGCCCTTGCGGTAGAATGCCTCATGCGTGGCGAAGTGCTTGCCGAACGACCAATGACGATAAAACAGCGGCATGCCGCCGGAGGAGTAGGCGTCGAGCATCTGCTCGGCGGTGATGACCTCGATCTGGTTCGGGTAGGTATCGAGCCCGAGTTCGTCGCGCGCGACCTCCTCGCAGGCATCATGGATGCGCTGCAGGGTCGAGAAATCCCAATCCGCGCTCTCGAACAGTCGGTCGCCGGTTTGCGAGCTCATGCGGACACCTTCTGTGGCGCGGCGCGGCGCTGGAACAAGTCGCGGAACATCGGATAGATCTCGTTGCCGGTTATTCACCTTGCGCATCGACAGCTCTTCGCCTTGCGCCTGCAGTTGCTCGTAAAGCGTCCACAGCGTCGAGTTCGGCATCGCGAACGATTCCACCGTCCTCGCCGACCTCGAGATAGGCGAAATACTGGGTCACCGGCAGGATCGACTGCGTCAGCAGCGAGGCCGTGCGCTCGCCGTCGGAATGCGGATTGTCGCCGTCGGACGCCTGGGCCGCATAAATGTTCCAGTCGCTCGGCCGGTAGCGTGTCTTGACGACATCGACCATCGCTTCGAGCGCGCTCGACACCAGCGTGCCGCCGGTCGCCGGGCCATGGAAGAACGTCTCCTCGTCCACCTCCTCGGCCTCGTCGGTGTGGCGGATGAACACGATGTCGACCCGCCTGTAGCGCCGCGTCAGGAACACGTAGAGCAACATGTAGAAGCGCTTGGCGAGGTCCTTCATGTGCTCGGACATCGAGCCCGACACGTCCATCAGGCAGAACATCACCGCCTGCGCGACCGGCTTCGGCTCGGTCTCGAAGCGGCGGTAGCGGATGTCGATCGGATCGATGATACGGGAATTCGCCGCAGCTTCGACTTCGAGCGTCTCGATCTGTTCGGCGCAGCTCGGCCTGGCGCTCCGTCCTCGCGCTTCGGCGATTTCGGCTTCAAGCGCCTCGATCGCTTCCGGCTCGCGGCCGGCCGAGCGCGATGCGACGCGCCATCGCGCAGCCGCATGGTGCGGCCGACGCGAGATGTTGGCCGGCGATCCCGTCATCGTATAGCCGGCGCGGCGGATGCCCTCGGCCTCGGTCTCCGTCGAGCGTGCGCTTGGCGAGGTCGGGCAATTCGAGATCGTCGAGAAACATGTCGAGAAACTCCTCCCGCGTCAGCACGAAGCGGAACGCGTCCTCGCCTGTCGCCCTCGCCCGGCCGCGCTCGCGCCGCCGCCGCCCTCGTCCGGCAGCCGCGGCAATATGATCGCCTTCGACGTATTGCGTTGCCGGGCAGCACGCATGTCCGCGACGGCCGCCCGCGCCGTGCGAATCGACGGCTCGTCCATGCCCGCCGCCGGGATGCCGACCTCGCCGCCCTTCAGAATATCGCCGATGTCGCTTGCGTCTGCGGACGATTTCTTGCGACCGCGCGCTGCACCAGCGCCTTGGCGCGGCGCAGAAATCGCTGGCGATTTTCCAGGCTCTTGCCGCCCGGGTTGAGTCGTCGATCGACGATGTGCATTGTCACCTTGCTCAATCTGCAACGCTCAGGTCGCCCACGCTCGTCAACCCGCCTGCTTCACGCGCATGTACCATTCGACCAGCCGCCGCACCTGGCGCTCGGTGTAGCCGCGCGCACCATGCGCTCGACGAATTCCCCATGTTTCTTCTCGGTCTCGCCGTCCTTCTTGGAGCCGAACGTGATCACCGGCAGCAGATCCTCGACCTGCGAGAACATCCGCTTCTCGATCACCTCGCGGATCTTCTCATAGCGCGTCCAGGACGGGTTCTTGCCGCCATTGCTGGGCGCGCGAGCGCAGCGAGAACTTGACGACCTCGTTGCGGAAATCCTTCGGATTGGCGATCCCCGCGGGCTTCTCGATCTTGGTCAGCTCCTGATTGAGCAGTTCGCGATCGAGCAACTGGCCGGTGTCGGGATCCTTGAAGTCCTGGTCCTCGATCCAGGCGTCGGCATAGTCGACGTAGCGGTCGAACAGGTTCTGGCCGTAGTCGGAATAGGATTCCAGATAGGCCTTCTGGATCTCGTTGCCGATGAATTCGGCATAGCGCGGCGCCAGCTCGGCCTTGATGAACTCGAGATAGCGCTTCTCGGTCTCGTCGGGGAGCTGCTCGCGCCGGATCGCCTGTTCGAGCACGTACATCAGATGCACGGGATCGGCCGCGATCTCCGCTGTGTCGTGGTTGAACGTCGCGGCCAGCACCTTGAACGCAAAGCGCGTCGAGACGCCGTCCATGCCTTCGTCGACGCCGGCGGCGTCCCGATATTCCTGGACGCTGCGCGCCTTCGGATCGGATTCCTTCGAGGCTCTCGCCGTCATAGACCCGCATCTTGGCGTACAGCGTCGAGTTCTCGTGCTTGCGCAGCCGCGACAGCACGGAGAACCGCGCCAGCATTTCCGAGCGTGCCGGGCGCGCAGGGCGCTTCGCCAAGCTCGGACCCCTGGATCAGCTTCTCGTAGATCTTCTGCTCTTCGGTGACGCGCAGGCAATACGGCACCTTGATCACGTAAATGCGGTCGATGAACGCCTCGTTGTTCTTGTTGCTCTTGAAGCTCTGCCATTCCGCCTCGTTGGAGTGCGCGAGGATGATGCCGGAGAACGGAATGGCGCCGATATTCTCGGTGCCGATGTAGTTGCCCTCCTGCGTCGCGGTCAGCAGCGGATGCAGCATCTTGATCGGCGCCTTGAACATCTCGACGAATTCGAGAATGCCCTGGTTGGCGCGGTTGAGGCCGCCGGAATAGCTGTAGGCGTCGGGATCGTTCTGCGCGAAGGTCTCGAGCTTGCGGATGTCGACCTTGCCGACCAGCGAGGAGATGTCCTGGTTGTTCTCGTCGCCCGGTTCGGTCTTGGCGATCGCGATCTGGCGCAGCCGCGACGGCTGGATCTTCGCCACCCTGAAGCGCGAGATGTCGCCGCCGAACGTCTCGAGCCGCTTGAAGCACCACGGGCTCATCAACCCGGTCAGCCGCCGCCGCGGAATGCCGTAGCGTTCCTCGATGCATCGTCGCCCAGCGTCTCGGGATCGAACAGGCCGAGCGGGCTTTCGAACACCGGCGCTGAGTTCGTCGCCGGCCTTCAGCACGTAGATCGGATGCACTTCCATCAGCGACTTCAGCCGCTCGGCGAGCGACGACTTGCCGCCGCCGACCGGCCCGAGCAGGTAGAGGATCTGCTTGCGCTCCTCGAGGCCCTGCGCGGCGTGACGGAAGAAGCCGACGATCCGCTCGATCGTCTCCTCCATGCCGTAGAATTCGGCGAACGCCGGATAGGTCCGGATCGTCCGGTTCAGAAAGATGCGGCCGAGGCGCGCATCCTTGGCGGTGTCGATCATCTGCGGCTCGCCGATCGCCGCCAGCAGTCGCTCTGCCGCGTTGGCGTAGCGCATCGGGTCGCCGCGACACGACTCCAGATACTCCGAAATCGACATTTCCGTTTCGCGGCGCGCCTCGAACGACCGCGCAAAGGCGTTAAACAGAGAGTCATTGTACATTTCAGTTCTCCTAAGTGAGTTGGCGCGCAGCGCCCGTTGTAATCCTCCAGACGCCTCCACTCGACTCAACGCCTATCTTGAAGCCAATCAGACACTTGTCGCCGCATTGCAGCAATGCACAGACTGTGCACTGAGTGACTCTTCCACAGGCAACGTGCGTATTATCTAAGCAGTTCCATACGCATTTCAGCGAAACGTGGCTCAAATGTCACAAAATTAATGTGATCTACATCGCTTGAACTCGTGCGCTTCGCGCCTAATCGGCACGAGGCTCCATCGCCCTATCTCAACGCCACATCGTGACGACAGTTCGACGCATCGTCTCAGCTTGCGACTGCCACCGCCCCGAGCGCGTTGGGCACTTCGATGTCGACCTCGAGCGTCGAGACGGTGTCGCCGCGGTCCATCTTGACCGCGACCTTGTCGCGGTCGACGTGTCATGTGGCGCGCGATCACGGCGACAATTTCTTCGCGCAGCATCAGCAAGCAGATCGGACTGGCCGCGCGACGCCGCGCTCATGGGCCAGCAGGATCTGCAGCCGCTCGCGCGCGACCGGCGCCGAGCCGCGCCGGCCAAAAAGCCGAGCAGTGCTCATGCCGCCCTCCGTCCGAACAGCTTGTCGAACAGGCCCTTGCGCTCGGCCGGGATCGTCATCGGCGACGCTCTCGCCCTCAAGCCGCGCGGCGGCATCGAGATAGGCGCGGGCCGGCGCGCTCGCCGGATTGCTCAGCGTGACCGGCGAGCCGATGTTGGAGGCGCGCAGCACCTCCTGGCTTTCGGGGATGATGCCGAGCAGCGGCGTCGACAGGATCTCCAGCACGTCCTCGATCGTCGAGCATTTCGCCGCGCGCGGCGCGCGCCGGGTCGTAGCGCGTGATCAGGATGTGCTTCTCGATGCGCTCGCCCTTCTCGGCCTTCTCGGTCTTGGAATCGAGCAGGCCGATGATGCGGTCGGAATCGCGCACCGAGGAGACTTCCGGATTGGTGACGATGACGGCCTCGTCGGCGAACCGCATCGCCAGCGTCGCGCCGCGCTCGATGCCGGCCGGGCTGTCGCAGATCACCCAGTCGAACTGTCGCGCAGCTCGGCGATGACGCGCCCGACGCCCTCCTCGGTCAGCGCGTCCTTGTCGCGGGTCTGCGAGGCCGGCAGCAGCCACAGCGTCTCGATGCGCTTGTCGCGGATCAGCGCCTGCGGCAGCTTGGCGACGCCCTGCACGACGTTGATCAGATCGAAGACCACGCGGCGCTCGGCCCCCATCACCAGATCGAGATTGCGCAGACCGACGTCGAAATCGACGACCACGACGTTCTGCCCTGTCTGCGCCAGCGCGGCGCCGAGCGCCGCGGTGGACGTCGTCTTGCCGACCCCGCCCTTGCCGGATGTGACGACTACGACTTTGGCCATTTCCTCTCCTCCTGTCTGTCAGCTCAGCGCCGCGATTTTCATGCGCGTCGCCGTCGAGCCACGCCTGGACCGGCCGGCCGCGCAAGCTCGGCATCGATGTCCTCGGCGGTCTGGTAGTAGCCGTCGATGGCGAGCAGCTCGGCTTCGATCTTGCTGGCAGAAGATGCGCGCGCGGGCGTTGCCGTTGAGCCGGCCATGGCGCGGCCGCGCAGCGCGCCGTAGATGTGGATCGATCCGCCGGCGACGATCTCCGCGCCGGAGGCGACCGAGCCGAGCACGGTGACGTCGCCGTCGGGAAATATCACCGATTGGCCCGAGCGCACCGGCGCTTCCAGCAGCAGCGATCCTGATTTCGGCTTCTCTTTCTCTTCGACAACGGCAGGCTTCGAATTGACCGGCATCAGCGCGCAGTCGCGGCCGCCGCTCAGCAATGGCGGCAGATCAGGCGCGAGCACTGACTGGTCGACGCCTTCGAGGCCGAGCACGCGAATGCTGCGCTCGCTCGAGGCTTGTGATGAGATGACGAATTGCTGAAGCTGAGAGCGACGTCGCAGCGAGATCGAGCATCACCGGCTTCGCCGTGAAAAATCCCGGCGATTTCGCCAGCGTCGCGTCGACATCTTCGAGCCACTCGACGATCGGCACCTGCGGCGCGAGCACATAGGCGACGTAGGAGCGGCCGCGAAAGCGCATCAACTGGCGCTGGGGCTTTGTTGTTTGTTTGGCGGTTTCTTCGGTTGCTGCTTCGGCATCGTCGACTCGCGACCTCCAAGGGTTCGTTAACGATTGGGCCGACATGGTTAATGGCAGGTTAATTCTGGTTACCGTTTTGTTACTGACCACCCGTGCCGCGCAAAACGTTGATAAAACGAAGAAATTTCGGAATTTGGTGAGGGTTTTGTTGACCATGTAAGTATTATAATACCTCTCGCGAGTTCCAGCTTTATCTTGCAATCAGGCTCGGCGAGAGTTCGTCTGTTAACGGCCCCCAACACGCCCCATGACGCAGCGTCCCGATTCGAAAACACCCGTCAGCCTGCCGAGCGATACGGCGGCGCTGCAACAGCACCTCGAGGCGCTGGCGCGCGAGCGCGACCGCGCCCACCAGGCGCTGGCGATGCGAGAGGCCGATCTTGCGCGGATCCAGCGCATCGCCGGCATCGGCGGCGTCGAGGTCGACCTGCTCGACGGCTTCAAGAACTATCGCTCGCCCGAATATCTTGCGATCCACGGGCTGCCGCCGGACATGCCGGTCGAGAGCCATGACGACTGGCTGTCGCGCATCCACCCCGACGACCGCGAGCGGATGCGGCAATATTTTATCGACACCATTCGCGGGCCCGGCGACGACTACGCCTGCGAATACCGCATCATCCGCCGCGACAACGGCCAGGTGCGCTGGGTCGGCGTGCGCGCGCGGGTCGAGCGCGACGAGCAAGGGCGCGCGACAAAACTGATCGGCGCCCATCTCGACATTACCGACCGCAAGCTCGCCGAAGAATCCCTGCGCGAGAGCGAGGCGCGCTTCCGCGCCATCGCCAACTCCGCGCCGGTGCCGATGTGGGTGACCAACCTCGATGGCACGCGCGCCTTCGTCAACCAGGCCTATCTCGACTTCTTCGCGCTGACGCCCGAGCAGGCTGTCACCCACAACTGGCGCGACGCGATCCACCCCGACGACCTGCCGCGCGTGATGCGCGAGCAGGACATTCCGCGCGTCATCGCCGAGCACAGAGCCAATCCCGGCGTGCAACTGCCGTTCGCGCTGGAGATGCGGATTCGCGCCGGCAGCGGCGAATGGCGCTGGGTGCATTCGGAATTGCTGCCACGCTTCGACGTCAATGGCGAGCACATCGGCTTCATCGGCATCGGCTATGACGTGACCAAGGCGAAGCTCGCCGAAGCGGAACTGCGCGAGAGCGAGGAGCGCTTCCGCCAGATCACGAATTCCGCGCCGGTGCCGATGTGGGTCACCAAGCTCGACCGCACCCGCTCCTTCGTCAACCAGGCCTACATGGACTTCCTCGGGCTGCCGTTCGAGGAGGCCGTGCGTGTTCGACTGGCGCAAGGTCACTCCATCCGGACGACCTGCCGCGCATCCTGCAGGAACAGATCGCCGGCGAATCCTCGCTGAAGCCGTTCGTGCTGGAAGCGCGCTACCAGCCGCGCCGACGGCGAATGGCGCTGGCTGCGCTCGGAATCGCGGCCGCGCTTCGATCCGCACGGCAACCATCTCGGCTTTGTCGGCATCGCCAATGACGTCACGCTGTCGAAACAGGCCGAGGCCGAGCTGCGGCAGATCAACGAAACGCTGGAGCAGCGCATCAAGGATCGCACGACGCAGCTGCAGCTGAGCGAAGCGCAGATGCGCACCATGTTCGAGACCTCGAACATGTACCAGGGCCTGCTCGACACCCGACGGCAACCTGATCACGTCAATCGCACGGCGCTGGCAGCCATTCGCGCCGACACCGCGGCCGTGCTCGGCAAGCCGTTCTGGAACACGCCGTGGTTCTCAGGCACGCCGGGGATGCGCGACGTGGTGCGCGAAGCGTTTGCCACGGTGCTGCAGGGCAAGCCGGTGCGCACCGAGCTGCAGCTCAATTTAGCCGGTCGGCGAGCGCATCATCGACT
The DNA here is from genome assembly GCA_963796195.1 of uncultured Alphaproteobacteria bacterium. Lineage (GTDB taxonomy): Bacteria > Pseudomonadota > Alphaproteobacteria > Rhizobiales > Xanthobacteraceae > CAWCKS01. The sequence continues at coordinate 189,887 of CAWCKS010000008.1, read as the reverse complement.
TTGCGATGCGGCCGATCTTCGACGAGTACGGCACCGTGACCGGCGCGGTGCCGGAAGCGGTCGACATCACCGAGCGCAAGCCAGGGCGAGGAAGCGCTGCGCCAGTCGCAGAAGATGGAGGCGGTCGGGCAACTCACCGGCGGCGTCGCGCACGACTTCAACAACCTGCTCACGATCATTCGCTCGGCGACCGATTTCCTGCGCCGCCGCGATCTCCCGGATGAGCGCCGCCGCCGCTATGTCGATGCCATTTCCGAAACCGTCGACCGCGCCTCGAAGCTCACCGGCGCAGCTGCTGGCGTTCGCCCGCCGCCAGCCGCTGAAGCCGCAGATCTTCAACGTCGGCGCGCAGATCGAGAGCATCGCCCAGCTGATCCGTCCGGTGGTCGGCAGCTCGATCCAGATCACGATCGACGATTGCGCGATCCGACGACGGCCTGTTTGCGCTCGCCGACATCGCCCAGTTCGAGACCGCGACTCATCAACCTCGCCGTCAACGCGCGCGACGCGATGCACGGCGAAGGCGGCAGCTCACGATCACGGTGGAACAGGTCGACGGCGTCCCGCCGTTGCGCGGCGAGCCAGCCGCGCCCGGGCGCCTTCATCGCTGTCGCGATCACCGACACCGGCACCGGCATCGGCCGGACCAGCTCGACGCGATCTTTGAGCCGTTCTTCACCACCAAGGAAGTCGGCAAGGGCACCGGCCTCGGCCTCAGCCAGGCGTTCGGCTTCGCCAAGCAATCGGGCGGCGACATCACGGTGAAGAGCGCGCCCGCCGCCGGCGCCACCTTCACGCTCTACCTGCCGCAAGCCGAGGCGCCGCAGGACGAAGCCGACCCAGGCCGCCTCGGCGGACGCCGCCACTCCGGCCGCGGCTATCGCGTGCTGGTGGTCGAGGACAACGAGGACATCGGCCGTTTCTCGACCGATCTGCTGCGAGGATCTCGGCTACAAGATTTCCTGGGTCGACCAACGCGACCGATGCGCTTGCTGCGCTGGGCAAGGACGAATTCGCCTTCGACCTCGTGTTCTCCGACGTCATCATGCCCGGCATGAACGGCGTCGAACTCGCCGCCACCATCCGCGAGCGCTTTCCCGGGCTGCCGGTCGTGCTGACGTCAGGCTACAGCAACGTGCTCGCCGAGAACGCCCATCCGGGTTCGAGCTGATCCAGAAGCCGTATTCGGTGGAAGCGCTGTCGCGCACGCTGCGGCGGGCCATCGGGGAACGACGGCCAGCGATGGGGTGAGGATTATACGCGCAACGTAACTCCTCATCCTGAGGAGCGCTGCTCTCGCAGCGCGTCTCGAAGGATGAGGCCCGGGCTTCCAGGGCACACGGGCCACATGGTTCGAGACGCATCGCTGCGCGATGCTCCTCACCATGAGGATCAAGGGTAACGCAAGGAGGAAACAAAACAATGCCCAACAAGCTCGGACAGAACGAAGCGCGCTTGATCGTCGAGGCCATGCTGAAGGCCGCCGCCGAGCGCAAGCTGGTCATGGCGGCGGCGGTGGTCGACTTTGGCGGCGACCTCATTCACCTCTCGCGGATGGACGGCGCGTCGGCGCTGAACGCGCGCATGAGCACCAACAAGGCCTACACCGCGACGAAGTGGCAGCGCGACACCCGCGCGCTGAAAGAGCGGCTGTTCGACATGTCGCTCGGCGACAACAGGCGCGAGGTCTCATGGTTCGGCGATCCGCTGTACACGCCGGTGTGGGGCGGCATCGTGCTGCGCGCATCCGACGGCACCATGCTCGGCGCGCTCGGCGAAAGCGGCGGCACACCGGAGCAGGACGAGGAGATCGGGCAGATCGGGGCCAAGGTGTTTCGGGAGATGTGAGGGGGCGCGCTTCAATCCTGTCATGCCCGCGAAAGCGGGGCATCCAGTAACCCGCAGCGTGAGTGATTGACCGTAACGTCACGGAGTACTGGATCGCCCGGTTAAACCGGGCGATGACAGTCGAAAACCGGGCGATGACGACAAGAGCCCCCCTCACCCCAAAATATCGCGGCGCTTCTGCAGGTATTCGTCGCGATTGATCTCGCCCTTGGCGTAGCGTTCGTCGAGCGCGTCGAGGCCGGGCGAGTAGCGTCCGCCCGGCGCGCGAAAATCGTGGAGGCCGCCGCCGGCACGCAACGCCATGACGATCGCCCAGATGATCAGGCCGACGATCAACAGCGGCACCAGGAAATGAAACGGCCAGAACCAGCCGAAACCCATGCCATAGCCGTTCCACATCATGATCAGTCCTCCACATCCTGGACCAAGCCGGTGTGACGGTTGACGGCAAAACGCTGCACCAGCGAATTGTCCCTGGTCACGAGGTCGGCGAGAATGGTGTCGGCGTCCTTCTCCTTGACGTCACCGACTTTGAGGCGGGGATTGCCCTGCCAGGCGACCCAGCGCTCGACTTGGGTCTTCACCGCATCGACCGACAGGTTGAGATCCCGTGAGGCTGTCCAGGATGACGAAGGTGCCGGCTGATAGCCGCGCATCAAATAGCCGTGCATCATGTACGGCGAGCCGTAGCCGCCCCACGGTCCACTCCCCGGCACGCCGCCGCCCATCATGCCAGGCCCCATCATGCCCCACGGCCGGGGGCCCGAATAGGACGCGGCCTCGAAGCCCAGCATCAGGACGATAAGGATGACTGCAATCGACAGCGGAACAAGGAATGGCCTGCGCATGACCGCCTCCTTTGAGGCAGACATTGAAGCACCGCGGATGGCCAGCCGATTGATCCTGATCAAGGGTGCGCTGCGGCGCGGCGCGGCTCGCTCTCTCACTTGGATGCCCTAGCTCCTCATCCTGAGGAGCGCCGCCTTTTGCGGCGCGTCTCGAAGGATGAGGCCACTGCGCGGGCCTCATGGTTCGAGACGCCGCTTCGCGCCTCCTCACCATGAGGGTAGAGTGTTTACGACTGAAAACACTCCCTTGCTTGAACCTCACCCATGGAACGCCTCTTCATCCTCGCAATCCTCGGTCACCTGATCGGCGACTATCTCCTGCAATCGAAATGGATGGCGCTGACCAAGAGCAAGCCAGGCGCCGAAGGTTTTAGGGCCTGCACCATCCATGTCGCCGTTTACACCGTCGCGGTCTGCGCGATGGTCGGCACCCTGTCGCCGCTGTTCGCGATCGCGGTGTTTGTGCCGCACTGGATCATCGACCGCTGGTCGCTCGCCACGCCCTGGCTGAAGCTGATCGGCGGCCGCACCTTCGAGGCCGCGCGCGCCAACACCACGCCCTCCCGCGAGTTCGACATCGCGTTCACGGCGATTGTTTACACCGTGACCGACAATACGATGCACGCGCTGTGTTTGTGGGGGGCGGTGTGGTTGGTGGTGAGGTATAGCTTAGTGACGCGCCCATCGTGAGTCGGGCTCATCTTGGCCAACCAATCAGAGGCGCGATGCATCGCTTAGCAAAGGTCGGGAGATAGACGATCCCAACAGCAAGCGTCGTGAGGAGAACAGCCGATATCAGCGGCGGCATGAGAACCGCCAAGAATCAGGTCAGCAATGACGATAGTTACTGGCTTAAATGAAATCCGTGATCTTCGACAGCACAAGAGCGTAAAGTTAAGGGAGATAAACAGAGCTACAGCAAGCGGAACGCTCAAGATAGCTATGTCCGCCGCTCCAACTACCGCACTTGATACGCGCGCAGCCAATTGCTGCTCAGCGGCAACGTCCAGAAATGCATAAAGCGCGGATTTGACCCTAAAGAGACGAGCCGCAGCAGCTACCGCCTCATATCCTTCTCCAACAATGCATGGTCCAAGCCCTTCGGTCTCGGTATCCAGTGGGACATTAAACGCTATTAATAAAACGGGTATCGAAATAGTATCCGCGAGCGCACGGAGCCCATCGACGTAGAGTTTCGGTTGGGTGATATGCGCCCAAAAGCGCTGCCATGATGAACAGGACGCCTGCAACGTACCCGAAGACCGAGAAGTAGAGCTTCCGAAGCCGCTTCATCTGCCAGTATCGCGATCTGATTGCTGACCGAAATTGTTCGTTTGTTTCAAGTGTGGCCGTGCGAAACCAAAACTCCTCCACCTTGCGACGTGCAGCTTCTCGGTCATGGGTATCAAGCAGCTTGTCTAGTGTCGCGAACACAAGTGCTGAGAACGACAGGGCGATGAAGATTGCCACTCCAATGTTGGCCAACATTTCACGAGCCCGAACAATCACAAAATGAGGCTTCGATCACCGAGCACATCCCCCCTAAGCGTCAATGATCTTTAGTCGCCGTTCAGCTTCTCGCTCATCGACCTTAATTTGCAGCCATATCCCAAGTGCCCTTGCCCCGTAGGCCAGCCCAATTCCAAGGGTGAGCATTAGAACCGAAGTCCAATCAGCGTGGAGAGCGCTTGCAAGCCAGCCAACCGGCACCACGCCCACTCCAATGATAGCTAATCCAACCAACACGCCAGCAAGTCCCCAGTAGGAGTAAGCAACCAGCAAGCCGAGCATCCAAGTAGCCGTCCCAAAAGACGTAGGAGGCCAGGACAAGACCAACTGACGCAACTCTTTGGGTTCTCCGAATCAAGAGACAAGGGCAGCAGCACGAACAGGCAGGCGAGCAGCGTCAACTCCGCCGCCCGATACGCATAAAGAATGAGATAGTCGGAGGCCCAAACGGCTCCCTTGAGGAGCATGACGCCCAACACCGTGAGCCCTGCCATTGCGGCGAGCCAAAGTAGGACGCTGGCACCCCCGAGAACCCAAAAGCCCGCTAACTTGGCAGCGCCCTTTGCTCGACCTGCGATAGTCTGATTGGATCGCGTATCCTCCGCAGGGGCTGTTACCGCCCTGTCGATTTCCGTCCTTCCCGTGACATGCGCGGGCACAAGGGCAGCGCGCAGCTCAGCCACGCTCTGAACCTTTTGCCAGCCCGAAAGCCCTTCTCGCCAAACAAGCACGTCTCGCGGATCGGATACCCTTGAGAGTATCCAAAGCAAGTCATCACGGCTCAACGGGCCAACCGGACTTTCCGCCTCTACGTAGAACGGTGCCGTCCGGGATGCGGTTGGAATTCGGTGTGGCGCGATCTCCGGTAACATGAAGGTATCGTTTCAGGCGGCGAGGTCAATCGGCTGATCGATGGGCTTTGTGGCGAGGGTCTGCCAACCATCAACCTTGCGCATGTTGATCTGCCCTGAGGCGAGCAGCGCCCAGAACAACATCGCCGCGGTGTCGGCCGATGGCAGAACGGTTTGCGTCTTTATCCGCCGCTTGAACTCCTCGTGCAACCGCTCGATCGCATTGGTGGTTCGTACGCTGCGCCATTGGCTCGGCGGCAGACGAGCAAACGCGAAGAGCCGATCGCCGGCCTCCTCCAGGCTGTCGGCGACGGCGCGATGCTTGAGCCTCCATTTTCGGATGAAGGCCTTGCGATGAACCTCGATCTCCTCAGGTGTCGTCGCGTAGATCATGTCGTTGTAATCTGCGGTGATCTCCTCGTGCAGGCGCTCGGGTGCGTGCGCCAGCAAGTTCCTGTGCTTGTGAACCGTGCAGCGCTGGACTGGCACGCCGTCCCAAACGGCGGCAATGGCCTTGTCGAGCCCCGGCGCACCGTCGACGATGAGGAACTCGGGCCGCCGCAGCCCGCGCATGATGAGATGGTCCAGCACAGTGCGCCAGGCCTCGGCGCTCTCGCCGCCCATGCTCTTGATCGCGAGCAATACCTTCTGGCCGTCCGCACGCACGCCGAGAACGACGAGCAGCGAGATGGAAGTCGCTTTGCGGTCGAGCCGCACCCGCACCACCGTGCCGTCGAGAATGAGCCGCACAATCGGCTCCTCGGCCAGCGAGCGGGCGTTCCAGGCATCCCAGTCGCTCTTTACCTTGCGCCATGTCCGGCTCACCGTGTCCTTGCCGACCGTCCCGCCGAACAGGGCGGCGAGCGCGCGGCGCACACGGCGCGTGTTGGTGCCGGCGAGATAGCTGCTCGCGATCAGCGCGTCGGCCGCCAGCGTACGGCGCTGATAGGCCCGCAGCGCCTGGCTCTTCCATTCCGTCGTCTTGCCTTCAGGAGTGTTCAGTCGGGCACGCGGCACCGCGATCTCGATCGGCCCGAACGTTCCTGTCAGCGACCGCCTCCGGCTGCCGTGGCGGTGGCCCGCAACGCCGGCGCTTCCTTCATTGCCGGCCATCTGGCTTCGACCGTAACGCGGTCGTGCCAGCACAGCGTCGAGCTCGCCGCGGATCAGTTCTTCGATGAACTCATGCGCCCGAGCCCGCACCTCGGTCTCGATCGGATCAAACCAGTTGTCGAAAAGATCAACAGCCATCTCGGCTGCAGGCTGCGAAGAATCAGGCTTCGTGATAATGCTTGTCATGGCGTGGTCTCCAGTCCGACGCTTCAACGCCGGATGATTCGAGGTTGAACACCCCGGAGACTACGCCAACCTCAATTCCTCAGCCCTGTGACACTGCTCTGTCCCCGTGTGAGGGCGGAAAAACGGCAGCTCATGAAGCGTTCGCGCTCCTGCAATCCGATACAGAATTGAAGGCGTCGCCCCCAACACAAGGACCATTGTGCTGCCTCATCTTGATGATTCCGCAATTGGCGAGCCAACGCAATCCGACAATTTTGCCGAGTTAGCCGGACCCCGGCAAATCGGAATCGCTGGGATTCCGAAACGTGCGTTGTTGACCCTCGCCCCTCGTTACGCTTCAACCAACGTCCGCCGCCTGAAGTGTATCGGCCTCCAGGCGAGCATTGTTGGCGCTCATTTCACACTCGAGCTTCTTTCGCCACCCTCCCCCAACACCCCGTCCGCTCCAGCAGCGGCCGCAGTGCGGCGCGGTCGTCGGCGGAGAGCGCGGCGAACCGCTCGCGCAAGCGCTCCAGACACTTCACCTGGTATTTGAACGGCGTCAGCACGTAAGGCAGGCCCCACGCCGTGATTTCGAGCCGGTCGCGGCCTTGCGCGAAGGCATCCGCGTTGGCGACGAGGAACGGCAGGTAGACCTCGCCTGCGATCGCGAGCAGCGCTTCGACCCAGCTCCCACTGTCCGCGAACTCGATGCGCGGTGTAAGTCAGTGCCATGCCCCTCACCCGCCTCGCTACGCGCGTCGACCTCTCCCCGCGCTGCGGGGAGAGGTGACGACAGCACCTCCTCCCTTGTCGCCCACGCGCCGTCGACGCCGGAGGCGTCGTCGAGGCGGCGGACCCAGTGATCGGTCATCGGCGCGAGTTGGCGCATGATGCGCATCGGCGAGGGATCGGTCGCGAGCTGGGCGAGCTGGCCATACCAGGCGAAGTCGGCGAGCGAAGGCCGGCTGCCGAACAGGTATTTTGTCATGCCGACATGCGGCTCGAAGGCGAGCGAGGATGCGCCGGTAGCTCTCTTCGAGCAGCGGCTGGTTTTCGGCCGTCGCGCCGAGGATCGGCATGCGCGAGATCTGGCGACGGCGGAACTCCGCGATCTCTTCAGCGGCTGCCGGTCTCAGCTTCCGACGTCGACCACTCCTCGCCGGCCCAGCGCGAGACGTAGGCCTGGTCCTCCTCGTCCCACCAGCGATAGAAGAACAGCGGCTTCACCGCCCACTCGTCGGCCATGTCCTCCAGGAGATCGCAGACGAAGGCGACCGCCTTGTCGTCGGGGATGATCGAGCGGGGGTGATGGCGCGCTTCGAGATCGTACGCGAGCGTCGTGGTCTCTCCGTGAAAGCTGCCGTCGGGATATTGCAGGACCGGAATCAGGTTCGGCTTCAAGTGCGCCGTCTGCTGCCGCAGCTCTTTGGTCATGATGACCCAGTCGTGCGGGATGCGGCGATAGCGCAGGATCGCGCGCAGTTTCAGCGCATAGGGCGAGGCGGTCGAGCCGATCAGGCGGTAGCGCGAGGACATGGCAGCATTATAGCGCCGGGCGCAACGCACAGCCGCAGTTAGATGGGCTGCTCCACAACTCTCAGCGAGGGTCATGCGATGTCCGAAAAGTGCTGCCAATTTCCGACATGATCGCGTTACAGGACTTTGATTCAGGTCAACTGGCCTTACCTCAGAATAACATCCATTCAGTTTCGCATATTGCTGGGCTCGTCGTGCCACTCACTCATCCGCATCCGTGCTAATTGAGCGTGAGCAGACGTTGCAAGAGACCATTGAACTGCGGGGGACTGCGATGAGCGGAGTTAAAGAGCTTGAGAGGCATCAGCCGAACGCGATCGGCAGTTGCTGCGACCCGCAGCAACGAAAAGGAATTCAAGGAATGGCACCAAAGCGCATACTCATCGCCGACGACCATGAAATCGTGCGCTCGGGTTTGCGGGCAATTCTGGAGTTGCACAGAGGTTGGGAAATTGTTGCCGAGGCCGACAACGGCAAAGATGCCATAGCGGCGATCATTCAACATAGGCCGGACGTTGCAATCCTCGACTATTCACTTCCCCTGATCAACGGCATCGAGGTCGCGCGAAACATCAAGACGCGGCAAATCAATACTGAGATCCTGATCTTCACAATGCACGACAGCGAGGTATTGGTTAAAGAGGCCTTCCAGGCCGGTGCCAGGGCCTTTTTGTCGAAATCGGACGCCAAAGAACAGCTCAGTTCCGCGATCGAAGCGCTGCTTGTTCACAAGCCATTCTTTACAGGTCCTGTCTCTGAAAAGATTTTGGCCAGCTACCTGTCGACGAACGCGGCGCCGATGGCCTCGCTGACCCCCCGAGAACGGATGATCGTCCAGCTGATTGCTGAAGGGCACAGCAACAAGGGCATGGCCCAGGTGCTCAATCTCAGCGTTAAAACGATTGAAACTCACCGGGCCGCGGCGATGGACAAGATTTCCGTGAAATCGACGGCGGGCCTGGTCCGTTACGCCATCAAAAATATGCTGATTCAGGCGTGAAGCGCCAAGAGCCGCTAGCGCGGCAGATTTTTGCCCACAGGGCCGCGAAGACTTCGGAGACCTCGCCATCCCTGTTGGCGCGGATCGCGCGCAGTTTCAGCGCATAGGGCGAGGCGGTCGAGCCGATCAGGCGGCAGCGCGTCGGGCATGGGGCATCAAAGCGCATCATTGCGATGAGGCACGCGCCCCCTCCACCATGCGTTCGCATGCTTCCCCTCCCCCGCGTTGCGGGGGAGGATGATCGCGCCGCGTCATCTTCGCAGCCAACGAGGCCAAAAAATCACGTCGCGGTCCAGCCGCCGTCGACCACGAGCTCCGAGCCGGTCATGAAGGCAGCCGAGTCGGAGGCCAGGAACACGATCGCGTTGGCGACGTCGGTGTCGCGGCCGAGCCGGCCGATCGGGTGGCTCTCGGTAAAGCGCTGCTCGACGCTGTTGGAGCCGATGCCGGTGCGCGAGGCGACCTCGGCCATGGCGCGCGCCATCATCGGCGTCTTGATGATGCCGGGATGCACCGAATTGACGCGCACCTTCAGGCTGCCGCGGGAACACTCCATCGCCGACGATTTCGTCATCAGCCGCACCGCGCCCTTCGACGCATTGTAGGCGAGCGTGTTGGCCTGGCCGACGATGCCGGCGACCGACGACAGGTTGACCACCGCCGCCCCGCCGTCCCACTTCGCCGCGCGCTCGGCGAGCGCGGGGATGCCGTGCTTCAGCCCGAGAAACACGCCCTCGACATTGACCTGCAGCACGCGGCGGAATTCTTCCAGCGAGGTCGCCGGCGTCGGCTTCATCAGGAAGATGCCGGCATTGTTGACGAGGATATCGAGGCCGCCGAAGGTCGATTTGGCAAACGCGATCGCCTTGATCCAGTCGTCCTCGCTGGTGACGTCGTGGCGCACATAGGCGCCGCCGATGTCGTTTGCGAGTGCCGCGCCGTCACTGACGTCGCTGACCACGACCTTGGCGCCGGATTTCGCCAGCGCTTTCGCGGTCGCCGTGCCGATGCCGCTCGCGCCGCCCGTCACCAGCGCGATGCGGCCTGAAAGATCTTCCGGCATTGTCCGTGCTCCTCCGTGTTTTGCCGAACAGCTTTATACGGCCGCGAGGGAGCCGGCGAAAGTTCACGATGTCGCAGGGGTGAGCCGTCTGTAGCCCGGGTTGAGCGGCCGCGAACGCGGGCGTCGACCAGTGCACGCCACAAGCGAAACCCGGGGAACACGGAGGACGATCCCGGGTTTCGCTCGCGCTCATTGTGTGGTTGCGATGAGTTCGCGGCCCGCTCAACCCGGGCTACGAGCCCAAGCGCCCCGTCAGCTCACATGGCGAAACGCGATGACGCCGGCGAGCGAGCGCGGCCGCGTGCGCACGGCGCCGCCGTCATTGCCGGAGTGTACGATCCACTGGCCGTCCGGCGACTGCCCGGTGATGATGCCGACGTGATGCGGCCACACCGCAACGACGCCGACCGCCGGCCCCGGCGCGGCCGAGCCTTCGTGCGCCCACTCGCGCGCCAGCGCGAGGTTGCGATCGTGTTTGCCGAGATAGCTCGAGAGATAGATGCCGCACCATGGCGTGCCGTGATGATGATGATTGCCATGAGCCTCAGCGGCAGGGATCGCGCTGACGAGCGCCAGCGCGCAGAGTACACTACGCAACATGTCTTACCTTTTGGGTTTGGTGCGAACGCGCGGTTCGCCTTCAGGATGAATGCCGCGGACTTGATCGAGCATCGCCCGTGCTCGCAGCGGCGGGGGCGCGTATAGGCAATCGCGCGAGTTGCAAAAAGCCTTTATGCGCAACGCGGATGTGCGCTGCTGCATGGAACATGGGGATTATCACGCGTGCGCCCGAAGCTCGCCGCCGCATCGGCGCAATTGGCGTTAACGCACGCATTACTGCCGGAGATGTGGCGGCGATCTACTTAGTCATTGCGGAGAAAGTGACTACTTCCCCCGCACGCTCGCGTAATCCCAGCCGAGCCATTCGCACAGGCCGCGGCCCATGACGTCCTCGAGATCGCGGCCCTTCAGCCACGGCAATTCCTCGGTGAAGAACGTGACGCACTGGCGATAGCTGCACGGCATGCGCGTGATGTCGGTGCCCCAGAAGAAACGCTTCGGGCCGAACGCGTCGTAAATGCGATGCAGGCCGTCCTGGATGTTCCTGAACGGATAGCCCTTGGTCGAATAATGCGGCGCGCCGGTCGCTTTCAGCGCGACGTTCGGCAGCTTCGCGGTCTTCACCAGTTCATCGAGATGGATGAACGCTTCGTCGTCCTGGCCGTGGCGGTTCAGCCCGCAGTGATCGATCACGAGTTTCAGCTGCGGATATTTTTCCGCGATGGCGCGGAATTTCGGCAGGAACAATCCGGCCATCATCGCGATCGGCACGCCGGCGGCTTCGGCCTCCGGCCACAGCCAGTCGAGCGTGCCGTCGTCGAGCCACTTCTGCTGCTGCTCGGTTAAAAGCGGCCAGCGCAAGCCGAGCATGCCAGGCTGGCTGCGCCAGGTTTTGACCAGCTTGCGGTTCTCCGGCTTGTCGGGGGCGAACTGGCCCATCACCGCAAAGCGATCGGGATATTTCTGCGCCGCCTCGATCGCAAGCTCGTTGGCGTCGGGGTCCCAGCTCACCGGTGGATGGATCAGCGCGGCATCGACGCCGGCCTCGTCCATTTCTTTCAGGCATTCCTCGGCGAGGAAGGATTTTACCTTGCGGTGGACGCCCGACGGCGCCGACGTCGCGTCCTTCCAGATGTGCACCTGGGCGTCGATGATTTTCATGTTTCTGCTCCCTTAAGTTTTGTCGTTACCGTTGCGGCGACCTTACCTCTCCCCATGGGGAGAGGTAACAAAGCCGCGACGCCTTTGTGAACCAGCTTGCGCGCCAAGGGCACCAAGGGTCAATGCACCCAACGCGAAGGTCATCCATGCCCGCAAAGCTCGCGCGATTGTTTTCGGCTGTCGTTATCTTCACCAGCCTGTGCGGACCCGCGCTCGCCGGGCCAGACGAGTCCGGCCAGCAGCCGCCGCAACAGGACCAGGCCCAGACGCCGCCGGAAGAGCGGAAATGCGTGGTCAACAATTCGGACTTCACGCCGAACGCCACTTTCGTGATCGAGCTGACCAACACCTGCGAGCAGCGCTACCGCTGCACGGTGCGGGCGTATATCACTAATGCCGCAGGTCCCACCCGCGACGAAGCCGTGCTGACGCTGGAGCCGGCCTCCAGGGGAACCGAAGCGCGCAAGGTCCACATCGTCAAGCTGAAGGAAAGCTACGGCGAAGCGCAGTCGTCGCAGAGCTGCGAGGCGCTGTGAGAGCGAGCGGCGAATAGCGAATGGCGAACAGGGTGCGAGCTACTCGCTACTCGCTACTCGCTACTCGCTACTCGCTACTCGCTACTCGCTACTCGCCACTCGCTACTCGCCATTCGCAAATCCCCGTGCTTAACTCCCGCACGCCGGCAGGGGGATTTTGCATGAAAGCGATGCTGCAGTATTGCGTCGACGGCCTCGAGAAGAAGGTCGCTGCCGGCGATTTGATCCTGCACGAGAGCGGCCGCACCGGGCATCTCTATATTTTGATCGACGGTCGCGTCGAGGTCGTGCGCGGCGACGTCGTGGTCGCGAGCATCGCCGAGCCCGGCGCGATCTTCGGCGAGATGAGCGTGCTGCTCGAGCAGGACCACACTGCCGCGGTCCGCGCTGCGACCGATGCCACGATCTACCAGATCGACGATGCCGCGCGCTTTATGCGCGACAAGCCAGAGGTGGCGCTCTTGATCGCGCAGCTGCTGGCGCGCCGGCTCTATGTCGCGACCACCTACCTCGCCGATCTGCGCCGGCAATATGCCGGCCACGGCAACCACCTCGCGATGGTCGGCGATCTCCTGCAGAGCATGATCAACCTGGCGCCGGCTGAGGTGTCGCCAGGCTCGGATCGGCAATCCGATCCAAGGATATGAGCCACTCCGGCGCCCGCGTGATCGGCGGCGCCGGCCGCTGCAAGGGAGCAGCGAGATCAAGCCGCTCGGCGCCGGCCGCCGACATCCAGAATGCTGCGGACGTAGCGAGATCGAGCACCATGTGCGCCGGTGGGCGGCCGAACTGGTGGCCGACGTTGAACGCCCAGGTCTTGCCCAGCCGGTCGAACCACGAGCCGTCGCGCACGAACGGCGATTGATGGACGTGGCCTGAGATCACGAGATCAGGCTGGTAGCGCTCGATCCAGCTGACGAGATCGGGGTCGCCAAAGAAGCGCTTGCCGCCCCAGCTCACCGGCGAATTCGCCGGCGGCGCGTGATGGATCCAGATCCATTTGCCGACGCGCTTGGCGGCGTCCGCTTCGAGCTGATCAGCGATGCGCTGCTTCACGATCGGGCCGTCCCACCACGGGCAGACAGAAAACAGCGTGTCGCCGATGGAAAAGCTTTCGCCGTCGCAGATGATGTTGTGCTCGCGCAAATCCTCAAGCCAGCGTGGCACTTTCTCGCCGTCTTCGTTGCGCGCGTCGAGATCGTGATTGCCGGAGCAGACGACGACACGTGTCACCGCCGCGAGCATCGAGAGATATTTTTGCACGACGACGATCTGGGCGCGAAAATCGACGATCGAGCCGATGTCGAGTGCGTCGCCGGCGAAGATCACGAGATCGAATTGCGGCGCCGCCTGCAGCAGCCAGTCGAATTGCGGCAGCGAGTAGTGCAGGTCGGCGACCACCAGGCAGCGCATGGGAAAAGATTCCGTCGCGTATACAATTCTTGGGAAAGAGTCGTAACGAGACTAGAGATCGCGCACCGCGCCGTGAAGCCTGTATGCAGCGGCATATGTTCGCAATGTGTCTGCTCAAATTTTGAGCAGACGCGATGCGATCGGCCAGCCCGCCGTGGCTGCCCAGCTATCCCGGATACCGCCATGGCTTGGCGCTGCCCGCACCGGCGTCGATGGTCCATTGCGGCAGCGCAAGGCCTGTCGCGACGTCGGTGAACGTCATGCGCACCCGCGTGCCGATGCCGACCTTCTCGACATCCTCGCGCGACGCCAGCTTGCCGTCCGGCGTGGTCAGGTTGCCGATCACGCGCAGGCCCTCTTCCTTCGTCGGCTTGCCGCTCTGGGTGTCGAGTTCGACGAGCAGCACGAGATAAGGCGTGTGCACCTTGAACGCCGGCTGAATGGCATGATGCACCTCGGTGTAGGAATGCACGGTGCCCTTGCCTTCGACCGACACCCACTCCGACTTCAATTCGGTGCACCACGGGCACGCGGTCGCCGGCGGATAGCGCATCAGCTTGCACGACGCGCAGCGCTGCAGGCGGAAATCATGCTTCGCCGCGTAGGAAAAGTATTCGAGATTCTCGTGATCGAGATCGTTGATCTCGAGCGGCATGCCAAGGTAGGTCGCGTTGATCATTGTTTTTGCTCCCTCTCAACCGCGCCGCATGACCATCGCCGATCCCGTGCCGGGCATCGCCCAGCCGAGATTGGCGCTGACTTCCGCGTTCTTCACCTGACGGCAGCCGCCCTCACGGTAGTCGTAGGTGTGCTGGCGCTTGCCGTCAGGACCGATCGGGCAGGAATCGTCGACGTCGTGGCGCAACTGGCGCACGTTCTCGATCACCATGGCGATGCCGTGGGTATAGCCCTCGCAGAGGTGGCCGCCCGAGGTGTTGTTGGGACGCTTGCCGCCAAGCTTGATCGTGCCGTCCGAGACGTAGTGACCGCCCTCGCCCTTCTTGCAGAAGCCGTAGTCTTCCAGCTGCAGCATGGTGGTGAAGGTAAAGGCGTCGTAGGAGCCGGTGAGGTCGACGTCCTCAGGCCCGAGCCCGGCGTTGGGCCACAGGATTTCCCTCGCATAATGGCCGGCGACCGTCGAGATCGGCCCGGTCTGGTAGTGCATGTCGGCGCGCGGCTTGCAGCAGCGGCCGACCACACTGCGAATCTGCACCAGCGGCTGCTTCAGGTTTTTCGCGCGCTCCGCGGTCGTGACGATGATCGCGTTGGCGTTGTCGGTCTCGACGCAGCAGTCGAGCAGGTGCAGCGGTTTGCAGATCATGCGGCTGTTGACGACGTCGTCGACGGTCAGCCGCTTCTTGTAATAAGCCTTCGGATTGTTCGAGGCGTGGTGGCTGTGGGTAACACGAACGGCCGCGACCTGCTCCGGCGTCGTGCCGTAGTCGTACATGTGGCGCATGAACGACGGCGCGAACGATTGTCCCGCGCTCTGCCAGCCGTAAGAGCGGCTGTGCAGCGCATCGCCCGACACCGGCGCTGCCGAGCGCACGCCGGTGCCGCCGATGCGCACCTGCGAGAAGCCGTTCATCGAGCGGAAGATGACGACGGTCTTGCACATCCCCGCCTCGATCACGCCGATTGCGATGCCGACCAGCGCCTCGGTCGATGATCCCCCGCCGAACACGTCCATGTAGAAATTGAGCCGAATGCCGAGATCGCCGGCGACGAAGGGCGAGAACACCAAGTCATTGGACTGGTACGACAGCATGCCGTCGATTTCCGACGCCTTCAGTCCGGCATCGTTCATGGCGTTGCGGACGGCAAGCGTCGCCATCGCCCGCGTCGTCATGTTGGAGCCGCGGGTGTAGGTGGTCTCACCGACGCCGACAACAGCGTATTTGTCGCGCAGGAATTTCGGCGTGGTGGCTTCAACGTCTTGAGGCAAGGGCATTCGCTTCCTCCGTCGGATCAGATCGTAAAAGTCTGATCTTCTAATGTTCGCGCAGGCGACATCGCCGCGCGGCCGAGAAATCATCTTGGCCAGCCGTCTTGGGCAATGCAAGCGGACGGCCTTGCCCTGCCGGCATGGGTTGCCGCGCCGCAAATCATGGCGGCGAACTGTGATCCAGCTCTCATTTGTCGATGAACCGGTCGGCTATGTGACCTGGCGACCGGCCGGATTGCTGCCCTGCGGTGTCTGGGCCGATCACCCACCTATGCCCCTTCATCCAACGCAACAGTCGTCATCGGAAGCTCGGTCATGACAAAGCTCCTCGGACTGGTGACGTTGACCTCCGCAATCGCCACCGCCGGCTTCGTGCCGGCACCGCCGGCGCTCGCTCAGCAAGCCGCCATCACCAATATCGACATCGAGATGTCGCGGAATTCCGGCAAAGGGCCGTACGGCGTCCGCGCCGAGGTCACCAACCCCAACGATTTTGCAGTCAAAAACATCCAGGTCCGCTGCACCATGCTCGACAACAAGGGCAACCGGCTGAAGGTCTACAACTCGACAATTCTTGCGACCTTTCCCCCGAAGCAGAAGATCGTCGTGCCACGGCTCGACGTCGGCGCCTGGCCCGATCAGGCGGCACGCGCGTCGTGCATGAGCTCGTCGGCGCAACGGGTTTGAACATCGAGCCGTCACCGCGCTAAGCTAGGGTCTCACGCGCACCGAGAGACCTGGCAGTGCTCGAAGTCCTGAATATCCAGCGCATCACGCCGGCCGAGAAGGCCAGCATCGAAGCGGTCGACCCGCAGGTCCATCTGATCGATGCCGGCGGCTGGTTCGACAGCGAGATCCGCGAGAGCTGGCCGGCATTTGCCGCCACCCGCTATCTCGCGCCCAACGCGACCGGCCGAGGCACCCGTGAGGAACGCGACCGGTTGCTTGCCGACGCAGAGATCATTCTCGGCGGTTGGCCCTTCCCGCTCGATTTGCGGGCGCGGGCGCCGAAATTGAAATGGTTTCACCAGCGCCCCGCCGGCGCCAGCAACCTGCGGCTCGGCGACCTGTGGGGCAGCGATGTTCTGGTGACCACCTCGCGCGGCGTCGGCAATACGCTGGGGATCGCCGAATATGCGATCGCGGGCATCCTGCATTTTGCCAAGGCATTTGACCGCGCCGAGGCCGACCGCCAAGCCGATGTGCTCGACGTGCGCACCTACCGGTCGTTGTTGCTGGCCGGCAAGACCGCTTGCGTTGTCGGCGCCGGCGGCATCGGCATGGAGGTTGGCCGGCTGTGTGCTGCGCTTGGCATGCGCGTTGTCGGCACCCGCCGAACGCGGCCCGCCGGCCCGTTGCCCGAAGGTTTTAGCGAGATCGGGACCACGGATGACCTCGATCGCTTCCTTAAGTTCAGCGATTTCGTTGTGATCTCCGCGCAGTGGACGCCGGAAACCACCGCCCTTTTCAATGCTGCCCGCTTTGCCGCCTTGAAACCGGGCGCTGTACTTGTGAACGTCGCGCGAGGCGAGATCATCGACGAGGACGCGCTGGCCGATGCGCTGGCCCGCAATCATCTGCGCGGCGCCGCGCTCGATGTCTATGTCGGCGAATTCGAGCGACCGCCACCGGCGCGGCTGTGGTCCGATCCGCGCGTGCTGATCACACCGCACACGTCAGGGGCAACCGATGTCGCCCATCACGGCGGCGTCGAGTTATTTTGCGAAAATCTGCGCTGTTATCTCGATGGCCGACCATTGCGCAATGTGGTCGACTGGCAGCGCGGCTATTGACCGGGCCGACGCTGCTCTCTGAAAGCAGCCTCAGCAGCCGCGGCAAATGCCTTTCAGCTTGCGGTCGAGCGCCTTGTCTTCGGCGCTGATCTGATCATTAGCTGCTCGCGCCGGGCGGCAGATCGGTCGCCTTGGGCTGCGCATGCGGCGGTATCTTCTCGCCAACGCCGAGCGGTTTCGACGGGGTCATCGTCGAGCTTCCGCCGGAACTTGAGCGTCCATCCTGCGCCGAAAGCTGCGAGACGCTCGCAAGCACGAAGAGCGCAACGATCGCTGTCGAAGTTCTCATGGCGATTCTCCTTGACCAGACTTCCAACCCAAACCTAGCGAGATCGCTCCGGCACTTCAATTGTCTGGCAGTTGCGCCGGCCCTGCGCCGCACAATCCTGCGCTTTACGGACGTCGGCCATGGTGCCGAGCAGCCAGATACCCGCTGCAACCAGGATGATAAAAAACCCGGCCAGCACCATGTTTTCGACCGTGCGATTGCCCCCGTCGGATTCCTTGTGCGGCGCGACCTCGACCTTGCGGTTCTCGGGCGTTTGCGGTTCCGTCATCGCTCGCTGCGCTCCGCCAGCGGATAAAGGTGAACCTCGCCACAATAATCGATGAGGCGATAGCGCGTGGCGTCGGAGGCATCTGTGCCATCGCGCGACAGGTAATTTGGCCCGAGGGGAACCTTGCCGAAGCCGCCCGGGATATCGATGACATATTCCGGCTGGCAAAGCCCGGAGACGCGGCCGCGCAACGCCCCAACCAGCGCCTGCCCGGCTTCGAGCGTGGTGCGCAGATGCGCCGTGCCCGGCGCGAGATCGCCGTGATGCAGGTAGTACGGCTTGATGCGACACTCGACGAACGCTCGCATCAGCGCTTCGAGGGTCGCCGCATCGTCATTGACGCCGCGCAGCAGCACCGACTGGCTTACCAGCGGGATACCGCCATCGGCGAGCCGTGCGCACGCGGCACGCGCCTTCGCCGACAGTTCGCGCGGATGATTGGCATGTACCGCGAGCCATGTCGTCGCACCGTCGACCCGCAGGGCGGCGACCATCTCGTCGGTGATGCGCGCGGGATCGGCGACAGGAATGCGGCTGTGGATGCGGATGATCCGCACATGCGGAATTTGCGCGAGATCACGCATGATCTCGGCGAGCCGACGCACCGACAGCATCAGGGGATCGCCGCCGGTCAGGATCACCTCCCAGACCTCGGAGCGTGAGCGGATGTAGTCGAGCGCCTTCTGGTACGTCGCCTCCGGCATCGCCGATGCTTTGCCTGGCCCGACCATCTCGCGGCGGAAGCAGAACCGGCAATAGACAGCGCAGACATGCACCAGCTTGAACAGCACGCGATCGGGATAGCGGTGCACGATGCCGTCGACCGGCGAGAACTTGTCGTCGCCGATCGGATCGGCGCGCTCGGCTGGCGTCGTCTGTAACTCCTCCGACCGCGGCACATATTGCCGCGCGATCGGATCACCTGGATCGTTTGGATCGATCAGGTCTGCAACATCGGGCGTAATCGCCAGAGCGTAGCGCGCCACCACGCTTTCGAGCCCGGCCGCGGCCTCCGCGGCAACAAAGCCGCGGGCGACAAGCTCGTCGACACGCCGAATTGTCCGATCCCGCGTCGCTGCTGCGCTGCTTATCTTCACAACGGCCATTCGCGTCGTCTCAACTCTCCTGCGGCGGCGGGGTCCAAATGACCTGGTCCACGGCGGTCGCACCGGCCGCCAGCATCACCAGCCGATCGAAGCCGAGGGCCACGCCACTTGCCGGCGGCATCTGCGCAGTTGCGGCGAGAAAATCCTCGTCGATCGGGTAGTGCTCGCCGTAGCGCCGCTGCTTCTCGTCCATGGCCGCGGTGAACCTGCGCCGGAGCTCGTCCGCATCGGTCAATTCGCCGAAGCCGTTAGCAAGTTCGACGCCGCAGGCATAGAGCTCGAACCGCTCGGCGACGCGCGGATCGTCCGGATTGACCCGGGCCAGCGCCGCCTCTGGCGTCGGATATTCATAAAGCAGTGTCATCGCGCCATTGCCGAGGTTTGGCTCGACATGTTCAACCAACACTTTTGCAAAGATATCGGACCAGGTGTCGTCGTCCGTAACGCGGACTCGGCCGCCGGCGGCCACGGCGAGCCGTTGCCGGTTGCCCTCGCCGCCCTCGATGGTCGCGAGCAGGTCGACACCGGCAAAGTGCTCAAATGCGGCGGCCACGGTCAGCATTTCGGGCTCAGCGAACGCGTCGATGCTGCGGCCCCGGAAGTTGAAATGACGCGAGCCGGCGGCGTCCGCGGCGCTCGCCACAACAGTAACGGTGTCAGCCATCACGGAGGCGTAGGGTTCCTGCGCCCGGTACCATTCCAGCATCGTGAATTCGGTGAGATGCAGGTCGCTTCGCTCACGGTCGCGGAACACTTTTGCGAACTCGAAAATCCGTTGTTCGCCAGCGGCCAGCAGCTTCTTGGCTGAGAATTCGGGCGAAGTGCGCAAGTAGCGCGGTGCAGGGTCACACCCCGGTCCCCGGATCTCGGTCCGCGGCGCGTGCAAATGGGTCTCGTTGCCCGGAGAGACCTGCAGGATCGACGTCTCGACCTCGGTAAAGCCATTTTCAGCGAAAAAAGCGCGCAAGCGGGCCGTGATCGCGGCACGCTTGTCCAGAAATGGCTTGCGGTCGGCGAAGCGATCCGGCGTCCACCAGGGCGAAATCGGGCTGCTTACAGCCATTTTCTGCACTGTCCCGCACTAGCAATCGCAGGCCAAATCAGTATGTTGCAGCCCGAATCGACCCGCCGGGATAGCCATTTTTCCAACAGGGCCAGCCAGAAATCATCGTCAGGAACATCATCCGTGAAAGTCATCGCCAGCTCGGTCCGCAAGGGCAACATCCTGGAAGTCGACAACAAGCTATATGTCGTCCTGACCGCCGAAAACATCCACCCCGGCAAGGGCACGCCGGTCAGCCAGCTCGAAATGCGGCGCATCAGCGACGGGGTAAAGATCTCAGAGCGTTACAAGACCACCGACCAGGTCGAGCGCGCCTTCGTCGAGGACCGCGACTTCAACTTCATGTACCAGGACGGCGACGGCTTCCATTTCATGAACAACGAGACCTACGATCAAATCCAGGTTCCCCAGGACGTGGTCGGCGACTACGGGCCGTACCTCACTGAAAACATGACGGTGAAGCTATCGATGTACGAGGGCACGCCCGTTGCGATCCAGCTGCCGCAGCGCACTACCCTGGAGGTCGTCGAGACAGAGCCGGTGACCAAGGGTCAGACCGCGTCGTCGTCCTACAAGCCGGCCAAACTATCGAATGGCGTTCGAACCATGGTGCCGCCCCACGTGGCCGCCGGGACGCGGATTGTGGTGATGACTGAAGATGGCTCTTACGTGGAGCGCGCCAAGGACTAAACTCGCAACCTGGAAGGAAGCGGCCGTTGTGGAACGACGGTTCAGGTCAGAGGGTCCATTGCGGCGGGTGCGCGCGCCTCTTCTGAAGTCGCTCAATCGGGGCGTCGCAACAGCCGTCGCCTTGACGATTGCTCTCGTCGTCGCAAACCCGCCCGCCCTGCACGCTGATGAATTCGTCCGGCCCGGCATCAGCTTTGCGCGGGTCGACTGGCGCGCCGCGCTCGATCAATTGCGCACTGAAGTATCGAGCAACCCCGCGGCGATGGCCTACCTCACCTTCCCGGGCGGCGCCGGCCGTGCCGATCCGTTCAATCGCAGGCGCACGCCGACCTGGACCGAGCTGAACGCGGCCACCTCGCCAATGTTCGCGACGATCGGCAACAGTGCAATCCCGGTGCTGCTGCCGTTCGATGTCGCCTCCTACCTCGGCGACCGCATGACCGATGCGCCTAACTTCGTGCCGGCGCATTACCAATCCGGCTTCAACAACGCGGATTTCTTCGAAGCCGGGCCATCAGGCTATGACGCGGTGTTCACGCTGCCGCTCGACGCCGCGGCCGACCTGCCCTCGCGCGTGTTCGCGCGCCCGGTCGAGGTCCACGTCACCGGATCGCTGCTCACCTACAACATCGATGATCCCTCCGGCGGCAAGGGCGAGACGGTCAAGTCGCTGGCCGGCAGCTACCCGGATATCAGGCGCTTCGTCCGCGAGGGTTTCGTCCGCTATTCCTTCACCAAATTCGGCGTGCCCTATGTCGTCTCGATCCTGTGCCTCGACAGCGTGGCGCGCACGCGGCGGCTGTCGTGCCGCGAGGCCTCCCCGGTCGCCGAGCACTTCATCAAGTCGCTGCGCATTGCCGGCGGCATGCCGGCGCGGTCGCGTTTTCCGATCGCCGGCGGCGACGTCGAGCGGCCGCTGCAGGTTTCGCAGGAATTTTCCTATCACGCAGCCGGTGAGTTGATCGCGCATTCAGGCTATCGCAGCTTCGGCGGCAAGCCGAACTCGACGGTCTACGCGCAAATGCGTTTTCCGCTGCAGGAAACGCCGGCCTACGTCAACTCGCAGGTATATGTGAACAAGGGCGACTGTAATCAAAATAGCACGCGTTGCCGGCCCAATCAGGACTTATCAGCGCCGGACGAACCCATTGGCGGCAACTACACCTGGCAGGACAATTTCTGCGAGGGCCGCAGCTTCGAGGCTTGGCAGTGCCCGGGAGGCTGGGGTCACACGGGTCAGGACATCCGTCCCGCAACCTGCGCGCTGCGCACCGATCGCTGCCCGCCGGGCCGACATCCGACCGTCGCCGTGCGTGACGGCGTGCTGGTACGCGCCAAGGTCGACCAGGCCGCCTTCGTGCTGGTCAACGAGCGCAACGAGCACGTCCGCTTCCGCTACATGCACATGGAGCCCGGACAGATGAACACCGACGGCGTGCTGTTCGGCCGCAGGGTCAGCGAAGGCGAAAAAATCGGCGCGGTGTCGAACTACATGGACCGCGTCGCCGGCACCAGCACCCACCTGCACTTCGACATCCAGGTGTTTACCCGCGATGGCTGGATCTGGGTCAACCCTTACGCGACGCTGATCGCGTCCTACGAGCACTTGATTGGCGCGCGCGGTAAGCTTTATGGCGCCGAGCCAACGATCGAAACCATGACACCGGCGCCCTCGCCCGAACCGCGGCCGCTGGGCGCCGGCGGCGATCACGCCGAGGCCGTGGTGCAAACCAAGGCGGTTCCCTGAGAAACAGCGCCTTCAATTGTTGTGATGGCGCGTTAGTGTCGTGGGATGACCGCCGATAACGTCGATCCGCCCAACCTGCGCCCTGATGCCTTCGTCGGTGCCGGAGCCGATTACGTGCGCTACCGGCTGCACTATTCGGAGCCGCTTCTGCAGTCGTTCCTCGTTCAGGCAGAACTCGCGACGGCCGGGACGAAGCTGATCGACCTCGCC
The DNA here is from genome assembly GCA_963796195.1 of uncultured Alphaproteobacteria bacterium. Classification (GTDB taxonomy): domain Bacteria; phylum Pseudomonadota; class Alphaproteobacteria; order Rhizobiales; family Xanthobacteraceae; genus CAWCKS01. The sequence continues at coordinate 167,169 of CAWCKS010000008.1, read as the reverse complement.
TGCGGCCCGGGCCGCGTCGCGCTCGCCATCGCGGACCGATTTGACGAGATTCTCGCTGTCGATCTGGAGCCGGAGATGGTCGAGGCGGGCCGGCGCGAGGCCGCGCGCGGTGGCGTCCGCCAGATCCGCTGCAGTGTCGGGCGCGCAGAAGACTTCGATGGGCCGGCCGATCGTTTCGATCTCGTCACCGTCGGCGAAGCATTCCATCGGCTCGACCGCCCCCGCGTCGCTGGCAAGGCCTTCGGTTGGCTGAAGGGCGGCGGTGCGTTGGTTACGCTCGGCATCGAAAGCTTCCTCCACGGCAACGCTCGCTGGCGCCGCACCCTCGCAGAGGTTGTCACGCGCTTCGTCGGCACACTGGCGGAGCGGACCGGAGGCAATCCGAACCCGACGCTCGCCGAGGCGACCGCTGACGAGGAGGCCGTGCTGCGTGAGGCGGGCTTCGTCGAGGTCGCTACCCACCGCATCGCCTTCCCCCATACGTGGAATTTGCCCGAGCTGCTCGGCAACCTCCGATCCACCTCGGTCCTCTCACCCCACGCGCTGGGAGCGCGCCAGGCCGCATTCGAGGCAGAGCTCAGCGCAGCACTCCTCGCCTTCGACCCCGCCGGCCGGTACCCGGAACAAGTCCGCTGTGGCTACACCTTCGCCCGAAAGCCCCGCTAGAATAGCGCTTATGACCCTCCCTGATTCCTTCAAGACCGACGCGCCGTGATCTGCTTGCGAGCACGCTTGGCGCGGCTTCTGCGGTGGCCTTGCCGCGTGCGTCGTTCGCAGCACCGGCCGAATTCGACCGCTGGCGCGACGAGTTCCGGTCGCGTGCACTGTCGCGCGGCATTTCAGCGCAAACCTTCGACCGCGTGATGGGCCGCCTCGAACCCGACATGAGCGTGTTCAAGGAAATCCGCAATCAGCCGGAATTCCACGAACAGCTCTGGCAGTACATCAACCGCCGTGTCTCGGAGTGGCGCATCATCGCCGGCAAGGATGCCGCGAAACAGAACGCCGACCTGCTCGGCCGCATCGAGCGCGATTTTGGCGTCGAGCGCGGCATCATGCTCGGGCTGTGGGGCGTGGAGTTCGACCTTCGGCGACCCGATCGTGCAGAAGAACCACATGAGGCCGGTGTTTCCGTCGCTCGCCGCACTGGCCTGGAACGAGCCGCGGCGGCGCGCCTATTGGGATAGCGAACTGATCAACGCGCTGCGCATCGTCGAACGCGGCTGGGGCACGCCGCAGGAGATGGTCGGCTCGTGGGCCGGCGCGATGGGCCACACTCAATGGATGCCGGAAGTCTGGCTCAATGTCGGCTTCGACTACGACGGCGACGGGCGTGTCTCGCCGTTCGGCAAGCCCGACGACGCGCTCGGCTCCAGCGCGCGCTACCTCGTCAACCGCGGCAAATATCGCCGCGGCGAGCATTGGGGTTATGAGGTCCGCGCCAACGGCGCGTCCGGCGGCAATCGCAGTTACGAGGCCTGGGCGCAGGCCGGCGTGACGCGTGCCGACGGCGAAGCCTTTCCGCAGCCGAAGGCGACGGCGCAGCTCTGGGTACCGGTGCCCGGCGGACCGGCGTTCCTGGTGGGTGCGAATTTCTATGCGGTGAAAAGCTACAATCCGTCGATGAATTACGCGCTCTCGATCTGCCATCTCGGCGACCGTATTCTCGGCGCACCGCCGTTCGTTCAGCCGTTCCCTGGTTCGGAGCGCGCGTTAACGCTTACCGAGATCAAGGAAGTCCAGACACGGCTGACGCAAATGGGCTTCGACACCGGCGGTACCGACGGCCGTGTCGGCAACGACACCATGGCCGCGGTGAAAAATTTTCAAGCGAAGGCGGGGTTGTCACCCGCCGATGGCTATGCCGGGCTAAAAGTGCTGGCACGATTGCGGCAGGGTGCGTAAGTTTCGGCAGCCTCTCTTTGAAGGCAACTCATCGAACACCCGATGTCAGATCAAGCTGAGCTTTTTGAAGCGCGTCGTTTCGAATCCTTGAGCAATACGATCTTTGGCGTCGCGATGACGCTGCTCGCTTCTGGTTTTCCGAAGGACAAGCTGGGAAACGCGACACCCGATTGGGCAGCATTTGTGCATGCCTATGCGCCGCACTTGCTGGCGCTGCTTCTGAGATTCATCGTCGCGGGCCTGTTCTGGTTCAGTCATCAACGGCGCCTGGCCTATGCGGCGGAGATGAGCCGCGCCGCGGTGCTGTTCAACCTGCTGTTCCTGTTATCGATCATCGGATTGCCAGTGACCTCGGGCCTTCATGGCTCCTACCCCGACGCAAGGGACATTGTTGCACTCTACGGCTTTCACCTTTTTCTGATTTCTGTCCTCAATTTCGCTTTGTGGTGGATGGCGACATCGTCCCGGCGCGATTGGCCGTCGCTGGGCGCCGCGGGCGCGGTCATGGTCATATTTCTTATTGGCGCGATCACTGCGCTGTTCGCGCCGCTTGCTGCGAGGTTCGTGTGGACGCTTGGTTTCGTCGCGCCGGTCGCGTTGCTATCCAGACGCTTCGGGCCACGCGCCGCGTGAATTCTGCGATGGCTTATTCTGACGCCAGCGTCGCGCGCTCGGTTTCGCAGCGGACGATCACCACGCAGGTGAACGTCCACCACGCGCCGATCCCGGTCATGACGAAGAATTTTGCCGGCGGCCAGAACTCGCCGACGCCCATCGCAACGGCGAAGGCGACAGCCCAGCCGATGAACAACAGCGACATGCGCGCAGGCGGTGTAGATCGCAATGGCCATGGTCAGCGACCTCGAAAGATGATCGAGCTTGACCGGAGCGTTATACGGCTGCGCGAAAACGCCGTGCCATCGTTAACGCGCAACGTGATTAACGCGTGTGGCGTATGAGCTTCGCTAGTTGCCCTGCGAAGCGAACCACAAGCGGACCTTCAATCCCGGCGCATTATCGAGCAGTTCGACCCGCACGCCGTGAAGACGTGCCACGGCGGACACGAGACTCAATCCAAGACCGTTTCCGGGCGCGCACCGCCCCTGCTCGAGCCGATAGAAGCGCTTGAAGACGTGATCCCGCTGATCGGCGGGAATCCCCGGCCCTTCGTCTGCAATCGTGATGACAGCCTCGCCATCGACGTGCTCGGCTGCAACGGCCACATGCCCGCCGGCGCGGCCATGCTTGATCGCGTTATCAACCAGATTGGCGATGGCATCGAAGATCAAATCGCGATCGCCGGTCACCAGCATGTCCGGTCCGCCCGTCATGGTGAGGCTGGTACCATCCTGCTCGGCGGCGGCGTCGTAGAGTTCGACGACCTCGCCCACGATCTCGGCGAGATTGACGATATGAAACCCACCCTTGCGCGCCTTGGTCTCGATTTGCGCAATTCGCGTGAGCGACGCAAAGATCCGCAAGACCGCATCGAGATCGGCGATGGTATCGCCGATCAGCGCCTGATCATGCTCCGCGCTGCGCTCGCGGTGAAGCGCAGTCTCAAGGCGTCCGCGCATCCGCGTCAGCGGCGTTCTCAAATCATGCGCGACGTTGTCGCTGACCTGCTTGACCTCTCCCATCAGAATCTCGATGCGGTCGAGCATCAAATTGAGGTTTTCGGCAACACGATCCCATTCGTCGTGCGAGCCCCGCAGCGGGATGCGCTTGTCGAGGCCGCTCTGCATGATGTCACGGCTCGTGGCATTGATCTGCTCGATGCGTCCGACCGTCCGCCGCGTCACCAGGATACTCGCGACGGCCGCGAGCACGAAAATCAGCGCGAGGCCAAAGATCAATGCCAGCCTGATCTGGTCGGTGAAGTTGTCGAGCTCGCTGATATCGCGCCCGACCAGCAAGCGGTCGCCATTTGACAGCGGCTCGAGCATGGCGCGCACCAGCGCCAAGCGGTTGGCACCGGGTGCCGGCGCCGGCACGCGGAACTCCTGCCATCCGTGCGCCCCCTGTGAAACCAACGGGACGACGGCCAGGTTGCCCGCAAGGATAGCGCCCGACCCATCCGTCAACAGATAGACATTATCCGCAAAGCTCTTGTCGGCGATGCGCTCAGCAATCAGGGCGATCAGCTCGTCGCGGCCCGAGCGGTCGTAGGTCCCCTGAAGACTGGCGAACTCCGACAGGATCGCGCGATCCGACCGGCTCCGCACATAAGAGGATGTTGACGTGTAGACATAGATGAAGATCGCCGCGACGATCACGCCAAACGTTCCGATCGCGATCAGCGCCAGCTTGAACGTCGAAGAGGTGAAGGTCTTAGCCAGGAGCACGGAGGCAGTACCCGACGCCGCGCACGGTGTGAATCAACGGATAGTCCTGCTGATCATCGACCTTGCGCCTGACCCGACCGACATAGACATCGATGATGTTGGTCGAGGGATCGAAATGCAGATCCCAGACGTGCTGCAACAACATCGCGCGCGACACCACCCGACCCTCGTTGCGCACCAGATATTCGAGCAGCTGGAATTCGCGGGGAAACAGGAAGATATCCTTGCCGTGCCGGCTGGCGGTGCGCGACACGAGATCAACAGCGAGATCGCCGACCCGAAGAATGGTCTCCTTGACGACGGTGTCGCTGCGGCGGCCAAGTGCTTCGACGCGCGCCAGCAGCTCGACGAAGGAAAACGGCTTGACCAGGTAATCGTCGCCACCGGCACGCAAGCCGCGCACGCGGTCGTCGACTTCACCGAGCGCGCTGATGATCAGGAACGGCGTCGCAACGCCCTCGCTGCGCAACTGCCGCATCACCGCGATGCCGTCGATGTCGGGCAGCATGCGATCGATCGTGACCACCGCGTAATCGTTTGCCGTGCCGCGGCTGAGAGCGTCGTTGCCGGTCGCCGCCAGGTCGACCTGATAGCCGCTCGAGGTCAGCGACGCGACAAGCTGGCCGGCGGTCTCCGGATCGTCCTCAACGACCAGGATGCGGCGATGGCCTCCTGTCATGCTTCGTGCCTCCCAACAACAGACCGGGAGCCCCGAGCGCCAGTCTAGCAAAGATCGAACATGCCGATGCTAACTTCTGTGTCAGAAACGAACTCCCGGCCGCTTCGACACCGCTGAGGCAATCAATGTGATGATCGTCACGTCCGCCGGCTTACATAGACGTCGCCGACGCGCCGCAACTCTAACGACCACGGCGCGTCGGGAACTCATTGGCCCTCGCCGGACGACCTTCGAGGCTCAGGCCAGTGACCAGGTCTCAATAGCCGTAGTAATCGCTGCAGACGTCCACCCAGCGCGGTCCGTACGCCGTCCACACTCTGCGCCAGCAGCTGTCATAGGCCGCGCCTGCGAAAAGAAACGGTGCGCCGATAAAGGCAAAGCGATGGTGGTGGAAGAAGCGGTGATCATGAAACGCAAAATGCGAGAAGCGCGGCGCGAAACCTGGCCTTGCGAACGTCGAGAAGCCCGGCCTTGCGACATGTACCGCCGCAAAACTGCTTCTTGGTGCGGCGAAACCCGGGCCGCCAAAACGCGCGCCACCCATGCCGCCAAAGTGCGCGCCGCCCATGCCGCCGAAATGCGTGCCCCCACCCATCCCGCCAAAATGCATGCCGCCTCCCATGCCGCCTATATGCATGCCGCCCCCCATGCCACCGCCGCCGTGGAACGCGAGCGCCGGGGACACAAGGGCGAGTGTCGTGCCGATCGCTCCCGCAATCAGGCAACTGCGAAGCTTGCTGGTCATCACTTAAGTCCTCCGCGATTTGTCGGCGCGGCGAGACGCCGCTGCGCGACCATCACGAGATCAAAGACATCCCGTCAATTCAAATGACTAATGCGACAGTTTCTGACACCGGAGTTAGCTTTGTAAAAGCTGGTGCCCCTCGGCCTGCGACCTATCGAATGATCGCCAGCTCGCGAGTCGGCACCGCGACGTCGATCACGCGCAGCTGCACGCGCTCGGAGCCCTGGTAGCGATCGACGCTGAGCGTGCCGGCGACATGCAGCGGCTGGCCGCGATTTTCGGTCAGCGCGCGGCCGAGCTTCTGGCCGATGGCGCGGAACGCGATGCCGTTGACCAGCGCGCCGTCGCCGGATTTCAGGCGGATGCGCAGGTGCGCCTGGCCGACTTCGTCGGCGAACACCAGCTGATGATCGGCGAGTGCGATCACCGGCTCCGGATTGCCAGAACCGAACGGGCCGGCGCGCTCCAGCAGCGCGGCGAACTCCGACGTCACCGCGCGCGCGGTGACGGCGCCGTCGATCAACAGCTCATCGGCATGGCGTGCTTTCGCGACGTCGCTTGCGACCGCCTGTTCGACAAAGCCGCGAAACTCGGCCAGGCGTTCCTTCCGCAGCGTGACCCCGGCCGCCATGGCGTGCCCGCCGCCTTTCAGCAAAAGGCCGTCGTGCACAGCCTGCCGCACCACCTTGCCAAGATCAACGCCCGGGATCGAGCGGCCCGAACCGGTACCGATGCCGCCGGGCTCCAGCGCGATGGCAAACGCAGGCCGGCCGAACTTTTCGCGCAGGCGGCCAGCGACGATGCCGACGATGCCGGGGTGCCAGCCCTGGCCGGCGGTGACGATGACGGCGCCCTTGTCCTCGACACCGAGGGCTGCGATCGCTTCGGCTTCGGCCTGCGCTTCGGCTGACTGTTCGATGGCGCGCCGCTCGGTGTTGAGTCGGTCGAGCTCGGCGGCGAGCCGCGCCGCCTCCGACGGGTCGGTCTCCAGCAACAGCCGCACGCCGAGATCGGCACGGCCGATGCGGCCGCCCGCGTTGATCCGGGGACCCAAGAGAAAGCCGAGATGCCACGCCTCCGGCGGGCCGGTCAGGCGGGCAACATCCATCAGCGCGGTGTGGCCGACATGATCGCGCCGGCGCAGCGCGATCAAGCCTTTCTTGACGAACGCGCGGTTCAGCCCGGTCAGCGGCACCACATCAGCAACCGTGCCAAGTGCGACGTGATGCAACATGGACAGCAGATCCGGCTCCGGACGTTCTGGCGTCCAGAAGCCGCGTTGCCTGAGCTCGCGATTGACGGCGACAAGCGTCAGGAACACGAGCCCAACCGCCGCGAGATGGCCGAGGCCGGAGACATCGTCGGCCCGGTTCGGGTTGACCAGGGCATCGACCTCGGGCAGCACGTCGCCCGGCTGGTGATGGTCGATCACCACGATGCTCATGCCGAGTTTTTTGGCTTCCGCCAGCGGCTCGAGGCTCGCGGTGCCGCAGTCGACGGTGACCAGTAGCGTTGCGCCTTTTGCGGCGAGCGCCTTCACTGCTTCGGTGTTCGGGCCATAGCCTTCGAACAGCCGGTCCGGAATATGGATCAGCGGATCGAGCCCGGCGTGGCGCAGGTGCCAGGCCAGCAGCGCCGCCGAGGTCGCGCCGTCGACGTCGTAGTCGCCGAAGATCGCAACGCGTTCGCCGGCAATGACGGCAGTCGGCGATCCGCTTCGCCGCCGCCTCCATCTGCGTCACCGTGAACGGATCCGGCATGGCGCGGCGGATCGCCGGATCGAGAAAGTCCTCGACCGCGTCGAGCTCGACGCCGCGGCCGGCGATGACCCGCGCCAGCATCTCAGGCAGGTTGTAACGCTGCGCGATCGCAAGCGCGCGCGCGGCATCGCGCGCCGTCAGGCGGTCACGCCAAACACGCCCGGTCGCGGAGTGCGCGACGCCGAGAAACGGCGGCTCGATCAGCTGCGGCAATGGCACGGCGATGGTCATGGCCAGCCAAGATAGGGTTTCGCGGTGCTCCATGCCATTCAGCTGGCCGGCAAAGCAACCGCTATTAACAGCCCAATCGGTCCGCAAGCTGGTTGAAACTGTCGACCACGAAGGTCCAGTCCTCATCGGCCTTGAAATCGCGCTTCTGATGCGGGCCGTATTCGGTCGGCCGCGCGACAAAAGCTGTCATCAGGCCGTGGCTGCGCGCGGCCTTCAGGTCGCCGTTGTGGGCGGCGACCATCATGACCTCGCGCGGCTCGAGGCTGAGCAGCCGCGCCGCGCCGAGATAGGTTTCCTTGTCCGGCTTGTAGTGCTCGAACAGCTCGGCGCTCAGGATCAAATCCCACGGCAGGCCGGCGTTCTTCGCCATGTTGGTCAGCAGCACGACGTTGCCGTTGGACAGCGGCGCAATGAGAAACTTCTTCTTCAGCCGCGTCAGCCCGCTGACACTGTCCGGCCACGGCTTCAACCGGTGCCAGCCGAGATTGATGTGGCGGCGGTCGTCCTCGGTCAGCCCCTTGATGCCGAAGCGCTCGATCAGCTTGTCGAGCGAATTTCTGTGCAGGATGTCGAGCTTGAGAAATCCGCGCGCGGGATTGTTGCGCACCTCGTTCATCGACGGCGCATAGGCCTCGCGCCAGGCGTCGACCAGCGCGACCCAGTCGGCCGCGATGCCGCGCTGTTTGCCGAACGCGGTGAGCTCGTCGATCAGGCTGGTGCGCCAGTCCACCACAGTGCCGAACACGTCGAACACCAGCGCCTTGATATTGTTTGTCCCTCGCTCATTGCGACTCCTCGTCACTCGCGTCCGACTTGATTGATCGCACCCGCCCGGCCCGCTATCCTTAAGCAATCCAGCCACTGCACTCAAATCAAAAAGGACAAGCGACCGTGGCCGCAGCCGCCAGCACCAAAACCATCGACCTCGACGTGCCCGACAATGAAGTCCTCTATTCGACCCGGGATCGCGTCGCGACCATCACGCTCAATCGTCCCGAACGGATGAACGCGACCAACCTGACCCTGCCCTACAGCGTCTCGAAGGGCATGCTGAAGGCCGCGACCGACCCCGACGTGCGCGTGATCGTCCTGACCGGCGCGGGAAAAGCCTTCTGCGCCGGCGCCGACCGGCAGCGGCTGGAGGCCGGCAAAGTCGGCGCGCCGCGCCCGGTCTATCCGCCCGACGATCCCGCCTTCTTCGAAGCTGTGACCTCCGCGCTCGGTCCCGATCTCGGCGTCGAGTTCATGGACGTCAGGCGCTATTCCTATTTCATGCGGATCGGCAAGCCGATCATCGCAGCGCTCAACGGCGCGGCCGCCGGCGGCGGCATGATCCCGGCGCTGTGCGCCGACATCCGGCTTGCCGCTGACACGATGTTCTTCACGACGTCGTTCGCGCAGCGCGGCCTGATTGCCGAGCACGGCATCTCCTGGCTGCTGCCGCGCCTGGTCGGTCCCTCGCGCGCCCTGGAAATGCTGATGACGGCGCGGCGCATCAGTGCGCCTGAGGCCGAGGCCATGGGCCTCGTCAACAAAGTGTTTCCGCTCGCAAGCTTCCGCGACGACGTCCAGGCCTATGCGGCAACGATCGCGAAGACCGTGTCGCCGCGTTCGCTCGCAGTGATGAAGGCGCAGGTCTGGAAGGCGATGGCGCAAAGTTTTCGCGACGCGCTCGCGACCGCCGACGTCCAGCTCGAGCTCAGCGTCAAGACATCGGACTATGTCGAAGGCGTCAGCCATTTCCTGGAAAAGCGCGCGGCAAATTTTCCCGATCTCGATCCCGACCGGGGCTGACCGCATTCGATGCGATCAGCGGCCGCTAAATCTCTGCATAGACCTCGAGCAGATTCCCATCGGGATCGCGGAAGAACAGCGTGCGATGGCCGAAGACCTGGTTGGTCGGCGGCGAGACCAGCTCGACGCCCTGCCGCACGAGTTCGTCGGCGCACTGATCGACCTCCGGCGCCGACACCTTGAATGCAAGCTGGAGCGAGGCACTGCCCTGGGGCGTCGGCGCATCACCCGCGGTTCGGCTTGGCCGCGCCAGCGCCAGCGTATTTTCGCCAATGCGATACTCGATCCAGCCGGGCGACAGCTCGCGCAGCAATGCAAAGCCAAGCACGCCTTCGTAGAAGCGCGCATCGCCGCCATGTCACGCACGAAGATGACGGTGTAGTCGATCGCCCGAATGGCCCGAAACGCCGAGCCGGATTTCTGTTCGTTCACCAAGACTGCTCCATTCCTCTTTCTCACCGGCGCCCGCGAAGCCGCCGTCCTTGATCTAGCGCAACGTCCGCCCCGGATGACCGTGGCAATCTGATCGTGCCCAGCTGACCGGCGCGCACGTCCTCCTGAAGGCAAGATCGCGCGGGTGACATCCGATGGGCGAGGAGAGCGGCGTATACGGGCAGAAGGCCGCTCTCCTCCATCATTCTTTGGAGACGCCTCTCAGCTGCGCGCCGTGACCACGTGCGCCTGCATCTTGCCGTCGATCGGCCCGTCGCCGAACCTTGCCCTCACCTTGGCCGCCGCAGCAGCAGTTGCCTCGGCCAGCCGTTTGGCATCGCGCGCCTCGATCTCGCTGCGCAGCGGCGTACCCTGGACGAGCCCGATCACCGCATCGACCGCCGTTGCGGCCCTGCTCCGGCTCTCGACCGTCTCGATGGCAACATCGACGAAGCCCGCCTCCCTCAGCGCGGGCGTGATCGCGTCCTTGTCGTGATAGCCGTGAGGCGTTCGCGCCAAGAACCGCGGCGGATCGTTCGGAAACAGCTCGGCGACCGCGCTGGTGACGAGATCCGCAATTTCGTTGTGCGCAAGACTGTCCCAGACGTTGAACAGGTAACGGCCACCACGCTTCAGGACACGGCGCGCCTCGCGGTATGCTTTCGGCTTGTCCGGAAAGAACATCACGCCGAATTGGCACACGACTGCGTCGAACGCGGCTTCGGGAAACGGCAGCGCCTGCGCGTCCGCCTGTTGCCAGCTGACGCGGCTCGCAGAATCCTTCACCGCCGCAACATCGAGCATGGCCTGGTTGAGATCGGTGGCGACGAGGCTGACGGCCGGCGGCAGCGTCTTCATCAAGGCTGAGGTGACGATGCCGGTGCCGGCGGCAATCTCGAGCACGCTGCCGGCCTTGAGATCAGACAGGCGGCGGGCCAGATCGTTGGCATATGGTTCGAAGATCAGCGGCCCGAGGTACTTGTCATAGAGTGCCGGAATCGAGCCTGCGAACACCGCATCGACCTCAGGCATGGCACCTCTCCTCTCAGCTTTGGCGGTGGCTTGACGACGGCATCTTACGCAAGTTTGCGGCGAGAGTTCTCTCAAACCAGGTCGTGTATTCATAATTCGGCTTGGCCAACCCGACCGACGTCCGCTTGTCCCCCGGCGGCGACAGCATTACGCTAAGTGCCAAGAACGCCCATTGCGTCGAGAGTTCCGTCTCGCCAGGCGGCGCGTTCCTTGTTCACGATCCAATGAGTTGTATCCGGTGAAACCTAGGCCTTGGGAGACTGCCACGCGGATAAAAAACTATATCGCTGCGCCCACGGCAGCGCTTGCTCTCGGACTCTTCTTCACGCAGGTGCTTTCCATCGACGTGGTTATCAACACGGCCGCGTCGCTCGTTCCAGCCGCCATCGGCAATCTCAGCTTCATTTCCCCCGCGCTGGGTCAGCCGCGCGCACTCACGAAAAAACAATCGGATGCACTCAATACCTACAACGATGCAATAAAGGACTTTGAGACGATCCTGGGCCAGCGGCGCGCACAGATCGATTCCAAAGAGCCGCTGCCGAACCTGCCGGGACAAGCGCTCTATCATGCGCGCAACAACATGATCAGCGCATACAAGGACCTCACCGACGCTGTGCCGTCCAGGATCGGAAGGCCGCAACAAATTCGGAATCCCCCCGGCGTACTTTGATGCCGACAATGAGCCGCTGCTCGATGAGTACGGCAGACTGTTCGGCCTCATGCAGGCGCCGCCCGTCAACGCGCAAAACTCAGATACTCCATTCAAGGACGTTGTCGATCTGGCAATGGCCATTGCGCGAGCCAGGGGCCTTGATGCGACGGATGCAGAAGCGGCGGGTCGTATCAGCCTGGGTCTGTTCTTTGCCGAGACCAACGGCAATCAAAACATCGGGAATGCGCGCTCGAACAGATACAAGGGAAGTCTGCAAACTGGCCCATCCGAAGATCAAAATGGTCGGAACAAGTGGGCGGCGATCAAACAATCGATCGCGGCCTTTGACCCTGCACTGAGCCTTCGCGACGACAGGGAAGAGGCGCGGGTCGGCAATCTGGATCACCGATACAACCACTGGACCGCCGTGCGAGACGGCCTCATGAGCGCACATGCAGATATTTTCCCGGAAATACCGGCGATCGTGAAAACCCTGCCAAATCCGATCGACCAGATGAAGCTCTTTGAACTCATCCAGATCATTCCCGCTCCAACCAGGTCCGCGCTCAAGTCCGGCGATCTGGTCAACTACAAAATCTCCGACCCGACGATCATGGGATATCTGCGAAACAACAGCATCTTCGCCTTTGGACATGCCGACCGGGCAAGAACCTCCGCAACCTTCCGCGACATTCTTGATGCGATGTGGCTGTTCGATGCCAAATTTGAGCAGGCGCTTTCCAAATTCGACGAGATCAAGGCGCGGTAAGGAGCGATTCGTCTGCCGCTCGCAAAGAGCTTTCGGCCCGCTCCGCCAAGTGGAACCCGCAATTCATTTCCGGTCGGTCACAATCCTGTTAATGTGGCCGATGACGCGATGCCGTCGTGAAACGCGAACACAAAATCACTCTGCGGGGAAAGTCGGGATTGCTTTCGTCAGGGAGAAAATCCGCCGGGTCAGGCTTTTGCGTTTGGCCGCGCCGCTGTGCCTTCATCGCCGTGATGGCCGCGTCGGTGCTGCTGCCGATCGAGGCCAGTGACGCGGCCTGGCTGTCGGATATCTTCAAAGGCGCGCCAAAGCCAGCCAAATCGCATGCTCGCCTGACATCGCGAAAGCCGGTCGCCCACGCGAAGCATGCCGCCTCCCCAAAGCGCCACACTGTAAGACTTGCCACCCTGGGGCCGGCCGACTTGAACCCTTCTGCTTTAGGGCTGGTCCCATCAACGTGCTATCCCTCGAAATTCCGGATCGTTGTGGATGTCGGACATACCGCCGAATCAGAAGGCGCGATCAGCGCCCGCAACATCCCCGAGTTCGCCTTCAATCTGCGCCTTGCGCAGCGGATCGAAGAGCAATTGAAGGCCGAAGGCTTCGCCGAAACGAGGCTGATCGTGACCGAAGGCAGGGCCAAGCCCAGCCTCTTCAAACGTGTCGCCGCGGCAGTCATTTGCGCGCCAATCTCTTCCTGTCGATCCATCATAACTCCGTGCCCAACAAACTCCTCGAGGACTGGGAATTCGAGGGCAAGAAAAGCCATTTCAGCGACCGCTTCAGCGGCTATTCCGTCTACGTCTCCCGCGACAATCCGGACTTCAAGGCGAGCCTCTCGTTCGCCGAACTGGTCGGCAAGGAAATGAAGGCGCAAGGCCTGCAATATGCCCAGCAATATACCCAGCCCATCATGGGTCGGTACCGGCACCCGCTGCTGAACAAGGACACCGGCGTCTATAGCTACGATGAACTCGTTGTGCTGAGAAAGAGCCGGATGCCTGCCGTCCTGCTTGAGGCGGGCTCGATCATCAACCGGGATGAAGAGCTCAAGATGGATTCGCCTGAACGCCAGGAAATCGTCAGCAACGCCGTCGCGGCGGCAGCTTATGAATTCTGTGATCCTCGGTGGGCATTCGACGGTCCGCTCTGATGGCGCGGTGACGACGCCATCATCGTATCCCCTTTCGGATTTTGGCATTGATGCTGGCGACCTTTGGTCAGAGCAGACCCGTCGCGCGCAGGCGGCGGATGAGTATATTCAGTATGCTCATCCGTGCTGGCCTTGCCTTGATAACCATGATGCTGCCTGCTCAGGCTTTGGCAGGCTCCGCCTTGCCCAAGGGTTTCGTTTATTTGCGTGATATCGATCCCACAATTGTTCAGGACATTCGCTATGCGGGATCTCATAACTTTGTAGGCCGGCCAGTCAGGGGCTATCTCGCCGCCGAGTGCATCCTCAGCGAACCCGCCGCAAATGCTCTTGCAGCGGTGCAGAGGACGCTGGCCGAGAAAAAGCTCTCGCTTATCGTCTGGGATTGCTATCGGCCGAAGCGGGCTGTCGATGATTTTCTTCGGTGGAGCAAAGATCCAGCTCACTCCGAAATGAAAGCCGAATTCTACCCACGCACCGATAAGGAAAAACTATTCGCTCTTGGCTATCTCGCAAAACGATCAGCTCACTCGCGGGGGAGCACGGTGGATGTGGGCATAGTCCCAGCCGCTTTTTCATCCGCGCCGCCGGCAAATCCCTCGCAGCCCCTCAAGGCATGCACTTCGCCAAAAGGCGAAAGATTCGAGGATGGAACTATCGATTTTGGCACGGGCTACGACTGTCTGGACGTGCTTGCAAATACGCCAAACGCTCTTGTCGGCGCGATAGCACGACGCAACCGTCAAACACTGAAATCCTGCATGCAGGGAGCAGGCTTTCGTCCCTATGCCAGGGAGTGGTGGCACTTCGAACTTATCAATGAGCCATTTGATCGCGGCTTTGACTTTGAGGTCTCGGCCTCACCATCATCGAACGGACGGCCAACGCGCTAGCACAATCGGTGGAATTGCCGTTTTAGCGCTTTGCCGCGGGGCTCGCGCGGCTCCGTCGGAGCAGCGCTGCAGGATATTCCTGTTCTGCATCGGTATTTTTCCGATTTGACGTTGCGTCTGCCGTGCTAGACCTGCGCCGTGGCAAATCGGTCGAACACGAGGGGCAGGTCGATCTGGGCGCGCGCGGCGGCGTGGCTCGCTGCCTATGCTTTTGTGCTGCAGACCGTGCTGGCACCGATCGCCGCAGCTGCGGCAACCAAGACCGTCTCTGCAAATTCTGCCCTGCTCGTCCTGTGCGCAGAACACGCGGGGGCGCTCGACCAGAACCAGCCGATCGCGCCGCACGACCATGAAGCGATCTGCAAATTCTGCATCGGCTGTCCGGCCAACGCGCTGCTGGCGCCCGGACACGTTTGCCGCGCGGGCGTTGACTTTGCGATCACCCCGATCGGCTGGCACGCCGCTTCCCATTTTGTTTCCGACCGGGATTATTTCGCCGGCAAGCAGGCCCGCGGACCGCCGGCCCTGACGTGACCTGAACGGCCGCCTGCTCGCGGGCGGCGCACATCAATTCACGTCAATTCGGAACATCCCATGTCCATTCATTTGCAGCGCGCGGCTGTGCCAGCGCTCGCGATCGCACTTCTCGCGTCCCCTGCCCTCGCCCACGAGATCGTCGGCAACCGGTTCTTCCCGGCGACGCTCGGCATCGATGATCCCGGCGTCAATGATGAGCTGTCGATTCCAACCGTCGACGCCTTCAAGACCGGCGACGATCCGCCGATCAAGCAACGCGACGTGTCAGGCGAATTCTCCAAGCGCATCACCGAGGATTTCGCAATCTCGCTCGGCGCGACCCACACCTGGCTCACCGCGCCCGGCGGGCCCGACGGCACCGGCGCCAGCGGATGGCAAAATCTCGACACCACGTTCAAGTACCGGATCTATCGCAATCCGGAGCACGAGTTCGTCGCCTCGATCGGGCTCGACGTCGAATGGGGCGGCACCGGCGTCGCCAAGGTCGGCGCCGATCCGTTCAACACCTACACACCGACCATCTTCTTCGGCAAAGGATTGGGCGATCTGCCCGATACGGTCGGATGGCTCAGGCCATTTGCGATCACGGGCCAGGTCGGCTACGCAATTCCAAGGCAGCGCTCGACCACCACGTTCAGCGTCGACCCCGACTCTGGCGACATCAGTACCGACACCGAGGTCCATCCCGACGTGCTGGCGTGGGGCGGCACCCTGCAATACAGCATGCCCTATCTGAAATCGGCCGTGGTTGATCTCGGCCTGCCCGACTTCATCAATCACCTGATCCCGCTGGTCGAAGCGACGTTCCAGACGCCGGTCGCCCACACGCTGACATCTGGCACAGTGACGACCGGCACCATCAACCCTGGCGTGATCTGGGTCGGCAATTACTTCCAGGTCGCGGTCGAGGCGCTGATCCCGATCAACCGCCAGAGCGGCAGCAATGTCGGCGTGATCGGGCAACTGCACTTCTATCTCGACGATATCGATCCGCGCGGCATCGGCAGACCGATTTTCGGCGGCCCCGTGCAGCCCGCATCACCCTTTGCAAGGAACTGAACCATGCGCCCAGTTGCCTCTCTCGCAACCGCCTCCCTGCTCGTGCTGATGCCGCTTGCGGCGTCCGCTCACGCGTTTCTCGATCACGCCGAGCCGCGAGTCGGCAACACAGTTGCCGCCTCGCCGCGCGAGGTGAAACTGTGGTTCACACAAAAGCTCGAGCAGGCGTTCAGCACGATCGAAGTGACAGACGGGTCCGGCCAGCGCGTCGATACCGGCAAGCCGCACGTCGACGGCAACGAGATGGCGGTGTCGGTCAAGAGCCTCGGGCCGGGTAGCTATCGCGTCAATTGGCACGTGCTGTCGGTCGATACCCATAGGACCGACGGTAATTTCAGTTTCACCGTTGGCAAATGACGACGCCTGGAGCGTCGACAGGGAGGACGCCCTCCGTCCGGAACCCAAAGACCCAAACCAAGACCACTGCGAGAAAACAATGAAACTCAATCTCTATCTCTCTGTTGCGCTGTTGCTGACGTCAATCCTCCAGATTGCGCCAGCTCAGGCGCAGCAAGCCGACGCCTGACAAGCTCGCTATTTCGCAAGCCTGGAGTCGCGCGACGCCCGGCGGCGCCAAGGTTGCGAGCGGGTATATGACGATAAAGAACAACGGGCCCGCGGCCGATCGGCTGATCGGTGGCAGCACCGACGCGGCGGCGAAGGTGGAAGTTCACGAGATGGCAACCAAGGACGGCGTGATGACAATGCGCGAAATCGAGGGCGGCCTGCCAATCGCGCCGGGCGCGACAGTAAAACTCGCTCCAGGCGGCTTTCATCTAATGCTGGTCGACGTCAAGAAGCCTCTGAAGCAAGGCGACACGGTGGCCGTCACCCTGAACTTCGAAAAGGCCGGAAAGAAAGAGGTCAAGCTGAGCGTTCTCGGAGTTGGCGCCAAGGGACCGGACGATTCGTCGGCTGCGCGGGGCACTTCGATGGACCACGGGAAGATGCAGATGGACCACGGCAAGATGAAGATGTGAGTGGTGCCGAGATCAAGGTGAGGAAACGCCATGGATCGTAGAGAATTGGATCGTAGAGAATTCAATGCCGCCCTCGCCGCGGCTCCGCTGGCAGGACTGTTCGCATCACCGGCGCGAGGATGACTCTGTGAGCGCACTCATTGTCAGGATGCGGTGACGATGAGCGATGCGCGCGGTGTCGGTGCGAGCGCTCGGCCTCGGCACCTGCCACGTCAAAACGCGCGTGCTGTTATTTGACGCGCCTGCGAAAACGACTTTGCGGAATAGCGCAACAGAAGTGGTGTTGAGTATCAGGCAATCTCTCAATTCGAAAAGGAGCAACACAATGATGAGACTGACATTCATCGCTCTACTTGGCACAGCTCTGACGGTTTCGGCGGCGTTCGCGCAGATGGCGCCGGCGAAAATGGGCGACACGGCAAAGGGCAAGGTCCTGGTCAACGACAAAGGCATGACACTTTACGTTTTCGACAAGGACAAGGATGCACCTGGCAAATCTGTCTGCAACGGGCCTTGCGCAGAAAACTGGTGGGCGCTGATGGCGTCGGACGCCGACAAGCCGTCAGGAGACTGGACCATTGTCGTGCGCGACGACGGCAAGAAGATGTGGGCCTACAAAGGTCGGCCGCTCTACGCATGGAAGAATGACAAGGCGGCCGGCGACACCGACGGCGATGGCAAGCTGAACGGTGCATGGCATATCGCAACGCCTTGAACGAGTTCCGTCCCTACAAGGACAGTAACTTGCGAGCGTTGACGGACTGACGGCATGGATTGGACGAGCGGCGCACCGGCCGCGGCGCTGATCGCCGCCCGCGCGGTACATTTCGGGGCGACCGCGCTGCTTGCGGGCGCCCTGCTGTTTCGCGCGGCCGTCGCTGGTCCCGCCGTCGCGATGTCGCCTGCCGCAAACGCGCTGGTCGACCGGCAGACGCGCTGGATCGCGGGCGGCGCGCTCGCCGTCGCACTCGCGAGCGGCCTCGTCTGGTTCACGTTGACGGCGGCGGAGATGGGCAACCTGCCCCTTGCCGAGGTACTGAAATTCGACGTCCTCCAGCTGATCCTTCAAGGCACGCAGTTCGGTTCGGTGGCGACCGTCCGCCTGGCGCTTGCGCTTGCAGCCGCGGTCGCGCTTGCGCTTGATCGCGCGAGATCTGCGCGCTGGCTCGCGCTTGTCGCCGCGCTCATGTTCGCGGCCAGCGTCGCCTGGACCGGCCATTCCGGATCAGGTTTTGGCACCAGCGGCAATATTCAGCTTGCGGCCGACGGCTTGCACCTCCTCGCCGCCAGCGCCTGGATCGGCGGTCTCGTGCCGCTGGCGCTGCTATTGTCCTTCGCCCGCAACAGATCCGATGGCTGGATCGCGATCGCGAGTGACCGTGACGGAGCGCTTCTCGATCCTGGGGATCGTCAGCGTCGCAACGCTGATCGTGAGCGGTGCTGTCAACGCCTGGTTTCTGGTCGGCTCGGTGAAGGCGCTGACCGGCACGGAGTATGGCCGCGTGCTGATGTTCAAGCTTGTGCTGTTTCTGGCGATGGTCGCGATCGCCGCGATCAACCGCAATGTGCTGACACCGCGGCTCGCGGCGCCGTCGGCCGATGGAGGCACGACCGCGCTCCGCACACTGGTTCGTCATTGCGTCTACGAGATCACGCTCGGGTTTGCCGTCATCTCGGTCGCGGGCTGGCTCGGCACGCTGCATCCGGCCGCGCATTTCATGAACTGACCTCTGCCTTATTGCCCCGCGAAACGCGCCTATAGCGTGCTAAGAAAGACGATGCCCATCAAAACCGTCATGTTCGATCTTGGCGAAACCCTCATTTGCGAGGACCGGATGTGGGCTGGCTGGGCCGACTATCTCGGCGTCTCAGTCAGCGATTTCCGTGCGGCACTCGACGACGTCATTGCGCGCGGCCAGCATCATCGAAGAGTGTTCGACCGCTTTCGGCCAGACTTCGACTTCGAGGCCGCCCGCCGTGAGCGCCTCAGCCGTGATGACAACTACACGTTCGCGGCTGACGACCTCTATCCCGACGCCCGCGCCTGCCTGCACGCGCTTCGCGCGAACGGCCACCGTATCGGCATCGCCGGCAACCAGCCGATCGAGGCCGAGCGCGCCATCGCCGACATGGCGCTGGACGTCGATTTCATTGCCTCGTCGGCGGGCCTTGGCGTCGAAAAACCCGCGCCGCAATTCTTCGCCGGAATTGCCGAGCTCGCCGGCGCGCCGCCAGCCGAGATCGCCTATGTCGGCGACCGCATCGACAACGACGTGCTACCGGCACGGAATGCCGGCATGGTTGCGGTGTTCCTTGAGCGCGGCCCCTGGGGTCGCATCCACGCCAAACGCGACGACATCAGGCTCGCCGACATCCGGATCAAGGATTTGCTTGAATTGCCCGCCGCGCTCGCCACCTTCTCAAGGAAACAATGACGGACGGAACATGGCCCACATGCAGGACACAAAGCCGATCGACCGTGACGACATCACCTCGACCGAGCGTGTGATCCGTCCGCATATCCGCAGGACCCCGATCGTTACGGTCGATGGCGCAGACTTCGATCTCGGCGGGCTGCAACTGACCTTCAAGCTCGAACAGCTGCAGCACGCCGGCGTGTTCAAGACCCGCGGCGCATTCGCCAACCTGTTGACGCGCGACGTGCCCAAAGCCGGCGTTGTCGCCGCCTCCGGCGGCAATCACGGCGCTGCGGTGGCTTATGCTGCGATGAAGCTCGGCATTCCCGCGAGGATCTTTGTACCAAGCATTTCCTCGCCGGCCAAGATCGCGCGCATCCGCAGCTATGGCGCTGATCTCGTGGTCGGCGGCGAGCTGTACGCCGACGCACTGGCGGCAAGCGAGCGCTGCGTCGCCGAGACCGGCGCGCTCCCCGTTCACGCCTTCGACCAGCGCGAGACGCTGCTCGGCCAGGGCACGCTTGCGCTCGAGCTCGAGCAGCAGGCACCCGAGCTCGACACGCTGCTGGTTGCGGTCGGCGGCGGCGGGCTGATCGGCGGGATCGCCGCCTGGTACGGCCGGCGCATCAAGGTCATCGGGGTCGAGCCGGAATCGGCGCCGACGCTGACGCAGGCACTTGAAGCAGGCCAGCCGGTCGACGCTCCCGCTGGCGGGCTTGCCGCGATTTGCTCGCGCCGCGCCAGGTCGGCAAGCTGATGTTTGGAATAGCCCAAAGCAACCTCGATCGGGTCGTGCTGGTGTCGGACGATGACATCCGGCGCGCGCAGGACACGCTATGGTCCGTGCTGCGCGTCGTCATCGAACCGGGCGGCGCGGCGCCATTCGCGGCGTTGCTGTCAGGACGCTATCGGCCAGGCCCGGATGCCCGTGTCGGTGTTGTTCTGAGCGGCGGCAACACCACGGCCGTCAATTTCGCGTCCTGAGCCGCGGCTGTTTGGCAATTGCGTGGGCTCGCAGCGCGCGCAATACTTCGCGAAAACCCGCATCCGGGAGCGACGCAGCAATGCCGCCCCGCCACAACAGGACGCGGGATCGGGAGGACAGGCCATGACGACTGCGAGCGAAGGCCGCCTGCTCAGCGGCGAGAGAGAAATCTCACTCAGCGGAATCCTCAATCGCGCGCAGCGCGCGGCGCGCGGCTTCACCGAGCTCGGCGTCGGCGCAGGCGATTCGGTCGCGCTGCTGCTGCGCAACGACTTTGCGTTCTTCGAGGCCAGTTTTGGCACGCAACAGCTCGGCGCCTACAGCGTGCCCGTGAACTGGCACTCGAAGACGCCGGAGATCGCCTACATCCTGAGGGATTGCGGTGCCAAGGCGGTGATCGCTCACGCCGACCTCCTGCCTCAGCTGCTCCCCGCAATGCCCGCGGGCATCCCGCTGTTCGTCGTGCCGACACCGCCCGAGATCGCGAACGCCTACGGCCTCTCAGCCGACGCCTGCCGCGTCCCGCCCGGTCAAAACTCCTGGGACGCATGGCTCGATGGGCGCGAGCCCCTGCCGGGCGCGCCCAGCGGCGCGATCTCCAGCATGATCTACACCTCGGGCACGACGGGAAATCCCAAGGGCGTGCGCCGGGTGCTCGACGCCCAGAGCGCAGCGGCGATGTCGCGGCTGGCCAGCGAAGTGTTCGACATGGCGCCCGGACAGCGGATGCGCACCGTGGTGACCGGACCGGTCTACCACTCCGCACCAAATTTCTTCGCGCTCACGGCCGTGCGCGATGGTGAACTTGCGATCCTGCAGCCGCGTTTCGTCGAGGAAGAGCTTTTGCAGCTCATCGACCAATACAAGATCACTCATGTCCACATGGTGCCGACCATGTTCGTGCGGCTGCTGCGGCTGCCTGATGACGTGAAGCGCAGGTACGACCTCTCGTCGCTGAAAACCGTGATTCACGGAGCAGCGCCCTGTCCCGCCGATGTCAAGCAGAAGATGATTCAGTGGTGGGGGCCGGTCATCGTCGAATACTACGGCGCCACCGAGACCGGCGCCATCGTGCTCAACAATTCCGAGGAAGCGCTGCGCAAACCCGGCACCGTCGGCCGCGCGCTGGATGGCGCGGTGATCCGCATCCTGGACGACGACGGTCGCGAGCTCGGCCCCAACCAGGTCGGCGAAATCTACATCTGGATGGAAGGCTTCCCCGATTTCACATATCACAACAATCCGCAGAAGCGCGCCGCCTGCGAGCGCGAAGGCCTCGTCTCGGTCGGCGATGTCGGTTATCTCGACGACGACGGCTTCCTGTTCCTGTGCGACCGCAAGAACGACATGGTGATCATGGGCGGCACCAACGTCTACCCGGCGGAGATCGAGGCGGCGCTGCTGGCGATGCCCGGCGTGCAGGATTGCGCGGTGTTCGGCATCCCCGACGATGATCTCGGCGAGAAGCTTGCGGCCTATGTGCAGCCGATCGACGGCGCCGCGATCGGCGGCGACGACGTCAAGGCGTACTTGCGGCAACGGGTTGCCAACTACAAGGTGCCGGGCCTGGTCAAGCTGGTCGACACGCTGCCGCGCGAGGACTCCGGCAAGATCATGAAGCGCAAGCTGCGCGAGCCTTATTGGGCCGCTGCGGGACGCCAGATCTAACTCGCAGGCTGCTCCACCAGTATCGGCATGCATGCCGCCCTTGCACGGCTCATGTTCGGCGTGGATGCGTTGACCCCTACTCCGCGCCCGCTATCGTCGCCGCCAATCATAACGGAGGATGACGCTGTGTCTGACGAGAATGAAGTTCTGTACGACGTCAAGGATCGAATCGCGACGGTCACGCTCAACCGGCCGGACCGGATGAACTCGGTCAACGATGCTCTCCCCGGCAATATCGCCAAGGCGATGGTCAAGGCCGCGACCGATCCGGGCGTCCGCGCGATCATCCTGACCGGCGCGGGCCGCGCGTTCTGCGCCGGCGCCGACATCGCGCGTTTGCAGCAGAGCTCGACCACGCCGGCACGCGCCCGCCGCCGCCAGCTGACGATCCGACCGTGTTGCCCGCCATTGCTTCCGGATTCGGTCCGGACCTCGGACCGCAATTCGCCGACATCAGGCGCTATTCATACTTCATGCGGATCGGCAAACCGGTGATCGCCGCGCTGAACGGCGCGACCGCCGGGCTCGGCTTCGTGATGGCACTGTGTGCGGACATGCGTTTTGCCACCGACAAGATGGTGTTTACGACAGCATTCGCGCAGCGCGGGCTGATTGCCGAGCACGGCATCGCCTGGCTGCTGCCGCGGCTGGTCGGGCCATCCAACGCCATCGACCTGTTGATGTCGGCACGGCGCGTCTCCTCGCAGGAGGCGAAGGAAATGGGGCTGGTCAACAAGATTTTCCCGCAGGAAACCTTCATGCAGAATGTGCGCGACTACGCGCACATCCTGACCGATACCGTGTCGCCGCACTCGGTCGCCGTCGTCAAGGCGCAGGTCTGGAAGAGCATGCACGAGACCTATATCGAAAATCTCGTCGAGTCCGACCGGCAGTTGGTGATGAACCACTCGTTCCCGGACCGCAAGGAAGGCGTCGCCCACTTCGTCGAGAAACGGCCGGCGAATTTCCCGAACCTGCCGAAGGCGATGTGAACTGAGAACGATAGCGGCGAGGATCAGCGCCCCTCGAGCAATTCGATGTAGCGCTCGGCGCTGCGTTGAACGAGCGCGCTGCCGTTCTCAGTGATCTGCCGGCCGGCAAACGCGCCATAGACGCGCTCGAACGGCCACGGCTCGAGCGCGGCCGCGATGGCGCGGATTGTCGTTGCCGGCAGCGGCATCATGTTCGGGTAGCTCCACAGGAACGACACCTTCTGCGGATGCGGCGCGACCTGCACGGTGTCGCCGCTGAACAGCGCGCCGCGGCCGTCTGCGCCGTCGCGCCAATGCAGCACGGCGGCGCCGGCAAAATGCCCGCCGAGCCGCAGCAACGTGATGCCGTCGGCGAGCTTCATCTCGTCACCATCCCAGAAGTGAACCGCCGGGTCCGGCCGCATCAGCCATTCGCGATCGGCGCTGTGCAGGTAGACGTGGGCGCCGAAGGCGTGGGCCCAGTCCTGGATGCAGCTATAATAATGCGGATGTGAGATCGCGAGCGCTTTGATACCGCCGAGTGCCCGGATCAGCGCGACGGTTGCTTCATCGATCAGCGTCAGGCAATCCCACAGGATGTTGCCGTCATCCGTCTTCAACAGCAGCGCGCGCTGGCCGATCGCAAATTGCGGCTGGGTGTGAATCTCGAACAGATTTGGCTCGAGCTGCCGCCACGCGTTGACGTGGCGCGCAGCCAGCGATTTCTGGCTCGTCCAGGCTTGTCCCGAGCGCGGCACATATTGCCGCTCGTCCTCGCAAATCAGGCAGCGCTGCGGTGGCGCCGGCGTATCGGGAAAGGACGTTCCGCAGGTAACGCAGATGTGGATCATCAAGCGACCCTCCGCGCTGTGACCGCAATCAGCAGATTACAGCACCTTGCGATACTGAATGAAACCAGAGCGATCGGCGACCTTGTTATAAAGAATCTGCGCGCGCGAATTGGATTCGTGGGTCAGCCAGTAGAGCCGCGTGGCGTTGACCCGCCGCGCCTCGGCCTCGACCGCCTCGATCAATGCCGCGCCGATGCCCCCGGCCCGGCGTTCCGACGCGACGAACAGGTCCTCGAGATAACAGTAATAGGTCTGCGACCAGGTCGAGCGGTGAAACAGGTAATGCGCAAGGCCGATCAACTCGCCATCACGCTCGGCGACCAGCGCGTTCATTGGCTCGGCAGGGTCGAGCAACCGTTGCCACGTCATGTCGGTGACGTTGGTCGGTAGCGTCGTCTTGTAGAAGGTCAGGTAGCCCTGCCACAATGGCTCCCAATGCGCGCGATCGTCGGCTCTCAGCGGTCGGATGATCACGCCGTGGTCGGCCATCGTGTCAGCCCAGATAGAACTTCTCGAGCTGGCGATGTTCGGCCTTGATCACCCGGACAGTGCCGGTGACCGAGCGCATCACCACGGTCTCGGTCTCGATCACATTGTCCTTGCGGAACTTCACACCCTTCAGCAATGAGCCGTCGGTCACGCCGGTCGCAGAAAACAGGCAGTCGCCGCGCACCATGTCCTCGATACCATAGATCATTCTGGGGTCCTTGACGCCCATCTTGGCGGCGCGCTCGCGCTGCTCCTCGGTGTCAAGGATCAGCCGGCACTGCATCTGCCCGCCGATGCAACGCAGCGCCGCCGCTGCAAGCACACCCTCGGGCGCGCCGCCGGTGCCGATATACATATCGACCCCGGTGTTGTCGGGATCGGCGGTGTGGATCACACCGGCCACGTCACCGTCGGTGATCAGCCGTACCGCGGCGCCGGTCGAGCGAACGCCCGTGATGATGTCGGCGTGACGCGGCCGATCGAGCACCAGCACAGTGATCGCCGAGGGTTCGACGCCCTTGGCCTTGGCAAGCCTGCGCACATTGTCGGCCGGCGACGCGTCGAGTTCGACCACGCCCTTCGGGTAACCGGGGCCGATCGCGATCTTCTGCATGTAGACGTCGGGCGCATTGAGCAGAGTGCCGCCTTCCGCCATCGCCATGGTAGCGATCGCGCCGGGCATGTTCTTCGCGCACAGGGTCGTACCCTCGAGCGGATCGACGGCGATATCGACCATCGGGCCGGCGTTGATGCCGACCTTCTCGCCGATGAACAGCATCGGCGCCTCGTCGCGCTCGCCCTCGCCAATCACCACCGTGCCCTCGATCGGCAGCTTGTTGAGCTCGCGCCGCATCGCATCGACCGCGGCCTGGTCGGCAGCCTTCTCATTGCCGTGACCGCGCAAGCGTGCGGCGGACACCGCGGCGCGTTCGGTCACACGCACGATCTCCAGCGTCAGAATGCGCTCCAGCAATTGCTGCGGCGGAACGCTGATGACCATCGACATCGGTTGAACTCCTCAAGCACTGCCGCCGCGACGCCAATGTCCCTGCGGCCCCATATCCTAATTCTTTTCGATCCTGATGACCTGGGGTCGTCCGGTGATCACGCGATCCCTCTGCACCGCGTGCAGCGCGCGCCTCACCGCATCCTCGGCCGTCGCATAGGTTATCAATATCACTGGCACCGGTTTGGGTACGCCCTTGCCCGTCCGTTTTCCACGCCCGCGTGCCGGATCGGCCTCACCGTTCTCGTGGCGCTGCACAATGGATTCGATCGAAATCGACTGTTCGGCGAGCCGGGTTGCGATTGTGGCCACGGTTCCCGGCAGATCGCGGGCCATCAGGCGGATGTAGTAACCACCCTCATGGTGCATCATAGGCGCCTTCTTGATATTGCGCAGGCTTTGCACCGGACGGCCGAACGGCGCAATGCGCAAGCCGCGCGCAACATCGGCGATATCGGCGACCACGGCGGAGGCCGTGGCAGCTCCGCCCGCGCCTGGTCCCACAAGCGTGATCGGCGGAATACCGTTGCCGTCAATCGTCACCGCGTTGGTCACGCCCATCACCTGCGCAATCGATGAGGATTTGGGCACCATGGTCGGGTGCACGCGCTGCTCGATGCCGTCCTTGGTGCGCACGGCAACGCCGAGCAATTTTACGCGAAAGCCGAGATCGGCGGCGGCCTTCAGGTCCTGGGGGGTGATCGACGAGATGCCTTCGACATAGACCGCCTGCTCGGCAATCTTCGTGCCGAAGGCAAGGCTCGCCAGGATCGAGAGTTTCTGCGCGGTGTCATGGCCGTCGACGTCGAACGACGGGTCGGCCTCGGCATAGCCGAGCCGCTGGGCATCCTTCAGGCACGCATCGAACGACAGACCCTCCTGCTCCATCCGCGTCAAAATGTAATTGCAGGTGCCGTTTAGGATACCATAGACGCGATTGATTTCCGTTCCGGCGAGTCCTTCGCGCAGCGTCTTGATCGCGGGGATGGCCGCGCCCACGGCGGCCTCAAAATTCAGCGCGGCACCGGATCTTTCGGCGAGTTCGGCGAGATGCGTGCCGTGCTTGGCGATCAACGCCTTGTTGGCCGTCACCACCGACTTGCCAAGGCGCAAGGCGGTCTCCACCGCTTCGCGCGCCGGACCGTCAGCGCCGCCGATCAGTTCGACCAGACAATCGATCTCGGCATCTTCGGCGAGCGCGACCGGATTCTTCGCCCACTTGATACCGCGCAGATCGAGGCCGCGTTTCTTCGCCTTCGAGCGCGCCGTCACCGCGACGACCTCGATGCCGCGCTTGCTCTTGGTCGCGAGCGTCGTCGCCTGCTGGCCGAGCAGACGCACAACCTCGGCCCCCACGGTGCCGAGACCCGCGATACCCACCTTTAAGGGTGCGACCATGTCCAACAGACCTGAATGAGGGATTCGACGATGACGTGTCACCGCCGGCTGGCGAGAGGAACCACGTTGTGCAACGTTTCGACACCGCTTTCAAGGAAGCGGCGGATGTTGCGCGCGGCCTGGCGGATACGCTGCTCGTTCTCGACCAGCGCAATGCGCACAAAGCCTTCGCCATGTTCACCGAAGGCGACACCAGGCGAAACGACGACGCCCGATTTCTCGACCATCAACGTGGCGAACTGCATACTGCCGATCTCGGCAAATCCCTTCGGCAGCGGCGCCCAGGCGAACATCGAGGCGGCCGGCGCCGGAACGTCCCACCCGGCGCGACCGAAGGATTTCGACCAGCACGTCGCGGCGCTTCTTGTAGGTCTCGCGCATCTCGACGATGCATTCGTCGGGACCGTTCAGCGCTGCGGTCGCGGCGACCTGCACCGGCGTGAACGCGCCGTAGTCGAGATAGGATTTGACGCGCGCGAGCGCTGCGATGATGCGCTCGTTACCGACAGCGAAGCCGATGCGCCAGCCGGCCATCGAATAGGTCTTCGACATCGAGGTGAACTCGACGGTGACGTCCATCGCGCCGGGCACCTGCAGCACCGATGGCGGCGGGTTGCCGTCAAAATAGAGCTCGGCGTAGGCGAGATCGGACAGAATGAAGATCTCGTGCTTCTTCGCGAACGCGACGAGATCCTTGTAGAAATCCAGCGTCGCCACGTAGGCGGTCGGATTCGACGGATAGCAAACGATCAGGGCGATCGGCTTCGGGATCGAATGGATGATGGCGCGCTCGAGCGCATGGAACAGTTCGGGAGTAGGCTCCGCGGGAACCGAGCGCACCACGCCGCCGGCCATCAGGAAGCCGAAGGCATGGATCGGGTAGCTCGGGTTCGGCACCAGCACGACGTCGCCGGGCGACGTGATCGCCTGCGCGACGTTGGCAAAACCCTCCTTCGAGCCCAGCGTTGCAACGATCTGGGTTTCCGGGTTCAGCTTGACGCCAAAACGCCGCTGGTAATAGCCGGCCTGGGCCTTGCGCAAACCCGTAATGCCGCGGGAGGCGGAGTATCGGTCGGTGCGCGGCTTGCCTAGGGTCTCCTTGAGCTTCTCCAGCACATGAGCCGGCGCCGGCAAGTCAGGATTTCCCATGCCAAAATCGATGATATCGGCGCCCGAATTGCGCGCCGCAGCCTTCGCCCGGTTCACTTGCTCGAACACGTAAGGCGGCAAGCGGCGGATGCGGTAAAATTCTTCCATTAACGTCGGCTCCGGGATCGGGTCGGCGGCTTGCAAAGCGCCGGACCCTCGATTCACGCCTTCTAGCACGCGCAGCCCTGATCGCCACCAGCAAAGAAGGCGGGATCCCGCATCTAGTGATTGGTTGAAAGGCACCAGCCTATTGCACTGTCACGTTCCAGTGCACGTAATACTTGCCGGCCTGCTGACCCTGCCGATACTCGACTTCCACCGTGAACTCGTCCTTGCCGACATATCCCTTGGCCGGGGCGTAGGCCATCGTGTTGCCACTGGCCCCGGCGATGCCGTGCTTGGCGCGTTGCGTGACGCGTTCGCTAAGGAACTCCAGCATGTTGAGCGAAGACGATCCCCCACCGCCAGGATTGGGTGTGTTGGGCCGCTCGCAAACCTGGTCACGCGACATGCTCATAGAGCCTTCGTAACGGCAACCATTGCAGAAGGATCCTGACGGATTGTACCCCGGCGCAACGCACGCGGCCCGCGCCGAGAGCGGTAATAATAGCCACGCCGTCGCCGCAGCGCCCAGAAGCAGTTTTGTACCATGGATCATGGCGCAATCCCCCAACTCGCATCCGAAGCGCCATCTCAGCAGAAAGAAATTTCGGGGTCGACCGCGACGTATCGGAGGCTTATTTGCCTGAGCCTGATGTCACGCCCGCGCTCTTGGCCAGGGCACTGGCCTGCGCGGCCTGCTTATCGCGCGCGTTCAAGAGATCGGTCTGAATCTTTTTCTGCTCGTCGACTGTGAGCACGGCCTCGTCGCGCGGCGGCGGCACATCATGGACCGGAAGATATGCAGGTGGACTATCAGACCGAGCCGGCGCGTTCGCCGGTAGCCCGATCCCGGGAAGATCGGCAACCGGAATCGAACAGCCACCCAGCGTTGCGCAAACAATAGTCAGGGCAGTCGCGAACCCTGCCGCGGCGACGCCTGACCTGTTCACCTTCCTAACACTCGATCTGCCGCCCTTTTTCACACGCCGTCCTTCGACCCGTTCGCTTACGCAACCGCACAAAGCGTCGCCTGTTCATGTTCAAAAATGGCTAAGAGACGAACAATACAGTCGCGGCTTAGAAGGCTAATATGTCTAAAGCGTGAAGTTCTGCTGCAGCGCGAAATGAACGCGAAATCGCGCTGCAAAGCGAAACGAACTTTCTGCGCTTTGCGCGGATCAATCGCGCAGAATGGGGAGTAGAAAAACAAACGCACCGCCGACAAATTAGCGCAACAAACGTCATCAACGTTCCGGCAATTGAAGATTAAGAAACCACATGAGCCAAGACGTCCAGGCCACCAATACCAATTTCGAGCCGGAAGCATTCGCACGCAACCTCGCGCGCCTGATGGAGAACGGCAGCAAGGCGCTGTCTGCCTATCTCAAGCCGCGCGAGACCGGCGAGTTGCGCGATCAGTCGGTCGACGAGATCGGCCAGGTGGTCAAGACCTTTCATTCGATCGCCGATTACTGGTTGTCCGATCCCAGCCGCGCCGCCGAGCTGCAGACAAGACTTGGCAAGGCTTATCTCGACCTCTGGGGCAGCGCGGCGCGACGGCTTGCCGGCGAACAACCGCCACCGACCATCGAGGCATCGCCGCGCGACAAGCGCTTCAAGGACGCTGAGTGGAACAGCAACCAGTTCTTCGACTTTATGAAGCAAGCCTACCTGCTGACCACCAGGTTCGCCTTTGAGGCGGTCCAGAACGCCGAAGGCGTTGATCCGCACACCCGCAAGAAGGCCGAGTTTTATGTCACCCAGATTACCAATGCGCTCGCGCCATCGAACTTCATCCTGACCAATCCTGAAGTCCTGCGCGAAACGCTGTCCTCGAACGCCGACAATCTGGTGCGCGGCATGGAGATGCTGGCCGAAGACATCGAAGCCGGCGGCGGCACCCTGCGCATCCGGCAGTCAGCGGCCAATCTCGAAGTTGGCCGCGACATGGCGATCACGCCGGGCAAGGTGATCTTCCAGAACGAGCTGATCCAGCTGATCCAGTACCAGCCGACCACCGAGAACGTGTTGCGGACGCCGCTCCTGATCGTGCCGCCGTGGATCAACAAGTTCTACATCCTCGATCTCGGCCCGGAAAAATCCTTCATCAAATGGTGCGTCGATCAGGGGCTGACGGTGTTCGTCATCTCCTGGGTCAATCCCGATCGCGCCCTCGGTGAGAAGACGTTTGCCGACTACATGAAGCAGGGACCGCTCGCGGCGATGGATGTCATCGAGCGCATCACCGGCGAGATGAAGATCCACACGATCGGCTACTGCGTCGGCGGTACACTGCTGGCGTCGACGCTGGCGTGGCTCGCCGCCAACCGCCGTCAGCGTGTCACCTCGGCGACGCTGTTCGCGGCGCAGGTCGACTTCACCTATGGCGGCGACCTGATGGTCTACGTCGACGAGGAGCAGATCTCGACGCTCGAAAAGGACATGAAGGAGAAGGGCATTCTTGAAGGCTCGAGGATGGCCAACGCCTTCAACATGCTGCGCTCCAATGACCTGATCTGGTCCTACGTCGTCAGCAACTATCTCAAAGGCCAGCCGCCGGCGGCCTTCGATCTCCTGCACTGGAATGCCGACGCGACGCGGATGCCGGCGGCCAATCATTCGTTCTATCTGCGCAACTGCTATCTCGAGAACCGGTTGTCGAAGGGCACGATGTCGCTGGAGAACACCCAGCTCGACCTCAGCAAGATCAAGGTGCCGATCTACAATCTCGCGACCAAGGAAGACCACATCGCGCCCGCGGAGTCGGTGTTCTACGGCTCAAAATTCTTCGGTGGCCCGGTCAAGTATGTGCTCGCCGGCTCCGGCCACATCGCCGGTGTCGTCAACCCGCCGGCGTTAGGCAAATACCAGTACTGGACCAACGAAAGCCTCGAGCCACCCAACGTTGCCGCGTGGTTGAAGGGCGCGACCGAGCACAAGGGCTCGTGGTGGCCGGACTGGCGCGCTTGGATCGAACAGATTGATGCCGAGCAAGTGCCGGCACGCAAGGTCGGCGAAGGCCCCTATCCGCCGATCGAAGACGCACCGGGCAGCTACGTCCGGGTTCGCGCGTAAGAGCGTGTGCGGATCGCGACATCGGACGTGGCGGGTGTGCAATCACGCGCCAGACTTGATTGGCCGGCAAAACTTCGACTAGGTTAGCCGCGGTTTCAGCCGGGGAGATGGATGACATGACGCGCGAGTTGTTCTGGCTCACACTGACGGTGATCCTGACCGGCATTCTGTGGGTGCCCTACATCCTCAATCGCGTCCAGGTCCGCGGCCTGATGGGGTCGATGGCCAATCCGTCGCGCAATGACAAGCCGCACGCCGAGTGGGCAACGCGGCTGATGTTCGCGCACGACAACGCAGTCGAGAACCTCGTCATCTTCGCGCCGCTGGTCTTGATCCTCAACGCCGCCGACTATTCGAGCAAGGCGACCGTGACGGCGTGCGCGGTTTACTTCTGGGCTCGCGTCGCCCACGTCATCGTCTATACGCTGGGGCTGCCGGTGTTTCGCACGCTGGCGTTCACCGTCGGCTTCGTCGCCCAGGTCGTGCTCGTGCTTGCGATCTTCAGGTGGGTGTGACGACTTGGCGTCAGTCCGCGACCTTCTGCACCACAAGATGCATCATCGTTGCGGCGGTGCCGTCGAAGCCTTTGCCTTCGCTGCGATCGATTGAGCGAAAGGTCCAGCTGCCGGCATTGCGATAGCACTGCCTGAGCCAGTCCTCTGACGGATAGTTGTAGTAGCGGCCGATCGTATCGCGGCCGTCTGCCTTGCCTTCCTTGAAGCTGGCGTAGAACAGTCCGCCCAGCCTTCAGCGCGCGCCAGATGCGCGCCAATACGCCTTGCAGATGGGCCTTCGGCACATGCAACAGGCATGCGCTCGCCCAAACAGCGTCGTACTCTTCGCGCTCGTCGAGTTCGTCGAACCGCAACGTCTCGACCGGCCGACCGAGCCGGCGCGCGGCTTCCGCCGCCATCTCCGGTGAGCCGTCGGTCGGGTGCACGTCGAATCCACCAGCGATCATCTCGGCCGAATGCCTGCCTGACCCGCAACCGAGTTCGAGGATTTTTGCACCACGCGGCAGCTCGCCGAGGAAGGTCTGCAGCCGAACAAACGAACGCTGCGGTCGTTGGACATAGGCCGCCGCATTTTCCCGATAGAAGCGGATGGTGGAGTCGTCGAAGCTCACCTTGTCACCTACGGGTTCCGATCAAGGCTTGATAAAATGCTACATCGCGCAAGGTCAGTCGCATGTCGATGTGCAGGATGCCTGTGTCGTCGTAGGGCTTGCTTATCCGGGCAAAACCGAACTGCGCGTAGAAATCTTCGAGATAAAGCTGCGCGCTGATCTGAACGTCGCGGCACTTCCCCTGCGCGAGGCGCGCCAGCGCGCGCCGCACCAGCTCCTTGCCCAGTGCTTCGCCACGACGCGCACGCGCGACGACCAGACGCCCGAACGATGCATGGGGCTTCTCGGCCGTCGGGCCAAAACACCTGACATAGCCGACGAGGTCAGCACCATCCAACGCAAGCAAATGGTCGGCGCGCTGGTCGATGAAGTCGAGGTCGGCGTAAGCGCTGGACTGCTCGACCACGAGCACCTGTTGCCGCAGCGCCAGCACCGCATAGAGCTCGTCGTGTGACAGCTCCTCGAAGCGGCGCCAGCGAAACTGCACACTGGTCACGGAAACATCGGGACCTGATCGATGCCCGTCGACTTCGGGGAAGCCGAGCAGCAGGTTGGCGTTCTGCACCGCCTGGCCCGACGCACCCTTGGTGAGGTTGTCGAGCGTCGAGCAGATGATCGTCCGCCCCGGCTGCCGATCGGCGACCAGGCCGATGAACGTCATGTTGGAGCCCCGCACGTGGCGCGACTGCGGCACCTTGCCGAACGGCAGGATGTGGATGAACTCCTCCTTGCCGTATTCGCCCGCGAGCAGCGCGTGCAGGTCCTGCGCGGTCTTGCCGCCCCGCCCCCGCACATAGATCGTCGCATAGATACCGCGGTTCATCGGCATCAGGTGCGGCGTAAACGTCGGCACCACTGGCCGGCCCGCGGCCTTGGAATATTCCTGATCGAGCTCGGCAACGTGCCGGTGACCGCCGACGCTATAGGCGTGCACGCCTTCGGCGACCTCGGAGAACAGCATCTCTTCCTTGGCGCTGCGTCCGGCGCCGGTCATGCCGGATTTGGCGTCGACCACAATCTCATCAGGATCGATCGCGTTGGCCCTGAGCAAGGGAATGATCGGCAGCAGCGACGCCGTGGTGTAACAGCCGGGATTGGCGACGAGCCGCGCAGACTTGATCTGCTCGCGATAAACCTCGACCAAGCCGTAGACCGCTTCCTTCTGCAGCTCGAGCGCGTGATGCTCGTGGCCATACCACTTGGCATAGGCGTTCGGATCGGTCAGGCGGAAGTCGGCGGACAAATCGACGATCCTGGTCGAGGGCGCTTTCGCAAGCACCTCCTTCAAGACCTTCTGCGTCGTCGCGTGCGGCAGTGCGCAGAAGATGAGGTCGAGTGCGGCCTTGGCCCAATCGACTTGCTCGATCGAGATCAGCGTCGGCAGCTTGTACGGACCGAACTGCGGAAACACATCGCTCATCGCCTGCCCGGCCCGCCGGTCCGCGGTCAACAGCACGATCTCGACATGGGGGTGACGGATCAAACAGCGCAAGAGTTCCGCGCCGGTGTAGCCGGAGGCGCCAAGAATACCGATTTTCTTCTTCGTGCTCATGTCAGGAAGTCCTTACGTGTCGTGTCTAGTTTGGCTTCAGATGTCTCGATCAGGTCACCGGTTGCGGCACGCGGGCACGCAACAGGCCGGCGAGCGCCCACGCGTCGGAGTTCTTCTGCTCGCGACAATGCGTCGGCGACCGACGCCGCGTCGGCATCCGACTTGGTCTGGTTCAGCTTGAACGCACCTTCGACGCGCTCGACCGTCACGACGATCCCGACGATCGCCTTGAGCAGCATCTCGCGCCGTCCCGATGAAATCTCGGCCATGGTCCATGCCGGTTTCGGCTGCAGCCACGCCTCGAATTTCGCGCTGAGCCGTTCGAGATTGTCGACCAGCTCGTCCGCGCTCATCGTCCGCGCCGGCCCGCTCAAATGCACGGTTTGATAGAGCCAGGTCGGAACCTGGTCCGGCGAGGCGTACCAGTGCGGCGAAATATAGGTGTGCGGTCCGTTGACCGCGACCAGCCAGGAGGTGCGGCCGTCGGCGCAAGCGACCAGCGGATTGCCGCGCGCAACGTGGCAGCGAAAGCCGCGGCGTGCCGTCGCTCGCGTAGTCGATCACGAACGGCAAGGGCGATGCGATCGGCTTCTCGCCGTCGAACGCGCAGGCCAGGCCAAAGCCATGGCTTGCCGCAAACTCGAGGCTGTGGACCGATCGACCTGAAAGGCCGGAGGGACGTACATCGCTAACTCCTGTTCAATTCAAGGAGCCGTCGAAGACCGTACTGCAGGGAGTGTGAAGGGAGTGTGCCGCAGAACGCTCTTCGCGGCACGGAGACGATCAGACGCGACCGATCGCCCATACCGCAGGAATGCGGCGGCGACGGCGGGCGGCGGTGGTGCAAAGGATCGTCATGGCGTGGCCGTATAGTCCGCGCCCGCGAAACCGTCAAGATTGCTGTTGGGGGCTCGTCGACCTGGCGGAGCGCCAGATCGCGCGGCAGGGGGCCGTTCGACGGACGGCCGGATGGCTCCAAATGCGAACCCCGCGATACCGGGACCACTCCTTCCTCAGATCGCTCTCCAGATCCACTCGGCGATTTTGGAAATGATGTCGCCGACCAGGAGCAGCGTCGCACACCACACCAGGGCGGACGAGAAGTTCGCCAGCTGAAAATACCAGTACGGCATCTCGAAGATTCCAGCAGCCAGCGGCACGAAGGCCCGCAGCGGTCCGAAGAAGCGGCCGATGAAGATGCTGGGCACCCCCCAGCGCGCGACGAACTTTTCGGCGCGGATCAAGAGTTCCGGATTACGCGAGAGCGGCCACATGTCGACGACGTGGTCCTTGAACCTGTAGCCTACCGAGTAGGACACCCAATCGCCCAGCGCGGCGCCAAGGGAGCCCGCAAGCCATACGGGCCAGAAGCTGATGCCGCTCGCGGCGATCAAGGTGCCGATGCCGACCAGCGCGCTCCAGGCTGGAACCAGCAGCGAGATGAACGCCAGCGATTCCGCAAAGGCCAGCACGAAGACGATCGGCGACGTCCAGGCCTGGTGCTCGCGCACGAAGTCGACCACCGCCGCGGCGATACCTTCCACAGTCATCTAGGTTCCGGCCCCCGCCGCGCTCAACGCCGCACTGATCGGCGCTGACTCCTGCGCAAATCCCAGCGCATGACAACCAAACAAACACCTTGACTACCGCCTGACCGCACGCCCGCGTTGATTTTGCGCAAGTTTGTCGCCACACGCGATGCCGGCGTTCACGCTCGAAACCGCTTTCGCGCGGCCACAATGCTCACCATATCCATGGCATAGTCGAACCGACTGATTCGCACACATTTGCGTGTGAAAGGCTGCCTGAGAAACGATGCCGAAGCCATTGAAAGCAAACCGAAAGCCTGAAAGCCGACGACCTTTTTGCGAAGGGCGTGCCGGCCCCATCAGCGCCGGCCAAATCCGCCGCGCGCGGTGGCGGCGCGGAGTCCGGCTACACCGCGCGCGACATCGAGGTGCTGGAGGGGCTCGAGCCGGTGCGCCGGCGGCCCGGCATGTACATCGGCGGCACCGACGAGAAGGCGCTGCATCATCTGTTTGCCGAGGTCATCGACAACGCGATGGACGAGGCGCTGGCCGGCCACGCCACCTTCATCGAGGTCGAACTGACGACCGACGGCTTTCTCACGGTGACCGACAACGGCCGCGGCATTCCGGTCGACCCGCATCCAAAATTCCCGAAGAAGTCGGCGCTCGAAGTCATCATGTGCACGCTGCACGCCGGCGGCAAGTTCGACTCCAAGGTGTACGAGACCTCGGGCGGCCTGCACGGCGTCGGCGTGTCGGTGGTCAACGCACTGTCGTCGCGGCTCGAAGTCGAGGTCGCGCGCGGCCAGCAGCTATATCGTATGGCGTTCGAGCGTGGCGTGCCGAAGGGCAAGCTCGAAAGCCTCGGCAAGGTCAACAATCGGCGTGGCACGCGCGTGCGCTTCAAGCCCGACCCCGACATCTTCGGGGGCAAGGCCACGTTCAAGCCGCAGCGACTGTTCGGCGATGGCGCGCTCGAAGGCGTATCTGTTCGGCGGCGTTGAAATCCGCTGGCATTGCGATCCGGAATTGCTGCGCGGCGTCGAGGACATTCCGGCTGATGCGAACTTCCATTTTGCCTGACGGCCTGAAGGATTTCCTCGCGGGCGCGGTCCACAACGACACGTTGGTGCATCCGGACATCTTCGCCGGCACGCACGGGCAAGACCGGCGCGCACGCGCGCCTGCGAATGGGCGATCGCGTGGACCGCCGATGCCGATGGCTTTCTTTATTCCTACTGCAACACCATTCCGCACGCCTGACGGCGGCACTCATGAGTTCGGGCCTGCGCAGCGCCCTGCTCCGCGGCTTGAAGGATCACGCCGAGCTCGCCGGCCAAAGCAAGCGCGCGGCGATCGATCACGTCGGAAGACGTGATGGACGGCGCGGCCATTATGCTCTCGGTATTCGTGCGCGAACCGGAATTCCAAGGTCAGACCAAGGACCGCCTCGCCACCGCGGAAGCGCAACGCATCGTCGAGCAGGCGATCAAGGATCCGTTCGACCACTGGCTCGCCGGCAATCCGGCCCAGGCCAGCCGGCTGCTCGATTTCGTCGTCGAGCGCGCCGAGGAGCGCATCAAGCGGCGGCAGGAAAAGGAAGTCGCGCGCAAGAATGCGACGCGCAAGCTCCGGCTGCCCGGCAAGCTCACCGACTGCACCAATACCAACCCGGAAGAATGCGAGCTGTTCATCGTCGAAGGTGACTCGGCGGGCGGGACGGCAAAGCAGGCGCGCGATCGTGCAACCCAGGCGGTGATGCCGTTGCGCGGAAAGATCCTCAACGTGGCCTCGGCGGGCAAGGACAAGGCCTCGGCAAACCAGACGCTATCGGACCTGATCCAGGCGCTCGGCTGCGGCACTGGCGTCCACTATCGCGATGAGGACCTGCGCTACTCCCGCGTCATCATCATGACCGACGCCGACGTCGACGGCGCCCATATCGCCTCGCTGCTGATCACCTTCTTCTACCGGCAGATGCCGCGCTTGATCGACGGCGGGCACCTCTATCTCGCTGTGCCCCCGCTCTATCGATTGAACCATAACGGCAAGAGTTTTTATGCGCGCGACGAGAAGCACCGCGATGAGATTCTGGCAAAGGAGTTTCGCGCCAACGCCAATGTCGAGATCAGCCGGTTCAAGGGCCTCGGCGAAATGATGACGGCGCAGCTCAAGGACACCACGATGGACACGAAGAAGCGCACGCTGCTGCGCGTGGTCCTGCTGGCCGATGATCGCGAAGGCACCGCCGACTCCGTCGAGCGGCTGATGGGCACCAAGGCGGAAGCGCGTTTCGCTTTCATCCAGGAGAGGGCCGAGTTCGCCAACGACGATCTGCTCGACGTGTGATGCTCTCGATTTATTCCGGACGGTCCTGGGCGCCACAAAATTTAATTAGCGTGGCCGCCGCGCGCCTTCGGCGATATCAATGCTCCCGATATTGCCTGGGGGCTTGACGATGCGCACGGCTTTTCTCGTCATCGGTATCATCGCGACGCTGCTCGGCCTCGTCTGGATCGGCCAGGGCACCGGCTATTTTCCGTATCCGAAAGAGAGCTTCATGATCAGCCAGATGTCGTGGGCTTATCGCGGCATCGCGCTGGCAGTCGTAGGTCTGGGCCTGATCTGGTATTCGCGGCGGTGACAGTGCTTTACGACGGCGGGTTCACGCTCCGCCGCAACTTGCTGTAGCGTGGCATTCGCCGCGCCAGCGCCGCCCCAGCCCTCCAGCATGTTATACGTAGCCTCAGACCATTTGTTTCAGTTTTGCCGGCTTTGAGGAGATGTCGTGATGGCAAGCAAAATGTTCGATCTCACCGGCAAAGTGGCCATCGTGACCGGCGGCAACGGGGGCATCGGGCTTGGCATGGCGCAGGGCCTTGCAGATGCCGGCGCTTCGATCGTGATCGCCGCGCGCAACGAAGCAAAATCGAAGGCAGCGCTTGATGATCTTGCATGGACGCGGCGCCAAAGCGGTATTCGTCGCGACCGACGTCACCGAAAAGGCCGGGGTCGACAAGCTATTTGCCGCGGTCCAGGCGCAGTTCGGCCGGCTCGACATCCTCGTCAACAATGCCGGTATCAACATCCGCGGCACACCGCAGAGCCTTGCACCGGCCGACTGGGGCAAGGTGATCGACACCAACCTCACCAGCGCATTCCTCTGCTCGCAGGCGGCCCATGCGCCGATGAAAGCCGCCGGCGGCGGCAAGATCATCAATATCGGCTCGATGATGTCGATCTTCGGCTCGAGCTATGCCGCCGCCTACGCCGCGAGCAAGGGCGGCATTGTGCAGCTGACGAAATCGCTGGCGGTGGCCTGGGCCACCGACAACATCCAGGTCAATGCGGTGTTGCCGGGCTGGATCGACACCGACCTCACGCGCGGCGCGCGGCAGCAGGTCAAGGAGCTGCACGACAACGTGCTGCGGCGAACGCCTGCCAAGCGCTGGGGCGAGATGTCCGACATGTCGGGGGTCGCGGTGTTTCTCGCGAGCCCGGCTTCGGATTTCGTGACCGGTGCCGAGATTGCGGTCGACGGCGGGTATTCGTCGCTGGGGTAGCCCCCGCGCTAGAGCGCCTACGGCGCAACGCCCGCCTGCTCGAGCATTGTCATCAGATTGACCGGATAGACCGTCTCGGAGGTGTCCTTCAGCTCGCCGACAGTCCACCAGCGATGTTCGGCAATGATCTCGGTTTCGAGCTTGGTCCAACCGTCGCGGCTGATGTCGGAGACAGCGGCAACGCGGACCAGGAAATAGGTCTCGTGGCCGGCGACAACTTCACCACTTGGCAACCGCATCTTGTAGGAACGCTCGCCGATCGCGGTGCCGACGTCATCGACAGCGATGCCGGTCTCCTCGCACAGCTCGCGGATTGCCGCCTGCTCCGGTGTCTCGCCCAGCTCGATGCCGCCGCCGGGCAGCGCCCAGTTGTTGCGGCCGGCCAGCGCGCCGCGCGTGAATGCAAAGCGGAACAGCAGCAGACGATCGTTGGGATCGAGCACCAGGAGGCGCGCCGCGGCGCGCTGGCGCAACGGCGGCGCGGAATCGGCGTTCGTCTCACTGCTCATGCAGCTCACGGTATCTGGGCGACACCGCGTTTAAAAGTCTTGATCTCGGACAGGCTGCCGTCGAGGTAGGTCAGCTCGACCGACACCGATTGCGTTTGCGGCGGCACCTTCATCAGCACCTGCGCCTTTTCGGGGGTCGAAAACGGATCGCGCATGTCGCATGGCGGCAACTGGATCACTTTGTCGGGCACCGACGAATTGATACCAATTCTCATTTGCTTGATCGCACACCGGTAGGTCACAAGGTGGGTGTAGTAGACGAGCAGCCCGTTGAAGTCGCGGAACGCGAGCCAGCTTGACGCCGTCATGTCGAGAATCTTGCGCTGGTCACGGAACAGCGCCTGCGCCGGATCGAACTTGATCGGGAACGGCCCCTGCATGTCGCCATTTGAGTTGACATAGCGCACGTCGATGGTCGTCGCCTGCGCATCGGCGTCGAGTTCGATCGACGGATTTGGTATCCGCTTGCGGGTGCGCGGATCGAGCGCATCCATGAAGCCGGTGTCCTTGAACTCGCCGTTGCCGATCCGCCAGGAGATTGCGAGCGCGGGATCGGCGAACGAGAACACGACGGTCCAGCCGCCGTTGTGACGCGAAAAGCTCGCGATCGGCGCGTTGGCGTCCTGCTGGGTCGGCGCGATCCGCGGCGCCGACGTCACGGGCGGGAGCGCCGCCACTTGCGTCGGCTTCTGGTCGACCACGTCGATCTTGCGATTGGGATCGACCGGCGCGCTGTTCAAGACGAAATCGCCGACAATCTGGTCGTAATAGGCCGGCGTCTGTGCGTGGCTGACGGTGTTCGCCATGTCGCGCACGTCGGTCTGTGTGCGCTTGGCGATCTGCACAAGGTTGAGCCCAGGCTGCTGCAGCTCACGCGTAAAATTGCGGGTGAACACCGAGTTCGGGCTGTTGTCGTCGTCGGACAGGCGATCGAGCGCGGTCTGCTTGGCGCCGGCAGAGTAGACGATGAAGACGCCCTCTGGCGGCGTCATTGCGGCAAGGCCGCCGGCACCGGACAGAGCGCGCGTGCCCTGGCGCTCGAATGGATTGTTGCGGCAGGCATCGAACACGAACACCGCCGTGCGCGCGCCGCGCGCCTGCACACGGTCGATGATCCGCTCGGCCGACACCGCGGCATCCCGCACCAGCTCTTCCTGGCCCTCGGTCGCTCCCGGTACATCGGTCGGCAACAGATAGTTGTCGCCCTTGATCTCAAAGCCGTGGCCGGCAAAGAAGAAGAACGCGACGTCGCCCGGCTCGATCATCTTGTCGAACGCGAGCAGCGTGTCAGCGAAACCAACGCGAGTCTGGTTTTCAGCGACAAGTACCTGGAACCCGAGGCCTTTCAGCGTGTCGCCCATGGTGTGGGCGTCGTTCACGGCCTTCTTCAGCGACGGAACGTTCTTGTAGGCATCGTTGCCCATGACCAGCGCGACGCGCTTTTCGGCATGGGCCGGAGCGGTTGCCGCAAACAGCGCGCCGGCAAGCGACGCCGCCATGCATACGACCCGAAACCAGGATGTGATCATCGCCTTCCCCGCCCGCTTGAAGTTCTCAGGCCAAGATTGCCCGCCAACACGGCATTTCATAGTCGCGCGACGGTAAACCGGGGTTCATCGCGGGAACGCGCGAGACAGGCCCGTCGAAAGCTGCGATTCGGTCGCGAGAACCCAGAAAACATTAAGCTTTTTTGGCAAGACGCGGCTCACTTCGCATTGACTTCCGTGGTTTCGCCCCTATGTTCCCTGCCAAAGCGGCGGGAATCGTGCAATCGATCTCCCAAGACGACGTCGAGAAATCGCGTCAGACGATGGTTTGATCGCCGCTTAAAGCTCAGCGCGTCGCATGTGTTTGTGCCGTTCCAATGTTGGACGCGAAATGCTGTATTTGAATCGAACGGCCGTCGACTAGAGGCTGAATGTCCTTTTCCCATCTCGGTTTGTCCGAAAAAGTTCTGAAGGCGGTGACTGCCGCCGGCTACGAAACCCCCACCCCCATTCAAGAGCAGGCGATCCCCCACGTGCTGGCGCGGCGCGATGTGCTGGGTATCGCGCAGACCGGCACCGGCAAGACCGCGGCCTTCGTGCTGCCGATGCTGACGATCCTCGAAAAAGGCCGCGCCCGGGCGCGCATGCCGCGCACGCTGATCCTCGAACCGACCCGCGAACTCGCCGCGCAAGTGAAGGAAAATTTCGACAAATATGGTGTCGGTCAGAAGCTGAACGTCGCGCTGTTGATCGGCGGCGTCTCGTTCGGCGACCAGGACGCCAAACTGACCCGCGGCGTCGATGTCTTGATCGCAACACC
Organism: uncultured Alphaproteobacteria bacterium; assembly: GCA_963796195.1. GTDB lineage: Bacteria > Pseudomonadota > Alphaproteobacteria > Rhizobiales > Xanthobacteraceae > CAWCKS01. The sequence goes on along the minus strand of CAWCKS010000008.1, from coordinate 125,503 downwards.
GGGCCGCCTGCTCGACCACACCGAACGCGGCGGACTGTTGCTCACCGGCGTCGAGATGCTGATCATCGATGAAGCCGACCGCATGCTCGACATGGGCTTCATCCCCGACATCGAACGCATCTGCAAGCTGGTCCCCTTCACCCGACAGACCCTGTTCTTCACCGCGACGATGCCTCCGGAAATCCGGCGCATCACCGAAGCCTTCCTCCACAATCCAGAGCGGGTCGAAGTCGCCAAGCCCGCGACCACCAATGTCAGCTTGACGCAGGCTTTCGTCACCGCCGGCCGCGAACCGCACGAGAAGCGCGATATACTGCGCCAGCTGATCCGCTCGGCGAAAGATCTGCAGAACGCGATCATCTTCTGCAACCGCAAGCGGGAAGTCGCGCTGTTGCACAAATCGCTGGTCCGTCACGGCTTCGCGCCGTCGCGCTGCACGGCGACATGGACCAGTCGGCGCGGATGGCCGCGCTCGACCAATTCCGCAGAGGTGAGGCACCACTACTGGTCGCCTCGGATGTCGCCGCCCGCGGCCTCGACATTCCCGAAGTCAGCCACGTCTACAATTTCGACGTGCCGCATCATGCCGACGATTATGTCCATCGGGTCGGCCGCACCGGCCGCGCCGGCCGTTCCGGCACCGCGATCTCGATCGTCTCCCCGATGGATCACAAGTCGCTCGGCGCGATCGAGAAGCTGATCGGCCAGAGCATTCCGAAGCTCGACGGCTTTGCCAGTCTGCCTGCAGAGCCGGACAGCGAAGAGCGAAAGCCGCGAGGGAGAGCCGCGCGACAAGCATCCGCGCCGATCACGCAGCGGCAGCAAGGGCGGCAAGCCACGCAGCGAAAAGCACGGCGCCGGGCCGCGATCTTGCGGCCGCTCCAGCGCCGCGACCGCCGTCGATCGGCCGCGCGCCGTCTCGTCCGGTCGAGCCGGCCGGCCGCCCGGCTGATGTCGGCGATCAGTCGCATCTGCCGGCCTTCCTGCTGCGCCCAACCCGGGCCCGCGCTTAAGCAAAATCCTTCTCGTGTTGCAGTGCATCGTTTACGAGCCGTTCATTCTCGTCCCGTAACGTCAGCCGCAATTTATTGCCGTGCTTGCGCCTTCGGGGCGAGCACATGGTGCTGCTTTGCTGGGGACGCCATACGTGACACGGTTGCTGGACGAACATGAGCGGACAATGGCGTTCGCTGAAGTCGCGCTCGGCCAGATTCGATCGCTGCGCCAGACCGCGGTGCCGCGCAACTATGAGATCTGGTACGTCTACGCGACCGGCTACAACCCCACCCTCAACAAGATCATCAACGAGACGCTGACCCGCAACGGCAAGCTCACCGAGCTTGATCTCGAGCAGATCTACGACACCTATCTCAGCCAGGCCCGCAATAGCGACCGCATCGACAAGGTCGGCGCCCGCGTCGTCAACGAGATCGACGACATCATGACGCTGATCGGCGAAGCGCTCGGCACCAGCGAGGTCTACGGCAAGAGTCTCGACAGCGCCACGCACCGGTTGGGCAAGGTCACGGACCGCGAGTCGCTGAAGGCAATCGTGGAAGCGCTGGTGCGCTCGACCCGCGAGATGCAGGACACCAACAAGGCCCTGGAAGTGCGTCTTGTGGTGTCGAAGCAGGAGATCGCCAACCTGCAGCACAGTCTCGAGGCCATTCGCGCCGAGAGCATGACCGATCCTTTGACCGCGCTCGGCAATCGCAAATATTTCGATCGTGCGCTCGGCGAAGCGGTGCGCGCCGCGCGCGAACGCGGCGAGCCGCTGTCGATGATGCTGTTCGACATCGACTACTTCAAGTCGTTCAACGACAACTACGGCCACCTGACCGGCGACCAGGTGCTGCGCCTCGTCGCGCTGACGCTGAAGCAGAACATCAAGGGCCAGGACATCACCGCGCGCTACGGCGGCGAGGAATTCGCGGTGGTGCTGCCGAACACGGCGCTGCGCCAGGCGCTCACCGTCGCCGACAATATCCGCCGCGCCGTGATGTCGAAGGAATTGAAGAAGAAGTCGACCGGCGAGATTCTCGGCCGCGTCACGATCTCGGCCGGCGTTGCCGTGCTGTCACCGCGCGATGATGCAGATTCGCTGATCGAGCGCGCCGACGCCTGCCTCTATGCGGCCAAGCGCAACGGCCGCAATCGCGTGATCTGCGAGGCCGATCCGGAGTACCAGCCGGAAGCCGACGTCCAGGTGGCGTGACCACCGGTCCCCGCTTAGCCTTTGAATTTGCGAGGTTATCGGAGCGATTTCGCGAGGTTTTTCGGACTGGGGATTGAGGTATATTAATACCTTAATCCGAGTCCGCCGCGTCAAAGGCCTGCTGATCCGCCTCGCTTTGCAGCAGGCTCGTCAGGATCGTCGGGTCCTCAGCCATCCGCACCGCCATGGTCTCGTTGCGGCCGCGGATGGTGACTTCGGCGCGGCTGAGCAGGTCCGAGGACAGCTCAGCCACGGCGCACACCTCCTCCGATACCAGCACCCGGCAATTCATCAGCTTGGTCATGTCCTGCAGCCTCGCCGCAACGTTGACCGCATCGCCGAGTGCCGTGAACACGGTGTGATCGCGAAAGCCGATGTCGCCGATTATGACGTCGCCGCCATGGATGCCGATGCCGAACGCGATCGGCTCCTTGAGGTCTGCCGCGAACTGGTGATTGAGGTATTCAACGTTTGACGCAACCAGTGCCGCGGCGCGGATCGCCTGCTTGCAGGCGGTAGCGCGATCGGTATCAAGCCCAAACAATGCGAGCAGTCCATCGCCGACGAACTGGTTCGGTCGTCCGCCTGCGGCAACCACCGCTTCGGATGCAGCGCCAAGGAAGCGGTTGATCAGAAACAACGTGTCGTAAGGCAGCCGCGTTTCCGCGAAAGTGGTCGAGCCACGCATGTCCACGAACATCGCAACCGCGTAGCGCTCCTCGCCAATCTGGACGCGACCGCGATTGCGGACAAAGTCGGCGCCGACATGCGGCGGAAAGATCGGAATGAACGCGATGTCCGATGCCGGCCGCAGCTGGCAAGCGAGCCGGATCGACGGATCGCCGGCTGCGCCGACCCGGTGCAGGACAAAGGCTTCGCGGCCCGAGGGTCGCGGCAGCACGCGTCGATCGCTGATCACGCGGATGCGGCAGGTCGAGCAACGGGCGCGGCCGCCGCAAACGCTGGCGTGTGGCACGCGGTGGCGGAGACTTGCTTCCAGCACGGTCAGCCCTTTGGGCACCCTCACCTTGCGGTCCGGATAGGACAGCGTGACGACGCCGCGCCGGGTCTCGGCGAGCGTGCGCACGCCGCGTGCTGCGAACACCAACAGCAGCAGAGCGGCGTAGCCGATCGGGAAATAGAAAAACGCGATGTTGTTCAGGATATCACGCTGCGCCGGCGTCACCGGGTGGATATGCCGCGCACGCCATGCGGGGTCGGCAATGCGACGCGTCACCTCCATCGCTCCCTGATGCGCGCCGAGCATGGCAAGGGGAGGCAGCAGCACGGCGATCGCGAGAAGGAACGGCGCGGCCCACTTGAAAAAACGCTTCAGCCGAAACCAGTAGTAGAGGCCGATACAGGCGTGGGTCCACGCGACCGTCAGAAGCGCGAATTGGACCGGGATCATGTACGGCCTGACGTTCCAGTAGGCATTGAGGATGGTGGAATAGCCTTCCGGCGGCGGCCTGCCGAACATCGGCTCCGCCAACCGAACGACGCCGAAGTGACTGATCAACAGTAGCGGTATGCTCAAGCCCAGCACGAGCTGCGCGAGCTCGGGAACGGCAAAGCGAAAATGTCGGCGCTGATAGAGCGCCCATAGGCCGAGCGAAAAGTGGATGGTCGCGGCGGTGTAAAGCACGGCGGCAACGATCGGAGTGCGCCACCACCACAGATGCCACGTGAGCCACCTGTCCATGACATCGTAGGACAAATTGCCGATCGAATGATTGACGAAGTGCGAGAAGATGTAGGCGAACATCACCAGGCCGCAGGTGACTTGCACCTGCCGCACGGAAATGCCGCGCAGCCACGTCAGCCAGCGCGGCGCAGCTGTTGCCTGCACGCCAATGATCGCGGGTGCCTGGACCGACACGCCGATGACTCTCCCCGCCCGCAGTCGGCGGCAAAGGTTTCTTGTTCTTGATTGGACCGCCGTTCGGCCATGGTATCGGGCCGTTGAAGGCCATGCAACGAGGCTTGGTCCGGCAGGTACCAGGCCGACTGAGTATATTTTAGTGCCGCAGCTGCTGCGCGAGAAACTCGTGCGTTGCGGCCCGCGCTTTTTTGTTGTTGCAGGTCGCCGAGCGGCTGCGGCGCGCTTTCGAAACGGACGACCCTCGATTGAGGGGTTGCCCGCCACAGCATGGCCGACGCCGAGGACCGCGACGAACAGCGGCAGCGCGATGATGCGCAGCAAGTTCATGGTTGCCTCTCAGCTCAATGCGCGATCACCGCGTCCAGCGCTACGTTGACGCCGAGCTGGCCGCCATAGGAGACCACGCCGGACTGCCCGGTCTGGCCGGTGAGACTGGCGTAACCGGTGACGCCGCGGCCGAAGGCAACGCGCGCGCCAAGTGTACCCGTCACCCAGTCCTTGCCGAAGGTGACTGCCGGCATCGCATATGACGGCGCAAATGCAATTTCCGGCACCGTCGCCGTCACCAGGCGGTTGGTCGAGGCGAGTTCGTGATTCCACACGAGCTTGGCGTAGGGATGCCAGATGCCGAGGTCGAGGCCCGCCTGATAGCCGAGCTCGGTGACCGCAGAGTCGCGCCGCTGACTGCCGAAGATCAGCGCCGTGAACCCGCCCGACGGATCGGCGGCGAACGGATCGGTCTCGGCAAATCCGTCGACGGAAATCCGCTGCAGGAGAATGCCGGCGACCGGCCCGTGCGTCAGCGCCAGCGCGGAGGTGGCGCGCGCTTTGGTTGGTAATCCCGGCCGCTGCCCCCTGCCCGAACGCCGTCGTGAAATTGTAGCCGACTTCCGCTGCGAATGACGGGTTGTCGCCACTCGTGCTCGAGGTGTTGGAAATCGTGGTGATGCCGATCGGGACGATGCGATTGCTGTCGTAACGAAGGCCGCCATAGCTTGCGATCATGTCGAGCCAAAGTGGTCCGCCCGCATACGCAGCGTAGGCGCTCACGGCGTATTCGTTCTGCCTGAAATCGCCGCCGAGGCTGAAGCTCTGCCTGGTCGTGCCGATCGACACTGCGGCGCCGACCAGCCAGTTCGGCGTCAGCAGATAGTCCACGCCGGCCGTCACCATGCCCGGTGTGCCGGGATCACCTGGAAAACCCGGCCAGTTGCCGGTCATGCTGAGCGACGACAGGCTGCCGCTGATCCATGCGTTGTAACTGCCGAGCGTGCGCTGCCATTGCGAGATCGGAATCTGGCTGAGAACGGATTCGACGACAGTCCGCCGCGTCACGACTGGGGCTTCGGCGAGGTACGACATCTCGGTCGGCGCGACGATCAGGCTGTAGGCATAGCTCCCCTCGATCAGCTGGCCGGCGGCGCTGTAGTGCAGATCGTCGGCATAGAGGTAGGTCTGCGCCGCGTTCGGTGCGACCAGCGTAGTGCAAGACGCCGCCCAGGCGCTCGCGATGGTGCCGTTGTTGCCATTGCCCGGCGCGGGATTGACGCAGGCGCCACCCTGATGCGTCACCGCCGAGCCCGGCGTGACATTCGTCAGGCCGAACCGGCCCGGATCGACGCCGATCGCATCCGCGATCGCCCTGCCCGACACCGGCACGAAATTGACGCCAGCCGCGGCGAGCCCGCCATAGAGCGTCTGGTCATAGGTGCGGATCGTCGCCGCGACATCGGCGTTGACCGCACCTTGCGGGCCGGCGCCGTAGTTGATGGCGACGACAAAATAGCGCGCGCCGGCGGCGTGCAACTGCGCGATCGCATTGCTCAGGGCATTCGCTGAATTGGACGCGAGCTGCGCTGCGTTGGCCGGACAAACGCCGCCGGCACAGATCGCGCCCCTGATGTCGTTGCCGCCCGAGCTGATCATGTAGAGCGCGTTGGGATTGGCGACGCCATTGGTCGAGGCGAGATAGCTCTGGATCTGGCTCACCGTATTCGGCGCGAGCGTCTGATAATTCGCATAGTCGATGTTGGTGGCGCCGCCCGCGGCATAGTTGGTACCGCCGGGCAAGCCGACCGGAGTGGCGCTGAGACCGAACATCCCGGCGAGGATTTGCGAATTCATACGGCCGCCGGGTGTCGTCGCGACGCCGCCGCCGAGCGCCTGCGCGGTCTGGTAGAGCGCTTCGTTGATCGGGTTCTTGTTGTAGGTGTGGGTGAAGTACCAGCCGCTGTCGAGGGTGCTGTCGCCAAAGCCAATGAACTGATTGAACGGCTGCGCCTCCACGGGCGCACCGACCAACAGCAGCACGACAGCTGAGAGCGCGACGAGCCCTGCGCGCGCCAGCGATGTCTTTGCCCCCGAACTCACGGTCACAGCCCCGACGACGGGCGAGCATTCGCCCCCGCCCATTGCTAGCACACGCCTCCCGTAGAGTGGAGATCACAACGCCGCAAAATCGGCGACTACAGCGCCCGCACGTTCGCGTTGAATGCTCGCTTCAGAGCCGGACGGGGTCGGTGCTCCAGCTGCCGCAGATGCCGCAGCGCCTTGCCGGTCAGGCGGATCGGGTCGGCCATGTTATGGTTGATCAGAAGCGGAAGATAACAGTGCAGCTCCCGCAATGCCGCCGCCTTCTCGTCATCGGTTCGAGGTCTTGTCTCGGAATAGATCGAAATCGTTTGCTCGATGGTTTCGGCCAGCAATCGTTCATCGCTGTTCATTCTGAAGTCCTCCAATGGGCTATTGAACTCAGTCGAACGCATCGGGTTCCAGCCTGACAACACGAACGCTGGGCGGTCCCGCGGGCCTTCAATCGGCAATTCCCGCATCGGGCGGATCGATCCCAAGCGCCGTCGCGAGCGCAATCAAATGATCCTGCTCCTGGACCAGGATACCGCGCAGGCTTTCGGCGATGGCGTATTCATTAAGCGCGTCGGCCTGCCGGACCCGGCGACGGTACTGGCGAATTGTCTGCCGCTCGTTGTCGAGATCGAATCGCAGCATCTCCTCGGCCTTCTCCGACGTCTTCACCGGCTTTGGTGTCACCGCCGGCATGCCGCCAAGATAGTCGATGTGATTGGCGACCTTCAGCGCGTGCTGCAGTTCTTCGCCGGCATGAACGGCAAGTTCGCTGGCGATGTTCATATAAGCGGCGCCCTTCAGCACCTGCGAGTAGTTCACATAGGCGATGATCGCCTGGTATTCGCGTGACAGGTCTTCGTTGAGACCTTCGATCAGCTGCTGGCGCGTAACCTTTGGGTCGGCGGAAAGCGGCATCAAATCTCTCCGTAAGTCGTGAAGCAAAGCGGGTCGGAATGGCCTGCCGGGGCAAGCCATTCCGACGTCGGGCACTCACCGAAATTCGAAGACTTATTTCTTCTTGTCGGCCCGTGCAGGCGCGGCACCAGTGGTCTTGTCGCTGCGGTCGCTGTTATCGACGACCCATGTCGTCTTGTCCCGGTCGTACTTGTAGCCGGTCGCGGTCTTCAGCAAATCCTTGGTCTCATCGAGCGTGAGATACCACTTGCCGTCCTTCTTCTCCGCCTTGACGGCCTCGAACGGCACCGCCACGTCCTTTTCGCCGACGCCAAGGAAGCCGCCAACACCAACGATCAGCGCTGACACCTTGCCCTGCTTGTCGAGCAGCACGTCATCGACCGAGCCGATCTTGCTCTGCTGGGTGTCGTAGACGGACTGCTTGTAGTAGTTGGTGACGGTCCAGCTGTCGGCCGGCGTGGCCTTCATGGTTTCGGCGGCAAACGCAGACGTTGCCGCGATGCAGCTCAAGAGCGCCGCAGTCGTCAGAGTTTTCATGGAAGTTCTCCTCCTCACGTGTGATCGCAGGAAAAGCGATCTTTGTGCGGCGGCAACGTGTGTCTGCAGCTTAGGTTCCGACGCGAGGAACCCGCTGCTTGCAATCCCGTTGAACGACCGACCTGCCCTCGGCTGGGTCCTTTCCGAGCTTGAGTAACTCTATGTGTGCTCGCGCCCTCGCCTCGCGAGCCGGCAATTTTACCAATTGGTTGCCATCTCCGACGGTCGCGCGAAACCGGATCGGTGGCTTCGCCGTTCTCCCCATCGACGACAGATTGAATAAAATGAGTGAAATCGATGATCGCGAGCCCAGCCCCGCCAGTCGAAATCGACAGCGTTCACTGCGCCGCAATTTGTAAGGAAGTCGGCCATCGCCTCGAGCTGTATCTCAGCAAGGAAGTCCCAAAGACGCCTCCGGAGCTGGAACGACTGCTAACGCGATTGCAGCAGCTTGACCGGCAGGATGAAGAGCCGAATGCTGGCTCGCCGGCGGCGGCCGAAAAATAGAGGGCTCGGAAGAGCGTCGTGCAGCGGCTGAGCGTGAGCTGGTCTCCGGACGCCGCCTGCCGAGTCAAAGCCCGAGCATGGGTCTTGGCGCGATCTTTGCCCCCTCGGGATCAACCGCCGCGTGGGATTCGCGCGCGGCAGCGCCAAAAATTCCCTTGGCCATGGTCGTACGTTCGCTGGCGACACGAAGCCGGTTGACCTCCATCCTGGTACGATGGGCCTGTTCGCTCGAGGGCTCGGCCTGCACGGCAAATTCGGCGAGGTGGCCGGCAAGCCGCAGGTCGCCCGACTTGGCCAGTTCGCTCGCCCGCGCGGCGAGGCGCCCGGCGCCGCCAGCGAGCGCCGCCAGTTCGCGGGCGAGCGCGGAAGCCGGCGCCGGCTTGAGGTGCGCGGGATCGCCATCCCACCAGCCGCCGTAGAGCCGCCAGATGTTGCGAACGAGGAATTCCGGATCGTCGTAGGTCGGCTGCAGGTAAGGCCGCGACAACAGCTCCTGCGGCACCTTCACGGCCTGTACGATTTCATCGAGCGACTTGCCCTGATTCATCAGCGACACGGTCTGATCGTGAATTGTTTCGAGCAGTTCTGCGGCATCACCTACAATGCGCCTCACCCGATCTGCACCGAACACCGCCGGGCCGTGGCCCGGAACCAGCACGTCCGCCTGGCACGACGCCATGGCGCGAAGCGCCTCAGCCCATGTCTTCGAGTAGCGCTGCACCTTCTGCGGATTGCCGGCGTTCGGCGCAGCCCAGATGACGAAGTCGCCGGATACCAGAAGCTTGCGCTGAGCAATCCACGTCCAGGTGTGATCGTCCGTCTCCCCCAGCCCATGATGCAGTTCGAATGTCAGGCCGCCGATGTTCAGCGCCAGCAATTCATCATAAGTCAGGTCGGGGTAACGCCAATCCGCCGGCATCTTGCGTTCGGGCTGGCCGAACTGGCGGGCATTGACCTTGGCGACAAAGTCAGCGGTCAGCGCGTAACGGTCGAACCGCGCGGGCATGCGGGCGTGACCGACAAAACGGATCGGCGGCTCGCCGCGTTTTTTGGCCTCGGCCTCAAACAGCGGTGCGCCACGGACATGATCGCCATGGCCATGCGTGAAGATGACGGTGTGGATCGGCGACTGGTCCCAGGCGCGCAGCGTGTCGTAGATCAACTGCGCCGACGCGACACCGCCGGTGTCAAACACCACGAGGCCTTCGCGGCTCCGCAGCGCGGTGACGTTGCCGACCACGCCCTGGGTCGCGATGTAGATCGCGTCCCGCGCGACCGGCGTCGCCTTGCAATTTTCGATTGCGCGGCCCCAGTCCGCCGAATTGAAGGAGGTCCAGCAGGCATCGCCGGCTGCGCGAAGGTCTGTCGTCATTGGCACGTTTCCCTTTTCCCAATGCCGGCTTACGACCAGGACAACCAGCTTACAAGGGAGCGGGCTGGGGTGGAGCGGCTGCGTGCGAAAAGGGCGCAACGGCGCAGGGATGCAACGCCCAACAAGTCGGCGCGAACTCCGAAAATCAGCACCGACCGTCGCGCAGCGAAGACGAGACATTTCGCTTCATTGGGCGTATTCTTGGTGTTTGGTAGGCTCACGGAGGGGACGTCATGAGAGGCGCAGCCTTCTTCGTTATGATTGCATTTGCCGTTTGCGCGACCCCCGCGCTTTCGCAATCGCTCGACCTTCAGGAAAGGTGCGCCGCCGAGGCCGGCAACGCCTTTCGGCAATTGGAAGGCGAGAATAGCGCCAAATACAATCCGTCGACCTTGATCCAAAAAGCCATCGCCGACTTCCAGAGCCATTACAACACCTCATTAAATCGGTGTCTGCTGCTCATCAATCGGGTGTCAGTCCTGCCCCTCGCTACAAACCTCTCCAATCAACAACGTCAGTCAGTTCTGGTCGACGCCAATGAACGACGCTATTACGCCACCTATCTCGAGACACAGTTGGCGGTGGAAACAAAGCCCAAGATAGAGCGGTGCGAGCTGAGGCCGACCATGCGCTCCAAGACGGTTTGTTCGACGCGCGGCGAGTTTGACGCTTTCGTCGCGACCTATCTGGAGCAATGAGCGGATCGATCCAATTTTGGGCCTGAGCGGAAGCCGCGGCGAAATTGCTGGCGAAACAAGTTTTCGATCGTCGCGCTCGTCGTCGACGACCAGAATATAAGTGCTCAATTACTTCGCTCTCCCGCCTTGGCTTGCGCGAGCGCGCGGCGCGGCAGTGTGATGACGAATTCCGTAAATGCGCCGGGTTCGGTATTAACGTCGATCGTGCCGCCGTGTTGTTTCACAATGATGTCGTGGCTCATCGACAGCCCCAGTCCAGTGCCCTCGCCAGCTGGCTTTGTCGTAAAAAACGGATTGAAAATCTTGTCCTTGATGTCGGGGGGTATGCCGGTCCCGTTATCGCGGATGCGAACTTCAATGCTGTCGCCAAGGTTTTTGGTCGCGGCTTTCAGCACCGGCGCGAAGCCGTTGCCGGCTTCGGCGGCGCGTTTGGCCGCGGCATAGAACCCGTTTGAAATCAGGTTCAAAAACACCCGCGTAATCTCCTGCGGGTAGATGTCGGCCACTCCGGCCGCCGGATCGAAATCGCGCTCCAGCGCGATGTTGAAGCCGGACTTTTCGGCGCGGGCGCCGTGATAGGCGAGATTCAGGCTCTCGTCGATGACGGCGTTGACGTCGACCTCGCGATGCTCGCCGGCGCCGGAACGTGAGTGCAAGAGCATGTTCTTCACGATCGAGTCGGCGCGCTTGCCGTGCTCCACGACCTTTTCCAGGTTGCTCTTCAGCAGTTTGCGGATTTCGTCCAGCTCTTCGCGCTTGTTCGCTTCGAGTTGCGCGCCGACCAGCACGTCGTTCATCTCGTCGACCAGTTCGGCCGACAGCGCCGAAAAATTGTTGACGAAATTGAGCGGGTTCTTGATTTCGTGGGCGATGCCGGCTGTGAGCTGGCCGAGCGAGGCAAGCTTCTCGGTCTGTACCAGCCGGTCCTGCGCCGTGCGGAGGTCGTCGAGCGATTTTGTCAGCTCGCGCGTGCGTTGCTGCACCTGCTCGAACAGGTTGACATTGGAGATCGCGATCACCGCCTGATCGGCGAAGGTTTCGATGGCCTCGATCTGGCGCGAAGTGAAGGGCGTGCGCAGAGACTGCCCGAGCGAGATGCCGCCGATCACGCGCCCCTCGTGAATCAAGGGCACCGAAAGCAGCGCCCGCGGTCTACCCGAATCCAGAGGGCCACCCAACCCGTACTCGGGATCCTCCGCTGTATTGGGGACATGGACCGTGCGCCGTTCCCGCGCGGCGCGGGCAAGCGCCGATCCGACTTGGTTGGGCAAAATGGGATTGAGCGGACGAAGTTAACGTACTCCGCCTGCGGGTTGGCTTCGGCGGCGACCTGAAACTTGCCGTCCCGGAACAGAAAGATGACAGATGAGATTGCACTGCAAAGCTCACGCGACGTTGCGACGATCACGTCAAGCACCGGCTGCAATGCATCCGGCGACCGGCTGATGACCTTGAGCACCTCCGCGCTGGCGGTCTGAAATTGCAATGCTTCCTCAAGGTCGCGGGTCTTGGCCTGCACCTCGTCGAACAGGCGAACGTTTTCGATCGCGATCACGGCCTGGTCAGCAAATGTTTTAAGCAAATCGATCTGCTTGTCGGTGAAGGGCTGCACTTCAAGCCGCCGCAGCACGATCGCGCCAATACTCTCGTTTTCGCGCAGCATCGGAACGCTCAGGATGGTCCGGTGGCCCATCTGCATCGCGAGTTCCCGGCCTTCAGGAAATTCTTCGCCCTCGGCTGACTGCAAATCGTGCACATGGACCGGCCGTTGCTCAAGGAAGGCGCGCCCCGCAGTCCATCTCGGGGTAATCGGCCACTTCTCAAAGACAAGGGAATAGTGCCGTGATGCGCGCGGAACCAGAGATCGCTGCCCTCTTTCAACACGACGACCGCGTCGATTGCGTCGCAAATTTCCGCCGCGCTGTCGACGATCGCCTTGAGCACCGGCTGTACGTCGGTTGTCGACGACGCAATGACCTTGAGGATGTTGGCGCTGCCGGTCTGGTAAACGAGCGACTCTTCGAGGTCACGCGTCTTGGCCTGCACCTCGTCAAACAGCCGGACGTTGCCGATGGCGATCACGGCCTGGTCGGCGAATGTTTGTAGCAAGCCAATCTGCTTGTCGCTGAACGGCTGCATTTCGGTGCGGCGAAGCAGGATCGCGCCGATACTCTCGTTCTCGCGCAAGAGGGGCACAGCCAAAATGCTGCGAACATCGGTGCCCGCGTGGCGCGACAATTGCCGCCCGTCGGGGAACTCGGCGCCCTCATTCGAGAGCAAGTCTCGCACATGCACAGTTTTCCGATCGAGCACCGCCCGTCCTGAACTCCAGTTGCGATTGATCGGCCATTTCTCGACATTTATCGCGATCGGACCGTGATGGGCGCTAAAGCGCAGGTGGTCGCCGTCCTTCAGCAACACGACCGCATCATTGGCCTCGCACAGCTCGCAGGCGCTTTCGACAATGGCGTTGAGAACCGGCGCCACATCGGTCGGCGACGACGCGATGACTTTGAGGATATTGCTGCTCCCGGTCTGGTAAGTCAGCGCTTCAGTGAGATCGCGGGTCTTGGCCTGGACTTCGTCGAACAGTCGGGCGTTCTCGATCGCGATCACGGCCTGGTCGGCGAAGGTCTGGACGAGTGAAATCTGGCGTTCGGTAAACGGCCTCACAACCTGTCGCGTCAGGGTGAACACGCCGATCGTATCACCCTCACGTCTGAGGGGAACGCCAAGATTGGTACGGTGGCCACCGAGCCGTTGATATTCGCGCGCGAGATCACCTTGCGTCGTATCAGCCAGCAGATCAACGGCCTGTACCGGGATGCCGGAGGCCGCAGCCCGAGCAGTCGTGCTGGCGCCGTTCGCCGGAAGCGGGTGCGTCCTGGCGAACTCCTCCAACTCGGCAGAGAAACCAAAATTCGCAGCCATGCAGAAGTCGTTTGCTTTCCGAAGAAAGATCAATCCCCTTTCCGCTTCGCACAGCTTGGCCGCGGAGGCCACCAGCGTCGATAGCACCGAGTCAAGATCGAACGCTGATCGGCTGATGACTTTCAGCACGTCGGCGGTCGCTGTCTGCTGCTGCAGCGATTCTTCGAGATCTCGGGTCTTGGCCTGCACCTCCTCGAACAGCTTGACGTTCTGGATCGCGATCACGGCCTGATCGGCGAAGGTGTGGAGCAACTCGACGTGATGGGCAGCAAACGCACCCGGTTCCTTGCGCGTGACGGCGATCATTCCGATCGGACCCTTGTCGCCAGTCAAGGGCATTAGCAGACGCACTACGAAAGCCCCGCGCGCGCGCAATATCTCGGCGTGATGGAATGCCTTCGGCTTCGATAGTCCGGTGTCTGGACAGTCTCACCTCCCTGGACGAGTTCAAATTCGCCAAATTGGCAGTAGGTCGGGGGAACGAGGCCTCAGCAGGCCGCTCCGCCTCGGCACTCACCGATGTGAATGCCGACCAAGTGAACAGTTCGTCGCTGAACCTGTATACCGCCGTCGCGTGGCCGCCGATCAACTTGTTCGCGCGCTCCGCGATCGCATCAAACACCGGCTGCAGGTCCGACGGTGACGAAGCAATGACTTTCAGGATATCGGCGGTCGCAGTCTGCCGCTCCAACGCCTGCGGGTCTCGTTGATCAGCCGCGTGCATTCCCGATCGGCGATCACAGCCTGGGTCGGCGAAACTTCTGCAGCAATTCGATCTGCCGCCTCGGAAAACGAACTTCACCTCCTTGCGCCGTGACGTTGATGCGCGCCGATCGGTCGCCGTCCATCACCATGGCACCGACAGCGCGCTGCGGAATCCCGCCGAGTTCGATGCCATCCGAACTGACACTGCTGGTTGGACTCGGGGCAGGTGGCGATGTCGGCATGTTAACATGAGCACACGCGCAAAAAGGCGAGCCGAATGCATCGCGCGACGGTAGCCCCGGCCATAAATGCGGCAAAGGGCCGCATGCAGCGAATGGCGACGGGAACGCCTCGGCGTTCTCGAAAGCGCAGTGCTCCGCACGACAGGCCATAGTGTCGACCAGGCTTTTTCGACGAAGCCGTCCGAAGCTCGAAACAGTCGCCGGCGATGAATTGATGACCTCGCACAATTTCCGTGAGGCCGCCCGCTGCCCCCGCGCTTCCTGCAGCTCGAACAGCGGCTTGCCTTGAGCTCTTGCGCGATCTCGACGGCTTTTTTTGCGACTCATTTTGCACGATATTTTTTTCGGCTCTCGCAAGCGACTTTGAGTATTCGACCGGCCCGACCGGCAGTCGCGCCTCAGCGGTTTGTCAGCTCTTGGGCGGCCTGGATTTGGTCCGGCCACGGATTTGCGCGGACACGAGCCCGTTTTTGGCGCGTTCCTTCAGCACTCGCCTCGCCAAGATGGCGCCCCTGATTGTGACGATGGCACCAAACAACGCCCAAGGCTATCCAATCGGCAACGACTGCTTGCGATTGTCTGCTGGCGCCTGCTATCCTTGCGAATTGCCGGCACGAGACGTCGCGACGAAAAGCCAAAGCTAGCGTCGACCGCGTGACGCGTGCGGCCCTCCCGTTTTCGAGGCGGCTTTCTTCGCCGTCTTGCGCTTGGGTGCTTTGCGCACGGTGCGGCGCGCCTTGGCCAGTGCTTTCTTCGCTACCGGCTTAACCTCGACGGCCTTCGCGCTCGGCTTCTTCGTCTTCTTCTTCCGCGCCACCTTCTTCAGCTTGACCTTGGCGGCGACGGCGACGGCCTGGCGCGCCCAGTCGGCGAGCTCCTCGGGCTCGTCATAGAGCCGTATCGGCATCCGCCACCAGGATTTCACGCTCACTGTCTTGGACCTTGTCGAATAGCTGAAGTGCTCGGAGCCTTCGGCGACGAAGCGCGGGATCGTGGTCTCGTCGGCCTTCAGGTAGAACTCGCCGCGCAGGTAGAGCGCGAAGCAGACGTCGTCGGCATAGATGCCGAAGCCGGAGAACATCCTCCGCACGTCGACAGCGCCGAATGCGGAGAACAATTCAGCAGCCGTCTCGCGATCCATGACTTGAGGGGTCTGGTGGTTAGCTCGGCAGCTTTGCCGGGGTCAGCGTCACCGACTCGCCGCAGCCGCAGGCGCCGGTCTGGTTCGGATTGTTGAAGACGAAGGTCGCAGCCATCTTGTCGACCTTGAAGTCCATCTCGGTGCCGAGCAGGAACAGCACCGCCTTGGGGTCGACCAGAACCTTGACGCCCTTGTCCTCGACGATCTCGTCGTTCTTCTTGATGTCCTCGGCATATTCGACCGTATAGGACATGCCGGCGCAGCCGCCGTTCTTCACGCCGACCCGCAGGCCAAGGATCTGCTTATCGCTGCGCGCCATCAGCTCGCGGACGCGGGCAGCCGCAGCGTCCGTCAGGCGCATCACCTGCGGCTTCGGTCTCGGCTTGATGGGTGCTGACATCGTCATGTTGCTCATATGGGAATTCTCGCTCAAGCCTTCCAGCCGTTCAACCCGCGCGAACCTTGCTCCAGACCTGCATTTGACCCGCTTTTGATCGCAGAAACGTTAATCACCACATGTTCAGGACGAGGCGAGCCTCGTCCGACATCCGGTCCGGCGACCAGGCCGGGTCCCAGACCAGGTTGATTTCGACACTTTGCACCCCAGGGACGCTGGCCACGGCGTTCTCGACCATGGTCGGCAGCTCTTCGGCGGCCGGACAGTTCGGCGTCGTCAGGGTCATCTCGATGGCGACCACGCGGTCATCGCGGATGTCGACCTTGTAGATCAGGCCAAGTTCGTAGATGTCGGCCGGGATTTCCGGGTCAAATACCGTCTTCAGCGCCGCCACGATGTCCTGGGTCAGGCGCTCGGTTTCATCCGCGGGCAAGGCCGATTGCGTCACCATGTTGGCGCGCACCTGGCCGGCTACTCGGCTCATGTGCCTCGACGCTGGTGGTCGAATTATCGTTCATGCAAACAGCTCCCGGGCCTTGATCAAGGCCTGCGCCAGGGTGTCGACCTCGGCGCGGGTATTATACATGGCGAATGACGCGCGGCAGGTGGCCGTCACGTTGAATCGTTCCAACAACGGCATCACGCAGTGGGTGCCGGCACGCACCGCGACCCCCGAACGGTCGATCACCGTTGCGATGTCGTGCGGATGGGCGCCGGTCATGTCGAAGGAGATGATGGCGCCCTTGTTCCTGGCCTGGCCGATGACGCGCAGCGCGTTGATGTCGCGCAGCCGCTCCTGGGCGTAGGTCAGAAGGTCGTGCTCGTGGGCGGCAATACGGTCCTTGCCGATCGAATTGATGTAGTCGATCGCGGCGCCCATGCCGATCGCCTCGACGATCGGCGGCGTGCCGGCCTCGAACTTGTGCGGCGGGTCGCCATAGGTGACGACATCGCGCGACACCTCGCGGATCATCTCGCCGCCGCCGTTATACGGGCGCATCGCTTCGAGGTGCTTGTGCTTGCCGTAGAGCGCGCCGATGCCGGTCGGCCCGTAAATCTTGTGGCCGGTGAAGGCGTAGAAGTCGCAGCCGATGTCCTGCACGTCGACCGGCAGATGCACTGCGCCCTGGCTGCCATCGACCAGCACCGGGATGCCGCGCGCGTGCGCGATCCGCACCACCTCTTTCACCGGCACGATCGTGCCGAGCGCGTTCGACATGTGGGTGATCGCGACGAGTTTTGTGCGCGAGGTCAGAAGCTTCTCGAACTCGTCGATCAGGAAATTGCCGTCGTCATCGACATCGGGCCCATTTCAGGACCGCGCCCTGCCGCTCGCGCAGGAAATGCCAAGGCACGATGTTGGAATGGTGCTCCATGATCGAGAGCACGATCTCGTCGCCTTCCTTGATCGATCGGCGCGGCAAAGGACGAGGCGACGAGGTTGATCGCTTCGGTGGCGTTGCGGGTAAAAATAATCTCTTCGCTGCGCGAGGCGTTGACGAAGCCGGCCGCCTTGGTGCGCGCACCTTCGTAGGCTTCGGTCGCGGCGTTGGCGAGATAATGCAGGCCGCGATGGACGTTGGCGTATTCGGTGCGGTACGCCTTGTCCATGCGGTTCAGCACGGCAAGCGGCTTCTGCGCAGACGCGGCGTTGTCGAGATAGACCAGCGGCTTGCCATAGACCTGCAAGGCCAGCGCCGGAAAATCCTGCCGCAGTTTTGCGACATCGAGCTTGCCGTTCGCAACCGCGGGATGGATCGGCTGGTGCATGGTCATCGCACGCGCTCCTTGAGCCAGCGGTCGGCGGCGGCAATGCGCGGCCTCGCGCAGCTTCTCGTCGACAACAGCCTCAATCGCCTCGCCGACAAAGGCCTGGATCAACAGCGCCTGCGCCTCCTGTTCGGGGAGGCCGCGCGCCCGCAGGTAGAACAACAAATCCTCATCCAGCGCGCCTGATACGGCGCCGTGGCCGCAGGTGACGTCATCGGCAAAAATTTCGAGCTCCGGCTTGTGATCGGCCTCGGCTTCCTCGGAGAGGAGGAGCGCCCGCGTCATCATCTTGCCGTCGGTCTTCTGCGCACCCGGGCGCACGATGATGCGGCCCTGGAACACGCTGCGCGCCTGGTCATCCAGCACCGAGCGGAAGGTCTCGCGGCTCATGCAGCCGGGCACGGCATGGTCGACCACCAGCGTAGAGTCGCCATGCTGGTTGCCGCGCAACAGATTGACGCCGAAGGTTTCGGCGCGGGCGCCCTCGCCTGCGAACTTGAGCGAGAGATTGTAGCGGCTGACGGCCGCGCCCGAGGTGAGGTTGAAAGTGTTGAGCGTCGCTTCCTTGCCGAGCTCGACCTGGAAGGTCGAGAGGTTGAAGGCGTCGCTGCGATCTTCCATCAGCCTGACATGGTCGAGCCGCGCGCCGGCGCCGACGCTGACGAAGATGGAGTCGTTGATTTGATAGGCCGCATCGGTCGCGGCAACAAAGCTCTCGACCAGCGTGAGCGTGGCCTTGGCGCCGACCGCGCACAACGGAGCGCGTATAGGCCGAGGCCGGTGCGGCGCTGCTCATGACATGCACGATGTGCACGGGACGCGACAGCGAGGCGTCGTCGGCGAGCGTGATGACGAATCCGTCGCGTGTAAGCGCGGTGTTCAGCGCCAGTACTGCATCGGCGTCGTCAGCGGCCTCGGCCTGCAGCAGGCCCGGGTTCTTCGCCAGCGCCGCACCGAGCGGCTCGATGGAAAGCCCGCCTTCGAGTCGCGCGAGGTCGGATAGCTCCGGCTGGAACACGCCGTCGACCAGCACCAGCTTGCGCGTGGTCGCAAGACCATGTGCCTTGAGCACCTTCGGCCGCGCGCTGCAGCGCCGGCCTTGTCGGGCGCCGCGGCCGGCGCATAAGCCTCGCGGATCAGCGCGCGCAGATCGGTGTACTTCCATTCCTCGATGCGCCGGTGCGGCAGGCCCTGCCGCTCGAACGTCTCGAACGCGCGCGCGCGGATGCCCGCGACACGCAGCGCCGCCCGGCAGCGCCGGCGATGCCTGGCCGAACTGATCGGCCAGCGCCCGCTCAACCGCGTTGATCTTGACCACTGCGTCCATGACGAAATGCTCTAGTCTTCTTGATTGAGCATGATCTTTTCGGAAAACCGGTATCCACTTTTCCGGATCATGCTCTACGCCGCCTGCTCTTCGAACTGGGCGTAGCCGTTGGCCTCGAGCTCCAGCGCAAGCTCCTTGCCGCCGCTCTTCACCACCCGGCCCTTCGACATCACGTGCACGACGTCCGGGATGATGTAGTTCAACAGCCGCTGATAGTGGGTGATGACGACGATGGCGCGATCCTTGCTGCGCAACGCGTTGACGCCATCGGCGGCAATGCGCAGCGCGTCGATGTCGAGGCCAGAATCCATCTCGTCGAGGATGCACAGTTTTGGCTCGAACAGCGCCATCTGCAGCACTTCGTTGCGCTTCTTCTCGCCTCCGGAGAAGCCGACATTGACGCCGCGACGCAGCATGTCCTGCGGAATGTTCAGCTTAGCCGCGACGGCACGAACCTTCTTCAGGAAATCCGGCGTCGACAGCTCGGTCTCGCCGCGCGCCTTGCGCTGCGCGTTTAGCGCGGTGCGCAGGAAATTCATCGTCGCAACGCCGGGGATCTCGACAGGATACTGGAACGCCAGGAACACGCCCTTGGCGGCGCGTTCGTCCGGCGGCATCTCGAGCAGGTTCTCGCCGTTGAGCAAGACTTCGCCTGAGGTCACCTCGTAGCCCGGCTTGCCGGCGATGACGTGGCTCAGCGTCGACTTGCCGGAGCCGTTCGGCCCCATGATGGCGTGGATTTCGCCTGGGTTCACGGTCAGCGACAGGCCGTGGAGGATTTCCCGCTCCTCGACACGCACCTTCAGATCTCTCACTTCAAGCAATGACATTACGTGACTTCTCTCTGTTTCTCCCCTCGTCCTGAGGAGCGCGAAGCGCGTCTCGAAGGACGAGGCCACTTTGAACCGGGCCTCATCCTTCGAGACGGCCGCTGCGCGGCCTCCTCAGGATGAGGAATGACGGGTTAGCCGACCGATCCTTCCAGCGAGATCGAGATCAGCTTCTGCGCCTCGACCGCAAACTCCATCGGCAATTGCTGCAGCACGTCCTTGACGAAGCCGTTGACGACCAGCGCCACCGCCTCTTCCGGCGAGAGCCCGCGCTGCACGCAGTAGAACAGCATGTCCTCGGAAATCTTCGACGTGGTCGCCTCGTGCTCGAACACCGCGGACGAATTCTTCGCCTCGATGTAGGGCACGGTGTGCGCGCCGCACTTGTCGCCGATCAGAAGCGAGTTGCAGTTGGTGAAGTTGCGCGCGCCGCTAGCGCGACGATGCGCGCTGACGAGACCGCGATAGGTATTCTGCGATTTGCCGGCGGCGATTCCCTTGGAGATGATACGGCTCGTCGTGTTCTTGCCGAGGTGCAGCATCTTGGTGCCGCTGTCGACCTGCTGATAGCCATTCGAGATCGCGATCGAGTAGAACTCGCCGCGCGAATTATCACCGCGCAGGATACAGCTTGGATACTTCCAGGTGATGGCGGAGCCGGTCTCGACCTGGGTCCAGGAGATCTTCGAATTCCTGCCGCGACAGTCGCCGCGCTTGGTGACGAAGTTGAAGATGCCGCCCTTGCCTTCGGCGTCACCGGGGTACCAGTTCTGCACCGTCGAATACTTGATCTCGGCGTCGTCGAGCGTGACGAGCTCAACGACTGCGGCATGCAGCTGGTTCTCGTCGCGCTGCGGCGCTGTGCAGCCCTCGAGATAAGAAACGTAAGCACCTTCGTCGGCGATGATCAGCGTGCGCTCGAACTGGCCGGTGTTGCGCTCGTTGATGCGGAAGTAGGTCGACAGCTCCATCGGGCAGCGCACGCCCTTCGGCACGTAGACGAACGAGCCGTCGGAGAACACCGCAGAGTTCAGCGTTGCAAAATAATTGTCCGAGGTCGGCACCACGCTGCCGAGATATTTGCGCACCAGCTCGGGATGCTCGCGGATGGCTTCGGAGATCGGCATGAAGATCACGCCGGCCTTCATCAGCTCTTCCTTGAACGTGGTCGCAACCGACACCGAATCGAACACCGCGTCGACCGCAACGCGCCGCGCCGGCGCAGCCGCCTCGCCGTCTTCGCCAACCGGCTTCACGACGCCTTCCAGCACCGCGACTTCACGCAAGGGAATGCCGAGCTTCTCGTAGGTCTTGAGGATCTCCGGATCGATCTCGTCGATCGAAGCGAGCTGCTTCTTCGGCTTCGGCGCGGAGTAATAATAGATGTCCTGGTAGTCGATCTTCGGATAGTTGACGCGCGCCCAGGTCGGCTCGGTCATGGTCAGCCAGCGGCGATACGCCTCAAGGCGCCACTCCAGCATCCACGCAGGTTCGTTCTTCTTGGCCGAGATGAAACGGACGGTGTCTTCCGAGAGGCCCTTCGGCGCCTTCTCGGAACTCGATCAGTGTCTCGAATCCATATCGGTATTGGTCGACGTCGATCCGGCGCACCCGATCGACCGTCTCCTGGACAGCCGGCATTCTCGTCTCCCGCTTGCGGTTTCAAGGACCGCAGTGGATCGCTTTCAAGTTGTCTCAAGCCAAACTGCGCGTCTGACGCGAGACTTAGAACCATTCAATGACTGTTTCGTCAGTCTTTACCTAATACACCGCGGAGCTTTCTCCAAGCCTCCAGGCAGCGCTCGATATCGGCTTCCGACGTCAAATAGCCGCTACTGAGCCGGATTGCACCCTGCACCAGGTCAGGCCGGACCTGCATGGCCTTCAAGACGTGCGACGGCGTCACCTTACCGGAGGAACATGCGGAACCTGATGACACCGCGACCCCCTCGAGGTCGAAGGCGATAACCGCGGTTTCGGCGCGGATGCCCGGCGCGGCAAACAAGGTCGTATTCGGCAGCCGCGGCGAGGCTGCGCCAAAGATCGTGACTCCCGCGTACGCCTCGAGACCGGTCTCCAGACGGTTCCGCAAATGGGTCAGACGGTTCATCTCGCTGGCGAGCGCCGGAAGCGCCGCGGCGACGGCCGCGCCAAAACCGGCGATCCCGGCGACGTTCTCGGTTCCGGCGCGACGGTTCCGTTCCTGGCCGCCGCCGCGCAGCAGCGGGGCGACGTTTTGCAGCTCGGCGGCGAGCACAACCGCGCCGACGCCCTTCGGTCCGCCGAGCTTGTGCGCGGAGATCGAGACGAGATCGGCACCAAGGGCGTGGACATCGATCGGGATCTTGCCCAGCGCCTGCACCGCATCGACGTGCAGCAATCCACCCGCTTCGTGAACGATGCCAGCGACCTTGTCGATCGGCTGGATCACGCCGGTTTCGTTGTTGGCAAGCATCACCGAGACCAGCGCCGGCGGCCGGCTTCGCAGCAAGGTTCGCAGCTTGTCGAGCTCAACGACACCGTCGGGTGTTACCGGTGCGAGTTCGATCGCCTCACGCGCAAATTGGCAGCCCGAGAGCACAGAGACATGCTCGATTGCCGACACGATCAGGCGCAGCAGTGGTCCACCGCGACCCATCAGGCCGGGCTGCAGCGCGAGCACATTGGCTTCCGTGCCGCCCGAGGTGAAGACGACGTTGCGAGCCTCGGCGCTAAATGCAGCCGCGACCTGCTGACGCGCGTCCTCCACCAGCTTTCGCGCCGCACGGCCCTCAAGGTGGATCGACGAGGGGTTACCCGCGAGATCGAACGCGGCCGCCATCGCCGCGCGCGCTTCCTTGCGCAGCGGCGTCGTCGCATTCCAGTCGAGATAGACTCGCTCTGCCACGCGCGATCCTTGTGGTGAACCCTTTATACCCCTGGGCCCGCACTCAATACCACTTCGGTGAGCAGGCCGCGCCGGCAATCGCTGCGCTAGCAGATCGAGCAAAAAATCCAAAGGAAGCCATACCGTTAAGACTGCTCGCGAAAGTGCCACTTCGGCAGTGCCGGGGTCACGAAAAGCTTGCTTTTTGCCCACCGCCTCATGCTAGAAGGCGCCCACCCCGAACAGACATTGGCACGCCAACAGTCCGTTTCCAGCTTCGCCAGGCTTCCCTCGCGCGCCACAACAGAGCGCCGGCAAGCCATCGCCTGAGGTCTTGATGCCTGAAGTCATCTTTACCGGCCCCGCCGGCCGTCTCGAGGGGCGATATCATCCCGCCAAGCAGAAGAATGCGCCGATCGCGATGGTGCTGCATCCGCACCCGCAATTCGGCGGCACCATGAACCACCAGATCGTCTATCAGTGCTACTACGCTTTCGTCGCGCGCGGCTTCTCGGTGCTGCGGTTCAACTTCCGCGGCGTGGGACGCAGCCAGGGCTCGTTCGACCACGGCGTTGGTGAATTGTCGGATGCTGCCTCCGCGCTCGACTGGGCGCAGATGATCAATCCGGAAGCGCGCGCCTGCTGGATCGCCGGCTTCTCGTTCGGCGCCTGGATCGGCATGCAGCTCTTGATGCGCCGCCCGGAGATCGAAGGTTTTATTTCGATCGCACCGCCCGCCAACCTCTACGACTTCTCGTTCCTTGCGCCCTGCCCTTCGTCGGGCCTGATCGTTCACGGCGAGCGCGATGCGGTGGCGCCATCGAAGGACATCACCACGCTGGTCGAAAAGCTGAAGACGCAAAAAGGCATCGTCATCGACCAAAACATCATCCCCGGCGCCAACCATTTCTTCGACGGCAAGCTCGAGCCGCTGATGGAGTTGGTGACGACCTATCTGGATATGCGGCTCGCGAACGTTCGCTAGGCCTCGCTGAGACGCGCCGCCGCCTTGCGGTGGATGAAGGTCAGTGTGCCGAGCAGCGCAAGTGACGCCAGCGTGCAGACCACGCCGATCGTCAACACTGCAGTTCCGCCGGATTGCGTGAGAACGGACACCAGGATCGGCGGCGCGGCCGCCGATACCAGGCTCTGCGGGAAGGCGATGCGCGAAGCGGCGCGCGCGTAATCGGCCTGATCGTAGAACACCAGCGGCATGGTGGCGCGCGCCACCGTCATGATGCCGTTCGCCATGCCATAGAGCGCGAGAAAACCGAACACCGCATACTCGGCTGGGCCGCCGATCATCAACAGGAGAAAGCTGACCGGCAACACGGCCGCGGCGATCAGGCCGGTGGTGAGGCCGTCCCATCGCGCACCCCCGATGTAATCGAGCGCCCGCGCGCTGACCTGCATCACGCCGAGCAGCGAGCCAAGCTGGATGGCACGGGCATCGCCCGTGCCCATCGTGCGCAAGAGCTGGATGACGATCGACGAAAAGCCCCAGCTGACAAAGCCGTTGATCGTCACCGCCGAGGCGAGCAGCAGGAACACGGTCTTGCCGGGAGCCATCGCGGGCGGTGTCGATGTTGAGGCCGCGGCGCCGTGACGGGCCAGCGTGTGACGCGCCGGCAAGCCAAACACGTAAAGCGGAAAGCACACGAAAGCCATCAGCCCCGCGTAGATCAGCATCGTCGGACGCCAGCCCCAGGTCCCTGTCAGTGCCGCGGTGATTGGCCAGAAAATACTCGACGACAGGCCGGTCACCAGCATCAGTGCCGTGATGGGCCGCTTGGCGGCGGCTCCCGATATTTCATTGAGGAAGACGTACGATGCGGTGCTTAAAGTGGCTGCGCCGGAGATGCCGAGGATCACCCAAGCCAGGAAATAGACGATCGGGCCATACGCATTCGCGAGCAGCAAAAAGCCGAGCGCCGCGACCACCGCGCCCGCCGCCATGACGAGCCGAGCGCCGTAGGCCACGAACGCATTGCTAAGCAATAGCGCGGCGATCCCGGTGATAGCGAGCATCGTCGTCGAGCCCGCGAACACCAGTGGCAGGCTGAGCCCGATATCGCGCGACAGCTGTTCGCCGATCACCGCCGGTAGGCTGATCGTCCCCCAACCGATGACCTGCGTGACCGCAAGGACGAAGAGGATCCAGAGAATTTTCTTGTTGTTCATTCAGACCTTCGACAATCGCGAAGGCCTTTTTAGCATCATCGATGCCGGGTGGCGGATTTTCTGTTGTCAGGCAGCCTCGCGGTTGCGTTGCAATCCCGACAGATAAGAATTGCGCCGGTCGATGAAATCGCGCAGCAACGCAGGATAATCGGCGCTGACAGCGGCGACGACGGAAGGCCGCCGTGCCAGCGCCCTGCGCCACGTAGCGACCCTGGGTTTGTCCGCGAGAATGCCGAAATCACCGATCGTGTCGAAGACGTCGAAATAGCGAAACACCGGACCGAACACCGCGTCGACCAGCGAGAAGCCTTCGCCGTCGAACCATGGCGCAGCCGCAACGCGCGCTTCGAGCCGCGCAAACTTGTCGGCGAGTGCTGCGACCTTCATCTCAAACGTCGCCTTGTCCTTGGCGCCATACAAGCCGGCGATGTCGCTCAGCACCGCCGAGCCAAACTCGATCCAGCCGCGATGCTCGGCGCGCTTCAGCTGATCACGCGGGTGCAATGGGTCGCGTTGCGTCTCCTCGAGATATTCGAGGATCACGGCAAACTCGAAGATCGCGGTGTCGACGACCAGCATCACCGGCGTCTTGCCGAGCGGCGAGAGCTTCAGGAACCAATCCGGCTTGTTCGCGAGATCGATGTCGATCCGCTCGAACGACACGCCCTTCTCGATAAGTGCGATCACGGCGCGCTGCACATAGGGGCAGAGCTTGTGGCTGATCAGCTCGAGCTTCGGCACCGACCGTTCCTCAAATCTCAATGGCAGACATAGTCAGGCTTCACCCTGCGCATCAGCCTGCAGCGCACGAGACGCGCATAGCCCTCCGCGGAGCGGATCAGGAGAACGGCGTATTCAACGGTTTCGGCGTTCAGCATCTGGGTGGCCACTTTCATGCAGTTGCATGTAAATGGCCTCGGCCGCACGCTCCGTCAAGGTTCATGCAATTGCATGGACTTCACGGTTTCGCGAGCACCCCGCCGGTCAGCGGCGCCGGCACGCCGGTCGTGGTCGGAAACGTCAGTGGCAGGCCTTTCAGGCTGCGAATCGCGAGGAAACCGAAGGCCTGCGCTTCGATCGCATCACCCTGCCAACCCAGATCCGCAGCGCGTTCGACGCGCGCAGGACTGACCCGCTCGCTCAGCATGCGCATCATGGTCGGATTGTTGGCGCCGCCGCCGGCCACGATCCAGCTCTTCGGCTGACGCGGCAGCATGCGCGCGACGTGCGCGATCGATGCCGCGGTCAGCGCGGTCAACGTCGCCGCGCCATCCTCGACCGACAGCATCGGCAGCTTCAGATGCGCGAAATCGTTGCGGTCGAGCGATTTTGGCGGCAGCCTGGCAAAGAACGGCTGCGCCAGCACACTCGTGATCCAGGCCTCGTCGACCCTGCCGCGCGCCGCGGTCGCGCCGTCACGATCGACGCTGGAACCGGTCATTTGCAGCATGAAGTCGTCGAGCAACGCGTTGCCTGGCCCGGTGTCGCAGGCGATCAGCGTATCGCCATCGACATAGGTGATATTGCCGACGCCGCCGATGTTGACGACAACGACAGGGCCTTCGCGGTTGAGCGCGCGCACCAAGGCGCGGTGATAGGCCGGCACCAGCGGCGCGCCCTGCCCGCCGGCCGCGACATCGGCGCCGCGCAGGTCAGACACGACGGGCATCGCCAGCGCACGCGCGAGGGCCGCACCGTCGCCGATCTGCACGGTGAGCCGGTCCGCCGGCCGGTGCAGCACAGTCTGACCGTGGAAGGCGACGACCGCGACCTCGCTCGCCGCGATCTTGTATTCGGAGACAAAATGCGTCACGGCGTCGCGATGGGCATTGGTGACAATGATTTCGGCGTTGGCGAGCGCGCCGGGCCGCTGGTCGCGCGCCGTCAGCTTCACCGCATCGGTCAACGCCTGGCGCAGGGTCGCGCGCTCGGCGTCGCTATACGGGCGGTAGCCAGATGGGCCAAGCGACAGGATCCGCTCGCCATCGGTCTCGATCAGGGCGACATCGACGCCGTCCATCGACGTTCCGCTCATGGTGCCGATGGCTTTCATGGCCTCCAAATCCCGTTCCCGCCTTTGAATTGCGCAGCCGACCTGTTAAACGGTCGCGACCCCAAATCATACCAAGCGGCGCGCGCGATTCCCTCGACGAAATGAGCACATTTAAGTCCGATTTTCTCAACGTTCTGCAAACACGCGGTTTCATCCACCAGATGTCGGATGCGGCCAGCCTCGACGCGCTTGCCGCAAAGGGCGAAGCCACGGCCTACGTCGGCTACGACTGCACGGCGCCGTCGCTGCACATCGGCAACTTCCTGACGATGATGATGCTGTACTGGCTGCAGCAGACCGGGAACAAACCGATCACGCTGATGGGCGGCGGGACCACCATGGTCGGCGATCCCTCCGGCAAGGACGAGACCCGTGCGCTCCGAAGCATCGCCGAGATCGAGGCCAACAAGGCGAGCATCCGCGGGGTGTTCGCCAAGGTGCTGCGCTTCGGCGACGGGCCGACCGATGCCGTCATGCTCGACAACGCCGAATGGCTGACCAGGTTGAACTGGATCGAGATGCTGCGCGACATCGGCCGGCATTTCTCGGTCAACCGGATGCTGACGATGGATTCGGTGAAGCTCCGCCTCGAGCGCGAGCAGGAAATGAGCTTCATCGAATTCAACTACATGGTCTGCCAGGCCTATGATTTCGTGGAACTGTCGAAGCGCGTCGGCTGCCGCTTGCAGATGGGCGGCTCCGACCAGTGGGGCAACATCGTCAACGGAGTCGACCTCGGTCGCCGTATGGGAACGCCACAGCTGTTCGCGCTGACCACTCCCTTGCTCACGACGGCCTCCGGCGAAAAGATGGGCAAGACCGCGAGGGGCGCGATCTGGCTCAACGCCGACGAGTGCAGCCCCTATGACTTCTGGCAATACTGGCGGAACGTCGAGGACGCTGACGTCGGCAAATTCCTGAAGCTGTTCACGATCCTGCCGCTCGACGACATCGCCAGGCTGGAAGCGCTCAAGGATACCGAGATCAACGAAGCCAAGAAGGTGCTGGCGACCGAAGCAACAGCTTTGCTGCACGGACGTGCCGCGGCGGATGAGGCAGCCGAGACGTCGCGACGCACCTTCGAGGAAGGCGATCTCGCCGCGAACTTGCCGACCGTGATGCTGGCCCGGAGCGAACTGCAGGCTGGAGTTGGCCTCCTGAATGCACTGGTGCGCGCCGGCCTCGTGGGGTCGAACGGTGAAGCGCGCCGCCAGATCAAGGCGGGCGGCGTCCGCGTCAACGACACACCGGTCAGCGACGAGCGCATGATGCTGACGCGGGACAATCTCGCCGCAGGCGTGATCAAGCTGTCGCTCGGCCGCAAGCGTCACGTGCTGCTGAAGCCGGCATAGCTTCCCGTTACGGGCGCAGCAGCAAATGGCGCGCTTGCTCGACGACGCGACGCGCGTAGTCAGCGAGTTGTTCCGGCGAAGCGCTGCTGATCGGGTGGCCGATCACGGCAAACTCATAGCCGGGCATGCCAAGCGCACGGGCCATCAACTCGGCCGCGCTCGCGAAACGCTCGGTCATGACGCCGATGGCCGGCACTCCCTGTCGTTCAGCTGTAACGGCGTCGTGCAGACTGCACGATGAGCAGCTGCCTCAATCGCCGACCCCGGTAATGACGGCCTGCCAGCGCCTGATCTCGTCGACGATATGCGTGTCGGCCGGCGCGCTGTAGTTCGACTTCGTACGCCACACCACATTTCCGACGCCGAGCTGTTCGCGCAAGCCACGCTCAAGCTCTGCAAAGAAACCCTTCGTCCCTTCCTTGCCGTTCGAAATGAAGCCGACGGTCTGTCCGGACAGCGACGGAAGCCGCGGCGCGAGCTTGATACCGGCGGCTGCTTTCTCATGGGTCGGATCGAGGACACGGAAGGTCATTGCGATTCTCCCTCAGTTCACGTCGCGCAATTCTAAGACGCCGGCTCACAATCGACGCAGACGCCGATCGCTGCGGTCACCGCGCGCGTCTTGCTGCCCATCCATGGCGGGATCACTGCACCGAAACCGCCGGCCGGCCCGCCCGCAGCCACGACGAGCAGATCGTCGGGCGAACCGAGCGCGGTGTGGACTTTCTCGGCGCGGTCGCGCACGACCGAGCCCTTCCCGACATTGGCCCAGTCGCCACGGCGGACCCTCGCCCGCTCGAACAGGAATTCGGCGATATCGCGCTTGCTCCAGCCGGCGCATTCGATCGGCTCGCGCAGCTGCTTTGGAATGACAATGACGTAGTTGCCGCCGTAAATCGAATAGTGCAGCTGGTTGGCGCGCATCTCGGCCGCAAATGTCTCGAGGATTTCGCGTGGATCGGTGGTCCACTCGTTCATGATCTGACGGGGCGCCATCGCCGCCATCACCGTGACGGCCGATGCATCAGGCGGAATGCCGCGGACAACCGCAAGCGGTTGCCAGGTTGTTTCCTCCTCATCCTCTGCGAGGCAGTACGAGAACTTGCCGGGATGGCCCAGCGTCGAACGATCGATGCCGCCGGAACGCACATCGAGCAGGTTGATGAGGCCAAGCCGCAGCGCCCGGCCGATCACCGCGGTCGCGCGGTCGCTGTTTCCCAACGCATTGAAAGTGCCATTGGCGCCGAGCTCGGAGCGGACGGGCCCATTGATGATCACCAGAACCGCACAGCCGCCTGTGCTCGATGTCACGCCATGAAGCAGGAACTCCTCCTTCATCATCGCCTGCCACGCCGTCGCGACCACCGGGAAATGCATCGGCAGGCAACCCGCCATCACGGCATTGATCGCGAGCTTCTCGGCGGTGATCGGCTGCTCCCGCACGGGCTCGATGCCCAGGAGCTGGTCCGGCGGCATCAGCGCCCACTCGAGGCAGGCCTGCACCGCGGCCGCGGTCGGCGGCACAACCGGCAATCCGTCGGTCCAGCCATTGGCGTGATAAAGCTCCTGCGCAGCGGCAAAATCGTCGACCTCAAAGCTTTTTGAGACAAGCGCCAGCTGGTTCATCGCGCGTCGAGCCTTCGTTACGAGCTTCACTTTCAGGATAGGCGCGACCGCGCTATCGCGCAACCGAACGAGCAGCGGTCTGTTCAGCGCGGCATCGAATTGATCGGCGGCGGCTGGTTCTGCTGGCGGCCGGTCGAGAACTCGAACATTTTTCGGAACAGGCCCGGCGCGATCGCCGACACCGGATTGACACGCAAGGTCGGTTGCGCAGGCGTACCGACCACCTCGTAGGTAATGCCGATCAAGCCTTCATTGCTGCCGCCGCCAAGGAACAGGCCGACAATCGGGATCTGTCCGAACATGTTGTTCAGCGCATAGGCCGGCAGGAAGGTGCCGCTCATCCTGATCTGGTTCGCGTTGTAGTCGATGCGGCCCTCGATGGTTGCGCCCATGGTCGGGCCGGAGACGATGCCGTCGCGGATCGCGAGCAGCCCGCTGTCGCGGGTGAACTCGGCGCGTGCGCGCGAGAACGACAGGTTGTTCTGCTGGACCTGCGTCGTCGGCTGGCCGTTGGCCGCGACCTGCTCCAGCTTGTCCTCGCCGCGGATAACGAAGTCGCGGACGTTGATCAGACCTTCCTGCGGTTGGGCGTCGATGGTCGGCGGATCCATCGCAATCCACATGTGGCCGCCGTAGATCTTCGAATAAATGTCGGTGAGTCGGAACAGCGCGCCGGCGTCGTCGGTCTCCATGAACAGCACCGGGCGGTCGATAGTGCGCCCGCGCATGTCGCCAGTGACCGCAGTGTCGTGGCCGACCTTGCCGTTCAGCGCAAAACTCTTGATGACGCCGCTGCGGCGGCTCAGCCTGACGTCGACTGCGCGGACTGCCTCGCCGTTGAAACCTGCAACTGCACCGAGCTTGATGTCGAGGTCAAAATCACCGTTGCGCTGCTTGGTCTTGGTATCCGAGCTCGTACCGCTGGTCGCTGCGCGGATAAAACTGCGCGCGTCGAACACGTCGCCGCGCATCGTGATGCGGAGCACGCCGTCGGGACCGCGCTCGGCCTTCAGGCTCGCCTTGTCGCCTTCCGACGGCTGATACACGGGAAATGCGGCGTTGAGCAATTCGCCGTTCTGGTCGAGCTCGATCGAGCCCTTGATCGAGGCGCCGCTGCCATCGACCACGACGTCGTCGAAGCGGGTCGACTGCGGCTTCTGCGTCACGTTGAAGGTGACGTGTCCACCGCGGCCGGGCTGCTTGACCCAGCCGGGCAGCACGTTCTCGACCTTCGCGGCACTCAGGTCCGCATCGACCCCGAGCTTGCTTTCGCGATCGGGCCCGCCGATCTTGCCGTTCAGCTTGACGCCGATCGAGCCGGTAACTCCCGGACCGACGTCGAGGCCAAGCCGCGCGCGGCTCGCATCATCGAGCGTCGCCTGCAGTCGGACTTCGGCGTCGCCGTCGCCTTGCGGTTTGTGATAGTCGAGCGAGGCCGGCTGGCCGTTGATCTTGACGTCACCCTTGATCTGGTAGCCTTGGTTGTTGGCGAGCACCTTCAGCGTGCCGGCCTCGAGTTTCTGCCCCATCACCAGCTTCTCGACGGCGACGTTGGTGATGTCGGATGCGACCGAGTATGTCGTATCCGCCTTCGTCAGCTCGTTCTTGATCGGCATCGCCAGCACAACCTGCGCAGTGACGTTGCCTTTGCTGGTCGCGGGGTCAATCGGGAGGCCGGAGAACTCGTTCAGCCGATCGGAGTTCAGGATTTCCGAGACCGCCGGCACGGTGCCGTCGACGCGAAAGCGCACCCGCGACGGCATCGGCTTTGGCGCAAGATCGGGAATTTCGAAGGTGAAGTCCGAGAGCGTCAGTCTGCGCCCGCCGGGTGTGTCGACCAACGCCTGCGCGATCGTGACATTGGCCGTGCGCCCGGTGACCCTGATCTTCATGTCGGCGTCATGGACGTCAGGCAGCTCATCGACCGGTCGGATCCGTGCGTTGGTGCCGAGGAAATTGACCGACAGGCCGTCATCGGGGATCGGCGGTCCGCCGCGCGCGAGCGTGCTCACCGGTGCGTTCACGGCGATCTCCGCATGCGACAGCGTACCGCTCTCGATCCGCTGCACCACCCAATCGCGCAGCTCCGGCGTGATGAGCGGCGGCCACATCCGCTTCAAGGCGGACACCGGCATCGGCGTGCCGGCAATGCCGCCCGACAATCTGGGATCGGCGGTCGAATAATCGAACGTACCGCTGCCGGCGATGCCAATGTCACCATTCGAAAGATCCGCCTGGCTGAGTACGATCCGCTTGTTGTCGGTATCGAACTGGACGCGGACCGCGACGCGGTTGAAGATCAGCGGCTTCTCGTCGCCTTCGCCGGCAAGCAGAATCGTGCCACCGCTTAATCCGAGCTGCCAGTTCGGCACGTTGTCATTCGGCGGCTCGACGTGGGCGAGCAGTGTGAGACGGTTGCCGCCCGAGCGCAGCTGGAACGGGGCAACCAGCACGCGCCGCGTCGAGTCCCAGTCGATATTGATGTCGGCGCGGTCGATCGCCATCGGATAGCCTGGCACCTTGCGATCGACGATGGTGCCAGCGTCGACCGCGACGCTGCCGGTGAAGAACGTCGGCAGGCCGTCGCGGCCGATCTCGCCGCGCAGCCGGCCCGATACCGGCAGGTCGATCGTGTACGGCATGTCGCCAAGCCGCATCGCCAGCACGATGTCCTTGATCGAAACCTTGTCGGCGGCGATGTCGATCGGGCGCACGCCATCCGCCGCTGCCCCGATAGAGGCGCGCAGCGACCATGGCCGCGCTGGTTCGTCCTCGCCGATCCGGAACGACACGCCGCCGCCGGACAGGCGACGCAGCGCGAGGCTGATGTTGCTGAACGTCCACTTGCTGCCGCTCTGCTGATCGTCGACGACCAGGTTGCCGTTCTTCAGGCCTACCTCGCTGAGGTCGTAGCCGCTCAGCCCGGTCTCTCCGACCCGATCAATCCAGGCGAGCGCAGCGAGCAATCCGTCAAGGTTCGGCCCCTTGCGCGGCGTTGCCGCCGGGACATCCGTCTGCGCGGGCGAGGAAGGGATCGACGGAGCAATGGTCGGCGGCGCGCGGAACGGCAGCTCATTGGGCTTGGTCGCGACGATCGGGCGGGCGTTGTTGCCGGTCGAGACGATCACTCGCCCGTCGGGCGTGATCTGCACGAACAGCTCGGCATCGACCAGATTGAGGCTTTCGGCGCGCAGCCTGCCGACCAGCAGCGACAAGAGCGACAGCCGGACCTCGGCCTTCGGCGCACTGGCAACCACCTCCTTGTCGCGATCGCGCACCACGATGTCGAGCACGCGGACCGCGAAGCGGATCCGCCCGGCCCGCTCGATCTGGGTGCCTCCGATCTGGACGGAGTGGGCGCTGCCGAGATTGTCTTCGATCGCTCCTGCGAGCCATGGCGTTGCGAAATCGAGGCTGATCGGCCCCTCGCCAAGGCGCCACCACAGCGCGCCCGCGCCGAGCAACGACAACACCGAAAGCGCCAGCGTCGCGACCAGCAGCCGTCTAACCCAGCGGCGGCCGGCAACGATATCTTTCAGTGAATTGAGGCGGTCGCCGATCTGGTGCAGCGAGACCGGCCGGCCGCGCGCCAGGAGGCGCCTGGCGCGGTCGCTTGCGGCGACCTCATGAGCGTGATCGTGGTCGTGGCCAAAGCTCACCTGCGCCGTGCCGTCGTCCCAATCCTGCGCGGACGCAGCGGGGCCGGCTTGCCGGGATTGGGCCGTGGACCTCGACACCGTTGCTCCGCGCGGCTGTTGCTGGTCGAAATTCGGATTTTGGCTACGACTGAGCAACGCACCTACCCCCGATCGTGACGTTGCCCGTTTCCGGTTGAAAAGCTGTTACGTCGCAGGACCGACGAGAACACGCCCAAGGCTCGAGAGTACCTTGGCAATTCCGGCTTTCCATTGACCCTTTCTTCGACCCGTCTCTTGCCAGCATACACCCGGGATTTCAGACTTCCGCAAGAGCGCGCGACAGCGCGATGGGATCACGCCGCCGGTGATGTGATCTGGTATGAATTGTTTGACCCGCCGAAAGCGACGAAAGGAAGGCGCATGATCAAGAAAAAGTCCAAGAAAAAGCCAGCCAAATCAGTGGCCAAGCGTGCCAAAGCGACTGCGAAGACCAAGACGCGCGCAAAGCGTGCCGGGACGTCCGCCAGGGCCGCGTCAGAGGCCAAAGCCAAGTCTCCGGCAAAGGCCGCAGCACCGACAAACCCAAAGCCGATTCGAAGGCGGCGGCCCGGACCGCCGGGTTGGCTGACGGGGCGCGTGCGCCGGACTTCCAGCTCCCGCGCGATGGCGGCAGCGCGGTGTCGCTTGCCGACTTCGCCGGCGAGAAGCTCGTCATTTATTTCTACCCGCGCGCCGACACACCGGGCTGCACTCGCGAGTCCATGGACTTCTCCCGCCTTGCGAAACAGTTCGCCGCAGCCAACACCAAAGTGATCGGCGTTTCGGCCGATCCAGTGAAGGCGCAGGACGCCTTCCGCGATAAGTACCAGCTCGATGTGCCTCTCGTCTCGGACGAGGCCAAAAGCATGATCAAGGCCTACGGCGCCTGGGGCGAAAAATCGATGTACGGCAGAACCTTCGAGGGCATCCTTCGCACCACCGTTCTGGTCGGCGCCGACGGCCGCGTGCAGCGCGTCTGGCGCCATGTGAAGGTCGACGGCCACGCCGACGAGGTGCTCGCGGCGGCCCGGGCAAGTTAACCCGAAAGCCCGCATTTGATGAAAATTAACCATAACCGGCTCAAATCGGAATCTGAGTAGCCGGTCATCCTTCCGCGTGTCGTTTTGCGCGTCTTCGCCGGCCGTGGAGTTCTGATGTCGTCCCGGTCCGGTCCCCCCGTGCAGTCGCGTTCCCGCCACTGGAGTCACGAAATCTCCTCGCGGCGCGCGGACTACGGAACCGCCGGTCCGTCGCATCATCCCGCCGCGACCAGGCTTGGCGCGCTGGCGCAGGGCTACGCGCTGGTCCATGCCGGCCGCCAGGTCCGCATCGGTCCGGTCGTGTTCTGGATCATCGTCGGCACCATTATCGTGATGGCGGCGTGGTCGGCGTCGACCGCGATCTACTTCGCGTTCCGCGATGACGTCCTGACCCGCCTCGTCGCGCGCCAGGCGGAAATGCAATACGCCTACGAAGACCGCATCTCTGAATTGCGCGCACAGGTCGACCGCGCCACCAGCCGGCAATTACTCGACCAGGAGCAGTTCGAAAAGAAACTCGGCGAAATCCAGAAGCGGCAGGCTGCGCTCGAGCAGCGCGCCACCGCGCTCGGCGGCATGCCCGACACTTTGATCACCGGCTCGATCAGGCCGACCGCGCGCAGCCCTCTGTCTTCGTCGACGGATCCGTCCGGCACGCCAAAACCATCGCCGATCAACGACACCGTGATTTTCATTGCGCCGCCGGATCGCGAGGCGCGGCTGGAATCGCGGACAACGATCGCAACGAACGTCGCGAGCGATCGCAGCGCGCCCGGCGGCATGGCCGGCGTGCTGGCGCGCATGCAGACGGCGCTCGACGGCGTCGAAGGCAAGCAACGCGCCGCGCTCAACGTGCTCGAAGAGAGCTACGATTTAAAGATGCGCCGCATGCGTGGCGTGTTCACCGACCTCGGCCTCGACATGGCCGAGATGGAAAAAGCGACGGCAAAGGGCGGCGTCGGCGGGCCGTTCGTGCCGGTGAAGCCGGCAAGCTCGGATGCATTCGATCGCCAGCTGTTTCGCATCAATGTCGCGCGCGCGCAGATCGCGCGCTTGAGCCGCACGCTGTCGCTCGTGCCCTACCGCAAGCCCGTGATCGGAGAGATCGAACTGTCGTCCGGCTTTGGCGTGCGCACCGATCCGTTCCTCGGCCGGCCTGCGATGCACACCGGCCTCGACTTCCGCGCCTCGACGGGCGATCCCGTGCGCGTCACCGCGAACGGCACGGTGACGTCGGCGGGCTGGTCCGGCGGGTATGGCCGCATGATCGAGGTCGATCACGGCAACGGTCTTTCCACCCGCTATGGCCACCTCTCCGAAATCCTCGTGAAGGTCGGCGAGAACGTGAAGATCGGGCAAGTGATCGGCGCGGTCGGCTCGACCGGGCGCTCGACCGGACCACACCTGCACTACGAAACCCGCATCGATGGCGAAGCCGTCGACCCGCAGAAATTCTTGCGCGCGGGCGTGCGGCTCGCCAGCGGCGGAGTGTGAACTTTCGGCCTGACCACCGGTGACGGCGAAGGCGTTGATCTCAGTTGGGAATTTCCGATTTTTGGTGGAGTTTGAGCGTGCGCTCAAAACTGGCGCCGCAAAGGGCTGATCAGCGAAAAACGCTTAGATATCAGTACATTATGCGAAATTTGGCGCCATAATTCGTTATTCTGATTGTATTTATCTTGCTATTCAACCAACAGATATCCGTGGCCGAATATTCGTCCACGGATATTCGCATGCGGATATACGGATGTGAATGCGGACTGGAGCGCCAGACGCCCCAACTGCAGCGAGAGAGAAAATCTTGCCAATTTCCTCTCCCGTGCAGAATGATTGCGGGAAGCTTCCTCTCAATGGCCGAAGAGGTCGCTCATCACTGCGACGTTGCTGTCGCAGGGGTGGTTGATGCAGGGCAGTCCGAGACCGGCCTGCACCGTCTTCAGCAACGAGAAATGATTATAGAAGGTGGCGCTGGTGCGGCAGTGCGGACCGTAGTTGGTGTCGACGATCAGCAAAACCTTGTTGACGTTCGGCCGGGCGCTGTAATCGTTTTCGTCCCACAACACCACGATCGCGTTCTTGCCTTCGCGCCATGCCGGCGAGCTCCTGATGGCGGTGACAATCTTTTCAAGCGCAAGATCGCCCATCTTGATCAGGGCCGGATTGAGGCCGGCTTGCGTGCCGACGTCGCTCGGATCGGACTGGCAGAATGGTCCCAACAGACTCAAGCTCTTGCCGTGCTGGTCATGGCACTGATTGGGAGCGATGAAGGAAAAATCCGGCACGTTGCCGGACGCGAGATCGGCATAAAGGCCGTCTGAACCGTCAAATCCGACCGTGTTGGCGAGGCTGTTGCGCGGATTTTTGCTCTCCTGGACGCTCTTGAAATAGACGAAAGGATTGTGCTTCGAGGCGTACAGGGCAACAACGTTGCTATCGACCTGACCGGGAAGCGCGCCGGTGATAAAGGTCGAGAAGTCGGTGGTGTCGGTGAAAAAGCCGTCGCTGTTGTTGACCCGGTCGGCACCACCCGTCGGCAGATCTCCTGATAGCTTTTCCAGCTCTTGCCACGGGCGGCGAGCTGGTCCGCGATCGTCTTGCCGGTCGTCTGCATGGCCGGCAACGCCTGAACGCAGTCGATATTGCAGATTGGGTAGGGCGGACCTTCATTGGTGTTGTCGAGCGCCACGGTCGGAGCGTCCGTTCCGATACCGGCGATTGGGCAAATGGCGCCTGCGCCATTGTCATCCCTGTTTTGCGTACCGGCAACAATGTTGGGAGTGCAATTTCCGTTGTGCCAGTCGGGGCTGTTATCGCTCAGCACGCCGAAATTCGACCCACCCACCACCTCGAGGTAGTTGGTCAGGCTGGGGTGTGCGACCGCAAAGTAGTTCGTGGCCTGGTTGGCATGCTGCGCGTACCAGTTTGTCCACGGCGCGTTCGGGATTATTGACGATCTGCGAAAACGAGTGGTTCTCCATCATGACCACAAAGACGTGGTCGAGATGCGGAATGCCGGTCGAACTCGCCCATCTCGACATTGCCTTCCACGGCCTTGGCGGCAGGGCTGGCAAAAAGGGCGGTCACGAGCAGCGGCGCTGCGAGCAACCGGAAAACGTTAGTCATCATGGTGCGCTCCCTATCTGGATTGCGTCGATTGAAATGCAGCCTTTGCAGGCCAGTGCGCGGTTCCGGAACCCATCGCGTGCTGGATGCGGGATCCTTATGTGAATGTTAGTTAGACAACATAACGCGCTTGGTGATCGTCGAATCCTCGGCGCTCACCGGACCTGGGCTGCCTCGAGAAATGCAGGCGACGACAGGCAGAACCCGCCCGGCACCCGCACCGCACATAGAACCGGCGCGCTGTTGCGAATGAGTGACACGAATGTGAATGTTAGTTATATATCATGATAAGAGCTGCGGTCTTGAACCGCGCCAGCGCAGCTCTCTCAAGCGCGAGCCCCAAGCTACTCATGCTGCCGGCGGGAGATTGTCGTCTCTGCACTGAAGCGCGCGACAAATCGGGGTCAGAGTACGATTTCGGCCCCGCGCCCTCCCTCACAGCAACGCGAGCTGCCGTCCGCCCTTGCGTCGCCTCTTGCGC
This sequence comes from uncultured Alphaproteobacteria bacterium, assembly GCA_963796195.1. Taxonomy (GTDB): domain Bacteria; phylum Pseudomonadota; class Alphaproteobacteria; order Rhizobiales; family Xanthobacteraceae; genus CAWCKS01. The sequence goes on along the minus strand of CAWCKS010000008.1, from coordinate 87,271 downwards.
GGCCGACCCGCCGGCAACGGCGCCGCGCGGCGGCCGCTGGCTTTGGCGACTTGGTGCGCAAACCGCGCATCACCGAGCGCCCAGCCGCCGACGATGCCGTGGCATCGCTCCGCGCGGGCGTCCGCTAAGCTGGCATCGACCCAGGCCAACCCTCGCGAGGCGCCGATGGCCCGGCTCGGCCGCTACTTCCTGCCCGACCAGCCGCAGCACCTGATCCAGCGCGGCATCAACCGCGGCACGGTGTTCTTCAGCATCGACGACCGCGTCCAGTAAACTCGTCATTCTGACTGCCTCGCGCCAGTAGATGCAAGAGTTCACTTTGCAAGCCGCTTGCGGATCACTTGCAATTCCCGCCGGCGCTTCGCATTCGATATGGGAAAAGCCATCTTGAGACCTGCGAAGGTGTCGAGCACAATCTGAGATACAATCAGCCGAGCGTTCTCTTTGTCGTCGGCGGGAACGACATACCACGGCGCGTGCCGGGTACTTGTCGCACTGAGACATTGCTCATATGCCTTCGTGTATTGTTTCCAGAATTTTCGTTCTTCGATATCTGCAATACCAAATTTCCAGTTCTTGTTCGGTTGGTCGATGCGAGCCAGAAATCGCTTTCGCTGCTCGTCCTTCGAAAGGTGAAGAAAGAATTTGATGACTTGGGTGCCGTTGGCTTGGAGGTGCCGTTCCAAATTCAATATCGAGCGATACCGGCCTTGCCACACTGCTTTCTCGTTGTGCGTCGCGTCTGGCAGTCCCTCGCTGTGGAGGATCTCCGGATGGACGCGCGCAATGAGCACCTCTTCGTAGTAGGATCGATTGAAGATGCCGATACGCCCGCGCTCCGGCAGGTCACGGGTCGTGCGCCAGAGAAAGTCGTGTTGCAGTTCGTCCGCGCTAGGATGTTTGAAGCTGAATACCTGGCATCCTTGCGGGTTAACCCCGGACATGACGTGCTTGATGGCGCCGTCTTTTCCGGCCGCATCGAGAGCCTGAAAGATCAGCAGGATGGCATGGCTGTTGGAGGCGTAGAGGAGTTCCTGCTGCGAGCTTAGCTGCTCGACATGTTCTTGCAGAAGCTTTTTATATTGCTCCCTTGATTTGTAAACGGGATCGCAAAGCGTCGCCCATTTTTTGAGATTCAACTTGGCGCCTTCAGGGACACGAAACTCTTCCGAGCTAATTTTCATTGTTATCCTTCCTTCGATGCCGCCGCACGGTTGCGTTCGTTCGCGGCAGGCCTATTCTGTTCGGAACGCCGCAGCCGGTAATCGCTGGTCAAGTGCGACACAGCGCAAATGTAACAAATGCATCGGGACTAACTTGCCCTAGGCTACCGCCAAAGGAATGCGCCACTTGATCATGGCGACCTTGACGGCGTCGTTCACGACGAGGCACGAGACCATCGCGTAGCCAAGGATTGCGAGGATCTGCCACCATCGCAATGGCATGAGGTCAGGCAGGCCGACGAATGTCAGGCTGGTGCCTATGCACGCATCCACCACCAGCGCCGCCATCAGGGTCCTGCTTGGCATTGTTGCCCAGAACCACCGTCGCTCGCGCGCGGACACAACAGAGAATACGGCGAAGTATAGCAGCGTCAGGAAGCTGAAGGTGTAGAGGGCATTGTCATTGGTCGCCAACCCGAAGCGCGACCAGCCCACCCACAAAAGCAGGAGTGTCTCCGCGACCATCGCAAGGCCCAACACCACCGATACCATGATGAATCCTCCGATGTTCCAGGTCTCGGGTTTCCTGGAAGATCGAACGTTGTCGGTGGCGAGGGCGATCTTCGCGAAGTCTGTCATGAAGACCAGAAGCAGCATTGCGAATGCAGACACGACAAACTTGCCGGTGAGCACGAAGGCGATCGCCACGAATGCCGCCTTCAGGATCGTGCGGCTGATCTTGTTGATGATCCATGTCAGAATGCGCTGGTAGATCGTCCGACCCTGTTCGACCAGCGTGACGATATTTGCGAGTCCCGGCTCGATCAGAACCACGCTGGCAGCGCCCTTGGCAACGTCGGTCGCGGAGCTGACAGCGATGCCAACCTCGGCCTCACGGAGTGCGGGGGCGTCGTTGACGCCGTCACCTGTCATGCCGGTGACGTGTCCCGCGGCTTGCATATGCTGCACGACGATATACTTGTCCTCCGGAAAAACCTCCGCGAAGCCATCAGCTCCCGCCAGCAGGTCGGCCGTCTTGTTGCTCGCCTGAGCGCCCGCGGCCTTCAGATCGGTCACCCGCCGGATATTGAGTAGTCCGACGCTGCGTGCGATTTCGCTGGCGACCGCCAGTGCATCGCCAGTAAGCATCTTCACCGCAATGCCAAGGTCGCGGAGCGACGCGATCAATTGCTTGGCGTCCGGTCGCGGCGGATCATACAACGTCACCAGGCCGACCAGTGCAGGGGCGCCGCTCCCAGAGCCGCGCGCTACCGCCAGCGTCCGGTACCCTTTAAGAGCCGCTTCGCTGACGCTACCCTCAAGCGCCTTGATTGCGGAAGGCTCAAGACCGCAAGCCTCGGCAATGGTTCGGACCGCACCCTTCATTACGCGCAGTCGCTGCCCATTCTGTTCGACCACGGCCTCGGTTCGCCGGTTTTTGGCATCGAACGGCGCGAACGAGATCGGCTTGACCGGAGGCGCGCCATCGAAGATATGCCGATCGCGCGCTGCAGCCAGGAAGGCGAGATCAATCGGGTCCTGATTGGCCTCTTGCGACGCCAATGCGCCGGCGAACAGCACGTCAGCCTCCGTCGCTTGCTCCAGCGGGATCACCCCCGTGACCGCCAATTGGTTCATCGTAATCGTGCCGGTCTTGTCGACGCAGAGTACGTCCATCGTCGCCGCATCCTCCGCAGCGCTGAGGCGTGTGACCAGCACGCCGTGCTTGGCCAGCTCCTTCGACCCGACGGCCATGCTGACCGTGAACATGACTGGCAGCGCGACCGGCACCGCGCTCATCAACAGAACGAGCATGAGCGGAACCATCTCGACGAGCGGTGCCCCACGGACTAACGACATGGCGACCACCACGCCGAGCAACGCGCCAACAATGACGAAGAGCCAGCGAACGACCTTCGCGACCACGGCTTCGATGTGGAGTTTCGGTCGCGCTTCTTGCACGAGTTCCGTCGTGCGACCGAAATAGGTCTTCGCCCCGGTCAACATCACCACGCCGTTGCCTTCCCCGCGGCGAACGACGGCCCCTGAGGAAAGCACGTCGCCGGGCACTTTTTCCGCATCCTTCGACTCGCCGGTCAGCGCCGACTGATCGACGCTCAACGCGCCAGTGAGGAGTTTCACGTCGGCGGGAATGATATCGCCGGAACGCACCCGCACGATATCGCCGGGAACCAGTTCCCGGGCGGGCGTAATCTGCCAATTCGAATCGCGTCGAACACGTGCGCTGACCTGCAAGCGCCGCCGCAGCGTCTCGACGACGCCAGCGGCGCGGCGCTCCTGCGCAAAACTTAATCCCGCATTGACGACCAGGAGCGCACTCACCACCGTGAAATCAGAATATTTTCGAAGAAACAGCGACAGGAAAATGATCAGTTCGAGCATCCACGCGGACAGTCCCCAGAATTTCCCCAGAAATGTCAGGATGGGATGCCCCTTTTGCACGGCCACTTCGTTGGCGCCGTGCTCCTTGCGACGGGCATCGACATCCGCACGTGTGAGGCCCTTCTCAGGGTCTACGTGCAACGCCGCCAGGGTGTCGGGGATGGACACGGTCGCGATATCAGGCGGCTTAGCAGTCATTGTAGCTCAAAGCTCTTGATGGCGGTCTATTCGAAAATTAGGCGATCCTTCGCCTCTTCATCTGCTAACAATTTCGCGACCGTGTGGTGTCACGCCGCAGTTTCATCGCCGCTCAGCTAGCAGCTTCCGATGGAGCTCTATATTCAGCTTATCAACGGATTCCTCCACGGCGACCGCCTCGAGGTATTTAGGCGGAACGTGACCGTGTGGCCGGCCTCGGAGTGTCGAATGACTTGCAGGAGGAAATCTGAGCAAAATGACACGCTTTTCCATCCGAATCCGAGTGAACAGAGAGGGAGCACGCTCGGGACGATCGCCGCCCGGCTCGTGGCTTTGTTCGGCGACTGAGAGACCATCGCGCTCTCACCCGGAGTCCTAACCGGGGCGGCCACGGCAAATACAACGGCAGATCGACAAGCTCCAGAACGAGGCGACGGAGCGGATCTGGTTTCGCAACTGACGCCGGATCGCGACACGCGGGCCAGGAACGAGTTGGACGCCAGGGCCATTCGCAACCGAACCTCCACGCTAACGGCCCGCCTCGGAACCGCCGGCAGGAGCTGAGTTGATCAGAACTCACTGGGCTGCCGGCACGCGACATTCAAAACCAAGGAATTGGCCTCGAAAAAATCGGAGACAAATCGAGGTCAGAGGACAAATCGGGGTCAGAGTACGATTTCGGCCCCGCACCCCTCCTCACAGTAGCGCGAGCTGCCGCGCCTCCTTGCGCCGGCGCCTCTTGCGCGGCCGACCCGCCAGCAGCGGCGCCGCGCGGCGGCCGCTGGCTTTGGCGACTTGGTGCGCAAACCGCGCATCACCGAGCGCCCAGCCGCCCTGGGTCGCGCTGCGCAACGCGTCGACCACATCGCTATCGAGCGCTGTTCGAAACAGCGCGCGATATGCCTTCTGCCGCGCCGCGTCGCTGCGCCCGAGCGCGCGATAGAGCGGGTGATCGCTGACCAGCGCATCGCGCCTGCCGTCGGCGTGGGCGCGGTAGCTCGACCACTTGTAGGCGCGCGGATGGTCGACCATGCGGGCGCGCACCGGGTTGAGCTCGATGTAGCGGCAGCAGGCGAGGAAGTAGGCCTCGCTGTCGACCGGGGCGGCCCGGTAGCGTCCCTCCCACAACGTGCCGGTGCGCCGCAGGCTGGTGTTGACGTAACGCACGTAACGCCGCCCGAGCGACTGCATCATCCGCGGCAGGCTGTCGTCGCGGCCGGGCGTGGCCAACAGATGCACGTGGTTGGTCATCAGCACGTAGGCGTGGATGCGGCAGTCGAACTCGGCCGCGGCTTCACGCAGCCAGTCGAGATACTGGACGCGGTCGTCGATGCTGAAGAACACCGTGCCGCGGTTGATGCCGCGCTGGATCAGGTGCTGCGGCTGGTCGGGCAGGAAGTAGCGGCCGAGCCGGGCCATCGGGGCCTCGCGAGAGTTTGCCTGGGTCGATGCCAGCTTAGCGGACGCTCGCGCGGCGAGGCCAGAGAAATGTTACTCTGACCCTGATTGAATGCCCGGTCGGCTAGGCGGATGCGCGCGTCGCCATGCGCGCGCCACTCGTCAAATCAGCGACCTTGCGAATGTGAGCGACCTCACTGCGCGCAGTCTCGTTGTGGGTGAACATTTCGAGCGTTTCGGTTTCCTCGTCGGTAACCGGCGTCAGCGCCGCGTCCATGTAGCGTGCCCGATTGGGATCGCGCTTCGCCTTGCGCAGCATGAGATCGAGCTCGACCCAGTATTTCACCAGCGTCAGGTGCTTGGCGACGATTTCCCAGGCGTACTTCGGATAGAACGACCAAATCGGTTCGATCGAAAAACCGGGCCGCCTGTCCAGACGGTATTTCTTGCGGAACATTCCGGTCTGCAGCGGGTGCAATTTCTCGACCGGGAATGCGGCCCAGAAGGCAAACAGCACGCTCTGTAGACGGGATACGCCCATGCCGCAGGCCACGCCGCGGCGCAAGGTCGTCATCCGGTGCTCGCGCGTATAGTATGTCGCCCACGCCTTCTTGTAGGTATCCCACCATTGCTGAGGGCTCATTTTGGGGTGCGCCGAGACGACGTGTTCGAGATCGTATTTGTTCATGTCGGGGTCCATCCATGTCCCCTTCTGCCATAATACCTTGTGGTCCTCGGAGCCTGGCAGCGGCGTGAGGCACATGAATTCGAGGATGTCGATCGGCAGCTCCTTCTTAATAATCTCGATGTCCTCGATGATCGCTTCCGGTGTATCGCCGGGGAAACCGAGGATATAGCCCGCGTAGATCAGCACGCCGGCATGTTTCCATTCGAGCAGCATTTTTCGGTATTCGGTGATCTTGTTTTGCCGCTTCTTCGCCGCGATCAGGTTGGCCGGATTGATGGTCTCAAGTCCGATATAAACCCTCGTGACGCCCGCCCGCGCCGCCTTGGCGATGAAGTTCGGCAGCTTGTGACACATCGTGTCAACCTGGATCGTCAGTTTGACGAAAATGTTGTCGCGTTCTCGAAGCTCGATGAGGCGGTCGAAGATGAGCTCCCAATCTTTGTTGCGCGCGAAATTGTCGTCAGTGATGAAGAACCGACTGATCCCTTGCTTCCAATACCCGCGCACGAGCTGTTCAACATCGTCCGGCGTGCGCCGACGCGACTTGCGGCCCTGCACGTTGATGATGGTGCAGAACGAGCACTGGTAGGGGCAGCCGCGTCCGGCGTCGAAACTCGCGTGATGATTGAACGTGCCGCGCAGCGTGTCATCGGGGAGATACGGCGTTGGCGCCGATTGCAGCGCTGGCAGCTCATTGAGGTAGTTGTAGATCGGCTTGAGCGTCCCAGCGGCGGCGTCGAGCAGAATTTCGTCAATTCGCCCTTCTTCTGCCTCGCCCGCGAATAGACTGCAGCCGATGTCGAGCGCGGCCTGCAGATCGGCCTGCATCTCGGGAAGCATGGCAAGGCAGCCGGAGACGTGAAAGCCGCCGATCACCACGGGGACACCCGCTTCGCGCAAAGGTCGAGCCACATCGAGCGCGCGGGGGAATTGGTTTGACTGGATGCCGACGAGTCCGACCATTCCGAAGCCGCCGTGGCGGCGGATGTGGGACACGATCTTTTTGACGTTCACCCGTGTGTTGGTCTCGTCGATGGCAGTGATGTCGATCGCGACGTCCCTGCCAAGGACTTGCCGCTGCGCGGCGTCAGCCGCAAGGCTGTAGACGCAGGCCAGGGAGTTCGACGGGATCGAGGAACGCACCCATTGGATGACATAGCCGTCATCGTCATAATGCGACGACTTGATCAGGAAGAGCTGAAACCGGCGTTCAAATCGGGGCACCTGTGCGGACATCGGCTGCTCCCATCGGCAGACAGCAATCGGTTGTGCGCGAAATTGGCAAAAGAGACTATACGCTTTCTGACCGAGCCGATAGGTCAAATGCGAGCCAGGCTGGTTGGCTGGCGATCGCTGAACTTCCGCTAGCGGCGGTTGGGCTCGACGCCCGCGGCGATCTGGGAGCAGAGCCTCAGACAGTAATCAGCGCCGGGCCAGCAAGATCAATCCCGTCATCGGTTGCTCAAACCTACTTCTGCAGTCTTGTTTATATCGCCGTGTCGTCTTGGGCCGCTAACTCTGGCCTCAGTGCTCCGACAGTACCAGAATTATTTGCAAGCATCATTTCTGCTGAATGTATCAAGACACAAACGAGGAAAAGAGGGCCTCGGATGCATGAACCTCTACTGCTTAACTAGGCTTTGTACTCATTAACCGGCTGGCGACTGATGACTGCTCTACCTCCAAGAGCGGCGGAAAGCGGACATCGCTGGACTTCGGCTGTGGGCCACAACCGGACTCATGCGCTGCAACAACCGTCCTATTCGATCACCTCATCGGCTTCGGCAACGACTGTTTGCGGCACCATGAGGCCGATAGCCTTTGCTGTCTTTAGGTTGACAATCAAATCGAACTTGTTCGGCAGTTGCACCGGCAAATCGGCAGGCGACACCCCGCGCAAAATTTTGTCGACATAGGTGCCGGAGCGCCGAAACAAATCCTCTGTGTTCGGAGCGTAAGATATAAGCGAACCGCCCTTCGAAAGTCCGGAAACAACCGGAATGCGAAACTGCAGCTCCATCTCGTTGATCAGGGTGCTGTTCACCGTCAGGAACGGGTCGCTCATGGCCACAATACCCTCGCCAGGCGTCCTTGCCCGAAATGCCTGCTCAACATCTGCAACACTGCCGACTTGAAGAGGAAAAGGCCTCACATCGGCAGCTTGAGCCGCTGCCACGAATGGCTTCATATAATATTCGAAATAGGTGGCAGTCGCGGGATTGTACATCAGGCCCGCTGCGTTGACGCCCGGCGCCACTTCCTTCAGAAGCCCCAGCCACTTCCGGGCAATCGTTCCCTCGACATTTACAAACCCGGTGATATTGCCGCCAGGTCGCGCCAGGCTGGCCACAATGCCGCTGCCGACCGGATCGGAAACTGTGGCGAAGACGACCGGGATGGTGCTTGTTGCACCTTGCACAGCGAGGGTGGCCGACGTGGAATTGACGAAAATTACATCAGGCCTGAGCTCGACCAGCTCATTTGCAAGAGCCCGGTTCGTTTCCGCATTTCCGGCACCGTAACGAAAATCAATTGAGATATTGCGATCTACCATCCAGCCTAGATCGCGCAGACTGGTCACAAAGGCGGCGACTAAACGTTGCGTGGCCGGATCATGCTCCGCGAAACCAATGAGAGCCCCGACCCGCGGCATGCGCTTTGAAGCCTGTTGCCCGCGCGCCGGAGAAGACATGGCGGCAGCAGCCAAACCCGATATAAACTCCCGGCGCCTCATGAGCCTCCCCACAAGTCCCAGGAGACATTATACCGGCTCAAGTGCGTAGCCCGAAGAGAGTATGTCGGGTTGGGGTCAAAGTGAGACCTCGCGGTGCTTCCGCGCGGAGTTCCGCTTGTCACTCAACTTCGGACATTGGCGCCAGTCATCGGCAGGTCCGTTTGGTGCCAACAACCGACATCGCAGGTAATTGGAGCGGTCGCGGGGTTAGTTCGACGGCGTATCGCGCCGCACCTCAAAGATGATACTAACAACGTCATTCGCGATTTTCGGCCTCCGAGACCACCGCATCGAACGAAGCATCCGGATAGCCCAGCGCCGTCATGTCGGCGCGCTGGGAGTCGACGTTGTGCAGATTTTGCGCGTAGCCTTTCGATCGTGCGATAGCGAGCAGCCGTTTCGCAAGGTCGATCCCGGTGACGCGCCACTGCGGTCCAACATTGATCGCGTCTCGGACTCGCAACTCGAATGGCGAACGCCTATTCTTCGCCGCACCTAAAGGAGGTCGAACAATGACAACCGCCGAACTCAGCGCGACTAAACCCGAAGACCTTGGCATCGATAGCGAGAAGCTCGAAGCCGTGTTCGGCCGCGCCAAGCGCGATGTGGACGACGGAACCCTGAAGAGCGCCCAAGTCGCGGTGGCGCGGCACGGCCGGCTGGCCGGGGTGCGAACGTTCGGCACGGTTTGCCACAACGGCAGCCAGGACGAGGTTCCGGCAACGAACGACACGCTGTACACCATCTTCAGCAGCACGAAGGCAATCGTCGGCGCAGCCACCTGGACGCTGTGCGAGGACGGCCTCCTGAAAATCGAAGAGAAGGTCTCGGACATTATTCCGGAGTTCGGTTCGAACGGAAAAGAGAACATCACGGTCGAGCAGGTGATGCTTCACATCGCCGGCTTTCCGATGGCGCCGTTCAACGCGCTGGAGTGGGACAATCGCGATCGCCGGCTGGCGCGCTTCAACCAGTGGCGGCTGAACTGGGAGCCGGGGACGAAGTTCGAATACCACGCCACCAGTGCGCACTGGACGCTGGCCGAGATCATCGAGCGTCGCATCGGCAAGGACTTCCGGACCTATGTGCGCGAGCGCATCCTCGACCCGATGGGCCTGTCGAACCTCTACATCGGACTGCCGGCCGAGTTGAATGGCCGGGTCGCGGATGTGCGGCACATCGTGCCGCCTGCCCCGCCTCCCGGCGGTTGGGGCGAGGTCACGCCGGATGCGATCCTCTCGTTCAACCGGGCGGAGATTCGCGCCGTTGGCGTGCCGGGCGGCGGCGGCATCGCTGGGGCCGCGCAGCTGGCGCTGTTCTATCAGCCGCTGGTCAACGGTGGAGAGACAGCCGACGGCACCCGCATCATGAAGGCCGAGACGATCGAGTGGGCCACGACACCGCGGACAAAGGACTACCACCGCGACCTCAACTTCAACCAACCCGTGAATCGCGCACTCACCGTGGTCGTGGCCGGCGACGACGGCAACTCGCACATCCGCGGGTTCGGCAATACGGTTTCGCCGAAGGCGTTCGGCCACGGCGGGGCGGGTGGCCAGATCGGTTGGGGCGACCCGGTAACTGGCATCTCGCTCGGCTACTGCACCGAAGGCTTCCAGGAGGACCTCACTCAGCGCCGTCGCGGCGTGGCGATCAGCAGCCTGGCTGGGAGCTGCCTCGCCTAGCCCGAGATGCGAGCCGCACTCGCTAGCTTCGCCACTTGGCCGAGTCTGGGCTGCGCCGCGCGGCTGCAGTACAGCTATGGCTCCTTTGGGGTCAAAAGCGGTGATGCTCTGAACAGGCAGAGTTGTTCCGCTTTGCTCCCAGGGAGGTACATCCGCCAAATTCGATGAACGCAATTGTGCGATCGGCGAGAACACCCACGTCGCCCGGTGCCGAGCACTCGTCGGCTCGGTTTCGGTGTCGCCATTGATCGCCATGACCGCTCGCTCCTTTCGTAACGACGGAAGCCGTGCCGAACGATCCTCGGAAACGAAAGAAAGCTCGGCGTACTCAAGGTGATAGATCTACCTCACTTACCGATGCCAAGACCGCGGGAGTGAGGAACGTGCCAGAGAAGGCACCACAGTCATCTTTCGTTTGCCGTGGCCGGCCGCGACCGCCATGCTGGGCGCCATTGCGACAGTCATCCCGGAGTGAATTTCATGCCCAGCGCCGCCACAAGACCCGAGCTCGTCCCCTATCTGCTCTACGAGAAAGAGGCCTCCGGCATACTTTGGATCAAGTTCAACCAGCCCGAAAAGATGAACGCGCTGGTCGGCACCGCGGAGGAGAACGGCACGGTCGCCAAAGTCGGCGAGTACATGCGGGCCGCCGACGACGACCCCGACGTGCGTGTCATCGTGCTGACCGGAGTCGGTCGCGGCTTCTGCTCGGGCGCCGACTTGAAGAGCCGGGCAACGGCCGCCGAGATTGGACCGGAGGCAATTGGCGCGCGCGGCAGCCACGAGGGTCCCGACGCCACGCGCCAGCACTTCTTCTACGGCCTCACGAAGCTGCACCGCGACATCTCGCTGATCCGCAAACCGACGATCGCCATGATCAACGGTCCCGCCGTCGGCGCCGGAATGGACATGTCGCTGCACTGTGACATCCGCATCGGATGCGAGGCGACGCGCTTCGTTGCCTACCAGCAGGTCGGCCAGATCATCGAGAACGGCGGTTGCTATTACCTGCCGAAGATGATCGGCCTCGGCCGGGCGCTCGAGTTCGCCTACACCGGCTCGCTCGACAACGAAACAGCCTATCGTTGGGGCATTCTCAACCATCTCGTGCCGCTCGCCGAGCTCGAGAGCTTCACGCGTGGATTGTGCCAGCGCATCATCGATCAGCCGCCGCTGGTGCAATGGAACTCGAAGCGCATCATGCGCGCCGCGCTCGACAGCTCGCTCGAGACGACGATGGTGCTGACCTCGAACGCCGGCGGCATTCTGCAGAGCTCGGCCGACGCCAAGGAGGCCCGCCGCGCCTTCGTCGAGAAGCGCAAGCCGAATTTCCGCGGGATATAGTCGGACACCAGCTTCTTCGATCGCGTGCCATCATCGGGCCGCTGCTGAATTGCAAGCGCGCAGTTCAACGCCGCAATCGGACTCGCGAACTCGGCGACGAAGCCGTGGCCGGTTGTCTTGATCAGGCGACCGTGGTCGGGCCAGCTTTGGCCGGACTACCTCGCGCCGCAGCGCGCGTGCCGCGCGGTGCACAACGCGTCAGTGTACAGCGCGATATCTTCCGGACGGCGAAATGCAAGATTTCGCGTCCGGATGTCGCAGTTGGGTCGAAACGCGAAGAACTCAAGCTGAGCAAATCTCGTCCGCTTTGCACCCGATCGCCGACATGCGACCGGGCGTGGATTTCCGCCGCTTTGTGCCATTTTCGGACTCATGCACCGCAGCAACGGACGTGCATTCCATCGCCGCTGAGAACCCAGCGACATCAGCGGCCATGATGGCGGCGAGGCGGCGCGTGGGGGTCATTCGGGCGCACCCGCGAGGCGCATGCGCTGCGTGAAGCTTTTCGACAACTGGCCTGCGCATGAGACGCCGGTCCCGTTCACGTATCTGCGGATAGGCACTAGCGATGCGTTGAAACGCCATCTTGGCCCGCGCAAGATTTCCAGTCATTGCGGCGCTGGCGGCGAGAGCGCGAATGGCCAACGGATGGTCAGAGTTTTCCTGATAGGCCCGCTCCGCCCAGGCGTAAGACTCCTCATGTCTGTCCATCAACAAGAGGGCGAGCGACGCATTGGCGATGAGCGCGCTTCGTTGGGGGCCAACAGGCGCGAGCCGCAAGGCGCGCTGCAAACATTCGAACCCCTTGGTAGGATCGCCCAGGAACCAGAGACCGGCTCCAAAGTAGTGCCAGCCCCGGGATAGATTTGGGTTGAGGTTGATCGCGCGCTCAAAAAGCAGCATGGCGTCTTCAAAGATATCGAAATTGATGATCGCAAGACCGGCGCTGCACAGTACTTCCGGATCATCCTTGTCGAGCGCAAGCGCCTTGCGTGCAAATTCGACGGCCGTTTTCTTTTCAACCTCGAAGTCTGTTGTAGCTCCAGCGAAATAGCGGAACGAGTAACAGTCGGCCGATAGCGCGTAAGCTAGTGCGTAATCGGGTTGTACCTCGATCGCCTTTTCAAGATGGACCAAAGCAGCGGCTATATTGCTGACATCTGTTGTTCCGATGCGCATCACGGCCTGAGCCCGAAGGAGGTGATCGTAACCGTCAAGATTGTCGGGGCGCTTTTGCACCGCTCGCCGGATTTCCGCTTCGAGGACCTTTGGGTTGATGGCGCCGACCACCTGCTCGACGATCCTGTCCTGAAGGTCGAACACGTCGTCGAACGCGCCTTCGAACCGATCGGCCCACAAATGAGTTGCCGGTGGCAGCCTCGACCAGTTGACCGGTGATCCGAACTCGGTTGCCAGACTTGCGCACACTACCTTCCAGCACGTAGCGCACGCCAAGCTCGCGGCCGACTTGCCGAATGTCGGGCGACTTTCCCTTGTAGGAGAAGGAGGAATTTCGCGCGATGACGAACAGCGATTTGAACCGCGACAGCGCCGTGATGATGTCCTCGACCATGCCATCGGCGAAGTATTCCTGCTCCGGATCGCCGCTCATGTTCTGGAAGGGCAGCACCGCGATCGACGGCTTGTCGGGCAGTGGCAAGTGGGGCTCGAGGCATCCGGGCAGCCTTGCGACTGCGGGCTGGTCCCGACGATCGCGTAAGCTCGGACCGGCTCCTCGATGTTCTTGACCTGCTGCGCGCCGAGATCGGTGAAGGTGACCGGCAGCACCTTCCGCACCTGGTCGTAGGTCGCGCCCGAGACACAAACGCCCCCCGGCTGCGCCAACGTCTGCAACCGCGCCGCGATGTTCACCCCATCGCCGAACAGATCACCCGCCCGCACCATCACGTCGCCGACGTGAATGCCAATGCGGAAGTTGATGCGTTTGTCTGGTGGCAGGCTCGCGTTTGCTTCGGCCAGTGCCGCCTGCGCCTCCACCGCGCACTGCACGGCGTCCACGGCGCTGCCGAACTCCGCTAGAACACTGTCGCCCGCCGTGTTCGCGATGCGGCCCCGGTGATCGGCGATGGCCTTGTCGAGGATCGCGCGGCGCTCGGTCAGGCCCTTGAGCGTGCCGACCTCATCCGCGCCCATGAGGCGGCTATAGCCTTCCACGTCAGCCGCGAAGACTGCCACCAGACGCCGCTGAACATCGGTTTCGTTCGCCACCGGGCGCCTCCGGGTGCCCTACGTAGTCTGGGGCCGCCTTGAAGACCCGTCAACGGCAGCTTGCTCGGATTAAGGGTGAAAAATCCATGCCACGTGACATTACCGCAAGGCCGAGCGGATGCCTCAGTTGGGTCATCAACAGAAGTCGGCGTTTGCGACAATGAGGTCCGCTTCACCCTCGAACTCGGACATCGTGCGATGCTGTCGTCATGTCTCAAAAGTGCCACTTCCAGACATCGCCGATGGATATATAGGATCATCGTCCACCCCGGAGAACAGCAAGTGGCCCGAATAGAAACCTTCGTATGGATCGTAACGACTTTCATAATCATTATGGCCGCCACTCCACTACAGGCTTTAGCAACACCAGAAGCGTCTGCATGCGGGTACCTCGCTGGTCTAATCGATAAGGCACCGCCAGGGCCGTTGTTCTTGCCCAGCTATCCGACCGTGGAATCGGGGCCTCTCCATGGCGCCGCATACCTTTATGACAATGCGGTGGCCGCCATCGCATTAGTCGGTTGCGGTGAGCGAGACAAAGCACGTCGGATCGGCGCGGCGATTCTCTGGGCCATCGATAACGACCGGACCTGGCATGATGGACGGCTCCGGAACGCTTACGCCGCGGGTGTAGTGGCGAGTGGCCCCGCCAAACTTCCGGGTTGGTGGGACAATACTCAGAACAAGTGGTTAGAAGATCGATATCAGGTGGGCAGCGATAATGGCAACGTTGCATGGGCAATGTTGGCTTTGCTGTCGATTGACGATGTGAGCGCCAGCTCTCGGTTTCGCGATGGTGCGGCACGGCTTGGCACCTGGGTCGCGCAATGGGCCGACACGCGCGGTACTGGCGGTTTCACGGGCGGTACTTTTGGGCACGAACCGACGCCCGACGTACGGACATGGAAATCGACTGAACACAATACTGACCTCGCCGCCGCGTTTGGCCTTCTTGCAACCCGCACAGGCGATTCGCGCTGGCGTGATATGGCAACAGCTGCTGAGCACTTCGTAGATACGATGTGGGATCCGGCATGCGCCTGTTTCGCCGCAGGCACCGCCGAAGACGGCGTCACGCGCAATCCGATTTTGGCCCTGGATGCTCAAGTCTGGCCCTTAACGGCGCTCCCCGGAGCGGCCAAGAAATTTGCATCGGCAATTACTACCGCCGAACAGCGAATGAGTGTCGACAAGGGCTTTTCTTACGGTGAAGACCGAGATGGTGTGTGGACCGAAGGGACGGGCCAAATGGCTCTCTTGCTGGAATTGCTCGGCAGGACTGAGGAGGCAAAATCGTTGGTCGCTGTAATCGAATCCCAGAGGTCGCCGGATGGCGGGTTCTATGCCACAAGTGTCCGAGGGCTACCGACTGGGTTCATGTTGGATACCGATCCGGCCAAGCCACGACTCTATTTCCGATTGCCACATCTTGGCGCAGCTTCGTGGGCTGCTCTTGCAGAACGGGGGTTCAATCCCTTTACGGCGACAAAAAGACTTCCGTAGTTAAGGCCACAGTGGCGCCCGTCTCAGCCCTTCAGTTCCATCCAAGTTAAGTGCTTTTTCGATTTCGATAGGTCCGAATTGGGTCAAAGGCTACCGAAAAGGCATACTCACGCAGAGTCTCGCTCCGCCCCCGATAACCGACAATCGATGCATGGCAACCAGACGACGCTTCGTGCCAGATGCAGACTTATGCGCCGCAGCAAAGCGATCGTCATTCGATCACCTCGTCGGCGGTGGCAAGAAGCGATGGCGATATGCTGATCCCAAGCGCATTCGCCGTCTTGAGGTTGATCACCAGCTCCAGCTTGCTCGGCAATTGAACAGGAAGATCGCCAGGCGCCGCGCCTCTTAGAATACGATCGACGTAGTCGGCAGCTTGCCGATATGCCGTCAAATCGTTTCCATACGAGATGAGGCCGCCCGCAGCGGTGAAAAAGCGAAACACGTAAACAGCGGGAACGCGATGTTGGGCGCACAGCGAAATGACCAAGTCGCGATTATCATCCAGGTCGCCCAGAAAAGGTTCGCCGTTGACGTAGAGCCCGCTGGTCCGACTGGTGCCGAGCTCCGTGATGACGCGGGTGATGTCCGCCTTGCTGCGGACCTGCGCAAGAACGGGTTCGATCGCATTGCGACGAGCAGCTTCATCAAATGCACGCTGCCCCGATGCGGCGAAGATCGTGGGTTCATGGTACATCGCGACGATGCGGGTCAGGCTGGGTACGATGGCTTTTAGCAGCTCGACACGCTTTCCAGCGACGGACGGCTCCATGTTGGTGAAGCCCGTAATGTTGGCCCCGGGACGGGCGAGGTTGGTCACGAGCCCACTGCCGATCGGATTGCCAACCGCAACAAACACAATCGGTATGGTTTGCGTCGCCTGCTGAAGCGCGAGCGCCGCCAGAGTGTTCGACGCCAGCAGCACATCGGGCTTCAGATCGACCAGTTCTTTGGCCAGCGGGCCCACTTTGCCAGCGTCGGCATCGGCCGAGCGGGTGTCGATCTGCAGGTTTTGTCCCTCTTTCCATCCGAGGTTTTCGAGCGCCCTGGCAAACACCGGCCCTATTTCCCCGGCGCGGCCCCGCAGACCCGTGAAATACAACACGCCGATGCGCCGCACGGCAGCTACCTGCGGCCAGGCCGCAACCGGCCACGCCGCCAGACCGCCACCAATTGCACGGAGAAAATCCCGCCGTGTCACGTCTAATCCCCCAATCCCCGAGGGCACATCTTAACGGCAGCAAGCATCGCTTTAATAGGCCGGAAACTACAGCCACATCCTATCAGGCCGATGTCGCAGTTGGGTCACGAACGACAAAAGTCAGTGTGAGCACAACGAGTCCGCTTTGCGCCCACTCGCCGACGTGGAAGCGGACATCGGCTTTCGTCGTTAAGGTGCCACAAGCGGTCATTTCTCAGCAGGTCACTTAACTAAGCGGTGGCATCCGATGACGGTGAAGCGGGCGATCGCGGCGACCGCCTGACGCATTGCTGACGTAAAAAAACCGGCCGCAGGGGCCGGGCTGAACCAAAGTCTGTTGCACGAGAGGAGAAAACTACCCTTCGCGTGGCGGCGGCTAGACCACCTCGGCGAGCGGTTTTCAATCGCAGAAGAACTAGGCCCGCCGCAGGATCGCGGACGGGGGCGACGGCACCGCGGTTCGTCTGTCAGCCCCCGGGGCCGTCCCTCATGATGTAGCCCATCAGGTCGCCCACGTTGTGCTCCAAATCCCGGATGATGTCCTTGACGACGTCTCCGATCGAGATCACGCCCACGACCTTGCCCGCGTCCAGCACTGGCAGATGGCGAAAACCGCGCGCAGCCATCATTGCCATGCAGCCTTCCAGCCGATCGTCCGGCTTGACCGTCACCGGGTTGCCCGTCATCACTTGGCCCACCGGCGTCTGCTTCGCATCGAGCCCGGGCAGCAGCACTCTGATGGCGCAGTCACCCTGGGTCACGATACCGACCAGCACGTCGTCGTCGATTACCAGCACCGACCGGACCCGGTTTTCGCGCATCTGGCGCAAGGCTTCGACGACCATGTCGCCGGAACGAACATGGATCAGGGCGCCTCTCTTCTGGGCCAGAGCGCTTTTTACTGTGCTCATCGATCTCCTCTCGTGGGCCCTGTCCTACCCCGTCTTGATGGCCCGCATTGAAGGTTAGTCAAAATATCTTGCCTTGTCAGCACCGCGCCGATGTCGCCGGCGAAGCCTGCCACCGATCCCGACAGCGGGATTTTCACCGCCTCGATGGCGTAGCCCTGCAGCACCTTCACCACTTCCAGCTCGAAGCCGCTGCCCTTCCGTTTCGATGGATGTGCTACGTCTATTTCCCTCACCGAGCAGCAGGTCTTGTTTCTTATCTGCTGTAACACCAACCCGCAACCCATCACGCCCCCTGGATCCGGGGTCATCAGCAAAGCTCGCGCAGCACAACATCCGCTCAGCCCCTTCCACTCCGCACACCCACTTCCTTCCATAACCGGACCCATTCATTAAGAACCTCGGTGCGCAAACCAAACTCACGATTTAAATCCTGACTGGTTGATGTACTTTGCCAAATCTGTCCAAACAGCCCGTTTCAGCTGCCGAGGAAAACAATGCGGGTCGCACTGCTATCCGACATCCACGGCAACGACGTGGCTCTCCGCGCCGTGCTCGCCGACATTAGGAAGCGCGGTGCTGATCAGACAGTTTGCTTGGCGACGTGGCGACGTTGGGACCAGCTCCGGAACGGGCCTTTGAACTCGTCGTCGAGTTGAATAGCCCATGCATCATGGGAAACCACGACGCCTTTCTATTAGAGCCTGACCTGGTAGAGGCATATACGAACGCGCCGCCCATCATCGACGCCGTGAATTGGTGCAGAGAACAGTTGTCGAGGGAGAGTTTCGACTATCTCTCAACCTTCAAGCCCACTGCCGACATTCTCGCGACCACCCCTCTCGAGCAATTGGACGTGCTTCTTGAGGAGCGGCAGGCGACAGTAATGGCTGGCGGCCACACCCATCTGCAGATGCTGCGACAGCATCGAGGTAGCCTTGTATTGAACGTGGGCAGTGTTGGCATGCCCTTCAAGAAGTATGTTGCGGGAGCACGTCCAACGATCCTCGCTCATGCGGAATACGCGATCGTTGAAGAGACGAGAGGTGTCGTCAGCGTCGCACTGTATCGCGTGCCGATTGACAAGGACGCTTTGCAGATCAGCCTGGCTCAGACCACCAATCCCCTGCGCGACTTGCTCATTCAACAATATGCATGAATTGAGGAAGCGGGTGGCGAGAATCTCTTGGATTTATCACTAATGTCGGCTGGCGTTACAAAGTGAATGGGCAAAGTGAAGCAGCTATGATCGATGTACGCAAAGCTACGGAGCCTGACTTGGAAGCCGTCGTGAGTATGATCGAAAGCCGACGGCTCGCTTACCAGCAACTACAGCCCGTCTTCTGGAAGAAAGCGGACAACTCCGCATCTATGAGCCGGCCGTTCTTTGAACGTCTGTTATCTAGACCTCAGGCGATATTCTTGGTTGCGGAAGAAGCTGACGAAACGAACGGCTTCCTGATCGCTCAGCCAGTGCCCACCCCGCCGGTCTATGACGTCGCACCGACTGCGGTGATTGATGATTATTGTGTTGCCGACCCATGCCTGTGGTCGACTGTTGGAGCCGCGCTCCTTGATGAGGCTTATAAACAAGCGAGAGAACGCGGTATCGGCCAGATAATCATTGTTTGTGGCACCGAAGACGCTGAAAAGGCCGCATTCTTGGCAAGTCGGAAACTGTCTCCAACGTCCACGTGGTGGACGAGTACCGTCTGAATTGCCAAAGCATACACGATAAGCATGGTCTGCACTCATTGCATCGAGCCGACGTCCGCTCGGGTCACGAACGACAAAACTCAGAGTCAGCATAATAGGTCCGCTTTCGCGCCGATAGCAGCAAGCAGCTCCACGGCCTAGTTCGAAAGGGCGTCGAGAAATTCTCCCTCAACCTCACCTGATCCCGGCGTGCAGGAAGCTCTGGATGAAGGCGCGCTGGAACACGAGGAAGGCGATCATCGGCGGCGCCGAGGTCATCAACGCGGCGGCGCAGATCACCGACCAGTCGATGCCCTGATCGACGGAAGCGAACACCTGCAGGCCGACCGTCAACGGCCGCGTCTCGACCGAATTGGTGACGATCAGCGGCCACAAAAAGTTGTTCCAGTGATAGCTGACGGAGACGAGGCCGTAGGCGACATAGACCGGCCGCGCCAGCGGCAGGTAGACGCGCCAGATGGTCTGCAGCGTCTGAGGCGCCCTCGATGCGGGCCGCATCGTCGAGCTCGCGCGGGATGGTCTTGAAGGCCTGGCGCAACAGGAAAATGCCGAACGCGGAGGCGACATAGGGCAGGCCGATGCCGGTCAGCGTGTCGATCAGGCCGAGTTTTTGCAGCGTGCGATAGTTCTCCAGGATCAGCACATCCGGCGTCACCATCAGCTGGACCAGAATGAGCGCGAACAGCACCTCGCTGCCGAAAAATTTCCAGCGCGCGAGGCCGAAGGCAGCCAGCGTGCAGATGACGAACTGGCCGGCCATGATGCCGAGCACCAGCACGAGCGTGTTGGCAAAGTAGCGCGCGAACGGCGCGGCCTCCCAGGCGCGCGCGAAATTGTGCAGCGTGAGCGGCGACGTGAGGTCGAAGCGCGTGGCGTAGGCCACCGGATGGAAGCCGGCCCACAGCGCGTAGAACAGCGGCAACGCCCACAGCAGACCGAACAGCCAGGCGGTCAAGGTCAGCGAGTACGGATTGACGAGCGGATCCGCTCATCGGTAATGAATCCGCCGATCGAGCAGGAAGAACTGCGCCAGTGCCACGGCGGCAAGCGCGCACAGCAACACCGTCGACAAGGCGGCGGCATAGCCGGAGTCCCAGAAGCTGAAGGCGACCTGATAAATGTAGAACAGCAGCAAGGTCGTTGCGTTGTTCGGCCCACCGCCGGTCATGGCGATGACCTGGTCGACGACGCGGAACGCGTTGATCAGCGCATTGATGCCGACGAACAGCGTGGTCGGCATCACCAGCGGCCAGGTGATGCGCCAGAACACCTGCCAGCGCGAGGCATTCTCCATGCGCGCCGCCTCGTAAAGGTCCGGGCGAACCTGCTGCAGCGCCGCCAGGAAGAAGATCATGAAGAAGCCAGCCTCCTTCCAGATCGTCACCGCCATCAGCGCGGGCAGCGCGCTTATCGGATCGCCGAGCCAGTTGACGCTGGCGAAGCCGAACGCGCGGCCGATCTGGTTGAGCAGGCCGTAATCGGGCGTGTAGAAGAACAGCCAGATGTTGGCGGCCGCGACCATCGGCAGCACGGTCGGGATGAAGAACGCCAGGCGCAGCGCCGCGCGTCCCCTGATCCTGCCGTTGACCCACAGCGCCATCGCCAGCGCGATGGCGACCGAGAGTGGGACCGTGATCAGCGCATAGAGCAGATTGTTCGAGATCGCGCGCCAGAAGATCGGATCGTCAAGCATCGCGCGATATTGCGTGAGGCCGACGAACGGCGCGGGCCTCGCGCCATGCGGCGTCGCGTAAAAGCTCTCGATGATGGTCGACACCGCCGGCACGTGGGTGAAGGCGGCGAGCAGCACGACCGCCGGCAGCGCCAGCAGCCAGCCGCGGATGTGGGGGGTGAGGTCGCGATGGGGGTGGTCTGAGGCTCGGCTGCGGCGAGTCCGGATCGCGACTCCCCCATGGATTCGATTGAATAGCCACGTTGCTGTCGTCACCGGCCCCTGTGCCGGTGACCCCGCTCCAGGGACGCACTGCCTTTCTAAGCGAGAATGAGGCCGGCAGCCAATGCCCGGCCATGACAAAAAAAGTCAATGCTGATACGTCGCGAGAATGCGCGTCGCCTCGGCCTGTGCTGCATCCAGCGCGGGCTGGGCGGGCTTGGTGCCGGTCAGGACTGCCTGCAGCGCGTCGTTCAGCGCCTTGGTGACGCGCTGATTGTCGTGGGTCGAGAGCTCGGCGACGGCGTCCTTGAGCTGGTCACGCGCGATCGCGGCCGGCGGAAATTCAGCCGCGTACTTCTTCATCGCCGCGGTTTCCCACGCGTCGGCACGCGTCGCGACATAGCCTGTCGCAATACCCCAGTCGGCCGCCTTTTCGGGCGTCGTCAGGAAGCGGGCGAACTCGAGCGCCGCCGCCTGCTTCGTCTTGTCCTTGTTCTTGAAGATGTAGAGGTTGCCGCCGCCGGTCGGCGAGCCGCCGTGGAGCTTCGCCGGCATCGGCGCCACGCCGAACGCGAACTTTGCGTTGCTGCGGACGTTGGTCAGATTGCCGGTCGTGGTCCACATGATCGCGGTCTTGCCTTCAAAGAAGTCCTTCGGCGTCGTGCCCCAGTCGATAATGCCTTTGGGCATCACCTCGTATTTGGTCGAGAGGTCGGCGAAGAACTGCGCGGCCTCGACCACTTTTGCGTCGTTGTAGGCAACCTTGGTGCCGTCCTGATTGGCGAGGATCGCACCGTTCTGCGTGGTCAGCGCCTGGAACAGCCAATAGGGAAAGCCTGATGACGGGATCTCGACGCCCCACTGGCTGACCTGGCCGGATGCGTCGCGCTTGGTCAGCTTCTTGCCGAACGCGACCATCTCGTCCCAGGTCGCAGGCGCCTTGTCCGGATCAAGGCCTGCCGCCTTGAAGGCGTCCTTGTTCCAGTACTGCACGATGGTCGAGCGCTGGAACGGAATGCCCCAGGTGTGGCCGGCGGCCTGGCTGTTCTCCATGAACGCCGGATAGAACGATTTGATCCAGCGCTTGTCGGCATCCGACGCCGCCAGCGTATCGATCGGTTCGATCAGGTCGTCGTCGACAAGCGTGAACATGTCGGTCGACAGCAGCACGGCGACGTCAGGCGGCGTGCCGGCCTTCGCCGCGGTCAAGGCCTTGATGATGGAGTCCTGGTAGCTGCCGGTATAGACCGGCTTCACCGTGATGTCGGGATGCGCCTTGGTGAACTCCTCGACGTAGCCGTCGATGATCTTCGGGATCGGGCCGCCGACCGCGATCGGATAGTAGAACGTGATCTCCGTCGCCGAGGCAGCGCCGCCTCCAAGCGCGGTTGCTGCCAAGGCTGCGGCCGCGACAAAACGAGCAACGATATTCATGCCAATCTCCCCTATAGTGCAGTTCGTTGAAGTGCCGTTCGTTGAAGTGTTGGCGCGCTGGCAACGGCTGGCTCAAGCGCAACACGTTGCCGCTCGCCTTGTCAAACACGTGCGCGGCCGCATCATCCCATCCGAGGCGCGACCATCGCACCGATCGCCGGCACCAGGTGGCCCCGCGTTTGTGCCAGGATCGACCGCTCGCCCATCGCGCAGGTGACAAGCGCCTCGGCGCCGAGATATTCGACCGCAGTGACACGCGCGTGAATTCGCGCGGCGCTTCCCGCCCCGTCCACAGTCACATCTTCAGGGCGCAGGCCAAGCACGCAGTCCCTGCCCTGCGAAGCAAACAATGCGGGCCCGCCGTGCCCGCGATCACCAGCGCCGTCAGGCCCCTCCCCGAGATCGAAAAAACTCATCGGCGCGCCGCCGATGAAGCGCGCCGCGAACAGGCTGGCCGGGCGTTCGTAGAGCTCGGCAGGCGTTCCGTTCTGCTCGATGCGGCCGGCGGACATCAGGATGATGCGGTCGGCCATGCTCATCGCTTCGGTCTGGTCATGGGTCACGTAGATCATGGTGATGCCGAGCCGCTGCTGCAGCGCGCGGATTTCGCGCCGCAACTCCTGGCGCAACTGGGCGTCGAGATTGGACAGCGGCTCGTCGAGCAGGCAGACCGGCGCCTCGGCAATCAGCGCGCGACCGAGCGCCACCCGCTGCTGCTGGCCGCCGGACAGTTGTCCGGGCTTGCGGTCGAGCAGCGCGCTCAGGCCCAGTAGCCCGACGACCTTGTCCAGCCGTTGCGCGGCTTCGGCCTTCGCGTGCCGCGAACCGACAGGCCGAAGGTGATGTTGTCCTTCACGGACAGATGCGGAAACAGCGCGTAGGATTGAAAGACCATCGCCACGCCGCGCGCCGAGCCGACGAGCCCCGCGACATTGCGTCCGTCGATCTCGATCGTGCCGGCCGTTGGGGTGTCGAGGCCGGCGATCAGCCGCAGCAGGGTCGACTTGCCGCAACCCGACGGCCCGAGCAGGACGACGAGATGACCCCGCTCGACGGAGAACGAGACATCGTCAACCGCTGGTGTTTGGCCCCAGGCTTTCGTCACCGATCGGACGTCGACGCTGGTCACGATTTCGATCCACCAATTTGACGAAGGCCGCGCTGTCGCTTGGTTAGAAATGCTCGTGTGAAGGTTATGTGACGGTCGGTCGGCGGCCAAGAGTTAAAGAGGGTCCAGCACAACGACCGTCATGCCCGGCCTTGTGCCGGGCATCCACGATTTTCCTCGTGTAACGCACAAAAGCGTGGATCGCCGGGTCAAGCCCGGCCATGACGAAAAACGAGGCGTCATCGATTGCGGCCTCTGGATTGCTTCGCTCCGCTCGCAATGACGACCTTCGTCCTCAATGCGTCGAGGCGTGGCCGACCTCGCCGGTGATGATGTCGCCGAACAGCCGCCAGGCCTGGCCGTCGAAGCGCATCAGCTGCATCTGCTCGATCGGGTAGAAGTCATCGGGTCCGGTGTTGATCTTGATGCCGGGCAACAGCATCTTCGGCGAATAATCCTTCAGGCTCGCGGCCTGCTTCATGATGTTGTCGTGCGTGAGATTGTCGCCGCACTGCTTGAGCACCTGCACCAGCGTCTGCGCGACCGCATAGGCATAGACATTGTTGGAGTTGGTCTTGTCGCCGTCCGGATACCACTTGTCCATGAAGGCCTGCCACTCCTTGACCTCGCCGTCGTCCTTCCACGCCGGATCGGTCGGATCCTTCAGGTAGGCGCTCGAGATGATGTCCTTCGAGGCCTCCAGCCCCGCCACCTTCATCACCGAGGCGACTGACGTCGACACATTGGCGAGGAAGAACTTTGGCTTCCAGTTCAGCTCGTAGACCTTCTTGATCGCCTGCGCCGCGCCCTTTGGCGCCGCCCAGGTGAAGAAGATGTCGGCGCCGGAATCGTGCAGCGCGACGATCTGCGAGTTGATGGTCGGATCGGTCACCTCGTAGGCCTTCTCGGCGATGATCATGCTGGCCTTGTCGCCAAGGCCGTCATGCAGGCCCTTGATCTGGTCCTTGCCGGCGTCGTCGTTCTGGTAGAACACCGCGATCTTGCTGTTCGGATAGTGGTCGAGCACGTACTTCGCGTAGATGCGCGCCTCGCTCTGGTAGTTCGGCTGCCAGCCGATGGTCCACGGGAAATTCTGCGGATCGCCCCAGCGCGTCGCACCAGTGGCGACGAACAGCTGCGGCACCTTCTTTGCGTTCATGTACTTCTGGATCGCGACATTCGATGGCGTACCGAGCGACTGGAAGATGAACAAGACCTCGTCGCCCTCGACCAGCTTGCGCGCCTGCTCCACCGCCTTCGGCGGCACGTAGCCGTCGTCATAGGAGATGAAGGTGATTTTTCTGCCGTTGATGCCGCCCTCGGCGTTGATCATGTTGAAGAACGCGGCCTCGGTCTTGCCGATCACGCCATAAGACGACGCCGGCCCCGAATACGGCATGATGTTACCGACCTTGATCTCGGTATCGCTGGCGCCGGGGTCGTAGGTCTTCTGGGCATGGGCTGGCGCAGCAACGGCCAGAGTGAGAGCGGCGGCCGAGGCAACAACAAAGGCAAACGGCATCGTGTGGCGCGACATTAAGGTCCTCCGGGGTTGGTTTTCTTTGCGTTGGTGTTTTGGTAGCGAGTTTGGCGTCGAAGAGGACCGCGAGCAAGGGCCGAATTGGATAGGCGAAGGGCCGCGTGCAACGCACCAGGCGCTGGAATGCCATGATCGAGATCCTGAAAGACACCGATCAGCGTCTGGTGATGACGCTCGGCCCCGGGCAAAAGCGGCGGGCGCGCTTCGTGCTTGACAAGGAATCCGGCCAGGCCTGGTTCGAGCGGCGCAGCCTGCTGCCGTCGCGCACGGTGCAGACGGCGCTCGGCGATATCGCCAAGGTCGACGCGGCGGGTGGGCGTCTGGTGATTGTGCTGAAGTCAGGCGTGCGCCATGTCTTTGCCGGCGATCCGAACGGCGTGCGGGATGCTGCGGCGCGGCTTGTCGCTTTCATCGGCATCGCTGACACTGCGGCCGCGCCGCCTCCACCACCCACGCGTTGGCCCAAGCGCGCCGCGCAAGCCGGCATCGGCGTCGTCGCCCTCGCCCTGCTCGCCGTCGCAGGCGTCAAGATCCCGGACTTCTTCGTCCTGCCGGCGTGCGACGCGCAGCGCACCCGCGACACCCTGCACGATCTTCTGCAGCGCAAGGCGCCGGGTCCGATCGGCTTGAGCGATTTTTCCACCATCAGCCACGACAAGACCGAGTACCGCTGCAGCGCCGAGATCGCGGTCAACGGTGATCACGCCACGGTCGGCTACCGCTCGTACTGGGACGGCTGGAGCGCGATTGTGCGTGTCACCGGCGCGCTCGGCGCGGCGCGGCTCGATCCGCAGAGGATGCGCGAGATCGACGATGCCTATGACGCCTTCATGGCGCGCGCGACCGAGGCCTATCAATCCGGCGAGCCGCCACGGCAGAGCGAGCCCATCGTCAACACGCAACTCACGACCATCCTCGACGTGCTCGGGCTGACGCAGAAGACGCTCGCAGGCAGCGACATCGACGAAGCGATCCGCTGGTTCAATTCCGGCGACACGGTCGGCGCGGTCTATCTGCTCGCCGGCACTGGCGTCAACGATGTCGCCCAGCTGTCGCAGGACGAGCTTGTTGCAGAAAAAGCTGCGCGACAATGTCGTGAAATTCGCCGACGAGTACGGGCGCTACCTCGACTTCCAGGTGACGCTGCTCGCAGCCATCGCCGACGCGCAGGCGAGCTACGCAACCGGCGGCCCACCCGACGAGATCGACAGCACCGAGTTCAAGCGCAAGACTTACGATATCAAAGCGCTGCTGGCGCAGGCGCTGAAAACCGATTTCATCTCGCTGGTTTATGACGGGTTGACGAACGACTGGCGCGTTGCCCGGCTCGACGCGATCGCGCGCGTCGCGCCGATCGCAGCAAAGGTGTTTGGTCGCGACGACCTCGCCGCGATCCGCGACCAGGCCAACCTGACGCTGCCGTACTTTGCGAACGGGCCGGTGCAGCCACGGGTGAGCGAGGTGACGGGGATGCTGGGGCGGTAGCGGAAGGCGAAAGCATTCAGCGCTGAGAATTAGTCCGCGGGCAGGCCAACGAACCCGCAACGGCCCGTCGCTACAATGCCAATACCCTGATTTTACTTCCGCTGTCCGCGACACGGCGAACATCAGGTGACGATACGGCCGAATGGGTCGGTCGCGTTTGGACCCAAAGTGGACATAGCACCGCATGATGTTATCAGCGCGCCTGATCCGCTAGTGAATGATAGCTTTGATTTTAGGGATTAGCCCTGATGGACGGTGATCGCCCCGTCTTGGATCAAGGCGGCGCTGCCCCATTGCTCGTTTCTGGCTATTCGCGCGAAGCAGACCAGCGGAGTCGCCGCGGAAGGGTGCAGCCGGGACGGTCAATGCGCCCATCTTTTTGCATGTTTGGACTGGCTCTGGCGTGGCTGATCTCGTTGTCCGCGCAGGCTCACAGTCGGGGCTTCGCCTGGTTTTTCGCGCACTCCAGATCTCACGAAACTTGTTCGGGGCACCATGTGGTCGCGACCTTCTGCCGCAGGGCGGCGGACGGCGAGTGGTCCGACATTCGATCCCAACGGGTACACGGCTGCGCATCGCACGCTGCCTTTCGGATCGCGGGTAACGGTGACGAATCTCAGAACGGCAGGCCCGGTCGGCCGTGTTCATCGACCGCGGCCCATTTGCCGTCGGGGTTACGACTCGATCTTAGCGCATGGCGCCGCCAGCGCGTTTGCAGTACCGAACGAGCGTGTGGTGCAATGCTCTGGATCGAGTGTGCCTTCATCGACCATAGCGACAAGGACGACACCTTGGAGCTCGTCATCCGCTTTCAGAGTTGATGCAGGTTCCAGCATACCGGTGAGCAGCGCTCTGCGCCGCTGCGGTTGGCTAGACGTCGGCATTCGAACTGACAACGTCCAACGAGGGCAAAAGCAGACATCCGAGCGGACCCAAGATCACAGCCCGGCATGGACCGAGGAAAGCCGCTTCGGCGGTGCCCTCGACGATGTGATAATCATTCCACTTGTTCTGGTCGCGCTCGCCGCAAACAAAATCATGCGTTTCATTCTCGCGATTTTGATGCGGTTGCTCGACTACACCTTCCCCCTGGTAATGCAGATTATCCTGCTTCCGCTCTTCGCGGCCAAGGTTCTGGGCAATTTCATCGTCACTCTCGTAAACGGCGCGTTGCGCTTCCTCCCCCTTTCCGAGAGGAGGCGTCGCGAGTGGGAATTGTCGATCGCCGGAACTGGTCGTGGCTCCGGCGCAAGATAAGCTATCGCGCGTTCGAACAGGCCGTGCGTGTTGCCTTTGAAAGCGGCATGGCATGGGTGTTCCGAAAATGTCGTCATCTCACGCCGAACGCCGCGTTGCTCGTGATCGTGGGCGCGGTACTTTGGCTCCCGATTTCTTTCGGGGCTGCGACGGCGATGCACGCGGTATTGTTTGCCAAGTTGACGTCCTGGCCAGCTTGGGTGCAACTCCTCCATCCGCTGGCAACGGTCATCGCCAAGAGCAAGCTCTTGGTGTTACCGGTATATCCGGCAGCCTGGCCACAGGCGAAAAAAACTTCGTTCGTTCAGCTCGTGGTCAAGAGCTACGAAGACATCAACCGCCTGTATGGAATCAAAAAGGTCGGGTTTCGATATCGGCAGGCCGAGACAGCCGGCTTCGCGGCGCTCGAGAGGCTCAAGCGCACGGCCTGTCTTGCATCGGTGGCGACGTGGCTGCGCAAGGCGCATGTCGCCGAACATCTCGGCGTCGAAAAGCCCACTCAGAAATTGCGTTCGTTCTTCTTGCGATGGTCGATCAAGTTCTCGGCCGAATACTACGAAGCGCAGGAACGGCAAGATTAGGTGTCCCGTCATTGGACAGCTGCAAGCCACGAACACGGAAATGATCCTCAATCTCAAGCGGCCAATGCGCTCAGCCGCACGACTTCGGCTGGCCGGCCTCCGAGGCTTCAACCGTCTGGTTTTCCGAGAGCAAGGCGAGGCGGTACTTGGCCAACATTGGAAGGGCAGTCCCTCAGCTTCATCAGCGTGTCGCTAACCCTCCGGCCGATTCGCTCAATCGCTTCGTCGGTCAGGATCGATTTCGCGCTTCCAAGCCGGTCGACGCTGACATTCAGGGTGGTCAGTGCCTCCTTCAGTTGCGCCATTTCGATTCGAAGGGACGGATTTTCGCTTGTCTTGATCTCGCGAAGCGTGTCGCCAAGCATGCGAACTTCCGTCGTCAGATTTCGAAGATTTCGCCAACACGTCTTTCGACGGCAGATCGACCTTCGACAACACCGCCTCAGTCATCGTTGCGGCGACGTTTCCGGCGAAACGGTTGATGCGGGCAATTGCGACGAGCGCAAGAATCGCGGCGACGATGACCAGGATCGCAGTCGCATTGATCAGTATCAGCAGCAACTGCCCAGGCAGCCTCCGCAGCCGCGCGGAAATCCCATTGCGATCGAGCTCGGGCATGGTTGCCTCCTGTCGTCTCCCGGTGCCTGCAGTCCTGCTCACGGATTGGTTCAACAGGTTGCAGCGATAGGCCCTCGGGGCTTTGCCTGAATGTTCCGGAGGAATTCCCATATTCCCATACATGAGGCGGGACCGCATAATCCTTCCTGCGCCACCGCTCGGGCCATCGGCGCCGCGGCCGGCACCGATGATTTCATTGGCGAGAGCAACCCTGTTCGCGTGATCGACGTGCTTGTCGACGCGCTCGATTTGACTGCAATGAGCTTCGGGGGGTTGAGCTGGCGGCAACTGGTTGGCCGTCGTCAGAATTGGTTGCTATCGGGCAACGCGGGCATCGATCAAGCCGCGGCAATCAAGCTCAGTATTCCCCTCCCCCGATTACTGCACGCCCCAGCTTTTGAACTCGGCTGCAATATCCGGATCGATTTGCGCGGCGGCCTGCAGGTCGGCGGCGCCGGTGGCGGGTTGGCCGGTGCGCTGGCGTGCGAGGCCGCGGCCGTAGAGTGATGAGGCGAGTTTTGCGTTGAGCTTTAGCGCAGCGTCGAAATCAGCCAGCGCGTTGGGGTTGAGATCCAGTTTCAACAACACCAGGCCACGGCTGTCGAGCGCGTCGGCGAAGAACGGCCGCAGCGTGAGCGCGGCGTTGCAGTCGGCGAGCGCCGACTGCAGGTCGCCGACCACGGCGCGAACAAAGCAGCGGTTGTTCAGCGCGTGGACGTCTTTCGGGTCGAGCGCGACCGCCTGATCGAGATCGGCCAGCGCAAGCTTGTAAGAACCCTTGCTCGCAAAATACTGGCCGCGCTTGTAGTAGAGGTCTTCGTCGTTCGGGGTCTTCTTCAGAAGATCGGTCAACGCAGAAACGATCTGGTCGTTGGCCCAATAGGCCAGCTGATCCGGGGTCGGCGCCTGCGGCTGTTGCGGGAGCTGCGGCAGCTGCGGGATTTGCGGCTGTTGCTGCTGGTTGTTGGCCTGCGACTCCGTCGAGGAATTCGTCGATGTAGGCGCATCGATATTCGGCCTGATCGGCGGAATTGAGATTTGCGGCTTGGTCGCCTCGGTGAACGAAAAATCCTCCGTCAGCGACGACGAGATCCATGGCACCTGCACGCCATCGGACGCGCGCGACACGCCCTTGGCAGTGCGCGACAGCGCCTCGTCCGCCGTCAGATCCGGTGCGCGCATTTCCTTCAAGAGCTCGTCGACGAACAGGCCATGCGAATTGGCCGCGTCGTCCACGACGCTGCCCGGCGCGGCCGAATACATGACAAGCGAATTCTTCGGCGCGGAAGCCGGCGGCGCGAGACCGCTCGATCCCGGACGAAAACGCCGCTCGAACGGATTGCGCCTGGAAGCATCGAGGATCGCGAGCTTGACGCCGGCGCCGCGGCTGTTCAGTTCGTCGAGAATCCTGTCGAGGCTGATGCCATCGCGGCGGATGTCGTTCTCGGTCCAGATCTGCGCATCGACCGGAATCATGAAGGTCTGGCGCCCCGACTGAATGCCGAAGCCGGAGAAGAACACCAGCACCAGCGACCGCGGCTTGACCGAGCCGTAGAGCTTGTCGAGCGCTTGCAGCATCGCCTCATGGCGGAGGTTCTCGCCGGTCGTGACATCGAAGCCATCGCGCTTCAGCTCGTCGGCCATGGCACGGGAGTCGTTGAGAGCCTCCTTCAACGGGCCGTCCGCATCGGGATAGCTGGCATTGCCGATGACGAGCGCAACGCGCGGCACCGCATCATCCGCGCGCGCTGTGCTCGAAATCGCAAGCAACGCTGCGGCGATACTGGCCAGGATCGCAAGATGCTTCATCATCGGGGGCAGATACGTGGGACGTTCGGGGTCGGTTGCGCGACTATACCGTGCCGCATGGCGGGTGTCCCACTGCCAACAACCAAAGCCGCATGGATTTCGTGCCGATAACGCAGCCCTCATGCGGTTGCGCTTGTTGCGCGTAGCCCTCCTTTTTGCGCATGTCCTCTTCGGAAAACCGGTGTCCACTTTTCCGGGACATGCGCTAGGGTGCCGGCCATCGAACGCAACGACACTCTTTCAAGGGAGAAAACAATGGCTGACGCGCGCATCAATCCAAACGGCAAACTGAAGGGGCGCGTGGCGCTGGTGACGGGAGCCAGCCGCGGCATTGGCGAGGCAATCTCGGTGCGGCTGGCCATGGAAGGCGCCAAGGTGGTCTGCACCGCGCGTACCGCCGAGGCCGGCGAAAGCAACCTGCCGGGGACGTTGAAGGACACCATCGCGCGCATCCGCAAAGCCGGCGGCGAAGCGACCTTCATCAAGTGCGACCTGTCAAAGCCCGAGCAGCGCGAGCAGCTGGTCAAGGACGCGACGCTGGTCTATGGCGCGCCCGATATCCTCGTCAACAACGGCGCGGTGACGTTCTACTCGCCGATCGAGACCTTCTCGGAAAAACGGTTCAAGCTGATGATCGAGGTGCAGGTGTGGGCGGCGCTGCACCTGTCGCAGCTCGTGCTGCCGGCGATGAAAGAGAAGAAGCAAGGCGCGATCGTGACGCTGTCGTCAGGCGCCGCGCTGCATCCAAAACTGCCCTATGAGGGCGTGCGCGCCGGCGGCACCGTCTATGGCATGTGCAAGGCGGCGCTGGAGCGGTTCTCGACCGGCCTCGCCTCTGAGGTCTACAACGACAATATCTCCGTCAACGCAATCGCGCCGGGCCTGGTGGCGACGCCGGGCGTCGCTTTCTTCGGTCTGATCAACGAGAAGACCAAGGACCGCGTGTCGCCGATCGAGAATATCGCCGAGGCCGTCTACATCCTCGCCTCAGGCGACCCGAAGACGATGACCGGCCGCGTGCTGAACGCTGCGCCGTTCCTGCAGGAGCTCGGGGTGAAGCCGTCGGCGCTGGTCTAACAACGGGTGACCGACCAGGCAATCAAGACTGAGGTCGACCCAACGACCTCAGTCGCCGCGGACAAGAAAATTCCGGCGGGCTTTCTGCCGCTGCTGATTGCGCTCTCCGGGCTCGGGCCGATGTCGATGCAGGCGATCATGCCGGCGCTGCCGGCGCTCGCCTCTTATTTCCACGAGGACATCTCGCTCGCGCAGCTTGCGATCTCGCTCTATCTGGTTGGCCTTGCCTGCGCGCAGCTCGTGGTCGGTCCCCTCTCCGACCGCTAGGGACGGCGGCCGGTGATCCTTGGCGGCCTGTCGCTGATGGTTCTCGCGAACGCCGCCGGGCTGTTTGCGGCGAGCCTGCACCAGGTGATCGCGGCCCGTATCGTGCAGGCGCTCGGCGCATCATCGGGGCTGGCCGTCGGCCGCGCCATGATCCGCGACCTCTATGATCGCGACCGCGCGGCCTCGATGATCGCCATCGTGGTCGGCGCCATGATGGTCGCGCCGATGATCGGCCCGTTCCTCGGCGGCATTCTGGAGACGGCTTACGGCTGGCGCGCGGTGTTCCTGTTCCTTGGCGCGATCTCGCTCGTGATTTTCCTTTGGGCCTGCGCGGCATTGCCCGAGACGCGGCGGATCCAGAGTGGTCAGCATGCCTCCGGATTCCTGCGCGACGTGCGCGTGCTCAGCCGCAATCCGCAGTACCACGGTTTCGTCATCGCGCAGTCTCTTGCCGCCGCGACGTTCTTCATCTTCGCCTCCGGCGGCGCCTATGTCGCGATCGTCCAGATGCACCGCTCCAGCGCCGAATACGGCGCGTGGTTCGCGCTCGGCTCGATCGCCTACATGGCCGGCAACCTCACCTCGGCGCGGCTGACGCCAAAGCTCGGCAGCCATCGCATGATCTGGATCGGGCTTGCGATGCAGATCGGCGGCTCCGTGCTGAACCTGATCTGCGGCCTGATCGGATTGAACGTCAACCCGGCGTGGTTCTTCGGCGTGCAAATCATCGTCTCCTACGGCAACGGCTACTGCATGCCGAACCTTGCCGCCGGCGCCGTCAGCGTGCGGCCGCAAGCCGCCGGCACGGCCTCGGGCGTGATGGGTTTTTGCCAGATGGGAGTGGGTGCCATGGTGTCGCAGCTCGGCGCGCATCTCGGCGGCGATTTTTTGACCACCGTGCCGCTCAATCTTGCCGGCGTGATCCTGTCGCTGTGCTGTGCCGGCGTCGTCGCGGTGCTGGTGTCGCCGTACGAGCGGAGGCGCGGGCGCGCATTGTAAGGGCGCACGAACGCGTCACTATCATGAACGATAACAACAAGGAGGATCGCCATGGACGCCAAATATGTGCAGTACGAGCAGAGCGGTGAAATCGTGACGGTCACGATCAACCGCCCAGAGCAGCTCAACGCCATCAGCCGCCGCGTCTATGCCGAGCTCGACGACGCCTTCACGAAGGCCGAAGAAGACGACGGCGTGAAGGTCATCATCGTCGCCGGTGCCGGCGAACATTTTGGCGCGGGCCATGACCTCGGCTCGGCCGAGATGCAGGCCGAGCTGCCGGATTTTCCACGCGACATGACTCTTGCCGGAAGGGTCAAGTCGATGGACCGCGGCGTCTACTGGCGCATGCACGACCGCTGGCGCAACATCGGCAAGCCGACGATTGCGATGATCCAGGGCTACTGCATCATGGGCTCGTGGATGCTGGCCTCGGCCTGCGATCTCGCGATCGCCTCGG
This sequence comes from uncultured Alphaproteobacteria bacterium, assembly GCA_963796195.1. Classification (GTDB taxonomy): domain Bacteria; phylum Pseudomonadota; class Alphaproteobacteria; order Rhizobiales; family Xanthobacteraceae; genus CAWCKS01. The sequence continues at coordinate 53,572 of CAWCKS010000008.1, read as the reverse complement.
ACGATGCGAAATTCGCCGACCGCTCGGTGCGCTGGGGCAGTGTGCACCACGAATACCCCACGCACTTCTTCGAGCTTGGCGTGAAGAAGGCCAAGGAATATTTATGGACCGGCGACTTCATCGATGCCGTGACCGCCGAAAAGCTTGGGCTCGTCAACCGCGTGGTGCCGCGCAGAGAACTCGAGAGCGCGACGCGCTGGCTCGCCGAGCGCATCGCGCTCAACGACCTGCTGTCGCTAAAACTGTCGAAGATGTCGGTCAACCAGGCCGCCGACATCATGGGCGTGTCGGCCGCAGTGCGCGCGTCCGGCAATTTCTGGATCATCGGCTCCGACCCGGCGGCGCGCCGCCCGATACAAGGCAACGACCGGGTCAACTGGTCGAAGGAGCAGAACGAACGGTTTGACGCGCAGGAGAGGAAGGGGAAGCGGCCGTGGTGAGGAGGGCGGTCAGCTCTTGCCGTCTTTCTTTTCTCAGGCGCAATCTGGCCAGGCGAGGATCAATTCGACGATGCAGTCGAGCGCAAGAAGAATCGCGTCGGCCATGGCACGCTCGGTCTATTACTGCTGGATCGTCGGCTGCGTTGCACCGTAGTGGCGGTAGATGCGCATGGCGTGACCACCGACATGCACGACGACCACCGCCAGCAATGATCCACCGTCCGATTTGCCGCCAGTTGAGTGTCATAACTGCCTCCCAGTCCATGCCGTTATTGCTGCTGCGTCGTCTGCGCCTGCTCCATCGGATCATGGGCGTGGTGCACGACGAGAGCGCCCTGCGCGAGAATCGCGAGCACGATCAGCACGCGGAAGAACGTGCCGCCCTTCTTCACGATGCCGCCGCCGTTGATCACGCTGATGGTCATGGTTGCCTCGGTCCGCGACCCGCGGGACGAGCTCTTATTGCTGAGTGATCGCCGGTCTGGCGTTGTGGTAGGTAACGATATTGTAGGCGCTGCCGTAGACGTGGGCGATGCACACCACCGCCACGAGCCACCAGCCGATTTCCTTCCAATTAATTGTCATGATCGCCTCCCTTGACGTTCGAGAGGCTAGGCGGGCCGGCGGTCGGCGACTGTGATGTCAGTCACACAAGACGAAACGGCACGGGTTCGAGGCAATCAGCGGGCCAGCGTGAACCGAGGCAAGATTCCCGACACTGAGAAGCGGCGCTTGAACGCTCAAGTCACCCGTCTTCGCTCTTCGAGCTTCGCCGGGCAGACCCGCCCGTCTTTGCACTTGGAGCTACGCCGGGCTCGCGCCCCTGGCAGGTCAGAGCTAACGCATGCACATGATCGTGTTCTCAATGCTGGTCGGGGCGCCGCTCGCGATGCTCGGGCTCTCGTCGCCGGAGGTGCCACAGCGCAGTTGCGTGTTCGTTATTCATCCGCAGATCACCAGCGAGACGTTCAAGAGCCGCGAAGGCCGGAGCGTGTTTCCCGACCGGCCGACCGAATATCCGTGCAGCTATACGAAGACCAAGGCCGGCACGATCGTCGCGTTCACCAACCAGAACGGCTGGCGCTTCGTGGTGCGGCTCAAGCGCGACAATGAAGGCACGTGGTCGGCAGCCAGGGACGCCGACAATGTGTCGGGCCGCGCAGTCGCGCCGTTCGGGGATTAGGAGTGATGATATCAGTCAGTTCAAGTGATCCGTCACCCTGAGGTGGCCGCGCACTTGCGCGGCCCTCGAAGGGCGACGGCCCGGGCCGCTCATCCTTCGAGGCTCGCAAGAGCTCGCGCCTCAGGATGACGGGAAACGCTTGGAACTTTGGTGAATCAGGCCGCCCGCCTCAGCCCAGCCGGCTGAGCTGCTCCTCGGTGACGACGCGCTCGACGTTGTCGCTCTTGCTCTTGATGCGATAGCGCAGGCGGCCATCGGATTCGACCGGGAGACAGGCGACGATGGTGTAGATGTTGAGCTCGGCGACACCGGCGCGGCCCTGCGGGCCCTGCCTCAGGTGATGAACGTTGTCGTTAACCGAATAATTGTGCGCCATGTCCCTCGACCTTGCTGTGTCCGGGCTTGTAGCCGAGCGGCGCGCTGAAAAGCAACAAACTTCGGACGACGCTGGGCGCTAGATGCATAACCACGACCCTGTCGGCGGCACGCCGCGCAGGATCGTGGTTAATTGCGAGGCGCCGAGTTCCCCTCCGGGATCCCGCAGCGCAATCGCTGCGGCGCCGAGAATGCCAATGAGGACGCAAAACGTGTCGCCAGCTGCATCGCAGGTCACGCCCTAACGCAGTTCGATAAACCGGCCCGGCCCCGGCACCGCCGTCTTGGCGAGGTCGGCGACCAGCGGCGCGGCGTCGGAGCTCGAGAGATCAGCGCCGCTTGCGGCGAGCAGCTGCATGATCGCCCAATCCTGCGCCGCCAGCGCGCTGCCGCGGCCGAACGTCTCAACCTGTTCCTTGTAGAACTGCAGGAACAACGGCCGCGGCGCCGTGTCGCTCAGGCGCCGACCCTGCACCGGAGCGTTGACGTCGAGGATATCAGCGGCGAGCGCCTTGCGCAGCAGCGCGAGCGCCTGGGTGCCTGGCGGATCCGTGCCGTCGTCGTAGCGGCCGGCGCGGCTGACAAGATTGACGAACTCCCAGGCCCGCTCCGTTGTCAGCGGCCGCGCGGCGGCCGCGTTGTCATCGATCGCCGTGCGCCATGTCCGCAGCGCGATCGAGAAGGCTTCGTCGAGGCGCCGATCTTCGGCGAGACGCGCGGCTTCCGCGACCGCCTGGCGGTGAGCCCAGACTATGCGCGGGGCAAACCCCGACAGGACCGTGAGCGCGATCGCGACGGCGGAGACGCCCGCGCTCAGCCCGCGCGAGGCACCACCGTATCGCCAGAGCATGATCATGCCGGCGCTAAGCAGCACGATGGCTGCGAGCGCGGCGGCCGCGAGCCGGTCAAGCTCCGCCGATTGCGGGGCCATCAGCTCCTGCAGCCGAAAGGACACGACATTGAACACGCTTGCCGCGGCAACCAGCAATTGGACGGCAAGGACAGAGCGGCGCATGATCGGATGGGTGCGCGGAACGGCCGGGACGTTCAATGCTTTGCTGCGAAAAGTCGCGGTTTTTCAACATGCAGCGCAGTGAACCAGATCGGGACTTTGGCCAACCAATACGCGATCGAAACGACACATTACCGCTCGGACTCCATGCACTCCATCCGTTGGCCCCTCGCACGGCTCGGCGCGCTCGCACTCGCCGCAACAATCATCGCCGCCTCCCCTGCCCTCGCCCAGACCAAGCCGCCGTCAGACGATGCCGCGCGGATGTGGTGCATCGGCGGCGAGGATTCCGATAGCGCGAAGCAGATCGCGGGCTGCACCGCAGTGCTCGCGGCCATAGAGCTGACCGCCAGCGCCCGCAAGGCGGCCTATTACCTGCGCGGCAACGCCTATACCGCGCAGGGCGCGTATGACCGCGCCATCGCCGACTTCACCGACGCGCTCAAGGTCGATCCGAACTACGCCGGCGCCTATCGCGGCCGCGGCGAAGCCCATTACCAGCGCAAGGAGTACGAGCTCGCGATCGCCGACAACTCGACCTACATCAAACTTGACCCGAACGGCGACGGCTGGCTCGCGCGCAGCGCGGCCTATCTCTGGAGCAATCGGCTTGACGACGCGATCGCCGATCTCTCGGAGATGATCAAGCGGCACCCCAATGCCGGCACGGCCTACACCAACCGCGGCGAAGCCTACCGGCAGAAGGGCGAGACCGACCTCGCACTCGCCGATCTCGACCGCGCCATCGCGCTCGACGATGAGGACGCCTACGCCTGGTTCAATCGCGGCATCACCTATACGACCGCGGCAATCCGGATCGCGCGATCGAGAACTACAACCAGGCGATCAAGCTGAAGGACGACGACGCCTGGTTCTACAACAACCGCGGCAACTCCTACATCGACAAGCACGACGTCGAGCACGCGTTCGCCGACTACGACCACGCGATCAAGCTCGATCCGAAATTCGCGCTGGCCTGGTTCAACCGCGGCACCGCGTACCGCGACAAGAACGAGGACGACAAGGCGCTGGCCGATTTCGACGAGTTCGATCCGGCTCGATCCGAAGTACGCGCCAGCCTGGGGCAACCGCGCTCGCGTCTATCGCGACCGCGGCGATATCGACCACGCCTTCGCCGATCTCAATCAATCGCTGAAGCTGAACCCGGCGGGAACGAAGGATGCCTTTGCGCGCGCCAATCTCTACTTCGACAGGCATCAGTACACGGACGCGCTGTTCGACTACGACACCGCCGTCAACTACGACCCGAAATATGCGTCGGCGCTGAACGGCCGCTGTATCACCAAGGCGATCGTCGGGCGCGCCAAGGATGGCCTTGCCGATTGCGAGGCGGCGCTGAAGCTGAAGCCGGACGATGCCTATGCGCTCGACAGCCGCGCGTTCTGCCATCTCAAGCTCGGCGAATACGACGCGGCGATCGCGGGCTTTGGCGAAGCGCTGGCGGTGAAGCCTGACCTGCCGAACTCGCTCTATGGCCGCGGCGTCGCCAAGAGCAGGAACGGCGATTCGACGGCGCGCACAAGGACATCGCGGCGGCGAAGGCGATCAATGCCGATATCGCCGACCAGTTCGTTCACTACGGGATCGAGAAGGTGGAGTGAGTTTCTGGTCGTTCCCGCGAAAGCGGGAACCCATAACCCCGGTGCCGAAGATATCGCTCGGCGCTGATTGAATAATCGTCTGTCATATCGCTACAGCTGCGGAGTACGGGTCCCCGCCTTCGCGGGGACGACGGCAGTGCAAGACCTGCTGCATTGCTGCAGCAGGTCCGCACATCGCGATTATCAATACCCGATTCGGCGGCTGACCTGGTTCCCCTGATGATTCAGCGCGCGCTGTTCGCCGCGGGTGATGTGGCCGCCGTTGAAGCTTGCCATCGAGCGCTCCTCCTTGCGGATCGCAAAATCCTCGCGATGCAGGCGGCGGGCCTGCCAGGGCGCGAGTTCGCCTTCGCGGACTTCGCGGTTGATGCGGAAATTCTGGTAGCCGAGCCGCGCGTTCACCTCAGTGCGGCGCGGGTGAGTATGCTGCCACCAGGTCTCGGCCGATGCTGAGGTGGCCGACAGGCCGAGCGCGGCGAATGCGACGGCAACAAGGGCGAATTTGCGGGTGCGGGTCATATTGCGGGTCATGCGATGCCTCCTCCGAGGTAGGGCGCACCGGAATGGTGCAGCGAACTCGGCAAGGTGGATAATGCGCCGGGACCACCGAAGCGGCACTGAATGGCGCATTCAGAGGCAGTTCACCAGCGTGAAATCTTGGTCATTAATTTGAATGAACAGGCGATTGGCGGAGCTATGCCGGCGGGCTAGGCTTCGGCTCGCAAAACGTAGGGCGGATTAGCGACAGCGTAATCCGCCAAGCCGGCCGGCGGGTTACGGCTTCGCCTAACCCGCCCTACAGGAAATCAGAAGAGGGATCATCATGCAGAACAGCGAAGAGATCTGGCGCCGCGTCGACGACAAGAAGGATCAGTTCATTGCGCTTGCCGACCGAGTGTGGGGCATGCCGGAGCTGTGCTACACCGAGACACGCTCCTGCGCCGAGCACGTCGCGATGCTGGAAAGCCAGGGCTTTCGCATCACCAAGAACGTCGCCGACATTCCGACCGCGATCGTCGGCGAGGCTGGCGAAGGCGGACCGGTCATCGCGATCCTCGGCGAATACGATGCGCTACCAGGCTTGAGCCAGGAGGCCGGCGTCGCCGAGCCCCGTCCGGTTCCAGGCGATAACAACGGCCATGGCTGCGGCCACAACCTGCTCGGCTCGGCCTCGCTGCTCGCGGCCACCGCGGTGAAGGACTATCTCGCCGCCAACGGACTGAAGGGCCGCGTGCGCTATTATGGCTGCCCGGCGGAGGAAGGCGGCGCCGCAAAGGGCTTCATGGTGCGGTCGGGCGCGTTCAAAGACGTCGACATCGCAATCTCCTGGCACCCGGCGTCGTTCTCCGGCGTCAACAAGCCGGAGTTGCTCGCCAACACCCGCATCGACTTCACCTTCATCGGCCGCGCCTCGCACGCGGCCGCAGCGCCTCATCTCGGGCGCAGCGCGCTCGATGCGGTCGAACTGATGAACGTCGGCGTCAACTACATGCGCGAGCATATGCCCGACGGCGCCCGCATCCACTACGCGATGCTCGATGGCGGCGGCCGTGCGCCGAACGTGGTGCAAGCCCGCGCGAAGGTGCGCTACCTGATCCGCGCCGCCGATCTCGTCCAGCTCAACCCGCTGATCGCGCGGGTGCGCAAGATCGCCGAGGGCGCGGCGCTGATGACCGAGACGAAAGTCGAGACGCGCATGGTCAGCGCGGTGTCGAACCTGATGGGCAACACGCCGCTGGAAAGGCTGATGGACGACAATCTGATGCGGCTCGGGCCGCCGGATTTCGACGCCACCGACAAAGAGCTCGCCGGGAAATTCCAGGCCACGCTCAGCAAAGAGGACATCGCCGCCGCCTACCGCCGGCACGGCCTGAAGGTCGAGCCCGGCAAGGTGCTGTGCGACCAGATCGTCTCGCTCGAGGTCTCGGGTGGCGGCGGCGTCGGTTCGACCGACGTTGGCGACGTCAGCTGGGTGGTGCCGACGGTGCAGGCGCGCGGCGCGACATGCGCGATCGGCACGCCGTTCCATTCGTGGCAACTCACCGGCCAGGGCAAGACCACCTACGCCCACAAGGGCCTCGTCCATGTCGCGAAGGTGATGGCCGGGACCGCGGTCGACGCCTTGCGCGACGAGCGCATCATCGCGAGCGCCAAGGACGACTTACGCGCACGCACGTCCGAGACGCCGTACGTTTGTCCCCTGCCGGCGGACGTGAAGCCGGCGCTCGACATGAGCCTGGAGGATTGAGGCGCACCGTCGATGCAGCAAGGCCTGCTGCACGGGACGCAGCAGGCCTATCAGTTTCAAACACAGGAAAGGCGTGGCGCTCAGTAGCCGATCTGGTGGCTGACGCCGTTTTCCTGATTGTTGAGCAGGTGATGCTCATACGGCGTGATGTGACCGCCATTGAAGCTCGCCATGGTGCGCTCCTCGATGCGGATGGTGTGGTCTTCTGCGTGCAGCGCCGCGGCCTGGCCGGGGCTCAGCTCGCCTTCCATCACTTCCTGATGGATGCGGTAGTTCTGATTGGCGAGTCGGTCGTTGACCTGCTCGCGGCGCGGATGGTTGAACTGCCACAGCGTCTCCGCGGACGCTGCGGTGTACGAGGTGCCGAGTACGGCAAAGGCAATCGCGATCACTGAGAGTTTGCTAAAGCGGGTCATGATAGTCCTCAATCGGTGAGCACCATCTTTTCTTTGGTGCGTTGGGGTCATCCACCGGCGTGAGGTTTAGTCGCGCGGCCCCCAAGCAGGACTGAACGCACCATTCATGGCGATTTCACCTAGATTGATTTGATGCAAGCTACCTTGCGCCTTTGTCATGTTGATCGCGCGCTCGGCGCAAGAGCATGGTTTTCGCTGCGATTCCACGCGATCCTGATGAGGGCCGTGATCGCGACGAAACGTATTGCGCAATTGTTGTCACCACGATGTGCTGGCGGCGTCGCGCAACGATCGCGCAGGCGTGATGGCGCTTAACTCCTGCCGGTCGTCCCCGCGAACGCGCGGACCCATATCCCCCGGACCAATTGTCTTGCGCAGTGCGACCTTGATCGCCTCTCCGTCGGCTCATTTCTGCTGCGGAGTATGGGCCCCCGCGTTCGCGGGGACGACCACAAAGGACTACTCCACGTCCTCGATCTTGTCGGGCAGCGCGCCAAAGGCCTTCTGCGCCAGCGTTGCCGCCATGAACTCGTCGAGATCGCCGTCGAGCACGCCCGAGGTGTCCGACGTCTGCACGCCGGTGCGCAGGTCCTTCACCATCTGGTAGGGCTGCAGCACGTAGGACCTGATCTGATGGCCCCAGCCGATGTCGGTCCTGGCGGCTTGATCGGCGGCGGCCTGCGCCTCGCGCTTCTTCAGCTCCATCTCGTAAAGCCGGGCGCGCAGCATGTCCCAGGCTTGCGCGCGGTTCTTGTGCTGCGAGCGGCCGGCCTGGCACACCACGGCGATGCCGGTCGGGATGTGCGTCAGCCGCACCGCCGATTCGGTCTTGTTGACGTGCTGGCCGCCGGCGCCACCGGAGCGCATGGTGTCGGTGCGGACGTCGCCTTCCTTGATGTCGATCTTGATGCGGTCGTCGATCACGGGGAAAATCTGGATCGAGGAAAATGACGTGTGCCGCCGCGCGTTGGAATCGAACGGCGAAATACGCACCAGGCGATGCACGCCGGCCTCGGTCTTGAGCCAGCCATAGGCATTGTGGCCGGAGATTTGCAGCGTCGCCGACTTGATGCCGGCCTCTTCGCCTTCCGTCTCTTCCAGCACCTCGACCTTAAAACCGTGCTTCTCGGCCCAGCGCGTGTACATGCGAAGCAGCATCTGCGCCCAATCCTGGCTTTCGGTGCCGCCCGCGCCGGCATGGACTTCGAGATAGGAATCGTTGGAGTCGGCTTCGCCCGACAGCAGCGCCTCGAGCTCTCTCCGCGCGACCTCCTTCTTGAGATTGCGCAGCGCCTGCTCGGCCTCGGTGACGACGCCGGCATCGTTCTCGGCCTCGCCGAGCTCGATCATGCCGACCTGGTCCTCGAGCTCGCGGTCGACTTTTGCGATGCCGGTGAGCGAATCCTCGAGCGAGGTGCGCTCCTGCATCAGCTTCTGGGCCTTCTGCGGATCGTTCCAGAGATTGGGGTCTTCGGCGAGCTTGTTCAGCTCGGCCAGGCGCGCCGTCGATGTCTCGACGTCAAAGATGCCTCCTCAGCAGCCCGACCGACTGCTTGATCTCTTCGACCAGTCTTTCGATTTCAGCGCGCATGCAATTCTCTTCGTTGTCATCACCGGCTTTATGCCGGTGATCTCGATAGGAGACGCAGTGCCTCTCCTATCGAGATGGCCGGGCATAGGCAAGCGAAGCGACGCCGTTCTTTGAACGGCTATGCCCGGCCATGACAAAAATTGGGATCGTCAGCCTTCAATACAACCCGCCCGTGCCCGGCCGCAGGATGGTGCGGTCCATATCGGGCGAGATGGTCGAGCCGCGGCCGTCGGCGTCGGCGACGCCGATGACGGAGTAGTTGTCGGGCGGCGCGGTGCCGGGCTTGAAGGCTTCGAGAATGGTGTGGCCGGAGTCGCCCGGGCCGGCGCGCATGCCGGACTTGGAATCGACGCGGATCAGCTTGATGCCGGCCGGCACGCGGAACGGGATCGCCGGCTTGTCGGCCAGCGCGATCTTGAAGAAGTCGCGCGCGATCGGCGCAGCCAGATGGCCGCCGGTGCTTTCGCGGCCGAGCGTGCGCGGCTTGTCGTAGCCCATATAGACGGCGCAGGTCAGGTCCGGCGAGAAGCCGATGAACCAGGCATCCTTCCAGTCGTTGGTGGTACCGGTCTTGCCCGCGATCGGCTTGCCGACCTCCTTGACCGCCGTCGCGGTGCCGGCCTGCACGACGCCTTCCATCAATGACGTGACCTGGTACGCGGTCATCGGATCGAGCACCTGCTCCTGGCGATCGACCAGACTCGGCTCGGGCGTATTGGCGCTGTAGGCCTGCGCGTCGCAACCGCGGCACTCGCGGGTGTCGTGCTTGAAGATGGTGTGGCCGTAGCGATCCTGGATGCGATCGATCAGCGTCGGCTTGATGCGCTTGCCGCTGTTGTCGATCATGGAATAAGCGGTCGCCATGCGCAGAACCGTGGTCTCGCCGGCGCCGAGCGCGTAGGACAGATAGTTCGGCACCTCGTCATAGACACCGAAGCGCTTGGCATACTCGCCGATCAGCGGCATGCCGATGTCCTGCGCGAGCCGCACGGTCACCGTGTTGAGCGACAGCCGCAGCGCATTGCGCAGCGTGGTCGGCCCCTGATACTTGCCCGAGGAATAGTTCTCCGGATGGTAGACCTCCTGCCCGGGCCCCTGCGCGATTTCGAGCGGCGCATCCATCACGACAGTCGACGGGGTGTAGCCGTTGTCGAGCGCCGCCGAATAGACGATCGGCTTGAACGACGAACCCGGCTGCCGGTAGGCCTGCGTGGCGCGATTGAACTGGCTCTGGTCGAACGAGAAGCCGCCGGCCATCGCCAGCACGCGGCCGGTGTGCGGTTCCATCACCACCATGCCGCCGGAGACTTCAGGCAATTGCCGCAGCCGATACTGGCCGTCGATGACGCTGCCGTCCTTGTTGAGCAGGGGGTCGACGTAGATGACGTCGCCCGGCGACAGAACCTGCGCAACCGACGTCGGTGTCGGTTTGCCGCGATTGGTCGCGACCGCGGGCCTGGCCCATTTCACGCCGTCGACGGTGACGATGCCGGTGTTGCGTTCCTTCAGCACGGCGCCGCCGAGCTCACGCCCGGGCTGGAAGCCGATCCGCGCCGACTGGTCGTTGCTTTCCAGCACCACCGCCATGCGCCACGGGATATCGGACAGCGAGCGTACGTCGGCTAGCTTCGGACCCCAGTCGCCGGCGAGATCGAGCTTGGTGATCGGGCCGCGATAACCCTGCTTCTCGTCGTACGCCACCAGCGCGTCGGACAGCACCTTGCGCGCGGCGACCTGCAGTTTTGGATCGAGCGTGGTGCGGACCGACAGGCCGCCTTCGTAAAGCTTCTTCTCGCCGTAACGCTCGAACAGCTCGCGGCGGACTTCCTCAGCGAAATACTCGCCCGACGCGGTATGCGTCACGTTCTGCCGGTTGACGACTTTCAGCGGATCCTTGCGCGCCTCGTCGGCCTCGGCCTGCTTGATCCAGCCGTTCTCGAGCAAGCGGTCGATCACGTAGTTGCGGCGTTCGATGGCGCGATCGTGGTTGCGCACCGGGTGCAGCGTCGTCGGCGCCTTCGGCAGCGCCGCGAGGTAGGCCGCTTCGGCGACGGTGAGTTCGTTGACCGACTTGTCGAAGTAGACGAGCGAAGCCGCGGCAATGCCGTAGGCACCGAGGCCGAGATAGATTTCGTTGAGGTAGAGCTCGAGGATCTTGTCCTTGGAATAGGTGCGCTCGATGCGCATCGCCAAGAGCGCTTCCTTGATCTTGCGGGTGAAGCTCACCTCGTTGGTCAGGAGGAAGTTCTTGGCGACCTGCTGGGTGATGGTGGAGGCGCCCTGCGGACGCCGGTTAGAGCCGTAGTTCTGCGCGTAGATCAGCGCGGCGCGCGCCATGCCGGGGAAATCGATGCCGCCGTGCTCGTAGAAGTTCTTGTCTTCGGCGGCGAGGAAGGCGTCGATCACCCGCTTGGGGATCGCCTGGATCGGCAGGTAGAGGCGGCGCTCCTTGGCGTATTCAGCAAGCAGCGAGCCGTCCGACGCGTGGACGCGCGTCATGACCGGCGGCTCATAATCCTGAAGCTGCGAATAATCAGGCAAGTCCTTGGAAAAATGCCAGATTAGCCCGGCCGCAGCGCCCACGCCGACCAGGAAGACAATAGTCCCCGCCGCAAACAGGAAGCCTAGAAATCGTAACAGCAGCCGCATCTTGCCCGAACGTCAGTTCTTTTTTGCCCTGACCGGTCAGCCCTGACCAAGTCACTCCTCGCCTCGAACGGCCCGTTCGAACAGCGGTAGCTCTCCATACTCAAGATACTCAAGCATGATCTTGTCGAAGGACCGGATCGCGCTCCAATTCAACACGCTTTTCTATACGGCCAGCGCTGTGGCCAAACTAGGGCTTGACGCGCTCCTCACCGGGGGCCGAAAGCCCCGATTGGAGCACCTCAAGGCTCGTTAATTCGCACTTCCCGACCGCGACGACACCATCCGCTTGGCGAAGAAGGCGTCGATCGCCTGCCCCACCACCCGGACCGTCTTCGACCGCCAGTCGTCGGAGACAAGGTGGTGCAGGTCGTCCTTGTTCGAGACGTAACCAAGCTCGACCAGCACCGACGGCACGTCGGGCGCCTTGAGCACGCGAAAGCCCGCCGATTTCAACGGGGACGGATGCATGCGCACAGTCCCCTTCATCTCACCGAGCAGGAGACGAGCGAAATGGTTTGAAAACATTTTGGTTTCGCGGCGGGCGAGATCGATCAGGATATCGGCGACGTCGGACGGCTCCTCGGTCAGATCAATGCCGGCGATGACATCGGCGCGGTTCTCGGATTCGGCAAGCCGCGCGGCCTCCGAGTCGGAGGCCGTGTCGGACAGCGTATAGATCGTCGCGCCCTGGGCATCGCCCTCGCCGCGCGGCAAGGCGTCGGCGTGGATCGAGACAAACAGCTGGGCCTGCTCGTTGCGCGCGATCTTCACGCGATCGCCGAGCGGAATGAAGGTGTCGTCGCTGCGCGTCATCACGACGCGATATTTGCCGCTCTTCTCGAGCCGGTCGCGCAGAGCGCTCGCAAAGTCGAGCACAATCTGCTTTTCCAGCTCGCCCGTCGACGCCTGTGTGCCGTGATCGATGCCGCCATGGCCGGGATCGACCACCACCACCGGACGCTTGTCATCCGGCGCTGGCTTCACTGGATCCGGCGGCGCCGACGGCCTGAGCTCGGCGCGGCTGTTGGCGGAGAGCGCGCGCAGGAACGACGTGCGATCGGTTGCCGTGAGCTCGACGACAAGTTTTGGCGGCTGGCCGTTGGCCGCTTCCACCACATAAGCCTTGTCGATGGTCGCGGGCCTGGTCAGATCCATGACGACGCGCGAGCCGCCGGGCATCACGAGGCCGTAGCGAAACGCCTTGACCATGCCACGCCCGACCTGCCCGGTCTGCGGCGGCAACTGGAAATTCACCTGGGGAAGGTCGAGCACCACGCGGTAGGGATCGGCGAGCGCAAAGGCGCGCAGGTCGATCTTGCGGTCGAGTTCGAGGACGAAACGGGTTTGCCTGTCGTCGCCGGCAACGCGCGCTTCGCTCGCCACCGGGTACGCCGTCGCGGGCGCCGAGACCGGAACGACGGCGCTGTCGGAGGCTTCGCTGCTCGCCAGCGGCGAGCACAGCACGGCGCCCGCGGCGACGAAGCCGAGACCGATCAGCGCCAGATGGAGTGAGCGGACCGCCACCGATTCCCCGAGCCTCCCGCTGCTTTTCTTAAGCCAATAGGTTGGCAGGGTTAACCGCTGCTTAACCTCGCCCTCCATTTGCCCAAAGGGTGTTGCCCCGCGGCGACGCTCATATCGGTTCCCGGGCTCGTCCGATTTCCAGACACGCGCCAATCCCGCAAAATCATCGCCTTGCCATAACGGCTCTCCCGACGTATGTATGAGTTGCTGACGATTGAAACTTCTGGTTGCATCGCGTTCAGTTTGCCTGTGCAAAGTCGACCAGGATCGATCCGGCTCCCGTCATTGACGCTAAGCCATTGACTCGAAAGCCATTGATCCGGTGCTCTGCGCCGACTAGGTCCGCCGGGACCGAGCGAGCTGAAACGGCTTCCGGGGCGCATTGGACCAGCTGCTGAAACCGCCTGCGGGAAGCAGGCCGGCAATACCTTTGAGCCCTCAAGGTCAGCGTGTTCTGCCGCGGCAATCTCGCCGCAAAGTCTTTGCGACGGCCAATACGAATAGAACTTGGCCGTCACCAACCGATCAACGGGCCGACGCCTTCGATGCGCCTTTCATACGAGCCCTCACACCGTCAGATGAACCAGTCGCCCGGCGTTGTCCGCGGTGGCGGACCGGCGGCGCGGGACTTCGGGCATGGAAAAGCGTTTCGGCCTTCCCATCACCCCCGAATCAGGTGGACCGTGAAACAAGCCGACCGCTCAAGCGGCGACGGGCTGTTCCCGCCGTGCCGCCTCCAAGAGTTCCCCAATGCCCAACAAGATGCTTATCGATGCCACCCACCCGGAGGAGACCCGGGTTGTGGTCGTTCGCGGCAACCGCGTCGAAGAGTTTGATTTCGAGTCCGCCCAGCGCAAACAGCTTCGCGGCAATATTTATCTCGCCAAGGTCACGCGCGTCGAACCGTCGCTGCAGGCGGCCTTCGTCGAGTATGGCGGCAACCGCCACGGCTTCCTCGCCTTCTCCGAAATTCATCCCGACTACTACCAGATCCCGGTCGCCGATCGGCAGGCGCTGATCGAGGACGACGAACGCGCCCATCGCGAAGCCGAGGAAGAAGCCGAGGAGCGCTCGCACCGGCGCCGCTCGCGCCATCGCAATACGCGCCGCCGTGGCGGCGGTGACCGTATGCGCAGCGCGCCGATCGATGAAGCCACGTCAGAAGCACCACTTCACGAGGCGTTCGACGCAGCGCCGAGCGATGCCGCCGCTGAGGCCGAGATCTACGAGCAGGCCGTGGCGCTGCAGGAGGGTCTCGATGCCGGGACCGCCGAGCAGGACTCCCGCGCCGCGCCGTTCGCGGCCGATCACGATCAGGGCGTCGAGCACCGCGACGACGTTTCCGAAGACGCGCATGATCACCACGATGACGATGACGGCCAGTCGCACACATTCGATGAGCCGTCGCATGCGGTCGAGAACCACGCCGCCGAAGTCACTTCGCACGCCGCGCCGCAACCCATCATCGACAGCGACGATCCGCTGATCGCGGAAGCGAGCGAGCCCGGCAGCGACGATCTGCCCGGCTTCGGTCAGCCGGCTGCCGAACATCCCGCCGAGATGACCGCGACGCCGGCCGATGACGATGAGCACGAAGAGGCCGCCGAAGCCGAGGAAGAGATCGTCGAATCCGTCGGCGGCGACGACGCGCTGGAAGAAGTTCCGGAGCGCCACTACCGGCCGCGCCGGCAATACAAGATCCAGGAGGTCATCAAGCGCCGCCAGGTGATGCTGATCCAGGTCGTCAAGGAAGAGCGTGGCAACAAGGGTGCGGCGCTGACGACGTACCTGTCGCTCGCCGGCCGCTACGCGGTGCTGATGCCGAACACGGCCCGCGGCGGCGGGATCAGCCGCAAGATCACCTCGGCGCAGGACCGTTCTCGTCTGAAGGAAGTGGTGCAGGACCTCGACGTGCCCGAAGGCATGGGCATCATCCTGCGCACCGCCGGCGCCGCCCGCACCAAGCCGGAGATCGAGCGCGACTTCGAGTATCTGCTGCGGCTATGGGAGACGGTCCGCGACCTCACGCTGAAGTCGACGGCGCCGACGCTGGTTTATGAAGAGGGATCGCTGATCAAGCGCTCGATTCGCGACCTTTATAACAAGGACATCGACGAGATCATCGTCGCGGGCGAAGGCGGCTACAGCGAAGCGCGCGACTTCATGAAGATGTTGTTGCCGGGCCAGGTGCGTGCGGTGAAGCCGTATCAGGGCCAGCAGCCGCTGTTCTCGCGGATGGGCGTCGAGAGCCAGCTCGATGCGATGTTCTCGCCGACGGTCCAGCTCCGCTCCGGCGGCTACATCGTCATCAACCAGACCGAGGCGCTGGTGTCGATCGACGTCAATTCGGGCCGGTCGACGCGCGAACATCACATCGAAGACACCGCGCTCAAGACCAATCTCGAGGCGGCCGAGGAAGTCGCGCGACAGCTACGCCTGCGCGACCTTGCCGGCCTGATCGTGATCGACTTCATCGACATGGACGAGAAGCGCAACAACCGCTCAGTCGAGCGACGGTTGAGCGAGTGTCTCAAGCACGATCGTGCCCGTATCCAGGTCGGCCGCATCTCGCATTTCGGCCTGCTCGAAATGTCGCGGCAGCGCATCCGCGCCAGCGTGCTGGAGAGCTCGACCGAGCCCTGCCCGCATTGCGGCGGCACCGGCCACGTGCGTTCGGTGGCATCGGTCGCGCTGCAGCTGCTGCGCAGCCTCGAAGAGACGTTGATGAAGGGCGCGACCCACAACCTCACCATCCGCACGCGGACGGAAGTGGCGCTCTACGTGCTGAACCACAAGCGCGGCCACCTGCGCGATCTTGAAAACACCTTCAAGGTGACGCTGACGATCTCGGCCGATCCCGGCATCACCGGTCCGCAAGCCTTTGCGCTCGATCGCGGCGAACAGGTGCATACGCTAGAGGCAGCGAAGGCCCTGCTCGCGGCCCAGGCCGCAACCCCGCTCGCGCCGGAAGAGCCGATCGAGGGCGACGAGGTTGCCGAGGACGAACTCGAGGTCGGCGAAGAGGAGGTCGGCGACGACGAGGTAGAGACGCAGGCGTCCGACGAGAACGGCGAAGCGCGCGGTGATGGCGATGGCCGTCGCCGTCGCCGCAAGCGCCGTGGCCGGCGTGGTCGCAACGGTGAGGAGCGCGAGCGATCGGCCGCGCCCGAAGGCCGGGAGCAAGGTGGCGCGGATGAAGCGGGCTTCGTGCGCGCTGACGACGAGTTGTCCGACGAGGAAAGCGCAGAAGCCGGCGAGGCGACCGCGGTAGCTGGCTTTGACGGATCGCAGGGCGAAAACGGCGACAGTGAGCGTCGCCGCCGCCGCCGCGGCCGCAGAGGCGGCCGCCGCCGACGTCGCGAGGGCGAGGGCGACGAAGGTCTTGCCGCGTCCGTCGCCGACGAAGTCGAGGGGCAATTCGAGTTGCCGGAGGCCGCGGCCATGGTCACCGATCTCGATCGACCGCCGCTCGATGCGGCGCCGAGCGAGCCGCAGCCCGTGCCGGCGCCGGTTTACCACGAGCCGGTCGTCGAACACGCGGCGGCTCCTGAGCAACCTTCGGCAGAGCAGGAAGCCGCACAGGAGAGGATTCGGCGGCGTTCGACGGTGCGTGAAAAGGTCAGCTTCGTGACCGACAGTGCGCCACCGACGAGCGCCGAGCCTGTTCATGCCGTCCAACCCGAGCCGGCTGCTGCTCCGGCCCCGGACGAGCCGGTTGGCAGCGCCGAGGCGTCGAGCGACGCGGGACCACGCCGCGCCGGCTGGTGGTCGCGCCGCTTCGGCGGCGGCAGCTAGACGCGTCCGGCGATTTGATCGACCAGTGCCAGCCGCGGCACCACCGTGGCTGGCGTGAGGATCGTGCCCGGCGCCAGCACGGCGTTGGCGCCGATCCGGCAGCCATCGCCGATCAGCGAGCCGAATTTGTCGCGGCCGGTGCGGATCAACCGTTCGCCATCGAAGCAGACGATCTCCTTTTCGGCGCGCTCGTTGCGATAGTTCGCGACGATCGCACCGGCCTCGATGTTGACATCGCGGCCGATGACGCTATCGCCGACGAAGTTGAAATGTGCGGCCTTGCTGCCCGCGCCGATCACAGACGATTTGACCTCGACTGATGGTCCGAGGATGACGTTCGGAGCAAGCCAGACGCCGCCGCGCAAATAGGCGCAGGCCGCAACAAAACAGTTTTCACCGATGATGCAGGGGGCTTTAAGCACCGCACCCCGCTCGACCGTGGCGCTCGGATGAAGCGCGATCCCCGGCGCGCTACGGAGGTAGCCCGACGGCAGCCGTTCAATGCTGCGTTCGATCAGCGCCACGATGTCGGTGCAGAGATCCCACGGCGCGAGGTCTGGCAGCTGCCAGTCGTCGGGAAACGAAACGTAGCCCTTAAAGGTCATCGCTTGAGCCAGCGCGTGACGCGCTGAACCGCTTCGCGCATGTCGTCCGCCGAGCGGGCATAGGAGAAGCGCACGAAGGAGCGACCGTGGATCGGATCGAAGTCGATGCCTGACGTGGCAGCAACGTGGGCCTGCTCCAGCATTTCCTTGGTGAACGCAAGACTGTCGTCGGTGAATTTCGAGACGTCGGCATAGAGATAGAACGCGCCGTCGGCGGGAAGGAAAGTGTCGAGGCCGGCGCCGGGCAAGCCTTCGATCAGGATGCGGCGGTTCTGCTCATAGCCGCGCTTGACCTGCTCCATCTCGTCGCGGCCGTCGAACGCGGCTTCGGCGGCAAGCTGCGACAGCGTCGGCACCGAGATCGAGAGGTTTTGCTGCAGCCGCTCAATCGGCCGCACAAAAGGTTCCGGCGCGACGATCCAGCCGACCCGCCAGCCGGTCATGCAAAAGTATTTCGAGAACGAATTGATGATCAGCGCGCGCGGCGAGATCGACGCGGCGGTCACCGCCGGAAACGCATAGTCGAGGCCGTGATAAATCTCGTCCGAGATGAAGCGAATGCCCTCACCTTCGGCCGCCGCGACCAGCGCGCGCAGCGCATCGCCGGTCATCATGGTGCCGGTCGGGTTGGCCGGGCTCGCAACCAGCACGCCGTCGAGCGGCTTGTTGCGATGGGCCGCAAGCAGCGCGTCCGGTGACAGCGCGTGGCGATCGGCGCTCGATGTCTCGATCAGCACCGGCTCGCAGCCGAGCGCGGTCAGGATGTGTCGGTACGGTGGGTAACCGGGCACGGTCACGGCGACGCGGGCGCCCGGCTCGAACATCGCGAGAAACGCCAGGATGAAGCCGCCAGATGATCCAGTGGTGACGATGATGCGCTCGGGATCGACCTCGCACCCATAGGCGACACGATAGTGTCGCGCGATCCGCGTGCGGAGCGAGGGAATACCGAGCGCCGCGGTGTAGTCGATCCGCATCGAATCGAGCGCGGCGTGGGCTGCGGCGATCGCCGTCTTCGGCGCTGGCTCGGCCGGTTGCCCGACCTCAAGATGAACGACATGACCGCCGGCGGCCTCGATCCGCGCCGCCGCGGCCATCACGTCCATGACCATAAAGGGCGGCACGTCGCTGCGCGCAGACGGCGATAAAAGGCGGTGAATCCGGGTCGAATCGAGCATTGGAACAACCGGCTTGGGCGACCGAAACTAGTCGGCTGGACCTGCTGCGACAAGGGCGGACGATAGCGCCGCGCAGCCGTGACGAAAACGCCGCTCTCCTGCCTTATTCCGCGGCTTGGTGACAGCAATTCACGAGATTTGACTTGCCGCGAACCGCTAGTCCCGGCTCTAACCTCAGCAAAGCAAGCCGCAACCCAAGACCCGAATGGCCTCTGAACACCATTCTGCCGAAGTGATTCGGACGCCTTCACAGGCGCCCTGGCGACGGGCCATTTCCGCGGTTGTCGCGGCCGCGATAGCTCTCGCCGCGCCTGCAAGTACCTTTGCCCCGGCGCGGGCCCAGGAGGATGCGGGCGGCGAAGGCAAAGGTCCGCAGATCGTGCGCGACGCCGAGATCGAGCAGCTCTTGCGCGACTACACCCAGCCGATCCTGCGCGCCGCGGGGCTCGCCAACCAGAACGTCCGCGTCGTCATCATCAACGATCCGCAGTTCAACGCCTTCGTGATGGACGGCCGCCACATCTTCATCAACACCGGCGCGCTGTTGCAGGCGGACACGCCCAACGAAGTGATCGGCGTGCTCGCGCACGAGACCGGCCACATGGCAGGCGGCCACCTCGCCAAGATGCGCCAGCAGCTGGCGCAGGCGCAGACCCAGATGATTCTCGCGACGCTGCTGGGTCTCGGCGCGATGATAGCGGGCGCTCGGAGCAACAGTTCGGGCACCGCGAATGTCGGTATGGCCGCGTTGAGCGCACCGCAGTCGGCGATAACCCGTTCCCTGATCTCCTATCAGCGGCAGCAGGAGGAAAGCGCCGACCGCGCCGGAGTGAGGTTCCTGACGGCGACCGGACAATCGCCGAAGGGCATGTACACGACCTTCAAGCGGTTTGCCGACCAATCTCTGTTCCAGACCCGCGGCGTCGACCCCTACGTGATGTCGCACCCGATGCCGATCGATCGCGTCAACGCGCTCGAAGTGTTCGCCAAGGCCAGTCCCTACTGGGACAAGAAGGACGATCCGGCGCTGCAACTCCGTCACGACCTGATGCGGGCGAAGCTCGCTGGCTTCATGAACCGGGTCGATACCGTGGCGCGGCGCTATCCGACCGGCAACGACAGCCTGCCCGCGCGTTACGCGCGTGCGATCGCAACCTACCGCCACGGCGACCTGCGTAGCGCGCTCGCCATGATCGACGGCCTAATTCAATCTCAACCGGCCAATCCTTATTTCTATGAGCTGAGAGGCCAGGCGCTGCTCGAAGGCGGCATGCCAAAAGAGGCGATCCCGGCGCTCCGCCGGGCGGTCCAGCTGTCGCACAACGCCCCTCTCATCGAGATTTTACTTGGTCAGGCGCTGGTGGCATCGGATAATCCCGCGGTTGCCGACGAAGCCATTACAATGCTGAAGAACGCATTGATTCAGGAGCCCGAAGCCCCGATTGGATTCATGCAGCTCGCGATGGCTTATGGAAAAAAAGGTGATCTTGCCGACGCCGACCTCGCTTCCGCGCAGGCCGCCTATCTGCGCGGCGACCTCAAGTACGCGCGCGGCCTTGCCATCCGCGCCAAGGGCCGCTTCGCGGTCGGATCACCCGGCTGGGTCAAGGCCGATGATATCGTGAGCGCGAAGCCGATTCCCGGACAGAATCAGAATTGATGCGCGTACACCGAATTCACGAAATGACACTGCGAAAGGGACTGCCAATGCCTTCACTCCGCGCCTGCGCGATCACCGTCGCCGCGACCATGCTGCTTGGCGCTCCCGTCCTCGCGCAAAGTTTTTCGGAGCCGCAACGCGCGGAGATCGAGACCATCGTGCGCAGCTACCTGCTCGCGCACCCCGAGGTGCTCGAGGAAGTCACCGCCGAATTGACCAAGCGCCAGACCGCGGCCGAGGACGCCAAGCACACCGCGGCGGTCCAGCGTAATGCCGAAGCGATCTTCAATTCGCCGCGCGGCGTCCAGGTCGGCCATGCCGACGGCGACGTCCAGTTCGTCGAGTTCTTCGACTACAACTGCGGCTACTGCAAGCGCGCGATGTCCGACATGCTGACCCTGATCAAGGACGATCCGAAGCTGAAGGTGACCTTAAAGGAATTCCCGGTGCTCGGCCCGGGCTCGGTCGAGGCGGCACAGGTTGCGGTCGCAGTCCGGATGCAGGACCCGACCGGCAAGAAATATCTCGACTTCCACCAGAAGCTGCTCGGCGGTCGCGGCCAGGCCGATAAGGAAAAGGCGATGGCCGCGGCGAAGGACGCCGGCCTCGACATGGCGCGGCTCGAAAAGGACCTGAAGAGTCCCGAAGTGCGGGCCACGCTGGAAGAGAATTTCAAGGTCGCCGAGGACGTCGGGCTGAACGGCACGCCGAGCTATGTCATCGGCCAGCAGGTGGTGATCGGCGCGATCGGGCTCGACGGTTTGAAGGAAAAAGTCGGCATGGCCCGCTGCGGCAAGGCGACCTGCTAGGCGTACGCCTTGTGGATGGGCCGCGGTTTGCCGCGGCCCCCGGCGCTTTTCCCTGCAAACGCAATAATTTGCTTTAGTTCTGGCCCGACGATACCGAGGCTTCCCAGCCCCGGCGAGGTTACCTATAAAGCAGCCGACACCGGCCATCGGGGCCGACCTCGCCAGACTGGGCAGCGATGGCCAAATCACCCTCCGCCGCGAAGACCGTCTACGTCCTCAACGGGCCGAACCTCAACCTGCTCGGCCTGCGTGAGCCAGAAACCTACGGTCACGCCTCGCTCGCCGACGTCGAGAAGCTCTGCGCGAAAACCGCGGCCGAATTCGGCCTGACCGCAGACTGCCGCCAGTCGAACCGTGAGGGCGAGCTGATCGACTTCATCCATGACGCGAAGGCCAAAGGCGCCGCGGGCATTGTCATCAATGGCGGTGGCTATTCGCATACCTCGATCGCGATCCATGACGCCATCGTCGGCGTGAAAATTCCGACGGTCGAAGTGCACATCAGCAACGTTCACGCGCGCGAAGCGTTTCGTCATCACTCCTTCATCGCCAGTGCCGCGTTCGCGTCCCTGACCGGCTTCGGCATCGATGGCTATCGGCTGGCGATCATCGGGCTCGCGGCGAAACTCGGGATCAAGGCGAAAGCCTGATCCTTTTCAGCGACACGGATTTTGGAACGACATCATGGCCCAGGCCAAAACAGAAGCGCCAAAGGCACCAGCGCCGAAGACCAAGGACACGAAGGCCGCCGCGAAGCCGATAGATGAGCGCGAGTTGATCCGCGATCTCGCCGGCCTGCTCGACGAAACCAGCCTGACGGAGATCGAGGTCGAGCGCGAAGGCTTGCGCGTTCGCGTCGTACGCAGCGCCGGCGTGATTGCCGCGCCGATGCAGTTTGCGGCAGCGCCCGTCGCGGCCGCGGCGCCAGCGCCGGCCGGCGCTGACGGATCCGACATCACCAAGCATCCCGGCATGGTGCCCTCGCCCATGGTCGGCACCGCCTATATCGCGCCCGAGCCCGGCGCAAAGCCGTTTGTCGATGTCGGCAGCCAGGTCTCCGCCGGCGAGACGCTGCTCATCATCGAGGCGATGAAGACGATGAACCAGATCCCGGCGCCGCGCGCCGGCACGGTGAAGCAAATCCTGTTCGAGGACGGCCAGCCCGTCGAGTTCGGCGAACCACTGATGATCATCGAGTGACCGGTCAGGACGCGGCGATGTTTGACAAGATCCTGATCGCCAATCGCGGCGAGATTGCGCTCCGCATCCTGCGCGCCTGCAAGGAGCTCGGCATCTCGACCGTCGCCGTGCACTCGACTGCCGATGCCGACGCCATGCATGTGCGGCTCGCCGACGAGAGCGTGTGCATCGGACCGCCGCCGGCGAAGGACAGCTACCTCAACGTCCCCGCGCTGCTGGCGGCCTGCGAGATCACCGGCGCCGACGCCGTGCATCCCGGTTACGGCTTTCTCTCCGAGAACGCACGGTTCGCCGAAATCCTCGCCGACCACAACCTGCACTTCATCGGCCCGCGCGCTGAGCACATCCGCATCATGGGCGACAAGATCGAGGCCAAGAAGACCGCGTCAGGCTCGGCATCCCGGTCGTGCCCGGCTCGGAAGGCGCTGTTGGCAGCGACGACGAGGCGATCGGGATCGGCCGCGACATCGGCTTTCCGGTGCTGGTGAAGGCGGCTGCCGGCGGTGGCGGACGCGGCATGAAGGTCGCGCGCACCGAGGACGATCTGGCGCTTGCGCTGTCGACAGCACGCGCCGAAGCCAAATCGGCCTTTGGCGATGCATCTGTGTATCTCGAGAAATATCTCGAGAAGCCCGGCATATCGAGGTACAGGTGCTTGGTGACGGTCGTGGCGGCGCCATCCATCTCGGCGAACGCGACTGCTCGCTGCAGCGGCGGCACCAGAAGGTCTGGGAAGAAGGCCCCTCGCCCGTAATCGACGCCAGAGTCGCGCGAAAAGATCGGCGGCATCGTCACCAAGGCGATGAGCGAACTGAAATATCTCGGCGCCGGCACCGTCGAGTTCCTCTACGAGGACGGCGAGTTCTACTTCATCGAGATGAACACCCGCATCCAGGTCGAGCATCCCGTTACCGAGATGATCACCGGCATCGACCTCGTGCTCGAGCAGATCCGTATCGCCGCCGGCGCCGAGTTGCCGGTCGCAGCAGCAGGACATCACGATCAGCGGCCACGCCATCGAATGCCGGATCAATGCCGAGAATCCGGTGACCTTCCGCCCCTCGCCCGGGAAAATCCTGCACTACCATCCGCCCGGCGGCATGGGCGTGCGGATCGATTCCGCAGCCTATCAGGGCTACACCATCCCGCCCTACTACGACTCGCTGGTCGGCAAACTGATCGTGCACGGCAAGACGCGCACCGAATGCCTGATGCGGCTGCGCCGCGCGCTCGACGAGATGGTGGTCGACGGTATCGAGACCACGCTGCCGCTGTTCCGCGCGCTGGTGCGCGAGGCCGCGATCATTGACGGCGACTATCACATCCACTGGCTCGAACAGTATCTCGCGTCCGGCGACGCCAACATCTGAGACTTTGCAGCCCACCGCTCGGGAACTTCAGAGTGCGGTTGAAGCCGCAGCGTTGGGAAGATCGAGCCTTCCGCTTCCGCCCTCGATGCGCATATAGTCGGGCCAATGACATCACGCGACAACGTCAGCGCCGAGATCACGCCGGAGGTTTTGCTGCGGGCCTATGCCTGCGGGATTTTTCCGATGGCGGAGAGTGCTGACGATCCGACGCTGTTCTGGGTCGAGCCCGAGCAGCGCGGCGTCATTCCGCTCGACAGCTTCCACATCAGCTCGCGGCTGGCGCGCACCGTGCGCTCCGACCGCTTCGTTGTGACGGTCAATCGTGCCTTCACCGAGGTGATCGACGGCTGCGCCGCGCCGCGGATGGGACGCGAGAACACCTGGATCAACCGCCGCATCCGCAACCTCTACACGGCGCTGCACAAGCTCGGCCATTGCCACAGCGTGGAAGCCTGGGAGGGCGATCAGCTCGCCGGCGGGCTCTATGGGGTTTCGCTTGGCGGTGCGTTTTTCGGCGAGAGCATGTTTCATCGCGCACGCGATGCCTCGAAGGTCGCGCTGGTGCATCTCGTCGCGCGACTGATCGCCGGCGGCTTCGTGCTGCTCGACACGCAATTCGTGACCGAACATCTGCGCAGCTTTGGCGCAATTGAAGTGCCGCGCCGGCGTTACCGCACCGAGCTCGACGTGGCGCTCCTGCACCAGGGCAATTTTGCCGCGCTGCCGGTCGAGGCGTCGATCAGCGGCGAAGCGGCGCTTGCCATCATCGAGCGGCGGTAGTCAGCGCGCCCCGGCAAAAATCTTCTGCAGCTCGGCGCCGGGATGGGCGTTGCCGAACTCGTTGAAGGTGCCCTTGTCGCGGATCTCAATGCAGCGCGCATGAAACCGCCCCAGGCGGCGCGGGCGAGCGCGCCGCCAAGGCTGACGCGACGCACGCCGAGTTCGGCAAGGACAGGTACGGTGAGATCGGTCTTGCCGCCGATCAACACGTTCACCGGCTTTGGCGCGACGGCTTTGACCACCGCGGAAATCTGCTCCTTCGTCGAAAGCCCGGGCGCATAGAGACAGTCGGCGCCGGCGTCCGCAAACGCCTGCAGCCGCTTGATGGTGGCCGCGAGGTCGGGCTGGCCGACCAGAAAGCCTTCGCAGCGCGCGACCAGCATCACGGTGCTGCCTGTCGCATCGATGGCGCGGCGCGAGGCGCGAATGCGCTCGACCGCAAGCTTGTCGTCGTAAAGTGGCTTCTTCGGATCGTTCGTTCGGTTCTCGATCGAGAGACCGGACACGCCGGTCGCGACGCATTGCGTCACACTCACCGCGACATCTTCCGGGCTGTCGGCAAAACCGTTCTCGTAGTCGGCGTTGACGGGAAGATCAGTCGCAGCGCTCAGCATGGTGAGATGCTGCAACACATCCTCGCGCTTCAAGCCGTAATCAGTGCGCCCGAACGACCAGGCGAAACCCGCGCTGGTCGAAGCGATCGCCTTGAAGCCGAGCGAGCGCAGCAGGACGGCGCTGCCGATATCCCAGGGGTTCGGAATCACGAAACAACCTGTGTCGTGCAACTTGCGGAAATCCGAGCGCCTTTGCGCCAAAGTGGTGGACATTTTTGCTCTCCCGGTTGGCTCGCTGGTTTAATATACCGACCATCGGTCGGTTATTCAATCAATATCAACCCACCTGCCGCAGGAAGGTTCGCTCCTCGGCGAGGATCAAGTGGTTGTCCTCGGCGAAGCGGAAATTTGCCATGCCCTCGTCATCGGCGCGCAACCTGGCGCGATAGGCCTCGTAGGCTGCGAAGCTCTCGAACGAGATCAGGCCGAACGCGATGTTGTTGGTGCCCTCGTGCGGCATCCAGTAGCCGACGACCTTGCCGCCGCACTTCGGGATGATGTCAAGCCAGCGCCGCGCATAGTCCTCGAACTGCGCGCGCTTGAATGGGTCAAGCTGGTAACGGATGAACACCGTGATCGTCATGACCTCCTCCTATAGCAAGGGAACCGCGCCGGGATATGTCAGCAGACGGCGACCCTGCTTTAGGGCAGCGGAGCGATGAAGGTTTCGACGGTGATCGAACTGTGTGCGCGAACCTTCCAGAGCGCGCCCGCTACTTGTCCTTCCAGACCGGGCCGAGGCGCAGCAACCCGTCTGGAACCGACGCCAGCCCCTTCACCGATGGACTTGCGAGCGCAATGTTCTCGAAATAATTCAAGAAACAGGTAGGGCAAATCCTTCGCCAGCTTGTCGCTGATCTGGCGATAAATCTTCAGCCGCGCCGCAGGATCGACGGTGGCGCGGCCGGCATCAAGCAGCTTGTCCATCTCCGGATCGGAGTAGTTGACGAGGTTGATGGCGCCGCCGGTGTGGAAGAACTGGTAGACGTTCTTGTCCGGGTCGGTGCCTCCAGCCCAGCGGAACGCCATCGCCTGATAATCATGCGCGAAGGCCATCTTGATCGCCTGCGTGGCTTCCGTTGGAATGATTTCGGTCTCGATGCCGGCCTTCTTCCACATCTGTTGCAGGGCCTGTCCGCCAAGCACCGCCGCCGGCGCCGAACTCACGATCAACTTGATGTTGATCGGCTTGCCGTAGTCCGCGACGAGCTGCTTCGCCTTGGCCAGATCATATTTGGGATAGCCGTCGACCTGTTCGTGCGGTGCCAATCCGCTGCCGAACGGCGTTGAGGCGATCTTGTAGAGGCCGCCATTGATCACCTTGTTGTAGGCCTCGCGGTCGAGCGAATACGCCAGTGCTTGCCGCACCCGCACGTCGGAGACGTCGGGGGCCTTCAGGTTGAGCTGAATGAACAGCGTTCCGAGACTGCCCGGGTTGAACACCTGAAGCGTCTTCTGCCTCTCGGCATCCAGCACATCCTTTGCCGCGGCGTTCATGATGATGTCGACATTGCCCGCCTGCAGGCTGGCGTAGCGGGTCTGCGTATCGGCGATTGGGCGTAGCACGACCTCGTCGAGGTTGACCGGACCCCGCCAGTAATACTCGTTGCGCTCAAGGACCACGCGGTCACCGCGGCGCCATTCCTTCAGCTTGAACGGACCCGCGCCGACGCCGTAGTTGCCGAAGTCGGCGCCATACTTCTCGATGGCCGCGGGCGAGACCACCATGCCGACGATGTCGGCAAGCGTCGCCGGAAAATTGGCCGCCGGTGTCTTCGCATGGATGGTCACTTCGAGTGGACCGGTCGCCTCGACCTTGTCGATCGCAGCGACTTCCGAAGCGCATTTGCACTTGTTCTTCGGATCCATGATGCGTTGAAAATTCTTCACAACCGCCGCGGCGTCGTAGGCCGTGCCGTCGGCAAACTTCACGCCGCTGCGCAAGGTCAGCTTGAACGACGTGGCGTCCGCTGATGTTTCGATCTTCTCGGCAATGCCGGGAACGATGTTGCCCTTGGCGTCCATGCCGAGCAGCGTGTCGTACAGGATCATGCCGCCCTGACGCTCTACGAACGACGAAAACCCGAGCGGATCGAGTGTGGTCTGGTCGGTTTCGATGGCAACGCTCAGCGAGCCGCCCCTCTTCGGTCCCTCGGCGCTCGCAAAACCAGCAGTCAGCACCAGCAATGTTGAGGCAATCGAGAAGGTGTAAGCCTTGAATGGCTCGCGATAAAAGCGATTGAACATCGTGTCCTCCATCCGCCTTCGCGGTTGTTGTTTGAATTGCCCTTGAACCGGGTTCCGGAAGACCACCCCGTCATCCCGGCACATCCGTGCTGCCCTTGCTCCATTCCAGCAGGCGTCGTTCGATCAGGTCCATCAGCGACGTCAGTGCCATGACCATCAAAGCGACAATGAGGATCAGCGCCATGACGCCGGCGACGTCGAAGCGGCCGCTGAAGGTTTGCACCAGAAGACCCAGACCGCTCTTGGCCGCGATCATCTCGCCGATCACTGCGCCGGCACTGCAATAGATCAGCGTGAGCTTGAGGCCGGCGAAAATGCCCGGCAGCGCCCACGGCAGACGGACATGGCGAAACAGGCGAAGCTCGGAGGCGCCGAACAGCCGCGACATCAGGAGCAGATCGCGATCGACGTTCTTCAGGCCGCCGAGCGTCGAGAGCAGCATGATGAAGTAGCCGAGCGAGAACGCCAGCACGACCTTGGACGCGATGCCGATGCCGAACCACAAGATGAACAGCGGCCCAAGCGCGATGCGCGGCATGCTGTTCAACGCGGTCAGGAACGGCGAGATGATCCGGTTGAGCCAGTCGTTGCGGTCGAGGATGACGGCCGATCCGATCCCGAACACCACCGACGACGTGAAGGCGATTGCGATCTCGATCAGCGTGGTGCCAAGATTTGGAAGGACGTCTCCGTTCCTGAACAGCAGCCAGAGCGACTGTGCGACACTCGCCGGCGTCGACACGAAGGCTGCGTCGGCAAGGCCAGCACCCACCGCACCCTGCCAGATCGCAAGAACCAGCGCCAGAAACAGCGCGCGGGCAGCGAAGAGAGACATCGAGCGGCCGCCCGACCGGGTAGCCGAGCCGAGATCCGCTTCCGAACTAGTGAGATCGGTCATTGTGTGCTCGCCTTCAACGCCGTCCAGGTCTTGCGATAGAGATCGTGATAGCGCGCGTCCGCCTGCAGCGCGTCGGCCGATCGCGGTCGCAGCAGATCGATGCGGATTTCTTCGGCGACCCCGGTTCCGTTCTTCGCCATCACGATGACACGGTCCGCCAGCGTGATCGCCTCGCCGATATCGTGCGTCACGAACACAACGGTCGCGCGGCTCGCTTCCCACAGACCGAGCAGCTGATCGTGAAGCATCAGCTTGGTTTGCGAATCCAGCGCGCTGAACGGCTCATCCATGAGATAGATTTTGCGCTCGACGGCGAAGGCGCGCGCCAGCGAGACGCGCTGCCTCATGCCCTGGGAGAGCTTCGAGGGATAGGAATCCCGATAATCTCCAAGCCCAACCCGGTCGATGAAAGTCATTGCCCGGCGCCGTCGCTCGTCGCGACCGACGCCCGATAGCTCGAGCCCATATTCGACATTGCCGAGGACGGTGCGCCAGGGCAGCAAGCGCGTCGCGCGCCAGAATGTAACAAATATCACTCCGCCCGGCGGCCGGCGGGCTGTTCCTGATCGTCACCGTTCCGCTCGTTGCCGGTACCAGCCCTGCAATCACGTTCAACAGCGTCGTCTTTCCGCAGCCGCTGGCTCCGACAAGTGCAACGAATTCACGCGCACGGACTGCAAGATCAACGCCCTGCAAGGCGTTGGCCGACCGTCCGAAGTTGACGGCTAGCCCCTGCACGCTGATGTCGACGGGCTGCGCGAGGTTGGTCACCCGCTGCGATGCCGTGCTCGAGGCCATCCAGGTCGCCTCCTAGTTCGCGCAGGCAAATCTCTCTCGAGCGGTCGGTGCGATGATATCCGCTCGTGTCCTGGCTGCGCTGACCTGCTGGTGGTCCAGCAGCAATCGCGACCAGGTGTCGATCGATCGGCTGGTGATCCCGACACCGAAGGTCGGCAGCAGGCGCTTCACCATGGCCTTGTACTCATCCGCGGAGAGATCGGGAACATTGGCATGCTGCTGCATGATGGCGACGACGCGGTCGAGATTCTCAGGTTTGCTGTACCAGCAGTAGGCGTCCTCCAGCGATTTCGCGAAGCGGGTCGCCAGCTCCGGCTTGTCCTTCAGCGTTGCGGTCGACGCCCACCAGCCGTTGTAATCAAGATCATGAAAGACCTTTGGCCCCTGGTTCTGCGCGAGGTCGACGATGACGGTGCCCTCACCTTTCGCGGCCACGATGGATGGCAGCGGCTCGACGCTGAGATAGACGTCGACGGTGCCGCGCTGCAGGGCCGGACGCGCAGTGGCCGGTAGCCCCACGGCGAGGAACGTGGCGTCGTCGATCTTGTATCCGGCATCGGTCAACAGCGCTTGCTCCATGAAATGCACGGAGACGCCGAGCGCGAGCACGCCCCAGTTCTTGCCGACCAGATCCTTGATCACGGCGGGATAGCCTTCCGCGGCGTGCGGAAGCGCTAGACCCTTGCGGGCGATCAGGGCGAACGGCACTTTCACCGTCGATCCGGCAACACCGCGCACCGGCAGCCCCTTGTCGACGGCGACAAGCAGATTGTCCCAGGAATTATTGACGAAGGTCACGCTGCCGCTGGAGACAGCGGCCGTCATCGCGGGGCCGTTGGCGATCGGAACGAGCTCGACCGCAAGCCCATTGTTCTCGAAGAATTTCTGGTCGTTGGCGACCAGCGCCGGCAACGAGATGAGCGCGCCGGGGTAATAGCCCACGGTGGCACTGAGCTTGTCCTGCGCACCAGCCGGGGTCGATGGGGTGAACGCGACCGCCGCGACAAGACTTGCCGCCAGCGCACCGGCAATAATCGATTTTCTCATATGCTCCGCTCCCTCGCCTCGCAATGCGCGTAGCGCTTGCTGCTGTGCGTTCCCTCGAGATTTGTTCAGCGTTTCTTCGTCACGTGATCGTTTCGTCACGTGTTCAAACGTCAGAGTTCTCCAAGAATGGCTTCAGTATGCTCGCCGAGCCGCGGCGGGCGGTTGATCGGCGGATGCGTTTCGCCGGTCCAGCGATAGCCCTCATGAAGAATGCGCGCCGCTGTCGTACGGCCGAGCGGATGCGTGTCGAGTTTCGCATCGGCACGCCCGGTGCTGAGATAATGGCCATCGAGATGGGATGGCACGGTCTGGACCTTCGAGGCCGGCACGCCCGCGGCGGCAAAGCGCTCTTCCCAGACCGCGGCACTCTCGGTTGCAAACGCCTTGATGAGTTCCTCGCGCACCGCGGTGTTGCCAAGGCCAGACAGAAACGCCTCCGGTAAATCCGGCAACTTCGGCAGCAGTGTCTTGTTGGTTAGAATGTCCGGCCGGCCGAGCACCCCGCACATGATTTGAAAGTGACGCAGCGTGTTGGCGGCGGTCGAAATCCAGCCGTCCGCGGTCGGGAACGTGTCGGCGCCGGGGCTGCCGACAAAACCCTGGTTGCCGACGCGGGTCGGCGCGATGCCCGCAAGCCAGTAATTCGCGACCGCGCCGACCATCAGCAGCGCCGACGCATCGACCATGGAAACGTCGAGCACGATCGGCGCGGTGTCGCCGCGGGCGCGACGCAGCAGCGCCGCCAGCATGGCATTGGCGGCCAGCATGCCGGTGCCGATATCGATCACGGGGAAGCCGACTTTCACCGGCGGCGCGTCCGGCTTGTCGCCTTGCAGCGACATCATTCCGGTCGCCGCCTGAATGACGTGGTCATAGGCCGGACGCGATGCATTGGGGCCGACCTGGCCCCAACCTGAGATCGAGCAGTAGATCAATTTCGGATTGATCGCGTGCAGCCGCTCCGGTGTCAGGCCGAGCTTCGCGGCCTTGCCCGGGCGAAAATTCTCGACGAAGACGTCGGCGGTTGCGACCAGCTTCTCGACGGCCTGACGTCCTTCGTCGGTCTTGAGGTCGACCACGACGGAGCGCTTGCCCGAATTGAGCGAGACAAAGCCTGGTGCAAGCCCGTTCAGTTCCGGCTGCAAGGCAAGACCGCGGGTCTGATCGCCCTGCCCCGGCCGCTCGATCTTGATGACGTCGGCGCCGAGCATGCAGAGCTGATGCGTCGAGAACGGCCCCGCCAGCACATGGGTGAGATCGATGACGCGGATGCCCTGCAGGGGGCGCATGATGTCTTGTCCCGTTTTGTTTTTGTTGCAGCGCAGGCTCCTCCTTGCAACTAGCAAAATCCCGGTATCAAGATAATCTGTTGGCTTGTGATATCTTCATCAGGAAAAGTTATGAATCCGTCATTCCGTCAATTGCAGGTTCTGGTCCACGTCCACCGCGCCGGCAATTTGACGCGCGCCGCGATTCAACTGGGGCTGACGCAAGCCGCCGTCAGCCTGCAGCTGCAGCAGCTGGAAAAGATTTTTGGCCTGCGGCTGTTCGACCGCACCACCCGCGAGCTGGTGCCGACCAGCGCGGGGCTGCAGGCGATCGCCGCCGCCGAGCAAATCCTCGGCGCCACCGCGACGCTCACCAACCAGATGCACAATCTCAACGGGGCGAACACCGGCAAGCTGGCAATGGCGGTCTCGGCCGGCATTGCCTCGACCTTCATGCCATCCATTCTCGGCCAGTTCAGGAAGTTGCATCCGGGAATCGAGATCGTCCTCTATGACGTGCCAGCGCATCAGCTGGTCGACAAGCTGCTGACGACCGATGCGGAGTTCGCGCTCGGCGGTGTGCAGGGACAGTTTCCGGACGTTACGGTCGAGCGAATCCTGAAGGGACGCATCAGCGCCATCGGGATCGCGAAGGAGCTCGGCACGAGAAAGCAGATGTCCTGGGATGACCTGGTGTCGTTGCCGACCATCACGATGCGCCGCGAAAACGTCGTCAGGGCCGCGATCGACACGGCGCTGGCGAAATCGGGGCGACGGTTTGATCCGTCGATCGAGGTGTCACTGTTCAACACCGCGTTGTCGATGACCGCTGCCGGAAACGGACTTACGGTTCTTCCGGATTACCTCGTGTCGCGCCAGCAGTTTCCCTCCCTGATCGCCAAGCCCCTGGTCAGCCCCGCGATTGAATGGCAGGTCTCACTGATCCGCAAGATCGGCCGCAGCCTGTCGCCGGCCGCGGCAAGGTTCGTCGCCCTGGTGCGTGCCCAGTTCGGCAAGATGGCGCGCGCGAAGGATCTGGCTCCGCTGTCCGCCTGACTCGCTTCGCCACTGCACAAAGCTAGAGCGCGCCTCTTGATGTGCGCCGCTAGCGGCGGCACGATCGCCGATCAGATAACAGCAGGGCTCGCAATGAACGCTCCAGCCGCATCCGGCGAGAAGATTTGGCCCGCTCAAACCGAGGGCGACTTCGTCATCCGGGATTTCCGCTTCAAGAGCGGCGAAACGCTTGCCGAGCTAAAACTTCACTACACCACGCTCGGCACGCCGAAACGAAACGCGGCAGGCGACATCAGCA
Source organism: uncultured Alphaproteobacteria bacterium (assembly GCA_963796195.1). Lineage (GTDB taxonomy): Bacteria > Pseudomonadota > Alphaproteobacteria > Rhizobiales > Xanthobacteraceae > CAWCKS01. The sequence goes on along the minus strand of CAWCKS010000008.1, from coordinate 20,928 downwards.
ACGCGATCCTGCTGCTGCACGGCACCAGCGCTGACGGCAAGGCATGGCTCCGTCCGTCGCTGGCGGATGAATTGTTTGCGGCAGGCGCGCCGCTCGATGCCGAACGGTATTTCATCATCCTTCCCGACGGCATCGGCCGTGGCGGATCGAGCAAGCCGAGCGACGGACTGAAGGGCAATTTTCCGCACTACCGCTACGACGACATGGTTGCGTCGACGCATCGCCTGCTGACCGAAGCACTCGGCATCAAGCACCTCAGGCTGGTGCTGGGATCATCGATGGGCGGCATGCAGACCTGGATGTGGGGCTATACCTATCCCGACCTGATGGACGGCCTCGTGCCGCTGACCAGCCAGCCGATTGCGATCAGCGGGCGCAACTGGATCAACCGCCGCATCTCGATCGAAGCGATCCGCCAGGATCCCGGATGGCACAACGGCTTTTACGAAACCAACCCGGTGCAGTGGACCGTAAACGCGGCACAGGGATTCCTTTCGACCGAGAGCGCGTTGCAGATCCAGAAGCTCGCGCCAACCCGCGAAGCCGGCGACAAGCTTTATCGCGAGCTCCAGGAAAACGCGCGCAAGCGCGATGCCAACGACGCATTGTGGGCGATCGAGGCCGTCATGGACTACGACCCGTCGCCGCATCTGCAGAAGATCAAGGCGCCGCTGCTGGCGATCAACTTCGCCGACGACGAAGTCAATCCGCACCAGCTGACGTCAACTGAACGCGAGATCAAGCGGATCGCGAAGGCGCGCTACATTCTCGTTCCGGCGAGCGAACAGACCCACGGGCACTTCTCGCACCTGCGCGCGGCGATCTGGAAAGGCTATCTCGCGGAGTTTTTGAAGGCGCTGCCGCAACGCTAAGCCGAAAATCGGTGGCGGCGCTTACCTGAACCCCGGCAGCGGTTGCGGCGGCACTGGTTGCTGCTGGAACTGCTGCTGAGGTTGCGGCCGCGGCTGACGCTTTCGCCGGCGGCGGCGCAGCAGGCTTCGGCGGCGGTGGCGGAGCGTCCTGCGCGATCGTGGTGTCCGGTCCTTTGCAGTCGGACAGCCAGACATCATAGATCGGATGTTCGACGCCGTGCAGGCCGGGGCTCGCCGCGAACATCCAGCCGGAAAAGATCTTCTGCACCTCGCCCTGCAGCGTGATCTCCTCGACCTCGACGAAGGCATCGGTGTTGGCGTTCTCGGTGGCGGGGCGCGTGTAGCAGACGCGCGGGCGAACGCGCAGCGCGCCGAACTGCACGGTCTCGTTGATGTCGACATCGAACGAGATGATGCGGCCGGTGATCTTGTCGAGGCCGGAGAACACCGCCTGCTTGTTGGTGATCTTCTGCGCCGGCGGTTCGGTCACGACCTCGTCACCCGGCTGCAAGGTCGCGGGCGTCGGCGGTGCGCTGCCAGGCGCTCCGCGCGGTTGACGTTGCCCCGGGGCGAGGCCGGGCGGCGGAGGCGCGCTCGGCGCGGTCGCAACACCAGTGCCGGGTTGCTGCCCCTGCAATCCCGATCCGGCCGGCGCCTGGGTCGCGCCGGGCGGCGGCGGCAGTGGCTGGCCCTGCATTGGACCGGGCGGTGCGAGACTGGCGCCGGGCGGCGGCGCCCGGTTCGGTGTCGGCAGCACCCGACCCTGCTGCGGCAGGTCGGGGACGTCTTCCTCCTCATCACTGGGCGGTGAGCGGCCGTCGTCGCGCGGAACATTGGACGGCGGCCGGGGCGGATTATTGCCAAAAATGTTGCCGAGCTGGGCGTGAACACCATGCGCGCCCCCAAGAAACGCCGCGAGGGCCACAAGCAGAGCCGCAGCCGATATCACGGGAAGACGAGTTGGGCGCATTTCGCGGGCTAAACCATTGAGAATCGGCGTCCAATGCGCGGCGCCGTGCCGGCCGTCCGGTTAACACGCGGAATGGGGCGGGGAAAGGGCGGCTTGCCCCCTCCCGTACCGTCCCAAGTCGGAAGGATATCGGCGCTAGTCACCCGCCATCACGGATGAGATAGTTCCACCACATGCGCCATCGGCGCCAAGCAAGACGAAACGGAAACGACAAGGACGCCAACAACAATGCCCGTCACCCTCGACCCCTCCGCCGCAGCCCTCGCCAAGATGATGAAGGAAGCCGGCCGGCCCGCGCTCGACACATTGCCGCCGCCGGACGCGCGCGCGCAGTCGGCCGCGAACCGAACTGCAGTGCAGCCTGATCCGCCGGCGATGCAATCGGTTGAGGACATGCGCATTCCAGCGCCGCATGGCGCAATCCCGGTGCGCGTGTTCAAACCGCTGACGCTGCCGAAGGCCGATCTTGCCGCGGGTCTTGTCTATTACCACGGCGGCGGATGGGTGATCGGCGATCTCGATGGCTATGACGTTGTGTGCCGGGAGATCGCGACGAAGGCGGGACTCATCGTCGTCTCGGTAGACTATCGCCTTGCGCCCGAGCACAAGTTTCCGGCCGCCGTCGACGACTGCATCGCCGCGACCGACTGGGTCGCGCGCAACGCGGCAAAGCTCGGCATCGATGCCGACAAGCTGTTCGTCGGTGGCGACTCGGCCGGCGGCAATCTCGCCGCCGTGGTTTCGATGCACGCTCGCGACAACAACGGGCCGCGGATCAAGGGCCAGGTGCTGGTGTATCCGGTCACTGATCTGGCGATGAATACCGCGTCCTACAAGGATCCCGAGACAGGCGTGCTGCTCACGCACTCGCTGATGCGCTGGTTCCGCGATCACTATCTGACCGACCACAAGCAGATCGATGACTGGCGCGCCTCGCCGTTGCGGATGTCGAACCTGAAGGGACTGCCGCCTGCTTATGTGCTGACCTGCGGCGCCGATCCCCTGCACGACGAGGGAGAGGAATTCGCCCGACGGCTGAAGCACGCCGGCAACGAAGTCATTCACGCCGACTATCCCGGCCAGTTCCACGCCTTCCTGACCATGGGCCGGCTGCTGCCCGAGGCGAACAAGCTGGTCGGTGAGATCACGGATTGGCTGAAGCAACGCGCGGCGTGATTTCGTAGGTAGGCAAAGCGCCTAGCGCGTGCCCACCGTTACCGCGAACAACGTTGGCACGGCGCTTGCACGCCTTTGCCACCCTACAAGATCGGCAATCGCGCGAGTGCACGCAAATGATCATCCGCGACGTCAGGCCAACCGACTTCGACCATTGGCTGCCGCTGTGGGACGGCTACAACGCGTTCTACGGCCGCGAGGGCGCGACCGCGTTGCCTTTTGACATCACGAAGGCGACCTGGAGCCGCTTCTTCGACGCCAATGAGCCCGTGCATGCTTTCGTCGCCGAAAGCGACGACAGGCTGATCGGCCTCGTGCATTATCTCTATCACCGCAGCACGACGTTGCTGGAGCCGATCTGCTACCTGCAGGATCTCTTCACCAGCACGGAGGCGCGCGGCAAGGGCGCCGGCCGCGCGCTGATCACCGCGGTCTATGATCGCGCCCGCCAAGCCGGCTCGCCGCGGGTCTACTGGCAGACGCATGTGACGAACGCGGTCGCGCGGGTGCTCTATGACGAGGTCGCGGAGTGGCCGGGATTCATCGTGTACCGGAAGAATCTTTAGTGGCTTACGGCGTCTTCAGCCGCTCTCGAAAGAACGCGATCACCGCCGCATTGAACTCGCGGTGAAAGGCGGCGCGATCGAAGCTAGGCGTGTCATTGCAGATGCGCGGCAGCGATTTCGCCTGCTCGGCCGTGCATGGCGCGGTGAACGCCCAGTCGTCGGCGTGCGCCACCAGGTGAAAGTCCGGCCTGGCGGGCAGCCAGCGCATGAGCTGCGCAACGCTTTGCGCGGAGCCGCCGGCACCGCCTAGCTCCGAACTCCAGAGCTGCATTGGCAGCGTCACCGGCTTGAGCTCGTCTGCGCCGAGCAGAAAGGTGAAGCCGGGATCGGCCAGCACCAAGGCCTTGATGCGCGCGTCGTGCGTGACCGGCGCATCCGGCAGCTTGGCATCCTTGAACAAACCGCATGGCGAATTGGCGCTGGCGCCCTCGCCGCATTCCGCCGCGGCGCGCTTGAAGTCGGGGTTGGCGCCGGCGAGTGCGAGGCCGGTGTAGCCGCCGCGTGAATGGCCGAACAAGCCGATGCGCCCGGCATCGATCTTTGCGGCGTCCGACCAGGGGCCGAGCATGTAGTCGAGGAGCCGTTTGATGTCGGCGGGCCGCTGGACGGCAATGGAGATGTCGCGCGTGCGGGTGCCGCTCAAGGCATTGTCGCCCGGATGATTGATCGCCGCGACCACGAAGCCAGCGTCGGCCAAGGCCTCGGCAGTATCGTGATGGCCGCCGAACCAGCCGTCCTGGCCGTGCGAGATCACGATCAGCGGCAGCTTCTCGCCTTGCACGGGACAATTGAGCAAGCCCGGCGTGACCACGCTATAAAGCTTCACCTCCTGCGGCGGACTGGCGCAGGGCGACCACACCGCGCCGCTGAGGACGCCGTTGTCGCCATCAGGCGGAATGATGATGAACTGCACGCCGGCAGCGTGAGCGATCGAGGCGGAGAGACAAAACAGGGCGGTGATGAAAAGACCAAGAATGCGCATGGCAGTAACTAGTCAGGTGTGATCATGTCAACTTCGAGACTGCTTCAATAGCACATCACACGCCCTGCCCCAGCGCCACCGCCGCGCGGGCGGCGCGGCGCAGCGACTGCGGCGGCTGGCCGAAGGCGCGGATGAAGGCGCGCCGCATCCGCTCGGGGTCGGAGAAGCCGGTCGCGCGCGCGACGATCTCGATCGGCTCGCGGCTGTCCTGCACCCGCGCCTTGGCGACCTCGACCCGCAGCCGTTCGATTGCCTTCGACGGCGTCACACCGGTTTCGGCGATGAAGGCCCGCGCAAAATGCCGCGTGCTCATGTGCGCCTGCTCGGCGAGGCGCTCGACCGTGAGCGGCTGGCCGAGATGCTCGCGCGCCCAGCTCAAAAGCGGCTTGAAGCGGCCGGTCGGCGCCTTCAATTCGTTCAAGGTCGAGAACTGCGACTGCCCGCCCGTGCGGCGGTGATAGAGCACGAGCTGTCGTGCGGTCTCACGCGCGATCTCGTCGCCGTAATCCTCGGCGACCATTGCAAGCGCGAGATCGATGCCGGCGGAGATGCCGGCCGAGCTCCAGATCGGCCCATCCTGCACGAAGATGCGGTCCGGCTCGAGCCGGATCTTTGGGTAGCGCTTGAGGAAATCCGGGGTGCGCTGCCAGTGCGTGGTGGCGCGGCGGCCGTCGAGCAGTCCCGCTTCGGCGAGCACGTAAGTGCCCGAGCAGACGCTCGCGACGCGTCGTGCCCGTCTCGCCTGCGCGCGCAAAAATTTCAGCGTCGCGTCGCTGCGGGAGGCGTGGCGGGTGCCGTCGCCGCCGGCCACGATCAACGTATCGAGCGCCTCGCGCGGAAATTTCTGCGCGAGCATCTCGACGCCGCACGAGCTGCGCACCGGTCCCGCCTGCTCAGCGATGGCGCGGATAGTGGGACGTTTTCCGGCGTAACGCCCCGCGATCTCGAACACCGACATCGGGCCGGCCGCATCGAGCAGCTGGAAATCCGGGTAGATGAGCACGCCGATCATGGGCAATCGTCCTTCGCTTTTGCGAATGTCTCCTTTTAAGGGAAATATGCCATTTATGACAAGACGCGGCCGGTGCATTGATGCCCTGCGCTCAAACCAGACGGAGAAGCGAGATGGCCGAGCAGCTGCAGATCGGATTCGTGTTGTTCCCGCGCGTCACCCAGCTCGACTTCACCGGACCGCTGCAGGTGGTGTCGCGGATTCCGAATGCCAAGGTGCACCTGATCTGGAAGCGGATCGAGCCGGTGCCGAGCGACACCGCGCTCACGCTCAATCCGACCACGACGTTCGCCGACTGCCCGCAGCTCGACGTGATCTGCGTGCCGGGCGGTATCGGCACCGACGACATGGTCAATGATGCGGATATGCTCGCTTTCCTGCGCCGCCAGGCCAAGGCCGCAAAATTCATCACCTCGGTATGCACGGGCTCGCTGGTGCTCGGCGCCGCCGGTCTGCTCGACGGCTATCGCGCCACCACGCATTGGGGCGCGATGGAGCATTTGGCCGATTTCGGCGCGACGCCGGTCGAGACGCGCGTTTGCGTCGACCGCAACCGCGTCACCGGCGGCGGCGTCACCGCCGGCATCGATTTCGGGCTGACCATCGCTTCGATGCTGGCGGATCGCCGCACGGCCGAAATGATCCAGCTGACGCTGGAGTATAACCCTGCCCCGCCGTTCAATGCCGGCTCGCCGAAGACGGCGCCGGCCGAGGTACTGGCCGGCGTGAAGACGCTAATGGCACCGTGGGCGGAGCGGCGCCACAAGGCGATCGCGGAAGCCGCCGCGCGGCTCGCGAAGGAGGCGTCTTAGGCCACGAGCACGCCGGGCCTGCCGCGATCAAACGGTCGTGAAGACGCCGGCCCCGGCCGCACTTCACGAAAACGTCACTGAACGTGGCCTCGCCGCCCCAGACAGACGGGAAAGTTCAGCAATGGGACAACGACCATGTTGGCTGAAATCTTCCTGCTTCGCATCGAATTCGATCGCTCGTGCCAATGGCATGGGACAAACGACCACCTCCTCGGATACGCGCTTCGTGCCGATCGCGCCGGCCAAACCGGCTGCAACGGCCAAGCCGGCCGATCGCCGCGGCTAGGTCCGGTCGCTCGCCAGACACGCCCCTCCCCGATACAATCCACCTGGATTGATCGGGGATGCTGCCGTGCTGAAATCGTTCGCGCTCGCCTTCATCGCCGCGTTTGCCTCGTTGCTTACGCCTGCGGCCGCGCAGGACAGTGCTCGCTCGAGCGAATGCCTGGCGATGGCCAATGCGCCGCCACGCGTCACGCCGGTGAGCCTCAAGCTTGCAGATGCGAAAAGCGACGCGGTCACGATCACTTACGCCGGACATTCTACCTATTACATCGACACGCCGGGCGGCGTGCGGATCGCAACCGACTGGAGCGGCGCCTACAAAATGGGACGGCTGCCCGACGTCGTCACCATGAACCGCGCCCATTCCTCGCACTACACGCTGGTGCCGGACCCCGCGATCCCGCACGTGCTGCACGGCTGGGGCATCGACGGCGAGCCGGCAAAAATCTCCGAGCGCATTGGCGACGTCTACATACGCAACGTCACCACTGACATCCGGCGCAATTTCTTCGACGACTCCGGCACCGACATGATCAAGGACGGCAACTCGATCTTCATCTTCGAGGTCGCCGGCCTGTGCATCGGCCATCTCGGACATGTTCACGTCCGCCTGACCGACAGCCATTTCGCCGCGATCGGCCGGCTCGATATCGTCATGGTGCCGATCGACGGCGGCTACACCATGTCGCTCGACGGCATTTCGGAGATCACCAAGCGGCTGCGCGCCTCCGTGGTGCTGCCGATGCACCGCTTCTCGACGCCGCTCGAGGAATTCACCGAACGGATCGGCAAGGGCTTTGCCATCGACGAGCGCACCGAACGCTCGCTCACGATCTCGCGCGAGACGTTGCCGTCATCGCCGACGGTGATCATCCTGAAGGGTGTATAACGGTCGCTGGAGCGAACAGCTCAGCTGCCGGGAGTCCAGGCCTCGTAATCGCCGGTCGCTTTCGGACGGCGCGCCTTTCCGAGCGTCGAGCCCTCCGGACGGTACGCCGCGGGCGTGCCGGTCATGTTCGGCTGATGCGGTTTCTCCCACGCGCGCGGCTGATAGCCATCCTGGGTCGGCGGCACGTCGACGGTGTGATGCATCCAGCCGTGCCACGACGGCGGCACGCGGGTCGCTTCGGCATAGCCGTTGTAGATCACCCAGCGGCGCTCGAAGCCGAGCGACGGATCGATCTTGCCGCCGATCGTCCGGTAATAGCGGTTGCCGCCCTCATCGGTGCCGACCAGCTCGCCGAACCGCCAGGTCCAGAGCTGGGTGCCGAAGGTCTCGCTGTTCCACCAGGTGAACAATTTCAACAAGAACTGCTTCATGGGGACTGGAATCCGCTGGAAAACTGCATCGTTGATGGCATCGGCGGTTCGAAATGTCCAGCACCGCTGCGCCCGAACTGACGCGGCCCTGAAATGAGCGCAGTTCATTCAGCTACCAGTCAGCTTGACCCAACTCAATATGCGCGTCCGACTTCGGCTTAGAGTGAATAAACTGCGCGCGCCGGGGTGAGTCTGTCTGCGGAGCTATTTCGCGCGGGGCGATCTGCGAGGAGGTTCTCATGTTGCGTTCCAAAATGGTGGCGCTGACGACGGTGCTGTCGGTCGCGTTATCCATCGTTGCAATTCCACCAAGCTTTGCCCGTGGCGGCTTTGGCGGCGGCCACTTCGGTGGAGGCCACTTCGGTGGCGGCGGCTTCGGCGGCCATTTCGGGGGCGGCCATTTCGGCGGCGCTGCTTTCGGCGGCGCGCACTTCGCCGGCGCCCGGATCGGTGGCATGGGCATGCGGCCGGCATTTGCCGGCGTACGGCCGGGCTTTGTCAGACCGGGCTTCGCTGGGCCGCACGCCGCGTTTTTTCACCACCGGCATTTCTTTGCGCCGGGATTTCGCGTTCGGCGCCGGCCTCGCGCTCGGAGGGTACCCTTATTATTACGACGACTCCTACTATTATGACCCAAGCTACTACTATGACGATGCGCCGGTGACCGTGTCGCCTGACGCCGTCAACTACTGCATGCAGCGCTTCCGCACCTATGATCCGGCGACCGGCACCTATATCGGCCGCGGCGGCGTGCGCCGGCCCTGCCCGTAACCCGACGGCGCGCTACGACCGCACCGCCAGCATGACGCTGAACAGCGTCAAGAGCAGCGCGCCAATCTCGCGAAGCCCCAGCGGCTCGTGCAGGGCAATCGCTGAAGCGATGACGCCGACCACCGGCACGACCAGCGTGCCGGTCGCAGCCGTTGACGCCGGCAGCCGCTTCAACGCGGCGAACCAGCAGACATAGCAGATGCAAAACTGCACGAAGGTCATGTAGCTGAACAGCCACCAGCCCTTCGTCGACAGGTTTTCGAAATGCGGATGCTCGAAGGCGAGCCCTGCAGCCGTCACCACGAGACAGCCCAGGAACAGCTGCCACGCGGCGAACGAAATCGCCGGCAGCTGCAACGGAAAACGCTTGATCAGGATGGTGCCGACCGACGTGCCAATGGTGGCGGCGAGCGCGAGCGCCACCCCGGGCAACTTGCTCGCGCTGGCATCAAGACCGTTGACGCCGAACAACACCGCGAGCGCCGCAAGTCCGGTGAAGATCGCGACCACGCGCAAGAGCGAGATCCGCTCGCCGAGCAGCGGCCAGGCCAGGAGCGACACCCACACCGGATTGGATGCCCCCAGCACAGCGGCCTCGCCCGCGTTGAGCCACAACAGCGCCAACGCGATCAAGCCTGCCCAGGCGCTTACCGCCATCACCGAGGTTGCGAACAGCGGGAGCCAGAGCTTACGCGGCACGCGAGCGGTTCTTTTCGTCGCGATCGCGACGAACGCCAGCACCGCAGCGCCAATCAGGCCGCTGATGCCGCGCATCGATAGCGGCGGCAGCTCGGTCAAAAGATACTTTGTGACCGGCCAGTTCAAACCCCAGCCAACTGAGGTGACCATCAGGAAGGCGAAGCCGGCGGCGAAATTCGCCCGTCCCTTCTCGTCGGGCGCCCTCATGATCGCGAGGCCAGCGCGACGCCGCACACGGTGAAGGCCAGCGCGGCAATTTTCGCCGGTCCCAGCGGCTCATGCAGGGCTAGCGCGGCGACGACGACGCCGATGACGGGCGCGAGCATGGTACCGATCGCGGCGATCGAGGCCGGCAGCCGCTCGAGCGCGGCGAACCACGAGACATAGGCGATGCAGAAGCCGGCGAAGGTCATGTAGGCCAGCGCAGCCCAGCCTGCGGTGTTCAGCACGGTCACGTCGGGATGTTCGATGAACGAGCCGACCAGCGCGACCGGCAAGCTGCCGACGCCGATCTGTAGCGCGGCCGAAGTCGCGCCGGGCAACTGGATCGGGAATTGCTTCAGGAAGATGGTGCCGAAGGCAAAGCCGAGCGAGCCGGTGAACGCCAGCAGCATGCCCGGCAATTTTGCCGCGCTTGCGGAAATGCCGTCACCGCCGAACAGCGAGGCGAGGCCGGCGAACGCCATCACGAGCGCAACGATGCGCAGCAGCGTCAGCCGCTCGCCGAGCAAGGGCCAGGCCAGGAGCGCGGTCCACACCGGCATGGTGTAGGCGATTACGACGGCTTCGCTCGCCGGCAGCCAGAGCAGCGCGAGCGACATCACGAACATCCAGAGCGTGACGTTGAGCGCTGCGGACACCAGCAGCCGCGGCCATTGATCTACAGGCGCTTTCAGGCTCTCGCCGCGTGCGAGCGCGTAAATCCCAAGCGTCAGCGCGCCGACGACGCCGGTCCAGCCGCGCGAGGACAGCGGCGGCCATTCCGACAGCGCGAATTTCATGACCGGCCAGTTCAGGCCCCACACGATCGAGGTCGTCAGCAGGAAGAAAAGGCCTGTTGGATCGACGCGTGATGGCGCGCGCGAAAGGGCTTCGGTCATGAGCGCACCGCGAGCGCAACGCTGCCGACGACGCAGATCAGCGCCGTGATCTGGTACGGACCGAGCGGCTCATGCAGCCAGGCGGCGGAAATCAACACGCCGCCGACCGGCACCACCATGGTCGTGATCGCCGCGACCGATGCGGGCAAGCGCTGCAAGGCCGCGAGCCAGCAGACGTAGCCGGCGCATTGCTGGAGCACGATGTTGTAAGCGATGAAGGTCCAGCCGACGGCGCTGAGCGCGGCGGGATCCGGATGATCGTGCACAAAGCCGTAGATCGCGGCCGGCAGGCAGCCGAGGCCGAGTTGCCAGGCGGCGGACGACACCGGCGGCAGGCCGAGCGGCCACTTCTTCAGCAGGATGGTGCCGAGCGCGTAAGCGACGGCGGTGATGAGGGCCATCACCACGCCGGGCAATTTCTCCCACGACGCATCGATGCCGTTCGCCCCCATCAGCGCGGCGAGGCTGGCGAAGGCGATGAACAGCGCGATCACGCGCAGCGGCGTGATGCGCTCGCCCAGCAGCGGCCACGCCAGAAACGTCGTAATGACGGGCATTAGATAGGCGATGATCACGGCCTCGCTGGCCGAGAGCCACAGCATCGCAAAGCCCATCAGCACGACCCACAGGGTGATGTTGAGGAAGGCTGCGAGATAAAGCCTGAGCCACACGTGTGCGCGGCACCTTCAGGCTTTGCTTCATCGCGATCGCGATGATGGTCAAAAGCAGCGCGCCCATCGTGCCGCACAGCCCGCGTGTCGCCATCGGCGGCCACTCGCTGAGCAGGTACTTCATCACGGGCCAATTGAATGACGCGCTTCCCGCGGTGACGGCGAGGAACAGGAAACCGGTCGGCACGATTCTTGGCGTCGTGCGCTGATCGATGGCGGTCATTTGGCGGGATTCATTTCAAAGCGCTGGGGTGCTCATCATGCAGGCAAAAGTGCTTCGGCGCCATGCCGGGATTTGGCGACCACCGGTGCCGCGCAAGGTATTGAGGGGATGTGAGGATTCGCTGGATTTTGTGGGGTTTTGGGGGAATGCGATTACAGGTATTTATGATACTTCCGCCGTCATGCCCGGCCTGGAGCCGGGCATCCACGCTTAGGTAAGGCACCTGCACTCCTGGTCGGGATGGCCGGGTCGAAGCCCGGCCATGCGGTGGAGAGCGACGGTGCCCAACAGCCCCTCCCCGACTCGCCCTTTGCGCTAGGCCGAGTTGCGGCGGCGCAAGGGCCTTCAGCTCTTAAAAAAGTCTCTTGTGGAGAGCGGTGACGGCGAGATTTGAGCGTCGCAAATGAAAATTTTCGGCTTGGCGAATCCGTGAGGACTCACTGATACTTCCCGCACAGCAAGGCGCGGCTTGTCCCCTTGTTGTCCCCGCATTTCTACTACATTTAGTATTTGATTCAGGAACTCGTACTATCTCTTGACGGGCGCGGCGGAGTTGGCCTAGCTTTCATCCGTTCGGCGCGAGTGGTTTTGGGTCCGGGCCGGGCGCTCTCCTTCCACAAGGTCTGCGACCTCAAACCAAACAATCCGCCGGCGAATATTCGTCGACGGGCATGAGGAGTCGTCTGCCGGTCGAAGGAGGCCCAGCGTCCCGCGACGCCAATAACCGCCAAGGGGGCAAGTTCCGCCCTCAAGGCAACTTCACCGGGGTGCCGCCAGGCACCTCTGCGCAAGTGCGACACCTGCGGCAGCAAGACCGCAGGGCCGAACGAGTTCCAGGGGCGCGTAAAACAGAGCCGGGAACACCCGGCGAGCCGCGGTGGCGTCTGAAGCGTTAGGCTTCAGGAGCTGCCGTGAAAGAGAAACGTCGGCATGCTGCCAGGCCATGGCATCCTGTGGGAGGATAGTGGCGAAGCAAAATGCCCATAAATGATGGGGCCTAAGAAGACTATGCGGATCGAGCGGCGCTTCACCAAGGACGGCCAATCGCCTTACGCGGATATCCAGTTTCGCCATGCGACGAGCGAGATCAGGAATCCGGACGGCTCCATCGTGTTCCACCTCGACAATGTCGAGGTGCCTGAGTTCTGGTCGCAGGTCGCCAGCGATGTGCTCGCGCAGAAGTATTTCCGTAAAGCGGGCGTGCCCGCGGCGCTGAAGCGCGTCGAGGAAGAGACCGATGCCGTCATGGCTGTGGCGGTCAGTGGCCGACGAAGTCGCCCTTAGCGCCAGGCCGGAGGCCGAGCGCATCGTCGGCGAGCATTCCGCCAAGCAAGTGTTCGATCGGCTGGCCGGCGCCTGGACCTACTGGGGCTGGAAGGGCGGCTATTTCGATCGCGAAGAAGACGCGCAAGCCTTCTTCGACGAGCACCGCTACATGCTGGCGATGCAGATGGCGGCGCCGAACTCGCCGCAATGGTTCAACACCGGCCTGCACTGGGCCTATGGCATCGATGGCCCGAGCCAGGGCCATTATTATGTCGACTACCAGACCGGCAAGCTGACCAAATCCAAGTCGGCCTACGAGCATCCGCAGCCGCACGCCTGCTTCATCCAGTCTGTGAGCGACGACCTCGTCAACGAGGGCGGCATTATGGATTTGTGGGTGCGCGAGGCGCGCCTGTTCAAGTACGGCTCCGGCACCGGCTCGAATTTCTCCAACCTGCGCGGCGAAGGCGAGAAGCTGTCGGGCGGCGGACGTTCGTCCGGCCTGATGAGCTTTTTGAAGATCGGCGACCGCGCCGCGGGCGCGATCAAGTCGCGGCGGCACGACGCGTCGCGCGGCCAAGATGGTGATCGTCGACGCCGACCATCCCGATATCGAGACGTATATCGACTGGAAGGTGACGGAGGAGCGCAAGGTCGCGGCGCTCGTCACCGGATCCAAGCTTAATCAAAAGCATCTGCGGGCGATCCTGAAGGCCTGCGTGAACTGCGAAGGCCCGGGCGAGGATTGCTTCGATCCGGAGAAGAACCCTGCCCTGCGGCGCGAGATCAAGTTCGCGCGGCGGTCGCTGGTCGCGGATGCCGCGATCCGCCAGGTCATCCAGTATGCCAAGCAGGGCTATAAGGACATCAACATCCCGGTCTACGACACCGACTGGGATTCCGAGGCCTACCTCACGGTGTCAGGCCAGAACTCCAACAATTCGGTGCGCGTCACCGATGAATTCCTGAAGGCGGTCGAATCCGACGCCGAGTGGGATTTGAACTGGCGCACGGGCAAGCGCGGCATCGCGAGGACCGTGAAGGCGCGCGACCTGTGGGAGAAGATCGGCACCGCGGCCTGGGCCTCGGCCGATCCCGGCCTGCAGTACCACACCACGATCAACGACTGGCACACCTGTGCCGCCTCAGGCGCGATCCGCGCCTCGAACCCGTGCTCGGAATACATGTTCCTCGACGACACCGCCTGCAATCTGGCGTCGATGAACCTGCTGGCGTTCAGGAAGATCGCACCGACGTCATTCACGGAAGCCGCGGAGCGGCTGTCCGGCACCTCGACCTAACCCCACAAGACCGGGAGTGATGGATCTCGGGCTCGCCCCTGCGGGGCGCCCCGGAATGACGGATAGTGGGCTTGCGCTTCGACATCGAGGGCTATGAGCACGCGATCCGGCTGTGGACCGTGGTGCTCGAGATCTCCGTGCTGATGGCGCAGTTTCCGTCGAAGGCGATCGCGCAGCTGTCTTACGAGTTCCGCACGCTGGGCCTCGGCTTCGCCAACATCGGCGGGCTGTTGATGTCGTCGGGCATCGCCTACGACTTGCGAACAGGGCCGCGCGATCTGCGGCGCGCTGACTGCGATCATGACCGGCATCTCCTACGCCACCTCGGCCGAGATGGCGCAGGGCCAGGGTCCGTTCCCAAATTACAAAAAAAACCGCGAGCACATGCTGCGGGTGATCCGCAACCATCGCCGCGCGGCGCATGGCGAACGCAACGGCTATGAGAAGGTGTCGAACCCGCCGGTGCCGCTCGACATGAAGGTGTTCGAGCAGCTCGGCGCCGAGGGACGCGACCTCGCGCAGCACTCGCGCGCGGCGTGGGACAAGGCGCTCCGCCTTGGCGAACTGCACGGCTATCGCAACGCGCAGGCCACCGTGATCGCGCCGACCGGCACGATCGGCCTCGTGATGGATTGCGACACCACCGGCATCGAGCCCGACTTCGCGCTGGTGAAGTTCAAGAAACTCGCGGGCGGCGGCTACTGGAAGATCATCAACCGCGCGGTGCCGGAAGCCTTGCGGGCGCTCGGCTATCGCGAGAGCGAGATCGCCGAGATCGAGGCCTATGCCGTCGGCCACGGCTCGCTGTCCAATGCGCCGGGGATCAACCACACCACGCTGAAGGCCAAGGGCTTTACCGACGAGGCGATCGCCAACGTCGAGAAGGGCTTGCCGACCGCGTTCGACATCAAGTTTGCCTTCAACAAGTGGACGCTCGGCGAAGATTTCATCCGCGACGCGCTCGGCATCGCGCCTGAAGTGTCCGCCGCTCCCAACTTCGACCTGCTCGCCGCTGTCGGTTTCACCAAGCGCGAGATCGAGGCCGCCAACATCCACATCTGCGGCGCGATGACGGTGGAAGGCGCGCCGCACCTGAAGGCCGAGCACTATCCGGTGTTCGACTGCGCCAACCCGTGCGGCAAGATCGGCAAGCGCTACCTCTCGGTCGAGAGCCACATCCGGATGATGGCGGCGTCGCAGCCGTTCATCTCGGGCGCGATCTCGAAGACCATCAACATGCCGAACGACGCCACGGTGGAGGATTGCAAGGCGGCGTATCTGTTGTCCTGGAAGCTGGCGCTGAAGGCCAACGCGCTGTACCGCGATGGCTCGAAGCTGAGCCAGCCGCTGAACTCGCAGCTCATTGCCGACGAGGACGACGAGGACGACGCGCTGGAAACCTTCCTCGACAAGCCGATGGCGGCGCGCGCGACGCAAGTGGCCGAGCGCGTGGTCGAAAAACTGGTCGAGCGCGTGATCGTGATGCGCGAGCGCGAGCGCATGCCCGATCGCCGCAAGGGTTACACCCAGAAGGCCGTGGTCGGCGGGCACAAGGTTTATCTGCGCACCGGCGAATATGACGACGGCCGGCTCGGCGAGATCTTCATCGACATGCACAAGGAAGGCGCGGCGCTGCGCTCCTTCATCAACAACTTTGCGATCGCGGTCTCGCTCGGCCTGCAATATGGCGTGCCGCTCGACGAATATGTCGACGCCTTCACCTTCACCCGGTTCGAGCCGGCCGGCCCGGTGCAGGGCAACGACTCGATCAAGTATGCGACGTCGATCCTCGACTATGTGTTCCGCGAGCTCGCGGTGAGTTACATGTCGCGCTTCGATCTCGCCCATGTCGACCCCAACGAGAGCGGCTTTGACGCGCTCGGCAAGGGCGTCGAGGAAGGCAAGTCGCCGGAAGGCGCCCAGCAGCCGGCGGGACGTTACCTCTCGAAGGGGCTGACGCGCTCGCGCACCGACAACCTCGTTGTCATGCGCGGCGGCTCGACCTCGGTGACGCAGGGCGCCGACAACGCGCCATCGGGCGGCTCACGGGTGACGTCGCTGGCGCAGCACTCGGCGGCCACCGCGCGCAACGCCGACACGGTGGAAGGCGCCACCGCGCTGAAGGCGGAAGTCGACACCGAACTGTCGCCGACCGAGAAGCTGGAGCAGCTCGCCTGGAGCAAGACGCAAGCCGCGCCCAGCAAGGCCGAGCGCCGCGCCGAAGCCAAGGCCAAGGGCTACGAAGGCGAGATGTGCTCGGAGTGCGGGAATTTCACGCTGGTGCGGAACGGCACCTGCATGAAGTGCGAGACGTGTGGCAGCACGACGGGGTGTTCGTGAGGGATTAGCGAACTGGGCGACCCCGTGACTTTAATCATGGGGTCGAGGGTTCGAGTTCCTTCGCGCTCACCATACATATCAGTAGCTTAAGCGATATTGCCGTGGGCGTGTAAGAGCGAACGGTCACTAGGCTACTTCAAAAAAGTGAATTCACGGCTTTGAAAAGCTCCTCAAATCTCAGGAGCGAAGTTGCATCGATCGCGGATGGGTCGCGCGCCATCGCGGTCGCGGGCAAGTAGTGATTAAAGCCGGGAGAAGGTCGCAATTGGATACTTTTGGATGCCAAATAGCGGTCCAAGCGGTCCACTATTCTATCCCCCGGCGGTAGATCGGCTTCGGCGACCACGACACTTCCCAAGTCCAACTTTGAACGCTTCGTTGAAGTAGTGAAGATAAGTCGCCGGCTCGAACAAATCCTCGGTATCCGCTGGCTTACCGCTCTTTCCTATCGTTGATAGGTCTCGAAACTGCGAGGCGTCTAATACCGATTTGGAAGCAATCATTTTCTCGCGCATGACATCGAGCAGCTTTTGCTCGGAGACCCTCGATAGTCGTGCAGCACCGCGATTTTGAGCTTGTTAGCACCCAATAGCGCGATGAAGGTCACCACCTTATCAAGGCCGCCGGTTGGCACGATCGTGATGTCGGGACGCAGATGCGGCTTTTTTTTGCGACTCTCAAGATTGAGGACGTGACCTGCAGGTAAATCAAGTCAGACGAACCTTCGACTAGGAGATTGCGCTCTGAAATAAATAACTTTTGAGCGACGGTCCAACCAAGCGCAGCCTGAAGTGGGAAGATGGTTCGTTCAGCTCTGCGGGCTTTTCCTTTGCCTGAGCTACTCGCTGCGCAAGATCAGGCAGGTTCATTTTGCTCGGAAGAACTTCGTAGTCACCGAAGTACATGAACGTCGGACGGCGCTTGTAAAGCTCTTGCCAGACTTCATAGCCCAAGACGTTATATTTCCACGCCTCTTTGGCTTTGCTAATTCTTTGTTGACGACGTTCAGGGCCGCCTTGTCCGCCTCGGTCAGACTCTAATCCTTCACCGCCGCGGAGATCTCGTGAATTTTTTTTGCAGTCTGCAGAGCGCCGCGGAAATCAGTACTTACATCCGGCTGGTCTGCGATAGCTGCAATTGCAGAGGCGTCGTCAACGGTGATTTCTACAGTGGAGGTGTTGTTGTAATAATGAGTGTTACGGCTTCGCCTAACGCGCCCTACTGGCTGCTATACGGTGGAGCAACAAATGTCGACGCCAAGTGAGCTAGATGAAACTCGAGAGTTCTCCATTGAAGTCGGGAGAACACTCTTGATCTGCGCCTTGGTCGAGAAACAAATAAAGCAGTTGTCCCGGTCTCTCAAAATATCGGAGTGGTTGGACTTCAGAGCGTCAGAAATCACCATGGACACGGCGATTTTGCGAATGAAAAAGAACTACTCCCTAGATGACGAATTCGTCCGTGTCCTCCACGAATTTCGCGATAACCGAAACAAGTTCGTCCACGAAACGTGGGACCTCGCCGATGCGCGATTAAACACCAAGACGGGGCGCAGAGAAGCTTTGTCATTCATCGTGGCACTTTACGCAACTGCGTCTATTCTAAACAAAATTCTACATCCGCACGTAATCGACCTGATTAGAAAGGTTGGCGGGATCCCACGATTGGGGCGCAAATCTACTGTCCACATCCTAGTGGTTGAACGACCTCGTCCGTCTTCACAAGTTAAATGATGCAGACATGCCGGCACCACCAATTTCCTTTGATGAAGCTATCAGGACTTCAACTCACCCCAAGTTTCGTCGAGAAATCGAAGATGTGATCCCCCGGACTGCTTGAAATTCTTAGGACGCTTCTCGCAGATCTTCACGGTCAACTACGACCTGATGTTGAACTGGGTGATTGCCGGCTCATCGAATTTCGGCGACGGATTTGGTTTGGCAAAGGAAGTTAATGGCTTTCGCCGACCATTCACGGACGATCCTCGGTGCAATGTCTACAACCTTCACGGTGGACTCCACCTCTTTAACGGCAGCGATGGCAAGATAGAAAAGCGCGTCGAAGGGTCCGGAATATTGGATGCCATCGAGCAGACCATCACGGGCACCAGAGCCGGCCTCGGAAATCTGCACAGGACGATAAGTGGAGTTTCTGCCTGACGGCGGGCACGCTGTGGCCTGCGAATCAGGAGAGACCATGAGCAGACGACCGCGCCGGAACCACACACCGGCCTTCAAGGCGAAGGTGGCGCTTGCCGCCATCAAGGGCGATCGAACGCTGGCTCAGCTTGCCGAGCAGTTCGACGTTCACCCCAATCAGATCACGTCGTGGAAGGCGCAGCTCGAAGGCGGGGCTGCCGATGTGTTCGGTCCCGGCGGCGGCAACGGAGCGGCGCAGCCGGCCGTCGACGTGAAGTCGCTGCATGCCAAGATCGGCGAACTGACGCTGGAGAACGATTTTTTAGAAGGCGCGCTCACCAAGGCGGGATTGCTGAGCGCAAAGCGATGATCGACCGTGAGCACGATCTGCCGATCACCAGGCAGGCGGAGGTTCTGCGCATCAGCCGTGGCAGCGTCTACTACCTGCCGCGTCCGGTGCCGGAAGCCGACCTCGCGATCATGCGGCGTCTCGACCGGCTGCATCTGGAGTTCCCTTTCGCCGGCTCGCGGATGTTGCGAGGCCTGCTGGCTGCCGAGGGGTGCAAGATCGGCCGTCGTCACGTGAAGACGCTGATGCAGCGGATGGGGATAGAGGCGCTCTATCGCCGTCCGCGCACGACGAAGCCCGAGCCCGGCCACAAGATCTATCCGTATCTGCTGCGCGGGATTGCGATCACGCGGCCGAACCAGGTGTGGGCGATGGACATCACCTACATCCCGATGGCGCGCGGCTTCGTCTATCTGGCCGTCGTGCTCGATTGGTTCAGCCGTCGCGTGCTGTCGTGGCGGCTGTCGATCACGATGGAGGCGGCGTTCTGCGTCGAGACGCTGGAGGATGCCTTGGCTCGTCACGGCAAGCCGGACATCTTCAACACCGACCAGGGCAGCCAGTTCACCGGCGCGGCCTTCACCGGCGTGCTCGCCAACAACGGCATTGCCATCAGCATGGACGGCAAAGGGGCTTGGCGGGACAACGTCTTCGTCGAGCGGCTGTGGCGCAGCGTCAAATACGAGGAGGTGTATCTGCGGGCCTACGACAGCGTCAGCGAGGCCCGCGCTTCGATCGGCCGCTACCTCGACTTCTACAACGGCCGCCGACCACACTCGAGCCTTGACGGCATCGACACCCGATCAAGCCTACTTCACCCCGCTGCCCCTCCGCTTGGCAGCCTAACCCCGGCAGAGGCTCCACTTATCGACGCGGAAAATCTGTTCAGACAACCGGGGCCACCTCTACCGGTCTATTTCCGCTATACATCGCGGAAGGCACATCCGTGCAAAAGCGGCGCAAAATCGAATTCGATTTTTATCTGAGACACTGTTACTCGAGGCTGCAACAAGCTTCAGGCGTATTTTTCGTGTTTGGACACTCCGCGTCTGAGGTTGATGCGCATATTTACAACGCTATATTCAACGCCTCCATTGAGCATCTGTATTTCTGCATCTACTTGCCGAGCAACGATATTGCCGACATCGATGCTCGGTTATCGTCCTATCAAAAGAAGATCAGCTCGAATGTTCAATATACCTTCGTCGATTTGAAACGGTGCCGGTTTGGAAAGCGGCAACCAGCGGCTAGGCTAGAGAAACCTACGGGCTGAAGAGCGACCAACGTTCATGATATTTTTGGGCGTCTTCTCGATAAAACGAATACCAAACCGACCCTGTTTGAGCCTCTGATCTGCGACCAAGTTTGGCCACTTCGCGACTTGGAACGACGTAATAATCTGGCCGCGCATCTCCGCGTAGTTTCTAATAAACAGAGATGCGGCCGGATGACGCCATCACCTTATAAGTGGCGCCCATGAGCCAGAAGCCGGCTGCCTTGCGGTTTGTTTTCACCTGAATGGACCAAGTTTTTTTATAGGATTGATTGGCGACGAGCAAATCAGCTCCCTTAGCATTTCGGGACGTAATCGAAACGATCAATCCTTTCTGCGTTAGCTCTGCGGCGGCCAAATATGTGCCGAGCATTCCCGTCATTCGCCCCTTAGCCGCCATCGAATTCCTCCTGCCGCGCGATTGCTCAGAGCTCCGGAATGCGCGCGCGTTCGCGCTGATCCTGAACCTCCACGTACGGGAAAGTAATGGGGAGATCGTCGTTGGTGCGTTGTGGCAGCGACCAACCCACCCGACACGAGCGAACCCATTCGCCCGCAAAAGCCTCAAGGAAAACGTGAGCTCTTCGGGAAGAGGCTTCGCGATGCTCGCTTTGCCCGCGACGTGACGGGCCTGCGTATATGTTAGCTTGTAAGAGCCATAGGCCTTGGGATCATCGTCTTCAAAGCTGACGATGTCGCGCAACTCAACGAGAACGCTTTCGAGAACGGGCTGGGATAATTTTTCCGCATCCGTCTTTAGCCAGCCACCCGTAACTGAACGAAGCAGACGCTACATAACACG
>CAWCKS010000007.1:0-428644 GCA_963796195.1 uncultured Alphaproteobacteria bacterium | reverse complement strand
ACGGATCGCGACCACCTGTACCGATGGATCGCGACCAGCGTGGAGGCGCCGTCAGGTGCATTTTCTGATCTCAGTGTTCATGCTCGGCGTCAAGCGCGATGGAGGCCGTCCCCGTAGTCAACAGGAGGGACCCGCGCGCGCTGCGGAGTGCCCGCACGGCTGACGCAGCGGCGCGCGCGGGAGGTGCCTGTTGACCCACGGGGGCGGCCGGGGTGCCGGGTCTGCGCCTCATTTCCTCGCTCCCTTGGTGGGCTTGCTGTCGGTGGCGGTGGTGGTGCGTGTTGCTCTGCGTGCTCGATCGCCTCGCCGGCTTTGAGCTTGCGCATTGACGGACCATCGAGCTCGAGCCGGTAGGCGTTGTGGACGATGCGATCCAAGATCGCGTCGCCGAGCGTGGGCTCACCGATAACCTCATGCCAGGTTGCCACAGGAAGTTGGCTGGTGATGAGAATGGAGCCGCGGCCGTGGCGGTCCTCGATGATCTCCATGAGATCGCGCCGTTGGCTGGCCGAGAGGCGGTCGGGTCCCCAATCGTCGAGGACCAGGAGATCGACCCTGACCAGCATCCGGAACAGCCGCGCGAAGCGGCCGTCCCCATGAGCGAGATCGAGATCGGCGAACAGGCGCGGCACGCGCGCGTAGTGCACGGTGTAGCCGTCGCGGCAAGCCTTCTGCGCGAGCGCGCAGGATAGCCACGACTTGCCGATGCCACATGGGCCCGTAACCAGCAAGCCGCGGTGCTCGGCGATCCAGCGGCAGGTGGCCAACTGCTGGAACAGCGCTTTGTCGAGCCGGCGCGGCGTGCGGTAGTCGACGTCCTCGATAGGCGGCTTGGCTGTGACGCAACCGAGCGGCGCGCAGCCGGGTCTGGAAGCGGCGGGTGCCGCGATCAGCGGCCTCGCGGTCGAGCAGAAGGGCCAGCCATTCGGCGTGTGCCAGATTGTGGGTCTCCTCCTGCGCTTCGAGCTCGATAAAGGCCTGGACCATACCATCGAGCTTGAGTGTTCTGAGCTGGTCGAGGGTGGGATGGGTGAGCATCGCTTGTCGTCTCCTCAGTGGAAGTAGGTGGGGCCACGGATGTTGTCGTGCGCTATCGCCGGCCCGTCCGCGGGCATGGCAGGCCGTCGGCGATCGAGGTTGTTCTTGAGGATCGAGTTGACCGAGCTGTAGGAGCGCGCACCGATCTCAAGCGCTCGGCTGCAAGCGGCTTCGAGCCGCTCGCGGCCGAAGGTCTTGGCGAGCCGCAAGATACCGACGCAGGCGCGGAAGCCTTGCTCGGGGTGCGAACGCTCCCGCAGGATGATCTCAACCAGCGCCGAGGTGTGGCGGCCGATCGCGCCAGCCTGGCGCCGCAGCCGCTCCGGCGTCCAGTCGGCGTACCGCCGGTGGCTCGATGGCATATGCTCGCGCACCGTCGTGTGCTTGCGGTTTGACGACGACCGCAAATGGGCGGCGACCCGCTTGCCGCTGTGGAAGATCTCGACGGTCCGTTCCGTGACGCGCGCCCAAACCTTCTCGCGCAGCAACGGGTGCGGCACCGAGTAGTAGTGCTTGCCAATCTCGACGTGGTAGTCGAGCCCGACCCGGCATTCCTTCCATTCGGCAAAGACGTAGGGCTCGGCCGGCAGTGGCTTCAGCGCCGACTGCTCCAGATCCTCGAACAGCGCACGGCGGCTCGCGCCGAGATGGCGCGACATGCGGTTGTTGAGCTGCACAAGGAGCTCAGCGATGGCGGCGTTCAATGCGGACAGCGAGAAGAATTGCCGGTTGCGCAGCTTGGCGATGATGAAGCGCGTTGCAATTTGCACCGCCACTTCCACCTTGGCTTTGTCCCTCGCCCGGTACGGCCGCGCCGGTACGATCGCGGTGCCGTAGTGCGCCGCCATCTCGGCGTAGGTGCGGTTGACCGCCGGCTCGTAGAAACAAGCCTTGGTAATGCCCGAGCGTAGATTGTCGCTCACCACCATCGCCGGGACGCCGCCGACGAAGGCGAAGGCGCGCGTATGCGAGCCGATCCAGTCGGACAGGCCCTGCGTCCAGCTGGCCTCGGCGTAGGTCAGGCTCGACGCGCCGAGCGCGGCCACGAACAGCTGCGCCGTCCTCACCTCGCCGGTCGCGGGGTCGATCACCTCCAGCGTCGTGCCGGCGTAATCAACGAACAGGCGTTCGCCGGCGACGTGGCTCTGCCGCATGGTCGGCGACAGCCGCGCCTCCCAAGCCCGGAAAAGCTCGCAGAAACGGCTATAGCCGTAACCGTCGGGGTGAACCGCGCGATATTCCTCCCACAATAGCTGCAGCGTCACCCCGGGCCGCCGCAGCTCGCGGTGTACCGCTGGCCACTCTGGCCGCGGCCGGCGATCCTTGGCCGCCATTGCTGGCCGCGGGTAAAGCCGGTTCTCCAGAACCTCGTCTGTCAGCTCATTCGCAAACGGCCAGCTGACGCCTGCGCGCTGCGCCCGCCGGATACATTCCCCCGCGGCCGTCGCGCTCACCCCGAGGCTAGCGGCGATCTTGCGTTTGGACATGCCAGCGGCCGACAGCCTCAGCACGTCGCGGATTTTGCGCATCGGTAATCTCGGTCCAGGCATGCCCCGCTCCTTGTGAAAAGGAGCCAAGCCATGCCGATTCGCGGATCACCCGACGGCGCCCGTCATCCCCGTCCACAGCTGGTCGCGATCGCCCGGAATGGGTGGTCGCGATCCGTCGGAACGGGTGGTCGCAATCAATTGGAATGAGTGGTCGCGATCAATCGGAACAGCTGGTCGCGATTAGCCGGTGCGCGCAGCGCACCGCAATCGTTCGCGAGATATTTGAGCGTGCGGACCGGGGCGAGGGCCTCGACGGGATTGCACGAGAGCATTCAGTACCTGGGGCACGGGTGAAGCGCGATTGAGCGAGGGACCCGCTGGGAATAACGAAGTAACGGAGGGACCCGTTAGCGAGCACACTGCTGCTGTTACCTCGGCGGCGGCGGCGGCCTTTACTGCCGATCTTTGGAAGCCAGGGTGGGGTCGGTTTTTGGAAACGTGGGGGCCATAGGGGACCCGAAGAGGCCGAACGCAGACACCTAACGGGGCTCTTCATCATACTCGGTCGGAACCGAAACCGGAATACTGCGAAACTTTCTAGGAGCGGCCTTCCTTTTTCACGTTGCCGATCAGCCGCACAGGAACCGTTCTCGTGGGCCGCCACCGCTGTATGATAGTCCACGTCCGATAGTTCTACCGTGACCTTTCTCAACCCGCCCTCGACCATCGCGTAGATTGTGGCGCGTCCCACTGGGTCGCCCCCGCCCCGTTCGAGCTTAATGACAGGACCGCGAACTTCGTATTCTTCCAAGACGTCGCTAAAGCGGAAATAGCGCGGCCTCTTGATCATCGGGACAAGTCTTCGGTTATGCGTGTCCGGGCGGGAATAGCATTCGGAAGAGGACGGTTCAGCGCCCACGAAACTGAAAGCTAACCGTGAGCCTCTGCCTGGTTCTGAACAAGCCAGCTACTGCTTCGCAAAGATTGGCGCTCACCCCTGCGGCACCTTTTCAACGAACGTGTCGAAGGAGGAGCGGCGCTGGACGCCACTTCCTCTGCCGCGACGACAGTAGCGTTAACGGAAACGGCAAGCGTCTTCACCACATGCCTTTCAAACGGATCATCGGGGAACAGGTGGGTGTCGCTGTACGCATGTAGCTGCGGGGCGACAGGCGAGAGCAGGGTCAGCACGTAGCTCCCGCGCTCTGTTTGGCCCAACCTGGCGTTCGACATGTAATCGAGAGCCTGCACGGGCTTCCGGGAATGGAACACCCGCGCGGCGAGACCGCAGCGCATGCCGCAGCAAGCAGCATATCGCGTGCACGCTCGACCAGCTGAACACCATCGTAGACAACACATGTACCGTCGGTGGTATTGGGACCATGCTTCCGGCGAGCCGGAGGACATCGAGCCTGATCGATTGAGGTCCTTCAAAATGTCGAGCTGGGGGCGCTGTTCGACATCTTCGAGTTCTTGAGAGCTTCAGCTAACTGGAGGGAAAATCTCGAGCATCGCGGCTCGCAGGAATGACAACCTCAGCGTCCGGATGCTGCGGATGCTTCCAGACGCTGAAACGCCCCTGAAGTTCGCTGTACCGGACCCAGCCGTGAGCACGCAGATACCCGATCACATTGACAGGACTGAGGGCGCGCAACGAGGCTGCATCTCTAACCGAGACTTTCATAGGTCGAGCCCGCCAGCTGTTTCTTGCATCATTTTCAACAAGGCTGTTTGGTCCGAATCTGTTCTCTCTGTTCAAATAAACCGTTTGGATGACTCATTGCCGCTTGCCGGTTGACCCTTGAGGCTCACCCAATATGCGCAGTGCCGGAGGATTAGCTGTGTTCCGTTTGGATGAGCCATTGCTCAGTGAGAATTACCCCGCACTAACACGAGGACGAGTATCCGAGGCGCGCTCACCATAGGGTCTCTGAGATTGTCATAAGTATCCAGATCAAGCGAATAAGGAATAGGATCAGGGTTGCAGCCCCTGACCTTTGGGACTTCACTTGGATACCGATGCTAGGCTTCGTGCGTATAGGACCAGCTAAACGGCTCAATGCGATGAAGTCGAGTTTGTCGATGTCTGGATCGGCACGGCCAAGCTCATCCCCGCCACTGCACATACCGTCCGCACATAAGCGCAGGAAAACGCTTGCTGCTTGTGGGACGGGGGACGCCTCAGCGTCCGCCTCTGCCTCCGACATTTTCCCAGTCCTGCTCCTCAGCCCGCGCGTATTGTTGCGCGAGGAAGGAGCGATCTGCAATCACGGAGCAGACTACAGCCTCTGTTGATTTACCATTGACGGAATGCACTGCCGAAGGCGGGTAGCCCCGGCGCAACCTGGACCTGGACATCGACGGCCCGCGCCTCGATGCCCTCAAATGCGACCGTCGAGACGTGCTGAACCATGGATCTCTCGCGCCCCACGCGAACCGTAGCGTGGCCGGTCGCGAGTTTCAAGAACATTAAGTGAACATTGGGGAGCGCCGGGTCGGAGCAGGCCGCTTACGCCGGCGCGAGCTCCGGAGCGGCGTCCAGGGCGGTGGCCCGCCGCGCGCCCTGCGGCCGCATCAGGATGGCGAAGACGTTGATGAAGCGGATGATTTCGACCTCAAACGCGGGTCCCTCGACGGTCCGAACCGACGTTCCCGGCCGCACCGGCGGGTGCAGTTTGAAACTGAGGTCGAGGTCTGTGAGCTGGGGCAGATGCTTGATCCGCAGGCTGCCGATATTGTCGGTGAAGTCGAGCAGCCGGCGCGCAGCGTCGTTGACCATAACGACCCAGCCGTCGACCGCGTCGCCCACATCGTTGGCGATCGGCGAGGCGACCAGCATCGCCTCCGGCGAGTTCTGGAACAGATACTCGTAGACCTCGCGGTGATGACTGACCTGCTCGCTATAGCAAACCAGGATGACGACACCGTCGGCGAGCTTGATCGGCAGCGTCAGGCCTTGCCAGATCTCGCCTGAGCGGAAGCGCGGCCCGGTGGTGCGGACGAACGACGGCAACAGGTGTTTTGCGGCGTGCCGATAGAGTTCGAGCAGGTCGCGGGAAACCTGGCTGTCGCTCGCCGACAGCATGTGGCCGGTCGGATTGTAACCAAGCGCGTGCTGGAGGTTCTGCCCGACATACATGTGCACGAAGTCGTCACCGACCGACATCATGAAGCTCGAGTTGTCACGTAGCGCGTGGTTCGATTCCTCGGTGAGGCGCTGCAGCGTCAGGTCGTTGGTCGCGCTCAGCGTCTTCCACTTCGCCCAGAGGAATTCCATTGCCGCGCTGGACAATTCCCGCGGGATCGACGCGCCGTGAAAAACTTCGATGGCCATGAGGGAAACGACGAACCCGCTGTCAAATCGTGGCGAACCCGCCGTGTGGGCGGCGTGATGCTGACGAACGGGTCCAAAGCAAGACTAGTCGCGCATAGTAACCGGCGCGTTAACGA
This sequence comes from uncultured Alphaproteobacteria bacterium, assembly GCA_963796195.1. Taxonomy (GTDB): domain Bacteria; phylum Pseudomonadota; class Alphaproteobacteria; order Rhizobiales; family Xanthobacteraceae; genus CAWCKS01. The sequence goes on along the minus strand of CAWCKS010000007.1, from coordinate 422,666 downwards.
ATAAACTCAGGGTTGTGGAAGGTACGATCACACCGCGGCGCGCAGATCGTGCTTTAGCGGCGCTTCTTCAAGAGCTAGCGGCGCTTGGCCTCGATGCAATCCCACAGCTTCGCCGCCACGTTGGGTCCGCCAAGGCGCTGGACGGCGCGAATGCCGGTCGGCGAGGTGACGTTGATCTCGGTGAGATTGCCGGCAATCACGTCGATGCCGACGAACAGCAGGCCGCGCTTGCGCAGCTCGGGTGCGAGCCGCGCACAAATCTCGCGCTCGCGCGGCGATAGTTCGGTCGCTTGAGCAGCTCCGCCACGCACCATGTTGGAGCGCAGGTCGTCGGGCGCCGGCACCCGGTTGACGGCGCCGGCGAACCCGCCGTCGACCAGCAGGATGCGCTTGTCACCGGCCTTCACCTCCGGGATGAATTTCTGGATCACCCACGGCTCGCGGAACGTCACCGCGAACAAGTCGTAGAGCGAGCCGAAGTTGAGATCCTCGCGGGTCAGGCGGAACACCGCGCCGCCGCCGTGGCCGTACAACGGCTTCATCACCACGTCGCCATGCTCGACGCGGAACGCCTTGATCTCATCGAGGTCGCGCGTAATCAGCGTCGGCGGCATCAGGTCGGTGAACTCCATCACCATGACTTTTTCCGGCGCATTGCGCACATGCGCGGGATCGTTGACCACGAGCGTGTTCGGATGAATGCGTTCGAGCATGTGCGTGGTCGAGATGTAGGCGAGATCGAACGGCGGGTCCTGCCGCAGCAGGATCACGTCGAATGATGCGAGGTTGACGCGAGTCGATTCGCCGAGCTTGAAGTGGTCGCCTTCCTGGTCGCGCACGGTGAGTGGCTGGACGGTGGCAAAAATATCGCGGCCGCGCTGGGCCATGCGGTCGGGCGTGTAATAGCTGATCGCATGGCCGCGCGCCTGCGCCTCCAGCAGCATGGCAAAGGTCGAAATCGCCGCGGATGTTGATGCGTGCGATCGGGTCCATCTGGACGGCGACTTTGAGACTCATTGCGGCTGCTCGGTTGTTGGTGACGCTAAAGGGCAGCGGATAATCTGTGGCATCTCGGGTTATCTTGCTAGGGGTCAAACCATGCAATCGCGGCTCATGCGCTGGCGTCGAACGCCGCAGTGAGGTGGCGCGGCAGCTTTCCCGGCGCCACCAGCATCGCATCAAAGCGAAACTCGTTTTGCGCATGCTCTGGATGAGCCGCGATCCAGGCCTCAGCGGCGGCGACGATGCGCGCCTGCTGGTGCGGTGTCACGGCATAGGCGGCTTCGTCGAGGCTGGCGCGGGCCTTCACCTCGACAAAGATGATGGTGTTGCGGCGGCGTGCGATGATGTCGATCTCGCCGACGCCGGAGCGGAAACGGCGCGCCATGATGCGATAGCCCTTGGCGATAAGGTAGGCCGCGGCGCGGCTTTCCGCCGATAAGCCGGTTTTGAACGCGGCGACGCGCTCCGGCGCAGGTGATTTCTCATCCCCGGCCATCGTCAGCTCCGGCCTCTCAAATGCTTGGCGAGTTCGAGCGCGCGCGCGTAAACCTCGCGCTTGCCGCGTCCCGAGATCGCGGCAATTTCGGCGACTGCATCCTTGACGCTGCGAACGGCGAGCGCCGCGCTCAACGCCTCGTCAAGTTCGCCGTCGCTCATGACAGCATCGCCTTTCGCCGGCGGCCCGATGACGACGACGAACTCGCCGCGCGTTTCCAGATTGTCTGCATTCGCTGCGAGATCGGACACTCGGCCGCGCCTGACCTCCTCATGCAGCTTGGTCATCTCGCGGCAGATCGCGGCTTCACGATCGCCGAGCTCAGCAGAAAGATCATGCAACGCGTCGGCCATGCGGGGACCGGTTTCGAACAGCACCAGCGTCGCGTCGATCCTCGCGAGCTCCGCGAGGCGTGCGCGGCGCGCGGCCGCTTTCGGTGGCAAGAATCCTTCGAAGAAGAAGCGGTCGGTCGGCAACCCGGCGACACAAAGCGCTGACAGCACCGACGATGCGCCCGGGAGTGCCGTCACCGCAATGCCGGCCCGGCTTGCTTCGCGCACCAGTTTGAAGCCGGGATCGGAGATCAGCGGCGTGCCGGCATCCGAGACCAGCGCAAGCGCCCTGCCGGCCGTGAGCTTCTCCAGCAGCTTTGGCCGCGCCGTGGCTGCGTTGTGGTCGTGGTAAGGTGTGAGCGGAGTTGCGATCGCAAATCGGTCGAGCAGCTTTCGGGTGACGCGGGTGTCCTCGCAGGCGATGAGGTCGGCGCCAGCGAGGGTTTCAAGCGCCCGGATCGTGATGTCGCCGAGGTTGCCGATCGGGGTGGCGACGAGGTACAGGCCGGCCTCGAGCCGCGGGGCGGCGAAAGCCGTTCCGTTGATCGCATATTTGGCCGGTTCGGGCCTTTGGGCCTGGGTCTGATCTCCTGCTTTGGCTTTGGCGCGCATATGTCCTGTCTACTTCGGGCCGAATTCTGTCCGAATCGATCGCGGCGATCCAGTTTGGCTGAGGGGTCCGGCCTGCCATAAACCTTTTGTTTTGGTTAACTATTCGCCGACAATATGCCTGAATCTGAGGCGGATCATCGCCTTGCCGTCGGTGCGGGCCGCCTGTGGGTGGCACGGGGTCAAGAGACACCAAATGGTTGCTCCGCTGCAACTTATTCCGCCGCGTTCTGCGGCCACGCGCCGGACGGCCTTGGGCCTCGTCCTCGGCGCGCCGCTGCTTGCCGGCTGCGCGGGGATGCAATCGACCTTTCGCAGATGACCTCGAACTTTCCCGCCCTGCCGGGACAAACTCCGGAACAGCCGCCACAGCCGGGAGGGCCACCCCAACAGCCGACCGCCGTCGGCACCGGCTCGGTTCGGGTCGGCCTGATCCTGCCACTCTCGGCCCAGGGCAATGCCGGGCTTGCAGCGCAGTCGATGAAGAACGCCGCCGAGATGGCGCTCGCCGAATTCCAGAACCCGAACATCCAGCTCCTGATCAAGGACGACGCTGGCACGCCGCAGGGCTCGCAGCAAAGCGCGCAGCAGTCGCTCGACGAGGGTGCCGAGATTATTCTGGGCCCGCTGTTCGCGCTGTCGGTCCCGGGCGCGGCTCAGGTCGCGCGCAGTCGCGGGATTTCGGTGATCGCGTTTTCGACCGATTTCGACGTCGCCGGCCGCGGCGTCTATCTCCTGAGCTTCCTGCCGGAGTCCGACGTCAACCGGATCATCGATTATGCCTCGGGAACCGGCAAACGATCGTTCGCGGCGCTGTTGCCGGAGAATGCCTACGGCAACGTGGTCGAGGCCGCGTTCCAGCAGGCGGTGTCCCGGCGTGGCGGGCGTGTCGCGGCATTCCAGAAGTACACCGCCGATCGCAACCAGATGCAGGGCCCGGCGCAGCAGATCGCACAGGCGCTGGGCACGTCGGACTCGCTGTTCCTCGCCGATGATGGCGACTTGCTTGCCGCCGTCGTCGATGCGCTGACCGCGGCGCGCGCCAACTTGCGCGCCGTGCAGCTGCTAGGCACGGGATTGTGGGATTTTCCGCGCGTGTTCTCCAATCCGGCTCTGCAAGGCGGGCTTTATGCCGCGCCCGATCCGGCGGGTTTCCGTTCCTTCGCGGCGCGCTACCGCACGCGCTATGGCCAGGAGCCGGTGCGCACGGCGACGCTTGCGTATGACGCGGTGGCGCTGATCGCCGCGCTGGCGCGGACGCAAGGTCCGCAACGTTTCAGCACGGACGTTCTGACCAATTCATCCGGCTTTGCCGGCATCGATGGCCTGTTCCGCTTCCGCGTCGACGGCAGCAACGAACGCGGCCTTGCCGTGATGCGGGTGTCGTCGTCAGGCGGCCAGGTCGCACAGGCGGCGCCGAAGACGTTCGCTTAGAAAAAATTACGCGGCGAGATCGGCGACGACGGCGTCGAGCACCGGAAAGCCTTCCTGGGTGACGCGCAAGCGGCCATCGGCATCGACCGAGATCGCGCCCTCATCACGCAAGTTCGTGATCCGCTGCGTGTCGAGTGAGCGGCCGGCCAGCATCCGGTAGCGATCGGGATCGATGCCTTCGCGCAGGCGCAGACCCATCAGGAGATATTCGTCGCCGCGCTCTTCGGCAGTGAGCACGTCATCGGTGACCACGCCATGGCCCGCTGACTCCACGCGCATCAGCCAGGTCTTCGGGGCGGCGCTCGGTCGCGGTGGCATGGCGCTTGCCGTCGATGTCGAGGCGGCCATGCCCGCCCGGCCCGATGCCGGCATATTCATCGCCACGCCAGTAGACGAGGTTGTGCCGGCACTCGGCGCCAATCCGCGCGTGGTTGGAGATTTCATAGGCCGGCAAGCCGTGCGCGGCGCAAATCTCCTGCGTCACGTCGTAGAGCGCGCGCGCCTGAGCTTCGTCTGGTGTCGCGAGCTTGCCGGCCGCATAAAGCCCTGCGAACGGCGTGTCCGGCTCGATCGTCAGTTGGTAAAGCGAGAGATGCTCGGCGGCTTCGGCGATGGCGCGCTTGAGCTCGTCGGCCCAGCTTTGGGTCGTCTGCCCCGGTCGCGCGTAAATCAGGTCGAAGGAGTAGCGCTCGAATGCTTTTCGCGCGACGGCAACCGCGTCGAGCGCTTCCTTCGCAGTGTGTAGCCGGCCCAGCATCTTCAGCGAAACATCGTCGAGCGCCTGCACGCCGAGCGAAACCCGGTTCACGCCGGCGGCGCGATAGCCGCGAAAGCGCGTCGCTTCGACACTGGTCGGGTTGGCCTCGAGCGTCACTTCGGCACCGGCCGCGATCTGCCACGCCTTGCCGATCGCATCGAGAATGGCGCCGACCGTGCGCGGCTGCATCAGCGATGGCGTGCCGCCGCCGAGGAAGATCGACGACACGACGCGGCCGGGTACGCGCGCCGCCGTTGTTGCAATCTCGCGTGCAAATGCCGCTGCGAAGCGCTCTTCGTCGATCGCCTGATGCCGCACATGGCTGTTGAAGTCGCAATATGGACACTTCGACAGGCAGAACGGCCAGTGCACGTACACCCCGAAAGCGCCGCGTTTGTCAGGGACGTTCAAGGCAGATCTCCGCCAGCTTGATGAACGCGCGCGCCCGATGCGACAGCGCTTTTCCGCGCGGTGGCAGGCCGTGTTTGTCTTCCGCCGGCATCTCGCCAAAGGTCTGTGCGAAACCATCGGGCATGAACACGGGATCGTAACCGAAGCCCAAGGTGCCGCGCGGCGGCCACACCAGCGTGCCGTCGACCCGCGCCTCGACCTCTTCGCGATGGCCGTCGGGCCAGGTGATGCACAGCGCGGAGACGAAGTGCGCCTTGCGCAGCGAGGGCTCGCGTGCGCCGCGCTCCTGCAACAGTCGTTCGATCCGCAGCATCGCCTCGGAAAAATTCCTTGCATCGCCTGCCCAGCGAGCGGAATGGATTCCCGGCTGGCCGTCAAGCGCGTCGACGCAAAGCCCGGAGTTGTCGGCAAAGGCGGGAAGCGCGGTCGCCCGCGCTGCGGCATCCGCCTTGACGCGTGCGTTGGCAACGAATGTTGTCCCGGTCTCTTCGGGTTCCGCAAGCTTGAGTTCGCCGGCCGAGACGGCATCGACCCCGTAAGGCGCCAGCAGGTCGCGCATCTCGGTGAGCTTACCGGGATTATGGGTCGCGATGACGAGCTTGCCGTGGAGCTTGCGATGTCGATTCATGCGCCTGCTATTTCAGCCCACGGCCATTTTTTGCAAATCGCACAGCCGCGCGATGCCTTTCTTGGCCAGCGCCATCAGCGCCAGGAATTCATCCGTGCTGAACGGAGTACGCTCGGCCGTGCCCTGGATCTCGATCAGGCGGCCGTCGCCGGTCATCACGAAATTGGCGTCGGTGTCGGCTTCGGAGTCTTCGGCATAGTCGAGGTCGAGCACCGGCGCTCCCTTGAAGATGCCGCACGATACCGCGGCAACGTGATCGCGCAGCACGCCGTCCTTCACCATGTTGCGCGCCTTCATCCAGCTCAAGCAGTCGGCGAGCGCGACCCACGCGCCGGTGATCGAGGCGGTGCGGGTGCCGCCATCGGCCTGCAGCACGTCGCAGTCGACCGTGATCTGGCGTTCGCCGAGTGCCACGAGATCGACGGTGGTGCGCAGCGAGCGGCCGATCAGGCGCTGGATCTCGACAGTGCGGCCGTTCTGCTTGCCGGCTGACGCCTCGCGCCGCGTCCGCTCCAGCGTCGCGCGCGGCAGCATGCCGTATTCAGCCGTCACCCAGCCGCGGCCCTGGCCCTTGAGCCAGGGCGGCAACCGTTCCTCGAGTGTTGCTGTCACGAGCACATGGGTATCGCCGAACTTCACCAGGCACGAGCCTTCGGCATATTTGACGACGCCGCGCTCGAGCGAGACGGGACGCAGTTCATCAGGTGCACGGCGGCTTGGCCGCATGGAATCCCCCGGAAAATCTGGCTTGACTGAATTCGCGGTGCTTTTAGCCGCAGTCGACCGAAGTGGATACCGGTTTTTCCGAAAAAGACGCGCTGGCGAGGCTGTTTTCGCCAACGCTAGCATTACATCCTTGAATTAAGGGGGCGTATGGACAATTCTTCGCGTCAGAAGGAGCGTTCGGTGGCCAGCCACGATTTCACCAGCCTGATTACACCGGCCGCGGGGCTCGCGCAGCTCAACGAACGCTCGCGCTCGATTTTTCGCCAAATTGTCGAAAGCTATCTCGCCACCGGCGAGCCGGTCGGCTCGCGCAATATCTCGCGCCTGATTGCGGTCCAGCTGTCGCCGGCCTCGGTGCGCAATGTGATGTCGGATCTCGAGCGCCTCGGTCTGATCTATGCGCCGCATACCTCGGCCGGCCGCCTGCCGACGGAACTCGGGCTGCGATTCTTTGTCGACGCGCTGATGCAGATCGGCGAGATCACCGAAGCCGAGAAGCTGTCGATCGAAACGCAACTGGCGTCCGTCGGCCGCGCGCAGTCGGTGGAAGAGGCGCTGTCGGAAGCGCTGACGCAGCTGTCGGGGCTGACGCGTACCGCGGCCGTGGTGCTGACAGCGAAGGCCAATGTGCGGCTCAAGCACATCGAGTTCGTCCGGCTCGAGCCGGAGCGTGCACTGGTCGTGCTGGTCTCTGAGGATGGGCAGGTCGAGAACCGCATACTGGGCTTGCCGCCGGGCGTGCCGACGTCAGCGCTGACCGAAGCATCGAACTTCCTCAACGCTAGAATTCGCGGACGGACGCTCATGGAAGTACGCGCCGAACTTGAACAGGCGATATCGACGAACCGCGCCGAGCTCGATCAATTGACGCAGAAGGTGATCGAGGCCGGCATCGCGAGCTGGTCCGGCGGCGATACCGACGATCGCCGGCTGATCGTGCGCGGCCATGCCAATCTGCTCGAAGACCTCCACGCGCTCGATGACCTCGAACGCGTCCGCCTGCTGTTCGACGACCTGGAAACCAAGCGCGGCGTGATCGATCTGCTCGGGCGCGCCGAGCGGGCCGATGGCGTGCGCATCTTCATTGGCTCGGAAAACAAGCTGTTCTCGCTGTCGGGCTCCTCGACCATCACCGCGCCTTATCGTGATGCCGCAGGTCACCTCGTCGGTGTGCTCGGCGTGATCGGACCGACGCGGCTGAACTATGCCCGGGTGATCCCGATGGTTGATTACGCCGCGCGGGTCGTTAGCCAAATGCTGGGCGGCTAGAGCAATACAGGCCTGTTTGGCTTGATTTTTGGCCCGAGAGTCTATGATATCGGGCTCAAATCACGTTTCAGCGCAATTTCAGCATTGGATCGATCTGATGACCGAGAGTGACGGCCAGAAGAAGGACGAGGCTTTGAGCCAGGACAATGTGAAGGACAACGCGCCTGTCACCCCGAAGCCGTATGTCATGCCCGATGATCCGGAACCCGAGGATGCCGCGGCGGTGCAGGCCCGTGAATTGACCGAGACGAAGGACCGCCTGTTGCGGACGCTTGCGGAGATGGAGAACCTGCGACGCCGGACGACGCGCGAGGTCGCCGACGCCCGCGCCTACGGCATTTCCGGCTTTGCACGCGACGTGCTCGACATCGCCGACAATCTTCAGCGTGCACTCGATGCGGTGCCGGCGGACGCGCGCGCCAATGCCGACCCCGGATTAAAGGCGCTGATCGAGGGCGTCGAGCTCACCGAGAAGGCGCTGCTCAAGGCGCTGGAGAAAAACGGCGTCAAGAAGTTCGATCCGGCGGGCCAGAAGTTCGATCCCAACGTGCACCAGGCGATGTACGAAGTGCCCAACGAATCGGTGCCGTCAGGCACGGTGGTCCATGTCGTGCAAGCCGGCTACATGATCGGCGATCGCATCCTGCGCCCGGCGATGGTCGGTGTGGCCAAGGGCGGTGCCAAGTCGGCTCCGGCTTCCACGGACAGCACGACGAACTAATCAACCAGCTCGCCAGTCAGCTACTGCGGGTCGACGCCATCGCGTACCGCGCGGAAGCGCGGGAAGGCGGCCACCCAGTCGGCACGCGTCGCGCCGCCGATAAAACGTAAACTCGCGTTGCCGCCGAATCGCAGCCACTGCACCAGTGAGACGTCCTTGTCATCCTTGGCGGTTGTCGCCTCCAGCCGGATTTCGAAACCAGGCGAGCCTGATATCCGCATCGGCTCGGCGTTGGTGATGCGAACGTTCTTGAGGCCCGGCAACGTATTGACGAGATCGCGGGCAATGCGGTCGCGATCCTCATTCGTTGCCGCCGTGATCGGCGCCAGCGAGATGACGATATAGGGCGGGCCGGCGAGGTCGAGCGCGTCGCCGCTGGAGTCGCTCAGCGTCACCGCGGCGCCAGGCGGAATAATGTGTACCTTCTTGAAATCGGCGAGGTTGGAGACCTTGAACGGCAGCACCGCGAGCAGCTCGTCAACGGGAACGTCGGCGCGCATCGTTGTCGTCGCAAGCATCTTGCGGATTGCGGCCTCGGAATAGGTCGCGGCGGCCTTCTCGGGAACCTGGATCACGACGTAGCCGGACATCTCCGTGCCCGCGACCAGCAATGCGAAGCGATCGACCTTGGCGCCGGCTTCCGTGGCGGTCTCGTGATTGAGATAGGACTTTCCGGCTGCCGTATCGAAGCTTTCTGGCTTCGGTGCATCGGCAGGCCGCTGCGCGCTCTTCAACTGGTTGTCGACCGACGTGAAAGCCGCTGCTGGCAATTCGGTGACCAGCACTTTGACGCCGGCGTCCGCATCCTCAAAGCCCGGGAAGGATCGCGCAGCCTTGAGGCCTTCCAGCGGCACGAGACCGACATGCGAGCCCTTCGGATAGACAACGTCTGCAGCGTGAGCGGACGCAAGCAGGCCGAATGTCGTCGTGAGTGCGAGCAGGCAGAAAAGGCGTTTCATGGGGCGGGGTCTGTCGCTGGTTTGAGGCTGTTTGATGATCTGGCCTTTGGACCAGCCGATGCTTCTTTGATTTCGCGCATGTCTTTGTCGGAAAACCGGTTTCCACACCCGGGTCGCGCCCGAGTGCATGCTTTTCCGAGACATGCGCTACCGCTCTTTAACGGTTTTGCGGCATCGATTGAAGGGATGGCCGGACGACCTGTGATCGCTGAGCAGCCAGTGACTGGTGGCATTTTGCGCCGGATGGTGCAGGCGCTCGATGCATTGGTCCCGGCGTTCGACGATTCGAAAGACCGTGAATTCTTCCGAGACCTCGCGGTCCTGGCTGTGGTCATGTTCGCGATCACGGCCATCGGCTATCTCGCGACGGTCAACTGGGCGACGACGTTTCCGCGCGACAGTTCGACGCTCATCGTCGGGCGCGATTTCCTGAACATCTGGATGTACGGCCGCGCCGCACTCGAGCCCGATCCCGGCCGGTTCTACGACATCGCGACCTACAATCGCGAACTCCAAGCGCTGCTTGGGCCGGGGTATCCGGGACAGAACTGGCCGAACCCGCCGAGCTTCTTTCTGATTTCGCTGCCGTTCGGCGCGCTCGACTTCTATCCGGCATTTCTGTGCTGGCTAGCGCTTGGCGTGGTGCTGTTTGTTGCCGCCGCTCGCCGTGAAGGGGCCGACTGGCGCGTGCTGATCCCGGTGGTGTTTTCTCCGGCGGCGATGTTCTGCGTGATCTCGGGCCAGAGCTCGTTCCTGTCGGGCGCTGCCCTGATCATGATCTTTGGCTGGCTCGACCGCAGGCCAGTCCTTGCTGGGGCGCTCATTGGACTTCTTACCGTTAAGCCGCAGCTCGGGTTGCTCTTCCCCTTCATGCTGGTTGCCTCGGGACGGTGGCGCGCGTTCGGCTCGGCCGCTGTGACTGCGTTGGCCCTGATCGCGCTCACGGCTTTGCTGTTCGGGCCTGAGGTCTGGGTCGACTTCGTGACCAAATCGTTGCCGAACCAGCGCGCGGTCTTGAGCGATCCGAACGTTGTGACGGCGCCGTTCCACGCCACCGTGTTCATGAATTTTCGCGGCCTCGGCGCCAGCTATGACCTCAGCACCGCAATCCAGGGGATTTTCGCGCTGCTCGCGATCGGCGCGGTTATGTGGGCGTTCCGCTTCGCAAAGGACGGTGACGTCCGCCAGCTCCGCGCGCTGTTTTTCGCATGCGCCGCCTGCACCTCGCCCTATTTCGGCATTTACGATCTCTTGCCCCTGACCTTTGCGGGCGTTGCCTTGCTCGGCAGCGGACGCCTCGACCAGGTCGGCAGGCGTCTGGTGCAGCTCGTGTTCTGGCTCCCGGTGCTGCAATTGGCGTTCGGCGAGCTTCGTATTCCCGGTCCGGCCCTGATCGCACCGGCATTTGCGGCCTATCTCTTGATGCGCCTCAAGGTGCGCCCTGCCCCCGTCGCCCTAACTTAACAAGGCAGTTTTTTGCAAAAGCTGCAGGGGGTTCGGTCCTTGCGGGGTATGCCTACCCTCCTATATGAGGCCTAGCGCCGCAGCTTATCGCGGAGATTTGAATTCAGGGGGTTCGGTCCCGGGCGCCGTCAGGGCCCTGCGAACTCGCCGCAACGAAAGGGTAGAGACCATGGGAAAGGTCATCGGAATCGATCTCGGCACCACGAATTCGTGCGTCGCCGTAATGGATGGAAAATCGCCAAAGGTTATCGAGAACGCGGAGGGCATGCGGACGACACCGTCCATTGTCGCGTTCACTGACGACGGCGAACGACTTGTAGGCCAGCCGGCCAAGCGCCAGGCGGTCACCAATCCGGAGCGCACGTTCTTTGCAGTAAAGCGGCTGATCGGCCGTCGCTACGACGACCCGATGGTCGAGAAGGACAAGAAGCTCGTCCCCTACAAGATCATGAAGGCCTCCAACGGCGATGCCTGGGTAGAAGCCGACGGCAAGAGCTACTCGCCCTCGCAGGTGTCCGCCTTCATCCTTCAGAAGATGAAGGAGACCGCGGAAGCGCATCTCGGGCAGAAGGTCGACCAGGCCGTCATTACTGTTCCCGCTTACTTCAACGATGCCCAGCGCCAGGCGACCAAGGACGCCGGCAAGATCGCGGGCCTTGAAGTGCTGCGCATCATCAACGAGCCGACTGCGGCGGCGCTGGCCTATGGTCTCGACAAGACCAAGACCGGCACGATCGCCGTGTACGACCTCGGTGGCGGCACCTTCGATATCTCGATTCTCGAGATCGGCGATGGCGTGTTCGAGGTGAAGTCGACCAATGGCGACACCTTCCTCGGCGGTGAAGATTTCGACATGCGTCTGGTCGGCTACCTCGCCGACGAGTTCCAGAAAGAGCAGGGCATCAACCTGCGTAACGACAAGCTCGCCTTGCAGCGCCTGAAAGAGGCGGCCGAAAAGGCAAAGATCGAGCTGTCGTCGACCACGCAGACCGAGGTCAACCTGCCGTTCATCACGGCGGATGCGACCGGGCCAAAACATCTGACGATGAAACTCACCCGCGCCAAGTTCGAAGCGCTCGTGCAGGACCTCGTCGACAAGACCGTCGAGCCCTGCCGCAAGGCGCTGAAGGACGCCGGCCTGTCGGCCGGTGAGATCACCGAAGTGGTTCTGGTCGGCGGCATGACCCGCATGCCGAAGATCCAGGAAGTGGTGAAGCAGTTTTTCGGCAAGGAGCCGCACAAGGGCGTCAACCCGGACGAAGTGGTGGCGATCGGCGCTGCGATCCAGGCCGGCGTGCTGCAGGGCGACGTCAAGGACGTGCTGCTGCTCGACGTGACGCCGCTGTCGCTCGGTATCGAGACGCTGGGTGGCGTGTTCACCCGCATCATCGAGCGCAACACCACGATCCCGACCAAGAAGAGCCAGGTGTTCTCGACCGCCGAGGATAACCAGAACGCGGTGACGATCCGTGTTTTCCAGGGCGAACGCGAGATGGCCGCGGACAACAAGCTGCTTGGTCAGTTCGACCTGATGGGCATTCCACCGTCACCTCGAGGCATGCCGCAGATCGAGGTCACCTTCGACATCGACGCCAACGGCATTGTCAACGTCTCGGCGAAGGACAAGGCGACTAACAAGGAGCAGCAGATTCGCATCCAGGCTTCCGGCGGCTTGTCGGAAGGCGACATCGAGAAGATGGTCAAGGATGCCGAGGCCAATGCGGCCGAGGACAAGAAGCGACGTGAGGCAGTTGATGCCAAGAACCATGCCGACGGGCTTGTGCATTCGACCGAACGGGCACTGTCCGAGCACGGCTCAAAGATCGGCGAGACCGATCGCCGCGCGATCGAGGATGCCATCAGCGATCTGAAGGAAGCGCTGAAGGGCGATGACTCGGAAGCGATCAAGGCCAAGACCAACACGCTGGCCCAGGTTTCGATGAAGCTTGGCGAGGCGATGTACAAGGACCAGCAGGCAGGCGGTGCGGCCGGCGCGTCGGAAAAGAAGGACGACGTGGTCGATGCCGAGTTCACCGAAGTCGACGACGACAAGAAGAAGTCGGCCTGATTGATCAGAGCCCTCTCCTCTGACGGGGAGGGGGCTCAAGGTCCCCGGCAGCGAAGGGACCGAAGGGGTAATGCTCTTGAAAGACTTCGCCTGCACAATGCGCTCCACTTCGCTCTTCCGCTTCGCTCATGTCATTTCGCTCGGCGCGATCGCCTGTAAACGGGCGATGGTGCAGCCCGACTGACGGTCCGAAAAATGTCTGCCAAACGCTGCTACTACGAGACCCTGGAAGTCGAACGCACCGCGGACGATTCCAATCTGAAGTCGGCATTCCGCAAGCTGGCGATGAAGTGGCATCCGGACCGCAATCCCGGCGACCAGACGAGCGAAGTCAAGTTCAAGGAAATCAACGAGGCCTATGAGGTCCTGAAGGACCCGCAAAAGCGCGCGGCCTATGACCGCTTCGGCCATGCGGCGTTCGAGCAGGGCAACGGCGCGGCGCACGGGTTCGGCGCTGATTTCGGCTCGGCCTTCTCGGACATCTTCGAAGGCATCTTTGGCATGGCCGGTGGCGGCCGTGGCCGCTCGGGCGGTCGCGAGCGCGGCGCCGATCTTCGTTACAACATGGAGATCACGCTGGAAGAGGCGTTTTCCGGCAAGACGGCGCAAGTCAACATCCCGGCTTCTGTTACCTGCGAAGTCTGCTCCGGCACCGGTGCCAAGGCCGGCACCAAGCCCAAGGCTTGCACGATGTGCGGCGGCGCCGGACGCGTCCGCCAATCGCAAGGCTTCTTCACGCTCGAGCGCACCTGCCCGGGCTGCCAGGGACGCGGCCAGACCATCGAAGACCCTTGCGCCTCGTGCGCGGGCTCGGGCCGCATCACCCGCGAGCGCTCGCTGTCGGTCAATATTCCGGCGGGCGTCGAGGACGGCACGCGCATTCGTCTCGCCGGTGAGGGCGAGGCCGGCGTTCGTGGTGGTCCGTCGGGCGATCTCTATATCTTCCTGTCGCTGACCCCGCACGTGTTCTTCCAGCGCGACGGCGCCGATCTGCATTGCCGCGTCCCGGTCTCCATGGTGACGGCGGCGCTTGGCGCCGAGCTTGACGTGCCGACGATCGACAAGGGCAAGGCCAAGCTCAAGATCCCGGCCGGCGCCCAGTCGGGCCGTCGATTCCGCATTGCGTCGAAGGGTATGCCGGTGCTGCGCTCACGCCAGACCGGCGACATGTACGTGCAAGTCGTGGTCGAAACGCCGCAGAATCTGACCAAGAAGCAGAAGGAATTGCTCGCCGAGTTCGATCGGCTGTCATCCGGCGACACCCATCCCGAAGCCAGCGGTTTCTTCGCCAAGGTCAAGGACTTCTTCGGCGCCAAGGCTGCGCCACAATAGCAAGGCTGCGCCGCAATAGCGCAACCCCAAGCGCAACCCCAAGTCAACCCCATCTCCGCGAATTCCAGTCAAGCCCTCCATCCGCTTGACCTTTTTGCCTGTCTCTGTACCCATATGTGACGGGGAAGTGACGGTTTCAGAAATGTCTTTGCAATCCTCATTGCGTGTCCACAGAAAACCGCTTCGTCTTGACGACGAGGTTCGTTTTCTCCGCTCCTGGATTGAGAAGCCGCTGCATGTCGGCGCCGTCATGCCTTCGAGCCGCATGCTTGCGCGTGCGATGGCCGAGTATGTGAATCCCAACGATACGGCTCCGGTGATTGAGCTTGGTCCCGGCACTGGTGCGATCACCAACGGTCTCATCCAGCGCGGCGTCGATCCGTCGCGGCTCGTGCTGGTCGAATACAATCCGAGCTTCTGTGCGCTGTTGAAGGAGCGCTATCCGCAGGCGACGATCGTGCAGGGCGATGCCTATTCGCTGCGCGACACCTTGCGCCACGCCTTGAAGACGCCGGCCTCGGCAATCGTCTCGGGCCTGCCGCTGGTCACCAAGCCGATGGCGGTGCGCTTGAAGCTGTTGCGCGAGGCGCTGGCGCTGGCCGCGTCGAATGCGCCGTTTATCCAGTTCACCTATTCGGTCGCACCGCCAATTCCGAAATCGCTGCCTGGGGTGCGGACGCAGGCCTCGGAGCGGATCTGGCTCAACCTGCCGCCAGCGCGGGTCTGGGTCTATCGCAAGAGCGAGGCTACCGCTCGCGCAGCCGTGCGCGCGTAGCAACGCCGATCGTCTTCCGATCCACTTGATCCGCCGCAGGCGGCGCCATATTGCGGTGCCATGGCCGTCGTCAAAATCCTGGTGATTCCCGGCTCGCTCCGAACCGGCTCCCTCAATGCGCGACTGGCAGCTGTTGTGGCTTACGAATTCGCGCTGGCAGGCGTCGAGGTGACCAGGCTGTCGCTCGGCGACTATCCGCTGCCGATCTACGACGGCGATCTCGAAACGAAGAGCGGCGTGCCGAAGAACGCGGTCAACCTCAAGCGCATGATCGGCAGCCACCATGGCATCGTCTTCGTGACGCCCGAATACAATTCCTCGCTGCCGCCGCTGCTCAAGAACACCATCGACTGGGTGACGCGGGTCGCCGACCGCGGCGAAACACCAGGCCAGGTGTTCCGCGAGCGTGCCTTTGCGATTGCCGCGGCCTCGGAAGGCCGCCTCGGCGGATCACGCTGTCTCGCGGCCCTGCGCCTGATCCTGTCGGGCTGTCGCGCCACGGTCATTCCGAACCAGCTTGCCCTGTCGTTTGCCGACCGGGCTTATGACGACAATGATCGCCTGAAGAACGCCGGCGACGCTGACGCGTTGAAGGCTATGGTGACGCAGTTGATCGACGTTGCGCAACACATGATGTGAGGCAGAAAAATGGTTCAAGCCGATGACACCATCGTCCACGTCACGCCGCGCGAGCGGCTGATCGTGGCGCTCGACCTGCCGGATGTCAAAACAGCACACACCCTGATCGAGAAGCTTGGCGACGCCGTGATGTTCTACAAGATCGGCTACCAGCTTGCTTTTGCGGGCGGGTTGCCGCTGATCGGCGAGCTTGCCAAAGCCGGCAAGCATGTATTCGCCGACCTCAAGCTGCACGACATCGGCAACACGGTCGCGCGCGGCGTCGAGAGTGTCGCCAGGCTCGGTGCGACGTTCCTCACCGTGCATGCCTACCCGCAGACCATGAAAGCGGCCGTCGAGGGCCGCGCCGGCTCGTCATTAAAAATCCTCGGCGTGACCGTGCTGACATCTTACGACGATGGCGATTTGCACGCCGCCGGCTACCGCTTCGGCGTCTCCGAGTTGGTTCAGGCTCGCGCGTCGCAGGCGCACGCGCTCGGAGTTGACGGGCTGGTCTGCTCTGCCGAAGAGGTAGCCGACGTACGCGACCTTGTCGGCATGCAAATGGTGCTGGTCACCCCGGGTATCCGCCCGGCAGGCAGCGAGGCCGGCGACCAGAAGCGGGTGATGACGCCGGAACAGGCGATCGCGGCCGGCGCCGACTATCTCGTAGTGGGCCGGCCGATCACCGCGGTCAAGGATCCGAAGAACGCCGCTGAATTGATCGTTGCGTCGATCGAGGAAGCGATCATCGAGCTTGAGGACTAATGCAATGGCGAAGGCATACTGGATCGGACGAGTTGATGTGAACAACGACGAGGCCTACAAAGCCTATGCGGCAGCAAACCCGGCGATCTTCAAAAAGTTCGGCGGCCGGTTCGTTGTGCGTGGCGGCAAGTTCGAAAGCCCGGAGGGACAGAGCCGCACGCGCAACGTCGTGATCGAATTTCCCGACTATGCGACGGCCGTGGCCTGCTACCAGTCACCTGAGTACCAGGCCAACATGAAGATCCGGCAGGCCAATGCGATGACCGACATGATCATCGTCGAGGGCTACGACGGCCCGCAGCCGTAAACCTGCTGACAGCGTTGCCATCGCGGGCTATACCTCAAAGTTGCTCTTGAGCAGAGGCCCGCAATGTCCGACATGCGACTGATCGTGGCCGGCGCCGGAGGCCGCATGGGCCGCACGCTGGTGCGCACCATCGATTTCGACACCCGGCGTTGTGCTGGCCGGCGCGCTGGAGGCGCCGGGCTCGCCGCTGCTCGGGAAAGATGCTGGCGTGCTCGCCGGCCTGCCCGCCAATGGCATCGAGCTCTCCGCTGATCTCTGGGCGCTGACAGCAAACGCCGATGGCATCGTCGATTTCACCGTGCCGGCGGCGACTATCGCCAATGTCGCGATCGCGGCGCAACGCGGTATCGTTCATGTCATCGGCACGACCGGGCTGTCCGAGTCCGATGATGCGGTAATCAAGAGCGTCGCCTCGCGCGCGATCGTCGTGAAAGCCGGCAACATGAGCCTGGGCGTCAACCTCTTGGCCGCACTGGTCCGGCGCGTCGCCAGGTCGCTCGACGAAGATTTCGACATCGAGATCGTGGAGATGCACCACAAGGCCAAGATCGACGCGCCATCAGGAACAGCGCTGATGCTTGGCGAAGCCGCGGCAGAGGGCCGCAAAATCAGTCTGGCGCAGCGTTCGTCGCGCGGCCGCGACGGCATCACCGGTCCGCGCAATAGCGGCAATATCGGCTTTGCGTCGCTGAGGGGGGGCACGGTCGTCGGCGAGCATACCGTGGTTTTTGCCGGCCCCTATGAGCGGATCGAGCTGACGCATCGCGCCGAAGACCGCTCGCTGTTCGCCAATGGCGCGGTCAAGGCCGCGATCTGGGCGCGCGGCAAGCAACCTGGTTTCTATTCGATGGCTGATGTACTTGGGCTGTCGGACTTTTGACCCCATCCCAACTCTGACCATTTGACGGCGGCGCCTGCGACGACTAGTTCAGGCGGATTATTCACCTTGCAGCACGGACCACGAGAGAAATGACCGATCGCCTGCTTGTCCTCGTTCGCCATGGCCAGAGCGAATGGAACCTCAAAAACCTGTTCACCGGCTGGCGCGACGTCGATCTGACCGAGCTCGGCATCAAGGAAGCGCGCGACGCCGGCCGCAAGCTGAAGGCGCAAGGTCTGACCTTCGATGTCGCCTACACCTCGGCCCTGAAGCGGGCGCAGCGGACGCTCGATCTCATGCTCGAAGAACTGGGCTTGAGCAAGATCCCGGTCATGAAGGACCAAGCGCTCAACGAGCGTGACTACGGCGATCTCTCAGGCTTCAACAAAGACGACGCCCGCAAGAAATGGGGCGAGGAGCAGGTGCACCAGTGGCGCCGCTCCTATGACGTCCAGCCGCCGGGCGGCGAGAGTTTGAAGGATACGGTAGCGCGCACACTGCCTTACTATGTGCAGGAGATTCTTCCGGCGGTGTTGCGCGGCCAACGGACGCTGGTCTCTGCCCACGGCAACTCGCTGCGCGCGCTGGTGATGGTTTTGGAAAAGCTGGGGCCGAAGCAGATCGTCGCGCGCGAGATCGGCACCGGCGTGCCGATCATCTATCGCCTTAACGCCGACGCAACGCTGGCCTCGAAGCTGGATCTGGCGGGGTAGCGGTCGGTTGTGGGTCGTTCCCGGCGGCGACCGCCGCGGAGCCATTCGCCGTACGCAATGAGATAAGCCAAACCCGGGGATCAACTTCGCCATTGGAGAGGCCGCTCCCGGGTTTCGCTGCGCCCGTTCCTGGTCTGCGCCGGGGTTATGGGTCAACCCGGGCTTCCAGGCCCGGGTTCGTCCGCTCTCCTCACGCATGCCCGTGAGGCGCGCGACCGGTCTCCCAGCCGAGCATCGCCTGCTTGCGCGTGATGCCCCAGTGATAGCCCGTAAGCTCGCCGCTCTTGCCGAGCACGCGGTGACACGGCACCACGAACGACACCGGGTTCTTGCCGACCGCAGCACCGACCGCGCGTGAGGCTTTTGGATTGTCGAGCTTGCGTGCGATATCCGAATAGGTCGTGGCGCCTCCCATCGGAATTTTCAGCAAGGCATCCCACACCCGCACTTCGAAGTCGGTACCGATGAGGACCACCCGTAGTGGTTGGTCAGCGCTCCAGCGTTCGGGATCGAAGATGCGCTGTGCGTAGGGCGCCGTGCCGTTCTGATCCGCGACGTAGGTCGCCCGTGGCCAGCGCTGCTGCATGTCGGCGAGCGACATCTGCTCTTCGCCGGGATCAGCGAAGGCAAGTCCGGCCAGGCCGCGCGCCGTGATCATGACCACGGCAACGCCAAATGGCGAGGGATGGAAGCCGAAGCGCAAGGTCATGCCAGCGCCGCCGGTCTTCCATTCGCCAGGCGACATCGCCTCGTGGGTCACGAACAGGTCGTGCAGGCGGCCGGGTCCCGAGAGCCCGGAGTTCGAGCGCTGCATCGAGCACGCTGGCCGAGCCGCTCAGCAGCTGCTTGGCGTGGTCGAGCGTCAGCGCCTGCATGAACGCCTTCGGCGTTAGTCCCGCCCAGCGGCGGAACAGGTGGTGTAACTCGTCGGGCGTTAGCCCGGCGGCATGCGCCACGGCCTCGATTTCCGGCTGCGAGCGCCAGTGCTTCGAGATGAAAGCGATAGCTCGCCGTACCGAGTTGTAATCGCGCAACTCCGCAACGAGCGGACCCGGCTTGACGAGACGTTGTGAGGTGATTTCGAGGTTCATCATGCTCCCGATTTAGTGGACCAACCCTCGTTGAACCACCCGATTTCAGATGAGGCGTTCAGCTCACCGGATTGTAATCGATGCCGCGCTTGGCGGTCGCCAGCGCCAGGGTTAAAGCTTTGGCAAAGCTCGCTTTTTCGTCCGGACCAAGGAAGCTCGCAATCGTCAGGCGTCGGCCCCGGGAAATCAGCGCCAGCCGTTCCACGCCGTATTCTTCGTGAACCTGCCTGTCGAGGGTGACCCAGAGCGGATTAAAACTCCATTCGGAGACCGAACCGCGGTGGCTGATGCGGCGAACCCTTAGCTCCGTCGGCGTCACTGAAATTTCCTCGCGCGCGGTGGCGCGGGCAAAATTGGTGCGGAACGCAAAGTAGACGGCGAGCACGTCGAGGCCGAAGAAGCCGAACACTGGCCAGGCGCCGATGATCAGGAACGCAATACCTGCCGCAAAGCTGACGATACTCAGGAACGCCATCAGCACCAGAAAGCCGGCGCGATTGAGCGAGCGATGTGGCGTCAGCATCGCGGAAAACAAGGTGGGCAGTTCGTCGGATGGATTGCTTGGGCTCATAGGCGACCAGTATAGCTTAAACCATGGCAGGAAAGACGAAGCCGCGTTCCTCGAGGACGAAGCCCAGCCCGAAAAAGCGGCCGGCGAAGAAGGCCGCGGCGAAGCGGGCGGCTGTCCAGCGGTCGGCCGCCAAGCCGCGCGGGGGCAAAGCCAGTGCCAAAATAAAGCCCTGGACAGAGGCGGACGTTCGCGAGGCGTTCGAACGATTTCGCAAGGCCAGTCCCGAGCCGCGGGGCGAGCTCGAGCACATCAATCCCTATACGCTGCTGGTTGCGGTCGCGCTATCGGCGCAGGCGACCGACGCCGGCGTCAACAAGGCGACGCGCAACCTGTTCCCGATCGCCGATACGCCCGAAAAGATGGTTGCGCTCGGCGAAGAGAATTTGCGCGAACTGATCAAGACGATCGGCCTTTATCGCAACAAGGCGAAGAACGTCGTTGCGCTGTCGGAACGGCTGATCAAGGATTTCGGCGGCAAGGTGCCTGAAGATCGCGAGGCGCTGGAGTCATTGCCGGGCGTTGGCCGCAAAACCGCGAACGTGGTGATGAACATCGCGTTTCGGCAGCCCACGCTCGCAGTCGACACGCATGTGTTCCGCGTCGGCAATCGCACGGGATTGGCGCCGGGGAAAACGCCGCTCGATGTCGAGCTTGGCCTGCTCAAGGTGATCCCGCCGGAATTCATGCTGCACGCGCATCACTGGCTGATCCTGCACGGGCGCTACACCTGCCTCGCGCGCAAGCCACGGTGCGAGCGTTGCATCATCAACGATCTCTGCCGCTGGCCCGAGAAAACTGTTTTGAATTAGCGCAAGCTCGCCGACGCTGTCCGTTCGAGCAATTCGGGCCGCGGGCCCGACAAGCGCTTGTGGATGTGGACCATGAACGCCATGCCGAACAGTGGCGTCGCGAGGTTGAGGATCGGAATCGACACGAATGCCGCGATGAAGCAACCGCCGGCGAAGATCGTCGACGCATTCTGCCGGCGCATTGCCTTGGCCTCGGCGACCCCGTGAAAGCGCATCGCGGCGAGCTCAAAATATTCGCGACCGAGGATATAGGCGGTGGCGAAGAAGAACACGAACACGCCGGCGCCGGCAAAGAACACGAACGGCAGCGCGATCAGATAGATCAGGATGGCGAGCAGCGCTGTCTTGGTACCTTCGATCAGCGAGCGCGTGATCGGCAGAGCGGTGCCAAGCCGGTCGGCGGGATAGTGCACACGCTCGACCTCTTCGGCGACGTCATCGACGAACACACTTGCGATCAATGACGTGATTGCCGGCATCAGGAACACCGCGCCAAACAGGATGCCGAAGCCGGCGGCGATCGAAACGACCCACGACAACGCGTTGAACGCGGAGTGATAGCCGCCCAGCGTGGTCTCGGCCCAGGTTTCGCCCGAGGTTGAGAGCCAGCTCAAAGCCCTTTGCAGCAGGATCGAGACGACCGCGATCAGAACCAGCGCAAGGCCGATTGCGCGCCAGAGAATCCGGCGCAGCTCCGGTGAAAACATCTGGGCGATCGCCTTGACGGCGGCGTCGAGCATGGCAGCAAAACCCCTTTGAACAGGCCCCGCTGAGTTAGCGACAGCGCTGCGATCTCACAAGGGGGCGAAGCTGCCGCGGGCCGCTAGCCGGCGGTCAGGTCTTCATCCCTTTCAAGAAGCGCCGCTTCTTCGTCAGTTTGCGCAGGAACGAGCGGCGGCGTGCTGCCGGGGAACCGCTGAAACGGATCGAATGACCCCGCCACCTCCGCGGGCGGGAGTTGCGGTTTGTCGGCCCAGTGCAGGGCGGTGTAGTCGAAGCCGTACTCGATGGTCGGCTTGACGACCTGGAAGTAGGGCGAGATGTCGAAGTCGCGCGGCATATAGAGCGAGGAATTGCGGATATGCAGGATCTCGCGCCGCGCCTTGCGGCTGCCGGCCATCGTGATCTTCGGCAGGATCGGATAACGCACCGCCTCGAAGGCCTGCGCGATCAGCGCAGAACAAATGATCTTTGTCGGGTCACCCGAACCGAACGCGATCATGCGGCGGCGAAAGCGTTGCGGCACCGGCAGCGGGACCAGATAGCGCATCAGGTCGAGGATGTTCTTGGTATCGTAGCCGAAGCCGATGCGGTTGATGGTGTAGCGGCACACCGTGACGCGGTCTTCATAGGACAGGCCGACGGGCCGGCAGATGCGCGTGTGATAGTTGAAATATTTGCGCAGCGGCGCCGAGACCACGCCCTCGCCGACATTGGCTTCGATCAGCACATGCGGCTCGCCGTCCGGTTCGGCAGCGCCGGCAATAGGGCCGACATAGAGTGCGGAGTGCGACCAGGTCGACTGCGTCAGATATTTGATGATGCCGGAAATACGGCTGTTGCCTTCGACCAGCAGAACATCGCCCGGCTGGATGATGCCGCGCAGACGTTCGGGATCGCTTGGCGTGAACGGCTCATAGCCCGGCTGCTCTTTCTGCAGATAGTGGGCTAGCCACTTGCCGACCGTATCGAGCATAAACCCCATGACGTTACCCCTGCGGCTCGTTCCGGCCGCTTTTCCCCTCGCTCATTGTTGTCCCAAGCGCTTGCAATTTAGTTCATGCCGTGGGGCACTGAAATAAGCAAACATAAACCATGATGGTTGCTCGGGCGCTTTTGATCGGGCAAGTTCATGTGATGTTCTCGGCAGCAACGGTTTGGTCGCCGGGCTTCGAAAATCTTCGGAAACCAAATCTTCGGAAAACCTGCCATGACAATTGCCCGCCGCGATTTTCTTCTGGCGTCGGCGGCATTGGGCTTCGGCATCTTGCAGAGCCGCAGCGCCCGTGCGGCGATCCCGAAGGACGCCGATGTCGTCGTGATCGGCGCCGGCGCCGCCGGCATCGCCGCTGCGCGGCGGCTTGCTGTGGCAAACGTCAAGGTCGCCGTGCTGGAGGCAACCGATCGCGTCGGCGGCCGCTGCCAGACCGACCTCACAACATTCGGCATCCCTTTTGATCGCGGAGCTCATTGGCTTTATTCGCAGGACAGCAACCCGGTCGCCAGGCTGGCGCGATCGGTTGCAATGGAAATTTACGCTGCGCCGCAATCGCAGAAGATCAGGATCGGCCGGCGCAATGCGCGTTCGGGTGAAGTCGAGGATTATCTGGCATCGCTGGTACGGGCCAATCGTGCAATCCAGGATCCCAACCGCAGGTCCGATGCCGCAGCGCTCGACGCACTGCCAAAAGATCTCGGTGCCTGGCAGGGGCCGCTCGCTTTCGCGCTCGGACCGGCCGCGATCTCGAAGGACCTGAAAGACGCGTCCGCATTCGATCTCGCGCGCCAGGAACCGCGCGACGCCGGCTCGTTCTGCCGCCAGGGGCTCGGCACGCTTGTCGCGAAGCTCGCCGAGGCCGTGCCGGTGTCGCTGTCGACGCCGGTGACGAGGTTGTCGTGGCAGGGCCGAAACCTCGAGGTTGAGACGCTGGCGGGCCGGCTGACGCCGCGCGCGGTTATCGTCACAGCGTCGACGTCGGTGCTGTCCTCCGGCAATCTCAAATTCGTGCCTGATTTGCCGAAGCGCCAGCTCGACGCAATCGGAAAACTCGCGCTCGGCAGCTACGATCACATTGCGCTGGAGCTTTCGGGCAATCCGCTCGGCCTGCAGCGCGACGACGTTGTCATCGAGCAGTCTGACAACGATCACACCGCGCTCTTGCTCGCAAACATCGGCGGATCATCGATTTGCCTCGTCGATGTCGCAGGCAGTTTCGGCCGCGAACTGTCCGGCCAGGGCAACGACGCCATGATCGCCTTCGCCATCGAATGGCTGACGAAGCTTTACGGCAGCGATATCAAGGCATCGCTCAAGCGCCGCGCCGCAACGCGCTGGAACGCGGCGCCTTATGTCAGCGGCGCGATGTCGGTGGCCGCGATCGGCGGCCAGGGCGCGCGCAAGATACTTACGGAATCGCTGGGCGGGCTGTTCTTCGCCGGCGAGGCGACGCACGAGACATTGTCCGGCACGGTTGGCGGTGCCTGGGAATCGGGCGAGCGCGCCGCCGAGGCCGTCCTGCGCAGACTTGGCCTGATCAAGGAGCCAGAGCCGGAAGCCGCTCCGCGCAAGAAGCGGCGCAGCAGGAGTGCGGCGCCGAGCTGAGAAGGCCCTTGCAATAATATCGCGATATGCGATATTAGATCATGAAGAAGGTCGTCTTCACGCCGGCTGGCACTCGGCAATGGATCAAGCTCACCGCTGATGTGCGGCGTCGCATCGACAAGCGGCTGATGGAGTTCGCGGAGAGCGGAAAAGGCAACGTTAAACGCCTTCGCGGTCGTGACGGAGCGAGGTTACGGATCGGTGATTGGCGACTGATCTTCTACGAAACGAGCGACGAGATCGTCGTTGTCGCTGTTGGTCACCGACGCGAGATCTACGATTGAGAGGATAGCGATGAATGTCAGGTTTCAGAAAACCCCAAAGGGTGAGGTCGCGATACTCCCTCGGAAGGACTATGAGGCTTTGTTGGCTCGAGCGGCAGAAGCGGATGAGAACGCCGGGACAGTGCGCGTGATCGCGCGTGCTCGCAGGGAAATCGCGGCGGGGGCGCCTCTGTTGCCGAAGGAGATCGTCGATCGGTTAGCGAACGGAGAGAACGCCATGCGCGTGCTAAGGGAGTGGCGCGATGTCACTCAGATGTATCTCTCGTTCAAGACAAATCTCAGCCAGGGCTATATTTCGGATATCGAAAATGGCCGCCGCGTCGGCACTCCCGCAGCCTTGCGGTTGATCGCCGATGTGCTGAAAGTGCCGCTCGATCTGCTGGCGTGAAGCCATTCAGTGCGTGAAGCGGTCGAGCAGCGGCAGGCCGATCACGCCGGCGATTGCGATCAGGCTGTAGCAGACGCGACGAAAGACGGTTTCGCTGGCAACGCCGAACATCCGCGCGCCGATAAACAATCCCGATGCGTAGATCGGGCCGATGATCAAGCACAGGCGGACAATGTCGGCCGTCAACAGGCCGCTAATGAAATAGGTCGCAATCGAGAAGATATCGGAGACGCCAAAGTACAGAATGATATTGGCGCGGGCGACGGCGCTTGCGATCGGTTGCCCGAGCCAGAAGGTGACGATTGGGGGGCCGCCGGTTTGTGCGAGCCCACTGCACAGGCCGGCCAGTCCGCCGACGCCTGTGGCGATCGCCGGATGCGGGCTGCCGCGATAGCGCCAGCCGGAGATCAAGAGCGCGAGCAGGACCAATACGAGGCTCGCAATCATCCAGCGCGTCACAACCGGATCAAGCCGCGTCAGCGCCCAGGTGCCGACCGGCACGCCAATGAGCGCGCCGAGCGCCATCATGCCGACGGTCTTGCGCTGGGCGATCTTCCAGGCGTTCGGCACCAGCGGCGCCGCGCTGACGAAGTCGATGATTAGCAGCAGCGCGGCAGCGGTCTTCGGCGCAACGGCAGTGCCGGCGAGCGGCATGAAGATCAGCGCTGAGCCGAAGCCGGAGAAGCCGCGGGTAACACTGGCGACGAACGCGATCACGGCAAGCCGGATCAGCGCCGAGGTGCTGATATCGGCCGGCAGGAGATCGGCGATGGTCATGCGCGCAAAACGCCGCCGGTCTTCTTCGTTACCTCGGCAACGATCTTCGCCGCCACGGCGTCGATCTCCTGGTCGGTCAGCGTTTTTTCACGCGGCTGCAGCGTAACCGCGATGGCGATCGATTTCCTGGCGTCGTCGATGCCCTTGCCTTCATAGACATCGAACACGTTGACCGCGGTAATCAGCTTGCGGTCCGCTCCTTGCGCTGCGCGGACGATGTCGGCGGTCTTGACCATACGATCGACGATGAAAGCGAAGTCGCGCGACACGGGCTGGAACGGCGACAGCTCGAGCAACGGCTTTGCCCGGGTCGGTTTGGCGCGCGGCTCGGGGATACGATCCAGAATCACCTCGAACGCATCGAGCGGCTTGTCGGCGCCGAGCGCCTCACGCACCCGCGGATGCAGCTCGCCGAAATATCCCAGAATGTTCTGGGGCCCGATCTGGATCGTGGCCGAACGCCCGGGATGCAGCCAGGATGGTCCGCCTGAAACGATCTGCAGCGAGTTCATCGGCGCGCCGGCGGCGGCGAGCACCGCGAGCGCGTCGCTCTTGGCATCGAACGCGTCGACCGTGTATGTCCCCGACCAGTGGCGGCCGATGCCCCTCGATGAGGCGAGCGCGCGGCGAATGCCGCTTGCTGCGATGGACTGATCCTCCGGGCGATCGCCCTTGAAGATCTGGCCGACCTCGAATAGCACGACGTCGTCGAAGCCGCGATCGGCGTTCTGCTGGGCGGCAACCACGAGGCCGGGAATGAGACTCGGCCGCATGTCCGACAGATCGGCCGCGATCGGATTGGCGAGCACCAGTGTCGGCTGGCCGCCGCCGAACAGCTCGGCGTGCGGATGCGAGACGAACGACCAGGTCACCGCTTCGGTCATGCCGCGTGCGGCGAGCGCGCGCTTGGCACGGCGGGTGCGCAGCTGGATGGGTGTCAGAATTGGTTTGCGCGGCGCGTCGCCGCGGTCGAACGGCGTGAGCGGCACGCGATCGACGCCGACGATGCGCACGATCTCTTCGACGATGTCGGCCTTGCCCACGATGTCGGCACGCCACGACGGCACCGCGACCTTGATCATTGGGCCGGAGCCGGCAACCGAGAAGCCGAGCAGGTTGAGGATACGCCTGATTTCGTTGAGCGAAACCTCGATCCCGGCAAGGCGCTTGATTTCGCTGATCGGGAAATCGATCACGCGATCGGCGCCGTCGGTCTTGCCGACGACGACCGACTCCGACGGCGCGCCGCCGCACAGCTCCATCACCATTTTGGTCGCAAGATCGAGGCCTGGCACCATGAAAGCGGGATCGACGCCGCGCTCGAAGCGGTAGCGCGCATCGGAGTTGATGCCGAGCTTGCGGCCGGTCTGGGCGATGTTGACCTCGTTCCACAGCGCCGATTCGATCAGAACGTCGGTCGTCGCTTCCGAAACACCAGAAACCTCGCCGCCCATGATGCCGGCGAGCGACTCGACGCCGGTCTCGTCAGCGATGACGCAGATGCTGGTGTCGAGGCCGTAGATCCTGCCGTCGAGCGCGAGCAGCGTTTCGCCCTCGCGGGCCCGGCGCACCGTGAGATTGCCCTTGATCTTCGCGGCATCGAACACGTGCAGGGGGCGGCCGCGGTCGTAGGTCATGAAGTTCGTGATATCGACCATCGCGTTGATCGGCCGCAGCCCGATCGCGGTCAGCCGCTGCTGCAGCCACGCCGGCGACGGGCCGTTCTTCACGCCGCGCACGAGACGGAGCGCGAAGCCTGGGCAAAGCGCGGCGTCTTCGACCGTGACCTTCACCGGTGAGGGGAATTCGCCCTTGATCGGTCGGATCGGCGCGTCCTTCAGCTTGCCCATGTCGGCGGCGGAGAGGTCGCGGGCAATGCCGTGCACCGAGGTGCAGTCGGAGCGGTTCGGCGTCAGGTTGATTTCCAGCACGGGATCGCTCAAGCCCGCCCATTCGACATAGCGAACGCCGACCGGTGCATCGGCCGGCAGGTCGATGATGCCGTCATGATCGTTGGAGAGCTCAAGCTCGGCGGCCGAGCACAGCATGCCGCGGCTCTCGACGCCGCGGATGGTGCCAACGCCGAGCGTGATGTTCTTGCCCGGAATGAACGTGCCTGGGGCTGAGAACACGCTCTTCATGCCGGTGCGAGCGTTCGGCGCGCCGCACACCACTTGCACGGGATCGCCCGATCCCGTGTCGACCATGCAGACGCGCAGGCGATCGGCATTCGGGTGCTGCTCGGCCGAGATCACCCGCGCGATGGTGAACGCCGACAACGCCTTGGCCTTGTCGTCGATGTGCTCGACCTCGAGTCCGATCATGGTCAGGCGATCGGCGAGTTTTTCGAGCGGCTCGTCGGTCTCGAGATGATCTTTCAGCCAGGACAGCGTGAACTTCATCTTGCGGGCAACCTTCGCCTGTTCCCTCCCCCGTCGCAAGTCGGGCTTGCCCGACTTGCGCATCATAATGCGCATCCGGGGCAAGCCCCGGAGGCGTTGTGGGAGGGTTAGGGTGGGGGGTGCGGCTGCGGCAGCCTGTCGAATTGCGCCGATGACCCCTTCGAGATTCGACATGACTTGAGCGTTCGCGAAGCGAACAACCTGAAATCCCTGCGCGACGAAGAAAGCATCTCGTCGCTCGTCCGCTCGCTGACGCTCTGCAAAATCGTGACTCTCGCCGTCAAGCTCGACAATCAATTTTGCTGAGTAAGAAACGAAGTCAGCTATGTAATTTCCGATCGGGACCTGACGTCGAAAGCCCAAGCCGTCAATTCGATGTGCTCTGATGTAACGCCAGAGCAGCGTTTCAGCGCGCGTCAACGTATGGCGAAGTGCCTTCGCGCGACTGCGCTGGACCGTGCTTACTCTTGAATGCGGCACCTGCGGCTACCCCCCTCCCTAACCCTCCCCCACAAGGGGGGAGGGAACCCGCTTTGCGTCGACACAGCCGCTGATCACTTCGACGAAGCTTCTGTTCATGCGCTAAGCCCTCCGGCGAGCGTCGGGAAGTCGAGCGGGCGAAAACCGTAATGATTGAGCCAGCGCACGTCGGCCTCGAAGAAGGCGCGCAGGTCAGGCAGGCCGTATTTCAGCATGGCGATGCGATCGATGCCCATGCCCCAGGCAAAGCCCTGGTAGACGTCAGGATCGAGCCCGCAATTCCTGAGCACGTTCGGGTGCACCATGCCGCAGCCGAGAATCTCCAGCCAGTCCTCGCCTTCACCGAACCGAATCTCGCCCTTGTCGCGGCGGCACTGGATGTCGACCTCGAGCGACGGCTCGGTGAACGGGAAGAACGACGGCCGGAATCGCATGTTGACGTGGTCGACCTCGAAGAACGCCTTGCAGAACTCGGCGAGGATCCACTTCATGTGGCCGAGATGCGAGCCCTTGTCGATGACGAGGCCTTCGACCTGATGGAATTGCGGCGTGTGGGTGGCATCCGAATCGATGCGGTAGGTACGGCCCGGCGCAATGATGCGGATCGGCGGCTGCTGCGCCAGCATGGTGCGCACCTGCACCGGCGAGGTGTGCGTGCGCAGCAACAGCCGCGAGCCGGCAAGCGACTGCTCTCCCGACGAGGCCGCATTTGCGCGCGTGTCCTGTTTCGGGTTGAAGAAGAACGTGTCATGCATGTCGCGGGCCGGATGGCCCTCCGGAAAATTCAGCTTGGTGAAGTTGTAATCGTCGGTCTCGATGTCCGGACCTTCGGCGATCGCAAAGCCCATGTCGGCGAAGATCGCGGTCAGCTCGTCCATCACCTGGCTCAAGGGATGGATGCGGCCGATCTCGGCCGGGAACTCGCGCACCGGCAGCGTGACGTCGACGGTCTCCGACGCAAGCCGCGTAGTCGAGGGCCGCCGATTTCAGCACGTCGCGGCGCGCGGTCAGCGCTTCGGTGACGGCGTCCTTCAGCGCGTTGATCGCAGCACCTTCGCTCTTGCGCTGCTCGGGCGGCATCTTGCCAAGTGTTGCCAGAAGCGCAGAGATCGAACCCTTCTTGCCGAGCGCACCGACGCGCACGGCTTCGAGCGCGGCCTCGTCGTTGGCGGCGGAGATTGCCGTTAGGAGTTCTGTTTTGAGCGTTGCAAGGTCAGCCACGGCGGCAATCCTTAATGGGTCAATCCCGAAACAAAGCGCGCCCGGTTGTCACCGGCGCCGCCGAAGAGGTCAAGGGCGGGTGGGTGCGCGTGCCTTGAACCCTGACCGCGCAGGCCGCGACCAAAAAAGCGATCTCGCGAGCAAGCAACATGACCATCCGCTCATTCATTCCGGTCGCCGGTTTCGCTCTTGTCGCCGTCCTGGTTTCACCCGCGCATGGATCGATCTGTCAGGGCAAGTCGCTCTCGCTTGACGAGACCGTCGACGTCATCAAGGCAGCCCCCACATGCGAAGCCAGCATGAAGATCTTTCAGGACTGCTCATACGGCGCCAGCGGTGACGTTTCGCTCGGTACGGCGGTGCGCGAGAAGTGCGAGGCCGATTTCCTGGCGAAACTGAAGCCGCCGCAGAAGCATATTTACGAACGCGAGTTGCAGGCCTGTCTCCGCAAATACGAGCACATCGGTAGATGTACGTGTCGTTCTCGGCGTTCTGCAGCGCTGAGGTCGCGCAGCGCTACTCGCAGCGCGCCTTGAAGCAATCGCGCTGAGATTTAGGCCGCCGCCGGCAGCGCCGCCTTCACCTTCTCGACGATCGCCTGGAACGACGCCGGCTCGGTGATCGCGAGGTCGGAGAGCACCTTGCGGTCGATCACGAGCCCGGACTTGTTGAGCCCGTCGATAAATCGGCTGTAGGTCAGCCCGAACGGCCGCACCGCGGCGTTGAGGCGCTGGATCCAGAGCGCGCGATAGGTCCGCTTCTTGCGTTTGCGGTCGCGGAACGCGTACTGGCCGGCCTTCTCGACCGCCTGTTTGGCGGTGCGGATCGTGTTCTTGCGGCGGCCGTAATAACCCTTGGCGGCCTTGTAGACTTTCTTGTGCTTGGCGTGAGCTGTCACACCGCGTTTGACGCGAGCCATGACGGATCTCCTTCAAATCGGATTGTAAGCTTTCGGGAAGGCCGCGCTGACGCGGCCAAGGTCAAGGAAACAGTCAGCCGTTCGGCAGCCAGTATTTCTTGATGTTGTCGCCGTCGGTCTTGAACAGCACGTTGGTGCCGCGCAACTGGCGGATCTGCTTCTTGGTGCGCTTGATCATGCCGTGGCGCTTGCCGCGCTGGGCGTATTTGACCTTGCCGGAAGCGGTGATCTTGAAGCGCTTCTTGGCGCCCGATTTGGTCTTCAGCTTGGGCATTTGGCTCTCCTGTGAGCCGGCAAGCGGCAATGCCCCTGACGGGGTGCCGGCCGGCTATTGCTCGCTAGAGCGTTGAAATATCTGATATTTCTGTTTGACAGAGATCAGATGGCACGCCGCCACGGCAGCCCTTGATCAGCCGGGCGGCGAAGGACACGGCTTATGGCAAAGCAAACGCCGGTTGGCAACCGCGATCTGCGGTGCCACCGGCTCTCGATCTCTTTGAGCTGCCTGAGGCGGTCCAGCAGGACCGGTGCCGGGAAAATTATTTCGGCGCCAGCACCATCACGACCTGGCGTCCCTCGAAGCGGGCATCCTGCTCGACCTTCGCAAGTTTCGCGACGTCGGTCTTCACGCGGTCCAGCAGCTTGGTGCCGATTTCCTGGTGCGCCATTTCGCGGCCTCGGTAGCGCAGGGTGATCTTCACCTTGTCGCCTTCCTCGAAGAAGCGCTGCATGGCTTTCATCTTCACTTCGTAATCGTGATCGTCGATCATCGGGCGGAGCTTGATCTCCTTGATCTCGACGACCTTCTGCTTCTTGCGCGCTTCGGCGGCCTTCTTCTGCGCGGAATATTTGAATTTGCCGTAGTCGAGGAATTTGCAGACCGGCGGATTGGTGTTCGGCGAAATCTCGACGAGATCAAACCCAGCGTCAGCCGCCATCTGAATGGCAGTCTGGGTCTTGACGATCCCGTGGTTGTGGCCGGTTTGATCGATCAGCTGGATTTCGAGGTTGCGGATATCCTCGTTGACGCGCGGCCCGTCTTTCTGGACGGGGGCTGGCGCTCTCATGGGACGACGAATGGTGGCATTCTCCTAAATTGTTGAAGGAAGTCGCAGTCTGAAGGATTTAGAGCACTTCGGCAAGCGCGCCCGATCGACGCTGTCCGATATCAGCCCCATGATCCCCGCCTGTCGATATGGTTCATTTGGTGCAATTTCAAGGATGAGAGGTGTTCTTCCGTGACGGATCTGTCCGAGTTGCCGATCAATTCCATCGCGGTCGGCTCGCCGCCGCGTCAAATTGCGGTGCGGGCGCGCTCAGGCGCGGAACCGGGGCTGTTTTGGCTCTCCGGCTTCAACTCCGACATGAAAGGCACCAAGGCAGCCGCGCTGGATCAGTGGGCCGAAGCCCACGGCCGGGCCTGTGTCCGCTTCGACTATTCGGGTCACGGCGAATCCGGCGGCGCCTTTGTCGAGGGCACGATCGGCAAATGGCTTGAGGAGGCGGTCGCGGTGTTCGATAAGTTCTGCCAAGGGCCGCAGATCGTGATCGGCTCGTCGATGGGCGGCTGGATCGCCCTGCTGTTGGCGCGCGAACTGCTGCGGCGGCAGAACCCGGCCGCAAAGCTCGCAGGCCTCGTGCTGATCGCGCCGGCGCCGGACTTCACCGAAGCGCTGATGTGGAAGGAGCTTTCGCCTGAGGTCCGCAAGCAGATCGAGCAGGAGGGCCAGTGGCTGCGGCCATCTGAATATGGCGATCCCTATCCGATCACCCGCAACCTGATCGAAGACGGCCGCAACCACTTGCTGCTCAACCGCTCGATCGAGGTCGGCTGTCCGGTGCGGATTTTTCAAGGCAGGCAGGATCCCGACGTGCCGTGGCAGCACGCCATGACGCTGGTGTCGCATATGCCGAGCGACGATGTCGTGCTCACGATGATCCAGGACGGCGATCATCGCCTGTCGCGGCCGCAGGATATTGCGCGCATCCTCGCGGCCGTTGAGGAATTCTAATTTTTTTGTTTCGCTCGTCCCCGCGGAAGTCGGCCAAACAATTGTTTGGCCTGAGGGGACCCAGTCTTTGCCAAAACAATGAAGCCTTTCCGGTGGCTGGATTCCCGCCTTCGCGGGAATGAGCGGTGGCAAAAGCAATCGCGACCGTTACTTCGGATTGCTCACCGGCGACATCTGCCGCTGCGCCAGCGCAGTGACGCTGGCCGTGCCGATCGCGCCGCGCTCGTCGTAAAGCCGGCACTCGCCGATCGCGACGCCATCGGTGGCGCCATGATTGACCACCTCGAAGCCAACCCATTCCGTCGCCGGCAGGCGGTGCAGGTAAACGGTGACGTCGCTGTTGATGTAGCCCAGCCCCTGGTCGCCGGCGTTCGCGAACGGGCTTGCGAAATCGGCGGCAACGGCAACGCGGGTGAACGGCGTCAGCCGGACACCGTCGACCAGCTCGCGCACTTCGCTCATCCACAGTTGCCGCGGACCGATCGTGCCCATGCGGCCGGTGATCGGCCGCGTCGCCCACATCCCGTTCAGCGTCCAGCGCTTGTCATCGGGCGGCGAAATCTCGGCGGGCTTCGGCGCAGTCCAGTCAGGCGGCGTCCAAACGTTGCCGGCAGGATTTGTCGTGCGCAGCAGAAGCTGGCAGGTCGCGCGCGCCATGCTGGCGCCGTTGGAAAAGAACTCCGCCTCGACCACCTTGATGCGCTTGCCGTCGCGCAACAGGCGCGTGGTGACTTCGACCGGCGACAGATCGGGCAGGCGGTACATGTCGACCGTGAGCCGCGCCGGCATGTAGTCGGGGCCGCCATGGCGCCGTTCGATCTCCTGGCCGAGCAGGCCGGCAACGACGCGGCCGTGCAGTGATTTCGGATCCCATGGGCCGCGGGCTTCAAGCGTCGGTACGAAGCCGTCGCCGTTGCGAGTGAAAAAGGGCTGCTTTGTCATGGCGACAGCCATGGCGGATTTCTTGCACGCCCGCTAGGTCGCGCCGCTCATGCATCTATGCAGGCGAGCTTTCCCATTCGTTGCGCACCTCTGCGTCGGCTTCGGCGGCGGCACGATGCCGCGCCAGCGCGGCAAACGTGTTGGGCGGTAACAGCCGTGACAGCGCCCACACTGCGGCACCACGCACCAGCGGGCTTTCATCATCGAGCAGGCGCCGTGCTTCTCCCGCCAGTCTTGGCTCGCCCGAGTTGCCGATTGCAACGAGCACGTTGCGAACGAAGCGATCCCGGCCGATACGCTTCACCGGCGATCTCGCGAACAGCGTGCGAAATGCAGCATCATCGAGCCGCGCGAGTTCGGCGAGTTCGGGCATGCGTAGCTGCTCGCGTGCAGCCAGCTTAGCTTCGTGCCCGGCTTGCGCGAACTTGTTCCACGGGCAGACCGCGAGACAATCGTCGCAACCAAAGATGCGGTTGCCGATGTTTTCCCGGAATTCGCGCGGAATTGGTCCCTTGTGCTCGATCGTGAGATACGAAATGCAGCGCCGTGCATCGAGACGGTACGGCGCGGGAAACGCATCCGTCGGGCAACTGTCGAGGCAGGCACGGCACGAGCCGCAGTGGTCAATCTCGCTCGCGTCCCGCGGCAAGTCGAGCGTGGAAAAAATCACGCCGAGAAACAGCCATGAGCCGAACTCGCGCGACACCAGGTTGGTGTGCTTGCCCTGCCAGCCGATCCCGGCCGCTTCGGCCAGCGGCTTCTCCATCACTGCTGCCGTGTCGACGAATACCTTCACGTCGCCGCCGCCATGCGCGACCAGCCAGCGCGCCAGCGTTTTCAGGCGGCTCTTGATCAGGTCGTGATAGTCGTCGCCGCGGGCGTAAACCGAGATCGCGCCGCAGTCGCGCTTTGCAAGCAGCGCGAGGGGATCGTCGTCGGGGCCATAGTTGACGCCGAGCATGATGATCGAGCGCACATCCCGCCACATCGTCAGTGGACTGGCGCGCCGATCGGGATTGCTGGCGAGCCAGTCCATTGTGCCGTGGGCACCTTCAGCAAGAAATTGCTTGAGCCGACCCGGCGCCTTCGGGATCGCGTCGGGCGCGGCTACTCCGCAGCAATCGAAGCCGAGCGCTTTTGCCTCGCGCGCAAGCCCGGCCCGCAGCTCATCAGGATCGGTCAGAAGTCGAGATTCACGTAGGTCGGCGACGCCGGGATGCCGGCGAGCCACTCCGCCAGGATCGGACGGAACGACGGCCGCGACTTCATCCGCGCGTACCAGGTCTTTGCGGTTTCGTCCTCGTCCCATGGCACGTCGCCGAGATAATCGATCGCCGAGAGGTGTGCCGCTGCGGCGAGATCGGCGTAGGTCAAACGGTCGCCCGCCAAGAAGTTTCGGTTGCCGACCAGCCAGCCGATGTAGCTCAGATGGTAGCGTATGTTGGTGCGCGCCGCACGCATCGCTTCGGTCGAGGGCGAGCCGCCGCCTTCCTCTTCGCGCATAAAGCGCTTGTAGATGCGCTCGAGCACCAGCGGTCCCGAAACCTCCTCGAAGAACTTGTCGTTGAACCACGACATCAGCCGGCGGACCTCGATGCGCTCGCTCGGGTCGTTCGCCATCAGCCGCCGGCTTGAGTCCATCTCGGGGCCGTAGGTTTCGTCCAGATACTCGCAGATGATGGCGGCGCCCGGGATCGCCGGTACGCCATCGGACACCAGGACCGGTGTGGTGCCTGCCGGATTCATCACCAGAAATTCATGGCGGCGTTCCCATGGCCGCTCCTCAACCAGCCGAAGCTCCAGCCCATGCTCGGCAACCGCAAGGCGGATGAAGCGCGAATGCGGGCAAAACGGATGGTGAAACAGCGTGAACATGAGGCGTCGGCGATTCCGGACACGTCTGAATCAGGCGGGACGATGACAAACTAACGATCCCGGCAGCGGAGGCAACAGGCGAGGGCGGCTTGGGGCCAAATCCGGACCATGTTTGGCGTTGCCGCCGCCCGTCGAATAAGCGAGAAGGGCGCCGCGTTCTCCTCAACTGCTCAACCCCCCGTAAGGTCGTCGCATGGATGCGGATGTCGTCAGAGCCGTGTTTCTCGGAATCGTCGAGGGAGTGACCGAGTTCCTGCCGGTGTCGTCGACCGGTCATCTCCTGCTGGTCGAGCGGTTCTTCAATCTCGGCGAGGACAATTTCTGGAAGAGCTTTGCGATTCTGATCCAGCTCGGCGCCATTCTGGCGATCGTCGCCCTGTACTTCATCAAGCTGTGGCACGCCGCGATCGGCATGTTCACCGATCCGGCGCAGCGCCGCTTCGTGATTGGCGTCCTCGTTGCGTTTCTGCCAGCTGTGGTGATCGGCGGGCTGCTTGGCGGCTTTGTGAAGAGCTACCTGTTCAATCCCTGGGTGGTGTGTTTTACCTTGATCGTCGGCGGCGCCATCCTGCTCTGGGTCGACCAGCTCGATCTCAACCCGATTCACCACGATGCCACGGCGTATCCGCTGCCGATGTGCCTCGGCATCGGCTTTGCACAATGCCTGGCGCTGATCCCCGGCGTATCGCGCTCCGGCGCGACGATCGTGTCGGCGATGTTGTTCGGCTCCGACAAGCACGCGGCCGCGGAGTTTTCGTTCTTCCTTGCGATCCCGACCATGGTCGGCGCCTTCGTCTACGATGCCTACAAGAGCCGCTCGGAGATGAGCTTCGACCACATCACAATCATCGCCATCGGCTTCGTGGTGTCGTTCATCGTTGCGATGGTCGTCGTGAAGGCGTTCCTGTCCTATGTCACGCGCCACGGCTTCGCGCCGTTCGCATGGTGGCGCGTGGTGGTGGGCACGCTCGGACTCATCGCGCTGGCGCTGGGGTATTAAGCGACCCACTCGGAGTCGTCCCCGCGCACGCGGGGACCCATAATCCCTGTGTGAATTGGGTTATTCGGATCCTTGCAAGGCAAAGATTCAGCCCGCCGTTTCAGTGCGACTGCGGAGTATGGGTTCCCGCTTTCGCGGGAACGACAACTTGCCTCACACCGCCTTGACGTGGAACTGGCCGGTCTTGCGGAAACGCCACAGCCACGACGGCGCCGTCGCCTCCAGCGTGTCGGGTGCAATGCCGAGGCCTTCCAGCGTGCGGCCCTCGGCCTTTGCGCTGTCGCTCACGACATTGTCGGTCCGCAGCAGCTCGATCTGATCTGGCGTCAGCTGCAGCGGCTGCGGCGCGAACTGCAGCAACAATGATTGGAGCCGCGCGATGGCGAACGGCAGCGGCACGAGCATGCGGCTGCGCTCGATCGTCGCCAGCACGAACTCCTGAAGCTGGCGCATCGTCATCACTTCGGGTCCGCCGAGCTCGTAAATGGCGCCGCTGCGCGCCTTGCCTTCGGCCGCATCGGCAATCGCTGTTGCAACGTCGCCGACGAACACCGGCTGCACGCGATTGGTACCGCCACCGATCAGCGGCAGCACCGGGAGCATGCGCGCGAGCGCGGCGAAGCGGTTGGTAAGCTGGTCCTCGGGGCCGAACACCAGCGACGGCCGCATGATCGTGGCCGACGGCACCGCCGCCAGCACGGCCTTCTCGCCGGCAGCCTTGGAGCGGTAGTAGCGTGAGGTCGAGTTCTCATCGGCGCCGATCGCGGAGACGTGAACGAGATGCGCGTTCACATGCGCCGCCGCCTCTGCAACGGCCGCCGCACCCTCGGCTTGCACCGCATCGAATGTTTGTGCACCTGACGGCGCGAGCACGCCGACCAGGTTGATCACGATCTCTGCGTCGCGGACTGCCGCTTCGACCGAGGCCGGATAGCGCAGGTTGGCCTGTACCGGCATGATCTGGCCGACCCGGCCGAGCGGCTGCAGATGGCCGGCAAGATCAGGACGCCGCACCGCGACCCGGATACGGAAGTCGCGCTTGGCCAGCGCCCTCACCACATGCCGCCCAACGAAACCCGAACCGCCAAACACTGTGACAAGCGTGTCGATGTTTGATGTCATCCGTCGCTCCGGGATCGCCAAAAGGCGCGGTTCTTCAGGCGCAGTTCTGTTCGGGTTCCGCGAATACGCCATCGCTGCCGCGCTGTACAGGGCTGGGCGGAATGGCTGAGTCGCGCCGGCTCGAATCGTCGATTCGAAGGCGCAGGATAGCGATTACCGCGGCCTGCCGAGATGATGTTGGGGCCCTCGGGTGGCCACTTTCTTTGCGCCCGCTTGTGTTGACAAGGCTTGAGGCGACCCACTATGTCTCGCCCCGGGCCCAGGTGGCGGAATTGGTAGACGCGCTGGTTTCAGGTACCAGTGGTGCAAGCCGTGAAGGTTCGAGTCCTTTCCTGGGCACCAACTTGCTCGACATCACTCTTCAGGAAATAGCAGGGACTCATAATCCCGGGCACCATGAAGGATGTGGATCACTTCAATCACGTCCTCACCCGCGCGATAGAAAATCAGAAACCGGCCGAACGGACGCCTGCGAATTCCCGTGTGCTCGTAGCGCGGCACCAACGGGTAGCCGCGCGGCGCGTCCAGCAATGACCCGCATCGTTGCCTGAGTTCGCGAATCAAGTTGAGCGCGCTCTGAGGGCTTTGCTGCGCGACATAAGTCGCAATCTGCTCGAGATCGGACTCGGCCTCAGCCGTGATGACCACGATCATTTGCGATCGGTCTTGGCCGCCAACGTTGCTTCCAGCCGGTCAAACACCTCCGAGCTTGGCTTCACCCGGCCGGCATCCGCGTCCGCCAGTCCGCGCGCGATGGACGCGTCCAGCGCAGCCAACCTTGCTTCGCGTTCCTGAATAAGCCGCACGCCTTCGCGCAGCACCTCACTCTTGGAATGGTAGCGACCGGATTCCACCAGCCGGGTCACGAAGCTCTCAAGCACCTCGCCCAGATCCGCGCTCACTGCCATCCGATCTCTCCCGCTTCGTGCGTCGTCAATAACTATTATTGGACAACATGTTTTTCAAGCAGTATCAAGGAGTTTGGCGGCTTGTCGTCCCTCGGTTCGGCGATGCAAACCCCTCGTCTCCTTAAGCTTTGGGCGCTAGCTTGCCTTGACCCAGATTCGGCCGAACGTCGGATCGATATTTTCAAAACCGGATCTCGACGACATGACCATTCGCCTGCATCGCGGTGACCTTCCGGACCTCTCGCGTTACAAAGGATCGGTCGCGATCGATACCGAGACGATGGGCCTCAATCCGCATCGCGACCGGCTGTGCGTGGTCCAGCTGTCCGGTGGCGACGGCTCCGCCGACGTCGTGCAGATTCCGCCGGACATGTCGACGCGCCGAACCTGAAGAAGCTCCTGGCCGATCCATCGATCACGAAAATCTTCCACTATGCGCGCTTCGATCTCGCCGCCCTCTTCAACGCCTTCGGCGTAATGCCACAGCCGGTCTATTGCACCAAGATCGCCTCGCGCCTGTCGCGCACTTACACCGATCGCCACGGTCTGAAGGACATCGTTCGCGAGATGCTGAACGTCGACCTGTCCAAGCAGCAGCAGTCGAGCGATTGGGGCAGCGAAGAGTTGAGCGAAGCCCAGGTCGCCTATGCAGCGTCGGATGTGCTGCACCTGCACCAGCTGCGCGACAAGCTCGACGCGATGCTCGTTCGCGCCGGCCGCGCCGAGTTCGCCAAGGCCTGTTTCGATTTCCTGCCGACCCGGGCGCGGCTCGACCTGCTCGGCTGGGGCGAAGAGGACATTTTCTCGCATAGCTGATAACGGCGAGGAGATGGGAAGATCGAAATGTGAGCGCTGATCGCCGCGTTTCCGACACACTCCTCGGTGTTTGCTGGATGCGGGCGGAACTTTAAGAGCCGAAGCTAAGAGCCGAAACATCGGCAAGGTTTGAGGGAATCCTGCGCGCATGCAGGTGCAATCGATACGCGATCCGTCCTATCTGTCCGCGCTCGAGGCACGCTTTACCGTTGCCGCGCGGCACTCGCGGCGCGTCCGCTTTCTGCGCAAGGCGATTCCGGCGATGATCGCGGTCGCGCTGCTCGGGGTGATCGGTGTCTCGGTCTTCAATCCATTTCGCATGATAACCGGCCTGCCGATCGACATCGGCAAGATCGCGGTGCAGGGCACGACCATCACGATGGAATTGCCGCACATGGCGGGCTTCACCTCCGACAAACGGCCCTATGATGTGGCGGCGCGCAACGCTCGCCAGGATGTCACCGATCCGACCAACATCGACCTCGAATATATCAAGGGCAAAATCGAGATGGAGGACAAGTCGACCGTCGACATGGACGCGCGCCGCGGCAACTTCAACAACAAGACGCAGCTCCTGCATCTGCAGGAGCAGATCTTCCTGAAGTCCTCGACCGGCTACGAAGCGCGCCTGACCGATGCTCTCGTCGACATGGACAAGAGCTCCGTGCGCTCCGATCAGCCGGTCAAGGTCAAGCTGTTGAACGGCAATCTCGACGCGCAGAATCTCGAAATCGTCGACAGTGGGGCTCTGGTGACGTTCGGCGGCGGCGTGTCGATGGATCTCAACCTCGATAACAATGCGGCGACGACGCCGACGACTGCGTCGGGTTCGAACTCGGCCCCCGCCAAATCACCGGCGAATCGCTGATGATGACGTCTCTGATCTCGCGCGCTGGTGTGGTGCTGGCATCGGGCCTGCTCGCGACGTCTGCGATGGCGCAAGGACCATCACAAGGCTCGTCGAAGGTGATGTCGGCGCAGGCTCACGCAGAGTCAGCCGGCGCCGGCGCAAACCTCGGGCACCGGCACGCCGAACGCGCTGCAGGGCTTTTCGCAAAATCAGGGCAAGCCGATCCATATCGATGCCGCGAAGCTCGAGGTCCGCGACAAGGACAAGATCGCGACGTTCTCCGGCGATACCAGGACCGGTGACGTCAAGGTCGTGCAGGGCGACACCATCATGCGCTCAAAGACGCTGGTCGTGTTCTATGAGCAGAGCGCCGGCGGTGCGCAAAAAGATAAGGCTGCGCCTGCGGCCTCGCCGGGACCCGGCGGCAGCCAGCAGATTTGCCGGCTCGAGGCGCGCGGCAATGTCATCGTCACCCAGAGCGACCAGACCGTGACCGGCGAAACCGGCATCTTCGACACCAGGGCGAACACGGTCACGATGCAGGGCAATGTGATCCTGACCCAGG
Source organism: uncultured Alphaproteobacteria bacterium (assembly GCA_963796195.1). GTDB lineage: Bacteria > Pseudomonadota > Alphaproteobacteria > Rhizobiales > Xanthobacteraceae > CAWCKS01. The sequence goes on along the minus strand of CAWCKS010000007.1, from coordinate 382,043 downwards.
GCAAGAACGTCATGAAGGGCCAGACACTGACGGTCGATCTCACGACCGGGGTGTCGCGGCTGGAGAACGGCGGTGGCCGGGTGGATATGGTTCTGTTTCCGCAATCCGGCCAGCAGCCGGGTGCGCCTGCCGCTTCAGGCACCGCGCCGTCATCGTCCAGCGGGTCCGGAAAGCCGATGATTCTCAATGGGATCGGCGGCAGTCAAGGGCGCTAACAGGGGCGCTGATTGAAGCCTCCGCCCGGACCCTGTATCAGCAGCTGTTCGCACAGAGCCGGTTCTTGTGCGGCGACGATGCGCTGATCCAATCTGGCGAATCAGTGTCACGCGCTCCCGAGGCGGAAAGGGGCCAGTCGAATCGGGCATGGTGGACTTTCTGGGCATGTTCCGCCGGCGATCGCCGGCCCGAAAGCTGCGCGGCTTTGCGCGGGACCGGATGGATATCGGTTCCCTCGGCGACCGCATGGCCGAGATATTCCGCCAGCCGGTTCGCGATGCGCCGCCCGTCGCCTCGAGCGTCGACGCGCCGCCCCTGGCCCCGCCGGCGCCGGCCATAACGCCGCAGGCCGCGCCCCGCCCGCGTCCGGTCGCAAAGCCGCAAGCTTCCGCGCCACCGCGGTCATCGTCGCGGGCCGGCTATCTCGCCGCACACAAGGTCGAGAAGAGTTTTGGCTCGCGCAAAGTCGTCCATGGCGTGAGCATCTATGTTCGCCGCGGCGAAGCCGTCGGCTTGCTGGGACCAAACGGCGCCGGCAAGACCACCGTGTTTTACATGATCACGGGCCTGATCGACGCGGACAAGGGTTCGATCGAGCTCGACGGCCACGATGTCACAAATCTGCCAATGTACCAGCGCGCGCGGCTCGGTATCGGCTATCTGCCGCAGGAAGCCTCGATCTTCCGCGGTTTGACGGTGGAGCAGAACATTCGCGCCGTGCTCGAAGTGGTCGAGCCGAGCAAGAAGAAGCGCGAGGCGGAACTCGACAGTCTGCTCGAGGAGTTCAACATCGCGCGCTTGCGCAAATCGCCGGCAATCGCGTTGTCCGGCGGCGAGCGTCGCCGCGTTGAAATCGCGCGCGCGCTGGCAACGCGCCCGAACTACATGCTGCTCGACGAGCCGTTCGCGGGCATCGATCCGATCGCGGTCGGTGACATCCAGGAACTCGTCCGACACTTGACCAACCGCGGCATCGGCGTGCTGATCACCGACCACAACGTGCGCGAAACGCTGGGGCTGACCGATCGCGCTTACATCGTCTATGCGGGCGAGGTGTTGACCGAAGGGGAACCTGACCAGATCGTCAACAACCAGGACGTCCGACGGCTTTACCTTGGCGAGGAATTCCGGCTTTGAGGCTGGATTTGCGCATGTCCCTATCGGAAAACCGGTTCCCACGTTTCCGGGTCATCCGCGGGGCCCTTATCTTGTGCGCCGCACAAGTCAAGCCATGTACTTCCTGAAATTACGTGGTAAGCAAGATTTAGACCATTCTTGGGAACGAATCTTGCTTCTATGGCTCTGAGCCAACGCCTCGAATTCCGTCAGACCCAGTCGCTGGTGATGACGCCGCAGCTGATGCAAGCCATCAAGCTGCTGCAGCTGTCGAACCTCGATCTGGCGGCATTCGTCGAAGAAGAGCTGGAACGCAACCCGCTGCTCGAGCGGACCACCGAAGAGGGCAATCCAGCCGATCACGCCGGCGAGTCCGCCCACGGAGCTGAGGCGACGGCTCCCGCATCGGACAGCGAGCAGGGCTCGGATGAGTGGCTGAGCGGGGACCTGCGCAGTCGCACCGAGATCGAACAAACCCTCGATACCCCGCTCGACAACGTTTTTCCCGAGGAGCCCGCCGAAGCCGCTTCGCGGGCCGCCCAGGATGCAGCTCCAACCTCCTACACCGAATGGGGCGGCGGCGGCCTCGAGCGATGAGGCCTACAACGTCGAGGCTTTCGTCGCCGCCGAGGTCACGCTCGCCGATCGCCTGTCGGAGCAACTTTCGGTCTCGGTCAGCGATCCCGCGCTGCGCATGATCGGCCACTACCTGATCGATCTGGTCGACGAGGCCGGTTATCTGCCGCCGGATCTCGGCGATGTCGGCGAGCGCTTGAGCGCAACCGACGCGCAGGTCACCTCTGTGCTCGCGACCCTGCAGACTTTCGATCCGCCGGGAATCTGCGCGCGCTCGCTGAGCGAGTGTCTTGCGATCCAGTTGCGTGAACACAATCGCTTCGATCCTGCGATGAAGGCGCTGGTCGACAATCTCGAGCTGCTCGCGCGCCGTGACCTCGCGGGCTTGCGCAAAGTGTGCGGCGTCGATGACGAAGATCTGATCGAGATGATCGATGAGATCAGGCGTCTCGATCCGAAGCCCGGATTGAAGTTCGGCTCGACCAGGCTGCAGGCGGTGGCGCCGGATGTGTTCGTGAGGCTCGGTCCCGGCGGTGGCTGGCTGGTCGAGCTCAACAGCGACACGCTGCCAAAGGTCCTTGTCAACCAGACCTACTACACGGAGCTGGCAGGCTCGATCCGCAAGGGTGAAGACAAGAGCTATTTTGCCGACTGCCTGCAGAACGCGACGTGGCTCGTCCGCGCGCTCGACCAGCGCGCCCGCACCATCCTGAAAGTCGCAACCGAGATCGTGCGTCAGCAGGACGGCTTCTTCACCCACGGCGTCTCACATCTGCGCCCGCTCAACCTGAAGGCCGTGGCCGATGCGATCCAGATGCACGAGTCCACGGTGTCGCGCGTCACCGCCAACAAATACATGGCGACCGCGCGCGGGTTGTTCGAGCTGAAATACTTCTTCACCGCGTCGATCGCGTCGGCCGACGGCGGCGAAGCCCATTCGGCGGAAGCCGTGCGGCACCGCATCAAGCAAATGATCGACGGCGAGACCGTCGCCAACGTGCTGTCCGACGATACCATCGTCGATATGCTGCGCGGCGCAGGCATCGACATCGCGCGACGAACCGTCGCCAAATACCGTGAAGCGATGCGCATTCCGTCTTCGGTACAGCGCCGCAGGGACAAGCGCGGCCTCGGGTTCGAAAAAGCAGCCGTTGCGGAACTCGGTTAGCGCACCGATATTGTAACTACGGTCAGGTCACGAGTGGGACCATCGTCTTCTGCGCCATTTGGTCTGAATGCCAGGAGAGCCCAAGGAGCGATCATGACGATCCGAAGTCTCCGGCAAAAGCATCAGCATCGGCGAAGCGCTGCGCGAGCGCGTCAGCGACCGCACCGACGAAGTGCTGCGCAAATATTTTGATGGCAATTACTCCGGCCATCTCACCATCGGCAAGGACAAGGCCGGCTTCCGCGCTGACTGCGCGCTGCATCTGGATTCCGGCATTACGCTCGAAGCCGAGGCGACGGCGTCCGACGCCTATGCGAGCGCCGACCAGGCGATCGAGCATATCGAGAAGCGGCTGCGCCGGTACAAGAGCCGTCTTAAAGATCGTTCGCAACGCAAGGCAGCTGCCGCGTCGGCCGATCTCGCCGTACTGAACGCGGCGAGCTACGTGATTGAATTGCCTGGTGACGACGACCAGGAGGTCACCGCTTACAACCCCGTGGTCATCGCCGAGAGCACGACATCGCTAAAGCGGCTTTCGGTGAGCGAGGCGGTCATGGAACTGGATCTGACGGGCGTGCCCGTGATCGTCTTTCTCCATGCCACCAACGGCAGGGTTAACGTCATTTATCGCCGCCCGGACGGCAATGTCGGCTGGGTCGATCCACCCTCGGTAAAGCCTTGAAACGCCCATTGACGGCGTCATGGCGTGTCCCTATGGTCCGCCGCCTTTGGCAGACCGGTCCGCGTCAAGACGCCCAAAACCGCTGCGACGAAGAACTACTTGAACAACCCCGCAAGCTGAACAGACCGATCCCCGGAACGTCCCATGACGATCACTGATCTCGTCGCACCCGAGGCGATCGTGCCGGCGTTGAAGGTGAGCAGCAAGAAGCAGGCGCTGCAAGACCTGGCTGCGCGCGCGGCCACGCTGACCGGGCAGAACGAGCGCGCGATCTTCGAGGTTTTGCTGCAGCGGGAAAAGCTCGGCACCACTGCGGTCGGTTATGGCGTTGCCATTCCGCACGGCAAGCTGCCGAAGCTGACGAAGATGTTCGGGATGTTTGCGCGGCTCGATCGCGCCATCGATTTCGAGGCGCTCGACGGACAACCGGTCGATCTGGTGTTTCTGTTGCTGGCGCCGGAAGGCGCGGGCGCCGATCACCTGAAGGCGCTGGCGCGGGTGGCGCGCCTGTTGCGCGACCAGGACACCGCCAACAAGTTGCGCGCGGCGCGCGATGCGCAGGCGCTTTATGCGGTGCTGGCGATGCCTCCGGCCACGGCAGCCTGAAGGAAGAGTTGTAGGGTGGGTTAGGCGCCCGACACGTACTTCCATCACGACGGGAACGGTCGCCATAACCCACCGGCTGACTCACATGGTGGGTTACGGCGCTTGCGCCGGGCATGTTGAATCGCTTCGCCCGTACCGCGCCTAACTAACCCACCCTACGACGCTGCGTTAATGCACGCTCACCGCCTGCAGCTCATGGCTCCAGGCATTGGCGATCGCCGCCTCAAAGCTGTCGGTCAGCATGATCGGCGCGCCGTTGGCGGCATGGAGCGCGAACAGCTTCAGGCCCGGCGACAGCTTTGGTGCCTGCGGGAAGAGATGCGGCACGTCCTCGGAGCGTATCGCTTTCACATAAGCGATCTGCCCTTCGCCCATCGTCGCCAGCGCTTCGGGCGTGACGCCTTCGGCTGCAATCGTGGTATTCGCAGTGTTAACTTGATCCTGGGTCATGATGGCCCTCAACTCCTGCTGAGCGGTCGAGTCCGCTACATGCATTATTCGTGCTCATTGATGGCTACTGTCTTAACGATCCGCGCCGGTTCGGGCCGGGCGAGGTCGATCGACAGCAGTCCGTTACGCAAGTCCGCCCCCAAAACCTCCATTCCCTCCGCCAGCACGAAGGTGCGCTGAAACTGGCGCGCCGCGATGCCGCGGTGGATGTATTGGCGGGTCTTGTCATCTTGCTGCCGCCCGCGAATAAGGAGTTGATTCTCCTCAATCGTGACCTCGAGCTGGTCGCGGGTGAAACCCGCAACCGCGAGCGTGATTCTGCAACCGTTCAGGCTGGTTCGAATCGCGCGCCAGGCGCTCGATATTGTAGGGCGGGTAGCCGTCAGCTCCCTTCACGACGCGATCGAGCACACGCTCGATTTCGTCGAATCCGAGGAGGAACGGGCTGGATAACGATGGAACACGAGACATTCCAAAGTCCTCTCGAAGCGACTTTGATCGGGGCCCGTGATTGGCACCCCTCCCGTTGGCCGTTGCCGGCCGCCGGTTCGCTCTAATATGGGACGCTGGAACCGGACTTCAAGCGCGCCAAAATAGCCTAAACGGTTGGATTCAGGCGGTTTTGAGCAGCTCGGCGGTCTCCTCGACAAGGCCGTCGAGCACATCCAGGGCGGGTGCCGGCATGCCGGCTCCCGCCACGCGATAGATCGTCTCTACCCGCGCGGCGAAGTCTTTAGGCCGGCGCGCCAGGCGGTCACAGAAGGCCACCGCGCCCTTCTCGTTGAGCAGGTATTCGCCATTCACCGCGCACAGCACCTGGCAAAGCGAGGCGATGGCGCGGAAGCAGCAACCGTTGACATAGTTGACGTCATCGCCGGCGCGGCCATGCCGCGCATTGTCGAGCGCGAACTCCGCCTCCCAGATGAATTTTTTGGTCAGCGCCTGGCGGAGGACGTCCGGGTATGGCGTTGTCAGTGCCTTGAGTTTCGCGATGTCGCCGTAGCTGTCGGCCAGTGGCACGCAGACCGCGATTTCACCGGCGTAGATCGCGGTGACAAAGCCGTGCGGATGGCCCGGCTGGAAATAGCAACCGACCTCGCCCGCACGGCACTCGTCAACAACGGCACCGACGCGAGCGAGATCGCGGTAGAGCAGGTCCACCGTCGTGCCGCCGATTGTCAGCCAGCCGCCGCCATTGATCCACGGCCCCCAGTCGCCGATCCCGGTGATCTCGGCCGCGGTGCCACGATCGTCGAGTGTCGCGACCGCGCCACGCAGCACGGCGATGTCGAGAGGCGTGGCCGCGCCGTAGTACAGCCCGATGTCGTAGTCGGAGCGCTCGTTCGCTGTGCCCCGCGCGCGTGAGCCGCCGAGCACGATCGCGCGCACGCCGGCGACTGCGGAGAGCGCATCGGTCAGTCGGTTGAGCAATTGTGGATCGTTGGCGACCGTCATGCGACGGCTTGTGAACCGCCTCATGTCGCAAGTCCAGAGCGACGGCGGCGCCCGTCAGAGATCGAGGCGGGTGCGGCCGTCGCCGCTGAACACGTGCAGTTTTCCGCGCACCGCTGCGGCGTGTACGGCCGAGCCGAGCGCCGGTGCATCATCGCCGGGCACACGCACCATCACCTCGCCGGCATCGCCATCGCTGCCGTACACAAACGTCTCTGCGCCGATCCGCTCGATCGCATCGACGGTGAGATCGAGGCCGAGTCCGCCATTCGCTGCACTCGCGCCGAGCATCAAATCTTCCGGGCGCACGCCGACGATGCCGGCATTATCAGGCAGGCCGTTGAGCCCGGTCTTGCCGATCCGCTCGATCGGAAAGAGGTTCATCGGCGGCGCGCCGATGAACGAGGCGACGAACGTGGTCAGCGGCTTGCGGTAGAGCTCGATCGGCTTGCCGATCTGCTCGACGAGGCCACCATTCATCACCACGAGGATGTCGGCGAGCGTCATGGCTTCGAGCTGGTCGTGGGTGACATAGACCGAGGTCGTCTTCAGCCGCCGCTGCAGCTTGCGGATTTCGACGCGCATCGCGATGCGCAGCTTGGCGTCGAGGTTCGACAACGGCTCGTCGAACAGGAACACTTTTGGGTGTCGCACGATGGCGCGCCCCATGGCGACGCGCTGGCGCTGACCGCCGGATAGCTGCCGCGGCTTGCGGTCGAGCAGCGCGCCGATCTCGAGAATCTGCGCGGCCTCGCCGACCCGGGTCTTGATCTCAGCTTCGCTCATGCCGCGGTTGCGCAAGCCGTAGGCCATGTTGTTGTAGACACTCATGTGCGGATAGAGCGCGTAGTTCTGGAACACCATGGCGATGTCGCGCCGGGCCGGCTCGATCTCGTTGACGATCTGCCCGCCAATGTCGATCTGGCCCGATGTCGTCGTCTCAAGGCCTGCGATCATCCTGAGCAGCGTCGACTTGCCGCAGCCCGACGGGCCGACCAGCACGCAGAATTCGCCGTCGCCGACCTCCAAGTCGATTCCCTTGATGGCCTCGAACCCGCCGGCATAGGTCTTGCGGACGTTACGAAGCGTTACGCTAGCCATGAGGGACTCCGAGCGAATAATGAACAGGCGGTCGTGACCAGAGGAGGGCGAGTCCGCGAACGTGGCGCGCTTCCATTCGCTATTCGCCAGTCGCTAGTCGCTCCGCTCATTTTTCGGTCTCGATCAGGCCTTTGACGAAGAGGCGTTGCATCAGCACGACGACTGCGACGGGTGGCAACATGGCAAGCACGGCGGTGGCCATCGCTACATGCCATTCGGTCAATGCGTCGTGCACGTCGATAATCTTCTTGATCCCGATGACGATGGTCTGCATGTCGTCGCGCGTCGTGATCAGCAACGGCCAGAGATATTGATTCCATCCGTAAATGAACAGAATTACGAACAGCGCGGCGATATTGGTCGTCGAGAGCGGCAGCAGCGTATCGCGGAAAAATCGAATCGGACCGGCGCCGTCGATCTTGGAGGCTTCGACCAGTTCCTTCGGCACGGTCATGAAGAACTGGCGGAACAGTAGGGTCGCGGTCGCCGATGCGATCAGGGGCAGGATCAGTCCGGCGTAGGAGTTGAGCATGTGCAGGTCGCTGGCGATCTTGTAGGTCGGATAAATACGCACCTCGACCGGCAGCATCAGTGTGATGAAGATGATCCAGAACGCCGTCATCCTGAACGGAAACGAGAAGAACACGATCGCATAGGCCGAGATGATCGAGATCGCGATCTTTCCCGCGGCGATGCCGAGCGCCATGACGAGGCTTGCCACCATCATGCCGCCGATCGGCTGGCGCGTGGTTTTGCCGGTGCCGGCGACGATGGTGTTCCAGTAGGTTTCGAGGGCGTGGGAGCCGGGATAGAGCGGCATCTGGCCGTTGGCGATCACGGCGTTGTCGTGCGTCGAGGCGATAATGGCGAGATAGACGGGAAAGGCCACGATTGCGACGCCGGCCAACAGGACCAGATGAGGCAGCAGGTTTCCAAATCGACGATGTTCGACCATGGCGCTCAGTAATGAACCTTCTTCTCGACGTAGCGAAACTGAAACGCGGTAAGCGCAACCACGATCACCATCAGGATCACCGATTGCGCGCCCGATCCGCCGAGGTCTGTGCCGACCTTGCCGTCCTGGAATACCTTGTAGACCAGTGTTTGCGTGGCGCCGTTCGGTCCGCCGCCGGTCGCGGTGTCGATGATGCCGAGCGTGTTGAAGAACACGTAGGTGATGTTGACGATAATCAGGAAGAAAGTCGTCGGCGATAGCAGCGGGAAAATGATGGTCCAGAACCGCCGCATCGGCCGCGCGCCGTCGATCGCGGCAGCTTCGATTACGCTTTGCGGGATCGCCTGCAGCCCCGCAAGGAAGAACAGGAAGTTGTAACTGATCTGATTCCAGACAGCGACGATGACGACGAGGATCATCGCATGGGTGCCGTTCAGCACCGGATTCCAGTCGATGCCGGAGCGCTGCATCGCGCGCGCGATCATGCCGAGCCCGGGCTGGAACATGAAGATGAACAGCACGCTGGCAACGGCCGGCGCCACCGCGTAGGGAATGATGAGAAATGTGCGGTAGATCTGGACGCCCCGCATGTTGCGGTTGGCCATGACTGCGAGCAAAAGTCCGATCGAGAGCGAGAAGAACACCACCAGCGCCGAAAACACGAAGGTGACGCCGATCGCCTGGTAGTATTCAGGAGTCTGCAGCAGATTGACGTAGTTCTCGAACCAGACGAACTCGGTCGAGAGCCCGAAGGCGTCCTGCACCAGAAACGACTGCTGCAGGGCCTGCACAGCGGGCCAGTAGAAAAAGATCAGGGAAATTACAAACTGCGGCAGGATCAGAAGATACGGCAGCAGCTTGCCGGAGAAGATCACCCGGTTTTCCATGACGCCCCCGCTTGGTGGATCGTGGCCAAGTCATCAAACGAGGCCACGATCCGCGCGATCGTTACTTGACCGCGGTGCGCTCGAACTGCCGCAGCATCTGGTTGCCGCGCGACGCGGCCGTGTCGAGCGCGTCCTTCGCCGATTTCTTGCCGGCGAGCGCGGCCTCGATCTCCTCGGCCCAGACGTCGCGCATCTGCACCATGCCGCCAAAACGCAGCCCGCGTGAATTCTCGGTCGGCGGCTTGTTGGTCAATTCCTTGAGCGGCACCTCGAGGATCGGATTCTTCTCGTAGAAGCCGGACGCCTTGGTCTTGTCGTACGCGGCCTTGGTGATCGGCAGATAGCCGGAGACCTGGTGCAGGTAGACCTGGCGATCGGTGTCCGACAGGAAGGTGAAGAACTTGGCGATGCCCTTGTATTCCTCCGCCGACTTGCCACCCATGACCCACAGCGATGCGCCGCCGATGATGGAATTTTGCGGTGCGTCCTTGACGTCGGGGAAATACGGCATTGGCACCGCGGTATAGGCGAACTTGGCGTTGGCCTTGACGCTCGGATAGAATGCTGAGGAGTTCAGGAACATCGGGCATTCGCCGGACGTAAAGCGCCCTTCACCATTGTTGATTCGCCCGGAGTAGTCGTAGCTCTTGTCCTTCTGCAGTTCGACGAGGTTCTCGAGCAGCTTGGTCTCCAGTGGGGTGTTGAATTCGAGCACGGTGTCGAAGCCGCCGAGCCCGTTGGCCTTGGTGGCGATCGGAACGTTGTGCCACGCCGAAAACTGCTCGATCAGACCCCAGGTAATCCAGGCCGTGGAGAAGCCGCAGGTCGGGTTCGTCGCATGCAGCTTCCTGGCGTCGGCGAACACCTCCGGCCACGTCTTCGGTGGCTCGGCGATATCGGCCTTCTTCAGCGCATCAAGATTGGCCCACAGCACCATGCTCGACGAGTTGAACGGAAACGAGAGCATCTCGCCTTTCGAGGTCGAGTAATAGCCGGTGATCGCCGGCAGGTAGGACTTGCGGATCGAATTTCTCGCCCTGCTCCTTCATCAACTCGAACACCGGTTTGATGGCGCCCTTGGCTGCCATCATGGTCGCCGTTCCAACCTCGAACACCTGCATGATTCCCGGTGCATTGCCGGCGCGAAAGGCCGCAATCCCGGCGTTGAGCGTGTCGGCGTAGTTGCCCTTGAAGGTCGGCACGATCTTGTAGTCGCTTTGCGAAGCGTTGAAGTCGTTCGCGAGCTTGACCACGACGTCGTTATTGGGGCCGGTCATCGCGTGCCACCACTGGATCTCCGTCACTGCGAGGGCAGGGGTCAGCGGCGCGGTGGCCAGCGTGACCGCCGCGGCCACGCCAAGCAGACGATATTTCATGAAATTCCTCCCGATCATGTCATCCCTTGCAAATTGCACGTTCTATTGGTGCTGGATGACAGTTTGATGCGGGCAATCGTACGGCGGGAATGTAAGCCGTGGGAAGCCAAAAAATAGCCGAAGCGGGAGCCTCGCCAGCGCAGCAATATCAGTTCTTGGCAGCGGGCGCTGGCGCAGGTGCCGCAGGCGTTTGCGGCGCTTGCGCCGTCGGCGCCACCGGTGTCGGCGGCGGGCCCACCTCGTCATTGGGCGAGACCCAGCACACCACGCGATCGGCCGACACTGCACGCATGGTCATGGGTTCGCCGGTGGAGATCGACCGCATGTCGAAAAACGTCTTGCCCGGCTGCAGCTCGAAATTGACCGTGGCGTCGCATGAGTTGCCGATCGCGGTCACCGCAAACTTCATGCGATAATCCGTGACCTGGATAATGAGCAGCAGCTGGCCGTCGCCATAGGTGACCTGCATGCCGTGGTCGACGCCGCCGAGTGCCGCGCTACCGTAGCGGCCTAGCGCGCCCGGCGGCGGTTTCGACAGGTTGTAGCGGCTGGTGATCTGCGCGGTCGACTTGACATAAATCGCAGCCTCGCGATTGCTGCGGCCGACCTTGCCCGGATTGGGCGCCTCCTGCTCCTGCACCTCAACGAACGTGACACGGTAGGACTTGCCGACATAATCATTGATGCTGGGCGCGCGTGCGGCTGGCGCCGCCGCAGCTCCGGCAGGCGCAGTGGCAACGGCGGCCGGCGGTGGCGCACCAGGCGGCGCGCGACCCGGGGGCGAGGCCACTGAAAGGTTGCGCTGGTCCGGTGTCGCCGCAGCGACCTGCGACGTCGGCCGAGTCGCTCAGCTTGCTCTGCGCTGCCCGCGCGAGATCGGCATAAAAGCCTTTCGGATAGGTTTTGAGGAACGCATCCCACGCCGCCTTGGTGTTGATCTGCGCAGCAAGCTCGTAGTCCCGCCGCAGCGGTGAGTTCGGATCGAGCGACGACACCTGCGCCGGCACCGCCGCAGGCTGCGGCTTCGCGCCCACCACCAGCACGACGTCGTCGCCGCCAAGTGAGCCGTAAACGAACGGCTCTTGCTTGTTGTCGGTCTTCTTCATCACCGCATCGCGCACATAGCCGAGCGACTTGCGCAGGTCCTGCCCCGGCACGGGCAACTGCTGCAACAACGCTGTGGTGAACGGGCTGTGGTCGCCGTCGCCGTCGGAGGCGGTCGAACCGGCTTTCGCGGCGTAGGCGACCAGCGTGTTGGGATTCTCGGGCTCGACCTTGGCGAGGCCGCGCGTCACGCCGCGCGAGCTCAAGCTGCGCTTCATCGTCTGCTGAAACGGATTGTCGCGGCAGGCATCGAGGATCACGAGCCGCAGCTTCTTCACGGGATCAAGGATACGCACGATGCGATCGAGCGACACTGCCTCGTCTTCGACGTCGACGTCACGCTCGAGCCTGGTGTCGACAGGCAGCAGATAGTTGGTGCCGTCGATCTCGATGCCGTGTCCGGCGTAGTAGACGACCGCGACGTCGGCATCGCGCGCCTGGTCGGAGAAATCGCGCACCATCCGGCGCATGTCGGAGTTGCCGACGTCCTGCTTCGAGTTCACGACATTGAACCCCGCCTTCCGCAGCATGTCGGCCATCGCCGCCGCGTCCTTGGCCGGGTTGGGCAACCGGGCGACGTTCTGATAGGCGGAATTACCGATCACCAGCGCGACGCGTTTGTCGGCGAACGCCGACGATGTCTGAAGAATGACCGCTAGGAAAATTGCAAGGGCCGCTGAGAGGCGGCCGGCCGTGCCGAGCTTGATATGGCGCCCCATGGCAGAAGCTCCCTCACACGCGTGAGTCAGAGAATGACACAGGCCGGTTCAAGCCGAAAGCCGTCGAGAACTACGACGCGCCTCGTCTGGCTTTGCAGACCACGCCTTCCGTGGTGAGATCGGCGATCTCCTTCTCGCCAAGTCCGGCCTCCTTGAGAATGTCGGTGGCGTGCTCGCTGAACCGTGGCGGCGCGTAGCGCAGGCTCGCCTTGTTGCGCTCGAAGCGCACCGGTGACGCAACACCCTTGTACCAGTCCTTGGCCACGACATCGCCGCGCGCTTGTGCGTGCGGGCTCTCGAGTGCCTTGTCGATCGACTGGATTGGTCCTGCCGGCAGACCCGCGGCCAGCAGGCGGTCGCACAGCGCATCGCGATCGAAATCCTTGAAAACCTTCTCCATCTCGATCCGCATCGCGTCGCGATTGTCGATGCGGCTGCGATTGGTGGTGAAGCGCGGATCGGTGGCGAGTTCTTCCCTGCCGATCGCCTCGCACAGCTTCCTGAAGGTGCCGTCGTTGCCGACGCCGATGAAGATCAGGCCGTCGCGGGTCTTAAACGACTTGTAAGGCGCGAGCGATGGATGCGGATTGCCCGTGGGCACCGGCGTCTTGCCGGTGAAGAAATAATTCGACGCGTGCGGATGCATGATCGACAAACCTGTCTCGAACAGCGTCGCTTCAACGAACTGCCCGCGTCCGGATGTCTGCCGCTCCAGCAGCGCCATCAAAATTCCGATCGTGGCGTAGAGCCCGGTGGTGAGATCGACGACAGGGATTCCGATCCGGGTCGGCCCACCTTCGGGCGAGCCGTTGGCGGCGATCATGCCCGCCATCGCCTGCACGATCGCGTCATAGCCCGGCTGGCCGCCGCGCGGCCCGTCGCCGCCGAAGCCCGAGATGCGGCAGTGGATCAGGCGCGGAAATTTCTCGCGCAGAAGCGCGTTGCCGATGCCCCACTTGTCGAGCGTGCCGGGCTTGAAGTTCTCGATCAGCACGTCGGCGTGCGAGAGCAGTCGCATCAACACCTCGCGGCCGCGCGGCTTGGTGAGATCGAGGCCGAGCGAGCGCTTGTTGCGGTTGGCGCCGTTGAAATAGGCCGAGCCGGTCTCGGGAAGCACCGGCGCCCAGTCGCGCGTCTCGTCGCCGGCCGGCGGCTCGATCTTGATGATCTCGGCGCCATGGTCGCCAAGGATTTGCGTGCAGTAGGGCCCGCCGAGCACGCGCGTGAGATCGATGACGCGCAAGCCTGCGATGGCGCCGAGAGGGAGTGAGGAGGGCATGGATGGGTTGCTGTGGTTGAAAAAGCCGATAGCGCCTTAAAGCATCGCTACAGCCATTTCGCAAACGCGTGCCCGTCTTCGCTCTTCGAGCTACGCCGGGCAGCCTTCGCTACGAGAGGCTTGCCGAGCCGAAGCTTGCGAAGCAAGCGAAGGCTGGTGGAGCCAGGCGGGATCGAACCGCCGACCTCTTGCATGCCATGCAAGCGCTCTCCCAGCTGAGCTATGGCCCCGTCACCTCAAGGCGCCGCGTCGCGGCGCTGAATCTCGGCTGCACGGTGGGACGTGCGGCGAGCCCTGAAGATCATACTTCGAAAGCGACCTCAAGTCTCCTCGTCATCGGTGACGTCGCCGATGATGTCGGTGACGTCGTCGTCACTCTCTTCCTCCTCGGGGATGAAGGTCGAATCATCGTCGTCGTCATCCTCGATCGGTTCATCGACTTCGATATCGTCGACCGACTCGGGTACCTCGGCCTTGACCTGTCCAGTCGCCTCGGCATCCGCTTCCTCAAGCGACACCGTCTCGACCTCGGCAGCCTCGGGCTCGGCAACGACTGCGGCCGCGGCTGCTCCGCGTCCGTCGGACCTGGCACGCGGCAGCGTGACTTCGTAGACGGTGCTGCACTTCGGGCAGACGATCGGAGACTTGCTCAGGTCGTAGAACTTGGCGCCACAACTGGCGCAGAGGCGCTTGATTCCAAGCTCAGGTTTGGCCACGTCGAAAAATCCTGAAGGGTTCTGGAAAAACGGTGCTTCACTTGGCTAGTTGAGATGGCGCTGTCAATAGCGAAAGCCGCTGGTTTTCGGGCCAGAACCGTGACGGACAGGTATGCCCGTGTTAGGACCACCGCCGTCTCGGACCCCGCCAGGCCGCCACTGGGAGAACCCTTTCTTGCCACATTCCGCCGCCCCGCGCCCGATGGAGGCCCGGCCGAGTTCCGCCCTCAGCGGCCAAGCCCAGGTCCCCGGCGACAAGTCGATCTCGCAGCGCGCCTTGATTCTCGGGGCGCTCGCGGTCGGCGAGACCCGGATTTCGGGCCTGCTCGAGGGCGAAGATGTCCTCAATACGGCGCAGGCTATGCGGGCGCTTGGCGCCAAGGTCGAGCGGACGGGAGAGGGGCGCTGGTCCGTTCGCGGCGTCGGGGTGTCCGGCTTCGCTGCGCCCGAAAAGCCGCTGGATTTCGGCAATTCCGGAACCGGCTGTCGGCTCGTTATGGGCGCCGTCGCTGGCGCGCCGATCCAGGCGACCTTCGATGGCGATGCATCGCTGCGCAAACGGCCGATGCGGCGGATATTCGATCCGCTGGAGCAGATGGGCGCGAAAGTCTTGCTGGTCGGTGAGGGCGGCCGGTTGCCGCTCACGCTGTCAGGCGCCCGCGATCCGATTCCGATCGTCTATCGCACGCCGGTGCCCTCGGCGCAGATCAAGTCGGCGGTGCTGCTCGCCGGCCTGGCCGCGCCGGGCGTGACGACGGTGATCGAGAACGAAGCAAGCCGCGATCACACCGAGCTGATGCTGCGGCATTTTGGTGCCACGGTTACGGTCGAGAGCGAAGGCGCGCACGGCCGCAAAATCTCACTGACCGGACAGCCGGAACTCGCTGGAGCGCCTGTCGTGGTGCCGGCCGATCCGTCGTCGGCGGCATTTCCCGTCGTCGCGGCGTTGGTGCTTGCCGATTTGGACATCGTGCTGACTGACGTCATGACCAATCCGCTGCGTACCGGCCTGTTCACGACCTTGCGCGAAATGGGCGCCAATATTGAGGAACTCAACAGGCGCGACGATGCCGGCGAGCCGATGGCCGATTTCCGCATCCGGTCGTCGAAGCTGCGCGGCGTCGAGGTGCCGCCGGAGCGCGCGCCGTCGATGATCGACGAATATGTGGTGCTTGCTGTCGCCGCCGCTTTCGCCGAGGGAACGACGACGATGCGCGGCCTGCAAGAGTTGCGGGTGAAGGAATCGGATCGGCTCGCCGCGACGGCCGAGATGCTGCGCGTCAACGGCGTCAAGGTCGAAATCTCCGGAGATGATTTGATCGTCGAGGGTCGCGGTCACGTGCCCGGCGGCGGTCTGGTCGCGACCCATATGGATCATCGCATCGCGATGTCGGCCCTGGTGATGGGCCTTGGCGCGGATGCCGGCGTGAAGGTCGATGACATGAGCTTCATCGCCACCAGCTTCCCGAACTTCGTGCCGCTGATGCAGGGTTTTGGAGCCGAGCTTAAGTGATCATCGCCATCGACGGACCGGCCGCCTCCGGCAAAGGCACGCTCGGCAAGCGCCTCGCGGCGCATTATGGCTACCGCCATCTCGACACCGGATTGATCTACCGCGCCGTGGCGAAAAGCCTGCTCGACGCCGGTCATGCCCTGACCGACGAGGCGCGGGCGACGGCGGCCGCCGTCGCGCTTGATGCCGGCCAGCTCGGCAATCCCGCGTTAAAGACCGATGCGATCGGCCAGGCAGCCTCGGTGATCTCGGTTTTTGCCGGCGTGCGGGAGGCCTTGCTCGATTTTCAGCGCGATTTTGCCAGCCATCCGCCCGGCGCGGTGCTGGATGGCCGCGATATCGGCACGGTCATCTGCCCGAACGCCGACATTAAGATCTTCGTCGTCGCCTCCCCGGAGGTGCGGGCCGAGCGACGGACCCAGGAGATTCTCGCACGAGGTGAAGCGGTGGATGAGGCGGCTGTGCTCGCCGACATCAAAAGCCGCGATGAACGGGACCGCAATCGGGCCGCGGCACCCCTGAAACCCGCGCCGGATGCCCGCTTGCTCGATACCTCCCACTTGGATATAGAAGGCGCCGTCCGGGCCGCCATCGACATTATCGAGGCCGTCCGAGCCGGCCGGCCGGGTTTATAAACACCCGCCGTCATTGGAGGTAAGCCGGCTCCACCGCTTCGATCTGAGCGTCCGGACACGCAAATTCATCGCAGAGATCATGCTGGCATCGCGCTGGCCGCTTGTCGTCATCCGACTCGTACGGATGCGCCTGGCGGACGGCAGGATGTGCGGAACCCAGCGCGCCGCAAGGCGCTCAAGACCGCGGACTTGCTTGATCATTGCGTAACGCAACACTGAAAGTTTGAACCAACCGGAGAACAAATGGCTTCTGTCACCGCTGACTCATACAACCCGTCGAAAGAAGATTTTTCCGCCATGCTCGAAGAGTCCTTCGGCTCGGGCGGATTGCAGGAAAGCTCGGTCATCAAGGGCACGGTCGTCGCGATCGAGAAGGATATGGCTGTCATCGACGTCGGCCTGAAGACCGAAGGCCGCGTCGCGCTGCGCGAGTTCAACGGCCCGGGACGGGAGAGCCAGCTTAAAGTGGGTGACGAGGTCGAGGTGTTCCTCGATCGCATCGAGAACGCGCTCGGCGAGGCCGTGCTGTCGCGCGACAAGGCGCGCCGCGAGGAGAGCTGGGGCAAGCTCGAGAAGGCATTCCAGAACAACGAGAAGGTTTCGGGCGTCATCTTCAACCAGGTCAAGGGCGGTTTCACCGTCGACCTCGACGGCGCCGTGGCCTTCCTGCCGCGCTCGCAGGTCGACATCCGGCCGATCCGCGACGTCGGGCCGTTGATGAACAACCCGCAGCCGTTCCAGATCCTCAAGATGGATCGCCGCCGCGGCAACATCGTCGTCTCGCGCCGCACCGTGCTGGAAGAGACCCGCGCCGAGCAGCGCCAGGAGCTGGTGCAGAACCTCGAAGAGGGTCAGGTCATCGACGGCGTCGTCAAGAATATCACCGACTACGGTGCGTTCGTCGACCTCGGCGGCATCGACGGCCTGTTGCACGTCACCGACATTGCGTGGCGCCGCGTCAATCACCCGAGCGAAGTTTTGGCGATCGGCCAGACCGTCAAGGTCAAGATCATCAAAATCAACCACGAGACGCACCGCATCTCGCTCGGCATGAAGCAGTTGCTCGACGATCCATGGCAGGGCATCGAGGCAAAGTATCCGCTCGGCGCGCGCATCAAGGGCCGCGTCACCAACATCACCGACTACGGCGCCTTCGTCGAGCTCGAGCCGGGCATCGAGGGCCTGATCCACGTCTCCGAGATGTCGTGGACCAAGAAGAACATGCACCCCGGCAAGATCGTCTCCACCTCACAGGAGGTTGAGGTGCAGGTGCTCGAGGTCGACGCCGTGAAGCGCCGCATCTCGCTCGGCCTGAAGCAAACCATGCGCAATCCGTGGGAGGTGTTCGTCGAGAAGCATCCGGTCGGTGCGGTGGTCGAGGGCGAGGTCAAGAACAAGACCGAGTTCGGTCTGTTCCTCGGCCTCGACGGCGACGTCGACGGCATGGTCCACCTGTCGGATCTCGACTGGAAGCTGCCGGGCGAGCAGGTCATCGACAACTTCAAGAAGGGCGACATCGTCAAGGCGGTGGTGCTCGACGTCGATGTCGAGAAGGAGCGCATCTCGCTCGGCATCAAGCAGCTCGAGGGCGATCCGTTCGCAGAACCCGGCGATGTCAAGAAGGGCGCGGTGGTCACCTGCGAGATCATCGACGTCAAGGAAGGCGGTATCGACGTCAAGATCGTCGGCACCGACTTCACCACCTTCATCAAGCGCTCGGAACTCGCGCGCGACCGCTCGGAGCAGCGCTCCGAACGCTTCGCGGTCGGCGAGAAGGTCGACGCCCGCGTCATCCAGTTCGACAAGAAGGCCCGCAAGGTCCAGGTGTCGATCAAGGCGCTCGAGGTCGCTGAAGAGAAAGAAGCGATCGCCCAGTACGGTTCGTCCGATTCGGGCGCGACGCTCGGCGACATTCTCGGCACCGCGCTCAAGCAGCGCGGCGCGCAGGACAAGGACAAGTAAGACAAGGACAAGTAAGTCTTTCGAACCTTACATGGACAGGAGCCTCGGCCCGCAAGGCCGGGGCTCTTTCGTTTTATGATGCTGTTTTCAGAAAAGTGTTTGGCCCGGTTGTTGTTTCATGACCATGATTTCTTCATATTGCAGCGTATTGGATGCGTTTCTCTCGGTTCAATGAAACGAGTTGCGGGCACCGGTCGTGCGGTGCGATCGCAAAGGTGAGGCTCAATAAATGTCCTACGAAGCCGATCTGATCGTCGACCGCCGCCGCATGCGTCGCAAGCTCACCTTCTGGCGCGTCAGCGCCGCGGTACTTGGCGTCGCGATCGTGCTCGGGCTCGCCCTGTGGGCGACGCCGTCGGCGCGCCGCGCCTTCTCGACCACCAATTCGATTGCGCGCATCACCATCGAAGGCCTGATTACCTCGAACAGCGAGCGCGTGCGGGCGCTCGACCGGCTGGCCGCTCGCAGGCCAAAGCGGTAATCATCCACGTCAACTCGCCCGGCGGCACCACCGCCGGCTCCGAGCAGCTTTACGACGCGCTGACGCGGCTCAGGGCAAAGAAGCCCGTGGTCGTCGTGTGCGACGGCCTCTGTGCGTCGGGGGCCTACATCACTGCGCTTGCCTCCGATCACATCGTCGCACAAGGCACCTCGCTGGTCGGATCGATCGGCGTGCTCGTGCAGTATCCGAACTTTGCCGACCTGATGAAGACGGTCGGCGTCAAGGTCGAGGAGGTGAAATCCTCGCCCTTGAAGGCGTCGCCGAACGGCTTTGAGCCGACCAGTCCGGAAGCGCGTGCCGCGCTCGACGATCTGGTTAAGGACCAATACGCCTGGTTCAAGGACCTCGTGAAAACCCGCCGCAGCATGGACGATCCGGCGCTGGAGAAGGTCGCCGATGGCCGCGTCTTCACCGGACGGCAGGCGGTTGGCCTGAAGCTCATCGATGAACTGGGCGACGAGACCGCGGCGGTCGCCTGGCTTGCCACGGAAAAGAAGATTTCCGCCGACACGCCGGTGCGGGATTATCGTCTGTCGCCGCGCTTCAGCGACATGAGCTTCCTGCGGCTTGCCGCATCGGCAACGCTTGAAGCGGTCGGCCTGGAGGGCTTGGCGCAGCGAGCTCGCCGCGACCGGCACGATCGCCTCAATCGATCGTCTCGGCCTGGAGGGCCTGCTGGCATTGTGGCAGCCGGGCACGACCAACTGATCTCGAAGTTTCGCCGAGCGAAACACTCCGGCTCGAGTTGCCGGGCCGCCGGAACGGCCACAAGTGCTTTTATCTGCGACCGAATTTCAATTATCGTCTTGACAGTGCAATCACTTTTCACGGAAATGGAATTATTAACGGCCAGGCACCCGTTCCGATGATCAAATCCGAGCTTGTTCAACGCATCTCCGAGCACAGCCCGCATCTCTATCAGCGGGACGTGGAAAACATCGTCAACGCCATTCTCGATGAAATCGTCGCCGCGTTGGCGCGCGGCGACCGTGTCGAATTGCGCGGGTTTGGCGCGTTTTCGGTGAAGAATCGCCCGGCGCGATCGGGGCGCAATCCGCGCACCGGCGAGCACGTGCCGGTGGACCAGAAGTGCGTGCCGTTCTTCAAGACCGGCAAGGAAATGCGGGAACGGCTCAACCGCGATGGCAAGATGGAAGGCGCCTGAACGGCCGCCTCGTCTCGTCCGGAGCTGTTGTCATGGTCCGGAAGATCGTCAATTTCGTTGTTGTGTTGCCGCTGGCGGCGATCTTCGTGATCTTTGCCGTCGCCAATCGCCATTGGGTGACGGTGTCGTTCGATCCCTTCAACTCAAGCGATCCCTCGCTTAGCGTCGACCTGCCGCTGTTCGTCCTCATTCTGCTGTCGGCGATCCTGGGCGTGTTGGCCGGAGGCATCGCGACCTGGATCAGGCAGGGGCGCTGGCGCAGAGCAGCGCGCCGCCACGAGGCCGATGCCGCGGCCGCCCGTGCCGAACTGGCGAGCAGCCGGCCGAGCGGACCATTGAGCCGGCCAAATGCCCTGCTAAGGCCTCCGGCCTAGCGCCGGCGCGGCGGCGGAATGGGGAGACAAGCCCCATATGACGTTGTAGAAGCCGCGCCAACCCTCGAATCCGCCCGATGTACGCATTTTCCGACCGCCTGAGCACCATCAAAATATGTGGCCTGTCCACGCCGGAGACGCTCGACGCCGCGTTAGACGCCGGCGCCGACATGGTCGGCTTCGTGTTCTTCTCACCGTCGCCGCGGCACCTGAGCCTCGGCGTCGCCCGCGAACTCGGCGTGCGTGTCAAAGGGCGGGCGAACAAGGTCGCGCTGTCGGTCGACGCCGATGACACGACGCTGGAGAACTGCATCGAGGCGCTGCGGCCGGATCTCCTGCAGCTGCACGGCAAGGAAACCGTGGCGCGGATCCGCGATATCAAGGCGAAGTTCGCCCTTCCGGTGATGAAGGTGATTTCCGTTGAAACCTCCGCCGACCTCGCCGCGGTCGCCGGCTATGCCGCGGTCGCTGACCGCATCCTGTTCGACGCACGCGCGCCCAAGGATGCGACGCGCCCGGGTGGTCTCGGCGCGCCGTTCGACTGGCATCTCTTAGAGAACCTCAAGCTCGCCGTGCCGTTCATGGTTTCGGGCGGCATCAATGCGGCAAATGTTGCTGAAGCGCTGCGCGTGACGCGCGCCACAGGTGTCGATGTCTCCTCAGGTGTCGAGTCCTCCCCCGGCGTGAAGGACATCGCGATGATCCGCGCGTTCATCGCCGCAGCTCGCGGAGCAGACCGAGCGTCGGCGCCAGACAAACTCGCAAGGAGCGGCATATGACTCTGCCGAAGCCAAACTCCTTCCGCATCGGTCCCGACGATCACGGCCATTTCGGCATATTCGGCGGCCGCTTCGTTGCCGAAACGTTGATGCCGCTGATCCTCGATCTCGAGAAGGCCTATGCCGAAGCGAAGGCCGACGCCGCGTTTCGCGCCGAGATGAACGGCTATCTGAAGGACTATGTCGGCCGTCCATCGCCGCTCTACTACGCCGAGCGGCTGTCACAGCATCTCGGCGGCGCAAAGATCTTTCTGAAGCGCGAGGAGCTGAACCACACCGGTTCGCACAAGGTCAACAACGTGCTCGGCCAGATTCTCCTGGCGCAGCGCATGGGCAAGAAGCGCATCATCGCCGAGACTGGCGCCGGCCAGCACGGCGTCGCCACCGCAACGCTGTGCGCGCGCTTCGGCCTCGAATGTGTCGTCTATATGGGCGCCGTCGACGTGGCGCGTCAGGCGCCGAACGTTTTCCGCATGGAGATGCTGGGCGCAAAAGTGATCCCGGTGCAGTCGGGCACGCGCACGCTGAAGGACGCCATGAACGAGGCGCTGCGCGACTGGGTCACCAATGTCGAAAGCACCTACTACTGCATCGGCACCGTCGCCGGCCCGCATCCCTATCCAATGATGGTGCGCGATTTTCAGTCGGTGATCGGCCGCGAGACCCGCGAGCAGATGCTGGCGACCGAAGGCCGGTTGCCGGACTCATTGGTCGCCTGCATCGGCGGCGGCTCCAATGCGATCGGTTTGTTTCATCCGTTTCTGGACGATCCCGGCGTCGAGATCTTTGGCGTCGAAGCCGCAGGCCACGGTCTCGACAAGCAGCATGCAGCGTCGCTCACCGGCGGCCGGCCCGGTGTCCTTCACGGCAACCGCACGTTCCTGTTGATGAACGAGGACGGCCAGATCAACGACGCGCACTCGATTTCGGCCGGCCTCGATTATCCCGGCATCGGCCCGGAGCACGCCTGGCTGCACGAGACCGGCCGCGTCACCTACATCTCCGCGACCGACGACGAAGCGCTGGCCGCGTTCCAGCTGCTGTCGCGCCTCGAAGGCATCATTCCCGCGCTGGAGTTGGCGCACGCGATCGCCAAGGTGATGGACCTCGCGCCGAAACGACGCAAGGAGCACCTGATGGTGATCAACCTCTCCGGCCGCGGCGACAAGGATATCCCGCAGGTCGCCGAGATTTTGAAGGCGCGGTCATGAGCGACAATCTCGGCGTCGTCCCCGCGAACGCGGGGACCCATAGCCCCTGTGCTTCTTGTTTTGCTCGGAGCAAGAATTCATCCCCGCTCGTCGTCTCAGTTCCGCTGCGGCGTATGGATCCCCGCGTTCGCGGGGACGACCAGCCAAAGAGCGGCCGTCTCATGCAGATCAACGGCGCCTCATGACCACGCGCATCGATATCCGCTTTGCCGAATTGAAGCGCGAAGGTCGCGCAGCCTTCGTGACCTACGTGATGGCGGGCGATCCCGATCTCGACACTTCGCTCGACATCATCAAGTCGCTGCCGAAAGCGGGTGCTGACATCATCGAGATTGGCATGCCGTTTACCGATCCAATGGCCGATGGCCCGTCGATCCAGGCGGCTGGCCTGCGCGCGCTGAAAGCCGGCACCACGCTGAAGAAGACGCTCAACGTGGTGCGCGCCTTCCGCACCGAGGACGCCGCGACACCGATCGTGCTGATGGGCTACTACAACCCGATCTACATCTACGGCGTCGACAAATTCCTCGCCGACGCCAAGACAGTCGGTGTGGACGGTTTGATCATCGTCGACCTGCCGCCGGAGGAAGATGAAGAGCTGTGTCTGCCGACACTGCGCGCCGGCTTGAACTTCATCCGGCTGGCAACGCCGACCACCGACGACAAGCGATTGCCGGCGGTGCTCGCCAATACCTCGGGCTTCGTCTACTACGTCTCGATCACCGGCATCACCGGGGCCGCGGCGGCGAGCGCAGACAACGTCGCAGGAGCCGTTGCGCGCATCAAGCGCCACACGGCGTTGCCGGTCTGCGTCGGCTTCGGCATCAGGACCGCTGAGAATGCCGCAGCCATTGCCAGCAAGGCCGACGGTGCGGCGGTCGGCACCGCGATTGTCGACGCGATCGCGGGCAGCCTCGATGCCGATGGAGCGGCAACGGCAAGGACCGTCGGCGCAGCCGCGGGTGTGGTCTCCTCGCTGGCCAAGGGTGTTCATTCTGTCGTCAAACAAGCGGCAGACTAGCTGACCGTTTCGGGATTGCCCGAAGCGCGACAAATGTCCATATAAGCGCGGGTTGGCGACGTAGGCGTGTTTGCAGCACGAGCTGCGGAGCATTTGATAGATGAACTGGATCTCAAACGTCGTCCGACCGAAGATTCGCAGCATTCTGAAGCGCGAAGTGCCGGAGAATCTCTGGATCAAGTGTCCCGATACCGGGCAGCTCGTGTTCTACAAGGACGTCGAGGCCAACCAGTTCGTCATCCCCGGCTCGAACTATCACATGCGCATGGGCGCGATGGCGCGCCTGAAGTCGATCTTCGACAACGAGACCTGGTACGACGTCGCGCTGCCGCAGGTTGCGGTCGACCCGCTGAAATTCCGTGACGAGCGCAAATATGTCGACCGCCTGAAGGACGCGCGCGCCAAGACTGGTTTGAACGACGCGGTGAAGGTGGGATTCGGCCGGCTCGAGGGCATGCCGATCGTCGCCGCCGTGCAGGATTTCGATTTCATGGGCGGCTCGCTCGGCATGGCCGCCGGCGAAGCCATCATCAAAGGCCTCGAGCTCGCGGTCGAGAAGGCCTCGCCCTTCATCATGTTCGCCGCCTCCGGCGGTGCGCGCATGCAGGAAGGCATTCTCTCGCTGATGCAGATGCCGCGCACCACGGTTGCGGTGCAGATGCTGCGCGAAGTGAAGAAGCCCTATATCGTCGTGCTGACCAACCCGACCACCGGTGGCGTCACCGCGTCCTACGCGATGCTCGGCGACATCCATATCGCCGAGCCCGGCGCGCTGGTTGGCTTTACGGGCGCACGCGTCATTGAACAGACGATCCGCGAGAAACTGCCCGACGGCTTTCAGCGCGCCGAGTACCTGAAGGAGCATGGCATGATCGATATGGTCGTGCATCGCCATGAGATCAGGCCGACGCTCGGGCGGCTGTGTCGGCTCCTGACCAAGACCGATCCGTTTGTACCCGCCGCCGCCCGCGACCGCCGCTCTCCCGCCACCACCAGCCGAACAGCCCGCTCCCTCCGCGTGACCGCAAAGCCCTACCAGACCCCCGCGCCGCTGGATGCGATCCAGGCGCGGCTGATGGCGCTGCATCATCGCAAGATCGATCTCACGCTCGATCGCATGAAGCGGCTGCTGGCGCTGCTCGGCAATCCTGAAGCCCGCATGGGCCCGGTGATCCATGTCGCCGGCACCAACGGCAAGGGCTCGACCGTCGCTTATCTGCGCGCCATCCTCGAAGCCGCGGGCCTGCGGGTCCACACTTTCACTTCGCCGCATCTCGTCCGCATCAACGAGCGCTATCGGCTCGGCCGCATCGGCGGCGGCGTCCTTGTCGAGGACGACGCGTTGATTGCCGCGCTCGAGCATTGTGAGCGCCTGAACGGCAACGAGCCCATCACCGTGTTCGAAATGGAGACCGCAGCCGGCTTTCATCTGTTCGCACAACAGCCGGCCGATGTCGTGCTGCTCGAGGTCGGCCTCGGCGGCCGCGGTGACTCGACCAACGTCGTGGAAAAACCGCTCGCCAGCGTGATCACGCCTGTTGCCTTCGACCACATGGAGATGCTCGGCGACACGCTCGGCAAGATCGCCGGCGAGAAGGCCGGGATCATCAAGCCCGGCGTGCCCGTCATCACCGCGCAGCAGCACGCCGAAGCTGAGGCGGTGATCGAGCAGGTCGCCAAGCGCATGCGTGCGCCGCTGCGCGCCGGCGGCCAGGACTGGAGCGCCGGCGTCGAGCGCGGCCGCCTCGTCTATCAAGACGATCAGGGTCTGCTCGATCTGCCCGCGCCAAAATTGTTCGGCCGCCATCAGTTCGACAACGCCGGCCTCGCCGTCGCCGTGCTGCGGACGATCGATCAGCTTGATGTGCCGGTCAACGCGATTGAGGCCGGCATTGCGCGCGCGGAGTGGCCGGCGCGGATGCAGCGGCTGCCGCAGGGGCCGCTGACATCAAACGCGCCGCCGCAGGCCGAGATCTGGCTCGACGGCGGTCACAACCCGGATTGCGGGCGCGTTGTCGCCGCAGCGTTCGGCGATCTCGAGGAGCGCCTGTCGCGCCAGCTCGTGATCATCATCGGCATGCTGGCCAACAAGGACGCGCGCGGTTTCCTCGCCAATTTCTCCGGCATGACGCGGCATGTCATTGCCGTGCCGATCCCCGGCCACGACAACGCCTATACGCCGCAGGCGCTGACCGACGCCGCCCGCCCGCTCGGCATGCGGGTCGAGACGGCGGAGAGTGTCGAAGCCGCGCTGCGCACGATTGCGCAGCTCGCCTACGACCTGCCGCCGCGGGTCCTGATCACGGGCTCGCTGTATCTTGCGGGCGAAGTCTTGCGGGCGAATGGCACGCTGCCGGTGTAATCGATAGCAGCTGGTCGTCCCCGCGAAAGCGGGGACCCATACTCCGCAGCAGGAGTGAGACGATGGATAGAGGTGATTTGGCTTCGCGTGGCCGAAGTTGACCTAAACAACAACCACAGGGGATATGGGTCCCCGCTTTCGCGGGGACGACCAGTCGAAGATCACACCGCGCCGTTGATCCACTGCTGCAGCTTCTGCTTCGGCGCTGCGCCGACCTGGCGCGAGGCGAGCTCGCCGCCCTTGAAGATCATCAGCGTCGGGATCGACATCACGCCGTACTTCGACGCAGTCTGCGGGTTCTCGTCGACGTTGAGCTTGACGATCTTGACCTTCTCGCCCATCGCGCCGGCGATCTCGTCGAGCGCAGGTGCGATCATGCGGCACGGGCCGCACCATTCGGCCCAGAAGTCGACCACGACCGGGCCGTTCGCTTTCAGCACTTCCGCTTCGAAATTTGCATCCGACACTTTGCCGACACTCATGGATCTACCCTCTTTCCCGGAGCCCGGGCGACTGAGAATCGCCCGCAAAATCGTAGCGGCGAACCTATGAACGCGGCGTTGCCCGGTCAAGGCGGGGTCACGGCGAGATGATGGCAGCCAGCTCCGTTTGGAGGGTCTCGGGCGGAATCTCTGTGATTTCAGCGGTCTCGGTCCAGACCAGGGCCGCGCGAACGGGCCGGCCCGGGTAAAGTTGGCCCATCACCGCAGCATAAAGCGCCATCTGCCGGATGTACGTCTTTGGTATAGCGGCGGCGGTCGTGGGCGGCGCCTCGTTGGTCTTGAAGTCAGCGATCAGGATTTCGCCTGTGCCGACCACGAGCCGATCGATCTGGCCCGACACCATCAGCGGCGAGCGGCTGTCGCGTGTAAGTTGCCCGATGATCGGCACCTCCGCCCGGCTGCCCGGCGCGAACAACTGCGCAAACGACGGATGCGCGATCAGCCCAAGCGTGCGCTCGACCAGCGCGGCGCGCTCCTCCGCGGTCCACTCCTTCGCGTTGCGGGCGATAAAATCCTCGCCGATGGTCTTGCGCCGCTCGGGCGCGATGTCGGGCAGCGCCTGCAGCAGGCGATGCACCAGCGTGCCGCGATGCAGGGCGTGCCGCCGTGCTTGTGCCAGCGCTGGCGACCATTTGGCCGCCGCGCCAGAGCCGTGCGGCTCGGACGGACGGATGGTCTCGTAGGGCCGCACCTCTGGAGCCGCCGGCTTGCGCAGCCAGTCGGGCAGCGGCGGCTCGCCTTGAGTCGCTGCTGCCACGCCCTCGGCGTCGCCGGCTCGCATCGCCAAAGAATCATCCGGCCGGGCAAACCGCGTGACCAAGCCGGCCTCGGTCTGAATTTCCTCTTTCGTCAGCTCCGCCCCTTCAAGTCCCTTGATCACAAGCTGGTACCACCAGTCCTCGCGCGGCTTGTTGCGGTTCGCCGGCATCACGCCGCCGATGACAAGCCGTTCCGCCGCGCGCGTCATCGCGACATAGAGCAGCCGCCGGTACTCGTCCTCAATGTCGGCGACCATGCTCCCGCGCGCATCGGCTACGCTCGCGCAGTCGTCAGCCTTGCGGCCGGCCCACACCACGCACTCGCCATCGCCAGCCGGCAGCCGGACCAAATTCAGTCGAGGCGCATCGGTCGGCGATGACGTCGTGTCCATCAGGAACACGACCGGCGCCTCGAGGCCCTTGGCGCCGTGCACGGTCATGACGCGCACCTCGTCGCGCCCGATCTCCATATCGCGCTTGATCTCGGTGTCGGCGGCGCGCAGCCAGGCCACAAATCCCTGCAGCGACGGCACCTCGCGCTGCTCGAATGCGAAGGCCAGTTCGAGGAACTCGTCGATCGCGTCGTTGGCCTCGTGGCTGAGCCGCTTCAGCATGCGCGCCCGTCCGCCATCGGCGCCGAGCAGCCAGCAATAGAACTCGAACGGCTTTGTTTGCGCCGCTTTCTCCTCGCAGGCCTTAAGGCGCGCATCAGCCTCCGCGAAGTAGAGATCAGCCTTCGCGCGCTCGGTCAGTGATGCACGCAGCGTGCCCTTGCGCTGGTAGCAGAGATCGTAGAGCTGGTTCTCGCCGATGCCGAACAGCGGGCTCTTCAGCGCCACGGCGAGCGCAAGATCGTCCTGCGGCATCAACAGCGCATCGGTCAGGTGCAAGAGGTCGATGATCGCAATGTGCTCGGTCAGCTTCAGCCGGTCGGCGCCGGCGATCGCGATGTGCGCGTGCTTGCATGCCTGGATCACCGCGTCGAACAGTTTTCCGCGCCTGCGTACCAGGATCAGCACGTCGCCCGGCGTCAGCGGTCGTCGCGCGCCGACGCGTCCGGTCATCTCGGTCCCTGCGATCAGCTGCGAGATCGTGTCAGCCACGCGGCGGGCGACTTTCACTTCCGGGCTGGTTTCGGAGACCGCATCGAACGGTGCATCCCAGCCTTCGATATCAGGCCGTTGCTCCGCTTCTTCCATCTCCCACAGCTCGATCATCCCCGGCGCGGCGTCGGCGAGCGCTTCGTGGATCGGTGCGCCGATCGCGGGCGTATGGATCGAGCGATAGATCGTCTCCTCATGGAACACACGGTCGACCGAGTGCAGGATCGCGCGCCCGGAGCGGAACGAATAGTTCAGGCGGATGTCCGCGTCCCATTTCAAGCCCGCGCCTTCGAAGATGCGGCGAAATTGCTTGTGGCGCAGGTCGAACTCGTGGGGCGCCGCGCCCTGAAACGAGAAGATCGATTGCTTCTCGTCGCCAACGGCAAAGATCGTCCGGGTCATCTCGTCGCGAACGCCGCGGCCCGAGGCGAATTCGGCGACCAGTCGCTCGACGATCTGCCACTGCTTCGGGCTGGTGTCCTGCGCTTCGTCGATCAGCACATGATCGATGCCGCGGTCGAGCTTGTAGTGCACCCAGCCGACCGCAGTGCGGTTCAGCATGTCGAGCGTCTTGTCGATCAGGTCGTCATAGTCGAGCAGGCCGCGCTCCTGCTTCTCGGCGCGGTAGCGCGCGAGGATGGCTGACGCGATCGCGATCAGCGCCACCGTGCGTTCGCGGATCATTGCGGCGCGCCAGCGCTCGATCAGCGGCGCGAGCCGCGCCGCCTCGCGGTCGAGCGCCGCCGATAGCGCCGGCTGCAGCTTGCCGAGCGACTTGCTGACAAGGTTGACGCGCGGATCATTGTCGTTGGTGAGGAACACCGTGAGATAGGCGCGGACCTGCGCGGTTCCGATCAGCGGCACGGCGGCGCGAAGCTTTGCCGCCTGTTCGCGGTCGCTTTTGCCGCCGCCGTCAAAATTCTGCGCAATCGCATTCCAGTGGCTTTGCGGCAAATGCGGCCCGTCGACGATCGCGCGCTCGATGTTGGCCAGGCTGTCGGTGCCAGCGTTCAGTGCCTGCGCGACGCGTGCGATGGCCTGCTCGGGGCTTTCAGCCGAATCGATAAAAGTCCGGAACGCGCCGTCGCCGAGGCAGGCTTCATGTACGATGTTGCGAAAGGTGACGTCGGCCGCGCATGTCATGGCAAAGGTCAGCGCGCGGCCGGTGGCGCTCTCGGGGCTGGCGGACGCTTCCAGCAGCACCGCAAGGCTCGCCCGCTCGATCATCTCGGCCTGGTCACGGTCGTCAAGCACCGAAAAGCGCGCGGGCACATTGGCTTCGAACGGAAACTGCTGCAGCAGGCGGGTGCACAGCGCGTGGATGGTCTGCACCTTCAAGCCGCCCGGCGTCTCCAGCGCGCGCGCAAACAGTTCGCGCGCCCGCTTGCGCAGGCGACCGTCGGGCCAGGCGATGCCGGTTTCGCGCAGGCGCGCGTCGAGCGCGGTATCGTCGAGACCGATCCAGTCGCTCAACGTCGAGAACACCCGTTCGGCCATGTTGGCCGCCGCGGCCTTGGTGAAGGTGATGCAGAGGACCTTTTCCGGCGGTGTGTTCGCCAGCAACAGCCGGATCACCCGCTGCACCAGCACGTGGGTCTTGCCGGCGCCGGCATTCGCCGAGACGAACGCCGACACCTCGGGATCGGCGGCGCGGGCCTGCGTGTTGCGGACGAGGTCCGGTATGGCGCGCGGCGCGTTCAATTGAAGATGTCCTCTTCGCCGGTGCCGCCCAGTGCCGACCATTCCTTGATGCGCGAGAGATTGTCGTAAGTACCGTAGCGGGTCTTCCACATCGGCAGGTTCAGCGAGATATAGGGCTGCTCCTCGCGTTCGAATTTTCGGATCAGGATTTCCAGCTTGCGGCGCGTGTCGTTCGCTGCCTCATCCGGCGTCATTGGAGAGTCCGTGCGGGCGCCGCGAGTCAGCTCGACAACGCGGGCTTCGCCCGGCGGCTCGTTGCCTGACAGGCGCACATAGACCAACTCACCGATGGAAGCGCCTGCGGGGACGCTGTCAAAACCGCCCTCGCGCAGGATTGCAGCCTCCAGCGTCATCTGCGGCGACAGGCCAAGGCTCACCTGCTTGTCGCTTGGCGGAGCGCCGGTCTTGTAGTCGAGGATCGCAAAGCGGCCGTCCTGCTTGCGCTCGATCCGATCGGCGCGCGCTGTCAGCGTGAACGTGCGGCCGTCGACCGGGATCTGCAGTGTGCCCCGCGTCTCGGCGAGGATGTCGACGATGTCAGGCCGGCGATGTTGTTCCCAGTGCGCAAACCATGCGGCGATGCGCAGGAAACGCGGCCACCATAGCGCGCGCGCTTCGGGACGATCGATCAGGTGCGCAAAATGTTTTTCGCCGATCGCGCGCAGCAGGCGCGCGGTGTCGGGAGGAAGTTGCTTCGGATAGCTTTGCGTGAATTCGCCGAGCGCATTGTGGATCGCAGTGCCGCGATCGGCCGCCGACAGCGGCATGTCGACCGGATCGAGCGGCAGCAGGTTCAGCACATGCCGGGCGTAGATCGTATAAGGATCGCGCAACAAATCCTCGATCTCGGTGACCGAGAGTTGCGCCGGCCGCGCCGCACGCGGCGGCTTCGGCTGGGGCTGCGCGATCGGCTTCCACGTATCGGAATGATCGAGCGCATCGGCCATGTGCAGGTAGCGGCGGCCTCTTGTTTGCGCGCGCTGCCAGCGCTCGTCGCCGGCAACCGCCTGCAGGCGATGCAGGAAGCGGGAGGGCACCGTCGGCGATCCCGCGACCTTGGCCGAATGCGTGAGGATCACGTCACGCGCGCCGAGCAGCTGCACGAAGTCATGGGCGGCAAGGCCGATACGGCGTTCGGGCAAGTCGAGGCCGAGGGACCGGCGCATCGGCCGGCTGAGCCAGGGATCGTTGCGCGGCTCCGGCGGCCACACGCCTTCGACCAGGCCGCCGACGATGATGCGATCGGCTTCGCTGAGGCGCGATTCCAGTGGGCCGTAGATGCGCAGCGCCGAGGTCAATAGCTGTCGCGAGCGCACGACCTGATCGCCGAACGCGACGTCGAACAATTCGGGATAGTCGGGCAGGGTGGTTGGAAGGCCACTCGGCTCCTCGCTTGCCACCAGCGCCTCGAACGTATCGGCGAGCGCCTCGCCATCGTCGCCCTCGAAGACCGCGCTGGTCCCGGCAGGCTCTTCGCTGAGCGCGGCAATGACCGTCGCTGTGGAGTCGCACCGCTTCCTTGAAATCGAGCGCGGTATGCCGGTCAACTCGTTCGAGCGGCGCCAGCGCCGCGCCAAGCGCGCTCACAAGGGCGTCGACATCGTCGAGCGCACCCAGCCTGATGTGCGCCCGCGGTTCGGAGCGGTGCAGGGTCGACGGCTCGCGCGCGATGAGTTTCGTCAGCTCGGCGCGAAAGCCCGCAAGCGCAATGGCAAGGCCCTTGCTGCCCGCCGCCGGCCGCGAGCCGCGCAACAGCGCAAGCTCGAGGGTTGCGATCGCGCTGCTCCAGCCGCTTACCCGTCGTCCCAGGCGAAACAACGGATGTTTCAGCAGCGCAAGCAGCGGCGCAGGCGCGAGCTGTTCGGCGATCACGGCGGCCGCCATGCGCGCGAACAGCCCGGCGGGCAGCGTGAGCAGGGCATCGCCGCGCAAATCTTCCGCCGTGAGATTCCAGCGGCCGAGCGCCATCTGCACCCGCCGCGCCAGCGCGCGGTCCGGCGTCACCAGCGCCGCGCTCAAGTTCCGCTCGCGCGCCTCGCGCATGGCAGCGGCAATCGCGAGCGCCTCCATTTCGGGGCCGGGCGCTTCGAGCACGCTGACGCCGTCCATCGCAGCTTCGATGTTTTCCGTCACGGCAGGCTGCGACAGACGTTCGCTCCACGCCGCGGTTGCGGCCGACGGCCGCATCGCCTCAGAGGTCAGCACCTCGCGGCCATGCTCGGCCGCGACGGCAAGTAACGTCACATCGCGCCGCTTGATGCCGAACAATTTGAGCAGCCCAAACATCGCGAACTGCGGATGGCTCGGCGCTGAGGGATCATCCTCGTCGCCGCCGATCAAATTCCAGCTGGGCTCGTCAAGCTCGGTGTCGAGCCCCGGCAGCACGACAGCTCCCTGCGGCAGCTTTGCGACCTCGCTGAGAAAGCGCGCGGTTGCCGGCATCGAGCCGGTCGAGCCGGCTGCAATCACCGGTCCGACCTGCTGTGTCGCCAGCCGCTTCGCTTCGGCCGCGATCAACAGATCGCGCCGCTGCGCCGGCTCGATCAAACCGTTTGCGGCCAGATGTTGCGGCCAGGCTTCGGCCGCGATCTTCAGAAAATCGAGCGACAGTTGCCAGTAGACGTCGAGATCGTCGGGCACGAGGCCCTTGAGTTCGCTCCAGCTGACGCCGCGCGTGGTCATGTCGTCCATCAGGCGCGCGAGCTCGTCGGCCAGTGCGAGCGATGAGGCCGGACCTCCGACCACCAGCGGCGCGTGCCCACCGTCGCCGCGGATTGCCTTTTGCCGCGCCCAGTGCGCGATCAGCTGGGCGAGGAGAAGCCGCCGCGCCAGCCCGCCGATCGCCGGCGGCACGCTGAGCTGCTCTTCCGCGCCCGCTGCGGCATCAGCAAAGATCAGCTCGTCTTCGTCGATGTCGCCAAGTGCGACGATGCGCGGCAGGATCGCAGCGTCGCGTCCCAGCACGTCGAGGAACACGCGCCTGACCTCGCGTACCGCGCGCTGCGTCGGCAGGTACAGCGTCGCCGTCGCAAGCCGCTCG
This sequence comes from uncultured Alphaproteobacteria bacterium, assembly GCA_963796195.1. GTDB lineage: Bacteria > Pseudomonadota > Alphaproteobacteria > Rhizobiales > Xanthobacteraceae > CAWCKS01. The sequence continues at coordinate 349,011 of CAWCKS010000007.1, read as the reverse complement.
GGGTTCTCTCGCGCAGAGAAGCCTTCGACCAGGCGGCCGTCGACCAGCGCAGTGACCAGCGTGCGCAGGAACGGAACCGAAGGTGGAATCGTGAAGACGTGCATGGCTCTCTTGATTCACGCCGCGCTGTTGCACGTGAAACAGATCGGTCGAGGCGGAGCAAGGCAAGTTTTGGCGTTGTACCTGCTGCCAGATAATGGCAGCAGCCGCGACCGCGCCCGCTCGCAAAACCCTGCAAAATCCGCTGGAAAAGCTCAAAAGATCAGAGCGCTAGCGGGCACCGGTGGTCAGCGCCAGATCACGCCACACTGGCGAGAATCGCCCGTTCCGCGGCGGCGATCGCGTCGGGAGTTCCGACATGCATCCAGACGCCGTCGAGGCGGAGGCCAAACAGGCGGCCATTCTCTTCCGCCTTGTCGAAGATCGCGCGCGGCAATTCGAAAGCACCCTGCGGGGCATCGGCGAACAGTTCCGGCCGCATGATCGCAGCGCCCGCATAGACGAACGGCACGATCTGGCCTTCGCGCTTCTTCTTCAGCGTGCCATCCGCGGCCATCGCATAGTCGCCGGTGCCCTTGTAGCCGATCGACGACGTGGTCGGCGCCATCAGCAAGAGAATGTCCATGGTGTCGGGATCGAACGCGTCGGCGAGCTGCGCGAGGTTCGATTTGACGCCGTCGATCCACATCGTGTCGGCGTTGAGATGGAAGAACGGCGCGTTGCCGAGCAGCGGCAGCGCTTTCACCACCGCGCCACCGGTTCCGAGGATTTGCTCGCGCTCGTCGGAAATGATCACTTTTGGCGCGGTCCGCGTCGCGACATGCGCAATGATCTGGTCGGCCAGATGATGCACGTTGACGATGGCACGATCGACGCCGGCGTCGACCAATTTGTCGAGCACATGGTCGAGCAGCGTCTTGCCGCCGACCGTCACCAGCGGCTTTGGGATGCGATCGGTGATCGGGCGCATGCGCACGCCAAATCCGGCAGCAAGCACCATCGCGGTGTGGGGGCGGACAGTCATGGGCCGACTATAGCGCAAGTGATGCAGTTGACTCGGCATTCCAGCTTTCCCCGCCCGAATCAGACGCTCAGTGTGGCGTCGGTACCGCAGCGCCAGTACCTCACTGCCATGACAGGCCGACGAAGCCGCCGAACCGCTGGGACTCACGCCTCCGCGGGCGCCGCGTTCGGTCGTCGGCCTTTTTTCTTCTCGCCCAGTTTCAGGAAGGAGGCGCCGACCTGGTCGCCGTTGACCCAGGCGAGTTCGCAACGGCGGTAGGCAAGTCCCGTTGACGACAGCAGCAGAAAGAATTCCTTCAGGTTGAGACCCTCGACGTTGCCGACCACGGTCAGCCGCGCGCCGGTCTCCGAGACGTCTTCCATGATGCAGTCACGCCGCCAGGTGCCGTCGATGCCCATCATGTGCGCGTTAATCCCGCGCTCGAACGCGACTCGTTCGCCCTTGCGACGCTCTGCAGCCATGACCTGCCTCTACCCCCCCGGATGCGGCAGGTTATTCCGGGGTCGGCTAACAACGGGTAAAACGGCGAGGATTGGCTGGTTCGTTAACGCCAAATTCACGCTAATGGCTTCGGCAAATGGGCCGCATACCAGCTGCGGGCCGACGCCATCGCTGGATGGGCGAGGCTGCGCGACAGATAAGTGAAGAGACGCGGCTGATGGCGCAGGTAGTGCGGCTTGCCGTCGCGCCGGTTCAGCCGCGAGAACACGCCGAGCAGCCGCGTGTTGCGCTGCGCGGACATGATGGCATAGGTCGCGGCGAAACCAGCCGCGTCGAAATCGGGATCGCGGGCGCGGCAGCCCTGCACGTAACGGGACAGCAGCGCGATCTCGACCTGTTCGGGAATGTCGAGCCGCGCGTCCTGCGCCAGCGACGCAACGTCATAGGCCGCCGGCCCGAGCACTGCATCCTGGAAATCGATGATACCGACCCGGGCCATGCCGCGCCGCTCGGCGCGCCAGATCAGGTTCGGCGAATGAAAGTCGCGGATCACCCAGGTCTCAGGACTCGCCAGCACGGGCGTGAGAATTTCGCGCCACAGGGCGTAAAACTCGTCGCGCATTGCGTTGGTCACGGTGACGCCGCGATCCGGCAGATACCAGTCGAGCAGCAGGCTGACCTCGATCAGCATCGCTGCGACGTCGAACGTCGGGATTTCGTAGGGCGAACTGCCGGCAACCGGCAACGTCGTCGGTAGCTCCTGCCGATGCAGCGCGATCAGCACGTCGGTTGCGGCTTCGTAGCGTTCGACGATCGGCCTCGGCGGATCGCCTTCGATCACGCCCTCGTCGCCGAGATCCTCGCTGATCAGGAAACCGGTTTCGAGATCGATGTGATGGACCGCGGGTGTGGAAAAGCCGCGTGCGTGCAAGGCCTCGCCGATGGCGATAAACGGCTTTATTTCGTCGGCGAGGTGAACCGCTTCGAGATACGATTTGCCGTCATAGATCAGTTGCCGGTCGACCCGCGGAGGAAAATTCATCAGGATTTCGGAGACGCCGCCGCGGACCAGCCGCGCATAGGATCGCGTCGATGCATCGCCCGGCATGTAACGACGCTCGGCGTCGATGTAGCCTGCCGCGGCCAGGAAATGACGCAGCTTCTCGAGCCGTTCGACCTTTGCCGCAGCCGCACCAAAACCGGTCACCACGCAGAAGCGCGAGCTCGGACCGAGCGCCGACTGTGAGGAGAGCTGGATGTCGATCCGGTCGGCGGGCAGCGTGTCGGCCGCGCGTTCCGGCCATTCCAGCAGTATCAGCACATCGTCGGGAAACGGTGCAAGCCCGAGCTCGTCGAGCTCGCCTGGATCACTGACGCGGTAGAGATCGGCGTGCAACACCGGCAATGACGCGAGGTCGTAGCTCTGCGCCAGGGTAAACGTCGGGCTCGGCACTTCGAGGGCGTCGTCGTGCGCGAGATGGCGGATCATGGCGCGGGCCGCCGCGGTCTTGCCGGCGCCGAGATCGCCCGACAGCGTGATCAGATCGCCGCGACCGACCAGCAGCGCGAGGTCGGCCATCAGGTGTGCCGTCGCTGTCTCGTTGGCGAGAGTGAGGGAGAAGGCGTGCAGCGGCTGGTCCGTCATTCCGCGGCGGTGCGATGGGCGCTGTGATCGATCGGAAATTCGCAGGTCACGGTGGTGCCCTTGCCAACGGCGGAATCGACGAACACGCGGCCGCCGTGCAGTTCAACGAATGAGCGCACCAGCGAGAGGCCGAGGCCGGCGCCGCGATGGCGCGAGCCGTTGGCGTGGGTTTCGAACCAGTTGAATACCTTGTCCTGAACGTCGGCTGGAATGCCGGGTCCGGCGTCGGTGACGGAGAAGGCAATCGTTCCGTTCTGGCGGCGAACCTTCAGCACGACCGACGAGTCGTGCGGCGCAAATCCGACGGCGTTGGCAAGGAGATTGTAGAGCACCTGCACGACGCGCCGCTCATCACCTTCGAACGTGCCGATCTCCTTCGGCGCGTCGATGTCGAGCGATATGCGATCGTTGATGAGGCGATCCTGGATGCCGGCGGCGGCCTGCTCGATCGCCTTCTGCACGTCGACGACGCCAAGATTCAGTGTCATGGCGCCGGCATCGATCGTCGCGAGATCGAGGATGTTGTTGATGATGGCGAGCAGCGCGTTGGTCGACGTCGTGATGTAGGAGAGGTACTCGCTCTGCTTGAGAGTCAGCGGTCCGGTCGACGGGTCGGCGAGGAAATGCGCGAAGCCGATGATTGTCGTCAACGGCGAGCGCAGTTCGTAGGAGACGTGATGGACGAAGTCGACCTTGATCTGGTCGGCGGCCTCCAGCGCGTCGTTCCGTTCGCGCAAGGCGCGCTCGACGTTCACAGTATCGGTGATGTCCTGGAACGTCAGCAACGTGGCGCCATCGGACAGCGGCGTCGTCGTGCATTCGAGCACACTGCCGTCCTTGCGTTCGAGCTTGAGCGCGACGGGAGCGCGGTTGTCGATGCCGGTGATGGCCCCCCGCAGCGTCTGCCAGGTCGCGGCATCATCATAGAGCGGCTGGCACCACTCCTGCACGGTCTCGATGTGCGGCTGAAGTTCCATCGCGTCGAGCGACAGCCGCCACATCCTGGCAAAGGCGGGATTGAACAGGCGCGCGCAGCCGTTACTGCCGAACACCGCGACCGCCTCGGCGAGATTGTCCAGGGTCTCGCGCTGGACCCGGATCAGTGCGGTGTAGCGGCGTTCGAGATCGAGGCTCTCGGTGGCGTCGTCGAAGATATAGGTAACGCCGCCCTCCTGGTTCGGCGTCATCACCACGCGCAAGGTGCGGCCATCGGGCAGGTGCCATTCCTCGCGTTGCGGCTCGACCGCGCGATAGGCTTCCAGCAGGCGCGCCTTCCAGGCGCGGAAGTCGTTCTGCTCCGGCAGTTTCCGTGCCGCACGCAGGCGATCGAGGACGTTGGAATCGTCGGGGCGCGCATCGAGAAATGCGGCGTCGAGGTCCCACAGCCGCCGATAGGAACTCGTTGTAGAAGGCGAGCCGCTGCCGCGCATCGAACACCGCAACGCCGGATGAGAGCTGAATTCAGCGTGCGCCGATGGGCGTCGGCCATGCGCTCGAGCTCGGCTTGCAGGACTGCCGTTTCGCTGACGTCGATGGCGACGCCAGCGCTGCCCGAGCGCGTGGCGATCGCGTTCACGTCAAAAATTCGCCGCTCGCCGCGAACCACGATCGGCACGCGCGCCGAGAATTTTTGCTGGTCCGACAGCGCGCGCGCCAAATCCTCCCGATCGGCGGTGTCGAGAATGCCGAGATTCCGGTTGATCGCGTCGTCGACCGAGGTCGTATCGGCCGCGGCGGCGTAGGCGGGATTGGCGAAGATCAGCGAAGTCATCCCTGCGGCGCGCCCAGATCGGCCACGGCAGCGCGGTCGCGAAGCTGCGCAGGATGTCGGTCTCTTCGAACAGCGTGTTGTAGCGCCGCGTCATTTCCGCGAGCTCGCGGCGCAAGCCGGAGATTTCCCGCAAGCGCAGGATTGCCTGGCCGCCGATCGCGCGGCCGGTGGCTTCAACGGTACGCCCCGACAGCGTCGTCAGGTGCAGGACAAAGCTTTCCGCATCGTTCCGCAAGCTTTTGACGGCGCGATCAAGTTGCAGCGAAGGCTCCGGTGCGAGCCAGGTGGCGAAGGCGAGCGCACGGCCTTGTGGCGAGCCGGGCGGAAGCAGGAATGAGACGTCGCCGGCGATGTCGGCGCGATCGCTCCCCGCCGGCCAGGCAATGATGATTTGCGGTTCGGCGAGGAGTAGCGCGTGATTGCGATCGGACTCGGCTCGCAGCCGCTCCAGTTCGCCGCGATAGGCCTGTTCCGTCGCCGCCCCGCGGGTTCGCGCGCGCATCAAGAGGATCGCGGCGACGACCGAGAAACCGACGATGGCCAGTACGAGGCCGAGGGCTGCGACTTCCTGGCGGCTCAATTCGTTGAGTGCGGTGAGCACGCGAAGCGTCGACGACGATTCCGCGCGCGCGGTTGCACTGCCGGTCACGAGTGATGACCCGGCAACCATGACGCTGCACAGCGACGAGCAAGATATGGCTGACCGACGCATCGCCCCCAATACGCCTGTCATCACATGCCCCAACTCCGCGTCATCAGCCTCGCGCCAAACGGTTGCGGGCGATAGCTGCGGTCTTGCTCGTCCCGAAGCGAAGCCGTCCGGACGCCTTCGCGCGCCGCGTCGGCGGGCTTGCCGCAAATCAATTGAGAATATCGGCAAGGTGACTCTCACGGTAAAAGTCCAGACCGTGAACGCGGCCACAACGCGGCGTCAATTTCATTATCGCCGACGTCCACAGGACTGTCGGCACGAAAAACGAATCAATCGCGCCGCAGGCCGAGTGCGCTCGCGCGACGTAGCAAGGTATCGACCGTCACAGTCTGCAATGTATCCGAGATCGCACGCTCGGCCTTTTCCAGGCCCGGCAGGATGATCTTGGCCACCAGCGGATATTTCTTGATTGGCGGGTAGGTCGTCGAGGCGTCGGTGGCCGCGCAAACGATCTCTGCGACGGTCAGCGAGGATGACGGCTTGCCGAGCTGGTAGCCGCCTTGCGGTCCGCGGACCCCCTTCAGGATGCCGTCGTGAACCAGCATCTGCAGCATCGGCTCGAGATATCGCGGCGCCAGACCATAACGGTGGGCGAGAGCCTTTGCCGAAATCGGCCGCCGGGTTCCATTGAGGGCGATGTCGAGAACGGCCATGATCGCGACCAGACCGCGCTGCGGGACGAACTGCATTCCAATATTACCAAGTGCAATGCCGGCACGTCCGAGCGAATCATGCGATTCGTCTTCGCACCGGCGGATGTTTGCGCGCGATCGATTGCCGGAACCGCATATCCATTTCCGGCAAATCGATCGAGCGGCGGTAACGTAATAGTGGAAGGGAACCGGGGCGAGCAACTCGCTTACGCCGCTTTGCGGCATCCACAGCGGATTTACCTTAACTGCCGGTCGAACCCCACCCACCGGTTCCGCGTGATGTCGGTGGCAGCGAGCTCACCGGCAGAAGTTGCGCCTGTATGACGCGAGCAATCACAAGTTGCGCAATTCGTTCGCCGCGGCGGATCACGAACGGCTCGCTGCCGTGATTGATCAGTAGCACGCCGATTTCACCGCGGTAGTCGGCGTCGATCGTCGCTGGCGTGTTGAGCACGGTGATGCCGTGGCGCGCGGCGAGCCCGGAGCGCGGCCGGATCTGTGCTTCGGTGCCTGCCGGAAGGGCGATCGCAAGTCCCGTCGGAATCACCGAGCGTCCGCCCGGCGCAAGCGTTACCGGAGCATCCTCGGCAACGGCTGCAGTGAGGTCGAGGCCGGCGGCGTCCGCGGTCTGATACGCCGGCAGCTGCAAACCTTTGGCGTGCGGCAACTGCATGACCTCGATCTTGATGAGCTCGCTCACGGCTTCGCGCCTTGCAGGGCTTGCGCGATACGGGCCACCAGTGCAGTCGCGACTTCGTCCTTGCCCATTGCCGGCCACGACTCGACGCCGCCGCGTGTGACGATGTGCACGGTGTTGCGGTCGCCGCCGAACACGCCGCCCTCCGGCGAAACATCGTTGGCGACGATCCAGTCGCAGCCTTTGCGGGCAAGCTTGGATTTTGCGTTCTCGATCAGGTTCTCGGTCTCGGCGGCGAAGCCGATGACAAGCTGCGGCCGGTTGTTGGCCTGCCTCGAGACCGTCGCCAGCAGATCGGGATTCTCTACAAGCTTGAGCGCCGGCGCTTCGGCGCCCGGCGTCTTCTTGATTTTCTGCTCACCGGCCTCGGCGACGCGCCAGTCCGCCACGGCGGCTGCGAACACAGCGCAGTCGGAAGGCAAAGCGCTCTGCACCGCGACGAGCATGTCGCGCGCCGATTCGACACGTGTGACGTTGACGCCGTCAGGGTCGGACAGACGCACCGGGCCCGTGATAAGCGCGACGTCGGCGCCTGCGGCTGCCGCTGCTTCAGCGATTGCAAATCCCTGTTTGCCGGAGGATCGATTTGCGATGTAGCGCACCGGGTCGATCGCTTCGTGGGTCGGCCCGGCAGTCACGACGACCCGCTTTCCGCTCAGTGGTCCCTGCTGCGCGGATTGCAGCAGACGATCGGCCATGAGAGCGATGTCGATCGCCTCGGACATGCGGCCGAGCCCGCTTTCGCCGGCCTCGGCCATCGCGCCGCTTGCGGGGCCAACGAACTGGATGCCTTGGGCAGCGAGCTGATGCACGTTGCGCACGGTCGCGGCGTTCGCCCACATCATCGGGTTCATCGCCGGCGCCAGCAGGATTTTTCGGTCGGTCGCGAGCAGGATCGCGGTTGCGAGATCGTCCGCGTGGCCATGCGCCATCTTCGCCATCAAGTCGGCGGTTGCCGGCGCGACAACGATCAGATCGCAATCGCGCGCAAGACGGATGTGGCCGGCGTCGAACTCGCTCGAGGGATCGAACAAGTCGGTGTAGCAGCGCTCACCCGACAGCGCGCTCGCCGACAGCGCCGTGACGAAGTGTTGCGCGGCGCGGGTCAGCACGCAGCGCACCTCCATTCCGCGCTCCTTGAGCCGGCGAATGAGATCGAGCGACTTGTACGCGGCAATACCGCCGCCGATGATCAACGTCACCCGCTTCGCGCCGTGGCGCGACCGCCTTGTGGCGTGCGATGCCTCTGCCTTCTTGGCGGGCGGAAGCGCTTGCGAGGGTGTCGCGGTGTCGCGCAGGATAGTGCGCACCTCGTCCTCGACCGAGCGGCCATTGGCTGCCGCCCGCAAGCGGAGCTGCGCTTTGAGGGCGTCGTCGAGCTTGCGGATGGTCAGACTGGCCATGGAGCGCACCAAAGCGAGCTTAGATTGATGTCAATGCTATCATCAAGGTGATCGCATTGCAATCAAATCCGTAAACCCGCCGGAGTATCCGGCTGGCGCCGCGGATGGGCAGAAGCGAAGGCGGGCAGCGCCATCGCTGTCTCGAAGATACCTCTCACCGTCGGGTACGGGGCGAGATCGCATTGCGCCGATTGGGCGGCTGTCACATGGCCGACGAGACAAATGTCCGCCATCGTTGGCTTGTCGCCGTGACAGAATGCACGGGTTTGCGGGTCGCGACTCAGCCGCCCCTCAAGCGCGACAAGCGTTTCCGAAATCCAGTGCCGGCTCCAGGCGAGCCTCGTCGCTTCGTCGAGCTTGAGCTCGCGCTCGAGGTACTGCCGCACGCGCGGCACCAGCAGCGGATGTCCTTCACAGGCGACCATCATCGCAAGACCGCGGACCCGCGCACGACCGCGTGCATCCGCAGGCAATAACGGTGGCTCCGGATAGACCTCATCGAGATAATCGAGGATCGCGATCGACTGAAACAGCGCCGGCCCGTCGCCATCGACCAGCGCGGGCAGCACCATTTGCGGATTGACGCTGCGATAATCGTTCGTTCGCTGGGCGTCGGCGTCGAGATCGACGAACACCGTTTCGACCGGCAGCCCCTTGAGATTGAGCCCGATGCGCACGCGAAAGGTCGCCAGCGATCGCCAGAACGAGAACAGTTTCATGGAACTCTCCGTCGTATCAATTGATCGCTTTGGGCTATGCGCCAGGCAATTGTTCAAGCCGGGCGCCTGGCCACCAAGACAGAGAGGCCAAGCCCACCCAGAAACCCTGCCGATAGCTTGCGAAGCCGCGCCATCGCCGAGCGGTGTGTCGTCAGGCTATCACGCAACATGCCCGCGGTGATGACGCCGACCACATCCATCGCGGTATTGAGCGTCACCGACATCGCGCCAAGGATGAGGAACTGCACGGCGACGCGGCCGCGTCCAAGGTCAATGAACTGAGGGATGAACGCGAGGAAGAACGCGGCCGTTTTCGGATTGGTGCCCTCGACAATGACAGCCTCGCGGAAGCTTTGCGCTATGCCAGACGTCCGCTGGGGCAGGTCAAGCCTCGCCGGTGCCGCGCTCAGCCAAGTCTGGACCGCAAGCACGAGCAGATAGATGCCGCCACAGAACTTTAGAACAGTGAAAGCGGTTGCGCTTTGCATCACCAGCGCGGACACACCGACAATACCTGCGATCACGTGCACCGCACCGCCGACTGCCGCACCGGCGCAAGAAGCGAATCCCTGCCTGGGACCGGACGCGAGCGTACGGCTCACGATATACAGCAATCCTGGTCCTGGCACTGCGGCAAGCACCAGCGCCGCAATGGCGAATGTGCAGAGCGTCTGCGTTGATGGCATCAAGGCCTGCCCCTCAGCCGACTGTCATCGCAAGACCCACACTGCCGCGATCAGCGCAATACCGATCAGCCAGATGCCTGCCGTGAGCCAGCGGTTGCGGCGCTGCTCGGCGCGGGTCATCGCTTCAACCGATTCTGGCGAGAGCTGCAGACCGTTGCGCGTCAACCCGTCCATCCGCTCCAGCAGCATCACCGCGCGCCCAGCGATGCCAGGCAGCTGGCTCAGGATCTTGCCGAGATCGTTGACGCCACTCACCGCGCCCTCGATCTTGCCGATCGGGCCGAGGTTGCGCTCGATCCATTCGCGCACCACCGGCTCCGCCGTGGTCCAAATATCGAGACGCGGATCAAAACTGCGGGCAACCCCTTCCACCACGACCATGGTCTTTTGCAGCAGCAGCAGTTCCGGCCGGGTCTGCATGTCGAACAGCGCGGTGACCTCGAACAGCAGGGTCAACAGCCGCGCCATCGAGATTTCCTGTGCAGTGCGATTGTGGATCGGCTCACCAATAGCGCGGATCGCCTGAGCGAAATTGTCCACCGAGTGATGCGGTGGCACGTAGCCTGCTTCGAAATGAACTTCGGCGACCCGGTGATAATCACGCGTGATGAAGCCGTAGAGAATTTCGGCCAGGAAACGTCGTTCCTTGACGCCTAGCCGGCCCATGATGCCGAAGTCGACGGCGACCAGCCGCCCGGTTTCGTCGATGAACAGATTTCCCGGATGCATGTCGGCATGGAAGAAGCCGTCGCGTAGCGAATGGCGGAGGAAGCTTTGGATGATTTTCCGCGACAGATCGACGAAATCGACGTGGCTTGCCTCGAGCTTGCTGCGATCGTTCAGCGCAATGCCGTCGATCCACTCCATCGTCAGCACGTTGTGCGAGGTGCGATCCCAGTCCACCACGGGCACACGAAAGTCTGGATCGCTAGCGGTGTTCTCCGCCATCTCCGATAGCGCCGCCGCCTCGAGCCTCAAATCCATCTCCATCGCGACCGAGCGCGTCAGGGTGGAGACGATCTCGGTGAGTCGCAGCCGCCGCGCTTCCTCGGAGATTGATTCCATCTGCCGGGCAGCGAAACGAAAGGCGTCGAGGTCGACCTTGAAGCTGTGGGCGACATTCGGGCGCAGGATCTTCACCGCAACAGGGTGGTGCTCGGTGGATCCGACTACCTCAGCACGGTGCACCTGCGCGATCGAGGCCGCCGCCACCGCAGGCCCGAAGCTGGCGTAGGTTTGATTCAGGGGCCGCTCGAACGCGGCAGCGATGGTCGCCTCGGCTTCGGTTTGCGGAAACGGTGCCAGCCGGTCCTGCAAGCTTTCAAGTTCGCGCGCCATCGCCATGCCGACCACGTCGGGTCGGGTCGCAAGAAACTGGCCAAGCTTGACGTAGCTCGGGCCGAGCCGCTGCAACGCCGCGGCGACGCGTCCGAGGAACGCGTCGCTGCGCGGTCGTTCGATCATGCGGCCGAGTTGCAGCGCGAGTTGTGCCGCCGGCGGGAAAGGCGTCGGATCAACGATCCCGAATACGCCTTCGCGCGCAAACACAAAGGCCGCACGCGTCAGCCTTGCGACATGAACAACCGAAGCGATCACAAACGCCAGCCCGAATGCAACGTGACGATGCCACCCGACATCGCTTCAAATGAGACGCGTGAAAAGCCGGCCGTGCGGATCATATCGGCGAAAGCCGTGGGTTTTGGGAATTGCCTGATCGATTCGACGAGGTAGCGATAAGCATCAGCATCGCCAGTGACGATGCGGCCGAGCGCCGGGATGACGTTGAACGAATAGACTTCGTAAATGCGCTCGAGCCCCGGCAGGTCGACATGCGAGAACTCAAGGCACAAGAACCGCCCGCCGGGCTTGAGCACGCGAAACGCTTCCTTCAAGGCGGCATCGACGCGCGGCACATTGCGGATACCGAACGCGATGGTGTAGGCGTCGAAGTGCCGGTCCGGAAACTGCAGCTGCTCGGCGTTGCCCTCAACAAACGTCAGCCGTTGCTTCGGCGCGTGTTTGGCCGCTCGCTCGCGGCCGATTGCAAGCATGTCCGGGTTGATGTCGCAGACAACGGCGTGAAAGCCCTCGCCCGCGGCTTCTGAGGCGCGAAACGCGATGTCGCCGGTGCCGCCCGCGACATCGAGTAGCGAGAACGGCCTCGCTCCTTTCGGCGGATTGAGCGCGGTGATCATCGCGGCCTTCCAGGCGCGATGCAGGCCGCCCGACATCAGGTCGTTCATCAGGTCATAACGGCGCGCCACGCTGCGGAAGACCCCGTCGACCAGCAGCTGCTTGTCGGCAAGCGGCACTTCCTGCGAGCCAAAATGCGTAGCTCCCTCAGTCTGTTGCGCCATGGACCGCCTCCTCGATCGGCCGACCATAGCGCGCGCTGTGCCGGCGCGCTACAAGCCCGAACCACCTGTTGCCATCAGCTGTCAGCCATCATTTGCATGGTTAATCCGGCGCAGGCCAAATCATTTCTGTTTTCAAGAGCCCAATGCCCGAATTGCCCGAAGTTGAGACTGTTCGTCGCGGCCTGCAGCCTGTCATGGAGGGCGACCGCATCGCGCGGGTTGAAGCGCGGCGTGGCGACCTGCGCTTCCCCTTCCAGGCCGACTTCACGAAGCGGCTTGATGGTCAACTCGTGACCGGGCTCGGTCGGCGCGCCAAGTATCTTTTGTGCGATCTCGCCTCGGGCGACGTGCTGGTCATGCATCTCGGCATGTCCGGCTCGTTCCGAGTGGTGGGGTCCGCCGGCGCCAAGAAGCCGGGCATGTTTCACTACGCCCGCAACGAAGAGCGTAATCACGACCATGTCGTGTTTCACATGGCATCTGGTCCGGTGATTCTCTTCAATGACCCGCGTCGCTTTGGCTTCATGAAGATTGTTGCGCGTGGCGATATCGAGTCCGAGCCCCTGCTCAAAGGTCTCGGTCCGGAGCCGCTTGGTAACGAATTCGATGCGGCGACGCTGGCCGCTGCCTGCGCCGGCAAGAAGACGTCGCTGAAGGCGGCGCTGCTCGATCAGCGTGTCGTTGCGGGCCTCGGCAATATCTACGTCTGCGAAGCGCTGCATCGTTCGCATTTGTCGCCGCGCCGTTCGGCCTCCACGCTCGCCACCCGCAGGAAGGAGCCGACGGATCACGCCAAACGTCTTGTCAGCGCGATCCGCGCGGTGCTGAACGACGCCATTCAAGCGGGTGGCTCATCGTTGCGCGACCATCGCCAGCCCAACGGTGAGCTCGGCTATTTTCAGAAGTCGTTTCGCGTCTATGACCGCGAGGGACAAAAGTGCCTGACGCCGAGGTGCAAGGGCACCATCAAGCGCTTCACGCAGAACGGCCGCTCGACCTTCTGGTGTCCGGTCTGTCAGAAATGAACCACTGATCTGCGGCGCTATTTGCGCACGCAGATCACACGCAGGACTGATGCCTTCGCGTCGCTCGCTCCGCTCGCCGGCGTGACACCGTTCGCCTTCAGGAAGTCGCGCACCGCGTCGGCTTGAACCAGCACAGCCTGTGCCGGCGGCGGCGATCCTTGCCCGCCGGCGACCACTGGCGGTTTGAGCAGGGCGACGCCGGCGAAATGGCGGTCGCCGTCGACAGCAGCGCCGCCCGACAAACCGATGCCCGGGGCGGGCTGTAGCGCTGGATCGCCATTGCCGTTGGTTGCTGCGACCGTCGAATCGACCGACGAGGCCGCCGCGCCGCCGCCCTGGTTCTGGGGATCGGCAATTCCAGTGATTGTGATGGCAGGCTTCGTGGTCGCCTGATCCATTGCCAGCGGCTTTAGCGCGCTCGCACCATAGATGCGCAGTAGCGCGAGGTCATGGGTCTTGTCCTGCGCAACGCGATCGGCGTTGCCGTAGGTCGGCACGATAATGGACAGGCAGCCGTCGACGGCAAGCCGATCGGCGACGATCGCGCCATCGCCGCTGACGACCACGCCGGTCGAATACTCGACCATCTTGCGCGGCGGCGGTCCGTCGGCAGGCACGATGCCATTGGTCGGAAACGCGGTGAATGCGCTCGACATCAACACGACAACCGGCGCCATCGTGCCCTCGGTGGCCTGGTCGTACAGCACCGTCATGCCGCGTGCTTCGCTGCCCTTGATCTCGCCGCGGATATAGAACTTCTTCAGGTTCTGCATGCCTGACAGCACGAAGAACTGGTCCTTGACGGCGCGGTACTCGACCTTGCGGCCCTCGGCTTTGGCTTCACGGTCGGCGAGAGCGTTGAGCGACAGCGTGTTGTCTCTCTGCCGCCAGGTTTCGATCTGGATTTGGCCCTGCGCCGACGACCACTTGCTGCCGGTCGCACCATTGGTCTGAATTGGTGCGAGCTTGGTCGGCAGCCCAAGGCGAATGCCGTTGACGGGATCGAAGCCGATCTTCCAGCCGGCGCGATCCGATAGCGCCTTGGCCGCGGCCGACAGCGCGCCGCGCTCCTGCGGGTTCAGCACGCCGGTCTGCTTGCCGCTATTGTCCTTCTGAAACGATTTGATCGCCGCCACCAGGCGGTCGCTGACCTCGCCGTTAATCAGACCGTTATAGGTGCCGACCCACGCCAGATCTGACTGCAACGACATCCGGTCGGCATCTGCCATCGCCTTTGCCGTGTCCGTGGGAGTTTGCGGCTCCGGCGGCTTGACGGTGACCGTCTGGACGCGCTTCGGTGCCTGCGCATGAGCGACGGTAACGGTTGCGGCGAGAGCGACCAGTGTTGCGGCGAGGGCTGATCTCATGAAAGTCTCGCGGTCGGATTGTGCGCGCTGTGTTTAAGCACATCTAGTTTGTCGGCAACAGAGCGAGCGTGGTTCATGGATAGGTCATGCTGACGGCTGAGGAACTGGAGCGCTACGCGCGCCACATTGTGATCCGCGAGGTCGGCGGCCCCGGCCAGGCGGCGCTGAAGGCGGCGCGCGTGCTGGTGATCGGCGCGGGCGGCCTCGGCAGTCCGGCACTGCTTTACCTCGCCGCCGCCGGCGTCGGCACTCTGGGCGTCATCGACGACGACACGGTCACGCTGTCGAACCTGCAGCGCCAGATCATCCACCCGACCGAGGCAATTGGTCAGTCAAAAGTCGCGAGCACGGCTGACATGATTGCGCGGCTCAATCCGCATGTGAAGGTGAACGCTCACGCGGCCCGCCTCGATGCCACCAACGCGCTTGCGCTACTTGCCGACTATGACGTCGTAGCCGACGGCTCGGACAATTTTGCGACGCGCTATCTCGTGTCGGACGCGTGCTATCTTGCAAAGAAGCCGCTGGTGACTGGCGCGCTCGGCGTCTTTGACGGCACGCTGACCACGATCCGCGCGCATGAGAAGAACGCACAGGGCGAGCTCAATCCAACCTATCGGTGCCTGTTCCCCGAACCGCCGCCGCCGGGCACGGTGCCGACCTGCGCCGAAGCCGGCGTGCTCGGCGCGCTGGCCGGCGTCGTCGGCTCGTTGATGGCGCTAGAGGTCATCCGAGCTGTCGTCGGCTTCGGCGAAGGCCTGGTCGGACGACTGTTGATGATCGATGCGCGCGCGATGCGCTTCGAGACGCTCGAGTACCAGCGCGATCCGTCCAATCCGCTGAACGGCGATTGCCCGACGATCAAGGATCTCAGCGCGTATCGCTGATCAACTCACGCCCGGCAGCACGCGATCCGGCGGCTTGTGGCCGTCAAGGAAGGTGCGGATGTTGATCATCACCTTCTCGCCCATCTCGACGCGGCCCTCGATCGTTGCCGAGCCCATGTGCGGCAGCAGCGTCACCCGGCCTGCCTTCGCCAGCCGCAACAGTCGCGGGCTGATCGCGGGTTCGTTCTCGTAGACGTCAAGGCCGGCGCCGCCGATCTCGTTGTTCTCGATCAGCTTGGTCAGCGTCATCTCGTCGATCACCTCGCCGCGCGCGGTGTTGACGATGTAGGCGTCCTTGCGCAGCAGCTTCAGCCGTCGCGCCGACAGCAGGTGGAACGTCGCCGGCGTGTGCGGACAGTTCACCGAGATGATGTCCATCCGCGCCAGCATCTGATCGAGGCTTTCCCAGTAGGTCGCGCCGAGTTCTTCCTCGATCGACGGCGCTACCGGGCGGCGGTTGTGATAGTGGATTTGCAGGCCAAAGGCGTGTGCCCGTCGTGCGACGGCCTGGCCGATCCGGCCCATGCCGATGATGCCGAGGCGCTTGCCGCCGATCCGATGGCCGAGCATCCACATCGGCGACCAGCCCGGCCACTCCTTGCCTTCGGCGAGAAGCGATGCGCCCTCGATCAAGCGGCGCGGCACCGCGAGGATCAGCGCCATCGTCATGTCGGCGGTGTCTTCGGTCAAAACCTTCGGCGTATTGGTGACGGTGATGCCGCGCTTGTGGGCGGCCGCGACGTCGATGTTGTCCACGCCGTTGCCGAAGTGGGCGATCAGCTTCACCTTGCAATCCGGTTGGCTGAGCACCTTTTCGTTGATCTCGTCGGTGACGGTTGGAACCAGCACATCGGCAACGCGGACCGCCTCGGCAATCTGCTCTGATGTCATCGGCGCATCGTCGAGATTGAGCCGCGCGTCGAACAGCTCGCGCATGCGCGTCTCGATGGTGTCGGGCAGCTTCCGCGTCACGACGACGAGAGGCTTCTTTCGGACCGACATCGCGATTGCTTTTCCTTAAGGGTGTTGAACGCTTGCGGCCACGAGCACGTCCGACTCCTTCAAATTGTTCAGGTCTCGTTAACCGGGGTGAATAACACTGCGGCTGCGCACCGCACGCAACGCCGGAATACGGCCGCGAGGCAGGGCGTTTCGGTCCTCTCTAGCAGAAGGCCGGGTCAACACAAGCTGGTGGATCCGGCGCTCGAGCGCAGCGTCCGGAACAGGGGCCGGAACGACAGAGATTTTGGGTTAAGGGATGGGGTAATGAGTTTGCTGCGTGTTTGTTGCGTTGCGGGGATTTTCGCGGCCGCTCTGAGCTTCACCAGTACGACATTTGCCGGCGGCGATGTCACCGGCTCGATCCCGAAGGATACCTCGGTCGGAACCACGAGCGGCCTGCCGGTGCCGCGGTTCGTCAGCCTGAAATCCGATCACGTCAACGTCCGCGGCGGTCCAACCAAGGACAACGACGTCAGCTGGATCTACACCAAATCGGGACTGCCGGTTGAGATCACCGCCGAGTTCGAGAACTGGCGGCGCATTCGCGATTCCGAAGGCTCGGAAGGCTGGGTTTATCACTCGCTGTTGTCGGGGAAACGAACCGCCGTCGTCACCACGAAGTCGAAGGACGAGCTTGCGCAGCTTCATGATCGCGCCGACGAGTTAAGCGCGGTAGCTGCGCAACTCGAAGCTGGCGTCGTAGCAAACGTGCGTCGCTGCTCCGGCAGCTGGTGTCGCATTACGGGCACGGGCTTTGACGGCTGGATCGAGCAGGAACGGCTTTGGGGCGTCTATCCCGACGAGAAGGTCGATTGATTCTTCGCCCGAGCGCAACGCGGCGGCGTCGTCAACTCTAAAGGGATAAAAAGAATCAGCGCTTCTTGCGCAGACGCACGACCATGTCGATGCGGCTGATCTCGTAACCCTCGGGCGTTTCGGGCAACTTCTGCAGCACGAGCTTCGGGTCGGGGATGTCGACCAGCTCGCGGCTGTCCTCGACATAGAAGTGGTGATGCGCGCTGACGTTGGTGTCGAAGTAGGTCTTGGCGCCGTCGACGCTGACCTGGCGGAGCAGGCCCGCATCGGTCAGCTGGTTGAGCGTGTTGTAGACGGTCGCGAGCGAGACCGGCACCTTGGCGATCATCGCTTCTTCGTAAAGCATCTCGGCGGTGAGGTGACGCTCGCCCTTGCCGAACAACAGCCACCCAAGCGCCATGCGCTGGCGGGTCGGACGCAAGCCCACTGACTGCAGGAGCTCGTTGACGTCGTGCCACGGGCATCCCGTAAGGGCCGGTGAGCGGCTCTTGCCGCCGACATCCTCATCGCTCTTTGGGGCGACGTGTTCACTCATGCGTTGCCGTTGCAGCGCGTACGCTGCCCTGCTGATCGGATAAACCTCAACAGTTACTATAGAAATTGCATGTCGCAGATGCAAGCGCCTCGCAAGTGCGCGCCAGCCCCAGTAGTATCCGAGCGCTGCGGTGCGGCGTCCGCTCGCTTTGCCGCTGCGGGAGCCGTGTGATAGAGAGCGCGGACATATGCCCAGAACGCGTCTATTAAAAGTCCAAAGCGGGAACAAACATGCTGGACCGGCGGAGCAGCTACGACTACGAGGATCTGCTGGCCTGCGGGCGCGGGGAGCTATTCGGCCCCGGCAATGCACAGTTGCCGCTGCCGCCGATGCTGATGTTCGACCGCATCAGCGAGATTTCCGAAAAAGGCGGCGAGCACGGCAAGGGCGTAGTTCGGGCGGAACTCGACGTTAAGCCAGACCTCTGGTTCTTCGGCTGTCATTTCAAGGGCGATCCCGTGATGCCCGGTTGCCTCGGTCTCGACGCGCTCTGGCAGATGGTCGGCTTTTTCCTCGGCTGGCTCGGTGCACAAGGCCGTGGCCGCGCAATCGGCGTCGGCGAGGTCAAGTTTTCCGAGCTAGTGCTGCCGACGATGCGCAAGATCACCTACAACGTCGACATCAAGCGCGTCATGCGCTCGAAACTTGTGCTCGGTATTGCCGATGGCTGGCTTTCCTCGGAGGGGAAGATTATTTACCGGGCGACGGACTTGAAGGTCTGTCTGTTCAAGCAGGGTGCGCCGCAGCCGGCCGCGTAACGGGGTTGCCTGGACCGCAGGGATGGTGGCGTCGCCGTCCGCGCGCGACGAGAGCGAAGACGCAATTTGGACAGGGCGAGGCGGTCATGAGGCGGGTTGTCGTCACCGGGATGGGCATTGTCTCATCGATCGGAAACAACACTCAGGAAGTACTGTCGAGCCTGCACGACGCCCGCAGCGGCATTTCGCGCGCGACCAAACAGGCCGAACTTGGTTTCCGCTCCCAGGTGCACGGCGCGCCAAGCCTCGATCCGGCCGAAGTGGTCGATCGCCGCGCCATGCGGTTTCTCGGCGGTGGCGCCGCCTGGAATCATGTCGCGATGGAGCAGGCGATCCGCGACTCCGGCCTTGAAGACAAGGACGTCTCCAACGAACGCACCGGCATCATCATGGGCTCGGGCGGTCCGTCGACCCGCACCATCGTCGAAGCCGCCGATATCACTCGTTCAAAGGGACCGAAGCGGGTCGGACCCTTCGCGGTGCCAAAAGCGATGTCGTCGACGGCATCGGCGACGCTCGCAACCTGGTTCAAGATCAAGGGCATCAACTATTCGATCTCGTCGGCCTGCGCGACCTCGAACCACTGCATCGGCAATTCCTATGAGATGATCCAGTACGGCAAGCAGGACGTGATGTTTGCCGGCGGCTGCGAGGAGCTCGACTGGACCCTGTCGGTGCTGTTCGACGCGATGGGCGCGATGTCGTCGAAATTCAATGAAACGCCGGCGACGGCATCGCGCGCCTACGACATCAACCGCGACGGCTTCGTGATCGCTGGCGGCGCCGGTGTCGTCGTGCTCGAGGAGCTCGAGCGCGCCAAGGCGCGCGGCGCGCGTATTTACGGCGAGGTGGTTGGCTACGGCGCGACCTCGGACGGCTACGACATGGTGGCACCGTCGGGCGAGGGCGCGGAGCGCTGCATGCGCATGGCGCTGTCGACGGTGAAGACGCCGATCGACTACATCAACCCGCACGCAACCTCGACGCCGGCCGGCGATCCGCCGGAGATCGACGCGATCCGAAAAATCTTCGGCAACGAGAACAAGTGCCCGCCGATCTCCGCGACGAAATCGCTGACCGGCCATTCGCTGGGCGCCACCGGCGTGCAGGAGGCGATCTATTCGCTGCTGATGATGAACAATGGCTTCATCTGCGAGAGCGCGCACATTCAGGAGCTTGACCCGGTATTCGCCGACATGCCGATCGTGCGCAAGCGCATCGACAACGCCAAGGTCGGCACCGTACTGTCGAATTCATTCGGATTTGGCGGCACCAACGCAACGTTGGTGTTCAAGCGAACTCGATGCTTAAGACGCGCATGTCCCGGAAAAGTGGATACCGGTTTTCCGGCAAGGACATGCGCAAATCAAGATTCTCAAGCGCATTCAGGGCGGGTGAGGAATGTCCGAATTGATGAAAGGCAAGCGCGGCCTGATCATGGGCGTTGCCAATGATCACTCGATCGCGTGGGGGATTGCACGGACGGTGGCGGCTCACGGCGCGGAGCTTGCCTTCACCTACCAGGGCGAGGCGCTCGGCAAGCGCGTCAAGCCGCTGGCGCAATCGCTGAATGCGAAACTCATTCTGCCCTGTGACGTGGAGGATATCGGCTCGGTCGATTCCGTATTCGCAGCGATCAAGAAAGAGTGGGGCACGCTCGACTTTCTCGTCCATGCGATCGGCTTCTCCGACAAGAACGAATTGAAGGGCCGCTACGCCGACACCTCGCGCGAGAATTTTTCCCGCACCATGGTGATTTCGTGCTTCTCCTTCACCGAGGCGGCGAAGCGCGCGGCGGAGTTGATGCCGAACGGCGGCTCGATGATCACGCTGACCTATGGCGGCTCGATGCGGGCGCTGCCGAACTACAACGTGATGGGCGTCGCCAAGGCAGCGCTGGAAGCATCGGTGCGCTATCTCGCTGTCGATTTCGGCCGCAGGCTGATCCGCGTCAACGCGATTTCGGCGGGGCCGATCCGTACGCTCGCCGGCGCGGGCATTGGCGATGCGCGCGCCATGTTTGCCTTCCAGCAGAAGCATTCGCCGCTCGGACGCGGCGTAACGCTGGAGGATCTCGGCGGCTCCGCGCTCTATCTTTTGTCCGATCTGTCGACGGGCGTGACCGGTGAAATCCATTATGTGGATTCCGGCTACAACGTAATCTCGATGCCGCGCACCGAAGAGATGCGCGCTGCCCACGAGGCCGACGCCGCGCAGCCGCAGCGTGACGCTGCGAAGTAATCGTCGGCGTCAGCCCGCTGCTATTGTGCTTGCCCGCTGGAAGGCCGGCCGCGCCGCGCAGGCGTCGAGGTAGCGGTCGAATGCCGGCCGCGTCGGCACCATCTTGAACATGCGGATGACCGCGTGCAGGTTCGAGCCGATCATCACGTCGGCCGCGGTGAACTGCTCGCCGAGCAGCCACGGCACCCTGTTGACCGCGCGCTCGAGCACATCGAACACTTGGGCAGCGTCACCCCAGCCGGCCTGCACCGGTGAAATCTGGATCTTGGTGAAGATTTGCAGGATCGCCGGCTCGATACAGCTGGGCGCGAAGAACAGCCAGTAGAGATATTTTGCGCGCCTCACGTCGCCGAGCGGCGGTGCAAGCTTTGCTTCAGGGAAGCGTTCGGCGACATAGGCGCAGATCGCGGCCTGCTCGGCGAGGGTAGCCTCGCCGTCCTGTAACGCGGGCACCTTGCCCATCGGATTGATGGCGAGGAACTCCGGCTTCTTCTGCGCGCCGGTCGAGATGTCGGTCAGCACGCGCTCGTAAGCTTGGCCGGCCTCCTCCATCATCCAGAGCGCGGAGAATGATCGGGTTCGCGGCGACCAATAGAGCTTCATCATCGCGATGTCCTTTTCCAGCGATAATACTTCATGGTGTAGCCCGATTGCGGGTCGAGCTGCTCCTTCTCGAGCACAAAACCCTCGCGCTCGTACCAGCGCCAGGCGCGCTCGTTCTCGCGCACGCAGCGCAGCCAGATTTCATGGGGCAGCTTTTCGCGCGTGAAGCCGAGCAGGCGCTTGCCCAAACCTTTGCTCTGATACTCCGGCGCGATGAAAAGCTGATCCAGGTAACCGTCGTGCAAGCGAAAGGCGAGCATGGCGGCGATCGTGCCGGCATCATCGGCGACGTAGAGGCTCCAGCCGTTCGCGATCTCCTGCGGAATGCGCTCGCGCATTTCCGCCAGGGTCCAGCTCTCGCCTCCGTTCGGCGATTCGATGCCGTTCGAAAGCCAGCTGCTCATCCAGACGTCGGCGACGGCGTCATACTCATCGGCCCGCGCGGGCCGGATCGTGGGCGTGCTCATCGGCTGGATCCCTGCATGACAGCTATGTGGCGTTCGGAACCCTATCGAAGCTGCGCGTTCGGACGGAAGTGAGACAGCATGTCATCGCATGGTCTGCGCGGCGGCTCTGCGTAACGCTCGCAAGTTGGATTACTTTTCAAGGGTTGCTGATCCTAGTATAGGGGACGGAAAGAAGACAAAACGCGATTGGAGCTAACATGGCAGATGACAGCAAGTGCCCGTTCTCGGGAGGCAGGCGCACCCCCTCGAATCGCGACTGGTGGCCGGATTCCCTCAACATCGAGATGCTTCATCGGAATTCCAACCTGTCCGATCCGATGGGCAAGGATTTCGACTACGCCAAGGAGTTCAAGAGCCTCGACCTCAACGCCGTGATCAAGGACCTGCAGGCCTTGATGACCGACTTGCAGGAGTGGTGGCCGGCCGACTTCGGTCACTACGGAGGGCTGATGATCCGCATGGCGTGGCACAGCGCGGGCACGTACCGCATCACCGACGGCCGCGGCGGCGCCGGCGCCGGACAGCAGCGCTTCGCGCCGCTCAACTCCTGGCCGGATAATGCGAACCTCGACAAGGCGCGCCGGCTGTTGTGGCCGATCAAGCAGAAGTACGGCCGGAAAATCTCGTGGGCCGATCTCATGATTCTCGCAGGCAACGTCGCCCTCGAGTTCGATGGGCTTCAAAACCTTCGGGTTTGCAGGCGGCCGCGCGGACGTTTGGGAGCCTGAGGAGCTCTACTGGGGTCCCGAGGGGACGTGGCTGGGTGATGAGCGCTACAGCGGCGAGCGTCAGCTTGCAGAGCCGCTTGGTGCGGTGCAGATGGGCCTGATCTATGTGAATCCGGAAGGGCCGAACGGCAATCCGGATCCGGTCGCTGCCGCGAAGGATATTCGCGAAACGTTCTTCCGGATGGCGATGAACGACGAGGAAACCGTCGCGCTGATTGCCGGCGGCCACAGCTTCGGCAAGACCCACGGCGCGGGCGATCCGTCGCTGGTCGGACCGGAGCCGGAACGTTGCGCGCTTGAGGATCAGGGCTTGGGCTGGAGGAGCAAGTACGGCACGGGCGTCGGCGCCGATGCGATCACCGGCGGTCCGGAGGTCACCTGGACGCAGACTCCGACCAAGTGGAGCAATCTCTTCTTCAAGAACCTGTTCGAAAACGAATGGGAGCTGACGAAGAGCCCGGCCGGCGCCAAACAGTGGAAGGCGAAAGGCGCGCAAGCCAGCATCCCGGATGCCTTCGACAAGTCCAAGAAGCATGAGCCGACCATGCTGACGACGGACCTGTCGCTGCGGTTCGACCCTGCCTACGAGAAGATCTCGAGGCGCTTCTACGAGAATCCGGATCAATTCGCGGACGCGTTTGCCCGCGCGTGGTTCAAGCTCACGCATCGTGATATGGGCCCGCTCGCACGCTACCTCGGCCCGCTCGTGCCGAAGGAGACGCTGATCTGGCAGGACCCGATCCCGGCGGTAAATCATCCGCTGATCGATGACAAGGACGCCGCCGCTTTGAAGGCGAAGATCATGTCGTCGGGCCTGACGGTGTCGCACCTCGTTTCGACTGCCTGGGCGTCGGCGTCGACGTTCCGCGGCTCCGATAAACGCGGCGGCGCGAACGGCGCGCGCATTCGCCTGAGCCCGCAGAAGGACTGGGAGGTCAATCAGCCGTCTCAGCTCAAGACAGTCCTGCAGAAGCTCGAAGCGATCCAGAAGGACTTCGGCAAGAAGGTGTCGCTGGCCGATCTGATCGTCCTCGGCGGCTCCGCTGCCGTCGAGAAGGCCGCAAAGGATGCCGGCGTGGACGTGAAGGTCCCCTTTGCTCCGGGACGTATGGACTCGTCGCAGGAGCAGACGGACGTCGACTCCTTCGCGCCGCTCGAACCCCGTGCCGACGGCTTCCGCAACTACATCAGCGGCAAGCTGCAGTTCATGAAACCTGAAGAAGCATTGGTGGACCGGGCCCAGCTGCTGACGCTGACGGGGCCGGAGACGACGGTTCTTGTCGGCGGCCTGCGTGTGCTCGGCGCCAATGCCGGGAATGCCAAATACGGCGTCTTCACCAACAAGCCCGAGACGCTGACCAACGACTTCTTCGTCAACCTGCTCGACATGGGCACCGAGTGGAGCGCGGCCGGCAATGTGTACGAAGGCCGCGATCGCAAGACGAAGGCAATCAAGTGGACCGGGACCCGTGTCGACCTGATCTTCGGGTCGCACTCGCAGCTCCGCGCATTCGCGGAGGTCTATGCGAGCGCGGACGCGAAGGAGAAGTTCGTGAAGGATTTTGTGGCTGCGTGGACCAAGGTCATGAACCTCGATCGCTTTGAACTTGCCTGACTCAGCGAGACTGGCGCAAAGAAAAAGGGCGGCCCCTTGAGCCGCCCTTTTTTGATTGTCGCCGGAGCCGCGCCGGCCTACTCGCCGGCAGCCTCGCGCATCTGTTCGGGCTTCTCGGCCTTTTGCTTGGCCTCGAGGTCCTCGCCGGTGTCCTGGTCGACCACCTTCATCGACAGCCGCACCTTGCCGCGATCGTCGAAGCCGAGCAGCTTGACCTTGACCTTGTCGCCTTCCTTGACGACGTCGGAGGTCTTCTGCACCCGGCTCGCCGCGAGTTGGCTGATATGGACGAGACCGTCCTTGGCGCCGAAGAAGTTCACGAAGGCGCCGAACTCCATCACCTTGACGACGGTTCCTTCGTAGATGTGACCAACCTCCGGATCGGAGGCGATCGACTTGATCCAGTTGATTGCCGCCTTGATCGACTCGCCAGAGGCGGACGCTACCTTCACCGTGCCGTCGTCCTCGATGTTGATCTTGGCGCCGGTCTTCTCGACGATCTCGCGGATCACCTTGCCGCCGGTGCCGATCACCTCGCGGATCTTGTCGGTCGGGATCTTGAAGGTCTCGATGCGCGGCGCGTATTCGCCGAGCTCGGCGCGCGCCACGGTGAGCGCCTTGGCCATCTCGCCGAGGATGTGCATGCGACCGTCCTTGGCCTGGCCAAGCGCAACCCGCATGATCTCTTCGGTGATGCCGGCGATCTTGATGTCCATCTGCAGCGAGGTGATGCCGTGATCGGTGCCGGCGACCTTGAAGTCCATGTCGCCGAGATGATCCTCATCGCCGAGAATGTCGGAGAGCACAGCGAAGCGGCTGCCTTCCAGAATCAGGCCCATCGCAATGCCGGCCGTTGGCCGCTTCAACGGCACACCGGCATCCATCAACGCCAGTGATGAACCGCAAACCGTCGCCATTGAGGATGAGCCGTTCGACTCGGTGATCTCGGAGACGACGCGGATGGTGTAGGGGAAGTCGTGATGTGGCGGCATCACCGGGTGGATCGCCCGCCAGGCGAGTTTGCCGTGACCGATATCGCGCCGCCTCGGGCCGCCGAGACGTCCGGTCTCACCGACCGAGTAGGGCGGGAAATTGTAATGCAGCATGAACGTCTCTTTGTACGTTCCCGACAGGGCGTCGACGTATTGTTCGTCTTCGCCGGTGCCCAGCGTTGCGACCACCAGACCCTGGGTTTCACCGCGGGTGAACAGTGCCGAGCCGTGGGCGCGCGGCAGCACGCCGACTTCGGCGAGGATCGGGCGCACCGTCTTGACGTCGCGACCGTCGATGCGCTTTCCGGTATCGAGGATGTTCCAGCGAACGATCTTGGCCTCGATCTCCTTGAAAACGTCGGCGACACGTAGCTTGTCGTACTTCGGCTCCTGGCCCTCGGGGAAGTAGTGGGCCATGACCTTGGCCTTGACCGCGTCGACCGCAGCATAGCGCTCCTGCTTGACGGCGATCGCATAAGCGGCACGCAAGGGCTGCTCGGCGATCCCGAGCATTTCCTTCTCAAGCGCCGCATTGTCGATGGTCTTGAGGTCGCGCGGCTCCTTCGCGGCCTTCTCGGCGAGCTTGATGATCGCCTCGATCACCGGCTGGAAATGGCGATGACCGAACATCACCGCGCCCAGCATCACGTCCTCGGGCAACTCCTTGGCCTCGGACTCGACCATCAACACGGCGTCGGCAGTGCCGGCGACGACGAGATCAAGGCCGGTCTCGATCATCTCGTCGAGCACCGGGTTGAGCACATACTCGTTGTTGATGAAGCCGACCCGGGCGGCGCCGATCGGTCCCATGAACGGCACGCCCGACAGCGTTAGCGCAGCCGAGGTAGCGACCATCGCCAGCACGTCGGGATCGTTCTCCATGTCGTGCGAGAGCACGGTAATGATCACCTGGGTCTCATTGCGCCAGCCGTCCGCGAACAGGGGACGGATCGGGCGATCGATCAGACGCGAAACCAGCGTCTCCTTTTCGGTCGGCCGTCCCTCGCGCTTGAAATAGCCGCCGGGAATGCGTCCTGCGGCGTAGGTCTTCTCCTGGTAGTCGACCGTCAGCGGCAGGAAGTCGACGCCTTCGCGCGGCGTCTTCGCCGCAACGACAGTGGCGAGCACCACGGTCTCGCCGTAGGTCGCCAGCACGGCGCCATCGGCCTGGCGCGCGATCTTTCCGGTTTGCAGCTTTAGGGGACGCCCGCCCCAATCCAACTCCACGGAGTGAATATCGAACATTCTCGTCTTTCTTTCATCGGTTGACGAAAGGGCACGAAAACCATGCGCAAGACGGCGAGACGCTGACGCGGACCTGGATGTCCTGCTTGATCAGCGCCCGGCGATCCTGCCATGGCTTTCGGTCCTCTCGAAGTTGCGGATCTCAACTGGATCCGCTCCGGGCTTCTTGCCCGTCATCGCCCAACGGCCGTATTGCCGCGGGACGCGAACCGCAGATGCGACATGCACCTGCAAAAATGCGCGCGAACGAACGTCGCGCGCATTCGAACGATCAGCGGCGGATGTTGAGCCGCTCAATCAGAGCCTTGTAACGTTGCTCGTCGGTCTTCTTCAGGTAATCGAGCAGCGACCGGCGGGTGGACACGAGCTTCAGCAGGCCGCGACGCGAATGGTTGTCCTTCACGTGGGTCTTGAAATGCTCGGTGAGGTTATTGATCCGCTCGGAGAGGATCGCGACCTGCACCTCGGGCGAGCCGGTATCACCGGCCTTGGTCGCATTGGACTTGATGACTTCCGCTTTGCGTTCTGCGGCAATCGACATCGTCAAACACCTTCATCTCGTAGCGGGCTGGCAACCAGCCCGGTCAGGTTGAACACACGCTTGGGGATCAGTTCGCCATTGCCGATTTCGGCGAGGGCCAAAAGGCGGCCACCGACGGTGACATAAACTGTGCCGCTGGTGTTGGGCGCATCCCTTCCGCGCAACAAAACGGCCTGGCCCCTGTGGAGCCTTGCCGCATCAGCCCGAGTGACGGCCAGTGCCGGGATGTCGTCCAGCGCGGTCTCAACGGGCAAAAGCGCGTCGGCGAGGCTTCCCTCGCCAGACGCGGCTCTATTACACAATGCCTCCAATTGTTCCAGCGGAATCATGTCCCGCTCATCGAACGGACCGCACTGCGTGCGGCGGAGAGCGCTGACATGGCCGAAGCAGCCGAGCAAACGGCCGATATCGCGGGCCAGCGAACGTACATAGGTCCCCTTGCCGCATTCGGCCTCGAACACGGAGTGGTCGCTATCCTGCTGGTTAACCAAGGTTAATTCGAAGATCTCGACCGGCCGCGGCTTCAACTCGGGGGTTCCCCCGTCACGTGCCAGATCGTAGGCACGCTCGCCCTGGATCTTGATGGCGGAAAATCGCGGCGGAACCTGTTCGATCAGACCGGTGAAGCGCGGCAGCAGCGCGCCAATGTCGTCTGCCGTCGGTCGGGTATCGCTCGTTGCAACAACGCGGCCTTCCGAATCATCAGTGTCGCGCTCCTCGCCCCAGCGCACTGTGAAACGGTAGCGCTTGCGGCCGTCCATCACGAACGGAACCGTCTTGGTGGCTTCGCCGAGCGCGACCGGCAGGCCGCCCGATGCCAGCGGATCGAGCGTGCCAGCGTGGCCGGCGCGCTTCGCCGAAAACAGCCGCTTGATGACCGCGACGGCATGCGTCGAGGTCATGCCGACGGGCTTGTCGAGCACGATCCAGCCGTGCACGTCGCGCTTGTCGCGGCGAAACTGCTTTGGCTTTTGTTCCACGGGCTTTTCGACAACTGAGTCGGTTGGTGAATTCATTCTTGCGTCTCCTCGTCGCTCTCGTGCGCGAGGTCGCGCTGCACAGTCGGTGTTCGCAATAACTTCTCGATCCGTTCTGCCTCGTCGAACCGTTCGTCAACGCGGAACCGAATATCCGGCGCAAATTTTAAATTCACGCGCCGCGCGATTTCACCTCTGAGAAACTTCTTGTTGCGCTCGAGCGCGGCGATCACGTCGGTCACATCGCGGCCGCCCAGCGGCATCACGTAGATTGTGGCGAGACGGAGATCGGCGGTCATCTGCACTTCGGGAACCGTGATGAGATGGCCCTCGAGCACGGGGTCATGGACGCCGCCGCGGCCGAGAATATCGGCCAGCGCATGACGCACGAGTTCCCCGACCCGCAATTGCCGTTGCGAGCCGCCGGAACTATCGCGCTGATGGTGGCGAGGCATTGAGCTTAAGCCTTGATCCGTCGTTCGCAAATGCGTGACGACACTGCAATAGTCGTTATCGATCGGTTCAATCGATTAGTTCGACGCTCGCCTCGCGATCGTCGAGTTTCAATCAGACCCAGCACTCAATGTGAGGCTTGGACTCACAGCGAGCGCTGGATCGTCTCCACGCGATAGCATTCGATCACGTCACCAGGACGCATGTCCTGGTAATTCTCGAACGCCATGCCGCACTCCTGTCCAGCGGTGACTTCCCTGGCGTCGTCCTTGAAACGCTTGAGCTGCGACAGCTTACCTTCGTGAATCACGACGTTGTCGCGGATCAGGCGGACATTGGCGCCGCGCTCCACGGTGCCGTCGGTGACACGGCAACCGGCGATCTTGCCGACCTTGGAGACATTGAAGATCTCGAGGATCTCGGCATTGCCGAGCATGGTCTCGCGCAAGGTCGGCGCCAGCAGGCCCGACATTGCTTTCTTCACGTCGTCCACAAGGTCGTAGATGATATTGTAGTAGCGGATTTCGATGCCGTCGCGCTTGGCAACGTCGGCGGCTTCCTTGTGTGCGCGCACATTGAAGCCGATGATCGCGGCGTTGAAACCGCCGGCGAGTGTGACGTCGGATTCCGAAATACCGCCAACGCCGGCGTGCAGCACGCGGGCGGCGACCTCTTCGGTGCCGAGCTTTTCCAGCGAACCGATGATCGCCTCGAGCGAGCCTTGCACGTCGGCCTTGATCACCAGCGGGAATTCCTTGCGGCCGGTGGTCTTGAGCTGCGACATCATCTGCTCGAGCGAGCCGCGCATGCCGGTCGCGCGCGCTGCCTGCTTCTCGCGCTTCTGTCGCGCGCGATAATCGGTGACCTGCCGGGCCCGCGCTTCGCTCTCGACCACGGCGAGACGATCGCCGGCTTCCGGCGTGCCGTTGAAGCCGAGCACTTCGACCGGGACCGACGGACCGGCGCATCGACGGTTTCGCCGAGGTCGGAGATCAGCGCGCGAACGCGGCCCATCTCGGCGCCGGCGACGACGATGTCGCCGGTGCGCAGCGTGCCGCGTTGAACCAGCACGGTCGCGACCGGACCGCGGCCGCGGTCAAGCTTCGCCTCGATCACGGTGCCTTCGGCCGGGCGGTCCGGGTTGGTCTTGAGGTCGAGAATTTCGGACTGCAGCGAGATCATCTCGAGCAGCTTGTCGAGATTGATCTTGTTCTTGGCCGACACCTCGACGTCGACGACGTCGCCGCCCAACGATTTCGACCTGCACCTCGTGCTGCAGCAGTTCGGTGCGCACGCGCTGCGGGTTCGCTTCCGGCTTGTCGATCTTGTTGATCGCGACAATCATCGGAACCTTCGCCGCCTTGGCATGGTTGATGGCCTCGACGGTCTGCGGCATCACGCCGTCGTCGGCGGCGACGACCAGCACGACGATGTCGGTGACCTTGGCGCCGCGGGCGCGCATCGCGGTGAACGCGGCGTGGCCGGGCGTATCGATGAACGTGATCTTGCCGCCCTGCGGCGAATTCACCTGGTAGGCGCCGATGTGCTGGGTGATGCCGCCGGCCTCGCCGGAGACCACGTTGGCCGAGCGGATCGCATCCAGCAGCGACGTCTTGCCGTGGTCGACATGGCCCATCACGGTGACGACCGGCGAGCGCGGTACCGTGTCGGCGGCATGATCGTCGGCGACGTCGAACAAACCTTCTTCGACGTCGGACTCGGCGACGCGCTTGACGCTGTGGCCCATTTCCTCGGCGACCAGCTGGGCGGTGTCGGCGTCGATCACGTCAGTGATCTTCACCATCTGGCCCTGCTTCATCAGCAGACGGATCACGTCGACCGCGCGCTCCGACATGCGGTTGGCGAGCTCCTGAATTGTGATCGCTTCCGGAATTGTCACCTCGCGGATCAGTTTTTCCTTCGGCTCGTCGCTGTGATGGCCTTTCAGGCGCTGGGTGCGGCGACGGAACGAGGCGACCGAGCGCTCGCGCACTTCGTCGGCGGTCAGCGCGGTGACCAGTGTCAGGCGGCCGCGCCGTTTCTCTGCCGCCGGGCGTGTCGTCGCCACCTTGGGCGCGGGCGCCGGGCGGGCTGCGCCGCCGGGGCCGCGGCGCACCTGACGTGGGCCCTCGTCGTCATCGGGCTCGGTGACTGCGACGGCAGGGCGCGGCGCCGCGGTCGTGGGACGCGCCGTGCGCGTCTCCTCATCACCAAAGCGCTTCTTGGCTTCGAGCTCGGCCTTCTTCTTGGCTTCGTCCTCGTGGCGGCGGCGATCTTCCTCTGCCTTCTTGCGTGCTTCGGCCGCGTCGCGCTCGGCTTGTTCGACCGCATCGCGACTGGCGCGGCGCGCCGCCTCTTCCTCGGCGATCTTTCTTTCTTCGAGGTCGCGTAAGCGCGAGTTGGCAAGTGCCGTTGCGCGCGCGTTACGTTCTTCTTCGGTCAGGGTCCGCAGCAGCACGCCGCCGGTGTTGCGCGGCGGGGACGGGGCCTGACGTGCGGCCGGTGCAGCGGGGGCCGCGGCCGGCGCGCGCGCGGTGGTTGCGACCTTCGGCGCCGGCGCTTCCGCGGCTCGAACCTCCTGCGGCCCACCTTCACCGGGCAACCGGCGTTTCGGCTTCTTCTCAACGACGACCGGCTTGGTGCGGCCGTGGCTGAAACTCTGGCGCACAACGCCCTGCTCGACGCCGCCCCCGCGCTTCAGCGTGAGCGTCTTGGTCGGGCTGACGGACAGTTTGTCGCCAGGATTTTTCGTTTCAGCCATTCACTCGTCCTAATTTGTCAAAGCGCGCTCGCGCGCGCTGTCGTACCTGAATTTTCGTTTACCGTCTCGTCGCCTTCGCTCATCCGGAAACGGACGAGGAGCGCAATTCGCGACAGGAAGGTCTTGCCCGCCGGGCCCGCGAGCAGGGCAGCATGTATCACATTTGACCGACCGAGTGCCAAATCCAATTCGGCCGAGCTCAGCGCGTTAATAATCGGCATTTTCGCTACGATTTCCCCGTTCCCGCCGGCCGATGCCGCGGCCGCGAGGTTATCCAGCTTGCGGATCCCGTCCGCCGCCCCATCCCGTGCGTGGATCAGGGCTTTGACGTCGCCAGCCCTGAGGGATGCCTCGACCTTGGCGAAGCCGGACACCACTTGCCCCGCCTTGGCCGCTATTGCCAGCGCTTCGATCGCGCTATTGGCGAGCAGAGCCTCGGTCTCGGCGACCAGGGTTTCGGAGTCCTTGACCGCTCTTGCGGAAACCCTTGGCGAACAAAGACCGCTTGACCGCCGCGGCGACGGTCTTGCGGGAGGCCGAAACCCACAAGCCGCGACCCGGCAGCTTCCGCTTCACGTCCGGAACGACCCGGCCGTTGCCGTCGAGCACGAACCGGATCAGCTCATCGATCGGGCGCACCTCGCGGGTGACCGCGCACATCCGCGCCGTCCCGGACCTTGTGGTCCGGGGGCCGTCGTCGAGGTCGTGGCCGTCCAGGGTTGCCAGCATCGTCTACTCGTTCCATCGCGGTCGAGGTCTCGGCCGCGGACATCAGGCGGGGTTGGCCGCCTCGGCTTCGTCTGCTGGCTCGGCCGGCTCCGGCTTTGCCAGATCGGCCTCGGTGATCCAGCCCGCCGCAAGGCGGGCCTGCATGATCAGGGCTTCCGCGTCCTCGCGCGACATCTCCAGGCCGTCGAGGATGCCTGGCTGCCGCTGCGACTCGCCGTCCTTGCGCTCGGTCCAGCCGACGAGGTCGTCGGTGGCGCAGCCTGCGAGGTCCTCCACCGTCTTGACGCCGTTCTCGCCGAACTTGACCAGCATCCTCGAGGTGACGCCGGGCACGTCCTTCACCGCGTCCTCGACGCCGAGCTCCGTGCGTTTGGCCTCGAGCTCGGCTTCCTGCTCGTCGAGGTACTGCTGCGCGCGGGTCTGCAGCTCGGTCGCTGTCTCCTCGTCGAACCCTTCAATGCCGGCAAGGTCACGGGTATCGACCATGACAAGCTCGTCGACCGTCGAAAAGCCTTCCGAGGCGAGCAGCTGGCCGACCACCTCGTCGACGTTCAACGCCTCCATGAACAGGCGGGTCGATTTCTCGAAGTCGGCCTGGCGCCGCTCCGATTCTTCCTGCTCGGTGAGGATGTCGATGTCCCAGCCGGTCAGCTGCGACGCCAGTCGCACGTTCTGGCCGCGGCGGCCGATCGCAAGCGATAGCTGGCTATCCGGCACCACGACTTCGATGCGCTCGCGGTCTTCGTCGAGCACGACCTTGGCGACTTCCGCCGGCGCCAGCGCATTGACGACGAAGGTCGCAATGTCCGGCGACCACGGAATGATGTCGATCTTCTCGCCCTGCAGCTCGTTGACCACGGCCTGCACGCGCGAGCCGCGCATGCCGACGCAGGCGCCGACCGGGTCGACCGAGGAGTCGCGCGAGATCACCCCGATTTTGGCGCGCGAGCCCGGGTCGCGGGCGACCGCCTTGATTTCGACGATGCCGTCGTAAATCTCGGGCACTTCCTGTGCGAACAGCTTCGCCATGAATTGCGGATGGGTGCGGGACAGGAAGATCTGGGGGCCCCGGGTCTCGCGGCGGACATCGAAAATAAAGGCGCGGACGCGGTCGCCGTTGCGGAACACCTCGCGCGGCAGCATCTCATCGCGGCGGATGATCGCCTCGCCGCGGCCGAGGTCGACGATCACGCTGCCGTATTCGACGCGCTTGACCACGCCGTTGACGATGTCGCCGATGCGGTCCTTGAATTCCTGATACTGGCGATCACGTTCGGCTTCGCGCACCTTTTGCACGATCACCTGCTTCGCCGATTGCGCGGCGATGCGGCCGTATTCCAGCGGTGGCAGCGCGTCGGCGATGGTGTCTCCGACCAGCGCCCGCGGATTGAGGCGGCGCGCCGCTTCAAGCGAAATCTGGTTCGAAGGGTTCTCGACCTGGTCGACCACCAGCATGTGGCGGGAGAGGCGCAGCTCGCCCTTCTTGGTATCGATCTCGGCGTGCACGTCGGTCTCCGCACCGTAGCGGGCGCGCGCGGCTTTCGCGATCGCGTCTTCCATCGCCGCGATCACGATGCCGCGGTCGATTGATTTCTCGCGCGCGACAGCGTCGGCGATCTGCAAGAGTTCGAGTTTATTGGCGCTGATAGCGGCCATTGGTTCAGTCTCCTTCGTGGTGACTTTGGCGAATTGACTGGGCGGCGAGGCGTTGTTCCTTGGTCCGGCCCGGCTTTGGACTTTCTTTGGGGTTCGTCTTCGGTACGCGATAGTTCGACGATGGTGCTTCGAGCCCGAGGTTCTGCCGTATCTCGCGCTCGGCGGCCTTGCCGCGTTTCAGCGACTCCGCGATGAGCGCGTCAGTCAAGACCATACGCGCTTCGCCGATGCGATCGATCGCGAGCAATACCTCGGCCGGCTCGTCCGGCTTGGCGTCGTCGCGGCGCAGCCGCAGCGCGCCGCCCTCGACCGCGATCAGCGTGCCGCGGAAGCGCTTGCGGCCATGCTCGGCGACGGCCATCTCGATCTTGGCGACATGGCCGAGGTGGCGCTCGAAGTCCGAGCGCCGCACCAGGGGGCGATCGATGCCGGGCGAAGAAATTTCCAGCCGATAGGCGCGGTCGATCGGATCGGCGACGTCGAGCACAGGAGACAGCGCGCGCGAGATCGCCTCGCAGTCGTCGATGTTCATAGTGCCATCCGGCCGCTCCGCCATCACCTGCACGGTGGCGCCGGCCTCTCCGGAAATCTTGATGCGCACCAGCCGGTAGCCCATGCCCTGCAAAACCGGCTCCGCGACCGCGCCGACGCGCGCCGCCAACCCGGGCTCAACAATGAGCCTGGGCTCGCGCAAAAGGTCGGCCGCTGCTTGTTCGGTCATGAAGTCGCTTAAAGTTGCTTCCGCTTCTGCCAAAGGTTCCCCGGCTGCCTCGGGTAATAAAAAGAGCGGGTCCCGGGGGGCCCACTCTCAATAGGCGATCAGATCATCTGACCGTTATGAGAAACCATTAGCAGAACGAAATATAGCGATTTCCGCTATTTCCGGCAAGGGGTCGATGGCCCCGCCGAGGCGATTCCGGGCAACGGTTCCTTCATCTGCCGGGCCTTATTTTGCGCCAACACCGTTCGGATGTCAGGCCCAAGTGTCCGCCCCCTCAGCCATTACGGAACTCGACGACCTCGTTCGCAACGGCGATCC
Organism: uncultured Alphaproteobacteria bacterium; assembly: GCA_963796195.1. GTDB lineage: Bacteria > Pseudomonadota > Alphaproteobacteria > Rhizobiales > Xanthobacteraceae > CAWCKS01. The sequence continues at coordinate 314,466 of CAWCKS010000007.1, read as the reverse complement.
GCGCCGGCGCGCTAAGGCCGTGCGGCAGCTTGCGGAACTGTTCGTCCAAGGCGCGCCCACCTTCAATGCGCAGCACGTCGAGGTGTTCGACATCGTATTGTCGGCGTTGGCGCCAGCGACCGAAAACGCGACGCGCGTCGATCTCGCGGCCCGTATCGCGTCAATCGCGAATGCGCCGCCGACCCTCGTCAGTCAACTTGCCCACGACGCGGATGTGCGTGTTGCCGGTCCGTTGCTTCGCGTCTCGCCGCAGGTCGATGAACCAACCCTGGTCGAGATTGCGCGCGCCATGGGGCAACTGCATCTCCTCGCGATTTCCGAACGAGCCACGCTCGGCGTTCCGGTTACCGACGTGCTGGTGCGTCGCGGTGAGCGCGAGGTCATCCGCAGCCTTGCGACTAACGACGGCGCACATCTGTCAAGCCAGAGCTATTCGAAGCTGATCAAGCGCGCCGAAGGCGATGGCATGCTGGCGATTGCCATGGGCAAGCGGCAGGATATTTCGGATGAGATGCTGCGCGAATTGCTGGAAGGTTCGGTCGATCTGGTGCGCCGACGCCTGTTCCAGGCGGTAACGCCGCTGCGCAAGGCGTCGATCGCCAAAACAATGATCGCCATCTCAGGCGGTGCGCCCGCAGAGACGTCGCGGCGCGATTTCGCTCCGGCGCAGCGCGAGATCATCGCATTGCATCGCGCCGGCCGCCTGAACAAGGAAGCGCTGCTCGAATTCGCAAGGACTCGAAAGTATGAAGAGAGCGTCGCCGTGCTGGCGGCAATCTCGGCGATTCCCGTCGGCGCAATGGACAAGATGGTGAGTGGCGAGCGGCGCGATTCAGTTCTCGTGCTTGGCAAGGCGCTCGGCCTCGACTGGCCGACCGTGCGAGCGTTGCTGGCACTGCGCTCGCCGGACGGACGCGTTTCATCGGCGACGGATCTTGATTTGGCCCGCGCCAATTTCGAGCGGCTGTCGGCATCAACCGCACAGCGCGTGATGAAATTCTGGAAGGAGCGGCCGCCGGAATGACGCGTATCCTGAAAAAATCATGCACTCGGGCCCGACCCGGGGTTGGGTACCGGCCCTCCGAAAGGGACACGCGCAAAGGGCCTTAACACCGGCGAAAAATCAAATAGGTCGCGGCGCGCCCCTCGCGCACCGCTTTGGCGCCATAGCGGGTAGGCGTGAACCCGGGCCAGGGCTTGCGCCAGTCGTCGGCGCGCTCCGCGATCCACATAAAGCCTGTCGAGCGTTGAAACAGATCGAGCGTCCATGCGGCGTAGTCGTCGATATCGCTGACGAAACGGAACTCGCCGCCGCGCTTCAAGACACGCGCCATCGCCGCAATCGTCGTGCGCTGCACGAAGCGGCGCTTCCAGTGCCGGCGCTTCGGCCACGGATCAGGATGAATCAGGTCGATGCGCTGAAGTGATGCGGTCGGCAGCCAGTCGAGCAACTCGGCGGCGTCGCCTGTGAACAACCGGAGATTATCGGCTGGTTCGGCCTCGAGCCGTGCCAGGATCTTGGCAAGGCCGTTGAGGTAGGGCTCGCACCCGATGAAGCCTGTGACGGGATGCGCGCGCGCCTCGCCTAGCAAGTGCTCGCCGCCACCGAACCCGATTTCGAGCCGCGCGTCGTCGACCTTGGCCGCAAACAGCCCGGCAAGAGGCTGCGGCGCAGGCCCGGCTGCATCGATCGCAAGCGTTGGCAAGAGGTGATCGACAAGCTCAGCCTGATGCGGCCGCAGCTTGTGGCCCTTGCGCCGTCCGAAGAACGACGTCGGGCGCTGCTGCTGGTTTTGATCCCGCGCGGACATGTCGCGGGACATGGCAACCGGCTGTGATTTCGTCAAATGAATTGGTGCAGATGCCCCGGAACGGATGCGCGCTAATGGTGGTCTTCGCGGGCCGCGATCTGCTCGACCAGGTCGACAATGCTGCGGCGGAGCTTGGCATCCTTTAAGCGCGTAAACGCCTTGGTCAGCGCCAGCCCATCGGATGTGGCGAGAAAGTCGGACACATAGGCGGGTGATGCGGCCTCGCCCATACCGCCGCCGACAGTGCTGCCGGGCGCGCCTTCGAACATGAAGGAGACATGGACCTGCAGCACATCAGCGATCTGCTGCAGTCGGCTGGCACCGACCCGGTTGGTGCCCTTCTCGTATTTCTGGATTTGCTGAAAGGTGAGGCCGAGCGCGTCGCCTAGTTTTTCCTGACTCATCCCGAGCATGATCCGGCGCATGCGAATCCGGCTGCCGACATACTTGTCGATGGGATCAGGCGTTTTGCTCGCCATCACATTCTCCCGTCATCGCAACGCGCTACTGCAAACCGCAAAAACCTGCACGCCACTATGCAATTTTGGCGCGCGCGGTCAAACGAGTTCCAAGTTCCGCAGTGCGGACGCCAATCCTTCGCGGCGGTCTCCGCGAATCAGGACATGCGTCGCTCGATTTGTGTCGAATTATACCGATCGGGTTCGGCGGCGTGTGAGCGCGGCAACAATTGCGAGCGCTATCAGCATCGCAGCGGGTTTATCGCCATACCCTGAATAGAACGTGGGTGGTCCTGCAACCGGAAGTCCCGAATTGAGCACGCCTTCGACGCCAAGCCCAAGCCTTGTGACCACGCGGCCGAGCGGATCGATCACCGCCGAAATCCCGGTATTGGCGGCGCGGACAATCGGCAATCCTTCTTCGACCGCACGCAGGCGCGCCTGTTGCAAATGTTGGAACGGGCCGGTCGAGATGCCGAACCAGCCATCGTTGGTGACGTTGACGATCCAGCCGGCGCGCTCATCACCTCCTGTGATGTCACCAGGGAAGATCACCTCGTAGCAGATCAGCGGCAGCACCTTGGGTGCGTTCGGCAACATGATCGGCCGGCGCAGCGTGCCGGCGATAAATCCCCCGCGTATCCGGGTGAGCTGACTCAAGCCCCAACTCTCCAGCGTCGATTGAAACGGCAGGTATTCGCCAAACGGTACGAGGTGCAACTTGTCGTAGGCTGACTGGATCGTGCCGGTATGATCGATCACATAGATCGAATTATAGGCGCGGGTGATCGGCACTCCGGGCGGCGCTGCATCGGGCGGCCGCACGCCACCGGTGATCAGCAGCGTGCCGTTCGGCAACAGATTTGCGATTTGCGCGAGCGCATCCGGCTCGCGCGCAAGGAAGAACGGAAACGCCGACTCCGGCCAGATCAGCAGCGAGACATCGCGCACGCCCGAGGCTTGCGGTCCGGACGCGCGATCGGACAGCGCCAGGTACTTCTGCATCACCTCGTTTTTTGCGGCGTAGTTGAACTTCACGTCCTGCGGCAGGTTTGGCTGCATGATGCGCAGGCGCACGTTGTCGACGAAGCGCGTTGGCGCGCGTTGCAGGCGGAAGGCGCCGTAACCTCCCATCGCGATGAGTGCTGCGACCGCGATCGTCGGTGGCAGCCATGGGCGACGCACGATGCTGCGGTCGTCGAACAAGGTCGCGGGGCTCGCGAAGATTGCGATGGCGAGGAACGTCAGACCCCAGAGGCCGATCCAGGCCCCGGTTTGCGCCAGCGCGTTCGGCGTGGTCAGCGCATAACCGATCGCATTCCAGGGGAAGCCGGTGAGGATGTGGCCGCGCAGCCATTCGGTGATCGTCAGCGCGGCGGCGAGGCTCAAGATTCGATTGCTGTCGGCGCGCCACATCGCGCGGGCCAGCGCGAAGCCTGCGGCAAAGAACAGGGCGAGGGCCGCAGGGAGTCCGGCAACGGCGACCGGCAGCAGCCAGCCGAATGTCGGCGCATCAACCAGGAAGGCGTAGCCGATCCAGTAGAGCCCGGCGAGGAAGTAGCCGAAGCCGAACCACCAGCCGCTCAAAGCCGCCGCCGGAATTCCACCGGCGCGTCCGCCGCCTGCGCCATCGATCAGGAAGACCAGAACCGGAAAAGTCAGAAACAGCACCGGCCAGGCATTGAACGGAGCAAGCGCCAGTACCGACACCGCGCCGGCCGCAAAGGCGATCAGCGCACGTCGCCAGCCCCAGGCGAGAACGATACCGTGGACGAGACGTGCACCGATCACGAGTGGTCCGCCGTGTCGTCGGGCTTTTGCTGATCGCCCGCGGGTTTGGTGCCGCTCGCGGCCGCCGTGCCGCGCGCGCGCGGTTCGCGGCTCTTCGACGCGATTGCGCCCTGGCGGCGGCTGATGCGCACCCGCTTGATGCGGCGCGGATCGGCGTCGAGCACCTCGATCTCGAACGGCTCGGGTCCGGCGATCACTTCGCCGCGCAATGGCAGGCGTCCGGCGAGCCAGGTGAGATAGCCGCCGATCGTGTCGACGTCCTCGCCGGCCTCGCCGATGTTGAATTCCTCGCCGATCGTCGCGGTCACGTCCTCGAGCGAGGCGCGCGCATCCGCGATGAATGAACCATCCGCCTGCTGCACGATGTCAGGCGGCTGATCGCTGTCGTGTTCGTCATCGATGTCGCCGACGATCTGCTCGACCAGGTCCTCGATCGAGACCAGGCCGTCGGTACCGCCATACTCGTCCACCACGAGCGCAAGGTGGATGCGCGTCGCCTGCATCTGCTGCAGCAAGTCCATCGCCGGCATCGACGGCGGCACGAAGATCAGCTTGCGAACGATCTTTGCCTCGGCGAGCGTCGTCGCAAGATTGATGGCGCGGAGATCAAGGCCCGCAGGCGGCGGCTTCTTCCGTCGCGCCGTCGTCTTCGGCTCGACGTGCGCCCGCTGCGCCATGTATACGACGAGGTCGCGGATGTGGACCATGCCCTCCGGCTCGTCGAGGGTCTCGCCGTAGACGACGAGGCGCGAGTGGCCGGCCGATTCGAACAGCTTCATCAATTCGCCGAGCGAAATGTCGTGGCGCACCGCAATGATGTCGGCGCGCGGGATCATGATGTCGGCGATCCGGCGCTCGCGCAGATAAAGGATATTGCGCAGCATGGTGCGCTCGACCGGCGTGAAGCTGGTCTCGCCGGGCGAGCTGGTTTCGAGCACCACCTGAAGGTTGGCGCGCAGCGAATCGGAGCGCCAGCCGAACAGCGTGCGGATCGCACGCGCGAGCCAGCTCGAATGCGCCGGTCGCAGCACCTCGCCCTCGTGCACTGGCACGGGAAGGTTGCTGCTTTGCGGCACGCCATCAGCGTGAGCGGGGTCGCTTGCCAAGATCGTGCTCATGCATAGGGGTCGGGAATGCCGAGCCGCGCAAGAATGTGGCGCTCCAGCGTTTCCATTGTTTCGGCGTCGTCATCGGTCTCGTGATCGTAGCCGATCAGGTGCAGAAAGCCATGCACCGCCAGATGGCTCAAGTGATGGCCGAACGGCTTGTTTTCGGTTGTCGCCTCCCGGCGCGTGGTCTCGTAGGCGATCGCAATGTCGCCCAGCGAGCGCGGCTGGCTGCCGCCGTCCGGCAGCGCGACCGCCGGAAACGACAGCACGTTGGTCGGCTTGTCGATGCCGCGCCAGTCATGGTTGAGCGCGCGGATACCGGCGTCGTCAGTGAGCATGACGGCGAGTTCGGCGCGATCTGCTTGTCCGGGCGTAGCGCCCGCCGCAGCAACAATCGCGCGTTGCACGATATCCTCGGCGCCGGGTTCCGCCCGCCAGCAATCGGCGGTTATGACGATGTCGGCCGTCAGCATGATGGTGGTCTTGATAGCGATCTTGGCAGTCGCCTTGCGCGTGCTCAGGATTTTCCCAGCGCCTGCCGCGGGGTGGCCCGTTCATAGGCCGCAACGATTCGCTGCACAAGTTCATGCCGGATAACGTCTTCGGCCGAAAATTTCACTTGTGCAACGCCCTCGACATTTTCGAGCAGCCGCGATGCCTCGGCAAGGCCCGAAACCTGGCCGTTCGGAAGATCGACCTGGCTCGGATCGCCGGTCACGATCATCCGGCTGTTCTCGCCGAGGCGGGTGAGGAACATCTTCATCTGCATCGAGGTCGTGTTCTGTGCCTCATCGAGGATGATCACGGCATTGGTCAGCGTGCGTCCCCGCATGAAGGCGAGCGGCGCGATCTCGATCTCGCCGGTCTGCAGCGCGCGCTCCACGATGCGTGCGTCGATCAGGTCGTAGAGCGCATCATAGATCGGCCGCAAATAGGGATCGACCTTCTCGCGCATGTCGCCGGGCAGGAAGCCGAGCCGTTCGCCGGCCTCCACCGCGGGGCGCGACAGGATGATGCGATCGACCTCCTTGCGCTCGAACAGCTGTGCCGCGTAAGCGACCGCAAGCCAGGTCTTGCCGGTGCCGGCCGGACCGATGCCGAAGGTCAGCGAGTGCCGCTTCAGCGCGCGAATGTAGGCATCTTGCGCCGCAGTGCGCGCCCGCACCGGGCGCTTGCGCAGGTTGATCTCGTCGAACGATGAGCGCGCGGTCTTCGGGTCGAAATCGAACAGCGAGCCTTGCGCGATCACGGCGCGGATCGCGCCGTCGACGTCGCCTTGCGTCAACTCGTCGCCGTGCTCGGCGCGCGCATAAAGTCCTTCAAGCACGTGACGCGCAGCCTCCACGCCGTCACGGGATCCTGCGAGCGTGATCAGGTTGCCGCGCGAATCGGCTGTTACGTTGAGCCGCCGCTCCAGCAAGGCGAGATGCTGGCCGTATTGTCCGACCAGCGCCGACACCGCGCGGTTGTCGTCGAAGCTCAGTTCGATGTGGGTTTCGGGCGGTGTGGGCCCGTCGATCTTGCGGGTAGGAGCGAGCGAAGGTGAATCCGATGTGCTTTTCGCCAAAGGTTTCAGGCTCCATGCATAACGCGTTGAGATGGCGCTCTGGATGCGGTCGCGCTGTGGTCGCGTGGCGCGACCAGCGATCCGAACAGGCTGTAGCGTTCCAGGCCGGTCACTTCGACGGCGCGAATTGTTCCGACAATGTCAGGCGACGCCATCACATGGACCGGCTGCAGCCACGGCGACCGCCCGACGAACTGGCCGGTCCCTTCGCGCGGACGCTCGAACAGCACATCGATGGTGCGGCCGACGAAGCTGCGGTTGAATGCCGCTTGTTGGTCATCGATCAAATGTTGCAACCGCGCCAGCCGTTGGTCCATCACCGCGGGTTCAACCATCTCCGTCATCTCGGCGGCCGGCGTGCCGGGTCGTGCCGAGTACTTGAACGAGTAGGCGCCAGCGTAGCCGATTTGCGCGACCAGGGCGAGGGTTGCGGCAAAGTCATCCTCGGTTTCGCCGGGAAAACCGACAATGAAATCCGACGAAAACGCCATGTCGTCGCAGGCGTCGCGGAGGCGGTCGATCACTTTGCGATAGTCGGCGACCGTATGCCTGCGATTTATTGCCGCCAGAATACGATCCGAGCCTGACTGCACGGGCAAATGCACGAACGGCATCAGCGCATCGAGACCGCGATGTGCCTCGATGAGGCTATCGTCGACATCGCGCGGATGGCTCGTGGTGTAGCGCAGCCGCAAGACACCGGGGATCGCGGCGAGGTGCGCGAGCAGCTTGCCGAGCGGCCAGGCCTTGCCGTCCGGTCCGTCGCCGTGGAAGGCGTTGACGTTCTGGCCAATCAGCGTGATCTCGCGGACGCCATTGTCGGTCAGGCGACGCACGTCGTCGGCGATCGCCTTGACCGGCCGCGATGTCTCCTGCCCACGCGTGTAAGGCACGACGCAGAAGGTGCAGAACTTGTCGCAGCCTTCCTGCACGGTCACGAACGACGTGATGCCGCGCGCGCGAATTGCGTCCGACTGCGGCGCCGGAAGAAAGCTGAATTTGTCCTCGACCGGAAATTCGGTCTCGATCGCAGGTTGGCCCGTCTTCGCGCGCCGTAAGAGCTCCGGCAGATGGTGGTAGCTCTGCGGGCCGACCACGACGTCGACCATGTCGGCGCGCCGCACGATCTCGTCGCCCGCGGCCTGCGCCACGCATCCGGCAACGACGATCTTCATGTCGCGACCGTCGCGCGCCGCGTTTGCCTTGGTCTCGCGCAGCCGGCCGAGCTCGGAAAAGACCTTTTCAGAGGCCTTCTCGCGGATGTGGCAGGTGTTGAGCACGACGACATCGGCGTCATCAACGTCAGCGGTCTCGACAAAGTTCTCGCGCGCCAGACTGTCCACCATGCGCTCGGCATCGTAGACATTCATTTGACAGCCATAAGACTTGATGTGGAGTTTGCGCGGCCTGTCCATCGGCGTTTCGCTGGGGCCGGCGATGACGTGGCCCAGAGCGCTCAAATAGGGGTAAACAAGCCTAAAATCCAGCGCCTCGCCTGCCGGCAGGGGCCAAAAAGCCAATTATTTCAACGTCGCGGCGGAGCGAATCAGCCCTTCTCGTCATCGAGCGGCACGCAATAGAGCTCGAGCCGGTGATCGACCAGCTTGTAGCCAAGCTTGCGCGCCACCTCGGTCTGCAGCCGCTCGATTTCCTCGGAGGTGAACTCGATCACCTTGCCGTCGCGCAGGTTGATCAGATGGTCGTGGTGCGTCTCGCGCATCTGCTCATAGCGCGAACGCCCTTCGCGGAAATCGTGACGCTCGATGATGCCGGCATCCTCGAACAGTTTCACCGTGCGATAAACGGTCGAGATCGAGATCTTGTCGTCGACAGCAACACAGCGCCGGAACAACTCCTCGACATCAGGGTGATCCGAGGACTCCGCCAGTACGCGCGCGATGATGCGGCGCTGCTCCGTCATGCGCATGCCGGCCGCGGCGCAGCGTGCCTCGATATCGGTGTTCGACGCAGGGACGGATTTCAGGGCTGCCATTGGAGTGCCTTCAGTTGAGGCGGTTTTCGCACTGACCGCGGCTCAGGACAAGTCACGTTGCATGACGAGCGCGCTCAAAAGTTGGCCCGAGGGCTCGCGGTAATATTGATCGCGGCGGCCGACAACCTGAAATCCGTAGCGCTGGTAAAGCTTGACCGCGGGCAGGTTGTTCTCCTCGACCTCCAGGAAGACAGTGCGAATTCCCCGACCGGCGAGATGGCCGAGATGGGTTTGCAATAATTGCCGCGACAGGCCGCGGCCGCGCCAGTCGCCATCGATGGCAACAGACAGGATTTCCGCTTCGTCGGCGGCAAGCCGCGAAATGATGAAGCCGATGATCTCATTGCCCGAGCGCAGGCGATGCGTCAGTGTATTGCGCTCCGCGAGCAGTTGATCGAATTCGCTCTCGCTCCAGCCGCGATGAAACGAAGCCGCATGCAGCTGCGACAATGTCCGCGCGTCGCGTGGTCGCGCCGCCTCCACCGCGGGCTCCGGCGAACCGAACAGGCGCCTCAGCCAATGCATCATGAAGGCGGTGCCGGATCGTGCTGCAGGGCGGACGCTTGCGGTTTGGCATCGGGCGGTCTGAGGTAGAGCGGCCGCGCCGGCGATTTGTTGGGATCGGCTGCGGCACCAAGCCAGGCGACCCAGGCGATGTCGGGCGCCGCCTGCGCGTCGACAAGAAGCGGTGACGGCGCGTCTGTGGGCCAGCGGCCTGCAAGCAGCTGCGCCGCGTTGCCAACGAGTTGCAACGGCCCGTGTTCGCTGCTCGCGCGCAAGACATCGTCAATCGGCGCAATCGCCGGCCGCCACAGCATCGATCCATCGCCGCCGACGAGCTGAAAATAGACCTGGTCGTGGCGGGCATCGATTGCGGAGAGGATTTGGTCTGATCCCCCTTCAGCGACAATCGGAGCCGCGTAAGCCGACAGTGTGGTCAATCCCACGGCCGGTTTGCCCGCGGCGAGCGCAAGCCCGCGTGCCGCCGAGATACCGACGCGCAGGCCCGTGAAGCTGCCGGGCCCGGTCGTCACCGCGATCCGGTCGAGCGAAGTGAAACGGGTATTTGCAGCGACCATCACGCGCTCGATCAGGGGCATCAGGGCTTCGGCATGCCCTCGCGCCATGGGCAACGATTCGCTCGCGAGCAAAGCGGCCTGTGCGGTGTCGAGCACCGCGGCCGAGCAGGCGGCAAGCGCCGTATCGATGGCAAGAACGAGCATGTTTGCAATTCACTTATAGCATCCAGCGGCCTTGCGACCGACGTAGCCTCACGCAGGCATCCACTGCAAATGCAAAACGGCCGGGCTCACGCCCGGCCGCCTCACGTCAAATCAAACACGCCGACGTCAGTTCATCGGCTGGACTTCGACCACCTCAGGCACGAAGTGGCGAAGCAAATTCTGGATGCCGTGCTTCAAGGTCGCTGTCGAAGACGGGCAGCCCGAGCAGGCGCCACGCATGTCGAGATAGACGATGCCGTCCTTGAAGCCGCGGAAGGTGATGTCGCCGCCGTCATTGGCGACCGCAGGCCGCACCCGCGTCTCGATCAGATCCTTGATCGTCGCGACGATCTCGGTGTCGGCCTCGTTGTAGAACTCGTCGGCCTCATCCTCGTCGTCGGCATCGCCGGCGATGAGCGGAGCGCCGGACATGTAGTGCTCCATGATGGCCCCGAGGATCGCGGGCTTCAGGTGTTGCCAGTCGCTCGCATCCTTCGTCACCGCAACGAAGTCTGAGCCGTAGAACACGCCGGTGACGCCCTCAATGCCGAACAGCTTTTCGGCGAGCGGCGATTGCGTGGCGGTTCCGACGTCGCGGAATTCCATGGTGCCGCCGTCGCCCAGCACGTCCCTGCCAGGCAGGAACTTGAGCGTGGACGGATTCGGCGTGGCTTCGGTCTGGATGAACATTATTTGCTCCGGCGCATCGCCGGTTCAAGGCCGGCGCGGTCAGGGGTTTATAACGGCTGTCTAGCAGATAACCTCGGCAAAGGCACATTCAAGGAAGCAGTTCCGCCCTGCCTCCTTGGTGGAGCATGATCTTTTGGACAAACGAAGACGTTCTCCGGAAAGCCGGTACCCACCCCGATCAAGTTGAGGCATGCCTTGCGCTAGGAAAGGGCGTCGAGGTCGGCGTCCGTCAGGTCGCCGGGCACCAGGATCACCGGAACCGGGAAGGTGCCGGCATTTTCGGCCATCATGGTCACAACGGGCCCCGGGCCCTCTGCCCCGGGGGAGGCCGCCAGCACGAACGCGGCGATGTCTGGGTCCTTCTCGATGACGTCGAGGATCTGCTCGGCCGGATCGCCCTCGCGGATGATCCGTTCCGGGGTGATGCCGGCCAGCGCCGTGGCGCGGCTCGCCGCCTGGTCGAACGCGGCGTTCGCCGCATCATAGGCCTCCGCACGCATGATGTTGGCGACCCCCAGCCATTGCTGGTTACGGTCCTCGGTCTCGATCACCCGCAGCATCACCACGCCGCCGTTGTTTCGCCTGGCCCGGCGCGCCGCGTAGTACACCGCGCGATCGCATTCCGTCGTTTCATCGACGATCAGCAGATATTTTGGCTTATGGCCGGACTCATAGCTCCGGCGTCGTGTGCTCATGAAAGGCCCCGGCCTCGAGCATGATCCGGAAAAGTGGGTACCGGTTTTCCGAAAGATCATGCTCAATTTAATTACCCTGCGATGCTGCCACGGCGGAACCGCGGCACACAAGCAGTGCACTACCGGGAATCAGTGCCAAAAAAATGTGGCACTGCCGAGAACCGATCGCCTAGAGCATGATCCGGAAAAGTGGACACCGGTTTTCCGAAAAGATCATGCTCAATCAAAGAGCTAGAGCGCGATGACGATTCAATCAATCTCATCGCGCTCTAGCGGCGCACGAATCCGACGATGTCCTTGACCGACGTCATGGTCTCGGCCGCGATCGAGCGCGCCCGGTCGGCACCTTCGATCAGGATCTTGTCGACATGACCCGGGTCGGACATCAGCCGTTTCATCTCGCCGGCAACGGGACTGAGCTTTGCGACGCACAATTCGACCAGCGCGTTCTTGAACGCGGAGAATTGCCCGCCGCCAAATTCCTGCAGCACAGCGGCTTTGCTCTTGCCTGAGAGCGCCGCGTAAATGCCGACGAGGTTGTCGGCCTCCGGGCGCTTCTCGAGACCCTTCTCTTCCGACGGCAACGGCTCGGGATCGGTCTTCGCCTTGCGCACCTTCTGCGCGATGGTGTCGGCATCATCAGTTAGGTTGATGCGCGAATAATCCGACGGATCGGACTTCGACATCTTCTTGGTGCCGTCGCGCAGCGACATCACCCGCGTCGCAGGCCCGGTGATCATCGGCTCCGGCAACGGGAAGAACGCGCCGGTGTTGTGCCCGTGCTCGCGGATCGACTCCTCGAAATCGCCGTTGAATTTCTGCGCGATGTCGCGCGACAGCTCGAGGTGCTGCTTCTGGTCGTCGCCGACAGGCACGTGCGTCGCTCGGTAGACCAGGATGTCGGCGGCCATCAGCACGGGATAGTCGTAGAGCCCGACCGAGGCGTTCTCGCGATCCTTACCGGCCTTCTCCTTGAATTGGGTCATGCGGTTCAGCCAGCCGATCCGCGCCACGCAGTTGAAGATCCAGGTGAGCTCGGCGTGCTCATACACCTGGCTCTGGTTGAACACGATGTGCTTCTTCGGGTCGATGCCGCTGGCGATGAACGCGGCGGTGACCTCGCGCGTGTTGCGCGCGAGCTCCTTCGGCCCGCCCCACACCTCGAACGGCTGCGTCAGCGCGTGCAGGTCGACCACGCAATAGATGCAGTTGTGGGTCTCCTGCATCTTCACGAAGTTGACGATGGCGCCGAGATAGTTGCCGAGATGCAGGTTGCCGGTGGGCTGCACGCCCGAGAATACGCGTTGGGGAGCCGTCATGGCCAGGAAGTTCCTTAATCGTGGCGCGTCCTTTGCCACGGCGAGGCCTTGTGTTGCAAGCTTTGGGCTATTTTCGCAGGGCTCGCACGAGTTCGTTAACGCGGAAAATGCCTGAAAGCTGCAGCAAACCGAGATAGAGCACGACCCCGCCGGCGATCAGCGCCGCAACTGAGCCGAACAGCGCCGCGAAGTTTTCCAGCGAATCGACTCTGATGGCGATGCGGACGACATAGAGCACGACGCCCATGACCGCGCCGGCCATCACGATCAGCGCGAGCCGACGCAGAGTACCGTCGGCCAGAGCGAGTTGCTTGTGGGACAGCAGCATGATGATCAGCGTAACCGCCGAGGTCCACGCGCCGAACGCGATCGCCGCCGCGACGCCCGCCTCAAGGTAGTGCGGCTGCAAGACAATCGCTGCGGCCGTCGTGACGGCGAGCCCTGCGAGCATCGCGATCAGGGGAACGCGAAAATTCTCCCGGGCGAAGAAGATCGGCGCGAGGATCTTTGTCAGCGAATGGGCGGGCAGGGCAAAGCTGAGGGTCGTCAGCGCCAGCGCCGTGCGGTGCGCATCCTCGGCCGTGAACGCGCCATGCCGGAACAGCAGTGTCACGATCGGCTGCGCCAATACCGCGAGCCCAATCGATGCCGGCAGCGCGAGCGCGAGACTGCTTTCAACTGCGCGCGATTGCAACGCATGCGCGTCAACATCATCGCGCAGTGCGCTGTCGGACAGTCGTGTCAGCACGACCGTGCCTGCGGCGACGCCGACAATGCCGAGCGGCAGCTCGATCAGGCGATTGGCGAAGTAGATCGCAGCAACGCTGCCGGGTGTCAGCGAGGCAGCGATGGCGCCTGCGACGACCAGCAATTGCGGTCCGCTCTGCGCCAGCGCGCCGGGCAGCGTTCGCCGCAGCAGTTGCAGGACGTCGCCGTCCGCGGACAGCCGGATCGGCTGTGCCATGCGTGCGCCGGGGAAGGCGAGCACAAAGGCTTGCGCGAGGCCGGCCGCGCCGACGGTGATCGCGAGGGTCACAGCCGCGGCGGTCGCGTCGCTCGGCGGGACGATCAGCAGGAGCAGGGTGACCAGAATCAGAAGAACATTGAATAGCAGCGGGGTGAACGCACTTTGCGCAACGCGTCCCTCGGCGTTGAGCAGCGCCATGATCACCGCGACCGGGCCGACGAAAGCGAGATACGGCAGCATCAGCCGCGCCGTCGTGATCGGCAAACCCGAATGCGTCATGCTGCGCAAATCCCGGCGCCAACGCGCCGACGACATAGGGCATCGAGAGGCCGAAGATGACGGTGACGCCGATCAGCACAGCGGTCGTCGTTCCGAGCACCCCGCCGGCGAATTGCCGTGCTGCGTCGTCGCCTCGATCTTGCCGAACACGCAAAAAGGCCGGCACCAGCATCGCGTTGAACGCGCCTTCGCTGAGCAGCCGCCGTGCCACGTTGACGAGCTGAAACGCAAACAGGAAGGCATCGGCGGCAGGCCCCGCGCCGAGCAACGAGGCCATCAGCGTATCGCGGACGAACCCGAGCAGGCGCGAGGCCAGCGTGCCCGCGGAAACGGTGGCGATTTGCCTGATCATCGGGCGCCTTATACGTGCTTCGCGCTTGCTGGCGAATGCCTTGCCGTGATAACCCGCCGCGGTTTTGCAGTCTTGGAGCGCCGCGGCGCTCTCGAAGCCCCCTCCCCCTCACCTGGGACGCCATTGCCTCATGCCAGCCACTTACGACGTTCTCGCCATCGGCAACGCCATCTTCGACATTCTCGTGCAGACCGACGAGGCCTTTCTGAGGGCCCAAAGCATGACCAAGGGCTCGATGCAGCTGATCGACGAGGCGCGAGCGAAAGCGATCTACGCTGCGATGGGGCCGGCCACCGAAATGTCCGGTGGCTCGGCGGCCAACACCATCGTCGGGGTCGCCAATTTCGGCGCCCGCGCTGTTTATGTCGGCAAGGTCAAGAACGACCAGATCGGCACGATGTACACCCACGACATCCGTGCCGCCAACGTCACCTTCACGACCCCTGCCGCCGGCGCAGGCCCGGCCACCGGCTGCTCCTATATCCTGGTGACGCCGGATGGCGAGCGCACCATGAACACTTACCTTGGGGCAGCGCAAAATCTCTCGCCCGCCGACATCGATCCGGCTCAGGTTGCGGCGTCCTCGATCACCTATCTCGAGGGCTATCTGTGGGACCCGAAGGATGCCAAGGACGCCTTCCTGAAAGCGGCGAAAATCGCGCACGAGGCCGGCCGCAAGGTCGCGCTGACATTGTCGGATGCGTTCTGTGTCGACCGCTATCGCGCCGAATTCATCGAGCTGATGCGCTCGAAGACCGTCGACATCGTGTTCGCAAATACCGCCGAACTGCATTCGCTGTATGAGACCAGCGATTTCGATTCCGCGCTGAAGCAGCTGCGGGAGGACGTCGCCCTCGGCGTGGTGACACGCAGCGAGAACGGCTGCATCGCCGCGACCGCGAGCGAGGTTGTGGAAGTACCCGCATTTCCGGTGGACAAGGTCGTGGATACGACTGGTGCGGGTGATTTGTTCGCGGCAGGTTTCCTTTACGGCTTGGTGCGTGACAAAGGTCTGGTCAAGGCCGGCAAGCTCGGCGCGCTGGCCGCGGCCGAGGTGATCCAGCATATCGGCGCGCGGCCGTTGGCGTCGCTGAAGCAGCTCGCCAGTGAGAACGGGCTGTCGGCGTAGCGCGTGCTTGTTGTAAGGGGCAGGGGCAAATGATTTCGCGTTGGAGTGACTGGCGGCGCTTTCCACGCGCCCATCGCAGCGACGACATCATCGCGCCGATCTGTCCAGGCATTTACGAGATTCGTGTCGCGTCATCAGGCGCGCTGTTCCGCTTTGGTGTCACCGAAAACATCGCGCAGACCCTGTCGGGACTGACGCCGAAGCCGCGTGCCTCGCTCCGCGCGTGGTTCTTCGGCAGCGACCGTAATGCGATCCCCGATCTCGAGTATCGCACCTGCGCGACCTCGACCAAGGCCGAAGCCAAGGCCGCCGCCGCCGGCATGATCGGCCGCCGCGAGCTGTTCTTCCGCGGCGCGGCGTAGCGGCTCTCTGTCTCAATCAGCTTCGTAGGGTTGGCAAAGCCAACGGGTCCGCGCGAAGCGCGGACCGATGATAAACTCCGCGTGCCCACCATTTCATTTGTGCCGAAGCTCCGTGGGCACGGCGCTCTGCGCCTTTGCCCACCCTACACGTTCGGCGTAAGCTCTCGCTTCGAAATCTGTTCCGCCGCCCCGTTCACGCCCTTCGCGCGTTGAACCGTCGGACTGAATCGCCAGATTCACTCAAAGGATCAATCCAGGGAGTGCTGCCATGACGCCGTCCGCATCCACCGCCCGCGCTGAAACCCACCAACCGTCCTTCGCCGCGCGGCTCAAGGATCCCTCGCTGCTCCGCGAACAATGCCTGATCGATGGTGCCTGGACCGGAACACCGGTCACGCCGGTCACCAATCCCGTCAATGGAACCGAGCTGGCGAAAGTGCCGCGGCTCGCGACCGCCGAGGCCACCGCCGCCGTTGAAGCCGCCGAGCGCGCATTCCCGGCCTGGGCAAAGAAGACGGCCAAGGAACGGTCCAACCTGTTGCGTCGCTGGTTCGAACTGATCCGCGACAATCGCGAGGATCTCGCGTTGATCCTGACCTCGGAGCAGGGCAAGCCGCTCACGGAAGCGCGCGGCGAGGTTGATATCAGTGGGGCCTATGTCGAGTTCTTCGCCGAGGAGGCGCGGCGCGTCTATGGTGAAACAATTCCATCGCAGCGCCCCGATGCGCGATTGCTTGCGATCAAGCAGCCGATCGGGGTGTGCGGCGCGATCACGCCGTGGAATTTCCCGTCATCGATGATCACGCGAAAAGTGTCACCGGCGCTGGCCGCCGGCTGCACCGTGGTGCTGAAGCCCGCCAATGAGACGCCGCTGTCGGCGCTGGCGCTCGGCGTGCTCGCCGAACGCGCCGGCATCCCGAAGGGCGTGCTCAACATCCTCACCGGCAATTCCTCGGCGATCGGCAAGGTGCTGTGCGAGCACCCCGCTGTGCGCTTCGTCGGTTTCACCGGCTCGACCGAGGTCGGCAAGATTCTCTTTCAGCAGGCGGCGGTCGGGGTGAAGAAGCTTGGCCTCGAGCTCGGCGGCAATGCGCCGTTCATCGTGTTCGACGATGCCGATCTGGATGCCGCGGTCGAAGGCGCCATCGTCTCGAAGTATCGCAATATGGGCCAGACCTGCGTCTGCGCCAACCGCATCTACGCCCAGGACAGCATCTACGATGCCTTCGTGAAGAAGCTCGCCACGAAGGTTGCGGCGATGAAGATCGGCGACGGCACCCACGACGGCGTGACCCAGGGGCCACTGATCAATATGGACGCGGTGACCAAGGTCGAAAAACACATCGACGATGCGGTAAAGCACGGCGCGATCGTGGTCACCGGCGGCAAGCGCCATGCGCTCGGCGGCACCTTCTTCGAGCCGACCGTGCTTGCCAACGTGCCGGCCGACGCGCTGGTCTCGCGCGAGGAAACCTTTGGGCCGATTGCGCCGGTGTTCCGCTTCAAGGACGAGGCCGATGTCATTGCGCTCGCCAACAACTCGCCGTTTGGTCTCGCGTCCTATTTCTACGCCCGCGATCTCGGCCGCGTCTGGCGCGTGGCCGAAGGACTTGAGTCCGGCATGGTCGGCGTCAACACCGGCCTGATCACGACCGAAGTCGCGCCGTTCGGCGGCGTCAAGGAAAGCGGCCTCGGCCGTGAAGGCTCGCATCACGGCATGGAGGAATATGTCGAGATCAAATATGTGATGATGGCGGGGGTGTGAGGTGCAAGTGGTCGTCCCCGCGAAGGCGCGCGGGACCCATACACCGCAGCAGTTGAACGTGACGATATGTCGTAGGATTTTGTCGTGTTTGAGCGAGGCCGACACCCATCGCTGAGAGACCGCGCGCCATTGATGGGTCTCGCTTTCGCTCGGACCCATCCTGACGAATTACCCCGCCGCGGCACCTGCGGCCTTCGCCTTCAACAGCTTCTTCACCGCCGGTGCCGCCGCTACTGTGCCCTTCTCGACGAACGCCTCGTGGTTGCTCTCGATCTCGTCGAGATCGTAGAGGTAGTTCACCATCAGCCCAAAACCCTGCTGCAGGCCTTTCTCGGAGACGTCGCCGAGAAAATTCAGCTGCTCCAGCCGCGCGCCGTTGCCGAGGTGGAAGCGCGCCACCGAATCCAGCAGTCGCCCGCGGGCGTCGCGGGCTTTGAGAAAATAATGCGCCGCCAGCGGGATCAGTACAACGCGGACCGACTCAGCGTTTTCCTCGTCTTCGTACCAGCCCGGCCGATCCAGCGCCGCCAGCGTGTCTTTCATCGCCGGCGTCAGCACTTGCGACTTCTCTGACGCGCGTTCGGAGTTGAGCCATCGCGCGAAATCCGGCACCGGCGACAGCGTGACGAACGTTTCGAGGTTGGGCAGCTCGCGCTTCAGTTCCTCGACCACCTGCTTGATCAGGAAATTGCCGAACGAGATGCCGCCGAGTCCGCGCTGGGTGTTCGAGATCGAGTAGAACACCGCCGTCGTTGCGTCTGCAGCGCGGATCGGCGTGCGGTCGAGCTTGAGCAGCGGCGCGATCGCCTCAGGAATCTCTTCGGTCAGCGCCACCTCGACAAAGATCAGCGGCTCGTCGGAGAGCTGCGGATGGAAGAAGCCGTAGCAGCGGCGATCGGGCGAGGCGAGGCGGTTACGCAGGTCGTCCCAGTTCTTGATCTCGTGCACTGCCTCGTAGCGGATGATCTTTTCGAGGATGTGGGCAGGCGTGGTCCAGTCGATCCGTCTCAGCACCAAGAAGCTCCGGTTGAACCAGGAGGCGAGCAGATGCATGAAGTCGCCGTCCACCGGCTTCAGGTGGGGATAGTCTTTCAGATTGTCGAGCAACGTTTCGCGCATGCGAATCAGGGCTGCGGTGCCGCCCGGCGCCTGGTTGAGGCGGCGGATCAGCTCCTGCCGCCGCGGTTCGGCGGCGTTGTGCAGGCGAGACGCGGCTTCGCCGTCAAAGCCGTCGCGTTGCAACGCTTCGATCGCCTGCTCGAGCCGCGCGCGATCGGGGCCGAAGGATTTGGCGAGCGCGCTCAGGAAGGCGACGCGGTCGGCGCGTGCGGCGGCTGCGTAACCTTCGAGCAATGCTTGCGCCAGTGCGATGCCGGTTACCTCGCCGCGGCGTGACAACAGCGTCTCGCCGAGATTGACCAGCTCGGCGCGCGACAGTTTCGGCAGCTCATTGCCGTTGCGCCCGCGCAACAGCGAGCGCCCGCGCTCGGTCAGCGAGTTCAGGAGTTCGCCGAGAAAGCTGGTGGATTTTTCGGGCTTCATCAAAATGTCTATCGCTCCGGCAGCGGAATGAATTCGGTCTCATCAGGCACCGGCGCGAAACGCCCGGTCTTCCAGTCGTCCTTCGCCTGCTCGATGCGCTCTTTCGACGAAGAGACGAAGTTCCACCAGATGTGCCGCGGGCCTTCCAGTGCGGTTCCGCCTAGGAACATCATGCGGGAATTACTGACGGCATTTACAGTAATGCGATCGCCGGGGCGGAAGATCAAAAGCCTCGGGCCCTCGAAGCGGTCGCCTGAGATCTCCACTTCGCCGTCGACGAGGTAGATCGCGCGCTCCTCATGGTCGGCATCGAGCGGCGCGGTTTTGCCCGAGTCCAGCATGACTTCGACATAAAACCACTCCGAGATCATATCGACCGGCGAGGTCTTGCCAAAAGCCTTGCCGGCAATGACGCGCGCGGACAGCCCACTATCGTTGACGAGGGGCAACCGCGATGCTTCAAAATGCTGGAAATTTGGCGCGATCTCTTCCTTATTCCTGGGCAGCGCGATCCAGCTCTGGATGCCGAGCATGCTTTGGCCTTGGCGCCGCTGCAGGTCGGGCGTCCGTTCGGAATGCGCGATCCCGCGGCCCGCGGTCATCAGGTTCATCGCGCCGGGCATGATTTCCTGGATATTGCCCTCGCTGTCGCGATGCATGATCCGCCCGTCGAACAGGTAGGTGACGGTCGCCAGCCCGATATGCGGATGCGGCCGCACGTCCATGCCGTGGCCGGCAATCATCTGCACCGGGCCCATCTGGTCGAAGAAGATGAAAGGCCCGACCATCTGCCGCCTGCCGTGCGGCAGTGCGCGGCGGACGGCAAAGCCGTCGCCGAGGTCGCGCACCCGCGGCACGATCACAAGATCGAGCGCATCGCAGGATTTTGGGTTGCCGAGTTCGGGATCGTTGGAGGGTTGCCAGCTCATTGCGCCCCGCGAAGTGTCACGGTCACGTCATGCCGCGACGAAGGATATTGACCATCAAATAGGGCGCGGCGGCGGCTGATCAATGACACTCTAGTCGAGCGAGACGCGTGCCGCGCATGCGTCGCGCCAGGCGCAGCGATCATCCGCCTGCCATCGCATCCGGGCAAGTGGATTCGGTGAAGTCTTTTGGAGTCTTGTCTGAGGGTGCCGCCCTTCTTGGCCTGTCTTAAGTTTGATACAGTGTAATTATCGCGAGATTCGACCAGATCGTTTTTGCGTCCGAGCGGATAGTCGATTGATGACTGAGAGCGATTTGAACGATCAACTTTTGAGCGGCGAAAGAATCATCTGGTCGGGCATTCCGGGCCAAGGCTTGTTGCTCACCAGCGCAGACGCGATGATAATTCCATTCAGTCTCGTCTGGTGTGGATTTTCGATCTTTTGGGAGACGTCGGCCCTGACAGGGGCAACCCCTTTCTTCTTCAAGCTGTTCGGAGTGCCCTTCGTACTTGTCGGTCTGTACCTGGTGTTTGGCCGATTTCTGGTCGACGCCTGGATCAGGCAAGGAATGCGGTACGCCGTCACGAACAGGCGAATCCTGATTTCTCGCTCAGGCCCGTTCAGCAAGTTTACCGCGGTGAGCCTTGATGCGTTGCCCGAAGCGAGCCTGACCGAACGGGCAAATGGCCGAGGCACGATTCGGTTCGGTCAGCCGGCCCAGTTCTGGGGACGCACCAACGGCTATTCCAGCTGGACGCCGTCGCTGGATGTCACCCCGCAGTTCCTGAACATTGAAGATGCGCGCAACGTCTTCAACCAAATTCAGCGTCAGTCTCGCAACGTTGCTCAATCGAGCAGCTGAGCTTGTTCTCTCGCAAGACTGTCGCCGCGCGGCGCGCCTTACTGCCTTGCGAGTTGCGCCACTGCCGCGAACTTGCCGAACGTCTCCATGGCCAGCACCGCATCACCGAATTTGTCCGCCTGTTCGGCAAGCACCGGGCGCGCGAGGATCAAGAACTTCTGCCGCATCATCTGCGTGTCGGGGAATGACGACGGCTCGCCCGATGGATCGGGAATGATGCGCTCGTGCACGCCGTCCTGCGTCTCCACCGTGATGCGCGCACCGAACGGATGGCTTTTGCCTTCGAGACGCGCGTCCTGCACCACGTCGATGCGATCGGAGAGCGCTTCGATGCGTTTGTCGCCCAGGCGCTTGTAATCGTCCCAGCCAAAACTGCCCTGGTCGAGCGCGAGCGCGCCGGTGAAATACATCGAGAACTGGCCGTCGACGATGTTCTTCGGCCGCCGCTTGTCGAGCGAGTTCGCGGTCAGCGTGATGCCGTTGCGATGCAGGCCGACCTCGACGCGCTTGATCTGGTCGGGCACGAGGTTGTGCTCGCGCCGCATCGCGATCAGCGCATCGATCGCCGCGTGGGTGTAGCGACAGCTCGGATAGGGCTTCACGCCGATCTTCATGGTCTCGTAGATCGAGCCGAGGCCGGCCACGGCCTTGTCGGGGTGCGGGTCATCGGTGTAGCCGACCAGCAAGCCATGCTTGCCTTCGACCGCCTCGATCGAACCGCGGAAATTTTCGCGAGCCAGCGAGGCGGCAATGACCCCGTTCATCGCGGCGGCGCCGACCTGGAAGCGCTTGTTCCAGGCGCCGTTGACGAGAAACTGCAAGGAGCCCGCGGCCTGGCTGCCGGAGACGCCGAACGCGGAAATCAGCTGCTCCGCTGACAGCTCGAACAGCTTTCCGGCGGCGGCTGCGGCACCAAACGTGCCGGCCGTTGCGGTCGGATGAAAGCCGCGCGCGTAATGCGAGGTCGGGTCAACAGCGTTGCCGAGCCGGCAGCAGACCTCGTAGCCCGCGACGATTGCGGTCAACACGTCTTTGCCCGACGCGCCGACCATTTCGCCGACGGCGAATGCCGCCGGCACCACCGGCGCGCTCGCATGCAGCGAGGAATCGGCGTGCGTGTCGTCGAAGTCGAGCGAGTGGCCGAGCGCGCCATTGAGCAATGCGGCGATCGACGGCGAATAGGTCTTGGCATCGCCGCACACCGTCGCGCCGCCGCCGACGTCGAGACCGAGCGCTGCCAGCATCCCCATGATGGCCGGCGTCGATTCCAATTCCTGCCGCGCCCGCACCGCGCTGCCGAGGAAGTCAAGCGTCAGCATTTTTGCCCGCGCGATTACGTCGGGCGGAATGTCCTCGTATTTCAGCGTGGCGACGTAAGCGGCGAGCGTTGCGGTTTCATTTGCCATGGGAAGCCTCAAAAGCCTGTCATGCCCGGCCTTGTGCCGGGCATCTCGCTTAGAAGCGGCCGTGCCTGGGCGATCGGGATGGCCGGGACGAGCCCGGCCATGACATGCGGAAACGCCCTTCAAGGCAATCAGAATTTAGCGCCGCTCACCTTCCCTTGAACTTCGCCGGGCGCTTTTCCAGGAACGCTGACACACCCTCGCGGAAATCTTCCGCGGCACCGGCCCGCTTCTGGCCCTGTGCTTCGGCGTCGAGCTGCTCCTCGAACGAGTTGTGCTCGCTGCTCCAGTACAGCCCGCGGATCAGCGCCAGCGCGATGGTCGGGCCGTTAGCGAGCTCGTGCGCCAGTTTTTTGGTCTCGGCGGCGAGCTGCGCGTCGTCAAACACACGGGTGACGAGGCCCCACTCCAGCGCCTTCTCGGCCGGCAGCCGTTCGCCGAGCATCGAGAGCTCGACCGCGCGCGCCTTGCCGACCAGCCGCGGCAGCATCCAGGTCGAGCCGCAGTCCGGCACCAGGCCAATACGGCGGAACGCCTGCAGGAAATACGCCGATTTGGCGCACAGGATGAGATCGCCCATCAGGGCAAAGCTCATGCCGGCGCCGGCGGCCGGGCCGTTCACCGACGTGACCAGCGGGCAGTGCAGGTTGCGCAGCCGGCGCAGGAACGGATGGAACGCGGTCTCGAGCGTCGAACCGGCGCTGCGGTTCACCGGGTTGTCGTTGCGCCCCTGCAGGTTGGCGCCGGTGCAGAACGCGCGGCCCGCGCCGGTCATGACGACGCAGCGCACCTCGTCGCGCTTTTGCTCGATATGATTGAGCGCCTCCTGCAGCCCGCCGAGCATGTCGACGGAAACCGCGTTCATGACTTCCTGATGATCGAGCGTCAGCGTTGCGACCGGTCCGTCGATCTCGAGCGTGCAGTGCTTGAATTGCATTTTTTGGGTCCTTGCAGTTGTTGCTGTGCGGCGTGTCCCCGTCCGCTCATCCCCGCGGAAGCGGGGATCCAGGCTTTTGCCAAATCACGTGGCGCTCATCTGGATTCCCGCTTTCGCGGGAATGAGCGGAGAAACCGTCACCAACTCGACCCCAACTCGTTCGTTTTGACAAGCGCTTATTCCGCCCGTTGCAGGACGATCATCATATCAAAAGTGCGTGGCTGATTTGATTTCGCGAAAGCTTTTCGCCATGGTGGCTGCTAACCGCAGCGCAATCTCTGGCGCGAGACGAAGCGGGAGGAACCCATGAATTTGTTCGACTTGAGCGGCCGAGTGGCCGTCATCACCGGCGGCAATGGCGGCATTGGCCTGGGCATGGCGCAAGGCCTTGCGTCGCAGGGCTGCGCGGTATCGCTGTGGGGCCGCAACGCCGACAAGAACGCGCACGCTGCCGAGATCATCAATAAGCTGGGCGGCAAGGTCGACACGCAAGTCTGCGATGTCGCCGACCGCGAGCAGATCGGAAACAGCCTTTGCCGCGACACTGCAAAAATTCGGCCGCGTCGACGGTTGCTTCGCCAATGCCGGCATCGGCGGTGGCGGCAGAAAACCTTTCATCGATCGCACCGAAGAGGAATGGCGGCGGATGTTCTCGATCAACCTCGACGGCATGTTTCATGTCTTCCAGGTCGCCGCCCGTCACATGACCGAGCGTGCCAAATCAGGCGATCCGTTCGGCCGGCTGGTCGCGACCTCCTCGCTCGCGGCGATCTCCGGCACCGCACAGAACGAGCATTACGCAGCGACCAAGAGCGCGGCCAATGGCGTGATCCGTGCGCTCGCCGTCGAGCTCGCGCGCTACGGCGTCACCGCGAATTCCATCCTGCCGGGCTGGACCAAAAGCGAGATGACGGCGCCGGCGTTCGCCAACGAAAAATTCGTCAACAACGTGATGCCGCGCATCCCGATGCGCCGGTTCGGCGAGCCGGAGGATTTTTCCGGCATCGCCGTCTACATCATGAGCAAGGCGTCGTCGTACCACACCGCCGATACTTTCCTGATCGATGGCGGCTACGCGGTGTTTTGATTTCTTCTTTTTGTTGTCGTCCCCGCGGAGGCGGGGACCCATAACCCCAGTGAGCGTTGTCTAGCCGGACAGTGTGGATCAAGCGCACACGTAGCTCGTATCAGTTTCACTGCGGAGTATGGGTCCCCGCTTCGCGCTAGGCATGCACACATTTGGTGCGACCGATTCCATTCTGGTTGGCTGGAGGGGATTCCATAATTGGGAACCATGTGATTTCTATTGCGACACTTCGGCTTTGGCAGGGGTGTCGCGATGGTGGCGCAGATCGATTGGACGTTGGGGCGGTTCGGGGATCGTCGTCTCGATAAAGGGGGGCGGCGCTCATCGAACGCATGGTCGCGGGCAAGGATGTTTGCCTGCGACGGCTGGCGAAGGGTGATCGCGCCCTTGAAGTGCGGTTCAACCGCTTTCTCGGCAACCCCAAGGTGACGACGGCCGGTATCATCGAGAGCTGGAGCGAAAGCACGGTTGCAGCGTTCGACGGCCGCTATGTGCTGGCGATCCAGGACACCAGCGAGATCAACTTCGCGACCACGCCGCAGCGCCGGCGCGGGCTCGGCGAGATCGGCAAAGGCGGCGGCTATGGCGTGCTGCTGCACCCGCTGCTGGCGGTGGATGCCGACGGTGGGACCTGCCTTGGCCTGTTGGGAGGCAAGGTGTGGACGCGCAACGGCCGCCGGACCGTCCCGCACGATCGGCGCGACCTGTCGGATCCAGATCGCAACGCTGGATCGCCACCGCGCTCGCAGCCAAGCCGTTGCTTGCCAAGGCTGCCATGGTAACCGTGATCGGCGACCGCGAGAGCGACATCTTCGCCCTTTATGCCAGTGCGGCCGACGAGAGCTTCCACGTTCTCGTCCGCAGCATGCATGATCGCAAGCTTGCCGACGACACCGGCTTGTATGCGACCATCGATGCAAAGACCGTGGTGGATCGGCGCCCGATCGTGCTGCCCGCGCGGCGGGTAAGCCTGAGCGTGTTGCATACTCGAACTCCGCTTTGCTGCGATCGACCTCGCCCGTCCGAAAACCAGGTTCCTGCGCCATTTGCCAGCAAGCTTGCCGCTGACGTCGTCGATGTGCGCGAGCCCGACGCGCCAGCCGCACCGAGCCGCTGCATTGGCGGCTTCTACCAGCCACAAGGTGACAAATGCAGAACAGGCGTGGCGCATTCCCGATTGGTACAAGCGCGCTGGTTGAGCGAGCAGTTGTTCCGCGTCCTCAGACGCAAGGCCTCAAACTTGAGACAGTCAGCTCGCCACCGCCGACCGCTCCTCAAGCTCGTCGCCATTGCCACCAAAGCTGCTGTCATCACAATCCAGTTGCTGCAGCACGCGATGTCGCGCCAGCAGCCCATCCAGCTGCCTTCACTGCACTGAATCGCTACCCTCAACCCCTCAACCATATCTCAGCCACAAGCGCTCAAAAACCCGCACCCCCCATCGCCTTGCCTGCCGCCTGATCATTCCCCTCGCGCTACGCTATCCATCCTCCAAACCGCCATCCAATCACCTTCAACATTCTTATACTCCACCTTCCTCTCCTCGATCTTGCACCCTAGCGCCTTCGCGGGGACGACTCTGAAGACTGCGCATTTCACAGCTGCTTCAGCAAAAACTCCAGCGCGCCTTTTGCGAACAGGAACATGTTGTCATAGCGGTCGCCCTTGCCGGTCTCGAGCGTCATGGACGCTTCGACCTTGCCGCGAGGGGTGACGCCCGCAACCGCAAAGCAGCTGTGGCCGGCCGCATCGCCATAGGTGTTGCCGCGGCCCTGCGCGTTGACCGGACCGGCCGCACCGGCCTCCGCCAGGCCCCACGTCGTCTCGAAGCGGTCGCGGATGCGGTTGGCATGCAGCAGCACGTAAGGCTCGGTCGACGAGCGCATGCCCGGCGCAAGTCCTTCGAGGTCGAGTAACAGACGCCGCGCATGGCGGGTGTAGACCACGGCGCCGCCCATGAAATAGCGCGAGGCGCCGGGCACGGCGAGCAGCGCCGCCGACACCAGGCCGCCGGTTGACGACTCCGCAATCGCAATCGTCTGCTTGGCTTCGAACAGTTTCGCCGCGACTTTTTCGGCAACAGGCATCAACTCGCGCATTTTTTCTTGCTCCTCTTCTTTGGTGCGCCAAATCGCATTCGATCAATAGCGCGTGTCGGGCTTGTCATCATCGGGCTTGTCCCGGTGATCTCGCTCAGGAAGGCACTGCGCCCTGGTCGAGATGGCCGGGACCAGCCCGGCCATGACAAGAAAACGGGCGAACTCGACACGTGCTAAATCCTCAGCCCCACAATATGCGCGGGATCCGGCTTGATTTCGCGCCGCTCGACCTTCTTGACCAGTTCGGTGATCGCAGCGTTCGCCGGCGCGTCAATGCCGAGCTTCTTGCCCTCGGCGACGACCATGCCGTTCATGAATTCGATCTCGGTGCGGCGGCCCTTGAAGATGTCCTGGCCCATTGACGGCCGATGCTCGCCGCCGCCGGGCTTGGCGATCGAGGCGAGGCGGTTCTCGTCATAGACACGAAGCGCGTTGTGATCGCCGGTGCCGGCGAGCGAAATCACGTCGGGATCAAGGTGAAAAATCTCTTCGAGCCGCAAGCCCTTGGCCTTGCCGATGCGGACGATCTCGCTGCCGAGCTTCGCCATGAAATGGCGATGGATTTCGCTGGCGATCGAGTCGCGCGACTTCATGCCGGTACAGGCCGACATGCCGTTACCCATGCCGTTGATCACGAGCTTGCTCCACCGCTCGCCCATCAAATTGTCGGTGACCTTGGCGCTATCGGACAGCGCAACGAGGTCGCGGACCTGCTTGACGCGCTCGGTGATCTTGCCGTTGGGCTGGCCGACGCGGAACACGGTGTGGCCGTCGCCGCTCTTGCCCGCCGCGCGAAACACTTCGCCGGGCCCGGTCAGCTCGACCGTGATCGAGCTCGCGATCGAGCCCAGAGTGCGATCTTCGCCGACCACGCTCGCGACCACCGGCTCGTTGATGCAGTTCTGCAGCGACACCACGTAGCCGTCCGGCGCGAGATATTGCTTGATCATCATGGTCGCCCACGCGGTGTCGTAGGATTTGACGCAGACGAAGGCGATGTCGATCGGCGCCTCGTTGATCAGCCCCTGCACGTCCGTGATATGCAGGGCGCGGACCTTGACCGTGAATTCCGGCACATCCTTCAGGTGCTTGACGCGCAGGCCTTTTGCGCGCATGGCCTCGACATTCTCCGGCCACATGTCGATGAAGGTGACGTCGTGCCCGCCCTTGACGAGATGCGCGCCGACATAACCGCCGACTGCGCCGGTTCCTACGATTGCAATGCGTGGCGCCATGACAATCCTCCCGATGTTGGTTCGTTATGCGCGCTGGGCGCGGTCTTTTTGGTTCTGCGCTTCGATATTGGCGCGGGCGCGCTGCCAGTCCTCGTCGCTCCAGTTGCGCAGCTCGTAGAAGCCGGCGCCGGTCGCCAGCGCCTGCGCGCCGTCGAGCGCGATGGTCTCGCCATTGACCCAGTCGCAGCCGCCGGAGATCAGGAACGTCGCGAGATTGGAGAGCTCGTCCATGGTGCCGACCCGGCCGAGCGGATTGATCTTCGCGGTGCGTTCGCCCGGCTGGGAATTTGGATTCAGCCGCTTGCTCATGCCTTCGGTCGGAATTTCGCCCGGCGCAATCGCATTGAGGCGAATGCCGTAGCGGCCCCATTCGGTCGCCAGCGACATCGTCATCGCATGCACCGCGGACTTGCTCATTGCCGAAGGGATCACGAACGGCGAGCCGTTGCGGACCCAGGTGGTGACGATCGAGACCACGTTGCCGCGGGTCTTGCCTGATATCCAGCGCTTGCCCACCGCCTGCGTCACATAAAACGTGCCATGCATCACGATGTTGGCGATGGCGTCGAAGCCGCGCGGAGACAGATCCTGCGTGCGCGCGATGAAATTGCCGGCCGCGTTGTTGATGAGATCGGTCAGCGGGCCGTCGGCGAAGATCTTCTCGATCATGTGGTCGACGCCGGCGGCGTCGCGAATATCAATGCCGTGGCTGACGACTTTGCCGCCATGCGCCTTCATCAGCTCGGCTGCGGTATTATCGCACACGATCTTGCGGCGGCCGCAAATGTGGACTTCGGCGCCGAGTGTAAGGAACTTCTCCGCCATCGCCTTGCCGAGACCGGTGCCGCCGCCGGTGACGAGAATACGTCGACCTTTGAGAAGATTGGCTGCGTACATGGCGACACTCCCGCGGCGTTTTTCGTTAATTGGTTGATTGACTAAATCCAAGCGGAGCGGTTCTGTAAAGGGAGATATCCGCCTTTTGAAGGAGCCTGCGCCATGGACGATCGCGTCACCACTCAGCGCGTCACCTACACACTGACAGATGGCGTCGCCGACGTTCGCCTGGTCCGCGCCGACAAGATGAATGCGCTCGACAAGGACATGTTCGAAGCGCTGGTCAGCACCACCGAACGCTTGACCCACGAGAAAGGTTTGCGCGCGGTGGTGATCTCGGGCGAGGGCCGCGCGTTCTGCGCCGGTCTCGACATGGGCAATTTTTCGCGCATGGAGAAAGATACCTCGGTCACGACGGGCGGCGGCCAGCGTGATCTCTGCGTGCGCACCCACGGCAAGGCCAATGCCGCGCAGCAGGCGGTGTGGGGCTGGCGGCAACTGCCGGTGCCCGTGATCGCGGCCGTGCACGGCGTTGCCTTCGGCGGCGGCTTCCAGCTCGCGCTCGGCGCCGACATGCGCTTTGTCGCGCCGGATACGAAAATGTCGGTCATGGAGATCAAGTGGGGCCTGGTGCCCGACATGGCCGGCACGCCAATTCTGGCGCGCCTCGTGCGCGACGATATTCTCCGCGATCTCACCTATACGGGGCGCGTCTTCTCGGCGCAGGAGGCGCTGAGCTACGGCATTGCCACGCGGATTTGCGACGATCCCCGCGCGGAAGCGCTCGCCGCCGCACGCGAGATCGCGTCGAAGAACCCGGATGCGATCCGCGCCGCCAAACGCATGATCGATAATCTCGCTATTGATCCCGGCCCGGCGCTGCTCGCCGAATCCGTCGAGCAGAAGAAGCTGATCGGTACCGCCAACCAGAAGGAAGCCGTCCGCGCCAATCTCGAAAAGCGCGCGCCGCGCTTTGCGGATGTGGGGTAGGGGCCTAACTCCGCGGCTGTCATGCCCGGCCGTAGCCGTTCGAAGCGAAGCGTCGCTCCGCTCGCCTACTGGCGCCGGTGCATCTCGCTTAGATCGGCACTGCGTCCCTGTCGAGATCGCCGCGGACAAGCCCGGCGATGACAATGAGAAAAGCTCCAGTGAAATCATTTTCGGGAGGAACCCCCATGGCCGAAGCCGTCAATCGCCAAATCCTTCTCGTCGAAAAGCCGACCGGAAAACTCGCCACCACGCATTTCAAGCTCGTCAACGGCAAGGTGCCCGAGCCGACAGGACGGCGAGGTGCTGGTGCGCACGCGCTACATCTCGCTGGACGCGGCGAACCGCGCCTGGATGCAGGGCGCGACCTATCGCTCGGCGGTCGAAGCCAACACGGTCATGGCCGGCGGCAGCATTTCCGAGGTCGTGTCATCGAAGGCGCCGGGCTTTGCGGCAGGCGATCTCGTGTTCGCCGACACCGGCTGGCAGGATTTTGCCGCGCTGCCGGCGAACAAACTCACCAAAGTGCCGCGGATGGAGCCGATGACGCATCTGTTGAGCGTGTTCGGCGTCGCCGGTCTCACCGCCTATTTCGGCCTGCTGAATTGTGGCCGGCCGCAATCGGGCGAGACCGTCGTGGTGTCGGCCGCCGCCGGTTCGGTCGGTTCGATCGTCGGGCAGATCGCGAAGATCAAGGACTGCCACGTGATCGGCATCGCCGGCGGCAAGGCGAAATGCGACTGGCTGGTCAAAGAGCTCGGCTTCGATGCGGCCGTCGACTACAAGGCCGAGCCGGTGTTCAAGGCGCTGAGGGCTGCGGCGCCAAAAGGCGTCGACGTCTATTTCGACAATGTCGGCGGCGATATCTTTGAAGCCGTGCTGCCGCAGATGAACATCAAGGGCCGCATCGCCTGCTGCGGCGCGGTCTCGGCCTATGACGGCGCGCCGCCCGCCCACGGTCCGCGCGGCGTGCCCGGCCTGTTCGTGGTGAAGCGGCTCACCGTGCAGGGCTTCCTCGTCTCCGATTTCTACGATCAGCGCGAGCACGCGCTCGCCGAGCTGCAGGGCTGGGTCAAGAGCGGCAAGCTGAAGGTGCAGGAAGACGTGATCGACGGCCTCGAGAATACGCCCCGCGCGCTGATCGGCCTGCTCGCCGGCGACAACCGCGGCAAGCGCATGGTGAAGGTGTAATTTCTGAGCCGGTCGTCCCCGCGAACGCGGGGACCCATAACCCCGGTGTTGGTTGGGTTATTCAGCGAGCGTTGAAGGGCAGAAAATCACTGACGTTGTCACGTCATTTCTGCTGCGGCGTATGGGTCCCCGCGTTCGCGGGGACGACGCCAAGTAGTGTCGCCTACGCCGCCACCTTCTCGCCGAGCACCTTGATTGCCGCCTCGCGTGCCGCAGCCGCCGTGCGGGATGTCGAGCGCGATCCATCGCGACATCGACGACGCCGAGCGTGCCGAGAATCATCGGCGCGTTGACGTGACCCATATGGGCGATGCGGAATGCCTTGCCCTGCAGATCGCCGATTCCTCGCCCGAGGATCACGCCGCATTTCTTGTTGCAGAACGAACGAAGCGCCGCGAGTTTCTCCGTGTCGCTGACCAAGCACTCGTCGTTACGGTGTCGGAGCGCTCGTCCGGCTCGGTGATGTTGAAGTGCAGCATCTGGCCTTCGGTCCAGACGCCGACCGCGGCACGCATCGCCTCCGGCCAGCAGGCGATGGCGCATGAACACGTTCTCGAGGCCTTCCTCGAAAATCATGTCGATCGCCTGGCGCAGGCCGAACAGGTGGTTGACCGGCGCGGTGCCGGCATACTTCGTGTAGTGCTCCTTGCCTTCGCGCGCGGTCCAGTCCCAGTAGGCGGTGCGCAGGTCGGCCTTCTTGTGGATCTCGCGGGCGCGCTCATTGGCGGCGACAAAGCCGAGGCCCGGGCGGCGTCATCAGGCCTTTCTGCGAGCCGGACATCGCGACGTCGACGCCCCACTTGTCCATCTCGAAGGGCATGCAGCCGAGCGAAGCCACCGTATCGACCATCAACAGCGCGTCGTGCTTGGCCGACTTGATCGCCTTGCCGATCGCCTCGATGTCGTTGACTGCACGCCCGAGGCGGTGTCGACCTGCGCCACCAGGATCGCCTTGATCGCGCCCGTGGTGTCGGCCTTCAGCCGCGCCTCGACCTCCTCGGGTCCGACCGCGCGGTTCCAGCCGCCTTTCAGGATCTCGACCTCGACCTTCATCCGCCGCAGCCGCTTCGCCCCAGCCGATCGCGAAGCGCCCGCTCTCCAGCACCAGGATCTTGTCGCCGCGCGACAGCACGTTGGTCAGCGCCGCTTCCCAGGTGCCGTGACCGTTGGCGATGTAGATGTAGGTATGGCCCTCGGTGCGAAACAATTTCTTCATGTCGCGCAAGCAGGCTGGCCGTCAGCTTTGGCAGGGCCTCGGCATAAATGTCGACGGCGGGGCGATGCATCGCCCGCAACACTTCGTCGGGCATATTGGTCGGCCCGGGAATCGCCAAAAATTCTCGCCCCGCTCGAACGGTCATGCTTCCAGAATCCTCAAAAGTTGCTGCAGCCCATACTCGCATGGCACGGCGCACGCGCAAAGCGCTTGACGTGCCAACGCATAGCAGAACGCGAAAAATGAAGCATTAAGGCGGCCATCCGGCGCACGGCGCGTCGTGACGGCTGCCATCAGGAGTTGCCGCTAGTGCGCGCCGTCGATCGTGACAATGGAGCCGCTGGTATAGCCGGAGCGATCCGAGGCCAGAAATGCCGTCATATCCGCGATTTCGCGCGGCTTGGCGGGGCGCCCGAGTGGGTAGTTCTTCATCAGCTCGGGGTAGCGGCTTTCATCGCCAAACCGGTCCCGGGCGCGGGCTTTCATCAGCGTGACGATCCGGTCGGTTTGCACCGGACCCGGATTGATGCCGATGACGCGCACGCCGTGATGGAGACTGCCGCCGCCGAGCGACTTGGTGAATGCCATCAGTGCGGCATTGCCGGTACTGCCGGTGATGTAATTGTAGTCGAAGCGCTCGCCGGCGGCGCCGATGATGTTGATGATGACACCGGAGCCGCGTGCCTTCATGTCGGCGAAAACCGGTCGCGCTCAGGTTGATGTAGCCGAACACTTTCAGCTCCCAGGCATGCCGCCAGGTCGCCTCGTCGATCTGATCGAGCGGACCGCCGGGAATATCGCCAGCGTTGTTGACCAGGATATCGATGCCCTTGGTGGCCTGCGCAAGCCGCTGCAGGTCCTCCGATTTGCGCAGGTCCACGGTGTGCGGCGTGATATTGACCTGGTGCGAGCCGCGCAGGCGATCGGCGAGCGCCTTCATGGCGTCGGTGCCGCGGGCGGCGAGATGCACGTTGCAGCCCTCTTCGGCAAAGGCCTCGGCGGCGGCCGCGCCAATGCCCTTCGATGCGCCGGTGATCAGAACGCTCTTGCCGCGCAGATGCAGGTCCATTTTTTGTTCCTTCAACTTCTCGCAGTGTCATGGCCGCGCTTGTCGCGGCCATCTCGATCAGGAATGCAGTGCCATTCTAAGCGAGATGCCCGGCACAAGGTCCGGGCATGACAGTAAAAATTATTGTTTTGCGCCGGACGTGAGCTGGCGTGACGCGCCTACGCCGCACCGATAATAAGCGGCAACTTGCGCGGCCCGCGCACCGTACCCTCGGACCAGGTGACGCGCCGGGTCGGGTCGAGGCTGAATTCGGGGATTCGCTTCAGCCATTCCTCTAGCGCAACCTGGATTTCCATCCGCGCCAGGTTGGAGCCGACGCAGCGGTGAATGCCGAGGCCGAACGCGGCGTGGCGGTTCTCCTTGCGGTCGATGATCACCTTGTCGGCATCCGGGAACATCGCGGGGTCGCGGTTCGCGGCTGGGAACGACAGCAGCACCATGTTGCCGGTCTTGACCGGGCAGCCGGAGACCGTGGTTTCCTTCACCACTTCGCGCGCCATCGTCACCGGGGAATAGGCGCGCAAAAATTCCTCAATTGCGGTCGGCATCAGGTTGGGTTCCGCGATCAGTCGCTTGCGATCCGACGGCGTCTTGGCGAGATGCCACATCGAAGCGCCGATTGCGCTCCAGGTGGTGTCGATGCCGGCAATCAGCAGCAGGCGCAGCGAGCCCATGACGTGATCGTCGGACAGCGGCTTGCCGTCCTTGGTCCTGGCGTTCATCATCACCGTGATGAGATCGTCGGTCGGCTTCTGCTTCCGCTCCTCGAGATGGACCTGGAAGTATTCGCGCATTTCGATCGCAGCCTTCTGCAACATCTGCGGATCGTGGATGCCGAGCTCGAGGATCTCGTGGATCCATTGGATGAACTTGTCGGCGTCGGTTTCCGGGATGCCCAGCATGTGCGCGATCACGCGCACCGGGATGTATTTGGCGTACTGCGCGGCGGCATCGACGCGCTTCTCCTTGATGAGGCCGTCGATCAGCTCGTTGCAGATCGCGCGCGAGCGTGGCTCGAGCTTCTTCACCGCATCCGGCGTGAACGGCGGCAGCATGAGCTGCTTCGCCGGCTTGTGGAACGGCGGGTCGGACGTGATCGGCGGGGCCGGCGCGACGATCTCGGGCCGTTCGGTGCGCACGATGATCCGGCGCGAGGAAAAATGCTCGGTGTCGTGGGAGATCTCCCGCACCGCCTCGTAGGTCGTCGGCATGTAGACGCCGAGGTAGCGGTCGGTATGAACGATGGGGCTTGCGGCGCGCAGCTTGTCCCAGATCGGATAGGGATCTTCGGTCCACTTTGGATCGGTGTGGTCGAAGTCGTGCACCCAGTCGGTCACCGGCGGATTCATGTTCATGGCAGATCCTCTGATTGTCCTGCGGCGCGTTGCGCCTCAATGAAAAAGCCGGCGCCGCGATCTGCGGGCCGGCCGGCAAATCACTCTTCGATGATGTCGATCGCGAATTCGGGACAGTTCGACTTCGCCAGATAGGCCTTCTCGACCAGCGCCTCCGGTACGGTGCCGTCGCCGATCTCGTGGGCGTTGCCGAACTCGTCGAGCTTGAACAGTTCCGGCGCCAGCGACCTGCAGCGGGCGTGCCCCTGGCACTTCTCGGAGTTGACCCGCACTCTTAGCTTTCCGGCCATTGCAAACCTCCCTTGCATGTCAAACGTGCGGCCTGTCGCGGTTGACCGCGCGAACCACCGCAGCGATAGAATTCCCCGCGCATGGCCGCGATCCGCGGTCGCGCGAATTGTTGCTTGGTATTCAATAGGCTAGATTATATTATAGCCGAGAATACAATTCCACAATGGGAATCGCCTGATCGTGCCGTTCGAACTCCCCGCGACAAATTGGCAATCCATCCAGAATCTGCCCGGGATTCTCCCGACCCGGCAGCGCCGCAGCCAGGAAACCACCGTGGCCCTGCTGGAGGCGGGGGCCGAAGCCCTGCGTACCTCCACCTTCGATGAGCTGTCGATCAACGATCTCTGCGCCAAGGTCGGCGCCACCATCGGCGCGTTCTACGGCCGCTTCGAGAGCAAGGACGCGTTCTTCAACGCAATGGTCGAGCTTGCGGTTCGCCAGTGCCTTGCGGCAATCAACGCCGCTCTGTCCGGCGAGGCAATCGCATCGGCTTCACTTGGCGATCTCTGCCGCGAGATCGTCGGCGTGATCGTGCACGCGATCCATCATAACGAAGGCGTGATGCGGGCGGCGCTGCAGTACAAGACCACGCATCCGTCGCGCTGGGGCAAGGTGCGCGACACCGGTCACGCTATCATGGAGCTTTCGACTCCGTTGCTCTTGGGGCGGATGGGTCGCGGCCGCATCGCTGCGAAGCGGAGGACCATCGGCTTCGCCTTCCAGATCGTGTTCGGTACGTTGATCAATGGCGTCCTGAACAAGCCGGGACCGGTCGCTCTCAATGACGCAGAGATGATCGATCGGCTTTCGCTTGCAATGCACCTCTTGCTTGAGCACGAGGCGCACGGCGGGACGAGGGAAGTAAACTTGTAGGATGGGTTGAGCGTAGCGAAACCCATCAACCGATCGCGCGATGGGTTTCGCAAATGCTCAACCCATCCTACGAACCAGCTCCTCAAATCGCGTCCCAATTGAACACATCCTGCGAGCGGTCGAGCTTGTAGAATGACGGCTGCAGCGCCGGCATCGCGTGCTCGGCGATCGTCTGCGTGGTCCAGCCCTCGCCGCGATGCACTGAACGGATCGGACGCGACTGGCTCATCAGGAAGATCTCGTTCAGGCGCACGGCGAAGATCTGGCCGGTGACGTCCTTTGCCAGATCGCTCAGCAAGTAGATCGCGAGCGGGGCGATCTTCTCCGGCCCCATGCGCTGGATGCGCTCGACGCGCTCTTTCTCTTCCGGCGTCTCGGTCGGGATCGTCCCGATCAAGCGGCTCCAGGCAAACGGCGAGATGCAGTTCGAGCGGACATGGAAGCGCTCCATGTCGAGCGCGATCGATTTTGACAGGCCGACGATGCCGAGCTTGGCGGCCGCATAGTTGGCCTGGCCGAAATTGCCGACGAGGCCTGAGGTCGAAGTGAAGTGCACGAACGACCCGCTCTGCTGCTCGCGGAAGATTCTTGCCGCGCCATGCGCGACATAGAACGAGCCCATCAGATGCACCTTGATGACGGCCTCGAAAGCTTCCACGCTCATGCGATGGAAGATCGCGTCGCGCAGGATGCCGGCGTTGTTGACGACGCCGTCGAGGCGGCCGAACTTGTCGACCGCCATCTGCACGATCTTGCTGGCGGGGATCGCCTCGGCGACGGTCTCGAAATTCGCCACCGCCGTGCCGCCGCGCTTCTTGATCTCCTCGACCACCTCTTCGGCCGGCGCCGCGTTCGAGCCCGAGCCGTCAGCCGCGCCGCCGGGGTCGTTGACCACGACCTTGGCGCCCTCGCTCGCCGCCAAGAGCGCCATCTCGCGGCCGATGCCGCGGCCGGCGCCAGTGATGATGATGACCTTGTCCTGAAGCGCT
This sequence comes from uncultured Alphaproteobacteria bacterium, assembly GCA_963796195.1. Lineage (GTDB taxonomy): Bacteria > Pseudomonadota > Alphaproteobacteria > Rhizobiales > Xanthobacteraceae > CAWCKS01. The sequence continues at coordinate 278,054 of CAWCKS010000007.1, read as the reverse complement.
TTGCCCATCGGTTCCTCCGAAATTTGGTTGGTTTTGGATTTGCTGTTCCTGTTCGGGCTTAGCCCGATCACATCGTTTCATGCAAGGCAGGCAAAACGAAATTTTCGCTTGTTTTTCAAGCCATTAAGACCATTGCAGTGAATGCTGCGACGCACAATATCTAAGCCACAAAACCCCGCAGTTGCGGGCAGAAAGCGAAGCAAACTCAATGGCCAAGCGCGCACCGGTGGTCAGAAAGCAAATCCCGACCAGTCCCATCCGCATTTTGCGGCATGACGAGCTGCCGCTGTTGCGCGATCACCTGTTGCGGCTCGATTCGCAGAGCCGGCGCGATCGATTTCACGGCGGCGTCGACGATGCGTTCATCACGAACTACATCGCGCGCTGCTTCGGCCCGAACACGATCACGATTGCTTATGTCGAGAACGACGAGGTGCATGGCGTCGCCGAACTGCACGAGCCGGCCAACGATGACGATCTGCCCGAACTCGCCTTCAGCGTCGAAGCGAGTTTTCGCCGCCGCGGCGTCGGCAGCATCCTGTTCAAGACATTGCTCGACGAAGCCCGTCGAGCCGGCTACGGCCGCCTGCGCGTTACGACAGGCGCGCAGAACGACGCCATGCGCGCGCTGGCGCGCAAATTCGGCGCGCATCTCGTGTTCGACCATGGCGAATTGGCCGGCACGATCGATCTCACCGCGCCATCGATTGCTGCGCCCGCCGGCATGCGCGGCGCCAGAAGCCTTGCCGAAGCGGTGCTCGCGTTCAACCGCGCTTACTGGAACGGCGTCATCAAAATGGGCGACGCGATGTGGGCCGCGCGTGATGCACGGCAAGCGGCGCGCACGGGGACGCCGGTCAAGTAGGTCTCACGTCCTTCAAGAACCTCAGCAGCAACGCGCTCACCGCCTCCGGCTGCTCCTGCTGCACCCAGTGGCCGGCACCGTCGATCAGCTGGCAGAAGCGCATCTTTGTGCAGCGCGCTCTGCTGCATCCGCTCAAATGCCGGCGGCGCCTGGTAGACGCCCCAATCGCATTTGCCGGCGATGAATGCCGACGGCACGTCGATGGTGCGGCCGGAGAAGATCTCAGCCTCCCGTGTAAAGCGGCTGTCCCAGCGGACGCGATACCAGTTCAGCCCGCCCTGAAACCCGGTGCGGCCATATTCGTCGCTGTACACGCGCAATTCGTTCTCGGGCAGCCAGCGGCAGGCGCGGATCGCGGCTTGATCGGGCATCTCGCTCGCGACCGTCTCGGCCATGCCCTTGTCCGCCTCCATCACATAATAGGTCGGCAGCTTCGCGAGCTCTGTCAGCCGTATAGCCTGCGAGCGGGAGACGGCTTGTTGTCTTTCCAGTCCGCGCTCTTGTGGTGATAGTAGGCGCGCAGGAAGGCGTGAACGCCCTGCGGGCACTTCCACATGTTGTCATTGGCCTCGCGCAACGAGTAGTACCACTGGTAATGCTTTCGCGGCGGTTTTAGCGCGGCAAGGTCCGCGGTGACGTTGCTCGCGGTGCCGCTCGGCTTCGCATTTCAACGTATCGAACGGCAGCGGCGGCGGACCGCCGAACGGCGCGCTCATCAGCACCACCGAGCGGAACACATCTGGCCGCAACAGCGCGCACCACGCCGCAACCGGCGAGCCAAAGTCATGGCCGATGACGGCGGCGACCTCGCGATAGCCAAGCGCCGAGACGAGGCCGAGCGCGTCGCGCACCAGGTTGAGCGGACGCGACAGGCTGAGGTCGGCCTCGTAACTGGTGTCGCAACCGGTGGTCCGGCCATAGCCGCGCTGGTCCGGCGCGATCACGTGGAAGCCGGCATCCGCCAGCGGCACCATCACCTTGCGCCAGCTGTAGGCGAGTTCCGGAAAGCCGTGCAGTAGCAGCACGCAGGGACGGCCGGTTTGCTCGAAGCCGGCTTCGAGCACATGCATGGTCAGCCCGTTGATGCCGGGCACAAGGCGGGCGCGGATGCCTTTCGGCAGGACGCGTTGGTCGAGCGGCTCGAGTGCGGTCATGGCACAGTTCCTCAAATTGCCGGCGACCATAACAAGACGACTTGCGCCGACGCCAGCTTGCATTTGCTGCGGAGCGCGCCGACACTCGCCACCAAGAAGCACGATCGCAACGATCGGGAGGAATGTATGGACCTGACCTACGGACCCGAACACCAGGCGTTCCGCGCCGAAGTGCGCGCGTTCATCTCCGCCAATCGTCATCTCGCGCCAACGCCGCAGCTCTCGGGCTCCAGGCCAGGAGCGGAGGCGCTGGCCTGGCAGCAGCTGTTGCTGGCGAATGGCTACGCCGGCCGTACCATCCCGAAGCAATACGGCGGCTATGGCGCCGAGTCCGATCCGCTGAAGACGCGCATCATTGCGGAAGAATTTGCTGAAGGCGGCGTGCCGCCGGCGATGAGCGGCATCGGCATTTCCATGCTGGTGCCGACGCTCCTCGAGCGGGGCACCGAGGAACAGCGCCAGCAATGGATCGCGCCGACGCTGCGCGGCGAGGTGATCTGGTGCCAGGGCTACTCCGAGCCCAATTCCGGCTCCGATCTGGCCTCGCTTCGGACGCGCGCCACGGTCGATGGCGACGACTTCGTCATCAACGGCCAGAAGATATGGACCTCGGGCGCGCATTTCGCCGACATGATGTTCTGTCTGGTCCGCACCGAAGCCGACAAGCCAAAACATCTCGGCATCAGCTATCTCCTGCTGTCGATGAAGACGGCGGGCATCGAGGTTCGTCCGCTGAAGACCATGACCGGGCGCGCCGAGTTCAACGAGGTGTTCTTCACCGATGTCCGCGTACCGACGGCGCAGATCGTTGGCAGCCGCGGCGAGGGCTGGAGCGTCGCCAATTCCACGCTGAAGCACGAGCGCGGCATGCTGGGTGATCCCAATGCGACGCGGCGACGCTTCACCATGCTGTCGAAGCTGATGCAGGACGAGGACGTCGACGGCGGCAAGCCGATCGACGATGCCGCGCTGCGTGACCGGCTGATCCAGCTCGAGGGGCGGCTGCTCGCCATGCAGTTCACCGGCATGAAGAACGAGACGGCGGCCGCAAAGGGCGAGAGCGCCGGCATCGGCGGTATGATCGTCAAGCTGGTCGGTTGCGAGCTCAACCATCAGATCTCGACGCTGGCAATCGACGCGCTGGGCGAGCTCGGCGTGCTCTACGACGACAGCCCCTATTTGCGCGCCGGTGGCAGCTGGCAGTCCGGCTCGATGTTCGAACTTGGCCTGATCATCGGCGGCGGCACGGCGCAAATCCAGAAGAACATCATTTCGGAGCGCGGCCTTGGCATGCCGCGCGAGCCGAAGGCCGCGAGCGACTGAGAGAGGCGCACCAATGGAATTCGCACTCTCCGAGCAGCAAGTCATGATGCAGCAGAGCGTCGAGGGCGTCCTGAAGCGCGTCTGCCCGCTCGAGCGTGTGCGGCGCTTTGCCGACAACGGCGAGGCGCGCGCCCACGATGTCTGGCACCAGCTCGCCCAGCTCGGCATCGCCGGCATCGTGATCCCCGAGCAATATGGCGGCATGGGCTTGGGCATTCTCGAAGCGGCCTTGGTTGCCGAGACACTCGGCCGCTTCGTCGCGCCGGTGCCGTTGATCGGGTCAGCCGTTATGGCGCCGTTGGCGCTAATGAAGGCTGGCACGGTACGCCAGCGCGACCACTGGCTGCCGCATCTCGCCTCCGGCAAGACCACGATCGCGGTGGCGCTGTCCGAATTCGGCGGCAGTACGCGCGAAGGCGCCGGCATCACCGCAACCAACGGCAAGCTGTCGGGCAAGGCACTATTTGCGATCGATTTCGCCGAGGCGCGCGCCTTCATCGTCGCCGATCGCAATGGCCGGCTTTATCTGATCGATTCCGAGGCTCCTGGTCTCTCGACCCGGGCTTTGCAAACCATCGACCGCACGCGCTCGTTCGGCGAACTGATGTTGCATCATGTCGAGGCCGAGCCGCTGCACGATGATCACGGCGCGGCGCCGCGCATCTGCAACATCGGCCGGGTGCTGCTCGCCGCCGATACGCTCGGCGCCGGCTGGGCGATGATCGACAAGGCGGTGGCCTACGCCAAGGAGCGCAAGCAGTTTGGCCGCGTGATTGCGAGCTTCCAGGCGGTCAAGCATCTCTGCGCGGAGATGGTGGCGCAGCTCGAGCCGGGGCGGGCATTGGTATGGTACGCGGCCTACGCGCTCGATCACCGCCCCGACGAAGCGCCGCTGGTGGCAGCGCATGCCAAGGCTTATCTCGGCGACGCCGGCCGCTTCGTTGCCCGTACCGCAACCGAAGTGCACGGCGGCATTGGCATCACCGACATGCTCGGCCTGCACTACTGGTACAAGCGCATCGGCGCCAACCGCCCGCTGCTCGGTACGCCCGAGCGCATGCGCGAAGCGGCGGCGCGGATTCACGGCTTTGTCAGCTGACGGTGCTCTCGCAGATTACGCCGCGAACCGATAGGCGCCGCCTTTCTCGATCGAGCGTTTGAAGGCGGGCCGGGCGTGCATGCGCGCGAGCCAGCTCTTCAGATTCGGATAGGCGTCGATCACGCCAAAGATCTTGGCCATCTCGCCAACAAAGCTCATCTGGATGTCGGCGCCGGTCAGTTTGCCGCCGACAAAATAATCTTTGCCGTTGAGCGACTGATTCACATAGCTCAAGTGGTTGGCGATCTCGCTGTCGATGCGCGGCCGCAACGGCGCTGCGGCGTCGCCGAGCCGCGTCGTGTAGAGATGCAGCATCAGCGGTAGCATCGCCGAGCCTTCCGAATAATGCAGCCACTCGATGTAGGTGTCGTAGTCGGCCGAATTGGGTGCCGGCTGCAGCGCGCCGTTGCCATGATGGCGCAGCACATATTCGACGATCGCGCCGGATTCGGCGACGGCCTTGCCGTTGTCGGTGATCACGGGCGATTTGCCGAGCGGATGGATCGCCTTCAGCTCCGGCGGCGCGAGCCGCGTCGTGGCGTCGCGCTGGTAGAATTTGATTTCGTAGGGGATGCCGGTTTCTTCCAGCAGCCAGATGATGCGCTGCGAACGCGAGTTGTTGAGGTGGTGAACGGTGATCATTGACGCGGTTCCTCCATAGGTGCGGGAACGATGGCTATTTGAATAACCCCGTCACCGGCCAAACATTGCAAAATCGATCGGCTTTGTCCGGTCGAGCGTGCGCGTGATCGGCGGCAGCGGGTATTTCAGTCCTGTCGCGCAATTGAACAGCATCACTCGGTCCGTTCGCGACACGCGGCCATCTGCCAGCGCGTCCTTGTACGCGGCATAGGTCGCAGCGCCCTCGGGGCACAGCAAAAAGCCTTCGCCGCGGGCGACCTCGTCGAGCGCCGCCGTGATCTTTGCATCGCTGACCGCGATGGCAAATCCGCCGCTCTCGCGCACGGCACGCAGGATCAGGAAATCGCCGACCGCCTGGGGCACGCGGATGCCTGACGCGATGGTGTGGGCATTCTCGAAGCGCGGCGCATGCTCCTCGCCTTTCTCGAACGCGCGAACCATCGGCGCGCAGCCCTCGGCCTGCACCGCGACCATGCGCGGGCGCTTCTTGCCGATGAAGCCGATCGCTTCCAGTTCAGCGAATGCCTTCCACATACCGATCAGGCCGGTGCCACCGCCGGTCGGGTAGAAGATGACGTCGGGCGCATCCCAGCCGAGCTGTTCGGCGAGCTCGAGTCCCATCGTTTTCTTGCCCTCGATACGATAGGGCTCCTTCAGGGTCGAGGTGTCGAACCAGCCGACCTTGTCCTTGCCTTCGCCGACGATCTTGCCGCAATCATCGATCAGGCCGTTGACGCGATAGACGGTCGCGCCCTGCAGCTCGATCTCGCTGACGTTTACTTCGGGCGTATCTTCCGGGCAGAAGATCGTGGTCTTGATGCCGCAGTGGCTGGCATAGGCGGCGAGCGCGGCGCCGGCGTTGCCGTTGGTCGGCATCGCCATGTGCTTGATGCCGAGCGCCTTCGCCATCGACACCGCCATGACGAGCCCGCGCGCCTTGAACGAGCCGGTCGGCAGGCGGCCCTCGTCCTTGACGATGATCTCGCCGCCGCCGAGTATTCTTCGCAAGACTCGGCAGCCGCACCAGAGGTGTTACAGCTTCGCCGAGGCTGACGATATCCTGCACGCGGCGCACGGGGAGCAGTTCACGGTAGCGCCAGAGGTCGAATGGCCGCGCCGCAAGCGCGTCCTTGCTCAACGCCTTTTTCACTCCGGCGAGATCGTAGCGCACCAGCAGCGGCTTACCGGCCTTGGACAGGCCGTGGATGCGATCGGCCTCATAGCGTTCGCCGGTGTAGGAACATTCGAGGTGCGTGACGAAGGTCGGCCGTTCGAGTTTAAGATTTTCGTCGTCACGCATGGCAGGTTTCCTCTACAACGTCAGGCGAAGCCATAGCCGATCAGCGGTGGTTGCGGAAGTCAGGAGGAGGCCAGCATGGGCGTCGAGCATCTGAACATCAAAGGCCTCGTCGGGCTCAAGGGCCAGGGTCCGGTGGTGATGCTGAACCTGATGCGGTTTCACGAAAAATCGCTCGATGGCAACGGTTCCGGCTGGGACGCCTACAGGCGCTACAGCGAGCACACCGTGCCGATGATCAAGGCGCGCGGCGGCACCTTGCTGTGGACCGGCGACGCGAAAGGAATTGCGCTCGGCGAGGCCGATGGCCGCGACTGGGACTACGTGGCGCTGGTCTATTACCCCTCGGTCGAGGCGTTCCTCGACATGATGATGTCGCCCGATTACGAGACCAAGTCCGATCCCGAGCGCAAGAACGGCTGCGCCGATCATTTGATCATCTGCACGCAGCAATCCTACAGCAAGTTCAAGATCGCATAGGGCACGTGCGGTCGCTGGCCATTGCCGGCCCCCTCGCGTGGCGGGCATAGTACCGGCATCAGCAAGAACAAGAGGCGGGAGGATCAGCCATGATGGTGCAGACGGTGACGGGACCGATCCCGGTCGAGCGGCTCGGGCGGACCTTGATGCACGAGCATCTGTTCATTGCCTTCCCCGGCGCCGAGTTCGATCCGACGGCAAAATTCGACCGCGCCGAATTCATCGAGGAGGCGGTGCGACGTCTCGTGCAGCTCCGCACCGAGCATGGCGTGCGAAGTTTCGTTGATCCGTGTCCGATCGAACTCGGCCGCGACGTCACCATGATGAAGGAGATTTCGGAAAAGTCGGGCATGCACATCATTTGCACTACCGGCTTCTACTTCGAGGACATGGGCCTGCCGGTCTACTGGCGCGCCCGCACCGTTGATGAGATCGCCGAACTCTATATCCGCGAAATCACCCACGGCATCGACGACACCGGGGTGAAGGCCGGCGCCATCAAGGTCGCGACCGGCGCGCCGGTCGTCACGGCGTTCGAGAAGAAGTTCCTTGCCGCCGCTTGCATCGCGCAGAAGGCTACCGGCGTGCCGATCATCACCCACACCCAGGATGGCTGCGCCGGGCCCGAGCAGCAGGAACTATTTGCCGCGGGCGGCGTCGGCGCCCATCGCTGCCTGATCGGCCATTGCTGCGGAAATGCCGATCCTGCCTACCACCGCCGCGTGGTTGATGGCGGTTCCTACATCGGCTTCGACCGCATCGGCATCCTGCGCCTGCAGCCCGACGAGGTGCGCGCCGACAACCTCGCCAGGCTGGTCAAGGACGGCTTTCGCGCGCAGATCATGATGAGCCAGGATCGGCACTGCGGCTGGCTCGGCAAATTCCCGCGCCAGCTCAGTGCCGAAGAGCTCGCGAAGATCGAGCACCTGAGGTCGCAGGGCCGTTATCCGCCGCCCTATACCTACATGTTCACCGATTTCATTCCGATGCTGCACGCCCGCGGCATCAACCAGGCCGATATCGCCTCGATTCTGGAGGACAATCCGCGCCGCTTCTTTGCCGGGGAAGTGTTGCCCGCCAGACCGTGATCCGGAAAAAGTGGTTGCCAGTTTTCCGAAAAGATCACGCTCGATCAAACAAGACGTCGAGCAGCGTCAAGCGTCGATACTGGCGTCGAGCGCATTGTCCTGGATGAACTCGCGACGAGGCTCGACAACTTCGCCCATCAGTTTGGTGAAGATGTCGTCGGCCTCGTCGACTTCCTTGACCTTGACCTGCAGGAGGGTGCGCACGTCGAGGTTGAGCGTGGTCTCCGAGAGCTGCTCGGGATTCATCTCGCCCAGTCCTTTGTAGCGCTGGATGGTAATGCCTTTGCGGCCAACCTCCATGACCGCCTCGAACAGGCTCACGGGTCCGTGGATCTGCGTCTCGGTATCCTTGCGACGGAAGGTGCCGACGCGCGCATAAGTGTCCTGCAGGACGCTTGCGGAGCTGTCGAGCCTGCGGGCTTCTGCCGAGCCAAGAAGCGCCGCATCGATGATCGCAAAATCCTTTACGCCACGCACCGTCCGCTCAAACGTGAAGCCTTCGCCTTCGACAAAGCGACCGCTCCAGCCGCGCTCGACTTCGTCGGCATGCGCGTCAAGTCGCCGCGCAATGTATTGAGCCGCAGCAGTGGCTGCGGCCGGGTCGCTTGTAATCTTCGAATTCAGGACGCCGGCGATCGCCGCCTGTTCCACCACCGCGCGGTTGTAGCGCGTATGCAGGCCCTTCAGAAGGTTCCGCACGAACTCGGGACTCTTCAATGATCGCGATCAGGTCGTGTCCGGAACGCTCGGAACCGTTCGCGAGCCTGAGCACCGCGTCCTCGATCCCTGTCGAGATCAAGTAATCTTCCATCGCGCGCTCGTCCTTCAAGTACTGCTCGGACTTGCCGCGCGCCACTTTGTAGAGCGGTGGCTGCGCGATGTAGAGATAGCCGCCGTCGATGATCTCCCGCATCTGACGGAAAAAGAACGTCAGCAACAGCGTGCGAATGTGCGAGCCGTCGACATCGGCGTCGGTCATCAGGATGATCTTGTGGTAGCGGAGCTTGCTGATGTCGAGTTCCTCGCCGATCCCGGCGCCGAGCGCGGTGATCAGCGTGCCGATCTGATCGGACGACAGCATCTTGTCTCTGCGCGAGCGCTTCGACGTTCAGAATCTTGCCGCGCAGAGGCAAGACAGCCTGGAATTCGCTATCCCGCCCTTGTTTTGCCGAGCCACCCGCCGAGTCACCCTCGACGATAAACAGTTCTGCTTTCTCCGGATCCTTTTCCCGACAGTCCGCCAGCTTGCCCGGCAGCGACGTGATGCCGAGCGGGCTCTTGCGTGTCAATTCGCGTGCTTTGCGTGCTGCCTCGCGGGCAGCGGCCGCCTGGATGACCTTGACGACGATGACCTTGGCCTCGGTCGGGTGCTCCTCGAACCACGCCTGAAGGGCTTCACCGATGACACCCTCGACCACCGGTCGCACCTCGGAGGAGACCAGCTTGTCCTTGGTCTGCGAGGAGAATTTCGGATCGGGCACCTTCACTGAGAGGACTGCAGTAAGCCCTTCGCGGCAATCGTCGCCGCTCAGTTCGACCTTTTCCTTCTTTGCGAGGCCGCTGGCGTTGGCGTAGTTGGTGACCTGACGCGTCAGCGCTCCGCGGAAGCCGGCGAGATGGGTACCGCCGTCGCGTTGCGGGATGTTGTTGGTGAAGCACAGCACATTCTCATGGTAGCTGTCGTTCCACCAAAGCGCGCACTCGACGCCAATGCCGTTCTGCTCGGAATGGATTATGATCGGCGCCGGAAGCTGAGGTTGCTTGTTGCGATCGAGGTATCGGACGAACGCTTCGATGCCGCCGTCATATCGCATCTCCTCGCGCTTCTCGACCGCGTGGCGCATGTCGGACAGCACGATGGTGACGCCGGAATTCAGGAATGCGAGCTCGCGCAGGCGGTGCTCGAGGGTGGCGAAATCGAATTCGACCATCGTGAAGGTTTCGGGCGAGGGCAGGAAAGTCACCTCGGTGCCGCGCTTGTCGTTGGCTTCGCCGACCACGGCAAGCGGTGCGACCGGCACGCCATGGGAGAACTCCATGAAGTGCTCATGGCCGTTGCGCCAGATCCTGAGCTGCAGCTTGCTCGAGAGTGCGTTGACGACGGAGACGCCGACGCCGTGCAGTCCGCCGGACACCTTGTAGGAGTTCTGGTCGAATTTTCCGCCCGCGTGCAACTGGGTCATGATGACCTCGGCGGCGGAGACGCCTTCGTCCTTGTGGATGTCGGTCGGAATGCCGCGACCGTCGTCGCGCACCGTGCACGAGCCGTCGGGATTGAGGATGACGGTGACCGCTTTGGCGTGACCAGCGAGCGCCTCGTCGATGGCGTTGTCGACGACCTCGTAGACCATGTGGTGCAGGCCCGAGCCGTCATCGGTGTCGCCGATATACATCCCGGGACGCTTGCGGACGGCGTCGAGGCCCTTCAGAACCTTGATCGAATCCGCATCGTATTCCGTACCTTTCTCGGGCTGGGAATCCGGGATCTTCCGGGCGGGCTCGGTCATTCCAAAGGCCTTTGTCAGGGGGTATCGAATCAATCGCGCCAAAACGTCAGGCAGGACGGTGATTTGTGCCATGAAAACGGTCGACCGCATAGGGTAAACTCGCGACCGGTAACATTCTGAAAACATGGTATTTTTCGACGTTTTTTCAAGGGTGGATTTGCGCTATTTTTGCGCGCTGAAAAAGCTGGATTTAGTCCCCCTGATTCGCTCCTCGAAAGCGCTGCGATACGATGTCGTATCCGTCCTCAAGCGCGACGTTTGATGCGGCCGCCTTCGACCTCGAAAATATCGGCGCGCGAGATGATCGCAGCGAACGCCGCGGGGTCGGCGCCGGTCATCCAGACCTGCGCGCCGAGTGTGTCGAGTTCGTCGAACAGCGCGGCGCGGCGGTTCGGATCGAGATGCGCGACCACTTCGTCGAGCAACAGCAGCGGCACGATGCCGATCATGTCGGAGACGAGGCCGGCGTGCGCAAGCACGAGCCCGATGAGGAGTGCTTTCTGCTCGCCGGTCGAGGCGTCTTTTGCGGGGATCGACTTCGGTGCGTAAGTCACCTGCAGGTCGGTCAGGTGCGGGCCGTCGAGGGTGCGGCCGGCGGCGGCGTCGCGCGGCCGCGTATCGCGCAGGATAGCGCGATAGCGTTCCTCGACTGCGAGCGCGGTCTCGGTAAGCAACGCATTCTCCATCCAGCCGTCGAGTGCAATGATTGCACCTGGAAAAGCCGACGCGCTGGCACGCGCGGACAGCTTGGCCTGCAGCCGTGTCACGGTTTCGCCGCGGAGCGCGGCGACTGCGACCGCAAGCTGGGCGGTCTCGTGCTCGACCGCCTCGAGCCAGTGCGCGTCGGCCTTGGGGTCTTCCAGCAGGCGATTGCGTGAACGCAGCGAGCGCTCCAGCGCGTTGACGCGCCCGGAGTGGCCGCTGTCGATTGCAAGCACGAGCCGATCAAGAAAGCGCCGCCGCTCGGATGCCGCGCCCATGAACAGCTGATCCATCGCCGGCGTCAGCCACACAATGCGCAAGTGGTCGCCGAAGGCCGCGGCCGACGGCACCGGCTCGCGATCGATACGGCAGCGTCGCGTGGTGCTGGGTGTTCCCGCGATCGGCGGTTCGATACCGGTGCCAAGCGTTGCAAGGCCCAGCGCGCCTTCGATTTCGGCCGCCACCGCCCAGGAGCCGTCGCCTTCATTGTCGGCGATGTCGTCGAGCGTGGCGCGGCGCAGTCCGCGGCCCGGCGACAGCAGCGAGATCGCTTCAAGGCAATTGGTCTTGCCGGCGCCGTTGGGTCCCACCAGCGCCACCAGATCGGCGCCAGCCTCCAGGCTGGCGGCCCGATAGCTGCGGAAATGCGTCAGCGACAGGCGGCGAATGCGCGAGGTGGTCATGGAGCCCTTGGTTCGTCCTGTCCGGCTTTATGCCGGACATCCATGTCTTTCAAATGTTTCTGCTCCCTGAACGTAAATGGCCGGGGCATAGGCGAGCGAAGCGACGCCGTTCTTCGAACGGCTACGCCCGGCCATGAGGACGAAAACAAGGCTGTTTATTGCCGGCTCACACGCGCATCGGCATCAGCACATAGAGCGCGTTCTGCAACTCCTTGTCCTGGATCAGGGTCGGCGAACCCGGGTCGGCGAGCTTCAGGACTGCGGCTTCGCCATCGAGCTGGGCGGCGATGTCGAGCAGGTAGCGCGAGTTGAAGCCGATATCGAGCGGATCGGCGGCGTATTCGACCTCGAGCTCTTCGGTGGCGCTGCCGGAATCCGGATTGGTGACCGACAGCACCAGCTTGCCGGCCGAAAGCGCGAGTTTTACGGCGCGCCCGCGTTCCGATGAGATCGTCGAAACACGATCGACCGCGGCCTCAAAATCCTTCTTGTCGACGATGAGTTCCTTGTCGTTGTTCTGCGGGATGACGCGCGCATAGTCGGGGAACGTGCCATCGATCAGTTTTGACGTCAGCACGACGTCGCCGATGGTGAAGCGGATCTTGCCTTGCGACAGCTCGATCGCGACCGAGGCGTCATTGTCCTCGATCAAGCGCTGCACTTCACCGACCGTCTTGCGCGGCACGATAACGCCGGTCATGCCGCTCGCGCCCTGCGGCAGCGGCAGGTCGACCTGGGCAAGGCGGTGGCCATCAGTTGCAACGGCGCGCAAGGTTGCCGCCTTGGCGCTGCCTGCGGCGTGCAGATAGATGCCATTGAGATAGTAACGGGTCTCCTCGGTCGAGATCGCGAATTGCGTCTTGTCGAGCAGCTTCTTCATGTCGATCGCGCCGAGCGCGAAGGCATGGGTCATCTCGCCGGCGGCCAAATCGGGATAATCGGACTCAGGGAGTGTCTGCAGCGTGAAGCGCGAGCGGCCGGCGCGGATCGCGAGCACCGCGCGATCGCCGGTCGCCTCCAGCACGATTTGCGAGCCGTCGGGCAGCTTGCGCACGATATCGTAGAACATATGTGCGGGAACCGTGGTCGCACCGGCCGTCGCGACCTCCGCCGGCAGCGTCTCGATCACTTCGAGATCGAGATCGGTCGCCTTCAAGCTCAGGCGTGATTTATCCGCCTTGACCAGGACATTGCCGAGGATCGGAATGGTGTTGCGCCGCTCCACCACGCGGTGAACGTGGCCCAGCGATTTCATCAGTTGCGCACGCTCGACGGTGACCTTCATGCCTCTTCCACCACTCGAAAGGAACGCTGCTGCCGGAATCGGCATCGCAGCGAATCGCGGCGGATTGACAGAAATCCGCCGAGGGGGGCGCAGGGTGGCGCGGACGGCCTTGAAGCGCAAGGGCGGGAAGGCCGGCCGGGGCGGCATTTCCCCGGCCATTTGGAGCCCTTCTTGCGCGCCTAGTCCTGCAGCAGGCGCTTCAAGAGCTCGACCTCGTCGGCCAAGGCCGTGTCCTTGCCGACCAGGGCCTCGATCTTGCGCACCGCGTGCAGCACGGTGGTGTGATCGCGGCCGCCAAAGCGCCGGCCGATTTCCGGCAGCGAGCGCAGCGTCAGCGTCTTGGCGAGATACATCGCCACCTGCCGCGGCCGCACCACATTGGCGGTGCGGCGCGACGACAGCAGGTCGGACCGGCTGACGTTGTACTGCCGCGCCACCACGCGCTGGATGTCCTCGATCTTTACTCGTCGCGGCTCCTGCGGGCGGATCAGGTCGCGTACCTCGCGCTCTGCCATCTCCAGTGTCACGGCTTGACCGCTCAGCGTGTTGTGGGCGAGCAAGCGGTTGATCGCACCTTCGAGATCGCGGCCGTTATGGGTGATGGTGCGCGCCAGGTAGTCCAGCACGGGCGGCGGAACGTCGAAGCTCGGATGCAGGATGCGCGCGGCGTTGACGCGCGACTTCAGGATCTCCAGCCTGAGTTCCTCGCCCAGCGAGCCCATCTCCACGACAAGTCCGCCGGCAAGCCGCGAGCGCACGCGATCGTCGAGACTCTCGAGATCGGACGGCGGCCGGTCGGCGGCGATCACCACCTGGCGACCGGAGTCGATCAGCGCGTTCAGCGTGTGACAGAACTCCGCCTGCGTCGATTTGCCCTGCAGGAACTGCAGGTCGTCGATCACGAGGACGTCGATCGCCCGCAGCGTCTCCTTGAACGCGATCGCGGTCTGCGCCTTCAGCGCCGAGACGAAGCCGTACATGAATTTCTCGGCGGTGAGATAGAGCACCTTGCGGTGGCCGAGCGCGTTGCCGGCAAACGTGATCGCCTGCAGCAGGTGCGTTTTGCCGAGGCCGACGCCGGCATGAATGTAGAGCGGGTTGAACATCACGGGATCGCCGCGCCGGCCCTCGGCGACCTGCCGCGCCGCCGCGTGCGCCAGCGTGTTGGAGCGGCCGATCACGAAGGTCTCGAAGGTGAGACGCGGATCGAGCGGCGAACCGCCGAGCGCCTCGTGTCCGGCGCTGGCGGCCATCGCGGAAACCGCGGTGCGCCCGCCGTCGTGTGCGCGCGCGTCGCCGCGCTCGGCACGCCGCTCGTCGGTCGCAGCCTTGGCGTCCTTCGCCGGCGCGATGCTGCGCACCGGCGTCCGCACGGTCAGTTCGATGCGATTGAGGTTTGGCAGTTCTTCCTGCCAGCAGCCGAGCACACGCTCGGCATAGTGCGTCTGGATCCAGCTCTTCAGGAACCGCGTCGGCACCGACATGTGCACTGCTTCGCTGTTCAACTGCTCGAGGTCCACGCGCGCGAACCAGCTGTTGTAGACGTCGTCGCCTACGCTCGAGCGCAACCGGTCTTTGACGCGAGCCCAGCATTCCTGTTCGTTCTTCGCCATTTGCAACAAGAGTTCCACCTGAATTCAAGAGACGGATTTTCGTTGAGACGTGTGCTTGCGCGCACCCGTCGACGGGAGCGGCGCGACCTCAGTGGCGGACGTTATCCCGATGCCTCGACCACCGGCGCGATCACGCCGGTCTGGCAAAGCTCGAGCAAAAATCATTCCGCCGCGAGGTCAGCAAAGACTCGGCGGTATTCTGGGGGTGAGTTGCAGGCAGGGTGAGCAGAAAGCTGGCGCAAGTGGCGGCTTTGAGCAAAGCCGTCGCATCCAAGATTTGCGATTGCGCCGACGGGGCGTATTCGGTCGTTCGATACCGGAGCCCGTCGTCGTCCGTTCGATAACATCCGCGCATTTGGCATAATAAACCCCCCACTCGGCGCAAGCGTTGTCGCGCCAAGGTCTCCTAGCCTTCAGCTTTCTGGTTGACACTTGCGATCCCCGGCCGAAGCCTGAAGGGATCGTTTTTACGCCGCGTACTCTGCCGTCCGGAGCCTGTTTGTCGGTGCTCCTTCACTCACTGCCTTGCACTCTCTGGTACGCACGAACGCGAACTTTATAGCGGACATAGCTCAACCGTTCTCACAAACCGTGTGAGCAAAAACTCAGACCTCGGCTGGGAATTGCCGCTTACGCGCCGCCACTGATTTGCGCGCCTGCCGCCGAACTGCAACGTCGATTGCAGTGATCATTGGCACCGCGAACGATCGAAAAGAACCACAGGCCGAAAGTAGCTGCAACGGCTTTCATCAGCGTAGCTCGTCGTGCATGCGGGCTCGCGCACATCCGTTCGCCTGGGCGAGATGCCAACGTGCTAAATCTTCGGCACAAAAAAACGCGTGTCAAATATGACACTGCAAAATGATCTTCATAAATTTTTAACACAGTGTCATAGCGACAGACGGTGAACTCCAACTACCTTCGCGGACATTCCTCTTAAGTGATTATCGAAACGGATTTTTTCTTGCGCGGCGGACCCGGGTAGCCGTCGCCAATTCGTCGTGAAATGCCGCGGGCTCTCTGTCGTGTCACGATGAGGCGTGTCGCGACGATCACACGCAACGGCAGACCGTCGCAATGCGCGATTTCTCATGCGGTGCGATGGGCGCGGCGTCAGGTTCTCGGCAAGTTCACTGCGATGCAAAACAAAAGAGCCCGGCAAGGCCGGGCTCTCGTCGCAAGTCAGTGCGTGGCGACCGCGACGCGTTACTTCGCGAGCCTGGCAATCGCGTGCGTGAGCCGCGAGACCTTGCGGCTTGCCGCGTTCTTATGGATGACGTTCTGCTGCGCAGCGCGCATCAGCTCCGGTTCCGCCTTTTTCATCGCCGCGACGGCGGCGGCGCGGTCGCCCTTCTTGATCGCTTCCTCGACGCTGCGCACGGAACCGCGCATGCCGGTACGGCGCGCCTTGTTGACTGCGGTGCGGCGGGCAATCTTGCGCGTCGCCTTGCGGGCTGATGTGGTGTTGGCCATACTCTTGTCTGCTCTGTCCTGGTCTGCTTGATGATCCGGAGCCGGATGCAGCCGGACCTTCTCATACACGGCCGCATGTCGCGAACCGCTCAAGCTTCAGTCGAAACTCTGTTCCTGGAAATTGCCGTTCGTTCGCGCGATGCGGTCAAAGGTCGTCCCGAGCCGCCGAAAGAACAGTGGCGGCGGAATGCACCGCCGCCAACGGCCCGCCTTATAGAGGGGGGCTATGGCATCGTCAACGCAGCAAACGCCGTGCGCCGGGGCCAAATTTGATGAGCCGGCATGTCCCGGGCCGCGCGTTTGGATTGAAAATCGCGCCTCGCGGCGCTATTGCGAGGATCTGGTGGGCAAAGGTCATCCATGATCCGGGGGTTTTTTCGTTTTATCGGTCTTCTCCTGCTCGCGGCCGGATTCATCTTCCTGATCTATGACGGCCAGCGCTCGATCGCGGACCAGACCCTGCGGCTGACGAAACTCTCCGAATTCTGGAACGATATCCATCAGTCGAGCCAGCAAGCGCTCCGGGTTGCGCTCGAGAGCCACGTGCCCTGGCTGTGGACCCATGTCGTCAAGGTCGTGCTGGATCAGCCAACCTTTGCGGTGCTCGGTGTCCTCGGTATTCTCTTGATGCTGCTGTTTCGGCCGAGGCGGCGGCTGATCGGCTACGCGCGCGACTAAGGTTGGGGCGCGGTGCCTCTTTCGACCGGCGCCGGCGGCTAACAACGGGCCTTTGCCGAGCGTATATAAGGTGAGAAGGAAATCAGGAGACGTTCCATGCTCTTCATGCGCAAGTCACTGGAAATGCCGACCGCGGACCAGGCGTTGCCGGGCCGGCCGACGCCGATCCCGACCGCGAAGCAGCATTTCGTCAACGGCAATCCGATCCAGCCACCTTATCCGGAAGGTCTGCAGCGCGCCGTGTTCGCGCTGGGCTGCTTCTGGGGCGCCGAGCGCAAGTTCTGGGAACTGGGCGACGGCATCTTTACGACCGCGGTCGGTTACGCCGGCGGCTTCACGCCGAACCCGACCTATGAGGAGGTCTGCAGCGGACGGCACCGGCCACACCGAGGTCGTGCTGGTCGTCTTCGATCCGAAGAAGATCTCCTACGAGAGGCTGCTGAAGACGTTCTGGGAAAATCATGACCCGACGCAGGGCATGCGGCAGGGCAACGACGTCGGCACCCAGTACCGTTCGGCGATCTACACCTGCGACGACGCGCAGGCGAAGGCCGCTCAGGCAGTCGAAGACCGCCTTTGGCAAGGCACTCGGCCGCGCAGCGCTATGGCGCCATCACGACCGAGATCGCGCCGGCCGGCCCGTTCTATTTCGCCGAGGACTATCACCAGCAGTACCTCGCCAAGAATCCGGCGGGCTATTGCGGCCTCGGCGGCACCGGCGTGTCGTGCCCGATCGGGGTCGGCGTTTCGGCGTAAGTGCCGTCGGCAGGTCGGGAATTCATGCGCTGCAAAGCTGCGCATACCTTTTATTAACCATAACAGGCGCAAATCGGACGTATCTCCTGGAGATTACGTCCGGTGTCTGTCGTTCGCGTCGCTCGGGTCTTGCTCGTCGTCACGGTGGCGGTCATCGCGCTGTCGGGATGCATGCGCCGTCGTCCGGTCGCCTACGTTCCACCGCCCCCGCCGGTCGCTAGCGGTCTCGATGCCGTCGCGTATGGCGGGCCCATGCCGGCGCCGCCGCCGGTCGTTGCTGCCCCCGTCCCTGCGCCCACCCCGGCACCGGTCGCCTATGCTGCGCCGATGCCGGCCCCCGTGCCGGTCGCAACCTACGAACTCGGCTTATCGTCTTGATGCTGGCGACAAGCTCCGCGTCGTCGTCTACGGCCAGGAAGGCCTCACCAATTCCTACGCGGTTGACGCAGGCGGCAACATCACGATGCCACTGATCGGCGCGGTCGTGGCGCGCGGCTTTACGCCGGCCGAGCTCGCACAAGCGATCGCGGCAAAACTGCGCGGCGGCTATATCCGCGAGCCCTATGTGGCGGCCGAGGTCGAGCAGTATCGGCCATTCTTCATTCTCGGCGAGGTCTTGGCGCCCGGCCAGTATCCCTATGTGCCGAACATGACGGCCGAGAGCGCGATCGCGATTGCCGGCGGCTACACGCCGCGCGCCAAGAAGACCGCGTTCAAGCTGACCCGTCGCAACGAAGTCGGCGCAGTCACTGCCGTTGTGCCGCCGAACATGCCGCTGCAGCCCGGCGACACACTGGTCATCGGCGAGCGCTGGTTCTGATCCAGCCTTCGTAGCTCGTAGGATGGGTTGAGCTCTTCGCGAAACCCATCAACGTCGCTGATGCCGGTTGCGAAACGATGGGTATCGCTTCGCTCCACCCATCCTCACAATTCTGCTACAATCGGCGTCACTTCTTCAAATGCTTGGCGAAGAAGTCGAGCGTGCGCGGCCAGGCAACCTCGGCGCTCTTCTTGTCATAGCTTGCGCGCTCGTCGCAGTGGAAGCCGTGCTGCGCGCCGTCATAGACGAAGATCTCGCAATCGCCGCCGCGCTTGGCCTTGATGGAGTTGACGTCGGTCATCGGGATGCCGGCATCCTTTTCGCCGAAATGCATCATGGTCGGCACCTTCGGCTTTTCGTCGGCGGTGCGCGCGACCATGCCGCCGTAATAGGCGACTGCCGCGCCGACGCTGTTCAGCCGCGTTGCGCTCAAGAAAGCGAGGCTGCCGCCGAGGCAGAAGCCGACCACGCCGACCGGGCCGACCGACTTCACCGCGTCGACCGCGGCCTGCACATCGCGCATCATGGCCGGCACGTCGGGGCTCGCGACGAACTTGCGGGCCTCCGCAATCTCTTCGGGCGTATAGCCGCATTCAAAGCCGGGCTTCTGCCGATCGAAGATCGCCGGCGCAATCGCGACATAGCCGGCCTTGGCGAAATTGTCGGTGACGGCGCGGATGTGGTGATTCACGCCAAAGATTTCCTGGATCACAACGACGGCACCTTTAGGCGTGCCCGCCGGATCAGCGCGATAGGCGCCGAGCTTTTGGTTGTCGGAAGCCGTGAGCGTTACGTTCTGTCCCATCGCAGATCCTTTTGTCTGATTGAAAACTAGAGGTCGTGGCGCGCGACATTCGCGTTCGGATCGGATCGCGGGTGGCGACCCGCGAATGTCGCATGGCGGGGTGCAACTTTCCTTCTCTGTACAGGCTTTGGCGAGCCCACTACAAAGTCCGTCAATAATAGGCGAACAATGCATTGCGGCGCAATATTCCCGCGGGATGCGATGGCCTGACATGTCCGAACAAGAATTGGCCGAAGAGAACAAAGCCGAACAAAGGTGAGACGATGGAAAAAGTCCTGGTCGAGAACAATGCCGACGGCACCACGCTGATCACGATCAACCGCCCGGAAAAGCGCAACGCGATCTGCGCGGAGACCGCGGTCCTGCTGCAAAAGGCGTTTCGCGAGTTCGAAGCCTCGCGCAAGCAGAAGACTTGCGTCATCACCGGCGCCGGCAACGATGCGTTCTCCGGCGGCGCTGACACCGGCAATTTTCCCGAGCTGTGGCGCTGCATTCCGACCGTCGGCTTCAAGACCGAGAAGCCGATCATTTCCGCGGTCGGCGGCTGGTGCGTCGGCGGCGCGCTGGTGCTGTCGATGATGTGCGATCTCACGGTTGCCGCCGAGAACGCCAAGTTTGCGTACCCCGAGGCGCGCATGGGCTTTACCGGCGGCCTGATCGCGGGCCTCGCCTCGCGCATCCCGCACAAGATTGCGATGGAGATGATCCTGCTGTGCAACACCGTCGATCCGCAGCGGGCCTACAATGTCGGCCTCTGCAACAAGGTGGTGCCGACTGGCCAGCAGGTGCCGGCCGCGCTCGCCATGGCGCGCGAGATGACGGAATTCTCGCCGCAGGTGCTGAAGACGTTGAAGCGCTTCGTCACCGAAACCGTGCTGCCGCGCGGACCGTCGGAACAGCAGGGCCGCGCGCTGCGCGATCTCAACGCCGTGCGCGACAGCGTCGACGCGGCGGAAGCCACCGCGGCCGTGAAAGAAAAGCGCAAGCCGAAGTATCAGGATTGGTGAGCGGCGCAGTCTCGGTCGTCGTCCCCGCGAAAGTGGGGCGACCGCAAGAAACTACTCCCACATCCAGTTCTTGCCCCAGTCGCCTTTCCATCCGGTGAGGCGGCCGTTGCGGAACTGCAGGAACAGCTGATCGCGGCGATCGAAATAGCCGGCGCTGGCAAACCGCGGCGCGGCAAACACCTCGTCGCCTGGTCTGCCGCGGATGTACTTTAGCGGCGCATTGAGCGCGACCGCGGCTTCCTCGACGGTCATACCGAACGCGAGCGGGACATTGTTCGACAGCGTCGCCGTGAACGGCAGTCGCGGCGGTTGCTGGTTCTGCGCGAGCACAGGCGCGGCGAACAGCAACAGTCCAAGAGTTGCGGGCAGAGCGGCCTTGATCATTGAACCATTGTCGTTGGCCAAGCGACTTTCAGCAAGCCCCTAACGTCGTGTCGGAGGCCGGCATGAGACCGATCGCCCGGAGCGCCGCCTGCGTTGCGACCGTTCCGGTCGGCGGTGTCGTTTTGGCGCCGGTGGCTTGCAGGGGCGCAGCGTCACACCAGGCCATCACCTGTCCCTATCCCAATGACTTGGATGAGCATCTGACCGTCGTTGCGCCGGCGAAGATCGGCGACTTGCCGCCCCTCGATTTCGACTATCCGGCCAAGGTCACGCGCTTCAGCTTTCGCGACGGACATCTGCTTTTGATCGCGATGGACCAGGAGGAGCGCGTGCGGGTCAGGATCGTGATCTCGGCCCAACTGAACAAGGCCAAGGGGACTTATGACGGCCAGATCGTGCTCGACCTTGGCGGGCACCAGATCATGATGCAGCAGGGATCGGTCAGCTGCACGGTCAGCCCGTAGCAGATTTTGACCAAATGCTGCCTTGCACACCGGCGCGTTGTGCTAAGGGGATTTTCTGGAACGCCTATAGTCCGGGAAGGGGACCCCCATGCTGCAGACGATTGCCGCCTTCGACCGCATTGGTGAAGAGAACGCCTTCGCGGTGCTGGCGCGGGCAAGCGCGCTCCAGGCCCAGGGCCGCGACATCATCAGCCTCGGCATCGGGCAACCGGATTTTCGCACCCCCGATCATATCGTCGAAGCCGCGATCAAGGCGCTGCGCGACGGCCATCACGGCTACACACCGGCGACCGGCATCCCCGAGCTGCGCGAGGCGGTTGCCGCCGACTTGAACAAGCGCTTCAAGGTCAACGTGTCGCCCGACGAAGTCATGATCATGCCGGGCGGCAAGCCGACCATGTTCATGTCGATCATGATGTTCGGCGAGCCGGGCGTCGACATCCTCTATCCTGACCCAGGATTTCCGATCTATCGCTCGATGATCGAGTTCACCGGCGCGCGGCCGGTTCCGGTGCCGATCCGCGAAGAGAATGGCTTTGCGTTCTCCGCCGAAGAGACGTTGCGCCTGATCACGCTGCAAACGCGGCTCCTGATCGTCAATTCGCCCGCCAACCCCACCGGCGGCGTGACGCCGAAGAGCGAGGTCGACAACCTGGTCGTAGGCCTCGAACGATTCCCCAACGTCGCCGTGATGTCGGATGAGATCTACGACCACATGGTCTATGACGGCGAGCAGCATGTTTGTTTGCTCACTTACCCCTCGATCCGCGACCGCCTGATCCTGCTCAACGGCTGGTCCAAGACCTATGCGATGACCGGCTGGCGCCTCGGCTACGCGGTGTGGCCGGGCAAGCTGTACGACTACGCGCGCAAGCTCGCGGTCAACCTGCACTCCTGTGTCAACGCATCGGCACAGTACGCCGGCCTTGCCGCGCTGACCGGTCCGCAGGATGCGGCCGAGAAGATGGTCGCGGAGTTCGACCGCCGGCGCAAGGTCGTGGTCGCGGGCCTCAACAAATTGCCCAACGTGTCATGCGCGACGCCGAAAGGCGCGTTCTATGCGTTTCCGAACATCAAGCGCACCGGCTGGAAGGCGAAGCCGCTCGCCAATGCGCTGCTCGACCAGGCCGGTGTTGCTGTCATCGGCGGCCCGGACTTCGGTATTCTCGGCGAAGGCTATTTGCGGCTGTCCTACGCCAATTCGACTGAGAACATTTTGAAGGCACTCGACCGCATGGGCGATTTTCTCGCCACTCGCAAGCCGGGTTAGCGCGAGACGGCACGCACGAATTCAGCCTGGATTGCCGCAACACGCACGAGAATCTCGCGCGACAGCGGACCCTTCTCGACTGACCCGATGGCCGTGTCGAGATCGGCCTGCGACGCGAGCCCGATCAGCGCCGTTCCAACATTCGGCTCGGTGATTGCGTAACGGATCGCGAGCTCCGTGAGACTGCCGACTGCGCCGTCCGCGACCAGCATCGCGAACTTCTGCGCCAGCGCAAGATCGCCCTCGAACGCGGGCGACGATCCGATCGGTGCCGGCGCCGGACTGGCATTGGGTTGCCGTGCACCCGAACCCGACAGCGCGCCGCCCGCCAGAATACGAATGGCAATCGAGCCGATCCCGCAGGTGGCGTTGAGCTTGAGCAGCTCCTGAAAATTCTGGCCGGGATAATCGGCGGCGACCGGCGCTGCCGCCGATGGGTTGAGCATGTTGAACACGACCTGTGCGCTGTTGATCACGCGCGCCTCGGCGACCTTGCGGATCGCTGTGATATCGCCGACGGCGGTGATGCCGCAGAGCCTGATCTTGCCCTGCTGGCGCAGGCTTTCGAATGTCGGCACCACCTCGTTGAGCACCTGATCGGCGGTCAGCGCTCCGTTCCGGCCACGTTCGGCGATCGCATTGTGCAGGTGGAAGATGTCGACGTTTGGCAGGCCGAGCCGCTGCAAACTCTTGTCGAGCGAGGCAGCGATAGCATCGCGGATGCCAGTCGTGGCCGTCAGGCGAACCTTGGTGCCGATCGTGATGTCGCGCAGCTTCAGCGCTTTGATTACGCGCCCGAGATTGGTCTCGGATTGGCCATCGCCGTATTGGGCCGCGGTGTCAAAATAGTTGATGCCGGCATCAACAGCCCGCGCAATCGCGCGTTCTTGGTCGGCTTCCGTGCCGCGCACCATCAGGCCGCCGACCGCGCCGCAGCCAAATCCGAGCACCGACAGCTTCAGCCCCAAGTGTCCGAATGGGCGTGTTTGCATGGCCACCGCCTCCATAACTGAAAACCACCGCTGAGCTTACTCAGCGGCGGCTCAAAATGAAATCGGATGCGACGATGGAGTTCGCAGGCTCAGATGCTCACCAGCCGCACGAATGGCAGCGCGGCGCGACCGGGACATAGTAGCTGTAACCCGGCGAGACCATTTCGACGCGATCACGCACCGCGTATTGGGCCGGGATATGCTCGTATTGCACACTCTCCGGTGAGACCATGACGGTCTGCGGCACCATGACGGTCTGGTACTGCGCGGGAACGCGATGGCCGATGACACCGCCCGGCGAAACCATCACGGTCTCGGGCACGGTGCGATACTGCGGCGGCACATACTGCGGCTGGTAGCAGGTGTAGCAGGGTTGCGGCGGCGGGGTGTAGCAGCCACCAAAGAGCCCGAAACAGCCAGCGGATGCGGCGCTCGGCAGCGTTGCGACAGCAACGGCAGAGATAAGACCAGCGAAAAGTGCGCGAGACATTGGATCGGCCCCCAGGGAGTTCCGGAAAATGGTTGGTGGGGAACCGCTATCAGCACCGTCGCAAGATTGGGTTGAGGAAAATCCTTAACGAACTCTAACGATGCCTCTCGGGACGATCACCGATGCGAGCGCAGCCAGGTCGATGAATCCGCCGCGAGGCTTGCGTGCGCGATGGCCGGAAGGCTCAGTCGCTCGGCCATCGCGTTGAGATCGGGACG
This sequence comes from uncultured Alphaproteobacteria bacterium, assembly GCA_963796195.1. GTDB lineage: Bacteria > Pseudomonadota > Alphaproteobacteria > Rhizobiales > Xanthobacteraceae > CAWCKS01. Next base: position 253,959 of record CAWCKS010000007.1, on the reverse strand, counting down.
GCTGGTGGTTGTCGCCTTGATCAAATTCCATGCCGCCCGGGTGGTCGCGCCGACGCTGCGCTTCGCGAGCGCCGAACCTGCAACGTAGCGGCGGACGATCGTCTCGAAATCTTCCGCCGGCCGGCCGCCGACTTCCGGCACGACGTCGGTCGGCGCGCCGACGCCGAACGAGCCGCGCTGATAGTCCTGCAGAAACGTGTGCAACTGGACGATCAGAAAGTCCGGCAGGCCGATTGATTTCGCGAACTTCAGGAACAGGTTCATCGGCGCGTCCTGGTAGCGCACGTTGCGTCCGAGCACGCGCGCAAAGGTTTCCGCGATCTGGTCCGGCGACAGAAGCCGCGGTCCGGTCGGTCGCAGCGATCTGCCGATCAGGCCGTCGGGCCTGGTCAGCGCGCCGACGATGACGTGGGCGATGTCTTCGTTTGAGGGCGGCGCGTTGAGGCCCTGGCCGAGCGGCAGCGCCATCAGGCCGAATTGGGAAATGGCCTCGAAAGCCGCCATGTAATTGTCGGCGAACCAGCCGGGGTTGACGGTGATCGTGGCGACGCCGGGCATCCAGTCGAACACGCGTCCGCTCAAATATTTTTCGCGCGCGTGAAGCGCAAGGTGCGAGCGGTCGACTAGCCACTGGCTCAGGACCACCACGGTTTCCAGGCGCGCTTCCTGCGCGGCGACGGCGAATAGAGTCGCGCGGCGCAGTGTGCCGGGCTCCAGCGGCGGACAGAAATAGGCCCGCTGGACGCCGCGCATCGCGGTCTCGAGATCAAACGGGTCCTCCAGTGACCCCACGCAAATCTCGGCGCCGGCCCTGGCCAGTGCCGCGCTGCGGTCGTCGTCCTTGTGAACGAGGGCGCGAACCGGAACGCCTTTCTCAAGCAACTGATGGACGGTTGGCGTTCCCGTCTTGCCGGTCGCGCCGGTTACCAGGATTCGTGGCCTGCCCATGTCGTGCCTCGCACCAACGTCAATTGAGTTGTAGCGTTCGATACAAGATAAGCTGGTATGTGATCGGCCGTCAAGCCGGCATGGCGGTTGCGCGGGTCAAGGAAATTTGAGCTAAGATGCTGATATGCCCGGCAAGAAGCAGTTCGATCCCGAGAAAGCCGTCGATCAGGCCGTCCGCCTGTTCTGGGCCAAGGGCTACTCGAACGCGTCGCTGCGCGATCTTCTGAAGGTGATGAAGATCGGCGAGGGCTCGTTCTACAACAGCTTCAAGAGCAAGAAGCACCTCTATCTGCTGTGTCTCAAGCGCTATCACGCGACCGTCACGGCGCGGCGGTTCACGGCGTTCAATGCCGCGCCGTCGGCCAAGCAGGCGGTGAGGCGTTACTTTGCCGCCATCCTGGACGACCTTGACGATCCAAAGGTTCCCAATGTGTGCCTGATGGCCGGGAGTCTTTCCAGTGACGTGCTGAGCGCGCGCGAGCTGAAAGATTACATCGTCGCAGAGATGGCGGCGCTCCGACAGATCCTCATTCGCCGTCTCGATGAAGCGAAAGCTGCCGGCGAGTTGCCGGCGCGGTTCGACCCGAAGGTCGTTGCCGACGTCATCATCACCTATCTGCAGGGCCTCTTCCGTGTCGTGCGCGTGCTGCACAAGCGCGCCGAGATGGAGCAACAGATTGAGTTGCTGCTCAGTGGTCTCGGCTTGTGAGCACGGCTCGGCCGCCGATAGCTAGATTCCTGGCAGCCGCATTGGCTCCGGGCTCGTCGCGAGCGACCGAAACGCCGCGCCCTCATGGGTCAAAAGCCACTGCTTGCGTGGCAGTCCGCCGCCATAGCCTGTCAGGCTCGCATCCGATCCGATCACGCGGTGACAGGGCACGACCACGCCGATCGGGTTGGCGCCATTGGCCATGCCGACAGCGCGTGCGGCATTGGGCACGCCGAGCCGTGCCGCGAGCTTGCCATAGGTCGTGGTCTTGCCGGCCGGGATCAGGCGCAAGAGGCGCCAGACATCGCGCTGGAACGGTGTGCCGCCGGTCTTGACCGGCAGCTTGTCGATCGCCGTGAGGTCGCCGTCGAAATAAGCCTCGATCGCAGTGCGGATCGCCTTTGGCGCGGACCCCTCCACGATCGCCACGGTACCTTCGCGGGCGTATTGCTGGCGCAGCAGGGTGCGCATCCGTTCCTCGTGATCGAAGAAGTCGGCGCCGCGCAAGTTGCCGTCGCGATCGACCACGACCAGCATGTCGCCGATCGGCGTCGGCACGCGATCCATGATGAAGGTCAGGACATGTCCGTCAGCGCGCATGGGCAGGTGCACCTTCGAATGTGAGGGATCGGGTCGTGGGACGCGGGCGACGCGGTCGCTCGGCTTTCAGCAACAGATGCGCAGCAGCATAGGCGCGCCACGGGCGCCAGCGTTCCGCGCGCTCGGCGAGTTCGCGTGGGCTGGGCTTCTTTCCGTCAAGCAGTGCGATCGATTTGGCCAGCCGCGGGTCGCAGACGTCAAACGCATCATGCGCGCCGCTGTCGTCGAGTTGGAATCGCGTGTGCAGAGAATCCTCCCACACGCCGGGGACGCGCAAGCCGGGCCGCTTGCGGACGAGCGGCGCGAGCAGCCGATCATCGGCAAGCTGAGCGCTGATCACCAGCGGATCAGCCGACAAATCGAACACACGCCGGATACGTCGCACGATCTGGGGGAGCGCGGCGACATCGGGAAAGCGGATCGTCGCCGCCAACGCCGCCGGACGGGTTGGATGCGGGCGCACCTCGACCACGCCGGGCGCACGGCCAATCGCGACGACGCGGCGCCATACGTCGCCCTCGACACGCTCGCCGCGCCCCGCAAGCGCCGCCAGCATCGCGGGCCAGTCATAGGGCGGCGCGAACGGCAAGGTCAGCGTCAGCGCGGACCCGGTCTCGCCGTCGCCGCGGCGAAACTGATTTGGCGGCCGTCGATAAAGCTTCTGGAACACCGCGTTGAAGCGTCGAATTGAGCCAAAGCCGGCGGCAAGGGCAACTTGCGACAATGGCATTGCCGTCTCAGCGATCAGCTGCTTGGCGAACAGCACACGGCGGGTCTGCGCCACCGTGATTGGCGAAGCGCCGATGTGCTGCTGGAACAGCCGCCGCAGCTGCCGTTCGCCGACCCCGAGCCGCTCGGCAAGGGCGTCGACAGAAGCCTCCTCACCATCGAGTGCGCCGTCCGCGATCAACGCCAGCCCGCGCGACACCGTGTTTGTGGTACCGCGCCAGATGGCGAGCTCCGGCGAACATTCAGGACGGCAACGCAGGCAGGAGCGGAAGCCCGCTTCCTGCGCCGCAGCTGCGGTTGCGAAGAACACGCAGCTCGTTTGCTTGGGCGTTCGTGCCGGGCAGATCGGCCGGCAATAGATGCCGGTGGTCTTGACGCCGATGAACAGCCGGCCGTCGAAGCGGGCATCGCGCGAGGCGATCGCGCGGTAGCAGGCGTCATGGTCGAGATCGAGCACGGAACTCATGCCGCCGATCATGCCAGAAAATGGCGTCCCCCACTCGCCGTTTTCGGACACGGTCAACAGGTGGTTATCGTCATTCCGGGTGCGCCGCATCGCGCGCCGACGCGGGATATTCCGGGCTCCGCTCGCCCCGGAATCCAGCGTTTACCCCGCCAGCCCGCCGAGGAAGCCAAGCACCGCCTGGTTGAACGCCTTTGGCTGGTCGATATTGGCGGCGTGGCCGGCGTCGGGGATCACGGCTTTCTTGCAGCCCGGGATCTTCGCTGCCATGTAATCGGAGGCGGCGAGGAACGGCGTGTCGTTCGAGCCGACAATCACGATCGACGGCACCTTGATGTTCGGCAGCGACTCGATCACCGCCGAGGTCTTCTGCGCCAGCATGCCGCGTGCGGCGCGCGCCAGCCCGTCGGCCGAACGATGCACCGCATACGCGCGCTCGGCGCTGCCGGACTTCAGGACGGCAAGGCCTTCCTTGTCGTAACGGTCGCCTGTCTCGCCGCGCGCGCTTGTTCCAGGCTTCGCGGGCGTCGTCCTTCTTGAAGCCGGGTCCGGTGTCGATGATCAAGAGCGCGTTCACCCGCTCCGGATGCACGCGGTAGAACGCGAGCGACATGTAGCCGCCGAGCGAGAGGCCGCCGACGATCGCCTTCTTCGCGCCGACCGCGTCGAGGATCGCCGCCATGTCGCCGACCGTTGCTTCTTCGCTGTAGGCCGACTGGTCGGCCGGATAATCGCTCTGGCCGTGGCCGCGCATGTCCCAGGTGACCAGTGTGTGGTTTTTCGTGAGCGGCTCGATCTGGCCCTTCCACATCTGCGCCGTGGCGGAATAGCCGTGGGTCAAGAGGATCATCGGGCCGGAGCCGTGGACCTCGTAATAGATGTTGACCCCGTTGCGGTTCAGTTTCGGCATGGCTGTTCGCTCCCTCGTTCGCTTGGTGTTGCTTGGAGGCATCCTAGCCCGCACCCGCAAGGGCTGGGAACGGCGCGGGCACGCATCGCGCCCATGCGTTCGGGCCGCGAGCGGCCGTTTCAAGCCCCTACCGCGAGCTAACTGCGCGTACCTACCTAACCCGCCCTGAAGGAACAAAATCATGCTTGATTTCACCAGAACGATCGCCGCGGCAGACTTGCCGGCCGCGGACAACAACACGTCAGGTGCAGCGCCGGTCAATGACGCGGCGCTGCTCGACGCCTACTCCAACGCGGTCATGGCAGTGTCCGACAAGGTCGGACCAGCTGTCGTCCGGGTCGATACGCGCGGGCGCCTCGCCGACAGCGGCCAGCGCGGTGCGCAGGGCGGTGTCGGGTCCGGCATCGTGATCTCGCCGGATGGCCTCGTTCTGACCAACAACCACGTGGTCGGGTCGGCACGCGAAATTCGCCTGTCGAATTCGGAAGGCCTCGTCACCGATGCGCGCGTGCTCGGTGTCGATCCCGACACCGATCTCGCGCTGGTGCGCGCCGACACCGACGGCAAGCTGCCGGCGGCGACGCTCGGCGATTCCAAGCTTCTGCGCCGCGGCCAGCTCGTGGTCGCGATCGGGAACCCGCTCGGCTTCGAGTTCACCGTCACCGCCGGCGTCGTCTCGGCGCTCGGACGCTCGATCCGCGCGGTCTCGGGGCGGATGATCGAGGACGTGATCCAGACCGACGCCGCGCTCAATCCCGGCAACTCCGGCGGGCCGCTGGTGTCCTCGCGCGGCGAGGTGATCGGCATCAATACCGCCGTCATCATGGGCGCGCAGAACATCTGCTTTGCGGTCGCGAGCAACACCGCGCAGTTCGTGCTGTCCGAAATCACCCGCCACGGCTATGTGCGGCGCGCCTATATCGGCGTCTCCGCGCAGACCGTACCCGTGCCGCGGCGCCACGCCGTCGCCGCCGGCATCGACAACCGCATGGGCGCGTTGCTGACCGGGCTGGAGCAGGACGGTCCGGCGAGCCGTGCCGGGTTGTTGTCGGGCGACGTCGTGGTGCAGCTCGACGGCAAGCCGGTTTCCGGCGTCGACGATCTGATCCGGCTGCTTGATCGCGACCGTATCAACCGCGCCGTCGAGATCGAGGTGTTGCGGCTTGGTCGCGTGCGTGTGTTCAACGTCAGGCCGATCGAGCGCAAGGCGAAGGCGGCGTAGCGGAGAGAGCCAGGCTTACTCCCGCGGCACAAACGTGCCGGGCTTTGTTGCGATCACGCGATAGCGGTTGCCCGGCGCGATCTCGCAATCGGCGTCGACCGCAACATCGACAAAGGTCCAGACCGGTTTGCCGTCGTCGCCGGTCTCCTTGTAATTGTCGTTCGGGCTCTCCTTGCCAAAAGATCCGACCGCCTGCGCGAGCTTGCGGTCCCGCGCATCAAAAATCCATTTCTCGGCCAGTTGAAACCGTTGCGCGTCCTGCCAGGTGATCGCGATGGTGCGGAACCGCAACGAATAATCATCGATTGCAACCTGTTTGCCCTTGATGACCTGGCCGAGCAGATCGCCGACCGCGATCTGCTCGGCATGGCGGCCGTCGACGCCGTAAAGCCACATCGTCAGCGCATGTCGCTCGGTGCGAAAGGTGATCGCGACATGCCTTGAGTCCGGCGCCCAGATCGCATGCAGCGCCTCGGGTGCGGTGTCCAGCAATTCGTCCAGTGCGACGCCCTCGAGCCTGGCCGCGACCTTGCGCGACGGTTCGGTCGTCAGAAAGAAGCCAAACTTGTCGCCGACAAGTCCAGCCCGGATCGCGTACTTCTTGTTGGGCGCCAGCCCACTATCGATAATGAGCCGCTCGTTGGTCTTGTAGTCGTATTCGGCGGTGGCGTGCGCCGGCGACGCCGCGACCGCCGCAAGAAGAAGCAGTGCGACCGCTGCGAGGCCGCGCAGCACTCGTCAACTCGCCGCGGTCGCGGGTACTGAGGCCGACGGCGCGCCGGTCACGCCGAATTGCCCGCGCAATGTCGGCTTGTGCACCTTGCCGGTGGCGTTGCGCGGCAGCGCCTCGACAAAGCGGACCTCGCGCGGACACTTGAAGCGCGCCAGATTGGTCCGGCAGTGCGCCATGATTTCGGCTTCGCTTGCGCTCTGCCCCGGCTTCAGCGCGACAATCGCAAGCCCAGTCTCGCCCCAGCGGTCATCGGCGATGCCGATCACGGCGGCTTCGGCGACCGCCGGCAGACGGTAGAGCACGTCTTCGACCTCGGCCGGATAAACATTCTCGCCGCCGGAGATGTACATGTCCTTCCAGCGGTCGACGATGAAGTAGAAGCCCTCTTCGTCGATGCGGGTGGCGTCGCCGGTGTGCAGCCAGCCGTCGGTGAACGATGTCGCGTTGGCATCCGGTCGGTTCCAGTAGCCGGGCGTGACGTTCGGCCCCTTCACCCACAGCTCGCCGAGTTCACCAATCGCTGCGTCAGTGCCGTCGGGGCGCACCACGCGGGTCTGCGTGTGCAGTACTGGCTTGCCGGCGGAGCCCGCCTTGCGCACGGCGTCCTCGCGGTCGAGCGCGAGGACCGCGGGGCTGGTCTCGGTCATGCCGTAGGCCTGCTGCAATGCGAGCCCGCGGCTCTCCCACAATTCGAGCATCGCCACCGGTGTCGGCGAGCCGCCGATCCCCGCGCACTTGATGTTCGAGAAGTCGGCGTCCGGGAACGACGGGTGCTGCGACATGAACTGGTAATTTGCGGGCACGCCGAGGAACAGGTTCACGCCGGTCTTCGGGTCGCCGATCAGTTTTAATGCCAGCCCCGGATCGAACGTTTTCATGATCAGCACGGCGCCGCCGGCATGCAGCGCCGGGTTCGAATAGCAGTTCAGCCCGCCGGTGTGGAACAGCGGCAGCACGGTGAGCGTCTTCACTTCCTGCGTGATCTTCATGCACGAGTTCAGGTTGACGGCGTTCCAGAACGTCATGCCGTGGGTGATCATGCAGCCCTTCGGCCGCCCGGTGGTGCCCGACGTGTACATGATGGTCGAGATGTCGTCGTGGGTGACCACCTCGAGCCGCTTCAGCCGTTGTGACGTCTTGATCGCGGCTTCGTAACTGCCGGCAGGTCCGTACAAGAGCCGGCTCGGCACCTTGCACAGCTCGACGACTTTCAGCGCGATGTCGGCAAGCTCGTCGTCATGGATCATGACAGTCGGTGCCGCGTCGCCGACGATATACTCCAGCTCCGGCACGGTGAGACGGACGTTGAGCGGCACGAAGATCGCGCCGAGCCGCCCGCAGGCGAATTGGACCTCGAGGGTGTCGGTGGTGTTCAGCGCCAGCACCGCAACGCGGTCGCCGCGCTTCACGGAAAGCTTGTCGCGCAGGTGCTGCGCCAGCCGCGAGATCCGCTCGTCCATCTGCGCGTACGAGAACGAACGCTCGGTCGCGAGATCGACCAGCGCGGTCTTCTTGGGTGTCCGCATCGCGTGGTGGGCAATCCAGTCGTAATACGGGATCGGCATGGTGTTCCTCCGTCGTGGCCGGACGATCTTTTGGTCGTCTTCGCCTGGTTCCTGACAAAGGTAGCGCGGCTGCGGCCGGGACTGAAGCCCGTCGTGGCGGCAAATTTTCATGCAACGTGAAGGGGGTACCGGTCGTGGACGTCGGCGCCGCTGGCTATACGCCCAAAGCAGGATTGGCTAGCATTGGCCCGGACGGGCGGAGGAACAGAAGCAATGGCCGTGCTTGGTCGGAAGGCGCGAAAACGCGCTGCGGCGAAGGGGCCGGCCACACGCGTGCGCAAAGCGCCCGTCGGCAAGGCCCATTCGGCCAAGACCTCCGCAACCAAGGCCCACCCTCGCAAGGCGACTTCCGCTACCGCGCAATCGGAAATCGCCCTCCTTAAGCGCGACCTGCGCGTGGCACGCGATCGCCAGGCGGCGTCGGCGGAAATCCTGCGTGCGATCGCGGGCTCCCCCGGCGATGCCCAGCGCTCGCTGCAGCAGATCGCCGCAACCACCGAGCGCCTGTTCGCGGCCTCGGCCGTGACCATTCGCATCGCCGGCCCCGGCGATGAATGGAGCCACATTATAAATGTCGGCGAAGGCGCGAAGCGAATCGCGACAACGGTGTCCGCGGAGCAGCTCAAAATCAGCGGCCACAACATGCCGGGGACCGTTTATCGCGAGAACCGGCAGATTCATCTGCCAGATATCGAGAATGTCGACTCGGAGATCGCGGACTGGCCCGGCCTGAAGCCGGCGCGTGCCGCCGGCACCCGCACATTGGTCGGCATCCCGTTGCGGCGCGAGGGCAAGGCGATCGGCGCGCTGATCGTGCATCGCACCCGGGTTGCGGCTTTCGCCGCCGACGAACTCGCGCTCTTGCAAAGCTTCGCCGACCAGGCCGTTATCGCGATCGAGAACGCGCGGCTGTTCAACGAGACGCAGCAGGCGCTGCAGCAGCAGACTGCGACAGCTGAAATTCTCACCGTCATCGATTCGTCGACGACCGACCTTGCAGTCCGTATTCGATGCGATTTCTAAGCAGGCCATCGCGCTGTGCGGCGTCGCGTTCGGCAGCCTGCAACTCTATGACGGCGAGCACATCTCACGGCCGTCGCGATGCAAGCGGCCTCGCGGACGAATTCGCCATGGTCCTGCAGCATGGCTATCGCGCCACCGATCGCCCTGTTCCAGCTCGCTTTGGATGGTCGCGAAGCCATATCCATGTGCTTGACGCGGCCAAGGCGACTCCGCGCTCGCGCGCGCGTCGCGTCGGAACTCAGAAAGAGGATCCACACGACCCTGTTCGTTCCGTTGCGCAAGGAGAACGCGGCTGCTCGGTGCGATTGTTGCGGGGCGTACGCGAGGTGCGTCCGTTCTCGGACGGGAGATCGGGCTCCTGGACAATTTTCGCGGCGCAGGCTGCACTCGCTATCGAAAATGCGCGGCTGTTCAGCGAGACGCAGGAGGCATTGCAGCGGCAGACCGCCTCGGCCGATGTGCTGCAGGTCATATCGAGTTCGCCCGGCCAGCTCGACCCGGTGTTTCGGGCCATTCTGGAGAACGCGACGCGACTGTGCGACGCTCAATTCGGAAACTTGTTCCGGGTTGACGGCAAGGCCGTGCATTTTGCGGCCGAGGTCGGCGCGCCTCCGGAGTTTGGCGAATACCTCAGGCGGCCAGGACCGCTGCAATATCCGCCAGGCGGCATGATCGAACGCGTCCTGAGAGCGAAGCAGGTCATGCACACGATGGACTATGCCGCCGATGAGGTGGCAGGCATGGCGGCGCGGCTCGGCGGCGCACGCTCGACGCTCGGCGTCCCCATGCTGAAGGACGGCGCGCTGGTCGGCGTCATCATTATTTATCGCCTGGAGGTGCGGCCGTTCACTGACAAGCAGATTGAGCTGATTGAGAACTTCGCTGCGCAAGCCGTCATCGCGATCGAGAACACGCGGCTCTTGACCGAGCAGCGCGAAGCGTTGGAGCAGCAAACCGCGACCGCCGACGTACTGCAGATCATATCGAGTTCGCCCGGCGAACTGGAGCCCGTTTTCGAAGCCGTGCTTGAGAATGCAACGCGCATTTGCGATGCCGGGTTTGGAACGATCCTTCGGCACGATGGCAACGTATTCTACTTCGCGGCGGACATTGGTACTTCACCGGAGTTGGCCGAATACCTCAGGCAGCCCGGACCGTTTCGCGGCGTGCCCGGTGGCATGGCCGATCGCATTCAACGAACCCGGCAGCTGCAACACTCGGTCGACTATTCCACCGATGCTGCCCCCGGCATCGCAGCGACGCTTGGCGGGGCCCGATCGACGCTGGGCGTGCCGATCCTCAAGGACGACGTGCTGCTTGGCGCACTTGTCATCTACCGCAAGGAGGTGCGGCCATTCTCGCAACGCGAGATCGCATTGGTGCAAAGCTTCGCCGCGCAAGCCGCGATTGCTATCGAGAACGCGCGATTGATCAACGAGACCAGGGAGGCGTTGGAGCGGCAGACAGCGACTGCGGACGTCCTGAAGGTGATCGCTTCGTCGCCGACAGATGTGCAACCGGTGTTCGAGGCTATCGCCGAACGCTCGAACCGCTTGCTGGGCGGCTATTCGACTGCGGTCCTTCGCTTCGATGGCGAGGTGCTTGACCTTGCGGCTTACACGTCGACCAATCCGGACGGCGACGCGGCATTGCGAGCCGCCTTTCCGCAGCCGGTCGCGAATTTTCCACCCTTTCTGCTCGTTCGCGGCGGCGAGACGGTGCAGTTCACGGATACCGAGGCCGTGGGCGTGCCCGTCTTGAACCGCGACCTTGCGCGCGCCAGGGGCTATCGCAGCATGGTGCACACGGCGCTGATGGGCGATGGTGGCGCTATCGGCATGATCAGCGTCACCCGCAAGGAGCCGGGCGACTTCGCCCCGCATCACGTGCAGTTGCTCCGTACCTTCGCCGACCAGGCCGTGATCGCGATTCAGAACGTGAAGTTGTTCGACGAGGTGCAGGCGAGGACTCGCGATCTCAGCGAATCGCTGCAGCAACAGACCGCGACTGCGGATGTGCTGAAGGTCATCAGCCGTTCGACCTTTGACTTGCAAACCGTGCTCGACACACTGGTAGAATCGGCGGCTCGTCTTTGCGAGGCCGACCGGGCATTCATCTTTCAGCGCTCTGATGGTGTTTACAAGCAGGCGGCGAACTTCGGGTTCTCTCGGGATTTCGAGGAGTTTGCCAGACAAAATCCGATTCTACCGGAACGTGGAACGATCACTGGTCGCGTCGCCGTCGAGGGCAAGACCATCCATGTCGCGGATGTTTTGGCCGATCCGGAATTCACCGGTTTCCAGTATCAATCGCGTGCAAGCTTCCGCAGCTGTCTTGGCGTGCCGCTGCTGCGAGCCGGGGAAGTGATCGGTGTGTTCTTCCTTTCGCGATCGGAGGTCAACCCCTTCTCGGGAAAGCAAATCGAACTGATTACGACGTTCGCCGACCAGGCGGTGATCGCGATCCAGAACGTCCGCTTGTTCGAGGAAGTGCAGGCCAAGACACGCGATCTGGAAGAAGCGCTCGTCTACCAGACTGGCAGTGCCAACATCCTCAAGGTGATTGCTTCATCGCCGACCAATGTCCAACCGGTGTTGCAGGCGATCGCGGAGACCGCCTGCGAGCTTTGCGCGGCGACCGATGGCCAGGTCTTGTTGAGAGTGGGTGACGAGCTGCGATTCAGCGCGCACCATGGATCGATTCCGGTCGCGTTCGAGACCAAGCTCATCAACCGCAACTGGGTCAACGGGCGGGCCGTGATCGACAAGACGACGGTGCATGCGCACGACCTGCTCTCGACCGAAGGCGATGAGTTTCCCGAAGGCCGCGACATGGCACTTCGTCACATGGGGCGCACCGTTCTCAGCGTGCCGCTGTTGCGCGACAATGAGGCGATCGGAACGATTGCGCTGCGCCGCGCGGAGGCACAGCCGTTCAGCGACAAACAGATTGCGCTGTTGCAGACCTTTGCCGACCAGGCGGTGATCGCGATCGGCAACACCCGTTTGTTCGAAGAGGTGCAGGCGAAGACCCGAGAGCTGACCGAATCCCTCCAGCAACAGACCGCGACCGCGGACGTCCTCAAGGTGATCAGTCGCTCGGCGTTCGACCTCGAATTCGGTAATGAACACGCTGACACATTCGGCTGCCGAACTGTGCAAGTCGGAGGTGAGCGCACTGTATCTTCGCGACGGAGAGGTTCTTGTTGCGCGTGGCGTTGCTGATGTTGACGCCGCCCAGGCGGATTTCCTGCGAAAGACTCCGCTACAGGTCAACAGTACGACCTACGTCGGTCGGGCCATCTTGAGCGGCTCGATCCTCAATATTGGGGACGTCGAGAAAGAGACCGACATTGGTTCTCTGAAGAGATTCGGCGAGGCTCTTGGCTTCAGGGCGATCTTGTTCGTCCCGTTGATGCGCGAGGGGCGCGGCATCGGCGTGTTCGCCCTCTCGCGCAAGCGCATGGGAGAATTCTCGCAGCGCGAGGTCGAACTGGTGCAGACCTTCGCCGACCAGGCCGTGATCGCGATCGAGAACGTCCGTCTGTTCGACGAGGTGCAGGCCCGCACCCGCGAACTGTCTAAATCGCTCGACGATCTGCGTACCGCACAGGATCGCCTGGTGCAGACCGAAAAGCTCGCCTCGCTCGGACAGCTCACCGCCGGCATCGCGCACGAGATCAAGAACCCGCTCAACTTCGTCAACAATTTCTCTGCGCTGTCGTCGGAGCTGATCGACGAGTTGCTCGATGTGCTGACGCCTGCCGAGCTTGCCGGGAACGTCAGGCAGGAGGTCGACGAGCTCACCCACATGCTCAAGGGCAATCTCGACAAGGTCGTCCAGCACGGCAGGCGCGCCAACTCGATCGTCAAGAACATGCTGCTGCATTCGCGCAGCGGTTCGGGTGAACACCGGCCGACCGAGATCAACGCAATCGTCGAGGAAAGCTTGAATCTCGCCTATCATGGTGCGCGCGCCGAGAAGACCGGCTTCAACATCACGTTGCAGCGTGACCTCGACCCTGACGCTGGCCTGGTCGATGTCTACCCGCAGGAAATGACCCGTGTGCTGCTCAACCTGATCTCCAACGGCTTTTACGCTGCGACCAGGCGCAAGGCGCAGGTCGGCGACGGTTTTGAGCCGACCTTGAGCGCGTCAACCAAAAATTTGGGGGACAAGGTCGAAATCCGGGTGCGCGACAACGGCACCGGCATTCCGCTGGACGTGAAGGAAAGGATGTTCAATCCCTTCTTCACCACCAAGCCCGCGGGCGAGGGAACCGGACTTGGCCTCTCGATGAGCCACGACATCGTGGTGAAACAGCATCAAGGCAGGATCGACGTCGAAACCGAGCCTGGGTCATTTACCGAATTCATCATCACACTACCGCGCGCGGCGGCAGCACTGGCAAGTTAAGGGGAATGACGTGAGCATTTACATTCTGGTGGTCGATGATGAGCCCGACGTCGAGACCTTGTTTCGCCAGCAGTTTCGCCGCGACCTGCGCGCCGGGCGTTTCAACATGGAGTTTGCCGCATCTGCCCCGGAAGCGATGGAAAAGGCGGCCACGATCGCCGATCCCTCCTTGATCCTGATCCTGTCCGACATCAACATGCCGGGAATGAGCGGGCTCGAGATGCTGCCGAAGGTGCGCGCGGCGCGGCCGAGCGTGCCGGTCATCATGATCACGGCCTACGGCGATGCCGACACCAAGCGCACCGCGCTGGAGCGTGGTGCGGAGGCGCTGTTGACGAAGCCGATCGATTTCACGCAGCTGCGCCAGGAAATTGACACCCGGGTGGGACGCTCCGCATGACGGCCATCATCCTTGTCGTCGACGACGAACCCGATCTCGAGGCGCTGGTGCTGCAAAAGTTTCGCCGTCAAATTCGCGATGGTGCGATCAGTTTTGTGTTCGCCCGCGACGGCGTCGAGGCGCTGCAGTCTCTTGAAGCGCGCCCCGACGTCGATTTCGTTGTGTCCGACATCAACATGCCGCGAATGGACGGGCTGTCGCTGCTGCAGAAACTGCAGGACGCCGATGACAAGAAATCCACGATCATCGTGTCGGCCTACGGCGACATGAGCAACATCCGCACCGCGATGAATCGCGGCGCATTCGACTTCCTCACCAAGCCGATCGATTTTGCGGATTTCGAGGCGACGATCGGCAAGACCATCCGCCATGTCGAGATGCTGCGCGATGCGCGCCGCCGTCAGGCAGATGCCGAGCGTGCCCACGCCTCGCTGTCGCGCTTTTTCTCGCCGCAGATCGCGAGCCGTCTCGCGCTCGACGGCGACGGTACCGCGATGAGCGTGCATCGCCGCGACATTGCGACGATCTTCACCGACATCACGAGTTTCACGTCGCTGGTCGAAACCACGGCGCCCGAGTTACTGAGCGCGCTGCTGAACGAGTACATGGGCGGCATGACCGAGATCGTGTTCGCCCACGAGGGAACGGTTGCGAAGATCATCGGCGATTCTATTCAAGTGCTGTTTAACGCACCTGGCGATCAGCCTGATTACGCGGCGCGCGCAGTCGCATGCGCCCTTGACCTTGATGCTTGGGCAGAAGAGTTTCGCAAGGCATGGAATGCCAAGGACGTCAGTTTCACCGTCACCCGACTCGGCGTTCACGCCGGTCCGGCGCTGGTCGGCAATTTCGGAGGTGGCCGGTTGTTCGACTACACGGCCTATGGTGACACGGTGAACACCGCGTCTCGCCTCGAGGCTGCGAATAAACGTCTGGGTACGCGGATCTGCGTCAGCGCCGCGGTGGTTGAGGGCGTGCCGGGTTTTCAAGGCCGTCCTGTCGGCGATCTCATGTTACGCGGCCGGAGCGAGCCGCTGCGCGCCTTTGAGCCGCTCGCAAATGGATCGTTCGACAGCCAAACTCTTGCGCAATACACCGACGCTTTCGCCAAGCTCGAGGCCGGCGATGCCGCGGCGATGCCGGCGTTCGCCGCGCTGGTCGGGGCCCATGCCGACGACAAGCTCGCCGGCTTCCATCTGAAGCGCTTGCTGAATGGCGAGAAGGGCGTACGAATAGCGGTGGAGTGAGGCCTTGTAGGGTGGGCAAAGCGAAGCGTGCCCACCTGCCTATACGGCACTTCGAACACGTGGGCACGGCGCTCCGCGCCTTTGCCCACCCTACAGGCTAAAACAAGGGAGAGCAAAAATGCCCGAGACGAAATTCCCGACCTTCGAGACGGTCATCTATGACGAGCCGCGGCCGGCGGTGGCGCGCGTCACGCTGAACCGGCCGGACAAGCGCAACGCGCAGAACATGCAGATGACCTACGACATCAATAGCGCGTTCGATTTCGCGGTGCGCCAGCCCCACATCAAGGTCATCGTGCTGGCCGCGACCGGCAAGCACTTCTCGTCCGGCCATGATCTCGGCGGCGACGGCGGCAAGACCTGGCGCGACTATCCGATCGTCGGTACCTGGGCGAATTTCGACATGCCGGGCGCCGAAGGGCGCTACTCGCGCGAGATGGAGATCTATCTCGAGATCACCGAGCGCTGGCGCAACCTGTCGAAGCCGATCGTGGCGCAGGTCCAGGGCAAATGCGTCACCGGCGGCCTGATGCTGGCATGGTGCTCGGACTTCGTCATCGCGAGCGACGACGCGCAGTTCATCTGCACCTCGACCAAGATGGGCGGCACCGGCGTCGAGTTCTGGGCCTATCCGTGGGAGATCGGGCCGCGCCGCGCCAAGCAGTGGATGCTGATGGGCGAGCTGTCGGCGGAAAAAGCCGAGCGGTTCGGCATGGTCAACGAGGTCGTGCCGCGCGCCGAGCTGGAAAAATACACGCTCGATTTCGCGGAGCGGCTGACCGCGCACACGTCATGGACGCTGAACATGACCAAGGCTACGGTCAACCAGACCCAGGATATCCAGGGCCGGCGCAACTCGATGCATCTTGCGTTCGCGGTGCATCAGCTCGGTCACGCCCATCGCGTGCTGGTGCATGGCGCGGCAATCGACCCGAACACGCTGCCGGAGAATATTCGCGCCCAGTTCGACAAGCGACAGGCGGCGGCCGGCGGTTAATCCCGCCGCGCTCTAGTCGCGCGAGGGCTCGAGAAATCCGGCCCTCGCGCGCAGCGGCAGCTGCTCGCGATCGACCAGCAGGTCGACGAACGATCGCGCGATCGCCGGATCAGCGGCGCGCGTCGTGACCGCGGCGGTGTAGATCGTCTTCAGCGCGAATTCACCCGGCAGCGCGCCGACGATCTGCAAACCCGGCGTTGCGATGATTTCTGTCGCCTGCGTGCAACCGATCGGTCGCGCTGCGTCGGACGTAGCGAGGTTGCGCATCGCGGTCGCGCCGTTCGGGAACACTTTGAGGCGGGACGCCATCCGGTCGGCGATGCCGAGTTGTCGCAGAACCTTCATCACGTGCGCGCCGGCCGTCGACGAAACAGTGTCCGGCACGAATATGGCGTCTGCCATGAGCAGCGTCTGGCTTAACACGCCGGTATCGACAACAGGAGCGACTGAATCGTATGCGCGAACGGCGAGCGCGGTTTCGACCGAGCCAACCGGTCTGATCGAGTCCGCGACGACGGTCCCTTCCGCTTGGAGTGCATCGACCAGCGCTGCGGTGAGCACGATTGCATCGACAGCCTCGCCACCTCGCAAGCGCGCCGCCATGGTGCCGACCGCGCCAAAATCGCCGGCAATTGTCCAGCCGGTAAGTGCTTCAAATTTCGGCGCAACGCTTGCAATCAAGCCTTGCGCCGCGCCGCCGCTGAGAACTTTTAGGGCGTTCACCGGCTCATCCTACTGCGGCTTGGCCGGAAAAGTCTTCACGACGGCAGCCCATTTGACGATATCGCCGCGCAGGAAATTGTCGAATTGCGCTGGTGTCATCGTCATCGGCGTCGCGCCTTGGGCGGCCCACAGCTTGATCGTCTCCGGCTGCTTGATCGCCGCGTTGATCTCGGCATTCAGCTTGTCGACGACCGCCTGCGGCGTACCCTTCGGCGCCATCACGCCGAGCCAGATCGTTGCTTCATAACCCGGCACACCGGCTTCGTCCGCGGTCGGCACATCGGGCAGCACACTCGAACGCGTCTTGCCCGTCGTGGCAAGCGCCCGCACCTGGCCCGCGGTAACGTTCGGTGCCATCGTTGTCACCGCATCGATCATCATCTGCACCTGTCCGCCAAGCACGCTGGTCCGCGCGTCGCCGCTTGAGCGATGCGGCACATGGACGATGTCGGTGCCGGTCATGGTTTTGAACAGCTCGCCCGCCATGTGATAGGGCGTGCCCTGGCCTGATGATGCGTAGTTCAGCTTGCCCGGTTCGGATTTCGCCAGCGCAATAAACTCCTTCAGCGTCTTGGCCGGCACCGACGGGTGCACGACCATCACGAGATCCGACGTATTGACCGGCGCGACCGCAACGAAATCCCGCATCAGCTCGTAATTGCGTTGGGGCAGCAGCGACTCATTGGCGGTCTGGGTGTTGGACATCATCAGCAGCGTGTAGCCGTCGGGCGCGGCGCGCGCGACTTCGACCGTGCCAATCACAGCGCCTGCACCCGGCTTGTCCTCGACCACGAACGGCTGCTTGAGTTTGTCCTGCAGATTTTGCGCGAGCAGTCGCGCCGTCACGTCGGCCGGGCCGCCGGCTCCAAACGGCACGATGATCTTGACCGGCCTGCTCGGGTAGTCCTCGGCAAACGTCGGCGTAGCAATCATCGCCAGCGCGACAACGGCGATACAATGGATCAGGCGCTTCATGTCCGACCTCCCGGCTCACTCGATTATGAACACCGTGACGCAATGATCAGTCCGACGTTAGTTCAATTGCCGACCTCGTTCAGAGGGAGGCTGCGGTCCAGGCAATCAAGTCACGCGCGAGGCTCGCAAACGCAGCATCGAAGGCCGCCACAGCAGCAGGGGGATCGCTGCCCTCGAGCTTCTGGCGGGCGGAGAACAGGCGGGCGCCGACCACGTGTCCCGACTTGTCGATCAGCTTTGCGGAGAGGGCGATTTCTGCGCCGGTATCCGCCGCGATCTGGAACGTCCTGAGATCGATCGCGAGGCGCTTGTCGGCGTCGGAGGCGTCGCGCAGCGGCGGATGGGCGATGTCGTAGTTCTCAAAGCTCTGCAACAGCTTGGCTTGCATCAACGCCGGCAGCGCATCGCTCCATTGCGCATCCGCGAACCCGTTCATTTCGGTGCCGGGCGCAAACAGGAAGCGCTGCGTCTGCAGCATCACGACGGCGGTCGGCTCGGGGATCGCGAGCTGCGCGCGCAGCTCTTTCTTCGGGTCCGGAAAATCCGCAACCGCGTGCAGATCATAGATCGTCTTGCGCGGCGCAGGCACCGCGCCGGTCATGCGTTCGACGCCGGAAATGATGCCGTCGAGCCGAGGGGTGTTCTTCGCCAGACCTTCGGAGAAGGTCTGCAGGTTGGTGATCGTCGCATGCAAGGATTCCGCATTTTCTGAAAGCACGCTATCGACATGGCGCAGCGCGTCACGCGCAGCCTGCGTCATGCTTTGGCCGGCGCCGGGCTCGGCGATCAGCACGCCAACCGGCTCAGATGACGACGTCTCCTTGCCGCCTTCGAGCGCGATCACGGGAACACCGGTCAGGCCCTGAAACTCGAGGCCGACCTTGGTGTCCCGGCGCACCGGCGTCTGCTCGGCGACCGCAATCGTGGCGTTGACCTGGCGCGGGTGCTCCGGCGAAAGGCTGAGCTCGGTGATCTCGCCGACTTTGATCCCGTTGAACAGTACCGAGGCGCCGACCAGCAGTCCGGACACCGAACCCTCGAACTGCACGTGATACATCGCGCGCCGGCTCAAACCCGTGGTGTTGTTGAGCCAGTAGACGAAGCCGAACACGGCGGCGATCGCGGCGAGCACGAAGGCTCCGATGATGATGAAGGGCGCACGCGTTTCCATTGAGGCTTCTCAGTTCGGTTGGGCCAGCACCGTCCGCGACCGCTTGCCGTGGAAGTAGGCTTTAACCCACGGATGGTCGGAGGCGAGCAGGCTTGTCATCGGGCCGATGGCAACGATCTTGCCGCCGGCAAGTGCGGCGACCCGGTTACACACCGTGTTCAGGCTGTCGAGATCGTGCGTCACCATGAACACGGTTAGGCCGAGCGTCTTCTGCAGCGTCTTGATCAGGGCGTCGAAGTCGCCGGCGGAGATCGGATCGAGGCCCGACGTCGGCTCGTCGAGGAACAGAATCGCCGGATCCAGTGCCAGCGCGCGCGCCAGCGCCACGCGCTTGGTCATGCCGCCTGACAATTCCGACGGAAACTTGTCGCCGTCGGCGGGTGAGAGGCCGACCATCTCGAGCTTTGCGGTCGCGATCTCGTCCATCAGCGCCTGCGACATGCTGGCATTCTCACGCATCGGGAACTGGACATTCTGGCGCACCGTGAGCGACGAGAACAATGCGCCCTGCTGAAACAGGATGCCCCATTGGCCCGCGGCCGCGCGCGGATCGCGACTGCGGACGTCGTCGATGTCGAGCCCGCCGACGTCGATGTGGCCGCTGCGCTTCTTGATCAAGCCGATGATGGTGCGCATCAGGACGGACTTGCCGCCGCCCGATGCGCCGACAAGGCCGAGGATCTCGCCGCGCCGCACGTCGAGCGAAAGATGGTCGATGATCGTATTGCGGCCGAAGCCGACGACCAGGTCGCTGACATGAATGGCAAGTTCGGAAGGCGCCTGCATCGAACTCACATTCCGATCGAGGCGAAGAACACGGCAAACAGGCCATCGAGCACGATCACGAGAAAGATCGCCTTCACCACCGAGGTGGTGGTTTGCCGGCCCAGCGATTCGGCGCTGCCGCGCACGCGCAAGCCTTCACTCGTCGCGATGATGCCGATCACCAGCGCCATGAACGGCGCCTTGATTATGCCGACCTCGAAATGCGTCACCGACACCGCCTCGTGAAGGCGGGCGATGAAGATCGCCGGGCTCATGCCGCCGTAGAGCCACGCCACCAGCCCGCCGCCATAGAGGGCGGCCATCGCGCCGAGAAAGGCCAGAATCGGCAGCGCGCACACCAAGGCGATCACGCGCGGCAGGATCAGCACCTCGATCGGATCGAGGCCCATGGTCGACAGCGCGTCGATTTCCTCGCGCATCTTCATCGACCCGATCTCGGCCGTATAGGCACTGCCTGACCGGCCGGCCACCATGATGGCGACGATGAGAACCCCGAGCTCGCGCAGCACGAGGATGCCGACCATGTCGACGACATAGGACTCAGCGCCGAATTTGCGGAAATGAAAAATGCCCTGCTGGGCAATGATCGCGCCGATCAGGAACGTGATCAGCGCCATGATCGGGATCGCCTGCCAGCCGACCTTGTAGAGTTGATAGACGGTCGAGGTCAGGCGAAACGAACGCGGGTGCTTGATGACACCGAACAACGCCACGCCCAGCGCGCCCAGCATCTGCAGAAAAGCCGCGACATCTTCTCTTGCGCTGAACACCGCACGCCCGATGGCCTCGAGCCGCGTGCTGATGGCATTGGGCGCGGCAAGGGTCGACGGCTTCTGCCTGTTAACCTGATGCAGCTCGGCCATCAGCTCGCGATAGCGATCGGGGATTTCCGAGTTGTTCGCGATCTCGCCAGCCGCAGACAGCCGTGACAATTTCTCGAGTGACCAAGCGCCGGCCGTATCGAGCGCTTTCAGCGCGCTGAAATCGACGATGACCGATTTCGCTGCCTTTAATTGCGGCAGCAAGGGTTCGGTCAGCGCCTCGAGATCGTAGGCATTTGCGACGGTCCAGTCGCCGGCGGGACGCAGCTTGAGCGCGTCACCGGCAGCGATGGCGTCGAGAGACGGTGCGGCAGCAACCAAAGCGATTGTCCTTGTTTGCGTGTTGTGTAGCGGCGTGGTCCGCTCGTCGTCTTGACCTAACGCAAGTTACGGCGCCACGGAAGCCGTTGATTCATGTCAAGGAGTTGGTACCGTCGCTCCCTAACATGCTTGCCATATGGAGACGCGCCGCGATGGCAAAATCAAGCAATGCTCAATCGAGTGACACGCAATCGGGCGATACTTGGGCCGAGCTGATCGGCTTGAAGGACGAGATCGCGCAACTCGTAACCGCCAAGGCGGACGAGCTGCATGCGGCCTCGCGTGCTCACGCCGAGGCCTTCACCGAACAGATGAAGGACGTCCTGCACGACGTCGGCGAAACACTGAAGCAGGATGAGCAGCACCTGGAGGACATTGTCGCGGCGCGGCCGCTGCCAGCACTGGCAATTGCGTTCACCGTCGGACTGGTGATCGGTGTCTCGCTGAGAGCGCTGCGATGAGTGCTGAGTCCGCGATCGGACATTTGCGTGTGCTGTGGCGCACCGAGCGGATCATCGCCGATATCCGCCTTAAGCATCTGTTGGGCAGCTTCGGCCTCAAGGCCTTTGCGGCGTTGTTTGCCGCATGTGGACTGCTGCTGTTGGAGCTCGGCGGCTACTTCGCGCTGGTTCAGGTCTGGAGTGCGATCGCGTCGGCTGTCCTGCTCGGCGTTGTCAATTTGGTTCTGGCTGCAGCGCTGCTGCTGCTGGCCGTGAAGCGACCGCCGCCGCGCGAGCTGGCGCTGGCGCTGGAGGTCGAGAACTCGGCGATCGCGGCCTTGCAGGCTGAGGCGCAGACGATGCGGGCCAACGGGTTCGGCGGCTTCCAGCATCCATGGGGAGCAGCGCTGGCGACCATCCTGCCACGGCTGATCCCGCTCGTCATACGGGCGCTGAAGAAATCGAGGGCCAAAGCGGCCGACGAAGACCAATAGACACGAACTTCACCAGGCGAGAGCGACAATGACAACGCCCTTCAAAGCGATCCGCAACACCGACCTGCCGCATTCGTTTCGGCAAATCCGCCTCGAACTCGCGCGCGAACCCGGCCATCCCGAAGGCGATCACGGCATTGCCTATATGATGCTGGCCCCGCTTGACGCTGAAGGGCGCATCGATGCGCAGCTGTGGCAGAAGCATCGCGAGGCCTGCCGGGTGGCGCGGCTACGTCCCGGCGCCGAGGACGAGCGCGGGCACCTCGTGCGACGCGGCGGCAGCTGGGCGTTCACCTACGATGTCGCCGGCGCAAGCCCTGATGAATTGGGTTACCACTTCTCGAACGAGCGCTTTGTTCCCGGCGAATATGTGTCGATCAAGGAGGTGGATGGCTTTCACGCCTTCCGCGTGGCTGCCGTCGCGCCACTGTGAATAAACGCTAGCCCTTCAACGGCAGCGTCACGATCTGCAGGCCGGGGTCGGTTGGATCGGTCGTCATGTTGAAGCCGAGATCGCGGCACATTTGCAGCATGCGGGTGTTTTCGCGTAGCACCTGCCCGGAAATCCGTTGCAGGCCTTCGGCGCGGGCGTAGTCGATCAAGAGCTGCATCAACGCCCAGCCGAGGCCCTGACCCTTGCGGTCGGAGCGCAACAGGATGGCGTATTCGCCGCTTTCGTAAATCGAATCGGAATGGATGCGGACGACGCCGACCAGCTCGCCTTTGTCATCGAAGGCAAGGAATGCCATCGCGCGTGCGTAATCGAGTTGCGTCAGCCGGGCGATGAAGGTGTGCGTGAATACCTTCATCGGTCCAAAGAACCGCAGCCGCAGATCGTCGGCAGTGATGTGCTGCAGGAATTCGAGAATAATTGGCTCATCTTCCGGCCGGATCGGCCGCACGCGGATATGCCGACCATCGCGCATCGTCAGCTCGCGCTGCCATTCGGTGGGATAGGGCCGTACGGCGAAACGCGCATTTCCGGGGCCGGCAAACTTGCGCTCGATCGGACCGATCGCAACGCGCGCGTCGAGCGCAAGCACGCCAGCGTGGTCGGCGAGCAATGGATTGATGTCGAGTTCACGAATTTCAGGGATATCTGCAGCCAGTTGCGCGAGCTTGACGAGCACGAGCTCGATCTCTTCTTCCTTCACTGCGGGCACGTCGCGGTAAGCCGCCAAACGCCGCGAGACGCGCGTGCGGGCGATGAGGTCGTGCGCAAGATTTATGTCCAGCGGCGGTAGCGCCAGCGCCTTGTCATTGATCACTTCCACTGCGGTGCCGCCGCTGCCGAACACGATCACCGGGCCGAAGGTCGGATCGTCGGCAATGCCGAGGATCAACTCGCGCGCCTTCCACCGCGTGATCATCGGCTGAATCATGACGCCTGTGATATTTGCGTCCGGGCGCTTGGCGCGGGCGTTCGCCAGGATCTCGGCGACGGCGCTGCGAACCGCATTGGCATCGGGCAGATTGAGCGCGACCCCCCCGACATCGGACTTGTGGACGATATCGCGCGACAAGATCTTCACGGCGACCGATTGTCCCCTGGCAAAGAAAGTCTCTGCTTGCGTGACCGCCTGTTCGGCGTCGACGGCGGCAAGGGTCGGCGCGATCGGAATCTGGTAGGCATTGAACAGCTGTTCGATCTCGAACGGATCGAGCCAGCGCCGTCCGTCAGCGAGAGCGGCCTGGACGACGCGACGCCCAGCCTCGATGTCAGCGACGAACTCGTTCGGCAGGCTCGGCGGCACCGCCGCCAGCGCCCGGCTCGCCTCGGCATGATGCACGAGATGCATGAAACCGCGCACGGCGTCATCCTCCGTCGCAAAGCTTGGTATGGCCGCGTCGGCGAAGATCTTCGCGATGGTCTCGTCGGCGCCGACCCAGACTGACAGCACCGGCTTGGGCGAGACCTTGCGATGATTTGTCGCCAGTTTTGCGACGGTCGCTGCGATCTCGGCGGGCGAAGCCACCGCAGTCTGCACATTCATGACAAGGACGCCGTCGTTGCCCGTGTCCTGCAACAGGATGTCGAGCGCGGCGGCATAGCGCTTCGGGTCTGCATCGCCGACGATGTCGATCGGATTCGATTTTGACCAGGTCGGCGGTAGGGCTGCGTCAAGCTTTGCTCTGACGTCGGTCGTCAGCTCTGCCGGCGTTCCGCCGAGTTCGACCAGGCGGTCGACGGCCAGAACGCCAAGTCCACCGCCGTTGGTCAGCATCGCTAGCCGCTTGCCCGGCGAAGCCTTGACGCGGCCGATCATCTCCGCGCAATCGAACAGCTCGCGCAGGTCGAACACGCGCAGCATGCCAGCGCGGCGGAATGCCGCATCATAGACCGCGTCCGATCCCGCGAGCGCGCCGGTATGGGTCGCAGCCGCCTTGGCGCCTTGCGTCATGCGGCCCGATTTGACGACGACGACCGGCTTGACGCGGGCGGCCGCGCGGGCCGCCGACATGAATTTTCGCGCATCCTTGATGCCCTCGACATAGAGTAAGATGGCATTGGTGCCTGAATCGAGCGCGAAATAATCGAGCATGTCGGCGATATCAACGTCGAGCTGGTCGCCGATCGAGACCACGCCGGAGAAGCCGACCTTGCGCTGTGCGGCCCAGTCGACCATGCCGGCTGCGATCGCGCCGGATTGCGAGATCAGCGCGAGTCCACCGCGCCCGGGCATGTGGGCCGCGAAGCTGGCGTTGAGATTTGCCGACGGCATCATCACGCCGAGGCAATTCGGTCCGATCAGCCGCATCTTGTGTGCGCGTGCAGCCCGCTCGGTCGATGCGGCGAGCGAGCCCTCGCCATGGCCAAGGCCCGCGCTGATGATGACAGCACCTGCGACTCCAAGCTGGCCAGCCTCGCTGATGATGTCGGGGATCGCGGTGGCGGGCGCGGTGACGACAATCAAATCCGGCACGAAGGGCAGCTTCGCGAGGCTTGGCGTTGTCGCAACGCCGCCAATCTCGGCATAGTGCGCGTTGACCAGGCCGATCGGTCCGCCAAATCCGACATCGCGCAGATTTTTCAGGATCGCGGCACCCAGCGATCCCTGCCGCGGGCTCGCACCGATCAGGGCAATCGCGCGCGGCGAGAGAACGCGATCAAGGCGATAAGTCGACATCAGGATGGTCCGTGAGCCCTGTGGTTGATCACGCTCGGGTTGCCGCGCAACGATCCAACGCTCGCATCACATCCTCGCGTGCAATGATCCCGACCAAGTGACCATCGTTGTCAACGACTGGCATGCTTCTCACGCGATGATTGACCATGAGCTGCAACACCCTCTGCAGCTTGGTATCGGGGCCGGCCGAGACGAACTCACGGGTCATCACCTCGACGACGGTCTTGTCCATCAAGTCATTGTAACGCGGGATCAGGGAAGACGGCGTGAAAGCGAAGCAGTTCAGAAAGTCAAACTTGCTGACAACGCCGAGCAGCTTGCCGTCGCTGACCACGGGGTAGCCGTTGAAGTCGTCCTCGGCGAATAACTGATGGAGTGCCCGCATCGTGGTCTCCGGCGGAACCGTCTTCACGGTTCGCGTCATGTTTTTGGCCACGGTTTCTTCGAGAAAGCTGTACACTTCGGATAACTTTCGCGTGCTGCTGTGTCGAACGAGGGTTTCAGGCAACGAAACGACGCTAACTGGAATTCTACATAGTTACGTGACGGGATTTCGTCGTTGAGCGAAATCAAGCCTCACCTGCCCTATGCCGTTAACGTGAACCAAACGGAGCGGGAACTGCCATGAAAGCGATGGTGCTGACCAAACCAGGCGCCCCGCTTGAGCTTCAGGAAGCGGCCGACCCCATTCCCGGCGCAGGCGAGGTTCGCGTCAAGGTGAGCGCCTGCGGCGTCTGCCGCACCGATTTGCATGTCGTTGACGGCGAGTTGCCCGACATCAAGTACCCGATCACTCCGGGACACGAGGTGGTGGGCCGGGTCGACGCAGTGGGGCCGGATGTCGCAAACCTCAGGCTCGGTGATCGCGTCGGCGTGCCGTGGCTCGGCCACACCTGCGGCGTCTGCTCATATTGCCGCAGTGGCCAGGAGAACTTGTGCGATCGGCCGCTGTTCACCGGCTACACCCGCAACGGCGGCTTCGCGACGCATCTGATCGCCGACGCTCGTTACGCCTTTCCGCTCGGTGAGGGCGGCGACGATGTCGCGACCGCGCCGCTGTTGTGCGCCGGCCTGATCGGCTGGCGCTCGCTGGTGATGGCTGGCGATGCTCTCCATCTGGGTATCTATGGCTTCGGCGCGGCCGGACATATCATCGCACAGGTCGCACGCTGGCAGGGTCGCTCGGTCTATGCCTTTACCCGCGCCGGCGACGATGCGGCGCAGGGACTGGCACGGTCACTGGGCGCGGCTTGGACCGGCGCTTCCGAAGATACCCCACCGGTGCCGCTCGACGCCGCGATCATTTATGCGCCGGTCGGTGCGCTCGTGCCACTGGCGCTGCGCGCGGTACGCAAGGGTGGGCGCGTCGTTTGCGCCGGTATTTACATGACCGACATCCCGTCGTTTCCGTATCGGATCCTGTGGGAGGAGCGGCAGCTGCTGTCGGTCGCCAACCTCACCCGCAACGACGGCATTGAGTTCTTCAAGATCGTTCCGCGCGCCGGCATCAAGACCGAGACGACCGTCTTCCCGCTGTCTGAAGCAAACGAAGCGCTCGGCAGGTTGCGTGCTGGCCAATTGGTCGGCGCGGCGGTGTTGAGGCCGTGAGATCAGGCTGACCTCACCTCGAATTGCACTTTAGCGCTGCAGCACATAGCTGCCGGGCGCGTCGTCAAGCCTTGGCCGGATCGTCGGCCGGCAATCCCATCTTCGGTGGTGGGCACGGGGCGCCTGAGCGACCGCCCAGCCACTTCGACCATTCCGGCCACCATGATCCCGCGACGCGAGGGGCGCCCTTACGCCATTCGTCGGGACCGATGTAGGCCGTGTCGGCCGGCTTCGACTGCACGTGATAGTGCCGACCGTCTTCCGAAAGCGGAGAGACGATGCCTGCGTTGTGGCCGCCGGTGGTCAGCACATATGTGACCTCCGCGTCCGACTGGAAGTGGATCTTGTGGGTGGATTTCCACGGCGCCACATGGTCCCACTCGGTGCCCACGGCAAAGATTGGCGTACGAATGTCGGACAGCGCGAGCGCCTTGCCGCCGACGAAATAGCGGCCCTCCGCAAGGTCATTGTCGAGGAACAGGTGGCGAAGGTATTCGGAATGCATATGGTAGGGCATGCGGGTGGCGTCGGCATTCCAGGACATCAAATCGTTCAGTGGCTCGCGCCCGCCCATCAGGTAATCACGCACGATCCGCGACCAAATCAGGTCATTGGAGCGCAGGATCTGGAATGCGCCCGCCATCTGCGAAGTCTCGAGAACGCCACGCTCCCACATCATGTCTTCGAGGAATGCGACCTGGCTCTCGTTGATGAACAGCGAGAGCTCGCCGGCTTCGCTGAAATCGGTCTGCGCCGCGAGCAATGTTACCGACTTCAGCCTGTCATCGCCGTCACGCGACAGCGCAGCGGCTTCGATGGCAAGCAACGTGCCGCCGAGGCAATAGCCGGTGGCATGGACCTTGCGGCCCGGCATGATTGCGTTGACAGTGTCGAGAGCAGCGTGAACGCCGAGCGTTCGATAATCTTCGAGTGAGAGATTGCGATCCTTGCTGGTCGGATTGCGCCACGAGATCATGAAGACGGTAAAGCCCTGGTCGGTGAGGAATTTCACCAGGGAATCCCGCGGCGTCAGATCGAGGATGTAATATTTCATGATCCAGGCCGGCACGATCAGGATCGGCTCCGGCCGCACTTGCGCGGTGGTCGGCGTGTACTGGATCAACTCGATCAGGTCGTTGCGAAAGACGATCTTGCCAGGCGAGATCGCGACCTGTTTGCCGACCACGAAATTCTCGGCGTCGTCGATGCCACGTCCGACCGACAGGCGCATCAGGTCGCCGAGCCAGTTCTGCAGGCCGTAGACGAAATTCTCCCCGCCGCTCTGCAAGGTCTGCTCAATCACCGCAGGATTGGTGAATGCGAAGTTCGACGGCGACAGCGTGTCAAGCAACTGGCGCAGCGTGAATTCGACAATGGCTTCGTTTTGCCGGGCGACGCCGCGAACGCCGGTGGCGGCCGAGTGCCACCAGCGCTCCATCAACAGGAAACTCTGTGCCGCAAGGTTGAACGGCGGCATCGCCCAACCGGCGTTCGAGAACCGCCGGTCCTGCGGCTGCGGCGTGATCAGGTTCCAAGGCGCCCTTGCCGTGGTCAGGCAATGGGCCGCGTAGTTGGCAACACGCAGGGCGTCGCGATAGGCGTCCTCCACAAGCTGGGCGCGGCGGCCCGGCGAAACCGCGAGATGCAGCGCCCAATCCGAAAAAGCGAGCATCAGCGCGGCCGGCGACAGGCCGCCGGTCGCGGGCGCGAGCAGCGCACGCAAAGAGCGGTCGAAATTGTCGCCATCAAGGTGAGCCGGTATGGGCTTCGAGGGGGCGGCCGGGCTTTCATCGAGTTTTAGCTCGACCTTGCGTGGGGTCGAATCGCCGAAATCTTTCGGAGCCAGCTGCATGGAAATCTCCTTCAGCACCTTGCATCAATTGATAGGAGGTCGCGAGTTCCGAGCCCTTGCGCTGAAATCAAGCCTGCGCACTGTGACGACCGCGCGTCAGCGCAAATTTTTATCGCAGATTAAGCACAGCGAGGCTGGCTGAGCGGGTTTGCTCAGGCGAACCCGATGCGTCGACCGTCGCCCAATCTTTCAGCGCGCCGACCTTGTAGTGTTCCTGCAGCTTGGCCACCTCGGCATTTGCGTCGGAGGCATCGTTCCTGCGCACGGCGATGCGCGCAGAGTCGCGTCGAAAGGTCGGCGTGCAGAAAAAGACCATCAAACTTCGCCTTGTTCTCCAGAGCGGTGCGACAGAATCACGTCGCGCTCGTCTTCGCGCAGATATGCCGCGTCGATGATCACTGAAGTGCCCTGCGCAAGAATTCGCGCAGCTGTCGTCACGAGATTGTCATAGACCTGCCCGGAGACCTTCGGCTGATAGGCCTCGGCGGGAAGCGGAGCCGTTTCCTCGGCGCCGAACATTTTCTTGCGGACCACGTCGGACCGCAGGATCACGGCGCCGGGTGGGGGATCGATCCTGCTCGCGAGTGCCCGCGCCAGCACGGACTTTCCGGTCCCCGAGGTGCCGCCGATGGCGATCAGGCGCGGCGGCTGCGGCGCGATCAGGTCGGCCGCCAGGGTAAAATATTTACCTGCACGGTCTCGCGTTCCTTGATCAGCGCCGCGCTCGGCCTGGGTGAACAGGACGTTGGCGCGGATCGCAGCGCGTATCGACAGGAACAATGGGAACGCGCTCAAGCCATCAAGATTGGCGTCGTCGCCTTCCGAAAGGTAGCGGTTCAGCAAGACATTCGCGGCCTCGGTGCGCCCGAAGTAAAGCAGGTCCATGACCGGAAATGCGAGATCGTACAGCACATCCGTGGTGGCCATGGCCGGATCGAATTCAATGGCGTCGAACAGAACCGGGCAATCGTCGATCAAGACGATGTTGGCGAGATGGAGGTCGCCATGGCAGCGCCGGACAAAGCCGTCGATACGACGCTTCGTCAAGGTGTCATGAACGCGATTGAATGCCGCAAGGCTCAATGCGTCGAGGCGATCGATCTGCGCAGCATCCAGCGCACGGATCGAACGGAATTTATCGGTGTTGCGCGCGATCAGTGTCGGGATCGATTCCGCCCAGGGCGCCGGCGAGCGATCGGCGGCGCGATGTGCGCGCAGAATTGCATCGGCCATCGCGACTGCGAGGCCGGCATCGATCGGGTGTTCGCGCGCAACCTTGTCGAGGGTTTTCGTCTCATCGAAGCGCGCCATTTCCAGCGCCCATTCGATCGGCCTGCCCCGGCCGCCGATCTCAAGGCGATCGTTGTCGTTTCGCGTGATTGCCACGACGCGGCGATAAATCTGCGGCGCGTGGGGTGCGTTTATCGCGAGTTCCGCCTCGCAAGCGGCCTTGCGCAATGCAAGCGTCGAATAGTCGAGATAGGGTAGGCGGATCGCTCGCTTGATCTTCAGCGCCCGCTCGCCGGCGAGAAAGATGCTTGAAGCGTGGGTATCGATGCGGCGCACGGTCGCGCCGCGATATGTCCTGGGGTCGCCGAGAAAGGCGAGGACGCGCGCTTGCAGAAGCTGATCGTCAAGCGGCGCGCCCATGGCCTCATCTTCAAGCCTCTGTCATTTATCCTGTCGTCGAAGGCCTGAGCAACGCGCAACAAGCATGGTTGGTTCAGGAGTTGAGCCGCGCCAGCGCGGCGCGGTTGCGAATCTCGATCTGCCGCGAGGTCGGCAGCGCGATCGCCGCCGACTTCTCGAACTGTGTCAGCGTCCGCGAGATCGTCTCGATCGTCAGCCCGAGATAGTCGGCAATGTCCTGCCGCGACATCGCAAGCTGGATCGTGCTCGCGGCGCCCGGCGCCCGCTTCGCCATCTCGACCAGGAAGCCGGCAACCCGCTCCTGCGCGCTCTTGATCAGCAACAGCACATGTTCCTGCGCCCGCTGCAACTCATGTCCGGTCACCGTCCAGAGCTGCTGAGCAATGCTTGAAGTCGCGCGCTGCCAGGTCCATCACCGCGCTGCGCTTGATGACCAGCACGTTGCTGTCAGAAACCGCTTCGGCCGAGAATGCGTGCTCGGCGCCGGCCTCGAGGCCAAAGATATCGCCGGGCAGATAGAAGCCGCCGATCTGGCGGCGGCCGTCGGCCAGAACCTTGTAGGTGCGCACCGCACCGCTGACGACCTTGTAAAGATATTCCGCCGGCTCAGCCTCGCCGTAGATTTCGGCGTTGCGACCAAATCGCATCTGCGAGCCCATCATCTCGAGCGGGCTGTCGAGGTTCTGCTTCGGGGTCGGATTGATCGCTGGGGGGAGCGAGGACTTGCGGGTCGGGATCTGGGACTGGTGCAGCATGGCCGTTCTCCTGAAGTTCGATGGAGACAGCTTGCCGAATACCGCGGGAACCGAAAATTCAGATCAACTCCTTACGGGGTTGTACGGAGGTGCAGAGACGAGGAGGGATTTGCCCCTAATTCGCCGTCTGTTCGGCTGATTCGCTTAAAGAACGCTCGACGGCTGCGAGCAATTCCGCGCGGCTGATCATGCCGACCAGGATTCCGCCGCAGGTGACCGGCAGTTGCGAGATGCCGCGCTGGTCCATGATCGCGACAACTTCGTCGACCGACGCCTCTTCCTCGACGCAGACCGGGTTTTTCGTCATTACAAGCGCGACCTGCAACGCACGAAGACGAGCGCGATGGGCACTGCTTGAGGATGCGCCGAACAGCGATTGCAGCCAGCCTTTCGCCGGCGCCTCGATCCCGAGCTCGACGCGATGCAGGAAGTCGCCTTCGGAGATGATGCCGACCAGCCGGCCGCCATCGAGCACCGGCAGAGCACGCTGGTTGGTTTCGAGCAGTAATCTTGCGGCATCAATCAGCGGCGCCGTAGGGCTCACCGTGGCGATCGATCGTCGCATGATATCGGAGGCGTTCATCGTCGTTGTCCCGTATTCAGGCCGCGTTGGTTTGATCCTGCGGCTTGTCTTGCGGCGGTGTGGACGTCTGGATCGCATAAGGCGGCGAGGCCGTCGTCGTGATCGGTTTGAGCGGAATCATCTGCTCATGAGCCGCGACAAAGGCGCGCCAGACTTCACGTATCGCGGCCTGTGTTTCGGCGCCGATGTAGCAGCGCTCCTCCTCATCGACGGCGCACAGCAGCGCGTCGCTGTCGCTGCGCAGCTCCTGTAGCGCCTGATTGAGGATTTTCAGGCAGGCCACGACTTGAGGAGCGCCCTGCAGATGCGCATGAACGGCGATGTCACGCAGACGAAACATGATGGCGCCACCGGGAAGCGGCGCTCCGGTCTCGCGGCCGAGCTCGAGCAGCACATTGAGTACCGGCGGCATGCCGCGGACGGATTCGAAGATCTGTGCCAGCTCGTCCCGCATGCAAGGCACCAGACGCTCGTGATGAACAGGCAGCGGCACCGGCGCGCGCATGCCGAGCGATTCTGCGAGCTCGTTTTCGATCCAGCGGCGAACCTCGATCGGGGCGGTGCGGATTCGCTCAGAACTCAGGGTGATGTCGACCATGTGGCGTCATTCCTCGATTGCATGAGACGCAATGTGACGCAGGGCGGGTCGCGGGGTATTGACGCAGCTCAAACGGATGAAGCGGGCGCGGAGGCGCCGCGATCAACGGCTCACGCTATTCTGCCGTGGAATTTTTCCCCGGCACCGGCCACATGCCCGCCGAATTCAGAACCAGGCGAAACGCCCGCTCGAGCTGCGTCACGAACGCCGGGTCTTCGATGTCGAGCGGCCCAGGCTGGTTGATGATGGCGTTGTTCAGCGTGCCGTAGAGCATCTGGAACGCGAACCGCACCGCAAGTTCGTCGTCAGCGGCCAGCGATCGGCCATGATGCGACGCGAGCCATGCGATGAACAGGCTGGCGTTGAAGTGGCCGCTGTTCCGGATTGGATCCCAGATCGTGCTGTCGTCCATCCGCATCCGGATCGCTGAGCGGATCAAGCCGGCGTAGCGGCGGAATCGTTCTGCAGTCTCGGTGACGAGTGCATGGACGAGGCCGTCGCCGTTGTAATTCGTGTAGAGCGCAAGCGTCGCGTTGCGGCCCTCCGCAAGATATTGCGCGATCAAGGCCCCGAAGAACGCGTCCTTGTCGCGGAAGCGCAGATAGAACGAGCCGACCGAGCAATTCGCCGCCACGCGCAATATCAGCCACCGCAAGTGCGTCGACGGAATGCCCTGCGATCAGCCTTTGACCGGCATTGAGCAGGCGGTCACGTGTGCGTCGTCCGCGCGTTTGCCGCACCGGATGAACGCCGTCGAATCCGAACTCGTCCGGGGTGGTGCCTTGTGCTTGACCAGAAATATGAACCATGGTTCTCTATTCATACATAAGCTTATAAAATAACGCAAAAATCTGGCTTTCGCCCGCCGCTCAAGTCGTCACGGCGAGCGCAGGTCACAGGCGGTCTCGGGGGAGGAAGCCATGAAACAGATGCGTGGCGTTGCCGGCTTGCGTGCGACGTGGATCGTGCTCGCGGCAGCGCTGGTCTTGGGTGCTGCGATCCTGCCGGGCTCGCTGCAGGCACAGCAGCTCACGCCGCTCCGCGTGTCGAATTTCCAGAACACCGTCGTGCTCGGGCTCTATCACGGCATCGACAAGGGTTACTTCAAGGAAGCCGGGCTCGACGTCGAGCTAGTGCGCGTGGCGACCGGCGCTGCTGCCGTGTCGGCGGTCGCGTCAGGTCAGGCCGATATCGGCTGGGCCGCGACCACGGTGCCGATCTTCGCCCGCTCGAACGGCGTCAAGGTCAAGGTCTTCATGACCGCCGATCAGGAAGGACCGCCCGACCACTATGGCACCTTCATCGACGCTTCGGCGAAGTCCGGCATCAATTCGTTCGCCGATCTCAAGGGCAAGACGGTGATGATCAACGCCTTCGGAACGGCGGGCGAGCTCGCGATCCGCGACCGCCTGCAGAAGGCGGGCTTGAACTGGGACGACGTGAAGAAGGTCACGGTGCCGTTCCCACAAATGCAGGCCGCGCTCGAGCTCGGCAATGCCGACGTCGCCGTCACGATTCAGCCGATGCACGCGGCGATCATGGCCAACAAGGCGATCGGCGCGAAGGTGCTCGACGGCGGCACGCTGAGTCAAGCAGCCGCACCAAGGCGGCCACCGCAAGTGTCTATTTCGCGTCGGACGAGTGGCTCGCCAAGAACGAAAAGCAGCGCTCGCGTTCGGCCGCGCGTACCTGCGCGCACAGAAGGAGGTCCACGCCGATCCGGACCTTCGCCTCGCACTCGTGATGAAGATCTGCCGGCATGGACGAGCAACGGCCAAGACAATCCCCGAGGCGTGGTTCGAAACGCTCGCGATCACCAAGGAAGCGGTGGCGCCGATCTATGATGCGCTGATCCGCACCGGGATGATGACCAAGAGCTTCCCCGTTGACGACGTCATCGCGACGCTGCCCTTTTAGGAGGAACGCCGGCCGGATGCGAGGAGACAATGCGTGCCTGCACCCGGCGCGCTCCGGCAGCGGGATCGGCCATCGCCGGCGCCGTTGCTCGCGGTCCAGGGGCTTGCGCAAGAGTTTCGGTGGCCCGCCGCCACTTCGAGGTGCTAGCGGATGTCGGCTTCGTCGTACGCCGAGGGCGAGTTCGTTTCCGTCGTCGGCCCGTCGGGATGCGGCAAGACCACCCTTCTGCTCGCGCTTGTCCGGGCTGCAGCGACCGATGATGGCGAGGTGCGTTTCGCCGGCGCACGCGGTGCGCGACGCGACGCCGGCCGGAATGGCGATCGTGTTCCAGGATTACAGTCGATCGTTGCTGCCGTGGAAAACCAACCTTGGCAATGTGCTGTTCGGCATGCGCCGAAACAAGGGACATTCGACGTCATCGAAAAAATCGAACACGCCATGGAGTTGCTCGCAGCAGTCGGCCTTGCCGGCTTCGAGCGGCACTATCCCTGGCAACTGTCGGGCGGCATGCAGCAGCGCGTCGCGATCGCGCGCGGTCTCGCATCCCAGTCGCGTCTGTTGCTGCTCGATGAGCCGCTTGCCTCGGTCGATGCGCAGACCCGTGCGGACATGCAGGATTTTCTGCTCGGGATCGCGCGTCGATATGGGCAGACCTGCGTGCTCGTCACCCATGACGTCGAGGAGGCGATCTATATGGGCGATCGCATCGTAGTTCTCTCCAGGCGCCCGACGCGTGTGGTGCGCGAGATCGCGGTGAATTCCCCCGGCCACGCGATCAGATCGAGACCCGTGAAAAACCGCGCTTCCTCGAAATTCGTCACGAGGTGCTGTCCTACATCCGCCGCGAACGCAGCGGCGCGCGGGTCTGCATCGTCATGATCTGGCTGCGGCGCGGCCTGGCGCTCTTGCTGGTCGTTGGCATCTGGCAGATCGCGGTCTGGCTACAGGTCGCGCCCGAACGCTACTTGCCAGCCCCGGCGCAGGCGCTTCAGAGCGCTTGTCAGGATGTCTCACGTCGCGCGACGACATGGCCGCGAACGGGCTCACGCTGGCGCGAGCGCTGGCCGGCTTCGCGCTGACGGTGCCGCTCGGCATCGCGCTCGGCACATTAGGCGCGCTAGTGCCGGCATTCCAGCACATGATCAGTCCATGGTCCGAACTGCTGCGTCCGCTCCCGCCCGCCGCGATCATTCCAATCTCGCTGTTCGCGATCGGCTTTGGCATCAAGCTTTATCTGTTCGTCATCATGTTCGCTGCGGTTTGGCCGGTCTATTTTAACACCATGGCGGCATTTTCCGGAACGAGCGACGTGCTGCTGCGGACGGGCCGTGCGTTCGGCTACAGCAAACCTGAGCTGATCTGGTCAGTCGTGCTGCCGCAAGCGCTTCCACAAATCTTCATCGGCATCCGCATCGCTGCGACCATCAGCCTGATCGGATCCATCGTGACCGACATGTTCGCAGGCCAGGACGGCGTCGGCTATCTGCTGTTCGAGCGCGCCTTTGCGCTGCGCATTGCCGATGTCTTCGCACTGACTGTGCTGTGCGGCCTGAACGGCATGATCTTCAATGAAATGGTCTCGATCCTGCGCCGGCTGACGATCGGCTGGCACGTTCGCATGATGGCGGAGGCGGCATGACCTAGCGCGGGATCGTCGATCCTGTGGGCGCTGCTCTCGATCGCGCTGGTGCTCGGCCTCTGGCAGCTCGTGAGCTGGTCCTACGATACGGTGCTGTTTCCCGGCCCGTGGCAGACCGCGATTTCGATCGCCCAGAATTTCTCCAGCATCGCGCTCGAGCTCGGCAATACGCTGCGCCGCGCCTTTACCGCGTTCGGCCTCTCGGTCATCGTCATGGTGCCATTCGGTATCGCCTGCGGCAGGCTCACGCGCGCTCGGGCTGATCGTCGATCCGATCCTCGAATTCCTGGTCACGATCCCGCCGCCGGCCGTGATCCCGATCGTCATGCTGCTCGCCGGCATCGGCGACGTCGCCAAGATCGCGGTGATCTCCTATGCCATGGTGCCCAATATTCTCATCAACACGATCGAGACGGTGCGCCAGGCGCCGCCGATGCTGGAGCGGGTCGGCCGCTCCTTGCGGTTCTCGCGGGTCGAGCAGATGGCGCTGATCGATCTGCCGGCGGCGATGCCCGGCATCGTCACTGGGCTCCGGCTCGGCGTCACGGCCTCGCTGCTCGTCACGATCACCTCCGAGATGCTGCTGTCGACCAACGGCATTGGCGCCTTCGTCCAGCGCAGCCAGGAAAGTTTTTATGTCGCGTCGGGGCTCGCCGGCATCGTCGCGATCGCGATCATGGGGCTGATCGTCAATCTCGGCCTGCGGTTTGTCGAGGAGCGCCTGCTGTTCTGGCACTATCGCGCCAAAATTGCCGAGCAGTGAGGGGGCGGCGTGATCCGAAGCGAATATGGCGCACCCGACACGATTCGAACGTGTGACCTTTGCCTTCGGAGGGCAACGCTCTATCCAGCTGAGCTACGGGTGCGGCGGGCTTTTCTTTAGCCGATTGGCCTAGTTAGGGCAACGGGCGATGCCCTGCAAGCCGTTGTCTGCCGCCCGCTTTGCGGCCTATTCTCAGGCACGATGAGCGAAGCAAAAGTGACGGCACCGGCAGCGGTCGAAACCGCGACCAAGGTCTCGCGGCGGCCCTTCTTTGGCAGCGTCACCGGGTTATTGGCATTCGCGCTCGTCCTGTTCGCTATTGCCGCGATTTTCCTCGGCGTCAATCTGACGAGGCTCCGCCAAAGCTTCGCTTATGTCGAGCATACCAACGAGGTGCTGCGCAATGTCAACGTGGCGGCGCGACAGTTGCTGACGGCCGAATCCGGCGAGCGTGGCTTCCTGCTGACCGGCGATGCCAGCTACCTCAATTCCTACACCCAGGCTCGCGACAACCTGCCCAATACTCTCGCGACGCTGCGGCAGCTGACATCAGACAATCCCGCGCAAATCGCGAGGCTCGATGAACTGCAACCCAATATCGACGCGCGTCTCGCCGAATTCGCCGAGGTAGTCGCCCTGGGGCCAAACCGCCTGCAGGAGGCGCTCGCCGTCCTGAGTGCGGCGCGCTCGCGCCAGCTGACGCCGCGGATCGAGAACAAGCTTGGCGAACTGCGCCAGGCCGAACTGGACCTGCTCGACGAGCGACAGCGCAACGTCGACCGCTTCGCAGTGCTGGCGACGGTGTCGACCGGCGCGATGGTGATCCTCGCTTTGCTCTGTGCGGCGATCGGCGCCTATCTGCTGGAGCGCCGGCGAACAGTGGACCAGCTGCAGGCCACCAACGAGGAGCTGGCGCGGAGCGAGTTCCGGCCTCAGGAACCGCGAAGCGCACTTGCAGGCAATTCTCGACACGGTGCCGGACGCGATGAT
Organism: uncultured Alphaproteobacteria bacterium; assembly: GCA_963796195.1. Classification (GTDB taxonomy): domain Bacteria; phylum Pseudomonadota; class Alphaproteobacteria; order Rhizobiales; family Xanthobacteraceae; genus CAWCKS01. Next base: position 216,783 of record CAWCKS010000007.1, on the reverse strand, counting down.
CATCATCGACGAACGAGGCGTGATTTAATCGTTTAGCGCGACGGCTGAGGTCCTGTTTGGATACCAGGCAGATGAAATCGCGGGCCAGAACGTCAGCGTCCTGATGCCGGCTCCGCATCGCCAACAGCATGACGGCTACCTTGAACGTTATCTTACGACCGGCGAGCGGCGTATCATCGGCATCGGCCGCGTGGTGGTCGGTCAGCGCAAGGACGAGACCACCTTCCCGATGGAACTCGGGGTCGGCGAGGTTCAGCTTGGCGGCCGCCGGCAGTTCATCGGCTTTATCCGCGATCTATCGCAGCGGCAGGAGCGCGAGCGGCTGCTCCATGAGGTGCAGTCGGAACTGCTGCACATGTCGCGCCTGAGCACCATGGGCGAGATGGCCTCGGCGCTGGCTCACGAGCTCAATCAGCCGCTGTCGGCGATGACCAACTATCTGCGCGGCTCGCGTCGCCTGTTGCAGGGCGTCTCGGATCCGAAGGCCGCGTTGATCGCTGACGCGCTCGCCAAGGCCGCCGATCAGTCGATGCGCGCCGGTGCCGTGATTCAGCGGCTGCGCGAGTTTGTCGCCCGCGGCGAAACCGACAAGCGCGTTGAGAGCATCAAGCGGATCATCGAAGAGACCATCGCGCTGGCTCTGGCGACTGCCGGCCAACTGGGCGTTCAGGTCGACATGACGCTCGAGCCGGGTGTCGACCTCGTCGTGGTGGACCGGGTGCAAATCCAGCAGGTGCTACTGAACCTGCTGCGCAATGCCATCGAGGCTATGCAGGACAGTGCACGGCGCGAGATCCTGATCTCGACGAATCCTGCCGATGGCGACTTGCTGACGGTCAGCGTCGCCGATACCGGCCCTGGTCTTGCCGCCGACGTGACGTCGAAACTATTCCAGCCGTTCGTCACCACCAAGGCCCATGGGATGGGGATCGGCCTGTCATTGTCGCGCACGATCATTGAAGCCCACGGCGGCCAGATCAGCGCCGAGCCCAATCCGGAGGGCGGCACGATCTTCCGCTTCACCCTGCGCGCGGTTGTGGCCGACGAGGTCGAGGAGACGCGCTAGCTCGGCTTGAGCTGAATCAAGGCGGCCGTGGACGGATCAGAGGAATTTATGGCCGAATTGCTTCAGGAGACTTCTGCCGTGATCAAAGACATTCTGCTCCCGCTTGTGAGTTACCCGAAAGCCGCCCCGTCCGAGGTGATCCGCTCCGCCGCGGGTCTTGCGCAGCATCTCGGCGCCACGCTGACCGCGGTCGTGCTTGAGATCGAGATCGGTCCCGGCCTCTATTTCGAGGGGGCAGAAATCGGCGCCTTCCTCGACCAGGAGAACGCCAAGAGCCGAAAGAACGCGCAGGATCTGGCGCAAACCTTCCGCTCGATCGCTGAAAGTGCTGGCATCTCCCATGAGTGCCGCGTCGAGAAATCGGTCTATGTCGATGCGGGCGCACGCGTGGTCGAAGAGGCCAGGGTCAAGGATTTGTGTGTGGTCCCGCTGCACGAGGACAATGACGGCGACCGTGACCTCGTTGAACGGCTTGTGTTTGCCGGCAGCGCGCCCGCGCTGGTCGCGCCGTCAGGTGCGCGCAAGGTCGAGCGCACCACCTTCGATCGCGTCGCCATCGCGTGGGATTCGAGCAGGCCAGCTGCGCGCGCTGTTGCCGATGCAATGCCGTTGCTGCAGCGCGCTGCAAAGGTTCGCGTTTTCAGCGTCGAGAACGACAAGAAGTTCGAGACCTTCCGCACCGGCGTCGATCTCGCCAAGCATTTGAGCCGTCACGGCATCGACATCGAGATCGACGCGATCGAAAAGGGTCGCGATCAGACCATCGGCCAGGCGTTCAAATCCTACGTGTCGAAGCACAAGATCGATCTGTTGGTGATGGGCGCTTACGGCCATTCGCGCATGCGCGAGTTTGTGCTGGGCGGCGCGACGTTGAGCGTGCTCACCGATCCGCCATGCTGGACCTTGCTGTCCCATGGCTAGCGCGCTGCAGCATCCGTTGGCGCTGCCGAGGCGGGCGCTTCGCGCCGCGCGGTGCATTCTCTCGCGCAAGAAGCTGGTCGCGCTGTTGCAGGCCTATCTGGAGCGCCTGCCGCCGTGCTGCATGTAGGCGGGAGCCGCGAGACGTTAACGAAGCCTTTGCCTTGCCGAAAGTTCAGGGCGCGGCCTACGTAACTCTCCTTAGGTCGGGAAGGCCGCACAGTGGACTAGTCTTCTTAAGACAAGACGATTTCGAGAACGGCAGGGTGCATCCGTGGGGGTCCTCCAAAGACATAGCAATCGCCGTGACCAGGCCCTCGAGCTCGCTCCGGTCCTGGTGCGGGAGCTTGACGGCACCATTACCTATTGGGCGGGCGGGCTGCAGCACCTCTACGGATTTACCTCGGCGGAAGCGGTCGGCTGCAAATCGAACGAGCTTTTGAAGACCCGGCTGCCGGAGCCAGTCGAGGCCGTCACCACCGCTCTGACCGAACGCGGCGAGTGGAGCGGCGAACTGATTCGCCATCACAAGGACGGCCGCGCCATGGTGGTGCAAAGCCGCTGGTTTCTCAGGCGCGACGGCGATCACGCGACCGTCATCGAGGTCGGCAACGACATCACCAACCTCAAGCGGGTCGAGCACGACCTGCGCATGCGCGAAGCGCAGCTCGAGCTGGTGCTCGAGACCGTGCCCGATGGCATGATCGTGATCGACGATCGCGGCACGATCCAGTCCTTCAGCTCCGCAGCCGAGCGACTGTTTGGCTATGACGCAAGCGAAGTCATCGGCAGAAACGTCGCGATTCTGATGCCGAGCCCACATGCCGAACAGCACGACAGCTACCTGGAACGCTACAAGCGCACCGGGGAGCGGCGGATTATCGGCATCGGGCGTATCATTTCCGGCAAGCGCCGCGATGGCTCGATCTTCCCGATCGAGCTGACGGTCGGCGAGGTCAGCTTCGAGGGCAAGCGGCTGTTCACCGGCTTCGTGCGCGACCTGTCCGAGCGCAAGCAGTCGGAGCGCAGGTTGCAGGAGCTGCAGTCGGAGCTGGTGCATATGTCGCGGCTGACGGCGATGGGCGAGATGGCGTCGGCGCTGGCGCACGAGCTGAACCAGCCGCTGTCGGCGATCGCGAACTATTTGAAGGGCTCGCAGCGCATCCTCCAGCGGAAACCGGCGCTGCAGTCCGAGCAATTGCGCGGGGCGCTGGGCAAGGCGGCAGATCAGGCGCTGCGCGGCGGCCAGATCATCCGCCGCATGCGTGATTTCGTCTCGCGCGGCGAGACCGAGCGGCGGATCGAGAGCCTGACCAAGCTCGTCGAGGAGGCCAGCGCACTCGGGCTGCTCGGTGCCCGAGAGCGCGGCATTCAGGTGGTCTATCACCTTGATCCGACGGTCGATTTGGTGCTGACCGACAAGGTGCAAATTCAGCAGGTCATGCTAAATTTGATCCGCAATGCCATCGAAGCTATGGATTTGTCGGAGCGTCGCGAGCTGACGATATCCAGCAGAGCCGTGGGTGAGGGAATGGTCGAGGTCAGTGTTGCCGACACCGGGAGCGGTATTGCGCCGGAGGTGATGGCGCAGTTGTTCCAGCCCTTTGTCACCACCAAGGCGCAGGGCATGGGTGTCGGGCTCTCGATCTGCAAGACGATCGTCGAGGCCCATGGCGGGCAGATCGTGGCGCGATCGAACCCCGGCGGCGGCACCATATTCAGCTTCACGCTGCGGACGGGAACGGAGATTCCAAGGGATGCCGACTAAGAGCGTTGTCCACGTCATTGACGATGACGAGGCTGTCCGCGAATTGCTCGCGTTCCTGCTGCGCAGCGCCGATCTTGACGTCTCGACCTACGAATCAGCGCTGGCGTTTCTCGCCGCGCTGCCGTCGGTCGCGCCGGGCTGCGTGATCACCGATGTGCGCATGCCGGGGCTCAGCGGCACCGAGCTGCTGCAGAAGCTCAAGGAGATGGGCGTCAAGATGCCGGTCATCGTGATGACGGGCCATGGCGATGTGCCGCTTGCGGTCGAGGCCATGAAGATGGGCGCGATCGATTTCTTCGAAAAGCCGTTTGACGATGAGGCGTTGCTGGCATCGGTGCAGTCGTCGCTGGGGTCATGGGGCGAGAAGGAGGCCAGGGAGGCGGAGCGCGCGGACGTGCGCGCCCGGCTCGAGTCGCTGTCGCCGCGGGAGCGCGATGTCCTCAAAGGACTGGTCGCGGGCCATCCCAACAAGACCATCGCGTTTGACCTCGGCATCAGCCATCGCACGGTCGAGATCTATCGCGCCAACGTCATGACCAAGATGAAGGCCGCCAGCCTGTCGGAGCTGGTGCGCATGGCACTGTTCAACGGCCAGGAAAGCTGATCCGGTGCCGGGCGCGGCGCCGCCGATATTGCCCTAGATCAAGAACTCAAGACCGGCGACGGTAAAAAAGAGAGATTGAAGCAATCTCTCCTGACGCGGTCGGCCTTTGTGAATCCTGCCCCTGTCCAGCGCGTGGTTCTCGTCGTGGACGCCGATTCCGCGGTCAGGAGCGCATTGAAGTTTTCCCTCGAGGTCGAGGGCTTTCAGGTACGCGAATTCCGCGATGCCGCAGCCTTGTTGTCGGAGAAGAACCTGCCGGCGAACAGCTGCCTGGTCGTCGAATCGAAGCTGCCCGACATGTCCGGACTTGCGCTGATCGCCGAGCTGCGTGGCAAGCGACGCGCCGTGCCGGCGATCCTGACCTCGACGCATCCCAATGAGCAGTTAAAGAAGCGCGCGCATGCCGCCGGCGTCAAGGTGATCGAGAAGCCACTGTTGAACGAGGATCTGGTCGAGGCGATTCGCGGTGCCTTGCCGCCAGGGCGCGAATAGTGAATGGCGAGTGGCGAGTTGGCGCGGCAACTCGCGATTTTCTCTCTATTCGCGATTCGCCACTCGCTTATTTTTCGAGCGTTTTGAGGAACCCGATGAAATCGGAGATCTGGTCGGGGTCGAAGCGGAATACTGGCATGCTCGGGTGACCTGTCATGATGCCTTCGGCCAGCGGCTCTTCGAGATCCTCGACCGGATAGCGTTCGTGCAGGGTGCGGAACGGCGGCGCGATCGACAGTGGACTGGGGCCGGCCTTGTCGATCGAGTGACACCTCGCGCAGTTGGCCTGCGCCAGCCGGCGCCCTTGCGCGATATTTGCCGCGGATGCCTGGCCGGCGGTCAACAGAAGGAGAGAGGCTGCGTAGATCAGACGTTTCATGAAGCTCACCGGTGCGAGGCTTTTGAAACCTCTAGCGCGAGATTGCATGGCGCGTGTTGATCCCGGTCAAGCGGGCGGCGCGCACTCGCTCGTGTGGTACGCTTGATCCAGCTCAAGTCGGCTCTGCGGTGACGATGTGACAGTGCGCGGCATATTCCTTTCGGAGAGACCCATGCCGATCACCACTGTCGTTGTCATTGCAGCCATTGTTGCGGCCTTCACCGTCCTCGCCGGCGTACTCGCCTGGGCCGACCGGCAAACCAGCAGCCTGCCACGGCAGAGCTAATTCGCGATTTCAGGATTCGCGCTCGACCTCGAGCGGGCTGACCGGCTCTTCGCTGAGCTCTTCGAAGATCAGGTCGCCGTTTGGCGCCACCAGCTCGTGCCCGATCCGGGTGCGGGCGGCCTCCTGGATGTGGGAGGCGATCTGCGGCTCCCGCTCCATCAACGAATGCAGGTCGGCGGCGTCGAGCACGAGCAGCCGCGTCGTCGTGACGGCGGTCGCGGTGGCCGAGCGGCGCGTCCGCTTCAGGGCCGCAACCTCGCCAAAGAAATGGCCGGCACCGAGCCGGACAGTCTTGTGGTGCAGCCTGATCTCGACCTCGCCGTCAGCGATCAGGTACATTGCATGAGCTACCTCGCCGCGCCGCGTGATCACCGCGCCGGCATCGATCTTCTGCGCCCTCAAGCATCGCATGATGTCCGCGATGTGCGCGGCGGTCAGCTCGCGGAACAGCGGAATGCGCGCGAGGATGCCCCAGGTGATGACGAAGTCGCGGCGGTGTACTTCGTTCGAGAACGCGGTCGCCACGATACCCACGGGTAGCGCCATCATGATCAATCCGACGAAGATCGTCACGCCCGCAAGCATTCGCCCTGCCACCGTGATCGGGACCGCGTCGCCATAGCCGATCGTGCCGACGGTCACGATCGCCCACCACATCGCCTCGGGGATGGTGCCGAACTTGTCCGGCTGTGCGTTGCCTTCGACGAGGTGCATCAGGGCCGCGGCGATGATCGTGGTTCCGCAGAAGATGACGAAGCATCCGGCGAGCGCGCGCCGTTCCGAATAAAGCGCGTCGACCAGCGACCGCATCGCCGGCGAATAGCGCGTCAGCTTGAAGAAGCGGACCAGCCGGATGACCAGGATGATCCTGAAGTCGGGCGCGACAAAGAAGGCCAGCCAGAATGGCAGGATAGCCACGAGGTCGATCAACCCCGACCAACTGGTGCCGAACCGCAGGGTGGCCTGAAACGTCCCAAGATGCCGCAACGGCGCGTGCTCGACCGCCGTCGCCAACCTCAGGAAATATTCGATCGTGAACACCACGATCGCAACCGCCTCGATCGCCTGAAACGTGGCGTCGTATTTCGCAGCCAGGGACGGATCCGATTCGAGGACTGTCGCGATCACCGTAACCACGATGAGCGCGATCAGGACGCGGTTCACGGCAATGCTGATGCCATCCTCGGCCGATCCTTGTTCAAGGATCTCGTAGAGTCGATGACGCCAGTTTGGTCGATGCATGATCGGAATCCGGAAACTCCTACAATTTTGTTTCGCAACTCACCGGTCGATCGATTGATTCGTATCAACAAGCCTCGCGAACGCGCGCAAAACCCGGGCCCGGTTTGACTTTAATCAAACGCCGTCGCGCCGTCACTCGGCATAGAGGTTCCGCAACTCTTTCGCGAAGGACCGCCGATGATTCAGGCCGGCAATCTCACCACGAAAAATCGAACCATCATGACGCTTGGCGAGGGCGGGCTGGCGATCGGCTTCGCGCTGGCCGCCTTGCTCTGCCTGATCGGGGCGGGCTTGACCAAGGATCCCGCCTTCGAATTTCACGCCTTGCTTGGCACGGCAGCGAGCATTGCGGCGGTGTTTGCGATCCTCAACCGGTTCTACGCGACGTCGAACGTGCTGGCGCCGCGGGAAATCGACGGCCGGCCGAACTACAATTTCGGTCCGATCAAGCTGGCGAGCGGACTCGCGGTGTTCTGGGGCATCGCCGGATTCACGGTCGGGCTGATCATCGCGCTGCAGCTTGCCTATCCCGTGCTCAACCTCGACCTGCCGTGGACCAGCTTCGGGCGCTTGCGGCCGCTGCACACCTCGGCTGTGATCTTCGCGTTCGGCGGCAATGTGCTGCTCGGCACCTCGTTCTACGTGGTGCAGAAGACCTGCCACACGCGTCTCGCCGGCGACCTCGCGCCGTGGTTCGTCATTCTCGGCTACAACTTCTTCATCGTGATCGCCGGCACCGGCTATCTGCTCGGCGTCACCCAGTCCAAGGAATATGCCGAGCCCGAGTGGTACGCCGACCTGTGGCTGACGATCGTCTGGGTCACCTATCTTCTGGTGTTTCTCGGCACGATCATGAAGCGCAAGGAGCCGCATATCTTTGTTGCCAACTGGTTCTATCTCGCCTTCATCGTCACCATCGCGGTTCTGCACCTTGGCAACAATCCGGCGATCCCGGTGTCGTTCGTTGGTACCAAGTCCTATGTCGTCTGGTCCGGTGTCCAGGACGCGATGTTCCAGTGGTGGTACGGCCACAACGCGGTCGGCTTCTTCCTGACCGCCGGCTTCCTCGCCATCATGTACTACTTCATCCCGAAGCGCGCGGAGCGGCCGATCTATTCCTATCGCCTGTCGATCATCCATTTCTGGGCGCTGATCTTTCTCTACATTTGGGCCGGCCCGCACCACCTGCACTACACCGCCCTGCCGGACTGGACGCAGACGCTCGGCATGACGTTCTCGATCATGCTGTGGATGCCGTCGTGGGGCGGCATGATCAACGGCCTCATGACGCTGTCCGGCGCGTGGGACAAGCTGCGCACCGATCCGGTGCTGCGCATGATGGTGGTGTCGGTGGCGTTCTACGGCATGTCGACCTTCGAAGGTCCGATGATGTCGATCAAGGTCGTCAACTCGCTCAGCCACTACACGGACTGGACCATCGGCCACGTGCACTCCGGCGCGCTCGGCTGGGTCGGTTACGTCTCGTTCGGCGCGCTTTATTGCATGGTGCCGTGGCTCTGGAACAAAGAGCGGCTCTACAGCCTGAAGCTGGTCAACTGGCACTTCTGGATCTCGACCATCGGCATCGTGCTCTACGTCTCGGCGATGTGGGTGTCCGGCATCCTGCAGGGCCTGATGTGGCGCGCCTACACCTCGCTCGGCTTCCTCGAATACTCGTTCATCGAGACCGTCGACGCCATGCATCCGTTCTACGTCATCCGCGCGACCGGTGGAGCGCTGTTCCTGATCGGAGCCTGGGTCATGGCTTACAATCTGTGGATGACCGTGCGCGCAGGCGAGCCGAGTGCGGCCGCCGCTCCGGTCTCGCTGCAGCCTGCGGAATAAGGAAACTGCAATGTCATTTTTTGCGAGGCATCAGGTTTTCGAGAAGAACTCGATCATCCTCGTCATCGGCATCCTTGCCGTGATCGCAATCGGCGGCCTGGTCGAGATCACACCATTGTTCTACCTGAAGAGCACGATCGAGGTGGTCGATGGTGTCAGGCCTTACACGCCGCTCGAGCTTGCCGGCCGCAACATCTATGTGCGCGAGGGTTGCTATCTCTGCCATTCGCAGATGATCCGGCCGTTGCGTGACGAGGTCGAGCGCTATGGTCATTTCTCGCTCGCCGCCGAGAGCATGTACGACCATCCGTTCCAGTGGGGTTCGAAGCGCAATGGTCCTGATCTCGCACGTGTCGGTGGCAAGTACTCCGACGAGTGGCACGTGACGCACCTGACCGATCCGCGGTCGATCGTGCCGCAGTCGATCATGCCGGGTTATTCATTCCTGGCTCAGACCGAGCTCGACCCGACCGTTGCGAAGGCGCACCTGCAGGTCAATCGCACGCTGGGCGTGCCCTATACCGACGAGCAGATCGACAATGCCGCGGCCGACATGCGCGCGCAGGCCGAACCCGATGGCCCGGGCCAGGACGATTTCGTGAAGCGCTACCCGAAGGCGATCGTGCGCAACTTCGACGGCAAGCCGGGGCTGACCGAGATGGATGCGCTGGTCGCCTATCTGCAGATGCTCGGCACCGGCGTCGACTTCAAACTGTACGACGAAAAAGCCAACCTGCGCTGAGGACTATCGACATGAACGCGACCATAGCAACCCAGCACCTGTTGCTCGATTTCATCGTCCAGTGGTGGACGCCGGCTTTCTTCGTCATTTTTGTTGCAATCCTCGCCTATGCCCTGTGGCCGAGAAATCGCGACAAGTTCGACTACGCGGCGAAATTGCCGCTGCGCGAGGACTAATTGCATGACCGATCATACCGAGGTTGATCAACACACCGGCACCGCGACGACCGGTCATTCCTGGGACGGCATCAAGGAACTCAACACGCCGCTGCCGCGCTGGTGGGTGATCACGTTCTACGCCACCATCATCTGGGCGATCGGCTACTTCATCGTCTATCCCGCGTGGCCGACTCTCACCGGCTACACCCGAGGCGTGTTCAACTACTCCTCACGCGCCCAGCTGCAGACCGATCTCGCCGATCTGCGCGCCGTTCGCGGTGAAAAGGCCGCGCAGCTTGCGACCGCCTCGCTGAGCCAGATCGAGAGCGATCCGGCATTGCTCGCGTTTGCACGCGCGCTCGGCAAGACCGCGTTCGGCGACAACTGCGCCGCCTGCCATGGCACGGGAGCTGCCGGCGCAAAAGGCTTTCCGAACCTCAACGATGACGACTGGCTGTGGGGCGGAACCCTCGATCAGATTCAGAAGACCATCAAGTATGGCGTGAGGTCCGGCCATAAGCAGGCCCATGAGGGCGCCATGCTGGCGTTCGGCCGCGACGGCATCCTCAAGAGCAACGAGATCGTCATCGTCGCCAACTACGTGCGATCGCTGTCGGGCCTGTCGGTGAAGAAGGAATTGAGCCTCGACGCCGGCAAAAAGCTGTTCGCCGACAATTGCGCGTCCTGCCACGGCGATGCCGGCAAGGGCAACCAGGAGCTCGGTGCGCCAAATCTGTCCGACAAGATCTGGCTCTATGGCTCCGATGAAGCGACGCTGATCGAGACCATCACCAATGGGCGCGGCGGTGTGATGCCGACCTGGGAAGGCCGCCTCGACCCGGCGACCATCAACGCGCTCACCGTCTACGTGCACACGCTGGGCGGCGGAAAGTAAGAGCATCTGGTTCCTCGGTCTCGCCCGCGTCGCACGGGAAGGGCTCACCTCCCCTTGAAGGGGGGAGGTCGGCGCGCAGCGCCGGGTGGGATCTCCTCGCTCAGTGCTGGCCGGAGACCCCCACCCCATTTGCTTCGCATAATCGACCTCCCCCGTTCAGCGTCGCTTTCAGGGGGAGGTGCATGCTGGTCGTCGTTCGTCGTTGCAGCAACGCGGCATCTCTTCCTTCTTTGAGGTGCATCAATATCGCCTCGTGGGGCGGGGCCTAAGGTCGCCAAGCCAATACTTCCGCTGCCCGTTAAGAACATGAACAAAATGGTATCTCCGGCTGGACTTGAACCGGTTGATGGGCCGCTTTATGCGCCCCGCAAGAAGGTCTACCCGCAAAGCGTTTCCGGCACCTTCAGGCGCATCAAATGGGCGCTGATGGCGGTCGGCATGGCTGTCTACTACTTCCTGCCCTTCGTCCGCTGGGATCGTGGCCCGACCGGCCCGAGCCAGGCGGTGCTGATCGACTTCCCGAGCCGCCGCTTTTATTTCTTCTTCATCGAGCTGTGGCCGCAGGAGGTCTACTATTTCACCGGCCTGTTGATCATTGCGGCACTCGTGCTGTTCCTGATGAACGCGGTCGGCGGCCGCATCTGGTGCGGCTACCTCTGTCCGCAGACCGTGTGGACCGACCTGTTCTACGCGGTCGAGCGCTTCATCGAGGGCGATCGCCGCGACCGCCAGAAGAAGGATCACGAGAGGCTGACCGTCCGCCGCGCCGGCGAGATCGTCGCCAAGCACACGATCTGGCTAGGCATCGCCTGGTGGACCGGCGGCGCCTGGGTGCTCTACTTCGCCGACGCGCCGACCCTGGTGAAGGAGCTCGCAACCTTCCAGGCGCCGTTCGTCGCCTATCTCTGGATCGGCATCCTCACGCTGACGACCTACACCTTCGCCGGTCACATGCGCGAGCAGGTTTGCACCTACATGTGCCCGTGGCCGCGCATCCAGGCGGCGCTGACGGACGAGTGGGCGCTCAACGTTACCTACAAATACGATCGCGGTGAGCCGCGCACCTCGCTCAAGAAGGCCGCGGCGTTGCGCGAGGCCGGCGAAGTAGCTGGCGACTGCATCGATTGCGACCAGTGCGTTGCGGTATGCCCGACCGGCATCGACATCCGCGACGGCGCACAGCTCGAGTGCATCCAGTGCGGGCTTTGCATTGACGCGTGCGACACCGTGATGGCCAAGATCGGCCGTCCGGCGCGGCTGATCGGCTATGAGAGCGAGGTCAACCTCAAGCGTCGGATCGCCGGCAAGTCTGAGCTGACGCGCATCATCCGGCCACGCACGATCCTCTATGCCGGCCTGATCGCCGCAGTCGGCGCAATCATGCTGGTCACGCTGCTCGATCGCACCTTCCTTGCGGTCAACGTCCTGCATGATCGCAACCCGGTTGCTGTCAAGCTGTCCGACGGCTCGATCCGCAATGGCTACACGCTGCACCTTTTGAACAAGCGCGGCTTCCAGCGCACTGTCGCGATCGACGTCGACGGGCCGACAGGTGTACAGATCCATGCCGTTACGGTCGACAGCATTACACCGGATCGGCCGATGGTGACGCTCGAGCGCGACGCCACCACTGAGGTCCGCGTGGTCCTGACTGCATCAAGCGAAAATCTGGCTGCATCGACGCCGGTGCACTTCCGCATCACCGACCTCGGCCTCGGCGAAGTCGCTGTGGCGACCGACCATTTCGTGAATCCGCAGCCGTAAGGAGCAAAGACGATCATGAGCGCGGAAGCTGCCAACAAAGGCGTTCTCACCGGCCGGAAAGTCCTCGCGATGGTAGTTGCGTTCTTCGGCATTATTATTGCCGTGAACGCGACGATGTCGGTGCTGGCGGTCGAGACGCTGTCAGGCACCGAAGTCTCCAGCGCCTACAGCGCGAGCCTCGCCTATCAGCACGAGATCGAGGCGGCACAGCGTCAGGACGATCGTCACTGGAATGTGTCGGCCGCGGCCAAGCGCGACGCGGCCGGCAATGTCAATGTCAGCATTAACGCACGTGATGCCCGGGGCGAACCGCTCAAAGGTCTGCAACTGAGCGTGCGGCTGCAGCGGCCGGTCGACAAGCGGTTCGATCGCGATGCTGTTCTTGCGGAGCAGGCTCCCGGGACCTACGCGGTGCGGTTCGCCGATATTGCAGCGGGCCAGTGGGACTTCGTGATCGAGGCTGATAGCGATGGCGCCGCGATGTTCCGTTCGCGCAGCCGTATCGTCCTCAACTAGCGGCTTTTGGGAATGCGTGACTTCTCCCACTTCGTGAAGCACAATGCCGGGGTCGCCGGCATGGATCTCGCGCTCGAAGGCGTCTCCTGTGCCGGCTGCGTCGCGAAGATCGAACGCGGGTTGTTTGCGCTGCCCGATATTACCAAGGCCCGCGTCAACCTGACCGAACGCCGCCTGGCAGTCGAGTGGACCGACGGCGCGCTCGATCCGGCGAAGATCGTCGATCGCATCGCCGAACTCGGCTATCGCGCGCATCCCTATGAGGCGGCGAGCGCCGAAAAGAGCGAGATCGCGGAAACGCGTTTTCTGCTGCGTTGCCTCGGCGTCGCAGCCTTCGCCGCCATGAACGTGATGCTGCTGTCGGTAGCGGTGTGGTCCGGAAATGTCAGCGATATCTCGCCCGAGCAGCGCGACTTCTTCCATTGGCTCTCGGCGTTGATCGCGTTGCCGGCGGCGGCTTATGCCGGCCAGCCATTCTTCCGCTCGGCTTTGCGCGCGCTTAAAGCGCTCCACACCAACATGGATGTGCCGATCTCGATCGGCGTCATCATGGCGCTCGCGCTATCGGTCTATGAGACCTGGCACCACGCCGAGCACGCCTATTTCGATGCGTCGGTGATGCTGCTGACGTTCCTGCTCGCCGGCCGTTACCTTGACCATAGCATGCGGCGGCGGACCTCGGCGATCGCGACCAATCTTGCGGCGCTACGCGCCGACATGGCGACGAAAGTCGTCGGCGACGAGCTCATCGAGAGCCCGGTCGCGGCGATCGTGCCCGGCGATCTCGTGCTGGTGCGGCCCGGCGAGCGAATCGCCGTCGACGGCGTCGTGATCGGCGGCACCTCGGAGATCGACAACAGCCTGGTCACCGGCGAGACCGCGTATCTCGCGGCACGTCCAGGAACCTCCGTGTTTTCCGGAACACTCAATGTCTCAGGCCTGCTCCGCATCAAGGCGACGAAGCCTGCCAGCGGCAGCCTGCTCGACGAGATCGACAAGCTCCTGCAGAAGGCGACCGCAGAGCGGACGCGCTACGTCCGGCTCGCCGATCGCGCCGCGAGCTTCTACGCGCCGGTCGTTCACACCACGGCGCTGCTGACGCTGCTCGGATGGCTCATCCTCGGCGCGGGCCTGCACGATTCGATCGTGATCGCTATTTCCGTGCTGATCATTACCTGCCCCTGTGCGCTGGGGCTTGCGATCCCGGCCGTGCAGGTGGTCGCGGTCGGCGCGCTGTTCCGTGCCGGCGTGCTGCTCAATCGCGGCGACGCGCTGGAGCGGCTGGCCGCTGTCGATACCGTCGTGTTCGACAAGACAGGCACGCTGACGCTGCCGGAGCCTGAGGTCGCCAACGCCGCCGAGTTCGATGCGCAGACGCTCAGTCTCGCCGGCCGACTGGCCCTCGGCAGCCGCCATCCGCTTGCAGTCGCGCTCGCCAAAGCCGTCGGCGCCCGGGAGCCGCTGCCCGCTGTCGTCGAGCAGGCGGGTCGAGGCGTGCTCAGCGTGGTCGACGGCCAACCGCTGAAGCTCGGCAGCCCCGATTTCTGTGATGCACGGGCGCAGACGGCAGAGGTCAATGCCGCCTATCCGGATGCGTCGGTGATCGCGTTTTCGCAAGGCAAGACCCGTGTGGTGTTCGCGTTCCGGCAGCGCTTGCGCGAAGATGCAGCGGCCGTGATCGGCGGATTGAAACAAGCCGGCTATCGCGTCGCGATCCTGTCCGGCGACCGCAAGGAGTCGGTCGCCGACGTCGCCGTGGCGTTGTCGATCGATGCGTGGCAGGCGGGCTTGAGCCCGGCGGACAAGATCGCGCGCATTGAGGAGATGCGAAAGGCCGGTCAGCGCGTGCTGATGGTCGGCGACGGGCTCAACGATGCGCCCTCGCTTGCAGCGGCCAATGTATCGATGTCACCGGTCAGCGCCACGCATCTGGCGCAGGCTGCCGCTGACGCGATCTTTCTCGGCGAGCGGCTTGAGCCGGTCGCCACGGCGCTGAAGCTGTCGCGCCGCGCCTTCAAGGTCATGAAGCAGAATCTGTGGCTTGCGGTGATTTACAACGCCGTCGCGCTGCCGGTTGCGATCGCAGGACTGGTGACGCCTTTGATCGCCGCAGCCGCGATGTCCGGCTCGTCGATCCTGGTGACGACTAACGCACTGCGAGCGCGCGCGGCAAGAACAACGAACGCTTGAGGAGGTCGCGGTCCCATGGAAGTCCTGATCTATCTGGTTCCTCTGGCGCTGCTCCTTGGGCTGTTGGGCCTCGCAGCGTTCCTGTGGACCCTCAAAAGCAACCAGTATGACGATCTCGAGGGTGCCGCGTGGCGCGCGATCAGCGACGACGAGATCGGTCCGAGCCGGCCCGCGCCGTCCCCTGAAGACACCGTCCGCTCGGCCGCCCAATGACCCAATTGCAGCTCGTTGCGCAGGATCGTCAGCCTGATCACATCGATCGTTTGATCGCGAAATACGGCGAGCGCGTACCGCGCTACACGAGCTATCCGACCGCGCCGAACTTCAGGAGCGATATTTCCGCGGCCCTCTACGCCTCGTGGCTCGCCGACCTTGATGCGACGGTCCCGGTCTCGGCCTACATTCACATCCCGTTCTGCCGCAGCCTGTGCTGGTACTGCGGCTGCAACATGAGCGTGGCGCGCACCGACAGGCCTATCTCGGACTATGTCGACTGGCTGATCGAGGAGATCAGGCTGGTCCGGCTACATGTCGGGCAAACGCTGACGATTGGCGCGCTGCACTTCGGCGGCGGCACGCCGAATGCGCTTGCCGCCGCGCGATCTCCTGTGTTTGAGCGCCGAGTTCCGCCGCTGCTTTGACATCGCCTCCAGTGCGGAGATTGCGGCCGAGATCGATCCGCGGGTGCTGACGGCGGACTGGATCGCTGCTGCGGTCGATGCCGGCCTCAATCGCGTCAGCCTCGGTATCCAGGATTTTGACGCGCGGGTGCAACGCGCCGTCAACCGGATTCAGCCGTTCGAGCGGACCGCGTGGTCGGTCGAGGCGTTTCGCAAGGCCGGCATCGCCTCGATCAACATGGACCTGATGTATGGCTTGCCGTTCCAGACCACAGCAAGCGTCGCGCACACCGTCGGCGAGGTCATCACGCTTGAGCCCGATCGGGTCGCGCTGTTCGGCTATGCTCACGTGCCGTGGATGAAGCCGGCGCAGCGGCTGCTTCCCGAGCAGGCGCTGCCGGGCCCGCGCGAGCGCTTCGACCAGCAGGATATTGCGGCGCGGCTGCTGGTCGAGGCTGGTTACGTCCGGGTCGGGCTGGATCATTTCGCCAAAGCCGGCGACGCGCTGGCGAGCGGCGCGGTCAGGCGGAACTTTCAGGGTTATACCGGCGATACGCACACGACGCTGCTCGGCTTCGGCTCTTCGTCGATCGGCCAGCTGCCGCAGGGTTATGTCCAGAATTTCTCGAAGACGCCGGAATGGCGGCGAAAACTGAGCGATGGCGAACTGCCGGTCGCGCGCGGCGTTATATTAAGCAACGATGACAGGTTCCGCGCCGAGCTGATCTCGCGCCTGATGTGCGATCTTGCTGTTGATATCGCAGAGCTTGCGAATCATTTCGGTTTCAGGCCCGACGGACTCGCTTCAGACTTCGTTAAGCTGAAAGCGATGGAATCCGAGGGAATTGTTCGGATCGATGGTAAGTCAATCGTGGTGACGGAACCCGGCCGCCCGTTCGTCAGATCGATTTGCGCCACATTTGACAAGTATTTGGCAAGCACGGGTGGGCGACACTCTCAAGGCGTCTAGCGCGTGTTTCCCGAAAGGGACATGCGCAGGTTCTAATGCGACGGAGCAACCATGCGCGTTTATGAACGAATCAGAGCGTCGAGCCCGCAGTTCGGTGACGTCAGCCCGCGGCAGTGGTGGCGTGTTCGCCTCGTGCCGCCGTCGGTTTTTGCGCACTGGCTGCTGTCGTTCGGGCGGCTGAGATTCCATGCGGCCGGCCATCGTGCGAAGCCGCTCATTGAAGCCGCTCCGCGCCGGCGACGGCCGTTCTAGGAGGCGACTCGTTTCGGCGAGTTCGCCCTACGAATACTTGTAAAATCCGCGACCTGACTTGCGACCGAGATAGCCGGCGTCGACCATCTCGATCAGCAGCGGCGCGGCGCGGTATTTTGGATCCCTGAAGTCCGCATAGAACACGTTCAGCACCGCGAGCAGCGTATCGAGCCCGACGAGGTCGGCCAGCGCCAGCGGGCCGATCGGGTGATTGGCGCCGAGCTTCATGCCGGCGTCGATCTCTTCGGGTGTCGCCAGTCCCTCCTGCAACACGAAGATCGCCTCGTTGATCATCGGGCAGAGGATGCGGTTGACGACGAAGCCTGGCGCATTCTTCACCGAGATCGGCGTCTTGCCGAGCTTGCGCGCCAGCGCATCGGTCGCCGCATATGTCGCATCATCGGTCTGGATCGCGCGAATAATCTCAACCAGGCTCATCACCGGCACCGGATTGAAGAAATGCATGCCGACGAAGCGGCCAGGCGTCGCCAGCGTCGCGGCGAGCTTGGTGATCGAGACTGACGAGGTGTTGGTCGCGATGATCGCGGACGGTTTTGCGATACCCTCGATCTCCTTCAAAATCTTCTGCTTCAGGGCGAGATTTTCGGTGGCCGCCTCGATGATGAAGTCGGCGCCGGCGAGCCTGGCTCCGTCGGTCGTCGTGGTGATGGCGGCGAGCGCAGCGGTCTTGACGTCCTCCGTCAGCTTCTGCCGCGCGACCAGCTTGGTCAGGCTGTCGGCGATCGACTGCGTCGAGCGCGTCAGCGCCGCCTGATCGATATCACGGACAATTACCTTCAGCCCCGATGCGGCGCAGACCTGCGCGATGCCGGTCCCCATCAGTCCGGACCCGATGATGCCAACTGTGTCGATCGCCATGTTCGCTCCTTAAGGCAAAGGCCAATGTTGATCGATCCAATCAACGGCGGAAATCGATCACCGTCAAGATCAAGTCCCGTGCAAGCTTGATTGCAAACATCAACGTCTGCCGTCACGCCGTGTTGATGGATGATGTTCGTCATATTGCGAAATCGTGCACCGCCGTCCTCCGAACGGCGGAGGCCGATCGATCCAGCGTCCGTCAGTTTGCGCGCTCCGTTTCGCCACGAGCGAAATCTCACTCATCGGCAGGTCGCGGCCTGTCGCGCGCAAACTCTCTTGACGAAGGTCCAACATGGCAAGCTTCACTGGTACTGCGTCCGACGAATTCATCACGCCGGATTTTGTCTCGCCGACGGTCGCCGCGACTGGCGGCAAGCGTCCCTCCAATGCAGCCGACACCATCAACGCCGGTGGCGGCAACGATTTCATCGAGAGCGGCGGCGGCAATGACGTCGTGATCGGCGGGCCGGGCAACGACACCGCGATCCTCGGCTCCGGCAACGACACTTTCATCTGGAATCCGGGCGACGGCAGTGACGTCGTCGAAGGCGGCAGTGGCACCGACACGCTCGTGTTCAACGGCTCCAATGCGAACGAGAACATGACGCTGTCCGCAAATGGCAGCCGCACGCGCCTGTTCCGCGACGTCGGCAACGTCACTATGGACTTGAACAGCATGGAGCGCATCGACATCAACGCGCTCGGCGGTGCTGACAACATCACGATCGATGATCTCGCCGGCACCGGCGTCAAGCAGGTCGCGATCGATCTGTCGGCGCCGGCCGGCAGCGGAACGGGCGACGGCAGCCAGGATACCGTCACCGTCAATGGCACGGCCGGCAACGATCACATCACCGTTTCGACCAGCGGCAATTCCGCCACGGTTCTGGGACTAGCCGCGCGGGTCACCGTCACCGGCGCCGAGCTTGCGAACGACAGGCTCGTCATCGACGGACTCGGCGGCAATGATACGCTGACATTTGCCGGCGCACGCGGCGGCGCTGAAATCGACGTGTTCCTTGACGGGACGCATGTCGGCGTGAACCAGGTCGGCTCGACCGTGGTGACGGATCTCGTCAATGTCGAGAACCTCGTCGTCAATGGCACCAGTGGCGACGATATTATCCGGGCCGGAAACGGCCTCGCTCAGCTCACCAGCCTCACGATTAACGGCGGCGCCGGAAACGACACCATCTTCGGCGGCGACGGCGCCGACCTCCTGAACGGTGGCGACGGCAACGACAGCGTGACCGGCGGCCGCGGCAACGACATCGCGTTGCTCGGTTCGGGCGATGACACCTTCGTCTGGAACCCCGGCGATGGCAGCGACATCGTCGAAGGCCAGGGCGGCTTCGACACGCTGCTTTTCAACGGCGCCAATGTGAACGAGCGCGTCACGATCTCGGCGAATGGCAGCCGCGTCAGGTTCTTCCGCGACGTCGGCAACGTCACCATGGACCTCAACAGCATCGAGCGCATCGAGTTCAATGCGCTCGGCGGCGCCGACACAATCACGGTCGACGGCCTCGCCGGCACCGGCACAAACAGGTCGCGATTGATCTGTCGGGCGCGCCCGGCAGCGGCACCGGCGACGGCGCAGTCGGACACCGTCATCGTCAACGGCACGGCGGGCAATGATCACATCACCATCGCCAATGATGGAGCCTCGATCGTCGTCAATGGCCTTGCGACCCAGGTGACGATCGCGGGCGCGGAAGCGGGAGCCGTGACTGATACACTCGTGATCAACGCGCTCGACGGTAACAACACGGTCGACGCGTCGGCGCTCGCCACCCGCGTCAACCTCTCGATCACCACCGGTGCCGGCAATGACGTCATTACCGGCAGCGGTGGCAACGATGTGATCGACGCTGGCGCCGGCGACGACGTGGTCACCGGCGGGCCGGGCACTGACATTGCGTTCCTCGGCGCGGGCGACGACCGCTTCATCTGGAATCCGGGTGATGGCAGCGATTCGATCGATGGCCAGGACGGCACCGACACGCTGGTGTTCAACGGCTCCGACGCCAACGAGACCTTCGTTCTGTCGGCCAACGGCAGCGCTGCGCAGCTGTTCCGCGATGTCGGCAACGTGACCATGACCCTGAACGAGATGGAGGCGATCAACCTCGCAACGGGAGACGGCTCGGATACTGTCGTGGTCAACGACATGACCGGGACCGGCATCACCAAGGTCGCAATCGATCTCGCCGCAACGGGCTCGCGCAAGGCCGACGGCGCGCTCGACCAGGTCATTGTAAACGGCACCTCCGGCAACGACTTCATCACGATCGCCAACCAGAACGGCGCGGTGACCGTGAACGGCCTTGCCGCCCAGGTAACGATCGCTCACGCCGACGGTATGCTCGATCAGCTGACCGTCAATGGTGGTGCGGGTGACGATGTCATCGACGCCAGCGCTCTGGCCGCCAACCAGATCATGCTCATGATCAACGGCGGAGCCGGCAATGACGTGATCTTCGGCAGTCGCGGCAACGATACCGTCATCGGCGGCCAGGGCAACGACATCACGTTCATGGGCGCCGGCAACGATCGCTTCATCTGGAATCCGGGCGATGGCAGCGACACCGTCGACGGCGGTGACGGCTTTGACACCCTGGTGTTCAACGGTTCGAACGTCGGCGAGAACATGACGTTGTCGGGCGGCAATGGCCAGGCGACGCTGAACCGCGATGTCGGTGCCGTCACCATGCGTTTGACCAGCATCGAGGAAGTCGACATCGCCGCGCTCGGCGGCGCCGACAACATCACGATCAATGACCTGACCGGATCCGGCGTCAAGCAGGTCGGCATCGATCTGTCGGCGCCGGCCGGCAGCGGCACCGGTGACGGAGCGGCCGACACCGTGACCGTCAACGGCACGGCCGGCAATGATCACATCAGGGTCGCCAGCAACGGCGCCTCGGTGGTGGTCTCAGGCCTTGCGGCGCAGGTCACGATCAATGGAGCGGAGCACGCGAACGACACGCTGATCATCAATGCCCAGCAAGGCAACGACACGATCGACGCTTCGGCATTGCAGGCGCGGCAGATCAACCTCGTGCTGAACGGCGGCTCGGGCAACGACACGCTGATCGGCAGTTCCGGCAACGACACGCTGTTCGGTGGCTTCGGCGCTGACACCTTCGTGTTCGGCGGCAACTTCGGACACGACACGGTCTCGGACTTCTCTGTCGGCACCGGCAACGGCGCCAACGATTTCGTCCAGTTCGATCGTTCGATCTTCTCGAACTTCACTGACGTGTTGCAGCACGCGCAGCAGATCGGCAACGATACGACGATCACGGTCGATCCGAACCGCAGCGTCACCTTGCAGAACGTCGCGTTGAGCAGCCTGACGGCGAACGACTTCCGCTTCGCTTAGCGAGGAGCTGAAGGAATTAGCGTCTGGCGAGTACTTACCTCTCCCCTCCGGGGAGAGGTATTCTCCGAGTGGCCGAACCGTTTGCTATCAAGCTACGCTGGCACGATCGCCTTGCCGATCGGCCACAGCGCGATGCCGGCAAGCTTCAGATGCGCCCACGCAAAGGGCAGCCCGACGATGGTCAGCGCCAGCACCAATGCGGTGATCAGATGCCCGAGCGCAAGCCACCAGCCGGCGAGCACGAACCAGATGATGTTGCCGATCATCCCGAGTGGCCCGGTGCCGATGTCGCGCTCGCCCGTCACCATCTCGCGCGGCACCGCCTTCTGTCCGAACGGCAGCAGCGTGTAGGCGGCGATGTTGAAGGCAGCGCGCGCCCAGGGAATGCCGACGATGGTGATCGCCATGATGACGCCGGCGATCACCCAGCCCGCTGCCATCCACAGTCCGCCGCACAAAATCCAGAACAGATTTAGCAGCAGCGAGACCGGGGACATGCACGAACTTCCAGCAAAGGTCGCGCAGAAAATTACTGTGCGAGGGTGAGGATTCCGCCGGCAAAGGTGTGCCAGCCGGCCGACATGCTGATCGGCAAATTCAGCAGTTTCAAGGCTGCCAGCGCGAGACCGCCATAAATGTAGACCGGGTGTGGCCGGCCGCGGGTCCGCCAGTCGAACACGATCGCCACGACCAGCAGCAGGTAAGCCACATAGGCCGGCGCGATGGTCACCGCGACCGGCGGTGGCCCCGGAGGTCCGGGAGGTGCCAGAAAGAAGATGAACCAGCGCGCCACTGCGGCGTCGAGGATCGAGATGCCGGCCAGCAGCATCAGCCGCTTGTGCGCTTCGATGTTGCGCACGTTGATCACGGCGAGCGCGAACACCACGGCAAAGAACGCGATGCCGCTCAGCGGCACGATCGCAAACGCAATGCCTTCGTCCTTCATGCCGCCGAGCGCTGCCATCTTCATCGCATTGATGGCGGCGAGCGTGCCGAAAATCGTCATCGCCGTGGCAAACGAGACGCCGATCAGGCCGACCGAGCGATGGTTCATGACCCGCCCGGAGCTTGCCAGCCAGGTCTGGAAGCAGAAAAAAAGTGTCCAGGTGAAGAACACCGCGCCGTGCACGTAAATGATCGGGTTGGCCTTGAAGCTGTGGGCCGCCAACGGAAACCAGAACGTCGGCGCAAAGCCGAGGAAGGCGACGGCGGCGCATGACAGCGCCATGCAGAAATAGAAGTTGGTCGTGGTCGCACGAACCCCTGCTCGTGATGGAGCTGCGGTCAAAGTCGTCATGTCTGTTTCCTTGAAGATTCCCCAGGGATGCTCTGTCTTGTTCGCACGGAAAAGGTTCGATGATGCAATGGCTATTGGCCGGCGAAAGCATTCCCGGCCGCGATTGAACAACTGATGTTCGATGTCTGGACCAGGCCGGTCGCGGTGTAGGTCTTGCCGTTGACGCCCTTCCACTGAATTGCGCGCCCGCTGTCGCGGCCGGCCTGGATCGAGGCGTTGCAGCTTCCGCCGGAGGCGTCCCAGGTGATTACCATCTGCGATGCGCCGCTGACGAACTGCATGACGCCGACCAGCTTGTTGCCTTCGAAGCGTAATGTGTTGGCGCTTTCGCCCGGCGCTGCCTCCTTGGTGGCCGAAGCGTCGCGATCGCGCCGAAACACCCGCGCAAACATACGGCCGGCGCTGCTGATGTAAACGGTGCGCATTGAGTTCCGCACGCCGGAAATGGTCTGGCCGTCGGGCGATTTGCCGGGGATCGTTGTGGTGTAGCTGACGGTGATGGTCTTGTTCAGCAGCTCGGCCGGCGCCGCTAACGCCAGCGTCGGACAAGCCAGGCTCCCCGCGATCAAGCAGGCTCGTGCGATCGTCGACCGGCGCATGATTGATTGATTCCCCCTCGGCCCGACCGGAAATTCCGACGTTTTGTGACCTTCCGCAACAGCAATCTGTGCGCTACGGCACAGACGCCATGGTCTTCGCTTCAACGGACGGCGAAATGCGAGTTGAGGGACGCGCTGGCATCAGCACAATGTGCCGCATGGAACTTAAGGCCGGAGGTCAGTCATGAGTGAGCAGGCAGGTGCCGGCGGGGCAGGGGCGCCGAAGATCGGGCGCTTCGTCAAGGACTCGACCCCGTACTGGCCACAGCAAGCGCAGGCGCCGAAGGGCGCGCCGAACATCCTCGTCGTGCTGTTCGACGACGTCGGCTTTTCCGATTTTGGCTGCTACGGTTCGCCGATCGCGACCCCGACCATCGATCGTCTCGCGGCACAGGGCCTGCGCTATTCCGGCTTCCACACCACGGCGATGTGCTCGACCACGCGCGCCGCCTTGCTGACCGGACGCAATCATCATTCGGTCGGCGTCGGTTGCCTCGCCAATTTCGACAGCGGCTATCCAGGCTATCGCGGCAAGATCGCGCGCGAGGCCGGCACCATCGCCGAGATGCTGCGCCCGCGCGGCTACCGCAACTATATGCTCGGCAAGTGGCACGTCACGCCGCTCACCGAGTCCGGTCCCACCGGACCGTTCGACGGCTGGCCGCTCGGGCGCGGTTTCGATCGCTACTACGGCTTCATGGATGCCGAGACCGATCAATACGCGCCGGAGCTGATGCGCGACAATTCGGCGATCGCGCCGCCAGGCACCTACCAGTCCGGCTATCATCTCACTGAAGACCTGGTCGATCAGGGCATCCGCTTCATCGCCGATCACATCGCAGCAAAGCCCGACCAGCCCTGGCTGACCTGGCTCGCGTTCGGCGCCTGTCACGCGCCGCATCAAGCGCCGCGCGACATCATCATGAAATACGACGCGCTGTTTGCCGACGGCTGGGACGCCGAGCGCGAGCGCCGTCTCATGCGACAGGTCGAGATGGGCCTCGTTCCACCGGGCACCAGGATGCCGCCGCGCAACGAAGGCGTGAAGCCGTGGGCCGAGCATTCCGCCGAAGAGCGGCGCGTGTTCACGCGGTTGCAGGCCGCCTTTGCCGCGATGCTCGATCACGCCGACCGCCATCTCGCGCGGCTGGTCAAATTCCTCGAAACCACCGGCGTGCTCGACGACACGCTGGTGATCGTGATGTCCGACAATGGCGCGAGCCAGGAGGGCGGTCCGCTCGGCTTCATCAACGCGATGGGTCCCTACAACATGCGGCGCGAGCCGATCGAGGAGAAGCTGCAGCGTATCGACGACATCGGCGGGCCCGATACGCACTCGAACTTCCCGCACGGCTGGGCAATGGCGTCGAACACACCGTTGAAGCGCTACAAACAGAACACCCACGGTGGCGGTATCCGCGATCCGCTGGTGCTGTCCTGGCCCAAGGGCATTGCTGCGCGCGGCGAGGTGCGGCCGCAGTTCTGTCACGCCAGCGATCTCGTGCCGACGCTGCTCGATCTCGTCGGCGTCACTGCGCCCGAGGTGATCGCGGGCGTGCCGCAGCAGCCGATCGAGGGCGTGAGCTTCGCGCCGAGCATCCGCAACGCGAGCGCGCCGTCAAAGGGCAAGCCGCAATATTTCGAGATGTTCGGCCACCGTGGTCTCTGGCAGGACGGCTGGAAGGCGGTGGCGTTTCATCCGCCCGGTGCGCCGTTCGAGAACGACGCATGGGAGCTTTACCATCTCGATCGCGATTTTTCGGAGACCAGCGACCTCGCGCTTAAGGAGCCGAAGCGGCTCGAGACGATGATTGCCGAGTGGTGGAGAGAGGCCGAGGCCCACAAGGTGCTGCCGCTCGACGATCGTTTCGGCCCGCGCTTTGCCGAGAACGCCGCGCGCACCCACCATCGCCGGCAATTTATCTTCCACAAGGGCGTCGGCCACATCCCGACCGAGGTCGCGCCTGATGTGCGCGGGCGCAGCTACCTGATCGAGGCTGACGTCACGGTGAAGTCCGGCGACCATGGCGTGCTGATCGCCCATGGCGACGCCACCTCCGGCTACAGCCTTTACCTGCAGGGCGGCTATCTGGTGCACGACCTCAACATTGGCGGCGAGCACCAGATCGTGCGCTCCGAGCAGCCGGTGCCGCCGGGCGATCACGTGCTCGGCCTGCACATGCTGCAGGAGGGAAAGCGCGTCGCGACGCTTCTGATCGACGGCAAGGCGAGCGGCAGCGCGCCCTTGACCTACGGATTCTTCACGCTGGTGTCGTGGTCCGGCCTCGACATCGGGCTCGACCGCGGCAGCCCGGTCTCGACCTACGAGGCGCCGTTCACCTTCACCGGCGAATTGCGCAAAGTCACCATCACGATGAACCCGGACCGCACGCTCGACGGCGACGCCGTCGGGAAAAGCGAAATGGGGAGGCAGTAGGATTTTGGGACGAGCCCCCCGAGGTCTTTCTGTGTAAACTGAAGTGGTAGCCCAAGCGGCAGCCGGCTCCCTCTCCCCGTGGGGGAGAGGGTTGGGGTGAGGGGGTTCGTGACTCTCGATGGTGCGAAATCCCCCTCGCCCGGATCGCTAGCGCGATCCGACCTGTCCCCAATGGGGAGAGGTAACTCGGCGGCGTCGCTTCAACCCGAAGCAGATCGCGCCAAGCGCGGAATTGGAATCTTGCCCATGCGCCCCCTCGAATTTGGCTGGTACCTTCCGACCCATGGCGACACCACGGCCTACGGGGTGCCGTCGGCGCAGGTCGCGGGCTCGGCCGAGCTGTGCGAGCGTGTCGTTGCGGCCGCCGAAGCCGCGAAGTTCGAATACCTGTTGATCCCGGTCGGCTCGACCTGCTGGGAGGCCTGGATCTCCGGCGCGTTCATGGCGGCACGCTCGAAGACGATCAAGCCGCTCATTGCGGCACGGCCCGGCTACATCAATCCGGTGCTGATGGCGAAAATGATTTCGACCTTCGACCAGATGTCGGGCGGCCGCATCTGCATCAACCTGATCGCCGGCCAGAACGAAAGCGAGGTCGAAGGCGAGGGCGTGCGTTATCCGAAAGAGCAACGCTACGCGCTGATGGACGAAGAGGTCACGCTGCTCAAGACGCTGTGGACCACGCGCGGTCCGGTCGATTTCGCCGGCCAGTTTCACACGTTGAAAGGTGCGGTGGTGCGGCCGCGGATTTTTCAGCAGCCTTATCCAAAATTCTATCTCGGCGGCGGCTCGCGCCAGGCCTGGGAGATTTCGGCCAAGCACTCCAGCGTCCATCTGTTCTGGGGCGACACGCCGGAGCGCATCAAACAGAACATTGCCGAGATTCAGCGACCATGGCGAAGGCCCATGGCCGCGACAGATGAGATCGGGTTTGGCATGCGGCTGCAGGTGATCTGCCGCGAGAACGAGCGCGATGCGTGGGATGCCGCCGAGACGCTGATCAAGGACGCACCCGAGCGATTGAAGCAGGAGCGCCAGACGCTCTATGTGAGCTCGGAAGCCAACAAGCGCGTGCAGGAGCTCGCGCGCGACTATGGCGACCTGATCATGCCGCATCTGTGGACCGGCATCACCAAGGTGCGGCCCGGCGCCGGCATCTGCGTGGTCGGCAATCCCGAGCAGTGCGCCTCAACGCTGCAGCAGTTCATCGATGCCGGCTGTCATTCGTTTTGTTTGTCTGGCTATCTGCATGACGAGGAAGCCGAGCGTTTCGGCCGCCTGATCCGCCCGCTGCTCGCCGCGCGCAACCGCGATCGCATGGCGGCATGACGTTTTCCGGGAGGTCGACGATGAGTGTGGAAAAACTGCCCGGCATCAAGGCGTGCGTGTTCGATGCTTACGGCACGCTGTTCGATTTCGCTTCGGCCGCGCGCGCGTGCCGCGACGCGCTTGGCGACAATGCCGATCGCGTCACGGTGCTGTGGCGCGACAAGCAGATCCAGTACTCCTGGCTGCGCGCAGCACAGGGACGTCACGCCGACTTCTGGCAGGTGACCGGCGACGCGCTCGATTTCACGCTGGAGACATTGAACCTGTCGGATGTGCGGCTGCGCGACCGGTTGATGTCGCTTTATCTTGCGCTCGAGCCCTTCCCTGAAGTGCGTGATGTACTGGTCAAACTGAAGAGCGCTGGTCTGCGCACAGCGATCCTGTCGAACGGTACGCCGCAAATGCTGGGCGCAATCGTGTCAGCGGCAAAGCTCAATTCGCTATTCGACGCCGTGCTGTCGGTCGAAGAGGTCGGCGTGTTCAAGCCGCATCCGAAGGTCTACCAGATGGCCTGTGATCGGCTTCGGCTCGTGCCGGCGGAGATTTCGTTCCAGTCGTCGAATGCGTGGGACGCACACGCTGCGTCCGCGTTCGGCATGCGCGTCGTCTGGTGTAACTGGTACGGCCAGCGCCGCGAGCGACTGCCGGGTGCCCCGGATCGCGAGGTGACGTCGCTCGCCGCCTTGCCAGGGTTGGTAGTATAGCCGGGGAATTTCGATGGCCGTCCCGCGCAAGCGGGGACGACCAACCACAATCTTACGCCTTCGCCTTCGCGGCGGCTCTCGCTTTCGCGGCTTCCTTGTCGAGATCGGGCGCGTTGGCGTTCGACGCCGCGAAGCGGCTGGAGCGCGTCACGGCGAGCGCTGCGGCCGCCTTGTCGTTCTCCATGATCTTCGCCATCACGGCCTGTCCGGCGCGCTCGAACGCCTCGCGGTGCTCGATGATGTACTTCTGCGACTTGCGCAGGTCGGCGATGTAGCCGTTGATCTCCGGAATGACGTAGCGCGCCACCAGCTCCCAGCTGCGGAAGGTGTTCTCGATATTCGCCCAGTCGTGCGCGAAGCCGACGACGAAGCCGAGACCGCCCGACATCTTGATCACGCCCTTCAGCGTCTCGATGAGGTCATCCGGCGTGCCGATGGTCGCCGCCGAGCCCGGCGTGCTGGCGGTCTGATCGATTGCGTCGGCGATCGACTTGAACGGCTTGGCGCCAGGCCGCTGCAGCGTGCCGACGATGTACTCGTTGTGCCAGCGGAACAGACCCTTGCCGGCTTCCTCACGCGCCTTCTCGCGGGTCTCGGCGATGTGCCAGCTCAGCACCACGCGCCAATCCTTGCGGTTGACGGTCTTGCCGTGTTTCTTGGCCGCGTCCTCGGCGAACGACCACTGCGTCGGCAGTGCGGTCAAACCTTCCTCCGACATCGAGCCGATCGAGATCACGCCGATGCCGTGCTTGCCGGCGAGCGTCATGCCCGACGGCGAAATCTGCGAGGCGACCACGAACGGCATCTCCTCCTGCAGCGGCAGGATCTGCAGCGCGGCCTCGCGCAGCGTGAACCATTCGCTCTGCGCGGTGACGCGTTCGCCGTTCATCAGCCGCTTGATGATGCCGATCGCCTCGTCCTGGCGGTCGCGCTGCACCATCGGGTCGATGCCGAGGGTGTAGGCGTCGGACGGCAGTGCGCCCGGGCCGGAACCGAAGATCGCGCGGCCGCCGCTCATGTGATCGAGCTGCACCATGCGCTGCGCGACGTTGAAGGGATGGTGATAGGGCAGCGACACCACGCCGGTACCGAGTTTGATGCGCTTGGTGCGCTCGGCGGCAGCCGCCAGGAACATTTCCGGCGAGCCGATCATCTCCCAGCCGGACGAGTGATGCTCGCCGCACCAGAATTCGTCGTAGCCGAGCTTGTCGAGATGCTCCGCGAAATCGAGGTCGCGGCGGAATTGCAGCATCGGGTGTTCGCCGATGGGATGGTGGGGGGCCAGGAATGCGCCAAAGCCAATGCGGGCCATCAATTTCCTCAGACGTTGTTATTTTGGGAGTGACTGATGGCGCCAAATTACGTGGCGGAGCGCCGCCGCGCAATCGGCCGAAAACGCCCGCATAGCAGGGTCTCGCGGGGAGAATCGGGCCAAATGTCAGAATTGGCGCGGCAAACTCGGCGTCGTCCTCGCGAACGCGGGGACCCATAATCCCTGTGCTGTTTGTCTCGATCGACAGCGGTCAAGAACCGCTCAAGTCACTCCTCCTGCGGAGTATGGGTCCCCGCCTTCGCGGGGACGACTCAGTACATACCCGACAACCGCACAATGCCGGGAAAGGCAAAGAAATTCCCCCCTCAATGCGCCATCAGGACCGGCAGCTCGGCATGCGCCATGATGTGGCTGGTGGCGCCGCCAAAAACCAGCTGCCGCAGACGGCTGCGGGTGAATGCGCCCTTGACCAAGAGGTCGCACCCTTCCGCCTTCGCCGCGGCAAGGACAGCCTCTCCCGTGCTGCGATTTTCGATCTCGACCCGGATTGGTTTCGCGGCGATGCCGTTGCGCTTCAGCTGCTTGATGATCTCGGCGGGTCCGGGGCCCGCAACGCCCTGGCCGCCAACCACGGTCAGCACCGAGACGCGCTCGGCGGCGCGCAACAGCGGCATCGCGAATGCGTTGGCGCGGGCCTGTTCGGTAGAGCCGTTCCAGTGGATCATGATGTTGGTCGCGATGGTTTTGGGCGGCTGCGGCGGCGCCAGCAGCAACGGCCGACCGCTCTCGAACAGGCTCGATTCGATGGCGCGGGTGTGCAGCCCGATCGAATTGGTGTCGGGCCGGCTCAGCACGGTGATGTCAAAGGCGCGGCCGTAGCTGCCGACAAAACCTTCGCCTTCGGGCGCGTCGTCGAGCCAGCCATAGGCAAGCCCCAGGCTCTCGCCCGCGCGCGGCACGCCCCGCTCCTGCATGAGGCCTTCAAACAACTTCTGCGTCTGCTCGGCTTCTTGCACGCCATATTGCCGGTAGGCCTCGGACGGAAAACCGCCGACAACCTCGGCGGTGGCAAACTCGCTGATGCCGAAGCGCAGCGGAAAGCCTTCGATGTAGGCCTCGCGATGTCTGGCAAGAAGCAGCGCAGTTTCCAGTGCCGGCTTCATCGCATCGGTGATTTCGATCGGAACGAGTATCGACTTCATCCACCCCTCCTCCGGTTGGTCAAAGCTTAGCCCGTCTGAAAAGCTTACCCTGTGTTCTCCTCGCCTGCGAGCAGCGCGGCGTTGCCGCCGGCCGCCGCCGTATTGATGGTTACCGCCTGTTCGGTCGCGAAGCGGGTCAAATAGTGCGGCCCGCCGGCCTTGGGCCCGGTGCCGGACAGGCCGAAGCCGCCGAACGGCTGCACGCCGACCACGGCGCCGATCATGTTGCGGTTGACGTAGACGTTGCCGACTCGAAGGCGCGCCACGATGGTATCGACTGTGTCATCAATGCGCGAGTGGATACCGAGCGTGAGCCCGTAGCCGGTGGCGGCGATCGCATCGAGCAGGGAATCGAGCGCGGTGGCGCGGTACCGCACCACATGCAGGATCGGGCCGAACACCTCGTCGGTGAGTTCGCGGGCATCGCGCAATTCAAAGATGTGCGGCGCGACAAAATTGCCGTTCGGCGCCATGCCGGCGAAATGGACACGCGCCTGCATCTTCATCCTGGCGATATGCGCATCGAGCTTTTGCCTGGCCTCGGCGTCGATCACCGGCCCCACATGAGTTGCCGGATCGCGCGGGTCGCCGATTACGAGCTCGCGTGCCGCGCCTGCAATCATCTCGATCATGCGGTCGGCGACGTCATCCTGCACGCACAACAGCCGCAGCGCCGAGCAGCGCTGGCCGGCGGAGCGGAACGCCGAGGTCACTACGTCGTCGGCGACCTGTTCCGGTAGTGCGGTGGCGTCCGCGATCATCGCATTGATGCCGCCGGTCTCGGCGATCAGCGGAACGATTGGTCCATCCTTGGCGGCAAGTGAGCGGTTGATCGAGCGGGCGACTTCGGTCGAGCCGGTGAAGACGACACCGGAGATATCTGGATGTTCAACCAGCGCCGCACCGATCCGACCATCGCCTGGCACGAGATGCAACGCGCTCGGCGGTATGCCGGCCTCGTGCAGCAGGCGCACGGCCTCGAACGCGATCAGCGGCGCCTGCTCCGCCGGCTTGGCGATGACGGCGTTTCCGGCCATCAACGCAGCCGTGACCTGACCGGAAAAAATTGCGAGCGGGAAATTCCACGGCGAGATCGCGACAAAGGCGCCGCGGCCGCGCAGCCGCAAGGTGTTGCTCTCGCCGGTCGGCCCAGGCAACGCCTCGTCAGTGCCGAACAGCTTGCGGCCTTCGGCGGCATAGTAGCGGCAGAAGTCGGCGGCCTCGCGGACCTCGGAGACGGCATCGTCCAGCGTCTTGCCGCCTTCCCGCTGCAACAGCGCGATGAAATGCGCGCGGCGCTGTTCGATCAGGTTTGCGGCGCGCTCGAGCGCCGCGGCTCGCGTCTTCGCTGGTGTGGCACTCCACGCCGCGAACCCGGCATTGGCCGCCGCTACCACGCGGCTCACAATCTCTGGCGTTGCGTCGGCAACGGTGCCGAGCTGAGTGGCGAAATCGATCGGACTGAGCCGCGGCTGCGATGCGGCTGCAATCGTGTTGCCATCGATCAACGGCGCTGCCGCAATCGTTGACTGCTGATCAGCGACATCATGCAGCAAGTTCGCCAGCGCCACGCGGTCGCCGAACTCGATGCCGCGCGAATTGGCGCGCTGCGGCTGCAGGAGATCGTGTGGCAGCGGCAGGTTGGGATGGCGCGCCCTGTCGGCGCTGCCGATAATCGCGGCTGGCCGCTTCAGCAGCGTCGTGGTCGCAATGGTCGAATCGGTAATGACTGCAACAAAAGACGAATTCGCGCCGTTCTCGAGCAGACGCCGCACCAGATAAGCCAGCAGGTCGCGGTGACTGCCGACCGGCGCGTAGGTCCGGCAAGCGATGTCGGGCCGGTCTTCGGCGAGCTCAGCGTAAAGTTCGTCGCCCATGCCGTGCAGCCGCTGGAATTCAAAGCTTGCGGCATCGGCCTTGTCGCCGCCGGCCAGCTCGATGACGGTCGCAACGGTGAGCGCATTGTGGGTCGCGAACTGCGGAAACAGTTTTGGCCGCGCCTTCAGCAGTTTTTGCGCGCACGCGATGTAGTTGAGATCGGTCATCGCCTTGCGGCTGAACACCGGATAGTCGTCGAGCCCGCGCTCCTGCGCGCGCTTGATCTCGGTGTCCCAGTAGGCCCCCTTCACCAGCCGCACCATCAGCCGGCGGTTCAGCCGCCGCGCGAGGTCGTCGACATGGTCGATCACCGCTTCCGCGCGCTTCTGGTAGGCCTGGATAGCGAGGCCAAAGCCATCCCAACCGGCGAGCGAGGGATCGGCCAGCACGGCGGCGATGATGTCGAGCGAGAGCTCGAGGCGGTCGGCTTCCTCGGCGTCGACGGTAAAATTCAGGTTCGATTGTCTTGCCGCGCGCGCCAATTCGATGACCTCGGGCACCATCTCGGCCATGACGCGCGCGCGGCTCACCGCCTCGTAGCGCGGATGCAGCGCGGACAGCTTTACGGAAATGCCGGGACGGTCGGGCAGGGAATTGTCGCCGGCGATCCTGCTGATAGCCGCGATCGCCGCCGCGTAGGAGTTGAAGTAGCGCCGCGCGTCGTCGCGGGTGCGCGCGCCTTCGCCGAGCATGTCGAACGAGTAGCGCGCGCCTTGCGCGTGCGACCGCGCGCGATCAAGCGCGGCGTCAATGGTCTCGCCGAGCACGAAGTGATTGCCCATCAGCCGCATCGCCTGCCGGGTCGCGGTGCGGATCGCGGGCAGACCGATACGTCGCGCGAGCTGGCCGAGCGTGCCCTGCGGCGTGTCGTCATCCCCAATGATGCGGGCGGAAAGGCCGAGCGCCCAAACCGAGGCGTTGACCAGGAACACGCTCGACCTGGTCTCGTGATGGATGAAATCGCCCTTGCCGAGCTTGTCCTCGATGAACTGGTCGACCGTGTGCGCATCAGGCACGCGCAAGAGCGCTTCGGCCAGCACCATCAGCGCAAGGCCTTCCTTGGTCGACAGCGAGAACTCGCGCAGCAGGTCCTCGACGCCGCCGAACCCGTTGGCGCGCGAGCGGATCGCGTCAATCAGCCGCGTTGCGGTGCGGTCGATCCGGGTATTCTGGTCGGGCGAAAGCCGCGCGCGCGACAAAAGTTGTTGCGCGAGCGCGCCGTCATCAGGCGCGTAAGGCGCGTCAAATTGCGGCAAATGCAGCGCGGCAGCATTGTGCATGTCAAGCGGTATCCGAATCCGTTAGCGAAGCCGCTTGTGCGCAGCAGATCATGCGCAGTGAAAAAGTAAACCGCAAACTCGCCCGATTCCCGGTGAAATCTTGAGCGTTATCTGCAGCTTGTGGGGGACCGGTGGTCGCCGATTTTGACAACCCTAGTACTGGCAACCCTGTCCGGTCGGGACCACGACCACGGTGCATCCTTTCGGCTTGGGCATGCAGCCATGGTCGTCGCAGATGATTTGGGCACCACCACCGCCTGATGATTGCCGCGTCGGCGCCGGTGACGACTGGCGCGATTGCGACTGTTGCTGCTGCGGCTGCCGGCTCGCCGTCGGCTGCGAGTTGCGCTTTGCCGGGATCTTCTCGCAGCTGTTGTCGTCGCCGACCTGGTAGCCGTCCTTGCAGGCGATCTTCGTGCAGGAATCGCCATCGGCGCGATAGCCGTGGTCGCACACCAGCGGGCACACCCGCGCAGGCTTGGCATGCAGCGCGTCGAGCGCATCGCTGCTGGCGAGCTTGGTATCGAGCTTGGCCGGCGCATATTTGTTGAACTGATCGAGCGCGCGCTGCGAGCCCGTGTTCCAGGCGCCGTCGACGGCGCCGGAATAGCAGCCGACCCGCTTCAACTCGCTCTGCACCGAGCGAGCGAGGTCGGCGGGGTTGATTGTCGTGCGCGAGGTATCGGCCGGCAACGCGGCAACTTGCGTATTTGGCTGCGGTTGCGCCGGCGTGGCGGGCGCTGTGGGTGTCGCAGGAGCCGCTGGTGTGGCGCCGGCGACCGACAACTTGTCGAGCTGCGCCTTGGCGAGGTTGGCGTAGAATCCGTCAGGATAGTGCTGCAGGAAATAGCTCCAGGCCTGCCTGGTACCGACGCGCTCGGCGAACTCGTAGTCCTGGCGCATCTGCAGGTTCGGATCATTTGCGGCGGGCGCCGGCGTAGGTGCGGGCGTTGCCACAGCGGTTGCGGCCGGGGTCGACGCTGCGCTGACCAGCGCCATCTGCGCGCCGCCGAGCGAGCCATAGACATACGGTTCCTGCTTGTTGTCGGTCGCCTTCATGACATCGTCGCGCACCTCGCCGAACGCCTGGCGCACATCGAGGCCGGGCGTCGTGAGATGGGCGAGCAGCGCGCTTGTAAACGGGC
This sequence comes from uncultured Alphaproteobacteria bacterium, assembly GCA_963796195.1. Lineage (GTDB taxonomy): Bacteria > Pseudomonadota > Alphaproteobacteria > Rhizobiales > Xanthobacteraceae > CAWCKS01. The sequence goes on along the minus strand of CAWCKS010000007.1, from coordinate 182,665 downwards.
TGTGCCCGGTATTGCCATCGTCCGCCGTCGAGCCGCCCTTCGCCGCATACGCGATCAGCGTGTTCGACGTGGTCGGTTGGGCCGCGATCAGGCCGCGCGTTGTCAACGCGCGCGCTGCGCTGGTGCGGATCATGGTCTTGGCAAACGGATCGTCACGGCAGGCGTCAAGGATAATCAGGCGCAACTGCTTGGCCTGCTCGACGGTCTCGAGGATGCGGTCGAGCGACACCGCCTCGTCGTCGACGTCGCGGTCGCGCTTCAAAACGGCGTCCACGGGGACCATGTAGTTGGTGCCGTCGACCTCGATGCCATGGCCGGCGTAGTAGACGACGGCGATATCGGCAGAGGCGGCCTTGTCGTAGAAGTCGCGCAGCGAGCGGCGCATGTCGAGCGAGCCGACGTCGCGCCGCAGCTCCACCGCGTCGAAGCCGGCCTTCTTGAACATGTCGGCGACGGCGGCGGCGTCATTGGCCGGATTCGGCAGCTGCGCGACGTTTTGATAGGCCGAGTTGCCGATCACGAGTGCAACGCGCTTCGCGGCAAAGGCGTCGGCGTTAGCGGCGAACAGGCCGCACAACAGGGCGATGGCAAAGAGAACAAGGGATCGCGCGCGCATGACGATATCTCGCAGCATGAGGTCATAGAGATTAGTCACTCCGCGCCTCGCAAACAATAAGCAGGCCGCCCCGCACGCCGCGGCAATGTGACAGCCATCACCAATGCGGCTATTGGAACGGGCAGGCATCCTTTGAACCTTAAGCCAGCGTGGAGCGACTATGACCATCCTGATCACCGGCGGCACCAAGGGCATTGGCTTTGGCATTGCCGAGCGCCTGGCACGTCCGCAAGCGACCCTGGTTCTGGCCTATCATAGCGACGATGCCGCAGCCCGCGAAGCCAAGGCGAAGTGCGAGGCCAAAGGCGCCGTGGTCCATACACTTCGCGCCGAGGTCGGCACCATTGCCGGATGCACTGAGCTGATGGCCGAGATCGGCAAGCTCGGCGCCGGCCTGAAGCACATCGTTCATTCCGCCGCGATGGTTTACCCGACCGGCATGCTCGATGCGGATCTCGAGAAATTCACCCGCGCGATGCAGACCAACGGTCTCTCGCTGCTCTACCTCGTGCAGAAGGCGATGCCGCTGATCGGCCGCGGCAGCAGCATCGTTTTCATCTCTTCGGCGGGCGCACGCACCGCGCGGCCGGGCTACGCTGCGCTCGGCAACGGCAAGGCGCTGGCCGAGAGCATCATGCGCTATCTGGTGCCGGAGCTGGCGCCGCTCGGCATCCGCATCAACACCGTCGCGCCGGGCCTCGTGCACACCACCTCGGTCGCTAAAATGGTCGGCAGCGCGGAGCTTGCGCAGAAGCGTGTCGATCAGGCGGCGGCCGCCAACCCGTCCGGCCGCGCCAGCCGCGCCAGCGATTACGCCTCGCTGGTCGAGTATCTGCTGACGGACGATGCGGAATTCATCCAGGGTCAGGTGATCCACGCCAATGGCGGGGTTTACGTCGGGGTGTGACCGAAATGCCATCTCGGCCGAGAGTCGCCAGCAAGGGGCGTGACAAGCCGCGCGCCATGGCCTATAGAGCCCGCGTCATGATCAACGCCTCCAGCCGTTATTACTTTTGGTTTTACGGTTTCCGAAGCCCCCGGCAGAGGAAGGGATACGTTTGATCTGACGACTTAAGTCCAGAACAATCCCGAACAAGCTGCCAGTCTCCTGGCGGCTTTTTTTGTGTCCGCCGGCAGACTCCCAAACCGAAGGAGCCTTCCATGCTTGCCGACACCGACAATGTCCGCATCCGCGAAATAAGAGCGCTGCTGACCCCGAACGAGGTCACGGCCGAGTTCGCGCGTACCGACACTGCAACGCAGACCGTTAGCGACGCACGCGCGTCGTTGCACGACATCTTGCACGGCGCCGACGATCGCCTCGCCGTCGTGGTCGGGCCGTGCTCGATCCATGATCCTGCGGCCGCAATGGAATATGCGCTGCGCCTGAGGCAGCTGCGCCATGAGCTCGGCGGTGAGCTCGAGATCGTCATGCGCGTCTATTTCGCAAAACCTCGCACCACCGTTGGCTGGAAAGGCCTGATCAACGACCCCGATCTCGACGGCAGCTTCCGCATCGACGACGGCCTGCGCATCACGCGAAACCTCCTGCTCGACATCAACAATCTCGCCCTGCCGGTCGGCTGCGAATTCCTCGATATCGTCGCCCCGCAATACGTCACCGACCTGATCAGCTGGGGCGCGATCGGCGCCCGCACCACCGAAAGCCAGGTGCATCGCGAGCTTGCCTCCGGGCTGTCCTGTCCGATCGGATTCAAGAACGGCACCGACGGCAAGATCAAGATCGCGGTCGACGCGGTGAAGGCGGCAGCGCAGCCACATCATTTCCTCGCCGTGACCAAGGAAGGCCGCTCGGCGATCGCCACAACCACCGGCAACAAGGACTGCCACATCATCCTGCGCGGCGGCGAATGGCCGAACTACGACGCTGCCCACGTGTCGGCGGCAGGCCGCGACCTGCAGAAGGCCGGTCTGTCCCTGCCGTCATGATCGACACCAGCCACGCCAACTCCGGCTACAATCCTGACAATCAGCCAAAGGTGGTCGACGCCATTGCGCACCAGATCGAGAACGGCAACAATCACATCATGGGCGTGATGATCGAAAGCCATCTCGTTGCCGGCCGCCAGGATCTCGTGCCCGGCAAGCCGCTCCGTTACGGCCAGAGTATCACCGATGGCTGCATCGGCTGGGACACGACGGTCGAGGTGCTGCATCGCCTGGCGGACGCGGTACGGCTGCGCCGCGGCCGATCACAAGAGACGCGCGTTGCGGTTGGTGGCTATGCGCGGGCGTAGTGGATGCGCCGGCGATTATTTTGCGATAACGCTGACAGGGAGAGCACTCAGCAAAAGGTTCGCACCATGAAACTCGCCAAGCCGCGCATCGACATCGGCTTTCCGACCAATGAGGCCAAGCCGTGCTGGCGTTTTGGCAGAATGAGATCGGTTTGCCGTTCGATAGCGTCCTGCCGGTCCGAAGGGCCAAAACCAACACCGGCATGACCTGCTCGGCTCGGTGCTCAAGGTCAATGAGATGGAAGCACCGATCCCGGACAAGCCGCGGGCCGGCTACCGCGAACTGTTGATCGCGCGCGAAGGCGTCGCGCAGCCAAAAACGCTAGTCGATCCGGAAGGCAACCGCGTCACCCTTGTGCCGCCGGGCACGTTTGGCATCACGCGGATCGGCATCCGGCTCGCCGTGCGTAATGTCGCGGCACATCGCAAGTTCTACACCGAAGCACTTGGCCTTGCCGAAGGCCCGCCAGCCGGCAACGCCGCGACTTTTCTCGCCGGCGACACCGTGCTGCTGATCGAGGCGGCGCCGGATGCGCCCGACGATTCCGGCATGGAGGGCAAGGGCTATCGCTACATCACATTCCAGGTGTTTGCGGTCGATCGCGACCATGCGCATGTGTTGGCTCATGGCGGGCGTGAAGCCCGCGCTCCGGTGACGCTCGGCACCAGAGCGCGCATTTCGATGGTCAGGGATCCGGATGGCAACTGGATCGAGCTGTCGCAGCTCGTGACCCTTACGGGCTCATTGGACGTCGTTCACCAGGAGTGACTGCCAAATGCTGTTCATGGTGATCGAGCGCTTCAAGAACCAGGACGGCGTACCGGTCTACAAGTTCGTGCGCGACCGCGGCATCAAGTTCCCCGACGGCCTCGTCTACCACGGCAGTTGGATCGAGCCGAATTTCGACCGCTGCTTCCAGCTGATGGAATGCGACGACGCCCGGCTGCTGCAGGAGTGGATCTTGAACTGCCGTGGCACCGGCACGACGTTCGAGATCGTTCCGGTGGTGCCGAGCAAGGAGACGCGCGAGGTCATCGCGCCGTATCTCGACCGGGATGACGCCGGCGGCAAGCGCGGCGGTAAGCGCAAGCGCGGGAACAAGTCGTAAGCCCCGTATGGTGACGAGAGCGCGAACCCGGGGGAAGCCCGCTTCTCCGATTGCAAGGCTGCTCCTGGGTTTCGCCTCGCTCAACCCGGGCTACAGATCTTACCGCTTGATCCCGTCGAATGCCGCGCCAATGCCGCGCTGGAACAAGGACCAGTCGAAGCCGAGCGCCAGCGCGAGGTAGCCGCGCGCGATCATGGCGTTGGCCTGATCGGCCGTGCGCGCGACGCCGCCGATCGGCACGCCGCTCTTCAAGATGCCTTCCTCGGCCCGCCGCATCAACGCAACCACCTCGGGATCGTCAGGCTTGCCGTGCTTGCCGATCGAGGTTGCGAGGTCGCCCGGACCGATCACCGCAAGGTCGATGCCGGGCACGGCCATGATCTCATCGATCTTCTCCACCGCCTTCACATGCTCGATGGTTATGCCGCAGATCATCGCGTCGTCTGCGGCGGCCATATAATCCGGCATCGAGACGCCCCAACGGAACGGCGCATGAAACGGTCCCCATAGTCGCTCACCGGCCGGCGGGTACCGCACGCTGCGCACCGCGCGTGCGGCGTCGTCGGCGCTGCAGATCATCGGGAAATTGATACCGAGCGCGCCGATATCCATTGGCGCCTTTGCCAGATGCGGCTGGTTGTCGGCGATCCGCACCCACGGCACGCAGGGCGTGCCTGACGTTGCAACGATCATGGCGTGCGCCATGGTGAGGTCGATCGGGCCGTGCTCGAGGTCGACGATGATCCAGTCCAGCGAGTTGGCCATGATCTGGACGGTCTGCACGCTCGGGATAGTCGCGATCGCGCCAAAAGTCGGGCGCTTGTCGCGCCACATCTGCTTCACGCGGTTGGTGACCTTGGCCGGCTCGGGCATCACGCCTCCTGAAGCAAGATTGAGCTCGGCTGTTATCGCGGCAGAACAAGGCGCGTTCAAGCCAAACAGCAGCGCAGGCTCCGGCTCGGGTCTCTACGCCGTCACCCAAATCGCCAATGCCATCGGCATCGCCGTGGTCGGTGCGGTGTTCTTTGCCTTCCTTGGTGCCGGAGCTGTACGAGTTCGCACCGGTTGCCGCGTTGGCGACTGCGGCTATCGCTTTGATCGGCTGCGGCGGGCGCCTCGTATTGAGGATGCGCTCGATTATTGATCAGTTTCCGAAATTCGATAGCAATTGAGACGTCATCGGTAACCAGGTGGTCGTGGTCAACAACCAAGCTTTAATCAACATCGGTGAGGGTCAGCTACGCCTTTCAGAAGAGAGCGTGAAGACTTCGTCCTTGAAGTGGCTGTCGGGTCGAAGTCAAAAAATGTTTCCCGGGCCCGTGTGCGCATAACGCGCAGCGGGCCCGAATTCTTTTGCGGTGGCCCGAGCTCACCGGGCGATGTTCAACGTTCGCGCGACGCGAAAACCTTCAAAGCCATGGCCGAAGGGCCTGGAACTGCGCGTCAGCCCGAGGGGTTAGTGGCGCAACGCTGTCGCCGCGATCAATCCAGCTTGAAGCCCAGTTTGGTCAGCGCCAGGCGGATGCGGTCGCGGCCGTTGATCGATTTGGCGTCGCGCCAGCGCGTCTTCATGGCGCCGGTCCAGCCGATCTCCTTCATGTTTTCGGAGCGCTGGAACGCGCTGAGCGTCGTGTCGTAGCTGTCGAGCGCTTCCTGCGGCAGCGAGCCATCGTAGTGCTCGCGATGCAGCACGACGCGTTGCGGCAGCCGCGGCTTGACATGGAACGGCCTCGCCGGATCCGGTTTGCCGACACACATGCCGAACGCAGCGACGACGTGATCGGGCAGTTTCAGGATCTCGGCGACGGCTTCCGGATTGTTGCGTAGCGCGCCGATATAGACCATGCCGAGCCCGAGCGACTCAGCCGCGACCGTCGCGTTCTGCGCCGCGAGCGCGGCGTCGACCACCGACACCACAAAGCTCTCGAGGAATTCGGTCGCCTCGGTCGGATAATTGTGCCGCTGGCCCATCTGCTTGGTGCGGCCGAGGTCGGCGCACCACACCAGCAGCACCGGGCATTCGACCATGTGCTTCTGGTTGCCGGCGATCGCGGCGAGCTTCGCCTTGGTCTCCGCATTCTCCACCGCGATCACGGTCCAGGCCTGCACGTTCGAGGAGGACGACGCCGATTGTCCGGCGGCCACCAGGGTCTCGACCGTGCCCGGCGGCAACGGATCGGACAGGAAGCTACGCACCGACCGATGTTTCAGGATAACGTCGATGGTCTCGTTCCACACCGCCGGCACATTGCCCTCGGTCGCGCCGTAGCGCTCAGCCATTGCGGCCTTCGCTTCGGGATCGAGCGGTGTTGCTCGTGCGGGCGTCTTGACGCTCTCGTTCATTGTTTCCCCCTGCGTTGCTTCGGCGGCTATATCGCGCCGTTCAGAAATGGATTAGTCAAACGTTCCTGGCCGATGGTCGACCCCGGCCCGTGGCCGCAGACGAAGCTCACGTCATCGCCGAGCGGCAGCAGTTTTTCGGTGATCGAGCGGATCAGCTGCTCGTGGCTGCCTTGCGGCATGTCGGTGCGGCCGACCGAGCCCTGGAACAGCACGTCGCCGACATGGGCGAACTGCAGGTCTCTTGAGAAAAACACAACGCTGCCCGGCGAATGGCCGGGGCAATGAAAAATCTCGAACTCCAGCTCGCCGACCTTCACAGTGTCGCCTTCGTCGAGCCAGCGGTCAGGCGTCACGTTGCGCTGGCCGGTCAGCCCGAAACGCTTGCCACCGCTCTCGAGCGTGTCGAGCAGGTACTTGTCGGCGATGTGCGGACCTTCGATTGGCACGCCGAGTTTTTCCGCGAGTTCCCTGGCGCCGCCGGCGTGATCGATATGACCATGGGTCAGCCAGATCCGTTCGATCGTGACGCCGGATTTTGCGATCGCCTCCTCGATGCGGTCGAGGTCGCCGCCGGGATCGATCACGACGCCGCGCTGCGTCGCCTCACACCAGATCAGGGTGCAGTTCTGTTCGAACGGGGTGACCGGGACGATGGTGGCACGGGCCTTGGGAGCCTGGCGCACACCGGCGCGGCCGGCTTCACTGTCGTTTTGCATGGCAACACAATGCCGATTTTTCGGCAGCGGCCAAGCCCGAATTCGGCTGACTGTTGCATTCCCGTCATTCCGGAAATCGCGCTTTTAGGCGCAATTTCCGGAAGCCCGAGACGACGAGTGACAAACACTTCCCGGGAACACCGGGCTCGCTGTGGGGTAGCGAGCCCGGATTACGCACCGGGTGGGGTTCGATCTGCTTGACATGGTCGTCCCCACTCGGAATTCCGTTATCTCGATATGATCCGGGAACAGCGCCCACTATTCCCGCATCATGCTTTGACTTGCAGTTACCTGATCTGCGCCTTCAACGTGGCCGCGACGGCCTGGTCGAAAGAGCTGGTCTTTGGCATCTGCTTGCCGCGCTGCTCGGCGATGTAGGCGTCGCGCTTGGCGACGAGATCGGCGAGCTTCGCGTTCAATTGCTTGCGTTCATTCGATTGCTGCTCGAGCACCGCGCTGCGCTGCGGCTTTGGCAGTTCACGCAGCGCTGGTGGAAGCTCGTCTTCCTTGATCTGATCGAGCTTTGCGCGGCCCGCGGAGTAATCTGCGACGAGGTCACCATCGCCTGTTACGGCTTCGTTCGCGGCCTTGCCGCGTTTGTTGATGAAGCTCGCCATATCGGACGCTGATGACGGCGCGGCTGCTGCAACGGAATCGACCTGCCGGGCCTTGTCGACGACCTTGCGCTGCATCTGCGCGGGCCCATAAGGCATCACGGTCTTGTTGATGCTCCGCTGCAGAATGATGATGTCGTCGTCATAGGGCGTCTCGATCACCACCACCTTGCCGCCGTCCTGCGGGATCGGCAGGAAATCGCCGTCGCCGCGCTGGGCGATCTCGCGCCAGATCCGCTCGGTGTCGCGCGCCTCGCCGGCCAGCACGGTGTTGACGATGATGTCCTTCTGACGCGCCATCTGCAGTGTCTGCGGATATTTGGTGTCCTGGGCATAATCCATGTGCGGCGGCGCATCGCCGACCAGGAACAGGATGCGGCAGGCTTCGTCGCCGCGGCTCCAGCTCAATTTGTTGACCGCAACGTCGAGCGCCTCGTTGACGCTCTCGGGCCAGTCGCCGCCGCCTTGCGCCCGCAGGTCGAGCAGCATCGCGTAGAGATCCTGGATATCGGTCGTCAGATCGAAGCGCTTGGTGACGTAGTCGTCGCCGATGTCGCGATAGGCGACGAGGCCCATGCGGATATCGGCGTTTGGATTGGCGTCGAAGATCGAGGTCGCGATCGACCAGATCTTTCGCTTGGCGCCTTCGATGAGCGGCCCCATCGAGCCCGTGGTATCGAGCACGAACGCGACTTCGACGGTCTGCTTGGCGCGGGCCTGCGGAATCGCCATCAGCGACAGCACCAGAGCAGATACAACCGCGGCAATTCGATCAAGTTTGACCATGAGCCTCTTCTTCGGGTGATGCGCTCCGAGGGCGACGCCATGGTTCCAATGCTTCACGACCGCGTGAGGTCGGAATTGGGGCGAAGTGAGTACGAATCTTGGAAACTGTTAGCGGCGACCGACTCTGCTAAAGATGGCAGGCCAAGGTCTGAACATGAGTCTCAATCTGCTTGTTACCCCGCTCGCCCCGCCCGTCGATGGGCGGCAATCCGAGACCGCGCTTGGCGGTCGCCCGCGGCACATCCAGGCTGTTGCGATCCCTTGGATTTTCTGCGCTAAGCGAACTGGCTCTGCCGTCCGGCCGCCGGGCCGATCTGGTGGCCTTGAACGAGCGCGGCGACATCTGGATCATCGAGATCAAGTCGTCGCTGGCCGACCTTAGAGCGGACCAGAAGTGGGAAGATTACCGGCAGCATTGCGACAGGTTGTACTTTGCTTTCACCAGCGACTTGCCTTGCGAGGTTTTTCCCGACGACGTCGGCCTGATCGTCGCCGACGCCTACGGCGCGCACCTGCACTGCGAGGCGCCCGAGCATCGGCTGGCCGCTGCAACGCGCAAGGTCATGATGCTGCGCTTTGCGCAGACCGCCGCGCAGCGTTTGAGCCGGCTCGCCGATCCGCAGGGCCACGCGGAGCTGGTCGGGTAACGATCAGCCTTCTGTAATCCGATTGGTGAGGTCAAGCCCCCTATTGCAGCCTGCCCAATGTCCGGTCTCGGGGGAGGAGCGATCGTATCAAGCCGCTGAACCTCAAGTCGCAGTCTGGACCCTGAGCGACCGTTTCACTCTTCGTTCGGCGAGCAGCGGGTTTGGCCTCGATACCGGTCATCGATTGCGTACGGTTGGTGCAGAGAGAAGCATCGTCAGTCGATAGTCGGGCCAGCCCGCGAGAGACAGCGACACCTGCTGATAGTGCAGCAGTCCCATGGTCGGATGATTGAACGCACGTTCACCCCCTTCGCGTGCCAAAACCCCGTGTGTCTCCCAGCAGCGCTCGAAGTCGGAGCTTCCAATTCTCAGTTCGTCTACGAGCCGGCGAATATCCGGATCGTCGGAGTAGCCTGTCACCGCGGCGCGGAATTCCGCGACGACGCGCTGCGCACGGGACGTCCAGTCAAGGATTAGAGTTCGAGCCTCAGGCCTGAGGAAGATGTAGCGCAGGAGGTTTTTTTCGCCGTCAGCATCGAGCCATCCTGCAAACAGTCGGGACGCTTTCACGTTCCAACGACGCGCGCCCCATGTGCGATCGAGTATGTAGGCGGGACCATCGATCGCATCGACGCAGGCCAGCACCCCCTCAGGTGGATCATCCCTGTTGCCCGGCCGCTCGGGATCGCGCTTGCCCGCAACTTCAAACAGATAGTTGCGCTCGGCTCGTGACAGGCGCAATCCGCGTGCGAGGCGCGCAAGTGTCGAAGCAGAGACGGACACATCGCGCCCCTGCTCGATCCACGTGTACCAGGTGACGCTCAATCCGCAGAGCTGAGCGACCTCCTCGCGCCGGAGGCCGGGTGTGCGCCGTCGTGGTCCAGCGGCGAGACCGAATTCTGCCGGAGACTGGCGCTCTCGGAGCGCCCGCAAGAACGCGCTGAGCGAGAGAGCCGGAGCGATCGGGTCTTGTCCTTTCATGGTGGTCTTTATACCAGGATAATGTGTATCCTTAAACTGGTACGCACGGCATGTTAGTTTTTTGTCTCGACTTCGTCGCTGCGCAAAGGACGGACGGGCATGGGCAAGCAATTCGTAAGGATCGAACCAGAGCACACGGTTTTCATCGAGCGGCAGAAGATCTTCTTCGTCGCTAGCGCCCCGCCGAAGGGACGCGTCAACGTCTCTCCCAAGGGCCTGTCCTCATTCCGGGTGCTCGGAGAGACTGACGTCGCCTACCTCGATTGCACTGGCAGCGGCAGTGAGACCCGCGCGCACCTGATCGCCTCGAATGACAGGCGGCTGACGATCATGTTTTGCGCCTTCGATGGCGATCCGATGATCCTACGGCTCTATGGCCAGGGTCGATCGCTAATGCGCGGCACGCCGGAGTACGCCGATCTCGTTCCGAAGTTCGAGGAAGTTGCCGGGGCGCGCCAAATCGTACGCCTCTCGATTGACCTCGTGCAGACGTCGTGCGGTCTGGGCGTGCCGCTGTTCGACTACAAGCAAGAGCGTGGCAGCCTCGTGCGCTACTGGACGGCGCAGGGCGTCAACAATCTGCGAAAATACTGGGGTCTGAAGAACATGAAGAGCATCGACGGCCTGCCGACCGACTTTGCCCCTGACAGCATGGCTCCGCCACGCTGACAGACCAAGATTGCGTTCCATGTCGGAGCGACCTGACCTTGCGGGCGACAGCAGCTTGGCGGGAATAATCGCCTTGCTGGCTTTCGTGCCGGTGGCGACGGCGCAGGTCACGAACATGATCCTGGCACGTGGTCTCGCGGGGTCGAGTACCACCGTTCACGCTGGCGTTGTTCCGTTTGACCATCATTGCTGCTGGTCTTGCACTTTTCGCCATCGCCGAACTTGGCAGCGGGCGCCTCCCGCTCAAGTCCAGTGCCCTTCATATTGTGGCCGCTGGCTTTCTTGGCATGTTTCTTTGTGGCGGGCCGGTCTATGTCGCAGGAATGACGACAACCGCGATCAATATCGCCTTGATCATGTCCTTGTCGCCCATCGTCGTGCTCTTGCTGTCGCGCCTGCTTGGACTCGAGCGGATCTACGTCCTGCAGGTGCTCGGCATGTTCCCTTCCCAGACCGTCGCGCCGTCTGCTTCGACAACGCAGATCGAGGTCATCTTCAGCGATATATCGAGTCTGACGAACATTGCCATCGCGCTTCTCTCTTGCTGGACGAATCGATCCCAGCAAAGGCTAGCGAGAGCCGGGATCGGATTACCCCAGCTTGCTGCTCAGGCCTGCCAGGGCGGCGTCTGGCTCGCCGCGGCCAGTCGTTTCAGGATTCCGATTTGATCTCGGCGGCCGACCGCGGCGTTCGCGTCGGCGATTCGGTCGACGGCCGCGAAAGCGCATGGCGTGAGTTGCTTGCTCGCCGCGGTCGAATTGCGCCAGCCGTCCCACGCGGACGTCTCTTGGTTGGTCAGCGCGAGCAGGTCGCGATGGACGTTGACCCGCAGGAACCACCAGCCGCGGTCATTGCCATGCCCGAACAGGTCGGCATCGATGTTACCGCTGCGCGCCAGCTGCCAGGCTTGCCCAGCCGGCAGGAACGCCTGCTCCGGCAGGTCGGCGCAGTCGAACGTGATATTTAGTTGCTCGCGCAAACGCTCATCGATCTGCGCGTCGGCACGGACCCAGCGCGCCTGTGCGGCCGACCAGTATTCGCAGATCCAGTGATCCTCGTAAGGTGCCGAGGCGAAGTAGGTGGCGAAGCCGCAGCGGACCCGCGCCGGGATCGCGCGCTGCCGGAGCATGCTGGTCAGCATCAGCGCGTAATCGCGGCAGGTGCCGAACGTGCGTTGCGTTGGCAAGCGCGGTGTCGTCAGCGGCCCACGGAGAGCAGACTGGGTCAGCGCAAGTCGTTCGGCGACCGGCAGGGTCTCGCGCGGCATCGGCGTATCCGGCGAAATGCCGTAGCTTGCTGCCCACGCGACGTGGACAATGAGCCGCGAAACTAGCTCGCGAAGCGCGGAAGGGCTTTCCGGCAAGACCTCGAACAGATCGCGCAGCGCGCCGGGATCAGTCAGTGCGTCTTGTCCGACATAGGGCTCGGACGCATGCATCTGCTACTCCTCGAGCAGCCCCAGCCGGCGGCCGAGCCAGCGTGTCGTCGGCGCCTGGATCAGGATCGTCATCAGGATCGCGACGAAGGTGACCAACTCGATCATTTGCGCGCCCGGCGCCTTCATGCCGACCAGCAGGCCCGCAAGCGCCGCAGGGATGACGCCGGTCTCGCGGGTCCAGCACATGAACAGCATTTCGCCAAGACTCCAGCGGGCCCGGCGATCTGGCAGCGCGCAGGCGAATACCGCGATCGGCCGCGCCACCAACATCAACAGCGCGACGACGATAATGCCGCCGCCGAGATAGCGATGCATCAAGTCGAAATCGACCTGCGAACCGAGCAACAGGAAGATGAACAGCCGCATCACGAACGCGGTCGTCATGACGAAGTCGTCGAGCTTCTGTGACTCACCTGGCTCCATCGCAAAGCCGAACGTCTCCTTGTTGCCGATGACGATGCCGAACACGAACACCGCCATGAAGCCGGATGCCTGCAGGCCGCTGGCTGCAAAATAGGCGCCGACCACCGCCACCAGGGTCACCACCGGGGCGTACTCGGCAAGGAATGACCAGCGCTCATGCGCGATCAGGAGTGCTGCGAGATAGCCGATCACGCTGCCGGCGACGATGCCGATGACGGTTTGCTTGAGCAGGTCAAACAGCGACGCCGTCAGTGAGAACTCGCCCGTTCCCATCGCCACCGTCAGCACGCCAAAAGTGACGATCGCGCCCATCGCGTCGTTGAAGGCGGACTCGCTCATCACGGTCTGCGCGACGCGGTCGCGAATCTTCACCTGGCGGAAGATCGGCACCAGCGTTGCCGGATCGGTCGAGGCCAGCGTTGCGCCGAGCAGCAGCGCGACAACAAGCGGCACTTCGAGGACATAGTGCGCGGCGAGCCCGGTGATCGCGGCGGTGATGAGAACACCGATGGTTGCGATCACCACGATGGTGATCCAAACCTCTTTCAGCACTGAAAGTCGAAGCGAGGCGCCGCCGTCAAACAGGATGTAGCTCGCGCCGAACAGCAGCACGAGCTGGTTCAGCGCCGAAGTCCGCCTTGATGTCGATCAGCCCAAGTGACGCCCGGGCCGATCAGCATGCCCATGAGCAAGAACACCGCGACATCGGGCACGCGAATTTTTTGCGCGATCATCCCGGTGACGACGCCTACAGTCAGGATCAGGCCGCCGGTCAATAGCGTGTGCTTGGCGATCTCGACCGAAGCCGGCTCCACGGCGATCTCCTGTTGCGGCGAACTGTCGCGCGCTCAGAGGCCATCGCGGGCCTAAAGCGTTCGCGACGCTGCCCGACGCAACGGAAAATCGCAAGACGAATCGGATTTTCCGTCGGTTAACGCGGCGCGCGCTTGGCGAGGATGCGCTGCAGCGTACGGCGGTGCATGTTGAGCCGTCGCGCGGTCTCCGAGACGTTGCGGTTGCACATCTCGTAGATGCGCTGGATGTGCTCCCAGCGCACGCGGTCCGCCGACATCGGATTTTGCGGCGGCTCGACCTTGCCGGCGCCGGTCGCGAGCAGCGCGTTGACGACGTCATCGGCGTCGGCCGGCTTGGCGAGATAGTCGACGGCGCCGAGTTTGACTGCCGTAACGGCGGTGGCGATGTTGCCGTAGCCGGTCAGCACGATGACGCGCGCGTCGGGGCGCTTGCCCTTCAGCGCTTCGACGACGTCGAGGCCGTTGCCGTCGCCGAGCCTGAGATCGACCACCGCAAAAGCGGGCGCGGCGCGTCCGATCCGCGCGATGCCGTCGGCCACCGTCTCGGAGGTCGCAACAGTGAAGCCACGCGCTTCCATGGCCCGGGCCAGCCGCTCGAGAAACGCCTTGTCGTCCTCGACGATCAGGAGCGAACGATCGCTGACGGTCTGCAGGGCCGGGATGATCTCAGATGTCGCAGGGGCCAGGTTCACGATGTCTCACTCGGTTCCGATGATGACAGCTGTTCAAAGATATGGCGTGCAGCGCCGCCAATGCCAAGCCCGTTTTGAAGTCCAATTCGGCAACATGGTCGTTAAACCTTGGCCAGCACGCTGCCGGCCTCGAAACTGGTGCGCGGCCAACTGATCTGTACGACGGCGCCGTGCTGCGGGAACACCCGGTTGTGAAAGACGACTTTGGCATCGGTGCGCTCCAGCAGGGTTCGCGCGATGAAGATGCCGAGCCCGAGACCGCCGGCCGCGCCCGCCGCGCGTGGGCGCGACAGATAGGGTTCCCCAATTCGCTTGAGCAAGTCTGGCGGAATGCCCGGCCCGTCGTCGGCGATCACGATCTCGACGGTGTCGGTGTCCCACCAGGCGTTGACCTCGACGGTCTCGTGCGCAAAATCCACGGCGTTCTCGAGGATGTTGCCAAGCCCGTAGAGAATCGCCGGGTTGCGCATCACCACTGGCTCCGTGTCGTTGCCGCGCGAAACGCGGATCTTGATCGCGACGCCGAAGTCGCGGTGCGGAGCCACGACCTCTTCGAGCAGCGTCGATAGCGGCATGCGATCGAATGGCGCGCCGCTCGACGACAGTTGCGTGAGCTTGGCGAGAATGTCGCGGCAGCGCTGCGCCTGCTCGCGCAGCACTTTCACTTCTTCCGCCATAGGATTTTTTTCATCGATGGCGCGTTCGAGCTCGCGCGCGACCACGGCGATGGTCGCAAGCGGCGTGCCGAGCTCGTGAGCCGCGGCGGCGGCGAGACCGTCAAGCTGGGTCAGATGCTGCTCGCGCGCCAGCACGAGCTCGGTCGCGGCCAGCGCATCGGACAGCTTGCGCGCCTGCTCGGTGACCTGAAACGCGTAAAGGCTGGTGACGCCGATCGCGAGTACGATCGAGAGCCAGACGCCGATCATATAGACCCGCGGCAGGATCAGCGGGTCGTCGTCGCTCCACGGCAGCGGCATATGAATAAAGCCCAGCGCAGACGCGCAGGCGGTGGCGAAGACACCGAGCGCCAGCGTCAGCCGTGGCGGCAGCGCCGTGGCGGCGATCAGCACCGGCGCCAGCAGCATGAACGAGAACGGGTTTTGCAGGCCGCCGGTCAGGAACAGCAAGACCGCAAGCTCGGCGCAATGCAGCGCCAGCAGCCCGGCCGCCGGCAGCGGCGCCAGCTGGTGCATCGGCGGAAACACCATTTGCAAGGCGATGTTGACCAAGGCGGCGAACATCACGACGGCGACACACGAGACGATCGGCACGTCGAAGCCGAGCCCCTCCGAGACGACGAAGATCGCCGAGAGCTGGCCAAGCACGGCGAGCCAGCGCAGGCGCAGGATGGTGTCGAGCCGCACCGGGCGCGGCTGCGGGACATCGATGATCGTGGTGGCGTCTGCGGTGGCCATAGCGCGAATGTACTGCCGCAGCAGCGCCGATACAAACGCAGCTGGCTGCCGCGTTGTCGCGGCAATTGCCCGCATCGCAGCCAATCCGATAAAGCGCTGCCATGCATGACATGACCGTCGCACAGCCCGAGCCTGCGATCAGTGTCGAACACCTGGTCAAGGTGTACCGCGCCACCCGCGCGGTCGACGACATTTCGTTCGATATCGCGGCAGGTTCCGTCACAGCGCTGCTCGGCGGCAACGGCGCCGGCAAGACCACGACGATCGGCATGATCATGGGGTTGACCGAGCCGACCTCGGGAAAAATCCGCGTGCTCGGCCATCCGATGCCGCAGGAGCGCGATGAAGTGTTGTGGCGGATGAATTTCGAGAGCCCCTATGTCGACATGCCGATGCGGCTCACGGTGCGGCAGAACCTCACCGTGTTCGGCCGGCTCTACGACGTGAAGGATTTGCGCGGGCGGATCGACCGACTGGCGGAAGACCTCGCCTTGAACGAATTTCTCGATCGGCCGAGCGGACAATTGTCGGCGGGGCAGAAGACGCGGGTATCGCTGGCGAAGGCGCTGATCAACGACCCCGATCTCTTGCTGCTTGACGAGCCGACCGCCTCGCTCGATCCGGACGCCGCCGACTGGATCCGCAAGCATCTGGAAAACTATCGCAAGAGCCGCAACGCGACGATCCTGCTGGCCTCGCATAACATGCTTGAGGTCGAGCGGCTGTGCGATCGCGTCATCATCCTCAAACGCGGCCGCAT
Organism: uncultured Alphaproteobacteria bacterium; assembly: GCA_963796195.1. Taxonomy (GTDB): domain Bacteria; phylum Pseudomonadota; class Alphaproteobacteria; order Rhizobiales; family Xanthobacteraceae; genus CAWCKS01. The sequence goes on along the minus strand of CAWCKS010000007.1, from coordinate 166,383 downwards.
CGAGGATGACGACAGCCCGTCGGGGATTCTCACGCGCTACAATCGCGCGACACTGGAAGAAGTGTTCCTCGACGTCGCGCGCGGCCGCACTCAGGAGATCCGATGACGACGCTCCGCACCTTCGAGCAACGCTCGCATCGCGGCATCGCCTGGCACCGCATCGCCGCGATGCTGCTGCGGCACAAATATCTTCTGACCTCGTCGTGGCCGCGGCTGCTCGAGCTGATCTATTGGCCGATGCTGACGCTGATCTCGTGGGGATTCCTGCAATCCTACGTCAACAACAACGCCAGCCTTCTTTGCCCGGGCCGGCGCAACCTTCGTCACTGCCGTGATCCTGTGGGACATGCTGATGCGCGGCCAGCTCGGCTACTCGATCTCGTTTCTCGAGGAGATGTGGTCGCGCAACCTCGGCAACCTGATGATGAGCCCGTTGAAGCCGATCGAGTTCGTGATCTCGCTCATGCTGATGAGCCTGATCCGGCTCGCGATCGGCGTGGTGCCGATGACGCTGATGGCGATCGCGTTCTTCCACTTCAATCCGCTGGGTCTCGGCTTTGCACTGGTCGCGTTCTTCTGCAACCTGATCTTCACCAGCTGGGCTGTGGGTCTTCTGGTCTCAGGCCTCGTGCTGCGCAACGGCATGGGTGCCGAGAGCCTGGCCTGGACGCTGATCTTCATCCTGCTGCCGCTGGTCTGCGTCTATTACCCCGTCGCAGTGCTGCCCCACTGGCTGCAATGGGTGGCATGGATGCTGCCGCCGACCTATGTATTCGAGGGCATGCGGGCGCTGATGATCGACAAGGTGTTTCGCGTCGATCTGATGGTTGAGGCGCTGGCGCTGAACGCCGTGGTGTTTGGTGCCGCGGTGATCGCTTTCCTGGCATTGCTCAAAAGCGCGCGCGTTCACGGCAAGCTGATCGCCTCGGGCGAGTAGGCGGTTGCAAATTAACGCTTGCAACACCGTACGGGTGACCCGTGTTCCTCCCCCAATATCGCCTTGCGGCGCATTGACGCGTCCTCAACCAATCTGCAGTATGCTGCGCCGCAAAAGGGCTAGAGGGAACTATTGATGCCTATTGGAGAATTTGGTGGTGCGCCGGGTCCGGTCACCGAAGGTGCGCCGGTCCTGACGACCCCGCTCTACTGGATGTACGAGATCGGCCACGCGGCGCTCAATCCGGGTCGCGCGGTGGCGGATGCGACGCGGCTGTTGTTTCAGAACCCGATGAACCCGCTGACGCAGACCGAGTTCGGCAAATCGGTTGCGGCGGCCTGCGAACTGTTCGAGCGTACCACGCGCCGCTACGGCAAGCCGGAGTGGGGCATCGACGATGTCGAAGTCAACGGCATGCGCGTGCCGGTCACCATTCACACGGTCTGGGAAAAGCCGTTTTGCCGGCTGCTCTATTTCGAGCGTCAACTGACCAAGCCGCTGCGCGTGCCGCATCCGCGCGTGCTGATCGTGGCGCCGATGTCCGGTCACTACGCGACGCTGCTGCGCGGCACGGTGGAAGCATTCCTGCCGAACCATGAAGTCTACATCACCGACTGGGCCGACGCCCGCATGGTGCCGATGGCGCTTGGCCGGTTCGACCTCGACGATTACATCGACTACGTGATTGAGATCCTGCACGTGCTCGGCGGCAACGTTCACGTTGTCGGCGTGTGCCAGCCGTCTGTGCCGGTGATTGCCGCGACTGCTGTCATGGAAGCGGCGCGCGATCCGTTCGTACCGCTGTCGATGACTTTGATGGGCGGTCCGATCGACACCCGCTCCAACCCGACCGCGGTGAACAAGGTCGCCGAGCAGCGCGGCATCGAGTGGTTCCGCAACCACGTTATCACCCGCGTGCCGTTCCCGCATCCGGGTTTTATGCGCGATGTCTATCCGGGTTTCCTGCAGCTTAACGGCTTCGTCAGCATGAACCTCGATCGTCACATCGACGCGCACAAGAACCTGTTCCGTCACTTGGTCGAGGGCGACGGCGATAGCGTGCAGAAGCATCGCGAGTTCTATGACGAATATCTCGCGGTGATGGATCTGTCCGCCGAATATTACCTGCAGACCGTCGACACGGTCTTCGTGAAACACCTGCTGCCGAAGGGCCAGATGACCCATCGCGGCGCCCCGGTCGAGCTGAACGCGATCGAGCGCGTTGCGCTGATGACGGTGGAAGGCGAGAAGGACGACATTTCGGGTATCGGCCAGACCAGGGCGGCGCACGAATTGTGCTCCTCGCTGTCGGCGGACAAGAAGGTGCACTACGAGCAGAAGAGCGTTGGCCACTACGGCGTGTTCAATGGCTCGCGGTTCCGCGCCGAGATCGTGCCGCGCGTCTCCGACTTCATGCGTTCGGCGGCGACCGGTCCGAAGCTGCATGTGGTGGCGGGCTGACACCTCTTCTCTTGCGCCCCTCGCAATGACGGGATGGATGCGAGCGGCTACAATCCCGGCATGATTCGCGTCACGCTGTTCCGCCGCACGCCTGAGCCGAAGACGATCACCGTCAGGGTGGGCGATGCGAGCTATGCGGTTCGCGTCTCGCGCAATCGCAGGGCGCGCCGCTACACCCTGCGCATCCACACCGCATTGCGCGAAGCGGTGCTCACCATGCCGGTGCGTGGCAATCTCGCTGATGCCACTCGCTTCGCTCAGGCTCATGGCGGCTGGCTGGCGCAGCGCCTGGGCCAACTGCCTGAGGTCGCACCGTTCGCCGATGGCGCGATCGTGCCATTGCGCGGCATCGATCATCGCATCGTGCATCGTCCGCACGCGCGCGGCACCGTATGGACCGAGCAGGCCGGCGACGAACACGTGTTGTGCGTCGCGGGCGCTGCCGAGCACGCCGCGCGGCGGGTGCGCGATTTCCTGAAACGTGAGGCGCGGCGCGATCTGGAGACCGCGGTGACGGTTTATGCGCGGGCGCTCGACGTGCGTGTCAGGCGCATGTCGATCCGCGACCAGTCGAGCCGCTGGGGCTCGTGCAATTCCGCCGGCGTACTGTCGTTCTCGTGGCGGCTGATCCTCTGTCCGCCGTTCGTGCTCGACTATCTCGCCGCCCACGAGGTCGCCCATCTCGTCGAGATAAATCACTCCGCGCGGTTCTGGAACGTATTGCGCAGTGTCTGCCCGGCGACCGACGAGGCGACGCGCTGGCTCGATACCCACGGCAACGCGCTGCATCGTTACGGCGCGGCAAAGGAAAGTGATCAGAACGACTTCTGATCGTCGTGCTACGACGCGGCATGGACGATGCTGCCGCCGAAGCGATCTCCGATGATCTCGTGCGCGAGATCAACGCGCGTCATCTGGTGACGCCGCCGCTCAAGCCCGCCGACCTGTTGTTCGTGTTCGGCACCCGCGAGGGCATCGACGAGTTTGTCGAGGCAATCGCCAAACTGTGGCGCGACGGCTTCTGCCGTCACATCCTGATCTCCGGCGGCCCGACCTGGAACAATGACGACGCCGAGGCCTTCGTGCTTCGGCGCGGCATCATTCATGCCGGCGTTCCTGATAGCGTCATTCTGACCGAGCCGCGCGCGACCAACACCGGCGAGAATGTCATTTTCTCGCTGCCGATCGTCGATGCGCACCTCGGGCGCAAAAATATCCGATCGGTGATCGCACTCGGAAAAGTCTGCACCTCCGTGCGTTATCTGATGACGCTGCAGCGGCACTGGCCCGAGGTTGAAAAGATGTTGTTTGCGGTGAATTACTTTGGCCACCCGATTGAGCAATGGCCGCAACACGCCGTCACGCGCGAGCGCATCTTGCGCGAATGGCGCAAGCTCGCACCCTACAAGGCGGCTGGATTTATTGCGGATTGGCCGGGGTAAGAGAACTCACCGTTTGCCGAACAGCTTGTCGAGCAGCCAGCCGTCCATGCCGCCGCCTGAGGCCGGGCGCTGTGCGACCTGGGTCGGCGCAGGACGGCCAGCGCCGCTTCCGCTACCGCCGATACTTGCCGGCGGCGTCAGCGATCCCTGATCGCCTGACGCGGCGCCGACAGTTCCGGCATTGCCAGTGTTCGCTAGCCAGCCGCCGCCCCATGACGTCGACAACGGCTGCGGCGTCACGCCCTGGTGCGCGGCCTTCATGAAGCGCGTCCACACCTCGACAGGTAGTCCGCCGCCGGTGGTCTTGCGGGTCGGCGAGTTGTCGTCATTACCGAGCCAGACGCCGGTGACGAGATTTGCGGTGTAGCCGATGAACCAGGCGTCGCGGAAATCCTGGCTGGTGCCGGTCTTGCCGGCTGCCTGCCAGCCGGGGATCTCGGCCTTGCGCGCGGTGCCCGATAACAGCGTCTCCTGCATCATCGCGTTCATCATCGCGACGTAACGAGGCTCGATCACCTGGCCGAGCGCATCGGGGGAGCGCGCGTAAAGCAGCTTGCCTTCAGCGGTCTTGATCTTCTCGATCACGTGCGGCGAGATTTCCGCGCCACCATTGGCGAACGGGGCGTAGGCGCCGACCAGCTCCATCAGTGTCACCTCGGAGGTGCCGAGCGCGATCGACGGGTTCGGATCGAGCTTCGAGGAGATGCCGAGCCGGTGCGCGGTACGCGCCACGTTCTTCGGTCCGACCTCGAGGCCGACGCGCACCGCGACGGTGTTGAGCGACATCGCCAGCGCCTGCGTCAGCGTCACCGGGCCAAAATACTCGCGCGAATAGTTTTCCGGCGACCAGCCCTTCAGCTTCAGCGGCGCATCCTGTCGCACGGTATCGGGCGTCAGGCCTTGCTCGATCGCGGTGAGGTAGACGAACGGCTTGAACGCCGAACCCGGCTGGCGTTTCGCCGTCGTCGCGCGATTGTACTGGCTCTCGGCATAGTTCCTGCCGCCGACCATGGCGCGCACCGCGCCCTGCGGCGTCATCGCCACCAGCGCGCCCTGGCTGACCTGGAATTTCGTGCTCTTGGCGGCGAGTTCGTCAATGACGGCGGCCTCCGCAATCGCCTGCAGCTTTGGATCGATCGAAGTCTGCACCACGACGCTCTCTTCGATCTGCCCGATCAGGTCGTCGAGCTCTTCGGAGATCCAGTCGGCGACATAGTTGATGCTGCCGGCGCCGGCGGGCTTCACCGCGTAGGCCGGGCTCGCGATCGTGCTCTTGGCCTGTGCCTCGGTAATGAAGTGGGCATCGGCCATCGCGGTCAGCACGGTTTGCGCGCGCTGCTCGGCACCTTCCGGATTGCGGTTGGGCGCAAGGCGACTTGGCGACTTGACGAGGCCCGCGAGCATCGCGGCTTCCGAAAGCGTCACGTTGCGCGCCGATTTGCCGAAGTAACGTTGCGCGGCCGCTTCGACGCCGTAGGCGCCGGAGCCGAAATAGACGCGGTTGAGATAGAGCTCGAGCAACTCGGCCTTTGAATGCTTGTGCTCAAGCCAGAGCGCGAGCTCTGCTTCCTGCAGCTTGCGCATTATGGTGCGCTCCTGCGTCAGGAACAGGTTTTTCGCGAGCTGCTGGGTCAGCGTCGAGCCGCCCTGGGACACGCCGCGGTGAAGAATGTTGGCGACGAGTGCGCGCAAAATGCCGGTCGGGTCGACGCCGAAGTGGTGGTAGAAGCGGCGGTCCTCGATCGCGATGAATGCCTTGGGCAGGTAAGGCGGCAGCTCTTTTAACGCGACATTGGTGCCGGCCTGCTCGCCGCGGGTGGCGAGTACGCTGCCGTCGAGGCCGACGATCTGGATGGTCGGTGGGCGCTTTGGAATTTCGAGCGACTGGATCGGCGGCAAATGTGCACCGACCCAGATCAGGACTCCACCGACCGCGATAACGCCCCACAGGCCAAGCACCGCGCCCCAGTAAATCAGCCGGCCGAACCTGCCGCGCGCGCTCTTGCCACGCTTGCCGCGTTTCTTCTTTTTTTCGGTACGCGGCTTCGGCTCGGGCGCGTCCTCGTCGTCGTCCTGCGGGCGCTTGCTCTTCGACGGCTTCGCCGCGCCCCGGTCGCCGGTGAACACCGGCAGCAGGCGATCTTCGATCGTGAGACGGAGATGGCTCAGCGAACCCGCAAAATCGAAGCGCGGCTCCTTGCGGCCCTTCGCCTTGCGCCGACCCCAGAAACCCATGCGCGAACGCCCTTCCGCCCCTGCATCGGCAAGCTAACGGCGGTGGTTTAAGGGCGCGTTAAGCACAGGTTAACGGCGGGTGATATGATTGGCTGAACGGTGCGCAGCAGAAGAACGTCGTCCCCGCGCAGGCGGGGACCCATAACCCCTGTACAAGTCGTATTGCCGGAGAGTCTGTCCATCAAACGCAAATAGCACGACGATTTGTCGTCTCATTTCTGCTGCGGAGTATGGGTCCCCGCCTGCGCGGGGACGACGGAAGAATATGACGCGACCTTGACGGCCCAAAAAAAATCGCCCCGCGCGAGGCGGGGCGATTGTCGCATTTCAAATCAGCCGAAGCAGGGTCAGCTGCTGCTCTTGCTGGAGTCGATGATCGGGCCAAAGCCCACCCAGCGCTCGCCGTCGAACTTCATCATCTGGAACTGCTTGTTGAGATGATAATTGGTCGGCGTGGTGTTTCCGGTGGTAAGGCCCGGCAATGTGAGATCGAGCTGGATGCCGGGCAGGTTGGAGGCGACCTTCATGATGTTCTCACGCGTCAGGTCATCGCCGCAACGCTTCAGGATCTCGATCAGCATCTGCGAAGTCGAGTAGCCGTAGCCGTTGAAGCTCGACATCTTGTCGCCCTCTGGATAGTACTTCGCCATGAACTCCCAGAACCGATTCATGCCGGGATCATTCTTCCACTGCGGATCGTTCATATCCTTTCCGTAGTTGACGCTGATGATGCCCTTCGAGTTATCGAGGCCGGCAGGCTTGAGTGCCTCGGCAACGCCGGTGGCGTTGATGTCGAGGATATGCACCGGCTTCCAGCCGATGTCGGCGACCTTCTTGATTGCTTGTGCCGCGAACTTCGGCGTCGAGATGTCGTAGAACAAGTCAGCGCCGGAGTCCTTCAGTTTCACGATCGTCGAGTTGATGGTCGGCTCGGTCAGCTCGTACGACTGCTCGGCGACGATCATCGTTTTGGCCTTGTCGCCGAGACCGGCTTTCAGCCCGGTGACATAGTCGCGGCCGAGATCGTCATTCTGGAACATGATCGCAATCTTGGCATTCGGATAGTTGGTCAGGATGTATTGCGCGTAGACCCGGCCCTCGCTCTGGTAGGAAGGATTGAAGCCCATCGTCCACGGATAGTTTGCGGGATCACTGAAGCGGTCGGCGCCGGTGCCGGCCAGAAGCTGTGGCACCTTCTTCTGGTTGAGGTACTTCTGCACGGCTGCGTTCGGCGGCGTCCCGATCAACTGGAACGTGATCAGAACTTCATCACCTTCGACCAGCTTGCGCACCTGCTCGACTGTCTTCGGCGGCGAATAACTGTCGTCGTACTGGATCAGGTTGATCTTGCGCCCGTTCACGCCGCCCTGATCGTTGATCATCTTCATGTATGCGGCCTGGGCCTTGGCGATCGTCGCATAGGCGGAGGCGGGCCCCGAGAACGGCACGGTCTGGCCGATCTTGATCTCGGTGTCGGTGGCGCCGGTGTCGTATTTCTTCTGCGCGAAGGCTGCGGTCGCGGAGACGGCAAGCGTCAGCGCCGAGACCATCGCGGCTTTCGCAAATCTGCTCATCATTGTGGTTGTTTCCTTAGGTTTTAGGCGGACTTTTTGTTGCAGCCCGCGTTTGGTGTGACCTTCCGGTCATTGCCGGCGGTCCTTCTTGGGCGCCGATACTGGCGGAGGCCGTCCGCCAAGGCAAGGCGGCAAAAAGTGCATAAAGCTCCGACGGCCGACAGCCTTAACGAGGCAACAGTCGGGCTAGGCGGCGATCTCTTCGGTCTGCGCCAGCAGATGCACCAGGGCGCGCTTGATTGCGGCCTGCCGGGTCGGCGCGGTGATCTGCGCCCCCAACAAGTCCGTCACATAGAACACGTCGCGGGCGCGTTCGCCGAAAGTCGCGACATGCGCCGAGGCGATGTTGAGGTTGAGCTTCGAGATCGCGGTGGTGAGCTGGTAGAGCAGGCCGGGCCGGTCGAGGCCGGACACCTCGATCACGGTGTAGCGTTCCGACCACTGGTTGTTGATGGCAACCTCCGGCTCGACGGTGAACGGCCGCGAGCGCGAGCGGTTGGCGCGCTTCGCCACCACGTCGGGCAGCCGTACCTTGCCTTCCAGCGCCTGCTCGATGGTCTCGCCGATGCGGGTCGCGCGCCGGCCCTCGTCCTCGTCGCGATCGTATTCGCGCGAGATCGAGATGGTGTCGAGCGCGAGCCCATCGGTCGTGGTGTAGATCTGCGCGTCGACGATATTGGCGCCGGCCGAGGCGCAGGCGCCGGCGATGATCGACAGCAGCCAGGGGTGGTCGGGCGCGAGGATCGTGAGCTCGGTGACGCCGCGCGCCTCGTCGAAGCCGACGTTGACCGCGAGCTTGTGGCCGGCCTCTTCGCTCGACTTGATGAAGCGGGCGTGGCGGACTTTCCGCGCCAGGTCGACCTTGAGCCAGTACGCCGGATAGTGGCGGGCGATGTAGGCGTCGACCTGCTCCTCCGGCCACTCCTTGAAGTTGGCGCGGAATTCCGCCTGCGCCGCTGCGATGCGCGCGCCGCGATTGACCTCGGAGAAACCGCCGGTCAGCGCCGGCTCGGTCTCGTAATAGAGCGAGCGCAACAGCTGCGCCTTCCAGCCGTTCCAGACGCCCGGGCCGACGCCGCGAATGTCGGCGGTGGTCAGGATGGTCAGCAGCTTCAGTTGTTCGAGCGACTGCACCACTGCGGCAAAATTCTCGATGGTGCGGCGGTCCGACAAGTCGCGCGACTGCGCCACCGTCGACATTGTCAGGTGTTCCTCGATCAGCCACGCGATCAGCTCGGTCTCGGCGGCATTGAAGCCGAACCGCGGGCACAGCCGCCGCGCCACCTTGGCGCCGGCGATCGAGTGATCTTCCGGCCGGCCCTTGGCGATGTCGTGCAGGAATGTCGCGACATAAAGCACTTTGCGATGCTCGGGCTGGATCTTGCGCACGAGGTCGCTCGACAGCATCAGCTCGTCATTACTGCCGCGCTCGATCTCCTGCAGGTTGCCAATGCAGCGCAACAAATGCTCGTCGACCGTGTAGTGATGATACATGTTGAACTGCATCATCGACACGATCTTGCCGAACGGCGGAATGAAGCGGCCGAGCACGCCGGCTTCGTTCATGCGGCGCAGCACGATCTCGGCATTGTCCGAGGTCAGGATCTCGATGAACAGGCGGTTGGCTTCCTCGTCGTCGCGCAGCTGCTGCGTGATCAGCCCGAGCGACAGCTTTGCCGCGCGCATCGCGTCCGGATGGAATGCAAGATTGTGCTTCTGCGCCAGCCGGAAGATGCGGATCAGATTGACCGGGTCGTGCTCGAACACGTCGGGCACGGCGAGATTGATGCGGTTATAGTCGACGATGAAGTCGTCGCTGTCGCGCAAGCGGCGCGAGGCCTGCGGCCGCAACCGCGCCATCATCCGGCTCAGCATCGGCGCGGGTTTCGCCTGCTGGTCCTCGAGCTTGGCGCACAGGATCGCGGTCAGGTCGCCGACGTCCTTCGCCACCAGGAAGTAGTGCTTCATGAAGCGCTCGACGTCCTGCATGCCGGGATGCTGGGTGTAGCCGAGCCGCACCGCGATCTCGCGCTGGATGTCAAACGACAGCCGCTCCTCGGCACGATTGGTGCAGAAGTGCATGTTGCAGCGGACCGACCACAGGAAATCCTCGCAGCGTCGGAACGTGCGGTATTCCTGCAAATCGAATACGCCGCGCTTCACCAGCTCGTCGGTGTCGCGCACCCGGTACACATACTTCGCGATCCAGTACAGCGTGTGCAGGTCGCGCAAGCCGCCCTTGCCCTCTTTGACATTGGGCTCGACCAGGTAACGCGACTGGCCGGCGCGGCGATGACGCTCCTCGCGTTCGGCCAGTTTGGCCGTGACGAACTCGGACGCCGTCCCCTGCACGATGTTCTTGTCGAAGCGCGCGACCAGTTCGTCATGCAGCGCCTTGTCGCCGACCAGGAATCGCGTCTCCAGCACCGCGGTGCGGATCGTCATGTCGGCGCGGGCCTGGCGGATCGACTCGTCGATCGAGCGGGTGGCGTGACCGACCTTCAGCCCCATGTCCCACAGGCAATAGAGAATGGCTTCGGCAACCGACTCGCCCCACGCGGTCTGCTTGTAGGGCAGCAGGAACAGCAGATCGATATCGGATTCCGGCGCCATCAGGCCGCGGCCGTAGCCGCCGGTCGCGACGATTGCCATGCGCTCGGAGTCCGACGGCACCAGGCTCTTGTAAAGGTACTTGGTCGCCGCCTCGAACAAGAGGCCAATGACGTCGTCGTGCATCGAGCACAGCCGCTCGGCGCAACGGCGGCCGTGGCGATCCTTCAGCAGCTGCTCCTGCGCGACCTCGCGGCCCCTGGCGAGTTCGGCCTTGAGGAGCTGCGACAGCGCATTGCGAAATGCGTCGTCGCGGCCGGCATTGTTCTCGGCCAATGCATCGATCTCGCCGCGGAGGCGATCGATGTCGAACACATGTTCGGGCGCACGCTCGGGTGCAGTTGTCTGGACCGCGATGTTCATTGGACAAACCGCATAGCGCACCGTGGCGGCGGAGTCACGGTGGGAGCTCAGGCTTTCTTGCCCTCGCCGAGCACTGCCTTCAGCCGGTACAACGCTTCCAGCGCTTCGCGTGGCGACAGGTCGTCCGGATTCACCTGCTCCAGCGCTCGTTTCAGGCGATCCGCATCTGTTTCCGCCTCCGGCTCGGCTGAGGCGCGCGAGGGCGTCGCGAACAGCGGGAGGTCGTCGACGAGTGCCTTCGCGGTCGCGCCGCGGTCCTGCGCCTCGAGCTTGCCCAGCACCGCTTTCGCGCGCGCAATTACCGTGCCCGGCAGCCCTGCGAGCCGCGCCACCTGGATGCCGTAGGAGCGGTCGGCCGAGCCCGGCATCACCTCGTGCAGGAACACGACGTCGCCCTGCCATTCCTTGACCCGCACTGTGGCATTGAACAGCCGCGGCAACTTTGCGGCCAATGCCGTGAGCTCGTGATAGTGCGTGGCGAACAAAGCCCGGCAGCGGTTGCTTTCGTGTAAATGCTCGATCGCAGCCCAGGCAATCGAGAGGCCGTCAAAGGTCGCCGTTCCCCGGCCGATCTCGTCGAGAATGACAAGCGCGCGCTCGGTCGCCTGGTTCAGGATCGCCGCGGTCTCGACCATCTCGACCATGAAGGTTGAGCGTCCGCGCGCGAGATCGTCGGCTGCGCCAACCCGCGAGAACAGCCGGTCGACGACGCCGAGCCGGGCGCGCGTCGCCGGCACGAAGCTGCCGGCCTGCGCCATCATCGCAATCAGCGCGTTCTGACGCAGGAACGTTGATTTGCCGGCCATGTTAGGACCGGTGACGATCCAGATCTGCCCGGAGGTTTCGCCGGATCGCGGCGACAGATCGCAGCTGTTGGCGATGAAAGGCTGGCCCGATCGCTTCAGTGCTTGCTCGACCACCGGATGGCGGCCGCCTTCGATCGCAAATTCCAGCGAGTCATCGATGGCAGGCCTGACATAGCCGTGATCGAGCGCGAGTTTTGCCAGCGCAGTCGAGACGTCGAGCGCGGCGAATGCGCGCGCCGCGGCGTGCAAATCGTCCGACACTTCGATCGCAGCAACCTGGAGCCGCTCGAAAATCTCGAGCTCCAGCTTGAGCGCGCGATCGCCGGCATTGGCGATCTTGGCCTCGATCTCGCCGAGCTCGGACGTGGTGAAGCGAACCTGGCCTGCGAGCGTCTGGCGATGGATGAAGGTTGCGTTGAGCGGTGCTGACAAGAGCTTGTCGCCATGCTGCGCCGTGACCTCGACAAAATAGCCGAGCACATTGTTGTGCCGGATTTTCAGCGCCTTCACGCCGGTGAGATCGGCGTAGCGTTGCTGCATCGCCGCCACCACGCGCCGCGATTCGTCGCGCAAGCCGCGCGCCTCGTCGAGCGCCGGCTCGTAACCGCTGCGAACAAAGCCGCCGTCACGCTTGAACAGCGGCAGCTCGTCGTCGAGCGCGCGCGAAAATTCCTCGCACCAGCGCGCGCGGCGGTCGTCGCAGCGCATCTGCGCAAGCGCGCACGTCGGCCGGCAGCTCCGCCATCATGCCAAGCCGCGCCAACACAGCGTCTGCCGTAACGATACCGTCACGCAGTGCGGCGAGATCGCGCGGGCCGCCGCGACCGACCGCAAGCCGCGCCAGCGCGCGCGCCATATCAGGCGCGCCGCGCAGCATCGTGCGTAAGTCGTCGCGCGCTGGCGCGTCGTTCGTGAAAGCCTCGACGGCATCGAGCCGGCCGCGGATCGCGGCAATGTCGGTCAAGGGTGCGGCGATGTGCTGGGCGAGCAGCCGCGAGCCTGCTGCGGTCACCGTCGCATCCATCGCCGACAACAGCGAGCCGCGTCGTTCGCCGGACAACGTGCGCGTCAATTCGAGATTGGCGCGCGTTGCCTGGTCGATCGACATCGTGGTGCCGACGGCTTCGCGCGCTGGCGGCGCCAGCGGCGGGCGTTTGCCGACCTGGGTGCGCTCGACGTAGGTGACGCAGGCCGCGGCTGCGGTCGCCTCCAGCCGCGACAGCGTGCCGAATCCGTCCGAGGTCGCGACCGCAAAATAGTCGCACAGCCTGCGCTCGGCGGTCGCGCTGTCGAACACGTCGCGCGTCACCGGCGTGACCGCGGCAAGCTCGGAGATGATGTTGCGAAAGCTGTCGTCATTGTAGAGCGCGTCGGCAACGATCACTTCCGACGCGTTGATGCGCGCCAGTGTCGCTGGCAATTCGTTCGCCGCGCATTCGCTGACGAAGAACTCCGAGGTCGATATGTCGATCCAGGCAAGGCCGATGCGGTCGGTGCCCGACGAGGCGCGGGCCCGCGCGATCGCGAGCAGGTAATTGTTGGCGCGGGCATCGAGCAGGGTGTCTTCGGTCAGCGTGCCCGGGGTGACGAGGCGGATCACCTCGCGCCGCACGACGCTTTTCGCGCCGCGCTTCTTGGCTTCGGCCGGATCCTCGGTTTGCTCGCAGACCGCCACGCGGTGGCCGAGCGCGATCAGCCGGTGCAGGTAATCCTCGGCCCGCTCCACCGGCACGCCGCACATCGGGATGTCGGCGCCGGCATGCTTGCCGCGCTTGGTCAGCACGATCCCCAGCGCTTGCGAAGCGACCTCGGCGTCCTCGAAGAACAACTCGTAGAAGTCGCCCATGCGGTAGAACAGCAATAGTCCGGGATTGGCGGCCTTTATTTCGAGATATTGCTCCATCATCGGCGTGACGCGCGCACCGTCGTCAGCCGGTTTCGCCGCGACAGGCGCCGGCTCGTCGTCTGCTTCGCGGAGGATGGATTTTGCTGCGGTCATGGCGCCTTGGAGTTTGAGCCGCCACGCTAGCAAAGTTCACGTCCCGTTCCTACGGAACGGCACTCTGACGCGCGGATTGTCCCCATGCCGGTTCGGCGAAAACGCCTTAGTTCGCCGCGTTGTTGGTCTTCTTCTGCTTCTGCGCCGCCGTTTTCGCCTTGAGCTGGGTCGGCTTGGCCTGCGTGCCGGTATCGGTGCTGCGCATGTTGCCCCAAGGATCGTTCGCTTTGGCGTCCGGGATCTTCTTCAAGGTCGCCTTGTAGGCGTCGTCGATCTGCTTCTGCTTCTCGATCTGCTCCGGCGACTTGGCTTGGTCCTGGTTGAGCGGAATCCCCATTCCCAGCGTCTGCGCCGACGCGGGATGAACAAGCAGCACAGCAGCCGCGGCGGCCAGCCCGGCGGCGTAAACAAATCTCATGGTAGTCCCCGGCTCAGTGCGTGTTGGCCGGATCAAACCATTATCGGGTCCGACCGGCAATTGGCGTTGGGCGTCGGTTTGGCGCCACTCTATGGCAGGCGCATGGCTGTCCGGCGCCGGTTGCGTTCGCAAGATCGAGCCGTCATTTGACCTCGACGGCGTCCAATCCTACAAAACCGGCGAAGGAACAATTATAGGTCATAACTGTCCGGCGGCCCGCCACATCGGCGGGCTCAAATGGTCCGGACCCTGGGAGGATCAGCGCGATGGCCGACGTTTTTATCTGTGATGCGGTGCGGACCCCGATCGGCCGCTTCGGCGGATCGCTTGCCAAGGTGCGAACCGACGATCTCGCCGCCGTGCCGCTGAAGGCGCTGAAGGACCGAAATCCAAAACTCGATCTCGCCGAACTCGACGAAGTCGTGTTCGGCTGCGCCAACCAGGCCGGTGAGGACAATCGCAACGTTGCGCGCATGGCGGTGCTGCTTGCGGGTTACCCGGATTCGGTGCCGGCGCAGACCGTGAACCGGCTGTGCGCCTCAGGGCTCGATGCGGTCGGCTCGGTCGCGCGCGGCATTCGATCAGGCGAAATCGACCTCGGCATCGCGGGCGGCGTGGAGTCGATGACCCGCGCGCCGTTCGTGATGGGCAAGGCGAGCGAAGCGTTCTCGCGTTCGGCCGAGATGTACGACACCACGATCGGCTGGCGCTTCGTCAATCCGCTGATGAAGCAGCAGTACGGCGTCGACGCGATGGGCGAGACCGGCGAGAACGTCGCGCAGGATTTCCAGATTTCGCGCGCCGACCAGGACGCGTTCGCGATCCGCTCGCAGCAGCGCGCCGGCAAGGCGATGGCCTCGGGCTATTTCGCCAAGGAGATCACACCGGTCACCATCGCGGGCGGCAAGGCCGGTCCGGTGGTCGTCGACAAGGACGAGCATCCGCGGCCCGAGACCACGCTCGACGGCCTCGCCAAGCTGAAGCCCGCGTTCCGCAATCCGGGCACCGTCACGGCGGGCAACTCGTCCGGCGTCAATGACGGCGCCGCCGCCATGATCATCGCCTCGGAAGCGGCCGTGAAGAAATACGGCCTGACGCCGCGCGGCAAGATTCTTGGACTTGCGTCGGGCGCGGTGCCGCCGCGGATCATGGGCATCGGTCCGGTGCCGGCGACGCGCAAGCTGATGGAGCGGCTCGGCATCAAGATTTCCGACTTCGACCTGATCGAGCTGAACGAGGCCTTCGCCTCGCAGGGCATCGCGGTGCTGCGCCAGCTCGGCGTCAAGGAAGATGCCGACTTCGTCAATCCGCATGGCGGCGCGATCGCGCTCGGCCATCCGCTCGGCATGAGCGGCGCGCGCCTTGCGATGACCGCGCTGCACGGCCTGGAAGAGGGCGGCGGCAAGCTTGCGCTGGCGACGATGTGCGTCGGCGTCGGCCAGGGTGTCGCGGTTGCGATCGAGAGGGTGAACTAAACGTTTCTCCTCAGGATGAGGATCGAAGTCAGCTACGGAGGTGACGTCATGTCGCTGGTCTATCCGGTCAAGAGCAAGGAGGCGAACCCGCCGCTGCTCTATCCCGAGTACAAGAGCACGGTGTTGCGTGCGCCAAAACATGCGCTGGTGCTGATGCCGCACACGCTGTCGGAGCTGACCGGCCCGGTCTACGGTCACAGCGACATCCAGGACACCGACTCTGATCTCACCCGCCAGCACAAGGGCGAGCCGCTCGGCGAGCGCATCATCGTGCACGGCACGGTGATGGACGAGGACGGCCGCGGCGTGCCCGACACGCTGGTCGAGATCTGGCAGGCCAATGCTTGCGGCCGCTACACCCACGTCAACGACCAGCACCCCGCGCCACTCGATCCGAATTTTACCGGCTGCGGTCGCGTCGCGACCGACGCCAAGGGCACCTACAAGTTCGTCACCGTGAAGCCCGGCGCCTATCCGTGGATGAACCATCACAACGCGTGGCGGCCCGCGCACATTCATCTGTCGCTGTTCGGCCCGTCCTTCATGTCGCGCCTGGTGACGCAGCTCTATTTCCCCGGCGATCCGCTGTTCTTCCAGGATCCGATCTTCAATTCGGCGCCGGAAGAGTCGCGCGGGCGAATGATCTGCAAGTTCGATCTCGAACACACCGTGCCGGAATGGGCGCTGGCCTATCGCTTCGACATTGTATTGCGCGGCCGCAATGCGACGCCGCTCGACGACGACAAACACTAGCGCATGTCCCGGAAAAGTGGATACCGGTTTTCCGATAAGGACATGCGCGAACAGAGAGACTCTAATGCCCGGCATCACTCCGTCGCAAACCATTGGTCCGTTCGCCGCGCCCGCCCTGACGCCCAACGAAAAGGGCAAGACGCAGTACGACTGGAAACAGCTCGTCACCAGCAACACGGTGACGCCGGACGCCACCGGCGAGCGCATCCGCATCGAAGGCCAGCTGGTCGATGGCGCGGGCAAGCCGCTCGACGGCGTCCTGCTGGAAACCTGGCAGGCCGACGGCCAGGGCCGCTACGCCCATCCGCGCGACGGCCGCGCTACCAATTCCTCGTTCAGGGGATTTGGCCGCGTCGAGACCGACACGCAAGGGCGCTTCACGCTCGACACCGTCAAGCCCGGACCGGTAGTGGGGCCGAACGGCGCGATGCAGGCGCCGCACATCGTGGTCGCGATCCATCTGCGCGGCATCCTCTCGCACCTTTATTCGCGGATTTATTTCGGGGACGAGGCATCGGCCAACGCGGCCGATCCGATCCTGAAGCTGGTGCCCGCCGACCGTCGTGACACGCTGATCGCGAAGCACGACGCGGGCAGCAGCAGCCCGCTCTACAAGATCGATTTCCAGATCCAGGGCGACCGCGAGACGGTGTTTTTCGACATTTAATTCTGATCGCGGGGACGATCCTGAGAGGGCGGCGCCTTTGCTATTCCGACGCCATCTCGACGTCGTCGTCCGGCCGCATCGTCTTCTGCCGGAACGTCGCCCTGGTCGGGCCGATCACGAACGCCACTGGCAGCGACAACAGCGTGAACAGCATCACCAGAAAGAAGTCGTGGCCGTACGACATGATCAGCGACTGCAGGTTGACCACCTGCTCGGTGAGCGCTCGCCCTGCCTCGGTCGACAGGTCCATCAGCCGCGCCACGTCGGGCATCTTCAGCGCGTCGTTGAACGGGTTGATGTGGTTGATGAGCTCGGCATGATTGCGCGCGGCGTTCTCGGTCAGCTGTGAGATCACGATCGAGATGCCGAACGAGGCCGAGATATTGCGCACCAGGGTCTGGAACGACGAGCCGTAGGTGCGCAGGTGGTTCGGCAGCGTCAGGAAGGCGACGGTGTTGATCGAAACGAACACCATGCCGAAGGCAAACCCTTGGTACACGCCGTTGAGGAAGATTTCGGCCGACGAGGTGTCGTTGGTGAAGCCGCTCATGAACCAGAAGGTCGAGGCGGACATCGCAAGGCCCAGCATCAGCACGCTGCGCGCCTCGAAATAACGCATCGCCTGTCGCACCGTCATCATCGCAATGAAGGTCCCACAGCCGCGCGACGCCAGCACGAGGCCGGCCGATAGCACAGGATAGCCGGAGACCTGCTGCAGGAACGGCGACACCAGCGCCATGGTCGACATCATCACCGTCGACATCACCACCATGAAGATACAGGCCGAGGCGTAGTTGCGGTCCTTGAACAGCTCGAAGCGGATCAGCGGGTTCGACGTCGTGAACGAGTGCGCCAGGAAATAGTAGATGCCGACTACCGCGACGATGGTCTCGATGATGATCTCGTTCAATTCGTACCAGCCGACCTGCTCGCCGCGGTCGAGCGCGAGCTGCAGCGCGCCGATGCCGGCGGCCAGCGCAAGGAAGCCGAACCAGTCGAACTTCAGGCTGGGGTTCGCCGGCGTTTCGTCCATCAGGAACAGGATGCCGAGCGCCGAGAACAGCCCGAACGGCAGGTTGATCAGGAACACCCAGTGCCAGGAATAAGTGTCGGTCAGCCAGGCGCCGAGCGTCGGTCCCATGATCGGCCCGACCATCACGCCCATGCCGAAGATGGTCTGCGCCTTCGGCAATTCGTAGCCGGCGAACAGGTCGATCATCATCGATTGTGCGAGCGGCATCAGCGCCGCACCGAACACGCCCTGCAGCAGGCGGGCCACCACCATCTGCTCGATGTCCTGCGAGGTCGCGCAGAGCAGCGAGGCGAGCGTGAATCCGCTGGTGCAAAGAATGAGCAACCGCTTGCGGCCGAAGCGTTGCGCCAGCCAGCCGACCGGCGCCGTCATGATAGCGGCGGCAACGATGTAGGAGGTCAGCACCCAGTTGATCTGATCGAGCGAGGCCGACAGCGAGCCCTGCATGTAGGGCAGCGACACGTTGGCGATGGTGGAATCGAGCGTCTGCAGGATCGCCGCGCACATCACGCAAGACGTCAGCAGCGCGCGTTTGAGGCCGGCGGGCCGCGCGATCGATTGCTGCTGCGGTCCCGATGTGACGACCGTGCTCATGGCAGCGCCCCGCGCGACACCGCGAGAGCTATCGCGCCCCCTCTCACTGCACGCTTTCCTGCGCCGGTGCGGTGAGCCCGAGCAGGCCGGCGAGCGAGCGTGCGCGCTTGGTGTCGATCCACACATTGGCGCTCATGCCGGCGCGCAGGCTGCGGGTGTCCTGGTTGCCGTCGAAGGTGATGCGCAGCGGCACACGCTGCACGACCTTGACCCAGTTGCCGCTGGCGTTCTGCGGCGGCAGGATCGCGAACTGCGCTCCGGTGCCGGGGCTCAAGGACGACACCGTGCCCTTGAACACCTGGTTCGGGTAGCTATCGACGACGATCTCGACGCGCTGGCCGATCGTCACATAGGTGAAGTCGGTTTCCTTCGGGTTGGCGTCGACCCAGGGGTGCGCGTCATCGATCACGCTGAACACCGGCGTGCCTGACGTCACGTAGCGGCCGAGCTGGATGTTGTCGACCTGCGTTGCGATGCCGGCGATCGGCGCGCGCAGCAGCGTGTTTTTGAGGTCGTTCTGCGCCTGCTCCAGCGCCGCCTTGGCCTGCAGATAGGGTGGGAATTTCTCCAGCGGCAGGTCGGGATCGCCGAGCAGCTGGTTCCGGATGCCCTGCTGCTGTTGCATCATCTGCTCGACCTGCGTCTGCGCCACCACGTAAGCGCCGTTTGAGCCGTCGAGGTCGAACTGCGATCCGGTGCGGTTCGCCATCAGGGTGGACTTGCGCTCGACGTCGAGCCGCTTCAGTTCGGCGGTCTTGCTGGCGAGCTCGATCATCCGCGACATCGCGCGATCATTGGTCCGCAGGTTGGCGTAGTCGGTCTTGGTGCTGTCGACCCGGGCCTGCGCCTGCTGCAGGGCGAGGCGGTAGGATTCCGGATCGATCTCGAACAGCTCGTCGCCGGCGGCGACATGCTGGCCCTCGCGCACCATCGACCGCTTGATCGTGCCGGATACGCTTGGGGTGATCAGAACCTTTTGCGCGCCGACATAGGCGTTGTCGGTCGTCACATAGCGGCCGCCGTTCAGGTAGAACGCCACCCCCGCGGCCGCGACGATCGCCGGCAGCACGATCAACAGCAGCAGGCGGCGGCGCGCCAGCAGCCGCGCCTTCAGCGACTTTGCCGTCTCGCGCGCCTTGCCCGATGGGCCGCCGGGGAATTTGAGCACCGGCTCAGCCATAGCGCCGTTCCTTCTTCTTCTCGTTTTTGTCGACGCTCTCCGCGGTTTGCGCGGAGCGAACGTTTTCCTTGATGGCGTTGAGCTGCTCGACCAGCCGCTGGGCATCCGCCGGCTTCAAATGGATCAGCGCCTGCAGGTTGATTTCGTTGCGCACCGAGCTTGAGCTCTGGGCCAGCGCGCGGCCCGCGGGCTTCAGATAGAGCCGATAGGCGCGGCGGTCGTCCTTGTCGCTGCGGCGTTCGATCAGGTCTTTTGCGCACAACGGATCGATCAGCCGCTTCAGCGTGATCGGCTGCATGTCCATCGCCTTGGCGAGCGTGGCCTGGGTCTGGCCCTCGCTCTTCTCGAGCTTGGCGAGCGCAGCCCATTGCGCGCGGGTTATACCGTACCGCGAAACCTTTTGTTCAGCATAGGAGCGCACCAGACGCTGCAACTCGGCCAGCGTGAAGATGAAATTGTGCTCCGGAAAGTTCAGTGGCACCTGCAATTCCCTCGAAATACCGCTCGAAATCCACAATAAGATAAGCTTGCTTACGAATTTGAAAATGCGCTTTTGGCGCAAGTGATATCTGCGCCGGGCGCATGGTTCCGCAGTGCAGCGAGGCCGCAGGTACGGCCGACCGTGCAGGACAGGCCCAAAAACAGCCGCCGAAAGCCCACTGGCTCGCCCAGGACGGCTCGCCCAGAATCGTTTTCACCGGCTCAAACGTCATAACGTCGAGCGGGCCTGGACCATCCTGCCCGGCAAACAGGAGGACGACATGAACCGACGGCTGATCCGCTACAAGGCAAGGCCCGACCATGCTGACGAAAACCAGCGCCTGATCGAAGCAGTGTTCCAGGAGTTGCGTGAGACGAAGCCCGACGGCGTGCGCTACATGGTGTTGCGGATGGCCGACAACAGTTTTGCCCACTTTGTCGAGCTCGAGGGCACGGTGAACCCGCTGCAGGCGCTCGAGTTGTTTCGCAAGTTCTCGAGCACGGCCGGCCAACGCGCGCTGGAACCGCCGGTCGCGAGCGAAGCGACAGTGATTGGAGACTATCGCATGCTGGAGAAGCGATGAGCGATGCTGCCGCAGTGAACCCAGAACGAGACGAGTTCGATCGCCTGCTGGAAAAACTCAGGCCGAAGCTGCATCGCTATTGCGCGCGGATGACCGGCTCGGTGATCGACGGCGAGGATGTCCTGCAGGAGGCGCTGGTCAAGGCGATCGAGGCGTTCGGCGCAGGCGCCCCGATCAAGAACCCCGACGGCTGGCTGTTCCGCATCGCCCACAATGCCGCGCTCGACTTCCTCCGCGCGCGGGCGCGCGCCAACAGTCATTTCAGCGAAGGGGATCCGGACATGGTGGCCGACAGCGTCAACCCGGTCGAGGATCGCGAGATCGTCGCCGCGAGCCTGCACTCCTTCATGCGCCTGCCGGCACAGCAGCGCTCCAGCGTCATCCTGATGGACGTGCTTGGCTACTCGCTCGACCAGATCGGCGAGATCACCGCGCTGACGGTGCCTGGCATCAAGGCGGCGCTGCACCGCGGCCGTGCCCGCCTGCGCGAGCTTGCCGCCGCGCCCGACGACAAGCCGCTGCCGCAGCTCGGCGTGCGCGAGCGCGCGTTGCTGGCGGCCTATGTCGAACGTTTCAACGCGCGCGACGTCGATGGCTTTCGTGATCTGCTCGCCGAAGAGGTGAAGCTCGAGGTCGTGACGCGGTTCAAGCGCCAGGGGCGCGCCGATGTCGGCACTTATGTGAGCCGCTATATCGCGCAGGATGATTGGCGCCTGCTACCCGGCCTCGTCGAAGGCCGCCCGGCGGCGCTGGTGGTCGATCCCACGGATGGATCGGGCAAGCCAGGTTATTTTGTACTGCTCGACTTCAGCGCCGGCCGCGTCGCCACCATCATGGACTTCCGCTACGCCCGCTACGTGATGGACGGCGCGGAGACCGTGGTGTTGTAGCGGGGGCGGGAGGCAAAAACAGTCGTCGTCCCCGCGAAAGCGGGGACCCATACGCCGCAGCAGAACTGAGACGATAAGCGGTTGTTGACTGTCTTGGACGGCCGCTCGGTCAAACAACAGACACAGGGGTTATGGGTCCCCGCTTTCGCGGGGACGACCCGAAATGATCCCGCGCTCCGCTCACCCCCACTCCACTCCCGCTTCGGCCTCGACATCGATCGTCGAGCGCACGCCGAGATCGTCGAAGTGCGCGTCAAGAAACCGCCGTGCGGCGCGGTTTCCCGCGCGGCGCAACAGGTCGAAGAACTGGTAGTCGGTCTTCAGCTTGCTCGATGCCGACAGGCGCGTCGCCAGCGAGCCGAGATCGATGCGGTGGATGTTGAGCCGCCGAAACGCGCCCTTGCCAAATCCGTTCGGCAGGTGGCCATCGTCGATCAGGCGGTTGACGCTGTTCAGCGTGCGCAGCTCCGTGTGCAGCGCCGAGTTGAAGGTGATCTCGTTCAGCCGATTGACGATCTCGACCGACGATTTCGGCGTCGTGGTGCGCAATATCGGGTTGATCTGCACCACGACGACATCCTCGGCGTCGGTCGTGCGCAGGAACGGGAAGATCGGCGGGTTGCTCAAATATCCGCCGTCCCAGTACGGCACCTTGTCGATCTCGACCGCCTGGAACAGGAACGGCAGCGCGGCTGACGCCATCACCGCATCGGCGTTGATTGTTTCGCGCGAAAAAATCTTCAAGCGGCCGGTATGAACATTGGTCGCGGCGATGAACAGCGGCAGCTTGCTCTCGCGCACCGCCTTGAAGTCGACGAAGCGCTCGATCAGTTCCTTCAGCGGGTTGATGTTGAGCGGGTTGAGATCATAGGGCGAGAAATAGCGCGCCATGGTCTCGAACCAGTCGTGCAAGGGCGCGCTGGCAAACGGCAGGATCGAGAACAGCCGGTCGGTCACGGCGCGCTGCACCGCCGGCAGGTTGCCGCCGGTCGACGCCGCGCGCCAGAATTCGGCGAGGCGCTTACGCGCCTCATCGCGGCCGCCGCGCGCCAGGCCATCGGCGATCATGACTGTGTTGAGCGCACCGGCCGAGGTGCCGGAGAGCCCGGCGATCGCGATGCGCTCGTCGGCCAGCAACTGATCGGCGACGCCCCAGCTGAACGCGCCATGCGCGCCGCCGCCCTGCAGCGCCAGATTGATCTTGCGCGGCTGCAGCGCGCGCGGCGCTGCGCCGGTCCAGATCGCAAGACCGTCGAGATAGGAGCGAAGCTTTGCCAACGGGCATGTTCCCTTAGCTGTCGAATTGCGAGATCAGGGGCTTTAGAGAACTCAAATGGCAGTTGTATGTTGCATCGCAATAGATAAATGTCGCAAAGCACAATATTTGCGCAAAGACGGTTCGAAACGGCACCGATTTCAGACACTTGATCGTGACAGGCGCAGTTCGAATAATTTGGTGATAAACACTCGGCCAGATGCCGCATCCCGCTCACGCCTTTCCGGAGCCAGACCACGACCACGCGCGCTGCGCGGCGGACGCGATCGCGCACGCGGAAATCGTTTGTCGGGATCGCGGCGAACGCTTCACGCCGCTCCGCCGCCAGGTGTTGCAGGCGCTGCTGTCGAGTCACCGGCCGCTCGGTGCTTACGACGTGATCGAGCTGCTCGCGCGCGGCCACGCGCGTCCGGCGCCGATCACGGTTTATCGTGCGCTCGATTTTCTGATCGAGCAGGGCCTCGTGCACCGCATCGTCAGCCGCAACGCGTTCCTTGCCTGCGCACACAATCACGAGGAGCGTGCAACCGTGGCGTTCCTGATCTGCGATCACTGCGACGCGGTCGGCGAGATTCCCGCAGCATCACTGGCGCAGCCCTTGATCGATGGCGCGCGCCACGACGGCTTTGCACCGAAATTCACCGTGGTCGAGATCACCGGCACCTGCGCCCACTGTGCCAAGGGGTGAGGAGCGCTGCATCTCGCCAGCGTTGGCATGCTCCTCCCCCTGAAAGGGGGAGGTTGGGTGGGGGTGCCCCTCGGCGCATCATCAAGTAGACCCCCACCCGACTGCTGCGCAGTCGACCTCCCCCTTTCAGGGCAGGGCTATCGCATGTGGCCGAGGAGTTCGAAGAGGAAGGTATCGTTCCATCCGGCGCGTTTGAGTTTGCCACGCAGAGAGGTTGTGTTGTCTGGATGAGCGCGTGCCACGTTGAGCGCCAGACGCCTGAGGACAGCAAGATTGGCGGGCGCATTGTCCCTGTAGCTGCGCGCCAGGTCCTCGTCGAGTGTGACGTCGAGAGGCCAGTGCAAGCCATTCTCGATGGTCCAGTGGGTGCGAACGATGCGCAGAACCTCTGTTCGGCTGTAGGGTTTGCTCATCAGATAGTAGCGCTCGACGGTTCTGTCGCTGCCGCGCTTGCAGGTGATGCGGGCAACGGCTTTGAGAGCGGGGAAGTCGTGCTTTTTGGCCATATCCTTGACCGGCGCGACGAGCGCACGGCGCTTTTCCTTGCGCCCATGGTCGGCGTCGGTCGTGGTGAGCGATGTCTTGCCTTCGCGTTGGGCGACGCGAATGGCCGCTTTGGCGTCTTCCAGCAGCGCGGGCTGGTTCTCCTTGACTGCCAGGACATAGTCGCCACCCCGCGCTACGATCGCTTTGACCCTCGCCCATGACATGCAGAGCGACGGCCGTCTCGATGCAGCCCTTGAGCTGCAGAAGTTCGAGCAACTGCAAGGCGCCCTCGACTTCGTTGTTGTTCGGCGCCAGCACGTTGGCGAGTGCCATCCGCGTCTGCGCCGCCCACGCCGTCACCATGACCGGCGGCATATGGCTCTTCCACGTTCGTAGCCACGCCGCAGCGCCTTGCCATCGAGCGCGATCACCCCCTTCGGCCGTTTGATCTTCGCGCCTTGCGCAAAGGCCGTCATAAAGCGTCGAAACCCGCGCTCGAAGGCCTTCGATCGATCATGCGAAGACGCGGCTGAAGGTGTCGTGGCTTGGCAGGCCATTCTTGAGCACCAGCACATCTTGCCAAAGGTAGGCCTTCATCCGCGCAAACAGCGCCATGTCCGTGCAGGCCGTCGCTCCGCACAACGTCGCCAACAAAGCGATGAACAAAATCTCGGTCAAATCGTGCAGCGCGTTGTCCGCCCGCGGGTCTGGCAAATCCGAAAAGCATTCCGCAAATCGCTCCATCGGTGGCTCCCTCCAACACAGGAGCCATCCTCAAATCCATTTCGAACGCTCAAGCAATGGTTACTCATCCCCACATGCGATTCCCCTGCCTTTCAGGGAGGAGGTTTTCACCAGCCCGCGCATTCTGCGTTTCCGCAGTTCGATGCTTAATCGCGACACGCCCTTTGAGCTCGCATCCCAAGAACAACAAAAAAATCGAGTCCAATGGCCTCCGTCACCGAAGTCTCCCTCGCACCGTCAACCTCGCGTCCGCTGTCCGCCGCAGCCGTCGCGATCATGCTGCTTTTGTCCTGTCCTGGGGCTTCAACCAGGTTTCAGTGAAGCTGGCGCTGCCGGACTTTCCGCCGCTGCTGCAGGCCGCGATCCGCTCGGTCGGCGCGCTGGTCGTGGTGATGATCGGCGTACGCATTCGCGGACTCGAGGTGTTCAAGCGCGACGGCACGCTTAAAGCGGGCATCGTGCTCGGCGCGCTGTTCGCGCTCGAATTTGTCTTCATCAATATCGGGCTGACGTTCACGACCGCGTCGCGCGCGATCATCTTCCTCTACACAACGCCATTCTTTGTCGCGCTCGGCGCCAACGCGCTGCTCGGCGAGAGATTGGCTCGACGCAATGGGCCGGCATGGCGCTGTCGTTCGCCGGCGTGATCGCGGCGATCGGCATTCCGCAGGCCGACGTCGACGCGCGCGTGATGATCGGCGATGTCATGCTGATCGGCGGAGCGATGGCCTGGGCGGCGACCACGCTGGTGTTCAAGGCGACGCGGCTGGCGAAAGCGCCGGCGGAGAAGGCGATGGTCTATCAGCTTAGCGTTTCGGCGCCGCTGCTCTTCCTGTTCGCCTGGCTTGCCGGCGAGCGCATGACGCACTGGCCGACCGCGGTGCCGCTTGCCGCCTTCGCCTATCAAACTGTCTGGGTCGTCGGCTGTACCTTCCTGATCTGGTACGTGCTGATGAAGAGCTACGCCGCGAGCAAGCTCTCCGCCTTCACCTTCATCACGCCGCTGTTCGGCGTCGCCGCCGGCCACTACGTGCTGAACGAGCCGCTGTCGGCCGGCTTTGCGGTCGCAGTGGTGCTGGTGGTCGCGGGGTTGGCGCTGGTGAACCGGAGAAGCTAATCGGTTGTGCCCGCGAAGCGACCCATAATCCGCAGCCGCAATGAGGCGACGGGCGGTCGTGATCTCTTGCTCTTTCTAAGTCTTCGAACGAATGTCGCGTAACCCAATGAAGACTGGGGTTATGGGTCTGCCTTCGCGGGGCCGACGGAAACGAAACATGCCCCATTGCTACATCAATCGTCTCAGCGCTTATCCCGGCGACACCGTCACGTTTCACGCCAGCGCCACCAAAAATCCCTGCACGCTCGAGATCACGCGCGTCGGCGCGGAACGTAACGTCGTGCTGCGGCAGACCATCAGCGTCGGCGATCACGCGATCCCCGATCACGCCGATCGCGACGGCTGCAACTGGCCGGCCGCGATGGGGATCATGATCGGCGCCGACTGGCGCAGCGGCTACTACGACATCGCGCTGACCGATGCTGTCGGCGACGCCGCGCATCACTTCGTTTGCGTGAAGCCTTCGCGCGCAAAGCCGCGCGGAAAAGCCGCGTTCGTGCTCGCGACCAACACCTATCACGCCTACAATTATTTTGGCGGCGCCAACGCCTATTGCGATGTCGCGGGGTTGATGAGCCGAAAGAAGAAGCTGACGGAAGCGATGGACGGTGGCATCGGCGTCTTGTCCACGCTGCGCCCGTTCGCGCCGGCGATTGTTGCGGCGCCGGACAACGTCCCGCGCCTGGTGACATCACGAAAGCGAGGCTTCGGCGAAAAGCCGTTTGTCGAACGTATGCCGGGCGCCTCGCCCTACGACCGCTCCGCCGGCTTCCTCAACAAGTGGGAACACGCCTTCGTGCGCTGGGCGGAGGCGGAAAATCTCGCGCTCGACTATTTCACTGACTTCGACCTCGACGCCGAACCGAACCTGCTCGATCCGTATGGTGTGCTCATTGCAGTCGGCCACAGCGAATACTGGTCGGCGCGACAGCGTGACCAGGTCGAAGCCTTCGTCGACCGTGGCGGCAGGTTTGCGATCTTTTCCGGCAACACCGCGTTCTGGAAAGTGCGCTTCGAGAACGACGGCGCGACCTTCATCTGCCACAAGTGGCGCGGCTTTGAGAACGACCCGCGCACGAAGCAGGATCCGCAAGCCGCAACGCATCTGTGGTCGCACAAGACCTTCGCGCGGCCGGAAGCCGAGATCACCGGCCTGACGTTTCTGTTCGGCGGCTACCATCGCCTTGGGGGCTGCGTCGCGCGTGGGGCAGCTGGCTACACCGTCTACAACGAACGGCACTGGGCGCTCGAAGGTAGCGACCTGTTCTACGGCGATGTCATCGGCGCTGAAATCCCGTTCCTCGGCTACGAGAACGACGGCTGCCGCTTCACCTTCGATCGCGACGGCCGACCGCAGGCAGTCCCCGAACTCGGCGTGCCGAAAAATCTGGACATCATCGCGCTGGCGCCGACCGCGTTCGGCGAGGATTTGTCCAGCGGCTATCCGATGCTGATCCCGCCGGAAAACCTGCCAATCATCGCGCGCGAGGTGTTTGGCGACGAGGGCGCAGCCGCGGAGGATCGCATCCTGCGCGGTCACGCGGTGATGGCGTCATTCACCCGCGGCAAAGGCTATGTCTTCAACGGCGGCACCACCGAGTGGGCGCACGGCCTTGCCGCGCGCGATCCCTTCATCGAGCAGATTACGCGCAATGTGCTGAGGCGGTTTGGGGCGTATTAGCTTTGCTTGTCGTCGCAACGCCGGAATCGATGTCGCGGCGACGACTGCTCACCACGTATATCGCACCGCGCCGGTGCCGGCGTATGTTTGCGACCGTGCGGCAAGCTCGCTGTTGAATCTCGCTGCCAGCGACCAGTTCTGGGTGACGTGAAGATCAGCGCCGATGGACGCAAGCGCAAAGTCTTTTGGTGGCGTCGCTCCATTGACGAGGAAGCTCGCACCGGGCAGGGCCTGGAAGGCTGCGGTGAGCGCGGAGTTACCGACCCAGTCATGCGCCCAGGCTAGCTTGCCCCGCAGTGCCAACGGCATGCCCTTGATCATGGTCACGTCGTCGAAGCGCGCGCCGAGCTCGCCGCGTGTATCGGTCGCGTCACGCGCATTGTCGGTCAGCGCAAACCCGCCGGCCACGAGCCCGGCTTCGCCGTAAGTGGGCGCGTGAAAGGCCTGCGCCTGTACTGCGGCGTAGGGCGTTACGCCGATCATTCGTAGTCCGAACCGATAGCCGGATTCGAGACGACCGGAAAAACTCTGGCCGTTGAAGCTTGCCGTCAAATGATCGCTGGCCAATGCGAAGCGATCGGTGGATATCCAGTGGTTGGCGAAGGCGACTGCTGCAGCGACGTAAGCCGAACCGAAGCGCGACGCGCCGTAGAGGCCCGCCTGGAATGCATCGCTCCGGCCGGTGCCGAGACCTTGCGCAAGCCCCCAGCTGGTGCTGCCGCCGGCCAGTGCAAAGCCCACGACGGAGTTCGGCGAGACGTGATAATCGGCGCCGCCGGCAAAGCCGTAGTCCCGCGCGGTGACATCATGCGAGCCGACGACGGCGTCACCGCGTGTAAAATTGCCGCCGCCGAAGCCGGAGCCCCAGGTGCTCCAATGCGGATCGAAGACGACGGCGCGCGGCAGCGCCTTGAGCACCTTGGCATAGGCAAGTGCGACATCGGGCGGCGTGGCGGCCGGACGCTCCGACGCAAATCCCATTGCGTCGCCACCGTTGCCACCGCCGACGAGCCAGCCTGTGCCGCTGCGGCCATCGACAAAAGGATCGAGCATCAGGCGGAGAAACTGATCCGTCATCTTGAACGCGGCGATCTGCGCATCAGCAGCGACTTCGCCGGAGATTTGCGTCAGCGCATTGGCCAGCGGTGCGC
The DNA here is from genome assembly GCA_963796195.1 of uncultured Alphaproteobacteria bacterium. Classification (GTDB taxonomy): domain Bacteria; phylum Pseudomonadota; class Alphaproteobacteria; order Rhizobiales; family Xanthobacteraceae; genus CAWCKS01. The sequence goes on along the minus strand of CAWCKS010000007.1, from coordinate 137,739 downwards.
CAGTGAGAGCAAACAGGTTCGCGAAGTTCGGCGGCAGCGTGCCGCCGTTGTTGAAGAAATTGTTGATGGTGCCGGCGACGTTCTGCTGGTTGACGTCGAGTCCGCTGCCGACGCCAAGGCCGCCGACGAGGTTGAGGAGGACATCGCTGCCGGAATAGATCAGGCTCGCGGTGATGCTGACCGGCATGTTGGTGGTGGTGAGTGCAGAGAACGTTGTGCCGCTCAAGCCTGCCGAATGCAGGATCGTGAAGCTCTTTGCGAGATAGGCGCCGGGCGCAAACACCGCGTTGACTATGCCGCCGAGCGATGCCGTGCCGGTGACGTTGGTGAATGACGCCGCGGTCGGGCTGACCTGCACCAGGTAGATCGCGCCGGACTGGAACGCGAGATTGCCTGATATCGTCATCGACGAGCCAGCGACACCGGAGCCCGGCGCGAGGGTGGCGCCGGATGCAATGGTGACGACGTTGGGCGGGTCGACGGTGCCGCTGCCGGTCAGGCGTGCGCCGGCACCGACCGTGACGGCCGACGAGTTCGTGATGGCGCCGTCGACTTCGAGCGTGCCGGCATTGATGAAGGTAGCGCCGGTGTAGGTGTTGGTGCCGGTCAGGATGACGGTGCCCGATGTTGACTTGGCCAGGTTGCCGGTACCGAGCAGCGCCGCGCTGATGGTGCCGCTTTGCAGGGCGAAGCTGCCGCTCGATGACAGCGAGCCGTCTTTGATGAAGCCACCCACCAGGGTGACGCCGCCGTTCTGGACTTGCGTGGTGCCGCCGAGGTCGAGCGTGCCGCCTGCCACGGTGACCGCGTTAGTGGTTGCACCAAGCGTGCCCACGCCCGACAGCGCCAGCGTGCCGCCGATGATGGTCGTGCCGCCGCTGTACGTATTGGCGCCCGCCAGCGTCATCGCGCCCGTGCCGGTCTTCACGAGCGAGCCGCCGGTCGTGCCGGCGGCGTTACAGCCGGCTCCTCCCAGGCCACAGTCGCCGATAACGCCGCTAACGGTCGTGCTCAAGCCGTTGCCGCCGACGGTCAGCTGGTTGGCACCGAGATAATAAGTGCCGGCGCCCGCGAGCGACCCGGCCGTCAGCTTGTTGTCGTTGTTCGGACCGGTTGAGCCGGAGAAGTCGACGACGCCTCCGGCATTGGTGATGAACTGCGCATTGCCACCCGTGCTGTTGTTCAGGAATTGCGTTTTGGCACTGCTGTCGGTGGTGATGGTCGCGTTCGCGGCGGTGCTGTTGTCGAGGAATTGGGTCAGCGAGCCGGTGTTGGTCGCAATTGTGGCGTTCGCCGCCGTGCTGCCGCCGGCGAACGAGATCAGGCTGCCGCCGCCACTGTTGATGAGATTGATGCTGCTGGCGGATTGTCCGTCGTCAAATGTGGTCGAGCCGTTGTTGGTGATGCTGGTGATGCCAGATGTGTCGGCGTTGACGATCTCGAAGAACGAATTGTTTTGCACATCGCCGACGATGGTTGCCGATGAGTGAGGCCCGCCCAGCAACAAGAAGCCGCCAAAGATGGTGGTGCCGCCGGTGTAACTGTTGGTGCCGGTCAGGGTCAGCGTGCCGCCTCCGGTCTTGGTAAGCCCGCCGCTGCCGATGATGCCTTGGCTAATAGTGGTATCGAAGCCGTTGGTGTCGATGGTGCCGTTGCCGTTCAGGGCAATCGTGGCTGTGCTGCCGAGATTGAAGCTGGCGCCGAACTTGAGGATTCCACCGTTGAACGTGAGCGTGTCTGCGGACGCAAAGGCGAGGTTGGAAGCGGAGGTGATCAACAGTGTGCCCTGATCTATTGTCCAGGGGGTGGCGAACGGAGTTGTTCCCGTCAATGTCCAGGTGCTCGCGCCGGTCTTCACGAAGTTGCTGAAGTTTTCGTACTTCGGCCCCACCGTGGACATGTCGAAGGTTGCGTTTGTCACGCCGCCGAGGCGCAGGGTGTCGCCGAAGTTAGCAAGAACGTTTCCAGTAATATTTGAGCCGGATTGAAGCTCGAGAGTACTGCTGGCGCCGCTGGCAGTGAAAGTGATGGCGTTGGCGCGTGTGACGCCGTCTCCGCCAAGGCCGCCTGTGATGGCGCCATTGTTGATGACAGTGAGACCTGCACCGACGATGCCAGCCCCGCCAGCGCCGTTGTTGCCAAGGAATCCGCCGCTCGCCCCACCTGCACCGCCCGTAACCGTGCCCGTGTTGGTGACTGACGCGCCCGAGGCCGTGAACTGAACTCCGATGCCGCCGTCGCCGCCCGAGCCAGATCCACCGCCGCCGACCCCGCTGGTGCCGTTGCCGCCGGTGCCGCCGGTGATGGTGCTGCTGTTGCTGCTGGCGCCATTGCCGAGGACGATGGCGCCATAGCCGCCGGCGCCGCCGCCACCTCCACCGCCGTAGATGCCGCCAACAACGCCGCCGTCACCGCCGCGGCCGCCGCTCAGCGGAGTGGTGTTGATGATGGCTCCCACTGCGCCACCACCGTTGCCGTTGTAACCGCCACCGCCGCCGCCACCGCCAGCTTGCGATCCCGCATTTGACGTTCCGCCTGTTGCACCGTTGGGGCTGCCCGATGTGCCGCCTGCACCGCCGCTGCCGGCGCCGGTGCCTGCGCCTGCTCCGCCAGCGCCGCCGCCAGCGCCACCGCCGCCACCGCCACCGGCGGATGAACCGCCAGTCGGGGCATCACCACCCGGATTGCCGATGAAGCCGGTACCGCCCGTGCCACCAATTTGGCTCGCGGTTCCTCCGCTGCCGCCAGCAGCCGACGCTGTTGAGTTGACCACTCCCGCGGCAGCGACAACCGCGCCGGCGAGCAGCGTTCCGGACAGCATGCCACGCCGTCGCTGTGTCACTTCGCACACGCACGAGCGCAGCGCTTGAGGCGCTGCGGCGGCGGACACTCCGCCTCCGGATATTCTTCCGGCCCACGCACGGAAACTGACCAACATCCCTACGCACCAGTTGTCGTCGTGCAGAGGTTATTCTGGCATTTGGCCAGGCTCGCTGCGATTGCGTTGAGCGGCGTCAGCGTCGTTTTGGGCGAGCGATCGAAAGAATCCACGCGCTTGTGCGGTTTTCGCCACAAGCCGAAACTGAAGTGTCACAAGCGCACTGAGGCAGTGGCCGGTGCGCTTGTCGTCAGCATCGCCGGACACTACTGACCTCGCCGGCGCTCCATACGCGTTCGAGGAACTCTGCAGGATAGCTTCGCTGCGTGATCTCGCGCTTGGCGACCTTTAGTTTGCCTTGCGACTGCAAATTACATCCGGATAAAAATAAGCCGAGCCTCGCGAACTCGGTAAAAATCCCTGATTTCGTATGCTATTCCAATGAGTTGCGCGTCACCGCTGGCCGCCCAGCGCGACCCTGCCGTGAACCAAACGTCATTGAAGATTGCCATATAGACCTGATATCCAATTTTCAGACGCCCAGCCGCGACCAAAACCGCCTGCAAAGCCCAAAAACCTTGAGAATTCGCCATGAACAAGCCGATGGATGCCGCTGCCTTTGATGTTGACGTGGCAGGACCTGCGCCGCGCCGCAAAAGCGTTCCGGTGGTGGTCGGCGACATCAAGGTCGGCGGCGGGGCGCCGATCGTCGTGCAGTCGATGACCAACACCGACACCGCCGACGTGAAGGCGACGGTCGAGCAGGTCGCGGCACTCTGGCGCGCCGGCTCGGAACTCGTGCGCATCACCGTCGACCGCGATGAAGCTGCGGCTGCCGTGCCGCACATCCGTGACGGCCTCGACAAGCGCGGCGTGAACGTGCCGCTGATCGGCGACTTCCACTACATCGGCCACAAGCTGCTCGCCGATCATCCCGCCTGCGCGGAAGCGCTCGCCAAGTACCGCATCAATCCGGGCAATGTCGGCTTCAAGGACAAGCGCGATACGCAATTCTCGTCGATCGTCGAGATGGCGATCAAGCACAACAAGACCGTGCGCATTGGCGCCAACTGGGGCTCGCTCGATCAGGAATTGCTGACCAAGCTGATGGAAGAGAACGCGTCGGCGCCGAAGCCGAAAGACGCGCGTGCCGTCACCCGCGAAGCGATGGTGCAATCCGCGCTGTTGTCGGCGCAGCGCGCCGAAGAGATCGGCCTCGGCCGCGACAAGATCATCCTGTCAGCGAAGGTCTCTGCCGTGCAGGACCTCGATCGCGGTTTATCGCGAACTCGCTGCACGCTCGGACTATGCCATTCATCTCGGCCTCACCGAGGCGGGCATGGGCTCTAAGGGCATCGTGGCATCGTCGGCGGCGCTCAGTGTGCTCTTGCAGGAAGGCATCGGCGACACCATCCGCATCTCGCTGACGCCGGAGCCCGGCGGTGACCGCACCAAGGAAGTTCAGGTCGGCCAGGAAATCCTGCAGACCATGGGCTTCCGTACCTTCGTGCCGCTGGTTGCGGCGTGCCCCGGCTGCGGCCGCACCACCTCGACCGTGTTCCAGGAGTTGGCCGGCGAGATCCAGGGCTTCATCCGCGACCAGATGCCGGCGTGGAAGACACAGTATCCGGGCGTGGAAAATCTCAACGTCGCCGTGATGGGCTGCATCGTCAACGGCCCCGGCGAATCCAAGCACGCCGATATCGGCATCTCGCTGCCCGGCACCGGCGAGACGCCGGCTGCGCCGGTGTTCGTCGACGGCAAGAAATTCAAGACGCTGCGCGGTCCGACCATTGCGGCCGAGTTCAAGACCATGGTGATCGATTACATCGAGCGGCGCTTTGGCCCTGGCAGCAAGACGGCCGCGGAATAGAGCATGATCCGGAAAAGTGGATACCGGTTTTCCGAGAAGATCATGCTCAATCAAATGACCTAGAGTCGCGACGTGACGCAGATCTCGTCGCGCCTGACCTTCTTCTACAAACGCGTGTTCCCGATCTTCTGGTTCGGCTTCCTCACGCTGTTCATGATCGGCCCGACGGCCGTGGCGTGGAGCAGCGGACAATCACCGCAGCCGATGTTCTTCATCATGCCGATCATCATGATGGTGGTCGGCTATGCCATCATGAAGAAGATGGTGTTCAACCTCGTCGACGAGGTTTTCGACGCCGGCGATGCCTTGCTGGTCAAGAACGGCTCGCTGCAGGAGCAGATCCCGCTCTCCGACATCACCAACATCAGCTACGCGCAGATGATGAATCCGCCGCAGGTGACCCTGTCGCTGCGCCAGCCGACGAGTTTTGGCGACAAGGTGACGTTCTGCGCGCCGACGCGATTCATTCCGTTCGCCACCAGTCCGGTGATCGATGACCTGATCAAGCGCGTCGACGCCGCCCGCCGTGGGCGCTGACGTCAGCCATAGCCCAGATTGCTCAGCACGGCTTCTTCCAGATCGAGGTCGCGTTCGATGCGGCGGCGCGCCTCGTCGGTGATCTGGCCCTCGCGCAGCAGCTTGTGAATGTATTTCCGCTCCTCGGCGATCAATTCGCGCACCAGCCGCGCGCCTTCGTCGGTCATGGTAGTCTTGTCGCCATTCTCGCCACCAGGCACCTGGCTCGATCGCGCCATGTGCCGCGCGCACAGAATATCGACGATGTCGTCGGGCAGTTGCCGGGTCTTCGCCATCTCGTCGATCGAGGCGCGTGTCGCCGCCAGCAGACCACGCCGCGCCGCGATCTCGGCCTCGTATTCCTTGCGATATTCCTCGTGGCCGACATTGGAAATGCCGAGCGCCTTCACGACGAAGGGCAACGTCAGCCCAAGACCGACCAGCGTTATCAGGATGACGCCGAACGCGACGAACAGCATGATGTCGCGGTAGGGGAAAGCGTCGCCCGACGCGACCGTCAGCGGCAACGCCAGCGCAGCAGCAAGCGAAACCGCACCGCGGACGCCGGTAAAGGCAATCAGAAAAGTGTAGCGCCAAGGCGGCAGCGGCGGCAGCGGGATCGGGATGCGCAGAAACTGCAGCACGACGCACGCCAACCAGCCGAGATAGAGTCGGGCAAACACCCACACAAACCGCGCCGCCACGATGGTTGCCGAGACGATCAGGGTCGCGATCAGGATGCGCGACAGCTCGAAATCCTTCGACCGCTCGATCAGCGGCCTGAGCTGGGCACCCGTCAGCAGAAACAGCAGGCCCTCGATCAGGTAGATGATCAAGCCCCAGAAGAAGATGCCCTGCAGTCGCGTCGCGGCCGAGATCAGCAGCGGGCCGTTCCAGGAGATGTAGAGGCCGCAGACCACAGTCGCGAGCACGCCCGAACCGCCGAGATGTTGCGGCAGCCAGAAGGCGACGTAAGGCGTAATCAGAGACAGCGTAATCTCGACCTGCGGATCGCGGGCGCGCTTGCGAAGCAGCAGGCTGGCCCAGCCAATGAACAGGCCGTAGGCGATCTCGCCGGCAAGGATCAGCGCGAACTCGCTGGTCGCCACGCGTAGCGAGAACGTGCCGGTCGCGATCGCGGCGATGGCAAAGCGATACATGATCAGCGCGGTCGCGTCGTTGACGAGGCCTTCGCCTTCCAGCACCACCAGCACCCGCCGCGGCAGTCTCAAGCGTCGTGCGATCGCGAGCGGAGCGACCGCATCGGGTGGGGCGACGATGGCGCCCAGCAGAAAGCCCAGATTCCACGGCAAGCCGCTGAAATAATGCATCGCGGTGGCGACAGCGGCTGCCGTAAAGATCACGCAGCCGATCGCCAGCAAAGCGATCGGGCGCAGGTTCAGCTTGAATTCGCGCCAGCTCATCGCGACGCTCGCCGAATAAATCAGCGGCGGCAGCACGATCAGCAACACGATCTCGGGCTCAAGCTCGAGCCGGGGCAGGCCGGGCACGAGGGCAAGGCCGATGCCGGTCATCAACAGCATCACCGCCGGTGCGACGTTCAGCCGCCGCGCCAAAAGCGCCGCACCGGCCAGCACCGCCAGCAGGATCAGGAAGATTTCGAAGCGATGCTGCACGCGTAATTTTCCCGAGCAATTCGTTATGGGCCAGCCACCCCATTCTTCGCAATATTTCAAATACTTGCAATCGCGGCCGACGCGGGCTCGGTGTCGTCCGTGCCTCCTCCAACGAACAATGACGCCAGCCTGAAGTTTTTGTGATTAGCGCGCTCTGCGCCTGTCCGAAACGGACCACGTGACGGCTCCGTATATGACGGCAGTCCATCGGAGAGGCAGCATCATGAAGCGGATTGGCGAGCACGCCATTGTCATCGGCGCCAGCATGGGCGGGCTATTGGCCGCCCGCGCGCTGTCGGATTTCTTTATCACCGTCACCATCGTCGAGCGCGACGCGTTTCCGGCAAATGACGTGGCGCGCAAGGGCGTGCCGCAAGGCCGCCACACCCACGGCCTGCTGGCGCGGGGCCGCGCCGTGCTCGAAGAATTCTTTCCCGGCTACAGCAACGAAGTGGTGACCGAGAGCGGTGGTTTGCTCGGCGATATCGCCAACGACGTCACGTGGATGGGCCACAATGTGGCGTTGGCGCAAGGCAAGAGCGATTTGATCGGCTTGCTCGCCAGCCGTCCGGTGCTCGAAGGTCACGTGCGCCGTCGCGTGCTGAAGCTGCCGAATGTGCGCGCGATCGAGAATTGCGCGGTGCCGGGCCTCGTGACCGGCGCTTCCCGCGATCGCGTGACCGGCGTCCGCGTCCGCATCGATGGCAAGGATGAAGAGACGCTCAATGCCGACCTCGTGGTTGACGCATCCGGCCGCGGCTCGGCGAGTCCGATCTGGCTTGAAGAGCTTGGTTATCAACGCCCCGCCGAAGAAAAAGTCGAAATCGGCATCGGCTACATGACCCGCACTTACCGCCGCAAGCCGACCGATCTGGATGGCAAACTCGGCATTGTCATTGCCGGCAGCGCGCCGAACTGGCGCAATGGTGTGATCCTCGCGCTGGAGAATGATACCTGGACCGTCAGCGTCGGTGGCTTCCTCGGCGACGACGCGCCGGCCAGCGATGCGGAATTCCTCGCCTATCTTGCGACGTTGCCGACCAGGGAAATCCACGACGTGGTCGCCAGGGCCGCGCCGCTGACCGATTACATCCGCTACCGCTACGTCTCGAGCCTGCGCCGCCGCTACGAAAGGCTCGCGCGGTTCCCGCAAGGTTACTTGGTGTTCGGCGATGCGATCTGCAGCTTCAACCCGGTCTACGGCCAGGGCATGACGGTTGCCGCGCAGGAAGCGGTAACGCTCCGCGACGTTCTGAATGCGGGCGCGGACAATCTGGCGCCGCGCTTCTTCAAGGCCGCAGCGAAGATCGTCGATATCCCGTGGGATATCGCCGTCGGCAACGACTTGCGCCATCCACGCGTTGAGGGTCCACGGCCGGCGATGGTGCGCTTCATCAACTGGTACATCGGCAAGCTGCATCTCGCGGCTCGCAACGATGCCGTGCTGGCGGCCGCCTTTCTGAAGGTCGCCAACCTGATGAGCCCGCCGCCGGCTCTGCTCAGCCCGGCGACCGCGTGGCGGGTGTGGCGCGGCAACCGTCGAGCCGGACCGCGGCTGTCGTCGAGTGCGGTCGAAGCGACCGCATCGTGACCGCGCCTCAGCGCAACGGCCGGAAGAATTCCCGGATCTCGTGCGCCAGCGCCTCGGGTTGCTCCATTGCAGCGAAGTGGCCGCCCTTCTTCATCTCGGTCCAGCGCCGGATATCGGTGTAGGCTTTCTGTGCGATCGAGCGTGGCGGACGCAGGATCTCCTTAGGGAACGCCGCATAGCCGGTCGGCACCGTGATCGGGTTCTTCGGCGACACCGGCCACGGCGTGTGCAGCCGTCCGTAATACGGCCAGAACGATGAGCCGATTGCGCCGGTGAACCAGTACAGCGCGATGTCGGCGAGCATGCGGTCGCGCGTCACAGCGGTCTCCGGCACGCCGTCGCAGTCGGTCCAGCTGCGGAATTTTTCTGCGATCCAGGCCGCAAGTCCGGCCGGCGAATTGGTCAGGCCGAACGCAAGCGTCTGTGGCTTGGTGCCCTGGATTTGCTGGTAGCCGGTCTCCTCCTTGAGCCAGACCGCAAGCTCTTCGCCGAAGCGGGCTTCCTCCGGCGTCGGGGTTGCCGCCGGGTCACGTCCCGCGAACATCAGGTTGATGTGGATGCCGCACAACGAGTTCGGATAGCTGTGGCCGAGCAGCGAAGCGATGCCGGCGCCCCAGTCGCCGCCCTGCACGGCGAACTTCTTGACGCCGAGCGCCTGCGTCATCAGGTCATGCACGCAGGCCGTGATGTCCTGCAGGATGAAGCGCTTCTGTCCGGGCTTGAACGACAGGCCGTAGCCCGGCAGCGACGGTGCGATCACCGTGAAGGAGTCCTTGGCGTCGCCGCCGAATTTCGCCGGATCGGTCAGCCGCGGGATGATGTCGAGGAATTCGAACACCGAGCCCGGCCAGCCGTGCAGCAGCAATAGCGGGTAGGGGTTGGGGCCTTTGCCCGGCACGTGCAGATAGTGCACGTCGATGTCGTGCAGCGGTACCTTGAATTGCGGAAACGCGTTCAGCGCTGCTTCCTGCGTGCGCCAGTCGAACTTGTCTTTCCAGTAGCCGACGAGGTCGCGCATATAGTCAACGCTGGCGCCGAACGCCCACGGTCCGCCGGGCGCGGCATCCGGAAAGCGCGTCAGCGCGAGGCGGGTCTTGAGGTCGGCAATCGCGCTGTCGGGGACTTCGAGGCGAAACGGCTTTGGCGTCATGGCGTGACCTCGCGCAACGTTGGTGTCGGCCGACGTTACGGCAAAACGGCCGGGTTTGCGATGTCCCGGCCGTCATGCGAGCAATGCCTTCAGGCGGCGTCAGCCCATCACGAACGCGTTCAGCTTGTTGCCATCGAGATCGCGGAAGTAGGCGGCATAGAACCCGCCGTCGCCGCGCGGCCCTGGCGCGCCTTCATCGGTGCCCCCGAGCGACAGCGCGAGTTTGTGGATGCGGTCGACCTGCGCCTTGTCCTTGGCCGCGAGCGCGACCATCACGCCATTGCCGACGGTTTGCGGCTTGCCGTCAAACGGCTTGGTGATGCCGAGACCGGCGCCACCGCCCGGTGCGCCCCACGCGATAAACGTCTCGGACTCCATGAAGCGCTTGATCCCCATCTCGGCTGCGATCTTGTCGTAGAATGCAGCGGCCTTCTTCATGTCCTTGGTGCCTAAAGTAACATAGCCGATCATCGGTGTTCCTCGCTCTGGTTAGTCATTCCGTCGCGTTCAGTCTCTTCACGAATGTGAAATTGCGATGACCGCGCGGATAATCTTCGACCGAGCCGGTCGCGACAAATCCGCGCCTGCGATAGAACTCCGGCGCCTGGAAATCATGGCTTTCCAGCACGATCATCGCGCAGTGCCGCGCCAGCGCTTCCTGCTCGATCAAATCCATCAGCTTCGTGCCGAGGCCTTGTCCGCGCATCGCTCCCGGCAGATAGAGGTGTCGCACGTAGCAGGTCGCGCCCCACGTCCAGCCATCGGCGCCGCCGATCACCGCGCCGTTCTCGTCACGCAGGAAGATACCGTAGAGCTGGCCGTCGGTATGGCCGGTCGCCTGCATGTTGAACTCGTACAAGCGATCTTCGAGAACCGCGATGTCGACGGGACTTGGGTCGGTGTCGAAGGTGAGATCGTTGGCACCCGCATCGCTCATGGCATCTTCCTCGGCCCATCATCGTCATTGCGAGCGAAGCGAAGTCCATAGGATGGGTTGAGCGCAGCGAAACCCATCGCGGCCGCGCAATTCGATAATCATTGATGGGTTTCGCTGCGCTCAACCCATCCTACAGATTACGGTGTCCACGCCGCGCGAGCCGGTGCATCGTTCTTGCGTGTCCGCGCCGCCTCGCCGATCACCTTGAGCAGCGCGCGCAATACCTCGTCGACGCCCTCGCGCGTTGCCGCCGACATCACCAGAGGCGTCTTCTTCACAGCGCGCTTCAGCCGCGCTATCTGCTGCTTCAGATCCTCCGGTGTCAGTGCGTCGGCTTTGTTGAGCGCAACGATCTCTGCCTTTTCGGCCAACGCGTCATCATAGGCCTCGAGTTCCGCGCGCACTGTCTTGTAGGCCTTGCCGGCATGTTCGCTGGTGCCGTCGACAAGATGCAGCAGAACGCGGCAGCGTTCGATATGGCCGAGGAAGCGATCACCGAGGCCTGCGCCTTCGTGAGCGCCTTCGATCAGTCCGGGAATATCGGCGAGCACGAATTCGCGGCCGTCGATCTCGACCACGCCGAGCTGCGGATGCAGCGTCGTGAAGGGGTAGTCGGCGATCTTCGGCCGCGCCGCACTGACGGCGGCAAGGAACGTCGACTTGCCGGCATTTGGCAGGCCCACGAGGCCAGCATCTGCGATCAGCTTCAGCCGCAGCCAGATCCAGCGCTCTTCGCCAGGCTGCCCGGGATTGGCGTTGCGCGGGGCGCGGTTGGTCGACGATTTGAAATGCGCGTTGCCGAAGCCGCCATTGCCGCCATGCGCGAGCACGACGCGATCGCCGACCTTGATGAGATCAGCGAGCAGCGTCTCGCGATCCTCGTCGAAGATCTGCGTGCCGACCGGAACTTTTAGCGTAAGATCCTTGCCGCCAGCGCCATGGCAGTCCTTGCCCATGCCGTGCGTGCCCTTTTGCGCCTTGAAGTGCTGCTGGTAGCGGTAATCGATCAGCGTATTCAGGCCGTCGACCGCCTCGACAATGACGTCGCCGCCGCGGCCGCCATTGCCGCCGCTCGGCCCGCCGAACTCGATGAACTTCTCGCGCCGGAACGCAACGCAGCCGTTGCCGCCGTCGCCGGAGCGTATGTAGACCTTGGCTTCATCGAGGAATTTCATGGGGCATAGGTATAGGACGGACCCTTTGGCCGCAACCGTGGGAGAGAATGACAGTCGCGGAAAACTGGGCTAGGCGATAGCCTGCTTAACCATGACCTCCACGACTACAACCATCGCCCCATCAGACCAGCGCCGCGCCACGCTGCTCGGCATCGGCCTGATGCTGCTCGGCGTCTGCGTGTTCTCGGTCGGCGACATGTTCGGCAAGATGCTGGTCGCGACCTTGCCGGTCGGCCAGTTCCTGATGCTACGCGCCGGTACATCGCTGGTGCTGCTGTCGCCGTTCGCCTGGCGCGAGCGCGCCGCGTTCCCGCGCACAGCACGGCAGTGGCTGCATGTGTTGCGCGTCATATTATCGGCGAGCGAGGTGGCGGCATTTTTCTTCGCGGCGATCCACCTGCCGCTGGCTGACATGATCACGTACTATCTCGCCTCTCCGATCTTCGTCACCGTGATCGCCGCGATCGTGCTGAAGGAGCCGGTCGATCTGCGGCGCTGGACCGCGGTCGGCGCCGGCTTCGTCGGCGTGCTGCTGGCGCTCAAGCCCGGCGCAGGCACCGTGAGCTGGCCGGCGCTGATCGCGCTCGCCGGCAGCTTTGCGTTTGCGATAATGATGGTCCTGACGCGGCTCTTGCGCGGCACGCCCGACATCGTGCTGGGGACGACGCAAATTTCAGGCACCTTCTGCCTCGGCCTCGCGCTGGTGCTGCCGCTTGGCTGGTCGCCGCTGGCATTGCGGGAGGTCGTGCTGATCGCCCTCGGCGGCTGCATCACCGTGGTCGCGCTGTTCAGCGTTAACCGCTCGCTGAAGCTGGCGCCGGCCAGTGTCGTCGTGCCCTATCAATATTCGATGATCATCTGGGCCGTGATCCTCGGCTACCTCGGCTTCGGCGATGTGCCGGGCTGGCACACGCTCGGCGGCGCCGCCATCATCATTGCATCCGGCCTTTATATTTTCATGCGCGAGCAGGCCGCGGGGCACGCTGAACCCGTGATGGACCCGCCGCCCGCATGATATTGAGTTGAGACCCCGCGTGGCGTAAGGGTGCGGCCGCATGACCATCTCTATCCGTCCAACGCTCACCCGCATTCGGCAGCTGCTCGCCATGGCGCTGCGCGCCGCGATCTGGCGCCGCACGCCCGAGCCGCCGGTGCTCGGCCTCGGTGCGTTGATCGGCTGGGTTTTTTTGACGACCGCAATTGAACTCGGTGCCGCTCTTCTCAACGCCGGGACCAACGCGCAGTTCGACATCTATGGCCTCGACGCTTTGATCGCCTGGCGTGCCACGCTGTTGCTGGTCGGCGTTATCTTCGCGCCCGCGATCTATCGCGCGACGTTGTTGTCGGCCTCGCTTGCGCTGTCGGCGCTTGTCGGTGTCATCACCGCACTGACCCCTTATGCGCTGTCGCACCTGCCGACGGTCGATCTGGAAAAGGTCTGGGGCATCGAGGCGCGCTATTCTGGCGGCGCGCTGACCGCGCTGTATTTGATCTGGACGTTCGGTGCGCTCTTCGCGCTATTCCGCAGCGTCGTCGACGGCGGCCGCTGGAACAAGCTTCTGCGCACGACGGGCTATTTCGCTGCGACCTTCCTCGTTACCTGGGGCTTTCCGCATCTGCCGGTGTTTGCGCCGCCGGATTTTCAACTCGCGTCCGCCAACGTCTGGGAGGAGAAGCGAGCCGCTGCGATCGAGCAGGTCCGCGCGCAACGGCCGCATGTCGACGCGAGCCAGGTTGCGCTGGCTCAGCCGGCGCTGCTCGACACCGCGATTTCAAGGCTCATTTCGCAACACGACCGCATCGCCCACATCTTTACCATCGGAATGGCGGGCTTTTCCGCCGAGGATGTCTTTCTCAAGGAGCTGAATGGTGCGCTCGGTTCGCTCGGCCAGGTGCTACCGATCGAGGGTCGCACATTGCGGCTCGTCAATCACCTCTCGCTCATCAATGCCGCGCCGCTGGCGAGCCTGCAGAATTTCGCCGCGGCGATTTACAACGTCGGCAAGCTCATGAACAAGGACCAAGACATCCTGCTGCTGTTCATGACGTCGCACGGCTCGCCCGACGGCTTTGCCCTGGTCATGGAAGACGTCGGTCGCGGCACGCTGCGGCCGGATGAAGTTGCGAGCGTGCTTGACGACGAAGGCATCAAGAACCGTATCGTCATCGTGTCGGCTTGCTACTCCGGTATCTTTGTGAAGCCGTTGATGAACGACAATTCGATCGTGCTGACGGCGTCCGACGAGAACTCGACATCGTTCGGCTGCTCCAACGAGCGCGAATGGACCTACTTCGGCGACGCGCTGTTCAATCGCGCGCTGCGGCCTGGCGTCACGCTGCAGCAGGCGTTCGATCAGGCCAAGCAGATGATTGCCGGGCTGGAGGCGGAGGGCAATCTGCCGGCCTCGAACCCGCAGGGTTACTTTGGCGGTGCGCTGGTCGAGAAACTGCGGCCGCTCTATTTGCAGGCGGAAAGTTCGCCGTTCCCGGCGGTGCCCGGGCCGAAGAAGTGAGCATTTCGGTCGTCCCTGCGAACGCGGGACCCATTGCCCCCCTGTGGCATTTATCTCGGACAGTGCATCCACGCAAGAGCGGTGCTATGTCGTCAACGACTGCCGCGGGGTATGGGTCCCCGCCATGACGGCGGGGACGACGACCTCAATCGGGGTACGCTCATTCACGACAGCCTTCGCGCATGGCTCTGGCCCCATGCCTTCAGCGATTGCCAGATGCCGCGATTAAGCTTGAAGCGATCGACTGGCGTCGACGAGCCCAGCGCGACGAACCGATAGAGCCCCACGCCGGTCCACTGGAAACCGCATTTCTCCAGCACGCGACGTGACGCAGGATTGGTGACGCGGGCGCCCGCGAACAGTTCATCGAACACGTGCTCCTCGAACGCGTAGTCAATCACTGCGCGCACGGCCTCTGTGGCAAAGCCGTTGCCCCAGTGGGTGACGCCGAGCCAGTAACCGATCTCCGGCCCTTCATCGTTGCCGAAGTCGAGCCCGATCATGCCGCAGGCGGCGCCATCGGCTTCGATCAGGAACACGGTTTCCTGCCGCGCGCGCGAAAGATAATCGAGAAACGCTTCGGCATCGGAACGCGAATAAGGATGCGGCAACCGGCGCAGGTTCTCGGCAATACGGCGGTCGTTGGCGAGGCGGGCGATCGCCCTGCTGTCGGCCGGCACCGGCGGGCGCAGCACCAGTCGCTTGGTTTTGAGCGCCACGCTCTCGGTTTCGTACAGCGTGTCTGTCCCGAAATCGTACAGCATCGTCGAGCTCCAGGTCGCGGCGCGCCTTAACTCGAAGCACGCGCCAGAAATGCAAAAGGGGAGCCGGTGTCCCGTCTCCCCCAAGAGCCCCTTCCATGAGCTCGCCGGTTCAACAGGATCCGGCGGACTTAAATCTGATCCACCGTCTTACTCGGCCGCGGCCTCGATCATCGGAACAACCGACACGAACACGCGGCCCTTGGCTTTAGTACGGAACTCAACGCGTCCTTCGACCTTTGCGAACAGCGTATGATCCGTGCCCATGCCGACGTTAAGGCCTGGATGCCATTGCGTGCCGCGTTGACGCGCGATAATGTTCCCGGGAACGACGTGCTCGCCGCCGAACGCCTTGACGCCGAGGCGCTTGCCCGCCGAGTCGCGCCCGTTGCGCGAGGAACCGCCTGCCTTCTTGTGAGCCATCGCTCGTCTCCAAAATCTATCTTCTAAGTACCGCGATTCCTTGACGGAATCATTTCACTTTTTGTCACGTTATCTTGGGCAGCGCACAATCGGAAAAAATCTTCCAAATACGTTGCTCGCGCCAATCGAATTAAGCGCTCTTTACTTCGGGCTCGGCTTCAGCAGCCGCAGCCTTCGGCTTCCTCGCGGTCTTACCCTTGGCGGCGACTGAAGGCGCCTTGCCGTCGGTCAGGATCTCGGTGACGCGGATCACCGTGATTTCGTCGCGATAGCCGCGCTTGCGGCGTGAATTCTTGCGGCGGCGCTTCTTGAACGCGATGACCTTTGGACCACGCTTGTGGTCGAGCACTTCGGCTGCCACCGAAGCGCCGCTCACCAGCGGCGCGCCGAGCACCGGCGCATCGCCGCCGACCACGAGCACTTCACCAAGCTGCACGATCGTGCCGACATCGCCGACGATCTTGCCAATCTCAAGCACATCATCCGGCACGACGCGGTATTGCCTGCCGCCGGTTTTGATGACTGCGAACATCGTTTTTGTCCTTCGTGTTCATATCCGGCACTCGGCCCTAAAGCACGGTGCGGCTTCTTGTCAGTCGGTTCTGGGATGTCTGGCGGGCCGCCTCTTCTCGGGCGACACGGCCAAAACAAACGGCGCGAGACTTTTTGGCCCGCGCCGGGTGAGGCGGACTTATAGCCGCCGACCGCCCGTCGTCAAGCCAAATCGGCCGAAAATGGCTGAGAATGGAGGGATTTGGCTCGAATTTGCAGGGTTTTTGGCCGGCCTGTCGCTTCAGACCATGCTCGGATCGGTCGGTAACCCCAGGAGCACCCGCCCGGCCAGCTCGTACGCCGGGGCAGCGACCATCATGTGCTGGGTGATGACATGGATGTCGCGAAAGCGGCGTTGCAGCGGGCTTGTGCGATAGACCGACGTGCCGCCGGCCAGCGTGTAGCAGAGATCGGTCGCCTTGACTGCCGCATCGACCGCGTGAACCGCGACCAGCCGGAGTGCGGCGCGGCGCTCGGTCGAAAGCGGCTCGCCCCGGCTCGCCAGTTCCCACGATTTGTTGATCTCCTCGACCAGCCAGGCCCTCGCCGATGCGACCAGCGCATGCGCCTTGGCGACATCGCTCTGCACCTGGCTGCGCTCGGCCAGCGTGCGTCGCGACAGCGTCGGCGTTTTGGCGCCGGCCAAATCGCGGATGTCTTCGATCGCGCCGCGCGCGATGCCGAGTGCGACCGCGCCGCAGCCGATCGCGAGCAAGCCGAACAGCGGAAAGCGATAGAGCGCGCCGTCCGCGTAGAGTTTTCCCGAGATCATCGACAGCGTGTGCTCTTCCGGCACAAAGAGGTCGCTGACCGTCATGTCGCAAGAGCCGGAGCCGCACAGGCCCGACGAATACCAGTTGTCGTGCAGCGTGATCTTTTCGCGTGGAAAATACATTGTCCGGACGTCAGGCACGCCGTCGCGCAGCATCCTTGGTTTGCCATCTTCGTAGACGATGCAGCCACCCTTCATCCAGTCGCTATGACTCGAGCCTGACGCCCACTGCCAGGTGCCGCTGACGCGATAACCGCCGTCGACTTTGGTCGCCTTGCCGCGCGGCGCGAAGATCCCGCCGGTGACGGCGTTCGGAGCACCATGAATTTTCCGCGCGACATGAGGTGCAAGGTAGGCCGCTGTCAGGCCCGATGTGCCTGAGATCATCACGCACCAGCCGGTCGCGCCATCAGCCTGCGACATCTCCTCGATCGCGGTCATGAGATCGAGCACGGTGCCTTCGACGCCGCCGATCGCGGCGGGGATCGTCAGCTTGAAAACCCCGGTGCGGATCAAACTCTCTGCGATGTCGGCCGGCAGCCGGCGCGTCTGCTCGATCTCCTCGCCGCGCGCGGCGATGCCGGCGTGGAGCGCGCGCAGCGCGGTGAGAACGCCGGCCGCGCTTTCGCCGGCCATGGTCAGTTCGCCACCCGCGCCAGCGCGCGGCCAAAAATCTCGCCGCGGAGCTGGGCGCAGAACAGTGCCGGCATCGCATCCAGCCCGTCGACGATGTGCTCGCGATATTTCAACTCGCCGGATTCGATCCAGCCGGTCAGGGCATCAAGCGCTTCCGGAAAACGTGCCGCGTAATCGAACACGACGAGGCCTTCCATACGCAGCCGTTTGCTGATGAACTCGAACACGCGCCGCGTGCCGTAACGGTTCTGCGGCATCGCGTTGTAGTCGGCGGTCTGACCGCAGATGACGATGCGGCCCTTCTGGCGCATCGAGGCGATTGCGGCGTCGAGCGTCGGCCCGCCGACATTGTCGAAGTAGACATCAAGGCCGTCGGGCGCGACCTGCGCGATACGCTCGACCAGTGCGTCAAAGCTCGGCGCGGTCGCGCGATCGATCACGGCGTTGAACCTTGCGTCCTTGAGCAGCCAGTCGCGCCGCGCCTCGCCGCTCGCAATCCCGATCACCTTGCAGCCCATGATGCGCGCGATCTGGCCTGCGGTGGCGCCGACCGGGCCCGCCGCCGAAGACACCAGAACGGTCTCGCCGGCCTTGGCGAGGCCGATATCGCGCAGCGCGAAATAGCTGGTCAGCCCGGGGATATTGAGGATGCCGCCCCATGCCGAGAGGTAAGGCGTGTCCTTCGGGATCCTGTTGAGCGCGCGGCCGCCGACCTGCACATGCTCGGCCCAGCCGGACGCGCCCCACACCAGATCGCCGATCGCAAAGTCGGGATGGCGCGTCTCGATCACGCGACCGACCGTCGGCCCCTCCATGGTTTCGCCGATATTGAGCGGTCGCACGTAGCTCGCCACGGTGCCGTCGAGCCGGCCGCGGCTGCCGGGATTCGCCGTCGTGTAAAGCACCTGCACGGTGACGCGGCCGTCAGGCAACTCGCCGAGCTCGCGCGTCTCCGTGCGAAAATCCTCAGGCACCGGCGCGCCATTCGGGCGCCGCGCGAGCACGACGTGGCGGGACTTCATGACGCGGTCACGTCAGAGCAGCCCTTCGAGCGCGCGGCGTTCGTCGCCGAACGGATCGTCTTCCTGCCTCGAGAATTTTGTGTCGAACACCATGGTCGGGCGCCTGCCATCGTCATAGGCCGACCACGCGCCGACCGCTGTCGCCGCCGGATCGCCGGAGCGCGCAAATGCCAGCCACGCATCCATCATGTCGCGCGACAGTCGCTCGACCGCGGGCCCGGTGCCGGCGAAGCGATCCTGCGTCGGCGCATTCAGCGTGCCGAACACGAACGGTAGTTCCAGCGCGTGACACGAGCCGAGCGCGCCGCGGCGCGCCGGTGAGGCGTGTGTGAACAGATAGACATAAGCCTTGCCGCCGGCGGTGCGCTGGTTGAGCGCGAGCTTGAGCGAGGGAATGCGGAAGCGCACGTCGGTCGCAACCGCATCGAAGATGTCGAGATTGTCGGATGGCAAGTTTTTGGCCTTGCGCGAGGCGCGGTAGGTGTCGACCAGACTCTGCACCGCCGCCTTGTCCTTCGCTGCCAATGTGCTGCTGACCGCATCGACCAGCGCCGCATCGCTGATTGGCTCGCGCCGTGGCGGCACGAACAGCTTGTTCTCGTCGCGTGTGGTGCCGATCACGATGTCGGTCCCCTTCGCCAGCCCGCCGCGCACCATCGCGATCGGCTCGTCGGGCAGCACGTTGGGATGCTTCACCGGTCCAAAGCCGCGCGCGGTGCCGGACGCAAAGGTCTGCTGCACGACCTGCTGCGCCCTGACGATGTCGCGATAATCCACGGTCAACAGCTCGCGCACCTTCGTCCGGTCGAGCGACAGCTCTTTCAACATCGCGTCGGCGATCTTGTCGGCGGTCTCCGGCGTCGCGGCGCGGCCGGCGCCGCTTTCCATGATCGCACGCCTGAACAACCCGCGTGCAGAGGGCATGCCGAGCAGGCAGCCCACCGCTGCCGAGCCCGCGGACTCGCCGAAAATCGTGACCTGGTCCGGATCGCCGCCGAACGCGCGGATATTGTCACGCACCCAGTTCAGCGCCGCGATGCAGTCGAGCAAGCCCTGATTGCCCTGGGCGCCGATCTCGGGAACGCGGAGGAAGCCGAGCGCGCCGAGCCGATAGTTGATGGTGACGAGCACGACGTCGCCGCGCACGCACAGCGGCCCGCCGTTGTAGAGCGGCTCGTAGCCGGCACCGTGGGTAAAGCCGCCGCCATGAATCCAGAACATCACCGGGCGACGCTTGTCGTCGGTCGCCGGCGTGAAGACGTTGAGGTTGAGACAGTCCTCGCCCTGCGGGCCGCTCGCTGAAAAGCCGGCGATCGGATGCGTCGCCTGGGGTGCTGCGAGCCCGATGGTGTCCGCGCTGCGCACTCCGCTCCAGCTGTCGGGCGCTTGCGGGGCGCCGAAGCGCCGGGCCTTCGCATACGGAATGCCAAGAAACGCAAGGTGCTTGTCGCGCGCGATACCCGAGACCCGTCCGTGTGTCGTGGTGACGGCGTCAAGCGCGGCTGTCTCGGTCATGGTCGCATCTCCCTTAGCGTTATTCTTGTTCGATTGTTGCGCGCAGTGTGGGAGGTGACCCGACACCGGTCAAGAGCGCCGGGGAACCCAAATGATCGGCGACGCGTTGTCGTGCATAGCTCGAATGAATGTGTCGGGGGAGTGATGGCTGACGACCTCAGCGTTGTTGGGATCGGCAAGCATGGCGCATCGCGCCTGCCGTCGGTCGACGTCGATTCCTGCAACATCGAATTGAAGGACGAGAACGGCTTCGTCGGCGACCGCGCCAGCAAGGGAGCCTTCCAGAAGATTCTGGACGCCTGGCGCAAACCCTTGCGCAAGCGCGGCGATGACCCGCTCGGCAACAAACCATCCGGCGAGATCAGCAAGAAGGAGCTCGACGAGATTCTGGTCGGCGACGATCTCGAAGCCGCGGCCGTCGTGCATAGCGCGGTCGAAGATTTTGCCCAGGAGCTGGCTCACGTTACCGGGCGTTTTCTCAAGACAAAAGCCTGGAAGGGCACCGAGGCGATCGTGGTTGGCGGCGGCTTCCGCCAGAGCCGCATCGGTGAGCTTGCAATCGCGCGCGCTGCGATCGTCATCAAGGCTGCCGGCGAGAAGGTCGACCTGATCCCGATCCGCTATCATCCCGACGATGCGGGTTTGATTGGCTGCGCGCATCTCGCGCCGCCGTGGATCTTTGAAGCGCATGATTGCATCCTCGCCGTCGATATCGGCGGCACCAACATTCGCGTCGGCGTGGTCGAGACGCGGCAGAAAAAAGCCTCGGATCTGTCGAAGGCGAGCGTCTGGAAGTCGAAGATCTGGCGGCATGCCGACGACGAACCCGACCGGAATGGCGCAGTGAAGAAGCTCACGTCGATGCTGAAGGGAATGATCGCGGAGGCCGACGAAGCGGAGCTGAAGCTCGCGCCTTTCGTCGGCGTCGCCTGTCCGGGTGTAATCGATCAGGATGGTGGAATCGAAAAGGGCGCGCAGAACCTGCCGGGCAACTGGGAGAGCAGCAAGTTCAACCTGCCCACGGAATTGATCGAGGCGATCCCGGCGATCGGCGACCATGACGCCGTGGTGCTGATGCACAATGATGGCGTCGTGCAGGGCTTGAGCGAGGTGCCGTTCATGCAGGAGTTCAGGCGCTGGGGTGTGCTCACGATCGGCACCGGCCTCGGCAACGCCCGGTTCACCAACCGCGGTAAGGCGGACAAGAAGGAAAAAGAATAGGCGGACTCGCCGGTCAATCGAGGACCGAAACCCGCGCCGGAAATCCGGTTAACCAGCTGAGATTTTGGTTGAATTCGCGCCTCACCCCTCATTGTCTGACGACGAAGTGATCGCTAGACTGGCTGCGTCATTGAACCCCTCGGCAGGGGCCCGGACGACACGGCGGAGTATCTTTGTTTTCCGTTGGTCCGGGATCGGTTTGCGATCTCTCGTGTCATGCGCGGGCGCCTTTTATCGACACGACACCGTTTGAGGCATCTCGCCTCGCGCTTTGGCGCGGCGCTTGGTGTTGCCGCGGCGCTGACATTGCTGTTTGCCACCGAGGCGCTTGGCCGACAAGCGCGTCGCGCTCGTGATCGGCATCTCGAAATATCAGAACGTGCCGCAGCTGCCCAATCCGGATAACGATGCGGCGGCCATGGCCGACGTGTTCAAGCAGGCCAGGTTCGACAAGGTTGATCTGCGCAACGATCTCAGCGTGTCCGATATGCGCCGCGCCGTGCGCGAGTTCGCGGTGACCGCCGCCGATGCCGATCTTGCCGTCGTCTACTACGCTGGCCATGGCATCGAGGTGGACGGCAGCAACTACTTGATTCCGGTCGACGCCAGGCTCGCCAGCGATTTTGATGTCGAGGACGAAACCGTTTCGCTCGACCGCATCCTGCAGGCGCTCAATCCGGCGAAACGGCTGCGGCTCGTCATTCTCGATGCGTGCCGCGACAATCCGTTCTCCAAGACGATGAAACGCTCGATCGGCACGCGATCGATTGGCCGCGGACTTGCCAAGATCGAACCGGCCACGACCGACACGCTGATCGCATTTGCCGCCAAGGCCGGCGCAGTCGCGAACGATGGCGATGGTGATCACAGCCCGTTCTCGACTGCGCTGATGAAATATATCGCAGCCCCCGGGCTCGACCTGCGTATCGCCTTCGGCAAGGTCCGCGACGACGTGTTGAAGTCGACCGGCAATCGGCAGGAACCGTTCGTCTATGGCTCGCTCGGCGGCGATACGGTCTCGCTGGTGCCGGCACCGCCGGCGCCGGTCGCGGTCGCGCCGCCACCTGCGCCGATCGATCCAAATGCCGAAGCCCGGCGTGACTATGAGTTCGCCGCGCAGATCGCCACCAAGGAAGCGTGGACGTCGTTCCTCAAGGCCCATCCCGACGGGCTCTACGCCAACCTCGCGCACGCCGCGTTCGACAAGCTCGATGCCGCCGAGCAGGCGAGCGTGAAAGCCACTGAGGCGCAACACAAGGCCGACGAGCAGGCAAAACAGCAGGCCGCCGATTTCCGCCGTCAGCTTCAGGAGCAGGCCGCCAGGCAAGCCGAAGAGACCAAGAAGCAGCTGTCCGAACAGGCCAAGAAGGATCTCGAGGTCGAGCGGCAGCGGATTGCCGACCAGGCCCAGAAACAGCTTGATGCGGCCAGGCAGCAGGCCGCCGACGCCCAGCGCCAGGCGGCCGAGGCGCAGCAGCAGGTCGACCTCGTCAAGGCGCAAGCGGCGGCCGACGCGCAGAAGCAGGTCGATGCGGCCAAGCAGAAGGCGGCCGAGGACGCCGCCGCGCAAAAGGCCGCCGCGGATGCGGTTGCCGCGCAGAAGCCGCAGCAACAGGTGGCATCGCTTGCCCCGCAGGATCAACCCAAGGCGCCGCCGCCTGCGCCGGTTCCGGCGATGGACCCCGCTGACATCGCGCGCCTGTTGCAGGCGCATCTGAAGCGGGTCGGCTGCGATCCCGGCAACACCGACGGCAACTGGAACAACTCGTCGAAGAAGGCGCTCGACCTCTTCAACAAGACCGCGGGCACCAAATTTGACGTCAAGCTGGCAAGCCTCGACGCGCTCGACGGCGTCAGGGCCCAGACCGCGCGCGTCTGCCCGCTGGTTTGTGCCAGGGGCCAGAAGGCCGACGGCGACCACTGCGTCGCGATCACCTGCGACTCAGGCTCGGTGCTCGGTGCCGACGGCGCCTGCCACAAGCGGCCCGATCCGCCGGCGAAGCCGAAGGCGGTCGCGCGCAGCGACAGCGCGCCGCGTACGCCGGCCGCCGCAGCGCCGAGCCGTGGCGGCGGCAAGTGCTTCTCGTTCAACGGCAAGCAATACTGCGAATAGCGGCCGATTCTCTCCTCCGCTCATCCCCGCGGAAGCGGGGATCCAGTCTTTGCAGCGAAATACGGCGTTCTTTTCGATCGCCTGATTCCCGCCTTCGCGGGAATGAGCGGCTTTCCGAGGCCCGCGCGCCTCGCCGAAAACGCGCTTTCCCTTTTCCGGATGATGCCCTAATACTCCGCGCGCAACCCGGCACGGCGCGATTTGCGCGTGCTGTCGAGCATGATCCGGAAAAGTGGAAACCGGTTTTCCGAAAAGATCATGCTCAATCAAAAAGCTGGAGCGGGATGGCGAAGCCATCGCGCGCCAGGCCTCGCGGAGAGGTGGCAGAGTGGTTGAATGCACCGCACTCGAAATGCGGCATAGGCGCAAGTCTATCGGGGGTTCGAATCCCTCCCTCTCCGCCATCCCTCTTCTGCTGAACAGTGGTCTGCGGGCTACTCAAAGAGCTGAACTTCACGTGGGGTCACAGCCCTGAAGCACTATTGCGCTTTCGCAGACATTTGTTTGGCGGTGACGCCTGAGCCTAGCGCGCGGAACTCGCTTGGAGTCACCCCGGTCCAGCGTTTGAACGCATGGGTGAAGGCGCTCACTTCCTGGTAACCCAGCAGCCAGGCGATTTCGGAAATCGGCAGATTTTTCTCGCTCAAATAGCTCTTTGCAAGATCGGTCTTCAGCTCGTCAAGAATCGTCGAGAATGTTCGCCCCTCTGAAGCGAGGCGGCGGGCGAGTGTCCGGTGAACTCATGCCAAGGCGATGGGCTACTTCGGTCGCTGTTGCCCGTCCATGCGGGAGCAATCGCGCAATTTCACTTTCCAGATCCGAGGGCAGACTGGGGTGAGAATGGTCGCGATAAGCCAGAGCCTCTTCGCAAAATTGTACCAGCAGTTTATTCAAATAAGGGTCGGCGCTCACGATCGACATGGTCTGGACGGCTTCAGGAAACACCACCTCATCGACCATGGCTCCGAATTTGATCTCACATCCGAAGTGCAATTTCATCTCCGTCGGCGTCTTTTCGCGGCGGTGAACCATTCTAATCTGGCTGGGTCGCAGCTGGCGATTTGTCAGCTGGCGGAAAAGTCGCACGAGAGATGTCAGCCAAAATTCAATCTGATGCCGGTGGCCTGCTCGCTCAACGCCGATGTAGCTCAGGGTAATCGTGGTCTCGGGCGATGCGCTAAATCGCAGTACAATTCCTTCGTTGACAATCCTGCTGTAGCGCTCGGCTCTGCGCAGACCTTCGGCCACCGTGTCTGAGGATGCCAGAACGTAATAAAACAGTCCGATCTCGCGAAGGTCGTAGTCACGCGCCAGATGAAATCCGAGAAGGTCGTCGTGCGCGGCAACGGCCCCAAGCTCCAGCAGCTTGATCACGCTCTGCGAGTTAAGACGGGCGCTGTCGTTGCCGATCTGCTCTGAGGTCAATCTGGCCTGCGACAACAGCGGCGCCAGCTGAATGCCGGCATGACGGAGATGCGAGCATGTCAGGCGAGCAACTTCGCCTTTGGCGCTTGGCACCAGGTCAAAGCCTGTCGACTTGGTAGCAGGCACAGGCACCCCTCAGGGATTGCTCGATGTGGTTGCACCCGGTCGTTTGGCGCAAAACGACAAATGATTGTCACACTCTAACAAGACCCGCGGGGGCTGTCGCTTGTACCTAGCGGCTGGCAGCGAGGCTTGGATCACATTCACATTCTCCCGGACCAGCTATGACATGGAACCTGGCACACAGAAACTCACACCGCACGCGATGGCGGAAACGCCCATGCCAACAGATTCTGAGGTTTGATAGTCCGCAAATGGATAACCAAAAACACAGCGAAACGCGAATTACGCAAGCCTATATTGCCCTGTCGTCCGCGCCGAAAGGCAAGTATGGCGAACGGACGGTTTCGATCGTACGCATCCGCAATTACGAAATTCGCATGGTCGAAAGCTGTCCGAGCGATACGGCGGACACCTTCATATTCTGGATCGAACTGTTTGATCACGATATCCAGTCGACCGTAGACAGCTGCCGTTGCCGCGAGATTGAAGACGGCGTGGCAGGATTTCGAACAATTCTTTCACCAGGCGACTACATCGAATCGATAGTGTCGACGCAAGTTGTCCGCGAGGTCAATTTTCGCCCGCGCGCTTGACCTCGCGTCGCTCGGCCGCAACGAGCCAGACCGTGGCGACGGCCGTCAGTCCGCCCAATGCCATGAATGCGAGGCCGAAGCTGCCGGTCGCCGACAC
This sequence comes from uncultured Alphaproteobacteria bacterium, assembly GCA_963796195.1. GTDB lineage: Bacteria > Pseudomonadota > Alphaproteobacteria > Rhizobiales > Xanthobacteraceae > CAWCKS01. The sequence continues at coordinate 112,216 of CAWCKS010000007.1, read as the reverse complement.
GATGCTGCTGAACAGCGATGGCCCGATCAGAGCGCCGAGAAACGTTAGCGTGATGGTGGCTGCCGTGGCTTCCGAGATTTGGTGCGGCGGCGCGTGACGGACGGTCTCGGCGATGCCAATTCCGGCCCAGCAATATGCCGAGATGCCGAACAGTGCAGCCAGCGCGAAGATCGCGACGGTTGGCCATGTCGCACTCACCGACGCGGCAAGGTATGCGCCGAGGCTCATCAAGGCGCCCATTCCGGCAAGCATCCGCCGGAAGCCGAGCCGATCGGCGACGCTGCCCCAGATGACACGGCATATCGTGCCGATCACAAGCGCTGTCGCCAACACAAGGCCGGCGTCGGCGACCCGCCAGCCGGCCTGTGCCAGCACGGTCGGAAACACGGCGCTGAAGCTGAACTGCAGCGCGCCGAATGCGAATGACGCAAACGCGATCGGTCGCAGTTCGATCTGCTGCGCCACCAGCCGAAGCGGCGTCCAGAACGGCGATCGGGTCATGACGGCGCCGTCGTCATTGCTATCGAGTTCGCCGCGCCATGGCTAAATCAGGAGCGCCAGACCGAGGCACGCGCATGCGACGAGAGCGACGGCGCCGCGCCACCCGAGGAGTTGGGCCAGCGCCGGCGTCAACGAACCCGCCAGCGCGCCGCCGATCGGCACCGCGGTCTGCTTGAGCGAGAAGATGCGTGCGCGCGCGGCGACCGGCGTGTGGCGCGCGAGCATCGCCGTGCTTGCCGGATTCATCGGTCCGTAGGCAATGCCCAGCACGATCGCGCTCGCGACAAAGGCAATAGGCAGCGCCGGAAGCAGCACGAGCAGCGCCGCCGCGGTCAGCACCAGCATGATCTGGTGCAGGCGGATACCACCATAGCGGCGCAGCAAATCCGGCGTCGCAAACGAGCTCGTTGCGGCGATGCCGTAGATCAGGGCCGAGTAATAGCCGACGAGATAGGGCGGCATGCCGGCCGCCGTCGCAACAAGGGTTGCAAGGACCGGCACGAGCAACGAAGCCATGACCACGATCGACTGCGCCGCGATCGTCGCGGTCACGACCTTGGCTAGCAGTCTCGATCCGGGTCGATCGGCAAACATCAGGCGCCCCGGAATGTAAAGCGCCGGCCGCGGACGAGCAGGGTCATTCCCTCGCCGCCGTCACGAGTGCGATCAACTCGCCGCCGTAATGCTCGAGTTTCTTGTCGCCGATGCCGGGGATGCCGCGAAGCGCTGCCAGCGTCGCCGGGCGCGACGCAGCGATACCTTCGATCGTGGAATCGTGGAGCACGACATAGGCCGGCACGCCGCGCGTGCGCGCCGTCTCCGAACGCCAGGCCTTCAGCGCCGCGAGCAAATCTGGATTGGCAACGGCGCTGCTGCCGGTAGCGCCAGCAGGCTTTTCGCCGGACTTTGATCGTCTACGGCTCGTGCGCTCGCGACGGCCTGTTTCTTCGCGCAGCATCACCGCGGTCTCGCCCTTGAGCACGCCGCGCGCGCTGTCGGTCAGCTTCAGCGCGCCGAACGCTTCGCTATCGGCCCTGAGGTGGCCCATCGCCACCAGCTGGCGCAGCGCCGCTCGCCACTGCCGGTCGTTGAGGTCAGAGCCGATGCCGAATACGGACAGCTTGTCGTGCCCGAATTGCTGGACGCGTTCCGTCGAGCGCCCCGTCAGAACGTCGATCAGGTGCATCGCCCCGAACCGTTGTCCGGTGCGATAGACACAGGACAGCAGCTTCTGCGCGATGATCTTGCCATCATGAACGCGCGGCGGCGCCAGGCAGTTGTCGCAATTGCCGCAGTTGCCGGCAAAAGCTTCGCCGAAATAGCTGAGCAGGCGGCCGCGCCGGCAGTCTGCGGCCTCCGCAAGTCCGACCAGCGCGTCGAGTTTTGCGATCGAGACGCGCTTGAACGCGTCGGAGCCGGCCGAACTCATCGATCATGCGGCGCTGCTGCACGATGTCCTGCAGGCCATAAGCCATCCACGCGCTGGAGGGCTTGCCGTCGCGCCCGGCGCGCCCGGTCTCCTGGTAATAGGCCTCGATGCTCTTCGGCAGATCGAGATGCGCGACGAAGCGCACGTCGGGCTTGTCGATGCCCATGCCGAAAGCGATGGTGGCGACGATCACGACGCCGTCCTCATTGATGAAGCGGTCCTGGTTGCGCGAGCGCACGTTTGCCTCGAGCCCGGCGTGATAGGGCAGCGCGGTGATGCCAGCCCTCGTCAGCGCCGCGGCGGTGTCCTCGACTTTGGCGCGCGACAGGCAGTAGACGATCCCGGCGTCGCCGGCGTGTCGCTCGGCGATGAAGGCCTCGAGTTGCCGCGGCGCGTTCTGTTTCGGGGTGATTTCGTACCTGATGTTCGGACGATCGAAGCTCGCGACAAAGCGCGGTGCATCGGCAAGCTGCAGGCGCTCGACGATCTCCTGCCGCGTGCGCTGGTCGGCGGTCGCGGTCAGCGCAATACGTGGCACGTCCGGAAAGCGCTCGGCGATAGCAGTCAGGCCCATATATTCGGGGCGGAAGTCGTGGCCCCATTGCGATACGCAGTGCGCCTCGTCGATTGCGAACAGCGCGATGCGCGCCCTGTCGAGCAGGGCGAGGCAGCGCGGCGTCAACAGCCGCTCCGGCGCGACATAGAGCAGGTCGAGATCACCGGCGAGCAGTTGCTGCTCCACCGCGGCGGCTTCGTCAAAGCTCAGCGTCGAATTCAGCACCGCCGCCTTGACGCCGGCTTCGATCAGCCCCGCGACCTGGTCGCGCATCAGCGCAATCAGGGGCGAGACCACGATGCCGCAACCCTCGCGCAGCAGGGCCGGCAGTTGATAGCACAGCGACTTGCCGCCGCCGGTCGGCATCAGCACCAGGCAATTGCCGCCGCCAGTGACGTGCCGGATGATGTCCGCCTGCGCGCCGCGAAACGCGGGCAGGCCGAACACCGAGTTCAGCACGGCGAGAGCATCGCGCGCGGTGTCGGATTGATCGGTGCGAGCGGGTCGAATGGCGGAAGTCGACATGCAAATTCAGGCTTCCGGCTGGAGTTGGCCGCAGGGCACCTCTCCGGCGCGCTATCCGCACGCCGATGACGTTCTCAGTCAGTGTTTCTGATTCAGCAGCCCAAAGAAAGCAACTGCCTTCTCGCCGATCGTGCGTCCTTCGGACTGCTGGATGGCGGCGTCGATCGAGTCGAGCTTGTGCTCGGCGCCTTTCACCACGAGCAGGTCGAATGCAGCGCCGGAATCTGCAAAGGCCTCGCGGGTATGGGTTTCCGATTGGTAGACGGCTTGCGACAAGCCCTTGGTTCCTCTCCCGCCCGCGAGTGGAACGTTCTCGTCGTTCGCGCCGTGGATGGCGAGGATGCGTTTGCCGCGAGCGGCCGGACAACTTGTGGTTTCGAGATTGAGCGGACCGGAGATTGCGATCGCCGCCGCATAAAGATTGGTCTCACACATCAGGCGCTGGGTCATCATCGCGCCGTTGGAATGGCCAATGCCGTAGATGCGGTTGCGATCGATGCCATATTTGCCAACGAGATGATCGACGGCGCCGGTGATGTAGTCGACGTCGCGGATGTTGTTTTCAGCGGACTGACCGCAACAACCGCCGCCGGCGTTCCAGCCCAGTTTGTCTGCGCCGAAGAATCGTGTCACTGGCGTGCCGTTCAGATAGGCGACGACAAAACCGTTGGCCTCGGCGAGCGAATCCAGGTTCAGCCCGCTTTCGGATTGGCGGGATGCGATGCGCTGCGCGTTACCAAGCCCGCCGTGCAGCACGACCACCAGCGCGCGTGCGCCGCGGGCTGGCAATTCCGAGGGCGCATAAACGATCATGTCGCGCCCGCCGTAGGTCTCGGTCGTGGCATGAGGGGCTGCAGCTGGCGCACCCGGCAGACCGATGAGCGCAACGGCGCCTGTCAGGGCCGACACCAGCCGTCGATTTGCAGCGGGTGGGCTCATTTCAGGCGGACCTGCGGCGCCCGAGCCTCACTCGCTCGACAGCACGTCGCCGAACAGCACGTAGCGCTCGCCGTCGAACCGCACGAGGTTCATCTGCTTGATCGGCCGGTGGTCATCAGGCGTCGTGTGCAGCTTGATGCCGGGCAGCAGCAGCGGCAGGTCCATGTCGAGATGGGTTGCGATGTTCATGATGTTTTCGCGGGTGAGATTGTCGCCGGCCAGCTTGATGATGTTCGTCACCGCGGTGCCGATGTTGTAGCCATAGGGCGCGTAATAGTCGCTCTTCGAGACGTGCGGATTGTACTTGTCCATCCACGCGTTCCACTTGATCATCTCCGGATCGTTCTTCCATTGCGGATCGGCTGGGTCTTTTTGATACGCGGCCGAGACCACATCCTTGGATGCATCGAAGCCGGCGGGCTTGATGGCGCCGGCAATCGACGAGCCGATGCTGACCACGATCTTGATCGGATGCCAGTCGGTGTCCCAGGCCTTACGAATGGCTTGTGCAGAAAACTTCGGCGTCGTGACGATGAAGAACACGTCGGCGCCCGCCGTCTTCAGCGAGACCACTTGGGAATCGACTGTCGGATCGGTGACATTGTAGGTCTGCTCCGCGACGATCATCTTTGCGGCTTTGTCGCCGAGTCCGCGTTTGAAGCCGAGCAGATAATCGCGGCCGAGATCGTCGTTCTGCCAGAGAATGCCGATCTTGGCGTCCGGCTTATTCTTGAGAATGTACTTGGCGTAAATCTCGCCTTCCGAGGCGTAATGCGGCGTCCAGCTCAGCGTCCACGGATAATGTTCGGGGTCGTTGAACATCGTTGCCCCCGAGCCGATGAAAAGATCCGGGACTTTCTTCTGGTTGACGTACTTGACAACGGCGCCGTTGGGCGCAGTGCCGACCGGATTGACCATGAACAGCACGTCCTCGCCTTCGATCAGCTTGCGGGTCTGCTCCACCGTCTTCGGCGGGCTATAGCCGTCGTCGAGCGCGACATAGTTGATCTTGCGTCCGTTGATGCCACCCTTCTCGTTGATCATCGCGAAGTAAGCGGTGGCCGACACCGCGCTTGCCGAATAGGCCGAGGCTGGACCGCTGAACGGCGTCGTCGTTCCAAGCTTGATCTCGGTGTCGGTGACGCCCGGGCCATAGGCCTTTTGCGCCGATGCTGGCGCCGCAGCGAGAGCGCCCGCGATCAACCCAAGCGTTCCGAATATTAGACCTTTCGTCAAACCGGTCTTGTAACCCATAACGTTCTCCCCCGGGGTTTTGCGCGGAAGCTCAAAAGGCCCGCGCTTGGCCCCGGGAAATAGCATTTTGGCGCGGTCCTTAGAAGATCAAACGCGAACTCACGCCTCGCCGGAAGGCCACCGGGAGGCCGCAGCGCATCGCGGCGTTTCGCCGCTAAGCGGCCTTGCCGAACTCCTCGCGGAGCCTTGCCTTGGCGGCCTCCAGCCTCTTGCGTTCGCTGGCCGACAGGTTCTTGCCGGCGCGGTTGATGTAGAACGTCAGCATCGACATCGCCGAGCGATAGGGCGACGATTTACGGCGCCGGCTGCGTTCGGCCGAACGCTTCAACGACTTCGCGATCTGCGACGGCGTGCCTTTGAACACATTGCGTTCGAGATCGAGCGCATCCGATTGCTGGGTCACGCGCGCCGACCATTTCTTTGCGGCCGACTTTCGCGCGGGACCATGCTTCGCGCGGGGCTCTGTCGCGGTGCTGCGTGATCGTCGTGCGGCCATGATCGGATCTCCAATGCCGGAGCCATGATGCAGGCAACGATGCCAGGCACGGGGCGTTCCGCTCGCTCAATACTCGCCGCTGCGAAAGGCGCGATCGAGCCGTTCGGCATCTTCCGGCGATGGCTCCGGCCATGGCTCGCCGCGGCGGCGCAGCGTGCCGGTGAAATTCGGCGGCCGCTTCGCGTTGAAGGCCTTGCGGCCTTCCTCGCCGTCCATCGTGGTCTGGATCAGGAGCGAGTTGATCAGGTTCTGCACGTGCCAGGCCTGGTCGGTCGGCAGATCGCCGAAGCGCACCACGAACTCCTTCATCATGCGCACCGCGACCGGCGGCATGTTCACGATCTGGCGCGCAATTTTTTCCGCACGCGCCAGCAGCTCCGCATGGGGCACGACCTCGTTGATGAGACCGATACGCAGCGCCTCGGTGGCGTCGACCGGCTCGTCGGTGAGCAGCATCTTCATGGCATCGATGTAGCGCAGCTGCTTGATCAGGAGGCTGGCGCCGGGACCATGGCCGAGCCAGCCCTGCGTGGTCAGCGCGAACTTGAAGCGGGCGTGCTCGGCGCTGGCGATGCGGATATCGGTCGAGGCCAGCAGGATGTAGAGCCCGGCGCCGGCGGCCCAGCCGTTGACCGCCGCGATCACCGGCTTCCAGACCCGCGGGTAGTGATCGCCCATTCTGCCGTCGACGCCGGTGGTCTGGCCGTGCACGGTGCCGGCCAGCGGCCAGAAGATACGGTGGGTGCGCAGGTATTCGCGGTCGTCTTCGGTGAGCTCCGGCCGCGGTGCGAGGTTATGGCCGCCGCAGAAATGCTTGTTGCCGGCGCCGGTCAGGATCGCGCAGCGGATCGAGCGATCCTCCCACAGGTCGACCCAGGCGTCCGAGATTTCATCCGAGGTCGGCTTGTCGAGAATGTTGGCCTTGTCGGGATTGTTCAGCGTGATGTAGGCGACGCCGTCGCGCTTCTTGTAGTCGATGCCCACGTGGCTCCTCCGCTTCCGTGTCTGTGGCTGACGTCACAGACGGTCGCGCGCATTGTGGCCGCGATTGGCGCGCGGCGCAAAAGCTTTGCGGCGCCGCGTGCGAGCGACTATCGTGCTTGACGGGTCGGTTGAGCAGCAACCGCGAGGGGGACATGATCAAGGCGTGTCTTGTGGCGTTGTCCGCCTCTCTGTGGACGACGGCTGCATGGGCGCAAAGTGCGCCCGCGGCATCACCGGTGTGCGTCTACGAGAGCAGATCCTACAGCGACGGCGCCTTGATCTGCATCTACCGCACCTTGATGCTGAGCTGCTCGTCGGACGGTGCGAAGACGAGCTGGAAGCCGGTGACGGACCAGAAACTCGCGAGCGTTTGCGAGGCACCGAGCGCGCGGCCGCGCGTGGCCGAGGTCCCGCCGCGGCCTCACCATCGCCATGGCCTCCGCCATGCCGCGCGGGTCAATGCCGATCGATCGGCAAAGTGCTTCGTGTTCAACGGCAAGCAGTATTGCGAGTAGCTCTGGTCGTCTCCGCGAAAGCGGAGACCCATACGCCGCAGCAGAACTGAGACGACGGATGGAAGTCGCTCGTTGACGAAGTCGGAGGAAAACAACTAACGCCGGGGTTATGGGTCCCCGCGTCCGCGGGGACGACGAGCTCGAGCGAGCGCAACGCCACTAACAACGGCGCTTTAGGCCCGCACTTCCTGGCGCTGGAACAGCACGTAGGCGATCACGAACAGCACGATGACCGACGGCGAGCAGCGCGGTGAGCTGCGGCCAGACGATGGCGATGCTGTCGGCGAGCGGCAGCGGCGTGCCGCGGATGGCGCCCGCCATCTGGGTCGACAGCACCGGACCGAGCGCGCGCGTCGTCGGGCTCAGGAACGCCAGTGTTGCCTCGGAGAACAGCGTGTTGGGCGAGACGCGCGCGATGTCCATCCCGATGTTGATGGTCTGCAGCGTCGAATAGGGATCGTAGGGATCGGGCGGCGCAATCGCCACGGTGACGAGCGGCACGAGCATCTGCCAGAAGAAGGCAAACAGCAGCCAGACCGCGAGGCTCGCCAGCGCCGCGGTCGCCGCCGAGCGGAAGATCACCGAGAACAGCAGCGCCAGCGCGAGCCAGACGCCGCCATAGGCGATCGCGGCGAGCAGGAAGGCGAAGCCGCGCAACACTTCGTCGGTGTTCGGCGGCAGGCCGAGCAGCAGAATTCCCAGCCCAACCACCAGCAGCCACAATGCCGACAGCACGACGGCGAGCGTGACCAGCCCGGCAAAAAATTTTCCGAACAACAGCGCGTCGCGATAGATCGGTTGCGCCAGGATGCGGCTCATGGTGCGCCGGTTGAACTCGCTGTTCACGGCATCGAAGCCGAGCGCGATGGCAACGATCGGTATCAGGAAGCCGAGGAAGCCGACGAATGACGGCAGCGGATCATGGCCGTAGGTGAACACCAGCAGGAAGACGAACGGGTATTCGCTGAGCTGGTCCTTGACGACACCGATGGTGGAGTAGACCGCGCCCGCGCCGGTGACGAAGATCAGGAGCTCGAGCAGCCGCATCCGCGTCGAGGTCAGATTGTCGGCGAGCTCCTTCATCGTTACGGTGCCGACGCCGCTGAAAGCCGAGCCTTCACGCCGCATTGCGAACTCCCTCAAAATATTGGGTATAGACCTCGTCGAGGCTGGCATAGCCCGCGGCAATCGTGGTGAGGTCGCCGCCGGCGCCGACCACGGCGCGCGCGATCTGCGGCCGCAGGTCGTCGGTCGCCTCGACGCGGAGCGCGCCGGCGTCCGCCGTCACGCGCTTGACGCCCGGCACCGCCGCGATCGCGCCTGCGAGACCGGCGCCAGTCGCCTCGACGCGGATGACATGCGAGCCGCCGAGCACCTGCTGCAGCAGGTCGTTGACGCGCCCGATCAGCCCGATCTTGCCGGCATTGAACAAGGCGACGCGGTCGCACACCGACTGCACGAGATCGAGCAGATGCGACGACAACAGGATCGTCATGCCGTCAGCTTTAAGCGAACGGATCAGTTCGAGGAACTCGCGGGTCGACTGCGGATCGAGCCCGCCGGTCGGCTCGTCGAGGATCGCGACCTCGGCCTGCTTCATCAGGATTTCCGCAATTGCGAGGCGCTGCCGCATGCCACGCGAATAGGTCTTCACCGCCTTGCCGCCGGCCTCGTTCAGGCCGACGCGCTTCAGCGCGGCGTCGATACGGCTGTCGATCTCGCGGCCCGGTATCCCGGCAAGCCGCGCCGTGTAGCGCAGGTTCACCACGCCGGAGAGATTGTCGTAGAAGCCGACCTGGTCGGGCATGTAGCCGACCCGCCGCTTGACCTCGAGCGGCTGGCGCAGCGGATCGAAGCCCGCGACGCGGGCGCGCCCCGAGGTCGGCTCGGTCAGGCCGAGCAGCATCAGGATGGTGGTGGTCTTGCCGGCGCCGTTCGGACCGAGCAGGCCGAACACCTCGCCGCGCTCGATCGTCAGATCGAGATGATCGACGGCGATGTTGGTGCCGTAAGCCTTGGTCAGCTGCTCGGCGACGATGATGGACTTCGCTCATCGCCGGCCGAACCTGCCGACCGCGCCGACCAGCACGAGAAGCGCGGCGCCGATCACGCCGATGCCGGCCATGCCCCACAGCGTCGAGGTCAGTCACGGCCACGCGGTAGTCCGGCCGATTCCGACTGGCCGCTGCCGGAGGCGCGCATCGTCACCATGTAGTCGCCGGCCATCGCCTTCGGCGCCGGTGTCACCAGCGGCGTTGACCTTCTGCTCGCCGTCAACAGCGAGCTCGGCCACCTGCTTGGGCTCGAACGTCACCTTCCAGCCGCTCGGCGGCGAGGCGGTGAGCTGGATGTCCTGCGCCGGGGCCGAGCCGGTGTTGTGCAGCACCAGCGGAAAGCTCTTCTCCTGGCCGGCATAGGCATCGCCGGACAACCGGCCATCGTCACCGGACAGCGAGAGCGAGGCTTGCCCGCGATATCGAGCGTGAGCTTGGTCTGCGCTTTCGCCTTCTCGCCGTTGGCGTGGACCACGACCGGGATCGCGGTCGACTTGATATCCGGGGCAGCTTTGATCGAGACCGTGAGATCCTTGCTTCGCCGGCCTTGAACGGCAGGCTCGTCAGTTCCTGGGCGCCGTAGCCTTCCTTGAAGGCGACGGCAAAGCCTTCAGGCGCGTCGGCGCTGAGGTTCACCAGCATGTCGCTGCCGCTCTCGTTCTTCACCGTGACGTTGAAATCGAACGACGATTTCGGCGTGCCTTTCAGCACCGGGAATTTCGGCGTCATCGTCAGCTTGGCGGCAAGCGGCGGCGCCAGCTTGACCGCGATCGGCAGGTCGGATTTTGCGTCGTCGCCTTCGGCGTGCAGCATGAGCTTGTAGTCGCCCGGCGCCGCATTGGCCGGTATCGTCAGCTTGAGCGATAGCGTGGCGCGGCCGTCGTGATCGACGAACGCCGCCGCCACCGGCTTGCCGCCACCGGTGATCTCGGCCGTCCAGTCGGCCGGCTTGTCGGTGATGGTGATCGCCGTGCGCTGCGGCGGCAGGCCGTAATTGTACAGCGTGAGCGGAAGCGTCGAGTCCTCGCCGGCGCGGATCTGCAGCGCCGGGTAATCTGTGGCAAACCAGAGGCCTTGAACCGGGTTGGGGTCCGCGTCTTTGGCGACCGCGGGGAGAGCGAATGAGACGAGAGCGGCGACAAGAATCGCAAGGCGCATGAAGGACCTCATGGCAGGAAGCTTTTGAATGAGCGAAGCCGCGCGAGACGGCTTCGATGGCGGCGCCTAGGCAGGCCGCAATTTTGGCAAAACTTGGGAAAATGTGTCAGACGATTGACTACTCTCAACGACATGTGAACGATGCGCTTTGCGTTGCAACACGAGGGCCAACAGCTGTCACCCGCAGGTTCTCGCATCATTATCGCCGGCGGCGGCATCATGGGCTTGTCGGCCGCGATCTGGCTGTTGCGTGCAGGGTGCAAGGTCACGCTGGTTGATCCCGGCATCGTTGGGCGGCCCGCGAGCTACGGTAACGCCGGCGTGCTTGCCGCGTGCTCCGTTGCGCCGGTGACCATGCCGGGCTTGCTCGGCAAGGGGCTCCTGCTCGCGCTCGATCCGTCATCGCCGCTGTTTCTGCGCTGGAGTTACCTGCCGCGGCTTGCGCCGTGGCTCGCAAGGTATCTCAGCCATGCCAATTGGCCGGAGGCGCAACGAATCTCGCGCGCGCTGGCGCCGTTGTTGCGCGACACCTATGCCCAGCATCGTGCGCTGTCGGATGGCACCGACGCGGCGCGCTGGGTCAAGGCGACGTCGTATCTGTTCGCCTATCCGTCGCGCGCAGCCTTCGAAGCGGAAGCCGACGTCTGGCGTTTGCGGCGTGAGGCGGGTTTCGCGTGGCAGGAAATCGAAGGTCAGGCATTGCGCGAGCTCGATCCCGCGCTCGGGCCGTCGATCGGTTTTGGCGTGCTGGTCGGGGATCACGGCATCATTCAGAACCCCGGCAACTATATCAACGATCTGCGCGACCACGCGCGTTCGCTCGGCGCCGAGGTGATCGCGAGCGAAGTGAAGGATCTCACGTTCGCGCTCCGACGGATCGGTGCAGGCTGTTGTCACCGGGCAGGGCGTCATCGCCGCCGACCGCATTGTCATTGCAACCGGCGCCTGGTCGAAGACGCTCACCGCAAAGCTCGGCCTCGACGTTCCGCTCGAGACCGAGCGCGGCTATCACTTGATGCTGCGCGGCACGTCGGTCGCGCCGCGATACCCGACCATGGTCGCAGCCGGAAAATTCGTTGCCACGCCGATGGCCGATGGCGTCCGCTGCGCCGGGGTCATCGAGTTCGGCGGGCTCGCTGCCGGAAAAAGCCGGCGGCCGCTCGATCTCATTCGCTCGCGGCTGAAGGACGCGTTCCCGACGCTGACATTCGCCGCTTGCGATGAATGGCTCGGGCATCGTCCAGCGCCGGCCGACAGCATTCCGCTGATCGGCCCGGTGCCCCGCCACCCTGGCGTGTTCCTTGCTTTCGGCCATCATCATGTTGGTCTAACGTCGGGGCCGAAAACGGGGCGGTTGCTTGCAACAATGATTTTGGGCGCGACGCCGGAGCTCGATATGGCTCCCTACGCGCCGGCGCGGTTCGCGCGGAGTTGAGGAGGGCGGGTGACTTGACCGGGGTTGGCGACGGCGGCAGGCCTCCGCATCCGGTGCGGCGTGCGCTCGACGCTCTCTATCTCTTTGCCGGCTATGCCGCCGGCGCGTTCCTCGTCCTCGTCTTCGCGATCATGATGGTGATGTCGGTCGGGCGGCAATTCGCGCTGAACATCCCGGCCGGCGATGACATCGCGTCCTGGTGCATGGCGGCGATGGCGTTCCTCGGTCTCGCGCACACCTTCAAGCGCGGCGAGATGATCCGGGTCGGCCTGTTGATGGAACGGCTGCACGGCCGCGCCAAGCAGGTTGCCGAAATCATCGCGCTCGCGGTCGCCACCAGCTTCATCCTCTATTACACACGCCACGCCGTGCAGATGACGTACAACTCGTGGCGCTTCAACGACATGGCGCAGGGCGTGCTCGCGGTACCCTTGTGGATTCCACAGCTCGGTTTCACCGGCGGTCTCGCCATTCTCTCGATCGCGTTGATCGACGAAATGGTCAACGTACTGCGCGGCAACCGCCCGAGCTACGAGCAGGGCAGCCCAGACGAGACCCCGGACGAATTCATCGAGCGCATCTCGCAGGGCGGGGGCGGCTGATGTTTGCCAATCCCGGCATGGTCGAGCTCGCGATCATCCTGCTCGGCTTCATGATCGTCGTGCTCGCCGGCGGCGTCTGGATCGCGGTCACACTTGGTCTCGTCGGCCTGGTTGCAATGGCGCTGACGACAAGCGTGCCGATCGGAAGTGTTCTGGCCACCACGACCTGGAGCGCCAGCGCATCGTGGACGCTCGCCGCGCTGCCGCTGTTCATCTGGATGGGCGAGATCCTGTTTCGCACCAGGCTGTCGGAGCAGATGTTTCGCGGGCTGTCGCCGTGGCTGCAGTGGCTGCCGGGCCGGCTGATCCACGTCAACGTGGTCGGCTGCGGTATCTTTGCGGCGGTGTCGGGCTCGTCGGCCGCGACCTGCGCCACGATCGGCAAGATTGCGTTGCCCGAGCTCGAGAAGCGCGGCTACGACCGCGACATGAGCCTCGGCTCGCTTGCCGGCTCCGGCACGCTCGGCCTCTTGATCCCGCCGTCGATCCCGATGGTGGTCTACGCCGTCACCGCAAACGTTTCCGTGCTGCAGGTGTTTCTCGGCGGCTTCCTGCCGGGCGTTGCTCGTGATGGCGCTGTACTCCGGCTACATCGCGCTGTGGTCGCTGCTCAATCCGGAGAAGACGCCGCCGCGCGATCCGCCAGTGCCATTTCGGAAAAAGCTCAAGGAGTCGGCAAATCTCGCCCCCTGCCTGCTGCTGATCCTCGCCGTCTTCTTCTCGCTGATGCTTGGTCTTGCCACCGCCACCGAATGTGCGGCGTGGGGCGTTACCGGGGCGCTGCTGCTCGCCTGGTGGAGCGGTGCGCTCAATCGCAAGGCGTTCTTCGAAAGCGTGATGAGCGCGACGCGGCTGACCTGCATGATCATGCTGATCCTGGCGGGTGCCGCCTACACCACCGCGGCGATGGCCTATACCGGAATTCCGGCAGCGCTCGCCGAGTGGGTTAAGGGCCAGCATCTGACGCCCGGCATGCTCGCGCTCTATCTCAGTATCATGTACATCATCCTCGGCTGCCTGATCGACGGCATCTCGATGATCGTACTGACGGCAGTGATCGTGCTGCCGATGGTGAAACAGGCCGGGCTCGATCTTGTCTGGTTCGGCGTCTATCTCGTGATCCATGTCGAAATGGCGCAGGTCACCCCGCCGGTCGGCTTCAATCTGTTCGTGCTGCAGAACATGAGCGGGCGCGATACCTTCGATGTTGCGCGCGCAGCGTTTCCATTTTTCGTGCTGCTCGTGGTCGCAGTATTCATCATCACCGAATACCCGGACATCGTCCTGCTGTTGCCCAGGCTCGCGTTCCCGAGCTGAATTCGTTACGCTCTGATGCTTGAAGGAGAACATCGATGAAATCGCATTATTTTGCCGCAGCCCTGATCGCCAGTGCGGCGCTCTGGATCGCTCCCGCATCGGCGCAGACCAAATGGAATCTGCCGGCCGCATATCCTGCGGATAATCCTCACAGCGAAAACCTGGTGGCGTTCGCCAAGGATGTCGACACCGCAACCGGCGGCAAACTGCAGATCACCGTTCATCCCGGCGCCTCGCTGTTCAAGGCGCCCGATATCAAGCGTGCGGTGCAAACCGGACAGGCGCAGATCGGCGAAGTGCTGCTGTCGCTGCACGAGAACGAGGACCCGGTGTTCGGCGTCGACGTCGTGCCGTTCCTTGCGACGAGCTTTCCCGAGGCCATGAAGCTCTATAAGGCATCGAAGGCTGCGGTTGAGAAGAAGCTCGCGTCCCAGGGCTTGATGCTGCTGTTCGCGGTGCCGTGGGCGCCGCAGGGCGTCTATGTCAACAAGCCGCTCAACACCATCGACGACATGAAGGGTTTGAAGTGGCGTGCCTACAACGTCGGCACCGCGCGGATTGGAGATCTGGTCGGCGCGCAGTCGGTCACGATCCAGGCCGCCGAGCTGCCGCAGGCGCTCGCCACCGGCGTGGTCAATTCGTTCATGTCGTCGGGCGGCACCGGCTACAACTCCAAGGTCTGGGAGTCGCTGAAATATTTCTACGATGTGCAGGCCTGGATCCCGAAGGACATCACCTTCGTCAACAAGGCGGCGTTCGATGCGCTCGACAAGCCGACCCAGGACGCGATCCTGAAAGCCGCTGCCACCGCCGAGACCCGCGGCTGGAAGGCGTGGGAGGACAAGGCCGGCTGGTATCTCGATCAGCTCAAGGCCAAGGGCATGATCGTCCAGCCGCCGAGCCCGGAATTGAAGGCGGGGTTCCAGAAGATCGGCGAGCAGCTCACGGCTGATTGGCTCAAGAAAGCCGGCGCCGACGGCCAGGCGATCGTGGACGCGTACAAGAAGATGTGAGGTCACCGTCATTCCGGGACGCGCGTCTTCGCGCGGGCCCGGAATCGCATACGCCCTGTCGTGGTTATGGATTAGCCGGGCTCGTCGCTTCGCGATGCCCCGGAACGACGAAAGACAAAGACGGCCGCGGATTTCTCCGCGGCCGTCTTCATTTGAAGCTTGTGACGTCGATTACCAGCTCGCCGGCAGGTGCATCAGGCCGCGCAGCACGAAGGTCGGCCGCCAGTCGGGGTTGACGACGTCGTCGATGCGCAGGTTCGGAATGCGCCGTAGCAGTGTTGAGATCGCGATCTCGGCTTCCGTGCGCGCCAGCTGTGCGCCGAGGCAGAGGTGGATGCCGCCGCCGAATGACATCGGCCGCACATTTGGCCGTTCGATGTCGAGCTCGTCCGGACGATCGGCATAGACGGCCGGATCGTGATTGGCCGAGCCGAGCAGGCACATCACATTTTCGCCTTGTGGGATCAGCGTACCGCTGACCTCGACGTCCTCCATCGCGACACGGCCGGTGAGCTGCACCGACGAATCGTAGCGCAGAAATTCCTCGATCGCGTTCGGCATCAACTGCGGATTGGCCTTCAGCTTGGCAAGCTGATCAGGATTGCGATGCAGGGCGAGCAACCCATTGCCGATCAGGTTGACCGTGGTCTCGTGGCCGGCGCCGAACAACAGGATGATGTTGGCCGTCAACTCTTCGTTGGTCAGCTTGTTGCCGTCTTCCTCGGCCTGCACCAGCTGCGTGGTGAGGTCGTCGCCCGGTTGCCGGCGACGCAGGTCGAACAGCTTGTGGAAGTAGGCTTCAGAATTTTTGTGTGACGTATTGGCGGCGTCGATCTCTTCCCGAGACAGCGGCACGGGATCGAGCAGGCGGCCGCCGGTACGTTCCCGGGCGAAGAAGATCTCGCGATCCTCTTCGGGGATACCGAGCATGTCGCAGATCACGATGACCGGGAGACGGAACGCGAAGTCGGCTATCAGGTCCATGCGACCCTGATTGATCACGCGATCGATCGACTCGTCGACGATCTGCTGGATGCGCGGCCGCATGTCCTCGACGCGGCGATAGGTGAACGCCTTCACGACCAGGCCCCGGAGCCGGGTATGGTCAGGCGGATCCTGCGACAGCATCCACAGGCTCATCGCGCGATAGATCGGCTCCTTCAGCGCCTCGGGGCCGTAACGGCGGGTGATGCGGGTGACAAAATCCTTGCCGAAGCGCTTGTCGCGCAGGACGAACGCGGCGTCGGCGTGTCGGCTGACGAGAAAGGCATTGAGGTTAGGCAGCCGCATCACCGGAGCGGTCTCGCGCAGGCGCGCGTACGACGGGTAGGGATTGCGGATGAAATCGAGCGACAGCGGATTGAATAGCGGGGCCGCGGCAGCGGCCTGGGTCGTGGCGGTCTGGACGTTCATGGGCGCCTCATCGGAGAGGTTGCGATCCTGATCCTAAAAATATGTCACTTCGGTAAATCCTCATACTCGCTTTTGGAATTCGGCAAATACTGAGTTTTTTCAGTATTTGACATGAGCCCTCAGATATCGTGCTTGGCGAATTTGCCTGCGATAACCACGCTGGCGGGAACCCCGACGGCATAACCGCGCAGCCCAACAATTCGCATTGCGTTATGAATAATGCGAGTCCACACTATGTTGAATCCAATAATCAATAATTCCGACGGGAGGTTGTTTCATGAGTGTTCTGACGCCGGCGCGCGCCGCGTTTCTGGTTGCGGCCGTTGGCCTTTTCGCGATCGCTGGTCCGGCGATCGCGCAGACGCCGAAGGCCAATGGCGAGACGCTGAAGATCCAGAATTACTCCGGAACGACCGGCAACATGCACGCCATTGTCGCAAAGGCGAAAGGCTTCTGCGAAAAGTACAACTTCCATTGCGAGCCGACGACGATCAACTCGAGCTCGCTTGGCCTGCAGGCCCTGATCGGCAAGTCGATCGACGTGACACAGGGCGGCGCCGACCTGGTCGCGGCCTCGATCGTCGCCGGCGCGGACGTCCGGATCGTAGGTCTCAGTCTGCCCAACAATGTGTTGGCGGTCTCGGTCCGCAATGATGTGGCGCTGCCGCATCGTCCTAAGGCGCTATCCGGCGATCATGCAGGATTTCAAGGGCAAGAAAATCGGCGTCGCCGCGCGTGGCACCTCGAGCGAGAAATACTTCAACTGATGCTCGGCGAAGTCGGGCTGAAGCCGGAGGACGTCACCTATGTGGCGATCGGCAATCCGGTCACCGGCTATGCCGCGCTTGCGATCGGCAAGCAGATCGACGCCATCATCATGTATCAGCCGCTGACGCAGATCTGCCAGTTCAACAAGACCTGCGAAACCGTGATCGACATGACGGTCGGCGAAGGCCCGAAGTCGGTGTTGGCGACCTCCGGCTCCAACGTCATTTTCGCCATGCGCCGCGAGATGGCCGACGGCAATCCGGAGCTGATGAAAGCGTTTTACGCGGCGATGACCGACACTGCGAAGTGGTTCAACGATCCGGCCAACTTTGAAGAGCTGCTGAATATCTACAAGCCGATCATTTCGTTCGGCGATCTCGAGGGTGCCGACGAGATGCGGCGGAGCTGGGTGAAGAGCGTGATCTCCGCCTACAGCAAGGACCTTGTCGTGAAGCGCTCGGGCCTGCAGCAGATCCTCAACGACTCTACGAGCAGAAGATCATCGACAAGAAGCTCGAGGCGAAGGACGTCCTCTGGGACAAGGCGCCGCAGATTCCTTGAGCGAGGCAGTCCTCGCGCAGGTATTGGATACTGTTTTGCGAGAGCAGAAAACCTCCGCAAAATCGCGCCAATAACGTTGTAAATTCAAGC
Organism: uncultured Alphaproteobacteria bacterium; assembly: GCA_963796195.1. Taxonomy (GTDB): domain Bacteria; phylum Pseudomonadota; class Alphaproteobacteria; order Rhizobiales; family Xanthobacteraceae; genus CAWCKS01. Next base: position 94,606 of record CAWCKS010000007.1, on the reverse strand, counting down.
GCTAAGCGCGCACCGGTGGTGTGCGCTTGACCCGGCGGCAAATCCTGCCGGCGAATAACAAGAAGCGAGAAGCGAGAAGAGCGAAAGATGAATATCGCTGTTCAGGCGGCGTCGGCATCTGCCGACGCCGAGCCAATGTCAGGCGCGCCGACGGGTTCGGTCGTGCTCGACAAGGTGTCGGTCGTTTTCGGCGACCTTGTTGCGGTCAAGGAGTTTTCGCTGCGGGTGCGCCCGGGAGAGTTTGTCTCGATCGTTGGCCCGAGCGGCTGCGGCAAGACCACGCTGTTGAATTTCATGGCCGGTCTTCTGCCGGCCGGCGTGGGGCGCGGCACCATGCTGGTCAATGGCAAGGCGCCGGTCACCGGCAGCCACGACATCGCCTACATGCTGGCGCGCGACGCGCTGGCACCATGGCGCACCGCGCTCGGCAATGCCGAGCTTGGCACCGAGATTCGCGGCGTGCCGGCGGAAGCGCGCCGCCGGCGTGCGCTGGATCTGCTCGACAAGGTCGGGCTGAAGGGCTTTGAGAACGCCTATCCGAAGGCGTTGTCGCAAGGCATGCGCCAGCGTGTCGCGCTGGCCCGCACCTTCAGCCTCGATGCGCCGATCCTGTTGATGGACGAGCCGTTCGGCGCGCTCGATGCGCAGACCAAGCTGCAGCTCGAGGACGTCTTGCTGTCGCTGTGGCAGCGCGAGAAGCGCACCGTTGTGTTCATTACTCATGATCTCTCGGAAGCGGTCTCGATGTCGGATCGCGTCATCGTCATGAGTTCGCGGCCCGGACGCATCATTGCCGACGTGCCGATCGATCTCGGCCGCCCGCGCTCGGTGCGCGCCCTGCAGAAGGACCACGCTTATCACGAGCTGTACTCGCAGGTCTGGAGCAAGCTCGAGGAAGGATTGACCCAATGAACGAGTCAAAGCGTTGGAGCGCCTGGCAGATCTGGGCTGCGCGGATCGTCTTCCTCGCCGTCTTCTTCTATCTGTGGGAGCGCGCTGCCGACACCAAGTTCATCGATCCGATCCTGATCGGCAAGCCGAGCGGCATTGTGAAGTTCATGTGGGAGGAGGTCTTCGTCACCCACAGCCTGCTCGAGGATTTCTACTATTCGATGGGCGGCACCGTGATGGCCTTCACGCTCGGCAGCGTCGCCGGCATTCTGGTCGGCATGCTGTTCGTCACGAGCCCGACGATCGATGCGATCTTCAGCCCGATCCTGACCGCGCTCAACGCGATGCCCCGCATCGCGCTGGCGCCACTGTTCATCATCTGGTTCGGTCTCGGTCTCGGCTCGAAGGTCGCGGTCGGCTTCAGCCTGACGTTCTTCATCGTGCTGACCAGCACCGTGGCCGGCGGCCGCGGCGTCAACCCGGATCACATCACGCTGGCGCGCACGCTAGGGGCCAGCGAGAGCCAGATCTTCCGCAAGTTCGTGCTGCCGAGCGCGGTGCCCGTGATCTTCAACGGCCTGCGGCTCGGTCTCGTGTTCTCGCTGCTCGGCGTGATCGGCGCCGAGATCATTGCCGCAGAGCATGGCCTCGGTCAGACGCTCTCCGTGCTGGCGGCGAGCTTCAAGACCAACGGCGTGTTCGCGCTGATCTTTCTGCTTTCCCTGATCGGTGTCGCCATCAGCTGGGGCATGACCGCGCTGGAGAACCGCTTGCTGCGCTGGCGGTAGCGCTCACGTCCTAAATGGCTGGAAGAATTTGCGGATGTCTTGCGCAAGCAGCTCCGGCTGCTCCATCGCTGCGAAGTGCCCGCCACGCGGCATGTCCGTCCAGTGCACGAGGTTGAAGAAGCGTTCCGGCCACTCCCGCGGTGGCCGAACCAGTTCTTTCGGAAACCGTGCGAAGCCGAATGGCGGCGAAATCCGTTCGCCGGCTTCGATCCGTAGCGGCACGCGCGCGGACTCGCGATAAAGCCGAACCGATGACGTGATGGTCTGGGTGAACCAGTAGAGCGAGATGTTGTCGAGCAACTCGTCGCGGCTGAAGACGGACTCGACGTTGCCGCCGCAGTCGCTCCAGGTCCGAAATTTTTCGACGATCCAGGCCGCGAGACCCGCGGGCGAGTCGTTCAGGCCATACCCCAGCGTTTGCGGCTTGGTGCGCTGGATGTGGCTGTAACCACCCTCGCGCTCGACAAAATCCGCGCCGTCGGCGAGCAGCTTCTTCTCGGCGTCGGACGGCGGCTTGGCCGCCAGCGCCTCTGGCGAGGGGCGCAATGAACTCGGCATCATGTTGAGATGGAAGCCGGTGAGCTTGTCGGCATGGTCGCGCGCCAGCCAGACCGTGATGCTGGCGCCGAAATCGCCGCCCTGAGCGCCGAAGCGGTCGTAGCCGAGACGCTGCATCAGCTTGGCGAAGACGCCGGCGATCACCCGCGGATTGGTGCCGGCGCGCGTTGGACGGCTGGAGAGGCCGAAGCCAGGCAACGACGGCACGACGACGTCGAACGCGTCGGCGGCATCGCCGCCAAACCGCTGCGGCTCGGTCAGCATTGGGATGATCTTCAGCATTTCGACGAACGAGCCCGGCCAGCCATGGGTGATCAGCAGCGGCTGCGCCCTTGGCGTCGCACTCTTGACGTGGATGAAATGAATCTCGTGTCCGTCGATCGGCGCGATGAAGTGCGGCCAGGCGTTCAGCCTGGTCTCGCGGCTGCGCCAATCATAACCATCGGCCCAGTACTCACAGAGCGCCTTCAGATAGGTCTGGTCGGTGCCGAAATCCCAGTCGTGATCGGCGTAATCGTCGGGCCAGCGGGTGCGGCGCAACCGGTCGCGCAGGTCGGCGATCTGCTGGTCCGGCGCGGCCAGCCGGTATGGCCTGATGTCGCTGGCACTCATCTCTCGCTCCTGAACGGGTCGCAGGTTGTTCCCTGGCAGGATGGGGGCGCGCCCGCGGCGGTCAAGATTGATCAATTCGATCAATGCCGAAAAGCGACGGCCCACCGGGGCGCCCATGCGGTCGCCATTTACGCACGAGGGGCCCGTTCCCCGCGCATGAATGCCGGATATCACCGCGCTTGACCCGGTCCGCCATCTTTCTCAAAAAAGCTGCATGAAAATCACAAAACTCCTGATCGCCAATCGCGGCGAAATCGCCATCCGCATCGCGCGCGCCGCCGCCGACATGGGCCTGCCGACGGTGGCAGTTCATTCCGAGGATGATGCGCGCAGCCTGCACCTTCGCGTCGCTGACGAGGTTCAGCTGCTGCCGGGGCAGGGCGCCGCGGCGTATCTCAATGCGCAGTCGGTCATCGCGGCGGCAAAGGCATCGGGCGCCAACGCCGTCCATCCCGGCTACGGCTTCCTCGCCGAGCGTGGCGATTTCGCGCAAGCCTGCGCCGACGCAGGCCTGCTTTTCGTCGGTCCTGACGTGAAGCATCTCGACCTGTTCGGCGACAAGGCCCGCGCGCGGGAAGCCGCGCAGAACAGCCGATGTGCCGGTGATCCGCGGCCTCGATCACGCCGTGACACTGGAGGAGGCGAAGAAATTCTTCGCCTCGCTGAATGGCGGCGCGATGATCATCAAGGCGCTGGCCGGCGGCGGTGGCCGCGGCACCCGCGCGGTGCTGACCGAAAAGGAGATCGACGCAGCGTTTCAACGTTGCCAGTCCGAGGCGCAGGCTGCCTTCGGCCGCGGCGACGTTTATGTCGAGGAGTTCATTCCACGCGCACGCCATGTCGAGGTGCAGATCCTCGGTGACGCCAAGGGCGGCATCGCGCATCTCGGCGAGCGCGAATGCAGCGTGCAGCGCCGCTTCCAGAAGATCGTCGAGATCGCGCCGGCGCCGGCGATGGACGACGGCCTGCGGCAGCAAATCATCGACGCCGCGGTACGCTTCGCCAGGAGCGTCGGCTACACCAACCTCGGCACCTTCGAATTCCTGGTCGACGTGTCAGGTCGCGCCGGCGCGCAGCCCTTCGTGTTCATCGAGGCCAATGCGCGGCTGCAGGTCGAGCACACCGTGACCGAAGAGGTGACCGGCGTCGATCTCGTGCAGTCGCAGATCAGGCTGGCGCAGGGCGCAACCTTGAAGGAGCTCGGCCTCGATAAGCCGATCGCCGCCGCGCGGCTACGCGATCCAGTGCCGCGTCAACATGGAAACGATCAGCCCGACGGCTCGGTGCGGCCCGGCGGCGGCACGCTCGCAGTCTACGAGGCGCCGAACGGACCCGGCGTGCGGACCGACGGCTTCGGCTATGCCGGCTACCAGACCTCCGGCGCCTTCGATTCCCTGCTGGCCAAGGTGATCGCGCATTCGCCGTCGCCGGACTTTGCCGCTGCGGTCGGCCGCGAAACGCGGGCGCTGAGCGAATTCCGTCTCGAAGGCGTCGCCACCAATATCCGGCTTCCTGCGCAACATCCTCGCCCATCCCGCATTTCGTCGCCGGCCACGTCCACACCCGCTGGGTCGACGAGCACATCGCCGAGCTCGCGGTCCAGGGCGAGCAGCGGCAGCGCTTTGTCGAAGCGGCAAAGCCCGCCACCAGCGACGCCGGCTTTGCCGGCGCGCGGGTCAACAGCCGCGATCCCGCTGGCGCTGTTCGCGCACGACGCGGCAGGTGAAGGCCGAACGTACGTCGACATCGGCGACCGATGAGGCCGCGCCGGATCTGACCGGGCCCGACGGTTCGGTCGGCGTCGCCTCGCCGATCCAGGGCACGATCGTTGCGATCAACGTCGCCGAAGGCGACGAGGTGCGCGAGGGCCAGCAGGTCGCGGTCGTCGAGGCGATGAAGATGGAGCACGTCATCACCGCGCCGCACTGCGGCATCGTGCGCTCGGTGACGATGGCGGCGGGCGACGTGGTGCGCGAGGGCTTTCCGATCGTGTTCGTTCAGCGAGGCCGAGGTCGAAGGGCGGCGCGGTCGCCGCCGCTGCCGAGGTCGACCTCGATCACATCCGCGACGATCTGCGCGAAAACATCGAACGTCACGCACTGACGCTGGACGAGAACCGGCCCGATGCGGTGGCGCGCCGGCGCAAGACCGGCGGCAAGATGCCGCGCGAAAACATCGCGCGGCTGGTCGATCCCGGCTCGTTCAAGGAATACTGGCCGCTGATCGTGGCGCGCCAGCACCAGCGCAATACGATGGAGGCGCTGCGCAAGAACACGCCCGGCGACGGCGTCGTCGCCGGCATGTGCTCGATCAACGGCGATCTGTTCGACGAGACGCGATCGCGTGCCGCGTTGGTGCATTACGACTACACCGTGCTGGCGGGCACGCAGGGCGGCCGCAACCACTACAAGCAGGATCGGATCTTCGAGCTGTGCCACCGCTTCCGCCTGCCGCTGGTGCTGTTCGGCGAGGGCGGCGGCGGCCGGCCCGGCGACGACCACATCGGCCCGCGCGTCGCGATCGACACCCAGACGTTCACCACCTTCTCGCAGCTCAGCGGCCTGGTGCCGATGATCGCGGTGGTCAACGGCCGCAGCTTTGCCGGCAATACCGCGCTGGTCGCCTGCTAGCGACGTGATCATTGCGACCGAAGGCTCCACCATCGGCATGGGCGGGCCGGCGATGATCGAGGGCGGCGGGCTCGGCATCTACACGCCCGAGGAAGTCGGGCCGATGTCGGTCCAGGTGCCGAACGGCGTGGTCGATATCCTGGTCAAGGACGAATTCGCCGCGGTCGACGCCGCGAAGAAATACCTGTCGTATTTCCAGGGCGCGATCGCCGAGCTGGGAGGCGCACGACCAGCGCAGGCTGCGGCACGCTCGTGCCGGAAAACCGCCTGCGCCTCTACAACATGCGCGACATCGTCGAACACCATCGCCGACAAGGGCTCGGTGCTGGAGATCCGCGAAAAATTCGGCATCGGCATCATCACCGCCTTCATGCGCATCGAGGGCCGGCCGATGGGTGTGATCGCCAACAATCCGCATCACCTCGCCGGCGCCATCGACTCCGACGGCTGCCGACAAGGGCGCGCGCTTCATGCAGCTGTGCGACGCGTTCGACATTCCGGTGCTGAACCTGATCGATTGCCCCGGCATCATGGTCGGCCCCGACGTCGAGCGCACCGCGCTGGTGCGCCACTGCACGCGGCTGTTCAATGTCGGCGCCAACATGACCGCGCCGCTGTTCACCGTCGTGGTGCGCAAGGCCTACGGCCTCGGCGCGCAGGCGATGCTGGGCGCGGGCTCGCTGGTCGGCTTCTTCTCGGTGGCGTGGCCGACGGCCGAGTTCGCCGGCATGAACATCGAGGGCGCGGTCAAGCTGGGCTACCGCAAGGAACTCGCGGCGATCGACGATCCCGAGGCGCGGCGCGCCGAATTCGATCGGCGTACCAAAGCGGCCTATGAGAACGCCAAGGCCGTCAACGCGGTGGTCGGCGGCGGCATCGATGACGTGATCGATCCGGCGGAAACGCGCAGCTGGATCATCAACGGCCTGAAGCGGCTGCCGCCGGTGCTGCCGCGGGCGACGAAGAAGTATCCGTACGTCGATACGTGGTGATGACGGCGCCCAGCTAATTCCGCTCAGTCCCGCAGAAGCGACGAAGCAATCCAGTTGGATACACGTGCTGTGGCCCCTGATTGCTTCGCGGAGTTCATGATTGGGCCGCGCATTCCGCGGGGACCCGTTGGCTCGCAATGACGAAGTTCTTTGAATCTACGGCGCCCAACTGCGCCGAGGTTCGCGATATAGGCGTCGCGCACCTTGTCGAGATCGACGTTGTCGGGCGCGATCAGCCATTGCGTCATGACCCCGCGCATCGCGCCCCAGATCGCGATCGCCTCGGCCGTCGCATCGATATCGCCGCGGATTTCGCCACGCGCTTGCGCGGCGCAGATTTGCGCCGCGAACCGCTCGACGATCTCCTGATTGATGCGCGCCACCACTTTGGTGATCGAGGGCCAGCGCAGGCCCGCTTCCATCACCTCATAGAACGCCCTCAGCTGCTTCGGCCAGCCGCGGCTATCGTCCATGTAGAAGGCGATGCGGGCGAGCAGCGACTCCCGCCCTTCGGGCGTCGGCACCTTCAGCTCGACGATTCTCTGCCGGTACTTTTCGACCGCATGCCGGGCGACCGCGGCGAGCAAGTCCTCGCGGCCGTCGAAATAGTGCGCCGCCAGGGCACGGCTGTAACCGGCTTCCTCGCCGGCTTCGGCGAGCGTCAGCTGATCGACGCCGCGCCGCGCCACGATCTCGAACGCGGCCTGCAGGATGCGCGCCTCCGCCTCCCGCCGCCGCTCGGCATGGGTGCGGCCGGTTTCGATAGGCTTGCGCCGAACAGCAACGGCCACGTCTCAAGCTCCGTGCGAAAGAATTACTCCGCCGCCTGCTGCACTACGCGCTCGGCGCGTTGCGACGGCGGCAGCACGATCCGCTTCGGTCCCGAAAACTGCAGCGTGCCGTCGTCGACCTTGCCGCGCAGCAGCGTCTTGCGGTCCCAGAAATAATTCTGCTCGGTGAACCACGGGAAGTCCGCGCCCATGCGCGGCATCTTGCCGGCGGCCCGCAGGATATAGCCGGAGAGAAAGCGATTGGGACGGCCGGGCTTGGTGAAGACCTCTTCGCCGGCAACGGGCGTGACCTGCTTCGCGCCGGTCTCGTCCATGTGCTTCAGCAGGCGGCAGGCGAAGTCCGCAACCAGATCGACCTTCAAGGTCCACGAGGCGTTGAAGTAGCCCGTGAAGTAGATCAGGTTCGGCATGTTCGAGTACATGAAGCCCTTGTACATGACGAGCTTGCCGGGCTCGATGTCCTGGCCGTCGACGTCGTACTTCACGCCGCCAAGCGCCTGCAGCACGAGGCCGGTTGCGGTGACGATGATGTCGGCGTCGAGATGCTTTCCGCTCTTGAGCTGAATGCCGGTCGCATCAAACCGCTCGATCTGATCGGTGACGATCTCGAGCTTGCCCTCGCGGATCGACTTGAACATGTCACCGTCGGGCACGCGGCAGATGCGCTGCTGGCCCGGGAAATAGCTTGGCGTGTAATCCTTCGGATCGCTCTGCGGACCGGCCTGCGCCACCGCAAGGTCGACCAGCATCTTCTTCATGCCCATCGGATCCTTCATGAAGCGCTTGGCCCGCAGCCGGCCGGCGATGATGGTGCGCCAGCGCGTCGCCTGGTAGGCGAGCTGCGCCGGCAGGAAGCGCTTCAGGAAGGTGTTGAACGCGTCTTCCGAAGGGCGAGTGACGATAAAGGTCGGCGAGCGCTGCAGTTGCATGACGTGCGCGGCCTTCTCGGCCATTGCCGGGCCGAGCGTCACCGCGGTCGCGCCAGATCCGACAATCACGACGCGCTTGCCTGAGTAGTCGAGATTCTCAGGCCAGAACTGTGGATGAACCAGGATGCCCTTGTAGTCGTGGTAGCCCGGCCATTGCGGCAGGTAGCCTTCGTGATGGTTGTAATAGCCGGAGCAGGAGAAGATGAACGGGCAGGAAATCTGACTGCGGCTGCCGTCGGCCGTCTCGATCTCGAGCGTCCACAGCGCCTTGTCCGACGACCACGACGCGTTGATCACCTTGTGCTGGAAGCGGATGTGGCGGTCGATGTCATTCTCCGACGCCGTCTCCTTGATGTAGTCGATGATCGCGCCGCCTTCGCTGATCGCCTTCGGGTGTTTCCACGGCTTGAAGGCATAACCCATGGTGTGCATGTCGCTGTCGGAGCGAATGCCGGGATAGCGGAACAGGTCCCAGGTGCCGCCCATGCGCGGCTTGGTCTCCGAGAACGACGAACGATTTGTTCGGTAACCGGGTCTTCAGGTAGCGCGCCGCGCCGATCCCCGACAGTCCCGCACCAATGATAACAACATCAAATTGTTCGGTTTTCATCCGTCTTCGTTCCCTGGAACCTAGCTTCAAGCGGCACAAAATATCTGTTTGTCGGCAAACAAACATTTTTCCATGGTTTTCGTCAAGCGTCGAACTTTCCTTAGGCCCGGCCGCACCAACGCGCCATGAAGGTTCTCCGCATCATCCTTGTCACGCTTGCGATCCTGATCGCCGTGCCCGTCATCGCCATGCAGGCGATCGGGCTCTACGTGAATGCGGTGACGTCGAAAGTCGAGCAGGCTGAAGGGAAAGCGAAGCAAGCCGAGCTTGATCGCGTTGCGAACCCGCTCACACGCCAATGCTTGCGCATGAAGCAGGATCGCCCGTCGCCTTGGGATGTCGACGAGCAGAAATACCACGACTATTTGAACAGCTATATCGACGCCTGCATGCAGGCGGTCGCGAGCGATCGGGCCGACAACCGCGCGAAGATCACGCTGTCCAGCGCCCTGTTCGACGCCGACCGTCGCGCAGAAGCGATCGTGCCGCTGCGCCAGGCCGCGGCGACCGGCGACGCCGACGCGCTGGTCGAGATCTTCGAGTGGCACAAGTCGTGGGAGCGCGGTGACGTTGATCGCGTCCAGATCGTCAAGCGCGACGAAGCAGCGAACGCGCTGCGTGGAGCCGCCGAGCTCGGCAATCCCTTTGCGATGCATCGGCTCGCCGTCATCCTCGATCGTGGCGAGATGGTGAAGCGCGACAACGCCGCAGCGATCTATTGGGCGGAGCGTTCCCTGCAGAAGCCCGACGGCGAGTGGGGCCAGGCCGACATTGCCACGCTGCTCGGCCGGCTGCTGACCCAGTCCGATGATCCCGCGCAACGCGCCCGCGGCATCGACATGCTCGAGCGTCTCACCAGGGCCGGCCGCCGCGACGCCGGCGCCTATCTTGCGATCGCGTCCGGCGCGACGACCCGGTACGGGCGCGCAGCCTGCTCGAGAGTGCGATGTGGGGCGAGTCCGGCGCGGCGCTGCCGACGCTGGCCGACATGCTGATCAAGGGCGAGGGCGGCGACGCCGACCCGAAGCGCGCGCTCAAGTTGCTGCGAGTCCAACGCGACCGGCGGGCGGTACTGCCGCAATCAGCTTCAAGCTCGGCGAGCTCTATCGCGATGGGCAACTCGTGCCACGCGATCCGCAGAAGGCTGCCGACCTGATGCGCAACGAGGTGCAGTGGAGCGTCGATGCCACCCTCGAGGTCGCGCGACTTGTGATTGATAATCCGACCATCACGCTGAGCTATGACAAGGATTTTCTCTACACGCTGAACAACTCCGCCGAGCTTGGCGAACCCAATGCCATGGCGACGCTGATCGCACTCAAACTGTCGTCCAGCGCGCAGTTTGCCGACCGTGCCCGCGGTTGTGCGCTGGCCCAGCGCGCCTCCGCCAGTGGGGATGGCGCTGCGAAAAAGCTGCTCGAAAGCTGCAAGAGCTGAAATCTTCGCCAAGCCTTCCAGTCCGCCCACGTCACGCCCATATGAGTGAGGTGCGTTGGACGAGCGGCAGTTGAGGACCAATTATAGTCAGAACAGCGGCGGCGCCGGCGGGGTGGTGATGCTTCACGGTATCGCCCGCAGCTCACGCTCATTCCGCAAGATGCAGGGTGCGCTCGACGCCGCCGGCTTCGTGACGCTGAACGTCGATTACCAGAGCAGAACAAAATCGCTGGAAGCTCTGGTCGCTGACATTCATCCCGCGATCACCGCGTTCGCAGCGCGCGTCGGCGGACCCGTCAACTTCGTTGCCCATTCGATGGGAGCCCTGCTGACGCGGGCCTATCTCGCAAGACATCCACCCAGCCGGCTCGGCCGCGTGCTGCTGCTCGGTCCGCCGAACAACGGCAGCGAGATTGCCGATCGCTTTGGTCGTCTTGCGCTGTATCGTGCGTTCTTTGGCCCGGCCGGCCAGCAACTCACCACCGCGCCCGACGCTGCAACCCGAGCACTGCTACCGACGCCGACCTATCCGCTCGGCGTCATCGCCGGCAACCGCTCGGTCTATCCGATCGCCTCGCGCTTTCTGCCGTTACCCAATGACGGGCGCGTCTCCGTCACAAGCACCAGGCTCGACGGCATGACGGACCACATTGTGATCGCGACCGCGCATCCGCTGCTGGTGCGTGACGCGCGCGCGATCGCACAGACGATCGCGTTCCTCCGAAACGGCGAATTCAGCCGGCAGCGCTGAAGTGAGCACAACGTGGTTCCCCTCCCCCTTGCGAGGAGGGTTAGGCGTCTGCGCCCCGCACGAGCATCGTCGCAAATTCCTCTATGTCGTGTGCCGCTTTTCGGGTGGCAATACCAAGCGGACCTAACTGCTGAGAGCCTTGGGAGACGAGGGCCTGCTCGATTGCGTCTTGCGCTTTGTCGAGGCTGTCGTCGGCGTTTTGCTCTAATTGCGTCCACTGTAGTTTAGCGAGCGCGAGGTACGCTTCGGCCAAGCATCGCTGCAGGTCAGACCAAGCCATCGGAGCGCCGTCGCTTTGAATTAGAGAGCCAATATCCGACAACACTACAATAAACTGCATGCAAGGTCGCGATCGAATTGTTCTTCTCGCCGAGAGTCGTGAGCACCATGCCCAAATTGCGCCTCGCCATCATCCAACGAGCCGGATGTTCAATTCTGTTCAAACGTTCACACAGGCTTTCGAATATCGTGCGAGCTTCGACTAAGCTCTGAACATCGTCCTCGGCGAGGCCCAAATAATAGCAAGCGAGGCCAAGGTCATTCTCTATTAGAAGCGACAGTTGGTCCAACCTACCATGGCCAATTCTTTGGCAGCATTCCTCCAAGATATTCTTCGCTCGCCGGATCAAGCCCGAATGGTCCTCATTTTTTCCCGCGAACAAAAGAGCCTTCGCGAGGTTGTTCGACAAGGTCAGCATCAACCTTGTAGGAACGTTACCCGACTTTCGCTTCGCGCGCTCAAGGACGTCGATGGCCTCGCGCAACTTTGGAGGATCAATTTGCCCTATCATCACAAGGGCAGAGCCGACGTCGATCTGAATCATGAGCCAACGGAGTGGCGAGCGATCCAACGGCACAAGGCTTTCGGCTTCGCGTAGACGTTCAAGCGCTTGCCGGTGCCAGTCGTAGTTTGATTGACGGTCCCCCAGCGCCGTCAACGCTACCGCCAGATTGATCAAGGTATCGGACCGCTCGCGAGGCAGGTCGTTTGCGGTACGTATCTCAAGGGCGTCTTGAAATGCCAAGAACGACTGATTTAGAGCCTCGTCACCGGCTTGCCTCTCTCCGAACAGATAAAGGGCTAGGCCATAGTTGTGCTGAGCAGCAGCCCAAAGCCGTTCATCTCGTTGTTTGAGTTCATCGGTCGTGATGTGCTGGCTTAGCGATAGGGCTTCCTTGAGTGGCTCGGTTGAACCAAGAAGCCTCGCTATAGCGATTTGAATGGCCACTAGGTCGTGTGGATTCTAAGGATTTCCTTTTAGGAGCAAATCAGATTCAAGGCTGCTTTTGGGGAGGCAGTCTTGGGTGTGATGGACCGGTTGGTTTTGAGCGACGCGGCTTGGGAGCGGATGGCGCCGCTGATCATTGGTCGGCCTGACCAGAAAGGCTCGACCGGGCGCGACAATCGGATGTTTGTGGAAGGCGTGCTGTGGATCGTGCGTACGGGCTCTCCCTGGCGTGATCTTCCGGAGGCGTTTGGCGATTGGAACAGCGTGTTCCGGCGCTTCAGTCGATGGAGCATCAAGGGTGTTTGGTGGCGGATCTTCGAGGCGATGTCCGATGATCCGGACTTCGAATATCTGATCGTCGATTTCACCATCGTCCGGGCGCATCAGCACGCCGCCGGGGCGAAAAAAGGGGGTCTGAAGATCAGGCGCTCGGCCGCTCGCGCGGGGGCCTGAGCACCAAGATCCATATGGCCGTTCGCGGCCTGGGATGTCCGGTGCGGTTCACGCTGACCGCAGGTCAGAAGGGCGATGCGCCGCAAGCCGCCGCCTTGATCGAGGGATTGCCCGCCGAGGTCGTCATGGCCGACACCGCCTATGACGCCGATCATTTCCGCCAGGCCATCGCCGCCAAGGGCGCGCTCGCCGTCATCCCCAACAACCCGTCACGGGCGCTCAAATATCCGCTCGACAAGCATCTCTATGCCGAGCGTCATCTCGTGGAATGCTGCTTCTCAAAACTCAAGCAATTCCGCCGCGTCGCAACCCGCTTCGAAAAGACCGCCCGAAATTACCGCGCAGTCGTCACCCTCGCCGCCATCATCCTATGGATGCGATAAGTGTCCACACGGCCTAGCATTACAGTTGTCTTTTGTGAGGGTTTCTGAATCCGATGGGCAACCATGATTTGGAGATCGTGGACGCAAGTAGCGTCGATTGAGGAGACGCTTGCGTTGTGGGCTGCGTCGCTTCGGGAGGTTAAGCAGCGGATACGTCCGTTGTTCACGCAAGAGCGCGTCGCGACGAATGCCGGCCTGTTCCTGGAAGGCTTGCTCGGAGACGAGCAGCGCAAGACCGGCTGGATGCGAGCAGAGGCGGCCGGCGATCCTGGCCCATGGCGGCAACAGGCTATCCTCGGTCGCAGGGATTGGGACGCTGATGCATTGCGCGACATCGTGCGTGACTATGTCATCGAGCATTTGGCGGATGACGATGCGGTGCTGGTGATCGACGAGACCGGCTTTCTCAAGCAGGGCAAGGCGTCGTGCGGTGTTGCACGGCAGTACACGGGCTCTGCGGGCAAGATCACCAATTGCCAGATCGGCGTCTTCACTGCCTACGTTTCGCGTCATGGCCATGCGTTCATCGACCGGGCGCTGTATCTTCCGAAGGAGTGGACCGACGACCCAGATCGTCTGGAAGCCGCATATGTGCCTGCCGATGTCGGCTTTGCGACCAAACCAAAGCTTGCGACGAGAATGATTGCGGGCGCGATAGCCGCGTCTGTACCGTTCGAGTGGGTTGCCGGTGATACCGTCTACGGTGTCGGCGGCATCGAGCAGCAACTACGTCGGGCCGGCAAAGGCTACGTGCTTGGGGTCAGCAGCGCTCATGTGTTTCGATCCTGGGGCAAGCGAGTGCCGGTCGCCGGTACGGCCGCGGACATCGCCCAGACGCGGCGCGCGTCCGACTGGAAGCGCCTATCGGCGGGAGCCGGAACCAAAGGACCGCGGCTGCACGATTGGTGTTATCTCGAATTGGCCGATCTCGATGCCGAAGAATTCAACAGCGCAAATCAAGGTCTGTGGACGCGCGGTCTGCTGATCCGCCGTCGTATCGCCGATGATGACCTCGCTTTCTTCACCACCTGGTGCCCAGCGGGAACATCTATTGAAACGCTGGTCACGGTCGAAGGCCATCGATGGGCGATCGAGGATAGCTTTGAAACCGCGAAAAACGAGTTCGGGCTCGATCACAACGAGAGCAGATCCTGGCATGGCTGGCACCGTCACGTGTCTCTGGTGATGCTCGCCTTCGCCATGATGGCCGCGATACGATATCGCGCTAATCCGCCGCCGCCGCCCAAAAAAACGAACCGTCGCCTACCAGCAAAAGCCAAAGCACAACCACGCCGCCACTGATCCGTTGGTCAATCCAGGAAATCCGCCGCATTGCCATCAGACTTGCTCGAAAGCGTATCCAACCCGCGCGCATCATTGCATGGTCTTGCTGGCGCAGAGCTCACCAAGCTGCAACTCAACGCGCTCACTTCAAATCAAAAAGACAACTGTAATGCTAGGCTAAGTTGGACTTTCGCCCACGATACGTCGTCGGTTGATAGGTGCGGCAGAACTGACCGCATTAGTTCGGCGGCGTTTTGCATTGCTGCGACGTCGTCAGCCTGTTCACCAATCCTAGCAACGATAATCGCTTGCCGGCTGCGCATGCGAGCCAGATCAATCGCAGGTAACACGTCGCGGGCTATGGCGATCGCGGATTCGCTCGCACCCAAAGCCTTCTGCAAATCGTTTCCAGAACCCGAGTGCTCAAACAAACTCAATCTCGCGAAAGCGAGGATGTCAAAAAATCGTGCTTTAGGCTCGGCCATGCCGTCGAGTGGCGCTTCGGCTATTTTTTCGAGCTGGGCGATGGTTGATTCCAATTCTGTCACATACCCCGAGCCGTGATGTTGCCTCATCGCCGCCAGTGCGCATGCCACGATCGCGGCGCCGATGTTCCGGATGAACTCAATGGGGAGGTCTAGCGTCTCGATCGGAAGGCGGTAGCTCTGTTGTCCACCAAATAAATCCTTGGATGCAGCAAACTCCAAGTAAGGAGAAGTCACTTCTAGAGCGACGATATCGTGGGATTTGGCCCTGCCCGAGATCAACAGAGTGAAATTCTTCGAACTCGATTATTCGTCGGGCCGCCGTCTGTGCGCTGGCGCGTGCGACGTCATATGGCCCGTCGTCGATCTGTAGCTCCTCAGGCCATCTCGAAACTTCGACTGCGCCCGGCAAGGCCCGTTGAATTGCCTCCACGATCGAGCGTTGATGAGACGCTGCCTCGCTGTCGCCGCTGATTTTGGTGACGACTATCGATATTTTCTCTCCCGAAGATCGCGGAAAGCGCCATCGTTTCCATGACCTACGTGCGTGTGGTCCCATCAAGCCGGTAAGTTGGCCGACGAACCGCCCTAGCGCGATAAGGCCCTGTGGATCAATGGGCAATTTCAGCTCTCCAACCTAATTTGTGGCGTGCGCTGCACCGTGATTCAGAAGTTTTTGAAAGCTGCTAGCACCGCATTTGACGAATGAAATTGCCTGCGCATATTGGAGTGGTTCAGCCCTGTTTCAAGCAAGTCCGCGCAAACTTTGTGGAGTATCGGAGGTTGACAGAGAAGCTCCGTGGCTCCGGCCCGCACGCGATTCTCGGGTGCGCTCGGCGCCTCTCACTGCTTGCTCAATGACCCTTACCGGCCAACCCAACCGGTTTGCACTGCACGGTGCGATCTGCGTCGCCCGTCCGGATGTTCATTGTGTCGAGCAAACGCACCATTTGCGATTCCTCTGTTAACGCGTCGGCTTGACGTCTTTCCGCGCGAGACCGGCGAGATAGGTGTCGACGAACAGCCGGAGCTGCTCGCGGAGTTTGTCCGACGGCACCGCCACCAGCCGCTCCTCGAGACCGAGCGTAATGATGCCGTGCGTGGCCGAGAACATCGTGCGGGCGATCATCGCGACCTGGTCGGTCGGATAATCAGGCAGCAGGCGAAGCAGCGGCGGATACATCAGCGCGAACGTGCCGCGGATCAAGTCGAGCAGGTCTTCGGGGAAGGGACGGTCGCCCTCCATGCGGTGCTCGTAAAGAGACCGCAAGAGATTGGGGTGCTCGCTCGCAAAGGTCAGGTAGCCCTGCGCAAAGCCGTGCAGCTGCTGCACCGGGTCCTCGCTCGGGATCGCGGCCATCGCGGCTTCGAGTGCGCGCATGGTGTCGCGGTTGACCGCGAGCACCAGCTCATCGAGGTCGACGAATTCGTTGTAGACCGTGCCGATCGAGCATTCCGCCGCCGCCGCGACGTCGCGCACCTTCAGCGACCGCAGGCCATCGGCCGCGATCAGGCTGCGGGCGACCTCGATCAAATGAGCCCTTCGCTCACTTTTTCGTGAAGCCGCCGCCGGGGCTTGAACATTGTTCATTTTCGGGATACCAACGGAATGAACAATGTTCATGCCTGGGAGACAGTGACAATGCGAACATTTCCTTCTTTAGCCTCTGCGACCACACGCTTCAAGAACAGCCGCCTCTTTGCCCTGTTGAAGGCGGCACGGGATAGCGTCATGGGCCCGGTCGACCGGCTGGCGAGGGCGGCTGATGTTGCCGACGTGCTTACCACCCGCGAACGATCGGCCGATCCAGATCGGGGCCTCGCCCCGCCAACCGCCCTGAAGTCCCAGCCGCTGCTCTGGCTCATGCACCTGCACTGGCACGCGACCGCGCCCAAGCGCCGCGTGTTCCGCCTGTTCGCAAGCCTGAACCATCTCAGCTGACGGCAGACGGAGAAGTACCATGTTGCATGACTTTTTCACTCGCCTCGCGGACTTGATCGAGACGGCGGTCGGCCCGCAGGCCTCGCCGCTGTC
This sequence comes from uncultured Alphaproteobacteria bacterium, assembly GCA_963796195.1. Classification (GTDB taxonomy): domain Bacteria; phylum Pseudomonadota; class Alphaproteobacteria; order Rhizobiales; family Xanthobacteraceae; genus CAWCKS01. The sequence continues at coordinate 77,748 of CAWCKS010000007.1, read as the reverse complement.
GAACCTCGATCGCGCGATGCACGCGGCAGGTGCCGCCCACGTCGCCGCAAGACGGGCACTCGCGGTCGCGATCGCCGAGGAAGAGCGCGAGGTCCGGCGCCGCGAGGCCCTGGCCGGGAAACTGTCCGACCTCGAGCTGCGCGCGATCGAAGCCTTGCGAGCCGGGCGCGATGATCTCGCAGGCCAGGCGGCAGAGACGATCGCAGCGCTCGAGACCGAAATCACGGCTTCAGCTCAGGCCTCAGGTCGTTTCGCTGCAGAAGTGGCGCTGGCCCGCCGTGAAGTCGATGCGCAGCGCCGCAGGCTGGCCGATCTCGACCGTGGCCGCCGTCTCGCTCGCGTCGGCGTCGCGCTGAACTCCGCGCCGCGCGAAGGCGTCGACGCGCTCACCGCAGCGGAATCGGCGCTGGCGCAACTCGAAGCCAATAATCACGACGCGCGCGCGATCCGCGAGGAACTCGCTCCACCGACGGAACGGCTGATCGAGCAGATGGCCAATCTCGGCTTCGGCGCGCCCGTCCACGTCCGCGCCTCCGACGTCATGGAGCGGCTGCGCGCCAAGGCGGTCGTCTCCGCAACGCTCATCACCTCTGTCCCGTAACCCAGTGTCTCAGGAGTATCAAAATGTCCCTCACGGCCATTCCCCATGTCGATCGCCCCAGCAACGCCTGGGTCAGCTTCTCCTACATCTCGTTTGCCGGCTCGGTGCTGCTGGTTGCTGGCGGCATCGCCTCGCTGCCGCTCGACTGGTGGGTGCGCGGCTATCTCGCGATCGGAACAGTAATGCTGATCCAGTCGTGCTTCACGCTGGCGAAAAGCCTGCGCGACATGCATGAGACTAGCCGCATGATCAATCGCATCGAGGAAGCCCGCACCGAGCGTCTTGCTGCGCACGGAGCAATAGCAATGGGCGACGCGCATAAAATGAACCCGCGCGTCAACCTTGCATTGACCATGGGCGGTGGAGCAATGCGCGACCGCCGCCCCCTCACCGAAAAATAACAATTTTTCCGGCAATAGTCACAACCCGCCGCCGCAGCGCCGACCGCCTCAACCGCGCAATCCTAAGGAAATCGCAATGCTCAAGGAGCTGATGTCATCCCGCCGTTTCGCGCCGTTGTTCTGGGCGCAATTCTTCTCGGCGCTGAACGACAATTTCCTGAAGAATGCGCTCGTCATCCTGATCCTGTTCGGGGTCGGGGCCGGCCATGGCGACGCGCTGGTGACGCTTGCCGGCGCGACCTTCATCTTCCCGTTCTTCATCCTGTCAGCGCTCGGCGGCGAGCTTGCCGACAAATACGTCAAGGCCGATATCGCCAAGCGTTTGAAGTTCGCCGAAATCTTCGCCGCCGGCTTTGCCGCCACCGGCTTCTTCCTGCACTCGGTTCCGCTCCTGTTCATTGCGCTCGGGATGTTCGGCATCATCGCCGCGCTGTTCGGCCCGGTGAAATACGGCATCCTGCCGGACCAGCTCGCGACCGGTGAGCTCGCGAGCGGCAATGCGCTGGTCGAAGGCGCGACGTTCCTGGCGATCCTGTTCGGCACTATCGGCGGCGGCCTGTTCGTCACCGGCTCAAGCCACCCCGGTTACGTCTCGACCGCCGTCGTTGCGCTCGCGATCGCGTGCTGGCTGTCGGCGCGCATGATCCCGAACACCGCGCCGTCGGCGCCCGACCTCGTCATCACACGCAATCCGCTGACTTCGACCATGCGCCTGTTGCGCGCGCTCAAGGCCGAGCCGCGGCTGTGGGACGGCATGGTCATCGTGTCGTGGTTCTGGCTGGTCGGCGCGGTCGTGCTGTCGCTGTTGCCTGCGATCGTCAAAGACAGCATCGGCGGAAGCGAAGGCGTGGTTACGTTGTGCCTCACGGTGTTCGCCATCGGCATCGCCTGTGGCTCGCTCGGCGCAGCCCAGCTCAGCCATGAGCGGCCTAACGTCGCGCTGGTGCCACTCGGCGCCATCGTCATGGGCATCGTCGGTCTCGACCTTGCCGTTGCGATCGGCCGCTGGACGGCGTCAGGCGAACTCCATCCCGCGCAATTCGCTTTCAGCTTCAGCGGCGCTCGCCTGCTGCTTGACTTCTTCTTCTTCGCGGTTGGTGGCGGCCTGTTCGTGGTGCCGTCATTCGCCGCCGTGCAGGCCTGGTCGGCGCCGGCCGAACGCGCCCGCGTCATTGCCGCCGGCAATGTGATGGGCGCGGCCTTCATGGTGACGGCCTCGCTGGCGGTCGCGCTGCTACAGGCGGTCGGCGTCCATGTCGCCTGGCTGCTTTGTCGGCGCTCGCGGTCGCGAACTTCCTCGTCTGCTGGTTCGTCGTGAAGACCTGGGGCGAAGCGAGCATCCGCGATCTCGGCGCGCTGCTGTTCAAGCTCCTGTTCCGCGTCGAAGTACGCGGCCTGGAAAACCTGCCGCCGGCAGGCACCCGCATGCTGATCACGCCGAACCACGGCAGCCTGATCGACGGGCCGCTGTTGCATGCTGTGCTGCCGATCGATGCCGCCTTCGCCGTCGATACCGGCATCGCGCAGGCGTGGTGGGCGAAGCCATTCATGAAGCTGATCCGGCACTATACGCTCGATCCGTCGCGACCGCTCGCGACCCGCGACCTCGTGCATCTCGTTGCGCGCGGCGAGCCGCTGGTGATCTTCCCGGAAGGCCGCGTCACCGTCACCGGCAGCCTGATGAAAGTTTATGACGGCGCCGCCATGATCGCCGACAAGGGCGACGCCGTGGTCGTGCCTGTTCGCATCGACGGCGCGCAGCGCTCGCACTTCGGTTATCTCAGGAGCGACCAGGTCAAGCGCGTCTGGTTCCCGAAGATCACGATATCGATCCTGCCGCCGGTCAAGCTCAAGATCGAGGAGAGCCTGCGCGGCAAGCTCCGCCGCATCACCGCGGGCGCGGCGCTGCAGGACGTCATGATCGACACCATCGTCAAAACCGCGATGCTCGACCACACGCTTGTTCGAGGGGCTGGCGCATGCCTGGCGCACCCACGACACCGGCAAGCCGATCATTACCGATCCGCTCGGCACCTCGCTGACCTATCGCAAGTTGATCCTCGGCGCCCAGGTGTTGAGCCACAAGCTCGAAGTCTGGCACCGCGGTCGGCGAGAATATTGGCGTGCTGCTGCCGAACTCCGCCGGCGTCGCTGTCGTGCTGATGGCGCTGCAAACGATTGGCCGCGTCCCGGCAATGCTGAATTTCTCGGCCGGCGCGGTCAGCGTGCTCGCCGCGATGAAGGCAGCCCAGGTCAAGACCGTACTGACCTCGCGTGCCTTCATCGAGAAGGGCAAGCTCGACAAGCTGATCAGCGCGATCGGCGCCGAAGCCTCGCTCGTCTACCTTGAGGACATCCGCACCTCGGTCGGTATTGTCGACAAGATCAAGGGCTTGCTCGACGGCACCGCGCCGCGCGTAAAACGCTCTTCGCAGGATCCGGCGGTCATCCTGTTCACCTCGGGCTCGGAGGGCACGCCGAAGGGCGTCGTGCTGTCCCACCGCAACATCCTCGCCAACGCGGCGCAGGCGCTGGCGCGGGTCGATGCCAACGCCAACGACAAGGTGTTCAACGTGCTGCCGGTGTTCCACTCGTTCGGCATGACCGGCGGGTTGATGATGCCGCTGCTCGCAGGCATCCCGATCTTCATGTACCCGTCGCCACTGCACTATCGCATTGTGCCGGAGCTGATCTATCAGACCGGCGCGACCATCCTGTTCGGCACCGACACGTTCCTGACGGGCTACGCCCGCTCGGCGCATCCGTACGACTTCCACACGCTGCGGCTCGTGCTTGCCGGCGCGGAAGCCGTGAAGGATCGCACCCGCGCCGTCTACATGGAGCGCTTCGGCATCCGCATCCTCGAAGGCTATGGCGTCACCGAGACGGCGCCGGTGCTGGCGATGAATACGCCGATGGCGAATCGCCCCGGCACTGTCGGCCGGCTGTCGCCGTTGATGGATTACAAGCTCGAGCCGGTGCCCGGCATCGAGGAAGGCGGCCGCCTCTCGGTCCGCGGCCCGAACGTCATGCTTGGATATCTGCGCGCGGAAAACCCCGGCGTGCTCGAGCCGCTGCCGGACGGCTGGCACGACACCGGCGATATTGTCGCGATCGACGCCGCTGGCTACATCACCATCAAGGGTCGCGCCAAGCGCTTCGCCAAGATCGCGGGCGAAATGGTCTCGCTCTCGACGGTCGAATCGATGGCTGCAACCTTGTGGCCGCAGGCGATGTCGGTCGCCGTATCGCTGCCCGATGCCCGCAAGGGCGAGCGGATCATGCTGCTGACGACGCAGCGTGACGCTACGCGGGATGCCATGCAGAAGCAGGCGAAGGCTGTTGGTGCGACGGAGCTCTCGGTGCCGGCCGACATCCGCGTGGTCGAAAAAATCCCGCTGCTCGGGTCGGGCAAGACCGACTACGTCGGCGCGACCGCGCTCGCGAAGGAGCTGACGAATTCAACCGAGCCGCGGCAGGTGGCGTGATCGGTTGATCCACAATTGACCCCGTCATGGCCGGGCTTGTCCCGGCCATGCACGTCTTTCTTTTCGGTCGTCCAAAACGTGGATGCCCGGCGCAAGGCCGGGCATGACGATTGTTAGCAACCTAACTCGCGCAAAAAAGCGTCGCACCTCAGCCGAAGCTGTAGTGCTTCTCCATGTCCTTCTTGAGGTGGGTCATGTGCTCGTAATACTGCAGGAAGCTGCCGTTGTAGTTGCCGTCTTGCCTGCGCTGGTCCTCGCCCTCGAAATTGTAGTAGCCGGGCGTGCACTCCTTGTTGCGGTTCGTGCGCCCGCGATTCTTGATCACCTCGCCGACCCACCATTCTTCGGTGTCGTACTTGGCGTCGATCGTGGTGTGGCCGTGATCCCTGACGTACTTGATGCACTCGGCGATGTGGTCGGCCTGGGTCTGCAGCATGAAGGTGAGGTTGAACTGGAACGAGGCCTGGTAGCCGCCCATGATGAACAGGTTCGGATAGCCATTGGAGTGGATGCCGAACACCGTGCGCATGCCGGTTGAGTACTTGTCGTTCAATTCAAGGCCGCCGACGCCGCGGATCTCGTTGTAGATGCCGGTCTTCTGCACCACGAAGCCGGTCGCATAGATCAACACGTCGAGCGGGTACGTCTTACCCTCGAACACCGGGCCCTTCTCGTTGATCTCGGTGATGCCCTTGCCGTTGGTGTGCACGAGATGCACCTGCGGCAGGTTGAAGGCCGGCAGGTACACGTCGTCATAGGTCGGGCGCTTGCAACGATGCATGTACCACGGCTTCAACGCTTCCGCGGTGGCTTTGTCCTTGACGATCTCGTCGACGCGCCGGTGGATGCGCATCATGTGCTCGATGTTCAGGTTTTCCTGACGCCGGATCTTTTCTTCGCGCGGCAGTTTGGCGAGCTCGATCTTGTCTTCCTCGCTGAGCTGCGGACCGCGCATGTGCGTCATGCGCCGTTCCTTCTGCCAGCCGGGTTGCAGGCTTGCCGCCCATTCCGGATCGGTTGGCACGTCGTCGCGGATGTCGATCGCGGATGGCGTGCGCTGGAACACGTAAAGCTCTTTCGACGCAGCGCCGACGCGCGGAATGATCTGCACCGCGGAAGCGCCCGTGCCGATGATGCCGACCACCTTGTCCTTCAGGTTGGAGAGGTCTTGTCCGGTGTAGGCGTAGTCGAAGCGCGAGGTGTGGAAGGAATGGCCCTTGAACTTTTCCATGCCGTCGATGCTTCGACAGTTTTGGCTGCGACAGTGTGCCGTTGGCGACGACGACGAAGCGCGCCGACATGTGATCGCCGCGGTCGGTGCCGATCCGCCAGAGCTTTTCCTTCTCGTCCCACTCCGTAGCGGTCACAGTGGTCTGGAAAACCGCGAGCTTGTAGAGATCGTACTTCTTGGCGATGTCCTGGCAGTGCGCGTAAATCTCCGGGCCCTTGGCGTAGTAGCTCGGCGGCACCTTGCCCATCTCGTCAAGCAGCGGGATGTAGTCGTAGGAGGGCGTGTCGCAGGCGATGCCGGGATAACGATTCCAGTACCAGGTCCCGCCGACGTCGGCGCCGCGCTCGACGATGCGGATGCTCTCGACGCCGCGCTCGCGCAGGCGTGCGGCCGTCAGCAGGGCGGAGAATCCGCCGCCGATGCACAGGACCTCGACCGTGTCGGTGATCGGTGCCCGCTCCTTGAACGGCTCAGCGAACGGGTCGGTCTCGTACTTGGCGAGATCGGCGTCGTCATCCAGGTTGGTGATGTACTGGGCCTTGCCCTCCGGCCGGTAGCCGAGCCGCAGATCACGCTCTTCGGCGAACTTCTTCTTGATGTCGTCGTAGTAGGATTGCGGCTTGTCGGTCGGCGGCTTCAGCGGGTCGAAATTCCGCACGCGCGATGGACGGGCCGACGCCGGTTCCGGAGCTGTCACGGTCTTGGCCCGGGCCTTGGTATCCATAGTGTCAGACATCAGATGTTTCCTGCCTTTGACGATTTGGTCCGACTGCCGTTCCTGCTTTGCGAGGCGGTCGTACGGTGTATATTGGCCGACGTGCAACAAGGCGCCGACGACGCAAAATCCAGTATGACGAGGCTCTGGTAGCCTGCAACCTGCATTATTGGAAGAGCACGCATTCCGGCGGCGTGGTAACCTTTAGGGCCGGGGGCGGCGGCGCATCAAACACAAAAGCAAGCTCGTCAGGGAGACACGCACATGAGTTTAGCTGAGGCCGAAACCAAGAAGCCCATCCCCTTCGACACCGGTAAGCTCGACAAGCTGCTCGACGACGCCGGCATCGACGTCCTCGTCGCCACCTCCAAGCACAACGTCCAGTACCTGCTCGGCGGCTACCGTTTCTTCTTCTTCGACACCATGGATGCCGTGGCGGTCAGCCGCTACCTGCCGGCGCTGATCTATCGGAAAGGCAAGCCGGAGCAGGCGGCCTATATCGGCTGCGGCATGGAATCCTACGAGCGCGAACTCGGCAAGTTCTGGCCCAAAGAACTCGACCTCGGCGGTATCGGCAGCCAGGAGACGATGCGGCACGCGCTGGCTCACATCAAGAAGCTCGATGGTGTCCGGCGGGTCGGCGTGGAGTTGGCGTTCCTGCCGGCCGACGGCGAAGCCATCCTGCGCCAGGGCCTGTCGAACTGCGACCTCGTCGACGCAGTGTTTCCGCTGGAGCGGTTGCGGGCGCGCAAGACGCCAGAAGAGATCGCGTACCTTCGCGAATCTTCCGAGCGCGTCGTCGACGCCATGCTCGCGACGTTCAAGCAATGCAAACCCGGCATGACCAAGCTCGAAATGAACGAGACCCTGCGCCGCGAGGAGGTCAATCGTGGCCTGGTGTTCGACTATTGCCTGCTCACCGCCGGCACCAGCTTGAACCGCGCGCCATCCGAGCAGCGTCTGGTCAAGGGCGACATCATGTCGCTCGACTCCGGCGGCAACTACAAAGGCTACATCGGTGACCTCTGCCGCATGGGTATCCTCGACGCGCAACCCGATGCCGAGCTGGTCGACCTCCTGGGCTTCGTCGAAGAGGTGCAGCAGGCCGCGCGCAAGAAGGTCAAGCCCGGCGCGCCGGGCAGCGACGTCATCGAGGTCGCGGAAAAGATGCTCGACGCCTCGCCGCATCGTAAATACACCCACTACATGGCCCACGGCATGGGCCTCGTCACCCACGAGGCGCCGCGGCTGATGAACAACCCGCGCATGTCGTATGACGCTTACGACGCACCGCGGCCGCTTGAGCCGGGAATGGTGATCTCGATCGAGACGACCATGTCGCACCCGAAGCGCGGCTTCATCAAGCTCGAGGACACCGTGCTCGTCACCGACAAGGGTTTTGAGGCGCTCGGCGACGGTGGCCGCGGCTGGAACAAGGCGGGATAACCACCCATATGCGGGGTCATGGATGAACGACCTGTCGAGCTTCTGACCGCGCGTCTGCTGTTGCGGACGCCTCGCCTTGAGGATGCGCCGGCGATCCAGGCGATCGCCGCCGATCCGCGTGTCGCGCGCACGACAGCGTCGATCCCGCATCCGTACCCCGAGGACGGCGCCGCCCAGTACATCCAGCACGTCCGCGAGGTCGCGAGCCGTGAGCAATGCAATCTCGCGATCGTGCTGCGCCGTAGCCGCGATGTCATTGGCATGACAGGTTACGAGATCGCGGGCAGAGAGGCCGAGCTCGCCTACATGCTGTCGCCGGCGCATTGGGGGCAAGGCTACGCCACGGAAGCCTGTCGCAAGATGATCGCCCATATCTTCGAGGCCACGGACGCGACTGCCGTGGTGGCTCGCGTCATGGCCGACAACAAGGCCTCCGAAGCCGTCCTGCGCAAGGCGGGCTTTAGCTGGCAGCGCGAGGCGCCGGTCGAGCTGCCGCTGCGCGGCGGTTCGTTCCTTACGTCATTCTGGCGTCTTGGACGCAATGACGGACTTGAATAAGTCAATCCGCGTGAATGTCGGCCTCGTGCGCGACCTTGCGCCAGCGCGCGATCTCGGCGGTGATGAGTTCGCTGAACTGCTTGGGCGTGCCGGGCATCGCTTCGGCGCCCTCGCCGGTCAGGAATTTGATCATCTGCTCGGTCGACAGCGCCTTGTTGATCTCGTTGTTTAGCGCTTCGACGACGTCGGGCGGCGTCCCTGCCGGCGCCACGATGCCCCACCACGAGTTCGCCTCGTAGTCCGCGAGCCCGGCTTCGCGCATGGTCGGCGTATTGGGCAGACTTGGGGAGCGCTGCGTGCTGGTCACGGCGAGCGCCTTGGCCTGCCCGCTGCGCACGATCTGCAGGATTTGCGGCATGCTTGAGACGTAGACGTCGACATGGCCGCCGACCAGATCATTGATCGCGAGCGCGCCGCCGCGATACGGCACATGTGTCAGCTTGATGCCCGCCGAGAGTGCCAGCAGCTCGGCGGCGATCTGGTTGATGCTGCCGGGTCCGGCCGAGGCATAGTTGATTGCGCCCGGCTTTGCCTTGGCGAGCGCGATCAACTCGCCGACCGAGTTGGCCGGAAACGAATTCGATGCCGCCAGCAGGAGCGGGGACTGCCCGATCCGCGCGACCGGGGTGAAATCTTTCGCGACGTCAAACGGCAGATTGGTCTTGACCGCGGGATTGATGGTGAAGGTCGAGGACACCAGGAGCAGGGTGTAGCCGTCGGGCGCGGCACGCGCGACGAACTCCGAGCCGATCACCCCGCCGGCGCCGGGCCGGTTGTCGACCACCACCGGCTGGCCCCAGTCTTCATTCAGCTTCTGGCCGATGGCGCGGGCGACGATGTCGTTCGAGCCGCCCGGTGCAAACGGCACGATGATGGTAATCGCCCTGGCAGGGTAGTCGGCGGCGTACGCGCAAGATATCGAGACCCAAAACAGCCCAGCCAGCAACGGCAGCATCCGACGCATCTGTATCTTCCCGATAGACGCCCGCATCTCGCGGGCCCAGCCTGAAACTTGAACCACATGGCGATCGTATCCGACAAGCTTTGCTGTAGCGCAGCAAAGCGCTGGCCCGCCGGCACACGAGGCTGTCATTCAAGGCACGAATCATTCGTGGTAGGAGGGGCGCATGGCGGGGATCATGATTTGCCGGCCGCCGAACCGTCCGACGTGCGATCGGCCGCTTTCACTCAAACCACAACAAACCGGACGAGATGTTTGGCGCGTGCCCCGGAACAGTGGATACCGGTCTTGCGAAAAGGACATGCGCGGATAGAGGGAGAACCGCCGACCATTGCGGGCGTGTCCGGCAAATGAAGTCGGTGCAAGGGGTTTGAAATGCAAACGCTGATGCTTCCATTCACGCCGCGCTTCTACGTGCTGACGATCTGCGTGGTGCTTACGGTGGTGCTGCTCTGGATCGGCCTGCTCGATCACAAGGCCTTCGACTGGCTGCTGACGCCGCTTCTGATTTTCGGCGGACTGACGCTGCTCGGCATCCGCGACCTCCTGCAGAAGAATCACGCGATCCTGCGCAACTATCCGATTGCCGCCCACCTGCGTTTTCTGTTCGAGGAGATCCGGCCTGAGCTCCGCCAATATTTCTTCGAGAGCGAGAAGGATGGCACGCCGTTCAGCCGCGACACTCGCTCGATCGTCTATCAGCGCGCCAAGATGGTGCTCGACAAGCGACCGTTCGGCACGCAAATGGACGTCTATTCCGACGGCTACGAGTGGCTGCATCATTCGATCGCGCCGAAGGACAAGGCGGATAGCGACTTCCGCATCACCATCGGCGGCCCCGAGTGCACCAGGCCGTACTCGGCCTCGGTGTTCAATATCTCGGCGATGAGTTTTGGCGCGTTGAGCCCGAACGCGATCCGCGCGCTCAATGCGGGCGCGAAAATGGGCAACTTCGCCCACGACACCGGCGAAGGCGGCGTCAGCCCTTATCACCTCCAGAACGGCGGCGACATCATTTGGGAAGTCGGCTCCGGCTATTTCGGTTGCCGCACCGCCGACGGTCATTTCGATCCGGACAAATTCGCTGCTGTCGCCCGCCTCGATCAAATCAAGATGGTCGAACTCAAGATCAGCCAGGGCGCGAAGCCCGGGCACGGCGGCGTGCTGCCGGCCGCGAAGGTTTCACCGGAGATCGCGCGGATCCGCGGCATCGGCCTCGGCGAGGACTGCATCTCGCCGGCGCGCCACTCGGCGTTCTCGACGCCGATCGAGATGATGAAGTTCATTGCGGAGATGCGGCGACTTTCAGGCGGCAAGCCGGCCGGCTTTAAACTGTGCATCGGTCACCCCTGGGAGTTTCTCGCGATCTGCAAGGCGATGCTCGCGACCGGCATCTATCCCGATTTCATCGTGGTCGACGGCAAGGAGGGCGGCACGGGCGCGGCCCCGATGGAGTTCATGGACAACCTCGGCATGCCGATGCGCGAGGGCGTCAACTTCGTCCACAATGCGCTGATCGGCATCAACGTGCGCGACCGCATCAAGATCGGGACCTCGGGCAAGATTGCGACCGCGTTCGACATTTCGCGCGCCATGGCGCTCGGCGCCGACTGGTGTAACTCGGCGCGCGGCTTCATGTTCGCGCTCGGCTGCATCCAGTCGTTGAGCTGCCACACCGACAAATGCCCGACCGGCGTTGCGACCCAGGACCCGACACGCGCCCGTGCGCTCGTGGTTGCCGACAAGAAGCAGCGTGTCTACAACTACCACGAGGCGACATTGCATGCGCTCGGCGAACTGGTCGCCGCCGCCGGTCTCGATCATCCGCAGCAGATCAGGCCGATCCACCTGTCGCATCGGATCTCGAGCACCGAAGTTGTCTCGTTCGCGCAGCTTTATCCTGAGCTGAAGCCCGGCGAGTTGCTGCAGGAGACGACCAACGACCCGCGCTTCCGCGAGGCCTGGAAGCTCGCGCAGGCGGAGTTGTTTGCGCCGAAGGGGTGAATTTCTATCTTCGTCATTCCGGGATGCGCCGGCAGGCACAGGCCCGGAATCCATGCTCCCGGTGGTGGTTATGGATTCCGGACAGCCGCTTGCGCGGCTTCCGGAATGACGAACTTAGTTTGGCACGAACGCCGTCACTTCGATCTCGACCTTGGCGCGCGCGTCGACGAGGCCGCCAATAAACAGCAGCGTCGACGGCGGAAAATTTCGGCCGAGTGTTTCCTTCCAGGCCGCGCCAATGCCGGCGCCCGAACTCTCATAGTCGCTGCGGCTCGTGATGTACCAGGTCAGCCGCACGATGTGCTCAGGGCCCGCGCCGGCCTCCTTAAGCAGGCGTATGATCCGTTGCAGCGCCGATTTCACCTGCGCGCCGAAATCATCGGCATAGTTGCCGGCCTCGTCGCCGCCGGTCTGGCCGGCGAGCATGATCCAGCGGCCCGGCGCATCGACGACGACGCCGTGCGAGAAGCCGCGTGGCTTCGACCAATCGGCAGGCTGCAGGACTTTCATCTTTTTGTTCCTCTCAAACGAAACGCCGGCCGCGACGAACGTCGCGGCCGGCTTCAATGGTCAGATTACGTCACGTCGCAATCTGGTTCAGCTCCTTGCCCGAATGCTCGGGCACCCAGAACCACACGCCGACCGCCATGGCCAGCATCATCACCGGTATGAGCAGGAACGCTTTGTCGAACGAGCCGTAGTATTGCTGGATCGCGACCGTCACGAATGGGAACAAGACGAAGCCGACAAGGTAGGCAATCGCCCAGACCACACCGTTCGCAGTGCCGCGCATCCGGGTCGGGAAGATTTCGGCCGTCAACGTTGTGCTTGGACCCCAGAAGCCGAGGAAGCCGAAGCTCCACAGCATTCCGAAGATCCACAGCCACAGGTGGCTGTCGCTATAGACCCACAGCGTGATGAAGATCGCGCCTTCGACGAGGGTGACGATGAAGCCGATGCGGCGGCCAACCTTGTCGGCGAGCCAGCCCGCGACGCACAGGCCGAGGAAGCCGGACAGGCCCCACCCGACGTAGAACGCGCTGTACTCCCAGGTCGGCCAGTGCTTCTCGGTGTTGAGATATAGCGGCATCCAGCCGCCGACGGTGCCGAAGATCGAGGTCGAGCAGCACGCGATGAACAGCGCCACCAGCGTGGCGGGCAAGATGTCCGCCATGAAGACCTGGCGAACACCGATGGACCCGGCCTTGGTGTACCAGGCTTCATCATCGCTCGAGAGCTTGCCACCACGCTCCAGCGTGTCCTTGATGCGTTGTTTGCGATCCTGTGCCCGCACCCAGTAGGGCGATTCCGGACAGGTTGCGCGGACGTAGAGCGCGAGCAGGGCGATGACGCCAGGCACGATCACGGCCGTGCGCCAGCCGTAGTTTGTCGCAAACGCGCCGGTGATGCCGCCGGCAAGCGAGGCGCCGAGACACCACGTTGCGCGGGAGGCGCTGATGACACGGCCACGAAGCTTGGCCGGCCAGGTCTCGGCGACCAGCATCGAGCCGAGCGCCCATTCGCCGCTCAGCGCAAATCCGACCGCACAGCGCGCGGCGATAAACCAGGCAAAGGTCGGCGACAGGGCGACGACGGGCATCAGCAGTGAGAACATCGCGATGTTGACGGCCAGCAGCGTGCGCCGCCCGAGCCGGTCGGCGAGCCATGGCCAGAAGTAAAGTCCGAGGATGCTGAACATCAGGGCGATCTGACCGCCCGTGCGAAGGGTGGGAATGCTGACGGAGAAGTCCTTCATCACGAGCGGCACGATCAATCCGAAGATCACGCCGTCCATGCCGTCGAAGCCCCAGCCGGCAGAGTTCGCGATGGCGATGTGCCAATGCGTTTTGGTGACCTGGTCGCCAGAAGCGGCAACCGCTCGGTAGTTTGCATATTGCATGTGCTTCTGTTCGAGCGGCCCTTCGCCGCCCAAATTGGCCGTCCCGACGCCTACGTTGGCGTCGACCGTCGTGGTACTCATCGTGTCTCTCCCGCGCTGCGCCGCACACGGCGACGCTTGTTCATTTTCGTTGTTTGCCGGATGTCACGACCGCGACCCCGCCGCGCACCGGACCTTCAGCTTGGCTCAACTAAAGTCGTACCGCAAGGCGAATGGTTTCGAGCCGTCGTGCAATGCGGCGGGAGCGGGCTGGCGATGCTGGGCGTCCTTCGCTTGGTAGCGATCGGTTCCCGCGCATTTACTTCGCGGGATCGCTCAAAAAATCTCGCTTGCCCCACTTCCAAAGTCTGGCAATCTCGCCCCCGCAAGGGTGACAATTTGGCGCAAGTGGCCGGCTCGACGGACAGGCGCCGCAACTGGCGCCGATGAAGGGCGAGATCCCAAGCCCGATCAATCCGCCGCCCGGCTGCGCCTTCAATCCGCGCTGCCCGTTCGTGTTCGAGCCGTGCCGCAAGGTTGCGCCTGAATTGATCGATGGCGTGGCCTGTCACGCCGTGCAGCAGGGCCGAATTGGCCCCGCCGCGCGCCACAAGCGGCGAATGCCGGCTGAGTTTCCGAGGACATCATCATGAGCGACATCTGGCGACTGACGGCAACCGAGGTGGCGGCGCAGGTGCGCGCCAAGAAGATGTCCGCGCGCGAGGCGACGCAATCCGCGCTGGCGCGGCTTGAGCGCGCCAATCCGGCAATCAATGCCGTCGTCGCTTATGACGCAGAATATTCGCTGAAGCAGGCCAGCGCCGTTGAGGCGAAGATCGCGCGCGGTGAAGATCCGGGCCCGCTGGCCGGCGTGCCCGTCACGATTAAGTGCCTCAGCGACCAGGCCGGCTTTGCCACCACCAACGGCCTCGTCGCGCAGCAAGATTTGATCGCAAGACCAACAGCGCGATCGTCGATAACGTGCTCAAGGCCGGCGGTGTCATCATCGGCCGTACCAACACGCCGGCATTCTCCTATCGCTGGTTCACTGACAACAAGCTGCACGGCCTGACCAAGAACCCGCGCAACAACGCGATCACCCCCGGAGGTTCGTCCGGCGGCGCGGCGTCGGCGACCGCCGCCGGCATCGGCGCGATCGGCCACGGCACCGACATCGCCGGTTCGATCCGTTATCCCGCCTATGCCTGCGGCATCCACGGCCTGCGTCTCAGCCTTGGCCGCGCGCCGAACTTCAACGCCACCGCAGCGGCGGAGCGTCCGATCGGCGGCCAGATCATGGCGGTGTCCGGCCCGATCGCGCGCACCATTTCGGACCTGCGCATCTCATATCGTGCGATGTCAGCCTTCGATCCGCGCGATCCCTGGTGCATGCCGGTGCCGGTTCCATCAGATGCTCCGCAGGTTGAGAAGCGCGCGGTGCTGTGCATCGCGCCCGATGGCCTTGAGGTCGTTCCTGAAGTGAAGGCGGCGCTCGCTGATGCCGCAAAGCGGCTCGAGCGCGCGGGCTGGATCGTGGAAGAGATCTCGAATACGCTGCCGCTGAAAGAAGCCGCCGAGCTGAACGTCAATCTCTGGATCGGTGACAGTTATGCCGCGCAGCTTGCCGCCGCCGAGCGCGAGGGTGATCTCGGCGCGCTGACCTGCCTGCGCGGCCATGCCGCTGTCGGCAAGGGGCTTGATGTCGCGAAGCTGTCATGGACGCTCGCCCGCCGCGCGGCACTGACCCGCGAATGGCAGGTGTTCCTGCACAAAAATCCGGTGCTGCTGATGCCGGTCTCCGGCGAATTGCCGTTCCCGGATCAGCTCGACCTGCAGGGCGAGGACGCCTGGCATCGGGTCTGGCGCGCGCAGACGCCGATGATCGGCGTTCCCTTCATGGGGCTGCCGGGGCTCGTGGTCTCGACCGGCATGGTCGGGCAGGTGCCGGTCGGCGTCCAGCTCGTCGCCGCGCGCTTTCGCGAGGAGCTGCTCTTGCTTGCGGGCGAGGCGATCGAAGCCGGCGGCGCGCCGCCGTCGCCGATCGACCCGATCGGGATGACGTAGGCGCGGCTTTCACGGCAGGTCCGTCGCGCCGACCGACGCGAAGAAGCGCTCCGGCCCCTCCAGTTCCACGAGCTTCTTCTTTTCGATCAGCCAGAAGCGATTGCCGACGGTGCGCACGAAGTTGCGGTCATGTGAGACCAAAAGGCAGCTCGCCTGATGGCTCATCAATTCGTCCTCCAGCGCTTCCTGTCCCTCGATGTCCAGATGGTTGGTGGGCTCATCGAGCAGATAGAAGTTTGGCTGCGTCAGGCGCAGCACGAGCATGCTGAGCTGCGCCTTCTGTCCACCGGACAGCCGGCCGATCGGACGGCTCTGCATCTCGATCGACAGGCCGGCGCCTGCCAGCAATGCTCGCGCCCGCTGGTCGCCGACATCGAAGCGGCGGTTGATGGTTTGCATGGGAGTATCAGTGTCGCTGAGGTTGGCAAGTGCTTGATCGCAATAGCCGAGGACGAGCGATTCGGTCGCCTTGACTTCCGGCTTGCACGATTTGCGGCGCTTCGATCGCCGCCCGCAGCATCTCGACAAGCCGGGTCTTGCCTGCCCCGTTCGGTCCGAGCTGCACGATCCGATCGTCCCTGCAGATGAACTGCTTGCCGGTTTTGAACAGCAGCCGGCCGTCTGGCGCTTCGACAGCGGCGTCGTCCAGCGTGATCAGAACCTTGGCGTGGGTGCCGCGATTGACAAGCTTGATCGCCCCCGCGGACCGTTCGAGATGCGCGGGCTTTGCGGCATCTTCCAGTCGCTCGGCGCGCTGCTTCAGCTGTCGGGTCTTCGACAGCAAGAGGTCGCTGCCGGAGTTGATGCCAATGTTATTCAGCTTCGCGGCCTGCGGGCGTAATTGCTGGGCCGTCTTGACGTCACGTTGATAGCGCCGCTCATCGGCGGCATCCGCTTCGTCGAGCGCCGCGCGCGCCCGTAAATAGGGCAACGAAAATATCTGCGACTGCTTTGGTCGCAGGAACAGCGTCCGGTTGGTGACCGCATCAAGGAAGGCGCGGTCATGGCTGGATATGACGAGCGGCATGTCGCGCGGCAGTGAGTTCAGCCACTCTTCGAGGTGCCTGATCCTGGCGAGATCGAGGTGATTGGTCGGCTCGTCGAGCAACAGGACATCGGCCTCGGCCACCAGGACGCGAGCAAGCATCGCAAAGCGCTGCCAGCCGCCGCTGAGTTGCTTCAGCGGCCTTCGCCGCAAGGCCTCAGGCACCTCGAGCGATTCCAGGGCGACGTCGACCCGCCAGCTTTCGTTCGCTTGCCGTTCGACCGGGAGCGTTTCGTGCACGGCAGCGTAGAACGGCATGTCCATCAGCGCAGGCGGCACATCCTGCTCGACAAGGCCGACGCTCAGCCCTCGCGATTTGGCGATGTCACCTTCGCTTGCCTCCATCAGGCCTGCGACGCAGCGGAGCAGGGTGGATTTTCCGCGTCCGTTAGCCGCGACGAGGGCGATGCGGTCGCCGGCATTGATGGCGAGATTTAGTCCGGAAAAAAGCGGAGCGCTCAGCGTTACGCCGAGATTGCGAATATTGATTAGGCTCATGATCGGTCTCTGGCTGCCGGCGATCCCAACATCGGCGGCGCAGCCGTCGGATGTCGGGATCAAGGTGGCGATTGAAGAGAATGCCGGCGCGCGCAAAAAAGGCTCGACGCCGCATTGCCAGGGAAGGCAGACCAGACAGAGGTTCGAGAGAAAGCTCTGGTCAGCCCTGCAAACGCATTTGCAGGGCGTTAACCGGGCCACGCTGGCGATAATGCCGGAAGAAACAAACGGTCATTGCGCGGCCCTCCTTTCTCGATCGAATGAGCGGTCAAAAATAGCGCTGCGGTGGGCCAAAGGCAAGCCAGCGCTTTGCCTGGCCACCCGAAGCGCAAGAGATATGCCGAGCTACAGCTTCAACAGTTTGTCCGCATTACCATGCGCGATCTTGGTGCAGATCGTCGCGCGACACCGGCAAGCGAATCGAGAAACGTGCGGCCGTCCTTGTGCTTGCTGTAGGGATAGTCGACCGAGAACAGGATGCGGTCGGTGCCGAACGTGAGCAGCGCCGCCATGAACGGCGCGATTGAGAAGAAGCCCGAGGTCGTGATCCAGACCTGGTCCAGGATGGTGGCGCTGACGCTGCGTTGCAGATGCGAGCCTGCCGCGCGCCCAAGCGTCTGGTCGCAGCGCGCCATCATGGCGGGAAGGCCTTCGCCCATGTGGCCGATGATGATCTTCAGCTTGCGGTGCCGGTCGAGCGCGCCTGACAGCACCAGCCGCAACACATGGATTGCGACCTCCTGGTGCCAGCCCCAGCCGGCCCGCGCCAGCGTGTCGCTCATCCCCTGCGTCGGCAGGTTGGCGTAATAAGCCTCGTGCACTGCGCGCGGCGGATAACCGGGATGGATGTAAACAGGCACGTCGAGCTTTTCCGCGCGCGCCAGCAGCGGCTCGAACCGCGGATCGTCGAGAAAGCGCCATCGGTCACGCCGTTGACCATCGCGCCAAGGAACTTCAATCGCGCGCGATGCGCTCAAGCTCGTCGGCCGCAGCCTCCGGCGCTGCCATCGGCAAATGCGCGAAGCCGCCATAGCGGTCGGGCCGCTCGCGGATCGCCGCGGCAAGCCGGTCGTTGAATTCCTTCGCCAGCGGCACCGCCTCTTTCGGCTCCAGCAGGTCGGCGCCGGGGCCGGATTGCGACAGGATTTCAAAGGAGATGCCTGAGGCGTCCATGTCGGCGATGCGGTCCTTGCCGAGATCGGCGAGCAGGCCACGTGGTGCCAACGCCGCAGCCGGGCTGCCCGGCGCCGGCATGCCACGGCGGATGATCGCGGCAGGATCGACGCGTTCGACCAGGTCGGGGAACGAGTAGTGTTCTTCGAGCGCGACGATACGCATGGCGTGTCTCCCTCAGCGGCCAACAAAAAGCTCGCGGCCTTTGCGGACCGCGAGCTTATTTGATCGAGGCAGCTGCGCAACACCCTCATACGTCATTGCCGGACTTGATCCGGCAATCCATCTTCTTCGCAGGGAGCCTCTTGCGAAGAAGGATGGACCCGCGGGTCAAGTCCCGCGGGTGACGGTCATTAGATCACCCGTTCGCGACCAGCTTGTCGATGGTGACGCCCTTGCCGACGCCAGCGCGTTCCTTGTACGGCGCGGTATCGATCTCCTCGAGCTCGATCTCGCGGCGCAGCACACGCTGCTTCCAGGCCTGGTGCTCCGGCTCCTTGGCATGGAATTCCGGCATCACTTCCTTGGCGAACAATTCGAGCGACTCGCAAATGTGCTCATGCTTGTTCTTGCCGGCCTGGTTCAAGAGGATGATGCTGTCGACCTTCGAGGTCTCGAACTTCTTCAGCTTGTTGCGGATGGTCTCTGGCGAGCCGATCAGGCCGCCGCGTAGCGCACGCTCCTGCGCTTCCGGATTGGCCTTCTTCCACTTGAGGTACTCTTCCCACATGCTCACCGTGCCGGGCGCGGCGCGTTCGCGGTTGCGCGAGCCCGAGTAGAAGGCGAGCGCGAACTGGAAGAATGTGATGCCTTCGGCGCGCTTGCGCGCTTCCTCATCGGTCTCCGCGCACATGAAGTAGGAGACCATCGCGATGTTGCAGTTGGTCTGGTAGTCGGCGAGCTTCTCCTGCCGCTTGACGAACGAGTTGTAGTAGGCGTGCACCCAGGCATGCGCCATGTCGGCGGTGAGAAACTGGAAGCCGAGCGCGCCCATGCCACGTCGGCCCGCCATCTCGATGGTCTCGAGCTGCGAGCAGGCGACCCACAGCGGCGGATGCGGCTTCTGCACCGGCTTCGGCGTCACGTTACGCAGCGGGAATTTGAAATATTTGCCGTCGAACGAAGTGCCTTCCTTCGTCATCATCGGGATGATGCACCGCACCGCCTCTTCCCAGACCTCGCGCTTTTGCGCCATGTCGACGCCGAATGGCGCGAGCTCCTGCACGCTGCCGGACTCGCCCATGCCGAACTCGACCCGGCCGTTGGAAACGAGGTCGAGGCAGGCGACTTTCTCGGCAACACGCGCCGGATGATTGGTCGTGATCTGGATGATGCCGTGGCCCATCCGGATGCGCTTGGTGCGCTGGCTCGCGGCGGCGAGGAACACTTCCGGCTGCGGCGAGTGCGAGTATTCGTCGAGGAAGTGATGCTCGACTTCCCACGCATAGTCGTAGCCGAGCTTGTCGGCGAGTTCGACCTGGTTCAGCGCGTTCTGGTAGAGGTTCAGCTCGTCGTTCGGCCCCCAGGGTTTTGGCAGCTGCAGCTCGTAAAAGATTCCGAATTTCATCTTGGTGTTCTCCCGCGAAGTCGGCTTTTGAGTCGTTCTTATGTGTCGCCAGTTTACCGGGCTGGCGGCGGCGGTCTACAACGAAAGGCTAATGGGGCCCATGCGCTGGCGGCGTAAGGGGCCGCCAAAAGCGAAGGGGCAGCCTTCTCACGTCCACCGCGCGGTGTCTTCGCGATCTCGCGCTGTCAGCAGCGTCGTCGTGTAGACGACCGTCGAGTTGCAGAGGTCGTAGCGGCGGTTGAAGGTCTCGCGCATCGCGATTTCCTTCTCGCCCTGCGGGATCTTCGAGCGCTCCCACATCGCAAGGTCCGGCCGCCGTGTCAGCAGGAGGCTGGTGACCAGGCCATCCTGCGTCCGCGTACCGCTCTCATCGACGATCCGCCACAGCCCGATCACTTGCGAGTCGTAAGACGACTCGAAATCCGGCCAGCCTTTGGCGCTCAGCGCGAGGAACTCGTCAAAATGCTGCGCCGGAGTCTCGAACCAGCGGAAGGCGAAATTGCCCTGCCGCGTCGGCGGCGTGGATGAGGTTGGGCGCAGCGTCGGCGTCATCGCCTGCATTTCGTGCTGCCGCACCGCGGTGATGCCGCGCAACGCGGCATCGATGCCGTCCTTCGCACGCGCGCCATTGGTCCAGCAAGTGATCGCGGTGAGTTCATCGCGCGGCCGGCCGATCTGGCTGCGCCAGATGCCGTAGAGATTGCCGCCGGCAGCTTCGATGCCGCGACGGCCGTCGCGATCGAGCGTGTCAGCAACCGCCTTCCACTGCCGCGGCGCGCAATCAAGACGGTGGTGGACATACAGACTTGCGTCGGCGGTCATGATTGCTGGCTCCGCGTTTCCCGATTGAGGTTTGCGAATAGCACGGCCGCGCCGCGTCGCGCGCGAAACCGCTTGACGGGGCCTCGCGGCAACGCGACACAAAGTATTGTCATTCGGATTTCAGTTCCAGAATTCAGAACAAAGAAACGCCGCGTTGAGGGAGGCGACCATGCGCATCGATCGAAGATCTTTTCTTGCCGCTGCTGCCGGCGCATTGATCGCGCCGCCGCTCGCAGCGCAAGAGCTAAAGAGCGATCCCTATTTCGCCGGGCTTTATGCCGCCGCGCAAAAGGAAGGCGAACTCACCTGGTACATCGCGCACTGGTCGACC
This sequence comes from uncultured Alphaproteobacteria bacterium, assembly GCA_963796195.1. Taxonomy (GTDB): domain Bacteria; phylum Pseudomonadota; class Alphaproteobacteria; order Rhizobiales; family Xanthobacteraceae; genus CAWCKS01. Next base: position 56,964 of record CAWCKS010000007.1, on the reverse strand, counting down.
GAAATCGCCGAGCACGTTGCGGCCGAGTTCGGCAAGACCTGGCCCGGCGTCAAAGCCAACGTGGTGCGCGCGACATCGCAAGTGATCTACCAGCGTCTCAGCCAGGACATGAAGGCCGGCGTCGCCAATTGCGATGTGTTCGGCTCGGCCGACAACGGCCACTACCCGCCGCTGCGCGCACAGAACAAGCTGCTGGCGTTTGCGCCGAAGAACCTGCAGTTCTGCGTGCCCATCCTCAAGGATTTCGATCCCGACCACTTCGTAACGATTACCGACACCAATCCGACCGTGCTCGCCTACAACACCAAGCTGGTGAAGAAAGAGGATGCACCCAAGAAGTGGACCGACCTGCTCGATCCAAAATGGTCGGGACAGATTGCCATTCCGCATCCCGGCTATAGTGGTGCGATGGGCGCATGGACCGTCGCGATGACGAAGCTCTATGGCTGGGACTTCTTCGAAAAGCTCCATGCCAACAAGCCGCTGGTGTCGCGTTCGCTGGTCGATCCGCCGGTGACGATCAGCAACGGCGAAAGCAAGGTCGGCTTGAGTACCGTCGCCTCGGCAGCGAGCATGAATGCGCGCGGCCTTCCCATTGCGCCGGTGTTTCCCGAGGACGGCGCCATGCTCAATGTCGGACCGAGCTCGATCATGGCGAGCACCACGCATCCGAATGCGGCCAAGCTGTTCATGGAATTCATGCTCGGCAAGGAAGTCGGTGCGATCATGGCGAGCGAGTACAACATCCCGGTCCGCGCCGATGTTGCCCCGGGTCCGGGCCTGAAGCCGCTGGCCGAGATGAGCGGCATCAAGTCCGATCCGATCGAGCTGTCGCAGAAGCTGCCGGATCTGATCGAGAAGTGGCGTGACACGTTTGGCGTCTGATTTCGCGCGGCGCGGCCATGGCGCATGAGATCGCAGGCGTTGTCGGGCCACGCAGATTTGCCGCGCCAAGTGCGTTCACGATCGTCGCGCTGCTGATCGTCGCGGTGCTGCTGTTCCTCGTCGGCAATCCGCTGTTTCAGCTGCTGAAGGAAAGCTTTAGTCGTCCGACCGACGGGAGCCTGAGCTTCGCGAACTACGTCTTCGCGTTCAGCCGGCCGCGCTACGTCCAGGCTTACGTCAATTCGATCGAACTCGGCACGGTCGCGGCGCTGTTGTCGGCCGCGATGGCGGTGCCGCTGGCGTGGGGCGTATCGCGCACCGACATGCCCGGCCGTAATCTCGTCCACACCCTGGTGCTGATGGCGTTCCTGATCCCGCCATTTGTCGGCGCGATCGGCTGGATCCTGCTCGGCGGCCCCAATGCCGGCTGGATCAACCGGCTGTGGGTCGCGGTAACCGGCGCGAAAGCGGGTCCGATCAACATCTTCAGTTTCTGGGGCCTCGCCGTCGTCACCGCGCTCTATTCCTACCCGCTGATCTACGTGTTTGCGAAATCGGCGCTCGATCTGGTCTCGACCGAGCTCGAGGAGGCGGCCGCGATCCTCGGCGCGACGCCGGCGCGTACCACCTGGCTCGTCACCTTGCCGCTGGTGGCGCCGGCGATCCTTGGTGGAGTGTTCCTGGTCTTTCTCGAAGTGCTCGGTCTCTATGGCACGGCAGCATTGCTGGCGATTCCGGCCGGCTTCAATGTCATCACCACGCAGCTCGCGGCTTTCTTCGAAAACCCGGTGCGGGTCGAGGTTGCCGCCGCATTTTCCATGCCGCTGGTCGGCATCACCGTGGTGCTGCTGTGGGCGCAGCGCTATCTGCTGTCGCGCCGCAGCTATTCGACGATCGGCGGCAAGGGCGGCCACCGCACCATGCTGCGACTGCGCACCACCTCGCGCTGGATCCTGCTCGCCTATGCCCTGTTGATCGCGAGCCTGTCGGTGTTCATGCCGCTTTACATCCTGCTGCAGAGCGCGTTCTCGAAGTCGTGGACTGCGGGCTGGGCCTGGAGCAATTTCACGCTGGTCAACTTCCAGCAGGCGCTGATCGATCAACCGACCATCCGCCAGTCGCTGTCGAACACGTTTTCCTATTCCATCGCCGCGGCGACAATCTGTGCCGTGCTCGGCTTCGGTGTTGCCTATATTTTGCAGCGCAGGATCCTGCCGTTCGCCAATATGCTGGCCGGCATCACGCTTGCGCCATTCGCGGTGCCCGGCATCGTGCTCGCGATCTGCTTTTATGCCGCCTATGCGCCGCCGCCGTTCTCGCTCTATGGCCTCGGTGCGCTGATCGTCATTGCCTTCGTGACGCGCTTCCTGCCGATCGCCTTCACCAATTCGAATTCGGCGATCCAGAGCATGCATCCGGAGCTGGAGGAGAGCGCACGCATTGCCGGCGGCGGCCCGTTCCGCGTGCTGTGGGAGGTCGTGCTGCCGGTGCTGAAAAGCGCGCTGTTCGGCAGCTGGCTGATCATCTTCATTATCGGCACACGCGAGCTGTCGACCGCGATGTTCCTGTCGGGGCCGCAGACCCGCGTCATCTCAATTCTGACCATCGAAATGAGTGAGCAGGGCCAGTACGAAATTCTCTCCGCCATCGCCGTATTGCTGCTGGCGGCGACCGGTATGCTCACCGCTGTTGGTTCGATCCTGCTCGGCCGCGATTTCATGTTGAGGCGCACATGACCGCGAAGCTCGTGCTGTCGGGCATCTCCAAGCACTACGGCGACACCGTCGCGGTCGAGCATCTCGACCTCAGCCTCGAGCAGGGCGAGTTCATCTCGCTGCTCGGTGCGTCCGGTTGCGGCAAGACCACGACGCTGCGCATGATCGCGGGCTTTGTCGCGCCGAGCGGCGGCAACGATCCAGCTCAACGGCCGCGCGCTGTCCGTCGCTGCGGCGGCTTGGTGCCGCCGGAAAAGCGCGCGATGTCGATGATCTTCCAGAGCTACGCGCTGTGGCCGAACATGTCGGTCGAGCAGAACGTCGCCTTCGGCTTGCGCATGCGAAAAGTTCCGAAGGACGAGATGCGGCGCCGGGTCGGCGAAATTCTGGAAGTTGTGCGGCTGGATGGTCTGGCGAAGCGCTATCCGAACGAGCTGTCCGGCGGCCAGCAGCAGCGCGTGTCGCTGGCCCGCGCGCTGGTGGTGAAGCCGGAGATTCTCTTGCTCGACGAGCCCCTGTCGAACCTCGACGCCAACCTGCGCGAGGAGATGCGCGGCGAGATCCGCCGCCTGCACAACGAGTTCGGCATGACCTCGATCTATGTCACCCACGATCAGACCGAGGCGATGACGATGTCGAGCCGGATCGCAGTGATGAACCGCGGCCGCATCGAGCAGCTTGCCGATCCGCTGTCGCTCTATGCGAAGCCGGCGACGCGTTACGTCGCCGAATTCGTCGGCCGCTCCAATGTGCTGCGCGGTGAGCGTCGCGGCGACGTCGTCGATTTCGGCGCGTTCACGGTTCCGGTCGCGTCGCTGCAGGATGGCGTGCAGGGCGCAAGCTTCGAATGCTCGCTGCGCCCTCAGGCGATCGCGCTGAAAGCGCGACGCTCGGCGGACGCCGGCGCGGTCAGCTTTGCTGGCAAGGTTCTCGCGCGGGCCTTCCTCGGCGACACCTGGGAATATGTGATCCAGTCGAGCGATGGGAACTTGACGGCTGCGGGCGATGTCATCGGCAGCGCAACTGCTCGCCACAGACGACCCGGTTTGGCTGCAATTCGATCCACGCAATCTCGTGCCGCTGAGCGCCTGATGTAGCTAGTGCCGCGGCGGCCGAGGCGCGAGGACTCGTTATCCTGAATCCTGAGAACGGGTTCCGCTTGTCGCACGAGCAGTCGGCGCGACCGGTTCCATCCGCCTGTCACGCTTAAGGAATTTTCGAGCGGCGATTCAGCATTTTCCGGGAGCAACCTCATCGGCCGGCGGCGCTAGCTTGGCGGCGGCAGTCCGATCGGACCGCATGTCCGTGGTCCCAACCAATCCAGCAAAATGGAGAGATCACAATGGCCGCCAACCTCTTCTCGGTTGTGATGCAGTTCCTGACGCCCGACATGATCGCAAAGATTGCTTCTGCGCTCGGGATCGATCGTGACCTTGCGCATAGGGCGATCGGAGGCGCGGTGCCGGCGCTGCTTGCCAGCCTCGCCAAGGTCGCCTCGACGCCATCAGGCGCGCGTCAGCTCTCGAATGCAGTGGCGCAACAACCCGGACCGCTCGATAGTCTCAAAAGTCTGCTTGAAGGGGGCGATCAGAAAGCGATGTCAGGCGCAGGCTCGAACATGCTTGCGGGCCTGTTCGGCGGTGGTGCATTCGATTCGCTTGCGGCAACAGTCGGCAGCTTTGCTGGCCTGAACGAAGGCACGGTCAAGACCATGCTTGGCATGCTCGGGCCGGTGGTGCTTGGCGCGCTCGGTCAGCAGCAACGTAGCGGCGGCCTTGATGCAGGCGGGCTGGCATCGACGCTTATTGCGCAGAAAGATCAGCTTGCGGCGGCGATTCCATCGACCCTTGCCAGTCAGTTGAGCTCTGCCGGGCTTATTGAGAAGACCAGTGCTGGGTTGCGCGCTGGCGCGGCAGCGGCTTCGCCGCGCCGCCGCGTGTGACCACGGCCTCGGAGCGGATGATGGAGGCCGGGCGCACCGGCATCGGCGGGATCCAGTGGTCGTACCTGGCCGCCGCAGTGGCCGTGCTGGCCGTGCTGGGCTGGGTTTTCCTCGCACGCCAGGGCACCGATACCGTTGCCGACGCGCAGAAAACCGCAATGCCGGCGCCCGCAAGCGGCACCGTTGGGTTGGCCCCGCCAACCGTCACGGTTGGCGGTGTCAACCTCGCAAGCGAGATCAACTCGTCTGTCGATTCGCTGAAATCCGTGCTTCCCACCATCACGGACGCCGCTTCGGCGCGCGCGGCACTGCCGGTAATTCGACAGGCGACATCGCAGTTGAATGAAGTCAGTTCCCTCATTGCGCAGCTTCCTCCCGATGGTCGAACGGCGCTGGTCAAGGTGATCGCGGTGGCGATGCCGACGATCAACCAGATGTGTGACAAGGTCCTTGCAACGCCCGGCGTTGGCGATGTTGCAAAGCCGGCAATCGATCAGCTCAAGGGTCAAATCGTCACGCTGTCGCGGGTCTGATTTGGCAAGACACACGTCGGCTCGGCGCGAGCGCGAGCCGCGTGGTGAGACTGCCATCTTGAAGCCCGCATTGCCGGCTCAATTGCTGCGCGGGGCCCGCGCTGGAGGTGCCCGATGCGACCGTCACGGCTTGTTGCGTTTGTCACTTGCGCCGCGCTTGCGCTGGCCGGCGCCATCGCTCCTGCCCTTGCCGATATTCGCATTCTCGGCAGTCCGGGCGGCGAAGTCGGCAGCTTCGTCAAATTGTTCGAGCAGATGCGCGACACCGGTGAGCGCGTCATCATCGACGGTCCCTGCTATTCCGCTTGCACGCTCGTGCTCGGCACCGTCCCAACGGAGCGCATTTGCGTCACCCGCCGCGCGGTGCTCGGCTTCCACGGTGCCTTGCTGGCCGATCGTAAGGGAAACGTTTTCCGCGCGCCGTCGTCCCTCAACGCCGCGGTTGCCGAGGTTTATCCTGAGCCGGTGCAGGACTGGATTGCGCGTCATGGCGGTTTGACCAGGAAAATGATCACGCTGCGGGGGTCCGCGCTCTATCACTATTATCCGCGGTGCAGCTGACCTCGCCCCAGCTGGAAACGTCACGCAAACATGCTAAATCGTGTGCCTAAGCGGTCCCGTAGCTCAGCTGGATAGAGCGGCGGTTTCCTAAACCGTAGGTCGCATGTTCGAGTCATGCCGGGATCGCCAGCTCCATCAGCAAGACGCCGCCGGCGGCCGCGACGCCTTGCATCGCGGCCGGTGAGCTGTCCTGTGTCGCGGCGCTCAGCCGGCGCGGGCGATCAGTCCTCGTACTTGAACGAGACCTTGAGCTTGGCCCGGTAGGCCTCGACCTTGCCTTTGTCGTCCATCTGCATGTCGAGCTGGACGACCTCAGCGATGCGCAGGTCGCGCAGCGTCTTGCTCGCGCGTTCCACGGCGGCGCTGGCCGCCTTCTCCCAGGAATCCTTGCTCGTGCCGACCAGCTCGATCACCTTGTACACACTGTCAGGCATGGCATCCTCCTTGGTTGAATCTCATTAACGGGAGCCGGCGCAGACAGTTGCACCGCGCCAGCTCTGAAGTCTGGAATCTGCGGCGTTTCTATTGTTGGTGATGCTGGCAGTAACACGCCATTCTAGCAGCGCAGCCGAGGGATCGGAAGTTCGGCTCTTCCCGCCACCGCCTGAGATCGGTAGCCTTGGATACTAGCCTTGGACGGAACTTGCCCCCCTCGGAACGCCATGACCTCAGCAACAGCCTCTCTCGACCCCACCCAGCACCTGCCCGACCTCTCCGCCGACGCCGCGATCCGCGGCCTCTCCGCCGACGCAATACTGTTTCGCGAGCCGTCGGGCATCCCGCACATCAAGGCGCGCACGGTGACCGACGCGTTTGCTGCGCTCGGCTTCGTTCATGCCCAGGATCGGCTCTGGCAGATGGAAGCGCTGTTTCGCCGTGGCACCGGCCACTATGCCGAGTGGCTCGGCAAACGCGCGCTCGCTGGCGACATTCTCGCGCGTCAGCTCAACACCGCCGGCTGCTCACGGCGCGACTACGCCGTGCTGCGCACCGACACCAAGGCGATGCTGGAGGCCTACGCGCGCGGCGTGAATGCGTTCATCGCACTGAGGCGATGGCCGGTCGAGTACACGATCCTCAACACCACGCCGCAGCGCTTCGAGCCCTGGCACGCCATCGCCATCATGCGGCAAATCGGTTTTCTGATGGGCTCGGTGTGGTGGAAGCTGTGGCGTGCTGCGGCACTGCCGATTGTCGGTGCGGCGCAGGTGACAAAACTTCGGTTCGACGACGGCGGCGACGATCTGTTGTGCCTGCCGCCCGGCGACAAGGGCGGCCGCCATCTCGCCGCGCTCGCCGATCTCAAACCGGGGCTTGCGGCGCTGCTTGGCGACAAGGTCGATCTCGCCGGTGTCGAGCTTGCTGGCGGCAGCAACAACTGGGCGCTGTCGCCCCAGCGTACCGCGACCGGCCGGCCGATTCTCGCCGGCGATCCGCATCGCCAGCTTGAGATGCCGAGCATGTACTACCAGGCGCATCTCGCCTGCGACGAGTTCGATTGCATCGGGCTCACCGTGCCCGGCGTTCCCGGCTTCCCGCACTTCGGCCACACCGCGCATGTCGCCTGGGGCGTCACCCACGCCTTCGTCGACATCCACGATCTCTATCTCGAGCGGTTCGACGACGGTGCGCAGTGCTGCCTGCATCGCGACAACTGGTTGCCGGTCGCCAGGCGCGAGGAGGAAATTTCCGTGCGCGACGGTGACGCGGTCAAGCTCGAGGTCGTCGAGACCCGGCATGGCCCGGTCATTGCTGGCGATCCCAAAGCCGGTACCGCGATCACCCTGCGCTCGACGCAGTTCGCCGTGATCGACAAATCGTTCGATTGCCTGGTGCCGATGCTGAAGGCGACAGGTCTGACCGATTTCTACGAGGCGACGCGGGGCTGGGGACTGATCGATCACAACCTCGTCGCCGCCGACACGTCAGGTCACATCGGCCATCGTGTCCGCGCACTGGTGCCGAAACGCCCGCGCAGCAATGGCTGGCTGCCGGTGCCGGGCTGGACCGGCGAGCACGAGTGGCAGGGCATGGTGCCGTTCGAGGACATGCCGTGCCAGATCGATCCGCCCGACGGGGTGATCGTCACCGCCAACAACCGTGTCGTGGCGGAGACCGGCAAGCACTACATGTCGACCGACGCGATGCCGCCGCACCGCGCGCGGCGGATTTCGACGCGGCTGTCGCGTCTCACCAAGGCGACAGTCGGAGGACATGCCGGCGATCCATCGCGACCTCTACAGCATTCCCGGCACCGAGCTGCGCGAGCGGCTGCGCTCGATCAGCGCAACCGGTGACGCCGAGAAGTTGCGCAAGCTGATCCTGGCATGGGATGGCCAGATGCTGGCCGATTCCAGGGCGGCCGCGGCTTACGCCGCGCTGCGCGCCGCGCTGACCTTGTTGGTGTTGCAACACTCACGGCTGGCGCGTGCGGCGGAGAGTCCGTATCTGAAAGTGCCGCCCGGTGTGCATCCGCAGAACCAGATCTGGTCGACCATCCCGCAATTGATGCGCGCCAACGACCGCACCCTGCTGAAGGACGCGACCTGGGAGGATTTGCTTGCGCAAGCGCTCAACGAGGTCGCGGCCAAGCCTCCCACGGATGTGTGGGGCGCGATGCATCGTCCACCGCTGAAACATCAGCTATCGGCGGCATTTCCCGAGCACGCGGCGATGCTCGACAAGACCTGCGCCGTCGTGAATGGCGACAACGACACCGTGATGGCCTCGGGCTTTCAGCTCAGCAACGGATTTGCAGCAACGTCGTCCTCGCTGTCGCGCTACGTGTTCGACGTCGGCGCTTGGGACAATTGCCAGTGGATCGTGTTCCACGGCGCATCAGGTCACGTCGACAGTCCGTGGTATCTGAACCAGAACGAGACCTGGGCGAAAGGCGAACTGATCCCGATGCTTTACGACTGGGCGAAGATCGAAGCGACCGCGATGGCGCGGCAAACGCTGAAGCCGAATTGATTGGAATGAACTCACAGACCTCGTCATTCCGGGACGCGCGTCATCGCGCGGGCCCGGAATCCATACCCCCAGTTGTGGTTATGGATTCCGGGCTCGCCGCCTTGTGGCGCCCCGGACATCATGAGAACGTCAGCCAAATGGTACACCCGATGACCCTAACTCTCGGTCCTATCGACAGCGCGTTGCGCGAACGCGCCAAAAAAGTCGTGCCCGGCGGCATGTGGGGCCACATGCGCGCCGAGGGCCTGCCGCCAGGCTATCCGCAATTCTTCGCCCGCGGCGAGGGCTGCTATCTCTACGACGTCGATGGCCGCCGCTATCTCGACTTCATGTGCAGCTGGGGGCCGATCGTGCTCGGCCACAAGCATCCCGACGTCGAAGAGGCCGTGCGCAAGCAGTCGGCGCAGGGCGACTGCTTGAACGGCCCGACGGCGCGCATGGTCGAGCTCGCCGAGCGCCTCACTCGGCCTCGTCACCCACGCCGACTGGGCGCTGTTCTCCAAGAACGGCACCGACGCGACCACGACCTGCGTCACGCTGGCGCGCGGCGCGACGGGCAAGCGCAAGATCGTGCTGGCACGCGGCGCCTATCACGGCGCGGTGCCGTGGTGCACGCCGCATCCGTTCGGCGTCACCTCGGAAGATCGCGCCCACGTGATCTATTGCAAATACAATGACGTCGCGGGCCTTGAAGATGCGGTGGCGCAGGCCGGCGACGATCTCGCCGGTATTCTCGTCTCCGCATTCCGTCACGACTACGGCCTCGACCAGGAACTGCCCGATCAAACGTTTGCCGCGCGCGCTCGCGCGCTGGCCGATGCGAAGCGTGCTGCGCTGATCCTTGACGACGTCCGCGCCGGCTTTCGCCTGTCGCTGCACGGCAGCTGGCATCCGCTCGGCGTCAAGCCGGACCTGAGCGCGTGGAGCAAGGCCATTGCCAACGGTTATCCGCTGGCCGCCGTCACCGGCAACGACCGCTTCCGCGACGCCGTCTCAAAGCTCTATGTGACCGGCTCGTTCTGGTGCGGCGCCAATGCGATGGCCGCCGCGATTGCGACGCTCGACGTGCTGGAGAAGCACAATGCGCCGGAACATATGCGCGCCATGGGCCAGCGCCTGCGCGATGGCCTCGCCGCGCAAGCGAAGCGTCACGGCATCGGTATCCGCCAGAGCGGCCCGCCGCAGATGCCGACCGTGCTGTTCGACGACGACCCGGATTTCGTGAAGGGCTATCGCTTCGTCACCGAAGCGCTGAGCCGCGGCGTCTACCTGCACCCCAAGCACAACATGTTCCTGTCGCTCGCCCACACGCCAGCCGACATCGACTTTGCGCTGCAGGTCACGGACGAGGCAATGGCGGCGGTGGCGAAACTGTGAGCCGTCATTCCGGGGCGCGCGTAGCGCGAGCCCGGAATCCATAACCCCTGTCGATGTTAAGGCGCACTACGTTTACCTTCTCGCGAGCAAGAAGCACGGCACGCTTTACCTTGGTGTGACAAATGATCTTGTGCGACGCGTGTACGAGCACAAGAGCAAGTCGGTTGATGGCTTCAGCAAGCGATACGACGTCGACAGGCTGGTCTGGTTCGAAGTCTACGACGAGGCTGTGACAGCCATTGCACGCGAAAAGGAACTGAAGAAATGGCGGCGCGACTGGAAGATACGTGTGATCGAGGAGAGTAATCCTAATTGGGATGATTTGTATTCCGGGATCGCGACTTGAGAAGTCTCGGAGCTTCACAAATTTGTCATTCCGGGGCGTGCGAAGCACGAGCCCGGAATCCATACGCCCGGTCGTGGTTATGGATTCCGGGCTGGCTCGCTTCGCTCGCGCCCCGGAATGACGACCGTTTGTAAGTTTCGAAAAGCCTGCATCCTCACGCCGGCACGGGCTGCGCCCGCCGCTTGTTATCGATCGCGAGCACCGCGAGCGACGCGATCAGGCACAGGGCGCCGGCGGCAAAGAACGCCGGCAGGTAGGTCGCAAGGAAGGTCCGCGACATGCCGGCAGCGAACGCTGCGATCGCGGAGCCGAGCTGGTGGCCGCAGAAAATCCAGCCGAACACCAGGTTGGCGCGCTCGGGCCCAAACTTCTGCGCCGTCAGCCGCACCGTCGGCGGCACGGTCGCGACCCAGTCGAGCCCGTAGAACACCGCAAACAGCGACAGCCCGACCAGATCGAAATTGGTGAACGGCAGGAAGATCAGCGACAGCCCGCGCAGGCCGTAATACCAGAACAGCAGCAGGCGATTGTCGTAGCGGTCCGACAGGTAGCCCGAGCAGATCGTGCCGACGAAATCGAACACGCCCATCGCCGCCAGCAGCGTCGCGCCGCTTGACGCCGGCAACCCATAGTCCGCACACATCGGGATCAAGTGCGTCTGGATCAGGCCAAACGTGCTGGCGCCGCAGATGAAGAAGGTGCCGAACAGGATCCAGAACACCGGCGTGCGCGAGGCGTCCTTCAGCGCGTTGAACGCCGCGGCGGCGATGGCGTTGCTCGGCGGTGCTGCTGCCGGCTGCGGCTGCGAGCCGTCGTCGCCATAGGCGCGCAAGCCGACATCGGACGGACGGTCCAGCATGAAGAGAGAAATCACGAGAGCAGCCAGTGCGAGCAGTCCGCACATCGCCGCTAGGGCAATACGCCAGCCATAGTGCTCGGTAAAACTCGCCAGCGCGGGCAGGAAGATCAGTTGCCCGGTCGCGGTGCTCGCGGTGAGGAAGCCGACCACGAGCCCGCGCCGCGCGTTGAACCAGCGCGTCGCTACCGTCGCGCTCAACACCAGCGCGGTCATGCCGGTGCCGAAGCCGACCACGACGCCCCACAACAGGATCAGTTGCCAGATTTTTGTCATGCCGAGGGACAGCAGCAGACTCGCGGTCACAATCGAGATCGAGATCAGCGCGACATTGCGCAGGCCGAAGCGATTCAGCAGTGCAGCGGCAAACGGGGCCATCAGGCCGAACAGCATCAGGCGGATCGAAATCGCGGTGGAGATTTCTGCCGTGGTCCAGCCGAACTCCTTCTGCAGCGGCAGGATGAACACGCCGGGCGCAGCGCCGGCGCCGGCGCTGACCAGCGCGGTCAGGAACGTCACCGCCACCATCACCCAGCCGTAGTGGATGTTGCGGCGGGCGAGCGCGGGCGCAAGCAGCTGCGAAAGCATTTTTCGGCGGTCTTTCTTGTTGTTCCGGCAGCGTTTTAGGCGGGGCTGCCGCGTTGATCTGTCAGATGATTGTCGTCATATAATGAGCTGCGGCAAATCGCAACAGAGGCGGCAAGCAGGGCAGGCTTGCAGGGCATATCCTCATCTGGCACGGCGCAGGTGCAAATTTGTCACGCCGCCCTCTCGTCTCCTATGGCGCGTCCGAGGAGGCTGCCCCGACCTCGATCGGGGGGACGAGGTCAATAGCGATGCAAGATTCGATCAATCCTGCGCGTCTGAGCCTGTGTAAGGATTGCCTCATTCGCCAGCCGTTGCATAATGCTGCCAGGTTCGAACAAAAAGCAGCGAAGGGAGAGAGCCAATGTCCTACACGCTTGAGCAATTGAGTGACGATATTCGCAACGTCTTGAAGGAGGATGCGGGGCCGTCAGGCAAGCAGGCGGTGTGCAAGCTGGTCTCGAAGGTGTTGCTCGACAAGGAGTTCATCGCAAAGCACCTGACCGCCGACCAGTGCAAGCCCCGCAAGGTGCTGTACGAGGACCCGGAGCTCGGGTTCTGCATCTGCGGTCACGTCTACGAGGGCGCCGCCGCCGGCGCGCCGCACGATCACGGTTCCAGCTGGGCGATCTACGGTCTGGCGGTCGGCGACACCGAGATGACCGACTGGCGTGTCGTCAGGAAGGGCGAGGGCGATGCCCCGATCCTGGTGGCGCCGGCGAAGACCTATGTCCTGAAGCCGGGCGACAGTCATTTCTATGACGTCGGCGTGGTCCATTCGCCGAAGCGAACCGGGCCGACCAAGCTCGTGCGTATCGAGGGTCGCAATCTCGACCACGTGCAGCGCTCCAACATCAAGGCGGCCTGAGAAGGCCGCCTCATGTCGGGCAACGGCGTCAAGCGCATCACCGCACGGGAATTGAAGGCTCAGCTGCACGATGGCGGCGAACTGGCGCTGCTCGACGCGCGCGAGGAGCTGCTGTTTGGCAGGCGTCATCATCTGATGGCGACTTGCGTTCCGTTGAGCCGGCTGGAGTTGCTGGTCGATGACCTCGTGCCGCGGCGCGGCGTGCGGGTGGTGTGGTGCGACGATAGCGAGGGCCTCGCCGCGCGCGCCGCGGCGCGCATGACCGCGCTCGGCTACCAGGATGTCGGTTATCTCGATGGTGGGCTCGCGGCGTGGGAAGCGGCCGGCTTCAAGATCTACAGCGGCATCCACGTGCCTTCGAAGGCTTTTGCGGAGGTGGTCGAGCACGAGGCCGGCACGCCGTGGATCTCGGTGCAGCAGCTGCAGGCGCTGATCGACAGCGGCGCTGACATTGCGATCTACGACAGCCGCTCCTTCGAGGAGTATCACAACAACAGCATCCCGAAGGCGATCAGCGTTCCCGGCGCGGAGCTTGTCTATCGGTTTGCCGATCTCACGCCATCGCCGGACACCTTTGTGATCGTCAATTGCGGCGGCCGCACCCGCAGCATCATCGGCGCGCAATCGCTGATCTCGGCTGGCGTGCCCAACAAGGTCGTCTCGCTGAAGGACGGCACGATGGCCTGGCAGCTTGCGGGCCTCGAGGTCGCGCATGGCGCCGAACGAAAGCCGCCGCAAGTCAGCCCCGGTGGATTGAAGCACGCCGAAGAGGGCGCTGCCCGTGTCGCTGTGCGCTGTGACATCCCTCGCATCGATATGCGGACGCTCAAAACCTGGCAGGCCGAGGCGGCGCATCGCAGCCTTTATATCCTCGACGTGCGCACGCCGGAGGAATACGCGGCCGGACATTTGCGCGGCGCGCGGTCGGCGCCGGGCGGTCAGCTCGTGCAAGAGACCGATTACCACATCGCCACCTGGGGCGCGCGCGTCGTGCTGGTCGACGACAACGGTATCCGCGCCACAATGACGGCGTCGTGGCTGAAGCAGATGGGTTGGGCTGACGTTGCGGTGCTCGTGGCAAGTCCGACCGATGGCGACTGGGATAACGGTCCGCATATTCCACGCGTGCTCGGTCTTGCCGCGCTCTCGCCGCCGCGGATCGAGCCGCTGGACTTGCAGACGCGACTGGCGGCCGGAGAGGTCGTCGTGGCCGACCTCGATCTCAGTAAGCGCTACGCGCTCGGCCATATTCCCGGCGCCTGGTTCGCGATCCGCGCGCGCCTCGACTCGTCGCTTGCGAAAATCCCGGCGGGCCAAACGATTGTGCTGACCTCGGCCGATGGCGCGCTGGCGGCACTGGCGGCGGCCGAGTTGCAAGCGAGTGCTGGCAGGCCGGTGCTGGCGCTCGCTGGCGGCACACAGGCGTGGGTCAAGGCAGGCCTGCCGCTCGAGACCGGGGCGACCCGGATGGCAGACACCCCTGACGATGTCTTCCTCATGCCGCGAGAGCGCCAAGACCGCGAAGCGGCGATGCGCGAATACCTCACCTGGGAGATCAACCTGGTCAACGATATGGCCGAAGATGACGACCACCGCTTCCGCGTCGTCACCGGCTGATGCAGCCGCTCTCATTCAGCGACAACGATAAAGCCAAGGGGGAAACGTCCATGCCGCGCATCGTCTACGTCCCGTTCGGCGAGTTCGATCGCAAGTTTGCGCAAGATCTTGCGCCGGCCGGCTTCGAGCTGGTGCAGGTCGCCGCTGGCAGCGCCGAGCTGCACGCCGCGATGCCGGAGGCGGATTACCTGATCGGTCTCGGCAACTCCTCGATGGACGACGCGTTTTACGCGCGGGCGAAGAAGTTGAAACTCGTGCAGCTGCTCAGCGCCGGCTACGACCGTTGCGACATCGAGGCCGCCCGCCGCGCGCATGTGCCGATCTGCAACAACGGCGGCGCCAACTCGGTCGCGGTCGCCGAACACACGCTGATGCTGATGCTTGCCGTCTGCCGCCGGTTGATCTGGCAGCACCAGAACGTTGCCGGCGGGCGCTGGCGCGGTAACAACTGGCAGGAGAAGCACGTCTACGAGCTGGAAGGAAAGACGCTCGGGATCATCGGCCTCGGCACCATCGGCAAGAAGGTCGCGCGGCTCGCGCAGGCCTTCGACATGGACGTGATCTATTTCGACATCCTGCGCCTGAGCGAGGCCGAGGAAGATGCGGTCGGCGCCCGCTTCCGCCTGGCCGACGAAGTGCTGGCAAGGTCCGACATCGTCAGCCTGCACGTGCCGCTGTTGCCGACGACGCGGCACATGATCTCGACGCGCGAGCTTAGATTGATGCAGAAGCACGCCTATCTCATCAACACCTGCCGCGGCCCGGTGGTCGACGAACCCGCGCTGGCCGCCGCGCTGTCGGATGGCGTGATTGCCGGTGCCGGCCTCGACGTGTTCGACACCGAGCCGCCGCCGGCGAATAATCCGTTGTTCACGATGGAGAACGTGGTGCTAACCGCGCACATGGCGGGCCCGACCTGGGAGAATCGCGCCAAGCGCTTCCGCAACGCATTCGACAACGTGCTGCGCGTACATCGCGGCCAGCAGCCGAACTGGGTGATCCCGGAGCTGCGGACGTAAATATGGCTCGCGCAAGTCAGGTTGCGGTATCATGCGCTAGCCAGTGGCGTCGCGATCCGGCCGTCCACGACTTCGACGATGCGGTCGCATCGCTCCGCCAGCACCAGATTGTGCGTGACCAGCAGGAAGCTCGTGCCATTTTGCCTGTTGACCTGCCGCATCAGGTCGAACACACCCTCGGCAGATTTCGTGTCGAGGTTACCGGTCGGCTCGTCGGCCAGAATGAGATCGGGCTGCATCGCCAGCGCGCGCGCAACGGCGACGCGTTGCTGCTGACCGCCCGACATGTTGTTGGCGAGGTTGTTTGCGACCTTGTCGAGCCCGACCTGCGCCATCAGCGCGCGTGCGCGCCGCTCCATGTCATTGCCTGGAAAGCCGCGGTCCACCAGCATCGGCATCATCACGTTTTCCACCGCCGTAAATGCCGGGATCAGGTGGTGATACTGGAACACGAAGCCGATGCTGCGTCCGCGCAAGTGCGTGATCTCGGCTTCGGACAATGCACTGGTGTCGCGGCCGTGAATGAACAGCCGGCCCGAGGTCGGACGGTCGAGCAGGCCGATGATGTTGAGCAGCGTACTTTTCCCCGAGCCTGACGGACCCATCAGCGCGACGAATTCGCCCTGGCGCATGGTCAGGTCGATATCGCGCAGCACCTCGGTCTCGGATGGCAGGCCGATGTTGTAGGACTTGCAAATCTTGTCGAGGCGGAGGATGTCGTCAGCCACGGATCGCCACCACGGGATCGAGTTTGGCGGCACGCAGCGCCGGCGCTGTCGCCGCGAGCAGGCCCGTCAATGTTGCGAGAATCATGGTGGCGATGAACAGCTGCCGGTCGAGGATCAGCGGAAACAGCTCGCTGCCGTCGACCTGGCGCGCCACCGCGTGCCAGTAGATCAGCGCCACCGCGCCGATTGCCGAGCCGAACAACGAGCCGGCAAATCCGAGCAAGCCGCCCTGCAACAGGAACACGCGCATGATCTTGCCGCGCGTCGCTCCCATCGCGCGCAGGATGCCGATCTCCTTGGAACGCTGGATCACCGAGACCACCAGCACCGCTGCGATGCCGAATGCAACCGAGAGGGCGACGAAAGCCCGGATCAGGGTGTTCGATGTCTTCTGGGCTTCCACCGCGGTGAAAAATTGCGCGTTGGTCTTGATCCAGCTGTCGGCCTCCACGGCATTCGAAGCCTGGATTTGCTGCGCCAGCGTCTCCGCGGCATAGATGTCGTTGATCGTGAGGTCGATCGTGGTGACGCCCCCGATCATGCCGAGCAGTGATTGCGCCGTGCGCAGGCTGACATAGGCCGAACGCTGGTTGGTGCCCTTGTTGCCCAGATCGACCAGCCCCGTGATGGTCAGCACACGCGAGGCGCCGTTGGCGGCGCTGACATTGAGCTTGTCGCCGACGGTCGCGCCGAGATTTTTTGCGAGTTCTATACCGATGATAATGTCTTCGCTGGATAGCCGCGGTTGGCCGGCGACGATGTAGTCGGGAATCCGCACGATCTTGAAGTAGGAGTCCGGTTCGACCCCGGAAAGTGCGATCGCGCGGCTGGCGTCACCGCGCACCGCCAGCGCCGAGCCCGCCATCGTCGGCGACACGGCGGTGATTTGCGGCATGGTCAGCAGCTGGTTGCGGATCTTTGGCCATTGATCGATCGACAGGATGCGCTGGCTCGGGCGCTGGACGACCGCGTCCTCGAACTCGCCGGCATCGTTGCCGCGCAACGGTCGAGCGACCTGATCGGGCGGTATCAATTGAATCTGCGGCTGCGATGTCAGCACGCGCTTGATGAAGTTCGCCTCCAGTCCCGCCAGCATCGCCGACATGAAAACGATCACCGCAACCCCGATCGAAACGCCGCCGATGATGAACAACGTTTGCAGCCGACCTTCGCGCAGGAAGCGCACGGCGGTGATCCATTCGAACGGCAGCCAGTGATTCATGGCCGAATCGGTCGCAGGCGCTGGCCGGTCAGCAGGTTCGCGGTAAGGGGAATGGCGAGATCGCCCTCCGCTGCGCCGCTCAGAACTTCGACATCCGAATTGCCGCGGATGCCGAGCGTCACCGGCCGTTTGGTGGCGCGGCCATCGCGCACGCTCATGATCCAGGGCGCGCCGGACAGCATGTCGTAGACGTCACGCGCCGGCACGACCAGCGCCTGATCGCGGCGTGCCGATTCGATATCAACCGACACGGTCATGTCCTGACGCAGGTAGTCGGGCGGCGCGGGCACCACGAGCTTCACCTCGACCGACGCGCGCGTGATGTCGATGCCGGGATTAATGTAGCTGACGACTGCGTCAAACCGCTGGTTGGGGAACGCATCCGCGGACGCCAGCGCGTGCTGGCCCAACGTGATCTTGCCGAGGTTGCGCTCGTCGATCTGCAGCACCAGTTGCGTTTCGCCTGCCGGCGCGAGCACAAGCAGGGCGCGACCCGCTTGCACCACGGTGCCGCGTTCGACGCTGCGCGAGATCAGCACGCCGTCGCGCGGTGCCGCGATCGTGGCATAGCTCAGGCGCGAGGTCGCGGTTTGCAGATTGGCGCGCGCCTGGTTGAGCTGAGTTTGCGCCATCACGTAGTCGCTGCCGTTGATGTCTGCGGTATAGACCTGAAATTCGGCGGTGCGGACCTGGGTTCGCGCAACGTCGAGGTTCTTCTGGGCATCGTCGAGAGCGGCGCGGGTTCCGAACCCATCATTGAACAGTTTTGAGGTGCGATCGAAGGTCTGCTGCGCATTGAGCAGGTTGGCCTCGGCCTGGGTCAGCGCTTCGCGCGCCGAGGGCAGGGTCAGTTCGACGATCTGCCGCACCCGCGCCTCGGCCTGGTCGACCGCGCCCTGCGCCTGCACGACGGCCGCCTTCAGCTCGCGATCATCAAGCGAGATCAACGCCTGGCCCTTGGTGACCTGCTGTCCCTCCTGGACCAGAACGTCCTCGACCGTGCCGGTGATCTGGCTGCCGATTTCGACGCGGAATGGTGTCTCGACATGACCTGAAGCCACCACCGTCTCGACCAAATTGCCGCGCCTGACCTGATCGACCACCACCGCAGGCCCAAGCAGCAGGCGCGCGCCCTGCCAGCCGGCAATCCCGCAAGCCAGCGTAGCTGCGAGCACGAACCAGCGATGCGACCACAAAAACGTGATTGGTTTGAATGACGGCGCGTTCACGCTCATCACAGTCATGAGCCGTTGATCCATTCTCGACCGGGAGTGAGCCCGGCATGTGTCACCCCAACTGTTTTGCTATCTGGCGCTAGCGGCTGCGGCGTTGCGATGGATCAAACGGGGTCTTGCAGGGGGCCGGCGACGGTAGTTTCGGCCTATGGCCTGCTTCGGCGCAACAGGGCGATCGCCAGCGTGAGCTGAGCCGCGACCGCGAGCAGACCGTTGACCAACAGCGCTTCGCGTACGCCCAGCAACCCAACGGACAGTCCGGTTGCAAAGCTTCCGATCGAGAGGCCGCCGCGCAGCGCCAGCATGTACAAACTCACGGTACGTCCGAGAGCGTGTGCCGGCGCGGCCGTCTGCAGTGTCGTATTGACGGACGTATTGCTGACGTTCATGGCCAAGCCGGCAAACACGAACAGCAGTGTCAAAGCCCACGTCCAGGGCGCCAAGGCAGCAAGCACAACAACTACGCCGTAGCAGACCGCAAACGAAGCGCTAAGCCATTGACGATCGAAGCGTGCACCGACCGCGACAAGCAGAAGCGACCCCAACACACCACCGATTCCGAACGCGCCGACGACACCGCCAAACGTCGTGACGTCGCCATGCAGGATGTCCCGGATCAGAAGCGGCGAGAACACGATCAACGGCCCACAGAGCATGCTGGTCAGAAAGACCGTCGCCAGCGCCTGGACCAGGGTCGGATGCTGCGAGAATTCCCGTAAATTCGTCGTGATGTTCCAGGACTTGCGTTCCTCGTCGGCGGTTGGCGTCGGCCCTTTGGGCAATACCAGGAACGCGACAAGTATGAACGGCACGAACGACGCTGCATTCGCGGAAAAGCACGCGACGGCCCCAAGGCTTGCCATCATCACGCCGGCGAGGGCCGGCCCGAGAATGCGTGACAGGTTGAATTGCGTTGCGTTCAGCGCGAGCGCGGTCCCGACCTGCTGGCGTTCGACGATCGAGCGTGTGATCGTTTGAAAAGATGGCATCGATAGCGCATCGGTGATGCCGACCACCAATGACAGCATCACGATCATCCATGGTTGCGCGGTTCCGGTCAGCAGCAGGACGACAACCGTCACCGGACACAGCATCTGGATCGACTGGAATGTCGCAATCACACGCCTGCGATCGCCACGGTCGGCGAGCATGCCGCCAAGCAACGTCAGGACCCACGCCGGAGCAGCGCTGGCAAAGGAGTCCAGTCCGATGACAAATGATGACGCGCCGAGACTGAGCAGGAGCCAGGGTTCGGCAATCTGCTGCGCCCAGGTCCCCATGTTGGAGAGCAGGCTCGCAAACCAGAAGGTTCCGAAGCGCGGGCTGAAAAGGAGCTTTGCTATGTCGCGCAGGCCGTTCATGAGCACGAACTAGGGAGGCCGAGCCTGCCGCCCTCCTTCAAGAGCGATGATCGTTCCCAAAAGCACTGCGAGGATGACACGTATTTGAGGCAGCGCATATGATCTGTGGTGGACGCGAACGTCACTTGCCGGTTCGACGAGCGCCGCCGCTCTGGTCATTTGCGGCTATCGGTGATTCCGTGCGCGCAGTATGCTTCGATGTCTTCGTGGTCCAAAGGAAACCTGCCAGGGAGTTCGTCATGTCAATGCCAGAACGCAAGCTCGTGCATTCCGACATCAAGCCGGAAAATCCGCCGGAGCGCACGGCGCATTATCTCGACGTGCCCAACATGCCGTGGGAGACCACCAAGTTTCCCGGCATCAAGATCAAGGTGCTCTATACGGATGGCAGCGGCATCACCACGGCCCTGTTCAAGCTCGAGCCGGGCGCCGTCGTGCCGCTCCACGAGCACACCGCGCTCGAACAGACTTATGTGATCGAGGGCTCGCTCGAGGACCATGAAGGCAAGTGCGGGCCCGGTCAGTTCGTCTGGCGACCCGCCGGCAACCAGCACGAGGCGGTTGCGCCCAATGGTGCGGTGATCCTTGGCTTCTTTCTCAAGCCCAATCGCTTCGCCTACGGCGAAAAATTCTTCACCGAGGCGGGTGAGCGGTAAGGCGAAAATCGCTGTCAAATTTGCCGGCATTGCGAGCGAAGCGAAGAAATCCAGGGACTGCAAACACTGGGCTCTGGATTGCTTCGTCGCTTCGCTTCTCGCAATGACGAAACTCCGGGGCTGATCATCGCCCCTCGATTTCCTCGCGCAAAATTTCCAGCGCGAGCCAGCGTTCCTCGGCCTCCGCAAGTTTTTGCTGCGCGTTTGCGAGCGCTGAAGACGTCTGGTCGAAGCGCTTGCGGTCGCGTGCGTAAAGCTCGGCGTCTTCGAGCAGCACGCCCAGTTTGCCGATCTCGGCCTGCAGCGCCGCGATTGTCTTCGGCAGCGTTTCCAGCGCGTGCTTGTCCTTGAAGGTCAGGCGCTTTCGTTCGCTCGGCGCTGACGGCGACGCCTTCGCCGGCTTGTCAGTCGACTTCGCCGCCGGCTTGACCGGTGCCCGCCTGAGATCGGCGCCGCGCTGGACCAGCATGTCGGAATAGCCGCCGGCATACTCCTGCCAGCGGCCGTCGCCTTCCGGCACGATCACGAAGCTGACGACGCGGTCGAGAAAATCGCGATCGTGGCTCACGACAAGCACGGTGCCGGCGTAGTCATCCAGTATCTCCTCGAGCATGTCGAGCGTTTCGAGGTCGAGATCGTTGGTCGGCTCGTCGAGCACCAGCACGTTCGACGCCTTCGCCAGCGCACGGGCCAGCATGACGCGGCCACGTTCGCCGCCGGACAGAGCCTCCAGCGGCGTGTGACGCTGCTCCGGCAGGAACAGAAAATCTTTCATGTAGCCGACGACGTGCTGCGGCTGGCCGCCGACCATCACGCTGTCGCCGCGGCCGCCGGTCAGCGCGTCGGACAGCGTGGTCGACGGGTCGAGGCTTTCGCGGTGCTGGTCCAGCGTCGCCATCTCGATATTGACGCCGAGTTGCACCGTGCCGCTGTCCGGCGGCAGCGCGCCGGTCAACAGCTGGATCAGCGTGGTCTTGCCGCTGCCGTTCGGGCCAATGATGCCGACGCGATCGCCGCGCCGAATGCGCGTCGAGAAATCGCGAACGATCAAACGGTCACCCCAGGCCTTGCTGATGCTGCGCGCCTCGATCACAAGCGAACCCGACTTCTCCGCCTCAGCCGCGACCAGCGCGGCATTTCCGGTCGACTTTCGATAGTCGCGGCGCGATTGGCGCAGCGCCTGCAGGTCGGCGAGGCGGCGCACGTTGCGCTTGCGGCGCGCCGAGACGCCGTAGCGCAGCCAGTGCTCCTCCGCGACGATCTTGCGATCGAGCTTGTGCTGTTCGCGCTCCTCTTCGGCGAGCGCCTCGTCGCGCCACGCCTCGAACTCGCCAAAACCGCGCTCGATGCGGCGCGTCCTGCCGCGGTCGAGCCAGACCGTCGCGCGCGACAGGTTGGTCAGGAAACGCCGATCATGGCTGATGATGACGAGTGCATTACTGCGGCCGGCGAGCTCGCTTTCGAGCCACTCGATAGTGGTGAGATCGAGGTGATTGGTCGGCTCGTCGAGCAGCAGGATATCGGGATCCGGCGCGAGCACGCGCGCCAGCGCGGCGCGTCGCGCTTCGCCGCCGGAGAGTTTTGCGAGGCCCTCCTCGCCCGTCAGTCCGAGTTGTTCCAGCAGGTAGCGCGGCGCATCGGGATCGTCGCCAGGCCTGAGCCCAGCTTGCACAAAGTCCTGCACGGACGTGTGGCCCGAAAAATCCGGCTCTTGCTCCAGGTAGCGTACCGTCGCGCCGGGTTCGATGAAGCGCGTGCCGCCGTCGGGTTCGACAAGCCCTGCGGCGATCTTCAGCAACGTCGATTTGCCGGAGCCGTTGCGGCCGACGAGACAAACGCGCTCGCCCGCCGACACCGACAGCTCGGCGCCGCCCAGCAGCGGCGTGCCGCCGAACGTCAGCGCGATGTCTTTCAGTTGAATAAGCGGCGGCGCCACGAAACTTTACGATCCTGATCTTCCAGGCGCCTGAATAGTTTGAACCGGCGCCGAAGGAAAGGTCAGCTGGTGCACCGATTTTGCTATTCGCCTCGTGATCGCCCGTCATTGTAGTCACTAGCCGACGATACCCAGCGGTGGCTTGAACGACCGGCAACCGCGCCGAGGACGACGGCGCGTTTGCGTACAGCTGGAGCATGTCGACATGAAGCGTTTAGAGAGAAAAACGGCGCTCGTTACCGGAGCCGCAAGAGGCCTTGGTGCGGCGATGGCCCAGCGCTTTGCCGAGCAGGGCGCCACCGTCATCGTCAACGATCTCCGGCTTGACGACGCCCGAAAGCTGGCTGCCGAGATTGGCGGACATGCGGTTGCTGCCGATGTTTCAGATCCCGCGTCCGTGGCGGCAATGTTTCGCGAAGTTTCGCACCTGTCACCGCGCCTCGATATCCTCGTAAACAACGCTGGCATCAGTGGCATCGTGCAGAGCGAGCTCGATGAGATCATCGCAAAGCGCGGCCAGCAAATGCAGGAATTGGCCACGACCGGCAAGATCAGCACGTTCGTCGATGTGACAGTCTCCACCACCGACGACGCCTGGCGGCGCATGCAAGCGGTTCATGTCGACGGCACATTCTTCTGCTGCCGCGAAGCCTTGAAGATCATGAACCCCGCGATGGCGGGATCGATCATCAACATCTCGAGCATCATCGGAACGTTCGGCAGGGGCGGCGGCGTGCCCTACGCGACGGCGAAAGCCGCTATCCTCGGCATGACGCGATCTTTGGCGCACGAAGTCGCTGCGCGTGGCATCCGCGTCAATGCGATCGCGCCCGGATGGATCGATACCGAATTCATTGCGCCAATCAAGCAGTTGCACGCCGGAATTGTCGCGCAGACGCCGCTGCGTCAGCTTGGAACGCCTGACGATGTCGCATGGGCCGCGGTCTACCTCGCCAGCGACGAAGCCAAGTTCATGACCGGGCAGGTCATCTCTCCGAACGGCGGATGGTACATGAGTTAGTAGCTCGGAGCATGTCCTACCCCGCCGGCATGTTCTTCTCGATCATCCGCACCCAGTACGATGCGCCGTGCCCGAGGATGGCGTCGTTGAAGCGGTAAGCCGGGTGATGGCAGTCATTGCCGGGGCCCGTGCCGAGGAACACGAACGCGCCGGGCCGCGCTTCCAGCATGAAGGAGAAATCTTCGGCGCCCATCATCGGCACCATGCGCTCGTTGACGCGGTCAGCGCCAACGACGTCGCGCGCCACCTCGGCCGCCACCCCTGTCTCCCGCTCGTGATTTATCGTCACCGGATACATCCGGCGGTAGGTCGTCTCGGCCGAGCCGCCATAGGCGCGGGCGATGCTGTCGGCGACTTCGCCGATGCGGCGTTCGACGAGGTCGCGCACGCCCGGGTCGAGCGTCCGCACCGTGCCTTTCAGCTCGGCGGTCTCGGGAATGATGTTGAACGCCGTGCCGGCCTGGAACATGGTGATCGAAATGACCGCCGATTTCAGCGGATCGACATTGCGCGCGACGATCGACTGCAGCGCGTTGACGATCTGCGATCCGATCAGGACGCTGTCGACCGCCTTGTGCGGGCCGGCGCCGGCGTGGCCGCCTTTGCCGTGGACCTTGATCTCAATGGTGTCGGATGAGGCGAGCATTGCCCCGGGCACGGTGGCGAAGTGGCCTTCCGGTATGCCCGGCATGTTGTGCAAGCCATAAACCTCCTGGATGCCCCAGCGCGTCATCATGCCGTCGTCGACCATCGCCTTGCCGCCGCCACCACCTTCCTCCGCGGGCTGAAAGATCACCACGGCCGTGCCGTCGAAGTTGCGCGTCTCGGCGAGATATTTTGTGGCGCCGAGCAGCATCGCGGTGTGGCCGTCATGGCCGCAGGCGTGCATCAGGCCCGGCGTTTTCGACGCGTAGGGCACGCCCGAGGTCTCGGTGATCGGCAGCGCATCCATGTCGGCGCGCAAGCCGATCGTCTTGCCCGACGTGCTCTTGCGGCCGCGG
This sequence comes from uncultured Alphaproteobacteria bacterium, assembly GCA_963796195.1. Classification (GTDB taxonomy): domain Bacteria; phylum Pseudomonadota; class Alphaproteobacteria; order Rhizobiales; family Xanthobacteraceae; genus CAWCKS01. The sequence goes on along the minus strand of CAWCKS010000007.1, from coordinate 32,527 downwards.
ATCACGCCGACCACGCCGGTGCGCCCGATGCCGGTGACCACTTCATCGCAGCCGAATTCGTGCAGCTTGTCGGCGACGATGCCGGCGGTGCGGTGCACCTCGTAGAGCAGTTCGGGGTTTTCGTGGAAATCGTGGCGCCAGGCCGCCATTTCATCGGAGAGGGCTGCAACGCGATTGACGATGGGCATGGAGGTCTTTGTCCGTTTTGCTGGAAAATTTGAGCAATCCTTAGGGTGGATTTCTCGCTCAGAGTAGCGCAAGCAAGCGCGATCGGATACGGGAGAACATGCAGAAACCGGGATGTCGTCGCCTGCTTCCCCTCCTCGGCTGCGTGCCGATCGCCCTGATCGTGGGCCTCGCCGTTGCGGACGCATCAAGCGCGCCTCGCCCGAGGCGCCAGACGATCACGTGCCCGTTTCTGGCGAACGGGCGCCTGACGATCGACGTCCCGGCAAATCGCAAATCGCTGCCGAAGATCGACTTCGACTATTCGTCCAAGGTGACCCAGTTCAGCTTCCGGGACAGGAACCTCTTCCTGGTGGCCGTCGACGAGGTCGACCCTTCGCGCCTGCGCGTTGTGGTCTCCGCCCAGCTCAACAAGACCAGCGGCACCTATGACGGACAGATCTTTACTGACACGGGCGGCAACCAGCTGATGCACGACAACGGGCCGGTGCACTGCACGGTTGGCGCGGGGTGACGATCGTTCGGTCATCCCCGATGAAGAATGAGCAGTCGCGGTTGATGCGCGCGCGGCCCTGTTGATTTTGATCAAGGCCGTGGCGAGCGCGCCGATCGACGGTAGGTCCACTGGTAAACGAGGTGATCGCGACTTGCCGCGCAGAAACGATACGGCGCTCGCCATCGGCGCTCTTGGCGTGGTTTTCGGGGATATCGGCACCTCGCCGCTCTATGCGATCGACCAGATCTTCCTGGGGCCCGCCGCCGTCGGCGTGTCCAGGGACAATACGCTTGGCGCCATCTCGCTCGCGATCTGGACGATCACGATCATCGTCGCGATCAAATATGCGCTTCTGGTCCTGCGTGCCGATAATGACGGCGAGGGCGGCGTGTTTGCGCTCTATGGCCTTCTCCATCGGTTTAGGGGTGAGGGCAGGCGCGTCGTGCTCTGGTTGTTGATGCTGGGCGCAGGCCTGTTGTTTGGCGACGGCATGATCACTCCCGCGATCAGCGTGTTGTCGGCGGTGGAGGGGCTTGAAGTCGCAACCCCGGCCTTCGCCCCCTACGTGTTGCCGATCACGGTGGTGCTGCTGACCGCGCTGTTCGCCATTCAGTTCAAGGGCACATCGGGCATCGGCGTGATTTTCGGACCGCTGTTGCTGGTTTGGTTCGTCACGATCGCGGCTCTCGGTCTCGATGCGATCGTACATCAGCCGGGCATCCTGGCGGCGTTTGATCCCTCATATGGAATAGCCTTTCTGCTGCGCGTCGGCCCGTGGCGGGCGCTTCTTGTGCTGAGCGCGATGATGCTCGTCGTCACCGGCGGCGAGGCGATGTATGCGGACCTCGGGCATTTTGGCGCACGACCAATCCGGATCAGCTGGTTTGCTGTCGTCTTCCCCGCGCTCCTCCTCAATTACCTCGGCCAAGGCGCTTACCTGCTCAGCGGCGCGCCGGTGACCGGCGGCAAGCTGTTCTACAACCTCGCGCCGCAATCCCTGCTGTTGCCGCTTGTCATCCTCGCGACGCTCGCAACAATCGTCGCCTCTCAGGCGCTGATATCGGGTGCTTTCTCTCTCGCATCGCAGGCGATCGGGCTCGGGCTCTTCCCGCGGCTGAACACGCGCCACACCCACCAGGCCCACGCGGGACAGATCTATGTCCCCTTCATCAACTGGATACTTTACGTCGGTTGCGTTGCCCTGGTCGTGGTGTTCGGCTCATCGTCCGAGCTGGCCGCCGCTTATGGGCTTGCCGTCGCCGGCGTCATGGTGATCACGTCGATCGCCATGTTCGATATTGCCCGGCGCTATTGGCACTGGAACGCAACGCAGACAGCGCTGGTGTGGGGCCCGCTGGCGCTCGTCAACGGCGCCTTCCTTGTCGCAAGCTCGCTCAAGTTCCTCGAGGGCGGCTTTGTACCGCTCACGATCGGCATCTTGACGTTTCTTGTCATGGCGACCTGGCGCTGGGGCCGCAAGGCGACTTTTGCGGCCTACACCGCCCGCTCAACCCTTTCGATGGCCGACGTGGTGAAACTTCACCAATCGAGCGTCAATTTCCTCGAACGAAATGCGGTCATCCTGGCGCCGACACAAGTGCGCCACCTCAGCGACCCCGCGCCGACTCTCGTCGAGCTGTTGTGGCAGCGATACGGCGTCTTTCCAAGAAACCTGATTTTGGTGGAAGTGATCCACCCGAAGATCCCGTACGTGCACGAAGACCGTTATCACGTCACCGTGTTCGATCGGGACAACGACCGGGGCAGCGTCATTGGCGTGCAGCTCCGTTTCGGTTTCATGGAGGAGCCGAACGTCGAACGCTACCTGGAGGAAATGGCTCGACACCGCGAGATCGACCTGCCAAGTCATCCGCATCAATGGATCGTTCACGTCTCCCACGAGAACTTGCTGCCAGAGCGGCGCATGAGCCTGCTCAGGCGGCTGCGGTTCCACCTGTTCCTGCTGCTGCGCCTGGTGTCGCGGCCCACCTACTACGGCTATCATATCGGAGATCAGGTGCAGCTATCGGCCGAGATCATGCCGGTCCGGGTCAGATAGTGACCGCGGCTTGTCGCTGAGAATGAAGAAAGTGGTTGCGGTTGTCGGCGCAGGACCGGCGGGACTGATGGCGGCGGACGTTCTCGCCGCCGGCGGCGCCGCTGTCATGGTCTACGATCGCATGCCATCGGTCGGCCGCAAGCTCTTGCTTGCCGGACGTGGCGGCTTGAACCTCACCCACAGCGAAGATCTCGCTCTCTTCCTGTCGCGCTATGGTGAGGCGCGGCCGCATCTTGAAGCCGCGATCAGGCGCTTTCCGCCGGACGCATTGCGCAACTTCAGCGAATCGCTCGGGCAGCCGACCTTTGTCGGCACCAGCGGGCGTGTGTTTCCGAAAGCGCTGAAGGCTTCGCCCTTGCTGCGCGCGTGGTTGCGCTCACTTCAAGCGCGCGGCGTCGCGTTTCGTTTGCGCCATCACTGGCGCGGCTGGAACGAGGCCGGCGAACTTGTCTTTGCCAGCCCCGCCGGTCCCGTCACAAGCAAACCGGATGCGACGGTGCTCGCGCTCGGCGGCAAGAGCTGGCCGCGGCTCGGCTCTGATGGCGCGTGGGTCAGCGTGCTGCGCGAGCAGGGCATCGAGATCGCGCAGCTAAAGCCAGCCAATGTTGGCTTCGAAGTCGCATGGTCGGACCGTTTTCGCTCCGAATTCGAAGGCCAGCCGCTGAAGAACATCGCACTCAGCTTCGAAGATCGCACTGTGCGCGGCGAAGCCGTTGTCACGCGCGACGGCCTCGAAGGCGGCGCTGTTTACGTGCTGTCCACTCCATTGCGGGAGGCGATCATCCGCGACAGGTCCGCGCTGCTTAAGATTTCGTTGAAGCCGGATCTCGATTCCGCCGCGTTGACAAAGCGATTGGACCGATCGCGCGGAAAGCAGTCGCTGTCGACATTTCTGCGCAAGAGCCTTGGCCTGCCGCCCGTCGCGATCGGGCTGATCCATGAAGCCGCCATCAATGCGGGATCCCGACTGTCCGCGATGTCGGGCGCCGCGCTGGCCGATCTCGTCAACGATGTGCCGGTACAGCTCATTGGCGTACGGCCGGTCGAGCGCGCGATCTCGACCGCCGGCGGCGTTGCCTTCGCGGAGCTTGACGATCGTTTCATGCTGCGCCGAAAGCCTGGCGTGTTCGTTGCCGGCGAGATGCTGGACTGGGAGGCGCCGACTGGCGGCTATCTGCTCCAGGCATGTTTCGCCACGGGGGCCACTGCTGCGCGCGGCGCTCTCGATTGGCTGGGTTGCTGAGGCGAGCGCTTGGTTGTACAGCCCTTGGGGCTGGCGGATTCTTGTGAATTTGAAGGAGAGCGGCATGCGATCTTGGCTTTTCGGCGCGTTGATCATCGGTGCGATGTTTGGATCGGCGTCGGCATTCGCCGCTGATCCCGACCATGGCAAGACTCTCGCGGAGCGCTGGTGCGTCAATTGCCATCTCGTCGGGCCTGACCAGCACAGCGCCACGACCGACGCACCGCCCTTCGCATCCGTCGCCAAGAGGCCCGACTTCAACGAGTTGCGGCTCGCCTTCTTTCTGCTCGATCCACATCCCAAGATGCCGAACATGCAGCTGAGCCGGGATGATGCGACCGACCTCGCGGCCTACATTGCCTCGCTCGGGCCGCACGGCCGAGCCCCCGGCAAAACCGCGCCAAAAAGCCCGCGTCGCGCCAGCAATACGGAGCAGTAAGGCTGCGGGAAGACTAAAATCGTGCTGACGTAGCCGCCCGGCAACGTCAGACCACGTGGCCGGCGCCAGCGCGCAGGTCACTTCCGCATCAGTCTCGATCTGCACGGTGGGGTGCCCAATCCCGAAGTCGTGTTTGAGATCGTGCGTGAGGTCGCGCAGAAAGCCGTCATCCGGGCGTCCGCCGGGGATCACCAGGTGACAGGTCAGCGCGATTTCCTTTGTGCTCATCGACCAGATGTGCAGGTCGTGCATCTCCGTGACACCCGGACGCATTTCGAGGAACCGCCGAACGGCATCCGGATCGATCCCCGGCGGCATCGCATCGAGCGACATCGCCACGCTGTCGCGCAGCAGGCCCCAGGTTCCCGCGACAATGAGGGCGCTGACGACCAGGCTGGTCAGCGGATCAAGCCACACCCAGCCCGTTGCCGCGATCACGATGCCGGCGGCAACCACGCCGGCCGACACCAGCGCGTCGGAAGCCATATGCAGGTAGGCGCCGCGAATGTTGAGGTCGCTGTCGCGGCCCGATGCGAACAGCCAGGCGGTCACGCCATTGACGACGATGCCGATGGCGGCCACCACGATGACGGTCGTGCTTGCAACGGGCTCCGGATTGAACAGCCGAAGCAACGCTTCCCAGCCAATCGCGCCGACGACGACCAAGAGAAAGATGGCGTTGAACAACGCTGCGAGGATCGATGACCCGCGCAGCCCGTAGGTAAACCGCGCCGAAGGCGCGCGTTTCGACAAGCAGCTCGGCGAGCCAGGCGACGACGAGGCCCAGCACGTCGGACAGGTTATGGCCGGCGTCGGCGATCAGCGCCACCGAGTTGCCGGCATAGCCAAACAGCGCCTCCACCACGACGAACGCGGTGTTCAGGGCGATGCCGATCGCGAACGCCGTGCCAAAGCTTGCCGGCGCGTGATGGTGTCCGCCGGGTCCGTGATCGTGGCCGTGGCCGTGACCATGATCGTGCGCGTGAGCATGATCGTGGCCATGATCATGATGGCTGTGCGGTGCATGTCCCATCGCGGTGTGACACTCCGTTCGAGCGACGCCGCAGATATGGGAGAAAGCGCAAGCGAATACTATTACATTTTGGCGACGCTGCTGCGGGTCGAGACGAAAGCCGCGCCGCCTCGACGCGCGCAGACGACGCGTCGAGGCATCATGAAGATGTTGCGAGCCTCGCGAGCAGTTCTTCAACCCGGCCGGTGATGAAGCCCCAGGCGACGTCAAAGTCGTCGGCGACCATCGGGCAGTCGTCCCATCGCACCTCCGGCTTGCCCGGTGCAAGGCGCCGTCCGGCGTCGCAAACGAATGACACGATCAGATCGGCATCGCCAAGCTGGTTCGCCGCGATCAGCATCGGCTTGTAGCCGCTGACGTCGACAGCGCGGGTCTTGAAGCCGGCCACGACATTGGACGGGACTTCGGCGTCCGGTTCGGGACCGGATGTGGTTGCCCGGAACGGCAAGCCCTTTGCTGCCGCAAGACGGTTGAACTGTTCGGCGGCGATCAAACTCTTGGCCGAACCATGCAGGCAAACAAACGCGACCTTCTGCGCTTTCATTGCGCTCCTCCATTTAAGTTGCGCATGTCCTGTCCGGAAAACCGGTATCCACTTTTCCGGGACATGCGATGGCGGGTTGGATTGATGTCAGTGCACCATCACCCAGCCCGGCTGCAGCAAGGGATAGGCGATCAGGCCGATTCCCGCGGTGACCGCAATCAGCAGGGGATTGGAGACTTTCCAGCGGAACAGCACGGCAAGCGACACGATGCCGATCAGCGCGGTCAGCCAGTCGCCCATCGCGATCCGTCCGAGCAGGATGCAGGCGCCGAGAATGGTGCCGATCGCAGCGCCATAGGCGCCCTTGACGAAGCCCTGCACGTTCGGATTATCGCGGTATCGCGCGAGCAGCGGCGCAACGATCAGGACGAACAGGAACGAGGGCAGGAAGATGCCGACGGTCGAGACCAGCGAACCCCAGAAGCCGGCGACGAGGTAGCCGACGAATGTTGCGGTGATGACGACGGGGCCGGGGCTGATCATGCCGATCGCGACCGCGATCAGGAATTGCCGCTCATCGAGCCAGCCGAACTCCTTGACGAGGCCCTGCTCGAGAAACGGCACGATCACCAGACCGCTGCCGAAGGTGAGCGAGCCCGCCTTGAGGAAGAACAGGCCAAGCTTGGCGAGTCCCGAGCTTGATGCCACCGGCACGATCTGCGCCAACACCGGAACGGCCGCGACTCCCAGCGCGACCGGCGGCGGCTTCTTGAACAGGTTGCCGTAATAGAGAATGCCGGCGATGCCGGCGCCGATGAACAGCAGCGCGACTTCGGCCTGCAGCACCACCGTGATGACGAGGCAGACGCCGGCGACGATCCACTGCGGCCAATCCTCCATGCCGAGTTTTGCGAGCCGGTAGCAGGAGTGCAGGATTAGTGCGATCACCGCCGGACTGACGCCATAGAAGATGGCGGTCACCGGCTTGAGATCGCCGAGATAGACGTAGAGCGCGCCGAGCGCCGCGACGATGACGAAGTTCGGCAGGATGAAGGCCCAGCCGCCGGCCCACGCGCCCCAGAAGCCGGCGCGCAGATAGGCGATGTAGATCCCGACCTGGATGGCAAGCGGGCCCGGCATGGTCTGGCAGATCGCGACGGCCTCGCGCATCTCTTCTTTCGTCATCCATTTCCGGTCGGCCACCAGCTCGCGCTCCATCTGGCCGACCAGCGCGACCGGGCCACCGAAGCCGAGCAGCCCGAGCCGCAGGAAATATTTCGTGACCTCGCCGATCGCGACGGATTTTGCTGGCGTTGTTGCGTCGGCCATTCGTGTCCCTCAATCGCGTGCGCGGCCTGCGGCGATCAATTCATGAATTGCCCGTTCGGCTTGCCGCGCTTCACCATCTCCTGGCAGTAGGCATAGAGCGCGTCATAGACGATCCACTCCGCGGCATTGTGCTCGTGGTCGTCCTTGAAGCCGAGATGTCGAAAGCCTTCGGCAATCGCCTCAAGGCCGGCGCCTTCCGGCTGGTTGTAGAGCGTATTGTCGGTGTCGGCGCCGTTGACGATGCGCCCGAGCAGCACCAGCGCCTTGTCGCGGGTTAGCTTGTATTTCTTCAGGATCGCCTCGAACGAGCACTCCTTGCCGTGGTGGCCGAGCTCGACGTCCTTGACGTCATAGGGGATGGCATCAAGGCGCTTGGCCTCGCTCATCACCTTGTCGGCAGGCGCGAAGATGAACTCGGCGTCCTTGTCGACGAATTTTTTGATCAGCCAGGGGCAGGCGACGCGGTCGACCTTGACCTTTTCGCGGGTGATCCATCGCATGGGTGTGTCTCCTTTAAGTGCTCACGTATCGGACAGCATGAGCAGTCCGCCGTGGTTGGGTGAAATCACGTAAAGCGTGTCGGGCGGCACGATCGCCGTGGTGTGAGCGCCGCCGCCGGTCATCGTGCGCGTGCTGACGCCGCTGCGCGGATCGATTGATTCGACAAGCCCGGGCTCGCCGATCGCGACATGGACCAGACCGGACGCAGAATTGAAGAATGTCACGTCGGGTTCGCCCGCGATCGGCCAGCTATTGGTAACCTTTCCGGAATTGCCGTCGATTTCGACGAGTGTCGCGGCGTCGCAAGCGGCGTAGAGCCGGCCACACGCGTGATCGATATCGAGGCCGTGGGCACCGCTGGATGGCAGCGGCCAGTGTGTAACTCCGCTCAGGTCGGGCAGGCGGGCGACCAGAACCATCGACGGCTCGCGGATGCACAGGAACACGCGCTCGGCCGCGGCGTCGGTCACGCACCAGCGCGGCCGCCCCGGCAGGTCGATCGACGCGTGGCTGCGATCGTTGAGGCCGTAAACCTGCAGCGTCGGCCCGGCGTTGTCGTCGCCGATGCAGGCGACGATGCCGAGGTTTTTGGCTTTGACGATGGCCGCGCCGTTCGGCCGCGGCCCGGTCTTGAACACCGCCTTCGTCTCGTACGTTGCCGCATCGAGCCAGGCAATGCTGGCCGCGCCGCGATTGGTCAGGAGGATTTCGCCGTCGTCGGCGACGGCACCGGCGACGCCGGCAAATCCCGGCAACGTCGCGACATGTGTCCGCGCATCGTGGTCGATCACATCGATGCAGTCGCGTCGGGTGTGGGCGATGAAGACGCGGCGCGTTTTCGGATCGAAGGCGGCGTGATCGAAGGCACTGCCGCGCGCGTTCGGGATCGCGATTGTGCCGGCTACTTTCAATGCCATGACTACCTCGCAACGGTTCCGATGAGAGTATATCGCGCCCTGGTCATTGCCAGAACGGCCGGTCGGCTTCGTCCAGCGCGTCGCGGCGCGACAGCCCGATGTCATCGAGCAGATACTTGTTGTCGGCCATCGTGCGCAGCGTGTCGCGTTGCCGCGCCTTGTCGGCCCAGAGCAGCAGACGACGCGCCCATGCCGGCCATGAATGGAATTGCGGATGGTGCGCCCGGCCCCGGGCGGTCGGGATCAGCCTGACAACACTGGAATGGTTGAAGGATGTTGACATTTGTCGGCTCCAGATCGCATGATCTTGCAATTGGCAGCGCGGTCATAGGGCCGGACGGGTGCGATCGGCAAAGCATCGTTTCTCACGCGCTGCCTTAGTTTTTCTCATGAAGTCGATGTGCGATGCGCCAGCGCCTGCCGCCGCTCAATGCCTTGAAAGCCTTTGAAGCCGCCGCGCGGCACGAAAGTTTTACGCGCGCCGCTGCGGAACTTTTCGTCACGCAGGGCGCGATCAGTCACCAGGTCAAGGCGCTGGAGCAGGAGCTTGGCCTGAAGCTGTTCAACCGCGAGCGGCAGCGTCTGATTATCACCGAGGCCGGGCGCGACTATCTCAATGTGGTCCGCGATGCGTTCGACCGCATCGCTGTTGGCACCGAGCGGCTGCTGCAGCGGCAGAACACCGGGGTGCTCACGGTGTCGACGTCGCCCGACTTCGCAGCAAAATGGCTGGTGCATCGGCTCGGGCATTTCATCGAGGCGCACTCCGGGATCGACTTGCGCGTCTCGGCCTCGTTGCACCATGTCGACTTCGCGCGCGAGGAGGTCGACCTCGCGGTGCGCCATGGCGAAGGCGACTGGTCTGGCCTCGACGCCGTGATGCTCGGCGCCGAGCAGCTGTTTCCGGTGTGCAGTCCAAAGCTGCTGTCGGGCAAGCGCGGCCCGGTCAGGCTCACCGACCTCCTGAAATTTCCGCTGATCCACACCGGCGACCGCAGCCACTGGGCGCGATGGCTGGCGACGGCCGGCGTTGACGACAAGGACGCCATCCATGGCCCGGTTTTGAACCGCGATGCCATTTCGATCGATGCGGCAATCAACGGCCAGGGCATCGCGCTGACGCGCACCACGCTCGCGGCGTGGGATCTGATCAATGGCCGCCTGGTGCGGCCGTTTTCCGAGGCGTTGCCGTTGTCGAAGACCTACTGGATCGTGTGCCCGAAAGCGGTCGCCGCGCAGCCGAAGATCGCAACGTTCCGCGACTGGCTGTTGTCGGAGGCGGCCGACGACATGCGGCAGCTGAAGAAGCTCGGCCGGTCGAACAGGAAGATGAAAGTCAGTGCGACTAAGCCGCTGTAGCGCGCGCTGTCCGCAGCAACCATGAACACAGCGCCAGCGCGATCAGGGCGCCGACGAATTCGGCCGTGATGAAGCCGGGCAGATCGACAGGCCGAATGCCGGAGAACGTGTTGGTCAGCGAACGCGCGATGGCGACCGCGGGATTGGCGAACGAGGTCGAGGCGGTGAACCAGTATGCAGCCGTGATGTACAGGCCGACCAGCCACGGCACCGCCGTCTTTGCAAAGCGAATGCCGGCGAGGATCGTGACAACGAGCCCGAAGGCCGCGACTCCTTCCGACAGAAGTTGCGCTGCGCCGGCGCGCTCCTTCGTGGACAGATCAATCAGCGGCAGTACAAACATCGCATGCGCCAGCACGGTGCCAACGATGCCGCCGATCACTTGCGCGATTGCGTAAACGACCCCTTCACCGGCCGACAGCTCGCGCTTCAGCACGAACACGAGCGAGACCGCAGGATTGAAATGCGCGCCTGAGATCGGCCCGAGAATCGTGATCAACACCACGAGGATCGCGCCCGTTGGCAGAGTGTTGCCGAGCAGTGCGAGCGCGACATCGTGGGTCAGCCGTTCCGCCATGATGCCGGAGCCGACGACGGTTGCGACCAGAATGAGCGTGCCGAGCAGTTCGGCAACCACCCGCCGCGGCAGATCGAACGTTGGCATCAGCTTGCCTTCGGCTGCGACGAGGTCGCGCCATCCATGCGGCCGATATCGCGCAGCCGGGTGTCGCTGCCGCCACAGGAAGCATGAACGTAACAAGCCAGCAGATCACCAGCATCACCGCCGAGCCGATCAGGCAAGCCGAGATCCCGGCAACTTGATACAGCAACCCCGAAAGAATGATTCCCATCAGGCGGCCCGTGGCATTGGCCGCATAGTAGAACCCGACATCTTCTGCGGCTTTCTCCGATCCGGCATAGGCCAGGATCAGATACGAGTGCAGGGATGAGTTGACCGCGAACGGAACGCCGAATAGCGCCAATCCGGCGACCAGGATCAGCTCCGGGTGATGCGATTCCCGGCACCTGCATAATCATGATGAGCACGACGGGGACCGCCGCGTTCAGGGCAGCCCATAGCCGGGCGGCCGGTATTTCGCGGCTCAAGCCGTCCGGGCTGCGAGTCACCAGCGATGGGGCGATCGCCTGAATGCCGCCGTAAGCGATCGTCCACGCCGCAAGGAAACCGGCGACTTGCATGAAGTGCCATCCGATTCGCGTAAAGAAACACGGGCAACCCAACCACGAACCAGACGTCGCGCGCGCCGAATATGAAAATGCGTGCTGCGGCAAACAGGTTAACGCCGCGGGATTTGCTAAATAGCTCCCGCATGCTCTTCGACGACTTCGCCTTACCAAGCTGCACGGGAGCAGAAGCAGGCCCGCGACCAAAATGAAAGCCAATAACCCGGCCATCAGCCACAGCGATGCCCGGAATTCCGATAAGCTCGAGCAGCAATCCGCCGACGAAGAAGCCGATGCCCTTCATCGCATTCTTCGATCCGGTGAACCACGCCACCCAGCGGAACAACTGACCGTTGCCCTCGGCGGAGGTCGCCTTGATCGCCGACTTCGAGCGGTCTTCGTGATATCCTTGGCGACGCCGGCGATACCCTGCGCGATGACGACCCAGGTAACGGACACGGCTGCGGCCCAACCCGGATTGAGCCCCGACAGCATGATCAACCCTGCGATCTGCAATATTTGCCCGACAGCAAGCATTCGCGGGATGCCGAAGCGGGACGCAAGCCAGCCACCGCCCAGGTTGGCAGCGATGCCGGCGGTCTCGTAGAGCAGGAAGAGAAATGCAAGGGTGAAGGGGGTATATCCAAGCTGATAGAAATGGAACAGCACGAGCATGCGCAAAGCGCCATCGACCAGCGTGAAGCCCCAATACGAAGCCGTAACGATCAGGTAGTTCTTCGCCATCGCGTTACACTCCCGCTCTGAGCACAATGTTGGCGAGATCGACCATGCGGCACGCATAGCCGACTTCGTTGTCGTACCATGCATAAACCTTGAGCAAGGTTTCATCAGTGACCATCGTGGTCAAGGCATCGACGATCGAACTGCGCGAGTCGTTGTTGTAATCCGCAGATACCAACGGCCGGCGCTCCAGTCCGAGAATTCCGGCGAGCGGGCCCCGGGCCGCGGCCTCGAACAGCGCGTTCACTTCGTTCACGGTCGTTGGCCGCTTCAACTCGAACACGCAATCGGTCAGGCTTGAATTCAGGATGGGAACGCGCACCGCATGGCCGTTCAGCTTGCCTTTCAGCTCGGGATAGATCAGCGCAATGGCGGTGGCGCTACCTGTCGTCGTCGGGTGCATCGAGAGCATGGCTGACCTTGCGCGGCGCAAATCCTTATGCGGCGCGTCGATCACCACATTGGTGTTGGTCATGTCGTGGATCGTGGTGATTTGCCCGTGACGAATGCCGATCGCCTCGTGAATGACTTTCACGACCGGCGCGAGGCAATTGGTCGTGCAGGATGCGGCGGTCAGGAGCCTGTGACGTTGCGGGTCATAGAGTTGGTCATCGACCCCAACAACGATGTTGAGCGCTGCTTCGTCCTTGACCGGTGCGGCCACAATGACGCGCTTCACGCCGCGGTCGAAATAAGGTTGCAACTGTCCCGGCGTCAGAAATTTTCCTGTGCACTCAAGCACGACATCGCAACCGAGATCGCCCCACGGGACCTCTCCGGGCGCAGCCGCTTCGCTGAAGCTGACGGATCGGCCTGCCATCGCCAGCGATTTCTCGTCATCAGCCAAAAACCGGCCATCGCCATCGGCCATGGACGCTGTCGAACTCCAACAAGTGAGCTGTCGCAGCGACGCCACCCTTGACTTCGTTGACGTGAACGACGTCGAGCCGATTGTCCGACCGGGGATCGTCGGCCATCCGCTTCACGCCACCAAGCGCCGCGCGGAGCACAAGACGTCCGATCCGGCCCATCCCGTTGATGCCAATAGCCATGCTGACTTCTTTCAGGGTGACAGTCGCGTTGTGTCGCCAATCTCATCCAGCCGTGCTTTGACCGCCATCCTGTCGAGCGTAGCGAACGGCAAGCTGGTGAATATTTCTATTCTTCTGCGGATCATCGCGTAGAGCTCATTGAGCAGCGTGGTGCGCTCCGTCGCGGAACCTGTGAATTTGGTGGGATCGGGAAGCGGCCACGCGCCGGTGATAAACTTCTCGCCAAAGTCCGGACAGGTCTGCCCGTGGATCGTATCGCAAAGCGTAAACACGAAATCCATCTGTGGTGCTGCCGGCCCGGTGAATTCGTTCCAGGATTTACAGCGAAATTTCGAAACGTCGTGGCCGAGGAACCTCAGTCGCTCGATAACCTCTGTCATTGGCTTGATCGCTGGATCTGACCCCGCCGAATACGCGTTAAATTTTCCTTTGCCGATCTTTTCCAGCAGCGCCTCGGCCATGATCGAACGAGCCGAATTGTGCGTGCATAAAAAAAGCACATTGAATGCTGCAGCCATACCGCGTTCCTCCTCTTGTTCCTCGGGTAGCGGCAGCTGACGCAAGATTTCCGCACAGAGCTCCGGCCGCCCACCGCAGCAATCTGGGTCAGGAAAGAAACGACGCTGCGAAAACCATCGATGTTCGCCCGGTAGTTTACCGTCCGTCCCTGGCGTTCAGCGGAGATGAGGTTGGCGCGGCTCAGCACGGCCAGATGCGTCGACATCGTGTTGTGGGGTACGTCGCACAAATTTGCGATTTCTCCGGCCGTCAGCGCCTTGGGATGGACGCCAAGCAGGTGGCGAACCACCTCAAGCCGCGTCGGCTGAGCCAGCGAGCCAAAGGCATCCATCACGCTCGTTTCTTCGATAGTTCCGGACATCTTGAGCCAGCTAGGTTTGGGAGCAAACGGTCCAATTTACCAGAATACGCGATTCATCGACGCATCAAATGACAATTCGATGACCTTTCGTCTGCCTCCCCCGCAAGGCCGCCTCTTCACCCAATTGTCACAATCAAACTGTATGTCGAGACTTATCGACATATAGCGTCTGGGAGGGTCTCGTCAATGTCCAAAAAAGCGTTCGCGCTTGTCGCCATGATTGTCGCCCTAGGCGGCCCCGCACAGTCGGCGGAAACGACAGGAGCCGGTTCGACATTCGTCTATCCGGTCCTTGCAAAATGGGCAGCGGACTACCGGACGAAGACGGGCAACACCGTGAAATATCAGGCGGTGGGCTCCGGCATGGGAATTCCACAAATCAAGGGTGCCACGGTTGAATTCGGCGCGACCGACATGCCCCTCAAACCCGAAGAGCTGGAAAAACTCGGATTGGGTCAATTCCCGATCGTGATCGGTGGTGTTGTCCCAGTCGTCAACATTGATGGTGTCAGACCAGGCGAAATCCGTTTCTCTGGTGAGCTACTCGCAAACATCTTCCTCGGTAAAATCAGAACGTGGAATGATCCCGCGATTGGGAAGCTCAATCCAGATCTCAAGCTTCCAAACCTGGCAATCACTGTTGTTCACCGCTCGGATGGATCAGGCACAACATTCAATTTTGCCAATTACCTCTCCAAAGTCAGTCCCGAATGGAGCAAGACCGTTGGCGAAGGCGCTGCGGTCGAATGGCCGACGGGTCTTGGTGGCAAGGGTAACGAGGGTGTCGCCGAAATTGTTCAACAGACGAACGGTTCGATTGGTTACGTTGAATATGCGCATATACCGAAAGACGACAGCAAAATGTCTTATGGGCTGGTCCAGAACCGCACCGGCCAGTTCATCAAACCTGATGCCGACAGCTTTGAAGCCGCAGCGATGACGGCCGATTGGACCCACGCGAAGGACTTCTTCTTGATTGTAACCGATGCGCCTGGGGATAGAGCTTACCCGATCACAGCGACCTCCTTTGTGTTGATGCACAAGCAAGCGAAAAATCCGGAAGGCGCTGCGATCGCCATGGATTTTTTCAAATGGGCGCTTGAGAGCGGCCAGAAGCAGGGCCGAGAAGGCGCGGAAACGGCCGCCGCCGTCCTTTTGCAGATATCCATTCCGCCAGCACCGAGCGCGCGGAGTTGCCGGTGCAGAGGAACAGCACATTGTAGACGCGGTCAGCCATGGCAGGCGCCCCGTTAGCTGCAGCAACCCGGCGCGCAGCAGGCGGCCTTGGCCGTCTGCGGCTTCACCGCGCGGATGAATGCGCTCATGAACTTGCCGTCGACCGATTTCGCCATGGCGTCGACGTCGATGCCCTTGCCGGCCAGGAACTCGCGCGCGTCCTCGACCTGGTAGACCCGCGTCGGCTCGATGCCGATCGCATCAAAACCGGCCGCCGCCAGCCTGGCGCGATAATCGTTTTCCTCGAGCGCGCCGGCGATGCAACCGACCCACAGCAGCATGTCGCGTCGCAGCTGCTCGGGAACATCGCCGCGAGTGACAACGTCGGAAACGGCGAAGCGACCACCTGGCTTGAGCACGCGGAATGCTTCCCCAAGGACGCGGTCCTTGTCACCCGAAAGATTGATCACGCAGTTCGAGATGATCACGTCGACCGAATTGTCCGGCAGCGGAATTGCTTCGATCTCGCCCTTCAAAAACTCGACATTGGTGGCGCCGGCCTTGCGCTGGTTGTCGCGCGCGAGCGCCAGCATCTCATCGGTCATGTCGAGGCCATAGGCCTTTCCGGTCGGTCCGACCCGGCGTGCCGACAGCAAGACATCGATGCCGCCGCCTGAGCCGAGATCAAGCACTGTCTCACCGGCTTTCAGTTCGGCGAGCGCCGTCGGATTGCCGCAGCCGAGCGAGGCGAGAACGGCAGTTTCCGGCAACGCGCTGGTCTCGTGATCGGCGTACAGGTTTGAGGTGATCGGATCGCCGCAAGAGGCCGCCGTCCCGCAGCAGGAGCTTCCGGCGCGCAGGGCGGCCTGCGAATACCGCTCCCGGACGGCTTCCTTGATAGTGGTCGTGTCGGTCATGATGGGCTCCTCGGGATCGGTCAAACGGTTTCGGTCTGACGCTTTGCTTTCGTTGCGGGCTTGCATTGTTCCGGCGCGCACTGCTCGGTGCCGCCCTGGCAGCAGTTCTCGGTCAAATAGCCGAGCAGCGCGGTCATCCGGTCGAACCGGGCCGCATAGATCATCGAGCGGCCTTCGCGGCGGACGGTCACGAGGCCTGCTTCGCGAAGCCGATCGAAGTGGAAGGTCAGGGTGTTCGGCGCGAGTTTCAGCGCGCCGGCAACGCTCCCGGCCGGCATTCCCTCCGGGCCGGCTTCGACCAGCAGACGAAACACGTCGAGGCGATTTTCCTGAGCCAGCGCTGCAAGCGCTGTCAAAACATCTGACTTTTTCATATTTCAGTACTTATCGAAGTATTTGGCAAGGCGCAAGTGACATTTCAATGAATGTTGAAATATCCTACAGTGCGTTGCCAACGCCGGAGCGATCGCTGTCATGGACGGTACAACGACCATCGCGGGCATCCCGATCCCGTCCACCGCGCCGTGGTTTCTCGCGGTCGTGGGCGTCCACATCGTGATGGGGCTCGCTTGTGTCTTGAGTGGCGCAGCGGCGATGTTGAGACCGAAGCGGCGGGGAGGGCACTCGACGTTCGGCACGATCTACTTCTGGTGCTTGCTCATCGTTTTTATCTCGGCGACCGCTTTGTCGATCGCCCGCTGGTTGGAGGATGATGTGCTGTTCGCTCTCGGCGCGCTCTCGTTCGCGGCCGCTTTCGTCGGCCGGCGCTCGGCCCGGCGCGGCGGGCCAGGCTGGGCGACAATCCATGTCGGCGGCATGGGCCTGTCATATATCGTGCTGCTGACCGCCTTCTATGTCGATAATGGCAAGAGTTTGCCGGTGTGGAAGGATTTTTCGCCCATCGTCTATTGGCTGGCTCCGAGTGTCGTTGGGCTGCCCTTGATGATCTGGGCACTCCTGCGTCATCCGGTCGTTGCGGCGTCGCGCCGGTCAAAGCGATAGGCAAACCGTGGCGAACAAAGAACAGGGCTCGCTGGCCGTCATCCTGGCGCTCGGGACAACGCAAACGATTGCGTGGGCGTCGAGCTATTACCTGCCGGCCATCCTTGCCAGGCCGATCGCGGCCGACCTCGGACTGTCACCCACTTACGTGTTCGGCGCATTGACAGCGGCGCTGATCTTTTCGGGATTGATCGGCCCGCGCGTCGGGCACGTCATCGACACGGTCGGTGGTCGCGGCGTGCACTGCATTTCAAATCTCGTGTTCGCCGGCGGCCTTGCCGCGCTCGCGGGGGCGACCGGACCGATCAGCCTGGGTGCCGCCTGGCTCGTGCTTGGCATCGGCATGGGCATGGGCCTCTATGACGCCGCGTTCGCGACACTGACGCGCATTTATGGTCTCGCAGCGCGCAAACCGATCACGGGAATAACTCTGATCGCCGGCTTTGCCAGCACCGTCGGCTGGCCCATCAGCGCCTACCTCGATGCGCATTTCGGTTGGCGGATCGCGTGTCTGGTGTGGGCTGCGGCACATCTGTTACTGGCGTTGCCGTTAAACCTCACCTTGCCTCGCGCGCGGCGGCTGCCGCCGACACCGAAGTCCGTGGAGAACGAATTCATCCGAAGAGTTGGCCGCGCCAACAGCCGCAAAGGCGAAGCGCGAGCGCTGGGCCATGGTCGCTGTCGCATACGTCTTTGCGGCCACCGGCTTTGTGAGCACCGGCGTTTCGGCGATCTTGCCGACCCTGCTGACGCAGATGGGCGCGACGTCGGCGGCTGCGATCCTTGCGGGCACATTGGTCGGCCCATCGCAAGTGGCGGCGCGTATCCTCGAGGCCGGATGGCTGAGCCGCTACCACCCGCTGGTGTCGACGCAGCTTGCGACAATCATGAACCCGCTCGGTGTTGTCGCACTGATCTTCGGCGGCCCCGTGCTCGGGCCGCTGTTTGCAATCTTTTATGGCGCCGGCAATGGTATTCTGACCATCGCGCGCGGCACGCTGCCGCTCGCGCTGTTTGGCGCGCAAGGATTTGGACGGAGGGTCGGGATTTTGTCTTTGCCCGCGCGTGGAACCGGCGCAATCGCACCACTCGTCATGGGGCTGCTTGCCGAGTACGGCACCGCCGCCCTCTGGGCGAGCGCGGTTGCATCGCTGTCTGCGCTGCTCGCGCTACTGATCCTGCACCGTAACTATCGCGACGTGCACCTATGACCAGCGCGTTGGTCATGGGCAGTGCAGCGTCGCGCCGGTTCATCTGGTCGATCGTGTCAGCGCAGGTGCTGGTGCAGATCGGCGCGTTCAGCCTGCCGGCGCTGCTGCCCGTCTATATCGATCGCTGGCAACTCTCCAAGACCGAAGCCGGCTGCGCTGGTCGGCATTTTTTATGCGGCTTATGTCGTCGCGGTGCCGGTGCTGGTCGCGCTGACCGACCGCATTCCGACGCGACGGGTTTACGCGGTCGGCGCCGGGCTCACGGCGCTGTCGCATCTGGCCTTTGCCTTTGTTGCCGACGGCTTCTGGACCGCTCTGATCTTTCGCGCGCTGGCCGGTATCGGCTGGGCCGGCGCCTACATGCCCGGCCTGAAGGCAATTGCTGATACGCTCGAAGGCGATGAGCAGTCGCGCGCGGTGTCGATGCATGCGGCGGGCGTCGGTGTCGCCGGCGCAAGCTCCTTCGCGGTGGCCGGCCTGCTGGGCGAATTGTTTTCACCGTCGGCAGCGTTCCTGTTCGGCGGCATTTGCGCAGCCATCGCGCTTGCCATCGCGTGGATCGTGATGCCGTCGACCGCGCCAAAGCACGCAGCGTCGCGCGATCCGCGTGCGCTGCTCGATTTCCGCCCGGTGTTCCGCAACAAGCGCGCGATGGCCTGGATCGCCGGTTACACCGTGCACACCTGGGAGATGGCCGCGCTGCGCGCCTGGGGCGTCACGTTTCTCACCGTCACGGCGACGCAGGCCGGCGCGCCGTCCTGGCTGCCGGCGCCGGCATTGTTGCTGACAATCGCCGGCTTCATCGGCATCGCCGTGTCGATCACCGGCAATGAAACCGCACAGCGCTACGGACGGATGCGCGTGGTGACCGCGGCGATGCTGATCGCCGGCGTGTTGTCGCTGGTCACGGGATGGCTGGTTGGCACCTCAATGGTGATCGCGACGATCCTCGTGCTGGCATGGATGGCCGCGATCTTCCTTGACAGCTCGGCGCTCACCGCCGGCACGGTGCAAGCCTCCGATCCGGCGTTGCGTGGCGCGACCATGGGACTGCACAGCATGTGCGGCTACGCGGGGGGCTTCATCGGCCCGCTCGGCGTCGGCCTCTGCCTTGATCTTGCGCAGGATAACCTCGTCCTTGGTTGGGGACTGGGCTTCGGACATCTTGCAATCGTGACGCTGGCAGGATTGGCATTGTTGCGCCATCTTCGTGAGTGAGCTTCCGGAACCGTCCGTGTCGATCGAAATCAGGCCTGCCACCCCAGCCGACGCCGAAGCGATCCAGCGCATCTACGCGCCGATCGTGGCGAACACCGCGATCTCGTTCGAAGAAGTGCCACCCTCAGTCGAGGGAATAGCCGAACGCATCGCCTCGACCTTGCAGACGCATCCCTATCTTGTTGCCGTCAATGATGGCAAGGTCTGCGGCTATGTTTACGCAAGCGCACATCGCGAGCGACCCGCCTATCGGTACTCTGTCGACACCACAGTCTATATCGCGCCTGAGGCGCGGCGAACGGGTGTAGGCCTCGCCCTCTATCGCGAGCTGCTGCCGGAGCTCGAGCGGCGCGGCTTTCACATGGCTTTCGCCGGCATCACTTTGCCAAACCCTGGAAGCGTGGCGCTCCACGAGTTCGTCGGCTTCAAACCGCTCGGCGTCTATCGCGAGGTCGGCTTCAAGTTCGGCCGCTGGCACGACGTCGGCTGGTGGCAGCGGTTGCTCTGACGGAAACCCTCACCACTCCGCGTGCACGCGCGCGGAAAAAAACGAGGCCGGGCCGCGGTCGGCGTTGCAGGGGATGCGGTGTCGTCGCGCCCCGCGCGGGTACTTTCGTGGAGCAAGCACTTGGCGTAACCTCGGCTGCAGGCTGGGTTGCTGCAGGGACCACGAGTGAAGCGAAGCGTGACCGGATTGCGATCGGCGAGAGATCGGCTGCGTTGCATCGCCGTTTGCGTGGCCTGTTTGTGTCTGGCGCTGCCATCGGTCGCCAACGCGACCGATGAAATTCAGGTCTACAACGCAGGTATTGCCGCGCCCGGACAATTCACCATCCAGCAGCATCTCAACTACATTGCGAACGGCGTGAAGACGCCGGATTTTCCCGGCGGGCTCGTTTCCAATCATAGCCTGAACGGGACGCCCGAGTTCGCTTACGGCATGACGGAGTGGTGGGAGCTCGGATTTTATCTGCCGTTTGCCGTCCAGAATAACCAGTTCCTGTCCGACGGAGCCAAGCTGCGGACGCTGTTCGTCTCTCCGAACGCGGACAAGCGCAACCTGTTCTACGGCGTCAATTTCGAGTTCAGCTATATGACGCCGAAGTTTTCGCAGAGCCGGTTCGGCTTGGAGATCAGGCCGATCCTCGGCGTGCGCTATTCGGACGTCGAGTTCATCGTCAACCCGATCGTCGACTTGAGCTTCGGCCACTTTGGCGAGGCTGACTTTGCGCCCGCGGCGCGGCTCGCCGGCCAGGTGAAGCCCGAAGTCTGGCTCGGTCTCGAATATTACAGCGACTTCGGCAAGATCGGTGACTTCGCTAGTTTCAACGACCAGCAGCACACGCTGTTCGCCGTGATCGACTTCAAGGCTGGTATCTTCGACGTCGATCTTGGCGTCGGCTACGGGCTGACGCCGGCGTCCGATCGTCTCGTGTTGAAGACCATCATCGGCTATGCGTTTCCCGTTCCAGGAGCGAAGGCCGAAGCGCCGGCGCACACGCCGCTGAATCCGTTCGCGCGCCCGCTGGCGCGCTCGGCATCCGATATTCTTCACTGATCGGCTGGTCTCCGCTTGCCTGCTCTCTGCAGGAGATGTCGCGCGCGAAAAGCTCACCACTCGGCATGAACGCGCGCGGAGAAGATCGAGACCGGGCCGCGGTCGGCGTTGTAGGCGGGGTTGGCGATGAACTGATAGTCGAAGGTGGTGACGAGGCCCTTCTGGATTACCCAGGCGTAATAGGCTTCAAGAATATCTTCGGTTCGATAGTTCAGGCGGCCGTCGCCGATCCGACGCAAGACGCGTCTAATATTGCCAGTGCGCCCGTACGCCGAATACCGAGACCGGTCCGCGATCGCGGTTATAGCCGGGATTGGTGATTAGCTGATAATCGAATGTCAGTTTCGACCACAGAATGGGCAGGCTGTAATAGGTCTCGAGGATTTTTTCGAGGCCGGGGTTTGGCAGTTGCCCATCGCCGACCAGGATGCCGAGACCGCCGGCGTTGAGAAACGCCCTGTGAATGGGTGAGATGTCGTTGACGACGCCGGCGATACCGAACGTATCGCCGTCGCGTCCCCAGGCCTTGCCTGACACCGACAAGCCGGCGGCAACGGTGCGGTCGACGTCGGTGAATTCGTAAGGCTCGCGCTGGCCGTTGGCGATGCCGGCGCGCATGAAGAATCCGACATTCTCGACGATCTGTTGCTCGAGATTGAAGCCGACGCCGGGTCGACTGTTGTAGTGCCGCACCGCGTTGATATCGGCGGGCCCGCCGGTGAGTGCGGCAAGCGCGATGGCGTCGGCGAAGCTGCCCATGCGTCCGCGCGTCAGATACCCCGTCACGGCGATCTTGCCGGGCTGGTCCCACAGGCTGTAGCGGCGCTCGACTTCACCGATCAGCTGATATTGGCCGAAATGAGAATCGAGCATCGTCGAATTCGGCACGACCGACAGGTCAAACACACCGGCGCGCAACGTCCACGGCCCAGTGTACCACTCGCCCGCGGCGCCCAGGGTGTAGCCCCAAGCATCGGCGGCGTAGTCGAAGATGCCGGTGTCGATCAGTGTCCAGTTCATGAAATCGCTGCGCGGATCGTGGGCGTATTTGTTGGTGTCGAAAATATCGCCGACGGCGAGCTTGCCGACCGTCACCACCAGTCGATCCGAAGTCTGCTTGCCGGAAAACTGATTGATGTTGGCGTCAACCTTCTGCTCGTCGCCGCCGAGATCGATTGTCTGCCGCGCGAACAGGCGGTGAATACGGGCGTAGGGATAGCTCGATCCGACCTTGTAGGCCTCGCCGCTTGGAAAGCCGGCCGCGCCCACTGAGCTCGACAAGCCAAAACCTTGATCGACTTCCGGGTTGAACCAGACTTCCCCGCCCTGCCACAGCCGCGCGCCGGCGAACAGGGTGAGATCAGTGGTTTCGCGACCGATGTTCGGGATCAGGCTGTTGGTCCCGAGATATGGCGAACGGAACTGCGGATTGTACTGATTGAGGTAAGTCGTTTGCGCGTGAAAAGCGAAATTGTCCGTCTCCAGCGCGCTCGGACCGCTCGCAAAGAAATCGCCGATCGATTTTTGGTCGTTGCCGATCCTGTAGTTCACACCGACGAGCACGCTCTGCAACGCAAGGCTTGATCGATATTGCTGGGTACCAGCAAAAGCGGCCGTGCTGTCGCCAAAACCGGCGTAGCGATATTCGGCCTTTGCCGTCCAGCTCGGCGACAGCGGGACTTCGATGCCGGCGCCAGCGGTCCAGCCGAGTCGCCAGAGCAGTGCGCGGTCCGTGGTGCCGAGACCGGGAATGTCCCGCGTCGGCCGATCATAACTCCAGGCAAACCCACCGGTGGCATAGATCAGCCAGTGAGCGGTGGCATAACCGATGCGACCCCGCGCGCTGCCGAAGTGGATCACTTCCTCGGCGAAGGTCAGCACGCCGACGTTGGGGTCGAACACCGGTTGGCTGCCTCGAATGGAATTCGGGCGGATCACGTCCGAATTTGGAAAGCTTTCGTCGGCCTCAAAGCCGACCAGAAGGTGCGACGGCAGGACGAAATTGTAGCCAGCCTGGATGCCGGCGAAATAGCTCCCGGTGCCGGCCAGGAAATCGAAATGCGAGGGAAGGTTGAACGAGCCCTGAAGATTGGGAGAACCGGCGGCCGCTGGCGTCGCGCCCCAGCGCGAGGAGCCGGTGGCGAATCCAAATTGTGCGCCGATATAGAAGCCGGTCCAGTCATAGGCCGTGTCGATTGCCTTGCGCGGCGCCTTGGTCGGCAGGTCGGCGGCGGCAAGCGGCGACGCCAGCAACGCGCCGATGAGTGCGGCTGCGGTCGCAAGCAGACTCCGTTCAATGCCGTGCGGCAAAATCAATTCGCAAATCATTCCACCAGCCAACTCAAATCCCGTCTGCTCATAGCGGTCACGGCTTCGGCGCAGTAGTGCGAATAGACCACGCTGCGTGGCAATTTCATCCCGACGCGCCGTCGTCAGCCGTCGCATCCTGTCATCACAGGGCAATGTCATACGCGGCGTTGCTGGCCCGAAATCGATGCAGCTTGCGAACAAACGTCGCGCTCGGTCGCCCTCGATACTGCGATTGATAATCTGGTCGCGTTCGCCGGACACGGGCTTTGGATAACCCTGTCGCGGGCAGCCCTGCTTCGCTCTGCGGATATCCGACTGTCGCCCGGCCGACGCGCCGGGCCGCTCAAACCCATCCGCAAACGCTGCTGATCCTCATCCCGCGCGCCAAAACTATTTGCAAATAAGTCGCATTAGCAAGAACGTGTCAAGTCTCGTGCTTAGGCGATCCCAAAACTCCGCCAAAAATCAGAAATTCTGAAAAAATAGCAATCGCTTGCGCGGCACCGGTGGTCAGCAAAAAACGAAGACCCGCCCGGGGGACAACCGGGCGGGTCGGGTGCCGACACGGGGTGGATGAGGCGCCCGTGCGAGGGGTGCAGATCCACCGTCAGGTGTCAAAAATTGCAGACTTTGTAGCTGCCGACGTACTGGTGAAACACGTTGTATTGCGGCTGCAACCAGCAGCGGCGAACCGGATAACCGACGTAAGCGGGTTGGCTCGCGGCAATCGCTGAGCCGACAACGAGACCGGTGGCAAGGCCAACGCCAAGCCCAACGCCCGGGCCCCAACCGCCACCGCCGGCATTGGCCGGGGTCGTGGAGGCAATCGCGCCGACCGCGATAACCGCGGTGACGGCAAGTGCAGCAAGTTTGGTTTTGATCGACATAGGAAACTCCATCCTCTTGGAAGGTTCTAAGTTGAACGGCCCGGTGGGTCCGCATGCCCATTCGTCGGAACCCGCAGCCAACGGGTTCGAGGTGGAGTTCGGCGTTCGGTTAAGGTCGCGAAAAGTGGTTATCGGGACGTAAGTTACCGCGGCGCGGGGCCGGATAACAAAGTGGTGAGGTCGAAGTTATCGACTTCCTGCAGCAATTCGCAGAACGCGCGCGCGCCATGATCGATCGCTGCGATACCGTTTTCCGCAGTCGCGAGCTTGGCATCGCCGACCGCGCCCTCCGGATTAAGATCCTGCATCGCCCACGCAAACGGCGCCGGCCGCGTGATGTTGAGCCACTTGTAATCGTAGTCGAAGCCGATGCCGGGCGATGAGAACGACGCGAGTTTATCGGTGCGCACGAGACCAGGATATTTCGCGAGCATGATCGAGGTCTCGATCGCGCCGGCGTGGATACCGTGACGAAGCTCCTGCTGCGAGAACATGCCGTCAGGCACGCCGAATCGCGACCATGCGGTGGTGACGACGAACATGTCGTGAAACGCGCGCAGGTCCTGCGCGACGATCGTCATAGCTGCAGCATTGCCACCATGGCTTGTGACGATGACGAGCTTGCGGATGCCGGCGCGCGCGACGCTCGCGCCGATCGCGGTCCAGCTTTTCAGCGCGACGTCGGCGGGCAGCGTCAGCGTGCCGGGGAAAGCGATGTGCTCGGTCGAGATGCCGACCGGTTGCACCGGCAGGACAAGCACGCGCAGCGCCGTCGGCAACAATTCGCGGACGCGCGCCAGATATGCTTCCGCGATCATCGTGTCGGTGCCAACAGGCAGATGCGGCCCATGCTGTTCGGTGGCTGCAAGCGGCAATACCGCAATGACCCCGGCCGGATCATCAGCGAAATCCGGCCAGGCTGCATCGGCCCAACTAAAAGATGTGCCTTTGTCGCTCATCGTCGCGAAGAACTCATGACGGCCGGTTTGCTTCGATCGTCCGTCGGGTTAATTTCGGTTCCAGCAAGGAGGACGCCAGATCTTCCTTGAGCAATCCTTTCGTGAAGGGGCCCATTTGGGCCCAAAATGCTGATGGAGTCCAATAATGCGCATGGCAAAGCTTTTGCCAACGTTAACGCTATCCCTCGTCCTTGGTGCAGGGATGGCCTCGCTCGCCACCGCGCAAACGCTGGACAAGGTGTCGTTCGGCACCAACTGGGTCGCCGAGGCTGAGCACGGCGGCTTCTTTCAGGCGGTCGCCGACGGCACCTACAAGAAATACGGCCTTGACGTCACGATTGTCCCCGGCGGTCCCAACGTGAACAACCGCATGCTGATGACGTCAGGCAAGATCGAGTTCTTTATGTCGGCGAACACGCTGCAGCAGTTTGACGCCGTCGCCAACGACGTGCCGACGGTGGCGGTCGCCGCCATGTTCCAGAAGGATCCGCAGGTGCTGCTCGCCCACCCGGAATCCAACGTGAAGAAGATCGAGGACCTGAAGCCGCTGACGCTGTTCGTCTCCAGGGAAGGCATGACGACCTATTTCCAGTGGCTGAAGTCGGAATATGGCTTCGACGAGACCAGGGTGAAGCCGTACACCTTCAATCCGCAGCCCTTCCTTGCCGACAAGAAGAGCGCAATGCAGGGTTATGTCACATCCGAGCCGTTCGCGATCGAGAAGGAAGCGAAGTTCAAGCCGACCATCGTCCTGCTCGCCGACAACGGTTTCAACACCTACTCGACGCTGATCGAGACGCGCAAGGAGCTCGTCGAATCGAAGCCTGACCTGGTGCAGCGCTTCGTCGATGCGTCGGTGATCGGCTGGTACAATTATATCTACGGCGACAATTCCGCCGGCAACGCCATGATCAAGAAGCTGAACCCGGACATGACCGACGATCTCCTGAAATACTCGGTCGAGAAGATGAAGGAATACGGCATCGTCGATTCCGGCGACACCTTGAAGAACGGCATCGGCGCGATGACCGATGCGCGGATGGCGAGCTTCTTCGACAAGATGGTCAAGGCCGGCGTGGTAAAGGGCAATATCGAATACAAATCGTCCTACACGCTGCGCTTCGTCAACAAGGCGGTCGGCCTCGATCTCAGGCCGAAGAACTGAACGCTTGCGAAACCGGATCGGGCGTGGCGGCGATGATGGAGAGACGTGGTGAGCGCCGCCGCGATCGCTGAAGCCGTCGTCGGCAGCGCCGCCACCCGGCTGCGCGGGGTGACGAAGACCTACGCCAACGGCGTGAGTCGCGCTTGGACCCATCGACCTCAGCGTTCGTCGCGGCGAATTCATTTCGCTGCTCGGGCCGTCGGGCTGCGGCAAGTCCACCGCGCTGCGGATCATCGCTGGACTGAGCCCGCCAACGTCAGGCTCGCTCGAGGTCGCTGGGGCGACTTCGCAAGCGACCAGGCGACGCTCGATCGGTTTCGTGTTCCAGGAACCAACGCTGATGCCGTGGGCGACGGTGCGCGACAATGTTTTTTTGCCACTCCGCCTGATGCAGGAATCCCGCACAGATGCCGGAACAAGGATCGACGAGGTGCTGGCCAATGTCGGCCTCTCCGAGTTCGCCGACGTCTATCCGCGCGAGCTGTCCGGCGGCATGAAGATGCGGGTGTCGCTGGCTCGCGCGCTGGTCACCGATCCCGAGCTGCTGTTGCTGGACGAGCCGTTTGCCGCACTCGACGAGATCACGCGGTTCAAGCTCAATAGCGACCTGCTGGAATTGTGGCGGCGCCTGCGCAAGACTGTCATCTTCGTCACCCATTCGGTGTTCGAATCGGTCTATCTCTCACAGCGGGTCATCGTGATGACGCCACGGCCGGGCCGCATCAGCGCCGAGTTCGTCATCGAAGAGACGGAACGCTCGGAAGAATTCCGCACCTCCGCCGCTTATGCCGCCCACTGTCGCGACGTCTCGCAGGCGCTGGCGCGGGCCAGCGCGCCAAGGGCCGCGCCATGATCGAACCGGACCTGCCAACGCTGCCGGAGTCTTCGCGCGCGGGGCCGCTGCAGGTTGTGCTGCCGATTGTTGTGTTCGCGGTATCGGTGATTGCCTGGGATCTGCTGGTGCGGCTCAACGACATCCCGCCTTATGTGCTGCCGGGCCCGCTGCTGGTGTTCGATACCCTGATCAAGGACCGCCAGATTCTGTTCGACGCGCTCGGCGTGACGCTGGTAACGACGCTCGAAGGTTTCGTCGCCGCTTCGGTCGGCGGTATCCTGCTGGCGCTCGTGTTCAACACCTCGCGCGTCGTCGAATACTCGTTCTACCCTTACGCCGTGATCCTGCAGGTCACGCCGGTCATCGCGATTGCGCCGCTGCTCCTGATCTACCTGCCGCAGCAGGCGGCGGTGGTGGTCTGCGCCTGGATTGTCGCGTTCTTCCCGGTGCTCGCCAACACCACGCTTGGCCTCAACTCGGTCGACAAGAATCTCGCCGATCTGTTCCAGCTCTATGGCGCTTCCACCGAGCAGAAACTCAGAATTCCTGAAGCTTCCGGCGGCCTTGCCGCACCTCCTCGGAGGCTTGCGGATCGCCGGCGGGCTGTCGCTGATCGGCGCGGTGGTGGCTGAAATTGCGGCAGGCTCGGCCGGGGCCGGCTCGGGCCTCGCGTTCCGGATCGCCGAGTCCGGTTATCGCCTCAATATTCCGCGAATGTTCGCGGCCTTGCTGTTGCTCTCGTTGACCGGCATTGTCATCTTCATGGCCCTGTCGCTCGTCTCGCACCTGATGCTGCGACGCTGGCACGAGAGCGCGCTCGGAAAGGAAAGCTGATGGCCGACCAACAGACCAAGCCAGACATTCTGGTCTACGGGCCGCCCAAGCCGGTGGTGATCTCGGGGCTGTCGGATGCCTTCACCTTGCACAAGTTTGAGAACCATCGCGACCTCAGTCGACTCTCCGCCGCTGCCGCCGAAAAGATTTGCGGCGTTGCCGTCACCGAACTGCTGCCGGTCGATGCGACCATGTTGTCGCGACTGCCCAAAGTCGAAATCATTGCGGCATTCGGTGTCGGCTACGATCACATCGACGTTGCCGCGGCGAAGCAGCACAATGCCGTCGTCACCCACACGCCGGATGTGTTGACCGAGGAGACCGCCGACGCCGCGATCGGTCTGTTCGTCGCCACGGTGCGGGAGTTCGTAAAGGCCGACCGCTATCTGCGCTCAGGTCTGTGGGCCAACCAGCCCTATCCATTGACCCCAGCCTCGACCCGCGACCGCACCGTTGGCCTGGTCGGTATGGGTCGCATCGGCAAGGCGATCGCGCGCCGGCTCGACGCCATGCGCATTCCGGTCGTCTATCATGCGCGCCGGCCCGCCGAAGGCGTGACCTATCGGCACTATCCAAAATTGCTCGACATGGTGAAGGCCGTCGACACCTTGATCGTCATGGCGCCGGGCGGCGCTTCGACCGCGAAGATGGTCAACGCCGAGGTGTTGGGCGCGCTCGGCCCCAACGGCGTCGTCATCAACATGTCGCGCGGCTCGGTGATCGACGAACAGGCGCTAGTCGAAGCCTTGAAGAAGGGGACGATCCTCGCCGTTGGTCTCGACGTGTACGCCAAGGAGCCGTTCGTTCCCGATGAACTGAAGGCGATGCAGAACGTCGTGCTGCTGCCGCACATCGGCTCCGCCTCGGTCTTGACCCGCCATGCTATGGACCAACTTGTGGTCGACAATCTGAAAGCCTGGTTCGACGGCAAGTTACCGCCGACCCCGGTACCGGAAACCCCGGTGAAAAGTCGCTGACGTCAAGATTTGGTCGTCCCCGCGAAGGCGCAGGGCTGTCCGGGGAATGATTCACTGTGTCGCAGGCGCATGCCCGGCAGTTCCGGTGGAAGCCGGTTACTTTCTGGTTGTCGAGACTCAGGAAGGAACCGGGCATGCGGTATTGCAATAGCATCTTTGCGCGTCTTCTTAAACCCATCGACGCGGCGGCAGTTTCAGACGATTGTCGACCGGCACGACGGCGATGCCTACGACAAGTCTTTCAAGAGCTGGGACCATCTGGTCGCGCTGATCTTCGCGCAATTGAGCCATGTCGACGGCTTTCGTCGGCTGGAGACGGTTTTAACGCCAACGCGCACCATCATTACCATCTCGGCGTGCGGCACGCTCGCTCGCTCGACGCTTTCGGATGCCAATGCGCGGCGTCCGGTCGGCGATGTT
Organism: uncultured Alphaproteobacteria bacterium; assembly: GCA_963796195.1. Lineage (GTDB taxonomy): Bacteria > Pseudomonadota > Alphaproteobacteria > Rhizobiales > Xanthobacteraceae > CAWCKS01. The sequence continues at coordinate 3,154 of CAWCKS010000007.1, read as the reverse complement.
TGCCGAACTTTCGCGATGGCTGTCGCTATTGGCCGATCGGGCGCTACGGCGCGAGGGCGCAGCGATGTTGCGCCTGATCGACGCCACGCCGATCCCGCTCAGGAAATGTGCAACTGGGCGAATTGGAACGGCCGCATCCGCGGCCTGAAGATGCATGTCGTCTACGATCCGGAGGCCGATCGTCCCGCGTCGCGTCGAGATCACGGCCGGCCAACGTCAACGATGTCGAGATCGGCCGGGCAGTCCGATCGAGGCGCGGCGCCACCTACGTTTTCGACAAGGCCTATTGCCACTTACGGCTGGTGGACGAAGATCCATGAGGCCGGGCGCGGTCTTCGTCACCCGCCCGAAGAAGACCAACGCGCCTTCGCGGTCGTAGCAGGCGCCCGCTGCGCAAGACCAAGGGCGATGGCTTCACGATCCTCGACGACGCCGAGGTCATGCTTGTCAGCAAGGGCAATTCCAAGCTGCCGATCCCGCTGCGCCGCATTCGCCTCAAGCGCGACAACGGCGGCGTGATCACACTCATCACCAACGACATGGAACGCACGGCGGTGGAGATCGCCGCGCTCTACAAGAGCGCTGGCAAATCGAGCTGCTGTTTCGCTGGATCAAGCAGCATCTCAATATCCGCAAGTTCCTCGGCCGAACAACGACAACGCCATCCGCCTGCAAATCCTCGCCGCCATGATCGCCTACCTGCTTCTGCGCATCGCCGCCCGCAAAAGCCGCGTCAAAATGCCCGCCCTCGTTTCGCCGAACTCGTCGCCAGCCCGCCTCTTCATGCGACGGCCCATCGCCGAAATCGACAACCGCCCCCCGTTCAATCCCGCAAGCGACAGCCAACAGTCTCGCCCGACCAAATGCAGTTCTGCTATGCCTGATCTTTCCCCGGACAGCCCTGCGCAAGCGGGGGACCCATACACCGCAGCAGAGCGAGACGACGGATTGCAGTGATCGAGCGCTCTTTGACAAACGCCGCGTCAGATACTCAGCGCAGGGGGTATGGGTCCCCGCCTTACGCAAGGACAACTCCAGGCTTATTGGCCTGGCGCGGGCCTCCTTCTGGCGTTGATTGTCCTTGCCGCGCCGGTTCGACGCACAGACTGGCCCAGATCTGGCCAAGGACATGATTGGCCAGTGGGAGCTGTCGACCGCCGAGCGCAACAAGACCTGCGTCGTGACGCTGAAGGGCGACAACACCCCGTCGGGCTCGCGCCTCGAACTGGAGAATGGTTGCGCCGACGCCCTGCCGTTCACCAAGGACATCACAGCGTGGTCGATCAAGGGCCTCGACATCGTCCGCCTGCAGGATGCCCGGGGTGAAGCGGTGATCGACTTCACCGAAGTCGAGAGCGGTATCCTCGAGGGCACGCGAAGCGGCGAGGGCGTCTACATCCTGCAAAATCTTGCGGCGGCCCGCGCGCTTGTCGAAATCGACCGACATGATGATCGGCGACTGGGCGGTGGTCCGTGAGAATGGCCGCACCGTCTGCGGTCTGACGCTGACCAATAACGATGCCGGCAACGACAATTTCCAGCTGTTCCTCAAGCCGCGCTGCGATCCTGCGATCGCGAGCCTTCGATCCGACGGATGTGGCGGCTGGAGCGCGGCGAGTTGCAGTTTACATCGGTCAACGGCGAAGCCTGGCATTTCGAGGCCGACGACAACGCGCAATGGCGGCGCGTGCCCGATACGGCCGATCCACTTGTGCTGGTGCGGCAGTAGTCGTCCGTGAAGAACGCTGATTTCAGCCTGCAGTGAGCTGAGTGGTCGTCAGCAGGGCAAAGGTTTTGAGCAACAAGAGCCTCAGCCAGCGGATGAGGCGGCGGAAGTTGTATCCGGCTGCTGCGAGGACGGCGTTGGCGGCATCGCCGGCGCGATGGGCGAGATAATTTCGGTCCATCCGGTGCTCGGCTTTGAGATGCCCGATGACGGGCTCGACAGCGGAGCGCCGTCGCATCTCGCGCTTGATCTTGGGCGTCATCCGCCGCTTCTGGCCGGAGATGAAGACGCTGAACTTGTAATCGGGCGGCGCATTGTGGCCGCGATACCCTTGTCGGCCAGGATGCGCTCGATGGTGTTGCCGACGAGCGCTTCCATCTCCGGAATGACCGTCGCCAGCGTGTGGCCGTCATAGGGGTTGCCGGGCATCGCCTTCACATGGGTGACGAACTGGCCGCCTTTGGCGTGCGCCAGTGTGGTGGCGACGGAGACCTTGACGCCGAACTCGTAAGGCTCGTGGGCCTTGCCCTTGCCGATGCATTCCACCTCGGGAGCGTGCAGCGAATAGACCTTGGAACCGCGCTGGCGCTGCTTCTGTTCGCGCACCCGTCGGGCCAGCGCCAGCGACAGGGCCGAACACCGGTCCTGAAGTCCGCTGTTGCCGTCGATCTTGCGGGCAATGTCGCGGATGACACGGCCCAGATAGGTTTTGAGCTTCTGCAAGGCTCTGTTGGCGCGCTTGAACTGCTTGGCGTGGGCATAGCGCTGATGCTTGATCAGCGCGAACTTGCCCACCCGGGCATAGGACTGGCGCAGCTCGACGCCGTGGTTTTGGCCAGGCGCACCAGGATCTCGCGGGCGCGGTTGAGCAGCCTGGCATCGGTCGGGAACATGACGTTCTTGGGCTGCACCGTCGTGTCGACGATGACGCGATTGAGATCGGTCGGCTTGATCGCCTCGGTCTTGGTGGCGACCGAGAGGCTCTCCTGGAGCAGAGCCGCAGCTTTTCCTCGCCCATGCGCTGGCGCCAGCGAGTCAGCGAAGAGCGGTCGAACACCAGCCGGTGCTGGAAGAACTCCTCGCCGCAGAAGAACTGGTAATAGGGGTTCTCCACCCAGCGCTCGCACAGCACTTCGTCGGACAGATCGTAGGTGTGCTTGAGGATGGCCAGCCCTGCCATCAGCCGCGTCGGCAACGGCGGGCGGCCCGGCTTGTCCTCTAGACCGCGCCGAACCGCTGCTCGAGGAACGCCCAGTCGATCGTCCGCGCCAGCTTCACCAGCGCATGGTCCATGTCGATGATCGCGTCCAAGCGCGAACGCAAGAGATCGCTTTGTCCCGTCTCACGTCGTTCCTTGGGCCGCATCGGTCCCTCCGTCTGCGACCACGCAATCATGACCTGCAATTCGACGAAATCCTGACGACGAAA
>CAWCKS010000006.1:0-79755 GCA_963796195.1 uncultured Alphaproteobacteria bacterium | reverse complement strand
GCATGAGGTCGCCGAGCACTTTGTAATGCTCCGAGTTGAGTTCAAGGAGTTTACGAGACACAAAGTTCTCGCCGCGTTTACCTATTAGAAAAGGACGTTTCCAGTTCAGTAGGAGAGCGGCGACCCATATAGCGATCGCCAAAATGATAATGGCTGTCATGTTCGTAAGAAGCTGACCGGGGGGTGGCGGACTTTTAGTACTGCTTTTAGGCGGAGGTCCTTACAACAGCTACTTCGTTCCTGACTAGAACCTCGATACGTTCGCGCATGCCTAGTGGAGGCAAAAGGTCCAGGTCCGGCTCGGTCCGCTACGGCGTCAGATCATGCTGGGCAGCAGCAAGGGCAATGCACACGTAGCCCGCAAGTGAGCTCGAAGAAAAGGGGCCGCATCACCAAATTGTTGCAGGTTTTTGGACGCCGGGATGACGGCCTGTTCCACGCGCTCCGGCGGCCGGCGGCCGAAAAGCGCCAAGGCACGAAGTCGCGGGAAGTTGGGCACCGGTGGTGCAACGGGCGCTATGGGGATTTGATGGCGGCGCCGATCTCGATGTTGGATGTGACGCCGACAGGACGCGGCAGGGGGATCTGCACACAGGCGAGATTGGAAGCATGGAATAGGCATCTCGGCAAGCGCTCTGAACGGATCAACGAGCGCAGGGTGCGTCGAGCGTAGTGACCGGCTCGAGAGGGATCGCTGCCGGCGTAGGGCCAGCGCGTCGGAACGGGGAAGTGGCGACGCTCAAGGGAGGTCTAGCTCATGATGTGTCGATCCTGCTCGGCATCGGGCGCCACCTCGGCTCGCAGCCGGGCGCGAAGGTCTCGATCAAGATCATGCGGCCACCACAGCGTGGGCAAGGGCAAGGCAGCACACGTGGCGTGTCGGTAGCGATATCCGGTGGCTCTTGCGGGGCGGCGGCAGGCGGGGCGACGTTGAGGAGTGCGCGGGCTGTCGCGATGTTCTCGGCGCGGTTGGCGTTGGCAAAGAGCCCGTAGTGGCGGATGCGGTGGAAGCCTTTGGGCAGCACGTGGATGAGGAAGCGGCGGATGAACTCGTGCGGGTGAAGCCGCATCGTCTTCCAGCGATCGGGGCCGTCGACGCGATAATCTTTCCAGCGGAACGCAATCGCGCCGTCGTCGGCTGCAACGAGGCGGCGGTTCGAGATGGCGACGCGATGGGTGTAACGGGAGAGATAGCGTAGTACCTGCTCGGGCCCTGCGAATGGCGCCTTGCAATAGACCACCCACTTGATTCGCCGCAGCGGGGCGATGAAACGCTTGAATGTTTTCTTGTCGGCGAGTCCGGCATGGCTGTTGAAGAACTTCAACTCGCCGTCATCGTGCGCCGCCATGAGCATTGCCAGCATCTTGCCGCGGAACAGGCGCGCCAGTACCTTGACATGGATGAGGAAGTCGGGGCGCGCGGCGACCCATCGCGCGTTATCGAGCGAGAGCCCTCCACCCGGCACGATCATGTGCACGTGCGGATGATGGGTGAGTGCCGAGCCCCAGGTGTGAAGCACCGAGGTGATGCCGATCCGCGCGCCGAGGCGCTTGGGATCGGCGGCGATGGCGAGCGTCGTCTCGGCCGCCGCCTTCATCAGCAGATTGTAGACCACGCGCTTGTTCTGGTAGGCGATGTCGCGCAGTTCGCTCGGCAGCGTGTACACGACGTGAAAGTACGGCACCGGCAACAGCTCGGCTTCGCGGTCGGCGAGCCACTGGCGTGACGCGGCGGCCTGGCACTTCGGGCAATGCCGGTTGCGGCAGGAGTTGTAGGCGATCTCGGTATGGCCACACGCCGCGTTCTCGCAGCGCGCGACATGGCCGCCGAGCGCCGCTGTACGACAGCGCTCGATCGCACTCATCACCTTCAACTGATCGAGGCTCACATGCCCGCGGTTGTCCTCACGCCAGGCAGGACCGTGGTCGCGGAAAATGTCCGCGACCTCCAGAGCTGGTCGAGCCATGGCCGGCGTCGCTATGGCGCCGGCGGCTCCGCACTGTCTCGCTTCGCACGCCGGCGGCGCGGCGCGCGCAGACCCTCCAGAGGGCTCTCGATCTTGGCAATCAGTCCGATCGCCACGCGACTGTAGCGGGCTGTCGTCTCGGGCTTGGAATGTCCGAGCAACGCTTGAATCACGCGAATGTCCTCGCCGCGCTCGAGCAGATGGGTCGCAAAACTGTGGCGAAGCGAATGCAGCGAGACCGTTTTGCGCAGCGCCGCGGCTTTGGCGGCCTCCTTGAACAGTCGACCGAACTGACGCGTAGTCAGCGGCTGATGTTGACTGCGGCCTGGAAACAGCCAGTGGTGTTCGGGCGCGACGCCGTTGTTGGATGCGGTCGGCCGCGCCTTCCACCATTGCCGCAACAGATCGAGGACTTCCGCCGGCAGCATCACGTGCCGGTCCTTGCGGCCCTTCGACTGCACGATGCGAATGATCATCTGCTCGCTGTCGATGTCGCCCGCTCGCAGCCGCACCACCTCGCCGGCCCGCAACCCGCAACCATAGGCCAGCGTTAGCATCGCTCGCGCCTTCAGGCTCGTCGCCATGGTCAGGACACGCTTGACCTCCTCAGGGCTCAGCACCGGCGGCAGCCTCTCGGGCTCCTTGATGTGCCAAACCTCGGCCGCCAGATCGTGGCGACGCAGCGTGACGCGGAACAAGAACCGCACCCCGGTCATGATCCGATTGCGGTTGCAGATGCTCGTCCCGCTCTCGATCAGGTGCAGCTGAAATCCGCGCACCTCGTCGGGCGTTGCCGTATCGGGCGAGCGTTTGAGCCAGGCGGCGAACCGCTTGCAGCTTTAGATGTGGCTGCGCTGCGTGTGTGGGTTGAGCTTGCGCGCAGCCATGTCCTCGATCATGCGCTGACGCAGCGGACTGACAGTGGTAGTGTCGCTCATGGGAGCTCCATCCTGAGTGAGGTTGACAAGACCTCGATCTCAGGACGGGGCTCTCAAACGCGCCAGCGCTGCCCTCTCAGCTGGCTTCCGGTCTCTCGGTTCTTGCCCCCGCGCAGCGGGCTGGAGCGCAGCGACTTTGTGCTTTGGCCCTTAGCGTCAATTCACGCGGTGCACTGATACGTCCGTTGTCGGGTGAACACCGGAAGTGATCGGCATCGGTCGACACCATTGTAACCGAAGCGGTCGTTAGCGGTTTCAGATTTGCTCTGACGCACAAGGCCGCCCATCCCGCGACGCGTAAAGGCTTGGCTCAATCCTGCGAGGCGCATTCAAAGGTGGTTCCAAATTGATTTCAGTCAACTGCGAGACGAAGGACCAGCGTTATGTTTCATCATCTTTGCTGAGAGACAATAACATGACAAGAAATACCAAGCGTCTTGGCCTGATCGTGACTGCTGCGCTCTTAACGGCAGCTCCGCTGTGGCCCATTTTTTCGGCGGCGAAAGTGTTATCCGTATCTCTTGATCGCGCTGAAGCGAGAGTTGGCCGGCCCCTTACACCGATGGCGTAAGCCGGCGTCAACCGCAGAGTGCATCGGCGAGCCTACTACGGTGCGGCAGCGATGGGGAGGCGCGGCAGCTTATGGCGCGTATCGGTACTACGACCCTTCATTCGGCGCACCAGGCGTCGATATTTATCGCGGCCGGAGGGACGTGAACCCGATTTCTGGCACGCCACGTTGGAACTATTTAGGTACTGCTCCGTAATCACGCGCCGTGACGGCGGCCACGGTGTACAGCGAACTCCAAAACCGGAAATCGCAGGCATCGTGCGCGTTATCACCTGATTGAGCACCTTGCGCCAGAGCCGGCGTGGCGCCAGTAGCGCCAATCCCCGATCATGGGCGATGATGCTTCTCGGCTTCGTTGGCCTCGGCTTCATGGCGTATACGGAAGTCAAAGCTAGCGATGATCGCGGCCTGATCCGCGATCATCAGGTTTGACTTGGAGAGCCGCCTTTGGGGCAGCTTTTTCGTTGACCACTTTCCCAGCGCGAAATGACGCGATTGGCCCATTTGAGACATGCTGGCATGTTTGCTCCGTCGTCGCTATCAGGGGCAAAGCGGACATTGAGCAAGTCGTGCCGCAAGCTCGATCTATTTATGCCGTGACTACTTGCCTATCCGCAGCCTCCATACCGCGTAGCGGTTTAGTGCAATCCCGGATTTTGCGGCGAGCGTTGCGAGAGCATTGCTCACTCTGCCGCGCTCCCATCCCTGCCACCCCCACCATAGATCGCCCCGCTTCTCGGAAATCGGGTGGCTCGCCGCAGGTCCGTGTGGACGTTGCCTCGGCAAGGATCACCAAAGAAATTTGCGCCGAGGCAAAATGGCAGCCGGGACTATCGTCAATCGCAGCATGAACAGAAACGAGTGGCTGATGCTGCTCCTGTTGTCGGTGTTGTGGGGCGGCTCGTTTTTCTTTGTCGGCATTCTGGTCAGGAGCTTGCCAGCGTTCACCATCGTATTCTTGCGCGTCGGTCTGGCGGCCGTGATCCTCAACGTCCTGGTGCGAGCGGTCGGCATGAACATGCCCGGTACGCGCGCTGCCTGGCGCGCGTTTTTCGGCATGGGTCTTCTCAACAACGTTGTGCCCTTCTGCTTGATCGTGTGGGGCCAGAGCCACATCGCCTCCTCCCTCGCTGCGATCCTGAACGCCACGACGCCGATCTCGACGGTCATCGTCGCCCATGTGCTGACGGATGACGAAAAGATCACGGCCAACAGGCTGCTCGGCGTCGTGGTCGGCTTCCTCGGCGTGGTGATCCTGGTCGGCCCCGATTCGATCGCGGGACTGGGAACAAACCTGTTCGCGCAACTCGCCGTTTTGGCAGCCGCGGTGAGTTACGCCTTCGCCGGGGTCTATGGCCGTCGCTTCAGGAGAATGGGCATCGCGCCGCTGTTGACGGCGACCGGGCAGGTCACGGCGTCCGCGCTCCTGCTGTTTCCGGTTATGATGCTGGTCGACCAGCCCTGGACCTTGCCGATGCCGGCGTTGCCGGCCTGCGCGGCAATCGTTGGCGTTGCAACGCTCTCGACGGCGCTCGGCTATGTCCTTTATTTCCGCATCCTGCAAACCGCAGGCGCGACCAATCTTCTGCTCGTGACGCTGCTGATCCCGGTCAGCGCGATCCTCATGGGCACATTGTTTTTGGGTGAACAGCTGGAGCTTCGTGAGTACGCCGGCTTCGCGTTGATCGGCGCGGGGCTCGCCGCGATCGATGGTCGCCTTCTGGCCCGTTTCCGTCGCCCGATACGCGCGAGCGCCGGGAGTTGAAGACCGTGCCAATATGAACCGTCGCAAGATGCTGCGACATTGCGGCCTCGTCGTCTTCGTCAGATCTACGCTTGACGCAAATATCCGACTAGTGTATATATGGCATTGTTCCGGCCCGAGAGGGGCGTATGGCCATTGCCGCTCGCGCGGGCCGGGACACGATGGACGCTTGAGTTAAAGCCCATCGTTGCAGGGAAAACCGGATGTCGGTTGAGCCTTGCGGTGAATGAAGCTCGTTGCGCTGTCTATCTACTTTTGCGCACGAGGCTGCGGGTGCGGCTGGCATCCGGTTTTCCCTGCGCCCTCCGATTTCCGAGAGCGCGAAAGTAAGAGCAAAACCTCGGGCACATCGTGCCGCGAGAAAATTTCGCGTATTTGCAGAGCTGTAGGGCGCAATAGCGTAAGCGTATTGCGCCACGTGGCGTGGCGAACACGATCGGCGGATTACGCTTCGCTAATCCGCCCTACCTCAGGGTCACCCGTAAAACCCCGCAAAATTGGTCGAGAAACTTCGCGCCATCAACGACTTGCGCGGCACCGGTGGTCACGCCAATCGATGCGGAAACCTACTGCTGACTCGCCGGCTGATCCGTCGGCGCTGCCGGCGGCGGCAGCGGCTGCTGCACCACGTCCGAATTGGCCTCCGACGTCGCCGCGCCAAGGCCGAGCGCGTTGATCGCGGCAGGCAGTGCGGCATCGGCCATCGCGGCGTGTCCCTCGGCGGTCGGATGCACCGCGCCGCCATAGACCGCCGACAACACGCCCCACGCCGCGTCGTGAATGTCGCTCGGCTGCGCGGAGGTGGCGAAGCCCTGCGGATAGGTCATTGCCGCAAAATAGCTGTCGTTCGCGGTGCGCAGCCAGCGCGCGCGCGGCAGGTACGCGCGGAAGTCGCCGGCCGAGCGGTTGCAGACCAAAGGCGCGGTCGGCGCCGTCACCGGATCGGAGTTGAAACTCTCGCCCTTCACCGAAAAACAGTCGCGGTCGAACTCGGGATCGGTTGCCGCGTGCGCGCAGATCGAGTGCTGGGTGAACGCCTGCTGGTGGCGATCGACAAAGGTCATGCGCTCCTTCGCGCCACCGCGGCACAGCGTGTCGCCGTCACATGTTGCGAGCGCCTTCAGCGCGGGGAGGAATTCGTCGTGCACAAAGGCCTCGACATTCGCCATGCGCGTCGGGTCCGCATTGAACGACGGATGAATATCAAAGCCGTCGCGGCCGTTGCCGCACGGCAAATCGTCCTGGCGCGCGGGATCGCCGTAAGAGACGAACACGACACGCGAAAAATCGTCGTTGACCAGCGGCCGCAGCGCCTGGCGCAGGTTGGCAAAGCCGCGTGGCAACTCGCGCTGCAGCGCCGCCTGCAAATCCGAGACGGCCCAGAGCACGCCGGAGCGGCGAAACAGCGTGCGCTCGCTGCCGCTGTCGACGATGACGTCGGCAACGAGACCGGAGAAGCCGATGTCATTGGCTCCGATCGTGAGCAGCACGAGATCGACCTGGCGCTGCGGCTGGCGCTTGCGCGCCGTCGCAAGATCTTCGCCGAGCTCAGCTCACCTGCGCATTGACCGTGCCCTGGCAATTGATGGCGTTGCCGCTGAAGATGCATTCGCGGCCGCGCTGGCTGCCGAGCAGGCCGGCGTCGATGGTCGCGCCGGAGCAGCCGAGCGGCAGGAACGTCACCGCAATGTGCTCGTAGCGCACCGCGATCGCGAGCGCGGTGCGGAACTGGTAGCTGTAGAGCGAGCGATGGCAGGCCGGGTTCGACCATTGCGCGGCGACCTTCTGCCAAGCGCTCAATCCGCCGCTGGAGCCCGCGGTACAGGTCTTGTCGCCGGTGTAGCCGGCGCGGCCCGGCCGATAATATTCGGCGCTCGTCAGATATGAACGGAAGCAGAAGCCTTCATCCGACAGCGCCACCGGGCGGTCAGGATTGCCTTCGCCTGATGCGATGGAGTCGCCGAGGCCCGCGATCAGAAAATCGCGCACCGCGATTTGTGTATCGACATGCTGCGGCGGATCGCTGCCGACCGTGACATCGACCGATGCATTCGTGGTGCGGCCGTAGCGGGCACGGAAGTTGATCGGCTCGGTGCAGGGAAAGCTCGAGTGCGCCGACGCTTCGCCGTCGTCAAAGCTCCAGCTGCAGGTGGCGCCTGCCGGCACGTCGCCGGCGAGATGGATGACGACAGCATGATCGCTCGGCGCCAGGTAATCCTCGCCGACATTGTCGCGATTGCACGGCTGGCTGATCTTGCCCGATTGATCGATGCACAGCCTGCGGAACATGTTGCGCGCCCAGCCGCGACCTTCGCCTTCGATCGCCAGCGCATCCTCCAACTCCAGGATCGAGCGCGAGCGCAGGTAATCGGCGTGGAGCTTGAAGTCGCGCTCCTCGCGGAAAAGCCGGAAGCGGCTCTTCACCTCCCACGTGATCTGCAGCGAGCTGTTTGCCGGCGTGGCCGGTTCCGCAGTGGGTGGCGCGAGCTGCGTCGGCGCGGCAGGAGTCTCGGTGGGGGCCGCTGTCGGCGGTGTCGTCGCAGGCGAGGGCGCTTGTGCGCCGGCACCGCCGGCAAGGCCTGCGAACGCGGCCAATGCAACGAGCAACGACAGAAAGGAGCGGCGAAGGAACATGGCGCTCTTCAAACGAGCGGATGCGGCGGAAATATGAGGCGTGCGATCTTCTTGCGAAACGCGCGACACCTTAACAGATCACTCGCCGGGTTCGGGCGCACACTCCAGCGCTTCCTCGGCCTTGCGGCGCTGCTTCCACGGAAGTGCGACATTCATCCAGAATTCCCGAATGCCCATGGTCGTGATCGCGACCGTGAAGGGTATGACGAAGTAGAGCAGGCGGAACAAGAGCAGCGTCGCCACCATCTGCTCGCGGCCGAACTGCGGCAGTGCCACCAGCATCGCCGCATCGAACACGCCGAGGCTGCCGGGCGCATGGCTTGCGAAGCCGAGCAGCGTTGCAAGAATAAAGACGACGGCGAGCGGCAGGAACTCGATCGGTGGCTGCGCCGGCATCAGGATGTACATCGCCGTGGCACAGAAGCCGAGATCGACCGCGCCGATCAGGATTTGCAGGATGGTCAGCCACGCCGACGGCAGGCGGACCTTCCAGCCGTGCTGGCCGATCTCGCGGCGCCCGAGGCCGAGCCAGACGACATAGGCGACGATGCCCGCGAGCCCGCCGAAGCCGATCAGCTGGTTGACCGACAGCGGCAACAGGTCGATCGCGCTGGCCGCCTCGGGGTGGAACAGCATGCCGAAGCCGAGCACGGTGGTGTTGCCGAGCCAGAACGTCAGTCCGGAGATGAAGCAGATCTTGGCGACATCGATCGCGGTCAGGTGCCAGTCGGAATAGATCCGGAAGCGAATGGCGCCACCGGTGAAGACAGTGGCGCCGATGTTGTGGCCGATGGTGTAGCTGCACAGCCCGGTCATCGCCGCGATCCGGTACGGCACATGGTTGCGGCCGATCGTGCGCAGCGCGAACAGATCGTAGAACGTCAGCGTCAGGTAGGCGCAGCATACGCACAGCGCGGCGAGGCCGAGCTGGGCGTGGGTCTTCTCGCCGATCGCGGTGAGAATGACGGCCGCGTTGACGCCCTTGAGCGTTCGGACCAGCGTCGTAACGGCCAGCGCGATAATGACAAGGCTGGCGACAATGCCGAGGCGCTTCCAGCCGACCCACCTCTCAAAGCCGCGCCGAAGCGCGCCTAGCAACTGCTGCATTCGCCCTCCCGGCCGGACGCGAACGATGTGAAAGCCGATTGAGGCGACAATACGCAAACGGCTGATGTTGGGATCATATGGGAAAAGTCACTTCTTGGGCAGTTGGTCACGTCGTGACGGGTGCACCGCCAAAGAATCGCTCGCTGCGCGACAAACCGTGCGGGCGCCTACGGCGGACAGGTGACGCACCCTTAAATCCCGCTTGGAACTCAAAATCGCGGTACCGGGCAGTCTTGCGTTAAAGCCTCGTCGGCAGGGCTGTTCAGCGCTCATGATGTGACGCGATGCCGCAGTTCAGTCAGGCCTTGCGGGTAGCGAAGTGGGCACCGCAAAAGGCCATTCCCGCGCCCAGCACCAGCGCTGAAATCCCGGCCAGCACGCCGGCCACGGTCGCCCCGCCCGGCGGGCCGGAGGCGACTTGGCCGGCCCCCGCCAGCACCAGCACGAGCACGCCGATCAGGAACTGCCACATTGGCCGCGAGATCTCGCCGGATGCAGCACCGCTCATCAGCGAAGCTGTCACAAAGCCGCCGACGAAGGCGATCGTGGCGATCAGCCACCATGCCAATGCCGCACTGATCGGGATCACGCTCGGGTCGCGCCACAGGGCTGCGAGATCAAGCCCGAACCGCCGACCGATCATGTGAAAGGCCAACGCAAGCAGCACGCCGCAGACCATGGCGCCGGCGACGATCAGGTGACGTGGGAAGGGGACGGTCTCTGCCATTTGCCGGGGTCGGCTTATGGCATTGGCATCCAGCCCGCAATACGTCAGCCGGCCAAATTATGTATCAATTCCTCACCACCAGCACCGAGCACTTGGCGTAGCGCACGACATGGCCGGCATTCGAGCCGAGAAAATAGGTGCGCATCGCCGGGCGGTGCGACGTCATCACGATGAGGTCGGCTTTCATGGTTGCGGCCTCCTCGAGGATCTCATGATAAATGCCGCCCTGCCGGATCGCCGTCGAAATGCGTTCAGCGGCAATGCCGGATTCGCGCGCCACGATCGTCAGCGCCTCTTCGGATGATCGTCGCTGCTGGGTGTCAAAATCCGCCGGCACATACTCGGCCAGCATCACCGGCGTCATCGGCAACACGTTGAGCAAGCGGACGCGGCCGCCGGTGGCGCCGCTGAGCTCTGCCGCGTTGGCGATCGCGGGCTTGGCATATTCGGCGTCGGCAAGGTCAATCGGGACGAGAATATTCTTGAACACATGAGTCTCCTCAGATCCAATTTGGCAGCTGTCCTTGCTTGCTCTTGTTGTTGTGGCGGTTACGACGCCTCACGCAGCAGCGCCGGGCTGATCAACCGCTCGAGCCGCCCGCGCCCGAACGACACGTCGGCCCAGTCGTCGATCGCAAACGAGATCAAAGCCAGACCACTGGTCGGCAGATTGTCGGTCAGCGCCCGATAAGACGCATCGACCTTCGCCGTCTTGGCATCGCCACTCGACGTCAGCGCCAGCGCGAACTCGTGCAGCCCGGGATTATGACCGACGATCATCAAGCGGTCGGTGCTGGCGCGTTGCGCAAGCTGCTGGGCAATGCGGACGATGTGCAGCAGCTCGGAGGTGTCGGCGCCATAGAGTTCATGGACGATCTCGTGCGGCGGCGCGCTCGGCAGTTCGTCCTTCAACAAGTCCCAGGTCTCGCGCGCCCGCGCTGCCGGCGACACCAGCACGCATTGCGGCACGATCCGGTGGGCGGCGATATAGCGCCCGAGCGTCGGCGCGTCGTCGCGGCCGCGTGCGTTCAGTCGCCGATCGCGGTCGTTGCCGGTCCGGCTATCTCGTTCGGTCTTGGCATGCCGCAGCAGCATCAGGTGGCGCATGGTGCGCAAGCCTAAAGCAACATCGGCCTCCACGGAATAATGAAGAGGGACGAAAGCCACAAGGTGACAAGGTGAATGGCTTAAGCTTAAGACAGGGCAGCCCATCAGAAGATTTGGGCGGGCAGCGAAAATACGGCGATTTGTAGCAATGACGGGAACGGGCGAACCGGCGCCAGGATGGTATGCGGCGTCGGCTAACGACTGGACGCGGCGGCCCAGGCTGACGTTCGATCTCGACGTCGACGTCTGCGTGATCGGCGGCGGTCTTGCCGGACTGACGATCGCCCGTGAGGCCGCGAAGTCAGGCGCAACCGTCGCCTTGCTCGAGGCGCGCACCATCGGCTGGAACGCCTCGGGCCGCAACCTCGGCTCCGTGACGCCCGGATTTGGCGTCGATATCGAGCATATCGTCTCCCGCATCGGCGTCGAAGACGCCCGCGAGCTCTGGGAGCTGTCGCAGGAAGGCGTCGACTATGTGCGCTCGACCGTCCTCGAAGCCGGCATGCCCGGCATTGGGCTCGGCCACGGCTTTCTGGAAGTCTCGAGCGTCGACAAGGGCGACCGTCTGGTCGGCCGGCTGCAGCTCTTGGGCGAGGACTTCGGCGCCGATGTCGAGGCCTGGCAGACCGAACGCGTACGCGAGGCCGTGCGCACGCCGCACTATTTCCATGCCATCCATAATCCGAAGTCATTTCACCTGCACGGCCTGAACTACGCGCGCGGCCTTGCCGAGGCCGCGGAACGCGCCGGCGTCCGCCTGTTCGAGGACACCATCGTGGCCGGCATCGATCCGGCCGGCGTCCGCAAGCGTATCGTTACCGCGGCAGCGCGACTGCGTTCGTCCTACATCGTGCTTGCCGGCAACGTGCATCTCGGCTCGCCGTTTCCGCGGCTGAACCAGACGCTGCTGCCGACCTGGCGTTATGTCGCCATCACCGAGCCGCTCGGCAGCCGCCTCGATGAGGCGCTGACGTTCGAGGGCGTGGTCGAAGATTCCTCCGGCCTCGATCAGTTTCGCCGCATCGATCGCGACCGGCTGATGTGGTCGGGTCCGCTGACGACCTTTCCGGTCAGCCCAAGACTGGTCGCGAGCCAGATCAGGCGGCGCATCAAGCGAGTTTTCCCGCAGCTCGGCAGCGTCGCGATCGCCGATGCCTGGAGCGGCGTGACCGGCCAGACCGTTCACGGCATGCCGCAGCTCGGCCAGCTGCGGCGCGGCTTATGGATCGCCAGCGGCTTCGGCGGCCGCGGCATCGCGGCAAGTGCGATGGCGGGGCTTCTCGTGACGCAGGGCATGCTCGCCGGCGACGAGCGCTGGCGCCTGTTCTCGCCATTCGAACTGGTGTGGGCCGGCGGAACGGCAGGCCGCGTCGCAGCGCAGGCGGTTTATGCCTGGTCGCGGGGCGCGGCCACGGCCGCCGCCGCGGTCGCGCGCTTGCGCGAACGCGCCAGGGCGCGGGAGCAGGAGCGGCAACGGCGAGCCGATGCGGCGACACGGGCGGTACGCAGGATGCGCGTCCCCGATCAAGGCGCGCGGCAGCGTCCGCCGGCAAGGCCAGCGCGTCCGCCGGCCGCGCCGCAACAGGAAACCTCGCGCGATCGTGAGAATGCCGGCGAATGAGACGCGAATAGCGGTGTAACTTTCAGGGTTGTTTGCCGTATCTTGCAGGGAGAAGGACTTTTCAGGAGCGCGCCATGATCGATCGACGGATTTTGCTTGCCACCACCGCGGGCATCGGCCTGCTTGCGGCATTCCGCTTCCTGCGCGGGTCGGAGGCCAGGGCCGACGAGCATTTCGAGGTCGAGATGAGCGAGGACGAGTGGAAGAAGAAGCTGACGCCGGCGCAATTTGCAATCCTGCGCAAGCATGGCACCGAGCCGCCCGGCACAAGCCCGCTGAACAACGAGCACCGCAAGGGCACCTTTGCCTGCGCCGGTTGCGATCTGCCGCTATTTGCCTCCGAAACCAAGTTCGACAGCGGCACAGGCTGGCCGAGCTTCTATCAGCCATTGGCGAATGCGGTCGGAACTACCGAGGACCGCTCCTACATGATGCTGCGCACCGAGGTGCACTGCCATCGCTGCGGCGGCCATCTCGGCCACGTCTTCGACGACGGGCCGAAGCCTACGGGGCTGCGCTACTGCATGAACGGCCTGTCGCTGTCATTCAAACCGGTCGACAATTCATCGTCGTAAGGCCGCTTTCCCGCCGGTAAATCTTGCCGGCTAGGCAATTCTGCGCCGGCCCCTCGGGGTCGGCGTTTTTGCGTAATACACTGTTTTCCTTGCGAAAATCGTCTTGGCACGGCGCTTGCGACAAGCTGATCGCATGCGGCCATTGAGCATTGCCATGATCCGGCGGCCGCCCGGTTCGAGCTTGGAGAAAGTGTATGGGTATTTTCGACGCTCTCAACACGTCTGTTTCCGGCCTGCAGGCGCAGTCATTCGCGCTCCAGAACATCTCCGGCAACATCGCGAACGCGTCGACCGTCGGCTTCAAGGGGACCGGCACCAGTTTCGAAGATATCGTTCCGACAAGCGTGACACCCGACCAACAGGCGGCCGGCGGAGTCAGGGCCAGCGCGCAAGCGACGATCACCAGCCAGGGAACGGTTTCCGCGACCGCGGTGGCGACCAATATGGCGATCAGCGGTGCAGGCTTTTTCAACGTGCAGAAGCCTATCGGCGTTGTCGACAACGTGGCCGTGTTCAACGGGGTGACCGACTACACGCGCCGCGGCGATTTCCAGCTCAATGCCAACGGCAATCTCGTCAACGGCGCCGGATACTACCTGCTGGGCGTGACCGTCGACCCCAAGACCGGCAACCCGATCGGTAACGTGCCCCAGGTCTTGCAGTTTCAGAACAATTTCATCCCGGCGCAGGCGACGACCAAGATTACATATGCTGCTAACCTTCCGACCAGGCCGTCGACGGTGGCGAGTTCCACCGCCGCCATTGGCTCGCTGACGGCTCTGGGCGGTCTGAATCCGGCCGACTTCGCCTCCAATCCGCAGATCATCGGGACGCCGCCCGCGCCCTTCACCGATGCCACCTTCACGGGAAGCTCCGTCAACAACAAGGCGGCGGTCCCGGCGCCCATCGCCGGTGCGACGACTTTGTCGGGTGCCGCGGGCACGGATTCACTGACGTCCAATTTCGCGGTCGGCGACACCATCACCGTCAACGGCACGCCCATCACCTTTGTCGCCGCAGGCGCGGTCGGCAACCAGCTCAACATCACCGACAACATCACGACGATGTTGGCCAAGATCGATTCGATCACCGGCACCGCGAACCCCTCGACCGTTGCGGTCGGCGCGATCACGCTGCATACCGGTATAACCTCGAACCTGTCGGTCACGAGTTCGAACGCGGCGGCATTCGGAGCGCTTGGCTTTCCCCCCACCGCGACCCAGGCCCGTGGCGGCGGCGGCACCGCGGGCACCGGCGTCGTCATCGGCAGCGACACAGCGACGTTCGCAAACGAATCCATCAGCGGCGGCGCAGTAACGGCCTTCGACGCCACGGGAACGCCGGTCAACCTGCAACTGCGATGGGCCAAGACCGATAGCGCGACGCTCGGTATTCCGCATACCGATACCTGGAACCTGTTCTATCAGTCCAATTCGAATGCGACGGGTGCGCAAACCGCCTGGATCAACGCCGGGACCAACTTTGTCTTCGGTACCAACGGAGCGCTGGTCAGCCCCTCAGGATCGAGCATCACGCTCGCGAACGTTGCCGTCAACAACCAGCCGCTCGGCAATCTCACGCTCACGTTTGGCGCAGGCGGCCTCACCCAATATGCCAGCGTCGGCGGCACCGCGACAATCAATCAGATCCAGCAGGACGGCTTTGCTGCCGGACAGCTTCAAACGGTTGCTATCAACAATAGCGGTCTCGTGGTCGGAACATTTTCCAACGGCCAGAATCTCAATCTCGCGGCCGTTTCTCTTGTCTCACTTCAACGGTCCCAACTACCTGAAACCCCTCGACGGCGGCGCCTATGCTGCGACCGATCAATCGGGTGTTGCGATCGCCGGCGCAACGGGAACAATCAGCGGATCATCGGTCGAAAGTTCGAACACCGACATCGCCGACGAATTCACCAAGCTGATCGTGACCCAGCAGGCCTACTCCGCCAACACCAAGGTGATCACAACTGCGCAAACCATGACTCAGGATCTCCTGAACGTGCTGCGGTGATGCATCTGCATTAGGTCGGCTGATCTGAGGCGAATACCATGAGTTTGAGTTCAGCTCTCGCCACTGCCATGGCGGGTTTGCGTGTGAATCAGGCGGCGTTGTCGATCGTATCATCGAACATCGCCAACGCGCAGACGCCGGGCTACGTCACCCGAACCCTCGACCAGATTGAGGTCGCAGGCGCCAGTGCGGACGCGGGAGCGAGCGTCCGTGACATCGGCGTTGGCCGCCAACTCGACCAGTTCCTGCAATCACAGTTGCGCACCGAGACGTCGGGCGGGGCCTACGCCGATCAGATGTCGGGTGTGCTGGCGCAGCTGCAGAGCCTCTATGGCACGCCCGGCGGCAGCCGGAACACTCGAGACGGCATATAACAACTTTACTTCCGCGCTGCAGGCGCTGTCGGCAAATTCGGGCACCCAGTCCGCGCGATCCCTGGCCCTGACGACAGCACAATCGCTGGCGCAGCAATTGAATACCACGACGCAGGGAGTACAGGCGCTGCGCTCGAACGCGGAGCAGGACATCGCGGCTGCAGTCACTCAAGCCAACAACGACATGACGCAGATTGCGAAACTCAATTCGCAGCTGCAGAGCCTTCCGGCGAACGACAACAATGCCGCAACGCTGATGGATCAGCGCGATAGCGCCATCAACGATCTCTCGCAGTTGATGGACATCCGTGTCGTCACCGACAACGCCAACCAGGCGACGGTCTACACGACGTCCGGCTTGCAGCTGGTCGGCGTCCAGGCCTCGCAGCTGTCGTTCAACTCACAAGGCACGCTTAACGCTAGCTCGCTATGGAACAGCAACCCGGCCTTGTCCACGGCTGGCAACGCTCACGCTGAACTTCCCCAATGGGGCGAGCGTGGACATGATCGAGACCAAGGCGATCGGGTCGGGTCGCATCGGCGCCGATCTGAAATTGCGGGACACCACGCTGGTGCAGGCGCAAACGCAGCTCGATCAGCTGGCTGCGACGCTGGCCAGTTCGCTATCGGATTTGACCACTGCCGGTACGCCAGTGACGGTAGGCAGCAAGGCGGGATTCGATCGTTGATCTGTCGAACGTACTGCCGGGAAATTCGATCAACCTGACCTACACCGACACGGCAACCAACACGCCGCATCAGATTACGATCGTACGCGTGGATGATCCGACCGCGCTGCCGCTGCCCAATACGGCCGCCAGTCCCAACGACAAGGTGATCGGCGTCAACTTCCAGGGCGGGATGGCCTCAATCGTTTCGCAAATCACCGCCGCGGTCGGCAATACCAACCTGCAATTCTCCAATCCGGCAGGCTCGACGTTGCGCGTTCTCGATAACGGCGCAGCGGCGGTGACCGTCAACGCGGCATCAACAACCGTCACGACGACGGCGCTGGCGAACGGCAATACGCAGCTTCCGGTATTCACCGATGGCAGCACGCTCTATACTGGCGTGATCACCGGCCGCGGCAATCAGCAGACCGGATTTGCAGGGCGCATCTCGGTCAATTCCGCGCTGGTCAGCGATCCTTCGAAGTTCGTGGTCTACAACACTTCGCCATTGACGACCGCCGGAGACACCACGCGCTCGGATTTTCTCTACTCCCAGCTGACAGCGGGGTTATTCACGTACTCACCGCAGACCGGCCTCGGCTCGAGGACATCGCCGTTGACGGGAACACTGCCGAATTATCTGCAGCAATTCCTCAACCTGCAGTCCAATGCGGCGTCGTCGGCGCAGCAGCTTGCGCAAGGCCAGGATGTCGTGGTCAAGACGCTGCAACAGAAAGTCAACTCCACGTCCGGCGTCAACATCGATGCCGAAATGGCGAATCTGATTGCACTGCAGAACACCTACGCGGCCAACGCTCACGTGATGTCCGTGCTGCAATCCGTGATGCAGACCTTGATGCAGGTTCAGTTGTAAGGCGGTTCAGATGGCGATCAATGGCGTTGGCAATAGCAATTTCCTGCTTGGGCAATCTGTCCTGGACCTCAAGAGTCAACTCGATACGTTGCAGACGCAACTCGCGACCGGCAAGAAGTCGACAGACTATTCGGGGATGGGCGTCAACGAGGGATTTGCAATCTTCGCGCGTGCGCAGCTGTCAAATCTGTCTGCCTTCACGACGACGATGACCAACATCAACACCACGATCGACACCGCCAACACGGCGTTGCAGTCGTTCAGCGACATTGCGACACAGGTGAAATCCGCGGCCGGCAGTGGTGGTGCGGTCGTGACGGGCTCCGGACAGACCGTCGGTCAACAGACCGCGCTGCTGCAGCTGAAGTCGATGCTGGAAATGCTGAATACGCAGGCTGGCGATCGCTACCTGTTTTCCGGGAGCGCCATCGACACGCCGTCCGTCGCGTCGATGGACGACATCCTCAACGGAAAAGGCGCCCTGGCTGGATTGAAGCAGCTGATCGCCGAGCGCAACCAGGCCGATCTTGGCGCCAGCGGTCTGGGGCGGCTCGTCATCTCTTCACCTACGCCGACGTCGGTGTCGGTTGCGGAAGATGTCGCCGGATCGCCGTTCGGCTTCAAGCTCAATGCGATCACGTCCTCGCTGACCGGCGCAACTGTTACCGGCCCGACGGGATCGCCGCCGGCGGTCTCGGTCAACCTTGGCGCGACCAATCCCAACAACGGCGATCAGGTCACCTTCACGTTCAACCTGCCGGACGGCACGACGGAAGCGATACAGCTAACCGCTTCGACCGCGACGCCGCCGCCGACCGGAAGTTTTGCGATCGGTGCCACACCGACGGCAACTGCGGCCAACCTCAACGCCGCGCTCAGCACCGCGATCGGCACGCTCGCCAACACCTCGCTGGTCGCGGCCTCCGCCATGGCGGCGTCGGACAATTTTTTCAATTCGGCCGGAACGGCAACAGGAAGCGTCGTCAACAACAAGCTCGCGGTCCCGGCGCCCATCACCGGGGCGACGCTCTTGTCGGGCGCTGCGGGAACGGATTTGCTGGCGACGAACTTTGCGGCGGGTGACACCATTACCGTCAACGGCACCACCCTCACTTTTGTTGCCGCGGGCGCGACCGGCAACCAGCTCAACGTCACCGACAGCGTCCAGACGTTGTTGACGAAGATCGATTTCGATCACGCGCACCTCGACCCCCTCGACCGTCAGCGGCGGCGTCATCACGCTGCATACCGATAACGCTGCGAGCCTGAACGTCACGAGCTCGAACGCTGCGGCGTTCGCGGCGCTCGGCTTTGGGCCGACCGTGACGGCGGTCCAGCCGCCGCTGCGGGTCGGAGGCGTGCCGCTGAACACGGCGACGACTCTGGTCAGCGGAGCCGCGAACACCGTAGCCTGGTACACCGGCGAAGCCGGCAGCGGTCCGGCTCGCGCATCATCGACCGCGCGGGTCGATCAGACCGCGACGATTCAATACGGCGTGCGCGCCAACGAGCAAGCCATTCGCTCCGCGCTGCAGTCGGTCGCGGCCTTTGCCGTCGTAACAACGTCACCCAACAATGCCAATGCGACCGCGCTGGTTACTGCTCTCAACCAGCGTGTGGCGACGGGCCTGACGCCGCAGGGCACACAGCAGAGCGTTGCGGACATCCAGACCGATCTGGCGAGCGCGCAGGTCGCGATGAAAAATATCACCGCGCGGCAAAGCCAGTCCCAGCTCATGCTGCAGGATTTGGTTGATCAGACCGAAAACGTCTCCAGCGATCAGGTCGCGACCGAGATTCTGGCTCTGCAGACCAGATTGCAGGCGTCATATCAAACCACGTCGATGCTCTCTCAGCTCACTCTCGTGAAGTACTTGCCGGTCGCATAGTTCGACGCGGCCCAGCTCCCGGCGGCGTGCCGCGACCGCAGGCGTAGGGCCTCGCGTTTGCCGAATATTTTCCGGCTTTGTTAACCACGACATTTTCGGCGCGATCGGCCGCCGCGGTCGATCGCTTCAAACGCTTCGAAGATCTTCATCCCTCTTAAAGCATGAGCTTCGAAGCCCGGCCGGGATCGGAACATCCCACAGGCCTGATTTAGTTTTCGTTTATTGCTGGCTTCCTAGGTTCCGGTGTCGGCCAAGAAGGCCGAAGTGTTGCGTAACGCCAGAAAGGTTGTTCCATGTCTTTGTCCAACATTACCCTCTCCGCGGCAGTCCGCCAGAACCTGCTCTCCCTGCAGGACACCGCTGACCTGCTCGCGACCACCCAGGGCCGTCTCGCCACCGGCAAGAAGGTCAACAGCGCACTCGACAATCCGACCAACTTCTTCACCGCTTCCGGCCTCGATGCCCGCGCCAGCGACATCAGCAACCTGCTCGACAGCATCGGCAACGGCGTGCAGGTTCTGCAGGCCGCCGACACCGGCATCACCTCGCTGTCGAAGCTGGTCGATACCGCGAAGTCGATCGCCAACCAGGTGCTGCAGCAGCCCACAGGCTATACCTCGTAGGCCAACGTCTCGATCGCCGCGCCGACGGGTGCCGGTGCGCTGGCCGCTCCCGGCACCGCGACCGATCTGACCAACGCCGGCACGAACTCGCTGCAACGGCAAGACGCTGATCTTCAAGACGTCAGCGACTGCGACCACCACGCTGACCATCAGCAACATTGCCGGCGCTGGCAATGTCAACTCGATCACCAGCCTCAACTCGGCGCTTTCGGCGGCTGGTATTCAGCTGAACGCAAGCCTCAACGCCAACGGCTCGCTGACGTTCACCTCGACCAACAATGCCGCCTCGCAGACGATCACCGCCACAGGCACCTATGCCGCTCCGCCGGCTGGTTCCTCGACCTCGGTGGACGTGTCCGGCACGGCAACCTTTGGCGCGGTGACCGCCGCGGTCGCCGACCCGGTGTCGCAGGCGACACGCGCGTCGCTGGTCAGCCAGTACAACCAGATCATCACGCAGATCACGACGACTGCGCAGGATTCGTCCTTCAACGGCATCAACCTGCTGAATGGCGACTCGCTGAAGCTGGTGTTCGACGAAACCGGCAAGTCGACGTCGACGATCACGGGCGTGACCTTCAATCCGGCCGGTCTCGGCCTGGCTGCGCTCACCGCCGGCACCGACTTCATCGACAACGCCGCGACCAACACCGTTCTGACGAACCTTAACAACGCCAGCACCACGCTGCGTTCGCAGGCGTCGGCGTTCGGTGCCAACCTGTCGATCGTGCAGATCCGCCAGGACTTCAACAAGAACCTGATCAACGTGCTGCAGACCGGTTCGTCCAACCTGACGCTGGCCGATTCCAACGAGGAAGCGGCCAACAGCCAGGCGCTGTCGACCCGCCAGTCGATCGCGACGTCGGCGCTGTCGCTCGCCAACCAGTCGCAGCAGAGCGTTCTGCAGCTGCTGCGCTGATCTCGGCGAAACTCTCAAACACGACAGAACGGCGGGGCTTTCGGCCCCGCCGTTTTTTTTTCTGCCCTTCTGGCGCTGTCACACGCCGACTTGAGTCCGCGTCACCGTTGCCTTGGCGACCAGACATGGCGAGCGCCCGCGCCGCAGCGCCGGTGAGGCTTGCTTAACCTCTTCGACCAATCTTTATCCGTTTTTTACCATAATTTTTCGTAGCCGGCCGGAACCGGGGCCTCCCCCGGGGCCGATTTAGTTTTCGTTGACCATGGATTCCTAGAGTTCCGGCGCTCGGCCAAGAAGGCCGAAGTGTTGCGTAACGCCAGAAAGGTCGTTCCATGTCTTTGTCCAACATCACCCTCTCCGCGGCAGTCCGCCAGAACCTGCTCTCCCTGCAGGGCACCGCTGACCTGCTCGCGACCACCCAGGGCCGTCTCGCCACCGGCAAGAAGGTCAACAGCGCACTCGACAACCCGACCAACTTCTTCACCGCTTCCGGCCTCGATGCCCGCGCCAGCGACATCAGCAACCTGCTCGACAGCATCGGCAACGGCGTGCAGGTTCTGCAGGCCGCCGACACCGGCATCACCTCGCTGTCGAAGCTGGTCGATACCGCCAAGTCGATCGCCAACCAGGTGCTGCAGCAGCCCACAGGCTATACCTCGTTGGCCAACGTCTCGATCGCCGCGCCGACGGGTGCCGGTGCGCTGGGCGTCGCGGGCACCGCGACCGATCTGACCAACGCCGGCACGAACTCGCTGAACGGCAAGACGCTGATCTTCAAGACGTCAGCGACTGCGACCGACCACGCTGACCATCAGCAGCATAGTCGCGCTGGCAATGTCAACTCGATCACCAGCCTCAACTCGGCGCTTTCGGCGGCTGGTATTCAGCTGAACGCAAGCCTCAACGCCAACGGCTCGCTGACGTTCACCTCGACCAACAATGCCGCCTCGCAGACGATCACCGCCACAGGCACCTATGCCGCTCCGCCGGCTGGTTCCTCGACCTCGGTGGACGTGTCCGGCACGGCAACCTTTGGCGCGGTGACCGCCGCGGTCGCCGACCCGGTCTCGCAGGCGACGCGCTCGTCGCTGGTCAGCCAGTACAACCAGATCATCACGCAGATCACGACGACTGCGCAGGATTCGTCCTTCAACGGCATCAACCTGCTGAACGGCGACTCGCTGAAGCTGGTGTTCGACGAAACCGGCAAGTCGACCTCGACGATCACCGGCGTGACCTTCAATCCGACCGGTCTCGGCCTGGCTGCGCTCACCGCCGGCACCGACTTCATCGACAACGCCGCGACCAACACCGTTCTGACGGCGCTCAACACCGCCAGCATCACGCTGCGTTCGCAGGCGTCGGCGTTCGGTGCCAACCTGTCGATCGTGCAGATCCGCCAGGACTTCAACAAGAACCTGATCAACGTGCTGCAGACCGGTTCGTCCAACCTGACGCTGGCCGATTCCAACGAGGAAGCGGCCAACAGCCAGGCGCTGTCGACCCGTCAGTCGATCGCGACGTCGGCGCTGTCGCTCGCCAACCAGGCCCAGCAAAACGTGCTGCAGCTGCTGCGCTGATCTCGACGAAACTCTCGAACACGACAGAACGGCGGGGCTTTGGCCCCGCCGTTTTTGTTTCTGCTTTATTTCCGCCGTGTCGCGGTGTTGACGTTCGCTTAACTCCTTCGACCAATATTTTACTCCGTATTAACCATAATTTTTCGTTGCCGGCCGGAACCGGGGGCGTCTCCCGGGCCGATTCATTTTTTGTTGACCATAAGATTTCTAGGGTTCGGGTGTCCGGCCAAGAAGGCCGACCGTTGAGTTACACCAGAAAGGTCGTTCCATGTCTTTGTCCAACATCACTCTCACGGCGGCAGTCCGTCAGAACCTGCTCTCCCTGCAGGGTACCGCTGACCTGCTCGCGACCACCCAGGGCCGTCTCGCCACCGGCAAGAAGGTCAACAGCGCACTCGACAATCCGACCAACTTCTTCACCGCCGCCGGCCTCGATGCCCGCGCCAGCGACATCAGCAACCTGCTCGACAGCATCGGCAACGGCGTGCAGGTTCTGCAGGCCGCCAACACCGGCATCACCTCGCTGTCGAAGCTGGTCGATACCGCGAAGTCGATCGCCAACCAGGTGCTGCAGCAGCCCACAGGCTATACCTCGTTGGCCAACGTCTCGATCGCCGCGACGGCCGGTGCCGGTGCGCTGGCCACCCCCGGTATCGCGACCGATCTGACCAACGGCGGCACGAACTCGCTGCAAGGCAAGACGCTGATCTTCAAGACGGCTGGGGCGGTCACCACCACGCTGACCATCAGCAATGTTGCCGGCGCTGGCAATGTCAACTCGATCACCAGCCTGAACGCGGCACTTTCGGCGGCGGGTATTCAGCTGAACGCAAGCCTCAACGCCAACGGCTCGCTGACTTTCACCTCGGCCAACAATGCCGCCTCCCAGACGATCACCGCCACAGGCGCCTATGCCGCTCCGCCGGCTGGTTCCTCGACCTCGGTGGACGTTTCCGGCACGGCAACCTTTGGCGCGGTGACCGCCGCGGTCGCCGACCCGGTGTCGCAGGCGACGCGCGCGTCGCTGGTCAGTCAGTACAACCAGATCATCACGCAGATCACGACGACTGCGCAGGATGCGTCCTTCAACGGCATCAACCTGCTGAACGGCGACTCGCTGAAGCTGGTGTTCGACGAAACCGGCAAGTCGACGTCGACGATCCCGGGCGTGACCTTCAATCCGACCGGTCTCGGCCTGGCTGCGCTCACCGCCGGCACCGACTTCATCGACAACGCCGCGACCAACAACGTTCTGACGGCGCTCAACACGGCCAGCATCACGCTGCGTTCGCAGGCGTCTGCGTTCGGTGCCAACCTGTCGATCGTGCAGATCCGCCAGGACTTCAACAAGAACATCATCAACGTGCTGCAGACCGGCTCGGCCAACCTGACGCTGGCCGATTCCAACGAGGAAGCGGCCAACAGCCAGGCGCTGTCGACCCGCCAGTCGATCGCGACGTCGGCGCTGTCGCTCGCCAACCAGGCCCAGCAAAACGTGCTGCAGTTGCTGCGCTGATCTCGACGAAACTCTCAAACACGACAGGACGGCGGGGCTTTTGGCCCCGCCGTTTTCTATTTCTGCCGCGTCGATCCGGTACAGCGTCACACGCCGACTTGATCTGCGTGTCCTTCACTTGAAGGGAAGTCCTTGCGAGGGAGCACAAAAAAGCGGCGGGGCAAATTCCCGCCGCCGTAACGATCTTGCCGTATTGCCGCTGAAATCAACGCAGCAGCTGCAGCACGCTCTGTTGCGACTGGTTGGCGAGCGCGAGCGCAGATACCGCGATCGACTGGCGGGTCGACAGCGCCTGGCTGTTGGCCGCTTCCTCGTTGGAATCGGCCAGCGTCAGGTTGGACGAACCGGTCTGCAGCACGTTGATCAGCTTCTTCGAGAAGTCCTGGCGGATCTCCACGATCGACAGGTTGGCGCCGAACGCCGACGCCTGCGAACGCAGCATGACGCTGGCGGTATTGAGCGCCGTCAGAACGGTGCCGGTCATGACGTTGTCCGTAAAGTCGGTGCCGGCGGTGAGCGGAGCCAGGCCGAGACCGGTCGGGTTGAAGGTCACGCCCGCGATCGTCAAGGTCGATTTGCCGGTTTCGTCGAAGATCATCTTCAGCGAATTGCCGTTCAGCAGGTTGATGCCGTTGAAGGACGCGTCCTGCGCCGTGGTGGTGAGCTGCTGGATAATCTGGTTGTACTGGCCGACGAGGGTCGCACGCGCGGTTTGCGACACCGGATCGGGCACCGCCGCAACGACCGCGCCGCCCGCGCCGCCGCCGGCGGCGTTGGCGCTGATATTGATCGCGTCGAGCGCGGCGGGAGCGGCCGGAGCAGCAGTCGCGGTGATCACCTGACCCGCGCCGTCGTTGGTCGAGGTAAAGGTCAGACTGTTAGCGCCGGTGATCGTGGCTGAGAGGTTCACTCCCGCAAGCGCCAGCGCGGTATTGAACTGGTCCAGTGACTGGACCTGCGCCGTCTTGGTCACCGGATTGAAAGCCGAAGGCGCGGTGCCGACGGTGATCGTGACAGCGGTGCCGGCGGAATTTGTGAACGTGTAAACGCCGCCGTTGAGCTTGCTGGTGGTGAGGTCGGCGGCGGTCGCTACACCGGGCCCGCTGGCAACGCCTGTGCCGGTGAACTGGACGTTGGAGACCGGGCTGTAGCCCGAGGGCTGCTGCAACGCCTGGTTTGCGATCGACTTCGCGGTATCGACCAGCTTTTGCAGTGAGGTGATGCCGGTGTCGGCGGCTTGCAGAACCTGCACGCCGTTGCCGATGCTGTCGAGCAGGTTGCTGATGTCGCTGGCGCGGGCATCGAGGCCGGCAGCGGTGAAGAAGTTGGTCGGGTTGTCGAGGGCGCTGTTGACCTTCTTGCCGGTGGCAAGGCGAGTCTGCGTCTGCGAGAGCAGATCAGCGGTACCCTGCAAGGAGAGCAGATTCTGGCGGACTGCCGCGGTAAGAACGATGTCGGACATGAATGCCTTCCTTAAGTGTGCGTCGCCGCGTCTTGATTCGGACCACGCGCTCCCTGATTCCAAACTCCAACCAACCGAGATATGAACAAAGGCTTTTAAAATATGATTAACCGCTGCTTACCAAACGTGGTTAGCGAAGCCTTAAAGCCGATTGCGCTGCGTCCTCCCAGCCGGCCGGGTTGATCGCAGTCGTGCCTTTGGCATACGCGCAAGCTGTTGAAATGGCGCCGTATCTTTGGATTTGCGAATCTTCGTCCGGCCCGAACCATGGCGGACAGCCCTTGGCGAACCTCGCTTCAGCGCGAAACTCGCCAGCAGCCTCGATCGGGCCGGGCCTGGCGGGCGAAACGGCGAACCGACACAGGAGAGCCGGAAGTTCGCTTCACGGACGCCGGATCTCTGAAGCGAACTTTGAAGGGAATGCTTGAGGCAATCTGGCGCTTTCGGAAGCAAATTGTGGCGCGAGTAAGTCAATCTTAAGTGGCTGCTTTTACGGTTTACTAGAAGGAAATCCGGAAGCTTGTCGGCACGGAACTAGGGGTTGCTGAGGTGATGAATGTCTAGTGGTGCTGCTCAAGCCTACGCGCGTGTCGCGAATGCCACCTCGTCTCCCCGTGAAATTGAAGCCAAGGCTTTGCTGATGGCGGCGAACAAATTGCAAGCCGTCATGACCGACGCCAACGCGACGTTTGCGCAGGCGTCCGACGCGCTGATGTTCAACCGCAAACTCTGGACGATTTTTCTCAGCGAAGCCCAGCGTGACGAGAACCCGCATTCGCTGGACGTGCGGCAGAACATCGCAAATATCAGCGTCTTCGTGCTGTCCCAGACCGCGGCGTTGCAGATCAGCCCGCAGCGCGAGCATTTCAAGTCGCTGATCGAGATCAACCGCAACATCGCGGCCGGATTGAGCGGGCGCGCCTGAAGAGCCGCGCGCATTGAGCCAGAAATTATGCCATGGCGGACATCGTCAGCATTCTGAGCAACGCTACGCGACGGCGCCAACGCCGTCGTCGTCGCGTGCGAAATATGTCCCGGTCGACCCCACCCTTTATATCCGGCACCTGGAACGGGACGTATTCCAGCGGCGAGAAGTTTTCGTTCTCGATCTCGAAGGTTCAGGGGTTTCGCGCCAAGGTGAAATTCCAGAGCGGCAACGGCCCGATTCAATTTCAGGACGTGCTGATCAAGAACAGCTCTTTCCGGATCGGGGACACCAAGTTCTTGCTGACGAAGAAGGGTCACGCACAGTATCGGGACGGTCGTCACGAATCCCGCGACCGGCGCCTCGTGCTCAACAAAGCCACGGCCACTCTCGCCTGATCACGGCGTCGTCGAGGAGCGAGCTGGCGGTCCGATCCGGCGCGCCGTGCGGCAATTAAGGTCTCATTAACCTTAACCATTCTACCGTTTGCAGCAGAAGTCCACGCCAGATAGCCGCGCCGCGCCAGCCCGTGTCCGTCCGAAACCAGGTGACCGGGTTGTGCGGCCGCGAGATCCAGCCACGTCGAACGCGAGGCTCCGGGGCGGCAATCGATCAGGTGGTGTTCGATGTACGTGTGGGGAAAGATGCGCGGCGAGTTGAGGGCGTATCGTGGCCTCCGCTGAGCGGACCTCGAACTCGAAGTGATGTTTGGTCGCGTCGTTCAGATCGAATTGCTGCGTGGGCTTGCAGACCAGCTAACAATACCAGGGGGGCGCATGAATACTGACTTCAACGAGCGCGACGAGGTCGCTCACACTGCGGTCGCCGATCGCATCGGCTTCGCCAGAATTACGAAGATGGCGTTCGACGGGGTCGATCTGCGACCCCTGTGGCAGAGCCTGATGAAACAAGTGGCCGACGGCACGGCTGAAGCAGGCGTGGCGCTTGATCTGTCACTGATCGCGCAACTGCTTGGCCAAAAGCAGACCGGCCTCTTGATCCAGGCCGAAGCGCTGGCCTTTCACCGGTTGTACCGCTCTCCGTGCTCGGCTGCGCAGCCGGGATTGCGGGTGCTGGCGCTGGCGGCAGCCATCGACATGGGTGGCAATACGCCGATCGAATTCCTGCTGGAAGAGTCCGGTGTCGAGCTGCTGACACTTTATGTCACTGGCGGAACGGAGTTACCGACACCGCTGCCCGATCATGACGTTGCGATCGTGATCGCCTCCGACTCCGAGGAATGCCGTGATGCGCTTGGTATCATCGATCGGGCCGCGTCGCGCTGGCCGCGGCCGATGTTGAATCCGCCGCACCTTGTCCGCAATCTGGATCGCGACAAGTTGCATGGTCTGCTGCGCGGGATCGAGGGAATTGATATCCCGGCGACGGTAAGCGTGACACGCGCGCAGTTATCCGACGTGGCTCAGTCACCTCTCTTGTTGGCCGACATTGCTGCTGAACTCCGGCTTCCGCTCATCGTCCGGCCGCGTGGTTCGCATGCCGGCGTCGGACTCGCCAAACTCGATGATCACGTCGCGATCGTCCGCTATCTTGCGGAACGGCCGGAGCAGGAATTCTTTGTCTCGCGCTTCGTCGACTATGCCAGCGAAGACAGCTTGTTCCGCAAGTACCGCGTTGCCTTTGTCGATGGCCGGCCGTACGCGTGCCACATGGCGATCGCCGATCGCTGGGACATCTGGTATCTCAACGCGGGGATGTCCGAGAGTCCGGCCAAGCGTCTCGAAGAAGAGACGTTCATGCGCACATTCGAGATCGGCTTTGCGCGCCGCCACCAGTCTGCGCTGACCGGGATGGCCGAACGGATCGGTCTCGAGTATTTCACGATCGACTGTGCGGAAAACAAGAACGGCGAATTGTTGGTATTCGAGGCGGACAATACTGCTGTCGTGCACAACATGGATTCGCCCGAGGTGTTTCCCTACAAACCTCCGCAGATGCGCGCGATCTTCGAGGCATTCGTGGCGATGCTGTACCGGCACGCCCGACGGGGTCAGGAGCGTGCGGCGTGACAAAGGCGTTGCGCGAAGCCTCGCTGACATCCGAATTGAGCGAGTCGCTCGATCCTCAGAACTGGGATGACATCCGCGCGCAAGGTCATCGCATGCTCGATGACATGATCGACTACGCCGCCAACATCAGGGAGCGTCCGGTCTGGAAACCGATACCGGATGACGTTCGCGCGCGGTTTCACGCCGGGGTGCCGCGTCAGCCCTCCGATCTCGGCGAGGTTTATCGGGAGTTTACCGATTTCATCGTGCCCTATGCGACCGGCAATGTTCATCCGGGCTTCATGGGGTGGGTGCATGGCGGCGGCAACGTCGTCGGCATGCTCGCGGATATGCTGGCAGCCGGACTCAACGCCAATCTCGGCGGGCGCGATCACATTCCGATCGAGGTCGAACGCCAGATCGTTGAGTGGATGCGCTCGATGTTTGGCTTCCCGAGCGGGGCGAGCGGAATCTTCGTGACCGGCACGTCGATGGCAAATCTGATGGCGGTGTTGGTGGCGCGAACGTCGGCGCTCGGACGGTCGGTCCGGCAGCACGGCATCGGCGCCGAGGGCGCGCGACTTGCGGCCTATACCTCGACGGCGGCGCACGGCTGCATCACCAAGGCAATGGATATCGCGGGCTTCGGCAGCGATGCCTTGCGGCACATCGACGTCGACCGTTCTCACCGTATCGATGTCCCGGCACTGCGCGCCAGGATCGATGTGGACCGCAAAGCTGGCCTGAAGCCTTTCCTCGTCGTCGGCTCGGCCGGGACGGTGGATATTGGCGCCATCGACGATCTCGGGGCGCTGAGCGTCTTGTGCCGCGAGGAACAGCTCTGGTTTCATGTCGACGGCGCCTATGGAGCTCTTGGGGTGCTTGCACCGGCACTCGCGCCGCGGCTCTCCGGAATTGAAAACGCCGATTCGATTGCCCTCGATTTCCACAAATGGGGGCAGGTGCCTTATGACGCCGGCTTCCTGATGGTCCGCGACGGCGAGCGGCACCGCGAGGCTTTTGCAGCGCCGGCAGCCTATCTGCGCCGGGAGACCAGAGGGCTCGCCGCAGGTTCATCCTGGCCTTGCGACCTCGGCCCCGATCTGTCGCGCGGCTTCAGGGCGCTCAAGACCTGGTTCACCCTGAAGACCTATGGCACCGAAAAGCTGGGAGCGGTCATCGCGCGCACCTGTGCGCTTGCGGCATATCTGGAGGCGCGGATACTGGCCGAGCCGCGGCTGGAGTTGCTCGCGCCGGTCCAGCTCAACATTGTCTGCTTTCGCTATCGCGCGCGCGAGGCCAACAGGGTCAATGGCGAAATCGTTGTCGACATTCAGGAATCCGGCATCGCGGCGCCGTCGACCACGCTGCTCGACGGCCAGCTCGCGATACGCGCGGCCATCGTCAATCACCGCACGGACACCTGCGACCTTGATGCGCTCGTGGCGGCTGTCCTCAAGTTCGGCGCGGCTCGAACGTGAATCGATTGTGTCTTCTGGCCGTTTCCGAGCCCTCGCAAGCGGCGCAAATGTTGCCTTCCGCCTGATCGCCATTGTTTTGGTGCAGTTTTGGGTGTCGATCAGCGGGTATTCGCCGGAACGATTCGTTCGGTGCTAGGACTCGTTCGGTGCTAGGACGGCGGCCGTTGCTCAGGAAGCGGCGATTCGCCTGTCGTGCGAGCGCAGGGAGGTAACGACGATGGCGCTGAAGGTTGAACTGAAGCCCTTCGAGCGGATCATCATCGGTCAAAGCGTCGTCACCAACTCGGATATGCGAACGAGATTGTTGATCGAGGGAGCGGCTCCGATCCTGCGGGAGAAGGACATCCTGACCGCAGAGACCGCCAATACACCGGTGAAGCGGCTCTATCTAACTGTCCAGATGATGTACCTGGAAGACGACATCCCGAAATACCAGGACCTGTATATGGGCTTCGTCAAGGATCTGCTGGAGGCCGTGCCGAGCTTCAGAAAATCGATCGAGACCGCAAGTAAGCTGATCGTGAGCGGGTCTCTTTATAATTCACTGAAGGAAATCCAAAAGCTGATCAGGCGGGAGGCGGAGTTGTTGGGGTGAAGAGCGTCTGGCTCAGCCGGCCAAGCCTATGCACGCGTCAAGCCTGTGCGCGCGTCGTGACCTCTTCCCACGGGAAATCCAGCCGCAGGTCCTGCCGTAACAAAGCTCGGCATCGCGCAGGTCCGTCGTTACCGATCCTGCGACCGGTCGATACGGCAATTGTCGAGACGAGTTGATTTCAAGCCTTGCGGTCCGCGGCGGGAAGCCGCGTAGCCGTATCTTTTGTCAGGTCGAGTGCGCGAAAATAGGCGCGTCGGCGCAGCACAGCTTCATCGGGATATTGGTTGACCACGAGGTTCGTCAGGCTATCGACGACCTGAAACACGACTGCGGCCGCGGCGCGATCGACAAACACTTGATGCGAAACGTCGTCCTTCGCTGGACTGGGATCGGCCTGCAGAGCCGTGCGTGTGTCGGCCGCCGTGACACTTTGTGCCGGCGGCAATTCAGCGGGAACGGCCTGACGCGCGCCCTCTGACGAAGGTCGCACAACAGGCGTTGGTGCCGGGACCCCCACCGGCCTGATTGAGAAATCTGTGCTCATGGCTGCCCTCAGGCTTCCAACACAAACCCCTCCCTCCGAATATGCTTTGTCGCAAATTCTCTCTAACAGTACGTTGAGAAACGTGCTCAACGACTGGTTGATCGCCATACGGCAATTTTATCGAATTCTCCGCAATGAGTTGCTGGCGTCAGCCGAGAGCTTGAGTGAGAGCGCAATCAAAGCGTTCTGGAGACCGCAAACGGTGCCGCGTTCCGTGGATTCGGCGTGGTGCGGCTGCCCGACGCAGTGTAGGTCGACGGCGCTCGCTTGCGCTGCACTTCGCTGTTGACCCCGCGAATGATGGCCTCGGATATGGCGTGAGCGGTGGCGAGCACCGTCAAGTTGACCTGAAGCATGGCGCGGAAGGTCTCATGGTGCCGATGCAGCGCGGTCAGAAGATCCGGCGTCGCGCCCTTCATATAGACGTGGCTGCCCTTGAGCAGCGCGACGCTGGCGAGATAGCGCTTCGATAGCTCCATCTTCTGCGTCTCCAGCCGCAATGCGTCGTAGATCTTGCCGGCACGGACCAGGGCGGTCTCGCGCTCGATCAGCTCGAGCAATTCGCTCATGGCTTTCAACAGGCTGTCGGCAAGCTTGCGCGCCTCGGCGACAGTCGACACCGACGGCAACGCGGCGTCGCCGCGGGCTGCGGGCTGTTGGGTCATGGCGGTCGTCCTTATCCGGCGCGCGCGGCCTGTTGCATGATCATGGTACGGTAGACGTCGTTCGAAAGCCCGATGCCGCCCGCCTTGGCGAACGACTTGGCGTATTCGTCCGTCAGCATCGAGCGCCACACGCCGGTGCCGACGGTCGAGCCGAACGGCCCGTCGCCCTTCAGTCCTTCGGTCATCTGCTGGAACATGTTGCCCAGGAACACCGACTTCGAAATCCTGCGCCGTCGTCTTCAGCTTCTGCTGCATCTGCGGCGAGACCTTTTTCAGCGCCGCCTGGAACGAGAGGTCCGGGTGACCGCCGATCGTCGGCGGCAGATTTGAGGGGATGGTGCTCATCACATCACCTCGATGTCGGCCTCGATCGCGCCGACCGCCTTGACGGCCTGCAGGATCGCGATCATGTCGCGCGGGCCGATGCCGAGCGCATTCAACCCGTCGACCAGCTGTTGCAGCGAGACGCCGTCCTTGACCACCGCGAGCTTCTTTGAGTTCCTCCTGCACGCCGACCCGGCTGCGCGGCACCACGACGGTCTGTCCGCGCGACAGCGGATTGGGCTGACTGACCTGCGGCGACTCCGACACGGTGATGGTGAGGTTGCCTTGCGCGATCGCAACGGTCGCGACGCGCACGTCGCGTCCCATCACGATGATGCCGGAGCGCTCGTCGATCACGATCTTCGCCGCCTGATCCGGCTCGACCTGCAGCTGCTCGATCTCGGTGAGGAGGGCAACCACGTTGCCCTTGAACTCGGCGGGCACGTTGAGCGTCACGGTCGACGGATCGACCGGCTCGGCGCTGCGGGTGCCGAGATAGTCATTGACCGCCGCCGCAATGCGCTTGGCGGTGGTGAAATCCGCATTGCGCAACGCCAGGCGGACGTTCGGCATGCGGTTGAGCGCGAAATCGATCTCGCGCTCGATGATGGCGCCGTTGGCGATGCGGCCGACGGTCGGCACGCCGCGCGTGATGCTTGCTGCATCGCCCTGGGCGGAGAAACCGCCGATCGCGAGCGACCCCTGCGCCACCGCGTAGACATTGCCGTCGGCGGCGAGCAGCGGCGTGACCAGGAGCGTGCCGCCCTGCAGGCTCTTGGAGTTGCCCAGTGCCGACACCGTGACGTCCATCCGTGTGCCCTGCGTGGAGAAGGCGGGCAGGTTGCCGGTCACCATGACGGCGGCAACGTTGCCGGTGCGGATGTTGGCGCCGCGGATGTTGACGCCCATGCGCTCGAGCATCGCCTGCAGCGATTGCTTGGTGAAAGGGATGTTGTTCAGGGTATCGCCGGTGCCGTTCAGTCCGACCACGAGGCCGTAGCCGATCAGCTGGTTCTGGCGCACGCCCTCGATGTTCGCGAGATCCTTGATCCGCGACGTGGCTTGGGCGGTTGTGGCCGCAACCATTGCGGCAACGAGGGCCGCCAAGAGGACCGCCAAGCCGGCGTGGAAGTGCCGTTTCATCCTCTGCTCCCCGCTGAGGCCACTTTGCGGGTCCGCGCCGATGCTCCCCATGCGGCTGGACCTGGTCGCTGAAGCTGATGCGAACAGCGTGCCAACGCCGATCGCGACAATTAAAGCTTTGAGATTAAAGCGAAAATCATCTCTGCGCGGGTCAAATGGGAACCGCTCGGCGCGCCAAAGCTGCCGTGCGCCCGGCAGCTTTTGCCGGGCCGTTTACGCGCTGTTAACCATAGTGGGGCGAGGGTTCGCGCAGAACACGTCCCGGAAAAGCATGTCTTCGGGCTCGACCCGATGGATGGGTACGGGTTTTCCGCAAAGGGCATGCTCAAAACAAGGGAATCTGGAACCTTCAGATGCGAATCTACGGACCCAGCGGCGCCTCGATCGGCACTCCCGCCGCCAACACCCGGCGACAGACCGGCAGTGGATTCTCCCTGCCGGAGGCCTCGACGGCCGCCGAAACCAGACCGGCCAGCGCTCCAAAATCGGTCGCCAATATCGATGCGCTGCTTGCGCTGCAGGGCGTCGAGGACCCGACCGAGCGACGCAAGCGGGCGGTCCGCCGGGGGCGGACGGCGCTCGATGTGCTCGATGATCTGAAGCTTGGCCTGCTCGGCGGCAGCCTCGATGCCGCCACGGTGGAGCGGCTGCGGAGCGCGGCAACCGAGCTGAAATCATCCTCCGGCGACCCCAATCTCGATGCCGTCCTGGCCGAGATCGAGCTCAGGGTCGAGGTCGAACTCGCCAAGGTTGGCAACGCCTAAGGCGCGCCAAAACCGGGCGGGCGACATCATCCCGTCATGTTGGCAGGCCGGCAGTTCCTCTGGAGTTACAGGTGCCGGACCTTTAACGCACCGACATATTGTCTGCGTGGAATCGCCGCTATATAAGGCGGCCCGCAACGGGAGGAGGGAAACTCCCGAACAGGTTCTACGGGGATGGCGACGGAAAAGACCAAGACCTATCGGCCAACGGAAAAGGAGCCGTTCATGAACGAGCGCCAGCGCGAGTATTTCCGCGCTAAATTGCTCTCATGGAAGGACGAGATCCTCCGGGAGGCCAAGGCGACCCTGCTGCAACTGCAGGACGAAAACCAGAACCATCCGGATCTGGCCGACCGTGCCTCGTCCGAAACCGATCGGGCGATCGAGCTCCGGGCCCGCGATCGCCAACGCAAACTGATCGCCAAAATCGATGCGGCGATCCAGCGGATTGAAGACGGCTCCTACGGCTACTGCGAAGAAACCGGGGAGCCGATTTCGTTAAAGCGCCTCGAAGCGCGCCCGATCGCGACGTTGTCCGTGGAAGCCCAGGAGCGCCACGAGAAGCGCGAGCGGGTTTATCGCGACGAGTAGGGGCGGACGCCGGGCCGGCCCGACGCAGGTCAGGCTCGCCGCGGCATCAGTGCGCCGCCGGGCACCATGGTGATCGGCAGCTTGCCGTCCCAGCGCTCGGCTTGGGTCAGCGTCACGAGATTCGGATTGGTGCCCAGCGCCTCGGCACGGGCGCGGATCGCGGCCGCTTCGGCTTCGCCGCGCAGCTTGATGGCGTCGGCCTGGGCCTGGGCTTCGGTGCGAACCGAGTTGGCGCGGCCGGTGGCCTGCGTGACCGCGATGTCGGCCTTGATCTTCTCCTGCGCCAGCTCCTGCTGCCGCTGCTGCACCGCGACTTCGGCCTGCATGCGCGCTTCGACCGAGCGGATGTAGTCGGCCGAGAAACTGATGTCCTCGATCTGCACGCCTTCGATCTGGAACACGGAATCATAGGCGATGGCATCGGTCAGCGCTTTAGCCGCATCGACGTTCAGTTGTCCTCGCGCGGAAATGGCCTTGGCGGCGGTGTATTGGCCGAACACCACCTTGACCTCCTGGTTCATGTGCGGGGTGATCAGGCGGCTGATCGCCGCCTGCTGGTCGCCGCCGAACCGCGAATACATTTCCGCCACCTTGTCGGGCGCGACATGCAGCGTCACCGAGATGCGCAAATCCGCCGGCTGCTGGTCGGCCGAATAGGAGTTCACCTTGTCGAAGGTGAAGTTGTGGGTCTGCATGTCGATCTTGGCGATGCTCTCGAACCACGGGATCTTGAAGTGCAGCCCCGGTTGCACCACCTCGACGAACGCGCCGTTGCGCAGGCGCACCGCGCGTTGGGTCTGGTCGACCGTATACCAGCTGCCGAGCACGACGCTTGCCGCGATCAGCGCGACGATGCCGATCACGAGGCTACCGCCGACTTTCCGCGCCGATCCGCCAATGTCCTGTGCCATGACCTTCTCCCTCGAGCTCCCGAATCGTTTCCCGGAGTTTGCCGAAGCATTGGACTCCTGACGATGAAATTAGGTTCGCCCGCACCGACGTGTGACGCCGGTCATTTGACCGACACCGAGCAACTCGATCTCGTTTTTATATGATGATTATCATATAAAGAATGGCCGTCGGAAACTTCCCCAAAACGAGGGTCAAATCTCATTAAACATCATGCAGTTGGCGGGAACCGGTGGTCGCCCGTTTTTTGGTCCGCCAAAATGACTGCGGCCTCCGGCAGGGGAGCTACCGAAGGCCGCGTCATTCACCGACCCTCGTTCGCGAACCGCGGGTCGGCGTGGGAGCTCTAGGTTGCCGCCCCACTAGAACGGCAGCAGCACATCGTACACTTGCTGGCCGTAGCGCGGCTGCTGCACGTCCGTGATCTGGCCGCGGCCGCCATAGGCGATCCGCGCCTGCGCGATTTTCGTCGAGTTGATGGTGTTGTCGCTCTGGATGTCCTCGGGGCGCACGATGCCGGCGACGATCAACTCGCGGATCTCGAAGTTGACCCTGATCTCCTGCTTGCCTTCGACCACCATGTTGCCGTTCGGCAGCACCTGCGTCACCACAGCAGCGACATTGGTTTGTAGCGCCTCTTGCCTGTTGACGGATCCCTTGCCGTCGGCGGTGGAAGTTCCGTCGACCGAGAGCAGATGGACCCGGCAGAACCTTTGCAGCGTTGCCCGTCAGCAGTTTGCTGCCGGCAAAGTCGGTGATGTCGGATGTCGAACTGCCGGTGCGGCTGCGCTGGGTTTCGTTGGCGATCGCCGCCTTGTCGGTAAAGTTGACGCTGATGGTGAGGATGTCGCCGACCTGCGAAGCGCGCTGGTCCTTGAAGAACGCGCGCGAGCCGTTGCGCCACAGCGAATTCGGGCTGTAGGACGCCGGCTGCGGTTTCGGCATCGGCATCTGCACCGGCTTGTAACCGGGTTGCGCGGTCGGGTTCTCGATCGAGGTCAGTGCCGGCTGCTCGCCGATATTTTTCAGCCGGTCGATCGAGGAGCATCCGCTTGCGAACGCCGCCAGCACCATCATGCTGCACGCCGACAGAAATCGTCGCCTTCGTCTCAAGTGATACATAACTTCTACTCGTTGCTGTCTGGCTGCGGGTTGGTGGTGGTCGTGGTGGAATTGGTGGCGGCGGTGACGGTCGGCGCGATCGGCGCGACCAGCACCTGGCCCGGCCCGACCACCGTGCCTTGCACGACGCGCTTCGATTGCAGGTTGGTGACGCTGACGGTGTCGCCTTCAGCGCCGCCGTCGATCGCCTTGCCGCGCATGGTCAGGTAGAGGCCGGGCGTCTGGTAGACGATCGACACGTTCTGGTCGCGTTGCACGAGATCCGGCTTGCCGAGGTCGGCATTGCGCAGCGGTTGGCCTGCGGCGAGGTGCTTGCGCATCTGCATGCCAAGCGCGCGATCACGGCTCGCGAGGTCGTTGCCGGCGTCGGCCTTCGGCCGCCGCTCGATGGCGAGATCGGCGGCCTTCAGCACGTCGCCGCGGTCGACCGCGCGCGTCGGAACGGCAACGGTTACCGTCTCATAGGCCGTGCCGGTGAAGCGCAGACGGGTCGGCGCCGAGGTCACCTCGTTATTGATCTCGAAGGTCACGTCGAACCGACCATTGCGATTGTCGAAGCGGGCTGCGACCGGCGTCAGCTCGCCGCGATAGGCGGCATCGAGCTGCAGCGAACCGGTGTCGCGGTCGAGCGTCACGACAAGGTCAGCGGCATCGCCCAGCCCGCCCTTGCCGCTGATGGCACTTGCGATACTGCCCTCGATGTCCTTGGCCGTGAACGTGCGCGCAGCACGCGTCACCACCACCTCGCGAAGGTTCTTCGTGTCGACGCCGATCACCTTGTGCGCGCGAAGGGCCTCGACCACCTGTTTCGCCGGCACGGTGCCGGTAGTGCCGAGATCGGGCGAGCGGAACACCGCGATCTCGCCAAAGGCGCCGGCGTTGTCGACGAGATCGCCGATCCGCACGACGTCGCTGGAAACCAGCACCTGCGGGCGCAGCGTTGGCACCTGCGGGATTTCGTCGAAGTCCTGCGCGACCACAGGCGTTGCGATCGTGAGTGCGAACGCTGCGAGAAGGATGGCGCGGAGCCTCATCATCGTTCTCCGTCAGCGGAACATGCCGGAGGTGGATTGCAGCATCTGGTCGGCCGCGCTCACCACCTTCGAATTCATCTCGTAGGCGCGCTGGGCGGCGATCAGGTCGGACATTTCCGAGACCGCTTCGACATTGGCCTGTTCGAGGTTGCCCTGTTGCATGTCGCCATAGCCGTCGGCGCCGGCGAGGCCGTCCTGTGGCGCGCCGGAGGCCGGCGACTCCTGGAACAGGTTGTCGCCGATCGACAGCAGGCCGGCCTTGTTGACGAAGCGCGTCAGGCCGATCTGGCCGACCAAGGTCGCCGCGGTCTGTCCGGGCAGGGTCACGGAGACCTGGCCCTGGGCGTTGATCGTCGTGCCCGATGCGTTCTGCGGGATCGTGATGGTCGGCTGAACCGGATTGCCCTGCGAGGTCACGATGCGACCCTGGGCGTCGAGCTGGAATGAGCCGTCGCGTGTGTAGGCGAAGTTGCCGTTCGGCAGCAGGATCTTGAAGAACCCTTCGCCGCGGATCGCGATATCGAGGTCGTTGCCGGTCTGCGCCAGCGTGCCCTGGCTCATCGAGCGCGGCGTGCCGACCGTCTTGACGCCGCCGCCGATGTCGATGCCGACCGGGAGAATGGTGCCCTGGTCGGAGGCTTGCGCGCCAATCCGGCGCACATGCTCGTAAAGCAGATCCTGGAACTGCGCCGTCTGCTTCTTGTAGCCAGTCGTGCGCATATTGGCGATGTTGTTGGCGATGACCTGGACGTTGAGTTCCTGGGCCAGCATTCCCGAAGCTGCGGTGTGAAGCGCGCGCATGGTCTGGTGCTCCTTAGGCCGGGATTTCGGCGAGGCGGTCGATCGATGACTTCTGCAGGTCGTTCTGCTGCTGCATGATCTGCGCGATGTTGGTGTAGGTGCGCGTGACTTCGAGCATCTTCGTCATCTCGCCGACCGAGCTGACGTTGGATTTCTCGATCGCGCCCTGGATAATGCGGCTCGTCGTGGTCTGGGCTGCGGTGACGCCGGCCGGCGCCGAGAACAGGTTCGATCCGCTCTTCACGAGTTGCTGCGCCGCGTCGAAACTGACGATTCGAATCTTGCCGCGAATCGAATCGGCTTGCGGATTGCCTGCTTCTCGCACCGTCACGGTGCCGTCGCCGGACACCGTCAGATCGCTGTCGCCGGGCTGCAGCGTGATCGGCCCGCCGGTGCCGAGCACGATGTTGCCGTCCATTGTGACGAGCTGTCCGACGTTATTGATCTGCAACGAGCCGTTGCGGGTGTAGCGCTCGCCGCCCTGCGCCTGTACCGCAAGAAAGCCATCGCCGTCGATGACCAGATCAAGCGGGTTGTTGGTCAGCTGCGTCGGCCCTTGGGCGAGATCATGCCAGGTGGCGCGGTCCTGCACGAAGCTGACCCGGCGGTCGGCACCGACGAAGTTATCCTCATGCGCGTTCGAGTTCAGGTATTCTTCGAACAGCGATTTCTCGGCCTTGAACCCCGACGTGTTGACGTTGGCGATGTTGTTGGCGATCACGTCGAGCTGCCGCTCGAGCGCAACCTGTTTCGACAATCCGACGAGAAGCGTGTTGTCCATCGTCGCTGCTCCCCTGAATTGAGGAATCCGATCAGCCCTCCCACAGGCCCTTCGCATTCCCCTCGATTGCGGCTCTCCCAAGCCGCGGCTCGGGGGATCAAAAGCGAAAGCCGTGCCATCGAAAAAAGCGATTATTTTTCAATAAATTGGATGAGATATCTGCGATCGAGCGGGCGGCAATAACGGTTCATTGACCATGTCTGATCGGCAAAATTTTCCCACATCCGGCCAGGAAGAAAGATTCCGTTAACCATACGGACCTAGCGTCGAGGAACATCGGAGCGCCGGGATTCCTTCCGTGAGACGCCTTGCGCCGCGGCGCCCGATCCACAACGGGCAGGCAGGAAATGGCTGACAGCGAACAGGCCGAAGCGGTCGAAGGCGAGGAGGGCGGCGCGCCGACTGGCAGCAAACGCAAGCTCATCATCATCGTGTCGGCCGCGCTGGTGCTCCTGCTCGGTGGTGTCGGCGGCTATCTCGTGTTCTTCAACAAGAAGCACGACGCGAAGACCGAGGAGGTCGCGGCCGCGAAGCCGACGGTGTTCATGGATGTGCCTGACGTCATGGTCAACATGGCGGCCGGCGCCGGCGAGCGGACGCAATACCTCAAGGTCAAGATCGTGCTCGAGGTGAAGGACCAGCCGCTGGTCGCGGAGATCCAGCCGGTGCTGCCGC
Source organism: uncultured Alphaproteobacteria bacterium (assembly GCA_963796195.1). GTDB lineage: Bacteria > Pseudomonadota > Alphaproteobacteria > Rhizobiales > Xanthobacteraceae > CAWCKS01. Next base: position 40,459 of record CAWCKS010000006.1, on the reverse strand, counting down.
GCGTGATGGATATCTTCCAGACCTATCTGCGCGAGCTCAGGCCCTCCGATCTCAACGGCTCGGCCGGAATGTTTCGCCTGAAGGAAGAGCTGACGCGACGCGTCAACGCCGCGATCTCGCCGAAGCAGGTGAACGCGGTGCTGTTCAAGGAAATCCTGGTCCAGTGAATCACTTGAGACGGACTTCGGAAGTGGGGCACTAAGCAAAATGGCACCAGGCGACAATGTCGACCAGGACGCGCTAGCCGAACAATGGGGCGCGTCGCTCGACTCCGAAGACCCGGCAGCTGCAGCCGCTGAAGCCGCCGCCAACGAACTCTCCGAGACCATGGCCGAGCAATGGGCCGCCATGGTCGACGACGGCAGCCGCAACATGTCGTCGAAGGCCTCCGGCGAGCGCGTGCTGTCGCAGGAGGAAATCGACAATCTGCTCGGCTTCAGCGTCGGCGAGGTCAGTCTCGACGACAACTCCGGCATCCGGGCGATCATCGACTCGGCGATGGTCTCCTACGAGCGTCTGCCGATGCTGGAAATCGTCTTCGACCGCCTGGTGCGGCTGATGACGACATCCCTGCGCAACTTCACCTCCGACAACGTCGAAGTGTCGCTCGACCGCATCACTTCGGTGCGGTTCGGCGATTATATGAACTCGATCCCGCTGCCGGCGGTGCTCGCCGTGTTCAAGGCCGAGGAGTGGGAGAATTTCGGCCTCGCCACCGTCGACTCCAGCCTGATCTATTCGATGATCGACGTGCTGCTCGGCGGCCGCCGCGGCCAGACCTCCCTGCGCATCGAAGGCAGGCCCTACACCACAATTGAAACCAATCTCGTCAAGCGCTTGATCGAGGTCGTTCTTGCGGATGCCGAGCAGGCGTTTCGGCCGCTATCACCGGTCACGCTGACGATCGACCGGCTCGAGACCAACCCGCGCTTTGCCGCGATCACGCGTCCGGCCAACGCCGCCATTCTGGTGCGCCTGCGCATCGACATGGAAGACCGCGGTGGCAACGTCGAACTGTTGCTGCCCTACGCGACGATCGAGCCGATCCGCGGTGTGCTGCTGCAGATGTTCATGGGCGAAAAATTCGGCCGTGATCCGATCTGGGAGAGCCACCTCGCCACTGAAATCGGCCAGGCGCAGATTGCGGTCGACGCCGTGCTCTACGAAGCCGAGATTCCGCTGCGCCGGCTGATGTCGCTCGAGGTCGGCGACACGCTGCCGCTCGACATCCGCGCCGATACGTTGGTCGCCGTGCGCTGCGGCGAGGTCACGCTGACCGAAGGGCGGATGGGCCGGGTCGGCGATCGGGTGGCGATCCGGGTCGCCAAGCCGTTGCGCAAGCCGCACACGACGCTCGCGATGTTCGAGAAGGCGGATGAGACGACCAAGATGATGGAGGCAACGTGAGCCACGCGACCGGATTGATTGTCGAGACTCTGGTGGCGGCACTGCTGCTGCTGACGATCGGCTACTGCATGCTGTTAAACAAGCGGCTCAAGCGCTTGAAAGCCGACGAACAATCGCTGAAGGCGACGATCGGCGAACTGATCACCGCAACCGAGATCGCCGAGCGCGCGATTGGTGGCCTGAAGTTGACAGTCCGCGATTGTGACCAGAACCTCGGCGCTCAGCTTGCGATGGCGAACGAGATGAGCGACCGCCTGAAGAAGCAGACGCTCGTTGGCGAGGAAGTGTTGCACCGGCTGTCGCGCATAGCCCTTGCGGCGCGACCTGCCGCGCCGGTCGAGGCCACTAAGGACGCAAAACCAGCGAAGTCGATCGCCGCGGCGGCGCAGGCCTTCGCCGATCGCCGCAAGGCGAATGGTCTTGCGGCATGAAATTCCTCCGCGACTTTCGCCTGATACCGCTGGTGTTGGTGGCGATCACCTGTTTCGCGGTGATCAAGGTCGCGGCGATTTTTCTCAACGGCGGCTACGTGTTCCGCGATGATGTTGAGCCCGGCCGGCAGTCGTGGGCTGAGCAAATGTTCAACTTTCCGAGCGGCCGGTCGCCGACCAAGTTCGAGCAGGCGGCCGCCGAGATGACCGCCTCGGTCGAAAAACCCAAGGCGACCGAGGAGGCGCCGACCGGCCGAAGCCCTGGCGAGGCCGTGCAGGAGACGACTCTTGTCGCGCAGGCGCCCGCGCCGTCGGCATCGGAGCGCGCGGTGCTGGAGCGCCTGCAGGCGCGACGTCAGGAACTGGATTCGCGGGCTCGCGAGCTCGAGATTCGCGAAAGCCTTTTGAAGGCGCACGAACAGCGCATCGAGGCCAAGGTTGAGGAGCTGAAAGGCGTCGAGACCCGGATCACTGCTGCGACCCACCAGAAGGACGACGCCGACGCCGAGCGGTTCAAGGGCATCGTGACCATGTACGAGAACATGAAGCCGAAGGATGCCGCCAGGATCTTCGATCGGCTCGATATGACCGTGCTGATCGACATCGCGAGCCACATGAAGCCGCAGAAGGTTTCGGACGTGTTGGCGCAAATGCAGCCGGATGCCGCCCAGAAGCTGACAGTCGAATTGGCCCGCCGCTCGGGCGGGGACGAGGCTGCGCCGGCGAGCGACCTACCCAAGATCGAAGGCCGGCCGATGGCAAAGGCGGCAAATCAGCAATGACGTTAACAGCTCCTTAAACGCGCAAAATTACCGTCGAACTGGACCATAAGGGCTCCGCGCGATGCAGCCGGTCCGGAGAAACTGAATATGCGGACGACCGGGGGCGATGCATCGCTGCTGGCACGTGCCCTCGGGCACGGCCGGCTCGGTCGTTGCCTGCGCGGCGCGCTCGCTGCGATTGCGTTGACGGCCGTCACGACAGCGCCGGCGCATGCCGATCCCGTGCGCGGCGAGGCGACGCTGACCAATCCCGGCGATTACGCGCGGCTTCTCATCAAGTTGCAGACCGACGTTCAGGCTGACGTTCGTCTTGCCGGCACGATCCTCATCATTCACTTCAAGAAGCCGGTCGACGTCGGCGTCGAGAAACTCGGCGAAGCCCTGCCGGACTATGTGAGCTCGGCGCGCCTCGATCCCGACGGCACGGCCATTCGCCTTGCACTGGCGCGCAAGGTGACTCCGAATGTCATGGCGGCAGGCGAGCGACTGTTCATCGACCTCTTGCCCGAAACGTGGAGCGGCCTGCCTCCGGGGCTGCCGCAGGATGTGATCAAGGAGCTCGCGGCGCGCGCGCGGGAGGCCGAGCAACTGTTGCGCCAGCAGAAGGCGGACGCCGCGGCGCAGAAGAAACCGCCGGTGCGCGTCAAGGCGTCGCGCCAGCCGACCTTCGTGCGTTACGTCTTTGAATTGCCCGAAGCCACTGGCGTATCGACAATTCTCAACAGCGATCAGCTCACCCTGAATTTCAACTCCACGCTGACTTTCGATCTCGCCGACGCGCAGGTCATCGATGCCAATAACGTCAAGTCGATCGCACAGCAGATTAAGGGCGACGCGACCGTCGTTACCTTCGATCTGGTCGGCAACGTCGACGTTCACGCCTTTCGCGAAGAGAAGACCTATGTGGTCGATATCGGCTTCGAGCCTGAGGACAAGGCAAAGGCTGCGGCCCAGCTCGAGGCGCCGGCCAAACCGGCGCCGGTAACCGCCGAGAAGCCACCGGAGCCGGCGGCAAAGCCCGAGGTCGCGGTGCCGCAGACGGCAGTTGCCTCCGAACACAAAACCGAAGCACCGGCGGCGGAAAAGCCGGTGGCGGTGACGCCGCCGCCCTCCGGTCCCGCTCCCGAGCGCAAGGCCGAAGTGCCGCCGCCGGCTGCAGCCGCTCCCGAGCTCAAGGCCGAAGCGCCGCCACCGGCTGCCACTGCTCCGGAGCGTAAGGCCGAGATGCCGCCGCCACCTGCCTTGCCTGCGCGCAAGGTCGAAGCACCGCCGCAAGGCATTGAAGGCCGCGCCCCGGCCGCCGAATGGCCGCCGCTCGAAGTCAAGGTTCCGCTCGATCATCCGCCCGTCGCGGCGGCCGAACCGGCGGCCGACGACAAGGACGCGCTGGTCGTGCAGGCCAAGCGCAGCCTCGGCAACCTTCATATCTTTGTTCCGTTCGCGGCGCCGACGGCAGGTGCAGTCTTCGCGCGCGACGACGCCATCTGGCTCTTGTTCGACGGCGATGCGCCGATCAATTTTGCGGCCGTCGCGAAGGAGGCGACCGGCCTCGTGCGCGATGTCACCGCGCTGCCCCTCGACGGCGGCCGCGCCATCCGGCTCCGCCTCAACCGGCCGCAGCTTGCCGACGTCACGGCCGACGGCAATGCCTGGATCCTGGACATCTCCGACACCTCGCAATCGCTGCCGCAGCCGCTGGCCAGCATGCGCAACATCGCCGAACGCTCGCGTGCGACCGTATCAGTGCCGATATCAGGGGCCAGCCGCGTCCTGAAATTTACCGATCCCGAAACCGGCGACGCCTTCACGGCGGTCACATCGGCGCTGCCGCCGCGTGGTTTCATCAAGTCGCAGAACTTCGTCGACTTCTCGTTCCTGGCCTCGGCGCAGGGCATCGTGTTGCACCAGAATTCCGACGACCTGCAGATCGAGATAGCGGCCGACAAGGTGACCGTGGGCCGGCCTGGCGGCCTGACCCTGTCGGCCGCCGAGACCGCGGACGGCCGGGCGGCGACGGCGGTGCGCCCGGTCTTCGATCTCGCGGCGTGGCGTCTCGATCGCGGGCCGAATTTCATCGCCCGCCAGGACGAGCTGACGAGCGCTGCAGCCATGTCGGTCGGCGACAAGCGCGTGACGACGCATACCGATCTCGCCCGCTTCTATTTTGCGCGCGGCTTCTATCCGGAGGCGCGCGGGGTGCTGAATGCGCTGTTCGCGGAGGCAAAGCCCGCAGCCGATGATGTCACTGCGCTGGTGCTGCATGCGGTCGCCAATATTCTCGCCGGCAACCCCGACGACGGGCTCGCCGAACTGAACAATCCGGTGATCGGCGCCGGCTACGACTCGCAGCTCTGGAAAGCCGTCGCTTACACGCGCCTGCACAACTGGAGCACTGCACGGGAGAAGTTCAAGGGCGTGGAGTTCGCGATCGGCGCGCTTCCAGTCGAGCTGCAGCGCATCGTGATCGCCGACGAAGCGCGTGCTGCACTCGAGACCCGCGACTATAGCGGCGTCACCAACCGCCTGAGCGAGCTCGAAGTGATCACCGTACCGGAGGCGATGCAGCCCCAGCTCGCGGTGCTGCGTGGCCGGATGAACGAAGCGCTCGGCAAGGACAAGGATGCGCTCAGCGAGTATCAGCTCGCCATCGACTCCACCGACCGGATTTCAGCCGCGGAAGCCAAGGTCGACGAGATCGCGCTGCGCCAGAAGCGCAAGGAGATCACGCCCGACGAGGAGCTTGCCAGCCTCGAGACGCTTGCCATGACCTGGCGCGGCAACTCCACCGAGGTCCGCGCGCTGCAGCTGCTGTCGCAAAAGTATGCCGATCTCGGCCGCTACCGCGATGCGCTGATGGTGGCGCGGTCGGCCACCAAATTGCAGCCGAATTCCGAGCCGTCGCGGCAGATGCAGGATGCGGCGTCGGCGCTGTATGCGGACATCTTCCTGAGCCCCAAGGGCGAAGACCTGCCGCCGGTCGATGCGCTCGCGCTGTTCTACGAGTTCAGCGAGCTGACGCCGATCGGCCGCCGTGGCGACGAGCTGATCCGCCGCCTTGCCGACCGGCTGGTGTCGGTCGACCTGCTCGACCAGGCCGCTGAGCTCCTGCAGTACCAGATCGATCGCCGCCTCGACGGCGCGGCGCGCGCGCAAGTCGCCTCGCGCCTTGCCATGATCTACCTGATGAACCGCAAGCCGGACCGCGCGATCGGCGTGCTGCGCGAGACCCGGATCGGCGACCTTGCCAACGAGCTGCGCACCCAGCGCCTGTTGATCGAGGCGAGGGCACAGAGCGACATCGGCCGGCATGACCTCGCGCTCGACATCATCTCCAATCTCTCGGGCCGCGAGGTGATCCGGCTGCGCTCGGACATTTACTGGGCGGCGAGGCGCTGGCGCGAATCCGCCGAGCAGATCGAATTGCTCTATGGCGAGCGCTGGCGCGATTTCCAGCCGCTGACCACTGAAGAGAAGGGCGACATCATCCGCGCCGGCATCGGCTACTCGCTCGCCGAGGACGCGATCGGCATCGCGCGCCTGCGCGAGAAATACGCGGCCAAGATGGAGAACGGCGCCGACAAGACCGCGTTCGACGCGGCAACCAAGCCTGCGACCTCGAACAGCTCGGAGTTCATTGCAATCGCCAAGATGGCGGCGTCGGTCGATACGCTGGACGGCTTCGTGCGCGAGATGAAGATGCGCTTCCCGGAGGTCGCTTCGCGCCAGCCGTTGCCGGACGAGGTCAAGGTGGATCCGAATCCGACGGGATCGCTGCCTGTGATCAAGGGCTTGCGCCCAGCGCCAAAGACCACGCTTTAGGCGACGATCATCCGTGAAGGGCGGATGGAGTGCAGGTTTGGCGGCAGACCACCGGTGCCGCCTAAGCCACTGATCGCACGATCGTATCTGCTGATTTTTGCGGCGTCTTGCTGGACTGTTCTGCAGCCGCGGCGGTGTTGGTCACGTCGTTCCCGCTGCAAGCCAGGGCGCCCAGTATTCCGCTTCGTACGTCGCTTTTTCAAACAGCAAACATCAGTCTCGCGGCAGGTCTTGCCCGAGCTTTGCTCTCAGTTTCGCGCTCTCTCGACAAAGAGGGCGCAGGGAAAGCCGGATGCCAGCGCACCCGAGGCCTTGCGTACGAAGGTGTGAAAGTACGCAAGCTTCAGTCACCACAGGATTAGCCGAACATCCGGCTTTCCCTGCACGACGGATTTTACGGCTTATTCCGCGCTCTCCCCGGGGCCTACTGTCCCCCGTCATTGCATCGAACGCCTTGCGGCTCGTCACCCGGTCGAGTGACTTTGCCTTCGTGCAACTTCAGCACCAGCCTAGGGTGCCAGGACCACACGGCTTCGCCGTACGCCTCCTGCCGCAGCCGTCATGCACGCCTGACATGATCGCTACACGGACTGCGACGGCGTCCGCCCCACGATCACTCCGTGACGTGCCCGCTGCAGTCAGCGTCCATCGTGATCCGGCCCGCGCAAGCGACGATAGCCAACGCCCTCTGGTGGACCGGAACGATTTGGTCTTTACACCAGGCGGATATATTGCGTCAAGTGAAAATTACGACAAGCGTAGAATTGAGAAAGCGGGACCGGCAAGCCGTTGCTATCGATTCACCGCGCAAATCTTGCTGGTGTCCTCGCGACCGATCCTTAGAATGACTTGTCCTGAGATATGGGGCTGGACATGAAGCGGCCTTCCAAGGTGCGCAAGCGCGCGATTGAGCTCGGGGCCAAGGGCCTGCTGACCAAGCCGATCGATTTCGCGCTACTGCGGCAGGAAATCGAAGATCGGCTGGAGGCAGCGGCTTAGTCGCTCGTGACATGAGGCGCGGAGGAGTTGTTTCGGCTCGCGACGACCTTGCTTTAAATCCTGAGTTCCGCTTGTCTGCTGCCGTCACCAAAGGGGGATTGGGGCATGCAACACGATCAAAGGCTTATCAAGGACGAGAGCAAGATCGCGCAACTTCGGGAGACTATCCCGGCCTGGGTCAAGCGTCTGGAGCGACCGAAAACGCCATGCCTTTCGCCTGCCTTCGGGCCATTGGAAGGCATCCGCGCGGTGGGTACCGGCCAGCTGATCGCCCAACCCTACATCGGCACCAAGCTTGCCGAGTTCGGCGCCGAGGTGATCCACGTCGAAAAGCCGGGCGGCGATGTTTTCCGCTTCACCGCGCCACAGTTGACGCGTGGACCACGTCCCCACGGCGGCGACGAAGCTGAGGTCACGAAGAACAAGTTGTCGATGGGGCTCGACTTCAAGCAGGCCCGCGGCATCGAGCTCTTGATGGCGCTGTGGAAGATTTCCGACATATGGATGGAGTTGTCTGCGCCCGGTACATGCGAGCGCAACGGCATCACCAACGAGCTGGCGCTCGCCGTAAACCCGAGTTTGGTGATCGTGCGGGTCAGCACCTACGGCCAGTATGGCAAACAGGAGTATCTTGGGCGGCCGGGGTACGATGCGATTGCGCAAGCTTATGGCGGCATGATGAACTTGACCGGTGACCCCGCCGGCCCGCCGCAGCGCGCCAAGTCGTATACCGGTGATTATGTCACGGCGCTGACCGGCTGGGCGGCGACGATGATGGGTCTGTGGGAGGTCAAGAAAACCGGTAGGGGCCAGGTCATTGACGTCGCGCAATATGAAGCAGTCGCTCAGACCAACGGCAACACGCTACCGATCTACACCGGCGAGGGCATGGTCTCCGGGCACACGGGCAACAAGCCAGCAGGCTTCCAGCCCTACGATACGTTCAAGTGCAGCGACGGCTGGGTCTATATCGGCGCACTCGGTGGTGCGATCTACGACCGGGTGCCGAAATTCCTCGGCCTCGACCCGACGGTGTACTCTTACGACGAATGCTCAAAAGATGCGGCTGCGGTGAATTCTGAAAAGGGCCAAGAACTCGACCGCAGGCTGCGCGAGTATTGTGCCGTACACACGGCGCTCGAGGTTGAGACCGCACTCAACGCCGCTCAGGTTGGATGCGCCCGCGTCTTCAATGTGCGGGACCAGTACAACGATGACCATTATGCGGCCCGTGACATGACCGTCCCTGTGCTCGATCGGCAGTCGGGTGTGCCGATCCGGGTGTTCGGCGTCGTTCCGAAGATGTCGCTGACGCCAGGCCGCATCTGGCGTGGCGCGCCGTCGATCGGCGATGATACGACCGATATTTTGTCGACGATGCTCGGCCTCTCGAATGCCGACATCGATGGGCTGTACGCCGAAAGCATCGTGCACCGCACTGAGCCGTTCACGGAAGCGCAGGCTACGCCGGTCCACCCCTAGGCAACGTCACTGGATGGGCGAGACACGCAAGATTGCAGCAATCCTGGCGGCTGACGTTGTCGGCTACAGCCGGCTTGCCAGCGCTGACGAGGACCGCACGCTGGCAAGACTGCGCGCGCTGCGCAGCGATGTGATCGATCCGACCATCGCCGTGCATCGCGGGCGCGTCGTCAAGCGAACTGGCGACGGGGCCCTGGTCGAATTCCGCAGCGTCGTCGAGGCGGTTCGCTGCGCGATCGAGGTGCAGAACAGTATGCTCGAGCGCAACGCGGGCCTACCCCCCGATCGACGCATTGATTTTCGCATCGGCATTCACCTTGGCGATATCGTCGAGGAGAGCGACGGCGATCTGATGGGCGATGGCGTTAATATCGCCGCACGGCTCGAGGGGATCGCGAAGCCCGGGACGGTCTGTCTGTCGGAGGACGCCTATCGTCAGGTCAAGTCTCGGCTCGACCTTTCAGTCAGCGACCTTGGCGCGACGGTGCTCAAGAACATCGCTGAACCGATCCGGGTCTATGCGCTCGAAGTAGGGCTCGCCCACGTGGCAGTTGCGAACCCTCAAGGCCAACCAAAGGCCGAGGGTCGGGCGCCGGAGGCGCCGGACCTACCGAACAAACCCTCGATCGCCGTGCTCCCGTTCCAGAACATGAGCGGCGATCCCGAGCAGGATTACTTTGCCGATGGCATGGTCGAGGACATCATTACCGCACTGTCGCGATTCAAATCATTGTTCGTGATCGCGCGAAATTCGTCGTTCACCTACAAGGGCCGATCGGTCGATATCAAGCAGGTTGGCCGCGAGCTCGGAGTCCGCTACGTACTCGAAGGCAGCGTGCGCAAGGCGGGCGGCAGGGTTCGCATCACCGGCCAACTGATCGATTGCGATACCGGTGCGCACCTGTGGGCCGACCGGTTCGACGGCTCGCTCGAAGATGTCTTCGACCTGCAGGACCAGGTAACCACCAGTGTCGTCGCGGCGATCGCGCCGAAAATCACCCAGGCCGAGATCGACCGCTCACGGCGCAAGCCGGCCGGAAGCCTCGACAGCTACGATCTCTATCTTCGTGCGCTCGCGCTCTCGCACCAGTTCACGCCCGAATCCTTGAGTGAAGCGGTCGGCCTGTTGCGCAAGGCGATGGATATCGATCCTTCGTTTGCGCCTGCTGCGGCGTTGTCGCTGTTTTGCTTCGGCTGGTGGCACTCCGAAGCGCGCAGCGAGCGGCCGCCGACGGATGATGCGGTTCGTCTGGCAAGACGAATGGTCACGGAGACGAGCGACGACCCGGACGTTCTGTGGATGGTCGGGTGGTGTCTTGCCTACCTGACGGGAGAGACGGTTGCCGGAACGAGCCTGGTGGAACGCGCGCTGGCACTCAACCCGAACTGCTCGCAGGCATGGCTCGCGAAAGCCGTTGTGAACTGCTTTGCGTGCCACAACGACGCGGCGATCGAGGCGCTACAGCACGTGATGCGCCTGAGCCCGCTCGATCCGCTCGGTCATCTGGTCAAGTTTGCCTTCGCGGTCGCGCATCTGCAGTCGGCCCGTTATGAGCAAGCCATCGAATGGGCTGATCAGGCGCTGATGCAGAGACCAGGCTTCACAAATGCAATGATCGTGCGGGCCGCAGCTTGCGGTCATCTCGGCCGGCGGGACGAAGCACTCGTCTGGGTGGCCAAAATCCAGGAAGTTGCCCCGCAACTCACGGTGAGCGGCATCGAAACCTTTCTCTCCGGATTTTTCGTCCGCGAGGCGTTGGCCTATCAGGTGGATGGTCTGGTCAAGGCCGGGCTACCGCTCTGAGCTCTGACGATGTCGAGCCGTCATTGAACTGGCAGGGCGCGCCATCTACCATCGGCTTCGAACAGGGGCATCAGCAATGAGCATCGTTCTTCGTCCGGGTACGACGGCCGACGCAAAGGCGTGCGGTCGCATCTGCTACGAAGCGTTCAAGGCGATCGGCACCGCCCATAATTTCCCGCCGGACTTTCCGTCCCAGGAGGTCGCAAGCGGTGTGCTATCGATGTTGCTTGCTCACCCCGGTGTCTATGCTGTCGTCGCGGAGAACGACGGGCACATCGTCGGCAGCAACTTTCTCGATGAGCGGTCGCCGATCGCAGGGGTCGGGCCGATCACGGTCGATCCGGCCGGGCAAAATCACGGCGTCGGCGGGCGACTGATGCAGGACGTGCTGGATCGCGCGGCCAGCAAACAGGCGGCCGGAGTGCGCTTGCTCCAGGCCGGCTATCACAATCGTTCGCTTTGTCTGTACACGAAGCTCGGTTTTGTCACGCGAGAGCCGATATCGGTGCTTCAAGGAAAGCCGCTTGGGCTGACTTTTGCGGGCTACGACGTCCGTCCTGCGACAGCGGCAGACTTGACGGCCTGCAACAGGATCTGCCTGCGGGTTCACGGCTTCGAGCGCGCTGGCGAATTGCGTGACGCAATCGAGCAAAAGACGGCGTCGGTCGTCGAACATCTCGGCAGTATTACCGGCTACACGACGGGGGTCGCTTTTTTCGGTCACAGCGTCGCTATGACAAACCGGGATTTGATGGCCCTGATCGGTGCAGCCACCGAGTTCGGTGGACCCGGTTTCATGCTGCCCACGCGCAATCACGAGGCCTTCAAATGGTGCCTCGACGGTGGACTGAAGCTCGTCTTCCAAATGACGTTGATGACTGTCGGTCTCTATAACGAGCCGGCCGGCGCGTACATGCCATCCGTCCTCTACTGAGCCGTTTGTCGGCCGTCCTCGGCCGCGCTGCACAGGTCCTTCCGCGGGAGCATTTATGGATCTCAATGCGCTTCGCTCGCGAATCCAGGGGAGGGTCGTCTCGACCTCGGATCCCGAATACGAGGATGTTCGGCGCAGCCTTGTCTGGAATGAGCTCAAGCCACCACGGCGCCCGGCGCTGATCGTGCAGGTTTCGAGTGAGCAGGACGTCGTTGAATGCGTGCGCTTCGCACGCGAGTGTCGTTTGAAAGTCTCAGTCAGAGGCGGAGGACACAGCTGGGTCGGGTTTTCGTTGCGCGACGACTGTCTGCTTGTTGATCTCGGCCGTTTGAAGGGAATCCGGTTGGATACGGATCAATCTGTCGTCGCGCAACCTGCAGCAACCGGCAGGGAGCTCAACACGAAACTTGCCGCGCGGGATCTGGCCTTTCCCGTCGGGCATTGCCCGACCGTTCCCGTGAGCGGCTTCCTCCTGAGCGGCGGCCTCGGCTGGAATACAGGCGGGTGGGGTCCTGCGTGCCTCAGCATCAGGTCGGCGAATATCGTCACGGCGGATGGTGAACTCGTTGTGGCCGACGAAAATCACAATGATGATTTGTTTTGGGCGATCCGTGGTGGAGGGCCAGGCTTTTTTGGGGTCGTCACACAGTACGAACTGCAGACCTACCCAGTCCCCCGGGCCATCGCAATGAGCAACTTCGTTTACAGCCTCGATCGTATTGCAGAGGTCGGCTCGCGCGCGGCTGCTGCTGCCGCCTCGATGCCGAAGCAAACGGAGCTTACGGTATTCCTTGCACCTGCGCCGCCGCAATTCGCTGATCAGTGCAGGTCGAGCAATGGGTATGTTGCTATTGTGAATGCGGTGGCCTTTGTCGATACTCCAAGCGAAGCCGCGGCCATACTTGGCAAACTGGAGACCGCACTTCCACTTGAGGGATGCCTGGGCAAGCAGACGGGTGAGTCCATGACGATGGATGGCTTGCTCGATCTTGGTGGCTCACTTTGGCCCGAACGTCACCGCTACCTTGCCGACACCCTGTGGTCGAACGCGCCCGCCGCGCAGCCGCTTGACGCGTTGCGCGCCCACTTCCTGCGCGCGCCGTCACCGAAGTCAGTCGCGGTCTATGTTGTTCCGACCGGTGCGGGGGACGGGTTAGGCGCGCTTCCGGACGTTGCATTTTCGATGACGGCTCAAGCCCTGTTGCTCTGCTACGCGGTGTGGGAGCGGGTGCAGGACGACGCGGCGAACGCGGCCTGGCATAGCCAGGCGATCGCGGCTCTCGATGGGTTTGCGGTCGGTCATTATGTCGGAGAGTTGGATATCGTAACCGCCGCTTTACGGGCTGAACGGTCGTACGCGCCCGCAAACTGGAAGCGCCTCCAGTTGTTGCGTGAGAAGTACGATCCAAGCGGGCTGTTTCTTGGTCATTTTCGATGACGTGCTTCCGACCGCTGGCATCTCAAGCGACCTTGGTAAGATCGACGTGTAGGCCTTTAAAAAAGGCGGCGTCGCACCGGCGAAGCTCGCAATCCGCGTGCCGTGAGGGTCTGCGTCGGGCACGATTTGGACCTCCGGGCATGTCCGCTCTCGCGCCGCTGTTTGGGGGCAACCAGACATCGCGATCGGTCCAGCCGATTTCATGAGCACAAGGCTAACTCCCGCCGTAGCTCTGCACCAGGCTGCCGGCGACCAGCGTCCAGCCGTCGACCAGGACGAAGAAGATCAGCTTGAACGGCAAGGAGACCACGACGCCGCGCAAATCTTGCTGTCCGCCTCGCAACCGATCCTTTGGACTGCTTTCTGTTCCGAGTGATGCATGCAACATGCTGATGCCACTCGGACATTCGACGTGTCGATCATCTGCACTGATGCGTGATGTGTGTTCGCCAGCAAGGTCGCGTCGCAATAAGTCCGAAAGATGGGGTAATCGGCCGGCCCAGCTTGTGGATAGCTGAAGATTTTGGGTGCTGCGCTTCAGGCTGATGGTGAAACGAGGTCCGTGGTCACGGCCTCAAGCATCAGAAGGAGAAGCGCAGCATGGACCATTTTGCGGGACTGGACGTATCGGTCAAGGAGACGAGCGTCTGCATTGTGGACGAGGCGGGCAAGATCGTTCGGGAAGTGAAGGTAGCGAGCGAGCCGGATGCTTTGTTGGCGGTGCTGAAGAACCCCGCCTACCGCTTCAAGCGGATCGGACTGGAAGCCGGGCCGTTATCGCAATGGCTGTTCAGCGCTCTCGCCGAAGCAGAGTTGCCGGTGGTCTGTGTCGAGACGCGGCACATGCAGGCGGTGCTGAAGGCACAGATTAACAAGACAGACCGCAACGATGCGCGTGGCATCGCACAGATGATGCGGGTGGGGCTTTACCGTCCGGTGCATGTGAAGACGCTGCGCAGTCAGAAGCTGCGAATGCTGCTGACCCATCGCAAGCTGCTGCAGTCGAAGGCGATCGCCATCGAGAACGACCTGCGCGGTACTTTGCGCAACTTCGGCCTCAAGGTCGGAATGGTCGGAAAGGTAATGTTCGAGGCACGCATCAAGGAGCTTGTCGAGAACCTGCCCGATCTGGCCGCTCTGGTTGAACCGTTGCTCATTGTGCGACGGGTGCTCCGCGAACAGATCATTATCCTGCACCGCCGCTTGCTGGCCATCGTGCGAGACGATGAGGTTTGCCGGCGTTTGATGACGATCCCTGGTGTCGGCCCCGTGGTGGCGCTGACCTATCGCGCCACCGTCGACGTTCCAGCTCGCTTCCGAAAATCCAAGTCAGTCGGGGCGGTGTTTGGGTTGACGTGCTCCAGATATCAATCGGGCGAGATCGATTGGAGCGGCAGAATATCACGCTGCGGAGATGAGATGATGCGGGTGATGCTCTACGAAGCAGCTCAGAGCATGATGCGTTCGAAGAAATGGTCCTGGCTCAAGGCCTGGGCGATGCAGATCGCCAGGCGCCGCGGGATGAAAAAGGCGATCGTGGCGTTGGCGCGCCGGTTGGCCGTGATCATGCACCGCATCTGGGTTGACGGCACCGAGTTCCGCTGGACCCGCGAACAAGCCGCGGCAGCAGCATGAAAACCGTACAGGATCAAATCCGATAGGAGAAGACTCGAGATCCACCCAGCAGTGGAGCAATGTCCCTCGCGGGACGATGGATGAGGTGAGTTCGCATGTCCGCTTGGACCTGCCGTTCGTCTGACGGCAAGGCCGCCGTAAAGATTGTTCCACCTCGTCTTCGAATCCCATGATGGAAGGGCCTTGGTGCCGATTCCGAAGAGAAGCACGAGCCCGCGAGCGACATCGACACTGCAGTGGTGGATAGTCTGAAAGTGCTTGACCCCAAACGGCCGATTAGAGAAGCGGAACTAGTAATGCCCGGTTTGAGTTCTTCGGGTTTGACCCAAACGCGACAATGCAGCTACGCCAGCATAGCCAAGCAGGTCACAATGGGACAGAATGGCGGTCCTTATCTGCGCAATAGATTGAGACCATGACAGAGCCGCTGACCGCGCCCTTCGCGGCCTTCGAATGGATGCTCTCGGCACGCTATCTGCGGGCGCGGCGCAAGGAGGGCTTTATCTCGGTCATCGCCGGATTCTCCGTTCCTCGGCATCATGCTCGGCGTCGCCACGCTGATTATCGTGATGGCGGTCATGAACGGCTTCCGGACGGAGTTGCTCGGCAAGATCCTCGGCCTCAACGGTCATCTGCTGGTGCAGCCGCTGGAGTCGCCGTTGACCGACTGGAAGGAGGTCGCCGAGCGCATCAACCAGGTGAAGGGCATTCGGCTCGCGGCTCCCGTCGTCGACGGCATGGCGCTGGCATCGTCGCCCCTCAACTCCGCCGCTGTATTCGTCCGCGGCATTCGCGCCGAAGACCTGACCAACGTCACCTCAGTGGGGAGCAACATAAAGCACGGCACGATCGAGGGCTTTGACGATGCGCAGGGGCTTGCGATCGGCAGTCGGCTCGCCGATCAGCTGTCGCTGCATGCCGGCGACAACATCACCCTGATCGCACGGCATGGCGCCGCCACGCCGATGGGCATCATGCCGCGCATCAAGACTTATCGCGTGCTGGCGGTGTTCGAAATCGGCATGTCGGAATACGACTCGACCTTCGTATTCATGCCGCTCGCCGAGGCGCAGGCCTATTTCAACCGCGCCAATGACGTCACCTCGATCGAGGTCTACACCACCAACCCCGACAACATCGACGAGTTTCGCAAGGCGGTGACTGAGGCCGCCGGGCGTCCTGTGTTCCTGGTCGACTGGCGTCAACGCAATTCGACTTTCTTCAATGCGCTGCAGGTCGAGCGCAATGTGATGTTCCTGATCCTGACGCTGATCGTGCTGGTCGCGGCGCTCAACATCATTTCCGGCCTGATCATGCTGGTGAAGGACAAGGGCAGCGACATCGCGATCCTGCGCACCATGGGCGCCTCGCAAGGCTCGATCATGCGAGTGTTTCTGATCACCGGCGCCTCGATCGGCGTGGTCGGCACCCTGGTCGGCTTCCTCGTCGGCATGCTGATCTGCCTCAATATCGAATCGATCCGGCAATTTCTGTCGTGGATGACCAACACCGAACTGTTCCCGCCAGGCCTCTATCTCCTCTCAAAGCTCCCGGCCGAGATGGACGTCGGCGAGACCCTTTCGGTCGTGTTGATGGCGCTGACGTTGTCGTTCCTAGCGACGCTCTATCCGTCATGGTGCGCGGCGCGGCTCGATCCAGTCGAGGCGCTGCGGCGGGGATAGCGACAGTTGCGCTCAGTAGCCATCCCATCGACCGTTTCGCGGAGGCATGTCGGCTATTGGCGGATTGTGTTGCAAAAGTCGTTTTGCGGAAGGTGTCAAAATTCCGAGGGCCGCTGGCGCGTTGTTGGTGTAATGATCTGAGGGACCTCATCGTCTCACGCAAAACTCATAGGCGACTTCGGTAGCGCGACTGAGGCTGTGCGAATCATCGATCTCTGCGCGCTTCAGGTTTTCGCCAGAAATTTGGACCGCTGCAACTTTCGACTTTTGCAACAGTATCAGCGCGACACGGACCTCCGGGCATGTCCGCGCCGCTGTTTGGGGGCAACCAGACATCGCGATCGGTCCAGCCGATTCATCAGCACAAGGCTAACTCCCGCCGTAGCTCTGCACCAGGCTGCCGGCGACCAGCGTCCAGCCGTCGACCAGGACGAAGAAGATCAGCTTGAACGGCAAGGAGACCACGACCGGCGGCAGCATCATCATGCCCATCGACATCAGGACCGAGGCGACCACGAGGTCGATGATCAGGAACGGCAGGAACAAGAGGAAGCCGATCTCGAACGCGCGCTTCAGTTCGGAGATCATGAAGGCCGGCACCAGAATTCGCATCGACATCTGTTCGGGCGTGGCCGGCGGCGCATCGCCCGACAGATCCATGAACAGCTTCAAATCCTTCTCGCGCACGTTCTTCTGCATGAAGCCACGCAGCGGGACAGCGCCGCGCTCGAGCGCCTGCTCGACCGTGATCTGGTTGCCGACCAGCGGCTTGACCGCATCGTCATAAGAGCGCTGCAGCGTTGGTCCCATGACGAAGGCCGTGAGGAACAGGGCCAGCGCCACGATCACGGTGTTCGGCGGCGCCGTTGCCGTGCCGAGCGCAGTGCGCAGCAACGACAGCACGACGACGATCCGCGTGAACGACGTCATCATCACGACAATCGACGGCGCGAGCGACAGGATCGTGAGCAGCGCGACCAGCTGGATCGCGCGCTCGGTGACGCCGCCATTGCCGCCACCGAGGTTGATGCTGATGTCCTGCGCCGCGGCAGGTCCGCTGAAGAGGGCGGCGCCGAGGATGAAGGTCAGGAATAAAACAACTCTACGCGCTGAGGGCGCCCGCCTCACGTCGAGTTCTTTGGACGGCCGAGCAAGCTCGCCATCTCTTCTTCGAGGTTCTTGAACGGTGCGCGCGGCGTCTCGGCCGGGCCGTTATCGGCTGATGGCGCGGGCTCAGGCGTCGGTGCGCGTGCGGGCCGCGCCGGGTGCGGCGTCAGGGGCGACCGGCGGCGCATGATCGCCGTTCTCGGCCTTCGGCTCGCCGCCGGGGCGACGCAACGCGGCTTCGAGCCGCTGCGCCATCTCGGCGAGATTTTGGTCCGCCGTTGCAGGCGCCTGCGGGCGCTCGGCCGCGGGCGCGCGCACTGGCGGCGCGGCTTTCAACGGCGGCGGCTCGGCGGGGCGCGTTGGACGCGGCATCAACGGTTCGCTGCGCTGTGCGGGGCGCACCGGAGCCGGCTCGCGCAGAGGCGGCGGCGGTTCAGAACGCGCGGTCAAATCCGCGGTCAGCCCGGCGAACGGATCGCTCGGCCGGCTGCGCGGTTCCGGCGGACGCGGCGGTGCGGCGGTTGCCGCCGCGGCTCGTCGGGGAATGCGGTGCGCGGTGCGCGCGGCGGCTCGGGCACAGCCACCGGTTCGCCGAGATCGAACGGCTCGCTGCGCACGGGCTCCGGTTCCTGCCAGCTCGGCTCAGGGGCTGGCACGGCTGCGCGCGTCGCCACCTGATCGCGCGCCGGTTGCGCGCGCACGATGTTCGGCTCGACGACGATGTCGGTCGGCCCGCCGATCATCAGGAGATGTTCGATGTTGTCGCGACGCACCAGCACAAGACGACGGCGACCGTCGACCGCGGCGGCGTCGATCACCGCAAGGCGCGGCATGCGGCCGCGATTGGCGTTGGTGCCTAACCGGCTGCCGGCAAAGCGGCGGGCGAGCCACGCCGCGCCGCCGATCAACGCGAGAACGATGAGAAAAGCTACGAAGAAAGTCACCGGCGTCTGCATCCTGGGTCCCCACCATTGCGTCGGCTTTCGAGCTCGAGGAGGCGGCGCCTTTGCCGCTCAATCCAAGCCCTGACGCCGACGCTCGGCTCAAACTGGTTAATTCCACGCGGCAAGACTTGCCCTGATCACCCCTAGTCGCGCCGCCCCATGTCCTAATAGACCATTAGCGCCGCGAACTGAACCGATTATCGCGTCTTGCATCTTCAAACACTTAATTGGTTAACGGCGTATTAATGGCAAAAATTGGTTGTCCACACGCTTAACCAGTCATTAACCATACGCACGGCAAATTCTGCCTATCGATGCGTTGCACGGCGCCGTGCCGTCCGCTCGCGAAAGGCAGGACAAATATGGCGATCGCCGATTTACCCGCACTCGCCGCGCTGCGCACGCGCATGCAGTGGCACCAGCAGCGCCAGCGCGTGCTGGCCGAGAACATCGCCAATTCCGACACGCCGAACTTCAAGCCGCGCGATCTCGTGGAACCGAAATTCACGCCGTCGGGGGCAACGACTGAAGCGACCGGCGCGCTGGCGCTGGCACGCACCGACCCCGGCCACATGACGCTGCCCGGAGGCAACGACGCATTCGGGGATCACAAGACCTTCTACGAGACACGGCCGGCCGGCAATTCGGTCAGCATGGAAGACGAGATGATGAAGGTCGCTGCCAACCAGATGGATTACCAGGCCGCGACATCGCTCTACTCCAAGAGCCTCGGACTGCTGATGGTCGCGATCGGCAAGCGCTGATCTTCCTTGCGCGACATTAAGGAGGCGCCCCCATGGATTTCCTGAAATCGATCGGCATCGCGGCGTCGGGCTTGCGCGCCCAGGCCGGGCGCATGCGAATCATCTCCGAAAACATCGCCAACGCTGATTCGACCGGCCAGTCGCCCGGCGCCGATCCCTACCGGCGCAAGGTGGCGACGTTCTCGAGTCAGCTCGATCGCGCGCTCGATTCCAATGTGGTGTCACTCGGGAAGGTGCAGACGGATAGCTCGGACTTCAAGACCCGGTACGAACCCGGTCATCCGGCGGCCGACGCCAACGGCTACGTCAAGTATCCGAACGTGAATTCGCTGGTCGAAATGAGCGACATGCGCGACGCCCAACGCTCCTACGAGGCCAACCTTAACATCGTCACCGCGACCCGCCGCATGATCGAGCGCACGCTCGATATCCTGAAAGCCTGAGCATGATCCCGAAAGGACCAGGTCATGCTCACTAGACACATAAGGAGTTGATCGATGGCCACTCCCTCCATTGCCGCAAACGCCTATGCGAGCGTAGCAAAGGCATTCGATCCCTCGGGCCCGCCAAGTCGGGCGATTCGAACGATCAGTCGTTCTCCTCGCTGCTCAAGAATGCGCTGGATGGCGTCTCCGCTGCCGGCCACAAGTCCGACGCGCAAGCGATGGCGATGGCATCGGGCAAGGCCAACATCGTCGACGTCGTCACCGCGGTGGCAGAGACCGAAGTTGCGGTCTCGACCATGGTGTCGGTGCGCGACAAGGTCATCCAGGCCTACGAAGACATCATGAAGATGCCGATCTGACGCCGATCTTGAACTCCGCTCATTCCCGCGAGAGCGGGAATCCAGTGGCGACCAAAAAAGAGTTTCGTTGTCCGATAAAGACTGGGTCCCCTCAGGCCAAACAATTGTTTGGCCGACGTCCGCGGGGACGAGCGGTGGAAGTGAACAGCAAGCGCGGGAGTTTGAAAAATATGACTGGCGGTGAAGTTCTCGATGTGGCGCGCGATGCGATCTGGACAATCGTCCTGGTGTCGTCGCCGCTGATGCTGGTGGGTCTCGTGGTCGGTGTCGTAATTTCGCTGATTTCAGGCGCTGACGCAGATCCAGGAAATGACGCTCGCCTTCGTGCCGAAGATTCTCGCGATCTTCGTGACGCTCCTGCTGGCGCTGCCGTTCATGGCCGACGTCCTGCATGGCCACATGATGCGGCTGTCGGCGCGCATCGCGGCAGGGTAGGGCGCGCGCGAGCGAAACGCAGGCAGGACCGATGCGCATCGATATCTCCATGCTGCCTGCGCTCGCCGCCGCCTTCATGCTGGTGTTCGCCCGGGTCGGCACCATGGTGATGCTGCTGCCGGGCTTTGGCGAAGCCGACCTGCCGATGCAGATCAGGCTCGGCATCGCGCTCGGGCTCACGCTGATCCTGCTGCCGCTGCATCAAGCCGCCTATCACGTCGACCTGCAGTCGCTGGCCGCGGTCTTGATGCTGCTGGTGCATGAGATCGTCATCGGCCTGATGCTCGGCGCGACCGCGCGGGTCACCATCTCGGCGCTCGAGGTCGCCGGCTCCATCATCGCACAGCAGCTCGGGCTCGGTTTCGTCACCTCGATCGATCCGAGCCAGGGGCAGCCGGGCGCGCTGATCGGCAATTTCCTGACCCTTCTCGGCCTGACATTGTTGTTCGCGACCGACACCCATCACCTCGTGATTGCCGCACTGAACGACAGCTATTCGCTGTTCGATCCCGGACAGCTCTTGCCGAGCGGCGACATGGCGGCGCTGGCGGCGACCGCGTTTGCGACCGCGTTCAAGATCGGTATCCAGCTGTCGGCGCCGTTCCTCGTGTTCGGTCTCGTCTTCAACGTCGGGCTCGGCCTGCTGGCGCGGTTGATGCCGCAGATGCAGGTCTATTTCGTCGGCGTGCCGCTCTCGATCCTCGCCGGCTTCGTGATCCTGATCGCCGTGATCGGCACCATGATGGGGAGCTTCATCGACTACTTTTATGGCGTCATGCACGAGCTGGCGCCACACGCATGAGGGCAATGACCGCGAAACAACAGATCATGCCCGATCGAACCAGGACATAGCCGGTGGCCGAAGAAGGCGACGACACCGAGAAAACCGAGGACCCCACCAGAAAACGCCTCGACGAGGCGCTGGAGCGTGGCGACGTCGTCAAGAGCCAGGAGGTCAACACCTGGTTCATTCTGGCCGGCGCCGCGCTGATCGCATCGTCGTTCTCCAACTCGATCGGCAACGGGCTGCAGGGCATCTTTCGCAACCTGATTGCGAACTCCTTTTCCTTGCCTGTCGATGGCGGCAGCCTGCTGGCGTTGCTGTCGAGCCTCGAACACAGGCTGCTCGCGGTGTTCGCGGTGCCGCTCGCGCTGATCGTGGTCGCGGCGATCGCCGGCAACCTCTCGCAGCACCGGCTGGTGTGGTCGGCGCAGGCGCTGAAGCCGACATTGAGCAAGATATCGCCGATGAGCGGCTTCAAGCGCGTGTTCGGCAAGCAGGCCTTCGCCAACCTGATCAAGGGCCTGGTCAAGCTGGCGCTGCTCGGCGCGGTGATCTCGGCAATCATGTGGCCCGAGCGCAACAAGCTCGAAGCCCTGGTACGGCTCGATCCGAGCGACATCATGGGCACCATCCGGGCGCTGTCGCTGCGGCTGCTGGGCGCGACGGTGGCGTTGCTCGCCATCATCGCCGCGGCCGACTACCTGTTCCAGTACCGGCAGTGGTTCGAACGGCAGAAGATGTCGCTCCGTGAGATGAAGGAGGAGTTCAAGTCGACCGAAGGCGATCCGCACGTCAAGGGCCGCATCCGCGCGCTGCGCCAGGCGCGCATGAAGAAGCGCATGATGGCGGCGGTGCCGAAGGCCTCGGTGGTGATCACCAACCCGACGCACTTCGCGGTCGCCTTGCAATACGACAAGGGCATGGCGGCGCCGGTCTGTGTCGCCAAGGGCGTCGACGCCATCGCGCTCAAGATCCGGGAGGTTGCCGGCAAGAACGACGTCCCGATCGTGGAGAATCCGCCGCTCGCCCGCGCGCTGCACGCGACCGTCGATATCGATGAAGAAATCCCGGTCGAGCACTACCACGCCGTTGCCCAGGTGATCGGCTATGTGATGCGGCTGAAGCGCGGCTTCTCGGGGGCGGGGCGCAGGTAGACCGCGATCTCTGGAAAGCGTTAGCTCATGCCGACAAGATGCGGGAAGATCGATATAATTCGCAAAACCTTGGTCCTGACTCTTGCGCAGTCTGGTGCGATTCAGGCAGTGAGGGAGTCCATGATTTGCGCATGTCCTTATCGGAAAACCGGTACCCACCCCCGATCAAAGTCGAGGGCGTGCTTTTCCGGGACATGCGCGGAGTTCTGCGTTGCCCCGCCAGTACCCTAGTCCGGACCGACCGGTTGCGACCTGAATGACGATGACGATCCCTGACGAGGTGCCGCAGCGCGAGATGGCCGAGCCGCCGGCTGCGACCCGCCGCAGCGGCAGCGCGGCGCTGGTGTTTCTCGTCGCGCTCGCCGTGATCGCTGCTGCGGTCGGCTTCATGTTGCTCGGCCGCGTCCAGGCCCAGCCCTATATCCTCGGCCTGCTCGCGCTGCTGGCCATGGTCGGGCTGTTCATGGCATTCGCGTTCGCCGCCGGGATCGTGCAGTTTGCCGATCGGTCGGCCAACGACCCAATCATCCGTAAAGTGGCCGACGGCGCCTTTGATGGCGTCGTCGTCACCGATCAGCGCGGCCATATCGTTTATGCCAATCCGGCCTACCTCGCACTGACGGGGGCGGCGAGTCTCGCCGAGGCGCGATCGGTCGAGCGCGTCTTCATCGGCAATCCGGAAGTGTCCGAGACCGTCTATCGCCTGCTGAAGGCCGCACGCGAAGGCAGGCGCCAGCAGGAGGAGATGCGGGTTGCCGGTGCCGACGGCGGCCAGGCGCGCTGGCTGCGCATGCGGGTGCGGCCGCTCGGCGAGACGCGCAAGGAGCAGCGCCATTCGGTGTGGTCGATCGCCGACATCACGCGCGACCGCGCGCGACAGGAGGACGACTTCCAGTACCTGCAGGACGCGATCCAGTATCTCGATCACGCGCCGTGCGGTTTCTTCTCGGTCAGTCCGTCCGGCGTGCTCACCTACGTCAACGCCACCCTTGCCAGCTGGCTCGACCAGGATCTCGCGGAGATCGGTTCCGGCGGAGCGAAGCTGACCGACATTGTTTCCGGCGATGGCGCGGCGCTGTTGACCGCCATTGCGCCGGCGCCCGGCGAAGTGAAGACCGAGGTGTTTGACCTCGACCTGCGCACCCGCAGCGGCAAGTCGCTCCCGGTGCGGCTTTATCATAAGCTCGCGTTCGGCGCCGACGGCGCGCCGGGCTCATCGCGCACAGTCGTCATCAACCGGGCCCGCGACGAGCGCGCCGATCCGCAACGTGCCGCCGAAGTGCGCTTCATGCGCTTCTTCGATCACACTCCGATGGCGATTGCGACGGTCGATCGCGCCGGCGCGATCGTCCGTTCCAACGCGCGCTTCGCCAAGCTCGCGCAAAGCCTGTCGTCGACGGTGGCGGGCAGCAAGTCGATCCTCGATGTGCTCGGCGACCGCGACCGCAAGCAGCTCAGGCAGGCGATCGATCAAGCCGCCGAGGGCCGGAGCGACATCGCGCCGGTCGAGGCGATGCTCGACGACAAGAAGGAACGCTGGGTGCAGTTCTTCGTCACCGGCGTCGAAACCGACGGCCGCGACGCGGAAGTGGCAATCGTCTACCTGCTCGAGATCACCGAGCGCCGCGCGCTGCAGAACCAGATGAATCAGGCGCAGAAGATGGAGATGGTCGGCCAGCTCGCCGGCGGCATGGCGCACGATTTCAACAATGTGCTGTCGGCGATCCTGATGGCGAACGACTTCCTGCTGTCGTCGCACAAGCCGACCGACCCGGCGTTCCAGGACATCATGCAGATCAAGCAGAACGCGACGCGGGCGGCGACCCTGGTGCGCCAGCTGCTGGCGTTCTCGCGCCGCCAGACGCTGAGGCCGCAGGTGCTCGATCTTGGCGAAGCGCTGTCCGACCTCACCATGCTGTTGCGCCGGCTGATCGGCGAGAAGGTCAAGCTCGAACTGGTGCACGGCCGCGACCTCTGGCCGGTCAAGGTCGACGTCTCCCAATTCGAGCAGGTCATCGTCAATCTCGCGGTCAACGCGCGCGATGCGATGCCCGACGGCGGCAAGCTCACGGTGCGCACCGCCAATGTCACCACGGCGGAGGCCGCCGAGCTCGCGCAAAAGGGCATGCCGCCGGCCGACTATGTGATGATCGAGGTCGGCGACACCGGCACGGGAATTCCGGCTGACATCGTCGACAAGATTTTTGAGCCGTTCTTCTCGACCAAGGAGGTCGGCAAGGGCACCGGGCTCGGACTCTCGACCGTCTACGGTATCATCAAGCAGACCGGCGGCTTCATCTATGTCGACTCCAGGGAAGGCATCGGCACCTCGTTCCGCATCTACCTGCCGCGTCACGATCTGGCGAAGGACGCCGATGAGCCGTCGGGCGCGGCGCCGTCGCAGGCCTCGTCCAGGGAGCAGAAGTCGGCCGATCTCACCGGGCAGGGGACCATCCTCCTGGTCGAGGACGAAGAAGGCTTGCGCGGGCTGAATGCGCGCGGTCTTCGCTCGCGCGGCTACACCGTGCTCGAAGCGGCCAACGGCGTCGAGGCGATCGACGTTCTCGCCGCGCGCGACACCCCGGTCGATCTCGTGGTGTCGGACGTCGTGATGCCGGAGATGGACGGCCCGACGATGCTGAAGGAGATGCGTGCTACGAATCCGGAGCTCAAGGTGATCTTCGTCTCCGGCTATGCGGAAGACGCGTTCGAAAAAAGCCTTCCCGAGGGCGAGCAGTTCAACTTCGTGCCAAAGCCTTTCACGCTCGCGCAGCTGGTCGCGGCGGTGAAGGAAACCATTGCCAAGAATTAACCTTTCGCGAGTGTCGTCCGGCGGCCGTTCAAGAGCGTCGCGCCGCGACCGACCGCCGCAGCTATAGCTGCCGATTGCCCTTCCAATTCAAGGTCGTGATGCCCAGATTCTGGCCAAATCCCGCTTGGGATGGAAAGGGTTGAGACCATGAGATTTTCCAGCCGATTTACCGCGCTCTTCAAGATCGCGGCGGTGGCGCTGGCGCTTGCACTGCCGACCGCGCTTGCCGTGTCGCACGCCGACGCGCGCGCCGGCGGCGGCTTCAGTTCGGGCTCGCGCGGCATGCGCACTTTCTCGGCGCCGCCGGCCACCAACACCGCGCCGTCGGTGGCGCGTCCGTTCGATCGCACCATGACGCCGAATTCGCCGAGCTACGCGCCGCGTCCGTCCGGCGGCTTCTTCGGCCGCCCGGGCCTGCTCGGTGGCCTCGCCGCGGGCTTCCTCGGCGCCGGCCTGTTCGGCCTGTTGTTCGGCGGCGGCCTGTTCGGCGGCCTCGGCGGCTTCTCGTCGCTGCTTGGCCTGATCCTGCAGATCGGGCTGATCGTGATCGTCGCGCGCCTTGCCATGAACTGGTGGCGGCGCCGCAATCTGGCGTTTGCCGGCCCGTCGAATTTCGACGCAGGCGGCGCTCCGCCGACGGGCGGCATGTTCGGTGGCGGCGGCTTCGGCCTCGGCACGCGCGCATCGACGCCGATCGAGATCACGCCGCGCGACTATGATGCGTTCGAGCGGCTGCTCGCGGACATCCAGAACGCCTGGTCGCGCGAAGATGCACAGGCCATGTCGCGTCTGACGACGCCGGAGATGGAGTTCCTACTTCGCGCGCGACCTCGCCGCCAACAAGGCGAAGGGCGTGGTCAATCAGGTCTCGAACGTCAAGCTCCTGCAGGGCGACCTGTCGGAAGCCTGGCGCGAGGGCTCGACCGACTACGCCACGGTTGCGATGCGCTTCCGGCTGGTTGACCGCACCATTGACCGGCAAACCGGTCACATGGTCGAGGGCAGCGACCAGCCCGTCGAAGTGGCGGAGGTGTGGACGTTTATGCGCGCCGCCGGCAGCAGCTGGGTGCTGTCAGCAATCCAGCAGGTCTAGCCACCGCTGCAACGAAGTCGCGAGGCCCGGCGACCGAATTGGTCGCCGGGCTTTTTCATTTCGGCTTGAAGCGATAACGTTAAGCGATGTGCGCAAAGAATTTCGGGAGGAGGTCGCATGGCTTACGAACTCTATTACTGGCCCTCGATCCAGGGCCGCGGCGAATTTGTCCGCCTCGCGCTAGCCGAGGCGGGCGTCAAATATGTCGACGTGGCGCGCGGCCCGTCCGGCACATCGAAGATGATGGCGATCGTCGGCGGCAAGGAGACGAAGACACCGCCTTTCGCCCCGCCGTTCCTGAAGAAGGGCAACCTCATCATCAGCCACGTCGCCAACATCCTGATGTATCTCGGCGACCACCACGGGCTTGCGCCGAAGACGGAAGCGGGCCGGCTGTGGCTGCATGCATTGCAGCTCACCATCACCGACTTCGTCTCGGAGGCGCACGATACCCATCACCCGCTTGGGCCGACACTTTATTATGAGGACCAGAAGCCGGCGGCGAAGCGAAGGACGTCCGAGTTTCTCGACCAGCGCGCACCAAAATATCTCGGCTATTTCGAGCGTCTGCTCGAACAGAACGGCCCGTATGTCACGGGCCGCAAGCTGACCTATGTCGACCTGTCGCTGTTCCAGCTGGTCGAAGGCATGCGGTATGCGTTCCCCAGGGGCGCAGTACAGCTCGAGAAGAAACTGTCGAAACTTGTTGCCTTGCACGACCGCATCGCGGAACGCCCGCGCATCAGGGCCTATGTCGCCTCCGAGCAGCGCATCGCTTTCAACAAATCCGGCATCTTCCGCCGCTACAAGGAGCTCGATCGCTAGTCTCGCAGCGGTTCCGGAATACGGCGCGCTCGCCCTTGTTTATGTCTGGGGCTGTGTCAACGCCACGGATCTTGTGAGGAGCGCGGAATGAGAGTCGTCTTTGGTCTTGCCCTGGGTATGTTCACTGCCGCCGTAACCGTGCCGGCGATTGCACAACAGCCGAACAACATGACGTTCTTCATCACCAGCGTCGGGCCGGGCAAGGGCGCCGACCTTGGCGGTCTCGCAGGCGCCGACCAATATTGCACAACGCTGGCGCAGGCTGCCGGGTCCACCGGCAAGACCTGGCGCGCTTATCTCTCGACCCAGGCTGCCGACGGCAAGCCCGCGGTCAATGCACGCGACCGCATCGGCAAGGGCCCATGGCAGAACATCAAAGGCGTGGTGATCGCGAAAGACGTCGAGCAGCTGCACACACTGAATGCGATCAACAAGGTGTCGGCGCTGAACGAAAAGGGCGAAAGGATCAACGGCTGGGGCGACCAGCCGATCCGCCACGACATTCTCACCGGCTCGCAGCCTGACGGTACAGCTTATACCGACTCGGCCGATCACACCTGCAAGAACTGGACGAGCAGCACCGACGGTTCGGCGATGCTGGGACATTCCGACATCAGCGGCCCCGTCGCTAGCCCGACCAACATCAGCTCCTGGAACAATGCGCATCCCTCGCGCGGCTGCTCGCAGGACGGCTTGAAGAGCACCGGCGGCGACGGGTTGCTGTACTGCTTCGCGGCGAATTGATCCGCAGCTATTGAAGGCGACGCGCCGCGGCAGTTGCGGCCCGTCGTGTTCTGCCTAGACTTGGTGCGATGCGGGCGATCAACAATCCGTTTGAGGACAACACCATGAACATCACCAAGGCAGGCACGGTCCCAACACGCCGCGGGCCGGCGGAGTATTTCACCGGCACGGTGTTTCAGGATCCGATCAACCAGGCGCCGGCGCCGGCCCGTGTCGCGGCGGCGCGCGTGACGTTCACGCCGGGCGCGCGCACGGCATGGCACACCCATCCGCTCGGCCAGACGCTCGTTGTGCTATCCGGCTGCGGCAGGGTGCAAAGCGAAGGCGGTCCGGTGCGCGAAATCTGCGCCGGCGATGTGGTCTGGATCCCGCCGGGCGAGAAGCACTGGCACGGCGCGGCCCCGACTACGATGATGTGTCATCTCGCGATCCAGGAACAGGTCGACGGCAGCGCGGCGACATGGCTGGAGCATGTCACCGACGCGCAGTACGAGGTCGCGCCGCAGAAGTAGAGCATGATCCGGAAAAGTATGCCCTCGATTTGATCGGGGTGGATACGTTTTCCACGCGCAAACCGAAGCGTTTGCGCGGAGCATGCTCATCGATCGCTCAGGCGATCAGCAGTTCGTCGCGCAGGCGCTCGGTGCGGCTGCGCGGTGAATACGGCCGCGACATGCCGATGTCCTCGAGCTCGCGGTCGGACAATAGCGCCATCTCCTGCATAGCGCGGCGATGGTTGCGATAGGCGGCAAACGCCCGGATGATCGAAAGCAACATGGTAGCCCCCTTAAAAATTTGGCCCGCATTCGGAAGCGGACCTTGGGGTTTGTTGTGACAGCAAGGCGCTGCCATTCGATTTGAAGGCGAGGCGCAATTGCGACGATGCGGGTGAGGGCGGGTTAACCCTGCCCGTTGTGCCGGTCGCGCAACCTTGCCGCCCCCGGCATGGCATCACGGTTGCCGAAAAACGCGAGCGCATTGCTGCAATTCCATGGATTCATGGCGCATTTTGCCGCGGATCGGCCTCTCGCGCTTTTGTCGGCACGGCGATTGCTTCATGGTCCCCTTGGGGACTGATCATGAATGCACCGACGTCTTTTGCCGATTTCCTGCGCCAGCAACGGGATACTGGATACGCCAACGCGCCGCCGCTGCAGCAATTTCTCGAAGACTGCTACCAGCAATTCAGGATCGATAATTCCGGCGCCGTCGCCGACTACATTCCGGAATTGAAGCGCGCCAATCCGGAGAATTTCGGTGTCAGCGCCGTGACGATCGACGGCCATGTCTACGAAGCCGGCGACAGTCGGGTTCAATTCACCATTCAGTCGGTGTCGAAGGCCTTTGTGTTTGCCTTCGCGCTTGAGCTGCTCGGCCTCGATCGGGTCGAGACGCGGATCGGGGTCGAGCCGAGCGGCGAGGCGTTCAACTCGATCCGCCTGACCGCGGACAACAGGCCGTTCAACCCGATGGTGAATGCTGGCGCGATCGCCTGCTCCGGCCTGATCTGTGAGGCGCGGGGGGCGGACGCGTTCGAGGCGATCCGCCAGACCCTGAGCCGGTTTGCCGGCCGCGAACTCGGCGTCGACGAAGCGGTCTATACCTCAGAGCGCGAAACCGGCGATCGCAATCGCGCGATCGGCTGGCTGTTGCGCAACTATTCGGTGATCAAGGACAACGTCAACGAGGTGCTCGACGTCTACTTCCGGCAGTGCGCCATTCTCGTCAACGCCCGCGACCTTGCGACGATGGCGGCGACGCTGGCCAACCGTGGCGTCAACCCGCTGACCGGCGATCAGGTTGTGAAGCCGAACGTCGTGGCGCGCACGCTCTCGGTGATGACCTCGTCGGGAATGTACGACTATGCCGGCGAATGGACCTACCGTGTCGGTATCCCGGCCAAGAGCGGTGTCGGCGGCGGCATCGTTGCGGCGCTGCCCTCGCAGGTCGGGCTCGGCACATTCTCGCCGCGCCTCGACGTTCACGGCAACAGCATCCGCGGCCTGAAGGTCTGCGAGGCGCTGTCGGAGCGGTTCGACCTCCATATCCTGAACCGCAGCGCCGACGTCAGGACCTGCGTGATGGCGGACTATGATATCGCGAACATTTCGTCGCGCCGTATCCGCCATCCGCACGAGCAGCATTTGCTCGAGGAACATCACGGCGATGTACGCGTGCTCGAATTGATCGGCGCGCTCAACTTCGCGACCATGGACTATGTCGCGCGCAAGCTTTCGGGCGAACGGCCGAACTCGCCGCTGCTGATTCTCGATTTCCGCCGTGTCCCCGACATCACCATGGCCGGCGCGCGCTCGCTTGCGGAGAACCTCGCCACACTGACCGGGCTTGGCGTGACGCCGATCCTGACCGGGTTTGAACGAACGTCGTCGCTCGGCCGCGCGATCTCTGCTGCGACCGCCGACCTGCAGCGGCTGCGCTGGTTCGAGCTGCTCGACGACGCGATCGAGTGGGCCGAGGACCAGGTGATCTACCGCTATGGTGGGTTCGAGACGATCCACGACGTCGTCGAGCTTGGCGAGCAGACCTTGCTCACCGGCCTCAGCGTCCCGGCGATGGCGGCCATCGAGGTGCTGTCGACTCTCCCGGAGCTTCAAGAAGGGCGAGCGCATCGTTGTCGCTGGCGAAGCCGCCACCTCGCTGTTCTTTCTGCAGAGCGGCATGGTCAGCGTGAAGCTGCCGAGCGGCGTGCGGCTGGCCTCACTCGGGCCGGGCATGGAATTCGGCGAGATGGCCCTGATCGAGCCCACCCGCAGCGCCGACGTCTGGGCCGATACGGTGGTCAGATGCCTCGAATTGCCACTGTCGGCGTTCGCGACCTTTCGTGCCGCGCATCCCAATTCCGGACATCGGGTCATGACCAATCTTGCGGTCCTGTTGTCGCGGCGGCTGATCCTGGCCAACGCCAAGGTCGACCTGCTTAGCGCCTATTGAGCAGTCTGGCCGAACCTTTTGGCTGGTCCGCGGACTACCTGTTGCCTTGGTTTTGGCTGGTTTCAGGCCCGAAATGGAGCTTCCGGGACGGCTTAGGTTGGTTCGGAGAGCGGCATGCGACGCAGAGTGTGGTCTCGCGCGGTGCTCGGTTTGATGGCGTTGGCCGGTGCCTTCGCGGCGGCAACGCCTGCGGCGCGCTCACAAATGTGCACGCCCGCGACCAAGGATTGCGAAAGCCAGGCTGACGCCGAAGCGCAGCAGTGTTCCCTGCGGTGCACGCGCTATGACACGATCTGCACCGATCGCTGCGACGACACCCACGACATTGTCGTCCACTATTGCTGGATCAAGCAGGCGCTGTGCAAAGCCGCCGAAGAATCTCAGGGCTTTGTGAAGGCATCGGGCGAGCGCAAATAGGGCCAGGGCGGGGACGGTGGCCCGGTCCAACAGATGGAACGCATCATTGCGAGCGCCTCGCGACATATCACCGCCTGTCGCAATCGTCGTTGATGTCGCTACACCGCTACCGTCAAACTCATATCGCCGTGCTGCTGGGGGAATCCGATTTCACGCCCCGGCCAAACTCCGCGTCGCCCGCAATCGGCGTCAGCGGCAATAAGAAACTTTGCACAGAGAAGGAAACAAGAACCCGTTCAATCAAGGAGGCTCGCATGCCACGCCGCAGGAGTGGTGCACTCGGGACAATCGCACTCGCTGGATCAATCCTCGCCTTAGCGTCCGCCCCGGCGCTGGCCCAGAAGAAGTACGATACCGGCGTCACCGATACCGAAATCAAGATCGGCAATACCATTCCCTACAGCGGCCCTGCCTCCGCCTACGGAATCATCGGCAAGACCTACACCGCGTTCTTCAAGATGATCAACGACCAGGGTGGCATCAACGGTCGCAAGATCAATTTCATTTCCTACGACGACGCGTACTCGCCGCCGAAGACGGTGGAACAAACGCGCAAGCTGGTCGAAAGCGACGAGGTGTTCATCGACTTCGCGCCGCTTGGTACCGCAAGCAATGCGGCGATCCAGAAATACATGAACCAGAAACAGGTGCCGCAGCTGTTCGTCGGCTCCGGCGCATCGCGCTGGGCTGATCCGGAACACTTCCCGTGGACCATCGGCCTGCAGCCGAGCTACCGCTCGGAGGCCCGCATCTATGCGACCTACATCCTGAAGAATTTTCCTGGCAAGACGATCGGCGTGCTCTACCAGAACGACGACTTCGGCAAGGACTATATCCTCGGGCTCAAGGACATCCTGAAGGACCAGTACGAAAAGCTGGTGATCAGCGAAGTGTCGTTCGAGGTCAGCGTGCCGACCGTGGATTCCCAGGTCGTCGCGATCAAGACCGCGAACCCCGATATCTTCATCAACATCGGCACGCCGAAATTCGCGGCGCAGGCGATCAAGAAGCTCGCCGAGATGAACTGGCATCCGATCCACATCATGACCAGCGTATCGATTTCGCCGGGCCAGGTGATGAAGCCGGCGGGCTACGAGAACTCGCAGGGCATTCTCAGCTCGTTCTATCAGATGATAGTCACCGATCCCGGCTTTGAAGCGACGCCGGGCATGAAGCGGTTTCGGGCGTTCATGGAGAAGTATTACCCCGAGGCTGACAAGACCGAGAGCGGCGCGCTGACAGCGTGGAACGCGTCGAACGTGCTGGTCGAAGTGTTGAAAAAGTGTGGCGACAATCTGACCCGCGAGAACGTGATGAAGCAGGTCGCCAACCTCGACATGACGGTCGATACCTATTTGCCTGGCGTCCGCGTCAAGACGTCACCGACAGATTTTGCTCCGATCGAGCAGCTGCAGATGATTCAGTTCAAGGGTGACAAGTGGGAAGTGTTCGGCCCGCTGATCGACAGCCATCAGGAGTGATCAAAAAGACAGTCGTCCCCGCGAACGCGGGGACCCATACTCCGCAGCAGACCTGAGACGAAAGGCTGCTGCGGAAAAATTCTTGATTGCTGCCGAGCGAGTCAACGGGCACAGGGGCTATGGGTCCCTGCGTTCGCGGGGACGACTCCTGACTATGCCGGACTACACATCCTTCTCGCGCGAGATCGTGATCTCGGTGGCGTCCTTGGGACGCGCGCAGCGGATGTCGAGTTTGCGGTAACGCGTCGAGATGTTGTAGCCGCGGAAGATGCCGATGCGGCCGACGCAGCGTTGCGCGCCGGCAAGCGCGTCGCCCTTGGGAATCGTGAACACCAGCGCCGCGGCGGTTGAGATGAAATCGAGGAATTCCTTCGACGGCTTCTTGGTCGTCGCCGTCGCCGAGATTTCGTTCTTGATGTTGCGCCCGGAACAGCCGAGCCAGGCCTGCCTGACGGTCGGATGTTCGAGATAGATCACCCCGCCGCGCGTGGCGCCGACTTTCAAGTCGCTGATCTGGCTGGCGAGCTGCTTGGCGAGATCATCGCATGGATCGGCCCGTGCGACCGTAGACGCACCGCAGGCGAGGATAAGGATGGTCAGCAGGGTGGCAGCGGCCTGACCGCGGCCGCGGACGAAAAAATGCGAAATCATGTGCCTGATGGTCGCTAATGGGTGGCGGGACGGGCATAAGACCCCGTCGCGCCGCAGCGCGCAAGAACGCAGAAGCGGCTTTGCTGCTAAAACCCGTGGATGCTCACGGCGACCACGAACGCGATCAGTCCGGCGAGCCGGATCGCGGTCGGCAGGCAGGCCAGCACAATCGCAAGGTTGAGCCATGCGGTACGCAGTGCTAGCACGATCGCTGCGATCGCGATCGGCAGCACCAGTTGCGTATCGACAAGGAACTGCACGCCGGCCCAGCTGAAGCTGATACCGAGGTCGGACAGCTTCGTCGACGGCAGATAGAACAGCCAGGTGCAGACACCGATGGCCGCCAGCGCGCACACGGCGAACCGCATCCGCTTGATCAGCGCGCCGCCGATCGCGGCGATCGCGAGCGGTGGTTTCAGCGCGATCGTGGCGAGGATAAGCGCGCCGCCGATTCCGGGGCCGGGGATCTGCGAATGATCCATGAACAGCACCGGCAGCGACGCTGCAGAGTCCACGAGTTCCGCCAGCGCCGCGACAATCAGCAACAGACGCAGCGACAGCGGCGACGCGGGGTCCGACACGAATCCGTCATCGGTGCTGGCCATGGTCATTGTGCTAACTGACTCTCCGTGGACGTTGGTCAGGATTCTGTCACGGTTGGTTCAAGCGTTCACGACGGTGTTAAGGTTCGGGGTGAACGGAGATTGTCATGCCTGCCAATGATCGCTGGCCCGCGCTGCCCTATCACGACTGGAAGGACACGCTGGAGACGCTGCACCTGTGGACGCAGATCGCCGGCAAAATTCGGCTCGCTTTGACGCCATGGACCAACCATTCCTGGCATGTCACGCTGTTGGTCTCGGCGCGCGGGCTCGCGACGCCGCCGATGCCGCTAGGTAACCGCGATCTGTCGCTTGAGTTCGATTTTGTCGACCACGTGCTGTGGTTCCGCACCAGCGATGGCGACTTTCGCCAGCTGATGCTGCGGCCCGTCTCGGTCGCCGAGTTCTACGCCGATGCGATGATCGCTTTGGCCGAGCTCAGCATCGACCTGAAACTCAATCCGATGCCGTGCGAGATTGCGAACGCCACCCCGTTTCCGGACGATATCGTGCACAAGTCCTATGATGGCGCGGCGGCGCAGCGGTTCCACGGCGCGCTGCTGGCCGCGCACGACGTGTTGACCCGGTTCCGCACCGGTTTTCTCGGCAAGGTGTCGCCGGTGCATTTCTTCTGGGGCAGCTTTGATCTCGCGGTCACGCGTTTTTCCGGTCGCACGGCGCCGCCGCATCCGGGCGGCGTTCCAGGTTTGCCCGACAGCGTTGCGCGCGAAGCCTATTCGCACGAGGTGTCCAGCGCCGGCTTCTGGCCGGGTGGCGGCGCGATCGACTATCCCGCGTTCTATTCCTACGCCTATCCGGCGCCGGAAGGATTTGGCGGAGCGCGCGTAGAGCCGTCGGATGCATTCTTCTCGAAAGAGCTCGGCGAATTCATCCTGCCGTATGATGCCGTGCGCAGCGTACGCGAGCCCGAGCAGGCGCTGCTGGCGTTTCTTCAGACGACTTACGCCGCCGCTGCCGATCTCGCACAATGGGATCGCGCCGCGCTCGAGTGCGAGCTCGGCGTGCCGGGCAAGGTGAGGCCGGTGTAGGATGGCATCGTACGCTGGCGTCATTGCGAGGAGCCAACGGGTCCGCGCAACGACGAAGAGGGGAGGCGGGGAAATCTCACGCCCGCTCACTCAGCCGGAACTGCGTGATGTACCACGCCATCAGCCAGCGCATGGTCCACGGGATCGGAATGATGAACATGGCGGAGATGACGAACACGAACGTCCGCCACAGCACTTCCCAGCCGGTGCCGACGAAAGTGAGCTGCTTGCTGGTGCCTTCGACGTTCTCACAGATCCAGCGCAACATCGCGGTTTGCGCCCAGGCCCAGCCGATAATCACGATGAAGCCGAGCCAGGTCAGCACCATCCAGCCGAGCATGCCCCAGTAGCTGCCGACAAATTGCAGGCGTTCGGTCTGGCCTTCCCAGGCGAGGTTCGCAAAGAACCAGCGCGTGATCATGTAGTAGAAGAACACCGACAGCAGCAGCGTCACGATGAGCACCGCGTTGTGCACTTCGCCGAGATAGATGAAGATTGCGTTGAGGACGAACACCCACCAGATGTCGCCGACCTGGCCCTCGAAGCGCACCCGCTTGCCATTGGGCGGTTCGATGTTGTCGACCATCCAGCGACAAAAGCCGGTGTTGACCCACGGCGCCGGAACGATCAGCAGGTCGCCGATGAACACCAGCAGCGACCGGCCGAGCAGCGGCCAGGTGTCGAAATGCGGCGTGAACGCCGCGCCGTCATGGCCCTCCGCGACGGCGCGGCAGGCGCGCGCGCCCGGCGGCAGTGAGGGAGTGCCGGCCCCGAGCAGGCCCGGGGCGGCGCCGGCCCTGGTCCAGTCGGCCATGCCGGAATTCCAGACCAGAGTGTCGGCCTTGATCTCGCTGCTTGCAATTTTGGCCCGCAGTTCTTCTTCGGAAATCGGGCCCTGGCGATTGCCGCCGACCGCAAAATACCAAACACGATCAACCATTTTTAAGCCCCAAATTAACCCTCAAGATATTCTCGAAAGTTCCACGATAGCGAAGGTGCGGTGGTTTGTCGCCAGCCTGCGACACAGTTTTGCCGTGAGCTTCACTTCGGGAGGGAGGCGTCAGTGACATCAGCTACAGATTTGACGGCGTGGCTTTCTGTCGGCGTCGCCGTGGCTGTCGCCCAAGATTTTCATGACGAGGTGGTGACGAAAATCTGTTCGACGCGGCGCAGCAGCGAATTGTCTTGACGCTTCCGAGAAGCCGACGAAGATGCGGGCGGGCAAGGGCTGCAAGGGAGGCGCGCATGATGCGACGTGCTGCGAGTTCTGCCGTTCCTCACAACAATCCATGCGCTCAATGCGGGCACCCGATTGACAAACCGGTGTGGTCGGAAGTTGCCGACTGCGAGGTCCACTTCGTCTGGGTCTGCGACGCCTGCGACTACGAGT
Source organism: uncultured Alphaproteobacteria bacterium (assembly GCA_963796195.1). Classification (GTDB taxonomy): domain Bacteria; phylum Pseudomonadota; class Alphaproteobacteria; order Rhizobiales; family Xanthobacteraceae; genus CAWCKS01. Next base: position 4,037 of record CAWCKS010000006.1, on the reverse strand, counting down.
TCACGCAAATCGCGATCTACCGCGCCGACATCGCCGCCGAAATCGATCGCGCGCTTGCGGCGTAAATCATCGTAACAGCGTTTCGATTGGAAGGTCTCATTGGCGCTCGCGCGTGATTGCTCACGTGCGCGAAAAAGTCAGCTCGTGCGCAGCGCGCAGCGTCGCCATTCCTTCAGCGGCGCATCGGCCGCGCCCTGCCGCGACACCGCAAAATATTCGCTGCGCAGGAAGATGTTGACGGTCTCGCCAGCGCCGGCTTCGCCGTCGGGAATCACATAGTCGAAGGCGTGGCGGGTGTAGTTGCCCTTGATCTGCTTGCCGCCGGGCGTGGTGATGTCGGCCCCGTTGATGGTCATGTGCTGGTTGCCGTCGGCCGCGCACCAGTCGCCGTCGATTGCGTCAGCGTGGGCGAGGGTGGCCGAGGCGATGAGGACGGCGAGGGCGGCGGCGAGCTTGAGAATCGATTGCCTCATCGGAAAGCCCCTGCGAGAACCCGTTCGACGGAAGGCAATCACGGATTTGCGGTCGTGTCGAATGTGATTTGGGGGGGGGGGAGGGGAGACAGTGGAGGGGGGGAAGGGGGGGGGCGGGGAGGGAGAATGGGTAGGGCAGAGAGCTAGGGGTGGTCATAAAGCGAGGACGGGGGGGTGAGGACGGTGTGCTTAAGGGGGAAGGAGAGGACCATAAGGTTTTCGGGAGGGGGAAAGGGAAGGCAAGCGAGAAGAAGCAACGTAGCTACAGCAAGGGGAAATCGGACGGGTCAAGTGATCGAGGATTTCCTCGTCGCCGGATGCACTGATACTGCACGAGGACAACGTGAAGTGACGTGAGCTGTCGCAGCGCTCAGTCGATTACTTCAAGCGCGCCGCCCGCCAGCGCCGCGTGCCCTATCAGGCATATCCGTGCGTGGTGGATGCCTATGCGGAGAAGCAAGGCGGGAAGGGGTGAATAATTTGATAGTCCGCTATTCCGGACGCATCTTCCGACGCTGGCCGCCGACGCGAGGGCGCTTATAACGCTGTCGTAACGGTGCATTTTGCGCCCGGCCCAAAGGATCAAGCCCACGCCCATGAACGCCCCCGCCAACATCCCGCCGAAAACACCGCCCTACAAGCACACGCCGCTGTTTCCGCTCGGCAAGGATACGACCACCTACCGCAAGATTTCATCCGACGGCGTGCGGGTCGAGACCGTGATGGGCAAAGACATGCTCGTGGTGTCGCATGAAGCGATGCGGGCGCTGTCGGAAGCCGCGTTTGCCGACATCAATCATTTGCTGCGGCCGGCGCATCTGGCGTCGCTGAAGAGCATCGTCGAGGACCCGGAAGCGTCCGACAACGACAAGTTCGTTGCCTTCGACTTCCTGAAGAACGCCAACATCGCCGCCGGCGGCGTGCTGCCGATGTGCCAGGACACCGGCACTGCGATCATCATGGGCAAGAAGGGGCGGCTGGTCTTCACCGACGGCGAGGACGAGGCCGCGCTCGCCGAGGGCGCGCGCGATGCCTACCTGAAGAGGAACCTGCGCTATTCGCAGCTCGCGCCGATCTCGATGTTTGAGGAGAAGAACACCGCGAACAACATGCCGGCGCAGGTCGAGATCTATGCCGAAGGCGACGACGCCTACAAGTTCCTGTTCATCGCCAAGGGCGGCGGCTCGGCCAACAAGGCCTTCCTGTTCCAGGCGACGCCGTCGATCCTGACCCACGACCGCATGGTCGCGTTCCTGAAAGAGAAAGTGCTCACGCTCGGCACCGCGGCGTGCCCGCCCTATCACCTTGCGATCGTGATCGGCGGCACCTCGGCTGAACTCACCATGAAAACGGTGAAGCTCGCCTCGACAAAATATCTCGACAGCCTGCCGACCGAGGGCTCAGAAGACGGCCACGCCTTCCGCGACCTCGCGATGGAGCAGGAAGTGCTGAAGATGACGCAGAGCCTTGGCGTCGGCGCGCAGTTCGGCGGAAAGTATTTCTGCCACGACGTGCGCGTGATCCGGCTGCCGCGCCATGGCGCATCGTTGCCGATCGGGCTCGGCGTGTCGTGCTCGGCGGATCGCCAGGCACTCGGCAAGATCACGAAGGACGGCGTGTTCCTGGAAGAGCTCGAGCACAATCCGGCAAAGTATTTGCCGGAGGTGGATACTTCGAGGCTGGGCGGCGAGGTGGTGAAGATCGACCTGCGCAAGCCGATGAAGGAGATTCTGGCGCAGCTGACGAAATATCCGATCAAGACGCGGCTGTCGCTGACCGGGCCGATGATCGTGGCGCGTGATCTCGCGCATGCCAAGCTGCGCGAGCGACTCGAAGCAGGGCAGGGGCTGCCGGACTATTTCAAGAACCACCCGGTGTATTACGCCGGCCCGGCCAAGACCCCGGCCGGCTACGCCTCGGGCGCGTTCGGCCCGACCACCGCTGGACGCATGGATTCGTTCGTCGCGGATTTCCAGAAAGCCGGCGGCTCGATGGTGATGCTGGCGAAGGGTAACCGGTCGCCAGCGGTGACGGCGGCCTGCAAGCAGTATGGCGGCTTCTATCTCGGCTCGATCGGCGGCGTCGCCGCGAACCTCGCCGAGCACTGCATCAAGAAGGTCGAGACCGTCGAATATCCCGAGCTCGGCATGGAAGCGATCTGGCGCATCGAGGTTGAAGACTTCCCGGCCTTCATCGTGGTCGACGACAAGGGCAACGACTTCTTCAAGGAATTGAACCTTGGCTAGCGCGCTCGCCGCCGCTCAGTGCCGGCGAGGCTTGCCCATCCGCGCGTAGGGCGTCTGGTCGATCCAGTAGCGATCGGCGGCGCGTGGACTCTCGTTGCAAATTCCGTAGTTTGCGCTGTACTCCTTGCACTGCTCGAAGGTGGCAAAGCCGCACCTGTTCATCACCGCGGCCGCGCCCATGAGGCAATACGATTGGGCCGGGTGGGCTGGGTAAGTCTGCGCGCCTGCGTTCGTCGAACAGGCGAGCGTTGCAAGGAATGTGAGCCCGATCAGGGCTCTCAAATGACGGGTGGAACGCATGAGGCCGTTTCCTTTCCGCAATGTGCGGAAAAACTGGCCTGATGCACGTCTTTAGTCATTGCGCTCGATCAAAACTCGCGCGCGACAAGAGGGGCATGAGCGATGGCCGCCTGCTCACCGTCTCCGCTTGGTCGCCGCCGGCGCGGCCGTGACGGACGCCACAGGCTCGCCCCGTACCGGGCGTTCGCTCGCAACGCAAATTCCGTAGCCTGCGCCGTCCATGCGGCAGGCGTCGAAGGTGGGATAGTCACAGTGACCTAGCTCGCCATTGATGCCGGTCAGGCAATAGGATCGCACCGTCTGCGCTTTGGCGGTTGACAACGTCAGGACGCTGAAGAGACCGAGCGCCAGCGAGATTTTCGAACAATGGGTTCTTCTCATCAACCTGCCTCCGCTAATGTCCTGCAATGATATGTGTGGGCCTTGACGGCTATCGCAAAGGCTGGGTCGCGGTGCGCGTCGATGGTGAGACACGCGAGCTCCGCTTCTATTCCACCATCGCCGAACTGCTTGCGACAAAATTTGATGTCGCCGCGATCGACATGCCGATCGGACTACCTGATCAAGGCGAGCGCTCCTGCGACCTTGCCGCGCGAAAGATGCTCAAGCCGCATGCGTCGCGCGTCTTCACTGGCGCGCGGCGCGGCTTGTGGGACCATGCGTCGCATGCTGCGGCGAATCGCGCGCTGAGGTCGCGCGGGGAGCCCGGCGTCTCGATCCAGCTCTGGCATCTCGGCAGGAAGATTTGCGAGCTCGATGCGGCGATCACGCCTCGTCGTCAGGCGAAGATTCGCGAAGCGCATCCCGAACTGGTGTTCTTGAGACTCAATGCCGGCAAACCGTTGCCGTCAAAGCATACGGGCGAGGGAATTCGCCAGCGCGCGAAACTACTCCGTGCGCAAGGCTTTCGCGAGATCGGCCGCTGGCTGACGCGCGACCGGCTCCGCTCCGGCGCGAAGGCCGACGACATCCTTGATGCTTGCGCGGTTGCGCTCGCCGCGCGGGATTTTCATTTGCG
>CAWCKS010000005.1:0-262051 GCA_963796195.1 uncultured Alphaproteobacteria bacterium | reverse complement strand
GTAGTGCTCGACCAGCGGGAATGGTTCGTAAAAGTGGTGCAGCAGGTTGCGCCAGGGCTGGTAGCGCTCGGATTTGCGGAACCCCTCGGTGTGGGCTTCCAGCGTGTCCCACCACACCAGCAGCAGATAGCGGTCTTTGGTCTCGACGCAGGGCCGGACCTCGATCTTCTGGAAGCCGGGCGTTGCCGAGATCAGCGATCGCGCTTCGCGCATTGCCTTTTCAAAGGCCGCGGACTCGCCGGGCTTGATGCTCAGGACTGCGTGTTCGAGGATCATTTCGCCACCATTCATTAAATTCGGGAAGAACTTGCAAATCCGCAGGTGATTGCTGCGCAAAACGCAGCTACCCAAGCACCGCTTTCTGCGCCAAAGTTGCGCGCCTTTCAACTACAAGCCTGCAAACAAACACTCGGGAGAACGCCTTATGCCGCGCGCTGTCGCCGCCAAGAAATCGCCTGCGCCCAAGAAGAACGGCCTGCACACGCCGCCGCTGCCGAAGGCGAAGCCGGAAAGCGTCGGCCTCTCATCCGCGCGACTGAAGCACCTGTCCGACGCGTTCAAGCGTGAAATCGCCAAGGGCACCCTCCCCGGCGCGGTCATCATGGTGGGACGCAAAGGCAAAGTCGCGCATTTCGATTGTTTGGGCCGCCAGGGCCCCGGCTCAGACGCGACGATGCGGCCCGATAGCGTGTTTCGCATCTTTTCGATGACCAAGCCGATCGTCTCGATCGGCATCATGCAACTCGTCGAGCAAGGCAAGATCCTGCTTAACGATCCACTGTCGAAATACATCCCCTCTTCGCCAACAGCCAGGTCGGCGTTGTGCGCGACGGCAGCATCAACCTCGTGCCGATGCAGCGCGAGATGACGATCCAGGATCTTTTGCGCCATACCTCCGGCATCTCTTACGAGATCACCGGCCCGGGCCCGATCCAGACGCTTTACTCCGAAGCGAAGATCTATCGCCGCAGCATGAACAATGAAGAGCATGCCGAGGTGATCGCGAAACTGCCGCTGATCTGCCAACCCGGCGCCGAGTGGCACTACAGCCGCTCGACCGACGTGCTCGGCCGCGTCATCGAGGTGGTCTCGGGCAAGACGCTCGGTGCCTACCTGACTGACCACATTTTCGCGCCCTTACGGATGACCAACTCCGGCTTCTACATCGACGAGGAGCGCGGCCGCGATCGCCTCGCCGAGCCGTTCGCCGAAGATCCGTGGACCGGCGCGAAGGTTGTCTACTTCAGCATGCTGCAGAAGCCGATCTCGGAATCCGGCGGCGGTGGCGGCGTTTCGACCGCGCCGGACTACGCCCGCTTTGCGCAGATGCTGGCGAATGGCGGCACGCTCGACGGCGCGCGTATCATCGGCAGGAAGACGCTGGAGCTGATGGCCTCAGATCATCTGTCGCCCGACGTCAAGATCGTCGGCACGCAGATGCTGCCGGGCCACGGCTTCGGGCTTGGCTTCGCCGTGCGCAAGGAAGCCGGCCTCGCACCGATCTACGGCTCGACCGGCAGCTTCTTCTGGGGCGGCGCCGCCGGCACGCAATTCTGGGTCGACCCGCAGGAGGATCTGTGGGCGCTGATCATGATCCAGGCGCCGGGCCAGCGCGATTACATCCGCGGGCTTTATCGCGGCCTGGTTTACGCAGCGGTTGAAAAGTAACGGAGGATTGCGATGGCACGCACCGCAACTGTGAAGAAACCGGCAGCGAAGAAAAACGGGCTGCACACCCCGCCGCTGCCGAAGGCCAAGCCTGAGAGCGTCGGCCTGTCGTCGGCGCGGCTCAAGGCCCTGTCCGACGTGCTGAAGCGCGAGATCGACAAGGGCACGATTCCCGGCGCGGTGGTCATGGTCGGCCGCCGCGGCAAGGTCGCGCATTTCGATGCGCTTGGCATCCAGGATCCGGCGACCAAGGCGCCGATGCGGCACGACAGCGTGTTCCGCGTGTTCTCGATGAGCAAACCGATCACTTCGGTGGCGGTGATGCAGCTGGTCGAGGACGGCAAGCTCCTGATCAACGATCCCGTGTCAAAATTCTTCCCCGCGTTCGCGAAGGTGCAGGTCGGCGTTCCGCGCGACGGCAAGCTGCATCTCACCCCGCTCGTGCGCGAGATCACGATCCAGGATCTGTTGCGCCACACCTCCGGGCTCGTCTCGCACACCATCGGCACTGGCCCGCTGCAAACGATGTACGCCGAGGCCGGCATCTCCGCACGCACGCGCACGAACAAGGAGAACGCCGAGCTGCTCGCGACCCTGCCGCTGTACTGCCAGCCCGGCGCGGAGTGGAAGTACAGCCGCTCGACCGACCTGCTCGGCAGCGTGATCGAGGTGGTATCCGGCAAGACGCTGGGCGCCTATCTCACCGAGCGGATTCTTGCGCCACTCAGGATGACCGACACCGGCTTCTACATCGACGCCGAGCGCGGCCGCGGCCGGCTTGCGGAAGCTTTCGCCAACGATCCGTGGACCGGCGAAAAAGTTTCGCACTGGAGCATGACCGAGAAGCCGGCGCTGGAAGCCGGCGGCGGCGGACTCGTTGCCACCGCGATGGATTACGCGCGCTTCGCGCAAATGCTGGCGGGTGGCGGCTCACTCGATGGCGAGCGCATCATCGGCAAGAAGACGCTCGAGCTGATGACGCATGACCATCTCGGGCCGAACGTAAAGGTCGAATCCAACCTGATCCCGCCGGGTCACGGCTTCGGCCTCGGCTTTGCCGTGCGCATGCAGCCCGGCATGGCGCACTACCCGGCTCGGTCGGCCAGTATTTCTGGGGCGGCCGCGCCGGCACCCAGTTCTGGGTCGATCCCGCCGAGAAGCTGTGGGCGCTGCTGATGATCCAGGCGCCGGGTCAGCGCGAGTATTTTCGCGTGCTGATCCGCAACCTGGTTTATGCGGCGGTGGACAGTTAACGCGAGCGCACTCACGTCATCCCTCATGGTGAGGAGGCGCGAAGCGCCGTCTCGAACCATGAGGCCCCGGCACCGGGCCTCATCCTTCGAGACGCGGCTGCGCCGCTCCTCAGGATGAGGTTAGAAGTCGGTGAACGCCGCCGCTTTGCGCATACACCTTATTCCCGCACCGCGCGGCCCTCGCCTTTACAAGCTCAGCCCCCTCCCCGTATCACCAACGTGAAAAACGGGGCATGGCTGATTCTGCAATGAACAAAGTCGAGACGATCGTCGCTGAGCGCAGGAATCTCCTGGCCGGATTCGGTGGCCGCAAACCGCCCGCGCCGGAGTGGTTCGACAAGGCGATCGCCAACGCGCCGGAACGCTCTTTTGTCGACGTGCGCGGGGCGGCGATCGAAACGCTGACCTGGGGCCAGCGCGGCAAGCCCGGCGTGCTGTTCCTGCACGGCAACGGCGCCAACGCCGACTGGTGGAGCTTTATCGCCCCGTTTCTCAGTGATGATTATCGCGTCGCCGCGATGTCGTTCTCCGGCATGGGCGGCTCGGGTTGGCGCGACCGCTACAACTATGATCTCTACGGCACCGAAGCGCTCGAGGTCGCGGAAGCGACCGGCCTGTTCGAGGGCAAGACCGGCCCGGTGATCATCGGCCACTCCTTTGGCGCGTTCATTACCTCGGGCGTGATCGCGCGCGGTGGCGCGCGGCTCGGCGGCGCGATGCTGCTCGATGGTCCCTTCCTCGCCTCGGCCGAGCGCAAGAAGCGGCGCGAGAAACGCGGCGAACCGCGGCCGAAGAACATTTACGACACGCTCGAGCAGGCGCTGGCGCGCTTCCGCTTCGCGCCGGACCAGGACTGCGCAAATCTGTTCATCGCCGACTGGATCGCGCGCTCGTCACTGCGCCAGTTCCGCCGCGCCGACGGCAGTGTCGGCTGGACCTGGCGGTTCGATCCGCACCTCTGGATGGGCTTTCTGCACGGCTATCCGGACAAGGATTTGCGCGCGGGGAAATGCCCGATCGCGGTGATCGGCGGCGAGCGCTCGGGCTTCGTCGCGGGCCGCTTCATGTACGAGCTCGAGCCGTACATTCCGGCGAACTCGCCGATGATCGTGATCCCGGATTCGGATCACCACATCATGGCCGACCAGCCGCTCGCGCTGGTCGAGGCGATCCGGACGCAATTGGCGAAGTGGGGATAGCACCGCGCTTCTCGGTCGTCCCCGCGAAGCGGGGACCCATATCCGCAGCAAATCGAGACGACGAAAAGAAGCCGAAATCGAGTTGTGGATCTGCGCCCTGTAACACAATGAGCACAGGGGCTATGGGTCCCCGCTTTCGCGGGGACGACCATTCGTTTTTGTCGTGCGTCAGCTGATCGTGCCGCCGCCGTCGATCACGATGCTCTGGCCGTTGACGAAGGCGCCGGCCTTTGACGCAAGGAAAATCGCGCCGCCGGCGATCTCGTCGGGCTGACCGATGCGGCGCATCGGCGAGCGCGCTTCGGTGGTCTTCAGCGTCTCCGGATTGTCCCACAGCGCCTTGGCGAAATCGGTCTTGATCAGGCCCGGTGCGATGCAGTTCACGCGGACATTGTGCTTGCCGTATTCGACCGCGAGGTTGCGGGCGAGCTGCAGGTCGGCCGCCTTGGAGATGCAGTAGGCGCCGATCGTGGTCGAGCCCTTGTAGCCGCCGACCGACGAGATGATGATGATCGAGCCTTCCTTGCGCTCGATCATCTGCGGCACGGTGAAGGTGATCAGCCAGTTGTTGGCGATGATGTTGTTCTCGAGGATTTTGCGGAACTGGTCGTCGCTGATGCCGGCGAGCGGACCGTAATAGGGGTTCGACGCGGCGTTGCAGACCAGCACGTCGATCTTGCCGAAATGCGCCGTGCTCTTGTCGACCAGGTTCTTCAGCTCGTCCTTGCTCGAAATGTTGCAGGGGATCGAGATCGCGGTGCCCGCGCCGTACTTCTCATTGATCGCTCTTGTCACTTCCTCGCAGGCCGGCAGCTTGCGCGAGGACACCACGACCTTGGCGCCATGCTCCGCCATCCGCTCGGCGATGGCGCGGCCGATGCCGCGCGATGAGCCGGTGACGACCGCGACCTTGCCCTTGAGATCGAACAACTCTGGCATTGAAACCTCCCTCGAAACTGACCGGCTGGGCGCCGGCGCGTGCTCTTGCGTGGGCGCTAACTAAGCAGCCTTTAAGGGCGGGGACAACTCAACAAGATCACGCGATCTTCGCGATCTCAGGCCCTGCCGGCTGGTGCATGGTCGGGTGGCTCGAGGGAACAAGCCACGGCTGGTGGTTGACCATGCCGACGCGCCAGCCGCCCTGCTCGCCGAGCGCGACGTAGTCGAGCCGCGTCACCGAGCAGTTGTCGATGTTGAACACCATGCCGCCGGCGGGACCGGTGCCGATCGCAAGCGCAATCGCCGCCCGAATGGTACCGCCATGGGTCACAGCGACAATGTCCTTGCCGGCATGCGTCGCGTTGAGCCGGGCAATGCCGCGGTTCACCCGATCGCAGAGATCGACAAAACTCTCGCCGCCAGGCGCGCGTTCGTCGGGCGGTCCGAACCAGTTGTTGGTCGGCTCGCGCGAGCGGCTTGCCCAGAACGCGGCGCGGTTCATGCCCTGCCATTCGCCAAGATGCTGCTCGGCGAAGTCGGCGTCGTGCGGCATGGTGTCGGGCTTCGGAAAGCCGGCGTTCCAGATCGCCGCCGCGGTCTGATGCGTGCGCTTCAAGTTGCTCGCGACCCATTCCGCATTGCGCGGCAGCGCGCGTGCCAGCCCGTCGAACACGACGGTATCGCTGCAATCGCAGGAAAGGTCGGCCTGGCCATAGATGCAGCCATTGTCCTCGCGGACCGGCGCATGACGAACCCACCACCACCGTGTGATGCGAAATTCCGGGGTGGCCATGTTCATCGATTCGTTCCGCGGTTGGACATTCCGATGGCTCCTATCCTATGGTTTGGCGTTGCTGTAGGGCAGCCTTCTCATGGCCCTCGTGCAAATTCTGGCAGCAGTAAGACTTTATTTGCGCATGTCCTTATCGGAAAACCGGTATCCACTTTTCCGGACATGCGCCAGCCTGCTGGAACCAAGAACAAAACAGGTCTGCAAGAAAATCAGGAGAACGCCATGGGTCGCCTCGACGGCAAGGTCGCCATCGTCACGGGAGCCGGCAGCGGCATCGGCCGCGCCAGCGCCACGCTGTTTGCGCGCGAGGGCGCCAAAGTCTTGGCCGTCGACAAGACCGCCGACGCCGTCGAGCAGACGGTCAAGGCGATCCGCGAGGCCAAGGGCACGGCCGAAGCGCTGACCGCCGACGCCGGCTCCGAAGCCGACGTCGCGGGCTATGTGGCGAAGGCGCTGTCGAGCTTCGGCGGTCTCGACGTGGTCTATGCCAATGCCGGCATCAGCGGCGGCCTGGTGGCGTTGCAGGACCAGACGCCGGAAATGTGGACCGAGATTTTGCGCGTCAACCTGATCGGGCCGTTCCTCGCGATCAAGCACGCCAGCCGCGTGATGGCCGAGAAAGGCAAGGGCTCGATCATCTGCACCGCATCGGTCGCAGGCCTGAAAGCCAACGCCGGCGGTCATCCCTACAGCGCCAGCAAGGCCGGCGTGATCAGCCTGGTGCAGACCTCGGCCTATTCGCTCGCCGGCACCGGCGTGCGCGTCAACGCGATCTGCCCCGGCCTGATCGAGACCGGGATGACGCGCGGCACATTCGAACGTGCTCGCGCCAAGGGCTCGGAAGGCAAGATCGGCCAGCTCAATCCGCTGAGGCGCTATGGCGTGCCGGTCGAGATCGCCAACATGGCGCTGTTCCTTGCCAGCGATGAGGCGTCGTACGTCAACGGCCAGGCGATCCCGGTTGACGGCGGCCTGACGTCGTCGATGCCGTACGCCAACCAGCGGCGGTAGTTCGTCATGCCAAGACTCTCAGGCAAAGTCGCCGTCATCACCGGCGCCGGTAGCGGCATCGGTCGCGAGAGTGCGCTGCTGTTCGCGCGCGAGGGCGCCAAGGTCGTTGCCGTCGACAAGACCGCAGCGCAGTCAACGGACCGCCGAGCAGATCCGCAGCGCCGGCGGTGTCGCCGACGCGATTACGGCAGATGCAGGTAAAGAGGCCGATGTCGCAGGCTTCGTCGATCATGCCGTCGCGCGCCACGGTGCGCTCGACGTGATCTTCGCCAACGCCGGCATCGCCGGCGGCTGGTTTCGCACTGTTGACCTGACGGTCGAGCAATGGACCGAAGTTTTGCGCGTCAACCTGATCGGACCGTTTCTCGCCATCAAGCATGCCAGCCGGGTGATGACACCGCGAAGTGCGGGCTCGATCATCTGCACCGCATCGGTTGCGGGACTGAAGGCGAATGCGGGCTCCTCGCACTATGCGGCCAGCAAGGCCGGCGTGATCAGCCTGGTGCAGACTTCGGCCTACTCCCTCGCGGGCACGGGTATCCGCGTCAACGCGGTGTGTCCGGGGATCATCGAGACCGGCATGACCAAACCGACCTTCGAGAAGGCGCGTGCCCGCGGCACGTTCGACGCGCTGGGCGAGCTCAATCCGCTGAAGCGGATCGGCCAACCGCGCGACATCGCCAACATGGCGCTGTTCCTGGCGTCGGATGACGCGTCCTACGTCAACGGCCAGGCGATCGCGGTCGATGGCGGACTGACGGCGTCGATGCCATATGCCGGGCGATTTAAGTAGCGGGCCGGTCGTCCTCGCGAACGCGGGGACCCATAACCCCTGTGTTGGTTGGATTGCGTTAGGCGTCTCTCCAAGACGAAATCGGCTCATTTGCGATCTCGTCCTCCCGCTTCTACTGCGGCGTATGGGTCCCCGCGTTCGCGGGGACGACCAAGAGAAAAACGCGCGGAGCGTTGCCGCTCCGCGCGTCACGCTGAAGCCGGCTCTTACTTCGCCCCCGCCTTCACCGCATAGTCCCATGACGCCAGCGCCAATGGCTTGACCCGCGCGGCGCTTTCGTGGGCGCGCGCGCTTGCTGCCGTGCCGTCGCGAATGCGTCCCGCGATGCCCTGCAGAATGCCGGTGAGGCGGAACAGGTTGTAGGCGAAATACCAGTTCAGATCGGGAATGCCTGTACGCCCCGTCGCCTTGCAGTAAATCTCGATTGCCTGCTCCAGCGTCGGGATATTCAGCTCGGCGAGATTGGATTGCGACAGGCCGACGCGCTGCGTGCCTGACATCACCCACTGCATCAAGAGATACGAAAAATCAGCCAAGGGATCGCCGAGCGTCGACAGCTCCCAGTCCAGCACCGCGACGACCTTCGGCTTGTCGGGCGCGAAGATCATGTTGTCGAGCCGGTAGTCGCCGTGCACGACCGAGACGCGCTCCTGCGACGGCACCGTCTTCGGCAGCCACTCTATCAGGCGCTCGACCTCGTCGATCTTCTCGGTCTCGGAGGCGCGATACTGCTTGGTCCAGCGGTCGACCTGGCGCGAGAAATAATTTCCCGAGCGGCCGAAGTCGCCGAGCCCGATTTTTTCGGGATCGTAGCTGTGCAGCTTGGCGAGCGTCTCGATCTCCGAGACGTAGATGGGCCAGCGCTCCTCGCGCGACACGCTCGGCAGCGTCTGGTCCCAGAACACCCGGCCCTTCTCCATCGACATGATGTAAAACATCGAGCCGATGACGCCGTCGTCGGTGCACAGGCCATAGGTCCGCGCGACCGGAAAACCCTGCTTGTGCAGCGCGGTGATGACGCGGAACTCGCGGTCGACGGCGTGCGCCGACGGCAGCAGCTTGCCGAACGGTTTTCGGCGCAGCACATACGACGTCGCGGGCGTGTTGAGCTGGTAGGTCGGGTTCGACTGGCCGCCCTTGAACTGCAGGACGCTCAGCGGGCCTTTAAACCCCTCGACATTCGCCTTCATCCAGGCTTCGAGGTTGGCCTCGTTGATCCGATGGCGTTCCTCGACTTCTTTCGTGCCCGAGAATTCTTCGTCCCGGTTTTCGTCAGCCATAGCGGCACCCTCTTACATGACAGGTGTCTTTATTCCGCATTATGCGGGGCCGCGCAACGGCGTACCGGAGCGCACCCCGACACGGTCGGGATGCGGTCTGGAACATGAGCTAGCGCGTCAGCGTGCCGCTGTCGTCTTGGACGGCGTAAAATTGCCGTGGCGGGCGATCTCCCAGCGGGCGATGGCGCGGTTATGCACCTCGTCCGGACCGTCGGCAAAGCGCAGCGTGCGGATCGAGGCGTAGGCGCGGGCCAGACCCGGCTCCTCCGACACGCCGGCGCCGCCCCAGCGCCTGCATCGCATCATCGATGATCTGCAGCGCCATGCGCGGCGCGGCAACCTTGATCATCGCGATCTCGAGCTGGGCGGTCTTGTTGCCGACCTTGTCCATCATGTCGGCGGCCTTCAGCGTCAGCAGCCGCGTGCGCTCGATGTCGATGCGGGCTTCGGCAATGCGCTGCTCCCACACCGAATGCTGGATGATGTGCTTGCCGAACGCGACGCGCTCGGTGAGCCGCTTGATCATCTTCTCCAGCGCAACTTCGGCAACGCCGATGGTGCGCATGCAGTGATGAATGCGGCCCGGGCCGAGCCGCCCTTGAGCGATCTCGAAGCCGCGGCCTTCGCCGAGCAAGCAGGTTCTCGACCGGAACCTTGACGTCCTTGAGCAGCACCTGGGCGTGACCGTGCGGCGCGTCGTCATAGCCGAACACCGACAGCATCTTTTCAACCGTGATGCCTGGGGTGTCGAGCGGCACGAGGATCTGCGACTGCTGCTGGTGGCGCGGATTGTCCGGGCTGCTCTTGCCCATCAGGATCGCGATCTTGCAGCGCGGATCGCCGACGCCCGACGACCACCACTTGCGCCCGTTGATGACGTAGTGATCGCCCTTGCGCTCGATGCGGGTCTCGATGTTGGTCGCGTCCGACGAGGCGACCGCCGGCTCCGTCATCAGGAAGGCGGAACGGATCTCGCCGTCCATCAGCGGCCGCAGCCATTTGCGCTTCTGCTCGCGGTTGCCGTAGCGGATGAACACTTCCATGTTGCCGGTATCGGGCGCGGAGCAGTTGAACACCTCCGAGGCGAACTTGATGCGGCCCATATGCTCGGCGCAGAGCGCGTATTCGAGGTTGGTCAGGCCGGCGCCACGGAACTCGTCGTCCTCGTGGTCGTTCGGCGGCATGAACATGTTCCAGAGGCCCTCGGCGCGGGCCTTCTTCTTCAATTCATCGAGCACCGGCACGACCTTCCAGCGGTCCCCTTCCTTCTCCTGCTTGTGGTAGGTCGCTTCCGCAGGCTCGATATATTTCTCGGTGAACGCGACGACGCGGTCGCGCCAGTGGCGTTGGCGCTCGGAAAGATCGAAATCCATGGGACGGTCCTCACTCGTTGTGTTTTTGAACGGGTTCAGCGTTCTATAACACGGGGTCAGGCCATTCCAAGCCGGTTTGCGGTGCAGTGACCGAAGCCCTGCCCGGCGGATCGTCGCGGTCGACGTTGATCTGGATCAAGGCTTTTGGCCGTGGCGACTCGCTTGTGCGCCGCGGCTGCGCGCGTCACTCGCGCAAATCGTACTGCATGCGCAGGCGGCTCGCGATCTCCTCGGCACGGCGCTGGAAGAAGATCTTGTCGCCGGGCGACTCTTCGACCGTCGGCTCCCAGCCATAGGCATGGTCCTTGCGCACGCGGATGTAGACGTCGTGCACGCCGATCTTCTCGACAATCATGTCGGCAAGTTCCTGGGCAGTCCTTCTTTCCCTGGCCATAGCGGCGGCTCCGGCGAACGATTGACGGCACCCGCCAATTCGACAGCGGGAAGGCTAAAGGAATAGTCAAAATGAATGCGGGTTTTTTGGGGTGATCGGGGAAAACTGCAGGCGGTCGTTCGAAACCGCGCGGCAACTCGCGGTGGCGACGCTGGTGCGTGGCCGCCTTTGCCGCGAGATGGCTTGCCGGGCCGAAGCGCACGTCATTCTATCGATCCGCGCCCGGCTTCGCCCTGTCAGGCTTCGCCGCGGCAGCCTTCGCTCCTCGCTACGAAGGCTTTCGGCTTGCCGAGCCGTAGCTCGCGAAGCGAGCGAAGGCTGGAGCGGGTGAAGGGAATTCGAACCCTCGTATTCAGCTTGGAAGGCTGCTGCTCTACCATTGAGCTACACCCGCGCCGCAAGGTCGAATAGCATGCGGCCCCTGACCTCTCAACATCAGGTTTGCGCATGTCCCTTTCGGAAAACCGGTGCCCACTTTTCCAGGACATGCGCCAACAAACGGGGCCAAAATGACGTTCGAGCGCCGCGATATCGAGATCAGGATGCCGGACGGCATCGTGTTGCGCGGCTGGCACTACGCGCCCGGCACGGCGAATGCGCCCGTAATCGTGATGAGCCACGGGTTTGGCGCGGTGAAGGAGATGCAGCTCGACCTGATCGCTGAAAGCTTTGCCGGCGGCGGGCTTCAACTGCATTGTTTACGACCACCGTTGTCTCGGCACCAGCGAAGGCTCACCGCGCCATCACATCGATCCCTGGCAGCAAATCTCCGACTGCCGCGAGGTCGTGACTTACGCGCGCAACCTTGCCGGCGTCGACGGCAACCGGCTTGGCATCTGGGGCACCAGCTATTCCGGTGGCCATGCGCTCGTCATGGGCGCGACCGACCGCCGCATCCGCGCCGTCGTGTCGCAGGGCGCAACCATCAGCGGCTGGCGCACGTCGCTGCGCCGTTTTCCCGGCGACAGCTGGGGCGAGATGGCGAAGCGTTTTGCCGACGATCGCGACGCCGTGTTCAAGGGTGCGGCGCTGAAGCTCGTCCGGCAGATGGCGCTGAGCGACGAAGATCTCCAGCGCTCCGACATCGCGCTCGATACCGCAGCGCCGGGCAATTCCGGCGTCGAGTGGATCCGCGCGACGCCGCCTTCGAGCTTGAAGAACTGGGGCAACCAGATGACGCTGCGATCGCTCGAGCTCTACCGTTCCTACGAGCCCGGTGCGTTCATCGCACAGATTTCGCCGACGCCGCTGCTTCGTCATCACCATGGACAACGACACCACGACGCCGACCGACGAGATTCTCGAGGCTTATAATCATGCGCGCGAGCCGAAACGGCTGAAGATCCTGCGCGGCGGGCACTGCGATCTCTATTGCTGCAAGCGTGGTGAAGCGACGGAGGCGGCGCTGGAGTTCTATAAAGAGGTGTTGTGAGGACAATATCTGATCTGTCATGGCCGGGCTTGTTCCCGGCCATCTCAGCCAGGGGCGCAGTGCGTCTCCTAAGCGAGATGCCCGGCACAAGGCCGGGCATGACAACAAGAAATACTCTGCCGCGCGCTCGCCTTACTCCTCGAAATCCTCAGGCCTCAGCTCGATCGGCTGGCCGTGCGGAGTGCGGTCGGCGGCGTGGTCCCAGGCGTCGTGATAGCGGCGCTGCAGCTCGGGTGACGCAGCGCCTTTCGCGGCGATCAGCTTTTCCAGCGTGGCGAGCCAGTGGTTGTAATAGGTCTCGCCGGTGTCGGCGTCGCCGGCTGCCTGCGCGCGCTGGATTTCTTCCGCCAGCGCCGCGGCCCACTCATTCCAGGTGAACAGGCCGGCCTCATGAAGCGCGAGCGCCAGTGCAAACGCGCGGGCCTGCCACGGCTCGCGAAACACCGGACCGTCGGCATCGCGCGGCACGCCGGGCACGGCGATCGCGGCGCGCATTGCGGTTTGCGGAACTCAACGGCATCACGGAGACTTCGAGGTACGGTTCGAACGCATCGACCGACACCGTGATCGTCGGGTCACTGCCCTCGCCCCACAGGTCGCGGCCGTCGAAGCGCACCGTGTAAAGCCACTGCGGGTTCTCACCTTGCCCTTGCGCGTTGGTATCGGGAAACACGTGGCAGCCGTGCACCAGTTCGACGGTGCCGAGGTGGCCACGCACATAGTGCGGCAGCCGCGTGTGGGTCGGCGGATGGATATTTTTGGCGCGCACGCGGTCGCCGATCTTGAACAGCGCAGGTGCAGTCGACTCGCGCTCGGTCGGGCCTCCGCGGCCGAGTGTCGTTGCGACGCGCTCAAGCGTCAGCGTATGCTCGACCGGCTTCACCGGATGTAACACGCGCCCGGCTTCGATCTCGTCCGGCACCACAAGCCTGCGCTCGATCATCAGCCGTTCGAGGCCGGCCAGCCAGATCTGGTAATAGCTCTTGCTCAGGTAATCGTCGGGCGGTCGGTTTTCGCGGGCAAAGCGCGACATATCGATGTTCCAGCGGCCCGGCGGCGCCATCGCGAGCGTCAGCGCAAAGGCGCGGCGCTCCCACTCGCCGTGAAACACCGGCTCGTTCGGCTCCGGCTCGACCTGGCCAAAACCCTTCACGCCGCCCATGTCGTGCGCGCCGTCCATCAGGCGCTGCCCGGCTGTTTCGGCAAGCCGGTGCCGATCATGCTGTCGCGAGTCACGAGGTCGGCGAGCTTGTCCTCGCTCCAGCCTTTGGTGCCGTCGGGCTGCATCGGCAGCACGATGTAACGGATTTCCGCGGTCGAATCCCAGATGCGGATTTTTGTCGTCTCGGGCAGCGTCACGCCGAAATCATGCAACACGCCGCGCGGATCGTTGACGGCGCGCGAACGATACGGCGCCGACTTGTACCACACCGGCGGCAGGCCCAAGACCGGCCACGGGTAGCAGGAGCACAGCGTGCACACGACCATGTTGTGGGTCTCGGGCGTGTTCTCGACCGCGACAATGTGCTCGCCCTGGCGCCCGGCATAGCCGAGCTCGCGGATCGCCGGCGCCGCGTCCTTGAGTAGGCGCGCGCGATACGCGGGATCGGCCCAAGCCCGCGCGACCACGCGGGCGCCGTTGCGCGGCCCGACTTTCTTCTCATACGTCTCGATCAGAAGATCGAGCGCGGCCGGATCGACGTAGCCTTTTTCGGTGAGGATGGTTTCGAGCGCGCGGACGCGCAGCTCAGTCTCCGACAGGTCGGAGTGATCGTGGTCGTGGTGATGATGGTGCCCGGACATGCCGCCAGCATAGGCCGACGGCGCCAAAAGTCGAGATGGCCGTTACGACCGGCCTGCCTGCTCAGCCAGCATTTTGTTGGTCGCGGCAAGGTCGACCAGCGGATAAGTGTCGAAATGCGCGGGGATGATATCGGCCCAATCATTCAGAATGCGGTGCAGCTCTTCATTGCTTGCGACATCGAGGAGCGCGATCGCGCCCCGCCCCACTCGCGGATAGATGAACTTGCACACGCCCGAGTCCTGATGGCGCTTGATCCATGGCCAGAACGACTGCCGTTGCGCGGCCACATCCGACGGCCGCTCCGGCCGTGGTGACGAGACGACGAGGAACAGCATCGATGCTTACTCCGGTCAAGCCCAGACCGATGCCGAGCGCGGCACGAAAACGGTTCTTCAGGAACACCGCATCGCGCGGCGGCAGCGAGCGCGGCTCGTTCTCGGCGCGCACCTTCAGCACATAGAGCCGCGGGCCGTTGGCCGGCGAGTGCAGCGTCTTCGCCAGCGCACTGACGCCGGCGCTGTCGCCGATCTCGCGCGCGTCGGAGAACCCGGCGGCGCCACCAATCGCGGCGAGATCGAGGCCGAGGCCCGTGGCGCTGCGTTGCATGCCGGTCTCGCCATAGTGGCCGTTGTCGATCACGACGATGGTGAGATTTTTCGGCTTCGCCACCGCAATGGTCGCGAGCCCGCCGAGGCCCATCAACTGCTCGCCGTCGCCAGTCAACACCAGCACGCGCTTGTCCGGCTGCGCCTGCGCGAGCCCGAGGCCGATCATTGCGGCGCCGCCCATCGCGCCCCACAGGTAAAAATTCAGATCGTGATCGCCAGCGGCGTGGGCATCGTAGGCGGGCGAGCCGAGCCCGCAGACCACCAGCATGTCACGCTCGGTCCCGCAATAGCACCGCGACCGCTTCGCGCCGGGCCAATGAGTAAGTGGAAGTCATCACACTCACCACTTCTTGCGGCCAATCAGCCGCTGCGAGATCAACACCGCGACCTGCTGCTCGCCTTCGAAGGCGAGCGCCGCGGCCGCCCCGACGGTTTCGCAGAGGTCGTCGGGCGTATCGGCGCGCAGCACGCGCACGCCGATCGCTTCAAGCGATGTCTGTGTCGCCGCGCTCATCGGCACCTGCCACGGATTGAACTCGCCCCACTCGCCGCGCATCGTGACGAGCATCAGCAGCGGCGCGCGCAGCATCGCCGGCAAGGACAGCATGTTGATGCAGTTGCCGACGCCGCTCGATTGCATCAGAAGCACGCTGCGCTGGCCGCCAAGCCAGGCACCGGCTGAAATCGCAACGCCCTCTTCCTCGGTGGTCAGCACGTTGCAGGTGACGTCGGCGTCGGCGTGAAAGAACTCGATCAGCGCCGCGTGACCGGCGTCGGGCACGTAGGCCATTTGCCTGACGTCGGCAGCCTTGAGAATCCGATGCAGCTCAGCTGGCCAGGTCGGCGCGTTGAACTCGACGACGGGCGTTTTTTTGCGACTCTCACTCGACACGTCAGCTCTCCGAACGTTTCGGCCCCGTTATCACCCTCAAGCCGCCCGGTCGGCAAGGGCCGGCTCAACGATTTCGGTCGCGGCATCACCACCGCCGGCGCTCCACAACGGCCAGGTCAGCGCCAGCGCGATCAGGCCTTCGACACCGATGGTGATGATCGCGGCACGCGAGCCGATCATGTCGGCGAGCAGCCCGACCTGCAGGAAGCCGATCGGGCCAACGCCGATACACACCGACATCAAGCCGAGCAGTCGCGCGCGCATGGCGGGCGTCGCGACGCGATAGATCAGCGTGGTCTGCATCACGCCGAAGGTGGCGCCGCCGACTCCGGTCAAGAGCAGGCAGCTGCCGGCGAGCTCGGCCTGCGGCAGCATTGCAAAGGCAGTCATCATGACCTGGAACAGCGCGACGGCGCCGACGTACAGCCAGTGATATTGCGACGGTCGGGCCAAAATGACCACGGCCGCCGCGCCAATGAGTGCGCCGACGCCGTCCATGCTCGACAGCACGCCGATGCCTTCCGGGCCGAGGCCGAGGTTATCTTTGCCGATGACCGGTACGAGGCTATAGAAAGGCCAGCCGAAAATGTTGAAGATCGCCGTGATGGCATAGATGCCCATCAGCTTGCGGCTATGGCGCACCACGGTCAAACCTTCGCCGATACGACTCAGCATCGAGGCCGCCGACGGCACGGCGATGCGGTTGCGATAGGACAACCCGAACGCGGCCGCGACCGCGACGAGATAGAGCGCGACGCCGACCGCGAACGCGGCCTGGATGCCTGCTGCGGCGAACAACACGCCGCCAACGATTGGCCCGATCATGCGCGATGCATTGTTGGCGCCGGAGTTCGAGCGCCATTGCCGTTGCCATGCGCTCGCCACCGATCACATCGCCGATCATGATGCGGCGGACCGAATTGTCGGTCGCCCAAGCCGCACCGTTGACGAAGGACGCCACCGCGAGGTGCCAGATCTCGAGCCGACCGGCGACGGCGAGTGCGGTCAGCGCAGCCGAGGTTGCGAGCATCACCAACAAAATGCCGAGCAATGCGAAGCGCCGGTCCACGCGATCCGCGCTCGCGCCCATGAAAGCGCCGAACAGCGCCATCGGCAGGACGCGCAGCATGGTCAGCATGGTCACGATGAAGGCGGAGCCTGTGGCCTGGTAGGCGAACACCGCGACCACCAGCATCTCGATCCAGCGCACGCCGAACATGACAAGGCCCACCACCCAGAGCCGCCAGTAATCCGGCTCCGTCGGCAGCTTGCGGCTTCGGTGCGCGTCTCCCGTCCCTTCAGTGTTCCCGGTCACGTCAACGGACTTCTTGGGCCGGCAGTTGTTGCCCGCCTTATTGTTTTGTTGCGAGAAATGTAACCCGGTTCAGTGCGCAGCGGAAATAGGCCGAACGGATGGCTGTGGTGCGCCGGCGCCCTGCAGGGTGTCGTTTGATGCGATGGAAGCGCGCTGGCCTAAAGATGCGCGAACAGCACAACGCTGTTGACGAGGCTCGCGGCGGCGAGCAGCGCCGATAGTGCAAAATAGACTTCCGCGACGTCGTGCAGGCGCGCCGCAGTCCGAATCGGATTGATCATGGAACCGATTCAACGCCGCTGCTGCCAGGAGTTCTCGCGTTTTGTTTTGCAGTGCGGCACTTGCGCGGAAGGCGAAACGGAGTCCGTGTGGCTGAGTCGGTGCCGATCGCGCTCAATCCACGTCGGCGAGAAAGCGCAGTGTCGCCTTGAAAAACAGGCTCAGCTTGCCGACCAGCGCGGTGCCTTCCATCTCGCCGCGACCGTCGGGCGTGGATTTGCCGGTGACGCCGATCGAGACTTGGCGTTCGCCGAACAACGGGTTGACCTCGCCGCGATTAGGCGTGTGACGGTTCACGATCACCTCGCCCTTGAAGGTGTCGTTCTTCTCCACCCGATAGCTGCCGGTGTAGTAGAGATAGGCGTCGCCGCCACGGATCAGGCCGTCGCGGAAGACGATCACGCCCGAGCCCTTGCCAGTGTTGCCGTCCAGAAGGCTGACGTGAATCGAATACAGCCCGTTCTTCATCCTGTCCCCTGCCGCCGCGCGAAAACGGGATACCACGGCACCTGATCTTATATGCCCGGCAATTGTGGCGTGGAAGCGCGGAAGCCGGGCAACAGACGCGCTCGATTGTGACAGAAGCGCGCGTTGGCAAGACCTCGTTCCGATTGCTGGAACTGGCACCTGCGGCTTCACGCGACGCCGGCAGCACAACAGCGCGTAGCCGGCGGCACGCTAGACATATGGTCTATTGGGGTGCGCCCTTGCGCCGACGATCCCCGGTCGATGTCATCGTCTCGACCGGATCGACCGCGATCGGATCGCTCGCCGGAAAGGTCTCCCGCAGCGCCTCGTCCAGCAACTCGTCCTGGTGCTTCTTCAGCTCGGCCGCACGCGGCGACGGTCGCCGCGCGCGGGGAGACGGTTGCGACGGCTTCCGCCTAGTCACGACGGCCCGCCTCGTAGAGGAACCAGACCCGCCGTTCGGTCTCGTCGATCCAGTTTTCGAGCAGGCTCGCGGTCGCAACATCGTTGTGCTCGTCGCACAGATCATGGACCTCGCGCATCGATGCGACGAGCCGCTGATTATCGTCGCGCAGCTCGGCGAGCATATCCTGCGGCGTGACGAAGTCGGCATCGTTGTCCGCGATGCGCTGGATGCGGCCGATCTCGCCGATCGAGCGCAAGGTACGGCTGCCGATCTTGCGGCCACGTTCGGCGATATCGTCGGTCATGGCGAAGATCTGATCGGACTGCTCATCGAGCAGCAGGTGGTAGTCGCGGAAGTGCGGGCCGGACATGTGCCAGTGAAAATTCTTGGTCTTGAGGTAGAGCGCGAACACGTCCGCCAGCAGCAGCGTCAGCGCGCCGCCAATGTCGCGGGCGGCGTTGGCACCGAGGTCAGAGGGCGTTGCGAGCGGCGCCTGCCGGCGCTCCTTCACGGAATTCGGGACGGCATTCATCGTGGTTCTCCGAAATCGAAACAGCTGAACCCGCCCCGCAGCCAGCCTAGAACGTTTTTGCGACGGACATTGTTCAATTTCGGTCCAGCAACCGAGGAATGCGGTCCACGCAACCCGGCGATCAGTCGGCCTGCGCTGAATCAGAACATGTTGCCGCACGTGGAGCCGATCACCGTGCCGTTGTCGCCGGTATCAGGGTCGATCCAGGTCTTCTGCGGTACCTTCTACAGCGGCCGGTCAAGAAAAGAACGGATGGCTGCGATCGTCGCTTGTGGCTGCTCTTCCATCAGCCAGTGGCCTGCATCGGCAATCGAGACACCCTCGACCTTGTCGGCGGCCGACTTCATCACCTCGGCCATCTGCAGGCCGAACGATTTTTCGCCGCCGACCGCAAGTATCGGCATCTTCAGCCGCCCTCCAGCGGCAAGCCAGGCGCGGTTGTCGATCGCATCCTGATCGAACGCGGCGAACTGGTTGAAGCCCGCATGCATGGCGCCAGGCAGCGCGTAGAGCGCGGCATAGTGATTGCGCATCTCCTCGGTCCAGCGCTTCGGGTCAGCCGAGAAATCATTCCAGAAGCGGTCGAGATAGATGCGCTCGCGGCCGGCGACGAGCCGCTCCATGTCCGGCCCGCCGAAACGAAAATGCCAGAGCAACGGGTTTTTCAGAATTTCTTCCCAGGGACCGATGCCGGGCACCGGCGCGTCCATGATGACAAAGCGCGTGACACGGTCGGGATAAGCCGCAGCGAACGCAAAGCCGACCATGTTGCCGATGTCGTGGGTCACGAGATCGGCGCTCTTGATCTTCAACGCGTCGAGTACGCCGGCGACATCGCGCGCCTGCGTCTTCTTGTCGTAGCCCGACGGCGGCTTCGACGAGAGGCCGAGGCCGCGCAGATCGGGCACGATCACCGTGTGGTTGCCTGCCAGCTCAGCAGCGAGCGGCGCCCACATGTCACCGGTGTCGCCATAGCCATGCAGCAAGATTGCAGCGGGCCCGGAACCGCCGACGCGGACGTGAATGGTGACGTCGCCGAGCGGGATGTTCTCGGTACGGAAGCTTTCCGGAAACCGCTGCATTGTTCTTGTTCCTTATGTCGTCGGGGCCATCGCCAGCTTGGCAAGCCAATCCCGTGCCAGGTTGACATCCGCTTGCGACAATTCGTGACCCGATGGCGTGATCTTGCGATCGATCGTCGCGCCCGCTTCCGACAACATCTCCGCCAGATGTGACCCTTCCGCGACACCCGCGATCGGGTCACGCGCACCCGAGGCGATCAGCACCGGCATGCCCGACAGGTCGGGCAGCGCCGGCTTCTGCAACGGCACCATCGGCCGCAGCAAAATGCCGCCGGCGAGCGTCGCCGGCCGCAGCAGCATCACGGCCGCGGCGATGTTAGCGCCGTTGGAGTAGCCGAGCGCGATCGGCCTATCTATGCCGTAACGTGTGCGGGCGGCTTCGACGAAATCGGCGAGCTCATCGGCGCGGCGACGCACGTCGTCCTCGTCGAACACGCCTTCCGCGAGCCTGCGGAAGAAGCGCGGCATGCCGTGCTCCAGCACCCTTCCACGCGGCGACAACAGCGCCGAATCTGGCGACACCATCCGGCCGAGTTCGAGCAGGTCGCTCTCGTCGCCGCCGGTTCCGTGCAGGAGCAGCAGCGGCGGCGCGGAGCGATCCCGCGCCGGCTCGAAGCGATGAATGAACGAAAGGTTCATCACGCAGCCCTTTCCAGCGACGGCAACACGCCCTCGATGTCCTTGCGGTGCGGCTCGAGAAACTTCGGCAGCTTCAGCGTCTCGCCGAGCGACGCGACCGGCTCGTCGACGGCAAAGCCCGGGATGTCGGTTGCAATCTCGAACAGCACCCCGCCCGGCTCACGGAAGTAAATCGAACGGAAATAGTTGCGGTCCTTCTGCTCGGTCGGATGCATGCCGTGATTGGCGATCAGCCGGCGTGCCATTTCGGTTTGCACGGCATCATCGGCGGCACGAAACGCGATGTGATGCACCGAGCCGCGGCCGAGATTCCCGCGCAGGAAGCCCTTGGCTTCATAGATGTCAACGAAGCCGCCAGGCGCTTCACTGGCGCGGAAACGGATCACGGATCCTTCGCGCGAAACCTTTTCGAAGCCGAGCACGTCGGTCAGGATCGCAGCCGTGCGGCCGGCGTCCTCGAGCAGCAGCGTCACGCCGTGAAAGCCACGGATCGCGTGCTGCTTCGGAATGTCGCCGTTGCTCCATGCTGCTTCGCTCTCCGCGCCGGCGATGCCGACGAGCGCGAGGCTCATGCCGTCGGGATCGGTAAAGGCACAGCACGCTCTCGCCGAAGCGATGCTCGATCGGCTGATGGGCGACGCCCTTCTCGACGAAGCGATGGCTCCAGTAGCCGAGCGACGACGCCGGCACGCGGAACGCAGTCTGCTGGGTCTGCCCGACGCCGCCGCGGCCGGCGGCCGCGTGCTCCCAGGGGAAGAAGGTCAGGATCGTGCCGGGCGCGCCGGTCTCGTCGCCGTAATAGAAGTGATAGGTGCCGGGATCATCGAAATTGACGGTCTTCTTGACGAACCGCAGACCGAGCGTCCTCGTATAAAACTCGAAATTTCGCAAAGGGTTACCGGCGATTGCGGTGACATGATGGATACCTGACATGAGTCTCTCCTGAAGGTTGGCTGCTCCTTGCGGCGTAAAGTGGATGCACCCCGTCATGAGAACAATCTTGGATTTTATGGCATCACTGTCTACGATTTGAGGACAATCGGTTAGGTGAGAGTACGTGGACAAACTGGCCAGCCTGCGGGCGTTCACCAAGGTTGTCGAGCTCGCGAGCTTCTCGGAGGCCGGCAAGAAGCTGCGCCTGTCGCGCTCGGCCGTCAGCAAATATATCAGCGATCTTGAGCATGAGCTCGGCGTGCAGCTGTTGAACCGCACCACGCGGCGCGTCACGCCGACCGAACAGGGCCAAGCCTATTTCGAGCGCGCAACCAGCATCCTCGCCGACCTTGACGCCGCCGACCACGCGGTAGCCGAGCGGCAGTCGTCGCCGCGCGGGCTGCTCCGCGTCAACGCCCCGATGTCATTCGGCACGATCAAGCTCGGGCCAGTGGTCGCCGAGTTCATGGAGCGCTATCCCGAGCTGCAGATCCAGCTGGTGCTCAGCGACGAGCAGGTCGATCCGCTGCAGCAAGGCATCGACGTCGTGCTGCGCATCGCGGAGCTGGAGTCGTCAAGCCTGATCGCACGCAAGCTCACGCCGATCCCGCGCTCGCTATGCGCATCGCCCGACTATCTCAGCCGCCGCGGCGAACCAAAACATCCCGACGAGCTGCGCAACCATGATTGTCTTACCTACGGCTATCTCTCGACCGGCAACCAGTGGAAGCTGACAGGCAAGGACGGCGATCACTGGGTCAGTCCACGCTGGATGCTGTGCGCCAACAACGCCGAGGTGCTGTGCGACGCCGCCGTGCGCGGCCGCGGCATTGCGCTGTTGCCGAACTTTGTCGCCGAGGATGCGCTCCAGCGCGGCGCACTACGGTCGATTTTGACGGATTATTCGTCGCCGCCGACGGCACTCTACGCGGTCTACCCGCCGACCCGACACCTCGCGGTGAAGGTGCGGGTGTTCATTGATTTCCTGGTGGAGCGGTTTGAAGGATGAGCTGGCGTCGCCAGGATCAATGACGCCACAGCCCGCCGCGCGCGGCATCAACGACGTAAGCGATCGCGGCAGCGATGTGATCCATGACGGATGTGTAACTCTCCGGCCGCCACGCGATCCAGCCGATCAGAAGAACGCCAATGATGCTGGTTGCCGCAGCGATTTGCGCCCAGCTGGAGCGTCGCCTGCATCATCCTCTTCTGCTCGGCTGCTTCGATCTTCGCCTGTTCCCCGAGCCAATCTTCAACATCACCCCTGGTCGGATCGCTGCACTGAAGAAACCCATCCAGAAGGTTTCGCCGACCAGCGCTCTGAGCCGCAAGTTTCGCGCGCACGCTCGCCGCGCCCATCTGTTCAAGTTCTTCGCGCTCGTTGATGGTCAGCATGCGTGTGGGCGTCCTTCTGGCGAACCGCCCCTCGCCTGCTGCGTGGTTTTTCAGTCGCGACTGCCTAGCGCCGCAGTGATCTCCTCCACCCTCTCGAGCGAAATCCACGCCTATCGGGCTCGAAGGACGCATCCTGAACTTCGCGTGCAGCTCAGAGGCTATCTCGCAAACCGAACGCCGCACGCCTGCCACAGCTGGCTGAGCACGATCATTTGGGACGATACATGTACCTTGAAATCGGGACCTGGAAGGTGCGCGTCATCGATGATCATTGGATCGCAGGCACGCTGGAAGGCACATGAGCGTTTTGTCTGCTTTGATCACTGAGCGGGTGTCAAAAGCAAATAGAGGATGTGCTCAGGCTTCGAGAAGCCTATGCACCGGCGTCTGCTTACGAGCTCCTGTAGAAGTATGTGACGACGAGTTCGATCCCGCTGCCGAGATAAAGCGTGCTCGTGAAGCGACCCGACGCTGCAGAGTGGCACGTAGAACGTAGGTTGCAACTCACTGAAGCGCGTCAGCGCGAAGCAGGATGGCTTCGCGAGCGTAGCTCGCGTCGCGGAAGCGCCTTCACCCTGCGGGTTTCGGCTGCGGAGCTGCGCCTCAGCGCGAAGCAAGGTGGTGGGGGAGGCGAGACTCGAACCTGCGAAGTCATAGACGGCTGATTTACAGTCAGCTCCCTTTGCCGCTCGGGACACTCCCCCGCTGCGCTAACCGGATCATAACAAACCGGTTGGCCCCGCCTCCGCCCTTTCAGGCTGCGGCGCGGCAGCCTTCCTACGAAGGGCTTGCCGAGCCGTAGCTTGCGAAGCAAGCGAAGGCTGGAACTGACATGACGGCATGCCGTCGCGAGGCTGTCATTCGGCCGCGTTTATGGGTATCACCCCTCTCGAAGTCAACCCGAAATCCATTGAGAGTCGGCTCATTCGGCTCCTGTCGGGCCCCTCCTCGTTTCGAACCTCAGTCTGCACGGCCAAAAACAAAAAATGCACGCCCCGGCGCAGCCCCAGCCACGACCGACCCTGCTCGCGCTGATCGTCGCGGCGGCGTTCTTCATGGAAATCCTGGATGGCGCCATCATCTCGCCGGCGATCCCGCAGATCGCGGCGAGCTTCAACTCGACCGCAGTCGCGGTCTCCACGGGCATCTCGTCCTACCTGATCACGGTCGCGATCTTCATTCCGGCGAGCGCCTGGCTCTCCGACCGCTTTGGCCCACGCAACGTGTTCGCCTGCGCGATCGCGGTGTTCACCATCGCCTCCGTCCTGTGCGGCGTCAGCGACAGCCTGCTGGAGTTCACCCTCGCTCGCATCCTGCAGGGCATCGGCGGGGCGATGATGTCGCCGGTCGGCCGCATCGAGGTGATGCGGCGCACGGCCAAGGCCGACCTGCTGCTGATGATCGCGTTCCTGACCTGGCCGGGCCTGACCGGCCTCGTCGTCGGTCCGCCGGTGGGCGGCCTTTTGACCACCTATCTGTCGTGGCGCTGGATCTTCTTCATCAACATCCCGATCGGGATCGCCGGTATTGCGCTGGTGCTGGCGTTCTTCGACCGCGCGCGATCGCCTCAGCCAAAGCCGTTCGATGCGCTGGGCTTCATCCTGAATGGCTTGTCGCTCGCGACCTTTTTACATGGGCTCGAGAGCATCGGCCGCGGCGGCTCGACCATCACTGCACTGACGTTCATCGCGGCCGGCATCCTGCTCGGCACCGCCGCGATCCGCCACGCGATGAAACACCCCTACCCGCTGCTGCCATTGGCGCCGACCAAGATTTATACCTTCGCCGTCGGAGCGCTATGGGGCGGCGGCCTGTTCCGGCTTGGCATTGGCGGCATGGGCTTTCTGCTGCCGGTCATGTTCCAGGTGGTGTTTGGCATGAGCGCGTTCGACGCCGGCCTCCTGGTGGCGTGCTTCCTCGGCGGCGACCTTGGCGTCAAATTCGTCGCCAACAAGATCATCCGCCTGTTCGGCTTCCGCACCACGCTGATCGCCGATGGCATCGTGGTGGCGGCGACCGGCTTCGCGTTCGTGTTCATCTCGCCACAGACGTCGCAGTGGATCCTGATCCCGCTGCTGGTGTTCGCCGGCGCGAGCCGTTCGGTTCATTTCACCGCGCTCAACTCGCTGGTGTTCGCCGATATGCCGCAAGAGCAGATCGGCAACGCCTCGACGCTGAACAGCATGATCCAGCAGGTCATGATGGGCACCGGCGTCGGCATCTCGGCGGTCGCGTTGGCGCTGTCGGCAGCAGCGCGCGACCATATGGGAGCGGCGCTGACGATGTTCGACTTTCGGGTCGCCTTCGGTCTCGGCGCGGTGCTGGCCCTCACCGCGGTGCTGACCTATATTCCGATGTCGCCGCACGTCGCCGCTCATGTGAGCGGACGCAAGACGTAACATCGGTTCAACGCAATGTCAGAGCGCAAACCATCGCGTGACAACAAATTCGCGCGCAAGGATCGGCCGCGCCGCTGGCAGCGCGAGCGCAGTGCACCCCGCGCCGAGCGTCCCCGCCGCGACGGCGACACCGTCATCCTTTATGGCTGGCATCCGGTGACGCTGGCCCTGACCAATCCGAAGCGGCGCATCCGAAAACTCTACGCGACCGAGAACGCGGCACGCCGGCTCGCCGAAGAGAACATCACTTCAAAAGTGACGCCCGAGATCGTGCGCCCTGACACCATCGCCGCGCAATTGCCCGACGACGCCGTACATCAGGGGTTGCTCGCGGAAGCCGATCCGCTGCCGACGCCCGATATTGCGACGCTCGAGACCGACGGCATCGTGCTGGTGCTCGACCAGATCACCGATCCGCACAATGTCGGCGCCATCCTGCGCTCGGCGGCAGCATTTGGCGTGCAGGCGATTGTCACCACGCAGCGCCATTCGCCTGAGGCCACCGGCGTGCTGGCGAAGTCGGCCTCAGGCGCGCTGGAATATGTGTCGTTCGTGACGGTGCAAAATCTCGCCCGCGCGATGAATGAATTGAAGGAGCGCGGCTTTCACGTGGTCGGGCTCGACAGCGCCGGCAGCGCAGACCTCGCTTCGATCGAACTGCGCGCGCCGCTGGCGCTGGTGCTCGGCGCCGAGGGCAAGGGCTTGCGGCAATTGACGCGCGAGACCTGCCACGTCGTGGCGCGGCTCGACATGCCCGGCGCAATCAAGAGTCTCAACGTATCGAATGCTGCCGCGCTCGCGCTCTATATCGGAGCGCAGAAGCTCGGGCGGCTCGCTTGAGCAAAGCAAAAGGGCCGCGCTGTTGCGCGGCCCTTCCAAAAATCCGCCTGTAACCAGACGGTCAGTTATACATCGGCCGATACATACGGCGCGGCGCGTAGCCCATGCGCGGCGCGTAGCGGTGCGCCATGTAGCGCGGCGGCAGCGCGTAGCGGCCGCCGACATAACGGCGGAAGTGCGGGGCATAGCCGTAGCGCACCGATGGATAGTAGCGCGGCGCGAGCACGCGGCGGTAAGGCCGCGCGTAGTGATACATCGGCCGTGCGTAATACGGACGATAGACCGGCGCCGGAACATCCTCTTCGGTCTGCTCGCTGTAGGTCGGCGGCAGGTGCGAGTAGCTCTGATAGGAGTAACCGGTATAGCCGTCCGCCGGCATGCCATCGTAGTAATGGGTGGTCGCGCTGCTGTACGGGCCGCCGCTATAGGAATAGTTCGTGGTGCCGTAGGCGGTCGGGCCGTAGCCGGACCAGCCGCTCACCGCGCGCTCCTGATAGGTCGGCGCCGGCGCGAACAGGCCCGGGCCGGTGTAGGTCGGGCCCTGGTTGACCCAGTAGTACTGCGGCAGCGTCGCATACGGTTGCGCCGGATACGGCAGACGGCCATAGTGGCCGTAGCCCAACGCCGCTCCATAGCCGCCGCACCCAGCCGCGCAAGGCGCCACCGGCGTCGAGTAGTTGCCGTAGAACCCCGAGTAGTTGTAGTTCCAGCTCGGCGAGCTGCAGCCCGCATATCCGCACGCTGAAGCCGGCGCGGCGCTCACCGCTGCGGCCAACGCCACGGCCAATCCCACAATCGTCTGACGCATTATTGTCTCCTGTTACGCAACTCTGTTTTTTGTTTGGTTGTTGTTCGAAGCTTTGAACTTTCTTGTTCAATTTGTCACGGCGTACGGCCGCCAGGACGAAACTGCGGATGCGGGCGGCCGTCGTTCCACTCGCGCGGCGCGACGATGATCGGCGGCGGATCAAACGGCACGGCCACATTCGGCGGCGATGCCGGTGTCGGTTGCGATTCCGCGGACCATGAACGGTAATAAGTTTCGGCCTCGGGCAGATGCTGCGGCGGCGTTTCGATCTCGAGACGGCCATAGCCCGGCATGTTGCCGGTGTGCGGATAATAGTGTCCGACCGGCGGCTTCTCGATCGGCCTCCAGTTGCTCGGAAAGATCGTCGGCTGATAATGCACGCCCTTGGCGAGGCCCCAGTCACCTTCGAGCACGGCGTAAGACACCTCGCGGCCGTTGACGATCACAGGCACGCCGGGCCGCGAGGGAATGACGATCACGGGCTCAGCGTCGCCGGCAAGAGCCGCGATGCCGGACGCCAGTAGCAATGCAACCGCGAGCGCAATCCGCATGAGTTTGGTCCGATGTTAAGATCAACTTAATTCAACCCGCGGGACCAAGGGTTAAAGCTCGCGGCAAATGTGCCGGTAAGTTTAACGGCGGCGTGCAGCGCTCATTCAAACGCAGCGCTGCGAGAAATCAATGCGTTAAGGAATGTGACGCGTGGAACCCGCGACGAATATCACGGGCCGTTGACGCAGTAGGCCGACGGGCAGACGGCGGCCGGCTCGCCATTGCAGCTCCACGAGAACGACGAGTTCGGCGCGGTCTGGAAATAAATCGATTCACCCTTGCGCAGCATGAACAGCAAACTGTTGCCGCGATCGCCAAGGCACAAACGAAGCTGCATCTGCGCCGGACACAGCGTGTTGCTGAAGGAGAAGAAGCCGCCGGCGCAGGCCGATGCGGCCTGCGGCGTGGCAAGGGCCGCGATCAACGTAGCGAATGCAGCTGCTCTTATCGCCGACATGGAAACCCCTACCCTTCAAGCAAAGTTTAGGCCCGCCGCGTCGACACGCAAGCGGTACGCGCGGGAAGGACAGATGCAAATATGCGATGATGGATGGTGCCGGCCGCCCGGATCAGCCTGACAGCAACGCGGCGTGCTTGCGCTCGAAGGAGTTCGCTACGATTTCTAAAGCCTGTCCGACTTTGTTTCAGGAATAGCGAATGGCCACTGGTACTGCATGGGTTGTGCTCGCTACTTGCCGCATTAGCCCGGCCAGTCGGTGCGAGTTCCCGAAACCTTTGTGCCAGCCCGGTGTTGCCCTCGTGCGCGACCGAAAATGCTGGAGTTAGGTCACTTGTGGACTGTGTTCGCGTCGGCACCGATATACGGTGCGCTCGTCGCCAAGCGGCACGTCCCAATCGCCGCCACACCTCCAAGCGACAGAGGCCGCCGAGCGCCCAAGACCCAGGCGGCCTCTTCTTTTGGATGCGGCACTCTCACTGAACCCGCTTCTTTCACCCGTCTATCGCTTGGCGTGCTCTCTCGAAAAGCGCATTTTGTTCCGGCGTCGCTTGATGCTGGCGTACGATGTTGGGTGTCACGTCGCGGCTTAGCTTGCGATTGTCGCGCGATCGAACTAGCGAAGCAACGATTCCGGCAGCGCGAGCGCCCCATCCCACCTTTTGTGTTTCCGGTTTCGCTTCAGCTTTTTGGAGTGAGAGTGCAGAACGCTTTTGCAAATGGGGGGCACCCTGTCGCGCTCTTGGAGCAGTAGGCAGGCGCTCTATCTGCCTAAATAGTTCAGGCACATCCCCGACTCTTTTCCATTTTGCAAATCCACTCTTCCAAACCAAAACGTCGGCGGCCATGGAGACCTGCCGCAGCAAGCCAACTAATGTCTCTTGAGCGATTGGACCTCGAGACCGCTCGCCTTCTGCGTAATACCAAAGGTCAGACATTTCTGTCCTCGTCGGAGGAACAAGCATAAGCCGATTATTCTGAGATTGAGGCTCAACTTTGACTGAATTGGCGTGACGGTCTCAGGGAGCATTCGTTGAGCCGGAGGAGATACGGTCGGTGACGTCCCGAACCCTCACATGGGTCGTGATGCTGGTTGGCTTCGCAGGGCTTGGCTTTGCAGGCTATCGCAAACGGAAGTCGATGTTCGCCTGACCAGTGCACAGGTTGAATTTGAACCAGCCGCCTTCGAGCGGCTTCTTCTTTGGGCAACATCAATACGCCCGCCACCCAATGACTCGCGCATCGATCAACGCACCACCCTCAGAATTGCGCCACGCGCCGTCTGTCCAAAGGCACGCAAACGGGAGCACGTAGGTGCCGGCGTGATCTTGGCACAGCAATTCCACCGGCAAGCCATCCTTGGGCGTGCCGGTAGAGAATTCTGCGAGACGATGTTCGCGGGTGGCCATCAATTTATCCCGCCGCGACGCAGGCGGTCTCGCGTCCAAATGACCGGTCCGAGACGATGCCAATTTTCAATGTATTCTGGACCTCTACTATTATCAGCTCTGTGGCTCCCAACCGACAAGCTCAAGTCGCGTTCTATTTCGATGACTTCAGACCGCGAAACCCAGGGTCGGCAATCAAGCTTGATTGGCGGCCCCGGTGGGGCTGCCCCGTCCGATAAACTATGGTGCCGGCTGAGGGGATTGAACCCCCGACCTTCGGTTTACAAAACCGCTGCTCTACCGCTGAGCTAAGCCGGCGCTGCTTCTTGTTTGCGCATGTCCTCGGAAAACCGGTACCCACCCATCGGGTCAAGCCCGCGGGCATGCTTTTCCAGGACATCCGCGACGCAGACGATGGACCGAACAGCTATCAGCCAGCCCTTATACTTTCAACCGGCCGACCACCGTCGCACAGCGGCTTATTTCGGCGGCTTGAAGTCCACTCCCCGGGTGAAACTCAAGCCGTTATCGGCGACCGCCGGCGGTGGATCGCCGCGTGAGCCTCTGCGATAATCCGGCCGAGGTCCGCAAACAGGAAGTGCCGATGCGTCGAATGCTATACCTTGCCCTGCTTGCCGCCGTGCTGACGCCCGGCGTCGCGTCCGTTGCGAACGCCTACGACAAGCTCGGCACCCGTCGCGAGCAATCGGCGCGCCACTATTGCTGGAAGCGGATCGGGCTGAAGGTGGACGAGGATCCGACCACGCACCAGGCCGAGGTGCTGCGTCCTTGCGTCAAGAAGCGGCTCGGCTATGACGACCCCTACATGGACCAGTTTTGATCGAGATCAACTCGCAATCGCCCTCGCCTCGCGAGGATTGTAGCGACGACAGCAATCGACGGCGACAACAACCAAGAAACGGGACGATGATGGATCTGGTGTGCACGTGGGACGGCAAGTATTTCGGCTGGATCGACTCCGGCGGCCTGTTTGCGGCGGATGGACGCCACATCGGCGAATTCCGCAAAGAGAACATCTTCTCGGAAAATGGCCTCTATCTCGGCGAGCTGATGCAGGGACGTCTCATCACCAACAGCCTGAAGAAGGAGACCCACACCTCGCTCGGCTTCTGGCCGACGGCAAACACGGATGCGGCGCCACGCGAAAAGCCGGCCGATGAGACGCCGCGCGAGATGCTGTCGGGATACGAGGCGTTCCCGGCCTTCACCTCAAAAACTTAACAGCGCAATCACGACATAGCCGGCCAGCAGGAAACCGCCGAGGCCGGCAAAGAACAGGGCTGATGTCAGCATCACCTTGCGCCTGAGGCTGAGCTCGGATTTGGGTTCATCGACGGCGG
Source organism: uncultured Alphaproteobacteria bacterium (assembly GCA_963796195.1). GTDB lineage: Bacteria > Pseudomonadota > Alphaproteobacteria > Rhizobiales > Xanthobacteraceae > CAWCKS01. Next base: position 231,758 of record CAWCKS010000005.1, on the reverse strand, counting down.
TCATCTGTCTCTCCGGTGCGCGGCTCGCGGCCTTATCCTCGATCAATCAATCCCCGGACGAGGCGCGCACTGGATCGAGAGTTGCACGGCCGAGCGCTGTCGCGATGTGATTCAGCTCACACACAAAGCGCGGCTGCCGCGGCTTCAAACTGCCGTGACGCGAGCCATCAGCCGGCGCAACGGCGGCGCGTAACCGGGCAGCGCCATCAAAGTCAGCAGTTTGCGGTACGAACCTGCTTGGCGCGAGACCTTGAGATCGCAAAAGGGAAAAACTCCGGTCCGCGCCGACCGTGGGATCGGCGCGAACCGGGCGTTGTCTCTGCGAGAATCGGCAGCGACGGGGGTGAAGGCCGTTACCGCAGAGAAACAGCGACGCCGTCGATTTACGACTTCGCCGGCTGAACCTTGATCGCCGACTTCGACGACTGGATGTGCTTGATGCTCGCGACCTTCTGCGACTTCACGACGTTCGAGCTGACGGTGGTGGTGTGATGACGGCGATGATGCATGCTGTGCCTGACCTTCTTCACGGCAGGCTTCGCCGCAGGCGTCGCGGCGGCCGGCGGAGTTGTCGTCGTCTTCGCGTTCGCGTTCATCGCGTCGGCCGACTTCGCGCTCACCGACTTGTTCGATGATTTGGCGGCGGTGTTGTCCGACGCCTTCACGGTCGCCGAGGTTGCGGGCGTCGTGCTGGTGGACTTGCCCTCGGCCGCGAGAGCCGGCGCGGTCAACAGTGAAGCGGCCAGCAAGGCCGCGGAAATCTGCTTCAACATGGTGTCCTCCTGTTCCAGGTCGACGGAGCGGGAAATGCCCTTCCCGTTCGTCATGTCCGACACCATGAGCCCCACGCACTGAACCCACTCTGAAGTGCGGATTGGGGTGGCATTCATCTGCATGAATTCGCGGTCATGTTGGCCGGCGCGGAGGCGAAAAATATTTGCGTCCGAAGGGAACGATTTGCCGCCGCGCGAACCCGGCAATCGGGAATAATTCAAGACACAACCGCGTCATATTCCCGCGCCGCGGGCCCTGTACACCGGCGTGCCGGTCGCTACCATGCGGAATGTTCGTGCGACGGCGGTGTTCCGACTCAACGGGCCGAAATTCGACCAGCAGGAGACCTTCATGAGAAAGTCCACGATCCAGCTACTGACGCTCGCAGGTTTTGTGATCGCCATGGGCGTGCCGCCGACGATCCCGGCGATTGCGGCCGGCGGCGGCGCCGATCCGCCCCCGTCGTCCTCGGGGTCTTCGTCCGATAACGGCGGCGCGATGACCAAGAAGAAGAAGGACAAGAAGTCCGAGATGGAGTTCATCAAGGGCTACCGGACCGCGTACGCGACGATCTACGAGAAGAACGATTACCGCAACGCGATCGATCAGCTCCGTGCGCTGAAGCATGACGACCAGCCCGATGTCGCCAACCTCATCGGCTACTCCTACCGCAAGCTCGGCGACTACGATCAGTCCAAGCTGTGGTACGAGGCGGCGTTGAAGGCCGATCCGAACCACGTCCGCACGTGGCAGTATTACGGCCTCTGGCAGATCGAACAGGGTCACCGCGAACAGGCCGAACTGCATCTGCAGAAGATCGGCTCGATCTGCGGCACCACCTGCCCCGAATACCGTTCGCTGGCGGACGCTCTCGACATCACGGCCAAGGGCGGTCACGCGATTTACTGAGCCTCTTTGGCTCACCTCGAAACGTCAGAAGCCGGCGCCAACCTCACGTTGGCGCCGGTTTTGTTTCGTCCAACAGCCAGTTGAGATAGTCGCGGTCGACGCTCTCGAGCGGAATTACCGAGATCGCGCTCGACGATAACCTTTGCCGCCTCTTCCGCCTCGACAAGGCCGGCAAAGGTCGTATAGACGAACACGGCGCGGTCCATGGCATTTCTCTTTCACTTCAAAGCGTTGGCCCAACCCGCTGCATCTTCGGATGTTTCGTTTCCAAGCCTTTAAGGGCCTGCGATGGCAAAACAGGGATTTGAGCGGCTTGCCTTCGTAGCGAGTCCAGGCGCTGAGGCCCAGGCGGCGCTAGCCGCGCTCGCTGCGGCTTATGGCAACCATCCGGCCACCGATGCCGACGCCATTGTTGCGCTGGGCGGCGACGGCCTGATGCTGCAGACGCTGCATCACTACATGCGCGCGGGCAAACCGATCTACGGCATGCATCGCGGCACCGTCGGTTTCCTGATGAATGAATATAATCCGGGCGACCTCAGGCACCGACTTGCCGCGGCCCGGGTCACCGTCATCCACCCGCTGTTGATGCGCACCACCGGCGTCCATGGCGGCCACCACCTGCACCATGCCATCAATGAAGTGTACGTCTATCGCCAGACCCACCAGACCGCGCGGCTGCGCATCCTGGTCGACGACCTCGAGCGCGTCGCCGAGCTGGTGGCCGACGGCGTGATGGTTGCGACGCCGGCCGGATCGAGCGCCTACAACCTCTCGGTCGGTGGCCCGATCCTGCCGATCAATGCGGCGCTGATGGCGCTGACGCCGATCAGCCCGTTCCGGCCACGACGCTGGCGCGGGGCCCTGCTCCCGGACGGCGCCCGCGTCGTCGTCGAGATGCTGGAGAGCGAAAAGCGCCCGGTCGCGGCCGTCGCCGACCATTACGAGGTGCGCGACGTCCGCCGGGTCGAGATCGTCTCGGACAAGTCCATTGCGATCAAGATGCTGTTCGACCCCGGCCACAGCCTCGAAGAGCGGATCCTGCGCGAGCAGTTCGGGGCCTGAGTCTGGCCCGCCGATCCCTGCCGGCAACCCTTTGTTAACGTGCCGGCGGCATAGTTAACGGAGGGTATATGGCCATTACCCCTCGGTCGGGCTTGGGCGATGTTTGGCATCGACTTCAACAAGTTGCGGTTTCTGATCTGCGACGACAACGCGCATATGCGGCGCATCCTGCGCACGCTGTTGCATTCGTTCGGCGCGCGCGAAGTCAACGAAGCCGAAGACGGCGCGACCGCGCTCGAAATGTTCATCCACTATGTGCCCGACATCGTGATCTGCGACTGGGCGATGCCGATCTTCGACGGCATCGAACTGACGCAGATGATCCGACAGCCGAACGGCAGCGGCAATCCGTACGTGCCGATCATTCTCCTGACCGGTCATTGCGACAAGCGCCGCGTCATGACGGCGCGCGACGCCGGCGTCACCGAATTCCTCGCCAAGCCGATCTCGGCGAAAGCGCTCTATCAGCGCATCCTCAACGTCGTCGTCAGCCCGCGGCCATTCATCCGCACCAAGACCTATTTCGGCCCCGACCGCCGCCGCAACACCTCGAATGCGTATATCGGACCGGAGCGCCGCAACAACGGCAAGGCCGAAGTCATCCAGCAGCCGGCCCTGCTCGACAAGGCGCGCTCGCCGACCTGAGCCAGGTGAACAAAAACCGATGCCACCCAGAAAAGCCCCGAACAAACTCAAGGTCGATACCTTCGACGACCACCAGATCATCACCCAGCCGAATCCGCTGCGCACCGCAGTGAAGCGGGTCGCCGAGAATGACCGCGACGATCCCGTCGCGCGCGCCGAGCAGGCCCTGAACGGTCTCTCCGATCAGTTCGGAGACTGGATGAGCAAGGAATGCGACCGGCTCGCCGCCGCGTTCGACGCGGTACGGAAGCAAGGTTTCAACGCGACGACCAAGGTCGAGCTGTTTCGCGCAGCCCACGACATCAAGGGCGATGCTGCGACCTTCGGCTATCCGATTGCGGCCGCGGCTGCGGACAGCCTGTGTCGCATCCTCGAACATTCGCCAGCTATCGAAAGCGTGCCGGCCGAACTGATCGGGCACCACGTCAATGCGATCCACGCCATCGTCCGCGAACACAACAAGATGGGTGTGATGAGCACGGCCGAAGAGCTGTCCAAGCGGCTGCGCGGGGTCGCCGATGCCTACCTGACCGCGGTCAACCGCGATCGACCCGAGCATCTCGAAGTGATTCTTGCACCAAGTCTCGCGCCGTCCGAATAGCTCCGCGCGCGACCACCGCTGCCCGCTTTGCTATTGAATTTGCAGGGCTATCGCCGCGATTCCGCGGAGTTTTCCGTATCTCGATGGAGGTATTTAATACCTCTATCCTCAGGCCGCGATCGGCCTGACGTCGATGGTCGCGATCTGGTCTTCGGCAACCAGTTCGTCGCAATAGCGACGCGCCTCCTCGCGGGCCGACTCCGTCGCGTAGCGCCGCAGCAATGTCAGCAACGCTTCCGAGGCGGCCTCGTCGTGTTGGCACGACGTCAGCACGCGCTCGACCATGCGGCTGCGCAGCCGCGCCATGCCGTCGTAGGTGTCGACGAAACCGACCTCATGGACCGCGTTGAGCGCGCCGCGGAACGCGGCGAGCATCGAGGCAGGGAAGCCGGCACGGCTCAGCAGTGCGTTCAATCCACTGCCGGCGCGCTCGGACAGGATGCCGGCAATCCGCTTTTCGGGCAGTCCGGTGAGCTCGACCAGCGCCGCGTGAAGCAGTTCGACGCGCCCTGACAGCAACGAACGCAGCAGCAGGCCTGGCGTGAGTTCGCCAGTCGCGCGCAGATGCGCGACGAGACCCGCCAGATCACCGCCCGCGCTGGTCACGGCGATATTGACCGTCGAGCGCTCGCAGGCCTCGTCGGCCACCTGCGCGGCACGCTCTTCACTGAGCCAGCGCTGGCCCGTGACGAAGCCGATCAGCACGGAAGACACCTTCGCGACCAGCGCGAGCCGCGTCGAGGCCGGCAGGAAGTCGCTGGCGAGCAACGCTTCGCGGATCGACGCGATGTGTCCGAAGCGCTCGACGATGCGGTCGAGCGACATGGCTGCGATCTCGGCGTCGGGATTCTCGATCAGCTCCAGGCAGGCGGCGGCCTGGCCGACCTCGGCAATCGCGGCACTCACGGGAGCGGCAAGTCTCGGTCGCCGCGCGATCGCGCATTGCACGTCGGACTGGCCAGTCGCGACGATATCGACCAGATCGGCGTCCATCAGCACGGGCGACTGCTCGAGCAATGGTGCGGCGACCGCGAACTGATCGCCGGCCAGCGCCCGCACGATTTCCGGCGGCGCATCGGCGCTGTTGGCGAACACCTCGGCCATCGCCTGGCGAACCAGTGGCGAGCCGTCGTCCAGCATCATCAGCAGCGCGCCTTCGGCGGCGCCGCGATCGACGTCGGAGAGATCGGAAAACAGCAGGGCCCGCGCCAGCGCGCGGGTCGCTTCAGCACGTTCGCCCGCCGAGGCAGTGCGAACCCAACTTAAGAAATGCCTGACAATCATGGGCATCCACAAAACGCAACTTTATCGACACAAAGCAGCCTAGCGGATGACGCTTAACAAAGCGTTCACCATAAATATTTGGAATCGTTGACGATTGATTAAGGCGGCGGCGACCGGTCAGCCGGCGAAGGTGCCGTTGGGGTCGCTGAACAGGTCGAGCGGGCTTGGCGTCTTCAGCTTGATATCAGGCGCGAGATTGACCGGGTTCGACGCTTGCACTTGACCTTGCAGTTGGCCTTGCACCTGACCCCGGCCGGTGGCCCAGAGTTCGCGCACGGTCGGCGAGATCGGGTCGGCGCGATCGCCCACCTGGAACAGCGAGCGGAACATCGGCCGGTCATTGCTGACGGCGGCGACTTGCTGCGGCGGCGTCACCGCCGTCGACGATGCATTGAACAGCTGCGATGCGGACGGCTGCGGGGATGCCGCAAAGCCCTGGTCCGGCGACGTGCTCGCAACCGTCATCGCCGGAGCCGCCGCGGGCGTGCCGCCGGCAAACGCAATCGCTGTTTGTGCCGCCCTGGAGTTCGCCGCGGCCTGGTAGCGCCGCGTCAGCTCGGCATAGACGCCACCGACGCTGCGGGCATCGCCGCTCTTGTCGTAGAAGATCGGCTGGTTGGCCGCGGCCGCGCGCGGAAACATTTGCGCCGCATTGGCTTGCGGATTGCTCTCATTGCTGCTGATCAAGCTTTGCGGCGCCGCCGACGCCGAGGAAGTGCGCGATGTAGAGCTCGTTGTCGGTCGGCCGCCGGCCGATGGCGCCGACCAGCTTGAAGCTGTTCGACTGGGTCAGCACGCCCGCCATCGCGGCGTTCGCGGCCGGGTCATCGCGCAGCTTCAGGATCTGCTGGCGCAATGCGGGATCGCTGACGGTGTAGGTGCCCGACGGCTGCTGGGTGATGGCATCGGCATACTGGCCGTAGCCGAACGACGCACCCGCCTGCTTCACCGTGCCGAGCCAGGTCTGCTCGATGAATTGATAGAGGCCGCGCGCCGACGAGGTCGAGGCGCCGGCGGTCGGCTGCAGGTTGGACTCGATCTTCGCTGCGGCGACGAGATATCCGAAGCTGGCGCCGGTCGAGTCCGACGCCTGCTTGATCGCACCGGCGATCCGGGCTCGCGTGGGGTCGAGCCCTTGAACCGCAGTCACAGACGTTGGGTCGACAGACATCGCGGGACCGGAAATGACGCCGCGCGCAAGGCGGCGCGATCAGTCGATCGCGGGACATCCTTCTCCCGCAGATGCAACCTGCCGCAATTATGGTTAACGCTCTCTTAAAGTGCGCCGCTCAGGGCTTCGCGCCATAGACCTTGGCGGGGTCGAACAGTTTTTCACCATCGACCAGTTCGAGCGCGCCGCCCTCGCCCGGCAGGATCCGGCGATAGAAGCAGCTCTACCGCCCGGTGTGACAGGCCGCGCCCTGCTGCTCGACCCGCAGCCAGATCGCATCCTGGTCGCAGTCGACCCGCATCTCGACCACGCGCTGGACCTGACCCGACGTCTCACCTTTGCGCCACAGCGCGTTGCGCGAGCGGCTGAAATACCAGGCCTCGCCGGTCGCGATGGTGCGCGACAGCGCTTCGCTGTTCATGTGCGCGACCATCAGCAACGCGCCCGTCGCCGCATCGGTGGTGACGCAGGTCACCAGCCCCGCCGAATCGAATTTCGGCTGCAGCGTCAGAACTCTCTTCGACGTCGGTTGAAGCAGAGGATTGAGATGGACCGGACACGGAAAACCTCGCGCGACTAGAGCATGATTTGGTTCGCTCTTCCCGCGAAAGCGGGAATCCAGGGGCCGCGAAGAAGAGCCTCTGTCTGCTTGGCAAAAACTGGGTCCCCGCGTCCGCGGGGACGAGCGGAAGAAAGCAATGCGACTCGACCTCAAGTCATCAGGCTCAGGAGTGGCGCTACGCGACGCCGATCCTTACCGGCGGGGCCCGCGCACCATGGACAGGAAACGCTCCTGCTCGTGGTTGTTCTCGTGGAACACGCCGGTGAAGCGCGTGGTGAGCGTGAACGCACCATCCTTGCCGATGCCGCGCACCGACATGCAGGTGTGCTCCGCCTCGAGCAGGATCGCAACGCCGCGCGGCTGCAGCACGGTCTCGATCGCGCCGGCGATCTGGGCGGTGAGATGCTCCTGGGTCTGCAGCCGGCGGGCGAAGATATCGACCAGCCGGGCGAGTTTCGACAAACCGACGACGCGGCCGACCGGCAGATAGGCGACGTGGGCAACGCCGTAGAACGGCATCACGTGGTGCTCGCAATGCGAGGTGAAGGGGATGTCGCGCACCAGCACGAAGTCGTCGTAGCCCGCGGTCTCGCCGAAGGTGCGGTTCAGCACATCGGCCGGGCACTGATGGTAGCCCTGGAACAATTCATCCCAGGCCTCGACAAAGCGGCGCGGCGTATCGACGAGACCTTCGCGCGTCGAATTCTCGCCGATATAGGCAAGCAGCGTCTTGACCGCCTCTTCCGCTTCCGCCCGCGACGGCCGCGGCGCGTTCGGATCGACCGGCGCAGCAAGATATTCTGCGCGAGGATCATCGGGAGAAACGACGGTCTTCTCGGGTGGATTCTCGGATGACGATGCAGCCCTCAAGGGCTTGATCACTGCGTCCATTAACGACTCTCCGTTCGACCGGCCCGCTGAGGGAGCCGGAGGTGTCACCGGTCAATCGCAGCGACTCTTTCGTTCGCCGGACGCCGCAAAGTTTTCGTCCAAACGTTGTCAACCGCCTGAACTTGCTCATTATTTTCACGCTGGCGGAGGTCCGACGAATATGGCTTCCGAAAGCGCCCATCCTATATAGTGCAGGAACTCCCTCGCGCCAAATGCGGGCTGACACGGGTGGCATGCGCAAGCCATGATCAACGACATCTATAACAAGCGGATCATCGAACTCGCCGGCAACATTCCGCGGCTCGGGCGGCTCGCCGACCCGGACGCGAGCGCGACCGCACACTCCAAACTGTGCGGCTCGACGGTCACCGTCGACCTCAAGATGGACGGTCCGGTCGTCACCGATTTCGCCCATGACGTGAAGGCCTGCGCGCTTGGTCAGGCCTCCTCCTCGATCATGGCGCGCCACGTCGTCGGCTCGAATGCCACGGAACTCCGCGAGTTGCGCGAGACGGTCCGCAAGATGCTGAAGGAGAACGGCAAGCCGCCGGACGGCAAATGGGCCGACATCGCCGTGCTCGAGCCGGTGCGCGACTACAAGGCGCGCCATGCCTCGACCATGCTGACCTTCGATGCGGTGGTCGACGCGATCGGCAAGATCGAAGCGAAGCGACGCGAAGGCAGCGCCGCTGCGCCGGCGTAAGGCCTGATGCGTCGAGGTCGAGTTCCTCGTCCCCGCGGACGTGGGAAACCCACGCGCACGATAAAGGTATCGGAGATTGAATCACGTCACGGTCAGGACCCGAAGCGGACCTTGGCAAACTCAAGCGCAAACCATCTGATTGTCGCCGGTGCGCCAAGCCGCTATCGTCACTCGCGCGCTGAGGTGACTTGAATGTCGGTCCTGGAAGACAAGGATGCGATCCGCGAAATCATGGCGGCCTATTGCCATGCGATCGATACCGGCCGCTTTGCGGATGTGGCCAGCCTCTTTGCTGACGACGCGGTGTGGACGACCGACTATGGCGAGGCCAGGGGCCGCAAGGCGATCGAGGAAATGTTGCGCAACGTCGTGCCGGTCAAAGGTGAAGGGCCGCAGCGCAAGCACTACACGACCAACATCATCATCAAGGTGAACGGCGACCAGGCAAGCTCGGTTTCGGACTATCTGGTGGTGCGCGAGAGGGGGGCGGACCTCATTCCCGTTATGGGCGGCACCTACAAGGATCAGTGGGTGCGTCAGGACGGAACATGGCGGTTCAAGCGCAAAGAGATCGTGCACGACATCGGCGGCGACATGGCGCTGAAGAACGGGCGCTGAAGAACGGGCGCTGAGTGGTCAGTCTTCGGCGCAGCAGTCCGCGCTCGCGGCAATGCTGCTCAATATGGGAGAGAGACACATGCCAACCGATCGCCTGACACCAGGGCTCAAAGCCGAGATCGTCACGACAGTCGACGACAAGCTGGTGGTCAAGCACATGGGAGGCGACGGGGTGCTGTCCACGCCATCGATGATCGGGTTGATGGAGCGTGCCGGCATCGAAGCCGTACAGGCCTATTTGCCCGAAGGGCACACCACCGTCGGCTTCGAGGTGAACGTCAAGCATTTCGGAGCCACCCCAAAAGGCAAGAAGGTGACGGTGAGCGCCGAGCTGCTCGAGGTTGATGGACGCAAGCTTCAATTCAAGGTCGAGGCGCACGACGAGGACAAGAAGGTTGGCGACGGCACCCATCGGCGCGCAATCATTGCCGTTCAGCGCAAGGACTGATCTGTTTCAACCGAGGTCCCGACCTGGAGCGGGTCCGCTTTCGGCACTGAGCGTCAGTTCGTGCGGTGCAGCGATATGCCCGTTGTGCGGGGAAAACCGGAGGTGGTCAGCTCGCAGTCAAAACGAGCTTCTGACCCCGAACCGGACATTTGCAGTCGATCAAAGCGAAGTCCCCTAAACTTTAAGACTGGCATGGCCTTAGTTGACTTGGATCAAGGGGCCGCCGGGCTATCTCGCATTTCTAGTTCTCGGCGTGCAGTGCGAATGGTGCGCGCGTGTGCCCTCGGCCAATTCGGGACGGATCACAGGAAAAACAGAGAATGTCCACGATCAAGAGACTTGTACTTGGCTCGCTTTTAGCGGTCGCTGCCGCAACTTTGGCAAGCGCGCCGGCGGCTGCACAGCAACAGCAAAAACCCAACATCGTCATCATCTGGGGCGACGACATCGGACAATCCAATGTAAGCGCCTATTCGCGAGGTATGATGGGTTACAAGACACCCAACATCGACCGCGTCGCGAATGAAGGCGTGATGTTCACCGACTATTATGCCGAGCAGAGCTGCACTGCTGGCAGAGCTTCGTTCATCACCGGGCAATCCGGCTTGCGCACCGGCATGACCAAGGTCGGTCTTCCCGGCGCCACGCTCGGACTTCAGAAGGAAGACCCTACAATTGCCGAGTTGCTCAAGCCACTTGGCTATGCGACCGGGCAATTTGGCAAGAACCATCTCGGCGACCGCAACGAGTTCCTGCCCACCGTGCATGGCTTCGATGAGTTCTATGGCAACCTTTACCATCTGAACGCCGAGGAAGAGCCTGAGCTGCCCGACTATCCGAAAGACAAGGACTTCCCGAACTTCCGCAACAACTTCGGACCGCGCGGCGTGATGGATTGCAAAGCATCGGACAAGGACGATCCAACGATCGACCCGCGCTTTGGCAAGGTCGGCAAGCAGGTATGCAAGGACACCGGCCCGCTGACCAAGGCGCGGATGGTGACGATCGACGACGACATCGCGGACCGGGCGGCGGATTTCATCAAGCGTCAAAAGGCCGCCAACAAGCCGATGTTCGTCTGGGTGAACTTCACCCACATGCACTTTCGAACCCACACCAAGCCGGAAAGCATCGGCCAGTCCGGACGCTGGCAGAGCCCGTATCACGACACCATGATCGACCACGACAGGAATGTCGGCACAGTGCTCAAGGCTTTGGATGACCTCGGCATCGCAGACAACACCTTCGTGATGTACTCGACTGACAACGGCCCGCACATGAACAGCTGGCCGGATGGAGCGATGACGCCGTTCCGCAGCGAGAAGAACTCGAACTGGGAAGGCGCCTACCGGGTGCCTGCCATGTTCCGCTGGCCGGGCAAAATCAAGCCCGGGACGGTTTCCAACGACATCGTGGCCCATCTCGACATGCTGCCGACACTTCTGGCGATCGCCGGCGATACCGAGGTCAAGGACAAGTTGATGAAGGGTTACAAGGTCGGCGACCTGACCTACAAGGTCCATCTCGATGGCGACAATCTTGTGCCATACCTGACTGGACAGGTCCCGAAGAGCCCGCGGGAATCGTTCTTCTACATTAACGACGATCAGCAGCTAACCGGCCTGCGTTACGACAACTGGAAGTTGGTGTTCATGGAGCAGCGTGCCCCGGGAACGCTGCGCATCTGGTCAGAGCCATTCACCAACTTGCGGGTTCCGAAGATCTTCAACCTCCGCACCGATCCCGTATGAGCGGGCGGATATCACGTCGAATACCTACTACGACTGGCTCCTTGATCACGCCTTCCAGCTTGTACCGGCACAAGCCTATGTCGGTCAGTTCTTGGCGAGCTTCAAGGATTATCCGCAGCGGCAGAAGGCGGCCAGCTTCAACATGGACGAAGTCATGGAGAAGCTGAAGGAATCCGCCAAGGACTAAGCTCAGTCGGCGGCGGCGCCAATCATCTGCGGCCAGCCGTGCCATACGGTCGGCCGCCGCAGTCACCCGGCCGCACTGCGGCCGGAGATTCGAGCAAATACACTATTGGTCTCGTCAGCCTGCGCAGCGGGCGACAAGGATGCTGCAATGAATCCTGTCATCGTCAAGCAAGCGAGCGCCTCGCACGGAAGCAAAGCCGGCAGGCCGAGCACAGCGCCTACTCGTCGCGAGGTACTGGCAGGCTCGGTAGCGATCGGTGCGATGGTTGTCCTGGGTGGAGAGCGAGTTGCGGCAGCGGACGGGAAGAAGACCTTTACTATCCTGCACACCAACGATCTCCACTCCAATCTGATCGGAATGGCGCCAGCCACGGACTACAGTCCGTTTACGCTCAACGATGACAAGACCCGCGGCGGGTTCGCGCGTCTGGCCAACTTGATTGCGATGCGGAGACTGGGGCGCAGAGGTCAGGGTCCCGTGTTGATGCTTGATGCCGGTGACTACAGCATGGGGACCGCGTTCGCTGCCGCTACGCGCGAGACCGGTGCGGAGTTGCAGCTGCTGTCCCGGGTGGGTTGCGACGCCACCACGTTCGGCAACCATGATTTCGATCTCGGGCCTGATAGCACGGCGAAAGCCATCGCGGCGGCCGCCAAGGCTCGTCACGTCCCCGTGGTGGTCGCATCGAATACCGATTTCACGGGCAGCGACCCAACGTTGTCCGGTCTGCAGCAGCTGGCGAGCAAGGGCGTAGTCCGCCGCCATGTCGTGATCGAGCGCGGCGGCATGCGCTTTGGCGTCTTCGGCTTACTCGGCAAGGAAGCGCAGTTTTATACCGGCGGCGCCGGCGCGGTTAAATTCGCCGATCCCATCGAGACCGCGCGCGAGATGGTGAAAGATCTCCGCGAGACGGAGAAGGCGGACGTGATCATCGCACTCAGCCACGGCGGGATGGAGAAAGGAAAGGACGGACGGTTCACGGACGGCGAGGACGTTCGCATAGCAGCGGCCGTGCCTGGCATCGATGTAGTCATCGGTGCTCACAGCCACACCGAACTGCGCGAGCCGGTCATCGTCAACGGCCGCACACCTGTGGTCCAGACCGGGAAGTACGGCGAAAATCTCGGCGAACTCGTAATCAGCCTGGACGGCGGCAAACTGACAGTCGAATTGTACCAGCTGCTCCCCGTGGACGACACCATTGTCGGCAGTCGCGCCATCGCCGACGAGATCGACAAGTTCAAAAAGACGGTGACCAAGGTCGCGTTTGCGTCGCGCGGCTATAGCATCGATCAACCGTTGGCCATGGCACCGCGAGACCTTCCCAACACGTTCACCGACATCGCCGCCGGTACCGTTCTTGCCAACCTCTGCACCGACGCTTTCAGAAGCGCCACGAAAGCGGACCTTAGCTTTACCGCTAACGGAATGATGCGCTCTGGCCTAATCCGCGGGAAGTCAGGCGTGCAGACCGTTTACGACGTGTTCGCAGTGGCGCCGCTCGGCGCCGGTGTGGTCGACATGACGGCAGGCAGCACGCTCATGACGGGTTACTTCACCGGTCAGGAGCTGAAGAACATGCTGGAGTTTTTCCTCGTGGATAACCCGGCCCATCCCGGTGAGTATTTCCCCCGGACTTCCGGCATGAGGTTCCGCTACGACCCGTCGCGTCCGCAGTTCGACGTGGTGACCGCCATCGAGATGGGAGACCTCGACCGCGGCTACCGCGCGATCGATATCAGCGGCAAGGACGCGCGCCTGTATAGCCTCACAACCCCCCTGATGCTCGCTATGATTCTGGTGGCCATACCGAAATACACCAAGGGCAAACTGCCGCTGGTGGCCAAGAACAAGGACGGGCAGCCCCTCGCATCGAAGGTTGAGGCACTCGACGATCCTCGCGGTGACACGCCTGACCTGCTGGCCCCCGCGGGCACGGTCGATAAACGCGGTGTCGACACAGCGCCGGGAAAAGGCGGCGTCCGGGAGATCAAGGAATGGCAGGCGATCATGGATCACCTCCGTGCCCTTCCGGCGAAGAGCCCCGGCGAGCTTCCAGTGATCCCGGTCGACGAGCGAGCCGCAGAAGTCCGAGCAATCAAAGCGGGCTGACGTCTGTTGTTGGCACATCTGTATGGACCGGCCGTGCGTTGCAAGTCGGATAATCGGTCTGGAGATAGTTGGTCTTGCTCATCTGTATTCGGCTCTTTGAAGGGAGCGATTGCTCCCGGCCATCACGGATATCCGCGCACACCCGATCTCATTCGCGTCGAGGCCCTTGAAGGCCGTATGTGCCACCAGACCCGCTGAAGCCGAGCGAGGCGAGGTCCTTCTACTGGCGCGGATGCTCCCAGTCGAGAAACTCGATTTGATCGAAGGCTCGTCGCGGCGTGCCGAGGAACAGAACCAGCCTAAGGCCATCGGTCAGATACAGGTCTCCACCGAGATTGACGCGCGGATCGGGCATGGACGAGACACCAACGCCCTGCACAAAGCCGAAGCGCGAGACCGCCCCGGACATGATCAGGTCCTGCAGCAGATAGAAGCGGTCCTGGTCGACCAGCGGGCTAATCCGATGCGTGGTCAGATACCAGACTTGCGTGGTTAGCTTGATGCCGACGTCGCGGCTGATTTGGCCCACCCAGACCTGCTGCCCACCGACCGTGAACGGAGCGAGCCACAGTCGTAGATGATTGCGAAGGCTCACGGTGTTGCGCGCCTTCTGCAATGCGACGTCCTGCTGGCGTCCGAAAACATGCAGCGGGCTGACTGGCGCGTTGAGATATTCGCTGCGGAACAGAAAAGCTTGAATCGTCCGATAAACGCTGTGAAGATCGAACGGCTCGTCGAGCCTCCAGCCGCGCCCGATGAATGAGAAAAGTGCGTCGAGTCCGTGCCCGACGACGACGATGTTGAGCGGATCACCGTTATCCGTGCCGCTCCTATTGGTGGTGCAGCACGGTAGCTTCGCCAGCCTTTCGCGCAGCGTCGCCAAATCGATATCCTCGACCGATCCGGGCGGATAAATGTTGCTGAAATCAACCTTCTCGATCGCATAAGTGCCGCCGCGGACCGGGAGTGCGAACCTGAACAGCAGTTCCTCACTGCCGGTTTCGAACCCCACGCCAAACAATTTCAAGCCACCTTCACGGTGCGTAAAGACGAAGCCCGCTGCGGCTTGCCTGTGCGGGATGATATCGGGCATGGGAGCCTCGGCGACGGCGGCCTTGATGGACGCATTCGCACTGCCTCGCCACCATGCGTGAAGAAGCTGTTCCACCTCCGCTTCCGAAAAGTATTCCGGGTCGGTGACGATCGGCAGAAACGCCAACGGCGATTTACTGGCGTTGTCAACGCCCAGCCAGATCGCCTGAATGCCGTGGTCGGCCAGAGACGCACCGAAGTAGCGTTGGCTTTCGTCGTCGGTCAAGACCGCCGCGCGAACGGTTACCGCGCCCTGGTGGCGAGCTTCGGCGCGGGACATGAATGATTGCTCTGCTGTCCGATCGGGGGTGGTGACGCCGAACCAACCAAAGACGGCGATCGCCAAAAGCATCGCCAGCGCCAAAGCCACGGCCCGCCAGCGCCATCGTTCCATGGCCTGCCAAATTCGTCGCAGAACCGATTCAGACATCGTCCGCCTCAGGCCGGACAAAACCCCTCATCAGTCTATCGAAGCGGCCATAGCCCTGTCGAGCACTGCTCAAACACAGCACTTTGGCGCGGCCGTCTTGCTAACATGCATCGACTCGCGCGCACCGGCCGAGGTCATCATGGACCTTGGAATTGGCGACATTTTCAACTGTCGGGTTGCCGGTAACGTTAGCAACGCGGACATCCTGGGCAGCATGGAGTTCGCATGCAAATTGGCAGGCGCGAAGGTGGTGCTGGTCATGGGCCACACGGCATGCGGCGCTATCAAGGGAGCAATCGACAATGCCGAGCTGGGCAATCTGACTGGATTGTTGGCCAAGATCAAACCCGCGATAGAAGCGACTGCCTATAAGGGCGAGCGTTCGAGCCTTCGTCGACGCTGTCGCGCGAAAGAATGTTGAGATGACCGTTGCTGATATCCGGAAGGACAGCCCCGTGCTTGCCGAAATGGAAGCGAAGGGCGCGGTCAAAATGGCTGGCGCGATGTACAACTTGGAAACGGGTGCGGTGGACTTCTTCGAATGAAGCTTCCGGGGAGAAGAGATGATGGCGGCTCCTTTCCATTCGCCCTCCTAATGAATGCTCCCCTTTGATTTGAGGGTTTGGCCCCTATTATTCCGAGCCAAATGCAGTCAGGCATGACCTACGATGGTCATCGATAGGTTCTCCGTGCTTTGCCTCGTCTTGCTCGTGTCGTGCTGGGTGGCAGCCCTCCTCGCCGGGCTTATGTACTTTTAGGCCGCCTCCCGTTGGCGGTTCTTTCATTTTGCCCGGCCCCCGAGCGATGTCCGATGACCTGAGCCCCTTCTTTCATCCAGCGGAGCGAAAATTATCGCGCTTTGGGTCAGATTAGATCGTCCAAACTACTGCTTGGCGTCGCCGCCGCGCGATGCAACGCCGGTCGGGACATTCACTTCGGCCGTGCGGGTGCTCTCCGCGCCGACGCGATCCTGGACCGGTTTCGACAGGGCAACGGTCGGCAACCGGGATTGCGTCCACGGCAGCACATCTGCGATCAGGTCGGTGGTCGCGAGATTGGTGCGGCGCAGCTCTTCGCTCGTCAGCTGCCGAAGCGACTCCCAAGGCGGCACGCTGAGCGCGATGCCGAGCAGTTCGCCGCTGCCGCCCATGTCGAAGGTGTAGTGCGCGAGCCGGCCGACGTCGCGCTCGATGATCATGACGTCCTCGGCGCTATAATTCGCGGCCTGGGCATCGTCGGCGCGATCGCCCATCCAGATCTGATGCACGCGCACCCGCGCTTCGGGCGGTACATAGCGGTGCACGCCGGCGAGCAGCAGGAACACGCACATCGACTCGCAGTAAGCGCTCGGCATGATCTCGGTGTGTGCCCGCTTGCCGCCGGCCACCGGCATCTCGACGACGGTGCCGACCGCGGTCGACATTTGCAGCGCGCGCCAGCGCTGGCCGAGCGCGATGGCGTCGAGCACCGACCCGCCGCCGAAGTCGAGAACCACCGTCGCGCCTTGCATGTCGTGACTTGCAGCGAGATCGTTGAACAGCTTCACGCTGTCGGAATCGATGACGCCGACGGCCGAGACCCAGCCGCGACACCTGTCATCGCAATCGAGCGGCGAAGGATCATGCCAGACGAAGTGCATCGGCAGCTTGCGCTCTTCGAGCGACGAACTCGCCTGCACCGGTCGTCCGGTCTGAACCACAGAGAACGAAAGAACGGCCAGCGACAGAGCGGCACAGCGCCACACCGGCCCGATCCAAGTCAGCGAGCTTCTGCCCAGCAAGATTTCGACCTTCCCTGCCCTAAGTCCCGGGTGAACCACGGCCGCAGATTTTCGGCCCGGCGTCATCGCGCCGTCGTCCACGCGTCAGAAATGTTTACCGATATCGACGAGTCGCGTCTAGTGCGGCGCACAAGGGAACTTTGGTTTCACCTGCAAAATCAGCGATGTGTTGCGCCGCCGCCGCGCGAGCCGGTTCCGCGACTGGAACTGAAGCAGGCAACGCTATACATCGCAGCAGAACGCCCATGAAGCTTGCTGTCACCTGCCCGCATTGTGCCGAGGCCGCGCGACGATTGCCGCGCAACGCCGGACGTGGGCTGATCGCGATCTATCGCTACACGCTGTCGCCGTGGATCGGATTCCACTGCCGCCATCTGCCGACGTGCTCGGCTTACGCCGACGAGGCGCTGGCACGCTACGGCCTGTGGGCCGGCGGCTGGATGACGCTGGCGCGGCTGCTCCGCTGTCAGCCGTTCGGCACGTCGGGCATCGACAATGTACCGGCGACGCTGCCAGCGTCGGCGCGCTGGTATCTGCCGTGGCGCTACGCGCGCTGGCGCGGCGTCAACGACGGAGCGTCGTGACGCCGCGCTCCCCCGAATGCGCGACTTTTGATTGAGCATGATCTTGTCGGAAAAACCGGTATCCACTTTTCCGGATCATGCTCTACTGCGCGCGCCCAGCTAGCTGCTCGAGACGACGACCGGCGTCCGGTGCCCCGGCGGCCGCCGCGCGCTCATACCAGGCGCGCGCGCGTTTATCGTCAGGCGCAACGCCGATCACCCTCTGCCTGGCGAGCACTGTCGAGTCGTAGGTCGCGCCGAGCGCCTGCATCGCCTGCGCGTCACCGGCTTCGGCGGCGCGCCGCAGCAACAGCCTGGCGCCGGCAAGGTCGCCTTGCGCCGCAAGCTCCTGTCCGCGCTTGAGCAGGTTCGCGATCTCGTCGCGATCGAGCGCACGCTCCAGTGCGCGCAATGCCGGCGCCGGCTCGAGCGGCGCGGCCGCCGGTGGCGATGCCGGCATCGTCACCGCCTGCGGCAACTCGCGCGGCGGCTGCGCCGTCGAGGCGACCGCAGCACCGATCACGGCGTTCGGTGCGAACGCAGGCGAAGCGCTGACAATGCGTTGCTCGGTCGGCGTGGTCGATGTCCGCAGCGTGCTCTGCTCAGGTGGCGCAAACGCGATCGGGCGGACCTCGCCCATGTTGCCGGAGCCCAAATTGCCGGAGACTTGCCGATCGGCATTCGCCGAGGTGTCGACCGAGGACAGCGGCACGCCGCCCGCGACAAACAGCGCTACGCCCGCAGCGCAGCCAACCGCGCCGAACACGCGCGCGATCATGCCCCAGCTCGGCCCGAGCGATACGCGCCGCGGCGGCGGCTCCATGATCACCGGGTCCAGCGGCGGCGGCGTCCAGTTCTCGCGCACAAGCTGGGTCATTGCCGCTTCGATATCGGCCTGCGGCCGCGGCGCCCGTTCGCGCTGACGCTTCAGCCGCTCCGCCGCCTCAAGCACCGCGGCCGATGGATCGTCGTGCGGTTCACGCGTCCAACGCGGCGATTCTCTCTCACTGCCGTCGAAATCGGTCTGGACTGGAGAACTCATTACCAACCTCCTGTCGTCTAGTTCTTCTTGCAGTTTCTTGTTGGGACTGTCGCTCAGCCTCCGCTTTGTTCAGCTCAGTTGCTGTTGCCCTGCGCATTGCGCCACTGCATGAAATCCTTGAACAGCTGCTCGCGATCTTCGGGCGAGGCATCGGGGCGCTTGGATGCAACGAAGCGATCGAACTGGTCGCGCTGCGCCACCGGCTGCCGCTTCAGCCACTCGTCGGCGCCCTTGAAGCGGGTCCAGCCCGGCAGCGTCGCCGACAGATTGGTTTCCTTCCATTTCGGATGACGCGGCGGCTTCTGGAATTCGGCAAGTTTCGGGAAGAAATTGTCGACGAACAGCTGGATGCGGCGATAGCGGTCGCTGCCTTCGGGCCAGTTGTAGGCGATCAACACCGCGCCGCAGGCGATGGTATCGACCGGGTGCGCGCGGTCGACGAGCTTCGGATAATCGTCGGCCGACAGCGTGGCCGGCAAATAATCCGCCTGCAGCGGCTTGCGATAGGGGACCGGCAGGAGGCGGAACCCCTCGCTCGCCTGCAGCTTCGACGTGGATGCCGTGGGCTTGCCGGCAATCAGGATGGTCGCGGCAATCTCTCCCGATTTCAGCTTCTCGATCGCGTCGGCCTGGCCCATGTTGACTTCCTCGACCTTAATGCCGAGCTTGTCGAAGATGTCGCGCGAGGACAGCTGCGAACCGCTGCCGATATCGCTGAAATTGACCTTCTTGCCGGCGAGCTGGTCGATCGAGGTGATGCCGCTTTCGGCGCGCACCACGAGGTGCATCTCCTCATTGAACAGCTTCGCGATGTAGACGATCTTGTCGTCGATATAGCCGGCCTCGTTGGTGCGGCGGAAGGTATTCAGCAGGTTCGACTGCGTGATGCCGAGATCGATGCCCTTCAGATACCGGACATCCTTGATGTTCTGTCCGCCGCCCTTACCGACGACTGGCAGAACGCGAAACTCATCTCCGTTGTCGAGGACGGCGGACAGATCGTACGCGATCGTCACGTACGTCGCGTTGAGATTGCCGGAGATAATCGCGATCGTGTTGGCGTTGAGACGTTCGCCAACAGTTCCGAGCTCCGGTTTATTCGGTATCGGCGTGCCCGAGGTCGGGGCGCGCAGCGTGCTCGGAAAATGCGGCTTGTGAGGAGAACAGCGCGATCAGCGCCGAAAAAAAGGCAACAGAAATCCAGGGCCGATACTTCGGCCGCAGCCACCCACCCATGTCACTACTTCCCCTGCAGCAGATGCCCGGCACGCGACACACACAACGCTTACGCGCCGCGGCACTGCTATCGTGTTGGAGGAAGTAAGATGCGCGCTGCCCCGCGCGTCTTGTTGACGGGCTTACTTCATCCTTGACTGTGATTCTTGTTGTGCACTTTGTCGTGATCAGGGCCGCGGCAAGGTCTTTTTTCGCACAATTATGATGGTGGTGATTTTCGTCACGAAAACTCCAAAAACAACCAGAGCTTGTGGCGCGTGATTCGCCTTCAGAAGGCCGCACACACCGACTGCAGCGAAATCAACACCGACTGCTGGCGGAATGTCTGCTTGTAATTTGCGGCGATCGCATCGAGATCGGCACGCTTCTGCACGTCGTCGACAAACAGGATTTTGACCAGCTTGCTCGCTTCGCGGACGACCGTCCCGCGTTCGCCGTTGCGCCACTGGCCGCGCGCATCCAGTACCGTCAGGCCATCGGGAAAACGCGGCGTGATCTCGCTGGCGAGGAATGTGGCGAACTCTCTCTCGCTGACGATGCGGTTGCCGACGCTGCGGCCGAAGAACAGCTCCGCCGCGATCATCGGATGCGCCGGCGGCAAGCAGGCTTGCGGCAGCGATACACACCCGCTCAGAACGAGTTGCGATGCAACGATCGCAGGATAAAGCGTTCTCAAAATCCCTGTCTCAAGAACCGGACGAGCATTGACCCGAAGTTGTGCCGGCAAGCCCCAGCTAATTTTCGGCAAGCAAGCGGGGTGACGCAGCATAGCGACCTGCGACAGATTTGCCATGATTTGGGCAGCCGTGCGCCGGGTTGGACGCCATACTCCGACAGATGATCATTTGCTCGACAGCGCGACCGGCAGCGGCGGACACGATGGACCGGTCGGCTGGCCATCGGCGCCGACCTTGCGCTTGAGCTCGCAAATCAGGACCTGGTCCACTTCCGGCGCGCACAGCTGGGCGTCCAGATAGGCCTGGACCGGCTGCGAAATCCACCAGCTCATCGACACCACGTTCATGGTCGTCCTCTGTTGGACCGGCGAACGGCACAGCGCGCCGGTGCCCTGCTCGATCGAGTGGACGCCCATGCTGATCAGCGGTCCCTGCAGGGTCTGCTGCAGATACGCCATGTGGCCGTCTTCCTGGCCCGAGCGGGTCGCATAGAGCGCGCGGCCGATCGAGGTATAGGCATCGAACAGCGTGCGCCCACCCGCCTTCGGCAACGATGGCCGCTGGTCGGCGCTCGCCCGCTCGGTATCGCGCACCTCGTCCGGCTCGCTCACGGTCTGGATGACAAGCGGATGCAGTCCTCTTGCCTGCAGCTCACGCACGACATCGGCTGCGGTGGCAAGGCCATCGTTCTCGAAATATCCGCCGTCGACGATGCTGTCGGCGATCTGGCGGTCGAGTTCCCAGATCACGCCCTGCGTCGAAATCACGGGGAAGCGTGCGCTCATCATCGCGGTGGTCGACAGGCGCAGATCGATCCCTCCGCTCGCGGGTTCTGCGGCATTGACGTCGCAGCCGCGCGGGCCCAAGCGAGTCGCGCCCTCGCGCAGTTCGCGATAGTCGTAGGCGAGATTGAGGAACGGCCCGGCGCCGTCCTGCAGGCAATCGATCTTTACGTCCGACACCAGGATCCGCCGACCGGTCGAGACCGAGGTGCCGTTCACGAACAAGAGCGGCATCCAGTCGGCCTTGGCGCCCGTCGCAGGACGACCGGCAGATGGCCGAGCCGGCGGCACAGGCCGCTGTTGTCTTTCTCCCCGCAGGCGCCTGATGATCCCGTCACTTCGCGATACCAGCGCTCGAAGGATTGTTCGAGCAGGCCGGTGCGGTCGAGGCCGAACGCTTCGCCGGTGAAGATGTTGCCGATCGGAAAGATGTCGCGATAGGCGATGCCGACGAACACCGGCGACAGGAAATCGCCGGCGAGCAGTTGCTGGAAGCAGTCACGCCACGAATCCTTGCGCGCCCGATTGTAGTCCTCGGGTTCGGCGGCGCGGCTGCGGTACGGCGCCGTCACGCTGGCGTTCTGGCACGGCGGCTGGTCGATATTGCCGACCTCTTGCGCATCCGCCCATGCCGCACGCATCATCGCGCCGCCAACGGAGCTGCCCGACACCGTCGACAATGCAAAGATGCGGTTGCGGATGTTGCCGAGTTCGGGATCGAGCGCCGCCTCGTCGAGCAGCGCACCGACCAGGGTCGCGGTGAAGAAGCCGGCACGGCTCGCGCCGCCCGCCGCGGCCACTACGATCGGTCTCACCTCGCACGGGTCGGCGGCACAGTTCGCGGCCTTCCAGCGCGCGATCGCCTCGGCAATGCTGATCTCGTGCGCCGGACCCGAGGTCGGCGACACCGGCGCCGCGGCAACCCAGCGCACGTCATTATAATGAGTGAGGAACAGGTTCAGCACGCCGCCGATCACGAAGAAGATGAGGAGGAGCGGCGTCGCGTAGCGATGCGACAGCGAGGCGATCTCGCCGAACAGCAGAATGCCGCCGCCGAGCAGCACGGGCAGCAGCACGACGCGCGGGAACAGCCACGGGATCGATTCCGGGAAGAACAGTGCGCCGAAGAACACGCCGGTGATGAAGACGGCAAAGGCGAACAGGACACGGTTGACCCGCGAGCCGAGCAGCTTGCGCAGTTCGGGCCAGTTTTTCGGCAGCGCCAGCGTGAAGATCGACTGCGTCTTGTTGAGCAGCGGCGGATCTTTGTCGCGCTGCAGCATCTTTGCGCGCACTTCGCGCCACAGCAGAACGACCACCACATAGCCGACCGCGACCAGCGCCGTCCCGAGCAGCAGGACCCAGCTCCAGGCCAGCGCCCGCGCCGCCTGCGGCAAGCCGGCGGCCTGCGCCAGATCGGCGCGCATATTGAGTGTGGCCCGCGCTACTGCTGCGATCACGAACAGCCCAAGCAGCCGCGGCACCCAGGTCGCCGGCAGGCGAAACACCTCGCGGAGTTTGAGGCGATCCGCATCGGTCAGGCCGCCCGGGCGACGCGCCTCCGGCACCCACTCGTCAAACTGCAACGCGCGGCGGCCCATCGCATGCACGAGCCACGCCCAGATGAACAGCGAGAAGAAGAACCAGCCCCAGCGCCACGCCGGCAATCCGGTGTCGGCGAACAGATCAACGGCTTGCGGGATCAGGATCATCAAGGCGCCGCCGCCGAGCGCACTCACCGCCGGCACGCGGCAGACCCACAGCACGCGGAAGATGCGCCAGGCGGCACGGAACAAAAGTCCAAGAAAACTTGTGAGAAAGCTTGCGACCGCGGCCATTTTGGTGCCCCCGCGATATCCAGCGCATATGCAACCTCAGCTTGCGCACACATCCAAGGCGAAAACGGGGCGGTGGCGACAGACATGCAAAATCATTTCTAGACTCATGGTGAGGAGCCCGGCGAATGGCGAATAGCGAGTGACGAATAGAAAGCGAAATCCTTTTCGCTATTCGCTACTTGCTGTTCGCTCTCACTTCGCGGCGACGAAGAAAAAATCCTCGCGGCCCGGCAGCGAGCCATAGGTGTACGGCTCCTGGCGGCCGGCGGTCGCCTCCATCACGTCGTCGCGCACGAGGCGAAACAGCTTGTTGATCTCGACCCCGGGCGTCGCGATCCGCTGTGCGACCGCAATGGCGAACGGCGAGTCGTCGCCGTCGCCGTCGAGCGCGGTCTGCCCGTCCTTGGCCGCGAACACGATCAGCGTGCCGGCGTCCGCCTTGATCGCCGCAAGGCCCTTGCCCTGCGCCAACGTGCGCGCGAGCGAACGCGCCGCATCGCCCGACGCCACCGGCGCCGCCGACGCGACGACGTTGGGCAACGCAGGTTCGGCCGGGAACGGATTGTCGCGGCAGGCGTCGAGCACGACGAGCTTGAGTTTCTTCGCGCCGGCCTCGGCGGCAATGATCTCGCTCACCGGCACGCCCTGGCCGATGAGATCGGCGCCCGACGCAATCTTCGCATCGATCGGAACGAGATAGTTGGTGCCGTTCACCTCGACACCGTGACCGGCGTAGTAGACGACCGCCCAGTCCGCCGTTTTGGCGTCCTCGGCGAAGGCACGCAGCGTCTCCAGCAACTTTGCCCGCGGCGCATCCGTCAAGACCGTCACCTCCGTGAAGCCGGTATTGCGCAAGGACGCGGCAACCAGCGCGGCATCGTTCTTCGGGTTCACCAGCTTGACGACGCTCTGATAGCCGGAGTTGCCGATGACCAGCGCAATGCGCCGGCCCTGGCTGGCGATCGTTGTTTGCTTCAGGTCAGGCGGCACCGGCGCGACGACCGGGATCGGCGTCGGGATCGAGTTCTCCTTTTCGGACTTGCGCGGCGCCGGCGGAATCTGCGGCGGCGGCGCGCCGGACTCGAGCGCCGCAAGGCGCGCCCGCGCAGTCTCCAGCGCCGATTTCGAATAGTCGAGATTGGCGAGATAACTTTTCGACGCGATCGCCCTGGCGAATTCAACCTTTGCCTGTGCGACGTCGCCGAGCCGCTCTAAGCTCAAGCCGCGACCGGTGAGGCCCGGAATGTAGTCGGGGTCGATGCCGAGCGCGCGATCGTCCTCGGCGATCGCGTCGCGAAAGTCGCCGCGGTAACGCAGGACGTCGGCGCGGCGGCCGAAGTTCAGAGGATCGCGCGGATTGATCCTGATCGCCTGGTCGAGGTCGAAAAGCGCGCGGTCGAGATCGCCCTTCTGGCGGAACGCCTCGGCGCGGTTGGCGTAGGCCTTGGACGCATTGGGATCGAGCCTGATCGCGGTCGTAAGATCGGCGATTGCGAGATCGAGCTGGCCGATGTTGAGAAAGAACAGGCCGCGGTTGGCGACCGCCGGCGACGAATTCGGCGAGGCCTGCACCTCGAAATTGAAGTCGGCGAGCGCATTCACGCGGTCGCCCTTCTCCTGATAGGCGATCGCGCGGTTGCCGCGATACATCGCGGTCTTCGGATCGAGCTTGATCGCCATGGTGTCGTCGGCGATGGCGCCATCGAGATCGCCGAGCAGTTTCCTGCAATTGCTGCGGATATCCCAGGCGGCGGCGTCATTCGGGGTCAGGCGCACGACCTCGCTGAACGCATCGAGCGCCTGCCGGTAGTCGCGCTTGCACTGGTAGAACACGAGGCCGCGCCCGCCGTGATAGGCGGGTTCGTTGGGCTTCAGCCGAACCGCCGAGTCGAAGTCGGCAAGCGCGCCGTCGCAATCGCGCTTGTCGAGCAGCGCGGCGCCGCGGGCGTAGTAGAACTCGGCGACATCGCTGCGGCCCGCGGCGATCAGCGCCGAACAGGCTGCGATCTGGTTTGGGCTGCCCATGGTCGTGCACTGCCGCTGCAGCGCCGGCTGGGCTTGGGCGGAGGCAAGCAGGGTGAGCGCTATGACAATAAACGCGCAAGAACCCGCAAGACCGATGCGCCCTGCCCGCAACATCCTGACCTCCCGCCATCGCGACCGAAAGATTAAGTGCACCCGCCGCAGCCGTCCAGCCGAGGCCTGTCGAACAGGCAATTTGCCGTTGCGATCGGCGAATCTCTCTTGCTATACAGCCTCACCGCTTACCTGCGTCGGTTCGCAGGAGTGAGCAGAAGGAGACTGACATGGCAGCGATGCCCGACTCCCAGGTCACCCTGACGTTCCCCGACGGCGCCCGCCGCGAATTCCCCAAAAACATCACCGGAACCGAGATTGCCAGGGGCATCTCACCGTCGCTCTTGAAGCGAACGGTCGCGATGGCGCTCGACGGCGAACTCGCTGATCTCGCCGATCCGATCGACCATGACGCGAAGATCGAGTTCGTCAATCGCGAGGACCCCCGCGCGCTGGAGTTGATCCGGCACGATGCAGCGCACGTGCTCGCCGAAGCCGTGCAGACCTTGTGGCCGGGCACGCAAGTCACCATCGGCCCGGTGATCGAGAACGGCTTCTATTACGACTTCTTCCGCAACGAGCCGTTCACGCCCGAGGATTTCGACGCGCATCGAAAAGAAGATGCGCGAGATCATCGCGCGCGACAAACCGTTCACCAAGGAAATCTGGTCGCGCGACGAAGCGAAGAAAGTCTTTCGCGACAAGGGCGAGCTGTTCAAGGTCGAGCTGGTCGACGCGATTCCGGAAGATCAGACCATCCGCATCTACAAGCAGGGCGACTGGTTCGACCTCTGCCGCGGCCCGCACATGACCTCGACGGCCAAGGTCGGCAACGCCTTCAAGCTGATGAAGGTGGCCGGCGCGTACTGGCGCGGCGATTCCAACAACCCGATGCTGACGCGCATCTACGGCACAGCGTTCGCCAGGCAGGAAGACCTCGACGCCTATCTGAAGCAGCTCGAGGAAGCCGAGAAGCGCGACCACCGGCGGCTCGGCCGCGAGCTCGACCTGTTCCATTTCCAGGAAGAAGGCCCCGGCGTCGTGTTCTGGCACGCCAAGGGCTGGACGCTGTTTCAGGCCATCGTCAGCTACATGCGCCGACGGCTGGCCGGCGTCTATGACGAGGTCAATGCGCCGCAAATGCTCGACAAGTCGCTGTGGGAGACGTCAGGCCACTGGGACTGGTATCGCGAGAACATGTTCGCGGCGCAGTCCGCCGGCGACGAGGCCGAGGACAAGCGCTGGTTTGCCATCAAGCCGATGAACTGTCCCGGCCACGTGCAGATCTTCAAGCACGGGCTGAAGAGCTATCGCGACCTGCCCATTCGGCTCGCCGAGTTCGGCATCGTGCACCGTTACGAGCCGTCAGGCGCGATGCATGGCCTGTTGCGCGTGCGCGGCTTCACCCAGGACGACGCGCACGTGTTCTGCACCGAGGACCAGCTGGCGGCCGAGTGCCTGCGGATCAACGAGCTGATCCTGTCGACCTATGCGGACTTCGGGTTCGAGGGCGAACTCACAATCAAGCTGTCGACGCGCCCGGACAAGCGGGTCGGCTCCGATGCGGCGTGGGATCATGCCGAAGGCATCATGAGCGATGTGCTGAAGAAGATCGCGGCGCAGAGCCACAACGGACAGATCAAGACCGCGATCAATCCCGGCGAAGGCGCGTTCTACGGGCCAAAATTCGAATACGCGCTGCGCGACGCGATCGGACGTGACTGGCAGTGCGGCACCACGCAGGTCGACTTCAATCTGCCGGAACGCTTTGGCGCGTTCTACATCGACGCAGACGGGTCGAAGAAGACGCCGGTCATGGTGCATCGCGCGATCTGCGGTTCGATGGAGCGTTTTACGGGCATCCTGATCGAGCACTTCGCGGGGCACTTCCCGCTCTGGCTCGCGCCGGTGCAGGCCGTCGTCACCACGATCACGTCTGATGGTGACGACTATGCGAAGCAGGTGCTCGCCGCGGTGCGGCGTGCAGGCTTGCGCGCCAACATCGACCTGCGCAACGAGAAGATCAACTACAAGGTCCGCGAGCACTCGCTGGCGAAAATCCCGGCGCTACTCGTGGTCGGCAAGAAGGAAGCCGAGACCCGCACGGTCTCGATCCGCCGGCTTGGCTCCGACCGCCAGACAGGTGGCAGCGCTCGATCAGGCGATCGCAGCGCTGGTCGACGAAGCAACGCCGCCGGATTTGAAGCGGACACAGCAGGCGCTGGCGGCGGAATAGAGCGGCAAAGCGACCGGCTGTTTAGTTGAGCTCTAAACGGCCGGACCTTGTCCGACGGGACGCAAGTCCAATATCAAGGTCTCGAACATCTCACGGATCGCGCATGCCCGATACCATTCAACTCTTGAAATCCCGCCGCTCGGTGAAGCCGATCGAGATGACTGGCCCCGGTCCGACTGCGGACGAACTCGAGACCATCCTGACGCTTGGCGCCCGTGTGCCGGATCACGGCAAGCTGGTGCCATGGCGCTTCATCGTGTTCGAGGGTACCGCGCGCGAGAAGGCCGGCAACCTCATTGCCGAGATTTTCAAGCGCAAGAATTCGCAGGCCACCGCCGACCAGGTCGAGGTCGAGCGCAAGCGCTTCCTCCATGCGCCGCTGGTGATCGGCGTCGTCAGCCGGGCCAGGCCGCATGTGAAGATCCCGGAATGGGAGCAGGAGCTGTCGGCCGGCGCGAGCGCGATGAACATCGTCACCGCCGCGAACGGGCTCGGCTATGTCGCGAGCTGGCTGACCGGCTGGATGGCGTTCGACCGCGAGGCGCTCGCAGCGCTGGGTCTTGCGGCGGACGAGAAGATGGCGGGCTTCGTCCATATCGGCCGCGCCACCCGCCCGACCGAAGACCGCGACCGACCGGTGCTGAAGGATATCGTTACGCGATTTTCCTAGCGAGCTGCTCCACCGGCTGCGCAGCGCTCGGGCCCGCGCCAAATTTTTCCAGCAAGCCCGCGACCTCCGACGCCGGCCGCGGCGGGCTGAAATAATAGCCCTGCACCTCCGTGCAGCCTTCGTCGCGCAGCCGGCCGAGCTGGGCTGCGGTCTCGACGCCTTCAGCGGTGGTGCGGATGCGCAGACTGCGCCCAAGGCCCGAGATCGCCCGGATGATGGCGGCGCAATCCTCGTCCTGCGCGATCTCGCTGACGAATGAGCGGTCGATCTTGATCTTGTCGAACGGGAAGCTGCGCAGGTAGCCGAGGCTGGAATAGCCGGTACCGAAATCGTCCATCGAGATGCGCACGCCGAGCGCGCGCAGCTGGTGCAACGTCGCGATGTTCGAATCGGTCTCGGCGAGCAGCACGGACTCGGTGATCTCGAGCTCGAGCCGCCCTGGCGCGAGGCCGGAGCGCGCCAGCGCGTTGATGACGGCGGCAACGAGGTTGCGGTTGCGGAACTGCAGCGGCGAGAGATTGACGGCGATCTTGACGTCGTCGGGCCAGGTTGCGGCCTCGCTGCAGGCGGACTGCAGCACCCACTCGCCGAGCGGCGTGATCAAGCCGGTTTCTTCGGCGACAGAAATGAACTCGACCGGTGGCACCATGCCGCGCTCGGGATGATTCCAGCGCAACAGCGCTTCGAAAGCGGTGACACGCTCGGAGGCGAGGTCGATCAGCGGCTGGTAATAGAGCTCGAACTCGCCGCGCATCAGGCCCTTGCGCAGATCGCGCTCCAGCCCGCGGCGTTTCTGGGCCTGCCGGTCCATCTCCGGCTCGAAGAAATGGTGCGTGCCGCGGCCGTCGGCCTTGGCGCGATAAAGCGCGAGATCGGCGTTGCGCAACAGCTCTTCGGCGCTCTGGCCGTCGCCCGGATAAAGCACAATGCCGACGCTGGTACCGACCGTCATTTCGGTGCCTGCGAACTCGAACGGAACGCTCAGGGCTTCGATCAGCCGCTCGGCCACTGCGCCGGCGTCATTTGGCGTCGAAACCGATTCCAGCAACACCGCGAATTCATCGCCGCCGAGGCGCGCGACCAGCGCACCCTCACCGCTCGCATTGCACAAGCGCTGCGCAGCCGCCTTCAACAGGCGGTCGCCGACCGAATGGCCAAAAGAGTTGTTGACTGTCTTGAAATGATCGAGGTCGACCCACAACACGGCGATACGCTCGCGATCGCGCCGTACCCGCGCCAAGGCCTCGTTCAGTCGCTGGCTGAACACCGTGCGGTTCGGCAGATCCGTGAGCGCGTCGTGATGCGCCATGTGGGCGATACGGGCCTCGGCACGCCTGCGCTCGGTCACGTCCATGACCGTCACAAGGAATGCGGTGCGATCGGCAAAGGTCACGCGGCGGCCGAACGTCACGACCTCGATCAGCTCGCCATTGGCCTTGGCATGATGCCAGCTTTGACTGGATTGATAGGCCTCGGCGGCCACCTGCAGCGCCTCGAGGTGCTGCGCGCGCTCCGCCGCCGGCCAGAGATCGGAATAGGTCATCGCGAGGAACTGGTCGCGGCGGTAGCCATAGTGGCCGACCGCGGCGTCGTTGACGCTGAGGAAGCGCAAGGTCTCGACGTCGAACACCCACATCGGAGTTGGGTTGCTTTCGAACAGCAGACGAAACGAGGCTTCGCTGCGCTTGATCTCGGTGACGTCGGACAGCGTCGCGCAGACGAGGTCGCCGGTCGCCGCCACGCCGACCCGAACGTAAGTGGTCTGGCCGTCCGCCGTCACGTCGATCTCGAATTGCTCGCGCTGCTGGGTCCGCAACGCCGACTTCAGCCGCGCCAGCGTATCAGCAGTCGCAAACGGATGGCTGCTGCCGCCGATCTTGCGCCAGCGCAGCCGCGCGGCGGGCAGTCGCAGCAAGCGTTCGGCACCGTCATTGAGATCGAGGATCTGGAAGTCGACGACGTCGATGCCATCAGGCTCGCGCACCGCGACGAGCGCGATCATGCCTTCGTTGGTTGAGCGATAGATCGAATCGACCAGTTCGAACCGGCTGCCGCGCTCGCGGACATAGACCGCCATCAGCGGCGCGCCCCAGCGGTTGGCGAGCGGCATCGCCAGCACGTCGTAAGTCTCGACCAGGCCGTCACGGACGCGATAGGCCGTCGACGATGAGGGTTTTGAGGCAGCGGCCGCAGCGATCACGACATCGTTCAGCGCAACCGCGCAATCGGCTGGCAGCTGCGCGACCGCGATGTCGTTATCGTCAGTACCGAGCCAGTTGCGAACGTACTGGCCGGCGCGCACCGTGGTCAGCGTTGTCCCGGCCTCGCCCTTCAGCAACATCATATGGTCGGCGAGCCGCCCGAGGCTGCCCAGCATGATGTCTTCGTAAGGAGGCAGACGATGGCCGGGCTTGAGCGCCGCATTCCATTTACGCCGCAGGACTTCCAGGTCGGAGAACACGTCGGCGCCGAACAGCCGGCGACGCGGCTGCGCGCTTGCAGTCATCGCACTCATTCTTCTTGCCCCCACTGCGCGAGGGGCAAGCTGACCGCGACACTTTAACCGCGCGTAAAAGCAGCGCGCGCGCGAGCCGCCGCGCCGCTTTATGACAGAAATAAGACAGTTGATGGTTACCGCAGGACGACAGATGCGGCGGTGATCGAAGGTGTTACTTGGCGACTTGCTTGGTGACTTACTTGGCGACGACCTCGACTTCGCCGTCGACGCCGTTCACGACGTTGAAGTCGCGCTGGTAGACCTTGCCTTCGTTCTTGGCGACGGCGCGATACTCGCCTTCGGCCAGCACGACGCGCGGAAAGGCGCCGATCGATTCCTTGATCACGTCACCGCCCGGCGTCAGCACCGACCATTGCGTATTGGCGAGCGCCTCGCCGCCGTTCTCGCTGACCAGCTTCAGCATGATCAGCGCGGCGCGGTGGGTGACGATCACGTCGGTCAGCTTGCCAGCCTGCACGCGGATGTCCGAGCGCACGACCGAATTGCCGTCACCATAGTTCGAGACAATATAATAAGTGCCTTCCGGGATCACGGCGACGTCGCCGGCGGCGATGTTCTGCGCGATCGGCGCGCGCTCGACCGGCTCGAACTGGCTGCCCTTGTAGATGTTGAAGGTCACCTGGCCAGGCGGAATCTTGCTGGTGCCGACGCGGCCTTCGATGCGCAAGCCGCCGGCCGGCAGATCGAACACCTCGCGCACCGTATCCTGCTTCAACGTGACCGCGCGCACGGCGCTGACAAGGCCGAGGCTGACGTGGACGACATAGTTGCCCGCAGGGAGAACGATGTTGGGCGTGGTCGAACGCTCTTCGCGCAAGAGCTTGAACACACCCGTCGCGTCCGGCTTGTCGCCGTAGACGCGCCAGATCAAACCCGAAGCGATATTCGGCGCATCCTTGCCGTAACGGGCGCTGAGCGCCAGCACCGCCTGCCCGGTTGTCGGCGTGCTCGGCGTCGCCACGGTGGAATTCGGCGCGAGCGAGCTGCCACCGGAGATCGGCGGCGGCAGCGGCGCGGATAAAGGTGCGGCTCCGGGTCCGGACGGCGGCGCAAGACTGATCGCGCTGCCCGGCGGCGCGTCGGTGATCGGCACGTTGGCCGGCGGCACCGGCGCCGGGCGATCGCCGAACAACTGCGCTCGTGCCGGCATCGCGGAAAGCGCGATCGCACTCATCGCAAGCGCGATGATGACGCGGTAACGCGTACGCTGCGCGGCCTCGCGGCGGGCTGGTATCGGAACTGTCACAATGGCGGTTGTTCACCGAAAAGCAGGCAAATTCAAGCCTTGCACCGCGCGTTAGCCGCATCGTAATTCAGAACTGGCATCCGTCGTCGACCGGTCATATTTTCTGTCAAAGAGCGGTTTTTGCAGTGATGTCAGCCAATTCGGCGGTCACCGCGAGTTTTCGGAGGGCAGGCCTTTGACGATCGTCGACGGCGGCAATAGCCCGACCAGGCCATCGGGCGGTGTAGGCCTTGGTGCCACGCGCCGGCCATTGATCGCGCTGGTGCTTGGCGGGGGTGCTGCGCGCGGCTTCGCCCATATCGGCGTGATCCGGGCGCTGCAGGCGCGCGGCATCGCACCCGACATCGTGGTCGGCACATCGATCGGCGCCGCCGTCGGCGGCGCATACGTCTCCGGGCACCTCGACGGCTTTGAAAGCTGGGCGCGCAGCCTGCAGGCGCGCAGCGTGTTCGGCTATCTCGATATCCAGCTCAACGGCTCCGGCCTGATCGCCGGCAACAAGCTTGCGGCGCGATTGCAGGAGGCGCTGGGCAAGACCCGTATCGACGATCTGCCGATCAAGTTTGCGGCGGTTGCGACCGAGATCAAAACCGGCCACGAGATCTGGCTGACCCATGGCCGGCTGGTCGACGCGCTCCGTGCGTCCTATGCCCTGCCCGGTATCTTCACCCCCGTGCTGGTCGGCGATCGCTGGCTGGTCGACGGCGCGCTGGTCAACCCGGTGCCGGTGTCGGCAGCGCGCGCGCTCGGCGCCGAGATCGTGATCGCCGTCAGCCTGAACAGCGACAGCTTTGGCCATGGCGGCACCATTTCCGCGTTCGGCACGCCGCCCGAGATTCTCGAGGTCGAAGACTCGCCCGTCATCGTGCCGCGCAAGGGATTGCGCCGCTTCTTCTCCGCCGAGCGCGCCATGAAGCAGGGCGGCTTCGGCAGCCAGCAGAGCCTGCCCGCGATCCCGACTGTGATGGTGGAAGCCTTCAACATCATGCAGGATCGGATCACGCGCGCGCGGCTTGCCGGCGATCCGCCCGACATCCTGATCTCGCCGCGCATCTCCGGCGTCGCCCTGTTCGATTTTCATCGCGCAGCGGAGACGATCGAGCACGGCCGCCGTGCCGCCGAGCGCGCGATCGAATCGATCGAAGAGGCGATCGGAATTCTGGCGCCGACGCCGGCGCCGTCCGCAGCCAACGACGCGCGGCCCGACGAGAGTGAGGCCGCGCAGTAGTCTCGAAGCAATATCCGGGACTTGTCAGGCCGTCTTGATGTAGTCGCGCAGCGCTTCCTGCTCGTGCTCGATGTCCATCACGCGGCGCTTGACGACGTCGCCGATCGAGACGAGGCCGACGACCTTGCCATCGTCGACAACGGGCAGATGGCGGAACTTGCCTTCGGTCATCGACTCCATGATCGCCGCGACCGTGTCGGACGGACGACAGGTAATGACCTTGCGCGTCATCACCTCCTCGACTTTCTCGTCGAGGATCGCAGCACCGCGCTCGCCGAGCACGCGCACAATGTCGCGCTCCGACAGGATGCCGGCGATTCGCCCGTCCGCCATGACAAGCACGGCGCCAATGCGGCGTTCCGACAAAAGCTTGACCGCCGCGCGCACAGTCGCGCGGGGATCAACGGTGACGATGGTGTAGCCCTTGGATTCGAGTACGGCACGAACGGTCATGGTCGCCTCCTTAAGCCTGTCCAGGCCGAGAGGACCGCGCATTCCAGATCATGCTCAGGTCGTTGGAGCATGATCCTTCATGCTCTGCCTCAACGCGGTCCTTAAGCTCATAGCCTTGAAGAACGGCGCAGCGTCAGGTTGGTTTCAAATGTGAGACGCGGCCGCGCCGTCGGCAAGGCTTGTGGCGCTGCACCATGTGCGCCCCTTCGTCACGCCGGGGTCACGCCGGAAGTTAAACAGGTCCTGCGCCTCGAGGGCTTCGTCGCCGTGATCGCGACCGTCGGTCGGGCGGATCGGATCGAACAGCGAGAACAGCACGAGGCCGGCGACGAAGCCGCCGATGTGCGCTTGCCAGGCAACAGTGGCCGACTGCGTGCCGATCGATATCGAACCGATACCGAACACGATGTTGATGCCGAACCACACCGCAAGAAACGCCAGCACGCGCGGATGACGCAGCGCCTGCAACAGCGGCAGCGCCGGCACGAGTGCCGCGGCCTGGGCGTCGCCACGGCGAAACGACAGGAAGCCGCCGCTGTTGAAGGCGAAGCGCATCGACGCCGCCATCGCGCCTGACACCGCGGCGGACGCGCCGATCATCGGCGCGAGCTCGCGCTCATGCGTCACGAGATGCGCCGCCGCTCCTGCAATCGCCGTCACCGCAAGGAAGCCGTAGAAGCGCAGCGCGCCGAACCGGCGCGCCAGCGCGCTGCCGAACGGCAATAGCCACAGGCTGTTGAAGCCAATGTGGCTCAAGTCGGCGTGGAGCAAGGCGTAGGTCAGGAAGGTCCAGATCTTTGGACCGATGCCGTCGTAGATCGAGTGCGCGAACAGCGTCGTGCCATAGCGCGCCGGAATGAAAGCGAACGCCAGCAGCACCTGCTCGTCGATCGATTCCGGCAGTGCCATGCGGATGAAGTGGATGGCAAACATCACCGCCAGCAGGGCGGTCAACGCGCCCGGCAGCGTAAAGATCGGCTCGTGTGACGTCGTCTCGGTCGGGGAACTCACGTGACCTTCCGCCTTGTCCACCCCCGGGATTCGGCTGTCGCGAGAGTGCTATCGGAATAAGGGCCGGCGGCGGACGGTGCAAGGGAAGGATCAGGCTCAACGCGCATGGCGCTGACCCGATGGAGGCAAGGGGGCAAAGAAGCAAAGAAAAAGGAGGGCTTTTTCGGCCCTCCTTCAGAGACTTCTGTCAGCGGCGAAGCCAAGTGGTCCCCCACCCCTCCCCGCCGGGCAAAACTGGAGTGCTGGCATCCTATGGCTGCGCGGCCCGAACCCCAAGCGCATAGTTAATTTAACGTTAATTTCAGTCAGACGCGCCCGCTCGCCTCCTGCAAGGCGGTTCGGCATGGACGCTGCACCCTCCCCCTGCAACAGATGCCGCGACGGGCTGACAGGCTCGGAACGGCACACGTCTGTCCCGCCGCACGTCGGCTTGTCGAGTTCGGGTTTGCGTCGAAATGAAACATCCCTCCAGTCAACAGTTCTTTGCGTATTGGGATGAAGTCCGTGGATCGGAGGCCGCACCCGCGCGGTCCGCCTTTGAGCCGGAACCAATCCGCCACCTGCTCGGCGACAGTTTTGTGCTGGCTTATGAGCACACAAGCGGCTTCCCTTTCCGTGTCGCTGGAACCCGGCTCTGCGCCCTCCTGGGTTCCGACGCCAAAGGCCAGCGCTTCGATGCGCTGTGGCAGATAGCGAGCCGCAAGCAGGTCGAGGACCTCATCGGCATCGTGGTCGAGGAGCAGATCGGTACGGTCGCCGGCGCCACCGCCATGGTCAATGGCATGCCGCTGTTCCTGGAATTGCTGCTGCTGCCGTTCGCAAGCCGCCCGCACACCCCGGCAAGCGTCACCGGCATCCTCGCGCCGCTGACGGTTCCCGCCGTGCCGGATTATGGCGGGGTGCGCGAGCTCGAACTGACCACCTGGCGTCATGTCGGCCACCGACCGCAATCGATCGGCAAGCGCATGCTGCGCAAGTTCTCCGCGGCGCGCGGCTTCATGGTCTATGAGGGCCTGCGCTAGCGCGGTTTTCCTGGCTGCGCACGGGTGTGCGCAACGTTCGCGCAGGGCGCGATTGCTAACGGGGCATTAACCCTGCGGGCCGTAAGGTTTTGCCGACTACTGACACGCGTGCCGCAAGATCAGCACGGTCGCGCGGGGATGACGCGTGCAGGTCGACAAGCTGTTGTTGAAGTGGCTGGGCCGAACAAGAAGCAATGGCGCTGTTACAAAAATCCCCGGCTCCGGCTTCATTGAATGAAGAGCGGCGGCGCTTTCAGCGGGTCAAGGTTCACCTGCTTGGCCGCTACATGCTGCAGGATCGCCGCGAGTTTCCATGTCAGGTGATCAACATGTCGCCGGGTGGCCTCGCGCTGCTGGCGCAGGGCATTGGCGCGGTCGGCGAACGCGTTGTCGCCTATCTCGATCACATCGGCCGCGTCGAAGGCAGGATCACCCGCATCATCGACAACGGCTTTGCGATGACGGTGTCGGCGACGCCGCGCAAGCGCGACAAGCTCGCAGCCCAGCTGACCTGGCTCGCCAACCGCAAGATCCTCAACCTGCCGGAAGATCGCCGCCACGACCGTGTCGTGCCACGCAATCCGATCGCGCGGCTGACGCTGGCCGACGGCCGCGTCATGAACTGCCGGATCATCGACCTCTCGCTGTCGGGCTCAGCCGTCAGCGCCGAGCTCAAGCCCGAAGTCGGCTCGCAATTGTTGCTCGGCACGGTGAAGGGCCATGTGGTCCGCCACCTCGAAGAAGGGTTCGCGATCGAGTTCGCGCACCCTCAATTGGCGGAAACTCTCGAAGACAGCGTCACCGCCCGGTAAACGCCAAAGCCCCTGAACTTCGCTGAAATCTGCGCCGTGCTGCCGCGGACCGCGCGGCCGCACGTATTCGCGCAGTCTTGAGCCTGTTGCCGCCGCCGCAAACCGCCGCGATCCGGCCGCCCACCGGTCCCGCTTAACCTCCCAGAAAGCCTTGGTTTTTGACCACCTTTGCGGGGGTTTTCGCGCGGATAGCTCGCATTTTAATCAAATGAGACTAGTTCGAATTTTACTCAAATTCGATTCAAGTATTCGTCGAATTTTCTGAAAACAATACTTGCATTTGCTTTGAATGTACTGCGCCGGCTTAGCGGCGGCGCAAAGGCTTTGTGCGAAGTGTGGCCCAACAAGAAAAGCGGGGGGTCACAATGGTACGGAAGTGTGGAGCGGGCGCAGGCCTTGCGCTCGTCGTCCTGATCGGGATGGCGGGTGCGGCGCAGGCGGCAGGCGACAGGGCATCAAACGACAAGACGACGCAGATCGACCGACGCTGTTCGCAGCCGTCGGTCAGGAGACCCGGGCGCCGATCGGCTGGGTCGACTTCTGCACCGAGAACGCAAGCGACTGCCGCGGCGCGACCAACGCGCCACGCGACATCGTGATGACACAAGTGGCCTGGCGCGATCTCGTCGCGCGTCAATCAATGGGTCAACGAAAACGTCCGCCCCATGACGGACATGGACCACTGGGGCCTGGTCGAGAAATGGTCGTATCCGACCGACGGTTATGGCGACTGCGAGGACTATGTCCTGCAGAAGCGCAAGATGCTCATCGACGCCGGCTGGCCGCGCGACGCGCTGCTGATCACGGTGGTGCGCGACAAGCGCGGCGACGGTCATGCGGTGCTGACGGTGAAGAGCGACAAGGGCGAGTTCATCCTCGACAACCAGAACGAGGAGATCGTGCTCTGGAACGAGACCGGCTATCGCTTCGTCAAGCGGCAGTCGCAGTACGATGTCAACGTCTGGGTTTCGCTCGGCGATCAGAAGCCGGCGATCTCGGCGGTCAGTGCGAGGTAGTTTTTCTTTGGCGGCGAACGCCGCGAGATACGAACAAGGCAACGAAAGAGACAGCAGTAACGCGACCCGGTTATCCCCACCCCTCCCCGTCCCACGACCGGTTCGCGCGCGGCCGATGCTCCCCCAAGCATCGGCCGCAACTTTGTTGGGGGAGCGTGTGCCGGTAGCCCATCGCTGCTGACGAGTGAGTAATCTTACTCTGACCCCGATTTATCCTCGCGTGCAAGGCTCTGTGACACCAGAGTACGTAACGTAGATCTCCTGCGGCATGGCGATATTTCCCCCGTATTGACGCGTTCGCTCAAAGGCAAGGCTTCCCGCCACACTGTACGGCCGCAGAGGGAAGCTCGATATTTCCGTCTTTGGTGAGTCCGAAACTTGCAACAAAGTCACGGCTCTTGAACGTCACGGTGTAGCCCGATCCCCAGTTGAAAAAGGATGAGAAGTACTTCGATTTTCGTGAAATCGAAAATACCTCATCAACATTACAGCCAGTCGTTGGAAATCTCCGTTTCATAACATCCTCAACGACCAAGACTGAATGTGGCCTGCTATCGAGCAACTGATCGAATTCGACGACAAAGGCGCTCACGCGTTCGGAGCAGTCGCTATGTTTCGATGGACCCGTCTTCTGTTGATCCGATTTGGAACTATCTTGTGCTGACCGCTTTTGATCTTGGCCAGCCGCTGCGGTTGCCATCGCAATCACGCAAACGCTGATCATCAAACGATTTGATATGATCTTCATTGAGACCTCCAGATGTCTTCGCCACTAAGAGGCCAATGGTACACGCTCGCTGCCCGACCCAGCTCAAATACGTTGCGATGCACGAGACCCTTTCCGCAAACGGCATAGAGACATCGAACTGCGGTTCGTTGCGTCTGGCAACTGCGAAGAATTGGCTGAACGGCTGGACATCAGGTGAAGCTCGAACGCTCATATTGTTGGTTATTGGGATCGTATCACCCCGCAAGATGCGTTCGGCCCGCTAACTCATCACGCGCTTTACACTGACATGGCACCAATTCGCATTTCAATCCCCACGTGCAATAAATTTTTGCGACAGATGTGAGATCAAATGATGCAAATCTAAGTGTGCTCCGTCAAGGCTTATAACGACGAGAAGCCTCTGCCGCGCAGAGCCAATTGCAATTGACACTCGCACGCACGATAAGAAGCGGCGAGACCTGACAACACGTTATGCGAGAATTCACATCATATGATTGTTGATTAATCGCTTGCGGTTTGCTTCGCGCCGCACCGATCGACCGGGTCGACTTCTGCATCGAGAACGCAAGCGACTGCCGCGGCGCGACGTCGGCGCCACGCGACACCGTCATGACCCAGACGGCCTGGCGCGCGAATCTTGTCCGCGTCAATCAATGGGTCAACGAAAACGTCCGTCCGATGACGGACATGGACCACTGGAGCGTGGTCGAGAAATGGTCGTATCCGACCGACGGCATTTTATAGTTTGCGCATGTCCTGTTCGGAAAACCGGCTCCCACTTTTCCGGGACATGCGCTGGCGACTGCGAGGACTACGTCCTGCAGAAGCGCAAGATGCTGGTCGACGCCGGCTGGCCGCGCGACGCGCTGCTGATCACGGTGGTGCGCGACAAGCGGCTCGACAATCCGCGGGTTGAACCGAGCACACCAGCGCTATCCTGCATTGGCGGCTTGAGGTTCGCCGGGATGCCTTCCGGCACGCTGGGGCAGGAGCAGGATGCAACCAACGATGAATGCCGCAATAACCGCGGACGCGATGGGCCGGCTGAGCGCCATGCCGCCGTGGTTCAGCGGCTTGTCGAGGAAATCGCCCACGGTGGCGCCGAGCGGTCGCGTCAGGATGAACGCTGCCCAGAACAAAGCGACGCGGGAAATGTTCGTCCAGTAGTAGAGGACTGCGACGACGACCAACGCAGCCGAAAACACCAGTGCGCCGCCTTCGTAGCCGAGGCCGGTCGTATCGGCCATCCAGTCCCCGAGCGCCGTGCCAGCGTCTGGGAGAACGTGATGGCGGCCCAGTAAAATGCTTCGACCCTGGGCCGGTATACGGTCTCGACCGAGATCGAACCTTCGGCAAAATACCACAGCGCAAGCGTTCCCAACAGCAAAGCCAGGAGGAGCGAGGAGCCTCCGGTGTAACCGATCCCAAGCGAACGGTCGCAGAAATCGGCCATGGTGGTGCCGAACGTGGTCGAGGCGATGATCGTCGCCCAGTATAGAAACGGATGGAAGCGCTTCGCGAGAATCTGCGCGACCACCAGAATGACCAGTGCACGCGAGGAAAATTGCCGTTCCAGTGAAATAGCCCCAGTTCAAAGTCATCGTCACCGAATCCCCGCCAGTCTCGCCGAGCGTGGTGGCGGCGATCTTGATGATCCAGAAGGCGAGAGTGACTTCAGGCACCTTTGTGAGGGCGTCGCGGAGCATCTCGGACTTGTAAGCTGTCATGGCTTCACATTAAGTTGCATATTGCCAACGGAGGAGCGCGCGGGCCCGCTCCCGGTGAGAATCCGCGCCAGGCCCGAGGCCTCGACATACGTGCGGCCCGGGTCTGGCGAGTTGCTTGGTCAGTCCGGGTTTGGACCTTCTTTCTTGTTTTCGAGCACCATGCCCGTCAGCGCGTCGACCCCGACCTCTTGCGTCACCGAGCCGCGCTTGATGTCGAATGAGTAACGAAGGCCGCTGCCGCCTCCCTCCCGTTCAAGTTCCTCGTCCGTGATCGTTCCGGGATGCGCTTTCAGGGCGATTGCTCTCGCTTCTGCGATCCCGATTTTGGCCCGGTGTGCCAGCTTCTCGCCGGTGTAAGCTTGCGCGGCTACAGTTCCGAACGCCACGCTCGCGGCGATGAGGGCCGCTAAAGCCGACAATCTACTATTCATCTCTGATCCTTCGTTTGCTTCGCCACCCCCTGCAACGGCAAGACTGTTGCTGGCGCCCCCGTGCCTCGGTCGACTTAGGAGAGGCTTAGGGCGAAGAATTTCCTTGTGCTGCGTCAGTCCGATTTCCAGCGACACGTTCCAACGCGTGACTTTGCCCCTAAGTCTGCACTAAGTCGGGGACACAATGCTGGGCCGGGCCGCTTGCGGCATTTCAGGCCGAGGATTTGAGGAATGCGAGTTCTGCTCATCGAGGACGACAGGATGATCGGTTCGGCCGTCCAGCAGGCGCTCAGGGATGCGGCCTACGCGGTCGACTGGGTGACCGACGGCGAGGCTGCGGTCCACGCGGCGGAGAGCGAAACCTACGAGCTCGTCCTGCTCGATCTCGGGCTGCCGAAAGCCGACGGCCGCGACGTGCTTCGGCGCCTGCGCCTGCTCGACCGCAAGCTTCCCGTCATCATCGTGACCGCGCGGGATAGCGTCGAGGATCGGATCGACGGGCTCGATCTCGGCGCGGACGACTACCTGATAAAGCCGTTCGAAATTCGCGAACTGCTGGCGCGGATGCGCGCCGTGCTCCGGCGCGACGGCAGCGGCTCCGCATCGCTCCTGAGCAATGGAAAGCTCAGCCTCGACCCTGCAACTCGGGAAGCCCGATTTCTAGAGAAGTGCGCACTGCTCAGCGCGCGTGAGTTCGCCCTCCTGCAAGCGCTGCTGGCGCGGCCGGGCACGATCCTGTCGCGCGGCGAACTCGAACGTCAGATCTACGGCTGGAACGAGGAGGTCGAGAGCAATGCCATCGAGTTCCTGATCCACACGGTTCGCAGGAAGCTCGGAGCCGCGGCGATCCGCAACGTGCGCGGCGTGGGGTGGATGGTGGAGCGCGCATTGTGATCGGCTCGTTGCGCGGACGTCTCTTCGTCGGCCTGACTGCGATGATCTTATTGACGGGCGGGATCGGAGGCATATTCGCCTACAGGTGGGCATTCGATGAGGCTATCGAGATCCAGGATTCAGCCCTGATCCAGATCGCCAGCCTCGCCCAGAATGGCAGCTTCAACGCCGGCAAGCCGGTTCCCGAGATTGAGGAGGACGCGCAGGTCCGGCTGATCGAGCTGGGGAATATCGCGCACGGCACACCGGACGAACGTCAACTTTTTGGGTTGAAGGATGGCCTGCACACGGCGAACTGGAAGGGCCAATCGATCCGCGTGCTGCTGCGAACGCGACCGGATGGAAGCCGATATGCGGCCGCGCAACCGACCGCCGTTCGAGATGACACCGCAGATGACATGGCGATTCGGACTCTTCTGCCGATCGCCGCGCTAATTCCCTGCCTGTTGATTGTCACGGCTCTCGTCATTGCGCACTCGCTGCGTCCCATGATCCGGCTGGCGGGAAATCTCGATGCCAGACGCGCCGATGACCTCACTTCGTTGCCGGAGGCGGGCGCACCGACCGAGCTGCATCCGTTCATCACCTCGATCAACAGATTGCTGGCGCGGATGAGGCTCTTGATGGATCAGCAACGGCGCTTCGTTGCCGATGCGGCGCATGAGCTGCGCACGCCGATTACCGCGCTGAGCCTGCAGGCGGAAAATCTCGATTCGATCGAACTTCCCGAGGGAGCGCGAGACCGTGTTGCCGCGCTCAGGCAGGGCATGCATCGCACCAAGCATTTGCTTGAGCAACTGCTCGCGGTCGCACGGTACGAGGCAAAGCCCTTCTCCGACGAAACGCAGCAGGTCGCGCTCGACGACGTGGCAAAACAGGCTGCGGCCGATCTGCTGCCGCAGGCAGTCGATCGTGGCATTGATCTCGGCTTTGAAATCATTGAACCGGTCACGGTCCGCGGCGAACCGGTCATGCTCGCGACAATGATCCGCAATTTGCTTGACAATGCGCTCCGCCATACTCCGCGCGGTGGAAGGATAGATATCGGCGTCTATCGCCAGGACGGCTCGGCGGTCCTGCAGATCGAGGATACCGGCCCCGGCATCGCGACCGCTGACCTGGAGAAGATATTCGAGCCGTTCTTTCGCGGCTCCCGCCCGGAGGGAGAAGGAACCGGCCTCGGCCTCTCAATCGTGAAGCGCATCGCCGAAAACCTGGGCGGAGGAATCACTTTGGAGAACATCTTGGGCGCCGGCCAGTCGGGAGTTCGTGCCACGGTTCGGCTGCCGGTTGCCGCGAAACCAACCACGAATGGCCGGCGCTAGGACGCCCGATCAAAAGGCCCCACCAACAAAATATCCCACCACAACCCGAGCAGGCGCCGACCTTTGCCGGGTTTCCGCAAAGGGACAAAGGCGAAGAACTCAGACAAAACGAGTTGAGGCGGTTCCCGGGGGGCCGTGGCGGTCTAATAAGATGTCGCGAACGCAGTGTGATGCGATCCATCCGGGCTTCATCGATGGCAGACGGATCGCACAGGCGGCGGGTCTCGTCAGGGATCTTCGCCGCTTATTGCGGATCACACACCGGGTTGCAGGCATATGTCGCCTGAACGCCAACTCCGCGATAGACCGCGACCATCTTCCGGACGGGCTTTTCGGTGTGTTCTGAATCCGCGATGCTGCGCAGCGCGAGCGACAACGTGCCGCTCAGGTGCGCACGCGCCAGCGTTTCCGCCTGCTCAGGCGTTGCCTCGAGCGTGGCGGTCCGTCCGATCAGGGCGCTGGCGCCGTCCTTCTCCTTGGGCGCCTGGTCGATCGCGAGCACCCGCAGGTTGCTCAGCACGATCTGCGACTTGACCAACTCCGAGCCTTTGTCGCGTTTCGACAGAATAACGTCGACGCGATCATTGGGCAGAATAAAGCCGCCGGCGCCGGTCTCCGGCGAGATCGAGGTCGACACAGCGCGCATGCCGGACGGCAGGATCGCCGCCATGAAGCCGGTACCATTGAGCATGACGATCTTGGCATCGCGGATCGGTTCGCCGGCAACGAACGGAATGCGCGCGATCGCGCCGGCCAGCTTTGCCGTGGCGTCGGGCCGGTCGGCGCGACGAATGAGATTGATGCCTGCGGTGCCCTTCGGCCACGCCTCCCATTCAAGATTGTCAGCGGTGAGCGGCTGTCCGAGACCGATGTCCGACTTCGCGACGAGGACTTCGATGGTCGGCGATTGCACGATCTGCGTCA
The DNA here is from genome assembly GCA_963796195.1 of uncultured Alphaproteobacteria bacterium. Taxonomy (GTDB): domain Bacteria; phylum Pseudomonadota; class Alphaproteobacteria; order Rhizobiales; family Xanthobacteraceae; genus CAWCKS01. Next base: position 188,278 of record CAWCKS010000005.1, on the reverse strand, counting down.
CAACGGCTTTGCCGCTGCCGGCGGCGAGGTAAGCCGCGATGCCGCCTGCCACGATCGAGAGCGCCAGCACGAGAAGGCGTGCAGGCATGGTACGTATCCCCCTTGGGCGCGCCATGCGTCAGTCATCTCCCTTGAACCGTCGCCTCGCCTTCGCCGCGGGGCCGCGAACAGCAATAGCCTGTCGCGTAACGGACCCGCCAGCGCTTCGCCGAGATGCCGTTAGGTGCGGCTTAATGCAGTGGAGTCCTACCGAACTCCGCTCGCAACACTTCCGCAAGATTCGCTGACGGCCACGGCCTCAAGCGCGGACGCCTTGCGCAAGCGCAATCATGGTTAAGAAAGCAACAATCGATTTGCTTGCGTAGCTTTAACGAGCGGTAAGAGTCCGATGTTATCTTCAACGCTGCCCATCGTTTCCAAACACAACAACGCGACCGAGCGCCAGAAGATATGCCCTTTCGTTCCCTGCGCCACACGCTGACACTCCTCGCCGTTCTCCTCGCCGCCGGCATCGCGACCTTGAGCGTGCAGCCCGCCGCAGCCCAGGGCGCGCGTGCGGCGGACGTGCGCCACGTCTCGATCACGCTGTTCAAGTCGCGCACCCTGCAGGTCGACAAGCCGTTCGCCACCGCACTGATCGGCTCGCCCGAAATCGCCGACATCCTGCCGATGTCGGATCGGGCGATCTACATTCAGGCGAAGAAGGTCGGCACCACCAACGTCTCGATCTTCGATTTCGAACATGCAGGTGCTCGGCGTGATCGACGTCGAGGTCACGCCGGATACCGGCAGCCTGCGCGAGAAGATCGGCGCCACCACCAATGATGGCGGCATCCGCGTCTCCAGCATCAATGGCCAGGTCGTGCTCAGCGGCGAGGCAACCGACGCGGTCTCGGCCGATCGCGCGCTCTCGGTCGCAAAAGGCCTGTCGCCCGACACGCCGGTCGTCAATGCGATGAAGATCGCAACCACACAGCAGGTGATGCTGAAGGTCCGCTTCCTCGAGGTGTCGCGCGAAGGCGGACGGGAGCTTGGCGTCAACTGGTTCGTCGGCAGCAAGGGTCGAGGCGTCACCATTGGCGGACAAGCGCCCCTGGTCAGCCAGGCGCCCGGGACGGGAACAGCGAGCGGCGGAAGCGGCATTCCGGTGTTTCAATCGATCGGCGCGCTGGCCAGCGCGACGTCCGGTCCGTTTGGCGTCGCAATCGCAAACCTTGTCAACAACGGCACCACGGTCGACGTCATGGTGAATGCGCTGGAGTCCAAGGGACTTGTCCGCAGGCTCGCGGAGCCCGATCTTGTTGCCTTGTCAGGCGACACGGCGAGCTTTCTTGCCGGCGGCGAATTTCCGATTCCCGTCGTGCAGAGCAACACCAGCGGCGTTCCAACCATCACCGTCGATTACAAGCCGTTCGGCGTCGAGCTGACGTTCATGCCGACCGTGCTGGCAAACGGCGTCATCAACCTGCGTCTGGCGCCGTCAGTCAGCGAGCTCGATTTCGTCAATGCCGTACGGGTCTCAGGCTTCGAAATTCCGGCACTGACCAAGCGTCAGGCCAAGACCACGATCGAGTTGCGTGACGGTCAGAGCTTTGCCATCGCCGGCTTGCTGCAGAACACCAGCCGCGGCGATATCTCGCAATTGCCGTGGATCGGTTCTGTTCCCGTTCTCGGTGCGCTGTTCAGAAGCACCGGTTATCAGCAGAACGAAACCGACCTCGTCATTATCGTCACGCCGCATCTGGTCAGACCGGCGGCACCGGGCCAGCAACTGGCCTCTCCACTCGACACGACCCTTCCAGCGAATGACCCCGATGTCTTCCTGATGGGTCAGCTCGAGCGGAAGAAGTTTACCGAATACGTGGTTTCCGGCGGCGACGTGCAGGGTCCGTACGGCCACATCATCGAGATCGAACACGCGGCAGACAGCCGCGTCGTGAAGAGGTGACATCGTGATGTTGAAGAACGAGAGACTCCGCGCAGTGATTTTCGCAAGCCAGGCTCTGGCGTTCTGTTGCCTGGCATTCACCGACGATCCCTTCGAGCAGTACTTCCAGCGCAAGAACGGCGTGACCTACGGCGGCGGCGACGCGAAGGAGATCAATTCGGCGACGCACATCATCGACCCGTGGCCGTGGTACGCCCGCAATACCCGAATCCCCGGAAACGGCGAGCGGATGTCCGGCGCAATCGAGCGCTACCGTGACGTCAGCAAGCTCCCGAACGCGCCGAGGCCCATTCAGTCCGAGTACGAATTGTCGACCAACATCCAGAGCAGCGGTGGCGGCGGCGGCACGAAGTGACGCAAACGCCGCTGTTGCAGGATGCGGGCAGGCTCGCTCCCGGCCAGGTGCCGTTGGCCGGTCATTTACCCGCCGAACGCCGCGTTGCTTGTTCGGTAGCATTGGCTTAATCGCGATCCGCTCATAGTCGCTGATTTCGTAGCGCATGATTTGAGGCTCCTGTTTCGGAGCTTGAATTACGTCTCGGGCAGCGCCATCAACCAGCACCGGCCTGAATCGAAGCCGCCAATGCTCCGAACTTACTTCCGCTTTCGGGGCATAGCCGACATGGCCGGACTCGCCCGCTGGATCGTCCTGATAGCGATTGCCGAGTAGGCCCGGGGAATTTCACCCCGAGCCTCTCACAGATCCGGACTTGATACTCTCGCATCATCCGGCTCGTGCCATCGATTGAAGGCTGCCGCCTTCCGTTGAACTTCGGGCTCCTCCCGTTGCCAGTTGGCCCGATTCATCGTCGATGACCCACCCCCTTCGCTCCACGACCATTACAGCCGCTTCCTCGCTACTACGGAGCAGTCCGCCCCTCTCCGGCGCATCGGTACTTTCGGCCTTGCGGTTGGAGCCGCTCGAGCCTTTTCCCTTGGCATCGCCGGCCAGGTTCTCACGTTCCTTACAAGAGCCTGGTTGAGATTCGCGCCGTCTACATGCCGGATGTCGCTCGGTCAGTATCAGGACATCCACCGAACTGATCCCGAAGGTAGGGTCAACCCTCGGTTTTGACATCACCTAATCCGCTTTCGACACTTCATCGACGGTTCGCTTGCGCTCGCCTCTCTCAACCGTACCTGCCGGGATCATAGTCCCGACGTTTCCGCAGCGCTCACCACCGTGGCTTTTGACCAAAGCGGCCCGCGGTGGTTTGGGATCAGCGTCCTGATCGCCGAACCCGAAGGACCTACCTTCATCTCCTATAAAGTTGCGCGCAGTCGTTTGGACCGGCTACGCTTCGTGACACAAGACCCAAAGCGGTCATTGCGGTTTCAGATTTGCTCTGACGCACAAGGCCGCTGCCGTCCCGCGACGCGTAAAGGCTTGGCTCAATCCTGCGAGGCGCATTCAAAGGTGGTTCCAAATTGATTTCAGTCAACTGCGAGACGAAGGACCAGCGTTATGTTTTATCATCTTTGCTGAGAGACAATAACATGACAAGAAATACCAAGCGTCTTGGCCTGATCGTGACTGCTGCGCTCTTAACGGCAGCTCCGCTGTCGCCACATTTTTCGGCGGCGAAAGTGTTATCCGTATCTCTTGATCGCGCTGAAGCGAGAGTTGGCCGGCCCCTTACACCGATGAGCGTAGCAGGCGTCAACCGCAGAGTGCATCGGCGAGCCTACTACGGTGCGGCAGCGGTGGGAGGCGCGGCAGCTTATGGCGCGTATCGGTACTACGACCCTTCATTCGGCGCACCAGGCGTCGATATTTATCGCGGCCGGAGGGACGTGAACCCGATTTCTGGCACGCCACGTTGGAACTATTTAGGTACTGCTCCGTAATCACGCGCCGTGACGGCGGCCACGGTGTTTAGCGAACTCCAAAACCGGGAATCGCAGGCATCGTGCGCGTTCTGAACCTGATTGAGCACCTTGCGCCAGAGCCGGCGTGGCGCCGGTCACGCCAATCCCCGAACCTTCGACATGGGCGATGATGCTTCTCGGCTTTGTTGGCCTCGGCTTCATGGCGTATACGGAAGTCAAAGCTAGCGATGATCGCGGCCTGATCCGCGATCATCAGGTTTGACTTGGAGAGCCGCCTTCGGGGCGGCTTTTTCGTTGACCACTTTCCCAGCGCGAAATGACGCGATTGGCACATAGCGTCGTTTCACTGCTATGCTGCAATACGTCGGTTATCGGGGCATAGCGGACTCTGGCGCGGCGTCAGCCCAGCAAATTTATGGGGTCACGGCCCAGTCAGCCTGGACGATCACGGATCGACCGAGCGCTGGATATAGCGATAGCTCGAATCGAGAAGCCGAAGGTTGTTGACGATCCGCGGATTGGTCGGATCCAGCGCATAGGCCCTGGCGAATTTTTTCCGCGCAAACTCCAGCTTGCCCCGCAACATGTAGGAGTAGCCAAGATTGTTGAGGATCTCGGGGGTCTCGCCGGCCAGGCGAATTGCCGAGGCGTAGGCGCGGTCGGCAAGGTCGAAGCGGCCGAGGCGATCATAGCTCGCGGCGAGCCCCACCCAGGCGGTGACATCCTTGGGCGCCTTCTCAGCCGCGTCCTGGAAATAGCGCTCCGCCAATCCGAAGTGACCGCGGTTGAAGTGCTCGATACCCGCCTTGAGCGGCTCGTCGGAGCGGTAGTACTTGACGTCCCCCAACTCCTGGATCGTCGGCGGCGTTGTGCCGGTAACGATCTGATCGTCCTGCTGCGCGACATTCTCGACGGTCTGGCAACCGGCGAGCGCCAACGCTGAAAACCCGACAATGAAACAATGACGCATACGCACGGATACTGCCCCCAGCGAGCAAGGTACCCGAACCCCGCTAACCAAATATTGACGACGCGATTCTTGCGCGCCTCTTGCGCGCCCTGCAGTTGCGTTCGCATCGAACGCAACGCCGCGTTAACCAAACCCACATAACCCGCCAGCATGATGCCTTCATCGCAACAAAGGGCGCCACCCATGTTCGATTTGAGAGCAAAGGCGCGACTGCTCGATCCCGAACTGGCGCGGATCGCGGGCGGCGCCGCGGTTGCAACGGCTGCGCTGATCTCCATCGTCGCGGGCGGCCTCGCCCTGACCGCCCGCAGCGAGCTCAAATCCCTGCGGCTCGACGTCGCGGCGACGCGCGACGACCTGGTGCTCGCCAGAGCGCACACCGCAACCCTTGAACGGCAGCTCGAAGCCGCCGTGCAGAAGCTCGATCAGCAAGTGTCCGTCACAAGCCATCAAACGCAGAGCGAGGTCACCGAAAAACGCGGCGACCGCCCTGCATTTCGCCTGACGCAGGACGAGGCACAACTGGTTCGAAGCTACATCAAGGTACCTGCCACCGCGGACGTGACGGGGACCATCAGCGTCGGAGGCGACCTGCGCAACACGGCGTTGCTGCCATTGCCGTTTCAAATTGTCGGGAAGATTCCGCGATTGGGTGGGGGACGATTCACGATCGACCGCAACGGCGCCATCGTAATCTCGCTGCGAAACAGCCAGGTGGCGGACACCGTCATTCAGCCGAACTAGGGCACGGACCCGGAGGGGTAAACAATCCCCTAACTCGAAAAATTAATTTCGCGCGGCCGGCGAAACGCGCCTCAAACGGGAATCAGGCTAGACCCTGCCTGGACTGGTGCCAAACGGGGTTGCACTCGCCATGCTTCCGGACGACCCGATCAAGACCATCGCGGTGGTGGTTGTGCTCATTGGTCTCGTCTTGGCCGCTGGCTCGGCGTTGTTTCTTTTTTTCCCGCGTCGGGAGGAAACGCTCCCCGATGCCGAGAACCGCGCCGCGCCGCGCCGCCGCGTCCTGAAGGCCGCGAAAATAGAATTCGGCGGCATCGAGCTCGACTGCACCGTCCGCAACATTTCGGAAACCGGCGCGGCCATCGAGGTGGCGAGCCCGCTCAAATGTCCGATCGCGTTCGTGCTGGCAATTCCCTCGGACGGCAGCGTCAGGCATTGCCATGTGGTATGGCGAAGGGGCCAGCGGCTCGGCGTTCGTTTCAATTGATCGCTTGGGGCCCTTAGCCGATCACGCGCAGCACCCACGCGCGGATCGCTTTCGCCGCCGCTTCATAGGCGATAATGCCATGGTCGGCGCCGTCGATCGGTACCAGCTCCGATTGCCTGATGCCCCTGTGCAGCGCCTCGCCCCATGCGTAGGGCACGACGCGGTCGGCGGTGCCGTGAACGATCTGCACTGGCATCTTCAGCTCGGCGAGTCGCGATGAAAAGTCGATATTGAGGTAGGCCTCGAAATTCCTGATCTCGCCGACCGAGTAGCGGAACAGGTCCTCCTCCGAAAGCGCCTGCAGCGCTGCCTTCAGCTTTTCCAGTCGCGCGAGCTCCGCAGGATCCTTTAAATCGCTCGGCGGCGGCAGGCGCAGCTCGCCCTTGCGCTGTTCGAACACCGCGCGATCGCCTTGTCCGTAGCTTCGCATCACGAGATCGGCGCGGGTTTTGCCTTGCGCGCGCTCCATCGAGGCAAGATTGGCGCCGGTGTTCGGGAGAGCAAGCGCGATGACGCGTTCCGGCGCCGACAGCGCAAGCTGCAGCGCGATCGGCCCGCCGGCCGACGAGCCGACGACGACGGCGCGCTGGATTTTCAGATGATCAAGCAGGCCGAGCGCGTCGGCCGCCAGCGTCGCCATCGACAGATGCTCGAGGCCGTACCTCGACTGCCCGGCGTTGCGGCGGTCGTAGACGATGGTTCGCACCTTGTCGCGCGGCAGCACGGTGCGGATGGCGTGCGGCTGCGGCGCCAGCGTCGAGCCTGAGCCACCATAGCCGCCATGGATGAACAGCAACGGCGTCCCCTCGCCGAGGCTTTCGTAAGACAGGCGCGCGCCGTTGACGTCGGCGTATGGCATTTTTCCCCTTGCTCCCCGTTGCTAACCCGTCCTCAGATCACCTTGGCTTGCCGCATCTCCCGGACATCGTCCGCCGAGCAGCCAAGCCACTCGCCATAGATCGCCTCGCAATCTGCGCCGAGAATCGGAGCGCATTTCAGCGGGACCTTGCTGTCCGACATCCGCAGCGGCCAACCCGGCACGATGACGGGCCCGCGCAGAGGATGCTCGATCGTCTGCATCATCCCGCGCTTATGCAGATCCTCATCGTGCAACAGCTCGAGCGTGGTGAGGACGGCGCCACAGGGGACGCCCCCGCCGCCGATGATGCGCGTGACCTCGCGCTTGGTGCGCTTCGACGTCCATTCGGTGATGGCCGCATCCACGACCTCCCGGTTCTCGGCGCGGGTCGTGCCGTCGGCCATCCGCGGATCGTTGAGCAGGTCCTCGCGGTCGATCGCTTTTACCAGGCGGCGCCAATGATCCTCATTGGCCCGCGAGGCGAAGATGTAGCACCAGTCATCGAGACCGCCCGGTGAACATTTGTAGAGGCCGCCCGGCGCGGTCCCCGGCACCGTGTTGCCGCCGCGCGGGATCTGGTCGTCGCGGCCGGCTTGCCGGCTCATCGGCGTGCGGCAGTAGTTCAGCATCGCATCGCGCATCGCGATCTGGATGTGCTGGCCGCGGCCGGTCGTCATGCGCTGGTAGAGCGCGGCCACGATGCCCATGGCGCACAGCATGCCGGTGCCGGTATCGCCGATGGTCGGACCTGGCCGCACCGGCGGCTCGCCGGGATTGCCGTTCACGCCCATGGTGCCGCCCATCGCCTGGGCGATCATGTCGAAGGACAGATAGTTCGCCTGCTCGCTCTCCGGCGCGAAGCCCTTGACCTGGGCGAAGATCAATCGCGGATTGAGCGCGCTGAGCCGCGGATAGTCGAAGCCGAGACGGGCGAAGGTGCCCGGCGCCATGTTCTCGATCAGGACGTCGGCCTTGGCGATCATGCGCCGCAGCAGCGCCTTGCCCTCATCGCTCTTGAGATTGCAGGTCACGCTGCGCTTGTTGAGATTGTAGTAGATGAAATAGTGCGAATCGGCGTCGGGACGATCGCTGGATCCCCAGCGCCCCGGCTCGCCGCGCTGCGGTTCTTCCACCTTGACGACGTCAGCTCCGAGCCAGGCCAGCGCTTCGGTGCACGACGGTCCGGCCTCGAACTGGGTGAGGTCGAGCACCTTGATTCCTTTGAGCGCCGGCTGGATCGCAGTCGCGATCTCTGGCTGCACTATCCGTTCCTGCATGGCGATCCCTCCCAACAAGGTGCCGCGTCGGGAGTGGCGCGGCCCTCTTTTTATTGATGTGTCACACGATCAGCTGTGCCAGGCGAACTCCTGCGCCTTGCGGCCGGAGCCCTGCGAGATCACGACGTTGACCAGTGCGGGACCTCGGAAGTTCATGGCTTCGTCGAGCGCACTGCGTATGTTCTTCGGGTCCTCGACGAAGAAGCCCCTGCCGCCAAAGGCCTCCATCATTTTGTCATAGCGCGCGCCATAGATCAGCGAGTTCGGCCTGAGGTTGAACATCGGATTTTCAGGAATCGCCGGCATGCCGGGGCCGATGCCGCCATTGTTCAAGACGACGATCTTGACCGGCATGTTGTAGCGAACCAGCGTCTCCATCTCCATGCCGGAAAAGCCGATCGCCGAGTCGCCGGAGAGGTGGATGACCGGCCGGCTGGGATCCGCCACGTGGGCGGCGATGGCCTGGCCGAGGCCGACTCCCATCGTGCCGTAGGTGCCGGCGTTGAGGACGGAACGGGCGTTGAAGCTCGGCAATTGCGTCAGCCCGATATCCATGGTGCCGGCACCCTCGGCGCTGAGAATCGCATTGCGCGGCATCCAGGCAGCGACGTCGCGCAGCGCGCGGTAGTAGCCGGCCGGGTTTGACTCGTCATCGATCTGCGGCTTGATCTGCGCCGCATTGGCGGCCGTTTTCTGCGCGATCGCCTGCCGCCACGGCGAGTCCTTGGCGTGGAACCACTGGCGGTTTTGCAGCGCCTTGTTGAGCTGCGAGACAATCGCCTTGCCGTCACCGACCAGCGGCACTTGCGTCGCCTTGTTGTGGCCGATCTCCTCGGGCGCGATATCGAGCTGGATGACCTTGACGTCCTTCGCATAGCGCGGCGCCTGGCCGAAGTGGAAGATCCAGTTCAGCCGCGCGCCCATCAAGAAGATGACGTCGGCCTGCTGCAGCGCCAGCGTACGCGCCGCTCCTGCCGACAGCGGATGGTCGTCTGGCATCACGCCCTTGCCCATCGGCGAGCGCACGAACGGCACTTGCGTGCGTTCGATGAAGGCGCGGACTTCGTCCTCGGCGTGCGACCACGCCATGCCCTTGCCGAGCAGAATGAGCGGACGCTCGGCGCGTTCGAGCAGGTTCAGCGCTGCCTCGACGTTCTCCGCCGGCGCCACCGAGCGCGGCGGTTCGGGCACGCGCTCGACTTCGACGACTTTGTCGAGGTCGCATTTGCCCCTGATGATGTCGTCGGGCACGTCGAGATAGGTGGCGCCCGGGCGACCATAGATCGCGTGCCGGGTCGCCATCTCGACATAGTACGGGATGCGCTCCACGCTCTCGGTGCCATGGGCGAACTTGCAGAACGGCGAGGCGATCAGCACCTGCCGCTCCTCTTGAAACGCGCCCATGCCGCCGCGATAGGTCTCCGAGGCACCGCCGATCAGGATCATGGGCCAGCAATTCTGCTGGGCATTGGCGAGACCCGCGAGACCGTGCACCACGCCTGGGCCGGTCACGACGAGGCAGGCCCCGGGGCGGCCGGTGAGATAGCCGTAGGCCCCCGCCGCGTAGGCGGCACTCTGTTCGTTGCGCATGCCGATGTAGGCCATGCCTTCCTTCTGCGCGGCCACCGCGATCGGGACCACAGGGAATCCGACAATCCCGAACAGGTGATCGATGCCCTGCTGTTTAAGGCTCCTCGCGATCAGGGTGGCGCCGTCGACTTCGCTCATGGTCTCCCCCTTGTGTTTATTGATCTTTAGTCGCGAGATTATGCATAGATGGCACGGTCGCGAAAGGGCGAGGATCCAAGCCGAGCCATGCGACTTCGTAAGCCTCGAAATTCCGGAGCTCGCCCGCCGAATAGCGGAACGCGTCTTCGGACGCACTGCAGCGCGGCGGTCAGGCGGTCGCGCCGGCCGGATCAAGTCCGGCAACGACGCCCCACCTCACCCGATCTTCTTCAATCCGACCTTGAATTGCTTTCCGTTCTGGACGTAGCGGGCGGCGCCGCTTGTCAGGTCAGCGATCTGCTCGTCCGTCAGCGTCCGCACGGCTTTGGCCGGCGCACCGATGATCAGCGACTTCTCGGGAAAGTCCTTGTTCTCGGTGATGACGGCGCCGGCACCAACGACGCAGCCTTTGCGCACCCGCGCGCCGTTCATGACGATCGCGCCCATGCCAATCAGGACACCGTCCTCGATGGTGCAGCCGTGCACAATGACGTTGTGGCCGATGACGCAGTTTTTGCCGACTGTGAGCGGGTAGCCGGCATCGGTGTGGCAAACCGCGTTCTCCTGGACGTTGGAACCCTCGCCGATCTCGATCGGCTCGATGTCACCGCGCAGCACCGCGCCGAACCAGATGCTGACGTCGGCCTCGATCCGCACCTTGCCGATCAGCACCGCGGTGTCGGCGACAAAATAATGTGCTTGCGGAAATTCGGGCGCCTGCCCGTCGAGTTCATAGATCGCCATCCCTACTTCTCTTCTTTCTGAGGATTTCCGGGACAACTTTGCACGAAGCGGCGCGCGGCGCCTAGACGGCAGCGCGGAATTTCAGCGCGACTTTATCGCAATGAATGCAGCTCAACCCTGCAGAATGCCTGATGCCTGCAGCAGCATCACGAAGAAGGTGCCGGACATCAGGCTCCAGAAGCCCGCGACCACGGTCGCGATCAACACGAACTGGAACGGTCGGCCTTCGACCTGGCGGCCGCGCACGGTGTTGCGCATGATGATGAAGGGCGCAGCGAAGATCAGGAACGGCACCGCGGCGAATGCCTTCATACCCGCGCCGCCCGACAACAGGCCGAAGCCAGCGGGCCGGTTGACCATCGCCTGATAGCCGCTCGCCAGCGCTCCGGCGAACGCAAAGCCGAGCGCAAGTGCAAACGCTTGCTGCAGAGTGTCCGGCGACATTGCAAAGCCCCAAAGGCAACTTCGTCGCCGAGAGGCTTCGCAAAATGCGCCGGCGCGCGCCACCGTATCCTTAAAAAAGGGTTAATAGCGCACGCCGGAACTGTTGCGCGCGCATGAATTGACCAAAAGCCGCTCGAAGTGCGCTAACGAAACGTGAATCGGCTTGCGGCATAGTGGGCCGAAGATTCGTCCCTTCGTCCGGTTCGTTAATGCGCGTGCGATCCAAAACACCACTCAAGTCAGCCAGAACGCCGACGCGGCGGCCGCAGCATCTGAGCCTGTTCGCCGCGGGCGGCGGTGTTTTCTGCGCGACAGCCGCGGTGATCGCCTATTTGCTATGGCCGACCTGGCAGGCCGGCGCGTTCGCAGGTCCCAGGCAGCTGCCGATCACGGTCGGCGGCATGCTGTTCAACGTGCCGTCGGACGCGATCCGCATGCGGTTGCAGCGGCGCAGCGGTGCGCAGGACCGCATCGACCTTGCCTTCGCCTATCCGTCGCTGTCGCCGCCCGAGCCCCAGAAGCACGTCACCGCCGACACCGTCGAAGACACCCGGGTGATCGTCGACCGCCTGTTGCTGTCGATCGCGCTGCGCAGCGACGACCTCTCGCCCGACGATCGCATTCGCACCATTTATCCGCGCTATCTCGATCAGCGCGCCGAAGAGCGCAACGGCCTGATCGGCCGCAGCTTCCTCGACGACACGCCCTATCACGGCGAGGATTTGTTCGTCGGCAATGGCGGCGCGTTCGTCACGCGCTGCACGCGCGACGACCTCACGCCGGGCATTTGTCTGACCCAGCGCCGCGTCGACACAGTCGACATGACCTTCCGCTTTCCGCGCAGCTGGCTCAGCGAGTGGCGCGATGTTGCTGAAGCGATGGACCGGCTGGTCGTGAAGCTGCACGGGCACGCCTAAGCCCCCTCACCGCTTCGCCTGCTCCAGTCGCGCGACGATGTCCTTCGGCAAACGCCGCGCGCGGGCGATTGCCACTGCATCGCGGCCGCGATCATCTGCGATTGCCGGATCGGCGCCGGCTTCGAGCAACAGCGGAAGCGCCTTCAGCCGCTGCAGCCGCGCGGCATAAAACAACGGCGTTTCGCCGTGAGCGCGGAGATTGAGCCGAGGCTTTGCCGCGAGCAGCGTGCGGCACAACACGGCGTCATCGCGATAAACCGCGGCCCACAGCGAATAACTGGCGTCGGCGCCGCGCTTGATCAGGAAGCGCACCAGAGCGAGGTTCTCGCCGCGCGCCACGGCGTACCACAGTGGATTGGCGCGAAAGTCGCCCTCGTCCTCATCCATCGGAACGATGTCTTCCAGACCCGCGCCGGCCTTCAGCAGCACGCCGACTGTCTTCAGGCCGTGAGGGTCGTCCTTGCGCATCGCTTTCGCCGCGCAAACGATGTGCAGCGCCATCCGACCTTTCGGATCGGTTGCGCGGACAAGCTCCGGCGCAGCGCGCAGCATCGCCGCGACCGCTTTGAAGTCCCACACCCTGGCTGCGGCAAACAGCGCGGATTTTGAGGGCCTCACGCGAACAGCCGAGGTGGTTCGGGCAGGCATTCTCGAACCCAAGGAGGTGCTTTTCGTCGACCCCCGTGTATAACATGACCGAAAATGCCGGGGGAACACCAAGACATGTCACAACAAAAATTCGACGCCGAGTTCGACGTCATCGTGGTCGGCGCGGGCTCGGCGGGCTGCGTGATGTCTGGCCGGCTCAGCGAAAATCCCAACATCTCGTTGTGCGCGATCGAGGCCGGCGGCCGCGACCGCAATCCCTGGATCCACATCCCGATGGGGTTCGGCAAGCTGGTGCCGAACCCGAACATCAACTGGGGTTACGAGACCGAGCCGGAGCCCGGTCTCGGCGGCCGCACCATCGTGTGGCCACGCGGCAAGGTCCTTGGCGGTTCCGGCTCGATCAACGGCCTCGTGTTCCTGCGCGGCGCGCCGACCGACTACGACAGCTGGGAGCAGCTCGGCGCCAGGGGCTGGAGCTACAAGGACGTGCTGCCCTACTTCAAGCGCATGGAGCACTCAGCGGAAGGTCCCAATCAGTGGCACGGCACCGGCGGGCCGATGACGGTGTCGCAGATCAAGCGGCCTTCGACGGTGGCGACGGCGTTCGTCGATACCTGCGAGAAGCTGCAATATCCGCGCAACAACGATTTCAACGGCGAGCGCATCGACGGCATCGGCTTTGCGCCGCTCAACGTCCACAATGGCTGGCGGCGCTCGACCGCGGTCGGCTATCTCAAACCGAATCTCAGCCGCAAGAATCTCACTTTGATGACTCGCACGCATGTGCGAAAAATCCTGCTCGACGGCAAGCGCGCCGTCGGCGTCGAGGTCGAACGCGACGGCCAGGTGCAGCGATTGCGCGCACGGCGCGAGCTTGTCCTCTCCGGCGGCGCGATCAATTCGCCGGTGCTGCTGCTGGCCTCGGGCATCGGTCCGGCCGCCGAGCTGAAGGCGCTCGGCATCGAGGTGCAACACGACCTGCCCGGCGTCGGCAAGAACTTGCAGGACCACTACCAGTCGGCGTTCGTGTTCAAGACGAACGCGAAGGACACGTTGAACGAAGCGGTGATGAGCCCGATCAAGTCGGCGAAGCTCGCGCTCGACTGGTGGTTCAACGGATCGGGCCAGCTCGCGGTCGGCGCCACCGAGGCGACGCTGTTCTGCAAGTCGTCGCCGCAGGAGCCGGTCGCAGACCTGCAGTACCAGTGCCTGAACTTTTCGTCGAACAGCCTGCGCGACGGCCTGCACAAGTGGCCGGGCTTCACCTTCATCTTCAGCGTGTGCCGGCCGAAGAGCCGCGGCGAGATTTCGTTGCGCGACCGCGAAGGCCGCACCGCGCCAAAGATCCAGGCGAACTACTCGACCGACCCCGACGACGTGCGCGTGATGATCGCGGGCTTCCGCATCGCCTCGCAGATCGCGGCGACCGAACCGTTCCGCTCGCTGGTCAGCGAATGGGTGCGGCCCACGCCGGACGTGCAGAGCGAAGCTGAGATCGAGGATTATGTGCGCAAGATCGGCTCGACCGTCTATCACCCCTGCGGCACCTGCCGCATGGGTGAGGACGACCGTGCGGTGGTCGACAGTTCTCTCCGCGTACGCGGCCTCGAGGGCCTGCGCGTCGCCGACGCCTCGGTGATGCCGGCGATGCCGTCGCCAAACATTCACCCGGCGACCATCATGGTGGCGGAAAAGGGCTCGGATATCATCGGCAAGGCGTTGGTGAATTAAAGGGCGACCCGCGAGTAAAGAAGCAACTCGCAATCCGCCGCCGCTGGTCTATGGTTCTGCTAACCTAAAGCAGGAGAGAAACTCCGATGTTCGTGGTCAACGACATGCCGAAGCAGATCGACGGCTCGCTGGTTGAACTGCTCGAGCAGGCCGAGACCGCCACCATAGGCCATGTGCTCTATGAGGGTTTCGTCGACCGCGGCATCGCGGCCCTGCTGCCGCGGCGGCGCGTCGCCGGTACCGCGGTGACGCTGCGCCTGCCCCACGCCGATTCGACGCTGCTGCACTATGCCTGCAAGCTGGTGCGGCCAGGCGATATCGTGCTGATCGATCGCTGCGGCGACACCAAGTATGCGTGCTGGGGTGGCGGGCTGACGCTGGCAATGAAGCTCGGCGGAGTCAAGGCTGGAATCATCGATGGACCGGCGACTGACCTGTCGGAGATCGAGGAGTTCGATCTGCCGATGTGGAGCCGGGGGCTGTCCTCAATCACGACGCGGCTGCTCGGCCTCGAGGGCGCCATGAACGTGCCGGTCAGCGTCGGCGGCGTGGTCGTCAATCCCGGCGACGCCGTGCTCGCCGACGAGCAAGGCGTGCTGGTGCTCTCCCCTGCCACTGCACGCGAGGCCGCGACGCGCGCCCTCGAGATGCAGAAGCGGGAGGTGACGACGCATCAGAGATTGCGCGCCGGTGAAAAGTTGCCCGATATCAGCGGCGCGACCGCGATCGTCGAGGCCAAGCTCGTCAAGCGACCGGCCTGAAAAGGTGCGTTGAACAACACTGGGGAACAAGAATTGGGGATCGTGCTGTGCTGACATCGATCAAGCGAATTGCCGTCGCCACGCTGTTTGCTCTCGCCGCAGCGCCAGCGTCCGCCGAAACGACCATCACCTTTGCCGGCTACACCGGCCTGTTTCAGGATCTCTACACCAAGGCGGTGATCGAGCCGTTCATGAAGGCCAACCCCGACATCAAGGTGGTCTACTATGCGCCGGGCAATTCCGCCGCGATCCTCGGCGCGTTGCGCGCGCAGAAGAGCGCGCCGCAGATCGACGTCGCCATGATGGATATCTCCATTGCCAAGGCGGGCTCCGACGAAGGCCTGTTCGATCTAATCGACGAGACGGTGACGCCGCATGTCAAGGATTTGTACCCGCAGGCGCTGATGCCGGGCGCCAACCTTGCCGGCATGACCTTCGACAGCCTTGATCTCGTGTACGACAAGACCGTGGTGAAACCGGCGCCGACATCGTGGCGCGCGCTGTGGGATCCCGCGCTCGACCACAAGGTTGCTTTGACGGCAACGCCCGACATTCTTGGTCTCGCCTTGACGGTCGTGCTCGAGAAGATGGCGGGCGGCACCGACTGGAACCATAATCTCGACAAAGGCCTGAAGGAGATGGAAACGCTGGCGCCCCATGTGCTGACCTGGGATCCCAAGCCGAGCCTGTGGGAAATGATCATGGCGCAGGGGGCGGCGATCAGCGTCGGCTATAACGCGCGCTCGCAGGTGTTCGGCGATCAGCCGGGCAGCGTGCTCGCCGCTGTTATCCCCGACGAAGGCACGCTGTTCCAGATCAACGCGGTGACGCTGATCAAGAACGCGCCGAACTCGGCCGCGGCGAAAAAGTTCATCGACTACATGCTGAGCCCAGCCGCGCAAAAGGCGTTCGCGGAAACCATGTTCTACGGACCAACCAACAAGCAGGTCCAGCTAGTCGCCTGCAGTCGCTAAGCGGATTTCGCCAAGCGACATGAGCAAGGTGATCAACGTCGACTGGCTCGAGCTTGCAAAAATCCGCGACAAGATCACCCAGGATTGGCGCCGGCAGATCATTCCGTTGAGCCGCTGATCGCCGCCCCGCGCATGACGAGCGAGACGATGCCCGGCGGCAGCGATCCGGACGCGGCATTCCTGTCGCTGCGAAACCTTTCCAAGCGCTATCAGGACGCGGCCGCCGTCCAGGATCTTTCGCTCGATGTCCGCCGCGGCGAGCTGGTGGCGCTGCTCGGGCCGTCGGGCTGCGGCAAGACCACGACGCTGCGCATGATCGCGGGGCTCGCCGCGGCGACCGACCGGCCAGGTCATCGTCGGCGGCCGCGACGTGACGATCGAGCCGCCGTACCGGCGCGACATGGGGCTCGTGTTCCAGAGCTACGCGCTGTTTCCGCACATGACGGTCGCCGGCAACGTCGCGTTCGGGCTGGAGATGCGCAAGCTTGGCCAGGCCGAACGCGAGCAGCGCGTCACTGAGGCGATCGGCCTGGTGCGGCTCGAAGGCCTCGGGCGGCGCTATCCGCGCGAGCTGTCGGGCGGGCAGCAGCAGCGCGTCGCACTCGCCCGTGCGCTGGTGATCCAGCCGCAGATCCTGCTGTTCGACGAGCCGCTGTCCAATCTCGACGCCAAGCTGCGCAACGAAATGCGTTCGGAGATCCGCGACATTCAGCGTCGCCTTGGCATCACCGCGTTGTTCGTCACCCACGATCAGACCGAGGCGCTGGCGATGTGCGACAAGGTCGCGGTGATGAATGCCGGCCGCCTCGAGCAGTACGGCACGCCGGTCGAACTGTATGAGCATCCGGCCAATCCGTTCGTGGCGTCCTTCGTCGGACGCAGCAATCGCTTTCCCGGTGTCGCTGATGGCAACGTGGTGCGTGTCGGAGCGCACGCACTTCGCGTCAACAAGAGCGCTCAGGGGAATGTCGATGTTATGGTCCGGCCGCATCGCATCCGCATCGGCGCCGATGCGGCGCCATCACCCGAGACCCTCAATCGCCTCGCCGGGATGATCAAACGCATCACCTATGTCGGCGACCTCATCGAGTACGAGATCGATATCGACGGGCTGACCTGCACCGTGGAGCAGCCAACCACGACAGCGCGCCCGGCCGATGCTGCCGGTTCGACTGTCAATCTGTCCTGGCGTGTCGAGGACACGCTGGTGTTTCCACGCGCGAGTGGCGCACTATGACCGCGACATCGATGCCAGCACCAGACGCGCCGGACCAGCCGAACCGATTCGGCATCGCGATCGCCCTGCTCGTCCCGATCGTGTTGATCGACACCGCCGTGTTCATCGCACCGATCATCAACCTCTTGCGCATCTCGTTCAACGAGGCGCTGCCGGGCGGCGGCATCGGACCGAGCCTCACCTGGGAGAACTGGGTCAAGCTCGCGCAGGACAGCTACTATCTCGAGATCGTGCTGCGCACGGTCGGCATGAGCTTGCTGATCACGCTGCTCACGCTCGTATGCTCCTACCCGATCGCACTCTATCTGCATCGCTCCAGCGGCACCTGGCGAACGTTCCTGTTCGTGCTGGTGATCTCGCCATTGCTCACCTCCGCGGTGGTCCGCACCTACGGCTGGATCGCCGTGCTGTCGGATAACGGATTGATCAACAATGCGCTCGCACTGTTCGGCACCAGGGCACCGGTCCGGCTGCTCTACAACATGACCGGCATCGTGATCGGCCTGACCGAGATCCTGATGCCCTACATGATCCTGTCGCTGCTCGCAGGCTTCGGCCGGCTCGATCCGCGTTGCGAGGAAGCGGCGCTCACCCTCGGCGCGCGTCCGATACAGGTGTTCTGGCGCATCGTCGTGCCGCTGACCGCACCGGGCATCGCACTCGGCTGCCTGTTGTGCTTCGTCCTCTCGGTGTCGTCGTTCATCACCCCGCGCCTGCTCGGCGGCGGCCGGGTATTCCTGCTCGCGACCGAAATCTACGACGAAGCCATCGTGACGCTGAACTGGCCCGGCGCTGCGACGCTGTCGATCCTCGTGCTCGTCATCTTCGGCCTCGCGCTTGCGCTCTACACCCGCGCGCTGCGCTCGCTGGCGATCGAGGGCTGACGATGGAAAACAACATCCGACTGCCCCTGAAGATTGCCGTTGTCATCCTGTTTGTGTTCCTGCTGGCGCCGGTGCTGGTCGTGATCCCGCTCGCTTTCAGCGGCGAGACGACGCTGCGCTTTCCGCCGTCGAGCTATAGCCTGCGCTGGTACGGCGAGTTCCTTGGCAATGCGCGCATGATCGCCGGATTGCGTGCCAGCGCGCTGTTGGGTGCACTCGTCACCGTGGTCACGCTGCTGGTGGCGCTGCCCGCAGCTTACGTCATCGTGCGGTTGAAGAGCGCGGCGACCGAAATCCTCTACAGCGTCTTCACCGCGCCGCTGCTGCTGCCGACCATCGTGCTTGGCCTTGCAATCCTGATCAGCTTCGCCGCGACCGGACTGCTCGGCAGCTATACCGCCATTGCGCTCGGGCACCTCGTCCTGACCCTACCCTACGCGTTGCGGATCCTTGCAACCGCGCTCGGTGGCGTGCCGCTCATGCTGGAAGAAGCCGCCGCCACGCTCGGCGCTACGCCGTTCACGGTGTTTCGCCGCGTGACGCTGCCGCTGCTCGCGCCTGGCCTGTTGTCGGCGGCGGCGTTGAGCTTTCTGGTATCGTTCGACGAGATCGTGATCACGCTGTTTCTGGCCGGCCCGCGCGTCACGACCTTGCCGGTCGAAATGTTCCGGCGGCTCGACAGCCGGTCCGACCCGATGATTGCCGCGGTGTCCGTCGTCATGATCATGCTGACGCTCGGCGTGGTGCTGATCGTGCAGCGAACCGTCGGCCTGACCCGGGGTTTTGTCAGGCAGTAACGGTCGGCGTGGCCGAAGCGTGGGCTCAACGCCGCACGGCGAGCGACCCGTCAGTCGTCATCCCCGCCCATGGTGCGCATGAGGCGACCTGCCTCGTAGTTCTCGCCGATTGACATCGCGCAGATGCGCGAGATGTGCAGGTAAGGCAGCCCGGTTTCCTTCGCCCATGTGTTGAACTGGTTCTGCACCTTGGCGATATCGCGCTTCGACTTGACCTCTTCGGCAATGTCGAGGCCGGCGTCGCGCAAGCATGCGACCACGTCTTTCGAGGTGACGAAACCGTCCCAGCCGATAAAGCGCAACAGCATCTGGCCGGTGTTGCCGCCGAGCCGACTGCCTCGCTTGGCGAGCAGTTCGAGCAGGCCAGCCTCGTCCGACGACGGCCACTTGCTCAGGAATTTGCCGAAGCTGCCGTGCTCTTTCGCGATGTCGTGGACGAACTGCGCATTGTCGCGCACCGACATGATCTTGGCGCCGTTGCGCACGATCGCGGTGTTGTTGGTCAGGTCGTGCCAGAAATCGTCGGGTTGGAACAACAGTTTCGCCGGCTGGAAGCCGAGGAAGGCCTTCTCGAAGCCGTCCCACTTGGCGTCGATCACGCGCCAGGCAAAGCCAGCGCAAAACACCCGCCGCGTCATCTCGGCGAGGATGCGGTCGTCGCCGAGCTTGGCGAGCTTTTTCGCGTCGGGCTTCGGCGGCAGCAGCTTGAGCAGTGCCTTGGGGCCGCCCTTGCGCTTCTCGGCACGGGCGCGGATGGTCTTGAACGACGTCGCCATGCCTGCCCCTTCAAGAGCCGCGTCAGACGCGATCCAAATCCTCTTCGAGGATCGCCATCTGGAATTGATAGGATTTGTCGTCGTCCTCATCGTCGAGGAACAACACGCCAATAAACTCCTCACCGACATAAACTTCGGCGGAATCCTCTTTCTTCGGCCGCGGCACCACGCGGATTTTCGGGTTGCCGAACAGCCGCTTGAAATAGGCGTCGAGCTTCCTGACCTCTTGAACGTCCACGCACGCCTCCGTCGATCCTGATATGTTGGCAAATACAGGCGCTTTCCTAGCCCGCATCGCGGCCAACGGCTAGCCCTTTTGCGACGATGTCGCAAGCAGAAGGATGACTTGATGAGCGACTTGAGGGTGACGGCCGGACCGTTCACATTCGACGCCCGTTTCGAACAAGAGCTTGCGCCGAAAACCTGCGCCGCGTTTCGCAAGCACCTGCCGTTCGAAAGCCAGGTGATCCACGTGCGCTGGAGCGGCGAAGGCGTGTGGATCCCGCTCGGCGACAAGACGTTCGGCATCGACTACGAGAACCACACCAGCTATCCGGCGCCCGGCCAGATCATCCTCTATCCGGGCGGCGTCAGCGAGACCGAGATTTTGTTGGCCTACGGCGCCGTGCGTTTCGCGAGCAAGATGGGCCAGCTCGCCGGCAACCATTTTATCACGCTGACGTCGGGGCTCGAAAACCTCGCGGCGCTCGGCAAGCTGGTGCTGTGGCAGGGCGCGCAGAAGATCAAATTCGAAACAGCCTGAGCCCCCAACGCCCGAACATGCGAGGCCATTTGAATCCGAACGTCAGCTGGCCTGCGCCAGGGATGGCGACGCGCGTCGATCTCTCCAAACCGCAAGCAGCGCGACAAACAACAGGCCGGTCGCCAAAGTGCTGAGCGGCAACCCCAACATGTTTCGGCCGGCAAAGAAATCGCCCACCGTGGTGCCCGCAGCCCTCACGGCGACAACCGTGAGCCAATAGAACGGCAGCAAGCGCAGCAGGCCGTTCCGGCCCACCAGGAACATCACGCCGAGCGGCGCACCAAGCGCAACGGAGGCGAGCGCGTCACCAAGATGCAGATCATGCGAGGTGTAGTCGCCGATCACGGTCCCCAGCGTTCCGGCGATGAACATGCTGACCCAATAGCCGAGGTCGGCTTGAATAACCGCGACGCCGCCAATGGTTTTGTCCCGGAGTCGCCACGAGAATTGCCAGCTCGCCCAAACGGCGACGATCAGCAGCGCCGTCAGGATAGCGATCACCAGGACCCGTGGTTGCTTGAGATCGCCGCAAGCAAAGTCCGCGGTATTGGTGGCTGCGGTCCTGACGATGATGATCGCGATCCAGTACCAGGCCTGGTGTACCGTGCGGTCGAATCGCTCGATCGTCATCGTGACGGCGAGGGCTGCCACAAGAAACGGAAGCCCGGCGACGTGGCCCAACCCGACATCACGGGCGAAAAAGTCGCCCATGTTGGCGCCGAAGATGCTCGCAAGGCAGAGCGCGACCCAGTATCGCGCTCTCAGCGTCGGCAGATGGATTTCCTGCATTAAAGATCAGAACCGAGCGCGCTCAGCATCTGGTCCATGGTGCGCGACGGCTCGGCGCAGCCGGCGGTGCCCACCACCCTGGCCGGCACGCCGGCGACGGTGACGTTGTTCGGCACGTCCTTCAGCACCACCGAGCCCGCCGCAATCCGCGCGCAATGGCCGACGGTGATATTGCCGAGCACTTTCGCGCCGGCGCCGAGCATCACGCCGTTGCCGATCTTGGGATGACGGTCCTCGTTCTCCTTGCCGGTGCCGCCAAGCGTCACGCCGTGCAGGATCGAGACATCGTCGCCGATCGCCGCGGTCTCGCCGACGACAAAGCCGGTGGCATGATCGAGGAAGATGCCGCGACCAAGGCTCGCCGCCGGGTGAATGTCGCACTGGAACGCGGCCGACGAGCGGCTCTGCAGGTAGTAGGCAAGATCCTTGCGGCCCTTGCTCCACAGCCAGTGCGCCAGACGATGGGTCTGGATCGCATGAAAGCCCTTGAAGTAGAGCAAGGGATCGATGAAGCGTCGTGTCGCCGGATCGCGGTCATAGACCGCAACGATATCGACGCGGAACGCGTTGCCGATGTCGGGGTCATCGCGCAGCGCATCGTGAAACGCCTGGCGGATCAGGTCGGCCGGAAGCGCCGCATGATCGAGCCGCTCGGCGATGCGAAACACCACGGCGGATTCGAGGTTGGCGTGATGCAGCACGCTCGAATAGATCAACGTCGCAAGCTCGGGCTCGCGACGAATGATTTCCTCCGCCTCGTCCCGCACGCGGGACCAGACCGGATCGACTTTGCGGAGAGTGGACTGCTGTTCGGTATTTGCTTGGACCATGTTTCTTTGACCCGGCATGCGATCGTGGAGACGATCATTCTAGCGTGAGAAGATATCACATAATGGATGCTTTATAGCCCGCAAGGAACGCGAAATTGATTTATTGCGTGAATGGTTTAGATGAAATTTTAACATGGGATACGTGACAGAAAGTCAACAGCGCCTGTCTTGTACACCTTGTCCCCGACGGCGCGCATATGGTCGCGGCCCGGGAATATCAAGCACTTCTGACCCAGGAATGATCTTTGCCAGCTCGTGCGCGGAGCCGGCGATGTCGTCCTTGGTGCCGACCGCGATCAGCACCGGCACCTTGATGGCGGCTGCCTCTTCGCGCGCCATCAGCCGGCGTGAACCGCGCAGGCACGCCGCCAATGCGCGCCGGTCTGACCGCGTTTGATCGGCGAATGCGCGAAACGTTCTTCCCATTTTGTCTGATATCTCGGCAGGTGATTCGGCCTCGAGCGCGCGCGCCACGTTCTCGCCGGGACCACCGCCGGCGACCAGCGTCATGCCGAGCCCGCCGAGGATCGCGCAGCGCACGCGCTCGGGCGAATGATAAGCGAGCAGCGCCGTGATGCGCGAGCCGAGCGAGTAGCCCATGATGTCGGCGCGCTCGATCTTCAGATGATCAAGCAGCGCGCGCACGTCGCCTGCCATGGTGCCGATGTGATAGTCCTCGGGATCGTAAAGCTTGGTGGATGCGCCGTGGCCGCGATGGTCGAGCGCGATGACGCGGCGTCCCGACTGGCGCAGCAGCGACACCCAGGTCGGATAGACCCAGTTGACGTCCTTGCTCGAGGCAAAGCCATGCACGAGCACGATCGGCGGCCCCTCGCCTTCGTCGAGATAGGCAATTTCCACGGCGCCGTTGTGAAAGCTCGGCATGGTTGCCTTTACGACGCGAGCGCAGGGGTGCGCAGGCGTTCGCGGCGAAGCCGGCGGCGACGGAAATAAGCGAGCGACAGCCGCTCGGTCATCGATTTGATCGAGGAGACAACGCCAAACAGCGCACACAGCGCCGCAAACACCCAGGATGCCAGGCTAAACGCGCCGGACGCCAGCACCAGCGCGCCGCGGCCAAGCAGCTTGATGATCGCCCGGGTCTGCCCGCCCTTCGCCGCGGCAAGCCGCGCGGCGCGCGCGACATCCTCCGGCCCTTCGGCAACCTTCAACACATCGAGCGCAGCGCGCGCGCCGGCCTTCTCGCCGACGCGGCCGACGTCCTTCACCACCGCAACCATTTCACCGGCGCGATCGAGTTTTACGGCTGCCTTGATGGCGCGCACGGTTTGCGACGGCTGCAACAGCGAGGCCTCGGCAACCGCCCTCTCAAGCAGCGGCTTGTCGACCAGCGTGGCGGCGGAGCGCCCGGCCCACGCGCCGAGGCCGGCGCTGAGACGGCCGGCACGGCGCGCGTCCTTGACCAGGGTGAGGCCGGCGCGGGCCGGCGTTGCAATCCCGATCGAGGCATAGGTCCCCGCGGTCACAGCAAGGCCGACGCAGGCAAGCCCCAGCACGAAGCGATCGACCTCCTCACCGGCAACGAAGTGCTTGCCCTCGCGCACGACGTCCCTGACATCGCCGAACACAAGGAGATCGCCGGCGACGGTTCCGGACAGGCTCGCGACGTCGCTGACCTCGCCAGTGACGAGGCCGGAAGCGAATTGAGTGGCGATGTGACCTGACGTCCGCGATTCCGCGACCGCCGCATCGACACGCACAGCCACATCATCGGGCACGACGATGTCGAGCGAATGCGCCAGTTCGACAAAGCTCGTCGCAAGCTCGGTGTCGCCGGCGGCAAGCGCCGCGTCGATCTCGCGTGCGACGTCGGCCGCTTTAGGCCGCGCCACGGTGCGCAGCTGACTGTCGCTGAGCGCTGCAGGGTCGCCTTGTGCAAAAAGGATCGCACCACTATCGCGTGCGTGCGGGAGGACGAACGCGAGCGCAGCCGCACAGCCAATGCCAAGCACGATCCGCGCTGTAAAACCCATGGTTGCTGAAGCCCGCTCCACCCGCCTGAAACCCGCCGCTGACGCTATGTGATGATCGGCGCCGCGATTTTCCATCCCACGGAAAGCCACAATTTTCCGTCTCACTCCTGCAATGAGCTCGGTGCTACCAAAGAAGGGCTTTTCTCTAACAGGCGCGTCGTGTCGAATCCGCATCGCTCTACGACCGGTTTGATGTCAGCGCAAGCCCGCAAATCCCGGTCTGGGAATCGCCCGTTATGACGACTATGGTGCGCGCGGGTTTCGAAGAGCTTGTGCGATTAAAAGCTTTGCGGCATGCCACGCGCGAAGGGAACAACTTCGGCAAGGCGATGGTTCGATACTTGCATTGCCTCGCGCCGCTGCATTGGTAGCGATACCATCAAGGGTGAAGATCATGTCTGAGCACGTTCCCCACTTCCAGAATGACGTCGGCGTTTCGGTCATCGAGATCGGGACCACCGAATTCATGTGCGTCGGGGCACGGCCGCCGTTCGATCACCCGCACGTGTTCCTCGACATGGGCGACGACCGCGAGATCATCTGCCCGTACTGCTCGACATTGTATCGACATGCGGCCGACCTCGGCGCCGACGAGGCGCGGCCGCCGGAGTGCGCGCTGAAGGAAAAGGCCGCCTGATCCTGCCGGCTGCATCGCGCACAATTGTCGTCGCGGGAGCCGGCATCGGTGGATTGACCGCCGCGCTGGCGCTGGCGCGGCAGCTATTCCGGGTCATCGTTCTCGAAAAGTCGGAACAGCTCGAAGAAGTTGGCGCCGGCATCCAGCTGTCGCCCAACGCCTCGCGCATCCTGATCGAGCTCGGCGTCGACAAGCACCTCGAGCCCCGCGTGGTCGTGCCTGACGACATCAGCGTGGTCGCGACCGGCAGTGGCCGCGAAATCGTGCGCATCCCCATCGGCACCAACGCTGCGTTCCGCTACGGCGCGCCCTACTGGGTCGTGCACCGCGCCGACCTGCAGGCGGCGTTGTTGGCGCGTGTGCGCGAAGTGCCCGACATCTCCTTGATGCTCGGCACGCAACTCGAGGATTTTGCCGTCCATGCCAAGGGCGTCACCGTGGTGACGCGGCGCGGTGTCATGCGTCTCAACGAGCAGGCCAAGGCGTTGATCGGCGCCGACGGCGTATGGTCGACCGTGCGAAGCCGCGCGTTCGAAGCGCAGCCGCAATTCTCCGGCTTCGTCGCCTGGCGCGGGACGGTCGCGACCAGCGCGCTGCCGCGCGAGTTCACCGCGCCGCGCGTTCGCCTCTGGCTCGGCCGCGACGCCCATCTCGTCGCCTATCCCCTGCGCGGTGGTCAGCGCATCAACGTGGTTGCGATCGGCGCCGGCGAATGGAACCGGCCCGGCTGGAGCGAACCCGGCAATCCGCTCGAAGTGTCCAGGCTATTTGCGGAGTCGCGCTGGCCGCCGAGTGCGCGTTGGCTGATCGGCGCGGTCGACGAGTGGCGGCGCTGGGCCCTGTTCGAGGTTGCCACCAGCGAGTGGACCAAGGGGCCGGTTGCACTGCTTGGCGACGCCGCGCACGCCATGCTGCCGTTCGCCGCACAGGGTGCGGCGATGGCGATCGAGGACGCCGCCGTGCTCGGCCAGTGTCTGGCGCAGGAGCCGTCCGATATCGATGCGGCGCTGGTCCACTACGCCGCCAAGCGCCGGCCGCGCATTGCCCGTGTCCGTCGCGCCGCGCAACAGAACGGCCGCATCTATCACATGAGCGGTCCGATGGCGTTCGCGCGCAATTCGACGATGCGCCTGCTCGGCGGCGCGCGGCTGATGGCACGGCAGGACTGGATCTACGACTGGCGTGCGGCGTGAGTGCGCGCTTCAGTACACGCGACCACTCGCGGTCGATGGCAGCGATGATGATCCCTGCCGGCGGCCGGTTGTGACGATCTGGCTGTCGCAATGGTTCTCGTCCCAGGTTCGGTTGGCGAGCTTCAGGTTCGCTTGCGCCGACGCGTAATCGGGCCGATAGGCGAGCTCCGACACCACCGACCCGCCGGCGCCGCTCTCGGCCTTCGCCATCAATCGCTTGAGTTCGTCGACGCGATCCAACATCTGCTTGCGCACGTCGGCAAGCTGCCGGCAATCGTAGAGATCGTAGCGCGAGGGATCGACGAAGAAAGTCGAACTCGTTGACGGCAGCGCCCGCGCAGCCACCGAGCGTGAGCATGGCGCTGATCGCCAGTGCCGCGCGGAGTACCGGATTGAGTAGGCGCGTCCTGACCATGGCCCCTGCTTTACGAGAACAAACTTGCGGCGAAGTAAATTCTTCAGCCATGGCGGCAATGCGGCCGGATCATGCGTGTTTACGCATGACCTATCGGACAAGCGAAGTCGTTTGTCCGGAAAACCGTTACCGCCCCCGATCAGAGTCGAGGGCATGCCGGCCCGCCCGTGACCAGGCCTTCGCGGCGAAACACCACCGGCACACGCACGGTCAAGAAGATCGTGATGGTTTCGGTGATGGCGCCGAGCGCCGCGGCAAACGTGAAGGTCTCGAAGCACGGCGTGCGGACATCCATCGCACCGCCGTAGCCCTTCCACCGCGCGATCGGCAGAATGAACTCGAAGCCGGCGCGATCGACCATTTTGGCGACGTCGACAATGTCGGACCAATCGGCACGTCAGCACTCCGGCACTTTGGTGATGGTGATATTACCGCCGTCGGCGTTCAGCGAGAACAGGCCGAGCTTCAGCTTGTCGGTGTTGAACAGTGCGTTGGTCTTGTGTGGCGGCGCCAGCGCGGCGTCGGTCATTTATGATCTTCCGGCAAAAACATGGGCAGCGCCACCGCTGCAAAAACGCGCGTCCTGCACGCCATCTTGGCACCGCCGGTATTCCGTTGACTCCTCGTTAACCAACAGTTTGCTCTTTTGTGACAGCTTTCTTGCGATGTCGGCTTCGCGTTTGGCGACCCGCATCGCGTTTTCGGAGACATCGCATGAAGACCCTGACCTGGGAATACCTCCCGGCGCTCGTCGCCGCGTTCGCAATCGGCAGCGTTGCAATGGCAGCCGATGGCGCCACCAAGGATGAAGCGGTTGCGATGGTGAAGAAGGCTGTTGCCGCCATCAAGGCCGACGGAACGGACAAGGCCTATACGGAAATTTCCAAAAAGGGCGGCCCGTTCAGCGATCGCGACCTTTACATCGTCGTCTACCAGCTCGACGGCAAGGTGCTGGCACACGGCGCCAACGAGAAGTTCATCGGCAAGGACATGAGCGACGCGCAGGACGTCGACGGCAAGCTCTACGTCAAGGAGCGGATCGAACTGGCGCAGAAGCAAGCATCGTTCTGGCAGGACTACAAGTTCGTCAATCCCGTCAGCAAGAAGGTCGAGCCGAAGGAGATGTATTGCGAGCGTCTCGACCAGACCGCGGTATGCGGCGGCGTCTACAAGCTGTAGACGTCGTCCTGCCGGCGACTGTCAACCAACACGATCGGGCCATACATGTTCGCCTGGCTTAAACGAGCAGGACTCTCCTGGAAGGTCCAGCTTGCGCCGTTCCTGATCATCCTGATCCTGCTGGCGCTCGGCGCCTACGCGCTGCTGACGCTACGCGACAACCAGCTCAAGCTCGATGCGTTGATGGCAGGTCCGGTGCGGCAGGCGGAGCTCGCCGCCGACCTCAACAGCACGATCTGGGCCGCGCACGCAAAGCTCTATCGCCTCGCCGCGACGGCCGCCAACGAAACCGACAGCAACAAGATCGGCGCGATGGCCAGGGAAGCCTCCGCAGCATCGGCAAAAATCCTCGAAGCGGTCAAGGCGGTCGAGGAATTCCAGGGCGATGAGGCCGCGAAGTCGCCGGCGTTGCAGAAGCTGCACGCGGCGGCGACCAGTTACTTGAAGCAATCGAAGAACGCGATCGAGATGGCCGACGGCGATGCCGGCTCGGCGATGATGTTCATCAAGGGTGCGGAACGCCCGTTCGCCGAGATCGACAAGCTGACCGACGAGCTTGGCGTGCAAAGCACTGACGCCAGGAATCGCGAGATCGCGCGCTCCAGCGTCCGCCTCGAGCAACAGCAACAGCATGCTCGGCATGATCATTCTCGCCGTGGCGCTTGCCGGCTTCGGGATTTCGTTCCGGATCGGGCGCAGTATTTCCAGGCCGGTGGTGGCGATGGCATCTGCGATGCGCGAACTCGCCGGCGGCAAGTTCGACGTGCGCTTGCCGGGCCTCGAGCGCGCCGACGAGGTCGGCCAGATGGCGCGCGCGGTCGACGAGTTCAAGGCGCAAGCAATCGCCAAGGCCGAGCGCGAAGCGGCCGAGCGCGAGCAGCGCAACCGCGAGCTCAGCGAACGACAGCAGGACGAACTGCGTCGGCTCGCCGACAAGTTCGAAGCAGCCGTCGGCGAGATCATCGAGACGGTGTCGCGCGCCTCGAACGATCTCGAAACGGCAGCACAGGGCCTGACGAAAAATACAGAGACGACGCGCGAACTCAGCGTCAAGGTGTCGGCGGCCTCGGCCGAGACGTCCTCCAATGTGCAGTCGGTGGCCTCCGCCACGGAAGAGATGGCCTCGTCCGTCAGCGAGATCAGCCGCCAGGTGCAGGAATCCAGCCGCGTTGCTTCTGAAGCGGTCGATCAGGCACGTCAGACGGATGGCCGAATCACCACCCTGTCGGAGGCCGCCGATCGGATCGGCGACGTCACCAAGCTGATCACGACGATCGCCGAGCAGACCAACCTTTTGGCGCTCAACGCGACCATCGAAGCGGCACGCGCCGGTGAAGCCGGCCGCGGCTTTGCGGTGGTTGCGCAGGAGGTCAAGGCGCTCGCCAGCCAGACCGCAAAGGCAACCGGCGAAATTGCCTCGCAGATCGCCGAGATCCAGACCGCCACCAGGGACTCCGTCGTCGCCATCAAGCAAATCGGCGGCACGATCGGGCGCGTGTCGGAGATCGCCGCGACCATCGCCGCAGCCATCGAGGAGCAAGGCGCGGCAACGCAGGAGATCGCGCGCAACGTCCAGCAGGCGGCGCTCGGCACCAACAGCGTTGCCGGCAATGTCGCCGAGGTCAAACGCAGCGCGACCGACGCCGGCTCGGCGTCATCACAGGTGCTGTCGTCGGCGCAGCTGCTGGCAGGCGAAAGCACGCGTCTCAAGCAGGAGATGGAACGATTTTTGGCGACGGTGCGAGCGGCTTAAGGCCCCGTAGGAGCGCTAGACAATCTCCTCGTCCGGGCCGCGGCGTCGTATCGTCCGGCCGGCGACCAGCCCCTGATCGATAATGGCGTACACTTGGTAGCGTCGCTCCGTCTGGTTGTTCGCCATCAGCCCGCGGCTCTCGGCTCTCGAACCGGCCCTCCGTGCTGACCGGTTTGAGCGAGGCCATCAAGACGGTCGCCTGACCGCCCTCGCAGAATGGCAGCAGCAGCCGCTCCCAGGTCACCGGTCGTCCGTCGCGATCCTCGACCAGCGCAATCGAATACGCGGGCAAGCGCCGCAAGCAGGCTTCGCGATAGATATTGTGGGTAGCTTCGGTCAGGACGAAGCCCTCAAGCTGATCGAGATACTGGCCGATCCCCGTCACCCCGAAGACATCGCGAAATCGCCCCCCTTCGTGCGCGATCTTGAAACGCGGCGATGATCCATGATGATCGACGTCGTAGTACATCAGCTCGGGCAATTCCTCATTGAGCTGGTCGGGATTGTAGTCGTCAAAGCGCGGCGCCTCGCCCTTGGCCGCAAACAGCCTGATCCAGGCCTGCAGCAGATCGCGCTGTCGTATTGATCGTACTATGGACGGATTTGCACTCTCAAATTGCATTGGCGCCTCCCCAAGCGCTCACGCAAGCCCTGCATCGGTCGATTTTTCCACTGGAAAACAAAGGATTCGCGCGCAATAGCGGCGGCGCTATCGCGTCAACTCAGCAGTCACTTGCAGAAGATCAAGCCCCAAGGGCGACAAATAAGCCTAATCGTGTTGGTTGAGCAAGCTCGCTTCGAGCAGACGAGCCCTGCTTCACAGAAATGTAAGTACAGTATTGATCTGCAAGCAATTGTACCGCGACAAGCTTTCGCATTCATCGCGAAACTGAGCAAAAGGCAAGCGCGATTGAAGCTGTTGCATACAGAGCGACAACCATGTGCGGGACGTCGCCCCCGACAGGGGATGAGCGTTGCAGCAGAGCAATCGAAGCGGGCCTGCCGGAGCAGGCGCCTGTTTTCACGCCCCTGCTGGAAGCGAGCGCCAGCAAATCAGGAAACGACGAAGCTAGATATCGACCTCAACCGAGTCATATGGCTTCAGATAAGATTCCGGCGCATTGGCGGACGGATCGGGCACGGCAACATAATCCAGCCTGATCTTCTTCTTCGTCACGGTCACCCTGAGATAGCCGTGGTCGGCGTCGTTGAAGTCCTCGAGTTGTTCGGCCGCGTCACCGATCCGTACTGGTAGTTTTCCGTTGGCCTTCGCCTGCTGAAACACCTTGCCGAGCACGTGCAGACGCTTGTTGTAGCCGCCGGCACCGGCAACGATGAACGGTACAGACTTCTTGTCATGGAGTGGCGCCGAAAAGCGCTGGTAGTCATGTACGTGTCCGGTCAGAACGACATCGGGGGCACGGTCTGCGGCCGCGCAGCATTCATCGAGCAGCGACTTCAGCCGCGTGCTCCCGGGGTGCGAGCCGTAAGCTGAGTAAATCGGATGATGGATCGCGAGAATGATGGGAAGCCTCTTGTCCGCGGCCGTCAGCTCGGAAGTGAACCAATGCTTCTGGATGTCGCTGACCTGTCCGCCCTCCGGGCAGTTGCTGTACATGCCGATGATGCTCACCAGGGGCGTATTTAGCGTCCAGAACACGTTAGGCTGCGTCATGGTCCGCCGCGGCGAGTCGCGATTGTCGGGACTGATCACCGCCGATTGAGCGCAGAAATTGCGCACGAATGCCTCAAGGCTCGTCTCACCGGTGGTGGGATTGACATCACCGTCGTGATTGCCGGGAATTGCGACGATCGGCGCCGGGTAGTGCGTGTAGGGTTCGTAGAATTCCGGCCAGTAGTTTGCGCTCTCGCCGTCGTAGTAGACCACATCTCCGAGGTGATAAAAGAAAGCCGGTCGATCCAGCGGCGTCGGAGCGTAGGCAAAAATCGCACTCCATGAACCTTGTCACGCCGTCGATATAGGTCGACGTGTTCACGCCGCCAGTATCACCGACGGCGTGAAAGACGAGCTGGCCGCTCTTCTCAATGGCCTTCACCGTGTCGGCGTCGATGATGGAATCAAGGTTTATGCGGTACGGCGGCAAACCGGTCGCCGGCGGCAAATCGCGCCAGGGCTGTGGAGGATGCTTGTCCGGATCCACAATGGTGTGAAACGCAGGCGGTACCCTGTCGGGTGCAAAGACGTGGCCGTGACGAGATTTTGGCAGGCTTTGGTGATGGGCGCGTAGATCGGCCTGCGACAATACGGTGTGCTTCCTCGGTGCTGCACTCTTCTTTGCCATGGCAACTTCCTTTCTGCCGCGTCCGGCGCGGACGACACGTGAGAACTCCCTGCCGTCAGGCAGGCAAAGGCTAGCAGTTGGATTGAACTGCAACTCTAGAGAGAATTGGCGCGCACGCAAGATGCCGCTGCAAAAGAAGAGAGAGACGGCGCGCTTGAATGTGATGCCCGCCTCACCGGAATACGGCTCACCATGGTCGCTTCAGGTCGTCAGGAGCCGCTGGTGCGGGCAGCCGGAGTTCGAACCGGCACAGCTCTTGCGAACCGAGGGATTTTAAGTCCCTTGCGTCTACCAGTTTCGCCATGCCCGCGTGGCCGCGCGTTGTAGCACCGGAACGGCTGTGGCTGGAAGGCAGATCGCGCCGGGCATGGGGCCATTCCCCGGCATTGTCACGGATTTACGGCCAGCCGCCACCATGACAGCATCGCGCCACGCCAGTTCTCAAACAATAACCGGAGAAAACCCCAAATGGCCTATGAGCAAATCCTTTACGAGGTCGCCGATCAGGTCCTGACCATTACGATGAACCGGCCGGACAAGCTCAATGCCTTCACCGGCACCATGCAGGACGAATTGATCGACGCGTTCGACCGTGCCGACAAGGACGACAACATCCGCGCCATCATCGTGACCGGCGCGGGCCGCGCGTTCTGCGCCGGCGCCGACCTGTCGTCGGGCGGCAACACGTTTGACCGCGCCGCGCGCGGCCGCACCGCGCCGACCAGAGCCGAACGGCGAAGTCGACTGGAGCAATGAACTGGTGCGCGACGGCGGCGGCCGCGTCACACTGCGGATCTACGAATCTCTGAAGCCCGTGATTGCCGCGGTCAACGGCCCGGCGGTCGGCATCGGCGTCACCATGCAGCTTGCGATGGACATCCGCATTGCGTCCGAGGCGGCGCGGTTCGGCTTCGTGTTCTCCCGCCGCGGCATCGTGCCGGAGGCGGCGTCGAGCTGGTTCCTGCCGCGCATCGTCGGTATCGGCCAGGCGCTGGAGTGGGTCTATTCGGGCCGCGTGTTTCCGGCGCAGGAGGCACTCGCCGGCCGCCTCGTCAACAAGGTGGTGCCGCCCGACCAGCTGCTGCCGACCGCGCGCGCGATCGCGAAGGAGATCGTCGAGAACACTGCGCCGGTGTCGGTCGCGCTGATCCGCCAGATGATGTGGAAGATGCTCGGCGCCGATCATCCGATGGAAGCGCACAAGATCGACAGCCGCGGCATCTATTCACGCGGCGCCTCGGCCGACGTGAAGGAAGGCGTGGTGTCGTTCCTGGAAAAGCGCCCGCCGAAATTCACCAACACGGTGTCGAAGGACATGCCGTCGTATTTCCCGTGGTGGAAGGAGCGGAAGTACGAGTAACCTTTCCCCAGCGGTCGTCATCCGCGAAAGCGGATGATCCAGTAACCAGCGGCGTCTTGGCTCAAGCAGCAACTTCACGGCGTACTGGATGCCCCGCTTGAAGCGGGGCATGACGTCGCTGGGTGTTGTCACCCCATCACCACCGCGACCCGCCCGATCGCCTTGCGGTCGATCAGGAGCCGCATCGCCTCGGCGGTGCGCTCCAGCGGCAGGCGGTGCGAGATGTTCGGTGAGATTTTTCCGGCTTCGGCAAACGCCATCAGGTCGCGCTGGCGCGGCGGGCCAAGCGACGGGTCGTGTCGTACGGCCTCTCCGGCGCGGATGCCGTGCACGGTGGCGTTCTTGATCAGCACGAGGTTGGTGCGCGCCACGCCGACGCCGGCAAGGAAGCCGACGATGATCAGCCGCGCGCCCCAGTTGATGCAGCGGACGCTCTCCTCGAACACCGCGCCGCCGACCGGATCGAACACCACGTCGGCTCCCTTGCCGCCGGTCAGCTCCTTGACCTTGTCGCGGAACGGCTGGCCAGCCAGCAGCGTGTGATCGGCGCCGCGCTGGCGCGCGATCGCGAGTTTTTCTTGCGTTGAGGCGACGGCGATGACGGTTGCACCATAAACCTTGCCGAGTTCGACGGCGGCAAGGCCGACGCCGCCGGCGGCGCCGTGCACCAGGAGCGTTTCGCCCGGCTTGATTTGCGCGCGGTCGACGAGGCCGTAATAGGCGGTGCCATGGGCGGCAAGAAACGTGGCGCCCTGCGCGTAGTCAAAATTCTTCGGCATCGGCGCCAGCATCGAGGGCGTAACGACGATCTCCTCGGTCAGCACGCCCCTGCTCTTGACGATAACACGGTCGCCGACGCGGACATTTGTAACATTGCCACCGACCTCGACAACGTCCCCGGCCGCTTCCATCCCCGGAATGAACGGCAGCGGCGGCTTGTGCTGATAGTCGCCCGCGACCATCAGCACGTCGGGATAGTTCAGCCCGGCCGCGCGCACGGCGACGCGCACCTGCCCGGCCGCGAGCGGCTTTGACTCAAAACTCTCGAGCCGCAGCACCTCGGGCGCGCCGAGTTCGCGGCAGATCATCGCTCGCGGCATTCAAGGCCTCGTCACGCCCGCAGTCCGAGCTTGCGCTCGACCGCTTCGCGCAGCAGCGGCAGCCGATCGTTGCCGAAATACATGTCGGTCTTGTCGACGAACATGGTCGGCGAGCCGTAGCCGCCGCGCGCAATCACCTCGTCGGTGTTGGCCTTGAGCTGGTCCTTCACAGGCTGCTCGCCGATCCCGGCGAAGAATTTTTCCGGGTCCATCCGCACGCTCTGGCAAACCTTCGTCAGCACGTCGTCCTTGGAGATGTCGGCATCATCGCCCCAATAGGCCTCGAAGCAGGCAGTCGCGAACGGCACGAGCTTGCCTTCGCGATCGGCGACGATGCAGCCGCGCATCGATTTCACTGCGTTCACAGGAAACACCGTCGGCGGCATCTTGATCTTCAGGCCGGCCGAACGCGCCCAGTCCTGCAAATCCTTGGCGCTCTGGCGCTGCTTGGCCGGCACCGGTGCATTGCGGTTGCTGTAGACGCTCGGGTTGACCGCGTTGAAAATGCCGCCGACCAGCACCGGCCGCCAGGTGATCGGCACATTATACTTTTGGGCGATCGGCTGGATGTTGTGGAAGGCGAGATAGGTCCAGGGGCTGGAGCAGTCGAAGAAGAATTCAATCATTTTTCTTGGTTTCCTTGGGGCAAAGCGCGCCGCATCCTAGTCGGCGCGGTCGGGCCGTGCCAGCCCTGCCGCGCAGTCGCCGTTCGCAACCGCCGCATGACAGGTGCAGGGCTAGGGGATACACGAAGGGAAGACCGCGGGGATCACAAAATGCTGTTTCCGACCACGATCGCAGGTTCATTGCCGAAGCCGGAGTGGCTCGCCGAGCCCAACATGCTGTGGGCGCCGTGGAAGCTCGAGGGCGCTGCCCTTGCCGCGGCAAAGCGCGACGCCACGGTGCTCGCGGTCAAACTTCAGGAGGACGCCGGCATCGACATCGTCACCGAGGGCGAGCAGGCGCGGCAGCATTTCGTCCACGGCTTCCTCGAACGCATTGAGGGCATCGATTTCGCCCACAAGGTCGAGATGGGCATCCGCAACGATCGCTATAAGGCGATGGTGCCGCAGGTGGTGGCTCCCTTGCGCCTGCGCGGCCGGGTGCATGCCGACGAAGCACGGGCGGCGCGCGCGCACACCACACGCAAGCTGAAATTCACCCTGCCCGGCCCGATGACCATCGTCGATACCATCGCCGACCGCCACTACGGCGACCGCGTCAAGATGGCCTTTGCGTTCGCCGAGCTGCTCAACGAGGAAGTCCGCGCGCTGCAAGCTGACGGCGTCGACATGATCCAGTTCGACGAACCGGCCTTCAACGTCTACATGGACCAGGTGCGCGACTGGGGCATGGCCGCGCTGGAGCGCGCCGCCCAGGGGCTGACCTGCGCCACCGCGGTCCACATCTGCTACGGCTACGGCATCAAGGCCAACACCGACTGGAAACAGACGCTCGGCGGCGAGTGGCGGCAGTACGAGCTGACATTTCCAGTGATCGCGAAGAGCGCGATCCAGCAGGTCGCGATCGAGTGCCGCAATTCAAAGGTGCCGCTGGAACTGATCGCGCTGCTCGAGGGCAAGGTGGTGCAGGCCGGCGTGATCGACGTCGCGACCGATCAGGTCGAGACGGCGGAAGACGTCGCCAAGGTGATCGCCGACGTCATGAAGTTCGCACCGAAAGAGAACATCATGCCGACGACCAACTGCGGCATGGCGCCGATGCGGCGCGACATTGCGGAAGCCAAGCTTGCCGCGCTCGGCGCGGGCGCTAGGCTGGCGAGGGAACGGTTCGGATAGCTCAATCTGTAGGATGGGTTGAGCTCTTGGCGAAACCCATCGCAATAAGCACCATCGCAGGTGGGTTACGCTTCGCTAACCCACCCTACGAATTCACTTTCCCGCATACGGCTTGAACCAGCCAAGCCCCGCGACCGTCGTTGTCCGAGGCCGGTACTCGCCGCTGACGTAACCGGCATAGCCGAGCCGATCGAGCTCGGCGAACAGGAACGGATAGTTCTGTTCGCACTGGTCGTCCGGCTCGTAGCGGCCGGGCACGCCGGCGATCTGAATATGGCCGGTGATCGGCAACAGCTGGTGCAGGCCCTCGATGATATCGCCGTGCAGGATCTGCCGGTGATAGATGTCGAACTGCAGTTTTACTTTGGGCAGCTTGAGCTCGTTGATCAGGTCCGCGGCGAAGCCGAAATCGTTGAGGAAGAAGCCGGGAATGTCGCGCCGGTTGATCGGCTCCAGCATGACGTCGATGCCGTCGCCTGCCAGGCGCTCTGCTGCCCAACTCACGGACTTGCGGTAGGCAGCGACGGCACGCGGGTCGCTGCGCTCGCCGATGCCGGCGACAACGTGCAGAAGCTTCACGTTACAAGCTTTCGCGTAGCTCAGTGCGAGCTCGATACACGCCTTGAATTCGTCAAAGCGATCCGGGAGTGCGGCAAGGCCGCGATCGCCGGCGTCGCGGTTGCCTGTTGGCGTGTTGAACAGCACCGCCGTCAGCTTGTGGCGCGCGAGCTCGCGGGCGATGACGTCAGCGGGCAGCTCGTAGGGCACCAGGATTTCGATCGCGGTGAAGCCGGCGTCGGCCGCAGCAGCAAAGCGCTCGGCCAGCGGCCATTCGGGGAACATCCAGTTCAGATTGGCGGCAAAGCGCGGCATAAGAAGATTACGCGCCCCCTTCACGCAGCGGTGGCTGGAAGGCGAGAGCGGTGTCCGTCGGAAAGAAGATCCAGGTGTCCTGCGACACCTCGGTAACAAACGTGTCGACCAGAGGTCGTCCCATCGGCTTGGCGTAGACGGTCGCGAAGTGCGCCTCGGGCAGGAGATCGCGCACCACCTTGGCAGTCTTGCCGGTGTCGACGAGGTCGTCGACGATCAACAGGTTCTTGCCGCGGCCGCCACCGAGCTTTGCGACGCCGGCTGAGACACCTTTCAGCAGTTTCAAATCGACCTCGGTCTGATGCTCGCGGCTGGCAACGCAGACCGTATCGATGACGCGAATGTTCAGTTCGCGGGCGACGATCGCGGCCGGCACGAGCCCGCCCCGCGTAATCGCGACGATGGCATGGAACGGGCCAAGCCCGTTCAGCCGCCAGGCCAGCGCGCGGGAGTCGCGATGAAATTGATCCCACGACACCGGAAATATTTTTTCCGGCGGCGGCGCGGCTTTCTCGCTCATGCTCTCATCCGATGCGCTCGCTTCATATCACCGCAAGGCCTTCGCCATTTCGTTGGTTGCCGCCCAGCCAAGCTTTTCATAGAGCGGCCGGCCCATTCGGGTCGCGTTCAGGATAGCGTAGGTCGACGCCGCGCCCCTCAAACTCCCGATCGGCAAGTTCCATCAGCTTTGCTGCAAGACCTTTCCGCCGGTGCGACGGCTCGACAAACACGTTGAGCACATAGCCGCGCTTGTCTGATGTCGGATGCGCCGGCCCCGGCGGCCAGTCGATCAGCATCAAGCCGATCCCTGCGATGGGCTTGCCCGCGTCCTCGACAATGTAACCGAAATACGAGCCGTCGCGCAGCCGCGGCGACAGCCACGGCCGGAAATGCGCGGTCTGCGTTGTGATGATTTCCTCGGTGCGACCGGGCGCGTTCGATTCGCGAAACAGCCGCTCGCGCTGCTCGCAGATCAGTTCGAGATCATCCGTCGTGACCGGCCGCGTCGTGAGCGTCACTTAAACCGTCCGCTTCACCGTCGTGAGCATCGCCTGCACGGCATCCATCGCGGCGCGCAGTTTTTCCGGGTCGCGCGAGCGCACCACGAGATTGGTGTTCGGCTTCTTGTCCTCGTCCATGAACGGATAGCTGCCGATCACCGTGTCCGGATGCGCCTCCTGGATTTCCCTCAAAGGTGTGCCGATGTCGCCCTCGCGGGCGTTGGCGCGCACGCTCTCCGACAGCATCCGTGGGCCCGAGCGCAGTTTTGGCGCGACGATATCCATCATCGCCTGCATGATCGACGGCACGCCCGCCATGGTGATGACGTTCTCGATCCAGAACCCCGGCGCCATGATGGTCGCGCTCTC
Organism: uncultured Alphaproteobacteria bacterium; assembly: GCA_963796195.1. Taxonomy (GTDB): domain Bacteria; phylum Pseudomonadota; class Alphaproteobacteria; order Rhizobiales; family Xanthobacteraceae; genus CAWCKS01. Next base: position 150,203 of record CAWCKS010000005.1, on the reverse strand, counting down.
CACCAGCGACGCGCCGTCGGGCACCCGCGCCATCCGCAACCGCGCTTCGTTCAAATCGCCCTGGAAGCGCTTGCGGAACCGCTCGACCACGTCGGGATGGTGGTGGATGCCGACACTGAACGCTTTGGCTATGCTGTCGGCGGTGATGTCGTCATGGGTCGGGCCGATGCCGCCGGTCGTGAACACATAATCATACCGTTTGCGCAGCGCATTCAGCGCGGCAACAATGTCGTCTTCGTCGTCGGCGACGACGCGGACCTCTTTCAGGTCGATGCCGATGTTGGTCAGATACTCGGCAATGAAACCGATATTCTTGTCCTTGGTGCGTCCGGACAGGATCTCATCCCCGATCACCAGAACCGCTGCCGTGACGATGTCGGTCATGACCCCTCTCCTTCGATCGCGTGCCATTTGGGCCCGCGCATTCCATTTCGTATTCAAACCGCCCCGGCTTGCCTGCGCAAGCGGCAGCGATGAGCCTATTTTTGTGGCACGGCCCGGTCCGACACGCTACCAATACACCAACATCGATGCTTATCGCGCTGGCCCGGCCCTTGCTACCATCAGTTTGAGCCGACCTGTCGTTCGGGAGGCGTAAGGGGAAAAGCAGTCCAACAGGACATGGCGGTTGCTTTCGACGAGATGTTCGGGCCGGACGGTGCGTTGCGTCCCGCCTATAAAGAGCTTGCGCTCTGGCTGAAGGAGACGCCGCCGGATGCTCTGGAATATCGGCGCAAGGAAGCCGAGCTGTTGTTCCGCCGGATCGGCATCACCTTTGCCGTTTACGGCGAAGCCGAAGCCCAGGAGCGGCTGATCCCGTTTGACGTGGTGCCGCGCATCATCAGCGCGAAAGAGTGGACGCTGCTGGAGAAGGGCCTGAAGCAACGGGTCAAGGCGCTGAACCTGTTCCTGCGCGACATCTACCACGGTCGCGATATCCTGCGCGCCAACATCATTCCCGACGACCTGATCTTCCAGAACCCCGTGTTTAGGCCAGAGATGAACGGCCAGGACGTGCCGCACGACATCTATGTCCACATCGCCGGCGTCGACATCGTCCGTGTCGATGCCGAGCAATTCTATGTGCTGGAGGACAATGCGCGCACGCCGTCGGGCGTGTCCTACATGCTGGAAAACCGTGAGATCATGATGCGGCTGTTTCCGGACCTTTTTGCGCGGCACCGCGTCGCCCCGGTCGAGAATTATCCGGATGCGCTGCTGGCCGCACTGCGTTCAGTTGCGCCAGATACCGCCGCGGGCGAGCCGAGCGTCGCGCTGCTGACGCCCGGCATCTACAACTCCGCCTATTACGAGCACTCCTTCCTGGCCGACAAGCTCGGCATCGAGCTCGTTGAAGGCCGTGACCTCATGGTCAAGGGCGAAGAAGTCTTCATGCGGACGACGGAAGGCTTGAAACGCGTCGACGTGATGTATCGCCGGCTCGACGACGATTTCCTCGATCCCCTCGCCTTCCGCCCGGACTCGATGCTCGGCGTGCCCGGCCTGATGTCGGCCTACATGGCCGGCAACATCACGCTCGCCAACGCGGTCGGCACGGGGATTTCGGACGACAAGGCCGTTTACAGCTACATGCCGGAGATCGTGCGGTTCTATCTTTCGGAAGAGCCGATCCTGAAGAACGTGCCGACCTGGCGTTGCCGCGAGCCGAAAGATTTGACCTACGTACTCGAGCACCTGCACGAGCTCGTGGTCAAGGAAGTGCACGGCTCCGGCGGTTACGGCATGCTGATCGGGCCGGCGTCGACGAAGGAGATGATCTCGGCGTTCCGCGACAAGCTGAAGGCGCATCCGGAAGGCTTTATCGCACAGCCGACGCTGGCGCTGTCGACCTGCCCGATCGCGACCGAAAAAGGCCTTGCCCCGCGCCACGTCGACCTCCGCCCGTTCGTCCTGACCGGCCGCGAGCACACGACTATCGTGCCGGGCGGGCTGACGCGGGTCGCGCTGAAGGAAGGCTCACTGGTCGTCAACTCGAGCCAGGGCGGCGGCACCAAGGACACCTGGGTGCTGGACGGCTAACATGCTCTCACGCACCGCCGAAAATCTGTACTGGTTGGCGCGCTACGTCGAACGCGCGGAATATCTTGCGCGCACCATCGAGGCGACGCTGCGGGCGACCTCGCTGCCGTCGACCTATGTCGGCAAGAACGAGTGGGAATTGGCGCTGCTCACCGCCGGCATCGGCGACGGCTTTTACCAGCACTACGAAGTCGCCGACGAGCAAGCGGTCGTTGAATATCTTGCTTTCTCGCCCGCAAATCCCTCCTCGATCCGCAACTGCATCGAAGCGGCGCGGCTCAACTCGCGCTCGGTGCGCACCGCGCTCACCACCGAGATGTGGGACACCATCAACGGCGCCTGGATCGAGCTGCAACAGACCTGGTCCGGCCTCATCAAGAATCGCGAGGAGCTGACCCGCTTCCTGCGCTTTGTGCAGGAAACCTCGCTGCGCTTCGACGGCTCCGCTTACCGGACCATGTTGCGCAACGACGCCTACTGGTTCTCGCGGCTTGGTCTGCATCTGGAACGCGCCGACAACACTGCGCGCATTCTTGACGTCAAGTATCACATGCTGCTGCCCGAGTCCGAGCACGTCGGCGGGCCCCTCGACTACTATCAGTGGACCTCGATCCTGCGCTCGGTCTCGGCGCTAACGGCCTATCACTGGGTCTATCGCGAGACGCTAAAGCCCTGGCTGATCGCTGACCTGTTGATCCTCAACAACTCGCTGCCGCGGTCGCTGGCGAGCTGCTACGAGAATTTGGTTCGCAACCTCGACCAGATCGGCGTCGCCTATGGCCGCCAGGGCCCGGCGCAGCGCCACGCCCGCGGCATCCGCAACCGCCTCGAACACAGCCACATGGACGACATCTTTCAGCGCGGCCTGCACGAGTTCATCGAGGAGTTCATCGGCGACAACAACCGCCTCGGTGAGATCATCGGCAAGCAATATCTGATTTGAGTTCGCCTGACGCTTTGGATAGCGTCCGCAGAGAGCCTGAAACCGACGTAAACAAGCCATGCGCCTGCGGATTTCCCATTCCACCACCTACGAGTATGACCCGCCCGCGACCGGCGTGATCCAGGTGCTGCGCATGACGCCTGGCAATCACGACGGCCAGTATGTCGCGAACTGGCAGGTCGACGTCTCGGTCGATGCTCGGCTCGACATGCAGTACGACGCGTTCGGCAATATCACCCACGTGTTCAGCCACGGTCCCCTCGCCGATCTGACCGTGCATGTCGCGGGACAAATCGATACACAGGACACCGGCGGCATCCTGCGCGGTGCCGTCGAGCGCTTTCCGCCAAGCCTGTTCCTGCGCGCGACACCGCTCACCGAGGCCGACGGCGCCATGCGAAAGATGGCGCGGCAGATGTTCGAGGAGTCCGAGGGCAACACGCTCGACTTCCTGCACGGGCTGCTGCTGCAGCTCAACGAATACATGGCCTTCGACACCGATCCGACCAACACCGGCACGTCGGCCATCGAAGCGTTCAAGTTGAAGCGCGGCGTCTGCCAGGATTACGCGCATATCTTCATTGCCTCGGCGCGCTCGGTCGGCGTACCCGCGCGCTTCGTCTCCGGCCACTTCTTTCGCACCGATGGCGACGTGCACCAGGAAGCGGGCCACGCCTGGGCCGAGGCCTTCGTGCCTGATCTCGGCTGGGTCGGCTTCGATCCGGCCAACGGAATCTCGACCACAGATGCGCACGCCCGCGTCGCGATCGGCCTCGACTATCTCGGCGCGGCGCCGGTGCGCGGCACCCGCTATGGCGGCGGCACGGAAACGCTGTCGGTTACGGTCCGCGTCGATCAGGCCGGGCGGCAAAGCCAGTCTTAGTTTCTTGCGGAGCGCGGCCGCTTAATACGCCGTCATTCCGGGACGCGCGCACTTTCGCGCGGGCCCGGAATCCATACTCCCTGCGGTGGTTATGGATTCCGGGCTCGCTCGCTTCGCTCGCGCCCCGGAATGACGAGTTAGATGATCGACGTCGGCCGATATTGCCGCCCCTTCGCCGAGCGCGTAAAAAGCAGCACAAGAAAAACTCCAAGGGCGGCAGATGACGTATTGTTGCGGAGTTTTGGTGCGCGACGGGCTCGTGATGATCGCCGATACCCGCACCAATGCCGGGCTCGACAACATCTCGACGTTCCGCAAGCTGCACGTGTTCTCGAAGCCGGGCGAGCGCATCATGGCGATCGCGTCGGCCGGTAACCTTGCGCTGACCCAGTCGGTGATCTCGACCTTGAGCGAAGGCCTGGTCAATCCGGACACTGACGAGCTTGAAACGCTGATGAACTCGCCGACCATGTTCCAGGCGGCACAGCGCATCGGCCGTGCGATCCGTCATGTCCATGCGACCGAGGGCAAGGCGCTGCAGGCCGAGGACGTCAATTTTGACCTCTCGTTCCTGTTCGGCGGCCAGATCAAGGGTGCGAAACTCCGGCTGTTCATGATGTACGCGGCCGGCAATTTTATCGAATGCACGACCGACACGCCGTACCTGCAGATCGGCGAGCACAAATACGGCAAGCCGGTGCTCGATCGCGCCATCACCTATGACGTCGATCTCTACGACGCGCTGAAGATCGCACTGATCTCGATGGACTCGACGATGCGCTCCAATCTCGGCGTCGGCATGCCGATCGATGTGCTGGTGGTGCGCCCCGACGTCTGCGACGCCGACCTCAACCACCGTATCGAAGCCGGTGAGCCCTATTTCCACGACCTGCGCTCGCGCTGGTCGGCGGCGCTCCGCGCCGCACACCAGAACATCCCGCGTCCGCCCTACAAGAACGCAACTTAGTTCTGCGCATGTCCTTTTCGGAAAACCGGTACCCACTTTTCCGGGACATGCGCTAAAAAGCGAGGAAACCACCATGGCCCAAGAGAAAGTCGCACTTGTCACCGGTGCCGGCACCGGCATCGGCCGCGCCACCGCACTTGCCCTGATGGAGGCGGGCTACCATGCCGTGCTCGCCGGACGGCGCAAGGACATGCTCGACGAGACTGCGAAGCTTGGCGCCGGCACTGGTGTCAAGACGCTTGCGGTGCCGACCGACATGAAAGACCCGGGGCAGATCGCAGCCCTGTTCGCCAAGACGATGGCGACCTTTGGCCGGCTCGACCTCTTGTTCAACAACGCCGGCATCGGTGCCCCGGCGGTGCCGTTCGAGGATGTTTCGGTCGAACAATGGAAGGCCGTCGTCGACACCAACCTCACCGCACCGTTCCTGTGCACGCAGCAAGCATTCCGCATCATGAAGGATCAGAACCCGCGCGGCGGCCGCATCATCAACAACGGCTCGATTTCCGCGCACGCGCCGCGGCCGCTGTCGGCGGCCTACACCTCGACCAAGCACGCGATCACGGGATTGACGAAGTCAACGTCGCTCGACGGCCGCGCCTACGACATCGCGTGCGGCCAGATCGACATCGGCAATGCGGCAACGCCGATGACCGAGCGGATGACGCGCGGCGTGCTGCAGCCCAGCGGACAATCCGTCCCCGAACCGCGCATGGACGTTGAAGCGGTTGCGAACGCGGTGGTGTACATGGCGAGCCTGCCGCTCGACGCCAACGTGCTGTTCATGACGGTGATGGCGACCAAGATGCCGTTCGTCGGGCGGGGGTGAGGCACAGAATCACAAGCGTCATGCGCGGACTTGATCCGCGCATCCATCTTCAAGAAGGATGGATTGCCGGGTCAAGCCCAGCGATGACGAGCGCGGAAACGCAACTGCCTATTGGCCCACCGCGCTCACTTTGATCTTCGTGCCCGCCTTCACCTTGGCCAGCGTCTTCACGTCACCGAGTGCTTTCGCCCAGACGTTACACGGGCTCGCGAGCCGCGTTTCGCCCGCTTCCGAGATCGGAGTCCTGCCGTAGCCTATCGCAATGGCGTGGCCGTCGGGCCAGTAGGCGATCTCACCCGGCGTCATGATAGCGCGCGCGTCCTTCTCGCGACCGACCTTCACCGGGATGTCGAAGTAGACCTCTTCGCCCCAGGTCAGCGCCGAGCCTGCGATCGGCAGCGCCGCAGCAACGGCCTTCGCCGTCGGCGTGTCCAGCAACTCCGCGTCAAGGGTGACCGTCCCGAAATCGAAACGAATACGCATGGCTTTCTGCTCTCCGTGCGATACGCTGGCCCGCTATATAGCAGAGGCTGGGATCGGGGGCTCAACACTTCGTGCTGCAACTACAGTCGGCTTTTGGAATTATTGCGCTCTGTGCCATCGCGTGGGCGATCAGCGAACATCCGCGCGAGGTGTCGATCCGCCAGGTAGTCTCGTCCCTGATCGCAACGCTCGTCACGGCGATCATCTTTATCAAGGTGCCGCATGTCGCCACAGCGTTCGGCGGCATCAACGATGCGGTCGGCGCCATCGCCAATGCGACCCGCGCCGGCACCTCGTTCGTGTTCGGCTATCTCGGCGGCGGTCCGCTGCCGTTCGATCCAAAGATCCCCGGCTCCGACTTTATCCTAGCGCTGCAGGCACTGCCGATCGTGCTTGTCATGAGCGTGCTGACCACGCTGCTGTTCTACTGGCGTATCCTGCCGCCGATCGTGCGCGGCTTCTCGTGGGCGCTGGAGCGCACGCTCGGGGTCGGCGGCGCAGTGGGCCTGTCGACCGCCGCCAACATCTTCCTCGGCATGGTCGAGTCACCGCTGTTCATCAAGCCGTATCTGGCGCAGCTCACGCGCAGCGAACTCTTCATCGTGATGACCGGCGGCATGGCCGGCATCGCCGGCACGGTGCTCGTGCTCTACGCCACCATGCTCGGACCGCTGATCCCTGATGCCGCCGGTCACCTCGTCATCGCCTCGGTGCTCGGCGCGCCGGGCGCGATCCTGATCTCGATCCTGATGGTGCCAGAGACCGAGGGCCGCATCACTGGCGGCTTGCTTGGCGACCCCGGCACGATCGCGTCCTCGACGATGGATGCGATCACCAAGGGCACGGCCGCCGGCCTTGAGCTGCTGCTCAACATCATCGCCATGCTGATCGTGCTGGTGGCGCTGGTCTATCTCGCCAATGCCGTGCTCGGGTTGCTGCCCGACGTCGCCGGCGCGCCGATCTCGCTGCAGCGCATGCTCGGACTCGTGATGGCGCCGATCTGCTGGCTGATGGGCATCCCATGGAGCCAGGCGGTCACCGCCGGCAACCTGATGGGCATCAAGACCATCCTCAACGAGCTCGTCGCCTACGCGGAATTTTCCAAGCTGCCGCCCGACGCGCTCGATGCGCGCACGCGGCTGATCATGCTGTATGCGCTGTGCGGCTTCGCCAACTTTGCCAGCCTCGGCATCATGATCGCAGGCCTCACCACGATGGCTCCAGAGCGGCGCGAGGACATCGTCTCACTTGGGCTAAAATCGATCGTGTCGGGCACGCTGACGACATGCCTGCTCGGCGCCATTGCCGGGATGCTGACACCTTAAGAAGAACCTGCCAGAGTATATCTTGCTTTGCGCATGTCCTTTCCGGAAAACCGGTATCCACTTTTCCGGGACATGCGCGTCAAACAAAAACAAGCGGAGGAAATCTCATGGCGCGGTTCGACGGCAAAGTCATTCTCATCACTGGCGGCGCGCGCGGCCAGGGCGCGGCGGAAAGCCGGCTCTTGGTGCAGCAAGGCGCGAAGGTCGTGATCGGCGACGTGCTGGAGAAGGAAGGCTCGCAGCTCGCGAAGCAACTCGGCAGTTCAGCAAAATTTGTGCGCCAGGATGTGACCAGCGAAGCCGATTGGGCCCGCGCGGTGCAAACCGCTGAAAGTTTCGGCGGCCTGCATGGTCTCGTCAACAACGCCGCGATCTATCAGCCGAGGCGCCTGCTCGAGACCGACCTCGACCTGTGGAATCGCCACCTGCTGATCAACCAGACCGGCTGCTTCCTCGGCATGAAGGCCGTGGTCGGGCCGATGGAACGCTCCGGCGGCGGCTCGATCGTCAACATCTCCTCGGGCGCTGGCTTGCGCGGCTCGCCGCAGGCGTTCGCCTACAGCACGACGAAGTGGGCGCTGCGCGGCATGACCAAGGCGGCAGCCATGGACCTCGCGAGGCACAAGATCCGTGTCAACTCGATTCACCCGGGGCCGATCGAGACCGACATGCTGAAGGAGTGGTCCGGCGACCAGCGCGTCAAGCGGCTGAAGAGCGTGCCGATGCGCCGCACCGGCACCGCGGAAGAAGTCGCGCAGGCCGTGCTGTTCCTGCTGTCGGATGAGGCCTCCTACATCACCGGCGCCGAGGTCGCAGTGGATGGTGGCGTGACGGTGTAGTGGCGCCGGAGGCGCGTGGTCGTTCCCGCGAACGCGGGGACCCATACGCCGCAGCAGAAATGAGACGACGAGCATGGCTGGTCGGTTCGACTGAACTCAGGCAGACGTAACACAGCAAGCGCGGGGGTTATGGGTCCCCGCGTTCGCGGGGACGACGCTGTCGTCGACGCCCTATCCCAACGCCTTCGCGAACCGCTCCTTGTAGCGCGGCCAGGCCTCCGGGTTGACGAGCCGCTCCGGTCGCTCGCCGGCGAGCGTGTTGCGCAGCTGCTCGGCCGCGATCTTGGCCATGTTGCGCCGTGCGTCGTTGGTGACACCGGCGGTGTGCGGCGAGACCATCACATTGTCGAACTGCAACAGCGGATGGTTTGCGGGCGGCGGCTCATCTTCCCAGACGTCGAGGCCGGCGCCGGCGATCGTCTTCTCGCGCAACGCGGTGGCGAGGGCGGTTTCATCGTGAATGAAGCCGCGCGCAGTGGTGATGAAGATGGCGTGCGGCTGCATCGCCGCAAACTGCGCCGCGCCGAACAGCTTCCGGCTGTCCTTGGCCAGCGGACAATTGATCGAGACGAAATCCGATTGCGCCAGCAGCTGCTCGAGGCTGACCTTCTCCCCGCCGCGCGCTGAAATCGTCGCTGCGTCGAGATACGGGTCATAGGCCAGCACCCGCATGTTGAGCGCGGCCTTGCACATCGCAGCCAGCCTGCGGCCGACGTTGCCGAGCCCGATGATCCCGACCGTCTTGCCATAGACCTCGATGCCCTTGAACGCAGTTCGATCGCTCAAGCCCCCGCGCCGCAACGCCTTGTCGACCTGCACGATCTTCTTCGACAGCGACAGCATCATGCCGAGCGCATGCTCGGCAACCGACTGGGCGTTGCCACCGGATTGATTGAGCACGAGGATACCGGCCTTACTGCAGGCGTCGACGTCGACAGTGTCGTAACCAGCGCCGTGACTGGAAACAACAAGCAGGTTGGGACAGCGCGCGATGAGCGCGTCGGTGACGTGAAAGTGTTGCGCGAGCTCCTGACGCGAGGCGCCGCACTGGTAGGCGTGCGCGGCTTTCAGCACGGGATCGGCGATCGCCGCCGGCGCATCGTTCTCGAGTTTGGTCAGGTTGATGTCGCCGTGGCTCTTCAGCACGTCGATGTAGAGGTCATCGGGCAGGTATTTGACGTAGAACACGTTCTTGACGGCTGATTTCATCGTTCGAAACTCTCCCACGAAACCCGGGCTTGCCCGGGTTTCGCATCATCAATGCGCAAGTCGAGCAGGCCCGACTTGCGGTACGGTGATTGTTGACAATCGCGGCGATGATATCAAGCTGCCCGACGCCCGCGATTGGCGCATGGAGTTTGCAAATGCCTGAGAAGCACCGCTGGGACCAGGTGGTCCTCGACACGCTGAAGCAGAACGAGGTCCGCCTCCTGCCCTATGTGCCGGACAAGGTCCTGGGCAGTCTGATCACCAAGCTGCACGCGGATCCGTATTTCACGACCTTCCCGACCACCCGCGAGGAAGAAGCCGTCGGCATCGTCTCGGGCGGCTGGATGGGCGGCGTGCGCGGCGCGGTGCTGATGCAAACCTCGGGTTTTGCCACGCTTGCCAACGCGCTGGCCTCGCTCGCGGTGCCCTATCAAATTCCGCTGATCATGTTCGTCTCGGAGCGCGGCACGCTCGGCGAATTCAACTTCGGCCAGGCGCTGGTGTGCCGGACCATGCGCCCGGTGCTGGATTCGCTTGCCATGGAGCACCATACCATCACCGACATCGAGGCGCTGGAGTTCATCGTCGACCGCTCGATCAAGCAGGCGGTGGCGACGCAAGCCGCTGTCACCTTCATCCTGTCGCCGCTCTTGACCGGCGGCAAAGTGTTTGCTGCCTGAGGGAGACGACCATGCAGGACAGAACCACGGTCGCAAATACCAAGACCATGAACCGCTTCGAGCTGACCTCGCGGCTGGTCAAGCGGCTCGACGCGCAGACCGCCGTCGTTGCTGGCATCGGCAACACCAACTTTGACCTGTGGGCCGCGGGGCGCCGGCCGGCGAATTTCTACATGCTCGGCAGCATGGGGCTGGCATGCCCGATCGCGCTCGGGGTGGCGCTGGCGCAGCCGCAACGCAAAGTGATCGCGCTCGAAGGCGACGGTTCGCTGTTGATGCAGCTCGGCTGCCTCACTACGATCGCGATGCTCGCACCGAAGAACCTGACGCTGATCGCGTTCGACAACGGCATCTACCAGATCACCGGCGGCCAGAAGACACCGGCGCAATCCGGCAGCGATATCGTCGCGATCGCGCGCGGCGCGGGCCTTGCCGGCAGCGCGTGGGCCGCCGATGAGGCGGATTTCGAGGGCCTGATCGAGGCGGCGATGGCCAGCGGCAAGCCAAACCTGATCGCGGCGCGGATCGATTCCGAAGCCGCCCGCGCCACTACCCACCGCGACCCCGTGCAAATCCGCGAGCGGTTCATGATCGGGCTTGGCGTAAGGACGGGGATGTAGGGACACCTTTCTCTGTCATTGCCGGGGCTTGTCCCGAGCGCCAGCCACGTCATTTCTGATACACGCGCGACAGGGCGTATGGATGCCCGGCACAAGGCCGCGCATTCGATCGTCTCGCAATCGACGGCTCCTACAAATACACCGCCTTCATCGCCGCCGCGGGATAGCGCTCGCCCGAAGCCGAGCCCGCAGGCACAGCCCTCGTGATCGCAGCGACATCATCGGACGTCAGCTTCACCTCGAGCGCGCCAAGATTTTCCTGCACCCGCTTGATGTAGCGCGTGCCGGGAATGGCGACGACGTCGTCGCCCTGCGCCAGCAGCCACGCCAGCGTGACCTGAGCCGGCGTGCAGCGCTTCTCCTGCCGCGATGGCTCTCGACCTTGGCGACCAGCGCCCGGTTGTGCGCGAAATTCGCCTCCTGGAAGCGCGGATGCGCGGCGCGCCGGCCGTCAACATCGGAGAACTGCTTGATCGCGCCGGTAAGGAAGCCGCGGCCGAGCGGCGAATAGGCGACGTAGCCGATGCCGAGCTCCCGCGTGGTCTTGCGCGTTTCTTCGGCCTCGGTGCGATAGAGCAGCGAGTACTCGGTCTGCACCGCCGAGATCGGATGCACCTTGTGGGCGCGGCGGATGGTGTCGGGCCGCGCTTCGGAGAGGCCGAGGTATTTCACCTTGCCCTGCTGCACGAGCTTCGCCATCGCACCGACGGTGTCCTCGATCGGCACGCTCGGATCGACGCGGTGCTGGTAGTAGAGGTCGATCACCTCTGTGCCGAGCCGCTTCAGGCTGTCCTCGCACGCCTGCATCACGTGTTTCGGGCTGCCGTCGACGCCGTTGCCCTGCCCTTCGCGGCGGACCTGACCAAACTTCGTCGCCAGCACGACGCGATCGCGGCGGCCCTTAAGCGCACGCCCGAGCACGGTCTCGTTGTGGCCCCAGCCGTACATGTCGGAGGAGTCGAAGTGATCGACGCCAAGCTCGATCGCCTGCTGGATCAGTTTCTCGGACTCGGCGTCATTGGCCTCGCCATAGACGCCGGACAGCGACATGCAGCCGAGCCCGATGGCCGAGACTTTGAGGCCCTGCTTGCCGAGCGCGCGATGGGGAAGTGGGGGCATTTCGTTGGTCCTTACGTTGTTACTGCGTCGTTATTGCGACGCCCATTAGCGCCGATGCAATCCAGCGCGTAGGATGGGTTGAGCGGCAGCGAAAACCCATCAACCGCGGAGCAAAGGGCGATGGGTTTCGCGAAGTGCTCAACCCGTCCTACCGCAAGTTTACGGAAGCCCTCGCCTCACACCTCGACGGTCTCGAACTCCGCCGGCAGGATCACCTCGAGCAGTTCGCAGTCGTCGGAATAATCGTTGATGACATGGCGGATCATCGGCGGCTGGGTCCACGATGAGCCCTCCCGCATCAAGACCTCACCCTGCCCCTCGAGCTCGGTCTTCACCCAGCCCTTCAGCACGTAGACCATCTGGAACTCGGTGTCGTGGAAATGCAGGATCGAGACGACAGCCGGATCGCACGGCTCGACGAAGCGGATGACGTGCGCACGGACCATGCCGTCGGTCGCATCGGCGATGCCGAGATCGCGGTATTTCGCATAAGAGCGCAGGCCCGATGCAAAATCCTCCTCGCGATGGTGGCTGATCGCGACGCGCTGCGGCTTTCTGCCGCTTCGCCTTGCGCGGCGCCGCGCGGGCGGCCGACCGCGCGGGCTTTGCGGTTTTGCCGCGGCCTGCGGGGCTGCGAGAAGCTTTCACAGTTGCGGCTTTGCGTCGTGCTCCGGACCTGGATTTCGCTGCTGTGCGGGCTTTGGCCATGGCGAGCTCCTGTTCGCTAGGATGGAGCCAGCACCTTAACCGATCGAATTTCAAATTCCACCGTGCTGCTGCCCGCTGCGGCCGAACGGATCACCAGCGACCCGATTGGGGCATCCCCGGGAACAACGATCTTGACTTGCTCGGCGCGTGCGTTGGGAGCAACTTCAATCTCGCGAATGAATGCATCGCCGCCGGTGTTCAACACGCCAAAACGAACGGGCTGCCGTTGCGCGCGAACGGTAGTCTCGATTTCCAGACCGGCGCCCGCAGGCACACTCCCGTCCTGCAGCGGGAACTCCACCGCATAGGCCCATGGTTGATCGGGCGTCGTGACGCGCACCGTCGCAGCGACGAGATCGGCGCTGGTGCCGTTATGCACGAGAAATCGACCCAGCGAGTAGGCCGGTGGTTGGGGTGATGTTCGAAGTCGCGGGCGGCAACAGAGCGCGCGCATAGTCGAGCCATGCCGGCGCGCGTCGATCACCCTTGCGCAGGAACGCGATCGCGGAGGTCCAATCGAACCGATCGTGTCGCAGCACGACGTGTCTGCGGTGACGACCGATCTCGTCAGGAACGATGATGGGGTCGTCGAGATATTGCTGCGGCGGCCTGCTCCAGTTCATGGGGTCGACGACTGCGAGCGCGTCACTGCCACGCAGGATGTATTTCAGAAAATCGCGCGGGGTGAAGAATTCCGGATGCGCAGGCCGATTGCGCAGCAGCACTTCGGTCGCAACGCAGACGATTCCGCCGGGCTTTGTCACGCGCGCCATCTCGCGCATCGCCACCGCGGACGCCTCGTGCCCGCCGAAGTGCTCAATCGACGACAACGACCAGCAGAAGTCGAAACTGTCGTCGGCGAACGGCAGCCTGGTGCCATCGGCGGTCTGAAAGGTGATCTTTTGCTTCGGCACCGGCCGTGGACAATATTGCTCGGGCGCAACGAACACCTCGGCGCTGCCTTCGGCGCCCGGGCTGTTCTGCCAGTCGTCGTTGCCGTAAAGGTCGGTCGCGGTGACGCGCGCGATACGATCGGCGAGCCAGAAAATGACCGGCTCGTGGCCCGCACCGACGCCGAGCGCCCGGGCATCAGGTTTCAGGGCACCAAGCAGCGCGAGGCCGTAGATACACTGGGTCCACTCGTAACCCTTGCGGACGACTTCGCCGCTGACGTGACGAAACACGTGCTTGTCGGTCGAATAGCTTTCGAGATCGCGATGAAAGGCGATCCACAGCGGATCCTCGTAGCGCGCGGGATCGATGATCTCGGAAAGATTTGAGGTTCGCTTGCCCAACTCGGCCGGCGACACAAGGCTAAGAGACTCGCGATAACCCACGCGCTCGACCCCCGACAAAACACCGGGCGTCTTATCGGGGTTTAGCGCGCAGTGAGCAACCGCCGCGCGCTGCGGGCGCCAGTGCTCAGTTCAACCGAAATTCGCCGCTGATCGCGCGGAAGTCCGTCGGCTTGATCAGCCGCGAGTGCGCAACGGTGACTGAGAACAGCGGGCCTTCCAGCTTCTCTTCCCAAAACGCCAGGAAGTCGTGCAGCACCGGGAATTTCGGGAAGAGATCGTAGTCCTGCCAGATGTAACTCTGCAGCACACTCCGATGATCCGGCAGCCGATAGAGGATCTCGGCCGTCGTCAAACCATACCCTTGAACCTGCTTGGCAAAGTCTTTCGAAACCATTCCAGCCTCCAGCCCGGCACCGCATTCGCGCGAAGCGCCCAACCCGGAAATGTTCAGTTCCACGACAATCCATTGCAAGCTCAAAAGTTTAAATTGTTGTTGATTATCAAGGCATTGGCAGCATGCACGGACCTCTGCTAACAGCGCGCTCGCGGCGTTAAGAATGATTAAGGAATTCTGGCAATGTCCCTTCCCGAGTGCTGGCTTTTTCTGTAGCCGCCCTTGATCTTGCGGCACGCGCACTCTAAATCGTGAACAGGTCGTGATGGCACTCGCCGGATCCGACTGCTAACAATTCAAAAAATCCAACGTCCATAGCTATTTAGGAGAAACAGCGATGAAATTTCGTCCGCTTCACGATCGCGTTGTCGTCAAGCGCCTCGACGCAGAGGAAAAGTCTGCTGGCGGCATCATCATCCCCGACACCGTGAAGGAAAAGCCCTCCCAGGGCGAAGTCATCGCGGTCGGCAAGGGTGGGCGTGACGAGTCCGGCAAGCTGATCCCCATCGATATCAAGGTCGGTGAGCGCGTGCTGTTCGGCAAATGGTCGGGCACCGAGGTGAAAATCGACGGTCAGGATCTCCTGATCATGAAGGAAAGCGACATCATGGGCGTGCTCGAAGAGACCGCCGCCAAGAAGAAGGCCGCTTAACCCCGCCTTTCCTGCAAGAGCCGCATCGCTAGTCACGCACTGCGTAAACGATTGCGACCGGGCGCTCGAAGGATGAGGGCACGAACCAGGCTCATCCTTCGAGACGCGGCTTCCCGCTCCTCAGGATGAGGTCGAGACTAACCCAGATCTCAAGGAAATCCAATATGTCAGCCAAAGAAGTCAAATTCTCCGTCGACGCGCGCGACAGGATGCTGCGCGGCATCGACATCCTCAGCCAACGCTGTCCGCGTGACGCTCGGTCCGAAGGGCCGCAACGTCATCCTCGACAAGTCGTTCGGCGCCCCGCGCGTCACCAAGGACGGCGTCACCGTCGCCAAGGAAATCGAGCTTGAGGACAAGTTCGAGAACATGGGCGCCCAGATGGTGCGCGAAGTCGCCTCCAAGTCCGCTGACGCGGCCGGCGACGGCACCACCACCGCGACCGTGCTCGCCCACGCCATCGTCAAGGAAGGCGCCAAGTCGGTTGCCGCGGGCATGAACCCGATGGACCTGAAGCGCGGCATCGATCTGGCGGTCGACGCGGTCGTCGAGCACCTCAAGGCCAACTCCAAGAAGGTGACCTCGAACGAGGAGATCGCCCAGGTCGGCACCATCTCCGCCAACGGCGACGCCGAGATCGGCAAGTTCCTCGCCGACGCCATGAAGAAGGTCGGCAACGAGGGCGTCATCACGGTTGAAGAGGCCAAGAGCCTCGAGACCGAGCTCGACGTCGTCGAGGGCATGCAGTTCGACCGCGGCTATATCTCGCCCTACTTCGTCACCAACGCCGACAAGATGCGCGTCGAGATGGAAGACGCCTACATCCTGATCAACGAGAAGAAGCTGTCGCAGTTGAACGAACTGCTGCCGCTGCTCGAAGCCGTTGTGCAAACCGGCAAGCCGCTGGTGATCGTCGCCGAAGACGTCGAAGGCGAAGCACTCGCCACCCTCGTCGTCAACCGGCTGCGCGGTGGCCTCAAGGTCGCCGCGGTCGAAGGCGCCGGGCTTCGGCGATCGCCGCAAGGCCATGCTGCAGGACATCGCGATCCTGACCGGCGGCACCGCGATCTCGGAAGACCTCGGCATCAAGCTCGAGAACGTCACGCTGCAGATGCTCGGTCGCGCCAAGAAGGTGATGATCGACAAGGAGAACACCACGATCGTCAACGGCGCCGGCAAGAAGGCCGACATCGAGGCGCGCGTGTCGCAGATCAAGGCGCAGATCGAGGAGACCACCTCGGACTACGACCGTGAGAAGCTGCAGGAGCGTCTTGCCAAGCTCGCGGGCGGCGTCGCGGTGATCCGCGTCGGCGGCGCGACCGAGGTCGAGGTCAAGGAGCGCAAGGATCGCGTGGATGACGCGATGCATGCGACCCGCGCGGCCGTGGAAGAAGGCATCGTTCCCGGCGGCGGCGTGGCCCTGCTGCGCGCCACCGATGCCCTGAAGAAGATCCGCACCCACAATGACGACCAGAAGGCCGGCGTCGAGATCGTCCGCAAGGCGCTCTCCGCCCCTGCCCGCCAGATCGCCATCAACTCGGGCGAGGACGGCTCGGTCATCGTCGGCAAGGTGATGGAGAAGGATCAGTACTCCTACGGCTTCGACGCGCAGAGCGGCGAATACGTCAACCTGGTCTCGAAGGGCATCATCGACCCGACCAAGGTCGTGCGTGCGGCGATCCAGAACGCGGCCTCCGTGGCCGGCCTCCTGATCACGACCGAGGCGATGGTCGCCGAGCTGCCGAAGAAGAACCAGCCGATGGCAATGCCTCCGGGCGGCGGCGGAATGGGCGGCATGGATTTCTGATCCAGCGCTCGACGCGAACTCAAGAATGCGGAAACCCCGGCAGCGATGCCGGGGTTTTTGTTTTGCACAAGTAGCGACATCAGGCCTTCGAAGAACGTAGATCAATCCCATCGAGCGATACGTTTCGCAATTCCCTCGAGCCGGCCGACTTTTTCCACGAGCCTCTCGAGCGACTGGGGCTCCTTCGGCCGAAGCAGGCGGTGTCGCCCTCCACCAGCTTCGCAGTTGAGCAGCTAATGCATCGCCGCGGTCTCCTCATGGCGGCGGATCAGCTTGGCCCTCGTCGTGTCGGGTTTCTTTGTTTTGGCATTTAGCCGCCGTCGCTTCTGCTATAGAAAAGACAGACCCTGGCTGTCCGGACCTGGTATCCTGCTTGTCGCGTTCGACCGGCGCTGTCGTGCTCTCGTTGGCTCTGCAGCTCGCTGCCGAACCTCGCATTCGGCGGCGACGACGACGATGATTTCCGCAAAGAAACCAGCGTCGAGCCTGCCGAACATCTATCTCGACCTCCGGACCAACTACGCAAAGCTTCCCACGGGTACGCTCTCGCTCGGCTTCACGAGCTTTACGCCGCTGGCGATCCTGTCGCAGGTGAATGCCTCGCTGCCGTCGAGCCAGGGCGCAGCGCTGGAAGTCCCGCTGACCGTCGACATCAGCGACGCCGTGTCGCTCTATGGCGGCTTCACCGCAAGCACCTCGCAGACCGGCATGTCACCGTGGACGCCGTTCACGGTGGCGAGCTGGAACGTCGGCGTGCAGGCCGACATCTACCAGCAGAACGGCGGATACTTTCCGACCATCACAGTGCAGTCGACCTTCACGCGCGTCGTTCCGCAAAGTCCGACAGCGACGACCTCGAACACGACGGTTGTCGAGGCCGACTATGCGCTGACGAAGATGAAACGAGGGGACTGCTCGGCGGTGTGCAGGTGACCACCGTGTCGGTGGACACCGACATTGCGAAAGTGAACCCGGCCGTGATCGGCTACCTCGGCGCCTACTATCAATGGCCAGACAACTGGAAGCTCACCGGACGCGCCGGCTTTCAGTCCTTCGGCGGCGCCAATATCGCCGGCCTCGCCCAGGTCAAACCCTTCAGCGGACCGATCCTGCGCTTCGACCTCGATCGTCTCGACGACAGCGATAACCGTTTGTTTGGCATGACCGCCGAAATCGACTGGACGCCGAAGCCCGCCTTCCTGCTCACGCTGCGCACGCCGCTTTATTTCGTGCGAAATTGACGTGCGGAATCAAAGACGTGCGCTAACCACGCAGCGCGGCGGATTGGCAAAATTTTAACAAATATCGCTCCTACTGGAACACGATCAGGTAAGTCGCATCTGCTTATTTGCGACAGCCAGCTGACTGGCCGTACCGAAAGGGGCATGACATGCAACTGATTAAGCGGTTTCTTTCCAACGAATCCGGCGCGACTGCAATTGAGTACGCGTTGATTGCTGCAGGCATTGCGCTTGCGATCATCACTGCGGTCAATACGCTCGGCACAACGCTGAGCAACAAGTTCGAACTCGATCAACAGCTCGCTGAAGTAAACCGGCGGCTGAAAACCCGGACCTCCGGAAAGTCGAAGGGCCGCGCGAACGCGGCCCTTCTTTTTTGTCAGGCACTCTCGCCGGCCTTCAGCCGCACGAGACGCGTGAGCAGCGCGTCGAGGCCCTGCTCGTTGCCGGCGTGCAGGTCGATGCGGCCGACCTTCTCCACCAGCCGCTCCAGCGACTCGAGCTCCTTCAGCCGAAGCAGGAGGGGGTTGTCCTCCATCAGCTTCGCGGTGTTGAGCAGCGACCGCGTCGCCGCGGTCTCCTCCTGGCGGCGGATCAGGTTGGCCTTCGCCGTCCGCTCCGCCTCCACCACCTTGTTGACGAGCTCGCGGATCTCGCCGGGCAGGATCACGTCCTTCACGCCGAGCTCCGCCACCTCGATGCCGCTGTCGGCGACGCGCTCGCGCACGTAACTCCGCAGCTCGGCATCGAGCGCGCCCTTCGCCGACAGCACCTCGTCGAGCGTGCGCGACGCCACCGCCTCACGGATCGCGAACTGCACCAGCCGGTACAGCCAGCCATCCACGTCGGCGAGCGCCGTCACCGCCCGCTCCGGATCGACGATCCGGCGCAGCGCGGTCAGCGTCACCCG
The DNA here is from genome assembly GCA_963796195.1 of uncultured Alphaproteobacteria bacterium. Lineage (GTDB taxonomy): Bacteria > Pseudomonadota > Alphaproteobacteria > Rhizobiales > Xanthobacteraceae > CAWCKS01. Next base: position 131,256 of record CAWCKS010000005.1, on the reverse strand, counting down.
CAGCGCGATGCGATCCTTGGTCAGCATCTCCTGCGCGGTGATCTCGACCGCCTGCGGACGCAGGTCGAGCCGCTTGACCTCGACCTTGCGGCCGACGGTCCAGTAGGCGTGCCGACCCGGCGCCAGTCGCTCGACCAGCTTGCCCTCGACATGGAGCAGGCCGGCCTCGTGGTTCTCGACCACGGTCTCGGCCACGAGCTGCGGCGCGACACGCGTGGCGATGCTCACCGACGGATCGTAGGTGGTGCGCGCCCGGTCCAGCATCGCCAGATGCCGCGGCGTCACCTTCGGGTTGCGCGCGACGTCGATGCGCTCGACATCGACCCGCGTCGCCACCTTCCAGTACACGCGCGCCTGCCAGGGCGAGAGCACATGCACGGGGCGGCCGTCGAGGCTGACGATCGCGACCTCGTCGGCGCCGGTCTCAACCGGCTCGACCAGGCGCGCGGCCTCGTCCGGCAGCGCCTGCTTGAGCACGAGGTAGCGCTCGAGCGGCAGCTCGCCGCGGATGACCTTGAAGGTCTCGAAGGTCAGCTTGCGCAGCGGATCGATGAAGCGATGCAGCCCCGGCTCGAGCACGCGCACAAGCCGACCGTTGCGCGTCACCAGCATGCGCTCGTCGTCCTTCACGGTCACCGTTCGCATCAGTACCTGCCAGGTCATGACACGTCTCCTTCGTTGCCGCGCGAAACGCTCGCGCGGTTTGCTTCATTGCTGCGAGGACAGGTCCCGGACGCGTGCTTCCCGCAAAGCCCGACGGGCCGCGGCTTGAGCCACGCGCAGCGTTGGGCTCGCGCGTTCGCGCCCGCCGTGCGAGCGCGGCATCAGCGAACGGCGGACCCGACGTCACGCGCAGGCGGTATCCGCCCCGGCGCAAGCCGGTCTCACGGTGTCTTTGTTCGGACGGAATGCCTTTTGGGCACGACGACCGGACAGCGACTGAAACTGCGCGTCCGGTCCCCTTCAGAGGAATTTAGCTTTTCAGGCTAAACCGGAGCACTGGAGCGGGAATCGAACCCGCGACACGATGATTAAATTCATCTGCTCTACCCAACTGAGCTATCCTTGCGGTTGCGGCCATTTGCTTTCAGGGCAGACAGGCCGGTCTCCCAGACATCAGCGGAACACGAACACCGCAGTGCGGATCGCGCCAGCCGGGCTCAGAACCCGGACACGAGGCCGATGCAAGGGACGCGGCTCATAGGGCAATTCGAAGGTGCACGCAAGTGGCTCAATGAAAGATTTGTCGCGTGCCACCATGGCGTTGCATTCGCGCAACGCGCTGGCAATTCAGTTCACCGACTGCCAGCGACAAAGCTCAGCCGCGTGAGAGATCGGAAAAGCCGTCGCGGATCCAGTCGATAACGAGACGCGCGGCGCCATCGCGCTTGAGATGGTTCTGCACCAGAAGCCACATCTCGCGCCGCCGCTTCAACTCGGTCAGGCGCAGGCGACGATCGGCAAGCAGCGCGCCACACAAATAGTCGGGCAGGATGCCGACCGCCCGATGCGATTGCAGCAGCGCGTGGATGACGCGGACATTGTCGGTGATGCAGCGCGAGCCTTCTTTCAAGCCGCGGCTCTCGAGGAATTGCGCCTCCGGAATGAGGTCGAGCATGTCCGGGTAACCGCACACGATCGGGTTTTCGACCACATCGGTTGCCGGCTCGATGAAGTAGAGCGCGAGCTCGCCGAGCTTCGAAATCGTAAAATCACCCTTCTCCGGTTTGCGCAGCCGGATCGCAAAGTCCGCCTCCCAGCGCGAGAATTTTACGTTGTCGCTCGAAGTCAGGAATTGCAGTGCCAAGCCTTCATTGCGTGAGAGGAACACGCCGGCGCGTGGCGCAAGAAATTCTTCGGCGATCGTGTGCGTGCTCGCGATGCGAAAGCGGCCGGTGAGCCCTGCTCCCTTCGCGCCGATCTTGCCGATCGCGGCAATTTGACCAGCCATCGCCTGGACATGCGCCAGCACGGCCTCGCATTGCGCCGTCGGCTTGCGCCGGCCGTCGACCGCTTCGAACAGCCGCAAGCCCAGCGCGCGCTCGATGCGCGACAGCCGCCGCGCCACCGTCGTCTCGTCGACGCGCAAGGACGTGCCGGCGCCGGCAAAGCTGCCGGCCTCGTGCACGGCCGCGATGATGCGGAGATCGTCCCAGTTCATGGCACCGTTCTAGCGTGATCGCGCACCTCCTGCAAATCCGCAGCCATTCGCTGCAATAGTCCTGCGTGAAAGCAGGATATTCGCCAGCTATCCTCAACGCAATTTCCGATCTTTGAGGACATCACCCACCATGATGAAGCTTTACTTCTACCCCCTGGCCTGTTCGCTCGCGAGCCGGATCGCGTTGATGGAAGCCGGCATCGATGCTCGTTACGAGCTCGTGGATATTTTCACAAAGAAGCTTGTCGCAAGCGGCGGCGACTTTCTCGACGTCGCTCCGAAGGGCGCGGTGCCAGTACTGGAACTCGACAGTGGCGAGCGTCTGACCGAGAGTGCCGCTGTGCTTCAATACATCGCTGACCTGAAACCAGAGCTTCTTCTTGCACCGCCGGCTGGTGCTCCCGACCGCTATCGCCTGCAGGAATGGTTGAGTTTCATCGGCACCGAGATCCACAAGGCGTTTCTGTTTCCGACCTTCTGGTATGACAACGATGCCGCCAAGGCCGCGGCACGCCAGCGTATCAATCAGAACGTAACGATCGTGGCAAACCATCTGCAACAGCGGCAATACGTCGTTGGCGAACGTTTCACGATCGCGGACGGCTATCTCGCCTGGGCTCTGCTGCTGCTGAAATATGGTGGCGTCGAGCTTGGCCAGTGGCCGACGCTCACTACCTATCTTGCGCGGATGTTGGAGCGTCAGACGATCAAGACGGCGGTGACACTGGAGCAGGCGCTGTTGAAGACGCTGCCGCCGCGGAAGCTCGCGCGGGCCGTCGCAAATTAGCCCGAGCGCCGAAAATCGACCTGCTGCGGCGTCCTTGGCGGCTTGACCTCGCGATCCATCGACCTGAAAAGAGAGATGGATCAGCGGAGGAGGGAGCCGTGCCCGACACCAACACGTCGCGCGATATCGTGGTTAAATTCTATGAGGCTGCGCTGAACGAGAAGAACCCTGAGAAAGCGCGCGCTTTCCTCGGGGACAGATATATTCAGCACAACCCGCATGTGCCCGACGGCATCGAGGGTTTTTTGCGCTTCATTCGCTTCCGCCGCGAGAAATATCCGAACGCGCGAAACGAGATCAAGCGGGTGATCGCAGAGGGCGATCTCGTCGTGCTGCACGTCCACTCGGTGGTGATTCCGAATTCGCCGGGGCGGATGATCGTCGACATCTTCCGTGTCGAAGACGGCAAGGTGGTCGAGCACTGGGATGTGATTCAGGAAATCCCGGTGGCGCTGTTTCCGCCGCTGAACGACAACGGACTGTTTTGAGCCGCTCAAAGCCGCAAACGTCGATCGGGCGCACCATTGGCGGCGCGCCCGATCAACAACATCAAATCTTTTGCGTTATTGGCAGCTCAATTCGGCCAGCAGCGCGCACCCTCAGGTCCAACATGGAATCCCGGAGGACAGGCGCGCTCAAAGCCGGCGTTCGGCCAGCAGCGCTGGCCCTCGGGGCCGACATGAAAGCCAACCGGGCAGGCACGATTGTTGGCAAACGGATGGCAGAAGCCCTGCGGTCCGCGCCAGAAGCCCGGTCCGCAATTCTCTGCGACCTTGATGATCGGCGTGCTGCCGGGCGCGACCGGCGCCGGCAACATCGAGGCATTTGCAAAGGTCGAAACCGAAAGAGCAAACGCGACAGTCAAAGCAAAAGTTCTCAACACGTTGAGGCCTCCCGAGCTAAGTTTCCTTGAGGGGTGAAGACGAACAGAAACATTGGACGCCGAATCGAATGAACGACATCGCAATGCGGCAGTTATCGAGCATTCACGCCCACGTCGCAGATTCGCTCTTGCCCGCCACGGGAAACCTTGCCTTCAACTGATCGCATTTATTCGATCGCCTCAGATCAATTATTCGTGACGAGCCACTCGGGTCGGCGGCTTTGGCCCGCTGGTTAGATTTCGTCTAACGCGATGCGATGCAAGCGGGGCTGCCACCCCGCCGCATCTTTTCCGGAAAATCTAGTCTCTGGCTAATGACTACGCCGCCAGCTCGTATTCGACAAACACCGCAACTGTGTTTGTCGGCATGATCAATTGATGGGGACGCGGCGATTTCATTTGGAGCGGTAACCGTTCGACAGCACGGATTTTAGTGATCCTAAATTCGGAATGTTCGTTGCGCCAAGCCCAGATCTGTTGATCTAGGCCGGTCCGATCTACGCTTTCGAATCGTTTGTTCATGTCTATGGCCTTTCTGGTTTGAGAAGGCACAATTCTTAGCTGGACCCCCCAGTGCCGCAACGCACCCGGTACGGTCAGCCAGGTCGACCGCAACAACACTCCCTCGATTCGGCTCGCCGAATCGGTCGGGTTGCAGCGATTTTTTAGCCATTACGCACTTCCTTCACCTGCCCCTTGCCGATAAAAGCGCCGCTCGGGCGCGTTAGCACCACAGGCTAAGCGGTTGTTCCGGCTGCTAAAGCGGCTATAGGTTGTCCTTCCTCCTCATGGTGAGGAGTATCGCGAACGCGATACGTCTCGAACCATGAGGCCACCGACGCGGCGGCACATGGGCCTCATCCTTCGAGACGCGCTTTCGCGCTCCTCAGGACGAGGAGATAAGCCGTTGCCAAGACGAGATCCCTTTCCACGATGTTTCGTGATGACCAGATCGGCGCGCCGCTCAAGCAAACAGTGTTTCGGCGCATCTGGCTCGCGAGCCTGTTGTCCAATTTCGGTTCGCTGATCCAGGGCGTCGGCGCCGCCTGGGCGATGACGCTGATGACCTCGTCGGCCGACATGGTGGCGCTGGTGCAGACCGCGACCACGCTGCCGATCATGTTGATCTCGATTCCGGCCGGCGCCATCGCCGACATGTACGACCGCCGCCTCGTCGGCCTGGTCGCGCTCGTCATCACGCTGATCGGATCGGTCGCGCTGTCGGCACTCGCCTGGTTCGGCCTGATCACGCCGTTCAACCTGCTCGCCTTCAGCTTCATCATCGGCAGCGGCATGGCCTTGTTCGGCCCGGCCTGGCAATCGTCAGTCAACGAACAGGTGACCTCGCAAATGCTGCCGGCCGCGATCGCGCTGAACAGCATTTCCTACAACATCGCCCGCAGTTTTGGCCCGGCGATCGGCGGTATCATCGTCGCGGCCGCCGGGGCGCAGGCCGCGTTCGGCGCCAACGCGTTGGCCTACCTGCCGCTGCTCATCGTGCTGTATCTCTGGCGCCGCAAGCCGGAGGTCTCGCGGCTGCCGCCTGAAACGCTGACCCGCGCCATCATCTCCGGCGTGCGCTACGTCATTTACGCGCCGACGATGCGCACGGTGATGATGCGCTCGATGCTGACGGGGCTACTCGGCGGCTCGATCTTCGCGCTGCTGCCGCTACTCGTGCGCAACGTGCTCGGCGGCGGCGCGCCATCCTACGGCGTGATGCTGGGTGCGTTCGGCATCGGCGCGATCCTCGGCGCGCTCAACATCAACCAGCTCAAGACGCGCTTCGACGGTGAAGCCGCGGTGCGGGTGGCGCTGTTGATGATGGGGGTCGGCACGCTGGCGGCCTCGCTCAGCCACAGTCAGGTACTGACTGCGTTTGCCCTGCTGCTGGCCGGCGCCGGCTGGATGCTGTCGATGGCGTTGTTCAACATCTCGATCCAGACCTCGGCGCCGCGCTGGGTGGCGGGCCGCGCACTCGCCGGCTTCCGCAGCTCGAACTCCGCAGGCCTCGCGCTCGGCGCGTATCTGTGGGGCACCACCGCCGACCACATCGGCATTGCCAATGCGATGACGATTGCCGGGCTTGCAATGTGCGTATCGCCATTGGTCGCGATCTGGGTGCGCGTGCCCGACGTCGATCCCGAAGCACGTGACGCCGCCGAAACCGTTGCCGATCCGGAAGTGCATCTCGCACTGACGCCGCGCTCCGGCCCCGTCATCGTCGAGATCGAGTATCGCATCAAGACCAGCGACGCGCGCGCCTTCTACGGCATCATGCAGGAAGTGCAGTTGAACCGGCAGCGCAACGGCGCCTATGGCTGGTCGATCGCGCGCGACATCACCGATCCCGAGCTGTGGACCGAGCGCTATCACTGTCCGACCTGGCACGATTATCTCAGGCTGCGCAATCGCCCGACCCAGGCCGAGCGCGCCATTACGCGCAAGGCGCAGGAGCTGCACGTCGGTCCCGATCCGGTGCGCATCCGCCGCATGCTGGAACGGCCGTTCGGTTCGGTGCGCTGGAAGGACGAGACTCCCGATATTCACGCCGGCGAGATGGCGAGCGACGTCGCGCCGACCGCGCCGCAATCGGCATCGGCCAGCGGAGCGTAAGTCCGATGGCGATCGTGAATTTGCCGGAGCGCCGCTCCGACACGCTGGTGTGCACGCCGACCTACAATGAAGGCGGTTCGATCGGCCCCCTGCTCGACGGCCTTCTGGCCTCGCCACGCCCGTTCGACATCATCATTGTCGATGACGGGTCGACCGACTGCACCCAGGACGAAATCCTGGCGCGCGCCAAAATGCATCCGCAAGTTCACCTGATCCGCCGCAAGGGCAAGCTCGGCATTGGCTCGGCGCACCAGCTCGGCTGGCTGTACGCCCGCCGCGCCGGCTATGCCCGCATCGTCACGCTCGACGCCGACCTGTCGCACGATCCGGCCGACGTGCCGCGGCTGCTCGACGCGCTCGATGCCGGCGCCGACGTCGCGATCGGCTCGCGCTTCATTGCCGGGGGCCGGCTCGATTATTCCGGCTGGCGTCTCGCCGTCAGCCGCACCGCCAACATCGTGGCACGCTCCCTGCTCGCGATGCCGACGTATGAGCAGACCACATCGTTACGCGCGGCGAAACTGGACAAGGTGCCCGAAGGTCTCGTCGAATCCATGCTGCGCGACGGCTATGCGTTCTTCTTAAGCTGCATGGCGCGCTTTGCGCGCGCCGGCCTGAAGATCGCCGAGCTGCCAATTCATTTCCGTGACCGTAACAGCGGACAATCAAAGCTGCCGCCGTTCGAGATCGTGCGCTGCGGCGTCAACCTGTTGCAGCTCGCCGCGATAAGGACCAACCCGCCACCGATTCCGCTGTTGCCGGATGATCAATGCACCTGCACGAGTTGCGGCCGCCCCTACCTGATCCGCACCGAAGATGGCGGCATTCGCTGCCTCGCGTGTCTGGCGGAGCCGTGACGTTCGGCTCGTGCGGTCAGAAGAAGGCCTTGGACGCCTCGCGCAAGTTCGCCTAGGATGCAATTCGAGGTTGAGCTTGTGACCAGCGGGGGGAACCTCGATCATGCCTGCGAACGGCAATCCGGACATCGGCGAACACGACGCGAACGGGCAAACGGCTTCCGAAGCGACACCTGCCGACGCCTGCGACATCGTGATGAAAGGCGGGATAACCAGCGGCGTTGTCTATCCGCTGGCGCTCGTTGAACTGTCGAAGAAATTCCGCTTCTCGAACATCGGCGGGACATCCGCCGGGGCGATCGCCGCCGCGATTGCCGCCGCCGCGGAGTTTGGCCGCGGCACACCAAAGGCGGGCTTCACCCGGCTGCGACAGGTCCCGAACGAGATCGGGCCGCGCCTGTTGTCGCTGTTTCAGCCGTCCCCGCCTCTGCGGCCGATCTTCAATATCTTCCTCGCGCTGCTGACGGCGAAGAGCCTTTTTCAACGAATTGGCTCTGCAATGCTGGCTGCCTTGCGAGGGTATTGGCGGGTTGCCGTTACAGGATCCATTCCGGGCGTCGTTGTTTTGATATTGGGCGCTTTCGCCGGTAGCGCCGGATTTGTTCTTCTCGGACTGACGATCGCGACCCTCGGACTCGTCGCCGCGATAGTCTCTGGCCTGGTCGGAACGATACTGACCGAACTTCCGCAGAATGATTATGGATTGTGTCCCGGCATCCGGCAGGCCGACAACCAGCCTGAAGGCTTCACGGACTGGCTCGCGCGACTGATTGATGAGACGGCCGCCGTTGAGGGACCTCTGACGTTTGGCTCGCTATTGAATCGACCCGAAGGTCGACCTGCCATCCATCTGCAAATGGTGACGACCAGCCTGATGGAACGTCATCCCTACACCTTGCCGATGTTGCACGAACGTCAGATTCGTCTTCGAACGAACGGAGTGGGCCAGGTTGTTTCCGGCGCGCGTCATCGACTATCTCACCACCACCTGCAAACCGTACGAGCAACAGGCCGGCGAAAGTGGTCGAATTCTACTATTTCCCTCCAGCCGAAAACCTTCCGCTGATCGTCGCCGCTCGCATGAGTTTGAGTTTCCCCGGACTGATTTCGGCGGTGCCTCTCTGGCAGCGAGACTTCACGCTTGAAGAGGCGGAGAAAAACAAGCTCAGGCGCTGCCTGTTCAGCGATGGCGGGCTCTCGAGCAATTTTCCGATCCATTTCTTCGACAAGCTGCTGCCCAACACGCCCACATTCGCGATCTCGCTCGATGCTTTCAACAAAAAGAGCGCGAAAAAGGATCCGGTATGGTTGCCACAGTCGGCAAGGAGCGGGATCAACCTTCCAATTCAACCGATCGACGGCATCTTTGGCTTTGTCATGAGGCTGATCGATTCAGCCAAGGACTGGCAGGACAATCTGCAAAGCACTCTTCCCGGGTACCGTGAACGGATCGTCCATATCGTCCTGAAGTCCGACGAGGGCGGCCTCAACCTCGCGATGGATCAGAGCAACGATAAAGAAACTCACGGACTACGGAGAAACGGCCGGCCAAAAGTTGTGCGATGAGTTCGACCTTGATGCGCACAAATGGCGACGATTTCTGGTCGCGATGGCGCGAATAGAGGAGACCCTCGACGACGTCACAACCGCATACGACGGACTGCCACCCACCACGCCAGGGTTTGGTGACTTTCTCAACACGTATGCACCGCACCCCGCTGAATACAAGCAGTCTCCGGCAGATCTACCCTCGATGCTGGCGCGCGGACGCCAGCTTGCGGACCTCGGACGACAGTGGAGAACGAAGCCCAGAATTCGGGACGGCAATATCCCAAAGCCAGCAACGAACCTTCGCATCACGCCGAAGTATTAGACCGGGCGGGGCGCTGGCCGGACTGCGTCGTCCGCCTCGCTCGGCGGGCTGGAGGCGGCTCTTGCAGGGCGTCGCGCGCTCATCCCTGCTGACCGAAACAGACCCCCAAAAATGCCAACGACCACGGCAGGGCCCCTGTCTTGCGCGTACATCCGGCGCACAGGGCCTAGCGTGGTCGTCCAACAACGGACGCCTTTCGGCTTCGACGCTGTTGTTAGGGAATATATGGTGTACCGGAACTGGTTGACAAGGGGTTAACAATGGCAAAGAGCGCCACAAAATCCGGCCGCATTTACACGGGGATAGGCGGCTGGACCTTCGAACCCTGGCGCGGCGTGTTCTATCCGGAGGGCCTTGCGCACGCCAAGGAACTGCAATACGCGGCCAGCAAGCTGACCTCGATTGAGATCAACGGTACGTTCTACCGCACCCAGTCGCCGGCAACCTATCGCAAATGGGCCTCTGAAGTGCCCGACGGCTTTGTGTTTTCGGTGAAGGGCCTGCGCTATGTCACCAATCGCGGCGTGCTGGCGGAGGCCGGCGAGTTCATCAACCGCTTCATCGGCTCCGGCGTGCTCGAGCTCGGCGCCCATCTCGGCCCCCTGCTTTGGCAGATGGCGCCGTTCAAGAAATTCGACGAGGCCGATTTCGGAAAATTCCTCGAGCTGCTGCCGCACGAGATCGGCCAGCAGAAGCTGCGCCATGTCGTCGAGGTGCGTCATGACAGTTTCAAGACACCGACGTTCATCGCGCTGCTGCGCAAGTTCAATGTTGGCATCGTCTATTCCGAGCACGAGACCTATCCGGAGATCGCCGACCTCACCTCCGACTTCGTCTATGCGCGGCTGCAGAAGGGCGACGACAGCCTCAAGACGGGCTATCCGCCAAAACAGCTCGATGCGTGGGCGAAGCGTTTGCAGATATGGGCCAGCGGCGGCGAGCCGGACGACCTGCCGCGCGTCGACAAGAAGTCCGCGCCGAAGACGCCGCGCGACGTGTTCGCCTACGTGATCCACGAGGGCAAGGTCCGCGCGCCGGCTGCAGCGATGGAGCTGATCCAGCGGCAACAGAGTTAGATTCAGCGCATCGCTAGGCTGCGGCCCTGGCCGTCTCGACATCGACCGTGGAGAAGTCCTCGTTGGACGGCGGCGGCGGTTCGGCAAGCGGAAACGGCTCGTGCTCGAACGGCTCGTACTCGGCGGTCGGATCCCCGGAGATGGCCGTCGTCGGGACTGCTTCGGCGGTGACGTCATCGGCACCTGATCCGGCCGACGGACCGGCGAGGCGAAGCGCCAGGGTCGCATCCCGTTCGACCTGCCATAGGTACGGCTCCTGCGGATCGTCGGGCGCACGGAATATGATTTTCGCTTCACCCGAGCGCGTGCGCGCGGCAATGGACCGCAACTCCGTGCACATCAGCGTGACCGCTGAGTCGACTTCCCGACGTATTGCCTCGAGGTCTCCCGTAAGGGCAGTCGCCTCGGGCAGCGCGGCAGCTGTCTTTGCAATCGCGCTGATCAAAGCCGTCGCGGCCGCCGTCATATCCGGGAGCCGTTTGCGCAATTCCTGCAACCAGTGTCTCCAGCGTATCGGCGACGGTATCGCGATAGCGCCGCTCGACGGTTGCGCCGAGTTCGCGCTCCATCTCGGTGATCTGCGCTTCGAGCTGCGCCAAGGCAGCGCGCAGGGTTCTGGCGCGATCCTCGGCGGCCCGGGTGCTCGCCTCCGCACGACCGAGCGCTTCATCGGAGGCCCCGTCGAGCGCGAGCCGCTCGCCGGCCTCGCGCCTGTCGGTGACGAACATTTCCGCCGTGTTCAGGCGTCGCGCCAGTTTCTGCCGCAATTCCTGCTTGTCCCTCAACGCCATCTCGAGGCGCTCGGTCTGACCCAATCTTCGCTTTCTAAAGAACCACATGACGACTCCCTTGCGAATCACGCAATCGTCTTGCGCTGGCGGGGCAGGTTTGTGTTGCGATTGCGAACAAAGAGACCACATTTAAGATCGGCAGCATCGGGCAACCATGGCGCGCAAACGAAAACTCTTCACCATCGGCTATGAGCAGACGCCGCCGAAAGCGGTGCTCGACGAGCTCGAACGCGCCGGCGTCAAGCTGCTTGGTCGACGTGCGCGCGATCGCATCTTCGCGCCGTCCGGGTTTCTCGAAGACCCAGCTTGCCGCAGGCCTCGACGAACGCGGGATCGGCTACGTCCACCTGCGCGGGCTCGGCACGCCGAAGGAAGGCCGGCTCGCCGCGCGCGCGGGCGACGCCAAGGGCCTTAAGCGCATCTATTCAAAACACATGAAGACGCCTCAGGCGAAACAGGAGCTCGACGAGCTGCGGGCGCTGATCGAGAGGTCGGGCCCGGTCTGCATCCTCTGCTACGAGCGCGACCACAAGGTCTGTCATCGCCGCTTCATTGCGGAAGCGATCCACGCGCGCGACGACGTCGCGGTCGAGAATCTGGCCGCGCCGCAGCTCTGATCACGTCAGGACAAAAGAAAAGGCCTTCTCGCGAAGGCCTTCCCTCTTGAAGATTGATCCGCTCAGTCGTCGCGGTCGACATGCTTCTTGATGATCACGGTCTTGTTGCCGTGGTCGTGATACCAACCACGATGCAGGTCGCGATCGTGGTCGAAGCGCATCTCGGCGCGCGCGCCATGGAAGTGGTCGCGATCGCCGTACTTCTTGATGACGGTCGTCTCCGCCGACGCAATTGTCGGCACCGCAATGGCCGTTGCAACAATCGCGGCGAGAGCAAGTCGAAGTTTCATGGTGTCCTCCTCCAGGTTCAAACCCTGTGGAGACCAAACCGCCTGACGCGATGGACGTTCCCGGCAAAAAGCAGTTGTTTCTGAACAGCCGTTCACGGAACGAACCGCAAAGGTGTGCCGACCTAGTCGTACAAATGGCAGGCGACCCAGTGGCCGTCGGCCTGCTGCCGCAACACCGGCTCGACTGTGTGGCACTGGCTCATCACTTTGGCGCAGCGCGGATGCAGCCGGCAGCCTTTCGGCGGATTGAGCGGACTCGGTACCTCGCCTTGCAGCACGATGCGCTCGCGACGTTTCTCGATCGCGCGGTCCGGCACCGGCACCGCTGACAGCAAGGCTTGCGTGTAGGGATGCAGCGGTGATGAGTACAAATCTTGCTTCGGCGCAATCTCGACGATCTTGCCGAGATACATCACGGCGATGCGGTCGCTTAGGTGCCGCACCACCGCAAGGTCGTGCGCGATGAATACGTATGTGAGGCCGAGCCGGTCGCGCAACGCCTCGAACAGGTTGACGATCTGCGCCTGGATCGAGACGTCGAGCGCGGATACCGGCTCGTCGCAGACGATGAAGTCCGGCTGCGCCGCGAGCGAACGCGCAATGCCGATGCGCTGGCGTTGACCGCCGGAGAATTCGTGCGGGAAACGATCCAGCATGCCTGGATTGAGGCCAACGATCCCAAACAGCTCGGCGGTCTTCTCGCGGCTTTCGGCGGCGTTCTTCGCAAGCCCGTGCACCAGCATCGGCTCCGCCACAGTTTCGCCGACGGTCATCCGCGGATTGAGCGAGGAGAACGGATCCTGGAACACCATCTGCATGCGGCGGCGCAGCGGCCGTAACTCATCGTCGTCGAGCTTGGTGAGCTCGGTGCCGTCGAAGTTGACCTCGCCCGCGGTCGGCCGCACCAGCTGCAGGATGGCGCGCCCGAGCGTCGACTTGCCGCAACCGCTCTCGCCAACGAGGCCGAGCGTCTCGCCGCGGCGGATATCGAGATCGACGCCGTCAACCGCGTGCACGGTCCCGACGGGATGGCGGCGCAGCATCCCGCCCAGCACTGGGAAATGCACCGCCAGCGCGCGCAGTGTGACGAGGTTATCGGTGACAGGCTCAGACATGGACGTCGACCCAGCAAGCCACCGCATGACCATCGGCGCCACGTGTCAGCACCGGCGTCTCGCTGCGGCATTTGGCGATCGCGAACGCACAGCGCGGGTGGAAAGCACAGCCACTGGGCAGATCGAGCGGATTGGGCGGCTGGCCTTCGATCGGAATTAGCTTGTCGGAGCTCGGCTGGTCCAGTCGCGGCACCGAGCGCAACAGGCCGATCGTGTAGGGGTGGCGCGGTGCCTGATAGAATCGCATCGGCGGTCGCGCTCTCGACGATGCGGCCGGCATACATCACGTTGACGCGATCGGCATAGCGCGCGACCACGCCGAGGTTGTGCGTGATCAGCAGCAGCGCGGTGCGATGGCTTGCGACCTGCGCCTGCAGCAGTTCGAGCAGCTGGGCCTGGATGGTGACGTCGAGCGCCGTGGTCGGCTCGTCGGCAATCGACGATGTCGGGTCGCAGCTCATCCCCATCGCGATCATCATGCGCTGGCGCATGCCGCCGGAGAACTGGTGGGGATAGCTATCCATCCGCCGGCGCGGCTCGGGAATGTTGACCGACTCCAGCAGCGCCAGGCATTTCGCCAGCAGCGTGTCGCCGGCAAGGTTCTTGTGCAGCTCGAGCGGTTCGCCGAGCTGGCGGCCGATGGTGTAGACCGGATTGAGGCTCGTCATCGGCTCCTGAAAGATCATGGCGATCCGGTTGCCGCGGATCTCGCGCACGGTCGCATCGTCGGCCGACATGAGGTCCTGATCGCGAAAGCGGATTTCGCCATGAGCGATCCGGCCGGGCGGATCGGCGATGAGCCGCAGCAGCGCCAGCGCAGTTGCGCTCTTGCCGCAGCCGCTCTCCCCGACCAGCGCGAGGATTTCACCTTTGTGCAGGTCGAACGACACGCCATCGACCGCGGTGACGACACCAGCCTCGGTCGCGAATTCGACTGTGAGATCGCGCACGCTGAGCAACGTCTCGGACGCGGCCTCCGTCACCGCTGCACTCAACGCCGCACCCGATTGGCGCCGCGCAGCCGCGGGTCGAGCGCGTCGCGCAGACCGTCGCCGACGAAGTTGAAGGAGATGATCGCGAGCGAGATCATCACACCCGGCGCGATCGAGAACAGCGGCGCGGCCTCGAGATAGGTGAAGCCGACGCGCAGTTCCTTGCCCCAGCTTGCGGTCGGCGGCTGCACGCCAAGGCCGAGGAACGATACGCCGCTCTCGACCAGGATCGCGGTGCCGATGCCGATGGTGATCGCGACGAGAATCGGTGCAAAAATGTTCGGCAGGATGTGACGGAACATGATCCGCGTTGCCGGCACGCCGACCGAGCGTGCCGCCTCGATGAACGGCAGTTCGCGCACCAAGAGCACCTGGCCGCGCGTGATCCGGGCGAACGCGGTCCAGCCGAACAGCGCGAATGACAGCATCACGTTCTGCAGGCCGGGACCGAGCGCTGCCGACATCGCCAGGATGAAGATCAGCGGCGGGAAGCAGAGGAACGCGTCGGTGACGCGCATGATGATAGCGTCGATCACGCCGCCCCTGAAGCCGGCGACCAGGCCGATCGGAATGCCGATCAATGCCGACACCAGCGATGAGACGATGCCGACGAACAGCGACACGCGGGCGCCGTACAAGATGCGGGACAACAGGTCGCGGCCGAGATTGTCGGTGCCGAGCAGATGGACGCGGCTCGGCGGCGCCAGCACGCGATAGAGATCCTGCTGTGTCGGGCTATAGGGCGCGAGCAGCGGCGCAAAGATCGCGATCAAGATCAGCAAGGCGATCACAACCAGCCCGAAACGGGCCAACCGATGGCGCGCCACGGCGCGCAGCAGCGCCAGCGCAGGGTGGCGGGACGAGGCCCGTGACGCGATCACGGCTGCGGGGCGAACGGTGTCCGTCATCCGCGCACCCGCACCCGTGGATCGAGAAAGCCATAGAGGATATCGACCAGCAGATTGACCAAGAGCACGTTCAGTGAGACCACGATCAGCGTCGCCTGCATCACCGGGTAATCCTTCTGGAAGATCGCGTCGACACTCATCCGGCCAAGCCCAGGGATGGCGAAGATGATCTCGATGAAGAAAGCGCCGGCAAGCAGCCCGCCCCACGACAGGCCGAGCACGGTGACGACCGGGATCATGCCGGGCTTAAGCGCGTGCCGCGACAATGACCGCGGCCTCCGAAAACCCTTTTGCACGCGCTGTCCGAACGTAGTCCTGGCCCAGCACCTCCAGCAGACTGGAGCGCACGTAGCGCGCCAGCAGCCCGCCGGAATGGGTGCCGAGCACGAAGGTTGGCAGCACCATGGCGCGCAGGTTGAACAGCGGACTTTCGGAGAACGGCACGTAGCCCGACGGCGGAAAGATCGGCAGCAGCACGGCGAGCAGATAGATCAGCACGATCGCTTCCCAGAACGCCGGGATCGACACGCCGACGATCGCGCCCGCCGTCACGACAACGTCAGCGGTGGAGTTCCGCTTCAAGGCGCTGATGATGCCGGCCGGAATACCGATTGCGATCGACCACAGCGTCGCGCCGATGAACAGCTCCAGCGTCACCGGCAGCCGCTGCGCGAACATGTCGAGCACTTTTTGGCCGGTGCCGATCGAGGTGCCCCAATCGCCGCGCAAAAATTCTCCGAGCCAGACCACGAACTGGACGGGAATGGGCTGGTCGAGGCCGTATTGCTCCTTGACTCGCGCGACCACCGAAGGGTCATGCAAGTCGACGCTGCCGGCCATCGCCGCCATGATCGCATCGCCCGGAATGATCCGGGCGATGATGAAAACCAGCACGACCACGATCGCCAGGATCACCAGCGCGTGCAGCAATCGGATGCCGATGTACTTGCCCATCCTGCGTGGCCTACCGGGTCAGTTGCGCCCTGCCCGGCTCACGCCTTGCCATCCTTGAACCACAACGGGTGCGCCCAGAACCAGACGTCCTTGTATTTCAGGAAGCCTTCGTGGTCCCAACCCTGCACCTGCTTGCGATAGGCGGTCGCGGTTTCCTCCCACCACAGCCACGCGTCCTCGTAGGAGTTGTACAAGACCTCCTCGAGCTGCCAGTAGATCGCCTTACGCTTGTCGAGATCGACTTCCTGGCGCCCGGCCTCGATCAGCGCGATCGCGGCGTCGTTCTTGCTGCGCCCGAAATTGAAACCGCCTGTCCGGATGGTAGAGCCCGGTCGGCATCAGATCGGGGTCATAGATGAAGATCCAGCCGCCCGCGGCGAGGTCATAGTCCGCCTTCTGCATACGTGTTGCAAGCGCGGCCGGCGGCATCAGGTCGACCTGCCAGTCGATGCCGACCTGCGCCAGCATACCCTTGATCGCCTCGGCGACGGTCTGCCCCATCGTCGTGTTGTTCCAGTAGCCCTTCACGGTGAGACCTGAGCCGTAGCCGGCCTCGGCCAGCAGCTTCTTCGACATGTCTGGATCGTAGGCCACCGGCTTGAGGTTCGGATTATGACACCAGTGGTCGTCCGGATACATGCAGCTCGCCAGCCGCGCGAGACCGAACTGCGTGCCGGCGATCAGCGCCTGGCGGTCGATCGCATGGCTGACCGCTTTCCTCAAACGAATGTCCTGGAACACGCTCTTGGTGATGTTGAAGCGAACCGCGGCGACGTGATTGCCGGGGAAGCGGTAGACGTTGAGCTCTGGATCGGTCTTGGCGGCCGGAGTATTGCGATTTGTCCAGCACAAGCACGTCGATCTTGCCCGCGCGCAGGTTGGCGAGCCGCACCGCCGGGTCCGGAATGATCGTGACGAGAATGCCGTCGAAGTACGGCATGTCGGGATTGCCGCTCGCCTTGGCGAACCACCAGTTCGGATTGCGCTTGAGCTTGACGAAATTGCCGGGGCTCGCCTCCTCGAGCATGAAGGGGCCCGTGCCCTGCGGCTGAACGTCATACTTGTCGACATCGTCCTGCAACGCCTTCGCCGACAACACGTAGCCGGGAACATTGGCCATGACGCCGGTGAAGCCGGCCCACGGCGTCTTGAATTTCCAGCGCAGCGTGCTGTCGTCGACCACCTCGACCGTATCGAGCTGGGCGAGCCAGCCCGCATCCCATGTCTTGCTCGCGGGATCGCGGATCCAGTCGATCTGATATTTCACGGCCTTGGCGTCGAACGGCGAGCCGTCGTGGAAGGTGACGCCCTCGCGCAGCTTCATGACGACGTCCTGCGGCGTCTCCCAGCTCAGCTTCTCGGCGAGCCACGGCACGGTCGGGTTGTAGTTGCCGTCCGTAAACATCAACCGCTCGTGGAAATAGCCCATCGTGACCCAGTCCAGCACCGGCCAGTGATTGGGATTCATCTTGCCGATGTATTGCTCGGTCGCGACGCGGAAGATGCCGCCGCGCACAGGCTTGGCGTTCTTGTCCCAGACCGCCCAGGGCTGGTCGAGCACCGCGGTGCTGGGGCTTTCCGTCGCCGCAGTCGGCGGTGGTCGGACGCAGCGCAAGCGCGGCAAAGCTCGCCGTCAGGAAGCCAATGGTGAACTCACGTCGGTCGAGATCGTGCTCGTGATCCTGATCCATGATGTCCTCCCATCGCCGTGCTGGTTCCGGCGGTTTTCAAGCGTCCCCGTTTGGTCGGAGATTTCGGGAGCGATCTTGGCTCCCTTTGTGCCTCGGAGGCAAGGACGTTCAGTTTCGACACGCGAAATCGGGTGACGGCTCAAGTTTCAAGCGCGCCGATCGCCTTCGCGCGGACATATGCCAGTCCTGCGACTGCGAGATCGCCGACGGCCATCCCACGGAACGCGAAGGTCGTCCTGTCGCTTGCGCTTTGCCGTCCGGCGAAGTCGCCGCAGACCAGGCCCGTCAAGTCGCCGGCGACGAGCTCGGGCTTGATCATGGGCTTGCTCATCTTGGCCTCTTGTTCCAGGTCGTCGATGACGATGCGATCGAAGCACAGCATGCTCTCCGGCAACCAGGGCAGAGCGAGGTCGGTCATTGCGGTGAAGCTTCCCGCCTTCAACCAATGCGCATCGAGGAATGGAACGGGCTCCGGCACCAGGGTAATTGTCGTCACCACGATGTCGGCGCCATCAACCGCAGCCCTCGCCGTATCGCACGGCACCGCTTTGATGCCTCGCGACTGTGCCAACCGGCAAAGTGCATCGCGATTGCTGGCGCCACGACCAAAGGCGCGAATTTCCCGCAACGGAAAAAGGTCGGCGAAAGCCTCGAGGTGACCGCGCGCCTGAACGCCGCATCCGATGAACGCGGCGGATGACGAATTGCTCCGTGCCAGACGCCTGGCGGCGACGGCGCTCAGACCGGCGGTGCGCTTCTCGGTCACCCAATTGCCATCGATCAGCGCGAGCGGCAGTCCCGTTTCGCTGTCGAGAAGGGTGATCAGCGAGTTGAGGGTGGCAAGTCCCCGCTCGGCATTGCGAGGATTGACCACCAGCGATTTCGTAGCCAGTACGCGAGGCTCGGACGCGACCCCAAGTGTGGCCATGATGTAGCGATCGTCACCCGGCAGCACGATCGCCTTTGGCGCACACCAGACTTGGCCGCGCCGCTGGCCGACGATCTGGCGCTCGATCTCGTCGACCACGTCGAGCGTGGAAATCGCCAGGCGGTCTAGGGATGCCGATGACAGATATGGCAGCGTCTCAGCCGTTGTGGATTGAGTGGTCATCGCGCCGTTTCCTTACGCCAGTTGCCACACCGGCATCGGCTGCTCGTAACCGCGCACGGTGACCGGGCCACGCTGGACCCCGTTGGCGCATGGTTCCTTGAGATCGTTGTAGACCTCACCCGACACCAAGAGCTGCGAGCCAAATTCCTTGTTCAGCGCTTCGAGCCGTGAGGCAAAATTCACGGTGTCGCCGATCACGGTGTATTCCTTGCGGCGGGGCGAGCCGACATTGCCGGCGACGACTTCGCCAAGATGAATGCCGATGCCGATCCGGAGCGGCCAGTCGCTGCCCTCGTTCTCACGATTCATCGCCTCCAGCATCTCGTGCGCCGCGGTGACCGCGCGCCGCGCCGCGTCGGGATCGGCGAGCGGCGCGCCGAACAGCGCGAGAAAGCCGTCGCCGAGGAACTTGTTGACGATGCCGTGGTGCCGGTCGACGATCTCGACCAGTACGGCGAACGCGCTGTCGAGCCGCTGCACCACCTCGACCGGCGTGCGCTCGCGCGCCGCCGCGGTGAAGCCGCGGATGTCGACGAACATCACCGCGACAGTGCGGGTGTCGGTCGCGCCATCGGCGCCGCTTGCGAGCAGCCGCTCAACGACCTGCGGCGAGACGTGCTGGCCGAACAGGTTTGTCACGGTGTCACGCGCCTGCGCCGCCGCGATCGCCGCCATGAATTGCCGCCGCAACTGGGTGCCGACCGCGCCGGCCAGCAGGCCTCCGCCGAGCAGCACAAAGCTGCGCGCGAGGTGAAAGCCGAATTCGTGGGAGGCGTCGTAGTTTGGAAACACCAGCGTTGGATAAAGTGTTGCCATCAGGAACAGCTCGACCGCCGCGACAAAGCCGGTGAACGCCGACAACCAGAAGTCGAGCCGCAAGGTCGAGAGAATGATGAAGATGAAATAAACGAGCGGAATGACAAAGGCGAGCGCGCGCCCCGGCCCCATCTGGCTCATGTGCACGGCAAGCCCGAGCGACGGCAGGCTGGTCTCGATCAAGACGCTCAGATAGCGACGATAGGCCGGCACGTCGCCGCCGATATCGATGCGATGCTGGATCGTTCGCAACACCAGAAGCTCGAAGACCACGAAGGGAATATAGATCGCATAGAGCACCACGATGCTGAACTTGCTGGAGTGCCAGATGTTCTTGACGACATCGGGCGCGACGACATAGGCGACGGTCAGCAGGAACACCAGCACAGTCGCGGCAATGATCAGCGCCTTGATCCGCAAGGTCTCGGTGACCAGCACCTCGTGGGCGAACGACCGGGCGAATTCATGCGATTCAGCCGGTGCCACGCTGGTGTCAATCGCGACAGAAGAAACCGCCATGCCTTCGCCCTCCCCGCGTCACCTAGCGCCCGAGACGCGCTGCGAGAAACCGGCGTGTTCTGTCTTCGGCATCCGTCGCGGCGGCGGCGTCATAGGCCATGTGATGGCCGAGATAGGTTCGGTCTCCGCGCGCTGCGTCGAAGGCATGGGTCGCGCCGGAATAGACCTTCAGATTTGCCCCGCCGCTACATCGTTGCGAGGGTGTCCAGTCGTCGGCGCTGCCAATAAGAACCAGCGTGTTGGCGGGCACACGGCCGCTGCACCATGGATAATAGGCGACGACCGCGCTGAAAGAGCTAGCCGCTGCCAGTGCCGCCCAGCCGCCATGCGAAAATCCGATCAGGCCGATCCGGCCCTTCGCGATATTAGGCAGGCTTCTCAGATAATTTTTCGCCGCGATCGCGTCAGCGGCCCGCACCGAAGCCGGCAGCATGGCGCCCCGGTTGCAGACATTGCTGAGGCCGCGCGACCGGAAACTATCGACAATCAGCGTAGCGTAACCCCAGCCGACGAGGCGCGCGGCCCAGGCCCGGGTGTTGGCGTTGATGCCGTCGCAGCCGTGCATGACAACCACGGCTACAAACGGCCCTGCGCCTTGAGGCGTCAGCAGCTCGTAGTTCGCGGCATTGCCCTGGCCGGACCCGACGCTCTGCGCGCGAGCCGCGTCGGCAAGCACGGACCACCCGAGGGCGGCCAGCAAAGCGGCCGCTGTGCACAGACCTGATGGCGATCCCATGAAACACCCGAAGACGTTCATTTGCCGGAGCTCTATTTTGATTTCATCAACTGTCACATCGCAGACCCAAGCGAGCGCTTACGCGAGCTTACTGCCTGTTCGATGATGCCTGCATCAAACAGCAAATGTCGGATTGCCGTACGGGTAGAACTGCTTGATGTCGACATTTTCGTAAGGCAGCTTGTCGAGCCGTGTGGTGCCCAGGAACGGTTCCGTCGGCTCGACCAGCAGGATGGTTTTGGCAAAACCGTTATCGTCGAAGCCGCGACGGAAATGGACGCGCGACTTGATCGCGAACACGTCGAACTTGGTGATGTCCAGACCAAGCTCCTTCAGCGAGAACGGCTCTATCACCTGCACCAGAAAGGTACTCAGGATCAGCACATTGTTCTGGCCGAATCGGACGACCACCCAGAACTGGCCGTGGCCCTCGGCCACCGTCAGGATCGTGCCCTGGATACGCACGGGTTCGCCGGCGGACTCGTCGGCAAGGCCACCGACCGCCATATCGAACGGGTCGCCGGCCTTGGCCCCGCTCGCCTTCACCGCGGCGGTGGCCTTGGCGTCCGCAATTGTCGCGATCAAGGCATTAGCGAGGTTCTGCGCGATGATCTCACGCAGCAGGAACGTCGCGTAGCCCGAGCGATCGGAATGATCGGCCAGCACTACGGGCGTCGCGCCGCGCGCCACCGCCTCCCTGACCAGCGCCACCCCGTCCGGAATCTTGTGCACCTTGGTTTTCGTCAGCAGCGCCTCGCGCTGCCGCCAGATCGCTTGCGCGAGATCGCGCGCGACGCGGCTCGCCAACTCCGGCTTGCCGTTGGTCAAAACCTGCACGGTCATGCCGACATCGGGCACATCGGCAAACGGAAAGCCGAAGAAGATGTTCACATAGGTATCGGGCTCACGCGCTTCCCAAGTCAGCGCGCGCTGCACCAGATCCATCCATGGCGACGCGCCGGTCCATTGCAGCACGGTCGCCGTGATGATGGGAACGCGCACCGTCACATGCACCGGTTTGTAGTCGCCGCGAATCGCACGCACGAGGGTTCGCGCCGCCCGCTCGCCCTGCAAATATTCGTCATAGTGCGGAAAGTATTTCACCGTGAACGCCATGTCGGCGTGTTTGAGAAACTCCTCGTCCTCGTTGCCGTGCAGGTCGAAGGTCGCCGCAATGAATGCTTTCGGTCCGACCACCTCGCGTACCAGCCGCGCGAGTTCGGCCTCGGGACGCGGCACGCCGCGCACCGCCATCGCGCCGTGGACGCACAGGTAGACGCCTGCGAACGGCCCCTGGGCTTTCAGCTCGGCGATCATCTTGCCGACGAAGCGATCCCACGCCTCCTTGGTGACCCACCCCGAGCCGGTGCCGGTCTTCGGCCATAGCGGCAATTCGATGCCGACCAGTTCGACACCGGCGAACTCGCGCGCCACCTTCACGAAGCCGCCCATGTAGGATTTTGGATAGGCCTTCAGCAGCGCTTCGCCGCTGGCCGGCGAGCCCGGATAAATGAAATCGTCTATGGTTGTGTCGTTCTTGAGGAAGCTCACCGTCTCGTGGGCGAAATGCAGGACGGCAATCCGAGCGCTGGTCATGGTTGTTTCTTTCGGCAACAGCCCGTGCTGCCGCTCCGGCTGCGGAGATTGTCGATCGCCTCTCTCAAAAACACCGATTGGCCTGTTTTGAGCCTAGTCGATCGGGATCATGACCGACCGTCTCATCTGGCCGACGGCTTGGGACAGGTGTCCTTTCCCGTGGACATCCTCGATCAGAATGATCTCGCCAACACCGATGATGCGGGTCTCCCCGTCGCTGGCTGTGATCTTGTTGGGCGCGTCCAGATTGATGACGTATTGCCGCCGCGTCGCCGGGTGCCAATCGAAAAACCAATCGGCGGGGGTAGTCCGGAAAAAGATTCCCGTGGCTGGCAGCCTCCCGGATGTCGACCCATCAGAACCATGCTCCGTCATCGCGATATCGATGTCCCGAAAGTGTGTCTCTCCATTTTCGTCGGTGTAGATATTGTGAATCCGCATGACGTGGCTCCCTCGATCCAACGCCCCCACTTTCGCATCTTCTCGCCACGCGCTCAATCCAGCGTCCGCCTGAACCGCGTCAGCGCGATCGCCATCACGAGCAATGTTAGCACCACGAGCGCGGAGGCATCGTAGCGCAGGTTCTCCAGCGTCGAGCCTTTCAGCAGGATGGCGCGGACGATGCGCAGGTAGTGTGTCAGGGGCAGCAATTCGGAAATGTACTGCGCCCACTGTGGCATGCCAGCGAACGGGAACATGAAGCCGGACAGCAGAATATTCGGTAGGAAGAACATCATCGACATCTGCATTGCCTGCAGCTGGTTCTGTGCGATGGTCGAGAAGGTGTAGCCGATCGACAGGTTGGCGGTGATGAACAGCGTCGACAGCAGCGCCAGCAGCGTCAGGCTGCCGACCATCGGCACGCCGAACAGCACGATGCCGAGCGAGACGATCAGGAACGCCTGCACGAAGCCGACCAGCACATAAGGGATGATTTTTCCCAGCATCACCTCGACCGGCTTGATCGGCATCGACAGCAGGCTTTCCATGGTGCCGCGCTCGATCTCGCGCGTCACCGACAGCGCGGTGAAGATCAGCATGGTCATGGTCAGGATGGTGCCGGTCAGCCCCGGCACGATGTTCAGCGATGACGAGGCCGCCGGGTTATATTGCGCGTGGGCCCGGATCTCGAACGGCGGGTTGGCCAGATCGCCGGCGACGCGGTCGTGCGCCAGTGCGCTCTCGACGATCGGCCCCAGCGAGGCCAGCGCCGAGCTTGCCGCAACCGGGTCGGTCGCGTCGGCAGCGACAAGTAACGCGGGCTTGTCGCCACGCCGCACCGCGCGCTCGAAGCCGCGCGGGATCTCGACGCCGAACAGCACGTCGCCGGACAGGAACAGGTTGTTGAATTCCTCCTCGGTGTGCACCTGGCGGGTGAACTTGAAATAGGCGGTGTTCTCCAGCGCCTTCAGGATCGAGCGCGAGAGATCGGACTCCTCCTGGATCAGAACGGCGGTCGGCAGGTTGTGCGGCGTGGTGTTGATGGCATAGCCGAACAACAGCAGCTGCATCACCGGGATCGCGACGATCATTGCGAAGGAGACGCGGTCGCGCCGGAGCTGGATGAACTCTTTTGCCAGCATGGCGTAGGTCCGCCGGAGCGTGCCGAGCAGCCCGCCATTGCCGAGGTCGTGGTTAGCAGCGGTGATACTCATTTGAAATTGTCCTGGGATCGCCCCATCAGTTCGATGAACACGTCTTCGAGCGACGGTGCCGACTTGTGCCAGACGAGATCCGAGCGCTGACGATACGGAGCGATCGTCGCTTCAAGCGCGGCCTCGTCGCGGCCCGACACATGCAGGCTGGTGCCGAACGGCGCGACCATGTCGACGCCGGGTTTGCCTTCGAGCTCCGTCTGCAACGGCTGCATCTCATGGCCAGTCACCGTGTAGGTGGTCAGCGCGGAATGCGCGATCACCTCTTCGACCGTGCCGCGCGCGAGCAGATGGCCGTAGGCGATGTAGGCGATCTCGTGACAGCGCTCGGCCTCGTCCATGTAGTGGGTCGAGACCAGCACGGTGAGCCCTTCGGCGGCGAGCGCGTGAATCTCGTTCCAGAACTCGCGCCGCGCCTTCGGGTCGACGCCGGCGGTCGGCTCGTCGAGTAGCAGCAGCTGCGGGTTCGGCAGGGTGCAGGCGCCGAGCGCGAGCCGCTGCTTCCAGCCGCCGGACAGTTCCTGCGCCAGCTGTTCCTCGCGACCTTTGAGGCCGAGCCGGGTAATCATGTCGCGCGCCGCGCGCGTCGGGTTCGGCATGCCGTAGAGCCGCGCCACGAACTCCAGATTCTCGCGCACCGAAAGATCCTGGTACAGGCTGAAGCGCTGCGTCATGTAGCCGACGTGGCGCTTGATCTTGTCGGCATCCTTGGTGATGTCGTAGCCGAGGCAGGTGCCCCTGCCCTTGTCGGGCGTCAGCAGCCCGCACAGCATGCGGATGGTCGTGGTCTTGCCCGAGCCATTCGGACCGAGGAAGCCATAGATCGAGCCGCGTTTGACCTGCATCGAGAGATTGTCGACGACCGTGCGTCCGTCGAACGATTTCGACAGACCCTGCACATCGATCGCGATCTCGGACGCAGGCGACGGCGGCGGTGTCTTTAATGCTGCGACGGCATTCATGACATTACCCCGCCTTCGCGATCGGTTCGCCCTTCAAGTCCGCACTCTTCGGCTGCAGGAAAACACTCACCGGCTGGCCCACCCGCAGCGCGTCGGGCTTTTCAGGCCGCGCCTGGATCAGGTAGACGAGTTTTGAGCGCTCGTCCTGGCTATAGATCACGGGTGGTGTGTATTCGGCCGTCGTTGCGATGAAGTAGATCTTTGCCGTGAGATCGGCGGCGCAACCGTCGCAACCGATCTTGACGCTGTCGCCGAGCGCGAGTTTCGGCAATTCGCTCTCCGCGACGAAGAAGCGGATCTTCATGTTGCCCGGCGGCATGATCGAAAGCACCGGACGCAGCGCCGGCACGGTCTCGCCCTCGCGGAAATAGACTTGCTGCACGCTGCCGCTGACCGGCGCAAACGCGGTCCGCCGCGCCAGCCGCGTCTGCGAGGTGTTGACCCGCGCTTCGGCGACTCGCAGCGCCATCTCGGCGGTGTCGTAGTTGGCCTGCGTGCCGCTGCCGGTCTTCATCAGCGCCTGCGCGCGATCGAAAGTCTGCTTGGCGTTGAGCAGCGAGGCGTTGTTCTGGTTCAGATCGGCCTGCTGCAAATCGTCGTCGAGCGCGTAGATCGGTTTGCCCGTGGTGATCTGATCGCCCTCACGGACGTCGAGCTTGACAACGCGCCCGGCTTCATCGGGGCTGACGAAAATCAGGTCGGCCTCGACCCAACCCTGATAGCCCGCGTCGTTGCCCTGCCCGCAGGCGGTAAGCAGCAGGCACGCGCCCGCTGCGATCAAAGAGACGGTACGTCTCATGACGTCCTCACTTGCCCGAGAAGAAGATCAATGTGGGTTTGCAGCATCGCGCGTACGTCGAGCGGCGCGAATTTTGCGAACATGCCCTGCCAGATCAACGCCACCAGCGCGGGCGCGATAACGAGCTGCGGAAATTCCTGCAGTATTGGATTCTTGATTTCGCCGCGTGCAAGGCCGAAGCCGATCAGTCCGCGCATCGCGTTGATGCCGCGCTCGATCACCTCGTGATAGTGGAATTCGGCGAGCTGCGGAAACCGCCCGCCTTCGGAGATCACGAGCCGAATGAGGTCGCCGCGCCGCGTCTCCAGCACTTCGCGGACCAGCGTGTCGGCGAAGGCTTCGAGCAGCACGCGCACCGAGACCTCGACGCCTTCGGGGATCTTCAGGCCACCGACGATCGGAACCAGCGAGGTCCGCACCAGTTCCTGGAACAGCGCCTCCTTGTCCTTGAAGTAGAGGTAGATCGTACCCTTGGCGACGCCGGCCCGTTCGGCAACGTCGTCCATCCGCGTGGCGGCAAACCCGCGGGCGGAGAATTCATCGAGCGCGGCTTCGAGGATGGCCTGGCGCTTGGCCGCAGCGCCGGCGGCGCGGCGGGAGATGGCGGCGGCGGTGTCGCCAGCTGTGCCGGCGTCGCCTGCGGCGACGGGGTCGGCCGGCCGCCCGGCTGCGGCCCGCCGGGCGCGACTTCGTAATGGCGATCGGAGTTTCGGCTGGGCTGTTTTCATGCAATGAATATGACTGACCGGTCAGTCATATTCAAGTCAAGAAATCGTGTGGACGCCAAGATGTCGCTAAAAATCTCGTAACTGACTGTTCTAATGGATATTTTCACTGACCACCCCCTCGGGGATGGACGTGGTTCTAGCCCTTGACGTCGCAGGCCCAGGTGCGGATCACACAGTCCTGGCCGCCGAACTTGTAGCAGTTCTTCATCGACGTATTGAGCGCGCCCGAGATCTGCGACGCCACTGCATAGCCGAACGGCCCGCACGGATTTTTGACATCGACTGCGAAGGCCGCACAGGCGCGCTTCATCGTCACCGTCGTGCAGGCGCCGTCGCACTTGGCTTTCGCCGCGTGTAGCGCCGCTGAAGGCGTCGGATAGTCATAGGCGTTGCCGTACGCACCACACCGCCCAACAGCGAGCGCACCAGCGCCACGCGCCGCCCCTGACGTATGCCAGAAGATCGCGGCCACGACGGCCACCAGAACGCCCAAACGGATCAACGACCCGACCATGCCCTGCCCCCGCACGCACCAAGCGGCCGACCTAAGCAAAAAGCCGTTGCCAGTTAGTGAATCGGCGATGGGGATTACGACTCGGAGCACACAGATTCCCGAAAATGCCGCGCTGCACCACGATGCCTTCGGCCTTCTCGTCGCGTCGCAAGCTACACTCTGGTTAGATGCCTCATGTCATGTGAACGATCGCGGAGGCCACCATGAATGCTTTTGCCGCCGCAGGCCTGGGCTTCCTGCTCGCCGTGTTGTGGTTCGACCTGATGTTCGACGTGCAGACCCGCAGGCACGACGAGGAGGTCTTGCCGCCGGAGGTGCTGGCGTCGATCTCGGCCTACTACCGCCGCGTCACCACCGAGGCCTGGCCGATGAACCGCCTCGTCGCGCTGATGATGCTCGTCGTGCTCGGCGCCATCATCGCCGAGATTTTCGCCGACGAAATCTCCGGCTGGATCACCTGGGGCTCGCTCGCGCTGGCGCTGTTCGGCTTTGCCGTGACGCGCATGCGCACGCTGCCGAATGCGGTCCGTCTCGGCCAGGCCAGCGATCCGCCGGAGATGCAATCGCAGCTCGCACGATCAGTGTTTCGCGATCACGCCTTCGGCTTTGCCCGCACGCTCGTGATGCTCGCGCTGCAGCTTGCGGCGCAGTAGCTATCCTTGCCGCGCCAGCGCCAGCGCTTCCGGCGTGTCGATGTCGAGGAACGCGCTCTGGCCATCAGCCGGCACTTCGGTGACCGCTACGCCGTGCTTCGCGATCAGATGACGCGCGCCGACGTCGCCTTCGAGCGTCATCAATTCATCGAAGAAACGCCGCGACCACAGCACCGGGTTGCCGCGGCGGCCATCGCTCACCGGAATCGCGATCAGCGCGCCCTTGTCCGGCGCGAACGCCCCGATCAACCGGTTGATCAGACCGGCGTCGACGTCAGGCATGTCGCCGAGACAAATCACTGCACCGTCGGCGTCCGCGGGCAGCGCGGCCACGCCTGTCTTCACCGAGCTCGCAAGGCCGGTCGCGAACTGCGGATTGTGCGCGAAGGTGACGTCGAGGCCCTTCAGCGCGGCCTTGACGTCGTCGGCCATGTGGCCGGTCACGACCACGACCGGCGACGCCTTCGACGCCAGCGCCTGCTCGGCGACAATGCGCACCAGCGGCTTGCCGCGCAAATGCTCGAGTAGCTTGTTCGGCCCGCCCATCCGGCTGGATTTTCCGGCTGCAAGAATGATTGCCGACACGTGGCGATTGTCCTCGGCGCCGACGCCGACGCGCGGCTGCGGCCGCGTCACGATCTCCATCAACAGGCCGCCGACGCCCAAGCCCGTGATGTCCTCGCGCGTTACCGGCAGACCGGCGAGCATCCGCATCAGGATCCAGTCAAAGCCGTTTTCCTTCGGCGAGCGAGCGCAGCCCGGCGCACCGATCACCGGCCGCCCGTCGACCTGCCCGATCAGCATCAGGTTGCCGGGATCAACCGGCATGCCGAAATGCTCGACACGACCGTTGACGCGCTCGATCGCGGCGGGGATGACGTCGCGCCGGTCGGCGATGGCCGAAGCGCCGAACACGATGACGAGCTCGGCGCCCTGCTTGAACATTGCGTCGATCGCCTGTGCGACGTCGCGCTCGTCATGGGCGACGCGCTTCTCCGCGATGATCCTTGCGCCGGCCGGCGCCAGCCGCTCGGCGGTCACCTGCAGCGTCTTCTCGATCACCTTTGGCGCGAGCCCCGGCAGCAGAGTCGAGACGATGCCGACCTTGCTGACGCGATAGGGCGCCACCCGCATCACGTCGTGGTTGGCGGAGTCGACCGCGCGATCGCGCAGCCTGCCCTCGACGCCGAACGGGATGATCTTCACCGTGCCGATCATCTCGCCGGTGACGACGGGCTTGAAGGTCGGCAGCGTCGCGAGCGTGATCGCCTCATCGACGCGGTTGATGCGATCGACCGCTGTGCGGTCGACCACCAGCACGCCGGGCAGCGCCGCGAACAGGTTCGAGCGTCCGGTGAAGGCTCGTTCGACAGTGACGCCGTCGCCGGCGACCGCCTGCGCGATCGTCGCCGCCGCCACATCTTCGGAGACGTCACCCGGATCGAGTGCGGCGACCACGACCTGGTTAACGCCGGCCGAGGTCAGCGCCTCGACTTCAGCGGCGCCGATCACCGCGCCCTTCTTCAGAATGAGCTTGCCGCGGCGGATGGTGTGGACGACCACGCCGCCGATCGCGTCCGCCGGCGCGACGGGGCCAAACCTCATGACGCCTGCCCCGCAACCTTGACGTCCTGTTTAACTTCCTTGGGCCCGCGCAGCTGCTGCGTGATTTCGCCGATGATCGCCACTGCGATCTCCGCGGGCGACACCGCACCGATATTGAGACCGATCGGCGCGTGGATGCGCGACAGCACATTGTCGCCGAAGCCGAGCTTCTTCAGACGTTCGAGGCGCTTGGCATGCGTCTTCCGCGAGCCGAGCGCACCGATATAGAAGCAGTCGCGCTCCAGCGCATGCGCCAGCGCGGGATCGTCGATCTTCGGATCATGCGTCAGCGCAACGAATGCGGTGTAGTGGTCGACGTTGAGCGGTGGCAGAGCGGTGTCGGGCCATTCCGCGATCAACGGCACGTCGGGAAACCGCTCGGCGCTCGCAAACGCCGTGCGCGGGTCAACGACGGTGACGTCGTAGTCGAGCATCTTCGCCATCGGCGCCAGCGCCTGGCTGATATGAACGGCGCCGGTGATGACGAGGCGCGCGGTCGGCGCATGCACGGTGATGAACAGCTTCTTGCCGTCGACCTCGACCGCGCCGCTCTTGCCCATGCGCAAATGCTTTTCGAGCTCGGCGCGCAGAGGATCGGATGCAAAATCCTTGTGCTTGACCAGGCGCTGGCTGCCGTCGGCCATGTCGGTCACGACAAGGACAGGCTGCCGCGCCTGCCGTTCGGCATTGAGCTCAGTGAGAGTTTCCTGTTTCACGAGCCGATCTTCTCCACGAACACGCGGATGGTGCCACCGCAGGACAGGCCGACGTTCCAGGCGGTTTCGTCGGCGACGCCGAACTCCAGCATTTTTGGCTTGCCGCTCTCGATCACGTCGAGTGCTTCGGTGACCACCGCGCCCTCGACGCAGCCGCCGGACACAGAGCCCAGAAACGTGCCGTCATCGTTGATGACGAGGTGCGAACCGGTCGGCCGCGGCGCCGAGCCCCAGGTCTCGACCACGGTCGCAAGCGCGACGCCGTGACCGGCCTTGGTCCACTCTTCCGCAGCTTTGAGGATATCGTCGTCGCGGCTCAGCATTTTTTTCTCCCTCAGGCATGATCCGGAAAAGTGCGAAGCGGTTTTCCGGAAAGATCATGCACAATCAAGAATCTAAGGTGCGATGACGATTCAATCAATCTCATCGCACCTTAGGCCGCGTGCCGTTCGAGGACCCGTCCCCTGGACGGGGCTGTCGACAGCGCGGTTATCAGATCATCAATTGAGTCTAGATTGTGCACCGGGCGGAATTCGTCAACGTGCGGCAGCATCAATTTGATGCCCTGGGCCCGCGCCTCGAAGCCCGTGAAGCGCAGCAGCGGGTTGAGCCAGATCAGCCGCCGGCAAGAGCGGTGCAGCCGGTCCATCTCGAAGGCGAGCCGCTGGTCGGGTTCGCGCTCGAGCCCGTCGGTAATCAGGAGCACGATGGCGCCCTGCCCGAGCACCCGCCGGCTCCACAGCCGGTTGAAGGTGTGCAGCGACGGCGCAATGCGCGTGCCGCCCGACCAGTCCTCGACCAGCTCGGAGCATGCCGCCAGTGCCTCGTCGGGATCGCGAGCGCGCAGAGCACGCGTGATGTTGGTCAGCCGCGTGCCGAACAGGAAGACCGAGACGCGCTTGCGCGCATCGGTCACCGCGTGGAGGAAATGCAGGAACAGCCGGGTGTATTCATTCATCGAGCCGGAAATGTCGAGCAGCGCCACGATCGGCACCGGCTTGTCGACGCGGCCGAGCCGCGCCAGGTTGACGATCTCGCCGGCGGTGCGCAGCGAGCCGCGCAAGGTGCGGCGCAGGTCGAGCTTGCGGCCATGCAGCAGCGGCTGGTAGCGCCGGCTCGGCCGCTCGGCGAGCGGCAGTACGAGGCGCTGCACCGCGCGCATCGCATGCTCGATCTCGGCCGCGCTCATCTGCGCAAAATCTTTCTTCTGCAACAGCTCCTCATCGGAGACGGCAAGCTGCATCTCCTCGGCGTAGACGTCGCGCTCCTCGACGAGATCGCGCTGCGCCAAGGCCTCCTGCACCCGGCGCGAGGCCGGCGGCGGCGGAGCCTGCAGCGGCGGCGCCGGCAACGGCATCTGGTCGACCAGCTGGTCCCAGTCCTGCGCGACGCGGAAGAAAATGTCGAAGGCCTGCGCGAAAATAATCGCGTGCTCTCTCCGCTTGACGAACACCGCCTCCAGCGCGGCATAGACGTCATCGCGGCTCGAAACCCCGACGATCTGCAGCGCGTTCATCGCATCGATGATCGCGCCGGGCCCGACCGGCAGCCCCGCCGCGCGCAATGCCCGGCCAAAGCCGATGATGTTGTCGGCGATGACGCCGGAGGTGGTGGGGTGGTCGGGTTGGGTGGGCATTTTTGATGTTCTTCGATTATTTGCCGAGGCGCACCCACACCGTTCGTCCCCGCGAAAGCGGGGACCCAGGGTTATTGAGCAACGCGCTCATGGTGTGATGTCGCACCACAAATCACGCCACCTCGGATTTTCCTTCTCGACAAGAGCAAGTTTCCAGCTCCGCTTCCATTTCTTGACCTGTCGCTCGCGTAACAAAGCCTGCTCCCTGCCTTCGTGCACTTCGTACCAGACCAACGTCTTCACTCCGTGCTGCTGCGTGAAGCCGGCAATCAGGTTGTTCCGATGCTGCCAGACACGGCGGACAAGATCGTCGGTCGAGCCAACGTAGATTGTTCCGTTCCTCTGGCTCGCGAGAATGTAGACATAGAAGCTCACGCTTCTTGGCCCCTGGGTCCCCGCTTTCGCGGGGACGAACGGAGAGAATGTAAACCTACTTCGCCTTTTCCAGCGCGTTGTCCAATGTCTTGGTCAGCGTATCGCCCTGCATGCGGACGATGTCGTCCTGATATTTGAGCAGCGCGCCGAGTGTCTCGCCGACCACCTGCGGCGTCAGCGAGCGCGCATCGAGCTCGCGCAGCGCAGTCGCCCAGTCGAGCGTCTCGGCGACGCCGGGCGCCTTGAACAGATCCTCGTCGCGCAGCGCCTGCACGAACGCGACCACCTGCTGCGACAGCTTTGCCGAAATGCCCGAGCACCTTCGACTTGACGATCGCGATCTCGCGGTCGGCTGAGGGATAGCCGACCCAGTGATAGAGGCAGCGCCGCTTCAGCGCGTCATGGATTTCGCGGGTGCGGTTCGAGGTGATGATTACGATCGGCGGTTGCGCCGCACGTATCGTGCCGAGCTCCGGGATCGTGACCTGGAAGTCGGACAGGATTTCCAGCAGGAAGGCCTCGAACGCTTCGTCGGCGCGGTCGAGTTCGTCGATCAACAGCACCGGGGGGCCCGCCGGATCGGGCTCCAGCGCCTGCAGCAGCGGCCGCTTGATCAGGTACTGTTCGGCGAAGATGTCGTGGGCCAGCCGGCGCGGTCGGTCTCGCCGGTTGCTTCGGCAAGGCGGATCGCGATCATCTGGGCGGAAGAATTCCACTCGTAGACGGCCGACGCGACGTCGAGACCTTCGTAGCACTGCAGGCGGATCAGCTTGCGCCCCAGCGCCGCCGACAGCACCTTGGCGATCTCGGTCTTGCCGACGCCGGCCTCGCCTTCAAGAAACAGCGGCCGGCCCATGCGCAGCGACAGGAATGTCACGGTCGCAAGTGGACGCTCGGCGAAGTAACCCTGCGCGGTCAACAGCTGAGCGTGGCGTCAACGGAATTGGGGATCGTGGCTGCTATCATCCTGTTGCTGCTTCGCCCACGCTTACGCGTTGGCTTCCTCGACCGCGCGGACGGCCAGTACGCCGATCAGGTGCGCACGGTACTCGGCACTGCCGTGCAGGTCGCTGTTCAGGCCGTCGGCGGGCACCGTCAGCCCGGCAAGCGATTTCGGCGAGAAGCGCTTCTTCAGCGCCTCCTCAAATGACTTCACGCGGAACACGCCATTGCCGCCGGCGCCTGTCACCGCGACGCGGGTTTCCGATGGCCGCTTCGCGACGAACACACCGACCAACGCGTAGCGTGAGGCCTGGTTGCGGAACTTGACGTAGGCCGCCTTCTTCGCCAGCGGGAACTGCACGCGGGTGATCACCTCGTCGGCCTCCAGCGCAGTCGTGAACAGGCCCTTGAAGAAATCATCGGCCTTGATCTTGCGCTTGTTGGTAACGATGGTCGCATCGAGTGCAAGGCAGGCTGCCGGATAATCCGCGGTCGGATCGTTGTTGGCGATCGAGCCGCCGATCGTGCCCATGTGGCGCACCGCGGGATCGCCGATCATGCCGGCAAGCTTCGCCAGCGCCGGGATCGCTTCGCCGACTACCGCCGAATTTGCGACACTGGCATGACGCGCCATCGCACCGATCACGAGCGAGCGGCCTTTTATCTCGATGCTGTCGAGGCCTTCGATCTTCGACAGATCGATCAGGTGCGTCGGCTTGGCGAGCCGCTGCTTCAGCACCGGAATTAGCGTGTGCCCGCCGGCCACCAGCTTGGCGTCCTCGGTCTTGGCGAGGAGATTGGCCGCCTGCCGCACGGTGCCGGGACGGCTGAATTTGAATTCGTACATGATGCGATCCTTAAAGCTCGCGAATTGTCAGTGGCCCGCGCATGAGACGTCGGCGTCCTACTTCGCCATGGCCTTGGCGCCGGCGGCGATCGACTTGACGATGTTATGGTAACCGGTGCAGCGGCAGAGATTGCCCTCAAGCTCCTCGCGGATGGTGTGCTCGTCGAGGTCGTTACCTTTGCGATGCACCATGTCGACGGCCGTCATGATCATGCCGGGGGTGCAGAAGCCGCACTGCAGGCCGTGATTCTGGCGGAACGCCTCCTGCATCGGATGCAGCGGCGCGCCGTCGGCCGCCAGGCCCTCGATCGTCGTCACGCTGCCGCCATCGGCCATCACGGCCAGCACGGTGCAGGATTTCACCGCCTTGCCGTTCAAATGTACGACGCAGGCGCCGCACTGGGAGGTGTCGCAGCCGACATGGGTGCCGGTCAGCCTCAAGTGCTCGCGCAGGAACTGCACGAGCAGCATGCGCGGATCGATATTGGCCGCAGCCGTCGTTCCGTTCACAGTGATAGAAATCTTCGCCACCGGCACTTTCCTCCCGATCCAGCTCTCGAACTGGCGTCACTTACACCTTTTTGGGGTGGGTTCCAGTCATGATAGGGGGCAATTTCCTATCGAGCAACCGCAGGTCACGGTTGCTTGCCCTGCACGGCTTCGGCGAAATTCGAAAAGAACTCATCGGCGAGTTTCTTGGCCGAGCCGTTGATCAGGCGCTGGCCGAGCTGCGCCAGTTTGCCGCCGATCTGCGCCTCGACATTATAGGTGAGCAGCGTGCCGCCGTTCGAATCGGCGAGCCTGACCGTGGCGCCGCCCTTGGCGAAGCCGGCGACGCCGCCCTCGCCTTCCCCCGTGATCTTGTAGCCGTTGGGCGGATCGAGATCGCTCAGGTTGACCTTGCCCTTGAAGCGCGCCGAGACCGGGCCGACCTTCATCTTCGCGGTGGCGCGGAATTCGGTGTCCGAGAGCTTTTCAAGATCCTCGCAGCCGGGAATGCAGCTCTTCAAAACTTCGGCGTCATTGAGCTTCGCCCAGACAACGTCGCGCGGCGCGCCGAGCTGGACCTCGCCCGTCATGGTCATAGCCATCTTGAAATCTCCGAAGGTCGCGGCCGGGCGGAAATTTCCCGGAGCGTCAATCAGGTAATGCAAGGAGAAGGCGAAGAAAAGGCCACAAGCTGCCGCGCTGCCTTCCACTATGGTCGGCCGTGGTGGCCGACTCTTTCGACTATCGTCGGCCTTGGTGGCCTCCTGGCAGCGCCGGGCCGCGGCGAGAATCGCTTGCGGAAGCTAGATTCCGCGAGCCGCCGCAATGGCTTCGGCCGTGGTCGCGCTGCGGCGGCGATCGAGCACGAGCAGCACATGGCCCCCGATCAGCATCAGGGTCTCGGTCGCATGCAGACGCACTGCAGCAGTCTCACCGACCATCGAGGCGACAATCATGCTGACGAAGCTGAGCGCGATGCCAAGGCCGAGAGCGATCACGAGCGCCTCATCGCCGTCGCCCGATTTGCGCAAGGCCGCGACCACGGTCAGCAGCATGAACACGACGAAGAAGGCGACCACGAGCAACTTTGCGATCGCCAGCAGCCACGCGAATCGGATCGTGCCGAGCGCGAACAGGTGGAAATAGTCGGTGAAGAAAATCGTCGCGCCAATGTTGGCGCGATCGTACAGGCCGCG
This sequence comes from uncultured Alphaproteobacteria bacterium, assembly GCA_963796195.1. GTDB lineage: Bacteria > Pseudomonadota > Alphaproteobacteria > Rhizobiales > Xanthobacteraceae > CAWCKS01. The sequence continues at coordinate 95,750 of CAWCKS010000005.1, read as the reverse complement.
GATCGGGAAGATCACGATCTTCATCGCAGCCGACGTCCATGTCGGCACGAAATAGAGCGCGAGCAGAAGACCGTTGATGGTGCTGATCCGGAACATGTTCGACATCGTTTGCGTTCGCCTGCCCTGTTTTGCCACGAGCTAGCGCTGGTCGAATTGCTCCTTCAATTGAAACCCTTTGTTTACCTTAACCCCGGCGCGAGGGCAGGCACCGTACACGAGAACCCCGCCTCGCGGCGGAGTTCCCAATTCAAATCGATTGCTGTGTGTCTCGACCCGTTCAGCTCGTCGTCGATCCTGCTGGCCGCCCTGTTGACGCCGCGGGTCCTGCTGGTCGGGCTTGCCCTGCTGCTGCTGGCCGGGCTTTTGCTGTCCGCCGCCTTGCTGCTGGCCTGGTTTCTGCTGACCGGGATTGCCCTGGTTCTGCTGGCCCTTGTTCGGCGTCTGCGGATTGCTTGACATGGAATTGCTCCTTGGGGTGGCTCCCGGCCCTTTCCCCTCAACGTGCAAGCCCCACGATCGTTCACGGGGAACCGTGCGGAACACTTACCACCGCGCGTCCGGCGCGCTGTGCTGCAGACGCCTCACTGCCGTGGAAAGCTGCTTTTTGCCTAGGCCTGCGGCGTTGCCGCTCCCGGTTCCCGCTGCTAACAATTTGAAGCGCTGGCCAAAACCGGCGCCGGGGACGACGAACACGTTCGACATAAATCGCGGGCGCCGATGGACTATTTCATCCAGCAGCTGATCAACGGCATCGCGCTCGGCTCGATCTACGGGCTCATCGCCATCGGCTACACCATGGTCTACGGCATCATCGGCATGATCAACTTCGCCCATGGCGACGTATTCATGACCGGCGGCTTCATCGCGATGATCGCCTTCCTCGTGCTGATCTCGCTCGGCGTCACCTTTATCCCGCTCGTGCTGCTCTTGGTGCTGATCATCGCCATGGCGACGACGGCGCTGTACGGCTGGACGATCGAGCGCGTCGCCTATCGACCGTTACGGCACTCATTCCGCCTCGCGCCGATGTTGTCCGCCATCGGCATGTCGTTCGTGCTGTCGAACTTCGCCCAGGTGTCGCAGGGCGCCAAGGTCAAACCGGTGCCGCCGATCATCCCCGGCGGTTTCACGCTGCTCGATCGCGATGGTTTTACCGTGCAGCTCTCCTACGTGCAGATCATCGTCGTGCTGACGACGGTCGTGCTGCTTGCGGTGTTCAGCTTCATCGTGTCGCGCACCCGGCTCGGCCGCGACATGCGCGCCTGCGAGCAGGACCAGACCATGGCGGCGCTGCTCGGCGTCGACGTCAACCGCACCATCTCGATGACATTCGTGATCGGTGCTGCGCTCGCCGCCGTCGCCGGCATCATGTACCTGATGTATTACGGCCTGGTCGATTTCTTCATGGGCTTTGTCGCCGGCATCAAGGCGTTCACCGCTGCCGTGCTCGGCGGTATCGGCTCGCTGCCGGGCGCAGTGCTCGGCGGGCTTGCGATCGGACTGATCGAGACGTTCTGGTCGGCCTACTTCTCGAGCGAATACAAGGATGTCGCGGCGTTCTCGATCCTGATCGTGGTGTTGATCTTCCTGCCGACCGGCATTCTTGGCCGTCCTGAGATCGAGAAAGTCTGATGGCCGGAGAGATGGCCACCGCAGCAGTGCCGGCGCGGCCAGACTTTACGTTCATCTTCAAGCGTGCGGGTTTGAGCGCCGTTGTTGCGTTCGCGCTGTTCGTCCTGATGATCGGCATCCGCACCGATGCCGGCTCCGACGGGCAGCTGACCTGGTGGACCCGGTTCGGCGACCTCGCCGCCATTGTCGCGGCCGTGTTCGCCGGCAGCATCGTGGTCGAGCTTTTCCGCACGTGGCTCAGCCGCCACGACATCGCCGCCGCTGTTCCGGTCAGCCTCACCAGCCGGCTGCATATCCTGCGGAGTGCGGCAACGCCGGCGCTGCTCGGCTTCGCGGTGCTGGTGCCGGTCATCTTCTACAGCCAGCGCTACATCCTCGACCTTGGCATCCTCATCCTCACCTACGTGATGCTCGGCTGGGGCCTGAACATCGTGGTCGGCCTCGCCGGCCTGCTCGACCTCGGCTATGTCGCCTTCTACGCGATCGGCGCCTATTCCTATGCGCTGCTCGCGACCACGTTCGGCCTGTCGTTCTGGATCTGCCTGCCCGTCGCCGGCATCCTCGCCGCGCTTTGGGGCGTGCTGCTCGGCTTTCCGGTACTGCGGTTGCGCGGAGATTATCTCGCCATCGTCACGCTCGCCTTCGGCGAGATCATCCGCCTGATCATCATCAACTGGCAGAGCCTGACCGGCGGTCCGAACGGGATTGCCTCGATCCCGCGGCCGTCATTCTTCGGAATTCCCTTCACCGCGGACGAAGGCGGCTTTGCGAACGTGCTCGGGCTCGAGTTCTCGCCCACGCACCGCATCGTCTTTCTCTACTACGTGATCCTGCTGCTCGCGCTGCTCACCAACTGGGTCACGATCCGCCTGCGCCGGCTGCCGATCGGGCGTGCCTGGGAAGCGCTGCGCGAGGACGAGGTTGCCTGCCGCTCGCTCGGCATCAACATCGCGACCACCAAGCTCACCGCGTTCGCAACCGGCGCGATGTTCGGCGGTTTCGCCGGTGCGTTCTTCGCAACACGGCAGGGTTTCATCAGTCCGGAATCGTTCTCGTTCGTCGAGTCGGCCCTGGTGCTGGCGATCGTCGTGCTCGGCGGGCTCGGCTCGCAGCTCGGCGTCGCGCTCGCCGCGCTCTGCATGATCGGCGGCTCCGAGCTGTTCCGCGGCCTCGAGCAGTATCGCATGCTGGTGTTCGGGTTCGCCATGGTGCTGCTGATGATCTGGCGGCCGCGCGGCCTGGTCGGCCATCGCGCGCCGACGATCTATCTCGGCAGCGAGCGCACCCTGATCTCGTCGTCGCTGGTCAAAGAAGGCCACGGATGACGGACGAGGCCGACGCCATCCTCGACGTCGCGCACCTGTCGATGCGTTTCGGCGGCATTGTCGCGATCAATGATTTGAGCTTCACCGCGGCACGCGGAAAGATCACCGCGCTGATCGGCCCGAACGGCGCCGGCAAGACCACGGTATTCAATTGCATCACCGGCTTCTACCGGCCGACGACGGGCATGATGCAGCTCAGGCACGCCGACGGCGAGACCTTCCTGCTCGAGCGGCTGTTCGATTTCCGCATCTCAAAGCTCGCCAAAGTCGCGCGCACGTTCCAGAACATCCGCCTGTTTCCCGGCATGACCGCGCTGGAGAACCTGCTGGTCGCGCAGCACAACACGCTGATGAAAGCATCCGGCTACACCCTGCTCGGCCTGCTCGGCGTACCCACCTATCGCCAGGCGGAAGCACGCGCCATCGAGCTCGCACGTTACTGGCTCGATCGCATCGGCCTCGTGGCGCGCGCCGATGAAGCCGCCGGTAATCTCTCCTATGGCGACCAGCGCCGGCTCGAGATCGCGCGCGCGATGTGCTCGGAGCCGGCGCTGCTCTGCCTTGACGAGCCGGCCGCGGGCCTGAACGCCCGCGAGAGTGGCGCGCTCAACGAGCTGCTCTTGTCGATCCGCGGCGACCGCGGCACCTCGATCCTGCTGATCGAGCACGACATGTCGGTGGTGATGGAGATTTCCGACCACGTCGTGGTGCTCGACCACGGCGTCAAGATCGCCGACGGCACGCCGCGCGAAATCCGCGATGACCCGAAGGTGATCGCGGCCTATCTCGGCGTCGCCGACGAGGCCGAGGTAAGCGCCGTCGTCGAGGGTCGCGCATGAGCGAGCCGCTGCTTGTGATCCGCGGCCTGCAGGCCGCCTACGGCAAGATCGTCGCGCTCAAAGGTGTCGACCTCGATGTCGGCGCCGGCGAGATCGTGGCGCTGATTGGCTCCAACGGCGCGGGAAAATCGACGCTGATGATGACGATCTTCGGCCGGCCGCGCGCGCTTGCCGGCAACATCATGTTCGACGGCCGCGACATCACCAACGTGCCGACCCACGAAGTGGCGCGCTTGCGCATCGCGCAGGCGCCGGAGGGCCGCCGCATTTTTCCGCGCATGACGGTTCTGGAAAACCTGCAAATGGGCGCCGATGCGGCGGGCGACCACAAGGCGGACATCGCGCCCGACCTCGAGCGGATCTTTGCGCTCTTCCCCGTGCTGAAGGAACGCCTGACCCAGCGTGGCGGCACGCTGTCCGGTGGCGAGCAGCAGATGCTGGCGATCGGCCGCGCGCTGATGAGCCGGCCGCGGCTCCTTTTGCTCGACGAGCCTTCGCTCGGCCTTGCGCCATTGATCGTCCGCCAAATCTTCGACGCGATCCGCGCGCTCAATCGGCAGGACAAGCTGACCGTGCTGATCGTCGAGCAGAATGCCAACCACGCACTGCGGCTGGCCCATCGCGGCTACGTCATGGTCAACGGCGCAATCACGATCACCGGTAGCGGCGAGGAATTGCTGCGCCGTCCGGAAATCCGCGCGGCCTATCTTGAGGGCGGACGGCACCAATGAGTGCGCTCTACACCGAAGAGACCCTGCTGCAGACGATCTTCATCACCTTCATCGTCGGTTGCGGCTGCGCCTGGCAGGCGGGCCGCTCGATCGCGCTGACCTGGCGGCCGCTGTCCGCCGTGATCCGCTCGATGATCCTGCTCGGATTCGCCGTGCGCTTCCTGCACTTCGCGCTGTTTCAGGAGGCGCTGTTCGTCCCGCTCGCTTACGTCTTCGAAACCGCCTGCCTGATCGTCACGGCGTCGCTCGCCTGGCGCTACACGCGCGTGCAGCAAATGGTCCGGCAATACTACTGGCTCTATGAGCCCAACGGACTGCTGAGCTGGCGGCCACGCGGGGATAGCGCGTCAAAAGGCGTGTAAGTGACAAAATTGCCGGTGACTTGCTCCGAAAATCGGTGAACAATGCCGCCGCGTTTGCGCCCGCATTTGGGCAAGTTCACGCTGCGAGGAGAAGCGAATGAAACATCTTGGTCTGTTCGGCCTGGCGCTCGGTGCCGCGGTTGCTTTGTCGGCGCCCGCATCGGCGCAGGATATCACCATCGGCGTCGCGGGACCGATGACCGGTCAGTACGCGGCGTTCGGAACGCAGTTCAAGAACGGCATGGATGCCGCGATCGCGGCGATCAACGCGTCGGGCGGCGTGCTCGGCAAGAAGCTGAAGGCCGATGTCGGCGATGACGCCTGCGATCCGAAGCAGGCCCGCTCGGTCGCCGAAAAGCTGTCGGACGAGAAGGTCCCGGTGGTGATCGGTCACTTCTGCTCGGGCTCCTCGATCCCGGCGTCGGAAGTCTATGCCGAGAACAACGTGCTGGAGATTTCGCCGGCCTCGACCAACCCGCAATACACCGAACGCAAGCTCTGGAACACGTTCCGCGTCTGCGGCCGTGACGACCAGCAGGGCACCATCGCCGGCCAGTTCATCGCCAAGAACTTCAAGGGCAAGAACGTCGCGATCCTCAACGACAAGTCGACCTACGGCAAGGGTCTCGCCGACGAGACGCAGAAGGCCCTCAACAAGGCCGGCCTGAAAGAGAAGATGTACGAGTCCTACACCGCCGGCGACAAGGACTTCACCGCGCTGGTGTCGAAGATGAAGGCGGCTGCCATCGACGTCGTCTATGTCGGCGGCTACCACACCGAAGCCGGCCTGATCCTGCGCCAGATGCGCGACCAGGGCATGAAGTCTCAGCTGATCTCCGGCGACGCGCTGGTCACCAATGAGTACTGGTCGATCACCGGCGATGCCGGCACTGGCACGATGATGACCTTCGGCCCAGACCCGCGCGAAAAGCCGACAGCCGCGAAGGTCGTCGCAGAGTTCAAGGCCAAGAAGATCGATCCGGAAGGCTACACGCTCTATACCTACGCCGCGCTGCAGGTGTGGGCGGCCGCCGCCAACAAGGCGAAGACGCTGGACGCCAAGAAAGTCGCCGAGACCATGAAGGCCGGCACCTGGGACACCGTGCTCGGCAAGATCTCGTTCGATGCCAAGGGTGACATCACGGTCATCGACTACGTGATGTATCAGTGGAGCAAGGACGGCAAATACGGTGAGATGGGCAAGAAGGGCACCTGAGTTCGTCTCATCATTGCGGAATGACAATCGCCCCGGCCAAAAAGCCGGGGCGATTTTGTTTGGCCGTGGGGTGCGAGTGGCGAATAGCGAATAGCGAATAGCGAGTAGAGCCCTGATCCAATCCACGCGTCTTTCTCTATTCTCTATTCGCAACTCCCTACTCGCCATTCGCTACTCGGCTCACTGTCACCCAATCCGGCTCAGCACCGGAAACGTGTCGATCAGCCAGTTCGCCATGTAGGTGGTGGCGTTGGTGATGAAGGCGACGCCGGCGAGCACGAGCAGCGCCCCCATCGCGCGCTCGACATTCTGCAGCTGGTGTTTGAAGCGGGCGAACATCGCAGCAAAACTCTCGATCCCGAACGCCGCGAGCAGGAAGGGAATGCCGAGCCCGGCCGAATAGATCGCGAGCAGGATCATGCCCTGCCCGACGCTCGATTCCGACGCCGCCACCGCAAGGATCGTGGTCAGGATCGGCCCGATGCACGGCGTCCAGCCGAACGCAAACGCGAGCCCCATCAGGTAGGCGCCCCACAGGCCAACCGGCTTCGCCATTCCGGGCCGGCCCTCGCGCATCAGGAAACCGATCCGCGTCAGCCCGAGAAAGTGCAGCCCCATGATGATGATGACGATGCCGGCGAGCAGCGTCAGCGGCGGCACCGAGGGGATCGGCAGGCCGGTTGCTGTGCCAAGCGCAGCCATGCGGTCGATCAGCCAGAGCTGAAACGCCTGCACCGCCTGGCCGAGCGAGCTCGCGACCGCGCCGAGCGCGACGAAGACGGTGGCGAAGCCGCACACGAACAGCAGCGCCGACAGCATCACCGCGCGGCGCGACGCCGCCGGCGCCTCGCCGGCCGCCACGTGCTCGATGGTCGCGCCGGCGAGGTAGACGAGATACGGCGGCACCAGCGGCAGTACGCATGGCGACAGGAAGCTGACGAGGCCGGCGAGAAATGCGGCGACGACCGAGACGTTATAAATCATGCGGCTAGATGCGACGTAACCGCTCGCCATGGCAAGCCCGCAGGGCCATCCATCGCCGCGATGTGAACGGGCGGCTGGTGAAATGGTTGACGTCCTAGCGCTGGCTGCGATCATCTCGTTCCGATTGGGACGCTGATATGAAGAATCTCCTCACTGACGTCACTGGCGTAACCGTGGGCCATGCCCAGGACGACAAGGTCGCCTCCGGCACCACCGCTGTTTTGTTCGATCGCCCCGTGATTGCGGCGATGGACGTCCGCGGCGGCGGGCCCGGCGTGCGCGATGCCGTGCTGCTCGACCTCGTCAACACGGTCGAGGCCATCGACGGGTTCGCTCTGTCCGGCGGCTCCGCTCACGGCCTCGAAGCCGGCGGCGGCGTGCAGGCCTGGCTCACCGAACGCGGCCGCGGCTTTCGCTTGCGCGACGCCCTCGTGCCGCTCGTCACCGGCGCCATCATCTTCGACATGCTCAATGGCGGCGACAAGAAGTGGGGACGTTTTCCGCCGTTCCGCGATCTCGGCTATGCCGCTGCCGATGCCGCGAGCGAGAACTTTGCGCTCGGCAGCGTCGGTGCCGGCCTCGGTGCAAATACAGCGACGCTGAAGGGCGGCCTTGGCTCCGCCTCGGCAAAGACCGCTGGCGGCATCACCGTCGCGGCGCTCGCAGTCGTCAACGCGGTCGGCAGCACCATCGTCGGCGACGGCCCATGGTTCTGGGCAGCGCCGTTCGAGACCAACAACGAGTTCGGCGGACGGGGCCTGCCCGCGAGGTTTACGCAGGATATGCTGAGGGTCCGCTTGAAAGGCGGCGCGGCAGCGTCAGCCGGCGAGAACACCACCATCGCCGTCGTCGTCACCGACGCCAGGCTCGACAAGGCGCAGACCAAGCGACTCGCGATCATCGCGCAAACCGGCTTTGCCCGCGCGATCTATCCCGTGCACGCGCCGCTCGATGGCGACGTGGTGTTTGCAGCGTCAACCGGCGTAAAGCCGGTCGATCCCGGCGCTGGCTTGACCGAACTCGGCGCGGTCGCGGCGAACGTGATGGCCCGCGCGATCGCGCGCGGCGTCTATGAGGCGACCGCGCTACCCTTCCCCGGCGCGCTGCCGTCATGGAAGGATCGGTTCGGGAAGTAGGACGTTGTTGTCCGGGCCGAACCCATCAGCGGTCATCGCCCGGCATAGCCGTTCGAAGAATGGCGTCGCTTCGCTCACCTATGACCGGGCAATCCAGTAACCCCTGTCTATCGATCAATCTGCAACGCAGGTGGTTACTGGATGCCTATGGCGAAGCAATTGCTTCGCCAGTCTTGCCGGCCACCATTATTTTCGGGGTGGGAAAAATCCAAGAAAGCCCCGTGGTGAAGCAGCTGCCGGGCGGTCGGCTTGCCAGAGTTTGCAATGTCCCGATAGCGACCAAATTCCGCAACACAGCGAAATGACGCTATGTGCCAAAAGGCGACATGTAACTTTCGATCCTTCCAAGACCTCCAGCGCTCTTGTTTTCAGTTCGTCATTGAAATCAGGATCGATCACGTCAGCCTCGACACACCGAAACGTTCACCTTCATCCGTCAAGCGAGCGACGCTCCGCCACGCCGAGAGGACAACGCCACTCCAGCTGCGGAAGCAATCGATGAACAGGTCATGTGCCGAGTAGAACATGGCGTCCGCGATTTCGCCGATTGTCATGTCCGTGACGGCGAGCAATTCGCACGCCATCGCGTAACGCACGTCATCGAGGATTGCCTGATAGCTTGTTCCCTCGCGGGCGAGGCGCCGGGACAGGGTCCTGACGTTCACAGACAGCTGCTCGGCGGTCGAGGCGGTGGTCGGCTCGTTGCGCAGGAGTAGCGGGCGGAGCGCGTGCCTCACCCTGTCGGTCCATGCACTCTGGCTCGCGGGGGCCATGACACTGGCGAGATGTTCAAGGCGCTTCATCTCTTCGGGACGCGCTCCCCCGATCGGGGCGCCAAGCGCCGACATTGGAAGCACGAGGCCGGTTTCCGGCTGATCGAAACAGATGGGGACTCCAAAGAACTCCGAATAGGGTTTCGTCTCGATGGGGCAGCGGAACGAAAGCAGGATTTCTACAGGCTGCGCAGCGCCGTCCTTCAGGGACCGGACCATGTTGAAGATCAATGCTGCAATCATTGCATAAGCCTGCTCGTGAGCCACGACGCCGCGTTCGTAGATCCCGTAGCCAAAGACGACTGTGTCGCCGTAGCGATGAAGATAGACCGAAGCTCCCCGTGAATTGCCCTTTTGAAGCGCCACAAAGCCGACGAGCGCTGTCTCCAGATCGGGCGCATTCTGCATCCATAGTCCGGCACCCCCAGAGACCGATGGTCGTGGCGCGAGCCAAGGATGAGACCGAAGCTGTCGCAGTTCGAGAGCCGCGCGCATCGATGAAGAACCTCCGACGCTGTCGCGTATGGGATAAGCCGTTCCAGATCCGAAAAGAGTTCGGGATCGAGCGATAGCCCGGCCAGTGCCGATTTCAGCGGCACGCCCAATTCGGCAAGCAGCGCGGGGATGCCGGTCAAAGGACCCATGCGCTGGGGCGCGTGCGTCTTGTAAATATTTTTCATGGCGTGTCCGAAATTCTGAATCGGTGCGCCGGTTTTTCATTTAAGTCAAACCCCGCGATCGAGCGTGTCCGGACCGGACGGCCAATTCAGTCGCAGGAACGCATTTCAGGATTGGAGCTGACAGTGAAGGCCAGGACCATCATCGCGGGGCTTGCAATGTGGTGCATCTGCTCTGGCGGCGCGCCGGCACAGACCTACACCTATCAAACACCGATCGCGCCGGGTGTCGCAGTCCCCAACAAGATCGACAGCTCGATCGGCAAGCTCAACCTTTCATACGGATATCCCGATGACGCGACCGCCTGAGAAAATCTATGACAATCTCGATGCCTCGCGGGCTCTTGCAGGCTTATCTGCTCGCCCTTCCGATCGTGAATCAGGCCGGCATGGTGCATCGCTTCCGCCAGTTCGGACCTGACAACCCCACGGATGTCATCTGGGAAAATCTGGTCGATGCACGAAGACGGTCGAGCTGACCGCCAATGACAACACGGTCTACAGTTTCATCTGGATCGACTCTGCACAATGGTCCGTTCGTCATCGAGATTCCGCCCAAAGTTCTCGGCGGCGATGAACGACTTCTGCTATCGCTGGGTGGCCGATATCGGCATCACAGGCGCAGACAAGGGCAAAGGCGGCAAGTATCTGATGCTTCCGCCCGGCTATACAGGGCGATATCGCCCGCGGGTTACAACATCGTCCGGCCGAACACTTTCGGAAACTGGTTCTTCTTCCGCTCCTTTCTGGTCGATGGCTCGCCGAAACCAGGCGTCGACTTAGTGAAGGAAACAGCTGAAGATCTATCAGCTCTCCGAAGTCGCCAACCCGCCAGCGATGAAGTTCGTCAATGCCTCGGGCAAACCGTCGAATTTCGTAGCACCGGGTGACTATTCGTTCTGGTCTCTTCTGAACGACGTCATTCAGGAAGAACCCGTCGCAGGCTCAGGACCCGACCACGCTCGGGCTGTTTGCATCCATCGGCATCGTCAAGGGCAAGCCGTTTAATCCTGACGCAGCGCATGAAGAAAATTCTCACCGATGCGGCCAACATCGGCGCGGTGACGGCCCGCACGATTGCCTTCAAGATGCGTGGACCAGGACGCCTACTTCTATCCTGGATAGCACGTGGCGGCTGCCGTTCTTCGGCGGCTACAAATTCGAGCGTTCGCCCGGGCGTCACGAACCTCGATGGCTACATCCTGTATTACTATTTCGCGACGGGCGTGACGCCGGCGATGGAAATGAAGATGGTTGGCGAGGGTTCGCAGTATCCCTGGTCGGTGCAGGACAGTCGACGGCCATCCATTCGCCGGGGGAAAGACCTACAAGCATGCACCTGCCGCCCAACGTCCCCGTCAAGGACTTCTGGTCGGTGATTGTCTATGACAACCAGACCCGCTCGATGGTGCAGACGAATCAGAAGGCGCCGAGCGTGAGCAGCCAGACGAAGGGACTGCTAGGTCAATGCAGATGGTTCGGTGGATGTGTATTTTGGTCCCAAGGCTCCCGCAGGGCTAGGAAACCAACTGGGTCCAGACACTTCCCGGCAAGGGCTGGTTCATGATCCTTCGCCTCTACGGACCGCTGGAGCCCTGGTTCAACAAGACGTGGCGGCCCGGCGAAATCGAACTGCTGCGGGACGACGATCTGCAAAAGGTCGAGATGCGTCTCGACAAGCGCGAAGAGTGCCGCACGCGCGCCGAAGCGAAGAAGCTGGACGTTGCCGCAAGGATCGAGTTCGTCCGCGACTGCATGAAATGAGGCAAAGAGGAGAGGATCCAACAGGACCCGTCGCCACCTCGCGCCAAGAATGAAGCTGGTCATGAAAGAGCCCCAGCAGCGGCCGGGGCTCTTTGCGTTTGAGAACCTGTTCCATTACGGCTTTGGGTCATTTGCTACCGGGTCGAAACAGCAGCCAGCCCGGCCATGTCCGCTATGCCCCCGATAGCGACCAAGCTCCGCAGCGCACCGATGTGCCATTGGACTAAACCGCTCGCGCGGTAGGGCGCTGCGGCGGGCGGCATGGCCGTCCACAGCATCAGCGATGGATGGAACGATGATGCGTCTTACCTAACAATGAGGGGCCAGAAGCAGGACCGCAGAACCGACGATCGTTCAGCATGATGGTCGCGTTATCTATCATCGACGGCTTTGGGGGTGCACCGAACGTAGCGAGACGACAACTGCATCGTGGACGGTTTCGAATACCCGAACCGATGCGATTGGCGATGCAGTCATGACGCGAGTGGTGTATAAGGCGAACTTGAAACAATTCCGTTGAACGCTGTCACGTGGAAGTATTTGTTCGGCCAATGCGGTACAAAGGCTGCCATCAGGCACCTAACGTACAAGTTGTGATATGTGCCTTTTTTACAACGCGTAACTCTTTGAAATTACACAGCTGGCGAAAAGCGTTTTCCCCCATTCGCAAAGTTCGTGCCAATGTCGGAAAAGTTGTACTCGCACTCAGGCACGACAGTCGTCAAATCCCCATTAGTATATGACGCGCCATCTCGCCCCACCTCCCGCGGTTTCCTCCATTAGAGGCTTTCAGACGCCGGCCCCCGTGTGCGTAGCGCTGCTATCATGTGCCTTCATCCGTAAATCTTCACAATAGCGGTCATTACTCGAATTTGGCCGGCTCCGAGAATGGCTTGGTTGCGTCGACGACAAACTTTATGAGGCCATCTAATTCTGTCGTCCCACTGTTGAAAACCTCCATTGTCATTCCGGCCGAATGTCCGTTCATTGAGTGCCCGGCCTCGACGTTCATCACTCCCTCCGGAGTCCGTTGGCCCAACCTGCCAGCAACAACATAAAATGCTTCGGAGCCTGGATGCGTATGCACCGGTGTCTTTGCACCCGACGGCCCATGGCCGTAGTTCACGCGCAGGAGGTACTCGGGCGCGCTGAGCGGAGGAACGGGTCCGATCTCCGCGACCTTCGTTCCGCCGGCCGTTGCACCGCCCTTCGGACCGAGTGTGAAGAGCCACGCTTTGTCGGCGACCTCAGCAGTCAGCGAAGGCAACCCGTGGTAGCTGACGGTGTCCGGGTTCCAGCGATAGGGCGGCGCAGCGGCCTTGGCTTCATCCAGCGTCGGGAAGCTTTCGACGTGCCAATATAATTCGCCCTTTGGAAGTTGCTTCACCTTCATTTCCGCCACTGGCTGGACAATGTATTGCGCCTGCGCGGCAACTGGCGAAGGCACAGACAAAAGCCCTATCCCCAAGAAGAGCGAGAGCGCCAAAATGACAGCGCGCTGGCCACCTGTTGGTATGAGCGGTCGCATCGGTCTTCTTCATGCGCTTATGCGCAACTTTCTTGTCCGTCGCCCTCAAACGATTTTCTTGGAATGTAGCCTCTATCTCAAAAACGCAGCTATCTCGGACTTGCGCAGTCCCTGTTCAAGACGATAAATTTTCGCTATGTCCAACATTCATTTTAGCAAAAAATTAACTCGTCGTTCGACGCTCCGCGACTGCGATTTTCGGTCTCAGCAGACATGACGAAACATAGTCCCGTCTTGCGCTATGCTCCGCGATGTCTCTTCGTCACTAGCAGGGGCGACACACTACCTAAAGTCATAGGAAGGTTCCCAATGAACGCCAATGCTCTATTCGTGGGGCTCGCGCTTGCGACATTTGTCGTGACTGCCTCACCGGTATTTTCTCAGCAAGGTCCGCCTCCATCAGAAAAAGCAAAAGAAGTCGAAGCGCTGGTCAATCAAGGCAGCAGCACTCATCGACAATAAGGGAAAGGCAGCTTTCGAGGATTTCAGAAAGAAAGATAGCGAGTGGTACCACGGTGACATGTATCTCTTTGTCTACGATATGAACGCGAACGTATTGCTCAATCCCGCTTTTCCGCAGCGTGAAGGAACTAACGTGAGCAGTCAAAAGGATGCAAAGGGCAAGCTACTTCATAATGAAATGATAAAGACAGCTGCAACGAAAGGATCAGGGTCGGTCGATTACATGTTTCCGAAGCCGGGACAGACTGAGGCTTCGCAAAAATGGACCTTCGTGAAGAAGGTAACAATCGATGGCGCTCCGGGCTTGGTAGCCTCAGGCTTCTACCCGGAATAGTCATTGAACTAAACGAGACCTGATTAGATGTCCGCGTTGGGTTCAAAAGGCGAAATACTCGCAGCGAGCCCAAGTCTTTCGCTTTGCCTCATAGCGACAGCACTTTCAGCACGAGTATCGGCGCGCTCGGCGATGCTGACCTTGGGCAGTATGACGATCTCATAACCGAGAGCCGGGTAGTCAACACAAAGTCGCTCGTACTCGGCGAGCGCGGCAGCAAGTCCATGGCGGCGCTCTGTGTCGACCTCGAAAAATCTCGGGCCATGGCGGCGCAACGAAGACGCGGCGATGGGAGCGGTGAGCGTCGCCGAGTGTCGTGAGGGCTGGCTCCCCGGTCATTTGCTGCAGGGCGCTCGCCGCATCGATCAGTCCACGGTCGAGAACACCCATCCGTCAGCGGCGGCAGCCGTGGCGCGGTCGGCGAGAGACATCGCGACAGCGCGGCGCGCGAACGCGACCGGGTCAACCCAGGGCAGCGCCCGACCTCCGCATTGCAGTTCTGCCCTGACAATGCGCCGACCGGGCTCGGCGATCACCGCAAGGCCGCGGCGCGCGAGTTCGGCGAGCAGCGTCGACTTGCCGCCACCCGAGCATCCTGAGATCACCACGAACCGGTCCATTATCATGTCCCCGGCCAGCTAAGGCGTTGGCTGTCTCAGTTGGTCGGGTGGGATCGAGGCGCGGACCGAGCTTCGAATGATGCCGACGTTTCCTCGATCCCCCCTATCATTCCGTACGCGGGTTTTCCCCAGTACGGCTGGAAGGCTGGCGTATCAGGCGAGACCTTCCCGGCGCTTCAATCAGCTTAAGCCTGCTCCCGGCATGCGCTGACCGACGATCGGTTTGTTTTCGCCCTTCGTGCACCTCGTGGCCACTACGGTAGTCCCGCTCTGTGTCAGGCCGCGAACTCGATAATGCACCGCCTAGGAGGTGATGCCTCCTTCGCCTCAGGGCCCTCGCTCAAGTCCGGGTTATAGTGTCCCGAACCGTCGTCACTTAATCAGCCCCATCCGTCCCACTCGCAGGCACATCACGATTTCACCGCATCGCGGCTTATACGCGATGCCTTCGCTGTGCGCGAGCGCCAGGCGACCCGCGAGTGGTTCCGCGCTTTCACTGCTCATTCCTTCCTGGCATGCCGTCCTCTCCGACCCCGGAGTCCACATCGATGTCCGAACTTCGATGCCGACATTGCCTTCGCCGATTGACCAACGCTCCGCACTCCCGACACTCCCGCAATCCGTTTCGCGCGCGCCGTAGATTTCGTGGCTTCACTGGTTCGCTTCCGCTACGCCTGCCAGTTGCTCGCCCCCTTGTACGATAGACTGTATCGCCCAGCCTTGGGACTTTTACTATCCAGGCTTTCAACGATCGTCTCCCTCTCCGTTGCTCGATATAACTACAACAGCGACTGTATCTCCTCTCTTCGCGCTCTCACCCGCTCATCGCAGCTAGCCTCGCTGCACGTCAATCGCTACCGCGAAACAGCAGCTAGCCGCCTGGCCACGCTCGTGCGCCGCCTAAGGTGAGGATTAAAAGTTATAGAGCGCGGCGGTCTCACACGCTCATCGACAGCGATTGCTGCGCGTTGGCGGCGATCGCCTGGGCCTGACGCTGGATCAGGCGTTCGGTGAAGTTGTACGACTGGATCGCATTGTTGCCGGTCGACGTTGTCGAAGATGAGCTCGCCGCCGGCTGCGTCATCGTGATCTTGGTGCCGTCGGCATAGGTCAGCGTCGTTGTGGTCGAGCCGTCGCTGTTGGTGGCCGATGTGCTGGTCGCACCCTGGATCGCCTGCATCAGGGCGCCGCCGTTCCCGGCTCCGCCCGCGCTTCCCGCTCCGCCTGCACTTCCTGCTCCGCCTGCACTCCCCGCGCCGCCCGCATCGCCCCCGCCGCCGGCGTGATGGTGGTGATGGTGACGGCCGCTCTTCTCCAGCGATTGCGACATCTCGTCCTTGGAGATGCTGCCGTCGCCGTTGAGGTCCATCTTGTTGAACACGTCGTCGGCCATTTGCAGGTTGGTGCCCCCGGCGCCGAGCGCGTTCTCGAATTCCGTCTTGGTGATCTGGCCGTCGCCGTTGGTGTCGATCTGCGAGAACAGGTCGTTGAGCGCCGCGCTGCGACCGGTGGGACCGCTCTGCCCCTGCGACTGCGCTGTCAGCAGCGTGTTCCACGTCGCCGGCGACAGCTGGCTGCCGGCGGCAGCTCCCGCGGTCGTCGAGGCCGACGTCGTGGTGGTCGGACTTGTGATCGAGAACGAACTGGCCGGCACGATCCCGGTCTGCCCGTTTGACGTTGATGGAGACGACAATGACGAGGTGAGCGACGACAACAGGTCGATCGCGGATGAGGCAGCTCCAATGGCAAAGAACATGAACTCGAAAT
The DNA here is from genome assembly GCA_963796195.1 of uncultured Alphaproteobacteria bacterium. Lineage (GTDB taxonomy): Bacteria > Pseudomonadota > Alphaproteobacteria > Rhizobiales > Xanthobacteraceae > CAWCKS01. The sequence continues at coordinate 79,600 of CAWCKS010000005.1, read as the reverse complement.
CCCCGCAGGCCTAAAGCGGCCGATAACTCTTGCCAACATCGGAGCAAGTCGCGTGCCGCATGCGAAACTATTGAAAAACAACGACGTTTTTCGCCGACCAAGCCGTCTCGGCCCGGCAGAGACTGCCGTTCCGGCAGAATTTTCCCATGTCTTCCCTTATGCCTTCCCACGAGCCCGCCCACGCGCATTGAACCGGCATCAACAGCGTGTTAGGCGAGGCTTTAATCGCCCGTGAGGACCGATGACTCGACCGCTGGTGATCGCCCCGTCAATCCTGGCATCCGATTTCGCAAAGCTCGCTGACGAAGTGTGCGCCGTCGATCAGGCCGGTGCCGACTGGATCCACCTCGACATCATGGACGGCCACTTCGTCCCGAACATCTCGTTCGGGCCGGACGTCGTCAAAGCCATGCGCCCGCACAGCAAGAAGACGTTCGACACCCACCTGATGATCTCGCCCTGCGATCCGTATCTGGAAGCATTCGCCCGCGCCGGCTCCGACATCATCACCGTCCACGTCGAGGCCGGGCCGCACCTGCACCGCTCGCTGCAGGCGATCCGCGCGCTCGGCAAGAAGGCCGGCGTGGTGTTCAATCCGGCGACGCCGGTGAACTCGATCGAGAACGTGGTCGACATCATCGACCTCGTGCTGGTCATGTCGGTCAATCCCGGCTTCGGCGGCCAGGCATTCATCCCTGCCGCGATCGAGAAGGTCGAACAGGTCCGCGCGCTGGTCGCGGGCCGCCCGATCGACATCGAGGTCGACGGCGGCATCACGCCGGAAACCGCGCCAAAAGTTGTTGCCGCTGGCGCCAATGTGCTGGTCGCAGGCTCAGCGGTGTTCAAGGGCGGCACGCAACGGGCTTACGCCGCCAACATCGCCGCGATCCGCAACGCTGCGCAGCTCGCTCGCGGAGAAGCCGCATGATCCCCCGCTATACCCGCCCCGAAATGGCTGCGATCTGGGACGCCCAGACGCGCTTCAGGATCTGGTTCGAGATCGAGGCCCACGCCGCCGACGCGCAGGCCGATCTCGGCGTGATCCCGAAGGATGCGGCAAAGACGATCTGGGCCAAGGGCAAGAACGCCAAGTTCGACGTCGCGCGCATCGATGAGATCGAGGCCGAGGTCAAGCACGACGTCATCGCGTTCACGACCCACCTCGCAGAGATCATCGGCCCCGAAGCACGTTTCGTGCACCAGGGCCTGACGTCGTCGGATGTTCTCGACACCTGCTTCAACGTCCAGCTGGTGCGCGCCGCCGACATCCTGATTGCCGATGTCGACAAAGTGCTTGCCGCCCTGAAGAGGCGTGCGCTCGAGCACAAGATGACGCCGACGATCGGCCGCTCGCACGGCATCCACGCCGAACCGGTCACGTTCGGGCTCAAGCTCGCCTATGCCTATGCCGAATTCTCGCGCGCGAAGGAACGACTGATCGCGGCACGCAAGGAGGTCGCGACCTGCGCGATATCAGGTCCCGTCGGCACGTTCGCGCAGATCGATCCACGCGTCGAAGAGCACGTCGCGAAAGCCATGGGGCTGGCGGTCGAGCCGATCTCGACCCAAATCATCCCGCGCGACCGCCACGCGATGTATTTTGCCACGCTCGGCGTGGTCGCATCCTCGATCGAGCGGCTCGCGACCGAGATCCGCCACCTGCAGCGCACGGAGGTGCTCGAGGCCGAAGAGTTCTTCTCCGAGGGCCAAAAAGGCTCGTCGTCGATGCCGCACAAGCGCAACCCGGTGCTGACGGAGAATCTGTCGGGCCTGTCGCGCATGGTGCGCGCCTATGTGACGCCGGCGCTGGAGAATGTCGTGCTGTGGCACGAGCGCGACATCTCGCATTCGTCGGCCGAGCGGATGTTTGCGCCGGATGCGACCGTGACGCTTGACTTTGCGCTCAATCGTCTGGCCGGCGTGATCGACAAGCTGCTGGTGTACCCCGAGAACATGCAGAAGAACCTCGACCGCCTCGGCGGCCTCGTGCATTCGGGGCGCGTGCTGCTGGCGCTGACGCAGAAAGGCGCGAGTCGCGAGGATTCCTACAAGCTGGTCCAGCGCAACGCGATGAAGGTCTGGCGCGGCGAAGGTGATTTTTTGACGTTCCTGAAAAAGGATCCCGACGTGAAGAAATACCTGTCGGACGCCGAGCTCGCCGAGCAGTTCGACCTCGGCTTCCACCTCAAGCACGTCGACACGATTTTCAAGCGGGTGTTTGGCTAGCGCATGTCCCCGAAAAGTGGGTGCCGGTTTTCCGAAAAGGACATGCGCAAAACAAAGAGAGCTGGGTGATGACCGGAAAGATCATCGCCGTCAGTCTCCGCAGCGGACATCACTTTTCGAAGACCAACGCGTTCGCGATCCGCCTGATCGAGGCTCTCGGCGTCGACGGCGACGCCCATGCCGGTGTCACCGTAAAGCACCGCTCACGGGTGCGGCGCGACCCCATGCAGCCGAACCTGCGCCAGGTCCACCTCGTTCACCGCGAGCTGTTCGACGAGTTGCGTGGCAAGGGCTTTGAGATCGCGCCCGGCGACATCGGCGAGAACATCACCACGTCAGGCATCGACCTCTTGGCGCTGCCGCGCGGCACGCGTCTCAAGCTTGGCGCGAGCGCGATCGTCGAAGTCACCGGCCTGCGCAATCCCTGCATCCAGCTCAATCATTTCCGCGATGGCTTGATGGATGCCGTGCTCGACAAGGACGCCGACGGCAATCTGATCCGCAAGGCCGGCATCATGAGCATCGTGCTTGCCGGCGGCGAGGTCCGCCCGGGCGATCCAATCGCGGTCGAACTGCCGCCGATGCCGCACCAGGCGCTTACGCCGGTGTGAGGCGAACGACGCCTGCGGTATTCGGCGGCCAGGAAAACGGCACGCGGTCGCGGACCCCGCCTTGATGCGGTCAAAGAGGCGAACAAATATCGGGACAAGAAAGACCTCATAACAAAATGCGGAGGATCGTCCATGAGCCAACGCCTGCGCTTCGGTATCTTTCTTGCGCCCTTCCACAAACCCGGCATCAACCCGACGCTCGCGCTGCGAAGCGATCTCGAGCTGATCCAGTGGCTCGACCGCTGCGGCTATGATGAGGCGTGGCTCGGCGAGCACCACTCGGCCGGCACCGAGCTTTCGGCCTCACCCGAAATCATGATCGCCGCGGCTGCCGAGCGGACCCGTCACATCAAGCTCGGCACCGGTGTAATCAGCGTGTCCTATCATAATCCGCTGTGGGTGGCTGAGCGCATCGTGCTGCTCGATCATCTGACGCAGGGCAGAGCCATGCTCGGTCTCGGGCCGGGCTCGCTGCCGACCGATGGCATCATGATCGGGTTGCAGCAGAGCCAGACGCGCGGGTTGCTGGAAGACGGGATGGGCATCATCACGAAACTCCTGACCAGCGACGAGCCCGTCACGTTCAAGAACGATCGCTGGGATTTGCGCGAAGCGCGGCTTCATCTGCGGCCCTATTCCAACCCGCTGTTCGACGTCGCGGTCGCAGCCGTAGCGTCTCCGACAGGCGCCAAACTCGCCGGCCGGCATGGTGCCGGCATGCTGTCGGTCGGGGCGACCACGGCGGCCGGCTTCGACGCGCTTGCGCTGCATTGGGATGTGCTGACGGCAGAAGCGAAGGCCCACGGCAAGACCGCGGACCGGAGCAAGTGGCGGCTGGTCGGTTTGTGCCATATCGCCGAAACCAAGGAACAGGCTTATCGCGATGTCGAGTTTGGCATCGAGCATTGGTTCCGCTACTTCCAGCAGGTCGCCGCGTTTCCGCAAATGGCTGTGGTGGGCAACTCGGTCGCCGAAATGATCGAGTTCATCAACGGTTCCGGTCTCGGCGCGATCGGCACGGCAGACGCGTGCGCCGCGCAGATCGAACGGCTGTGGCAGCAGTCGAACGGCGGGTTTGGCGCGTACCTCTTGCTGGCGCACAACTGGGCAAACCCAACGGCGACACAGCGCTCTTACGAACTGATCGCGCGCGAGGTCATGCCGCAATTCCAGGGCCACGCACAAGCTACCCTCGAAGCCGCGCGCCGCGCCAGGGATGCGCGGGAAAACCTTGCGGCGGCACAAGCCCAGGCCGTGGAAGATGCAAGGGCACGTTATGGCGCGGAGGTCGCGAAGCGAGGGACCTGAGCGTTGCGCGGGGACCCTTACGCTTGTCGGATATTGTTCTCTTGCGCTATCCAATCATCTAGTGTAGTATTCGAATCATCCCGGTCGCTAAAGGGGCGCGTCGCGATCGTCACGAACGCGGGCCGGGACACGATGGACCAAATACCATCGTGCAGGGAAAGCCGGAAATCCGGTTGAACCTTGCAGTGACTGAAGCTCGTACGTTTGCACGACGCTTAGGCGTACGAAGCTGCGGATGCGACTGGCATCCGGCTTTCCCTGCGCCCTCTGATCTTCAGAGCGCGCACAGGAGAGAGCAAACCTCGGGCACAGCGTGCCGCGAGAATTTTTTTGCACGTCTGGAGATTTGTAGGGCGCAGCCAACGATTTTGGCGGCGGAATAGCTCACGCTATTCCGCTCTGCCCGCCTTCAAGATGCTTTGCAAAACCCCGCACTTTCGGGCGAAAACTCACGCATCATCAGCGGCTTGCGCGGCACCGGTGGTCAGCCGCGGCCGTCGATCATTCGCATCAACACGCGATCGCGCTTGCCGAAGTGATGGTAGAGCGCGGCCGCGACATGAATCACGATCAGCGCCAGCAGCACATACGCCATCAGCACGTGGCGATCCCCATAGATGTTGGCGATCGCGCGATTCTCCGAGGTGAACTGCGGAACGCGAAACAGGCCGAAAAAGCTCGCATAGTCAGGCTTGTGCGCGCCGGAATGGGCCCAGCCGAGAAACGCCACGACGAAGGTGAAGAGATAGAGCGCCCCGTGGTTGATGGTGGCGGCGACGCGTTCCCATGCCGGCGTGCCCGCCGGCAACGCGGGGTGCGGACTGACCGCACGCCAGACCAGGCGCAGCGCCGTGAAGAGCAGGACGAGATAACCAATGTCGGCATGGATCGAGCGGTAAAAGTATCGATCGGGCCGCGGCGGCCAGTGGTTCATCCAGTAGCCGAACGCGATCATTGCGATGATGGTCAGGCCAAGGCCCCAATGAAACATGCGGGCGGCACGGCCCCAGCTCGCTGTCTTGCTTTCCATCATCTCCTCGAAACGGATCTTCGTCGGCTCACGAACGTATTGCTGAATGATTCACGCCGTCGTGGCGACAGGTTTGATGAGCATCAAAGCTGCCATGTCATTGGTAAAATTGCTGCGCGGCTGAGGTCCTGGCCGACGGGGAAGACCAGCGCTCACCAAAAATTATTCCGCGGGCGCCGGACGGGCCTTCGATTTGTGGTGACCGGATACGCTCGCGAGGCGGATCGCGACGAAGGTGACGGCGAGCGTTGCGACATAGACGATCAGCTGCATGCCGGTCGGCTGGTCGGTGTAGCCGATCAGGGTGTGCAGCGCCTTGCCGAGCATGCTGCCATCGCTGACGAGCCAGCTGGTGTCCCAGACCACATTGCCGAACGCCGTCACCCAGTTCGCCTGGGCGAGGAATGCCGTGGCCTGCGCCGCCATGCCGGCGGCAAGCAGCGCGATCAGTACCGTGGTGACGCGGAACAGCGGCCTCGCCGGGATCCGCACGAGGCCGAGATAGGTCAACAGGCACACCAGCGCGCCAAGCACGAGCCCGATGACGCCGCCGATAGCGATGCTTGCACCGGAGCCACCGCCCGCAGCGACGATGCCGTAGAGGAACAGTGCGACCTCGCTGCCCTCGCGCATCACAGCAACGCCGACCACGATGGCGAGCGCGAGCAGCGACCGCGAACCGTCCGCCACGGACTGCCCGACCGCACGCGCTTCGGCGGCGAGTTCGCCGCCGTGCCGTCCCATCCACACATTGTGCCAGGTCAGCATGATCACGGCGATGCCGAGGATCGTCGCGTTGAACAGCTCCTGCCCCACGCCCTCGAACAGCTGCGACAGCGCGCCGGCAAATGCCGCGACGATGCAGGCGCCGACCACGCCGCCTCCGATGCCAAGGCCGATCCAGCGATCGCGTCCGGCAATGCCGCGCGTCACCGCGAGCACGATGCCGACGATGAGGCCGGCCTCGAACACCTCACGAAAGACGATGATCAGCGCACCAAGCATCAGCGGTGGTCGGTCCTATTGCACGGTCAGCGTGCCGCGCGAGGTATCGTGGAAGTCATCGAAGAATTCGTAGCTGCCGGGCGCCAGCGGCCGCACGTTGATCGTTCCCTCGCCATTGCCCGTCACCACCTTCTCGACCCGCAGCGACGTGCTCTCGAACTCCATCGGCTGGGCATCGAGATTCTTGACGCGCAACCGTAGCGCCGTGTTGGCGGGTGCGCCGATCTGTGCCGGCTGGAACTGTTGGCCCTTGTAGGTGATCACGATCTCCTTGGCCTGCTGCGCATGTGCCGCAGGCGCAAGGACTAGCACCGCGGCGAACGCTGCAGCAAGCAGGCCGATTCCGGAGGAGACGCGGGTCAATGACATGGCGATCCCTTTGACTGTGGGAGGTGGCTTGAAATTCCGATGGTTCAGAACTCGAGCGCGAATTTGAGCTTGATCCGATGACGCTGGAACTCGGCGAAATTATATGGCGCGGGATTGCCGACCTCACGGCCCCACACCTGCGCATTCCACGCCGCGGCAATGAACATCTTGTTGGTCAGCGCGTAAAACAGCGTCGGTCCGACCAGCACGGCGTCGCCGGTGAAGTTAGCCAGATTGGCGGCATCATAGTGCCGGAGATACCAGGCCTCGGTGCCGAGCACGAGATTCGGCAGCACGCGCAGTGCCAGCGCCGCCGATTGCGAGAGCTGGGCTTCGCGCGCCGTGACCCCGTCGGACGTGGTCGTGACCTCCGGCTCATAGACTGTGTTGAAACCGGCATAGAGCCTGTTCTTGATCACTTCGATGTCGGCATTGATCTTGGTCTCGAATTCGGCATTGCGGACCCGGTCGCCGGAGGTCTCATCGACCGTACGCCCGGTCGGCTCGAACGATACGGTAACCGAAAGCGGATTGTTCTGCGTACGCTCCAGCACGAGATAGCGGAACTCGGCAAAGGCGCCCTCGAGAGCGACCTGCCTGCGGTCGTCAAGATCGGTGACGTTGTGGATGTCGTGGGTCGACGCCAGTGCGCCGAACTCGATCTGCACGAATTGCGACGGCGTGAACTCGAACTCGATCTTGGTCTCGCTCGCCTGATAATGGCCGTCACGCTTGCCGAGCCGCGCGATTGACTCGAGGGTGAATTCCTTCTCTCCCTCAAGGCCAATGCCCGAGCCGGTGGTGAAGCCGAACAAATATTTGGTCTCGATCTCGCGCCAGGACGATGCATCCTCGGCACGCACCGCCGCGCCGGTTACAAACCACATCGTGGCAATGCCGATGCCCGCCACCCAACCGCGCCCCATCATGTCCCCTGCTTCCGCTATTCCGCCTGTGCTATTGCGGAGCGTTAGCAACTGCATGCTGGTTAAACAAAAAGAACGCCTCTAAGCTGGAGCGATTCTAAATCGTGGGATTGAGCGCGCAGCGCCCTGAACTTGCCGCAACGTTCGCCAGAATAGCGTGTTGAAGGACGATGGCCGAGACAACCACGTGAGCACCACACCAACCATTCTGGTGTTCGATTCCGGCCTCGGCGGCCTTACCGTCTATCGCGAGATCGTCAAGGCGAGGGCGGCGGCAAACTATGTCTACGTCGCCGACGATGCGTTCTTCCCCTACGGCCATCACTCCGAAGACGAGATCGTTGCCCGCGTGGTGCCGCTGGTTGGCGCATTGATCGCCGAGCATCGGCCTGCGATCATCGTGATCGCTTGCAATACGGCCTCCACGCTGGTGCTGCCGCACCTGCGCGCGACCTATTCGGTGCCGTTCGTCGGCACCGTGCCGGCGATCAAGCCGGCTTGCGCGGCTTCAAGAACAAAGCGCGTGTCCGTGCTCGGCACCAAAGGCACGGTGAAGCGCGAATACACGCAAGGCCTGATCCGCGATTTCGGCGCGGGCTGCGAGGTGACGCTGGTCGGCGCTGCCGAGCTCGCTTCGATCGCCGAGGCCGCGCTGCGCGATGAGCCGGTCGACGACACTGATATCGCCCGCGAAATCGCGCCCTGCTTCGTCGACGACGGGGCGCGGACCGACACCATCGTGCTGGCCTGTACCCACTACCCGCTGCTGCTCGACCGCATGGTGCGGCTCGCCCCCTGGCCGGTCGACTGGATCGACCCGGCGCCGGCGATTGCGCGGCGCACCGCGGAGCTGATAGGAGCCGCCAGCGGGCCGGGAACCGGCCGGGCGCGGATCGTGTTCACCTCGGGAAAACCGCCCTCGCAGGGGCTGGCGCGGGCGCTAAGCCCCTATTTCCGCGACCTTCAGGCGGCCTGAAGCCGTTGACGATCAGGTCTTTCTGCCCTACAAGCCGCCCTGCTCGCGGGCCCGTTTCGGCCCGCGTTGCGTTTCGCGACCCGCGGTTCACCTCGTCAGGCTTTTGAGGTGAACCTGTCGGCTTTGGGCGCTTCGCCCGGGCACAGGAGGGCGCGTTCCTTCAACTTCGAGAAATGAGGACGCGATGACAAAGCGTAGTGAGGCGAAATACAAGATCGATCGCCGTATGGGCCAGAATATCTGGGGCCGCCCGAAGAGCCCCGTGAACCGCCGCGAGTACGGCCCCGGCCAGCACGGCCAGCGCCGCAAGGGAAAGCTCTCCGACTTCGGCGTGCAGCTCCGCGCCAAGCAGAAGCTCAAGGGTTACTACGCCAACATTTCGGAGCGGCAGTTCCACGGCATCTATGTCGAGGCGAGCCGGCTCAAGGGCGATTCCGGAGAGAACCTGATCGGCCTGCTCGAGCGCCGGCTCGATACCGTGATCTATCGCGCCAAGTTTGCCGCGACCATGTTCGCCGCGCGCCAGTTCATCAATCACGGCCACATCAAGGTGAACGGCCGCCGCGTCACCATTCCGAGCTTCCGCGTCAAGGTCGGCGACACGATCGAGGTCAAGGAAGCCTCGAAGCAGCTCACCGTCGTGCTCGAAGCCGCCCAACTTGCCGAGCGCGACGTGCCTGATTTTCTCGATGTCGATCACTCCAAGATGACGGCGAAGTTCGCCCGCATCCCGAACCTCGCCGAGGTACCGTTCCCGGTGATGATGGAGCCGCACCTGATCGTCGAGTATTACTCGCGATAAAATCTCTGTTCTGCGACCTCGCAGATCGGCAAAGCCCCGGCGCAAGCCGGGGCTTTTTCGTTCGCCGCGGAATGCGTCTTGTGCCTGACATCCACACCTCTATGCTTGAGCGCAGCAACGTTACATCAGGACGCCGCCATGGTCTACGCCCCTGCTCCGCTTGATCCAAAACTGCCGCCGGTGCGCATCAACATGCTGTCGGACACGCAAAGCCGACCGACGCCCGCGATGCGCGAGGCGATGGCGCATGCGGAGGTGGGCGATGAACAGGTCGGCGATGATCCGACGGTCAACCTGTTGTGCGAGCGGGTCGCCGCCCTGCTCGGCAAGCAGGCCGCCGTGTTCCTCCCGTCGGGCACGATGTGCAACGTCGCGGCGATCCTGACGCACTGCCGCCCCGGCGACGAAATCCTCGCACATCCGACCGCGCATATTCTCACCAGCGAAGGCGGCGTGCACGCCGCCCTCGGCGGCTTCCAGATCACGCCGCTGCCTGGGCCGGACGGCCAGTACGACGTCGACATCGCTGCGCGCGGCGTTTCGCGCAAAATCACGCTACGCGCCGAACCAGAAGCTGGTCAGTGCCGAGCAGACCGCCAATATCGGCGGCGGAACGATCTGGCCGCAAGCGCGTCTCGACGCAGTCGCAGAGCTTGCCCACGCGCAAGGTCTCAGCACTCACATGGACGGCGCGCGGCTGCTCAACGCCGCGGTGGCAACCGGGCTTGCCGCCGACCGGATCGCAGCCGGCTGGGATTCGGTGTGGATCGACTTCTCGAAGGGGCTTGGCGCGCCGATTGGTGCGGTGCTCGCCGGCAGCCGCGAGTTCATCGACGATGTCTGGCGCTGGAAGCAGCGGCTGGGGGGCGCAATGCGGCAGGCCGGCATCATTGCCGCCGCCTGCGTGTATGCGCTCGACCATCACGTGGCGCGGCTCGCCGACGATCACACCAATGCACGAGCGCTGGCGCGGGGATTGTCACAGATCGAAGGCCTCGACGTGCAGCAGCCTGAGACCAACCTGGTCTACGTCGCGACGACATATCCACGCCTCACCGCCGAGCAACTTCAGTCGAAACTGCGCGCGAAAGGCGTGCTGGTGTCGCAGCTCGGCGGTCGCGTGCGCGCCTGCATGCATATCGACGTGACGGCGGCGATGGTTGAAGAGGTCGTTGGCCTCACGCGCGAGATCGTGCGCGAAGCGTCGTAAGCGCTTAAGCGATCGCCTCCAGCGCCGCTCGATGCAGCTCGGCGCTTTCAGCCGCAAAGCAGCAGAAGATCACGCGATCGACAGAGGTCGTCGATTTGAGCGATTGCACAGTCGTCAACACCGCGATCCCGGCGGCACGGTCGGCGGGGAAGCGGTAGATTCCGGTAGAGATCGCAGGAAACGCAATCGAAGCAAGCCGGGTCGCCGTCGCAATCTCGATGGCACGGCGGTAGCAAGAGGCAAGCAACGCGTCCTCGTTCTGCTGGCCGCCATGCCAGACGGGGCCGACGGCGTGGATCACGTGGCGGGCCGGCAGCCCATAGCCATGCGTAATCTTGGCGTCACCGGTGGCGCAGCCACCGAGCGTGCGGCACTCATCGAGCAGTTTTGGGCCGGCGCGGCGGTGGATCGCGCCGTCGACCCCACCACCGCCAAGCAGCGAGGTATTCGCGGCATTGACGATGGCATCGATATCAAGCGTGGTAATGTCAGCGATGACGATCTCGAGCGTGGCGTCACCGATCGTCCGCGAGGCAATCGCCGTCATTTCGCGGCGGCATCGGGCGCTGCGATCGCGGCAAAATCCTTGCAAGCCTTCGCAGCGTCGACATAGGTCTTCGCATCGGCGGGCAACAGTAGTCGCTCGGCAACGAGCCGATCGCAGTACGTCCTCACCTTCGCGACATAATCGTCGAGCGAGCCATAACGCTCTTCGAGTGAGAGCCGTGTGTCGCCGTTTCGCGCGCGCTCGGCCTTCGTCGTCGTGAACGGCACATAGGAGCCGTCGCGATCGCCGAGCTCGCCCGGCAGCTCACGATAAATATTCCAGCCGGTGTAGGTCGCAAGCGGCACGCCGACCGGCGGCAACCGGATGCCTGCGGTCTCGTTGCCGTCAGCATCGACTGTCGACACCAGCGCGACGTACTCACCGTCGGGCTTCGCGGCCTTGCCGTCGGGACTGCCAGGCGGATCAATCCAGTCGACCGCCGTCGTGATGTTGTTGACGCAGCGCGGCGTGGCAAAATCGGGCGCGTGCGGAAAGCGCATGCTCTCGACGCGAACGGCCGTGCCGTCCCGCAGCGACGGCACCCGGCTCGGCGGCGGCGCTATGCCGTCGGTCACCCACTGGAACATCGCATCCATCAACGCGCGGATTGCCGGCGCCACGCTCTGCGGATTGCCTTGATTGGCGAGCGGCCCGCGCTCGGCAGCCGGTGCACTGCTGGCATGCTGGGTGCCGGCGATCACATAGACGCGCGAGGTCTCCGGCAGTGTCAGGTCGGCCTTGCCCAGCGCGTCGATCGTCAAGAGCGAAGCTCCCTTGTTCCAGTACTCGGCCGAGGTGTTGGTCTGAATGAACAGCGGATCGCAACCGTCGCCGCGGAACAGCGACTCGTTGCGGCCCGAGAATGGATCGGGCGTGGCTGCCGTCGAAAACGGATACCACGCGTCCGGATAAAGCCGATCGTGGTGCTGCGACGCTGTGCGATTGGGCTCGGCGAAGGAGTGGTTGGCAAAAATCTTGGCCGCACCGCCGGTATGCGCAAACACGCCATCGAATACGCGCCGGCCAGCAAGATCGCGGTTCATGCCGAGCTCGACGAAGTGCCGCAGGAAGCGCCCACTCTGCGAGATGCCGAACGCGATGCTGTGCCTGAGGCCCCGGTTTGCCAGCGGCGACGCCGCATCGTTGCGCAGGAATGAGATCAGGTCACGCGTCATCGCAAAGCTGATGCCGGTCACGCGCGAATTGGTCGCTTCATACCAGAACTCGTAGATCGTCAGCGGCTTCAGCCCCGTCCCCTCAGGCAGGATACGCACGTGACGGTCATCGACGAACTCCCAGGCATCGCGCGGGATTTCGACGCGCGGATCGCCCTCGCGATCCCGCATCATCAGCCGCGCCTTGGTCTTGTCGAGCGCCGCCGCCGGATAGGTCAGCGCGATCGTGTTGAACGTCTCCGGGATGCGCTTGCCGACCTGGAATTCCTCTCGGATGCGGCGAACCATCGGCTTGCCGCCTTCCATCGCAAGCGGAAAGCGGACAGTCATCGTCGCGTCACGCGAACCGACCGTCGGGTCCCATCCGGCCCAAACGATTGCCGCGCCGCGCTCGAACAGGAAACCGTTGCCCGCGTGCGCCGCGGTCTTCGGCTCGTTCAGGTCCGCCGGATTTGGCGAGAGCACGCCGTGCAGCAGTCTCGCCAAGATCTTGTTGCCGCGATTGGTGACCTCGTAGAACAGCACGCCGTTGCCGCTTGCCGGATCGGCGGGGCGAAGGATCTCGACATCGACTTCATAGTCGACGAGGCCCCGCGCGTCGCGCGGCGCCTTGTCGAGATCGACGATGCCGGAATTCTGGGACGCCAAGGGATCGAGCTGGCCGCGCGCGACGCACTTGAGGCGCTCATACGGTCCAACTTTGCCGAAGGCTCGGCCTTCGGCAAAAGGTTCAATGCTATCGACCCTGATGTCCATTGCGCGGCTCCCTAGGCTGCCGCGCAGGAGTTTACTCCGCCGCCTGACGGACGGCGATGCCCTTGTCGGCAAACAGCTGCTGCAGCTCGCTGGCCTGGAACATCTCACGGACGATGTCGCAGCCGCCGACGAACTCGCCCTTCACATAGAGTTGCGGAATGGTCGGCCAGTTCGAGTAACCCTTGATGCCGTTGCGGAGCTCATCGGAGTCAAGCACGTTCAGGCCCTTATAGGGCACGCCAACGTGATCGAGGATCTGCACCACCTGGGCAGAGAAGCCGCACATCGGGAACTGCGGCGTCCCCTTCATGAACAGCACGACGTCGTTCGACTTCACTTCATTTTCGATGAATTGCTCGATGCTCATGATCAGTCCTTGTGTGCCGGCCTGCCGCTGCGGGAATGAAGCTATCCGCCTGATTCTGATACCAAACGCCGCGTCGGCCGTGTCGGCCATATATGTAGCCCGAAAAGCCGCCGCATCCAATAAAAAGCGAAACTGCTGACAATTTTTGGACCGCCCGGTGTTTAAGTTGATGACATGATAGGCATAATCATGGGCCCGATCGATTGTCTTGATAGCCGCGGTGCCCTGTTGCGGACGCGAAAGCCTCCCTATCTTGGGCGCGGGTTCTTTCCGGGAACACCACGGTAACGACAACGTTCTTCTCCCAAACCGGAGCTCGGTGTGACGAACGCAAGTCTTCCGGCGGCCAGGGCCGCTTTGTCCGCATCCCCCCCAACCGAACCGAAGGTGACCCCGGCCGAACGGCTGGTCATGGCCTTCCGCGCCGTTCGCGGCGAGACGGAGCGGCGCGCCATACGGCTATCGCCTGAGGACCAGCTCGTGCAGTCCATGCCAGATGCCAGCCCGGCCAAATGGCATCGCGCGCACACGACCTGGTTCTTTGAGCAGTTTCTGCTGGTCCCGCATGTCGAAGGCTACAGGCCGTTCCATCCGGACTACGCCTTTCTGTTCAACTCGTACTACGTCTCCGCCGGGCCGCGGCACACGCGCCACAATCGCGGGGTCATTACGCGCCCGGGTGTTGCAGAGATCACCGCCTATCGCGCCCACGTCGATGCGGCGATGATGTCAGCTCTGCAAGGCGCGGATGACAAGCTACTCGCGACCCTCGAGCCCTTGATCAAGATCGGTCTCAATCACGAGCAGCAGCATCAGGAATTGATGCTGACTGACATCCTGCACGCGTTCTCGTTCAACCCGACAGCGCCGGCCTATGATCCCGACTGGCGTTGGCCGGCGTCGACGACAACAGGCGGCTATCTTCATTTGCCTGAGGGCATCCACACCGTCGGCCATGCGAGCGATGAGTTCTGCTTCGACAATGAGCGCCCTTCGCATCGCGCGCTGGTTGGTCCGGTCAGCATTGCCCGCGACCTTGTGACCAACGGCGAGTGGCTCGAGTTCGTGACGGATGGCGGCTACACCACGCCGACGCTGTGGCTGATGGACGGCCATGCCGTTGTCACCGCGCAGGAGTGGGACGCGCCGGGTCACTGGCGCAACATCGACGGCCAGTGGCACATCATGACCCTGGGCGGCCTCAAGCCGGTCGATCCAAAAGCTCCGGTGTGTCATGTCAGCTACTACGAAGCCGACGCGTATGCGCGCTGGCGCGGCAAGCACCTTCCGACCGAGATGGAATGGGAAGTCGCCGCGCGTGCCGGCGAGCTGAACGACGCGTTCGGCATCGTCTGGCAGTGGACGCGCAGTTCCTACTCGCCCTACCCCGGCTACCAGGCCGTCGAAGGCGCGCTCGGCGAGTACAACGGCAAGTTCATGGTCAACCAGCTAGTGCTGCGCGGCTCGTCGCTCGCGACGCCCGACGGTCACAGCCGTGTCACCTACCGCAATTTCTTCTATCCGCACCAGCGCTGGCAATTCATGGGATTGCGGCTTGCGGATTACGGCAACTGATCTCCATCGAACCAATCATCCGATCATCAAGTCATCCGGGGTGGCTGCAATGAACGTTCATGTATCCGCGTTGACGAAGAACTCTGCTGCTGACGCCGCAAGGACTCCGGATGCGAGGGCCGATGGCGAGACCGCCTCAACCTTCGCCCTCGATGTGCTGGCCGGGTTAGGCAAGCATCCGAAGCAGTTGTCGCCAAAGTATTTCTATGATTCCGCCGGCTCCGACCTGTTCGAACAGATCACGCGGCTGCCGGAATATTATCCAACGCGCACCGAGCTTGGCATCCTGCGCGACCGCGGTGACGAGATCGCAGCGCTCTTGCCGAAGCAAGCGGCGCTGGTCGAGTTCGGCGCGGGCGCGACGACCAAGGTTCGCCTGCTGCTCAAGAGCTGCAATATCGCAGCTTACGTGCCGGTCGACATCTCCGCCGACTTCCTGCAGGCGCAGGCGCGCGCGTTGCGCGCCGATTTTCCGGCGCTGAAGGTCCATCCGGTCGCGGCTGATTTCACAGAAACCTTCGCCTCCCCGGCTGAAGTCAGCACATTGCCGAAGGTCGGATTCTTTCCAGGCTCGACCATCGGCAATTTCGAGCCGCACGAGGCGGAGCGCTTCCTGCGGCGTGCCGCCGAAATTCTCGGCCAGGACGCCCTGATCATTCTCGGCGTCGACCTCGAGAAGGACGAGAAAGTTCTGTACGACGCCTACAATGACGCCGCCGGCGTCACCGCGAAATTCAACCTGAACTTGATGGTGCGGATGAACCGCGAACTCGGCACCAACTTCGACCTTGCTGCGTTCGATCATCGCGCGGTCTACAACCGCGAGCTCAGCCGCATCGAGATGCACCTGATCAGCAACCGTCCGCAGATGGTACGGGTGTGCGGCCGCTCGATCTCGTTCACGACGGGCGAAAGCATTCACACCGAGAATTCGTACAAGTATTCGATTCCGCGGTTCTACAATCTCGCCCGCGCGACCGGCTGGACGCCACTCTCGACATGGACGGACTCAGAGCGGATGTTCTCCGTTCATGCGCTGCGCGCGAACTAGCTCCTTGTGGCGCAACGTGGCTTTCGAGCCGATCGAGATCGCCTCCCAGATGCCCACCACGACCAGTACGGCCGTGGTTGCCGCCGACAGCGTGAGCGGCGATACCAGGCCGCCGTACCACAGCATCGGAAATAGCACAGCGATACCGACGAGGTGCGACAGCTGAAACCAGCCGTGGATGGTGTGCTTGAACAGGATGGTGCCGATCAGGAACAGCAAGGGGCCGCCGACCAGGCTGAGCACGGTCTTGAGATCGTTCGGACCAAAGGGATGGGTCAGCGCAAGATCGTCGCCGACCGCGCTGACGATGATGCCGGCCACGATCGGCATGTGCAGGTAGGTGTAGGCGAGGCGCGCGATCCGGCCAGGGGCGGCTGCGTTTGAAATGTTCTCTGCGCTCGCCTCGGCCCCTTTGTGGAAATAGATCCACCACATCGCGAGGCTTGCGATGAACGCCGACGCAAAGGCTCCGATGTTGGCGTGTGTCCAGGAGAGTGCGGCAAACGCCGCCCCGCTCACGACGATCGATTCTCCAACCGCGATGATGATGAAGAGCGCGCAGCGCTCGGCCATGTGACCGCCTTCGACCGTCCAGTCCCTGACGGCGGACGCGCCAAGGCCCGGTACCCAGAAATTGGCGTAAGGCGAGACATACTCGACCGCGAGCGCCGCGATCCACCAGGAGAGCTCGGCTTGCCCGTCGGAGAACGCGCCAAGAATCCAGAACACTCCGGAGATGAGAAGATAGATCAGGATGCGCGTGAAGTTGCGCCGCAGCCTGCCCTCGCTCGCCGGCACCGCGAAAAACATGAACACGGTGCGGCCGACCTGCATGGCGGTGTAGGCGACCGCAAACGCGAGCCCGCGGCTATCGAAAGCCTTGGGGATCGAGGTCGACAGCACGAGGCCGCCGAGCATCAGCGCAAACAGCATGACGCGGACGGCCAGTCGCTCCGGGTCAAGCCAATTGGTGATCCAGGAGGTGTAGATCCACACCCACCACACCGCGAGGAACAGCAGCGTGGTATGAACGAGGCCGAGTGCGGTGGGATCACCAAGCAGCGCGTGCGATATCTGCGTCACCGCGAACACGAACACCAGGTCGAACAGCAGTTCGACATACGTGACGCGGTGATGCTCGTGCGGCCGGCGCACGCGCATCAATGACATCTGCGTGATCTCGACGGTGACGCTTTGAAGCTCGCGATCGCTCGCTGTCATCGGCCGGGCGCGGACCTATTTCTCCGGCACGCCGGTCTGCAGCGCCAGCGCGTGCAGCACGCCGCCCATCCGGCCTTTCAGGGCCTGGTAGACGATTTGGTGCTGCTGAACCCGCGATTTGCCCCGAAAACTCTCGGAAACAACGGTCGCGGCATAGTGATCGCCGTCGCCGGCGAGGTCGCGGATCGTCACTTCGGCATCCGGGATGGCCGCCTTGATCATGGTCTCGATATCCCGGGCGTCCATTGCCATCTGGAGAACCTCCACAAATCAGATGTCGCCATTATATTCGCGGAAACGCTGGAGACACACCATGAAAATTCCGGGCCCCGATCATCCCATCACCATCACGCCGAACCCGAAGCGCGTCCGCGTACTGGCCGGCGGCAAGGTGATCGCCGACACCACGCGCGCGCTGGCGCTGAAGGAAGCAACCTACCCGGTGGTGCAGTACATCCCGCGCGAGGACACCGACCCGTCGCTGCTGACGAAGACGGCGCACAGCACCCATTGCCCCTACAAGGGTGACGCCAGCTATTTCACGATTCATACCGGCGACACCACGGTCGAGAACGCCGTGTGGAGCTACGAGACGCCGTTCCCGGCGATGAAGGAGATCACCGGCTATCTCGCGTTCTATCCGAGCAAGGTGACGATCGAGGCTTGAGGCGGTCAGGCGGCGCTACCGGCCATGTAGGTCGGCAGCCAGCCTTCAAAGGCCTTCTCGAGCTGCGTCACGCTGACGCTGCCCTCGTCGCCGACGATGAGCGCGTCGCCGCCGGTGGTGCCGATTTCGTTGCAAACCACATTGGCGCCCCTGGCCTTGGCCAGCACCGCGGACAACTGCGCGGCGGACACGGCGACGATGTAGCGCGCCTGGTCTTCGCCGAACCAATATCCATGCGCGACTACATTCGCCGGCGGCCTGCCAATCGCCGCACCGATCTTGCCGGCCATCGCCATCTCGGCGAGCGCGACCAGAAGCCCGCCGTCCGACAAGTCGTGAACAGCGGAGACAAGGCCGTCGTGGATCAGGCCGCGAACGAAATCACCGTTGCGCTTCTCTTCGGCCAGGTCGACGGGCGGGGGCGCACCCTCCTCGCGTCCGCAGATGTCGCGCAGATAGATCGATTGGCCGAGCCATCCTGATGTGGCGCCGATCGACAAAATTGCCTCGCCGGCCCGCTTGAACGCCAGCGTCGCCGACCTGGTGAAATCATCGAGCAATCCGACCCCGCCGATGGTCGGCGTCGGAAGGATGCCCTTGCCGTTGGTCTCGTTGTAGAGCGAGACGTTGCCTGAGACGACCGGGAAATCGAGCGCGCGGCAGGCCTCGGCGATGCCGCGCAGGCAACCGACGAACTGTCCCATGATCTCGGGCCGCTCCGGATTGCCGAAGTTGAGGTTGTCGGTCAGCGCCAGCGGCTTGCCGCCGACGGCGGTGATGTTTCGCCAGGCTTCCGCGACCGCCTGCTTGCCGCCTTCGAATGGATCGGCCTCGCAATAACGCGGCGTCACGTCGGCGGTCAGCGCAAGGCCCTTCGGCCCCTCCTCGACGCGAACCACCGCGGCGTCGCCGCCCGGACGCTGCACGGTATTGCCGAGGATGACGTGGTCGTACTGTTCCCAGACCCAACGTCTGGAGCAGAGATCCGGCGAGCCGATCAGCTTGAGCAGCGCATCCGGCGTCGACATCGGGGGCTTGACGTCGGCAGCCGCAACGACCGGCCGCTTCGCCGTCTCGACGTGGGGCCGATCGTAGAGCGGTGCCTCGTCGCCGAGCTCCTTGATCGGCAATTCGGCCATGACGTCACCGCCGTGCTTGACGACGAAGCGCTTGCTCGGCGTGGTGTGGCCGACCACCGCAAAGTCGAGACCCCATTTGCGGAAGATGGACTCTGCGAGCTTCTCCTTCTCTGGCTTCAGCACCATGAGCATGCGCTCCTGGCTCTCGGAGAGCATCATCTCGTAGGCGCTCATGCCCTCCTCGCGCGTCGGCACCGCGTCGAGATCGAGGTCGACGCCGAGGTCGCCCTTGGCGCCCATCTCCACCGCCGAGCAGGTCAGCCCCGCCGCGCCCATGTCCTGGATCGCGATCACACAGTCGTTGCGCATGATTTCGAGGCAGGCTTCGAGCAGCAGCTTCTCGGCAAAGGGATCGCCGACCTGCACCGTCGGACGCTTCTCTTCGGAGGCGTCGTCGAATTCGGCCGAGGCCATGGTGGCACCGTGGATGCCGTCGCGTCCGGTCTTCGAGCCGAGATAGACGATCGGCATGTTCACGCCCGATGCAGCCGCATAGAAGATGCCGTCGGTGCGCGCGAGCCCAACCGCCATCGCGTTGACGAGAATGTTGCCGTTGTAGCGCGGATGGAAGCGGACCTGGCCGCCAACGGTCGGCACGCCGAACGAGTTGCCATAGCCGCCGATGCCGGCGACCACGCCGGACACCAGATGCCGCGTGCGCGGATGGTTTGGCTCACCGAACGAAAGCGCATTGAGACAGGCGATCGGGCGTGCGCCCATGGTGAAGACGTCGCGCAGGATGCCGCCGACGCCGGTCGCCGCGCCCTGATACGGCTCGATGAAGCTCGGGTGGTTGTGGCTCTCCATCTTGAACACGACCGCAAGCCCATCGCCGATGTCGATGACGCCGGCGTTCTCGCCCGGCCCCTGGATCACCCAGGGCGCCTTGGTCGGCAGCCCACGCAGATGGATGCGCGAGGATTTGTACGAGCAGTGCTCGTTCCACATCGCCGAAAAGATGCCGAGCTCGGTGAAGGTCGGCTCGCGCCCGATCAGCTTCAGGATGCGCTCGTACTCGTCGGGCTTCAGCCCATGGGCGGTGACGAGTTCAGGGGTGATTTTCGGTTCGTTGCGAAGCACGGGCTGGCCGGTTGGGAGTTGGTAAAGAGCCGTAATGCACGGGTGTTCAAGCCACCGCAAGCACCAGATTTCCGCAGTTCACATGGTGTTTCGGGCTGGCGTTTTGAACCCGACTGGCCTTATGGAGGGTGACCACCCAGCGCATAACGCAGCGGAGTACCTCGTGAATTTTGTGCCCAAAAATGCGGTTCCCCGCCACGACGGCGCCGTGCAGGCAACTACAGGCGAATTCGCCGGCTGGTGGACTTGGACCCGCGACAACTACGAGGTCCACAACGGGCCGTTCTGGCACCGCGAGGAGAACGGCGGGGTGCGATGCGTCTTCCGAGTTGAGCAGAAGCACATCAATGGCGGCGGCGCTGTCCATGGCGGCTGCCTGATGACGTTCGCCGACTACTGCCTGTTCGCGATCGCCAACACCGTGCTCGAGGAAGGCCGCGGGGTGACGCTGTCGTTCGCCACCGAATTCATCGATGCCGTCTACAAGGGCGAACTGATCGAAGGCACCGGCCAGGTGGTGCGCGCCGGCCGCTCCATCATCTTCATGCGCGGCATGCTGAGCGCGGCGGGCCGCCCTGTGCTGAGCTTCTCCGGCACGGTGAAGCGGGTCAACGCGGCGCGGACGACGGGTTAGCAAAACACCTACTGCGCGAACGCATTGCCGTTCTGGATCGAGCAGCTCACCGCCGAGGTCGTCGCGTTCGAGATTTCGCGAACGATGCCGTCGGGCCCCTTTCGCTTGAATGACCCGCTGCCTGCATTACCTTCGATGACGCTCGCTGTGCAGCTGGAGAAGCTCGAATCGAAGCTCGCGGTGATCTGGCGCGCTCCACCGGCATAGGGGATCACGCCGACAAGTTTGTCGCCTTGAAAGCTGAAGCTACCTTTTCCTTGGCGGGCATCGTTCGGGTCAAAGTCGCCGCCGCGGCTCGCGTGGCCCTTGGTGTTCGCCGTAGCGGTGTGCCGCATGAACAGGCGACCCGCCGTGCTGACATAGACGACACGGCTC
Source organism: uncultured Alphaproteobacteria bacterium (assembly GCA_963796195.1). GTDB lineage: Bacteria > Pseudomonadota > Alphaproteobacteria > Rhizobiales > Xanthobacteraceae > CAWCKS01. The sequence continues at coordinate 58,550 of CAWCKS010000005.1, read as the reverse complement.
ACCGAGGTGCTGAACGGATGCGTCTGTCCATCGGGATCCTTTGCCGTTCCGCCGGCAGTGAAGGAAATTGCGATCGTCTTGTTCATCGCGGCGGACGAGACGCCGCTCGCGGATGCGCTGACAGCCGCGACCGCAAACAGCATCGTCGTCGCGAGCAATCGAGCTGAAGTCATTGCCGTTTCCCCCAACATGAACCAGAAACGACAATATCGACGGACCGCGCCGATGTTCAAGCCGCCGGGGCAAAATGCTCGACGAGGCCCGCGAATAGCCCGCGACCATCGGTGCAGCCCATGATCGCTTCGACGTGGTTTTCCGGATGCGGCATCATGCCAAGCACGTTGCCGCGGTCGTTGACGATCCCGGCGATCGCATGCGTTGCGCCATTGATGTTCGAGGCATCGTCGAGCGAGCCGTCAGGCGCGCAGTAGCGATAGAGCACGCGCCCTTCGCCTTCGAGGCGCTTCACCGTCTCCTCGTCCGCTTCGTAATTGCCTTCGCCGTGGGCGACCGGCACGCGAATGATCTGCCCGGCATTGTAGCCCCGCGTAAACGGCGTGTCGGAGCGCTCGACGCGCAGGTGCACGTCTTTGCAGATGAACTTCAGTCTGACGTTACGCATCAGCACGCCGGGCAACAGGCCGGCTTCGCACAGGATCTGGAAGCCGTTGCAGACACCCATGACCAGGCCGCCGCGCGCGGCATGGGCGCGGACTGCATCCATGACAGGCGCGCGCGCCGCGATCGCGCCGCAACGCAGGTAGTCGCCGTAAGAGAAGCCGCCCGGCACGACCACGAGATCGACGCCGGCGTGCAGCGCGGTGTCGGCGTGCCAGATCATTTGCGTCTCGTTGCCGGACGCAAGTTTCAGCGCGCGCGCCATGTCGCGTTCGCGATTGATCCCGGGAAAGACGACGACGGCGGATCTCATCCTTAGCTCAACACCTCAACGCGGTAATTCTCGATCACCGTGTTGGCGAGCAGCTTGTCGGCTGCCTGCTTCAGCGCGGCCTCGGCCTTGGCCTTGTCGTTACCAGCGAGTTCGATGTCAAACACCTTGCCTTGCCGGACGCTGGCGACGCCGTCGACACCGAGCGATTTCAGAGCGCCTTCGATCGCCTTGCCCTGCGGATCGAGAATGCCGGATTTCAGCGTGACGGTGACGCGCGCTTTCATCGGCCGATCAGCCCTTCACCAGCACCGGGCCGGTGCCCGCGGGACGCTCGTTCTCCATCATGATGCCAAGGCGCTTGGCGACTTCGGTGTAGGCCTCGAGCAGCCCGCCGAGATCGCGGCGGAAGCGATCCTTGTCGAGCTTCTCGTTCGACTTGATGTCCCACAGCCTGCAGGAATCCGGCGAGATCTCGTCGGCGACGACGATCCGCATCATCTCATTCTCCCACAGCCGCCCGCACTCCATCTTGAAGTCGACGAGCCGGATGCCGATGCCGAGGAAGAGGCCGCTGAGGAAATCGTTGACGCGGATGGCGAGCGCCATGATGTCGTCGATCTCCTGCGGAGTCGCCCAGCCGAACGCGGTGATGTGCTCTTCCGACACCATCGGGTCGTTGAGCTGGTCGTTCTTGTAGTAAAACTCGATGATCGAGCGCGGCAGCTGGGTGCCCTCCTCGATGCCAAGGCGCTGTGACAGCGAGCCGGCGGCGACGTTCCGCACCACGACCTCGAGCGGCACGATCTCGACTTCGCGAATCAGCTGCTCGCGCATGTTGAGACGGCGGATGAAATGCGTGGGCACTCCGATGTCGTTGAGGTGCTGGAAGACGTATTCCGAGATCCGGTTGTTCAGCACACCCTTGCCTTCAATCACCTGGTGTTTCTTGGCGTTGAAGGCGGTCGCGTCGTCCTTGAAGTGCTGAATCAAGGTTCCTGGCTCCGGACCCTCGTAAAGGACCTTGGCCTTTCCTTCGTAAATGCGACGGCGACGGCTCATCGGGATGTACCGTGTGTTGTTGAAATCCATCGATTGGGGTGCTCCTTTAAAGTGAACGCGTACCCGCGACGGAGCTGTCGCGGTGACCCGGATTGATCGAAACGGAACGCGAACGGGTCATGTTCGGCAACCTACCTGATTGACCCCCCAAGCACAATCGACGTAACCCCGGTTTTCCTTCAGTGAAATCCGGAGGTTCTGGGCCGACAAGCGCCACATTTTGGGCTCTTGCTGCACCATCAGGCATTTCCCAGGCTGCGACGCTCGCGCGCGTTGTTCCAGGTCAACGCGGGGCCACATGCAACCGGGTACATAGTGATTCCGCGATGCCAATCCATGGGGCCGATATATGACGACTTTTGACAAACGCGAGGAAGGCTTTGAGAACCAGTACGCCCACGATGAGGAAGTTAGGTTCAAGGCCGAAGCCCGCCGAAACGGGCTGATGGCACGGTGGGTGGCGGAAAAGCTTGGGCTCACAGGTGCCGCAGCCGACGACTATGCGCGTGACTTGATCGATTCGGCCGTCGCGGCGGCTGGCAGCGGTGTCGTCCTGCGCAAAGTGGTAGCCGACCTGACTGCCAAAGGCGTTGCCGTCTCGGAACAGGACATCAAGAACAAAATGGCCGAACTGCTCAAGGTCGCGACGGCGCAGGTTCGGGCGGGACAATAGCAACCCGCGAGCTGGCTGGTCTCATTTGAGGGTGATCTGAAGGCTCATCGATCCGCTGACGTTGTAACCCTCTTGCTGCTGCTGGCCCCACTGGCGGTTGATGTTCGTGTTCACGAACTCGAGACGGCACTCCTTGGCGAGGACCTCGCGCAACAAATCACATTCGCGCGCGGCCATCTCGTAGATCGTGCGCCGCGCGCGGTCGCGCAGGGCTTGCGCGGCGTCGCCTTCGCCGGTCGGCCCGGGCATGAACAGATTGATGTTGGATTGGACCCGCACGCTGCCTTCCTGGCGCGGCCCCGGCTGGGTCGCCGGTTCGACAATGATGCGCGAACCCGCGCTCTGCGCGGCGGCCGACCCGGCGACCAGGATTGCGGCTGACAGCGTGGCGAAAAATCTCAACGGCGACATTTGCGACCTCTGCGGCTGGACGACGAGGGCTGTCGTAGCAACCTCGGATTGCAAATGAGCGAAGCCGATCGATGAAAACGGCCGCCGTGCTTTCACCCGCCGTTAACTGGCGGACACTGAATCGACCAGCGAGGCTCCTGTCGTCACATTGCCGTCAATCACCGCGGTGATGGAGCCGCCGCTCGTTCAAGTCGCACAAGCACGTCGGGCAGCGAAGCCGCGATCTCGGCAGCGGTCACGTCGACGACGCGATAATCGCGCGCCTCGAGCCAGCATCGCCGCTCGGCGCGGTCGGCGCGCACGGTCTCGCTCTCGTCGTCCGCAACGAGCTCGATCGCCAGCCGCAACGGAAACGAGACGAAATCCGGAATCTGCTTTCCCACCGGCGTCTGGCGCTTGAACTGGCCGGCGAAGCGGCGGTCATTCTTTAACGCATCCCACAGCGCACGCTCGGCATCGGTCGGATTGCGCCGGAGCAGCCGCGCCAACCCGCGCATCGGTCCGCCCTCTGCGGCTCCGCCGCCCGTACCGTGCTCGGCAAGCAATGCACGCAAGCGCGTGGCGTCCTCGCTGTCGAGCACGCCGCCCTTCGCCGGCCCCTTGCGGCCTTCCGCCAAAGCCGCGACGACGCCGCTCAGCGTCTGCAAGTCCTGTTTGGTCGGCTCCATCCGCGCAAAAATATTGCGCAGGTTGACGAGCATGGTCTCGCGCTTCTCCTGCGGTCTTAAGAATTCGACGCGGTCGAGTTCGCGGACCAGGCCGTCGAAGAAGTTTTGCATCTGCTCCTGGCCGGCGCGTTCGGAGCGCAGGCTGGTTTCAAACGGCAGATCTCCGATCGCATGCTTGAACCACTCGTAGCCCATCAGCAGCACTGCCTGCGCGAGGTTGAGCGAGGCGAAGGCCGGATTCACCGGAAAAGTGACGATCCGATCGGCGATCGCGATCTCCTGATTTTCGAGGCCGTAGCGCTCACGGCCGAAGATGATCGCGACCTTGCCGGATGCCGCGATCTCGCGGTGCATCTCCTGCGCGGCGGCCTCCGGCGCGAGCACGGGCTTGGCCTGAAAATGCGCCCGCGCGCTGGTCGCAAAGGTCAGCGTGCAATCGGCGATTGCCGCCTCGAGCGTCGGGAACAGCCTTACGGCATCGATGATGTGGTCAGCCCCTGCCGCGGCGCGCTGGGCCTGCAAGCTCGGCCAGCCGTCCCGCGGCTTGACGAGGCGCAGATCGGTCAGCCCGAAATTCCCCATGGCGCGGGCCGCCATGCCGATGTTCTCGCCGAGCTGGGGCTCGACAAGCACGATCGCGGGGCCCGCGATCTGGACCGCGGCTTTGGTCTTGTCAGTGCCGGAACCGGCCATCTCGCTCGTCCACTGTTCCGCGTCGGCCGCGCGAAAAAACCCTAACCGAGCCACGCTTTAGCAGGGCCAACCTCAACCTCCAGCAAAATCTGGACATGAGCCGGCTACCATCTTTGCTTGCGTTCGACTTTCGGTTACCGTTCAATTCAAACAAAAAATGAAAATCGCCGCAGTCGGGACTTTTGGCGGCGTCCGGGGAGGTTCTCATGCGAAGCAGCTGGCGGCTTGCCGCGATCGGCGTTGTCTTGATTGTGCTCGGTGGCTTGATCGCCTGGCTGACGCAGACCGACGGCGGCATTCAGATCAAGGATGTTCGCTTCCAGGGCGCCAAGGGCAACACGATGAGCGCCCTGCTCTACATCCCGCCGAGCGCGACGGCGCAGAAGCCGGCACCCGGGATTCTCGCCGTCCACGGCTACATCAATTCGCGCGAGACCCAGGACGGCTTTGCCATCGAGTTTGCCCGTCGCGGCTATGTCGTGGTCGCGCTCGACCAGACCGGTCACGGCTACTCCGACCCGCCCTCGTTCGCCAACGGCTTTGGCGGACCAGACGGGCTCGCCTACCTACGCAGCCTCGACTTCGTCGACAAGAACAATATCGGCCTCGAGGGCCATTCGATGGGCGGCTGGACCGTGCTCGCCGCAGCCACCGCGATGCCAAACGACTACAAGTCGATGGTGCTCGAGGGCTCGTCGACCGGCAAGCCGTTCGCGGCGGAGGGAACGCCGGCCTGGCCGCGCAACGTCGCGCTGGTGTTCGCGCAATACGAAGAATTTTCGCAGCTGATGTGGGGAGTCGACCGCGCCAGGGACGTGACGCAAAGTCCGAAGCTGCAGGCCTTCTTCGGTGCGACCGGTCCGGTCGAACCGGGCAAGGTTTATGGCGACGTCGACAAGGGCACGGCGCGTGTCCTGTACACGCCGGCGATCACCCATCCGGCCGAGCACATCTCGCACGAAGCCATCGGTTATGCCATCGCTTGGTTCCAGCAGACGCTGCAGGGCGGCACACCGTTGCCGCGCGAGAACCAGATCTGGCTGCGCAAGGAGCTTGGCACGCTGGTCGCGATGATCGGCTTCGTCGTGCTGCTGCTCGGCGCGTTTGAGTGCTATTGAAATTGCCGGCATTCGCTGGTCTTGCCACAACGCCTGCACCAGCAAGCTCCGCCGGCGGTCGCTGGTGGACTGCGATGATCCTGTCGGTCCTGATCCCGATCCTCACCTACTACCCGGCGTTCGCGCTGGCCGGCACGTTCCTGCCCGCCTCGAAAATCCTGCCGCAATCGATCACCACACAAATCGCCGCGTGGGCGCTGATCAACGCGATCATCACCTTCATCCTGATGCGGTTCGTGCCGCGCATGCAAAGCCGCAGCGGCATCATCGGTCCGTCGATCCTGATCGCGCTTGCGACGGTTGCGATCGGCTACGTCGCGCTGACGCTGGCCGATCTCGCCTTCAAGATCGACTTCCGCTTCTGGGTGGTTGCGCTGAAGCTGATGAGCGCAAAGCAGTGGTTGATATTCCTGATCTACCTGATCCCGTTCATCATCTTCTTCGTGGTGGCGCTGCGCGCGCTGCGGCAGAATTTCCTGCAAGGGCAGACGAGCGCGGGCGCGGCCTATGTGACGGCGCTCTGCGCGATGGCACTGGGATTCGTCCTGCTCTGCGCGCTGCAGTACGGTGCGCTGTTCCTGAACGGCAAGCTGATCAATCCGCTGCCCGATCCGGGCTTCGTGCCGCTGTCGACGATCGTCGCCATGCAGTTCGTGCCCTTGCTGGCGTTCGTCGCCGTGATCGCGACATTCACGATCCGGCGCACCGGGTCGTCGCTGCCGGGAGCCCTGATCTGCGCGCTGGTGGTGACCTGGTATATCGTTGCCGGCCAGGCCACCCAGGCCGCCTTTTAGGCAGCTCCAAATCGCGCGGTTGGTACGGCGCTTGCCTTTCCTAACGCAGCCGGTGAATGCTATAGCGGCGCGACCGGACTCGTCCGGCCGCGTTCTCAAGCTGTGGTCGCCAACATCCAAGGTAAGGCCCCGTTTCCAATGGCAAAAATCAAGGTGTCCAACCCGGTCGTCGAGCTCGACGGCGACGAAATGACCCGGATCATCTGGCAGTACATCAAGGACAAGCTGATCCACCCCTACCTGGACATCAACCTGCTCTATTACGACCTCGGCGTTGAATATCGCGACAAGACCAACGACCAGGTCACGATCGATGCGGCGAACGCCATCAAGAAGCACGGCGTCGGCGTGAAGTGCGCCACCATCACCCCGGACGAAGCGCGGGTGAAGGAATTCAACCTCAAGGAGATGTGGAAGTCCCCGAACGGCACGATCCGCAACATCCTCGGCGGCGTGATCTTCCGCGAGCCGATCATCTGCCGCAACGTGCCGCGGCTGGTGCCCGGCTGGACCAAGCCGATCATCATCGGCCGCCACGCCTACGGCGACCAGTATCGCGCGACCGACATCAGATTCCCCGGCAAGGGCACGCTGTCGATGAAATTCGTCGGCGAGGACGGCACCGTCATCGAGAGGGAGGTGTTCAAGACCCCGGGCGCCGGCGTCGCGATGGAGATGTACAACCTCGACGACTCGATCACGGATTTCGCCCGCGCGTCGTTGAACTACGGCCTGTCGCGTGGTTACCCGGTCTACCTCTCGACCAAGAACACGATCCTGAAAGTCTATGACGGCCGCTTCAAGGACATCTTCCAGGACATCTTCGAGAAGGAGTTCAAGAAGGATTTTGATGCCAAGGGCCTGACTTACGAGCATCGCCTGATCGACGATATGGTCGCCTCCGCGCTGAAATGGTCCGGCGGCTACGTCTGGGCCTGCAAGAACTACGATGGTGACGTGCAGTCCGACACGGTCGCGCAGGGTTACGGCTCACTCGGCCTGATGACCTCAGTGCTGCTGACGCCCGACGGCAAGACCATGGAAGCGGAGGCCGCCCACGGCACGGTGACGCGACATTACCGCGAGCACCAGAAGGGTAAGGAAACCTCGACCAACTCGATCGCCTCGATCTTCGCGTGGACCCAGGGGCTGTCGCACCGCGCCAAGCTCGACAACAACCCCGAGCTCGCGAAGTTCGCAGGCACGCTCGAGAAGGTCTGCGTCGACACCGTCGAATCCGGCTTCATGACCAAGGACCTTGCGCTCCTGGTCGGCGCCGAACAACGCTGGCTGTCGACGACGGGATTCCTCGACAAGGTTTCCGACAACCTGACCAAGGCGCTGGCCTAAAGACACGCAGCGAACACGCGGAGCCGATCCGCAGGCAGGCGAAAAGAATGCCGAAGATCGCTGCAGTCCATTGCCGGCCGTTCCCGCACCGGCGCCTGCCGCAGCTGCTTGTCGAGGTCGAGACCGACGACGGTCACCGCGGCCTCGGCGAAGCTTGGTGGGGAATTCCGTCACCCGATCCGACTGTCGCTGAGGACGCGGGGTTCGCACCGATCGAGGCGGCGATCGACAAGCTGCTCGCGCCGCGCTGCATCGGCAGGTCGGCCGCCGACATCGAGGGGCTGTGGTTCGAGCTGTCCGATTGGGCGGCGCGCTACGGTGACGGCGGCATCATCACGATGGCGCTGTCGGGCATCGACCTCGCCCTGTGGGACCTGCAAGGCAAGCGCCTCGGCGTTCCCGTCGTGCAGTTGCTCGGAGGACTTGGCGCACCAGCGCGTCCCGGTTTACGCAAGCCTTCCGCCGTTCCGTTCTACCGAAACCGTCATTTGCGAGTGTCGCCGCGCGCTCGCAGCGGGTTTTCGCGCGATCAAGCTGCATGAGGTGGAGGTCGAGATCGTCGCGAGGACACGCGAGGCGCTTGGCAAGGGCGTTCGCTTGATGGTTGACGTCAACGGCCACTTCGACCTCAACGACGCCATCGCGTTCGGCCGCGCGATCGCCCCGTTCGACATCCTCTGGTACGAGGAGCCGGTGCGACCGATGCGCAGCCATGACGCGATCGCGAGCGTGGCGAAGGCACAGCCGATCGATCTCGCAGCCGGCGAAAACGAATACAGTCTCGACGATTTTTCCCGGCTGCTCAAGCGCGACGCACTGCGCTGGCTGCAGCCCGAGATCACCAAGATCGGCGGCTTGACGCCGGCGCGAAAAATTTCGGCTCTCGCCGAACTCCACAACGTCGCGCTGGCGCCGCACAATTTTCGCATCGGTCCGTCATTGTACGCGTCGATTCACTGGGGCTTTGCCAGCCCGGCGACGCGCTGGTTCGAGCTGCCGTGGTTGCCCGAAGGCGTCAACGCGACGTGCGGCGCAAGGCTGCCTGAGATCGTCGACGGCTGCATCACGCTGCCCGAGGGGCCAGGCTTCGGGCTCACGCTCTGACCTTCGGACTCGGCGGGCGAGGAACAAGCGCATGACTGACGGAGCGACCGATCCGTATCTCTGGCTCGAGGACATCGACGGCGAGCGCGTGTCTGCCTGGGTCGATGCCGAGAACGCACGGACCGAGAGCGCGCTGCGAGGACAAGCGCTACCAGGCCGACTTCGAGGCGGCGCTGAAAATCCTGAATTCGGATGACAGGATTCCGTTCGTCGGCGAAGCGCGGCGACCACCTCTACAATTTCTGGAAGGACGCCGCGCATCCGCGCGGACTGTGGCGGCGAACGACGCTGGAAAGCTATCGAACACCTGATCCCGAATGGGACGTGCTGCTCGACATGGACGCGCTGTGCGCGGTCGAGGGCGTGACGTGGGAGTTCGCCGGCGCGGTTCGCTCGCCTGACAAGACCCGCGCGCTGATCAGCCTGTCGGTCGGTGGCACCGATGCCGTCGAGATCCGCGAGTTCGAGATCGCGTCGAAGAGCTTCAGAAAAGATGGTTTCCTGATCCCGCAGGCAAAGGGCTCGGCGGAGTGGCTCGACGCCAACACGCTGCTCCTCAATGGCCCACTGAACGAGCAGCAGGTGACTGAGGCTGGGTATGGCCGCACGGTTCGCAAGTGGCGCCGCGGCACGCCGCTCGATAGCGCGGAGACCGTCTTCGAGGTCGAGAAGCAGGCGGTCGGCGCCTGGTTCGACGTCAACCACCGTCCCGGCAGCGAGCGCACCATGTTCTGGCGCGCGATCGACTTCACGCGATCGCAGCTTTTCGTTGAGCCCAAAGGCGGTTCGCGCGTTCAGCTCGACCTGCCCGAGAAGATTTCGACCTCGCTGCATCGCCACGACCTCTATGTCAGCCCGAAGGAAGACTGGCGCGTCGGAGGAGGCATCATCGCTGCGGGATCGCTTGCAACGATTCCGCTCGACAAATTTCTCGCGGGCGGTCGCGACTTCGAGCTGATCTTCACGCCGACGCCGCGCCGCGCGCTGGAGAATTGGGTCGAAGTTCGTGGCGGCATCATTCTGCAAGTGCTCTACAATGTACGCTCGCACATCTTACGCGCGGCACGCAGCGCCACTGGCTGGACCACGACGGAGATTCCCGACTTGCCACTGAACGCATCCATCAGTGTCCAACCGTTCGGCGGCGACGACGATCCCGACCTCGGCATCGATGTGCTCGTCAACGCCACGACCTACGAGACGCCGATGACCGTGTCGCTCATGAGCGGTCACAGTGCGCCGGCAATCCTGAAGGTCGCGCCAAAGACGTTTGATGCTGAGGGTATCGAGGTTCGGCAAGGTCAGGCGCGCGGAGACGACGGCGAGAGCATCCCCTACTTCCTCGTCGGCAAGAACCTGTCGGCCACCGGCCGACCGCGGCCGACGCTGCTTTACGGCTATGGCGGCTTCGAAGTGTCGCTGACGCCGGCTTACATGAACCTCGCGGGCAAGCTCTGGCTCGAGGACGGCAACCTCTATGTCGTCGCCAACATCCGCGGCGGCGGCGAGTTCGGGCCGCGCTGGCACGAGGCGGCGATCAAGCAAACCAAGCATATCGCACACGACGATTTTGCCGCCGTCGCACGCCATCTTCTCGAGAGCGGCGTGACGACGGTGCCGCGCCTCGCCTGCCGTGGCGGCAGCAATGGCGGCCTGCTGGTCGGCAACATGCTGGCGCGATACCCGGACCTGTTCGGAGCTGTTTGGTGCGACGTGCCGCTGCTCGACATGCAGCGCTACACGAAGCTGTTGGCCGGGCAGAGCTGGATCGCCGAATACGGCGACCCCGACGTTGCGGCGGAGTGGCAGTACATCCGCCGCTTCTCGCCCTATCATTTGATCGAGCGCGGGCGTCGTTATCCGCCGATCTACCTCACGACCAATCGCACCGACGATCGCGTGCATCCCGGCCACGCCCGCAAGATGGCGGCGAAGCTGAAGCAGCTTGGCGCAGAGGTGTTCTTTCACGAGAACGTCGCCGGTGGTCACTCCGGCATGGTCGATAACACCAAGACTGCAATGACCCAGGCGCTCGGTTTCGCGTTCCTGCGGCGGACGATTTGCGCTGCCTGATTTTTGTTCTTGATTTGTTCCCTATCCCTGCTACGATCCCGAACCTCAACGAGCAAGCGTGGGAGTACCACATGGCCGCGATCGGCTACGTCACCATCGGTGCAATCGACAGCAGGAAGTCGGGCGCGTTCTACGACGCCGTGTTCGCTGCGATCGGCAGCGAACGCAAACTCGAGAACGGCGGCTGGATCGGCTATGGCACGGTGGGCGGCGGCAAGACCTTCATGGATTGCCACACGGCGGTGTGTCCGCCGTTCGACGGCAAGGAAGCCCGCGCCGGCAATGGCATCATGGTCGCCTATCACGCGCTGTCGGCTGACGCGGTGAAAGCAGCATATGAGGGTGGCATGAAGAACGGCGGCAGCGACGAAGGCGGCCCTGGCTTCCGCCCTCCCGAGGCCAAGCAAGGTTTTTATGCCGCCTACATGCGCGATCCGACCGGCAACAAGCTCTGCGTATTTGCGGTGGTGTGACCGCCTGAGCTAACGCGACGGCTGACGCCGGTAGTGGTAGCGCGACAGCTCGGTCTTCATGCCGAGCCCGTTGTAAAGCGCGAGACCAGCCTTGTTGCTCGCCTCGACCTGGAGGCAGACGCCGCTGGCGCCTTGCGCTGCCGCCCAGGCGAACAACGCCGACATCAGCCGACGGCCGACGCCCTTGCCGCGCGCGCTTTCGTTGGTGATGACCGACTCGCAGCAGAGCAAGTCGTCGTGGATCACGCCGTAAGCCTGCGCCATCACTTCCTCGCCGTCGCGCAAAGTCGCATAACCCGCTGGCACCGCGATCGACAGCACGATGTGATCAAAAATCTCGCTCTGCTCCTCGGTGCGCTTCTGCATGAGGTTCATGGCGTGCAGCCAGTTTTCGTCGACCCGCGAGCTGACTTCGACGGCGGGGTCGGCCTTGGCTTCGACCGCGGCGATGTCGGCATAGATCACACAACTCTCGCCTTCGGCGGTGAAGCCGAGCCGCTCCAGCCCGCGATCGACGGACGGGTCGAGCAGGCTCGGAATGCGGAAGATCAGCGGCAGGTCCTGGGCGCGGAACAGGTTCTCGAACAGCTGGATGCAGGCGCCGTCGGCGCGCGCCGTGGAGCGCAGCGGATTGACCGAATTGGCGCGCCGCGTCAGCCCTTCGGAGAACCGCACGATCCAGTCGTCGTAGACAACGTTGTGCAGCGCCGGCCAGGCGTTGAGGCACGCCTGCTCCGCCTTCCACGCCAAGTCGTTCTTTGCCACCTACGCACCGATCGCCGCGACGATGGCGTCGAGCGCGGCGTTGGCTTTTGAGCCGTCGGGGCCGCCCGCCTGCGCCATGTCCGGACGGCCGCCGCCGCCCTTGCCGCCGAGCGCCTCCGAGCCCTTGCGCACGAGGTCGACCGCGTTGAAGCGGGCAGTCAAGTCCGGCGTGACGCCAACGACGACGCCAGCCTTGCCATCCTCGGTGACGCCGACGATCGCGACCACGCCCTGGCCGATCTGCTTTTTGCCGGCGTCGACCAGGCTCTTCAGATCCTTGACGTCGATGCCCTGCACCGCCTTGCCGAGGAATTTGACGTCGCCGATGTGCCTGACGGCATCGCCCGCGCCGTCGCCGGCCGCAGCGCCGCCACCCATGGCGAGTTTCTTGCGCGCGTCGCTCAGGTCGCGCTCGAGCTTCTTGCGCTCTTCAAGCAATGCCGCAACACGACCCGGCAACTCCTCGAGCGAGGTGCGCATTTCGGCTGCCGCCGCCTTCGCAGTCTGGACGCTCTGGTTGACGTGATGCCGCGCGTTGTTGCCGGTCAAAGCCTCGATGCGTCGGACGCCCGAAGACACCGCGCTTTCGCCGAGCACCGAGATCATGCCGATATCGCCGGTGCGACGGACATGGGTGCCGCCGCACAGTTCGACCGACCAGCCGAGCGCATTGCCGCCCCCTGCCCCCATCGAGACAACGCGGACCTCATCGCCGTATTTCTCGCCGAACAGGGCGCGCGCGCCCGAGGACCGCGCGTCGTCGAGCCCCATCAGCCGGGTCGTGACCTCGCCGTTTTCGAGCACGATGTCGTTGGCGATATCCTCGACCCGCCGCAGTTCGTCGGCCGAGATCGATTTCGGATGCGCGAAGTCGAAGCGCAGGCGGTCGGGCGCGACCATCGAGCCGCGCTGCGCGATGTGATCGCCGAGCACCTGGCGCAGCGCCTCGTGCAACAGATGGGTCGCCGAGTGATTGGCGCGGATCGCCGTGCGCCGGGAGTGATCGACCTCGAGCGACAGCGTCGCGCCGGGCTTCAGCATGCCCTGCTCGACCTTGCCGAGATGGACGAACAGATCGCCGCCCTTCTTCTGCGTATCGGTGACGTGGAAGCGGACGCCTTCGCCGACCATCACGCCAGTATCGCCGACCTGACCGCCCGACTCTGCCATAGAACGGCGTCTGGTTGAGGACGACGGCGCCGCTTTCGCCAGTCGCGAGGCTCGCGGCCTCCTTGCCGTCCTTGACCAGTGGCCGCGACCACGCCTTCGGCGGTCTCGGTCTCGTAGCCGAGGAATTCAGTCGCGCCGAGCTTTTCGCGCAACGGAAACCACACCGCCTCTGTCGCCGCCTCGCCCGACCCCGCCCACGATGCCCGCGCCTTCTCGCGCTGGCGGTCCATGGCGTCGGTGAACGAGGAAATATCGACGCCGATGCCGCGCGAGCGCAGCGCGTCCTGGGTCAGGTCGAGCGGGAAGCCGTAGGTGTCGTACAGCGTGAACGCGGTCTCGCCGTCGAACATGTCGCCCTTCTTCAGGCCGCCGCTCTTCTCATCGAGAATGGCAAGGCCGCGCTCCAAAGTCTTGCGGAAGCGCGTTTCTTCAAGCTTGAGCGTCTCGGTGATCAGCGGCTGTGCGCGCACCAGCTCCGGGTAAGCCTGTCCCATCTCGCGCACCAGCGACGGCACGAGCTGCCACATCAGCGGATCGCGCGCGCCGAGCAGCTGGGCGTGCCGCATGGCGCGGCGCATGATGCGGCGAAGCACATAGCCGCGGCCTTCGTTGGACGGCAGCACGCCATCGGCGATCAGGAACGACGACGCGCGCAGGTGATCGGCAATGACCCGGTGCGAGGCCTTCTGCTGGCCGTGCGGGTTGACGCCGGTCAGTTCCGCGATGGTTTTGATCAGCGCAACGAACAGGTCGATGTCGTAGTTGTCGTGCTTGCCCTGCAGCACCGCCGCGACGCGCTCGAGGCCGGCGCCAGTGTCGATCGACGGCTTCGGCAGGTTGACGCGCTCGCCGCTGGGCAACTGCTCATACTGCATGAACACGAGATTCCAGATCTCGATGAAGCGGTCGCCATCCTGATCCAGCGAGCCCGGGGGCCCGCCGGGAATCTTGTCGCCGTGGTCGTAGAAGATTTCCGAGCACGGCCCGCACGGCCCGGTGTCGCCCATCGCCCAGAAATTGTCGGAGCCGGCGATCCGGATGATGCGGAACTCCGGGAGCCCCGCGATCTTCTTCCAGAGCCCGAACGCCTCGTCATCGTCGATGTAGACGGTCGCGGTGAGTTTATCCTTCGATAGCCCGAACTCTTTCGTCACCAGGTTCCAGGCGAGCTCGATGGCGCGATCCTTGAAGTAATCGCCGAACGAGAAGTTGCCGAGCATCTCGAAGAAGGTGTGGTGCCGCGCGGTGTAGCCGACATTGTCGAGGTCATTATGCTTGCCGCCGGCGCGCACGCATTTCTGCGAGGTGGTGGCGCGCTGGTACGGCCGCTTCTCGACGCCGGTAAAGACATTCTTGAACTGCACCATGCCGGCATTGGTGAACATCAGTGTCGGGTCGTTGCGCGGCACAAGCGGCGACGACGGCACGATTTCATGGCCGTTCCTGGCAAAGTAGTTCAGGAACGTGGATCTGATGTCGTTGACGCCGCTCATGTCTTCTTCAATTCATCCAGTCGCGCGTGTGTTCGCGAGCTCTGCTGCTGCGAATATAGGGTTCCCGCTCAAATTTTGATCGGCCGGTGCGCGCAAAATCCGCTTTCTGTTCTTTTAGCGGTGGGGTCTTGTCCTGTCCAGAATAGCGGCGTCAGATCAGCGGCTTGCTCGCTCGCGATGAGAGCCGTTGATAGCTCGTTGAAAGCACGTTGAAAGCTGTTGCGGACGCGTTGACAGGGCTGGCAAAGCCGTGGTTCCTTCGCTACGTAAGACCTGCAGAACTGAAGCGTAAAGTTGAATTGAAGGCCATGTCGGGAGAGACCGGCTTTACCGCCGGCGCCGAAGGAGCAACCGCCCCGGAAACTCTCAGGCAGAAGGACCGATTGGCCTGGACTGCATCTGGAAAGAGGTTTGGCTTGCGCGCTTAGGCGCTGCAAGTATTCAGGCCCGCCGACGGGATAATACTCTCAGGCAAAGCGACAGATGGGGCTCTTTGGAACGGCAACGGAGGACTCCGTGCCGTCGGGAGCCTTGATCGATGTCTGCTGCGACCGCCCAACAAATACCCTTGCTGCGCACGCCGCTTTGCGACCTGCATCTCGCCCGTGGCGGCAAGATGGTGCCGTTCGCGGGCTACGAGATGCCCGTGCAATTCCCGGCTGGCGTCCTGAAAGAGCACCTGCACACCCGCACTGCCGCCGGCCTGTTCGACGTCTCCCACATGGGCCAGATCGCGCTGCGGCCGAAGTCGGGCCGCGTCGAGGATGCGGCGCTGGCGCTGGAGCGCCTAGTGCCGCAGGACATTCTGAGCATCTCGAAGGGCAAGCAGCGCTACGCCCAGTTCACCGACAGGAATGGCGGCATCCTCGACGACCTGATGGTGGCAAATTTTGGCGATCACCTGTTCCTGGTCGTCAACGCCGCCTGCAAGCAGCACGACGAAGCGCACCTCCGTGCACATCTCTCTGACATCTGCGACGTCGTCGCCCTCCCCGACCGCGCGCTGATCGCACTCCAGGGGCCGAAAGCCGTCGCGGTGCTTGCAAAACATGCGCCCGACGTTGCGGCGATGGCCTTCATGGATTCCGGACCGCGCCGCGTGATGGGTCTCGACTGCTTCGTCTCGCGCTCCGGCTATACCGGCGAAGATGGCTTTGAGATTTCGGTGCCGGCCACCGACGCTGTGCGTCTCGCGACCGCGCTGCTCGATGATGCAGATGTCTTGCCGATCGGGCTCGGCGCCCGCGACAGCCTGCGGCTCGAGGCCGGGCTCTGCCTCTATGGCAACGACATCGACACCACGACGACGCCGGTCGAGGGCGCGCTGGAGTGGTCGCTGCAGAAGAGCCGCCGGGCGGGCGGCGCGCGCGCCGGCGGCTATCCCGGTGCCGAGACGATCGCGCGGCAGCTCGCCGACGGCGCGCCACGCCGCCGCGTCGGCCTGCGCACGGAAGGCCGCGCCCCGGTGCGGGGCGGCGCCGAGCTGTTTGCGTCAGAGAATTCCGAAGAGCCTGTTGGCACGGTGACGTCGGGCGGCTTTGGGCCGAGCGTCAACGCACCGGTCGCGATGGGCTACCTGCCGACCGAGTTCGCCAAAACCGGCGCGCTGGTGTTCGCAGAAGTGCGCGGCCAAAAACTGCCGATGCGGGTCGCCGCCATGCCATTTGCTCCCCATTCCTACAAGCGCTGAGGACATGAGTTCATGACCGTTTTGTACACGCCCGACCATGAGTGGCTGAAAATCGACGGCGATATTGCGACCGTCGGCGTCACCAACTACGCGCAGGAGCAGCTCGGCGACGTTGTTTTCGTCGACCTGCCCAAGGTCGGCCGCAAGGTGAAGAAGGCCGAGGCCGCCGCCGTGGTCGAGAGCGTGAAAGCGGCCTCCGATGTCTATGCGCCGATCACCGGCGAAATCGTCGAGATCAACGAAGCGCTCTCAGGCGATCCCTCGCTGATCAACTCCGACGCCGCCGGCAAGGGCTGGTTCTTCAAGCTGAAGATTACCGACAAGGGCGAGTTGTCCGGACTGATGGATGAAGCGGCCTACAAGGCGCACACGGCCTAAGGATTTTTCACATGACCAAGAGCACCTCCGCCGAGCCCGCCGTCAGCTTCGAGCGCCGCCACATTGGCCCATCACCGCGCGATGTCACCGCGATGCTCGAGACGGTCCGCGCCAAGAGCATGGAGTCGCTGATCGGCGAGTCGGTGCCGGCATCGATCCGGCAGAAGCGCCCGCTCGATCTGCCACCGGCACTGTCGGAGACCGAGGCGCTCACCCACATGGAAGCGATCGCGGCACAGAACCAGGTGTTCACCTCGCTGATCGGCCAAGGCTATTCCGGCACCATCCTGCCCGCCGTCATCCAGCGCAACATCCTCGAGAACCCGGCCTGGTACACGGCCTATACGCCCTATCAGCCCGAGATCAGCCAGGGCCGGCTCGAAGCGCTGTTCAATTTCCAGACCATGATCTGCGACTTGACCGGGCTCGACGTTGCCAACGCCTCGCTGCTTGATGAGGCGACCGCGGCAGCCGAAGCGATGGCGCTGGCGCACCGCTCGGCGACGGCGAAAAGCACCACGTTCTTTGTCGATCGCGATGTGCACCCGCAAACGCTTGCGGTGCTGCGCACCCGCGGCGAGGCGCTGGGCTGGTCGCTGGTATCTGGCGATCCGCTGACCGAGCTCGACGGCACTGAGGTGTTCGGCGCGATCCTGCAATATCCCGGCAGCCATGGCGCGGTACGCGACGTCCGCCCTGCGATCGAGAAGCTGCACGCCAAGGGCGCACTGGTCGTGATGGCAGCCGATCCGCTGGCGCTGACGCTGCTGACGCCGCCGGGCGAGCTCGGTGCCGATATCGCCATCGGATCGATGCAGCGTTTTGGCGTGCCGATGGGTTTTGGCGGTCCGCACGCGGCCTACATGGCGGTGCGCGACGCGCTGAAGCGCTCGATGCCCGGCCGCATCGTCGGCCTGTCCGTCGACGCGCGCGGTGCGCCGGCCTATCGCCTCGCGCTGCAGACGCGCGAACAGCACATCCGCCGCGAAAAGGCGACCTCGAACATCTGCACGGCGCAGGTGCTGCTGGCAGTGATCGCCTCGATGTATGCGGTTTATCACGGGCCCGAAGGCCTGACGTACATCGCGCGCAGCGTCCATCGGCGCACCGCGGTGCTGGCCGCTGGCCTGAAGAAGCTCGGCTTTGCGCCACTGCATCAGGGTTACTTCGACACCGTCACGGTCGCGGCTGGCGACGGCAAGGCGGTTGCCGCCCGCGCGGTGCAGGAGAAGATCAACCTGCGCCATGATGGAAAAACGATTGGCATTGCGCTCGACGAGACCACGACGGCGGCCTCCGTCGAAGCGGTGTGGCGCGCGTTCGGCGGCAAGCTGAACTACGGCGACGTTGAGCGCGAGGCGAAGGACGCCCTGCCCGCCGAGCTGAAGCGCACCAGCCCGTTCCTGACGCATCCGGTATTCCACCAACATCGCTCGGAGACCGAGCTGCTGCGCTACATGCGCAAACTCGCCGATCGCGACCTCGCGCTCGATCGCGCGATGATCCCGCTCGGCTCCTGCACCATGAAGCTGAACGCGACCGCGGAAATGATCCCGGTGACGTGGCCTGCGTTCGGCGCGCTGCATCCGTTTGCACCGGCCGCGCAGGCCGCCGGCTATCACGAGATGTTCGACAAGCTGAAGGCCTGGCTGTGCGAGATCACCGGCTACGACGCGATCTCGCTGCAGCCGAACTCCGGCGCGCAGGGCGAATATGCCGGGCTGCTGGCGATCCGCGCCTATCACAAGAGCCGCGGCGACGCGAAGCGCGACATCTGCCTGATCCCGGCGTCGGCCCACGGCACCAACCCGGCCACCGCCAGCATGGTCGGCATGAGCGTGGTGGTGGTGGCGTGCGACGCCAACGGCAATGTCGACGTGGCCGATCTTCGTGCCAAGGCCGCGCAGCACAAGGACCGCCTCGCCGCGATCATGATCACCTATCCCTCGACCCACGGCGTGTTCGAGGAGGAAATCCGCGAGATCTGCGACATCGTCCACGCCAATGGCGGCCAGGTCTATCTCGACGGCGCCAATCTCAATGCGCAGGTCGGGCTGTCACGGCCGGGCGACTACGGCGCCGACGTCAGCCATCTCAACCTGCACAAGACGTTCTGCATTCCGCATGGCGGCGGTGGTCCCGGCATGGGTCCGATCGGCGTGCGCAGGCATCTCGCGCCGTTCCTGCCGGGCCATCCGTACAACGGCGACTCGGCGGTCGGTCCGGTGTCGGCGGCGCCTTACGGCTCGGCCTCGATCCTCGTGATCTCCTACGTCTACATCCTGATGATGGGCGCGGCGGGCTTAAAGCGCGCCACTGAAGTGGCGATCCTCAACGCCAACTACATTGCCGAGCGGCTGCATCCGCACTTCCCGGTGCTCTATCGCAACCACAACAACCGCGTCGCGCACGAGTGCATCGTCGATCCGCGCGATTTCAAGGCTTCGGGTGTCACTGTCGATGACATCGCCAAGCGGCTGATCGACTACGGTTTTCACGCGCCGACAATGAGTTTTCCGGTGCCGGGAACGCTGATGATCGAGCCGACCGAATCCGAATCGAAGGCCGAGCTGGACCGGTTCTGCGATGCGATGATCGCGATCCGGAAGGAGATTGCCGACGTCGAAGCCGGACGATTCGAGGCGGCAAAATCGCCGCTGCGGCACGCACCGCACACCGTGCACGACCTCGCCGACGATCAATGGATGCGGCCGTATTCACGCGCGGAAGGCTGCTTCCCGGATGGCGTATCGCGCACCGACAAGTACTGGTGCCCGGTCGGCCGCGTCGACAACGTCTATGGCGACCGCAATCTGGTGTGTTCCTGCCCGCCGGTCGATACCTATGCCGAGGCCGCGGAGTAGCAGTCGAAACGCAACAGCGGCGGACGATGCGTCCGCCGCTACCGTATCGGTCGGTCAGGATTTATTTCATCACCGACTTGCAGCCCGGGCTGAGCTGGGCCTTGTTCTTCTGCATGCAGATCGTGACCTTGTCGATGTTCGGGATTTCCGACGAGCAGAACTTGAAGGCATCGCTCATGCAGAGGCGCTCTTCCTCGGCGGTGTAAGCGTGGCTCGCGGTCGACATCGATATGACCGACGTGATCAGCGCGAGAGTGAAACCAATGGTGCGAACGGTCCTGGTATGGCTGGTCATGGGAACCTCCTGAAAGAACCGACCGGCCTCCCGGTCGCGTTGTGATGGAGGCAATCTAGGGAACCCCGGCCGTTCGTTCAGTGACGCCCCTCACACAGCAGTTTTGGCGACCACCGGTCCCCCGTAAGCCACTGATCGCGCAGCGGTTCTTGTCACATTTTCGCGGGGTTTTGCGATCGTCTCGAACGCGCCGAGCCCGCAAAAAAAGCAAACGGGCACCCCGGAGACATCGGCAACTCAATGCCTCCGAAGCGCCCGCGGCTGGCTGTTCGAGCCAAACCAAATCTTGCTGTTGAAATTGAAACTGCGAACTGCCGTCGTCAGGGGGGCCGACCAGCGGCAGCCGCAGTCAGACACACAAGAACGCAACGCCGTGTGTCGGTCCATGATGTGTCAGTCGAGAGCTTGTCTCAGTCCGAAAGCCTGGACCAAAAATCTATTCCTCGGCTCGGCCTCGACCTCGTCGCCTTCTTCCTTCTCGCCGGCAAGAATCTTCTCGGCGATGAGGCCCGAGTTCTGCCGGATCGAGGCTTCGATCTTGGCCGACATGTCCGGGTTCGCTTTGAGGAAGCCCTTGGCGTTCTCGCGGCCCTGGCCGATGCGCTGGCTATCGTAGGAGAACCACGCGCCCGATTTTTCAACCACGCCGGCCTTCACGCCGAGGTCCAAAATCTCGCCGGTCTTGGAGACGCCCTCGCCGTACATGATGTCGAACTCGACCTGCTTGAACGGCGGCGCCAGCTTGTTCTTCACCACCTTGACGCGGGTCTGGTTGCCGATCACCTCGTCGCGCTCCTTGATCGCGCCGATGCGGCGGATGTCGAGGCGGATCGAGGCATAGAACTTCAGCGCGTTGCCGCCGGTGGTGGTTTCCGGCGAGCCGTACATCACGCCGATCTTCATCCGGATCTGGTTGATGAAGATCACCATGGTGTTCGACTTCGAGATCGAGGCGGTGAGCTTGCGCAGCGCCTGGCTCATCAACCGCGCTTGAAGGCCGGGCAAGGCATCGCCCATCTCGCCTTCGAGCTCGGCCCGCGGCACCAGCGCCGCGACCGAATCGATGATCAGCACGTCAACCGCGCCGGAGCGCACCAGCGTGTCGGCGATCTCGAGCGCCTGTTCGCCATGGTCAGGCTGCGAAATCAGCAGCTCGTCGATGTTGACGCCGAGCTTGCGGGCATAGATCGGGTCGAGCGCGTGCTCGGCATCGATGAAGGCGCAGATGCCGCCCTTCTTCTGGGCTTCGGCGACGGTATGCAGCGCCAGCGTGGTCTTGCCCGAGGATTCCGGTCCAAAAATTTCGATCACCCGCCCGCGCGGCAGGCCGCCGATGCCGAGCGCGATATCGAGCCCAAGCGAGCCGGATGGAATCGACTCGATCTCGATCCTGTCGCTCTTGCCGAGCTTCATGACCGAGCCCTTGCCGAACTGCCGCTCGATCTGGGAGAGCGCGGCCGACAAGGCCTTGGACTTATCCATGGACGTTCCTTCGACGATACGCAGGGCAGGCTGGGACATCGGTCGCGCTCCTTATGGACGGGATTTGGAGGGTCGACAACGCGCCCCCGACCTCAACGGCTTGGTTAAACATGCGATTTGCAGTGACCGAGTTTTTGTACACTATCTGTTCCATGTTCGCAATATGTTCTTGCTGGAATTTGGGTGCTGGCCTGTTTCCGACCCTAGTGGCCTGATTTGATTTTAGCGGTGGCCTATTTTGGATTAGGCTAAGTGCCTCGCTGGGATTCCCCCTCAGCGAAACAGTCCACGGCCTCAGCGGCAATCCCCGCGCGCTGGGGCCGTGCTGTCCGTATTTAAGGCACCGTGTCCTAGGTTAAATCCCCGAGTGTCCTAATTCGCTTCTGGCTTACGGTCTCCTCGGGCTGTGGAGACTAGATGGATCGACGTTTTCGGACTTCTCGTTTTTGGCCGTCTCGCCGCTTGCTGGCTGACGTTCGCTGTCGTCGTCTATTCGTTGATGTAGGCCGCCTCAGTTGGCGGCCTCTTTCATTCTCAATCCGGACGCCAAGATGGTGGCGGTGGCGACTTATCATCACTGCTTGAGGGTGGCGGGAGAGACATGGAGAATTGAACCATTCGCCTCCCGTAGTGCCGCGCGACTTTGTCACGAAGCTCCCTCATATCATGGCATTCCTTGGCCATGCCGATCACTTCATAGCATCGCGACACGAGTGCCCTGACGCCTATATTTTCAGTTAGCTGCCTGTGCCAACGAACGCCCGGCGGCGGCTTGTTATTTTTGAGATACAGCGCCACGTCCGGATCAAGCGTGTCGTAGATTAGCTCAATAACAAGCTTGCCCCACCATTTCGGACGGCTGTTAAGGTTTCCCTCCCATCCCGTCAAACGGCCGAACTCCGCCCATAACTCGTCTGGAAACGTCTTTTCCCAAGCTCGCAATTCGTCCGCGATGAAGGCTCGGAGTTTAACCTGAAGTGCATCCTCCGCGCGTTCGTATTGATAGCCAGTAGCTTCATCAATAAGCGCCTCGAGGCCAACCTTCGCGCACGCCGACAGGAACATACTGGCCTTCATGGCCATCTGCATCTGACGTTCTGTCAGCCGGGGAATACTTTGATCTCGAGCCGGATCAAGCGACGACTGAAGCGCCGCAACAAAACCTTGGCACACCTCAATCATCAGGTCTGCGGGCAATCCCTTTACAGCACGCTCAAGCCCTTCGACTTCAAGGAGTTCGAAAGGGGACCAATCTCTCGAGAACTAAGTCCTTGTTTATGAATGGTTCTAGGGCTCTAACCGCTATGTATTTCTCGAGCGCACCGCCGCCCTTGATGCCAGTCAGTAATTCGGTTGCGGAAGTTCGGCCAATGATCTTCTGGCCATCGTCGAGCACTTAGCACGGCACCTCGAGGCCAACGATATTCATGCTGCCCCGCCACCGCGCGATAGGCATCGCGGGGACTGGCTCGAGCACTTCCTCGGGACCATCCTCCACGGCATCTTCCGGCACCTCTGGCGTGGCGGCCTTCGCCCAACGCGCGGCGGCAGCCTTCTTGGCGATCTCCCTCCGTTCGTCCTCTGAAAGAGCGGCCGCTCGAGCCTCACCGCCCTTGCGCCCCGCGTCAGTGAAACGGTCATCATCGGTCATCGCAATCTCCTGTGCTTACCGAATAGCACGGGAAAAAACGCTAAGCAACATGCTTGACGTTCGCTAAGCATAATGCTTAGCTATTGCCATGCTTACAGACCGTAGCATCACGAGCAAACGCCCCGCTGGCCTTATGGCTGGCGGGGCGTTTTTGTGTGCGGAAGCGTGGCAGAGTGGCTTATTGCACCGAGCTTACCCCTCGGCGGACGTTTGGGCATCCAACCCCCTCACAGCGTCCCGTGAGTTCGAACCTCACCGCTTCCACCATCAAATCAGTGGGCCCGTCGCTGCGCTAACAGCGCCGAGCCCTGATCTTTCACCTCGGGATTGGGCCCCAAAGCGATCGATCTGGCGAAATATAAGTCCTTTCGCCTTCGCTGTCGCCAGCGGTCCCCGTCCCTCAACATGACGGATTGGGCCCGCCATGAACGTTCTCTCCCGCGAAAAGCAAATTGAAGTCATCGCCGCGCTTTGCGAAGGCGTCGGCATTCGCACCGCCTCCCGCCTTACTGGCGTCAACCGTGGCACCGTCGCCAGCCTGGCCCTGCGTGTCGGCCTTGGTTGCATGGAATTGCACGACCGCCTGTTGGTCGGCGTCCGCACCGAGCGCTTGGAACTTGATGAGATTTGGTCCTTCGTCGGCAAGAAGCAAAAGAACGTCCAGCGCCATGAGATCTTCGCGAAGGGTGATCAGTACGTTTTCATCGGCATGGCCGGAACGCAAAAGGCCATTATCAGCTACCGCATCGGCAAGCGCGACATGGACAACGCACCATGACTTCCTTGCATGATCTGCGCGAGCGCGTGATCGGCCAGCCTGAGATTTCAACTGATGGTTTCATGCCCTATCGGCCTGCGATCCGCGACGCGTTCGGCGACAGCGCCTCCCATGGCGTGATCGTAAAGACCTACAGCGTAACCCACCTCGCAAAAGATGCCGTCACGCCGTATTCGCCCGCCGCTGTAGTAGCCGTAAGCCGTGAGGTAGTAACCGGCGATCCTGACCAATAATTTCGACCAGCTATGTCGAACGCCAGAACCTTTCGCTGCGCATGAGCCAACGCCGCTTCACTCGCCTCACCAACGGATTTTCAAAGAAGCTGGACAACCATGTTGCAGCGGTCGCGCTATACGTCGCACACTACAATCTGTGCCGTATCCATGAGGCACTGCGCACGACGCCAGCGAAGGCCATTGGCGTTGCTGATCGGGCTTGGTCGATTGCTCAGTTGGTTGATGCGGCGCTCACCGTCGCGCCTGCGCTGCCGATTGAGACCCCTCCGGACCGTCGCCGCAAGTTCGTGGTAATTCAGGGAGGGCGGCCGTAGCCGCCTGCCTCAGGCGCCCTGTGGATAGCGGGTACGAATAAAGGCAGTTTTACACACGATTTGGTAGGTACCGTTAACGACTTTACCGAATGTAGGGTGTACCTATGTGGATAGCGCGATTCCGAGACACTATATGTCTTGACGTGGGAAATGACCGCCTATATATGGCACGGCTTTTTTTGATTCGGGGGGAGCGGGGGCGTACTGCTTGGGAAGAACCGATTGAGGTCGGCACAGGCAATGTAACACACCCGTTTGGAGGCTGCCATGTTGAAAGCACTAATTGATCGCGCTTTGGCGCGAAGGCATCCCCATAAGACACGCCCTGAGATTGAAGCTGAGGTCAATACTCATCATGACGAAATCGGCCACGCTGTTGCGCAGCGTTTTTCTCGTGGGAATGTGAATATCAAGCTTGGTCATTTCATTACCCGAGATGATTTAGACGCAAGGGAAGCAAAGCGCTCTAGATCAAAAAAATAATTCGGGGAGGGCCGTCGCGCCCTAAGCTTGTCATGGATCAAGAGTTTCGTAGGCGCGCAAATGAAGATTTTGCGCGCCTTTTAGTTCATTTTCGCACGATCGAATTTTGGATCAAGCGTGCGGAGCAAATCAACAAGAAGGCAATAATTCCCGCAATGAACGAATTGCGGTATGCCGCACGGCAACTTTTTAACGCTCAGCGACTTTTTGACAGGTCGCCACTTAGTGATTCTGAAAAGCATATCATTACGAAACGGCTCATTATCGCTGAACAGTATTTCTTAAATTCCGAACACGATATCTGGGACTCGATCGTAGGATATTTTGACATATTGATAAGCGATCTTGACGAGGAGTTTGGAACATCAACGATCGCAATTTTGTACCCTGAATTTCCATTCTTGAAGCAGAAGCGTGATGAATGTTTAGGACTAATCGCTGACGCGCGAGAACATTACGACAGGCGGGCCGCAAACTATTTGGCACTGCGCACAGTCCATTTCCCCATTCTGCAGGCGTCTCATACAACGACTCGTTGAAGCAGAAGTAAGTGCGAGAGAAACGCAATCTCGCCTTAACATCGAATTGATCCGCGCCAGGAGCAAAATAAGAGTTCTGGACATCGTTGTGACAGTCGGCGCCGTAGCAAGCGTCATTGCAATTCCACTCTGCATCTACCTCTGGCTTTGGGCGAAAGAAGATTTTTGCGAAGCCTACCGCGACAAATCTGTTGGCATCATTTGTAACCTTGCGCCGGTGAAACAGCCGCCGGTCAAATAAGTTGTGCTAGTGGCCTACTTTTAATTCAGCGAATGGCCTATTTCGGCCAGTACCGGAATTTGGGTGCT
The DNA here is from genome assembly GCA_963796195.1 of uncultured Alphaproteobacteria bacterium. GTDB lineage: Bacteria > Pseudomonadota > Alphaproteobacteria > Rhizobiales > Xanthobacteraceae > CAWCKS01. Next base: position 32,795 of record CAWCKS010000005.1, on the reverse strand, counting down.
GTCCGGATTTGACCCGCAGTGTCCTGAGTTGAATCCGCCAGTGTCCTGGTTTGGTTGCCGCCGCAGTGATCGGAGCAACGGGGCCAGCCACGGGACCGCGCGCGCTCCGCCGCATCATAGGCAGCGTCCGCCGCCGCGAAGGCCGCACCGGAATAATACTGAACCGGCGTCCAGGTGCCGCGATCCTCGGGGTCGCGCCTGAACTCCTCGAATCCGAAGGTGGCGTCCGGACGGGAAAAGAAATCCACGCACCTGTCGTGTTCGCGATTCTCGATGCTCGCAAAGACCAGCCACGACTTGTCGATCCGCCTGGACATCGAAATCCTGGGTGTTGGCCGCGGGGGTTGGCCCCTTTTTCAGATCCGCCACCGGCTGGAATCGTAAAGGCCCTGCCCCGCTTTTAGCAGCCCGCCCTGCTGCAGGGCGCGTCGGAGTAGGTTCCCAGCGACGTCCCGCCGTAGTAAATCGCAAACGCGGAGCCCCAAGCGCCGATCGCAACGGCGAGCAAGATCACGGCAATGATGTACTTCATGTGCTGCATGCCTCTCTCGAAGGGCCTCACCCTAGAGCCGGCGGCTCCTTTTTCAATCAGTGGATTTGCCCCGTTTTGACGGAGGAAGGGCTAACGGGCCCAGCACCGTGAATTTGGTGCTGGCCGCATGCCGAGCCCCAGTGTCCCAATTCAAGGGTTACCCGGTCCTGAGTTTAGTTGATCCTTGAGTCGGAAACTGAACAGAACTATTTCTGCAAACGCTCCACTATTGCACTCGACCGTTTGGCAAGCGGAACGACTGCCATGCAAGACCTCAAGGCAAAGCTCGAGAAACTCCGGCTTGAAGCCGAGGATTGCGAGCTGATTGCGAACCTGGCGACCGACCTGAAGAAGCGCGCCTTCTTCGCGAAGCTCGCCGTCCAGCTCAAGGCGATGGCGCGCGACATCGAAAGCGCAATGGCCGCGCGAGCCAGAGCCAACGATAACGACGCCGCTTAAGGCCGCCTCAGTATTCGGGTGCAGCTTTCCATCTGGCGACCCTCCCCCCGCTTATCGCGGGGTAGTAGTTTCCCGGACCGAAAATCAAGGAAAGTGCTGGGTCTCATCTGATGTCCCCCGTGCCTCACTGGGACAGCACACTGTTGGCTGGCCCGGTTCAACCCTCAGTGGCCGAGTTTAGTTCTGGGAGCGGCCTTGATTTGAATCCGATCGACCGTCCGTTCAACTGAGCGGCACGAAAGCCTGACAGCGCAAGGGCAAGAGAGATGACCTCGACCCTGATCCACATTGCGACTGTGGTGGCCGGCCTCGCGATATTTGCCGCGGGCTTTACGATCAGTCCGCGAGGGCTGCTGAAGGGACTGGTCCCCGCCGTCGCGCTCGGTGTTGTCGCTGCTCTGCTCATAGCTGCAGTCCGCGGTCTCAGCTGACGAAGCAAGGGCCTTCTCGGTTGGCAGCCTCTTTTCACGCGAGGCTCCGGGTCTTGTGATTCAAGCAACCAACCCGACCCGCTATTCCAGTGGTGAAAATCAGACACTTCAGTCCGCACGGATAGTCGTCCCCGCGCACGCGGGGACCCATACTCCCTGCGCTTGTTGTCGTGCGTGGACCCAGTCAAATGGCTGCTCACTTCACTTTGGCCCGTCGTCCCAATATCGCTGCGGCGTATGGGTCCCCGCGTGCGCGGGGACGACCAGAGGGATTCGATCTGTTAGATTCTCACCACTAGCCGCCGCAAGGGGAGCCCTTATCTCTTTTGATATTCTTGCGCCAACCAATGCAGAGAGCTTGCAAATGGCCGTATCGACCTGTGCGAAATGTTCGGGACACACCTTTGAGCGTGGCCTGGTCACGCCGCTGGGCGAGCAACGCACTGTTCCCGTCCTGCAGTGTGCCGGATGCGGCACGGTGATCGGCACGCTGGATGCGCAGCTGGTGATCGAGAGCCTGCAGAGCCAGATCGCCCATATCGACGCTGGCCTTGTCCGGATCGCGCGAGCGCTGTCAGAATAGCAAGCACGGTTACGGCCTCCTGATTTGAGAGGCTGGCACCATTTGTTGATATGCTCAGCGCACAAGACGGAGCGCCACCAAATGAGTCGCAACGCCCGCTATTGGACCCTGCATTGGATTCGTGTCGTGCTGTGGCCGTTGCCGATCCTGACGCTGGTCCGCGCCGCTCGCGGCGCGCAGCATCTGATGAGCAGATAAGCCCCACCCGAGCTGGCGGCCTCGTTTATTCCAGGCCCAGGTATTCCAAGCCCAAGCATTCCGAGCCCAGCGCCCGTCATATCGTGAGACGCGGCCTGTGTGCGCGCCTCACTGTGGCCGCGCGCCCACAACGGTCCACTTTTAGACAGTTCCTTCGGAACGATCTGGCGCCTCGTGAATCATGCCGAGAGCTGGGGGATCGCAAGAGGCGTGGGGACGCGCATGATCACCAAAGACTATTTCAAGCGGCAAGCAACGACGCTCCGCAAGATGGTCCGCGTGACAAGGAACCCGACGATCGCCGATCGCCTGACCTTCATGGCCGCCGATTTCGACCACCGATCCGCCGATGGAACCGACGAGCCCAGGCCCGCGATCGGTCCGCCGAACGGCGCGCGCGATCGGGAGGCAGGGCCGGACTGACGGGAACGTCCGTGCTCCCGATCTTCCCGGCTCAGGCGTCGGGAACCGGAGCGAGACTGAAACCAGCCGAAGCTGTCAGCCGCACTGCATCAACACGCAGGAGGCAGTGTCGTGTCGGCGGTGTCGTGTGCCCCCCCTCCGCAATTCGATGGCAGGTGACATCCGGAGGGCGTTCGCTTCGCGCAAGAATCAGATAGGACTTATCCACAGACGCGTATGGGTAGATATCGTCCACACATGTCTCGCCGGAGCTGGCATGCCTGACGTCCTCGATACGCTCGAGTGGAAGCCCTGGCCGAAAGATCCCGAATGGGTCTACGCCGACATCTCCGGAGTGGCCCGGGTCAGCCGGAAGACCGGCAAGACCGCGACTGGAGCACGCTATTTCGTCCGGGCACTCGACGACGATGGCGAACTCGGAACCTGGCATTACACCAATGTCGAGCGCACCCAGGCCGCGAAGATCCTTGACGACGCCATCAGGGAATTCGGCCTGCACGCCGTGCCATAACGCCTTGCCATGGGCCGGCCGCCGGGTCAGCCAGGCAAAACGCCGCTCCACTCATCAAATGGCCTTTGCGATGCCTTGCTTTCGGATAAAATCGTAAAGCGCGATGGGATCATGCTAAATCGCCATCGCGCTTTAGCCTTTGATTGAGCATGATCTTCTCGGAAAACCGGTATCCACCCCCGATCAAGTCGAGGGCATGCTTTTCCGAATCATGCTTTGGCAGCGATCCCGTGCTGAGTTGGAGTGACCGATGAAACGGATTTTGGCGGCCGCGTTGCTTGTCAGTTTCGCGTGTGCGGCCCAGGGTGCGGCCAATGCCCAAGGCTTCGCTCAGGGCGCGCCGGGCGAGGTGAAGGGCGGCCGCGGCCACAAAGGCGCAAACGACTACAAGAAAGAAGAGGTGAAGCCCAAGGTCGACGAGAAGGCCTACCAGGAAGCACTGCAAAAGATTCCGGACTCGAAGGAAAAATACGATCCGTGGGGCGGCGTGCGCAGCGATAGCGCCAAGACCGCGACCAAGGCCGACAAGGCCAAGCAACCGGCCAAATAAAACGGACAAGTCGACGGACAAGTCACCAGCCAGGGCAAGCGTCACCTCGCCGCAGTGTGATCTGGTCGCGCCCTGTTGTGGCCGGGCGGATCAGAGTATGATTGGTGTTGCGATATTCGCACGCGCGATCGCGCAGGAGACGCCATGAGATCAATCGCCGGCTTCGTCGTCGCCTTGCTCGCGCTCGCGAGCGCGCCGGCTCTTGCGCAAGCGCCGGCGCCGGATGTGATGACCAAGCCGACCGAGCCGTTCAAGATCATCGGCAACGTCTACTATGTCGGCACCGAAGGCTCGGCGTCATACCTCGTGACATCGGACCAGGGCAGCGTGCTTGTCGACACCGGCCTTGCCGAGACCGTGCCGCTGGTCGAAGCCAACATCACCAGACTCGGCTTCCAGCTCGCCGATATCAAATATCTGCTGACCAGCCGCGCCGCGCCCGACCGCGCCGGCGGCCTCGCCAAATTCAAGAAGGACACCGGCGCCCAGATCGTCGCCAGCGCGGCCGACAAGCCGCTGCTCGAAGGCGGGCTCGCGGCGCTTGGCGTCGAGGCCGTCAAGGTCGACCGCGTCGTCGGCGACGGCGACAAGCTCAACCTGGTCGACGCCAGGGTCACCAAGGGCGGCGTGCTGTTCGTCGCGCGTCTGACGCCCGGACCGACGCCCGGCTGCACCAGCTGGACGGTGCCGGTGCGCGAGCAGAAGTGGAACCACACGGTGATCTTCTATTGCGGCTCCTTCGTCGGCGACAACAGGCTGGTCGGCGCTTCGGCGCGGCCGGGCATCGTCGACGACTATCAGAAGACGTTTGCGACGGCGCGCGGCATCATCGCCGATGTGTTCGTCGCGCCCTACCCCGACATGTTCAAGATGAACGACAAGCGCGCCCTGATCCACGACGGCTGGCTGAACCCGTTCATCAAGGCCGGCGAATTCCACGCCTATCTCGATGCCGCCGACAAGGAGTTCAAGGCCGAGCTGGCGCGCCAGCAACAGGCGCTGTCGGCGGACGCAAACGCTGCTCCGGCTGCGGCGAAGAAGTAGAGGCTTGCTGCGGCTGCGTCAGACCCGCGCGGCCGTCTTGGCCGCGGGCTTGCCGGCCGGCTTCGCCTTCGCCTCTTCCTTGCTCCATTCCATGGTGCGGGAGTAAGGGTGCACGGTGTCGCCGCCGCGCAGTGGCGGGGCGCCGGGCTTGATCTCGACCCCCATGACGCAGCGCGTGGCGCCGAGGCTGACGATCACGATGTCACGGGTGCGCTGGCCGGGGCGCGGTTGCGCCTCCTCGATGACCAGCAATCCGGGCTCGTTGATGCGAACAGCGCCGGCGCGGAACCATTTCTTGGCGCGTGCTTCGCGAAAATCACTGACCAGTTCGCTGGTGAAAGCGATCTGGGCGATCGAAACCCGATAACCGAAACGCGCGAAATGCTCGACGATCTCGGCATCAGACATCTGCAGACGTGCGCGGACATCATTCATGGGAAGTGGCAGTCCAGGTTGGTATTTGAAATCACTGGCAAGCGAAATTGGCACTAACGTGCCAAAACCATGACACTCAAATGCAAGGAAAGAGTTACCGGCTCGGTTTTGAGCAATTCACCATCGGACCAGCGCATCATGGTTAGCGCCGCGTTAACGCAGTCGGCCGAATTTAAGAGGTGATTTAGAAATTATGTTTCCATCTCTCGCCTAAACGTCGCAGACGTTTGGTTCAGAATTTTTGGGTTCGGAGATTTTGGGTTCAGAGATCTGGCACAAGCCATCAAGCCGTATTGTGTCAGCCTGACGCGACGAAAGCATGGTCGAGATTGCCGATATGGCGCGCCACCAGCGCGCCCCGACTGAATCCGGCGCCGCTCGCGCAGCGACCGCGCTCAGCGACGTCGCGCCATCGGCATGGGATGAACTCACCTCGTGCGCCATCGAACCCAACGGCTATTACCTGTCGCCCTGGGCGCTTGCGGTCAACGCCGGCGCGCGGGGCCGCAGCCACGTCGACGCGCTCTGTGGCTTCGCGCCGGCGCGCGGCCTGGTCGCGCTGCTGCCCGTCGTCTCCGCCTGGCGTGCTTATCGTCTACCGCTGCCGGTCCTGGTCTCCGCCGAATCCTACGGTACGCTGCATACGCCATTGCTGGCGCGCGATGACGCAGCCGGCGCCGCTCGCGCCCTGCTCGACGATGCCGCCGCCAAGGGCGCGCGTGCCATCGTGTTGCGCGACGTGCCGCTCGAGGGCCATGCCGTCGGCGCGATCCGCGACGCGCTCGCGCGCGATGGCCTGACGCCGGTCGTGCTGCGCAGCTACGCGCGGGCCTGTCTCGATGCGACTGATGACGCCGAGACGCTGCTGCGCGACGCGCTCGGAGCAAAGAAGCTCAAGGAGCTACGGCGCCAGCGCCATCGCTTGAGTGATGCGGGTGCGCTCAGTTTCACCGTCGCCAAAACACGCGACGACGTCGGGCGCTCCGTCGAGACGTTTCTCGCGCTCGAGGCCAGCGGCTGGAAGGGCAAGCGCGGAACTGCGCTGGTGCAGCATGACGGCGATGCCGCCTTCGTCCGCCGCGCCACGGTCGAATTGGCGGCGCGCGGCCAATGCGAGATCGCGGTGCTTGCGGCTGGCACGACGCCAATCGCCGCCGGCATCATCCTGAAGCACGATGAGCGTGCGTTCTGGTTCAAGCTCGGGGCCGACGAGCAATTTGCGAAACTCTCGCCGGGCGTTCAGCTTGCGCTCGAACTGACCCGCTACTTGTGCGCCGATCCGTCGGTCAAGTTTGTCAATTCGACCGCGCCCGCGGACAGCCCGATGATCAATCCGATCTGGCGCGGGCGTTTTGCGATCGGCGATCTCCTGATCCCGCTACGCGCGGGCGATCCAATGTTTGCGATGATCCTGATGACGCTGCGCATGCACCGCCGGCTCGACAGCGCGGCGCGCGCCGTGCTGCACGCCGTCCGTCGCGTCAAGGCGCGGATCGGCTGATCACTCCGCTGCCGACTGCGAGGCTTCGCCCTCGGGCAATGACGCGACGTGGCGGATCGCCTTGGCAAGCTGCTCGGACGGATAGGCGCCCGACAGCGCATAGCGGCCGGCGAGCAGGAAGGTCGGAACGCCGCTGATACCGGCGTCCGCCGCAGCCTGCGCCTCCTGCGAGATCAACTCGACATCGAGATCACTGGCAAGGCGCGCCCGGACCTCGTCCGCCGGAAGCCCGCAATCGGCAGCAGCCGCCACCAGCACCTCGGGATTGGTGAGATCGGCGCCGTCCTTGAAATAGAGATCCATCAGGCGCTGCTTCATGGCGCCGGACTGCCCGATCCGCTCGGCCCAGTAGATCAGCCGGTGGCAGTCGATGGTGTTGGGCTGCCGGTTGATGCGGCTCGAATTGTATTCGAGGCCTTCTTCGGCCGCGGCCGCAGCGACGTTCGAGGCCATGCCCTTATAACGATCGGCCGAGCCGAACTTGGTTTCGAGGTAGGTGTTGCGGTCGACGCCCTCGCGCGGGATCCACGGATTGAGGAAGAACGGCCGCCACTGCACGACCACGTCGACGTCGTCCTTGGTCAGCGCGATCGCGCCCTCGAGCCGCCGCTTGCCGATGTAGCACCACGGACAGACCACGTCGGACACCACATCCAGGCGAAGTTGCAACGGCGCGGCCATCAGTGCCTCCATCAGCTGAGGCCCTTTAGGTAGGCCCGGGGCGGCGGCGTCACAAGCCCTAACTTAAGTTACGGGCCATCTCCCGCAGCTTGTCGGCGGTCTTTGCATCCGCCGGAAAGAAAGTTTCCAGCGCGAGCTCCGACAGCGTGATGTCGACCGGTGTGCCGAACACCATGGTGGTCGAGATGAAGCTCAACACGTCGCCGCCGAGCCGCAGCTGGAACGGCACGACGACGGCGTCGCCGACCTTCGGCGGCGGCGCGGAGCGCGCCGGCACCGGATAGCGCTTCAACTCGTCGTGCAAGGCGATCAGCTGCGCGTCAGCCGTCGCCTCGCACTGCCGGTGCAATCGCTCCAGAAGATGCGCGCGCCACTCGATCAGGTTGACGGTGCGCAGCGCAAGGCCATCCGGATGCAAGGCGATGCGCAGCACGTTGACCTGGCCCTGGCGCAGCGACGGCGCGACGCCTTCCATCAACGGCTCGATCATGCGGTTGGCGAAGACGAGGTTCCAGTGCCGGTCGACGACCATCGCGGGGAACGGTTCGTGCGCTTTCATGATGGTCTCGATCGCCTGCCGTGCCGAGGCGAGTGCTGGATCGTCGAGGCCGCGCTGCGCGAAGGCCGGGGCAAATCCCGCCGCGACCAGCATGACGTTGCGCTCGCGCAAGGGCACGTCGAGCCGCTCGGCAAGATGCAGCAGCATCTCGCGCGACGGCGCGGCGCGCCCGGTTTCCATGAAGCTCAAATGGCGCGCGGAAATCTCGGCGTCGTTGGCGAGGTCGAGCTGGCTGAGGCGCCGGCGCTGCCGCCACTGGCGCAGGTGCTCACCGACATGCTGGGTCTGGATCTGCATCATGGCGGCGACGCTAACATGGGACCGAAGCGCTTCCATTACCTCGCAGGTCATGGCCGGCGACGGATGCTTACTTCGCACGTAATCGATTTCGCTCACCGCTGCGGCGACATTGGGCGCAACGAAACTGATCGATCTGGAGCATTCGATGTTGCCCCTTCTCCCTGCCCTGATCCGAACCATCGCCGCATCGTCGATCACGACACTCTGCGCAGCATGGGCCGGCAAACTGCTGGCGCGGATCCTCGCACGCCAGCTGCAGGTGCCGGAAGCGCTGGTCCATGACGCCGGCCGCTACGTCTACGCGCAAATCGATTTGTTCGAGCGGCAGTTGCTGCACGGCCTGCTCGGCTGGAGATGATGACCGTCGCTGCGGCTTGGACCAAACGCCTGTGATCGATCAGTGGCGCGCCGCACCCCCAACGCGGCGCGATCGTTTTGCGGGGGCCTTCCCATTGGCAGTGGCACGGCCGTTGCCGGCGTTGCCATTGAGGACTTGGCCGTTCAGCGCCCGCTTCTGCCGTCGTGCCAAAGCCCGCTTCTTCTTCGCGCGTTCCTCGGCGCGTGCCGCCTTGCGCTTGGTCTCGCACGACGTGCACCGGCAGCCGATCGGCTTCAGGTACTCCTTGAAGTAATCGGTGCCGTAGTCGTAGGTGATCTCGTCGCCGGGCCGGATCTTCTTGATGGCGCGGATGTAAACCTTCTTCAGCCGCGGATGGACGTCGGATTCGGCATTCGGCCGGCAGGCGTGATTGGCGTAGCGCGCGATGTTGCGGCGGACCGAACCGTCGATGGTCCAGCGGCCGTTCAGCTCGAACAGATACTTGTTCTCGATCGCATCATCCTTCGGCTTCGAACAATCGAGCAGCGGGCCGAAATATTCGACGATGCGAGTCCCCTTTTCGATTTCTTTTGTAGCGAAGAGGCCGAGGCCGGTGCGCGAGCGCCCGACGCGATAAGGCTTACGTTTGGAAACAACCGTCATGACCAACTGTACGAGAGGATTTACGACGCGAGGGCGCCCTGTTTGAACGATTCCACTGGAAAAGTCACCGCACGAACCATGCGAGCTTCATGCCAATCCCCATTGAATGCGTCACGATTCACTGCTGTCATGGCATGGTCGTGTTCCGGCTGGGGATTTTCACGTGACAGGATCGGCCTCTGCAGCGTGGCCGCTTGGGCCAATGCTGATCGCTCTCGGCGCAATCGCGCTGTGCCCCGTGCCGGCCCGTGCGCAAACTCCGGCGGATAACGTCAGCACTTATACCTCCACGGCCGAACAGGACTGCCGTTCCGAGCGGCCGCGCCGCAAGCCTGCGCCGGAGGACGGCGGGACGCGGGTTTGTTCCGGCACCCATGGCTTTGTCGTGGTGATCGCGGAGAACGATTTGCGCGAAACCGTCTCGGTCGGCCGCAATCGCGCGTTCGCCGACAAGGAGCCCGCGGCCAAGAAATGGTTCGGTCCGTTCAGTTCGGCCGGCACCACGGTCGAATGGCGGTCGCGCCGGACCGCCAGCCGGCCGTTTGCGATCATCCAGCGCTGGTCGCTGGCCGACAACAACGATCCCGACAAGGACGGCCGCCCGCGCGACAAGCAGATGCTGGTGGTGACCCGGCTGCCGCCAGGCGCTGTGTGTCACATCGCCTATATCGACGTCGCGGCCAATGCCAACGCCAACGAGCTCGCGCGCAAAATCGCCGACGGCGCACGCGGCTTCGATTGCACCAAGGACAAGGTCAGGATCGAGGGCACGCCCGGCCGCGCCACCGAACTCGCGCAATAAGCTTCGATCCGAAATCTCTATCCGCGCGGCGGGCCGCGCAGCACGGCTTGCAGCAGGCCGTCCGGATTGCCGTTGGGCACGAGATCAAGAAAGCGGTCGAGCCGGTGATCGAGCAGCAGCACGGCAAAGCCGTGCACGATCGACCAGGCGCGGACCATCTCGGCGGCCTGCGCAAGCGTCAGCCGGCCCGGAGTGACGATTTCGCCGAGCTGCGCGCCGACGCCGGCGGCAAGCGCGGTGTTCGAGTCGGTCATGGCGTCGCGCAGCGCCGGCCGATCGAAGTCGAGCCGCTCCGAGCGGAACATCAGCATGAACAGCCCCGGATATGTTCGCGCGAACGTCACGTAAGCCATGCCCATCGCATCGAGCCGCGCATGCGCCGAACCCTGCTGTGCGGCCGCTTCACGCAGCGCCGCACCGAACCTGCGAAAGCCGACTGCGGCGAGTTCGCTGAGCAAGCCGGTCATGTCGCCGAAATGATGCGTTGGAGCTGCGTGCGAGACGCCCGCCTCGCGTGCGGCGGCGCGCAAGGTCAGACCCTGCACGCCGTCACGCTCGAGCACGGTTTCGGCGGCCTTCAACAGGGCGTCGTGCAAATCGCCGTGATGATAGGACTGGTGCCGCGCAACACCCTGTTTTGCGGACGGTTTCGCCGGTTTTTGCGGGGGTTTTGGCTGCGGTTTCATGAGCCCTTATCCTGCGGCATTTTTACACTGTCAAGATTTCGCTTGACCCCTGCCGGAAACCGCTATAAGTATCTTTACATTGTAAAGATCGAGCATCCGCCAATGCTGTTCTTCCTGATCCTGAGCCCCTACATGGCCTTCACTGCGATGGCCTATGTCGCCTCGCTGACGACAAGCGTCGCGGTCGCAGCCCTCGTCAGCCTCGCCATCAATCTGGCCGACCACCTGCGCGGCCGCACGCCGAAGGCAATTGGGCTCGCCTCGACCACGATGTTCGCCGGACTCGCGGCCTATTTTATCCTCACCGCGACCGAGTGGAGCGGCCTGGAAATTCGACTCGCCCTCGACCTCGGCATTTTCGCGGTGGCGCTGATCTCGATCGCGCTGCGCCGCCCGTTCACCCTGCAATACGCCCGCGAGCGAGTCGACGAAGCGACCCAGCGCGAGCCGACATTCGTGCAGATCAACTACGTGCTGACATGGGTGTGGGCCAGCCGCCATGGCCTTGATGATGGCGATCGACATTCTCGCGATCTACCTGCCCTGGCTGCCGCTGTGGGCGGGGCTCGCACTGACCTTCGTGCTGCGCTCAAGCGCGGTGCAATTCACCAAGTGGTATCCGCATCGCGGCCTCGGCGAGACCGCAACGATCCGATTTTGAGATTTTGAGGAGGAGATCATGACCCAGCCCGAGACCGTCGGCCTACCCAAGCGCGACAACATAGCTCCGATTTCGTTCGAAGCGGATGCGCCGAACCTCACCATCGAAGGCGAGTTGCCGCGCGACTTGAACGGCACGCTCTATCGCAACGGGCCGAATCCGCAATTCCCATCGCCATCAGCGCACTGGTTCGTCGGCGACGGCATGCTGCACGCCTTCCATCTCGAGAACGGCAAGGCGAGCTACCGCAACCGCTGGGTCCGTACGCCAAAGTTCATGGCCGAGCACGATGCCGGCCGCGCGCTCTACGGCGGCTTCGGCCAGACCCTGCCCGACGCGCCATCAGGCACGCCAGCGAATGGCGGCGTCGCCAACACCAACATCGTTCATCACGCGGGAAAACTTTACGCGCTGGAAGAAGGCCACCTGCCGACCGAGATCGAACCGACGACGCTCAAGACGCTCGGCAGCCGCGACTTCGGCGGCAGCATCGCCGGCCCTTTCACAGCGCATCCGAAGATCGATCCCGTCACCGGCGAGATGCTGTTCTTCGGCTACAACGCCGCGGGCCCGTTCTCGCCGAAGGTGTCCTATGGCGTGCTCGATCGCGAAGGCCGCGTCAGCTCATTCCAGCGCTTCGAGGCGCCGTTCGCCAGCATGGTGCACGACTTCGTCGTCACCGAGAAACACGTGCTGTTCCCGATCCTGCCGCTGACCGGCAGCCTACAGCGCGCGATGAGCGGCAAGCCGCCCTACGCCTGGGAACCGGACAAGGGTTCTTATGTCGGCGTGATGAAGCGCGGCGGCTCGGTCAATGACATCGTCTGGTTCCGCGGCGAGGCCTGCTATGTCTTCCATGTCATGAACGCGTGGGAGGAAGGTGACAAAATCATCGCCGACGTCATGCAGTTCGAGGAGCCGCCGCTGTTTCCGCATCCCGATGGCTCGCGCACCGATCCGGACAAGAGCCGCGCCCGGCTGTGCCGCTGGACTTTTGACCTTGCCGGCAATACCGACCGCTTCACGCGCCGCTATCTCGACGACGTCGCCGGTGAATTCCCGCGCGTCGACGACCGCCACGCCGGCTTCGCCACCCGCCACGGCTGGTTTGCATCCGCCGGACGGTCTGTCCGGCTCGGGCGTCGGCTTCGGCGGCATCAGTCATGTCGATCTCGCGAAGAACAAGACTGTGCGCTTCCAGTTCGCTGCCGGCGACCAGGTTTCCGAGCCGGTGTTCGTCGAGCGCGGCAAAGACGCGAAGGAAGGCGACGGCTGGCTGCTCGCCACCGTCTATCGCGCCGGTGAAAACCGCAGCGACCTCGCGGTGTTCAACGCAACAGACATCGAGTCCGGCCCCGTCGCGCTGGTCAAGCTCGACCATCGCGTGCCCGCGGGATTCCACGGCAACTGGGTGAATGCGGGGTGACCGAGTGACGCTCGCGACACACTACATCTGTCATCGCCCGGCTTGACCGGGCGATCCAGTAATCTGTGTCGAACATTGTTTGAAACAATCGGCGACACGGAGTACTGGATGCCCCGCGCTTGAAGCGGGGCATGACAGCCGAAAGCCTGAAACTCAGTCCCTGCCCCTGATCAGGACCACACCATGAAAGACGTCTTCCGCCGCCTGTTCGTCGACTTCTTCTCCACCATCGTCTTCCTCGCGGTCTATCTCGCGACCGACAGCATCCTGATCGCGACCGGCGTCGGGATTGCCGGCGCGATCGGCCAGTACATCGTCGCAAGAGTTCGCGGCCAGCACCTCGACCTGATGACGCTGGCGAGCGTCGCGCTCGTGGTCGTGCTCGGCAGCGCGACGCTGCTCACCAATGATCCGCGCTTCGTGCTGGTGAAGCCGTCGATCGCGCATTTCGCGATCGGCTCGATCATGCTCCGCCGCAACTGGATGGAGCGCTACATGCCCGAGATCGTGCGCCAGACCGCGCCCGACCTGATCCTCGCGGCGGGCTACTGTTGGGCCGCGCTGATGTTCGTGCTAGGCGCCGGCACGGTAGCGACCGCGCTCACGGGCAACATGAGGCTGTGGACGTTCTACGTCACGGTCGTGCTGCTCGGCGCCAAGCTCGCGGCGTTCGCGATCCAGTACGTCGTGTTTCGCCTGATCGTTCGCCGCCGCATCCGCGCGCAGATGGTGGCGGGCGGTGCAGTCGCCTCACCCGCGCCGGCGCAATAATCCCACGCCCTACTGCTCCGCCTCGATGTGGTTGTCCTTGGCGACCTTGGTCCATTGCTGGATCTGGTCCGCGACGAACGCTTTGTAGTCGGCCGGCGTGCCGCCTGAGGGCAGCAGACTGTTCTTCTCGAGCACGGCGCGCGCGGCAGGATCGTTCAGCGCCTTGTTGAAGGCCGTGTTGAGCTTCGCGATGATCTCATCAGGCGTCGCCTTCGGCGCGATGATGCCAAACGTCGCCGCCGCCGGCGCGATGTCAAAGCCCTGCTCCTTCAGCGTCGGAACATCCGGCTGGACCGCGAGCCGCTTGTCCCAGGCATAGCCCAGGACGCGCACTTCGCCGGTGGCCTGGCGCTGGCAGCTCGGGTTGTAGGCGTCGACCATCAGGTTGACGCTGCCCGCGATGAGATCGAGCAGCGCCGGCGCCGAGCCGCGGTAGCCGACATGCTTGACCTTGAAGCCGAGCTTGCTCGCGACATAGGAGAACCACAGGTGCGGCATGCTGCCCGCGCCTGCGGTCGCAAACAGCACCGGCTCCGTCTGTGCCTTCGCCCAGGTCACGAGCTCGCCGAAGGTTTTGGCCGGATGTTTTGGATTGACGAGCACGCAGGCCGGCACGTCGACCAGCTTGATGACGTGCTTGAGGTCCTTGATCGGATCGTAGGGCGTCGCGACGCCAAGCGCCGTGTTGAGGGCAAGAGGAGCGGCGGCGGCGCCGATCGTGTAGCCGTCGGGCTCTGCCGCGACCACCGCCTGAGTTGCGGTCATGGTCGCACCGCCAAGCTTGTTCTCGACAACGACAGGCTGCCCGAGTTGGCTCGAGACGACAGGCGCCAGCGTGCGGATCGTCAGGTCAGTCGGCCCGCCGGCGGCGTAAGGTACGATGATGTGGATCGGCCGCGTCGGCCAGTCGCTCTGCGCCTTCGCGGGTGACGCAAGCAGCGCAGCGACGGCAAGGAGCGCGAAGCTCCCCCAAACTTTCTTGTTCTTGTAAATTTTCCTGGACATCTTGGGCTCCCGTTTCAAAGAAGTAGGATGGCGCTCAAGCTGGTCGCGCGGACCTCGCGTTGCACGGCTCAGCGCGCCGCGCGTCGCGCGGCAACCGTCACATTGGGCCGACCGGCCTCAACCGCTCGCGCAGCGAGCCCGGCGGCACCGTAAGCGATGAATTCCTCGACCAGACTTCTCCATCACGTCACGCGCGCGCCCCGAATTCGAACCGTCACGGGCCCATCGCGCCACCGCGAGGACAACACTGTCCGTCAACCAGCGAAAGCGGCGATTGAGCGTCGCCGGCCGGATCATCGGCAGCGCGTCGATCACCAGCTTCTTGCAGCGGCGCACCGACGACAGATTGGCATCGTCCAGCACACTCTCGCCGAGCAACGTCGGATGGAAACTGACCTGCGCCAGGATGCTGATGTAGTCGGCGCCCCACGGCTCGTTGAGCGCGACAAGGCAAAGCGGCTCGACCAGCGCGCGGATTACTCTGGCGAGGTCGTTGCATCGTGCCGGGCGATCAAGTGTCTCCAGGCGCAGCGCGTTGATGTGTTTCAGACGCCGATCGAGCACGGCCTTCAGCACGCCCTCGCGTGAGCCAAAATGATAGTGCAGCGCGGAACGGTTCTTTTGGCGGCTCGAGCCGACGATCCGGGTCAGCGCGACCTGCTCGACGCCGTGACGGGCGAACAACCGCTCGGCGACGTTCAGGAGATCATCGACGGTTTCTCTGCTGTCTGCGCGCATGCTGCCGAAACCCGATCACGGTGCCTTTGATACGGCGTATCAATTAACTTGATACGTCGTATTAATTATGCCAAGCACTGCCGTCAAGCGAGCCCGGCGGACCGCCAGTGGCGACATTTCATCGTCGTCCGGCGCGCCGCCGCAAATAGTGCTCTGCAAATCGACGCGATCCAACGCGTCAACGCGCTCAAGCGGATGGGGAGAAGCAAATGCAGAAAACATCAGTGCAAAAAGGTGGCTGGATTGTCGTCTGGCTGCTGTTCTTTTTCATGCTGATCAACTTCATCGACAAGGCCGTGATCGGTCTTGCCGCCGTGCCGATGATGAAAGAGATCGGCCTCACGCCGAAGCAATTTGGCCTCGTCAATTCGAGCTTCTTCTTCCTGTTTTCGATCTCGGCGATCGTCACCGGATTTATCGTCAACCGCATCCAGGCCCGCTGGGCCCTGCTGGTGATGGCGATCATCTGGGCGCTGACCCAGTTCCCGATGCTCGGCTCGGTCGGCCTTGGAACCCTGCTCGCCTCCCGCATCGTGCTCGGCGCCGGCGAAGGCCCGGCCTATCCGGTCGCGCTGCACGGCGCCTACAAGTTCTTCCCCGACGAGTTGCGCACGTTGCCGAGCGCCATCATCTCGCAGGGAGCGGCGATCGGCGTCGTGATTGCAATCCCCCTGCTCGACTACGTCATTGAGGACTATTCCTGGCATTGGGCGTTCGGCATGCTGGGCGTGGTCGGACTGATCTGGGTGCTGGCCTGGGCCGTGTTGGGGCGTGAAGGCCCGATCACGACCACAAGCGCTGCGAACACCTCGAAGCAAATCGATCGCGTGCCGTATGCGAAGCTCTTGCTGAACGGCACGACCCTGTCTGGCTTCGCGGCCGGGTTCGGCGCCTATTGGGGATTGTCGCTGCTGGTCGGCTGGTTCACGCCGTTCCTGATCCAGGGCCTCGGCTTCACCCAGAAGGAAGCGAGCTGGATCACGACGTTGCCCTGGGCCGCAAGCCCATTCGTCGTCATCACCTCGGGCTGGCTGTCGCAGCAAATGCTTACGCAGGGCATCGGCACGCGCTGGGCGCGTGGCGTGTTCGGCGCCGGCTGCGTCGCGCTCGGCGGTCTTGCGCTGATCGCCATGCCGTTCGTTCCGGGATCACCCCTGAAGATCGCAATGATGGTAATCGGCATTTCGGTGCCGGCCGTCATCTACGTGATGGGTCACGCCATGGTGAGCGAGTTCACGCCGGTGTCGCAGCGCGGCGCCATGCTGGCGATCAACAACGCGATCGCAACATCGGCGGGCCTGATCGGGCCGTATGTGATGGGCAGCATGGTCCAGGAGGCGATCAAGGCCGGCGCGAGCGCAGCCGACGGTTACATGCACGGCTTCATGATCTGCGGCGTGGTGGCGCTGGCGTGCGGACTGATCGGCATGCTGTTCCTCCGTCCGCAACACGAGGCCGCGCGGTTCGCGCAGTCGTCGGCTCCGCTGGCTGTCGCTGCGGAATAGATTCAAGCAACAGGGAGGCGGCATCCGCCTCCCTGCGCCAAAACAGCGCGCCGCCGGGTTTGCTCCTGTGGCAGCTAACAATGCTAACCTGTTGCAGCGTTTCCAGCATCAGTTCGAAACAGGAGTTTTCCTCATGCACGGCACGACCAAGCAGATCGACGCGGCGCGCGAGCGCGCGTACTCGATGCCGCTCGATCAGTTCGACGTCGGCAACCCCGCCCTGTTCCAGAAATACGAGTTCTGGCCCTACTTCGAACGGCTGCGCAAGGAAGACCCGGTCCACTATTGCAAGGACAGCATGTTCGGCCCGTACTGGTCGGTCACCAAGTACAACGACATCATGGCCGTCGATACCAACCACGGCGTGTTCTCCTCCGCCGCGGCGATGGGCGGCATCAACATCCGCAATCCGGTCGATACCCGGTTCGAGTCGTTCATCACGATGGACGAGCCGCGGCACGCGCCACAGCGCAAGACCGTAGCGCCGATGTTCACGCCGGTGCATCTCGACGAGATGGCAATCAATATCCGCAAGCGCTCGGCGAGTTGTCTCGACAACCTGCCTGTTAACGAAACCTTCGACTGGGTCGACAAGGTCTCGATCGAACTGACCACGCAGATGCTCGCCGTGTTGTTCGACTTCCCCTGGGAGGAGCGGCGCAAGCTGACCCGCTGGTCCGATGTCGTGACCGCAGTGCCGGGCGGCGGCATCGTCGACAGCGATGAGCAACGCATGGCCGAGTTGCACGAAATGGCCGCTTACTTCTCGAAGCTCTGGCAGGAACGTGCCCGCCAGCCGTTGAAGAACGATCTGTTGTCGATGATGGTGCATAGCGAAGCCACCAAGCACATGACGCCGGAAAACTTCCTCGGCAATCTTGCGCTCTTGATCGTCGGTGGCAACGACACCACGCGCAACACCATGACCGGCAGCATCGTCGCACTCAGCGAGAATCCGGACCAGTACAAGAAGTTGCGTGAAAATCCGGCACTGCTGGAAAGCTTTGTGCCGGAGGTGATCCGCTGGCAGACGCCACTCGCTCACATGCGCCGGACTGCGCTCGCCGACTTCGAGCTTCGTGGCAAGACCATCAAGAAGGGTGAAAAGGTGGTGATGTGGTACGTCTCAGGCAACCGCGACGACGAGGTGATCGAGCGCCCTGACGAGTTCATCATCGACCGGGCACGACCGCGCAACCACATCTCGTTCGGCTTCGGTATCCATCGCTGCGTTGGCTTGCGCCTTGCCGAGCTGCAGCTGAAGATCATTTGGGAAGAGATCTTCAAGCGCTTCGACAGGATCGAGGTCGTTGGCGAGCCAAAGCGACCCTATTCCTCGTTCGTCAAGGGTTACGAGTCTCTGCCGGTTCGGATTGCGGCTTGAGAGGCGTCCCGACGGTGTCGGCTATTTGTCGTCGGGCGCGCCCATAGCAGACGCAGCCTGCGCAAATTTGGCTGCGCTTTAGCAGGCGCAGCCTGCGTAAACTTGGCTGCGATGGGCAGACCGCTAGCTCGTGGGTTATCGACGGAGCTCAATCGTCGTTGAAGGCGTGCTGCGCGCCGTCGAGCACTTCCTTGATGAAGCTCAGGAACGCCGCCTCGACCGCGCCGCGATCGATTCCGTCGGGCGATGTCTCGATCATGTCGCGATCGGAGCCGTCGAAATGAATACGCAGGGCCAGGCCTTCCGCCTCGATCCGGATGCGGCCGGTGTCGCGCAGTTTGAACGTCAGCGTGCCGCTCGGCTCGATCCCCGACTCCGAGGCGATCAGAAAGGCGGCGCCGGTGATCTCGCCGGGCAGCAGGCGCAGATTGCGCACCTCCTGGATGCGAAAGCCGTGCGGCCCGAGCTCGATGTTGGCCGCGCCGACGACCTGCGCGATCATCTCGCGCACGTCGCTCTCGAACTTGCGCGACAGGCGGTGCAGCTCCTGCCAGTGCCGCTGCCGCGGCAGCAGGCGGTCGCCCGGGCTGATGCCGGTGTCGCGGTCGCGTTGCGCGCGCGACGTCGCGATCTGCCTGACCGATTGCCTGAAGTCTTCCGACATCTTTCTCGCGCCGGTCTGTTGAAGGATCCGCCGCGACCCTTTAGCTCTTTCGAGCATGATCTTATCGAAAACAGGGGATCATGCTCATGTCCAGCGCACAAATCCCATCGCGTTGCCGGTTCCGGCCGACGAGCGATAGCACGGAACGTAATCGACGAGATCCATCTTCAGCCCCGCATCGTGGGCAATGGCGCCGACCGGAATCCAGTTCTTGAACTCCGAGGTGCCGGACTGCAGGTAGCTTTCGGGCAGCGTGGTCATACCCTTCACGTCGCCGCTCTTGAGGAAGCCGAGGAATTTCTGGTCGAGATCCTCGTCGACGACGAAGTGCGACAGCCCGCCCGACGCGATCACCGCGACCCGCGCATCTTCCGGCCAACTCTCGATCGCCGTCTTCAACGCCTTGCCGAAGCGATGGACGCGCTGCGCGGTCGGCTGGTTCGGCGGATAGAAGGTGTTGATCAGCACCGGCAGATGCGGAATCGGCCGATCCTTCATGATCTGGCGCAGGATGAAGCCGAAGGCGTGCGGCAGGCTGCCGCGCGACCACTCATTGCCGTCGCTCGGCAGCGATTTTGAGGTGCCGACGTCGAACTCCTGCTCCATCATTTTCGTGATGATGTGCTGGCCGAGCCGCGGCGCGCCGGGATATTGCGTCTCCTGCTCCGGCCGGTGCGCAAACGTCGCGAGCGACGAGCCCGGCGGCATCTGCTTGATCTGCGCTTCGGTCGGCGGCCGGTTGGTCAGCTGTTCGCCCCAGAAGATCGAGAACGCCGGCATGTTCCGGTCCGAGAACGCTTCCTGCTGATCGTTGCCGACGATCACGACGACGTCGGGATTGACCTTGGCAAACGTCTCGGTCAGCACGGCCAGCGCCTTCTGGCAGCGCGCAAAATGATCCTGGCGCGCCGGCAGCGCGGACTTCTGCTCGAGCCCCTCGCCGCTCCTCAACGTTTCGAGCGCGTCGTACTTGTAAGGCTGGCCGCGGAACCACAGCGCCGGATTGGCGCGGTCGGCCTTGACGCGCTCGCCCCATTGCTCGGGCGGCGTCGACAGCAGCGGGCCGTGCGATGTGGCAATGCCGAGAACGATCTTTGCCATGGTGTTCTCTTTTCATCTTCGAAGTCGTCCCCGCGAAAGCGGGGACCCATAACCCCTGTCTTGTCTTGCCTGTCTTGTGCGAACGAGAATTACAAACCGTCGCCTTGGCCTCGTCGTCGCACTTTCGCTGCGGCGTATGGGTCCCCGCTTTCGCGGGGACGACCAGCCGCTAAACACTATTCCGCGGCGATGCCGTGGATCGGGCGAACCACCTCACGGAGCTTCTCCGCATAAGCCTCGCGCCAGTCCGTCACGGCGACCACGCACTCGCCGCTGCGGGCCTGCAGATAGACTTCCGGATTGTCGACGCCGGGCGGCACGCGTGCCCTTGTCGCGCAACGCGCGGGCGGCGTGCACCAGCCGGCGGCGGGTGCGCGCGATCATCTGGTCGCTCGGCGCGAGATGCTCGAAGTCGTGGTCGGTGATCGGGCCCATGCTCTCGGTCACCGCCTGGTCCTGCATGTGGATGTTCGTGATGCCGGAATAGATGGTGCCGTTGCGCTGTGCCTCGCGGTCGATGAAGTAGTTGTTGCCGTCGTTGGCCTTGGGCCGGAAACGCCCGTACCACTGGTTCTCGTTCGGCAGCATGTCGACCTGGGCCTGAGCGCCCGGAAGCGGCTTGCCGTCCTTCAGCTGCGACGTCGCGCGCGACATCTTGGTCCAGTTCAGCGTCACCGCCATGGTGTGCCCGTCATCCATCGGCACCCAGGCGCGCGCCGAGACGCGATCGATGAAGTTGCCTTGCGGGACCTGGGCCCAGAACGGAAAGCCGAACTGCGCGAAGCGCCAGTAGGTGGCCCCATTGTCGGCCGGCCGATAGGCCGCATACATCGTGCCCCACTCGGTGTCGGCGACGTGATACTCCGGCGCTTTGTGGGCAACCTGATACTTCAGCATGCTGTCGTCTGGTACCTGATCGGGCGTGACGCTGCCGATGTGCAGGAAGCCGAAGTGCGAGGTGTCGATGTCGCCTTCCAGCGCCTGCATCCAGTTGCAGTCGCGCAGCACGAACGCCGCGTTGAGCTCGCCCTCGTCCAGCAGCGTCGCCTCGATCATCGGCATCGGCGGCGCTTCCGCGCGCGAGCCCATGTAGACCCAGATCAGGCCGCCGCGCTCGTTGACCTTGTAGGCCTTGGCCTTGACCTTGTCCTCGAAGCGCTGCGCCGGCGCGACGTTCGGCATCTCCAGGCAATTGCCGTCAACGTCGAACTTCCAGCCGTGATAGATGCAGCGGATGCCGCCCTCTTCGTTGCGGCCGAGGAACAACGAAGCGCAACGATGCGGACAACGCTGGTCCATCACGCCGACGCGGCCGGACTTCTCGTCGCGGAACGCGATCAGCTTCTCGCCGAGCAGCATCAGCTTGAGCGGCTCGCCGCCGGCCTTCACCTCGCTCGATTTCGCCGCCGGCGATCCAATACTGGCGCATCAACTGACCCATCACGGTGCCGGGTCCGACACGGGTTAGCTCGTCGCTCTCGATTGCCGACGCCATCGCGTTCTCTCCCATTGCTTGAGGCCGGGCCGTCAGCCCGATCGAATTCTTGCGCCTAAGGCGCTGGCGCACCTTGATCGTAAAATGGAATATAGTTCCGTTTTATGTCGACGGTCAATTTGGATAGAACGGGGACCAGCGCGGTGGGGGAAAACAATTCCGTTCTCCAGACCGGGAAGAATTTACCGCGATGACCAAGCACTTAGCGCCCCCGAGCAGCGCGCCGGCATCGACCGACGACACCGTGGAAATGCGGCTGACCGCGATCATCTTCGGCGCGACGCGGACGAATCTG
The DNA here is from genome assembly GCA_963796195.1 of uncultured Alphaproteobacteria bacterium. Classification (GTDB taxonomy): domain Bacteria; phylum Pseudomonadota; class Alphaproteobacteria; order Rhizobiales; family Xanthobacteraceae; genus CAWCKS01. The sequence goes on along the minus strand of CAWCKS010000005.1, from coordinate 11,073 downwards.
TTCGAGCTCCGCCCGCTGCACGGCGGCACCGTGCCGGAATTCTCCGCCGGCGCGCATGTCGATGTCTACCTGCCGAACGGCACCATCCGGCAGTACTCGATCGCGAGCGGCACAAGCGATCGCGCGCGCTACCTGCTCGGCGTCAAGCTCGAGGCGGACGGTCGCGGCGGCTCGCGCTGCATGCATGAGGAGCTCCGGGTCGGACAGGTCCTGAAAATCGGGCTGCCGCGCAATCATTTTCCGCTGGTCGAGGATGCTGCGCTGTCGATCTTCATCGCCGGCGGCATCGGCATCACGCCGATCAAATGCATGATCGACCCAGCTGCAGATTTCAGGCCGCGCGTGGCGGCTGCATTACGCGGTGCGCGCACGCGATGAAGCGCTATTCGCCGACGATTTGTCCGGCGCCGGCGATCGCCTGCACCTGCATGTCGACGACGAAAACGGCGGCAAGGTGATCGATGTCGACGCGATTGTCGCTTCAGCTCCGCAAGATGCGCAGCTCTATTGCTGCGGACCGGCGCCGATGCTCGCCGCCTTCGAGCGCGCTTGCGCCGGCCGGCCCAAGAAATTCGTGCATCTCGAACGGTTCAGCGCGCCGGACAATGCCGCAGCAAGCGGCGGCGCCTACACGGTCGAGCTCGCGCGCTCGAAACGCTCGATTGCGGTGCGGGCGGACCAGACCTTGCTGCAGGCGTTGCAGGCTGCCGGCATCACGATCAAGACCTCGTGCCAGCAAGGCATTTGCGGCACCTGCGAAACCCGCGTGTTGTCGGGCACCCCCGACCATCGCGACATGATCCTGTCGGACGACGAGAAGGCCGCCAACGACACCATGATGGTGTGCTGTTCCGGCAGCCGCGGGCCGACCCTGGTGCTGGATCTCTAGGGAGATGCGCGTGTCAGCGCCGCACGCTGTAGGGAGCCGACATCGTGCCAAGCTCGCTGCGGACGCGCTCGACCAGCGCGACGAGCTTCGGGCCGAGCTTTGTCAGCTTCTCGACGGTCTGCACCGGCGAGGAGCCGCCAGAGTTGAACGCCATCATCGCGCGCGCCGGCTCATAGTAGAACGGCACGCCGAGCATGTTGGTATTGGGGCTCAGCGTGCCGATGCCGAGATAGAAGCCGCGGGTGTGGACCTGCGCCACCGCGTCGTCGATCCTGGCCGAGATCGCGCGCCACTCCGCGGGCGACGACATCTGAAAGAGCTCGCGCGACAGCGCGTCGCGCTGTTCGACTGCCATCCCGGCGATGCAGGCAAGCCCCATGGCACTGAGATGCACAGGCACACTCAGGCCAACGCGCTGGCGTCCGCTCATCGGCTCGCCAAGCGCGGATTCGACATAGACCATGCGCAAGGCGTCGCGAATGCCGAGCCCGACATTGACCTTGGCTTCACGCGCAAGCTCGAGCATCGCCGGGCGCGCCACGCCGGGCACCGGCATGTTGCCGAGATAGGCGTGGCACAGCGCCAGCACGCTCGGCGCCAGCTCGTATTTGCCGAGATCGGCGCGGTACAGGAGATAACCGAGTTCGAGCAGCGTCTGGGTCAGCCGCGAGACGGTTGCCTTGGCAAGCCCGGTGCGCTCGGCGATCGCCGCGTTGCCCAGATACGGTTCGCCGATGTCGAAGGCGCGCAGGATCATCAGCCCGCGGCCGAGCGCCGACAGCTCGTGCAGCTGCTGCCGCGGGTCGTCGAACCCGCTCTCGCGCGAGAAATTCCTGGGCGAACTGGTTCGGGGCCGTCCGGCCACGCTGCGACTCCTCAATCGATAACATCCGCGATCGAAGCGTTTCGCCTCGCGATCGACGCCAAATTTGCTGTCGTCGCGACACAAGTCAACTACGTGAGCAAGGAATGCGGGATGAACATCCAGGACGCATCGACCGAATCAGCCGCTGTTGTTCGTACCGACTGCGGTCTCGTCTCCGGCAGCGGCGGCGCGATCCGGTCGTTCAAAGGCATTCCCTACGCCGAAGCGCCGATTGGCGACTTGCGCTGGCGGCCGCCGCAGCCGGTCAAGCCGTGGCCGGGCGTGCGAGCGATGACGGCATTCGGCGCAGATCCGCCGCAGGCCGCGACCTCGCGGACTCGCGCTGCGGCGATGAGCGAGGACTGCCTGACGCTGAACATCTGGGCGCCCGAGACCAAGGCCGGCGAATTGCGCCCGGTGATGGTGTGGCTCTTTGGCGGCAGCTACGTCTCGGGTAGCGGCTCCGATCCGCGCTGCGACGGCGAGAGTTTCGCGCGCAAAGGCGTCGTGCTGGTCACGATCAACTACCGGATCGGCGTGCTCGGCTTCATGGCGCATCCCGAGCTGACAGCGGAGTCCTCCCATCACAGCTCCGGCAATTACGGCCTGCTCGACACACTGGCTGCGCTCGGCTGGGTTCAACGCAACATCAGGGCGTTCGGCGGTGATCCGAACCGCGTGACGCTGTTCGGCGTCTCGGCGGGTGCGGCGTCGATCTCGCTGCTCTTGACCTCGCCGCTGGCGCGCGGCCTGTTTCAACAAACCATCCAGCAGAGCCCCGGCGCGTTCCGCCCGCTGTCGAGTCTTGCAGAAGCCGAAGCGGCGGGGTCGAAGCTCGGCCGCAATATTGGCCGAGCTGCGCAGGTTGTCAGCTGACGGAAATCCTGGCGAAGACGCCGCTGTTCGTGCCCAAGCAGCGCGGGCTGACTACACCGCGCGTGCTGCGACCGATCCGCGATGGCTGGATTCATCCCGCGCGACGAGCGCGAGGCATATGCAAGAGGCGAGATCCTCGCCCTGCCCGCAATCGTCGGCACCAATGCCGACGAAGGCTCGAAGCTGACCGCAGCGTGGCAGGTCAAGACGACAGAGCAGCTTGATGCTCTGATCGCGGAGAGCTTTGGCGCCGAAGCGGCACGCGCGCGAGACCTTTATCCGCGGGCCGATGTCAGGCGCAGCGTCGCCGACATGTTCGCGGACACCCAGTTCAACTCAGGCGCCCGTGGCGTGATGCGCGGCCTGCGAGACAAGGGAGCGCCGGTCTACCGCTACCTGTTCCTGCGCCAGCGTCCCGGCGGCGGCGCGCCGAACCACGGCGACGACGTGCCGTACGTCTTTGCCTCGCTCGCGGTCGCGGCAGCGCTCGATCCCCAGCCATTCAACGATGACGATCTCGCGCTTGCCGCAGCGATGCAAGATGCCTGGGTTCGGTTTGCCACAACGGGCGATCCCAACGGCGGCGGTTGGCCCGCCTGGCCCGTGAGCGACGCCAGCGAAAAATATCTCGAGCTCGACAGCACGATGCGCGTCAATACCGGCTGGCGACAAGCGCAGCTCGATTTCATCGACGCCTATTTCAATTCACGCGCGAGCCCGCAACCCTGAACTGTCGCAATACCGACGCCCGGCCCGATATTCGCTTACTTCAGCGCAGTGCCAATGGACGTGAATTCATTGCTGATCGTGGTGCCCAGCGTATTCACGGCCGCGATAATCGCCAGCGCGATGCCCGCGGCGATGAGCCCATATTCGATCGCCGTTGCGCCGGAATCCTCTGACAGAAACTTCCTGATCAGCTGCATTTTCCGCCCCTTTTGATTTGGAGTTGGCAGTCGCTTTTAAGCAGGTCAACCGTTCCCGATCATTTAGCGAGGCCCACCAGATCAGAGTAAAATTCGACACAACGTGCTGGATGGCGATGCGGCATCACGCTCTGCCGACTGGATTGTTGTAAGACGCCGATTCCGTAACCGGTGATCGGGCTACGCAGCGTTGATCTTTTGCGTTTTTGCCTGCGGTGATATCTCGGTCCACGCAAAATGCACCGTGTTCACTTCTCTGCTAACGCTATTTGCGGTTCACCCGACGACGGCTTTGATGATCGGCAGTTCTCACTGCTCAGCTCGAGTTGGATTCAACTCGCCGAGTAACGATATTCATCCTGCGCATCGGCGCGATTTACACAATTTCGTCATGCAAGCTCGAGCACGTGATGGTTGTTGACCCAGGTCTGATCGAGACGATACGCCAGTTCGACGCGCGTCTGCGTCCGCTGCAGGATTACGGCATCGACATCCACGACCCGGGTTGGGTTGCACGCCTCAAGGCGCGCAAGCAAATCATGGCATCGCTGTACGCCGACGAGCGGCGCCTGCGCGACGAGATCGATGATAGCGGCATCATTCCGCGCCTGATCGATGCCTACATCGCCGGCGACGATGACGATCGGCAAATCCTCCGCGCCCTGTTCGCGGAATGCAAAAGCTTCGCGCGCAACTGGGGATCGGCGGGCCGCAAGATCGCCTTCCCCGATCCACCGGCGACAGCCGATCAGCTTCTTCGCGCGTTCGCCGTTCACGCGATGCGGGATGGCGATCCTGACTACCGCGATGAGATCCTGCTGCTCGACGGCATGTGCAAGCGCTGCGTTGAGTCAGGCCTCGCCGCGCCCGCGATCTTGCGTCAGGCGGCGGAGATGGCGAGCGCGGAGCCGCGCGGCAAGCGCAAATCGTTTCGGGACGCGCTCGAGGAGCGGGCGGCGCGCATTTAAGTCTGCCGATTTGTTCGGCGCCAATCTGTCCATCGGGAACCCCACGGCGCCCGAAACTCACATGAACTTTATGCAGGTTGCCGACTTAACAACCATAACAGGCCGGAGAGCATGATGAACAACGCGGTTCCATCACTGGCATTGGTCGTCGAGGATGACCGCTTCCAGCGCGAGATGCTGAGCGACTTGCTCAGGGACGAGCACATGGAGGTCATCGCCTGCGAAAGCGCCGAGGCCGCCGAGCTTGTGCTCGAGCAGGTCGGTACCGAGCTGCGTCTGCTGGTGACCGACGTCGAACTCGCAGGCTCCGAGAGCGGCATCGAGCTTGCCGGAGCCGCCAAACGGCACTTTCCCGCACTCACCATCGTCATCATTTCGGGTCGGGACAATCTCACGCTGCCGCCCGACGTGCATTTCCTGCGGAAGCCGTGGCAGCCGCTCGACCTCTTGCGCGAGGCGATAGGATGAAGGCGTCGTTGTAGCCTGGATCGCGCGCGCTTGCCGCTCCGCCCTCGCCATCCGGCCAGTACCGTTTTGCGTCGGGAATTCCCAGATTGTGCGCAACATGAAGGGAGTTTCCGATGTCTGACATTTCAAACCTGCCGGCGCTGTCAGCAGCGCTGACCAAACTGCTGGCCGACGCTTCACCCGCCGTCGTCGCTGTGACCTCGCACCGCTCGCGGGCCTCCGGCTTTGTCTGGAAGGCCGGGCTGGTCGTCACCGCCGACGAGACACTCGCCGACGACGGCGACATTTCGGTCGGCTTCGCCGGCGGCGAAACCGCCTCGGCCACGATCGTCGGCCGCGACCACACCACCGACATTGCCTTGCTCAAGCTCGACACCAAGGGCACAGCTGCGGCGAAGCTGACGCAGGCGGTGCCGCCGCTCGGCTCGCTCGCGGTCGTCGCATCGACCGATCACGGCGCCCCCGCCGCGGCCCTCGGCATGGTCTCGCTGTCGGGCGGCCGCTGGCGCAGCCTGCGCGGCGGCGAGATCGATGCCCGTATCGAGCTCGACGTCAGGCTGCGACGCGACGGCGAGGGCGGCCTTGCGCTTGGGCCGGATGGAGCGGCCTTCGGTATGGTGGTGGCAGGCGCGCGGCGCCGTGTGCTGGTGATTCCGTCGGCAACGATCGCGCGGGTCGCGGCCCGGCTCGAGACCCACGGCCGTATCGCCCGCGGCTACCTCGGGCTCGCGCTGCAGCCGGTCCGGCTCGACAGCGACGGGGTCGGCGCGATGGTGATGGGCGTCGACACCAGCGGTCCCGGCGCTGCTGCGGGGCTGCGCCAGGGCGACGTGATCGTCGGCTGGAACGGCGAAGCGCTGCGCGGCGTGCGGGCGCTGGTGCGTGCGCTCGGGCCCGATAGTGTCGGCACCACGGCAGAGCTCGCATTGCGACGCGCCGGCGAACCGGTGACAGCGAAGTTGACGATCGGCGAAAGGCCCGCCGCGTGAGCGAAACGGATTCGCCTCTCGTCATTGCGATCGAGATCGACGATGCCGCACTGGCCGACCGGCTGACCGCGCTGCTCGGCGAAGTGAAGGGCCTGCGCCTCGCCGCCGCCGGCGAGACGGCAGCGCTCGCGGTGGTGTCACGGTCACATCGCACGCGCAGCGAGGCGGACGAATTCGAGCTGACGCCGCGCGAGCGCGACGTGCTCGCGCTGATGGCCGAAGGCGCTTCCAACAAGCAGATCGCCCGTCAGCTCGGCATCTCCGTGCACACCGCAAAATTTCACGTCGCCTCCGTGCTGGAAAAGCTCGACGCCACCGGCCGCACCGACGCGGTCGCGCATGCGGCAAGGATGGGCGTGATTCATTTGTGAGGGTTCGACGATCTTTTGCGGTCGTCCCCGCGAAAGCGGGGACCCATACTCCGCAGCAGAGGCAAGACGACTAAGGCCCTCGTCAAGCCATCCTGGACAGGCGCCACACTATGAAATCAGCATCGGGGCTATGGGTCCCCTGAGTTCACAAACGAAGTGCGACACCTTCTTGAGGGGGTGTCGCGATGGGACGGAGCTTCGCGGGCAAGGATGTTTGCCTGCGACGGCTGGCGAAGGGTGATCGCGCCCTTGAAGTGCGGTTCAACCGCTTTCTCGGCAACCCCAAGGTGACGACGGCCGGTATCATCGAGAGCTGGAGCGAAAGCACGGTTGCAGCGTTCGACGGCCGCCATGTGCTGGCGATCCAGGACACCAGCGAGATCAACTTCGCGACCACGCCGCAGCGCCGGCGCGGGCTCGGCGAGATCGGCAAAGGCGGCGGCTATGGCGTGCTGCTGCACCCGCTGCTGGCGGTGGATGCCGACGGTGGGACCTGCCTTGGCCTGTTGGGAGGCAAGGTGTGGACGCGCAACGGCCGCCGGACCGTCCCGCACGATCGGCGCGACCTGTCGGATCGAGAATCGCAACGCTGGATCGCCACCGCGCTCGCAGCCAAGCCGTTGCTTGCCAAGGCTGCCATGGTAACCGTGATCGGCGACCGCGAGAGCGACATCTTCGCCCTTTATGCCAGTGCGGCCGACGAGAGCTTCCACGTTCTCGTCCGCAGCATGCATGATCGCAAGCTTGCCGACGACATCGGCTTGTATGCGACCATCGATGCAAAGACCGTGGTGGATCGGCGCCCGATCGTGCTGCCCGCGCGGGCGGGTAAGCCTGAGCGTGTTGCAATACTCGAACTCCGCTTTGCTGCGATCGACCTCGCCCGTCCGAAAACCAGGTTCCTGCGCCATTTGCCAGCAAGCTTGCCGCTGACGGTCGTCGATGTGCGCGAGCCCGACGCGCCAGCCGGCACCGAGCCGCTGCATTGGCGGCTTCTGACCAGCCACAAGGTGACAAATGCAGAACAGGCGTGGCGCATTCCCGATTGGTACAAGCGGCGCTGGTTGAGCGAGCAGTTGTTCCGCGTCCTCAAGACGCAAGGCCTCAAACTTGAGGACAGTCAGCTCGCCACCGCCGACCGGCTCCTCAAGCTCGTCGCCATTGCCACCAAAGCTGCTGTCATCACAATCCAGTTGCTGCAGGCACGCGATGGTCGCGGCCAGCAGCCCATCCAGCTGGCCTTCACTGCGACTGAGATCGCTACCCTCAACGCCCTCAACCATGATCTCGAGGCCAGAACAAAGCGGCTCAAAAACCCGCACCCGCCCGATCGCCTTGCCTGGGCCGCCTGGATCATTGGCCGCCTCGGCGGCTGGGACGGCTATCCATCCTCCAAACCGCCAGGTCCAATCACCTTCAAGCATGGTCTTGAATACTTCCACGCTGTCGCTGCAGGATGGAGCCTTCGAGATCTGTGCATGCCCTCGCGCTTTCGCGGGGACGACGGCTGCGAGTGGCGCTTAACCTACCTCCGCTTCAGCCGCACGACCACCTCGTCGGGCACGGCGGCGGCCTTCAGCTTCTTCGGATCGGCGGGATCGGCCACGCACCACACCCGTGTCTGCGAGCACTCGACGGCAACTGCACCGTTTTTCGTCAGGCAGTGCCTGATCGCAAAACTCGAGCGCTTCAGCGAAGCAATCGTCGAATAGATCTTCACATCGTCGCCATAGGTGACCGGAATGAGAAATTTTGCCTGCAGGTCGACGATCGGAAAGCCGGCGAAGCCGTAAGCCTCGCGGAGCTCCGACTTCTTGAACCCGGTCGCCTTCTCCAGCAGCAGCGCGCAGGCCCAATCGAAATACTCGATGAAGCGCGGGTGAAACACGATGCCGGCCGGGTCGCAGTGGCCCCACTCGACGGTCAGCTCGCGGCGGTTGACGATGTAGTCGCCCTTGACGAAGTCGGGAATCTCGGCGGCAGCGACCATCCTCACGGCTTCCTGAACTGCATCACGAGATGAACCAGTTCGTCCTCGAACTCCGGGGTCTCGAGGTGCGGCGAATTCTCCAGCACCGCGGCACGGATCGCGCCCATGAACGCGCGCGTCAGCACGAACGCCGCCGCCGGCGTCATGGTGCGGCCGTGGCCGCGGCCGCCGCTCTCGACGATCAGCTGCTCGATCACGCTGGTGCCCTGCTGCTTGTCCGGCGCGAACTGCCAGCGCTTCAGCATCGTCATCATGATGATGCGGCGTGCGCGCTTGCGCTTGGCGAACGAGCCGATCATGGTGCGAACGATCTCGCGAATGACGCTTTGCGCATCATTGGACTCGACCGAGCTCAGCGCCTTGACGATGGTGGCGAGCACCTTGTCGCGCTCGCGCTCGGCAAGGGCTGCGATGATCGCCTCCTTGTCGGCGAAATACTGATACAATGTGCCGATCGAAAATCCGGCGCGCTCGGCGATGCGGTTGGTGTTGAGCTTTTCTTCGCCGTCGCTCTGCAGAATCTGAGCCGCCGCCTCGAGGATCGCGTCGACGGTATGCTCCGCCCGCGCCTGAGTCGGCGATTTTCTCATGGTTTCAGAAGCTTGTGGCATGGTGCGTGCCATATTCGATATCTGAGCCAATGCGAGTTTGGAAACTGAGGATAGCTCATATAATTCGACAACGCGACGGTTTTTGCTGATGCTTCCGACTTGCGCCCGGCAATCCGCCGCATTTTTACCGTTCACGTACGCGCATTAGATCGCAAAGATCAGGCAGGCGTACCAATCCCAGGAGAGAGACATGTCCGCTGACGGCAACTGGAATTTGCTGTTGAAGACCCCGATGGGCGACCGCAAGGCGACGCTGTCGCTGAAGGCCGCGGGCGATACGCTGACCGGCAAGCAGGGCGGCGACCAGGGCTCGACCGACATCTTCGAGGGCAAGGTCTCGGGCAACGACGTCTCCTGGAAAATCTCGATCCAGCAGCCGTTCGCGCTGACGCTCACCTTCAAGGGCAAGGTCGACGGCGACAAGATCGCCGGCTCGGCCGATACCGGCATGATGGGCTCCTTCCCCTTCGACGGAACGCGCGCGTGAAAAGGGTAGCGCAGTTGATCGCGGCGGCCACGGTCGCCGCAGCTGCGTTCGCTCTCGCCGGCGCGCCGGCGCAGAATCAGTCGGCGCAGGATGCCTGCATGGGCGATTACCAGAAGCTGTGCTCGACAACCATTCCCGGCGGCGGTCGCATTGCGAAATGCCTGGTGGCCCACAAGGATGAGTTGACCGACGGCTGCAAGACGGCGCTGCGCGACGAGGCCGCCAAGCGGCAGGCCACAGGCACCGCGAAGCAGTAGTTAGTCGCGAACTGCGCGTCACTTCACCGCTCGTCCCCGCGAAAGCGGGGACCCAGTCTTTACGACCCCGGCACACCGTGCTGCTTTAGCCGGATTCCCGATTTCACGGGAATGAGCGGGGTTCGCATTCAAGCCGACTTGAGATCGGCGGCATTAGAAGGAGCGCCCTCATGTCCGACACCTACCGCCTGCATGGCGCAAACCCCTCGCCCTATTCGCAGAAGATGCGCGCCCTGATGCGCTATCGCCGGCTGCCGTTCGTCTGGGACAATGACGGCACTGCGCGCGATGTCGCGATCAAGGCCCAGCTGCCGCCCGTCATTCCCGTGCTGCGCTTTCCCGACGGCACGCTGATGAACGACTCCACCCCGCTCGCCTACGAGCTGGAGCGGCGGCATCCGAACGCGCGCAGCGTCATCCCAACCGATCCCGGCCTCGCCTTCCTGTCCGACCTGATCGAGGATTTCGGCGACGAGTGGGTGACCAAGATGATGTTCCACTATCGCTGGTATTACGCCGACGATCGCAAGTTCGCCCAGCTCTGGATCACCGGCGATCGCATGATCGGCGTGCCGGCGCAGAAGCGCCAGGCGGCGATGACGGCATTCAACGACCGTCAGGTCGGCCGCATGGCGCTGGTCGGCTGCACCGAAGAGAACAAGCCGATCATCGAAGAGAGCTACTTCCGCCTGCTCGACGTGTTGAACAAGCACGTCGTGCAGATGCCGTACCTGTTCGGCTCGCGGCCCGCGCTCGCCGATTTCGGCCTGTTCGGCCAGCTCATTATTCTGGCGACTGATCCGACGCCGGAAACCGAGATGCGCAGGCGCGCGCCCGACGTGCTGCTGTGGTTGATGCGGCTCGACGATGCCTCGGGTGTCGAGGGCGAATGGATCGATGCGACGACGACGCTGCCGGCTGTCATTGCGGAACTGCTGAGGCTCGCCGCCGACGTCTACCTGCCGTTCCTCGCCGCCAATTTTGAGGCGATGCAGCACGGCGACAAGGAAGTTTCGGTGAAGCTGCAGGGGCAGACGTTCACGCAGGCGCCGTTCCGCTACCAGGCGAAATGCTACGATGGCCTGAAGAAGAAATTTGCGGCGTTGCCGCCACAGGCCCGCCAGCGCATCGAGCCGCTGCTGCAGGAGACGGGGTGTTTGAAGTGGCTGGGGTGACTTGAATCGCGCACAAGTGATCAACCTAACGCCTGTCATTCCGGGATGCGCCGCAAGGCGCAGGCCCGGAATTCATACTCCCTGTCGTGGTTATTTCGGCTCGCGCTTCGCGCGCCCCGGAATGACGACCATTTCAATACCAAATCTGCATTTTCAGGCCGCGCGCGTCCTTTTCCGCACGCCCGCGCGGCAGCACGTTGC
>CAWCKS010000004.1:0-232884 GCA_963796195.1 uncultured Alphaproteobacteria bacterium | reverse complement strand
GGCTTCCAGTGGCAGGGCCTCCTGAGCATTACCAAGAAAGCCGAGTGGCCGGACTGGACGCCGCCGCCGGAGATGATCACCCGCCAGCCCTATCTGCCGCGCTTCATGGCCGGCGGTCCCGGCAATCCACTTGGCGCGCGCGCGATGCATCTTGGCGGCACGGTCTACCGCATCCATGGCACCAACCTGCCGCAGACTATCGGGACGGCGATCTCGTCGGGCTGCTTCCGCCTCGTCAACAACGACGTGATGGATCTCTATGACCGCGTACCGGTCGGGACCAAGGTGATCGTGCACCAGAAGCCCTCGGTCTGATCGCCGCGTACCGCTTTCAGACAATTTCGCTCAAACAGCAGAGATCATTTTCATGCGGACATTCTGGACCGGCCTATTGATAGGCCTTGCGATTGCGGTCGCCGTTGCGGCGGCGGCGATCACCTATGTACGCTACGACACCCGCAGCTGAAGCGCGTGGTCAACCGCGGCTACCTGTTGTGCGGCGTCAATCCTGGGCTGCCCGGCTTCTCGGCGCCCGATGAGAAGGGCGACTGGTCCGGCTTCGACGTCGACTTCTGCCGCGCCCTTGCGGCCGCCATCTTCAACGACACCAGCAAGGTCAAATACATTCCGCTCGACGCCAGCCTGCGCTTCAAGGAGCTGCGCGACCGCAACATCGACGTGCTGTCGCGCAATTCGACCTGGAGCATGTCGCGCGAGACCGAGTACGGCCTGCATTTTGCCGGCGTCTCCTACTATGACGGCCAGGGCTTCATGACCAAGAAGGCGCGCAACATCGACAACGCGCTCGCGCTCGACGGCAGCAAGGTCTGCGTGCAGGAGAACACCACGACCGAGCTGAACCTCTCCGACTACTTCAAGTCCAACAACATGAAGTTCGAGCAGGTAATTCAACAAGCTCGAAGATCTGCTGAAAGCCTACGAAGATGGCAAATGCGACACCATCACGAGCGACGTCTCGCAGCTTTATGCGCAACGCCTGAAGCTCACGAAAGCGGGCGACAGCGTCATCCTGCCCGACGTGATCTCGAAGGAGCCGCTCGCGCCGGTGGTGCGCCATCGCGACGACCAGTGGCTGATGATCGTGAAGTGGACGCTGTTTGCACTATCAACGCCGAAGAGCTCGGCATCACCTCGAAGAACCTCGACGAGGCGATGCGCTCGGGCAAGCCCGAGGTGCAGCGCTTCATGGGCGTGTCGTCCGACTATGGCGATGACATCGGGCTGACGCGCGACTGGGCCTCGCGCATCGTCCGGCTGGTCGGCAACTACGGTGAAGTCTACGACCGCAATGTCGGCGATCAGTCCAAGCTCGGCATCCCGCGCGGCCTCAATCAATTGTGGGACGCTGGCGGCATTGAGTACGCACCGCCGAATTGGTAGACCAGCGACAGGTTTGGGGACCCACCGCGATTTGCAGTCGCGCCACGACCTTTGTGATTTTTACGGTGGCTAAGCCGCAGGGGGCCATCCAATGGGACTGGTCTCTTTGTGTGCGCGGGTTCTCCAAAGCTTGACAACATAATGACCGGCAACCTGCTTGGCGGCTTCGATCGCAGCTGCATCGTCAGCGCAAATGAGTTCGACTACGTTGGACGAAACGACCGTCACGACCATAATGGATAGTGATACTCGTCATTTGGCTTCTTGCTGACGAGCAATGAAATTCTGTGTTCGGATGAACGCGCTTCAGCGAACCCTCCAAAACAGCCGGCGATAACGCGCCGGGTGCGAATTCGTTGCCTTCTTTGTGGGCGAGGCAATCTTTTGGCGAGGTCAGCGACGCTGGTCAGATTAGAAACAAGAATGCGCTCAGAGCAATGCCCGCACCGAGCATCGAGAGGGCCGCTATTGCCGCTTCTTTGTATGCCTCGATTGATCCAAGCTTCCGACGAGCAAACCTGCGGATCATTGGCGACATGGCACGCACCTTCAGGACCAATCCGACACTGTTTTCCCTACGCGGGTCACCATCCAGAGCACAGAGCATTCCGCTGCTGAAGAATCCCCAAGGTACAATTGTGAATGGCAAGACTTGGTCATCAAGTCGCCACGATCCACAAGGCGACGAAATCGACCAAGCGGGCATCCGGGTCGGGCGCGATCGCCCACAATTAAGTCGGTGCCTTTGGAGTAAAGTGTAAGGCTGCAGGCGGAAGGGTCAATGCGTCCATCTTTTTGCATCTTTGGATTGGCTCTGGCGTGGCTAATCACGTCGTCCGCGCAGGCTCACAGTCGGGGCTTCGCTTGGTTCTTCGCGCACTCCAGACCTCACGGAACTTGTTCGGGGCAGCATGTGGTCGCGACCTTCTATGCCTCAGGGCGGCGGACGGCGAGTGGTCAGACATTCGATCCCAGCGGGTATACGGCCGCGCATCGCACGCTGCCTTTCGGATCGCGGGTAACGGTGACGAATCCTCAGAACGGGAGGTCTGTGACTGTGGTGATTAATGACCGCGGCCCATTTACGCGCGGGGTTACACTTGATCTAACTCGTGGCGCCGCTCACGCGATTGGCATGTACCGAACGCAGTGGGTGTGCATGCTCTGAGAGCGAGTGGCCTTCATCGACCGGAGCGACAATGGCGGCACCTGGAACCCAGGTCACCCGTTTTCATAGCCGATGCAGATTGCCAGCATACCAGTACGCAGCGCTAGACTGTATTTCTCTTCAAGCAGCATACTATAGCGATCGCCATGAATAGCTACTTCAAGCGCCAGCTTTCAGATTACGTGGAATATCACCGCGATCCGAAGAACTGCGCCTTGCACGTCTTTGGGATCATATTCTTGTTCCTGGCTGCTGTGCTGCCTCTCAGCCTGTGGCCCATCAACGTGGTCGGCATGCAAACCAATATGGCGGCCGCCATGGCTTTGCCGGTTCTGATCTACTGGTTGTTGCTCGACGCCTTGGTCGGAATGGGTATCTTTTGCGCCGCAGTCTTGTTGCTCACAATCGCGGCGACTATCGCGAACCACTCGAGCACTTCTGGTGTCTGGTCTATCTCCGCCGTGTTGATCGTCATCGGTGTAGCGCTCCAAATCATCGGGCACCGAGTGTTCGAACGCAGACAGCCGGCGCTTCTGGACAATCCGAGTCACTTGCTGCTCGGTCCAATGTTTGTGGTAGCGAAATTGTATGTTGCTCTTGGCCTTCGTCGCGATCTTGCCAGTATTCTTGAACTCGTTGCGCGACCAGGCGCTCGCATTTCCTGAGCCACAGGAAAGAGCTTTAAGGCGTGTCGCTCGACTGTCATGACCAAGATCCTTGTCACTGGTGGAAACGGATTCATCGGCCGTAATCTTGTAAGGGAGCTCGTCGCGCGCGGCGAGCGAGTGCGGGTTCTCGACCTTCGCGCGCCGACCCGTGCCATGCCGGGAGTTCAATATGTCGTGGGCTCGGTACTCAATTCAGATCTCGTGGATGAGTGTCTCCGCGACGTAGAACAAGTTTATCACCTCGCCGGTCTGCCGGGGATGTGGATACCGCGGAAGAGCGACTTTCATGCCGTCAACTACGTCGGGACAGAGACGGTGATTGCGGCGGCCCGCAGGCGCGATATTGCCCGTTTTCTCCATTGCTCCACTGAATCTATTCTTTTTCACTCGTCGGCGTCACGCGACATCATTGATGAAGGTACGCTTCCGCCGGCCGAAGAGATGCCGGGACTCTACACGCGTTCGAAAATGCTCGCGGAACAACTTGCGAATTCGAGCTGCGGCATCAGGGTTTCCGCTAATAATTGGCACACCGACAATGCCGATCGGACTTCATGATTACAACCTTACTCCGCCGACGGCGATGCTGCGCCACTTCCTCCGTCGGCGCATTCAATTGTATCTCGATTTTGTCGTAAACCTTGTGGATGTACGCGATGTTGCGATGGGGCTAGTTCTTGCCATGGAACGTGGACAGATCGGACATCGCTATATCCTTGGCGGTGAAAGCATTTCACTAAAGAGGATTCTTGGTCTTATGGAAACGATAAGTAGACGGCGCTCTATTCGCATCCCTGTTCACGGCGCAATGGCGGAAGGGGCGGCGGCGGTTTTGGAGTTTATCGCCGATCACGTAACGCATCGCCCTCCATCCGGCACCGCGGAGGGTGTCCGAATAGCGCTGCGCGCGACGGCCTTATCGACCGAAAAGGCCCAACGTGAACTCGGTTATGCGCCTCGGCCTATCGAACCTGCCTTACGAGAAACGATAGCCTACCTTCGGGGTACCGGCTTCCATCATTAGGGTATTGGCCAAAAGCCATCTGCAAACTTGAATTGCGTGTGCCACGGTCGGCATAGCACTCGGTGAAAGTTGACAGGATAGGATGATCTCGCGAATGCTTTCCGACCCGACCCAAATATTGAGTTATGTCTGGAGTGGATGGACAGCGACCTGGCCCACCGAGCTGTTGGCGCTCATCTGGATCGGCTGGCTTGTCAGCTGGGGCATAGGGTCATTCTTTTCAGGCAGGACGGAGAAACACGTCAAGACCTGGGACTCGCGAGCCTACCGCATCCCCATTCTTGCCGGAGCGATTTTCCTCACCCCCTGGACTGCGGAAGTATCGTGGGATCAACCTCTCTGGCATGTCGGCAATAGCGGCACCTATGTGCTTGCGGGTCTAACCTTGGCTGGCGTCCTGTTCACCTGGTGGTCGCGAATTCATCTCGGACGATTTTGGTCCAATGCAATCACACGCAAGGCGGGACATCGGGTCATTGATACAGGTCCGTACGGCCTTGTGCGTCACCCAATCTATACTGGTCTAATCGGCGCAATGCTCGCGACAGGCATCGCGGTCGCGACGCTCACCGCGCTGCTCGGCGCATTCCTGATTGCCTTTGGGCTCTGGCAGAAAGCCCGCATGGAGGAAGGGTTTCTGTCCGTTGAGCTAGGCGAAGATGCATACGGAGCGTATCGCCGCCGTGTGCCAATGCTTATTCCGTTCCTCCCGCATCGCTACTGACTCACGCAACGCGAGGCAGCGCCAGGGCCTCGACGACAACTGCTCTCAGGATTCGAGACGTCTGGTCAAAATTTCAGAGTGCTGCGACCACAAACGGCATGGTTTGCGCATCCCGCGGAAATTATCTTCGTGCAGCTGGAAGCGCGTCTGGTGTCCTCGCGCTCTGCTTGCTGGCGCCAGCTTCGGACTGTTGCGCCATCGAGGGCGGCTTCGAACGGCTAAAGGCCACAGCGTCGATGGCGCTGATAATTTTCCGATGCATAATTTCACTCTTATCAATCGTGAGGTGTCCCATACCTATTCTTCCCACGTCGACATTCTCAAGTTCGCCACGCAGTTGCTTCGTCCTCGCGACGGGTTCGCCGTTGCCGTTGGCAACGTAGAAATTGATATAGCGCCCAACCCGTCCTGACAGGCTTGTGCGAAAGACAGAATCAAGACCAATTGCCAGCTTAACCGGAGCGCCGAGCCGATCCAGACGCGCCACCATATCGGGCAGCGCCGTCGCCCCGGAGGAGTGGCCAACCAGAACGATCGTCTTTGTGCGTCCACTTCTGAATTCGGCCGCGGCTTCATCGGCGAGCGATGACCAGGAGAGATAATTGGCTACGGTTGCATTGATGCCCTGCTGCCGCAGCTTGGCCGCGACTTCATCCAAACCCAAGGAAAAGATATTGAGCACGCCGCGTAGAAGATAGACGTGAGTTTCCGCTGCAGGCGTTGCAGCGTATCCGCGACTGATCGGTAATTGGAGTGTTAGCAGAAACAGCACGATCATCGTCCGCAATTGACGCAACCAACGTCGAGACAGGTTTGGGAGCCGATCGATAAATTCCTCATAGCGATCATATCGCTTCATAAGTTCTCCCCGGACATTCGGCCGTGCGTCCGCCGACGATGCTTGGTTTATCGTCATTCGGGGGGCCAATATAGGTAATGCCATCGCGGGCCGAAACCGGTCAGGTCGCCGTCGTGTTCACGAAAGGCGGGTTCATCCTTGGGGTCGGCAGCGTCGAACCGAGTTCGCTCAGGCGCTCTTGCAGCTCCGGACCGCTCAGTCCCGGTATCCGCACGTCGAGGAGGATGCAGCCCGGCACACTTTCGCTCGGCAATCGATCCAGCAACTGTTGGGCTGAAGCATAGGTCACGACCTCGTAACCAGCTTGCTTCAAACGTCGTTCCATCGCTGCTCGAAAGGACGGATCATCGTCCACAACATACACAAAACCGGGCAAGAGATTCCTTTCTGCTGCTAGCTATTGGACGACGTCGAGTTTGACCTTTGCGATCCCACTTCCAACTATTCCCAGCGCATCAGCCGCAGAATGTGAGACATCGACGATCCGTCCGGGAACGTATGGACCGCGGTCATTGACGCGAACTGTCACGGACCGCCCGGTCGCGACGTTTGTCACCCGCAACCGGGTGCCAAACGGCAACGTAGGATGAGCGGCGGTTAAATCGTTCGTATCGAACTTTTCGCCGCTCGCGGTCTGTTGCCCCTCTGTGTAGAAGCTGGCAATTCCCAGCGAGGCGATCTGTGTTGGGGCCACGTTGTTGTGCCGCGCGAAGGGAGTATGCTTTTTCGCGGATGCGACACGCCTGTTGGTGACGAAGGATGCCGTTCGATTGTGTTGCAGCGACGCCTGTCGACCGGGGCCAACAAATTCGGAATTCCTGGTGACAACGGATGACTGAGCGCAGGCCGCAAGCAACGCCGCCCCGAGAACGACGGCAAACAGTTGAATGACGTTCCGGACACGGGCGCCCGAGACCGAGAACGCGTCAGGAACATGATTTGCTTTAACGGCGACGTACGAACTCTTGGCACAATCGATGGAAGACATGTTGCATCCCCAACTTATGCCCCCAACCTAAGCCCGACCCGCAATGAGGGCGGAACCGTGGCTGGATGAGACCAGACACGGCATCAACCACGCGATTTCATTCGGGTGTGATTATTGCGCCACTACTCGTCGCAAGCGCGATGTCGCCTGTTGGCAGCCAATCGGCCTAGTTCTCGCCCGATCCGCCGCCGCGGCGGAGGTCGGCCTCGATCAAGAGCTTCGTGCCGCCGCCGAACCGCGCGCGGTAGACCTGCAGATTTTCCATCACACGTCGCGCGCCAAGCCTCCCGTGAAGCCTCTTTCCGCGTTCGGCTTCGCGTCGAGAGGATTTCCTGCCAATTGCTCAATAACTGCGCAGTCGCGACGGCGCTATCTGCGGCAGGTTCATCGCAACGTGACGCTGGTGTCGGCAGGCGTTCACACGAAGGCGCTAACCCGGCTGGCAGGACGATCATCATATCAAGAGGCGTCATGGCCGAAGCCGTGGCCGACAACGCGCAGCGAGGAAGTCGCGATCTGTCGGAGGGATCCGGCGACGGCGCCGCGGCGACGGCGCCTACTGCGAGCGACAGCCCGTCGCGCGCCGGCAATGTCTACGCAGTCGGCAATCGTGTTCTGAATCAGATGAGCACGGCAGAGTTCGACGTGCTTCGCCCCGACCTCGAACTCGTGTCGTTCGAGCGCGGTCATCTGGTCCAGCAGGTCGACGCGCCGATCGTGCATGTCTACTTCCTCGAGCGCGGGCTGGTCTCCCTGCTGGCGCGCAGCGCGACAGATTTGCCGGTCGAGATCGCGACCATCGATGCGACCGGCATGGTCGGCATCGAAGTGCTGGTCGACGCGTCACGAGCGATCCACCGCGCCCTGGTGCAGACGCCGGCGACGTCGGCACTGCGAATCCGGGTCGAGACGTTTCGCGAGGCGATCGAGCGGCAGCCGTCGCTGCGCCGGCATTGCGCCCGCGTCTCGCAGGATCTGATGCGGCGCAGCGCGCAGAACCTGTTGTGCAACACAAGGCACGCGCTCGAGCAGCGGATTGCGAAGTGGCTGTCGCTGGCCAACGAGCAGTTTGCGCGGGGACTCGTGCCGGTCACCCATGACTCGCTTTCGATCGCGCTTGGCGCGCGGCGGCCGAGCATCACAGCAGCACTTGCCGCGCTCGAAGGCGACGGGATCATCATGAAGCAGCGCGGCGCGCTCAGGCTTCTGGATCCATCCGCGCTGCGCCAGCGGGCCTGTTCGTGTCTGCCGCTGATGACACGCCCACGCGACCCGCGTATCGCTCGCGCCGGGGAGCCGCACCGGCTCGCAACTGAATCCTGATACTCGCCGCGTCACAGCTTCATCATCAGGCGGTTGACCTGCATCAACGCGCAATGCGCGGCCTGGGAGAGCATCCACCTGCGCTGCTGCGTTGCGCGAGACATGCGCGACGCACGCTCGCGTCGCGCCGGCGCTCGTTGCGGAGCTAGGCGAGATAATCTGTCAAGTTTCCAAGCACCCATCGTGACCAACATCGCACTTTCGCCTCTGATTTCAGCTGACGACGTCGAGATCATCGAGCGCAAGGGCATCGGTCATCCCGATACCATCTGCGACGCTCTGGCCGAGGAGTTCTCGCGCAATCTGTGCCGCGAGTATCAGTCGCGCTTCGGTCAAATCCTGCATCACAACGTCGACAAGGCGTTGCTGTGCGGCGGCAGCGCCGAGCCTGTCTTCGGCGGTGGTCGCGTCACCGCACCGATCCGTCTGATTCTCGCCGGACGGGTGACCACCCGCGTCGGCAACGATGTCGTCGCGGTGAAGGACATCGCCGTCGAGGGTTCGCGGAATTGGCTCAAGACCAATTTCCACGCGCTCGATCCCGAGCGCGATGTGATCATCGAGACTGTCGTTCAGCGTAAGCGGTGTTCTGGGGTCACCTTCCGGATGATGATGTTGATCTGCGAGTTTACGGTCTGATTTTGACCGTTGGGCTTAGAATGGACACAGTGCATAATGCTATCACTGAGCCGGTTCATCGGCTGGAAGTGTTTACCGGCGCGGTCGGCGGCGGAACGTGGAGCGACGAGGACAAGGCACGGATTGTCGCGGAGATCGTGACGAGCGGCGATTTGGTCTCTGCCGTGGCCCGACGCCATGGATTGTCGCCGCAGCAGTTGTTTGGCTGGCGCCGGCAATTGCGAGAGTCCGAAGCCGGCATGTTCCGCGGCGGAGGGATTGCAGTTTGTGCCGGCGGTCGTGGATGCGGCATCGTCTTCTGCGCCGGCGATTCGCCGGCAGCGCAATGCCGCGCGATCCGAAGCTGAGCCTGATGCGGGAATGATCGAGGTCGAGATCGACGGCGTGACGGTTCGGGTTGGCCGCGGCGCGGACGCAAAGACTGTGATCGCGGTGCTGCGTGCGTTGAAAGCCGGCGCGTGATCGGCCCGACGGGCGCGGTCCGGGTGATGGTGGCGACCAAGCCTGTCGACTTCCGCAAGGGAGCCGAGGGCTTGGCAGCGCTGGTGCGCGAGACCATGACGGCCGACCCGTTCTCGGGGGCGGTCTACGTGTTCCGGGCCAAGCGTGCGGACCGGATCAAGCTGATCTTCTGGGATGGCACGGGCCTGTGCCTGTTTGCCAAGCGGCTGGAGGACGGCATCTTCCGCTGGCCGAAGATCGAAGACGGCGTGATGCGGTTGTCAGCGGCACAATTGTCGGCATTGCTTGAGGGGCTGGACTGGCGGCGCGTCCATGAGGCGCGCGAGACGGCGACGCCGACGCAGCCGGGTTGATGGCTTATCGCTGCGGCGAAGTGAATCAGGAGCCTGGCAGATCGTCGCAAAGTGCGGCCGAATATGATCTGATTTGATGATGCCGAGCGACGCACTGCCTGACGATCCCGAGACGCTGAAAGCGATGCTGCTCGCCGAGCGGGTGCAGAACGAGCGGCTGCGCCAGATCATCAAGGAGCTGCAGCGGCATCGCTTTGGCCGCAGGGCGGAGACGCTGCCCGAAGATCAGATGCTGCTGGGTCTCGAAGACGTCGAGCAGGCCGAGGCAGACCGATGCCGCGGAGCCGACGAGTGCATCAGCCGCGGAGCGGCAGGCCCGGGCTCACAGAGGCGCCGCATCAACCGCGGAGCGCTGCCGGCGCATCTGCCGCGGATCGAGATCGTCGTCGACATCGACGACAAGACCTGCCCGTGCTGCCAGGGCGAGCTGCACCGGATCGGCGAGGACAAGAGCGAGCGGCTGGACATCGTGCCGGCGCAGTTCCGGGTGCTGGTCACCCGGCGGCCCAAATATGCCTGCCGGACTTGCGAGGACGGTGTCGTACAGGCCCCGGCGCCGGCGCGGCTGATCGAGGGCGGCCTGCCGACCGAGGCCACGGTCGCCCAGGTTCTGGTGTCCAAATATGCCGACCATCTGCCGCTCTATCGCCAGGCCCAGATTTACGCCCGCCAGGGCATCGATCTGGATCGCTCGACGCTGGCAGACTGGGTCGGCCATGCCGCCTGGCACCTGCGCCCGCTGCATGAGCGCCTCCTCATGAGGCTCAGGGCATTGCCCAGGCTGTTCGCGGACGAGACCACGGCGCCGGTGCTCGATCCCGGCCGCGGCCGCACCAAGACCGGCCAGCTATGGGCCTATGCCGCCGATGACCGGCCCTGGGGCGGGTCGGATCCACCGGGCGTTGCCTATGTCTACGCGCCCGATCGCAAAGCCGAGCGGCCGATCGCCCACCTCGAGGGCTTCAAGGGCATCTTGCAAGTCGATGGCTATGCCGGCTACCGCAAGCTGGCCGATCGTGGCGACGTCCAGCTTGCGTTCTGCTGGTCGCATGTCCGGCGTAACTTCTACGAGCTCGCCACGCCCGGTCCGGCGCCGATCGCCAGCGAAGCGCTCGAACATATTGCCGCGCTCTACGCCGTCGAGAAGGACATCCGTGGCCGCGGCGCCGAGGAACGGCGCGCCGTCCGGCAGCAGAAAAGCCGGCCGCTTGTCGATGCACTCGAACCGTGGCTGCGGGCAAAACTTGCTCTGATCAGTCAGAAGAGCAAGCTCGCCGAAGCTATCCGCTACGCCCTGTCGCGCTGGGAAGGTCTGACGCGCTTCATCGACGATGGCCGCATCGAGCTCGACAACAACACCGTCGAACGCTCCATCCGCCCGATCGCGCTCAACCGGAAAAATGCGCTGTTCGCCGGTTCCGATGGCGGCGCCGAACACTGGGCCGACCATCGCCTCACTGATCGAAACCTGCAAGCTCAACGACGTCGATCCGCTCGCGTACCTGACCGACGTCCTCACCAGGATCGTCAACGGTCATCCAAACAGCGACATCGATCAGCTGCTGCCGTGGGCCTACCGACAATCAGACCTCAAAGCCGTGGCCTGAAAACGACGCTTACCGTTCAGCAGGGATCGCTCGATTTGCAAGAGCTGTTTTCACGCGGCAAGGGCGACCGCATGGTCCCTGCCAACGATACTTCGTTCGGCGTCGGTTATGCGCCGCTCAGCGCGCTTGAGCGCATGGTGATCGACGTCGAGCGGCGCATTCATGGCCGCGATCGATCGCGCGAGCGACCGGCGTGGGGCGAGGACGTCAAGATCATGGCCGTTCGTCGCGGCGAGCACGTCAGGATCACGCTGGCCTGCGCGATGATCGGGCGCTTTGTCCCCCACATCGGCAGCTATCTGGCCGAAAAGGCTGCGCTCGCCGACTTCGTGCGGGATAGCGCGAGACAGGCTGGCTTTGCTTCAAGCGATGTTACGATCAACGCTGCCGATGATCTCGGCCGCGGCAGCATCTATCTGACGGTGAGCGGAACGTCGGCGGAGGCCGGCGACGACGGCCAGGTCGGTCGCGGCAATCGGGTCAACGGCTTGATCACGCCATGCCGTCCGATGAGCCTCGAAGCGGCCGCGGGCAAGAATCCGGTCAGCCATGTGGGCAAGATCTACAATGTTCTCGCCCGGCAAATCGCCGAGACAATCGTGGCGAATATTCCATCAGCGACGCAAGCGCACTGCCTGATGGTCAGCCAGATCGGCGCGCCGATCGCAGAGCCGGCCCTCGTTCAAGTCAAGCTTGCGACGAAAAACAGTGAGCCGCCTGAGCAGTACCGGGCGCAGATTCAGGCGTTCGTCGACCAGCGCCTTGCCGACCTTCCGCGCCTGCAGGTGAGCTTGGTCACGGGAATGTCACGTATCTACTGATCCATCCAATCCGGCCAATCCGGTTGGCTTCGATCGGCGCTCACCTGACGCTAGAAACCCCATCATTATCAGCGCCCGCTGATCGCTGCGCCAAATCTGCAACACCTCATCATGAACGCCGCGCTGTGTCAGCGAGCGGACAATGTTCGTGGCTGCGCAACGCGCGACGCTACGCGATTGTGCAGCGCGACAGAAGGGATGCCCCCTCGCGTCGTGCGCCTTCATACCGGCTTGGTTGGTCGCCTGCGCTTCAAAGCCCCCCGCGAAAACGCGCGGGCGACCGAGGCGCCTCCAAGCGGGGCGGTCCTTCGCGCCGGCTCATGCCGGCCAACAACAAGCTGCTCGCGCAGCAAGGCGGATGGAGATTTGGAATGAAAGTCGTGAAGAGTTTTCTTCTGGCGTCGGCGGCGGGACTCGCTGCCGTCGGCGGAGCCCAGGCCGCCGATCTTCCGGTGAAAGCCAAGGCTGTCGAATACGTGAAGATCTGCTCGCTCTACGGCCTCGGATTCTACTACATCCCCGGCACCGACACGTGCATTCGTATCGGCGGCCAGGTTCGAGCCGAATATTCGTTCTTTGCGGGCGGCAGCCACGGCCAGAACTGGGGCTCCAACCAGGCGTTCCAGGATCGCGCCACCGACTACGTGTACAATCGCGGGCGCGTCTACCTGAACATGGACGTGCGGCAGCAAACCGAATACGGCCTGCTGCGCTCTTACGCTGTCGTGAGATGGGAGCTCGCAACTTCGACCGGCACCGCGGCTGCGACCCAGACTCTCGGCATCGACGTCGGCTTCATTCAATGGGCTGGCTTCCTGATCGGCCGGATCCAGGATTTCGTATTTCTCGATGCCATGGAACAACGCCTCGTACTTCGGTACGAGCGTGAACCTCGGTACGTCGGACTGGACGAACGGCCGCTTTGTCACCGGCTACACGTATCAGTTTGGCAACGGCGTGTCGGGCTCGCTGTCCGTCGAAGAGTTGAAGCCTTACCTGAACCTGGGCGGCGACCGGGCGATCTTCAATGGCGGTGCCGCGCTTGTTTCGACCCCAGCAACGATTGCTGCCAACAATACCGCATTGTTCGGTTCGGCCGCAGCAGCGACGGCTGCAGCGTTTGGTGTGCCCGGCGCATTGACGAACTCGGGCGGCGGTCAACGCGCGCCTGATGTCGTTGGTCAACTCCGTGTCGACCAGGCTTGGGGCGTCTTTCAGGTCGCCGGCGCGGCGCACCTGAATCACGCGCTGTATTACGGCGCGCTTGAGCCAACCGGTCATCCCAACGACAAGTGGGGTGGCGCAGGCACTGCCGGCCTCAAGATCAACGTTCCGACCGGCACAGGCGACTTCGTCGCACTCGCCGGCGCCTACGCGGTCGGCGCGTCGGCCTATACCTACAACGAGGGCAACGGCGGCTTGACCGGCAGCCCGGCGATGTTCGCATTCAACGCGGCGCCGCTCGGGACTTACCAGACACTGAACTTCGGATACCTGTATGATGCCGTCTACGCCAACGGCACCGACCTGCAACTGACGACGACCTATGGCGGCAACATCGCGTTCTGGCACGACTGGAATGCGCAGTGGGCCACCAGCCTGAACTCTGGATACGTCCGCTGGCACTACGGAGCGGCCGCAAACACCATCCTCTGCAACGCGCAGATCGGTGGAGCCGGCGCGACCACGCTCACCGGCCGCCTCGGTAGTGGTGCGTGCAATATGGATTACTCGATCGCGACGGTGGGCTCGCGCACGGTGTGGACGCCCGTCAAGGATTTCATCATCGGCGCCGAAGTGCTGGCCTCGTTCCACCACTCCTGGAATAACGGCCAGACTTATACTGGGAGCGTCAGCGACGGCGTGAAGCCCGCGACGATCTACTGGTTGAAAGACAACGCGTACCTGTCGGGTTACTTCACGGTACGCCGCTACTTCTGAAGCCTGTTCAAGCTCCAAGGATGCGGCTCCTGACAAGAAATGTCAGCAGCCGCATTCATGCGGGCTTCGGAAAAGTCCGCAAAATCGGTCGAAATCCACTTGTCCGCCAGACGTTTAGCCGGCACCGGTGGTCGGATCGGATTTCAGCCCAAATCTAGTTCTCGCCGGAGCCGCCACCGCGCCGGAGATCGGCCTCGATCAACAGCCTTGATCCGCCGCCGAACCGCGAGCGATAGACCTGCAGGTTCTCCATCACCCGCTGCACGTAGTTGCGCGTCTCGGAGAACGGAATCCGCTCGACCCAGTCGATCGGATCGACCGAGGGATCGCGCGGATCGCCATAGCGCTCGATCCATTCTTTCACGCGGCCGCGTCCGGCATTGTAACCAGCAAACGTCATGATGTAGGAGCCGCGATAATCCTGCAGCAAGCCGCCGAGTTCGGCGGCGCCAAGCGTTGCGTTGTAGGACGCATCGTTCATCAGGCGCTTCTGATCATATGTCGCGCCGTATTTTCGCGTGACGTACTTGCCGGCTTCCGGCGTCACCTGGAGAAGGCCGATCGCCTTCGCCGGCGACACCACGCTCTGGTCGAACTGGCTCTCCTGCCGCGCGATCGCATAGACCACGCTCTTTTCGACCTCCGGGCCGATCTGCTGGAAGCTCGGAATGCCCGACACGGGATAGGCATAGTAATCGAACGGGTAGCCGCGATTGAGCGCGCCTTTGCCGACCAGCATCATGCCTTTGGCGTCCCCATTGCGCCCGGCGAGGTCAGCGAGCGCGGCCAGCGCATTCGGATCATCGGCGCGCTCGCCCATGTCGGCGAGCATCGGCACCGCCAGTGCGCGCTCGTCGAGCGCGTAGAGCAGCTCGACTGCACGAACGACCTCATACTGACTTCCGCGCGACGACCGGTCGAGTGCGTCGTTCAACGCGATCTGCGGCAGCCCGAGCCGCGCGCGGCTGAGCTGGCCGTAGTAACTCGTCGATTGCTCTGCAGCGGATTGATAGGCGGCGCGCGCGTCCTGGGTGCGGCCGAGTTCTTCGAGCGCGCGTCCCTGCCAGTAGCCGGCGCGGGCGATCGCGGTCGGGTTGTTCGAGCCGACGCCGATCCGGGAAAAATGCTGCAGCGCTGTCGTGGGGTCGTGCAGGAAACGCAGCGCGATCCAGCCGGCGGTGAACTGCTGCTCGGTCTGATAGATTTCCTTGTTGGGCAGCGCCGCGTCACGCGCGATCACGTAAGCGGTGCGATAGTCGCCGGTATCGAGCAGCTTGCGCGAAATCAACCTCCGCTCGATCCACCACTCATCGAGATTGCCCAGCTTTGACGGATCGCGTGCCGCCCGCAGCATGTGCTCGGCAGCTTCCGCAATCTTGTCTTCACGCCGCAACAGCTGGATGCGGCCGAACAGGTAGGCCGGATCGCTGCGGACTTCGGCGGGCACCGCGTCGAGCAGGGCTTTCGCCTTCGCGGTCTTGCCATTGACGGCGCTGCGCGCCTTCGCGATCGCGACATAAGCCGGGCCAAGCCGTTCGGCCGTACGCATCGCGCCTGAGGTGTCGTCGGTGAAGACCAGAAAATCGAGTCGCGCCTTGTGATCGCCGGCCGTCAGCAGCGCGCCGAACTGTTCGAGTGCGGCGGCTTCGGTGTCGCGCGACATCGGGTCGCCGCGCCACGCCTCGCGCAAATATTTTTCGGCATTGCGGCGATCGCCTTGCGCCAACAGCGCGCGGGCGAGGCAGAGCTTGCCCTTCGCCGACAGCGGCGTCTCGGTCGAGAACCAGCTCGTGACCGCTGCGTCCTCGCGCCTGTCGTCCCAGAGTGTCGCTTCGCCGCGCCGGCGGAACAGGTTGAACGAAGGCCAGCTCGGGTTCGCGATGATGAAGGCGCGATAGCGCTCCGCCGGCACGCCGTTGTCCTCGCTGCGCAGGATCAGCCATTCGGCCAACTTTTGCGCGACGGGGTCGGTGATGGTGTCGCGGACTTGAGTGGCGTCATTGACGTTGCGGTTGCCCAAAAGCTCGATGACGCGCTCGAGCGCATCGCGGTCGGCCTGCGAGGTCGCCGATGTCGCCGCGACCGCCATCGGCGCGCCCAGCTTGCGCGCGACTTGCTGCTTTGACGGCTGCGGCGGCTTCGTCGCTGCTGCGGGCGAGATGAGCTTCGGTGCCGGACCTTGCGGCGAACTGCGGATCGCGGGCCGCGGCTTCGGCAGGGGAACAGCGGCTGACAGCTCCGGCGCAGCCAGTATCAGCACCTGCGTCGCGACCGCGCCAAGCAGTAGTCCCTTCCACAGACGCAACCGCCGGCCGCGAAACGGCTTCCGCTGGTCTGGCTGGGATGGCTTTGGGGTCACTGGCACTCCGGGCCGCCCGAGCATCGAATTGACGTCTCGCTTCAGCCAATATCTCTATTGCATTCTGAACGTTGACAAAAACCAAATGCGACGGGAACTCAGCCGACCCTGCCCGAGCTCCTTGGCGAAATCGAGACCGGGGCGGGTGATCACAGCTGGATTCGGCCAAGCCTTTCATATGACCGCTGAACCCGTTATGTGTTGAGCGGGTTGAACGTTGGCCGGCTCAAGGAAATCCATCGGCGCCGGCGGTTTGGAGGGTCGTCATGGCAGCAAAGACCAGGTTCCGCGGATCATTCACCGCCATGGTGACGCCGTTCAAAAACGGTTCGCTCGACGAGGCTGCGTTTCGCGGCCTGGTGAACTGGCAGATCGCAGAAGGCACCCACGGCCTCGTCCCGGTCGGTACGACTGGCGAGAGCCCGACGCTGTCGCACGAGGAGCACCATCGCGTCGTCGAATGGTGCATCGAGGAGGCGAAAGGCCGCGTGCCGGTCATCGCCGGCGCCGGATCGAACTCGACCAAGGAAGCGGTCGCGCTCGCACAACACGCGCAGAAGGCCGGCGCCGATGCGGTGCTGGTGGTAACACCCTATTACAACAAGCCGACCCAGGAAGGCATGTACCAGCACTTCAAGGCGATCAACGACGCGATCGACATCCCGATCATCCTCTACAACATTCCGGGCCGCTCGATCGTCGACATGTCGGTCGCAACGATGAAGCGGCTGTTCGAACTGAAGAACGTCGCGGGCGTCAAGGACGCTACCGCCAATATCGCGCGGATTTCGCAGCAGCGGCTCGCGATGGGCGAAGACTTCAACCAGCTCTCAGGCGAAGACGCGACCACGCTCGGCTACATGGCCCACGGCGGCCATGGCTGCATTTCGGTGACCTCGAACGTTGCTCCGCGGCTCTGCTCGGAATTCCAGAACGCGTGTCTTGCCGGCGACTTCGGCAAGGCGCTCAAAATCCAGGACAAGCTGCTGCCGCTGCATGTCGATCTTTTCATCGAGGCGTCGCCGGCGCCGATCAAATATGCGCTGTCGTTGATCGGCAAATGCGATGACACCGCGCGGCTGCCGATCGTGCCGCTGTCGGACCAGGCCAAGACGGCCGTCCGCAACGCCATGGTGCATGCCGGATTGCTCAATTGATCGCGGTGCATGTCGCTTGCAGACATGCAGAGATTAGCAATCGGCGCTGAATGATTGCTTTGCGCTCACGCGTCAAAAGATCCGACGGTGTGAGGGAGGGCGTCAATGCTCAAGGAATTCCGGGAATTTGCACTGCGCGGCAACGTCGTCGACCTTGCCGTCGGCATCATCATCGGCGCGGCGTTCGGCGCGATCGTCAACTCGCTGGTTGCTGACGTGATCATGCCGATCATTGGCGCGGTCACCGGCGGGCTCGACTTCTCGAATTACTTTACGCCGCTGTCGAAAGCGGTGAATGCGAGCAATCTGGTTGACGCGAAGAAGCAGGGCGCGGTGCTGGCCTGGGGCAATTTCCTGACGTTGTGCATCAACTTCGCGATCGTGGCGCTTGCACTGTTCCTTGTCGTCCGCGCCATGAACACGTTGAAGCGCACCGAGCCGCCGCCGCCGGCGGCGCCGAAAGTCACGCCGGAGCAGCAGTTGCTGACCGAAATCCGGGATTTACTGAAGCAGCGCCCAAGCTGACTGGATCAATGGCTGACAAGAACGAGCGAAAGATCAAGGTCGTCGCCGAGAACCGCAAGGCGCGCTTCAACTACGCAATCGAAGATTCGATCGAGGCCGGCGTTGCGCTGACCGGCACCGAAGTGAAGTCGATCCGCACCGGCAAGGCGACCATTGCCGAAGCCTACGCGGATTCGCGGGATGGCGAGATCTGGCTCGTCAACGCCAACATTCCGGAATACCTGCAAGCTAACCGCTTCAATCATGCGCCGAAGCGGCCGAGGAAGCTGTTATTGCACCGAAGGCAACTCAACAAATTGATCGGCGCCGTGGAGCGCGAGGGCATGACGCTGGTGCCGCTCAAGCTTTACTTTAACGAGCAAGGGCGGGCGAAAATCGAGCTGGCGCTCGCCAAAGGCAAAAAGCTGCACGATAAGCGCGAGACCGAGCGCAAGCGCGACTGGAATTGGGAAAAGGGCCGGCTGCTGCGAGCGCGAGGTTAACGGATGAAACCATGAGCACAATGACAGAGAAGAACTTGCTCAACGTGGATTGGTCGACGATCCCGGCGCCTGTCGACGATGGAGCGGCCAGCCATTTGGCCGGCGCGACGGTTCCTGCAGTCGCACTTCCAGCGACCGACGGCACGACCGTGACAGTCACCTCGCTCAAAGGGCGGATCGTTGTCTTCGCCTTTCCGCGCACCGGCCAGCCTGGCAAGGCGTCGCTGGTTGATGACTGGGACATGATTCCCGGCGCTCGCGGCTGCACGCCGCAAACCTGCTCGTTCCGCGATCTGTTCGCCGATCTGAAGGGAGCAGGAGCGCAGCGCGTCTTTGGCCTGTCGACGCAGTCGACGGCGTATCAGCGCGAGATGGTCGAACGCCTGCACGTGCCGTTTGCGGTCCTCTCGGATGAGAAGCTCGAGCTGACGCGCGCAATGCGTTTGCCGACCATGCAGGTTGCCGGCCAGGCCCTGATCAAGCGGCTCGCCCTTGTCATCGATGACGGGCGTATCACAAAGGCGTTCTATCCGGTGTTTCCGCCGGACCGGAATGCTGGCGACGTGCTCGCCTGGCTCCGGGCCAATCCGCGCTAATCACTTGTTCAAATCGGCGCGGACGCGCGCAAACACCGTCCTGAACATCTCCGGTGTCAGGACGCCGGTGTTCGTGTTGTAGCGCGAGCAATGATAGCTGTCGTAGAGCTTGAGCTTGCCGGCCTCATGCACTGCGCCATGGGTGAACGGCGCGCGTGCTGCCGATAAGCCCAGTGCCTTCACCGTGGAGTCATGAGCGATACGGCCGAGTGCGACGATGGCACGCAGCCTGGGCATTTCCTGAATGCGTGCGATCAGGAATTGCCGGCAGGTATTGATTTCCAGGGGCAGCGGTTTGTTCTGCGGGGGAACGCAATGGACGGCATTGGCGATCCGGCAGTTGCGCAGCGCGAGCCCATCGTCGGGCCGTGCGTCGTACTTGCCATCGGCGAAGCCGTAGTCGAGCAGGGTGGAATAGAGCAGATCGCCGGCGTAGTCGCCGGTGAAGGGGCGCCCTGTGCGGTTGGCGCCTTGCAGGCCCGGCGCAAGGCCAACGACCAGCACCTCAGCGTCGGCAGAACCGAGGGCCGGAACTGGCGCGTTGAACCAGTCCGGCTGCTTCTTTCGATTCTCCAGTCGAAAGCTCTCAAGGCGCGGGCACAGTGGGCAATCGCGATTTGGGGACGGCGCGGATGCGCCCGCGTCCACCGGCCTGGCCTTAATCCTCGTCGAACTCGTCGTCATCCCCGCCGCGCGGCGCAATCGTGCTCTTCTGCAGGAACTGCGGCGTGTGACGATGCTCGCGCGGCTCCCGTGGTGGCCGCTCGCTCCGTTCCGCCGGATCGCGCCCGATCTTGGCCTGCAGGGTGACAAGATCGGCGAAGACGTCCGCCTGGCGGCGGAGCTCGTCGGCGATCATGGGCGGCTGGGTCGAGATTGTCGAGATCACGGTGACGCGCACGCCGCGGCGTTGCACAGCTTCCACCAGCGAACGGAAATCGCCGTCACCGGAGAACAACACCATTTCGTCGATGTGCTCGGCGAGTTCCATGGCATCGACCGCGAGCTCGATGTCCATATTGCCTTTGATCTTGCGGCGGCCGGTCTGGTCGATGAATTCCTTGGTCGCCTTGGTGACGACGGTGTAGCCGTTGTAGTCGAGCCAGTCGATCAAGGGCCGGATCGACGAATATTCCTGATCCTCGATCACGGCTGTGTAATAGAACGCGCGCAAAAGCTCGCCGCGACCCTGGAACTCGCGCAACAAACGCTTGTAGTCGATATCAAATCCCAGCGTTTTCGCTGTCGCGTAAAGGTTCGCACCGTCAATGAACAGGGCAATCTTATGAGTGGAGGAAGTCATTAAGTCTGTCTCATGTTTTGTTTGTTTTGTTTGGGTTATTGGCGGCACGGCATCCGAGTCCCGCTAACGTTTAAGTCAAAATCATCGTCTGCGATTATGCAAATCACATCGCATCACTTATTTCTGTGGTCGTCCTCTTGGCCCTTCAGCTTCGAGGTCGTGGGGTGGTCGACGCGTTGCTGTATACATCCGGCTGAACGATCGCGAACCCGATCCCGGACCCGAAAATGGTCGTCGAATTGAGCCAAGATAAGGCTGAATTTGGAAATTCGTGCTTGCGAAAGCGGCATTGCCGCTATACTTAGCGGCCATCCCAAATTCCTTGAGCTGTTTTGGAGCTTTCGATCAATGGCGCGAGTCACCGTTGAAGACTGTGTCGACAAGGTCCCCAATCGATTTGACCTCGTATTGCTGGCTGCGCACCGCGCGCGGATGATTTCGTCCGGCTCGCAGCTCACCATCGATCGCGACAACGACAAGAACCCGGTCGTGTCGCTCCGCGAGATCGCCGAAACGACCATCTCGCCCGAGGACCTGAAGGAAGAACTGGTCCACTCGCTGCAGAAATTCGTCGAGGTCGACGAGCCCGAGCCCGACACTGTGCCGTTGATCGGCTCGGCCGGCGCCAGCGTCGATGCCGACGATACCGAGGTCGCGATGGAGCGGATGACCGAAGAAGAGCTCCTGAAGGGCCTCGAAGGCCTCGTGCCGCCGGATGAGCAGCCTGAGGAAGAAGAGTAGGCCAGACGCGCCTCCGTCACACCTCGACAGCGCGAAATTTACCCCGCGCATGTCCCGGAAAAGTGGACGCCGGGTTTCGAACAGGACATGCGCTAATTCAAGAAGGTCCGGGGCATCGCTCCGGACCTTTAATTTTATTCACCTTTTTCGTGTTTGCTTGCGAAGCTGGGGGATAACAGCGATATTTCAAGCTGTGAACGACGCGAAATTCCTCGCAGCCGATGGTCGCTGAATGGTCCAGGGACGGCGCAGGGTAAGGCAGATGGAGGCCACGGCGGGGCAGCTTGCCCACTCGCCGGGGGCGACCATGCCGCGCAGCGCGCCGCGATCCGGCCGCCGCATGATGCGGCAATACGACCTGGTCGAGCGGGTCCGTGCATACAATCCGAACACCAACGAGGATCTGCTCAATCGCGCCTACGTGTATGCAATGCGCGCCCATGGCGAGCAGACCCGGGCATCCGGCGACCCCTATTTTTCGCATCCGCTCGAGGTCGCGGCGATCCTGACGGACCTCAAGCTCGATGATGCCACCATCGTCGCCGCTCTGCTGCACGACACGATTGAGGACACCGAGGCAACTCGCGCTGAGATCGACCAGATTTTCGGTCATGAAATCGGCGCGCTGGTCGAGGGCCTGACCAAGCTGAAGAAGCTCGATCTGGTCTCGCGGGAAGCCAAGCAGGCCGAGAACCTCCGCAAACTTCTGCTGGCGATCGCCGACGACGTCCGCGTGTTGCTGGTCAAGCTTGCCGACCGCCTGCACAACATGCGCACGCTGGATTTCGTGCCGGCGGCGTCGCGGCAGCGGATCGCCGAAGAGACGCTCGACATTTATGCGCCGCTCGCCGGCCGCATGGGTATGCAGGAGATGCGCGAGGAGCTCGAGGACCTCGCGTTCCGGCAGCTCGATGCGGATGCTCACGCGGTGATTACCGAGCGGTTGACGGTGCTGACCGAGCGGAACCTGAATTTGATCAGCGAGATCGAGGCACAACTCTCGGCCAGCCTTGCGAAACATGGCTTGCTGGCGCAGGTCACAGGCCGGCGCAAGCGCGTCTTCTCGATCTGGACCAAGATGGAAAGAAAATCGGTGGGGTTCGAACAGCTCTCCGACATCTTCGGCTTCCGCGTCATTGTTGGTGCGCTCGAGGACTGCTACCGAGCGCTTGGCGTCGTCCACACCGCCTGGCCGGTCGTCCCGGGGCGCTTCAAGGACTACATCTCGACGCCCAAGCAAAACGACTATCGCTCGATCCACACAACCGTGATCGGGCCGGGCAATCAGCGCGTCGAGCTGCAGATCCGAACCGAGGAGATGAACCGGATCGCCGAGTACGGTATCGCGGCTCACGCCCTGTACAAGGATGGCATCGGCTCGCCGACTGATCTGCTCAGGATCGAATCGAACGCCTATGCCTGGCTGCGGCACACCATTGCCGTACTGTCCGACGGGTCGAACCCGGAAGAATTCCTGGAACACACCAAGCTCGAATTGTTCCACGACCAGGTGTTCTGCTTCACCCCGAAGGGCAAGCTGATCGCGCTGCCGCGCAAGGCCAACGCGATCGACTTTGCCTTTGCCGTTCATACCGATGTCGGCACCAGCGCCGTAGGCTGCAAGATCAACGGCAAGTTCGCGCCGCTCGCGTCCGAACTGCAGAATGGCGATGAGGTCGAGATCATGACCTCGCGCGCACAATCGGCGCCACCGGCGGCGTGGGAGTCACTTGCGGTGACCGGAAAGGCGAGGGCAGCGATCCGTCGCGCAACGCGCACTGCGATCCGAACGCAATATGCCGGACTTGGTCGGCGCATCGTCGAGCGGCTGTTCCAGCGCGCGAAGATGGAATATGCCGATGACAAGCTGAAGGGTGCACTGCCGCGGCTGGCGCGCGCTTCGATCGACGACGTGATGGCCGCCGTCGGCCGTGGCGAGATGAAGGCGTCTGACGTTGCCCGCGCGATGTATCCCGACTATCGCGAGGAGCGGGTCGGTGCCACGACACCGCCTCGCAAGGCGAAGGCCGCGACACTCGACGGTGGCGGGCGACGCAGCGCGCCAATTCCGATCCGCGGCATCAATTCCGATCTGCCGGTGCGCTTTGCGCCGAATGGCGGCGCTGTCCCGGGCGATCGCATTGTCGGCATCGTGACCCCCGGCGAGGGCATCACCATCTATCCGATCCAGTCGCCGGCGCTGAAAGAATTCGAGGACATGCCCCAGCGCTGGCTCGACGTGCGCTGGGATGTCGATCCGGAGACGCAGCAGCGCTTTCCGGCGCGGCTGTTCATCCAGCAGGTCAATGAGCCCGGCAGCCTTGCCCAGCTTGCGACCGTGATCGCCGAACACGACGGCAATATCGATCACATCCATATGAGCCGGAAATCGCCTGATTTCACCGAGATTACCGTCGACCTCGAGGTCTACGATCTCAAGCATCTCAACGGCATCATCTCGCAGTTGCGTGCCAAGGCCATTGTCGCGCAAGTCGAACGCGTCAATGGCTGATTTCCTGTCCCTTCGGTACTCCGCCTAATGTCTGCTCCACCGCTTCGCCTTGGCGTCAATGTCGATCACGTCGCAACCGTCAGGAACGCCCGCGGCGGCTTGCGGCCCGACCCGGTGCGCGCGGCGCTCGCGGCGATCGAGGCCGGCGCCGACGGCATCACCGCACACCTGCGCGAGGACCGCCGGCACATCCGCGATGAGGATATGGCGCGCCTCAAGGCTGATATTTCAAAGCCGCTGAATTTCGAAATGGCCGTCACCGACGAGATGGTGAAAATTGCGCTGGCGACCAAGCCGCATGCCGTGTGCCTCGTGCCGGAACGGCGCGAGGAAGTCACGACCGAAGGCGGCCTCGACGTCGTCAGGCAGCAGAACGTTTTAGCGCCGCTGATCGCGCGCTTTACCGAGGCCGGCATTCGCGTCTCGCTCTTCATCGGCGCTGATCCCGCACAGATCGAGGCGGCCATCCGCGTGCGGTCGCCGGTCATCGAGATTCACACCGGCGCGTGGTGCGACGCGGTGGTCGAGGGACACGAGGCTTTGGCCCAACGCGAATGGCAGCGCATCGTTGCCGGTGCAAGGCTTGCGAAAGAGGGCGGGCTGGAGGTTCATGCCGGCCACGGCCTCGACTACATGACCGCGGAGAAAATCGCCTCGCTTCCGCAAATCGTCGAACTGAATATCGGCCACTTCCTGGTGGGTGAAGCGATTTACGTCGGCCTTGCCGAGTCCATTCACACCATGCGCTTGGCGATGGATCGCGGCCGCGCCGCCGCAGGGTCCGCATGATCATTGGCATCGGCTCGGACCTCATCGACATCCGCCGCGTGGAGAAGGTGATCGAGCGCCACGGCGAGCGGTTCCTCGGCCGGATCTTTACCGATGCCGAGCGTGCCAGAGCCGAACGCCGGGCGAGGAACCACAAGAACGTCGTCGCGACTTACGCCAAGCGCTTTGCCGCCAAGGAAGCATGCTCGAAGGCCTTGGGTACCGGCATCCGGCAGGGGGTATGGTGGCGCGACATGGGCGTGGTCAACCTTCCCGGCGGGCGACCGTCAATGAAGCTCACCGGCGGGGCGCTCGCGCGACTCAACAAGTTGACCCCACCAGGTCACATCGCGCAAATCGACCTCTCGATCACCGATGATTGGCCGCTCGCTCAAGCCTTCGTGATAATTTCGGCGGTCGCCGCAGGCAAAGCCGGCGAGACCTGAAAAACAGGGTATTTTCCCCTCACAGTCGGCGGGCCCGGGGGACCGCGTGGGCCGCAAAACCGCGCTTTTTGGCGTTCATTGCGCGTTTTGGAACAACCGTTTACAAGTCCGTCGTCGTCGAACAGTGGAATAGCGATGAGCGTCAACCTGAACACGAAAACGGAAAGCGGCGTCGGCGAGACCATCCGCGTCATTATTCACGCGCTCATCATCGCGGTGGTCATCCGCACCATGCTGTTCCAGCCTTTCAACATCCCGTCGGGCTCGATGAAGGCGACGCTCCTGGTCGGCGACTACCTGTTCGTCTCGAAGTATTCGTACGGCTACAGCCACTACTCGATTTCATTTTCGCCGAATTTGTTCTCCGGCCGCATCTTTGGCTCTGATCCCAATCGCGGCGACATCGTTGTGTTTCGGCTGCCGAAGGACGACTCGACCGATTACATCAAGCGTGTGATCGGCCTGCCCGGCGACCGCATCCAGATGCGGGAAGGACTGCTCTACATCAACGATCAGCCCGTGGTGCGCGAGCGGTTGTCCGATTTCGTTGGCGAGGACCCTTGCGGGTCGGAGGCGATGGCGCGCGTCAAGCGCTGGAAAGAGACGTTGCCGAACGGCGTCAGTTACGAGTTGCTGGATTGCGTCGACAACGGCTTCTACGACAATACCCCGGTCTACACGGTGCCCGCGGGCAACTTCTTCATGATGGGCGACAACCGCGATAACTCGACCGACAGCCGGGTGCTGTCGGCGGTCGGCTACGTACCGCGCGAAAACCTGATCGGCCGTGCGCAAATGATCTTCTTTTCGATCGCGGAAGGTGAGCACGCCTGGCAGATCTGGCGCTGGCCGTTCGCGGTACGGTGGAATTGGCTGTTTTCGATCGTGCGATGACCGATGAATTGACCACTGATCTCAAGAACAACCAAAGCGGTGACGGCCAGGCACCGGTAGAGCCCGCCGAAAAGCCGCAGCGCAAGGCTGCGGCCAGGAAGGCGCGCAAGACCGGGCGCAAATCTTCCACCAAGTCTGCCACGAAGACGGTTTCGAAGGATATCGAGGCTCGGATCGGCTACAGCTTCGCCGATCCTGCGCTGTTCGCCTCGGCGCTGACGCACGTCTCGGCCCTGAAGTCGCCGACCGATCGGACCGCGAGCTATCAGCGGCTCGAATTCCTCGGCGATCACGTGCTCGGTCTGGCCGTCTCCGACATGCTGTTCCGCGCCTTCCCGCAGGGCGACGAAGGCGAACTGTCGAAGCGTCTCGCCGATCTCGTGCGACGGGAAACCTGTGCAGACGTCGCGCGAACGCTGGGCCTTGATGAGGGTATCAAGCTTGGCGCGGTCGGCGCGCCGGAGCGCTTGCGCAAGTCCGTGCTTGGCGACATTTGCGAGGCGGTGATCGGCGCAATCTTCATCGACGGCGGCTATCAGGCAGCGGCCGAATTTGTCGAGCGGGCGTGGAGCGGCCGCCTGCGCAAGCCGATGCGCGCGTTGCGCGATCCCAAGACCGTGCTGCAGGAGTGGGCGCAGGGCCGGGGCCTGCCGACACCGACCTATCGCGAGGTCGAGCGAACCGGTCCACACCACGATCCACGCTTCCGCATCGAGGTTGTCCTGCCGGGTTTGAAACCGGCTGAGGGCATCGGTAGCAGCAAGCGCGCCGCGGAAAAGGCAGCCGCCCTCGAACTGTTGACGCGCGAGGGCGTGGCGAGCGGCATCGATGGTTGAGCATGAAGCGACCGCTCAGCCGGGCGCGACCCGGTGCGGGTTTGTCGCCCTGATCGGCGCGCCCAATGTCGGCAAATCGACGCTGGTCAATGCCCTGGTCGGCTCGAAGATCTCGATCGTCTCGAGCAAGGTGCAGACGACGCGGGCGCTGCTTCGCGGCATCGCCATGGAGGGTCATGCCCAGATTGTCCTGGTCGATACGCCGGGCATCTTTGTGCCGAAGCGACGGCTCGATCGTGCCATGGTGTCGGCGGCGTGGAGCGGGGCGCACGATGCCGATCTCGTCTGCGTGATGCTGGATGCGAAGCGCGGGCTCGATGACGAAGCCTTGGGTGTCATGACGCAGATCCGCCCATCGGGCCGACCGCTGTTTCTCGTGATCAACAAGGTCGACACGGTTGCGCGCGAAACATTGCTCGGCCTTACGAAGGCCGCCAACGAGCGGTTGGCATTCGCGCGCACCTTCATGATCTCGGCATTGTCAGGTGACGGGGTGGCCGACCTTCGCGCGGCGATGGCGACGGCGATGCCGGAGGGGCCGTTTCTCTATCCGGAAGACCAGATTTCCGACGCGCCCGAACGCTATCTCGCCGCCGAAGTCACCCGCGAGAAGATCTATCGCAAGCTGCACCAGGAACTGCCGTACCAGTCGACGGTCGAAACCACGAGCTGGAACGAACGCAAGGACGGTTCGGTGCGCATCGAACAGACGATCTTTGTCGAGCGCGACAGCCAGCGAAAAATCGTGCTGGGCAAGGGTGGCGCCACGATCAAGGCGATCGGCGCGGATTCGCGGAAAGAACTGTCGGAAATCCTCGAGCGGACGGTGCACCTGTTCCTGTTCGTGAAGGTCCGCGAAAACTGGGGCGATGATCCCGAGCGTTATCGCGAGATGGGGCTGGAATTCCCCGATCGCTAGGGCTTACCTACGCTTAGGCGAGTTCTGCGGCAGACAGATGGAATGGACCGATAACGGCATCGTGCTGGGCGTGCGGCGGCATGGCGAATTGAGCGCCATCGTCGAGTTGCTGACGGCCGGCCATGGCCGTCACCTCGGGCTCGTACGCGGCGGCTCGAGTTCGCGGATGCGGCCATTGCTGCAGCCCGGCAATTCGGTGCGCGCGGTGTGGCGCGCTCGCCTCGACGAGCATCTCGGTATGTACGCCATCGAAGGCCTGCAGTTGCGCGCGGCTTCGCTGTTCGCGTCGTCGCATTCGGTCTATGGCGTCACCCATCTCGCGGCGCTGGTGCGGCTTTTGCCCGAGCGCGATCCGCACGAGATGATCTACCAAATGCTGGAAGCGACACTGGATCAGCTCGACGATCCCGCGGCGGCGGCCGTCAACCTCGTGAAGTTCGAACTCGCGATGCTTGGCGAGCTCGGCTTCGGCCTGGATCTTTCGACCTGCGTGGCCACGGGCGTGAACGAGGACCTGATTTACGTGTCGCCGAGATCCGGCGGCGCGATCTCGCGCAGCGCCGGCGAGCCCTGGCGCGACCGCCTGCTGCGGTTGCCGCCATTCCTTGTAGCTGACGAGGCCACGATGTTCTCAGCGCAGGATCTGCAGGACGGCTTCGCGATCACCGGGTTGTTTTTGCAGCGTCATGTGCTCGAGCCGCGCGGGCTGACGCACTCCGACGCCCGCGCCGGCTTCATCGCCGCCGTGATGCGCAACGGCGCGCCCGGTCTCGCCTGAACGAAAATCGGCGCGAGCCGCGAGGCTGCGCCGACTTCAGATCAAATCAGCGATCTACGATCAGTAGGGGTAATATCGGGGCCGCCGCCACGGCCGCACCACGACGACGGGCGGACCACCATACGCATAGGGCGAGTAAACGCGCGGCGCAAATGCCGGCTGGCACGGCGGCTGCACCCAGCGCCAGCCGTTCCAGTACGGACGCGGACAGACCACCTGTGTTTTCTCGACGAGCCCGGTGTCAGTGGTGCCCTGAAGTCCGCCGACGCCGGGCAGCGCCTGTGCGCCACTGGCCATCAACGATCCTGCCCCGGCCAGCGCGGTGATTGCGGCAGCCATCATCAAACGACGCATTCTTTTTTCCTCCTCGACGGAAACGGTTCCGAAGACCTCGGCCTGTTGCTCACAGCATAAGCGGCACCTCCCCGAAGTCCATTGACCGATCCGGAAGTAAGCCAAAAAGCTGCGCTGCAGCAACAAGATAATGGCCATTCAATTGCGAACAAGTGATGGCGGGGCCATTCATTTCTTGTTCATGTCGACGGTCCCAGCTAACCCGTCGCCATGGGAAAATCACTGATTCCTCCTGAGCCGCAGGACATCCAGGAAGTTGCGCTGCGCGAGGCGCTCGAAGAGCGCTATCTCGCCTATGCGCTCTCGACCATCATGCACCGGGCGTTGCCCGACGCGCGCGATGGGCTGAAGCCGGTTCACCGTCGCATCCTCTATGGCATGCGACTGTTGCGGCTCGACCCCGGAACTGCGCCGGCCAAGTCGGCGAAGATCGTCGGCGATGTCATGGGTACGTTCCATCCGCACGGCGACGCGGCGATCTACGAAGCGATGGTGCGGCTCGCGCAGGATTTTTCCTCGCGCTATCCGCTGGTCGACGGCCAGGGCAATTTTGGCAATATCGACGGCGATGGCGCAGCCGCCTATCGCTACACCGAAGCGCGCATGACCGATGTCGCACGTCTGATGCTCGAAGGCATCGACGAGGACGCGGTCGAGTTTCGCCCGAACTACGACGGCAAGACCAAAGAGCCGGTCGTTCTGCCCGGCGCATTTCCAAACCTGCTGGCGAACGGCTCGCAGGGCATCGCGGTCGGCATGGCGACCGCAATCCCGCCGCACAACGTCGCTGAATTGTGCGACGCCGCGCTGCAGCTGATCAAGAAGCCGGACACCAAGAGCCAGGCGCTCCTGAAATTCGTCAAGGGCCCGGATTTCCCGACCGGCGGCATCGTCGTCGACAGCCACGATTTGATCGTCGAGGCCTACACGACGGGCCGCGGCTCGTTTCGCGTGCGCGCGAAATGGAGCCAGGAGGAAGGCTCGCGCGGCACCTGGGTCGTCGTGGTCACCGAGATTCCCTGGCAGGTCCAGAAGGCGCGGCTGATCGAAAAGATCGCGGAGCTCCTGACTGAGCGCAAGCTGCCGCTGGTCGCCGACATCCGCGACGAGTTCGACCGAAGACGTGCGCATCGTCATCGAGCCGAAGTCGCGCAACGTCGATCCCGCGCTGTTGATGGAATTGCTGTTCCGGCTGACCGAGCTCGAGAGCCGCATTCCGCTCAACATGAACGTGCTGATCAAGGGCAAGATCCCCAAGGTCAGCTCGCTCGCCGAAGTCCTGCGCGAATGGCTCGACCATCGCCGCGACGTGCTGGTGCGGCGGTCGCGCTACCGCCAGGGGCAGATTGAAGCCCGGCTCGAGATTCTCGCTGGGTACCTGATCGCCTATCTGAACATCGACAAGGTCATCAAGATCATCCGCGCCGAGGACGAGCCGAAACCGGTCTTGATGAAGACCTTCAAGCTCTCCGACGTGCAGGCCGATGCGATCCTCAACATGCGGCTGCGCGCCTTGCGACGGCTGGAAGAGATCGAAATCCGCACCGAGGAGAAGAACCTCAAGGCGGAGTTGAAGGGCGTCAAGGCGCTGCTCGCCTCAGAGGACGAGCAGTGGAAGAAGATCTCAGAAGAGGTCACTGCGCTCCGTGAAAAGTTCGGACCCAAGACGCCGCTCGGCAAGCGCCGCACCCAGTTTGCCGAGGCGCCGGAGCACGACGTCACTGCGATGGAGGAAGCGCTGGTCGAGCGCGAGCCGATCACCGTCGTGGTCTCGCAGAAGGGCTGGGTGCGCACGCTGAAGGGCCAGCAGTCCGATCTGTCGAGCCTCGTCTTCAAGACCGACGATGGGCTTGGCTTCTCGTTCTTTGCCGAGACCACGTCAAAGCTCTTGCTGTTTGCCACCAACGGGCGGTTCTACACGCTCGATGCCAGCAAGATGCCCGGCGGGCGCGGTCACGGCGAACCGATCCGCCTGTTCATCGATCTTGAGCAGGACGCCGATATCGTCTCGCTGTTCACCAACAAGGGCAGCCGAAAGTTCCTGGTGGCGAGCCGGGACGGGCAGGGCTTCGTCGTCAACGAGGACGACTGCGTCGGCAATACGCGGAAGGGCAAGCAGGTGCTCAACGTCAGCCCGCCGAACGAAGCGCGTGCCGTTGCCACAGTGGTCGGCGACACCGTTGCCGTCATCGGCGAGAACCGCAAGATGGTGGTCTTCGCGCTCGACCAGGTGCCGGAGATGGCGCGCGGCCGCGGCGTTCGCCTGCAGAAATACAAGGATGGCGGACTGTCCGACATCGCCTGCTTTGTCGCCGCCGAGGGGCTTGCCTGGCGCGATTCCGCCGGGCGCGAGTTCAGCGCGACGCTCAAGGAGCTGGCCGACTGGCGCGGCAACCGTGCCGACGCCGGGCGTCTCGCGCCAAAGGGCTTTCCGAAGTCGAACAAGTTTGGGCGGGTGATCGATTAGCCGGTCGGAGGCGGGCCCGCGTTAGGCCCGCTGGGTCGCCACCTCGCGTACCATCTCGGGCTGGCGCAGCAGGCCGACGGCGGGCGACAGCCAGATCACCACCATCTGCGCGAAGAAGCCTAGCGAGGCCACGTAGAGGCACGCCTCGGCGCCGTAGGTGCCGCCCACCACGGCACCGATACCGGCGCCGATCGGCCGCGCGCCGTAGGCAAGGATGTTGATCGCCGACACCCGCCCGAGCAGCGAGGGCGGCGTGACCGCTTGGCGCAGGGTCGTAGTGCTGATCACCCACAGGATCGGCCCGGCGCCGAGCAAGAGGAAGCTGCCGGCCGCGAGCATCGGCGACGGCAGGTAGATCGTTCCCACCATCAGCGCCGAGGCGAGGAAGCCGGCGATCGGGCCGATGCCGACCACGACGCCGAACGGAATGACACGCAGGACGCGGGCGGC
This sequence comes from uncultured Alphaproteobacteria bacterium, assembly GCA_963796195.1. Classification (GTDB taxonomy): domain Bacteria; phylum Pseudomonadota; class Alphaproteobacteria; order Rhizobiales; family Xanthobacteraceae; genus CAWCKS01. Next base: position 201,319 of record CAWCKS010000004.1, on the reverse strand, counting down.
AACGAGCGCGCCGATCACCATGCCGCTGCCATACATGCCAAGAATGACGCCGACGCTCGACGGCGACTGGCCGAGGTGCCGCACCGCATACGGCACGAACACCGAGAAGATCACGAACGAGGCGATGTTGAAGATGAACTGGGTGATGAAGACCGGTCGCAGCATGGCGTGCCCGAACACGAAGGCTGCGCCGGCACGGATTTCGCGCAACGGCGTGCGCCGCGGCAGTGCGCGTGGTTGCTCATTGATGCCGCCGAGCAGCACGGTCGCGGCCACCGAAAGCACCGCGGCGAGCGCGAACGCCGCCGCAGCTCCGACCCATCCGACCAGCAGGCCGCCGAGCGCCGGCCCGCCGGCAAATGCGATGGTACGCGCCAGTTCAATCCGTGCGTTCGCGGTCGCCAGCCGATCCTGCGAGACCAGCGATGGTACGAGCGAGGGGGCAGCGACGCTGTAGGCGACTGTGCCGCACACCGCGACTGCGCCGAGCAGCGCGAGTAGGCTCAGATTGAGCAGGCCCGCCCACAGCAGCAGCAGGGTTGCGAGCAGCGCAGCCGCGCGCAGCGCTTCGGCGCCGGCCATCAGAACCGGGCGCGACATCCGGTCGGACATCAATCCGGCGGGGATTGCAAACAGCACGAACGGCAGGGTCAGCGCGGTCTGCAGCAGGCCGGCTTTGCCTTCGGCGACGCCGAGTGAAAACACCGCGACGATCGGCGCTGCGGCAAGTGCAATCTGGTCGGCCGATTGCGCCACCAGATTGGACCACGCCAATCGCTGAAACGCCGCCGGCAGTTGCGGCACCTTGGTCGCGGACATCGAAAACTCCTTCCAGATTCATTTGTCGTGAAATTTAGAAAGCCGGGCGGTCAGCTCCCACCCGATTTCGGATAAGCGATTTTTTTGAAATCAGTCCTGCGGTTCGCTCGCGGAGCCGGCGGCATCGACGCGAACCCATCCGCTCGGCGCCAGCCGCTCCTGGGGCAGGAAGCGGCTCTTGTAATGCATTTTGCGCGAGCCCTCGATCCAGTAGCCGAGATAGACGTAAGGCAGCCCCATCCGCCGCGCCCGCGCGATGTGGTCGAGGATCATGAAAGTGCCGAGCGAGCGGCCCTGTTCGTCGGGCTCGAAGAACGAATAGACCATCGACAGACCGTCGTTCAGCACGTCGGTCAGGGCGACGCCGATCAGGTCACCGGTCCGCGCCGCATTTTTTGCATCCGTGCGTCGGCGGTACTCGATCATGCGTGTCTGCACATGGCTGTCCTCGACCATCATGGCGTAGTCGAGCACGGTCATGTCGGCCATCCCGCCGTTGCGATGGCGGCCGTCGAGATAGGCGCGAAATACCGAGTACTGCTCGGAGGTCGGCACCGCCGTGCGCAGCTCGCCGACGATGTCGGAGTTGCGATCGAGCACCCTTCGCAGATTGCGGGTCGGGCGGAAATCCGACGCCACCACGCGAACCGAGACGCAGGCACGGCACTGGTCGCAGGCGGGCCGGTAGGCGATCGACTGGCTCCGGCGGAAGCCGCCGTGGGTCAGAAGATCGTTGAGCTCGGCCGCCTTCTCGCCGACGAGGTGCGTAAACACCTTGCGCTCGTTCCGGCCGGCCAGATAGGGGCAGGGCGACGGCGCGGTCAGATAGAATTGGGGCGTGTCGCGAGAGTGGTGGGTCACCGGTTCCGTCGACTGGTACTGAAATCTGGGGCCCAGCATCGCGCCGGCCGGCGCGCTCGTCAATCTGCGGAAGATTGTAGGAACAACCTTTAGATTTTTATAATGGCACTTTTTTCCGCAGTGCCGAATCCGGCTCGATTTTCGGCAGCAGAGCGGGACATCAGAACGTTGCGGCGCGCAACGATCGGTTGATCACCACGGTCCCAAGCAGCATATCGTGCAGCAGCCGCTTGCGGCCGTTGAGCAGCCCGACGATCAGGATCAGCGGCGTCAGGAACGAGATCGTCACCCAGAACAAAAGCGCATGGGCTGCCCCGAGCACGAAATAGCCGGGCGCGCCGTACCAGGTGCGCAACTCGAGATCCATCGTCCGCATGCCGATCGTGGCCGAATGGGGGCCGCCGAGCGTGACGCCGTAATAGACCAGCGCCCAAACGATGGACATCGGCGAAACCAGCCAGAACAACAACCAGCCAAGTCCGAGCGTGATCAGGCCGAACACCGCGATGAAAATCACGGCGAGCACGATCGGGATCGCCAGCACGATCAGGTCGATCAGGAACGCAACGACACGCCGGGTCAGCACCCCGCGAAACAGGTCGGGCTGATCATAGGGATCGAACGCGTGCGGGCGGTAATCCGCCTGATAGGCGCTGGACATGGAGTGCTCCTCGTCGGGCCCAGCAGCACATGGATATCCAAGGCGCCCCGCGCAAGTGGGTAGCTGTGCAGGATGGGTTGAGCCTTTTTTGGCGAAACCCGTCGCTGATTTCCCGCTGCACGGATGGGTTTCGCGACGAGCTCAACCCATGACGACGACGCCTTGAGCTTTTCCGCGGCGACCGCCGCGAAGTAGGTCAAAATACCGTCGGCGCCGGCGCGCTTGAAGCCAACGAGGCTTTCCATGATCGCGCGGTCACCGTCGATCCAGCCGTTGTTGGCAGCGGCCATGATCATCGAGTACTCGCCGGACACCTGGTAGGCGAACGTCGGCATGCCGAACGCATCTTTCACCCGCCGCAGCATGTCGAGATAGGGCATGCCGGGCTTGACCATCACCATGTCGGCGCCTTCCTCGATGTCGAGCTCGATCTCGCGCAGCGCCTCGTCGCTATTTGCCGGATCCATCTGATAGGTGCGCTTGTCGCCGACCAGCGCCTTGGCCGATCCAATCGCGTCGCGGAACGGGCCGTAGAAGGCGGAAGCATATTTCGCGGCGTACGACATGATCTGGACGTCGTGGAATCCTTCGTCGTCGAGCGCGGCGCGGATGGCGCCGACCCGGCCGTCCATCATGTCCGAGGGCGCGATGATGTCGCAGCCGGCTTCGGCCTGAATGATCGCTTGCCGCGGAGCACTGCGACGGTCTCGTCGTTGACGATCACGCCGTCGCGCAGCAGTCCGTCATGGCCGTGGCTGGTGTAGGGATCGAGCGCGACGTCGCACAGCACGCCGAGCTCGGGGAACTCGCGCTTCACCGCGCGCACCGCGCGGCACACCAGATTGTCCGCGTTCAGGGCCTCGCTGCCGTTCTCGTCGCGCAAGGACGGATCGGTATAGGGGAACAGCGCGATGCAGGGGATCGAGAGTTTTGCCGCGCGCTCGGCATCGCGCACCACCTGATCGACCGACAGGCGGTCGACGTCGGGCATCGACGCCACCCGGATGCGGGCATTTCTCGCCGCCGGTCACGAATAGCGGCCAGATCAGGTCGTCGGCCGTCAGCACGTTTTCGCGGACCATGCGCCGCGCCCACTCCGACTTGCGGTTCCGCCGCATCCGGATGGTCAGGTCGAGGCGTTCGTCGCTGGTCGCGGCCTCGCTGCGCCGCGGGGTGTCGCGCAGTTCGATCGGCCGGCCAAATTTGATTGCCATCAGCAGCAAACTCCTTGAAAAGGTCGGCATCACAATAGCATTCGGGTGCCGTGGCGTCACGGCGCCCAAATCAAAACTGAGCAAGCGAAACCGCCCAAAGCGATGTCCGATCAGTCCACCCAGGAACCGGTAACGCGCGAGTTGCAGACCGGATCGGTCGATCCGATCAGCTCGAGCACCTCCCGGACGGACGAGGGCGTCTGGACCCGGCGGCTCGTCATTTACCTGCGCGCGATGGCGGCGGTCGCGGTGCTCAAAGGCCTCTATCACTGGGCCGAGGTCACCGGCTTTATCGGCACCGACGACAGCGCATTTGAAGTACAGCCGATGTCGTGGCAGGCGGCGACGATCTATTTTGCCGTGATCGAACTTGTCGCAGCCGTCGGGCTCTGGCTGCGACGCCTTGGGGCGCGGTGGTGTGGCTCACCTCCGTGGTATCCATGGCGGTGATCGAACTGATGTTCCCGAACATTTATGGCGGCCACTTCCTGATCGTGATCGTCGAAGTGGTGCTGCTCGCAGCGTATCTCGCGCTGGCGTGGATGGCGGCGCTCGAACGGCCGCCGTGAGCACAAGGCCGAAGCTGCTTACTCAGCGTCGTCCTCGCGACCGCGGGGACGACGTCGCCAAAGCAATTTCCCGATTTCCCCGCGAACCATAGTTATGAAGCTCTGAACGGATTTGGGCACAGGTCTTACCCGATTATTTTCAATTTGAACGATGCTGTGTCGTATCGCGACAGCTCCTTCGGACGAACGGTGAACAGCTCCGATTTGTCCTAAATCGATGCTTACAAAAGCCAGCAATTTTGCGGGGTTATCAATGATTTACTGCTTTGAATTCATGATCTCTTTATGTTGTTATTTAAGCTGATGTTCAAACGCGACCCCTAACTTCGGGCCTATCAGACGGGACAAAAGTTTCGTCGAATAAGTCGACAAAAAAATCGACATACAGGGGAAGTGTCATGATGAAAGCAGTTGCCACGGCGGTGGAAACCGCCGAGCGCGAACCGCGCAAGTCGGCGCAAGTTCAGCCGCTCTATCTTGAAGCATTGACCTTGGTAGAGCGGCTGCACCGCCGGCTGCTCGATGTCATCAAGGATGAGTTCGATCGCCGCGGTCGCTCCGACATCAACTCGGTGCAGGCGCTCTTGCTCTACAACATCGGCGACAAGGAACTGACCGCGGGCGAATTGCGCACGCGCGGTTACTACCTTGGCTCCAACGTCTCCTACAATCTGAAGAAGCTCGTCGAGATGGGCTTCCTCGACCACCAGCGTTCGCGTGTCGATCGCCGCTCGGTGCGCATCCGCCTGACCGCGCAAGGTCAGGAGGTCCGCCGCATCGTCGAGTCGCTGTACGACAAGCACGTCAAGACGGTCGAGCAGGTCGGCGGCATCTCCTCTGACGAGTTCACGACCCTGAACAAGTCGCTGCATCGTCTGGAGCGCTTCTGGACCGACCAGATCCTCTATCGGCTCTGAGACCAGCGCCAACGGAATTGGGCTAAGCCGGCGACAAGTCCGGCGGCCCGCAACAACAAAAACACTTCCCAGACTTCGAGCGCATCGTTCGGGTAAGCCCTGAGCGATGCGTTTTGATTTTTCGAGCAACAAGCCGAGCGCTCGTCTCCGTGGAAACGTATCCAGCTTTTTGCCAAACAAACGAAGTTCGTCGCGTCACCTCCGGATTCTATAGCGAAGCAGTTTCGTCGCCGGACTTTCGCGGCAATGCGCGGGCCGAGAGTCTGCGAGCTACGCCGGTTTCTTCCGCAGCAAGTACCGCTGCCGCCCCTCCATCACCAGCACACGGTTCTGGTTGTGGACCGTCGTGCGCATGCCGACGACGCCCGTGGTGCGGCCGGGCGTGATCTCGTCGATGGCCAGCGTCGGGTAGAGCGTGTCGCCGACATAAACGGGGCTGAGGAATTTCGACGACTGGTCGAGAAAGCCGATCAGGCTGTCCTCGACCATGAAGGGGAAGCTGCCGGCGCCGGCGGCGGTCTGGATCAGTACCTGATAGCCGTGCGCCAGCATGTGCGGCATGCCGCGGCGGCGGCAGTATTCGACGTCGTAGTGGATCGGGTGGTTGTCGCCGGAAGCCGCCTGGAAGGCGAGGAAAATCGCCTCCGTCATGGTCCGGCTCGGCAACACGAATTGCTCACCATTGCGAAATCCTCGAACCAGCGGGTCTCGTGGCGGCGGTGCAGGGCGGGATCGAAGGTTTCGTCCATGCCGAAAAGCCTCCCAAGGCAAAAAAGTTTGCTCCGCGTGGATAGACCTTGCCGGGTCAAATTGACCAGTAGGGACAAGGATTCGTCCCTATCCCGAGGCAACCGCCCGATCTTGCGCAGGCGCTTCGGCCCCAATCCGCAAGATATTGGATAAGTTGGGCAAAAAGGCTCTAGAAGTTGGTCCCGACCCGTCCGATATGTTAGGGCGTGTCCCGAAAAGTGGATACCGGTTTTCCGAACAGGACACGCTCAAGCTAGAGACTACGCGCCGTCCCAGATCCATACGAAGCCCGCCAGCAGCCTTAGCGCCCCGTGGCGGGGGAGTAATTCGTCCATGACCTCATACGCCAAATCCGCCAACGCCTCGGTCCCCAGTTCGTTCTTCTCAGCCGATCTCGCCAAGGCCGATCCGGAGATTGCGGCCGCGATCAAGAACGAGCTTGGCCGCCAGCAGCACGAGATCGAGTTGATCGCGTCGGAGAACATCGTCAGCCGGGCCGTGCTCGAGGCACAGGGCTCGGTCATGACGAACAAGTACGCGGAGGGGTATCCGGGCAATCGCTATTACGGCGGCTGCGAGTTCGTCGACGTCGCCGAGAACCTGGCGATCGATCGCGCGAAAAAATTGTTCGGCTGCAACTTCGCCAACGTGCAGCCGAACTCAGGCAGTCAGATGAACCAGGCAGTGTTTCTGGCGCTGCTGCAGCCCGGTGACACTTTTATGGGGCTCGACCTCGCCGCGGGTGGCCATCTCACCCACGGCTCGCCGGTCAATATCTCCGGCAAGTGGTTCAAGGCCGCGCACTACACCGTTGCCAAGGACACCCACCTGATCGACATGGACGCGGTCGCGCGCCGGGCCGAGGAGGTGAAGCCGAAGCTGATCATTGCCGGCGGTTCGGCCTATTCGCGCCACTGGGACTTCAAGCGCTTCCGCGAGATCGCCGACAGCGTCGGCGCCTATCTGATGGTCGACATGGCGCACTTCGCCGGCCTCGTCGCCGGTGGCGTCCATCCCTCGCCAATCCCGCACGCGCATGTCACCACGACGACCACGCACAAATCGCTGCGCGGCCCGCGCGGCGGCATGATCCTGTGCAATGACGAGGCGATCGCCAAGAAGATCAACTCCGCTGTGTTCCCCGGCCTGCAGGGCGGCCCGCTGATGCATGTCATCGCGGCCAAAGCTGTCGCGCTTGGCGAGGCTTTGCGGCCCGACTTCAAGATTTACGCAAAGAACGTCGTGGAGAATGCCAAGGCTCTTGCTGAAACGTTGCGTGCAAATGGTTTTGAGATCGTCTCGGGCGGCACCGACACCCATGTGATGCTGGTCGACCTCCGACCGAAGGGACTGAAGGGCAACGTCTCCGAGAAGGCACTCGGCCGCGCTGCGTTGACCGTCAACAAGAACGGCATTCCGTTCGATCCCGAGAAACCGATGGTCACATCAGGCATTCGCGTCGGTACGCCGGCCTGCACCACGCGCGGATTCGGCGTCGCCGAGTTCAAGCAGGTTGGCGAGTTGATGGCCGAGGTCCTTAATGCCGTTGCACAATCGTCCGAAGGCAAGGCGCCGCTGGTTGAAGCTTCGGTCAAGGATCGTGTGCGGCAACTGACCGATCGCTTTCCGATCTACAGCTAGGGCGGCTTTTAAGGATGCGGTGTCCGAACTGCGCCAGCCTCGATACGCAAGTCAAGGATTCCCGACCGACCGAGGATTCGGCGGTGATCCGCCGCCGACGCGTTTGCGTGACCTGCAACTTCCGCTTTACGACATTCGAGCGCGTGCAGCTGCGCGAGTTGACCGTGATCAAGCGCAACAGCCGCCGCGTCCCGTTCGATCGCGACAAGCTGGTCCGATCGGTACAGGTGGCGCTGCGCAAACGGCCCGTTGATCCGGAACGCGTCGAGAAAATGGTTTCGGCCATCGTGCGCGAGTTGGAGACCGGTGGCGAAGCCGAAGTGTCGTCGGAGGTGATCGGCGAGACCGTGATGGAGCACCTGCGCCAGCTCGACGACGTCGCCTATGTGCGCTTCGCCTCGGTCTATCGCAATTTCCGCGAGGCCAAGGATTTCGAGAGCGTGCTCGAAGAGCTCTCTGGCGAGGATGATCCGCGCGCCGCGGTCGCACGCAAATGATCTTCCGCCTGCTGGAAGACCAGTACGCGCAAAAGTCCAAACAGTCGCAAGCCGCCGACCGGCGCTACATGGAGCTGGCGCTGGCGCTCGGCCGCCGCACGCTGGGCCAGACCTGGCCGAACCCGGCCGTGGGCGCTGTCGTCGTCAAGGACGGCGTCATCGTCGGGCGCGGCTGGACCGCGCCCGGCGGCCGGCCGCACGGCGAGCCGCAGGCGCTGGCCCGCGCCGGCGCTGCAGCGCGTGGCGCCACCGTGTATGTCACGCTTGAGCCGTGCTCGCACCACGGCAAGACACCGCCCTGCGCTGATGCGCTGATTGCGGCCGGCGTCGCCCGCGTCGTCAGCGCGATCGAGGATCCGAATCCGGAAGTCGCCGGGCAGGGGCACGCGCGGCTGCGAGCTGCCGGCATTGTCGTCGATGTCGGGGTTTGCGCGGATGACGCGCGGTATGCCCATGCCGGACACATCAGGCGGATCACGTCGGGCGGCCGCATGTCATCGTTGAAGCTCGCAGTGTCGACTGACGAGAAAATCGGAGCCGCAGGGCACAAACCGGTGGCCATCACGGGCGAGGCGTCGCGCGCAAAAGTTCACCTGCAGCGGGCGCAAAGCGATGCGATTCTGATCGGCGTCGGCACCGCCATTGCCGATGATCCCGAGCTGACCTGCCGGCTGCCGGGCATGGCAAAGCTGTCGCCGGTGCGCGTCGTGCTTGACCGGCACCTGAGCTTGCCGGCGTCGAGCAGGCTGGCGCGCTCGGCACGGGCAACGCCGCTGTGGCTGTTTGCTGAAAGCTCCGGCGAGCCGTCGGAGGCCGCGTTGCTCCGAGCCAGCGGCGCCGAGATCATCTCCGTTGCGGCGGGCGAACGTGGCCTCGATCTGTCTGCGGTTCTGAAAGAGCTCGCCGCGCGCGGCATCACGCGCTTGATGGTGGAGGGCGGGGCGCGGGTTGCGGCGTCATTCGTCGAAGCCGACCTGGTCGACGAGGTCTGGCTCTACAGCAGCAAGAAGGTCATCGGTCCTGACGGCGTGCCTGCGCTCAACGGCATAGCTCTCACCAGCCTGACGCAGTCGCCGCGCTTCTCGCCAGCGTGCTAGCGAGGACGTCGGCGAGGATTTTCTTGCGATTTACGAGCGCTCGTAATGTTCACCGGGATTGTAACCGACGTCGGCGAAATCACCGCATTGCGTCCGGTGGCGCAGGGCCAATTGCACCGGCTGCGCATCGCCTGCCGTTACGATCAGACAACGATTGCCGATGGTGCCTCGATCGCCTGCAACGGCGTGTGTCTCACCGTGGTTGGCTCCGGCGTCGCCAACGGCTTGACCTGGTTCGAGGTCGATGCCGCCGCCGAAACGCTCGCAATGACCACCGCGCGAGGCTGGACGACCGGCACCAAACTCAATCTCGAGCGCGCGCTGAAAATCGGCGATGAGCTCGGCGGCCACATCGTCGCCGGTCATGCCGACGGGATCGCCAAAATCCGGTCGCGCGAAAATTTTCCCGACATGGCGAAGTTCGAGCTCGAGGCGCCGCGTGAGCTGGCGAAATTCATCGCGCCGAAGGGTTCGGTCGCGCTCGATGGCGTGTCGCTGACGGTGAATGCCGTGCAGGACAATCGCTTCACCGTGCTGATCATCCCGCACACGCTCACGGTCACCACGCTGCAGGGCTGGCAGGCCGGCACCGAGATCAACATCGAGGTCGACCAGATGGCGCGCTATGCCGCGCGGCTGACGGAGATGAAGTAGGGCGGGTTCACGCTTTCGGCGCTCGGACGATCATGCCCACCAGGGGAAAATTAGAACTGCTCTTCCTCCATGCGCTTCCGCTTGATGGATCGATGTGGGCCGCACAGCAGCAACTCTTGCCGGGTTCAACCATGCGCCGACGCTTTACCCTTTCGGAGACCGGGTTGAAGATTGGGCGGCCGCAGCACTGAAAATAGCGAAAGGCGATCGCCTCATTGTCGTCGGGTGCTCAGTGGGAGGCTCCTGTGCGCTCGAACTTGCAGCGATCGCGCCGACCGGATTGCCGCCCTCGTCCTTACCGGAACCAAGGCCGGACATCGGCCCGACCCGGCGCTCCATGTCTCAGCGCTCGAAACTCTTGAGAAGGAGGGATTGGAAGAAGCCTGGAGAATCTTCTGAGCCCATTGTTTTCACGTTCGGCCGACCGCCGAGTTGTCTCCGTTGGCAGGCAAACAACGCTCCGTCAATCACCGCAGGATATCGCGCGCGGAATAACCGCCTTCCACACGAGACCGAACCGCGATCAATTGCTTCGGACATTTCCTTGTCCGGTGATCGTGATCACGGGCGCGGATGCTGTCGCTCCGGGCCCGACCGCGAGCAGAGCGCAGGCGCTGCCCTTCATCTCATGGCTGGAGAAATGAAGGTGACGCCAAAGTGCTTGAAATGCCGCTCATTCGCCGTCACGACCGTCAGGTCATTGATCACGGCCGTCGCAGCGATTGCGGCGTCTTCAAAGCCAGGGGCGCCTCCCGCCGCTGTTGCGCGGTCGAGCATGCGACCGGTTTCAAGTGCTGTGGCGGATGCGAGTGGCAACGTTCTGGATCGGTAAAGCTCCAGAATTGCGCTCAGCCAATGGGACAGATCGGCAGCCCGCTTCGTGGCGCCTTTGCGTTCAAGCCGGGAAATGCCCGCCTGGATTTTGGCAAGGGTGATGACGGAGAGAAAAAGCGCGTCATCATGCTCGCGGATCCAGTTACGGAAGGCGGCAGCGCGATCGGACGTGGCGCCCGCGGCGGGTGCCAGAATTGAAAGGGCATTTGTGTCAAGCAAATAGCCCGGCACTACTTAATTCCCCGCTTGCGCACGACGCGGGCAGGGCGCCGCTTGGGCAGGTCGTCCGGATCGAGCGGCGGAACGGCCAGCAACAGATCGGCAAAGGAGGGAACTCGCGTCTTGAGCCTGGTCCATTCACCGTGAGAGACGATCACGGCGGCCGGTCGCCCGTGCTTCGTGATCGTCGTCGGTTCGCCTTTTTCCGCGGCCTCGATCACGGCTGACAGCGTCGCCTTGGCCTCGCGAAGCTGGATTTCCTTCATGGGGGCATGCTCCGGGACTACAAGGACCATTGTAGTCACTGTTCGGCCGAAGTCAATGTCGCGGCGGCACGACCACCGGCGCGAGGCTCGCCTCGCCCCGACGGCCTCACCCGTGAGGAGTGTAAGCGCGAGATGAACCTCGCCGAACGTCTCTCGGCAAGGAGAGCACTAAAGTCTAACGGGCGAGCAAGCCAGGCGGCGGCTTGCGCACGTGGGACGCCTGCTCGAAGGCGTACCCCAGACGCAGCAGCTTGTGCTCGCTCCAGGCACGGCCCGCGAAGGTGATGCCAAGTGGATAGTCGGGCGTGTCCTTGCCGTCGATCCCGGAGATGAAGCCTCCAGGCACCATGACGCTGGGATAGCCTGCCTTGGCGGCGATCGCGGCGCCGGTATTGCCGGCGAACAGCACGGCGTCGAGCTTGTGCTGGTTCATGTAGGCGTCCATGCCGCGCGTTTTGGCGGCGAGCAGGTCCATGGCACGTGCCGACTTGTACTCGCGCTCACTTAAATCGCCCTTGGTCATGTTGGCGGCGAGGAACAGGTCCTGGCCGAAACGCAGCGCCTTGCCGGCGTTCGCCTCGTTGAAATCAACGATGTCAGCGATGGTCTTGATGCTGGTGTTAACAGCCCAATCCTTCAGGTAGAGGTTGAGATCGCGCTTCAGTTCGTAGAGGAAAACGATCGGCGGGGTCGCCGGATTGCCCTTGTTGCGGCTCAGCGGATTGCGGTTGAGCACAGCCATGGTCGTGCCTGGTCCGCCAATCCAGCCGGCCGTCGGCATGCTGGCGCGCACGATGACGGCACCGAGATCCTCCAGCACCTCGATCGCGTCGGCCATCACCTTGGCCCACTTGGGTGGCAGCTTGCCGTAGTAGCAATCGTTCAGCGGGTCGGCGGGGTCGCTCGGCACGCCGATGCGCGCGCCCTTCATTGCATCGTACGCGAGGTCGGCGGTGTAATCGGCCGGCCGCCGCTGCCGTTGCGTCGCCGGATCGAGCGGGTCCTTGGCTGCCAGCACGTTCAGAAGCATCGCCGCGTCGCGCACCGTACGCGTCATCGGCCCTGCGGTGTCCTGGCTGTGCGAGATCGGCAGGATTCCGGCACGGCTGATCAGTCCGACGGTCGGCTTTACGGTGACGAGGCCATTCTGGCTGGCGGGGTTCAGCAGCGAGCCCGAGGTCTCGGTGCCGATCGAGGCCGCGCACAGACCGGCCGCCACAGCGACCGCCGAACCCGAGCTGGAGCCGCCTGGCAGCACGACCGGGATGCCTCGATCGTCCATCAGCATCGGCGCGTAAGGATTCTTCACCTGACCGCCCAGCGATGAGTAGCCCGAGGGCATGTCAATTGCGAGCATGTTGGCGAACTCCGTCAGGTTCGCCTTGCCCAGGATCACCGCGCCGGCGTTCCGCAGCAGCTTGACGACGGTGGCGTCGTCCTTGGCGCGCGCGCCGTCCAGCGCCAGCGATCCCGCCGTAGTCGGCTGTTTGTCACCAGTCGCGATGTTGTCCTTCACCAGCATCGGGATGCCAGCCAGCGGCCGTTTGACCGACGGCTTGGTGTGGTCGAGCTTGCTGGCGATCGTGAGCGCGGCGGGATTGAGCTCGCGCACTGAGTTGAGCATGGGCCCATCGCGGTCGTAGGCCTCGATACGCGCGAGATAGCCTTCGGTCAGCGCCGTGGCGGTGACGCGTCCACTGGCCAAAGCATCGATGATATCGCTCATAGGCGTGCTCTCGAGCTTCAGCATGGTCGGCGCCTCGGCGCTGATGGCAGCCGCAGCGAGGCGAGCATCGTGGCGGGTTGGCTTCTTCACGGCGTACCTCTTGGGCTGATCCCTATACGGACATGGAACATTTCTGGTCGGCTCGGCTGACGCGGGTGCTCTCAGGATTCCAGCCCAAGATCACGCGTACACCTTCGCCACCAGGACTAGATATTCGCGGGTATTCGCCCGCTCAGACCGCTTTGTCCACGCGCGATTTCGATTGCTCTCGGTCTAGACAATTTCATGTCTGCTGACTGGCAAGATGCAGTCATCGCAGGTGCATCCGCTGCCGATCAGGACAGCAGCAGCGTCGATGTCCGCTAACTTCGCGCGACGTTCGACGTTTTGAAGTTTTCGGATGCCGGCCCATGATGGCGGGGCGGCGCACACTGGGGCCGGCGTCCGCAAACCTCCAAGGGAGGAAACCGCGGGAGGGGGTACGTTGGCGGCGCGGCGTAGGCTATGGGGATTTGAGTGCGGTGGATGAGGTGTTTGAATGGCGTCGAGCCGCTGCGGCAAGCTGGCTGACGGCGAAGCGGCTGATGCATGAGCGGCGGGTGGCGTCGAGCGCGGTGAATTGTCGGACGATTTGTGAGGACGGCTGGATCTCTGAGCGCGCTCTTCCATGGCTGGTCAAAAGGCAGCGAGCGCGATGAGCAGATTTGCGGAATTGAGACGCGGTCATGAGGTGTCGATCCTGACGACGCTGATAGCACCTGTCGGCCGATGCCGTGGCGTTGCACCGCGCGCGAAGATCTCGATGATGCTCATGTGGCCGCCGCAGCATGGACAGGTCGGCTCGCCGGGATCGGCAGCACCGGTGGGCTCGCCCTGAGGTTCTGTAACGCCGAGCAGTTCACGCGCGCGTGCGATGTTGTTGGCGCAAGAGCTTTTGGCGAACAGGCCGTAGTGGCGGATGCGGTGCAGGCCGTTAGGCAGCACGTGGATGAGGAAGCGACGGATGAACTCGTCGGTGGCGAGCGTCATCTGCTTGTATCGATCGCGGCCCTCAATGCGGTAATCCTTCCACTTGAAGGTGACGCTCCGCTCATCGAAGGCGATCAGACGACTGTTGGCGATTGCGACGCGGTGGGTGTAGCGCGACAGATAGGCCAGCACAGCTTGGGGTCCGCCGAATGGCCGTTTTGCGTAGACGACCCATTCGGCCTTGCGCAGCGGCGCCAGAAAGGCTGCAAAGGATTGGGCATCTGCCAGCTTTGTGTACTCGCCGAAGAAGCTCAGGCGACCGGCTTGGTGAGCGGCGGCGAGCTTCTCCAGGAACCGTCGCCGGAACAGACGGGAGAGCACACGCACCGGTAGGAAGAAGCCCGACCGGCAGGATACCCAGCGCTCACCGTCGGGTGAGTACCGCCACCTGGGACGATCATGTGCACATGCGGGTGGTGGGTGAGCGCCGAGCCCCAGGTGTGCAGCACGGAAGTGATGCCGATCCTGCCACCCAGATGCTTCGGATCGGCGGCGATCGTCACCATGGTCTCGGCCGAAACCTTGAACAGCAGATCGTAGATCGCGGCCTTGTTCTGGTAGGCGATGTCGGCGATGGCCGCCGGCAGCGTAAACACCACGTGATAGTACGGCACCGGCAACAGATCGGCCTCGCGCTCGGCGAGCCATTGCTTTGCAGCGGCGCCCTGGCACTTCGGGCAATGCCGGTTGCGGCAGGAGTTGTAGGCGATAGTCGTATAGGCGCAGTCCTCGCAGCGCGCGACATGGCCGCCAAGGGCTGCCGTCCGGCAGCTCTCGATTGCCGACATCACCTTTAACTGGTCGAGGCTGACATGGCCGGCATGGGCTTTGCGCCATTCCGGGCCATGCCGCGGAAGATATCCGCAACCTCCAGCGATGAACGCGACACGCGCGCGCCGGGTCAGCCGGTCGGCCGGATCTCCTTGAACCTGAGCGCGATATGCTCCAGCGGGCTCATGACTTCGCTGATCGTCTTGGTGGCGACGCGGGTATAGAGCGCGGTGGTGTCAAGCTTGGCGTGACCGAGCAACACCTGGATGACGCGGACATCGATGTTCTGCTCGAGCAAATGGGTGGCAAAGCTGTGCCGCAAGGTGTACAGCGAGACGCGCTTGTTGATCTCCGCCATCTGGGCTGCGGCGTGACAGGCGCGATTGAGCTGGCGCGTGGTCATCGGCTGGGCCGGATCGCGGCCAGGGAACAGCCAGCCCTGCGGCCGTGCCGTCTTCCACCAAGCCCGCAGCAGCTCGAGCAGGATCGGCGAGAGCATGACGTTACGGTCCTTGCCGCCTTTGCCTTGCTCCACCCGGATGACCATGCGCTTGCTGTCGATGTCGGAGACCTTGAGCGAGACTACCTCAGCGGCGCGCAGGCCGGCGCCGTAGGCCACGCTCAGCGCCGCCTTGTACTTGAGCCCTGGCGCTGCATCCAGCAGCCGCGCCACCTCCTCCGGACTGAGCACAACCGGCAGCTTGCGCGGCTCGTGGAGGAACGTCGTGTGCTCGATGATGTCGGAACGCCTGAGCGTGACCCTGAAGAAGAACCGCAACGCAGCCACGGTGTGATTGAGAATCGGGATGTGCGCGCCGTTCGCCGCCAGATGTAGTTGAAAGCGTCGGACGTCCTCAAAGCTCGCCGTGTCAGGCGATCGGCCAAGAAACGCAGCAAAATCCTTGATGGCGCGGATGTAGCCTTGTTGGGTCTTCGTCGCTAGCTTGCGGATCGTCATGTCTTCGATCATGCGCCGCCGCAATGGGCTCATGGCCTCGTCGGTCATGGGGATGCTCCTGTCTTGGATGAAAGGTTGCGAACCCCTCATCTCAGGACAGGACGTCCCGGCACACTATCGTGTTGACCCCGTCGCCAGCCGCCGCGTTCTACCGCGCGAGCGGTTTAGTCCTTGTATCCGGCAGGGCAGGCTATGGGTCTCATTTGCTGACGAAATGCGCCTTCGTGGTTCGAAACAGGTTCATCTCGCTGGTATTCCCGCCACTCTACGTAGCGCTTTCCGTTCAGCTTGGCTCCAGGCGGACAACTTCTGCCTGGGAACTTTTCACCACAGGACGATGAAGTCATCGATTGAATGGGTTAGAATGTTTTCCCTGCTCGCCCCGATCGTGCTGGCCGTCTATGTGGGTTTCTTTCTGTTCGTTGCGGTTGCGGCGGTGATTGCACGACGGATGGAGTAAGCCGTAGAGCCAATCAGATGAGCTTGAATTGCGATTGCCGGTTTGCCGCTCGTCCCGCTGGATTCCCGCCTTCGCGGGAATGAGCGGACCAAAATCCAGGCTACGCGCATTCCTTCCCTTGGAATTCACTTCCCCAAAGACTACAACCTCGGCCAACACCTAACCGGAACAAACGCCCATGGTTGAACCACGCCGCTCCCCGTTGAAGGACAAAACCGACATCAGCGGCTCGCATGTGCTGATCGTGGAAGCCCGCTTCTATGACGACATCCAGGATGCGTTGCTTGAAGCGGCGATTGCGGAGCTGAAGGTCGCTGGCGTCACCCATGATGTCGTGACAGTCCCGGGATGCCTTGAGATTCCCGCGGCAGCGGCCATCGCAGTCGATGCGGCGGAGCGCGGCGGCCGGCCCTATGATGGCGTCGTGGCGCTTGGTTGCGTGATCCGCGGCGAGACCATCCATTTCGAGATCGTGTCGATGGAGTCCTCGCGCGGCCTGATGGACCTTTCGATCGCCAAGAAGCTGCCGCTCGGCAACGGCATCATCACGGTCAATACCGAAGAGCAGGCCTGGGCGCGGGCCCGTGCCGACGACCAGAACAAGGGCGGCGATGCCGCGCGTGCGGCCGTCATCATGATGCGCATCAAGCGCCGGCACGAGCCGCGTCTCGATCAGCTGATCAGAGACCGCCAGCGCAATGTCAAAAGCTGACGCTCCGCACCTGAGGAAGGCCAACCGGCGCGGCGCAGCACGTCTCGCGGCGGTGCAGGCGCTCTATCAGATGGACATCGCCGGCGCCGGCCTGAACGACGTCTTCGCGGAGTTCGAAAGCCACTGGCTCGGCAGCGAAGTCGAGGGCGAGAAATATTTGCCGGCCGAGGCGGCGTTCTTTCGCGACGTGGTCGCGGGTGTCGTGCGCGATCAAAAGGAGCTCGACCCGTTGATCGACAAGGTGCTGGCACGCGGCTGGCCGCTGAAGCGCATCGACGCGATCATCCGTGCCGTGCTGCGCGCCGGCAGCTACGAACTGCAGCATCGCAAGGACGTTCCGGCGCGGGTGGTGGTCACGGAATACGTCGATGTCGCGAACGCCTTTGTCGACAAGGACGAGACCGGCATGGTCAACGCGGTGCTGGACCAGATCGCGCGCCAATTCCGCGCCGACGAATTTCCGCGCCTAGAGTAGCTGTCACCGACATCAATAGATGTATAAATTGTATAATACAATCTAAAGACGCGCCAAAGACTCCCCAAAAACCTCAAAATCCTCGCGTAGTTTCCGCGTCTTGCGCGGCACCGGTGGTCGAAGCCTGCTAAGGTTGCGCGCAACAGTTCCAGCGAGCCAAGTGAACGATGTCGGCGTCCGGCGAAGACGATCTGATTGCACGCTATTTCCGGCCGCTGGCCAGCAGCGCGGCGAGCCTTGATTTGCTCGACGACGCCGCGGTCCTTGCCGGCAGCGCGGATGACCTGGTCATCACCACCGACGCCATTGTCGAAGGCGTGCACTATTTCGCCTCCGATCCGCCCGACACCATCGCCCGCAAAGCATTGCGCGTGAATCTGTCCGATCTCGCGGCGAAGGGCAGCGCGCCTGCAGGCTTTCTGCTCACCTTGGCGTTGCGCAAAGTCGACGAAGGCTGGCTAGGCGCGTTCGCGAATGCGCTCGGCGATGATGCCTCGACATTCGGCTGTCCGTTGCTCGGCGGCGATACTGTTTCGACCCCGGGGCCGGTGATGATCTCGATCACTGCGTTTGGTCGCGTGCCGAAGGGGCAGATGGTGAAACGCCAGGGCGCACGCCCTGGTGATCGCATCGCGGTCACGGGAACCATCGGCGACGCTGTGCTCGGCCTCGACATTTTGCGCGGCGGCCGCGCAGCAAGTGCGATTTCGGCGGAGCGCGACAAGGCCGAGTTTCTCATCAGCCGCTACCGGGTGCCGCAACCAAGGCTTGCGATTGCTGGTGCGCTGCGCGGCTTTGCGACTGCGGCGATGGACGTCTCCGACGGGCTCGCGGGCGATCTCGCCAAGCTATGTGTGGTGTCGGGCGTGTCGGCCGCCGTCGAGCTTGCAAAGGTGCCGCAATCGGCCGCGGCGCGCAGCGTCGTTTCGGCAGCGGCCGCCACAATCGAAGCTCTGATTGCCGGTGGCGACGACTACGAGGTGCTGTGCACGGTGCCCGACGCGCGGTGGCGATCGTTCGCAGACGCCGCTGCAGCGGCAGGCGTCGCCGTCACAGAGATCGGAACGATCACCGAAGGGAAGGGTCCCCTCGTCTTTCGGGACGCTTCAGGGAATGCCGTGAGCCTGTTGCGGACCTCCTACAGTCACTTCTAGGCACATCTACTGGTTCCGAGAAAGAATTGCCGAAAAGCAGCCCTAACCCTCAATTTTCGTTGCAAAAACCGGCCTCTTGAGGCTTCCGCGGCGTTGCTTCGCCGGGCCGATTTTGGCATGGTCCGCGCCGATTTGGGGCGGCGGCTGATGCTTTTCGGGGCAGCCTCCATTGGCGCGTTGCCGCTGTTCAGCGGCCGATCGCGCGGTCGGGACGAAAATCAGGATAGGTTATTCCATGACAGCTTTGTGGGTGATTGTGTTCTGCGGAGCACTTTCGATTGTCTATGCCGTATGGGCGACGTTCTCGGTGCTGGGCGCCGATGCCGGCTCAGCGCGGATGCAGGAAATCGCCGCGGCCGTGCGCGAAGGCGCGCAGGCCTATCTGCGCCGGCAATATCTGACGATCGCGATCGTCGGCATCGTCATCTTCGCGCTGCTCGCTTATTTCCTCGGCTTGCGTGTTGCCATCGGCTTTTTGATCGGCGCGGTGCTGTCGGGCGCGGCCGGCTTCATCGGCATGAACGTGTCGGTGCGCGCCAACGTGCGCACGGCGCAAGCCGCGACCAAATCGCTCGCCGGCGGACTTGAGCTCGCCTTCAAAGCGGGTGCGATTACCGGAATGCTCGTCGCAGGTCTCGCGCTGCTCGGCGTCACGCTTTACTTCGGATACCTGATTGGCACGCTTGGCCTCTCTCCGAGTGATCGCACAGTGGTCGATTCGCTCGTAGCGCTCGGCTTCGGCGCTTCTCTGATCTCGATCTTTGCCCGTCTTGGCGGCGGCATCTTCACCAAGGGCGCTGACGTCGGCGGCGATCTCGTCGGCAAGGTCGAGGCCGGCATCCCGGAAGACGACCCGCGCAACCCCGCGACCATCGCCGACAACGTCGGCGACAACGTCGGCGACTGCGCCGGCATGGCCGCCGACCTGTTCGAGACCTATGCGGTGACCACGGTTGCGACCATGGTGCTTGCGGCAATCTTCTTTGCGAAGTCGCCGTTGTTGCAGACCATGATGACACTGCCGCTCGCAATCGGCGGCGTCTGCATCATCACCTCGATCATCGGCACGTTCTTTGTGCGTCTTGGCGCGAGCCAGTCGATCATGGGCGCGCTCTACAAGGGCCTGATTGCGACCGGCGTTCTGTCGCTGATCGGCGTCGGTGGCGTTATCAATTACCTGATCGGCTTCGGCGCCTTGCAGGGTGCCTCCTATCCGATCACCGGCATGGCGCTGTTCGAGTGCGGCATCGTCGGTCTCGTCGTCACCGGCCTGATCATCTGGATCACCGAGTACTACACCGGCACCAACTTCCGCCCGGTGAAGTCGATCGCGCACTCGTCGGTGACCGGCCACGGCACCAACGTCATCCAGGGGCTTGCGATCTCGATGGAGTCGACCGCGGCGCCCGCGATCGTCATCATCGCTGGCATTCTGGTCACGCACAGCCTTGCCGGCCTGTTCGGCATCGCGATCGCGACCACCACGATGCTGGCGCTCGCCGGCATGATCGTCGCGCTCGACGCCTTCGGTCCGGTCACCGACAATGCCGGCGGCATTGCGGAAATGGCCGGTTTGCCGAAGGAAGTTCGCAAGTCGACGGACGCGCTTGATGCGGTCGGCAACACCACCAAGGCGGTGACCAAGGGCTACGCCATCGGTTCGGCGGGTCTTGGCGCGCTCGTTTTGTTTGCCGCTTACAACCAGGACCTGATCTTCTTCACCAACAACTCGGCGACGCATCCCTACTTCGCCGGCGTGAAGACCGACTTTGCGCTGACCAACCCCTACGTGGTCGCCGGCCTGCTGTTCGGTGGCCTGCTGCCGTACCTGTTTGGCGCGATGGGCATGACCGCAGTGGGCCGTGCCGCAGGATCGATTGTCGAAGAAGTGCGGCGTCAGTTCCGCGAGAAGCCCGGCATCATGCAGGGCACCGACAAGCCGGATTACGGCAAGGCCGTCGACATCCTGACCAAGGCAGCGATCAAGGAAATGATCATTCCGTCGCTGCTGCCGGTGCTGTCGCCAATCGCCGGCTATTTCATCATCTACTTCATCGCGGGCGGCGGGGCGGCCGGCAAGTCGGCGGGCTTCTCGGCGCTCGGCGCGATGCTGCTCGGCGTGATCGTCACCGGCCTGTTCGTCGCGATTTCGATGACCTCGGGCGGCGGTGCCTGGGACAACGCGAAGAAGTACATCGAGGACGGTCACTACGGCGGCAAGGGTTCTGACGCCCACAAGGCCGCGGTGACCGGCGATACCGTCGGCGACCCCTACAAGGACACCGCGGGTCCGGCCGTCAACCCGATGATCAAGATTACCAACATCGTGGCGCTACTCTTGCTCGCGATCCTCGCGCACTGATCAGGCGCTGGGAGCATGTCCTGGAAAAGTGGACGCCGGTTTTCCGAATGGGACATGCGCCAATCCAAGAGGGGCCCGCGGTTCAGCCGCGGGCTCTTTGATTCGCGATAGTGGCGCGTGGTTATTCGTGACCGCGGTTGCTGAGCAGCCGGAACAGCGGTGCGAGGTAGCTCATCTCCTGACCGCCGGTCGGCGTGGTGCGGCTGACGTAGTCGAAGATCTTGCCGTCCTTCATGCCGTAATTCGCGATGCGCTCGACATGGCGGGTCTGGTCGAAATAGACGGCGACCACGCGCTGGTCGGTGACATCTTGCGGCATGAACGCCGCCCGCCGCTGCGTGCGCTGGGAGATGTAGTAGAAGACCTCACCGCTCAGGGTCGCAACCGTCGACGGGGTGCCCATGACGATCAGGACCTGGTCCTGGCTCGCCCCGATCGGAATCTGCTCCAGTGCGCCGTCAGGGATGATGTAGCCCTTCTGGAATTCCTCGGCGCAGCCAGCCAGCAGGGTGCAGCCGACGGCTGCGACGGCGAGCAGCCGCAGAGCCCGGCGTCGCCGCGGGTCGGCCGGATGATCGGCGCTGGGCCGTATCGGGAAAGCTATCCGCATCGGTGCTGATTTACGTCCAAAAGCTGCCTGCGACCCTGCGGCATTGAGCCCTCAATTTGCCAACCAGGGCAGGGGGTTGCAATCCAGCCTGCCACGGCTGACATAGAGCCATTGCCGAATGGATTGAAATGATGACCAGGCCGTTCTCTTGGCCGTTCGCCCCTCGCAAAGGCCGTCCCCCCGCTCGCCCCGCGACCATTGAAGCGATCTATGGCATGATCGTGGCGCAGGCGCGACTACCGGAATTCTACCTGCGTTTCGGCGTGCCGGATACGGTTAACGGCCGTTTTGACATGGTCGTACTGCACCTCTGGATGATCCTGAGCCGTCTACGCGCCGAAGGCGCCGCTATCGAGGCGCAGCAATTGTTCGACCAGTTCTGCAACGACATGGACGCAAACCTGCGCGAGATGGGGGTCGGCGACCTCACCGTGCCCAAGCGCATGAAGAAGTTCGGCGAGGCGTTCTATGGCCGCAGCGGCGCATATGACGCTGCCATCACCGCAGGCGAGGGCGAACTGCACGCGGCGCTGGCGCGCAACGTTCTCGGCAGTGAAAATCCGGCCGCGGCAGTACCGCTCGCTGGTTACGTCTCGCGCGCGATTGCAGCTCTCTCGACGATCAATCGAACTGCACTGCTGTCGGGCGAGTGGCGTTTTCCCAATCCTGCATAACAAGAGCCTGTTGTCATGCGCTCCACCGAGACCAAATCGCAAGAGGTGTCCTGGACCGTTCCCGTTGTCGTCGCCGACGTCGAAGAGAACGGACTGCGCGTCGCGATCGAGGCAAATGAAGCCGAGCGAGGCGAGATCGCCCGTGTTGTGGGACTCCGCGATTTGCCGAAACTGTCGGCCGAGTTCGAGCTGACGCCAATCGCGGGTGAGCAGGTCAGGGTGGTCGGACAGGTCAAAGCCGTCGTCGGGCAGACCTGCGTCGTCACGCTCGAGCCCCTGGAGAGCACGATTGAGGAGCCGGTCAGCCTGCTCTTTGCGCCGCCGAGCGCGATTCCCGAACCTGCGGAGCAAAACCCCGACGACGAGCCAGGCGAGGATCCGCCCGAGCCGATCGTCAACGGCCGGATTGATCTTGCGAAACTCGCCGTCGAGTTCCTGATTCTCGGGATTGATCCTTATCCCCGCAGACCGGACGCGGTGTTCGAGCCGGTCCACACGCCGCCGACTGCGGAGGATCACCCGTTTGCCGGCCTGGCGGCGCTGATGGAGCCGAAGATGGGCTCAGAGCCCGCGAAACCCCCGCGAAAACGGTCCTGAGTTGGTGCGGTCAAGAGTTGTGTCGCGCGGCGGACACGCTATTGTCCGCCGCCCAATTTGACGGCAGGTTCGCCTTTATTCCAACGGTTCTGCAGGGGTTCCTGGACCATTCATGCCCAGCAAGGTTCGAATTGCGGTTGACGCCATGGGTGGCGATGCCGGTCCCTCTGTCGTCATCCCCGGTGCCGCGCTTTCGCTGCGACGGCATCCGGACACCGAGTTCCTGCTGTTTGGTAATCGCGCGGCGATCGAGCCCGAACTCGATCGGCAGCCCGCCCTGAAAGCCGCGTCACGCGTCATCCATACCGATGTTGCCGTCCGCATGGAGGACAAGCCGAGCCAGGCGTTGCGCCGTGGCCGCAAGACTTCCTCGATGTGGCTTGCGATCGATGCGGTGAAGCGTGGCGAGGCTGATGCGGCGGTGTCAGCCGGCAACACCGGAGCGCTGATGGCGATGGCGCGCTTCAACTTGCGGATGATGGAGGGTATCGATCGTCCGGCGATTGCGGCGGTGTGGCCGACGATCCGGGGCGAGTTGGTCGTGCTCGACGTCGGCGCCTCGATCGGCGGCGATGCCAAGCACCTTGCCACGCTCGCCGTGTTGGGCAGCGCCATGGCGCGCGTGCTGTTCGACCTGGAGCGGCCGACCGTCGGGCTGCTCAATATCGGGGTTGAGGAGGTCAAGGGCATCGAAGAGGTGCGTGAGGCCGCCGAGCTGTTGCGCGCGCTGAACTTGCCGCATCTCGATTTCATCGGATTTGTCGAGGGCGACGGCATCGGCAAGGGCGCCGCAGACGTGATCGTCACGGAAGGCTTCAGCGGCAACATCGCGCTGAAGACCGCCGAGGGTACCGCCCGGCAAATCGCCGAGTATTTGCGCAGCGCCATGCGACGAACCTGGCGTTCGCGGATCGGGTATCTGTTCGCGCGCAGTGCCTTCAATGCACTGCGCGACAAGATGGATCCCGGCAAGGGCAATGGCGGCGTCTTCCTGGGCCTGACCGGCATCGTCATCAAGAGCCACGGCGGAACCGATGCCGAGGGCTTTGCTGCCGCTGTCGATGTCGGCTATGACATGGTTCGCTACGATCTTCTCACCAAGATCAACCAGACTCTCAATCGCGACGGCACGGCACTCAGCCTCGCGCCTGTAGCGCAAGGGGCTATCTCGTGACCGTTACCCGTTCGATCGTGCTTGGCTGCGGCTCCTATCTTCCGGAGCAGGTGCTGACCAATGCCGATCTCGCCGCCAAGGTTGACACCTCGGACGAATGGATCGTCCAGCGCACCGGCATCCGCGAGCGCCATATCGCCGCCAAGGGCGAGTTCACCTCGGACCTCGGCACCAAGGCCGCGCTGGCCGCGCTCGCCAATGCCGGTGTCGACGCCCAGTCGATCGACCTGATCGTGCTTGGCACCTCGACCCCGGATAACACGTTCCCGGCAACCGCGGTGCAGATCCAGCACAACCTCGGGATCAATCACGGCGTTGCGTTCGACCTTCAGGCGGTTTGCTCGGGCTTTGTGTTTGCGCTCGCCACCGCCGACAATTTCTTGCGCTCCGGATCGCACAAGCGTGCGCTGGTGATCGGCGCGGAAACGTTTTCGCGCATCCTCGACTGGAATGATCGCGGCACTTGCGTGCTGTTTGGTGACGGCGCGGGCGCGGTGGTGCTGGAGGCGCAGCAGCAGCCTGGAAACAACGATGACCGCGGTATTCTGACGACCCATCTCCGTTCTGACGGCCGCCACAAGGCAAAACTCTACGTCGACGGCGGACCGTCATCGACCCAAACGGTCGGCCACTTGCGGATGGAAGGCAAGGAAGTCTTCAAGCACGCCGTCGGCATGATCACCGATGTCATCGATGATGCCTTCAAGGCGACCGGGCTTACGGCCGACGACGTCGATTGGCTGGTCCCGCATCAGGCCAACAAGAGAATCATCGATGCTTCGGCGCACAAGCTGCATATTGCGCCGCCGAAGGTGGTGCTCACCGTCGACCGCCACGGCAACACGTCGGCGGCATCCATCCCGCTTGCGCTGTGTGTCGCTGTCTCGGACGGTCGCGTCAAAAGGGGTGATTTGATTCTATTTGAGGCGATGGGCGGCGGCTTCACTTGGGGTTCCGCGCTCGTCCGCTGGTAGCGGAAAGTCAAGGGCACCTGCCCATTGATCCTAATTTCGTCCGTGCTATGGAGTTGAAACGCTGTTGACCCTTGTCGGGTAAGCTCATAGTTTTCTTTTAACTTTTCGCCGTGAGTGGGGCTGGCGATGTCGGAGACCGGAAAGACAGTTACGCGGGTCGACCTCTGCGAGGCCGTCTACCAGAAGGTGGGCCTGTCGCGCTCGGAATCCTCGGCATTCGTCGAGTTGGTCTTGAAAGAGATTTCCGATTGCCTCGAGCGCGGCGAGACAGTGAAGCTATCGTCGTTCGGTTCCTTCATCGTGCGCAAGAAGGGCCAACGGGTTGGACGCAATCCCAAGACCGGCACCGAGGTGCCGATCTCTCCGCGTCGCGTGATGGTGTTCAAGCCGTCGGCTATCCTCAAACAGCGGATCAACGGTCACGCTGTGACGGCCAAGGCGGATTGACCGCGCGCGCGGCAGCGGCGTCAGCGAATTCCTGTTGCACGAGAAGCCTTAATTGGACCAGATTAAAGTAATCTGGGTCCTTGAGGATTTGGAACATATGGAGCGTGCCCTTGGACAAGGCGCCGGACGCATTTCGTACCATCAGCGAGGTCGCTGACGAACTGGACGTGCCGCAGCACGTGCTGCGGTTCTGGGAAACCCGGTTTGCCCAGATCAAGCCGATGAAACGCAGCGGCGGCCGGCGCTATTATCGGCGCGACGATGTCGAACTGCTGCGCGGTATCCGTCACCTGCTTTATGGCCAAGGTTACACGATCCGCGGCGTCCAGCGGATTCTGCGCGAGCAGGGCATCAAGGCGGTTCAGGGTTTCAGCGGCGGCGTCGCGTTGCGTCACGTGGCGCCGGCCGGGACGGTCGAGGCTCCCCAGCTCGAGACGGACGACAACGTCCTCGTCGAAGAGGCTGATGGCGATGAGGCCTTCGTTGCGTCTTCAGCGCGAGCCAACGAACCGCCTATGGTCCGGCTGGCACCGATGCCGTCCCTGGCGATGAGCAACGGCGTCCAGCCGATGGTCGCGGCAAGTCCGGCTCCTCCACCAATCGTCGTGACGCGGCTCGGGAACGAGAATGCCGGTCGGCTCCGCACTGCATTGAGCGAGCTGATCGAGTGTCGCCAGCTGCTCGATAGGGCACTTTCGGCCGGCTAGCGTGCGAAATGCGGTCCTGGTTCGTTTATCCAGCGACCTACGTTCTTGCGCGCGACCCCCAATCAAGGCTAGAGGAAACTCTTCCCCGCAAGGGACGGAGCGTAGCGCAGCCCGGTTAGCGCACTAGTCTGGGGGACTAGGGGTCGTGGGTTCGAATCCCGCCGCTCCGACCAGCTTCTCTCAAGAGGCGCATTCGACAGTCCTGATGTCTCGCGCCCGAACCTCCTTCTTCGTTGCCTGCTACTGCCTGTTTCTCTTTCTTGGGTTCGACTTCATCTATTCGACGTTCTTTTTCAGTGCGCCGCGCGATCCGCCGTTCCGAACGTTTGATGCACGCTACTCACACGGGCTCAAACCAAATTTCAGTGGCTTCGATTCTTGGGGCGGAGCCCGCTACGCGTTTTACACGAACAATCTTGGGTTTCGCGACGCAATGGTCAGGGCCGTGCCGTTAGTGGCATCGACCTATCGCACTCTGCTGATCGGCGATTCCTTCACAGAGGCAGTCGGCGTGCCGTTCGAGCAGTCTTTCGCCGGCTTGCTTTATCTCGTCGGTCAGCGACAACGTGATCCCATTGAGTTTCTCAATGCCGGAGTTGTGTCGTACTCGCCGGTGCTCTATTACAACAAAATCAAGACGCTATTAATCGAGGGACTTAAGTTCGATGAGGTCGTAGTGTTTCTGGATCTTTCTGATATTCAGGATGAAGCGACAGCCTATTTTTGTTTTGACGACGACCCGAGATACGACAAGTACAAGCTCAATTGCTCGCCGCCCGACGAAGCGTCGCCACCGCTAACTTTTCGCAACAAACTCAAAGCGCATTTTGTTGTCACCCAGCGCAGCCTCGCGATCTTCAACGACTGGACCGATACACTTCGCGGGCTGCACAAAAAATTCGCGATACGCAACAGCTGGCGGAATGACTGGACAATTCCAACCATGAATGTGGGACATCGATATGATCCCCTTGGCGTCGAGGGCGGAATTGCGCGAGCCCGATCGAATATGCAGCGACTAGCAGACCTCCTGTTAGCGCACAGAATTCCGTTAACGGTGGTCGTCTATCCGTGGCCACTTCAGCTTGAATTGAATGACCGAACCAGTCGGCAGAGCGCGATCTGGCGAGAGTTCTGTGCGAAAAACTGTAAGTCCTTCATCGACCTGTTTCCGCTGTTCTTCGCGTTCAAGGATGCGCACGCGGATTGGTACGAGCGCCTTTTCATTCAGGGCGACTTTCACTACTCAGCCGAAGGCAATCGCCTCATGTTTAGCGGCGTTGCCGAACAATTACTGTCTCGGGTCGGGCATGGGGCACAATAAGCGACAGAATCACGAACGGCGCATCGGAGGGCCGATTCTGCTATTGCCGCAGATGACACCACGCGGGCTCAAGTCTAGGTATCGCAGGGAAGGCTGTTTCAGACCTAGGATGTCCGCTGCAACTCACGCGGCTTGATATGGATATCTTCCATGCTTCGGTTTGCTGATGGCAACTCTCTACCCCCTTTTGCGCAAGTTTGTTTTTTGCTCGCTAGCGGAGCGCGGACTTGATATTTCCTGGCGTGTGATCCTGCGTTCGAGCGTGCCGCCATCGTGGGAATAGCGCGCATCCTGCAACCCGAAATATCGGATCGCGCGCCCCATCCAGCACGAACGTCGAGTAGATGCAGTCGAACCCGAGAAGGAGAAAAAGGCAGTAGCAGGCAACAAAGAGAACGGTTCGGGCGCGAGACATCAGGATTGTCGAGAGAGGCTGCTAGCGGTCTGTTTTGGAGGCGCGCCGCTCAAGGCAACCGCCTAACCCTTCACGAAATTACGAAAATAGAAAACGACTCCCGTTACGACAGAAAGCCAACCTAAGACCAACAGCAGGTTCCTTGGCACGATGTTGGTTTTCCATCCAAGTGCAATGTAAGCGCCCCCTAGGATTGTGCCCAATACGAACAAAAATTTTGTGAAGTCGCGCATAGAACAGTGACAGTTTGCCGATGTTGATGCCCTTTTTTCGGCAGCAAGCTATCCGAACGGCTTTTCTAAATCGAGCGGAGACTCGCCTTATGTGGCCGTTTGATATCGAGTACAAGGGCGATGAGATATGGACCTTCGAACATGTGCAGTCGATTTGTCGGGAGGATCGCTGCCGTGAGTTGGCATGGGGACCAGCGTCGTCGCGCCGCATCCGGGAATTGGGCGCACTGTTGGGCCGTGCTGGTGCCAAGCCCACCGCTGGCGAGACCGGTCCTGGCGCGGCGCCGCGCACCTGAGGGTGGTCAACGACGAGTTGTGTGACCCGAGCTGTGACGCGCCGGGCTGTGACGCAAAAGCCTCGGTATCACTGGGACAATCATGATTAGCCGCGCGGCTCTCGCAATGGCCGGTTATCCTATGCTATCGCCAATAACTCATTATTGGGCTGAGCGTCGCTCCACAGATGGCAGAGCGACTGACGATATTCTGAATGACATTGGAAATGTCCCAGAGGGAGCTTTTCCGACCGCCAGCGCCCGCACCGAACAGCGGAACCCTCGGGCTATTCCGGTTGCTTGCGGCCCTGAAGCGAAACCCGCTCGAATGCTGGAGCGAGGAGCATTTTTCGGAGCCGATTGCGACGGTCAGGCTGCCGATCGGACAGGTTCTTCTGCTCCACGAGCCCAGCGCGATCCGCCGTATCCTGCTCGACAACGCGGCTAACTACCGCAAGGATCCGATGCAGCGCCGCGTGCTGTCGGCGGGCCTTGGTGACGGCCTGTTGAGCGTCGAAGGCGAGCAGTGGCAGGCGCAGCGCCGGACCCTGGCGCCGCTGTTCGCCCGCAAGACCGTCACGAGCTTTGCCGGTGCGATGCAGTCGGCGGCCCAAGAAGTCGCGGAGCGTTGGCGGCGATTTGATGCGAATTCGGTCGTTGATGTCGCGGCCGAAATGACTCTCGTGACGCTGAACGTGCTGGCACTGACGATCTTCTCCGATGGGATCAGCGGCGATCTCGATGAGTTTCGCCTGGCGATGAATTCCTATTTCGCCGTGATCGGCCGGATTGGAGCACTCGACCTGTTCGGCGTGCCGGACTTCGTGCCGCGGCCGGGGCGAGGGCGCTTGAAGGAGACTCTCGGCTATTTCGAAAATCTCATT
This sequence comes from uncultured Alphaproteobacteria bacterium, assembly GCA_963796195.1. Lineage (GTDB taxonomy): Bacteria > Pseudomonadota > Alphaproteobacteria > Rhizobiales > Xanthobacteraceae > CAWCKS01. The sequence goes on along the minus strand of CAWCKS010000004.1, from coordinate 172,359 downwards.
GATGGGTTGATCGAAAGACGCCGCGAGACGCTGGCCCGGTCGCCCGACTATGCGCCGGCCGATCTCTTGACCTTGTTGCTCCGCGCACTCGATCCGTCGACGCAGCGGCCGATGAACCTCGCCGAAGTCAAATCGAACATCCTGACATTTCTGTCGGCCGGCCACGAAACGACCGCCAACACGCTGACGTGGTCGCTGTTCCTGCTGTCGCAGTCGCCGGAATGGCGCGCGCGGGTCGAAGCCGAGGTCGATCGCGAAATGGCCGGTCCGGAGGAGGGATTGGCCGAGCGCCTCGTCGTCACGCGCGCGGTGATCGACGAGGCGGTGCGGCTCTATCCGCCGATCGCGGCTCTCAGCCGGATCGCTGACGGGCCGGATGTGATCGGTGGTCATCAGGTGAAGCGCCGAACCCTGATCGTGATTGCTCCTTACGTACTGCACCGTCACAAGAAGCTATGGGACCGGCCTGATGTGTTCGACCCCGGGCGTTTCCTCGGCGATGAAAAGCAGCGGATCGATCGGTTCGTCTATATGCCGTTTGGTGCGGGCGCGCGTACCTGCATCGGTTCGACTTTTGCGCTGCAGGAGGCAACGCTCGTACTGGCAACGCTGGTACAGAACTTCAGGTTGCGGCTTGCACCTGAGGCACGGGTTTGGCCGCAGTTGAGGATCACGCTGCGGCCCGAGCAAGGCTTGCCCATGCTGATCGCGCCGCGGGAGCCCGTTCACGCGCTTGCGGAGCTAACGGCCGGGTAGGCAGATTGACCGCCGCTTTGCTCGTGACGCGGTGCGCCTGGGCCGAACGCCTCCGTATACATCCTTATGTTCCAATTTGACCTGGATCACGAGCGGCCGCGCCGCCCTGCGCCAGGTTCGCCGCATGAACACGGATTCTTCCTGCGCGCCATCTTGTGAGCGGTGTAAACGTTCAATGAAGCTGGTCCGCACCATCCCAAAGCTCGGCGGGTTGCCAGAGCTGAATGTCTATCGCTGCGCCGAGTGCGGCACGGTGAAGACCATCGAGCTTGCGCCGGATTGGTCCCTGACAAGCGCTAGCTCAGCAACGGGGCAACCTCGGCCAATGTGAGCGGTCGATCCTCCAGCAGCAGACCGATGGCGTCGCGCTCGAAGGGCGCGTCGAGCTTGAGCGGATCACGCGGGCTAAGGCGCCGCTCCAGTACGAATCGGGCCAGCAGTGCGCGGCGGCCGCCATTTGCCGAAGCGCAGCTCTCCCAGACCATTAGAGCAGCGCTGGCCGCGTGGTAGAGCGCGCTCGCGGCCTGTCGCGCCGAGGTTTCATCGGCGTCATCAGCAGCGACTCGCTCGGCAAAGTCGACGGCGCCATCCAGCGCCCGGCGAATCCGGTTGCGGAATTCATCCGGCAGCTTTGCCGACGCGTCGAGTTTGCGATGGAGCGCCGCCGCGAGTGTGCGATGTGCGCCCTCGCGGCCGACTGCGCGCGTGATAATGTCGAGCGCGTTGATGTTGCTGGTGCCTTCCCACAACAGGCCGATATGGGCGTCGCGCACCAGGCGGGCGTTGACCCACTCCTCGACGTAGCCGTTGCCGCCGCGCACCTCCATCGCCCCGGTCGCTACCGTCACGTTGTCGCGGCAAGCGCGGAATTTTAGCAGCGGCGTCAGGATACGAAGCAGGGTTCTGGCTTCGGCCGAGCCGTTGTTGGACTGATCGAGCGCTTCGGCAGCAGCCATCATGACCGAGAGGCTTTGCTCGGCCGGCACGATCAGTTTTGCGAGCTGGCGACGCAACAACGGAAAATCGATGATGGTCTCGCCGAATGCGCGGCGCGACTTCGCGCAGACCAGCGCTTCGTTGACGCAACGTCGCATCATCGCCGCAGCCCGCACGCCGTGCGACAATCGGGACAGGTTGACCTGCTCCAGCATCTGTTTGAGGCCTTGAGTCTCGTCGCCGACGAGCCAGGCGAACGCACCGTCCATCCGGATCTCGCCAGAGGCCATCGAGCGGGTGCCGAGTTTGTCCTTCAGGCGCACGATGCGATACGAGTTGCGGCTGCCGTCCTCGAGCCGCCGCGGCATCGCAAACAGCGCAAGTCCTTGTGTGCCCGCGGCAGCGCCTTCCGGCCGCGCCAGGAGCAGCGCGACGTCGGCGTCGGTGTGCGAGCAGAACCACTTGTCGCCGGAAAGCCGCCAGGCGTTGCCGTCCTTGCGCGCCATGGTCGTGATGGTGCCGACGTCGGAGCCGCCGGTCTGCTCGGTCATGAACTGCGTGCCCTTCCAGAGCGAGTTCATCTCGGCTGACAGCATGCGGGGCAGCAGCAGGTGTTTCAGCTGATCGTCGGCGAACTTGCGGATCAGATGCGTCGAGGTGTCGGTCACGCTGATCGGGCACATCAGGCCGAACTCGGCCTGCACGAACAGGTACTGGAAGACGTACTTTGCGCGCGGGCTGACCGGCCGCGTCATGCCGAAAGCGCCGGCGCGATGACCCATCGCGTGGAACTGAAAATCGCCGAAGGCGATCTGCTCCATTTCGCGATAGGCGGGGTGGTACTCGATAAAATCCTCGTCCACGCCAAAGCGGTCGCGCGCTTGCAGCACCGGCGGATGGCGGTCGGCGGTGCGCGCCAGCTCGTCGAGCCGGCCGCCTGCCAACTCGCCCAGGCGGCGCATATGCGGGGTCAGGATGTCCTGCTCCTCACGGTCGAGATAGAGCGGCAGCAGCTCACGCAGGGAATGATCGATATCGTAGAAATTGAGGCCGGCGCAGTCAGGCGCGATCTCGGGTTTGATCTGGAAGTCGTCGCGCTTGGTTTGCGTCACAGTCAGGTCCTGTGTGGTCTGGAATTGTTGTGCAAAGCCTAGCACCTTTGTCGACAAGGCGCAGGTGCTAGAGACCGCTTCGCCGCGCGCGGTCGCCGCGCAGCGAATTGCCGACGAAGCCGACGTCGGCCAGGCCGCGGGTGAGGCTTGCTCGGCAGGCGAGGAGAGTGACGATCAGAGCAACGCCGGCGCAGGCCACGACCGGCGCAGTCGGGTTGGCGCAGGCGCGCAAGAGCACGTCCCGAAGCGATCCGATCGGGATCGCGCAAGCTTGCGCCACCGCCGCCGGGTAGGTGCCAGCCCACATCATTACAAGCCCGGCATTCGCAATCGCCAGCAGCGCAACGACCACGGCCAGTCCCTTGCGCATCGACAACAGGAGGTCCGCCAGCTTGATGCCGATCAGGCTGACGACTGCGAGCGCGGCCCAAGCCTGCGGTCCAGGTCCTGACGAGAACGGGATTGGCGATTTCGCGCCCAGCAGGAAAAGCGCGGTCGCGCAAACAATGACAAAGCCGTTGAGCTTGACGAACTCGGGAAACCTGCAGCGCAGCAGGGTGCCGTTGACGCGCTCGATCAGGTCGAGCACGGCGCAACCGATCAGGCCGGCCGCGAAGCCGCCAACGTGCGCCGCCCAGTTGATGCGCGAATTGCTCGCCGCGAGCGCGACGTTCAGGCCGATATTCACGACAAAGAAGCCAGCCGACAGCGGCACCTTGCCGAACAGACCAAGAAACAGCAGTGCGCCCAACAGACCTGACGTCGCTCCGGACGCGCCGACGGTGAGGTACTCGCGCGTCTGGCTCAAGTCGGTGACCATCGCGCCCGCGACCAGCGCAGCAAAATAGATCAGCAGGAAATAGAGATGCCCAATCCGCTTCTCGAGGTGACCACCCCACAGCATCAGGCAGATCATGTTGCCGGCAAGGTGGACGCCGTCGGCGTGCAGGAAGCCGTAGGCGACGAGGCGCCAGTACTCGCCGCGCTGGAGCGCGTGCGAGTACATCGCGCCATCGCGCAGCAGGACGTCGCCGGTGATGACGGCCGTGCCTGACTGACGGAAGCAGAGCGCATACGCCGCGACGTTCAGGAGCACCAGAACGAGCGTCAGCGCATGCGGAACCTCGACGACGGCGTGATCACGCCGGTTGAGCCACCTCATCCGGCTTTGGCGGCTTCCTTGGCGTACTTGCCGGTCAGCTGTGGGGTCAGACCCTCAAGTCCCTTTTCGGTCCGCTCCAGCCGTGTCTCGCGCGACCAGGTGCGCTTCAGCGGATCGCGGATGTTGATGCTGAGGCGGCCAAGGCCCTGGCACTCCAGTTCGATCTTGTCGCCATCCATGAATGCGTTCAGGCCGCGATGGTTGGTGCCGGTGGCAAGAATGTCGCCGGGTTCTAGCGTGTGCGCGGCCGTCACCCACTCGATGCAGCGCGGGATCTTGTGCGCCATGTCGGAGGTAGAGAAGTTCTGCTTCAGCGCGCCGTTGTTCCAGAGCTTCACGCTGAGATTATGCGGATCGGCGATCTCGTCCGCGGTCACGATGTACGGGCCGATCGGCGCAAAGGTGTCGCGCGACTTCATCTGGTAGAACACGCCAGCGGGCGGGGCGAGGCCGCGGGCCGAGCCGTCGATGAAATTGACGTAGCCGAACACGTAGTTCATCGCATCAGCCGCGCTGACTTTTGTTGCACGTTTGCCGATCACGACAGCAATCTCGGCTTCGCCCTCGAATACCGAGGCGGGCACGTCGGGCAGTTCCATGGTGTCGCCGGGGCCGATGATGGCGTTCGGCGATTTCGTGAAGGCGTTGATCGGCGCCGGCTCGGTGCGCGTGCCGTCTTCCATGTAGTTCACCGCCATGCAGACGACGTTGATCGGCCGCGGCAACGGCGGGCGGAGCTTTGCTTGTGCCAGCGGAATGCCGGCGCCCTGTTCGGCGGCACGCTTGATCCGATCGCGATAGGTGTCGAACCCGGCGATCACCCCATTGATGAGATCGTGCGGGCCGAGATGCGGCACATCCTGCACCACCTGGGTAACGTCGACGATTGCATCGCCACGGACCACGCCGAGCCGGAAGTCATTGAAAAACGCGAGTTTCATCGGGCTGCTCCTCCATCTTTTGCTGAGATCATAGCGCAACCGTTTTTTCCGGAAAGGCTCATCAAGCCGTTTTGCCACGCCGTGACTAAAATGCGGCAGTCGCCGATTTTGCCGCGATGCGAGTTGGCGCGCCTTCACCTGCGTGTCATGGTCGAGGTCACGGGTGTGTTCGTTTGCGTAGGAGTGGCGTGATGGTGGACATCAGCGGACTTGAGATCGATCGTTCGGCGAAACCGGCCGAACCGGCGGTCAAAGCCAAAAACCAGGACGTCTACGGCAAGCTGCCATTCTCCGACCGGCAGGATTATGCCGACGCCGAGCGCGGCCTCATCGCGTCGCTGCCGGATGCCACTGTCACCGACGCCTCGGGCCGTGTGGTCTGGAGCATGAAGGACTACGCCTTTCTCGAGGCCGAGCAGGCGCCCGATACGGTGCATCCGAGCCTCTGGCGCCAGGCGCAGCTCAATTGCCGTCATGGGCTGTTCGAGGTGGTTCCCGGCCTCTACCAGGTTCGCGGCTTCGACATCTCCAACATGACGATCATCGAGGGCGACACCGGCGTCATCATCGTCGATCCGCTGGTGACTGCGCAGGTCGCCAAAGCCGGGCTCGAGCTTTACTACAACCATCGCGGCCGCAAGCCAGTGCATGCGGTGATCTACACCCACTCCCACACCGACCATTGGGGCGGCGTCAAAGGCGTCACCAGCACGGCCGATGTCGAAGCCGGCAAGACCGCCGTGATCGCGCCGGACGGCTTCCTCGAGGCGATTGCGAACGAAAATATCCTGCCCGGTCCGGCGATGATCCGGCGCGCCCTGTACCAGTTCGGACAGCTGTTGCCGAAGGGCGAACGCGGCCAGGTCGATGCCGGCCTCGGCAAGACGACGTCGACCGGCGCCGTCACGCTGATCCCGCCGACCGATCTCATCAAGGTCGACCACGAGAAGCGCGTGGTCGACGGCGTCGAGATCATCTTCCTGATGGCGCCGAACAGCGAGGCGCCCGCCGAATTCCACATGTTCTATCCGCGCTATAACGTGCTGAACATGGCGGAGAACGCCTGCCACAACTTCCACAACCTGTTGCCGTTCCGCGGCGCCGAGGTGCGCGACGCAAAGTCGTGGTCGCGCTACATCGACATCGCGCTCGACGCCTTTGGCGACAAGGCCGACGCCTTGATCGGCCAGCACCACTGGCCGGTGTGGGGCAGGGAGCGCGTCATCGCCTACATGAAGGCGCAGCGCGATCTCTACAAATACGTCCACGACCAGACGCTGCGGCTGATGAACTTTGGCTACACGCCGCAGGAGATCGCCGAAGCTGTGGAGGTGCCGGACAGCATCTGTTGCAACTGGCACACCCGCGGCTATTACGGCAGTGTCCGGCACAATGTGAAGGCGATCTACCAGCGCTATCTGGGCTGGTACGATGCCAACCCCGCCAACCTCGACCCGCTGCCGCCGGTCGACGCCGGCAAGAAGTATGTCGAGTACATGGGCGGCGCCGATGCCGTGATTTCTCGCGCGCGCGACGACTTCAAACAGGGCAACTACCGCTGGGTGGTTGAAGCGCTGAAGCACGTGGTGTTCGCCGATCCCATCGAACGCCAAGGCCCGTGAATTGCAGGCCGACGCCTATGAGCAGCTGAGCTATCAGGTCGAGGCGGCGACCTGGCGCAATGCCTACCAGATGGCCGCGTTCGAATTGCGCAACGGTCCGCCCAAGCGGCTTGGCCGCAATGCCGTAGCGCCGGATGCGCTGCGCGCACTGTCGCTCGATACGTTCTTCGATTTCTGGGCGGTGCGAGTGAACGGCGCGAAGGCCGTCGGCAAACGCATCGTCATGAACTGGCACTTCACCGACACCGGCCAGACCTATGTGCTCAATCTCGAGAACGCGGCGCTGACCCATCGCAGCGGCAAGGCCTCGGATGATGCGCATGCATCGCTGACCCTGACCCGCAAGGTGCTGGAAACGATCATCGTTCAGGAGACGACCTTCCCCGACGCCGTGCGCGCTGGCAAAATCCAGATCACGGGCGACGTCGCCAAGCTGATGGAGATCCAGAGCCTGCTCGACACGTTCGAGCCGAATTTTGCGATCGTCGAGCCCTGACGCTCAGTTGACCGACGCGACTGACCCAATGCGCTGCCGTGCGCTGTCCTGTTCCGTCGTGACCGTTGCGCTCTGTGCCGCCTTGGCAAGTCCGCGCAGCGGCATGCCGCTGTAGATCGCCTCGTACTCGCCGGCGTGGACGCGAAAGGTCTCGTGCCAGATGCCGACGTCGCCGCGCGAATCCTTCATGCGCCGGTTGAAGTCGACCCAGGCCGGCCAGTGCTCACGGTCGCGCGCCCTGGCGTAGGCCTCGAGATGATCGAAGCTGCGCCAGTACTGCACGATGATCTTGCCGAGGCCGGTATGGCCGAGAAAGCCGGTTTCGGACGCGGGTGCGGCTTCGAGTTCTTTCAGCATCCTCGGCATGGTGACCGCGACCGGCAACCACTTCCAGACCTTCCACAGCTTGTTGATGCGCATGCCGATCAGAAACACGACAAAATCGCCGTCGATCTTTGCCGTGATCCGTCGATCGATGATCTCGACCATGATTTCCTCCGCCGCGTGTCTTGCCGACAATACTGAACCGGCGCATCTGCGGAAAGGCGCCCGCTTGCGTTTTGCCGTCACGACCCTCATGTCTGCGTAACAGGATTACTTTCAATCAGGCGGGAAACGCATGGCGCCAGGCGATATCACCGACAACGTCATCAAGACGAAACGGCACACCAGCTTCTATCTCGCAGCGGGTCCCGAGGCCGGCGTACCGATCATTTGCCTGCATGGTTGGCCGGAATTGTCGATCAGCTGGCGGCATCAGCTGCCGGTATTCGCGAGCCTTGGCTTTCGCGCCATCGCGCCCGACATGCGCGGCTACGGCCGCTCGAGTGTTTATGGCAAGCACGCCGATTATGCCCAGCGCGAGATCGTCGCCGATATGATCGAGCTGGCAGACAGCCTGAAGATCGAGAAGGCAATCTGGGTCGGGCATGACTGGGGCAGCCCGGTGGTGTGGAATCTGGCGAGCCACCATCCCGATCGCTGTACTGCCGTCGCCAATCTCTGCGTGCCCTATCACACGATCGAATACGGGCTCGAACCGACACTGGAGCTCGCCGATCGCGAGCTCTATCCGGAGGAAAAATATCCAGCGGCGCAGTGGGAATACATGCGCTTCTATGAAGAGAATTTTGACAGGGCGGTCGGCGTGTTCGAGGCCAATGTCGACAACACCGTGCGCTGCCTGTTTCGCTCGGGCAATCCGGCCGGCCGCGGCAAGCCGAGCGTAACCTCACAGGTTCGCCACACCAAGGGCTGGTTTGGCGGCGCCACAGCGGCGCCGGATCTCCCCCGCGATCCGAACATCCTGACCGAGGCCGACATGCACGCCTATGCATCGGCCCTGAAGCGCAACGGCTTCTTCGGGCCCGATGCCTGGTACATGAACCACAAGGCCAATGCGGTTTACGCGCGCGAAGCGCTGAACGACGGCTACCTCGATATGCCCGTGCTGCTATTGGAAGCCGAATACGACTACACCTGCGACTGCGTCGGCTCAAAGCTGTCGGAGCCGACGAAGATGTATTGCCGCGATCTCACGATCAAGCGCGTCAAGTCCGGACACTGGATGGCGCAGGAGAAGCCTGCCGAGGTCAACGCGCATCTCGTGCAGTGGCTGGTCAATCGGGTGCCGCAAGTGTGGGAGCGGTGACGGCGGCCCTCACTCGGTGCGGTCGAGAAATGTCTTGACCTGGATGATCGCGTCATCCGCCGCTGCCCGGTTGTAGGCACTCAAGTGCCCGAATAACCGGCGCAGCGGCCGTAGGGCGGCGTCGCCGAAGTCATGGGCGGCACCGGGATAGACCACCAGCTTGATGGGCGCGCCCTTGCCCTCGCTGTCGGCGACCATGAAGCGGCAGCGTGCCACCGGCGACCAGTCGTCGAGCTCGCCGACCAGAACCAATGCTGGCGCGGTCATCACGCCCTCCGTCACGCAGACCGGCGAGAACGCAACTGCGGCATTGAAGCGAAGATCTGCGGGCAATTCGAACGGCTCGTGGTCGCGTTGCTCGACCGCGCTGAGAGCCGCGATGCCGCCTGACGAAAATCCGAGAATAGTCACCTTGCCGGCGATGATGTCGCGCCGGCTCGTCAGGAAGGCGAGCGCGCCGAACGCGTCGGCGACGCGGTAGAACTCGACCTCGCGGCTACACGTCGGCCGGCCTTCGCGCGTGGCAAAACTATCGAAGGCAAGCACGGCATAACCCCAGTCCGTCAGATGCTCGATCCACCGGCTCGAGGCTGGAGCGCGGACAAAGCTTGCGGGGAGGCCGCCGCAACCGTGCAACAGCACGACGGCCGGGAAGGGTCCGGTGCCGTCAGGTTTTACGAGATAGCCGTCAATGACGTTTGGGCGCGGCTGTTGTTCGCGGGCCTTGGCAGCTGCGCGCGCGGTCAATGGGCCGAGCTTCACCGGCGCGCTGGCGAATTTCACGTGTTCAGTCGAGGTGGCACGGCAAGCGGGATTGCTGATCCACGCGATCAAGCTGACCAGAGTGGCTGCGAGCAGCCTCCGGCGCATCGCTGCCTCCTACGCAACATATCGCGACCGCTGCCCGGGGCGGAAACGTCAGGTGCCAGTCTTGACGATGCTGCGGGCCATATCGAGGATTTTCTTCTTCTCGCCCTGCTTGGCGTTGTCCCAGATCGACCAGATCGCCTCGGGATCCTCCGGATCGCGCATCAACAGCGACGCAGGGTCCGTCTGCAGCGCCGAAGCCAGCGCCTCAAGATAGTCTTGTGTGTAGGGCTGTCGTCCGGTCTCGATGCGCGAGACGCTGGCGACCGACGTGTCGAGCCGTTCGGCCAGCCGCTCCTGCGACAGGCCTCGGTGATGCCGCCACTGCTTGAAGAAGGTAGGGCGGCGCTTGCGGGCAAATGCAATTCGGTGCGGCATTGTGGCAGATTACGCAAGACGCAAGCAAATTTCCTGAGCGCTAGTCGCAAATTTTAGCTGGACAAGCGGATTTCTTCTAGTGTAATTGATCGCGATAAAGAACAAACAGCGAACATTAGCGACGGATGTCATGGAAGACAACCCCTGGACCGAGGCCCTGGTGGCCGAACTGCGTTCCCTCGTGGGTCAGGATGTGCCGTATTCGATGATTGCCCGGCAGCTCGGGGTCAGCCGCAATGCCGCGATCGGCAAAGCCAAACGGCTGAAGATCAGTGTGCCTGGTGATGCCGCGGCGGGAGGTCGCCGGGCTGAGGCGGATGAGCGGCGAGATTCGACCGCCATCGACGCGCGACCATGCCTGCGGCGTCCGGCGGGAGCACCCGCCGAACGTGCCGCCGCGTGCGTTCCGTTGCGAACCAATTCCACCAGCGATCTCCAGCGATCCGCTCAATCTCAGGATGGACCAGCTCAAATTCTTTCACTGCCGCTACATCACCAACGATGATGTGAGAGAGCCGACCTACTGCGGACGCCACACGGTCGAGGGGACGTCATGGTGCGCGTTCCATCTCGCGCGCGTCAGGGCACCGGTGCCATCGACAGATGTCCCGCTCGTTCCTTCTTCGTTGGCCCGCACCAGGCAACCGCAAACCTGAAGTCAGCGCGATGAAGCGTACCAAGAAAAGAAGCGGCAGCGCCTCGCGCGCCTTTGCCCACGACCGTCGCGCCGGCGATCTCCGCATCAACGCCGACGTCGCATCAATTGTTGTCGACGATCCCTATGCGACGCAGTCCGGCGAGACCATCGTCGTCACGCGCCAGCTGCGCGGCGATCCGCTGGCGCGGTTGCACAGCCATCGCCAGATCGACGATGCGCAGTACTACGCTGGCCGCGCTTATCAGCGTGACTGGGAGGTAGCGGAGCGTGGCATGCGCACCCTCGATCCGACCCGCGAAGCAGTTGACAGCTCGCTGGTCATCGATCCGCTGACCGACAAGCAGGTAAGCGCGCAGGCGCGGCTCGCCGAGGTTCGCGCCGCGCTCGGCCACAAGATGCATGCCGCTGTGCGTGCCGTTTTGATTGACGGCACCACCATCGAGGCTTTGGCCCGCGACAGCGGCCGGAGCGGCGAGAGCTGGCTGAAGTATTACGGCCGCTTCTTCCGCGACGCGCTTGACGTGCTTGCGGTGGAATACAAGCTGGCGGGGCGGGCAAGGTAGGCTGGCCGCCATCGGCTGTGCGACCTGACGTTCCCACCCGCTTGTGCATTGCATCATTCGCAACCGCAGTTGACGGCCGCAAAGCTCCGGGCGACCCTGTCATCCAGGTGTCATCTGCGGTGCTGCGGTCGGAGTGATGTCAGGCCAGTTTCCTCTTTACGACCTCGACCACATTCACGACTGCTCCGCGAGCGAACTGCGCCTTCGCCTCGGCGGCAAGGGCGCGGGCCTCGTCGAGATGCGCCAGAAGCTTGGGCTTCCGGTGCCGCACGCCTTCGTGCTCTCAACCGAGCTGTGCCGCCCATTTCTCGCATCCGGCTGGCCTGTCGGCCTCGACGATGCGATCGAGCAGAAGCTCGCGGCGCTCGAGCATGCGACGTTGCAGCGTTTCGGCGATCGCGAACGGCCGCTGCTGGTCTCGGTGCGCTCGGGCGCGCCGGTGTCGATGCCGGGGATGATGGACACGATCCTCAATCTCGGTGCCAACGCCGAGACGATCGCCGGCCTTGCCGCCTGGACACGTGACGAGCGCTTCGCACTCGACACCTGGGCGCGCTTCTGCCGGATGTATGCCGCGACCGTGCTTGGCGTTGCCCGCGAGAATCTCGGCGACAACTTCCGCGCGACGCATCGCATCGCCGTGCTGCGCGCCGATATCGATCGCGTGCAAAACATTTGTGCACGGGAGGCGACGGCGATCCCGGACGATCCGCGCGCGCAACTGCGCGGCGCGATCGAGGCGGTGTTCCGCTCCAGCCGCTCGGAGCGCGCGCGGGTCTACTGCGAGCGCGAGGGGCTTGGCGAGGAGATGCCGACTGCGGTCGTGGTGCAGGCGATGGCGTTCGGCAATCTTGGCGCGTCGTCGGGCACCGGCGTTGCCTTCTCGCGCAATCCGTCTACGGGCGAGAACGAAACCTATGGCGACTTTCTTGCCAACGCCCAGGGCGAGGATGTCGTCGCCGGCATTCGCGCCAGCCTTCCGCTTGCGGCAATGCGCGAACATCTGCCCGACGTTCACGACGAACTCGGCGACGTGCTCCGTCGTCTTGAACGGCATTACCGCGATCTCTGCGATGTCGAATTCACGGTGCAGGAGGGGCGGCTGCAGATCCTGCAGGTGCGAGCCGGCAAACGCTCGGCAATCGCCGCGGCGCGAATCGCGATCGATCTCGCGCACGAAGGCGTTATCTCGCGCGAGGAGGCGGTGCGCCGGATCACGCCCGAGCAGCTGCGCCAGCTGAAGTCGGTGGCGCGGGTACGCGATGGGGCGACGGCGATCGCGTCAGGTGTCGCGGCGTCGCCCGGCGTCGTGTCGGGCGTGATCTGTCTTGAGCCTGATCGCGTCGCTGATCTCGCCGACAGCGGCAGCAACGTCATCCTGGTCCGGCCGACGACGTCGCCCGAGGACGTGCACGGCATGGTGCAGGCGTCGGGCATCGTCACCGCAACCGGCGGCATGGTGAGCCACGCTGCCCTGGTCGCGCGCGGCTGGGGCATTGCCGCGGTCTGCGGCGTCGAAGCCTTGCGGTTTGAGCCAGCCTTGAACATCGCGGGCACGCCGCTTGCGGACGGCGCGTGCCTGACTATCGACGGCACGGCCGGCAAAATCTATCTCGGCGACTGCGTCGAGGCCGGGCAGGGCGAGCCGGCCGAGCTGCAGACGCTGCGGCGCTGGGCGGCGGAGGCCGGGCTGGAACTTGGCGGAGATCGCGACAGTGCCGCCGAATCGGGCGCAGCCGTTGCGGCGGATGCCACTGCCAGCGACATCGATGCGTTTGCCGTCATGCGAGCGCTGGCGCTGCTTGGCTTTGCGTCGGTCGAGCGCGTTGCGACTGCAGTTGCGGCTCCGCCTGATGCCGTCGGAAAAATCCTGGAGACGTTGCCGCAAGCTCACATCGGCAAGGCGGCGCGCGGCCTGCACGTGACGCCCGACGGGCGGGCGTGGCTGGCGGGCCAGCTCAAGGCGGAGCGCGATTCCGTCGATCGCAGCGCGGCCGAACGACTTTATCAGGATTTCATGAGGCTTGACGTTCGCTTCAAGCAGCTGGTCACCGATTGGCAGATCAAGACGATCGACGGCAAACGTGTCCCAAATGATCACGCCGATGCGGCTTACGACGCCTCGATCCGCGCGCGGCTTGCCGAGTTTCACCAGGCGACCGCGGCGGTGCTGCCCAATATCCTCGCCCTGACATCGCGTCTAAAGCCATTTGCGACGCGCTTTGCGCGCGCGGCGAACGCCATCGTCGCGGGCGATGGAACCATGATCGCGAGCCCGCTGAAGGACAGCTACCACACCATCTGGTTCGAGCTGCACGAGGAGCTGATCCATCTGGCCGGCCGGGATCGCGCAACGGAGGAAGCAAAGTCAGGCGGCTAAAGAACGCCGTCGCATCGCTTCGCAGCGCGACAAGACATCGATCACAAAACAGGTCACAATGGCCGGCAACAACAAGAACAAGGGGCCGGACGAAACGCTCATAACGGGAGGGACTTCACGTGGCAGGCACGCATTGGATCGTCGAAGGCAAGATCGACCCGCGCTGGCCGATCAACACGCGTGGCAACATCGGCGAGGTCTTTCCCGAGGTTCTGACGCCACTGTCGTACACGCTCGGCGTGCTCGCCGCAGAGAGCGGCTGGCGCGATGCCTATCGGCAGTTGGGCATCCTGCGACGCGACGATTTCAAGAACGATGATCCCGTCATCATCGGGCTTTACGCCGGCTACGGCTATCTGAACGTCTCATATCTCCGCATGATCGGCGTCCGCGCGCCGGGTTCGTCTGCGGAGGCGATCGACGCCACGCTGTTCGGTGAAGGCAACCCGCCGCCCTATGTGCCGCGCAAGGGCGACAAGAGCCTGCTGTCGTCGCTCAAAATCCTGCTGACGGTGATCAAGGCGCTCGGCACCAAATCCGAGCCGCCGGTGGTCAAGGACAGCTACCGGCTCGCTGCCGAGTGGGAAGCAAAATGCCCGCCGCTCGATGCACCAGACGATCAGCTCTACGCCTACATCGCCGCGTTTCCGCCGGTGTTCCGGAAAGTGTTCCGCAATCACATCGCCTCGAGCTCGATTGCTGCAATCGTTTCGGGAATCCTCGCCGATAACGCCAAGGCGGCCGGCGAGCCAGGTCTTGCGACGCATTTGATCGGCGCCGCCGGCGATGTGCTCTCCGCGTCCTACTCGCAGGAGCTCTACGAGATCGCAAAACTCGTGCGCGCCAACGCAGCGTTGACGACAGCCTTCAACGCCGGCACGTCCGGCCTCGACGGTCGGCTGAAACTGATGCCGGAGGCGGCCGAGTTCAACAAGCAATTCGCGGCGTTTATTGCCAGGCACGGCCATCGCGGCCCCAACGACTGGGAGCTGTCGTCGCGTACCTGGGAGAACACACCGGAGCTTGCGCTGGTCGCGATCGATCGCATGCGGTTCGCAGAACATGATCTCGCGCCGGCGGTACGCTTGAAAGACATGGAAGCGCGCCAGCAGGCTGCGATCGCAAAAGTGCTGCCGCACGTGAAGATGATGGACAAGGGCAACTTCAAGAAGGCGGTCAAAGCGCTGCCCTACTGGTCGCGGGCACGCGAAGCCACGCGCGATCGCGCCATCCGTTCCGGCGCACCGCTCAAGCGTGCGTTCCGCGAACTGGTCCGGCGCGCGGCGTTGAAGGGGGGTGTCGAAGACCCGCGCATGGTCGCGATGCTCAACTTCCACGATGAGCTGCCGAAATACCTGAAAGACCCACGCAGCTTGGTGCCCGTCATCCAGGAGCGTTGGGCGCTGCGCGAGCGCTTTGCCGCGGTGGCGCCGCCGTTCTTCATCAATTCGCAGGATGAAGTCCCTGGGATCGAGGCGATGGAGGCCGCCCAAGGCAAGACAACGCCGAAGGTGGCCGTGGTGGGCGATGTGCTGAAAGGCGACGGCGGCTCGGCCGGCGTCGCACGCGGCCGTGCCCGCATCGTGCGCGACCCGTCCGATGCGCGCGGCCTCAACCCCGGCGATATTCTCGTTGCGCCGCTGACCGATCCGGCCTGGACGCCGTTGTTCCTGCCGGCGAGCGCAGTCGTCGTCAATGTCGGCGCCCTGATGAGCCACGCCGTCATTGTCTCGCGCGAGCTCGGCATTCCCTGCGTCGTCGCGGTCGCCAACGCGACCGACCGGATTGCCGATGGCGCGATGCTCGAGGTCGACGGTACCGCCGGCACGGTGACCGTGCTGGACGCAGCAAAGGCGCACGGCGATGTTCGCTCAGCCGCGGCGCAGTGACGCGAGCCGCATTCCGCGGAGGCGGCGATCGCCGACGCCCTGAGGTTACCGGACGCCGCAAGGCGTCCGGCCAGCCAAAAGCAAACTATTCCTGAATGTGGATGTTCGCGGCCTGGATGATTTTCGCGTATTTCTCGGCGTCCGCGGCATACATCGCTTTCAGCTCGGCTGATGTCTTCGGCGGCATCACCTCGGTGATCTGCCTTTCCAGCTGCGATCGGACCGATGCGTCCTTCACGGCGACGCTGAAGGCCGCGACGATCTTGTCGACGATCTCCTGCGGCGTATCCTTCGGCACGCAGTAGCCATACCAGCTTGCGACGTTGGTCTCGGGGTAGCCGGCCTCCGCCATGGTCGGCACGTCAGGCAGCTGGGGCAGGCGGTTGTTGCCGACAACGCCGAGCGGCTGCATCTTGCCGTCCTGGATGTATTGCAGCACGAGGTTCGGCGACGCCGGCATGAACTGCACGCGGTTAGCGAGCAGATCGAGGATCGCCGGCGGCTGGCCCTTGTAAGGCACCTCGACCATATCGATCTTGGTGGCATTGAACAGCAATGCCGCGTTCAGATGCGGCGTCGTGCCGGTTCCGCCGTTCGCCCAGTTCAATTCATGTGGATGGGCGTGAACGTAGTCGACGAGCTCCTTCATCGTTTTGACCGGTACGCTCGGACTGCTGACGAACATCCACGGCGTGTAGACCGTGCCGCCGACCGGCACAAAATCCTTCTCGCTGAACGGCACATTCGCCTGGATGCGCGGATTGGCGAACAGTGCCGGCGACACGAAAGTCCAAGTGTAGCCGTCGGGCGCGGCGCGCGCCGCCTGCGCCCAGGCAAGATTGCCGTTGGCGCCCGGCTTGTTCTCGACCACGACCGGTTGCTTCAGGTCGGCTTGCAGCTTCTCGGTGACGATGCGGGTGACGATGTCGACGATGCCGCCGGCCGGGTACGGCAACACGACATGGATGGCGCGGTTGGGAAAATCGGTTTCGGCGATGGCGGGGCCGGCGACGGTAGGGAACAGAAGGCCGGCAGCGGTGAGAATTTTGGCGGCGATGCGCATGGAGGGGTGAGCTTTCGTGGTTCTGACGCCTGGGTTTGTCGGGTTCGCTCAAGTTTGAGCAAACTGGGGTAGCAAGCGACAACGGTCAAATCGAAAAAAATCCGCCCCCGATCCGGCGGATAACCGATCGAAAGCCTCGGCCGCACATAGTTGTCCTGCTGTGCTCCGGCAGCGTCGTCTTGTGCGGTGCGAAAGCGACAGGGGTGCCCTCGCACGCGGCGTCAGCCTTCCGGACCACAGGAAGGAGGAATGGCATTCGCCATCCGGCAGTGCTGCGAGGCTCGCATGAGTAACGAACATCTGCCCGTCAATCATCCGTGGGCAGGACACGGCTTAGGCCAGCAAATTCTGGCCGGGCTTGACCGGATCAGTCATCACCCGACCACGCAGAAGTGGCTCGCACGATTGTCCGGCGCAACGATTTATGTTGCCGGCGCGATGCTGGCGTTCATCATCGCCATCGACGGCTATGTGCTGTTGCGAACGATGTGAGCACTCGCAACATTGATTGGCGATCGCCGGTTCCATCGGGTTTTTCAAATTCGCGGAATCCGCGAATCGGCTTAGCCTCCCGACAGTAGGGGCGTTGGGAGGTGTTCATGGTTAGCAAGCACGCGTGGGCGGATCACGGCGCGTCCGGGGAGTCATCGCTCAATCCGTCGAAGCGGGACTGGCTCGGCTATGTATGGGATCCCGTGCTCTACATTGTCGCAGCTCTGCTTTGCGCCATCCTTGCGATGGACGCCTTCGTGCTCCTGCACACGCTTTAAGCACTGATCCCCGCCCGGGCAGGGCGATTGCGCTTGGCCGTGGCCAGTGCGCGCAGTCGTTCGCGCTCGCGAGAGTCGCCCGTGTGCTTTGCGATTTGCGCCATGCAGCGCTGCAAAAGCCGTGTTGCGCCCGCCGCCGACTTTTAAGATGATGATTATAATTTAAAAGCGATCGACCGGAGCAGCGACATGAGCGAACAAATCATCGATACCGGCACCCCGGAACTTCTGTGCACGATTCGCGAGCGCGTGGCAGTCATCACGCTGAACCGACCGCATGCAAAGAACTCGTTGTCCAGCGAGTTGACGCCGGCGCTACGCAAGCTGATCCGCGACTTCAAGGATGACCCGCGCGTCGGCGCACTTCTGATCACGGGCGCCGGCGACGCGTTCTGCTCAGGCGGCGACGTCAAGGGCATGGGCGACAACGCGACGCCGACGCAGCGCACGCCGGAGGAACGAATCGCCGATCTACGCGTCAAGCAGCGTACCTTCACCGGCGCATTGGTTGCCTTGCGCAAGCCGACGATAGCGGCGCTGCCCGGTGTCGCCGCCGGTGCCGGCATGTCGCTCGCGCTCGCCTGCGATATCCGTATCGCCGCTGAAAGCGCGAGCCTGGTCACGGCCTATCTGCGCATCGGCTTTAGCGGCGACTACGGCATCTCCTGGCTGTTGACCCGCACGGTCGGACCGGCGCGGGCGCGCGAACTGCTCCTGACCAGCAAGCGAGTGGACGCCAAGACCGCGCTGGGCATCGGGCTCGTCAACGAGGTCGTGCCGGATATCGAGCTGAAGGAACGGGCCTTTGCGCTGGCGAAGAGCCTCGCGGAAGGCCCGCGCGACGCCATCAGGCTGATCAAGGACAATCTCGACCAGGCGATGCTGGTCGATTTCGAGACCTCGCTCGACGGCGAAGCCGCACGGATGATCGAAGCCGGGCGGTCGCCCGATCACCAGGAGGCGGTGCGCGCCTTCATCGAGAAGCGCAAACCGGTGTTCGGCGCCGCCCGCGCGTCCTGAAGGGTCTCATGCGCGTCTTGCGGGAACCGAAGCAGAGCCGCTAAGCTGCCGAGGGTGACTTGGTGACGGGGGCGAGCACAGGTTCGTGCGCTGATCGTTGAATGTCCAACGTGGAGATTTCGCGTGTGACCGCGCGCACGCCGGATGGCCTGCGCGTCGCGCTCGCCGGCCTGCCGGGCGAGATGCGGGTGTTGCCGTTTACCGATGACGTCGATGTGCCGGCAGTCACGGTCGCCGAACTGCGCAGCTTGCCGAGCCTGCCTTATGCCCTCGACATTTTCGTGCCTTACCAACTGGTCCCCTCGAGCGTCGTCGTGATCGGGCGTCACGATGAACGGAAAAATCCGGATTAGCGGCGCTCGGCCAGGGCAGCGTTGGGCGGCGGTCAAGGACCGTTGGTCGGCCGCAACGGCACGCGGATCGCCGCGCGCGGCGCCAGCGGTCTCCAGCCCGAGAAGAACAGGAACAACAGATAGGCGTCGACCATGATTGCTGCGGCCAGCACGCTGTAGGCCCACGGACTTTCCGCGAGCTTCAGTTCGATCAGCACACGCGACAGGCCGAAGCCGACGACCCAGGCATCGAAGCTCATACAGATCCGCCGGAACGTCTCTGATGTCAGCCTCCGGATGACGAAGGCACCGAGCGGAATGCCGACGAGCACGCAGGGCACGATCACCCACAACAGGTCGCCGCTTTCGGCGACGAACAGGTTGAGGTGGTAGTACATGATTGCGGTCAGGCTCGATTCCGCGACGCGGATCAGCGCAAGACCGGCACGGAACTCGTTTTTGACGAAGCCCTGGTTGTTGAACAGGATCGCCAGCGGCGGGCCTGAAATCGTCGTCAACGAATAGAGCAGGCCCAGCCCTGTGCCGAACGGGAGCCCAATCACGTGGTCGGAACGAAGTGGCCGCCGCCAGCCGGCGGCCTGAATCAGGATCAGTGGCAGGATTACGGCGTAGGTCACGAACTTGATCCAGCCGGGTTGCAGCGACGCCAAGAGCAGTGCGCCGATCGCGATCCCGGGCAATAGCCCGATCAGGATCGGCAGCACGCGTTTCCACACCGCCGGAACCGCGTCGCGATTCATGAAGAGAACGTAGAGATTGATGAAAACCTCGATCACGACGATGGCCGGATTGAGGATGCGATTGGTGTAGAACACCAGCGCGACCGGCACCGTGAGCGACGAAAAGCCGTAACCAAGCGCGCCGTTGACGAAGGCCGCTACGAGAGTGATGCCGGCAAGAACAAGCACACCGGTATCCAATGAAAGCACGTCTCATCTCCCCGTTGGCGGCAACGGCCATCGTCCAGCTAAAGCCGCCGTTACATGGCGATGTTTTTCAGCGCGCACAATTGGGCGAAACAAGTTCGAAAAATTATTCCCTCGAGGGTCGCGCGTTCAATTTGGATTGCACGCGCCGCCACGCGCCCACGGAACGAATCGTTCCCGACTCTCACCCCTTGTGGCGCTCAAGATTTGACCGAAACACAAAGTGTCCGCTGCGTGCCCGTCGGCGGTGAGAGGTTGTCACCACGCCGTCCATTGATTTTTGGCCCAGCGGTTGTTGCTCCGGCCCGGCGACCAACCGCCGTTCCAGTTGCTTGACCAGCCTTGCGACCAGTTATTCCCGGACCAGGCTTGCGACCGGGCGGGCGAGGGAACCTCACCATTCGCCACACGCGTCGGCGCTCGATGCACGACGCGTCGCCTGCGCGGTGTCGCCGCTGGCCGCTTATCCGCTCGCGCCGCAGGGACGTCTGCCTGCTTTGCGTCATCTTCCGGCATCATCGCCAGCGCCTGGCGAACGGCATCGTTTAGGCCGGCTGCGACATTGCCACGCACGGGCGGAAAACGGTCGATCACGAAGCCGTCGGACGGTCGTGCCGTGATCCGGATCGTCGATTTGTCGAGGTCGTGCTGTTCGCGCGCCGGTGCTTTTGGAACGTAAGCATCAAGCACAAACATCAGGCACAGCAGCGCGCCGCCGACGCCCAAGAAATATTGCAGAAGCGGCATACGTGCCCAACGCTTTCTCCGGTCCCAACAGAAAACGGCTTTCGCTCGCTATTGGTTCCAGCGGGCGCGGGCTCTTTCGCTTTGGAACCTGTTTGGTGACGGTCTCGCGCAAAAACCCGGCCAGCGAACTGGCCGGGGAAACCTTGAGTTTTCGCCGAGTTTGAGCCGTTAGACCGGCAGCACCGCGATGATGCGGAAATCGTTGTCGACGATGATGATCTCGTCGCGGACAACGAAGAACCTGTGGCCGCGCCATTCCGGATGGATGCGAATGAGTGTTTCCGGAACGGTTGCGACATGCACAGTCCGCGGCACCACGGTGCCAATGTTGACCGAGAAGGTCACATTGTTGTCACGCGGCGCGTTGGCCAATACCTTTTCGCGTACTTCGGTGCGCTGCTCGGTCGTCAACTGCGTCGCCGACGACGAAGCCGAGCCGGTGGTCACGCTGGACGACGACGAGCCCTGCGCATTGTTCTGGTTGGTCGACGGCTGCTGACCCATCTTCGCGGTCGAGGCCGACGAAGGTGCCTGGGCGTTGTTCTCGTTGGCCTTCGGCTGTGCACCCATCTTGCCCGCGGAGGGGCTCTCGGTACCCTTCTCGGATTTCATCTCGTCGCGCGCCTGGCCGGTTGTGGTCTTCGACTTCATCCGGTCAGAGTCGCGCTGCGCATGCTGGTTGCTCTGGTCAACTGCGCCGGCGCCCATCTTCTGGTCCGACTTCATGTCGGTGCGGCCGATCTTCGAAGACGGCTGCGTGTCCTTCGGCTGCTTGGCCTGATCGCGCGCTTGGCCGATGGTCTTCGGGCCTTGCGACTTCGCGTGATCCATCGTGCTGGATGCGCCGCTCGAGGCGCTCGGCGCCGAAGACGTCGCGCCCGGCTGCTTGTTGTCGGCGCCACCGCTCATCGGCGATTGCGCCATGGCCTGGTTCAGACCGAACATCAATACGGCGGTCGCAACGCCCGCCATCAAGTATTTCCGCATAGGTTACCTCCTCCTCACGAAGCAATTACCCCACATCGCGTAGCCCAACGCGAACTGCGCAGTGACGTTCCCGCTATTTCCGATGCGAAACCGGCGTGCGGTTCAGCCATTCGCGTAATCTCGCAAGCGGAACCCGAAGGCCGCGACGGCGTTCGCCCGTGCGAGCTTTGTGATGGGAGTTGTTCGCCATGTCGTTGTTGAAATGGGCCCTGATCTTTCTTGTCGTCTCGATTATCGCCGGCCTGCTCGGTTTCACCGGCGTATCCGCGGCGAGTGCGGACATCGCGCGTGTGCTGTTCTATATTTTTGTCGTCATCTTCCTGGTTCTTCTGGTGCTGGGGCTCACGGTCTTCAGGGTCTAGCCAACCAGGACGCCAACGCGGCACACGGCCGGGTCGGAACGGGGCGATCGCGGCGTCTGGCGGGGCCGGCGCCGCACAACGCGCGCACGGCGATTTCAGGATCGATGCCTTGAGCGAGCCCGCATGCGGCCCCGACCCTTGGCGTTGGGGCTAGGGGACGGAGGGTCGGGGCCTGATACGTGGATGTCGGGGGGAACGCCACGTACCTCATGTCCAACTCTTGTTGGGCCGGAATGATCCACCCGATTCGCCACCGGCGCGGAGACTTTTTGTCGGCGTTGCAAGCGTGGAGTTTTGACAATGGGAATGTCACAAATGCCGCGAAGCCATGGACAGGGTCGCAGAGGTCGGCCTATGCTACCATTGCGCGACTGGGTCCATGTTGGCCGGCGTTTTTCACGATTGGGGGTAAGAAATGGGCGAGTTTGTCAAGCACCGCCACGTGCCGCATACGCTGGCACAGATGAATTTTCGCTTCGCACATGGCGACGCGCTGAACGAAATGGTCGCATTCCAAAAACACTTCGAGGTGTTTTCGGACAAGCATCCGGCCAAACGATCGTTCTCGCTTGTGAACGTTGCGCCGCATGACGAGCGGGAGCGGCGCGGGTTCTTCCGTTATCTTGATCGGCTGAAGAACGTGGGCTCCAATGTCGGCAGACTGGATGGCCATGCTGCCCTTGTCACAACGCTGAAGAAAAATCTCGAAAGCAAGGCTCCGCTGCCGGTTCACTTCACCGTTCACGTCGATCCGCGGGGCAGCCAGAAGGTCAAGGTATCCACATCGACCCCCGTTGCGTTTTCGAAGGTCAAATATCTGACCATTTCCCTACCGACGCTGCCCGAAAGGTGATCAGCTGAACGATGCGCGGAATTCGCAGTCGAGTTCGCGCCTATTATTCCGAAGCCATCGAACAGCATGGGCCAACTCCATTGGGAGTAGATTGGCCAAATGCCGCATCCCAATACCTGCGCTTTCTCCAGCTTCTGAGGATTTGCGATTTCGATCGTCCCTTTAGCCTGAATGATTTCGGCTGCGGTTATGGCGCACTACTGGAATATCTCGTGCTCCGTCATCGCGGCGCGAGAATTTCCTACAATGGGATCGATCTTTCACCGTCAATGATCGCAGCGGCCAGCAAGCGATGGGCGAAGCGGCCACATACGACGCTTCGCGTTGCATCTCGCTGCGTGAAAATGGCTGACTATTCTGTCGCGAGCGGCGTGTTCAACGTGCGGCTCGGTCAGCCGGTCGAGGCGTGGGAAGCGTATATCGGACAGATCCTGCATGATCTGTTCAACCACAGCCGCATAGGCTTTGCCGTAAATTTCCTGTTGCCGCATGACAACGCGCCTGCGGAACGCGAACTCTACCGGACACGCAGATCACGCTGGGTAACCTACTGCCGGGAGGAACTCGGTTGCACGGTCAAGCCGCTGACCGGATATGGGCTGCGCGAATTCACTCTGCTGGCGCGCAAGCGAGGATAGCGATGTTCGTGACGTAGGCCGTTCGCAGCCTGGCCGGCCATTCTCCCGACTGCGCCGCGGTCGCTACCCGACCTGAACCTGCGGCCCATTTCTTATCAGAGCTCGATAGGCGGACGCACCTGTCTCCTCGACCAACGCATGCGCGCGCGTGATATGGACGTGTGCGTCTGCTGCGCCGGACTGCTCAAGCGCACGGCCGAGCGCAATTGCGGCACGGCATTCGGTCAGCCGCGCGCCGCGACTGGACGAAACCTGGATTGCTTCCTTGGCACGCCGGATCGCTCTGTCGATTTGCCCGTCGCGCAAGTGGACTTCGGCAAGATAGGCCAGGATTTCCGGCTCATAGTTCAAACCAGCATAGACCTGTCGCGCGAGGTCGAGCGCCTTGTCGAGGAGCGGAATCGCCGCGGCGTGGTTGCCGACAAGAGACAGCGCGACGCCCTCGCAAGCATCGCCGTACACGCCGACGTAGGGATTCGCGCTACTCTTTGCGATTTCGGTAATCCGTGACGCATGCCTTTTGGCGAGCGCAGGATCGTCGGTCAGCCATGCGAGTTCGACACAGGCCAGATGCGGGATGAATTGGACGGTGGGGTCCGAGTGCGCAGCTTCGTCCCTAATCAACTCGTCGACGATCGATTTGCCGGCGGCAATTTGTCCCGAACGGATCAACAGCCGCGCTCTCATGCTTCTGACCCATCGCTCGACGTTGAGGCCAAGCATAGCCTCGTGGGCTTGCTCGATCTTGTCGAGATTTGCCAGGGCGGCCGTGTTGGCTTGCAGCGCCTCGCGCAGTTTTCCGGCATGACCCCATGCCTGGCACAGGCAGGCCTGCAGCAATGCCCGCGCCCCAGGCAACGTTCGACCAGACTGTTCCAGTGCGCGTTGCACCAGTTCGACATAAGTGTCGGCCGAGCCGGTCGACGCGATGATGCGGCCGTAGCCCGCGAGGATAAGAACTTCCGACACCGTCTCGCCAAGGTCGCGCGCGAGCGTGGTTGCTTCCTCGGCGAACGGCGCCGCTTCCTGCGCGCTCATGCCCTCGCGCCAGCCGAGATAGAGGATCTTCTCGGCCGCCTTCATGCGCAGGAGGTTGGCTGCCCTTTGAAGCCGGCACGCGATTGCAGCAGCAGGCGCACTTTCTGCCACGCCTTGATTGCGAGCGCGCGAATTGGTGGTGCCGATCCAGTCGGCGGCACGGGAAGCGTAAGCCGCTGCGCCGGTGAAATCCCTTGCCGCCTCACAGTGGTGGGCGATCAGCTCGGCAAATTCGTTGAGCTGGTTGTGATGGAAGCGCTCGATCGCGCGCGCCACCGCGCCATGCAGCGTCACGCGCCGGGCGCGCAGCTGCATGGCGTAAGCGACTTCCTGAATCAGCGGATGCCGGAAGGCATAGCGTTCCGACGCCTCGCTGGTCGTAATCGGCTCGATCAGCTCGAGCTGCGATAGCCGCGCGAGGCTGGTGTGGATGTCCTGCACGGCTTCGCCGGCGACCTCATGCAACACGGCAAGAGGAAACTCGCG
The DNA here is from genome assembly GCA_963796195.1 of uncultured Alphaproteobacteria bacterium. Taxonomy (GTDB): domain Bacteria; phylum Pseudomonadota; class Alphaproteobacteria; order Rhizobiales; family Xanthobacteraceae; genus CAWCKS01. The sequence continues at coordinate 147,705 of CAWCKS010000004.1, read as the reverse complement.
CCCGATGGTGGCGCCGATCTGCAGCAGCATCTTGTCGGTCGGCACCAGCCGGTCGATGCGCGCGCCGACCACGCTCTGCACGGTCGCGGGGAGGGTTTCCTGGCGCCACTCGCCGGACGCGGTGTAATGGCCGGGCTCGCCGACCAGGGCGCCGCTGTCGACCAGCGAGCGCATCAATTCTTCGGCGAAGAACGGGCTGCCACCGCTGCGCTCGATGATGTGGCTTGCGATTGGCAGAATTGAAGGCTCTTCGCCGAGCGCGTCCTCGACTAACCCGGCGATCTCGGCATCGCTTAGCTCGCTGAGCCGAATTTCCTCGAACGATGGGTGGCTCTGCCATTCAGCCTTCAGCGTCGGCCGGTAGGTCAGGATGATCAAGGCGCGACTGGAAGGGGCAGCGTCAATCAGCGTCGCGATCATCTCGTTGCTCGCGTCGTCAAACCAGTGGATGTCTTCAATGATGATGAGGGTCGGCGTGCGCACCCCGTCGCGCACCAGCGCGCCCACAAGGTTGAGCAGGCGGGCATGCTTCGCCTTGGGGTCGATCGCCAGCGGTGGCGCAGCGCTCGCGACGCCGAGGAATTCTGAAAGCAGCGGTATCTCGCCGCGCATATCGGGAACGGCGGCTTCAATCCGCGATGCGATCTTTTCCTGCGCCACCTCCGCACCGTCATTCGCGGTGAGACGGAAATAGGTGCGAAAGAACTCTATCAGCGGCTGCAGGGGGCCGGAATGGTCATAGGGCGAGGCCCGCGCCTCCAATATCGGGACCAGCCGCTCGCGCTCGACTTTGGCGAACTCAAAGCACAGACGGCTCTTGCCGAGTCCGGGCGGCGCGCAGATACCGATGACCTTGCCGCGGCCCTTGCTGGCCTCAGTGAAGGCGTGGCGCAGCACGGCGAGCTCCGCTGCGCGGCCGCGGTAGGTCGCCGCCATTGACTCGCGAACCTTCGTCGCCGCCGTCTTGACACCGTTGAGCTTGAAGATCTCGATCGGGCGGGCGAAGCCGCGCACGTCCTGGCGGCCGAGCGACTGCGCCTCGAAGAATGACTGGACGAGGCGATAGGTGGAGTTGGTGATGCAGATGTCGCCTGGGCCGGCCATGTGCTCGATCCGGCTCGCCAGATGCACCGCCGCGCCGTAGACGCTCTGCTCCTTGGTAAATTCGTCGGTCAGGCCGGCGATGATCTCGCCGGAATGGATGCCGATCCGCAGCACGATGCCGTGCTCACGCGACGACTCCAGCATCGTCAACGCGGCCTGGCAGGCGCGCGCCGCGTGGTCCTCCTGGGCGTGTGGCACCCCGAACAGCACCATCAGGCCGTCGCCCATGGTCCGCATGATCGTGCCCTGCAGCTGGTTGACCGCGTTGCCCATCCGCGCGATCGCCGGCGGCAGCCGATCAAGCGCATGTTCCGGATCGGCGTCGCCAATCAATTCGGTCGAGCCGACGATATCTGCGAACAAGACGGTGACGACCTTGCGTTCGCCGAGGGCGGCCGCGCGCTCGAGCCGTTCGCCGCAGCTGCTGCAGAAGCGCGCGGTCTCGAAATTCAAGCTCTTGCAATTCGTACATGTAGCGAAGCTCAACCCGCAGGTCCTGCAGGTCTTGTCGTCGGATCCGATCTCGGCCTGACATGCCGGGCAACGCATCACGATGCTCTCCATAGCGACGGCGCCTTCTTAGCACGGAAGGACTGTCGGGAAGTGGCCCACGCCACATTCGCGATGCACCCGTCGGCGGCCCGCCGGGGCGGGCCTGGCACACCAGCCAGAGCGAGCAGCGGGCCAAAATAGCTAACCCAAGGTTGTCAGTAAGGGCCTATTTGTGAGCAACCACTTCGAAATTGGCCCCTTCACCCATTATATTGCGGTTGCCGAAGGGGGGCTTTCGGCGGAGGCGCACTGACCCCTTATGCCAACGACTGACATGACCTCGACGCGATCGGGCGCGATCGACAAGGTTGCCCTGCTGCGTCAGCACCCATTGTTTCGCGACCTGACGCCGGCCGCGCTTGAGCGGCTTTGTCGCTATGCCAAGACGGTGAAATTCAAGCGCGGCGCCAAGGTCGTTTCCAAGGGCGACCCCGGCGCAAGCATGTTCGCGGTCGCGCGCGGCACCGTCCGCATGAGCTCGTCATCGACGGACGGCCGCAACGCGCTGCTCAACCTGATCGGCGCCGGCGAGACTTTTGGCGAGATCGCAATGCTCGACGGGCAGGCTCGCTCGACCGACGCGATCGCCAACACCGATTGCGAGCTTCTGGTCATCGATCGCCGCGACCTCCTGCCGTTCCTGCGCGACGAGCCCGACCTTGCAATGCGGTTCATTGAGCTTCTTTGCACGCGCCTGCGCTGGACCAGCGAGCAGGTCGAGGAGTTGATCCTGCAAAACCTGTCGGCAAGGCTTGCCAGCGCCCTGGTGCGCCTGGTCGAGCGCAGGCCGGGCAACGGCAAGGACCGTACCATCGACGCCACGCAACAGCAGCTCAGCGAAATGGTCGGCATCTCCCGCGAGAGCACCAACAAGCAGTTGGTGGCCTGGGCCGCCAACGGCTGGGTCAGGCTCGAGCATGGCGCGATCGTCGTGCTGCAGCCGGAGGCGTTACGCGAGGTCGCCGAGCGGGAAGAGGACGACGACTGAGCAGATAATTGCGCTTGATGCAATTTTAACTTGACGTGACAAGTCATCTAGCGTATAAACGGGCCGTTCCGGCCAACCAGAGGGGCGTTAGGCCATCGTCGCTTGCGCGGGCCGGATCACGATGGACGCTGACCGCATCGGGCACGTCACGGAATGGTCGTGGGGCGGATTCCCAATCGAGGTCCGTATGAAGCGATCGTCACCGGCGCGCACGACGACCGAGGCAAGAGGCGTACGGCAAAACCGTGTGGTCCTGACATCCAGGGCTGGTGTTCAAGTTGCACGAAGGCAAAGTCGTCCGACCGGGCGACGAGCCGCAAGGCGTTCGATGCAATGACGGGGGCACAGTGAGCCCCCGGGGAGAGCACGGCATAAGCCGTTAGACCATCGTGCAGGGAAAGCCGGATGCTCGGCTCATCCTGTGGTGACTGAAGCTTGTGTGCTTTCTACCAACTACCGCACACAAGGCCATCGGATGCGGCTGGCATCCGGCTTTCCCTGCGCCCTCCTGTTTCAGAGGCGCAAGACCAAGAGCAAAGCTCGGGCAAAACCTGCCGCGAGAATGCGGACGCACATTCTGCGGACGAGCCGTCCGCGGGCCCCAAATTAATCCGCCGATTGTGACCCAGTTCACACGCCACCCCCACACCCCGGGCTACTGATTTCGCATGAATTCCACCTTCACGGGAGGAACGCATGCAGAGCCTGTTGAAGTCCTTGAGTCCCGTCGAGCGCCGCATCTACTGGCGTTGGACGCTGATTGTGCTGGCCTTTTACGCCCTGCTGCTTGTCGTTGGCGGCTCCATCGTGGTGCTGCACCGATCGGTCGCGAATGCGGAAGCCGCCGCGGGTCATCAGACCATCAAGGCGACTGAGCGGATCAAACCTGGAATGAGCGTGCTGGTCGCACGCTGAACTTTGGCGCGGGCCGAGAGGCCCAACGGTGCGGGATTACCTTCAACGGACGGATTGGAAACTCTGAGGCTTGCTGGGGCTGACCATGAAGAACTGGAATCTCGCCGACTTCACACGTGGCGTTGGGCATCCGAACCATCAGAACGCGTTCCGCGCGCTGACCGCGGACGATTCCGAGCAGGTCGCCCGGTTCTATCGCGAATTGTCGTTCGAGGAGCGCCGCCGCCGGTTCGGCGGTGCGCTGTCGGACTCCGCGCTCGAAGCCTTCTGCCGTGCCATTGAATGGCGCCGCACCATTATGATCGCATGCTTCAGTGCCGAGCGCCTCGAGGCTGTGCTCGAGATTTCGCAAGCTGTCGCAAGCTGGCGGTGCTGCGAGATCTCGCTGGCGAGCCGTTTGCCTGGCGACAACAGCACCGTGGTCGCCCAGCTGCTGCAGCTCGCAGCCTTCACTGCCGGCAAGCTCGGTTGCCACGAATTCGTGGTCCCGCTTGACGAGACCGGTCGCATCATGTTCCCGCTGCCGGAGAGTATGGGACGTGCAAGCATCACGGCCGATCACGCGCTGATCAATATCGGCGACTATGCCGGCCGCAAACGGCAGCCGCGCGCGGCGTGATATCTACGCCGCGGTGATTCGCTGCGGGCGCTGATCGCGCTCCCGGGCCAGGAACGCCGTAGTGAATTCGTTCGCCGGCATCGGCTTGCCGAAGTGATAGCCTTGGCCTTCCTCGCATCCCATCGCGACCAGCAGCGAGGCGGTGGCGCGATCCTCGATCCCTTCAGCGATCACCGCGAGCTTGAGCTTCTTGCCCAGGCTGATTGTCGATTCGACGATCGCGGCGTCGTCGGCATCCTGAACCAGCTCCATGACGAACGTGCGATCGATCTTCAGGCCGTCGATTGGGAATTTCTTCAGGTAGGCGAGGCTCGCATAGCCGGTGCCGAAATCGTCGAACACCACACGCACCCCAAGGCTGCGAATGCGGTCCAGTGTGTTGAGCACGTTGGACGCGCTATCGAGGAAGATGTTTTCGGTTACTTCGAGTTCGAGCAGGTCGGCCGTGAGGTTGGTTTCGCGCAAGGCCTGATCGATCGAACGGGCGAGATCACCGACCTCGAACTGTGACGGCGAGAGGTTGACCGCGATGCGCAAGGGAAAGCCTGCGCGCTCCCAGCGGCGCGCTTGCTTGCATGCGGTATGCAACACCCAGTCGGAAAGCTGGTTTGCGATCGATGAGGCGTTGGCGACCGGCATGAACTGGGCGGGCGGCACCAGGCCGCGCCTCGGATGGTGCCAGCGGATCAGCGCTTCGGCGCCGACGACCGTTTGATCGGAGAGCCTTACCTGCGGCTGATAAAACAGCTCGAACTCGTGGTTGCCGAGCGCGGCAACCAACTCCAGCTCGAGCGCGGCACGCGCCTCGAGCTCGTTGCGGATCGACGGCGCGAACAGCACGTGGCTGTGATTTCCATGGACCGTCGACTTCGCGCGATGCAGGGCAAGAAGGCTGTCGCCAAGCAACTGATCCGCGGAGCGGCAACCTTCGGACGTGATTGCAGCGCCGATACTGATCTTCACATGATGCTTGCTCGGGCCGGCGGGCAGCGGCTCGGCGTCAAAGGCAGCTACGAGCCGGTCGGCAAGCGCTGCGACCCGTGACGCGTCAGCGTCTGTGATCGCAAGGGAGAACTCGCTGCCGTCGAGCCGGGCCACGAACCCGATCATGTCGTCGATCGTGCGCAGCCGGTCCGCGAAGGCGCGCAGCAGCGCGTCGCCGCAATCGTTGCCGAGCATGGCATTGAGGCGCTCGAAATTGTCGATCGACAACGTGAGCACCCCGATTGCGCTGTCGTCGCGGCACGGTTGCGACAGGCTTTGCGTCAGATGAGCGCGCAATGCATCTCGGTTCGGCAGGCCGGTCAAGGTGTCATGCTCGGCGAGAAATTTGAAGCGCTCGGCCTCAAGTTTGCGCGCCGAGATGTCGCGCAGCACGATGCCGACCTGGGCGCTTTCGGCGCCGTGCCAGGTCGAGAAACATGCTTCGATCGGAAAGACCTCACCGCTCCTGCGGCGACCTTGCAGCTCGACCGTTGCCCCCGTGCGAGAGGTGACGTTGCTAGTCCAGGACGAGCCGGTTGGTTGTTGCACGAGCAGGTCGTCAAACGGCCGACCGATCGCCTCTTCGTCGGGGTAGCCGAAGATGCTGGCCGCGGCCGGGTTCCACACCGTGATTTGGCCCAATTTGTCGACGCAAACGAGGCCATCGCCGATCGCCATCGCGATGTTGCGGAAGCGCCGCTCGGCCGCGCTGGTAAGGAGCCCGCGCAGGTCGATCTCTTGCAGCGCGATCGCAAGCAAATAGAGCGTGATGCCGGCGTGAAGCGGCAGCGTGTTGAGGACCAGTGCGGCCTGTTGCTGGAGCACGAGCGCGATCAATTCGACCGCGAGCGCCGTTGCGGCGAGGACCGCGGCAGATCGCGCCATCGAGCAATACCGTAACAGCGCCATGGCCAGGCCGCCGATGCCGACCAGGGCCAGAAGCGTGAACCATAGGGAATTTGCGCGCAGCGCCCGATTCTGCAGGATTGATTCGGCGGCAAGCGCCTGCAGCGTTGGTCCCGACAAGACGCGACCGTTCGGTACGCTGAAGCGGTCGCCAAGTTCGAGCGCAGTGCTGCCGACGATGACCTTCCTGTCCTTCAGTTGCCGAAGCGCGACGGGGTCGCCGTTCAACACATCGACATAGGACACCAACGGAATCGAGATGTCGCGGATGCCAAAATCGATCAGGAATGGTGGGGCGTTTTGCTCGTCGCGGCCGGCCAGCATCGCCGCCATCGCCGGCACGAACTGACCCGAGAAAAACTCTCCGAACGAATAGCGCCGCACTAGGCCGTCCGGTTCGACTTCGACATTCACCAAAGCGGACCACGAGCGATCGGCAAACAGTGACAGCGGCCGATTGACAAACAGCGAGGAGGCTCCCGTGCCGCTACGAACGCTCTGCTGGAACGCTGGCAGAATGACCGACCCGCCGGCCTCGCTCAGCGCTTTCGCCAGCGCATTGTCCTGGTCAGGATCCGAGGGGGTGCTGAAATCGATGTCGAACGCGATTTCGTTGACACCAGCAGACTGCAGTCTCGCGAGGAGTTGAGCGTGCAGGCTGCGACGCCACGGCCACACGCCGATCTGCGCGATCGACTTCGGGTCAATGGCGACGATAACAACGTCGCCTGTTGCCTGCCGTTCGGTTGCCTTGAAACGCCAGTCGCCGAAGACGTGCTGCAGGTTGCGCGGCAGACCGCTCAAGAGGACGACCGCGAGCGCACACGCTACGAAGATATGCAGTCGAAGCTGTTTCACGTCCCCATCCGCCCCGCGGCACAGCGTCATTCAGGACGGCGGTCGTCGCGCCGTCCCCGCCACCTTCCGGCTATGGCTTGCCCTGGCCACGGCCGTTCCCATTGCCATTCCCGTTGCCATTGTTGTTGGCTTGATTGCCGTTGCCGTTGCCTTGCTTGCGTTGCCGTTCCCGTTAGCCTTGCCGTTCGCGTTTCCATTGCCATTGCCTCCGCCCTGGTTACTGGCGGACGTCTGGTTGAAGGCATTGGCGCCGGCACCGTTGCCGGACGCCACGCGTGCTGGCTGCTGATGCTGACGTGGCGGTTGTCATCGCAGTCACCGCGGCGCTGTTGCCGGAACCGTTATCTGTGCTGACCGCCGCGCCGGCATTGGCGTTCCAAACGGTGTCCTTGTTGCCGTGGTTGCGGCTTGCTGCGGGCGAAGGTCCAGCACCGTGGGCCATGCCGTGGGTCACCTTACTGAAGTTCAGCTTAACGTCGCCAAGCGCCGCCGAGATCCGGATTGAGCCGTGTGCAGGGCCGCGTGCGTCGCCGTCATGTTTGGCGATCGTCGATCCATTCGCAGTTTGGCCGTGCCCGTTCAGGTTCCTCACCTGCAGGCCGTCCGCGGCGCGCAGCGCGGTGAAGCCGGCTCTCGGTACTACGACTTTCTCGACGGAGGGAGCACGGGGCTGTCCATGCTCGATCGGCAGGAACGTACCGGATCCGCTGAGCGACAGGCCCGTTCCACCACTGGCGAAGACCTTCGCCATCTGTCCCGGCAAGACTTGCGCGATCTGGCCCGACTTGAAATCGGCGACCTCCACCTGGCCGCGCGAGACCTCGACGTTGGCACCCGAGGCAGTCACGGTGACGCGGAACTGTGTGCCCTTCACCACGGCTGCGAGATAAGGCGTCTCGACCGCGAAGTGTTGGACATTGCGCTTCTCGACGTCGAGCAGAATGCTGCCAGCCTGCTGCGCGATGGTCGTCGACAAGCCGTCCTTGGCCTGGGCGGGGAGACCGACCACAGAGTTCGGCGCGATCATCATGGACTCTGCGCCGCGGGTCAGCAGCACGCGGCCGTTCGGGCCGGTCCGGATGGTGTCACCGGGATTGAGCGCGGCCTCCTGACTGAGCGAGGCCTGTTGCACGCCGGGTGCAACAAGCCAGACACCACCGGAGAAACGGCTGACGTGCCAGCTCTGTTGCGATGAAGGCTGCGAATCGTTTTCCGCGGCAACGGCGGCAAAGCTATAGGTGACAATTCCAAGTGCGAAAATTCGCGCAATCCACTTGATGGCAAACACGCAAAGCTCCTGCCCAAACTCCCGTCCAAGGGTCGTTTGGGCTGAGTTTGGGGCAAATAGCTCAAGATTGAATTAGCGGGTGGGAACCGTGCGCAGGCCGGCTTTAACTGTTCATTGACCATGCCGACCCTAGAAAAAATGCATGTCGCTGCACGCGTTTGGCAAGGTCGGTAGGCCTGTAGGGGCGCGCGTCGGCTCATTCCGGAGCGCGGTGAAACTGCGCTGTCTCCAACGGCTCGAGTTTCTCGCGGCCGCGACAGCTCTGGCGTTGACAATGCCGGCGGTAGCGCAACTGGCGCCGCCGCAGCCAGCTTTCGACCCGCGCCAGATCGAACGACAACTCGAGACCCAGCGACCGCCGGCTCCAGCGTCGCGACCGCCGATCAGGTTACCGCAGCTCGGACAAGGCGAGCGTCCGATAGCTGCTCGCGGGCCGCAATTTGAATTGCGGCAAGTCACCGTCACCGGCGCGCATGCGATTCCTGCCGAGGCAATCGCGAGCGTATATCGGCCTTATCTCGGCAAGCGGGTGCCGCTCGCCGCGCTCGCCGACATCGCGGTCAAGATCGGTGACCTCTATCGCGAGGCCGGTTATCACCTCAGCCGGGCGATCGTGCCGCCGCAGGACATCCGCAGCGGTCGCGTCCACATCAAGGTGATCGAGGGGACGATTTCCCAGCTGGCGCTGGAGGGCAACGATCTCGATCGCTTCGGCATTCGCGGGTACCTCGACGACGTGCTGCACGAACACCCGTCGCGGCTTGCGACCCTCGAGCGCAAGATGATGTTGATCAACAATCTGCCCGGGGTGCGGATCGAGGACAGCGCGATCGAGGAGATCGGCCGCGCGACGGGCAAATTCCGCTTGATCGTGCGATTGAATACGTGGCGCGTTTTCATGGCGCTGGCAGCTGACAATCTCGGGTCAGCGTCGGTCGGTCCGTGGCAAAGCTACTCGACTGTCGCGCTGAATTCCGTGTTCCTGCCTGGCGACGTGCTGACCGCGAATTACTCGACCGTGCCGACCGATCCGCGCGAGCTTGCGTTCGGTCGTCTGGCTTACGATGCGCCGGTTGGCGCCGACGGCATTCGCGTCGGCGCGAGCGCGATCTTGAGTGAGGTGCGCCCCGGTGACATCCGCCGGCTCTCCGATGACGTGACGCGGACACAGTCGTTCGAGCTCAGGGGCAGCTTCGTCCCCTGGCAGTCGCAACCGTCGACGCTGACCCTTTCCGCGCTATTCGGTTTCAGCGACGTATCCGAAGGCGACATATTCGGACCGATCTACAATGATCACATCCGCACGCTTGCGCTCGTCGCGGACTACCGGCTGCAGGATCCGCTCGGCGGCACCAACTACCTCACCGTGATGGCCAAGCAGGGCCTCGGCATTTTCGGCGCCTCGCGGGTCGGCGACGATCTCTTGTCTCGCGACGGTGGCTCTGGCGAATTCTCGGTCCTCGGCTTCTGGGCGACGCGCTACCAGCCGCTTGCCGACGCGTGGTCGATGAAGTTTGCCGCGGCCGGCCAGTTTGCCGGGCAGCCGCTGCTGCTCTCGCAGCAATTCTACCTCGGCGGTGCCGCGTTTGGCCGGGCCTACGACAGCGCAGAAGTCAGCGGTGACAATGGCTTGGCCGGCTCGCTTGAATTGCGCTTTGAACAGCCGTTGAACGACCCATTCTTCAAAAGTTACGAGCTCTACAGCTTCCTTGAGAGTGGTGTGGTCTGGAACAACGACACGTCCTTGGTCGACGGGCTATCGCTCACTTCGGCCGGCGGCGGCGTGCGCGTCAACCTTGCGAACGATCTCCAGGCTGGCGTAGGTGTCGCGTTCCCGCTGACGTATCGTTCTCCGACCAACGACAATCACAGCCCGCGCTTCCTGTTCTCGCTGTCGAGTGCACTAAAACTCTGTCCGAACGGTGCGCGCCTGGCGTGCTCTTAGGAATCCGAGGCCGCTAATGCCTTGCGCATAATAATGTTTCGTCCTGCCTCGCTCATACGGGGACACAGCGCAGTTATCTGTGCTGAGACTTTTGCGAATCCGAAAATCTCAGAGTCCTATAGAGGCGGGGCATTTCTCGAAAGTCGTGGTTTGATGCGTAGTCCCACTCCGCACAACGGTTGGGTTTGGAACGAGTTGTTCGCGCGATGCGTGATCCCGTGCGCTCCGAGACGCGGCTGCATGCGATCTTTCGAATCAGGGTCGACGGCGAGCCGGTAACGATTCAGACCGTTGGCGAAGCCTCGCGCTTCCTCTCCGACTATCGCTTCGTCGAGTGGATGCAGTTCTATCGGTTGCACAAGGCCGCGTGTGCGGCGCTGGATGCGGCCTCTGAAAGCGCGGTCATGGCGCGGCCTGCAACAGACGCGGTGCGCCGACTGTTCCGGCAGGCGCGGCTGGTGTGATCGCTGCGTGGGCCCGCTTCACGCTTCTTCCGGTGGCTTGACGTGCCGGAACGAGAACAGCAACGCGACGTCGTAGGCGATCTTCAGCGTACCGCAGATCACGAGCGGCAGTCCCGGGAAAGCTGACGTCAGCAACACGCCCGCAAGCGCCGGGCTGATCGACGAGGCAACGCTGCGCGGCGCCGCTGTGATGCTGGCAGCCGCGGGTCGCTCGGGCGGGGTGACGACTGCCATGACGTAGGATGTGCGGGTTGGCACATCCATCTGCGATAACGCCGAGCGCAGCAGCAGGAGTCCCAGCGCGACGTAAACGTTTGGCGCGAACGGCGCGATGATCAGGAAGACGCTGGAGGGGATATGGGTGAACACCATGGTGTTGACGAGGCCGCAACGCGTCGCGAGCCAGGCCGCAACGGGATGGGAGAACGCGCTCAGCGTGTTCGACCAGAAGAAGAAGACGGCGGCCGCCGACAGCGACAGGCCGTACTGGTCGAACAGCCACAACACGAGCAGGGATTGCGCGATGAAGCCGCCGGCAAAGGCATCGATCGAGAACAGCGCGGCGAGCTTGTAGACTGTTCGCCGCGACGGGCCGAGCGGTGCGTGGTGCCGTTCCTCGGCGCGGGCATGCGGTAGCCAGCGATAGAGCAGGGCGCTGGCGACGCCAAGCGCCGCATAAGCAAAGAACATCAGGCGTAACGCGCCGAGCTTCGTGAATCCGTCTGCGACGAGTAGATCGGGAATCGAGGCGGCGAGTGAACCCGCGGCCATGCTCAACGCACCGATCAGGCTGTAGCGCGCAAATACCTTCGTGCGCTCCTGATCGCTGGCACCGCGGGCCAGCATCGCATGCTCGAGCGGAACCAGCATACCGAGGTCGCCGCCCGACGGATTGATGGTGCCGACGAACGCCACGATCGCAATCAGCACGAGGTGCTGAGCTGCCGGGAAGGCCAACCCTGTCGCGGCCATCACGCCGGCGCCCCAAAGCAGAAGCGTGCGCAGATCGAAGCGCGGCGCGATGACGCCCACCGCGAGCGTCAACAGCGCCGTGCCGAGCAATGAAGCGGTGGCGACGACGCCCACAGCGATCGGATCGTAACCGAGCGCGCTCAGATAGACCGGCAGAATGATGATGGCAAAGCCGTCGCCAAAGCCACGCAGCCCGCGCGCCAGGAAGAGCAGGGTAACGTTGCCGCGGGGCTTGTTGGTGACTTCGTCCGAGACCATGCTGCTCAGGATCCTCCTGATCGCGCGTGACGCATCGACGAACGAACCAATGCTGGTGTCGCGTCTGCAGTAGGAACAGGAGTCGAGGACAAAAAAATCGGCCTCAATTCGTCCACGCGCAAACCCTCGACATGCGAGCGTTGCGCAGCGCTTGGACGGAAGAGCCGTCTGAAGGGGAGCCTGCGTTGTCCCCGTGCGATCAACTTACGTCCGCTTGGGCTGCTTCGCAAGTCCCCCGCGGTCCGCTGATTGCCAACCCCGGTCGAGCGTCGCAAGATCAATGCGACAGGCGGCAAGAACACAACGAGGGAGGCCTTCATGAAGGGCGTGGTGTTTACCGGCGGGCGCGAGCTCGAGCTGAAGCAGTTTGACGATCCATCGCCTGGGCCGCACGAGGTGGTACTCGAGATGAAGGCGTCCGGGATGTGCGGCAGCGACTTGCATCAGTACCGCCGTCCGAAGGGCGGAGCCCAGGCAACCGGGCTGCCGATGAATCCAAATCCGGTAATCGCCGGCCATGAACCCTGCGGCGTCGTTGTTGCACTCGGCTCGGCCGTCGATGCGCGTGAAGCGAGTGTCGGCCAGCGCGTCATGGTGCATCACTATCAGGGCTGTACGCAGTGCAACCACTGCCGCTCCGGCTGGCAGCAGCTTTGCCAGGAGGTGCCGGTCAAGGTCTACGGCAACAACGCTCACGGTGGTCATGCGAAATACCTGAGGGTGCCTGTCAACACGCTGGTGCCGTTGCCCGATGAGCTGTCATTTGCTGCAGGTGCGGCGATTGCCTGCGGATCGGGCACGGCCTATTCGGCGTTGCGACGCATGAACCTGTCCGGCAACGATACCATCGCAATCTTCGGTCAGGGACCGGTCGGGCTTGCCGCCACCCAATATGCCAAAGCGATGGGTGCAACGGTGGTCGCGCTCGACATTTCGCCGCAGCGGCTCAATCGGGCGAAAGAGTTCGGCGCCGATCACATCGTCAATCCCGGATCGAACGATCCGGTTGCCGCGATCAAGGATTTGACCCGCGGGCGCTACGCGGACCTCACGCTGGATACGTCGAGCAATCCGGATGCGCGGCTGAACGCGATCAAGAGCACGAAAGTGTGGGGCACGATGTGCTTTGTCGGCGAAGGCGGTGACGTCAGGATCGAAGTCAGCCCGCAGCTGTTGCGCCGGCAGCTGACGCTGGTTGCGTCATGGACGTTCTCGAATGTGATCCAGGCGGACTGCGCGCGCTTCTCGGTCGAGCGCAAGATCGACGTCGACAAGCTGTTCACACACCGCTGGTCACTCGAACAGGCCGAAGAGGCCTACAAGTTGTTCGACAAGCAAGTCGACGGCAAGGGCGTGTTCCTGATGTGAAGTACGCGCATCGGAGAAGGGAGGGCGATCATGATGCGGTATGTACGCGTGTTGCTTGGTGCGAGTTTGGTGTTGGCAGTTGTCGCCACCGATGCTCCCGCTCAAACGAAAGAAAACGCCGCCTTGCGGAAGCGATGCGCCCACCTCATCAAGGTGAAGCTCAAGATACAGGACACCGGCAACGTGCGGGATCTCGCTGGCGTCTCGGGCGCGATTCAAATGGTCGACCAGTGCGTCGCCAATGGCGGCAAGGTCGACTAGCGACCTGTTGTGGTACGCCCGGCAGCTCGCTTGAAGCCACCGGAGCACCTTGATTGCGTCTCAGAAATTCACGCGGTTCGAGATGGCCCCGTCAACCACGAGGTTCGAACCTGTGGTGAACGAGGACACCGGGCTTGCGAGGAACACAGCCGCGCTCGCGATCTCCTGCGGTGTGCCCTGACGTCCCAGCGGGTTGCGCGCCACTTGCTGCTTGAAGCGCTCGGGCGCGCTCTGCTCGACCGTGTTCCAGACCCCGCCCTTGAAATAGATCTGACCGGGCGAGACGACATTGACGCAAATCTTCTTGGCGGCGTATTGCCGTGCCAATCCCTTTGCCATGTGGATCAGTGCTGCCTTGATCGGCCCATACGAGCTGACGTTGTCAGCCGCCGCGGCCGAGATCGACGAGATGATAACGAACGCAGCATCGCCTGTTTTCGCCGCGCTCGCTTCGAGCAGCGGCCGTGCCGCGTCGAATGCGTTCACTGCGCCGAGCACGTCGAGCTGGAAATTCTGCTCCCATGATTTGGGATCAGCGCCTTGCGCCATGGCGCCGGCGTTCGAAAACAACAGGTCGACGCCGCCGAGCTCCTGGCCGGCGCTGGCAATCCAGGCCTTCAGTGCATCGCCATTGGTGATGTCGACCGCGCCGCCGGTGGCGCGCACGCCGCGGTCGCGCAGCGCGGAGACTGCGTCTTTCACCTGATCGGCATTGCGAGCGCAAACCGCGACGTTGGCGCCTTCGCCGGCCAGCGTGTCGGCGATCGCGCGTCCGATGCCGCGCGTGCCGCCGAGAATGATGGCGTTCTTTCCCTTCAGACCCAAGTCCATCTCGATCGTCCCTTTCGAGCAATTCTCATTGTCGGTTGATTTTCGGCGAAACCAAAGCAGCCTTCAAGACCGGCGGCGTCCGGTCAGTTCTGCGATGCGCCGCCGTCGCCGATAATCGAGTAGGGCGCCCAGAACAGTGGATGCGCATAGTCAAACACGGTATTTCCGTCACTGCCCACATAGCCTGGCCCGTCGACCAGCGCCATCATCGCCTGACGCAGCGCCTCGCTACGCGCGAGTTTTGGGTCGGCGGCCTGGCGCTTGAACAGGTCGCTGACCAGTTCGCGCGCGAACTCCGAGTGCACGGACCAGTTGGTGACCAGTAATGCCTTGGTTCCGGCATAGAAGAAGGCGTGACCCAATCCGGACGCAGCCTCGGCGCCGGCCCCTGATCCCGCGCCCGTGTTGCAGGCCGACAGCACGACCCAGTCGGCGTCGAGCTTCAGCGTCAAAATCTCTTCCATGGTGAGCAGGCCGTCACCGCTGACGCCGGCGACGGCAGGCGCCGAGAGCGCCAGCGCTGGCTGTGTGAGACCGTCGAGCTCGCCGGGCACCAGGCCGTGGGTGGCGAAGGCGAGCACCTTTACGCCGGACAAGTCCATCGACTTGACGACCTGCTCGTTGGCGTCCTTGCCGAGATGCAAGCGCCTTGGACGGGTCGGCTTGCAGCGCGAGCGCGATCGACTTCAATTCGTCCGCCGTGTCGGGCAGTCGCGGCAACATCGCGAGATCAGCGCTGGCGACGCCGTCGAGCTGTGGACTCGATCGACGCTTTAGCGGCGCGCCGCGGGTGATGTTGCCGGCGTCGGCAACCTGCGTATTTGCTCGCTCTTTCGCCGCCTCGTCAGCCTCGTCCTGGCTGAACAGCGGATCGCCGAACGCCACGAGTTCAGTGCGGCCCGGCTTTGCCGGGGGTAGCTTGCGCAATGTGACCAAGGCGGATGCCGACGGCATCAACGAGACTGCGTGGGTGCGCGCGAGCCAGGGTACGTTGCGATAGCTCGAGAACAGCGGGTCATCATCGCGGGTGATCTCCGCCGGGGCCGTTGGGAGGAGCGACAGCGGCAACAGTCCAAGCGCGCCATTAGTGACGACAACGAGGCGCGTCGACGGCTTCCAGGCCGCTTCAACAGGCTTCAGCAGTTTGTCGTACAGTGCTGAGGCGCGAGCCACGTCGAATGCTGGGATGTCGGAGATCATCGCTGCCTTGGGCTCGAGGGCTTCGCGCAGCTTATTGACCTCGGTCTCGAGTTGCGCCGCGCTGAGCCCGATACGCGAGAAGGTGACGGGCATACCCTTCCTGACAACCCAGACAAAACTCTCGAATCGTCCGAAATAGAACGAGATGAACGCCTCGTCGTCGGTCAGCGCAGCCTGGATTGTTTCGGGTGTCGGCGGCGCGGGTTTCGTCAGGCTGCCGTAGTCGGGGAATTTTTGTGCGATGTCCTTCTCGGCCTGGGCGCGCGACGCCTGCAGCTTCTGGATCTGGGCCTGCACTCCCTTCAGCGCGGCGGCATCGCGTTCTTCGCTTGGCTGGGACAGCAGGTTGTTCTCGGTAGCAATGGCCGCGCCGAGCTGCTTGTCGCTGTCCTGCGAGACCCGAACGAGCTGGGCGAGCTCGGGATTTTTTGCCGCCGATCGCACCGAGGAAGCTTGCAGTGCACGCTGCACCGACTGACCGCGGGCTGCGTCGGAGTAAGCAAATGTTTCGGCAGCCGCACCGCTGGTGCTCAGCTGCGGATTGCGGCTTAGCAACGAAAAAAAGGATTCCACGATAAATCGCAACCGCGCTTCGCCTGCGGCTGCCGTCGTACCGCTGTCGGCATCACCTGATCCGGAGATACCATTGATCATCTTCGGGATCGCGTCGGTGAAATATCGATAGGCCTCCTCGCGCTTGCCGTTACGCGCCAGCGCCACGCCAAGAAATCCGCGTGCGACGACCGTATTCAGCGCATCGTCGCCGGAACGTGCTCGGGCGCGATCGTAAGTTCGCTTGGCAACCTCAAGCGCTGTCTCCGGATTTCCCTGGTTGATCGACACGATCATCCGCGACGGACCGCTCAACGTGGCGTCGCGCCGCGCCGGCTCCCAATTTGCCGTCCAGCGGTCCGCCTGATCGTAAATCTTGCCCGCATCGTCGTAATGACGCTGCATGCTCAGCAGGTTGGCGAGCACCAGTTGTGCGTTGACGAATTGGCCGCTGTCGTCGCTGTAGCCAAGGCCCTTGTAGATGTCGATCACCTGCCGCTGCAGCTTCTCCGCGTCCTCGTAGCGGCCTTGTTCCTGCAGTACATAGACGAAGAACCCGAGCGTACGTGGCTGTGTCGGTGTGATATTTGCCGACCTTGCTCAGGCGGCTGAGCAGGGCGCGGCGCACGTCGGCTTCGCCCTCGCCGGTACGGCCGAGTTTGACTTTGGCGCGGCCTTCCAGCGAGAGCTGGTAGTCGGATTGACGTTCGTAGTCCTCCGCGGGCGGTGCGCTCGGCCACTTCGAAAGGTACCCGATTGTCTCGCTGAAAAGCTGCGCAGCCTTGCGATAGCCCGCCTCGGCGTCGGCGAAACGGCCGCGCGCTTCGGCAATGCGCGCTGCGCCTTCCTCGACGGTCGCGGTGAAGCTTGTGGCATAGACGCCGTAAGCCGGCCATGCCTTGGCCTCGGCGAGCAGGGCGCGACTGCGCGCCTGAAAATCTTCGGCGCGCGCGATGTCGCCGCGCTGCAGGCTGGAACCGAGCATCGCCAGGTAAAGCCCAAACAGCCGGCCGCGTCCGGTCTTCGCGAACGCATCGATCTGCCGATTGATGATCTCGATCGCGGGTTTGGCCTGGCCATCCTCGCGCAATCGCCGATAGAGGAATTGCTCATAACGGCTGATGACATTCGCATAGTCGGCGCCTTGCGCGCTCTGGATGGCGAGCCGCGCGTCGGCGATCGCGTCGGAAAGACGGCCGAGTGCGGCGCGTGCCTGGGCGCGCTTGTAGTAGAAATCGGCGAGATCGAACGGCTTTTGACCGGGAGGCGAATCCGAGTCCGCCTGGGCGACCAGTTTGGCAATGCGATCAGGATCGGGCTTCTGCTTGTCGAGAATTTCCGTCACGTCGGCTGCGCTGCGCGGCGGCGCAACGAAGGCAACATTCTCGGTGCTGACTGATTTGAGATCGGCCGCCGGCTGCACGGCGGAGACCGCGGTATCGCCCTTGGCGTCCCCACCGGTCACCGCCATCATCTTGGTCACACAGGCTTGCACCGCAGGCCTCGCGGCGGCGCGACAGCCGTCGATGTATTTCGGTGGCGGACCACCACTGGCCTGCACCTTGGCCCGCACGCAGGATTGCACAAATGGTCGCCCCGCACTCTCGCGACAGCGCTCGGTCGCCTGATCAGTGGTGAGCTGCGTGGCCGCGTAGGCAGAAATGTCAAATCGGCTTGGGATTAAGCCGAACAAGATCGCAACAAGACAAATGCCCAACAGCATCGGCCATGGTTTGCGATTGTCTTGGGTTTGAAGCACTGCCGCCTGATCCGCCGGTCCAAGGCATCATTAGCAGCTTTTTGGAGCTGTCGGAAGTTTTAGCCCCCGGGTGTCGGCGAGCCCCGTCGCCCGGCGCTACAAACGCCGTCAGAGGAGGTGTTCAGGTGCTAATCCGCGGAAGCGATTTTCGGGACCTCGGAAATTCTGGTCCAGCGCTCCGAGCCGCAGATAAACAACACGCAACCGGACACCTTGAGCGTCTTGCCGTCGACCACTGAGACGTCGCTCGCGTAGGTCTTGCCGTCGTCGGCGTTGTAGATGCGGCCGCTCCAGTGATCACCGCTCGGCTTCATGTCGTGAAACAGGTTGAGCCCGATGATCGGGCGCCCGGCGAGTGTGGGGTTCGGATTCTTATCGTCGATTTGTGGCTTGCCGGTCGCGCTGTCAATCGGCTCCTTCAGCCAAACGATCGTGCCGCAAAGCGTTTCGCCGCATTTGCTGACATGGACCCTGGCGTCGCCGGCCTCGGTCAACCAGACGCCGCGTGGATCACCGGCCGGTTCGCCTCTAGCGATCTGGCTCGCCGTCAGCACACCGGCAAGCACAAGCATTCCCACTCCAGCGTGACGCATGACCCAGACCCCAACGCTACCTGCGTTGAGTGTCGACGCGGATGGTTAAAGATCGGTTGCGCGACGCGCGGGACGGCCCGATCGCCTGTTTGCTAAAGTTCGAGCCTTTGCGCTGCGATTGCGTCAACAACACTGGCGTCTAATTGGCCGACAATTCCTGCTGGGGGGATTTCGCATGTTGCTGTTCGATGACGAACTAGGGCTGATGCCAAGCAACGACAAGCTTCCGTTGATTTTCCTGCGCGAGCGGCGACGCGAACTCGTGCTTGCGCTCAAGGAGTCGCGTGGTCGTGTCACGCGCGCACAGATCAACGAGATCGCGGCCCTTCAGCAGGCGATCCGCGCGATCGAGATCGTGATCGCCGAGTAGCGCGCCGCACCGCTCCAATCGCTGAATTTTCCGAACCTGACCTTGCGGATGCGCGTTGGCGCACATCCGACTGGTAGTCGCTATCGTGCTGGACAAGGCTGGCCGTTCGGCAGCGTGCAGCCTTTTGGCGGCGCCGGCCTCGCAGCAGCTGGCGGCGGCTTGGCAGCCGGTGGTGGCGGCGGTGCCGGTCGCGCCACGGGAGGCGGTGGTGGCGCCGGACGCGCGACAGGAGGCGGCGGTGGCGGTCGCGCCCGCACGGCCGGTGGCGGCGGGGCCGGCCGCGGCGGAGGCGGTGGCATCGGTCGCGCCGCGGCAGGCGGCGGTGGGGGCGCGCGGACCACGGGCGGAGGTGGCGAAGCTGGTTTCGGCGGTGGCGGTGCCGCGGGTTTTGGCGGCGGCGGAGGCGGCGCCAATTGCTTTGCGGCCGGAGGAGGCGGTGTGCGCATAGCGGGCGGTGGTGGGGGTGGCGGAGTCGTGCCCTTTGCGCCCGAAGGCGGTGTTGGTGCGGCCGGAGGCGGTTGTGGCGGGGCGCCGATCCTTGAGGTTGGCGCTGGCGATTGTGGCGAGGTCAGGCCGCCCTTTGCGCCGCTGGACCGCGGGCGGGACAGCTTGACGCTGGTGGCTGCTTGCCGTTCGTCGTCGGCAGCGGTTGTCCACCGCTCGCGCCGGGCAAAGGTTGTCCGATCTGCTTGCTGTTCAGGTTCGGCGGTGCGGCGCGAGGTCCGCCCTTCGCTGCGGGCGTTCCCGGTGTCGATGAACTTGGCGGCGTGCCGGTCGGTGGCTGCTTGGTGTTCAACGCGGGATTGGTCGGTCGTCGGGGGTTGCCCGGTGCCGGGGGTCGTCGGCTGCGTGCCGGGGCCGGCCGGCGCGGTGGTGCCTGGCGTTGTCTGCTGCGCGTTGCGACGCAGAAATCCGCCCGGGGCGAGCGGCTTTGCAGGTGGCGCCGGCTGCGGATTGGGTGTCGTTGTGGCTTTCGCTGCCAATGCCGACGGCAGCGTCGGCGCGAGCACTGCGGCAGCACCTGCTGCGCCGAGTGCTGCGGCGGTCGCGCCGGCCTTGGTCCCGGTGGGCGGCGCTGGCGGCGGCGCGGCCGAGGGCGGACCGCCGGGAGTTGGCGGCGGAATCGCGGCAACCGCAGCCGCTGGCGTGATTGTCTGCGCCTGGCCCTGCGGGTTGGTGATCGTGACCATGTTGGTCGTGTTGTTGATCACGACCTGGTTGTGGATGTTGTTGTAGATGATGTTCGCTGGCGGCGGCGCGATCTGCGGCGGCGGGCGGACCCACAGCGGCAGCGGCCGGTATTGCGGAATTGGCAGGATGAAAGCGATCACCGGGGGCGGCGGCGGTGGCAGGTCGACGAAATAGACCGCTGGCGGCGGCAGGAAGATCACCGGCGGCGGTGGCGGCGGAGCAAAGGCAAATTCCGGATCGTCGAACACCAGTACCGGGCGCTCGACATAGATGATCTCGTCGGGCGGCGGCGGCGGCACGTCATAGTCGACAACCGCGAAGCTCGGCGGCGGCTCGAACGCGGCCGACAGGAAGGCGAGGCGACGGCGCGCGTCGTCGGCGTGCGCGCTGCGCGGGTAGCGACGCAGGTAGGACCAGTAGGCTGGTGGCGTATCGATGTTGCGGCTGCGCCGCCACGTGATCGCTTCGCGGCGCGCCGCAATGATGGCCCGCACACGCGGCGCCATCGGGTCGTTCGGGTAGGCGGCGAGGAAATCCCCGTAGCCTTGCAGTGTGTCGCGATCGAGCGCCGCAAGGTAGGCGTCGCCCGCATCGAACTCGCGGATCGGCCGGGCGCGGATCGACGCGGTCTGGTCGGCGGTGACGGTTGGTGGCGGCGCGTCGGGTGCGCGCTCGAACAGATAGATCGGCGTCTGCAGTTTTGAGGTCTGCCACGGCACCTGTGCGCCGTTGGTCGTCTGATTGACGCGCAACCGCACGCGCGTGAACACCTCGTCGAGCGGGATGCCGCCTTCGCGCGTGATTTCCGCCAATGCCTGCGCATAGGAGGAGTAGGGGCCGGCTTCGTCCGGAGCGATCGTGCCCGGAGCCGCATTGAAGGCGATCAGCGTGTTGGGATCGGGATCGACCAGCGCGAGACCGCCGGTCAACGGGTTGCCTTGCTTTGCAAATGGATTGGCGCGCGCCATGTCGAGCACGACGACATTGGCCTTCAGATGCAACGCCGAAAGCGGCCTCGTGAAGTCGGAGAGGCGCAGCGCCTCGGACGAGACGTTGGCGTCTGACGCGATGCGTGCGTCGATCGGGACGAAGTAATTCTCGCCCTCGAGCTGCAGTCCGTAGCCGGACAGGTAGATGTAGGCGACGGTATCAGGACCTGCCGATCCGGCCTTGTCGAGGAAGTCGCGGAAGGCTCGACGCAGCGATTCCTGGTCGAGGTCGCGGGCGCCGCTGACGTCGAAACCGGCGGCCTGCAAGGTCTGCGCGACCAGTCCGGCGTCATTGGCCGGAGTTGCCAGTGCGCCGGTTTGATAGTTGGCGTTGCCGATCACGAGGGCGATGCGCCGTTCCGCGGCCCCGGCGTGAACGGCCATGGCGAGCAACGCGATGGCCGCGAGGAACAGCTTCTTCATTGAAAAGCAATCTCCACCCAACCGAAAAGAGCGCCCCGGCGCTGAATGAGACCTGAACAATACCTGCAGACCTATGTTGGCCCGAACCAACGGGCACTTGGCGCTCCGGTTCCCTCCGCTTCCCTTGCAACACGTCATAATAGACGGGCAACATCAAGCGCAGTCGCATTCGTTGACGCGGTTGTGAGGGGACGACGGCAGCCCATTGCAAGCGGTGATGTCAAACGATACTGCAGGCGTCCGGCAATTCGACCACTTACCCCGGCCAGTCAACCAACAACTTGCCAGCGATTCTCAGGACGCTCGCCATGCCGATCGAACTCGTAGGCGCGATCGCCGAGGCCTATCGGTGGCAGCGCCGGCTTGGCAACAACCAGATCGCAGCGCCTCACTGTCACATTGTCGCCGACCCGGCGCGTCCCGACGTTTGGGATGCCAACCATGCCGATGAGGTCACGGCGCGAACTACGGATGAGATCGACGCCGTATTTGCGGCGATGGAGGAGCATCTCGCCCATACGCCATGGCGCGTTGTGCACACCGATTGCTTCACGTCAGACGCCTTCCTCGCGCGGCTTGCGCTCGACGATTTCGAGGAGCGGCCCGTCACGATCCAGATGGTGTTGCGAGGCGAGTTGACGGATCGCGGCGCCTCGGTCGAGCTCAAGCCCGTCAATAGCGACACCGATTGGGCCGAATTGCTCAAGCTCGTGATCGCTGATCACGCCGAAGGCCGGCGCACCGGCGACCACGAGCTGTCCGAAGATTTCAGCGCTGCCGTTGTTGCCGGCTATCGCGCGAAAAGCAGCGCCTATCATTTTCACCTGGCGATGCAGGACGGTGTCGCCGTGGCTTACGGCGCTTATGCCGCCGCCCCGAATGGCGTCGGCATGATCGAGGATTTGTTCACGCTGCAATCAGCGCGGCGCAAGGGCATCGCGACCGCAATGATCGCGGCCTTCACCGATCGTCTGCGCGCCGACGGGTGTCACACCATCTTCCTCGGCGCGCTCGCGAGCGAACAGCCCAAGCATCTTTATGCGCGCCTGGGCTTTCGCTCCGCTGACGCTGGCGCGCGCCTGGGTGCGGAAGCTGCCGGCCACGAAACGAAATCACTTCATCCGATGCAGGGCGCAGATCTTGTTGCCGTCGGGATCGCGCAAATAGGCGAGATAGACCTTTCCGGCGGCCCCTTCGCGCACGCCGGGCGGATCTTCGATCGACTTGCCGCCGGCGGCGACGCCGGCAGCGTGCCAGGCCGCCGCCTGTTCAGGCGACGAGCAGGCAAAGCCGATGGTGCCACCATTGGCATGGGATGCGGGCTTGCCGTCGATCGGCAGCGACACTGCGAACACGCCGGTCGGCGTACGGTAAAACACGCGGTGCCGATCGACACGCCCGGGCGGTATGTCGAGCGTCGCCAGCAGCTTGTCGTAGAATCCCTTGGCTTTGGCGAGGTCGTTGGTGCCGATCATGACGTGCGAGAACATTCTCTTTCCTTCCCCTGATTTCCCCAGTCGACGTGATTGGGCCACGGTGCCTCCAAGCGAGGCTTGCCGCGATTGGCGAGAGCGCTAGATTGCCGCCGTCTTGCGCCCAGGTCCAGATCGGACTGCAGGCTGCGGACGTTTTGACGAATGCAAACGGGGCATAGCTTGAAAGTAACACATCGCGCGATCGCTGCGGCCGTCGTCGTAGACACATCAGGCGATCTGCTGCTGCAGCTCCGCGACGACAAGCCTGACATCATTTATCCAGGTGGGATCGGGTTATTCGGCGGGCATCGTGAGGACGATGAGAGCGCGCTCGAGTGTGTGGTACGCGAGCTTGCCGAAGAGCTAACCTATGACATTGTGCCGGAGCGATTTGTACCGCTTGCGAGCCGCGAAGGCGAGGACACGGAGCGAAAGGGTGGGACGTTTCGCGGCGATTTCTTTCTGGTGCGCGACATCCCGCGTGACAAGATCGTCGTGACCGAAGGCACGCTTTACGTGGTTGCGCCTGGCGATCTTGCAAAAATTCGGCACAAGTTGACACCAACCGCGCGCTTCGCGCTCGACGCGTTCTTTACGACGAACGATCGCGACTAGCCGGAGTTGATCGTCAAGGTCTGGAACATATTGCATGTAGTGAAATAACGCTTTGCTGGTCCGGCAAATCAGTGTTATAAGGGCACTATCGAAGAATTGTGATGTTCGCCCGCCGCGGCCGATCGCCGCGGCGGGTTTTTCATTTTGGATTGAGACGACATGACGAAGGTTGCTTCGGAAGTCAGGTTGCTTGCGCGCACGCACACGCGCAAGGCGATCGCGGTGCTGTTCGGCATCGCGCGATCCAGGACAGCTTCGGCCGCGGCACGCATTGCCGCGGCGAACTCGCTGATCGACCGCGGCTGGGGCAAGACGGTGGTGGCAGCCACCGGCAATGATGACAAGCCGGCGCCGGCCGAGATCACCGAGATCGTGACCACGATCGTTGATCCAAAGTCGCAGGACGACGCCGCGACGGAAGTGTGGAACGCGGATGAGTAAGGGTGAGCCGCGCTCAGGCGTTTAGCGGCGGCAGCAGGAAGGCGCTGCCTGAGACATGAAGCCGAAGCTTAACACTGATACCGCACGGGTTTTCCAACCGCTGCTGCGGCCAGCGCGCTACAAGGGCGCATTTGGCGGACGCGGCTCGGGCAAGAGCCATTTCTTCGGCGAGCGTCTCGTCCTTCGCTGCTTATGGGAGCCTGGCTTGCGCGCGGTCTGCATTCGCGAGGTGCAGAAGACGCTGGCGCAATCCTCGAAGCGGCAGATCGAGCAGAAGATCGCCGCGCTGGGCGTCGGCCGCAAGTTCAAGATCCTCGAGGACCGGATCGTTGCACCGGGCAACGGCCTGATTATCTTCCAGGGCATGCAGGACCACTCGGCGGAATCGATCAAGTCGCTGGAGGGCTTCAAGATTGCCTGGATCGAGGAGGCTCAGAGCCTCAGCCAGCGCTCGCTCGCCTTGCTGCGGCCGACCATCCGTGCGGAGGGCTCGGAAATCTGGGCGAGCTGGAATCCGCGGCGCAAGACTGACGCGATCGATGAATTCCTGCGCCGGAAGAAGCCGGCGGGCGCCATCGTGGTCGAAGCCAACTGGCGCGACAATCCGTGGTTTCCGGACGAGCTCAAGGCCGAGCGCGCACTCGATCTCAAGCTTTATCCGGAGCGCTACGCCCACATCTGGGAGGGCGATTACGCGCGCGCCTTCGACGGCGCGTATTTCGCCAGCGGGCTCGCGGAGGCGCGGGCGCAAGGACGCATCGGCAAGGTCGCAGCCGATCCGCTGTTGCCGCTGCGCGCGGTGTTCGATCTTGGCGGCTCCGGTGCATCGGCCGATGCGATGGCGATCTGGATCGTGCAGTGGGTCGGCCAGGAGATCCGCGTGCTCGATTACATCGAGGGCGTCGGCCAGGTGCTCGCGCACTATACGAGCGAGCTGCGCACGCGCGGCTATCGCGATGCGCTGTGCCTGCTCCCGCATGACGGCATCAACGAAAACAGTATCACCGGCAAGCGCTATGCCGATCACCTGCGCGATGCCGGCTTTGCGGTCGAGGTGGTCGGTAACCAGGGCAGGGGCGCGGCGGCGATGCGGATCGAGGCGGTGCGGCGCATCCTGCCGCGTTGCTGGTTCAACGAGCCAACCACCGAAGCCGGCCGCGACGCGCTCGGCTACTATCACGAGCGCCGCGACGACCAGCGCAACATCGGCCTCGGCCCGGAGCACGACTGGTCCTCACACGCGGCCGATGCGTTCGGGCTTATGGCGATTGCCTATGAGGAGCCGGCGCGGAACACCAACTTCAACCGGCGGATCGAGTATTCGAGGCCGGGATGGATGTGAGGGGCGACCATGCAAATCCGTTGCGCAGGAGAGAACCGGCAGCGTAAAGCTTCGTTAGCAGTTCAACCCGAACTGGCTGCCCTTCAACGAGGCACAAATGAAACCCCACGTCATCTGTCTCATGGCCGCCAGCGTTGACGGCCGGACGACGCCGAGCCGCTGGCGTCCGCAGGGCGCCTCCGGCGGATTGTTCGAGAAAGTGCATGATGAGCTCGGAGGCGACGCCTGGCTGATCGGCCGCGTCACCGGTTCGGAATTCGCCAAGGGCAAGCCGTACCCCGCATCCACGACGGAGAAATTTCCGCGCGACGCGTGGTTTGCGCCGTCGCGACGCGAGCGCCTATGGCGTCGTGCTTGACGCGCACGGCAAGATCGCCTGGGGCCGCGCGGATATCGGCGGCGACCCGATCGTCGTGGTCCTGACGGAGCAGGTCTCGGACGCGCATTTGGCGGGCCTGCGCAGCGAAGGCGTGTCGTATGTCTTCGCCGGGAAATCCCGGCTCGACCTCGCTCTTGTGCTGGAGATCCTCAATCGTGAGCTCGGGGTCAAGCGCCTGCTGCTGGAAGGCGGAGGTGGGGCCAATGGCGCTTTCCTCCGCGCGGGACTGGTCGACGAATTCCACTTGATCATCTGCCCGGCGATTGACGGCACGAAGGGGGCGCCTGCTGTTTTCGACTCCACCGAAGCAGAGGCCGGCCAACGCGCGCCTGTAAAGGCGATGACCCTGGAGAACAGCCGGGTACTGCAAGGCGGCGCGATGTTGCTACAGTACCGCATCGAGAATGCGCGCCTGACAGGCCGCAGCGGGTTTGTGAAGCTTCCGGATGAGTTCGCGGCAGATCAGACCATTTCATCGTGATCGGCGCCGGCGCGGCGGGCCTGATGGCCGCCCGCGAACTCGCGCGCGCCGGCAAGAAGGTGACGATCCTGGAAGCGCGGGACAGGTGTGGCGGCCGCATCCTTGTGCTTCCCAGTGCAGATTTCGGATATCCGGCGGAAGGCGGCCCTGAGTTCGTCCACGGCGAGGCGCCCGTCACGCGCGCCCTGCTGCACGAGGCGGGGCTCTCACTGCAGCCCGTGCGGGGAACGCGATGGACGGTGGAGAACGGAACGTTCTCGCCGGGCAGGGCTCCCGATCCCGGCAGCGATCGTTTTTACCGGGCTTTGGCGGAGCTGAAGGCCGATCTCCCGATTGCCGAGTTTCTGAAGCAGCATTTTGCCGGTCCCGAATACGCGCGCCTGCGGCGTTCGATCGAGCGGATGGCCGAGGGCTATGACGCCGCCGATCCGGCGCGGGCCAGCGCCTTCGCGCTTCGCGACGAATGGATGAACGAAGGACCGGGAAATCAAGGGCGCATCGCAGGAGGCTATGGTGCGCTGATCGATTTTCTGGCCGCGGAGTGTCGCGCTCTCGGCGCGGTCATCCATCTCAACGCTGTGGTCAAGGCAATCGAAATCGCCGCGGGATCGGTCGTGGTCCGTTGCGCCAGCGGCGAGGCCCATGCCGGCGCCGCCGCGATCCTGACCGTACCGCTGCCACTTCTCGAGGAGATCGAGCTTCCGCCGGCAATACGCGAGAAGGCGGCGGCCACGGCGGACATCGGCTTTGGCAATGTCATCAAGCTTCTGCTGCGCTTCAAGACGCGGTGGTGGGCCGAGCAACGAAGGGACCTTGCCGACCTGTCGTTTCTGATCTCCGACCGGCAAATTCCGGTCTGGTGGACGCAGTCGGAGGTCGCCGACCCCGTGCTGACCGGCTGGTTCGGCGGCCCGAAGACCAAAGCGCTTGGTGGTTACGACGAGGCGCAAGCTGATCGAGACAGGGCTTGTCTCGCTTGGCGAGGTCTTCGGTCTCTCGCCGAACCCGTTGAGAGATGGCCTGGTCGCCGCGCGTGCGATCAACTGGGCCAACGAAGCATTTTCACGCGGAGCCTATTCTTACGCGACGCCCGCAACGCGCGAGGCGCAGTCGCGACTTGCATCTTCGGACGACGGCCTGGTGTTCTTCTCCGGCGAGGCGCTCTATCGCGGGCGGGATATGGGCACGGTCGAGGCAGCGCTGGCCAGCGGCCTGGAAACAGCGCGAACCATCCTGGCTGCGGATACGATGCCAACGTCATAGCGGGCGCGCGAGGCGACGACGGCGTCGCCATTTCATCTGCACCATGAGCGGCATCACTGTTCGAGCGCGCCGGCGCTCATGCGGTCGCGTCGTCGCTCGATCGCGGCAAGCAGGCGCCACACATTGAGGGGCAGCAGCAGTGCGTACAGGACGATCACGGGCGCGAGGTGCGCGGTGCCGCCATAGACCAGAAAGGCGACGTTGCTGCAGATCGCGAGAACGCGAAGTGGCAGCATGTCCTTCATGCAAAGGGCAATGAACACCAGCGCCGAGGCTATGTAGTATGCGATATACACCGAATGCATCGACTTCCCCCGCGTTGGTTGAACACCTGGTCGCGAAGGACCTGGCAGCGAAGGCTCGTACGCATGGTTAGTGCCTCCGGTCACGACGCGGAGGTGTTAGCCGGTTCACATCTCAAGAGAACGTTATCGCGAGACAGCGCTCCGGCGCATGCACTCGCACGAGGCTGGCGCTTCAGACCGCGTCGCCCAGCCGTGGCGGGGCCGGCTGCCGCGGCGGCTCATCCAGTCTCGTCGGCTCCGATGAACGCGCCGGTGCACTGAATCGTGGCGGCCACGGGTCGCGCAACAGCTTCAGCAGCCGCGCCCAATAGCGCAGGCGTGCCGGGTCGGGATGCTCAACAAGTTCCAGCGGCATTTCATCCATGGCGCACGAAATTTAGAGCTTGCCAGGTTGATGAAGTGAGATCGCCATTCCCTCAAATGCAAAGGGGTTCGTTAACGAATTCCGCCGCCGGCAAGACCAAGACCTTCAAGATCAGACGAGAACGCGGGCCTCTCGTGATTTTCAATCCAGCCCGACCACGGCACCGAAGCTGTATCGCGGCTCACGGGCGTCGAGTTGGGTGGCGCGCGCAGATGGGTCCTTCCATGTCGTGGTCTTGAACGCTGACAGGATGTCGGTCGCTTCCGCCGTCTCCGCGCCAAATGGAAGCAACAATCTCTCACAGAGGGTATTTTCGCCGTCGCGTTCAACAAGGGAGAATGCGGCATAGACAGGGAGTTCTTGCTGCGCGCAGGCATCGAAGGTCGGCTGCGCCGTGCGCCAGGACAGCGGCGGCAGGACCTGGTCGAGAAAACGGCCTGTGCCGCTCCTGCCCAGCGCCTTTTTGAAGCCGGCGCTCTCCTTGACGATCAGGTAGCGCAGCATCGCTGCCTCGCGCATGATCTCATAGACCGTCAGCTCGTCCTGGTCGGGATAGCGCTGCATCGCATCGGCAAAACCTGAAAATGCAGGCAACCCGGCGTGACGGGATCTGTGTTCCAGCCACACATTCAAGAGCTCGGACTGCCGGCGCGATTTCACCGCCCATGGATAGACGCGGTCGAGCTCAGTTTCGGCGCGTGTCAGCGTAACAGTGTTCACGTTGGACTCCGGTCGCGGGCGGGACCGGAATTGTGCCGGCAAATCGTTACTTCGCAGCAAATGGCTTGCGATATTAGGCGTGCCGGTGAACAGGTGTTTCGATCGCCGTCAGCTGCCTTGCGATGTCGCGGCTGACAATCTCGCCTGAGTGCTTTGCCTTCGCCGTCCGATCCAGCGGTTGACGCGGCTGGCGTAGTCCTCATAGGAGGCGGGATGCCAGCGCGACAGATTGGCTTCTTCGCGCCGGATCACCAGGCGATCCAGCACCAGGAAATGCACGAGTGGCAGCGCGAGGATCACAACGACCGCAACGATGTTCATCGGCAGGTCGACGATCGCCAGCAGCAGAAGCAGCGACCACAGCAGGTTCTGGACGATCGTGACGAGATAAGCGGGGTTGCGCGAGTAGCTGTAAATGCCATCGGTGACCAGCGCGGGCGATTGCTTCAAGCCCGCATCGCCGCCGCGCCGCACCAGCGAAAACATCAGCGCGACCTTGGCGGCCTGCGCTTCCAGCACGACGACCGCAATGAAGATGATGACGCCGGCGCTCGGGGCGTCGTGCGCGGACGCGTCGTAGAGGTAAGCGGTCACCGCGACATAGGCGGTGCTGACGATGAGATCGCAGATAAACGACGGCGAAAATTCAATTTCGTCGACACAATAGCGTAAAAACGCACCCATCAAGAATCCCGCCCGCCTCGCCTTGTGTCTAGCAGCCTTCGGCTGCCGCGTCCGTTGGCGGGATTCATTCAAGGAGTTTTTGTTTAACGGATCGTTGTCGGGATTGAATATCGCCGCGGTGGATGGACGCAGCGCCGCCGCGGAACTTATGCCCGCGCCGGAGCGGCCTCGGAGCGCGCCCACGCCCGCTGATAGGCCGGCCGCGCTCGCAAGCGATCCTGCCAGGCGGTGAGTTTTTCCGAGAGCGGTTGGCCCAGCCCGCCGCGCCACATGTTAAGCGCACAGCTCACGGAAATATCCGCAAGCGTCAGATCGTCACCGACCAGGTAGCCGCTGCTGCCGATCAGGCTTTCGACGTGACCAACTGCGCGCTCGACGCGCTGCTCGAGCCCGCGCACCGACCAGTTGCGCTTGTCGGCGTCATCAGCGCCGAACTTTGCCGCAAGCAGCGTATCGATGTTGGTGCCGAGCTCGGTCTCGCCGAACACGGTGAGCTGCAGGCATCTTGCCAGCTCCGGCTTGTTCGACGGCAACAGCGGCGTCGGGCGATGGCTGTGCGCGATGTAGAGCAGGATCGCGATCAACTCGCTCAAGCCGATACCGTTGTCGTCTTCGAGGAACGGCAAGGTGCCGAGTGGATTCAGCGCGCGATAATTGTCGCCGACTGGATAGGAGTGGTTGAGCACGCCGTAGGGCAGGCCCATCTCCTCGGCGAGCCACATTGCGCGCAAGCCGCGCGCGCCGCGGGCGAAGTTGTGGATAGTCAGCATGATCCTGTCGCTGCTCGTGCCGTGGACGATCCTATCACGGTGGCGGTCAAAAACAATTTGCGACTAGCGAAATAGCGCTTTGCTGGTCCGGCAAATCAGTGCTATAAGCTCATCATCGCAGAATTGGATTTGAGCCCGCCCGGCAGCACGCCGCGGCGGGTTTTTTGTTTGCTCCTCGGGAAATCTAGGAGTTTCGGGCGCTGCACCGGCGACAAAGGTCGGAACGCCTCGATGGCGCGCACAGTCGCGAACGGCATCAGCTCGACGTTGAAAACGCTGGCTCCTGGCTGGTCCAGATGCGTGAGCCTGATGTTCGCGCTCAAGCAAACACACCTTCGCAGTCCACCAACCTGAAAATCTGCTTGAGGTGATGAAGCATGGGTAGTCTGCCGTCGCCGGTCGAAATCGATGTAGCCATCCTGTCTGTCGTCGCCAAGCACTGGCAAAAGGTTGCGATCGTAATCGTAAGGGCATTGGCACCACGCTATTTGGAAGCCGTTGCCGTTCGCATTACCGGGATGGCGCCGCACGCATCGAAGCTCTGATTGCGGAAGGCAAGCTCCAGTGCCAGAGCAACCCCAAGTGGTGGCGGCGCAGCGAGGTGCATTGCCACGGAGGGGCCTGAGCTCTTTCTTGACGTCGCGACGGTGGCCATCGCTTTTCCTGCGCTTGGCCTAACAGGCCCGATGAGTTCGATCTTTACGTGATGGACACTCTGTTTAAATTGACAGCTCGTAGCAGGCGCTTCAGGATGCGATCTCCATTTCGAAGCAATCGCCGATCTGGCTAGGGCTCGAATATGATTATCCAGATCCTCCGCGCTCCTTGCTGTCACAGGCCTTCCACAAGCATATCCGCAGCATAGATTACCAAGCTGTCGCCAACTTCAACAGTGGTTTTTGGGCACGTAGCCGAGATCGATCGAGAAGCATTCGCAAGTGCTCAGGCAGCGGATCACATCCACCTTTGGTACGGCATTTCTTCACGTCGAAGGACAATGACGCGAGACCTTGATTTCAGACCAGGCTCAATCCGCGAAGTGATCCGATGCATTGGAGTGAGCCCGTTCTTGTCCGCCACGATTTTGAGCTCAGGCCTACGCGTTCTCCCGCAAACGTTTGCCTGGGTTTTCCTCAGCGCGTTGAGGAGCGGCGCTGGACCTGCGCGTTCCAGTTTCAAGACGTTGGCCGCGACGACGCGATTAGTTAAAGGACGGCCAATGTCAACCGGGTGACGGCTACAACGCTCTCGCAGCTCTCATCGATGCATCCAACGCATCGTTCGCAGCTACATGAGTTACATGCGACGATGATTGTTTAGTGTGCCAAATCAGACCTCCGACTCATCTCTCACGTATCGCCTTCAACGACTCCCTTGTCGCTGTACTTCCTAGCTCTTCGAATACCCGCACTTGTTGCTTTCCGGCGTGTTCCAGCAGCCGCTCTGCAGGCACAGCGGCAGCGCCGCGGCGCAAAAGCTCTGGCAGTTCGAGCCCGGCCTGTTCCAGTTCTTCGCACAGATGTCGAAGCAGGTTTTCTGGCGCGCCGTGCAACTCGTTGCGAATGCGGTCGATGGAATCGCGACCGCGATCATCATCGCGGAAAGGACCTTCGATCATGTTGCCTCGCTGCCGATTGTCGTCTGTCTCGACAAGCAGCGTAGGCGCACAACTGGCCGCGCCGCACCCTCTGGACGGAGAGGTTTTGGGTCTTGCCAGGCAGAAAAGAATTTGCGACTAGTGAAATAACACTTTGCTGGTCCGGCAAATCAGTGCTATAAGGTCATCATCGCAGAATTGGATTTGAACCCGCCGGGCAAGCAAGCCGCGGCGGGTTTTGTTTTCTCCTCATCCTGAGGAGCGCGCATCGTGCGCTCGAAGGATGAAGGCCCGTGTCGTTGCGCCTCGGCTTCATGGTTCGAGACGCCGCCCTCTCGCTCTTCGAGCAGAGCGCGCGGCTCGCTCAGCCATGAGGATTGACGTTGGCACGCCTCGATTGCGCATCATTCTACCCCTGACATCCCGATATCTCATGCCCCAATCCAAACGCATGTCGCTGTCGTCGCTCAAGGCGATGCTGGCGTCCGAGAAGGCCGATGCGCTCGCGGCGATGAGCGCGGCGCAGCTCTCGGGCGAGCGGGCGCGCGCGCAGGACTATTACCTCGCCGACATGGACCAGGACATGCCGGCGCTGGAAGGCCGCTCGCGTGCCGTCTCGTCCGATGTCGCCGACACCATCGAAGGCCTGATGCCCTCGCTGATGGATATCTTCTGCGGCTCCGACGAAGTCGTGCGCTTCGAGCCGGTCGGCGCCGAGGACGAGGCCGCCGCCGCAACAGGAGAGCGACTACGTCAACCACGTTTTCATGCAGCAGAATCCCGGCTTCCTGGTGACCTATTCCTTCATCAAGGATGCGCTTCTGTCCAAGGTCGGCATCGTCAAGGTGTTCTGGGACGAGCGCGAGCAGGAGGAGCGCGAGACCTATCTCGACCAGTCCGACGATGCCTTCGCGCTGCTCGCGCAGGCCGTCGATCTGCCATCCGACGGCGCGCTGGAGATCATCGCGCACACCGGCACGAGCCGAGCCCGATGCCGCCCCTCAGAAGGCCGATGGCCCGCGACCGGAAGCGGCACGCTGATGCTCGCACGACGTCACGCCATGCGTCAAGACGCGTCCGCACGCTTTGCGCAGGCGCAAGGTCGAGGGCGTTGCCGCCGGAGGAATTCGGCATCGAGCGCGGCGCCCGCACGCTTCGTGACTGCAATTACTGCTTCCACGACGTGCATCAAGAGCGAGAGCGCGCTGATCGCGCAAGGTTTTCGACGCTGCGCAGATCAAAGCTCTCACCTCCTACACCGGCGCTGACCGAGATCGAGGACGCTGGCGCGCGACACCGTCGCACGAGCATTTCGACGCACGTCGGCGACGAACGTCGAATCCCGGCCGCGCCGCATGATCAAGGTCACCGAGCACTACATCCGCATGGATTACGAGGGCACCGGCAAGGCCCAGCCTCTACCAGGTGACCACCGGCGGCGATCTCGGCGATATCCTGCGTAAGGCGACGGCGAGCCGACATCGTGCCGTTCGATGCCATTCCCTTCGCGGCGATGACGCCGGTGCCGGTGACGCACCGCTTCTTCGGCCGCTCGGTTGCCGACCTCGTGCTCGATATCCAGCGCATCAAGACCGCGCTGCTGCGCGGCATGCTCGACAATCTCCTATCTGCGCAATCACTCCGCGCGTCGAAGTCGCCGAGCAGTTCGCCGGCCCGAACACGCTCGACGATCTGCTGGTGTCGCGGCCGGGCGGGGTGGTAGGGTGCGCCAGCGCCGGGCGGCATTGCGCTGGCAAGAGGTGCCGACGATCGCCGCCGTCGATCTATCCGGCGCTCGACTATTTTGACACCGTGCGCGAGATGCGCACCGGCGTGACGCGGCAGAGCCAGGGCGTCGACGCCAACGCGCTGCAGAACCAGTCGGCGACCGCGGTGGCACAGGCGTTCTCGCTGTCGCAAGCCAAGATGAAGCTGATCGCGAAGATTTTGGCCGAGACCGGCATCCGCGACATGTTCGCGCTGCTGCACGCCACCATTCGCAAGCACGGACAACAGACCGAGACAGTACGGCTGCGCAACGCGTGGGTCACGGTCGATCCGCGCAACTGGAAGACGCGCAACGACATGACGATCAATGTCGGGCTTGGCACCGGCGGCAAGGCCGAGCGCTTCGCGCACCTGATGGCGATCGTCAATCTGCAGAAGGAAGCTGTCGGCGCCGGCAAGGTCAACCTGGTCGATGACGCCAATACGTCGGCGGCATACTGAGCGCCGGCCTGATCGTCGCGTTTTCCGGCTATGACTTCACATCATTGGTGAGCATGGATTGGAAATCGACCTTCAAGATACTGCTTGCTGTTGCGGCTTCTGGCGTGCTGACCGAGCTCGCCCGACGCCGGACGTTGCCGCGGAGCTAATCGATGTGGACCGCGATTCTCGCAGCCATCAACTGGCTTTCATCCGGCGCGTTCTCGGCAATCGCCAGCGGCGTCGTCAATGTTCTGAACAAACGGGCTGACGTCAGGATTGCGCAAGTCCAGGCCGACAAGGAAACGAACGTTGCCGAGATACAGGCAGCCATTCCGATCCTGCAGGCGCAAGCGGCCATCACGCAACAACGCTGGGGCTGGTGGGGCACACGATACATGGCGCTTGCCGCGGCGATCGGCCCGATCATTCATGCCAACGCAATCTATCTCGACTCGACCTTCAAGTTCGGTTGGGCGATCGCCAAGGCGCCCGGACCCTATGAAGGGCTCGAGGTCGAGATCATCCTGGGCTGCGTCGGTATTCTCACGGCGCAGCATATCTTCGCGAGGCGATAGAATGCTGGAATGGCCCGCAGTCGCCGCTCTTGCGTCCACCGGCGGTTTCGCCATCTCGTTTGCGGTGTTCTGGCTAACCTTTGGCACGCGCATCGGTAAGGCTGAGACCGAAGCCGACGCGGCCAGTAGTGGCGCCAAAAACGCCTTGGACAGGGTCGCCAGTCTGGGCGCGTCGTTTTCGACGTATCGGGAGCAAGTGGCTCGCGATTACATTCATCGCGAAGCTATGCGCGAAGTCGAAGATCGGCTCACTGCCGCGATCGATCGGCTCGGCGACCGCTTGGACCGATTTATCGAAGCGGCGGTGCATAAATGACGCTGCCTCAAACGTGCATTTTGATTGCTGTCGTCCTAGTTTTCATGATCATCGTCATCGATAGCAGCGTCGAACACCAGTGAACTTCGTCTGTTGCGGCCGATAATTTCATATGACGTACGACTTGCAACGGGGAAACTTGTCGCCATAAAGTCGACGTGCTCAAAGGAAGGCCGGTGAGCGCAGCGGCGTGCTCGGCGCGCGGTATATGACGCTGACGCGGGAACCCGAAATTTCGCCTTGTCAGCAGCGGTTGCGTTTGTCAGCCTCGCGATGTGCAACGGTTTATTTCACAATGGATTGAAGAATTTCGTCGTGCCTGGCTCAATACCTCTGAGCCGCCGCTGCTGCTTTGCGTCGCGTTTGTCGCCTTCTGCCTGCTGGCTTGTACGCTGTTTCGCTGGATCATAACGTTGATCCGGCCGGATACGCCGTTCAGCATTTATTTTCCCGCGGTCCTGTTTGCGACCGCATTTGGGGGATTGCGAGCTGGAATCGGTGCCACGATTGGAGGAGGTATCCTCGGTTTTGCAGTTGCCTTCCTCAACGAGCCGCCTATGGCGTCGTTGCTCGTATTATTTCTGATTTACCTGACCATTTCCGGTCTGATCATTTGGGGTATCCAGCACTATCGGTCGTTGATCGCACATCATCGGCAAATCTCGAGCAGGTTGATGGAGGAGGAGCAGTACCGCAAGCTCGTCGTCAATGAACTGCAGCACCGCCTCAAGAACAAAGTGACGACCGTACACTCGGTGCTCAGGCAGCTGTTGTACCAGCAGCCTGAGACCTTTGAGCGGATAGACGGTTGTCTGAACGCGCTGAGCGCAACGGACGATCTGATCGCCCATACCGACGAGCGCGGATGTGACTTGAAGGAGTTGCTGCTCGCGGAGCTCGGACCTTACGGTCACGTGCGCTTCATTCTCAACGGTGAGCCGGTCTATCTGCCGGGCAAGCTTGCCGTCAGCCTGGCTTTGATCGTCCACGAACTTGCGACGAATGCGGCAAAGCATGGCGCGTTCTCTTCGTCGACGGGCTACTTGCAGCTGTCGTGGACCGTTTCCGACGGCAAGCTCAGCATTGTCTGGGACGAGACCGGCGGGCCCGCGGTGCAACCGCCGAAACAGCTGGGCTTTGGCTCCAAGCTTATCGCATCAGCGCTCAAGCCCTTCGGCGGCGAGACCAACATCATGTATTTGACCACCGGAATCTATTGCACAATGAAGTGCAAGATACCGGCGAGCTAGGGAGTGATCGGCCTCCGGACGCCGATCCTCAAGCAAACGCAACGCCAATCCGCTTCTCCTTGCGCCAAATCACGCGGCAGCAGCGGTGAAGATGTTCGGCGAGAATGACAAGATCGAACTGATCGGGAATGCCAACCGGACTGGCGACCTCGAGGGCGGCGCCCCTCTCCGACAGGTTGCGAATGGTGCAGTCGATCGCGCCGCCGCCGAACTCGATCGTTCCGGCCTTCAGGACCCGATGTCGCGGTGAAACGCGGTGTTCGCCGGTTGCGATCATGGCCGACGCTCGCGCAAAAGCCTTTCCAAAGCCTAACCAAGGTTCGCAAACGTTATTTTTTTCGCTGCCGCTTTGCAGCAAGGAGCTTCTTTTGGATTGCCTGGCGGTCGTTAGAACCTACGTGATGAGTTCCGTTTTTTGATCGATTATACGACAGCATGACTGTCCTAATGGATCGGGAGGCAGTTATCGTGACGCGCAAGCCAGCACCAAGGGCCGGCAAATCCGAATATTATCATGTCACCGACGGTGAATGGATCGAGATTCCGATGCGCAACCTGATGGATCAATGCTGCGATTGCGGACTGATTCATCGCATGAATTTCAGGATCAATGCGAAGGGCCGTCTCGAAGTTCAGGCGTTCCGCGACGCCCGCGCCACAAATGGTGCACGACGCTACTTCGCCTTCACGAAGGAAGACTAGGTGAGGTTGCCAGCTTGTCGGCTGAAAATTACTGCGCGACGTTCAGAGTGAAGTTCAGTGTACCGACGCGCCCGTCGGAATCTTTCAGATCGACGCGCAACATATGTGCGCCAGCCGGTACGACCGCACTCGGGATATCGATGCCATTGTCGGATACGAACGGCTTGATCCGAGGCGTCAAATCAACGTCGGGTGTCCGCAGATAAGTCATCTGCACGCTCGCCGGATCGATTGTAGCGCCGCCGTGGGCAACGAATTTCAGTTGGACGTGCGTGGGCGAATGCGTCGGGTCGCTGTCCTTGACTAGTTCGATCTGCGGGCCGCGGGTAACGCCGCGCGCCGACAGCGCCACCGCGACCTTTGGTGGTGGAAGCTTGGCTTCTTCCGGCGTGATGAGGATCACGCTTGCCGCGAAGACGGGCAATTGCGAGAGAACCGCAAGCATTGAAATGATGGCGAGACCGATAACCAGCAACCGACGCATTTCATCTGCTCCTTTCCCGCAGATGCTAGGTTTAATTGGCTCGGAACAGCCGTGCAAGTAGCGGGGCCGGGTCCCGCCAACACGATTGTAGGAGCTGGTTTTTTGTCGGGCTTCGGCGCTAGACTGGTAACTGCTTCAGTGGAGCATTTGCCATGGCACTCACGGCGTTCGGTTACTTCGGCGTACACTCGGACAAGCTGTCGGATTGGGAGAACTACGGCCAAAACCTGTTGGGTCTCGAGCTTGTCGACAAAACTGCGACCACTTTGAAATTTCGGATGGACGACCGCAAGCAGCGGGTCATCGTCTCGTCCGATCCCGAGATATTTGACACCTTTGGCTGGGAAGTGAGTTCGCCGAGCGAACTCGATGCAATAGCAGCGCGTGTGGATGCGGCAAAGATTCCGGTCAGCCGGATTTCCGCGGCTGATGCGGACCTTCGCGCAGTTACTTCAGCGATCCGTTTCAACGATCCGGCGGGCAACCGCCTCGAGGTGTTCTGCGGCCCCGAAATTGCTTCAACACCAATGCGACCCGGCCGGCCGATCTCGGGATTCAGGACGGGGCCGCTCGGCATGGGGCATGCCGTGCTGCACGTCCAGAGCGTCGAGGACGTCCAGTGGTTTTATACGGATGTGCTTGGATTCCGCGTGTCGGATTTCATCAATCATCCCTTCCGCGCGTACTTCTTTCATCTCAATGGCCGGCATCACAGCCTTGCCTTGATCGAGGGCGGCAAGCGGAAAATTCACCACATCATGATGGAACTGAACAATATCGATGATGTAGGGCAGGGTTACGACCTCGCTCTCGCGGAATCGGGCCGTATCGCCACCACGCTTGGTCGTCACAGCAACGACTTCATGATGTCGTTCTACGCGACCACCCCGTCGGACTTCTTTATCGAATATGGATGGGGCGGGCGTGTGATCGATCCCGCAACATGGCAGCCGAACGAGGTGCGCTACGGACCGAGTTTGTGGGGCCATGATCGAAGCTGGCTGCCGGCCGATCAGCTGACAGAGGCTCGTGCCATTCGTGCGCAAGCGGCGCGTGACGGTTTGCGTCAGCCGGTGCAGGTCGCCGAGGGCAACTATCAGACAGGTGTC
Organism: uncultured Alphaproteobacteria bacterium; assembly: GCA_963796195.1. Lineage (GTDB taxonomy): Bacteria > Pseudomonadota > Alphaproteobacteria > Rhizobiales > Xanthobacteraceae > CAWCKS01. The sequence continues at coordinate 109,232 of CAWCKS010000004.1, read as the reverse complement.
TCAGGCTGCGCTTGGTGGGAAAGCGTAAAAGGCTCAACACCATCATAGCCACTATGTGTTGTATAAGTCTGGGTTCGTGAAAGCGGCGCTGCTTCGGCAGCGCCGCTTTTTGCGTTTTAGGTAGCCCTATTGCGATGTTACGGATAACACGATTCCGCCGCATGCGCTTAGAATGACGACGATGAGCGGGGGCGCACGCCAGACCTGAAGCAGAGCGAAGCCGACCAGAGCAATCGCGAAATCCGCCGGCGCCCTAACCGACGTGACCCACACCGGGTTGTAGAGAGCCGCACCCAATAAACCAACGACTGCTGCATTGACGCCGCGCATCGCGGCTTGAGCTCGCGCGCGCCGGCGCAATTCGGTCCACCACGGCAACGTCCCGAGCAGCACCAGAATCCCGGGCAGGAAAATACCATAAGCCCCAGCGCGGCACCAATGAGTTGCTGCGTCGGTTCAGCGATCGCGCCGAGATAGGCAGCGAAGGTAAAGAGCGGCCCGGGGACCGCCTGCGCTGCGCCGTAACCAGCAAGGAGCGCCTCATCGGTTACCCAGCCGGGGGCGACAAAAGCCTCGCGCAGCAACGGCAGCACCACGTGGCCGCCACCGAAGACCAGGGCGCCCGAGCGATAGAAGGCATCGAACAGATCAAGCCAGGAGACATGGAACAAATCGCGCAACAGCGGTAGTCCGGCGAGCAAGGCGATGAAGCTAACGAGTGAGGCAAGGCTGACGCTGCGGGAGACTTTAATCTGGAGATTGCCGGATTGGGGTGGCGTTACGCTGCAACAGAGAATCAACCCGGCGGCCGCGCCGCAGCCGATCGCGGCAATCTGAGCGATTGAGGTCGAGGTTAGCAAGACGGTCAATGTGGCACCGACCGCAATCGAAGCGCGTTCGCGATCGGGGCACAATGTGTGCGCCATTCCAAGTACCGCTTGCGCCACGATCGCGACTGCCACGAGCTTCAGCCCATGCAGCAAACCGCCGCCGATCGCCCCGCCAAGCGCTCCGGCGCCGTAGGCGAACAGTACAAGCAGCGCCGCGGATGGCAGCGTAAACCCCATCCAGGCCGCAAGGGCTCCGGCGTAGCCCGCGCGCATCAGCCCTATGGAGAAGCCGACCTGGCTGCTTGCTGGCCCTGGCAGAAACTGGCAAAGTGCGACCAGGTCGGCGTAGCTTGCCTCGCTGAGCCAGCGGCGGTGAATCCCAGCTTGAGGAAGGCCTGCAAGACCTCAAAGGCCGATCCTGTAGGGACGACCGTACCTTCCGCCGACCGGTGTCGGGGGCGATGCTCATCTCATTGACCTCTGGCGCCGCACGTTATCGAATATCATACAGATCAAGAAATTCGAGCGCGGGGAGGCGCCACCATGGCCATTGAGAACGAGACGATCAATCGTTTGAAAGCAGCCGCCATCAGCCGGCGCAGCGTACTGGGTCTGATCGCCGGTGCCGCCAGCTCCGCGGTAGGTCCCGGCTTATTGATGGCGGAGGAGACACCGAAGAAGGGCGGAACGCTCCGGGTTTCGGCATTCACTAATCCGTCGAGCCTTGATCCCGCGACAGGAGGCGCCGGCTCAGACCATACGTTCCTGTTCACGATGTACGATACGCTCACGGAGTGGGAGTACGACACGCTGAAACCGAAGCCAGGTCTTGCAGAGAGCTGGAGTTTTACCGATCCGACAACGCTCGTAATCAACATCCGGAGCGGCGTGGCCTTCCATGATGGTACTCCGCTCGACGCCGAGGCCGTCCGATTCAATCTCGATCGAGGCAAGTCCGATCCGAAGTCCAATATCAAGGCCGACCTCGCAACTGTCGCTTCAGTGGCGGTTACAGGCCCAATGCAGGTGACTTTGAAGCTGAGTACGCCGGATACCGCGCTGCCGGCAATCCTTTCGGACCGCGCCGGCATGATGGTGTCGCCGACGGCGCTGAAAGCTGCTGCGTCTGGCGATCTCAAGCGGACGCCGGTCGGCACCGGCGCCTATACCTTCGTTAGCTGGGCCGATGGCGAGCGCATCGTGACCAAGCGCAACGAGAAGTACTGGAAGCCCAACCGTCCGTACATGGACGGCATCGAGTTTGCGATTATTCCCGAACTCACGACCGGCGCCCGCTCGGTTGTCGCGAACCAGAACGATCTGATCTACCAATTGCCGCCACGACAGAAAGTGGTGGTTGAACGAGCGCCAAATCTGAACGTCGTGACCGGGCCGACACTCTATGTGTTCCAGATCTTCCTGAATTGGGGCAAGTCACCGGTTGATGATGTGCGGGTACGCCAGGCGCTCAATTTCGCGATCGATCGCGAAGCCTTCGTCAAGGCATCGCTGGCCGGCCTGGCAGAACCGGCTGCGATGAACCTGCCGAAATCGCACTGGGCCTACGACAAATCCGTGGCCGAGCTCTATCCCTATGATCCTGCGAAGGCGCGACAGTTGCTCGCGGATGCCGGCTTCAAGTCCGGCACGGTACTCGAGCTTGGCGGCTATCCCGACCAGGACTCGGTACAGCGACAGGAGGTGCTCACCGAACAATTTCGCCAGGTTGGCGTGGGCATCAAGTTCATCAATGCTCCGGTCGCCGAGGCATCGGCCGCATTCTTTGGGACCGAGAAGCGAGGGGTGGGCTTACTGGCGGCCTGGACAGGCCGTCCTGACCCCAGCCAGACTTACTCACTGATGTTCACCAAGGATGCGTATTTCAACGCGGGTCGCACGCCCGTTCCTGCGGAGCTCGAGACGGCGATCAAGGACTCCCGCGCCAGCGAAGACCTTGACGTCAGACGCAAGGCCTTTGCCAAGGTGCAGCGTGTGATCATGGAGAACGCCTTCGTTATTCCGCTCGCCTTTCAATACGAGCTCGTCGCCATGAATAAGCGGGTCCACGGCTACAGAACGAATTTGCTTGGCAAGCCCAAGTACGACGATGTCTGGCTCGAGGGTTAGGATCGGTCCGGTGAACGCCTCGATGCAGATCAGAACTGACGACTTGACGGGGGGCGAGGTCGTTGGGTTGCTGAAGGCTCACCTCGACTATTGCCGCGCCTCGTCTCCGCCCGAGAGTGTCCACGCCCTTGATCTTGACGGATTGCGCGCGCGCAACGTGACGTTCTGGTCGATCTGGGACGGCCGGCACATTCTGGGCTGCGGCGCGCTCAAGGAACTCGACCCGCGTCACGGCGAGATCAAATCGATGCACACGAAAGCGAGCGCTCGGGGCAGAGGTGTCGCTGCTGCCGTGGTACGGCATATCGTCGCGGAAGCTCGTTCACGCGGCTATCGGCACATCAGCCTTGAGACCGGATCAAATGACGCCTTCGCCCCGGCTCGTGCCCTTTATGCAAGCTTTGGCTTTATCTTGGCGGATCCGTTTGCTGACTATCGCCCCGACCCGAATAGCGTGTTCATGACGCTCGATCTCTCCACGGTGGCGTGAGCACGCCTTGGTCGTTGGCTCAGGCGACCCGCGGCTTACGCTGACCTGTGCCGATCGGGCCCGTCTCAGGCTGCAGCGCCGGCGAGTTGATCATCGGCTGGGGCAGCGCTTCAAGCATCAGCCGTTCGATCGACCGCGACCTGATGTCAGTCGAGAAGAACCTGAAATCGTTTCGACCTTCTGCCTTGGCAAGATACATGGCCATATCGGCGTGTTTCATCAGGGACATGGCGTCGTGACCATGGTCCGGAAACATCGCAATGCCGATCGACGCGGTGGTGCGGCACTCATGGCCTGCGAGGGTCATCGAGGGCGCCAGGTTGGACAGTATCTTGCGTGTCACGCCCGCTATCTCGTCGGTGTCGATCACGTCATTCAGCAAAACGACAAATTCATCGCCGCCGAGACGGGCGACGACATCGCTGGCACGGATACTGTCGCGCAACCGGCTGGAAATTTCGACCAACAGCGTGTCGCCTGCGGTGTGACCCAACGAATCGTTGATCACCTTGAAGCGGTCGAGATCGACGAATAGCACCGCACACTTGTGCTCATGCCTGGCTGCCGACTTCATTGATTGCTCGAGGAGCTGATTGAATAGTGCGCGGTTGGGCAGACCGGTCAGACCGTCGTGAGTGGCCATGTGCTGGATCTGCTCTTCTGCCAGGCGCTTCTCATCGGCGAGTTCGAAGCTCTCGAGGGCAAACGAGACGTTTTCGGCCAGTCGCTGCAATAGTTCGACAAAGTCAGGCGTGAAGGTGTCATTTTCCTCGCCCATGAATAGCAACACACCGCTGGTCTTGCCTCGGCTGAACAGCGGCAACGCTGCACCCGAGCGGGAGGCGCCCTGCATCGAATTATCGTAAGGCCATTGCACCAGCCTTTCGTTGGCGCGAATATCGTTTCGGACGCAGGGTTCCCCGGTTCGAAACGCAGTTCCGGTCAATCCTCGCCCTTCCGGACGATCTTCCCGCGGTGAATATTTTCGCGAGCGGATGATTTCAGCACGAGGCCCGTCCGTCGCCGCGAGATCGAAGAAGTCGTCATTCTCACAGGCCAGCAAGATCGACGTTGACGTGAAGCGGCCCCCGGCGCCCGCGGCTTTGGTCACCATATGAAACAGCTCTTCGCGGCTCTTCGCCCGCATGATCGCTTCATTGGTCGCGCTCAAGGCAGCGTACATGCGAGAGATTTGCTGTTTCTGCTCTTCGCGCTCGAACATCTGCAGGCCGAACGAAACGTTGTCGGTGATGTCCTGCATCAGCTTCAATAGCTCTTCGTCGCGCTTGCCGGTCGTGCGCCCAAAGAAGAAATAGAGAATGCCAACCGATCGACTTTCGATAATCAATGGCACGGCGGCGCCGGCATATGGGTTCTGGTGCGATTGCGAGGCAAGCACCTTGGTCCGGGTGTCGGCGAGCAGATCGTAGGAGACCTTCAGCGTCTGTTCGCGAAAGGCGGGGCCGGCAAGGCCCTGGCCGTTGGGATGGCCCGGATCCGTGGAGAGCTGAAGCCTTTGCAGCGATTCTTTGCCGACACCTTCAGCGGCCATGACCTTGAGCATATCAGTGCCGGGCTGGGCCATTAGCACGGCGCACGCGCCGAGCGTCTTGCCGCCAGCCGCAACAGATTCACAGACTCCCTGGAACATCTCCTGGGCGCTCTTGGCGCGAAGAATAGCCGTGTTTGTCGCGCTGAGCGCCGCGAACATGTCGGTGACCCGACGGTTGGCGCGAGCAGTCGCCTTGTTCTCGCGGTCCCTCTCAAAGTTCTTTAGTGCAAAGGAGACATTTTCAACCATGCGCTCGAGCAAGCCCATGGCCGCCGCATCCAGTGCATCGGCTTCTTCAAGCAGGAACAGGAAGACGCCGATGCTCGCTCCATCCTTGAGTATCGGGACGGCGGCCATTGCACCAAGCCCAACCCCCATGCCTTGTTCGCGCCAGGGCCGGAGCCGCTCGTCGTTCTGGAAATCGTTGGCAACGCAGGATCGTCCGCTGCGGAACGCGGTACCGGCCAGACCATTGCCGAACGGCGTTTTCGGATCGATCGAGATGCGCACTGCCGTCAGTGGCTCCCGCCCGTCATGCCCGCTGATCGCCGCGACCCTCAGCCAGCAGTCATCGTCCGGTAGCAGAGCGGCAGCGGTCTTGAAGCCACCCTCCTTGACGGCCGCATCGCATACACGCTGGAATAGCTCTTCCTCTGCGTGAGTGCGCAGGATTGCCTCGTTCGTGGCGTTGGTCGCCGCGAGCATCCGCGCCTGGCTGATCTGCCAACCCATGGCCGTCCTCTGAGAAATCTGCACGAAGATTGGGCGGCAGGCGTCAGAACTGTGTTATGAGGGACGGTTAATTTTCCTTAAAATGCAGTCGGAAAACCGGAAGCCGTCGCTCGACCGTCATAAGCATGTGAAATATTTCCTGAATGTTCCCTGGTGGCAAAGTTCGGGAACTGCAATCGCTTGAGCCAGAAGGCGTTGCGATTACCCCCGTGGAGCTCCAGGACCCCGCTGGTGTACGCAACGTCGGCAGCCTAGATTGGTGGCAGCGTTGCACCGTTCGGAAAAGTCAGCCTGCCTCGGACGCCAAAAGACCTTGCAGATCGAGTAGCTGCCCGCCGCAAGCCGACCGACGGTTTTCGGCGCGAGACGTTTGCCCTGCCGTTGGAGGAAGCGCGTGCACGTGCCAGATCGATCCTCAAGCGATACCCAAAGGCCGCTTACATGACGGAGGTTGAGAGCTGGCGTGATCTTGGCGATGGCCGGATCGAGTTTACGATGAAACGGTTGCCCACCGCCGATTGATCTTTTGATGGTTGGTGCGACTTCCGGCGGGTCAGCAATCTGAATGCGAGAGCAGGAAGTTGGTCGGGGCAGCAGGATTTGAACCTGCGACCCTCTGCTCCCAAAGCAGATGCGCTACCGGACTGCGCTATGCCCCGACGCTCAAGAGCCTTCAGTATGGGTTTTGCCCGCCATTCGCAAGATGCGGGCTCCTGGCTGGAAATAAATTCGTCGCATTGGACCTGCGCGGAACAGGGCCGCGCGTTTGAATTTGAGTGGTCGCGCGACTATAAGTGCCACCTTGTTTTTGGGAGCCAAGCCGTGACGATATCCAATATAGAGCCGCTGGCGCGTGAGATGGCGGAACGTATCTGCCGTCGTCAGGGCATGGCGGAGGCCGAGATTGGCGGCTGGGTCGAGCGTCACTGGGAGTGCGCGGCGGCGATGCTTGAGGCCGGAGCCATGGACGAAGCCGGTGACTGGATCGATGCGGGTAGCCTGCTGCGCGGTATCGAGGCCTACAAGGAGCGCGCGTATAGTGCCGCGACACGTCACAGAACTTGATCGCGAACCTGCTACGCGGGTTTGCCGCGGCGCTGCGATCGGTTATTTTCACTGCGTGGCATGACATTCGACGCGTGAGGCTGCTCTATGCAATGGATTTTGTTTGTCGTTGCGCTCGTCATCTTCTACGTCCTCATCTCGCTACGTGTGTTGAGGCAATATGAGCGCGGCGTGGTCTTTACACTTGGCCGCTTCACCGGCGTCCGCGGAGCGGGACTGACGCTAATCTACGTGCCATTTCAGCAAATGGTGCGCGTCTCGCTGCGCACGGTCACGATGCAAATCCCGTCGCAAAAAATCATCACCAAGGACAACGTCTCAATCGATATTGCGGCCGTCGCCTACTATCACATCACGAACCCCGAGAATGCGGTGATCGCGATCGAGAACGTCTACAATGCGATCAACCAGATCAGCCAGACCACTGTGCGCAATGTCGTCGGTCGCTTCAGCCTCGACGAGCTGCTGGCGGACACCGCCGGGATCAACGAGCAGATCAAGAACGTGATCGACCGCCACACCGAACCGTGGGGCACGCAGGTGACGGCGGTGGAGATCAAGGACATCCAGCTGCCCGAGAATATGCAGCGCGCCATGGCCCGCGAAGCGGAGGCCGAGCGTGAACGACGCGCCAAGATCGTGGCGGCGGAAGGTGAGTATCAGGCCGCGGTCAAGCTCGGCGAAGCCGCAGATATCATCACCCAGCATCCAGTGGCGTTGCAGTTGCGCACCCTGCAGACCATGGCCGAGATTTCGGTCGAGAAGAACTCGACCATCATTTTTCCTGCCCAGTTCATGACATCGGTCCGCGAGGCGATCGCGCAACTGTCGGGCGACGCCAGCCCGAAATAGCTTCGCTGAGGCGAGCAGCCGCGGCTGCCGCAAGCGAGACCGTGCTTCAGCGGGTGCTGTGAGCGCGGCTGCTCTGGACGTTGTGAGAATAATAGCCGGGCACCGACACCGAGATGCACGACCACGAATGGCAGCCGTGGGGGACGACGACTCAATTCTTGCCGTCGACATCGGTCGAAGCCTGGGCGGATGCGCTGATCAAGGCGAGGGCAACGATCAGAGCGAGCTTTTTTATGAGTATTCTCCGTGGCCGGTCTGCTAAAGTGCCGCCAAACTAGCGACCACGCCCACTAGTACCGTGACCAAACTCACGGTCGCGTTCGCCGCATCAGCACGCCGGGATCGACAAACGCCATGAATGTTAGCAGCCCGATCGAAGGCGCCAATGCAAAGACCTTCGTCATCGACAAGTTCAAGCTGCGAAGTGGCGTTGTCATGCGCGGCGTAGAGATTTCCTATCGCACCCGCGGAAAACTCGCATCCGACGGCCGCAACGCGGTGCTGATCACCCATGGTTACACGTCGGGGCCCCAAATGATCGATCCCGCGGCCGGCGTCGGGGAGGGCGCGTGGAGCGAGATCGTCGGCCCAGGGAAGCCGGTCGATACCGACCGCTTTTTTGTCGTCTGCCCGAACATGCTCGGCTCGTCCTACGGTTCGAGCAATGCCGCGAGCATCAATCCGTCGACCGGTAAACGGTACGCCGCCGATTTCCCCGAGCTGACGGTCAGCGATATCATCGCCAGCCAATATGCCTTGCTAAGATCGCTCGGCATCAACCATCTTTTCGCGATCATTGGTCCTTCCTACGGTGGCTTTCAGGCCTTCCAGTGGGCTATCGACTATCCCAATTTCATGTCTGCAATCGTGCCGGTGGTGACCTCACCGATGGCGCAGCGCGAACGCTCAGAGGCCAACGTCGCAAGCCTCAAAGCGACCTTCGGCAAAAATCCGAACTGGCATGGCGGTGATTATTACGACCACGGCGGCGTCGTCGACACGCTGGTGGACATCAGGACCGCGACACTCAAGAACTACGGCATCGAAGCGCGGTTGCGCGAAACTCTGTCCGATCCGGCGGCGATCGAAGCAGCGATCCGCCAGGAAGCGACGCACTGGGCGCGCGAGTTCGATGCGAATTCCCTGATCATCCTCGGCAAGGCGATGGGAAGCATCGACGTGTTGTCACGATTCCGCGAGATCAAGGTGCCCGTGCTCTACATTCTCTCGCGAACCGACAAGCTCTTCCCGCCGACGCTCGCGCCGCGGGTGATGCAAGCCTTCAAGGAGGCGGGCGTCAAAGCAGAATATTTTGAGCTCGACAGCGAGTTCGGTCATTCCGCATCCGGCAAGGATGCGCACAAATGGGCGCCGAAGCTGCGCGAGTTTCTCGCGCGAAGTCGCAGCCTAGGATCGGTCAACCGCGCTTCATTTTGTTGACCTCGCATTTACCATCGCGGCTAAAGCAACGAAACTAGCCGCGTTTTGGCGCATTTCGAATTGGATATGTCTGAAAGCGTTAAGCAGGAGCACCGGGATGCCGGGCTGCTTCGCCGAGATCGTTTCCGTCAAAATCGCCCGCGCCGAATCCGGCGCGCTGGTGCCGTTACCCGATGACAAGCCGGTGGACCCGTTCGACCATTTTTCCGGACTGCGCGCCAATTTCCTTGCTCACTTGATTGCGACGCGCGATCGCTTGCCACAAACCAGAGTGCTGCGACGCGCGACGCCTGAAGCTGCCGTCGGCGCCTATGCGCACCCGCTCGGGAGATCCGCCGCAACAAAATCGCGGTTGGCTTAGGCACCCGGGGAACCTGCGGCTGCGACAAAAATGTGCACTTAACGCTTCGTTCACCCTGATTTCTAACCGCACCTTAGCAGCCCCTTGCCATTTTTGGCCGGAGCAATCCGCCAGAAGGGGTCGGGGATGGATGGCCGGGAACATCTGGCCAGGATGTTCGCGGCGCTGAGTGCAACCAACGAAGCGATCCTGCGCACGCGTTCGCGCGAAGAGTTGTTTCAGCGGGTGTGCGACGCCGCGGTCCATGGCGGCAAGTTTGTAACCGCGCGGGTGCTGTTGCTTGGAGCCGACGGCAAACTGCACGCTGCGACTGGCTCTGCAATCGGTCTCGATCCGGCTGCCGATATCACGCTGCCCGTCGACGAGGCCTCAGGGCCTGCGGGTGCGCTCGCCGGTATCGCCTTTCGGACCCAGCGCCCCTGCATCACCAATGACTTCCTGAATGATGAGCGGACGCGGCTTTATCACGACCTTGGCCGGCGTCATGGCATTGGTGCTGCGGCGGTCATTCCGATCGTGCGACAAGGTACCAGCGTTGGCGTATTCCAGTTTTACCTGGAGCGCCCCGATGCGCTCGATGATGAGGTCGTCGGCCTGCTCGAACGGATGGTCGAAAACGCGTGCTTCGCGCTCGACAACTTCGACCGCGAAGCCGAGCGGCAGAAGGCCGAGCGCCTGAACGACCGGTTGGCGCGGATGTTTGCCGCGCTGAACGCGACCAACGAGGCGATCCTGCGTTCCGGGAACGCCGCGGACATGTTCCGGCGCGTCTGTGAGGCCGCGAGCGGCGCCAACACCGCGGTCAGTGCGGCGATCTTTCTGTCGGAGCCCGGCTCGCTGGAGCTCCAGCGCGTCGCCAATTCAGGCCCGTTCAGGTTCTCCGAAAGGACGAACCTTTCGGTCGATCCCGCCAAGCCGACCGGGCGTGGCCTGCACGGACCGGCGTTCCATGAGCAGCGCGCGTTGATCTCCAACGACGTCTGCAATGATCCCCGAGCCGAGCTGTGGTGGCGGATGGCGCGCGAGGCCGGCATCGCGGCGAGCGCCGCGTTGCCGCTGCGCTCGCAGGGTCAGCCCAGTGGGCTGATCATGTTCTACTTCCATCGCGAATTCGGTACGATCGACGACGAAGTCGTGCGATTGATGGAGCGCATCGCCGAGAACGTGTCGTTCGGTATGGACGTCTTTGCGCGCAACGAGTTGCGGCGCCAGATCGAGAAGTCGCGGGAGCGCCTGTCGCACATGTTCGCGGCGCTGAGCGCGACCAATGAAGCCATCATGCGCGCAGGTACCCGGGACGAACTGTACGACATGGTGTGCGAAGCGGCGGTCCTTGGCGGCAGCTTCACGTCCGTGACGATTGCGCTGCACGAGCCCGGCAACAGTTTCCTTCATATCGTCGCCTGCGCCGGGCCGAACCGCGATCGCGTCATCGGCACGCAATTTTCGATCGACCCCGATCATCCGGCGGGCAAGGGCATGACCGGTACGGCATTCCGGACCGGCAAGCCCTGCATCATGAACGACTTTCAGACCAATACCCGCAGCGTCTATTGGCGGCAGCAGTCGACCAACACCAGCTCGGGCATTGGCCTGCCGATCCTGCGTGACGACCGTGTGGTCGGTGTGCTGCTATTCCTCTCCAGCGAGCCGGGCGCGTTCATCCCGGAGCTTGTCGAGCTGTTGCAGCGTGTTGCCGCAAATGTTGCCTTCGCGCTCGAGAATTTCGATCGCGCCGACGAGCAGAAGGAAGCCAAGGCGCGGATCGAATATCTTGCGACCCACGACGGGCTGACCGGTCTGCCGAACCGGATGATGTTCAGCCAGCTCTTGAGCTCGTCGGTCAAGATGGCGTTGCGCCATGGCCGGCAATGCGCGGTGCTGTTCATCGACCTCGACCGCTTCAAGATCATCAATGATACGCTCGGTCATGCCGACGGCGACGCTTTGCTGGTCGAGATGGCCCAGCGTTTGAAGGGTTGCCTGCGGGCGAGCGATGTCGTGGCGCGCCTTGGCGGCGATGAGTTCGTCGTGCTGCTGAACGAAATCGACGAACCACATCGCGCTGCTGAGGTCGCGCAAAAGCTGCTGTCAGTCATCGTCAAGCCCGTGCTACTGCGTGGCCAGGAATGCCGGGTCACGGCCAGCATCGGGATCGCGATTTGCCCGGTCGACGGCGAGGACGAACAGCAACTCACCAAGAACGCCGACCTTGCGATGTATCTTGCCAAGGAAGAGGGCAAGAACGGCTTCCGCTTCTTCTCGCGGCAGATGAAGACTCAGTCGATCGAGCGGCTGGCCATGGAAACCAGCCTCCGCAACGCCATCGATCGCCAGGAATTCTCGCTGCATTATCAACCGAAGCGCGATCTCGAGACGAACGCGATTACCGGAGTCGAAGCATTGCTGCGCTGGCGCCATCCGGAGCTCGGCCTGCTGCCGCCGGCCCAGTTCATTCCGCTCGCCGAAGAGACCGGGCTGATCGTTCCGATCGGGCGCTGGGTGATGAGGACCGCGTGTGCGCAAGGGGTGGCCTGGCAACACGAGGGCATGCCGCCGCTGTCGATTGCGGTGAACCTGTCGCCGCGACAGTTCCTGCACGAGGGCCTGCTCGACGAGCTCGACGATGCGTTGAACGAGACGGGCCTCGATCCGGCGCTGCTCGAAATCGAGATCACGGAGAGCATGGTGATGCAGAATATCGACCGCGCCATTGATCTTCTCACCATGATCAAGTCGCGCGGTGTCCGTCTCGCAATCGACGATTTTGGTACCGGCTATTCGTCGATGTCGCTCATCAAGCGCTTCCCAATCGACACGCTGAAGATCGATCGTTCGTTTGTGCGCGAGTTGCCGCGCGACACCGAGGACAAGGCGATTGCCGAAGCCATCATTGGTATCGGCAAGGCGCTTGGCCTCACCATCATCGCCGAGGGCGTCGAGACTGCCGAACAGGAGCGCTTCCTGAAAGATCGCGCCTGCGACCAGATGCAAGGCTACCTGTTGTCGAGGCCAGTCCCGGCTGACGATATTCCGGCGATCGTGCGCGGCGTCGTCGTCGAGGCACCGCCGCTGCAACCTGCAGGCGCCGGACGCGAAAGTGGTCGCCGCCGAATAAGCGGGTCAGCGAGCTTCGGCTGACTTTTCCCGCGGCGGCCGGTTGAGGATGCTCGGACCCACCTGCCGGACCGGTGTCTTGCCGTCTTCGGTGAGCCTCGGCGGCGCCTTGTCGAGCTTCGTTGACCACTTGCGGAAATAGGCGAGGGCACACAGCAGCGCAATGCCGGCGACGCTGACGAAGATCTGCATCAGGAACCCCGGATACAGGATCAGCATGAAGTGGGCGACGAACGCGAGAAAGACGCCGCAGCAGAACACCTCAAGGGATTGCTGGCCGCAGACGATCACGGGCTCGAACCATCTCCACTCCAGCGCCTTCCAGTCGCGCGGAACGTAGCGCGTGATGAGGAAGGCGATGATCACGAAGTGGATCACCCGATAGGGCGCCAGGTTGGTTTTGTCGTTCGGATTGAACGTGCTGTAGAGCCAGTCCGGGAACAGCGCGCCCAAGCTCTCGAAGCGACCGGCAAATGTCATCACCAGCGCGAACAAAAGGTAGGCTGAGCCGACCCACACCAGGGCCCGCGAACGTATGATGGTCTGTGAACCAAGCGCGCCGCCCAGCGCGAACCAGGCGCCGAACATGAACAGCAGCTGCCACGCGAATGGGTTGAAGTACCAGTGCCCCGACGGGTACGCCGCAAGGTTCCAACCGAAGTAGCGCGCCGCGAAGTAGAGAACGATCGAGGCGATCATGGTGAGATCGGGCTTGCGTAGCATGCACCAGAGCGCGAGCGGAAAGAAAGCCATCAACACTATGTAAAGCGGCAGCACGTCGAGATTGAGCGGCTTGAACTTCAGGACCAGCCCCTCGAAGATCGTCTGGATCGGATTGTCGATCAGGCCCGCGACATTGAACTCGTTGATGATCTGCGGCTCGTTCCAGCGCTGCGCGACGAAGCCGATCGCGGCGATATAGATGACGAACAGCAGAATGTGCGCGACGTAGAGCTGCCAAACGCGCTTCAAGAGCCTCGCCGCGCCGATCAGGAACCCGCGCTCCAGCATGATCTTGGCGTACACAAACGAGGCGGTGTAGCCGGAGATGAAGACGAACAGATCCGCGGCATCGCTGAAGCCGTAATTTCGGATCGTCAGCCAGTTCACGATGTTGTGCGGAATGTGGTCGAGGAAAATCCACCAGTTCGCAATTCCCCGGAACAGGTCGAGGCGAAGGTCGCGGCCGCTGGGCGGCAGAATGGCTTGGATGCTCATGATATCGGGCCAATCGAGAGACGAAGCAATGGACGGGAGGGCATATAACGGCTCTGCCAAATATTGTCAGGGCGGGCCGAACCGAATATACCGAATCTACAGGCGGTGGGTTTCATTGCATCATCGCAGGTCGGCGAGCGCTTCTCAATTCTCCGTTCCCTTGGGATTTGAGGCGCGGCTTGCAGCTTTGGCAACCGGACGAATTGGCACTGGCTTTGAAATCATGACCGCACGGATCTACCGCCCGGCCAAGAGCGCGATGCAGTCGGGCACAGCGACGTCTCGCGAATGGCAGCTCGATTATGAACCCGAACAGCCGCGCGTGATCGAGCCGTTGATGGGCTGGACCTCGTCGTCGGACATGAAGCAGCAGCTGACGTTGCGGTTCGATACCAAGGAGGAGGCGGTCGCCTATTGCGAGCGGCATGGCATCGCCTACCAGCTGTTCGAGCCGAAAGAGCAGGTGCGGCGCAAGGCCACCTATTCGGACAACTTCGCCTACAATCGCAAAGAGCCCTGGACGCATTGAGGCACGCGGATTCGTAACTGCGGACGGTGGTGCCTGACGAGGGTCGGGCTGGCTCATTGACCCGTTTGCATCGGGCAAAATTCCGACTACGGTCGGCTTATGCCGGTCCTCAAGTCCGAACTCGATTCCCGCTCGGAAACTTTCGCCCAGAACGCCGATGCGATGCGCGCATTGGTCGCTGACCTGCGCGACAAGCTAAGGGCGGCGTCTGAGGGCGGCGGCGAGGCGGCCCGCAAGCGCCACGCCTCGCGCGGCAAGCTGCTTGCGCGCGAGCGTGTTGATCTTCTGATCGATCCGGGGACCGCCGTTCCTCGAGTTGTCGCCGCTCGCAGCATACGGGCTTTATGGCGGCGACGTGCATTCCGCCAGCATCGTTACCGGCATCGGCCTTGTCGAAGGTCGCGAGTGCGTGGTCGTCGCCAACGATGCGACCATCAAGGGCGGGACCTATTATCCGCTTACGGTGAAAAAGCACCTTCGTGCGCAGGACATCGCGCGCCAGAATCGCTTGCCTTGCATCTACATGGTCGATTCCGGCGGCGCATTCCTGCCGCAGCAGGACGACATCTTTCCCGACGAGCGCCACTTCGGCCGCATCTTCTACAATCAGGCCCAGATGTCGTCGGAGGGCATTCCGCAGATCGCGATCGTGATGGGATCGTGCACGGCGGGCGGCGCTTATGTGCCGGCGATGTCGGACGAGAGCATCATCGTCCGCAACCAAGGCACGATCTTTCTGGGCGGACCGCCGCTCGTCAAAGCGGCAACGGGCGAGGTGGTCTCGGCGGAAGAGCTCGGCGGCGCCGACGTCCACAGCCGCCATTCCGGCGTCACCGATCATCTCGCCCAGAACGATGCCCATGCCATCGGGATCGCGCGACGTCATTGTTACGACGCTGAAGCCGCAGCCCTCGAGCCTCACGCGCAAGGAGCCGCGCGAGCCGCTGTTCGCGCCGGAAGACATTTATGGCGTGATCCCGACCGATACTCGCAAGCCTTACGATGTGCGCGAAGTCATCGCGCGGCTGGTCGACGGTTCCGAGTTCGACGAGTTCAAGAAGCTTTACGGCACGACGCTGGTATGCGGCTTCGCCCACATCTGGGGTTATCCGGTCGGCATCATTGCTAACAACGGCATCCTGTTCAGCGAGAGCTCGCTGAAGGGCGCGCATTTCATTGAACTGTGCTGCCAGCGCGAGATCCCCCTGCTGTTCCTGCAGAACATCACCGGCTTCATGGTCGGCAAGAAATACGAAGCCGGCGGCATCGCGCGCGATGGCGCCAAGCTCGTCACCGCGGTCGCCACGCGCTGGCGTGCCGAAATTCACCGTCGTTATCGGCGGCTCGTTCGGCGCCGGCAACTACGGCATGTGCGGCCGCGCCTATGCGCCGCGCTTCCTCTGGATGTGGCCCAACGCCCGCATCTCGGTGATGGGCGGCGAACAGGCCGCGATGGTTCTGAGCCAGCTGCGCCGCGACAACATCGAGGCCGGCGGCGGGCAGTGGTCGGCCGAGGAGGAAGACAAATTCCGCGAGCCGATCCGCGCGCAATATGAGGCACAGGGCCATCCCTATTACGCCACCGCGCGGCTGTGGGACGACGGCGTGATCGATCCTGCCGAGACGCGCCAGGTGCTGGGTTTGTCGCTGGCGGCGGCGGCGAATGCGCCGGTGGCGCAGACCAAGTTCGGCGTGTTCAGGATGTGACCGCGAAAATGCCCGCTGCGACGTACCGCCGTTTCAAGAAGCTGCTGATCGCCAATCGCGGCGAGATCGCGTGCCGTATCATTCGCACCGCGCGCGCGATGGGCCTGTCGACGGTTGCTGTCTATTCGGAGGCCGATGCTGGTGCTCGCCATGTCAGCGATGCCGACGAAGCTGTCCTGCTTGGGCCCGCGCGTGCCCGCGACAGCTATCTCAACATCGAGCGGCTGATAACAGCGGCGCACGCGAGACCGGCGCCGAGGCGATGCATCCTGGCTATGGCTTCCTGTCGGAGAGCGCGGCTTTCGCCAGCGCGTGCGCAGCCGCGGGCCTGATCTTCGTCGGGCCGACCGCCGACATGATCGAGGCAATGGGGTCAAAATCCGGCGCCAAGGCGCTGATGGAGAAGGCCGGGGTACCGCTGGTGCCGGGCTATCACGGCGCAGCGCAGGACGAAGCGACGCTGGCCAGGGCCGCCGAGAAGATCGGCTATCCTGTTCTCGTGAAGGCGTCCGCCGGCGGCGGCGGGCGCGGCATGCGCATCGTCAATGCAGCCGCCGAGTTGTCGGCCGCGATCACCAGCGCCAGGCGCGAGGCCAAGGCGGCGTTCGGCGACGATTCCCTGCTGATCGAGAAATATGTCCAGAGCCCGCGCCATATCGAGGTCCAAATCATCGGCGACAGCCACGGCAACCTGGTCTCGCTGTTCGAGCGCGAGTGTACGCTGCAGCGGCGGCACCAGAAGGTGATCGAGGAGGCGCCGTCGCCGACGCTCAATCCAGCGCAGCGCGAGGCGATCGGCGCGGCTGCGCGAAAAGCCGCCGGTGCGGTAAACTATGTCGGCGCCGGCACTATCGAGTTCGTATCCGATGGCAAAGAATTCTTCTTCATCGAGATGAATACGCGCCTGCAGGTCGAGCATCCCGTCACTGAGCTCGTCACCGGCGTTGACCTCGTCGAATGGCAGCTCCGCGTCGCCTTTGGCGAAAAGCTGCCGCTGAAGCAGGATGAGATCAGGCTGAGCGGCCATGCCGTCGAGGCTCGGCTTTATGCCGAAAATCCCGCGAAAAATTTCATGCCGTCGGTCGGCCGCATCAGCGCCTGGCACGTGCCCGAAAACGAGGGCGTGCGCGTCGATGCCGGCTACGAGGCCGGCTCGAATATTTCGCCGTTCTACGACGCAATGCTCGCCAAAATGATCGGCCACGGCGCCGATCGCTCGGTCGCGCTCGATCGGCTCGTCGCCGCGCTCGACGGCACCGACGTCCGTGGCGTTGTCACCAACACCGCATTTCTCTCCGCCTTGCTGTCGCACCCCAAGGTGCGCGCCAACCAGGTCGACACCGGCTTCATCGAGCGCGAGCTCGGCGAGTTGACGAAAGCCCGCGGTAGCATCGGCCTCGCCGAGTTCGGCGCGGCGATCGCGGCAATCACATCAGCCGAGCGCGCGCGGCTCGAGCCGCATTCGCCATGGCGGCAGTCGCGCTGGATCCCCGGCGGCGACCGCAACAGGCGCTTCGTGTTTCGGGATGCCGATGGCGCCGAGTACAAGGCGAGCCTGCGCTATGGCCGCCACGGCATGGCGTTGTCGGCGGGCGGCGATGAAATTCCGTTTGCGTTCGACCGGGCCGCTATCGGGCTCGACGTCGCCGTTGGGGGAGCCAGACAACACGTCCAGGCCATCATCGAAGGCCGCGACATCTATGTCCGCTCCGGGAGCGGCCGCTTCGAGTTGCACTGGGTCGATCCGCTGGCGATCGAGGACGAAGACGCCGCTGGCAGCGATCGGATCGTCGCGCCGCTGCCGGGAACGGTTGTCGCGGTGCTGGCGAAGGAGGGCGATCGGCTGGAGAAGGGCGCCGCAGTGGTCACGCTCGAGGTCATGAAGATGGAGCAGACCTTGCGCGCGCCGTTTGCCTGCAAGCTGGTCAAGCTGAAATGCGCGGCCGGCGACAGTGTGCAGGAGGGGGTCGAGCTTGCGGAGCTCGAGCCGGCCTAACATGTTCATGCCCTGCGGCATGATTCTTGAACTCGGGAGGCGACGCTGATGGCAAATCCACCAAGAGACCGGGATCACGACCCGCGGCGGGGAAGGACATCGGGCGACGCCCGCAGCACGGCCGAGGCCGCCTTCAAGGCGGTGACGACGAAGAAGCCGGAGGGGCCGCCGGTGGCCAAGGCGGCAATCCCCGGCGTCAAGCAGCAGGTGACGCTGCGGATCGACCAGGACGTGCTGGACCACTTCCAGGCTGACGGCCCCGGCTGGCAGGACCGGATCAACGAGGCGCTGCGCAAAGCCGCCGGGAAGGGCTGATTTCCGCTGCCTGCCGTCGGCAAGCCCGGCACCCGGCCGCAACCGCTTTTTCACCAACCTTCATGCTATAACGGCGCCACGATCCCGTAGCTCAGTTGGATAGAGCAACAGCCTTCTAAGCTGTGGGTCGGAGGTTCGAGTCCTCCCGGGATCGCCATTCAATCGTGAATGAACTTTGACGCGTCGGCCTCGCCGGACCGCAATTTGCGCAGGGTCATCATCGCGCCGTCGCGCGATTCGAACAGCGCCTTGCGCACGATCGCTTCGGCCTTGGCGCCGTTGCCCGACGCGACAGCTTTCGCGGCGGCCATCCAGTCGGCGGCTGCGGCGCGGCGCCGCTCGAAGGTGAGAAAATCCAGCGTGTGCTCGCGCCACATCAGGCCCCACAGCGAGCCGCGGCTCTGGTCGCGCAGCGTCTTGAGGAGAGGGGCATTGCCGCTGGCCCGGTAGACCGCGGCGCCGGCGCGGCCGGCGGCGTGTGCGAAGGCCAGCGGGTCGGTGGTGCGGACAGCGGCGAGGTCGTTGAGCTCGCTGGCGCGCGCGACAAATTCGGCGCTCGCGCTCTTTACATCCGCGCGCAGCGCGAGGTTGCGCGCGGCGAGACCAAGCAGCACGCCGCGGATGTTGAAGACGTCGGCAATCGAGTTCGAGCGAAATCTCGACCGCGAAGGCGCCGCGCCGCGGCACCACTTCGACAAGGCCACGCCGCTCCAGCGCGCGCAACGCCTCGCGCACCGGCCCATGGCTGACGCGGAACTGCGCGGCGATCTCCTGCTCGGGGATGTGCGCGCCGCCGCGATACTCGCCCTTGACGATGGCGATGCCGACACGATCGGCAATCTGCTCTGAGATCGTCAGCGGACGCTCGCCGCGCGCGCGCCGCGACGGCGCGTCGTTCGGCGCGAGCAACGACGCGACCTTGCGTTGCTGAGCCTGCCTCACAAAATCCCCTCCTGATTGCGTGCACTTAAGTGCCCTGTTTTTTTCCCGATGTAAATTATTAATAATCGACAATTGACAAGGTTGGCGAGGCCTGCGCAAATCGCTCCCAAAGCAAACAAGAACTGTCGGGGAGAAAACGACATGCGCAAATCCGCCCCCTTGCTCGTCGCGGCACTCAGTCTCGTGCTCGCAAGCAGCGCTTCGCACGCCCAAACAGCAACGAACGATACGCTCACCGTCGCTTTTGCCGCGGAGGGCACGACGATGGACCCCGCGCGCTATTCGGCGGGTGTCGATCAGTACTTCATCAGCCAGATGTTCGAGCAGCTGGTGCGGTTCGACAAGGACCTCAAGCCGGTGAACTGGCTCGCCGAGTCCTGGTCGATCGGGGGCACGCCGGACAAGCCGATCATCGACGTGCACTTGCGGCCGGGCGTCAAATTCCATAACGGCGACCCGATGACGTCGGCCGATTTCGAATTCTGCTTTCAGCGCCTGAAGGACCCGAAGGTGTCGCGCTGGACCCACTTGCAGGCCAATGTCGAGCAGTTCGAGATCGTCGACGACCTGCATTTCCGACTGCACTTCAGCGCGCCCGATGCCGACTACGTCGTCGGCAGCCTGCAGCTCTGGGCGATCCCGAAGAAATATTTCGAGCAGGTCGGCGACGAGGGCTTTGCCAAGGCGCCGGTTGGCACTGGACCGTGGAAATTCGTCTCGCGCTCGATCAAGGAGGACATCAAGTTCGAGGCGTTCGCCGACTACTGGAACAAGGACGCGCGGCCGAAGGTCAAGAACCTCGTCGTCAAGATCATCCCGGAGGATCTCACGCGGGTTGCCGCGTTCAAGGCTGGCAATGTCGACTGGATCGACGCGGTGCCGCTGTCGGCGATCGATGAGATCAAGAAAATTCCGGGGGTGAAGACGTTCACCGCGATCTCCGGCAACAACCTCTATATCGACTTCCCGAGCTACCAGCCGACCTCGCCGTTCAGCAAGGAGAAGGTCCGCCAGGCGGTCGCGCAGGCGATCGACATGGACGCCATCATCAAGAGCGTGCTGTTCGGCCAGGGCGAGCGCTACGAGCAGATCGGCAAGGGCTCGACCGGATACGATCCCGCGCTGAAGCCTTATCCATACGATCCGAAGGCAGCGAAGAAGCTGCTGACGGAGGCCGGCTATCCGAACGGCTTTGAGACGCCCTGCTACAACCTGACCACGCCGCGCGAGCCGAACATCAAGGAATACGGTGAGGCCGTGTTCGCTTACCTCGGCGCGGTCGGCATCCGCTGCAAGGTGCAGGGGCTCGAATATGCCGCCTGGATCAACCTCGGCCGCCGCGGCCGCAACGGCCCGCCCGACATGGACGGCGTGTTGATGTGGATGTGGGGCCAGGGCCTGCCGGGCGACCCGGCGACGCCATGGGCCGGACATCTGCACAGCTTCGTCGCCGGCAAGGGCTGGGGCAGCTACTCCTACACCAGCGACACCAAAGCCGATGAGATGGTCGAGAAGCTGAAGGGCGTGATGGACCCTGAACAACGCGTCGGCGTGATCAAGGAGATCGCGCAGTACGCCCACGACAATGTGCTCGGCGGCGTCACGACCTATCGGCCGGTCATCACTTTTGCCTGGCGCGACAAGGTCGACTTTACGCCGTGGCCTGCCGCAAACTGGCGTAACTTCCAGGAAGTCGGCCTGAAGAAGTGATCGTCCGATAATGATCTTACGATAT
The DNA here is from genome assembly GCA_963796195.1 of uncultured Alphaproteobacteria bacterium. Lineage (GTDB taxonomy): Bacteria > Pseudomonadota > Alphaproteobacteria > Rhizobiales > Xanthobacteraceae > CAWCKS01. The sequence goes on along the minus strand of CAWCKS010000004.1, from coordinate 88,224 downwards.
TTGCGGGAAGCTCGACGGCGTCGGGCTTCCCCGCCGCCCGTGACCGACGACCGAATGAAATCGACCATCATCAAGGGACTGTTGAACGCGCTCGTCAGCATCATCGGCGCGAGCCTGATCATCTTTGTGATCTCGCGGCTATCTGGCGATCCGGTCTCGCTGTTGCTGCCGATCGAGGCGCCGAAATCGGCGATCGAGGAGCTGCGCAAAAATCTCGGTCTCGATCTGCCGATCTGGCAGCAATACCTCATCTTCCTGTCGCACGCAGTGCGCGGCGATTTCGGCAACTCGTATCGCTGGCAGATGCCGGCGCTGCAGCTTGTGTTCGAGCGGCTGCCGGCGACCATCGAGCTTGCGGTTGCCGCCTTCGCCTTCAGCGTGCTGCTCTCCATTCCGCTCGGCGTGCTGTCTGCGGTTTATCGCGGCTCGTGGATCGACTACGTCGGCCGCATTATCGCCATGACCGGGCAGGCGGTGCCCTCGTTCTGGGTCGGGCTGGTGCTGATCCTGGTCTTTGCCGTCGGGCTCGGCTGGCTACCGGCGTTCGGCGCCGACAGCTTCAAGTCCGTCATCCTGCCGGCGATCTCGCTCGGCTGGTATCCGGTCGCAGCGCAAACCCGCATCATCCGTTCCGGCATGCTGGAGGTGCTCGACAGCGATTACATCCGCATGGGCCGCGCTGTCGGCACGCCCGAGCGTCTGTTGATCTGGAAGTACGCGTTCCGCAACGCGCTGCTGCCGCTGGTCACGATCATGGGCGTCTATTTCGCGGCGATGCTGAGCGGCGCCTTCGTGGTCGAGACGGTGTTTGCCTGGCCCGGGCTCGGCCGCACCGTGGTCGAGGCGGTGTTTGCGCGCGACTATCCGGTCGTGCAGGCCGGCGTGCTGGTCACCTCGATCGTCTTCATCCTCTCGAACTTCCTGGTCGATCTCTCCTATAGCCTGATCGATCCGAGGATCCGCCGATGAGCGTGACCTCGGCTCCGGCAGACACGAGTGCAACGACGCTGTCGGACGTCAAGCCGTTCGGCGTGCGCTTCCGTCTCAAGGGCGTGCCGTGGATTCCGCTTTTCATACTCGCGCTGGTACTGATCGGCGCGATCGGCGGCGAGGACATTGCGCCGCAGGATCCCAACGGCCTCAATCTTGCCGCGTCGTTCCGTCCGCCGTTCTGGCAGGCAGGTGGCAGCCTCGAGCATATCCTCGGCACCGACAATCTCGGCCGCGATGTCCTGAGCAAGATCATCGTCGGCGCGCGCGTCTCGGTGATCGTGTCGTTCTACGCCATCATCTTCTCCGGCGCGATCGGCACCTTGCTCGGCATCATCGCCGGCTATTTCGGCGGCTGGGTCGACACCGTGATCGTGCGCATCGCCGAGATCAAGATGTCGATCCCGGCGCTCGCGCTGGCGCTGATCCTGTCGGCGACGCTCGATCCCGGCTTGACCACGGTGGTCATTGTCATCGTCTTTACCTACTGGACCTGGTACGCGCGTATCATCCGCAGCGAAATCCTGTCGCTGAAGGAGCGTGACTATGTCGCCTTTGCCAAGGTCGCCGGCTGCGGCCCGCTCACGATCTTCCGCCGCCACCTCCTGCCGAACATCTTCAACACGCTGCTCGTGCTTGCGACCCTGCAGGTCGGCCAGGTCATCATTTTCGAGGCGTCGCTGTCGTTCCTCGGCCTTGGCATCCAGCCGCCCGACGTGTCGTGGGGCCTGATGCTGGCTGACGCCCGGCAGTACATCACCTACGCCTGGTGGGGCATCACCATGCCCGGCATTGCGATCATGCTGACCTGCCTGTCCTCGAACCTGGTCGGCGACTGGCTGCGCGACCTGCTCGATCCGCAGCGGAGGCAGCTGTGACCGCGTCCGCGCCTCTGCTCAAGGTCGAGGACCTCAAGACCTACCTGCATTTGCGGCGCGGCGTCGTGCACGCGGTCGACGGCATCAGTTTTGAGGTGCACGAGGGCGAGACGCTCGGCCTCGTCGGCGAGTCCGGCTCCGGCAAGACCATGACCTGCCTGTCGATCCTGCGGCTGTTGCCGCGCCACGGCGGCGGCCGGATCAACGGCAGCATCAAGCTCGACGGCGCGGAGCTGCTGAGTCTGAGCGAAGACGAGATGGCCCAAAACATCCGCGGCCAGCAGGTTGCGATGATCTCGCAGGACCCGATGACCTCGCTCAATCCCGTGTTCACGGTCGGCGACCAGGTGTCGGGCCCGTTCCTCTATCACAAGCTGGTCAAAACGGTTCGCGAAGCCTGGAAGAAGGCGGCCGAAGGCCTGCGCCGCGTGCGCATTTCGTCGCCCGAACAGCGGCTGAGGAACTACCCGCACCAGTTCTCCGGCGGCATGCGCCAGCGCGTCGCGACCGCCATGGCGATTGCCTGCTCGCCACGGCTCCTCATCGCGGACGAGCCGACCACCGCGCTGGATGTGACCATCCAGGTGCAGATGATGGCGCTGCTCAAAAGCATTCAGCGCGACAGCAAGCTCGGCATCATCCTGATCACGCATGATCTGTCGATCGTCGCCGGCCTCTGCCACCGCATCGCCGTGATGTATGCCGGCCGTATCGTCGAGACCGGCAAGGTGCGCGACATCTACAAGAACCCGGCGCATCCCTATACGCAGGCGCTGCTGGAGGCGATCCCGCATCTCGGCCAGAAGCGCGACCGGCTTGCGGCGATCCCCGGCCAGCCGCCGAGCCTGCTGGATCCGCCGGCCGGCTGTCGCTTCGCGCCGCGCTGCCCGAAGCGCATGAGCATTTGCGATGAGTATCCGCCGGCGACCGATATCGGCGACGGCCATGTCGTGCACTGCTGGCTCAAGGCGAAGCAGTGATGACGACGGCGCTGGAGCTTCGCAAGCTCTCAAAACATTTCGATGTCCGCACCCAGCGTGGGCGCGGCGTGGTCCGCGCCGTCAATGACGTCAACCTCGTCATTCCGGACGGCCAGACCGTCGCACTGGTCGGCGAATCCGGTTGCGGCAAGACCACGATCGCCAAGCTTGTCCTGATGCTGGAGCAGCCGACCGGCGGCGCCGTGATGTTCGAGGGCAAGACGCTTGCCGATATGTCGCGTCGCGAGATCAAGAACTATCGCCGCCATGTCCAGGCGGTGTTCCAGGACCCCTATGCCTCGCTCAATCCGCGGCTCAAGGTCGCGAAGATCGTCAGCGAGCCGATCCTCGCCCACGATCGCCCCGATCGCGCAGCGCTGCGCAAGCGCGTGCTGGAGTTGCTCGATATCGTAGGCTTGCCGGCGAGCGCCGCCGATCTCTATCCGCACGAGTTCTCCGGGGGCCAGCGCCAGCGCATCGCGATCGCGCGGGCGCTCGCGCTGCAGCCAAAGATCATCATCCTCGACGAGCCGATTTCGGCGCTCGACGTCTCGATCCGCGCGCAAATCCTGAACCTGCTCATGGATATCCAGAAGCAGTTCGGCCTGACTTATCTGTTGATCGCCCATGACCTCGCCCTGGTCGAGCATCTGTCGACGCAGGTTGCCGTGATCTACCTCGGCAGTGTGGTCGAGAGCGGCCCGAGCGCGGAAATCTTTGCGGCGCCAAAACATCCCTATACGCAAGCGCTGCTCAGTGCCGTGCCGCGGCCCGATCCGGACTTTGTCCCGGTGGCCGCCGAGAGTTTTGACGACACCGGCAGCGCGTTGGCGCCACCTGATGGATGCAAGTTCCACCCGCGCTGTCCGCACGTGATGCCGGTCTGCAAGACCACTGACCCTGCGCTGACGCCATTGGCCGACGGACGCCGTGCCGCCTGCCATCTCCTCAATTCCGAGCATGCGCACTGACAACAACAAGAAACGAAGGGCCGAGAGATAAACAATGACAACATCGCTCGCTGGCTTGAACGTGATCGAATATGCCGACAGCGTCGCATCACGCTATTGCGGCCATCTGTTCGCGGCGAACGGTGCAAACGTGACGCAGATCGGCAAGCCCGATGTGCGCGCGCGCCGGTTATGGCGGTGCGGCCAGTCAGGCCTATGCGGATTGGCTCGACGCAGGAAAGAACCGCGCGGCCGATTTCGGTGCGGCCGCGCGCGCCTGCGACGGCAGGATCGACCTCGTCATCGCGGGTCTCGATGCGACGACGATCAGCTCGGCGGACCACGCGCTCGAGCAGGGCTCGTTCAAGCGTGCCATTCGCGTCGGCATGACGTGGTTCGACCCGGCTGGACCCTATGCCAGGTGGATCGGGACCGACGCCATCATCCAGGCGATGAGTGCGGTGTCCTACGCCACGGGCCCCAAGGACGGCATGCCGATGCTGCCGCGCGGTCACGCGCCGCAAGTGGTTGCGGGCGCCACGGCCTTCATTGCCGCGCTCGGCGCGATCATCGGCCGAGATGCCGGCTGGCGCGGACGGCGCATCGACCTCAACGTCTTCGACGCCAATCTCTGCTTCTCGGAGAGTGGCGCAGCAGCCGTCGCGCTGACCGGCGACCGCACGGTCCGGCGCGGCGTCAACCGTTTCACGCCGACATTTCCCGGCGGCATCTATCAGGCGAGCGACGGCTGGATCGGCGTCACCGCACTGACCGCGCCGCAATGGATCTCGTTGTGCGACATGATCGGCCGCCCGGATCTCGGCAAGGACAAGGAGCTGTGGGTTTCCCTGCAGCGCATGGAGCGCGCCGACGCGCTCGATCCCGTGCTGATCCCGGCGTTCAAGGCCAAAAGCGCAAAATATCTGCTCGAAGAGGGACAACGGCGGCGCATTCCGCTGGCGCCGGTGCCAAGCCTATCGGACTTGCCGAAGACGCTGCATTGGCAAGAGCGCGGCAGCTTTGCTCCCGTGCCGGGACATCAAAGCGCCGTCGGTCCGACCATGCCGTTCCATATCGAACCGCTTGCGCCGGTCGCCTCGCCAAAAGCTGCGGCGAACAACAGCTCAGACTTGAGCCCAGACTTGCCGCTGACCGGTGTTCGCGTGCTCGATCTGTCGATGGGCTGGGCCGGCCCGCTCGCGGCGCGTCACTTTGCCGACCTCGGCGCCGAGGTGGTCAAGGTCGAGTCGTGCACGCATTTTGACTGGTGGCGCGCTTTTGACGGCCCGCTCGACGGCGATCCACCGCCTTACGAGATCAAACCATCCTTCCTGATGGTCAACCGCAACAAGCACGGCATCACGCTCGATCTGAAGGACGAGGCGGGCCGCGCCCTGGTGCGCAAGATCGCCGCCAAATCCGACGTCATGATCGAGAACTACGCGCCCGGCGTGCTCGACAAGCTCGGTATCGGCGCGCGCGAAATGGTCGGCATCAAGCCTGATCTCGTCTGCGTTGGCATGGGCGCATTCGGCGCGAAGGGGCCGTGGCGCAGTTTTCGCGCCTACGGTTCGACGGTTGAGCAGGCGTCCGGACTGCCGTTTGCGAACGGCGAGCCGAACGACCCGCCGACTATGCAGCACGTCGCCTATGGTGATCCGATTGCCGGCATCTATGGCGCGATCGCTGCCCTGACCGCTCTTTACGGCCGCACCAAGAAAGGTGGCGGCGCGATCATCGACCTCGGCCAGGTCGAAGCCTTGTTCCAGCTTGGCGCCGATGCCATCGTCGCGCAGTCCGTGCAAAGCGAGCCGTTGCGCCGCGACGGCAACCGCCATCCGCTCAGCGCGTTGCGCGCGGTATCGCCGAGCAATGCCGACAAGCGCTGGTTTGCGGTGGCCGTTGAAACGCCGGTGCAATGGAATGCGCTCGCACGCACGATCGGGCGGGCCGATCTCGTATTCGAGAACGCCGATCTCGCAGCGCTGAAGCAGCATGAGCCGACCATGGAGGCCGCGCTACGGTCCTGGGGGGCGCAGCGGAGCGCGGCCGAGGCAACGTCGCTCCTGCAAGCCGCGGGCGTCAGCGCCGGCCCGGTTTACGCCGGCGTCGACCTGCTCGATGATCCCCAGCTCAAGCAGTCCGGGTTCTGGCGCCGCGCCGACCGCCGCTACATCGGCAACCATGTCATCCCGCACGCGCCTTACACCCTCGACGGCAAGCGGCCGCCGCTGCGCAACCCGTCACCGACGCTTGGCGAGCACAACATGCTGGTGCTGCGCGACGATCTTGGCCTGTCGCAGACCGAGATCGATCGGTTGAGCGCGACCGGGGTGATCGGCACGCGAGCGGTGGCCGAAGCGGCCGAATAATTCACGCGCATGTCCCGGAAAATTGGGCACCGGTTTTCCGACAAGGGACATTCGCAAAAGCAAAAGAGTTTGTTCGATGAAACGACTGTTGATCGCCAATCGCGGCGAAATCGCGATCCGGATCGCGCGCGCCGCGGCCGACATAGGCATCGCCACGATTAGCGTGTTCTCCGAGGACGACGCGACTTCGCTGCACACGCGTCGCAGCGACGAGAGCAGGGCGCTGAAGGGCGTTGGCCCGGCGGCCTATCTCGATATCGCGCAGATCGTCGCGGTGGCGAAAGAGAGCGGCTGCGACGCCGTGCATCCCGGCTACGGCTTCCTGAGCGAAAACGCCGGGTTCGCTAGGGCTTGTGAAGCGGCTGGCCTGATCTTTGTCGGGCCCGACGCCGGAGACGCTCGACCTGTTCGGCAACAAGGCGACGGCCCGCGCACTGGCCCAGAAGTGCGACGTGCCGGTGCTGCAGGGCACCTCGACGGCGACCAGCCTGGATGAGGCGATGGCGTTCCTCGACAAGTCGCCCGACGGCATCATGATCAAGGCGATCGCTGGCGGCGGCGGGCGCGGCATGCGGCCGGTGCGCGACAAGGCCGAGCTCGAGCGCGCTTATCAACTTTGCCAGAACGAGGCGAAGCAGGCGTTCGGCAACGGCGATGTCTATGTCGAGCAACTGTTTCCGCGTGCGCGTCACGTCGAGGTGCAGATCGCGGGCGACGGGCACGGCGGGCTCAGCCACCTTTACGAGCGCGAATGCAGCATCCAGCGGCAGCGGCAGAAGATCGTCGAGATCGCGCCGGCGCCCAGCCTCGTGCACTGACACTCGCGTCGCGCTGTACGATGCCTCGCTGAAGCTCGCCAAGGCGGCCAACTACCGCAACCTCGGCACATTCGAGTTTCTTGTCGAGGCGAACGCGAGCGGCCGCAGCCGCTTTGCCTTCATCGAGGCCAACGCCCGCCTGCAAGTCGAGCACACCGTGACCGAAGAAGTCACCGGGATCGACCTCGTTCGCGCGCAGCTCGAGATCGCGCAAGGCAGGCGCCTCGCTGACATCGGGCTGGACCAGAAATCGATTCCGGCGCCGCGCGGTATCGCCGTGCAGCTCCGCGTCAATATGGAGACGATCAATGCCGATGGCAGTGTCCGGCCGGCGGGCGGCACGCTGACTGCGTTCGAGCCGCCGATCGGCCCCGGCATTCGCGTTGATGCATTTGGCTATTCCGGCTATGCGACCAACCCGCGGTTCGATTCGCTGCTCGCCAAGGTCATCGTGCACGCGAAATCCGGCGATCTCGCCGACGTCGCCGGCCGCGCCTATCGCGCGCTGTCCGAATTCCGCATCGTCGGTGCACCGACCAACATTTCCCTGCTGCAGGCGATCCTGCAGCATCCGGCGTTTCAGCGTGGCACCTTCGACACGCGTTTCGTCGAAGGGCACCTCGACGAGCTTCTGAAATCCGCAAAGCATCCGGCAAAATTCTTCGCGCCGCAGGCGGCCGCGTCACCGCAGGCAAAACTCGCCGGCGCGCGCGTCGATAGCCGCGATCCGCTCGCAGTGCTCAACCATGGGCGCACCAGCGGGCCGCCCTCAGATGCGGGAGCGGTCGCGGAGCCGGCGCCATTGGCGTCATTCGACGGCGGCGGGCCGGAAGGCACGGTGGCGCTGCCGGCGCCCATGCTCGGCACCATCGTCTCGCTCGACATCGAGGAGGGCGATGCCGTCAGCATCGGCCAGCAGCTGTTGATCATGGAAGCCATGAAGATGCAGCACGTCGTCAAGGCGACGACCGGGGGCACCATCAGGATGATCAACATCACGCCTGGCGACACGGTGTACGAAGGGCACCCACTGATCTTTGTCGAGCCGGGCGAGGAAACCGGCGAAGCGGTCGCTATCGAGAGCGAGATTGATCTTGATGAAATCCGCCCTGATCTCGCCGAAGTTCTCGATCGCCAGGCCATCCTGACCGATGAGCGGCGGCCCGACGCGGTCGCCCGCCGCCGCCGCACCAACCAGCGCACCACGCGCGAAAACATCGCGCAGCTGGTCGATCCCGGCACCTTCGCCGAATATGGCGGGCTTGCCGTCGCCGCACGCCGCCGCACGGTCGACTTGAACGAACTGATCCACACCACGCAGGCCGACTCGCTGATTGCGGGCACCGCGCAGGTCAATGGCGCGCTGTTTCCCCCGGACAAGGCGCGCGTCGCCGTTGTCGCCTACGACTACACGGTGCTTGCCGGCACCCAGGGCAAAAAGGCCACGAGAAGAAAGACCGCATGTTCAAGCTGGCGGAACAGTGGCGCATGCCGATTGTGCTGTTTGCCGAAGGCGGCGGTGGGCGCGGCAGCGACACCGACTCCATTGGCGTCGGCTCGCTGCAGCTCGATACCTTCCATCGCTTTGCGCGGCTTGAGCGGCCTCGTTCCCACTGGTCGGCATTACGTCCGGCCGCTGCTTCGCCGGCAATGCCGTGCTGCTCGGCTGCTGCGACGTGGTCATTGCGACCGCGAATTCGACCATCGGCATGGGAGGCCCGGCAATGATCGAAGGCGGCGGGCTTGGCGTCTATCGCCCCGAAGAAGTCGGGCCGATGAGCGTGCAGGTGCCGAATGGCGTGGTCGATATCGCGGTCGACGACGAGATCGAAGCTGTCGATGTCGCGAAAAAATACTTGTCATATTTCCAGGGGCCGCTGCAGCGACTGGACTTGTCCTGACCAGCGCAAGCTAAGGCATGCGGTGCCGCCCAATCGGCTGCGCGCCTACGATATGCGCAACGTGATCGAGACCATGGCCGACGACGGCTCGTTCCTTGAGATCCGCAAAGGCTTTGGCCACGGCATGATCACCGCGCTGATCCGTATCGAAGGCCGGCCGATCGGTGTCGTCGCCAACAATCCCTTGCACCTTGCCGGCGCGATCGACAGCCCGGCGGCCGACAAGGGCGCCCGCTTCATGCAGCTGTGCGACGCCCACGATATTCCGCTGCTGTTCCTGTGCGACACCCCCGGCAACATGGTCGGCCCCGGAGCACGAGAAGACCGCATTAGTACGCCATTGCTGCCGCTCCTATCTGGTCGGCGCCAATGTTTCGGTGCCGACGTTCACCGTGGTGATCCGCAAGGCCTACGGTCTCGGCGCATTGGGCATGGCGGGCGGCAGCTTCCATGCGTCGATCTTTGCGATCTCGTGGCCAACAGGCGAATTCGGCGGCATGGGTCTCGAGGGCCAGGTCAAGCTCGGTCGCCGCAAGGAACTTGCGGCCATCGAAGATCCCGAGGAACGGCTGAAGACCTACGAGACCTACGTCGCCCAGATGTACGAACGCGGCAAGGCGCTCAACACTGCCTCGTTGTTCGAGCTCGACAACGTGATCGATCCGGCCGACACGCGGAAATGGCTGATCTCGGGCCTGAACTCGGTGCCGCCGCCACCGCCGCGCACCGGCAAGAAGCGGCCATTTGTCGACGGCTGGTGACGCAGTCGCTCCGACCGGCTACGCTTTCTCTGACGATTTTCGCCGAGCCCGGATTGGCTGCATGACCGACACCTCAGCGCCCGCCCGCGCACTGCTGGACGCATTTGCGATCGAGCAGCATCCGGAATTCTACGCGGCGGTGATGGGCGGATCGAAGCCGCTCAAGGCACGGCCGGGTCACATCGGGCTGTCATCGTCATTGTGCCAGCAGATCCACTTCACGCTCGACGAATACCGGCACTGGATGTGGGCGATCGGCGAGCCGCCGAGATTTCATCGCAAGCTCTGGGAATGGTTCTTCATTATCCAGACGCTATTCGAACGCGGGTTGCTCGCGCACGCAGCGCCGGGGCCTTGCGTTTGCGGTCGGTCGCGAGCCGCTGCCGGCGCTTTTTGCGGCGCATGGCTGCGCCATCCTCGCCACTGATCAGGCGGTCGAGCAGGCGAGGGAGCAGGGCTGGGCGGACACCCGCGAGCACGCCAGCGAGCTCGCAGCTCTCGCCAATGATGCGATCTGTCCCCAGAAGCTGTTCGACGACCGGGTCCGCTATCGCACCGTCGATATGAACGCGATCCCCGACGATATCGCCGGCTATGACTTCTGCTGGTCGTCCTGCGCCTTCGAACATCTCGGCTCGCTCGAGCGCGGGCTGGACTTTGTCGAGAACGCGATGCGGACGTTGAAGACGGGAGGCATCGCGGTCCACACCACCGAATTCAACCTGACGTCAAACGAGACGACATTCGAGTCCGAGCGGCTGTGCATTTATCGCCGCTCCGATATCGAACGTCTGATCGATCGATTGACGCGCGCCGGTCATCGCGTGGCGCCGCTCGACTTCAATCGTGGTCCGGGGTTCATTGAGAACCTGGTCGACCTGCCGCCGTACCAGGCCGCAGGTCACCTGGCGCTGCGGCTCGGCCCTTACGATTGCACGTCGATCGGTCTGATCATTGAGAAGGGCTAAGGATTGTCGGGCATGTACTGGTGAACGGCCGTCGTTTCGAGCGGATGTTTCGGCGAGGCTTGTTGTCGCCCTTGTCGCGTTATCGTTGGCATGGCTTGGACGCTCTGCCGGCGCGCAGGCCTGCAAGGATCTGCCTCCCGGGCCCGCGAAGAAGCAATGCGTGATGCAAAATCACCCGGAGGCATTCGAGAAGAAACAGGAGCGGTGCAAGACCCTTGCCGCGCAACGCGATTGACCAGCACAGGTCTGCTCGGAAAGATTTTATGCAAAGTTGCATGCAGGGCAAAGTCAGCCCCTGAGGCCTGTACGTTCAGCCGACCACGCGGCCGTGACGAAAGCGATTGCACGACGAGCCGCGCTCTGGTCGCGATCTCGGCAATCGAGAATTCCGATCTCCACTACGGCAGCAATTGCGAGAACGGTCATCATGATGATCCCCATTGATCTCTGAACCCGCACGCCAACTCTGCACCCGGACCGTTTCAGCCGCTTTTCGTCTGGTCGAGAAAATGGCTTCAACGGTGTTTCATGGTGATGTTGCGGTGCGCAATCAGTGGCCGCGATGCAGCCAATCCATACCCGAAAATCTATTGCAATTGATTGGCTTGACAGGTCATACACCGCGCCAACGGTAGCGTTTTGCCGGCACCGAAAGGCCCGGCAAATCGGCGCCGAACCAGCCAGCCACTCACGGCGTTGTTACAGGCGAAGAACAAGGGCGGCAGCTATCGAGGTTTCGATGTCCTTGACGGTCAACCGGGACGACGTTGCGCTGGATCAATCCGCGACTGCGGATGGTGAGCCAATACAATCCTCCTTGAGGATTGCGCGGCGGGTCGCCATGAAACGCAAACTGCTGATCGGCGCATCGGTGCTGCTCGTGGTGGTCGTTGCAGCGATTGCTGCGACGAGGCTTGCGATCCGGCATGATCGCCTGCCGCTCTACGATTCTGCGCGAAGCCGCAGCGTACCGGTCGATCTCTATGTCCGCCGCGATAAGGAAATGGCCGCCTATGCCGGCATGAGCGTGCTGCCGGTTGCCATCGTCAATCATGGCAACACCGTCGGCAGCAGCGAATATTCATTCATCTGCAACATGCTCGCGGCACGCGGTTTCTTGGTTGCGAGCATTCAGCACGATCTGCCGACCGATCCGCCGCTCTCGATGAAGGGCTATCCTTATGTCGGCCGGCTGCCGGCCTATGAGCGCGGTGCCGCTAACATCGACTTCGTCCTCAGCGAGCTCAGGAAGACCGAGCCGATCGCCGACTACGATCATTTGCTGGTGGTCGGCCATTCCCAGGGCGGCGACATCTCGGTGTTCTATGCCGCCGGCCACCCCGACTCGGTGGTCAAGGTCGTCACTCTCGACAATCTCCGCGTGCCGCTCGAATTCGTGCGCAGCCGGCTCCTGTCGTTCCGTTCGTCGGGCGGGGCATACAAGCCGGATCAGGGCGTCGTGCCCAGTGAAGCCGACCGCGAGAAGGAAGGCGTCGACGTTGTTATGACTGGCGCGCCGCACACCGACCTCAGCGACCGGGGGCCCGAGGATTTGAAAGAGAGAATTTCCGGCGCGCTGTCAGAATTTCTCGACAAGGAGAAGCTGGCGCCGAAGCGGCCGCCGGTTACGACACAATACGCGCCTGGCGCGCCGTATTGATTGCCCAACTTCCTGATCACCCAGGTCGCGAGCCCTACCTCCCGGTGACAGCGGGCTGCACAATCACGCCATACCAGCCGAGCCCGCGATAGGTCTCGTAGCCCGGCGTGACATGGAATGCGACCAGCGTGCCGGCGGCATCGCGATAGAAACCTTCCGCCTTGCCGTCGCGCCGCAACGCGATGTGCTCGGTCAGCAGGCCGGCTCCGTCGGACGCCGCAATCACGCGGCAATTGGAATCGACCAGCAACGCCCGTGCGTTTTCATCGGCGCCGACCCGCACGCCGCGCACGATCGCGCTTGCCTGCACCTCCCAATCGAAGTGAATGGCGAGAATGCCGAGCAGCTTGCCGTGGGCGGTGCCGCCCTCGCGAACACCAGCACAATAGGTCGCAACCTGCGCGTTGTTGAGGAAAGGCTGTCGTTCGATATCGCCGGCAACATAGTCGTCGCCTGACCTCAAGCTCAGCGCCTCCTGAAACCATCGCGTGTTTGCGACATTCTGGTCTTTGACCCTAAATTTGTCGCCGCGACCATTGGCGATCACGTTGCCATTCAAATCGCAGAGCCAGAGGTCGAGATAGACCGTGTACGCGCTGAGGATGACGGCGAGTTGCTGAGAGGCGTAGGCGGCGTCGGCCTCGGAACGGCTCGAGGCGCATTGCACGACGGCCGAGTCTGTCGCCCACCACCGAACATCGCAGGTCCGCTCATAGAGATTGCGATCGATCAGCTCGACGGCGTTGAGCGAGAGATCGACGAATTGTTCGCCCTTGGCGCGCTCGACCATGTCTTCGATCGATTGCATGAGCTCGGCGGTGCGCTTGGTCAGCTGCGATTCCAGGTCCTGGGCGATGTTCTCGACTGACTGGCCGACGCTGCGCACCTCCTGCGCCACGACGGCAAAGCCCGCGCCGTGTGTTCCCGCGCGCGAACTCTCGATCAGCGCGTTCAGCGCCAGCATTTTCATCTGCTTGGTGATCTTCTGGATCTCGCCGGTCTTTTCGCAGGCGACCTGATTGACTTCGGCGGTGAGCCTCGCCGTTAGTGTCGAAACATCTGTGCGGCTCTGATCGTCGGGAGCGCCGCCGTGAGCCGATGGGGCGATCTTCAGGGCAGCTGCGGCCGCGGGCGGCATGTTCAGGCACTCCAGTTGTTTCAAGCCGGACGATGTCCGTTATGAAGCTGAGCGATTCTTCTTAACCGGGCCTAAACCATGACGACCCGAGCGCGCGCGAAGTCGCGTCTCGGTTGCACGAAGTTTGTTCAATCTGACTCGTTTCTGGGCAGGGAGGTCGATAGATGCGACCTCGCCTCCTGCTGCGTCGCGGCATTGATCGGTTGATTTGGAGCCCTGACCCAAATCGTTGGGCATTGCGATAGGGGAAGCCCGGCGTCAGACGTCGTTCGTGTAGGGGCCGAAGCTGCCCACAAGTTCCACCGGCTCGGTAGCCGAATCCCAGGAACGCGTCAGCATGTAGGTGTCGGGCGAAGCGCGCAGTTCCAGATATTCAACCGGCTCGTCAGCCTCGGTCGACAAGATGCGCTGAACGAATAGTAGCGCTGCACCGACGTTGACCTTGAGCAGGGGGGCGACAATGGGATCGGCGAGACACGCCCCGACTGCTTCGCGCGCCTTGCGGTAGGTCTTTCCGGCGCGCGCCAAGAGCTCGTAGAGCGGCATGCGGTCGAGATCCTTCCGCGAGTAGCTGCGGCCGATCCCGGCCGGCACATAGGTGGTCAGATGCATGACCGGTCCGGTCTTGTTGCGCCGGATACGCACCACGCGCTGTGTCTCCTCGCCGGGCGCGAGCTGCAGCAGTTTCCGCACGCTTTCCGGCGGCACGCCGTATTCGAATTCGATCACCTCGACGGCAAGCTTGCCGGCCTGAGCGATCTGGCTCACCAGCCGGTTCATCGGGCTCGAGTTCCGCGCATCGGGCTTGCTCCTCACAAAGGTGCCGAGCCCGTGCTTGCGCTCGATCAGACCGGCGGCGTCGAGATCGGCGAGCGCACGGCGGATCGTCACCCGCGACACCTCGAACATTTTGGCCAGCGCTTCTTCGCCGGGCAACGACTCGCCCATGCGATAGCGGCCGCTGGCGATGCCGTCGCTGAGGACCAGCGAGACTTTGCGATGGCGGGAGGTGCCGAGGTTCATTGGTCAAACAATCATTGCTTGAACGCCGGTTCGACTGCCGGCGCGAGCAGTTGGCTCAGGCGCGCAGTGTCCTTCGCCGTGTCCAGGTTGACGACGACATCGATGATGTCGCTCTGCCGTTGCGGCGTCACGATGCCGTCGGTCAGCGCGCGGTATTTCCCGACAACCTCGTCGTTCGTCAGCGGCTTGGTGAATGTACGTGCGGCCTCCACGAGATGCTGCAGCTTGCTGCCGTCCTTGAGCGTGACCGTCATACGCGTCTGCCGCGATCCCGACTTGTCGAACTCCGGATCGTGACGCGCGGTGATCTTCTCGACCATCGCCCACACGTCGTCGCGGTTGATGCGTTGTGGCGCAAACTGCTGCACCATCGCAGCGCCGTCGAGGATTGCGACAGCGACGGCGTAAGCCACGTTCATCTGCGCAGCGATCGGTGTCAGCGGCCGTTCCAGCTTCCACCAGCCGTGATGATAGGCCGCGTGCGACATGTCGATGTCGATTTTCGCGATCTCCGCAGGGTTGAGCGGCCGCTTCTCCATGATGTCGAAGATCGCATCGAGCGGCGCGTGCAGCGCGCCCATCGCCGCGTAGGGCTTGATCGCGATGCGCATTGTCTCCCAGCGATCACCCAATCCCGCGACGAGCTTGCTGGCGTCAGGCTGATGCCCTTCGCCGAACACCGACAGGAACCCGCCATAGTCGCGCTCGAACACGCGCTTGATACCGGTGTAGCCGCCGGCTGCGAGCATGGCCGCGTAAAGCCCGTTGCGCGCGGAAAAACCGTGATGCATGCGCTTGCACATCGCTTCGAACTGCGCCGCCATCAGGCCTGCCGATTGCGTGCCGGCGAGGCCAAGCGCGTCCTCGAAGCGCGACGCATCGAGGTCGAGCAATACGCCGGCCGCAGCGGCCGCTGCGTGGGTGCCGAACACCGAGCCCGAATGCCAGCCGCGCGACAGCATTTGCGCGCCATGCAAGGCCATGCCGACCCGCGGCCCGACCTCGAAGCCGGCGATTGCGGCGGTGAGGAATCTTGCGCCGCTGACATGGCCGAGTTCTTCCGCGCATGCGAGCAGGGCAGGGACGACCACTGATGCGCTATGCAACGGTCCGAGCGGATGGAAATCGTCGAGTTCGATGCCTTGGATGAAAGTGCCGTTGAGCAGGCAGGCCACCGGGCCGCTTGCCGTGCGCCCCCAGCCGATGATGGTCTTGTCGCCCGATCCTTCGAAGCGCGTGATGGTTTCGACCGCGGTTTCCGACCACGGCAGTCGGGCGCCGACCAGCGCGCAGGCGATGCCGTCGAGGATCAGGTGTTTTGCACGCGCCCGGACATTGTCGGGCACCGCTTCGAGGCGAAGCCCGTAAAGCCATTCGGCGAGCTGCCCGGTCGTCCCTTTGGGATCGGTTGGCGCTTCCGCGACGCCCTTGAAACGAAGATCAGCCATTCGTTTATTCCCGTTCTTGCGCTCAGCGCAGGCTGCTCGCACTGGCGGTCCAGATCCATGGACGCGCCTGGCGATCGGCGGCCTGCCAGGCGGCGATCTCGTCGTCGCTTTTCATCGTCAGCCCCACGTCGTCGAGTCCGGTCAGCAGGGATTCGCGGCGCAGCTTGTCGACGGTGAACGTGATTGCCTTGCCCGACGGGGTCGAGAGCAACGCGCGTTCGAGATCGACCGTGAACGCTGCGTCGCTGCCGAGCGACTCCTCGACGAGGCTTTGCACCACATCTGCAGGAAGGCGGATCGGCAGCATGCCGTTCTGAAAACAGTTGCCGTAGAAGATATCGCCAAAGCTTTCGGCGATGACGACGCGCACGCCCATGCCCATCAGCGCCCACACCGCGCCTTCGCGCGACGAGCCGCAGCCGAAATTCTTTCCCGCAATCAGGATCGGCGCGGCGCGATATTTTGGCTGGTTGAACACGAACTCCGGGTTCTCGCTGCCGTCGGCGCGATAGCGCAGCGCTTCAAGTGCGTACCGGCCGAGTTCGCTTGCCTTGCCGGCTGTCAGCCGCTCGATGCGAATGATCACGTCGGTGTCGACATTGGTTTTCATCAGCGGCGCCGCATGCCCTGAGACTGTTGTGAACGGTGTCATGCGAGACGCCTCACGTCGCTGATGGCGCCGGTCACAGCTGCAGCTACCGCCATTGCCGGACTTGCGAGATGCGTCCGCGCGCCGGGGCCTTGCCGTCCGACAAAGTTGCGGTTGGTGGTCGAGACGCAGCGCGCGCCCGGCGCAACCAGTTCGCCGTTGGCGCCGACGCACATGCTGCAGCCCGGCTCGCGCCACTCGAAGCCGGCAACGCGGAAGATGTGGTCGAGGCCCTCCGCCTCGGCGGCGCGCTTGACCCGCAGCGAACCCGGCACGACCCAGGCGGTCACGCCATCAGCGACGCGACGGTTGCGCGCGATCGCGGCCGCGGCGCGGAGATCCGAGATACGCGAATTCGTGCACGAGCCGATGAACACGCGGTCGACTTTGGTGCCGGCGATGGGACGGCCTGGCTGCAGCCCCATATAGTCGAGCGCGGCCTGCATGTTGTCGCGCGCCGTCGCGTCGTTTTCCCGCGCGGGATCGGGGATTGCCTGGTCGACGCCGATCGCGTGCTGCGGGCTGGTGCCCCAGGTAATGGTCGGTGCCACGTTTGACACGTCGACCTGCTCGTCGCGATCGAAGCTCGCGTCGTCATCGCTGGTAAGCTTGCGCCACGCGGCGATCGCCCGCTCCAGCACGGCTCCCTCAGGCGCAAACGGCTTGTCTGCCACATAGGCGAAGGTGGTCTCATCAGGCGCGATCATGCCGGACTTCGCGCCCATCTCCACTGAGAGATTGCAGATCGTCAGCCGCTCCTCGATCGACAAGCCGCGGATCGTCAAGCCGGCATATTCGATGGCGTGCTCGACGCCGGCGGCAGCTCCCAGCTTGCCAATCAGGTGCAGGATCAAGTCCTTCGCAACGACGCCATGGCCGAGCTTGCCGCCGAGGCGGATGCGCATCCGTTTTGGCTTGCGCTGGCGCAGCGTCTGCGTCGCCAGCACATGGCTGCTTTCCGACGAGCCGATGCCGAAGGCGAGCGCGCCAAGCGCACCGTTGGTGCAGGTGTGGCTGTCGCCGCACACCAACGTGATCCCGGGCAGCACCAGCCCAAGCTCCGGCCCCATCACATGGACGATGCCCTGGCCATCCTCGCCAAGGTCGAACATGCGAATGCCTGCTTCGGCGGACAGCGTCTTGAGATCGCTCCACAACCGCGCGCCGACCGGGAACGTCGTGCCGGTGCGACCGGGTGCGCTCGACACCGCGTGATCGGGTGTTGCGAACACCAGTTCGGGATTGCGCACCTTCAGCCCGCGCCGCTTCACGCTGCGCAGCGCCGCCGATCCGGAGAGGTCGTGCAAGAGGTGGCGGTCGATGTGGAGCAGGGCCCAGCCGTCGCCGAGGTCGCGGACGATGTGGGCGTCCCAGATCTTGTCGAACAATGTTTGCGGCATGGTCTAGCTTGCGGCCTGGTTGCCTTGCGCGTCGCGGAATTGGGTGCGCAGTGCGTCCCACTCGTCGGCGCCGAAGCGGCGGAAGCGGTCGCGCACCAGTGCTGCGCCCGCCGTCGAAGCCGGAGGCGTGCCGGTTTCCATCAGCTGCGACAGCGCGCAGTCGAATGCTTCGAGCGCCGCGCCGAGCAGCAGGCTCGGCAGGATCGCGACTCGATAGCCCATCTCCTCGACATGCTTGAGGTCGACGTCGGGCGTCTTGCCGCCGCGCACGATGTTGAGGAGGCAGGGGCCGTTGACACGCTTCGGCACCGCTGCCATCTCCTCGACATTCTCCGTCGCCTCGACGAACGCCATGTCGGCGCCGGCGGCGAGCGCGGCATTGGCGCGCCCAATGGCCTCGTCAAAGCCAGCCACGGCGCGCGCGTCGGTGCGGGCGATGATGAAGAAGCTTTCGTCGCGCCGCGCCGCGACCGCGGCGCGGATCTTCGAGATGTATTCGTCGCGCGGAATGATTTCCTTGCCGTCGAGATGGCCGCAGCGCTTGGGCGACACCTGGTCCTCGATGTGCAGGCCGGCGACACCGCCGCGCTCATAGTCGCGCACGGTGCGGGTGACGTTGAGCTCGTTGCCGTAGCCAGTGTCGGCGTCGGCGATCAGTGGGATGTTCACGGCTTGCGCGATAGTGCCGGCGCGGCCGGCCATTTCTGTCGCGGTGAGCAGGCCGAAATCCGGAAAGCCGTAGGACATCGCGGTTCCGGCTCCGGTCATGTAGATCGCCTTGAAGCCACGCTGCTCGGACAAGCGCGCGGAAATTCCGTCGTAGACGCCGGGCAACGCCAGCAGGCGGTTGGTCCGCAGCATCTCGCGGAATTTTGCAGATGAGGTCGTGGTCATGGCGATTCACTCGCATCATTTTGGCTGGTGTTGTCTGCTTGTATCGATATCAATACAACGACGTAACCAAGTCAAGCTCGATTTGCGCTGGGTCAACAACGGCGACCGGCCGGCCTGCGATAAATCTGAATAATCTCAGGACTTGGAGGTCATCATGGCCGTGTTCGACACCATCCGGCGGATAGCCCTGAATATCTTCGGAGCCATCGCCGGCCCCGGTAAGCAGGATCAGTTTGTTTGCGCCGACTGCGAGCGCTGGGAGAGTTGCGGGTTGCAGCCGTCCGATACCTGTTTGGTCAAGGTCGAGCAGCTCAGGCGCTACGAGCAATCGCGCTGGCTGCGTGAGGCGCCGACCCGGCGCTGGGCGCCGAGCCCGTGGGACAGCGCGTTCTGATTGATTGGCCGGCACTCTTGCGCTGTGTGATTGCCAGCGCGGACACAAGCTCGTCAAGTTCTCCTGTGCAATGATACCCGCGGCGGGCGATACCGCCGCGAGGTAATCGACATGATCAAAAACGTCGTCTTCGACATCGGCAACGTGTTCGTGCAGTGGTCGCCGCCCGAGGTCATTCGGCGCTGCTTCGATCTTGCGCCTGATAGTGCGGAGAACCGGGCGCGCACGATGCTGCTGCGCTCGCCGCTCTGGCTGCGCCTGAACCGCGGTGAGGTGACCCAGGCCGAAGCGGAGCTGGCTTATCAGGCCGAGCACGGCCTCACGAAAGAAGAGGCCGCAGCCTTGTTGTTTCACGCCATGGATCATCAGGAGCTGATCGACGGCACCGAAGCCATCGCGCGCCGCCTGCAGAGTGCCGGCTACCGGCTGTTTGCGCTGACCGACAACGTCCGCGAGATCGTGGCGCACCTGAAGTCGCGCTACGAGTTCTGGGAGCTGTTCAACGGCGCGGTGGTCTCCGCCGAGGTCGGCATGCTCAAGCCGCACGACGGGATCTTTCGGCACCTCATCGAAACCTTCGGCCTTGAGCCCGCAGAAACCGTGTTCCTCGACGACGTTCAGGGCAACGTCGACGGCGCGTTGCGCGTCGGGCTGCAGGCCCGCCTGTTCACGACGGCTGATCAGTGCGAACAGGATTTGCGGGCGTTGGGGCTGCGGTTCTAGCGACCCTCAGCCCACCACAAAATCCCGGATCACCTTCAGCGCGGGTTCGCCGACGTCAGGGACTACGCCATGTCCGCAGTCGGCATATCGCTTGAACTCAACGAGATGTTTCGGGAGCGCCTCTGCGATCTCGATCTGGCATTCGATCGGCGTCATCGGGTCGTCATCGCCGCCGAGCACCAGCGTCGGACATTTGACGCGCTGCAGGTCGCCCAGGATGCTGAAGGTGAGGCCTTCGCCGCCAGGCTGCGTGAAATGCTGCAGCACCTCCGGCCGGCTCACCGTGCGCAGCGCCAAGTCCGGGTCGCGCGGCTTGCGCTGGTAGTGCGGCATTGCGAGCGCCCGCCATTTGTCGAGGTCGGCGCGGTCGACCTGGCCGCGGCCCTCGAGGAAGCGCCGCCGCGCCAGCGCGCCGACCTCCGGCCCGCCAAGCTGCTCGAACATCGTGACGGCACGGTCGCGGTGCGAGTTGCCCGAGCCCATCGTCGTGATCAGAATGATTTTTGCGGGATGATCGGGATGCCGGGTCGCGTACGACATCGTCACCATGCCTCCGAACGACACCCCGAGCACGACAGGCTTGATGATCCCAAGCGCATCGCAGAACGCGGCGATGTCGTCGCCCCATTGCGCCAGATTCCATTTTTCCGTCGGGCCGCCGTCGCTGCGGCCATTGCCGCGATGCTCGAGGTAGACGAGCTGGGCGACCTCGGCGAGCGGCGCATAAAGCGGCTTGAATGATGCGTGATCGAAACCGGGGCCGCCGTGCAGCAGCAAGAGCGTCGGCTTCTCGCGCATCACCGCGCCGTCGGGCACGAGCTTTGCGCCCTCGACGTCGAAGAACAGTTTTACGCCGTTGACCAGGATGTGCATGATTTGGCGCCTTGGCCGGTTTTGAGACTAGTGAGAGAGGGGGCGACCCCGCAAGAGCATGAAGCTTCCGCTTCGCGGATTGCCAGTCTGCCGCAAGTTCGTCGCATCGCCAATCCGTCGCGTCGACAGCTTCGCCGTGGTCGGATAAGTTAGCTTCGCTGCTGGTGCCGACCGGTTGAAACGTGATCTGGAGCTGCCGAGATGGAGCGCAGGCTGGCCGCCATCGTCGCTGCCGACATTGTAGGCTACAGCCGCCTGATGGGCGACGACGAGCCGGGGACACTGGCGGCAGTCGGCACCTTGCGCGAGACGGTGATTGAACCCGCGATCGCCGCGCGCGGCGGCCGTATCGTGAAAACGATGGGCGACGGCTTCCTGCTCGAATTTGCCAGCGCCATCCAGGCGGTCGAATGCGCCGTCGAAATCCAGCGCGGACTCGCCGAAATCAACCGCGATCGCGCGAAGCCGTTTGCGCTCCGCATCGGTGTCAACGTCGGCGACATCATGGTCGAAAACGGCGATGTGTTCGGAGACGGTGTCAACGTCGCCGCGCGACTCGAAGGTCTCGCCGATCCCGGCGGCATTTGTTTGTCGCGTTCTGCGCATGACCAGGTTCGCGACAAGGTCCGTTTCGCATTCGAAGACCTCGGCGAGCAGCCCCTGAAGAATATTGCGCGTCCGGTGCAGGTCTTCCGGATCGCCGCCGGGCCCGGGATTGCAACGGTAGCGCGCCGCGGTGATTTCGCCGATTTGCGCGCCGTCGCGGTGCTGCCGTTCGACAATCTTTCGAAGGATCCGGCGGAAGACTATTTCGTCGATGGCTTGACGGAAGACATCATCACCGCGCTGTCCTATTGGCGCTGGTTTCCGGTGGTCGCCCGCAACTCGACCTTCGCATACAAAAACAAGCCGAAGAACGTCACCGAGATCTGCAAGGAACTGGGCGCCGCCTATCTTGTCGAAGGCAGTGCACGCCGCGCCGGCGAACAGATCCGCATCACCATCCAGTTGATCGAGGCGTCGAGTGGACATCATCTGTTCGCCGAGCGCTACGATCGTGGCGTCGCCGACGTTTTTCACGTCCAGGATGAGATCGCCGAACGCATATGCGTATCGATCGAGCCGGAAATCGCCCGCGCGGAGGCGCGGCGCGTGGCGCGCAAACACCCGTCCGATCTCGGCGCATGGGATCACGAGTTGAAGGCGCTGGCGCTGCAGGAACGCATGACGCGGGCCGGCCACGCCGAAGCGCGCGATCAACTGGCTCAGGCGCTGAAGATCGACCCTTCGTCGGCGCGGGCCTGGTCGCTATTGTCGCTGTGTCACTATCATGAGGGTATTCTGGGCTGGGCCGAGAGCCGCGGTGCCGCGCTGCAGGCCTCTCTCGATGCCGCCGAGCAGGCGATCTCGTTCGACGATCGCGAATGGCTGGCGCAGGGGCTTTGGGGCATGGGCCGGCTGTGGACCCAACGCGACTTTGCCTCGGCGCTGGAAGGCACGGAACGGGCCGTCGCCCTCAACCCAAGTGCGCCCCTGGCCCGTCACTTCCTCGCCTGCATTCTCGAATTCTCCGGCCGGCCTGCGGAGTTGCTGCCGCATCTGGATGCGATTCTGCGCCTTGATCCGCAGTACCGTTTCCGTTCGCTCGCGATCGCCGACCAGAGCCTGTGCCATTTTCTGCTGGGCGATTTTGACGAGGCGATCACCACTGCCGAGCGGGCGGTACGCGTGCAGACAGCGAACGTTCGGGCGCGACAGCGTCTGGTCGCGGCATTGAGCGCGCGCGGCTTCGAGGACCGCGCGCGAAATGCGGCGAAGGAACTCGCGAAGATGCAGCCTGGATTTGATCTCGCCTATATCGACGATACCTATCCGTTTATGCTGGCAGATGAGCGCGAGCGTTTCGTCGTGGCGCTCCGTGCCGCCGGCGTGCTGCCAGGCCGAACTCAATTGCAGGACCGACTTCCCGGAGACACGGGCGGCTCCGGCAGGTAACCTTCGACGATCGAAAGTTTGCGTCAGTTGCGGGGAGAACCAAGATGCAGCGCAGCAGCAGCCACATCCTGACCAGCCATGCCGGCAGTCTGCCGCGGCCTGACGCTTTGATCGAGGCGAACCGCGCGCGGGCCGCTGGCGAGGCCTCCGATGAAGCGGCGTTTCAGGCGCAGCTCGAGGCCGCCGTCATCGACACGGTCAAGCAGCAAAAGACAATAGGCATCGACATCCCGGGCGACGGCGAGTTCGGCAAGGCGATGCGCCACAAGATCAATTACGGCGCCTGGTGGAGTTACTCGTTCCAGCGCCTCGGCGGGCTAGAACTGACGAATGTTTCGCTCGCGCAGGTGCCGCCGCGGCGCCGCAACGACGGCGAGGTGGTCCTGACCAGCTTTTCCGATCGGCGCGACCGCGAGCGCTTTCGCGCCGCCTACAGCGATCCGGAGTCCGGCGTCTCGACCGGGCCGATCGCGCTCCAGGTGCCGGTCTGCATCGCGCCGTTGACCTATACGGGACAGGCTGCGATCGCCGCCGACATCGCGCACTTCAAGGCCGGCCTGCAGGCGGCCGGTGTGGCCGAAGGTTTTATGACATCGATCGCGCCGGGCAGCGCGTCACGCATCGGCAACAAATACTATGCGACCGACGATGAGTTCCTGTTCGCCTGCGCCGATGCCATGCGCGAGGAGTACAAGGCGATCATCGACGCCGGGCTGATCCTGCAACTCGATGATCCCTGCATCGCCGAAAACTGGGACCAGATCAATCCGGCGCCGAGTGTCGCCGAATATCAGCGCTTCTCGATGAAGCGCATCGAAGCGCTCAATCACGCAATCCGGGGGCTGCCAAAAGATCGCATCCGCTTCCACCTGTGCTGGGGCAGCTGGCACGGTCCTCACACCACCGACATTCCGATGCGCGACATCGTCGAGGTGATGCTGGCGGTGGACTGCCAGGCCTATTCGTTCGAGGCCGGCAATGTCCGCCACGAGCACGAGTGGCGCGTGTGGCAGGACGTCAAGCTGCCCGACGACAAGCTGATCCTGCCCGGCGTGGTCAGCCATGCCACCAATGTCGTCGAACATCCCGAACTGGTGGCCGAGCGCATCCTTCGCTTCGCCAATCTTGTCGGGCGCGAACGGGTGATCGCGGCAACCGATTGCGGTCTCGGCGGACGCGTCTATCCGCAAATCGCCTGGGCCAAGCTTGACACGCTGGTCGAGGGCGCGGCGCTCGCGAGCAAGCAGCTCTGGCGCTGATGGGTCGCACTCTCGGCGGTACGTGTTCTAATTCGGCCACAGGCGCCTGTGCGTGGTCCTACGAGCGCCTATACGGCAACCGCGAGGATCACAGGCCCGCGTGAGGCGGTGAGAGCGGCTATCGGGGCGGAGCAGAGGGCAAAGGAATGAAGCGCCGATCTGCTTGGTTCTGGGTCGCTATCGCCTATCTGGTCGCCACTGTAGCTTATAATTTATCGACCCAAATGGGCATCGTTCGAGTCATACCCAGCAACGGTGAAGTTCGGGGTCGGACTTAATCTGGGATGCAAGGCGTTGGCGACAGGCCTGCTGATATTTCGGCGCCCCGAGGGTGTGTATTTCTTGGTTGCTGCGTTCTTGGTTGGTTTGTCCGCAACGGTTTGGGACTTCTACGTCGATGGTAGTTGGATGGACTTACCGCTCCTGATGAAAATCGAGCGGATCGATGGATTTGTGATTTCGCTCGCGATTATTCTGTACATGGCCGTGTTGCTGAGGCGTGGCACTTTCGCTGGCCGCCAAAATTCAGATTAGGACACCACCGAGGGCAGCCTCGCGGCCAAAATCGATATGTAGAATATGAATTCTAGACACAATGATCTATATCAGGCAGAGTGGATCCGTCCGTCGAGGGAGCAGCCAGATGTCGACCACGATGCCGCCGGTCCCGAAGGTCACCGAAGTGGACATCGTCAAGTTCCTTGCCGCTGCGCGTGCAACGATTGCCGAGGTGCCGATCTGCTGGCTCGCCACCCGGTCGCTGGAGGGCGGCACCAATGCGCGGGCGGTCAATACCTCGGCCGGGCTGCCGGGGGCCGATGAATGGACCAGGCGCTTTCTGGTCCGCCGCAGTTCGCGCAAGGTCGCCGAGATGCGCGCCGCGCCGCAGGTGACGCTTGCGTTTCAGCATTCGTCCGGCGAGCGCTATATTGCCTTGGGCGGTCGGGCTGCGATCATCGAGGATGTCGCGGTGATGCGAACCATGTGGCCGAGCGAGCTCGACGCGCGCTTCCCGCCTGGTTTCGCCGACGGCAACATGATCGTCATCCAGGTCGAGGTCGACCGGGTCGAGGTCCACGCTCGCGGCCTGACACCGGAGCCGTTTGGCCACGGTCGAACGCTGCTGCAACGCCAGCCTGACGACTCCTGGCGCTTCATTCCGGCGTGGTAGCGGTCACAATAGCCCGGCAGGCAACTACGGCTTCGCGCGGCGCGAGGGGGCCTTTGCGGATCGATAGTCCGCGAGGACAGCCCGATAGGTCGCGCGGATGATGCGGTCGACGAGCGGCGGCGGTCGCTGGCCGTGCAACAGGTGTTGCCGGACCAGCGCGACCGGAAGCTCGGAGATCAGGAACTGCGCGAGACGCACTTCGTCGCGTCCCTCCTTGCCGAAGATCACGCGCGCCCAGCGCCGCGATCCGCTCTCCATGCTTAAAGTCATCTCGGCGACCCGCTCGCGCAACTCGTCAGGCCATTCCCCGTGCAGGAAATCCTTGCGGTCGTAGAGCAAAAGCAGACGCGCATTATCGGGGTGTTTCCTCACCCACGCCGGCGTGTGGAGTGCGGCGGCCAGGCCGTCGCCGGCTTCGAGCGCTGCGCGGATGCCGGTCTGGAATTCCAGGACCGCGCGCAGCCACAGCGATCCGAGCAGGACATCGCGCGAGGCGAAGCGGTGATAGAACGAGCCGGTCGGCGATCCCAGGCGTTCGCTGACCGATGCGATGGTCACGCCGGCGACGCCGCGCTCTGCGATCACGGCCAGCGCGGCACCGAGAAAATCGTCATGGCTGAATTTCGGATGGCCCATGCCATCAGAATTCGCATTCGAGACGACGATGTCAACATGGTCGCTGCGGCCGACTTACTTCGCCGGGCGCGCCGAGGCCGAAGGCATGGTGCGGCTGGAGCGGCAGCTATCGACCAGCGCTGAGTCGACCTTCGGCAGCGGATGCTTTCTGGCGATCGCGGGCTGGGGCATGCGCTCGACAATCGGATTGTAGCAGTCCTTGAGCAGGCCCGTGCCATCGGACGCGGCGCCGAAGGTAAAGCCCGCGGTTTCGCACGCGGCTTGAATGCGTGCGCAGGCGGCGGTCGCCGCCGAAGTCGGCGAGCTGGATGGCGACGCCGACGGAGCAGGAGATGAAGCGGCTGACGGAGCAGGCGACGATGACGCAGGCACCGGCGGTATTGGCGCCGGGGTCGCTACCGGCTGCGCCGAGGCCACCGCCGGTTCGCCGACCTCGTCCGTCGTGCTGACCCAACACACCACGCGATCGGCGCGCAGCGCCCGCATCAACACGAGATCGCCCGTGGCATTGGCGCGGAAGGTGTAATACGTCTTGCCGGCCATAAGCTCGTAGCCGATCGTCGCCGAGCAGGTGCTGCCATTCGGCGTGAATGTCACTGTGACGCGATGATCGGGCGCTTGCAGGATCAGCAGGAACTGGTGCCCGTCATAGCTCACCTGCATGCCATTGTTGACGCCGCCCGGCGCGGCGCTGGCGTAGCGTCCCATGTTGTTGGGCATGCGCGGCGTGGCGCTGTAGCGGCTGGTGATCTGATCGGCCGACTTGATGTAGATGGCGCTCTCGCGGCCGCTGAAGCCGATCTTTCCGGGATTTGGCGAATCCTGCTCCTGAACTTCGGTGAACGTCACCCGGAATGATTTTCCGACATACGCGTTGATATTGATGCCGGCCGCGTCGCCCGGCTGCGGATGGTCGAGCGGCGACGCTGCCGACAGGTTGCGTTGCTCGGCTGCGGTGGCCGTGGCCGCGAGCTGCGGCGAGGCCGGCGGCTCCGAGAGCTTGCCGAGCGCTGCGCGCGCAAGATCCGCGTAGAAGCCCTTCGCATAGGTCTTGAGGAACGCTTCCCAGGCGGGCTTGGTGTTGATCTGCGCGGCGAGCTCGTAATCCTGGCGCAGCTGCGAGTTCGGATCGAGCGCGGCGACCGACGCCGGGATCGGCGCCGACGCCGCCTTGGCGCCCGGCACCAGCACGACATCGTCTCCGCCCAGCGAACCGTACACGAACGGCTCCTGCTGGTTGTTGGTCTGCTTCATGACGTCGTCGCGGACATAGCCGAGCGATTTGCGCAGGTCCTGTCCGGGCGTCGGCAATTGCTTGAGCAGGGCGGTGGTGAACGGACTGTGGTCGCCGGCGCCATCGGACGCCGTCGAACCTGCCTTGGCCGCATAGGCAATCAGCGTGTTCGGGCTATCAGGCTCGACCTTGGCGAGACCTCGTGTCACCCCGCGGCTCGAGAGCGATCGCTTCATATTTTCCTGAAACGGATTGTCGCGGCAGGCATCGAGAATGACGAGGCGCAGCTTGTGGACCGGATCGAGGATCCGCACGATGCGGTCGAGCGACACGGTCTCGTCCTCGACGTCGACATCGCGCTCAAGCTTGGCATCGACTGGGATCAGGTAGTTGGTGCCGTTGAGCTCGATGCCGTGGCCGGCGTAGTACACGAGCGCCACGTCGGCATTGGCGGCCTGGTCGGAAAAGTCGCGCACCATCTTGCGCATGTCCGCGATGGTCGCGTCTTCCTTGTTGTTGACGACGTCGAAGCCCATCTTGGTCAGCATCGCGGCCATTGCCGCGGCGTCCTTGGCCGGATTGGGCAATTTGTTGACGTTCTGGTAGCCGGAGTTACCGATCACCAGCGCGACGCGCTTGTCGGCAAGAGCTGCCTCGGGCGCGCAGAAAAAACCTGCGCAAACAACGGCAAGAATTGCAACCAGGCGCCACATCGACAGTCAATCGCCAGGGGGGAGCGAGATCGGAACCATACACCCGGCCGCGGAACTTCAGAACCATATCTTGGCGAGCCGAAGCCGGACCGGTTGTTCGTTAGTGTAGCCGACTGGGAAAACGGACGCCTGATCGCAATGATGTGATGTGTGGGGCAAGCCCTGACGTGTCGCAGGAAGCCGATCTCGACCGCGAGACGCGGCGACAGGCTCCCTCAATCATCGATCGCGCGATCGTTGCAACGACCATGAACAGTGCCGACGACCTAGCGTGCCAGCTCGTCGACCGCGAGCTCCGACAGACGGATAGGATCGCAAACGCCGGTCTGATGGATCGCCAGCACCTTCCGCGCCACAAGCTCCGTCATCGGATCGTTGCGATCCGTGAGCCCCAGCGCTTCAAGCGTTCGCTCGTAGGCGGCCCCAAGCTTGCTGAGTTCTTCCGGGCCCAAGAGCGAGTTCTGCATGAGTTGGTAAAGTGCCATGGCGCTGCTCCTCCGCACCCCCAATCGGCCCGCACAATAGCGCGTTACGATCCATTGTAAATTATTGATATTACTACAGTATTTGACTAAGTTTGGGTCTCAGGCACATTCAAGGGAACCGCCGATAAGTTGGCAAGTTGAGTAAGTCACTCAACCAACTCTGTGATGGTGTCCCGATGAACGAGATCCGGGGAGAACGGTTGCAGGTGATGCTGGCGCCCGAGGAACTGGCTGCTGTTGACGATTTCCGTTTCAAACACCGGATGCCGACGCGAGCGGCCGCGGTTCGGGAGCTGTTGAAGTTTGGCCTGGCCACAATTGCCGAAGATGGAGCCGCCGGCGTGAAGTCGAGCGACTATGGCGTGTTCAGCCGTGGTCCCGACGGCCACACCTTGCCGAGGGATGCGCCGGAGACGGAGTGACGGCTAAGCCGCATCATGAAAGATGATGCCGAGGGTGTGGCGCAGTCCGCTGCGTATCACGCTGACGCCATGGCGAAGATTGACCCGATAGACGCCGCGGGTGCCGCGCACCGGGCGGTGATGCACCGCGAACACCACGGCGTCGCCGCGCGAAAGCGGCACGACCGAGGCGCGTGACTGCATGCGCGGGCGCTGTTCGGTGATGACGAACTCACCGCCGGAAAAATCTTTGCCGGGCTCCGACAGCAGGATCGCGACCTGCAGCGGGAAGACGTGTTCACCATAAAGGTCCTGGTGCAGGCAGTTGTAATCGCCCGGGACGTACTGCAGCAGCAGCGGTGTCGGTCGCGTTTGGCCCGCGCCATGACAACGCTTCAGGAATGCGGCGTGGTCGGCGGGAAAGCGCGTGGTTTCGCCAAGCGCTTCGTTCCAGCGGTTGGCGATGTCAGCGAGCTTTGGGTAGAGCGCGGAGCGCAAGCTCGCGATCAGCGCGGGTAGGGGATAGGCAAAGTATTTGTACTCGCCGCGGCCAAAGCCGTGGCGGGCCATGTGAATGTGGCTGCGGAATGTCTTGTCGTCGGGATAGAGCGCAGCGATGGCGCGGCATTCGCCGCCGTCGAGCAGTTTTGGGACGACGGCAAAGCCGTCAGCGTCGAGCGCCGAGCCGATGGCGCTCCAGTCGATGGCGTCGACGCGATCGGTGGTGGCGGGAACGGCGTCGAGCTGTGCGTTTCGGCGGGCTGTCAGGGCGGGGGTCATCATCGTGTCACTGTCGTTGTGCTGTCCGGACAAGATGGGCGCGGGGCCGGGTCAGCCGACACCCGATTTCGGACAATTGTGGCCAGGCGGCCTAGCGACGACTTCCTGATTTTGTCATGCTCCCGGCGAACCGTGGCATGATCCGGAAAATTGGATACGGGTTTTCCGAAAAGATCACGCTTAATCAGCGAGAGTAGCGCCAAAGGAGATCACGATGGGTATTCTCAATTCAGTGTTGGCGTCATCGGCGTTCAAGGACGTGATCGGGCAGGTCGAGGCCGCCGCGGTTCCGATCGTGCTGCACGAAGTGCTCGGCAATGACAGCCAGGGCGGTATCAACACGATCCTTGATCAGTTGCGTAAGGCAGGGCTTGGCGACACCGTCAATTCCTGGCTCGGGCAGGGCAAGAACATCCAGATCACGCCGGACCAGCTGAAGGCGGTGCTCTCCAACGACCAGGTCAAGCAGCTCTGCGCGCGCTTCGGCATCCCCGCCGACCAGCTGATGCAGGTGCTGGCCCAGCAGCTGCCCAACGCGGTCGATCACGCGAGCCCGCAAGGCACGATCCCGAAGGGGCTTTGAGCGAGAGCGCGCGCTGCCTTCCGGGAGCGCGCTGCGCTTCCCTCCGCGGGCGCGTCGCTCCGGCCGGTGAGCGGGGCCGCGCTGCTTCTTTGTCTTTGAACGGCCGGGACATCGGGCCGGCGACCTCGGCGGAGTCGAGCCAGGACGGCCGCCGCGGCGGGGTCACCGCCTTGCCGCCGGCCATGTCGCTTTTGATCGCGAAGGCGCGGATTTGCTTGATTTTCATGCGGCGCGAACAGTCCAATTCGTAGGCAGGCGCTTAAAGCTATCCAAGACGCGGCAGTCGTCCAATGACTTTGGCCGGAAAGAGGCAGGGGAGGCGCGTATTCCCATCGCGGTAGGGCCAGCAGGAACGCTCTTTTTCGTGAGCCGTGGAACCGATCTTCAGGCGCTGAAATTATCTGGCTGGCCGGCCCTCACAACACGCGGTGCTCGCTTCCCGGCACCGCTCCCCGGCCGAAAAGGAGAGCTCCATGACCTACCTCGACGTCAGCCCGATGATCACATCCTTGCGGACGATGCCGGAGGATTTCGAGATCAAGGAAGGCTGGCTGCACCACATTCCGAGTCGTCACGACTTCATGTTCGATCAGCAGGGGCACGTTCAGATCCGCGCCCAATGCAATTGCTCGTTCCTGTCGGTCAAGCACGAGCAGTCGCACCAGCTGTTTGCCGGCTATCGCGAATGGCAGTCGACCTATTGGCGACCGCTATTGATCAACCGCGAGTTCGCCTCGCACTTCCGTCGTTCGGCATTTCGCCAGATGCTGATCGATTTTGCGGCGTGGTTGCAGCGCCGGCTGATGCAGCAGCGCCACCACGATTATCGCCAGGATGAACTCGAGGCGATGTATCCGGCGGAATAGCGCTCGTTTCGGGGCTGTGAGGGCACCTTTTGACCCGGCCGACGAAACACGTCGGCCGGCTATCAATGCTTGTGGCGTTTCGGCCACGTTAAGCCGCAAATTCAGACGATTGTCGTCATCTTCGAGCCAAACCACACCCGTCAGATCAGCCCGGGATTTGGGCAGGGCTTCGCGGGACACATCAGCGAATGCATTGTCGGAGAGTTGCGGCCGTGGCCGCCGCTATTCTGCTGACCGGATCGGTTGCCGCAGCGAGCGAGACTGCCATATCGGTCGAGGGCAATCATCGCCTCGGCACAGACAGCATCAAGGCCTACTTCCATCAAACCGGCAGCGGCGCTCTGACGGACGCCGATCTCGATGCCGGATTGAAGGCGATGTATCGCAGCGGCGAGTTCGCCAAGGTCACGATCCGTCGTGACAGCGGCCTCATTCACGTCAAGGTTGACGAGAACCCGGTCATTGCCCGGGTCCTCTTTGAGGGCAACAGGAAACTGTCCGACGCCAAGCTGCAGGCTTTCGTGCAGTCGAAGAAGGACGGACCGCTCTCGCGTGCGCTTGTTCACGACGATGTCGAGCGGCTGCTCGACGCCTACCACCACAGCGGCCGCTTCAACACCGAGATCACGCCCAAGACGATCGCGCAGGACAATGGCCGCCAGGAGCTCGTGTTCGAGATCAAGGAAGGCGAACGCACCGGCATCCGCGAAGTCACGTTCTCGGGCAACAACGCGTTTCCCGCGCGACACGCTGAAAGACGCGGTCAAGACCGGCGAGACCAACCTCCTGAGCTTTCTGCTCGACAACGACCTCTACGATCCCGACCAGGTCGAGGCCGACCGCGAGCGGTTGCAGCGTTTTTACCGGGCGCACGGCTACGCCGACGCGACCGTCAAATCGGCGGTGACGACCTACGATCCCGACAAGAAATCATTTGTCCTGAACTTTGCGGTCGATGAGGGCCAGCAGTATCGCGTTGGCGCGGTCACCATCGACTCCGCGCTCGGCGACATCGACGGCAGCGTCTTGCGCAGACAATTGCGCACCCATGAAGGCGACAGCTTCAACGCCGACCTCATCGACAAGAGCGCTGACGCGATGTCGCGCGATCTCGCCAAATACGGCAAGCCGTTCGCCGACGTCAGGCCGGAGCTGGTGCGATCGACGGATCGCAAGACCATTGATGTCGTCTATCGGGTTAGCCAGGCGCTTCCGCTCTATGTTGAGCGCATCGAGATCCATGGTAACACCACGACGCGCGACAATGTCATCCGCCGTGAGATCGAGATCGGTGAGGGCGATCCCTACAATCGCGCGCTGGTCGAGAGCGCGGAAGCACGGCTGAAGAAGCTCGGCTACTTCAAGACGGCGAAATTCACCAAGAAGCCGGGCTCGTCGCCGGATCGCGTCATTCTCGATGTTGCAGTCGAGGAGCAGAACACCGGCAATTTCTGGATCTCTGGCGGCTATGGCGACCAGGACGGCTGGACCGCCGAGGTCAGCGTCAGCGACAGCAACCTGCTCGGTCGCGGCGAGGTCGGCAAGGTCTCGGTCAGCTACGGCCAGTACAGCAGAGGCTTCGATGTCGGATTCACCGAGCCCTACATCCTCGGCCAGCGCGTCTCGCTCGGCGTCGACCTGTTCGGCAAGCAAACCGATTCAAGCAGTTTCCAGTCCTATAGCAGCCTGGTCTATGGCGGCTCGCTGACGATCGGCACACCGATATCGGATACGCTTGGCGCGGCCTGGACCTACTCGCTGCGCAACCAGTCGATCGCGCTCGACCCGACGCGTGGCGTGGCATCGATCCCGGTGCAGGAGGCGGCGGCGTCCGGACCGCAATGGGTTTCGATGATCGGTTACGGGCTGACCTATGACACGCTCGATTCCGAGCGCAGCCCGACGTCCGGCCTGAAGATCCGCACCAGCAATGACGTCGCTGGCCTCGGCGGCGACGTCAAATTCCTGCGCAACACCGACGACGTGCGCTACTACCACGAGCTGCCTGAAGGCATCACCGGCATCGTCCACGCGCAGACTGGGTACATCACGCCGTGGGGCGGGCAATCGCTGCCATTGATCGACGGCTTCTTCGGCGGCCCAACGCTGGTGCGCGGCTTCGCGCCGAACGGTTTTGGCCCGCGCGATCTGACGCCGGGAACGACCCACGACAATCTCGGCGGCAATGCCTACTGGGCCACATCCTATGAGCTGCAGGCGCCGATCCCGTTCATCCCGCAGAGCGTGGGCCTGAAGGCAGCGGTGTTCGCCGACGCCGGCAGCCTGTGGGGCACTGGCGCGTCGAAATACAGCCCGTCGCTGTCGAGCTCATTGGTCGGCAACTCGCGCACAGTGCGCTCGTCGGTCGGCGCCGGCCTTGTCTGGGACTCAATTCTCGGCCCGTTGCGAGTCGACTACGCCTATCCCCTGAGCAAGGCGACCTACGACGTCACTCAGCGCGTCCATTTTGGGTATGGTGGGTTTTAGGCAAATCGGACACTGACTCTCCGCTGGTCATGGCCGGGCTTGATCCGGCCATCCACGTTTTCTCGCGGCAACGAAGACGAAGAAGTGGATGCCCGGCATAAAGCCGGGCACGACGACGAGAGGCTCCTGGCCTTTAGTTCTGTTGCGACGACCAGATGTTGAGTGCGCCGGCTGATGCCGCGCCGCCGACCACGCACGGGATGCCCGCTGCGCCGACGCTGGCCACTGCAAGGCCGATGCATCCGGCCGCGACCGCGCCTTCGCCGACCTGGCCCCAGAACGTCATGTTTCGTTTGGTCGCCGAGCCCTTGCGCTTCAGCTCGTCGAGCGACGCCAGCATCTCGCTGCGGACATGCGAGACGTCGACATTGTCGGCGGCTTCGATCACCTGGTCGAGCGCCGGCTGGACGTCCTTGGGCTCGGAGTCGCGGACCGCCTTGATCGTTGCCAGCAGCACCGTGTCGCGCGAGGCGTTTTCGGCAAGCGTATACTTCGCCATGCCGCCGAGCGTCAGCCGCTGCACGTCGTCGCGATCGGTTGACCATGGCAGCAGGCCGATAATGTTTTGCAACGCGGCAGTGTCGCCGGTCGCATAGTAGAAGCCCCAGAATGTGTCGAGCAGCTCGGGGCTAGGCTTCAGCACCGCCGGTGGAGCCTTTGGCTTCTCGTGAAACGGCATGTACTCGGCGAAGCGATCGGTCCAGTCCGCCGACTTGGTCTCGACCTTGTATTGCCGCAGGGTCGGCAATGTGCCGGCGACGTATTTCTGCAGCATCGGGCCCCGCGCCGGGACCCGCTGCGCGATATCGGTCAGCAGCATCCGCCAGGTCGGCACACCGGAATAGGCGATGGCGCGTACCACGAGCCACTGATCCTCGGCCGGGATCGGCAGCATTTTGTTGACCAGGGCGCGAGCCTTGGCCGGATTGGCAGCAAGCACGCCGGCGGCGAAGCCGACATAGACGCCGGCGGATTCCTGGCTGCGTAATTCGCCAAAGCCGCTCAGTTGATGGATCGCCATCGCCGCCCGCATCGGGTCGGGCTTGCTGCGATAGCTGTTCATCCATTTCAGCACTTCGGCGGAACTGTAGAACGCGCCGCCTGCCGCGCCTGCGGCACCGGTTCCGGACCATGTCGCGACCAGGACCGCTGCCGCAAACATCCCACTCCGAATCGTCATTGGTAAGATCCCCTTGCACCGACCCCGACTGCGGATTTGGACCGGAAATGCCGGTGCTTTGATGGGGATTGCGCGGTGAAATTCCGGCGGGTGAGGTGCCGACAACCGCAATTAAGGCAAATGCGTAAGGTTACGACCGATGAGGCGAGCGAGCGTCAAAATCCCGCGCCACGCCTGAATTCTCGGTGCGCGCAAAGGTGCCATGCGGAGCCTGCGCGTTCACGAATTCGGCAAATCTATGGGAACGCGACGGGCGCCACCTAGTTATGTATGCATCCCGGGGAAACATGCCATGACAGTGCCCGCTCTCATTCTTGCGTCGTTGTTCGCGCTGGTTGCGTTGCCGGTAGTGGTGCAGATCACCGGTGGGTCGGCCAATCAGCAGTGCCCGACCGGCATTCATGGATCAAAGCACGCCGGCACGCGCTCGACCGATCAGGACGACGGTTCGAACAATCGCGCCTAGGCGCAGTCAGTCATCACGCAAGGCCAGGCGGCGCGAAGTTCGCGCCGCTTTTGTCTTAGCCGGCAACGTTGGCGATCACCTGTGGCACGCCGAATTCATTGCGGCATACTTCGGCCAGCGTGCGGACGCCTCGCCGGATGTCTTCGGGTGCGGGATGGGCGAAGCACAGGCGCAACCGGCTCCTGGAGAACGACGCGTTGGTCGACCATTCTGGCCCGGGGTTGATCGCTACGCCTGCTTTCGACGCGCTCTGCGACAGCTTCATTGTGTCGACACCGTCAGGCAGCTTCACCCACAGGAAGATGCCGCCCTTCGAAGCTTCGAACTCCGCCGAAGTGCCAAAGGATTCGCTGAGCGCGGCCGTCAGGCAATCGAGCTTCACCTTCAGCCCGCGTGTCAGACTTTCCACGTGGCTGGCGAAATGATTGATGCAGTACTCGGCGAGGATCATTTGCTCCAGCGCGCCGGTACCGCCGTCGTTCTTCAGTGCGAGCAGCCGGGACAGCACTGTCCAGTTCGCGACGATGTAGCCGACGCGCAGCGCTGGCGCGATCGACTTCGAGAACGACCCGATATAGATGACGTTGTCATTCTTCGCCGACGCATAGATCGCGGGCGGTCGCTGCCGGTCCCAGATCAGGTCGGCGTAGCAATCGTCCTCGACGATCGGCACACCGTATTCCTCGGCAAGCCGCAACATTTCCAGCCGCCGCGGCTGGGTCAGGATGGTGGCGGTCGGATTTTGCACCGTCGGAATGGTGTAGATGAATTTTGGCTTGATGTTGCGTACCTTGAGGTCGGCGAGCGTCGCGGCCAGCGCATCCATGCGCATGCCATCATTGTCGAGCGGCACGCCGACCGTGCGCACGCCGCGCTGCGCAAGACGTGACAAGGTCCCCTGATAGGTCTCCTGCTCGACGATCACGCAATCGCCCTTGTTGAGCAGCAGTGCATTGATCAGGTCGAGTGCCTGCAGCGAGCCTGACACGACGAGGATGTTATCGCGGTCGCAGGACATGCCGGCGTCGCGCTTCAACTTGCCGGCGACGAAGTCGCGCAGCGGGACGTATCCCTGCGGGCCGGTGCCGAGATTGTAGACGGCGAGGTTGCGGCCCTCGCGGCGGAGCACGTTGTTCGCCGACGTAACCAGATCGTCGAGCGGGATCTGCGGAGCGTCGTTGTTGCCACCGGTGAAGTTGTATTTCGCCAAACCCGCCCACTTGCCCGACGGCGCCGGCAAATCGGCCGCAAACAGTTTGCTGAAGTCGAACATTTCGCTCACGGCGTCCTCCGCATTTTCGTTTTGCCAGCAGTATGACGCCCGCGCGCGGTCGGCGCCAGCAGGTTTCCGTTGGACCTTCGGTGAAAGGGCACAGTCGTCGCTAGGCGCCCGTGCCCGACAGGGTCATGGCCGCAAGTTTTAAGAACTCCGATCGGTCGCGCGCGCCGTTCACCGCGTACCGGCTCCAGTCGTTTCTGACCTTGATATCGGCAAAGATCCCGTCCGGGTCTTCGTGAAAGTGCAGGAATGCCTTGCCCTTGACGTAGAACACGCCCGGCCTGCGCTCGACCATATGCGGCAACCGGCGCAAGCCGCCGAGCAGTGACCCGATCTGCTCCAGAGTTTCCGCTGTCGCGTGCTTCATGCCTTGGCCCCGTGATGCGGCTCTGCGTCAACACGATAGCATCGGTGGGCCACCGCGAGAACGGCGTTCAATTGCTTGCGCGCGAGGGGCCGCAAGCAAGGTCCGATCAGTTTGCCCAGTAGATGAATTCGTCTGTTGGCTTGACCGGGTAACTTGAGGGCGTGTCGATCACGATTGGTCCCTCGAGCAGGGACGGCCACAGCGGCTTGACCTGCTCTGAATTGACCTTCGCCAGCAGTGTCTTGAGCTCAGCAGTTTTCGCCGGCATGGCGTCCGCGAGATTCTGCTTCTCCGTCGGGTCCTTGTTGAGATCGAACAGCCAGGTCTTGTTGGGCCGCGCCGCGACCTGCAGCTTCCAGCCTTCGCTCAACAGCACCTTGTAGTCGCCGCTCCGCCAATACAGCGATTTGTGCGGATCGCTGGTCGCGCCCGCGGTTGCGAACTTGACGAGATCGACGCCGTCCATCACCCGGTCTTGCGGCATGCTCGCGCCGGCGGCGCCCGCAGCGGTCGCGAAGATATCGACGTGGCCAACCGGTCGGCCGAACTTGCTGCCGGCGGAAACATGCCCGGGCCACCTGATGAAGAACGGCACGTGCAGGCCGCCCTCGAAGAACGTCGCCTTCCAGCCGCGGAACGGCTTGTTGATCTCGGGCAAGCCGATATAGCCGGCGCCGCCGTTGTCGCTGGTGAAGATGACAAGTGTGTTGTCGTCGAGGCCGGCAGCCTTCAGCGCGTCAAGCACGGTGCCGACGCCGCGGTCGAGGCCACGGATCATCGCGGCATAGACCCGCAGTCGGTGGTCGGTGATCTGGCCGAGCGCCTCGTAGTCGGACTTCAGCGCCTGCAACGGCGTGTGCGGCGCGTTGAAGGCGAGATACATGAAGAACGGCCGGTTCTTGTTGGCTTGAATCGCCTGTGCCGCCTCCCTGGCGAGATAGTCCGTCATGTATTCAGCGGGCTCGAATTGCTTTGAGCCGTTGTAGCGGACGCCAAACGGCAGGTTGGCCCACAGGAACTTGTCGATCGGATCGAAATCCTGCATCGAGTTTTCGACATTGGCCGAGCGCGTCGGCAGATACATCGACGCGCCGGCATAGAAGGCGAGCGCCTCGTCAAAGCCGCGCGCCTCCGGCCGCGTCGTCGGCGTGCCGCCGAGGTGCCACTTGCCGAGCATGATGGTGTGGTAGCCTTTTGTCTTCATGAGCTGGCCGATCATCGTTTCCGACGTCGGCACAGTCAGCTCATCGATCGAGGCAGGATAATCGTTCTCGAGCTCGGCGTGATAAATCATCGGCTGACCGTTTTCCGAATGGTAGGTGCTGATCAGGCGCGAGAACGCGATCGGCGCCGGCGTGAATTCGAAACCGAACCGCGTCGCATAGCGCCCGGTCATGATCGCCGCGCGCGACGGCGCGCAGGTGGCGTTGCCGGCATAGGCCTGCGTGAACAGCATGCCGTCCCTGGCAATCGAATTGATCCGCGGCGTCGGTACTGCGCCGCCGGCGACCCCGCCGCCGTTGAAGGTGAGGTCGTTCCAGCCGAGATCGTCGGCAAGGATCACGACAACGTTCGGTGGTCGTGACGCAGTCCGGCGCGGGAGCCGCATTCGCGTCGCTCTGCCAGCGCACGGCGACGTTGGGGCCGACCGGGTCGCGAATCGAGGCGATCAGGCCGGGCAGGTAGTACCAGTAGCGGTGATAGACGCCCCAGCCGGTGAGTCCGAGGGCAACGAGAACGAGAGCGGCGAGGGTGCGGATTTTCATGCGATAGCCCGTTCGAGGGATGTGGTGGTCATGCGGCTCGCGCCGACGGTTCGATGGCGACACGGAGCGCAACGCGCCGCAGCTGCGGAATGGGAAGATCGAGCAGGCGCGCGCAGCCGATCGTTTCGAGCCAGCGCCGCACCGCGCCTTGCTCGTTGGCGCCCATGGCGTGATAGACGGCGTTCAGACGCTGGATCTTCCAGAGCATGAACGGCACCGCCATGCGGGTGTATTGTCCCGTTCCAAGCGGATAGGTGATCGGATCAAGCCCGCGCGGCAGCACGTTGTCCTCGTCGCGGGCGCCAGAGTTGACGTGACGGTTCACGGCATCGAGCGTCGCTTCGATCATCGGCAGAAATTCCGCTGCGATCGAGCGAAACACCGGAGCGAGCGAAGCGGGGACGTCGTCGGAGGCGGCAGTCAGCGGCGGCGCTGATCGCATCCGGCTCCGCCATGCGGTCGATCCATGCGCGCAAAGCCTTTCGCGGATCGATCAGTTCGCGCTTCGGCCAGGGATCGCGGCCGAGATGGCCGTACATCGTGCCAATCAGTCCGAAGTCGCCAATGATAGGAGCGTCACCGAGCAGGAAGCGATGCGCGGCAAAATGGGCGTCGAGCTTGTCGAGCATCTCGGATGTCCAGCGCTCGAGCAGCGGCGTCTGCTCGGGCACGATGCCAACCCGCGAGAGATAGCCGCGCATCGCGTTCGCGGCTGTCGCGACCGCGCGGTCGCGCAGGAATTTTGGCCAGTGCGGCAACAGCGCCTTGCCGCCGTCGCGCTCGAACAGCGCATAGTTTTCCGGATAACTCCAGCGCGTGTGCATCGCGACCGGAACCCACCACTCGTCGCCCCAGGTCTCGAGCAGATAGGCCGCGAAGCGCCGCACCGGTGTCGCGGGAATAACCGGCCGCTCGGGGAAGCGCCGTTCCAGTTCGTCGATGATGGCACTGGAGTTCCTGCAGCCATTCGCCTTGCGGCGTCACCACGACCGGCATGACCACCGCGCCGGTGCGCCGCTTAACCCGCATCATCAGGGTGACGAAATCGACCGGCGTGTCGACGAACGGAAGCTGTTTGTAGCGCAGATAGCAGCGTACCTTGCCGGATAATAAGAGAGGTGCCAGCCGTAGAGGACGAACGGCCTCGCAACACTATCGGCGTTGTAGCGCACCGCGGTCGGGATCGGCGGAGTCATCGCGCGGTCCTCTCAGCGACGCTATTAATCAGCTGTGCGAGCTGCTCGGGTTGATCCTCCTGCAAAAAATGTCCGCCACACCGGATCGTCGTGTGCGGCTGCCCCTTTGTGCCGGGGATGCGCGCCTGGAACAGACGGTCACCGCCGCGCGTGATCGGGTCGTGGTCGGAGAACGCGGTGACGAACGGCTTGTCGAAGCGCTCCAGCACCTCCCAGGCCTGTTTGCATTCGGCGACCGACGCGTGGGCGTCAGTGATCGGCACCAGCGCCGGAAATTGCCGGGCGCCGGCCTTGTAGCTCTCGTCAGGGAAGGGTGCGTCATAGGCGCGCTTCTCGGCGTCGTTCAGCCGTCGCACGGTACCGCGGCTGATCAAGCCGCCGATCGGCAGCCGCGGCACGTATTGGCTGAAGGCAAGCCAGATGCGGAAAGCAAAGGGAATGTCGCGGCCGCCCGCCGGCAGCCCGGTGTTCGCCGCAATAACCGCGGCGAAGCGCTCGGGAAACCGCGCCACCAGGCGCAGGCCGATCAAGCCGCCCCAGTCCTGGCAGAACAGCGTGATGCCTTTCAGATCGAGTCGGTTAAGAAACTCGCTCATCCAGTCGACGTGGCGCTCGAAGGTATAGTCTGAGCGTTTCGCCGGCTTGTCGGAGCGGCCGAAGCCGATCAGGTCGGGCGCGACGACGCGATGTCCCTGCGCCGCAAGCGGCGGGATGATCTTGCGGTAGAGGTAGCACCAGCTCGGCTCGCCATGCATGAGCAGCACCGGCCGCGCATCACTGTTGCCCTCGTCGAGATAGTGCAGGCGCAGCGGTGGTGTGCCGACCTCGAGATAATGCGGCGCGAAGGCGAAGTCGGGCAGGCCGGCGAACCGGGCGTCCGGCGTCCGCAACACCTCCATGTCGGCCTCCCATTTCCTTGCGTGTTTTTGCAATCGATCTATTGACACTATCAGTGCCATATATTCTTATGCTCGTCAACTGCACGCCGGAAGTTGCAACACGGAAATTCGAATCCTGGGCCCCCAATGCGCGGACGAACGTCTTCAATTGATCCGGCGGTGATGACGCTCGCCATCGACGAGCCGGCCGACGGCCGGCATCGCCGCTCGATGTCGAGCCAGCGACGCATCGTTCAGGCGATGCTCGAGCTCGTCGCCGAGGGCAATATCGCACCCAGCGCTGACGAGGTATCCGAGCGTGCCGGCGTCGGCCGCCGCTCGGTGTTCCGCCACTTCAGCGACATGGACGGTCTGTACCGCGAGATGGCGGCGATCCTGCAGGCACAATTCGCGACCATCGCCGAGCAGCCGTTCAAGTCGGCGCAGTGGCGCGACCAGGTCCTCGAACTGGTCGAGCGCCGTGCCCATGCTTTCGAGCGTATGGCACCTTACCTGCGCGCCGGCATTGTCCATCGCCATCAGTCGGCGATCCTGCGCGAGGGGCATACGCGCTTCGTCGCAATGTTGCGGGCGTTGCTGGTGAAACGGCTGCCGCCTGAGGTCGCCAAGGATCAGGTGCTCGTCGATGCTATTGATCTCTTGATCAGTTTCGAGGCCTGGCATCGGCTGCGCCAGGAGCAACGGTTGAGTCCAGCACAAGCGCGGCAAGTCGTGTGTTCGACCGTCAATGCCTTGCTG
This sequence comes from uncultured Alphaproteobacteria bacterium, assembly GCA_963796195.1. GTDB lineage: Bacteria > Pseudomonadota > Alphaproteobacteria > Rhizobiales > Xanthobacteraceae > CAWCKS01. Next base: position 46,903 of record CAWCKS010000004.1, on the reverse strand, counting down.
GATCAGCGCGAGCGCACCCGAGGAAAATCATGACACGACGATCGCGCATGTTGCTGGCGTTACTGATCGTCCTGGTCGCGATCGGGGGCGGCGTGGCGCTCGCGCTGCGCAGCCCGGCTGTCATCGGTTACTGGTTCGAGCGCCAGGCCCGCGCGCGCTTTGCAGAGTTCACCTCCCGCAGTGATTTCGGCGACGATGGCCTGCACATCATCCTGTGCGGCACTGCATCGCCTTTGCCCGACAGCAATCGCGCCAAGGCCTGCACCATGGTGGTCGCCGGCGGGCGCGCCTATGTCGTCGACACCGGTCCGGAGTTCGTGGAAGCAGCTCGCGTTGATGCTGTTTCCGGCCGACCGCATCGCCGGCGTGTTTCTGACGCACTTCCATTCCGACCACATCGGTGACCTCGGCGAATTTCGCTTGCAGACCTGGGTCGGCGGACGCCGTCAGCCGCTGCCGGTCTACGGTGGGCCCGGCGTTGACAAGGTGGTCGACGGCTTCAATCTCGCCTACAGCACTCGATGACCGCTACCGCGCCGCCCATCACGGCCCCGAAGTGGCGCCGCTCGAAGCGGCGCCGCTGGTCGCAAAACCATTCGCGGTCGGTATGTCAGCGACCCGCGACGGCGCCCAGGTCGTGCTCGACGAGAATGGGCTGAAGGTCACCGCGTTCGAGGTCTATCACGAGCCGGTGCGGCCCGCGGTCGGCTACCGCTTCGACTACAAGGGACGCTCGGTCGTCGTCTCCGGCGACACCACCAAGTGGCGCAACGTGGTCGCCAATGCCAAGGGCGCCGATGTTCTGGTGCACGAGGCGCAATCCCAGCGCATGCGCAAGATCCTGTCCGATGCCGCACAGGCCGCCGGCAACAAAGCGGTGGCAAAAATCTTTGCCGACATCGAGAACTATCATTCAAGCCCGGTCGACGCTGCCGAAGTCGCCAACGAAGCCGGCGTCAAGCTCCTGGTTTTCACGCACTTCACGCCCCCGCTGGTCTCCTCGCTGCTGAATCCGTTGTTCTTCGACGGCGTCGCCGATGTCAGGCCGCAGTCGGGTTGGGTGATCGGTTTCGACGGGCTCCGGCTCGATCTGCCGGCGAACAGTGACGCCATCATCCAGGGCAAGATGCCGCTCGGTCTGTTGCGATGACAGCGGGCGAACGGCGAGGGGGACGCACATGAATGTCGAGAACGCGCTTTATCCGACGGCTGACCGCATCGCGAGCCTGATGGCGGAAACGTCGGACCAGCCGATCGTGATGCTGAATCTCCTGAAATTCCGCGCGCGCGCGCACTATGCCGACGGCCGCGCCAGCGACCTGTGCGGCCGCGATGCCTACATGCTCTATGGTGCGAAGATGCAGCAACTCGTCGAGCGCGAGGGCGGTCGCATGATCTTTTCCGGTGAGATCATGTCGCTCGTGATCGGCTCCGTCGAGGAGACGTGGGACGTCGCAGCCCTCGTCGAATATCCGTCGTCGGCTGCGTTCGCGCGGATCGTCTCTTCGCCTGAGGTTGCGGCGATCGGCGTTCACCGCGCAGCCGGTCTTGCCGGACAGCTTCTGATCCGGGTTTCCCCAGCGCGCTTTTCTCAGAACTGAATTTCCTCACAGCGGAAGAAGATAATGCAGTTCATTGTTCGTATTGTCGTCGGCGTCGTCGGCCTGCTCAGCATCCTGCTTGCGGCGCGCTTCTTCCAGAACCCCGCGGCGCCCGCCGCCTTGCTCGGTGTCGCCCCGGTCGGCGAACTCGGCAGCGCGACGTTGCGCGGTGACTTCGGTGGCTTTTTCGGCGTCTGCGGTATCTTCGCGCTGGCGGCGGCGATCCGGAATTCTGCTGCGCTTGTCACTGCGCCGCTGCTTGCGATTGCCATCGCGCTGACCGGCCGCATCGTCTCTTACGCACTCGTCGGCGGCGGATCGGCCGTGGTGCAGCCGATGCTGGTCGAGCTGACGTTGCTTGTGGTGTTCGGAATCGGGCGGGCGACCCTTTCGCGCGCTTGACTAATGCCGCGTTCCAGCGCGGCCGGCCTGGTCGAGCGTGAACAATTCCTGCACCCGCTCGACGCCGCGCAGCGCGAACCGTCCGACCGAGACCATGCGCGACCGCTCGGTTGCCCCCGCCGCCTCCATGAACGCGCTCGTCACGAGTGTCGGTTGTCGAGCTGAGCGGCACATCTCGGCCACTCGGGCGGCCTCGTTGACCGCAGGCCCGATCACGGTGAAGTCGAGCCGGTCGCGGCTGCCGATATTGCCGTAGAACACGTCGCCGATATGCAGGCCGAGATAGACGGTCGTCACCGCCTTGCCCTCCCGTTTGCGCTGCTCGATCAGCTCGCCGAGCTTCGCGCGCATCTTGCGCTCGGCTTGCAGTGCTGCCTCGCAGGCGCGGGCGCTGTCTTCGGCGGCGAAGATCGCGAGGATGCCGTCGCCAGTCAGCTTCAGCACGTCGCCGCCCGCGTCATGGATCGCCGAGATCACGACGTCGGCATATTCGTTGAGGAACGCGATGACCTCGCTCGGCGAGACCCGTTCCGACAGCTCGGTGAATTCGCGTAAGTCCGAGAACCACAGCACTGCGTGCAGCCAGTCGGTGACGCCGCGCGAAATATTGCCGGCAAGCACGCGCTGGCCGGGATCGCGGCCGAGATAGACTTCTGCGATGGTGCCGGCGACGCGCACCAGTGAGATGCACTTCGTCGCGAGCGCCAGCGTCGGCACCAGCTTGCGCAACGCATCGACGTGGTCGTCCTCAAAGCCGTCGTCGTGGTCGCTCGCCCAGTGCGAGTACACCGCATCCATCTCGCCGACCGAGCCGTCGCGCTCAAAGCGGTGCACCATGATCAGGTTGTCGGTGTGGCCGTCGGCGCGCAGCTGTTCGATCATCGGAAAGTCGACGGGGTCACGGTCGGCACGCCGCCGCAGTTCGCTTTCGCCCGATTGCAGGAGGTAGTTGAACGGGCTTTGCTGCCATTTCTCCGCGGCCTCGCCCTCGTTGCTCGGACCGTATTCGAAGACCGGACTCTCATTGCTCTGCTTGGCGCGCCACTTGAACGCGCGGCCCTCGTAAACCGGGTGCAGCGTGTCGATGATCACCATGGCATTGCTGAGGTGGATGCCGGCATCGCGGCAGCGGCGGCAGAATCCCTCGAGCAGTTCGACCTCCGATCCGCCGGAGAGGCCGCGCTCGACGATCCAGGAGGCGATGGTGCTGACGGCTGACTCGGTGACGGGCAATGGCGGAGTTCCTTGGCGGCCAGAGCGGGATAGATAGGCGCTGCCATGCTGCGCCGCAACCGCTGCCGACAGCCTCGCTTGCCAGTTGCAAGCACGCCGATTTTCGGACTTATGAGAGTTCATTGTCGAGCCTGGACCGATGCATCACCCGTCCATCCGTCGTAAATGTTTCATGTTTCCGCTGCCGCGCTTCTGGGCCGTGGTCGTTCTCCTGCTGATGCCGGCAATCGCTTGCGCCGGCTATCTCGACGAGAATCCGGACCAGGCGTTTGCGGGCGTTTATGACAAGCTCGGCATCAGCATTCCCCAGGCGGCCGCGCGTGACCCCGTCGTCTGGAGCTACCTGAGCGAGCTCAAGCGTGAACCCTGCGACCAGACGAGCATCAACAATCTTGCTCTTGCGCTCGACCGGATCGGCTATCGGCGCGAGGCGGCCGAGGGTCTTTACAACTTTGTGTTGGCATGTGGCGAGCCGGTCGAGGGGCTGCGCCAGTCGGTCAACATCTACCTCAAGCTGACCGACTATCCGAAGGCTGCCGAGGTCGCCAGCGAATACGTGCGGCGTCTGCCGCAGAACTCAACGGCCCACTACCTGCGCGCCATCGCGCTTCAGGAGTCCGGCGACGTCGAGAAATCGTTGTCCGACTTTTCCGACACCATCGAGCTGTTCGGCTCCGACAAGATCAAGATCTCGAGCGTCGTTTTCACCAAGATGGCGCGGGCCTACGCGACGCTTGGAAAATTCTGCGAGGCGTCGACGGCGATCCTGACCTGGGTTGCCTACGATCCCGTCCATCGCGACAACAGCCAGAGCCAGCGCCTGGTCTCCGACTACGATCAGAAAGGCAACTGCAAGGCCACGACCGACGAGGTCAAGCAGCGCTATCCGATCGCCAGGCGCGGCGCGGTGATCACCGTGAAGGCCGAGATCAACGGCGTGAAAGGCAATTTTCTCCTCGATACCGGGGCGACTTACGTCACCATCAAGTCGACGTTCAATGACAAGGCCAACGTGCCGGTCAAAGACGCCCGCGAGATCACCATGCTCACCGCCAACGGTCCTGCCAAGGGCGTGTTGTCGCACGCCGACAAGGTCGCGCTTGGCGGGCTCCAGGCCACCAACGTCCCGATCGTGGTGCAGAACACCGATCAGCGCAGCTATGGCGTCACCATCGACGGCTTGCTCGGAATGAGTTTTCTCTCGCGCTTCGAGGTGCAGCTCTCGGATGCCTTTGTCGAAGTCCGGACCCGCGGGCGCAAATAGGCGACCTCCGTTACCCCAAAATCCTGAGGTTTCGGGGACCGCGCCGGGGGGCCGGGACAAATTGCTAGAAGCGCCGGTGCCCGACCGGCGGGGTCTTCGAAGAAAACATCATCACGCACAAGCAGAGCAGGGCCAGCATTAGGCCAGTAGCTTCAAACAACGCCACGACTTTGAACTCACTCGAGTTGAAATGATGCGACCGAGTTCAAGCTAAAATCCTCACCAAGATTTTAACGATCGGGTAAGGACTGAAATCGCCGTGCGGCGCGGTTAACGGCCGTTGAAAGAACGTGGTGAATTGGCGCGCCTTGGCGGGCAGGGCGCCTGCAAAGAAGGAAACGATCCAGCTATTGCTCGAACACCGCGCGGCAGGGCTCGCTCAGGCTCGCCTTCTTGCGCCGAAGGCAGGCGGTGATCCCTGACACGCTCGGGATTTCGGCGGCGCAAAGACGATAGACGTCGGGCGTGCAGGCGCGTCGCTGCTCCAGCGTCGCGACCGAACTGTACGGGTCGGCGGCGAGAGTGGTGACGGTCGAAGCCACGAGCGCCGACAAGGCGGCGATACCGGTCAACATGATTGTTCTCTTGCCAATCACAGCCATTGCTGTCTCCGTTGTCTTGAGCGGTTGCGCGCATATGCGCGGCATCGCGCGAAGCGCGCGCAAAGTTCGTTTGTACCTCGCGACGTCTCAGCTCTTGTGATGCGCGTGCCGCCGGTGGTGGCTGCTGCCGCCCATGTTGGCGAGGCTCATCAGCTGGGGGATCATGCCCATCATGTCGCCGGCGTTGAAGCCATCGCCGCCACCGATAAAGGGCAGGCCGCCGCCGGCATAGGTCGTACCGGAGTCGCCGCCGATCGAGGGTGTGCCGGCATAGGGCGCGCTATTGCCGCTACTGAGGCTGCCAAAATTTCCGCCGCCGAGGCCGCCGAAATTCATGCCGCCGAAGCCGCCGCCAGACCCGTCCATCATCTTTGACATCATCGGGCCCATGGTCTGCATGAGCATGCCGAAACGCTTCTTGCCCATCTTCGCCTTCATCATGTTCAGCATCGGCGCCATCTGGGTCATCATGTCCTCGCCGCCGCCCGCAAACTGCGCCTTCGCCGGCGCAGTCGAGGTCGCGACCATCATCAGCACGGCCGCGGCCGCGCCGAGCAGTTTGTAAGTGCGTGTCATGTGCTCTCTCCTCACGCAAGTCGGACTGGCTCGACTTGCGCGTTGACGATACCGCTCCCGGGTGACCCCGAGATCGGGTGCGTGCGCTGCTCCGCGGAGGCGGTGCAAATCTGGACGCATGGCAAAGATCGCTCTACGCCGAGGCCGCGACGAGTTATGTGAGAAAAGTCACAGTCGATTGGCGTGGAATAAAGCTTACGGCGAAATAACGCGGAATCGAAGTGCTGAGATTGGTGGTAACAGCAGCTTTGCGCTCACGCGGTTGCTTTGCGCTCGAGCCAGAAGCCAGGGCCGGCGTACCAGACGCGATCTGCCGCATCGTCAGGCGGATCGCCGCGATGCAATGCTTCAATCGGAATCTCCGGCAGCATTCGTCCGCGCGGCGCTTCGCGCAACAGGTTGTCAATTGCCTGGTCAAGCCGCGCCGCGGCGTCCTCATCTCGGCCGCCCGCGCAGGGAAAGATGCCGACCCGGCCAATCGAGCGCGCATCAAAGCGATCAGCATCGCGTGCTTCGGGCAACACGATCAGCGACGCGTCGTGCTCGTGGGGCCGCGTCGCGAGCAGAAGAAAGCCGGACCAGCGAGTAGACGTCAACGGCATCAGCAATTGGCCACCGGGCTTCAGCCGATCGAGCCACAGCGGCGCCGGATGCGTTGACCCCGCAAACACCACGATCATGTCGACTTCGCCCGCATCGTGGCTGCGGCCGTCGCCGCTGACGACATCGACGTTCTTCCAGGCCACGAGATTATCGCGCGCCTTGTCTGCGAGCATTTCGTCGAACTCGATCGCGGTGACGTGCCCGTTGCGGCCAACGATCTCTGCCAGCACCGCACTGTAGTAGCCTGTGCCGGCGCCGACCTGCAGCACGCGCTGGTCGCGCTTCAAATCGAGATGGTCCAAGTTTTTCGCCCAAAAGCTCGGCATGCCGTTGTTGAGACCGCGCGCCGCGTCGATTGTCACCAGCACGTCGTGATAGACCCAGGCCGGGTCGCTGTCGGGCGTCGTGAACGGCAGGTCCGGATGCCCGTCGGGCAGCAAGCGCCAGGGGCCGGGACCGAGAAATTTTTCGCGCGGCACGGCGGCAAAGGCCGCGGTGACCGCCGGGTTGCGGCGGATTGGCGCTCGCAATGCCAGATCCTGTGCGTACCAGGCGCGGCGCGCCGCCAGTTCAGCCGTCATTCTCATCCTCCGTTCCAAGTTTCATGACCCATGCGGCGGGCGGCGCACCTCGCGGACATCTGCAAAAAAATTTCTGCGCGCTGTCCGCGCAAGCCCTTTCCGAGCGCATACTCAAATGGAATGGAACGTCCGACCATAACCGCCGCGAACCCGATCGTCGCCGAGGAGCCCTCGCGCGACGTTGCGGTCGCGCTTGGCGCGCTGTCCAATGCCGAGCTGATGCGGCTCAACGCGCTCGCGCGGCTGTGGACCCGCGGCCTGCCGGAAACACTCAGCTGGGCCGATGTCTTGCAGGAGGCGATTGCCCGGGCACTTGACGGCTCGCGCAAATGGCCGCCGGGCGTGCCGATCCTGTCGTTCCTGTCCGGCGTGATGCGCAGCATTTGCGACGACCACTGGCGACACGAGATGCGCGAGGCGAGGGTGATCGTGCGCAGCGCCGACGCCGCGGACGAGGTCGGCGCCGCGAATCCCGATCCCGAGCGCGTGGTCGCGGCGGCGCAGGCGTTGTCCGATATCCACGACCTGTTCGCCGGCGACTATGCGGCGCTGAAGATCATCACCGGGCTCGCCGACGGCCTGACCGCGACCGAAATCTGCGAGACCTACGGCTTGTCGGAGCGCGAATACGACACGACGCGCAAGCGCATGCGACGTGCGCTGCTGCGCGTGGATTTCGATTGGAGCTGACCGTGACGAATTGGGAACCGCCCGCTGAGTTGACGCGGTTGCTCGAGGCGCTGGCCGGCGAAATCGTCGGCTCGACCGACGCTGAGGTACAGATCGCAACTACGCCGACCGTTGCCACCGCGCGGGCGACCGTGGCGCTGGTGTTGCGGATGCGCGAATTGATTGGTGACGCGATCGATGATCCGGCCGAGCGGAACGAACGGCTGCCGCTGCCGGACCGCGATGCGATCGGCGAATTGCGCCAGCGGCCGAACTGAGCCTGCGGCTGGCCCGCCGGGTAGCGATCAAACCTCAAGCCACTCCTTCCGGATCCCGTCGTTGGCATTCAGCGTCGCCGGCGTGCCTTCGAACACGATTCGGCCGTGGCCCATCACGTAGAGCCGCTGCGAAATTTTCAACGCGATGGTCAGCTTCTGCTCGACCAAAAGGATCGCAACCCCGCGCCGCGCGATTTCGCCCAGCAACTGTCCGACCTGCTCGACAAGTTTTGGCGCGAGCCCTTCGGTCGGCTCGTCGATCAGGATCAGGTCGGGATCGCCCATCAAGGTCCGGCACATCGTCAGCATCTGCTGTTCGCCACCTGACAGCACGCCGGCAAGGTTATTCTGCCGTTCCTTGAGGTTGGGAAACAGCTTGTACACGTCGTCGAACGTCCAGCGCCCGAATTTTCCCGCGCGCCGCAGGCCGAGCTCGAGGTTTTGCCGGACCGTCAGCGTCGGAAAGATCTGTCGATCCTCCGGCACATAGCCGATGCCGCAATGCGCGACCTGGTCCGGGCGCAATCCGCTGATGTTGCGCCCGCGATAAAGGATATCGCCTTGCGCCTCGACCAGTCCCATCACTGCCTTGCAGGTGGTGGTGCGGCCGACGCCATTGCGGCCGAGCAGGCTGACGATCTCGCCGTCATTCACTTCGAGATCGACGCCGTGGAGGATATGGCTCTGGCCGTAGTAGGCATGCAGGGCTTTGACGTCGAGGATCATGCCGCTTCCAGCGCCCCGAGATAGGCTTCCTGCACGGCTGTGTTGGCGCGCACCACCTGCGGAGGGCCGGAGGCGATGACCTGGCCGTAGACCAGCACGGTAATGACGTCGGCGAGCCCGAACACCACGCGCATGTCGTGCTCGACCATGACCAGCGTCTTGCCGGTCGACACCCGCCGGATCAGTTCGACCGCGTTGTCGGTCTCGGTGTTGCTCATGCCGGCGGTCGGCTCGTCCAGCAGGATGACTGAGGCGCCGCCCGCGATGGTCATGCCGATCTCGAGCGCGCGCTGGTCGGCGTAGGACAACAGGCCTGCCGCGACGTCGCGGCGCGGCAGCAGGTTGAGATCTTCGAGAAACGCCAAGGTGCGCTCGTTCAACTCCTTCTGTCGCCATAACGGCGTCCAGAACGAGTAGCGATAGCCCATGCTCCACAGCAGCGCGCAGCGCAAATTCTCGAACACCGAGAGCTTTGGAAAGATCGAGGTGATCTGAAAGCTGCGCGACAGGCCGAGGCGGTTGATCTGGTGCGGCGGCAACTCATCGATGCGGCTGCCGTTGAGCAGGATTTCGCCTGACGAGATCGGAAAGCGCCCGCTGACCAGATTGAACAGCGTGGTCTTGCCGGCACCGTTCGGGCCGATGATCGCGTGGCGCTCGCCCTGTTTGATGTCGAGGCTGACGCCACGAATGATTTCGGTGCTGCCGAACGATTTCGTCACGTTGCGCAGGCTGAGGGCGTTGTCGGTCATGCCGCCACCCGAACCGGCGCGAGGTCGGTCATCAGGCCCTCCCAGACGCGGTGGAAGGCCCGCGCCTCAACCCTGAGCCAGGCGCCGCCGACCAGCAGCGCAGCGGCCGAGATCAACCATGGCATCGAGCTGTTGACGTCGATCTTGTGGCCGTAGAGCACCAGCGTCTTGCCCTGCGCTGCGCCGATCGTCAGGAACGAGGTCAGCTCGACGAGGCCAACGAAGCCGAACACCAACAGCAGGCCGGGAACGATGATCCTGAGATAAGGCACGATCAGCAGCCGCAGCTTGCCGGCGCGGGCGATTGGTCCATGGGCGAAAACGAGCCCCATGATGCCGTTCGGCGCGAAGATCACCATGCAGATGAAGAGCACGCCGACATAGACCAGCCAGGAGTTCGACATCAGGCTGACGCCGCTCTGCAACAGCGTGATCAACACCGCGCCAAGCACCGGACCGCCGAACACCGCGGAGCCGCCGATATAGGCCATCAGCAGCGCGTTCGCCGACAGCGGCGCGGCCAGCGCGTCGAATGTCACGATCTCATAGGTGATGGCGTAGAGGCCGCCGCCGATACCGGCGAAGAAGCCTGACAGTGCGAACTGGATGAAGCGCACGGTGCGCGGATCGTAGCCGATGAATTGCGCGCGCTCGAAGTTGTCGCGGGTCGCGTTGGCCATGCGGCCGAGCGGCGTCCTCGTCAGATAGAACATCGCCAGCGCGCTCAACACTGTCCAGGCGACGATCAGGTAGTAGACCTGAATGCTCGACGCGTATTTCAGGCCGAACAGGCTGTGGCCGATGACGCGGTTGGAATTGACGCCGCCTTCGCCACCAAAGAAATGGTGGAACATCAGCGCGGCTGTCGTCATCAGTTCGCCGATGCCGAGCGTGATCATTGCGAACGCCGTGGCGCGTTGCTTGGCGGCCATTGAGCCGAACACGACGGCGAGCCCGAGCCCCGACACGCCCGATAGCACTGGGACCAGTTCGAGCGGGATCGGCAACGAACCATCACCGGCGAGGGTGAGGAAATGAATTGTCGCGTAGCCTCCGATCCCGAAGAATGTTGCGTGGCACAGCGAGAACAGGCCGGCCTGGCCGAGCAGCATGTTGTAGGACAAAGCGAGGATGCTCATCATCCCCATCTGGCTCAGCATCGACACGACGAAGCCCGATTGCCGTCCGGTGGTGTAGTTGAAGAACGCCCAGGGCGCTGCGATCGCGACCAGGATCGCGATCAGCCAGACCACGGCGTGGCGGGAACTGCGCTCGGTCATGTGTCGCGGGTCCCGAGCAGGCCGCGCGGCCGGAACAGCAGGATGAGGATCATCATCGCGAACGGCAGCAACGCGCCGATGCGGGCGACCGGGACGGTGAGAATTTCCGTGAGCAGGTTGTCGCCGCTGATGGTGAGCCCGAGCAGCTTGAACAGGTCGGCGAGGGAGTAATTGATCACCACGGCGACGGTCTGGATCATGCCCATCACGATCGATGCGATGAAGCATCCCGAAAGCGAGCCAAGGCCGCCGAATACCACGACGACGAACACGATCGGCCCCATCGCGTCGGCCATGCCGGGCTCGGTGGTCTGGTAGTTACCGCCGATCACGCCGGCGAGGCCGGCGAGCAGGCAGCCGCCGGCAAACACGATGGTGAAGACGCGCGGCACGTTGTGGCCGAGCGCGCTGACCATTTGCGGGTGGGTCAGCGCCGCCTGAATGATCAGGCCGACCCGCGTCTTTTTCAGCAGCACCCACGTTCCGACCAGCATTGCCGCCGAAACCAGCAGCATGAAGCCGCGATAGGCCGGGAAATGGGCTCCGTAGAGCGTGAACAGCGGGAAGTCGAGCGCCTGCGGCACCCGATACGCCATTGGCAGCATGCCCCAGATCATCTGCACGCCGCGCTGGATGATGAACACCATGCCGAACGTGAACAAGAGCTCGGCGATGTGGCCGTTGTGATGGACCCGGCGCAGCCCCCAGACCTCGATCGCAGCGCCGAGCAGCCCGCACAGGATCGGCGCGAGAATGAGGGCAGGGAAGAAACCGATGAACCTGCTGACGGTGTAGGCGAGGTAGGCGCCGATCATGTAGATGCTGGCGTGCGCGAAATTGATCACGCCCATCATGCTGAAGATCAGCGTCAGTCCGCTTGCCAGCATGAACAACAGCATGCCGTAAACGAGACCGTTCAGGAGCGTGATGAGGACGACTTCCATCCGCGCACCGACCTCATCACGCTACATTCGACGCCTCCGCGTCATTCAGGCCGCTTCATCTTGCAGATCGTCGGCAGCGTCAGATCGGCCGCAGTCGCGGTCATGTAGGTCTTCCAGCCGAGGCCAGTGTGCTCGGAGTCGTACTTCACGTCCTTGGTGAACACGCCCGCATAGAACGGCGTCAGCATCTGATGATCGTCCTTGCGCATGGTGTTGACCTGACCCATCAGATCTTTCGTCTGGATGCCTTCGAGCGCCAGTGCGACCTTCATCGGATCGGTCCCGCCGGCCTTTTCGATCGCCGCTGTTACCATGTCGATCATGGTGACGAAGGGTACCGCTGTGAAATCGGTCTCGTGATTGGCGCGCCAGTCCAGGGCGACCTTGAGGGCCTCGTTCGCATTGGCGTCCGCCGCTGCGTTAGGATTGAACTCCATGATCGAGGTCAGGCGGCCTTCGCCGGCCGCGCCGATCGCGGTCGGCCCGCCGATCAGGTGCGCGAGATAGGCGTCGAAGCGCACGTTGAGCCCTGCATCCACCGCGGCCTTGATCAACAGGTTGAGGTCGCGGTTGTAGTTACCGGTGACGACGCTCTGCGCGCCGGACGCCTTGATTTTCTCGACGTACGAGGAGAAGTCCTGCACCTTGCCGAATGGCATCAGCTCGTCGCCGACGATCTGGATATCGGGCCTGAGCTTCTCCAGCCATTTCTTGGTGTCATGCTGGATCGACTGGCCGAACAGGTAATCCTGGTTGAGCAGGTAGACCTTCTTGATGTCGGCCGGCAGCGCCTTGACCCGCGCCGCTGCCCGCATCTCGACGCTGCCAGCGAAACGGAAGTGCCAGAAGTCGCACTGTTCGTTGGTCAGTTCGGTCGCGAGCGCGCCGCAGTTCAGATAGAGCACGCGGTTGTCGGGGTTGCGTGCGTTGTGCTTGGAAACGGCGTCGATCAATGCCGCGCCGACATTCGATCCCGTGCAGTGCATCAGGAACGGAATGCCCTGGTCGGTGACGTTCTTCAGCGCGATGAGGGCTTCGGCGGGCTGCAGCTTGTCGTCGAACGGCACCAGCTCGAGCTTCTTGCCGAGCACGCCGCCCATGGCGTTCTTGCGCGCGAATATGAACTGGAAGACCTTCAGAAATTCGTCGCCGCCGGAGGCAAACGGGCCTGAGAACGGATCAGTGTAGGCGATCTTGATGGTATCTTCGGCAAAACCTGGCCGCCCCGAGAGCAGCAATCCAGTCAGAACAACGGCATAGCAAATGAGACGCAGACACCTCATAGCGTGTACTCCCCGCATGCTCTATCCGGTCCGGATAGATTTTATTGTTGTTGGCGGAAGACTACAGGGCCGATGCAACCTGTCAATCCAGACAGCATCGGCCGTTATAATGAGCAACACGGCATGACATGGAAACGCGGCACATCGGGCCATGTTTCATGTCCATATCGTCAGCGCCAATCCCTAGCGCCAAACCTTAGCGCCAGGGCTCGACGATGATCTTGGTGTGCTGCTCGGGATTGCCGAGATCGTCAAACGCCTTCGCAACGCCGTCGATGCCGACTTTCGCCGTGATCAGCGATGATGCCTCGACCTTGCCGTCGGCGATCAGCTTCAACGACGAGGCAAATTCCGCCGGCGTGTAGCCGAGTACATATTGAACGTTGAGCTCCTTCATGATGCCGAGCATCGGCTCGTTGCGGTCGCTCTCCATGCAGACGCCGACCACGACGATGCGCGCATCGCGTGGCGCGTTCTCGAAGATCTGCTGGATTACGCCGGGCACGCCGACGCATTCGAAGATCAGCGCCGGCTTGAGCGGCGGCAGGAACGCCTGCGCCGGCGGGCGCGCCGCCTTCTGCTCAGCCGTCATCTGCGCGTGCTCCGCCCAACTCGTGAACGGCTGGGTCTTGGCCGGATCGATCACAACATCGGCGCCGAGTTTTTCGGCGAGCTTGCGCCGCGCCGGCGAATAGTCGGCGGCAACGATCGGGTGCAGGCCCTTCAGCTTCAGCCCCGCGATCACCGACAGCCCGACCGGCCCGCAGCCGATCACCAGCGGCACCTCGTCGCCGCGCACATTGGCCTTCTCGACCGCGTGGATGCCGACCGCGAGCGGCTCGGTGAGCGCGGCGTGCTCGGCCGACAAGCCGTTCGGCACCTCGAGCAGCAGTGGCTCGGACAGGATCATGCGCTCGGCGTAGCCGCCGACATTGTCATTGGAATAGCCGATGCCCTGCGGTCCGGTCGGCGTGATCAGGCCCGGCACCGAGCAGACCTTGGTGCCCGGCTTGAACCGCCGCTCGCTGCCCGGGCCGTAGTCCAGCACCTCGCAGCAGAACTCGTGGCCCATCACGACGTCGCGCGACAGATCCATCGGCTTGCGCGTGCCGGCGAGGAATTTCGACATCTGCACCATGCGGTGCGCATGCTTGCGCGCATGCAGGTCGGAGCCGCAGATGCCGCAGGCCAGCGTCTTGACCAGCACCTGGCCCTTGCCCGGCACCGGCTCGGGCAGGGTGTCGACGACGATCTCGCCGCCGCGGAAGATGGCTGCGCGCATTGTTCTGCTCCCTGTTCTTGTTGCGTTAAGCGGTGCGGGCGTATTTGCCGCGGCCGAAGAAGCGGTCCTTGTTGTCGTCCGATGCTGTATCGCGGGTCGAGGTGAGGGCGCCGACCTTGGCCAGCGCCCGCTTGATAGCGTCACGCTGGGCGACGTTTTTCACCCAGGCCGCGACATGGGGCCGGCTCGGAAATGTCGATGCCGAGGAGTTCGTGATTGCGGATCCAGGGCCAGAACGCCATGTCCGCGATGGTGTATTCGCTGCCGCCAATGAACGGCTGGCTCGACAGCCGCTGCTCGCAGAGATCGAACAGTCTCAGCACCTCGGAGCGATAGCGGGTCGCGCCGTAGTCATTGCCCTTCGGCGCGAAGCGGTTGAAATGCACGAGCTGGCCGAACATCGGGCCGACGGAGGCCATTTGCAGCATCAGCCATTGCAGCATCTCGTAGCGCGCGCGAGAATCCTTCGGGATGAACTTGCCGGTCTTCTCGCCGAGATATTGCAGGATTGCGCCAAACTCGATGATCGTGATCGGTTGGCCGCCCGGACCTTCGTGGTCGACGATCGCCGGGATCTTCTGGTTCGGGTTGATCTTCGTGAACTCCGGCGAGAACTGGTCGCCCTTCCAGACGTCGACCGGAATGACCTTGTAGGGCAGTTCGCATTCTTCCAGCATCAGGAAGACTTTGACAACGTTCGGACTGGTGAGGGCGTAGAGGTCGATCATCGGAACTGTCCCGTTTTGGCGCTGGGCTTGTTGTTGGCCCTAACCAAGGCGAAACCCGCCGGCCTTGTCAATCAGGCCGCGTGCACCGCACCTTCACGGCCGTTCAAACAATTTCGAGGTCGCATCACCGCCCGCCATGAACCGCCGCGCTGCCGCCTGCGACACAGGCGAAGGTGAACTCTGCGACCATGGCTGCACCCGACCGCCTCTTGCAAATCCTGAACAATCCCGCATCCCCACTGCCGCAAGATGAACGGCGCCCCGGGGCGAGACGAATATTTTGTCGCGCTTCCCAAACAGCCACGAGTCCGTCACCTTTTACGCATCTTTTGGAAGAGGGCGGCATCGCATCATCGCCGCAAGGAGTCTCCCCATGATCGGTCTGGTTCGCGCCCTCACTTTGGTCGCAACGCTGGCGTTTGCCCTGAGTGCAGCGCAAGCGGCCGACAAAGCCTTCAAGCGCGACGAACTGAACAACTCGGCGATCCGGCTGGAAAACCAGATCAAGACCGAGGCTGGCCCGGTCGCAAAACCCGCGGCCCAGCTCAAGGCCGACGCCGACGCCGCCTTCAAGCGTGGCGACTACCGCGGCGGGCTGCAACTGATCGGCCAGATCGCCGCCGTAGCTCCAGAAGACTCCAGCAACTGGCTCAGGCTGGCGAAAACCATCTTCCAGATCAGGCCGGCCGACAGCCGCGAGCAGACCTTCCTTCTGGAGCGCGCTTCGACCGCCGCCTACATCGCCTACCAGCGCGCCGCTAATGCCAACGACGAGGCCGATGCGCTGGCCGTGCTCGGCAACGCCATGCAGAGCCGCCACCTGTGGCGGCCGGCGCTCGACGCTTTGCGCATGTCGCTCGACCTGCGCGAGGTCGCCGATATCCGCGGCCAGTACGAGAAGCTGCGCGACGAGCAGGGTTTTCGCCTGCTCGATTACTCCGTCGAACTCGGACTCAGCGACGCCGCGGGTCTGCTTCCAGTTCTCCGAAACCTTGCCCAAGCGCGCCGACTTCTCGCCGTTCGTGACGCAGGCCGGCGTCGACAAACCGGCGCTGTCCTGGGAAGACCAGCAGCTCTGCGTCGAGGGCCTGAAGCATGGCGAGCGGTACACATCTAAACCTCCGCGCCGGCTTGCCGTCGACCGTGAAAGAGACGCTGCCGAAATCCGCAGAGTTCAACGTCTACGTCCGCGACCGCAAACCGTTCGTGCACTTCACCGGCAAGGCTTATGTGCTGCCGCGCACCGGGCAGAAGGGCATCCCGCTGGTCAGCGTCAACACGCCGGCGGTGACGGTACAGATCTTCCGGATCGGCGACCGCAACCTGCTCAACACCGTGATCGGCGAGGATTTTCAGTCGAACCTGTCGAGCTACGACCTGGATTCGCTCGGCAACGAGCGCGGCGTGCAGGTGTGGACCGGCGAGCTTGCCACCGCCAACGTCCTGAACCAGGACGTGACCACGGCCTTCCCGGTCGACCAGGCGGTCGGCGATCTGCAGCCGGGCGTCTACGTGATGACGGCGAAGGCCAAGGGGCCCGCCAATTCCGACAATGACGACGGCTCGCTCTCGACCCAATGGTTCATCGTCTCCGACCTGGGCTTGACCGCGTTCTCCGGCAACGATGGCATCCACGTCTTCGTCAACGCGTTGTCGTCGACCGAGCCGCTCGCCAACACCGAGGTGCGCCTCGTCGCTCGCAACAACGAAATTCTTGCGACCAAGAAAACCGACGCCGCCGGCCACGTGCTGTTCGAGGCGGGCCTTGCGCGCGGCGAGGGCGGTCTGTCGCCGGCGCTCCTGACGGCGACAGGCGACAAGGGCGACTACGCCTTCCTCAGTCTGAAGACGTCAGCTTTCGATTTGACCGACCGCGGTGTCTCCGGGCGCGCGGTGCCGGCCGGTCCCGACGCCTTCGTCTACACCGAGCGCGGCGTCTATCGCTCAAACGAGACCGTCTACATCACCGGGCTGCTCCGTGACGGCCAGGGCAATGCCATCACCGGCTCGCCTGTTACCTTCGTGATCGAGCGGCCCGACGGCGTCGAGTACCGCCGCATGCTGGTCGCCGACCAGGGCGCCGGTGGCCGCAGCCTGTCACTGCCGCTGAATTCCGCCGTGCCGCCGGGCACCTGGCGGGTCCGTGCCTTCACCGATCCCAAGGGCAAGTCGGTCGGCGAAACCACCTTTATGGTCGAGGATTACATCCCCGAGCGGATCGATTTCGACTTGTCAACCAAGGCGAAGCAGATCTCTGCGGAGAATCCGGTCGAGCTTGCGGTCGACGGCCATTTCCTCTACGGCGCGCCGGCGTCGAACCTGCAGCTTGAGGGCGACATGCTGGTCGCGCCGGCCGCCAACCGGCCGGGATTCGAGGGCTACAAGTTCGGCGTTGCCGATGACGAGCAAACGTCAAACGAGCGCACGCCGATCGAGGACCTCCCGGAGACCGATGCCAGCGGCAAGGCGACGCTGAAGGTCTCGCTGGCGAAGCCGCCAACCTCGACCCGTCCGCAGGAGGCGCAGGTTTTCATCCGCATGGCAGAAGCCGGTGGCCGCGCGGTCGAGCGCAAGATCACCATTCCGGTCGCCCCGAAGAGCGACATGATCGGCGTCAAGCCGCTGTTCGACGGCAGCGTCAGCGAAGGCACGCCGGCCAATTTCGACGTCGCCTACGTCTCGGCGGAGGGCCAGTCGCTGGCGCGCAGCAACCTGCACTACGAGCTTCTGAAGCTGGAGTCGCACTACACTTGGTACCGGCAGGGCTATTCCTGGAATTACGAGCCGGTGAAGTCGACCAAGCGTGTCGCCGACGGCGACGTCGCGACGACGCCGGACAAGCCGGGCCGCATCCAGCTGTCGCCGCAGGCCGGCCGCTACCGGCTCGATGTCAAGGAGCCGGGCAATGACGGCGCGCTGACCTCGGTGCAGTTCGACGTCGGCTGGTATTCGGACGGCGACGCCGACACGCCGGACCTTCTGGAAACCTCGATCGACAAGCCGAACTACCAGTCCGGCGACACCATGACGGTGAGCGTCGTCGCGCGCACCGCCGGCAAGCTCACGGTCAACGTGGTCGGCGATCGGTTGCTGCTCACCCAATCGGTCGACGTCAAGGAAGGCACCGCGCAAGTCAAAATCCCGATCGGCAAGGACTGGGGCACCGGCGCCTATGTGGTGACGACGTTGCGGCGGCCGCTGGAAGTCGCCGCGCAACGCATGCCCGGCCGCGCCATTGGCTTAAAGTGGTTCGGTATCGACCGGTCGACGCGAACGCTGAACATCGCGCTCAACCCGCCGGCCTTGATACGGCCGTCGAGCGCACTGAAGATTCCGGTCAAGATTGGCGGGCTAAACCCTGGAGAAGACGCAAAAATCGTCGTCGCCGCGGTCGACGTTGGCATCCTCAATCTGACCGGCTACAAGCCGCCCGCGCCCGATGACTATTACCTCGGCCAGCGCAGCCTCACGACCGAGATCCGCGACCTCTACGGCCAGCTGATCGACGGTATGCAAGGCACCCGCGGCCAGATCCGCACCGGTGGCGATTCTGGCGCGGCCGAGCTGCAGGGCAGCCCGCCGACGCAGAAGCCGCTGGCGCTCTATTCCGGCATCATCACCGTCGGCCCCGACGGCACGGCGGAAATTCCCTTCGCGATCCCGGAGTTCGCCGGCACCGCGCGGGTGATGGCGGTGGCGTGGAGCGCGACCAAGATCGGCAAGGCGACGATCGACGTTACGATCCGCGATCCCGTGGTTCTGACCGCGACCTTGCCGCGCTTCCTGCTCAACGAAGACCGCAGCACCATGACCATGGAGCTCGACAACGTCGAGGGCGCGCCGGGCGATTATGTCATCACGGTGAAGGCCGCCGGTCCGGTCAAGATCCCGGGCAATCCGTCGACCGTCATGCACCTGGCCGCCAAGCAACGCTCCAGCGTGCAGCTTGCGCTCGACGCATCGGGCGCCGGCGCCGCTTCGCTCGACGTCGACATCAAGGGGCCGGGCGGCATTACGCTGGCGCGGCACTACCAGCTCGACGTCAAGCCGGCCAATCAGGTCCTCGCCCGCCGCACGGTGCGGACGCTGGCCAAGGGCGAAAGCATGACACTGTCGCCCGACATGTTCTCCGACCTGTTGCCGGGAACGGGCGCTGTCTCGGTTTCGGTCAGCATGTCGACGGCACTTGACGCTGCAACCATCCTGAAGGCGCTCGACCGCTACCCGTTCGGCTGCTCCGAGCAGATCACCTCGCGGGCGATGCCGCTGCTCTACGTCAACGACCTCGCGGCGGAAACGAACCTCGCGCTCGACAACAATGTCGACCAGCGCATCAAGGATGCGATCGATCGCTTGCTGGCGCGGCAGGGCTCGAACGGCTCGTTCGGCTTGTGGGGGCCGGGCGGCGACGACGGCTGGCTCGATGCCTACGTCACCGACTTCCTGACCCGGGCTCGCGAGAAGAGCTTTTCCGTGCCCGACATCGCGTTCCGCCAGGCCATCGACCGCCTGCGCAACAGCGTTGCGAACGCCGACGAGCCCGACAAGGACGGCGGCCGCGAGCTGTCGTACCAGCTCTATGTGCTGGCGAAGAACGGCGTCGCTCCGGTCGGCGATCTCCGTTACCTCGCCGACACCAAGTTGAACGTCATCGCAACCCCCATCGCCAAGGCGCAGCTCGCTGCGGCGCTGGCGCTGGTCGGCGATCGCGGCCGGGCCGAGAAAGTTTACTCGGCTGCGCTGCAGGACCTGCAGCCAAAACCGGTGCTGGTGTTCGGCCGTACCGACTACGGCTCATCCTTGCGCGATGCCGCGGCGCTGGTCTCGCTGGCCAGCGAAGGCAATGCGCCGCGCGCCACGCTGACCGGCGCGGTCGAGCGCGTCGAGGCGGCGAGGGGCCTCACCCCCTACACCTCGACGCAGGAGAACGCGTGGCTGTTGCTGGCCGCACGCGCGATGGCCAAGGAAGCCAACACCGTCTCGCTCGACCTCGACGGCTCGCCGGTCAAGCAGGCGATGTTCCGCAACTACCGGCAGGGCGATATCTCCGCGAAGCCGGTGAAGATCACCAACACCGGCGACGCGCCGTTGCAGGCGGTGATCTCGGTGTCGGGTTCGCCGGTGACACCAGAGCCGGCCGCATCGAACGGCTTCAAGATCGAGCGCAACTACTTCACGCTCGATGGCAAGCCGGCCGACATCACCAAGGCGAAGCAGAACGATCGCTTCGCCGTGGTGCTGAAGGTCACCGAGGCCAAGCCGGAGTACGGCCGCATCATGGTGGTCGACTATCTCCCCGCCGGTCTCGAGATCGACAATCCGCACCTGGTGTCGTCGGGAGACACCGGCACGCTGGACTGGATCGAGGACGGCGAGGAGCCGGAGTCCACCGAATTCCGCGACGACCGCTTCAACGCGGCGATCGAGCGGGAGAGCAGTGACAGCCCGGTGTTCACCGTCGCTTATGTCGTGCGCGCCGTGTCGCCAGGAAAATACGTGCTGCCGCAGGCCTATGTCGAGGACATGTACAACCCCTCGCGCTACGGCCGCACCGGCACCGGCACGGTCGAAGTCCAGTCGGCGCTGAAGAAATGAGTGTTTTGGACGCTGCAGAAAACCGGTCCCCATGAGGCGTACGCGCCTCAAACGGATCGCGCTTGCCTGCGGCGGTCTTCTCGTGGCGTTCGCGGCGGCTGCCGCCGCAGCCATCATCGCGCTCGGGCCGTTGCCGACCGATCAGCTCAACGAAGTCTCGACCACCGTGGTCGACCGCAGCGGCAAGCTGTTGCGCGCCTACGCGATGGAGGACGGCCGCTGGCGGTTGCCGGTCAAATCAACTCAGGTCGACCCGACCTATCTAAAGCTGCTGCTGGCGTTCGAGGACAAGCGCTTCTATGAGCACCACGGTGTCGATCCGCTTGCCGTCGGCCGCGCAGCAATCCAGCTGGCGAGCACCGGCCACATCGTGTCCGGCGGCTCGACCATTTCCATGCAGCTGGCGCGGCTGCTCGAGCCGCGCCGCAAGCGCTCGCTCGCAGGCAAGCTACGCCAGATGGTGCGCGCGCTCGAGCTCGAACAGCGCTTCAGCAAGGATCAGATTCTTGACGACTACCTGACGCTCGCGCCATTCGGCGGCAACCTCGAAGGCATACGCGCGGCCTCGATCGCCTATTTCGGCAAGGAGCCCAAACGCCTGACACTGGCGGAAGCAGCGCTGCTGGTGGCGCTGCCGCAGTCGCCGGAGCGTCGCAGGCTCGATCGCCATCCGGACATCGCGCGACTGGCGCGCGACCGCGTGCTGGAGCGGATGGTGGAGGAGGGCGTGGTGTCGCGCGAGGACGCCGACCGCGCCCTTGCTGAGCCGCTGCCGACCTTACGCAAGGAGATGCCGATCCTCGCGCCGCACGCGACCGACCAGGCGGTTGCGAACGAAAAAAACGAGACGCTGATCAAGCTGACGCTGGACTCGACGCTGCAGAAGTCGCTCGAAAACCTCGCCTATGATCGCGCCAACGCGCTGGGTCCCGATGTCTCCGTCGCAATCCTCGCCGTCGACAACGAGAGCGGCGACGTGCTCGCCCATGTCGGCTCGCCGGATTATTTCAACGTCCGTCGCGCCGGCCAGGTCGACATGACGCGTGCGATCCGCTCGCCGGGCTCGACGCTAAAACCGTTCATCTACGGGCTTGCCTTTGAGGACGGCTTCGTCAATCCCGAAAGCCTGATCGACGATCGGCCGATCCGCTTCGGCACCTACGCGCCGGAAAATTTCGACATGACGTTCCAGGGCACGGTGCCGGTGCGCAAGGCGCTGCAGCAATCGCTCAACGTGCCGGCGATCGAGTTGCTCGATCGCGTTGGCTCCAGCCGGCTGTCGGCGCGATTGAAGCAGGCCGGCGCCGATCTCGTACTGCCGAAGGACGAGGCGCCGGGCCTTGCCATGGGTCTTGGCGGCGTCGGCGTGACGCTCGCCGATCTCGTGAAGGTCTATGCCGGCCTGCCGCGGCTGGGCACCACGCTCGAATTGCGAGAGCTCATCACCGCCGACAGCGCCGAGCGCGAGCCGCGCCGGCTGATGGACAAGGTCGCGGCTTGGCAGGTCGCCAACGTCTTGTCGGGCACGCCGCCGCCCGAGAACGCGCCGCATAACCGCATCGCCTTCAAGACCGGCACCAGCTACGGCTATCGCGACGCCTGGTCGATTGGTTTCGACGGCCGCACCACCATCGGCGTCTGGGTCGGCCGGGCCGACGGCGCGCCGGTGCCGGGTCTCGTCGGCCGCACTGCGGCCGCCCCGATCCTGTTTGACGCCTTTGCGCGCACTGGAAAACTGCCGGCGGCGTTGCCGAAAGCGCCGAAGGGCACGCTGATCGCCTCATCAGCAAAATTGCCGCTGCCGCTGCGCCGCTTCCGCCCGCTCGGGCAGCTGGTCCGCAACGACAACGACCGCGCCCCGCACATCGAGTTTCCGCTCAACGGCTCGCGCATCGATCTTAGCCCCGACAACGACGGCAAGGCTGCGGCGATCCCCGTCAAGGTTGCGGGCGGCGTCATGCCGATGACCGTGATGGTGAACGGCGTCAGTGCAGGCGACGTCGACGGCCGCCGCCAGCGCCTGATCGACTCACCAGGCCCCGGCTTCTTTCGCGTTACCGTAATGGATGCGACGGGCGCGGCAGACACGGTGGTGGTGCGGCTGCAGTAGGCGCGATCGACCGTGCAGCCAAATCCGCTCCGGCCTGGTTGAAGCCATCACAGCCAACCGGCATCTCCGGACCCGCCACCTGGCAACAGTCGAGATCTCGACTCCGATGTCTGCTCTCTGAGGTCAAGCAAAGGGAAACGCGCCGTCCCGTCTGCGAATGACCACGCGCACCGCAATGATTTGGCCGACACAACGACGGTATCCGGGTTGATCCGATCGATCCGAAGGACGACAATCGAGCCCGCCCACGTTGGACGCAAGCCATGACCGTTTTCGAATTGCCCGAGACCGGATACGCACTCAGCGGTGATGTCAGTATTGCCTATCAAACGATGGGCAATGGCCCCATCGACATTATTCTGGTGCCTGGCGTGGTGTCGCACATCGAGTTCATGCATGAGTTGCCCGGATACACAGCGTTTTTGCGCCGTCTCTCGAGTTTCGCTCGCGTCGTGACGTTCGACAAACGGGGGCAGGGCTTGTCCGACCGAATGACGGGCGCCCCCTCCCTCGAACAGCGCATGGACGACGTTCGCGCCATCTTGGACGCAATCGGCTCGCGGCGCGCTGCTCTGCTTGGGTTCTCGGAAGGTTGTCCGATGAGCGTATTGTTCGCTGCAACCTATCCAGACCGCGTATCGCATTTGATCCTCATTGGCGGGTTTGCGCGCGCTGCTGATCGAATGTCGGTGGACGCTTGGGAAACCAGGATTACGCAGCTTGTGAAGAATTTGGGCAGCGGCGAGATGATGAAGAACGTTGTCCCGAGCCAAGCCACAGATCAAAACGCGGTCGCGCAGTTTGCGAAGTTCGAGCGGCTGTCCAGCAGTCCAGGTGCCTTCAAGACAATCCTGTCGCTAAATCGGCAGATTGATGTCACCTCGATCCTTCCAACCGTGCAGGTTCCAGCCCTTGTGCTTCATCGGCAAACCGATGCGCAAGTGGCGGTCGCGCTGGGCCGCAAGCTGGCTGAGCAAATTCCAGGCGCCAAATACATTGAATATCCTAACGGCGATCACGCGTTCTGGACTGGCGACACCGAGACATTGCTGGGCGACATCGAGGAATTTGTCACTGGCCATCGCGACAGTTCGTCAAGCGATCTTGAGCGCGTTCTGGCAACAGTCCTGTTTACCGACATCGTCGATTCAACGCGCAGCGCTGCGCAATTGGGCGACCAGCGCTGGCGCCAGTTGCTGGATAATCATGACCAACTTGCGCGACAGATGGTCGAGAAGCATCGCGGAACTTTAGTCAAGAGCACCGGCGACGGAATTCTGGCGACGTTTGATGGCCCCGGCCGCGCGGTGCGCTGCGCATTATCGTTCGGCACGGCCGCCCAGCAAATCGGGTTGCCTCTTCGCGCGGGCCTTCACACCGGCGAGATCGAACTGCGGGACCGCGACGTCGGCGGAATTGCGGTTCACGCGGCCGCGCGCGTCATGGCGCAGTCCGGCTCGAACGAGGTGCTGGTCTCGCGCGTGGTTACCGATCTTGTTGCAGGCGCGGGTTTGAAATTCGCCGAGCGCGGATCGTTTGAGCTCAAAGGTCTTCCTGGTCGATGGGATTTATTTGCTGCGAGCGTCTAGCCGCATGATTGCAATTGGCGCCTTCGAGCCATGCGGACTTCATCGAGCATTGCCGAGTTCGAGCGCAAAGCGCCTCGGCCCTTGCTGCGGCCGCGCGCTGCGCTAGGATTACGCGAAAGATCACAACGGCACTCACAATAGCACAAAGACCACAACAGCACAGGGAGGCACATATGCAGCGCTACGTCTATGTCGGAGCGGCCGGCGCGCCCGCGACCGGATCAGGGCCAAAGATGCAGGGCGCTTATCGGCTCAACGTCGACAGCGGCCAGTGGCAGCGTCTATCAGGCGGGTTGCCGGGCGACATCGAAGTGCGCAGCATCGTCACCCAGCCGGACGCCCCGAATGTCGTCTATGCCGGTTCGCAGAACGGCGTCTATCGCTCGAAAGATTCCGGCGAGAGCTGGCAGCATCTGCCGCTGCCCGGCAAGGAGCGGGTGGTGTGGTCGATCCTGATCCACCCGAACGATCCGAACACCATCCTGGTCGGCACCGAAGGCACCACGATCTATCGCTCGACCGACGGCGGCAAGAGCTTCAGCGAATTCGACGTGCCGCTGCCGCGCGGCGCCTGCAAAATGAACTTCCCGGTCCGCGTGCTTCGCCTTGTCGTCGACCCGCACGCTCCGGATGAAATCTACGCGGCGCTCGAAGTCGCCGGCCTCGTCCGCAGCCTCGACGGCGGCAAGACCTGGGAAGGCTGCAATGACAATCTGCTCGAGCACACCAAACAGCCGCGCTACAAGAGCAAGATCGGCAGCGACACTGACACCGAAGGCATGATGGATTCCCACGCGCTGGTCGCGAGCCCCCGCCATCGCGGCACACTGTTCCTCGCCAATCGCATGGGGCTGTTCAAAAGCCGCGACAAGGCGTCGACCTGGCAGGACGTGGAGGTCGGCCGATTTTCGCCGCTGACCTATGCGCGCGACGTGCAGGTTTCGCCGCACGATCAGAACACCATGTATGCGGCGCTGAGCGTCGCTGCCGTCAGCGATGCCGGCTCGCTCTACCGCAGCGAGGATGCCGGCGAAACCTGGAAGCGCTTCGACCACGGCGTCTCGATCAACTCGACGCTGATGACAGTCGCAGCGAGCCGCTCAAACAAACAGCGCATCTATTGCGCGGCGCGGCGCGGTCAGGTGTTCGGCACCGAGGATGGCGGCCAGTCATGGCGATCCTATTCACTGCCTGATGGGGCGCAGGGCATCTATTCGCTGGCGGTGAATTGAAGCTGGCGGAGTGCAGGATAGGCATCCAGGCCGCCGAGGGCGCGGCTTGGATCATCTTCTGCGTGGGTTCAGCCGCTGCAGATTGCGGCTAGTATCCCCGGTGCGAATAGACCCGGTTGAGCAACGCCTCGCCCTTGAGCCAGCGATCCAGATTGTCGGCGAACATCTCTGCGGCACGCGTCACCCAGCCTTCGTATTCGCTTGAGGTATGCGGCGTGATCAGGAGGTTCGGCGCGTCCCACAGCGCGCTGTCGGACGGCAGCGGCTCGGTACGCGCGACGTCGATGACGGCGCCGGCAAGACCGCCCGAGCGCAGCGCGTCGATCAGTGCGTCTTCGACGACAATCTCGCCGCGCGCGACATTGATGAAGTACGAACCCTTGCGCATGCAGGCAAAAGCCTTCGCATCGAGCAAATCGCGCGTCGCAGCGGTCAGCGCAGCGCAGACGACTGTGACGTCGATCTCGGACAACATGGTGTGGAGCTCAACCGGCGGATACACGCGATCGACGCTATCAGACGGCGACGACGACGCGCGGCATGCGACGACCGAGAGGCCCGCGGCGCGGCACAGCCGCGCGACCACCTCGCCGGTGTGGCCGAGCCCGATCAGGCCAACGCGCGCGCCTCTGGCGGACCGGATCAACTGGTAGTCCCACATCCGCTCGGCCTGGCGCCTCGCGAAGAAGGGGAAGCGCTGATGCAGGCCGAAGATCGCCGCAAGCACGTATTGAGCCATCTCCTCCGCCGCGACGCCTGACGCGTTGGTGACCACGAGCTTGCCGTCGTCCCAGGGCACGACGTGGTCGACGCCGGCAAATCCGATCGAAAGCCATTGCAGTGTTGGGCAGCCGATCAGCGTGGCGCGCGGAAACGGTTTTGGCTCAAACTTGCAGGCAAAGGCGATTTGCGGCTGCAAGTTCGAAATCGCTGCGTCGAGATCGGCGTAGCGCTGGCAACAATGGAAGCGAAGCTGCGGGAAACGCGCGGCGACCGGACCGAGGAATTCCTCAGGCTTGTCGTAAAACACCAAAACGTCCAGCGCATCTGTGCGCGGCCCTGCGGAAGAAGACGTCATGGCCGGGATGAACTCAGGCGCAACCGGATGTCCCGGTATGCTGCCGCGATGAGTTCACGGAGTGCAGCGGCGCACACGTGTTGCCCCCGGCGGAGCTTCACGTGCCGCATGCGTTTTCCGGACCCTTCCAGAAGGCCGGCAGGATCGTCGAGATCAGCCCCGTGGAAGAAGCCGACGTTCACATGGGCGCTGAAGGCATTCACGTATCCGAATGCCGCATCTTCCACACACGCTGTGGGATGGCCGTCGTGCAGAAGCTCGCGAACATCTGCCCCGCAGCCGCGCATCTGTTCAAACCACGGCCGGGCGAACCGTCGCAGCTCGCCATCAGGCCGGCAAAACCAGCCGTCCACGCCGGGGTCTCGCTGAACAGCGCTCGGAAACCGCAGCAGTTTGCTCATCCCGTGAGCCCGCTCACTCCGCCGCCCGCACCGCGTGCCCCGGCGGATGCACCGCACTCGCGAACTGCCGCGCATAAACCTCCTGCCACGGACGCTCGCCCTCGCTGACGAAGTAGCCGCTGCGCGCGCCGCGATACACCTCGGGATCGCGCACGCCCGGCGGCATCGTGCCTTTGGCGCGCAACGCGCGTGCCGCCATCAGCAATCTGCGCCGCGTGCGCGTGATCATCTGGTCTGACGGAGCGAGATGTTCGATCGTGTGGTCGACGATCGGCCCCATGCTCTCGGTGATCGCCTGGTCCTGCAGGTGAATGCCGTCGATGCCGCTGTAGATCGTGTTGTTCTGCTGCGCGGCTCGATCAATCATCCAGTCGTTGTCGCGATTGGCGTCGAGCCGGAAGCGCCCGAGCCAGTCCGTCGTGTTCGGCAGCAAGCGGTTGCCGCGGCCGGTGCCGCCGACCGGCGTGCCGTCCTTGTAGGCCGGCTGCGGCAGCGACATCGCCGACACCGCGCGCTTCCACCACAGGAACACGAACATGGTGTGCTCGTCGTCGAGCGGCACCCAGCCGCGCGCGTGCATGTGGCTGCCGAATTCGCCGTTCGGCGCCTGCGACCAGAACGGAAACAGGAAATTCCCGAAGCGCCAGTAGGTGCTGTTAGGCCCCGCCGGGCGATAGCCGGCGTATTGCGTGCCCCACGGCGTATCGGCGAGGTGATATTTTGGCGCGCGGTCGGTCACCGTGTTGCGGATCGGTTCGTTGTCGGGCAGGTCGTCGACATCGACGTGGCCGGCGTGCAGGAAGCCGAAATGCGCGGTGTCGATTTCGCCTTCGAGCGCCTGCAGGTAATTGCAGTCGCGCTGGATGAAGCTGACACGAATTTCGTCATCGGGCTGGTCGAGAATCTCGAAGCCGGGCAGCGGCGGCGCTTCGCTCGCGGCGCCCATGTAGACCCACACCACGCCGGCGCGTTCGATGACCTGGTAGGCTTTGGCCTTCACCTTCTCTTTGAAATCCGGGCGGCGGCGTGCTCGGCATGTCCAGGCAACTGCCGCCAGCGTCGAATTTCCAGCCGTGATAGATGCAGCGAAGCCCGTTTTGCTCGTTGCGCCCGAGAAACAGCGATGCGCCTCGGTGCGGACAACGATGGTCCATCACACCGACGCGGCCCGATAGAGTCGCGAAACGCGATGAGCTTCTCGCCCAGAAGCATCAGACGGGTTGGTGCTGCGTCGCGCCTGAGTTCGGACGACATCAGCGCGGGCATCCAGTAGCAGCGCATGAGGTCGCCCATCACCGTGCCGGGGCCGACCCGCGTCAGTTCGATGCCATCCTTGGCTGCGGCCATGTCATCCTCCTGATTTTCGGCCGGCTTGTCGCCGGACTTGTGGCTTGGCGTCTCCATTGCCTCTGTGTGGCGCCGGTTCGGCTACCCCATTGTTCCGCGGTTTTCGCGATCCTGGGCACCATGAACCACTGCCACAACGACAATCTCGTCGCGATCCATGTCGATTTTGTAGACCATGATGTACGGCCATTCGATAAGTTCACGCGTACCCTCGACAAGGCCGGGTCGACCCATATGACTTAGGGCAGGGTCCTCAAGGCGCATCACTTTCACTTCGATGCGCGCAATCAGCCCGAGCGCAGCGCGCGGGCTGTCTTTTGCGATCCAGGAGAAAATCCGATCGAGCTCGTCGCGCGCCGCCGGCTCGAACGAGACTTTCATGGTCAGGACGAACGATACCGTTTGAAGACGTCTTCAGCCGCAACCGTCGTCTGACTCGGGTTAGCCAGCCGACGCCGCACCTCCGCCGCCTGTTCTTCGCTCAGCCGTAGCGTGCTGCTGTCTTGCTCTTCCATCAGCTTGACGACGTGTGCGACGTCGGCCTGCCGCTCCGGCGGCCAGCTCAGCACACGATCAAGAATCTCTTTCACCTGCGCTTTTGTCATGCTGATTTTATACCACATCCGTCGGGGGTGCGCCGCGCAAAAGACTGACGCGCCGTCCGAGGCGACAACGCTGGGTCCTGCTGTTTGCTCCGATTCAGGGCTTGGAAATGCGTCCTAAGCGGTTGTCCGAATGGGCATTTCAGCGTATGCGAAACCGATGGTGGATGCGCTCGGACAGCGCCGGTTTGGGGAGGGGCGGCAACCCGCGAAGCGGGCGGATCCGGGCCGCGGCATCGTGGCGGTGCTCAATTTCGTCTCGACCAGCCACGCCCGCGCCGCAGCCTTCCTCATCCTCTGTGGCCTGCTGTTCTACCTGCCCGGCTTCTTCACGATTCCCGCCGTCGACCGCGACGAGGCGCGCTTTGCGCAAGCCACGCGGCAAATGGTCGAGACCGGCGACTTCGTCGACATCCGCTTCCAGGACGAGGTCCGCTACAAGAAGCCGGTCGGCATCTACTGGATGCAGGCCGCCGTGGTCGAGATCGCGGCCAAGCTTGGCGTGCCTAACGCGCAGCTGCGCATCTGGCTCTACCGCGTGCCCTCGCTGATCGGGGCGATCGGTGCGGTGTTGCTGACCTACTGGACCGCGCTTGCCTTCGTGTCGCGACGAGGTGCTGTGCTGGCGGCGTTGATGATGTGCTCATCGATCCTGCTGGTGGTCGAGGCGCATCTCGCCAAGACCGATGCCATGCTGTTCTGCGCGACGACGGCCGCGATGGGCGCGATGGGGCGCATCTATGTGTCCTGGCAGCGCGGCGAGGATCCCGCGCATCCGTCTTGGGGGACGCCGGCGATCTTCTGGACCGCGCTTGCGGTCGGCATCCTGCTGAAAGGCCCGCTGATCCTGATGGTGGCGGGTCTTGCCATCGTCATGCTCGCGATCCTCGATCGCTCGGCCTCCTGGCTGTGGCGGCTGCGTCCGGTCTGGGGGCTGATGTGGCTTCTGGTGCTGGTGCTGCCGTGGTTCGTGCTGATTATACTGCGCGCCGGCGACGAGTTCTTTCAGATTCGCTCGGCGGCGATCTCTTGAGCAAGCTGGCGTCGCCGCAGGAGTCGCACGGCGCGCCGCCCGGCACTTATTTTGTGCTGTTCTGGCTGACGTTCTGGCCCGGCGCCGCTCTCGCTGGGCTCGCGGCGCCGGCGATCTGGCGGGCGCGGCGCGAACCGGCCGCGCAATTCCTGCTCGCGTGGCTGGTGCCGTCGTGGATCGTGTTCGAACTCGTCATCACCAAGCTGCCGCACTATGTGCTGCCGCTCTATCCCGCGATCGCGATTTTGATCTGCGGCGCCGTGGAGCTGAAGGTGCTGTCGCGGCGGCCGTGGATGGTGCGCGGCTTGTCGTGGTGGTTCACCGCTCCGGCGGCGCTCGGTGTGCTCGCGGTGGTCGGCGCGATCTATCTGACGCACCAGCCGGTATTTCCGGCCTGGCCGTTCGCCGCCACAGGCGCGATCTTCGGTCTGTTCGCATGGTGGCTCTACGACGACAACAACGCCGAGCGCTCGCTGCTCAACGCGGTCACCGCGGCGTTCTTCACCTACGCCGGCGTGCTCGGCATCATTGTGCCGTCGCTGACGCCGCTGTTTCCGGCGGTCGAGCTCGGCAAGGCTTTGCGCAGCGTCGAGTGCGCCCAGCCGCGCGCGGCTGTTGTCGGCTATGAGGAGCCGAGCCTGATCTTCATGCTCGGCACCAAGACGCTGCCGGCCGATCCGTCCGGCGCGGCCGATTTCCTGGCCCAGGGCGGCTGCCGTTTCGCGCTGGTCGACTACCGCTCCGAGCGCATCTTCGCGCAGCGCGCCGAAGCCATCGGCTTGCGTTACATCCTGAAGACCCGCGTCGACGGCTACAATTATTCCGTCGGCAAGCCGGTTTCGATCGCAGTGTTCACCTCGGAAGGGGTGCGGTAAGGGGGCATGAAGCGGCGCGAATTTATCTCGGCACCGGTGGCGCGGCGGTCTGGCCGCTCGCTTGGCGTGGCCTTGATGCTCTCAGGCAGGCCGCAGCGTCCGGACGATCCAGATCAGCAAGACCGCGCCGATGAAGCCGGAAATCAGGTAGCCGATCCATCCTCCCAGGACGATCCCGAAGTAGCTCAAAATGGCGCTGGCAATTGCCGCACCGACGATGCCGAGCACAATATTCATGATCATTCCCATGCTACTTTTCATGAATTGCTCTGCCAGCCAGCCTGCAATCCCCCCGATGATGATGGCTGCGATCCAGCCCACTCCAGCGTCACCCATGGCTCATCTCCTCGAAAAGGCGCGCGTTGCGCCAGTGCAGATCAATCCCGCAGAGCGTGCCGAACGCCGTGTCGGACCGCCAGCTGCGAGTCCGGTTTGTCAGCAGTGCCGACAATGCGATCGAGGGCCGCACGTCAGCCTTCTCAGTCCGGCGCGCTCCCCACCCGGCCACGCGCGTTTGTGTTCTGCTGGGCAAGATCGGCATCTTCCTGGGTCAATGGCGGTTTGACGTGCCGCGCTCCGTGGTGTCTCGAGAAGTCAGCTTCTCAAGGTGCTCTGTGCCGGCAACATAGTTCTGTTGTGAGCTACAAACCCTCCGGGCTTTACCTGAGGGTCTTCGAGGATTTTCCTCAAACCCGGAACGCCTGTCGCGCGTTAGAATTCACGGGGTCGGTCGACTGCTCATCCCGGGAGGAGGCTATGGCGCCGATCGCGGACCTTGCTCGCACCGAGCCTTTCGGCTGATGGATCCAACGCAGACATTGCGCCCCGTTCCGATTCAAGCTCGGAAGAACCAACTATCAGCGCGTCTTTTCCGGGTTCTCCCTGATAGTGGACATTGCAGATCGGCAGTTGAGTGTGGGTTCCTTTCAGGCCACGGGAGCCCTCGCTATGAGAATTTGTCGCAGCATGTTTGCGGGCGCGAGTCTTCTCGCCCTCAGTTGCGTCCCGGCATTGGCTCAGCAGGTCACAGGTGTTCCAGGTTCGCCCGGCGCCGCCACGACCGTCACCGGACAACAACTTCCGCCGCCGGATCCGAAATTCGGCGGCGCGATCAAGGAGAAGGCTTCGGAATCGACGGCCTGGCGGGCCGCGCGCGTCGCGCCGCCGAAGGGCGCGCCCAATGTGCTGCTCATCATGACCGACTACCAGGGCTTCAGTGCACCACGCACCTTCAGCGGCGTCATCTCCATGCCTGCGGGTAGCCTCATATGTATCGCCTGCGCATCTTCGCTCAACCGAGAACCAACGAGGTTGAGGCTGGAGTGGGGAGCATGACTGTCGCAGAACGCAACAGAAGCGCGCCGTCGGAGTCCTTAGCTGACGATCAGAATTCAACGCCGGTTCCGGTCGGGTTCATCCGGGTCGGCAGTCTCGCCGAGATTCCAACGCTGCTTGCTCAGCGCGGACATGACGCCAATATGGTTGCCGCTCGCCTAGCGGTGGACGCGAGATTATTTCAAGATCCCGATGCGGTGATTCCGATTGTGGAGTTTAGTCGTATCATCCATGGTTGCGCAGACTTGGCGGGCTGCTCGCATCTTGGTTTGTTGCTTGGGCAGCAGGTCAGTTTTTCGCTATTCGGGGTCCCGGGGCAACTGGCTCGCCAAGCCAGGGACGTCGGGTCTGCGCTGCGAGACATCATTCATTATCTGCACATGCATGGGAGTGGCGTCATCGCGCGGCTTGAGATTGAAGCTGACACCGCAATTTTTACCCACGCCTGTTATAATCCTGATTTCGAATGTGCTGATCAGATCGCCGACCGCGCAATGGCGGGCGTCTGCAATATGATGCGCTCGATGTGCGGCATCGAGTGGGCTGCAGATGAGATCTGTTTGCCGCATCGGCGACCGAAAGACGTCGCGCCGTACAACAACCACTTTAGGGCACCCGTCAGGTTCGACCAGGAGCAAGCGGCCCTTGTTTTCTCGGCTCAATGGCTTCAACAGCCGGTCCCGGGTGCCGATGCGGAATTGCACCGGCTAATGGCGGACCATCTCGAAAAAATTGATGCTTCTGCCGAGCCCAATATTTTGGACCTGTTGCGGCGTGCCATGCATTCGCTGGTGGTCGATCGAAAGTGCTCTGCCGACAGTGTTGCACAACTGTTTTCAATTCATCGTCGCACAATGAGCCGCCGCTTGAAACAGCGGGAAACCCAGTTTCATTTGCTGCTTGAGGAAACCAAGTTCGAAGTCGCTCGCCAGCTCGTTCGCGACACGAACATCCCGCTCGTTCAAATCGCCGCCGTGCTGAACTACTCGGAAGCGGGTGCCTTCAGCCGGGCCTTCAAACGCTGGTCCGGAATCAATCCGGCGCAGTGGCGGGAGCAAAATCGTCGAGGCAACGATCGGACACACTAATTGTTGTGCAGCGCCGGCCGCTGCGATTGTCCCGAGGCTTACGGAATTCACGCCAACCCAATCGCCTCGTGCGTCGAGCACGCCGCGGCATCTACGGAAATCTGTTTCGTGAACCCGTTGGCAGGGGCGCGGTGCAGAGACGCCGATGATCGTTGCGATCGACATCAACACTCACCGCGCGATATTTGTTGAAAGAAAAGAGGCAGACCCGGGCTGTCGTTCAATTCAGTGTCGCTATTTGTCAAGCGGAGCGCAAGCTTCGCCGTCATAGTCGCTGGCAGATCATGCTCGCGATACACCTATGAACAATAGAAAGAGGCGTCAGGCCACGTTGTCTGAGACCCTCCGCGGCCTGCTCCGAGCCGAGCTGCGGACGGGTCAATGCTCGGCCGAAAAAATCGCAGAACAACTGCAGATGGACCGCCGGACGCTTAGTCGGCAACTTAAGGCGGAAGGCACAGCTTTTCGCACGATTGCGGTCCAGGTGAAATTTCAGATCGCGTGCCAGCTTCTCGCCAATCGCAATCTGGCGCTTTCGGAAGTTTCGGCAAGGTTATGGTTCTCGGAGCCGAGCGCCTTCACGCGTGCCTTCCGACGCTGGTCCGGCCGGTCCCCCGGGGCTTGGCGCTCGAAGCAGTAGATCAGCTCGGCCCACCAAAGAATTCGGGTGCCACACCTGTTTGGCAAGACGTTGTCCCAAACTGTCAAGCGTCGGGCCAATCTCTTGACCTAAGGTCATCGCCATTAGATCGGCCAGGCTCAAGCCGATCATATTGTGTGGCAGTCGAAACCGTGGCTGCCAGACGAGTGGAGCGCGTCAATGACAGGAGGGTTACATGGCCAATAAAGTTCTCGTCGCTCTCGTTGTGGGGCTTGCCGCAGCCTCTTTTGCATCTGCATCCGTGGCGCAAGACATGGCTAAAAGGGATGCCGCTGTAGCGAAGTGCAATGCGGAGGCGGATAAGCAAGTTCCGAAACAGGAAACGGCCGACGCTGTCGGGCGCCGCATGGACGCCTATCAGTCGTGCATGAAAACAGCTGGCTTTGCACCCTGAAGCCGGAAATTGCGGGCGACAGTCGCTGCGCTGCCAGGCTCGCCCGGTGTATCACTACCAACCAAATGCGCAGAAGCGGCCTCGGCCGCTTCGCGCGGGGGCCAGCGTCAATCCGGATCGCTTGATCTTTATCAAGACTGACTCCGTGACGTTGTGGCGAACTAACTTCAATCTATTCATCATGAGAGGTCATCGTGCTCAACGCATCGCGCGTCTTGGTTGTTGTCACCGCCGTCTTGACCTTACCCACCTTGGCATTGGCGCAGAGTGCGCCGCCACCGCACGTGCCGTTACAGAAAACGATCGGCGGCGTGGCAAAGCCTGAAGTGGTGCCTTCATTGTTCGTGTTCAATTCGCGGGGCGCAGCGCTGCAGGCCGGCAAGCTGGTGCTGAGCGGCGTTTCACCAACCGCAATTGTCTTTGCCGATCGTCCGGTTCGCTCCGCAGGCCACGATCTCGTCAGCCGCGTCGTCGAGGATTGGGGAACAGGCAGCGACAATTTTGCGAAGGATCCGCCGAACGCGACTGTTTCAGCCTTCCAGAAGGATGGCTCAGGCGTACGCGATGCCGTGGTTGTGCTGAAAAATCCAAAACTCGACGGTGACAACCTGACCTTCGACGTCGACGTCCTCGAAGGCGACATCAAGGGCGCTGATGGAGGCGCATCCGTCTTCATCGACATTATCGGACGTCCGTTCACGCCGATGTCGTTCGCGGGCGTTGGCCGGCGTACCGCATTCCGTGGCGCCTACTATGGCGGCGCGGCAGCGGCAGTGGGAGCGGCGGCCGCCTACGGCGCATATGGACCGTACGGACCTTACGCGCGTCCGGCTTGCGGCTACTACCCGTATCCACCCTGCTACTGAGAGAAAGATTCCTTATCCAGAGCCGAAATTGCATGAAGAGGTTCAATCATGGCATGCGCTCGAGTCGTCATTTCAGTTGCAGCTCTTCTAACCCTCGGTGGCGTCCCGGCATTGGCGCAGCAGGTCACTGGCGTCCCAGGTTCGGCCGGCGCCACCACCACCATCACGGGAAAACAACTTCCGCCGCCTGATCCGAAATTCGGTGGAGTGATCAAGGAGAAGGCCACGGAGTCGAAGGGCTGGTGGGCGCCGCGCGTCGTGCCGCCGAAGGGCGCGCCCAACGTGCTGCTCATTATGACCGATGACCAGGGTTTCGGTGCGCCAAGCACCTTCGGCGGCGTCATCCCCACTCCGACCATGGATCGCATCGCCGCGCAGGGGCTGCGCTACACCAATTTCCACTCCACGTCGCTGTGCTCACCGACGCGGGCGGCGATCATTACGGGACGCAACCATCACTCGGTGGGTTACGGGGTGGTGGGCGAAATAGCGACGGGGTTTCCGGGTTACGACTCGATTATCCCGATTGAGAAAGGCACCATCGGGACAATCCTGAAGGCAAACGGGTACGCGACCTCGTGGTTCGGCAAGGACCACAACACGCCCTCTTACCAGTCGAGCCAGGCCGGGCCGTTCGAGCAATGGCCCAACGGCATGGGCTTTGATTACTTCTACGGCTTTGTCGGCGGCGACGCCAGCCAGTGGCAACCGAACCTGTTCCGCAACACGACCGCGATCTATCCGTTCCAGGACAATCCTAGCTGGAACCTGGAGACGGCGATGGCCGACGACGCCATCCAGCACATCAAACAGCTCAAGGAGGTCGCACCCGACAAACCGTTCTTTGTCTACTACGTACCAGGCGCCACCCACGCGCCGCATCATCCGACGCCGGAGTGGATCGACAAGATCAGCGCCATGCACTTGTTCGACGGCGGCTGGAACAAACTGCGCGAGACCATCTTCGCCAACCAAAAGCGCCTGGGCATCATGCCCGAAAACGCCAGGCTGACGGAGTGGCCGAAGGATCTGCCACAGTGGGATTCACTCAGCTTCGAAGAGAAGAAGCTCTTCATCAAGCAAGCTGACGTCTATGGAGCCTACCTTGCCTATGCCGACCATGAGATCGGCCGGGTGATCCAGGCGATCGAAGACCTCGGCGAGCTCGACAATACCTTGATCATTTACATCGGTGGTGACAACGGCGCGAGCGCCGAAGGCATGCTCAACGGCACCCCGAACGAGTTCACCACCTTCAATGGCGTTGCCGTGCCGGTGAAGGACCAGTTTCTCTGGTACCCGTTCTGGGGGTCAGACAAGACGTTCCCGCATTACGCCGCGGAATGGGCGTGGGCGATGGACACCCCATTCAAGTGGGTCAAGCAGGTGGCATCGCACTTCGGCGGTACTGCGCAGGGCGCGGTGATGTCCTGGCCCGGTCACATCACCGATGTGGGTGGCATCCGACGCCAGTTCTCCCACGTCATCGACATCGTCCCGACGATCCTCGAAGCGACCGGCATCCCGCAACCCGACACGATCAACGGCATCAAGCAGATCCCCATCGAAGGGACCAGCATGGCTTACACGTGGAACAAGGCGAACGCCAACGCGCCGACGCGGCATACGACGCAATACTTCGAGATGCTTGGCAATCGCGCCATCTATCACGACGGCTGGTTGGCGGCGACGACGCCGGCGACGCTGCCGTGGGAGTTGAGCAGTGCCCCGCCGCCGGACGTGATCACCGGGTACAAGTGGGAGCTTTATAACGTCAAAGAGGATCCAACCGAGTTCAACGATCTTGCCGCCAAGATGCCGGACAAGGTCAAGGAGATGCAGGCCCTCTTCTACGCTGAGGCGAAGAAGTACAACGTGCTGCCGCTCGACAACTCGTCGCTCGCGCGCTGGAATACGCCGCGCCCGAGCCTGACGGCGGGACGAACGGTCTTCACCTATTCGGGCGAACTGAGCGGCGTGCCGGCCAGCGCTGCGCCGAGCATCCTGAACAAGTCCTATACCATCACTGCCGAGGTCGAGATTCCCGACGGCGGTGCGGAGGGCATGATCGTCACCGAAGGCGGACGCTTCGGCGGCTATGGTCTGTTCCTCAGCAAGGGTGAGTTGGGAATCGACCGGGGCAAGGTGGTGTTCCTCTACAACCTGCTCGACCTCAAGCGCACGATGTGGGAAGGGCCGGCATTGGGTGCCGGCAAGCACACCATCGTGTTCGACTTCAAGTCGGATGGTCCGGGCCTGGGCAAGGGCGGGACAGGTGTGCTCTCCGTGGACGGCAAGGAAGTGGCCAGGAAATCCCTGGAGCACACTACGCCGATCACGTTCCCGGAGGACGAAACCTTCGACGTTGGCCTGGACACCCGAACCGGCGTCGCGCTGCTGGAGTATCGGTACGACCCTCCGTTCAAGTTCACCGGCAAGCTCGACAAGCTGACGTTCAAGCTCGAACCGGAGCCCAAGGAAGCGCCGGTGTCCAAGGCAGAACTGGGGCCAACAGCGGCACCGGAGCCGGATCCGATTGAAGCACCGAAGCGCTAGAGCATCTTCCGGTCATTGCCAACAGCCGCCAGCGCAAAGACTGAGTGTATGAATCGGACCGATGAAAAGGCTTTGATTTTCGCCGCTGTCGCCGAAGTCGCAACCGGACTTGCGTTGCTGATTGTTCCCTCGCTCGTCGGGCAGCTGTTGTTGGGAGAGGAACTTGCCGGCGTCGCTATACCGGTTGCGCGCGTGGCCGGCATCGCGCTGATTGCTTTAGGGATCGCCTGCTGGCCCGGTCCGCCGCTGGTTGGCATGTTGACCTACGGCGCATTGGTCACGCTGTATCTTGCTTACCTCGGCTTCGCAGAAGGTTTGACCGGCATCTTGCTTTGGCCTGCGGTCGTTCTTCACCTGATCCTGACAGCGCTCTTGGCTCGCGACCTCGCGCGAATGCGGAACGATCTGCGCTAAAGAGCCGATCATCACGCGCCGTCCAGGGCGGGCATCACGGAGGATGAAGCAATGCTGATCATCTTGTGTCTCTACCTGGTGTTGGTTTGGCTGGTGTTTTCCAAACTCAAGCTGCTCAAGTGGGGCTGGGGCACGGGCTCGGTCGCGGTGTTAGGGGGCGCGTTCATTCTCGCGGTCTTCCTCGCGATGTTCAATTACCTGACCCCGTCCGGAAGCTTGACCGTCGTCTCCCGAGTTGCGGAAATTACACCAAACGTTTCGGGACAGATCGTTTCTATTCCGGTCAAGACGAACGTCCCGGTAAAAACCGGAACCATTCTGTTTCAGATCGACCAGTCGCCATTTCAAGCGAAGGTGAAGCAGCTCGATGCGTCCCTTGCTCAGGCCCAGCAACAGGCCAAGCAGCTCGTTTCGAATTACGAACAGGCCACCGCCAATGTCGAGGGCTTGGCGGACCAGCTTGCGTACAATCGGCAACGATTGGCGGACATTCAAAAGCTCACCGGCGAAGAGGCCCAGTCCGTATTCCGGATGCAAGACACACAGGTTCAATTCGAAACGGTGCAGTATCAGCTGCAGGCAGCCAAGGCGGCCCAGGTCACGGCCAAGCTCGCGATGAATTCGGAAATCGGCGGGGTCAACACGGCCGTTGCTCAAATCGAGGCGCAGCTCGACAACGCGAAGTGGGAGCTGGAACAGACGACCGTTCGTGCTCCAGGTGATGGCGTGGTCTCGGTCATGGCATTGGCCGTGGGTGACCGCGCTCTGCAGGCGCGCTCGGCGCTGTCATTCATCGTCACGGACGATATCACGCTGATCGGAATGTTTTCGCCGAATGGTTTTGAAACGGTCAGACCCGACGCGGCCGTGAAGATCGTGTTCGACAATCACCCCGGCCGCATTTTTCACGCCAAGGTTGTCGAGATACCTCGGGGGGTTGGTGAAGGTCAGGTCGCTGTCTCCGGGACACTCGCACGCGTCGGCGCGATTGGAGGAACCAAGAGCTATCCCGCCGTGATCTCGATTCCGGACGGGATCGACAGGGCACAGTTGAGGGTGGGGATGCCCGGAACAGCAATCGTCTTTGCGGCAAATGCCGGCGTCATCGGGTTGCTGATGTCGATCCTCGTGTGGATCAGTTCATACACCGCGTATTTATGATGGAGCCAGTGGCGGCGATTGGCCGATACTGTTGAAAAAGGGCTCGTGATTATCGGCGAACAGTGATTCCGTTGGCGCAGCTGGCAGCGACGGAGATTCGCGATGATGGGTAAAACCCATCTGTGCATTGCCGTCGCCTCAGCGGTTATCCGCGCTCGCGCCAGAGGTCGCTTCTTCAACCTGGTCGATCTGGTCAATCAGCTCGAGCAGGAGAAGGCCGCCGGTCGCAGCGGCCGGCTTGCCGAGAAGCTGCTGCGCCACGATCTCATCGTCATCGATGAGCTCGGCTACCTGCCATTCAGTCAGTCTGGCGGGCAGTTGTTGTTCCACCTGATCAGCAAACTCTATGAGAACACTTCGCTGCTGATCACCACCAATCTGGCCTTCGCCGATTGGCCTCAAGTGTTCGGCGACGCCAAGATGTACGGGGGGGCGGCGTTGGGTGCGATTTGACAGCGCATTGCTCGGATGAGTC
Organism: uncultured Alphaproteobacteria bacterium; assembly: GCA_963796195.1. Lineage (GTDB taxonomy): Bacteria > Pseudomonadota > Alphaproteobacteria > Rhizobiales > Xanthobacteraceae > CAWCKS01. Next base: position 7,287 of record CAWCKS010000004.1, on the reverse strand, counting down.
TGAGCAAAAGAGACCAGCGCCAAAATAAAACTAGGACACCGCTAACCACGAGTTAGGACAGGGGGCTCAGAATACGGACAGCACCCAGTTCCCTACAGACAGATCGGAAATCTCGAACATTTCGAACTGAACGCCAGCCGGGCCGAATGTCTGCTAATGGGATGGTCCGGCCGTGCTCCTGCCCCGCCAGCGATAAGCTGGCAAGGGGCGCCAAAGACAAGGAGCACGCCATGTCTCAAACACTCAACTCAGCGATCGCCGTAGTCGGTATCGATATCGGCAAGAACTCGTTCCATGTTGTCGGCCACGATGAGCGCGGTGCGATCGTGCTTCGGCAGAAGTGGTCGCGTGGCCAAGTTGAGGCACGATTTGCCAACCTGCCGCCATGCCTGGTTGGCATGGAAGCCTGTGTCGGTGCGCATCATCTCAGTCGCAAGCTCAATAGCCTTGGCCACGATGCCCGGCTGATGCCAGCGAAGTATGTTCGTCCCTATTCGAAGGGACAGAAGAACGACTTCCGTGATGCCGAGGCAATCGCCGAGGCGGTGCAGCGGCCGACGATGAAGTTCGTCGCAACGAAGACCGCCGAACAGCTCGACCTGCAGGCATTGCACCGGGTGCGCGAGCGCTTGGTCAGCCAGCGCACCGGCATCATCAATCAGATTCGCGCCTTCCTGTTGGAACGCGGTGTCGCAGTACGCCAGGGATTCACGGTTTTTGCGGGCCGAGCTGCCGCGCATTTTGGCCACACCACCAGATGTCCTGTCGCCCCGCATGGTGCGGATCGTCGAAGACCTGGCTGGCGATTGGCGTCGGCTCGACGAGCGTGTCGAGATACTGTCGGATGAGATTGAAGCGATCGCGCGCCAGGATGCCGGTTGCGAGCGGCTGATGAGCGTGCCCGGCATTGGCCCGATCATCTCCAGCGCCATGGTGGCCGCGATTGGCGCAGGCGATGTGTTCACCAAGGGTCGTGACTTTGCCGCCTGGCTGGGGCTCGTTCCCAAACAGATCTCGACTGGAGATCGCACAATCCTCGGTAAGATATCCAGGCGCGGCAATCGCTACCTGCGGGTTCTGTTCGTGCAGGCGGCATGGGTCGTGCTTGTGAAGGTGAAGCCCACCAGGTGGGGCTATGGGCTCAAGCGTTGGATCGAGGCGGCCAAGAAGCGGCTGCATCACAACGTCCTGGCAATCGCACTTGCCAACAAGCTCGCACGTATCGCCTGGAGTGTTCTCGCTCGTGGTCGAGCCTTCGAAGCGAGCGAGCTTCAGGCGGCCTGATCATCTACGACTAGAAATCAATTACCCGCCGAGGTCTGCGAGAGGATGAGATGAGATGGAGGTTCGGTCTTCCCGGCGCATGCGAACACTGGTGACCCAAATGGCCCAGTTGAGGCCTGTCCGGTAATGAGATCGCACGCGCGCTGATATCCATGATGGCCAGGAGCAAACGCTCCAATCAAAGGCCGGATACATTGATGCAAGACCGCTCACCGCCAGCTCGACGAAATCCACTTGCAACGCACGGCCGGACCATACATTGGGGTCATGAACGACTAAACTCAAGTTGAGCAAAACTGGTCTGCTTTGGGTACATCAGCGCCCGTCCCGCGTTTGCCTTCCGTGCTCGCGGATCAGATGCATCTTGTCACCAAGCACGACATGAGCTTTGGGTCGCTTCCCCGCGCGCGCCAACACTTCCTTCGTCGCCGACTGCCATTCCGGCCGCGCTTAAATGCGCTCCGGCAAGGCGAGGATGTAGGCGCGAGCGTCGTGAAGCGTCTCAAGCGAGCCGCCGCCGGACAGGGGAATAGGGGCAGGGAAGGGGGGTACGCCACACGATCCCCGAGTCTAAACAGCCCTCTGGCGGAATGTCATCGGGTAAGTGGGAACAGGTTGTTGCGCATCCCCGCAACCAAAATCATCATTCATTTCAATTAGATGGTGCGGCGCCCAAAATTGGGCGCCGTTGGCGTTTTTGCCGTGTCAACACTATGTCAACAAGCGACGCGGCGCCCAATGTCTTTGACTGGCGCTCCTCCTCTCAGTGATCTTCGAGCTTAACAGCAGCAGTGTGATGCTCAGGTTGAGTGCCGACGACAAATCCACCGAGGCGCTGAATACCTGGCTTGAGGAGGAATGGTTGATTCCGATCGAGTCGCTCACAGAGGTGACCTTCTCCGAAGTCGACGTGGCTCGAACTCGATTAATTAGAGATCTTCAGCAAGATCTGGGGGGCAATACGGAAGGCGTGAGTGTGATTTTAAGTTTGCTCGATCAACTTCACGGTATGCGCAGGACGTTGGTGGAGCTTCGTCGTCATATTCAAGCTAAATCCGATTGACGTACTCCATCAGGCGATACGCATGAGCCCTCCTGCGCCAACGCGGAGGCTAGTTGCGATGCTCCAATGTCACGGGCAAGGATGGCGGTAGCCGTCGAAGCCAAGATAAGTGCCTGACGATGGGTCGTAGGAGTGGAAGCGCTGCATACAGTAGGCGACCGCATCGCCGACGGGATAAGGGGCCACGGCGACGTATCCTGGATAACCTGGTGCTGGATAGCCCGCGGCAGGATACCCGTAGTATCCCTCGTTGCCGTAATAGGCATAAGGCCCATAAGGCTGCGTCGCGCCGATGATTGCTCCGCCGATCAGCGCGCCTGCTATTCCAAGACCAACGGCAGGCCCGGCAAATCCGCCACCATGGTAGCCACCCCAGCCACGCCGGTATTGTATGGTCTCGACCGACGGCGTCACAACGTTTTGCAATCCATGTGGTGAGGTCATCGGCGCCGCGGCGGCAGGCGAAACGAGCGCGGGCAGGACTGCGGCGATCAGGGCTACAGAAATCATTTTGGACGAGATAATCATCACAAACTCTCCATTGATGTGTTTATCTAGCTATTGAATGGGGCCGTCACCCTTGATCTTCATCAAAATTGGTTCGTCTTGAGCGGCTTATTTATTTTCTGCGTGGACCTTGAAGTCGTGACGAGGCGAATATCGATTCACTCAGTTTACGCTTGCGCGTGATGGCATAACCAAGTTCGACAGTTCGAGCAGTCGACCGACTATCTTTTTCAGCGAGCAGAGCCCGCTGATCGACGTAAGGAGATAGCGCTTGAATGATCCCGGTCCGCTAGCTCTTCCGATAACTCCTTCGTCCATGTTTGCCCGCTGGCGTCAGTCGTCGAATAAGCCCGAAGGGGCAGCTGAGAGCGCTAAGATCCTGGGTGAAGTCGCTGCTCTGGACGTGGACGCGACGTTGCAGCGGCTCTCTAGCAACGCAAGCGGCCTTACGGTCGACAAGGTCGGGGAGCGGCTCCGCTCCGTAGGCCACAATCAAATCACGCACCAGGCGCGGCATACGATCCTTGGCGAACTCATTACTCGCTCGATCAACCCGCTAAACGTGCTCCTGCTGTCGCTCGCGACCGCGTCATATTTCCTCGGCGATCAACGGGCGGCGATCGTGATCGCCGTTATGGTGGTCCTCAGCATCTCGCTGGGCTTCATCCAGGAACATCGATCCAACAATGCTGCCGCGAAGCTGCAAAGGATGGTGTCGGTCAACGCAACCGTGCGTCGACAAGGAGACGTTGCGGAACATGATCATGTCGACGTACCCATCGATCAACTGGTGCCCGGCGATATCGTCCTGCTGTCGGCAGGTGACATGATCCCCGCCGATCTCAGGTTGATTTCGGCGAAGGACCTCTTTGTCAACCAGTCGACGCTCACCGGCGAGGCGATGCCGTTGGAGAAGGCTGCCGCTGCTCACTCGGGGGCTGCCGAGACCTCGTTTGATCTCCCGAACATTTGCTTCATGGGAAGCGCCGTCGTCAGTGGCATCGGGTGCGGCGTCGTCGTGCTGACTGGTCAGCGCACCGCCTTCGGCCTGGTTGCGAACGAAATTGCCGAGCAACGCGTCCTCACGAGTTTCGACAAGGGTATCTCCCGCTTCACTTGGTTGATGCTTGGCTTCATTCTGGTGATGGCACCTCTTGTGTTCATCATCAACGGCCTGACCAAGGGGAACTGGCTCGAAGCGCTGCTGTTTGCGGTCGCCGTGGCCGTGGGCCTCACGCCGGAAATGCTGCCGATGATCGTGACGGTCAATCTGGCCAAGGGTGCGATCGCGATGTCGCGGCGGAAGGTCATCGTCAAGCGTCTCAATGCGATCCAGAACTTTGGCGCAATGAACGTTTTGTGTACCGACAAGACCGGCACGCTGACGCAGGACCTCATCATTCTCAAGCGCCATCTCGATATCAAAGGCAACGACTCCGATAGCGTTCTCGAATACGCCTATCTGAACAGTTTCTATCAGTCCGGGCTCAAGAACCTGCTCGACGTCGCGGTCCTGAAGCACGTCGAGCTCGAGGCCGGCCTCAAGGTCCAGGCGCGGTTCCAGAAGATCGATGAGATGCCATTCGATTTCGAACGGCGGCGGATGTCCGTCGTTCTCGGGCGCGATGATGGGGTTCACATCCTCATCTGCAAGGGCGCGGTCGAAGAGGTTTTTGCAGCTTGCAAGTCTTACGCGGTCGACGGCGAGGTCGGTCTTCTCGATTCGAGCCACCTTGCGGCGGCGGTGGAGACGACGGCGAAGCTGAACGCGGACGGGTTTCGGGTTGTTGCAGTCGCCTTCAAGGAGATGCCGCCAACGCAGTCAACGTATTCCGTCGCCGATGAGACCGGCCTCACCTTGCTGGGTTACATCGCGTTTCTCGACCCGCCGAAGGAAACCGCTTCCGCCGCCATCGCCACGCTGAAGGCCAGTGGCGTGCAGGTCAAGATCCTGACCGGCGACAACGATATCGTCACACGCAAGATCTGTCACGAAGTCGGCCTGTCGGTTGACCGCATCGTCCTCGGCAGCGAGATCGCGACCATGTCGCCCGACGTGCTGTCCGCTCTCGCCGAAACAGCGACGGTGTTCGCAAAAGTATCGCCGTCGCAGAAAGCCGCCATCATCGATGCGCTGCACAGAAAGGGGAACGTTGTTGGATATTTGGGCGATGGCATCAATGATGGACCCGCGCTCAAGGCTGCGGACGTCGGCATATCAGTGGACAGCGCGGTCGACATTGCCAAGGAATTGGCTGATATCATCCTGCTTGAGAAGAGCCTGGCCGTGCTCGGTGATGGCGTCATCGAAGGCCGCAAGGTCTTTGGCAACATCACAAAATATATCAAGATGGGCGCAAGCTCCAATTTCGGCAACATGTTCAGCGTGCTGGGCGCCAGCGTCATCCTGCCGTTCTTGCCAATGACGGCGATCCAGGTGCTGACCAACAACCTGCTCTATGACTTCTCGCAGACCACCATCCCGACGGATAACGTCGATGCCGAATATCTGGCGGTTCCCCGGCGTTGGGACATCAGCAACATCACGAAGTTCGTGCTGTGTATCGGCCCGATCAGCTCGATCTTCGATTACATTACTTATTTTACGATGCTTTATTTCTTCAACGCGTGGCAAAATCCTGCGCTGTTTCAGACTGGCTGGTTCGTCGAATTGTTGCTCACTCAAACGCTCATCATCCATATCATTCGGACCGCAAAGATTCCCTTCCTGGAGAGCCGAGCCAGCACGGCACTCATAACCACGACAATTGTCATCGCCGCAATCGGGATTGCCCTTCCTTTCTCCTGGCTCGGCAACTTCCTGGGCTTCGTCCCGCTTCCTCCGGGCTACTGGCTTGCGATCTGTATTATCCTCCCCAGCTATGTCGTCCTGACGCACCTTGTGAAGACGTGGTTTATTCGGCGGTTCGGGCTGAGTTGAATGCTCATCGTCAAGTTGTACCACTTCGCGCCTGTGGGACTTTAGGATGAGTTTTGCCGACCCGCGCTCGCTGCAATATTCAGCGGCACCTGAAGCTTAATGTCCACATCGTCCATTCCCCCTGCAATTTCACCAACCCCGAGTTTAAGCATCAACGTCGAGTTCGCCTAACATCGGCTTGAGGCCGACCGAGGACACGTCAACGCGCGCGACGAAACCAGAGATCGTCTCACGCTGAACGTTGGCCGTCGCAGCCTTAATTTCTCGCGCGAGTTTCTCTGCATTGCGAAGCGTCGCAGCCAACTCGCTTGATCTCAGCGGAATTCCCTTTGAGCCGATCCGCGAGTTCGGTTTGATCGCTTTGCAACGCGATCATAGTGCTGACGACGGCAGTGTCGATCTCGGCAGCGGGAAGGCGCAGCCTTGGCTTTCTGTTTGTCGTGACGCTTCGACCTGATCAGTCTGAGGTCACGTAATAGCAATACCTTTTGCCACCTTTGTTGGCGTGGGTTGAGACGAGACGCTGACCTTTCTGGTCGTAGATAAGGCCGGCAAGAAGACTTCGCGATTTGGCGTTGGTCCTGATGCGGTTGTCGTTGCGGTTCTCGTTGAGTAGGGCTTGAACAGCTTCCCATGTCTTTTGGTCGATGATCGCGGGATGCTGACCCGAGTGCGTGACGTCTTTGTGCACGATCTCCCCGATGTAGAGCGGATTGGACACCATGCACCGCAAAAACAGTATTTCCACCCGATCATCTCGTCGTGCGAGCGATGGGCGGCGGCGGCACGGAGATCGGTCCGCCACCTGTCGGTTACCCACGAAAAAGCGCGGACGACGTTCATCGTTGTCTTCAGGCCAAGGGCATGTAGGATGAACACTTTCCGCTTTGGGGTTGAAGCCGATGTACAAGAATATGCTGATTGCAACCGACGGTTCCGAACTTGCCAGCAAAGGTGTTACGCAAGGTTTGGCTCTCGCAGAAAAGCTCGGTGCCAAAGTTACCGTCCTATCGGTCGTTGAACCATTGGTGCCGGAGGCAATCCAAGCTGCAATTTCCAGCGGACTTGAAGATCCAGTTATTAGATATGATCAGCAGATCGACGCGAGCATGAAGAAGCGATATGCGGCCATCGAACAAGAAGCCGCACAGTACGGCATCGCCGTTGATACGCTGCACGAGATTGACGAGTTTCCGGCAGAGGCCATCGTCAGGTTCGCCGAAACGAACGCCTGCGACCTCATCGTAATGGCGTCTCATGGACGGCGCGGGATAAGGAAGATTCTGCTGGGAAGTCAGACCGCGGAGGTGCTGGTGAAAACGACTATTCCGGTCCTTGTCATCCGATAGACGGGGTGTGCCGTTGTCGCGGCCGGCCAGTAATCCAAGGGCCGAGCTGCCTGCGGGGATTGGCAACGATGTCTTGGCGGCCGTGAGCAAGACTGCTCAGATTTCGGATGTGGCCCGGCTGTTATCGCCGTTCCGACCACGGA
>CAWCKS010000003.1:0-801787 GCA_963796195.1 uncultured Alphaproteobacteria bacterium | reverse complement strand
TCCGCCAACCCCGATCCCGAACGGCTTCGCCGGTCAGTTCTTACTCTTGTCGACCAGCGCGCCTTTCTTGATCCACGGCATCATGTCGCGCAGCTGGCACCGACGAGCTCGATCGGGTGCTCCGCGAGCTTGGCGCGGGTCGCCTTGAACGAGGTCTGATTGACCTTGTTCTCGAGCATCCAGTCGCGGGTGAAGCGGCCGGACTGGATGTCGGCGAGCACACGCTTCATCTCGGCGCGGGTTTCCGGCGTGATGATGCGCGGTCCGGTGACGTACTCGCCGTATTCGGCGGTGTTGGAGATCGAGTAATTCATGTTGGCGATGCCGCCTTCATAGATCAGGTCGACGATCAGCTTCACCTCGTGCAGACACTCGAAGTAGGCCATCTCCGGCGCGTAGCCGGCGTCGACCAGCGTCTCGTAGCCGGCCTTGATCAGTTCGACGAGACCGCCGCACAGCACGGTCTGCTCGCCGAACAGGTCGGTCTCGCACTCTTCCTTGAACGTCGTCTCGATCACGCCGGCGCGGCCGCCGCCGATCGCCGAGGCATAAGACAGCCCGAGGTCATGGGCGTTGCCCGAGGAGTCCTTGGCGATCGCGATCAGGCACGGCACGCCGCCGCCGCGCTGATATTCCGAACGCACGGTGTGGCCGGGGCCCTTGGGCGCCACCATCAGCACGTCGAGGTCGGGCCGCGGATCGATCAGGTTGAAGTGGACGTTGAGTCCGTGAGCGAACAAGAGCGCCGCACCCTGCTTCATGTTGGCATGCAGCTGCTCGCGATAGATGTCGCCCTGCAATTCGTCGGGCGTCAGCATCATCATGACGTCGGCCCACTTGGCGGCCTCGGCGACTTCCATCACCTTGAACTTCTCCCCTTCGGCCTTCTTGGCGCTGGCCGAGCCCTTGCGCAGCGCGATCGCGACCTCCTTGACGCCTGAATCGCGCAGGTTCAGCGCGTGGGCGTGGCCCTGGCTGCCATAGCCGATAACACAGACCTTCTTGCCCTTGATCAGGTTCAGGTCGGCGTCACGATCGTAATATACACGCATAGCTTTTCCCCTTGAGGATGGTCATTGGTTCAATTTGGACGGCTTGGTGACGAAAGAACGCGTCGCGGTCAAGATGCTGTTCGGCCTCATCATGCATCAGCTCTCGGTCAGCACCGGATAGAGCGAAGCAAGCAGCAACAGCGCCATCGCGACATTGAAGATGCGCACGGCCCGCGGCGACGACACGATCGGCTGCATGGCGGTGCCGAAAAACGCCCACGTGGTCGACGAGGTCAGCCCGACCAGGAGCGACAGCGACGCCAGGATGATCATGTTCCGCGGATACGGCGCGATCGCCGCATAGGCGGTGATGGTGCCGGCCACGATCACCCAGCCCTTGACGTTGATCCACTGGAACGCGGCCGCGCCGAGGAACGTCATCGGCCGACCCGACAACTCCTCTCGGGACCGGTGGGCTTCGCCAGTGCGATCACTATCGCAAGATAAAGAAGGTAGGCAGCGCCGGCGTATTTCAGCACCGTCTGCAGCAGCGGATAGTTGGAAAACACCGCGCCCATGCCGAGGCCAACGATCAGGACCAGGAAGGCGAAACCGAGCGTGATGCCGGCGATATGCGGGACAGTGCGCCGGAAGCCGTAGTTGAGCCCCGACGACAGCAACATGATGTTGTTCGGCCCCGGCGTGTAGAACGAGGCGATGGCAAAGCCCATGAAGGCGATGGTCAGCTCGCGCGACATGCTCAAAAGGTCTCGTCAGCTATGGGCGATATCTTCACTTCGACCCGCCATTGGCTAGCGGCTTCTGCGCGAGAAATGTGCCGTAGACCGGCGCGTAGTAGTCGGCCGAGATCAGCTGAAACCGCGCCTCCTTCAACAGGCCCTCGATCACCCAGCCGAACGTTGAGTGCTCGTCGCGGATATGGGTCGCGACCTCTTCACGCGAGAAGGCGCGGTTCTTCAGAATGAAGTCAGTCCACTCGTCGACCGAGCGTTCGACGCCATCGGGCGCACAACCGAACACGACGTCGCGGAGAAAAAACTTGCCGCCCGGCTTCAAGGCATTGAACACGCGCGCCATCGCGACCGCCTTCCAGAAATCCGGCAGCTGATGCAGGGCATATTCGCTGACAATGAGGTCAAACGTACTTGGCGTATAGGTGAAGCTGAGAAACCCGGTCGCCTGCGTCTTCACCGCGACACCCTTGTCCGCGGCATGGACTTCGGTGAGCTTCAGCATGGCCGGCGAAATGTCGATCGCCTCGACCTCGGCGCCCATCTCGGCCGCCTCACACGCCAGAATGCCGGCGCCGCAGCCGATATCGGCGACCCGCCAGCCTGCCTTGACGCCAAGGCGCACGAGCGTCGCCCGCGCGCGTTCAGTCGCATCGCGCTGCTTCTGGTCGTAGCCCGCCGCCTGGTCTTCGGTCGCAAAATCGACCCCGACCTGACGGCGATCGTTGTAATACCAGTCGCGCGCAAGCATCGTCACGTTCCCTCGGCCCCTCGCACGATGGCGGCGACGCCGGTACGCGACACCTCGACCAGGCCGAGCGGCTTCATCAGCTCGACAAATTGATCGATTTTGGCGGTGTTACCTGTGATCTCGAACACAAAACTTTCCGTGGTCGCGTCGATGAACTCGAGCGCGAAACGCTTCGGCGAGGCGCAACGATTCGACCCGCGGCTCGCCCTTGCCGGCCACCTTGACCATGGCGAGCTCGCGCTCGATCGAATGGCCGGTCACCGTCATATCGACGACCCTGTGGATCGGGATCATGCGCTCGAGCTGATGCTTGATCTGCTCGATCACCATCGGCGTGCCCGTGGTGACGATGGTGATGCGCGAGAGGTGTTTCTGGTGCTCGGTCTCCGAGACCGTAAGGCTTTCGATGTTGTAGCCGCGGCCCGAGAACAACCCGATCACGCGCGCGAGCACGCCGGGCTCATTGGCGACGAGCACCGAGAGCGTGTGGGTCTCGTTCGGATCGTGCCGATCCTCGAGGAAGTAGGCGGAAGCGGGCTGGTTCATTTTGTCTATCCCCTGCCCGCTCACACCAGTGCCTTGCCACCGGCGAACGCTTTCGCCGTCGCCTCGTCATTGGCTTCGGCCGGCAACAGCATCTCATTGTGCGCCTTGCCGGACGGGATCATCGGGAAGCAGTTTTCCAGTGCCGCGACACGGCAGTCGAACAGCACGGGCTTCTTGACCTTGATCATCTCCTTGATCGCGTCGTCGAGATCGCCCGGCTTGATCGCCCGGATGCCGTGCGCACCAAACGCCTCGGCAAGTTTGACGAAGTCGGGTAACGCCTCAGTGTAGGAGTGCGACAGGCGGTTGCCATGCAACAGTTGCTGCCATTGCCGCACCATGCCCATGTACTGGTTGTTCAGGATGAAGATCTTGATCGGCAGGTCGTGCTGGATCGCCGTAGACATCTCCTGCACCGTCATCATGACCGACGCATCGCCGGCGATGTCGATGACGAGGCTGTTGGGATGCGCCATCTGCACGCCCACTGCTGCCGGCAGGCCGTAGCCCATGGTGCCGAGCCCGCCCGAGGTCATCCAGCGGTGCGGTTCCTCGAAGCCGAAGAACTGCGCCGCCCACATCTGGTGCTGGCCGACTTCGGTGGTGATGTAGGTATCCTTGCCGCGCGTCAGCTCGAACAACCGCTGGATCGCGTATTGTGGCAGGATCACGTCATTGCTCGGCTTGTAGGCCAGCGAGTTGCGTGCGCGCCACTGCGCGATCTGCTGCCACCATGCCTTGATGTCGGGCTTCTTCGCCTCCGCCTTGAACACCTGCAACAGGTCGCCCATCACGTTGCCGGCATCGCCGATGATCGGGATGTCGACGCGGATGTTCTTGTTGATCGACGACGGATCGATATCGACGTGGATCTTCTTCGAGCCCGGCGAGAACGCGTCGGTGCGGCCGGTGATGCGGTCGTCGAAGCGCGCGCCGATGCACAGCATGACGTCGCAATCGTGCATCGCCATGTTGGCTTCGTAGGTGCCGTGCATGCCCAGCATGCCGAGCCAGTTCGGCCCCGACGCCGGATAGGCGCCGAGCCCCATCAACGTCGAGGTGATCGGGAAGCCTGTTACCTGCACCAGTTCGCGCAGGATTTTCGAGGCATCGCGCCCGGCATTGATGACGCCGCCGCCGGTATAAATGATCGGCTTTCTGGCGCTCGCCAGCAACGCCACCGCCTTGCAAATCTGCAACGCATCACCCTTCACCCGCGGCGAATAGGAGATGTGGACATCGGACTTGCGCGGCGGATGATAGGTGCCGAGCGCGAACTGCACGTCCTTCGGGACGTCAACCACCACCGGGCCAGGCCGGCCGGTGGTCGCGACATAGAACGCCTCATGCAGCACACGCGGCAAATCCTCGATCCGCCGCACCAGCCAGTTGTGCTTGGTGCAGGGACGCGTGATGCCGACGGTGTCGCATTCCTGGAACGCGTCGTTGCCAATCAGGTGCGTCGGCACCTGGCCCGTGATGCAGACCAGGGGGATCGAGTCCATCAAGGCGTCGGTCAAAGGCGTCACCATGTTGGTGGCGCCGGGGCCCGACGTCACCAGCACCACGCCCGGCAGGCCGGTCGACCGCGCATAGCCTTCCGCGGCATGGCCGGCGCCCTGTTCGTGGCGCACGAGCACGTGCTGTACGTCGCTCTGCTGGAACAGTTCGTCATAAATCGGAAGCACCGCGCCGCCCGGATAGCCGAACAGGTGCTTGACGCCGTGATCCTTGAGCGCGCGCACTACCATGGCGGCGCCGGTCATCTGGTTCGGATCGTGGACTGTGTCTTTCATGGCTTGCTCCGGGTGCGCTTTTGCAGCGCGGTCTCGATCATTTTCTTGGACGTTTCAGGCAATAAAAAAGGGCCTCTGAAGGCCCTGTGCACCGCTTGAGTTCATGACGGCCTCAGCCGTCCCCAGCGGTGCACCAGGGTACGACGATAAGGACGAGCTTGGTAACTTTATTGCGCACGGGTCGCCGTCGGTTTACGAAGGTTGCGCGGCTTATACCCAGCCTAAACCGAAAGTCAAGCCGCAACACTCGCTTAGACCTTATCCTGCGCTTTGCCGGAATGCGATGACGTTTTTGCCACGCTCATAAGATTTTGAGCGTCGGAAGGCGCGACCCACTCAAACTCGGGCAGCTGGTGCCTGAACCAGGTGAACTGCCGCTTGGCATATTGCCGGGTCTCGGCGCTCCCGAGCGTGCGCGCTTGGTCGAGCGAGATCTCGCCACGGAGATGTTTTAGCAGCGGCGGCACGCCGAGCGCCTTCATCGCCGGCAGCATCGGATCGAGTCTTCGCGACGCGAGAGATCCCACTTCGTCGAGCGCGCCACTCGTGAGCATGGTCGCGAAGCGCTGGTCGATCCGCGCATGGAGCTCAGCACGATCCGGTGCCAGAAACAGCGCGTGCACTTCCTCGGACTGCAGAAGCGGCGGCAGGCCGTGCGCATGCCATTCGCCGATCGGCGTTCCCGTCGCTTCGAGGACCTCAAGCGCCCGCGGAATGCGGGCGCGATCGCGCGGCTTAAGCCGCGCGCCGGCGACCGGATCGCGCGCGCTGAGCTCGCGATGCAGCGCTTCGATGCCGCCGCGTTCGAGGCGCGCCCGAATTGCATCGCGAATATCCTGCGGCACCGGCGGAATGGCAGAGAGCCCGCGCAGCAGCGCCTTGAAATAGAGCCCTGTGCCGCCCACGAAGATCGGCAACCGCCCCTCCCGCTCCGCGTCGTCAAGCGCGTTCCGCGCGTCGTCGAGCCAGATACCGACGGAACAATTGACCGCGGCATCGACGTGTCCGTAGAGCCGGTGCGGCGCCTGCCTCTCCTGATCGGGCGTCGGCCGTGCCGTCAATATGCGCAGGTCGCGATAAACCTGCATGGAATCTGCATTGATCACCAAGCCGCCAGTGGCGCGCGCAAGCTCGATAGCAAGCACCGACTTGCCGCTGGCCGTCGGCCCTGCGATAAGCACCGCCCTGACGCGAGTTCGCTCAGTCATCATCTCGAAACAAAGTCATGTCGCTCGTCGCAACACTGATCTGCAATCCGGCTTCTCCGTCGCTCGATAGCACGCTGGTCGAGGCGGCGCGCGCGATTTTGCCGGGTGCCGGCCCTGCGCAATGGCTGTTCGACGGCGTTGCCGCAGATATTCCCTTTGCCAATCCCGAGGATCGCGGCGCCGTCGTCAAGCGGTTGCGCGAGGCGCTCGGCGATCTCCCCGTTGATGTCGTGGTGCAGCCGGAGATCGGCCGCCGCAAGCGGCTGTTCCTCGCCGACATGGACTCCACCATGATCGGCCAGGAGTGCATCGACGAGCTCGCCGATCTGGTCGGCGTCAAGGCGCGCGTCGCCGCGATCACCGAGCGCGCGATGCGCGGCGAGATCGAGTTCGCGCCGGCGCTACGCGAACGTGTCTCACTGCTGAAGGGACTCTCGACTGGCGTGGTCGACGAAGTCCTGCAGAAGCGCATCACGCTGACGCCGGGCGCGCGCGAGCTGGTACAAACCATGCGTGCGCACGGCGCCTACACCTGCCTCGTCTCGGGCGGCTTCACGGTGTTCACCGGCCCGGTCGCCGCGATGATCGGCTTCCAGGAAAACCGCGCCAACACCCTGCTCGCGCAAGATGGCAAATTCATCGGCAAGGTTGCCGAGCCGATTCTCGGCCGCGAGGCAAAATTCGACACGCTCATCGAGCTCACCAAATCCTTCGAGCTTGACGACATCGACACCATGGTGGCCGGCGATGGCGCAAACGATATCCCGATGATCCAGGCCGCCGGCCTCGGCGTCGCCTACCACGCCAAGCCCGCGGTCGCAGCAGCTGCGACCGCGCGTATCGACCACGGCGATCTCACCGCGCTGCTTTATGCGCAGGGATATAAGCGCAGCGATTTCGTCGGCGGCTGATTTTAGCTTACTTCGCCCGCATTACTGCACGTTCAGCGCGACGAAACGCACCTCGCCCTCGCCGTTCGACACCAAGAGCAGCACGGACTTCTTACCGTCCTTCTTCAGCTGATCGATGCGCTTCTTGACGTCGCCGGCGTTGGTGACCGCCTCCTGGGCGACTTCGACGATCACATCGCCGGCAGACAGCCGCTTGTCGGCGGCGTCCGAATTGCTGTCGACCGAGGTGACGACCACGCCCTTCACGCTGTCCTTGATCTTGTATTTTGTGCGCAAATCCTTGGTCAGCGCGGCGAGATCGAGGCCAAGCGCCTTTTGCGTGGCGGGTTTTTCGACATCACCGGGCGTCGAGGACTTGGCCGAGGCTTCCTTGACCTGGTCGTCGTCCTGCAGACGGCCGAGCGTGACCTTCTTGGTCACTTCCTCGCCCTTGCGGATCACGATGACATCGACCTCCTTACCGACCGGCGTATCGGCGACGATCCGCGGCAGGTCCTTCATGTCCTTGATGTCCTTGCCGTCGAACTTGACGACGACGTCGCCGGCTTCAATCCCGGCCGGCTTGGCCGGGCCCTTGTCGTCGACGCCGGCGATCAGCGCGCCGTGCGGCGGCTTGATATTGAGGCTGTCGCCGATCTCGTCGGTGACCTGCTGGATCTTGACGCCGAGCCAGCCACGCCGGGCTTCGCCGAACTGGCGGAGTTGATCGATCACTGCGGTCACGGTCTTCGACGGCACGGCAAAGCCGATGCCGATCGAGCCACCCGACGGCGAGATAATCGCGGTGTTGACGCCAATCACGTCGCCGTTGAGGTTGAACAGCGGGCCGCCGGAGTTGCCGCGATTGATCGCGGCGTCGGTTTGAATGTAGTTGTCGTACGGCCCCGAATTGATGTCGCGGTTGCGCGCCGAGACGATGCCGGCGGTAACCGTGCCGCCGAGGCTGAACGGGTTGCCGATCGCGATCACCCACTCGCCGAGCCGCAGCGCATCGGAGTCGCCGAATTTCACAGCGATGAGCGGCTTGTCCGACTTGAAGCGCAGCAGCGCGAGGTCGGAGCGCTTGTCGCGACCGACGATCTCGGCCTTGTACTTGCTGCCGTCGTTGAGGATGATGTTGATCTCGTCGGCATCGGCGATGACGTGATTGTTGGTCACCACAAGTCCCGACGGGTCAATGATGAAGCCGGAGCCGAGCGAGTTGACCTTGCGTGGCTGCAAGCCACCGCGGTCGCCGCCGCCACCCTGGCGGCGGTTCTTGAAGAAGTCCTCGAAGAACTCCTCGAACGGCGAGCCCGGCGGCAGGTTCGGCATGGCGCCACTGTCGCCCAGCGACGTCACGGTCTGCGAGGTCGAGATGTTGACGACCGCGTCGATCACTTTCTCGGCAACATCGGCGATGTTTTCCGGCCCCCGGGCGGATGCCGGTCCCGCCAGCAGCGTTGAAGCCAGAACGCCCGCGGCAAACGCCAGCGGACGCGCGCTCCGGGTCAGCATTTCGATCGGACCGTACATCTTTATCTCCTTGTAGCGCTCCATGCGCCCGGCGGCGGCGCGGCGCAAACGGCGCGCAAGCTCAGATACGCGATCAACGCATTGAATAAGGCAAAAACCCGGCCAAAGGGTCTAAGTCTAGCCTTTTGATCGCCCGTCCCGCCGCCGTCAATGGCGGATCACCCAGACCAGGATCAACCCGCAGAACGCCGACGCTATTCCCATGATGCGCAACAGGTTGTCCGGGGTTCCAAGTGCGCTTTCCATCGCCCGTTTGACCCAGCCGGGACCGGCCGCAAGGATCAGACCTTCAATGAAAAAGACGAGGCCGACGCCGACCACGATGTCGCTGATGGCAATCGACCCCATCGGGCCTCCGCGGTTGGGTTCGCCTGATTGCGAAAAGGTCTGTCGGCCGCTACTGGGCGGCCGGTGGTTTCACCTTGCCGCTTGGGTCGCCGAAATAGCGGAAGAAGCTGGAGTCCGGCCGCAGCAGGAAACGGGTGTCGTTGCTGCGCAAGCCCGCTTCATAGGCGTTCATGGAGCGATAGAAAGCAAAGAAATCCGGATCCTGCCCATAGGCTTCGGCAAAAATCCGGTTGCGTTCGGCGTCGCCCGCACCGCGCATCTGCTCGGCTTGCTGGTTCGCCTCCGCCACGATCACGGTCGCGTCGCGATCGGCCTTTGAGCGGATTTCCTGGGCGCGTTGCGCGCCCTCGGCGCGAAGCTCGGCCGCCTCGCGCTGCCGTTCGGTCTTCATGCGCTCGTAGACCGCCTGGCTGTTCTGCTCCGGCAGGTCGGCGTGGCGGATGCGGACGTCGACGATTGAAATGCCATAGGCCGCCGCCTGTTCGTTGAGCTGCTCGCGGCTGCGCACCATCAATTCGGCGCGCTGGTCACGCACGATCTGGATCAGCGTCACCTCACCCAGCACCCGGCGCAAGGCCGCGTTCAGCAAGGTTGCGAGCTGGATGTTGGCGGTCTGCACCGAGCCTACGGTCTGGTAGAATTTCAGCGCGTTGGTGATGCGGTAGCGGGCGAAGGCGTCGACCACCAGCCGGCGTCGGTCGGAGGCGAGCACTTCCTGCGCGGGATTCTCGAGATCAAGAATCCGTTTTGAGATATCGATCACGCTGTCGAAGATCGGCCATTTGAAGTTGAGGCCGGGTTCGGTGATCACCCGGATCGGCTCGCCAAGGCGGACGACGATGGCCTGCTCGGTCTGGTACACTGTGAACACCGCGCTATACGCACCGACCAGCAAGACCAGCAGCACGACCAGCGCAGCAACACCCGAAACTCCTGACCTCATCGGTTGCCTCCCTGGGTCTGCGACGATGACGGCGTCTGCGCCGCCGGCGCACGCCGCAACTCAGGCAACGGCAAATACGGCACGACGCCCGGCGCCGAGGCGCCCTGATCCACGATCACCTTGTCGGAGTTGGCGAAGATGCGCTCCATGGTTTCGAGATAAAGCCGCGCCCGCGTCACATCGGGCGCCTTCTTGTATTGCTCGTAGACCTGCAGAAAGCGTGACGTCTGGCCTTTCGCCTCGGCCACGGCCTGCTGCTTGTAGCCGTCAGCGCCCTGCAAAATCTTCGCGGCGTTGCCGCGCGCCTCCGGCACCACGCGGTTGGCGTAGGTCTGCCCCTCGTTTTGCAGCCGCTGCTGGTCGGCCTGTGCTGCCTGCACATCGCGGAACGAGTTCGATGACTTGCGCCGGCAAGTCGACCTTCTGCATCTGCACCTGCGAGATCAGGACTTCCGCGCCGTAGTCGTTCAACGTCTTCTGCATGAGATCGTGCACGGCCTGTTCAGTCGCGGCGCGCGAACCGGTCAGGATCGGTGCGATTTCGCCGCGCCCGATCACCTCGCGCATTGCACTCTCGGCCACCGCCTTCACGGTGCCTTCGGGATTCTGGATGTTGAAGAGATAGTCGCCGACGCCGTCGGGCTTGATCCGCCACAGCACGGTGAAATCGACATCGACGATGTTCTCGTCGCCGGTCAGCATCAGGCTCTCTTCGGGCACGTCGCGGATCGAGCCGCTGCGGCCCGCCTCGGAGAGGCGCATGCCGATGCTCAGCGTGTTGACGCGCAGCGCCTTCGGCAGCAGCACGGTCTCGATCGGGTACGGCAGGTGGTAGCTCAATCCGGGCTGTACGGTGCGGACATGCTTGCCGAAGCGCAGCACGACGCCGAGCTCGTCCGGCCGCACGGTGAAGAAGCCCCACAGCGCCCAGATCACGATCGCGGCAGCGATCGCGAGGACGACGCCGGTGGTGCCGAAATTGCCGCCCGGCAGGAATGACTGCAGGCGATCCTGGCCGCGGCGGATCAGGTCCTCGAGGTTGGGCGTCGGCCCGCCTGACGGCGATCCCGAACCCCACGGCCCCCGCGGTCCTCCCGAACCCCACGGGCCGCCGCCCTGGTTCTTCCATGCCATTGGCTGGCCTCCTGTTTGCGCGGACTTATAGGCGAGGCCGGGTGACCTTACAACGCGCGCCGCGGCTGCATCGGCAGGTAAGGTCAATGCTTTTAATGTCAATCAAGCTGACATGCGGCCCAAGGCCTCGCGGTCATGATTTCGGCCGCCGGCGCCAGGTCACGTAGGAATAGTCGGCACTATCGCCTGCCGCGGCGACATGCCGCTCGCGCGCCGCTTCCTGCCAGATCGCGGGATCGGGTGGAGCGAAACGTGTATCGCCATCAGGTTGCGCGTGTACCTCGGTAATCTCGAGCCGATCCGCGCGATCGAGCCATTGCGCATAAATGTCGGCGCCGCCGATCACTGCGATCTCCTCCGCCGAGCGGCGCAGTGCATCGCCGCGCGCGACGTCGAGCGCGGCGGCCAACGATGTCGTCACCACCGCGCCAGCCGCCGAAAAATTCGGATCGCGCGTCATCACGATGTTAGTGCGACCGGGCAGCGGCCGCTTCAACGACAGGAAGGTCTTGCGGCCCATCACCACGGGCCTGCCAAAAGTCAGCGCCTTGAAGCGCTGCATGTCGGCCTTGAGCCGCCACGGAATTTCGTTGTTAAGGCCGATCACGCCGTTCTCGGCGACCGCGAGGACGAAGACGATTTCCGGCGTGGCGGAACGCCGCGACGTCACACCGCGACCTCGGCCTTGATGTGCGGGTGCGGATCGTAGCCTTCGAGTTTGAAGTCTTCGTACTTGAAAGCGAAGATGTCCTTCACCGCGGGATTGATCGTCATTTTCGGCAAGGCCCGCGGCATCCGCGTCAGTTGCAGCCGCGCCTGCTCCAGATGGTTCGAATAGAGGTGCGCGTCGCCGAGCGTGTGCACGAAATCACCGGCTTTCAAGCCCGTGACCTGCGCCATCATCATGGTCAGCAGCGCGTAGGACGCGATGTTGAAGGGCACGCCGAGAAACGTGTCGGCCGAGCGCTGGTAGAGCTGGCACGACAGTTTGCCTTTCGCGACATAGAACTGGAACAAGCAGTGGCACGGCGGCAGCGCCATCTTCTCCACGTCCGCGGGATTCCACGCGGTGACGATCAGCCGCCGCGAATCCGGATTGCGCTTGATCATGTCGACCACATTGCTGATCTGGTCGATGCTGCGCCCGTCAGCCGCGGGCCATGAGCGCCACTGCGCGCCATAAACCGGGCCGAGATCGCCATTGGCGTCGGCCCACTCGTCCCAGATGCTGACGCCGTGGTCGTGCAAATATTTGATGTTGGTGTCGCCGGCGAGGAACCACAGCAGTTCGTGCACGATCGCCTTCAGCGGTAGTCGCTTCGTGGTCAACAGCGGAAAGCCGGCCGACAGGTCGAAGCGCATCTGGTGTCCAAACACCGACAGCGTGCCGGTGCCGGTGCGGTCGTGTTTTTCCGCGCCGTCGCTGAGGATACGTTCGAGCAGGTCGTGATACTGGTGCATGGCGGCGTCCCGGCAACTCAGTCGCCTCATCTCACCAAACATGGCGAACGGGTCGTTGCTCGGCAACCCAGGTCGGATTCAGCGGACCACCGATGCCCGCTATCCACTTGTTATCCGAGCTGATTTTGCGATTTTTGTGCGACTTTTCGATCGAGCCTCCGAGAGACATATGCTGCATTGCAGCATATATCTCTCGCTGCGGTCGCGACGAACGCCACTCCGCCTGCGGCGTTTTGGTCCGGACGCCACGCTCCTGCGGCAACGATATTGACCTTGCAGGCGCGGACATATTCAGATGGACGCAACAACAAACTTGGGCGGAAACCAGACACGTGGACTTTCTTTTCGGGATCAAGCGCGACTACTACGCCGGCGCCTTGATGGTGCTGATCGGGGCGATCGCGATCAACGAGGGTCGCAACTACCAGCTCGGCACGCTGCAGAAGATGGGCCCGGGCTATTTTCCCGATGATGCTCGGCGCGCTGCTGATCCTGCTTGGGGTCCTGATCGCAGGGACCGCATCGACCGGCGGCAACGAGGAGCAGGAGGCCCTGCCCCACGCCGAGTGGCGCGGCTGGGCCTGCATCATTGCCGGTCCCATCCTGTTCATCCTGTTTGGCCGGTTCCTCGGCCTGCTGCCCGCGACCTTTGCCTGCGTCTTCGTCTCCGCGCTCGGTGATCGCGAGACGACGTTGAAGGGGGCCGCGATCCTGTCGGCCGGCGTGACCGTGTTCGGGATCCTGCTATTTTCTTATTTGTTGAAAGTATCCATGCCGATCCTGAAGTGGGGCTTCTAGATGATCGCACAGGCCTTAGGCGACCTCTGGTACGGCTTCGGTGTCGCGCTCGAGCCACACAATCTGCTGTGGTGCTTTGTCGGCGTGCTGGTCGGCAACATGGTCGGCGTGCTGCCCGGCATGGGCCCGGTCGCCACCATCTCGATCCTGCTGCCGCTGACCTTCGGCATGAAGCCGGTGGCGGCGATCCTGATGCTGTCGGGCGTCTATTACGGCGCCCAATATGGCGGCGCGATCTGCTCGATCCTGCTGAATTTACCGTGTCACCCACCGCACGCGGTGACATGTCTCGACGGCTATCCCCTGACCAAGCAAGGCAAGGGCGGCACCGCGCTCGGCATTACCGTGATCGCATCGTTCGTCGGCGCATCGTGGGGCATCACCGAGATGATTTTCCTGGCACCGATCCTGGTGCAGATCGCCCTGAAATTCGGACCCGCCGAAATCTGTTCGCTGATGCTGCTCGGCTTGCTCGCGGGCTCGACGCTGGCGCGCGGTTCGCCGCTCAAGGGCGTCACCATGACGGTGCTCGGCCTGGTGTTCGGTATCGTTGGCTCCGACATCGAGACCGGCACGCCGCGGCTGACCTTCGGCATGCTGCAGCTCTATGACGGCGTCGAGATCGCGGCGCTTGCGCTCGGCCTGTTCGGCATCGCCGAGTTCATGAAGAGCGTCAACCAGAACGTCAAGTTCGACCGCGCCTATGCCAATGTGAGCGTGCGCGACATGTGGCCGAGCGGCGCGGACCTGAGGCGATCGTTCTTCCCGATGATCCGCGGCACGATGATCGGCAGCCTGTGCGCGCTGATCCCCGGCACCGGCCCGACCATCGCCTCGTTCGTGTCCTATGCGACGGAGAAGAAGATCTCGCGCACGCCGGAGAAATTCGGCACCGGCATGATCGAAGGCGTCGCCTGCCCCGAAGCGTCGACACACTCCTCGGTGCAAGGCGACTTCATTCCGACCATGAGCCTCGGCATCCCCGGCGACGTGGTGATGGCGCTGATTCTCGGCGCGCTGATGATCCAGGGCATCGTGCCGGGTCCGCAGCTGATCACCCAGCACCCCGACATCTTCTGGGGTCTGATTGCGAGCTTCTGGGTCGGCAACATCCTGCTGGTCATGCTCAACGTGCCGATGATCGGGCTGTGGGTGAAGCTGCTCGCAGTGCCGTACAAATATCTGTTCCCCAGCGCGCTGTTCTTCATCTGCATCGGCGTCTACGGCGTGAACAACGACCTGTTCCAGGTCGGGCTGACGCTGGTGATCGGCATCTTCGGCTACATCCTCCTGCTGCTCGGCTTCCATCCGGCGCCGATCCTGCTCGGCTTCGTGCTGGGACCGCGGTTCGAAGAAAACTTCCGCCGCGCCATGCTGATCTCGCGCGGCGACCTCAAGGTCTTCGTCGACATCGTCAACCACCCGATCGCGACCGTGTTCGTCGGCCTGTCGGCGTTGCTGCTGGTGATCCAGGTCGTGCTGTGGCTGCGACGCTCGAAATTCGGCTTCAAGGTGCCGGAGGTGCCAGCGACGCCGTCCGAGGCGGAAGGCTGAGCCGTCCGCCGATAACGCCAGCGCACGACACCGTGCTACGCCGCAAAGACCCACGCAGCGCTTCGGATCGAGCGGTACTCTCACTCCGATTTCTGCTTCCTCATAGTGGTTGGCCGGGACCGTATCCTGGCGGGTGGGACGGATGTGGGAAAATCCAAAGCGAGTGGAACAAGCGATCAAGCGGCTCAACAAGGAGATCGCCGAAATCGAAGCTGCGATTTACGCCCCGGGCGAGGACAGTCGGGTGCTTATAGCCGGAATGTTGGAGCGAAAACGCGATGACATTGTCCGTTCCTCTGTCCTCCAGTTGCACACATCTATCGAAGACCTGCTCACGTCGCTGATCTTGCACTGCGTACTGGGCATCACCGATAAGAAGCTAATGCACCGCCTCTCCAGCGAGAAGGGAAAGGCGTTCCGCAGAATGCTGTATGACCGCGAAAGCCTCGGCTTCGACATGAAACTGAATTTCGCGGTAGGGCTCGGACTTCATCTCGCCGGCAGGGCGCAAACAACTCATGGAGCTGAACACCATGAGAAACAAGTGCAGCCACAATTGGATTTTAAATCAGCCGGTTCGGCGCGGCAAGCGGCCGAAGCAGCTCAAGCCACCATTGCTCTATTTTCGCGGCAAAGACCTTCATAAGGTGACGGCGCTCAAAGAGTTCATTGCAGAGTTCGGCGTCGTCTATCTCCGGCTGTATGCCAAATGGGTACAGTGATGGAAGACCTACAACGATATCTCGATCTGATCGTCGGGCCGACCTTCGAGGATTTCAAGCGCAATCCCGGATCGGTGCGGCATGCTTACTTGGCGTGTCTGGTCGCCTATCATGCCATTGATAGGGTGTCCTATCCGGGGTCGCCTGGAAACTTACGGAAGGAGGGGTGTGAACAATCCATCGAGTTCATGCTGATCGAGCAGGTAGCGCTCCACTTGAAGCACGTAAAAAGCGATTTCGCCAAGTGGGCGGCGAAGGCTCTCCCACCCGACGCTTTGCTAATCACTCATCCGCTGGGTTTAGTGGGCGACGGAGAGGGATTGGAGACGCGCAACTTGTATTTTGTCGTTCGTGACGCGATCAAGTTCTTACGCGGCAAAGTTCAGGCTGCTTGAACCTTTGCGATGATGCAGGCGGCTGCCAGCGCCGGCAGTTGTTCTGCACCATTCGTTGGACCGCAGCTGTTGTGGGGCGCCTCACCAAATTGATCTCTAAAGTAGTATTGATTTCGATTTACTCTCACAATTTTTAGCTGTATTAAATAGACACAACATCCAAACAGGGGGCGTTGATAATTCGTTTGAATCAATTCGTTGTTTCTGCGTGTGTACTGAGTACAGCATTGCTTGCTAACTCTGTTGTTCAGGCTTTCGAGACGCAATTGACGTTCGCCACCAGTTGCAACACTTACAAGGATAAGAATTTCAATATACTGTTCACAGCGGTGGAGAATGTAACCGGCTTCAATGCGATCGCGTTCAACAACTATGGCACAGGTACAATCACCTCCGCACCGGGCACACCGCCTTCATGGATATCGTACAAGTTCTGCATTGATGCTAACCAAGCTGCCACTTGGTATCGCTTCTCCGTAAAATACGCGACCGAGACTTGCCGTGACGTCACGATCACGTTGAACGGCAAGCAGCTCGGCACTGATATGCTTCATCAAAATCATGGTGGTGATTATTCTCAACCGGCGCAACGTTGGGAGTTCATCGGCTTTGTGAAGCTAAATAGTGGCAACGGAGCCGCTGGAGAAAACACGCTCCGAATTGAGCGATCAGCATCCAGTCTCGATCTCCCGCACATTGGGGCGCTATCGTTCGAGCCGGCGGCACCGCAATAGAACACCTAGCCGAGCCTCGCACGATGATCCGGCCTCGACACTGTCGGCCTCAAGTCGACACCAGCCGACTTGCGGCGGGGACGAGCGGAGGGTGAGGATACGGTTCGACTTAGTGATGCATGGTCTCTCGACGCGGCCGAAACGGAGTGGGGTCGATGACGGGTGTCGATCCCGTGACCATCTCGGCCAACAGCCGTCCCGATGCCGGTCCCAAAGTGAAGCCCTGATGGCCGTGGCCGAAATTGAACCACAGGCCCGGATACTCCGGTAATGCTTCGCCGATCACCGGCAGCATGTCGGCAAGAAATGGCCGCGTGCCGAACCATGGGTCCGGGTCGACCGAGCTGCCGAGATCGATGAGCTGGCGGGCGGCGCGCTCGGCGCGGTCGAGCTGGACAGGAGTCGCCGGCGCATTGCGGCCGGTCAATTCGGCGCCTGTTGTCAGCCGAAGGCCGCGCGCCATCGGTGCCAGCACGTAACCATTTTCCGTATCGAACAACGGGTGGCTAAGCGGCGCGCCGCCGGAGAAGTGACGATGATAGCCGCGCATGCGGACCATCGGGAAATGATAGCCGAAGGGCTTCAGCAGCTCGGGCGACCATGGCCCCAGCGCCACCACGACATGCTCCGCCTCAATCGGACCTGCATCGGTTGTGACCCGCCAGAAGCGGCCGACCCGCGCCAGGCTGCGGGCGTCGCCGATCAGGATCGAACCGCCACTGCGTGCAAACAGCTCGGCATAGGCCTTCACCAGCCGGCCCGGATCGGAGACGGACCAGGGGCCGGTCCAGTGGATTGCACCGACCACGGGCCCGACGACCGCAGGCTCGCAAGCGCGCACGGCGCTCTCGTCGAGCACCCGATAGGGCACGCCCCACCGCTGCAACAGGCGCCGCGCGTTTTCGATCGCCTGCTCGAACTGATCGGCATGGCGGTGGACCAGCAGGTAGCCATCGCGGCGCACGAGGTTGTCCACGCCGGCTTCGCGGATCAGGAAATCGTGCTCGGGAACCGCATAGGCGATGAGCGCGCCATAGGCCTTGCAGATCACGGCGAACCGGCGCGGTTCCGAGTTTTTCCAGTAGTGCGCGAGCGGGACAATATGCGAGGGCAGCGCGGCGAGCCGGTATCGCACGTCATTGGTGAGACCGAGCGCGATCCTTGCAAGGCTCGGCACGTCGCGCGGCATGCTGTAGGGTTCGACCGCTTCGCTCTGGATGATGCCCGCATTGCCGTAGCTCGTCTCCTCGCCGGGGCCGCGTCGATCGACGAGGGCAACCGAAACGCCGCGTTTCAGTAGCTGCAAGGCGGTCGAGACGCCGATCATTCCGGCGCCGAGGACGATGGCTGAACTCATCGTGCATTCGCCCTCAGATCAACCCCACAAATCCCAACAGCGCGCCGGCGAGCATCAGCAGCATCGGGTTGATCCGCGAGGAGAACGACAGCGCCGCGGCGACGACCGTCAACACGACCGCGAGCCAGCTCTGCCCCGGCGACAATCCAAGGATCGTCGCGCTCGCCGCCATCAACCCGATCGACACCGGCACCAGCGCGTTTTGCAGCAGCCGCGGCCATTCTGCGTCGCGCGAGCGGTCGATGGTGCGGCTGACGATGAAGGCAAGCGTCGCGCTCGGCCCGACCATCGAGAAGGTCGCGACCAGCGCGCCGAGAACGCCTGCGACGTGATAGCCGATCAGCGTCACCACCAGCACGTTGGGACCCGGCGACAGCTGCGCGATCGCCACCATGTCGGCAAATTCGCCGTTGGTCATCCAGTGCTGGGCCTCGACCGCGACGCGATGCATCTCGGGCAGCGCCGACAGCGCGCCGCCGACCGCAAACAGCGACAGCACCAGGAAGGTCATCGCCAGTGCCAGCAGGTCGTTACCGTGATTTATGTGCCTCTCCCCTTGAGCCACCAGGTCACAGCAATGCTTAAGGGAACTGCGGTGAGCAACACCGGCGGCAACGGCCAGCGCAGCACGCCGACGGCGGCGAACACAGCGCAGAGAAAAGCGAACCCGACCACTGAGCGCTGTTTCCACAGCGGTTGCATCATCTTCACGACAGTGCCGAGAAACAGCCCGGCTGTGACGGCGACGACGCCGGTCAAGGCGTGTTGCAGCCGTTCGAACTGGCCATAACGCATGTAGAGCACGCCGAGGATGGTGACGATGACGACGGGCGGCAGCAGCAGCCCGAAGAAGGCGGCGATCGCGCCAGGCAACCCGCCGAGCCGGGCACCGAACACCACCGACAGGTTGACGATGTTCGGACCGGGCAGGAAATGGCACAGCGCGAAGGTGTCGTTGAATTCTTCCGCCGTCAGCCAGCGATGCTGCTCGACAATGGCGCGACGCGCCCACACCATGACGCCGCCAAAACCCATCAGCGACATCTTGGCGAAGGCGATGAACAGTCCAAACAGGCCGGGAGGTTCGGGCCGGGCTGCGGCCACGGTTGATTCCGAAGACATTGGTTTGGCTTAAAACGACGGGCGGCTGAAGCCAACCAGTTTTCGCCGCGACACTCGCCGAAAATTGCGGCGCGTCCTCGGACTGCGGCGAGCGCGCTGCGCGTCAGGCTGCGCGCTTCAAACCCTCTTTCGCCAGCCGCTTTTTCAACACATCGACGCGGTCGGCGCCCCAGAACAGCTCACCCTTGTAGATGCAGGTCGGCACGCCGAACAGGCCCTTCGCGTCGGCGTCGCGCACGATCGCCGCGAGGTCTGCGTCGGCTTTACTGTCGAGGTAGGCGCGAAACCCGTCCGGTCGAGCGTCGACCTCGCCGAGCAGCGCGACGAATTTTTCCGGATTTTCGATGTCGAATTCGCGATTTCAGAACACCGGCAGCAGCCGGTCGAAGAGCTCGCGCTCGCGGCCGAATTGCCTGGCGTAGAGATAGGCCGCATGCGCGATGCGTGGATCGAAGATCTTGACCGTGCCGCGGATGATCAGGCCGCGCTCGTTGGCGAAACGGCGGACGTCCATGTAGGTGTACTTGATCTTGCGCACCTCGCGCGCGTCGCGCGTCTCCGGGGTGCCGAAGGCGTCCGCCAGCGCCACAGAATACGGCAGCGCCTCGACGCTGACCGCAAACATCTTCGGCAGCGCAAACACCTCGTCCCACGCAAGATAGGAATACGGGCTGCGGACGTCGAAGTAGAAACTAATTACCGGATCCGACATTTTGGTCCTCCTGGTCGGGCGCTATGAGGCAAGCAGCTTCGCCGCGGTGGCGCGAATCTCCGGACTGAACTCGCACGCCTTGCGCAGACGGCGGTCGAGATGCACCGCGGTGGTCTCGCAGGACGATGCGACCTCGCCGGTCTCGCTATTGTACATCTCGTGAATGAAGCGCACGACCTTGTCGCGCATCTCCAGCACATGGCTGCGCACCTCGACGAGGTCGCCGGCCAGCAGTTCGCGCTTGTAGGAGATGTTCTGCTGCACGCCGGCCATGCCGCGCTCGCCGCGGCGCAGGTAGGACGGCGTGACGCCGAGGGCTGCGAACAGGTTCCAGTTCGCCTCGTCGAACTTGCCGACATAGTGCATGATGTTCATGTGGCCCATGTGGTCGCAGTGCCACGGAAACACGGTGCCGCGATAGGTGACGATCGGGGTCATTTTTTGAAGGCTCCGGGTCTTGGTGCCCGCAAGGGAATCACGAAATCCTGACTGATACGGCACCGTATCAGCTGGCCGGCCGGCTGGCAATACGGTACCGTATCACATCGTGGTGATCTTTAGGCCGTGAGGATTTTTTGCAGATGACCGTCGTCGAAGGCAGCGCACCGCAGGACTGGGTCGCCGCGGGACTTGCCGAACTCGGCGCCAACGGCATCGCCGGCGTGCGGGTCGAGGTGCTGGCCGAGCGCATGGGCATCACCAAGGGCGGCTTCTACCGCCGCTTCAAGGATCGTCGCGACCTGCTCGACACCATGCTGAACGTCTGGAGCGACGGCCGCATCGAAGCGATCGAGCGCCAAGCCGAAGCCGGCGGCACGACCGCGCTGGAGCGCCTGCGCGGGCTGATCAAGCTTTACACCGAACGCGCCAATGCCCAGGGCATGGCGATCGAGCTTGCCGTCAGGCAATGGGCCCGGAGCGACGAAACGGCCGCGGCCGCAGCCGCCAAGGTCGACGCCGCGCGCTTGCGCACGGTGACACAGCTCTACCGGCAGCTGGGCCTCAGCGCCGCGGACGCCGAAGGCCGCGCGACGCTGTTCTACTCGTTCCTGTTCGGCCACAGCTTGCTGTTCGACAACGAAAGCCCGCGCAAGCGCGCGAACCTGATCGCTGCCTGCATGCGGACGCTGACCGATGTGGACGGCGAGACCTGATCGCAGCCGGGAACAGGGCTGCGTCGAACCCCTGCCCCACCGAAATTCGTTTGTGTATGATCGCCTTGCTTGCGCAATTCCCGCGATGGTAACCCTGAGCCGATGACGCTGCCAAAACTGTTCCAGCCGTTTCACTTGAAGAGCGTCACGGCGCGCAACCGCATCGTGGTGTCGCCGATGTGCCAGTATCGGTCGCTGCACGGCTCGCCGACCGACTGGCACATCGTGCACATGGGCCGCTACGCCATCGGCGGCGCCGGCATCGTGTTCTACGAGGAAACCGCGGTCGAGGATCGCGGCCGCAAGACCCACAAATGCGCCGGCATCTGGCGCGACGACCAGATTCCGGAATACGCGCGCATCGTCAAATTCGTCAAAGAGTTTGGCGGCGTGCCGGCGATGCAGCTCGGTCACTCCGGCGCGCGTGCGAGCGAGCGCGGTCCGCTGTTCAACCGCGATGCACTTACCGAGCACAACAAGGCCGACGGCGGTGACGCCTGGCAGTCGATCTCGGCGAGCGCAGTGACCCCGATCGACGGCAAGCCGCTGCCGCGCGCGATGGAGCAGCGGACATCCAGGACGTGGTGCAGGCCTTTGCCGACGCAACAGTGCGCTCGCTGAAAGCCGGCTTCGAGATTCTCGAAATCCATGGCGCCCACGGCTACCTGATCCAGCAGTTCCTGTCGCCCGTCATCAACCGCCGCAACGACGCCTATGGCGGCGACCTGAAAGGCCGCATGCGGTTTGCGCTTGAGGTGACCGAAGCCGTGCGCGGCGTCTGGCCGGACGACAAGCCGTTGTTCTTCCGCGTCTCCTCGGTCGACGGCAAGGGTGGATTATGGACGCTGCACGACACCGTCGCGCTGGCGATGGAGCTGAAGGCGCTCGGCGTTGACCTGATCGACTGCTCGTCGGGCGGTCTCACCGGCAATTCGTCGTTGCGCGCGGTGCCGCGCATCCCCGGTCACCACGTGCCCTATGCGAGAGCGGTGAAGGAAGCGACCGGCATGCTGACCATGGCGCCCGGCCTCGTCACCGAGCCGGAGCAGGCCGAGGCCTTGCTGCAGGAAGGCGACATCGACCTGATCGCAATGGCGCGCGAGCTGATGTATTCGTCGGACTGGCCGGCGCATGCCGCACGCGCGCTCGGCGTGCCGAATTATCTCGAATTGTTCCCGCCGGAATTCACGCTGCGGCTGAAGCTGCGCGAAGAACACGTCGCGATGCCGCAGAACCAGGCCGGCGCTGTCGTACCGGTGGATCTGAACTCATGATTTTTTTTCGCTTTGGCACGTGATCTGCATCGGGCACCTCAAGTCATAATCTTCGTAGCGGGGGGACTATTCGGTGACTATTTCTGACTTTGAACTCCCAATCGATTTCCTCCGCGCCCGCCGCAACAACAAATGGCATCTGCATCCGGACGATGTGATCCCGGCCTTTGTCGCCGAAATGGATTTTGCCGTCGCCGCGCCGATCAAGGCAGCAGTCGAGCGGATCGTCGCACAGCAGGACTACGGCTACCCCAAGCGCCACGGTGAGCGCGCCGAGCGCGACGTCGCGAACGCCTTCGTCCGCCACATGAAGCGCCGCTTCAATTGGGAGACCTCGCCCGACCAGGTGCTTTGCGTCGCCGACCTCGTGCAAGGCACCTTTGCGACAGTGCTGGCGTTCTCCGATCCCGGCGACGGCGTCATCCTGCAGGTGCCGAACTATCCCCCGTTTCGCGAATTGATCACTTCGACTGGTCGCAAGCTGCTGCCGCTGTGGATGCGCGATACCGGCACGCGCTTCGCCCACGATCTTGCCGAGCTCGACGGCGTCGTCGACGCGCGCACAAAGATTTTCCTGCTGTGCAGCCCGCAGAACCCGACCGGCCGCGTGTTCAGCAAAGACGAGCTCGAGGCGATCGGCCGCTTCGCGATACAGCACAACCTCGTCATCGTGTCCGACGAGATCCATGCCGACCTCGTCTATCCGCCGCTAAAACACATCCCGATCGCCTCGCTCAGTCCGGAGATCGCCGCACGCACGGTGACGCTGACCTCGGCCACCAAGAGTTTCAACATTCCCGGCCTGCGCTGCGGCGTCATGCACTTCGGCACGCCGGAGTTGATGGCCCGCTTCCACAAGCGCATCCCGGGGCGACTGATGGGTCAGCTCAACATCACCGGGATCGACGCGACGGTCGCAGCCTGGGAGGAGGGCATGCCGTGGCTCGACGCGGTGCTCGCGCACCTCGCAAAGGCGCGCGACCATGTCGCCGACGTGCTGGCGAAGGAGATCCCGGCGATCCGGGTGATCCCACCGGAGGCGACATATCTGGCGTGGCTCAACTGCGAAAACCTCGACCTCAGGTCGTCGGCCTATGACTTCTTTCTCGAGCACGCCAAGGTCGGCTTCAGCGCCGGCGAAACATTCGAGCCCGCCCACACGCAGTTCGTGCGGCTCAACTTCGCAACCTCGACCAAAATCCTCGACATGATCCTCGAGCGCATGGTCGCCGCCGTCAGGCAGAACCGGCGGTAACAACAAGGGCATGCTCGCGTCACAATCGCTGCAGCCGTTGCTGACGCTGATCCTGGCGTCGGCCGTGGTGATGGGAAGCCCGGGACCGTCGACCATGAGCGCGCTCGCGGTCAGCGCCGCGTTCGGGTTGCGCCGCTCGATGGTCTATGTGCTCGGCCTCATGCTCGGCACCGGGGCCGTGCTGCTCGCGGTCGCAACCGGCGTCATCGCCATCCTGCTGTCGCAGCCGGCGCTTGGCCGGGTGCTGATCTACGCGTCGGCGGCCTATGTGCTCTATCTCGCCTGGCAGATCGCGACCGCACCGCCGCTCAAGGATCAACCCGACGGTGTTCCGAGCCCGTCGTTCACGCCGGGCTTCGTGCTCGCCATCGCCAATCCCAAGGCGTGGTTTGCGATCGCCGCCGTCTTCACCGCCGCAACCCTGGTGGCGGAGTCGAGCGCGCTCGACGCTGTGTTCAAGGTCGCGGTGCTTGCGGTCATGATCGTCGTCATTCACCTTGCCTGGGTGCTCGCCGGCGCGTCGCTGTCGCGCTTCCTGCGAGATCCCTTGATCTCGCGCATCGCCAACATCGTGTTTGCGGCGGTGCTGGCGGCAACGGCGATCGTGCCGCTGCTGCGCTGAGGCAGATCGCGTCTATCCCGCCTTCGCGGCGAATGCGGGCGAGCGCCCGACGATTTCCGCATAGGCTTCGATCGCGGCCGGGCGCCCGATCAAGTAGCCCTGGATTTCGTCGCAGCCCTCGCGGGCAAGGATCTGGCGTTGCTGCTCGGTCTCGACGCCTTCGGCGATCACCGGCAGCCGCAGGCCGCGCGCCAACCCGATCACGCTGCGCACGATCGCAGCCGAGCTGCCACTGCGGTCGAGCCTGGTGACGAACGAACGGTCGATCTTGATGCGATCGAGCGGGAACGACTGCAGGTAGGCCAGCGACGAATAGCCGGTGCCGAAGTCGTCGAGCGCGATGCGGATGCCGAGCGCCTTGAGGTTGCGCAAGATCGCGGCGGCGCGCGACACATTCTCGATCAACACCCCTTCGGTGATCTCGAGTTCGAGCCGCTCCGGCGCAAGCCCTGTCTCCAGCAGGATCGCATGCACGGTCTGCTGGAGCTGGCCGCGGCGGAACTGGATCGCCGACACGTTGACGGCGATGCGGTGCGGCACCGGCCAGCTTACCGCCTCGCGGCAGGCTTCGCGCAACACCCACTCGCCGATCTCGATGATCAGCCCGCTCTCCTCGGCAACCGGAATGAACTCGCCTGGAGCCACCAGGCCGCGGCTCGGGTGGTGCCAGCGAGCCAGCGCCTCGAAGCCGACGATCGTGCCGTCGGCGCGCGCCAATGGCTGATAGTCGAGCATCAATTCATTGCGTGCAATGGCGCCACCAAGATCGCGCTCGAGCGCGCGCCTTGCGCGCAGCTGCTGATCCATGGCTGCGGTGAAGTAACGGCTGGTACCACGCCCCTCGTGCTTGGCGCGATATAACGCCGCGTCGGCATTGGCGATCAGGGTGGTGGCATCGGCGCCGTCGTTCGGGAACATCGCGATGCCGATGCTGAGATCGAGCTGGAACGCGTGCCCGCCGGCCTCGACGTCATCGTCAAGCACAGCTTCGAGCCGTCGCACGAGGCCAGGCACGACGTCGCGCTCGTCGTCGGGCTCCGGCATGATGGCGATGAACTCGTCACCGCCGATCCGCGCGAGGAAGGCGCTGCCGCAGGCACGGCGCAGCCGGCGCGACACCTCGCACAGCACCAAGTCGCCGACCGAATGGCCGTGCAGATCGTTGATCTCCTTGAAGCGGTCGAGGTCGATGCACAGCACCGCGAAGCGCTCGCCGATCTCCCGACCGCGCGCCAGCACCTCGCTGAAGTGCTGGTCGAGCGCGGTGCGGTTCGGCAGGTCGGTCAGCGCGTCATGCAGGGCGATGTGCTCGATCCGCCGCTCGGCACGCTTGCGGTCGGTGACGTCGATCAGGGCGACCATCACCGCGGCCTTGCCGTGGTACTGGATGGTCTTGCCGTAGGTCTCGACCTCGATCTCCGAGCCGTCGGCGCGGATGTGGCGCCATGACTTCGACCGGTGCCGCCAGGCGTCTTCCGCGGCCTGCGCGGCGGAACGCGCCTCCTCCCAATCCTCGCGCGGGCGAATGTCGAGCAACGTCATTTCCAGGAATTGCTCGCGCGTATAACCGTAATGTTCGACCGCGACGTCGTTGACCGCCAGGAACCGCAGCGTCTCCGGGTCGAACACCCACATCAGCACCGGGTTCTTGTCGAACAGCATGCGGAACATGGTCTCGCGCTGCTTGAGGTCGGTGATGTCGACGCGGATGCCGATGCTGCCGTTTTCGGTGCGCCGCTCCTCGATGCGGCACCAGCGACCGTCGGCCAGCTCCTGCTCGTGCCGGTTCTGGGCTTGGCCATGCAGCGCCAGCCGGCGCGTGACCCATCCTTCATCTATGGCCTCGGGATACTGGCCGCGCGCAATTCCGGTGCGCAGCACGTCCTCGAAGCGCGCGCCCTTGACGATCAGATCGCGGCTGCGATCGAAGATCTCGGCATATTTCTGGTTCCAGAGCAGGTAGCGATCGTCCTTGTCGAAGATCACGAGGCCTTCCGGCACCAGGTCGAGCGCGTCGACCAGATGCTGGTGGGCGGCGCGCGCCTCCTGCTCGGCCCGCACGGCGTCGGCCTTGGCCGCGGCGAGTGCACGCTCGGCGTTGAATTTTTCGGTGATGTCGTCGTGCGTTGCGACCCAGCCGCCGTCCGGCATCGGTCGATGGCGGATCGCCATCACCTGACCGTTGGCGAGCTCGACCGTCGAGTCGGTCGGTTCGGTCGAGACGGCCACGTTGTTGCGCCAGGCGAGATACTGCTCAGCGCTCATCCGCGGGGCGCTGCCCGCGGCATAACGCAATTCGACGATTTCCTTCAGCGTCGTCCCGGCTCCAACCCGGTCCGGGTCGAGACCGTACATTTCAAGATAGCGCCGGTTGCATGTGATGAGCCGCTGCTGGCCGTCGAAGAAGCAGAGGCCCTGCGACATGTTGTTCATCGCCGTGTCGAAGCGCTCAGCGAGATCGCGGATCTTGTGCTGTTCGGCGACGGCGACCTGCCGTGCGGTGCGCAATCGCTCGCGCTCCGCGGTCAGCCGCACCCGCGATGCCACCCGCATCGCGAAGTCGGCATAGTGCAGATTCATCATGCGCACGAACAGGCCTAGCAGCAGCAACAGGTTGATGCCGAAGCAGACCGAGAAGGTTTCTCCCGATAGTATCAGCCGGATCGCGAGCGGTGCCGTCGACACCAGCAGGTTCAGCCTTGCTGCTGCCGGCACGCTGGCGAGGCAATAGGCGCTGCCCATCGAACCGACCATGATCAACAGCATGGCGAGAATGCGTGTCTGCTCGTCGACCCACTGATACAGGATCAGCGCCCACAGCGTGCTCGAAATCCCCATCCAGAGCGCGCGCGCACGGGCGCGCATGAGCAGGCTGCATGCCGTCTCGGCGTCAACCTCGGCGATCGGCTTCTGACGGTACCACTGCACGAGGCGCCTGACGGCGAGCGGGATATAGACCAATGCCGCGGCGAAGCGCAGCGGCCAGGGCAGCGAGGCCGGCAGCACGTAGGTGATGCTCAGCGTCTCGATGATGACGGTCGCGTAGACCATCGGCGCCTGGCGAAGCAGCACGCCGTACTGCGCAACGAGCAACGCCCGCGACAATGGCGTCCTCGGCTGCCGAATGGCGAACCAGCGTGTTACAAAACCGAAAACCGGCATCCGTCCCTGCCGCTCCAACACCTCCAGGGCAAAGAGTCCCTTGGCGGGTTGCGGCAGTAGACCGCCCAAACCACAAGCTTCGATTAATCTTTTCGGTAAACAGAACCGGACGTCGGAACCCCGCCCGTCGCGTTTCGGGTTCCTTTACCCTATGGCGGCCGGGCTTGCGCAGAACGCGCCGAACCCGGGCGTTATCCGACCAGTCTCGGTTGATCTGTCTGTGCCTGCTGCACCAGTTTGTCGTCTTCCTCCGAGTTCAGATACATGCCGGAGAACGGATCGACCCAGCACAGGTGGTCGTGGACCTGCCTGACGCCCGAGACGTTTTCGGCGGCAACGACCGCGGCATCGCGCCAGCGGTAGTCGGTGATGATGCCGTGCAGATGCACCACGCCGTCGTGGACCGTGACCTGCAGGCCGAGCGGCCGCCAATCATTTTGCTCGATCGCATGCGTCACCCGCTCACGGATGTGATCGTCGTCGGCGGTCGGATCGGGGACTTCGCGCGCGAGCTGAGCCACTGCCCGCACCAGGTTGGTGCGGGTGACGATTCCGGTGATCCGGCCGAATTGCACGATCGGCACGCGCTTGATGTTGTTCTTCTCCATCGTCTCCACCAGGCTCTCCAGCGTGGTGTCTTCCGACGCCGTGATCGGATCCGGCGTCATCACCTCCTCGACCCGCCGCCCGCTGGCGCGAACGAATTCGGATGCCGCTTTTCCCGGACCGACCAGGAATTGCAGCCAGCGCGAGCGCTTGCGCTGCGTACCGATCTCGGAGCGCCGGACGAAATCGCCGTCGGAGACGATACCGACCAGCTTACCGGTGTCATTGACCACAGGCAGCCCGCTGATGTGATTGTCGAGCATCTTGGCCGCCGCGTCGGTTACGGTCGTGTCCGGGGTGACGGTGATGACCTCACGGGTCATGATCTGGTGGGCGCGCATCGTGTGTCCTCTTTGGTTTGCTTCACCATGGTATTTTTTTGCACCTTGAACCCGATGGCGGAACCGCTCGTTGACAAAGGTCAACCGGTTGCCGATTTCCGCTCGGGCATTGATAGCGCGTCCGCGGCCAGCCAGCGCGCGATCCGCCGCCAGGAGTTGCCCAACGCCTCGCTGCCCATGAACAGTCCGAGATGGGTGCATGGTTCGGTGGTCTTTTCCACCAGCGCGGCAGGCGTTCCAACCAGCCGCGCCGCTGCCAATGCCTGCGCCGGCGGAACGACCTCGTCCTCGGCGGCGGTCAGCAGAAACAGGGGTGCCGTCACATCAGCGAGCCGCGCGGTGCGGCCCAGCGCCACGAAGCGATCCTCGGCAATCCGGTTCTCCCTGAACACCCAGTTCACGACCTGAAGGTAATAAGCGCCGGGCAGGTCGAGTGGTGCATTGTCCCAGTCATTGAAGCGCTCGCGATACTTCGTGCGCTCGGCCGGCCCGCACGTCAGGGCGCGCTCCAGCAGCTGCTCCGGGTCGTGGCCAACCAACGCGTTGCTCCAGAGCTGGATCATGTGCCGCCCGCTCACGATGCCGTCGCCGCGCCGGACCAGTTCGTCGAAGCCGGCGCTGGGCACTTCGGCGACCAGCCGCGACAGCTCGGAGGCCGCGCGCATGTCGACCGGCGCACCAACGAGAACCAGCCGGCGCACCTTGTGCGGAAAGCGTGCCGCGTAAATCAGCGACAGCCAGCCGCCCTGGCACAGGCCGACGAGATCGACCGGCGGCCCGATCTCATCGACGGCGATATTGAGATCGGCGAGATAACTGTCGATCGAGAGATAGCGCATCTCCGTCGTCGCCGAGCGCCAGTCGGTGAGAAAGACGCGCTCGACGCCGCCCGCGTGCAGCGTCTCCACAATGCTATGCCCCGGTGCGAAGTCCGCGATCAGCGCGCGGTGCAGCGCATAGGGCGCGCACACCAGCGTGGGCTGGCCGGCACTGCCATACGAGAAATCACGGAGTTGCATCGAGGTGAGCTGCAGCACTACCTCGTTCGGCGTGGTCCAGTCCGGTGCGTTGGTTGCGCTCTTGGCGGGAGGCTGGCCGACATAGGCGTCAAGCCACCAGCGGAAGGAGTCGGTCGCCAGTTTGGCGGCTGCAAAAGGCCAGAAGAGCAACGCGTCGGGCAAAGGGCCTGACGTCGGTTCTTCCGTTTCGCTGATCCGTCGTTCCAAGTCGATCGTCCCGACTTTAAGCCATCATACTACTCAGGCCAGCATATGCTTTTCAATGTCCGCCACCGAATGCCTGGTCAAATCCTTGTCGAGCTCCGCAACGATCCGCTGCTTGACGTCGTCATGGAAGGACCGACGCAACTCTGCGAGCGTGCGCGGCGGCGCGGCAACCAGCAGCGCCTTGATATGCTGCGTTCGCACCAGCTCCTCCGCCGCGGCAGCGACGCGACGGGCGAATTTGTGCTCCTCGATGTCGTGCCAATCGGTCGGCTCCATGCCGGAGCGGCGCTGCGTTCCCGGAATCTTGCCGGCATGTCCGGGCCGATCGGTGCCCTGCTCATGGGTCGGCGGATTGTCGTCGGTGAGAACCAGTTCGGTCCTGAGATTGGCAACGATTGCATCGCCCTCGTTGCGCAGGAACAGCGCGCGTGAGCCGTCGGCGACGAGCACAACGGCATTGTGCGGGATGACTCTGGCCATGACGGACCTCCGGGCTAAGGCGATGCAGGGCTCTCGGCCCCGTCGATAACTCAGCTAAGCCGCTCAAGGGTCCAGGCTTGTTGATGCACCTCAATAAAGGTCGGGCCGGTCTGTTGCACCGCCACATGGCAAGATCGCGCCCGCGGGCGCCACGCCAACTTTGAGGTTCCTCAATAGCCGCCTGCCGAATAACCGAGAGATTGATTGTCCCGAAACGGAGTTGCGGAGGCTCATATGGCCGAGAAGGGTTCATTTACCTGGGGCGTCTCGACGTCGAGCTTTCAGATCGAAGGCGCAACGCACGAGGACGGCCGCGGCGACAGCATTTGGGACACGTACTGCCGGGAGAAAGGCCGCATCGTCAACGGCGACACCGGCGATACCGCCTGCGACCACTATCATCGTTTCAGCGATGACATTGCCTTGATGCGCGACATCGGGGTCGACGCCTACCGCTTCTCGGTGGCATGGCCGCGCGTCCTGCCGAAGGGCCGTGGCGCGATCAACGAGGCCGGCCTCGCCTTCTATGACCGACTGATCGATGCCCTGCTCGCTGCCCGGATCGAACCGTGGCTGTGCCTGTATCATTGGGACCTGCCGCAGGCTCTTGATGACCTTGGCGGCTGGCAGAACCGCGACAGCGCCGGATGGTTCGCCGACTATGCCATGCTGATCGGGCGGCGCTTCGGCGATCGCGTCAAGCGCCTTGCCACCTTCAACGAACCGTGCGTGTTCACGCTGTTCGGCTACGCCTTTGGCCTCGGCGCTCCCGGGTTGAGGGACAAGACGGCCCTGCATCGCGCGATCCATCACGTCAATCTCGCGCACGGCGGCGCGGTCGATGCCCTGCGCGCTGCGGTCACCGGCGCGTCGATTGGCGCCGCTCACAATCGGCAACCCTGTTTGCCAGCCAGTGCTGATCCCGCCGATCACGAAGCCGCGCGCAAATTTGCCGACTACTGGAACGGCGCCTTCCCGGAACCGCAGTTCTTCGGCTGTTACCCGCCATCGCTCGCGAGTGCGATCGAGCCATACCAGCAGCCCGGCGACATGGCCTCGATCTGCCGTCCGCTCGACTGGTTCGGCCTCAACCACTACTCACCGAATTACATCAAGGCGAATCCGGACGAGGTCCTGGGTTTTGGCTTTGCCGGGCCCCCGGCCGAGGTGCCGCGTACCGCCATCGGCTGGCCGATCGTCCCCGATGCGTTTGCCGATACATTGATCGAAATCGACCGGCGCTATCGCGTGCCGATTTACGTCCTGGAAAACGGCACGGCCACCGACGACAAGCTCGATGCAAGCGGGAACGTCAGCGATCCCGGCCGCATCGCCTATATCAAGGGCTACATCGAGGCGATGCAGCGCGCCATCGCAGCCGGCGCCGACGTCCGCGGATATTTTGTGTGGTCGCTGCTGGACAATTTCGAATGGGGATCGGGCTACAGCCAGCGCTTCGGGCTGGTGTATGTCGACTATCCAACCCAGCGGCGCATCCCGAAGGCATCGGCCCGCTGGTATGCCGACCTCATCGCGTCTCACCGCGCAGCCACGACCAAATCCCATACCGTTGCTTAATCGCTGGTGATCGCACCAGATTCATGAACGATTTCCTGGCACGCTTATCCCACATCACGGCATGCGCGCCTCTCCTGTCACCGGGACGGCGGTCGGCATCGCGTTCTCAATCGCCTGGATCGGCTTTCCGTTCAATTGATCGAGTGCGAGCAGCAAGCCTCCAACCCTCTCAATCGACGATGCCCAGTCAGCTACTCTGGCGTAGTTGTCGACCAGCCAGCCAAATGCGCTCTGCACCAGCGTGAAGGCCGCGGCGGCCTGTGTAAGCTCACCAAGCGTGATCGTACCGCCGAGATATTTTGGCGCGCACAGGACAAGCCCGACAATCGGCGCCAGCAGCGAGTTGCCTTGTGACACGAGCGTTGTCCGCACCAGCTGCCAACACAGGCTGCGCCACTGCGCAAGTACGCCTCGCAATGTCCCCCACAACTCGTGCTGCGCGTTCGCCGTGTTAGGTCCCGCCGACAAACCCTCGCCGACATCGCGGACGGCGTGCGCAGCCGTAATCAATTCCGCCTCGGCCTGGTTCTTGCGCGCGATCACTCGCGTCAGCGGCGCGCCGACCAGTAACATCGCCGTTGTTATCAGGCCCGAGTAGATGACAACGCTGATCACGAGGTATCCGGGGATCCGGATCGTCAAACCCGAAAACGACAGTGTCACATCACCGCCAACGTTCCAGAGGATTTGAATGAAGACGACGGCGGTCATCAGCGACGACAGCAAGCCGAGCGCAAAATCGATCGGCGCGTCGGTTGCAATCCTGGCATCTTCGGCGATGCGATACTCCGGAATTCTGTGCTCGCCATCGACTCGCGCAAGGCCGACATATCGTTCGTTCTCGAGCCAATAGCGGATCAGGTGTGTCGTAAGCCATTCCCGCCAGCGGCGTTGCGTCGTCATGCGGCCCCAGACGGACGCCATCGCAAGCGCAATATTGGCTGCGCCGAGCGGAAGCATGAGTAACGCTTGGGTAAACAAGGCGTTGCCATCTCTGCGCTCCAGCGCATTGAAGAAATCTCGATTCCAGTAGTTGAGCTGGTACTGGA
The DNA here is from genome assembly GCA_963796195.1 of uncultured Alphaproteobacteria bacterium. Taxonomy (GTDB): domain Bacteria; phylum Pseudomonadota; class Alphaproteobacteria; order Rhizobiales; family Xanthobacteraceae; genus CAWCKS01. Next base: position 769,289 of record CAWCKS010000003.1, on the reverse strand, counting down.
CGTAGAGCTGCATGGCGACGATGGCGACGAGAGCGGCACACAACGACCATACGCTCCACGCTGAACGCCCTCGCCAAAAGCCCCAACCACTTTGCCAAAACCGCCGCCAGCGGCGGCGGGTGTCATGCGGTTTGTCCTCTGATCCAATCATAGTTTAAAGTTAACAAGCGTCGCCTCCAATCCCTTGATCTCGCGCAAATTTCTCGTCGGCCCGACTGGCAGATTGCGACAATACCCTATGAGGGTTTTGCGCAGCGGAGAGAACGATGACCGCTTCAAGCTATGTTCGATGGTTCAAGGACATCGATCTGGATGACGTGCCGCTGGTCGGCGGCAAGACCGCCTCGCTCGGCGAACTCTACTCTGTGCTATCGACGAAGGGTGTGCGGGTGCCGAACGGCTTTGCGCTGACGGCCGCGGCCTATCGCGATGCCCTGACCGAAGCCGGCGCCTCGGAGGAGTTGCGACGTCTCCTCAGCGGTCTGGATAAGCGCAAGATTTCCGAACTGAGCAAGCGCGCGGCGCGAGCGCGCGCAATCGTGTATGAGGCGACCGATCGCGACGGCCTGCGACGCGAGATCGAACAGGCCTACCGCCAGCTGGAAGCCGAGTATGGCAAGGAGGTTGCGGTTGCGGTGCGCAGCTCGGCCACGGCCGAAGACCTGCCGACCGCAAGCTTTGCCGGCCAGCATGAAAGCTACCTGAATGTTCGCGGCCCGCGTGAGCTGTTCGACGCGTGCCGTCGCTGCTTTGCATCGATTTTCACTGACCGGGCGATTTCCTACCGCATCGACAACGGCTTCGATCATTTCAAGGTGGCCTTGTCGGTCGGAGTGATGAAGATGGTCCGCTCCGACCTCGCCGCCAGCGGGGTAATCTTCACGCTCGATACCGAGACCGGATTTCGCGACGTCGTCTTCGTGACCGGCACCTATGGTCTCGGCGAGACCATCGTTCAGGGCACGGTCGATCCCGATGAATTCTATGTACATAAGCCGACATTGAAGAACGGCTTTCGCGCGGTGTTGTCGCGGCGGCTCGGCTCCAAGAAGAAACGTCTGGTCTACGCCCGCCGGGCGCGCGGCGACCAAAATCCTGACGACGGCACGAGCCGATCAAAGCTGCTTCTGCATCAATGACGAGGACGTGATCAAGCTGGCCGAACACGCGATCGTCGTTGAAGAGCATTACTCGGCGCGAAATGGCCATCCGACTCCGATGGATATCGAATGGGCGAAGGACGGACGCGACGGCGAGCTCTATATCGTGCAGGCGCGGCCCGAAACGGTCGCCTCGCAACAGAAGCCGGACGCGCTTGAGAGCTACGCGCTGAAGTCGACCGGCACGGTCATCGGCTCGGGCCGGGCGGTCGGCGAGAAGATCGCTTCGGGTAAGGTGCGGCTCATCAGACATGACCGCGATCTCCGATCGTTCAAGGCCGGCGAGATTCTGGTTGCGCCGGCAACGCGGCCCGATTGGGAACCGGTCATGAAAATCGCCGCCGCGATCGTGACCGACCATGGCGGGCGAACCTGCCACGCCGCGATCGTCGCGCGCGAGCTTGGCGTGCCCGCGGTGGTCGGCGTCGAGAATTTTACGCGCAAGGTCAAGACCGGAGATGCGGTGACAGTGTCGTGCGCCGAAGGCGACGAGGGCCATGTCTATGCCGGCACCCTGCCCTTCGAGGTCCAGCACATCGCCATCGACAGCCTGAAGCGCCCACGTACCGAAATCATGGTCAATCTCGGCAATCCCGAAATTGCCTTCAAAACGGCGCTGCTGCCGAGCAGCGGCGTCGGTCTCGCCCGCATGGAATTCATCATCAGCCAGCACATCGGCGTGCATCCGATGGCGCTCGCACAGCCGGACAAGGTCAAGTCTGCGAATGACCGGCGCAAGATCGCGCTGATGGCGAAAAACCACAAATCGCCATCGGAGTTCTTCGTCGAACGGTTGTCCGAAGGCGTCGGCATGATCGCCGCGGCGTTCTATCCACGGCCGGTCATCGTGCGCCTGTCGGACTTCAAGACCAACGAATACGCCCGCCTTCTGGCCGGTGCGCAGTTCGAACCGAAAGAGGAGAATCCGATGCTCGGCTTCCGGGGCGCGGCACGCTATGCGCATCCGGCCTATGCCGCCGGATTTGCCCTCGAATGCGCCGCGCTGCGGCGGGTGCGCGACACCATGGGGCTCCGCAATCTGAAGATCATGATTCCGTTCTGCCGCCGGATCGAGGAAGCGCGCAAGGTGATCGACACGATGGCGCAACACGGTTTGCAGCGGGGCCAGAATGGCCTCGAAATCTTCATGATGTGCGAAATTCCCAACAACGTGATCCTGATCGACCAGTTTGCAAAGCTGTTCGACGGCTTCTCGATCGGCTCGAACGACCTGACCCAGCTCACGCTCGGCGTCGACCGCGACTCCGAGATCGTGGCGTTCGACTTCGACGAGCGTGACCCCGGCATGCTGGAGATGCTGAGGCTCGCGGTGACCGGGGCGCGACGCAATCATCGCCACGTCGGTATTTGTGGCGAAGCGCCGGCAAACTATCCGGAGGTGGCGCGCTTTCTCACCGAGCTCGGGATCGATTCGATCAGCGTCAATCCGGCCAGTGTCCTGCGCACCATGAGCATCGTGAGCGAGGCGGAAGCGGAACAGCACCGGGATGCGCAAGGTAGGCGCGCATGACGACAAAGGGCGCGGAATGACCGCGCCCTCTTGCTCTTGCGAATGCGAATTGCAGCAGGCGCACTCCGCGGCAAACCACCGCGGAATACGCCCCTCCGCTCCTGATCAGGCAGCGGTCTTGACCTCGACCTTCTTGGCCTGCGCCGCGGCGGGCTTCGGCACGGTGACTTTCAGCACGCCATTGGCCAGGCTCGCTTTGATGGCGTCGGCGTTGACGCCGGCGGGCAGGTTGAGCGCACGATAGAACGAGCCGTAGCTGCGCTCGACCATGTGATAGTTCTTGTCCTTCTGTTCCTTCTCGGCCTTCTTATCGCCCTTGATGGTCAGGACGTTGTCAGCGATGTTCACCTGAACATCCTTCTCCTCGAGGCCCGGCAGTTCGGCGGTGATCTCGATGTCCTTGTCGGTCTCCGCGATGTCCATGCGGGGCGCAAGATCCGCATTCGCCATATGAAACGACGGCCAGCCACGCGTGAAATCGTCGAACACGCGGTCGATTTCGCGCTGCAGGGAGGTAAACATGTTGCCGGTCGGACGCTCGGCAACACTCTGGGTCTTGATCGGGGCAATCGACTTCTCGGTCATGGATGTCTCCTCGGTCACGCTGAAAGCTTCCGTGCTTTCGAAAGAGAAACTAGCCAAGCGCCGGATCGTTCTCTTTGACGTGAGTCAAGCTCGGACAGGATGACATTCCAGTGACTGAGGCTCGGTGCCGCACACGAGAGAACCCGGCGCCGGCGAGATCACCTGCAGCCGGTTAGAGATTGGGCCCCGCGCGCCAAGCGCGATGACCACGACCAGCAAGGCACCCGCGAATGCCGTGAGCAGAATGCGTCGGTGTGTTGCGCGATCTGCAGTGTACAGGGAACCGTTCATGTCAGCCTCCCATGCGGCGCGATGCCGCCGCTCGGTTCAGGAGTTGAGCCGCGCCAGCGCGGCGCGGTTGCGAATCTCGATCTGCCGCGAGGTCGGCAGCGCGATCGCCGCCGATTTCTCGAACTGTGTCAGCGTCCGCGAGATCGTCTCGATCGTCAGCCCGAGATAGTCGGCAATGTCCTGCCGCGACATCGCAAGCTGGATCGTGCTCGCGGCGCCCGGCGCCCGCTTCGCCATCTCGACCAGGAAGCCGGCAACCCGCTCCTGCGCGCTCTTGATCAGCAACAGCACATGTTCCTGCGCCCGCTGCAACTCATGTCCGGTTACCGTCCAGAGCTGCTGAGCAATGCTTGAATTGCGCGCTGCCAGGTCCATCACCGCGCTGCGCTTGATGACAAGCACGTTGCTGTCAGAAACCGCTTCGGCCGAGAATGCGTGCTCGGCGCCGGCCTCGAGGCCAAAGATATCGCCGGGCAGGTAGAAGCCGCCGATCTGGCGGCGGCCGTCGGCCAGCACCTTGTAGGTGCGCACCGCACCGCTGACGACCTTGTAAAGATATTCCGCCGGCTCAGCCTCGCCGTAGATTTCGGCGTTGCGACCAAATCGCATCTGTGAGCCCATCATCTCGAGCGGGCTGTCGAGGTTCTGCTTCGGGGTCGGATTGATCGCTGGGGGGAGCGAGGACTTGCGGGTCGGGATCTGGGACTGGTGCAGCATGGCCGTTCTCCTGAAGTTCGATGGAGACAGCTTGCCGAATACCGCGGGAACCGAAAATTCAGATCAACTCCTTACGGGGTTGTACGGAGGCCGGACGACCTGGAAAACAAGGCTCAAATTGCTGCGATCAGCTTGCTTGCCGAGCCGGAATTTGCGCGGGGTGCACGTCCTTCGACCGCAGCGGCTCGAAATCTTCAGCCGAAATCGTTTCCTTCTCGAGCAACAGCTTGATGCCAGCCTCAAGATCGGCGCGCCGTTCCTGCAAGATCTTGAGCGCCGATTGATCGGCTGTTTCGATCAGATCGCGCACGGCGAGATCGATCTCACGCCCTGTCAGATCGGCGGCACTGACGCCGAGGTCCTGCGAATTCGGCAGGAACATCTGGGGGCGCGGCGCGTAAGTGCGCTGGCCGACGCGTGCGTCCATGCCGTATCTCGTCACCATCTCGACTGCGATTTCGGTGGCGCGCTGCAAGTCGTCGGCCGCTCCGGTCGAGATATCGCCATCGAAGATCAGCTGCTCGGCGGCACGGCCGCCCATCAGCACGGCAATGCGATTCTTCAAATCGCTGCGCGAGAGCAGGAAACGATCTTCGGTCGGGCGCTGGATGGTGTAGCCGAGCGCACCGACGCCGCGCGGAATGATCGAGACCTTTTGCACGGGGTCGACGCCCGGCAGGCTCGATGCGACCAGCGCGTGGCCCATCTCATGATAGGCGATGCGACGCCGCTCCTCGGCGCTCAGCACGCGGCTCTTCTTTTCGACGCCGGCCACGATGCGTTCGATCGCCGTCATGAAATCAGCGAAGTTGACGTTATCGGCCTTGCGGCGCGTGGCCGCGATCGCTGCTTCATTGATGAGATTGGCAAGATCGGCGCCGGTGAAACCGGCTGTGAGAGCGGCGACCTTGTCGAGGTCGACATCCGCACCGACCTGGATCTTGCGGATGTGAACCTTGAGGATCGCGAGTTGCCCCCGGCGATCCGGCCGATCGACCAGCACCTGACGGTCGAAGCGACCGGCGCGCAGCAGGGCCTGGTCGAGAATTTCAGGCCGGTTGGTCGCGGCGAGCAGGATGACGCCGGCGCTCGGATCAAAGCCATCGAGCTCCGCGAGCAACTGGTTCAGCGTCTGCTCCTTCTCGTCATAGCCGCCGAACGCGCCCGCGGTGCGACTGCGTCCGAGTGCGTCGAGCTCGTCGATGAAGATAATGCAGGGCGCGGCGTTGCGGGCCTGCTCGAACAGGTCGCGCACGCGCGCGGCGCCGACCCCGACGAACATCTCGACGAATTCGGAACCGGAGATCGAGAAGAACGGCACGCCGGCTTCGCCGGCCACCGCGCGGGCGAGCAAGGTCTTGCCGGTGCCCGGCGGCCCAACCAGCAGGATGCCCTTCGGGATCCGCGCTCCCAGCCGTCCATAGCTCTTCGGATCCTTCAGGAACGAGACGACTTCCTGCAATTCGAACTTGGCCTCGTCGACGCCGGCGACATCGGCGAAGGTGACCTTGGTGTCCTTTTCGACATAGACCTTGGCCTTGGACTTCCCGATCGCCATCAAGCCGCCTAATCCCTGGCGGTCGGCAAGGCGCCGGATCAGGAAGAACCAGACGACATAGAAGATCAGCGCTGGCACCGTCCACGACAGGATGGTCGGGATCAGCCCGCCGGACGAGAGGCCGGTGACCGTGATGCCCTTGGCTTCAAGTTTGCTCGCCAGCGCAGGGTCGACCCGCACCGTGGTGAATTCCGATTTGCCGCTCGGCAGCTTGTCCTTGACCTTGCCTTCGATCACGTCGGTGCCGACAGCAACTTCCGAAACGGCGTTGTCTTCGACCAGCTGCTCGAACTTGCTGTATGGGATGGTTTCGAACCGCGCGTATCCGGTCAGCACCCACTGCACCAGGAGGACACCGAGCCAGGCGGCGACGAAATACCAGATCGTGAAGTGCTGCTTGCGCGATGAGGAGTCAGAACTCATGACTTCGACACTACCTGACTGCCGACCGGTTCTGCTTGCGAACGCGGGCCAACGCGCGCTGCCGCCGAGGCACCCGATCCGACGTGGTCAACGTGCCATAAAGCACCATTGTGCCCAGCAACGTCAGGGCAACCTTCACATGGATTGCAGACAAGAGCGCTAAATCAAACCAAGCCATCGGAACCTCCCGGATTGGGTCTTGCTATCCATACGATGCCGCAGAGCGGCTGTTTTGATCGGGGTCAACATCTGTGCTGGCTCGTCGTACCAAACAGATTGCCGACGCGAAGCTTCTGAGCAGGAACAAGGCGGCAGCGAATGGACAAGACTGACGCCAAATCCGCGCAGCCCAAATCTCTGCAATCCGACGCTTTCTGGTGGCAGCCGACCGCCGCGCTGATGCGGTCGCTGCACAGCGCACCGGCCGGCCTCTCGGCCGCGGATGTGGTCGAACGGCGCACCGCGTACGGGCCAAATGTCTTTCGCGCGGTCGCCGGGCAGTCGCTGCTCACAAGGTTGGCCCGCCGCGTCTTCAACCCCCTTATTGCGGTGTTGATCGTCGCTGCCGCGATCTCAGGTCTCAGCGGCGACATGGGCAGCTTCGCCATCATCGTCGTTGTGGTTTCGCTGTCGATCACGCTGGACATCGTGCAGGAGCATCGCGCCGAACAGGCGGCCGACGCCTTGCGGCGGTCGGTCGCGGTCAAGGCCGACGTCCGGCGCGACGGCGCTGTCGTCTCAATTCCGGTCGAAGACCTGGTCCCGGCGACATCGTCGAACTGCGCGCCGGCGATCTCGTGCCGGCCGACGGCGTGGTGCTCGAAGCACACAACCCACAAGTCAACCAAGCCGTGATGACCGGCAAGTCGTTCCCCGCGACCAAGAGCGAGGGTGCCAGCGACGGCACCGCGCCTGCCGACGCCACCAACGCGCTGTTCGCCGGCACCTCGGTGGTCGGCGGCAGCATCGTGATGCTGGTGGTCGAGACCGGCGTCCGCACGCGGTTCGGCGGCATCGCGGCGGCGCTCTCTGCAGAAGAGCCGCCGACTGCGCTCGAGCAAGGCGTCAAGCATCTTGGCTGGCTGATCCTGCAGCTCACGGTATTTCTCGTGCTGTTCGTACTGCTGGTGCATCTGTCGGCTGGCCGCGCGCCGGTCAATTCCTTCCTGTTCGCCGTCGCCCTTGCCGTCGGTCTGACGCCCGAGCTGCTGCCGATGGTGATGACCGTGACGCTGGCGCGCGGCGCCCAGCGCATGGCGCGGCGCAAGGTGATCGTGAAACGCCTGTCGTCGATCCACGACTTCGGCGCGATGGACGTGCTGTGCGTCGACAAGACAGGCACGCTGACGGAAGCCAAGGTCAAGCTCGACGACGTCATCGACATCAAGGGACAACACGCCGACCAGGTGCTCAAGCTCGCCCGGCTTAACAGCGCGCTGCAGACCGGTCTGCGCAGCCCGCTCGATGAAGCGGTGCTCGCAGCGGCGCCTGCAACGGCGGCCAACCACTGCACCTGCCTTGCCGAAGTGCCGTTCGATTTCGAGCGGCGTTGCGTGTCCGTGCTCGTCGAATTCGACGGCCGGCGGCTTCTGATCACCAAGGGCGCGCCGGAGCATGTCTTGGCGCGCGCCACAACGGTGCAGATTGATGGCGCCGCCGAGCCCGTCGCCGCCTGGTCCGCCAAGTTCGACGCGCTGCTGGCCGACTACGGCAAGCAGGGTTTTCGGCTGCTCGCGGTCGCCACAAAGGAGATGCCGCAATCGGCCGGCTCGGCCACGGTTGACGATGAAGCCGGCCTCACCATCGACGGCTTCTGCGTCTTTTCCGATCCACCGAAGACCGATGCCGCGCGTGCGGTTGCCGAGCTGCGCGAGCTCGGCATCAGGCTGAAGATCATTTCGGGGGATCAACCCGCCGTCGTGCAGCATGTTGCGGCCGCAGTCGGCATCGCCGGCGACAGGATCATGACCGGCAACGAGATTGCCGAAGCAACCGCAGGCCTCGCCACCGGCATCGACGGCGTCGACCTGTTCGCCCGCGTCGACCCCGACCAGAAGACGAAGATCATCAACGCGCTGCGCCGCCGCGGTCATGTCGTCGGCTTCATGGGCGATGGCGTCAACGACGCGCCGGCAATCCGCGCCGCCCATGTCGGCCTCTCCGTCGACGGCGCAACTGACGTCGCGCGCGCTGCCGCCGACATGATCCTGCTCGCGCCCGACCTTGGCGTTTTGGCGCAGGGCGTGCGCGAGGGCCGCCGTACCTTTGCAAACATCCTCAAATATGTCCGGATGGGCACCAGCTCGAACTTCGGCAACATGCTGTCGATGGCGCTGGCATCGCTGGTGCTGCCCTTCCTGCCGTTACTGCCGATCCAGATCCTGCTCAATAACCTGCTCTACGATCTCTCCGAGATCGGTATTCCCTTCGATGACGTCGACGCCGACGACGTCCGCGAGCCGCACGGCTGGAGCATGCGGGACATCCTGCGCTTCACGATCGTGATGGGCGTTGTGTCCTCGCTGTTCGACGCGACCACCTTTGCGGTCCTGGTCAAGGTGTTCGACGCCGACGCGGCGACTTTTCAGACCGCATGGTTCGTCAAATCGATCGCGACGCAGATCCTGGTCATCTTTCTGATCCGGTCACGCCGCTCGATCTGGGCGAGCCGGCCGAACGCGATCCTGGTGCTCACATCGCTCGGCGCGCTCGCCGTGGCAATCGTCCTCGTGCTGGTGCCGTTGCGGCGATGGTTCGGCTTCGTGGCGATCAGCTCACAACTCGGCCTGACGATTGTGGTTATCGTTGCCGGCTATCTCATCGCCGCCGAATTCGCCAAGCGCTTTGTCGTCGGAAGGGCGCCGCGAAGCTGAGCTGCAGATCAAAAGCGCGGTCGACCTCAATGTCCGCGTTGCAGAAAATACAGCACGATCACGATGACGGTCATGATTGACGACCAGAACGCCACGACGCGGAGCCAATCGACCCGCTCGCTGCGCTTTCCGACCGACGACAGGGCAAGAAACGCCTTCATTGAGCGGAAGCCGAGCTTTTTCATCGCCTCTCCTTTGCCAGTTCGACCGCTGCCCGTCTTGATCCAGCACAAACGGGAGAAGCCTGTCGAGATGTATCGATTTTCCGATATAGCTGAGCACATTCATGTCTGCAAACTCCGCCGCCCGCCTGTTCCGCAAAGCCCTGATCGCAATCGCGGTCGGTGCGCTGGTCGCCGGCCTCGTCGCCTGGGCGCGCGGCCGCGCCGATCTCGCCGGCTGGATCTGGGCCGCGGGGACTGCGCCGGTTGCGCTCGGGCTCCTCGTCTCGATGGTCCGCGATTTCCTCGCTGGCCGCGCCGGCGTCGATGCCGTTGCCTTCGTGTCGATGTCGGCAAGCCTCGTGCTCGGCGAAAATCTCGCCGGCATCGTGGTCGCGGTGATGTATGCCGGCGGCAACGTTCTGGAGGATTTTGCGGTCGCCCGCGCCGAGCGCAACCTCACCGCGCTGGTTGATCGCGCACCGCGCGTCGCGCATCGCCGCCGCGACGACGCTATCGACGACGTGCCGGTCGACGCCGTTGCAGTTGGCGACACCGTGCTGGTGCGCGCCGGCGAAGTGATCCCGATCGACGGCATCATCGTCGGCAGCACGGCCACGATCGACGAGGCGGTGCTGACCGGTGAGCCCTTGCCTGTGCTGCGCCAGCCCGGCGAAGCCGTGCACAGCGGAACCGTCAATTCCGGCGAGAGTTTTGAGCTGCACGCCACGGCGCTGGCAGGCGAGAGCACCTATGCCGGCATCGTGCGCATGGCGAGCGCGGCGCAGACCGCGAAGGCGCCGTTCATTCGCCTGGCCGATCGTTATGCGCTGCTGTTGCTGCCGGTCACGCTGATTGTCGCGGGCGCCGCGTGGTTCTTCTCCGGCGATCCGGTGCGCGGCCTTGCCGTGCTGGTTGCCGCGACGCCCTGCCCGCTCATTCTCGCGGCGCCGGTCGCGTTCATCGCCGGCATCGCGCAGGCGGCCCGCAGCGGCATTCTGATCAAGGGCGGCCGTCCGCTGGAGGCGCTGGCACGCGCCCACACCGTGATGTTCGATAAGACCGGGACACTCACTGTCGGCGGCGCCCGGCTGACCGCGATCGAGACCGCACCGGGCGAGCGCGCCGACGAGGTGCTGCGGCTCGCCGGCTCGCTGGAGCAGGCCTCTCATCACGTGGTCGCATCCGCCATCGTCGAAGCGGCGCGGGCGCGAGGCCTTGCGCTTTCGGTGCCGTCGGCGGTGCAGGAGACGATGGGCTCCGGCCTCGAAGGCACCGTCGATGGCGCGACCGTGCGCGCCGGCTCGCATCAACCTCGTCTGCGGGTCGCAGCGGCCGGAGGAATGGGCGGTGCGCGCGCTGCGCCGCGCCGCCTGGCGTTCGGCGCTCAGCGTCTTCGTCTCGCGCAACGGCACGCCGATCGGCGCACTGCTGCTCGGCGACGAGCTCCGCCGCGAAACACCCCGCGCGATCCAGTCGCTGCGCGCCGCAGGCGTGAAACGCATCGTCATGGTGACGGGCGACCGCGCCGACACCGCCGAGACCATCGCCGCCGCGCTCGATCTCGACGCCGTGCTGTCCGATCGCGAGCCATCCGACAAGGTCGATGCGGTGGCCGCCGAGCACAAATTTCATCCGACGCTGATGGTCGGCGACGGCATCAACGACGCGCCGGCGCTCGCCGCCGCCGACGTCGGCATTGCGATGGGCGCGCGCGGCGCCAGCGCCTCATCGGAAGCGGCCGACATCGTCATCCTGCCGGACCGGCTCGACCGCGTCTCGGACGCGGTCCAGATCGCCAAGCGCGCGCGTGGCATCGCCGTGCAAAGCATCGTCGCCGGATTATCGCTGTCGGGCATCGCGATGGCCGCCGCTGCCGTCGGCCTGATCACGCCGGTCGCCGGCGCGCTGATCCAGGAGGCGATCGACGTCGCCGTAATCCTGAATGCGCTGCGGGCGCTCACACCCCGCCGCGCCTGGCACCACGCCGGGCTATCGCCGAGCCGGGCCACGTCCCTGCGCCACGAACATGAAATGCTGGAGCAGAAGCTCGATCGCCTGCGCGAGATCGCCGACGCGCTCGACGACGCCAGTGGCGACAAGGCCGCCGCCTTGATTGCCGAGGCCGACGCCATCGTCGGCGAGCAGATTGCGCCGCACGAACGCACCGACGAGTCCGAAACCTATCCGGGGCTGGTCAAGATCCTGGGCGACGGCCATGGCCTGAGCGCGATGAGCCGCGCCCATCGCGAGATCATCCATCTGTCACGGTTGCTGCACCGCCTGGTGACCAGCCTGTCGTCGACCGGCGCCGATCGTTATCTGGTGCGCGACGCGCAGCGCCTGATCGAATCAGTCGAGGCGCTGGTCCGCATCCACAACGCGCAGGAAGAGGATATTTACGAGCTCGCCGTCGACGGGCGCTGATTTAATCACCGTCGCTCGGCAGGCGTAAAGCGAAAGTGCCGCTTGGCCAGCGCAACGATCTGGTGGTCGCTCGGATGGTCTGATGTCTCCACGCTGACGACGGCCGCTGCGATTTTCGGGTGCTGCTGCTGCAGATAATGATGCAGCGCGGTCTTCTCGCCGCCCGGGCCGACGATCAGGATTTCGCCCGACTGCGCGAGCGCGCCCGCCACCTCACTGAGGAAGCGCGGATCGTCGGCGACATGGCCGGACCCGATCGTATTGGCCTTGTGATGCAGGTGCTCGGTCGACAGGTGCGCGTGCAGCACAACTTCGTCGACGCCGGTGATGCCGACGTAGAAAACCCTGGCGGTGAGATGGTCAATCCAGACGATCGCGTGATTGCGTGTGGTCATTGGTACCTTCGTTGAACGGCCGGCGGTGCCGGCGATTGCTTGGCCAACATTGCGCGCCGCTCATGGCGGCATATTGACAAAGCTCAAACTGCGTCACGTCGAGGACGTTAGCTTTTCATCACCTGATGTGGGAGAGTACCCGATGGCCTCGCGAATTCAGAGCATCATGGTCGCGGTCGACGGCTCCGACAGTTCAAATCGCGCGCTCGATGTCGCCGCCGGACTGGCAAGGCTGGAGAAAGCCGCTCTCGTGATCGTTAGCGTGGCGACACCAAGCCCGGCCGCGGCGCGACGCGAGTTCCAGCGGATTGAACACAGCGCGGCCGACCCGTCCGAGACGATAAGCCAGGCAACCCTGATGGATGCCCAGCAACGCGCAGGCTGGGCCGATGTCAAGGCAAGAACGATCATGCTGTGGGGCGATCCAGCGGAAGAAATCATCAAGGCTGTTGTCAGCGAGAAAGTCGACGCGCTCGTGGTTGGCCGTCGCGGCCACGGCCAGCTTGCGGGGCTCTTGCTCGGCAGCGTGTCGCAGAAGCTGGTCAGCCTATCCCCCTGCATGGTGACCGTCGTGCCGTGACCGGCGCGACGCCAGCAGAACATCGTGGAGCGCGCCGCAATGCCCTATCGCTCGAATACCGACCTGCCGCCCTCGGTGCGCCATCATCTCCCGCCGCATGCGCAGGACATTTATCGCGCCGCCTTCAACTCGGCCTTCGCGTCCCACGCTGGTGATGTCAGGCAGGAGGAGATCGCGCATCGCACAGCGTGGGCCGCGGTGAAGAAGTCGTATGTCAAGGTCGGCGACGACTGGGTGGAAGCCGAAGGGCACCGGCAGCGCTGAATTCATGGCGCGATCACCTGCGGAGCCCTCGCTTTCGATCGGGGCATGGTTGTAAACTCCCTCGCGATCCTGCGATCGCGTCGGGGAGTAACGACCATGGACAAACCAAATTCGCTGATCACGACCGAGCAACTAGCCGCCCTGCTCGGACGCACTGAGCTGCGCGTCTTCGATTGCACGACCTACCTCGAACCCTCGGCGGAAGGGTCGAGCGAACCCTATCGCGTGGTGTCGGGGCGGCAGACATTTGAGGCCGGGCACATTCCCGGTGCGGATTTTCTCGACCTGCAGGCGGAATTCTCGGACCGCAACACGCATCTGCGCTTCATGATGCCTGGGGTCGCCGAGCTTGAAACAGCGTTCGGCCGCCACGGCGTCGATCCGACGAAAACCGTCGTGCTCTACAGCATCGGCACCATGATGTGGGCGACGCGGGTCTGGTGGATGCTGCGCTCGCTCGGCTTCAACGCGCTCGTGCTCGATGGCGGTCTCGACAAGTGGAAGGCCGAGGGACGTCAGCTCGAGAGCGGCGCGCCAAAAGGTTATCCGGCGACGACCTTTACGGCCAAGCCGCTGCCCGGATTGTTCGTCGGCAAGTCCGACGTCCTGGGGCGGCTCAACCAGCCGGGAACGGTCATCGTCAATGCACTGGGCCCTAACTTCCATCGCGGGCTGGAGCCGAGCCGCTACGGGCGGCCGGGCCGCATTCCCGGCAGCGTCAACGTGCCGGCGGCGACGCTGGTCGATCCCGCGACCAAGGGACTGACCTCGCTCGCCGATGCCGCGCAAAAATTTGCCAGCCAGGGCATCACCAAGGACAAGACCGTCGTGTGCTATTGCGGCGGCGGCATCTCGGCGACGCTCGACCTGTTCGCGCTGGCGCAGCTCGGCTACGACAAGCTGACCCTCTACGACGGCTCGATGGGCGAATGGGCCCGCGACGCCAGCCTGCCGATCGAGACCGACAAGGCGTGAGCGGCCGACGGAGGACCTGATGAGCGAAAGTTGTTCCGGTCATTGTTTCTGCGGGGCCGTGAGCTAGCGAGACAGGCCGGCGATGACGATACCGGGCTTCTTCCAGGGAACTGGGATGCCGGATCCCGGCTGGTGGGAAGCGCTATGGCCTGACCCGGCCAAAGTCCTCAGGGACGTCGGTGTGCGACCCGGCATGATGGTTGTCGATCTGTGTTCGGGCGACGGCTGGTTCACGTTGCAACTGGCGAAGATCGCCAAGTCGGTGATTGCGATCGACATTGATGAAAAGCTCGTTAAGACATCGCAGGTGAGGCTCGCAGAGGCCGGTCTGACGAATTGTCGCTTTGTCGTCTCGGACGCCTATGAGATCGCAAAAGTGGTCAGCGAGCCGATTGATCACGTATTTCTGGCGAACGCATTTCACGGAGTCCCGGATCGGCCGCGCCTCGCCCATGTCGTGCGAGACATTCTCAAGCCGGACGGACTGTTTGCGGTGGTGAGCTGGTATGCGCGACCGCGTGAGCAAACGACCGTCCTCGGTGAACCACGTGGCCCACCGACCGAACTGAGGATGACGCCTGAGCAGACGAGATTGGACGTCGAATCCGGCGGTCTCACTTTGGCATATCAAGTGGAAGTGTCGCCCTATCATTACGGCGTGGTATTCCGCAGGATGTAATCGGGAGACACGCCAATGCCGTCACCAGCCTTGAGGAATTCGCCGACCGCAGCGAAAGGAGAGCGCAATGAGTGAAATCTACAACGGACGTTGCCTTTGCGGGGCCGTGCAGTTCGAGGCCAAGGGTCCGCCGAAATGGGTCCGCTGGTGCCATTGCGAGAGTTGCCGCCGGCACAGCGGCGCGCCGTCGAACGTCTTTGCCTCGTTCGAGAACAGTGCTGTGACGGTGACGCAGGGCACGATCGCGAAATACCGCTCGTCGGCGCGCATTCTGCGCGGCTTTTGCGCGCAATGCGGCTCGACCTTGACCTGCGCCAGTGATCGGCTTCCGACCGAGACGCATTATTACGTCGGCGCATTCGAACGCGCAGGCGAACTCGCGCCTCACGGCGCGTTCTTTCCTGAAGAACGGTTGCCCTGGTTTCCGGCGACCGAGCACTAGAGCCCTGACGGAACGGATTTGCGCTCGTGAACCCTCGCCCGCCCATCCTGTCCAACAAGCACTACGACACCGCGTCGGCCTTCACGCCCGACAATCTCCTGCGCGAGGCGCGCCGCCAGAAACGGTTGCAGCCCGCGCCGGTGCCTGAGGTCTGCATTCTCGACCCGGATGGCGACATCGTCCGCCATCTCCGCGCCACCGGACGCGCCGAACGAGCAGCAGACTGGGCCTGCTATCACACCGACCTCTATCGCTTTGCCCACGAGGGCCACGACTACGGGATCATCGGCTGCGCCGTCGGTGCGTCGTTCGCCGTCCTGATCGCGGAGGAGCTGTTCGCCTCAGGATGCCGGCTCCTGCTCAGCGTCACCTCCGCCGGCCAGATCGTCGCGTCGCAAACACCGCCATATTTTGTCGTGATCGAGCGCGCGCTGCGCGACGAAGGCACGAGCTACCACTACATGCCGCCGTCGGATTACGCGGAGGCCGACGCCGAGCTAGCAACATCTGCGCACCAGGCGCTGCGAGCCGCACAAATCCCCGCCCTCTCCGGCGCGGCCTGGACCACCGATGCCCCGTTTCGCGAGACGTCGGAGGCGATCGAGGCGGCAAGCCGGGCCGGCATCCTCGCCGTCGAGATGGAAGCGGCGGCGCTCTATGCGTTTGCCAGGGCACGCAACAAGCTGGTGCTGTGCTTTGCCCATGTCACCAACCAGATGGGCCGGGTCGACGGCGACTTTGAAAAAGGCATCGCCGACGGCGCCGAAGAGTCGCTTCGGGTGATCGCCCTGGCGGCGGCGAGCTGGCGCGCGGGGCGGTGACCGTCGGCGTGTGTCGCGGATCGGCGTTTTCCCCGTATGCTCTGGCACGCTTCGTGCACCTGATTGTCTGTTGCAACCCAGGGAGACCACCATGAAACGATCCGACCTCACCGAAAAGCTGCTCGACATCAAGCGTGAGAAAGGCTGGACCTGGAAATACATTTGCGAGCGGATCGGCGGCTATTCCGAAGTCCTGATCGTGGGCGCCGTCCTCGGCCAGATGAAACTGACGAAGCCGCAGGCCGCCAATGCCGGCGAGCTGTTCGGCCTGTCGAAATCGGAAATCGCGATGCTCAACGAGACGCCGATGCGGGGCGAAGGTGTGCCGATGCCGCCGACCGATCCCCTGATCTACCGCTTCTACGAGCTCGTGATGGTCAATGCTCCAGCCTGGAAAGCCCTGATCGAGGAGGAATTCGGCGACGGCATCATGTCGGCGATCGATTTCGACATGGCGATCGAGCGGCTGCCGAACCCGAAAGGCGACCGCGTCAAGCTCACGATGTCCGGCAAATTCCTGCCCTACAAATATTACGGCGCGAGCGGCAATGTGCCGGAGTACGGCTTCAAGGAAAGCTGAGGCGTCGCCTACGTCGCGAAGCCGGCGCGCGCGATTTCCGTTCCTGATCACAAGACGCGGAGCCTGCAGAGAAGCTGGCCCTGCCCGGTTGTCGATTGGGATTCCCGGCCGCAAGATCATGTTTGCCAGGTTCCTGCAACGAGGCAGACATGATCGACCGTCGCGCCCTGCTCAAAACGGCCGCCATCATTCCGGCCGCGAATGCGATTGTCGCGAATGGCGCGGGCCGATGACAAGGCTAACGCGACGGCCGCCGACTACACGCTGCGCATCGCCACGGGCCTCGTCGAGCTGGCGCCGGAGCATATCGTCTCGACGACGCTCTATAACGGCCAGTTTCCGGGACCGTTGTTGCGCTTCAAGGAAGGCCAGCGCGTCATGGTCGACGTGCACAACGACACCGACACGCCGGAACTGGTGCACTGGCACGGGCAGATGATTCCGAGCGATGTCGACGGCGCCGCCGAAGAAGGCTCACCCTATGTGCCCGCCCATGGGATGCGCCGACTGGAATTCGTCCCGAAGCCGGCCGGTTTCCGCTTCTATCATACCCACGTCGCCGCCGGTTCCGATCTGAACCGCGGCACCTACACGGGCCAAGTCGGACCGGTCTACATCGAGCCGAAGAACGATCCGGGCGCCTACGACCGCGAGGTGTTTCTGGTGCTGAAGGAATTCGAGCCTTCCTTCAGCCGCGGCGGCGACATGGCGATGGATTTTCTCGCCGGCGCTCCGATCAACGAATTGCAGCAGATGGGAAAGGCCGCCGACGAGGAAGCGCAGGAGAAGGCCAAGGGCTTTGAGGTCGGCTACGAACTGTTCTCGATCAACGGCAGGATGCTCGGGCAGCGGCGAGCCGGTCCGCGTCAAGCAGGGCGAGCGCGTGCTGTTCCACGTGCTGAACGCGCAGCGCCGGCGAAATCCGCAGCCTGGCGCTGCCTGGCCACGTCTTTCGCGATCGTCGCGCTCGACGGCAACCCGGTGCCGACGCCCGCCGAGGTGCCGGTGCTCTGGCTCGGCACGGCCGAGCGCATCTCGGCGATCGTCGAGATGAACCATCCGGGCGTCTGGGTGATGGGCGATCTCGCCGATGACGACCGCCGCCGCGGCATGGGCATCGTCGTCGAATACGCAGGCGCGAAGGGCAAGCCGCAATGGGCCAAGCCGAAGCCCTTCAACTGGGACTACGCGCGCTTCGGCAAGCCCGATGCGATGCCGGCGCAGCCGGACGAGACGATCGAGATGACTATCGTCAAGCACAACGCCGCGCTTGACGGCTTCAACCAATGGACCCTCAACGGCGAGGCGTTCTCGATGGAGACCATGAAGCCGATGGTACAGCGTTCATCAGGGGCGTCGCTATCGGCTGAAATTCCGCAACGCCAGCGACGACATTCATCCGCTGCACCTTCACCGACACAGCTTCGAGCTGGTGCGCGTCGGCGGCAAGCCGACCGCCGGAATCATCAAGGACGTCGTGATGCTCGGCGGCTTTCAGGAGGTCGAGTTCGATTTCGTCGCCGACAATCCGGGGCTGACGCTCTTCCACTGCCATCAGCAACTGCACATGGATTTCGGCTTCATGGCGCTGTTCGACTACGCGTGACCCATGGGCACCGCCGACGGCGCACGAAATGACCTGACCACCGCGAGCGGCGATCGTCCGGCGAGCGAAGCTGCCGGACAAGGCTCGCGCGCTGGAGGTCCTTCGCATCTTCCTCAAGCTCGGACTGACCTGCTTCGGCGGACCGATCGCGCATATCGGCTATTTCCGCGAAGAGTTCGTCGCGCGCCGCAAGTGGCTCGACGAACACGCCTATGCCGATCTTGTCGGGCTGTGCCAATTCCTGCCGGGCCCCGCCAGCAGCCAGGTCGGGTTTTCGATCGGCCTGATGCGCGCCGGCTACCGCGGCGCGCTCGCCGCCTGGACTCGGATTCACGCTGCCGTCGGCCATCGCGCTCGTGCTGTTCGCCTATGGCGCGGGCGCGCTCAGCGGCCCGATCGGTGCCGGCCTGCTGCATGGACTGAAGCTGGTGGCCGTCGCGATCGTGGCGCAGGCCGTTTGGGGCATGGCGCGCACGCTCTGCCCCGATCGCGAGCGCGCCTCCATCGCGGTGGTCGCCGCGCTCATCATCCTGTTCAGCACGTCGTCGGTCGCGCAGATCGGCGCGATCGTGCTCGGCGGGATCGCCGGGCTGCTGGCTGTGCCGCAGCGCGCCGCGCGACCCCGTCCGGCCACGTTGCGATGCCGGTCTCGCGCGCAACCGGGATTGCGATGCTGACGCGTCTTCTTTGTGCTGCTCGCGGGCCTGCCGGTCCTGCGCGGCCTGACGCAGTCCTCCGGCGTTGCCCTGTTCGACGCCTTCTATCGCTCCGGCGCGCTGGTGTTCGGCGGCGGCCATGTCGTGCTGCCGCTGTTGCGCGAAGCGTTCGTGGCGCCGGGCTGGGTCAGCGACGATGCGTTCCTCGCCGGCTACGGCGCGGCGCAAGCGGTGCCGGGCCCGCTCTTCACCTTCGCGGCCTATCTCGGCGCCGTCGTGAACGTCCGCACCGCACGGCGTGGCAGGAGCCGCGCTCGGACCTGATCGGCATCTTCCTTCCCGGCATGCTGATCCTGCTCGGGGCACTGCCGTTCTGGGATACGTTCCGCAAGCGCGCCGGCGCGCAGGCGGTGATGCGCGGCGTCAACGCCGCCGTCGTCGGCCTGCTTGGCGCGGCGCTCTACAATCCGGTGTGGACCAGCTCCGTCAAGGCGCCGGCGGATTTCGCGATCGCGCTCGTCGGCTTCGTGCTGCTGATCGCCTGGCGCGCGCCGCCGCTGGTCGTCGTCTTGATCAGCGCCGCGGCGGGCGCCGCGACTGGCGCGTTTTGAGCGCATCGCGATCCGCGAGCGGCTATCATCGCGTCGCGAAGCGTGGCGGTAAACGCAACCCTACGAAGCGCTCTTCAGCCGACAAACGAGCATGATCACACGCCGAAAGTTTGCGATGGGAGCTGGCGCGGTCACCGCAGCAACCTTGTTCGACGCGAGATTCGGCATCGGCGAACTCGCGCATGGCGGCGGCCGTCTGCCGATCCCGACTTTGATTGATGCCGCCCAGCAAGACAACGTCATCAAGTTGCGGGTGTCGGCCGGCCGCCACGCGTTTTACAAGGGAAAGCCGACGCTGACTTACGGTTACTCCGCGCCCGTTCTTGGGCCCGTCCTTCGATTGCGTCGCGGAGATCGCATCCAGATGGTCGTCGAAAATGCGCTCGGCGTGCCCACGACTGTGCACTGGCACGGCCTGCTGGTTCCGGGCGATTTCGACGGCGGGCCTCAGCGGGTGATCGATCCGGGCTCGACCTGGCGGCCGACCCTCACCATCGATCAACCGCCTGCGACGCTCTGGTATCACCCGCATCCGCACCACGACACGGCCCGGCAAACCTATATGGGCCTGGCAGGACTTATCATCGTCGACGATGGAAGCGACTCTCGCCTGGGTCTGCCGCACGATTTCGGCGTCGACGATCTGCCAATCATCATTCAGGATCGATCACTCGGTCCAGATGGATCGCTTGAATACGATGCCGGCGAACTTGGCATCGTCTATGGGGTTCGGGGCGACACGATCATCGTCAACGGCGCGATTGCCCCCGTCGCCAGAGTGCCCGCAGGATTGGTCAGGTTGCGGCTGCTCAACGGAGCCAATGCCCAGAATTTCGAACTGCGGTTTGCCGACCGGCGAATGTTTCACGTGATCGCGTCCGACGGTGGTTTCCTCCCAAGACCCGTGCCGGTTTCCGCGCTGCGCATTTCGCCGGCCGAACGCTTCGAGGTGCTGGTCGACTTTTCAGATATGAGACCGGTCGTGCTCGAAACCGGCCCAGACAGTGTCATGGGAATATTTGGCGCAATCTCGACGTCCGGCACCAACGACTACGTCCCGGTGATGCGCTTCGAACCCGTCGCGACGACTGGCGCTGTTAAAGGCCTGCCACGTTATCTGCCTGAGCCGGAATCGGTGGACCCAGCGGCCGCGGTGCAGCGCCGTCAATTCGTTCTCGACAACGGCATCTGCGGACGGCGCATGACGATGTCTGGCCACGCCGACAAGCCGGCTTTGATCGGGATCAACGGCAAAACGCACGATCCGGCGCGCATCGACGTCGAGACGAAGCTTGGCACCAGGGAGATTTGGGAGATCGTATCGGTCGGTATGCCGCATCCCTTCCACATCCACGGCGCGTTGTTTCGCGTTCTGTCGCTCGACGAAGCGCCGCCTCCTCCGCATCTCGCCGGCTGGAAAGACGTGGTCCTGGTCGAAGACAAGGCCGAACTGCTGGTCAGCTTCACGCAGCCGGCGGCGTCGCGAGCATCCCTTCATGTATCACTGCCACATTCTCGAACACGAGGACGCAGGGATGATGGGTCAGTACACCTGCAGCTGACCGCACGGCATCGCAGACCGCGATCACAGCCTCTTCGCCGCAAACGCGTTGATCGCCGCGGCGAGGTCTTTCGGATTTTCAAGCTGCAGGCTTGTCCTGGCCTCAACCGAATAGATGTCGACCTCGGTTTTGGTCCAGAACTTTGCCACGTCTTTCGCCGCTTCAGGGGTCATCTCGGCGCTCCGCGTGCCCCGGATGAAGGCAGTCGGGCAAGTGACGGCGGCAGAATATTTCTTCAGGTCGATCAGCTGGTGGGTCAGCCCCTCCGCGACGCGGACCGGGTCGTACTTGACTGTGACCTTGCCGTCGGCGGCGTGGTTCATGTTGAAGTCGATGCGGTGCTCGAGCGCGAATTCACTGTCCTGCGGCCGCAGTTGCCGAATGAACGCCAGCGCGTCAGCGCGCGAAGCAAACTCGGTTGGCGACACCATGGTCTTGTACGCATTGGAGTAGACGGTCTGCACCGCCTCGCGGGTCTGGTAGAAATTGCTCAGGTGCGGTCCGGCGACCATGATCAGGCCAGCCGTGATTTCCGGATACCAGGCCGCGAATACCAGCGCGACACGGCCGCCGAGCGAATGACCGCCGACCACGATACGCTTAAGTCCCAGCTTGTCGACGACCGCGCGCAAATCCCTGGCCAGTTCTTCCGCGGAATATTCGCCGTCGGGGCGGCCGCTGTCGCCATGGCCGCGCTGGTCCGGCGCATAGACGGTGAAGCGCGGATCGAGATCCCCGGCGGTGAGTTCCCACATCCGGCCGTAGCCCGATGAGGGGTGCAGCAGCACCAGGTTGAGATCGCCACCGGCTTTCTTGAAATAGTGGATTTTCAATCCGCCGCTGAGTTCAACGTCGTGGGCCGTGAAGGTGGTCGGGGATGTCATGAACTCCTCCGGGAATTTTCGCGCGACGTTGCTGCCGCCTGCCGGCACTCTAGCCCGCGATTGGGTCCGCAAACAACTTCGCCTCGTGAACGCCGGTGCGGCCAGGCGCCGGAGCGGCTCCCGTCCCTGCAACAATCATGTCCGCCAACCGCCACCTCTTGACTTATTGCGTCTGACCAATAAAATATTAGACCAATAACGGGAGGCGACGTCATGCCGGCTACAGCCACTGGCTTCGCCATGGGAGAGATGCTCGCCGTCTGTTGGCGCGCGACCTGGCCGACGGTGAGAAGGCCATCGTCGGCACCAACTCCGATATTCAGGTCGCGGCCTGCAATCTGGCGCGCCAGCTCCAGGCGCCGCATCTTTGGTGGGTGTCGGGCCCCGGCGGCATGACCAATCCGTCCGACGGCATCATCCGTCCCGCGGCCGATGCTTCGAGAACATCGCGGTCGCGGAGGCGGTGATGGACCTGCCGCAAATGATCGATTTTATCGATTGGCAGGTGCACTTCTTCGACTTCGCCATTCTCGGCGCCCTGCAGACCGACCGGTTCGGCAATATCAACACGGTCTGCGTCGGCGACCACGCGCGGCCGCGGCTGCGCGGTCCCGGCACGGTCGGCATCAGCGCGCTATGCGGCCTGTCGCGCCGCTTCTACATCCTGATGACGCGGCATGACCGCGGCGCGTTCGTGTCGAAGGTCGATTTCATCTGCGGCGCCGGCTTTCTCGACGGCGGCACGTCGCGCGCTCGACCGCGGACTGCCCGACGGTGGACCCCGCCTCGTGGTGACGCCGCTCGGCGTGTTCGACTTCGAGCCCGCGAGCAAGGCGATGCGCGTTCAGCTCGTTGCATGAGGGCGTTACCCTCGATGAGGTGCGTGACAATACCGGCTTTGATCTCGTCGTGCCCGTGGCGGTCGAGCGCACGGCACCACCGGATGCCGAGGAATTGTTCGTGTTGCGACGTCTCGTCGACACCACCGGTGTCCTCGCCCGTAAATTTCCCTGGCCGAAAGTCGCTGAGTGACAGTCATGAACAATTATCATTTCGAGGAACATCATCTGTAGCTGCGCGACCAGGTGCGGCAGCATGGTGGAAAAACATGTGGCGCCGATCGCCTCCGAGATCGACGAGAACAACCGCTTCCCGCAAGAGCTCGTCGAGATCTTCGGCGATATGGGTTTGCTGCAGCTCTGGGTACCGCAGGACTACGGCGGCCCTGGCGGCGACCTGACGTCGGTCTGCCTGGTCAAAGAGGAGATCGCTAAAGTGTCGGAGTTGGCGGCGCTGCTGGCTGCCAACAACTCCTTCGGCCTCGATCCTGCCAGTGCTGAATTTCGGGAGCCGAAGAACAGAAGCGGCACTATCTCGGCCTCGCCGCCAAGGGTCGCACGCTCAGCGCAGTCGCCATCACCGAATCCGGCACCGGCTCCGATGTCTCTTCGATGAAGACGCGCGCGGTCAAGGACGGTGCGAGCTGGGTGCTCAACGGCGGCAAGATCTACATCACCTTCGGCTCGGTCGCGCATTTCATTCTGGTCTTTGCACGCACCAGCGAAGGCAAGGGCGCCGACGGCATATCGGCATTTCATCGTCGATACCAAGCACGAAAGGATTCTCCTTTTGGCAAGGAGGACCGCAAGATGGGTATCCGCGGCGTGCCGAACGTGCCGATCTTCTTCGATAATGTGCGCGTGCCGGAGGAGAACATGATCGGGCCCGGAGGGCCAGGCCTTCAAGACCTGCATGCGCATCCTCGATCTCAATCGCCCGACGGTCGGTGCGATCGCCGTCGGCCTCGCCCAGGGCGCGATCGATCAGGCCACCGCCTATGCCCGCGAGCGCAAGCAGTTCGGTCGCTCGATCGCCGAATTCCAGGGCATCCAGTTCATGCTCGCCGACATGCAGATGCAGACCGAAGCCGCACGTTGCCTGTTGTACGATTGCGCGCGCATGGCCGATCGCCAGCAATGGGACGGGTTTTCTGCGAAGGCCTCGATGGTAAAGTGCTTTGCCAGCGACACCGCGATGAAGGTGACGACCGACGCCGTGCAGATTTTCGGTGGCGCCGGCTACATGCGCGACTTCCCGGTCGAGCGCTTCATGCGCGACGCCAAGATCAACCAGATCTTCGAGGGCACCAATCAGATCCAGCGGCTGGTGATCGCTCGCCACATGTTGCGGCACTGATCATGACCTCGTCCGGCAAGATCGTCTCGCTCGATACCGCCCTCTCCGCGGTGAGGGATGGCATGACGCTCGGGGTCGGCGGCTGGATTTTTCACGGTCAGCCGATGGCGCTGGTGCGCGGCCTGATCCGCAACGGCGTGCGCAATCTCACGCTTGTTCCAGCGCCCGGCAGCATCGCGCCCGACATGCTGATCGGCGCCGGTTGTGTGGCGACGACCGCTTGCGTCTTCATCAGCTTCGAGCATCTCGGGCTTGCGCCGAACTTCCGCCGCGCGGCGCAATCCGGCGCCGTTAAGGTGCTCGAGATGGACGGGCCGGGCATTGCCGGCGGCCTGCGCGCCGGCGCCTGCGACCTGCCTTACGGGCTGATCCCCGACCTCGGTACCGATTTGCCGCGCGTCAATCCGGAAGGCTATCGGACGCGCGCGTGTGCAGGACGGCGATCGCCCTCTGCTCGAAGTGCCGGCGATCAAGCCCGACGTCTTGATCCTACATGGCCAGCAGGCCGACGAGGACGGCAACGTACAGTATTTCGGCTGCCGGCTATTTCGACCTGCTGATGGCGCAAGCCGCACGACACGTCATTTGCCTGGTCGACCGGATCGTGCCGTCGAGCACGGTGCGCCAATCGGCGCGCTTGACCAAGATTCCATGCAGCCTTTGTTGACTGCTGTCGTGGTCTCCGCCGTTCGGCGCGCATCCCGGCGCGAGCGCCGGTCTTTACGAGCCAGGACGAGACGCATCTTGACGGCCTATGTGGCGGCAAGCCGGGACCAGAAATCATTCGATGCCTATCTCGCCGAGTTATGTGCGCGATGCTGCAGCGAGGATGCGTATCTCGATCGCATCGGTGCGCGTGCGTTGGCCCGGTTGTCGGCCGGTGCGCGTGCCTGATGAAACGAGACCTTCCATACCATCAAGCGGCAGCGGTTATCCGATGAGGTCTCTGCCCAGATCCAGGTCCGTATTGCTTCCGGCGAATTGCGCAGCGGCGACAAACTGCCGCCGGAGCGCGAACTCGCCGAGCGGCTCGGGGTGAGCCGTGGCGCCGTGCGCGAGGCGTTGCGCACGCTCGAGCGCACCGGGCTCGTCTCGCTGCAAGCCGGTTCGCGCGGCGGCGCCTTTATCGGACAAGGCAATCCGGCCCTGATCGGCGACAGCTTCCGCAATCTTTATCAGCTCGGCAGTGTCTCGCTGGACGACCTCACCGAGGCACGCCAGTGGGTCGAATCAGGCGGTGGTCCGGATGGTCGCCAAGCGGGCCACGACCAATGATCTCGCCGCCCTCGAGGCCAATGTCGACGAGGCCGAACAGCTCTTGGAGGCCAAGCGTTACGACGACAAGATTGACGTACATATCGAGTTTCACAATCTGCTGGCGCGCGCAACGCATAACTCGGTCATGATCATGCTGATGGGTCGCATTGATGGAGGTGATGCGCGACTTCGCGCACGCGGTTGGCGGCGAGCGCAACGATCTCACCATCAGGGCACGGCGCCGCTTGCTCGAACGGTTGCGCAAGCGTGACGCGGATGGCGCCGTAGCTGCGATGGCCGAGCACCTCGACAGTCTGCATCAGCGCTACCATGACCGCGCGCGCGACCCTTAATCCAGCCAGAGGATGAATTGATGCCTGCCGACGTCTCCGCTCGCGGGCCTGCGCGTGCTCGATTTTACCAGCATGATCGCCGGGCCTTATTGCTCGCGGCTTTTGGCCGATTGTGGCGCCGAAGTCCTGAAGATCGAGGAGCCGCACGGCGATCACATGCGCGAGCCGACCGCCGCTGCGGAACGGCCACAGCACCTACTTTCGGCCACCTCAATGCCGGCAAGAAGAGCGTGGTGCTCGACCTCAAGAGCGATGATGGCCGTCGTGCTGCGCTCGTCGCTGGCGGCGACCAGCGACGTCGTGCTGGAGAATTTTCGCCCGGGCGTGATGGCGCGGCTCGGGCTCGACTACGGGACGCTCGCCGCGGCAAAAACCGGATCTCGTGTATTGCTCAATTTCCGGCTTCGGCCAGAGCGGGCCGCGTGCCCGCAACCTGCCTACGCGCCGATCATCCATGCCGCGAGCGGGTTCGATCAGACCCAGTTCACCTATCAGGACGATCAGGAGCGGCCGGCCAAGACCGGCGTCTTCATCGCCGACGTGCTGGCGCGCGTCTACGCCTTCGGCGCGATCCAGACCGCCTTGATCGGCCGACTGCGCCACGGACCGCGGCCAATACATCGACGTTGCGTTGATGGACTCGATGATCAACCTGCTCGTGTTCGAATGCCAGGAGGCGCAATTTCCGTCGCTATCGCGGCGGCCGCTCTATGCGCCGCTGCGTGCGCGCGATGGCTTCGTCATCGTCGCGCCGGTGAACCAGCGCAATTTCGAGCAGCTTGCCGACGCAGTCAGTCATCCCGAGTGGAAGACCGATCCGCGCTTTGCCTCGGTAACCGCGCGCACGGCGAACTGGGATGCGATGATGGCGGCGATCGAGCAATGGACGGCGGAGCGCAACGCTCGCGAGTGCGAAGATGTGCTGATGGCCGCCGGCGTGCCCTGCTCGCGGTATTTTACCGTCGCCGAAGCGATAGCCGATCCGCAGTGCGTTTCGCGCGGCACCTTCACGACCGTTGCCGACGGTGCTGGACGCTTCCTCGTGCCGAATCCACCTTTCCGTTTTGCCGATGGTTCTGTTGCCGTGGGCCCGACAGTGCCGGCGCTGGGCGGTGACAACGATATTGCGGCAAGCAGCATTCGCGCCGATCGACCAACCTGAAGGGCTTGGATTCACCCCGCGATCACGTCCCACAACAGCTTCGCATTCAACACGACGATCGCAGCCGCCGACGACCCACGCCAGCGCCGCGA
This sequence comes from uncultured Alphaproteobacteria bacterium, assembly GCA_963796195.1. Taxonomy (GTDB): domain Bacteria; phylum Pseudomonadota; class Alphaproteobacteria; order Rhizobiales; family Xanthobacteraceae; genus CAWCKS01. The sequence goes on along the minus strand of CAWCKS010000003.1, from coordinate 742,448 downwards.
CTGGCCGCGAGATCGCGTGCGCACCCATCTTGTCGCGCGACGACACGAACTGCACCAGCGGGATCACCGCGAACGGCAGCTGCATCGACAGGATCACCTGGCTGAGGATCAGGAGTTTTGTCGTGCCGGCATCGCCGAACAGCGCGGCGACCACCACCACCGGCGCGATCGCGGCACTGCGCGTGACCAGCCGCCGCGCCCATTTCGGCAGGCGGATGCGCAAAAAACCTTCCATCACGATCTGGCCGGCGAGCGTCGCCGTCACCGTCGAATTCAGGCCGGAGGCGAGCAGCGCGACCGCGAACAACACCGAGGCGATGCCGGCGCCGAGCAGCGGCGACAGCAGCGCATAGGCCTGCTCGATCTCCTGCACGTCGGTGCGGCCGCTCGCATTGAACACCGAGGCCGCGACGATCAGGATCGCCGCGTTGACGAACAGTGCCAGCGTCAGTGCGATGGTGGAGTCGACCGTCGCCCAGCGGATCGCGCTGCGACGGCCGTCATCGGTCGCAGCGTACGCGCGGGTCTGCACGATCGACGAGTGCAGGTAGAGATTGTGCGGCATCACGGTGGCGCCGATGATGCCGATCGCGATGTAAAGCATTTCCGGATTGGTCACGATCTCGCGTCGACGGCACGAAGCCGCCGAGCACGGCCTTGATCGGCGGCGCGGCGAGCGCGATCTGGATCGCAAAGCAGGCGGTGATGACCGCGAGCAGCGTGATGATCGCGGCTTCGATGAAGCGAAAGCCCTTGCCCATCAGCAGCAGGAGAAGAAAAACATCGAGCGCCGCGATCAGCGCACCGGCAATGAGCGGCAGGCCGAACAGCAGCTTCAGCGCGATCGCAGTGCCGATCACCTCGGCGAGGTCGCAGGCGATGATCGCAAGCTCGCACGCCACCCACAGCACGAGACCGACCGGGCGCGGATAGGCGTCGCGGCAGGCCTGCGCGAGATCGCGCCCGGTGGCGATGCCGAGCCGCGCCGCGAGCGCCTGCAGGAAGATCGCCATCAGGTTGGAGATCATAATGACCGACAGCAGCGTGTAGCCGAAGCGCGAGCCGCCGGCGATGTCGGTCGCCCAGTTGCCGGGGTCCATGTAGCCGACCGAGATGAGATAGCCCGGACCGGAGAAGGCGACGAGCCGCCGCAGCCACGAGCCGCCGCGCGGCACGGGAATCGAGGCGTGGACTTCGGAGAGGCTCAGGTCGTCGTCATCGACCGCCTGTGGCCAGTTGCGGCGCCCGTCTCGAGCGGCGACGCGCGGAGATTGATCCATGGCGTAATTATTCGCGCCAGCGGCGGCACGATCGCCATGATCCAGATCAGGGTTGGTCACACCGGGGTCGCGCATCACTCCTCCAGCAACTGCAAATTAGTTGCATGAGAATGATGACGCCGTCAACCAAGTTGCAAGTCAATCGCAAGAAGAGAAAGACGCGCTGCCGGTATCATGATCCGACCGGCTTGTTCAGAACTCCCCTGAAAATCCGGATAACGCAAATGATCTCAAAGGATTGTCGGGGACGGGTGGTCTCGCGCGCAAGCTCTTCTTTCCGCAAGCTTTCAGGCCTATATTGAGGCTGCCGGTTCGCCGGCTATGGCGATAAATGACCGTCGTAATAAACCTATCGGACCCGGGGGCAGTACCCGGCGCCTCCACCAAAGCCCGCAAATGGCCACGTAAAACGGGTTTTGGCGGGGGCGAAATAGGATCGACGAGGGCGTAAAGGGCGTGTTTTTGCTCGGTATGGTTCCGCCGACATCGGGCCACTCGTATAGTTGCCAATGACAACTATGCTCCGGTTGCTCTGGCTGCGTAAGCAGTCCGAAACACCGACTTAAAGCCCTGACGGGTTAAGCTCCGTCAGGCGGGGTTCGGAGGCACCTGGCAACAGAAGCCTCCACTTTATCCTCCGTTCAAATCGGCGCACGCGACCGAAGTTGTGCTGACCTTGGCGGCTCCGCGCGATAGCATAGATGCTCTGTTGCGAGTTGGCGTGAGAACATCGGCGTGAGAACAATCGTCAGCGACGCAACATGAGACTATTCATGACGAGCGCGCTCGCGCAGTTCGGACCAATGCGATGAAGGATCACATCCGCTACGACGTGCTGGCGCGGGACGCGATGCGCGGCGTGCTGCGCCGCGTGCTCGAAGATGCCGCAAAGCAAGGCCTTCCCGGCGATCACCATTTCTACATCACGTTCCTGACCCACGCCGACGGCGTCAAGATTTCGTCGCGACTGCTCGCGCAGTATCCGAACGAGATGACGATCATCCTGCAGCACCAGTTCTGGGACCTGGTCGTCACCGAGGATCATTTCGAGGTCGGGCTGTCGTTCGGCAGCATCCCGGAAAAGCTCGTGGTGCCGTTCACCGCGATCAAGGCGTTCCTCGATCCGTCCGTGCAATTCGGATTGACCTTCGAGACCGGCGACGTACCGACCGCCGCCAATCCACCCGCGCCCGCCTCGGCCCCAGCGCCAGCGGCGAAAGACAAGGCGAAAGCCGAGGTCAAATCGCAGGATCAGGTCCAAGACAAGCCGGCCGCGGCGGCTGACGAGAAATCTCACGACGGCGAGCACAAGCCGAGCGATGGTGCCGAAGTGGTCCGGCTCGATCGGTTTCGCAAGAAATAACGTCTTCGCCAGCAACGGCCTTTAAGCATGGCACGAAGGTCCCGCGCGACCCGACAAGACGCGGTTCGCTTTGAAACCGACAGCTTTGGGCCGATCGCGGTCGCCGCCGACAAATACTGGGGCGCGCAGACCGAACGTAGCAGGCAGAATTTCCGCATCGGCACCGAGCGCATGCCGCTCGCGATCATTCATGCGCTGGCGCTGGTCAAGCTCGCAGCGGCCGAGACCAACCGCGGCTTGCGGCTGCTCGACAAGCGCCGCGCCGATGCAATCGCGCGAGCCGCGCGCGAGGTGATCGAGGGCAAGTTCGACGACCAGTTTCCGCTCGTGGTCTGGCAGACCGGCTCCGGCACCCAGACCAACATGAACCTCAACGAGGTGATCGCGAACCGCGCCAACCAACTGCTCGGCGGCAAGCTCGGCGCCAAGGCGCCGGTGCATCCGAACGATCACGTCAACCTGAGCCAGTCGTCGAACGACAGCTTCCCGACCGCTATGCATATCGCTGCGGCGCGCGCGATCTCGTCGGAGTTGATCCCGTCGCTCGCCGAGCTTCACCGCGAGCTCAAGAAGAAGGAGCGCGCCTTCGCAAAGATCGTCAAGATCGGCCGCACCCACACGCAGGACGCGACCCCGCTCACGCTCGGCCAGGAATTTTCCGGCTACGCCACGCAGGTCGCGCACGGCATCGCGCGCCTGCGTACGGTGCTGCGCGGTCTCTACCCGCTGGCGCAGGGCGGCACCGCGGTCGGCACCGGGCTCAACGCGTCGCCGAAATTCGCACGCGCATTCGCAAAACGCGTCGCCGTGCTGACGCGCCTGCCGTTCACCAGCGCGCCGAACAAGTTCGAGGCGCTCGCGGCACATGACGCCTACGTTTTCGCGCACGGCGCGCTCAATTCGGTCGCCACCGGCCTGTTCAAGATCGCCAACGACATCCGCCTGCTCGGCTCGGGACCGCGCTCCGGCCTCGGCGAATTGATCCTGCCCGAGAACGAGCCCGGCTCGTCGATCATGCCGGGCAAGGTCAATCCGACGCAGTGCGAGGCGATGACGATGGTGTGCTGCCAGGTGTTCGGCAATCATACGACCATGACGGTTGCCGCCAGCCAGGGCCATTTCGAGCTCAACGTCTACAAGCCGGTGCTGGCGCACTGCATGCTGCAATCGATCCGGCTGCTCGGCGATGCCGCGCGTTCGTTCACCGAGCATTGCATCAGGGATTTGCGCGCCGATGAAAAGCGCATCGCCGAACTGATGCAGCGTTCGCTGATGCTGGTCACCGCGCTGGCACCGACGATCGGCTACGACAACGCGGCGAAGATCGCCAAGACCGCGCATGCGCGCGGCACGACATTGCGCGAAGAGGCGATACGCTTGGGACTTGTTTCCGGAAAAGATTTCGACCGATTGGTGCGGCCCGCGCGCATGACGCGCCCCGGGTAAGCGTGCGAATTTTCCACCGCCGCTGTCGATATTCGGAAAATCGCCGCGCGAAATCACGAAATCGTTCGAAAGACTTAAGCCAGTTCTCTGGCCGGCGCCGGTATCATCGTGTAAATGACAAAAATGTGCCGTTGAATTGTATTTCGCTCGACATATTGCGCACTCGTGGGCAGAAACACACGACGGCAACTGCGATGATGGTGCTGCGGTTTCGCAGCGCCGAAACGACGTGAAGGTTTCAATCATCGTGAGCTTTTGAGGCGGCGCTCCGGAGGGAGAGCCGGGGCAAGGGTGGTTTAGAGTCGTCATGGGCGACGTCGTCAATTTTAAGCGATTCAGGAAGAAGGTCGAGCGCGAGCAGGCTGCGAAGCATGCCGAGGAGAATTGCGCGCGTCACGGTCGTACCAAATCCGAACGAGAACGTGACGAAGCAACCAGACACAGCTTTCAAGAGAAGCTGGATCAGCATCGCATTGGCGAGGAGGATCGATGAAGTCGCCAGTGGTGAAGCGTTCGATCGTAGTGGCAGGTCACAAGACCAGTGTGAGTCTCGAGGAAGCGTTCTGGACCAGCATGAAGGAGATCTCGGCGTCGCGCAGCATGACGCTGTCTGACCTCGTCAGCGAGATCGACAAGGGTCGCAAGCAGGGCAACCTGTCATCGGCGATTCGTCTCTACGTGCTCGACTTTTTCCGTGCCAAGGCCGGCGCCGGACCGAGTACGCATTCCGACGGCAAGACCTGGGCGACCTCGGCGGCCCGCTGATACTCTTGCGCTGTCTTCGACTACCGTTTCGGCAACCTACTGAAGGCCCGGTGTCAGCGCGAGCGGCGGCCGCGCTTTCTGCTGTTGTGGCCGCACCTGCGGCGCCGGAGCCGGTTTGATCTCAACCGGCGGAGGCAGCGGCGGCACTGCGGAGTTAGGCTGCGTCGGCGCCGATAATGCCTGCGGCGCAGGCGTTTCTTGAACTGTTGTTGCGGCGGGAGCAGTCGGCGCCGGCACCGCCGGTCGAGGCGCAGGTGATGCCGGCGGCAGTACCGGCGCTGGATCCGGCGCGCGATTGGCCTGCGTGTTGCGCTCGATCGCCTCGAGCCGCTTGGTCTCGCGATCGACCGCGCGCAAGGTCAGCCACGACGACAGCGCACTCAAGTCCGATGTCCGCGACAGCGCGTCGGGCGTGCCGCCGGCCAGCACCTGAACCTCCGGATGCACGCCGCCGATATTCATCGCCGCTGACGACGGCGACAGGATGGCACGCAGGTCGACCTGATCCGCTGAGAGATCATATCCACCGGACACGACGAGTTGCACACCGTTGCCGTTCAGGCGCGTCGCCGCGATCCGCAACTGGCCGTCCTTCATCGCAATCGGGAGCTCGGCCGATGCCACGACAAAAGTGCCGCCGATCAGCAACGGATCGACGAATGCTCTTAGCTTCGACGGTTCTGACAGCTGGCTGTTCGTATCGCCGGCTTCGGCCACGACCTGAAAGATGTTCGGATCGATGCCGTTGATGTGCGCATTCTCGAGCATCACCGCGCCGCTGCCTGACATCGCCCCGAGCAGTGCCGAAGCGCTCCGCCCGGTCGCGGCAAAATTGAGCTCGGCAGCGGCACGACCGGCCGGCATCGCGAGATTGCGATAGCGCAGCTTCGTGCCGTCGGCGCCGCTCAGCTGCAGGTGCCCGGTCACGGCGACGCCATCCGAATCGCGTCGCGCGGCAATGTCTGCTTTCGCCTGCCCGCCCGCAAACGTGCCGCTCGCCGACTGCAGCGTGACCGCGCTGCCGTCAGCCTCGACAATTCCGCTGAGCGGACGGACCTCTCCAAATGGGGAGGTTCCGCGCAGGCTCTGGAACGCGATGCGGCCCCGCCACCCGTGCAACAGGCCCCTGCCGAACGGATCGGCGCTGTTTCGCCCGACGGTTCCAAGCGCGACGGCGATCGCCGAGGGAATATCGATCGTGTCGGCGCCGAGTTCGCCGTCGACGGCGAGATCATCGCCGAGCTTGACGCCGAGCCGGCCACGCAGGCGCGACACGCCGAGCGTGGCATCGAGGCCGGTCAGCGTGACCTTGTTGCCGGCGAGGTCGACATGCGAGGTGGCCGCGACAATCATGGGCGGATCGCTCGGGCGCGCGCCGGCCAGTGGTGCGATGTTCGCCTTGCGCAATGACACGCTCAGCGCAGCGGCCGGATCGGCCTGCCATGGCTGTGCGGTCCCCTCCACCGTCGCGTCGAGATCGCGGCCTGCGAGCGCCGCCTTCACGGCGAGCGGCTTTTGCCAGGCGCCTGACAGCGTCAGGTCGAGTGTCGCAGCCCCGCTGCCGACCGCAAGCGCATTGTCCAGTCCGAGCGCTGTCAGCAGCGCTCCGCCGTGATCGGCCGACAGTTTGGCTGTCACCGCAAACGGATTTTGCTTCACGGCGTCGGCATCAACGGCACCGAGGGAGGCGACCGTCGGTGTGGTCGTTGCGTTGATCGAACCTTTTAGCGCCGGCGAGTCGAGGTCGAGCGTGGCGCGCAAGTTGGCGCGGTCGCCGCTCGGCTTGTCGAGCGCCAGTGCCAGCCCGAGCCAGACATTGCCGGCACCGGTCGGCAGCGCCGCGATGCGCTGGCCGAGCTTGGGCCACAGCGGCGCCACCAGCTTGCCGATCTGGTCGAGCGATGACGACGAGGTCGAGAGATTGAGCTGGCCCGCGGCCGCGCCGCGGTCGAACGCACCGTTGCCCTCGACCATCACGCCGTCGGCATTGCCGATCCTCAAGCGATCGATGGTGACCGCCTTCGGGCCATACGCCAGCTGCAGCTTCACGGGCTTCAAGGTCTGCTCGAATACCGTCACGCTGCCGATGTCGAGCGCGATGTGCATCTCCTGAGGCAGCTGTGCCGGCAGATCGCCAAGCTTCGGCAACAGTGGCCATAGTGCGGCCCAGTCGAGCGCATCAGAGCTCAGCGTCGCGTCGAGCTTATTGACGTTGTCACTGGTTGCCAGCGCAACGTTGCCGGACACGTCATGGCCGTCGATCACCGCTTTCAGCGAATTGACGGCGACACGATCTCGCGTGATCGTCAGCCGGCCCTGAGCCTGGATCGGCTTTCGCGCGAGGTACGGCGCGTCGGTGCGGCCGCGCAGCCAGGCGAACAGCGCGTCAGGTTCGCCGCTGTCGAGCGTGACGACGCCGCCGAAATCCGGCGCGCCGTTGAGATTGGCGATGCGGCCCGACAGCGTGACCGCGGTTGCGCCCGGCGCGCGCAATTCGAGATGGTCGATCAGCCAGTCCTTGCCGTTGCTGCGCAGATCGGCGCCGGCGTTCTGGATCGGCCGGCCGCCGAGCATGGTGAGATCGCTTGAGATCTCGAGCTGCACCGGGATCGGTGGCAGCGGCACCGCGGCAATGAGGTCGCCGACCTTCTCCAGCAATTGCAGCGGCGAGTTCGGCGTCGCATTGGCGCGCGCCAGCACGCGGTCGGCGTCGAGTTGCCGTGCGGTCAAGACGCCGTGCAGCAACGGCGCGGCGCCGAGTCGGAGATCGGCGATGCCGCCGAGCTTCAGCGCCGCGTCATCGGGACCGTAACTCAGCTCGACCTGCTCGAAGCGCGCCAATATCGGATCAGCTTTGAGCTTGGAGGTGATCCGCCACGGCGTCTCCAGCGCCCTCGAATTGCCCTGCTTGAGCGCGATCGGCCGGCTCACCGAGAGCGCGCCATCGAAGCGCGGCACCGCATCGTCGAAGGTCAGGTTGCCCTCGAGATCGGCGGCGATCGCGCGCGTACCGGGATCGATCGCAAGATGCAGGCGGAGGCCGCCGCCGTCGATCACGTGGCCAGTCGAGAGCCGGAACGGATACTGGCTGCCCGTCGCGACAAAAGTACCGTCACCGCGGATCACGCCGGCGTTGGTGCGAACGTCGCCCTTGAACGCCACGTCGTCGAACGATACCAGCGTGCGGCTCGCTGCATCCTTGAAGGTCAGCGAGCCCGTGACGTTGAGCCGGTCGACCGTGAGCGCGCCGAAATTGAACATGCCGGGGCGCGACGCCCACTCCATCCGTCCGGAGTTGTCGAGGCCGAGGTCGACCGCGAGCCCATTCAACGTCAGCTCGTTGGCGCGCCAGTCGCCGCGCATCAATGAGCTCAGACTGAACTCGACATCGAGCTGCGATGACCTTTGCATTGCTCTCGTCGAAGCGAGCGCCGACGTTGACGCCGCGCAGGCGCAGCGACGGCGTCGGCAGCAACCGCGCGTCGATCGCGCCCTCCACCCGCACCGGCAGGCCGATTACCCGCGTCGCTTCCGCCTCGAACTGCGGCCGGAACCGGCTCCAGTCGACGAAGTACGGACCGATCAGGGCCGCCAGCAGCGCAAGGATGAAGGCAATCGCCAGGCCGAGCAGCGTCGTCTGCACGGTGTCTCCGCAATCATTCGGTTGCGGCCAGGCAATGCGGCCGCGGTCACCCCGCCCGGCCGCCAATATACCACGGCAAGAGCTGCGAAATGAGACGCGCGAGCCCGTATCGCCCGGCGGAGGCGTTATTTCGGCGGGAAATTGCCCTGGGCCGTGGTGGTGGCGAGCACCTTGCCCGACGCGTCGAGCGCCTCGATGGTCCAGATATAGCGGTGGGTCTCACCGCCCGGCGGGCACGGCCCGCGATAGCTGATCGCGCCCTGCGCGACCTTGCCGCCAGCGAATGGCACGGTGCCGCCGCCGTGGTTGTAGTCGGGCACGTTCTGGTCGCGCATGGCAAAGCGCAAGTTCGCCGTTCCGGGCGGCGCGCTGCGATCGTAAATGCCGGCGATGGCCCCGAGCAGGCCGCGATGCCGTTCCAGGAAAACGACGCGGACATGGCGGATGCCGGGGTGACGAAGGCGAATGCGCCCAGCGTGAGGGCAGCGCAGGTCAGGGTTGACTTGATCACGGGTCTTTCCTTCTTAGCGATCCATTTCCACGAGCTTGCTCCTTCGCGTACCAATTCAGGGACGGTGGCGAAGATCTGCCTTCAACACAAAGCGTTCGTCGTAATCGGCAAGCTTCGGATACTCGAGGGTCGGTGCCGTATCGAGTTGCAGCACGCGCTCCCGGTAGCGGGCAAGATATGCGGCACGCTCATCGTCGCTGACGCGAACCGGCGCATGAACGAGGAACGGCTCGATCACCGTGAAGCCGGTGAAATAGAGCATGCCATGATTGATCGGAAACAGGATGGCGTCGATCGGACCATTGAGACCGTGCTCGGAATAAATCGGCGGCGGCCCTCCGATGGTGAGCGCGCACATCGCGCGCTTTCCCGCAAACACTCCTCGGTCATACCATTTGCCGCCGCCGTAGATCCGACCACCGGATGCGAAGACGCGGTCGACCCAGCCTTTCATGATCGCAGGCAGTCCGAACCACCACAGCGGAAATTGCAGGATCAGCACGTCGCACCAGAACAACTTGTCCATCTCCGCCTGAATATCTCCGGCAAAGCCATCGTGCTCGGCGGCGTGAGCCTCCTCGGACTGCTGGCGGTAATATTTGGGATCGTGAACTGACGTGAAGTTGCGTCGATCCGATACCGGGTTGAAGCCCATGGCATAGAGATCCGAAACCCTGACCTCGTGATCCGCTTCGATCAGCGCTTTGGTCGCCTCACGCGTCATTGCCCCGTTGAAGCTTTGCGGCTCAGGATGAGCATGAACGATAAACACGCGCATGTTTGTCTTCTCACGTCGCCGGCAAAATCTTTCCCGGATTAAAAATATTCTGCGGGTCGAGCGCGGCTTTCAGTGCGCGCATCGCGGCAACAGCTTCCGGTCCCAGCTCGCGTTCGAGATATTTCTGCTTGCCCTGCCCGATGCCGTGCTCGCCGGTACAGGTGCCGCCCATGCCTTGCGCGCGCTTGACGAGGCGGTCAAGAAAGCCCTCGACGCGGCCGACCTCGTCGACATCGTTGACGTCGCACAGGATCGAAACATGAAAATTACCGTCGCCGACATGGCCGACGATCGGCGACTCCAGCTTGATATCCTTCAGGTCACGCTCGGTCTCGACCACGCAGTCGGCGAGCCGCGAGATCGGCACGCAGACGTCGGTCGCGAGCGCTTCCGCGCCCGGCCGCAAGCCGCGCACCGCCCAGTACGCGTCATGCCGCGCCTGCCACAGCCGGGTGCGATCCTCCGGCCGCGTCGCCCACTCAAAGCCCCTGGCGCCGCACTCGTTGGCGATGTCGGCAAAGCTTTGCGACTGCGCCGCGACTTCGGCTTCGGTGCCGTGGAATTCGAGCAGCAGCAGCGGCGTCTCCGGCAGCGTCAGCTTCGAATAGGCGTTGCAGGCACGCACCTGCGCCTCGTTCAACAGCTCGATGCGCGCCACCGGGATGCCGGTCTGGATCGCAAGAATGGTCGCCTTGCAGGCGCCCTCGACTGAGGTGAACGAGCATGCCGCCGCCGCGATCTATTCCGGAATGCCACGCAGTTTCAGCGTGATCTCGGAGATGATGCCGAGAGTGCCCTCAGCGCCGATAAACAAATGCGTGAGGTCGTAGCCGGCCGATGTCTTCTTCGCCCGCGTGCCCGTGGTGATGATCTCACCATCGCCGCGCACGACCTTCAGCGCCAGCACGTTGTCGCGCATGGTACCGTAGCGCACCGCGTTGGTGCCCGACGCGCGGGTCGCGGCCATGCCGCCAATCGAAGCATCGGCGCCGGGATCGATCGGAAAGAACAGGCCCTGGTCGCGCAAATGCTCGTTGAGCAGTTTTCGCGTGACGCCGGGCTCGATCACGCAGTCGAGGTCTTCGGCATGCACGGCGAGCACGTGGTTCATGTCGCGCAGATCGATGCAGACGCCGCCGGCCGGCGCGTTGACCTGGCCCTCCAGCGAGGTGCCGGTGCCGAACGCGATGACCGGCACCTTGTGCGCGGCGCAGATCCGCACCACGTCCTGGATGTCCTTCGTCTCCTGCGCCATCACCACGGCGTCGGGCGGCTGCGGCTTCAGCCAGGTCGTGGTGTGGGCGTGCTGGTCGCGCACCGCCTGCGAGGTGACGAGGCGGTTGCCGAACCGCGCTGCGAGCTGCTCGATCGTTGCCGCCAGCGCCTGCGGCGCAGGGTGGGCCAAGTCTTTCACGTCGAACAGCGACACGTTTTCCTCCAAGCGGGCGGTTTTGCCACGCAAAATAGCTATTGTCGAACCAAACGTGTCAAAGGATATTTGCGTTCAAGCGCGGCGAAAACTCACCTCTTGTCATGGCCGGGCTTGTCCCGGCCATCTCGGCAAGGGGCGCAATGCCTCTCCAAGCGAGATCACCGGGACAAGCCCGGTGATGACAAAGTGGAAAAAGAAAAGATGTCGGAAACTGCCACTGCCACGCCGCCGCTTCTGCTCGAACCAAAACCGTTCGTCTGCCAGGCGATCCCGATCGAGCCGGGATGGATCGACTACAACGGCCATCTCAACATGGCCTATTACAACGTGCTGTTCGACCGCTCACTCGACCAGTTCTTCGACATGCTCGGGGTCGGCTGGCAATACTTGAAGGAGCGCAACGGCTCGACCATGACGGCGGAGTGCCACGTCCGTTACCTGCGCGAGGTCAAGCTCGGTGATCCCGTTAACGTCCACGTGCTGATCGTCGCCGCCGACGAGAAGCGCATCCACTACTTCGAGGAGCTGCGCCACGCCACCGAGGGCTGGCTGTCGGCAACGTCGGAGAACATGACGCTGCACGTCGACATGAATGTCCGCCGCGTCGCGCCGTTCCCGCCGGACATTTACGCGCGCGTCCAGGCTGTGGCAGCTGCACACGCCAAGGTGCCGCGACCCGACGGCGTCGGCCGCCGCATCGCGATGCCGGCGAAGAAGTAGGCAAGGCATCCTCAGGGGTCGTCCCCGCGAACGCGGGGACCCATACGCCGCAGCGGTGATGAGACGACGAAGCTCAGTGACTTCTTTTCGGCGATCGCAACATCCCCCAAAAGCACTGGGGTTATGGGTCCCCGCGTTCGCGGGGACGACCTGCCGTCGGCACTAAAACCTGCGTCCGCGCGCGAGGCCGACGATCGCCGAGACCAGGAACAGGACCACCGCGATAAAGAAGATCACCTTTGCGATTTCAATCGACACGCCGGCGATGCCGCCGAAGCCGAGAACTGCCGCGATCAACGCGACGATCAGAAACGTGATGACCCAGCCGAGCATGGTGCAATTCCTCTTTGCTACTGCGGGCCAACCCGCCTGATGCGGGAAACAATTGACTGCTGAAACCAAAGTTCCGCGTCGGCTGCTGCTCAAATTTGCGGTGAGAGGCGCAAAATGCCGGAACAAATCGGCGGCTTCCGGCCCGCCGATAACCCGCGCCGCAACGGCATAAGCTGTTGCCAGCGGCTGTCGAATGGCCCAGTTAGCATCTGTTGTCGTCACCGGGCTTGTCCCGGTGACCTCGCTCGGGGATGCACTGCCCGCCCAAGCGAGATGCCCGGCATAAAGCCGGGCATGACAGAAGAAGCGCGATTCCATCTGAACAAGATTTGCTCTAATCCCCATATATGTGCTTGGGATTCGTATGACTGAGCCGCGAAAACTGCCTGCTGACGAAGCGCCCGAATACCGGCCCGCCGAGGGCGGCATTGCCGCGCGGGCGCGGGCGCAGTTCACGCCGGCGTATCTCGACGGGCTCAACGCGGAGCAGCGCGAGGCGGTCGAGACGCTCGACGGTCCCGTGCTGGTGCTGGCCGGCGCCGGCACCGGCAAGACGCGCGTGCTGACCACGCGCATCGCTCACATCCTCTCGACGGGTCGCGCCCGTCCGCACGAAATTCTCGCGGTCACCTTCACCAACAAGGCGGCGCGCGAGATGAAGATGCGCGTCGGCCAGCTGGTGGGACAGGCGGTGGAAGGCATGCCGTGGCTCGGCACCTTCCATTCGATCGGCGGCCGCATCCTGCGCTATCACGCCGAGCTGGTCGGGTTGAAATCCAACTTCACGGTGCTCGATGTCGACGACCAGGTGCGGCTGCTGAAACAGCTGCTGCAGGCCGAGGACATCGACGAGAAGCGCTGGCCGGCGCGCGTACTGGCGCAGCTGATCGACAGCTGGAAGAACCGCGGCCTGGCGCCGATCGCAGGTGCCGGCCGGCGAAGCCGGCGTGTTCGCCAACGGCAAGGGCGGCAAGCTCTATGCCGCCTATCAGGAGCGGCTGAAGACGCTGAACGCCGCCGACTTCGGCGACCTCCTGCTGGAAAACCTCCGCCTGTTCCGCGAGAACCCGGACGTGCTGCGGCAATTCCAGCAGCGCTTCAAGTTCATCCTGGTCGACGAATATCAGGACACCAACGTCGCGCAGTATCTCTGGCTGCGGCTCTTGTCCCAGGCGCCGACTCGCGAAGAGCGGCGGTACCGGTGGCCTCATCCTTCGAGACGCCGCGCTGCACGCGGCTCCTCAGGATGAGGAGAGAGCCAGCGACCCGGATCAGAGTGCTACAAACGCCACCCTCACCCCTCACCCTGAGGAGCTCGGGCAAAGCCCGAGCGTCTCGAAGGGCGAGGCCCCAACGTCGCCGCAAGCCCCACAACCCCACGTCAAAAACATCTGCTGCGTCGGCGACGACGATCAGTCGATCTACGGCTGGCGCGGCGCCGAGGTCGACAACATCCTGCGCTTCGAGCACGACTTTCCCGGCGCAAAGATCATCCGGCTCGAGCGCAACTACCGCTCCACCGGCCACATCCTCGCCGCCGCCTCGTATCTGATCGCGCACAATGAAGGCCGGCTCGGCAAGACGCTGCGCACCGAGGACGTCGACGGCGAGAAGGTCACGGTGACCGGCGCGTGGGATTCGGAAGAAGAGGCTCGTGGCATCGGCGAGGAGATCGAGCAGCTGCAGCGCAAGGGCGAGCCGCTGAACGAGATCGCGATTCTGGTGCGCGCCTCGTTCCAGATGCGCGAGTTCGAAGATCGCTTCGTCACCCTCGGCCTGCCCTATCGCGTGATCGGCGGTCCCAGGTTCTACGAGCGCGCCGAAATCCGCGACGCGCTGGCGTACCTGCGCGTCGTCAACTCGCCGGCCGATGATCTCGCCTTCGAGCGCATCGTCAACGTGCCGAAGCGCGGGCTCGGCGACGCCACGGTCCAGCTGCTGCATGACCACGCCCGCAAGCGCAAGGTGCCGCTGTTCGATGCGGTGCGCGCGGTGATCGAGACCGACGAATTGAAGCCGAAGGCACGCAGCGGCCTGCGCGGCGTGATCGAGATGTTCGACCGCTGGCGCAACCAGGCGACGGCGCTGCATCACACCGAGCTCGCGGAAATCATTCTCGACGAGAGCGGCTACACCGAGATGTGGCAGAAGGACCGTTCCGCCGACGCGCAAGGGCCGGCTCGACAACTTGAAGGAGCTGGTTCGCTCGATGGAGGAGTTCGAGAACCTGCAAGGTTTCCTCGAGCACATCGCGCTGGTGATGGACCGCGAGGACGGCGCGCTCGACGACGCCGTCTCGGTGATGACGCTGCATTCAGCCAAGGGGCTGGAGTTCGACACCGTGTTCCTGCCCGGCTGGGAGGAAGGCCTGTTCCCGAGCCAGCGCACGCTCGACGACCAGGGCCGCGCCGGCCTCGAAGAGGAACGCCGCCTCGCCCATGTCGGCCTGACGCGCGGCACGCCGTCGCGCAAAGATCTATTTCGCCACCAACCGCCGCATTCACGGCACCTGGTCGACTACCATCCCCTCGCGCTTCCTTGATGACCTGCCCGGCGCCAATGTCGAGGTCACGGAGTTGAAGGGCGGCAGCGGCTGGGGCGGCTCCGGCGGCTATGGTCCCTCGCGCTTCGATAATCTCGAAGCGTTCTCGTCGAGCTACGGCACGCCCGGGCTGGCAGCGCGCGCAGGCCAACAAGGCCCGCGGCCAGAAGCGCGGCGGTTTTGAGGAAGACAACAACACGCGCTACGATTCAGACGACAGCCGCGATCGCTACAGCAACGCGTCGCCGCGCGGCGGCCGCAATGCAGGCTTCGGCAAGACCCGCAACAAGATCCCGCTCACCATCGAAGGCGAGCTGGTGGCCAAAAGCACGGGCACGCAGTCCGACTTCTCAAGCGGCGACCGCGTGTTTCACCAGAAATTCGGCTACGGCCAGGTCAGCCAGGTCGACGGCAACAAGCTGGTCATCCAGTTCGACAAGGCCGGCGAGAAGCGCGTGGTGGATAGTTTGTTGAGAGGGCGTGAGGGCGAGCAAGGGGAAGATTGATGCCGCGCAGTCCCAAGGGCGAGACCGGCGCGATAGTGGAGGATCAATCCGACGATGACATCGGCAAGAACCCCGCCGCCGTGGCGCTGGGCGCCATGGGCGGGAAGGCGCGGGCCAACGGCTTGTCTGCCACGGAGCGGTCCGCAATCGCAAAACAGCCGCCAATCGCGCTGGAAAACACGCGCGGAATCAAAACCTTAATGGTATAGTTATTTTTTCAGTTATATTTTTCTTTGATTTTGTCGTCTCGCGTGCCAAAGTTTGTCTTCCATAGTTGGAGGATTCGGAATGGATCGCGAAGAAGATCAGGACCGTGCCATGGCCATTGCCGAACCGATCCTGAAGGAACTGTATGGCGTTCTCGACGAGTTCGGTCGCCTTCTATTTCAGCGAGGAGTATTCCGACGCCGCTCGCGCCGACCATACAAACACTGCTGTCGCCAATTGCATCTACTCCCATGCTGAAAAGCGTGTCGCAGCGCTGGCTGAACTCACGCCTGGGCTGGTCGTGCTCGATCGACGCTCACTGAAGGTGGCGAACTACAAGGATCAGGCCCTCTTCCGGTTCAAACGTGTTAAGGCAAACGGAAAGCACAGCAACTACCAGACGAAGCAGCAGCAGGATTATGACGACCAGAAGTCCTTTGATGGTTTCCCGCCGGAAGCCATTCGGCTCACGGTTGGTTACGAGTTAGACGAAGCTGGCGCAGCGTTGAAGCGGATCATGATCGCGCGTCCGATCGGCCGGAACATCTTCTGGACCTCGCAGGTCGTATTGGAGGTCGAGGTAGCGCACTGGGAAGATATCACGCCGCGTCGCTTCGCGACCATTGACCGTATTGATTTCGATGCCGACCGCGCACGGGGGCGCCGTCGTGGCTGAGGAATTTAATCCTGACATGCTGAGACTGGCCCGCGACGCGCGCGAGATCACACAGGCTGATCTTGCTGACAAGTGCGGGATGACTCAGGCGTTTATCTCAAAGTTGGAGCATGGGCTTATCACGCAACCCGGCGAGGAGGCTTTGCAGGTTATTTCGAAGGTGCTTGGCTTCCCGTGCAGTTTTTTCTTCCAACGCGAGCGTGCGATAGGCTTCCCTCATTTCCATTATCGAAAGCGCGCGAAGCTTGGCGCGAAGCCTCTGGCACATATCGGCGCGATCATAAATATCCGCCGCCAGCATGTGTCCAGGTTGTTGGTCTCCTATGAAGAGACTGTCGCCAAACCGATCCCGCAAATTGATCTCGACGAAAGCGGTGCTACGCCTGAACAAATCGCGGAAAGGCTGCGTGCCTATTGGATGCTGCCGCGTGGACCGGTCGCCAATTTGGTGGCGTTAATTGAAGAGGCAGGTGGCATCGTAATTATTGCCCGCTTTGGCACCAATTTGTTGGATGGTCTCAGTTTCAGAATGGAGGGATTACCGCCCTTATTCTTCATGAATAGCGAAATGCCGGGAGACCGATTCCGATTTTCACTGGCTCATGAGCTTGGCCACATGGTCATGCATGGCATTCCTGACGATGACGAGAAGATGGAAAGCGAAGCTCATCGGTTTGCCGCGGCGTTTTTAATGCCTGCCGCAGAGATCAAGCCTTACTTGACGTCACCGAAACTGAGCAGCTTGGGTCGCGTGAAGGCTTATTGGAAAGTTTCAATCAAGGCTCTCCTCAAGAGAGCATCAGATCTGAACCTGATTACGCCATCTCAATACAAGTCGCTCAGTATTCAATACAACAAGGTCTTTAAGGGCGTTGAGCCAGTGCCGATTGGATTCGAAAAGGCGTCGCGCCTTCAAGACATTGTTGCCCATCATAGGGCTGCGCTGGGCTACTCATTAGAAGAACTTGCGGCACTGCTTCATCTTCGGCCAGAAGATGCTGACCGTATGTACGGAGGAGGAAAGTCGGGTCTCCGTCTCGTCATAGCCAACTGAATTCTATGCTCCGCCAACTTTACACTTGACGCATATGAGCGTCTAGTGTAATTTCCTGGTCGTCCCGGCCGGCAGTGGGCGTTTCGCGAGCGCCACAACGCGGACGGGACACGATGGATGCTGACGGCGCCGGCCGCACCGTCAAGCTCCTCGCCTCCCCACTTCCTCTCTGCCTCCAAGCCCCATGTCGTTGCAGGGAAAACCGGATGTCGGTTGAGCCTTGCGGTGAATGAAGCTTGTGTGCCTTTCTCAAACATCGCACACAAGGCTGCGGGTGCAGCTGGCATCCGGTTTTCCCTGCGCCCTCTTACTTTCCAGAGTGCGCGAAAGTAACAGCAAACCTCGGGCAAATGTTGCCGCGGGATGATTTCGCATGTTTGAACGTATCATTCCTCGCCTACGCGAGGACAACCGTCCGGTTCACGTCGAGCGGATGATCGATCAGCGGCTGAACGGAGGCGAGAAGCGTACGGTGTGCGGCAGGGTGGCGTGCAGGTCGAACGCGGTCTCGTCGACCCAGCGCGAGTGGATGAAGAACAATTTTGGGTCACGCATCGAACGATACGGCGCGATCGCAAGGCAGCCCGGTTCGAGTGTCCCCGTGATCGAGGTGACTTCGCGCACCGCTGCTTCGACCGCGGCCTCCTGCCCGTCCCGCGCATGGAAGCGGGCAAAGATCACGAGCTCCATCGACGCGCTCCTTCGCTTGAGCCGCGCAGGCTCTGCGCGGGGCGCGTCGGAAGCTGTCAGCAGCTACGCCCTGGCCTTTTCCGCCTTCAGCGCATCCAGTGTCGCGGCGTTGACGCAGAAGCCGCGGTAGGTCGTCGACGCGATGCCGGCGTCGAGAGCGTGCCGGCAGATGCCCGCCGTCTCGCACAGGCTGCACAGCCGCTGCATGTCGCGCAGCATCGCGGGCTCGGCGCGCCTGAGCGCTGCCTCGTCGAGGCCGAGCGCGCGCAGCATCTCGGACAGCCGTTCGGGGTCGTGGCCGGCGTCGACCATCCGCTCAAGCTCGCCGGCGCTGACGCCGATGTCGTGAGCGAGGCGATCGAATTCGTCGTTGCCCATGGCTTCGAGCTCTGAGCGTTCGCGGCGGTGCCTGATCCAGTCCGAAAAGACGTGCATGTTCATCGTGACCTCCCGCAGTTGCGGACGATAAACAGGCCTAGCGGCCAAGGCGGGAACACGCGTTGCGCTGGATCAAACCGGCGGGAAGGCCCCTCGCCGCGTCAGCCCGGCGTCCAGTAGCGCCATTTGTAGTGGTACGGACGCAGATAGCTGTGGCTCTCGGGGTACCAGTCCCTCGGGCGCTGCGGCGAGGCCGACGGCAGCGCGGCCGGCACGGCATCCGCCGTCGCGGCACCGGGCGCCCTGCCCACGGTGACCCCGCCCAGGATCGAGCCGGTCGGCGCCTCGACGCTCGCCTTCGAGGCGACAGTGTCATTGGCGGCGCGAAGGCTGGCGCGCATGGCGGCAGCAACGGTCGTCACTTTGGCCGGCACCACCGCCGTGGTGACCACCGGCGGACTGATGGGAGCCGGCTTGCCCTTGCTTCTCGCCTCGGCGGCGCCGGGCAGGCCGACAACGATGGTTGAGATGACCGCAAGCAACAGACACCGCTGCGCCGGGACGCGATCCCGCGGCGGGGTGATGGCGACTGGTTTTCTCATGGGCCGACCGACGGTGACAAGCTACACGCCGATTTACAATGCAAGAATGACACCAGTGTTGCCATCAGTACAAATGAAATTTGGTCGCAGGCTTTTTTAAGTCTGTGGCGCGCCGGTCTCGCGACCGGATGTCGTCGGCTTGGTGGTCAGCGGGAGTGGCGTTCTGCGGACGCAGGCGCCAGCGTCAAGAAGGCATAATCGAACGGGATCACTATGCGGTTAACACAGCGCAGATCCCTTGCCGGTTTTCAGGTAACGGCAGGCGCAGTTTAGGGAATCTCGCACGTTGAACCTCAGGCTGCATTCACCACACTCCTGAACGCGGCTTGACCAACAAGTGACTGGAACCCAGATAGGATTTAGCGACTTATCAAGACGGGCGATCAAGTCGAGACGGGCGATCAGGCGGCAGGCAAAGGCAGCAAAGTTCATGCGTAACCCTCATCGGCATCACTCCCTCAAAAGCTTCATCAAGCTCCCGCTCGGCATCGCGATCCTGATCGCCGCGGCTGGCGCGGCCAACGCCGCGGTCCAGGTCACCATCGACAAGAACACCCAGACCATGGATGTCGCGGTTGACGGCGTGCACCGGTGGACCTGGCCGGTCTCGACCGGCGTGCCGTCCCACGAGACCCCGAACGGCACCTTCCGCGCCTTCCGCATGGAAGCCGACCACTTCTCCAAGGAGTGGGACGACGCGCCGATGCCGCACTCGATCTTCTTCACCAAGATCGGCCACGCCATTCACGGCACCGATGCCGCCCGCTACCTCGGCAATCCGGCCTCCCACGGCTGCGTCCGGCTGTCGAAGGACAACGCCGCCAAGCTCTACGAGCTGGTCGAGCAGCAGGGCGTGCTGAACACCACGGTGACGCTGACCGGATCGTCGCAGATCGCGCTCGCCCGCGGCCGCCAGAACATCAATGTCGCAACGCGCCAACCCTCCCGCGCCGCAGCAGCCGCTGGGTCTCGCTCCGCGCGGCATGCAACAGCCGGTCGACGACGATCCAGCCAACGATCCCTACGACTACCAGCGCCAGCCGGCGCCGCAGGGCTACCAGCAGAACTACGGCCCGCCGCCCGGCTATGGCCGCCCGTCCGGCTATGTCGGCCGCACCTATCAGGGCGGCTACGCCCAGCAGGGTTATGTGCAGCAGCCCTATCCGCAGCAGGGCTATGCCTATTCCCAGGGCGGTACCTATGCCCAGCCGACCTATAGCGGCCAGGCCTACCCGAACTACCCCGGCTACAACCGCGGCCCGGCCAACGGCTACTACGACGGCAACTAGCTGATCTACTTGCTGGCCTTCGGCGCGGGCTCCGAGCCTGCGGCGCGCAGATACATCTCGCTCGCCGGCGGGGTCGCGCTCTTGTGCGCCTGGCGCTTCAACGACGATTTCTTGGCAGGCTTGGTGTCGGGCGTCGCGGTCTGAGCGCTGGCGGCTGTGCCGACAGCAAACAGCGTGGCCGTTGCGAGCGCAATCACGGTGCGAACTTTGCTGGTCATCGAATTGTCCTCCTTGATTGATCGACGGCGCTATTGCTCGCCGTCGCGCAGGCGGCGCCATACCGCGCCGAACACGTTGGAATAGTCGTCGGTCCAGACCCGTTGTTTCTCGTCCGGCTCGTCCTCCTCCCACTGGTCGCTGGAAGCGAGTGAGCCAATGTCGGCCTCATCGCGGGCGCAGACCACGACCGAGGTGGGGAAAATGTACTCGTCGTCGCGCCCGGAGTCCTCACTATAGACCCAGCTCTTCAGATCGTTGGCGTCGGCGATCCCGACCACGACGCTGGACAGTTCGAGGTTGCGGTTCGAGACGTGCATCACGACGGCGCCATGCGGCGCCAGCTTCTGCTCGTAGATCGCCATCGCCTCCTCGGTCGCAAGATGAATCGGGATCGCGTCCGACGAATAGGCGTCGACGATGATGAGATCGTAGACGTGGTCGGGCTCCCTGGCGAAGGTCAGCCGCGCGTCGCCCATCACGGGTTTCAGATCAGGCTCGCAGGACTGGATGTAGGTGAAATACTTTGGATCCTTCGCGGTATCGACCATGCTCTGGTCGATCTCGAAGAATTTCCACTCCTCGTCGCCCTTGCGTTGGCAGGTCAGCGTGCCCGCGCCGAGTCCGATCACGGCGACGCGGAGCGGCGCGCCCTTGCGCGCGCGCACCGCTGATATCGCCTGACCGATACCGCCGCTGTCGTGATAATACGTGATCGGCTCCGGCCGGCCCGTCACAGGCGAGCCGTCGGCATTGCGCACCATCTGCGCGCCGTGAATGGTCGTGCCGTGCAGCAGCACGTGATAGCGGCCGTCGGCGGTTTCCTGGATCTTGTGCACGCCGAAGAAGCTGCGCACGGTGTCGATGTGGCCCTCCTCGGTCGGATAGTAGCGGACCACGACGAAGGCGATCGCCACCAGCGCGGCGATGCTCCAGCGATTGGAGCGCAACACCACCGCCGAGATCGCCGCGGCTGCGCCCAATCCCGCGGCGACGGAGAGCACGTTGGTTTCCAGCCAGGTTTCGCTCCTGCCGCCGAGCCAGTGCACGACACCGATCGCAACCGCGACCAGCGCCACCAGGACCCAACCCAGCCACGCAACCTTCGTCATGCGCGGCGACAGCTCCTCCGGCGGCCGGCACAGCGCCGCGAGCACCACCAGGATCGGATACTCGGCGATCCACGAGAAGGTGAACGGCGCAACCAGGCCGGCGAACAGCCCGCCGATCATGCCGCCGAGCGACAGCGCGACATAGAAGCCGGTGAGGAATTGCGGCGCCGGGCGCTGCCGCGCCAGCTCGCCATGGCAGCCCATGGCGATGACGAAGAAGCACAGCAAGTGCCCACCCAGTGTCGCCGGCAAGTTGTGCTCGCCGCTCCACGCCAGGAGATAGATCACGCCGGCAACGGCAAGCGGCTGCACCAGCAACACCCAGCGATGCGGGATCAGCGGCTTCTGCTGGAACACCAGCACCCAGGTCAACAGATAGAGCGACAGCGGCAGCACCCACAGCAGCGGCGCGGCGGCGACGTCGGTCGAAATGTGCGCGGTGACCGCGACCAGCAGGCCCGAGGGGATCGCGGCAAGAAACACCCAGCGCCCCCATTGCAGCCACGATGGCGCTGCGGCCTGCATGGCCTCGCCGCGCAGTTCGGCGACCGCGACCGGCGGCGACTTCAGCATCATCACGCCGCAGCAGGCGATCAGCACGATCAGGAGCACATAGCTGCCGGTCCAGATCAGGTTCTGCTGGCGCAACGTCAACAGCGGCTCGATCAGCACGGGATAAGATAGCAGCGCCAAAAAGCTGCCGATGTTCGAGGAGGCGTAGAGGAAGTACGGGTCGGCGCCGTCGGGGTGGCCGGTACGAACGAACCAGGCCTGCAGTAGCGGGTTATTGGCGGCGAGCGCGAAGAACGGCAGCCCAATTGAGACGGCAAACAGGCCGAACACCCACAGCGCGGTTCCGCTCGAGGGCGGCTCGCCCCAGCCGCCCGCGATCGACAGCGGCAGCGTCAGCACCGCGATCACCAGCAGGATCAGATGAATCGCAACCGGCGCGATGCGGTTGGAGAGCTTCATCAGGAAGTGCGCATAGGCGTAGCCGGCCAGCAGCAGCGACTGGAAGAACGCCATCGCGACCGACCACACCGCGGGCGAACCGCCGAGCCGCGGCAGCACCATTTTGGTGAACAGCGGCTGCACCGAGAACAACAGCAGGGCACTCAAGAAGATCGCGCAAGTATAGACGATAAGAACAAGAAGATATCGCCTCGCGACGGACGCGGCGGCATCGTCTTGCAGCGATGTTGCAGTCATGCAGCGGGGACTTCGCAAGTCAAAGGCGGCCAACCCGCCGGGGCGTCCGATTGGACCACAGCTGAACAGGGCGGGCAACGCGCGGAAAATTGATCTAGTCTCCATTATTCAGAACGAGCTGTTGCCAGGCGAGTTGTTCCACGACATGTCCGACTACGACGTCCTCATCATCGGCGGCGGCCACAATGGCCTCACCTGCGCGGCTTATCTCGCGATGGGTGGCTTGCGCGTGAAAGTGCTGGAGCGCCGCAAGGTGGTCGGCGGCGCCGCGGTGACCGAGGAGTTCGCGCCGGGCTTCCGCAATTCGGTTGCCGCCTACACGGTGAGCCTGCTCAATCCGAAGGTGATCGCCGACCTCCGCCTGCATGATCACGGGCTGAAGATTGTCGAGCGCCGCGCGCAGAATTTTTTGCCCACGCCCGACAGCCGCTACCTGCTCACCGGCGAGGGCCGTACGCAGGCCTCGATCGCGCAGCTCAGCAAAGCCGACGTCGAAAACTACGCCGCGTTCACGGCGGAGCTGGAACGGATTGCCGATGTGCTGCGCGAACTCGTGCTGCAGGCGCCGCCGAACCTGACCGAAGGCCTTTCGCTCGCGAGCCTGCACGAAGGTTTGCAGGCCATGCGCACCGCGGGCGTGCTGCGCCGGCTGTCGCTCGCCCAGCAGCGTTCCCTGCTCGACCTGTTCACCCGTTCGGCCGGCGAGATGCTCGACGAACGGTTCGAGAGCGACCTCGTCAAGGCTGTGTTCGGCTTCGATGCGATCGTCGGCAACTATGCGAGCCCGTACGCGCCGGGCTCGGCCTATGTGATGCTGCATCACGCGTTCGGCGAGGTGAACGGCAAAAAGGGCGTGTGGGGTCATGCCATCGGCGGCATGGGCGCGATCACGCAGGCGATGGCCTCCGCGGCGCGCGCCGCCGGCGCAGAGATCGAGACCGACGCCGCGGTGCGTGAAGTGATTATCGAGCAGAACCGCGTCCGTGGGGTCATACTCGCCGATGGCCGCCAGCTCCTGGCGGAAAAAGTCGCCGCCAACGTCAATCTGAAACTGCTGTACACGACGATGCTGCCATCAGGCGCGCTGCCCGAGGATTTTCTGAAGCGCATGCAGCGCTGGCGCAACGGCTCCGGCACGTTCCGCATCAATGTCGCGCTGTCAGCCCTGCCCTCGTTCACGGCGTTGCCGGGACCCGGCGACCACCTGACCGCCGGCATCATCATCGCTCCGAGCCTCGGCTACATGGATCGCGCCTGGCAGGACGCGCGCCAGCGCGGCTGGAGCCGCGAGCCCGTGGTCGAAGTGCTGATCCCCTCGACCCTCGATGACTCCCTGGCGCCGCCCGGCCAGCATGTCGCCAGCCTGTTCTGCCAGCACGTGGCTCCCGAGCTTCCGGACGGGCGGTCATGGGACGCCTGTCGCGACGAGGTCGCCGATCTGATGATTGCGACGGTCGACCGTTATGCCCCCGGCTTCGCAGCGAGCGTGATCGGCCGGCAGGCGCTGTCACCGCTCGACCTCGAGCGCGAATTTGGCCTTCTGGGCGGCGACATTTTTCACGGCGCGCTGACCCTGAACCAGCTGTTCTCGGCGCGGCCGATGCTCGGCCACGCCGATTATCGCGGCCCGATCCGCGGGCTCTACCACTGCGGCGCCGGTGCCCATCCCGGCGGCGGTGTCACCGGAGCGCCCGGTCACAACGCGGCGAAGGCGATCTTGAGCGATCACCGCAGTCTGTTCGCGCGACGCTGATGTTTGTGGCCGTAAATTCGCGTGGCAAAATCATGGTTTACAATGTGTAAATGGGTGCAAGAGGCGCGCTTAAGCTATTGAAAAGTCGTGGTGGAGGGGTGCAGAAACCCGGTGCAACTCTGTGGATAACCTTTCCTTAACCATGCGGACGAGGCTGTGGAAAAGTCTGGTGAGATGATCGGCATAACCTGTGCGCGGCTGACGCTCGCCGACGAGGCCGCGGCCCGGCGGCATCGCCGACGTGCTGACCGAAAGCTTTGACAACAACGACGCCGCGGTCGCTGCCTTCGAGAACGCTGAAGCGGCAACTGGGACATCACGGTTCATTTTGCCGCGCCGCCCGATGAGGCCGCGGTGCGCGACCTCGTCGCGCTGGCCGCCGATCATGCGACGGCCGACGCGGTCACCTTTGCTGCGGTCGAAGACAAGGATTGGGTCCGCGCCAGCCTCGATGCGCTGGCGCCGGTCGAGGCCGGCCGGTTCGTAGTCCACGGCAGCCACGACCGCGACCGTGTCCCGCCCAACAAGACCGGCATCGAGATCGAAGCCGCGCTTGCCTTCGGCACCGGCCATCACGGCACCACGCGCGGCTGCCTCCTCCTGCTCGACGAGGTGCTGCGGCGGAGGAAGCCAAGGCAAATCCTGGACCTCGGAACCGGGACCGGCGTGCTCGCGATTGCCGCCGCCAAGGCGCTGCGTCGAAAGATCCTTGCCGGTGACATCGACCGCCGGTCGGTCGAGGCGGCGCGCGACAATGCGCGGATGAACGGCACGGGCCCGTTGGTCGAGGTCGTGTTCGCGAAGGGATTTGCAGCGCCAGCGTTCAGGGCGCGGGCGTTCGATCTGGTGCTGGCGAATATCCTCGCCAATCCGCTGAAGGCGCTGGCGCTGCCGATGCGGCGGCATCTTGCGCCTGATGCGACCGTCATTCTGTCGGGGCTGCTGCCGGCTCAGGCCAATGGTGTAATAGCGGCCTATCGGTCAGTGGGATTGGTGTTGGTCAAACGAATCGAGCAGGAAGGCTGGACCAGCCTGCTGTTGCGGAGAAATTGACTTGGGCCCTAAGCGCCCTTTGGCTTGCGTGCCTTGGGGCGAGCGGAGCGACGCGGGTCCGCAGAGCGCAAACGCAGCACCACCAGGCGATCGACCAGTCGCGCGAAGCGTCCGCGAGGTTTTGCGGCAGCGGAGGTCGGTGCAACAATCCGCGGCGGCGCCGGGATTTTCTCGAATGAAAAGGCAGGCACGGTGATCCCCTCGTCGTTGAGTCGGAACACCCTTGGAAATTCCATCCCTGAATTTTTTTCGATACTAGCGCCGAGTCCGTTCCGCTGCCAAGCCCGAGATTGCGGATTTGTGAAGGATGCGGGGGCTTGCACAATTGTATGCAAGTTATTCCCGCTTTTTCCTTTCGTTCCCGGCAACGCCGCGCGAGACTTGGACAAGGTCAAATGAGGAACGCGATGTTTGAAGCGCATTTCCAGGATTTTGAGGATCCCGACGCCGGCACCCTGATGCCGGCGCGACTGGCTGCGTTCCGCGAAGAGCTCATCCGCCGCAACCTCACCGGCTTCCTCGTGCCGCGGGCCGACAGCCAGCAAAACGAATACGTGCCGCCCTCGGAGGAGCGCCTCGCCTGGCTCACCGGCTTCACCGGCTCGGCCGGCCTCGCGCTGCCGCAGCTCGATCGCGCCATCATGTTCGTCGACGGACGCTACACCCTGCAGGCGGCACAGCAGGTCGACGCCTCGGCCTGGAAGGTGGAATCGCTGACCGACCCGCCGCCCGAGAGCTGGCTCGCAGCCAACCTGAAAGCCGGCGACCGTATCGGCTACGATCCCTGGCTGCACACCACAGCGACGATCGAACGACTTGAAGCCGCGTGCGCCAAGGCCGGCGCGGCGCTGTTGCCGGTCGAGAACAACCCCGTTGACGCGGTCTGGCACGAACGCCCCTCGCCTCCGCTCGGGCAAGTCAGCGTTCACAACTCGAGGCTCGCCGGAGAAGCCGAGGCCGCGAAGCTGGAAAAAATCCGCAGCGAGCTAGGCAAGCTCAAGGCCGACGCGCTCGTGGTGTCGGACCCGCCATGCGGTGGCCTGGGCCTTCAACATCCGCGGCGCCGATGTCGCCGCACACGCCCCTGCCGCTGGCTTACGCTCTCGTGCCGAAGGAAGGCCGCCCCACCGTGTTCATCGACGGGCGAAAACTGTCGAACAGCGTGCGCGATCATCTCGAACGCTCCGCCACCGTGGTGCCTCCGCGAGCGACTGACCGGTGACATCGCCGCCATCGCGTCGACCGGCGCGTCGATCGCGCTCGATGCGGCGACGGCCGCCGACGCGCTGACGCGGCTCATCACCGCGGCCGGCGGCAAGCCGCTGCGCGGCGCCGACCCGCTCGCACTACTCAAGGCGGTGAAGAATCCGACTGAAATCGCCGGCACCCGCACCGCGCATGCGCGCGACGCGGTCGCGCTGGCCCGCTTCCTGTTCTGGGTCGATCGCGAGGCGCCAAGTGGCAACATCACCGAGATCGATGCCGTCGAGGCGCTGGAGACGTTCCGCCGCGAGACCGGCGCGCTGAAGGACGTGTCGTTCCCGACCATTTCCGGCAGCGGGCCGAACGGCGCGATCGTGCACTACCGCGTCACCGCGCAAGACCAACCGCCGCGTCAATCCGGGCGAGCTGCTCTTGATCAATTCCGGCGCGCAGTACCAGGACGGCACCACCGACGTGACGCGGACCATTGCAGTGGGAACGCCGACGGCGGAGATGCGCGACCGCTTCACCCGTGTGCTGCGCGGTCACATCGCGATTGCGCGCGCGGTATTTCCCGATGGCACGACGGGCGCGCAGATCGATTCCTTCGCGCGGCAATTTTTTGTGGCAGGCCGGTCTCGATTTCGAGCACGGTACCGGCCACGGCGTCGGCAGCTACCTCTCGGTGCACGAGGGTCCGGCGCGGATCTCAAAACTCGGCACCACGCCGCTGAAGCGCGGCATGATTTTTCGAACGAGCCGGGCTACTACAAGACCGGCGCTTTTGGCATCCGCATCGAGAACCTCGAGCTCGTGTGCCCGCCGATATTCTCGGGGCGGAGAAGCCGACAAACAAATTCGAGACGCTGACCTTCGCACCGATCGACCGTCGCCTGATCGACATGACGCTGATGACGCCTGATGAGATCAAGTGGCTCGACGACTATCATGCATGGTGCGCGATGTGGTCAGCGGCTCGCTCGACGAGCCGACGCGCGCATGGCTCGAGGCGGCGACGGCGCCGCTGGCGCGGTAAGCCTACCCCGCCCCCACCAGCTTGAACCAGTCGTCCTCGCTCACGACCTGCACGCCGAACTTCTGCGCATCCTTCAGCTTTGAGCCGGCGCCCGGGCCAGCGACGACGAGGTCGGTCTTCTTCGACACCGAGCCCGAGACCTTGGCGCCAAAACGCTCGGCCATTGCTTTGGCTTCGTCGCGCGTCATGCGCTCGAGCGAGCCGGTGAACACCACCGTCTTGCCGGCGACCTTGCTGTCGGTCTTCGGCTTCTCGGCGTCCTCGATCGTCAAGTGTTTGGTCAGGCGCTCGACGATGCCGCGGTTGTGGCTCTCGCCGAAATAGGCCTTGATCGCCTCGATCACGGTCTCGCCGATCTGGTCGAGCGCGTCCATCTCGGCCATCGCCTCCTCGTCGCCCTTGGCGACCTTCAGGCAGGCATCATGGAAGGCGTCCCATGAGCCGTAGCCACGCGCCAGCGCCAGCGCCGTGGTCTCGCCGACATGGCGGATGCCGAGGCCGAAGATCACGCGGTCGAGCGCGATGGTACGGCGGCGATTGATGGCGGCGAACAGGTTGCCGCACCGAGGTCTCGCCGTAACCCTCCATGCTCCTCGAGCTTGATTTTCCTGTTGCGGGCCTTCGAGCGTAAAGATGTCGCCGGGCTCGCGCACCCATTCGTTCTCGAAGAACATTTCGAGCTGCTTCTCGCCGAGGCCGTCGATGTCGAAGGCGCGGCGCGACACGAACAGCTTCAGGTGCTCGATCTTCTGGAATGGGCAGGCGAACTCGCCGGAGCAACGCGCGCGCGATCCCTCTTCGCCGGTCGCCGTGGTCTCGCGCACCACCGCGGTGTGCAGCGGGCACGGGCAGCGCGTCGGGAACTCGTAAGGTTTCGAGTTCTTCGGCCGCTTGTCGATCACGACGTCAACGATCTGCGGAATGACGTCGCCGGCGCGCTGCACGATCACGGTGTCGCCGATCCGGATGTCACTTCCCGCCGCGCAAGCGGCTCGCCGTCGCCGCCGATGCCCTTGATGTAATCCTCGTTGTGCAGCGTGACGTTCTGCACGATGACGCCGCCGACGCCGACCGGCTCGAGCTTGCCGACCGGCGCCAGCGTGCCGGTGCGGCCGACCTGGATCTCGATGTCGTAACAAGCACGGTCGGCGCCTGCTCGGCGGCGAACTTGTGCGCGATGCCCCAGCGCGGCTCGCGTCCGGCAAAGCCGAGCCGCTGCTGCCAGTCGATGCGGTCGACCTTGTAGACCACGCCGTCGATGTCGTAGTCGAGTTTGGCGCGACGCTCTTCGATGGCGCGGTGAAACGCGATCAACTCGTCGACCGAGCGGCACAGCTTGGTCAGCGGATTGGTGGTAAAGCCGCAGGCCTCGAACCACTTGATCATGCCGGTCTGGCTGTCGGACGGCATCTCGCTGATCTCGCCCCAGGCGTAGGCGAAGAAACCGAGCGGCCGCGACGCGGTCACGGCCGGATCCTTCTGGCGCAGCGAACCTGCGGCGGAGTTGCGCGGGTTGACGAACAGCTTGCCGCCGGCCTGCTGCTGCCGCTCGTTGAGCTTCAGGAAGTCGGACTTGGTCATGTAGACCTCGCCGCGCACTTCGCAGAGCTGCGGAATCTTGCGGCCCTTCAGCTTGTGCGGGATTGCCTTCAGCGTCTTGATGTTGGCGGTGACGTCTTCGCCCTCGGCACCGTCGCCGCGGGTTGCGGCGGTGACCAGCTCGCCGTTCTCGTAGCGCAGCGACATCGACAGCCCGTCGATCTTCGGCTCGGCGCTGAACGCGATTTTTTCATCCTCGGAGAGTTTCAGAAAGCGGCGGATTCGGCCGACGAAATCAGCCACGTCCTCCTCGGAAAACGCGTTGCCGAGCGACAGCATCGGCACAGAATGGCGGACCTTGGCGAAGCCGCGCGAGGGCGCAGCACCGACCCGCTTCGACGGCGACTCCGCGAGCACCAGATCGGGAAAGCGCGCCTCGATCGCGGCGTTGCGGCGGCGCAGCGCATCGTATTCGGCGTCGGTGATCGTTGGCGCATCTTCCTGATGGTAGCGCTTGTCGTGTTCGGCAATCTCTTTTGCCAGCCGCTTCAGCTCGGCCTTGGCCTGCGCCTCGGTCAGTTTGCCGACATCGATCTCGGTGGGCTTCTTCGCCATGACCCGAACGCCGCCCTACCCCGCCGCGGCCTTCATCAGCCGCTCGGCGGCGGCGCGCGCTTCGGCGGTGATCTCGGCGCCGGCCAGCATGCGCGCGATCTCCTCGCGGCGTTTGTCGGCAGCGAGCGTCGCAACCCGCGTGGCGACGCGGCGTGCCCTTGTCGAGCGCGTCCTTGGTGATGAGCAGGTGCTGGTCGGCACGCGCCGCGACCTGCGGCGCATGCGTAACCGCCATCACCTGCACCTTGCGAGCGAGTCGGCCGAGCCGCACGCCGATCGCATCAGCGACGGCGCCGCCCACGCCGGTGTCGATTTCGTCGAACACCAGTGTCGGCGCAGAGCCCTTGTCCGATAGCACCACCTTCAGCGCCAGCAGGAAGCGCGACAGCTCGCCGCCGGAGGCGACCTTCATCATCGGCCCCGGCCGCGTGCCCGGATTGGTCTGCACCCAGAACTCGACACGATCGAAGCCCTGCGGCCCCGGCGCCTGCCGATCGCTCTCGATCTCGGTCGAGAATTTTGCGCGCTCCAGCTTCAAGGGCGCCAGCTCGGCATTGACGGCCTTGTTCAGCTTCTCCGCCGCCTTCTTGCGCGCCGCCGACAGCTTGTCGGCCGCCGCGAGGTATTTGCGATCGGCGTCCGCGACCGCCTGCTCCAGCACTTTCAGCCGCTCGGTGCCGGCATCGATCAGCGCAAGGTCGGCGGCGTAACGTTCCGCCAGCGCCGCCAGGTTGTCGACCGGCGTCGCGTATTTGCGCGCCGCGCCGCGCAGCGCGAATAGCCGCTCCTCGATGCGCTCCAGTTCGGCGGGATCGTAATCGGCGGCGGCGAGCGCGGCGCCAAGATGCTGATCGGCTTCCTCCAGCGCATTGATCGCGACGTCGATCGCTTTCACCGCGGGCTCAACCAGGTTGGGCGCCTGCGCGGCGCGGCGCTCGAGCCGGCGCGCAGCCGCCGCCAGCATCGACACCGGCGCTTGCGGCCCCGACACTGCGTCGCGGGCATCGCGCAAATCCTGCGCGATCTTCTCGCTCTGCATCATCACGGTACGGCGTTCTGCGAGCGCGGTCTCTTCGCCGGCCTGTGGCGCGAGCTTCGTCAATTCGTCGGAGGCATGGCGCAGATAGTCGGCCTCGCGCACTGCGCGCTCGATGCCGGCGCGATGCTCATCGAGCGTGGCCTGCGCCGTGCGCCGCGCCTCCCATAGGCTTTCGAGCACGGCGACATCGGCGCCGAGTCCGGCATAGGCATCGAGCAGCGCGCGATGGGTCGCAGCATCGACCAGCGCGCGCTCATCGTGCTGGCCGTGGATTTCGACCAGCGCCGCGCCGACCGCCTTCAGCGTCTGCACGCCGACCGGCTGGTCGTTGATGAAGGCGCGCGTGCGGCCGTCGGCAAACTGCACCCGGCGCAGGATCATGTCGCCGGAGCATCGAGTCCGTTATCCTTGAGCAGTGCGATCGCGGGATGCGGTTCGGCGACCTCGAATACCGCCGTGACCTGGCCCTGCTCGGCGCCCTGCCGCACCAGCGTGGCGTCGCCACGGCCGCCGAGCGCCAAAGCGAAGGCATCGAGCAGGATGGATTTGCCGGCGCCGGTCTCGCCGGTCAGCACCGCAAGGCCGCGCGCGAAATCGATATCGAGGCGCTCGATCAGGACGATGTCACGGATCGACAGCCGCACCAGCATGAGCCTGAAACCCCAACAACCGATTCGCACGGAACGAACACCCTAAGATAGGGGTGTTTTCCGCCTGCGATCTAGTACCGGATTGTGAAATACGCCAAGGCCAGAAACTGGCAGCGTTTTTCGTTATCCCAGCCCGACTTTCCTGAAAGCGCGGCTGATCCAGGAGCCCTGGTTCTCGGCCGGCTCGAGGCCGTTGGATTTCACAAGCTGGTACGCGTCCTGGTACCACTTGCTGTCGGGGAAATTGTGACCCAGCACCGCGGCTGCGGTCTGCGCCTCGCCGGTGATGCCAAGCGCCATATAGGCTTCGGTCAGGCGTTCCAGCGCCTCCTCGACGTGACGCGTGGTCTGATACTGCGTCACCACCGTCTTGAAGCGATTGATCGCGCCGGTGAAATCGCGCTTGTCCATGTAGTAGCGGCCGACCAGCATCTCCTTGCCGGCAAGCTGGTCGCGCGCGGATTCGAGCTTGCGCCGCGCCGTCGTCGCATATTCGGAGTTTGGATATTTGCGCATCACCTCTTCGAGCGATGCGATCGCCTTTTCGGTGCGGCCCTGGTCGCGGGTGATGTCGGGGATCTGGTCGAAGTTCGACGCAGCGATCAGATACTGCGCGTAAGCCGCGTCCGGGCTGCCCGGATGCAGCGTGATGTAGCGGCTCGCGGCACCGATGCAGCTGTCATAATCGCGCGCCTCGTAATAGGCGTAGGCCGACATCAACAGCGATTTGCGCGCCCAGTCCGAATACGGATGCTGGCGATCGACCTCCTCGAAGCGCTTCGCCGCATCAGACGACTCGTGCTTGTTGTTCAGAAGGTAGAGGCCCTCGTTGTAGAGCTTGTCGGCCGGCTGGTCGACGAAGGTCTCGTCCTTCTTGCCGAGAATCGAATCCCACCAGCCGCTGACCGTGCTGCAGGCGCCGAGCGGCGCGGCGGTCGCGAGCAAGCCGGCAACGCGCACCACGCGGCCGAGCGCCCTGATCGATGATGACGACAAAAGGATCATCCGCCCGCTTCCTGCCCCGACGTCACTCAAGTCCATTCATCGCGAAACGCGCGCGAGATCACTCAAAAGGGACCCTGGCTTTGACCGGGCTTGGGCACCGGCCCCCGCGACCGGTCGCGACTATTTAGCCGCAAAACCTCTGCCGACCAACCGCTTATGCAGACATTCCGCCCGGAATAAGGCCGCTATGGTTGAGACGGAAACCAGCCGATCCGGCTGAAATAGCGCCGCTTTACGACACCTCGGGGCCAAACGCCGCGACGACCGCCCCCGCGACTTCCGCGTGACCGCGGCGGCGGCGGGCGGGCTCGGCGTCGACGATCCGCCAGGCGCTGCGGTCGGCTAAAAGCGCGCGCAGCACCGCATTGTTCAGCTTGTGCCCGGGGCGCACCGCGTTGTAGCGGCCGAGCAGCGGCAGGCCGGTGAGCGCGAGATCGCCGACCACGTCGAGCACCTTGTGGCGAACGAACTCGTCGCGATAGCGCAGGCCTTCCGTGTTGAGCACCCGTTTGGAGTCATAGACGATCGTGTTTTCCAGCGAAGCGCCGCGCGCGTAGCCGGCGCTCCAGAGCTTCGCCTGGTCTTCCATGCAGCCGAAGGTGCGCGCGCGGCAGACGTCGCGGCGGAAGCTGGCGGGCGACAGCTCGAACGTGAGCGCCTGACGGCCGATCTGCGGATGCGCAAAGTTGATCTCGACGTCGGCGCGGAAGCCATTGGCGTAAGGCATGAGCTCGCCGATCGACTCGCCGATCACGACACGCACCGGCTTCAGCACTTCGATGAAGCGGCGCGGTGCGGCAAGCTCGATGACGCCGGCGTGATCGATCGCATCGACAAACGGCGCGGCGCTGCCGTCCATGATCGGCACTTCCGGTCCGTCGATTTCGATCGTGGCGTTGTCGACGCCCATGCCGCGAAGCGACGCGAGAACGTGTTCTGCGGTCGAGACCAGCGGACCTTCGGCATCGCCGAGCACGGTGGCGAATTCGGTGGCGATGACGGCGTCGGCGCTCGCGCGAATCTCGCGGTCGGCGCCATCAAGTCCGGTGCGGATGAAGAGGTAGCCGGCGTCGGCGTCGGCGGGGCCGAGGCTGACGGTCACGGGCATTCCGGAATGAACACCGATCCCCGTCACCGTGACGGACGATCCGAGCGTAGTCTGCCGGATGGATTTCATTCGCAGTTGCCTGACCTTTGAACGCGAACAACCTTCGAGACCGTCAACGCCTGCGCGCACGACTCAAAAACGCTGCTGGTTCAATCCCCAAATTCCCAAGCACGCTGCTCAATACGACCCCGAAAATCCCCAAGTGTCCCCTTGAGCAGCGAAGCAGTGCGGCAACCTTAGACACCGATCAAGAATTGGCCACTCACGCTTTTTTACGGATTGTTACCCCAAACTCGCCGCAATCGCGCCAACGCTTAACCAAATTCACGGCTGTGGAAAACACGTAAAAATTGAAGCAATAACAGCTGGTTACGCGGCGACAGTCCTTAAAGAAAACTGCCCCCGCTTGAGCCCAGCGGGGGCAGTCAGGTTTTCAATTCTTACAGCCGCTCACGTCGACTGCCGCCGCAGGAAGGCGGGGATATCGAGGTGATCGTCGCCCGGGGCTTGCGGATTTGCAGGCGCCGTCCGGCCGTGGGCATCGAGTCCCTGCGGGGCAGGACGCGGTGCGTATTCCGAAACCGGCGCCTGCGGCTTGAGCGGGCGTGATGGCGGACGGTCGGGCAGCGCCGGCATGGCCGGACCGGAGGCACGGGCAGCGATCGGCGGTTCGGTCTCCTCATCGCGCCGGCCAAGGCCGACATTGGCGAGACGCTGCAACAGCGACAGCCGGTTCTTCTGCGGGTGATCCTCGACCGCCTCGCCGCGCGCCTTGCGGATTTCGGCCTGCGCCGGCATCGGCAGTTCGTCGAACTTCGGCATGCGCGGCGTCCGATTTGGGATCCGCTCAGGCGCCGGCGGGATGAAGGCGGCCGGAGCCGGTGGCTCATGCATCTCGGTGACCGTGGCGGCGGGCTCGGTAAACAGTGTCGGCTTCGGCGCAACCGGGCGCACCGTCACATCGCCATAAGTGCCGGCATGCTCGGCCACCGGCGGCGACGCCGCGGGCGCTTGAGTTGGCGCAACAGCAGCGGCGATCGCAGCGAGCGCGGCGCGCTCGACGCTTTCGGGCCGCTGCATCGGCTGCGGCGCCATAGCCTGCACCGGCGCGGCGGGGCGTTGCGCATCGGCCTGCGCCATGCGCTCGGCCATGCGGTTGGTGTCGGCGCGCAGCCGCGCGGTGAGATCGGCAAGCCGGCTCTCGGGCGACGGCGCCGCAGGCGCGGCAGCCTGAACCGGCTGCACTGCGGCGACCGCCGGCTTCGACCGCGTCGCTGGAACCAGGCTGTCGATGCCGGTCGCGACAACAGAGACGCGGATCACGCCGTCCAGGCTCTCGTCGAACGTCGCACCAACGATGATGTTGGCGTCCTGGTCGACTTCCTCGCGAATGCGCGTTGCCGCCTCGTCGACTTCGAACAGCGTCAAATCCTTGCCGCCGGTGATCGAGATCAACAGCCCGCGCGCACCCTTCATCGAGGAGTCATCGATCAGCGGGTTGGCGATCGCAGCTTCCGCCGCGGTCAGCGCGCGCTTCTCGCCGCCGGCTTCGCCGGTGCCCATCATCGCCTTGCCCATCTCGCGCATGACGGCGCGAACGTCGGCGAAGTCGAGGTTGATCAGGCCTTCCTTCACCATCAGGTCGGTGATGCAGGCGACGCCGGAGTACAGCACCTGGTCGGCCATCGCGAAGGCGTCGGCGAAGGTGGTCTTCTCGTTGGCGATCCGGAACAGGTTCTGGTTCGGGATGATGAGGAGCGTGTCGACGCCCTTCTGCAGGTCGGTGATGCCGGCCTCGGCGGTGCGCATCCGGCGCTGGCCCTCGAAGTGGAACGGCTTGGTCACGACGCCGACAGTGAGGATGCCCATTTCACGAGCGGTCTTGGCGATGACCGGCGCCGCGCCGGTTCCGGTGCCGCCGCCCATGCCGGCGGTGACGAACACCATGTTCGCGCCCGACAGATGATCGCGGATCTCGTCGATCACCTCCTGCGCTGCGGCGGCGCCCACGTCAGGCTGCGAGCCGGCGCCGAGGCCTTGGGTGACCTGCGCGCCCATCTGGATGATGCGCTCGGCCTTGGACATGGTCAGTGCCTGAGCGTCGGTGTTGGCGACGACGAAGTCGACGCCCTGCAGCCCAGCCGTGATCATGTTGTTGACGGCGTTGCCGCCGGCGCCGCCGACGCCGAACACGGTGATGCGCGGCCGAAGTTCGCGAATGTCGGGGATTTGAAGATTAATGGTCATGATTGCCTCTCGATTACGCGTGCGGGCTGCCGCAGGTTGGTCCGGTCGCTCGCCGGAGGAGGGGTGAAACGCACTGATCAACTGCACCGGTGATTGGTCTTAAAATCCATCGCGAAGCCATTGGCTGACCTTTCCGAAGTAGCCGTCGGTTCCTGTTCTCAAGGCGCGCACGCGGCGCGGCTCGACATGCTCGAGATGGGCGAATTGCGGATAGACCAGCAGGCCCGCGGCGACCGCGAACGATGGATTCTCGGCTTCGTTCGGCAGGCGTCCGAGGCCGAGCGGCCGGCCGATGCGGACCGGACGTTTCAGGATCTGGCTCGCGAGATCGGTCATGCCGTTCAGTTGAGAACTGCCGCCGGTGAGCACGACTTGCGCCTGCGGCTCGGCTGCCAACGGCGATTTGGCGAGACGGTCGCGGACCATCTCGAGGATCTCCTCGACGCGCTGGCGCACGATGTTGGCGATAGCTCCGCGCGACACGATCCGTGGCGCATCCCGTTCCTGATCGCTGGCCGGCGGAATTGTCATGAGTTCGCGCGCGTCCAGCCCACCGGGCAGCACGGTGCCATATAACGTCTTGATTTGCTCGGCGTCCGCGACCGACGTGCCCATGCCGCGGGCGAGATCTGTGGTGATGTGATGACCGCCGACCGCGAAGCCGGTTGCATGAACGAAGCGACCGAGCGAATAGGTCGCCATCGACGTCGTTCCCGCGCCGAGGTCGACGACGGCCGCCGACAAGTCCGATTCACCATCGGTCATCACCGACAGACCGGCGACATAGGGGCTGGCCGCAATCGCTTCGACCGTGAGATGGCAACGCTCGACCACCAGCATGAGATTGCCGACCACTGCCGAGTTCGCGGTAACGACGTTCGCCTCGATACCGAACTGGCGCGCCACCATGCCCTTCGGATCGCGCACCCCCTTGACCCCGTCGAGCGCGTAGCTGACCGGCAGCGCATGCAGCACGGTCCGGCCGTCGGCAGTGGCGTGCGCAGCGCCCGCGCTCATCACGCGACCGATGTCGCCTGATCCAACCGTGCCGCTGCGAATGTCGGCCGAGGCCTCGATCAATTGTCCTTGCAGGCGCCCGCCGGACACCGAGAGTAACACGGCCTCGACGCGGACACCGGCCGAGCGCTCCGCCATGGCGACTGCCTGGCGCACCGCAAGCTCGGCTTCCGCGGAATCGACCACCGCGCCGGCCTTGATGCCGCGCGACTGGATGTAACTCAACCCGATGACCTCGATGGCATGGGTACGGCCGATCAGCGCGTCATTCGGCGCGCAGGGTTTCAGCCGCGCGATCATACACGCGACCTTGCTGGTGCCGACGTCGAGCGCTGCGACCAGCGTGGTGCGATTGGCCGGCACCGGCTTCATCTTCGGCGCAGCCTTGCGATGGGCGCCGCTCATGCGTCGGTCGCCTTCTTCTTGGTCCTGGCTTTCAGCGCATCGGCCCGCGCCTGTGCGGCCTCATCGGAGAGTTCTGACGGTGATGCGATCGGGCAGACGCAGGTCGATCGCGACGATGTCGCGCGACAACAGATGCTCGTCCTGATCGAGCTTGCTCAGCCGGTCGAGCGCGGCAGTGACGCCGGTCGCCGGAAGCCGCACATCGAGCCCGCTCGCCAGCCGGAGATTCCAGCGGCGCTCGCCGACGAACACGATCGCCTTCACCGCATCCCGAATCCGCGGATACGGCGGCGACGACGTTGAGGAAGTCCCTGGCGTGGGTTTCAGCGCCCTTGCCGACCACGAGCGGCAGCGACGTGAAGCGGCGCGCTACGAACGGCTCGAGCACCGCGCCGTCTTCGGCGATCACCGAGACGTGCTTCTCGTCCTGCCAGAGTGCGAACGCGATGCGCTCGGTAATGTCGATCGCAAGCTTGTCCGGATAGAGCTTGAGCACGGTCGCATCCGCAATCCACGAATTGGCCTTCAGGCGATCGCGGACGTCGCCGGCGTCGAGGAACAACAGCGAGCGCTTGCCGGTGATGCCGCCGATCGCGAGCACCTCGTCCTGGCTCAGCTGCTTGCGGCCGTTGATGGTGATCGACGCGATGCGGAAGCCGGCGGAATTGGCCAGCGCATCGCGGGTATCGCGCAGCGCCGTCGCCATCTCCTGAACATGGCCGCCCTTGATGGCACCGAACACCGCGCTGCCGCCGAGAATGAGCAGCGTCGCGGCAGCGCCCGCGCCGCGCGGGGTCAGCCGCTCGAGCATGAACAGCGTGCGGCTCTTGCGCTCGGGCGCGACGATGCCCTCGCGCGCCTTCGACTTTGACGATGCAGCTGGGCGCGATTGGCCCAGCAGGGCGCGCGCGACGGACTTCAGTCGCGACCCCCTCCCCGGTCCTGCAGAGCGTCCCCCGCCGTCCATCGCACCAGCTCGTCAAACGTTTGTGCCCGCGCGTTGCGGGCTTTGACACAGCTGACGTCCTTGTCTTGCCGACCCGCGATCGGGTTCGTCGATGCGCTCGCCGGCGCGGGAAAATCCGCACGGCTTACGCCCGGCAACCAAGCGCACGCTGCGCCGCCGCCGTTAACCTTCGGGCTTCCTGGTAAACAAATGGTAAAACCGGAGCGGTCACGGCCGGTTTTGACACGACTTTTGAAGCGTTTGCGGCAAAATCCGCACGATTTTAGGGACCGGTGTGATCGCCCCGACAGCCCTACTTCCGAATGTATTTAATCGCTAATGCAATTTGGTCGTTCAGGAAATCGGCAAACGCTATGCCCTGCGCGTTAAGGGCCTTCGGATAAAGCGACGCCTTGGTGAGACCCGGCAACGTGTTGGTTTCGAGATAGACGATGCCGCTGGCCGACACGATGAAGTCGGAGCGTGTGTAACCGCGGCATGACAGCGCGCGATGCGCCTTCAACGCATGGTCTTGCAGCTGCGCTGTCACCTCGAGCGTGAATTGGCCGGGACAGATCTCGCGGGTCGACTTCAGAAGATATTTTGCCGTGTAGTCGAAGACGCCCTCCGCCGGAACGATTTCGATCGGTGGCAACGACGTCACCATGCCATCCGATTGCTCGAGCACGCCGCAGGTTGCCTCGACGCCGGAGACGAACGGCTCGATCAGATACTCCTCGTTCACTGCCGCGCTGCGCACCGCAACCAGGTCCTGCCTGGCATTGACGAAGATCACCCCGTAGCTCGACCCATCGCGCACCGGCTTCGCCACCAGCCGGCCGTGCTCGGCGAGCGCCTGCTCGATATTTTCAAGCGCAACGCTCGGCGATGTCCGCACGCCGCCGAGCGCGGCGAAGCGCTTGGCCGCGATCTTGTCGAAAGCGATGTAGGACGACGCTGACCCCGATCCGGTGAACGGAACGCCGCGCACCTCGCACATGACCTGCAACTCGCCGTTCTCGGCGCGACCGCCGTGCAGTCCGAGCAGCAGTACGCGGTCTTCCGACTTGGCTACATCGAGCGCCTGCTCGATCTTGCCGACCATGCGGCCCGGCGCGGTGAAATCGATCTCGAATGGCCGCGCATGTCCAAGCAGCGTCTCGGATTTGACTTCACGCACGGTGTCATCGACGTCCCAGAACCACAGGTCGGCCTCGGGCAACGCCGAGTGCAGCGATTGGGCCGAGGCGACCGAGACCAGCCGCTCCTTGTTGGTTCCACCGAACAGAATGGTCGTGCGCATCAGCTTCGCTCTACCCCGATCCGCTTGATTTCCCACTGTAACTCGATTCCGCTGCTTGCCTTGACGCGAGCGCGAACCGTTTCGCCAAGCGCTTCAATATCGTGACCGCTGGCGTTGCCGGTATTGATCAGAAAGTTGCAGTGCATTGTTGAGACCTGGGCCCCCCCGACCGCGAGCCCCCGGCAGCCGGCGGCATCGATCAGTTTCCATGCGCTCTGCCCCGGCGGATTCTTGAAGGTCGAGCCACCGGTTTTTTCCCGAATTGGCTGCGCCGCTTCACGATGTTGTTGGACTTCATTCATGCGTTCGCGAATTGCTTGAGGTTCGGCCGTTCGGCCGCGAAACAGCGCCGAGGTGAAGATAACTCCGTCCTCCACGCCGCTGTTGCGATAGACGAATTTCATGTCGGCGTTGCTGAAGGTCTTGATCGCGCCTTTCCGCGTAACGCCGCGTGCTTCAACCATCACATCTTTGGTCTCGCCGCCATTGGCGCCGGCATTCATGCGCAGCGCACCGCCGACGGAGCCGGGAATCCCGAACAGGAACTCCAGCCCGGAAATGTTTGCAGCCGCTGCAACTTCGGCGACGCGCTTGTCCAGCGCGATGGCGCCGGCGCGCACAGTGTCGCCTTCGGCGGTGACCTCGCCGAACGGGCGCGGCGAGAGACGTATGACCACGCCCGCGATGCCGCCGTCGCGCACGATCAGATTCGAGCCGACACCAACGGGATAAACCGGTACGTTGTCCGGCAGCTTGGCCAGGAAATGGGCGAGATCGTCTTCGTCGGCCGGCGTGAACAGCACCTGCGCCGGACCGCCAGCGCGAAACCAGGTCAGCGGCGCCATGTCCTGATTGGCCGCGAGCCGACCGCGCAGCTCTGGCATACGCGCTTTCAGATCAGGCGTGATGTCGGGAAAGCTCACGTCGGTCAGCCCAGCGCCTTCAGTTCATCGGGCAGCGCATAAGCCCATTGCGTGATGTTGCCGGCCCCGAGGCAGACCACATAGTCACCGCTTTTTGCGAGGCCGCGCACGATACCGGCGAGTTGCTGCGAGCCGTCGAGCGGCACCACCTCGCGGTGACCATGCGCGCGCAGGCCTGCGACGAAGTGGTCGCGATCGATGCCTTCGATCGGCGTCTCGCCCGCCGCATAGACCTCGGCGACAATGACAGCGTCGGCATCGTTGAAGCAGGTGCAGAATTCCTCGAACAGCGACTGCAGACGGGTGTAGCGGTGCGGCTGGACCACGGCGATAACGCGGCCCTTGGTCGAGTTGCGGGCGGCCCTCAGCACCGCGGCGATCTCGACCGGATGATGCCCGTAATCGTCGATCACCGTGACGCCGTTCCACTCGCCGGTGCGGGTGAAGCGGCGCTTGACACCACCGAAGCTGGCCAGCGCCTTGCGGATGAGACCATCGGCGATGCCGAGCTCGTGGGCCACCGCAATCGCCGCCGTGGCGTTCCAGGCGTTGTGCCGCCCGGGCATCGGCAGCGCGAGATCGGCGATCTCGTGGGTCGTGGTTCCCGCGCGGTCACGGAAGATCACCTTGAAGCGCGAGCCGCCGTTAGCCGAGGCGAGGTCGACCAGCCGGACATCGGCCTGCGGATTTTCGCCGTAGGTGATGATGCGCCGGTCCTCGATCTTGCCGACCAGGGCCTGCACCACCGGATGATCGGTGCACATCACGGCAAAGCCGTAGAACGGCAGGTTCTCGACGAAATTGCGGAAGGAGTCCTGCACCGCATCGAAGGTCTTGAAGTAATCGAGGTGCTCGGGATCAATGTTGGTGACGATCGCCACCTCGGTCGGCAGCTTCAGGAAGGTGCCGTCACTCTCGTCGGCCTCGACCACCATCCAGTCGCCGGCGCCAAGGCGGGTGTTGGTGCCGTAGGCGTTGATGATGCCGCCGTTGATCACGGTCGGATCGAGATGGCCGGCTTCCAGCAGGGTCGCAACCATCGAGGTCGTCGTGGTCTTGCCATGGGTGCCGGCGATCGACACGCAGCTCTTCAGCCGCATCAATTCTGCGAGCATCTCGGCCCGGCGCACCACGGGGATGCGCTGCGCGCGTGCCGTCACCAACTCGGGATTGTCGCGCTTGACGGCAGACGAGACGACCACGACGTGAGCGCTGCCGACGTTGTCAGCTTTATGTCCGATCGCAACTTGAATTCCCTTGTCACGCAGCCGCTTGACGTTGGCGCTTTCGGCGATGTCGGAGCCCTGCACGGTGTAGCCGAGATTGCAAAGCACTTCGGCGATGCCGCTCATGCCGATGCCGCCGATGCCGACGAAGTGGATGGGGCCTGTCTTTTCCGGCAGTCGCATGAAGCGTCGTTCCTGTCGCAGTCAGCAAGCAATACGAGGGCGATATGACTCAAATCGGGCGGGCGGCGTACTGGATGCCCCGCTTTGGCCGCGCAAGACAAGCCCAAACTAGGCTGAAATGGGCGGCAACGCCGCCACCATCATGACCAGATCGGCGAGCCGCTCGGCGGCGTCGAGCCGGCCGACGCCCCGGGCCGCGGCGGCCATGCCGGCGAGGCGCGCCGGGTCGGCGGCCAGTGCTGTGATTTCCGATGCCAGCCGCTCAGGCGTGAATTCGGTTTGCGGAATCCGGATCGCACCGCCGGCCTGCATCAACACCCCGGCATTGGCGAACTGATCCTGGTCGATGGCGCCGGGCAGCGGCACGAGAATCGCGGGCCGGCCGAGCGCGGCGAGCTCGGCGACCGTACCTGCCCCGGAGCGCGAGACCACAAGGTGAGCCAAAGCAAGCCGTTGCGGCAGGTCGCTGAAGAACGGCGCAAGCTCGGTATCGATCTTCAGCGGCTCGTAGATCTGCCTGACGCGCGCGAGGTCTTCCTCGCGGACCTGCTGCACCAGCTTGATGCGTCGCTGCAACTCCGGCGCCAGCCGCGCAATCGCCGGCGGCACGATGTCGGCCATGATACGCGCGCCCTGGCTGCCGCCGAACACAGTCAAGCGGAGCGGCTGATCGCTCGCGAGCGCGGCGTAAGGCTGCGCGGCCGCGCTGATCACGGCCGGCCGCAGCGGCGTGCCGGTCAGCACGCTCTTGCCGGCGAGGCCGGGATCGCGGTCGAACACGCCGGGCAGCGAGGTCGCGATCGCGGTGACGCGCGTGGCCAGCAACCGGTTGGCGCGACCGAGCACCGCGTTGGAATCGTGGATCACCGTCGGCACGCGCAACAATGTCGCGGCCGCCAGCGGCGGCAGGGTCGGATAGCCGCCGAAGCCGACGACGGCGGCGGGCTTGAGCCGATTGATGAGCGCCAGCGCTTTCGCCGTGCCGATCGACAACATGACGGCGACGCGGGCCAGCGCAACCGGCGAGCCGCCACGCAGCGTCTCGCTCGGCACCACGTCGAACATGCCGTCGGAGAACAGCCCGCTGTACTGGATCGCGCGCGAATCCGTCACGAGCCGCACGCGCAGGCCGCGCTGCATCAGCACCACGCCGAGCGCCTCGGCGGGGAACAGGTGTCCACCGGTGCCGCCGGCGGCGAGCAGGATGAGTGGCTCAGTCATGCAAAGCTGCGTTCGCAGACAAAGGTGGCTCAGGCAAGACGCAACTTATCCAGTCGTTCAAGCCAGACTCGGCACGGCATAGCTGTCCCGCACCGACTCCAGCTCGGTGCGGGAGCGCTGCCGCGTCAGCGCCAGCAGCATGCCCATGCCGTAGGCCATCGAGATCATCGACGAGCCGCCGTAGGAAATGAACGGCAGCGTCATGCCCTTGGCCGGAATGAGGTGCGCATTGACCGCCATGTTGATCGCCGACTGCACGCCGAACAGCATAGCCAGGCCGGCAGAGGCAAAGCGCGTGAACAGGTCGTCGCTGCGATAGGCGTTGCGCAAGGACCGGATCACGACGAAGCTGAACAGCGCGAGCAGCGCGAGACAAAGCACGATGCCGAACTCTTCGGCCGCCACCGCGAACACGAAGTCGGTGTGGCTGTCGGGCAGGATGCGCTTCACCGTGCCCTCGCCCGGCCCCTGCCCGAACCACCCTCCGCGGGTAAATGACTCCATCGCCATGTCGACCTGAAAAGTGTCGCCGGAGGCCGGGTCCATGAAGCGGCGGATGCGGCCGGCGACATGCGGCACGAACAGAAAAGCGGTGAACAGGCCGGCGGCGCCGGCGCCGGCGAGGCCGAACACCCAGATCATCCGCATCCCGGCCATGAAGAACAGCGAGCCCCACACCATCACGATCAGCATGGTCTGGCCGAAATCCGGCTCCAGCACGAGCAGCGCGACCACGATCAACAGCCCACTCAGCGCCAGCGAGGTTGACGGCATTTCCGGACGCCGCGCCGATTCCGAGAACAGCCAGGCGATCAGCACCACGAAAGTCGGCTTCACGAATTCCGACGCCTGCAGGCTGATGCCGACCACCGAGATCCAGCGCCGCGAGCCCTTCACCTCGGCGCCGAACACCAGTGTCAATGCCATCAGCACGATGCCGATCGCGAACACGATCAGCGCCGAGCGCCTGACACTGCGCGGCGACAGCAGCGAGGTCCCGAGCAACACGACGAAGGATGGAATGAGGAATGCGACATGCCGGTTGAAGAAGTGGAAGGGATCGAGCCCGATGCGCACGGCGACCGCCGGGCTTGCCGCCAGCGACAGCACGATTCCGCCGAGCATCAGCGTCAGCAATGCCGCAAGCAGCAGCCGGTCGACGGTCCACCACCATTCGCCGAACGGGGTGCGTTGGTCGCGCTCGATCATTGCTGTGTTCCTGGCGGTCCGGAGGCGATTTGGTCGCGCCAGCTTAGTTGACGAAAGGTTAAGAAATTGCAGACGAGTTGAAGCTCGTCAGGCGGGATCAGTCACGACCACCGCTCCCCACCAAGTAATTGAATTTTGATGGTTTATCGGAGTTACTCGTGTAACTTTTGATTGCATCCTATAAGAGAATGTATTTATACATACAACTATAAATAATGCCGTCAAGGAATCACGTTACAGGTCGAGACGCGCGATCACGATAGTAAGCACAACCCGCCTGAGTTGGTCATTGGGCCCCTCAACAAACGGAGGGCGTAAGTTCAGCATGCTCGACCGGCCCTGCTGCTATTTCACCAATGTCA
Source organism: uncultured Alphaproteobacteria bacterium (assembly GCA_963796195.1). Classification (GTDB taxonomy): domain Bacteria; phylum Pseudomonadota; class Alphaproteobacteria; order Rhizobiales; family Xanthobacteraceae; genus CAWCKS01. Next base: position 697,653 of record CAWCKS010000003.1, on the reverse strand, counting down.
CTGGCACGTCGGCCAAATGCAGCAGCTGAGTGGCTATTGAGCCTAAGAGCATGCCGCGCACTCCACCCAATCCTCTGGTTCCCATCACAATCTGCGTCACGTGCTCCTCATGGGCTACGCGATTGATTGTTGCCGCGACAGCGCCTCGCTCCGAACGAGTTGTGTACGTAACTCCCGCTGCTTGGCAGACGGTAACGGCCTCCTGCAACGCTTCCCTGGCCGCCTCTTCTTCTTGCCGCTCGATCCACGACAGCGGCATGATTCCTCCATCTCCACCCAGGTTGAGGGTTGCCGGATTTTGGACGTTCACGATGATCAAACCAGCTCCCATTCCGCCGAATTGATCAATGGCGAGTTTGACGGCGCGGATCGATGCAGGCGAGCCGTCAAAGGGCACGAGGACTTTCAAGACTTAGCTCCCTGACCTGAATTAAGAATCCTCCAAAGCCTCCGCCGCTGCTTCCGATCTACGAACGGACATCGTTAGGGCCTGCCGGCCCGTCTCGCTCACTGGTTCGAAGCTCTCAATGGCAAACGAGCACCTGGATCTTCGAATGCGTGAGCACCTTGACGGTTTCGCTTCCGAGAATAACGGCTGAAATACCGCGACGACCATGCGACGCCATCACGATGAGATCGCAGTTCTTTACCGTCGCGGTGTCGACAATGCCCCTGTATGGAAATTCGTCTTCAACATGAACCTTCTCGCAACCGATGCTTGCTGCTTTCGCAGCATCCTCAACCGCATCCAGCGCCGCAGCAGCGGCCAAGCTCGCTCCTTCGCGAACTGCGGCTCCGGTACGGGCATCCAGACCCGGACCGAACCAGCGAAAAGGCTCCGACACGCTCACGGCAGTGACCTTGGCGCCCACACTCTTAGCTAACTCAATGCCATTGCGAACAGCGCTCATCGCAAGATCGGAACCGTCAGTCGCGATCAGGATATTCTTGTACATGTGATCCTCTTGTACATGTGATCCTCCACGGCGCTTTGAAAAAACGTACGTGAAATAGCGCAGATAGCGTTGATCTCGGTCAATTGGCCACGACAGACGCGTCGAAGTACAAGGCGGGTGCCCATCGATGGACCTGCTCCAGTAACCGAGCATGGAATCCGGCAATGGCTCGCGGAAAATGAGCGCCAGTTTTTGATCTTTCGCAACTGTGATCGCCAGCTCGGTGGCAGACTTTTCGCAAAGGATCGCGCTATGATCATTGATCTCCTGCGCCAGGAACATCGCAATATTGAAAAGCTGCTTCGGGTGCTCGAACAGGAGCTGCGTATCTTTGATCTCGGACAGCGACCCGACTACGAGGTCATTCGGGCGGTCATCAGCTATTTCGAGGTCTATCCCGATGCCTACCATCACCCGCAGGAAGATCTGGTGTTCAACAAGCTGAAAGTGCGCGATCCCGCCGCGGCCAAACGTATTGGTGACCTCGGCGCCGAGCACCAGAGTGGAGCCGAACGCTTGCGCCGGGTCGCGCACGCGGTCGAAGGCGTCCTCGCGGATCGGGAAATCTTGCGGCAAACCGTCGACGACATCATTCATGACTTCATCGAGCACGAGCGGCGTCACATCGAAATGGAAGAGCGTTACTTCTTCCCGGCCGCGGTTAAGGCCCTGCGACCTGAAGACTGGTCAGAGATCGCCTCGACGGCGAGTGATCAAAAGAATCCACTATTTAGTGATGCCGTCGAACGGAGATTCGAGGGCGTAAGAAAGCATATCCTGCGATTGGAACGGGATGCTGAGGCAGAACGCAGGTGAGGTGGGCCGGCCACCTTCGCAGCCTTTCTTGTCGCTCACCAGTATCTCTTGATTCAGATCAAGCGGCTATTCAGCATCCCGTCCATCTTTGCTCCCGCCGGTGATCAAAGTGGAGCCGCTACCATGGCCGAGCCCACTGTCGCACCTTCGCGCGAACCGACTCTGATCTGCGAAATGATGCAGCGCCTTGGCATCGAGCCCGGAGGCGGCGCCTTGCCGGATCTCGGCTTGCAGTATCTCAGGGCCTTTCGCCGTTGCGAACATTGCAACTGCAAGAGAGCCTGTCGGGCCTGGCTTGACGATTGCAGTGCTTCAGCGGCTCACGCTCCTCGCTTCTGCGCCAACGCCGATGCACTGTTCGAACTGCAAGTCAATTCGAGCGTTCCCCATTTTGCGTCCGGGCACGCGGTATCGGGTCGATGGTTCGCGTCAGCGCCGACCATTCGTTAGCTTAAGTGACGGTGGCCGCCTCAGCGCTCAGAGGATGCCCGCGAAATGAAGCACGATGACGATCGTCAGGATCGCACCGATGAATCCCATGCCTCCGTTACCGTAACCATAGCCATAACCGTAACTGCTAAAGCGGCCGCCAAACAACAGAGCCACAAGCAGGACGATGAGTATCAAGCCAATCGACATCAATCATGCCTGGCAAGAAATTAGTGCTCGGCTGGGTGGATCAGTTTGCAGCTGACCTGACGAAGCTGAGATATGAAGCGAGCGCCTCGATTTCGTTCGGGCCCAACGAGGTCGCGACCTGCGGCATCGGAAATCCCGTGCCCGAATGATATCCCTCACCCCACTCCCGAAGCCGCCGTTTCAGGTAAGAATAGGAAAGCCCACCCAGTCGGGGAATTTCTCTGATCCCCACAGCGTCCGGTCCGTGGCAAGCAACGCAGGCCACGATATTGGCGTCCGGAATGCCCTCGTTGTAAATTTTGCTTCCCGCATCCACCAGGCTCCGGTTTCCGTCATTGGCGGCTCTTGGGGAAATCGTTGAAAAATAATTCGCCAGATTGCGCGCGGCATCGGACGGAAGAGCCGCCGTCGCACCCCACATGTATTGTTTCGCAAACGGATTATCTCGCGTTTGCGTGTGGAAGCTTCGAAGCTGACTCTCGAGGTATTGCGGCCTTTGCCCGGCCAATCGCGGCGCGACCATAAAGCCCTGCCCTGATGTGCCGTGGCACCAGGTGCAATTTCGGACGCTGGCGCCGCCGACGTCGCTTGCCCACGACGAAGCTGCGGAGCACAAAACCGCCAGGATCGCTATTCTTAGCCTGATGAGCTTCATGATCTTGAGCTTTGCGCCATATGCTTTCATCAAACGTGACGAGTAGAACGAAGTTATTGCAGATTACTCACGTAAGCCGCGACCGCCTCGACCTGCGACGGAGTCAGGTTATGCGCAGTCGGGGCCATGATGGCCGACGTGTCGACCGCCGAACCCTGACCGCGTTGCTTCTTCCAGCCTGTCAACTGACCAACGGTGTATGAGTAGACCTGACCCGCCAGGCGCGGAATCTCATTTTGACCCTTGCCATCCGCGCCGTGACAGGCGGAGCATGCCGGAACGTTGGACTCGGGAAGGCCTTCCTCGAAGATCTTCTTGCCGAGCGCGAGGTGGTCGCGTGGAGCACCACCAAGTGGCCTTGGATTGAGACTCCTGAAATGCTGGGCCAAGGCCGAGAGCATCGGTGAACTCAGGCTGTGTGCGACGTTGGCCATGATGGGATTCGTCCGCCGACGTTCGATGAAGGCGCGCAACTGGTTCTCAAGATATTGCGGCTGCTGTCCGGCGAGACGCGGCATCGTATAGTACCCGCGATAACCTTGCCCCGACAGACCGTGGCAGGTTTTGCAATATTCAAGCTTGGCTCCGACGTCGTCCGCGTAGCTTGCAAAAGCAATCCCGGCACAGAGTGCGGTCGCGAGGATTGCCGCCTTCAGCGCCGAGTGTAAGCCAGGGATATTCATAATTTCGCTTTCGCTCCCGCGGGATGTTGTCGTGCCGAAAACCCGGTTGCGGGATAAGCCCATTAGAATCGCGTCACGTCGAGCTACTGCCCGACACGAAAATTCAGACCCAATTTGATCATCTGCGAGGTTTGCCTGAAACTCACCGGTCCGGCAAATGCGTTGGCTGTGTCCGACATCGTCACGTTCGGGCTGCCGAAGTCGTAGTAGTCGTATTCCAGTCTTGCCGACCAATCGTCAGTGAATGCCCACTCGACGCCGCCGCCCGCAGTCCAGCCGCCGCGGATGCCCAATCCTTCCGCATCGAAGTTGATGCCCGTGAAAGAGCCGGTCACGCTGTACTTGTCATTGCTCCAGGCCCCGCCTCCCTTGATGTAGAAGAGCCAGTGGTCCATCGCGTAGCCCAACCTTGCTGTCACCGTTGGAATGAAATCTGTTCTCGTCGCGACGGAGAGGAAGTCACCGGGGTTACCCGCCGGCAAAGCGACCAAAGTGCTTCCCGTCTTCAGCGTACCAGCCGAGACGGCGCCCTCAACGCCCACAACAAAATTCGGCGAGAACTGATAGTCGCAGCCGATCTGGCCGCCGATCACCGCGCCGCTCGAGTGGATGCTGACTGTGGTGGTCCCTACCGTGACCGGGCCCCCTGACAGCGAGTTCCTGCACGAGTTGCACCGGATCGGTCGCATCCTTTTGTTCCCAGGCGCCGCCGCCATGTGCGCCGAGATAGCATCCAGTCCACGTGAACCGCGATACGAACGATGCCTTCGCTGGCGGCGCGAGCGGAAAGTCGGCGGCGAATGCGGGCGCGGTGAATGCCAGTGCAAGCCCCGCAGCACCCAGGAAAATCAATTTGTTCATGACAAGGTCTCCGTTGTGCTTGCGAACCCCGCCTACATCGCGAACCAGGCGTGAAGGAAGAGGCTGTTGTTGTCGTGAGCGCCGATCGTCGTGCCGTTGAATTTGTTGTAGTAGGTGTATTGCAGGCCGATGCGCGCGTTGAACCATGGCCAGCCCGGCGCCTTGCCGACCCCGAACGGGATGTAGGCGATCTCGCCGATCCAGCCATTGCTGTTTGGCGTCAGGGCATTCCCGAGCAAGTCGGTCCCGTACAACAGCGCATCGGCGGTGCCGGTGATGTCGAAATACTGGCCTGTGAGAACGACCCGATTGTCGCCGCCGGCGGCAAGCGAGGCCAGCAGGTGAAGACTGTTGACCTGGTTGGACGGGTTGGATGATGGCGTCGATGAGAAGCCGGCGAAGCTTGCGTCGAGCCTTTGCGTCTCGCGAATGTAGCTGGCGCGCAATGTCAGCCAGAATTTGGCGCCCTGATACTGGTATTGCGTGTCGAAGCCGAGGTCGGTGAACTTGTCCGATTGCGCGAACGTGCCGGTCGTTCCCGTTGCAAACGTCGGGTCGAGCCACGGATTGACATTGAAATGCATCCCGAACGCGCCGACCATCAGCGAATGGTTGCCCCAGTGCGGATCCAGCGCGATACGCCAATAGGGCGCGATACCGCTGAACAGCCCGGGCGCGCCGAATGGATCGGTCCCCAGCGTGTTCTGCTGATTGAATCCGAGCGTTTTGTAGCCCGTCGCTTCGAGATAAAGCATGTCGTTGATGAAGGTGTAGACGCCGACGCCGCCAACATGCGCGCTGAATGCGCCCTCGATCATCGTCTTGGTCGAAGGTGTGTTGGCGAGCGTGGATGCGGCATACGGGAAAGACCAGGCCGGCGTGGTGTTCCACAGATCCTGAACGGTCGGATTGTTGTTGGCCGTGATTCCGTAAATCACATCCAGCGGACCGAGGGACGCGGTCCTGGCGAAACGGATATCGGTATTGTCCCAGGTCCAGGTGTGACCGAACGGATCGCCAAATCCACCAGCCGGAGGCGCGTTATAGGTGACCTGGGCGAACGCGCCGATATCATTGGTGACCGCGCCTCCCCAGAACGCGCTGAAGGGTGACAGCACAGTGTTGTCGTTCGGTTTGTAGGGGTCTGTGGGTGGCGGCATCGGCACCTGGGTGTGGGTGTAGCCGACGATGGCCATCATCGAGACCGGAGGCACCCAGCCTTTTTGTCCGCTGCTGGCAGCACTGCTGCTGTCAACGCCGCCATCAATAGTCTTGGCATAGCTGCGCAACTGCGAGCTGGCATCGTTTGAACCCGGAGCGCTCGAAAAGGGCGTCGTCCGATAGAGCCCGCCACCTGTCGTATAGCCGAGCAATTTGAAGCGGCGTCCGAACGGCGTCAGGCCCGGAAAATCGGTATGGCAGGTTCCACACGGTTGCCCGGTCTGGCGCGCGAAACTCGGCAGCGCCTGCGCCGGCACCGTAAAGCTGATTGTCAGCAATCCGCCGAGAACGACGGTGACGGCAAACGCGGCAACAAGCCCAAAACACCTGACGTGTTTAGATAGACGACTGCAATCAACTTGCATCGCGCCCCAATCCATTCGTTCGCGGCGCTTCGTGCAAACGCACGATTCGAGTCCCTACGCCGTTCACGACGCAACGATAGCGCAACACTCGAATGCGCGGTCAAGCTAGTCAAAGCGGTGCATCCGATTTCGCGATTCTGGGCCTTTTCCGCAACAGACCAAACAGCACATCATCCGACGGCCTTCGCTCGTCCGTCATTGCTTGGCGTTCGCAACAGAGCCGGTTAGCATCATCATGAAACATGGCCGTTTATCTGCAAGCTGATTCGCCGGAATCCCTCTCGTTGATCTGGATCAAATTGGCGAGAGAGAATGAGCTAAACGAAAATGCCGGCCACGTGTAACGTCGCTCATCATCAGAAGGCGGGGGCTTATGAGCTTACAATCTGTACTGTCAGCAGTGGTTCTCGCAGTCGTCGTCTCCGCATCCGCACATGCGCAGGACAAGGGAAAGGCCGACGTTTCGCCGCAAGAGCTCAAGGCCAAGACCGACTATTGCAAGACCTGCCACGGGATATCAGGTCAGGGTTTTCGCGGCGCCTATCCGATGCCACGGCTTGCCGGACAGCAACCTCAGTATCTTGAAAACCAGTTGCAGGCCTTTATCGATCGCAGACGCACGAATCCCGTGATGTTCAACGTCGCGCACGTCCTGGGCCCAGCAATGCTCCCGGCGCTGGCTGGGCACTTCCACGATCTCAATCCCAGGCCGCTCGGTGGAGCGCCTCGAAATCTCGTCGATGCGGGAAAACAAATTTATCAAAATGGTATTCCGGGCGCCAATGTTCCTGCCTGCGCGACCTGTCACGGGCCGGACGCGAAAGGCGCCGAACTATTTCCTCGTCTGGCAGGCCAGCTCGACGACTACATCATCAGGAAGCTCTTGAACTGGGACAAAGAACGCGGTCAGGATCCAAGGAATCCGGATACATCGGCCATCATGGAGCCGATCGCGCACAATCTGACGGAGGCGCAGGTCAAAGCCGTCGCCGCCTATCTCAGTTATCTCGAATGATCGCGTAAGCGTCGGCTAAGCGACGCGATGCATGCGGCCGGCGCTGCCTCGCGGACAGCGTCCCGCGCAGGATAAGTAACAGGATCGTACACCTCGATCATTCCGGAGACGATTGGTGTCCGGTTTGTATTGACGGAGGTGCCGGCGGCTCTGCGTCGTGCAATTCGAGATAGCTGGCGTGAAGCATCGTGGCGCTCGCGTGTCCATCAAACAGCACTCTCACGCCATTCGACCCCTTCGAGAATCCAATGACGGTGGCGAGTTGTTGCTTGATCCGTGGATGGCGCTTGCATCCAAGCGCGGACAGTCCCACGCGATCGCCAATTGCAAGGTGGCGCGATGAAGACAAAGGTATCACCCCCAATTATTGCGTAGTTTGCGCCGCAAACAGGGGAAGGCCTTGACTTCTATCAAATTCGAAAAAGACGCTTGGTGTCCGCCTAGTGTCTAATGATCACGCTTTCGTGACATTGGCCGATATCGGAGGCTGCCCAAATAGTGGGGAGCACGCCACCAAAGGGCTGATCAGAGCTGCAAGCGAGTGACTGATTTGGCGCAGGTTAAAAGGCGGCATCAAGCCGCCTTCAGCTTCAATGCGCGATCAACGCTGGTACCGTGAGGGTCTTGAATATGCCGCGCGTAACCCCGCCCAGGATGGCTTCTCGGAGCCTTGAGTGACCATACCCGCCCATCACGATCAGACTGGTACCGATGTCGGCGGCAAGCGACAGAATGTCATCGTAAATTTCGGAAACGTTCGCGGTACGCCGATGGATGTCAGCAGATATATCGTGCCGCGCAAGATGGCCCTGCAGCACCTTTGCTGACACTTCGCTGGCGGTCGCGCTGTCTTCGTTGACGGTGACAATATCCGTCGCTCGAGCTTTGCGCAGAAATGGCATCGCATCGTGGACAGCTCGTGCCGCCGGTTGACTCCCGTCCCAGCAGATTAATGCGCGATCAAGCTTGAGAGGACCGACATGGATGTACGGTATCATCAGCATCGGTCGACCGGACCCAAACAGGATGGCTTCCGGTAACAGAGCGTCGTGGCTTGGCTTCGCCTGATTGGGTTGAGCAACGATGCTCAGATCGTGCAGACGCGACATCTCCGTCAGAGCTGGAATGGCGGCATGGTTTTCATTGCTGATGCATCTGGCGGCGTGCGAAATCCCGGCGCGCCTCGCCGAGTCCTTGAACTGGCTCAACACTGATTCAGCTTGATCCGTATTGTATTGCATCGCGCCGGCGGCGGCGTTTCCAAACGCCATCACTGGATCGAACGTTGGCCCTATCGCGGGATCAAGCGTTGGATAGACGCATACGATTCCCTCAAGGTAAGCATCGAACATGCTTCCGATCGACGTCGCGCAGTCGATGATGGACTGGGCGGATTGATCAACGGGAATATGGACAACGATATCGCGCAACATTTCGCAGCCTTCCGACTTGCATCCAATATTGGAAAAGTATGCGCGAGAAGATTCGCTGGCTGTTTGATCTATCTCATTCTTGTCAGAGGCGCTGTGGCGGTCGGGACGACAGCGTTAGCCGCCTATCATCTCGTCGCCTAGCAGCCACGATGAATTTCGTGTCAAGGACACTGTCTGATCAAAGTCAAAGACGCTGGCGCGATCTCGTGCTTTGGTAAATTCCATCGTGCGCTGAGCCCCCTATCTCGCGACGATAATGGCTGCAAGGCGAGGTCCGGTTCTGCGCGTATCGATGTCGCGCAAAGGAGGACCGAGTTCATGAGAAAATCAGCTCCTCTTACGGACAACCGTATCATTCCGTCGGCTTTCGCCGACCTGTCGAAGGTTTGCGCTGCCCGCCGAACAAGCGGGCGGTGGGTCGCATCGCTGCTGTCTTGCATGGCCGCGTTGTTGATTGTCGCAAGTCCGATTCAGGCGGAAAGTCAAACCAACGCGCAACAAGGATCGAAGCTGGTCGGCACCGGTGCGGTTGGGCCCGCCGAGCAAGGCTGGTCTGTGGCGTTGTCCGCCGATGGCAACACCGCCATCGTCGGTGGGGTTGCTGACAACAAGGCCGCCGGGGCGACGTGGGTCTACACCCGCGTTGGTGGCGTTTGGACTCAGCAAGGCACCAAGCTGGTCGGCACAGGTGCGGTCGGAAGCGCCGGACAGTCCGTGTCCGTCGCGCTGTCCGCCGACGGTAACACCGCGATCGTCGGTGGGCCCTGGGACAACGCCGGCGTCGGAGCGGTGTGGATTCACAAGCGCAACGGCGGTATCTGGACCCAGCAAGGCAACAAGCTGATCGGCACCGGCGCGGTCGGAAACGCCGCACAGGGTGTCTCTGTCACGCTGTCCGCCGACGGCAATACGGCCATTGTGGGTGGCCCAGCAGACAGCTCAGGCATCGGAGCAGCGTGGGTCTATACCCGCAGCGGCGGTGCATGGGCCCAGCAGGGCAGCAAGCTGGTTGGCTCCGGCGCCGTTGGAAAGTCGGGACAAGGCCGCTCTGTCGCGGCGTCCGACGATGGCAATACCGTTATTGTCGGGGAAGTCGCCGACAATGGCAGGCTCCGGGGCGGCGTGGGTCTACACCCGAGCCGGTGATCGCTGGACCCAACAGGGTGGCAAGCTGGTCGGCACCGGCACCGTTGGAACCGCCGGACAAGGAGTCTCTGTCGCGCTATCTGCCGACGGCAACACCGCGATCGTGGGCGGGGCCGGAGATAATGGCGGCGTCGGAGCAGCGTGGCTCTACACTCGCAGCGGCGGTGCATGGAGCCAGCAAGGCAGCAAGGTGGTTGGCACCGGCGCCGTTGGAACCTCGGGGCAAGGCAACTCCGTATCGCTGTCCGCTGACGGCAACACCGCCGTTGTAGGTGGGGTTGGAGATAACTCGAATTCGGGAGCGGCCTGGGTGCATACCCGCAGCGGCGGCGCTTGGGCCCAGCAGGGCAGCAAGCTCGTCGGTACCGGCGCTGTTGGGCACGCGAGACAAGGTAGCTCCGTATCGCTGTCGGCTGACGGCAACACTGCTATCGTGGGTGGGCTCGCTGACAACGGGGTCACCGGGGCGGCCTGGGTTCACACCCGCCGCGGCAATGACTGGAGTCAAACTCCAGCCCAATACCTCGGATATTGATCGCTGTTTCCACCGCAGTGCCTCAACGAATTGAGGCACTGCGGATTTGGGATGGAAGCGGCTAGGCACGCAGATCGACGTGGCCGCTGCCGAACAGAACGCAAGATCCCGCGGCCATCAGTGCATTGTTCAGCCAACATCCACACCACATCTGGAGTGATCGCGTGTGCGTCGGCCAAACGGCTGATGGATCGATGACAGACAAAAAAATGACATTGCGCTGCATCAAAACATGAATGGCGAAAAGGTCGATAAGGTTTCGATACCTCACACGACAGGATCACGTCTCATGACTGAATCAGAAGGATTTTCCCGGCGGCGCGTTCTGACCATCGCGGCCGGAACCGCCGGCGCATTGGCAACGGGCGCGGGTGCCGTCATCGCTACATCGACGCCAGCGCAGGCCAAGGCGTCGCAAAAGGTGGTCAAATATCAGGATACCCCGAAAGGTGATCTAAGCTGCGAAAATTGCGTCCAGTTCGAAGCGCCATCGAGTTGCAAGACGGTCGATGGAACAATTTCGCCGCAAGGCTGGTGTATCGTCTATGTGAAGAAACAAGCATAGAAACGGCGCGTTTGATTGGTCGGTCCACAACAAGGCAAACGTTCTGCCGAGCGAAGCTCTTGATGGTCGACAATGATTGGCGGCGTTACGCCCGCGGCATCGGCACCACGCCGGGCAGCGCCAGCACGAGATCGCGGAAGCGCGTGCCGCGGATCTCGAAGTTGCGGTACTGGTCGAACGACGCGCAGGCCGGCGACAGCAGCACCACCGGATCGGCGAGGCCCGAGCTCTTCCGCGTCCCTCGCCGCCTGCTCGACGGCTACCTCGAGCGTGCCGCTGATCTCGTGCGGCACTTTTGTGCCGAGCGTCTGCGCGAACTCGTTTGCCGCTTCGCCGATCAGGTAGGCCTTGCGGATGCGCGGAAAATATTCGGCGAGGCTCGCGATGCCGCCGGTCTTCGGCTTGCCGCCGGCAATCCAGAAAATGTCGGAAAACGACGACAGCGCCCGCGCCGCGGCATCGGCGTTGGTCCCCTTGAAGTCGTTGACAAACAGCACGGCGCCGCGCTGGCCCACCTGCTCCATGCGATGCGCGAGACCGGGAAACGAGCGCAGGCCGCGTTGGATCGTTTCACGATCAACTCCGAGCGCGAGCGCGCAGGCTGTCGCACACGCCGCGTTCTGCGCGTTGTGCACGCCGCGTAGCGAGCCAATGCCGCCGACCTTTGCGACCTCGCGCCGCGCGCCGCCGGATGCGCTGACGATGGCGTCGCCTTCGAGATAGAAGCCATTGGCGAGCGGCCGCAGCACCGAGACGCGCTCGACATGGCGGCCGGCCTGTTCGACGCGATCGGCCGCCGCGCGGCACCAGATATCGTCGACGCCGATCACGGCGGTGCCGCCGTCCGGCACGCCGGCGACCAGGCGCTCCTTCACCGCGGCGTAGCGCTGCAGCGTGCCGTGGCGATCGAGATGATCCTCGGTGACGTTGAGCAGGATGCCGACCGAAGGCTGCAGCGAAGGGCAGAGATCGATCTGGTACGACGACATCTCGATCACGTGGACGCGGCCGCGGCGCGGCGGCTCGAGCGACAGGATCGCCGTACCGATGTTGCCGCCCATCTGCACGTCGTGGCCGGCCTCGCGCATCAGATGCGCGACCAGCGCCGTGGTGGTGGACTTGCCGTTGGTGCCGGTGATCGCGACGAACGGCGCGTCTGGCGCGTGGCGCCGCCGCTCCAGGCAAAACAATTCGATATCGCCGATCACGCTGACGCCAGCGTCCTGCGCCTTGAGCACGGTCCAGTGCGGCACTGGATCAGTCAGCGGCACGCCGGGCGCCAGCACGAGTGCTGCGAAGCGGTCCCACGATGCGGTGCGCAGGTCGGCTGTGGTGAAGCCGGCGCGCGCCGCTTCGGCCATGCTCGCTGCATTGTCATCGCAGGCGACGACCTCGGCGCCGCCGGCGCGCAGCGCCTGGCAGCTCGCAAGGCCTGAGCCGCCGAGCCCGAACACCGCGACAGTCTTGCCGGCAAAGGTCGTGACTCGGGATCATCCCCTTGCGGGGGAGGGGACCATGCCTGTTGGGGGCATCCCGATGCACCCGTCACACGTTGCGGCGCCGGCACCGCCAATCGAGGTCCAAATCGCACAGCCACGTCGTTCGTGAGCTGCTTCATCAGCGCAGCTTCAGGGTCGACAGGCCAACGAGCGCCAGCACCACCGAAATGATCCAGAACCGGATCACGATCTGCGGCTCGGTCCAGCCCATCTGCTCGAAATGGTGATGCAGCGGCGCCATCCGGAACACGCGCCGGCCGGTGAACTTGAACGAGATCACCTGCACGATCACCGAGATGGCCTCAAGCACGAACAGGCCGCCGATCACGGCCAGCACGATCTCGTGCTTGGTCGCGACCGCGATGGAGCCGAGCAGACCGCCGAGCGCGAGCGAGCCGGTATCGCCCATGAAGATCGACGCCGGCGGCGCGTTGAACCAGAGGAAGCCGAGACCGGCGCCGAGCACGCCGCCGCACAGCACGGCGAGCTCTCCGGTGCCGGCGACATAGCGGAGCTGCAGATAATCGGAAATCACGACGTTTCCGACGACGTAGGCAATGAAGCCAAAACTGGCCGACGCAATCATGACCGGCACGATGGCCAATCCGTCGAGACCGTCGGTGAGATTCACGGAATTGCCGGCACCGACCACGACCAGCATCGCGAACACGATAAAGAACCAGCCGAAATCGATGACGACATCCTTGAAGAACGGCACCGCAAGCGAGGTCGACAACGACGGACGACCGATCACGACAAGCGCATAGCAGGCGCCGGCGGCGATGATGAATTCGATCATCAGCCGCGTCCGTCCGGCGAACGCATTATGACTTTGCTTGGTCACCTTCAGGTAGTCATCATAGAAGCCGACCATCCCGAAGCCGAGGGTGACGCCGAGCACGACCCACACATAGGGGTCGCGCAGGTTCGCCCACAGCAGCGTCGAGACCAAGAGGCCCGACAGGATCATCAGGCCGCCCATGGTGGGCGTGCCCTTCTTGGTCAGAATGTGCGATTGCGGTCCATCCTCGCGGATCGGCTGGCCCTTGCCCTGGCGCAGGCGCAGGTTGTCGATGATCCAGGGGCCGAACATGAAGACGAAGAGCAGGCCGGTGAAAACCGCGCCGCCCGCGCGAAAGGTGATATAGCGGAAGACGTTGAAGACCGTGTGCATCTGCGCAAGGTCGCTCAGCCAGTACAGCATTCGCTCGTCCTAATCCGCCGCGCCGTGACCGGCGCCCTCCCCGTCGTCACCCGCATCCGCTTGCGGAAAGCGCCGCTCCAGCGCGGTGACGATCAGTTTCATTTTCGATCCGAGCGAGCCTTTCACCATCACCGTGTCGCCGGCGCGGATCGCGCCGGTGACCTGTGATTCGAGCTGCGCAGAGGTCTCGGCATAGCCGCCCCGGCGGCTCGACGGAAGAGCCTCCCACAAGTTTCGCATCAAGGGACCGCAACAAAATGTCAGGTCGACGCGGTTGGCCTCGACGGCGTCGGCAAGCCCCGCATGCAGCGTCGGGCTGGTCGGTCCCAGTTCCAGCATATCGCCGAGCACCGCAATGCGGCGGCCCTGCCTGCCGATCGCGGCCTGGCCGAGCACGTTGAGCGCGGCGCGCATCGAAGCCGGGTTGGCGTTGTAGCTCTCGTCGATCAGCAAGGCCCTGCCATTTGGAAAGCCAAGCGTCACGCGTGCGCCGCGGCCGGATGGCGGCTGCATCTGCGACAGTGCCAGCGCGCTGTGCGCGAGATCGGCGCCGGCGAGCACGGCGGCGGCGAGCACCGCCAGCGAGTTCATCGCCATATGGCGGCCCGGCATGCCGAGCTTGTAGGTGATGTCGTGGCCGAGGATGTTCGCGTGGACCGCCGAGCAATTGGGATGCAGCGACAGCTCGAGCAGCCGCGCCTCGGCTTGTGCGTTCTCGCCGAACGGAACGATGCGGTCGACGCGCGCGGCTTGCGCCTTCTGCTTCAGCCGCGCGAATTGTGGATTGTCGATGTTGAGCACCGCGGCGCCGCCGGGTTCGACGCCGAGGAAGATTTCGGCCTTGGCATCGGCAATGGCTTCAACCGAGGCGAAGAACTCGAGATGGACCGGCTCGACCGTGGTGATCACGGCAACATGCGGCCGCACCATCTTGACCAGCGGCTCGATCTCGCCGGCATGGTTCATGCCGATTTCGTAAACCGCAAACGAATTGCCTTGCGCACAGCGCGCCAGCGTCAACGGCACGCCCCAGTGATTGTTGAAGGACGCCACGGACGCATGCGTCGGAGCCTGCGCCGACAGCACACAGCGCAGCATCTCCTTGGTCGAGGTTTTTCCCACCGAGCCGGTGACCGCGAGGACCTTGCCGCCAAAGCGTTTACGCGCGGCGATCCCGAGTTTGCCGAGCGCGGCAAGCACATCGGGCACGACGAGCAGTCGCGCATCGGCGGGAAATTTGGCACGATGGCTGACGGCGACCACGGCCAGCGCCGCACCATTCTTCAGCGCCGCCTCGACGAAGTCGTGGCCGTCGTGCACGTCGCCCTTGATGGCGAAGTAGGCCTCGCCCGGAACGATGGTGCGGCTGTCGATCGAGATGCCCGAGATCGACGAGGGCAGCGCGCCGCAACGCTGCGCGCCCATGGCCGCGGTCATCGCATCGAGAGTCCAGAGTGGCTCGGTCATCAGTGGTCTGCCAGTGCCGCTGCAACGGCGTCGTGATCGCTGAACGGCAGGATCTTGTCGCCGACAATCTGCCCGGTCTCGTGGCCCTTGCCTGCGATCATCAAGACATCACCGGATTGCAACGCGCCCACTGCCGCGCGGATGGCCTCCGTGCGATCTCCGATTTCCCTGGCACGGGGCGCGGCGGCGCGGATTGCCGCGCGGATCGCCGCCGGGATTTCGCTGCGCGGATTGTCGTCGGTGATGATGACGTCGTCGGCCAGTCTCGATGCGATCTCGCCCATCAAGGGACGCTTGCCCGGATCGCGATCGCCGCCGGCGCCGAACACGACCACGAGCCGCCCGCGCACAAAGGGCCTGAGTGCCGCGAGCGCTTTCTCCAGCGCATCGGGCTTGTGGGCGTAGTCGATGAAGACGGGCGCGCCGCCTTTGCTGCCGACCAGTTCCAGCCGCCCCTTGGCGCCTTCAAGATGCTCGAGCGCGGCGAAGACGTCGTCGGCCGCGCTGCCGGTGCCGATCGCAAGCCCTGCCGAGACCAGCGCGTTCTCGATCTGGAATTCGCCGACCAGCGGCAGGCGCAGTGTGCGCGTTCGCCCGTCATGTTCGATGGTGAGACGCTGGCCAAAACCGTCGATCGCAGCATCGCGCAACCTGATCTCGGCGCCCGCGTGTCCCACCCGGATCAGCCGCAGCCTGCGGCGCATCGCTGCATCAACGAAGGCTCGCGCATGCTCGTGATCGGCCGCGACCACGGCTACGCCGCCATCGACGACGAGATCGCTGAACAGCCGAAGCTTGGCGGCAAGGTAATGCTCGACGGTCGGATGATAATCCATATGGTCGCGCGACAGATTGGTGAACGCGCCGGCCGACACGCGCACGCCGTCGAGCCGGTGCTGGTCGAGACCGTGCGACGAGGCCTCAAAGGCGAGATGCGTCACGCCCTCGCGCGCAATCTCGTCCAGCGTCCGGTGCAACGAGATCGGATCCGGCGTCGTCAGCGAGCCGTAGATGGTGCGCGACGGCGACACCAGGCCGACCGTGCCAACGCTGGCGGCCGCATGGCCAAGCCGCGCCCAGATCTGCCGCGTGAACGCTGCGACCGAGGTCTTGCCGCTGGTGCCGGTGACGGCAGCAATCGTTTCGGGCTGGCGCGGGAAAAATCGCGCGGCGGCACGCGCCAGCGCGCGCCGTGCATTGGCGGCCTTCACGAAGGGAACTTTTCCGCTGCTCGCGATCTCATGCTCGCCGACGATGGCGACAGCGCCCGCGGCGATCGCGCTCGCGACAAATCTTGCGCCGTCGGTCTTCGCGCCTGCAAGCGCAAAGAACACCTCGCCCGGCTTGACCAGCCGGCTGTCGGACGCAAGTCCGGACACGGCAATATCGCCCGCGCCTGCCGGGCAGGCGGCATCATCGCCGAGGAGATCACGAAGCTTCATCGTGCCGTCCGCATCCTGCGGAGCTCTTCAAAAGGGAATCGGTTCAAACGACGCAACAACCTTACCAGCCGTAACTTGGCGCGACGCGCTTACCGGCTTTCCTTCGATGCCGCAAGAATAAGGCGCTCGGACGGCGGCAGGTCGAAACGCGGCTCGATGCCGAGCAGCGGCGCGATGCGGGCAATGACGTTGGCGCCGGTCGGAACAGCGTTCCAGCCCGAGGTGATGAAGCCGTAGGTTTCCTTCAGCGCCTGCGGCTCGTCGAGCATGATCAGGATCTGATACTTTGGATCATCGGCCGGCAGGATCGCGGTGAACGAGTTGAGCACGCGCTTCTTGGCGTAGTGGCCGTTGAAGATCTTTTCCGACGTGCCGGTCTTGCCGCCGACGTAGTAGCCGGGGACATCGGCCTTCTTCGCAGTGCCGATCTCGGCGTTGAGCCGCATCAGGAACCGCATCTTCTCTGACGTTTCCGGCTTGATGACGCGGACGGCGAGCGCCCGCGCCTCTTCCTCCGAACGCTTCAGGAAGGTCGGCGGGATCAACAAGCCACCATTCATCACGGCGTTGATGCCCATCACCGCCTGCAATGGCGCGACCGACAGGCCCTGGCCGAACGCGATCGTCACGGTGTTCAGTTCGCCCCAGTGCTTCGGCACCAGCGGCGACGCACTCTCCGGCAATTCGGTGCGCAGCCGATCGAGCTGGCCCATCTTGCGCAGGAAGGCCTTGTGCGCCTCGACGCCCTGGTTGAGCGCGATGCGGGCGGCGCCGATGTTCGATGAGTAGGTGAAGACTTCCTTGGTATTGATGACGCGGCCGAGCGGATGGCTGTCGTGGATGGTGAACTTGCCGTAGTGCAGGTTGCCGCGCGCGTCCCACATCGAGTCCAGCGTGATCTTGCCGGAGTTGAGCGCCATCGCGAGCGTAAAGGCCTTGAAGGTCGACCCCATCTCGTAGACGCCGGTGGTGAGGCGATTGATGCGGTCGGGATCGTTGGCTTCCTTCGGGCTGTTCGGATCGAAATCCGGCAACGACACCATGGCGACGATCTCGCCGGTCTTCACATTGGAAACGATGCCCGAGGCCGCATGGGCGTGAAATTTTTCCTTCGCCTTGAGAAGCTCGTCGCGCAACGCGTGCTCGACGCGGACATCGACCGCGAGCTCGATCGGCCGCTGCAGGCGGTCGGTGGCAAAGCCCGCGCGATGCAGGTCGGCAAGGCCGTTGGTGTCGAGCCATTTCTCGATGCCGGCAATGCCCTGGTTGTCGATGTTGACGAGGCCGATCAGGTGCGAGACCTCCGGCCCGTTCGGATAGACGCGCTTGTTCTCGCGCAGAAAGCCGATACCGGGGATGCCAAGGCGGTGAATGTCGATCTGCTGCTGCGGCGTGATCTCGCGCTTCAGCCAGACAAAGCCCTTGCGGCCGGACAGGCGCTGCCGCACTTCGCCGGTCTCGAGGTCGGGCAGCGTCGCGGTCAGAAGCTCGATCGCCTCGTCCTTGTCGATGATGCGGCGCGGCTCGCCGTAGAGCGACGGCGTCTTGATGTCGGTCGCGAGAATTTCGCCGTTGCGGTCGACGATGTCGGGCCGCGCAGTGGCAAACGCATCCTGCGCCGCGGTGCGGCGTTCGCCGCGCGCTTCGGGCGCGACCGCGAACATCACGAGCCTGGCGCCGATTACCGCATAGACCACGAGGAAGCCGACGATCGCGAAGCCGACGCGCGCCCGCGTCTTGGCATTGCGATCGACATTGGCGCCGAACAGCAGCTTGCGGATCAGGCGCTGGCGCCACGATCCGGCCGGCCGCTGCAGCGATGTCGCCGGCGCGGTCGTCATCGCGTGGCCCCTTGCGCGGGAATCGAGCCGGTCGCGAGCTCGCCGGAATCGACCTTCTCGATCACCGACGCGATCGGATCAGGATCGTTCGGCTCGACGATGCGCGGCGGCCGCTCGGGCAAACTCCGGAAGTCGTCGAATTGCGTCGTTTCGATCGGCTTCAACGTGGTGTGGCGTTCGGCGAGACCCTGCAGGCGGCTCGGCGCCTCGAGCTTGGCCCAGTCCGCTTTCAGCGTCGCGATCGCCTCGCGCTGCTCGCGCACGTCATTGCGCAGTTGCATGACGCGCTCGGTGCGCGCGGTCGACACCATCTTGACCCGGTAGACATAACCCGCCGCGAACACCAGCGCGCAGATGACGAGAAGATGGACGATGCGCATGCCTTACGCCCTCCCCATCACGTCGACCAGGCGCGGCCACGGATTGGCGGAGTGCCGCACGCGATGAGGCGGTGCGTCCGTGCGCTCGGCGGCGCGCAGCTTTGCGGAGCGGGCGCGCGGGTTGCGCGCAGTCTCGGCGTCACCGGCCACATCGGGGCGTTTCGTCAGGATGCGGAAGCTCGGCGCGGCCTGCTTCAGTTCGGGCTGGTGGCGCGAGCCGGCGGCGACCTTGCCGCGCTCGCTGAGAAAATTCTTGACGATGCGGTCTTCCAGCGAATGGAAGCTGACCACGACGAGGCGTCCGCCGGGTCTCAGGATCCTTTCCGCGCCTTCCAGCGCCAGCAAAAGCTCGTCGAGCTCCTCGTTGACGAGAATGCGCAGCGCCTGGAACGTCCGCGTCGCCGGATGGATGTCGCCGGGTTTGGTGCGCACCACGCCGGCGACGATGTCGGCCAGCGCCCTGGTCGTCGTGACCGGCGCCTCGGATCGCGCTTTGACGATGGCGCGCGCGATCGGCCGCGAAAAACGCTCCTCGCCGAGCGTGAAGATGACCTTTGCGAGATCGGCTTCGCCTGAGCGGGCGATCACCTCGGCGGCCGACGGGCCATCGGCGCCCATCCGCATATCGAGCGGACCATCGAGCCGGAACGAAAAGCCGCGCGCGGCGGTGTCGAGCTGCATCGACGACACGCCGATGTCCATCACGACGCCATCGATGGTGGCAGCGCCGTGCGCGGCCGCAACCTCGGCGAGATTGGAGAAACGATCTTCGACCAGCGTGAGCCGGCCGCCTGATTGCGCGACGAGGCCGGCGCCTGCAGCAATCGCGGTGCTGTCGCGATCGACGGCGATCACGCGGGTATCGGCGGCGTCGAGGATGGCTTTTGTGTAGCCGCCCGCGCCGAAGGTCGCGTCGAGGTAGACGCCGCCGTCGCGCGGAGCGAGCCAGCGGATGACGGAATTAAGCAAGACGGGCGTGTGCGGTGCACGCACTGATCCGGCATCATCGCGTTCGACGGTCACGCGGTTGCTCCGCTTGACGGACTTCGCAGCCGATTCGTGGAGAACAGCATGAAGCCACCGGCCGCTTTCGGACCGAAAACCCGCGCGTGGGATGTCCTGGGTAAGCATATGGTAATGCGGGCGTCCACGCCGGGCCCACCGGCCAACGCCCGGCATTTGTCGTTTCCCAGTAAACGATCGGTAGCGTTAAAGATTTGTTGACGAACGTCGAGCAGAACGGAGCTGCGGTGCAAGCCGGCCACAGTCGTTAACAAAACCAAAACGACGTCGCGCTAACCTTGTGCTGCAACGACGCTGCGGCTTACCTTGATCGAGCCTGCTTCGGTGTGTCAGGGGTACGATGGCCGGCAAGTTCCAGCCAGATTCTGCGTGCCGTTGTCATGTCCCAGCTATCCGTTTCCACGGGCGATCTGCTTCCCCGTCGGAGCAATCCGTTACCTTTGCCGCGGTCGTCATCCGAGATGACTTTCGTCCCGGATTCGTCGGTGGTCGCCGACGTCATCCCGTCCGGGAACTATGGCGAGCGCCGTAACGGCCGTGCGCCGGACATGATCGTTTTGCACTACACCGGCATGGTCGACGGCAAGATGGCTGTGCATCGGCTGACCACGATCGGCACCGAGGTTTCGGCTCATTATATCGTCCATGAGGACGGCCGGATCATCCAGACCGTGCAGGAATCGCGGCGTGCCTGGCATGCCGGCGCATCGGCCTGGGCCGGCGAAACCGACATCAACTCCTGCTCGATCGGCGTCGAGATCATCAATGGCGGCCACGACTATGGCCTGCCGCCTTACCCGCTGCGCCAGGTCGCGGCGGTGATCGCGCTGTGCAAGGGCATCATCATTCGCCGCAACATTCCGCGTCACCGCGTGCTCGGCCATTCCGACATTTCGCCGGGGCGCAAGCAGGATCCCGGCGAGAAATTCCCGTGGGCGCTGCTCGCCGCGTCCGGTGTCGGGCAATACGTCATCCCGGCGAAGATCGCGCCCGGCCCGACCATGACGGTCGGCGCCGCCGGCGACCATGTCCGCGCCCTGCAGGAGGCGCTCGCGAGCTACGGTTACGGCGTCACGGTCAGCGGCATCTATGACTTTGCCACGGTCGAGGTGGTGACCGCGTTCCAGCGCCATTTCCGCCCCGCACTGATCGACGGCATCGCCGACGTCTCGACGGTCACCACGTTGAAGAATTTGTTGACCGCGCGCGCAAGCGACAGCCCGCTGGGCTCTTGACGGGCCTGCGCGCCGTCCCCATCAATGCCCCGTCAGTCGGCCGGACGGCCGCTTTCGCATCCGCCGAAAGGCCGCGAGGGAGGAAAGTCCGGGCTCCACAGACAGACGGTGCCGGATAACGTCCGGCGGGGGTGACCCCAGAGACAGTGCCACAGAGAACGAACCGCCTCGTCTTCGGATGCGGCAAGGGTGAAAAGGTGCGGTAAGAGCGCACCGCGTCTTCGGCAACGACGACGGCATGGCAAACCTCACCGGGAGCAAGACCGAATAGGAACGGCGCCGCGCGATCTCGGCAACGAGATCATCGCAGGGCGGTCTGGCCCGGCCGTTCGGGTAGGTTGCTTGAGGCGGCACGCAAGTGCCGTTCGAGAGGAATGGCCGTCACGTGTCGCGTGGTCAAACACGCGGCGCCCTACAGAACCCGGCTTACAGGCCGGCTGATGTCGTTTTCCAACGAAGGGTCCGGCGCAACCACGCCGGGCCCTTCACCATTTTAGGTCCAGTTTTATTGATTTTTTGAACGTTGGTAACAACGCCGGTGACGACAATTCAAATCGACCCGAACATTTACCTCACGATCTGGAGGGCATCCTGAGCCCCACCTGATCAACATAGGCTGTGACGATGAGTGAGATTAGCGAGACCGCGAGGATCCTTGAACGCGTGCCTGGCGGCAAGGACCTTGTAAGCTTGTATCCCGGCGTCCCGGATTTCGGTGATGCTGAGATCGTAGCTCTACATCTCAATCGTGACGGGCCGAGTACGCTCGTGATCAAGATTTGCAATACCGCGAAACCAGCCCTTGTCACCTTCGCTCTCGGTCATTGGATCGATGTCCAATTGGCGGGGTTCAGCCATCAGAATGTTATCGGCGGTCTGGCCTTGAGGCGAACTGCCGAACGCGAAGCTGCTCCGTGGGAACTCGGTGTCGGGTTCGTTCCGGGTGAAGTTGAGATTGAGTTAGCGCCATGCTTCGGAGCCAACGGGTTAATTCGAGCTAACTTGTTGAGCGTTTCCGTGCAAAGCACCTAGCCGCCAGCCCAGCTGGCCCCTGCGTAGATTGACGCATGTGCAACTCAGTGCATTTTCAAGGTCGCGAATACAGCTCACCTGCCGCATTGGCCGAGCTTGTCGGCGGAGCCGAGAAACTGGTTTGGCAGACAAGAAATCCCTTCACGCGTTGGCCCGACGGAAAGGATTGGCACGTCATGGACCTGTGCCTGTGTCCGATTGATCTTGTAGCAACGCTCAGCAACGCTGGGTTTAAGTGGACTAGAGACACTGATCCGATGGAGTGGACTGTAGAGGTCGCCGACTAAGCGGCGAGCGAGCATCCGCCAAGCATCCGGAGGAAGCACATGATTGTACCCCATTGGCTGATTGTGCCCGGTGCGATCGTTGTGTTGCTCGGCTTCATCGGCTTCGCGTTTCGACAGGGAATGCGTGTCACACCCGCCAAAGATAATCCGGACAACTGGACGAGTAACGCAGGCGGTCAATCAACGGGCGACGGAGGCTCGTCGAACGGTTTGGACGGGCGCGCGTGAGTTACTCCTAGGCTGCTGTCCATCGCGAGCTAACTCCCAGCTTTCGCAAAATACGGCACGATGCGATCGATGAAGCGCTCGAAGCGCAGGTTGACGTTGTCGCCGATCTTCAGATCACGATCGCCGTGGGCCATCACGCGAACGCCTTCGGCGAGATCGACCAGCGCGATCAAGAACGGCACGTGGGCGCGTGCTTCGGCGGTGGCCGGGCGGCACACCAGCGTCGCGGCATGAACCACGCCCTTGCCCTTCGACGGCAACGCTTCGACGTCGGCGGCGCCGCACGACGGACAAAAACCGCGGCGGAAATACCAGACCGATCGGCACGACCGGCAGCGCTGGTAGAGCAGCGCTTCTGTGCCAGTGGTCCAGTCGGCGATCTCCGCAGTCATCGCACGCGCTCCAGGATCATCGAGACATGCGACGACATCACGCCGCCATCGCCATGCAGCAACGCCACCGCGGCATCCCCGACCTGGCGATTCTCCGCGCGGCCGGTCATCTGCAGCTGCGTCTCGACCAGATGCGCGAGCGCGCCGCCCGAGCCGCAATGGCCGTAGGACAACAAGCCGCCGTGGGTGTTGAGCGGCAGCGCGCCGTCGCGGCCGAAATCGCCGTTGCGCGCCCGCGCGCAGGCTTCGCCGCGTTTGGCGAGGCCGAGTTCTTCCAGCAGGATCGCGAGCGTGATGGTGAAGCTGTCGTAGACCGCGGCGTATTTCAGGTCGCTGACGCCGACGCCCGAGGCCTGGCGTGCCCGGGCGAACGCTGGCGCTGCGCCAAAATGCGTGAGGCTTGGCGCGGCCGTAATGTGCTGATGGGTGTGCGCCTGGCCGCAGCCGCGCACCCGCACGCGGCGATCGCTGGTCGGATCGCGGCTGACGACGAACGCGGCGCCGCCATCGGACACCGGGCAGCAGTCGAGCAATTTGAGCGGCGTTGCGATCGCGCGCGACGCCATCACATCGGCGACGGTGATGAGGTCGTGGAATTGCGCGCCGGGATGGGTCGCCGCATGACGCCGCATCAGCACCGCGAGTTCGGCAAGATCGTCTTCGCTGATGCCGAACTCGTGCATGTAGCGCGAGGCGACGAGGCCGTAATAGGCGGGGATCGTCGGCCCCAGCGGCACCTCGTAGTCGGGATGGCCGACTTGCGCGAGCGCCTGCACCGAAGCGTCGCGGGTCTGCCCGGTCAGACGGTTCTCGCCGGCGACGACGAGCACGTTGCGCGCAACGCCGGCGTCGACCAGTTCATGGGCCAGCATCGCCATCGCCAGTCCGGTCGCGCCGCCGACCTGGACCGCATGCGCGTAGGACGGCTGCAGGCCAAAATGCTCGGCGAACACCGTGGCCAGCATCAGGTGCGGCATGGTGGTCGAGTAGCCGCACAGCACGCCGTCGATGTCGCGGCGCACGAGGCCGCTATCGGCAAGCGCGGCCTCCGCCGCCATGCTCATGAGGTCGACGGTGTTGCGGCCGTCGTGGCGGCCGTAGGATGTCAGTCCGACTCCGGTGATGAAGCTCATGGCTGCACTCTAACCATTGACCAAGTACCGCCAAGGCCGTATCTACATTGTATCATCCGATGGAGGACCGGCGATGAAGGTGGCATTTCAGAAGTGGGGTAACAGCCTCGCGCTGCGAGTGCCGAAGGCATTCGCCGACGAAATCGGCGCCAGCGACGGCAAGGCGGCTGAGATGACCGTGAGTAACGGCAAACTGGTGATCGAGATCGCCCGGACGCAGCGACGCAAGCGCCGCTATACCCTCGAACAGCTGGTTGCCGGCATAACAGCCGACAACCGTCATGAGGAGATTAACTGGGGGCCGCCCGTTGGCAACGAAGCCTGGTAGTTATTGTCCGGAGGCCGGTGACCTCATCTGGATCGATCTTGACCCTACCCTTGGCCACGAACAAAGCGGCCGACGACCGGCAATCGTCCTGTCACCGTACGACTACAATGCGGCGGCCGGACTTTGCGTGATTTGCCCGATCACGAGCCGTGTGCGCGACTATCCTTTCGAGGCGAAGCTGCCGGATAGCGGCCCGCTCACCGGCGTTGTATTGGCGGACCAGCCCCGCAGCATTTCCTGGGAGCGACGACCGATCAGGCAGGCCGGACGAGCACCTGACGCGGTGCTCGCGGACGTGCGCGAACGTCTGGCGGCCTTGCTCGGAATCGATTGACCGCACTCATGTTACTCCGCGGCGACAATGCCCTCGCCGGCGAGGCCGCCGAGCTCGACCACCTGCCGCTCGAACAGCCCGCGGTAGATGCCGCCGGCGCGCCGCGACAGCGTCACGTGCGTGCCCTCCTCGACGATCTTGCCGCCGTCGAACACCAGGATGCGGTCGAGCGCCCGCACCGTCGACAGCCGATGCGCGATGATGATCGCGGTACGGCCGACCATCAGGCGCTGCATCGCCTCCTGGATCAGCGCCTCCGATTCCGAATCCAGGCTCGAGGTCGCCTCGTCCAGGATCAGGATCGGCGCGTCGGCGAGGAACGCGCGCGCCAGCGCCACGCGCTGCCGCTCGCCGCCCGACAGTTTGATGCCGCGCTCGCCGACCAGCGTGCCGTAACCGTTCGGCAATTGCGCGATGAAGTCGTGCGCATTGGCAAGCCGCGCGGCCTCGACGATCGCCTCCGAGCTGGCACCGGGCCGGCCATAGGCGATGTTCTCGGCGAGCGAGCGGTGGAACAGGATCGGCTCCTGCTGCACGATCGCGATCTGGCTGCGCAGCGATTGCTGCGTCGCATGCGCGACGTCCTGGCCGTCGATCAGGATGCGTCCGCCCGTGACGTCATGCAGGCGCTGGATCAGCTTGACGAACGTCGTCTTGCCCGAGCCCGAACGACCGACCAGGCCGACCCGCTCGCCGGCGCGGATCTCGACCGAGAGCCCGTCATAGAGCGGCGTGTCGTGGCCACGATAGTGGAACACCACATTGTCGAACGCGATCTGCCCGCCGCCGACCTTGATCGGCGCGGCATCAGCCGCATCGGCAATGCCGATGTCCTCGTCATGGATCGCGACCAGCTCCTCCATGTCGTTGACCGAGCGCTGCAGATTGTTGACGTGCATGCCGACGTCGCGCAGGTAGCCGTGAATGACGAAGTAGCTCGTCAACACATAGGTCACATCGCCCGGTGAAGCCCTGCCGGCGAGCCACAGCCACAACGCGCCGCCGATGATCGACGCGCGCATGCAGAGCAACACCGCGAGCTGGATCGTCGAGGTGTTGGTGTAACGCGTCCAGGTCCGCCGCACGCGCTTGCGCCACTTGCCGATGACGCGGTCGAGCCTCGCATCCTCGCGATCTTCCGAGCCGAACGATTTGACCACCGGATTGCAGGTCAGGGCGTCGGCCAGCGTGCCGCCGACGCGGGTGTCCCACGCATTCGACAGCCGCGCGGCCGGCGCGATGTAGCCGGTCGAGAAGAACACCGTCATCGCGACGTATGTCACCGCGCCCGCGGCGATCGCAAACCCCAGCACCGGCCAGTGCAGGCCGAGCAGGATCATCGAGCCTGACAGCACCGCGAACGATGGCAGCAGCGCGAGCAGCAGCGTGTCGTCCAACAGGTCGAGTGCCCACATGCCGCGCGTCACCTTGCGCACGGTCGAGCCGGCAAACGTGTTGGCGTGCCAGTCGGTCGAGAAGCGCTGCACGCGATGAAACGCTTCGGTCGAGATGTCAGACATCACCTTCAGCGTGAACGGAATGATGCCGGAGAAGGCGCATTGGCGCATCAACAGGTGGACGAGGCCGAGCGCGATGATCGAGCCGAAGGCTGTGAACGCGGCGTGGCGCGCGGTGTCGCTGATGCCCGTCGTTACCGCATCGACCAGGTGGCCGGCGAACAGCGGCATGAAGATGTCGGCCATGGTGGCGCCGAGCATGCTCGCGGCAATGCCGGCGCACAGCCAGGGCTGGCGCATCCAGTGGGTGAACACAAACGGCAACACCGTGCGGATCGCGACGGGGCGCCTCTTGAAAACTTCGGTCATGGCGGTGTCCGGCGGCGCTGCGCGCGCTTCTAGCCGGCTCCATCAGGTGAGACGATGACGAGGGCGCGGGCCCTCAAAACGTCTCCAGTGATTTTCGAAAAATGAGACCGTGAGAGTTTGCGGTCTCGGCGGACGCGAGCCTCAGGCTCGACTAACAGCGCCCGAATCAGGCCTCGGACGCGGCGACGCGACGAACATGCAAAGCGAAATCATGCGTCCCTCCGGGTGCGAGTTGCCAATAGCCGTTTCTTACCTGCCGATTTTCGATTTTGCAACCCATGGGAAACCGCCGACGAATTCGCCGACCAACTAGCGCCGCCTAATGGATTGAAATCGCGCGGCTTTGCGGGCTTTTCCGTGGTGGCCGGGCGATCGCAGGCCGCCGAACGCCGTTGAGCACAGAGCCCGCGACCCGTCGCCGCTATTGCAGCACGTCTGAAATGGTCAGCGGCCGCTCCGGCTCGACGTCGGCGCGATTCCACCAGCCGCCGCCGAGCGCCTGGAACAATGCGACCGTGTCGGCGTAGCGCGCCGCCCGCGCCTGCACGAGGCTCAGCAGCGCCTGCTGATAGGTCTGTTGCGCGTTGAACAGCGAGACATAGTTGATGTCGCCGAGCTCGAGACGGTGCCTGGAGATGTCGAGGCTCCTCGCCGCCGCCTGTTCAGATGCCGCAGCCTTTTGCAGGGTGACCGCGTCGGCCTGAATTGCGCGCAAGGAATCGGCGACGTTCTGGAACGCCGTGATCACCGTGCTGCGATACTGCGCCGCCGCCTGGTCGTACGTCGCCTTCGCCGCGAGCTCGCGATGCAGCAGCGTGCCGCCGTGGAAGATCGGTTGCGCGGCGGCGCCTGCGGCACTCCAGAACCCGGTGCCCGATGCGAACAGCTGGTCGACAGCAATTGCGGTACTGCCCGCGGTCGCGGTCAGCGTGATGTTCGGCAACCGGTTGGCGATGGCAACGCCGATCTGCGCGCTCGCGGCCTGCAGGTTGGCTTGCGCGGCGCGGATGTCGGGCCGTTGCTCGACCAGTTGCGACGGCAGGCTGACCGGCAAGTCGCGCGGCAGGCGCAGCTCCGAGAGCACGAATTGCTCCGGCAGCTGCTGGCTTGGAAAACCGCCGGTCAGCGCGGCGAGCAGGTTGCGCTGTTGCGCCAGCTGCTTGCGCAGCGGTGGCAGCGCCTGCTCGGCCTGCGCCAGTGCCGCTTCCTGTGCCACCACGTCGGCATCGGCGATGGCGCCGAGCCCGCGCTGCTTCCGCAACAGGTCGAGAATATCGCTTTCGATCTTGATGATGCTTTGCGTCGCTGCGATCTGTCCGCGCAGCGAGGCTTCCTGCACCGCGGCGCCGGCGAGATTGGAGGTCAGCGTGAGATAGGTCGCTTCCAGCGCGAAGCGTTGCGAGTTGGCCTGCGCTGCGAGCGCCTCGATCGAACGCCGCGTGCCGCCGAACACGTCGGGCGAGTAGGAGATGTTAAGCTGGGTGGTGAAGAGGTTGAAGGCCGGCATGTCGGACCCGACATCGGACGGGCTGCCGATCGCGGGCAACTGCCGGATACCGCTGACGTTGGCATCGACCGCCGGAAACAGCGCGCCCTGCTGCGCATAAACGTTCTCCCGCGCGACGCGAAGCGCCGCCTGTGCTGCCTGCAGATCGGCGTTGGCGGCGAGCGCCTTGTCGACCAGCACATTCAGCGCGCGCGAGTGAAACAATGTCCACCATTGGCCCGGCAAATCGCGCGCCGGCTCAAACCGCTGGGCCGCGCCAGATGGCGTGCTGGCCGTGGCGGTGGCGCGAGCGAGCGGCTCCGGTGTGTAGCCGGTCACATCGGGCGGCGCGGGCGTCACGAAGTCCGGCCCGACCGCGCAACCGGCGAGCATCAGCGCCGCGGCGAATGCCAACGCGGCTCGGCTCGAACCGCGTCGCGCGCTGCGCCTTGAGCTGCCGGTGGTCATGCCCGCCCCCGCATCATCCGCGCTCAGCCTTCGCTGACAACAGCGCGAGTTCGCAACGGCGGCGCGCCGCTCGGCGCGGCGCTCGATCGCGAAATACAGCGTCGGAATGATAAAGAGGGTCAGCAACGTCGCCGGGATCAAGCCGCCGGCGACAACGGTCGCGAGGCTGCGCTGCACGTCACTGCCGACGCCGGTGGCGAGCGCCGCCGGCAGCATGCCGGCCGTCGCGACGGCCGCCGTCATCAGCACCGGGCGCAGCCGCTCGCTCGCGCCGGTGAGAACGGCTTCAGCAAGGGGTAGCCCCTGGTCGCGCATCCGGTTGAGGTTCGCGACCATGATGACGCCGTTCATGACTGCGACCCCGAACAGCGCGATGAAGCCGATGCCCGAGGCGACGTTCAGCGTCGTGCCGGTGAGATGCAATGCCGAGAGCCCGCCAAGCGTTGCCAGCGGCACGACGCCGATCACCAGCAGCACCTGCCGCAATACGCCGAATTCGGCGTACAGCAGCACCATCATCGCACCCAGCACCATGCCGAGGATCAGGCGGAAATGCGCTTCCGCGCGCTGCTCGCCCTCGAACTGGCCGCCCCATGCGATGCGATATTTGTCCTTGTCGAACGACACCTGTTGCGCGATCGCGCGGTCGAGCTGTTTGACCAGCGAAACCGGATCGCGGTTGTTGTAGTTGAATTTCACCAACAGATAACGCTGGTCCATCTCGCGATTGATCATGCTCTCGCCGGTCTGGAACGCGATGTCGGCGACCTGCGACAGCGGAATCAGCGCGCCGTCGCTGGAGGTGAGCACGAGGCTTCGGATCGCCTCGGGGCTGCTCCGCGCATCGGGCGCAAAGCGCACCGTAACGTCGTAGTGGCGTTCGCCGATGAACACCTGGCTCACCGCGGCGCCGCCGATCCCGGTCGAGATCAGGTTGGCGACGTCGCCGACGTTGATGCCGAAACGCGCCGTCGCCTGCCGGTCCACCCGGATCGAGATCTGCGGCAGCGGAGTGTACTGATCGATCGAGGCATCGCTGACGCCGGGCGTTCGGTTCAAGACGCCGATGATGTCCTTGCCGATCCGCTTGAGCTCGCCGAAGTCGTCGCCGAACACCTTGACCGCAAGCGAGGCGTGCGGGTCGAACACCTTGTCGAGCACGCTGTCGATGATCGGCTGGCTGAACGCGATCTCGAAGCCCGGCTCCTGGTCGAGCTGCGCCTTGATGCGGCGGACCAGTTCCTGCTTGGTTTCGCCGGCGGGCCAGATCTTGTAGTCGTGCAACCCGATCGCCGCCTCCATGTGCGAGGGCGTCCATGGGTCGGTGCCGTCGTCGTTGCGGCCGATATGGCTGACAATCGACGAAACCTCCGGAAACCCGTTCACGATGCGCCTCAAGTCGGCAACCATGTCGGTTGCCTTTTGCAGCGAAATTCCCGGCGGCAGCTCCGCGTGCAGCCAGAGCGCACCCTCGTCGAGCTCGGGCAGGAACTCGCGCCACACCGTCGCGCCGAGGATCACAATTGCGACCGCTGCGGCGGCGCTCAGCGCGTAGACAATCCGCGGACGACGCAGCGAACCTTGCAGCGCGACCTGGTAGCGCCGCTCGAGTCGGTGCAGCAGCACGTTGTGAAACAACCGTCGCGGCCGGCGATAGGCAAGATAGGCAAGGCCGGGCACGACCAGCAGCGCGAACGCCAGCGCCCCGAACTGCGCGTAGCCGACCGCGTAGGCCAGCGGATAGAACAGCTTGGCCTCGATCCGCTGCAAGGCAAACAGCGGCAGATAGGTGGTGATGATGACGGCGGTGGCAAAGAAGATCGGGCGCGCCACCTGGCGCGCCGCATCGCGCACGTCGGCCTCAGCGAGCGGCTGGTCCGGCCTCGCCTCACGGCGGCGCAGAATCGCCTCGACCATCACGATCGAACCATCGACGATGATGCCGAAGTCGATTGCGCCGAGCGACAAAAGGTTCGCCGAGACGCCTGTGTGGCGCATCAGGATGAACGCGACGACCATCGCGAACGGGATGGTGACGCCGACGATGAGCGCGCTGCGCGGACTGCCCAGAAACAGGATCAGGATCACCAGCACCAGCGAGATGCCGCCGAGGACGGTGGTCGCGACCTTGTTAACGGTGGCATCGACCAGCTCGGAGCGATCGAGATAGGGCACGATCTGCACGTCGTCGGCCTTCAGCCGCGCGTTGAGCTCGTCGATCCTGGCGTGGACGCCCTTCAGTACGCGCGACGGATTTTCGCCGCGCAGCAGCAGCACGGTACCTTCGACGACGTCGTTGACGTCGTCCTTGCCGACGATACCGTGGCGCTCCTGGTTGGCGAGCTTCAGCTTGCCGAGATCGCGCACGAAGATCGGCGTGCCATTGTGCTGGGTGACGACGATGTTGCCGAGATCGTCCAGCGTCTGGACCAGGCCGATACCGCGGATGACGTAGCCGAGCTCGCCGCGATTGAGCACGCTGCCGCCGGAGCTGGCGCTGTTGGCCGATATCGCGTCGGTGACGTTCTTGAGCGACAGGTTGAAGCGGACCAGCTGTTGCGGGTCGAGTTCGAGCTGGAACTGGGTGGTGACGCCACCGAAGTTGGAGACGTCGGCGACCCCCGGCACCTGCTTGATGGCGGGGATCACGGTCCACTGTTCGATCTCGGACAATTCGCGCAGGTTCTTGGTATCGGACTGCAGGATGTAATAGAGGATCTGCCCGGTCGGCGACGACAGCGGATCAAGACCCGGCGACAGCCCCGGCGGCAGGGTCACGCCCTGGATCCGCTCCATGATGCGCTGCCGCGACCAGTAGTCCTCGATGCCGTCGCGGAACACCAGCGTGATCAGCGACAGACCGAATGTGCTGCGCGAGCGCATCATCGAAAGCCCGGGCGTGCCATTGAGCTCGCGCTCGAGCGGAATGGTGACCTGTTGCTCGACCTCCTCGGCGGCAAGGCCCGGCGCTTGCGTCACGACCTGCGAGGCGGTGTCGGCAACATCGGGATAGGCCTCGACCGGCAGCTGGGTCCAGCAATAGGCGCCGTAGATCGCCACGACGACGCAGATCATCGCCACGACGAGGCGTCTCTCGAGAGCGAGCGTGACGAGGCGGTCAATCACCGAGCAGCACTCCGCCCTTGACCACGATGCGATCGCCGGCCTTGACGCCGCTCGTAATGAACGCCTGCTCGCCCTGCTGGAACGCGATGTCGACGGTGCGTGGCTCGAAGCGCCACGGCGCGGTCTCGACATAAACCTGCGTCGCGTCGTCTTTCAGCACCAGCGCGCTGGTCGGCGCAATCGCAAACGTCCTTGTTTCGGCGTGGAACGTCGCGGTCGCGAACATCCCCGGCCGCAGCCGGCTGTCCGGGTTGTCGAACGCGATGCGAACTTTGGTGCGGCGCGTGTCGGTGTCGAGCACGTCACTGACAAACAGCACAGTGCCGTGCTTGACCTCGTCGGGATAGGCGACAAGGCGGACATCGACCGCTTGTCCTTTCGCGATCAACGCGATGTCCTTCTCGGGAACGCTCGCGGTAACCCAGACACTCGAGAGATCGGCGATCGTCATCAGGGCCTGCGTCGAATCGTTCCAGTATTGGCCGGGCGCAACGCCGAGATCGGTCACGCTGCCGTCCATCGGTGCGACCACGGTCACGGTGCGCGACTTGTTGGGCGCATCGGGATCGACGCCGATCTGCTTCAAATGCGCGGTGGCGCGCTGGTCCTCAACCTCGGCGGTGACGTAGTCGGTCTCGGCCTGCTGGGTGTCCTTTTCCGCCGCGCCGCCAATCTTCGACAGGCCGCGCTGGCGGTCGCGATTCTTCTGCGCTAGCGCCAGCAGCGCCCTGGCGCGGTCGTAGTCCGAGTAGGCCACGGCGAGATCAGGCGAGTTCGATCACGAACAGCGGCTGGCCGGCCTTGACCTGCTCGCCGAGCGTGACCTTCAACTGCGTCACGCGGCCGGCGAGCGGCGGCGCCACCTTGATTAAGTGGGCCGGATCGGCCTCGACGACGGCCGGCAGCGCCAACTCGCGCGGAACCTCACGTGCGATCACCGCGGCGACGGCGAGCTTGCCGCGCAGTGGCGATCCCTCGGGCACCGCGAGTGCGTCACCCGAGCGGACAAGCGGCACGGCCTTCGCCGGCGCCTCGGGATGCCCGGCGGGGCCGCCGAGAAAGCGGTAGAGCGCGACCGCCGCGATCAGCACCACGACGAGCGAGGCGATGCCCCTCACGCGTGAGGGTCGCGTGCCCGCGCGATCGCGGCCGGTGTGATCCGCCGCGCCAGGAAATCGATGGATCGTCCGAGCGAGCGGTCTTGGAATGGGAATTGACGAGCATGTGGCGTCTCGTCCGAATGGATTTGGGAAGGCACGCGCAAACGCAATCGTTTGACGCGAAACCGGCTCGGCAGTCCTGGGAAGCGCCATAAATGCAGCGAACGCCGCAAGGCGCGGCCCGCCTCAGACGGCGGGTGGTGCGCGAGCCTGGAATGACGTCTGCGGCGCGGTCGCCGCGGCGACCTCGGTGCTTGGCCGCAGCGTGACGAAGTCGATCGCCATCGGCAGCGGCAGCTCGGGCGCGACCGACGGCGCCGAGATCGCGCTCAGCTGGATCAGCGCGCAGGTCGGACAATCAGTGTCGGCGAGCCCGTTGTGGTTGGAGTTCTTGCGGCGCGGTGCCGGTCGACTGCGACGTCTGCACGGCGGAGGCGAGCGCGGCCGACGGCGCATGCACGTGGCCGAACGTCAGCACGAGCTGCAGCGCCAGCGCGATCAGCGCAAGGCGTGCACCAAACTGCCTGCTTGTTCTAAACCAGCGCATCAACCGCGTATGGACTCGTTCGCGACCGCGCACCTGTTGCAAGCCGACGACCTAACTTGGTCAGGCTTCGCAGGTCCTGTCAATGTCCACGGCCGCGTTCCTTTCCCCCCGCTCCGCATATGAGCGTGCAGACAGCAACGCCCAGCCGCCAGCTACATGAACTCGACGTTGCGGAGGAAGAAGACAAGCCCGGACAGGCAGATATAGCTCACCGTCATCACTGGTGAAGATATCGCCGAAACTCATCACCAGCGCCTGGCGATGCACGATCTGCGACAGCTCCTTCAGCGCCTTGAGCTGGGCATCCGACCCTTGAAAGCGTTGCGCCATCGTGTTGAGCGTCTCGACCGCCGTGACATTGCCCCACGTCACCGCCTCGTGCAGGCGGGTAAGATGCAGGTCGGTGCGATCGTTCAGCAGGGTATTGATAACGGCAAGGCCAACCGCGCCGCCGAGATTGCGGTTCAGGTTGAACAGGCCCGAGGCGTTCTTCATCAGTTGCGGCGGCAGCGTGCCGAGCGCGATATTGTTGGCCGGCACCATTGCCAGCATCAAGCCGAAGGCTCGGAACACCTGAGGCCAGAACAGCTCCCAGAAATCGAACTCGCGGGTGATGAAACTCATTTGGTAGGTGCCGAACGCGAAGATCAGCATCCCACAGAAAATCATCACCCGCAGATCGAAGCGCCGCAGCATCTGGCCAAGGATCGGCGAAAACAGGAACTGCGTGACGCCAGTGACGAACATGACATTGCCGATCATCACCGGGTTATAACCTCGCACCGAAGCAAGATAGACCGGATAGAGATAAGTCAGGCCGTAAAGCCCGACGCCCACGGTGAACTGGAAGGTGCAGCCGAGCGCGAAGTTCCGGTCCTTGAACGCGCGCAGGTCGACGATCGGCTCGCGTACGGTGAACACGCGATAGAAGAAGATCACCGCCGACACCGCGCTGACGATGGCGAGGAAAAGAATCAGGTCGTCGTCGAACCACTCGTTCTTCGGTCCCTCCTCGAGCACATATTCGAGCGCGCCGAGGAAGCCCGCCATCGAGGCGAGGCCAAGCCAATCGAGATGGTTCAAGAGGTCGTAGTGCGGCTTGTCGAAATCGATCAGGATCAACGCCGCCGTGGTGACGATGATGCCGGGGATGATGTTGATGAAGAACAGCCAGTGCCACGACAGCGCGTCGGTGATGTAGCCACCGGCGGTCGGGCCAATGGTCGGCGCCAGCGTCGAGACCAGGCCGATGATCGGGCCGACGATGTAGAATTTCGAGCGCGGAAACACGGTATAGGCCGACGCGAACACGGTCGGGATCATGCCGGCGCCGATAAAACCCTGGATCGCGCGCCAGAAGATGATCTGGTTCAGCGTCTGGCACAGGCCGCACATCAGGCTCGCAATCGTGAAGCCCGCGGCCGAGATCGCAAACAGGTTGCGGGTGCCGAGCGAGCGCGACATGTAGCCCGAGAACGGAATCGCGATCACCTCGGCGATCAGATACGAGGTCTGGATCCACGAGATTTCGTCGGAGCTCGCCGACAGGCCCGACTGGATTTCCGCAAGCGACGCCGCGACGATCTGGATGTCCAGGATCGACATGAACATCCCGAACACCATGAAGAAGAACGCCAGCAGATGTCTGGTGTTGATGCGATCGCCGGCCGGGTTGGCCGGCAGCGCACCCGCCATGCTTGCCGGTGCGGTCGTGGCTTCAGCCATTTGGCACGCTCCGGTGGATGACACAGCGTCGTCCCCGCGAAGGCGGGGACCCATAACCCCGGTGCGTCTTGTTTGAGGTCGAGCCGGTCAAGAATGGTGTCCAGTTCGTCAGCTTGATCGTCTCATTTCTGCTGTGGCGTATGGGTCCCCGCGTGCGCTGGGACGACCCGAACCGAAGGTCCGTCACTGCGGCGGCGCGATGTCGAGCGAGGCCGACGGATCGTCCGGCGCGTTCTTGGTGTCGATCGTGACAATCACCGACATGCCGGGCCGCAGCAATTGCGCGCGCGCGACCTGCGCCGGAACGCGGATGCGCACCGGCAGGCGCTGCACGATCTTGGTGAAGTTGCCGGTGGCATTGTCGGGTGGCAGCAACGAGAATACCGAGCCCGAGGCAGGCGAGATGCTCTCGACTGCGCCGTCGATCTTGTGGGTCGAGAACGCGTCGATCGAAATCTTCGCCGGCTGGCCGGGCTTGATGCGTTCGAGCTGCGTCTCCTTGAAATTGGCGTCGATATAGACGGCGTCGAGCGGCACGACATTGCCGAGCCGCTGGCCAGGCTGCACATAGTCGCCGGGATTGACCATGCGGTTGGCGAACACGCCGTCGACCGGCGCCCTGACCTGAGTAAATTCGAGATCGCGCTCGGCCTTGGCGAGCTGCGACTTCAGTTCGACGAGCTGCTGCTTCGCCTCGATCTGCTGCGCCTTGACGACGTCGACCTGCGCGGCCGCGGCATTGAACGCGGCCTGGGCGCTCTGCACGGCGGCGACGGACTGCTCGCGCGTCGCAACGGAGGTTTCGAGCACCGCCTTCGAAGCGAAGCCGCGATCGTTCAGGGCCTGCTGGCGATCGAGATCGGCCTGGGCGCGAACCACCCCGGCCCTGGCCGAGTCGAGCTGCGCCTTCGCCTGATCCACCGCGCTCTCCTGCGCCGAGATCTGCTGGCCGATGCGCTCGATGGTCGCCTGCTGGGTGCCGATGCGGGCGCGTGCGCTGTCGACGGCGATGCGGTAGTCGCCATCATCAATCTTCATGACGACATCGCCGAGCTTGACCCTGGCGTTGTCGACAGCGAGCACGGCATCGATGTGTCCGGCGACACGGGCGCCGAGCGTGGTGTTGTTGGCGCGCACGTAGGCGTCGTCGGTGGTGACGCGGTAGCGCCCGACAATGAAATAGTTGACGCCATAACTGGCAGCGGCAAGCAGCACCAGCGCGGCCACACCCATCAGGATCTTGCGGCGGCGGCCGTTCGGCTTGTCTTCGCCTACAGCATTGGCGGTGGACGGCGCGCCCTGCGGGGCGACGCGCGGTTCGGCCGGCGCCTGCGGTGCTGGCGCTGCGGGTCTTGCTTCGTCGGCCGGACGAGCGACGCCTTCGGCACGCGGCGGCGAGAGAGCTTCGTCGGCATCGCCGTCCCTGATGACGCGCGCGACCTGATCACGTGCTGCGGCCACACCGGCCTCCCCATTTTCACT
The DNA here is from genome assembly GCA_963796195.1 of uncultured Alphaproteobacteria bacterium. Lineage (GTDB taxonomy): Bacteria > Pseudomonadota > Alphaproteobacteria > Rhizobiales > Xanthobacteraceae > CAWCKS01. The sequence continues at coordinate 661,118 of CAWCKS010000003.1, read as the reverse complement.
ACGGCAGCTGCGCGCTTGGCAGCTGCGTTAACCTGCCCGATCCGGAGCATAAGGACACTGCCGGCAAAAAGCGGCAGGATTGCCCGTTTCACGAGAACCGTACCATTGACCGAACGGTTCGGTCAATGGTATCTCTCTCACCCGATAGTGGTGACGGGACTCTACTACCACCCCGTTTCCGCTGCAGCGCAACTGCCACTTACCCTGAACAAATGGTTGCATCGAGCGAGCAAACCCTGACCCGGCCGACCGGCCGCCCCGGCGAGGAAGATTCCGTCAAGCGGAAGCAGATTCTCGACGGCGCCCGGCGCGTGTTCCTCGACCTTGGCTTCGACGGCGCCAGCATGGGCGAGATCGCCCGCGTCGCCGGCGTCTCCAAGGGCACGCTCTATGTCTACTTTGCCGACAAGCACCACCTGTTCGAGGCCATCGTCGAGCAGGAGAACATCGACTACGGCCGCGAGAGCTTCAATTTCGCGCCGGACGGCGATCCGGAGACCACGCTGTTCGAGTTCGGCTGCGCCTACATGGCAGTGCTGTGCCGGCCGCACGGCGGCTCTGCGGTGCGCACAGTGATGGCGATTGCCGAGCGGATGCCCGACCTCGGCCGCCGCTACTATGCACAAGTGATCGCGAAGACCAGCAATGAGCTTGCCACTTACCTGAAGGCGCGCATCCGAGCCGGCGATCTCGTGATCGACGACCCCGAGCTTGCGGCGGCGCAATTCACGCAGACCTGCCAGGCTTCGCTGTTCCTGCCGTTCATCCTGCAGGTCACCCCGTCCCCGTCGCGCGAACAGATCGAAAAATCCGTGCGCAGCGCGACACGGATGTTTCTGGCGGCGTATGGGAAGAGGTGAGCCGTCCGGCTGGACGACTTGATCGCGCGCTCTCTACGCCGCGCCGTGCTGGGCCTTGGCGCGCATCTGGTGGAATTGCAGCGTGCGCGTCGCGGTCTGCTGCGGGATCGAGAGGTAGCGGTAACGCAATCGCTCCATCGCTTCCGGCGTCAGCGGCTGCGACTGGTTCATGTCGACGAGTTCGCTGACCAGGTTCCATGACAGGCCGAGCGCCTTGGCGACGATCATCAGGCGATCGTGGGTCTTCTCGACCAGCATCCGCTCGATGTCGGTGGCGACCAGGCCGCTCATCTCCGCGAGCGCGACGACGACTTCCTCAAAACACTCCTCGTGGATGAAGCCGAGCAGCACCTGCTCCGACAGGCCGGATTGCTGCTGCACCGCCGCCACGCGCTGACGCGCCCTGAAGTAACCCGAGGATATGGCTTGCGAGTCGGAGCGTAGCCGCCGGCTCGCCTCCTGCACCACGTTGGCGATCTCGCGGGCGCGCAGGCCCGAGCTCATCTGGCCTTCGGCGATCAGCTGCTGGCGCACCGCTGCCGATGCGCGGTCCAGCAGCGCAAGCAGCTGCGGTCGTGGAATATCCGGACGGCACCACACCGCGTGCGCGAGCTGCGCGTCGTCGCAGGCGCGATCGAGCAGCGTCGACTGCCCCTTCTCGGAGAATTTGGCACCGCTGTTGCCGGCGAGCGTCAGCACCACCATGCGGTCGCCGCGATCGACCAGCACGTCGGTGATGCGCGGGGCGATCGACTTGCGCGCGGAGATCGCACGCAGGTGCTCCTGGCTTTTGGTCTTCGCGCTCTCGACCAGGAATTCGTCGTCGAGCCGCGGCGACTGCGACAACATGGGACCGGCGACCGAGATTTCGGAATCGCTGGCAAGATGCCGGGCGATCTGCGACGGCGTGTAGGGGCCTGGGCGCGAGCTGTTGCGAGAGGTGGGCGCGGACTTCGAGATCGACCTGGTCGATCAGCTTGAACATCACGCGCTCGAACAGTTCGAGCTGTGCGCCGCTGTAGTCCTGCGGCCGCTCCAGGAACAGGTCGACGACCTCGCGCAGGATCTTGCCGCGCTTGCTGGCGCGGCGGTGTTCGAGCGAGGTCTCGACCTGGGGGTCGGCTACCGCCACTAGTTCAGTTCGCAGCAGGTCTTCCATGGCGGACATCCTCTTTCAGAGCGCTCGGTCAGCCGAAGCAGGCTGCGCGGCGTTGCCATCGAGGCCGACACCGCGATCGCCGGAGGCAGGCTGGACCGCCGCACTGCACAATTCTTGGCAGTCGGACGAACCGACGTGTCGCCGCCGGTTCCACAGCGGATACTAGGCGGCAAGCGATTGAGATGTTCTAAACGGAATACGAATCCTTGTTACGGATTGGGTTGGCAGGGACCGCCTAACGCTATGGAACCCGGCCCAAATCCGGGGATTTCGCTGCAAATTGCGCCGGCCCGCCATCCAGCCGATGGTTGCCGGTGCGGGGTGACCGCTGCGAGGGGACCGCCGGCGCCTCAAGTGGACTTGACGCGATTCCCAGCACGCCCGGAGCGCTCTACCATCAATGCGTTTTAAGAGGCTGGATTCTCGGTGACGTTAACCTGGCTCGAAACGCTCGATCGCTGGATGGGCCGCGTGCTCGGCGCGGTCCAGTGGCTCGCGTTGCCGCTGGCGCTGTTGCTGTTTCTGCAGTGGCCGCTGCGCGACCTCGTCCACGGCTACTCCACGCAGGCCAACGACCTCGCGCAAATCTTCTTCGCGCTTTATGTCGCCGCCAGCGTCGCGGCGGCGACGCGCGCCGGCACCCACCTCGCCGCCGACACCATCGCGCAACGCTATTCGCCGCGCACCCGCGCGCGCTTGCGAAAAATCGGCGCGATCGCGATCGTGCCCTGGGCACTGTTCGTCCTGATCGCGAGCAAGCAGCCGGTCATCGAATCCGTCGCGCTGCTCGAAGGCTTCTCGCAAACCCTGAATCCCGGGTATTTCATCATCAAGCTCGCGCTGTGGCTGATGGCGCTGACGATCCTCGTGCAATCGATCATCGAGTTGTTGCGCCCGCCGGCGCCGGACGCGGACGCTGCGTGATGGAGTGGACCGGGCTCGCGCTGTTGCTGCTGGTTGCGCTCGGCATCATCGCGACCGGGCTGCCGGCCGCGTTCGTCCTGATTACCGTTGCAACGCTTGGCGCCATCATCGGCGTGGCGAGCGGCACGATTCCACCCGCGCTGTTGTGGACGCTGCCGACGCGGCTGATCAACCTGTTCGAGAACGATCTGTTGCAGGCGCTGCCGCTCTACGTGACGATGGGCCTGCTGCTCGACCGGCTGCCGATCGCGAGCGCGCTGTATCGCGCCGGCAATGCGCTGCTGCCGCGCAGCACCTCGGCGCCGGTCGTCTCCGGCGTGATGCTCGGCGCGCTGCTCGGGCCGATGAACGGCTCGGTCGGCGCCAGCGTCCTCGGGCTGTCGCGGGTAATCTCGCCGCGGCTCGACGCTGAAGGCGTGCCGCCGTCGACGCGCGACGCCGTGGTCGCGGTCGCCAGCACGCTCGGTGTGCTGGTGCCGCCGTCGCTGGTGCTGATCCTGCTCTCGGACGCGATGCTGTCGGCGCATACGATCGCGGTGACCCAGACCGGCCGCATCGACCGCATCATCAACACCGCCGACATCTTTCATGCCGCGCTTGCGCCGGCTGGAATCTTCTTGCTGCTTTGCCTCGCTGTTGCCTTCGTCGCCGGACGAAGCGCAACAAAACAGCCGCCGCGCGAACCGCTCGCGTTCCGCGAGGGCCTGCTTGCCGCCGTGACGGTGATCGCGCTCATCACCCTGCTCGGCGGCGTCGCGCTCGGCTTCTTCTTTCCCGTAGAAGCCGCGGCATCAGGCGCTTTCGCGCTGTTCGTCGCCGGTCTCGTCACCGGCCGCCTGCGCGGCGCTGTGTTGAGCGATCTCTTGCGCGACGCCATGGCGATGACCGGCGCGCTGTTCTCGCTCCTGGTCGCGGCAACGACATTCACGCTGGTGCTGCGCCTGCTCGGCACCGATCGCCTTGTCAATGCTTTCATCACCGCGATCCCCGGCAACGATCTGCTGGTCGTCGCCTGCGTGCTCGCGCTGATCGGGCTCTGCGCCTTCGTGCTCGACGCGTTCGAGATCATTTTCGTTGTCGTGCCGATCGTGATCCCGCCGCTCCTGATCCGCGTTGCCGACGCGCGCTGGGTCGCGGTGCTTGTCATGCTGACGCTGCAGTCGAGTTTTTTGCTGCCGCCGTTCGGCTATGCGCTGATGATGGTGCGCGGCGCGGCAAAGCATCCGGCGCCGTTCCGGCCGTTTGTCCGCGCGTTGCTGCCGTTCCTGCTGGCGCAATGGACGCTGCTCGCGCTGGTGCTGCTGGTGCCACGCCTCGTCCACCTCACCGAGAACGCCGGCGACAGCGTGCGCGCGCCGGCGATCCCGATCTCGAACGAGGACATCTCAAAGAAGATCAATTCGATGATACCGCTGCCGCCTCTGCCGGAGGAGGCAAAGTAGCCGACCGCAGCACCGCGCCCTCGCCGCGCAGTTGCTCGCGATAGGCCGGGTGTTCGGTGCCCATTAGGCGGTCCCACCAGGTGAAGTAGAGCCCGTAGTTGTAGCGGAAGCTCTGGTGGTGCAGGTCGTGGTGGGTGGTGGCGTTGATCCAGCCGAACCAGCGGCTGTCGGCGAGCGCGCGCGGCATCAATTCGACACCGGCATGGCCCATGACGTTACGGACGATCATGAAGGCCATGAACAGGAACAGGCCGAATGCGTGCATCGGCACAACGAGCAGCCACAGCGGCGTGAACGCGGCCAGGACAAGCGCTTCCGGAATGTCGAAGGCGTAGGCCGCGAACGGCGTCGGCGTCACCGAGCGATGGTGCGTGCGATGGAAGTATGGGTAAAGCCGTGGATGGTGCATCATCCGGTGCGCCCAGTAGAAATAGGTGTCGTGGGCGAGGATGATGCCGACGAGGCTGAGCGCGAGATAGCGGGCGCCGCGCGTATTGAAATCGGTGTAGACCGTGAATACGCCGTGCATCGCGCCGTACGTAATCCCGACGCCGGTCAGCGAGAACAGAATTCCGGTGCGGAGCGAGGTTGCGATTTCTCTGATGACGTCGGCCGACGAGGCCCAGCGCGCCTGGATCTTTCGGCCGCTCAGCCCAAAATTCCAGAACAGTCTTACGATCAGCGCCATCGCTCCGGCCGCGACCACATAGCGGCCGACGTCGAGCACGAGGTTGAACGACCAGATTTGCCAGAACTCGGCGAGCGTATCGGTCAGCGTTTGCATGAGAGCTTCTCCGCTTCAGGTCACGGACAGGCAGCGCCTGTCCCGCGGAAAACCTGGCGCGGATCGCCAAAACTCTCTCGCCGCGTCTGGACGCGGACGCGTCGATTTTGAAAACGGCTAGCCGTTTTATTGAAAACGCCGCTATTCCGCGGCGATTTGCGCAGGTCTCGCCAGCTTCCGGCGGCGGAACTCGCTCGGCGTCAGCCCGGTCTCGGCCTTGAAGGCGCGGTTGAACGGCCCGAGCGACTGGAAGCCGGCATCGAGCGCGATGGTCAGGATCGGCACCGCCTCCTGCGCGGGATCGGCGAGCGCGGCGGTCACGTCGGCGAGCCGGTAGCCGTTCAGGAAGACATTGAAATTGCGATAGCCGAGCTGCCGATTGATCAGCCGCCGCAGACGATGTTCCGGCGTTCCGAGCTTGCCAGCGAGGCTACCGATCGACAGCCCCTCCGCGCGGTAGAGCTTGTCGTGCTCCATAGCGCGGCGCAGCGCAGCCAGCGACACGCCGTCCTCGTCGCGTTCGACAATGCGCACCGGCGCAGCGCCGCGCAGCCCCGGCTCTGCCGCAGGCGCCGACGCAACCTCGGCCGGCAGCGAGAGGATCGCGCCGTCCGGATTGACGGCGAGCAGCGCGACCGCGAACGCCAGCGTGATCGCGAACAAGCCCGTAGCATTTGCAAGCGCCAGCGCGGGCCAAGCAACGATCGGCACCAGCGTCACCACCGAATACACCGCGACCAGCACGATCAGCAGTGAGCGCAACCGCAATCGCGATTCGACAAGGTCGGCGGCGCGGCCGGCGATCGCGTACCACGCGCCCATGCCGTTGCAGGCGAGCGCCAGCCCGATGCAAACGAACTGCAGCGACGGGCCGCCGATCGCGGGCAGGATGAGACCGTCAGCCACGACGAACAGCCACGCCGCGGCGTGCCACCATGAAGGGGCGAAATCATCGTCGAACAGGCTGGCGCTGAGCAGCCAGAACACCACAGGGTTGCCGATCGCAAGGATATGCAGCGGCACCAGCCAGCCCGGCGGATTCGACATGAAGATCGAGGCGGAACAAACCGCATAGGCCGCGCCGCCAATTGCGAACAGCGCACCGAACCGGCCAGCCAGGGTCTGGCGGGCGTCGCGCAATAACACGAGCGCAAGAAAGAGCAGCAGGACGATGGTCCCGCCACGCAATGCTGTCTCCAGGATAAGCATGCGATGCTCCGAAAATGCGCGGCCTTCTGTTTAGCAGGTCATGGCAGCCAAGTGTAGCGTTCGGAAGTTCACGCGCGCGCGAGACGGGCTCAGCCCTTGCGCCTCAAGGCGGGCATCAGGCGCTCGCGCCAGTGCACAAGCTCATCGAGCCGCAGCAGGCGCGCCGCAGCGCCATAGATCGCAACACCCAGTGCGCAGAGCACCGTGGCGCGGATCAGCAGCGCCGCAAGGTGCGTTCCTGGCAGCCATGACAGCAGCAGCTGACGCGCGCCGAGGCCAAGTGCGATCGCAACAGCGGCCGCAATCGCCATGCGAATGGCGCCGTCGAGCATGCCGGGCGCATCGGCAAGCCTGGTCGATCGCGCCGCAGCCTCCCGCTCAAAGCGGCGGCGCTGCAGGAGGCCGAGCACGCAGACATAGACCAGGATTGCGATCGAGCTGGCAACCGCGAGGCCGATTGCGCCGAATTGCTGGCGCAGCACGACATAAAGCGGCACACTCACCACGGCGATGATGGTGCCGACCGTCGTCGGCAACCACGTACTGCCGAGCGCATAGAACCCGCGGCTGATCACGGTTTGCGCCGCCCATGCGCTGAGGCCCAGACTGAGGAACGCCAGAATCGTCGCCGTCGCCTCGGCATCCGCAACACCAAAGCGGCTCGAGAACAAGCCCCAGATCAGGTACGCCGCCTCGAAGCCGCACACCGTAAGACAAACCTGCGCCGCGAAAATCAGCAGCAGCATCAGCCGCACCGCCCGGCTCAGCACCGCGTAGGCTTCGGCGATGTGGCCCGCCGCGACCATACGGCTGATCGTCGGATAAGACGCGACGCCCGCTGCCATGCCGAATACGCCGATCGGCACCTTCAAGAGTGTGCGGCCATATTGCAGATACGACAGCGCGCCGGGCGCGAGATAGGACGCCTGGTTCTTCACGATCCACTCGTCGACCACGACGATCGAGAACCCGATCATGATCGGGATCGACAGCCACAGATAAGTTCTGAGGTCCTCGCTGCGCAGCGACAGCTGCGGATACCAGCGCATGTTGCTCTTCAGGCAGCCGTAGAGCGGCAGCGCGAACGGGCCAAGGATCGATCCTAAGAGCACACCCCAGGCAAAACCGGTGGCGCCCCAGCCGAGCTTCGCGCCGACGAGACCGCCCGCGATAATCCCAAGCGAATAGACCAGAGGCGCCAGCGCCGGCAGCGCGTGCTTGTCGCGCGCCTGCAGCGCCGCCGAGAGCAGGCCGCCGGTGACGTGAAAGAATTGCGCGGGCACGATGATGCGGATCAGCCGCACCAGCGTGTCGACGTCGGCGGGGTCGGTAAATCCCGGCGCGACCAGCACGGCGAGCGGACGCGCAAAGATCATCAGGAGCACGATGCCAAGTCCGCCGGCAACGACAATGAAGTTGGCGATGACGCTGAAGGCCTGCCAGCCGCGCTGCTCCTCGCCACGCTCGAGATATTTCAGGAAGATCGGGATGAACACGATCGACAGCGCGCCGGCGGCAAGCAGGTAGTTCAGGAAATCCGGCAGCGTGAAGCTCGCGAAATAGATGTCGGCCTCACGGCTGGCGCCGAGCGTGCGGCCGATGATCTGCTCGCGCACGAGACCGATGATGCGGCTCAGGAAGATCGAGCCCGCCCAGATCGCCGACGCCACGCCGATGGTGCGGCCGGTATCGGTGTGATGCTCCCGCGGAAAGGTGGTGGCCAAAATCTCGATCCTCGTCACGCCGAGGTTTGGCCGCTCTCAGGCGCGCCGGCAATATGTCATTTCAGCCAGCCGAGGACCGCGAGCGCGTGCGGATTTCATTCGTCCTCGTCATCCTCGTCGTCGTGCTTCGACTTGAACGCGCTGTGGCGGCTGCCGCCAAGCGCGATCGAGCCGGTATAGCCGCGATCCTGCGCCGCGTAGCTGCCGCGGGCGCCGGCGCGCGCCGCGATCTGATCGCCGGACACCGCCGCCGGCTCACAAATGATGCGGCGGCTCGCGCGCCGCATCAGGTCGACGTGGATGTGGTCGTAGTGATAGACGTTGGAGCCCGGCGCCAGCACGGTGGTGAATTGCTGGCAGGCGGCACCCTGCACGTCGCGCAAAAAGCCCTGCTCTTCCGCCAAGCCGTGCCAGCCGTCCTTCACGGTGATGCGGCGGCCGTCATCGAGCGTGAAGGCCGCGATGTCGAGCGCGTTGCCAAACGCGTGCTCGGAAATGTGCGCATTGGGATTGCCGTTCATGCCGCGGCAGGAATAGGCCGAGATCTGCTTGATCTCGACAACGCGCGCACCGAACCATTTCTGCGCCGCGGGCTGCACGCTGTCGGTGATCCAGCGGTCGAGTTGCGAGACGATCGGGCACGCCAGCGTCGCCGCCGGCTTCACCGCAACGGGTCCGATCGAGCCGACCTGGTCGCGCGATGGACCGAGCGGCGGCAGTGGTTGCTGAGGCGATGTCGCGTAAGGCGCGCGCGAATAATTCGGCGCGCGCGGCTGCATGCCGTCATCGGCGACGCCTTCGTTGGGATCATCAACGGTCTGATCGTTCTCCGGCGATGCGATACCCGGCGCGCCCAGCGACAGCGGCGCGCCGACGGGCGCCGCGCGAGAGCGGTTGTCGTACCCACCATATTGCGGCGCCGGATAGCTCTGCGGCGCGCCGATCGGCGCGCGCTCGATCGCAACGGATGGCGCCGCGGTCGAGTACGAAGGCTGCGAACCGTAATTTCGCTGTGGATACGTCGGCTGAGCACCTTCCGCGGGATACGGCTGGCTCGCGCCCGGTTGCCCGTAACCTTGCTGCGGGTAGCCTTGCTGCTGATTGCTCTGCTGCGGAGAGGAGTTGATCGGCCAGCGCGGCTGGTTGCTTGCCTGCGGGATCGCGCCGGGCGGACGCAGCTCATCGGCAAAGCCATACGTCGAGGTCTCGGCAAGTGCCGCGACCTTCAGCGGAAATTCCGCACCGCAGGCGCCGGGGCCGGAGATCGGCGAAATCCGGACGACGTTCGCGCTCTCCCTGACCTCGCCGGATTTCATGCACGCGGCCTCGGCCTCGGCCCGCCAAGGTTCACGCTCCGCCATACTGAAAAAGCCGCGGCCGCAGCCTGCCATCGAGACGAGAACGAGCGAGCCGACGAGATACAAGGCAACTCTGCGCGTCATCCGCGCAACGTCGCCGAATTTACTTAAAGACTCTTCAACGTATTGATTTCACTCAAACTTAACCACGTTGGCCAGTGTGCAACCAAATCCGCGATCGCGCGTTGTCGCGCGGCCCCTGCCTCACGGTGGCGGGATAGATCAGTGTGCCTGCCTTTTTCAGCGAAGCCGATCTGTTAGGCTTGCGGTGATGACGCAGGTGACGTCGAACTCGGGAGCATTCCCATGGACCTCGTCAACAGACTCAACGTTCTGATGGCCTTTGCCGCGCTTGCGTTCGTCGGCGCGATCATCCTCGGGATGATCTGATTTACGGCCGTCGCGCCCTTTAATTCTTTGTTGATCTTGACGATAAGAGCGCCGCCCGGCGCGTTGCGGGCGTGCGCACGCTCGCATTGTTTCAATCCGGTTTCGCGCGTTCAGAAAATGGTTTCGTCGAACGACATCGTTCACGAACGGCTCTCGTTTAGTTGAACCTCCCAGCGCGTGTCGGAACGAACCGGCAGAACAAGCGCAAGGCGCGAGATAAGCGCAGGGAGACACGCTATGTTGCTCGACACCATTCGCATCCGCACCTTCGCCGCCGTCATCGGCGCACTGGCCGCGGGCTTCGTGCTGACCACGCCGGTTGCCGCCGGCCCCATCGCGCCGTTCGGTTTTGCACCGCAGGCGGCGCAACCGATGCAGAGCGACGAACCCGACACCGACGCCACCGAATTACCGGCGCGCTTCAAGCGCCAGGTCGTCGCCTACAATGGTGGGGAGGCCGCGGGCACCGTCATCATCGATACGCCGAACACCTACCTCTATCTCGTGCTTGGGGCTGGCCGTGCGATGCGCTACGGCATCGGCGTCGGCCGCGAGGGTTTTACCTGGTCGGGCGTGCAGCAGATCACGAAGAAGGCGGAGTGGCCGGACTGGAATCCGCCGGCGGAAATGATCCAGCGCCAGCCGTATTTGCCGCGCTTCATGGCCGGCGGTCCCGGCAATCCGCTCGGCGCGCGCGCCATGTATCTCGGCGGTACCGTCTACCGCATCCATGGCACCAACAACCCGATGAGCATCGGCACGCGGGTGTCGTCGGGCTGCATTCGCCTCACCAATGACGACGTCACTGATCTTTATTCCCGCGTCGGCATCGGCACCAAAGTGATCGTGCTGCCGATGGAACACCGCGCCGACGCAACGAGTGGTCGCCGCAGCTGATAGGCCCGCACCGCTGATCCGCTACGGCACGAAATCGCCCTCCCTCGCGGGAGGGCGGTTTTGCTTTGTAGGCCCGAGTAGGCGTTAGCTCGTGAAGTCGAGCACCAGCGCGTTCGTCGACGATCCCGTACTGTCACCGTTGGCGCCGTAGCCTGCGCCCTGCTGCTGCGAATTCTGCACCGACTGCAGGAAGGTCTGGATCAACGAGGTGGTGCTGTCGGTTGACGAAGTCGTTCCATCGCTCGAGCTCGAGCTGATCGCCAACAGCAGGGTCGTCGTAGAGGACGACGAACTGTCGCTGCCACCTGCACTGCCGGAGTCGCCATCGTGATGGTGTCCGTGATGACCGCCGGCGCCGCCGGGGCCGCCCTTGGAAAAGGCGTTGGCAAACACGTTCTGCAGCTCCGTCGCCTGCGCACTGGTCAGCTTGCCGTTCTGCACCTCACCGTTGATCAGGTCGCTGATCTTCGACTTGATCTGGTCGGGCGACGGCGGGCCGGACGCCTGACCGCCATTGGCGCGGTCGGCCTTCAGGGTCTGGTCGATATCGTCGAGCGCCGTCGATAACGCGCTCTGGTCGGTTGAGGAGATGGCTCCCGACGAGACTTCAGACTGCAACTCGTTCTGAAGCCTGTCGAGGGGCGACAGGTAACCGGCGGCACCCGTGGCGGCGATCGAGGTCATTGGTAGCTCCCAGACTTGGCGGATCGGACTTGATCGGACTTGATCGAACTTGGCGGATTTGGAAGGTCAAACACGATGTCGAAAACGTGCATTGAATCTGAGAGTTATGTCGTTAATGAAACCTTCCTGCGGGATTTCCCTGCAGTGTCTCTGCGTTGCCGCGGCGCCATCCGGAAACAGTTTGAAACAAAAAACTTGCGCAAGGCCCATCGAATCGCGCGCAAAGCTTCGCCACCATGGCTGCATCACCAAACATTCTGGTCGTCGAGGACGACCGTGAAACCCGCGCCCTGATCGCGCGCTATCTGAAGACCAACGCCTTCCAGGTCGCGACCGCCGCCGACGGCCGCGAGATGGATCGCGCGCTGGCGGCGAGCCGCGTCGACCTCGTCATTCTCGACGTGATGCTGCCCGGCGAAGACGGCTTGAGCCTGTGCCGCAGGCTGCGTCAGGCGTCATCGCTGCCCATCATCATGCTGACGGCGCGCGGCGAGGACGTCGATCGCATCCTCGGCCTCGAGATGGGCGCCGACGACTATCTGCCAAAACCGTTCAATCCGCGCGAACTCCTGGCGCGGATCAAGGCGGTGCTGCGGCGGCAGGCGGTGGCGCTGACCGCGAGCGCATTCGCCGGCGCGAAGGCGCTGAAGTTCCAAGGCTGGTGGCTCGATCCTGGTTTGCGCGAACTGCGCAATCCGCACGGCGCACGCGTTGCGCTGACCAGCGCCGAGTTCGACCTGCTGCAGGTCTTGTGCGAGCGTCCGGGCCGCGTGCTGTCGCGCGACAGCCTGCTCGACCTGACGCAGGGTCGCACCGCCGGCTCGTTCGAACGCTCGATCGACGTGCTGGTCAGTCGTGTCCGCCGCAAGATCGAAGCCGATTTGCAGAACCCGGAGATCATCAAGACGGTGCGATCCGGCGGCTACCTGTTCACGCCGGAGGTGACGACCGCTTGACGCCGCGCCCCAACAATCTGTGGGAGAGGCTGAACCTCGACCGCATCGACAGCCAGATGGCGGCGCTCGTGCTGGTGTCGACCGTTGCAATCCACGCCGTGATCGCCACCACGTTTTATCTGAACCGTCCGGAGCCGCGCCCGGACGAGGTCAGCCCTGGGCAGCTGATCTCGACCGTCAAGCTGATCGCCGCCGTCAGCGCGAGCGAACGCGACCACGTCGTCGCCGACGTCGCGCAGACGTTTCCGGCAATCGGCATCGAAGCACTGCCTGGCCCACCCGCCGTGACGGGATCGACCGACGAGACTTCGCACGCGCGTTTCCTGCACGCGCGGCTCGGCGCCAACTTCACGATCGTGCCGGCGCCGACCGCCAACGATGCCAACCGGATCGCGATCGAACTGCCCGATCATAGCTGGATCGCCGCGCGGCTGCCGGGCGAGCGGCGACGACCCCCGTTCTTCGGCGGGCCGTGGTTGACGGCGCTGCTGTTCGTCGTCGGCAGCGTTTCGCTGTTGAGCCTGTGGGCGGCGCGGGCGCTGACCCGCCCCCTGTCGGCCTTCGCCACCGCGGCGGAAAGTTTCAGCCTTACCGGCGCACCCGAGCCATTGCCCGAACGCGGCCCGCGCGAAATCCGCCTCGTGGCGCGCGCGCTCAACCGCATGCGATCGCGCATCGTTGACCTGATCGATGATCGCACGAAAATGCTGGCAGCGATCAGCCACGATCTCAGAACCCCGATCACGCGACTGAAACTGCGGTCCGAGTTCATCGAAGACGACGGTCACCGCACCCAGACCTTGCGCGATCTCGACCAGATGCACTCGATGCTCGAGGCCGTGCTGTCGTTCCTCAAGAACGGACGCAACGACGAGCGTTCCACGCTGATCGACCTCTCCGCCGCGCTGCAACTCATCTGCGACCAGTTCAGCGACACCGGGAGCAATGTTCGCTACGTGGGCCCGCAACACCTGACGATCACGGCGCGGCCCGACGATTTGCACCGTGCGGTGACCAACCTGGTCGAGAATGCGGTGCGGTTCGGCAGCGAAGTGATCGTGCGGCTTCGCCCCGGCACGACATCCGCGGTGATCGAGGTCGAGGACGACGGTCCGGGCATCGCCGACGAGCGCAAGCGCGCCATGCTGGAGCCGTTCGTGCGCGGCGACGCCGCGCGCAACATGGATGAGGCGACCGGTTTTGGCCTTGGGCTTGCGATCACCCATGCCATCGTCGATGGCCATGGCGGCGCCATCACCCTCGCCGACCGTTCGCCGCACGGCCTCATCGTCCGCATCGAGCTACCGCTCGGGGCGCAAGCTTCGCGCCCGCCGGCGTGGCGGGCGGATCGCGGCGACAGGCCGCAGGAGCGGGCTGGCATCCGCACCTAGCCGCCGATAAAGTCGCTCCGCAGACCGCTTGAGAATCAAGCGGTTGCCGCCCCTGCCGGGGCGGATGGGGACACGACGGATGCACTTTCGGCTGATCCTGTTCGGAGCAGCGAGTTCTGGCGATCTCGTTCTTCGCGAGCCTGCTCGTCATGAACTGGCTGTGGCCGCGCGACGACGGGGCAAGCATGAAGCCGGCGCTGGCATCCATGCCGCCGCTGCCGCCCGCGACGCGTTCCTCGACTATCGTCGCGCCGATCTCGATTGCGCTGTCGGCGATCCGCGATGCGGTCGATCGCGCCGCGCCGCGCAACTTCAACGGCAACGCCGACAACCCCGCGCCGGAACTGATCCAGAACGCGGTCATCAACTGGACCGTGGCGCGCGGGCCGATTGCCGCCAACGGCGGCGGCAACGCGCTGTCGATCTCGACCCAGCTCAACGGCCAGGTCCACGCGCTAGGTGCGCTGTCGCAAACCGCCGGCAATGCCGTCAATGGCCTCGTGACCAACCTGCTCGGCGACGCCGGCAAGAAGCTCGGCAATGCCGGCATCGGCATCAACATCAAGAACCTCGATGCCAACGCCGATATTCACGGCACGGTTGCGGTGACCTCGCACCCGATGCTGCTGGCGAACTGGCGGGTCGAGCCGAATCTGGCCGGCCAGGTCAACCTTGCCGACACCAACGTTTCGGCCGCGGGCCTGAAGGTCAACGTCAACGGGCAATTGCGGCCGATCATCGACAAGATGGTCGCCGAGCAGGTCACGACGATGCAGCAGCGGGTGCGATCAAATCCGATCATCGAACAGACGGCGCGTGCGCAATGGGCAAAGATCTGCCGCTCGATACCGTTGCAGGCGCCCAGTGCCGGCCTGCCCGAGCTGTGGATCGAGGTCCGTCCGGTCAAGGTGCTCGCGATGCAGCCGAAGATCGACGCCAGCAACGTGCAGCTGACGCTCGCGATCGATGGCGAGACCCGCATCACCTCAATGCAGACCAAGCCGAACTGTCCGTTCCCCAACGCGCTCGAGATCGTGCCGTCGCTCGACGCCGGCAAGGTCAATATCGGCGTGCCGATCGACCTGCCGTTCACCGAGGTCAACACGATCATCGACGCGCAGATCAAGGGCAAGACATTCCCCGACGACGGCAGCGGGGCTGTGGCGATCACCGTGAAGAAGGCGACGGTCGAGCCGGCCGGCGATCGCCTCTTGATCTCGCTACTCGTCAACGCCGAGGAGAAAAAAACATTCTTTGGCTTCGGCGGCGACGCCACCGTGCATGTTTTCGGCAAGCCGGTGCTCGATCAAGCGCGGCAGGTGCTGCGGCTGACCGACATCCAGCTCGCGGTGGAATCGGAAGCAGCATTCGGCCTGCTCGGCGCGGCGGCCAAGGCAGCAATGCCGTACCTGCAGAAGGCGCTCGCGGACAAGGCCCAGATTGACCTGAAGCCGTTCGCCGCCAACGCGCGCAACAGGATCGCGGCCGCGATGAAAGAATTCAGCAAGAGCGAAGACGGCGTCACCGTCGACGCCGCAGTCACGGGCTTAAGGCTTACCGACATTGCGTTCGATGCCAAGACCTTGCGCGTGATCGCGGAGGCCGACGGCACCGTCAATGTGGCGGTGACGTCGCTGCCGGCGCTGTAGGGGTTGGCCTTGCGCGCAATCGTGCTAGCTTTGCTGCTGATGACCGCGCTCTCGCAACTCGCTACCCCTGCCCGCGCGCAGGATGATCCGCTCGCAGGCATCAGGCTCTACGCCGACGTCGAACGCTATGCGTCGTTCGGCGTCCATCGTTACGGCACCGAAGCCGATCGCCTGACGACGGACTGGATCGCCGACGAGATGCGCAAGGCCGGGCTCGCCGTCGCGTTCCAGGAGTTTGCACTGGGCAAGCAGTATTTCGTCGACAAGGCCGGCGTGACGATCGGCAATGAGACCATCGACGCGCTGCCGTTCTGGTGGATCCCGGAAGACAAGGCCTCGTTCACGCTGACGGCGCCGCTTGCTCCGAATGACGGCGATGCGTCCGGAAAAATCGTCGCGCTGCACTTGCCCTATGACCGCACGGCGTATCTTGCCGACACCCACAAGCAGGCGATCGCGCAGGCGGCCAATCGCAATCCGGCCGCGATCATCCTGACCATCGACAATCCCGGCGAAGACATTTTTGTGTACAACGTCGCCCAGGACGATCCGGCGTGGCCGGTGCCCGTCGTCGTGGTCGCTGCAAAAAAGCGTGCGCTGCTCACCCAGGCGCAGGCCGAGGGCAAGCCACTCACTATCAGTGTCAGCGGCAAGTATCGCAAGGATGTCGCGGGCCGCAATGTGGTGGCGAAGCTTGATCGTGGCGCGACGGAGACGATCGTGGTGTCGACGCCGATGACCGGCTGGTTCACCTGCGCCTGCGAGCGCGGCTCAGGGATCGCGGCGTTCCTCGCGCTGGCGCGCATGGTCAGCGCGATGCCGCCTAACGTGAATGTCGTGTTCGTCGCCACGGCCGGCCACGAGGTCGGCCATGGCGGCATGGAGATTTTTCTTCACAACAATCCGCCGCCACCGGAGCGCACGCTGGCGTGGATTCATATCGGAGCATCGGTCGCCTGCTATGATTTTCAGAAAGGCGCCGACGGCCAATGGGTCACCGACAAGAAGCTCGACCTGCGCCGCCTGCTGACGTCGTCGGCGTCCACGGCTGCGCTGACCGACGCCGCGTTCAAGGACCAGCCGTTCAACCGCGTCGTCACGTCGGACAAGGCGCCGCCGGGTGAACTGCGCGAGGTGTGGGGCGCGAAATACCAGAATTTCCTCGGCATCGCCGCGGGCCACAAATTCTTCCACAATCCGACCAATTCGGTTGCCGTGACCGGGCCCGAAATTCTCGAGCCAGTGGCGCGCGGATTGGCCGCCGCGATCGCGACGCTCATCGAGAAGCAGCGCGGAGCGCTGGGTTCCGAAAGAAAGAAGATGTGAGGCAAATGGCTTGTCGTCACCGGGCTTGTCCCGGTGACCTCGTTCAGGGGTGCACTGCCTCCCTGAGCGAGATCGCCGGCACACGGCCGGCGATGACAAGCCACCATTGCGCCGCCGCAATGCACATACCCCCCATGGGTTGACCCGGCGCCCATCAGGTCTAATATAAAGGCTGTTCCGAGGGGTGCTCCGGTCTGGAGCTGAAATTCCGCATATGCGGTGACCCTTTGAACCTGATCCGGGTCATGCCGGCGAAGGGACTGGACACATATGAAGCTTCTACCCCACCCATCGTCGGCCAAGCCGCGTCAACCGGATTCCGCGCGTCCGTACACGATGACTCGCGCGTGCTCGCACCACAACAACCACTGAACGGCACAAGGGACCAGAGAAAATGAACGTTCACAGCAAACCCACGTTGCCAGAGATCACCACCGGCCCGCTGCGCTCCTCGCGCAAGGTCTATGTGAACCCGGACGCTGCGCCCGAGATGCGCGTCCCCTTGCGCGAAATTCTATTGTCGGAAGGCGCCGGCGAGCCGAACCTGCACGTCTACGACACCTCGGGCCCCTACACCGACAACGACGTCGCCATCGACGTCAACAAGGGTTTGCCGCGCACCCGGCAGCAGTGGGTACGCGAGCGTGGCGGCGTCGAGCAATATGACGGCCGCGCCGTCAAGCCGGAGGACAACGGCAATGTCGGCGCCTCGCACGCCGCACGCGCCTTCACCGCCTATCACAAGCCGCTGCGCGGCACAGGCGACGCGCCGATCACGCAGCTCGAGTTCGCCCGCCGCGGTATCGTCACCAAGGAAATGATCTACGTCGCTGCGCGCGAAAACCTCGGCCGCAAGCAGATGCTGGAGCGCGCGCAGGCGGCGCTTGCCGACGGCGAGAGTTTTGGCGCCGACATCCCGGCGTTCATCACGCCGGAATTCGTGCGCGACGAGATCGCGCGCGGCCGCGCCATCATCCCCTGCAACATCAACCACGCCGAGCTCGAGCCGATGATCATCGGCCGCAATTTCCTGGTGAAGATCAACGCCAATATCGGCAACTCGGCGGTGACCTCATCGGTCGAGGAAGAGGTCGACAAGATGGTGTGGGCGATCCGCTGGGGCGCCGACACCGTGATGGACCTCTCGACGGGGCGCAACATCCACACCACGCGCGAATGGATCCTGCGCAACTCGCCGGTGCCGATCGGCACGGTGCCGATCTACCAGGCGCTGGAGAAGTGCGACGGCGACCCGGTCAAGCTGACCTGGGAGCTCTATCGCGACACGCTGATCGAGCAGTGCGAACAGGGCGTCGACTACTTCACGATCCACGCCGGCGTGCGGCTCGGCTACATCCACCTGACCGCCAACCGCGTCACCGGCATCGTGTCGCGCGGCGGCTCGATCATGGCCAAGTGGTGCCTGGCGCATCACAAGGAGAGTTTCCTTTACACGCACTTCGACGAGATCTGCGATCTCATGCGCAAGTATGACGTCTCGTTCTCGCTCGGCGACGGTTTGCGTCCGGGCTCGATTGCGGATGCCAACGACCGCGCGCAATTCGCCGAGCTGGAAACGCTCGGCGAGCTCACGCAGATCGCCTGGAACAAGGGCTGCCAGGTCATGATCGAAGGCCCCGGCCACGTGCCGATGCACAAGATCAAGATCAACATGGACAAGCAGCTCAAGGAGTGCGGCGAGGCGCCGTTCTATACGCTCGGCCCGCTGACGACCGACATCGCGCCGGGCTACGACCACATCACCTCCGGGATTGGTGCGGCGATGATCGGCTGGTTCGGCTGCGCCATGCTCTGCTACGTCACGCCGAAGGAGCACCTTGGCTTGCCGAACCGTGACGACGTCAAGGTCGGCGTCATCACCTATCGGATCGCCGCCCACGCCGCCGACCTCGCCAAAGGTCATCCGGCGGCGCAGCTTCGCGACGACGCGCTGAGCCGCGCGCGGTTCGACTTCCGCTGGGAGGACCAGTTCAACCTCTCGCTCGATCCCGACACGGCCGTCGCCTTCCACGACGAGACGCTGCCGAAGGAGGCGCACAAGGTCGCGCACTTCTGCTCGATGTGCGGACCAAAATTCTGCTCGATGAAGATCACGCAGGACGTGCGCGACTACGCCGCCACGCTCAACGACAAGGAGCAGGGCATGGCCAAGATGTCGGAAAAATTCAAGGAGATGGGTGAGCAGGTCTATCTCGACGCCGACAAGGTGAAGGCGAGCAATCAGGTGCTGTGAGGGCTGACGCCTTTCTGGACCCAACAATACTGGTCATTCCGGGACGCGCCTCTTGGCGCGGGCCCGGAATCCATACCCCCTGTAGTGGTTATGGATTCCGGGCTCGCCGCTTCGCGGCGCCCCGGAATGACGGCAACCTGAAAGCTTGGTTGCCGCGGCGCCGCCGATCGCTATACTACCCCCGCTTGCATCACACCAAAGCTGCGCGGAAACGCGGCGATCAACCGGGGGCTTCATGAAAATCAAAAACATTTGCGCTGCGATAATCGCTGCGGTCGTTGGGTGCGGCTCGGCCGCGCTGGCAAAGGACAAACCCGCCGCAGCGTCTGGCCTGCGCGCCGCCCAGATCGAGTGCCTGAAGCAGTACGGCGCCTATGAGGATCCACAGACGAAGCAACTCAAATTGGTCGGCGGCGGCCTCACTGAGTTTCAGACCAGGCTCGATGCTATCTACGCCTGCGTCGCGCAGAAGACGGGCAAGCCGGCGACCCCTTTCATCAAGTCGGAAGTGATCATTCGTTGACGCGCGGACCTTGAGAGTGACGCGATTGCTCTGTGCGACACTCGCCTTGGCAATGATGTCGGGCCTGCCCGCCAGCAGGGCCGAGACGTACAAATTCGATGCAATCCGCGAGTGGCTCCACCAGCCTAACACCAACGACGACGCGCACTAACGCGCGATCGGGCGCCCGCGTTGCCATGGCAATCGTGCCAAGCATCGGCGCCGTTTTCTTTTGAACTTGTTCCCGTCTTCCCGACACTCAACGTGCAGAGCATCACAAGAGCTCGCCTCAAAGAGCTTCCGCATTCGCCGGGAGCCGACACAATCCCCCTTTCAAGGAGACTAAAATCCATGCGTCGTTTCTCGATTGTCTGTGCCGCCCTCGGCCTTGCCGCCACCGCGCTTGTCGCGACCAGCCCCGCGCAGGCGTCCTACAAGGTGATCCGCTGGGATACGACCGGCGTCTGCGAGATCTGGGACAACGCGTTCTCGACCAAGCCCTTTCCGTCTGACTACAAGACCGTCAGCCACTCGATGCCGACCTTCATGGATGCGCTCGCCGCCAAGGACAAGCTGTTCCACGCCGCCAAGTGCACGCTGTGATTTGACTCCAGCACACAGCGCGCCCAACTAACGAGACGTGCAAATGAGGATGACGAGCCCGAAAGCCCGTCGTTCTCATCTATGTTCAAGGCGCCTTGAACATCGTCTCGAACAATTGCTTCGATCGCAGCAAACCCTCCGCGGTGAACGCCACCGATTTCGTCTTGCCGACTGGATTGTCGATCATGCCCTTCTCGTGCAGTCGACCCAGCACGTCCCAGTCAAAACCTTTCCAGGCACGATGGCCATCGTGCAGGTGAGGTACAGGAGCGCCAGCGCCGCATCATCAATTTTGTCGTTGTCGACCGCCATCGGGATCTCTCCGTCACGCCTGCTACACAATAGCCTATGTTCGTAGGGCAGGTTAGCCGCAGGGCGTAACCCGCCACCCGCCGCGCGGCGGATTACGCTTCGCTAATCCGCCCTACTTGATATGCTGCGGAAAACGGAGACCGCCATGCCCATCACCCACCGCTTCGTCGACACCAACGGCATCCGCATGCACATCGCAGAAGCCGGCTCCGGGCCGCTGGTGCTGTTCTGCCACGGCTGGCCGGAGTCCTGGTACTCGTGGCGGCATCAGCTCGAGGCGGTGGCGGCGGCGGGCTTTCACGCGGTAGCGCCCGACATGCGCGGCTACGGCCAGACCGACAAACCCGAAGCGATCGACCAGTACACGCTGATGCATCTCACCGGCGACATGATCGGCCTGCTCGATTCGCTGGAGCGAAAAGACCGCCGTCATCGTCGGCCACGACTGGGGCGCGCCGGTGGCCTGGCACTCGCGCGCTGTTTCGGCCCGATCGCTTCCGCGCCATCGCAGCGCTGAGCGTGCCCTATCGTCCGCGCGGCGACCAGTGCGGCCGACGTCGGTGATGCCGCAGACCGACACGCACGAATTCTACCAGCTCTATTTCCAGACGCCCGGGCGAGGCCGAGGCCGAGTTCGAGCGCGACCCCAAGCGCACCATCGCGCTGACCATGCTGCGGCGCGTCCGGCGCCACGCCGACACGCCGGCGCCATGCCGCCCGCAAGCCCAGGCCCCGGCATGGTGCCGCGCGCGGGCGGCTGGCTCGGCGATCGTCCGATGCCACAACAATTTCCGGACTGGCTCACCGAGGCCGACGTCGAGTTCTACGCCGGCGAATTCACGCAACGCCGGCTTCCGCGGCGGCCTGAACTGGTATCGCAACATCGACCGCAACTGGGAGCTGATGGCGCCGTTTGCCGGCGCCAAGGTCGAAGTGCCCGCGCTGTTCATGACCGGCGACAAGGACCTCGTCTACAAATTCCCCGGCGTCGAGCAGCTCATCGCCAACCTCACCCAGTTCGTGCCGAAACTGAAGAAGACCGTGATCCTGCCCGGCTGCGGCCACTGGACCCAGCAGGAGCGCAAGGACGACGTCAACCGCGAGCTGGTGGCGTTCTTGAAGGGGCTGTAGGCGAAGCAAACCCGGAGCGTTCGGGTTTATCAGCTCGCGACGAACCAATCGCTGCCAGCCGGCGGATAGCCCACCGTCTGCGACATCAGCACGTGCTGGTCGTGGCTGAGGCCCAGCGCATTGGCGATCGCCTCGCGGTTGATCCAGGCACGGATCACGGTGGCGAGGCCGTTGCTCGCCGCGAACAGATAAATGTTCTCCGAGATCGCGCCGGTCGCGACTGACGCAAAACACTCGCGCTGGCTCGCCGGCACGAGCCTCATGCGGCTGTAGTCGGCGACGAACACGAGATCGAGCGGCGCCTCGTCGACGAAATCCTGATAGCCGGTGACGCGCCTGATATCGCTGCCGGCGACGAGGCGCAGCTTGTGCGCGGTCGCGTCGTAGAGATAGGCGCCCGACGGCAGCGCGACGTAGAGATCGATCTCCTGCGCGTTGATCGCCGACGGCGCGGAGCGCATGCCGTCGGGCCGGTTGACGCCCCACGCCGCCCACAACAGGCTCGACAGCACCGGCAGCGGCAGCTCGGTGCCGGCCGCGAACGCGTGGTACGAGCGGCGCTTGCCGATCGCCTCCATCAGCGGCAAGCCGCCAGTTTTTTCCGGCGCCGGCAGCGCAATCTCAGGGATCGCGTCGCCTTTGGCGGGCTGCGGGCGCAACTGGCCCATCATGCCGAGGGCGAATTTCGTCAGCGTGCTCATGGTCTGAGGCCTCGCGGATTTCGTCAGCCCGCAGTCAAAGCCACGACCGCTGCAACGGCATTGATTTCAGTCAACGCCTCGCTCCGCCCCGCGCTTCGCGCTATCCTCCCGACAACCACCATAACCAGAGGGAGGAACTCACATGGCCTTGCTCGACAGCCAGATCGCCGTCGTCACTGGCGCGGGCTCCGGCATTGGAGCGGCGATCGCCAAGGGCTTTGCGGCCGAAGGCGCGCGCGTCGTCGCGCTCGACATCGATGAAGAGACCGCGGCGCAGACCGCAAGCGAGATCAGTCGACGCCGGCGGACACGCCGCGAGCTACGCCCTCGACGTCGCCGACTTCGACGCCTGCAGCGAGATCGCGGAAGACGTCGCGCACAAGGTCGGCCACGTCTCGATCCTGGTCAACAACGCCGGCATCGTCCGTCGCAGCGGCATGACCGGCGCGCCGGAAGCCGTAGTCGCCGACTGGCAGGAAATCATCGCGACCAATCTCACCGGCGTGTTCAACGTCACCCACGCTTTCCTCGAACCGTTGCGCATGATCAAGGGCCGCATCATTAACATCGGCTCGATCCAGTCCTTCGTGCATGTGGTGACGCCGTCGTCGCCGGCCTACACCGCCTCCAAGCACGGCGTGCTCGGATTTACCCGCGCGCTCGCCGCCGAGCTCGGCCGCGACGGCGTCCGCGTCAACGCGATCGGCCCGGGCTTCATCGCAACGCCGCTGAACGCGCAGGCGCGCGCCAGCAATCCGGACCTGGTGAAGACCTTCATGGCGCACACCCCGCTCGGCCGGCCGGGCACGGCGGACGACATCGTGGGGCCTGCGATTTTTCTCGCCTCGGATCTGTCGGCGTACGTCACCGGCACGATCGTGATGGTGGATGGGGGTTACCGGGCGTTGTGATCGCCGAGGCCTTAGCACGGCGGAAACGGCCTTCTGGCGGTCGTGTTCTCAATCGGTGCGTCGGCCCCGACCTCAGAGGTAGGGGCTGAGGGAGAGATCGGGGCCGCGCTCCTTGGACGTCAACAGGCGACGCCCGGGAGTTTGACCTGGCCGCAGAAACACAACGACCCCCAAAATTGCGCTGATGCTCACGCACGCGTTTGTGGGAACCTGGTCGTGCGGTCAATCGCGCTGACGCGTCAGGTCGTTCGCTCGCTGAGCCTGGCCCGCCGCGAAATGCCGACCCCGATCTGCAGGGGCTGAGAGATCGGGGTCGCCCCACGAGAAGGTGCCACCCGCGAGTCATCCTGAGCATAGAACACTGCGGCGTCGAAGCAGCCCCAAGGTACAATTGTGAAAAGCAGGACCTCGTCATCAGGCCGCCACGATTCGCGAGGCGATCGCGCTTTCGAGACGCACAGGCACGCCACTGCGTGAAGCGCCTGTGCTCTCAGGATGACGATCACCGCTATCGCGCAAGACCCGTAATTAATCCCGCTCCGAGCAGCGCAAGCATTGCGACCTCGAACGCGATCAGCAAGACGAACCCCCTCGGATTGCGATTGCGCTCGACCGAACGGCCGCCGCGCACGCCGGCCCGGCCGGTGGCAAGCTGCAAGGCGACAATCGCCACCAGGACGACAAAAAAGAACCAGGCCATCCGCTCCCGTTAAGACGATTTTAGTCAATACCTGCACCTCTTTGTACCGAGGTGCTAGCCGCCGTCAGGTATTTTATGCACGGGACCCTTACAGGCTGGCGGAAAGCCCGCCTTCGTGTCCCAGTCCTCGTGTCCCATGTGCTCGTCGCAGCAGGAGAACCAGATGAGCTTCGTCATCGCGTTCGTGCTCGCAGCTTTCGCCGCCATGCTTTACTACAACGGCCCCGGCTGGCCGTTGACCAGCATCTGCTCGAACACCTTCGATCTGTGCCAGCATCCGATGTGGCCGCTCTCTGCAGCGATCGCGTTCGGACTCGGCGGCCTGGTGTTCCGCGCCAACCAGCTGTGACGCGTTAAGGCTCGACTACCGCGACGTCTTCACGCCGTCGTCGCGTAGCGCGACATAGATCGCCGGGATCACCAGCACGGTGAGCAGGGTCGACGACGCCAGCCCGAACAAGAGCGAGATCGCGAGGCCCTGGAAGATCGGATCGGGCAGGATCGTCGCCGCGCCGATCATGGCGGCAAGCGCCGTCAGCAGGATCGGCTTGAAGCGAACGGCGCCCGCCTCGAGCAACCGCTCGCGCAACGACGCGCCGCCGGCGCTATGGCGGATGAAATCGACCAGCAGGATCGAGTTGCGCACGATGATGCCGGCGAGCGCGATGAAGCCGATCATCGAGGTCGCGGTGAACGGCGCGCCGAACAGCCAGTGGCCGATCAGGATGCCGATCAGGGTCAGCGGGATCGGCGTCAGGATCACCAGCGGCAGCTTGAACGAACCGAACTGCGCGACCACCAGGATGTAGATGCCGACGATGGCGATGGCAAACGCAGCGCCCATGTCGCGGAAGGTGACGTAGGTGATCTCCCACTCGCCGTCCCACAGCAGGGTCGGTTTGGATTCATCGTCGGGCTGGCCGTGCAGGCCGAGCGAGGGCTTCGGCAGATTGCCCCAGTCGTGGGCGTCGATGCGGTGCGCGACCTCCAGCATGCCGTAGATCGGCGCTTCATAGGCGCCGGCGAGCTCGGCCATCACCATGTCGGTGAAGCGGCCGTCGCGGCGGAAGATCGTCGGCGAGCCGGCTTCGGTCGAGGCCCGCACCACTTCGCCGAGCTCGACCACGGTCTTGGCGCCCGGCAGCGCGTTGGCCGGAACCGGCGCCGACGCGATCGCCTGCGTCCAGGTAAGATCGCTCTTCGGCAGCCGCACCGTGATCGCGATCGGGTTGCGATCCTCGCCGCGATGCGAGTAGCCGACGGTCAGGCCGCCGAACAGCATCTCGATGGTGTCGTAGACGTCCTTCTGCTCGACGCCGAAGAATTCGAGCCGGTCCTGGTCGATCGACAGCCGCAGCCGCGGCCGCGGCTCGCCGACCAGAGTCGTCGACATCGACGATGAACGGCACCGAGGCGAAGATTTTTTTCACCTCGTTCATCACGGCGCGGCGGGTCGCTGGAGTCGGGACCGTAGATTTCGGCAAGCAGCGTCGCCAGCACCGGCGGCCCCGGCGGCACCTCCACCACCTTGATCGAAGTGCCCTCCGGCGGATTCAGGCTCTTCAGTTTCTCGCGCAGCTCGAGGGCGATCAGGTGGCTGGCGCGAGCACGCTCGCCGCGCGCGGTCAGATTGACCTGCAGTTCGCCGAGCTCCGGCGCCTCGCGCAAATAATAGTGCCGCACCAGGCCGTTGAAATTGAATGGCGCTGGCGTGCCGGCATAGATCTGCACCGAGGTGACCTCCGGCAGCTGTCTCGCGATATCGCTGGCCGCCAGCAGCACGCGCTCGGTGTCTTCGAGACTCGCGCCTTCAGGCAGATCGGCGACAACAGCGATCTCCGACTTGTTGTCGAACGGCAGCAGCTTCACCGTCACGCTCTTGGTGTAGAACAGGCCCATCACCAGAAGCGTCGCAATGCCGACCGAGCCGAGAAAGATCCAGGCCGAGCGACGGGTGCGGATCACGGGCGCCGCGACCCGGCGATAGAGTTTTCCGAGCCAGCCCTCGCCATGCGCAGAGGCGGGCGCAGCGATCGCCCTGCCCTCGCGGTGCAGCTTCAGCATCAGCCACGGCGCGACCACCATCGCGACGAAGAACGAGAACAGCATCGCCGCCGACGCATTCGCCGGGATCGGCGCCATGTACGGCCCCATCAGGCCGGAGACGAACAGCATCGGCAACAACGCAGCGACCACGGTCAGTGTCGCGAGAATCGTCGGATTGCCGACCTCGGCCACGGCCTCGACCGCGGCCGTGAGCCGCGTGCGGCCGTCATTCATCGACCAGTGCCGCGCGATATTCTCGACCACGACGATGGCGTCGTCGACCAGAATGCCGATCGAGAAGATCAGCGCGAACAGGCTGACGCGGTTGATGGTGTAGCCCATGATGTTGGCGGCAAACAGCGTCAGCAGGATGGTGGTCGGGATCACGACCAGCGTCACCACCGCCTCGCGCCAGCCGATCGCAAGCGCGATCAGCACGACGATCGAGACGGTCGCAAGGCCAAGATGGAACAAGAGCTCGTTGGCTTTTTCGTTGGCGGTCTCGCCATAGTCGCGCGTCACCGTCGCCGTGACGTCGGCCGGGATCAGCCGGCCCTCGAGCGTTGCCATGTGATGGCGCAGCGCGTCGGCGACGACGACGGCATTGGCGCCGGCGCGCTTGGCGATCGGCGACGCTGACCGCCGGCACCGTCACCCAGTTGCCCTTGGCTGGCTGGGACACGTTCCAGACCCGGTGTTCGGCCGGGCTCGGCCCGAGCACGACCTTGGCGACATCGCGCACATAGACCGGACGGTTGTCGCGCGTCGTCACCAGCAACAGCCCGATATCGGGAATGCCTGATAGCGTCTGGCCCGCAGCGACGGTGCGGGTAATACCGGCGTCGCGCACGCGGCCGGCCTGGAACGAGCGGTTGGCGTCGCGCACCTTGGCGAGCAGCTGCTGCAGCGTGACGCCATAGAGCGACAGCTTTTCCGGATCGGGCTCGACACGAATTTGCTGGGCGTCGCCGCCGGCGATGTAAGTGAGGCCGACATTGTCGACCTTGGTGAGTTCCGAGCGCAGCTTCTCGGCGAGCTCGTAAAGATCCTTGTCGGTGTAACGATCAGCGGCTTCCGGCTTCGGCGACAGCGTCACGACGACGATCGCGACGTCGTTGATGCCGCGGCCGACGATCAGCGGCTCGGGAATCCCGACTGGAATGCGATCGATGTTGGCGCGGATTTTTTCGTGCACGCGCAGGATCGCATCATCGGCTTTGGTGCCGACCAGGAAGCGCGCGGTGACCATGACGCGGTCGTCCTGGGTCTGGCTGTAGGTATGCTCGACGCCGTCGATGCCCTTGACGATGGTCTCCAGCGGCTTGGTGACGAGCTCGACCGCGTCCGGCGCTTTCAGGCCGTCGGCACGCACGGTGATGTCGACCATCGGCACGCTGATCTGCGGCTCTTCCTCGCGCGGAATCGTCAACAGCGCGACAAGGCCGGCGGCAAGCGCCGCCAGCAGAAACAGCGGCGTCAGCGGCGAACGGATTGTCGCCTGGGTCAGCCGGCCGGACAGCCCGAGGTTCACGGCCGCACCAGTTTGTCGGACGCCTTCAGGCCGGACAGAATCTCGAGCCCGTCGGGCATGTCCTTGCGCGGCGCGGCCCGTCCGCGCTGCACCGGCACGTCGGCGTCGCCGTTGGCGCCGCGGATGCGGACATAGTCGATGCCGAAGCGGGTGGTGACGAAACGTTCGGGAATTACAAAGGCGGTGCGATCACCGGCGGCGATCCAGACCCGGATGCGCTGCTTGACGAAATAGTCTCCGAGGCCTTCGACAGTCGCGTCCGCCACCACCCGGCCATCCTCGATCTGCGGATAGACCAGCGTGATGGTGCCGAACCGCGGCATGGATTCGCCGATCTCCTCGCCGTCGATGCGCACTGGGTCACCCGCTTTCATCAGTCCGGCCTGACGTTCCGGCACGCGCAGCCGCAACACGAAATTCTGCTCCGCGATCTCGGCAACCGCATCACCCGGCAACACCACGGTGCCGACGGTCAGCGGCACCTTCAGCACGCGGCCGGCGGCCGGCGCCAGCACGTTGCCTTCGGTGAGCTGCTGCTGGATCACATTCTTCTCGGCGGAGCGCGCCCGCATCGCATTGGTGGCAACGTTGAAGGCGGTACGCGCTTCGTCGACGCGGGTTTTCGGGACGGTGCCCTTCTCGAACAGGTCCTCGGCGCGGGTGAGATCCGACTGCGCCTGGCTGAGCTGCGCCTCGAGGCCGGCAATCTGGGCATCGAGTGACTTCATCTGCAACGCCAG
The DNA here is from genome assembly GCA_963796195.1 of uncultured Alphaproteobacteria bacterium. GTDB lineage: Bacteria > Pseudomonadota > Alphaproteobacteria > Rhizobiales > Xanthobacteraceae > CAWCKS01. The sequence goes on along the minus strand of CAWCKS010000003.1, from coordinate 632,934 downwards.
TTTCTCGTCACCGACGGTGGCGATCACCTGGCCGAGCTCGACACGGTCGCCTTCCTTGATCGCGAGCGCAGCGATGGTGCCGCCGATCCGCGTGCGCCCCGGCACCACGCGCCGGCTTTCGACCGTCGCGAACACTGCCTTCTGGTCCGACACGGCCGACGGAGACGCGACGAAGATCTCCTCTGCAGCAGCCAGTCTTGAGGTCAGCGCGAGCAAGGCCGCGACAAGTGCGATGGTCAAACCGGCTACCAGCGCGCCAGTCAAGCGGATCGATGTGTTCGTTTGCCGCGACAACATTGCACCATCCCGGAAGGTATCGCGATCCATTAGGCCAACGACCATCGTGATCGTTGATCTGGCTCAACCCCGCGCCTTCGCACGGGAATACGATTTTGCTGGCCGGCAGTTCGCCAGCGGCGCGCAGTAGGAGCGGTAGAGCACCTCGACCAGCTCGCGCGCCGGCGCGCTGGAGATCGAGTAATAGATGGTCTGGCCCTGCCTGCGGGCATCGACCAGGTCATCGCGACGAAGGATCGCGAGATGCTGCGACACTGTCGAATCGCGGATACCGAGAAAGGCGGCGAGCTCGCCGACCGAGCGCTCGCCCTCGCTGAGCTGGCACAGGATCATCAGGCGGTGCGGATTCGCCAGCGCCTTCAACAGGTCGCTCGCGGCTCCGGCCGCCGATTGCATCTGCTTGACATCGATCTTTATATTCATACTTGCGTATATACGAAGTTTCGAATATATAGTCAACAACAAACGCAGGAAATGCCGGCGACGCGTCGCTGACCGAAGCGCGCGCACACGACCGGAAACCGAACGGAGAGAACGTCATGGCAGAGGTAGTGGTGCTTGGCGCAGGGCTCAGCGGCACGCTGATGGCCTACGAGTTGTTGCCGAAACTGCGGAAAGAGGACCGGCTGACGCTGATCGGCCAGGGGCCGCGCTATCATTTCGTGCCGTCGAACCCGTGGGTTGCGATCGGCTGGCGCGAGAAAGAGGATATCGAGATCGACCTTGAAGACGTGATGCGGCGCAAGGGCATCCGTTATCTCACGCAAGGCGCGCAAGCGCGTGTTCCCGAGCGACAATCGCATCGAGCTCGAAGACGGCGCGTCGGTGGCTTACGACTACCTGGTCGTCGCGACCGGGCCCGACCTTGCCTTCGATGAAATCCCGGGCCTCGGGCCGAACGGCGAGACCCAGTCGATCTGCCACGTCGATCACGCCGTCAAGGCACGCGAGGCGTTCGAACGGTTTGCGCAAAATCCGGGGCCGATCGTGGTCGGCGCGGTGCAGGGCGCCTCATGCTTCGGCCCGGCCTATGAATTCGCCTTCATCCTCGACACCGAGCTGCGCAAGCGCAAACTCCGCGACCGCGTGCCGATGACCTTCGTGACCTCGGAGCCCTATATCGGCCATCTCGGCCTCGACGGCGTCGGCGACACCAAGGGCCTGCTCGAAAGCGAAATGCGCAACCACCACATCAAGTGGATCACCAATGCGCGCGTCACCAAGGTCGAAGCCGGCAAGATGGCGATCGAGGAGGTCGGCGAGAACGGCAGCGTCGCCAAGACGCACGAACTGCCGTTCGCCTATTCGATGATGCTGCCGGCCTTCCGCGGCGTCGCCGCGGTGCGCGGCATCGAAGGCCTGACCAATCCGCGCGGCTTCATCCTGGTCGACAAGACGCAGCGCAATCCGAAATTCACGAACATCTTTGGCGATCGGCGTCGGCGTCGCGATCGCGCCGGTATCGGCCACGCCGGTCCCGACCGGCGTGCCGAAGACCGGCTTCATGATCGAATCCATGGTGACCGCGACCGCCATCAATATCGGCGACCTCTTGCGCGGCAAGCCGGCAACCGCCGAAGCGACCTGGAACGCGGTCTGTCTCGCCGATTTCGGCGACAGCGGCGTCGCCTTCGTGGCGCAGCCGCGAGATTCCGCCGCGCAACGTCAACTGGTCGTCGAAGGGCGTGTGGGTCCACTACGCCAAGATGGCGTTCGAAAAATTCTTCCTGCGCAAGATCAAGTCGGGCGAGAGCGAGCCGTTCTACGAGCGCTTCGTGCTCGAGCAGCTCGGCATCCGCAAGATCAAGAAGGCGAGCTGACACGGCGAAGTGCAGGAACTTGTCATGAGTGCGACGAAACAACATCGTCTGCCCGCATTGCGCGGCGACCAACCGCGTGCCTGTCGGACAAGCCGGCGCAGGCCGCGCGTTGCGGCGCCTGCCATCGCGCGCTGTTCGATGGCCATCCGGCCGCCGTCGACGGCGCGCGCTTCGCCAAGCATCGCGCAGCCAACGACATTGCGGTGCTGGTCGACGTGTGGGCGCCGTGGTGCGGTCCCTGCCGGACCATGGCGCCGATGTTCGAGCGCGGCCGCCGCCGAGCTCGAGCCCGAGGTGCGGCTGTTGAAGCTCAATGCCGACGAAGAGCAGCACGTCAGCGCCGAACTCGGCGTGTCCGGCATTCCGGCGCTGCTGCTGTTCCGCGGCGGCAAGCTGATTGCGCGCACCGCCGGCGCCATGGATGCCGAGCCGCATCGTCGCCTGGACGCGGCAGCAGCTCGCCGCGGCGTGAGATCCTCGAGGAATCGCAATGCCAACCTTGACAACGGAGTACGCAAATGAATGTCGATCGTGCAGTGCTCGCCTTTGCCGGCGTGATGATCCTGCTGAGCCTCTTGCTTGCCGTCTACGTCAGCCCCTACTGGCTGCTGTTCACCGCGTTCGTCGGCGCCAACATGCTGCAGTCGGCGTTCACCGGCTTCTGCCCGGCCGCGATCGTCTTCCGTAAGCTGGGCCTGAAATCCGGGAACGCCTATCAGTAAGGCGCGGACCGGAAAGCAACGCGGTTTCGCATTCGGTGTCGCGTACCCTTGCCGGCCGGTGAGTGCTGCGGCATAGCTTGGCGCGTGAAGCAAACAGGCCGAACCACCGACCCCGTCATCGCCGCGGGCGGCATTGTGATCCGCAGCACGGCACGGCCGCTGGTCGGCATCGTGCAGCTGCGCAAGGACAAGTCGTGGGTGCTGCCGAAGGGCAAGCTGAAGCCCGGCGAACGGCCGCTTGCCGCCGCCAGGCGCGAGGTGGAGGAAGAGACCGGACACCACGTCACCGTGCTCGGCTTCCTCGGCACGCTTTCGCACGTCTCCGACAACCGCCACAAGATCGTGCAGTTCTGGCACATGCAGGCCAGCGCGGTTCCGGTGCGTCCGCTGATGGATGACGTCAAGGCGGTGAAGTGGCTGCCGCTCGGCCGCGCGATCGAGACCTTGAGCCGCCCGCACGAGCGGGCATTCCTGTCGAATGTCGGGCCGATCGCCCTGCAGGCCGTTGAGCCGGCGCACCACACGACGGTGCCGGCGCCGGCGCCGATCGCGCCCGCCTTGCCCGGTGGGCCTGAACCGGAGCTTGTCGAGGCCGATGCTTCCGAACCGCCGCGCGTTGGCCTCGGTGGGACGGTTGCAGCGTGGCTGCGACGCCTCATACCGTTCGCATCATAAACGACATCGCGCGTGCGGTGCGATCGCGCCGCGCGATATTGTCCGAAGCGATTGGACACGCACGAATTGAACCTGAGCCCGATCCGCTGTTACATGCCGGCAACACGATGTAGCAGGGGAGCACCACCATGGCCGCTGACAATCCAACGCGTGGTCGACCGGGTCCGCCCGGCCGCCCCGGCCCGCAGGGTCATCCCGGACGCCAGGGTCCCGACGGGCCGCGGGGCAAGCCGGGCCCGCAAGGCAAGGCCGGACCACGCGGTGGGCGCGGCGAACAAGGTCCGCAGGGCAAAGCCGGTCCCGCCGGACCGCGCGGCGAGCCCGGCCCACCGGGACAATTGCCGTCGATCGAGCAGGTATTGCCGTGGCTGCACCTGATCTTCGAGGCGTGGGACGACTACAAGCACAAGAAGGAGCGCGAGGCGAGCGAGCGCGAGGCCCAGGAAGCCATCGTGCATAACGCCGTCGCTGATGACGACGACGCCTCCGACCACGCCGAAGATGATCTCGGCGACGACGACGAACACCACGGCAAGAAGAAGAAAAAGAAGAAGCACAAGAAATAGCGGCATCGTCATTGCGAGGAGCGAAGCGACGAACTTGGCCGATGCATCGATTTGACGCGCCACCCTCGTCTTTCCTCATGTTCCTTTTCGATGTTGCTCGAGCGTTTTCCACAACACCTCAAAGATGACCGCTGTCGACCAGCCAAACAGCAAGACGCCATTCATTGCCGTCATCGGTCCAAGCAAATGCCAGCGTTCCACAGGCGTCACATCGCCGTAGCCGAGCGTTGTATAATTTACAAAGGCGAAATAAACGAGATCAGCGCCCGCAGGGGCAACACCGACAATTGCGTAAGCCAGTGACCAGACGAGCACCTCGGCAAAGTGCGCGACCATCAAGACCGACACGGTGGCAATCATGATTGCGGTCAATCGAAGCGATTGACGCGATGTGACCATCTCGTCCGCGATGCGCGTCACCCTGATGATGGCCACCATCACCAGCGCATGGATTGCAATGTTGCAGACACTGATGGCAGAACCCAGCAGATATTGACGCAACATGTGGATCGCTCCGCCCACCGGTGTCGAGTGCGTGAGCTAGTCCTACCATGCCGATCTTGATCCGGACCAATGTCCGCTGGGGTTCCACTCGCGAAAGTGGACGTTGATTCCAGGAATACTGGTCGGCCTCAGGTCATTGCCTTGTTGATGGCCGCGCCAAATCGGACGCGCGAGCGCTCCCGCGCCTTCTCGGCCTCGACATCGCGGTCGCGCGGCGGCGCGTTGGTCTCCAGCGATTTCAGCAGCCGCTGCGCCGCGTCCGACACCTCGCTCACCGCGCGGTTGAAGGCCTCGGCATTGGCCTGCGACGGCTTGTTGAAGCCGGACAGTTTGCGCACGAACTGCAGCGCGGAGGCGTGGACCTCCTCGCGCGTCGCCGGCGGCTCAAAATTGAACAGCGTCTTGATGTTGCGGCACATGGCTGGAACTCTCTTGTCGCGTTTGACGACAAGTCTGCCACGCGGTGCCGCGCCCGATCAACGGCGGAACGGACGCGGAGGTCGGATCAGGACTTCGGGCGCAGCGGATCGCGGCGGCCGAGCACCCAGCGCGTGCCCTTGTAGAACAGCCAGTACCAGAACACGCCGTTCACCACGCCGCACAGTGTCAGCATGCCGACCGAGACGAGGTCGAACGTCCCGGTCCACACGATCATGAACACGGTCCACAGCACGGCATAGCCCGCCGCACTCAGGATGATCATCTTGCGGTTCTGCATGGCAAACTCCGTTCGCCTGACTCTTTGCGGCGACGCAGGCCACCATGCGCGGGAGCAGAGTGTTCCACCGTGAGGAACGTCACGGAGGAAGCCAAGGGTCGTCCCCGCGAAAGCGGGACCGTACGCGCAGCAGGTTTGCGAATCCCCGAACGCCGTTTGGCTCTTGTCGCTGAACCAGACAACCAACACAGGGGCTATGGATCCGCTTTCGCGGGAAGACGCCCGCTGTTGCCCCCCGCCCCTACCCCACTGCGCGGAAATTCGGCTGGCGCTTTTCGGCGAAGGCCTTGAAGGCTTCGCCGGCTTCCTTCGACAGCAACCGCTCCTCGAAGATGCCGCGCTCGCGCTCTGACGCCGCCTTCACCTGCTCGGGCTCGCGCATCAGGCGCTTGGTCGCGCACAACGAGCCGAGCGGCTTGTCGGCGAGTTTTCTGGCGAGGTTAAGCGCGGTCTCGCGCAGTTTCGCCTTCGGCACACAGGCGTGCGCCAGGCCCCACTCGACGCAAGTTTTCGCCGGGATCGGCTCGCCGAGCGTGAACATCGCATAGGCCCGCGAATAGCCGATGCGCTTCGGGATCAGGTGGCTCGATGACGCTTCCGGCACCAGCGCAAGATTGACGAACGGCGTGCGCAGGCTCGCCTCCTCCGCCATCACGATCAGGTCGACGTGCATCAGCATGGTGGTGCCGATGCCGACCGCGGCGCCCTGCACCGCGGCGATGACGGGCTTCTCGATCCGGCCGAGCCCGCCGATCCAGCGCGACGAGTTGCGCGGCCCGCGCGGCTGGCCGCCCTTGTTGGCCGCGGCGAAGTCGCCGATGTCGGCGCCGGCGCAGAACACGTCGCCTTCGGACTGCAGCAGCACGACGCGCACGGACGGATCGCTCTCGGCGCGCTCGATCGCGTCGGCAAGCCCGCCATAGGCTTCATTCGACAGCGCGTTCTTGCGCTCCGGACGATTGAGCGTGATCGTCATCACGCCATCGGTCACATCAACGATGACCAGTTGCGACATTATCTTCTCCTCGATTTTTCGGTCGTCCCCGCGAACGCAGGGACCCATACTCCGCAGCGCCGGTTGGTTAGACGACGGAGCGATCTGTAAACTGCTCTTGATTAGCGCCCCGTCGCACAATTCGCACAGGGGCTATGGGTCCCCGCCTTCGCGGGGACGACCCTGTGCCGATCGCTTCGCCGCGCGAAAAAACTCACTTGTATTTCGCGTCGCGCTCCAACAGCTCGATCGAAATGCCCTGCGGGCTGCGGATGAAGCAGATCCGGATGCCCGGCCGCGGCGTCACCGGCTCGCGGGTGAACTCGACGCCCTTGGCCTTCAGTTCGGCCGAGACCTTGTCGATGTCGCGAACAGCGAGGCCGAAGTGCTCGAAGCCGGCATAGGGAATGGCCGGCGTCGGATTGGTGCCGTCGCCCTGCTTCACTTCGGTCAGCAGCACGCGCACGCCGCCGAGCATCAGATCGGCGCGCGCCGCGGTGACCTCGGTGCCGTGCATCGGCTTGGCGCCGAGCTTGTCCCGAAACCAGCCCGCCGACGAGGTGACGTCATAGGTCTTGATGTGAACGTGGTCCCAGCTGTACTCGGCCATGGTGCGTCTCCCGGATTGTTGTTGGTTCGACTGCAAGCTTAATCGGTCCGGCACGGCGCGAAAACACGATAGACCGCCCCGAGCATCGCGCCGGACGCGCAGGGGGCATGTGCCTGCCGTCGGCGGGCGCGCGGGTCCGGATTCCCTCGAGATTGCGCGCCCTGGTCGGAAAGCAGGCACCCGATTTTGGGGGACAACCCCGATTTACCTCGCGCTTTAATGGTAAATCATGGTGGGCTGGCCATGCGGCTTGCGAATGTCGCCATGATTTTGCGAGTACCCGGGCGCTTCAAATGGAACAATTCGGCGGCGTCGCATTTTGGTCACAACTTGCCTCTAACGCCCGCCACAAAATCATCACGGGGACGTCATGACTTGTTTGTCGATTGCTCTGGCCGTTATCGGCCTTGCCGCTGTTGCCGTCGCCACTCCGGCGGCGGCCCAGGAATTTTCCAACCCGCAGCAATTTTCCAACCCGGCGCCAACCATGTCCGGCACTGTGGGCTCGTCCGATTTCAATGGCGGTTCCGAGCAGAAGCTCTCGACCTACCGCAGGATTGTCAGCGAAGTCGCCCTGTTGCGCTATCGCACGGCGCTGAAGCTGACATCGGCGCAGGAGAGGTACTGGCCGGCCGCAGCCGCCGCGCTGCGCGCACTGTCGCGGCAGAACGAGCTCAACGAGAGCGTGGTGAAGCGCTTTGCGCCGGGCGTGCGGCCCTTGCTCGCCAGCCTCAATGACGAGCAGCGCCAGGTCGCGATGGGCCTTGCGGCGCAGGCTGGCCTTGCGCAGTACGCCGCGCTGTTCTGATCAGGCGCCGCTTGAAGACGTATCTTGACGACTTGTCTTGAAGACTTGTCTTGAAGACTTGGGGCGCGCTCAGCGCGTCCGGAAATGCCAGCGAAACCACCGGCCATAGCCGAAGTACCAGCACACGCCGGCCAGCGCACCGCAGGCCGCGAGCAAATCATGTCGCCGGCGTGCTGCGGGCGGTTGCTCCACCACATGAAGCCGGTCCACGCGACGGCAAAGGCAATTGACGCCAGTCTGAGTTGGGTCGTCCCGGTCATGGCTGAAGTCCCGCTCGTTCGAATGACGGGCAGGCTAGTCGGCGGGTCAACGCCACACTGTGATGTATATCACGTAAGCGACGGGCGCCGTGAACCCCGTTGGCTCAATCGTGCTCCAGCTCGCCAATGTGTTTTTGCGAGTAAAGCTCGACGCCGATCTTCTTGACGAGATCGATCTGGGTTTCGAGGAAATCGATGTGGCTTTCCTCGTCCTTCATCAGGCCTTCGAATAGATCGCGCGTGACGTAGTCTTTCACCGCGTGGCAGTGCGTCGCCGCCTTCTCATACAGCGCGCGCGCCGAGTATTCGGCCTTGAGGTCGCAGTCGAGCACTTCCTTGACGTTCTGGCCGATGTGCAGGGGATCCAGCACCTGCAAGTTCGGAAAGCCGTCGAGGAAGATGATGCGCTCGATCAGCTTGTCGGCGTGCTCCATCTCCTCGATCAATTCCTTGCGCCACTTCTTGGCGAGTGACTTCAATCCCCAGTTGTCAAGAAGGCGATAATGCAACCAATACTGGTTGACGGCGGTCATCTCGTGGCGGAGCGCCTTGTTCAGGAAATCGATGACCTTTGGATCGCCCTTCATGGCCGTCTCCGAATATTCGCCGCCGGATAATTGGAGTGGTTCTAGGCATATCGACGATCACGCGCAATCGGCGCGCGCAAAACCCCCGCAAAAGACGGGAATTCTTTCGCCGGTCAAAGCACTTATCGGGGACCGGTGGTCGCGAGTTCGGGTCCGTTGGACGCCATGTGCTGGTGCGGGCAACCCTCGGCGCATTCCCTGGCGCAGGCGCCGAGCGCTTCGGCCATGATGCGCTTGATAGTGCGGGCGCAGCGGCCGCATTCGGCACTGCAGCCGAGGCAGCCGTAAACCTGCCGCGTGGTGCGCGGCAGTTCCGCAGCCCCGCTCACGGCGGCTCGGACATCGTTGTCGGACAGGACGTTGCAGGAGCAAACGATCATTCGGGTGAGAGCTTGGTGATGCCTTTGACGCGTTGCTGATAGAGAACGCCCGGGCCCGATGCAAAGGGAAAGCCGCCTCTTTCAAGCGATTCCAAACTGGAGGAACGTCGGCTTAGAACCGGTCTAATCGTTAAGCAGTGCGCTTCCTGCTGAGGTCGATCGGCGACTGGTGCCGTCGCTACTGCGTGCGAAAGTAAAAATCCTGTGCCGGCAACTGCCCGTAGGTGAACGGCTCCTGCTCCTTGTTGGTGCTGGCGAAGACATCGTCATGCACCAGGCGGAACAGCCGGTTGATCTCGACGCCGGGCATCAGCATCCGCTTCACGACCGCGGTCGCGAATGGGCTGTCCTGCCCGTTGCCATCGGTCGCGACATGACCGTGCTTGGTCGCAAATGCGACCAGCGTGCCGCTCTCCGGCTCGATCCGGGCAAGCCCCTTGCCGAGGCTCGCGTTCTCCGCACTGCCGTGCAGTTCGGACGCGAAAGGATTTTCGCGGCAGGCGTCGAGCATCACGAGGCGGAGTTTCGAGGCCGGGCCGACGGCGTTGAGCACAGCATCAAGCGCGATACTCTCCTTCGGAATGTCGGCGTCCTCGACATATTTGACATCGACCGGAACCAGAAAGTTGTTGCCGTCATACTCGATGCCGTGGCCGGCATAGTAGATCACAGCCCAGTCGGCATTGGCGGCATCAGCGGAAAACTTCTTCAGCGCCGCGGTCATGTCGTCGCGCGTGCCGTCGATCAGGGTGCGGACGTTGGCAAATCCGGCCCGGCTCAGCGCGTCTGCGATCAGCTTCGCGTCACGTGCCGGGTTGCCGAGCGCGTCAACCGCCCTGTACTTCGAATTGCCGATCACAAGTGCAACGCGCACGCCGGCATGATCGGCCTTCGGCGCCGGTGTTGCGCCCGACGCGATCGCGATCTTCGACTTCAGGCGATCCTGGACCGCAAGGGCGACACTGTTCTGCGGGGCGACAGCCAGCGCCGCCTGGATATCCGCGAGAGCCTTGTCGAGGCTGCCGGCCATCTCATAGGCGCGACCGCGCCCGATCAACGCCGGCACGGCGTTGGGATCGTTCTGGATCACAACGTTGTATTCAGCGATCGCAGCGTCGGTGTCGCGACGGTCGAGATAAATCCGGCCGAGATTGCCGTGCGCCTTGAAGAAGTTTGGCGCAAGGTTGACCGCCTGCTTCAGATCGGAGATCGCGGCATCATTGTTGCCGAGGTTCATGTTGGCCCAGCCCCGGCCGTTATAAATACCGGCGTTCTTCGGCGCGAGGCGCAGTGCTTCATCGAACGCGGGCAGCGCTTTATCGAATTGCCGCATCTTGTTGTAGACGAAGCCAAGATTTGAGTACGCCTGCCACAAATCGGGACCGAGGCGCGTCGCATTCATCAGATCATCGACCGCGCGCTGTTGCTCGCCCATGCTCGAGAACACGAGCCCGCGAGTGACGTAGACGGCCGGCAGTTTTGAAATCATCCTCGATCGCAGCGTTCAGGTCGGCCAGCGCCTTGCCGCTATCACCGGAATTGAAATAGGCAAAGCCGCGACCATTCAGCGCGCCAGTCAGCTTCGGATTGATGGCGAGCGCCTGGTTGAATTCGCCAATGGCGTCCGCGTAGCGGCTCATGCGATTGAGATCGATGCCGCGCCACATGTGGACGAATGGATTCTTCGGGTCGAGCTGGAGCGCGGTATCGAGCTCCTTCATCGCGCCGTCAAAGTCCTGCGCCTGGTTGATCAGCTGACGCGCACGCGCGATGTGCGGCTGCGCCGGCGAGCGTCCGCCGCCCTCGGCGTCGCCCCCTTGCGCGTTGCCGCCGGGCGCATTGCCCCCGGCTTTGGGCCCGGCCGGTCCTTTCTGCGCGCCCGGCCGCGGCTGTTGCGCGAGCGACTGATCGAACGACCAGCAGACCAGCGAAACGGAGGCGAATGCGGTGAGGGCGACGATGGCGGGCGTGATGCGCCGGGTCATGCAATTCATGGCCGATGTCGATCGAAAAAAAGGCGCTGGATCGTAGTTGGCAATATCGCGCGATACAACTCGGATCGCGGCGCGATGCCGCTCCATTGGGCAAACGTTCGCGTGATGGCCCCGCAGCAATCATGGCAACAATCCGGCAGCACCATTCACCCGCCATTCAAGGCTCGCGTGCGACGCTTGCAGTGTGGGCGGCGTGATCCGGCCAGTTGCTGGGCGGGTCATTCATTCTGAGAGGGTGAGATCATGAAAGCGACGATGATAGGGGCGGTCACCGCGGCCGCGCTTGCGCTGACCAGCGTTGCCGCGCCCCGGCCGGCGGAAGCGGCGGGCGGACGGATCGCTGCGGGTGTGATCGGCGGGCTTGCCGCCGGCGCATTGATCGGTGGCGCACTGGCCGCGCCGCGCTACTACGGTTACGGGCCGTACGGCTACTACGGAGCGGCATACTCTCCGGCTCCGGGCTGCTACCTGCAAAGGCAGCGCTACTGGGACGGCTTCGTGTGGCGGGTACGCCCGGTCGAGGTCTGCGGCTGAGGCCTGAACGCACCCAGGAGGTCTTAACGCAGCGGAAATATCCCCTGCGTATCCTGAGGGCCACTATGCGGGGTGAATTTGCCCACTCCCGCAGAAAAGTCGCATTTGCGGGGTGTTGAGGGCCTTGGGCATCGTGTAGATGTCTGCGGCAAGCGCTTTCCCCGTTACGCCAAACGGGTTACGTGTTGCCAATCGGTCTGCTGCGCTGGCGATTGAGCGCGACTGGAGGAGAGACAGATGAAGAGAACAGTTACGGCGGTCGCCGCTGCGGTGATGGTCGCCGGTTCGCTAGGGGCCTTCGCGCCCGCAGCCCACGCCGAAGGGGGCCGGATCGCCGCCGGCGTTGCCGGTGGTCTGATCGGCGGCATGCTGCTTGGCGGTGCAATCGCCAATGCGAACCAGCCGCCGCCCCCGCCGCCCCCGGGTTATTACCGTGCGCCGCCGGCCTATTATGTCGACGAGCCGGTTTGCCAGGTCGTTCCGCAGCAGTATTGGGACGGCTTCATGTGGCGCGTTCGCCGCGTGCAGGTCTGCCAGTAACGATTGACTTAAGTTTGCGGGCGGTCGCCTGACCGTCCGCCTGAAAAGCAAAGCCCGGCCGGACAGTGTCCGCCGGGCTTCGTGTTTTCGACGATGCCGCGCTTTTGCATCGTCAGTGGTGGGCGCTCATCGCTTTCAACAGGTTGGCGCTCGGCCAGCAATCGACGGTCAGCCCCCCCGACTTCTGGTAGCGCCCGAGCGCCGCTCGGGTCAGCATGCCCGCCTTGCCGTCGATCTTGTCCTTGTAGATCCCGAGTCGTGTCAGCTCGCGTTGCATCGCCTCGACATCGGCGGTGCGCAGCTGGCTGCTCGCTGACCACGGCGTCTCGAATGGTTGCCCGTTCATCATCCGATCGCTCAGGTGGCCGACGAACAGCACATAGAGATCGGAGAAATTGTATTCCTTGATGACGAAGTAGTTTTGCGTCGTGAGAAAAGCCGGGCCGTAAATTCCTTCCGGCTGCAACAGCGATGCCGATTGCGCGAGCTCGGCGGCCGACAACTTCTCGCCGCGCGCCGGCGCGAAGCCCGCTCGCAGCCAGTCGCCAAGCGGCCTCGTCACGTCGGGCACGCCCTGGGTACAGTCGGCGCCAACAGGCGCGTGCACCTCATAGGCCCAGCGCAGGCCCCTCTGCCAGCCCTTGCCGACCAGCTGCTGCGCGGCCGAGGCCAGCGCATCCGGCACCGAGGTCCAGATGTTGCGCTTGCCATCGCCGTCGAAGTCGACGGCGTATTTGTAGAACTCCGACGGCAGAAACTGCGTCAAACCCGTGGCGCCGGCCCACGACGCGCGCATGTCGGCGAGCTTGACGTGCCCCTCCTCGAGGATCTTCAGCGCCAGAATGAATTCGTTGCGAAACTGGTCCTTGCGCTTGCCGACATAGGCTTGCGTCGCCAGCACCTGGATCGCGTTGTAGGGCAGCGTGTAACGGCCGTAGTCGGTCTCGCGGGCCCAGATTGCGAGAATGATCGTCGCTGGCACGCCATATTGCTGCTCGATGCGGTCGAGCACCTGACGATACTGCTGGCGCAGCGACTGCCCGTGCTCGGCAAGACGCGCGATGCTCGCTTCGCGCACATAGTCGGCGGGCACCTGCACGAACTCGGCCTGCGGCGCCGCCGACGGCGCCCGCCCGGGCAACTCCAGGTCCGGCAGGCGGTAATTCGGCTCGAGCCCGCGCGTTGCGGCATCGAACGTGGCGCGTGAGACGCCGGCTTGCTGCGCTTCGGGCCACAGCGAGGCAATGAATGCGGCAAAGCGCGCGTCGGGCGCGGCGCGCGCCGCCGACGCAAGCAAGGCGGCGACAAAATACACCCAGATCAGGATTTGCCTGCGGCAGGTCATGGTCGCATATTGCCTGATGGACCCTCGATGAACGAGCGATTTGTGAACAGGACCCTGCTCGACACCTATCTGCCGAATTACCAATTCTCCGAACGTCATGCCACGTGGGTCAACGCCTCGCCGCGCGAGGTGCTTGACGTGGTCATGGACTATGACTTCACCGCGGATGGCCTCACCGCCGTGCTCATGGCGCTGCGTCGACTGCCCGGACGCGCGCTCGGCAAAGTGCTGCCGCATGTCGCAATGCCGGAAAATTTCAGCATGCGGACCTTCACGCCGCTTGCGCGCGACGGCGACACGGAAATGGCGGCCGGCCTGGTCGGCCGGTTCTGGCGGCTGGACGGCGGCCTCGTGCCGATCCCCGATGGCGATGCGTTCCTGCGCTATGCCGAAGCAGGCGTGCCCAAGCTCGTCATGAACTTCAGCGCAGAGCCCGACGGCGCACGCACGCGGCTTTCGACCGAGACCCGGGTTTACTGTCCCGATCCGATCTCTCGCGTTTACTTCACGCCGTACTGGTACGCCATTCGCCTCGCCAGCGGTCTAATCCGCCGCCGCTTCCTGTCGCGCATTCGGGCGCGTTTAATAGCTGGACCTTGGATTAAAATCGTCAGCTTCAACAATCTTGCGAACGTTCACGATCCAGTTAATCTAAATGCCGCCTGGCAGTGAAGGTCGGACGGTATTACCGCAGGGGATTAAGCATGTGCACGAACGCACGCTAAGCGATCACATAACAAAAGAATAGCGTCGAGGCCTTGGAGTCGGGCAGCGTTCGCAACAGTTCGTCTGCTGCGACAGAAACGATTAGCCGTGGGACCAGTTATTGAGGCTCGCTTCGTTCGCTATTTGATGACAAGCTCGAGTTCGCGAACTTGATAGATCGTCGAGATCTGGCGCTCATGCTGTGCGTGATGGATGGCATGCACCACGCATACGTCAAGCGGGTAGACGCTCGTCAAAAAACAAAGTCGCTGCTCGTTATTCTGCACACGAGTGGAAAAACAGAAAGAATGATTCGATTGGACACGGGCCAAGAAAGCGCTCGAAGGTAATACAGATCGATTTGAGAGCGATCATACCAACTCGCCGCTCGTTGGACACTCACGCAAATTTCTACAGCTTTGTCAGCGCCCTGAAATCTTCCTCGATCTGGGATAGCCGGATTGCCCGCGTCTTTGACCTCATAGATCGAAGCCAAATCAACAATCCATCTAACTACATGGCCTACTGCGACGCCGTTCACCAGCTTCTTCGCGGGAGCCGGTTGACTGGCCGAGCTTCCCCTTGCGAACAACGATGCGCAGAGTAGTCTCACGACGTCAGAAAGCTCGAATTCTGCCTCTTTGCATATGGCAAACAGCTTTCTGCGAATCCTAGAACCTAAGCCCAAATGCCAAGCCTCACCTTGTCAGCTTCTTGTACTTCAGCCGGTGCGGGATGATCGAATCCTGCCCGAGCCGCCGCATCTTGTCGGCCTCGTAATCCTGGAAGTTGCCCTCGAACCATTCGACATGGCTGTCGCCTTCGAAGGCAAGCATGTGGGTCGCGATACGGTCGAGGAACCAGCGGTCGTGGCTGATGATGACGGCGCAGCCGGCGAAGTCCTCCAGCGCCTCTTCAAGCGCGCGCAGCGTGTCGACGTCGAGATCGTTGGTCGGCTCGTCGAGCAGCAGCAGGTTGGCGCCCGACTTCAGCATCTTGGCGAGATGAACGCGGTTGCGCTCACCGCCGGACAAGGAGCCGACCTTCTTCTGCTGATCGGCGCCCTTGAAATTGAACGACGAGCAGTAGCCGCGCGAGTTCACCTCGCGCTTGCCAAGCTGGATCATGTCGTTGCCGCCGGAGATTTCCTCCCAGACGGTCTTGTTGGCGGCCAGCGAGTTCGCGCGACTGATCGACGTAACCGAGATGCACGCTTTCGCCGACCGTGATGGTGCCCTTGTCGGGCTTCTCCTGCCCGGTGATCATGCGGAACAGCGTCGTCTTGCCGGCGCCGTTCGGCCCGATCACGCCGACGATGCCGCCCGGCGGCAGCTTGAAGGTAAGATTGTCGATCAACAGCTGGTCGCCGAACCCTTTGCTCAAGCCATCGAAGTCGACGACGTTGTTGCCAAGCCGCTCGGCAACCGGAATGGTGATTTGCGCAGTCTGCGTCTGTTTCTCGCTCGCCTGTCTGAGCAACTCCTCATAACGCTGGTAGCGCGCCTTCGATTTCGCCTGGCGAGCGCGGGGCGATGCAGCGATCCATTCCTGCTCGCGCGCCAGCGTGCGCTGATGGGCCGCCTCTTCGCGCCCTTCCTGCTCAAGCCGCTTCTGCTTTTGCACCAGCCACGACGAGTAATTGCCCTCGTAGGGAATGCCGCGGCCGCGATCGAGCTCGAGGATCCAGCTCGTGACATTGTCGAGGAAGTAGCGGTCGTGGGTCACGATCAGGATCGCGCCCGGATAATTGCGCAGGTGGCCTTCGAGCCACGACACTGACTCAGCATCGAGATGGTTGGTCGGCTCGTCCAGCAGCAGCAACTCGGGCTGGTCGAGCAGCAGGCGGCACAGCGCGACGCGACGCCGCTCGCCACCCGAGAGCTTGGTAACGTCGGCATCGTCGGGCGGACAGCGCAGTGCGTCCATCGCCTGGTCGACCTTGCTGTCGAGATCCCACAGGCCCTGGGCCTCGATCTCGTCCTGCAATTTGGTCATCTCGTCCACGGTCTCGTCGGAATAGTTGGCGGCAAGCTCGTTGTAGCGGTCGAGGATCGCCTTCTTCTTGGCGACGCCTTCCATGACGTTGTCGCGGACAGTCTTGTTCGGATCGAGCTGCGGCTCCTGCTCGAGGTAACCGACGCGGGCGCCTTCGGCGGCCCAGGCTTCGCCGGTGAATTCCTTGTCGATCCCGGCCATGATCCGCAGCAGCGTCGACTTGCCAGCGCCGTTGACGCCGAGCACGCCGATCTTGGCGTCGGGGTAGAATGAGAGATGGATGTTATCGAGGACCTTGCGGTTGCCCGGATAGGTCTTCGACAACCCCTGCATGAAGTAGACGAACTGCCGCGCCATTCTGGCTCCAAGTCTCCTGGCCTAAAAGTCTTGTGGCTCAAAGTCCTTCGACGTCCGCTGACGCCGTTTTTCGTGGTTTTTCGGGGATCTGTTCGCGAAATGTGCCGGTCATTTAGCGGCGCAACCGGCAAAGGGCAAGGCGTGGTGGAGATGTAGTGACATTTTGGAAACGCTGTTTGCCAATTGCGCGCCCTTAATTCAAATGCAAACAAACCGTTAAGCTTTGGCGCTCCATGCTGTCCGCGCCGGCAGAACGCTGCGCTTCGATGACGCAAGCGGTCCGCCGGAACTTCGCGGAGCTTGCCATGTCAGTCACCGACGCCCCCATCGCCGGACCGGTCCTCAAGGCCATCGAACCCACCCGCGCCGGGAATAGCCTGTTCCGCTTCCTGAGCGTGCTGTGGAAGACGATGTTCAACGAGCCCTACCGGCCGGAGCGCCACTACATGCGCGGTCCGGGCCCGGCCTACGCCCGCAAGCATTCGCTGGTTCGCTGATCCCTCGCTGAGGCGTTCTTTCGCACCAACAGCTGCGCTAGATTGGCCCCGATGCGGCGTCCTCCGACGCCGCAAGGTTCGGGAGAAACCCAGTCATGACGCTGCGCTGCGCCATTCTCGACGACTACCAAAACATCGCGCTGAAAATAGCGGACTGGTCGCCGCTCAAGGATAAGGCCGAGATCACCGTCTTCAATGAGCACCTCGGTGACGCCGACAATGTCATCAAGGCGCTGAAGGATTTCGACATCATCTGCGCGATGCGCGAGCGTACGCCATTCCGCCGCGAGACGCTTGAAGCGCTGCCAAAGCTCAAGCTGCTGCTGACGTCGGGGATGCGCAACGCGTCGTTCGACATGGAGGCGGCGAAGGAACGTGGTGTCGTCGTGTGTGGCACCGGCGGCTTCGGCAATCCGACGGCAGCGCTGGCGATCGGCCTGATGCTGGAGCTAACGCGAAAAATCGGCTTCGAGAACGCCCGGCTGAAAGCCGGTGCGCCCTGGCAGATCACGATGGGGCTCGATGCCGAAGGCCAGACCATGGGAATCGTCGGCCTGGGCAAGCTCGGCGCCAAGGTCGCCGCCGTCGCGCTCGCCCTCGGCATGAGGGTCAATGCGTGGAGCCAGAATCTCACGCGCGAACGGTGCGCCGAAGTCGGCGTCGGCTACCTGTCGAAGGAAGAGCTGTTTGCGACGTCTGACGTGATCAGCATTCATTTGATCCTGAGCAAGCGCACGCGCGGCCTGATCACCTCTGACGATATCGGACGGATGAAACCGTCAGCCTATCTGATCAACACCGCGCGCGGCCCGATCGTCGATGAGGCCGCGCTGCTGAAGGCGTTGCAGGACAAGCGCATCGCAGGAGCGGGCATCGACACCTATTCGGTCGAGCCGCTGCCGCTCGACAGCCCCTACCGCAAACTCGACAACGTCGTGCTGACTCCGCATCTCGGCTACGTCACCGAGCAGGGCTATCGCGCCTACTATCGCGAGATGGTCGAGGACATCACCGCATGGCTCGCCGACAAGCCGGTGCGCGTGATGGGATGACGCGGATTTTCCGAGGACCGACGGAAGCCTCCCCGCTATCAAGGGGAGGCTCGTTACCGAAATCTTCAGCGGATGGTGGTCGGGGGCGGCAGCGGCTGAACCGCTGTCGCATCGTTACGGCCGTCGCCACGATATATCGGCGTCGCCGACGCCGATGGTCCGGCCTGCGGCGGCAACGGCCCTGCTTGCGGAGCCGGCGAATAAGGACCAGCCGCACCCGGTGCGGGCGCAGCTGACGCGGTCACCGGCTGAGCCTGCGGCAGCACCACGACGCGGGTGCCAACCTTGACCCTCTCAAAGAGGTCGGAGACGTCCTCGTTCAGCATACCGACGCAGCCCGAAGAGACGAACTTGCCGATGGTCGACGGCTGATTGGTGCCGTGGATGCGGTAAGTGGTCGAGCCGAGATACATCGCGCGCGCGCCAAGCGGGTTGCCGTCGCCGCCGGCCATGAAGCGCGGCAGGTAGGGCTGGCGTTCGATCATCTCCGGCGGCGGATGCCAGTCCGGCCACTCGGCCTTGCGCGTGATCTTTTGCACGCCGGCCCAGGTGAAGCCCTCGCGGCCGACGCGCACGCCGTAGCGGATCGCGCGGCCATTGCCGAGCACGTAATAGAGGTAGGTGTTCGGCGTATCGACGACGATGGTGCCCGGCGGCTCCTTGGTGACGAAGCTCACCTCCTGGCGACGGAAATTCGGCGCCAATTCGACCTTGCCGGTTTCCGGCTGGTCTTCTGGCGGCAGGATCGACATCACCGAGTTGCGCCCCTCGCCGGCAACGCCCGGCGCCGGTTCGGCCGGCGCGCGCGGATCGGCTGAAGCTTGCTCGCCGCCGACCGGCTGGGGCGGACGTGGACTGCCGTCGTAGACCGGCGCGCCTTGCGGTGCGGCTGGTGGCGCGCGATCGGAATAGATCACGGCCGGCGGGCCCGGTGGTTGTCCATAACGCGGATCATTCGGCGACAGGATCGGTCCCTGTGGCAGCGGCGCACCTTGCGGCACGGCGCGCGCGTAACGCGGATCGTCGGGCGACAGGATCGGTCCAGGCGACGGGATCGTCGCCGTGCGTCCATCTAGAGGCACGGCGCCGGGCGGCGTCGCGTCGTCGTCGTCGAGGTTGTCGAAATCAGGGGCAGGCGCAGGATATTGCGCGGAAGCGCGAGAATTCGCCGGATTAGGCTGAGGCGGCGGGGGCGCGTAGGTCTGCGCCGCCGCGGACCACATCCAAGTCGCTGCCGCGCAAAGCGCGGCCAATCCAAACAGCCGTCCGACCATCGCCGTCCCTTCGGTGAAACGTCAGATATAGGCGCTCATGGCAACCATATCGTTAATGAGCCAATCGCTTAGGATCGCGGCGCATTCAAGACAATTTCGCCTGATGAGCGCTGCCGATGCCGGGAAAATCGACGGCGCATCGCCAAACTGTGGCGCACGTGCCGCATTCGCGTCCAAGTCGTTGCAATAGCCAACTTTTTTCGGGCGCAAAGCGGCGCTTGAGTTATCCTCAGGGCCGCCTGATTCGCTGCGGCGGAACCTGAACACCCGCTGCGTCGAGGCGCGTATCCCCCGAAAGTACCTCCAAAGTACAAGTGTTGTGCATGGCGCGCAAAACGCAGCGCATGGGCTTTGACGTCGCGGGCTCGACAACGAAGCCAGGAACTCAAGTGGGCAGGACGGCTTGAATGCTTCCCGGCTTCCGTATTCTTTTTGCGCTGGTCGTGCTCTCGTTCGCCATCCTGATCTTTGGTTTTGGCGCGCTGGCGCTGCTCCGCACCGCTCACCAGAATCTCGCAAGCCAACCGACCTGGCAGCCAGCCTGGCGCACGCCAGTCGAGATTGCGAATGCACAGCGCGACGATCGTCCGCAGCTGTCGAGCGAAACGCAAACGCTCGCGCTGTTGCGCGTCGATTTGCCGGCTCCGCGACCTGAGTCCGGCATGCAGGGCTCGGACGTCGTGCTCACTCCGGCGACCGATGCGCCGCCCGCTCCGTCGCCGGCTCAGGAGCAGCATGGCGACGCGACGCCGGGCAATGCCGCGACCGAAGTGAAGGCGCCGCAGCCCACGGAAACATCTGCAGTAGCAGCCGTGAATAGCGCTGACCGCCCGATACCCCCAGCGGGGCCTGAGCCGGTTGTCGATGCCAGCGACAGAGCGAGTGAGCCAACCACAACATTGCCGCCGGCTGACGATGCTCCGAAACCGATGGCATCGAACTCAGGCGAGGCGCCCGTAGCGGCACGTGCCTCGAGCCCGACGGCTCAAGCTGCGGCATCCGAGCTGGTTGCATCCGCCCCCGACACCATGGCACCGGGCGCGAAGGCCGAAGAACCGGCAAGCAACTCTGCGACAACCGATTCAGCCCCTCCGAAATCTGAGCCGTCGATGAAGCTTGCCGCGCTTCCGGATGCCACCACGAGCTCAAGCGAGGCGGGACAACAGGCGGCACAGCAACAGAGCCTCAAGAAACCCGACGCGGCGGAGCTCAGGGCAAAGCGTCGCGCGCGAGCGCGTTTGCGCGCGCGGCGCCTCGCATTGGCGCGGGCGCGCGCGGCGCGGCTTGCCCAACAACAGCAGGCGACGACCAACTCACCGTTCTACGGTTCGAATTTCGCGACGACTCAGAACGCGACGAATGCGGCGAACGAAACGCCGAATGCGACGCCATTCGGCCCGCCGCGCGGGGGGCCCTGACCTCGTCAGGAATTTGCCGGACCTGTCGCGATCTCGGGCCCGTCCGGCAATCCCCACTCGGCCCAGGACCCGTCATAGAGCGCGGGGTTGTCGACGCCCAATCGATAGAGCGCAAGCGTCAGCACTGCGGCCGAAACGCCGGAGCCGCAGCTTGTCAGTATCGGCTTGTCGAGCTTGACGCCGGCGCCCGCGAAGGCGGCGCGCAATTCACCGAGCGGTTTCATCGTGCCGGTTTTGCTGTCGATCAACTCGCCATACGGCATATTGTAGCTGCCGGGAATCCGTCCCGAACGACGCCCCGGCCACGGCTCCTTGACACTGCCCTCGAAGCGGTCGCGCGTGCGCGCGTCGATCAGCTGCTCAAGCTTGCTCTTGAGGTTGTCGAGCAGCTGCTGCTTGCTGCGGACGCGTTTGGCGTCAAACGTCGCGACGTATTTTGCCCCCGACAGCTTTGCTTCGCCGTTCTCGATCGGCCGGCCCTCCGCGACCCATTTCTTCAGGCCGCCGTCGAGCACCCGCACGTCGGCGTGTCCGAACGACAGGAACATCCACCACGCACGCGGCGCGGCAACCCACGATCCGGAATCATAGAGCACGACGGTATCGCCATTGCCGACGCCAAGCGCGCCGACATCGCGCCCGAACTGCTCGGCGCTCGGAAACATGTGGGGCAGCGAACTTGAGTGATCGGCGACGCCATCGACGTCGAAGAACACTGCGCCCGGAATGTGGCTCTTGAGGTAATCCTCCTTCGGCAAGGGCATGACGCCCGGCATCTTGAACGACGCATCGAGCAGTTTGACGCGCGGATCCTGTAAATGATCGGCGAGCCATTGGGTGCTGACAAGGGGATCGTTTGGCATTTGATGCTCCTTGGGAAGAGCCAGAATTGATCCTCATTGCCGGACTTGATCCGGCAATCCATCTTGCAAAAAGGATGGACACGCGGGTCAAGCCCGCGTGTGACTCCGAGACTACTTGTGCTTCGGCTCGACCTTCTCGGTCACGCCGCCGGCCTCGCGCCAGGCGGTGAACCCGCCACCGATATGCGCGACCGGCTTCAGGCCCATTTCATTCGCAGCCTTGGCGGCGAGCGCCGAGCGCCAACCGCTCGCGCAATGAAACACAAACTTCTTGTCTTCCTGGAATATCGGTTTCGCGTACGGACTTGCCGGATCGATCCAGAACTCGAGCATGCCGCGCGGGCAATGGAAGGCGCCGGGAATGCGTCCCTCGCGCTCGATCTCGCGCGGATCGCGCAAGTCGACGATCACGGTGTCGATCAGGCCCGCGCCGCCCTTGGGAAACAGCTTGGCGGCCTCGGCGGCGGGAATTGTCTCGATCGCCGCATTGGCCTCGTCGAGCATGGCCTTGTAGCCACGAGTGATGGTTTGGGTCATATGCGGCGCTCCTAGCGGACTGTCAGATGATGCGACGCTCCCGGCTGAGCCTGATGCGCTAGCGCACCAGCTCACGCATGGCCCCATCGAGGCCTTCGAGCGTCAGCGGGAACATGCGGTTGTTCATCGACTTCTTGATGATGTTGATGGATTCCGAATAGCCCCAGTGCTTCTCGGCGACGGGGTTGAGCCATATCGTATGGGGATAGGTTCGCGTCACACGCTCGAGCCAGACCGAGCCGGCCTCCTCGTTGACGTGCTCGACCGAGCCGCCCGGCATCATGATCTCATAGGGCGACATCGAGGCATCGCCGACGAACACGATTTTGTAGTCGTGCGCGTATTTGTGCATCACGTTCCAGGTCGGCGTGCGGTCGGTGAAACGGCGGCGATTGTCCTTCCACACGCTCTCATAGAGGCAGTTGTGGAAGTAGAAATACTCCATGTGCTTGAACTCGGTCTTGGCGGCCGAGAACAGTTCTTCGACGGTCTTGATGTGGGAATCCATCGAGCCGCCGATGTCGAAGAAGATCAAAACCTTCACCGCATTGCGCCGCTCCGGGCGCATGTGCAGGTCGAGGTAACCCTGGTTGGCGGTCTTCTTGATCGTGGTGTCGAGATCAAGCTCGTCCGGCGAGCCGGTGCGCGCGAACTTGCGCAAGCGACGCAGCGCGATCTTGATGTTGCGGATGCCAAGCTCGATGTTGCCATCGAGATCCTTGAACTCGCGGCGGTCCCACACCTTCACGGCGCTGAAGTTGCGGTTCTTTTTCTGCCCGATGCGGACGCCGGCGGGGTTGTAGCCTTCGGCGCCGAACGGCGAAGTGCCCGCGGTGCCGATCCACTTGTTGCCGCCCTGGTGACGGCCGCGCTGCTCTTCGAGGCGCTTGCGCAGGGTCTCCATGAGCTTGTCCCAGCCCATGGCCTCGATCTGCTTCTTCTCTTCCTCGGTGAGATATTTATCGACCAGCTTCTTCAGCCACTCTTCCGGGATGTCGGCCTTGTCAAGCGCATCGAGCAGGCTCTCGAGTCCCTTGAAGGTGACGCCGAACACGCGATCGAACTTGTCGAGGTTGCGCTCGTCCTTCACCAGCGATGTGCGTGCGAGGTAGTAGAAGTTCTCGACCGACTGCTCGGCAAGATCGGCGTCGACCGCCTCGACCAGCGTGAGATACTCGCGCAAGGTGACCGGGATTTGCGCTTCGCGAAGATTGGAAAAGAATTGCAGGAACATGGCTGGACAGTGTGCCGGGAGAATGCCTTGCGTCAAGATGAGGATTGCCCTTTTGCGGCGCTAGCCCCCTTCGTCGAATGCAGCCCTGAGCGGTCAAAAAGCGGGGACTCGGTGCCCGACCGCACAGGGCACGGCTGGACCGGTGACCGTTTTCAACTAGACTTCGGCAAAGGCACTCGCCGCGAGTGAAGCGGGCCGCATCAAGGGGGACGTCATGGTCGAATTTGTCATTGCCTGGCTGATCGTCGGCGCAATCGGCGGCTGGATCGCCGGCAAGGTGGTGCGCGGCGGCGGCTTTGGGCTGATCGGCAATATCGTGCTTGGCATTATCGGCGCCGTGGTGGCGGGCTGGCTGCTGCCGCAGCTCGGTATTGCAATCGGCGTAGGCATCGTGCGCGCTATCGTCAATGCGGCCATCGGCGCAATTGTCGTGCTGGTCATCATATCGCTGATCCGGCGCGTCTGACTTTGAAGGGATATCTCTTGGTCGGCCCGGCCGGTCCGGAGACCCGCCGCTATGAAAATTCGGGACGGCCGCCTGCAAGGGGCTGTCCTTGTTCTACTTTGGCGCAGCCGCTAGGCTGCTGCGGAACCATATCGATTTCATGCACCCGCGGCGGGGTGGGCCTTCCCGGCCCGTTTGAGCAAGGCAATCCGATGAAATTTACCGGTACCAAGAACTATGTTGCCACCGACGATTTGAAGGTCGCGGTCAACGCCTCGATCACGCTGGAGCGGCCGCTCCTGATCAAGGGCGAGCCGGGCACCGGCAAGTCCGTGCTGGCGGAAGAGGTCGCGAGTGGCGCTCGATGCGCCGCTGATCACCTGGCACATCAAGTCGACCACCAAGGCGCAACAGGGCCTCTACGAGTACGACGCCGTGTCGCGTCTGCGCGACAGCCAGCTCGGCGACCCGCGCGTTTCCGACATCTCGAACTACATCAAGCGCGGCAAGCTTTGGGACGCCTTCACCTCGGACAAGCGCCCGGTGCTGCTGATCGACGAAATCGACAAGGCCGACATCGAATTCCCGAACGACCTCCTGCAAGAGCTCGATCGCATGGAATTCTTCGTCTACGAGACCGGCGAGAACATCAAGGCGGCGAAGCGGCCGATCGTGATGATCACCTCGAACAACGAGAAGGAACTGCCGGACGCGTTCCTGCGCCGCTGCTTCTTCCACTACATCAAGTTCCCCGACGCCGAGACGATGACGCAGATCGTCGACGTGCATTTCCCCGGCATCAAGCAGCGGCTGGTCGAGGAAGCCCTGCGCATCTTCTTCGAGCTGCGCGAAGTGCCGGGCCTGAAGAAGAAGCCGTCGACCTCGGAGCTGCTCGACTGGCTGAAGCTCCTCCTCAACGAGGACATTGACGCCGGAGATGCTGCGCGAGCGCGATCCGCGCAAGCTGATCCCGCCGCTGCACGGCGCGCTGCTCAAGAACGAGCAGGACGTGCACCTGTTCGAGCGGCTGGCGTTCCTGTCGCGCCGCGAGGTGTGACACAGTCAGAAATGTTGATTGGCGCTTCGGGCGGAAAGGCTGCACAGGCTTTTCCGCCCGACGCATTTTTCAGGATGATTTCATGCCCGCGCAGCGCGCCACCGTCGTCGTGTTTGATATTGGCAAGGTCCTGATCGACTGGGACCCGCGGCATCTCTATCGCACGATGTTTTCCGACGCGGAGGACATGGAGGCATTCCTGCGCGACGTTTGCGCGCGGGACTGGATCCTCGAGCTCGACCGCGGCAAGCCGTTTGCCGAAGCTGTCACCGAGCGGATCGCGCTGTTTCCCCACTATGAGAAGGAAATCCGCGCCTTCGACGAACGCTGGCACGAGACCAACCGCGGCGTGATCGACGGCTCGATGGCGGTTCTGAACAAGCTGCAGGCCGACGGCGTACCGAACTACGCAATCACCAACTTCTCGGCCGAAAAATTCGAGGGCGCGCGAAAGGTCTTCCCCTTCCTCGACAACTTTGACGGCATCGTGGTGTCAGGCCGCGAGCGACTGCTCAAACCCGATGCTGCGATCTACAAGCTGTTCCTCGACCGTCATGGCCTCGCCGCAGCGGACTGCATCTTCATCGACGACTCCGCCTCCAACGTTGCGGGCGCAAAGGCCGTCGGCATGCACGGACATCATTTTGTCGCCGCCGAGGGCCTTGCGCGAGAGCTGCGCGCGCACGGGTTTGACGTGTAGCTAGCGACGCCTGCCGAGTTGATGGCCCAAGTGCGCACGGACTGTCGGCCACTCGCTCGCGATGATCGAAAACACCACGGTGTCGCGCAGCGAGCCATTCGGCGCGACCTGATGGCTGCGCAGGATGCCATCCTGCTTGGCGCCGAGCCGCTCGATCGCGCGCCGGCTCTGGTGGTTGAAGAAGTGGGTGCGGAACTCGACAGCGATGCAGTCGAGGTTCTCGAAGGCATGCCGCAGCAGCATCAGCTTGCATTCAGTGTTGAGCGGCGTGCGCTGCACGCTTCCCGCATACCAGGTCGAGCCGATCTCGACGCGCTTGTGGGTGGCATCAATGTTCATGAAGGTCGTCATGCCGACGATTTGGCCTGTGGCGTTGCGCACCGTGAACGGCAGCATCGAGCCCGCAGCCTGCAAGCCGAGCCGGCGCTCGATCTCGGCATCCATTTTGTCCGGCGTCGGCACGTAGGTGTACCAGAGCTTCCACAGCTCGCCGTCTTTCACCGCCTCGATCAGCGCATCGCGATGCTCGCGCTGTAGCGGTTCGAGCTTGGCGTGATCGCCGGTGAGAACGACAGGGTCGGGCCAGGACATCGACTTACCTCATCTTGGCAACGAAATCCGAAACCACCGGTGACGGACAACCTCGTGACATACCACACGGATTCGCGAATTACGTGGGAGTTTTTCGCGACCATTGCATGACGATCATCATGCAATCGGTATTTTGCATACGGCGCTATTTGTTGAGGAAATTCAACGGCAAGCCCGGCCGCGGCCAATCCATCGCCACCAGCTGGCCCTTGCCCGACAGGGTGATGTAGGCCGTCTTCAGCTCCGGCCCGCCGAAGCAAATGTTGGTGGTGGCGCGGTCGCCGGTTTCGACCTGCTCGACCAGCCTGCCGTCCGGCGCAATCACCGAGATCGCGCCCTTGATCAGGGTCGCGACGCAGATGTTGCCGGACGCCTCGAGCGCGAGCGAATTGAACATCTGGTAGCCGCCGAGGCCGGCGAGGCAGACGCCCTTCTCGTTGCGATAGAGCGTCTCGACCGGCTTGATCTCGCCGCCGCTGACGATGTCGTACGACCAGATTCGCGCCGTCGGCGTCTCCGCGACATAGACCTTCTTTTCGTCCGGCGAGAGCCCGATGCCGTTCGCCGGGTTGAGCGGGAACACGACCTCGCGAATTTCCTTGGCACCGGGCGAAATGTAGTAGACGCCGCCATTGTCGGTCTGCCGCTCGTAGCGCTTGCCGAGATCGGTGAACCACAGCCCGCCGTTCTTGTCGAACACGAGATCGTTCGGACCCTTCAGCGGATTGGTGCCGCACTTGTCGAACACGGTCTCGACCTTGCCGCTCTGGATGTCGACCTTCTGGATCGAGCCGCCGATGTAGTCGGCTGGCTGCAGCGCGCCCGACAGCCCGCGCGCGCCCCAGGTGAAGCCGCCATTGTTGCAGATCCACATCTTGCCGTCGGGCCCGAGCGCCGCGCCGTTCGGCCCGCCCGGCACCTGCGCCACGACCTCCTTGCGGCCGTCGGGATGCACGCGCGTGAGCCGCTTGCCGCGGATTTCGACCAGGATCACCGAACCGTCCGGCATCGCCACCGGCCCTTCGGGAAACTCAAGACCTTCGGTGATGACGCGAATATTGGGCATGACGGGCTCCCGAGCTTGTTGTTGAACGAAGCGGCGCGATCGTTGCGCGCCGCTGACAGGCGATCGGAAGCTTACCGCAGCAATGGCGTTTGTCCAAAGTCTCTGTGATATTCGCGACCGACACCGCGACGACAGCAAAATCCAGCCTGTTGAGGCTCTGGCGAATATGGCGGATCGGTTCACACGGATTGTTCGGACCAAGGGAGTTGAACGCGCGTTGAAGGCTGGCGAAGCCTTGTTTCGCACGGGACAACGGACTGCCGGTTACTACGAGGTCGTCACCGGCAAAGTCCGGCTCATTCGCGTCGACCGTGCGGGCCGCGAGGTCTTGCTTCATCTCGCGATGGCGGGCGACACGCTGGCCGAAGCCTCGCTATTCGCATCGACCTATCACTGCGACGCGATCGCCGCGACCGACGCGGTGGTTCGCCTTTATCCAAAAGCGATCGTGCTGGCCGAGTTCGACCGTAATCCCAAAGCGGCCCAAAGCTTCACCGCGATGCTCGCGCGCCAGGTCATGAACCTGCGCACGCGCCTTGAACAACGCAACATTCACTCCGCGCGCGATCGCGTCCGGCACTATCTCACGCTCAATGCCGGCACAGATGGCCGCACCGTCGCGGTGGCCGGCACCCTGAAGGACCTCGCAACCGAACTCGGGCTCACGCATGAGGCGCTGTACCGGACGCTTGCGGACATGGCAGCGGCCGGCGAAATCGAGAGACTCAACGGCAAAATCAGGCTGGCGAAGCCGTCGATATGATCAGGATCATATGCACAGGCGTACGTTAAGGTGTAACCGGACAGCAAGGGCGCGTTTCAGAATGAGGTCGATCATGTCGTCATGGTCATGGAAGGCCGGCCTTGCCGGCGTGGCGATTGTTGCTGCGAGTGCCTATGCGGCAGCTCAAATGCCTGATCACGCCCGCATGCATGAGCAGATGAATTCGGAAGGCTCCGCCAAGCAGCAACAGATGATGCCGCACGACGGCCCGATGATGCACGGCAAAGCTGCAAGGCGGCATGGGTCAGCACGGGATGATGGGAACCGCAACGACTGGTCAGCCCACCATGCCCGGACAAGAGGCGTTCGGCACGATCCAGGAAGTCGTGCGCATCCTGGATGCTGATCCCGCGACCGACTGGTCGAAGGTCAACATCTCGGCGTTACGGGAACACCTGATCGACATGGACGAGGTCACGATGCGCGCGGTCGCAACCGAGCGCGCCCTCGACAACGGTCTTGAGATCGCGGTGACCGGCGAGGGCCGCACCCTCGACGCGATCAAGCGCATGGTCCCCGCGCATGTGCATGAACTCGGCCAGCTCGGCTGGAACGCCAAGACAGAGGACCTGCCGAACGGGGTCAAGCTCACCGTCATCAGCACCGATGCCAAACAGGTGACAAAACTCAAGGCATTGGGATTCATGGGAATCATGGTGCAAGGGTCGCATCACCAGCAACACCATCTCATGATGGCGAAGAGCGAGTTCGTGCACTAGTCGAACACCGTCCGGCAAGGCACGCGCTGCTTACGTCGATCGCTACGCAACCGATTCGATCGGTGCCGCCCGGAATTGTGCGCGCCGAAAGTGCAATCCTCACAGCGCGAGCGAGAAGCCGCCGTTGACCGGATAGGTTTGCCCCGTGATCCACGAGCTCGCGTTGGAGGCGAGGAACAGCGCCATGTTGGCGATGTCGGTCGGCTGGCCGACACGGCGGATGATGTAGCGCTCGAGCGAGCGTTTCAACCCTTCCTGATCGTCGAGGCGGCGCTGGATTGCCGGCGTCTCGGTCATGCCGATGGCGATGCAGTTCGCCGTGATCATGAAGCGGCCGAGCGAGCGCGCGTTCGAACGCATGAACCCGGCGGCGCCGGCTTTCGCGCCGGCATAAATCTCGAGCCCGGCGTCGCCCCAGCGGCCGGCATCGGAGATGATCGTGATCAGGCGCCCGTCCTTGCGCTCGATCATGTCGGGCACCACGGCGCTGCAGCAGTTGATGACGCCATAGAGATTGACGCCGATCGATTGATTCCAGACCTCCGGTCCGGTCTCCCAATAGGCCTTTGCGGATTTCGGCGGGCGGATTGATGCCGGCATTGCCGGCGTTATTCACGAGGATGCCGATCTTGCCCAGCGCTTGCCGCGCCTCGCCGACGAAGCGCCGGCAATCGTCGATCCTCGTCACGTCGCCCTGCACCGCGACCGCCTTGCCGCCGACCTTCTTGATTTCCTCGACCACGCTTTGGGCGCGCTCGAGATAGATAGTCGTTGACGGCGACGCCGCCGGAATTCTTCGCTTGCGCCAGATGCAGCGCGATCTGCCGCCCGACGCCCTGCCCCGCGCCGGTGACGACGGCGACGCGACCGCCGAGATCGAGAATGTCCTGCATGGTGTCCTCCCTGTTTTTGGCCGAGCTTTCCGCTCGTTAGCGCCGCAACGGTTCGCACTGTCGGGAGGGCGCGGCAGAATTCCCGATCCCGCAATCGAGAAGCGACAATATGCGCTTGGCATTCAGTTGGCGAACGGATTTCCCTGCGCGATCGAGCAGCTCGCCGCACCAGAGGATACCGATTTAAACTCGACCATCCCGCCCGTGGCGATGCTTTTCACGACCGCCGTCTTCGCGCCGGCGAGCTTTGCGGTGACGACCTGCGCCGAGCAGCTCGAAAAGCCGCCGTCGAAGGTGATCTGGATGCGCCGTGCCGCACCACCAAACGAATTGGTGCCGACCAGCGTGTTGCCGGAGAAGCTGACCGCGGCATCGCCGCCACCGACCTTGTCGTCGGCTCCGCTGGTCCGGCGGCTCGCGGCCACCGCAAACATTCGTTTGAAGACGTGTCCTCCGGTGCCGAAATACACCGTGAACGTGAACGGGATGCTCACCGGATGGAACGCGGTCTCCACACCGACGTCGCGCTGGCTGCGGGTTTCGTTCCAGGACACGGTGATGGATTTGCCAATCAAGGCACCGGGCGTGGCCGCAGCACCAGGCGATGTCGACAATAATAATGCGAAAATGCCGACAACGACCTTCCGCACTCCGCTACCTCCAGGCTGGTTCGAACACTCTAGGCCTGGGCAAGCGAGGAGCGCCAGTTCAGGCTCTCGCCAGTGCCGTTACTTGTTCAAGAAATTCAGCGGCAGGCCGGGTCGCGGCCAGTCCATTGCCACGAGCTGGCCCTTGCCTGAGAGCGTGATGTAGGCGGTCTTCAAATCAGGTCCGCCGAACGCGATATTGGTCGTCGAGCCGTCACCGGTCTCGATCTGCTCGACCAGCTTGCCATCGGGCGCGATCACCGAAATCGCGCCCTTGATCAAGGTCGCAACGCAGACGTTGCCATTGGCCTCGACACCAAGCGAGTTGAACATCTGGTAACCGCCGAGCCCGCAGATCACGCGCCCCTTGTCGAGGCGATAACGATCTTGCGGCGGCGTGATCTCGCCAGGTGCGGTTAGGTTGAAGGCCCAGCAGCGCCCCGTCACGGTCTCAACGACGTAGAGCGTCTTCTCGTCCGGAGATAGCCCGATGCCATTCGGACGATCCATCGGGAAGATGGCTTCGACGATGCCGCCGTCGTTTGGCTTGCAGTAGAACACCGCGCCCGCATCGGCGCTGCGGCCGCGGCGCTTGCCAGGATCGGTGAACCAGAACCCGCCCTGCTTGTCGAACACGATGTCATTCGGCCCGTTCAGCGGATTTTCGCCGCAGCGCTCGTAGACCAGTTCGACCTTTCCGGTCTTGAGATCGACGCGCTGGATCTTGCCGCCGAAATAGTCCGACGGTTTGATCGGACCGGGCACCCAGGCGTCGCCGATCTTGGTCCAGCCAAAGCCGCCGTTATTGCAGACGTAGATCTTTCCGTCCGGCCCCATCGCGGCGCCGTTGGGGCCGCCTTGCAGCTTCGCAACGGTTTCCTTGCGGCCGTCGGGATGAACCCGCGTCAGGCGTTGCCCCATGATCTCGACCAGGATGACGGAGCCGTCGGGCATGACGACCGGCCCTTCGGGAAATTCGAGGCCTTCGGTGATGACGCGCATGTTGGGCATTTTGGTTTTCTCCCGTTCGTTGTCGTCATGGCCGGGCTTGTCCCGGCCATCCACGTCTTTGCATCACAAAGGAAGACGTTGATGCCCGCGACAAGCGCGGGCATGACGGAGAAATCACATCGTCACCACGACCTTCCCCAATGCCTTGCGCTGCTGAAGCGCCGCGATCGCCTCGGCGCCGCGCGCGAGCGGATAGTGTTGCGACACGTGCGGCTTGATGGTGCCCTTCTTGATAGAGTGCGAGCAGTTCCTCGGAATTCTTGCGGCTCTTCTCCGGATGTTCCTTCTTGAAGCCGCCGGAATAGACGCCGACGATCTGGCAGGTTTTAAGCAAAGGCAAGTTCAGTGGGATCTTCGGAATGCCGGCGGGGAAGCCGACGACGAGGAACCGGCCGCCCCACGCCATCGAGCGCAGCGCGGCCTCGGCGTAATCGCCGCCGACCGGATCGTAGACGACGTCGAAGCCCTTCGGCCCTGCAACCGACTTGAAGAGATCGGCCAGCGCCTTCTGACCCGCGCGATCGAACGGGCCGATCGGGTAGACGATGCCTTCGTCGGCGCCGCATTTCCTGGCGAGATCGACCTTCTCCTGCGACGACGCCGCGGCGATCACGTAAGCGCCGAACGCCTTGCCGAGCTCGACCGCGGCGATGCCGACGCCGCCGGCAGCGCCGAGCACCAGCAGACGCTCACCCTTCTTGATGTCGGCGCGATCCTTCAGCGCCATATAGGAGGTGTTGTACATCGACGAGAACGCCGCCGCCTCATCGAACGGCATGCCTTCGGGGATCGGAAACAGCCGGCCGGCCGGCACGGCGACCTTCTCGGCCATGCCGCCATGGCCGATCGAGCCCATCACGCGATCGCCGACCTTGAGCGCGGTCACACCCTCACCGATGCTGGCGACGAGGCCTGCAATTTCTGTCCCCGGCGCGAACGGCCGCGGCGGTTTCGTCTGATACAAATCCTGAATCGTCAGGACGTCGGGAAAGTTCACCCCGCACGCCTTGATCGCGACCACGACCTCGCCTGGCTTCGCGACCGGGTCCGGGCACCTCCTCGAGCTTCAATGTCTCCGGCCCGCCTGGATCGCGGCTGAGCAGCGCTTTCATGATCTCTCCCCGTTTTTTCTTTTGGCGCCGACAATACGCCGGTCATTTCGCTGGGCAAAATTGGAACACGCTTCGTTGCAATGCAAGACGCGCGGCGACAACGCACCCACGCGGAGCGCAGACGTCTCATTTGCAAACTTGCATGCGCCGCACCGTTGTCCACCCTTGCCGGCCCGCAAGGTCGATGGAATGATCCCCGCTCGCCGGAGTTCTTGTCTCCATGACGCGCTGGCCATTCGCCAAAGGACTGCACGATCTCGGTAACGGCTGCTTCGCCTATCTGCAGCCCGACGGCAGCTGGGGCTGGAGCAATGCCGGGCTGATCACCGACTCCGGCGAGACCCTGTTGGTCGACACGCTCTACGACCTCAAGCTGACCCGCGAGATGCTGACCACGATGCGCCGCGCAGTGCCGGCCGCGAAGGACATCGGCGTTCTCGTCAACACGCACTCCAACGCCGACCACACCTTCGGCAACCAGCTGGTCGAGGGCGCGCAAATCATCGCCTCGACCAAATGCTACGACGAGATGGTGCAGGTCGATATCGACGCCCGCCGCGAGGAGCTGAAGAACTGGCAGGCGCTCGGCGATGCCGGAAAGTTCGTGCACGAGAACCTTGGCGGCAAGTTCGACTTCACGGGCGTGACGCTGACGCTGCCGAGCGAAACGTTTGACCAGCGGCTCGATCTGACGGTCGGCAACAAGGACGTGCAGCTGATCGAGGTCGGCCCGGCGCACACTGCCGGCGACGTCCTCATCTATGTCCCCGGCGACCGAACCGTGTTTACCGGCGACATCGTGTTCTCCAACGGCCATCCGCCGGCCTGGGCCGGGCCGATCTCGAACTGGATCAAGGCCTGCGACCTGATCATGGGCTTCGACGTCGATGTGATCGTGCCCGGCCACGGGCCGATCGTCGAGAAGAGTGCGCTCAAAGGCTTCAAGGAATATTTCGAATACATCACGCGCGAAGCGAAGAAGCGCTACGAGGCCGGCATGGGCGTGGTCGAGGCGGCTTGTGACATCGACCTCAAGCCGTTCGACGGCTGGCTCGACCCCGAGCGGATCATCGTCAATGTCAACACGCTCTACAAGGAGTTCGGCGCGGTCGATGGATTGACCATGACCGAGCTGCGCGGCGCGATGTGGAAATTCCGCAATCAACGGCAGGCGAAGGACACGCATGGCCATGACGGTCATTCGCACTGAGCCTGCAACGCTCTCGCAAGAACAAGCAAGAACAAGGCTTGAACGACAATGCAGAACCTGAACGAAACCCACGACATCAATCGCAAAAGCTGGATCGCCTCGGCCAATTCACCCGACAGCGATTTCCCGATCCAGAATCTGCCGCTTGGCATCTTCAGCAATGCCGGCTGCAAGCCGCACGGCGGCATCGCGATCGGCGACCAGATCTTCGACCTCAAGGCCGCACTCGACGCTGGGCTAGTTCATCGGACGCGCTGCGGAGGCGGCACGGTTTGCCGCGGGCGGCAAGCTCAATCCGCTGATGGACGCCGGCAACAGTTTTGCATCCGCGCTGCGCCATCGCGTCTCCGACCTGTTGCGCGAGGGCGGACCCGACAGCGACAAGGCCCGCGCCGCCGCCGACAAGCTGCTGGTGCCGATGGCGCAGGCGCACGTGCACCTGCCGGCGGCGATCGGCGGCTTCACCGATTTCCTCACCTCGGTCTATCACTCCGAGCGCGGCGGCAGGCAATCGCGGCCCGACAATCCGGTGCCACCGGTGTTCCGCTACATGCCGATCGCCTACAACAGCCGCGCCTCGTCGGTGCGGGTCAGCGGCGAAGCGGTGCGGCGGCCGAACGGCCAGTTCAAGAAGGGCAACGATGTCCGCTTCGGCCCGACCGAAGCGTTCGACTTCGAGCTCGAGCTCGGGCTCTTCATCGGCCAGGGCAATGCGCTTGGCGAGCCGGTCGCGGTCGACGCAGCGAACGACATGATGTTCGGCTACTGCCTCGTCAACGACTGGTCAGCGCGCGACATCCAGGGCTGGGAGAGCGCACTCGGCCCGTTCCTGGCAAAGAGCGTGTCGACCTCGATCTCGCCATGGGTGGTGACGGCAGAAGCAATGGCGCCGTTCCACACCGCGGCGTTCAAGCGCCCGGCCGGCGATCCCGCGCCCCTGCCCTACCTGTTCTCGAGCGACGACCAGACCCGCGGCGGGCTCGACCTCGAGATGGAAGTCTACCTCTCGACACCGCGCATGCGCAGCGAAGGCGCCAAGCCGCATCGCATTACGCTGACCAATTTCAAGCACATGTACTGGACCTTCGCGCAGATGGTGGCGCACCACACCTCGAACGGCTGTAACCTGCGGCCCGGCGACCTCGTCGCCAGCGGTACTGTCTCAGGCCCAACGGACGACAGCCGCGCCTGCTATTCCGAAATCACCGTGCGTGGCACCGAGCCGATCACGCTGCCAAACGGCGAGCAGCGGAGATGGCTGATCGACGGCGACGAGATCACGTTCCGTGCGCGTGCGAGCCGCGCGGGCTACGCCTCGATCGGCTTCGGCGAGTGCAAGGGACGCATCGAGCCCGCGGTGGCGTGGCCGACAAAGGCCGCGCGCGGCGTGGCCGCGGGATAGCATGGCACAAGCATCGGAACGCCAGCGCATTGAGGCGATCGCCTCCGAGCTCATGTCGGTGCTTGGCACCGGCAGGACGGTCGAGCCGTACTCCAAGCGGGCTGCCGGCCTCGATCTCAGCGAAGCCTACACGATCGCCGAGCGCGTTCGCGAACTGCGGGAGAAGCGTGGCGCGAGCGCCGTCGGTCGCAAGATCGGGTTCACCAATCGCGCCGTGCAGAAGGCCTTTGGTGTCTCGGCGCCGATCTGGAACTACATGTTCGACACCACGGTACGCGATCTCGGCGCATCCGGAACATTCGCGCTCGCCGGCGCCTGCGCACCGCGCATTGAGCCCGAGATCATCTTGCATCTGGCAAAGGCGCCGCGCCCCGGCATGGCGGAGCCCGAGCTCGCCGGCTGCGTCGACTGGGTCGCACACGGCTTCGAGATCGTCGACGCGATCTTTCCGAACTGGTCGTTCACCGCGCCCGATGCGGTCGCAGGTTTTGGCGTCCACGCGGCATTGCTGATGGGGCCGCAGCGGTCGATCGCAGCCGATCGCGCTCAATGGATCGAGCAGCTTGCGAGATTTACCATCACACTCGCGAGCAGTGATGGCGTGACAAGGAGCGGCAGCGGCGCCAACGTGCTCGACAGCCCGCTCACCGCGCTGAAATTCCTGGTCGACGAGATTGCGCGCTACCCACACTCGCGACCGGTGGAAGCCGGCGAGATCATCACCACGGGCACGCTGACCGACGCGATGCCGATCGCCGCGGGACAAAAGTGGTCGACGCAACTCGAAGGCATCGCGCTCGACGGGATCGCGGTGGAGTTCCGGTAAGCCGCGCGCCCGAAAGAAAATCAAGCTGGCCTCAAGGATAACTCAAGCCGCCGTCAGGGTTTTGCAGCCGCAGGTGCGTCACCTTTGGCAGGCTGCGGTCATACCGGATGTGATGCGCGTGGCCAGAGATGGAGAACAAAAAGAGAGATGATCGAGTGGTTTGAAGATTTCGAAATGGGAATGCGCTTCAAGGGCGGGCAAGTTCAGGTCACGGAAGCCGACATCAAGCGCTTTGCCGCCGAGTTCGATCCGCAACCGTTTCATCTGGATGAAGCTGCCGCCCAGAAGACCGCATTCAAGGGCCTTGCCGCATCGGGCTGGCACACTGCGGCGCTCGCGATGCGGCTCGCTGTTGAAATGAATCCGTCTCGTCATCCCCTGCTCGGGCTTGGCGTCGACAACTTGCGCTGGATGATGCCGGTGCGGCCAGGCGACACGCTGCGACTCGAGGGCGAACTTGTCGGGCTGAACCCCTCAAAAACCAAGCCGCAGGGCGTCGTGCTGATCAAGTACACGCTCTATAACCAAAACGACGAGGCCGTCTACACCTTCACACCGATCGGCATCGTGCCATGCCGGCCGACGTGATTGTGGCCTGAGCTACGCGCAAATCGGCGGCTTGCGATCCTTCCACGGGCGCTCCTGCTCGAGCTGGCCGGCAAGGCGATAGAGCGTCGCCTCGTCGCCGAAGCGGCCGGCAAACATCATGCCGAGCGGCAGGCCGGCCTTGTTCCACACCAGCGGCACCGACATCGCCGGCTGGCCCGAGATGTTGAACATGCTGGTGCCGGGCATGTAGCGGCGCAGCAGCTTTGCGATGTGCGAGAGATCTTCCGCCATGGTGTTGAGCTCACCGAGCTTGACTGGCGGCAGGCACAGCGTCGGAGCAAGAAACACGTCGCAATCGCGGAAGAACATCGCGAGCGCCTTGGCGATTTCGAAGCCCTTGAGCTCGGCCTCGGCATAGTCCGCCGCCGTCAGCCGCTCGCCATTGCCGGCGCTCGACAATGTCAGGCGCTCGAAATCCTGATCGGTCATCTTGCGGCCGTACTTGCGCTCGGCGAGGCGCACGCTGAGCGCGGTGCTCGCCGAGATGATCGGGCCGAGCACGGTCGAAGGATCGTGCGGCAGCACCGGCGCCTTCTCCTCGACGTGGTGGCCGAGCTTTGCCAGCATGGTTGCAACGTCGCGGACGCCGGCGGCGATTTCCGGATCGATCGCGTCGCCATAGGGCGACTTGTCGGTGAAGCAGATGCGCAAGCGGCCGGGATCGCGGCCGACCTCGGCAAGGAACGGCCCCACCGGCGGCGGCGCGTGATAGGGGCTCGTCAGCTCCGGCCCCTGGATCGCGTCCAGCATGGCGGCGCTGTCGCGCACCGAGATGCTGACCACGTTGCCGACCGAGAAGCCGCCCCAGCCCTGGCCGCGATCCGGGCCCGCCGGCGTGCGGGCGCGCGTCGGCTTCATGCCGAACACACCACAGGCCGACGCCGGGATGCGGATCGAGCCGCCGCCGTCGGTCGCGTGCGCCAGCGGCAGGATGCGGGCTGCGACCGCAGCGGCCGCGCCGCCCGACGAGCCGCCGGACGAATGCGCCGGATTCCACGGATTGCGGGTCGGCCCGAACAGGCGCGACTCGGTGGTCGGCATCAAGCCGAACTCCGGCGACGAGCTCTTGCCGTAGACCGTGACGCCGGCAGCGAGAAAGCGCTGCGACACGGTATTGTCTCCCGGCGCGACGAAATCCTTGTAGATCGATGCGCCCGATGTCGTGCGCGTACCGGCGAGATAGTTGAGGTCCTTGATCAGGAATGGCACGCCGGTGAACGGACCGGCTGGCAGCCCGGTCTGGATCTGACGCCGCGCGTAGTCGTCGTGCCGGACGACGACGGCATTGATCTTTGGATCGACCGCCTCGGTGCGCGCGATCGCGGTGTCCAGCAACTCGGTCGCACTGACCTCGCCCTTCTTGACCAGGGCCGCGAGGCCAAGTCCGTCGTAGTTTGCATAATCCTTGAACATCAGTGTTCCCTCACAACCACCGCGCAATCTCGTTGCCGATAGTTTCAGCCAGAGTCCGCCCCCATTCAAGAGGCATTCCATTCTATGGAACGCTGGCGTCAATTTGCTGGGCGTGGCGGGGCCGACGGCGCTGGCCGCATCAAGGCTTTCGTGCGATAGTCGCGCTGCATCGATGGTGAAGGCTTCCAAAGCCGCGACCAAAAACACTGCCTCGACAACAACACTGCAACGGCCTGGACGCCCGCAATGTCAGGGAGGACAGCTGATGCAGTTTCACGTCAATAAAACCGTCAGAATTGCAGCGATTGCCGCGGCGGCGTTTGCGCTCGGCGCGACATCGGCACTGGCGCAGAAGAAGGTCAACGACGTCGGCGTCACCGACACCGAGATCAAGATCGGTAACATCGCGCCCTACTCCGGCCCGGCATCGGCCTACGCGACGATCGCCAAGACCGAGGCGGCCTACTTCAAGATGATCAACGAGCAAGGCGGCATCAACGGCCGCAAGATCAACTTCATTTCCTACGACGACGGCTATTCGCCGCCGAAGACAGTCGAGCAGGTCCGCAAGCTGGTCGAGAGCGACGAGGTCTTTGCGGTGTTCCAGATCGTCGGCACACCGGGCAACTCGGCAATCGCCAAATACCTTAACCAGAAGGGCGTGCCGCACACCTTCGTCGGCTCCGGCGCGACCAAGTGGGCCGACGGGAAGGAATACCCCTGGAGCATGGGCTGGCAGCCCAACTACCAGAGCGAGGCGCGGATCTACAGCCGCTACATCCAGAAGAATTTTCCGGGCAAGACAGTCGGCATCCTCTACCAGAACGACGACTTCGGGAAGGACTACCTGACCGGCTTCCATGATGCGTTCGGCAAGGATTTCGCCAAGACCATCGTCGCCGAAGTGCCCTACGAGGTCAGTTCGCCGACGGTCGACTTGCTCGTGGTGCAGATCAAGGACGCCAACCCCGACATCTTCGTCACCATCGCGACGCCGAAATTCGCCGCCCAGGCGATCAAGAAGATCGGCGAGATGAACTGGCATCCGGTCCAGTTCCTGACCAACGTTGCGGTCTCCGTGACCTCGGTCTTGAAGCCGGCCGGCTTCGATTATTCGCAGGGCATCCTGAGCGCGGCGTACCTGAAGGACCCGAACGATCCGCAGTGGAAGAACGATCCCGGCCTGCTGGCCTGGCACGCCTTCATGACCAAGTGGTACCCGGAAGGCGACCAGGCGGATGCGGCGACCGTGTTCGGCTATGGTGCTGCGATGGGACTTGAAAAGGTCTTGCAGGCAGTGTGGCGACGAGATGACCCGCGCCAACCTGATGAAACAGCTGCAGGCGATGGATTTCGACATCCCGATCTATCTGCCGGGCGTCCACATCAAGACCTCGCCGACCGACCGGTCGCCGATGAAGCAGTTGCAAATGGAGCGGTTCAAGGGCGAGAGCTGGGAGCTGTTCGGCCCGCTGATGGACGGCGGCGCCAGCGCGAGCTGACACCGGCTTAGTCACTCCAAAAACTCACGAATTGCGGGAGGCGCATCTGACCGATGCGCCTCTTTGTTTGACCTCGTTGCGAGCGGTTGCGAGCGCCACGCCCGCGCGCCCAATTTGAGTTTTCCCTGCCACAGTCGACGCATCTCGCACGAGATGCAGCGTTTTTTCGCTTTCGCGAATCAACAAATTGATTCAGCGTGCCTCGATTCTGACAAACTGGAGGCAACGACCGTGAATGTCATCGTCTTTGCGTCGCGTAAGGGGGGCTCGGGAAAAAGTACGCTCGCTGCCCATCTCGCCGCGCATGCCCATCGAACGTCGAAGCCGTGTCTGTTGATCGACGCCGATCCGCAGGGCTCCCTCTCTCTCTGGCAAAAGCTGCGCGGCACCGGCGAGCCGCCGATCAAAACCGCCGACCGCTCGGTGGGCGGGCTCGTCGCCGCCGCCAAGCGCGAAGGCTACGAATGGGTCTTCATCGACACGCCGCCGAACATGAGTGCGGTCGTCGAGGACGCGATCCGCAATGCGACGCTGGTCGTGATCCCGGCTCGCCCCGGAGTGTTCGACGTCGCCGCAGTCGAGGAGACCATCGCGACGTGCCGTTCGGCGCGGCGGCCCTACGCGGTCGTCGTCAATGGCGCACCGGCCAAGCGCGATGACGCCGAGAGCCCGCTGGTCACGATCGCCCGCGACGGCCTCGCCAAGCTGCGCGCACCGGTGTGGGGCGGCCAGATCACCAACCGCGCGAACTACGTGCTCGCACTCGGCAAGGGTGAAGCGGCACGCGAATACGACGCCGAGAGCGTCGCGGCCAGCGAGATGGCCCGGCTGTGGTCGGCAATCGAGCGTTCGGTGAAGGCGATCCGTGGCGCTGGCTCGAGCCAGGGCGCCATGCACAAGCAGGCCGCTTAAAGCGGTCGTTGGCGACAGCGCCGGACGTGGGGTGTCCGGCCGTCGTACCTCTCTCACAAAAATTCGGTGACGTGACGTGCGGTTTGCTCCGCTGAGGTCACGTTGTTGGATTGTGGCCAGGATCAGAGTTGGCCCTTCTCCTGAAGAAATTTTACGCACGCCGGACGAAGCTTGGCGCGGTTCTGCTTCAGGCAGGCAAGGATCGCCATGTCGCCGTCATTGATGACGGCCTTGCAGAGCCGCGTGCCGTCGCGGCCGCAGGCGTCCTGCTCCGGCTGCCGCCCCTGGGCCTGAGCCTGAACCGCAAGCAGCAGTGTCAGCGCCGTCGTAGCTGCGAGCAACTTGATCATGTCGCGCCTTCCTTAACCGCTTGATGTGATCGGCCACAGCTTGCGGCTTGTTCAGGTTTGGTTCTATTGACGCGAACCCGAAGTTCGCCGGAAAACCCTGCTTGCAATTTCGGCATTGCGTTCACAATGTCAACGCTTTCGCCGGAACCATTTACGGCTCGAGCGAAGGGTCGCTGCAAAGCCGCTTCCTTAAGAGATCATGGACTCCGCCAACGAGTTGCGCTCCGGCAAGGGGCACAAGGACGAGAATTTTCCTGTCGCTTCGCGCGTGATCGCGCCGCGGCATCGCGCGCTGATTCTGGCGTTCTACGAGTTCGTCCGTGTCGCCGACGACATCGCCGATCACGCGAAACTCGATGCGCAGGAGAAGCTCACCCGACTCGACAGGCTCGAGGCCAACCTGCTCGGCAACGGCGACGTGGAGCCGGAAGCGGTGCGGCTGCGCGCGGCGCTCGCCGAGCGTAGCATGCCGCCGACCCATCCTTGCGACGTGCTGAAGGCGTTTCGTCTCGACGCCACCAAGCTGCGCTACGCCGACTGGAACGATCTGATCGACTACTGCCGCTACTCGGCGATGCCGGTCGGCCGCTTCGTGCTCGACGTCCATGGCGAAAGCCGTGACACCTGGGCGGCATCGGACGCGCTGTGCGCTGCGCTGCAGATCAACAACCACATGCAGGACTGCGGCAAGGATTTTCGCGAGCTCAACCGCGTCTACATCACCGCGGACCGCTTTGCCGCGCGCGGTGCCGAGATCGAGGAGCTTGGGCAGCCGCAATCGTCGCCCGCGCTGCTCGCCGCAATCCGCGACCTGATCCCCGGCACCGAGCAACTGCTGCGCGCCGGCGAGCCGCTCGCAACGCAGGTCCGCGACATCCGCCTCGCGATGGAAATCCGCGTGATCCAGATCTACGCCGACAAAATCCTTGCGCTGCTCAAGAACCGCGATCCGCTCCGTGACATAGTGCACTTAAGTTCTTGGGAGATGATGTTTTATGGCCTAATGGGATTGGCGTCCGGGCTCTACCGGCACACCACCCAGGGGCCGCGCGAGATGCGTGCGGCCTGAGGATCAAGCTTGTTGTGACGATGTCGACTGTCGAGAACGCCAATCAGAAATCCGCCTCTCCGAGCTCGTTCTACTCGGCGATGCGGATTTTGCCGCGCGAGCAGCGCGAGGCGATGTTCCTGATCTACAGTTTCTGCCGCAAGGTCGACGATATCGCCGATTCCGATCGGCCGCGCGACGAGCGCCGCAAGGGCCTCGACGTCTGGCGCGCCGACATCAACGCGCTCTATGACGGCACGAAAGCACCGAAGCTTGCCGATTATGTGCCGGTCATCAAGCAGTTCGGGCTGCGGCGCGACGACTTCCTCGCCATTATCGACGGCATGGCGATGGATGCGGCCGAAGACATCCGCGCTCCCGACCTCGCCAAGCTCGACCTTTACTGCGATCGCGTCGCGAGCGCGGTCGGACGCTTGTCGGTGAAAGTGTTCGGGCTCAACGACGTCGACGGCATCGCGCTCGCCCATCATCTCGGCCGCGCGCTGCAGCTGACCAACATCCTGCGCGACCTCGACGAGGACGCCGGTCTCGGCCGCCTCTATCTGCCGAAGGAAATGCTGGCGCAGGCCGGCATCACCTCGACCGAACCTGTGGCGGTGCTCGCGAGCCCGTCGTTGCCGAGGGCCTGCGTACCGCTGGTCGAGCGCGCGCGTTCGCACTATGCGCAGGCCGAAGACATCATGCGCCGCAACCCGCGGAAAGTCGTGAAAGCGCCGCGCATCATGGGCAAGGTTTACGGCGGCATTCTCAATCTGCTCGCCGATCGCGGCTTCTCCGCGCCGCGCAAGCCGGTCCGCATCGGGACGGCGGCGAAGCTCGGCATCCTCCTGCGCTACGCCTTCATCTGATGCAGCGAACCATCCACGTCATCGGCGCCGGAGTCTCCGGCCTTGCAGCGGCGGTCAGGCTGACCGCCGCGGGCAAACGCGTCCACCTGCACGAGGCAACCCCGCAGGCCGGCGGCCGCTGCCGCTCATTCTACGACGCTGCGACCGATCTTGTGATCGACAACGGCAATCACCTCGTACTGTCGGGCAACCGTCATGTGATGGCCTATGCGCGATCGATCGGCACCGAGGCCGGCCTGCAAGGCCCGGCGAATGCGGAATTCGCCTTTGTCGATCTCGCCAACCAGAAGCGCTGGACGCTGCGGCTCAACCGCGGTCCGATCCCGTTCTGGATTTTTCGCAAGCGCCATCGCGTGCCCGACACCGGGCCGCTCGACTATCTCGCACTGATGCCGCTGTTGCGCGCGAAGAATTCGGAGCGGATCGATCAGCGCATCACCTGTCAGGGCACGCTGTACGAGAAGCTGGTGCGGCCGCTGCTGCTTGCAGCGCTGAATATCGAGCCGCCGGAGGGATCGGCGGGGCTCGCCGGCGCCATCGTGCGCGAGACGCTGCTCGCCGGCGGCGGCGCCTGCCGCCCGCTGATCGCACGCGACGGGCTCAGCACGGTGCTGGTTGAACCCGCCATCAAGCAGCTCAAGGACAAGGGTGCGACCGTCAGCTTCGAGCACGAACTGCACAAGATGTCGTTTGCGGGGAATCGCATTGCGGCGCTGACCTTCGGCAACGATACCATCCAGCTCGGCGCCGACGACGTGGTCATCCTCGCGGTGCCGGCGAAGCAGGCGACCACGCTGATGCCTGGGTTGAAAGCGCCGACCCAGTTCACGTCGATCCTGAACGCGCATTTCCGCTTCGAGGCGGCGATGAAAATCCCGCCGATCCTCGGCGTCATCAATGGACTGACCGAGTGGATCTTTCCGTTCCCGCATCGCTTGAGCGTGACGATCAGCGGCGCCGATCGCCTGATGAACGAGCCGCGCGATGATCTCGCGCGCAAAATCTGGCAGGAAGTGTGCGATGCGACCGGCGTGCGCGGCAATCTGCCGCCCTGGCAGATCGTGCGCGAGCGCCGCGCCACCTTTACCGCGATCCCGGAGCAGGATGCGTTGCGTCCAGACACCGTCACCGCGCTGAGCAACCTGTTCCTCGCCGGCGACTGGACCAACACCGGCCTGCCCTCGACCATCGAAGGTTCGATCCGCTCCGGGGACAAGGCGGCCGACCACGTGCTCGCCTTGAACTGAAGGTTTCGGCAACTTGACAGACATCATACGATCGAAGGACGAGACATCGAGGACAATTGCGGTTTCGTCTCCTGACGTGGTCTGAGACCGAGAGCCCGGACATGAATATGCTCGACCAGGATTTGCGACCGATCGACGCCGTGGCGCTGCAGAATTCGATCCAGCGCGCCACGCGCCAGCTGCAGTCGTACCAGCAGAGCGATGGCCACTGGGTGTTCGAGCTTGAGGCCGACGCCACCATCCCGTCCGAATACGTCCTGTTCCGCCACTATCTTGCCGAGCCGGTGGACGCCGAACTCGAAGCGAAGATCGCAAGATACCTGCGCCGCATCCAGGGCGCACACGGCGGCTGGCCGTTGTTCCACGACGGCGCCTTCGACATGAGCGCGAGCGTGAAGGCCTATTTCGCACTGAAGATGATCGGCGACCCGATCGACGCACCGCACATGGTGCATGCGCGCGAGGCGATCCTTGCGCGCGGCGGCGCCGCTAACGTCAACGTGTTCACGCGCTTTCTC
Source organism: uncultured Alphaproteobacteria bacterium (assembly GCA_963796195.1). Lineage (GTDB taxonomy): Bacteria > Pseudomonadota > Alphaproteobacteria > Rhizobiales > Xanthobacteraceae > CAWCKS01. Next base: position 588,717 of record CAWCKS010000003.1, on the reverse strand, counting down.
CTGACTTTTTTCGACATCCTGACCTGGCGCAGCGTACCGGTGCTGCCGATCGAGATCATGCTGCTGCCGCGCTGGTCGCCGTTTCATCTCTATCGCGTGTCGTACTGGGCCCGCGCCACGATGGTTCCGCTGATGGTGCTGGCGACCTTGAAGCCGAAGGCGAGGAACCCCAAGGGCGTCCGCATCGACGAGTTGTTCCTGCAGCCGCCGAGCACAGTCGGCCTCGCCAAGCGAGCGCCCCACCAGAAGCTTGCGTGGTTCGCGCTGTTTCGCGGACTCGATGCCATCCTGCGGGTGATCGAGCCGTTCTTTCCGAAGAAGCTGCGCCAGCGCGCGATCAACGAGGCGCTCGCCTTCATCAAGGAGCGGCTGAACGGCGAAGACGGCCTGGGTGCCATCATTCCGCCGATGATCAACACGGTGATGATGTACGACGCGCTCGGCTACGGAGCCGACTACGAGCCGCGCGCGACGACGCGGCGTGGCATCGACAAGCTGCTCATCTTCAACGGCGACGAGGCCTATTGCCAGCCCTGCGTATCACCGATCTGGGACACGGCCCTGACCTGTCACACCCTGCTGGAGGCGGGCGACAACGAATCCATCAAGCGGGCCAAGCAGGGCCTCGACTGGCTCAAGCCGAACCAGGTGCTTGACGTGAAAGGCGACTGGGCCGCCAAGCGCCCCGATGTGCGGCCGGGCGGCTGGGCGTTCCAGTATGCCAACCCGCATTACCCCGATCTCGACGACACCGCCGTGGTTGTGATGGCGATGGACCGGATGCGCCAGCTCGACCAGAGCAAAGACTACGATGGCGCGATCGATCGCGGCACCGAGTGGATCGAAGGCATGCAGAGCCGTGACGGCGGCTTTGCCGCCTTCGACGCGGACAACCTTGAGCACTATCTGAACAATATCCCGTTCTCCGATCACGCCGCGCTGCTCGATCCGCCGACCGAGGATGTGACAGCGCGTTGCATCTCGATGCTGGCGCAACTCGGCAAGACAGCCGCGACCAGCCCAGGAATCAGGCAAGGCATGGAGTATTTGCGCCGCACCCAAATGGCCGAGGGGTCATGGTACGGCCGCTGGGGCATGAACTACATCTATGGGACCTGGTCGGTGCTGTGTGCGCTAAATGCCGCAGGGGTCGATCGGTCAGACCCGATGGTCCGCCGCGCAATCGACTGGCTGATCAGGATCCAGAACCCCGACGGCGGCTGGGGCGAGGACGGCGCGAGCTACAAGCTTGGCTACAAGGCCTATGAATTGGCTCCCAGCACGGCGTCGCAAACGGCATGGTCCTTGCTTGCGTTAATGGCCGGGGGCGAGGTAGACCACCCGGCGGTACGGAAAGGTGTTGCTTATCTGATGCAGTCCCAAAACAAACAGGGGGTCTGGGACGAGCAAAGGTATACAGCCACTGGCTTTCCAAGGGTGTTCTACTTACGCTATCACGGTTATCCGAAATTCTTCCCGCTGTGGGCGCTGGCTAGATATCGGAACTTGCGGACGACCAACAGCAAGGCTGTAGGGGTGGGGATGTGATTATTGGTGCGGCCCGGGGCGCCGCAAATGAGCGACTGCCAATCCTGATCGTAACGGGTCTCCGGCAAGAAGCGCGCATCGCTGCGGGCCCGGGGATGACTGTGATTTGCAGCTCGAGCGACCCGAAGCAACTGCGTGGCCTGCTGCGTGTGTTCGACCCCTCGGGGATTCGCGGCATCGTCAGCTTCGGCGTGGCTGGCGGTCTCGACCCGACCCTTGAATCCGGCGACGTTATCATTGCGACCGAAGTCGTGGCCGGAAGCCACCGCTGGCAGGCCGCGACGCCCCTGAAGGAAAACCTTGCTGCCACGCCGGGCCTCGACCGCAAGCGCGTCGTCGAAGGCATCCTGGCAGGCTCCGAACACATCGTCGTCAGTACCCGGAGCAAGGCCGACCTGCGGCGGGTGACTGGCGCCTCCGCCGTCGACATGGAGAGCCACATCGCCGCAGACTACGCGTTCGAGAACGGCCTGCCGTTTGCGGCGCTGCGGGTCGTGGCTGACCCGGCCTCACGCACCCTGCCAGAGGTCGCGGTGTCCGCGATCACGCCCGACGGCAGGATCAACCCGTGGAAGGTCATGCGCAGCGTCGTGCGCCGCCCCCACGCGATCCCCGACCTGATGCGGACCGCGCGGGACTTCAACCGTGCGATCGCCGGCCTACGCGGCTGTCGGGGTCTTCTTTTTGGCGGTAGCAGCCCCGGCCTCGTCCCGGCGAATTTCTGACAGCGTCTTCTGCACCTGCTCGGCGAAGACATACTGCGGCGGCCGCTGCTTCGAGAGATCGATCTCAGGCGCCATCGGTCCGGTGGTGCGGATACCCTTGAGCGCAATCCAGATCGCGCGCAGCGGATTTCTGACCGCGTCGATCGCCGCGGTTGGTTCGTAGCCGCAGTGCGCCATGCAATTCGCGCACTTTTCGTACTTGCCGGTGCCGTAGGAATCCCAGTCGGTGGTGTCCATCAGCTCCTTGAAGGTCTTGGCGTAGCCTTCGCCGAGCAGATAACACGGCTTCTGCCAGCCGAAGATGTTGCGCGCCGGCATACCCCACGGCGTGCACTCGTAATCCTGGTTGCCGGCCAGGAAATCCAGGAACAGTCCGGAGTGCAGGAAGTTCCACTTCTTGCCCTTGCCGAGCGCGAACACATCGCGGAACAGCCGCTTGGTTTTCTGACGATTCAGGAAGTGCTGCTGATCGGGCGCGCGCTCATAGGCGTAGCCTGGTGAGATCGAAACGCCGACGCCGAGCTCTTTGCAGAAATCGAGGAACCTGGCGATGTCCGCCGCCTCATGGCCGTCGAAGATCGTGGCGTTGACATTGACGGCGAAGCCCTTCGCCTTGGCGGCCTTGATCGCAGACACCGCGCGATCGAACACCCCCGCCTGCGACACCGACTTGTCGTGGTGTTCCTTCAGTCCGTCGAGATGAACCGAGAAGAACAGGTATGGCGACGGCTCGAACAGGTCGAGCTTCTTTTCCAGGAGCAGCGCGTTGGTGCAGAGCGAGACGAATTTCTTGCGGGCGACGAGCCCCCGCACGATCTCGCCGATCTCCTTGTGGATCAGCGGTTCGCCGCCAGGGATCGCCACCATCGGAGCGCCGCACTCCTCGGCGGCGTCCCAGCACTCCTGAGCGCTCATGCGCCGATTCAGGATCGCATCCGGATAGTCGATCTTGCCGCAACCGACGCACGCCAGATTGCAGCGGAACAACGGCTCCAGCATCAGCACGAGTGGATAACGCTTTCGGCCAAGCAGCTTCTGCTTGAACATGTATCCGCCGATGCGCAGCTCCTTGTGGAACGGAATTCGCATTACGCCTGTCTTCCCAATATGACGAACCAACTCTACCGGCTAACTGACCGGCAGTTGGAACCCGTTTGTGTCTCTCGCTTGCCCCCGCGGCCTGAACGGCGCGAGTTGATTGATGTCAGTGCTTCAAAAGTCCATGACCCCGAATTCTGATCGACGCTCTAAGCGCCGTACTCCGAACTGATCCCTCCGTCGCCAGCCCCTCGAACCGCCCCGGCCGGCCGCCCTTGAACAAGATAGTCCGCAACTCCGGCTTCGGTTCGATCACCAAAAGGCGATTTAAATCCGAAATTCCGCCCGCGCCAACCATCCATAACAAATATCGGCAAGCTGGGGCTCTGTGGCTCCAAACTGCCGATTTCGTTTTCGCTTAGCAGAAATCGAGGCGTGGAGGTCCGGAATATGCGTAAGTCTGCCCTGCAGGCAGCCTTCTGACGCCGGCGCGAAGGGCCGCTCCGACCAATCCTGAGTAAATATCCTTATATAATCAATGGCTTAAACAATAAGAAAACAATGCCGCGGCACCGTTAACCGTGTTGCCGCGATACCCGCAAGGTCACTTCTGGGTGATGGAGAGGCCTTGCGGTCGGTCCGGGCGCCACCCTGGCGTTCGCTCGGCGTCGCGTTCCTCGTCACTTGTCGTCCGAACGCAAAGCTTTGCTCGACAGCCCGCTCCGCTCGGACTATGGGCTCCTCCTAATTCCGTCACAATTTGCGAAGGATTACTCGGCCTGAACTTTTGCAATGCGTCAGGAGACCTACCGACGAGACTGCGACGCGTCAGAAGTCTCAGGGACATCGGCAGGACATCAACGACACTGCACTCAGCCCTTCCTCCGGGTGCATCCGCGCGTTGACGCGGCCGGCCGGTGCCGAAACCAACGTTCCGGCCGCAGCGCCCAGAACAGGAAAGAACGTGCTCAAGAGAATCGTCGTTCAGTTGGTCGGAGCTTGCGTCCGATTTCCGAAGACGACCGTCCTGATCGGCCTCGTGCTGGCCGTCGCGGCTGGCGCCTATACCGCGCGCAACTTCGCCATCAATACCGACATCAGCCAGATGATCGCGCCGAACCTCGATTGGCGTCAACGCGAGATCGGCTACGAGCAAGCCTTCCCAGGAAGCCACGACACGATCATTGCGGTTGTGGAAGCTCCGACCGCCGAATTCACCAGGCTCGCCAGCGACGCGCTGGAGCAACGCCTGCATCGGGACGAGCGCTTCCTGTCGATCCAGAATATCGCGGGCAGCGACTTCTTCGCGAAGAACGGCCTTTTGTTCCTGTCGACCGACGAGGTCAAGAAGACCGCCGACCAGCTTGCCAAGGCCGAGCCGCTGATCGGCTCGGTGTCGACCGATCCGAGCCTGCGCGGCCTGACCGATGCACTGGCCTCTGTGCTCGCCGGCATCAAGCGCGGCGAGGTGAAGATCGACGATCTCGCCAAGCCTCTGAGCTACGTCTCCAACTCGGTCGAACACATGACGAAAACCGGCGAAGGCGCGTTCTCCTGGCGCGAGCTGATCAATGGCAGCCCGCTGCCACCGTCGCAACGCCGCACGTTTCTGCGCATCAAGCCGGTGCTCGATTTCAAGGCGCTGGAGCCCGGCCAAGCTGCCGCCGACGCGATCCGCACCGCGGCGCGCGACCTTCACCTCGCCGAGCAGTATGGCGCCCGGGTGCGACTGACCGGACCGGTCCCAATCTCGAACGAAGAGTTCGGCACGGTGAAGGACGGCGCCGCGGTCAACGCGACCGCAACCATCTGCGTCGTGCTCTTCATCCTCTGGCTGGCGTTGCGCTCGCCGAAGATCATCGGCGCAGTGTTCATAACGCTGGCAATAGGCCTCAGCATCACGACCGCGCTCGGCCTGGTCATGGTCCACGCCTTCAATCCGATATCGGTCGCATTCGCGGTGCTGTTCGTCGGCCTCGGCGTCGACTTCGGCATCCAATACAGCGTTCGCTATCGGGCCGAACGCTTCGAGTCCGGCGATCTGCAGATCGCGCTCGTGAAGGCCGGCGAATATTCGGCGGTGCCGCTATCGCTCGCAGCGGTCGCGACCGCCTGCGGCTTCCTGTCGTTCCTGCCGACCAACTACCAGGGCGTCTCCGAGCTCGGCAAGATCGCCGGCGTCGGCATGCTGGTTGCGTTTACCGGCAGCATTACCGTGCTGCCCGCCCTGCTGCGGATATTCAATCCGCCTGGCGAGAAGGCCGAGCTCGGCTTCGCCGCGCTGGCGCCGCTGGACGCGTTCATGGAACGGCACCGCATTCCGATCGTCATCGTAACCCTCGGGCTGGCGTTGCTTGGCACGCCGCTGTTGTACTTCCTGCAGTTCGATTTCAACCCGATCAACCTGCGCAACCCGCACGTCGAATTCGATCGCAACTTATCTCGACCTCAGACGCGACCCGAACGCCGACACCAACACCGTCGACGTCGTCGCGCCGTCCTATGATGCAGCCAAGCGGATTGCAGAAAAGCTTGCGACCGTGCCCGAGGTGGCGCGCGTGCGCTTCGTCGACAGCTTCATCCCCGCCGACCAGGGCGCCAAACTCGCCGCGATCCATGAGGCCGCAGAGAAACTCGAGCCGACGCTTGCGGAGGCGAAGATCGATGCGCCGACCGACGACGACAATATCGAGGCGCTGAAAACCACCGCCGACCTGATGAATCAGATCGTTGCCGCGAACAAGGCCGGGCCCGGCGCCAGCGCGATCGACCGGTTGTCGCACCTGATGCTGGCGCTCGCCGACTCGAATGAAGCGACGCGCAACAACGTGCAGGAGATGTTCGTCACGCCGCTGCAGGTCACGCTGCAGCAGATTTCGAGCTCGCTGCAAGCGGAGCCGGTCACGCTCAAGACGCTGCCGCCCGAACTGTTGCGCGACTGGGTGACCCCCGACGGTCGGTATCGCGTCGACGCCTCACCGAAGGGTGACCCGAACGACAACAACACCCTGCGCAAGTTTGCCGCGGCAGCGCTTGCTGCCGAGCCGACGGCGATCAACGGACCGATCTCGATTCTCGAGGCCGGCCGCACCATCTCCTTCGCCTTCATTGAGGCCGGTGGATGGGCGCTGGTGTCGATCGCGGTGCTGCTGTGGATCGTGCTCCGCCGCTTTACCGACGTCCTGATGACACTGGTGCCATTGCTTCTTGCCGGCGTTGTGACGCTTGAAATCTGCGTGCTGATCGGCCTGCCGATGAACTTCGCCAACATCGTCGCGTTACCGCTGTTGCTGGGCGTCGGCGTCGCATTCAAGATCTATTACGTCACCGCCTGGCGCGCCGGGCAGACCAACCTCTTGCAATCGAGCCTGACGCACGCGGTGTTCTTCAGCGCGATGGCCACGGCGACGGCGTTCGGCAGCCTGTGGCTGTCGAGCCATCCCGGCACGGCGAGCATGGGCAAGCTGCTGGCGCTGTCGCTGGTGACAACGCTCGCAGCTGCCGTGCTGTTTCAGCCTCTGCTAATGGGTCGCCCGCGGAGCCTGAGCGTTGACGGGCATAGCGGGTAGCGCACCGGGAATTGTCGGGCAGATTTCCGCGTCCGGATCCTTGGTGAAGTCGATCGCCTTCGGCATACCGGGCGGTTGCTTTTTCGGCGCGGCTTTCTGATTTGTGGCCTTGGCCTGGGTCGCGGGCGGTGTGGGATCGCCAACCCGGGTCCAAGTCACCGTCTTGCACAGGAACGAAATCAGGCAGCCCTTCATGTTCAAGGTCTGCTCGTCTGGTGAGCTGACTGTCGCGTCGTACTGCTTGCCGTCCTGCGCATTGTAGACCTTGCCGGACCATTCGGTCTGCTGCGCATTCGCCTTCATCCCGAGCAGGATTGCCGAGCCCAGCAACGGCCGATCGCGCAATGCAGCATCGGGATTATAAGTGTCGAGGCCCGCAACTTTCTCCCAAGAGATCACGCCCCACAGCGCCGATCCACAATCGACAATTCTGATCTGGGCGGTCTGCTCCTCCACCATCCAATTGCCTAATGGGCTGGCCGCGGCGGCCGGAGCCAGCGTGGCCAGAAGAACGAACCCGGAAAAACCTATTTTTCGCATGCGGCGCGTTATCCTATTTACTTGCGGCGATTTCTCGACAATCGTTTGATATCGAGGGGCAAAATCGTCGCATTTCTCCTTATGCCAGAAGATGATACAACGATTGGCACGATAACAAAGCAAAAGTATGTGCGAATGACGGGTGGAAATTTGGACATCCCAGGGACCATTGCTGCGCGCGAATCCGAGCGCGACATACTTCACATGCGCTATCTTAACGAGCAGCTCGTGCGCGTGCTGCGAACGATCGGATTCGACGTCGGATTCAAGCGCGGCCAGGGCCAATACCTCTACGACCGCAACGATCAGCGCTACCTCGACCTGTTGAGCGGCTTCGGGGTCTTTGCCATCGGCCGCAATCATCCGACCGTGCGTGATGCGCTGAAAAGCGTGCTGGACAGCGACTTCCCGAACCTCGTGCAGATGGATGTCTCGGTGCTTGCCGGCGTCCTGTCCGAGCAACTCCTGACCTATGTACCTTACCTCGACAAGGCGTTCTTTGCGAACTCGGGCACCGAATGCGTCGAGGCAGCAATCAAGTTCGCGCGCGGCGCGACGGGCCGCCCGGGCATTCTGTATGCCGGACACTCCTATCACGGCCTCACCTATGGCTCGCTGTCACTGACCGACGACAAGAATTTCCGCAGCGGCTTCGAGCCGCTGCTGCCGGGCTGCAAAGCGGTCCCGTTCAACAATCTGGCCGCGTTGGAACGCGAACTATCGACGCGGCAAGTCGCGGCGTTCGTGGTCGAGCCGATCCAGGGCAAGGGCGTCAACATGCCCACCGACGACTTCCTGCCAGAAGCCGCGGCGTTATGTCGCCGCTTTGGCACGCTGCTGGTCGCCGACGAAATTCAGACCGGGCTTGGGCGCACCGGCCGCTTCACTGCCGTCGAGCACTGGAACGTCGAGCCGGACATGGTGCTGTTGTCGAAGTCGCTCTCGGGCGGCCACGTCCCGGTCGGCGCGCTACTGACCCGCAAGTGGATCTTCGACAAGATTTTCGATCGCATGGATCGCGCCGTGGTGCACGGCTCGACCTTTGCGAAGAACGATCTCGCAATGGCGGCGGGGATCGCAACGCTCGAGGTGCTCAAATCGGAGCGGCTGATCGAGCGCGCCGACGCGCTCGGCACTCGCCTGATCAAGAATTCTTCCGCCATGATTCCGCGCTACGAGCTTGTGAAGGAGGTTCGCGGCAAGGGCATGATGATCGGACTCGAATTCGGCGCGCCAAAATCGCTTGCGTTGAAGGCGTCATGGAACGTGCTGGAAACAGCAAGCGAAGGCTTGTTCTGCCAGCTCATCACCATCCCGCTCTTCAAGGATCACCAGATCCTGACCCAGGTGTCAGGCCATGCCAGCCACACCATCAAGATTTTGCCGCCGTTGACGATCACCGAAGCGGACTGCAAGTGGATCGAGGATTCCTTTGCCGCGGTGATCGCCGGTGCGCATCGCGTGCCCGGCGCGGTCTGGTCGCTCGGCAAGACCCTGATCGACAACGCCGTGCGCGTGCGTTCGCCGGCGCGCGAAAAGGCCTCGGCGCAGGCTTGAGCGTTAGAGCTTATTATTGAGCATGATCTTTTCGGAAAACCGGTATCCACTTTTCCGGATCATGCTCTATCGCTTCGCCCGCACCGTATCATCGGCCGCAAAGCGCGGTGGCTTGAACGCCGTGACCTCAGGCAATTCGCCCTCGAAGCGCTCGATCTGAACGCGCGCGCTCTGCGCGCTGCAGCCCTGCCCGAAGGTCGAGGTGCCGATATCAGGCGTCACCACGTTGGGATTGCCGTGCTTATCAAGACTGCCGTCGACCTCGGGATCGACCGGGTCGTACCAGGCGCCGGTTGCGATCTGCACGACACCGGGACGAATGCCGTCGCTCAACCTCACGCCGGCAAGCAACGCGCCGCGGTCGTTGAACACGCGCACCACGTCGCTTTCGGCGATGCCGCGCGCCTTCGCGTCTTCGGGATGCATCAAGAGTGGCTCGCGACTTTTGATCTTGGTGGCGCGGCTTTCGGAGCCGTGATCGTACTGGCTGTGCAACCGCTTCGACGGCTGGCTCGACAGCAGGTGCAAGGGATACCGCGAATTGTCGAAGCCAAGCTCGGCGGGCGGCTCGCGCCACACCGGATAGCCCGGGCAATCGTCATTGCCGTAGCTTGCAAGCCGCTCCGAGAAAATCTCGATACGACCCGACGGTGTCGGCAGCGGATGCGCCTTTGGGTCGGCGCGAAACTCCGAGAAGATGATGGTCTCGACATTCGGCTTCGGCAGCACTGTCACCCCGGCCGACCAGAACGTATCGAAGTCCGGCAGCGCCAGACCGAGACGCGCCGCGCGGCTGCGCGAGTTGTCATAGAGATAGCGCAGCCACGACAGCGTGTTGCGGCCCTCGGTATAGGCCTGCTCGGCGCCGAGACGCTTCGCAATGCCGGCAAAGATGTCGTAGTCGTCACGCGCCTCACCGACCGGCGCGACAGTGCGGCGCATCGCGATCATATAGCGCTCGCCGGACGCGCTGCCGATATCGTCGCGCTCGAGCACGGTCGTGGCCGGCAGCACGATGTCGGAGAATTTCGCGTGCGCGGTCCAGAATGGCTCGTGCACGATCGTGACATCCGGCCGGCGCCACGCCTGCACCAGACGGTTGATGTCCTGATGATGATGGAACGGATTGCCGCCGGACCAGTAGACGAGGCGGATGTCGGGATAGGTGCGGCGCTCGCCATTGTAGGTGTAAGTGGTACCCGGCTTCAGCAGCATGTCGGAGAGACGCGCCACCGGGATGAAATCGCTGATGGCGTTCATGCCCTGCCCGAGCCGCGGTCCGGAGAACGCGTTGTTGCCGGCGCCGATGTTGTTGGCGCAGCTGTAGCCGAGGCCGAGCCCGCCGCCCGGCAGCCCGATCTGGCCGAGCATGGCGGCCAGCGCCGTGCCGGCCCAGAACGGCTGCTCGCCATGAATGGCGCGCTGCAACGACCAGGCGACGTTGATCATGGTGCGGTGAGCGGCCATCCGCCGCGCCAGCGCCGAGATCGTCGCTGCATCGATGCCAGTGATCTCCGCATGCCCAGCGCGGAGTCTTCGCGATGCCGTCAACACCACCGTCGAGATAAGCGCGGAAGCGCTCGAAACCGACAGCATAAGTCGCAAGAAACTGCTCGTCGTGCAGCCTCTCGGCCTGGATGACGTAAGCCAATGCCAGCATCAGCGCGGTGTCGGTGCCGGGCTTGATCGAGAGCCACTCGACAGCGCCGCCTGCCTCGAGATCGGCGCGGATCGGCGAGACGTTGACGAACTTCACGCCGTTCGCGGCCATGCGCGCGATCGAGCCGGGCATCACATGCTCGGTAGCGCCACCGGACGATACCTGTGCGTTCTTCACCGGCAGGCCGCCGAACGCAACGAACAGCTGGCAATGCTTTTCGAGGTTCGACCAGGCGGTGGCGTTCTGCTGGAGGATCTCCATCGGCGCCAGGATGTGCGGGGTCAGCGCCCGGCCCGCGCCGAGGCTGTAAGTGTCGACGTGACGGACGTAGCCGCCGATCGCGTTGAGGAAGCGGTGAACCTGGCTCTGGGCGTGATGAAAGCGCCCGGCGCTCGACCAGCCATAGGAACCGCCGAAGATCGCGCCGTTGCCGAAATCTTTTCTCACACGGGCAAGTTCGGCGGCGACGATGTCGAGCGCCTCATCCCACGGCACCTCGACGAACTCGTCGCGACCACGCCGGTCCCGCGTGTCCACACCCTGACGCAAAAAACCCTTGCGGATCGCCGGCCGCCGCACGCGCGCCGGCGCGGTGATGCCGTCGACCATGCTGGAGCCGATCGTCGACGGCGCCGGATCGAATTCCGCGGCGTCCATTGCGACCACGCGGCCATCCCGCACGCGCGGCTTGTAGACGCCCCAGTGCGTCGTCACGTAACGATTTGTCGGCATGAACAGTCCTACTTGCGGCCGGGATAGCTCACGGCCATGCCGGCGCGGACATCCTGCTGGATGCCGTATTGCGGGAACGGATAGCGGAAGCCGTTCTTCGACAGCGCCTTCATTCCGGCGATCGCCTTGACCAGATATTCCGGCGGCGTCGCCATCAGCATTTCCTCATCGAGCACGCCGCCGTAGCGGCGTTCGGCGAAGCACGGGATCGAGAGGCTCGGCGATGCGCATGGTCAACGCGCGGCCCCACGAGTCGGCGCAGGCAGATTCGCCGACCACGCTCCAGTCGAAGCGCTTGTAGCCGGCCCATTGCAGACCGTTGATGAAATACATCATCGCACCGGGGGTTGCGTAGAACAGCGCGATATCGGGTGGAGCGAGCTTGCCGGTCGCAAGCGGACCGACCGCCAGCGCCTGGTACTTGCCGTCGGGCACGCAGTGCATCGCGCCCTGGTGGGCGCGCGCATCTTCCAGCGTCGAGAACCACACGCCCTTCATATGCTGCGCCGGACTGCCAGTCCTCGGTCTTGGCGCTGCCGAGACCGACCACGGCGCGGCACTGCGCGCCGACCAGATCGTCGGCGGTGATGCCGACCGTCCAGCCAAGACGCGAGGCCTGGGCGACGACCTGGTCGAGCGTGTGCACCGATTTCGGCCGGCGAATGCGATCGATCGCCTCCATGTCCTCGCGATGCTCGAACAGCTTCATCGCGAACGGAATGGTGCGGAGCTTCAACAGCGCATTGAGCTCGTCGACGATCCCTGCCCAATCCTCGGTCGCGGCGGCGGACGACAATGTTGCGGCAGTCATGACGGCTCTCCGTTGACGTTGCTCACGGGCGGCAAGGCTCACGCCTTGCCGCCGGCTTCCTTGCGGGTCTGCGCGACGGCGGCACGTGCCGCGGTCTGCATCAGGCCGGAGTCGTTCATGATGGTGACAAGGCGGAAGCCCATGCCGATCGCGCGCGCTGCATAAGCGGCGCCGCCGGTGTGAATGCCCGCGTAGATTTTGCGCTTGTCGCATTCCTTGAGGATCTTGTCGTAGATCTTCAGGATCTCGGGCTCGTCGCGGTCGAGCTTCGGCACCATGCCATACGAGAAGCCGAGGTCGGACGGTCCGATATAGACGCCGGCTATACCATCGACGTCGAGAATCGATTCCAGATTCTCGATCGCGGTCTTGGTCTCGATCATCGGAATGCAGAGCGTCTCGGCGTTGGCGGTGGTCTGGTAGCCGGTGGCTTCGCCGTACATCGCGGCACGAATCGGACCGTTGGAGCGGGTGCCACGCGGCGGGTACTTGCAATAGGAGACGAAGCTTTCGGCCTCCTGCCTGGTGTTGATCATCGGACAGATCACGCCGTAGGCGCCGCCGTCCAGAACCTTGCCGACGATCCCGGGCTCGTTCCAGGGCACCCGCACCATCGGCGTCACCGGGTGTGCCTGCATCGCCTGGAAGCACTGCACCATCGAGAGGTAATCCTGCACGCCATGCTGCATGTCGACCGTGACACTGTCGAAGCCGCACTGCGCCATCACCTCCGCCGAAAAGCCCGAGGGAATGGCGAGCCAGCCGTTGACCACGGCCTTGCCCGAAGCCCAAATCTGCTTGACCTTGTTCGCCATTCGCTGCGTTCCCTCAAAATTTGTTGTTAGGTCCGGCACTGAAATCGGAAGCAACTCAACCGCCCGCCCAGCCTTGCGTCAAGCCTGCCTGACGCAGGGCCGAAGCGCGTCAGCGGCTCGCATCAGCAATCGCCGTATCGTTGATGCCGACCGAACGGGCAGCGGCGACAATGGTGGCCCAGACGTCATCCGGCAGCGGCACGCCGTGCTTCAGCCGCTCGGCGCGTGTGCGCCCCTCAACCTCACCCGGAACCAGCACTTCGCCAATGCCGGCGGCAGGCTTGGTATCCTTGACGTAGGCGACGTAGCGGCTGATCTCGCCGTCGAAAGAAATGCTCGGGGTCGATCTGCTCGGGATCGATGAAGATGCCGAGCAGGCCGTTGGCGAAGGGGCGGCCGAGCTTGGTCGCGCCATTGCCGGTCAGGGCGCCGCCGAGCAGCTCGCACATCAGCGCGAGGCCTGAGCCCTTGTGATCGCCAAAGGCGCGGATCGCGCCCTTGCCCTTCAGATATTCGCGCGGGCCGTCGGGCGTATAGTCGCCGTAGAGCAGATGTGGGTCGCCGGAGACTTCACCGTCGGCGCCGACCAGCGCGTCATCAGGCAGCTTCTTGCCGCCACGGCTCGCGACCAGGACCTTGCCTTCGGCGACCAGCGAGGTCGCGAAATCGAGCACGATGGGCCCCTGCCCCTTGCGCGGCACGCCGACGCAATACGGCGCGGTCGAGAGCCTCCGCTCGACGCCGCCGAACGGCGCGACCAGCACCGAGCCCGCCGCGTTGACGAAGTAGATCGACACCAGGTTTTCCGCGGCCGCCATCTCGGCCCAGTCGCCGACGCGGCCGAGGTGCCCGGAATTGCGCAGCGCGATCATCGACAGGCCCTGCGCCTTGCACTTGTCGATGCCGATCCGGATCGCCTGCGGCGTCACGGTCTGGCCGAAGCCGAACTTGCCGTCGACGACGGCAAACGACGGCGCGTCGATCACGACTTCGATGGTCTGGTCGGTCTTGATGATGCCTTCAACTGCCGACTTGACGTAGCGCGGGACGCGGATCACGCCGTGGCTGTCGTGGCCGGTGAGGTTCGCTGCCGTGAGGTAAGTCGCGACGCGCTTGGCCTCGGTCGCCGACGAGCCGGCGCGCCCAAAAATATCGGCGACGAAGTCGATCAGCTTCTGCGCCTGAATGGTGACCATTCTGGTTCTTCCTTATTGCTTGCTTATTGTTCCCTTTGGCGGTCATGAAGTCGAAGTCGCAGCCCTGATCGGCTTGCAGAATAGTGTCGTACAACAGGTGCGCGTAGCCACGCTTGGCCCACTCCGGCGATTTCTTTGGCGGCAGCAGCCGTTTCCGCCGCATCAACTCGGCATCGTCGACCAGCACGCTGATGCGCCGGTTCGGTACGTCGAGCTGGATCTGGTCGCCGGAGCGCACCAGCGCGAGCGGCCCATCGGCAGCAGATTCCGGCGCGATGTGCAGCACGATGGTGCCGAACGCGGTGCCGCTCATGCGCGCGTCGGAAATCCGCACCATGTCCTTCACGCCCGCGCGCGCCAGCTTCTGCGGGATTGGCAGGTAACCGGCCTCCGGCATGCCCGGCGCACCCTTCGGCCCGGCATTGCGCAACACCAGCACGTCGTCGGCTTTTACGTCGAGGTTCTGGTCGTCGATGCGCAGCGTCATATCCTCGACGGACTCGAACACCACGGCCCGGCCGGTGTGCTGCAGCAGCGCCGGCGTTGCGGCCGACTGCTTGATCACGGCGCCGTCGGGTGCCAGGTTGCCGCGCAGCACGGCCATCGCGCCTTCGGCCTTGATCGGATTTTTCTTGCTGCGGATCGCGTCCTCGCCCGGCACGGGATGACGCATTGCCGACAACGTCGTGCAGCGTGCCGCCGGCGACGGTCCTCGCATCGAGATCGATCAGGTCGCCAAGCTCCGCCATCAAGCGCGGCACGCCACCGGCGTGATGGAAGTGCTCCATGTAGTGCGCGCCCGACGGCTTGAGGTCGACCAGCACCGGTACGTCGCGGCCGAGTTGATCGAAGGCGTCGAGATCGAGCCGATGCGTTGTGCGGTTGGCGATCGCGGTCAGATGGATCAAACCGTTGGTCGAGCCACCGATCGCCTGCATCACAACTTGCGCGTTGCGGAACGCGGCCGGCGTCAACAGCTCGCTCGGGCACGGTCCGCCGGCGACAGCCATTGCCGCGGCGCGCCGGCCGCTCGCCTCGGCAAGCCGGATACGCTCGGCATGCGGCGCCGGGATCGTGCCGCTCATCGGCAGCGACAGCCCGAGCGCTTCGGTGACGCACGCCATCGTGCTTGCGGTGCCCATCACCATGCAGGTGCCGACCGAAGGCGCCAGGCGCTCCTCGACCTCGTCGATCTCGCTCTCGTCGATCTTGCCGGCGCGGAACGAGGCCCACAACCGCCGGCAATCGGTGCACGCGCCGAGCACTTCGCCTTTGTGGTGGCCGACCACCATCGGCCCGACCGGCACCACCACGGTCGGCAGGTCGACGCTGGCTGCCGCCATGATCTGCGCCGGCAAGGTCTTGTCGCAGCCGCCGATCACGACGATGGCGTCCATCGGCTGTGCCCGGATCATCTCCTCGGTGTCCATCGCCATCAGGTTGCGCAGGTACATCGAGGTCGGATGCGAAAAGCTCTCGTGGATCGAGATGGTCGGGAACGCGAACGGCATCGCGCCCGACAGCATGACGCCGCGCTTCACCGCCTCGACGAGCTGCGGCACGTTGCCGTGGCAGGGATTGTAGTCGCTGTAGGTGTTGGTGATGCCGACGATCGGGCGCTCCAGCGCGTCGTCGGAATAGCCCATCGCCTTGATGAACACTTTGCGCAGGAACAGCGAGAAGTCCGGATCGCCGTAGCTGGTCAGCCCCTTGCGCAGGCCTTTTGTCATTTCTTCGCTCTGTCTTCCGTTACGACCGGCTCCCGGCTTATAGCGGCGCCGGCGCTAGGGCACAAACGTGCCGCCGAGTTCGTCCTCGATATGGATACGGACGATATCATCGAACGTCCGCTCGGCCGCGCGGAAGCCAAGCTCCTGTGCGCGACGCGTATCGAAATTGCGCGGCCAGCCGGAAACAATGCTGATGATCGCTGGGTCCGTCTCGCGACGGATGCGGGACGCGACCTTCGGGCCCGCCACTTTGGTCAGCGCTGCGATCTGCTCACCGACCGTTGCCGACAGGCCGGGCATGCTCAAGTTGCGGCGGGACCCAAGCGTCGTGCCGTCGATGGCTCCCGCATGCAGCAGGAATTCGACCGCGGAGCGCGGCGAGGCATGCCAGTGGGCGACGTCTTCCGAGACCGGCAGCACGGCGTCCTGCCCGCTCAAGGGCTCGCGGATGATGTTGGAAAAGAAACCGGACGCCGCCTTGTTCGGTCTGCCGGGCCGCACGCAGATCGTCGGCAGGCGTATGCCGACGCCGTCGAGGAACCCTTTGCGGGTGTAGTCCGCGATCAGGAGCTCGCAGATCGCCTTCTGGGTGCCGTAGCTTGTGAGCGGCGTGTTGAAGAACTCGTCGCCGATCGCATCGGGAAACGGCGCGCCGAACACCGCAATCGACGACGAGAACACCAGCCGCGGCTTGTAGCCATCACCGATCATCCTGATCGCGTCGAGCAAGAGACGCGTGCCGTCGAGGTTGATCCGGTAGCCCTTGTCGAAATTCTCCTCGGCCTCGCCCGAGACGATCGAGGCGAGACAGAAGATCACGTCGGGCCGCGATGCAACGAGCCGCGCCGCGGCGCCGACGGTCGAGAAATCCGATGCTGCCGTTTCGACCGGCATCGGCGCCTTCGCCGGAATGTCCGGCAGGACGACGTCATGCAGCGTCAGCTGCGTGATCTGGCGCGACCCGAGGCGGCCGTCGCGCGCCAGCCGCTCGCTCAACTTGCGGCCGATCATGCCGGCCGCACCGAAAATCAGAACATGCAAGGTCGTCGTCCCGTTGTTATTCCTTCACCGCCCCGGTCCGGCGCGTTTAGCGTTTCGTTCCGACAACGGCTCAGAGCCGCTTGCCCGTATCCCTGTCGAACAGATGCGCGGCGCTGGCGCGCGGCGCGAGCTTGATCTTTTCGCCCGGCGACACCGCATGGCGGTCGCGGAACACGGCGATCACGTCCTTGCTGCCGACCCGCGCGACGATCTGCGTCTCCGAGCCGGTCGGCTCGACCACCACGACCTCGGCCTCGACGCCGTCGCTGGCGAGTTCGAGATGCTCGGGGCGGATGCCGTAGATCACCGGGCGGCCGTTCGACGACGCCGGCGCCTTGGCGAGCGGCAGTGTCGCGCCCTGCGCAGTCTTGACGCTGGCCGAGCCGTTCACGGCGAGCGTGCCTTCGATGAAAGTTCATCGCCGGCGAACCGATGAAGCCGGCAACGAACTGGTTGTTCGGAACGTCGTACAGTTCGAGCGGCGCGCCCATCTGCTCGATGATGCCGTCGTGCATCACGACGATGCGGTCGGCCATGGTCATGGCCTCGATCTGGTCGTGGGTGACATAGACCGTGGTCGTCTTCAGCCGCTGGTGCAGTTCCTTGATCTCGGTGCGCATCGCAACGCGCAGCTTGGCGTCGAGATTCGACAGCGGCTCGTCGAACAGGAACACCTGCGGATCGCGCACGATTGCCCGCCCCATGGCGACGCGCTGGCGCTGGCCGCCCGAGAGCTGGCGCGGATATCGCTCGAGCAGCGGCTTGAGGCCGAGAATATCGGCGGCGCCATTGACCCGCTCGGCGATCTTCGCCTGGTTCTCGCCGCGCAGCTTGAGCGAGAAGCCCATGTTCTGGGCGACCGTCATGTGCGGATAAAGCGCGTAGTTCTGGAACACCATGGCAACGTCGCGCTCCTTCGGATGCACGTTGTTGACCACGCGATCGCCGATCGAGATGGTTCCCGCGGTGATGTTCTCGAGCCCCGCCAGCATTCTGAGCAGGGTCGACTTGCCGCAGCCGGACGGGCCGACCAGCACGACAAACTCGCCATCCTCGATCGGGATTGTGACGCCGTGCAAAACCTCCAGACCGCCAAAGGACTTACGAACGTCCTGGATGCGCACCGACGCCATCAGTTTCTCTCCATGTTGTCTTGGCTCCGATTTTCTTGCGTCGGCTCTTGGCGGCCGCTTGTCCCGCACTTGGTGGCGGGCAGAGCTGGACCATAGCAGATTTTAGCTGCGAACGGCTCCGAACAAAGTCTAACTTTTCCCGTGCGTCGCGACGTTGCAGCGATACCGCTCGAAATGTAACCATCGCCCTCAAGCGCGCATTGACGCACCACCTGCGTCTGGAATCCGCGCAAGAGAACTTAACGCGTGCACTGCGGGAGGCCCCATGGACAAGCCGGGAAACGGTGGCAAGAAGCGCTCCCTTCGCTCGCAGCTCTGGTTTAACGACACCCACAACCCGAGCCTGACGGCGCACTATCTGGAGCGCTACCTGAACTACGGCCTGACCCGGCAGGAGCTGCAATCCGGCAAGCCGATCATCGGTATCGCGCAGACCGGCAGCGACCTCTCCCCGTGCAACCGGCACCACCTCGAACTGGCGCACCGCGTGCGCGAAGGCATTCGCGAGGCCGGCGGCGTCGCGATCGAGTTCCCGGTGCATCCGATTCAGGAGACCGGCAAGCGGCCGACCGCTGCGCTTGACCGCAACCTCGCCTATCTCGGTCTGGTCGAGGTGTTGTTCGGCTACCCGCTCGACGGCGTCGTGCTCACGACCGGTTGCGACAAGACCACGCCGGCCTGCCTGATGGCCGCGGCGACGGTGAACATTCCGGCGATCGTGCTCTCGGGCGGACCGATGCTGAACGGCTGGTTCAACGGTGAGCGCACCGGTTCCGGCACCATTGTGTGGAAAGCGCGCGAGCGGCTGGCGGCAGGCGAAATCGACTACGATCAGTTCGTAGAACTGGTGGCCTCGTCTGCGCCATCGGCCGGTCATTGCAATACGATGGGCACGGCCTCGACCATGAACTCGCTGGCCGAAGCGCTCGGCATGTCGCTGCCGGGATGCGCTGCGATCCCGGCGCCCTATCGCGAGCGCGGCCAGATTTCCTACGAGACCGGCAAGCGCATCGTCGACATGGTGTGGCAGGATCTGAAGCCGTCGGACATTTTGACCCGCAAGGCGTTCGAGAACGCGATCGTCGTCAACTCGGCAATCGGTGGTTCGACCAATGCGCCGATCCATCTCAACGCGCTGGCACGCCATGTCGGCGTCGAGCTCTCGATCAAGGACTGGCAGACGGTCGGCTACAAGGTACCGCTGCTGGTCAACCTGCAGCCGGCCGGTTTCTATCTCGGCGAGGAGTACCACCGCTCCGGCGGCGTGCCGACCGTGGTGCGCGAATTGATGCAGCACGGCTTCATCCACAAGGACGCGCATGACGGTCAGCGGCAAGTCGATCGGTGAGAACTGCGCTGCAGCCGAGGAAGCCGGACGGCGACGTCATCTGGACGGTCGAGAAGCCGCTGGTCAAGGATGCGGGCTATATCGTGCTGCACGGTAACCTGTTCGATTCCGCGATCATGAAAACCGCCGTGATCTCGAAAGAATTTCGCGATCGCTACCTCTCCAACCCGAAGGATCCGAACGCGTTCGAGGGCCGCGCCATCGTGTTCGAGGGGCCCGAGGACTATCACGACAACATCGACGACCCCGCGCTCAATATCGACGAACACTGCATCCTGTTCATCCGCGGCACCGGACCGATCGGCTATCCCGGCGGCGCCGAAGTCGTGAACATGCAGCCGCCGGCGGCGCTGATCAAACGCGGCATCCACTCGCTGCCCTGCATCGGCGACGGCCGGCAATCCGGCACGTCGGGCTCGCCGTCGATCCTCAACGCGTCGCCGGAGGCGGCGGCCAATGGCGGGCTTGCGATCCTTAAGACCGGCGACCGCGTTCGGGTCGACCTCACCAAGGGCGAGGCCAACATCCTAATCCCGGATGGCGAATTGCAACGCCGCCGCAGCGAATTGGCCGCCAAGGGTGGCTTCAAGTACCCGCCGAACCAGACGCCGTGGCAGGAACTGCACCGCTCCACCGTCGGCCAGCACGACACCGGCGCCTGTCTCGAGCTCGCGACGCGCTATCACGACATCGCCGCGCGTTTCGGCACGCCGCGGCATTCGCACTGAGCGCGGAGGCACAGCATGGCCGGCCGTCTGCAGGGAAAGCGCGCATTCGTCACGGCAGCAGGCGCCGGCATTGGCCGCGCCTGTGCGATCGCGTTTCGCACGTGAAGGCGCGTCAGTGGTCGCGACCGACGTTGATGAGAAGGCGCTAGCCGAAGTGAAAGCAAGCGGCGTGCAGGAGGTCGCAAAGCTCGACGTACGTGACACCGCAGCGGTCAACGCGATTGCCGCGCGCGTCGGCAAGATCGACATCCTGCTCAATGCTGCGGGCTTCGTGCACCACGGCACGGTGCTCGACTGCTCCGAGGACGACTGGGATTTCTCGTTCGACCTCAACGTGAAATCGATGCATCGCACGATCAAGGCGTTCCTGCCCGCCATGCTTTCAGCCGCGGTGGCGGCTCGATCATCAATATCTCCTCGGCCGCGGGCGTGTTCAAGGCAGCGCCGAACCGCTACGTCTATGGCGCGACCAAAGCTGCGATCGTGGCGCTGACGCGGGCGGTCGCTGCCGACTTCGTCACCAAAGGCATCCGCTGCAACGCGATCTGCCCCGGCACGATCGAGACGCCGTCGATGCTCGGCCGCGCCGCGGCGCTCGGCGCCGGCGGCCGCGAGATGTTCGTCAGCCGTCAGCCAATGGGACGGCTCGGCACGGCTGAGGAAATCGCTTCTCTTGCGATCTATCTGGCAAGCGACGAGAGCGCGTTCACCACGGGTGTGGCCCACATCATCGACGGCGGCTGGACGCTTTAAGCTTGCGCATGTCCTGTTCGGAAAACCGGTATCCACTTTTCCGGGACATGCGCCGGGAAAATGCGAGTTGAAACCGACCTGATAAGTACTCATCCTCCGCGCAATCTTGAGAACTCCGGGCACGAAGGATCGATATGGCTGACTTCAATTTGAGCGGCGGCGTAGCCGTCGTGACTGGCGCGGCTTCGGGAATTGGCGCAGCGCTGGCGCGCGGCCTTGCGGCCAAGGGCTGCAACCTCGCGCTGGCCGACCGCGACGCCGCGGGCCTTGCCAAATCGGCCTTGGTCGCCCGCGAAAAGGGCGTGAAGGTCTCAGAGCACGTGCTCGACGTCTCCGACGCCAAGGCGATCGCTGCAACGCCTGAGCAGGTGCTGGCGCAGCACAACCGCGTCAACGTGCTGATCAACAATGCCGGCGTCGCGCTGGGCGGCACCTTCGCACAAACCGACCTCGCCGACTTCGAATGGCTGATGAACATCAATTTCTACGGCGTGGTACGCATGACGCACGCGTTCCTGCCCTACCTGCAACGCGAGCAGAAAGCGCAGATCGTCAACATCTCGAGCATATTTGGCATCATCGCGCCGCCCGGACAGACGGCGTACTGCGCCAGCAAGTTCGGCGTCCGCGGTTTTTCCGAGTCGCTGCGTCATGAGCTGATCGACTCGAGTGTCGGCGTCACCGTGGTACACCCGGGCGGCGTTGCGACCAATATCGCGGAAAATGCGCGCAACCCGAAGGGCGTCAACAGCGACGAAGTCGAGCGTCGGCGCAAACGCGCCCGGCAGATGCTGACGCTAAGCCCCGACATTGCGGCGGCGACCATCATCGACGGCATCGAGACGCGGGCATGGCGAGTCTTGATCGGCTCCGATGCCAAGCGCGTCGCGCTGCTGCAGCGACTGTTTCCGGTGCGTTACTGGAACATCATCCGCCGCGGCGCGCCGGCAGAAGATCAAGCCGAGGCCCACTGACATGGCCAGCCTCCGCGCCCATCTCGCCTCGTTCCTGGTCAAGCGCCGCATTCGCAGCAAGCTCGCGCGCATTACCGACGTGAAGGATATCCGCAAGGTGTTCGGCCAGGCGCATCCGCCACTGCCGAAGGAGGTCACGTTTCACGGCGCGACGCTCGGCGGCATCAATGGCGAATGGGCGGAGCGATCGACGCCGGCGAAGACGACGATGATGTATATCCACGGCGGCGGCTTCGTCGCCTGCTCGCCGCAGACTCACCGGCCGATCACCGCCGGGCTCGCCCGGCGCGGTTTTCGCGTATTCGCACCGGCCTATCGCCTCGCACCTGAGCATCCGTTTCCTGCTGCGGTCGACGACGTGGTCGCGGCGTGGCGCGCGCTGCGGAAAAATGTGAGCGGTCCGATCGTGGTCGCCGGCGATTCCGCAGGCGGCACGCTGGCGCTGGCCCTGATGATTTCGCTGCGCGACCGTCGCGAGGATGTTCCGGCAGCGGCCGCACTGTTTTCGCCGGCAACCGATTTCGCCGGCACCGGCGACTCCCATCGGGAAAACAGCCTGCGCGACGCCATGTTTCGCCCGGAGATTCTCGAGCGGTTCCGCAACGCCTATCTCGGCGGCGCCGATCCAAAGAACCCGCTGGTGTCGCCGCTCTACGCCGACCTTAGGGGCCTGCCGCCTCTGTTCGTCGAAGTCGGCCAGAGCGAGGTGCTCCGTGACGACGCCGTGCGGCTGGCCGAGAGCGCGAGAAGGGCCGGCGTCCGTGCCGAGCTGAAGGTCTGGCCGGTCGTCCCGCACGTCTGGCAAATGGCCGATGCCTTCATCCCCGAGGCGCGGCGCTCACTTGATGCGGCCGCAGACTTCCTGCATGGCAATGCGACCGTCGCTCCCGCGCCGGAACCGAAACGGGTCAAGGAGATGAGCCAATGAGGCTGAAGGACAAGGTCGCGATCGTCACCGGCGGCGGCTCGGGATTCGGCGAAGGCATCGTCAAGCGATTTGTGGCCGAGGGCGCCAAGGTCGTCGTTGCCGATCGCGATGCCCAGGCCGCCGAGCGCGTTGCCGCGTCCGTCGGCAGCGCGGCGCGCGCGGTGGCCGCCGACGTCAGCGTCGACGCCGATGTCGCACGCATGGTGAAGTCGGCCGAGCAGTTCGGCACGCTCGACATCCTCGTCAACAATGCCGGCATCGGCCATGTGCCGCAACCGCTGGAGACGCTCGACGAGAAGACATTCGACCAGATTCTCGCCGTCAATGTGAAGTCGATCTATCTCGCTGCGCGTCACGTCGTGCCGCTGTTCAAGCAGCGCAGACAAGGCGTCATCCTCAACATCGCCTCGACCGCGGGCGTCAGCCCGCGCCCGAACCTG
Organism: uncultured Alphaproteobacteria bacterium; assembly: GCA_963796195.1. Lineage (GTDB taxonomy): Bacteria > Pseudomonadota > Alphaproteobacteria > Rhizobiales > Xanthobacteraceae > CAWCKS01. The sequence continues at coordinate 565,451 of CAWCKS010000003.1, read as the reverse complement.
ACCTGGTACAACTCGTCGAAGGGCTGGGTGATCACTGCAACACGCAGCATGGCGGTCGAGCTTGCGCCGTCAGGAATTCGCGTCAACGCGCTCAATCCGGTGGCCGGCGAAACACCGCTGCTAAAAACCTTCATGGGCGGCGATACGCCGGAAGTGCGCGCGAGAATTCCTGTCGACCATCCCGCTCGGCCGCTTCTCGACGCCGGAAGACATCGCCAACGCCTCGGTGTTCCTGTGCTCGGACGAAGCGAGCATGATTACCGGCGTTGCCGTGGAGGTCGATGGCGGACGGTGTATCTAACCGCCGCTATCCCGACTTCGGCGGCTTCGGCCAGGCGATCGGGCCGCGCCAGGTCTCATAGAGCTTTGCGACCTGCAACACGGCCAAGTCGGCAAAGCGCGGGCCGACGATCTGCAGGCCGATCGGCAGGCCGGCCTTGGTGAAGCCGCAGTTGATCGTGGCGGCCGGATTTTCCGCCATGTTCCACGGCAGCGTGAAAGCGATGTGCTCGAACGGCCGCTCGGGATCGTTGATCGGCGAGGCCCACTCGGCGGGGAAAGCCACGACCGGCGCCGTCGGCGACAGCACGAGTTCGACGTTCTGGAACAGGCGCGCCGCGGCTTTGCGCATCTCGTTGGTCTGGCTGTAACCCCTGATCACGGCGACGCCGGAGACTCCGGCGCCCTTCTCTGCCCAGCGCAGAATGTAGGGAAGAATCTTTGCGCGGGTCGCAGGATCGAAACCTTCGATGTCGCTCCACAATCGCGCGCGCCAGAAATCGTCGAGGCCGTCAAGCATTTCGCGGGTCAGTACCGGGTCAACTTCGGTGACGACAGCACCCGCCTGCTCGAACTGTTTTGCGGCGGCGATCACGGCATTGCGGACTTCGCTCTCGACGGGAAGCCCGCACCCCGCATTCATCATCAAGCCGATGCGCTTGCCCCTCACATCGGTCTTCAGGTCGAACCAGTTGATGTCAGCCGGCGGCAGGCTCATGGCGTCACGCCAGTCCGGCCGCGACAGCGTCGCCATTAAGAGCGCAGAGTCCTCGACGGTGCGCGTCATCGGGCCGGCGACGCGGCCAAAATAAAACGGATCGACAGGGACACGACCATAGCTGGGCTTGAGGCCGAACAGCGCACACCAGCCCGACGGCAGGCGAATCGAGCCACCGATATCGGTGCCGACATGCAGCGGGCCGTAACCCGCGGCGCCTGCGGCGGCGGTGCCTGAACTCGAGCCGCCGGGGTTCTTGCTCAAGTCCCACGGATTGCGCGTCAGCGGATGAAAGCTCGAGACGCCGGACGACAGCATCGCGTAGTCCGGGCAGGTCGTCTTGGCAAAAATGATCGCGCCGTCCTCGCGCAGCCGCGCCGGCGCCGGGGCGTCGTCGGCGGCCGGCACAAGCGTGGTCGCGGCCGAACCAAGCGGAACGGGATCGCCCCTGGTCGCGATCAACTCCTTGACCGTCACGGGCACCCCGTCGAGCGGACCTTTCGGCGCTCCCTTCGCCCAGCGCGCGGCGGAAACCTTGGCCTGGTCGCGTCCGACCTCTGGTCGATACAGATAGAGCGCCTGCAGCTTCGGCTCCCAGGACGCGATATGACTTTCGAGCCAGTCGAAATACTCGACCGGCGACAATGCCTTGTCGCGATATTTTTGCAGCAGCTCGACTGCGGATAAATCGGCAAGATCAGTCATCGTTCAATTTCAGCCTTTCAACTGCTCGCCGTCTAATGCCGCTTGCTGCGCCGCCCGATCACCTCGAGCGTCGGTTCGGCATCGAGGAGGCGCTGCGTGTACTCCTGCTGCGGATGGTGCAGCACGTCCTTCGTTGCGCCGATTTCGATCAGGCGACCGGCATACATCACGCCGACCCGGTCGGCGATCTCCTCGATCACACCGAGATTGTGGCTGATGAACAGCACAGTCAATCCGTTGCGCGCCTTGAGCTCCATCAACAGCCGCAGAATCTGAGCCTGCACCGACAGGTCGAGCGCCGAGACGGCTTCGTCGGCGACGATCAGCTTGGGCCTGGTGATCAGCGCGCGCGCAATCGCGATGCGCTGGCGCTGGCCGCCGGAGAATTCGTGCGGATACCGCACCGCATCAGTCGCCTTCAGCCCGACGCTCTCGAGCACTTCGGCAACGAGGGCATCGCGCTCCCGCTTGCTCGTTGAGCCGCCCAGATGGAGCGGCTCGGCGACGATGCGGCCGACCGAATGACGCGGGTCGAGCGAGCCATAGGGGTCCTGGAACACCATCTGGAAATCGCGGCGGCGCTGCCGCAGTGCGCTGGCGGAAAGCTGGAACAGCGAATCGCCCTCGAGCAGCACCTCGCCGAAGGTCGGACGATCCAGCGCCATGACAATACGCGCTAGCGTCGACTTGCCACAGCCGCTCTCACCGACAATCCCCAGCACCGAGCCCTGCTCGAGCATGAACGACACATCGTTCACCGCGCGCAACACCTTGCCCGACGACAGGCCTTGCGGCGTGCGCAGCGCATAGTCGCGCGTCAATTGCTTGACCTCGAGCAGCACGGGCCCGCTCAAGGCTGCGCCTCCCTCATACCGGCGGCGAGGCTGCCGCGGGTGCGGCGCGGCATCGCCGCAAGCAGGCTCTGCGTATAAGCAGCACTCGGCGTCCGCAGCACCTGCGCGGTCGGCCCCTGCTCCATCTGCTTGCCGCCGAACATAACCAGCGTGCGGTCAGCGATGCGGCCGATCACACCGATGTCGTGGGAGATGAAGATCAGCGACATGCCCATGTCGGTGACGAGATCGTCGAGGATCTCGAGAATTTCTTTCTGCACGGTGACGTCAAGCGCGGTGGTCGGTTCGTCGGCGATCAAGAGCTGCGGTTTCAAGGCGAGCGCAATGGCGATGCCGACCCGCTGGCGCTGGCCGCCGGAGAGTTCGTGCGGATAGGCGTCGACGCGCCGGGCGGCTTCCGGAATGCGGACACGCTGCAAAAGTTCGATCGCCCGTGCCCGCGCCGCACGCTGCGAGATGCCGCTGTGCAGCGTCAAGCCTTCGGCGATCTGGGTGCCGACCCGCTGCACCGGATTGAGCGCGGTCATCGGTTCCTGGAAGATCATGCCGATGCGACCGCCGCGAATGGTGCACATCGCAGGTTCGGGCAGGGTGAGCAAATTGTCGTTGCCGAGCCAAATCTCGCCGGTCGGCTTTGCGATCGCCGGCAACAGCCGCATGACCGCGAGCGCCAGCATGGTCTTGCCCGAACCGGATTCACCGACCACGCCGAGCGTCTCGCCCTGCGCGAGCTCGAACGAAATGTCGTCGACCACGCGCGCGGTGACGCCGTCGGAGCCGACGATATCGATCGACAGCCCCTTGACCTTGAGCATCAAAGCCTCCGCCGGGGATCGATGTAGTCGCGCAAGCCGTCGCCGAGCAGATTGAGGCCGAGCACGGCGAGCGCGATCGCGATGCCGGGCGCCAGCGCGAGATAGGGCGCAAGGCCGAGGTAGGTTTGCGAATCCGCGAGCATCCGGCCCCAACTCGGCGTCGGCGGCGGCACGCCAAGGCCGAGGAAGCTCAGGCCGGCTTCGGTCAAAATGCCGAGCGCGAGCTGGATCGCGGCCTGGATGATGATTTGGCTCGCGATGTTCGGGATCACATGCACGAGCGTGATGGAAGGGCCGCTGCGGCCGGCCATCCGCGCCGCAAGCACATATTCGCGCGCCCAGATCTGCAAGGCGGCGCCGCGCGTCACCCGCGCAAACACCGGCACCATGAAAGCGCCGATCGAGACCACCGCGGTCATCGCGCCGGGGCCGAGCAGCGATCCCGCCATGATCGCCGACAAAATCGGCGGGAACGCGAACATCGCGTCGCACAACCGCATCACCACCGCCTCGAACCAGCCGCGGCGCGCCGCGGCGGCAACACCCAGCGCAGTGCCAAGCGTCATGCCGATCGCGACCGAGAACATCGAGATCGAGAGCGAATTGAAGGCGCCCGCCATCAGCATCGATAGCACATCGCGGCCAAGATGATCGGTGCCGAGCAGGCCTGAGGCCAGCGGCGGCTGCAGCTTGGCGATGATGCGGACCCGGGTCGGAATCTCCGGCGTCCACACCAGCGACAGCAGCGCGATTGCGACGAAGGTGAAGGTGATTGCAGCGCCGCCGGCTAGCTTGGCATGATCGGCGAGCCACCTTGCCGTGCCCGTTTGCGCGCCGAACGCCGCGGCCGGTCCCTGCGAGAGCGTCGTCATGCGTGGGCTCGCAAGCGTGGATCGAGCACGATGTAGATGGAGTCGACGATCAGGTTGACCACGATGACGATCGCCGCGAAGAACAGCACGACGTTCTTGATGACGATCAGGTCGCGCTGTGCCAGTGCCTGGTAGGCGAGCCGCCCCATGCCCGGCAGGCTGAACACGTTCTCGACCAGAACGGCGCCGGCCAGCAACACCGAGATCTGCAAGCCCAGAATGGTGACGACAGGCACCAGCGCGTTCGGCACGACGTGGCGCCACAGCGCGCGATTGCGCGACACACCCTTGGCGCGCGCGGTGCGGACAAAATCCTCGTTCATGACATCGAGCACGGCGGAGCGCGTCACCCGGGTCAGGATCGCCGATTGCGGGATCGCCAGCGCAATCGCCGGCAGGATCAGCGCCTTGAACGCCGGCCAGACGCCCTCGCCCCAGCCTTTAAAACCGCCGGCCGGCAGCCAGCCGAGCGACAGCGCGAAGAACAGGATCAGCAGCAACCCGACCCAGAAATTCGGAATGGCGATACCGAGCTGCGAGAACACGGTTGCGGCGGCATCGACGAGGCCGCGCTGGCGCGCCGCGGCGAACACGCCGAGCGGGAGCGCCACCGAAAGCGACAGCGTGATCGCCATCAGCGTCAGCGGTACCGTTACTGTCAGCCGGTCACGGATCAACTCGGCGACCGGCACGCCGTACGAATATGAGGTGCCGAATTGGCCTACGAAGATGCCACCGATCCAGCCGAGGTAGCGCACCAACGCCGGCTGATCGAGGCCCATCTGGTGGCGCAACGCCGCGAGCGTATCCGGCTGCGACGAGGTGCCGAGCATGATCGCGGCCGGATCGCCCGGCAGCACCTCGAGAATGACGAAGATCGCAACCGATATGATGAACAGCGTCAACAACAGGCTCGCCAGGCGAAATGCGATCGCTCTCAGCATTTGCCCGGCCTTCGTCTTACCTTCGATCCGACCGGACGATTAGTCGTTCCAGTGCACCTCGGTGACGTCATTCGACGGAATTGGCTCGTTCTTCCAGAGGCCGTCCAGCTTGGCATTCCAGACCCCGAGCTTCGGCAGCACGTAAAGGAACAGCGCCGGCACATCGTCGGCGAGAATTTTCTGCGCGTCGCCGTAAACCTTGGCACGTTCGGCGTCGTCGATCGTGGCCTCCGCCTTCGCAATCACCTCGTTGAACTTCGGGTTCTTGTAATTGAAGTAATACTTGTCGCGGGCGTAGATACCGATGTCCATCGGCTCGGCGTGCGCGACGATGGTCATGTCGTAGTCGGCGGCCTGCAGCACCTCCGACACCCACTTCGCCGGAAACTCGGTCGGCACGATGTTCATCTTCACGCCAATCTCGGCGAACATCGACTGCAACACCTCGGCCGAACGCGAGGCATAGGCCATCTGCGGCGTCTTGAACGAGAAGGTGAAGCCGTTGGGGAAGCCGGCTTCGGCGAGCAGCGCCTTCGCCTTCTTCGGATCATAAGGATAGACGCCGGTCAGATCGATATAGCCCGGGTCGTTCGGCGTGTAGTGACTGCCGATCGGCGAACCGTAACCGTTCGACACCGCCTTGATCAGGAGATTGCGGTCGACCGCCATCATCAACGCCTTGCGCACGCGCACGTCGTCAAACGGCTTGCGCGTGTTGTTCATGCCGGCCACGGCCTTGAGCTCGGTGTTGCCGATCACGGTGGCAAAGCGTGGGTCGTTCTGGAACTTGCTGTAGAGCTCGCCGGCGATCAGGCCGGACACTGCATCGATATCGCCGGCCTGCAGTGCGGCGACCTGCGCCTGCGGGTCGTTGATGAAGCGGAACGTAACGTTCTCCAGCGCGATCTTCTTCGACTTGTCCCAGAAATCGGGATCGCGCGTCAGCTCGACGCGGTCGCCCTTGACCCAGGTCTTCAGCTTGAACGGGCCGGTACCGACCGGGTTGGTCTTGTTGTCGGGCGTCGATTTCGGCTCGACCATGACCGCGGCGGGCCAGGCGAGGCGATACAAGAGGCCGCCCGACGGCTTGTCGAGATGCAGCACCAGCGTGTCCGGCGCCGGCGTGTCGATCGATGTGATCACGGTATAGAACTGCTTCTGCGGATTGACCGAGTTGGCAGCCCGTGCCCGATCAAGCGCGAATTTGGCGACGCTGGAATTGAACGGCACGCCGTTCTGGAATTTTGCCGAGGTCTTCAGTTTGAAGGTGTAGGTCAGGCCATCGGGCGCAACCGTCCAGCTCTCGGCAAGCTGCGGCTGCACCTTGCCGTCGCGGTCGAGCCGCACCAGGCCCTGAAAGATGTTCTGCCAGGTCACCTGCCCGATTGCCACGGGTGCTGCGAGCGTCGGATCAAGGCCCGGCGGCTCGATCGCCATGCCCATCACCAGGCTGGTCTTGGCGGCAAATGCCGGTGAGGCCGCGATCATGACCACAGACGCCGCAGCAATCGCGATCCGCTTCGCGAAACAAGCTAACCTTGACATAACGCTTCTTCCTTCAATCGTTCCAGTGGACCTCGGTGAGGTCATTCGACGGGATCGGTTCATTCTTCCAGAGGCCTTCGAGCTTCGCGTTCCAGACGCCGAGCTTCGGCAGCGCATAGAGGAACAAGGCCGGCACATCGTCCGCCAGTATCTTCTGCGCATCGCCGTAGAGCTTGTTGCGCGCAGTTTCGTCCGTGGTGTGCTCGGCGTCTGCTATCACTTTGTTGAAGGCCGGGTTCTTGTAATGGAAATAGTAGTTGTCGCGCGCGTAAATCCCGACATCCATCGGCTCGGCATGGGCGACAATCGTCATGTCGTAGTCGCCACCCTTGAAAACTTCGGAGATCCATTTCGCAGGGAATTCCGTCGGCACGATATTCATGGTGACGCCGATGTCGGCGAACATCGATTGCAGCACCTCGGCCGAACGCGAGGCATAAGCCATCTGCGGCGTTTTGAACGAGAAGGTGAGGCCGTTCGGATAGCCGGCTTCCGCGAGCAGCGCCTTCGCCTTCTTCGGATCGTAGGGCAGCACGCCCGTGAGGTCGACGTAACCAGGATCGTTCGGCGTATAGTGACTGCCGATCGGCGCACCGAGCCCCGAAGAGACCGCCTTGATCAGGAGATTGCGGTCTACCGCCATCATCAACGCCCGGCGGACGCGCACGTCGTCGAACGGCTTTCGCGTGCAATTCATGCCGGCGACGGCCTTTAGCTCGCTGGTGCCAATCACCGCGGCAAAGCGCGGATTGTTCTGGAATCTTCCGAACAGCTCTGGCGCGCCCATTTCGGGGAATGCATCGACGTCGCCTGACTCCATTGCCGCGACCTGTGCCTGCTGGTCGCTGATGAAGCGGAAGGTGACGTCCTCCAGTGCGATCGTCTTCGACTTGTCCCAGAAGTTCGGATCGCGCGTCAGTTCGACGCGATCACCCTTGACCCAGGTCTTCAGCTTGAACGGTCCGGTGCCGACCGGGTTGGTCTTGTCGTCAGCGGCCGTGCTCGGCTCGACCATCACCGCCGGCGGAAACCCGAGGTGAAACAGCAGATCGCCGGCCGGAGCGCTCAGGTGAAGCACAAGCGTATCGGGGGCCGGCGCATCGATCGACGTGATCACCGTGTAGAATTGCTTCTGCGGATTGACCGAGTTGGCGGCCCTGGCGCGATCGAGCGTAAACTTCGCGACGGTGGAATCAAACGGCACACCATTCTGGAATTTCACGTTGGTGCGCAGCTTGAACGTGTAGGTCAGGCCGTCGGGCGCAATCGTCCAGCTCTCGGCGAGCTGCGGCTGCACCTTGCCGTCGCGGTCGAGACGCACCAGTCCCTGGTACACATTTTGCCAGGTCACCTGTGCATTGGCGACCGGTGCGGCGACCGTCGGATCGAGCCCGCTCGGCTCGATCGACATCCCAACAGTGATGCTCGTCTTGGCCGCCCACGCTTGCGGCACAACCCCACCGCACAGAGCAGCAACGGAGGTCGCAGCGAGTGCGATCCGTCTCGCTGATCGCCGAAAGACTGGCATAGCCACCCGCTCCCTGCTCGCCTGGCGTCACCTACACCGCGATATCAGCAAACTTCTTGCCATCGGCGACGATCTTTTCAAGCAACGGTGATGGCTTGAACTGGTCGCCCATGGTGGCCTGGAACTCCTTCAGCTTGGCGAGCACCTTGGCCGGCCCGATCTGGTCGCCGTAGTACATCAGGCCGCCGCGGTATCCGGGGAAGCCGTAGCCGTACTGCCAGATGACATCGATGTCGGAGGCGCGGATCGCCTTCTTGTCGGCGAGGATTTGCACGCCCTCATTGATCATCGGATAGAGACAGCGCTCGAGGATCTCCTCGTCGGAGATCTTGCGGCCGTTGATCCCCTTCTTGGCCATGAACTCCTTGATGATCTTCTCGGTCACCGGCGACGGCCTGGCGTTACGGTTCTCGTCGTAGTCATAGTAACCGGCGCCAGTCTTCTGGCCGCGGCGATCCATCTCGCACAGCACGTCGCGCAACGTCTCGCCCTTCGACTTTTCCTTCACCCATCCGATATCAAGGCCGGCGAGATCGCTCATCGCGAACGGCCCCATCGGGAAGCCGAAGCCGTACAGCACACGGTCGACGTCCCATGGCATCGCGCCTTCGAGCACGAGCTTGTTCGCCTCCATCTGGCGCTGACGCAGGATACGGTTGCCGACGAAGCCCGGGCACACGCCGACCAGCGCCGCGACCTTGCCGATCTTCTTGGCGAGCTTCATCGAGGTCGCGATCACCGGCTTCGAGGTATGGTCAGCGCGCACGACCTCGAGCAGCTTCATGACGTTGGCTGGCGAGAAGAAGTGCAGGCCGATCACCGCCTCCGGCCGCTTCGTCACCGACGCGATCTCGTCGATGTTCAGGCCCGAGGTGTTGGTCGCGAGAATAGCACCTGGCTTCGCAATCGCGTCGAGCTTTGCGAACACCTCCTTCTTGATGTCCATGCGCTCGAACACCGCCTCGATCACGAGGTCGACGTCCTTCAGCGCGTTCAGATCGAGCGAGCCGGAAATCAGCTTCATCCGCTTCTCGACATCGTCCTGCGTTATGCCGCCACGCTGCGCGGTGCGTTCGTAGTTCTTGCGGATCACCGACAGGCCGCGGTCGAGCGCCTCCTGCCTGGTCTCGACGATCTTCACGGGGATGCCGACATTGGCGAAGTTCATAGCAATGCCGCCGCCCATGGTGCCGGCGCCGATGATGCCGACGGTGTTGACAGGCAGCGTCGCCGTATCATCAGGCACATCAGGAATCTTCGCCGCCTCGCGCTCCGCAAAGAACGAGTGCCGCATCGCCGGCGCCTGCGGACCGGAATGCAGTTCGGCCGACAGCTCGCTCTCGCGCTTCAAGCCGTCGTCGAACGGCAGGCTGACTGCCGCCTCGACGCACTTGATGATGTTTTCCGGCGCCGTCATGTTGCGGAATTTGCGCGCGTTCGCTTTGCGGAAGTTCGCGAACACCTCGGGCGTCTTGCGCGCGGCCTCGATCTTGTCGGTCAGGTCGCGCACGCGCTTGATCGGCTTCTTCTCGGCGATCAGTTTTTTGGCATAGTCGATCGCGGCCTGTTTCAGATTTCCTTCCGCGACGATCTCGTCGAGGATTCCGGACGCCTGCGCCTCCTTCGCCGAGACGTGACGGCCCGATGTCATCATCTCCAGCGCCTTCTCGACACCGACGATGCGGGGCAACGCCTGCGTGCCGCCGCCACCCGGCAGGATGCCGATATTGACTTCAGGCAAGCCGCAACGCGCTGACGGCACGGCGACGCGGTAGTGACACATCATCGCGAGCTCGAGGCCGCCGCCGAGTGCGGTGCCGTGGATTGCGGCCACGACCGGCTTTGGCGCGCTGTCGAACAGCTGTTGAAAGTCCTTCAGGCCGGGCGGCTTGCGCGGTTTGCCGAACTCACGGATGTCGGCGCCAGCGACGAACGTGCGCCCGTCACAGATGACGACGACGGCCTTGGTTTTGGCATCGGCAAAGGCGGCGCGCAGCGCCTGGTCGAGGCCTTCGCGGACGGCTTGTGACAGCGCGTTGACAGGCGGCGAGTTCACCGTGATTACCGACACCTCACCGTCCGTCGAAAGATCAGTCACCGAGTTGACCGCCACCATCTGTCTCGTCCCTTGTTTGCTTTGTTGTCCGTCCGAGCCCGTTTGAGCCTTGCCGGCGACTGTATTGAGCGGCTTCTTCGGGCGCAACCGGTCAAAATTGGTGAGCTCCTTTGCCGCATCGGCGAGCTTCCTTGACGGGAGCCTCGCGTGTAATCTTGTCGAAATCGCAGGACGCCAAGAGGCCCGAAATGAGCACGCTCGACCTTGCCGATCTCGACCGTCTCTACCCGACGCCAAGCCCGCGCGCGGTCGCCAAGGCGATCGACCATATCGATCCGCACGCTGCACGCTTCATTGCGCTCTCACCGTTCTGCGTGTTCGCGAGCTGCGGCGACGACGGCACCGTCGATGCCTCGCCGCGCGGTGGCGAGCCGGGTTTCATCAAGGTTGCCGATCCGAAGCGGCTGCACATGCCCGATCGTCCCGGTAACAACCGGCTCGACAGTTTTCGCAACATTCTTGGCGGCTCCGGCGAGATCGCCTTGATATTCTTCATCCCGGGCATCGATGACACCTTGCGGGTCAACGGCCGCGCGACGCTGAACACTGAGGCGGCGCTGCTGTCCTCGATGATCGAGTTCGGCAAGCTGCCGCGCGCCGTCGTCGAGATCAACGTGCGCGAGGCATACCTGCACTGCCCGAAGGCGTTGATGCGTTCAAGACTTTGGTCGCCCGACGTCCAGATCAAGCGCAGCGAGTTGCCGAGCCTCGGCCAGATGATCCGTGACCAGACCGGCTTGGGCGAGGCGACGCCGACCGAGGTGGCTGTCGAGACATTCAAGCAGCAACTTTAGGTCGCCGTGGCCGACCATGTCAGCCGGCGGAACTGACACCAACGTCGCATTGGCCTGGCCTTGCCAACGTCATGTTCGGACCCCAACATGTCGGCTAAGGTTGCTGTCTGTCAGCCCTGTTCGCGAGGCGCCCCCATGACGATGCAAAGCGTAGCATCCGAAGCCGTCCCTTCAACCTTCGCCACCAGCGTTCCGCGCAGCGCGCTGGCTCACATCCCCGGTGAAGAGGGTTGGCCGCTGGTCGGCAACACACTCCGCCTGCTCGCCGACCCGCAGGGCGAGGTCGAGCGCATGGCCGCCAAGTACGGCCCGATCTATCGCTCGCGCGCCTTCGGCGAGACCAGCATCACGATGCTCGGCCCAGAGGCCAACGAGCTCGTGCTGTTCGACCAGACCAAGCTATTCTCGTCGACCCACGGCTGGGAGTCGATCCTCGGCCGGCTGTTTCCGCGCGGCCTGATGCTAATGGACTTCGACGAGCATCGCGTGCACCGCCGTGCGCTGTCGGTCGCCTTCAAGGCCGGGCCGATGCGCTCGTACCTCGCGCAACTCGACCTCGGCATCGCCAAACGCGTCGCGCTGTGGCGCGCCAAGGGAGGAACCAAGGGTGGCGAGATGCTGGTATACCCGGCGATGAAGCAGTTGACGCTTGATCTTGCGGCGACTTCGTTCCTCGGCGCCGACATCGGCCCCGAGGTCGAGGTGGTGACGACTTCGTTCATCGACATGGTCGCCGCGGCGGTGGCGCCGATCCGCGTGCCGATCCCGGGCACGCAGATGGCGCGCGGAGTCAATGGCCGCAAGCGCATCATCGAGTATTTCTCGAAGCAAATTCCATTGCGCCGCGGCAACCAGGGCGGCGATGACCTGTTCTCGCAGCTGTGTCGCGCAACGGATGACGATGGCGCCCTGCTGTCGACGCAGGATGTGGTCGATCATATGAGCTTCCTGATGATGGCGGCGCACGACACACTGACGTCGTCGCTGACTTCGTTCGTCAATTTCCTCGCCGCCAATCCGGACTGGCAGAACAAGTTGCGCGAGGAAGTGCTCGCGCTCGGGCTGCGCCCCGACGAACCGCTGCCGTTCGAGAAGCTCGACGCCCTGCCACTGGTCGAGATGGCATTCAAGGAATCGATGCGGCTGCGCCCGCCGGTGCCATCGATCCCGCGACGCGCGACGCGCGATTTCAGCTTCGGCGGCTACAAGATCCCGGCCGGCACCTGGATCGGCATCAATCCGCTGTTCACGCACATGATGCCGACAGTGTGGCCCGATCCGACCCAATTCGATCCTATGCGCTTCACCGACGAGGCCCAGCGCAACAGGCACAAGTTCGCTTTCGTGCCGTTCGGTGGCGGCGCCCACATGTGCCTCGGGCTGCACTTCGCCTACATGCAGGCCAAGTGCTTCGCGCGCCATGTGCTGCAAAATCTGGATCTCTCGCTCGAGCCAGGCTACGTGTCGCCGTGGGCGATGTGGCCGATCCCCAAGCCGAAGGACGGCTTGCGCGTCACGGTGCGGCCTGCGACATAAAAGAAAAAAAGAACAGCGCCATGGATGCAGCGACGTCGTCGGACCTCACGAGCCTGTCGGCGCAGGCACTGTCGCAACAGATCACCGCGCGCCGCCTGTCGCCAGTCGATGTCGTCGATGCCTACCTGAAGCGGATCGAAACGAAAGAGCCGAAGCTGCAGGCTTTCGTTGAGGTCTATGGCAATGATGCCAAGCTCGCCGCAGAGGCCGCGCACAAAGCGATCCGCTCGGGCCACGCCGTGGGACCGCTGCACGGCGTGCCGATCGCGCTGAAGGACCTGATCGACATCGAAGGCAAGGTCTGCACCGGCGGTTGCGGCGCCTGGCGCAGTCGCGTCGCCACGCACACCGCGACGCTCGCGCGTCACCTGATCGCGCAGGGCATGATCGTGCTCGGCAAGACCCATACCGTGCAGTTCGCGATGGGCGGCTGGGGCACCAACACCCAGTTCGGCACGCCGTGGAATCCCTGGGATCCCACGCGCAAGCGCACGCCCGGTGGTTCGAGCAGCGGATCGGGTGTCGCGGTCGCGGCGGCGACTCGCGCCGTGGGCGATCGGCAGCGACACCGGCGGCTCGGTGCGGCTGCCCGCGTCATGGTGCGGCCTGACCGGGCTCAAGACCACCGTCGGACGGATCAGCACGTTCGGCGTGCTGCCGCTCTCGACGACGCTCGACACGCTCGGGCCGATGTGCCGCTCGGTCGAGGACGCGGCCCTGCTCTATTCCGCAATGCCGAGCCCTGATCCGAACGATCCGCGCACGCTACATGCGCCGCTCGACGATCCGTTCGCCCACCTCAGGCGCGGCGTGCGCGGACTGAAACTTGCGCGCCATGCCGGAGCAGCGAACGCGCAGTTCGCGACGCCCGAAGTGCTCGCGGCCTACGACAAATCGCTCGACGTGCTGCGCGGGCTTGGCGCGGAGATCGTTGCGATCGACCTGCCGTTCGCCTTCACCGACCTGACACGCGCCGTTGGCCGTATCATCAGCCCCGAGGCCTACGCCTTCCTGCACGACCTCGTCGACAATCCCGGCATTCCGCTCGACGAGGACGTCACGGCCGCGCGTCACCGTGGGCAAGAAGACCACGGCGCACGAATATGTCGAGGCGCTGCAGCTGCGCGAGGAGCTGAAACGCAAGTTCGCGCTGGCGATGACCGGCATCGATGCGCTGCTGACGCCGACCACGACCAGCCCGGCGCTGCCGCTCGAGGAGGTCGACCAGAGCGGCACGCCCGCGCACTTCACCCGGTTCGGCAACTTCCTTGACCTGTGCGCGCTGGCGCTGCCGAATGGATTCTCCGCCGCCGGCCTGCCGACATCGCTGCAGATCGTGTGCCGCGGCTATGACGAAGCAACGGCGCTGCGAATCGGCTGGGCGTTCCAGAGCGCCACCGACTGGCACCTGCGCCGGCCGCCGGAAGGCTGAGATCCCTCGCCGCAAGTCAAATTGCACGCAAATCACGCATTAAGCCATTCAAAATTTGGGCCTTGCGTGAACCTGTGCACTGCATCAAATGACTGATAACGCAACGGAAATGGCCAGGCAGCGCCTGGCCAAATCGTTTCAAAAGGGCCGGGTCTGGAGAAATAAATAGTATGAGCGCCTTCAATAAAGAGCAGGTTCTTTCCGTCCACCATTGGACCGATTCCCTGTTCAGCTTCACCACCACCCGCGACCCCGGGTTCCGCTTCCAGAACGGCCAGTTCACCATGATGGGCCTGGAGGTCGACGGACGGCCCCTGCTCCGCGCCTACAGCATGGCGAGCGCCAATCACGAGGAGTCGCTAGAGTTCTTCTCGATCAAGGTCGCCGACGGTCCCCTGACCTCGCGGCTGCAGAAGATCCGCGAAGGCGACACCGTGTTGGTCGGCCGCAAGGCTACGGGCACCCTGATCGTCGACAACCTGCTGCCGGGCTCGCGGCTGCTGTTGTTGTCGACCGGCACCGGGCTCGCCCCGTTCGCGAGCCTGATCAAGGACCCTGAGGTCTACGACCGCTTCGAGAAGATCGTGCTGGTGCACGGCTGCCGCCAGGTCTCCGAACTCGCCTATGGCGAGCGGCTGGTCGCGCAATCTCGAGACTGACGAATTTTTCGGGCCGATCCTGAAGGACAAGCTGATCTATTATCCGACCGTGACGCGCGAACCGTTCCGCAACCGCGGCCGCATCACCGACCTGATCACGTCGGAGCGCCTGTTCAACGACGTCGATCTGAAGCCGCTCGACATCGAGACCGACCGCCTCATGCTGTGCGGCAGCCCGAGCATGCTCGAGGACTTAAGGCGCATCTTCAAGGAGCGCGGCTTTGCCGAAGGCAACCACTCCGAGCCCGGCCACTTCGTGATCGAAAAGGCGTTCGTCGGAGCGGTGACCACCATTCGCTTGCAATAGAAACCGGTCATGGCCGGGCTTGTCCCGGCCATCCACACCTTGGGCACCAAGGAAACGTGGATGCCCGCGACAAGCGCGGGCATGACGCCATAAACGGCGGAGTAGCTCTGTCCCTACGCCGTCTTCTGCGCCTTCAGGCCGAGGCGCTTCTCGACCGCATCGCGCATGATGAACTTCTGGATCTTCCCCGTCACCGTCATCGGGAATTCGTCGACGAACTCGACATAGCGCGGAATCTTGTTGTGGGCGATCTGGCCCTGACAGAAGCCGCGCACCTCGTCGGCGGTCAGCGTCTGGCCGGGCTTGACGCGGATCCACGCGCATAGCTCCTCGCCGTAGCGGTCGTCGGCGACGCCAAAAATCTGCACGTCCTGAACCTTCGGATGGCGATAGAGGAACTCCTCGATCTCGCGCGGATAAAGATTCTCGCCGCCGCGGATCACCATGTCCTTGATGCGTCCGACGATGTTGCCGTAACCCTCGTCGTCGATCGTTGCGAGGTCGCCGGTATGCATCCAGCCGTTCTTGTCGAGCACATCGGCAGTCTTCTGCGGCTCGTCCCAGTAGCCGAGCATCACGCTATAGCCGCGCGTGCAGAGCTCGCCGGACTGTCCGCGCGGCACCACCTTCCTTCGAGATCGACGACCTTGACCTCGGTGTGCGGATGGATGCGGCCGACGGTCGACACGCGACGCTCGAGTGAATCGCTCAGACCTGTCTGGAAGCTGACCGGGCTGGTCTCGGTCATGCCGTAGGCGATCGTCACGTCCTTCATGTTCATCTTGTCGATCACGCGACGCATCACCTCGATTGGACACGGCGCGCCGGCCATGATGCCGGTGCGCAGCGAGTTCAGATTGAAGCGCGCGAACTCCGGATGATCGAGCTCGGCGATGAACATGGTCGGCACGCCATAGAGCGTCGTGCATTTCTCCTGCTCGACCGTGGTCAGCGTCACCAGCGGGTCAAAGCCTTCGCCGGGATACACCATGGTCGCGCCATGGGTCAGCGCAGTGAGATTGCCCATCACCATGCCGAAGCAGTGATAGAGCGGCACCGGGATGCAGATTCTGTCATCCTTGGTCAGCGCCATGGCGCGGCCGACGAAGTAGCCGTTGTTGAGGATGTTATGATGCGTCAGCGTCACGCCCTTCGGCGAGCCCGTGGTGCCGCTGGTGAACTGAATGTTGATCGGATCGTCGAACTGCAGCTCCTTGGCCAGCGCGGCGAGTTGCTCACGATGGCGGTCGCGCCCCATTTTCGCAACGTCCTCGAACGCGATCGTGCCTGACGCTTTCGGACCGCCGATCTGGATCACGGCGCGCAGCTTCGGGAGCTTTACGGCCTTAAGCTGCCCGGGCTCTGACTTGGCCAGTTCCGGCGCCAGCGTGTTGACCATCTCCATGTAATTGGAGGTCTTGAACTCGGTCGCGGTGACGAGCGCGCTGCAGCCGACCTTGGCCAGCGCGTATTCGAGCTCATGCAGCCGGTACGCCGGATTGATGGTGACGAGGATCAGCCCGGCCTTGGCGGCGGCGAATTGTGTCAGCGTCCACTCCGGCCGGTTCAGCGACCAGATGCCGATGCGGTCGCCGCGCTCCAGGCCGAGGGCGAGAAATCCGGCCGCCAGCGCGTCGACCTGGTCGGCGAGCTGCCGCCAGGTCAGCCTCACGCCATGGCTCGGCGAGACCAGCGCCTCGTGGTCGCCCCACAACGCCCGCGCCTCGTCGATCTTTTCGCCGATTGTGGCGCCGATGAGCGGCGCGTCGGACGCGCCCGAAACGTAGCTGCCGGCCTTTGCCATACGAACGACCCTCTCGCTTGCAATTGGAAATACTGAGCTTTTTGCCAAGCAGACGATAACTTACTCCGCTCCGTCGCGGCCTCGCCAGATGGCTGCAAACCTAAAACAGAATTGATTCCCGGTCCGCGTCCTCCAAACGATCGAAGTCGATCAAAGACTCGGGCCGCCTTCTGTGTCGAGCCGGATTGAGCTAGATCAGCAGGGCCCCAGGACGGGGTCCCTACCAATCGTTACGGCCCCCTCCGGGTGAGTTCGATGCCGACCATCAAGAAGCCCGCCGAAGCCCGCGGCAAGACGCCGCGTCAGGCAACGCGCGGCAATGGCGCGGCGGGGAAGCCGGTGGTGCTCACCTGCGCCGCCGCTTTCCGCCGGCTCGCACCGGCTGTCTCGCCGAGATCGCTGCCAACCAGCATGCCGCCGGTCTCGGCCAAGTCGACGCGGTCCACCGCATGCGCGTCGGCATCACCCGGCTGCGCGCGGCGGTCTCATTCTTTGCACCGATGAGCACGGACAAGGTCTGGCCGGAGCTGAAGGACGAACTGCGCTGGCTCAATCGCGCGCTAGGATCGGCGCGCGACGTCGATGTGGTGGTCGAGAATCTGCGCCATCAGCGCTATCGCAAGCTGACGCTCGAAGGCATCGATCGGGATCTCGAACGTCGCTCCAAACAGACACGCACGCGTCTGAACACGGCACTGCGCTCGGCACGGTTCCATCGCTTCCTCGCCTCGGCATCGGATTGGATCGATCACGGCCCGTGGACTGCGCGCACCGATGCGCGTTCCGTCAGCTTGCAGGATCAGCCCATCGGTCCCTTTTGCGAACGTCGGATCACGCGCTGGCAACAGAGACTGATCCGCGACGGCAGTGAGCTCGCCGACATGAAAGAAGAGCGGCGTCATCGCCTGCGCATCCGCGCCAAGCGGCTGCGCTATATGCTGGAGATGCTGTCGACCGTCTGCCCCGATCGCTATCTCCAGCCGTTCGGCAGGATGGAAAAGCCGATCAAGCGTCTGCAGCGTTCGCTCGGTGACCTCGGTGACCTCAAACGCCTGCGCGACTGGACGAAATCGTCGATTGTCGCGCGGCGCGAGCATTTGCCTGACGGTTACAAGCGCGAGAAGTCAGCGGTGCTGGCCGACGCCGACAAGGCATTTCGCAAGATGGCGCGGGTGACGCAGCAATAGTTGCGGCCGGCGCCGAAGGTGCGCTCGATGATCTCGACGATTGCGCGCGATCTCGATTCGGCCGCCACGCCAGATCGCGACTTCAGGATCGACCTGTTTCGCGGATTGTCGCTATGGCTGATCTTTCTCGATCACATCGGGGAAAGCGTCTTCAACAGCTTCACACTGCGCAATTTCGGCTTCAGCGACGCCGCCGAGATACTGGTCTTTCTCTCAGGCCTTGCCTCCGGGATCGTCTATGGCCGCGTCGCGCGCGAGAACGGGCCGGGCCGCGCCGCCGTGCGCGCCTTTCGCCGCGGCGTCGAAATCTATCTCGCCCAGATGGTTCTGATCATATTGTACATCGCCGAGGCCTCGTTCTTCGCGCGCTGGCAGGAGCGTTACCTGCACGACGCCAATGTCGCGATCTTCCAGTCGGCACCCGGCTTGAGCACGCTTCAAGCGCTCATCCTGAGATACGCGCCGGTCAACATCGACGCGCTATCGTTGATGGTCGTCTTGCACCTGGCTTTCGCCCTTGTCCTGCCGCTGATGGTTCGCCGGCCGACGGCCGTCCTGCTCGCATCGGCCGCGCTCTACGCTGCCGCGCACTGGTTCGATTGGTCGATCCCGGCCTATCCGCGCGGATACATCTACTTCAACCCGCTCGACTGGCAGTTCCTGTACATCATTGCAGCGTGGTGGGCACTCAGCGGCAAAGACCACTTTCAATCACTCAAAGCCTCACGCGCGCTCTCGATTGGATGCGCGGTGTTCCTGCTCCTTGCCTTGATCGTCACGCTGGGCTGGCGCTATCCCGTGTTGAGGTGGCTTGACCCGCAATGGCTGTCGGCTCTGATCTACCCGATCGAGAAGAGCGACCTCGCCGTGCTTCGGCTGTTGCACTTCCTCGCGCTCGCTTTCGTGTGCTGGCACGTCATTCCGAGCAACCACGCGATCCTGCAATCGCGATGGCTGCGGCCTTTGATCCAGTGCGGTGAGCATTCGCTGCTGGTGTTCTGCGCGAGCGTGCTGCTGTCATTCGCAGCGAATTTCGTCCTGATCCAGATCTCGAACGATCTCGCAGCGCAGTTTCTGGTCGCAGCCGGCGGAATTCTGCTCATGAGCGCATTGGCCGCCCTGCTGTCCGGTCTCGACCGGCGAGGCACCGCGCACCCGCGAACGATTTAGCTAATCGATCGCCCCCGCGGGCCGATCTGCTCAACCGAACGGACTCGGCGCGGACGTGTCGTGTTGGTCGAGACTGCCCCCAGTGACGTGGCTCAGCCGCAGGCGCTGTCGTCTCGAATTTGCCTTACTTCATGACTCAAAATGCGCCCGTGGCGGGAGATGGCTCGAGGTGGCGGGCCAGTGGGGCGGATGGACTACAGCACGGCTACGACCGATGATTTATTGCCGCGGTGGGGGCTCGGCGGCGCGCGTCGCACCGCGTCGGTTGTTGCGGCATTCGCTCTGGCGTCGTCAGTGGCAGCCTGGATCGCCGACATCGATCCGATGGCGTGGTCCTTTGATACCCCGCCTGCGGAGCCCACGCCTTTCAATATCCGGTTCGCGCTGGACCTTGCTCCCAATTCGTCCGAATCGGATAGCCTCCGCGGCTACTTAGCGACCGAAAGTCAATTTCAAGACGCGAAACGCCTGCTCGGTGAAAGACTTAGAGTTGGAGATAGATGGGCTGCCCTTGCCGCTCGCACCACCGCGCAGACGACAGCAATGTCCGTTCCGCTTCCCAAAGCTCGGCCCGCACAAGCGAGCGTGGACTTGCAGCTCGACCGCGCCACTCGATCAGATGAGCGCACATTCTTTCAAAAGCTTGCCGATTTGTTGCCCGCACGTGCCACTTTCGCTTCACTGACACCGAGCGACGACACTCCGAACCTGCGATCTCTCGGTTATGACAGCCTCAGCGCGGTCTACGACATCTCCGCTCACGCCGTGTATCTGCCAAATGGTTCGAGACTCGAGGCACATTCGGGATATGGCAGCCTGAGGGACGATCCAGGCCACATCAGCGAGCGAAATGTCGGCGCGACCCCACCGGCGGTCTATGAGTTGAAGCCGCGAGAGCAGCTGTTTCACGGCGTCCCAGCGCTTCGAATGATACCCGCGCAAGGTTCCGCCGCGCTTGGACGGGATGGTTTGCTGGCGCATAGTTACATGCTTGGCCCTGATGGCGATTCCAACGGCTGCGTCTCGATCAAGGACTACGACACGTTTCTTGGCTGCCTTTCAGAAGGGCGAAATCGCACGCCTGGTCGTCGTGCCAAGCTTGAGCGAAGCTTCACGACAACCGCTGCTGAAGTCCTGAGAGCGCCGGCGCAGGCTCCCTATTCGATCGTCTCGCCTTCATCCAGCTTGTCGAGCACCGCATCCCAATAGGACGGATTCTGCAGGGCCGGATTGAACGCGTGGTGCAGCAGCTTGGCCTCGCCCGACAATGCATGTCGCTTCGCGGCGTGCCGGTCGTCGGTGTCGGCGCTGTAGAGGCGGCTTTCCTGAAACGTCAGCTTGTCGCCGTTGCGCAGGAAATTCGTGCTTCCCGCGTGCGCAAGGCGCGCGAAATGCTGGGCCTCGGTCTCCGCGTGACGTTGGTCGGCGAACGTCCAGAAGCGCTTTTCGCGGCGCGTCTCGCCCTCTCGCATGCGATCGAATTCAATCACCAGCACGTACATGAAGCGCCCTCGCCTCCGCAAACTCATCGCCAGATCGGCAAAAATTGCAGGTTGCCATGAAACCCGAGTCAGCGCCGAAAGTTCTTGACTTGCGTCAACCCTCAATTTGAGTAGTCGCCGTCACCGTGCCGCCAATGGCATGAGGTAAGTCAAAACGGCTCCGGCGACCGACAGCTATTTTTAACATCAGTTCAACGCGGGGCAATGCCGCGGCCGATCGATCACCTGCTCTACGTACTCTGGAGATGCCTGCGATGCTCAAAGACCTTCTCGTCCATGTGCCGACCACCCAGCCGGCACGTCCGGTTGTCAACTATGCCGCATCGCTTGCCGCGAAACTAGGCGCCCGGCTTGATGCGATTGCGTTCGGCTACGAGCCGATCAACGCCGAGCTGACGTTCGAGGGCGCCGCCGCGGTCGCAGCCGTGATGGAGCTGCAACGCGAACGCGCGCTGCAGGAGGCGGAAGCGGCACTCGCGGTGTTCGAGGCCGAATCCAAGCTCCAGGGTGTCACTTTTTCAAGCCGCAAGGCTGCGGCGATCCCCGCCGAAGCAGCGGAGACCGCCGGCGCACTCGCACGACTCTATGACCTCACGATCGTCGCGCAGCCGGTTGCCGGAGCTTCGGCGCTGTACAATCTGGTGCCCGAGGCCGTGCTGTTCAATTCCGGCCGGCCGATGCTGATGGTGCCGTACATTCAAGAGCGAGGCTTCGAGGCGAAGCGGATCATGATCTGCTGGGACGGCAAGCGCGCCGCCGCGCGCGCCGTGCTCGACGCGATGCCGTTCCTGACCCAGGCCGAGGCGGTCGACATTATTGCGGTCAACGAAGATGCCGAAGCGACCGAAGCGACCGCCGCGGCTCTGGCGACGCATCTTGCGCGCAAGAACATTTCGGCCAAGGCCGAACATCTCACCGCGGATCGCGCCGAGATCCACAACACCATCCTGTCGGCCGCCGCCGATCGCAGCACACAGCTGATCGTGATGGGCGGCTACGGGCATTCGCGGCTGCGCGAGTTCGTGCTCGGTGGTGCGACACGCGGCATCCTGCAATCGATGACGATCCCGGTGCTGATGTCCCACTAGCTTATGTGAAGCACGGAAAACGCACAGACGCGAATGTCTTGGACGCGAAACGTCCGCTCTATGTCCTCACATGGCTATTGCGGCTGGCGTATGAGCTTGCGGAGGCTCCGAAGACCAGGAGACGGAGGCTGATCGGGAAATTCCCGTCTCCAGACCGTGAACGAGACCTCACCGACATACAGGTCGCCTCGCGAGTCGATGGCGACGCCGTGCGGCGCCAGAAATGGATCGTTTGCGAGTCCCAGCTGCGTGTTGTCGACACGCCCAATCAGCGTCCCGTCATGCGCGAGAACGCTGAGCCGTGGCCCGATGTTCGGGGCATTCTTGTTGACAGCCATCCCCGGTCCGAGTTCGCCGACGTAACACACCGGTCGCTTGCCGCGGGTCATGCACAGGCCGCATGGCCGATGCAGATTGTTCCACTGCGTTTCGTAGCGGCCCGCTCCGTTGAACACCTGAATTCGGTGGTTCTCGCGGTCGGCGACATAGACCCAGCCGTCATCGTCGCAGGTGATGTTGTGAACGATGTTGAATTCGCCAGGCCCGGTTCCGGACTCACCCCACGACATGAGATGCTTGCCATCAGGCGCGTACTTGTGGACCCGCGCGTTGCCGTAGCCGTCGGAGACGAAGATGTCACCTGACGGCGAGAGCGCCGTGTGCGTGCACCGATTGAACGGACGGCCGCTCATGTAAGGAGCGGGCTTGTTCGGCAGCCCGATCTCCAGCAGCACCTTGCCCTCGGGCGTACACTGCCTCACGGTGTGATCGCCATCATCGGTGCAGTAGAGCGTATCGTCAGGCCCGATATGCAGGCCGTGGGCCCGCTTGAACAGGCCCTCTCCCCACGAGCGCAGAAAGCGTCCTTCCCGGTCGAACACGATCATGGGGTGCTCGCCGCGATTGAACACATAGACGCGGTCCTGACTGTCGACCGCCACCGCGGCTGCGTCATCGAGCACCCAGCCATCGGGGAGTTTCCCCCAGTCCTTGTCCATGACGTAGGCATAGGTCTTGCGGACTGGCGCATCTGTTTCGATGGATGTCATGTCTTTGCCTCACCTCGGTGCGGAGTTCAGCTGTTTTGCAGTAAATCAAATGACTTGATTCAATCCTCCAGCCCGAGCTCCCGATTGAGCTCGTCGGTATGCTGCCCGACGGCCGGTGCGTGTATGGCGTCCGGATAGTCGATGCCGGAGAAACGCACGGGCTGCCGCACTTCGATATAGCCGCCTTCGGTCGGGTGTTCGCGCCTCTTGAAGAACCCGCCGGCGTTGAGGTGAGGATCGTCGAGCACCTCGCCAATCTCGTTCGCCCGCATCGCAGGCACGTGAGCCTCTTTCAAAATTCTCAGCCATTCCGCCGTGGTCTTTTCCGGCAGGATTTTTTCCGCCACCTCGTACATCTGGGTCATGTTCTGGCGCCGGGTCGCCTTGTCCAGAAAGCGTTTTTCCTGGAGCACTTCCGGGTGACCTGCGGCCTGGAAGAAGCGCACCCAGCGGTCGTCCAGATAGGGTGCGATCGAGATGTACCCGTCCTTCGTCTTCATCGGCTGTCGCACCGGATCGAGCTGGCGCGCATAGCCCCATCTGCCGGTCGGCGGCACGAAGGTGGCGTCGCACAGATGCTCGACCATGTTGAAGCTGGTGACTGATTCGAACATCGGCACTTCGACATGCTGTCCTTCGCCGTCGCGGCTTCTCGCAATGAGCGCCGCCATCGTCGCATAGACCGCATGCAATCCGGAAACCTTGTCGGCAAACAGCATCGGCAGATAGCGCGGCCGCGGATTGCCGTCGACGCGAGGCAGCAGCGACACCGCGCCCGATGCGGCCTGGATGACATCGTCATAGGCCTGCAGGCCGGCATACGGACCGCCGAGCCCGAAGCCCGTGCAGTGGACGTAGATAATGTCGGGCCGCAGCTTTCTCACCGCTTCATAGCCAAGGCCCAGGCGATCGATCGCGTCGGGTCGAATGTTGTGAATGAACACGTCGCTCGTCTCGAGCAGGCGCTGCATTGCCCGCCTGCCTTTTTCGGTCTTCATATCCCAGCTCGCTGACCGCTTGCCGCGATTGAGCCTGAGATAAACTGGTCCCATCAGCGGCGTCTTCGGCGGTGTGCCGGCATTGCGCACGACGTCGCCTTCAGCGGGCTCGACCTTGATGACGTCGGCTCCGAGATCGGCAAGGATCTGCGTGCAGTACGGACCGAAAACCACGGTCGACATGTCGGTGATGCGGACACCGGCCAGCGGAAGCTTCCTTGTCATTTCCTTCTCCGAGTACGAACGCTTCGCTTCTTTTGTTCCAAGACATACCCTTCACGGGTTCAGGTCTGCTTGGCAACGAATTTCGCGAGGGCACTCAGTGCCGCTTGAAATACTGCACCGCGCGCTCGTGACGTTCGGCGGCGGCACGCGACTTGAAGGTGCCGAGATTGCGCCGCTTGCCGGTCTTCGGATTGATCTTGCGCGAGTACAGCCGGTACGCGCCGCTCTTGAGTTTCCTGATCATCGCGCTCTCCAGTCCGTTCCGACAGACGGGTCAAAGCTTCCGGCTGTCGTAGGCCCAATGCAATAGCGCCTGACGCTGCCGCGGCCGACAGGTCGGGTCGCCAGGCTCGCAGTTCCGTCTGATTTGCGCGACGTGCCGGCGGATCGCCTTCCAGCGCTTGATCTGGCGCTCATCCTCATCAGGCATGCGACGTCCCATGTAGTAGCGGCAGTACCACTGGAACCAGCCGCGTGGATCGGCAGGGTGGATCCAGCCCTTGTCGCGCCACACCGAAAGCGGCTGGCTGGCGTTCACACGAAACAGATTCAGCGAACAGTCTCGCTGCCTGGGCGCGAGCCGGGCCCGCGCGAACCAGCTTGACGGAAATTCCCTGCGGCAGTCGGTCATGTACTTCCCGCAGAACACGCCAAGCGCCAGCATCTGTTTCGGCGTGAGTTCCGGACGGAAATCAGGATGGAAGTTCCGGCCGACCGGCGCGACTAAAGTATAGCGATAGCCGCGCTGCATCTTGTCGTTGACCCGGACGTGCTTGAATCGCTTTGCCATGTGACCAGCGTAGCGGCGTTGCCCGATTGCGAAAGAGCAACGATCTACACGCACCATCGCAGCGCAACAATCTCCCCGACAGCGACCCGCTTGGATCACGATTGCAGGTTGGATAACCTGATACCGCCAAAGGGCCGATGAGAGCCCGAGTCGCAAGGGGACTGGAAACGGGATGGGAGAATTCAATGTCGACAACAACGGTCAATTCCAGCGCGCTATCCGACGCTGATCACAGCGCGCAACTTCGCAAAGCGGTCATCGCTTCAACAATCGGCACCACGATCGAGTGGTATGATTTTTTTATCTACGGCACCGCCGCCGGCCTCGTCTTTGGCAAGCAGTTTTTTCCAAACGAAGATCCGCTGACTGGCGTGCTGCTTGCCTTCGGTACCTATTTCGTCGGCTTTGTCGGCCGGCCGATCGGGGCTGCGATCTTCGGTCACTACGGCGACCGCATCGGCCGCAAGGCGACGCTGATCGCGACGCTGCTGCTGATGGGCATTGCGACGTTTCTGATCGCCTTCGTGCCGACCTACGCATCAATCGGCATCTGGGGCGCTATCATCCTGACGGTGCTGCGCCTGATCCAGGGCATCGGGGTTGGCGGCGAATGGGGGGGTTCGGTGCTGCTCGCGATGGAGTGGTCGCGCACCCACGGCCAGCGCGGCCTGGTTGCGTCGTGGCCGCAATTCGGCGTGCCATGCGGCCTGTTCCTGTCGAACCTCGCAATCCTTGCCTTCAGTACGTGGTACGGCGACGCGTTCGCCACCTGGGGCTGGCGGATTCCGTTCGCGCTCTCGATCATCCTGGTCGCGGTCGGCCTGTGGATTCGCCTTGGCATCCTCGAGACGCCGGTGTTCGCGCAGCTCATCAAGGATGACCGGATCGAGAAGGCCCCGCTGATCGAAGTGCTCAAGCGGCAGCCGAAGGAAATCATCCTGTCGGCGTTGATCAGGATGTCTGAGCAGGCGCCATTCTATATCTTCACGGCGTTCATATTCGCCTATGCGGTGGGCACGCTGAAGATGTCCCGCGACCTGATCCTGACTGCGGTGCTGGTCGCCGCGTGCGTGTCGTTCGTCACCATTCCGCTGTCGGGGCATATCTCCGACCGCATCGGCCGCAGGAATATGTACATCGCCGGCGTCGTCGTGACCGGCCTGTTCGGCTTCCTGTACTTCGGCATGGTCGACACCGCGATTCCGTCCGCAGTGTTCATCGCAATCGTGCTGTCACTGATCCCGCACGACATGCAGTACGGCCCGCAGGCGGCGTTGATCGCGGAAGCCTTCACGCCGCGGCTGCGTTATAGCGGCGCGTCGCTCGGCTATCAGCTGGCGTCGATCATCGCCGGCGGGCCGGCACCGCTGATCGCAACCGCGTTGTTTGCCGCCTATCACTCCGGCTACGCGATCGCGATCTACATTGCCGGTTGCGCGGTGATCAGCCTGGTCGCGGCGATGTTCATGCCGGACTACACCGGCCAGAACATTACCGCCGAATATGACGACTGATAGCGGCAGAACCGATCTTGCGACGGGGCTGAAGCCGCTGCTTCAGCCCTGTTTCGTTTGGCGCGCCTCGACATCCGGACTGGTCGCAAAGCCGCGCAACAGCAGCGACACGGTCTCCGCACCTGCAGCACGGTCGACCGCGATGCGCTGGTAGGCCTCCGAACTCTCCCACGCGCGAAATGCCGCCTCGTCGGGAAACCAGATCAGCACGACCTTGTCTTGTTGCCAGGTTCCTTCCAGCACGCGGGGCGCTTCGTCGGCCGCCAGAAGCTGTCCCTTGAAGCGACGCATCACCTCGAAGAACTGGGCCTGGTAGCGCCGGTACGCTGCCAAATCCCTGAACTTGAGTTGCGCCAGCACGTAGCAGCTCATCGCCGACCTCCGTTTTTGATTGTTTCGAATATATCGACTCTTGCGACTTGTCTATTTCGTTTATTTCGAATAACTAGAGGCAGGAGCACAAGGAATGGCAGTTCCAGCCGAATCCAGCGTGAGTGCCGCGCCCAGTGCCGAGGAAACCGGGCTGGCGCAGGCCGCGTCGCGCGCGCTGGCGACCGGGAAGGCGCGCACCGGCCGGGCCTCGATCTCGTTTGGTGGCGACGCGGCCTCGCCGCTGCCCGACGCCGCGTTCCGCCTGCTGGTCGAAATCCTCAACCAGATGGCCCGTGGCCATGTCGTCACCGTCTCGGCGATCGAAGCCGAGCTGACGACGCAGCAGGCTGCCGAGTTGCTCGGCGTCTCACGACCGCACCTCGTGAAACTGCTCGAGCAAGGCGTGCTGCCATTCCGCAAAGTCGGCGCGCATCGCCGCGTCAAATTCTCCGACCTCGCCGCCTATCGCTCCGGCGGCGCGTCCAACAACAACGAGCCGTTCATGAAACTGGATTCGATTGATGACGCCATTCGCGCAATCGCCAATGGCGAGATGATCATTGTGGTCGACGATGACGACCGCGAGAACGAGGGCGACCTGATCCTTGCCGCCTCAAAAGCGACGCCGCAGCAGGTCGCGTTCATGGTGCGCCACACCAGTGGCATCCTGTGTGCGCCGCTCACCGCCGAGCGCGCCAAGGAGCTCAATCTCGAGCCGATGGTGCGCGACAACAACGCGCCCTTGCGCACGGCATTCACCGTTTCGGTCGACTATCGCGACGGCTTGACCACCGGCATCTCCGCCGATGAGCGCACCAACACGGTGCGCGCGCTCGCCAACGGCAATGTCATCGCCGCGGACTTCGTGCGGCCTGGCCACGTCTTCCCGCTGATCGCCCATGAGGGCGGTGTGCTGCTCCGCTCGGGCCATACCGAAGCTGCAACCGACCTGACCACGCTCGCGGGTCTTCCCGCCGTCGGCCTGCTCGGCGAACTCGTCAACGACGACGGCAGCGTCAAGCGGCTGCCAGAGCTGATCGCCTTCGCGAAAGAACACAAATTGAAGATCGTCTCGATCGCCGATCTGATCGCCTACCGCCGCACCCGCGAACGGCTGGTCGAGCGCGTGGAAGAATTCGAGATCGACACCGAGATCGGCCCGGCCCGCGCCATCGCCTACGCCACCCCGTTCGACAGCGTCCAGCACCTCGCGCTGATCTTCGGCGAGTTGGCGCGCGCCAAGGCGCCGCCGGTCCGTATCCATCGTCAGGAGATCGTCAACGACGTATTCGCCCGCCGCAAGAGCGGCGAGACCCTGATCTCACTGGCACTGGCCGAGATCAAGAAGCAGGGCGCGGGCATCGTGGTCTACCTGCGCGAGGGCGCCGCCGGCGTGCAGCCGGCGCCGCACGGAAAGCGCGCGACGAAGAGCGAGAAGCCGACTGCGAGCGAGAGCAAGCGCGAGCGGATGTGGCGCGAGGTCGGCATCGGCGCGCAGATCCTGAAGGATCTTGGTCTGCAGTCGATCACGCTGCTGTCCCCGCACAAGCTCGACTACGTCGGGCTGGCTGGTTTCGACATCGAGATCGCGGCGACGCGGATCATCGGTGACGAGGCGCGGCAGCCTGTCTCGGCACGCGGCTGAGCGGACTCCGGCTTCAACCACCGCGCAACACGCGCGCCGCCGCGGCTGCGGTCTCGTCGCCGATCCAGTTGCCGTGCAAGGGATCGCTCGCCCCTTGCGCGCGCTCGATTTCGGCGAGCGCCTCGTGGCGCAGCTGCCGCTTGATCCTGCCGTAGCTTTGCCGTGGCGCTACCGCTAGTTCACGTGCAACAGCCTTGCATCGTGCAATCACCTGGCCGGCCGGCTGCAGCTCGTCGACAATCCCGAGCGCAAGCGCGCGGGCGGGATCGTGGTTCTTGCCACCGAGCACCAGTTCGCGGGCCGTGGCTGCCGACAACTCCGCTTTCACCACGGCCATCGCCGCGACCGGAAACGGCACGCCGGCGCGCACTTCGGTGAGGCCGAACAGCGCGCCGCCGTCGACCGCGACCCGCAGATCGCAGGCCAGCGCCAGCACGAGCCCGCCGGCAATCGCATGGCCGTTGACGGCCGCAATGGTCGGGATCGGCAAACCGTACAGCTGATACAGGGCGTGATTGAGAACCTGCAGGAGCTCGTTCTGCTGCGCGCGGCTATAGGTCGGCACCAGCTTCAGATCGAGGCCTGCGGAAAACGCCTTGCCGGCTCCGGTCAGCACCATCGCGGCGACGTCGGCTCGCTGCGCGAGCTCGTTCAATGTCCGCGCCAACTGCTCGAGCAAGGCAATGTCGATCGCATTGGCCGGCGGCCGCTGCAGCGAGACGACGGCGATCCCCTCCTCCACCTCCGTTGCAATCCAGCTCTGCATCATCGCTCTCCCGTTGACCATCGCCGTCTCTCTTATATACTTCACACATGAAGTAACTGCAAGGCGAATTCAGGGAGAACCAATTGATGACACAGCCCGCGACTTACACCCGCACCGGTCCGATCGCGCGGATCGTGCTTGATGACGGCAAAGTCAACGTGATGTCGGTCGCCATGCTGGCGGCGCTGCATGAGGCGTTCGACCAGGCCGAAAAGGATGGCGCCGTTGTCATCCTGACCGGCCGTGGCAGGACCTTTTCGGCCGGATTCGACCTCAAGGTGTTTTCCGACGGCAGCGCCAGCGAGAACTACACGATGCTGAAATCGGGCGCCGAGCTGGCGTACCGATTGCTGTCATTTCCGACGCCCGTTGTCGCCGCCTGCAACGGCCATGCCCTGCCGATGGGCGCGTTCCTGCTGATGTCCTCCGACGTCCGCATTGCCGCGGAAGGCGCCTACGGCATCGGCATGAACGAGGTCGCGATCAAGCTGACGGTGCCGCGCTTTGCCGTCGAGGTCGCACGGGCGCGGCTGACCCCGGCCTATTTCAACCGCGCACTGACCACGGGCCAGATGTTCAGCCCGGCGGAGGCTGCCGCCGCCGGCTTTGTCGACTGGACGGTGCCCGCTTCCGAGCTTGACGCGGTGGCAACGCGCACGGCCGAGGCGCTTTGCAAGATCGACCTTCCCTCGCACCACGCAACCAAATTGCGGGCGCGCGAGCCCGCGCTGAAGGCGATCCGTACTGCCATCGATAGCGACATTACGCTCGCGCTCGCGGAGCAGCGCGTCGCTGCACGCAAGGCTGCGGCCTGAGGAACGTCAAAACCGCTGCAGGATTTCGTTGAGGAAGCGCGCGACCGTTGCGATCTCGCGGTCCGAAAAATCCTGCATCAGGCGCGCGTTCAGCTTGGCCAGGATCGGCCGCGCCGCGACCGCCTTGGCCAACCCGAGCGGCGTCGCGAAGACATGCGCGACGCGGCCGTCCTCTTCGGATAGTTCGCGGCGCACCAGCCCCGCCTCCTCCATCCGGCCGATCAGGGCGGTGATCGCCGAGGCGTTGATCCCCATCGCATCGCTGATGTCCTTCAGCATCGCGCCCGGCCGCTGCTCCAGCATCCACAGCACGCCGAGCTGGGTATTGCTGACGCCGAGCGCGTCCTTGTAGGCCGCATCGGTCGACTTCATCAGCCGATGCTGGGCGATCGACATCAGATGAAACAGGCGCGGGCGCGGCTTCTTCGACGGCATTGGATGGTTTGACGGGCAGGACAAGGGAGTGCGCAGGAGCAGGTCGGACTTAGAGCATATCGCACGCATGGCGTTGAAACCGGGGAGTTGTCGACAGGCAGATTTTGCAGTTGGCGAGCGAGCGGTCTATTTTGTGCGGACTATGCTTTCGAGGCCGCTCGTCATGCACGTTCTGAAAGAAACCCATCTCGACTTTCTCGGTCCGCGAAAAGTCGGAAAAGTGCGCGACATCTACGAACAGCCGGACCGGCTGATTCTCATCACCACCGACCGGCACTCGTCGTTCGATCGCATCATTGCCCACGTGCCGCACAAGGGCCAGGTGCTGAACGAGATCAGCGCGTTCTGGTTCGACAAGACCGCCGATATCGTGGCCAACCACGTGATCGCGGTCCCCGATCCGAACGTCACGGTGGGACGGAAATGCAAGGTCGTCCCGGTCGAGGCCGTGGTGCGCGGCTACATTACCGGCGTCACCGACACCTCGCTGTGGACGCACTACAGCAAGGGGCGTCGCGACTTCGGCAACTTCACGCTGCCGGATGGGCTCAAGAAAAACCAGCGGCTCGACAGGCCGGTGTTCACGCCCTCGACCAAGCAGGACACCCACGACCGCACCATGTCGCCACAGGAGATCGTCGCCGAAGGTTTTGCCACGCGCGAGCTGATCGAGAAGATCGAGCGCACCGCGCTGGCGCTTTACGCCCGCGGCGCCGCGATCGCCTCGGCGCAAGGACTGATCCTGGTCGACACCAAGTACGAGTTCGGCCTCGACGACAAAGGCGAGCTGGTGCTGATCGACGAGATCCACACGCCGGACTCCTCGCGCTACTGGCAGGCCGACAGCTTCGAGAGCCGTTTCCGTGCCGGCCAGGAGCCGGACTATTTCGACAAGGAATTCTTGCGGCTCTGGTTCAAGGAACATTCCGATCCTTACCATGACGCGGTGTTGCCGGAAGCCCCGGCCGAGCTCATCGAAGAGCTGTCGCGCCGCTACGTGCGCATGTACGAGCAGATCACGGGCACACGCTTTGTCGCCGCCGAGCAGCCAGCGGAGCCGCGGATCGCCCGGGCGTTGCGCCCTTACACCCTGGCAGCCTAGCGGCCTGCCCAGCGATCCGTGCCACGTCCCGCGTCGCGATTCCACTTGATTCCAATATAATGGACACTACGATGCATATATGGGAATGGCCCAGCCGATCACGGAGGACATCGACCAGCGCCTGGGCGCGCGGATCCGCGACCTGCGTGGCGGGCGCGGCCTGACGCTCGACGGTCTTGCGGACGCCGCCGGCGTCAGCCGCGCCATGCTGTCGCGGATCGAGCGCGGCGAGTCATCGCCAACAGCCCAACTCCTCAACAAGGTGTGCGACGGGCTCGGCATCACGCTGTCTGCCCTGTTCGCCGAGCCGTCGCCGGCCGCGAGCCCGCTGGCGCGCCACCGCGATCAGCCGACCTGGCGCGATCCGGCGACACGATACCTGCGCCGCAGCGTGTCACCGGCAGGCACGGGATCGCCGGTCGATATCGTCGAGGTCGAATTTCCGCCGGGCGCGCGGGTGGCGTTCGACCGCCAGCGCTCGAACGACGGCGACCAGCATATCTGGGTACTCGACGGCACCTGCAGATGCAGGTCGGTGACGATACCTATCGGCTCGAACGCGGCGACTGCCTGATGATGCGGTTCGACCAGCCGATCGTGTTCCACAATCCGACCAAGACGCACCGTCCGCTACGCTGTCGTCATCCATCACGGGACGGCGTGCGCGATGACCGACCGCGAGGACGACAGGACGGATGTTGTCGCGGGTCACAATGGCGGTCCGCCGCTCGATGAGCATCGCCCGGAATGGGGCGATGGCATCGGCACCTGGTTCTACTGGAAGGCCGCGCACGATCGCGTCTGGAAGAACGTCTCGCGCGACGTTGCGCTGTTTCGGCTGAAAAAGGCCGAGCGGCTCGGCTTGACCTACGAGGAGTACACGCTCGAGATTCTCGAGCGTGGCCGCTACCTGCAGGTCGAAGACCACGAGCGCATCGCCGCGATCAAACGGGCGCGCAAGTCGAAGAAGCTTTAATGCGCGGTCCAGCCACCGTCGATCGACCAGGCGGCGCCGCGGATTTCGACGGCCGCGTCACCGCACAGGAACAGCGCGACCTCGGCGATCTGTTCCGGCGTCAATGCCTTGCCTGACGGCATGAAGTCGCCGACGATCTCGCGTTCGGCGGCCTCGAGCGAGATCGATTTCAACGTCGCCAGATCCTGCACCCGCTTTCGCATATGCGGCGCCAGCACGAAGCCCGGACAGATCGCGTTGCAGGTGACGGCGCTGTCCGCCGTCTCCAGTGCCACCGCCTTGGTGAGGCCGACCAGCCCGAATTTCGAGGCGATGTAGGAGACCCGGTCAGTTCCGGCGACGAGACCATATGCCGACGAAATGTTGATGATCCGGCCAAAATTACGCTTGCGCATCTGCGGCAGCGCGGCGCGAATGGTGTGGAAGGGAGCGCTCAAATTCACCGCCATCACATTGTCCCACTGCTCCGGCGGATGGGTTTCGATCGGCGCCACATAGGTCGCGCCGGCATTGTTGACGAGGATGTCGATGTAGCCGAACGCGGCGGTGGCAGCCTCGATCAGCTGCACGGCGTCCGCAGGGCGGCTGAGGTCGGCGTCGATCGTGATGGCACGCACGCCATATTCGGCTTCGAGCGAGGCGCGAAACCGCTCGGTCTTCGTGGGATCGCCGAGGCCGTTGACGACGATCGATGCCTTCTCGCGCGCCAGCGCCTTTGCAATCGCCCGCCCGATGCCCCCGGTCGATCCCGTTACGATGGCGACCTTCCCTGCCAAACTCATTTTGTTGTTCTCCGTTGCTGTGCAGCAGCCCGATTGAACGGCACGCCCGTGCTTGCGGTCAAGACGGCTGGCGTGGCCCGCGCCGGCTGTTACACTGCCGAAAACTCTTGTTTTGGTTCGGAAACGCAAAGGTAGCGCATGAGCGAGCCGTCTGATCTGATCGAGCGCGCCCGCGCGCTTAAACCCCTGATCGCGCGCGAGGCCGACGAGATCGAACGGACGCGACGGCTCACCCAACCCGTGGTCACGGCGCTGATCGAGAACGGCCTCTACCGCATGATGCTGCCACGCTCGCTCGGCGGCAGCGAAGTTCCGCTTGCGACGTTCATGCAGGTGCTCGAGGAGGTCGCGAAGGCCGACGCCAGCACGGCGTGGTGTCTCGGCCAGTGCTCGGTCTGCGCCATGGTGTCGGCCTATCTCGATCACGACGCCGCGAAGAAGATTTTTGCCGCACCAACCGACATTCTCGCCTGGGGTTCGATCGGCGGCGAAGTGCGCGCCGTCCCCGGCGGCTATCGCGCCACCGGCCGTTGGGAGTTCGCGAGCGGCGTGCGGCAGGCGAGCTGGATCGGCGCGCATGTATTCGTCATCGAGGCCGACGGCACACGGCGTCGCAAGCGCGACGGCGCGCCGGAGGTCCGCACCATCCTGTTTCCGGTGAGCAGCGCCACGCTCTATGACGTGTGGAACGTGATCGGCCTGAAGGGCACCGGCACCGACAGCTACTCGGTGAACGACCTCTTCATCAGCGAGGAGTTTGCTGCGTTGCGCGACGAGCCCTCGGCGCTGCGCGAGCAGGGCCCGCTCTATCGGCTGCCGAGCATGTTCGTCTACGCGATGGGTTTTGCCGCGGTGTCGCTCGGTGTTGCCCGCGCGACGCTTGATGCGTTCGGCGATCTGGCCCGCGGCAAGACCTCGTTCGGCTTGAAGCCGATGCGCGACAACAATGCGGTGCAGGCCCAGCTCGGCCGCAACGAAGGCAACCTGCGCGCGGCGCGCGCCTATCTCTATGCAACGGCGACGGAGGTCTGGCACGACGTCGCCTGGGTCGGCGAGCGCACCGCGGGCCAGTTCACTAACGATCACAAGACCGCGCTTCGGCTGGCTTCCACGTGGACGATCCACCAGGCCGCCGCGGTGGTCGATGCCGCCTATCACCTCGCCGGCTCCACGGCGGTGTTTCAGGCCGGCCAATTCGAGCGCCGCTTCCGCGACATGCACGCCATCGCCCAGCAGCTGCAGGGCCGCGACGCGCACTATGAGACGGTGGGCCAGTCGATCCTCGGCGTTGACGCGAATGCGCCGGGCAGCAATTAAGCGACTGAGTCGAAGCTATAGTGTTTGCATTACCTCTCCATAGGGAGAGGTCGGCGCACGCAAGTGCACCGAGTGAGGGCTCAAACCTCTCGATAGACGTGCCCCCTACCCGGATTGCTTCGCAATCCGACCTCTCGCCGAAGGGGAGAGGTGAAGCGCGCTCTCCCTGCCCTAAGCCGATTGCCCGACCGCATGCAGCACGCAGCCGGTGATCTTCCAGCTGCCGTCGGCCTGCTGCTCCAGCGTGTAGAGCGCATCCCACGGATTACCATCGGCATCGATGATGCGCACGGTCTGCGCAATCTTGCCGTCGGCGGCACGGCCTACGCCAAACTCAAAGCTTTTGTGCCGGTAGACCGGCGCGTAGCCGCGTCGGACCATCGCCATGAACTCGTCGGCGTCCGGGAACATCGCATGGATCGCCGGCGCAGCGTAGGAATAGGCCGTCGCGGCATCGTCGTGCGCAAACGCCTGCTCCTGCGAGCGGATGATGGTTTGCGCGGCCGCGACGTCGTCGCCGGCCTGCGCTGGGACAATGAGGCCGATCAACAGACCGACGAACAAGACAAACGCTCGCATCGCGCGCTCCGGGGGCACACTTTACCAGCTACGGATCGCGGCTGCGATCCGTTTCGCGCGACCTGAGAAAATGGTGATCGCAAGTCGAACCGGAATATTCCGGTTTAACCCTGCAGCGGCGCGCCATCGAGCTGTTCGAGCGGCAGATCAAGATGCTTCAGTGCCGATGGCGCGAGATCGATGATGCGGGTCGTCTTCGTCACGACGCTACCCGTGTCAAACCCCTGCCCGACCGCAATCAAGGTCGGATTGGTTTCGTAGCGGCCAAGCCCGCCATGCATGCCGCAGTCGCGGCGGACTTCGTCTTCGTCTTCGGAGAAGCGAACGGCGTACGCGGTCAGGCCGGGAACGCCATTGCGATTGCGTCCCTCCGTCTTCGCCATGTCGAGCGCGAGCATGTCGATCGCAGGCGCCTGGCCGAGCTCGGCGAGGTCCTCGCCCTTGATGATGCGCCCGGCCCAGGATTGCTCGGCGAGCCAGGCAGCGACCTCGTCGCGGCGCGACAGTGCATCGCCGCCGAAATGGATGAAGGCCGACGAGCCCGATGGTGCGACGACAAGCTCCGGGCTCTCGAGCTCTCGCTTGAAGCCGGCTTCGAACAGTCGCCGCTCGACCGGAATGGTCTCGGTCACCGCTTCGTGGCCATGATCGGAACCGATGAACAACAGCACGTCGTGCCCGCGATCGCGCAGCCGTTCGACCGCCTGCGCCACCGCACCGACATGGGCGTCAGCCTCGCGCACGGCCTGAAGGTGCTCACCCGAGCCGAGCGGATAGGCGTGCATGGTCTTGTCCGGGTCGGACAGCCACAGCGTCGCCACCGACGGCGGCCGCTCCAGCAGGACATCGACGAATTGCTTCGCCATGACCGCATCGCCGACACTGCCCGGCGGCGCCGCGACGGTCTCGCCCAGCGGCGCCCCGCCCGACCGATAGCTCAGTTCGCGATGGTGCAGCTCGCCATGCCTTGCCGCGTCGTGAAAGTAAGCAGCGCCGGGAGAGACGTTGGAACATAGCACCGCGCCGTGCTGCCCAGCCGTCCGTTCGGCAAGGGCCGGCCGCATCAGCAGTCGACCGAAATGCTTGCGATAGGCGTCGTAGAACTCCGGCTTGCCGGCGTCGTGAACTTCGTGGCCGCCATCGATCGGCAATGCCATGGTGTTACCGCGCAGCCCATGCGAGATTGGCCAGCTGCCGGTCGCGATCGAGGCCGACGAGGCGCGCGTTGCGGAGGGAAAGATCCCGCGGTGGTCGGCGAACCAGGTGCCGGCCTTGCGTAAGCGCGCCATGTGCGGCGTGGTTTCGTCCGAGACGAAATCCGGCCGGTGACCGTCGCAGATCACCATGACGACCATTTTATGCGGCATTCGCGTCCTCGCAGGCTGGCGCTTGTCCCGGAAAAGCATGCCCTCGACTTCGATCGGGGGTGGTTACCGGTTTTCCGAAAAGACATGCGCAAATCAGGAAAGCGTCGGGTCGAGCTTGTCGCGCAACCAATCACCGATGGTCGACGCCGCGAGCGTTGTCAATGTGATGGTCGCGGCGGGCGCAGCATGATCCACGGCGCACTACCGATGTATTCACGACCGTGGCCGACCATGTTGCCGAGGCTGGTCATCGGCGGCTGCACGCCGGGGCCGAGAAGTCGAGCGAACGTAAGTTGGGCGCGCGTCAGGCCACGAGGCCAAGCGCTTCGAGATAGCTCGCGCCCTGGCGGATCCGCATCTTGTCTTTCACTTCGATCAGGAGACGCGGCTTGACGGTCAGCCGACCGAGCGCCCGAAACACTGCCTGCCAGCGCACGGTGCCATCGCCGGGAATCCAGTGGCGGTCCGAATAGCCATCGGTATCCTGGATGTGCACGTGGGCCAGCGCCTCGCCCGCGGCATCGACATAGTAGTCGACCGGCGGCGCGCCGGTGGAGACGTGGGCATAGTGCGCGTGCCCGGTATCGATCGAGACCCGGACCGCTTTGCTGTTGAAGCTCGCGGCAAGCAGAAGGCGATCCCGAGGATCCTTGTCCTCGATATTCTCGATCACGAGTTCACAGCCGATGTTTTCGGCGCGCGCCACCACGTCCTTTAGGGTCGCATGGACGCGCTCGGTCAGCGCCTCGCGCGATCCCGGATTGATCGCGAGGTTGTTGTAATCCCAGGTCGTGAACGGCGAGTGGATCACCATCTGCGTCGCGCCGATCGCTTCGCAGGCTTCGAGCGACTGCAGGAAGCGCTTGGTGACGACGGCGCGGATCAGCGGGTCCTGGCTGTCGATCTTGAAGCCCCAGAATGGCCCGTGAATTCCGAGCCGGCCACGATAGCCATCAAGCAATTTCTTGACGTTGTCGGCAACCGGGCGCCAATCGCTATCCAGTGCCGCGGCGTCGAAGAAATCCTGGAGTTCCAGATCGCGCTGGTGCTCGACGATCCAGCCGCGATAGACGGCGAGGCTTTGGCTGTTCATGGCAGCGCCGACAATCGGCGGCGAAGGATTTTCTGTCATCGACTGCTCGATCAGGCTCTGTTCAAACGAGAGCTAGTCGAGCGATATGACACCTGCATGAAAAGCGCTGCTGACGTTGTGCACTGCGTCAGTTCGTCCAGCACAAATTGATCGCAGCCTCAGCTCGAAGCGTTCGCATCACTCACGGCGCGCGCCAGCGTCAGCAGCGCGCGGTTGAGCGGCGTCGCAATGCCGTAGCGCTCGCCGGCCGCGACGATCGCGCCCGTCAGCGCCTCGATCTCGAGCGGCCGGCCCGCCATCGTGTCGAAGTACATCGAGGTGCCAGCCTCAGGCGGATAGCTATAAAGCGTCTTGAGCGTCTGCTCGGCCTCGTCAGGCGCGAGGCGCGCGCCGTCGGCGCTCGCAACCGCGATCGCCTCGGCCAGCACGCCGAGCGCCAGCTCGCGCACATCGCTCCGCCGCAGCACACCCTGGCGCTGACGTGTCAGCGCCGTGATCGGGTTGACGACGACGTTGATCAGCAGCTTGCGCCAGATCAGCGTCTTGAAGTCGCCGCTCAACAGCACCGTGATCGGCGTGCCAGCGAGCAGCTGCACAAAGCTGCGTCCGAGTTCGTCGTCGGCGACCGCGACATCGTGTTCCGAAACATGGCGGAATCGCACGCGATCCTCGGCCAGCCGTTCGCCGTTGTAGTAGACGATCACCGGAAACGCGGCAGCGCCATTGGCAAGCGGCGCGACGCGCTCGGCGTGGCCGATGCCGTTCTGCAGCACCGCAACCCGCGTGGTCGGCCGGCAAAGCTTTTGCAGCCACGGCCCGGTCGACGCGGTCTCATGCGCCTTGGTGCACAAGAGCACCCAATCGACCGGACGCGCATCGTCAGGATTAGTCAGCGTGTGCAACGGCAGATCGAAGGCGCCGTCATCGTGCTCCAGCGTCAGCCGTGTGAGCGCCCGCCGCGCGCAGACCGTGACGTCGTGACGGCCACTGTGCTGCAGCCAGGCGGCGGCAATGCCACCGACCCGGCCGAGGCCGACCACGGCGACGGTCGACCGGACGCCTGCGTTCGGCACAGCTTCTGACGATTGCGATGGCGACATTTCTCAATCCCATCCGTTCTCAATCCCATCCGTCAACGTTCGACGGTTCGACTATAGCCTAACGACCTGAACCGGAAATGGGTTTGGCTCACGCCGTCTCTAGCTTGCATCGCGCGCCGAGCATCGCCTGCAGATCGGCGCGATCGCCGTTGGCCAGTTCGCGGAAGCGCCGTGGCGCCACGCCGGTGGCGCGACGAAAGGTGCGGATGAAATGCGAGAGGTCGTCGAACCCCACGTCGAATGCGATCGTCGTCACGGGCAACTCGCACTCGCCGAGCAGCCGGGCCGCATCGGCAAGCCGGCAGCGGATCAGGTACTGGTGCGGCGTCAGCCCGAGGGTGCGCGTAAAGGTGCGCAGGAAATGGAACGGGCTCAGTCCCGCCCAGGATGCCATCGCTTCCAGCGACGATCGCTCGCGCGATTCCCTGCCAATCCGCATCGCTGTCTCGATGATGCGCCGGCGCACCCGTCCCTGCGCCGCAACCGACGCCGGCCGCTTACCGCCCGCCACGCCGAGGAAGCGCGACACGAGGAGCGCGCCGGCTTCCTTGAGCGACAGATCGTTGTGACCATCGGCCGCGCCCTGCGCGAGCGCGCCGAGCGGTATCAGTTCGGCCAGCGGCGGCAGCACGCCGGCGCGCCAGGCCCTGGCGTCGCCCTCGACCACGTCGGCAATCTCAGGCGCAAAGCCGAACGACAGGCACTCGTCGCCGCAGACATGATGCTCATGGGTGCAGATATATTCATCACCGGGGAAGCCGACGAACAGCGAGCCGGGCACCAGATCGAACGACCGCCCTTGGGTGCAGCAGCCAAAGCTGCCTTTGCGGATATAGGCGAGCGAGAACCAGGTGTGGTGCTCGACGAACGGCGTGTCCGTCGGCACAGCGGTACAGCGATAGTCAATCACCGACAGTGAAGACGTCTCGAACAAGGTCCTGGCCGGCATTCAGCAAGAATCTCCAGGAATGACTGCGAGCGCAATCTCGGCCGCTACCGTGTCAATATTCGTCAGCACGATGGCACGGTTGCATCGGGAAAGGACTGGCTTTCCGCAGCGATCGTGCTCAAATCGAGGTCATGGCGAACAAGGGCAATACCCGGATCGCGCGCGACGCGCGGCTGACGGCCGAGGCCGATTTCGCGACCTGGCTGATGATGGCCAAGCTCGGCAGTTTCGATGACCTGCCGAAGGAGGCGCAGGCCTTTCTGTCGCAGTATCGGGAGCGCCTGAAAACCGTGAGCGAGAAGGACGCCGCGGCGACCACGATTGACGAGATTTATGCTGCCTACTACGCCCAGCGCGGCGGCAGGGGCGCCCCGCCGCCAGTCAACGCAGCGGAACCGGCATCCACAGCGAATTCGGACAACATCGTGCGGCTGCAGGACGCCCGCCGCGCCCGGGCCGCCCGCGCGGCCCAGCCGGCCGGCAAGCCAAAAGGCCCGCGCAAGATGCCCGTGCTGCTGATTTTCATCGGTCTCGTCGCTATCGTGGTAGCGATCAAGTTCCTGATGGGCGGCGTCGGCCGATAGCGCGGCGCGCGCTATTTTTCCGGGATCGCCTTCTGATTGCGCCAGATCAAACAGTGATCACCCGGCGTGAGCTAAGAAAATTCATGCCGAGCGGTCCATATTTGGATGCTGTTCCGGCAGGCGGGGCTTTCAGGACTCCTAGGCACTCCGGCGTCCCGCCGCTATTCCCTGCTGCCGACATGCGTCCAATGACAGAAAAAAAGTGTCTGCTGCGCGCCGATGAGCGCGAACATCGCTCGCGCGAGGCCAGTGACAAGCAGCTGAAGGCCGAGTGGTCGCAGCTGTCGATCGAATGGCACTACCTCGCAAGCTGCATGCGCCGTCAGGAGCACGACGATATCGTCGTGGCCGAGCCCCGCATCCAGCCACCTCAAGTCTGAAGCAACGCCACTGAGCCCAGTCCGC
Source organism: uncultured Alphaproteobacteria bacterium (assembly GCA_963796195.1). Classification (GTDB taxonomy): domain Bacteria; phylum Pseudomonadota; class Alphaproteobacteria; order Rhizobiales; family Xanthobacteraceae; genus CAWCKS01. The sequence continues at coordinate 524,733 of CAWCKS010000003.1, read as the reverse complement.
CGTCCGCGCAGATCGAGACGACGGCACGGCTGCCCCTGGGCATTGCCGCGAGTTCCTTCACCGCCTGGCCGAGGATGCGGGCGCCCGTCGCGGCAAAGGGATGACCAAGCGCGACGCTGCCGCCGTTCGGATTCATCCGCTCGACCGGGAAAGCGCCGAAGGTGTGTTCGACGCCCGCCTTGGCGCGGACGAAATCCTTGTCGCCGAGCGCCTTGATGTGACAGAGCACCTGCGCCGAGAACGCCTCGTGGATCTCCCACAGCGCGATGTCACCGAAGGTGAGGCCCTGCCGCGCCAGCAGCCGCGGGATCGCCGACACCGGCGCCATCAACAGGCCTTCGGTGAAGACATCGACCGCGGCGATCTCGAAATCGATCAGCCGTGCCCTCGGCATATTCGCCGGTAACCGCGCAAGGCCCTCGTCGGTCGCAACCCAGATGCCGGCGGCGCCGTCGGTCAGCGGCGACGAGTTGCCGGCAGTCAACGAGCCGCGGCCGCTCGTGCGGTCGAACGCCGGCCGAAGTTTTGCCAGCTTCTCCAGCGAAGTGTCGCGGCGCGGAAAATGATCCTTTGTTACGCCATCGACGGCGATGATCAGATCGTCGAAGAAGCCGCGATCCTGCGCCGCGGCCGCGCGCTGATGGCCCTGCAAGCGCGAGTGCATCCTGCTCCTCACGACCGATCTTCCAGTCCTTCGCCATGTCCTCGGTGTGTTCGCCCATGCTCCTTCCGGTGACGCGGTTCTTCACCGCCGGAATGTACAGACGAATATCTGAAGGCCGCAGCTTGCCCAGCAGGCCGAGGCGATCGCCAAGACTGCGGGCCTGCACCAGGTGGCGCAGCCAGTCAGACAAATCCTGCGACAGGCCGATCTGCACCCGCGTCATGCTCTCGACGCCGCCGACCATGGCGAGCTGGGCCCGGCCCTGCCCCAGCATGCCTGCCGCCTCGAACGCCGCAACCATGCTGGTCGAGCATTGCATCACCGTGGTGAACGTCGGCACGTGCGGATCGAGCTTGGCTTCAAGCCAGATCTCGCGCGCCAGATTGGCATAAGCGAGGTTTTGCACCACCGCGCCCCAGATGCCGAAGTCGATCGGACCTTTGGCCTGCGCCGCAAGCGCCTGCACCACCGGCACGGACAGCAGCATCGAATTGCGCCTGGCGAACGGCCCGTCGACCTGAACAAACGGCGTGCGCAAACCGCCGGCTAGCCAGATTGGTTGGGTGTCGGTCGGCATGGCTGAACCCTCGTGTTCGTTCCAAGTTCGACTGAGCATATGCCAGGCTGCAAGGCATCACAGCAGGAGAAACGTCTCGCCTAGAAGACGTCGCGATGCATCCTCATTCCATCGATTGTTGCTCGCTCCGGCAATCCGCGTAATCTGTGAACGCTCTCGCCCTCGAATCCCGATTGAAAGCCCACTGGATGAAGCCATCGACGAAACTCGCAACTGTGCAAGGCGTGGAGACGATCCCCTATCAAAGCCGCGTCGGCTACCTGTTGGGCGCGATCGCGAACATGATCGACGCCGGCGGCTCCCGCCTGTTCCGCCGCGCCTTCGGCATCGGCCTTGGCGAAGCGCGGCTGGTCTACGTCATCGGCTACGAGGGCCCACTGACCGCGCGGCAGGCCTCACAAATCATCGGCGTCGACAAGGGCGCGATGAGCCGAACCGTTGCAGCGCTGGCGCGCAGGGGCTTCCTGCAGGTGACCGTCGATGCCGCAGACGCGCGTCAGCGCGTCATCCAGTTCACGCCGGCGGGAAAAAAGCTGCACCAGCGTGTGATGGCGCTGGCGCTGGAGCGCGAACGCCAGATGTACATGATCTTCAGCGACGACGAGCTTGAGACGCTGAGCGCACTGTTGAAGCGGTTCCGTGCCCACATTCCGACGGTGCGAACGCCGAGGCCGGTGCCGTTTCCGGCGTCGGGCCGGGCGGCGTCGAATCCCGGCGACGGCGCCGCCAGGCGGCGGAAGTCCCGAACCTGACATTGTGGTTTAGTTGCTACGTCAACTATTCGGTTGTCTGATCAACTATCTTGATGTTTGCTCGCCGTGCTTGGCGATCGCGCCGGCTCGCTAAAAGCGGCCAGCTGAGCAACGGACGCCACGAAGAGGAACGCGACCATGGAAAGCTTCGCCGCCCGATTGCCGCATCCGTTCTACACCGATCACGTGCTCTACCATGCGTATGGCTTGCGCGCCGGGCTTCCCGCCGTGCGGGCATGGGAGTTCGCCGGCTGGCGCCGCGAGGGAATGTCGTGGAAGACCGGCTGCTACATCCACGCCGGGCTGTCGAGCACCGGTCCGATCTCGATCCGCGGGCGCGAGGCAAAAAAATATCTGCAGAGCATCCTCATCAACAGTCTCGAAAAATTCCCGGTCGGCAGCATGAAGCACGGCGTGATGTGCACCGAGGACGGCCTGATCGCCGCGCACGGCATCATCGAGCGCAAGGGTGAAGACTATTTCGAATCCTATGCCGGCGGTCCGCCGGGCAGAAGTGAGAACCAAAACGTGCCGTTCGATGTCGAGATCAAGCGGCTCGACTACTATCTCTTCCAGATCGCCGGGCCGACATCACTGCAGGTGCTCGAGAAAGTGACCGGCGAAAGCCTGCGCGACGTTGGTTTCCTGCGCTTCCGCGACACCAGCATCAATGGCATCAAAACCGAGATCGCGCGCATCGGCATGACGGGAAATCTTGCCTACGAGCTGCACGGCCCGATCGAGGACGGGCCTGCGATCTATGATGCGGTGTATCAAGCGGGCCAGGCGCACGGCATCGAGCGCCTCGGCTGGGGCACCTATCTCTGCAACCACATCGAGGGCGGCTTTCCACAGAGCACATGGACGTTCATCTCAAGTGTTGGCGCCTCGCGCTGGCCGGAGTTGATGAAGACCTGGCAGATCTCGGGTTCAGTCGATCCCGCCAACATGCGGGCGCGCACCCGCACTCCGGTCGAGGTGCGCTGGCACAACATGGCGCGGTTCGACCACGACTTCATCGGGCGTGAGGCGCTCGCCGCCGAGATTGCAAATCCAAAACGAACCACCGTGACGCTGCGCTGGAACGCCGACGACGCGCTGGATACCTACGCGTCGCTGTTGCGCCCGGGAACGCCGTACAAGCCGATCGATCTGCCCTACGCACCGCAGCGCTGGCCGATGGCTCATGCCGATCATGTCATGAAGGACGGTCGCGAGATCGGCTACTCCTCGGGCACGATCTACAGCGCCTCGTTCCGCGAATTCCTGTCGCTCGGCTGCATCGATATCGACCAGGCAAAGATCGGCAACGAGGTTGAGGTGCAGTGGGGTGACTTCGGCGGCCCAATCAAGACCATCCGCGCGACGGTGGCGCGCTTTCCCTATCTGACCGATGGCCGCAACAGCGACGTCGACGTCAACGCGTTGCAGGGCGATAGACAACCCTCCGTCTCAACGCCCGCGAAACTCCGCAAGCGTCGGAGCCAGCGCGGCTTCATTGAGCGGCGCCATCACATGGGCGCCGGCGACGCCCTTGATCTGCTGAAGCTGCTGCAGCAGCTCGACGCAAATCCGCCGGCCCTCCGCCTTTTGATCTGCCGCCTGCTCCATCCGCGTCACGATCGCGTCGGAAATGATCACGCCGGGCAAATTCTTGCGCATCCAGTGTGCCGATTGCGCCGACGCCAGCGGCGCGATGCCGATGAGGAAGAACACACGTTCCAGCAGACCGTCATCGGCGAGCCGGCGCAGGTAGCGCTTGAGCAAGTCGAGGTCCATGCAGAACTGGGTCTGCACGAACTCGGTACCGGCCTCGATCTTGGCCTTCAGCTTGTCCGGCACCCAGTCAGGCGGCGGATCGAGCGGCGAGTCGGTGGCGCCGATGAAGAGGTCCGGCCGGCCCTGCAGCGCGCGGCCTGACGGCAGCTTGCCCTCGTCGCGCATCCGCGCGGCGGTTTGAACCAGCGCCTGCGTGTCGAGATCGAACACCGGCTTGGTGTCCGGCTGATCGCCCGCGGTCGGATCGTCGCCGCGCAGCATCAGCACGTTGTGGATGCCGAGCGCCGCCGCGCCCAACAGATCGCTCTGCAAGGCGATACGATTGCGGTCGCGGCAGCTCAGCTGCAGGATCGGTTCGATATCGTGCTCGAGGAGGATGGCGGCGGCGGCGAGCGGGCTCATGCTGGCGCGCGCCTGCGCGCCGTCGGTCACGTTGACCGCATCGGCGAGGCCGCGCAGCGGCAAAGCCTTGTCGAGCAACACCTGCGGATCGGCCGAAGCCGGCGGCGCGATCTCCGCCGTCACAGCGAATTTCTTGGCGCGCAGGATTTTTGACAGCCCGGACAAAGCGCCTCTCTAATGCGCGTCGCTGCGGCGTGAAATGCAGTAACTCTCGTCCCAGAACCACAGGCCGCCGTGCTTCTGCAGCACCTCGCGCGTCGCCTCGAGATACTGCTCGTTGCTCATCACACTGTGCAGCTTGTGGTCCTCGATCTGGTTGACGTAGATCACCGCGTTCCATGCCGCCAGCAGGGTCGAGGTCCCGATCGAGGCCGAGATCTCGTTCGGCATGGTGTGCAGGTCGTAGCGGAACAGCGCGCGGTCGTCCGAATAGGCGTTGAAGTTGAGGTCCTTGGCGTCGCGCCCGAGCACGGTCTTGACGGTGCGCAGCAGCTCGTGGCGGTCCATCTGGAATGGATTGTCGCTGGGCCAGATCTTCTGCACGATCTCGGCACCGGGATCGTGGCCATAGCTGTGCACGCCGATCAGGCGGCCGCCGGGGCCGAGCGCACGCGCCAGCGGCGCGATCACCCGCTTGGCCTTGAACTCGGTTGCCGCGCGCGCCCGATAGGGCTGCGAAGCAATGACGAGATCGTAGTCACCGCGTGTAGCGCCGCGGCGCGGCCGGATGTGGTCGAGCAGGAATTTGCAGTCTTCGCGGTAGATCACCAGCACCACCGGCTTGTCGTAGACCGGGTTGCCGGTCTTGGCGCTGACCCGCGCGGTCCAGTGCTCGCTTAAGAACGGCTGCAGCTCGGTGATCTGCTTCTCGAAATCGCGCGCGGTGTTGCCGGAGAGGCTGACCTCCTTCCAGATCATGCAGCTCGCCGCTTCCACCGAGTTCGGCATCAACAGCGGCGCCTCGGCATAATACATGTTGGTCATGATCAGCATGGTCGCCGGGTGCTCGCTGAAACGATCGGGCACCTTCTCGAGCGCGAGGCGAACGTCTTCCAGGCTGATCTCCTTGCCGACGACATAGAACGGAAATTCCGGGAAGCGGCGGTGCATCGACCGCATCACGCGCGCCAGCACGGTGCCGTCGCCGACCCCGGCGTCGAAGATGCGCACCGCCGGCGGTCGCGGGCGAATGTTCTCCAGTTCCATGATCACCCGCTCGGCGACCACCCACTTCTCGCTGCAGGTGGTGACGAACAGCAGGTATTTCTGGCGGTTGTCGAAGAAGCGGAAATTGCGCGCGGCTTCGTCTTGCGGGACTGGAGCCGGTGCGGCTGCCGCGACGCGCGGCAATGGCTGTGGCTGCACCTCGGCGCTGCGCTCAGAGCCATGATTGGCGATGAACGACCGTACCTTCTCGACCGTCTCCATGGTGACGCGGCTGCCGTTCTTCAGCCGGTTCACCAGCTTGCCGTCGTTGACCGCGAGGCGGCCGAATGTCGTCTCGGCGAGCTTCGCCTCCCGGCAGTAGGCGGCGATCTCGGCAACAAGGGCTTCGGCTTCCAACGCGCGTCGGTCCATAATTTCTCCGGCCCGATTCCGGCTCGCTCGCGATGACCGATGCAGGCTACTGCTCCGCCCACGTCGATCCAACCACAAAATCTCCCACTCAGATCGTGGGCGGCGCCCACTCTGCCAAACTTGAAGGGCTCAGGAGATCGCGCGGCGTTTCGGGCGGCCGCGTCAGCCCCAAAATGGCTTTACCTTGCTGAAGCGGTCGTACGCCTGTTCGGCCGCCTGCAGGACCGATTGCAGGCGCGCCTCCTCATGTCCCACCACGAGCCCTGCGGCAAATGCGCGATGCGGCCGCGCCATGGCGCGTGCGGCAGAGGCTTCGGCGACCGCGGTCGAGAGATTTTCATGCACCGCGATGTCGTTCAATTCGCCGAGGCGATCCTGCAACCCCTGCAATGCCTTGACGAAAGGCTTGTAGCGCCTTCCGGCCTCCTTGCGGTCGAACACCGAGACAAAGAATTCCGCTGCATAGCGCAGCTTCTTGGCCTGGATGCGTAATTTGTGCCGTCGCTGCGGGTCGAGCGTCGCGAGCGCTCGCCCGCGTTTGCGCAGTTTCTTCCAGCGCCGCTCGAGTTCGAGCCGCGCGCATGTCGCGATCGGCTCACTGGCTCGTTCGCTCAGCAGCGGGTCGCCCTGCTGCCATGCGCCGACTTCAATCCAGCCCGCGAGATCGAACATCAAATCGCGAAACCGCGGTGAATTGACCGCCTCGGCCGCGCGCTTCCTGGCGAGCCTTCGCTCCTGCCGCAGGTCGCGCGACAGGCCCTCGATGCCTTTGACCCGGCCGCCGCGTTTCGCCAGCGGCATGATGACGCTTCCCAGCATCACCTCGAGCTCGCGCGCCGGGCCGAGTTCGTCCGTCAGCCACCTCAATTCATCCTTGATCGACCGGCTGCTCTCCACCGGCAGCATCTCCGCGAACAACGACAACGCCGCGCGCAGCCGCCGCAAACCGACGCGCATCTGGTGGATGCCGTCCGGCTTGGCTGCGACCACGGCGGGCTTGTTGGCTGCGATCTGCTTCAGGCAACTTGCCGCGATCATCCGGAATGCATCGGCCGCGGACGCCCGCTCGGGTAGCCTCAGGTTCTCGGCTCTTGCCGGGGCATCGACGGTTCCTTCGATCAACTCGTAGCCGCGCTCGGACTTGCTCTTGACCGCAAGCTCGGCGGACGTGATGCGTGCGAGCGTGCGCGCCAGCTCGAACAGCTCCGCCTTGTCGCCACGCTTCAACTCCAGTTCCATCACGTGCAGCGGACGTTTTGACTTGCCGGTGTCGATTTCGCCACGGTCAACGGCAAGGGCAATGTCTGCGGACTTCGTGCGCAACATGTAAGTCCGGCGCCGCACCCGTGTCTCAAACACCGCATGCAACTGCTCGCGCGTTTTCCTGGTCAACAGGGCCTTGATCGGCGTTCGCCGCGCCGCTTTCAGGTCGGGATGATCGGACGCGATCGGTGTTTCCCATTCGCCGCGTTCGAACAGCCCGTCGCCGACCTTGATGGTCTGGACGTGCTGTCGCCCGATGCGCCGCACGCGCAGCGTCGCCCCATGGCGGCCGAGCTTCAATCGATCGGTATCGAAATAGACCGAGACCAGCTTCTCGCTGCGCACAGTGCGGCTGGTCTGCCGCACCGCCGGCAGCGCGGTGAGCCGCAACGGCCTGGCAGAAGGCAAATCCAGCTTGATCTCGAATTCGGTCGGCGCGGTCATTTGCAACGCCGCACTCTATCAGCTTGCAGGCATCAGGGAATGGGAGCCGTTTGCCGTCGCTTCCGCAGCACAATCCTGGCCAGGCTGTGCGCGCCATTCCGAGACTTTCGCCAGCGCCTCGGTCGGTTGCCGCGAGATGATTTTGCACCTGCCGAGATAGATTTGCCCCCGCTCGCCATCGATCGAAAGCCAGTCGCCCTGCTTGATCGTCGCCGTCGCGAGGCGCGCCTGACGACCGCTGCCGTCGATCTCGAGTTCCTTGCAGCCGACGACGCAGGGCTTCGCCAGCTGTCGCGCAACGAGGGCCGCGTGCGCGGTCCGGCCGCCCGCGGCCGTCACAATGCCCGATGCCACGGCAAATCCCGCCACGTCGGCCGTACTGGTGTCGGGGCGAACCAGAATGACCGGATCGCCGCCCGCGGCGATCCGCTCGGCGTTCGCCGCATCGAAGGCCACACGACCCGCCGCGACGCCCGCGGACGCGCCGATGCCGGACGCGATCGGCTCACCGGCGTCGGCCAGTTCGTTGCGGCAGAGCGAATTGAGATCGAGATCGGCGATCCGTTGCAGCGCCTCGGCCCGTGTGATCAGTCCCTCCTCGGCAAGGTCGATGGCAAATCGCAGCGAGGCCTCGGGCGTCCGCTTCGCCGAACGGGTTTGCAGGATCCAGAGCTCGCCGTTCTCGATCGTGAACTCGACATCCTGGACGTCGCCGAACTCGTGCTCAAGGCGCACAAGCGTGTCGCGCAAGCGCGACGCCGCGTCCGGCAGCAAACGCGCGATCGCGTCCTCGCCCTCCGGCGTGCTCTTGCCGGACACGATGTCTTCGCCCTGCGCGTCGAACAACACGTCGATCACCGCCTGCCGCGCGCCGGTCGACGGATCACGCGAGAAGGCAACGCCAGCGCCGGACGAAAGTCCGCGGTTGCCGAACACCATGGCCTGGACAGTAACCGCGGTGCCGGCCAAATCCTCCAGATGCTGCAGTGATCGGTATTTGGTTGCGCGCTCGCTGGTCCACGATCGGTAAACCGCCTGCGCCGCGGCCTTGAGTTGCCCCATGGCGCCGTCGGGCACGATGCCATCGGCATCCTCGATCAGTCCGAGATAACAGGCAGCCAGCCGTTCAAGCGCCTCCAAATCCAGTTCCAACTCGCTGCGCACATTCTCGGTCCGGATCAAGGCATCTTTCGCCGCCTTGAATGCGGAAGCGTCCAGATCGAGGACCACGTCAGCGTAGCTCTCGAGAAAACGCCGCCGACAATCCCAGACAAAGCGCGGATTTCCCGTGCTTCGTATCAAGCCGTGAACGGCATTGATGGTGCAGCCGACATCCAGCACCGTGTCGAGCATGCCGGGCATCGACCTTGCGGCACCCGATCGCACCGAAACCAGCAATGGAGCCCGTCGATCGTCGAACTGCCTGCCGGTTTCGCTTTCCAGAAACGCGATGCCTCGATCGAGCGCGTCGTTGAGCTCGCGCCTGGCGTCGTGGTCACCGCGGACGATCGCCGCGCAAAGCGCGACCGGCAGCACGAACGCCGGCGGCACCGGAACGCCGTTCGCCGCCATCCGCGCGAGATTGGCGGCTTTGGCGCCAATCTCCGCCGCGGGACCAGATTGTTTGGTATGACGGCCGATCAGGACGATATCCACGGGCAAGCTCCCCTCAAGCTGACAAATCCGCAAGCACCCGCTCGCGAAGCAGATGGCCGAAGCCGGCCAGCCGATCGGTCGCCCGCTCCAGGCTACGCGCGAGGTCGAGCACCGAGAGCGATGTCTTCAGATCGAACTCGCCGGAGAAGACTCTTGCGGTGACGCCGCGCTCGGCGGCATCACCGCGGTGCTCCGCGTCGATCAGGCGCCCCACCGCCGACAATGCCTCTTCGGCGTCGGCGCGATGCCGGTCGGGCAAGTCCATTGCGGCGGCCACGCCACTTGCGGCGGCCTCAGTGCCTGCCACGGCCGCCGCGCAGAGCTCGGCCAGAGGTCCGAGCAGCGCTGCCGGAATCTGCGGCGGCGCCAGCGAGCAGACGAATGCCGCCTGCTCGAGCTCATCGATGGCCTGCTCGACCCTGTCGACAAGCTGAGCGATCAACGGATTGGCCTGAAGCCGTGCCACCTCGTTGCGCGCCTCGAGCGCGATTCTGTCGGCCTTCTCCTCGACCAGCCGCGCCCGGGCTGCGAGCGAGGTGCCGCTGGCCGATACATTGGCACGCTGCGCCGCGAGGAAATGCGCGATGTCCGCGGCGATCTGGCGGGCAAGTCCACTTTGTCGCAGCACGACGGCCAGCAGCTTGGCGTCCACGCGCTGCAAGCGCTGAACGAGATCGGCCTCGATGCGATCCCGGGCGAGCCGCGGTGAGCCGCCTTCGAGCAGCGTCTCGGCCGCGACCTTCAAGACATTCTGCAGGAACTGCACGGCTGCCTCACGCCCGAGCGCCTGGTCGAGCTGCTCGCCGAATCCGATCCGGGCTGATGCCGCGTGGTGAACCGCGCTCGCAACGAGCTCGCGGCCTCCGAGTTCGAGGAAACCGCGATGGCCGAAGCGGTGTCGCGCCGCATGTTCGAGAACATGGATGGCGTCGCCCTTCGAGACCCAATCCCGCAACACCTTGCGGGCCTTGTTCCAGTCGATGAGAAAAACCAGTGCGGCGCCGACCGCTTCAAGGAATGCGCCACGGGCGTGCTCATCGACGCTACGGCAGCGGCCGGTCACGAGGTAAAACACGCCGTCGTCACCGAGACCCTCGGCGGTCTTGCGATCGAGTCCGCTCCATTCAACGGAGAAATCATCGAACAGGCGCGTGAAGAATTTCGCGCGGGCCAGGTGCACGTCGGTGTAGGTGAGCGTCACCGCATCGTTCGCGACCGAGATCACGACCACATGCGCGTCGGTCTCGCCGATATCGTTCTGGATCGTGAGCCTGCCATTGGCGCGGATCGCCGTCGTCGACAGGCCCGGATGGTCGAATTTGAGCTTGCGGGTCAACTCCACGCCCCGCATGAACGCTTCGACCATGGCTCGGTCATCGGCCTGCAACCCGTAGACATGGGCACCAGCCAGGCTTTCTTCGGCGTTGGCGGCCGCAAGCCGATTGAGAGCCTTGTGCAGATCCATCACCAGTCGGTGCAGGCTGTCATGATCCGCATTCGTAACTTCGGTCAACCTCGCGACCCGATCGAATTCGATGGCGTCTGACGCATCTTGCGTGCCGGCTGTGCGAATGGCCGCGAGGCGTGCGTCAAACGCATCCCCGGATGCGGGGTCGCCGGCGCCGACCGCCCGCACCATGTCAAGGGCATCGCCCCAAATCGCTGCGAGCAGCGCCGCAAGGCCTGATGTCGTCAGCTGTCCGTCGCTGCTGACCGTCGCGTGACCGACCAAATCCTCGATCGCGATTGCATCGAGCCCGGCCGTGCGACACTCATCCGCCAGGTCAATCCGCCGCCCGTCCGGCCTGCGAGCATGCGCAGCCGCCGCCTGCAACGCACTCAGTCGCACCTTGATCCGGTCGTTCGCCGACAAGCCATCGGCGATCAGGGCCGGCAACAGCAATTCCGATTGCTCCAGTCGCTCGAGAATTTTCGATTTCATTGGACGCCTCGTTGTTCGATCACCGAATAGACGCTCGATCGGCGCGCCTCATTGAGGCAGATCAGTCACGCAACCGTCACAATGATTGGGCCATCGAAGCAGTCCTGAATTCGCAGGGACTGCTCACCAAGAGACATAGTCTCGGCGAGGATGCGAATAAGGCCGCTCGTGCGAACCGACACACATTCGGTCGGAAAGCGCTGCAACCCCCTACCGACTTTCAAAGATAAGGGTGTGACTGTCGCTGCAGCTCGATGAGGTAGCGGCGCGGATTTGGGGATCGATCCTGCGGACGCAGCTGCCACTGGCACAAGCAGCACACGAAGGAAGAGGCCGCCAGCTGAGGCGGCCTCAATTTACCCGTCCGCGTGATGTCCTTCGACGCTTGGCGTCGATCCGAAAATACTTGAGCGCGTAAATCCCGTCACGAGCCTGAAGCGGTCCACCGCAGCTTACGCACAGCAATTCGCTGTCACCTGTGGATGGCGCGTCGATGCGCACCACCGTGATTGCGCTTCGCAGTTGGGGCACTTGAACGGAGTTGCCTCTGGCATAGTTTAATTCCAGCAAAAGGCGGCCCACCCCTCAAATCAAGAGAGGAATTCGTGGAAAGGTCGGAAGGAAGCAGTATTCCAGACAAACAGATATCGAACGGAATCGAAACCCATAGCTGAGCGGGGTCGGAAGCGCGCCTTTCTGGGTTCGCCCACCGTGCCTCCGCTAGCGCTCGAGAACAAATGTGCCGGGTGCCGGACAAAGTGGATTGATACCATGTGCGGGCGCCCCAATGGCCGGCGGCGCGATGCGGAGCGGCTCGCTTTGGGCAATCAGCCAGGATTTCCACGCCGGCCACCAGGACCCATCCCTGCGTGTCGCGCGCGAACGCCACGTCGCGGCGTCCATGTAGCGATCGCCTCCCTCACGCCGCGCGATCTTGTAGTGTCGGCCCGCGTGACCCGGCTCGGAAACGATGCCGTTGTTGTGACCGCCATTGGTCAGCAGGAAGGTCAATTCGTTATCGGTGAAGAGATGAACCTTGTAGACCGACTGCCAGGGTGCAATGTGATCGGTCTCGGTGCCCACGACAAACATAGGCACGCGTATATCTTTCAGCGCAATAACGTGGCCCTCGACGGCAAAACGACCGGCGGTGAGCCGGTTCTCCAGAAACAGGCCGCGCAGGTATTGCGAATGCATGAGATAGGGCAAGCGGGTTGAATCCGCATTCCACGCCATGAGATCGTTCGTCGGCTCGCGTTCACCCAGCAAATAGCTTCGCGTCATGTTCGACCACACCAGGTCTGCGCTGCGCAACGAACGAAATGCGGCGCTCATCTGCGACGAATCGAACACGCCCTGGTCCCACATCATGTCTTCGAGAAAGGCGACCTGGCTGTCGTCCATGAACAGCATCAGTTCACCGGCCTCGCTGAAGTCGGTTTGAGCCGCGAGCAGTGTGATCGTCTTGAGCCGATCGTCGTCGTCTCGTGCCATGGTGGCTGCGGCAATCGCCAGCAGCGTGCCGCCGAGGCAGTAACCGCAGGCGTGGACCTTGCGGCCGGGCACGACCGCGTTGACGGCCGCGAGCGCGGCCATGACGCCTTCGGTGCGGTAGTCGTCGAGCGTAACGTCCCGATCCGCAGGCGTCGGATTGTGCCAGGAAATCATGAACACCGTGATGCCTTGATCGACCAGGTAGCGCACCAGCGAACGCTGCGCCGAGAGGTCCAGCACGTAATATTTCATGATCCAGGCCGGCACGATCAGCACCGGCTCCGCCAGGACATCGGGTGTGGTGGGGCTGTACTGGATCAATTCCATCAGCTCATTGCGGAAAATAACCTGACCGGGCGTCGCCGCGACGGTCTCCCCGACCCGAAATTTTTCGTTCGGCTCCGGGGGCACCATCGTGACGGCGCGCGTCCAGTCTTCGATCAGGTTGTTTGCTCCGCGCGCAGATTCGCGCCGGCTTCCTTATGCGTGCGTTCGATGACCACCGGATTCAGCCACGCGACGTTCGAGGGTGAGAACGCGTCGAGCGCTTGACGCACCATGAAGCTGACCCGTTCGGCGTCCCTGGCCCTCATTCCGCGCAGTTGTCGCGTGGCGCTGCGCCACCACTCCTCGTGCGCGAGGAATGCCTGCTGCCACCAGAGGAACGGAACCCTCTGCCAGGCCGGGTTCTCGAAACGATGGTCGGTCGGCTCAGGGTGAAGCGGGGCCACCGGGTTGCCGCCGACCGAGGCGGCCAGCCGCGCGCCCAGGATGGCGCCTAGCGCCAGGAGTTCGAGCTGCCGACCGGGAGCGCGCGAAAAATGCGACAGCCAGTCGAACCAGGCAGCGGCTTCCGCGTGTGGCGAAACACCACCCGTGAACCGCGCGATCATGCTGCGGCCGACTCGATCGACGGTATCGAACGACGGCAGGTTGATCGCGGTTGACGGCGAGGGGGGACGCGGCCTCGGCTGAACCGGCACGGAAGGACGCAGGACAGCTGGCAAATCTGGAATTGTTTCAGTCCCGATGAAAGATACCTGCGGTTCGTTCATTCGGCCAATTCCTTTTCGATCTCGCTTTGAATCTTGTAGGCGCGCTCCGCGAGCTGATCGTAGCCGACAGCTATCTTGATGAAATGATCTCTGATGTGCTGCTGATCATAGCTGCGCGCCATGCGACGTGCTCTCTCGGCGCGTTGCTTCCAGTAGTCTCCATCGTAAGCCTGACGCGCTGTGATAGCCGGGCGATCATCATCGATCATTTTTTCTCCCCGCGAATGCTCATTACTTTGGTCCCAGTTGACACAAGGAACGAAGAGTCGCGTTGCGACTGATCAATGGTGTCACATCATCGTCATTAACGCGCAGTGCAATTGATCGGGCCGATCCTGCTTCAGGAAGGATTGCGTACTCAGCATTCAATGACGGCGCCGTGACAGCCTTGATCGAACGCAACGCGATTTCTGCTCCGGCGCGTTAGCTTCACTTCACGGCTTAAGGGCATTGAGGTTGCGACGGACAATGCCGATCGCGCCTCCTGCACGCCATGTCAGGCGCTATCGGAGCAACAAACGCGGCATCGACCGAGATCGGACATGAAGCATGGCAATGACCAATCCCTCCGCCGGCGATGATCCCGCACATGACGCGCGCGACAAGGAGTCGTTGTCCGAGAAAATCGTGATCCGCAATCTCGGTTTCTTCTACAACAAGTCGCATGCGCTCAAGAACGTCAACCTTCCTCTCTACGCAAAAAATGCGACGGCGATCATAGGACCGTCCGGCTGCGGGAAGTCGACTCTGCTGCGCGTTCTCAATCGGATGTACGATCTTTATCCCGGCCAGCGTGCCACGGGCGAGGTCCTCCTCGACGGCGAGAACATCCTGTCTCCGAATATCGATATCAGTTTGCTGCGGTCCCGGATCGGGATGGTATTTCAAACGCCGACGCCGTTTCCCATGTCAATTTACGAGAACATCGCCTTTGGAATTCGCCTCTACCAGCGCCTGCGGCGTTCCGAGCTCGATGGGCGGGTTGAATTCGCCTTGCGCCGCGCCGCGCTCTGGGACGAGGTCAAGGACAACCTCCGCGCCAGCGGCCTCAGTCTCTCGGGCGGCCAGCAGCAACGTCTGTGCATCGCCCGCACCGTGGCAGTGAATCCGGAGGTGATCTTGTTCGACGAGCCATGCTCGGCACTCGATCCGATCTCGACGGCCAGGATCGAAGAACTGATCGACGAGCTGAAAACCGAATACACGATCACCATCGTGACCCACAACATGCAACAGGCCGCTCGCGTGTCGGACTTCACTGCATTCATGTACCTCGGCGAGATGATGGAATTTGACAAGACGCACAAGATGTTCACCGCGCCGCGCAGCCGGCGCGCGCAGGATTACATTACAGGTCGCTTCGGCTAACGGGCGGAGGCGCAATGATCAGAGACCGGCAGCAAAGCAGGCCGACCACACCACATCGCTTGGCGCTGGCGGGACTTTGGCGAACGCGAACGAGCGAGCGCAGCGCGCAAAGCGTCAACCTCCAGACGGTCAGAAATCAGATCTTGGACCCGATGAGCGTTGACGAATTCGCGCTGCTTCGTCCGGCGCTCGAACGGGTGACGTTTGAGTGCGGCAATCTGGTTCAGCAAGTCGATGCACCGATCGAATTCGTCTATTTCCTGGAGCAGGGGATCGTCTCGCTGCTGGCCCGCAGTGCGACCGACCCGCCGGTCGAGATCGCGATGATCGACGCGAATGGAATGGTCGGCATCGAAGTGATTTTCGACGCCTCAAGGGCGATCTACCGTGCCATAGTGCAGGCGCCAAACACGGTTGCCATGCGCATAAGGGTCGGAGCTTTCCGCGAAGCGATCGAACAGCGGCCCGCGTTGCTTCGGCACTTTGCGCGTTTCTCGCAGAGCCTGATGCGGCAGAGCGCGCAGAACCTGTTGTGCAACACCAGTCATGCACTCGAGCAGCGCCTCGCCAAGTGGCTATTGCTGGCGAACGAGCAATTCGCTGGCGGTCTGTTCCGGTAACGCATGAATCATTGTCGATCGCCTTGGGCGCCCGGCGCCCGAGCGTGACCGACGTGCTCGCCGGTCTCGAAGGCCGCGGCCTTGTGATAACCCGGCGCGGCGCGGTGAAAATTTCCGACGCCGCTGGCTTGCGCGCGCGTGCCTGCTCGTGCCTGCCGGTCATGGTGAGCTTGCGGTCGCGCACGCCTGGTTGGGCACGCTTGCCGTGTGCGTGAGCGGCTTGCGGAACGAAGCGGGAGGGCGCTACTTCTGCGGTCCCGACAGCGAGATGTCGCGCTCGGCGCGAAATACGTTGCTGTAGAGATTGGCGATCCACTGCCGCCCGCTCGACGTCACGTTGAGATAACGGATCGCGGTCTGGACGTGCGGCGCGACGCTGTTCCAGTAGAACTGTGGGTAGCGGTTCACGATGTCGGCCGGCGAGCCATTGCCGAGCTGGCGGTTGAGTCCCGCTTCCTCGAATTCGTGCCAGAGCGCGTTGGCCTTGCGGATGTAGTGGGGGTCGCCGAGCTGGCCGATCAGGTCCGCCGCGCGCAGGATTGAGGCCTCTTCGTCGCACTCCTCGTCTTCGCTCGGCACGGTCGCCGGAAACCGCGTGCCTTCCACGGCGCGGGCAATGCGTCGCTGGTCGAGCATCGCGACCCCTTCGATGCGCTCCATCACATAAAGTTTTGAGCGATCGACGTGATACGGCAGCAGCGCTGCGTCGGACGAACCGCGCGGCAACGAAACCTTGTGCCCGCTCGAGTCGACGACAAAGCCGTCGG
Source organism: uncultured Alphaproteobacteria bacterium (assembly GCA_963796195.1). GTDB lineage: Bacteria > Pseudomonadota > Alphaproteobacteria > Rhizobiales > Xanthobacteraceae > CAWCKS01. Next base: position 508,372 of record CAWCKS010000003.1, on the reverse strand, counting down.
CGTCGTCGTCCCTGAACAAGCCGCGCACGTAACCGATGTCGTGGGTCAGACACGCAATGATGACGTGGGCATAGTCTTCCGCCGGCATGTGGGTGTGCAAGGCGCGACCGCGCAGGATATCGTGGCCGGCCAGCGTCACCAGCAGCGTGTGCTCGACATTGTGATAGAGCGCGTCGCTGTTGCCGATGCATTCGATGGCGATGCGCGCGATCGACGGCACCATCTCAACCAGATGCGTTTGCGACGATCCGAACCGGCGACGCATGTACGCGCCGATAAAATCGCCCAGCGCGTCGGCCGCCAGTTCCGGAACGGTCAGCATCGCGATCCCCCACCCACGCACGGCGGAAGGGAAAGCGTAATTTCGGCATGTGACAGAGACGTTGCAGCAGCAACATCTCGCGCTGACGCAATTTCGACGCCGCCGAAACATGCCGGTCACGCTGGCTGTTGCGAAGGCGTGCTCAACTCGAACTTGCGAGGGTCCCTCCTCGCATTTGACATCCTATCCCCTCAAACCCCGGTCGCGCCCCCATCGCGACCGGGGCCTTTTTCAGCTCACCCTGCCTCGCCCACCGGCGGCGTACCGTGGGTGTAGAAGCTTTCGACCGTCTTCAGGCCCCAGGCCTGGCCTTTCTTGCGCTCGGTCTCGGTCCAGGTCACGGTCTGCCAGTCCGGCGCCAGGATCAGGCGCGCGCCGGCATTGGCAAGCTCGATCCGGTTGCCGGCCGGCTCCCAAACGTAGATGAAGAAGGTCTGCTGGATCGCGTGCTTGTGCGGCCCGGTCTCGATGAAGACCCCGTTCTCGAGGAAGATGTCGGCGGCCTGCAGGATGTGCTCGCGCTGGTCGACCGCGTAGGTGACGTGATGAAAGCGCCCGTGGCCACCGGTGTTGTCGCGCGCGTAGGCGATGTCATAGCTCTTGTTGTTGATCGTGAACCAGCAGCCGCCGACGGCGCCATTGTCGAGCACGATCTGCTCGGTAATCCGGCTGCCGAGCGCCCTCGGCATGAAGTCGCGGATCGCCCCGAGATCGGCCGCGAGCAGGTTGACGTGATCGAGCCGCCGGGTCGCGACGCCGCGCGCCAGAAATTTTTGCGCCTGGTTCTTTAGCGCCGGCCGCTCGCTCGGCGGCGGCTCATAGCGGCGTGTCTCGTAGTAGATCTCAAACACATGATCGTCGGGGTCGCGGAAACGGTAGGCGGGACCGTGGCCGAGATCACCGTCATGCCAGCCGATGCCGCAGCCGATCTGCTCCAGCGCCCTGACGCGGCGCTCGAGCGCCTGCGGGCTCGCGGCGCGATAGGCGACATGGCGCGAGCCGGTGGTTTTCGCCGCCGTCAGCTTCAGTGAATGGAATTCGTAATCGTCATAGGCGCGCAGATAAACGCTGTCGCCTTCGCGGCCGCTTTCGGTCAGACCAAATACGCGCGTGAAAAAGTCGAGGCTCGCCTCCGGCTTGTTGGTGAGCAACTCGACATGGCCGAGATGGGCAACGTCATAGATCGGCTCGGCAGTAGTCATGGTCGCCTCATCAATTCTGCTGGGTACGCACGGTTCGATTCTCTAGCGCGTTTCGCGTGCAAAACCTATTCGAGCGCCGGCCGCTCGGTCTCATCCTTTAGCGCAACGCCCAATTCTTCGCACGCGCATTGCCATTAGCAACCGCGTCAGCTTGAACGCGGCCTCGTCATAGCCGATACCGGCGGGCCGGATGTTCGAGATGCAGTTGCGGTCGGCATCAGTCGTCGTTGCGCGCGGCCGATACGTCAGATAGGCGCCCATGCTGTCGGGCGCGCTCAAGCCCGGGCGCTCGCCGATCAGGACCGCGACGCACTCGGCTTGCAGCGCCTCGGCAATGGCGTCGCCGAGGGCAACGCGGCCGAAGCGGGCGATGACAAGCGGGGCGATACACCAGGTCTTCGGCAAGGAGGTCACAACTCGCTGCAGCACCGGAGCCGCGTGCTGCTGGACGGCGCTCGCCGACAAACCGTCGGCGACAACGAACGCGACGTCGTAGCCGCGCGCGTACTGGCTGAGCGTTGCGGCCGAACCCGAGTGCGAGCGCGCGGCCGAGATCGGGACGCATGAGATAGGTTTGCCGATCCGTCGCCTGGCTCTCGACCTGCACCACCGGCTGTCCGAGCGCCTCGAGGTCGGCGGCCAGTAACGCCACATCCAGCGCGTCGTGGACGGCGTCGCGGGCGCGCGCATGGGCCAGCCGAAGTTCGAGCGCCGGCCTTGTCGCAATCGACGCGCCGGTCCGCGGCAACCCGATCCGCGCCGGCGTAGCGTGGCGCAGCTCGGCCCATGCATCAGTGGACACGGTTGGAGTATGCGGTATTATAGTAGGGTCATTGCTGTTACTGCTGCACGCCAAAACTCCCCCAAAAAGTCGAAAAAGGCTTTCGAATAGAGCGCGTTAGAAGGCAGCGGTGGTCTCACTCTCTTGCCCCGATCAGCGCACGAAAATGCTGCGGCAATTCGCGCGGCCGAATGCGCCTGTTGCGATCAACAAGCCCCTGCTGGTCGAGCCACGCTTCGAACTCCGGCGCCGGATGCTTGCCGAACAAGTCGCGCATCACGAGCGCATCGTGGAACGACGTGCTCTGGTAGCCGAGCATCACGTCGTCGGCGCCGGGCACGCCCATCACGAAATTGACGCCCGCGGTCACCAGCAGCGTCAGCAGCGCATCCATGTCGTCCTGATCGGCCTCGGCGTGATTGGTGTAGCAGACGTCGACGCCCATTGGCACGCCCATCAGCTTGCCGCAGAAATGATCCTCGAGTCCGGCGCGCGTGATCTGCTTGCCGTTGAACAGGTATTCCGGACCGATGAAGCCGACCACGGTGTTGACCAGCAGCGGCGAGAAGCGCCGCGCCACCGCGTAGGCGCGCGCTTCCAGCGTCTGCTGATCGACGCCGTGATGCGCATTCGCCGACAGCGCACTGCCCTGCCCGGTCTCGAAATACATCGCGTTGTTGCCGACGCTGCCGCGCTTGCAGGCCAGCGCGGCGTCGCGTGCCTCATCGAGCAGCGCGAGATTGATGCCAAAGCTCTTGTTGGCCGCTTCGGTTCCGGCAATCGACTGGAACACCAGGTCGACCGGCGAGCCGCGCCGGATCAAATCGAGCGTCGTCGTGACGTGCGCGAGCACGCAGGACTGCGTCGGGATCGCAAGCTTGACGCGGATGTCTTCGAGCATCGACAGCAGCCGGTGCGCCTGGTCCGGACTGTCGGTCGCGGGGTTGATGCCGATCACGGCATCGCCGGCGCCGAGCAGCAGGCCGTCGAGGATGCTGGCGGCGATGCCACTGATATCGTCGGTCGGATGGTTCGGCTGCAGCCGCACCGACAGCCGGCCCGGCAAGCCGATCGTGTTGCGAAACCGCGTCACCACGGCGCATTTCGACGCAATGGCCATCAGGTCCTGCAACGCGCAGAGCTTGCTCACCGCCGCGGCCATCTCCGGCGTCACGCCTGGTGCAATCGCTGCAAGCGCCTCGCGGGTTGCATCGTCCGACAGCAGCCAATCGCGAAAGCCGCCGACCGTGAGGTCCGCAATCGGCGCGAACGCCGCCTTGTCGTGAGTAGTCGACAATCAGGCGCGTGACATCGTCGATCTCGTAGGGGATGACGAGGTCTTCGAGGAAGGTCTGGAGCGGCACGTCGGCGAGCGCGTATTGCGCGGCAACGCGCTGCTCGGCGCTCTCGGCGGCAATGCCGGCGAGCTGGTCGCCGCTGCGCAACGGCGTCGCCCTGGCCAGCAGCGTCTTCAGATCGTCGAAGACATGTTGGGTGGCGCCCAGGGTCGCGCGGTACATCGGGGGCTCTCGAACCGGATCGGCATGCTTCGCCCAGCATACTCTTCGCGGACGCCGTCACAATGTCGGCGGCACGGGGTTATTTCAGGCAGCCCGCTTGCAGGCAGAACTCGCGGCCCGGTCGCGCCACGCGGAAGGACTCGATGAATCCGCCCTTGCGCTGGGTGACAAACACGGTTTTCCCGTCCGCGCCGCCAAACGCCAGATTGGTCGGCTCCTTCGCCGTTAGCGGCACCTCGCGCTCGACCGCTCCCTTCGGGCTGAGGATCACAATCGTGCCTTTCAGAATGCGAGCGACGTAGATCCGGCCATCGATATCAGTGCGCAAACCGTCGATGCTGGCATCGGTGAATTTCTTCACCAGCCGCGGCGATGTCAGCGCCCCGCCTTCCAGCCGATAGGCCCAGATCTCGTTTGAAGTCGGACTCGCCGACATAGAGCGTCTTGCCATCCGGGCTGAGATCGATGCCGTTGGTGGTGCTCATCGCGCCGCGGGCTTGCCATCTTCTCGCCGATGCCTTTGCCGTCGGCGCCCGGCGTGATGCGCCAGACCTGACCGGTGCGCGACTTCCAGTGTGGATCGCTCGCATAGAGCGTACCGTCGGCGGCAACGGTCAGATCGTTCGGCTGATTGAAATCGTCCGATTGAAAATACGGCCGCGGTTCGGTCGTACCGGGCTCGACCACGAAGACATTGTGCTTCTTGTAATCGGCGATGAACATGCGGCCCGATTTGTCGAAGCGGATGGCGTTGCCGACGCTGCCTTCCGGCAATGTCGCAAACAATTCCGACGCCGTGCCGCCGGCGGCAATCTTGCCGATCGTGCCGGGGCGCTGAAAATTGACGACGTAGAGATTGCCGGCTCCGTCGACCGCGGGCCCTTCGATGTTGAAGGTGTATTCGCCCGATGGCGTCAGCTGTCGGCTCTGAAACAGCCCGGTCTCGGCGACGGCCGCCGAGGCCAGCGCGACGGCGCTACAGAGGCACCAGATTGTCCTCTTCGATATAGTAACCGCCATCGTCGGTGCATTCGCCATTGAGATAGAGATCGGCTGGCCGGTAAATACGGCTGAACTGCGGTTTCTCCGGCGCATGCCGCACAACCGCAACGACAACGATGCCGGTCGGAATCGTACCGCACTCCTTGTGGTTCCGATCATAGAATTTGCGGTCGACGCGGCCGCCACGCACTCGCAACCGCTCGCCGGGCACGATCGTTCCAACAAAGCGATCGATCACCGCCAGCAGCTGTTTGTAGGACGGGTCCTTCAACAATTCGCGTCCATTTGGCGGCATGATGTTTTCCGCGCCGCGTCCATTCAGCCGCGCGTGCAGCAAGCCGGCCTCGGGATCGCCGGGATAGATCCAGCCGTCCTGCGACAGCAGGAACCGCAGCACTGCGCGATCCTTGTCGGCATCGATCTGTCCGGGTTTCAAGCCAAAGTCGGCGTGGCAGCCCTGGCAATGCCTCTCGACGAGGTCGGTCCTGATCTGCGTGACCCGCACCCGATTGCCGGCGTCGCTCTCGACATATTTGATCAACTCGGCGATCTGCAGATCGCTGCGCTGATCACATGGCAACGGCACGCGCGCCTCGACCGGCGCTGTGTCGATGCGGATGATGGTCTTGTTCTTGTCCTCGACCAGCCAGATCGCGCCATCGGAGGCGACCGTCATGCCGACCGGCGCGCCCTGCGGCCGCACGCCGTTGACCTTGTACCATTCGGGAATCAGCTCGATGAACGGCGCGGCGGCGACCTCGCCGGCGTTTTCGGTTTGATAGGCGCGGGTCGGCTCGGACGCACAGCTGATGCCATAGTGCACCGGGGCCGGCTGCAGCTTTGGAAATCCCTTGTCGTCGACGTCGAACGCGATCACCCGACTGCCGGTCGGCCGATAGCCGTGCAGGCCGATCACCAGCTTGTTCTGCAACTCCGGGAATTTGGCGCCGTGATAGTAGAACATGTTGAGTGGCGCGGCATGCGGTGGCAGCAGCGAGTAAGGCTGGCGATAGGTGTCCTTGTTGTTGCAGAAATCCTTGTAGGCCGGGCTCGTCTGCAGGAAGCCGCGGAATTCCGGGCTCGCGGTCGAGATGTCGTAGCAATAGGGCCAGCCATAGTGCTTGCCCTTTTCGAGCGCGTTCAGCTCCTCGTTCGGCTTCATCAGGTCAGGCAGGTCGCGGCCGTTCTCGGCTTGCAGGAACGCGTAGCCCGGCGCCGGAAATTCAGGGTGCACGGCAAGCGCCATCGAGTTACGCAGGCCGCGCGCAAAAACTTCGCGCGGCGGATTCGGATCGCCCGGCTTCAGCGCCGGGAAGATACCGCCGGCCGGCGGTGTGAATGCCCAGACCGAGGCCAGCGGACTTGGCCCCTTCGCCGGCGGGGCACAGCCGGTTCGCATAGTTCACGCAGCTGTCGGTCGGCGCGCCGATGTTGACATAGATGCGGCCGGTCTTGTCGAACACGAATTGCTTGAGCGGATGCACGACTTCCGCGACCCTGGTGCCGTCCGAGAGAGTCACGCTACGCCCGGGCAGGTCGTGAATGACGACCTCCATCGATGCCTTCGGATTCGACGCCAGCGGATCAAAGCGGAAGATCGTCGTGTCGGTCGAGGCATAGATCTTCTTGTCCGGTCCGATCTCGAGTCCAAACGGAAAATCGATCCCGGTCACGAGCTCACGGATACGGTGTCCTGCCGGCAGCGCCGGATCGAGCAGCAGCAGCCGGCCATGAGCGGGCGTCCAGCTTCCCATGTCGGCGACGACAAATTCGTTGCGGCCTGGAATCTGCACGATCGACCGCGGGAAGATCAGACCATCGTCTTTGCTGGCGACAAGACCCGCGCAATAACCCTCACGCGTGCCGATGCGGAGTTTTGGATAGGCGTTCGGAGCGGTGCCGCACAGCACGTCGCGATCGACCGCGTAGCCGTCGACATGGGTGATTTCTGCCGCGAGCACGACCGTCAAACTGGCACCGCCGGCGAGCACCGTCAGCAATCCGGCGAGCAGCAGCCCGCCAACTTTCCAGCGCTTGACTGGGTGCATCAGCGGCGCGCCCGGTCTGGCAGGTCCAGCCCCACGCCGCGCAGCGCGCCGAAGCAGGCATAGAGTTTTTCGACATCAGCCCGCGGCAACGGCGGGCGAAGGATCAATTCGATATTGCTGCGCAAGTGCGCGCGGTTTCCGGTACCGAACAGCACGACTTCGCTTCCTGGCTCATGCCGTGCGAAGCGATAGGCGGCATCGACCACGCTTGTTGCGCCACCTTCGTGCACGAGAAAATCGAGCGGATTGGCCTGGTCGCCGAATTCGGCGGGCACCTTTCCTTCGGCTGCGAGCCGTTTCATCGTCTCGGCCAGCAGGCCCGGCTTGGAAAAAATGTTGCGCACCACAAACATCAGCAGCGTGCCGACGCCACGGGCCTGCGTTTGCGGAAACACTTTTGTCCGCGCAGCCTGATTGAGCATGTGAAACGCGAACATCACGACTTCCCAAACGGGGTCGACCAGCGCACGTTGCAGCATGGCGTGCTCGGGATCGAGCGGCGATGTCTCGCTCATTCCGAGGTGCCTGATCTTGCCTTTCTCTTTCTCGCGCAGCAGTGCAGGTGCAAGCTCTTCGCGCACGCGATCGTAGGCCGATGGCGGCACGCCATGCAGCAGGAAGACATCGACGTAGTCGGTTCGTAGCTTTTTGAGCGACGCTTCGAGGCTCGCAACCGCTTGTGCACCCGACCGCGGCGCGCCGCCTTCGGTGATCCGGCACTTGGTGGAGATCACGACCGAGCCGCGATCGAGCTCGGCGATGGCGCCGCCGACGATGTGCTCGGTGCCGTAGGCCTCGGCGGTGTCGATGAACGACACACCGAGGTCGATCGCCTCGCGCACCAGTGCGACGGATTGAGCAGTCGACAGGCCGGTGCCGAGACCGACCTGGCTGTTGCCGCCGCAACCGAGGCCGGCGACGCTGACCTTCAGGCCGGTCTTGCCGAGGGTTGTGTATTGCAAGTGCGCACCTTTCTTAGGCCCACGCTTTTCGAAGCAGTGTGGCGGATGTTGATATAACAAAATTGACGGGCGCGGGTCAGGCGCATTCACTTCGGCTCGCCGTTGCCCGAGAGCATTTGCGCGACGCCGCCGATACCGCGCCGGAATGCCTCGTCATAGGTTGGCGCACGTAGCTGCCAGCGGTGCGTCTTGCCCTCCCAATCGATCCGCCATTGTGCGGACCAGTCGAGCTTGCGGTCGTTCCAGGCCAGCTGGCCGATCAGAACGGCCTCGCTGCCCTTTCCGCTGATGGCGCTTGCCAGCGACGCTGGCTCAGCCTTTGCGAGCTTCGCAACATCAATCCCGGACTGCGCCAGATCGCCGGTGGCCGGCAACACGATCGGCACGCCGCGCTTGGCCGCGGTCGACAGCAACGAATCCCGTTGATCGGTGCCGCGGTCACCGTCCGCGGCAACGAGATAGCTGTTGGTCCCTTGTTGCAATCCGGCGAAGACGGCGATCACTGACCGATGCGCAACCCATGGCTTGAGCCGAAGCTCTTTCAGGACGTCCGCAATCTTGCTCGGATCGAAGTCGACGGTCAGGTCGTAGGGCCGGTCGCGCGTGCCCTGCTCGTCATGGATCGGAATGCCCGACATCTGGTCATGATAGCTGTACGCGCTGACGTAATCTTTCGCCTTCGCCTTGTAGGGCGCAAGGCGCGCATCGCCCGCGAGCTTTTGCGCGCCGGACACCTTGATCAGCACCTCCTCGAGGCATGGGCCAAGCGCTTCGATGCGGTTCGGCTCGCCGGTTCCGGTCACGATCGTCTGCGCGCGATAAAGATCATCGGCACGGGCGCTGCCCACGCCGACGAGGCACAAGATCGCGATGACGAGACATGCATTCAACGTGTCGCGCACCATTGCCGGACCTCGATTTCTCGCATCAAGTGGTCAGCCGCAAGCTTGATTCAACGCGACCTGAAAATCCAGTGCAATGCAAATCAAGCAACCTGCTAGGATGCCCTTGAACCACAACACATCGCGCCGGGAGGACAACAATGCGCATGAAGGGGAAGATCGGGATCGTCACAGCCGCCGCCTCGGGGATGGGCCGGGCCGGCGCCTTGCGGTTTGCCCGCGAAGGCGCGTCCATTGCAGTCGTTGATGTCAACGCCGAGGGCGCGGGCGCTGTTGCAAGTGAGATTCGCAAGGCCGGTGGCAAGGCCATCGAGCTGGTCGGCGATCTCAGGGACGATGGTTTTTCGCGCGAAATCGTGCAGCGCACCGCGAAGGAGTTCGGCGGGCTGGACTTCGTCTGGAACCATGTCGGCCATCCCGGACCGGCGGCGGTGGAAGGCATCGACCTCGCCGAGTTCGAGCGCGCGATCGACCTCAATATCCGCACCGTGCTGGTGACGACCGAAGCCGCAATCCCCGAGTTGCGGCGACGCGGCGGCGGCGCCCTGCTCTACACCGCCTCGATCGCCGGCATCCAGGGCTCGTCGTTCAGCCCGGTCTATTCCGCCGTGAAATTCGGCGTGGTCGGCTTCGTCCGCGCACTCGCCAAGCGCTATGCGCGCGAAAAAATTCGCGTCAACGCGGTGTGCCCCGGGACCGTCGACACGCCGATGCTGCGGGTGTTCGTCGCGCGCCCGGACAGCGCCGGCCCAAAGCCAAACGATATCGAGGCGCTGGTGCAGCAACGCGGCGGCGCCAATCCGACCGGCCGCGCCGCGCAGCCGGACGAAATCGCCAACGCCGCGCTGTTCCTGTTGTCGGACGAAGCGTCGTTCATCACCGGCGTCGCTTTGCCGGTCGATGGCGGCGCGACCGCGTAGCCCAAATCCCGGTGTCTTACTGGTGGTCGAGCAGCCCGAGAATGCGCTTGGCAATCACGTTGTTCTGCACCTCTGACGTGCCGCTGTAGATCGTCATGGCCTTGTTGCCCAGGAACGCGCGCGTCGTCCCGAGTTCCGCCGGACTGTATTGATCGCCGCTCCAGCCGAGCCCCTGCTCGCCCATCATCTCGACCAGCAACTCCTCGCGTTCCTGCGTGATGCGCGCCCGCGAGTTCTTGGCAACCGATGTGAACTCGCTGGGACCCTGCCCGGCCCGCGTCATGTCGAGCATGCGCTGCTGCATCAATTGAAGCGTCTTGAATTCCATCATGTGCTTGACGACGCGCTGACGGAGATCGGGATCGGCAATGCGACCGGTCTCGTCCAGCCCGACGTAATCCTTGGCGATCTGATCGATCGGCCGGAAATCGCCGCCAGCCGCACGACGTTCGTTGGTCGTTGCGTTGCGCTCGAATTGCAGCAGCCGCTTCGCGATGGTCCAGCCCTTGTTGAGCTGCCCGACCAGGTTTTCCTTCGGCACCTTCACGTTGGTGAAGAACACTTCTGAGAATGGTGACACGCCGGAGATGATCCGGATCGGCCGGACCTCGATTCCCGGCGTCTTCATGTCGATCAGCAGAAAGCTGATGCCTTCCTGCTTCACTTTCGGGTCGGTCCGCACCAGGCAGAAGCACCAGTCGGCGTATAGGCTGCCCGATGTCCAGATCTTCTGGCCGTTGACCAGATAGTGGTCGCCCTTGTCTTCGGCTTTCGTCTGCAGCCCGGCCAGATCGGACCCGGCGCCCGGCTCCGAATAGCCCTGGCACCATCGCACCTCGCCCCGCGAAATTCGATTGAGATGCAGCTTCTTCTGCTCTTCGTTGCCGTGCTCGAGCAGGGTCGGCCCCAGCAGGCGCGTACCCATGCCGAGTACGGGATTGACGCCGCCCATCCGGATGATTTCCTGCGCGACGATCCGCGCCTGTGGCGTCGGCAACCCGGCGCCGCCGTAAGCCTTGGGCCACTCCGGCGTGCCCCATCCTTTCGCGACCACCCGTTCCTTCCAGAGCTTCCAGTCCGGTCCTTCCGGATAGCGCGGCTGCAATGCGTAGTACTCGTCCCGCTTGTCCGGGATCGACGGGGGCAGGTTCTCGCTGATCCAGCCTTTCACGTCGGCACGAAATGTGTCGAGACCGTCCGTATCAAGGGTCTCTGCAGCTGAGGTCATGTTGTGCTCCCAAATCTCCGGCTTTTCGCGCGAGCCGGTTGACCGCTTGTATCTATTCTAGACTGACGGACTGCGCTGATGAAGAGTGGGTTTGCCGGCATTTGTTCGCTCCACGAACGAATGACTTGCCTGCGGCGCCTTCAAGTTGCTTAAGGCAAGTTGCGTAGGGAATGCGTGTGCCAGACAACCGGCATGTTCGGCGCACCGATTTTTTTGGCCAAAAACTCCGATTGGACACCACGGACTTGACAGCTGAGCGCAGGACCCTCGTCTGGATGTGTCTTCTCGTCGGCGTGAACCAGCTTGGCTTCGGAGCAATGGTGCCGGCATTGCCGCTTTACGCGCGCTCATTCGGCGTACCGGCTTCAGCCGTCGGTCTGGCTGTCGCGGTTTACGGCTTCGCGCGCTTTGCGGTGACCGTGCCGGGAGGGCAACTTTCGGACCGGCTCGGCAGGCGGCCTTTGCTGGCGATCGGCGGACTTGTTTCGGCGGCGGGAAGTTTTTGGTGCGGGGAAGCGTCCAGCTTTGTCGAATTCAATCTCGCGCGAATGGTCGCCGGTGCCGGAGCGGGCATCATTCTGACCACTGGTCAAATCGTACTCGCCGATATCAGCCGGGCGAACCGGCGCGGTCGAAACATCGCGATTTATCAGGCCGCGTTTCTTTTTGGTCTGTCCGTTGGGCCGTTCCCGGGAGGACTGATCGCGGGCGCCTATGGGCTCGCTGCGCCGTTTCTGGTGACCGGCGCGGCAAGTCTCGTCGTCACCGCGGTTGCCTGGTTTCTGGTCAGCGAGACGCGGCCTGCACAACCGCTCGCGGCGGCTTCGCATGCCGCAGCTCAGCTCCCTTTCGTCCGGCAGATGCTGGTGTTGTTGGGTCACCGCGGCTTCCTGCTGGTCAGTCTGATTTCATTGATGAATGCTGTTGTACGCACAGGTGGCTTGTTTGCGTTGATCCCTCTGCTGGTCACCGCCACGCTCGGCCTCTCGGTCAGCGAGATCGGCTTCGGCTTGATGCTCTCCAGCGTTTGCGGCTTTCTCGCCGCCTATCCAGGCGGTTGGCTCGCCGACCGATTGGGGCGAAAGGCGGTTATCGTGCCATCGACCCTGCTGACCGGACTGTCGATGGTTCTGTTCTGCTACGCCCCATCTTTTGGGTGGTTCGTCGTGGCCTCGATTATCTGGGGTATCGCAACCTCCATCAGCAGTTCCGCGCCGGCGGCCTATGCGGTCGATGCCGCGCCGCCCGGAATGAACGCTGCTGCGATGAGCGCCTACCGGATGACGGCCGACGCGGGCTATATCATCGGGCCGCCCGGACTGGGCTTGCTCGCCGATATCACCAGTCCGGCTAGCGCCATTATTGCGGCGTCTGCCTTGCTCATTTCGCTCGCTGCTCTTTTTGCCGTCGCCACGCCCGAAAGGCCGGCGCGCTGGGCGGCGTCAAAATATTGAGCTCGCGCGCTGACCCAATGTCCTGTGTTGGGCAAAAACCGGAAGTAACCAGCGGACCAAGCGTTAACGCGAGTGCGAAATAGCGCTCACGCGTCGCGATTGCACCCGCGCGCGTGCCGCACAACCGGCCACAAAATTCGAAGGATCGGCCCTTTCCGCATTCTGTCCAACCGCGTGACGGTCACTTGCCCGGCCGAAAGTCCTCGCGCAGCTTGGTCTTCAGGACCTTGCCGTAATTGTTCTTCGGCAACTCGGCAAGGAACACGTAGCGCTTCGGGCGCTTGAAGCGGGCGATCTGCTCGATGCAGAGCGCGTCGAGCTCCGGCTTCGGCGACCGTCAGTGCCGGCCCGCAATACCACAGCCGCGACGACGTTCTCGCCCCACTCCGGATCCGGCAGGCCGAACACCGAGACTTCCTGCACCGACGGATGCCGCAGCAAGACCTCTTCGATCTCGCGCGGATAAATGTTCGAGCCGCCCGAGATGATCACGTCCTTGACCCGGTCCTTCAGCGTCAGGTAGCCGTCGGCATCGAAGCTGCCGATGTCGCCGGTGTGCAGCCAGCCGCCGCGCAGCGCTGATGCGGTTGCCGCTTCGTCGTTGAGATAGCCGGCCATCACGACGTCGCCGCGGACCAAGACCTCGCCCGGCTCGCCGAGTGGCACGTCGCGATCATCGGCATCGACCAGCCGCACCTCGACGTCGGTCCGCGGCGTGCCGACCGACATCATCCGCTCCTGCCATCTCGGATGCGCTGTATCGGCATGAACCGCCTTCGGCAGCGCCGTGATGTTCATCGGCGATTCGCCCTGGCCGTAGATTTGCGCGAGTTTTGGCCCGACGACATCGAGTGCGTGGCGCAGGTCCTCGAGATACATCGGCGCGCCGCCATAGATGATGGTCTTCAGGTTGGCATGGTTCTGCGCGGCAAAACCGTTGTGCTCCATCAGCCGCTTGACCATCGTGGGCGCCGCGAAAAACGACACGCCCGAAAAACACTGCAACAGCTCGCCGATCTCGTCCGGCTGGAAGCCGCCGCTCTCGGGCAGGATGCTGACCGCGCCCTTGGCGATGTGCGGCAGGCCGTAGAGCCCGGAGCCGTGCGACAGCGGCGCAGCGTGCAGGACGGCGTCCAGCGGCGAAACGGGATCGATGTCGGCAAAATAGCTGAGCGACATCATCAGGAGATTGCGATGGGTGAGACACGCGCCCTTCGGCCGGCCGGTGGTGCCGCTGGTATAGAACAGCCAGGCATGATCGCTTGGCGCACGGGCGACGAGGTCGATGCCGTCGAACCCGGTTGCGGCGCGCCAATCGCTGCCGCCGACGACGATCGTGTGCTTGAGGTCGGCACAATTGCCGGCGATCGAGGCAACGGTCTGCGCCAGATCGTCCTCGACGAACACCGCCCTGCAGTTCGAGTGCTGCAGAATGTACTCGAACTCGCGCGCATGCAGGCGCGAGTTGATCGGCACGGCGACGAGCCCGGCATGCCAGATGCCGAACAGCGCCTCGAGATAGTCAGCGCTGTTGTGGCTGATGATACCTATCCTCTCGCCGAGGCCGCAACCGAGCTTTCCCGCGAGATAACCCGCGATGGCCCGCACGCGCGACGCCATCTGCCGATGCGTCGCATAAATCGTATTGCCGACCGCGATCGCCGGACGATCGCCGATGACAGTGCCGTTCCGCTGAACCCACGCGGCAAGATTCATCGATAGCGACCTTCGTCAGGCTTACCGCATCGTCGCGAGCTGGACCGCAAGCGCGCACGCCCGGTCGTACTCGTCGAGATTGATCCACTCGTCGATGGTGTGCGGCTCGTTCTGCCCGGCGCCGAAGGTCACGGTCGGAACTTTGTGGCGGACCATCCAGTTCGCATCGAGCCCACCATTCGCGGCGCGCAGCGCTGGCGCAGCCCCGATGCCGGACACGGCCGCGACCGCGCGCTTGACCACGGGGAGAGTGTCCTTCATGCGGAACGGATAATAGTCGGTCTCGGCCTTGAACTTGACGCGGCCCGACTTGCCATCGCTGTTCTTGACGCGCTTTGCGGCCTTCTCGAATGCCGCCTTGTAGGCCTTGGTGATCTCCTTGAAAAACTTGCTGTCGTGGCTGCGGCTTTCGCCGCGCACGTGCACGTAATCAGTGACGACATTGGTGGCGTCGCCCGCCGGCCGGCCCTCGCCGCCGGTGACGGGGCCGACATTGCTCGTGCCCTGCCGCTTGCCTTTGACCACCTTGCCGAACCAGCCGCCAGCCTTCACGTCGGCGAGCGCGAGCGCCAGGATCATGGTCGAACTGATGCCGCGCTCCGGTGCGACGCCGGCATGCGAGGCGCGGCCGAAAATCTCGACCTGCCAGCGATCGGCGCCCACGGCGCCGATGGTGACATTGGAGGCCGAGCCGCCGTCGTAGTTGAAGGCCATCACCGGCGAGCCGAGGTCGGCGATCTTGACGTGGCGCGCACCCCACAGCCCGCTCTCCTCCCGCACGCAGAACAACAGCGTGATCGGCGGATGATCGAGCTTCTGCTTTTCAAGCTCGGCCGCCAGCGTGACGAGAACGCCGCAGCCGCAGCGGTTGTCGCCGCCGAGCGCGGTCTTCGCCTGATTGACGATCTTGCGGCCGGCGAGCTTCGGCTTCGCGCCGGCGCACAGCGGCACGGTGTCCATGTGGGTCATGAACATGATGCGCGGCTGGTTGTGCATCGCGCCGCGGCCGGGCAGATCGACAATGAGGTTGCCGGTCTCGGTCGGCACGGGAATGCGGGTGTTGGCGTCGTCGATGCGGATCGCGTCATCAGGCACGCCGCCTTCTTTGAGCGCCGCGACGAGCTCGCGCCCGATTCTCCCCTCCTTTCCGGTCACGCCCTCGACGGCGAGGAAGCGCATGAGGCGGCTCGTTGCGGCTTGCGTGTCGACAGGCATGACGAAATCCTTCTGAGAGCGGAGCTCGTGAGCATCCTTCGCCGCGCCGCGCCGCGCAAGGCTTCTCGGAGTTTGACTCATAATTCGTACGCAAACGCCGGGTTACCAGCAAGCTCGTTATGCCCGGCCTTGCTTGGCCAGGTGCCGGGCATCGACGTCTCCAGAGCACTTGGGCAAAAAAGACGTGGATGTCGGTAAGTCAGAGGGTAAGGATGTGGCTTTGGGGCCTAAAGCTGACCGACATCGAATGATCTGCGCGGCCAGTCGCCCGGCGCCTGATCGACCGCCTCGACAAACCACCCGATCACTTTGGGGACTCAGCCGGCTCTTATTCAGGACCTTTTCTTACGCTTCATTCTGTATTGTTTCATGGGTGACTTGGCACGACCGCAAATCTCGCGGTCACCGCACATCAGAGGGGCGGCCATGGATCAGCTTGGAGCGACGCTTCGGAAATTGCGTTCCGAGGCCGACGATTGCGAACTCATCAGCTGCCTTACGGGAGACAGCAGACGATGCCTGGCCTTCTCCGTAATCGCGCGCGATCTGCGGGCGATGGCAAGACAAATCGAGGTCGCTATCGCCGAACGCGATAAGCGCGACATCGCTGGAGGTCTTCGCCGCTAGCGAACTGCGACTTGCTCGCCGCCGGCAGACGTTGGGTCATCTCGCTGCGACATCCGCGCGACCCGGTGACTGGCGGACGCGAATGTCTCCTGAGCGTCACCAGGCCAGCTGGCGCGCTGCACGATACGGCGCTCAGCAAGTAGTCCGATCCGGGTTTTACCCGATTACGGCAGCGCAATCCGATTGTTAGGTACGAAAGCTGGATGCTCCGCGAGAACACTCTCTTCTAGCGTCGGGACCACTTCGAACGCGCGAGCAGCAGAGATATCTGGGCCATGAGGACGATTTCAGCAGCTGAGGCCGTGGCGATGATTCCGGATGGAGCATCCCTGATGATCGGGGGCTTCATGGGTGTCGGCACTCCGGAACGGGTCATCGACGAGCTTGTGCGACAAGGCAAGCGCAATCTGACCATCATCGCGAACGATACCGCCCTTCCGAAACGCGGCATCGGAAAGCTCGTGGATGCCGGCCTCGTCAGCCGCACGATCGCCAGTCATATCGGCCTCAATCCCGAAACCCAGAAGCAAATGATCGCCGGCAAGATGAAGGTTGACCTCGTCCCGCAGGGGACTCTGATCGAGCGGATTCGCGCTGGCGGATACGGGCTTGGCGGCGTGCTGACGCCAACCGGCGTCGGCACTGTCGTCGAGGAGGGCAAGCAACGCATGCAGATCGATGGCAAGGATTATCTTTTGGAGACTGCGCTGCGCGCCGACTTTGCCTTGCTGAACGCATTTCTTGCAGATTATCTCGGCAATCTGTCCTACGTGCTGACCGCGCGGAACTTCAATCCCGTCATCGCAATGGCGGCGAACACGACCATCGCCGCAGCCGACCACATTGTGCCGGTTGGGCTCATAGCTCCCGACCACGTGCTGACGCCTGCGCCACTCGTCGACTATCTCGTCTCGAACGGATAAGCCATGGACGCCCAATCGATCATCGCCCGGCGCATTGCGCGCGAGCTGCGGAGTGGGATGCTTGTCAATCTCGGCATCGGCATTCCGACCATGGTCGCGAATTTCATTCCGAACGACGTCAAGATATTCTTCCAATCCGAGAACGGACTGATCGGGACAGGACCAATCCCCGAAGAGGGCATGGCGCATCCTTTGCTTACGGATGCCGGCGGCCGCCCGGTCACTGCGCTGCCCGGCGCGAGCACCTTTGACAGCGCAATGTCCTTCGGACTGATTCGTGGCGGCCATGTCGACGTCACCGTGCTCGGCGCATTGCAAGTCGACAGCAAAGGCTTACTCGCGAATTGGATGATCCCCGGCAAGATGGTTCCCGGGATGGGCGGCGCAATGGATCTGGTGACCGGGGCGAAGCGCGTCATCATTGCCATGCAGCACACGGCCAAGGGCAAGCCGAAGATCATGGAGAAGTGCTCGCTGCCGCTGACCTCGACCCGGCCGATTGATCTTCTTGTCAGCGAATTGGCCGTGATTGGGTTCCCGAATGGCCGCGCGACCCTGCTGGAGACCGGTCCGGGTGTCACGGTTGAGCAGGTTGTAGCCGCCACGCAGGCAAGACTTGCATTGCCCGACAAGATCCCGGAGATGCAATTGTAATGCTGCGACGGCGCTAAAACGCCGATCGGCAAACCGCGCACCGCCTCCGGAAGCACTCGCAAGACAATTCGTTCGCACGCGGGAAACGGCGAACGATCGCCGGACGTCACACGATGGTCGATCGCTAAGGCGAGCAGCGCTGATAGTTGAGTTCCATGCCCTCAATGCCCGGTATGTGCCGAGAGATAGTGCTCGCATCGATCATCTTCAGGCTGAATTGGACATCGGAGGTCATGATGGTGGTGGCGCAGGCCGCGGACAGTTGAACGGAGTCGCCTTCCTCTTTTCTCGATTTGATCGTGCATCGCACGGTCTTGCCCCTGATCCGGTTGCCATCGATGATGAAGCCCGATCCGTACAGATCTGAAAGTTCTGAGAACGCGGTTTCGTTTTGCTTTTTCGTGAAGATACGATCGCACAGCGCCCGGTCCGTCGCCCAGGCGCCCGTGAGGTCGACCGCATAACAGTGAGTCGGTAGCATGAACGCCAGTCCAAACGAGACGACGGACATCGCTGGAAACCGACGCAAATCAAACATTTTCATCTCCTGAGACCGAGAACCAAAGCCACTGATGTTCAGACAACATCCGAGGCTAATGCCCTCCGAATACCAGCGCTTGCAGTGGCAGAATGATCGCGTGCAGCCGAATGACCAATGCGTGCACGAGGGCCACGGTGTCGACGACATGCAGATAGATTTTTTCCAGCGAACCGATATCGTTTGATTGCAGCTCGTCGTGATGGTTCGAATAGAGGTTCGCGATACAGCTGCTCCCCGGCGGGAGGTCGTCCATCACGCCCTCGTAGAGTGGCTCCAGCCACACGGTGAGGGTGCCCGGCTTGCTGATCTTTTGCAGATCCGTGAGCTGGTCAGTAGCCGTGACCTGCCCGGCGGCGATGACACTCTGCACCTTGGTAACCACGAGCGGGATGATGGTCATCGGCTTGCCGACACATGTGGCCTCGGCGGCCATGCCGACCTTGATCACCTGAGTCTCGATCTGGTCGTAACCTGCGAAAAGCCGGTCCTCGCCCGCGTTGTCCGGGATGAGGACGCCCGCAGCCCTGGTGAACGGCGCCGGCTGCAAGATGTCGCCGACCCGCAGAACGAACTGGTCGACCCGACCGTTGACACCCGCACGGATGACCATTTTGTCCAGTTCGACCTGAGCGGCTGCAAGTTGTGCCATCGCGCTGGCCTTCTGCGCAGGCAGGACCGCGGTTATGCGGGTCTCCGCCGACTGCTTGGCGGCCGCCGCTGAAATCAACGGATGCTTGTCGTTGCGCGGCAAGCGTCTGAAGCCTTTCGATCTCGCGCGCGGCAACAACGTCGGCGTTGCGCCGCTGCAATTCCGTCTTGGTCCGCAGCTCATCAAGCGCCTGTTCCAGGGCTTGCTTGGCCTCCTCAAGCTTGCCCTCGCTGGTCAAAATGTCGGCTTTAGCCGTCGCCTCCGATGCCTCCACTTCGACCACATGGGCGCGAGCGGTCTCGAGCGCCGCTTCCTGCCGCGCGCTGTCCAGCTTGAAGATCGGGTCGCCCTTTTTGACCTTCTGATTATAGCCGACATAAACCTCAGCCACGCGACCACCGATCTCCGGATATACCGAAACGGTTCGGAACAGCGAGGTGACGTTGCTCGACGACGGATGATTGTACAGCACCACCGTGATCAGAAGCACCGTCAGTATCAGGCAGAGCGTGATGCCCCAGCGAAGTTCGTACCAGACCGAGAACAGCGTGATCTCGTGGCCAAAGCGCTTGCCCTGCACGTAGCGCCGGAACAGATAATCCGGAAGAAGGGTGAACATGGCGCACATGGTGAGCTCAAGCACGGACCGATCCCTTCTTATCCTGACGGGGACGATCAGTGCCCCCGATCTTCACCGCATCGGAGCCAGATTCACTCGCAGGGCTAACGGCGTCAGCGCTCGCTGTCTTCGCCTCGTTAGAGCCGGGCTGACCAGCGGGACTGCCGGCGGCGTCCTGTTCGGCGATCGTTTCCACGGCCGTCGCCAGGCGCCTGAACGGGGCAAAGAAGTCGGGAATGTCGATCCAAGCCAGCAGTAGGGCCGCGATCCAGAAAGCATGCTCGTGCGTGAACAGACCGATCAAGCCGAGCAAGGCGACAATGTCCATCTGAATTTTCTTCGACCGGTGCGCCATCCTTTCCGGCAGCGAATGGATCGTCCAGAACAAGATGCCGAGACCCACCACGCTCGCAACGACAAACACCAACGTGATATTGTAGAGCACGTCGGTTTGGCCCGGCGCCGTGATGAAAAATGGCAGGTGCGTCGTCGCTATCGGGTTGGCTGGACTTGTCACTGGACTTGTCAAAGGCAGGTCTCCCAGATTTTTGACCAGTTGCCGACCGACGCAAGATGCTAAACTTGGTCGTTGAGAGCCGATCTACGCATCGGGTTATCCCCTGAAACAGCCCGCGGAAAACCCGACAACGTCGCATCGCGTGAGCGTCGCCATCGCTAACCGGAGGCAGGACCGATAGATCTCTGCCTAAGCAACCTTTGCTGCGCTTTCAGGTTCTCTCGCGCAGAGCTTGGAACGATATGACGCCAGTTCGGCCTCTTCCCGGAAAAGCAACCGTTCGATTATCGCGCGCTGCTTCGGATCGGCCTCGATTTCGAGTTGCCGCTTGAGGTGAACAATATTTTCGATAGCGATGAATTGCCTCATTGTTTGTACCTCCCTGTCTCCCTTTTGGCCGATGTACGTATCGACATCGTGCGGCCTTGCAACGCTGATGTTCCGGTGGTCTGCCAGGCTCGTGCTTAAGAGGTTCACCCTAGTCACGCGCGCGACCTCCTCGCGCACAATGCTGACCCCGCATCGCGCCTTGCAGCTGCAAGATCGCCAGACATCATTGTCGAGCGCAAGCAGTCATCAGCTGATCGCGCGCGCGATCATCTTGCACTTCCGAAAATGTGGACTTGGGGTCCTCGCCGTTGTGAACGCAGCTTGAAGTGTTTGTCGAGCAACAGCACTGGGGCAATCCCGCGTTCGCGGGGGGACTAATCCCGATCCGGGCGACGGTGGTGACGCAAATTTCCCATGGATGTAATAGGCCCTACTCGGCCGTACGAGGCGCTGTTGAGACCGCTTTGCGATTATGCTCCTGCCCCGGCACAAACTGAGCGAAAGCGTCTCGGATACGAACCGCCGGCGCTCTCTCGTTGTCGGCCCAGCCGGACCGACGCTCGATTGGTGGCGCACTGTTGGCAAACAAAGATCCGCGAATGTCGTTCAGTCGATCAGAACGACCGGGAAGCGAATGGTTGAAATGATCGACCAACGCGGCGGAGACGAGCAGTAGTGTCAGGAGGGCCAACCCACCCCCGATGAGAGATTTTGATGTCGGCATGGTCGCTCTTGTTCGTGCCGGTTTGGGCCGATGCCAATGTGAGGCCTGAGCGCATACTCGATGCGACACGCCCGCGTCCATATCCTCGCAAGCCACCAGATTCCTGGTAATGAGGTGATGTCCGCAATCTCGTCGTGAACAACCCCTAAGGATTCCTGGCTAACGCGGGACGAACTCCAACACGCAGACGTTTCTCTGTTGGCCGCAGCGTCACGTTGGCTGCCGAGCCGCCGGCCGCATCTCAGGGCTGTATGAACAGATTTTTGACGGCGTAGCGGACCAGTCCCGCAGTGGATTTCACGGAGAGCTTTTGCATTGCCGACGCACGATGAGTTTCAATTGTCTTCACGCTCAGATTGAGCACTTGGCTCATGCTCTTGTTGCTGTGTCCTTCCGAAATCAATTGAACGACCATCCGTTCGCGTGGCGACAAGGAGATTGCTTGGGTCGTGTTCCCCGTGAGGCAGCTTACCAGCATCTTCTCGGCTATGGCTCCTCCAAAGTACGGCTTGTGAAGAAGCAACGCTTCGATTGCGGAGCTCAGCTGTCGCCCGGCTTCCGATTTCAGCAGGAATGCCCTCGCACCTGCTCTAAAGGATTCTCCGACAAGCACATCGCTATCGTGCATGGTGAAGATCATGATTTCGACGTTCAGGCCGCGTGCCGCCACGTTGCGCGCGACCTCGATCCCATTGATCAGCGGAAGTGAATAATCGACGATCGCGACGTCGGGAGTTTTTTCGAGAATGAGTTTAATCGCCTCTTTGCCGTTGCCCGCTTCTCCGATGACCTCCCAGCCCTCGTGACTTTCGACCAGTGCACGCAAGCCGGAACGCACCACCTCATGATCGTCCGCAACCAGTATGCGCTTCGAAGTCATTGCCTGCCCCTCTCGTGATGAGAATTATGGAAGTGTCACGGAATTCGAAAACCTAGTGCAGCTTCGGAGCAACGTAGTTGACGGCCATTGCGACGGTCTCAAGGTCATCGGATCGGAACTCGACAGGATGATCCCGACCTCCGCCATTCAGCTGTATTCGATCGATTTCGGATGAAAGCTCGTCTGCGCGTGCGTTGCGCCAGCTGGCATTGGGCAGGCGTTTTCGAGCACCACCATTTTTCCCGGATTCCTGACTTGAACGATCCCGGAGAGCGTTTCCCCGTTCGGAAGCCCCGGGAATCGGGAGGATCGCGACGACGGTCGTTCCGTTGGAACTATTGGGAAAATCGATTGTGCCACCGAACTGGGCGACGCGCGCTTTCATTCCTGAGATGCCAACGCCGAGTTCGATACTGCCCGTCACTTCGGAGGTCGACGCGTGAAGCATTCCGCGACCATCGTCGCTGACCTCGAGCCGAACCTTTCCCTCGCGCGCGACGATCGTGATGTTCACGCGAGTGGCTGCGGCGTGCCGATGCGCATTTGCAAGCGCCTCCTGGGCTATTCTCAACACGGTTCGCTGGAAATCCAGGGGAAGGTCATCGAGCGCTTCCGCCACGGACAACATGACTTGAAGCGACGATCTCTCTTCAAAACCTGCAACGAAGCGCTCCAGCGTGATCTTGAGACCATCGCTGCTCAAGCCAGTTGGATACAAGAGATAGGTGAAGGTGCGCAGCTCCTTCAGCGCTTCGTCGAGCAACCCATCGATATCGTCGCAGATCTTTTCAGCGCCGTCGCTCGCGCCAACGCAGTTCTTGAGGCGCGCCATGTTCAGGCTCGCTGCGACAAGGTATTGGGCCGTCGAGTTATGCAGTTCGCTCGCGATCCGCTGCCGCTCTTCTTCCTGAAGCGAGATCAACTGCGTGTGCAAGTCGGCGATCGATTCCCTGGATTCGACGACTTCGGTGACGTCTTCGTGCGCAACCACGATGCGCACGAACTCGGATTGCTTGAAAGTCGCGACAGTGGCCTGGTACCAGCGTGAGCCGCCGCAGGTATCAAGCTTGTAAGGAACCTTGAAGCTGTTTCTGCCGTCGGCGGCGATGTTCTGCAATCTGTCTCGCAGCGCCGGAATCTCGCAGTTCTCCAGGTAGTTCGCCCCGAGCTCCATTTGAGTGTCGCCAACGCCGCCCGACGGATGAAACGATCTCCAGGCCTTGTTCACGGCTATGATGAAGCCATCGGCATCAAGTATCGCGATGCGCCCCGTTAGCGCATCGAGCGAAGATTGGATCAAACCAAGGGAACGCTTCAAGCGCTGCTGATCGAGCCTGCGATCGGTGACGTCTCTGAAGAGAATGACGGCGCCGTCTTTCGAGGGATTGATCTGGATATCAACCCATCGCCCTCCGAAAAGGAACGAAGGCAGCTCCTCATGGAATGAAATGCCGCGGTAGATCGCATCCTGGACGGCCGCGTCGAACAATCGCCCGGCAGACAAATTGTCTCGCGCACAATCGGCAATCAATGAGACCATGTCGCCCAGAGTTCGATAATCCACGCCAATGAGGCTATCGGTCGATTTCCCGAGCCATTGTTCGGCGTGATCGTTGAGAGCGATGATCCTCGACCCTCTGTCGAGAGCGACATAGCAGTCGCTTATGCTGCCCAGGATCGATTCGAGATTGCGATGGGCGTCCGACAGGCCCGTGGTCAGTCGTTTGACGTCGTCAATATCCGTCGCAATCCCGAACCATCGAAGTTCACCCTCATCCTGGATGGGGGCAACACGAAGCAGAAACCACCGATAATCGCCGGAAGCCGCGCGAAGCCGGCACTCAGCCGAGAAGGACTTGCATTCTCTGGCGGCCCTGGCGGACGTCGTCGCGACAAGCCTTCGGTCGTCCGGATGAATCAGGGAAATCAGATCCATGCGCGTGACGTTCTCGGCCGGCAGACCAGCAAACTTCGAAAGATGGTCGTTGAAGAACTCGATGGCGCCATCTTGAGGAGCCGAGAACAGAATTGCCGGCACAGCCTTGGCGATGGCGCGGAGCCGAAACTCGCTCTCCTTGAGCTGTCGCTGCAGCGTTGAACGATCTTGATTTTCAGCGCCATTTCGCGGCTGGCCGTCGCCGCTTGCCTGGTCCCGCCGGCTCTCACGAGCTGGAGGTGCAGGCGGCGACCGCCATAGCCTGGAGGTTCTCTGCCAAAAGCGGCGCGGGCGCGCTTGCGGCTCGACGTGAACGCTACCCAGTCTAGACATGCTCTCACCCCAACGAAATCCACGACACCAAAAACGTTGTCGAAGCCACACGGACTTCGGCGGCGCCTCGCCGTTTGCGTCGTGGGGCCAACCTCAGCTCAACAGTGCGGACACCCGCTACCGGCAAGCAGGAAAACCCTCTCGGCATTTACCCGGCTTGGTTCTAGGGGATTGGAGCACTCTATGTCGCGTGGCCGACAGTGCCTTTGGGTGCATTGACCCCAAGGACAATTGCGCACGATTTTCGCAGGTTTTTCTGGCAGAACCGCGTCCAGACGAAGAGCTGCTCGGGATCCTTGCAGCAATGCCGCAGCCCGCGGTCGGCCTAAGAGGCTAGCCGACGAGGCGCGGTTGATGCCTTTACAATCGCGTCAAGAAGAGACTCCGCTGCAAACGGCTTGGAAAGGTAAGCGACGCAGCCGGCGTCGACGGCGTTTTTGCGGATGTTCTCTGAATCATTTCCGGTGATAAAGATGACCGGCAGGGTAGCACCAGAGACCGTCAACTGACGCCTCAGGTCAATACCCGAGCGGCCTCTCAGATTGATGTCCAGCACCAGGCACAAGCCATCTTCCAAATCGGCAAATTCCCAAAATGCTTCGGCGGACTCAAACACCTTCGCTTTGAAACCGTAGGCTCCCAGGAGGCGTTCCAGACTTTTCAAGAGGCTGAGGTCGTCATCGACCACAAAGACAGGCTTTTGGTTGAACACTGCTTCTTGCCTCTCGGGAAATGAACAAACATACCGACATACAGAACGTTAGCTTCAAAGCGTCGCGCTGTTCCTTGTCGCTACGGCCATCGAGACTGCAGACTGACATCACCGACAGGAAGCAATTCGCCCGTCATGAATCTGATATGTAAGGACATACCCTTGTACCCCTGAAAGGCAAATTGTTCTTAAGGACAACGTTGAAAAATTGCCATGGAACGAGCTCGCACCCGGCAAACGTCGAAAAGAACACCGGTGCGAAGATTGAATGCAATTTCTGTGATCTCTCATCACTCTTCTCAGATTAATTATTTGTTCATTCAACAGACCGCGCCGGTTGGTTCATCTTTGTCAGGCGATGGCTCCGCCAAAATTCCCAGCCGCGCAGCGATTGAAACCAGTTCAGCCAGTGATTGAACCTTCAGTTTTTCCATCACCTTGTGACGGTGAGCCTTGATCGTACGTTCAGTCGTTCCGAGCGCGAACGCGATCTGCTTGTTCATTTTACCACGAACCACGAGCGCAAATACCTCGCGCTCGCGCGGCGTCAGGGTCGCAACCAGAGCTCGCAATGCATTCAACTCAATGTCCCGTCGTTGCGCGACACGGTGGTGCGCGATTGCGCGTTCAATCGATTCGATCAGAACATCCCTCGGCACCGGTTTGGTAAGAAAATCCTCGGCGCCGGACTTGATGGCTTGAACACTGGTGGGGATATCTCCATGGCCGGTCAGAAAAATGATCGGCAAGGTCGAACCGAGTGCGATCAGCCGATCCTGCAGGTCAGGACCGCTGACGCCGGGAATCTTTACGTCGAGCAGGATGCAGCCCGGATCGCGAATGTCATCCAACCGCTCGAGCAATTGCTCGGCGCTTTCGTAAGCCTTTACCTCGTACCCGGATGCGCGCAGCAATCTGCCAATGGCGGTTCGAAAGGACGCGTCATCATCAACGACGTGGATGACGATCGGCATCAATTCTCCCCCTGGTCGTCGGCTAACGGCAGAGTCAAGAAAAAGACGGCGCCGCCGCCCGCCGCGCGGGCGGCCCAGATCCGCCCCCCATGAGCTTCTACAATTGTGCGCGCAATCGAGAGCCCAATGCCCATGCCATGGTCCTTGGTGGTGACGAATGGATCGAAGATTTTTGCGATCCGGTCCGGTGCGATTCCGGGACCATTGTCCGAAATCGAGATCTCGACTGCGTTCTGAACTCGAACGATCCGTCCAACGATCTTCGGCAGTTTTACGGCCGCTTCCGTCACTGCCTCCATACCGTTCAGCAGCAGGTTAAGCATTACCTGTTGAATTTGCACACGGTCGCCGATGATCCGCAGCGGCTGAAAAGGCAACGCCGGACTGGTCAATGCAATGTTACGTTCCGAAGCTTCAGTTGAGACAAAATCGAACACTTCGCGTACGGTTTCGCCAATGTTGATGCGTTCCGGGTTGAACGGCGCTTTCTTCAGAAGACTGCGCAATCCTTTGATCACTCCGGTCGCGCGCAAGTCGTCGCGCTTGATGTCAGCGAAGATCTCCTTGACCTCCTCGAGCTTGGGCGAGGAGGATCCGAGCAGCGCCTCGCCGGCCTCGGTGTTGGCGAGAATGGCGCCCAGCGGCTGATTGATCTCGTGCGCAATGGAAGCGGACAGCTGGCTTGCCGTGGCGACGCGATTCATGTGCGCCAATTCGGACACGCGCTGCCGCGTTTCGATTTCGGCACTCAGTCGTCGCCGATGTTCATGGAATATGCCGACGATGAGGATCGTCTGAAAAAGAATGATGCCTGCCACGGCGACGATCTGCCAGCGGTACCGATCCCAGGCTGTCGCTTCGCGAAAGCGGATTTCGCTGTCTGGCGGCAAGCTGGTTTCACTCACCTTCCAGCGCTGCATCTGCCGCCAATCAAAAACCGGCCGCGTGTCGTTGCCGACGATCGGAGCAATACTGGCGGCTGGTTCGCCATCCAGAATGCGGATTGCAAGGTCTGCAACTTCCTTGCCGATGGCATCACCCTTCAGCACAAATCCGCCGATCCCTCCACGGCCGACCAGCGCTTCATTGGCAACGATAATTGGCGCGTTTGCCTTTTCCGCCACCACGGCGAGAGCATCGCCGGGCGTGTAATAGCTGCCGTCACCACCTGAATAGATGTTGGTGAAGAGAATCGCACTGCGTGCTGGAAGTGTCGCCACCCGTTCTCGTAAGGCGCGCATCGGCACTCCGGTCAGATCGATGACTTCCAGGCCCGCGGCCGCTTGCGCCATCTGTTCCTTGAACGCTCGAAAGATGGTGGGTCTTTCGAAGGATTCTCCAAGCAGGACCAGCCTCTTCAGATTGGGCACCACTCGGTGCGCAGCAAAGATCATGTCCTCGAGCCGCAACTTCACGAGTATGCCGGTAACATCGGGCGACGGCTTTAATCGAGCAAAGGTCGCCTCGTCGACCATCGAGAATGCCACCGGAACGCCGGGCCAAAGCGTCGCGCGAAAGCGCAGGACGTAATCCAGTGTGGTCGCGCCGATCGCCACCACAACGCCAATTGATCTGTCCTGGTATTTCGCCTCGAGGTACCTGGACAGGCTTTGTTCATAGGCGGGCCCGCCGAATCGATCAAAATCCAGACTTTCGGCATAGACGGTCACGGGATCGAGCGGATTCTCTTTCAACGATGCACGCAGCGTCGAAAAAATCCGTTCGTATGAAGGTGCCCTGAACCGCGACTCGTTGAGGAGCAGGATCGACCTCGCCCGTGGTTCACTTGCGAGCGACGGCGCGGCAACATTGCACGCGATTGAGCAGATAACGAGAACGATCAAACGAAAGCGCGCGCCAGGATGGAACATCGAAACGCCCGCGAGTTGCGAGATGCGCCTGATAGCACTTGCGATTCCGCAGGCGACCCGCATCGCTCGGCATCCCTTCCCTTCGGTGACGCGTATCCTCCCGTCAGCGGACGCAGGTCGAGATGCGATCAAATGGCTTCAAATTCCCCGGAAAGAGGCCCAAATTTGTTCTCTAAAAGAGTGCTGTACCCGCGGCCATTGCCCATAGGGACAATATACCACTTGGGCATGTCCCCAAAGTCGTCGACCCGATCTGGTCGTCACTCGGTCGCGAACGCGGATCGCAGGAGGCGCACTCACATCGCCGGCGCGCCTCCGCGGCATAAAAATTGTGCGACGCCAAAGGAGCTACTGCACCGTCTAGTTCATTGAAATACTTTTTGTTTTCGTGTCCGTCCGAGATGCCTCACTGACTGAATTTGGAGATTGCGGGAACCCGGCGCGTGACGGACCGCCACCCCAAGACGGCCACACGCAGGAGTGCGGCAGACAAGCCAGCGCGATCCTGTTGGGTGCTACGGCTCTATCAGCATGTTTCTGATGGCATAGCGAACGAGGCCCGCGGTCGAATTCACCGAGAGCTTGTGCATCGCCGAGGCGCGGTGAGTTTCGATCGTCTTCACACTGAGATTGAGCACCTTGCTCATGCCCTTGTTGCTGTATCCTTCAGAAATCAACTGGACCACCATACGCTCTCTCGGAGTCAGCGAAACCATCGGAGCGGCATTCGTCGACAGGTAGCTCGCCAACATCTTCTCGGAGACGACGCCGCTGAAGAATGGCTTGTGAACCAGCAACGCTTCGATCGCAGAATTGAGCTGCAGCTTGGCGTCTGATTTCAGCAAGAAGGCCCTGGCACCGGCCTTGAATGACTTCTTTCACCAGCACATCGCTGTCGTGCATCGTGAAAATCAGGATTTCAGTGTTGACCTGCCGTGCCTTTATGCTTCGCGTGACCTCTATTCCGTTGATCAATGGAAGCGAGTAATCGAGGATGGCAACGTCCGGCGTATTTTCGAGGATCGCCGTTATGGCATCTTTGCCGTTGTCGACCTCCGCAACGACTTCCCAGGTCGGATGAGCCTCCAAGATTGAACGCAAGCCTGATCGCACGACCTCGTGGTCGTCCGCGATGAGTATGCGCTTCATTGTCATTCCTCAGATTTCCCTTGCCTCGGCCTGGTGTGCAAAAGCACGCAGAGTAGCGGACGGTTGGCCCTCGACTTGGAAATAGGTGCTTTGCACGTCGGCGTGAATCACCGAAAACCATGAATTTGCGAGATGCAATTTCCGGCCGTCGCTAAGTGATTGATCGAGAAGGCCGAACCTGACAAGGCGTGATTCTCCCGAATTGACATCCGGACTTTTACCGATAGGCGCGGACGGCAGCAGGGGCGAGCGGCGATATTCAACTCACCCACGAGCGCGCTGCACTCCATCTCCAATGATCGTCGTCGCCGAGGTCATGAATTTCTGCCCGTCGGCGAGAAGTCTCTGGCTGTCCTGAGTCAGCAACTCGGCATGTTTGGTCATCCAGTCCTGATAGACCTTCATGACCTCCGGAATGGTTTTGCAGGACGACAGGCTCGTTGCGAGCTCAGATGCCAGCCTTCCCTCCGCCTCGGCGAGCCCAAGCCAGCCCTGCCTCATCTGCTCAATCAGGCCCCAAAGCTCTCGCTGGACCGTGATGAAATTCTGGATCTGAGTTTCGCCCATCTTGGCGAGATCCGGTACGCCGAATTGAGGAGACGAGCCGGTCGTCATATGTTCCATCGCCATTGCAACCACTCCTTGGTTTTGAAGGTACATCGATTTCGTCGCGTCACCGTCGGCAGCCAGCAATCAATCCATGATGTGATATCCGCCGTCGACGTAGAGGGTCTCGCCGGTGATGAGACGCGCGGCGTCGTGGGCCAGAAACGCGGTCGCAGCGCCGACATCATCGATGCTGACGAGGCTGCGCGCCGGCGCCTTTTCCTTCGCCTTGTCGAGCAGCGCGTCGAATTCAGGAATGCCCGAGGCTGCGCGCGTCGCAAGTGGGCCGGGAGAAATGGCGTGGACGCGAATGCCCTTCGGTCCAAGCTCCGCCGCAATGTAGCGCACGGCGCATTCGAGCGCGGCCTTTGCGACACCCATGATGTTATAGTTCTCCACCACCATCTGGCTTCCGTAGTAGGTCATGGTGAAGATGGTACCTCCGCCCTTCATGAGCGGCTCGGCCAGATGCGCCATGCGGATAAAGGACCAGCAGGACACATCCATCGTCGTTGCGAAGCCGCTTCGATTGACGTCGATGACACGACCTCCCAGCGCTTCCATCGGTGAGAAGGCGATCGAGTGCACCAGAAAATCCATTCGCCCCCAGTCTTGTTCGATGCGCTTGAAAACCGCTTCCATTTCGCCGTCGACGCCGACGTTCAGCGGCATGAAGATTGTCGCCTCGAGCTCCCGCGCCAGCGGTTCGACGTACTTCCTGGCCTTGTCGTTGAGATAAGTGACTGCGACTTCGGCGCCAAGCGCGCGAAAGGCCCTGGCGCAACCCCAGGCAATCGAGTTTTCATTTGCGATGCCAACAATGAGCCCGCGCTTGCCTTCGAGCAACGGTGCCTTTGCTTTCGGAATCATCGCGATACCCTCCGGTGTTTCAAGAGTGGTGAAGCGCGAGCGGGGAGAAACGCCAGCGTATGCCGTGCGATCATCAGCTCTTCGTTGG
Organism: uncultured Alphaproteobacteria bacterium; assembly: GCA_963796195.1. GTDB lineage: Bacteria > Pseudomonadota > Alphaproteobacteria > Rhizobiales > Xanthobacteraceae > CAWCKS01. The sequence goes on along the minus strand of CAWCKS010000003.1, from coordinate 478,097 downwards.
TCGGTATGACATACGCCTTCACGGCGCTGGCCGACGTCGCGATTTGCGCAAGCCCTGACGCATTGGCGACAGGGTCGATGTCCAGGCCTAGCCAGCGAAGCCTGCCGCCTATTCGGGCGCGCATCGTTGGTGAATTCTCGCCAATGCCTGCAGTGAACACGAATCCGTCGACCCCGCCGAGAGCACTGGCCAGCAAACCGGCGTAAAGACCGATGCGGTAGGCAAAATAGTCCAGTGCGAATGCGGCTTTGTCGCTCTTGCTCGCCTCGAGCTCTCTCACGTCATTGCTGATCCCGGAGAGACCCTTCAAACCCGACTGGTGATAAAGCAGCGTCTCGACTTCGGACGTGGTCATGCCCTTTTGGCCGATCAGATAAAGCACGACTCCAGGGTCGAGCTGGCCCGAGCGCGTTCCCATCGGCAATCCATCGAGCGCCGTGAAGCCAAGAGTGCTTTCGATGCTGCGGCCGTCCTTGAGAGCGCACATAGACGCACCGCTGCCGAGATGTGCAACGATCACGCGTCCCCTGGCAATTGCCGGAGCTGCCGTCGGAAGCTGATTTGCAATGTACTCGTAAGAGAGACCGTGAAATCCATATCGACGGACACCCTCGTTGTAGAAGCGCACGGGCAAGGCATAATAGTCGGCCAGTGCGCCGTGGTTGCGATGAAAGCTCGTATCGAAACATGCGACCTGCAGAAGATCGGCGCGACCCGCCCGCAATGATTTGATTGGCGCCAGGTTATTGGGTTGATGCAGCGGAGCCAGCGGCGCATACCTCTCGAGTTGAGAGATGACCGCATCGTTCAGCAACACAGGCCTGTCAAAATCTGGTCCGCCGTGGACTACACGATGACCGACGGCCACGAGATTGACCTGCAGCGATTTCTGGAGCCACTCCCCGGCAATTCCGGTCGCGGCTGGAAGGTCGGAAATTTCGGCCTCGCTGTACTCTTTGTCGATCAGGTTCGCTTCGCCCGGCCGCCCCGCCCGCAACCGCGGCCGAACACCAATGCCGTCAATCTGGCCCTTGATGATGCAGGTCAAATCCGAGGATGCGCCGAGCTCGAATACCTGAAATTTGAGACTCGACGAACCTGCGTTCACGACGAGTATCGCGTCCATGGCGTTCACGCCGCCGACATTGCAGTCGTGCGACGTCTTGCGTCGGCATAGAGCACGGCAACCGCACAGGAGGCCAGTCGCGACCGCACCGAGTCCGCTCGCGAGGTCAGGATGACCGGCACGCGCGCGCCGAGCACGATACCGGCGGCATCCGCCTTCGCCAGGAAGGTCAAATTCTTTGCCAGCATGTTGCCGGCTTCCAGATCGGGGACCACCAGAATTTGGGCCCGGCCCGCAACCGCCGACTTGATGCCTTTGATTTTGGCGGCATTCAGATCGATGGCATTGTCGAATGCGAGAGGACCGTCGAGGTCGCCCCCGGTGATCTGATCTCGATCGGCCATCTTGCACAGCGCGGCCGCATCGATTGTCGATGGAATCTTGGAGGTCACGGTCTCGACGGCGGACAAGATCGCAACTCTCGGCCGGCCGAGGCCGACCTGGGTGAAGAGGTCGATTGCGTTCTGGACGATGTCCCGCTTGGCATCGAGATCGGGAAAGATGTTGATCGCGGCGTCGGTAATGAACAACGTTTCGGAATAGGTCGGCACGTCCATGATGAAGACGTGGCTGATGCGCCGATCAGTTCGCAGCCCCTTGGTTCCGGACGTCACATGTCGCATCAGCTCATCGGTATGCAGGCTGCCCTTCATGAGCAGCTCGCCTTTCGCTTCGCGAACCATCTCGACGGCCCTCGCCGCCGCTGCTTCATCGGTCGGCTCGTCGACAATCTGGAGGCCATCCAGCCGGATGTCGTATTTCTTTGCAGTCTCCGCGATCCTGTTGGCCGGCCCGACGAGTACGGGTTTGATGATCCCCTCTTCAGCTGCTTGGATGGGACCGCGCAACGAGGTTTCGTCGCACGGATACACCACAAGGGTGGTCGCCGGAGGCACGGTCTTTGCCTTCGCAATGAGGCGATCATATTTGGATTCGAGCGCCGGCGATTGAACGGGGTGCATCACCGGAACGGTCGGCGGGGCGCGATCTGAAGTTGTCATGCTCTTCGACCCCCGCTCCCGCGCGCAGGCGGTGCCGGAGTTGCCAGGTTTGGCGCAGGGGCCATCGCCTTCGATGCCTTTTGCTCCCTGGCGGTATCGTTGGCCGGCACCAATGTTGGTTCCTCGTCGCGGCCAAACAGCTGAGCCACCTGCTGCAGCCGCGCCTGTCCCTCGGGCGGCAGGGCGCCGGGCGACTGTACAATTCGCGTGACGAGCTCGAGCGCCTTGCTGCGCATCTCAGCTTCCGGCGGCAACATTGCGGGAATTGCCGCAATCGCCGCAGCTTGATCGAGCAGCAGCATGAAGTATTGCTCGCGTAAGAGCTTCTTGAAATCCGCAAGCGGAAGCGTCGGTAAATCCGCTTGCCCGCGTCGAATTTGCCGCACCATTTCGAAGCTTCGTTCGTCAACCGATCCCCTCACCATCCCGACATAAAGGACGGCACGGATCGTCGCCTCACGGATACCTCCGTGAGGAATCTTGGCCTTGATCTCGGCGGTCCGCTCCTGAATAAGCTGCTGATGCAAAAGGTCCCGCGGCGCGTGGCGCAATGAGTCTTTCTCTGACGGATCAATGCCGACCGCCGCCTGCAGCAACGGGGATCCATAGATCGCAAGGAACGTCTGTTCCGACACTTTTTCGACGGTGTCGCGCCAGGCATCGAGCGTCCGCACAATCTGTTGCGAGACATTGTCTTGCAGTTTCAGCAGCGGATTGGCTGCATCAGCAGTCCGACGGTTCTCCCGCGCCTTCTCAGCGGCGCCCCTTACCCAACCCATCAATGGATTCGCGTCAGAGAACATTTCGTACTGCAAGCGGAGAGGATGCATTTGCTTCATGAACTCCGCCGCCCCCGGACTGGCGGCCGCGCGTACGAAAGGCTGAACAAACGTATGGTAGAGCCCAAGGTTGATTTCGGATACGCGCGCGGCGGTCGCAAAGCGCCGCTCATCCTCGAGGTCATTGCCGCCGAGCGCGAGAATATCGTCAATGGTTCGCGCCTCGCAGCGCATGATCCATTCGCCGCCGGCGAGATCGGGATTCGTGGACGCCCCGGACTTGCGTTCGAACACCGCTTCGTACAGTCCGGGCGGAAGCACGTCGATCAGGTCGATATTGCTGGAGAATTCGCTGTGCTCCTTGCGCGCGACACCTCCCGACACGAAGATTCCCAAATGACCAATCGTTTCATGAATTGTGTAAACGATGGTCTGACCGTAGGACCGGATCTCATCAACATCTTCGTAGAGTTCAGGGATCCAGCCGAGCGCCTGTTGCGGCGGAGTGACGTTATCTCCCTGGGAGCAGAACACCACGATCGGAGATCTAATATTCCGCAAGTCGATGGTGCGCTTGTCCGAGGTTTGTATCCGGCCCGCCGCGAGATTGTTGCCGACGAAGAGCTCGTCGACGATGAACTGGATTTCCTCGGCGTTGAGGTTGACGTGGCCGCCCCACCACCGCTCGAATTCGAGGTACCTTGCTGGCTCGGTGTCGATCTTGGAATAGACGTTATACTGCTTGGTCCAGAGTGTGTTCGAGGGATTCTGATTTTCGAAGTTCTGGACCAGCCAGGCGCCGTCAAACTTGCCATGCCCAAGATCACTCGTCAGCGCTGTTAGCCAGCTGCCGCCAAGCAAGCCGCCGCTGTAGCGCATCGGATATTTTCCCCGCACACCGCCCCAGTAGGCCAGCGGCGAGCCGGCGATGATCAGCGGTCCGAACAGCTCGGGCCGGATCGCGGCAAGCATCATGACAGCCCATCCGGCCTGGCAGTTGCCGATCACGCACGGGCGACCCTCCGCCTGCGGATGGCGCTCGATGACCCGCTCAAGAAAGATGGCTTCAGCACGCGCGATATGCTCGATCGTCTGTCCCGGGACCGGGTCCGGGAGAAAGCCGACGAAATAGCAGGGGTGGCCCGCCTGGAGCGCGACGCCGATTTCGCTGTCGGATTTGAACCCGCCGATGCCCGGCCCGTGGCCCGCGCGCGGATCGATGACAACGAACGGTCGCAGCCTCTCGTCAATTTCCAAACCGGCGGGAGGAATGATTTTGACCAGCACGTAGTTGACCGGATGGTCGAGCGTGCGACCGTCGACCACAAGCTGGGCCTCATAGTTCAAAACATGCGGTGCCGTTTCTGCCATGTGAGCGCGATAGGCGTTGCCGCGCTGGCGCATGACATCCAGGAACAGGACGCTCCGTTGCGTCGCGTCCACGATGTAGCTCGTGAGCGGGCCGAACATATCGAAAGCAATCGTATCTCCGTTGCTCGTCGACTTCGCTTCTTGCTGGGCCATTTGTCCGTCCTCGTCTGGCTGATCGCCGGCTCGCACCCCGAGCGTTTCTGTTGAAAGCGGCTGTCCAATCACGGAGCAGGCGTTCGCCCGCAGGAGGCGCGCCGTTGATCGCAGGTCTGAAAGGCCAGTCCGAGCCGGCTATATTTGCCTCGCAGATAACTGTCGCGGCTGCCCGGGATGGCCCGGGGCAGGAATCCGGTCGCAAGTTTCGTCATCTTGCGCCCCTCCCGATCGCGCCAGCCATCGGCAACTTGAAACGCCTCTGCGACCGGAGGCATCGGCACTACCCCTCGTTTTCGAAGAGGCTAATGCTGAATATTCTTCGCCGCGTGCTTGCCGGAAGCAAGCGGGCCGCGGTCAACGACCTGGTCCCGCGCCGACAGCGTTACCAACACAGGTCCGATTGAGAAGCGCGCCTTGATTTTGCCCGCATCGGCCGTCCGATACGCGCGATGCGATGTTGCCGGTTGCGGCATCGAGCGCCGCGCGACCTCCAGTCATCAGGTAGGGAGCGCGTTGCGGCTCAAGGGCACGAATGCCGACGACCGTCATTGCCCAGATAGGTCTGACTGGCCGGTTCGTATGAGCGGAATTGCCGCGCGCAATAGGCAATCATCTCAGGCGTGGGTTCGACGACGCGTTGCCACACTGCTCCGCCGTCAAATTGAATGGTCATCCCGTCGGGCGAATAGACCGCACCTTGCCGCAAGGCCTCGATCCAGATCCGTGTTGTCGGCGCGAACCAGTCGGACCACGCCTGCGAGGACACGCCGGCTTCGCTCACCAGATTGATCGTCCATCCGTTCTGAGTGACGAACGCCGGCTTGTCTTCGTAACCTGGCGTGCAACCCTGCACACATCGATAGGTTCCGGTAAGGCTGACGGCAGACTGCGCTGACGCACTGCTTGCACCCCACGCCGACGCCGCCACTATCGCCGTAGCAAACACCAGTCGTTTCGCGCGGTGCATGGAAGTGCTTCCTGTTTCTATGATGCGAGGCGCGCTATCCATGCCGCCGGTTCGCTAGATCCACCGTATGCAAATGCCGAGGATCCATCCACCGAAAGCGAGGCGTGCAGCTACGCTCCCCGCCGCTAGCATCCGCCGATCGAGGGGATACAGCCGCTCCAGTCCGATCGCGCGGTATTCTGGATCCTCACCGGTGACACGGTGCGGTCCACATATGCCTGCGCAGCAGTGATGAAGCCGGACACGACCGGAATCGAATACCGCTCGGCGAGACCAAGGCAGGCCGCGCCGATAATTCCTGTTAGCACGATGATTCCAATGCGCTTGCGCATGGTCTTTCCTTTCGTTGTTCCGCCGTGCTGGAGCATGGTCATTTCGCCTGTCCGATCGTTTTCTTCGCCGCGAAGACGGCCGGCACCTCGTTGAAGTCGGGCAGATCGGCAGGATCGACCTTCCTGGCGTTCGCAACGTCGATCTTGAACGGATCGGATGCGACCTCGGCACCGGCTTTCCACGACCTGACGTCGATGGTGTATTCCGGCGATTCCGGAAGGTCGGTGCTCGTGATGACAAGTCTGCAGGGATAGGGACGATCGCCCTGGGCGATCCAGAGTTGCCAGTCGGCGGTGTCGGACCGGGCGGCGATGTGATTGCACTCCTGGCCGCGGATCACGCCGCTGCCCAGATCCTTGATATCAGTCACATTGCTCATCAAGAAGGCATACGGATCCGACATCAGCAGCGTGGCAGCGGGCAACGGCTTTTGAAGTTTCTTGCGCAACGCGTCGACCAGCTTGTCGACGGTGCCGGGCTCTTCGACCTGGACATACGCGTTTTGCTTCTTTCCCAAGAGAGTTGCCGTCTTTCCGTCGTAGGTCAGCTCGACGTTGGCAAATCCGCCCGTCCGCGTCATATGGACCTTGTCAGGACGATTGAGGGTCAGCGTCCCGGAACTGGCGAGCCCGAGCTTCTGTTTGTCGGTGCTGACGACCTCGAGATTCAAGTCGTAGTCGAAGGAGATCGCCTTCTGTGCCGCCATGTAGTCCGTCATGGCCTTGAACAATGTCTTGGCCTGCGCTTCGTCTGCATGAGCGGCCGTGAGAGAGGCCGATCCAGCGAGAATCGCAAAGATCGAAGCGGCAACGGCACTCGCAATTCCCGTGAACTTAGTTTTGATATTTCGCATGTCATTCCTCCGGACGGTTTAGCCCACGCAGAAACATCATGAGCATCGATGGCTCTGATTGGGATTGGCTCTCGGCCTTCTCGCGCAGCATAAGTTCTGACGCGAACCGAAGCCCTCAGGGCTTTGCCTGAAAGGGCCTAGGATGTTTGCCCTGTTCTTGTCTTGCGAGAACGAAATGCAGCAGCCACCGGTCGTGCCACACACGACCGGTGCATCTTATCGAGGTGGAACCCGACGTTGCCGCGAACACCTGGCCCGCACACGCTGCCTAGTAGCAGGTCACCCCTGCCGCACAGCGCCGTGCACTTCTCCTCGCAACACCCGCGACACTCACGGGCGTCAAGGGCCGGCCGACCACCGCCTCGGCAGTGGCGACAACGCCGGACACTCCTGGAATGGCGAGCCGCTCGCCAAGCTCAAGGCAGGCCGCGCCGATCATTGCTGTCAGAACAAACACTCCAATGTACCTGGTCATGGTCATGGTCATGGTCATTTCATTCCTTTCTTTTCTCCGATCGTTCCGGCTTTGGCTGCAAAGATGGCCGGCAGCTCATCAAAGTCGGGCAAATCGGCGGGATTGACTTTCTTGGCGCTCGCAAGGTCGAGCTTGAACGAGTCTGGGGGCACCTCGGCGCCCGTCTTCCACGACCTGACGTCGATGGTGTATTCCGGCTCCCCTGCGACCTTCGAACTGGTGATGACGTATCGCACCGGATAGCGGCGATCGCCCTGGGCGATCCAGATCTGCCAATCCAGGTCTCTGGCCTCGAACGCAAGGTGATCGCATTCCTGGCCACGGATCACGCCGCTGCCGAGATCCTCCACCTTCACCACATCGGGCATTAGCTCCGCATACGGGTCTGCCATCAACAAATCAGCGGCGGGCACCGGGCGCTGAAGTTTATCGCGCAAGACGTCGACCAGCTGATCGATCGTACCGGGCGAGTCGACCTGGGCGTAGGCGTTGGCGTTCTTGCCGAGCATGGTCAGCGTCTTGCCGTCGAAGGTGAACTCGACTGCCGAGAACCCGCCGGTGCGCGTTGCATGAAGCTTGTCGGGACGATTGAGTGTCAACGTGCCGGAACTGGCGAGCGCAAATTTATGGTTCTCCTTGGTGACGACCTCGAGGTTCGAGTCGTATTCCATGGAAATCGCCTTTTGTGCGCCCATATAGTCCGACATTGCCTTGAGCATGGCTTTGGCCTGCGCCTCGTCCGCATGAGCGGCAGTCAGCGAGGCCGATCCAGCGAGGATCGCGAAGACAGACGCGGCAACCGCGCTCGCTGCAATTCCCGTAAACTTGCCCTTGGTATATCGCATAGAGTTTCTCCGATCATGTTGCCGCGCTGAATTCCCGGACTTGCGCCGATGCGGGTTAAAGCGTTGTCGTCGCGCCCCGAGTCCGCGCTTCGGCTGCAAAATGAAGAGCGCAATTACCTGCTCTCTCCACTTCTATTTAACAGCATAGTTTCGTCGCGCACGGCCGACCCTCCGGCCTCTCCCTGAAAGGCTTCGCGGAGTTTGCCGACGATTACCTGTGGAATTCCGAGCGAAGATTGGCACGGGGCTCAGCGCGAATCGGCGCGCCTGGTGCAGAGTTGGAAAGCTCAACGTTCTCGTCAGGCTCGACGGCAGAACGAACGGCGTCGCATATCGCGGGTTTTCCCCAATGTTTGCCGCTGAAATCCTGACTGTACCTTCGGTGCGCAGAGTTGTTCGTCGGGAAGGAGGCTCTCGTGCCAATCTGTCGCTCGCCAAAGGTGGCTGAGGTCTGGCTTCGGACGGAGAGCGCTGCTGCAAACGACAATTGCGCGCGCGCAGATGAACGTGTGAAACCTCTTGGCTCGGAAAGCGCTTTCAAGACGATTTGGCTGACGCTTCTTCTGGTATCCTCTTGCATCGTCGCGTGCGGGTTCCTGGCTCTTGAATTGGCAAGTCTGCGTTAGCGCGAGTGGCGTGGGAGCTCTCGGTAACGACGGCGGGGGGCATCGGGCGATGACCGCGCCGTTGCGACGTGCGTTGTTTGCTCGCCTCGCAAGCCGCTGCAAGCATTGCGGCTTCGGCGGCACATGTGTCTCGCTCACGGACAGGCGTGGCGACGCCCATCATTACCGAGATAAGTGCCGGAGGCCGGATCGTAGGATCTGAAGCGCTGCACGCAATATGCGGCTCCGTTGTCGCCGCCGCTATAGTTGTAGTAGCCGCGGCCATAGTAGGGGCCATAGCCGCTGCCATAAGCGCCATAGTAGTTGGGATAAGCGCCATAGCCATAGTAGGCGCCCGCGCCGATGGCCGCTCCACCAACAATCGCGCCGCGGCGGTACTGTCGCCGCGCCACGCCGGCGACGCTCATCGGTGTTAGCGGACGCCCAATCCTCGCATCTGCCTGCGTGACCAGACTTGACTGCCGGTTCGACGACAGATTGTCATTGCTGAACAGGCAGACCACGCCGGCGACGGCCGCCAGTGCAAATCGAGAGACCTTGAGTGCGCGAATCATCTTTCCGCTCTTCCCTTTGACGATTGATTGCAATCGAAAATGGGCGCTGAACTTGCCAAGCCACAGCGAGGCCGGCCGGCTGAGACGGCTATTTGCTCGTTGAGGACGTGGTCGGCGCAGAGCCCGTTGTGGTCGGTGTACGCCGATCCTCGCGCCGCTCGTGGCGAGTTTCGCGCCGATCCTCGCGTCGCTCGTGGCGACCTGCGCGCCGTTCCTGGCGCCGCTGCATGCCGTTCGTCGGCGCAGTCGTGGTGGTCGCAGGAGCAGGAGCCGGACTACTCGTTTGGGCGTCAGCATCCGACGCTGTTACCAACATTGCCGGCAGTGCGAGGCTCAGCGCAGCCGATGTGCCCAGGAAGAACAGGGCCTTTCGACGTGAGGTCGTGTCTGGTCGGATTTTCTCACTCATGGCAATATCCTCTGTTAGCAGCTTCGATTCTTCCATTTCGCTGCAGGAGATCCACCCGGCGCAGCAAAAATCTGATCCCGCGCCAACCTCATCCAATTGCGAATGAGGGCGCGAGCCGGAACATCAGCAGCGTAGCTTTGTTGTGAGTTGCAAACCCTCGGGGCTTTGCCTGAAAGCTCTCCAGAATTTCCCTCACCGGACTAGAATTGAAAAAGTTTGTGCTGACGATGTGATGTTCACTTGAATCGTCCAATCGCAAGCCAGATAAAAAGGAGAAGAAGAATGGCCAGGAAGATCCCTATCCCAAGGCTCGGTAGCGCAAAGGAGTCCATTGCGACGTCTCCTCTCTTGTCCGCGGACATCGATCGTCCGCCGCGGCGACCACGGCTTCGCGTTTGATCACCGATGCTCGACGTTGAATTGAGCTGGTCGCGCAGAACCCGACAACGTTGCGAGCTTGCTCCTGGCGAAGCATAATTTCGTTGCGAGCGATAACCCCTAGGGGCTTTGCCTGAAATGCTTCGCGGAATTTGCCAAACGGTGCAATCAGCCGAATTCCGGCCCTCGCCCTAAGCGGTCGGGACAATCGCCTGATTCTTCGCAAGGATGGCGCGGCGCTCATGGACCAGGTCCTCCAGCCGATGCGCCACGACATTCAATGTGGCCGCATCGACCGCGCTTTCGTCGCCACTGTCCGCTTTGATACGCTCGGCCTTGAGGACGCTGTCGATCTCCTCCTCGATGACCGAAAGCTCGCTCTCTTGGCCGGCGGTCCGGATCCGGCGCGCCAGGGCATAGAGCGAATTGAGTGGTCCTTCGCTGGTTTCGGGATTTCCAATTCCGAGAAATTTCCAGCCCGCCGCCAGAACGCTTGCAATGGCGCCCAGGACCATGGGCCCCAGATAGATCCAGTTGCTGTATTCATCGATGAAGCTCTGTTGGGTGCCGTTGTAGAACGCTGCCGCTCCGGGGTGAACGGGAAGGTAGGCATCCGCATCAGTGCTGGGCGCGGTCATTTGCGCGAGGATCGGCTGCTCGCTCAGGAGGTCCCTGCGCACGGTCATGATCGTCTGCGTGAATTCGGCCATCAAATCGGAGCCGAGCTCCTTTTTCGCGACCAGGTATAGTGACGTTCGCAGGGTCGTCAGGTCGTCGTCGGGGACCGGCGGAGCTCCGCGCAGCGTTCCTTTCGGCACGTCGAAACTCTCATAGGCCCGATCGGTTTCCGCAATTGTCGCAGCAGCATCGATTGGGATCGGCACCGGCACGGCTTTCGGACCATCGTGAAAGAGGTCCCGCACCTGCGCCAGGTATTTCTGGATCAGGGGGACGACGACAAGGATTGCGCCGACCTCTTTGGCTTGAATTGCTCGCCTGGCATCCGATGGCGCGATATCCTTGAACATTTTCGTGCGGTCGAAGCCATATTCCTTGCACAGCACATCGACAATTCTGGCATTCGCGTCCCCTCCTATGACGCCAACAACGCGACCCTTCAATTTGTCCATCCTGTCGATCGTCGAGCCCGGCGGAGCCATGACCAACAAAACCATATAGCTGACGACGACGACGGCTTGCGCCCGCGACAGGTCGCCAACATCACCGCGAACAACTGCAAGATCCACATTGCCCGCCGAAAACGCCTTGGCAGCTTCGGGCGCAGTACCAACGTCAATAACTTTGAGCCGCACCGGCGCGTTGGTCGACACGAGTTGGCTTGCAACAGCTGACATTGCCTTGGCGGCCTCACCGTCGATTGAGCCGACAGCCACGGACAGCGTTACTGGACGAGTGAAGTACCGATACGCCCAAAGGCCGGCACCCGTCACAACGATGACGACGCCGACCAGCGACACGATGCGAAGCCAGAATGGCAACCTGATCGAAACCATGCGCATGTTCCGCCATCGCAGATGAGCCTCCCCGGCCGCCCTCAGCTGTGAAGATCGGATTGCACAACGAAGATTGCGGATGGCGACCCGGCGCGACGCGCGACACGCTACAGCGAGTTCAGGCCTCGTGACCTCGGTGCAAACCCTGTCGAGTTTGCGGGAATGCCCGATGGTCCCGCATCACGCTGCCGCGATAGTGGGAGGTTTCGAACGATCTTCGATGGCGAAGAGCTGCCTTCGCAGGTCAAAGCGCTGATTTCCTGATCAGGGTGAAAATCATGCGTCCGTTCGTGCTTGCTGCGCTGGCAGTCGCCCTGCCTGGTGCGGTCGCGGTCATGGATTTTTCGACCGACGCCAACGCCGCGCCGCTATGCAAGGCGCCCGGCGTGCCAAGGGGCTGCATCGCGCGCCCGGTTGCGCAGGCGCCCGCCGCGCCGGTCACTTATCCCCGCGGCGCCTATGGCAGCGCAGGTGAGCCCAACTGGTACGCCATATCCGGGACGCCGCGGTGGCCACGGTCCGGGGGCGCACCCTGAGCGCCCGTTTGATGTCGATCAAAGCTTAAAGCCGGCGAATCTGTCGACATGGATCGGGCTTTACGCAAGCACGGCGAAATCGCGAAGAACCGGCATAGCAATGCCAAGCTCTAATGTTGACGATGCCTTCCGCGCGGTGATGGTCTGCGGCAGATGACTCAGACACGACAAAACAGGTTGCTGGAGAAGCTGCCCCCGGGCGAATTTGATGCGCTGCGGCCGCATCTCCACGAAGTCGAGCTGAAATACCGGATGCCGCTCTATGAAGCCCACGAGCCGATCCGGCACGTCTACTTCCCGGTCGAGGGAGTAGCGTCTCTTGTCAACACCATGAGCGATGGCTCCGCTGCCGAAGTCGGCACGATCGGCAATGAAGGTGTGGTTGGCGTTCCGATAATCCTGGGCGACGCAATGTCTCCGATGAACATTTACATCCAGGTGCCGGGTGTTGGCTTGCGGACCGAAGCCACGGTGCTGCGCGACGTGCTCGCCCGGAATAGCGGGACACGCGAGCTGATGCTTCAGTATGTTCATGCATTTTTCAACCAGGTCGCTCAATCAGCGGCATGCAACCATTTCCATTCGATCGATCAACGCTGCTGCCGATGGCTGCTCATGACGCACGATCGGGTTCAATCTGAAGAGTTCCTGCTGACGCAGGAATTTCTCGCCATGATGCTGGGCGTGAGGCGGACCAGCCTCACCGCGACTGCAGGAAGATTGAAGAAATTGGGGCTGATCGATTACGTGCGTGGGCGCGTCAAAATTCTCGACCGCAAGGGAATTGAAGACGCGTCATGCGAATGCTATGCGGTCAGCAAAGCTGAATACGACCGTCTGCTTGGGCCTGCCAAGGGCTTGGAGCACAAGGGCTTGGAGCACAAGGGCCTGGAGCACAAGGGCCTGGAGCAATTGCACAGCATGCCGTCCCAGCGGCGGTGAAGCAAGGTCACGTCAACCCAGCATCGCCGATTGATCTGTCAGGGTTTGATAACATTCGCAGGACGTCTGCTGCAAAGCGGCGCGATCCAATATCTTGATGACACCGCGCGAGTACGTAATGACTCCGGCATCCTGCACTTTCTTCGCGACTTCGGTGACTGACGTTCGGCGCACACCGAGCATTTCGGCAAGGAATTCCTGGGTGAGCGGTATCGTATCACTCGCCGCGCGGTCGGCCGTTTGCAGCAACCATCGGCAAAACCGTGCTTCAATGGGATGAAGCGCATTGCAGGCGGCGGTGATGCGCGCCTGACTAAGCAATACTTCGTTGTAACGAAGGCACATCCTCTGCAGCGGCTCGCTGTCCCCGACTGCCCTTCTGAAATGAGGCGCCGCAATTTTGCTCGCGCTCGTGGGGAGTTGAACGACGACCCTCACGAGCGACTTGTAAGAACCAAAGCCGGCCATTGCGCCGACAACGCCTTCGCGACCGACGGTCGCAGTTTCGATGGCCCTGCCGTCGCGCATGACCGCAAGCAACGAAAGCATCCCGTCTTGGGGGAAATAGATCTGGTCGACCTCGTCGCCGACCTCGAACATGACCGAGCCCTGCGTCAACTCGGTTGTCGTCATGTTTGGCGCGAGGCGATCAAATTGAGCGCCCGGCAATGCAGCAAGCAATGCGTTGTTCAAGGGACGACGGAACTTCTCTGCCTGACGCAATGCGGTATCCCGCCCGGTCGGTCGGGCCCTTACCGCAGGGTTTGTAAACGCTCCGAAAGGGCGTTCGGCGGTGTAGGTGTAATGGTGTGAATATCGGTGAAACCAGTCACCTTGTCCGTCCGGTATCCGACATATCTGGATAAATGCCCAGGACAAAGTCCGGCCGGCGGCAGTCAGATGTCCAAAGCCCTTCGGTTGTGCGCGGCACAATTCAAGCAGCACAATTCAAAATGAGTGGGCGGCAGAGTCGGGCGTCGGACAGACTGTGGTCCAGTCGTCTGGTTTAAGTGCGCCCGGCGAAACAGCGAACAGAGCCCCACATGAACGGCTCGGCGACCCGCGACGTGAACGACAACAGACGACCCATGGATCGATTCCTGGCGATTTGCCTGGGTGCCCTCGTGCTGTGCTGGCTGACGACCCTGCTGGGCTTCGCAATCTTCGCTCTTTAGCCCCGGCGATGCCTACGTAGCATCCCGTAGGTGCTCGCACGGAATAGAAGTTGGCCGACCGTCGTGGGAATTTGAACCCATGGATGGTCAAAGCAAGCACAATGATCTTCTCTATCGGGCCGTCGTGGTCGCCGTCGGCGTGGCTACGGTCATGCTTGCGGCCTACGTGATCTTTACGTTGCACCTCCCATCCTGAGATCCGCAGCTTCCAAAATTTGCATCAGGTCTCGGCCTCGACCGCGGAGTGCAGACATAGCCCCCGCGGATGGCGTTGCAGGCAATCGCTCAGGTTCCCGTGAACTTCGGCTTGCGCTTTTCGACAAACGAAGCCCGTTGTTCCTTCTGGTCGTTGGGCGACCGGCGCGCGAATTGCAGACCCGAGGATTCGTTGATCATCGCGCGGTGGAAGTCGAGGTCCATGTTGTCCTGCAGCACGCGCTTGCTCGAACGGATCGCCATCGGCGGCAGCGAAGCCATTTGCGACGCGACCTCGCGCGCGCATGACATCATGTCGCGCTCGGCAACGAAACGGTCCAGCAGCCCCAGCCGGTAGGCTTCCTCGCCGCGCACGTCACGACTGGTGAAGATCAGATCGGCGGCGCGGCCATAGCCGATCAGCCGCGGCAGAAAATACGACATGCCCGTATCGGGAGACAGTCCTCGCTCGGCAAACACTGTCTTGAACCGGGAGACGTCGGAGCCGATCCTGAGATCGCAGGCCAGCGAAATGCTCATGCCCGCACCAGCCGCGACGCCATTCATCACGGCAATGGTGGGCTTGCCCAGCTGGTAGATGCCGGACGCAAGCCGGCCGACCCAGCCGAGGTTGTCGAGCCTCTCATTCTGCGATGGCGTCTCCTCGCCCTCGGGCCGCGGCCCGGTCAGATCGGCGCCGGCACAAAATCCCCTGCCCTTGCCGGTGAAGATCGCAACCCTGACACCATCATCTTCGTAGATGCGCGCACACGCGGCGTGAATCTCGTCCCGCAACGCCGCGTTCAGCGCGTTCAACTTGTCCGGACGATTGAACGTCACGGTCGCAATGTGCTCGCTCACATCGTAGTCAAGACATTCGAAGGCCACGGCGTATTCCTCTTATTGTTTTTCGAACCGCCGCTATCATAACGCCGCCCGTGGACTTGTCGATTGAGCCTCTCGGATGTCATGGCCGGCCTTGTGCCGGCCATCTCGCTCAGACGGGCACTGCGCTCCCGATCGGGGTCACCGGGACAAGCCCGGTGACGACAAATCGTCATCAAAACCGCCCCGTCCGGTTTGAGCCGGCCAGGGCACTAAGACGCCAGCGATCAACGTTGGCTCACCGCCGCGGCTGCCGCCCCCGGATCCGGTCAAAGCCCTGCTTGATCGCGGCGAAGCGGTCGTCGATCGCGGGCTCGAACTCGGTATCGGTGAAGATGTACGGCCAGTCGTTTTCGATGCCCTCCCGAACCAGTTCGCCGACATAGAGCGGATCGATGCCGCCTGCGATCCGGTCTCTGACAAACTCGGCGCGCGGTCCTTCCGGCGGCGGATCTGTCATGGCGCCAGCGAGCCGCTGCGGGACATTGCGCCGTGAGTTCGTGATCTGCGTGCGGATAAAGCCCGGGCACAGCACGGACACGCCGATGCCACTGGGGCGCAAGCGTTCCGCGCAGTCCCTCCGATAGTGCCACCACGCCATATTTGGTGACGTTGTACGCCGACCCTGCACCTGCGATCAGTCCCGCGATCGATGCCGTGGACACGATCTGCCCGCCCTCGCCGTGCGCCTCGATGAGCGGGCCAAAGATCTCGATCCCCCAAATCACCGACATCAGGTTGACGCCAAGCACCCAGTTCCAGCTGGCATCGGTCCACTGGCCGTAACCGCCGCCGCCACCAACGCCCGCATTGTTGACCAGAATATGAACCTTGCCATAGCGCGCGATGGTGGCGTCCGCTGCGGCCTTGAGCTCGGCCTTGAGCGAGACATCCGCTCTCACCCCATCGATATCGGCGTTGGTCCGCTTCAGCTCCGCGACCGCTTTGGCCAGCGCCTGCTCCTCGATGTCGCACAGCATGACCTTCACGCCTGCCTGCGCCAGCGCGGTGGCGATCCCCAATCCGATCCCCGAGGCGGCGCCGGTGACGAACGCGGTCTTTCCAGCAAGATCTTTCATGCGCGGCTTTCCTCCGTGGTTCTTCTAATTGTAATCTTGCCTAGCCCAAACCTTGCTGGCTCAGCGCCATCAACCATAGCTCACGTCGGTGGCTTGGCAATGAAGCTCTCCTGCCGAGCTGGGCGGGCATTCGGCCCGTGCAAGGAGCACCTGTGCTACAGTGCCTGGGCTTCAAGGATCCTATGAGAAACATGGCAGCGGCCGTCGTCGATCCGCCATCGTCGCGCCGAACACCATCAAGAGCCAGGGAGGGAGCGGTTTATGAATGCGTCTGCCCAGCAGATTGAACTGGAGAGCACGTTCAGGTTCTACGAAAAAGGTAACGTCCGCATCCGTTACCAGGAGGTCGGCTCCGGTTTTCCGCTGCTGGCCACGCCGGGCGGCGGCTTGAACTCGCGGATCAGCAATTGGCAGACGGCGGTCATCAACGTGATGGACGTTTTCAAGAACGACTTCCGCTGCATCACGATGGACCAGCGCAACGCCACCGGCGGCGAATCCTCTGGGCCCGTCCAGGTCGACGATCCGTGGGGCGCCTTCGCCGACGACCAACTGGGACTGATGGATCACCTCGGCATCCGCCAGTTTCTGTTCTTCGGCAACTGTATCGGCGGCTCCTTTGCACTGAAGCTGATGGAGCGCGCGCCGGACCGCGTCGTCGCGGGCGTGTTGAGCCAGCCGATCGGTCACCGTCCGGAGAATCCGGACGTGATGTACAATTCCGGCCGCGATGTTTGGGCCAGGGATTTCCGCGCCCGCCGGCCCGACGTGTCGATGGACACAATCGAAAAGTACCTGCACAACCTTTATCGCGTCCGCCCCGACTTCGTGTACAGCGTGTCGCGCGACTTCGTGCGCGCCTGCGAGACTCCGATGCTGGTTCTGCCCGATGACACTCCCGCGCACGCGTACCAGACTTGCGTCGACGTCGCGTCGCTGGCGCCAAATGCCGAGGTCACGGTCTATCCCTGGAAGGATCCGCCGGAATTGAAGGCGCGGACCATCAACCGGGTGCGAACCTTCCTGAAGGCGCATCAACCCGCGACGGTGGCCCGCTAGTCAAAGTGGCTCGACCACACAGTTCAGCCCAGACTCTGGACAAAGCACCAAATCGCAAAGTCCGAGCCTTTTGCAGCGCCAGGGTGAGCCCGTGATTCGCGCCTTGATCTTCGACCTCGATAACTGCCTCGCTGACGCGCGGGAGGCCGGAGAAGAGTTTTACCAACCAGCGTTTGAGGCGATCCGCCAGGCAAATCGGGGAGCTGTCGCGCAGGAAGCTCTGGACCACGCATTTGAAGATATTTGGCGGCATTCACTGGATTGGGTGGCCGCTCACTACGGCTTCTCGCAGGAAATGACCGAAGCTGGCTGGCGCGTGTTCAGCGGACTCGAAGTGAATAGGAAATTGCACGGGTATGGTGATTTATCACTTTTGTCAGAGCTGCCTGCGAACCGGTTCCTTGTAACATCGGGCTTCCGGCGCTTGCAGGAAAGCAAGATTAAGGCGTTGGACCTCGTTCCGTTATTCACCGCCGTCTACGTTGATGCAATCGATGAGCATGACAGGCTGGGAAAGCTCGGTCACTTCGAGGGGATTCTGGTAAAGCAACGGCTGACCGCTGCAGAGGTTCTTGTTGTTGGCGATAATGCTGATTCCGAAATCGCTGCAGGCTCTCGCCTTCGCATGCCTACGGTCCAGAC
The DNA here is from genome assembly GCA_963796195.1 of uncultured Alphaproteobacteria bacterium. Classification (GTDB taxonomy): domain Bacteria; phylum Pseudomonadota; class Alphaproteobacteria; order Rhizobiales; family Xanthobacteraceae; genus CAWCKS01. The sequence goes on along the minus strand of CAWCKS010000003.1, from coordinate 460,197 downwards.
CCTTCGACCCGGTGTGCCGTACACAGCGAACGCGACGTTCCACATTCACTCGCTGCGGGAGCTGAAAGAGCTGCTATCGCGCATGAACGCAGGCCAATAACCGAGATCCTCCGGCCAAAGCTTGTTGAATTCGTCGCCAATCACTTTGGCAGTGGGATCAGTCGCGCCAGCAATCAGCAATGTCACTTAGCGGCGCGAACCAGACTCCAAGATGGGATTTCATATAAGTGATGAAACGTTCGAGCATCATGATATTCGGAGCGCGTCCGATCGATTGCGGATGCACCGCTATTGTCAGAACGCCGGCGTCGATCTCGCGGTAGGCATAGTCAAAATGGTCTTTCCATCGTTGATAGACGACCTCGTTGGATGACAGGCCCGCGTTCGCGCGCGGCACATATTCGAACGCCGGGAAATCATCCAATGCCCACGACACCGGAATTTCCAGCACACGGCTCGGTGCGCCAAAAACGCTCCCGCCCTCGTCGCGCAGCTCGACCGGACGCGGCCGATACGGCTCGAAATCCCGTCCCATCAAGGATGAGTCCCACGCGAAGGCGAATTCCTCCAGCAGCGCCAAGGTGTGATCGCTGAAATCCCACGACGGCGACCGATAACCTTTAGGCCGCTTGCCCACGATCTTCTGGTGCAAGGCAATCTGACGCTCGAGCAGCGCCCTCTCGGCGCTCTCCGTGAGCCGTCCTATTCCTTCGTGCAGGCATCCGTGCGCACCGATCTCATGGCCGTGCTCCATCACCGCCTTGAACGCTGCCGGGAATGTCTCCATCGTATGGGTCGGCGTGAACCACGTGGTCCTGATGTCATGCGCCTTGAAGAGTTTCAGAAGCCGTGGCGTACCGACTTCCGCCCCGAACTCGCCGCGTGAAAGATACCCCGGCGTCTTCATTCCGAACGAACCGGGCCACACCGAATGAGCATCGAAATCAACGCCAAGACTGACTGCAATCCTGGCGTTTGACGGCAGATGGAGCGGCATTCGCGCCTCCAGAACTTGAGCTATGGCTACGTGCGGCCGAAAAATGGATTAGGGTGTCATCTGATTGCACTTTGTCAGCTCCAGCAAGCAGTTCCAGCAAACAGGCCCTTCGTGATTTCCATGGCTCCTGCTCGATACCGCCTGCGTCCCCGGTGGCGGAGAACTTCGGCTGTGGCGGCGGGGGTCGGAATTCTCGATCCGGTCGGGGCAGAACGAACTGATGAGCAGTCGCGTCAGCGGCTCCGAGCAGGCGCTCGCCTCGATCACCTGCGGCCTGATCAAGACCCGAAAGCGGCCGGCGATCCTCATCGGTGGCCTCGGCATGGGCTTCACACTTCGCGCCGCGCTCGCCGAACTTGGTCCCGAGGCTGAAGTTGTTGTCGCCGAACTCGTGCCGGCCGTCATGGCGTGGGCGCGCGGGCCGATGGCGGAAATGTTCGGCACCAGCCTGACTGATCCGCGCGTCAGGATTCGCGAGGCTGACGTCGGTGACCTCTTCCGCTCAGCACGGTCGCGCTTCGATGCCATCATCCTCGATGTCGACAATGGCCCGGAGGCTCTGACCCGAAAAGCCAACGACGCATTGTACGACGCGAACGGCTTGAAAGCTGCCCGCACCGCATTGCGTCCCGGCGGCATCCTGGCCCTGTGGTCGTCAGGGCCAGATCCGGGTTTCACGCGGCGCCTGCGCAGCGCAGGCTTTAGCGTCGACGAACGCTCGGTGCGTGCGAATGGCGCGCGCGGTGGCGCGAGACACGTGATCTGGATTGCAACGCGCGTCGACGATTAGAGCATGATCCGGAAAAGTGGATACCGGTTTTCCGAAAAGATCATGCTCAATCAAGACTCCGCGAAGCGGACTTAGTCCGCTCACACGAGCCCGCTCACACCGCGTCTTTTGCCGCCTTGACCGGACGCGCCCGGACGATCTTCCGCGCCGGCTTGGCCTTGAACATCATCGGCTCGCCGTTGAACGGGTTTGTGCCCTGGCGCGCCTTGGTCGCAGGCTTCTTGATGACGACGAATTTTGCGAAACCGGGAACGAGAAACACGCCGGTCTTCTTGAGCTCTTTATAGCCAACGGTCGCGAGCGTCTCCAAAACGCCCTTCACGTCTTTCTTCGCGACGTCACTGTCGGTAGCGATCTTCTCGATCAGCTGCGACTTCGTCATTTGGGTCGCCATGGTCGGGGGCCTCTTGGTTGATTCGACGCAATGAACATATTGGGAAAAGGCCCTCCAAAACCCCTCCTTGCGTTGATCTGCACAGCTTTGTTCGCCCCCGGTCGCAGCTCCGCCGCGCGGACGCCCCCCGGGCATTGCCGACATTCGCCGCCGTCGAACAACTCTTTGCTCTCGATCGCGCATCGAATCTCAGGTGCGAACGATACCCTCGATCGGCCTCACAGCTTCACTGTTTGGGAAGATCATCGAAAAGGCGTCCTCCGGCACGTTCAGGTGTTCACGGAGCACCCCCATGGCCAAGGCGCGCAGATCCGTCGTGGGCCGCAGGTCCCGGCCATCGAGCAAGTCCGTGTCCTTTAAACCTGGCCAATCGGCCAGCACGCGGCCGCCCTTGACCGCTCCGCCGAGGACGAACGCGGCCCCTCCGGTGCCATGGTCGGTGCCGGCAGTGCCGTTGATTCTGACGGTCCGCCCGAACTCCGTGACGATGAGCACCGCCGTTTTGGCCCATACGTCGGGCGGCATATTTGCCTTCAGCGCGGCAATGCCGCGGTCGAGCCCGAGATACATTTCAGCGAACTGACCGCCGAAATTGCCGTTATTGGGGCCGCGCAAACCTTGCTGATTTTGGTTGGCGTGGCTGTCCCAGTTGCCGATAGTCGATGGTTATGATCCGGGGGCCGGCAGGCGCCGAAAGGAAGGTGGCGGCGGCCTTGGCATATTCCTGAAAGGCGATCGCATTGCCGAAGCCCTCCGACATGCCGTCCATGCCCATCGGCATCGAGTTGGAAGATATCGAGTTCGAAGATATGGTTCGAGCCCTCACCGAGTCTGGTGAGCCGACAGACCTTTGGTGAGCGCCGGACCCAGCTGTGCGTCTGCCGCATACAGTGCGGCCAGACGCTGCAGCGTGTCAGGATCTGCCTTTGGTGCGGTCGGCGGTGACCACGAGCCAACGGCTTCGTCGCCCCGCAGCGACAGCGGCAGCGTTGGCCCAAGGCCCATCGCGACGTCGGAGCGTCCTGTCCGGAACCTGGTTGGAAGCGCCTGAAGCGTGCGGTTCAACCAGCCGCTCTTGATCGACTTGTCGACCGCGCCCCGATCAAAGGCGTCCTGAGCGTCAAAGTGCGAGCGGTCACGATAGTCGTGACAGGTGGCATGCACCACCAGGAGTTCGCCTTGCTGGTAAAGCCCTTGCATGGCTTTCAGGTCGCGATGGAGGCCGAAGGTTTCGTTCAGCTTGAGGATATCGAACGGGCTGCCTGAGCCAGGCGCCTCGTCGGCGAGCACGCCCCGCACCGCACGGAACGATGGGTCGCCATAGGCCGGCACCGCGGACAATCCGTCCATCCCGCCGCGCAAGAAAATGAACACGAAACGCTGGTCGGTTTCGACATCCGCCATCGCCATCGTGGACGAGACGGTGTTCCACAGCGCCGCGCCGCTCAAGCCTTCAAGGCCATTTTTGCCATTAGCCATCATTTATCTCCGCTGAAAATCGGGGCTGGCAAGCGCGAGACCCAGCGCCTGCTGAGCCGAAGCCGCGCGCGCAACCTCGGTCTTGAGCTCGGGCGAGGCAAGATCGCCCAGGCTGTGGTTGAGATACGCAACCGGTTCAGACATCCGGTCGGCATGTTTTGCGGCAACGGTGAGCGACCACTCCACGCGCTTCAGCATGGAATCGGCACCCGACCAATCGGCCCAGCGGTCGTACCAGCCTTGTGGCCCCGGCGCATTCCACGGACTCTGGCCCATCGACTTGACGTCGGCATAGAAGGTCGCGATCGACGCGCCGAGCTTCGCGTCCGGTTCGGTGAACTGGTCCAGATCCTTGCTCTTCAGGAAGCCGAAGGTATCGTTGGCGAGCCACGCCCAATAGTGCTTCTTCTGCACATAGGTCTCGAAATTGTACATCGATTGCGGCGGCACCGGTGCGTCGCTGATCTTCAGGCCCAGCGAGCGGTAGCAGGAAATCGCGTAATCCTCCGGCAGCTTCAGCTTCGACTGGGCGTGAGTCCAGGCTTCCTCGCTTTCGACCAGCGCGCGGGTCATCTCGGACAAATCGGTGTCGTTCGCGAGGTAAACCTTCGCCAGCCGATCAACGAGGTCCGCAGTCGGTTCGTCCACGACAAAGTGGCGGGCGAGTTTGGTCGCCAGGAACCGCGCCGTTTCAGGCCGACGCGCGAGATCGTACAGCACCGCCTCGCCCTGCTCCAATCCGCCCGCCTTGTAGGTCTTGCCGACAACCGTGACGTCGCCAGGCTCGTGCCACTCGGCGTGAAAGACGAAGCCGCCGACCGATTTTCCGGTCCGCCCATCGAGCTGAAAGGCCGCATGGTCGGCTGCCGGATAGGTGCTCCAGCCGGTGATGGCGTGGGCGAGCTGGATCACGTCAGTTTGGGTATAGCCGCCCTCGACCCCCATAGTGTGAAGTTCGAGAATCTCGCGGGCCAGGTTTTCATTGAGCCCGACCTTCTTCGCGCGGCCATAGGACGAGTTCGGTCCGATCGACAGGTGGTTGTCGAGAAACACCAGCATGGCCGGGTTCTGGGACGACGCCAGCAGCATATCGGAGAACTTGCCTGTCACGTGCGGGCGAATGACCTCGCGCTCGTAGGCACCGGTGACCACGCCACACTGCTGCTTGATGGCCGGCACGACCAGATGGTTCGACCAGAACCGCACCAGCCGTTCGTGAAACGGCTTGTCCGTGGTCATCGCAACATTGGTCCGTGCGCCGTACTCCAGCATGAAGTTTTCGGCGACCCAGGTGACATAGCCGCCGAGCATGCGAGCGATTGAATGCCCGAGCCGATCAACTTCGATTTGGTCGCCAGCATCCTTCGCCCTGCGCTGCGCCTCGTTCAGACCGCGGCCCAGGACAGAGTAGCGATAGGAGTAGTTCTCGCGATGCTGGGCGGTCGTGGCGAAACCCTTGAACTGCTCCGGCTGGACGTAAGGCCCTTCCAGCTGCTCGAGCAGCCAGCGCTGCGGATTGGTCGCAGCCGCCTCCATCTCGCCTGGCCGCGCACCGAGTCCAAACCGGTTGACCGCGATCGCCGCATTCTGGTTCATCGCTCACCTCCCTTGCAGCTGTTCGTTATATTAAATCAGGCCTCTCCAGGATGAGGGTGTCAACGAGGACACCTTCAATCTCGACCGCGACAGCTGCCTTGATCGTAGTCCGATCCAGGCGAGCAGGTCGCGGCTTTAGAGCGAAGTTCTGCAGTTCCTATCGCGAACGAGCGAGCGGGCCGCCCGATCGGTGGCGCTGATCGGACCAGCGAGCGCGCCGCAGAAAATGCCGATCGCGCCCGACGCCCGAGGCCGCCGACGCATCAACTGCTGTCAGGCTGAAATCGGGTGGCGGTGCCACGACGGTCTTGGAATTCTCCCCCGCATTCGCCCGCCTGTCGGCGGGTTCGAAAATGAGGAGAGCGAAATGTCGAAAGCAGATGACAACAAGGCCATCGTCGGCCGCTGGTTTACTGAGTTTTGGGGCCCGACATGCAATCTCGGCGTCGTCGACGAACTCGCGGCACCGGACATGTTGCTGCAGTACTCTTTGCACGAGCCGCGCCGGGGACGAGAAGATATCAAGGCGTTCATGACGGACTTCCGCAGCGCCTTCCCCGATCTCAACTTTTGGGGCGCCGCGGATTTGATCGCGGAGGGTGACTATGTGGTCGGGCGCTGGGAAGGTGGCGGAACGCACACGGGGCCCGCGTTTCGCGATTTCCTGGCGGGATCTTTGCCGGCGAATACCGGCCGCAAAATGCAATTCACCGGGACCACGGTCCTCAAGTTGAAAGACGGCAAGATCGTTGAAGAAATCGGCCTCGACGATGGCGTCGCCGCCTTGACGCAATTAGGCCTGCTGAAGATCGCAGCCTAGCGAGGCATAGGCCCGCGGGTCGGCTCGTCAGGTCGCGCCGACCCTGCGGTTCCTGTGTGAGAATAGTGGCGACCAAGCGCCCCGGCGCATGCATTGGAAGAGGGTGGGCCCACGCCCGGCTAAATCAGCCCAATCGGCTTGCGCATGTGGACGGCAACCGCGCCCGGCGCCAAGGTCTCTCTGGTGTACTCGCTGTACCCTCGCTTCTCGTAAAATGCGAGGTTAGTTGCGAACATGACGTTCGTGTAAAGCCGCGTTTCGTCGAAGCCGAGCGATCGCGCAAAATCTTCCGCGTGCCTCAGCAGGATGTCGCCGACGCCTCTGCCCTGCTGGTCGGGCCGCACCGCAATGTTTTCGATCAGCAGGTGATCGCCCTGTGGAATCGGTCTCCACGAGGCCGAGCAGCTCCTCGCCGTGTTCGTAGAGGTCGATGACGTGCGCGCTGACGGCGCGTTCGTAGTCGGCGGTCATCGGCTTGGGCTCCCGGCCAATCAGCGGCACCCATTTCGCGTAGGCCGCACGCGTCAGCGCCCGCACATCCGCCGCGTCGGCCAATGTCGCTCGTCTGAAACGCGGGAGAGGTTGCGGAGACATTTGGGAACCAGAACTTCAGCTTAAGGATTGAAAGCTCTTTCGCGAGCTCTGGACGACGAGCCCGCTTCCGTCTCAGCGGCAGCCTTCCGGCCGGCGATCAGGCCCTGGACCACGCAGCGCGCAAGGCCGTGCTGGCTGAAACCGCCCGCGAACTCGCCGCCGCAATAGAGCCCCGGAATCACCGCGCCCTGCATGTCGATCACCTGGCAGTCGGCGTTGATGCGCAAGCCTGCGCGCGTATCGTGGGGCACGGGCGTCGCCCACGCGGCGTAAAACGGCGGCGTCGCGATCTTGTAGCGCGGCTTTGGCTTGCCGAAATCCAAATCCTCGCCGCCGTCGACGAACGAATTGTAGCGCGCGACCTGAGCTCGCCAGCTTGTCCGCCGGCATCGGCAGGCGCTGATACTTCATCCGGATCTTCGCTGCGAGCTCGCCGAGCGAATTGGCGCTGAAGAAGAAGCCGTTGCGCGCTATCGACGAATGGCGGCTCGACCACCCACTTTTCGCGCGCCGCGGCGTCAGCATCGAAGATCGCCCAGATCGGGCCGCCGCCGTTGTGCCCGTCGCCTACTCCGGCCATCGCCGCGTTGAGGAAATTGTTCGGATTGAAGGTGACGTTCTTCGCGTTGCGCCAGTGGCTCCGCGACGTAGTCCTTGATGCGAGCCAAAGTTGCTGGCAGTGAACTGCTCGCCGGTCTCGTCGTAAAACCGCTCGCCGAGCATGTTGACGAGGATGACATCCTGCCAATCCGTCACGCGCAAGCCCGCGCGCGCGCGCGATGAAGACCGGGCTGGTCGGCTCCCAGTTCAGGTGCCGGTAGCCGTACTGGCAGCCGATGCGTCCGGCCTTGGTCAGGTTAAATCCGAATTCCCCGGTTTGATTGAACAGCCCCCACAATGCGGCGCCGACCGCCATCGCCGCGATCTCGCCGCTCGCGTCCTGATCGGACCACGGCATTCCGGCGAGCCCGCAATATTCCTCCGTCAGGCGCGGATCGAACATGCGCCGGAAGTTGACGTTGCCGATCGATCCGCCCGTCGCGATCACCACCGCCTTGCGCGCACGGATGCGCGCCTGACGCCGCGATGCTCGACCTCGATGCCGACAACGCGTCCCGACGTCGGCGTCTCGCGAACGAGCGAAATCATCTTGTGCTCGAGCATCAGCTCGACGCCGCACCCGCGCGCATGCGCGATGAGCGGATGCATCAGGCCGGCGCCGGTGGAGACGTCGTTCGAACAGCCGCATCGACCGGCTTGCCGGTCTGCGCCATCGGCCAGTCGAGCGGCACACAATGCATCTCGCGAGGCACCGAGTTGCCGACCGAGTTGCCGCCCCGAGTCGTCCGGCGCCTTGTCCGCAAACACGACGCCATGCGCCAGCAGCCAGTCGAAGGTCGAGACGTTGTGGTCGGCGAACGCGCGGACGATTTCACGGTCGTTGTAGCGATAGTCCGGAAACCCGTTGGGCTGGACGATCGACCAGTCGGTGAGATCGGCAAACACGAGGTCGGGCGAATCTTCGATGCCAGCTTTAAGCTGCGCGCTGGTGCCGCCGCCGAGCGGCACGTTGCCGCCGCTGATCATGGCATGGCCGCCCGCATGAGGCTGCGCTTCCACCACGATCACCGAGCAGCCTTCTTCGCGCGCCACGATCGCCGCCGGCAGCCCCGTCGCGCCCGCCCCGATCACGACCACATCGGCTTCGGAATTCCAGTTCACCGCCCTGCCCTCATCCCACTTTTTTGGAAGCAAATGCCGCAGCGCCTATTGGCGCGTGGGCGCGGCCACGCGCCAATGCAGGAGGGTGTAGGGTGGGTCGGCCTCGTTGTGGTGTTCGAACACGCCTCGACCGGCGCGCCGATCTCGACGGCTGGCGCGGATCGCCGAGCAGGTTGCCCAGCATGCGCACGCGCCGGCCTGCGGCAGCTCGACCACGACGACGATGTAGGGGCCATGCTCCCTGCAGCGCCGGATGCACCGGATGCCACACCCGCGTCCAGCTGTAGATCACGCCCTTCGGCTCGACCTCGACCCATTCCACGTCGAAGCGTCTGGCCGTCGTGGCAGATCCATTGCGGCGGCCATTGGTACACGCCGGTGCTGCGGCATTGCGCTGCACCATCAGCTCTCCTTGCGCAGGCCGTCCCAGAAGGGCTCGGACAGGCCGTCGGCTCGGCGACGGGGATCGGCAGGCCGGTCGGCAGATAGGAGTCGGACATCAGAGCGTCGCCTCCGAACCGAAGATGATGGTGCTGACCGGCGTGACCATCGGGCCGGCGACGGCCAGCGAGACGTTGGCGTCCGGCACCTGGCTGGTCGACTGGCCGCGGATCTGGCGCACCGCCTCGATCTGCAGCTCCAGGCCGTGCATGTAGCACTCGGCCAGGTTGCCGCCGCTGGTGTTCAGCGGCAGCTTGCCGGTCGGCGCGATCAGGTTGTCCAGCTTGAGGAAGTCCTTCGCCTCTTCGGGCGCGAAGAAGCCGTGCTCGACCAGGCTCATCAGCACGCCGCCGGTGAAGTTCTCGTAGCACTGCACGACGTCGACGTCGGCCGGCCCGACGCTCGGCCATCTCGTACATGCTGCGGCGCCACCGTCTTGAAGTGCGAGCTGGCGAGGTCCGGCGTCGCGAACCGGCCGGCGTCGAGTGCACGCGGTAGCCGGCGCCGATCGCCGCGCCGAGCACGTAGGCCGGCTTCTGCTTCAGGTCCCTGGCCCGCTCGGCCGACACCAGGATCATCGCCGCGGCGCCGTCGTTCTCCTGGCAGCAGTCGAAGAGGTGGAACGGCTCGGTGATCCAGCGCGACTCGTCGTAGGCCTCGCTCGGTCAGCGGCCGGCCGTACATCACCGCGCGCGGGTTGGCCTGGGCGTGGTGGTAGGAGGCCAGGCGATGGCCCGCAGCGCCTCCTGGCCGATGCCGTGCTCGTGCATGAAGCGGATGACCTTGGGCGCATACCACTGCGCCGGCGACATCTGGCCGTAGGGAGCGGTCAGCGCCATGTCGCCCGAGACGGTGCTGACGCCGCGCGCCCTGGCCGAAGCGGCCGAACTGGCCCTGGGCCAGCGCCCGGTAGACGACCACGCAGTCGGCCAGCCCGGTGGCGATCGCGGCCGCCGCGTTGGCCATCGCGCCCGCGCCGCCGCCGCCGCCGCCGCCCCACTGCATGTAGGAGAAGCGCAGCTCGTTGGCGCCCAGCGCCGCCGCCAGCGTCGGCGCGATCGTTGCGGTCGTTGCTGTAGGAGGCGAAGCCGTCGATGTCGCGCGGATCGATGCCGGCGTCCTCGCAGGCCGCGAGGATCGCCTTCAGGCACAGCACGAACTCCGGATCCGGCGACTGGCCGTGGCGGTAGTAGGTCGTCTCGCCGACCCCGGCGACGGCGACCTTGCCCGCGCAAACTCCGTCTCGTCATGCCCTGATCACCTCTCGCTTCGCGCCCGCTTGATCTCCATTAAGGACTCGCGCGGGCGGAAGCTCAAGCCGGTTTGCCGGGAGCCAGCCATTCGCAGGCCTGCGATGACATCAGGCTTCAGCGATCGCGTTCCCACGTCGGGCGTAGCTTTTCGGCAAAGGCCGCGAGCCCTTCCCGTCCATCCTGATCCAGAGGCCAATTCCCATCCACCGCGTCCTGCCGATCAATCCCGGCAGCCAGGAACAGAACTGACAGGTGCCGGCAGCATTGATAGACTCATTGACCCAATCATGAACGGCCCAGGAATCATCCGCTCCATGTCAATCAAGGCGATCATCACAGGCGCAACAGGCATGGTTGGCGAAGGCGTGCTGCTCGAATGCCTCGATCATCCCGATGTCGAGAGTGTTCTGGTGATCAATCGAAAGCCGGGCGGCGTGAGCCATCCAAAACTGAAAGAGATCATTCACGGCGATTTTTTCGACCTCGCGCCGATCACGTCGCAACTCGCCGGATACAACGCCTGCTATTTCTGTCTCGGCATCTCGTCGGTCGGCATCACCGCGGAGCAATATCGCCACACGACGTATGACCTCACGCTGGCGGTTGGACAGGCTCTGGCAAAACTGAATCCGGATATGACATTCTGCTATGTCACCGGCAAAAGTACGGATTTACCGGACAAGGAAAAATGGAATGGGCGCGCATCAAGGGCGAGACTGAAAATGCGCTGCTGAAACTGTTCAAGAACGCCTACATGTTTCGGCCCGGCGCGATGAAAGCCTCACCGGGGCAGAAGAATCTCAAGACCCTGTACAAGTCTCTCGCCTGGATTTATCCGATCGGCCGCGCGCTGTATCCCGCCGGCTTTTGCACGCTGCGCGAAGTCGCGCTGGCGATGATCAACGCCTCGCGAAAGGGCTGTGTTAAACGCGTCCTGGAGGTCAAAGACATCGTCGAACTGGCCAGGGCCTAGCGAGCTGTTTCGAGCCAAGATTACCGTGACAGTGCACTTAACTCATCAATCAGACCATCAGTTGAATGCACGGTCGCCGCAATTGCCCGCAGCTCGCCTCACAGGGATAAGTTGATCCTCGGTCGCGACCTCCGAACGCAGACGTAAGCGACGGCGAGCAGCAGGAAGGCCGCAGCTCATTCCTTTGCGCACGGAAAGGCGTCTCTAAGACCAAAAAATAATGGCACGCCGATCGGGACGGTTCCCGGAAGCTGCTTCTTCTCGGCATACCGCAGCATGATATCCTCTGCTTGCTCGATCGTTATGGCCAGCGTTGACGGGATGCAGAAGAAGCGATTTCTTGCGTCTGCGACCGAGTAGGCCATGAAGCCGTCGACGATGCCCTTGAGATAAATCTGGTTGTATTCCTTGAACTTCGGTTCCGAAGGATGCTGATACTCATCCAGCTTGACCGTCTGCGCTGACGCAGAGCCAGACGCAAGCGTCAAGAGCGCTGCAATGACCAGGCACCGAACCATCGCGTGTCGTCTTTCAGGTTGAGCACGGGAGCAAGAGAACGCATTAGGCAGCTCAAGCCGTGTTGCCGTCAACCTTCGGCGCCCTCGTGTGCCGTCTGATTTTCCAGACCGGTCGAGGCCGGTTGCGCATGGAAACTGGGTGCGCGGGTGATGCGCCGCAATAGAGTGGCAGGAGAGTGGCATGTGTCGCGACGTCGCCCATTCACGATCCCTTGGGTTTGGTCCATTGTCATTTCGGGAATGTCACGACAACGATCGAAACCGAAAACATCGCGACAGAGGCGAGGACATCATGAGCGAACCGGCAGCGGCTCAGGCCGCGGCGACACCAAAGTCTTCAGATGCGGCGCGGCCTACGCGCACATGATCTGGCAGTACCGGAATGCGGAAACCGTCGCCGCAATGATTTTTGTCGGTGACCAGCTTGGGCTGTTCAAGGCGATGGCCGGTGCCGGTCCGCTCTCGGCGGAAGACCTCGCCGCAAAAACCGGATTGCACCCGCGCTGGCTGCTGGAGTGGATGCGGCTGCAGGCAGCCGGACGGGTTCTGTTCTATCGCGGCGACGACCGCTTTGAATTGCCGGCCGAGGCCAATGACGTGCTGGTCGACAGCGAGTTCGGCGGGTTTTGCCGCCAGCAGTTTCATGGGCGGTCATTCGCCGGAGCAACTCGCCGGATTGATGCAATCGTTCAGGACCGGCATCGGCAAGACCTATGAGTTGGAAGGCCCGGCGGCGGTCACCAAGGCCGAAGACCGCCACCGCATCAGCGCTGAGCGGTCGGTGGTCCCGAAAATGATTCCGGCGCTCGACGGTGTCGCCGACAAGCTCGAAAAAGGCGCACTCGCCGCCGATATCGGCTGCGGCGATGGCGCGCTGGTGATCGCGCTGGCCAAAGCGTATCCGCGTTCGACCTTTCATGCGATGGACGCGAGCCGGTTTGCTGTGGAGCACGTGGAGCGACGTGCGCTCGAAGCCGGACTGAAAAATCTCCGCGTGTTCGTCGCGCCCGCCCAAAAATTTCCGCTGACTGAGCGCTACGACCTGATCACCACGTTCGACTGCATCCACGACATGGCCCAGCCGCAGGCGGCGATCGAGGAAATCTATCGGCGCCTGGCCGACGACGGCACGTGGTTCATCAAGGACATCCGCAGCAAGGCGAAATTCGAGGACAACCTGCGCAACCCGGTGCTGGCGATGATGTACGGCTTCTCGTTGTTCTCCTGCATGGCCTCGGCGATGTCGGAGCCTGATGGCGCCGGCCTCGGGACGCTCGGCTTCAATCCCGAAGTCGCCGAACGCATGAGCCGCAAGGCCGGCTTCACGCAGTTCAAGCCCCACGATTTCCGGGATCCTGGAAATCTCTATTACGAAGTGCGGCGATGACGTGAACGGACATCGCTCAGTGGATCGCGCCGCGATCGCACTGCTCTCATTGTCGATCGGGGTTGTAGACCCTGATCGGCCGATGAGTTTTGTAGGCGGGGCTCTGGTTGGACCACATGACGCCGGTGGCACCGCCGCCGTCAACGACAATGGCTTGACCGGTCACGAAACTCGAACGGTCACTCGCCAGAAAAACTGCCATCTGCGCGATGTCGTCCGGCACCCCGGCCCGGGGTATCGGTTGCAGGGCCGCAAAACCGGCGATGCGATCCTCGATGAGTGAATCAGGCCGGCCGACCGTATTGGTGGAAAGTGGTGTCGCGATGGCGCCCGGGCAAATGCAATTGACCCGGATTGAATCCGGCCCGAGTTGCATCGCGGCGGCTTTGGTCAAGTGGATGACAGCGGCCTTGGCAGCTGAATAGATGATTGGCCCGCGGCCGGCGGTTACCCCGGCGATCGAGCCGGTGTTGATAATCGAGCCACCACCCTGTTTACGCATGATCGGTACTGCGTGTTTCACGCCGAGAAAAACGCCTCGAACAAGGACGTCGAACGTCAGGTCAAACTCGTCGACCGGAATATCCTCGATCGGCCCGAGCGCACCACCGAAGCCCGCATTGTTGAAGATGCAGTCGAGCCGGCCCCAGCGGCCGACCGCCGTATCGATCGCCATCTTCACCTGATCCTCCTGGCGGACCTCGCAGCTGACGAAAGTTGCGGCTGTGCCGAGTTCTTCAGCCAGCGCCTCACCCCGCTCACGCTGCATGTCGGCAACAACGACGCGCGCACCCTCCTTGACGAAGAGGCGCACGGTCGCCGCACCGATTCCGCTGGCGCCCCCAGTGATGACCGCTACCTTGCCTTCCAGTTCCGCCATGTCTGCATTCCCTCTTTTATGTGTCAGCCGCACGCAGCGGCGCTGGTTGACTTAAAACCGTCTCGCACTCGGCCACCGTGCAGGCTTAAGCCGCATCCTCGCGGATCATCGCAGCGCCCTTCTCGCCGATCATGATGGCGGGCGCGTTGGTGTTGCCGGTCGTGAGCGTCGGCATCACTGAAGCGTCGATCACGCGCAGGCCCTGGATACCGTGCACGCGCAGCCGTGAATCGACGACGGCGCGCGGATCCTCGCCCATCTTGCATGTGCCGACGGGGTGATAAAGCGTGTTGCCGAAGCGGCGGGCGTAGTCGAGCAGGTCGGCGTCGCTGTTGAGCTCGGGGCCGGGTTTGGTCTCGCCGAGACTGTGCTGGGCGAGCGCAGGTGCGGAGAAGATGCGCCGGACATGACGCACGCCGCCCAGCAGAGCGAGTTCGTCGGTACGGGTCGTAAAATAGTTCGGTCGGATCGCGGGCCGCGCGAATGGATCCGCCGACTCCGCCATGATGGTTCCGCGCGAATCGGGCTTCACCACGCAGACAACGCAGCTCATTCCCGGCTCGTCATCGAGCTGGCCGAACTTCAGAGGGTGGGTGCTGCCGGGCGTGAACAGGAGTTGCAGGTCGGGCGAGGCGAGGCCCTCGCGGCTGTCGCAGAACACTTGCGCCGTGGTGACGCCGAAGGTCAACGCGCCCTTGCCGGTCAGGAAGAAGCGCGCGATCTCTGGCAGCACGCGCGGGACGCGCGCCAGCTCGTTCACCGTCGGCGTGCCCTGCACGCGATTCACGATGCGAACCACATAGTGGTCGATCAGGTTCGAGCCGACGCCCGGCAGGTCGTGCACGACGCCGATGCCTAAGGATTGCAGATGGGCCGCCGGGCCAACGCCGGAGACCTGCAGGATATGCGGTGAGTTCACCGTGCCGCCGGACACGATCACCTCGCGGTTGGCGCGCACGGTGGTGAGTTTTCCGTCGCGCTGAAATTCGACCCCCGTGCAGCGCTTGCCCTCGAACAGGAGCTTGCCGCCCTGCGCATTGGTCTCGACGCGCAGGTTGGGGCGCCGCCGCGCCTCGCGCAAAAAGGTCTGCGCCGTCGAACCGCGCCAGCGGCCGCGGCGCGTCATCTGCGAGTAGCCGACGCCATGGCGTTGCTTGCCATTGAGGTCGGGATTGAACGGGAAGCCCGCCTGCTGCGCGGCCTCGACGAAGCGATGGGTGAGCGGCAGGATGGTCCGGTAGTCCTCGACCTTGAGCGGGCCGCCCTGGCCGCGCACCTCGGGGTCGCCCTTCTGCACATAGTGCTCGGACTTCCTGAAGTAGGGCAGCACGTCATCGTAGCTCCAGCCCTGGCAGCCCATCTGCGCCCAGCCGTCGAAGTCGGCCGGCGCGCCGCGCACGTAGAGCATGCCGTTGATCGACGACGAGCCGCCCAGCGTGCGGCCGCGCGGCCAGTCGATACGCCGCTCGCCCGAGGTCTTCTCCGGCTCGGTCGTATAGTTCCAGTTGACCAGCGGGTTGCGCAGCAGCGAGCGCATGCCGGCCGGGATATGGATCATCGGATGCCAGTCGCTCGGTCCGGCCTCGAGCACGATCACCGAAGCGCCACTCTCGGACAGGCGTGCAGCAACCGTGCATCCTGCCGAGCCGGCACCGACGACGACATAGTCTGCCTGCATCCCTGTTGCTCCCCGGCAATGGCGGCCATCTATATCACCGCCGTCAGGACATCGAAGTTGCGTGGGCGGTCGTCCAGCGCGCCCCTCAGCGCTGAATGCCTGTCGCTCCGTCTGGAACATCATAGAAAGCAAGCGTCATCGCGACGCTCGAGTAATGCCCCATCAGTGTGATCACGTCGGTAATTCCGACGTGACCGATGGCCTTGACCGCGCGGTCGTATAGTCCGCGCGGCACCCATCGCGCGTTGCACAGGACTGTCGCCACCTCGTAGACGATCTGTTCGCGTTCGTCGTCGAATGCGGTCGGCATTCCACCGATCATCGCCTCGACTGCGGCGGCCGGTAGTCCGACTTCCTTTGCCCGGCGCTCATGCGCGGCGGTCGGATAGGCCGAGTGCCAGTGGCTTGTGACCACACAAACCGCGATCTCCCGCTCGCGCTCGGTCAGCGAGTAGCCACCCGGTTGAAAATGAGTTCCGAACGCGCTGATAAGCTTGGCGAGCTTCGGATTGTGGATCCAGATTTTGACCGGGCCCGGCAAGCGCCCGCGTGCCTTCATGATGGTGTCGTACGCATCCTTCTGTTCAGGCGTCATCTGGTCGGTGGGGATTTCGGCGTAGCGTCCGAAGGTCGGGGTTTCCGATGACACTTTTACCTCCCGTTTCATCGTTCTGTGTTGATCGCACATTTGACCATTGTGGCCGCGACAAAGCTAGCCAAGCATGACCGCAGGATGGAGGTGTCCTGATGGTCAACCGGTGCGCTACGAATTTGAATGGCCTTCACACGGCAGACTGCCCTATGGTCTGCTGATGAAACGCTTGGTTTGCCTGTCAATTGTTGTCGTTCTGTCGCTGCTGTCGGTCGTCGCTTACGCTGCGCCAGCTCACAAGCGGCCGGTGTCGCACTGGCATGGCTACGGCTTCCTGCCGGGCTATCATCAGCCGCTGAACAACAGCCAGCCGCTCTATGGGCGACAGGCTGCCATTGCGCGTATCGCGCAGCGTGCCAGACGCCCCTGGTATATCGATCCTGTGCCTCGTTATTACGGCTACGATGGCAACTGGCACTATTTCGGCCGGCCTGGGTTTTACCGGCGGCCGCTACAATGGCGGCGGCTTTGGCCCGTGCTGGACGCGGACACCTGTCGGACCGATCTGGAATTGCGGCTGATCGCCTGATCGCGCGCTAGCGGCCGTAGGGGAAGCAGCGGTCGCGATCGAGTGTGAGACCGAAATGCACTCCGAGCGCAGCGATGGCCGCGGCCTGCTGCGGATAGGGATCGGCATTGGCTGCGGCAACGATGATGATCCGGAACCCGCCGCGGTCCTTGCCACCGGGCGGCAGCATCGCCGTCGCCAGCGCATTGCCCTCCCCGTCACGCAACGTGAGGAAAAGCGGCATCTCGCGCTGGACATGGGCCTCGAGGCCGATGTCGCGCTCGATCGCATCGGGCCGCTGCGAACGCCAGGCCTGGACTTCCTTCTCCCGCTCGCGACGAAAATATTTCTCGACCGTGTGGCTCATCAGGCGCGATTCACGCGCCGCTTCGCCTTCCGTCTCGATGCGGAACCAGGTCTTGCCATCCAGGCGCGTCGCAAACATACTTCATTTCGCCTGTCCTGCGATGTCATCAGCAAGTCTAGGGCGGCAGGCCAGCAAAACCAATAAGAGATTTGCTCCCGTTCGTGACGCTGCACGATCGTGATAGTCGAACGAAAGCTCGGCCGACTCCAAGCGCTCAGTATTGACTCGCTCCGATGTATCTACGGAAATGAAGGACAGGCATTGCAGGGAGGATCGCACTCATGCTGCCGGATCAGCTGGCTCAGCTTGCGGGGTACGTCGCGTCCTTTCTGGTCTTCGCAGCCTTCTACATGCGCACGATGGTGCCCTTGAGAATTCTTGCGATCGGCAGCAACGTCGCCTTCCTCGCCTACGCGATACCGCTTCATCTTTGGCCGATCGCGGTGCTGCACGGTCTCCTGTTACCGCTCAATTGCCAGCGCCTGCTGCAGATCCGCAGGTTGCTGAAGCGGATCAGCACGTTGACAAAAACGCCGCCCGACATGGCCGCGATCTTTGCCAATGCGAACATTCAGCAGGTGCCGGCGGGTAGCACGGTCTTCAAGCGGGGGGATGCTGCTGATTGCGCCTACTACATTCACTCCGGCACGGTTCATTTTCCGGAGATCGATGCGCAGCTTGGCGCCGGCGCCGTATTCGGCGAGATGGGGCTGTTTTCCAACGATCAAACCAGGACTGCCTCGGCGCAGAGCCTGACGGCTTGCGAACTCTATCGGATCGATCATCAGGCGCTCGTCGTCGCGCTTTATCAAAACACAGCGCTCGCAATCGGCCTGTTGAAGCTGGTCATGTCACGGATGCTGCAGAATCTCCTTCGGCTTGAACAACGGCTTGGCGAACTCGCCCCTCCACAGGCTGAGCAGAACGGCCCCGGGAACGAAGTGAATTAGCTACACCGGACACGCTTCGCCTTCGTCTGGCGTGGCTGAGAGTTACGGTGACAGTCCTGGACTGCCACCGTAATTCCCGAGGCAGTTGATCGGTCTTGGCGCAAACGCAAATCGCCGTCCTTTCCAACGCATGTCCGTTGTTTAGGGAACACCGGAAGTCGTCGGCGCGGTGTCACACCGAGTAGTTCTCGGGAAACGGCTCTTCCCGGAAGGGGCGCGAGGGTGGTTTCCGCCGCTTCCGCGCCAATGCTATTGCCTTCGAGGTACTCACCTTTGATTGGTGTTGCCCGCGACGATGCGAGACTTTTATTCGGCGGGTCCGACGGCCGATGAGATTGTTTTCTGACACTTTGACGCCCTCAAATTACGCAACTCGGGTAGCGTCAGCACTTGCAATCAATTCGGTAGCAAGACCTCACGATCAGATTTGTCTCAACCTGCCTGTGAAAGCTATGCGCGATCTCGCGCTGTATCCGAACCAAGCGCTGCGCCTCTGGTAACAGCAGCTTCTCTTTCCCTTCGCATCTCCACCAGATCAAACATCGCACCCACACCCGATCAGCAGCATGGTGACGAAGATTTGCCACCATGCTGCTGTCGTCTACGTTACGGCAGCACGTTGGTGAAGCCTCCGCCGACACCGACACCGATGTTGTTGGAGACGCCGCTGGACATGGCCGCGCCGTTGCCGATCGAGGCCGCGCCGCTCACGGCGTTGCTCTGACCCGCAGACGCTCCGAGGCCGGTCGAGATGCCGCCGGCCGGGGTGGCCGCCGCGAAACCAGCACCGATGCTGGTGGTGGTCCCGTTGGCGAGCGAACCCGCCGCCGCCGTGCCCGTCGAGTTCGCCGCCGTCCCGGTCTGGACGTGACCGAGGTTGAGGCCTCCCCCGATGGCGAACGTCGAGCCGGCGTCAGCCGGCGCAATGCTTCCCACCAGAGCGATGAACGCAACACTCATCAACAGCTTCTTCATCGTGACTTCTCCTTCTGTTGTTTCCGCCACGGCGGGTGCCGGGGCGGGTGATGCCGCCGTGTGAGAGGTTTCACCACTCGCCGCCTTTCTTCTTCGGTGCCGAATGGTGGACGGTGTGAGCCCAGACACGGCAGCGCTGCTGGGTCACATCGTAGTCGCTGCAAAGACGGTTCTTGCCGGTCGCCCCTTCGACCAGCCAAATGTCGCCGCCGGTGTAGGGTTGCTCCTCGGAGAGCTTTCGCCTGCGCGTTCCAACGCGCGTCTGGCGCGGGGCGGATCGGGCGGCAACGGCCCGCGTACGGCGAGTTGGGCGCCTGCCGGGAATCCCGGCATGCAGGCGGACCGAGGATGAGCTGGAAATGAAAGTCATTCCACCAACCCCGCGAAGGACCGACCGTAGGGCGGTAAGCCACCGCCTCGGGGAGGGAAAAATTTGCCGCAGAGCATGCTTGTTTTTTGTAGCAGGCCGGGCTGCGTCATCTGTTTTCGTGCAACGCTCCATCGCAGGGAAGCCTCCGGCCCACCCAGTGTGAGAGGTTTCACCACTCGCCGCCTTCTTCTTCGGTGCCGAATGGTGGACGGTGTGAGCCCAGACACGGCAGCGCTGCTGGGTCACATCGTAGTCGTTGCAAAGACGGTTCTTGCCGGTCGCCCCGTCCACCAGCCAAATGTCGCCGACGGTGTAGGGCTGCTCCGCGTAGCGGGTGGGGACCGGCGGCGGGGCGGGATAGCCCGGCGCGGGCGGCGGCAGGTACTTGTCGCAAACCTCCGGCATCGCGCGGTAGACGTCGCCGTTAAGGCAAAGCCGCGCCACCGCGGCCTTCTTCAGGCCCATGCTCCACAGCGTCCGCGAATCGAGCCGCGCCGCGCAGCCGGGATCAGGGATCGTGGTGCCGAAGCTGAATCCGGTCCCGAGAAACGCGCCGCCGCCGGAAACCGACCCGAGGCACGTTTCGAGCCCGGCCGCGGCCAAGCCCGGTGCGACAACGCTCGGCACGTTCTTGACCGTCTGATCGGCCGGCACGGTGCTGTTGCTGGTGATCGTCGCCAAACCGACCCCCGTGCCGCCCTGCCCCGAGATCGCCTGCGACCTCGATGTCGATCTGGCAACGCCGACGCCCGTCTGATGATTGAGCCCATGCAGGTACGCTCGCCGCCATCGCAACGATGGCAGCCAACAAAAGCCGCTTCATGTGTGGTTCTCCGTGCGCCGGTAGATTGATTCAATTAATTTCGGCGGGCGCGCTGGTCTTTACTCAAAATTTACCAACTGCGTGAGCTACCAAAAGTGATGTATCGAACTCAAAACAAAGGCCCGCCTTTTGGGCAGGCCAGTTAAGCGCACCGATCAACCATCCTACGCTGCGAAGATTCGAGTGAATCCGTCGATCGCTGAGCATGATCCGGAAAAGTGAGAAGCGGTTTTCCGAAAAGATCATGCTCAATCAAAAATCCAAAGCGCGATGATGATTCAATCGAATCTCATCGCGCTTTGAGCCCAACAGTATCCAGATTATTCCGGGAATGCCGGCCCAGGCGTTCATCAAGACTGGTCGCAGGACCGTGGCATTGTACGCCTTGAGGCCTCTGCTCGACAGCTTCAACAACGCATTCCGCGAGGATTGAGCGGCGACCATGAAGGGAAGCGCAAGGCAGCCATCAAGAAGATGACGATACTCGTGAGCGTGCGTGACCGTTATGAGCAGGCAGCCGTTCACTCCAACGAAGAACCGCCTCAGTGCGGTTATGCGCGGAACACTTCCGCATGATGTGTTGAATGTGCATTTTTACGGTGTTTTCCGACAGGCTGAGCTTCGCGGCAATCAACTTGTTCGGAAGGCCGAGCTTCAGCGCCGCGAGCACTTGTTGCTCGCGGGGCGTAAGGTCGATCATTGTCTTTTCGGGCACAATCCCGGTGGCGCGGTTACCCTGGTGGATTGCGGATAGGTCGGGAGCGCCGATGTCCGCCGATATCATCTTCAGGTTCGAGGCTTCATTTTGTCTGACGATCGGCAGGGGACGGTAGACTCCGCCTGCAAGAACAAGGCGCAATCCGGCGATAACGAGTTCCACTGGAGTCGAGGTGGGAAAAAAGCCACGGACTCCCCGCTGCATCGCGGCTGAGGCCGTCGCCTCGTCATCGCGATTTGAAAAGAGCGCAACGCAGGCATTCGGACAGAGTTCTGCGAGGATCACGAGGTCCCCCTCGATCAAAGGATCGGTGATCTCCCGGTCCCCAATATTCAACGCGATCAGGCGAACATCTCTTCCTGATAACCAGTTCAGACCATCCGTCGTTGCCATCTCGACGATATCGAATCCAGCAAGCTCTCTCTTGAGAATGCTGAGGATGCAGGTACGCGCCAGAACCTGATGTCTCGATGATTAAGAGCACCTGCGCTTCTTGCGCTCGGTTGAGTGGTTCGGCGGAACCAGCAAGATCGTCCATGATGTCTCCGATGCGATCTCAATCTGAGAGAGCGACGCCGTCGCTCGGCTAAAGCGGGACTATGGTGAACCCAGCGACGGTATTGCTCGCCACGCGCACCTTCGGAGTGCGGCTTGATCGTCGGCTGGTCCGCTTAACGAGGCTTCAAGAAACGGTGGCCGTTGTGTGACGAGGGGCCTCTCAAAAAAGGCACGCATAACCGCACC
This sequence comes from uncultured Alphaproteobacteria bacterium, assembly GCA_963796195.1. Classification (GTDB taxonomy): domain Bacteria; phylum Pseudomonadota; class Alphaproteobacteria; order Rhizobiales; family Xanthobacteraceae; genus CAWCKS01. The sequence continues at coordinate 438,568 of CAWCKS010000003.1, read as the reverse complement.
AGCGCGCGCGTTTTGGCAGCATCGCCGCATCTCGCAATATTGGTGGGCCCGGCAGGACTTCGAACCTGCAACCAGACCGTTATGAGCGCGCGCAACCCCTCCACGACGTGCCACAAAGCCGCAATTTCATTGGGCTTTGTACATCCGTGTGAACGATCATGATCGTTGTTGTGGGGCGAAACTGGCGCGGTAGCCGCGACAATCGCCTCGCAAATTTTGCGTCGAAGACGCGCATCTGATGGATGTTCTCCTCGTCATCCCATAGCGAATGGGTTTGACACGCCACGATTAGGTAGTCGCGCCACAGGCGCAACTCGTCGACGGACACCGAAACCTCCTATTCCCAGTGCCTATGGCCGACCGATCGTCTTTGTTCGCGCACCAGTCAATGAAGAATCCAATTAACACCGACGACGACCTCATCGTTTTTTGCGCCCGCTGGCTCCCCTCATTGACGACCACGCCGGTCGATCGCGAAGCTCGGCAATTAGCAGGCCAAGCTTGAGCCGACATGCTCTTGCTGGGTCGTACATTATATGGTACATGTCCATTATATAGGACAGAATGTCAGGTAGCGGTCCCCACAAGATACCCGTCGTGTTCTACCGCACGCAGGGCGGGGCCGAGGTCGTGCGGGACTGGCTGCGGAGCTTGGGCGAGGTTGACCGTCAAGCCGTGGGTCTCGATCTCATGCGTGTTCAATACCGCTGGCCGGTGGGTATGCCGCTTTGCCGCGCACTGGGCGACGGCTTGTGGGAGGTACGTACATCGCTGCCGAGCAACCGGATCGCTCGTGTTCTGTTCAGCGTCCAGCAGGGCCGCATTCTGGTCCTTCACGGGTTCATCAAGAAGACTAGAAGACCCCGGCGGATGACCTGGCCCTGGCGCGACGCAGAAACCGTGAATTTGAAAAATAGGAGGCCAATATGGCGAGGAAGAAGAAGGTAGCCCGCTCCACCGCCAAGCTCACCACGCTCGATGATTTCCTCGGCAGGGAAGGCAAGCGCGACGAATTCGAGGCGATCGCCGTCAAGGAAGTCCTCGCCTGGCAGATCGAGCGCGCGATGAAGGAGAAGAACATATCCCGCAACAACCTGGCCCAGCGCATGAAGACATCGCGCAGCCAGATCGGGCGGCTACTCGACCCAAAGGACGGCAATGTCACGCTAACCACGCTTCAGCGCGCCGCGCGCATGGTCGGGCGGTCGCTCCGGCTGGAACTGGTTTGAGAGACATCCGACACATCGCCTGACCTGATCAACCGAGTCCATGTACAAGGCCGTTCCGCTGCGGGTTAAAACTTTGGGGGTTAGTTACGGTGACAGTGCACTTAATTAGATCGGCGTCGGTTGAGTGCACTGTCACCGTAATTCCCTTGAGGCTGCGGCCCCATTGATCATGTCGGCTTTCGGGTGAAGACCGGAAGTCCACGCGCGCGCGATGAAGGATTCAGTCCTGCGGGCGCAGGGCCGCTTCGGCGCGCTGCATCATCCGCCGCCATCGCTCGCTTGTCGGCCCGCCCATAAGCAGGAAGTAGCGGACGATCGCGATCGGCAGCCAGGTCTCCATCGCTTGCCTCAGCGCCGCTACCGGCTTGCCGGACAGCCGCGCGTATTCGGATTGCGCGGCCGCATTGACCGCAAGCGGCCGCTGCGGATTGTCGGTGACGTCGAGCGCAAACTCGGTCAGGCTGATGTGAGTGAGCCCATGATCGAGGGCCGCAGGCGCGCGGATCGAAAAGGTCCAGTCGATCAGCCGCGGACCGTCCGCCGTCATGATCACGTTTTCGGGGTGGATGTCGCCATGGCACAGCCCGTCCCCCGGCTGCTGCAGGCGGTCGATCAGCGCGAGGATGCCGGAGGCGATGTGCTTGGGCACGATGTCGCCCGAGAGCCTGAAGGCGGTGTCCATCCAGCCGCGCAGATGGAAGGCCTCCGGCGGCGGCGACATCCTGTGAACGGACAGGCCGAGGGACGCAAGGATCGCACCCGCCTGGGCGAACGTCACGGCGCCGCTGCGCGTGACCTGCAGCAGTGTCGGTCCGTCGAGGCGGCCGAGCACGATGCCGAAGCGTCCGTCGAGCGTCACCTCGCCGAACACCTCCGGCGCAGGCACGCCGGCGGCGAAGACTGCCTGGGTCATCCGCGCCTCTTGCTGGCCGAGCCGCGGCGGGAAACCTTCCTTGAACAGTTTTACGACCTGACCTGGCGCCCAGGCGTGGATGTCCGCCGTGCCGCCCTGGTTGATCTTCTCCCCGAGGGATCCCCGCATCGCCCGTCCTCCCGCCGGTCGCGACCAAACACCGACGGCGGGCAAAAGAGAACGCTCCCGCGATCTTGGCTGCCAGCCATGATCGTGGCTTGTCCCCGGCCGCAGCGTTTGCCAGAATTGCGAAGCGACGCGCGGTTTAAGACAAGTCCGGTTCTGGCCGATTGTGTTGCAAAAGTCGAAAGTTGCGTCGGTCCGAATTTTTGGTGAAGCCTTAAGACGCAAAACGATCGACGATTTGTATGAGCTCAGTCGCGTTAGCGAAGTCGCCTGCGAGTTTAGCGTGAGGCGATGAGGTCCCCAGATTATTACACTGACAACGCGCCAGCAGCCCTCGGAATTTTTGGCACCTTCTGCAAAACGACTTTTGCAACAGTATCGGCCCATTTCGGACCTGCGGACGTCGCCAGCGAATGTCCAATTGTCGAGGGTGGTCTCAACCGGTCGACGCAACACTTTATCTTAGAGAGAAAAAAAGATGGAGTGTGGGATGGAGCGAACGTTTCATAGAGGGTTTACTGCGGCAGAGAAGACGGAGTTATGGGATCGCTGGAAGCGCGGGGAGTCGTTGAAGGCGATCGGACGAGCTTTTGGTAAGCAATCATCGTCGATTTATTTCCTGGTAGCTCCGCATGGTGGGATCCGTCCGGCGGAGCGGTGTCGCTCCCGGTTGGCATTGACGCTTGCAGAACGCGAGGTGATTTCCAGAGGCATTACGGCACATCAATCGGCTCGGTCGATCGCCAAATTGCTTAGCCGCTCACCTTCGACGGTGAGCCGAGAAATGAGCCGCAATGGCGGCTATGATCGCTACCGAGCGACACTTGCGGACGAGAATGCCTGGGCGCGATCTCGGCGTCCAAAATGTTGTAAGTTGGCGACAAGTCTGCGGCTTCGGCGGGCCGTGGCAAGGAAGCTCAGATTGGATTGGTCACCCGAGCAGATCGCCGGTTGGCTGAAGAGATCGCATCCTGAAGACGAGTGTAATCAGGTGTCACACGAGACCATCTATCGGAGCCTGTTTGTCCAAGCGCGCGGCGTGCTCAAGAAAGAGCTGCTTCGCCATCTCCGATCGAAGCGCTCGATGCGTCGCTCCAGGCCGGTTGATCCGAATGGCGATCGACGGGGGCATATGAAGGATATCGTCTCAATCCGCGAGCGACCGGCCACGGTTGAAGATCGGGCGGTGCCTGGTCATTGGGAAGGAGATCTGTTGTCTGGGCCGAACAACAGCTACATCGCGACCTTGGTCGAGCGTCATACGCGTTACGTGATGTTGGCGAAGCTCGCCAACAAGGAAACACATACGGTCGTCTCAGCGCTCATCAAGCAAGCGAAGAAGCTACCAAGTGAGCTGTATAAGTCTCTGACCTGGGACCGGGGCAAGGAACTTACGGATCATCGACGATTTACGTTAGCGACCAATATCGATGTCTATTTTTGCGATCCGCAAAGTCCTTGGCAGCGCGGGTCGAACGAGAACACCAATGGCCTGCTGAGACAGTACTTTCCTAAGGGCACTGATTTATCGGTGCATTCGCAAAGTCATCTGAACAAAGTGGCTCGTCAACTCAACGAACGACCACGTGAGACCTTGCAATTTGAAACTCCAGCAGAGAGATTTAACGCCTGTGTTGCGTCGACCGGTTGAGCCGGCAGAGCAGAAGCAGACATCGTACCGGCCGACTTTCTGTTGTCAGAAAGACGCACGAGCAAGCCGTCTCAGACGGCCAACTATCTGATCGTCATTTGCGCGAATTCGTCCGCGTTCGACGACGTTCGTTCAACTTCGTCGTAGAATATCTGTGGGGAAAATCACCGGCAAAGCGGCACGCAGTTCGATAAGTATTTGATCTTGCAGTGGTGGGCCCGGCAGGACTCGAACCTGCAACCAGACCGTTATGAGCGGCCGGCTCTAACCATTGAGCTACAGGCCCGTTTCACCCTGCGGACAGGACGATCCAGGCCCGATCCAGATACATTGCCGGGGGCGAAGTCGCAATCGCCTGCTGGGGCTATCACATTGGCACAGAGTCGTCCCCGCGCACGCGGGGACCCATACTCCGCAGCAGAAGTGATGCAGTGAAATCCAGCAATTCAGCTGCTTTTTGCTCGCTCAGCGTCAAAGCAAGCAGCACAGGGGTTATGGGTCCCCGCCTCCGCGGGGACAACTTAGAGGTTCGCCGCGCCGTATGCGACAGCTCGCGCCGATCCCGTCTCACGCCATCACCAATGGCCGGCCCCGCATGCGCGAGCGCAGCACCAGCGTCAGCGCGATCGCCATGTTGACGATGTTCCAGGCGACGCCGTTGAGGAAGGCGGCGCGGTAGGAGCCGGTGGCGTCGAAGATCGCGCCGGACACCCAGCCGCCGAGCGACATTCCGATCACCGAGGCCATGATGACGATGCCGACACGCGTCGCCGCTTCCCGCGCGGGCATGGTCTCGCGCACGATCAGTGCGTAGCTCGGCACGAGGCCACCCTGGAACAGGCCGAACAATGCGGAGATCACGTAGAGCGAGCTCAATCCGTCGAAGAACAGGTAGAGGCTGAGCGCCACGCCCTGCGCGACCGAGCCGATCAGCAGCGTGACGAGGCCGCCGAAGCGATCGGCAATCATGCCCGAGCCGATCCGGCTGACGATGCCGCACGCCAGCATCACCGCAAGCATCTGGGCGCCGCGCGCCACGCCGTAGCCGAGGTCGCCGCAGTAGGCGACGATATGGACCTGCGGCATCGCCATCGCGACACAGCAGGAGATGCCGGCGATCGACAGGATCGCGGTGAGCGCGTTGGCAGAGATGTTCAGATCGACGCGCGGCGCAGCGGCGACCGCATGGGAGTGCCGCTGCATGCCGCGCATGGTCGCGCGCAACACGACCAGCAACAGCGCCATCAGGACGGCGGCGACGAGCCCGATCGCGACATGCGTCGCCTGCCAGCCGTAACTCACCATGCTGTGCTCGACGAGCGGCGGCCAGATCGCACCGCCGACATAGTTGCCGCTCGCCGCGATGGTCACGGCGATGCCTCTGCGGCGCTCGAACCAGTGCGAGACTTCGGCCATCAGCGGCGCGAAGGTCGCCGACGAGCCGAACCCGATCGCGGCATGCGCGATGATGAATTGCCACAGCGAAGACGACAGCCCCGCGGTGATGTAACCGACGAGCAGCGCAAGGGTGCCGAGCGCGATCGCGGGCACGATGCCGAGCCGGTCGGTGACGCGGCCGATCAGGACACCGCCGAAGCCGAAGCCGAGCATCGCGAAGGTGAAGGCGACCGACACCTCGGCGCGGGTCGCGCCGAACGAGGCCTGCACCGCCGGCAGCGCCACCACGACCGACCACATGCCGACGCTGCCGACCGCGCCGATGCACAGCGCCAGTCCAAGCCGCCGCCAGGCGGCGGGCAAATCCGGCACGAATGGCGTCAGCGCGGGGCGCGAAAGTTCGGCTGTTGTTGTCAAGGTGTCGCCTCGCGTGTTGTTGTTTGATGTTCGCCGCGTATTTGAGGCGAAGAAGATGAGCCGCGGCGGTGCGGAGAAGTGTCAGCAGAGATAGCGTGCGTCGCCCGACATCTCAATCCATCGATCGGATGACGCATATCAGCTGCGACTTTGCGCGAGCCGCCCGCGATTGCACCGAGGGCAATCGAGTTAGGATCGTAGGGTGGGTTAGGCGCCTTCCACGGCACAGCGTTTCAACGTGCACGGCGCTGGCGCCGTAACCCACCAACCGAGTCAGCCGGTGGGTTACGGCGCCCATTCCAGTCGTGACGACAGCGCGCGCCGTGAAGGGCGCCTAACCCACCCTACGAATTTCACGCGTGCGGCACCATTCCCGCGAACCACAGCATTTCCACGAGCACGACGCCGTTGTTGAGCGCGTGCATCGATATCGTCAGCAAGGTCGAGCCGGAGATCGCACGCACAGTGCCGAGCAACAGCGCCGTCGCGAGCACGCCGGCAAGCGTGATCAGGTCGTACTGGATGTGAATCGCGGTGAAGATCAATGACGAGACGATGACGGCGCCGACGGTCCCCAGCCGGCTTGCGGAAAACCCGCGATAGATGAAGCCGCGGAAGGTAATCTCTTCGGTGATCGGCGCGGTCACGACCAGCGCCATGGCATAGAAGCCGAGCGCGTTGTGCTCGCGCGCGCTGCGAACGCCATCGAGCAGGACGTCGGGCACTAGAGGCCGACCGGCCAGTGCGGAGGTCGCGTCGATGAGAACCATCAGAACCGCAATTGCGCCGAGGCCGATGCCAGCGTGCCTGACCGAGGGCCGTCGCAACGCGAGGTAGTCAACAAAATTCTGCCGCGCCAGCCGGACGGCCAACGCGATGACGAGCAGCACCGGCAGCGTCCCGGACATCGAGGTCGCCGCAACGACGATCCCGTCGCCGAGGAACGCGTTCTTGTCCGCCGCAAAAGCGCTGACATCGATGCCGTACCACCGGACTGCGAGCACGATGCCGACCGCCGCACTGACCGTCATCACACCGTACAGCAGGACGCTCCAGGCCAGCGTCGCCCAGAACTTCCAGACCCGCGGCGGTTTTCGTGCCGCGGCACAAGGATCCACGGGCGCAGGCTCAGTCGGGGTGAGTGGTGATTCGGCTGTCGTCACGGCGGCGTTCATCTCACGAAGTTACCTCCTCCTGAAAGGGGGAGGTCGACGCGCGAGGCGCGTCGGGTGGGGTCTTCACGCGCCGCCTGAGCAAGTAGACCCCCCTCCCCAACCCTCCCCCTTTCAGCGGGAGGGAGCAGACGCGCGCAAGCACATCGGCGAATAAGGGGACGTGAATTCAACCCCCCGTTAACCCTTTGCTAACCATGCACCGGGCAAATTTTGCCGAGTGAATGTGGTGGTGAAGTCGCGTGTCGTCGGCAACTGAAACGGGAGTCCCGTGGACGCCAGCGCGGTACCGCACTTTCGAGCCGGTGGCCCCCAGGCCGCCGCGCAGACGTTTGGCTCGCGCGAGCGGCATACCCGGGATGATGCGGCGACCATGGTGGATGTGAAGGCCGCGACCGAGGCGCCGGGATTGTCCGGGTTCAGTCTCGCCGAAATCGGCGCACTCCTTCGCCGCGGCGATATCGCGCTTGCGATCGGCATCCTGACCATCCTGGTCGTGCTGATCCTGCCGCTGCCGTCGATCATCCTCGACCTGTTTCTCGCGGTCTCGATCACGCTGTCGATCCTGATCCTGATGACGTCGCTGTTCATCCACGCGCCGCTGGAATTCTCGTCGTTTCCGACCGTCCTCTTGATCTCGACGATGCTGCGGCTGTCGCTGAACCTCGCTTCGACCCGGCTGATCCTGGCGCACGGTCACGAGGGCACTGCCGCTGCCGGCCACGTCATCGAGGCGTTCGGCAATTTCGTGATGGCCGGCAACTTCGTCATCGGCATCATCGTTTTCGCGATCCTGGTGATTGTCAACTTCGTCGTCATCACCAAGGGTTCGGGCCGCATCGCCGAGGTCGCGGCGCGCTTCCACCTCGACGCCATGCCCGGCAAGCAGATGGCGATCGACGCCGACCTCTCCGCCGGCCTGATCGACGAGAAAGTCGCCAAGGAGCGCCGCAAGGCGCTGGAAGACGAGAGCGGCTTCTTCGGCGCGATGGACGGCGCCTCCAAGTTCGTCCGCGGCGATGCCGTCGCGGGCCTCCTGGTGGTGTTCATCAACGTGATCGGCGGCATGATCATCGGCATCGCCCAGCAAGGCATGAGTTTCACCGACGCCGCCAGCGCCTACACCATTCTCACGGTCGGCGACGGCCTCGTCACGCAGATCCCGGCGCTGATCGTCTCGACCGCGGCGGGCCTTTTGGTGTCGAAGGCCGGCGTCAGCGGCGCCGCCGACAAGGCGCTGCTCGGGCAGCTGTCCGGCTATCCGCGCGCGCTCGGCATGTCGGCGGCGGTGATGATCATCATGGCGATGCTCCCTGGCATTCCGACCTTGCCGTTCCTCGCGCTCGGCGGCGGCGCGGCGTATTTCGCCTGGACCTCGAACAAGCGGAAAGTTGCGAAAGCCGCTGCGGAGATGCATGCCGCGAAGGATGCGCCCGCAGCCGGCACAGCGGCTCCGACCGAAGAGCCGATCTCGAGCGCGCTGAAGATGGACGATCTCAAGATCGAGCTCGGCTACGCGCTGTTGCCGCTGGTCAACGGGCCCGACGGCACCGATCGCCTGACCGAGCAGATCAAGGCACTGCGCCGCTCGCTCGCGATCGAGATGGGTTTCGTGATGCCGGCGGTGCGCATCCTCGACAACGTGCAGCTCGAGGCCAACACCTACGTCATCAAGATCAAGGAGGTCGATGCCGGCACGGGAAAGATCTGGCCGGCGAACTACATGGTGATGGACCCGGCCGGCGGCCAGGTTTCGGTGCCCGGCATCCACACCACCGAGCCGACCTTCGGCCTGCCCGCGACCTGGGTCGATGCGGCGCTCAAGGAAGAAGCTTCGCTGAAGGGCTACACCGTGGTCGACGCGGCCACCGTGCTGTCGACGCATCTCACCGAGCTCTTGAAGAACAACATGTCGGAGCTGCTGTCCTACGGCGAGTTGCAGAAGCTCCTGAAAGAGCTGCCGAAGGAGCAGTCCGAGTTGGTCAAGGACATCGTGCCGGCGCAGATCACTGCATCCGGCATCCAGCGCGTGCTGCAGCTCCTGCTCGCCGAGCGCATCTCGGTGCGCGATCTCTCGACCATCCTGGAAGGCATCGCCGACGCGGTGGCATTCACGCGCAACCCGGCCAGCATTGTCGAGCACGTCCGCGCCCGCCTCGCCCGGCAAATCTGCGCGCAGAACACTTCGCCGAGCGGCTACCTGCCGCTGATCGCGCTGTCGGCGAAGTGGGAGCAGGCGTTCGCGGAATCGATCGTCGGCACCGGCGACGACCGCAATCTTGCGATGCAGCCATCGAAGCTGTCGGAATTCATCAACCTGGTGCGCGACCGCTTCGAGCAGGCCGCCCGCGAGGGCGAGAATCCGGTGCTGGTGACTTCGGGCTCGATCCGGCCGTTCGTCCGCTCCCTGGTCGAGCGCTTCCGCGCCCAGACCACGGTGATGTCGCAGTCCGAAATCCACCCGCGGGCGAGGCTGAAGACAGTGGGCAGCATCTGAAGTTACGGCTTGCGCATCCTCCCCCGCAAAGCGGAGAGGGAGAACAGAGCCCCGGTTCCAACTGATTCGAAAAAGTCACAGGCAAGCGTAGAACACGCCGTTTCACGTCTGTTCACGTACTTGTGATCGTCTATTTGGAACGGCCGGCACTCTCCATAGCTTTGCTTTGAACCAAGCTGTTTGCCGCCAAGACACAAGGACAACCTTGTGCAGCGAAAAGCAGCGGAGGCCGAAATGAACCATTCATTTTACAGTGCCGATCGCTCGACGCATTTGAAGATCGTCGTTGTCGCGTTGCTTGCAGCAACTGCGGTCGCTGGAATTGGAATTTCCGCGCGGATCAACGCGGGCGACCAGTATGCCCAGACCGAGCGCGTACAAATCATCAAGGCCGGCAAGCCGGTCATGGTCACCACGTCAGGTCAGACAGTGGTGAGATAACGAGATCCCGCGCGCTCCCCGTCCCCAGGGAACGTTCGGGCTAACAAGCGACCCCCAAACTACCCCAAGTGACTCTACGGAACGCCCCTCTCCCCAAGGGGCGTTTCTTTTTGGGCGTCCGGCTCGGCAAATATCCGTCGACGAATATACGTCGACGCAATAATCCAGGGTTGCATCTGGCAAATATTCAATCCAGCATAATATGGCCCTGGCGCGCCCAAAAACCCCGCCAAAAATCCGAGATTCAGCTCTGCGATCAACGCCTTCGCCGGCACCGGTGGTACGTGAGCCGCGCCTACCGCGGGCTCTGCTGCGCCTGCGGCATGATCTCGATCAGCTTGCCGGCAAAGATCGGCGCCGAGGTCGGCTGCCCGGTCGGCGAGCCGCCCTGCGGCTCCAGCGTGATCGCGTAGGTCGCGTTGTCGACGGTGTCCTTGTCGTAGGACGCGAGCTGCGCCTTCGGCGTGAAGTCGGTCTTGCCGATGATGCCGAGCGAGCGCGGCTGGGTGAACTTGTCGGACACCATCCACAGCTCGTAGCTCTTGCTGCCCTCCGGATCGACGCCGGCGCGCCGCACCGTAAAGGTCTTCGTGGCGACGTCGACGGTCATGACGAACGCCGGCGGACCGCCATCGCGCGACAGCACCGCGACCAGCGGCCGTGACGATGCGACAGCCGGAGGCTTCGGCCGTATCCCTAGCCGGCAACAAATCGGGCCGATAGGCCTGCACGCCAATCAGCGCGACGAGGCACGCGGCGAGCGCAGTCATGCCTTGCGCGATGCCCCGCCAGCGCCGCGCCCGCGACGACAGCGTGACGACGTCCGCGCTCGGTGGTGCAACTGGTTGCATCGGCGCGACCGGTGCGACCGGCGGCGGCGTCGACAGTTCGGGCAGGCGCAGCGCCGCGCTCGGCGCAATCGCGGACACCGCGCCGCGGATCTTGCCCCACACCTCTTCCGGCGGCTCGACGGACGCGACCATCGCATGCAGCTCGCCGAGACGACGCTCCCAGGACTCCACCAGCGCCTTGAAGTCCTCGTCGACGTTCATCATCGTCTCGACCTGCGTGCGCTCATCGCCGTCGAGCGTCCCGAGGACGTATTCGGCGGCCAGCGCAATATGGTCTTCGTTCTCGATCATCTTGTCTTGTTACGTCAGCGCCATTCTATCTTTGATATCTTTGAGCATGATCTTATCGGAAAACCGGCATCCACTTTTCCGGATCATGCTCTACGTCAGTCCAAGGCAGTCGCGAATTTCCAGCATGCTCCGGCGCAACCAGGTCTTCACCGTGTTGACCGGCGTGTTGAACTTCTCCGCCAGTTGCTCGCGGCTCCAGCCGTTGTAGTAGGCAAGCAGAACCAGCCGTTGCCGTTCCGGCTCGAGCTTGCCCACGCATCCGAGCAGCCGTTTCAACTCATCGTTCATTTCCCGCCGCGCCAGCGGATCGGGATTGTCGGCGGCGACCTCCATCGCATCCGGCTCCTCCTCGATCGACACTTCCCCGCGCTTGCGCATCAGGTCGATGGCGCGGTTGCGCGCAATCGACACCATCCACGTGATGGGCGATGCCAGCGACGGATTGAACTGCCCGGCGTTACTCCAGATCTTGACGTAGCACTCCTGGATCACCTCTTCCGCGAGATCCTGTCGGCGCAAGATACGCAGCACCACGCCGAACAGTTTCGCTCGCGTTGCGGCGTAAAGGCGCTCGAACGCGGCCTCATCGCCCTTCGCCACGGCGGCGATCAGCCAGACCAGTTCAGTCGGCGTCAGCATTCAGTCGTCCTCTGGCGTGGAACCGGTGGCGAGGCACCACGTCTCCCCTCAACCTGCGAGCCTCTCGGGCGATGGTTTTTCCGTACCATACCCTGCGCCTTCCGGGAGCCACAAGCAGCCGAAAACGCCCGGAGCGACCACCGCCCCGGGCGTTTTCACCAAATTGTTGAAATGGCTGGCCCTGACGAGCGCGTCAGGCCACTGCGATGTGAGACCGCATCAGACCGATTGAGTCCATGTCGGCCTGATCGCGCGCGTTCTCCTCGGCGCGCTCGCGCGCCTGGTCGCGCTCGTCGAGCATCTCGACCTTCTTCAGATCCTCGAAAGCGTCGGCGAGGTGGCCGCGGGCTTCTTCGAGCTGACCGCGCAACTCATCGGTCGAGCGATTGAGGTTCTCGCGCCGCTGGATCGCAGCCTTGGCGTAGGTCGGATATGCGAAGTGGGTCGGATCGTTGATGCCGGCACGCTCCTGCTCGGTCTGGATCTCGCGCTCGAGATCGGTGGACATGCGCTGGAATTCGGCGATCATGCCCTCGATCTGGGCGACCCGACGCCGCTTCTCGTCGACCTGGAATTTCTTCAGGCGGATGAGGGTTTCCCGTGACTTCATCGACTCTTACTCCCCAGAAGTCCCTGACACGCGGGACAACGCCGGCGCCCCCCAAAACAGGACCCAGCCGGCGAACTCACAATAAAGCGGTATGGATGATGGCCGAGCAAAGTTAGCTTTCCGTTTCCAAGGTCGCGACGATCCGCTCAAGTTGTTGGTATCCGGCCAATAATCCGGTGGCTTCCTCCTTCGCCTGACGCAGGAAATCCTCCAAGGGACCGTGCAGGCGGATCGCCTCGTCGACCTCCTTGCTGGAACCCGGCCGATAGGCGCCGAGCCTGATCAACTCTTCCATGTCGGCATAGGTCGCCATCACCTGGCGTGCCCGCGTCAGCACCGGCAGATAGTCGGGATTGGCCGACTTCGGCATGGTCCGCGACACCGACTTCAGGACGTTGATCGCCGGATAACGCCCGCGCTCGGCGATCGCCCGTTCCATGACGATGTGGCCGTCAAGGATGCCGCGCACCGCATCCGCCACCGGCTCGTTGTGGTCATCGCCGTCGACCAGCACCGTGAAGATGCCGGTAATGGTGCCGTCGCTGAGGCCGGGCCCGGCGCGTTCCAAGAGCTTCGGCAGTTCGGTGAAGACGGTCGGCGTATAACCCTTCGCGGTCGGCGGCTCGCCGGCCGACAGCCCGATCTCGCGCTGCGCCATGGCAAATCGCGTCACCGAGTCCATCAGCACGAGAACGTCCTTGGCCTCGTCGCGAAAATATTCGGCGATCGCAAGCGTCAGGAAAGCCGCCTGCCGCCGCATCAACGCAGGCTCATCCGATGTCGCGACCACGACGACGGACCGCGCGAGGCCGTCGTCACCGAGATCGTCCTGCAGGAATTCCTGCACCTCGCGGCCGCGCTCGCCGACGAGCCCGATCACCGAGACGTCGGCGTCGACGTTGCGCGCGAGCATCGACAGCAGCACCGACTTGCCGACACCGGAGCCGGCGAAGATGCCGAGTCGCTGGCCGCGACAGCAGGTCAGGAAGGTGTTGAGCGCGCGCACCCCAAGATCGAGCGGCGGTCCGACGCGGCGGCGCGCATGGGCCGGCGGCGGCGCGTTGCGGAACGGCATCGGCGACGGCCCCTGCAGAAGCGCTCCCTTGCCGTCGATCGGCTCGCCCATCGCGTTGACGACGCGGCCGAGCCAGGAAGCGCTGGGGCGAATTTGGCTCGCCGCATTGGCAATGACGGCGCGGCAGCCGCGGCGCACGCCCTCGAGCCCGCCGAACGGCATCAGCACCGCGTTCTCGCCGGCGAAGCCGACGACTTCGCACGGGATGAAGCGGCTGACGCCGGTTTCGATGACCACGCGCGCGCCGACCGACATCGCATGAATGGGGCCGGCAACCTCGACCATCAGGCCGCGCACACCGACGACGCGGCCATAAATATTGACGCCATCGATATCGCCGATTTGCTCAGCGAGCGCCTTCATCGCGAAAACCTAACGTTTTCGGACCGGCGCGCCGGACCATTAACGTCGTATTTACCCGCATCATTAATCATTGCGTCACTGTCTTTGAGTGACTGACGACTTGGCCCTCAGAAAGAAGGCCGAGTCGTGAGAGTCGGTTAAGACTGGCTCTTAAAGTGGAACTTGAACGTTAGTGGTTACAAAAGCCGCTTTTCAGGCAAGAGCTTAGGTCAATTCGACAAAAATTGCACCCGGGTATCTTGCATATAGGAATCAGGTTTTGTTAACCATGTCGGGTCAGGGTCCGAATCAGTTGCTTAAGGCGTTTATCCCGCGCCCCGTTTGGCGCGCCGACCTGACGCCCGGAGCGGCGATTAGAGGGGACTGGCATGCGCGTATTGCTGATTGAAGATGACAGCGCGACCGCGCAGTCGATCGAGTTGATGCTCAAATCCGAGAGCTTCAACGTCTACACGACCGACCTCGGCGAAGAAGGCGTCGACCTTGGGAAACTTTACGACTACGACATTATTCTTCTCGATCTGAACCTGCCGGATATGTCCGGCTACGACGTGCTCAAGCAACTGCGCGTCTCCAAGATCAAGACCCCAATTCTGATCCTCTCCGGCCTCGCCGGCATCGAGGACAAGGTCAAAGGCCTCGGCGTCGGCGCCGACGACTACATGACCAAGCCCTTCCACAAGGACGAACTGGTCGCCCGCATCCACGCCATCGTCCGCCGTTCCAAGGGCCATGCGCAATCGGTCATCCAGACCGGTGACCTCGTCGTCAATCTGGACACCAAGACGGTGGAAGTCACCGGCCAGCGCGTGCATCTGACCGGCAAGGAATACCAGATGCTCGAGCTGCTTTCGCTGCGCAAGGGCACCACGCTGACTAAGGAGATGTTCCTGAACCATCTCTACGGCGGCATGGACGAGCCGGAGCTCAAGATCATCGACGTCTTCATCTGCAAGCTGCGCAAGAAGCTCGCCAACGCCTCCGAGGGCCGCAACTTCATCGAGACGGTGTGGGGCCGCGGCTACGTGCTGCGCGAGCCGCACGAAGAGGAAGATCGCATTCCCGCTTAACTCATTCACGACTTTCCGAGGCCCGACCCAGGGCTTCTCCTCCCAGACTGGACCCCGCCGCAAATGGCGGGGTTTTTGTTTGGGGATTCAGAGCCGGTGCTCGACGCAAGAAAGTGGGCACACGGAGCCCCGTCATCGGGCCGCGCATAGCAGGCGCAGCCTGCGCACGCTGGGCTGCGACGCGCGGACCCGTTGGCCTTGCCGATCCGCAACCCTATCGAAACATGCGAAGCTTGCTCAGCGCGCCGCCTGCGCGACGCGCAAGGTGCCGCCAGCGGCCGGCGCAAGCGACGGCGCGCGCATGGTCGGCACCTGGCCCGGACGATAGAGGCCGCGGCGGTCCGGATAGGGGGCAAAGCTGTTGGTGACGCCGACCACGGTTTCCGCCGCTCCGAGCGTGAGGAAGCCGTCCGGCTCGATGACGCGGGCGAGGCGATCGAGCACGTCGATCTTGGCTTCGAGGTCGAAATAGATCAGCACGTTGCGGCAGAAGATGACGTCGAACACGCCGAGGTGCGAAAAGTCCTGTAGCAGGTTGAGCTGGCGGAACTGCACCATGCCGCGGATCTCGGCGGAGATCTGCCAGAGCTCGTTCACCTGGGCAAAATATTTCACGAGCATCTGAATCGGCAGGCCGCGCTGCACCTCGAACTGGCTGAAGATCCCC
The DNA here is from genome assembly GCA_963796195.1 of uncultured Alphaproteobacteria bacterium. GTDB lineage: Bacteria > Pseudomonadota > Alphaproteobacteria > Rhizobiales > Xanthobacteraceae > CAWCKS01. The sequence continues at coordinate 423,158 of CAWCKS010000003.1, read as the reverse complement.
GCCTTGGATTTCTCCAATACTTCCTGGGACAGGTCGGTGGCGATGATCTCGGTCCGCCAGCCGGCCATCGTCGGGGTCATCTCCTTCAACATCATCGCGAGCGAGTATGGCTCCTGACCGGTCGAGCACGCCGCGCACCAGATGCGGATCGAACGACGCGTCTTCCTCGCTTCGAGCAGCGTCGGCATGATGGTCTGACTGAAGTGCTCGAACGGCACCTTGTCGCGGAAGAAGAAGGTCTCGTTCGTGGTCATCGCCTCGACCACGCTGACGATCATCGGCTCGGCGCCGCTCTTCATCTTCTGCACGAGCTCGGTGATGCCGGCGACACCGGCGCGGCGCGCCAGCGGAATGAGCCGGCTCTCGACCAGGTAGCGCTTGTCGGCCGACAGGATCAGACCCGAGCGATCCTTGAGAAGCTTCTGCAGGTACTCGTAATCCGACGGCGTCACGACCGTTCTCCAGAAAATACGCGAATTAACTTTGGGGCAATCTGATCGAGCGGCAAAATGGCCGCACAGATGCCGGCATGCGCCACGGCGCCGGGCATGCCCCAGACTACGCTGGTGGCTTCATCCTGCGCGATGACGTTGCCGCCAGCAGCGACGATATCCTTGCCGCCGCGCATGCCGTCGGATCCCATGCCGGTCAGCACGACGGCCATGATACCGCTCTGCCAGACCTCGATCGCCGACTGAAACAGCGGATCGACCGCGGGCTTGCAGAAATTGACGGCGGGACCGTCGTCGAGCGCGATCACGATGTCGGTGCCGCGGCGCGCGATCCGCATGTGTTTGCCGCCGGGCGCGAGATAGATGTGGCCGGCCTTGACGGGCTCGCCGTCGACGCCTTCGGTGGCGGGGCGGCGGCTGGTGCGAGCGAGATGCTCCGCGAGAATGGTCGTGAACGTCGGCGGCATGTGCTGGGTGATCAGCACGGGGTAATTGTCGATGATCTTTCCGATGCCGCCGACCAGCGTCATCAGCGCCTGCGGGCCGCCGGTCGATGACCCGACCAGCAGCACGCGCGGCGCCGCATGACTTAGCGCCCGCGTTGTTACAGGTGCATGCGTTGCGACATGCGGTGCGGCCGTGGCAGGCGTGTGGGTTTCTCTGGCGCGCTCGTAGCCCGGCGCGAGTGGCGGCGCCGCAACCGTCTTCGCCGTGCGGCGGACGCGCGCGCCGAGGTGGCGAATCTTCTGCACGAGGTCGTGGCGGAACGCGTCCGCGCTGCCGAGCTCGCGGGTGGTCTCGGGCTTCGGAATGTAATCGGACGCGCCGAGCGACAGCGCCTTCAGGCTGACCTCGGCATTTCGCCGCGTCAGCGTCGAGGCCATGATGATGATGAGGTCGCGCTTCTTCGCCAGCAGCAGCGGCAGCGCCGAAATGCCGTCGAGGTCGGGCATTTCGATGTCGAGGACGGCGACGTCGGGATCGATGCGATCGAGCTGGTTGACGGCGTCGCGCCCGGTGCGGAGCGAGGCGGCGACAGTGAGATCGGGCTCGGCCTCGATCCAGCGCGAGATCAGCCCACGGATGACGGCGGAATCGTCCACCACCATGACGCGGATTGGATCGTTCTTCTTGACCGCCGCGCTAGCGGGCGCACCTGCAACGACACTCATTACTCACCAAACAAACGCAACGCTACTGCACCCAATACTTGGGTCCGGACAGCAGGCCTTGAGGACCGCCTGAAGCTAGATCAGTCCGACTTCGTGGAACTTCGCCGTGACGATGTCCTTGTCGAACGGCTTCATGATGTACTCGTTGGCGCCGGCATGGAGCGCGCGCGCAATGTGCGCGACGTCGTTCTCAGTCGTGCAGAACACGACCTTCGGCTTGTCGCCGCCCGGCATCCGGCGCAGGTTGCGCAGGAAGTCGTAGCCGTCCATGACCGGCATGTTCCAGTCGAGCAGCACGGCATCCGGAAGTTCACGCTTACAGGCCTCGAGCGCCTTCTCGCCGTCTTCGGCTTCGGTGATCTGGAAATCGAGCCCTTCAAGGATCCGGCGCGCGACCTTCCGGATCACGCTCGAATCATCGACTACCAAGCAGGTCTTCATCGCTTAACTCCAGTTCTACGCTAGCCCCTTGCCGGCCTTTGGGCCGTTTCCTCAACCTTCGCGGCAGGCGCCAGACGGCCTTACGCCGCCATCGCTTCCGACGACATTTCGAGAATCCGGTCGACGTCGAGCACCACCAACAGGTGGCCGTCGAGCCGGTGCACGCCGGCGCTGATCTTGGCCAGGCGCGAATCGAGGTTGACGGGGTTCTCCTCGCGGCCGTCGTCGGCCAGCTTGAGCACCTCGCCGATCGAATCGATCAGGAGCCCGTAGGATTCGCCGCGCAGGTCGACACCGACCGCCATCGACGGACGATCGTCCTCGCGCTTCGGCAGGCCGAGCCGCGAGCGCATGTCGATCGCGGTGACGATGCGGCCGCGCAGGTTCAAGACCCCGGCGACGTCGGCCGCGGCCAGCGGCACGCGGGTCAGCCGTTCCGGCATGAAGACGTCCTGCACCCGGCCGATCGGCAGGCCAAACAGCTGGCCGCCGATCATCGTCGTGACATACTCGGTAATGTTGCCGGTCGCGCTCATCACTTGTGCGGTCATTGTCGTTTCCCTTTAGGCCGCCGCAGCGCGCTGCATTTCGGTGGTCTGCTCTTTCAGCGCGGCGATCAATCCGGGCCGATCGAATTTGGCGACGTAGTCGTCGAAGCCCGCGTGGCGGCCGCGCTCGATCGCCGCCGGCGAGACCATCGACGACAGTGCGATGATCGGCATGGTCTTGAAGCGCTGATCGGCGCGGATCGCCTCGGCGAACTCGAAGCCGTTCATCTCGGGCATCTCGATGTCGGTCAGGATGCAGTCGAAGCCAGTACCGCCGCGCAATGCCTCGAGGCCTTCCTTGGCGTTGGTTGCGAGCGCGACGCGATAGCCGGCCGCCTTGAGCACTGGCGCCAGCATGTTGCGGAAGAAGGCGCTATCGTCGACCAGGAGGATCGCCTGCGACTGCGCCGATGGCCGCATCTCCTTGCGGCGGAACCAGTCGGCGAACGCCATTGGCAGGAAGTGGCCGACGTCGATCACCTCGGTGGCCTGGCCCTTGATCACGGCCGAGCCGAGGATGCCCTCGTTGGTGCTTGACACTTCGATGATGAGGCGTTCCTCGACGATGTCGATGATCTCGTCGACCACGAGACCCATCGAGCGGCCATCGTCGGCGAACACCAGGATCGGCTGCGAGCCCTGGTCGCGGACCTTGGCACCCTCGATCTCGACCAGCGGCATCAGCTGCTCGCGGTACTGGATCATGTGGCGGCCGTTCGACAGCTCGATCTTGGTGGCGTCGAGCTCTTCGAGGCGCGTGACCAGCGACAGCGGTACCGCCTTCGGCTGTTGCGAGCCCGCGCGGAACACGAGCAGCGAGGTGAGCTGGTCGGCCGCCGCACCGCGCGTCGAGTCGTTCTCTTCGGCAATGTCGCGCTGACCGGCGCCCGCGGTGCCGATCGACGACACGATGCCGTTGGGATCGATGATCATAATCACCGAGCCGTCGCCGAGAATGGTGTTGCCGGAGAACATCGAGATGTGGCGCAGCTTGCTCGACATCGGCTTGACGACGATTTCCTCGGTGTGGAACACGCCGTCGACCACGATGCCGAAGGTCTGGCTGCCGACCTGCGTGACGACGATGAAGCCGTTCTCGGCGTCGATCTCGGCGCCGCCGTCGATCTTGAGCAGCTTCTTCAGGTGGATCAGCGGCAACAGCCTGTTGCGCAGGCGGAGCACCGGCGTGTCCTTGATGCGTTCGATGCGGTGATCGGAGTTGGCGCGGGCGCGCACCAGCTCAACCACCGACAGCTGCGGAATGGCGAAGCGGTCACCGGCCGCTTCCACGATCAGCGCGGAAACGATTGCCAGCGTCAGCGGGATCTTGATGGTGAAGCTCGAGCCCTCGCCCGGCACCGACTTGACGTCGATGGTGCCGCCGATCTGATCGATATTGGTGCGCACCACGTCCATGCCGACGCCGCGGCCTGAGACGTTGGTGACCTTGGCGGCGGTCGAGAAGCCGGGCGCGAAGATGAACTTGTGGATCTGCGCTTCCGTCATCTTCTCGACGTCGAGCTCGGTAGCGAGCCCGTTCTCGACCACCTTCTGCTTGATACGCTCGGTATTGAGGCCGCGGCCGTCATCGGCGATGCAGATCAGGATGTGACCGCCCTCGTGATAGGCGGAGAGACGGATGGTGCCGACTTCCGGCTTGCCGGCCTCGGCGCGGTCGGCCGGCATCTCGAGGCCGTGGTCGGCCGAGTTGCGCACCATATGGGTGAGCGGATCCTTGATCAGGTCGAGCACCTGGCGGTCGAGCTCGGTGTCGGCGCCGTGCATCTCGAGATCGATCTGCTTGCCGAGTTCGGTCGAGAGGTCGCGCACGATGCGGGGCAACTTCTGCCAGGCGTTGCCGATCGGCTGCATCCGGGTCTTCATGACCCCTTCCTGCAGTTCGGCGGTGACGTTGGAGAGTCGCTGCAGCGGCACCTTGAATTCGCTGTCCTCGTGGCGGCGCACGATTTCGAGCAGCTGGTTGCGGGTCAGCACCAGCTCCGAGACCATGGTCATCAGGTGTTCGAGGGTGTCGACGTTGACGCGGATCGACTGGTTGGCGATCTTGTCGGCGTCGCTTGGCGCGGCAACGTCCATTTCGACGACGGATTTCTTTGCGACCGCCGCAGGCTTCGCGGCCGCCGGTGCCGCTTTGGCGGCCGGCTCAGTTTTGGCCGCGGCCGCTGGGGCGTTGTTGTCCATTGGGGTCTCCCTGAAGGCGCGCTCGAGCTCGTCGAGCGACACTTCGCCTGGGCGCAGAGCGCGCTCCAGCACCTGCGGCACCAGCGTGCCTTCGGTCATCTCGTCCTGCTTTTGCGGCTTCGGCGCGGGTGGCGGGGGCGGCTCGGGCGCGACGGCAGGCGCAGCATCGGACCCGCTCTGCTCCACCATGCGCTCAAGCTCGTCGATCAGGTCGCGGTCGCTGCCCTCAGGCTCGCCTTCGGTCTTCTCGAGCTCGTCGAGGATTTCCTTGAGGCGGTCGATCGTTGCGAGAATCAGCGATACGGCTTCACCGGTCACCGCCTTGCCGTCGCGGAAGCGGCCCATCAGTGTCTCGGCGGCGTGCGCCAGCGCTTCGAGGCGGGGTAAGCCTAAGAAGCCACAGGTGCCCTTGATGGTGTGCACCAGGCGGAAAATATTGTCGAGAATCTTGGCGTTGTTCGGATCTTGCTCGAATTTGACGAGCTGGACGTCAACCAGGTCAAGGCTCTCGTTGGTCTCGGTCAAAAATTCTCGGAGAAGATCGTCCATGAAAACTTGCCCCTGCAGATGAAGGCGTGCGCCGAGAGCGCCACCTTCTGGTATTGGGCCAGTCTGTCGGGAAAGCCTTTATTTTTGGTTGAGCGGACGTAAAAAGACGGCATCGGCCAAAGGGATGGCGCAGATTCGCTCGCATTGTTCGCGACATAGACAGTTAACGAAACGGAAAGGCGTCGAGTTAGCGAAAAGCTGAAAAATCGACATCGCTTTTATGAAAATGTGCAGCATCGGCGCAGTCGCCTGGTGCGTGCGACACTCCAGGATCGGAACGCCGGCGGTCGATTATGAGAACAACGCGGGTTTAAACGGCAGTCACTTCGACCGCTTCGGCGTTTCCCGCCATCGTCGCGCGCAGTCCACAAGCCTGGGCCAGCAAGCGCGTGTAATGCGGCTGAACCGCGTGTGCGTCGATCGCGCCTTGATGATTGCCGGCCAGAAGATCAGCGAGGTTTTGCGGCACCCGCGCATTGAGCCCGCCGGCGCGCACCTTGATGCCGGCCTTCTCGCCCTCGCCCGTCGCGTCGACCGTGAGCATGCCGCCGCGCGGGATCGCCTGTTGTGCCAGGATCAACATGTTGAGCAGCAGCTTGACGCGGTTCTTCGGCTGCAGCGTGCGCGGCAGGTTCCAGGTCAGCCTGGTCTTGTCGTCCTCGAGAAAACCGCGGGCCATGGTTTCGGCGTCGCCGGTATCGATCTGGGCGCCAGCGGAACCGGCGGCGCCGAATGCCAGCCGGCAAAACTGCAGCTTGGCAGACGCGGTCTTCGCGCTCTTTCTGATCAGGTTCAGCGCAAATTCGCGGTCGTCCGAGCTTTTGGCGTCGTCGAGCACCTCGAGCCCGTTGACGATGGCGCCGACCGGGCTGATCAGGTCGTGGCACACCCTGGAACACAACAGCGCTGCAAGCTCGAGCTGGTCCGGGAGCGCAGGACGTGAACCGATTTCGGCTGCTGACGAAGCAGACATCTTGAGCCTTTCCTGAAACGTTTTTCGCACGCTTTGAGCTGGCGAACGAATCACGACATGTGCTTGATACACTAGCGCGGCGAACTTGACATTCGCTACCCGCCAGGGAAGGGCTCGCCGGAACTTAAGGAATGACAGGCGCGGCGTGATGCGACCGATCGACATTGACACCGCGCGCAGCCTGCTTGCGCCGCTCAGCGACCTCGTCGCGGAAGCTTCGGCCGCCGTGCTTGCGATCGATCGCGCAAGCGCGCGGCTCGACGACAAGCACGACGGCTCGCCATTGACGCGGGCCGATCTCGCCGCCGACCGCGTGATCGCCGACGGACTCAAGCGGCTTGCGCCGGAGTTGCCCGTCATCTCCGAGGAGCGCGTCGACAGTGCCGCGGCAACCAACGGCGCCAGCTTCTTCATCGTCGATCCGATCGACGGCACCAAGGAGTTCATCGCAGGCTTTGACGACTACACCATCAACGTGGCGCTGGTGAGCGCCGGCAGGCCGCTGCTTGGTCTTGTCAGCGCGCCCGCACTCGGCCTGCTCTGGCGCGGCCTCGTTGGTGGGGGCGCCGAGCGCCTCACAATTTCAAGGGATGGCCGGACCGTTGCCGGCAGCGCGACCAAAATTCACACGCGACGCTGCCCGGAGCGGGACTGGATCGCCGCGGTCAGCCGCTCCCACATCGATAGCCGCAGCGAGGCCTTCATCAAGAGCCGGCCTGGCGCGGTGCGCAAACCAATCGGCTCGGCGCTGAAATTCTGCCGGGTCGCCGAAGGTTCGGCCGATATCTACCCGCGCCTTGCGCCGATGTCGGAATGGGATATCGCGGCGGGCCACGCGGTGCTGGAGGCCGCCGGCGGCAAGGTCACCGACAGCAAGGGCCGTCCGCTGCATTTCGGCGGTGATCCGGCGAGCCTCATCGTCCCCGAGCTGATCGCCTGGGGCGATCCATCGCAAATTCCCTAGCGCATGTCCCGGAAAAGTGGCTACCGGTTTTCCGAAAAGGACATGCGCAAGATAAAACAAGAGGGTTACTGCGCCAGTTCGTGGCGGAGGGCGGGCCAGCGCTGGGACGCAGTCGCAAGCCAGTTGCGCGGAGCCTTCAAGAGCGTGTCGCGATTCTCGGTGTTCGAGAACAACACCAGCCGGGAGCCGACCACCGCAAAGAGCTGCGGCCGGCCCTCGACCGCCTTGCCCTGCGCAACTGTCACCGGGTCATAGCCGCCGAACATCGGCTCATATACCTCCGGGTGCAGCCGGAACGCGTTCAGGTTGCCCTCATTGTGAAAGCGCCAGACCGCCCGGTCGTAGACGAACTCGTAGTCGCCCAGGCCCGCCGTCGCGTTGCCATCGACGAAGTAAGCGACCGGGTCATAGCCCGAGATGGCGTAACCGCTGACGCGGTTGGTGATGACGCGCTCGGTCGTCGCCTGGGCCCTTGCCGGCGCGGGGCCGAGACAAGCCAGGGCGACCGCCGCGGCCACGGCCAACGCGCTGCGCCGCCGCCCAAGCCCGCCATTCCAATCCTGCCGCCATAACGTCATAGTTGCCCACAATAAGAGCTCGAATTCGGAGTGCCTGAAGGACCTTATGGCGACGCCGTAAGGACCGCGTTAAGCGACCTTTGAGTTTGCGCATGCCCTGCCCGGAAAACCGGGACATGCGCTCGATCCGAAGACGGAGGGGATTTTGATGAAGCTCGCTTCGCGCCTGATGGCGCTTGCGTTTCTTTGCCTGATGGCAGGCTCGTTGCCCGCCATGGCGCAGGCCCAGCGCGACCCCAATGCAACTTATGGCCCGGACGAGCTCGTCGGCGCCGGTCACCGCTTCTTCGGCAATGTTTCCAGAGGCTTGGCCTCGGTCATCGAAAAAGCGGTGAGCAACTGGGGTCTGCCCAATGGTTATGTGCTCGGCGAGGAAGGTGGCGGCGCCTTCGTCGCAGGCCTACGCTATGGCGAAGGCACCCTCTATACCAAGAACGCCGGTGATCTCCGCGTCTACTGGCAGGGCCCGTCGGTCGGCTTCGACTGGGGCGGCGCCGGTTCCCGCACCATGATGCTGATCTACAATCTGCCGGCGACGCGGGCGATCTACCAGCGCTTCGCCGGCATCGACGGTTCAGCCTACATCATCGGCGGCTTCGGCATGACCGCGCTGACTGCCAACGACATCGTCGTGGTGCCGATCCGGGCCGGCGTCGGCTTAAGGCTCGGTGCCAACATCGGCTACCTGAAGTTCACGAACGCGGCGACCTGGAATCCGTTCTGATTTTTTCAAAGCCAAGCGGCTGCGCCGCCCGTCTCTCTCCGCTGTGGAAGATGAACGACGGCGCGCGCGACTTAAGATCGAAATTGAGGTTAACCGGGCGTCAGGCTGGCGTCGCCGCGGCCGAATATGGCATGGTAACCAAAGCGTTAGGGCATGTCCCGGAAAAGTGGGCACCGGTTTTCCGAAAAGGACATGCTCAAATCTAGAGTTTCTGTTCACGGAGTGTGACCCATGGTCGAGCCGATCATGTATTTCGCGATCGGTTTTCTGGTCTCGACACTTCTTGGTCTGGCCATCGTCCCGCTCGTCCACAATCGCGCGGTGCGGCTGACCACGAAGCGACTGGAGGCTGCGACCCCGCTGTCGATGGCGGAGATCCAGGCCGACAAGGATCAGTTGCGCGCGGAATTTGCGATGTCGGCGCGCCGGCTCGAGATGAGCGTCGAGCAGCTCAAGGCGAAGACGACGAGCCAGCTCGCCGAGCTCGGCAAGAAATCGGATTCGATCAATCGCCTGAAGTTCGAGCTCGGTGAAAAGAACGCCGCGATCTTCTCGCTCGAAGCGCGCGAGAAGGCGATGAAGGAGCAGCTGCGCGCCACTGAAGAGGAATTCACCACCAAGACGCAGCTGCTGCGTGAGGCCGAGACCGACCTGTCGGACAAGAGGGGCGAACTCGGAAGGCTCGAACATCAGCTCTCCGAAAGCTCGCTCACCGCGGAGAGCCGCCGGGCGGAGCTCGCGACCGTCACCGCGCAGATCGCGCTGCTGCAGCAACGCGTCGGCGACGCCGAGCAGTCGCTGGCGCTGGCGCGGCAGAATCTTGAAATGCATCAGAGCGAGTCGACCACCGCCACAGCCGAGCTTGCCGCGGCGCGTGAGCGTGCCGTCAGCCTGACAGAACGCGTTGCCGATCTCGAAAAGCAATTGCTGGTGCAAACCAAGGAAGCAGAAATGCTCGGTGGCCGCGCCAGTGAGCTTGAGAACCGGCTTGCCGTGCAGGGCAAGATGCTGGCCGAGCGCGGCTTTGAGAACCATCAGCTGCGCCAGCAGATGGAAGCAATGCAGGCCGGCGAGCAGCCGAGCCGCGCGCTGGAAACCGTGCGCGCCGAGAAGGCAGCACTCGAGCAGCAGCTGACGGTGGCGCGTGACGAGCGCACCAAGATGCAGCGCGAGCTGCAGGCGATCCAGCAGCAGGCCGAAGCGTCGTGGGCGAGCGAGCGCATGGAGAACGCGGTGTTGCGCGAGCGCATCAACGACATCGCGGCCGAAGTCGCGCGTCTCGCCATGACGCTGGAAGGACCGGACTCGCCGATCGAAAAAATTCTCGCCACCGAAGCGGCGGGCGCGGATCTCGCGCCGGCGCAAGCTGCGAACACCAACGCCGCAGCGCCAGCACGCCCGCTCGAACCGGTTGCGACCGGCTCAACACAGCCGCGCGGTACACTCGCCGACCGCATCCGCGCCCTGCAGGCACAGGCCTCGCGCGCGCGGCAAACGGGGTGAGGCTTTCTGGCTGTTTGGTTCGACGCTGCCGAGGCCTCTCCTAGGCCCATTGATTTGCGCCCGAAATGCTTGACCTTGCTGGCCTCGCTTCGTAAACCGCTCCGCATTGCTAGTGGCGACGGGCGCTTAGCTCAGCGGGAGAGCGTTCCCTTCACACGGGAGAGGTCGTAGGTTCAATCCCTACAGCGCCCACCACGCTTCGCCCTTGCGGGCTACGCGTGGCACAGCCGCGCGAGACAGCAAGCGAAGCGTGTCCGGCGTAGCTTGAGCGGAGCGAGAGCGAAGACGGACCTCCGCGTTTGCCAGCGCCACGCCTAGCCCGCCTCCATCCTCCAGCGCCTGCTTCACCGAGCGATGGAAGTGCTTCAGCGCCGGTTCGTTGCGTCCGAAGCGAATTGCGGTCTGCGCTGGCGAGTGGAAGCCACGCTGGACGCTGTGCTGGCGATAGCGATCGCCCGAATTCAGCCTGTGTCATTTATGTCGCAGTCGTCAGATCATTCGGCTGACTAGGGATTCACCCTAATTCCCGTGCCCCTGTTGATCGGCCTAACCGTAGTGGCAGGCAGCAGTCTGCCGGAACGCGCCGAAATTCATTGATGGCATTCGGTGGAATTAAAACCTTTGGGGAACAACATGCGAAAATTACTTGGTGCAACCGCAATCGTTTCGGCGATGCTGGCAATGTCAATGGGCGCGCACGCGGCCGATATGGCGATGAAGGCACCCATGCCGGCACCACTGCCGGTTCTGTTCACTTGGACCGGGTTTTATCTCGGTGGCAATATTGGCGGAGCATGGACGTCGCGCCGCGTCACCGACAGCTTCTTTGGCATCGACTTCAGCCGCAGCAGCGACGGCGTCTTCATCGGTGGCGGCCAGATCGGGTATAATTGGCAGGTTGCCCCCAACTTTGTTCTCGGCATCGAAGGGGACATCGATGGCATTGCGAACAAGAGCGGGGGTGCCTCAGCCGTCGTTCCGGGTGTTGGGACGATAGCTGCGACCGGCAATGCCGATGGTAATTGGGTCTCGACCATAGCGGCACGCTTCGGCTACGCCAATGATCACTGGCTATTTTACGGCAAGGCCGGTGGCGGCTGGCTCAGTGGCAGCGGAAACGTCACACTCACCAACTTGAACACCGGAGCTTCAACCGCTATTGCCGGCATTGGTAGCACCCGAAGTGGGTACCTTCTCGGGGGTGGTATCGAGTACGCCATCACGAACAACTGGACCATCAAGGGCGAGTACGATTATTTGGGTTTGAGCGGCAGTAGATCCTTTGTCGTTCCGGTCGGCTCTACCTTCCTCGTCGGCGACACGTTCACCCGCAGCGGCCGCAACTTCCAGATGTTCAAGATCGGGTTCAATTACCTGTTCAGGTAAGGCCCTGGTCGTCGCTGGGTACTGTTTGGCACAGCTTCAGCGACCGAAACTTGAGAGAGGGATCAATCAACTGACGTCCCTCTCGATGAGGTTGTTTTGCGCAAACGGATGAGGAGCGCGTCATGAAGAAACATCGAGCAAGATCATTTCAGACGATCGTGCGCGGTATCGCACTCAGCGTCGCTCTGGCGAGTTTCTCCTCGCCATCGTGGGCCGAAACCGGTCAGGTCGCCGTCGTATTTACGAAAGGCGGGTTCATCCTCGGGGTCGGCGGCGGCGAGGGCGTGCTGACCTTCCGAGGCAAGCACTATCCATTCACGGTATCGGGCATGAGCGTTGGCTTCACGATCGGCGCCTCGACAACCAAGCTGGTCGGACGGGCCGTCAATCTGACAGGCCCAGCTTCGATTGAAGGCTCTTACAGCGCGATTGGAGCCGGCGGCGCCGTTGTGGCCGGAGCTGGAGGCGTTCAATTGCAAAATGCCAATGGCGTGATCCTGCAACTCAGCGGCCCAAAGGTCGGCGCCGAAGTGTCGGCTGCCGTGGGCGGCGTCACGGTACGCTTGAAATGGGCGTGATGCGAGCAGGCCGCTCCAGCAGAGTGGCCTGATTTGCTCGGTCGCGCCTAAGCCCCCGCCGCCATCCCCAGCGCCTGCTTCACCGCGCGATGGAAGTGCTGCAGCGCCGGCTCGTTGCGGCCGAAGTGGATCGCGGTCTGCGCGGGCGAGTGGAAGCCGCGCTGAATGCCTTCCGCCATCGGAAAATCTTCCTTCTCGACGGTCGCCATCAGAGATCGAAATTGCGGTCCCAGTGTCCCCTGGCGCTGTCGGTCGTCGCGGGCTCGGGCGTGTAAAGCGATATCCGCATCGTTGCTTCGTTGATGCCGTCGCCGCAGGGATAGACATGCCAGGTCTCGACGTGGTCGCCCTGCATGATGAACACGGTGTTCGGAAACAGCACGTAGATGCCGGCTATGAACGGGATGACGTTCCATTGCTCGGGCGGGATCGCGCGCAGCTTGTCGATGGTGCGGCGTGCCGCGATCATGCGCAGGCTCGGGCCGAACGCGTCGAACGCGGTCAGGTTGGAATGGATGATCGGCGACACCGTCTGGGCGTGCAGGAATTGCAGGTGATAGGTTTCGAGGAAGGTGTCAACGACAACCTTCCAGTTCAGCTTCTGGCGCAGCGTCCGCGTCTCGTAATGATGGTAGGTGTCGAGCTTGTACGACGCGAGGTCGCGTTGCGCGCCGCCGAGCAGCGCATCGACGTCGAACGTCGCGCCCGGCGTTGATGCCACCCAGATCATGCCGTATTTTTCGACCACCGGCAGTGCACGCAGGCCGTTCGTCTCCTTGTCGAAGCCGGCAAACGAGCGCTCGTCGGGACGGCCGCGCAGGCGTCCATCGGTGCCATAGGTCCAGGCGTGATACGGGCATGTGAACAGCTTTGCGTTGCCGCAGCCTTCCGCGACGCGCGAGCCGCGATGCCGGCACACATTGAGGAACGCGCCGAGCGAACCGTCGTCACGCCGCACCAGCAGGATCGGAACGCCGGTCTCGTCATGGGTCATGAAGTCGCCGGGCTTCGGCAGCAGGCAACTCAGGCCGATATTGACAGGCCCCTTGCGGAAGAACTTGTCCTGCTCGGCCGCGGCCTGCTCCGGGCAGATGTAGTCGCTGACGTCATTGGCATAAACGGCATCGGCCATCGCCGTGGTTTGCTCGTCGAGATAGCGGAGCAGTGTTTTCCCGAGTGCGACCTGGTCTTCGTGTTTCATCGTCGTCCCTGCGGCGCTGAGGTCGGTGATGTGCGGCGCAGCTTAGGTCGAACCTCGTCGGCAGCAAACTGGAAACTCGCGAGCGGGCCGCGCGAAAATCGCGCCGGCGTCACTTGCCCGGCACAATGCTGCGCAGCAACTCCGAACGCTGCGTCGCACCGGCGACCAGGTAGTTATGATCGGAGCCGGTCAGGACGAAGCGGGCGCCGTACTCCCCGATATATCGGCTCGCCCACTCGCGGTCATAGACGCCGCCCATGCCAAGGGCCTTGCCGTGTTTGCGGCAGGCGGCCGCGACCGCGGCGTACGCGGCCTGCACGTCGGGATGCCCGATCTGCCCGGCGATCCCTAAGTCGGCCGAAAGATCAGAAGTCCCGATCAACAACACGTCGATGCCGGCGACCGCGGCAATCGCGTCGACATTGTTCACCGCCTCGCGGCTCTCGATCATGGCGACGACGAGCACCTCATCGTTGAGCAGCGCCTGCGCCTCCGCGTGAGCCGGCGGCTGGAACCGGAACGCGGCGGGCGGGCCGCCCCAACTGCGCGTGCCGACGGGCGGATAGTGGTATGCGCGCGCAATGCGTTCCGCCTGCGCACGCGTATCGACGTGCGGCACGACGATGCCCATCGCACCATTGTCGAGCGCACGCGCGCCCTCATCGAGGGCATCGGCCGCGACACGGACGATCGGGGTCACGCCGGCCGTGAGCGCAGCGATGCAGATCTGCGTCGCCTCCTGCATCGAGAAAGCACCGTGCTCCATGTCGATGAAAATCCAGTCGTGACCACTAGCCGCGGCCAGCATGCCGACCGCGGAGGTGCGCAGGTGATGCACGCCAAAGCCGAGCGCCAGTTCGCCGGCCTTCAATTTTCGTTTGGTCTCGTTCCTGATCAGCGTCACGTCGCGTCTCCCCGCTGCGTTGCGGCAATTTTTTCACGGACACCAGCATTGCATCCTGGGCCAACGCGGTGCAACGCCGGGACAGCAGCCAGCCAACCGTTGCCCGTTAACCACGGCGGGCCGATTGAACATTCGGCGTGCCGACCTAACTAAAGAGTATGCGAGTTCCTCAATTGCTAAGCGTGATCGGTCTCGGCCTCGCCGCCTTGGCGGCGGCAACGCCCGCGTATGCGACCGACTATTTCGCGCTTGACCTTCGCCACGCCGAGTTTTCAGCCGAGCCGCTCGGTCCGGCGGCGCAATTCGTGCCGCCGCCCGCCCCCGCACCGTTGCCGGTCGCGACCGTGCAGGAGCCGGCGTCGGCAACACAGGCCGTCGCGGCAACGTCGCCTCGCGTTCACGTCACGCGGGTCCGCGAGGCCGCGCGCAAGCCCCATCGCAATCCGCTGAACGCGTTCGCATCATATTCGCGCCCGCGCAACGGCAGCTGCGCGGGCGCGAATATCTGCGTGTTCGATGGCGTGCACGGCCGCTGGCACGCCAGGTGAGAATGCGCGCTACGCGGCGCGTACGGTCGCGAGGAACTTCCCGACCTCGAGCTTGAGGCGGTTGCTCTCTGACGACAAGGACTGTGCCGACGACAGCACCTGCGACGATGCCGAGCCGGTTTCGTTAGCGCCGCGGTTGACCTCGACGATATTCGAGGCGACTTGGCTGGTGCCTTCCGCTGCCTGGCTGACGTTGCGGGCGATCTCCTTGGTTGCCGCGCCCTGTTCCTCCACCGCCGCGGCAATCGTCGAGGTGATCTGCGAGATATTGGCGATCGTGGTGCCGATCTCCTTGATCGCGGCAACCGATTCACCGGTCGCGGTTTGAATCTCGGTGATCTGCTCGCCGATCTCGCTCGTTGCCTTCGCGGTTTGCGCGGCGAGCGCCTTCACTTCGGAGGCGACCACCGCAAAACCGCGGCCGGCTTCGCCTGCGCGCGCCGCCTCGATGGTGGCGTTGAGCGCGAGCAGGTTGGTCTGTTCGGCGATGGTCGTGATCAGGTTGAGCACGTCGCCGATTTTCGTCGCCGCCTGACTGAGCTTGTGGATGCGCTGATCGGTCTGCTCGGCCTGTCGCACTGCATCGCGAGCGATCTGGGTCGAGCTCTCGATCTGGCGGCCAATCTCGCTCACTGAACTCGCAAGCTCTTCGGTGGCAGACGCCACCGACTGCACACTGGCGGACGCTTCTTCCGACGCGGACGCGACCGTGGTCGCAAGACGCTGGGTGCCGTCGGCCGTGTGGGTCAGCGTGCCGGCAGCGGCTTCGAGTTCGGTCGAGGCCGACGACACGGTCTCGACGATCTCGCCGACCGCGGCTTCGAAGTCGCCGGCGAGACGATGCATGTCGGCCTTGCGCCGCTCGGCGGCCAGGCGATCCTGCTCGGCCTTGGCTTCGGCCTCTTTCTTCGCCTTCTCCTGCGCCTTGACCTTGAAGACTTCGACGGAATCCGCCACGGCGCCGATTTCGTCCTTGCGTCCGAGGCCGGGCAGCACCACGTCGAAATTGCCGTCCGCGAGTTCACGCATGCGATCGGCCAGTGCGCGGGTCGGTCGTGCGATCGTGAACACTGAAAAAGCCCAGCTGCCGACCAGCATCAGCGCGACCAGCGCACCGATCATCATCGACTGACGTTCGGCGGATGCCATTTCCCGCTGCATCGCGGCGATCTCGGCCTCTGCGCGATGCTCCGCGAAATCGGCGATCTTGCTGGACAGATCTTCAAGCTCGGCCGCGATCGGCAACGTTACCTCGCGCGCGATGCGCACGGCTTCGTCATTCAACTGATCGACCTTGGCTGACACATCTGCCGGCAGCTGCCCGCCCGCCGGGCGCGCCGCAGTCAGTGCAATGATCTCCTTGCGGACCGCTGCGATGTCCTGTGCGCGCGCCGCATAGTCCCCGATCTTCGGCTTCATTCTCGCCATGCGTTCGCGATTTTCGGCAGATCGCGCGACCTGTATCATTTGCTCGGTGAATTTCGTTGCCGACTTCTGGCGGTCCGCCAGGTAGTCGGTCGCTTTCTGCAGGTCGGCGGCCGTTCGCGCCAGCCGGATGTCGCGTACGCCGATCTGCATACCGCGAATCGAAGCCTTGGCGTCGGCAGCATCGCGCGCAATCGTTTGTTGCGCGGCAGCGGCTTCCGACTCTGCCCGGACCGCTGAGTTTCCCATGATCTGGCCTGCGATCATCGCGGCGACCAGCAGAACGCTGATGGCGGACGCGATTGCGAGCTTGGTGCCGATGCGAAGGTTGAGGACGATGTGGACCACCGATTTTCTCCTTTGTTGTTGGCGGGAGGCGCGATTCATTGTCGCGTAGCTCTCGACGCGGTCGTCGTCACCCGGTTCTGCAGGTCGACGAGCGCTTCACGCCAAAAAACGCGGCGGCTGTTTGGTCAAAACATCGGCGATCGCGACCCGTGGCAGGCGGGCGACGCTGTAATTCCACGCTTCAGAAGAACCTGTTCCGCTCGGCATTGGGCGGAGAGAGCGCAGGCGGCGAGGCAGCATTGCTTGCCGATGCGTCACGATTGTCGGCGAGCACAGGCATGGCGCGCCGACTACACACCGAAGGCTAGACAATCAGGATTTCGGTAAGGTTAATTTCCGGTGCGGCGAAACCGCCGCTGTCCGAATATCGCTATCGGGATCATGCAACGAGCAAACGCGCCGCGTGCACGGTCATCGTACACACGCACACGCAAAGGATGTGCGCACATGTCAGGACTCGTCGCCGCCTCTGCGAATGTGCGAAATCAGTCCAATTCCACAACCGCCCGTTGCAGGTACGTTGCTCCCGGCCTGAATTCTGATGCCTTGGGGCGCGTTGCTAAGCATCGCGCGATGGCAGTCGCGCGATCCCCGCGCTGGCTAGGCTGCCCGCACGGTCGCGAGGAACTTGTGCACCTCGAGCTTGAGGCGATTGGAATCCGACGACAGCGATTGTGCCGACGACAGCACCTGCGTCGATGCCGAGCCGGTTTCGTTGGCGCCGCGATTGACCTCGGTGATGTTGGACGCGACCTGGCTGGTGCCTTCGGCCGCCTGGCTGACATTGCGCGCAATCTCCTTGGTCGCGGCGCCCTGCTCCTCGATCGCCGCTGCGATCGTCGCCGTGATCTGCGAAATGTTGCCGATCGTTGCGCTGATCTCCTTCATGGCGGCGACGGAGTTGCCGGTCGCGGTCTGGATCTCGGCGATCTGCTCGCTGATCTCGCTGGTCGCCTTGGCGGTTTGCGCGGCGAGCGCCTTGACCTCGGACGCGACGACCGCGAAGCCGCGGCCGGCTTCGCCGGCCCGCGCCGCCTCGATGGTGGCGTTGAGCGCGAGCAGGTTGGTCTGCTCGGCGATGGTCGTGATCAGGTTGACCACGTCGCCAATCTTGGTCGCGGCCTGGCTGAGGGTGTGGATGCGCTGGTCGGTCTGCTCGGCCTGCCGCACCGCTTCGCGCGCGATCTGGGTCGAGCTTTCGACCTGGCGGCCGATCTCGCCGATGGTCGAGGCCATCTCTTCGGTCGCGGTCGCGACCGATTGCACGTTGGCGGAGGCTTCCTCCGACGCCGTGCTGACATTGATCGCAAGCCGCTGGGTGCCCTCGGCGGTTTGGGTGAGCGTGCTGGCAGCAGCTTCGAGCTCGGTCGAGGCCGACGACACGGTCTCGATGATCTCACCGACCGCGGACTCGAACTCACCGGCCAGCCGGTGCATGTCGGCCTTGCGCTGCTCGGCGGCAATCTGGTCCTGCTTGAGCTTGGTCGCCGCTTCGTCGCGCGCCTTCTCCTCGGCCTTGACCTTGAAGGTCTCGACCGCGCGCGCCATGTCGCCGACTTCATCCTTGCGCTCGGTGCCGGGCAGGATGACGCCGAAATTGCCGCCGGCGAGCTCCTGCATGCCTGATGTCAGGCCGCCGAGTGGCCGGGTGATGCCGCGGGCGATAAAGAAGGCGATCAGGAGACCAAGAAGCGTCGCGGCGCCGGCGACGATTTCCTGCATCGTGGTCGTGGATTGGATCAGGCCGTTGGTATCGGAGGTCGTCCCCTCGAATGCCTTTCCGATCGCGGCGGTGACGCTGTCGATTTCGCCGATGGCGCTGACGCTCAGCGGCGCCGCGGCCTTGTAGTAAAGCTCGTCACCGAGCAGGAGATTCGTCGACGCTTTCTCGAACGCACTGGCATATTTGTCGACATAGGTCTTCACTGCTGTGAGCTGCGTCGCGAGATTGGCCGGCAATCCGGCCTTCTCGAGCTCGGCGACCTGCTGCATCGCCTTGCCCACATTGGTGCTGAACGTCTCACGACCCTTGGCGTCGCGGGTGGCGAGGAAACGCCAGTTGGCGACGCGGACCAGCAGCACCTTGGTCTCGAGCGCCGCCGCCTTCTGCTCGAACGGCGTGCCAGCCGCGGCGTCGACGAACTTCTGCACTTCCGCGGCCATCTTGTCGCCGTCGCTGAACAGCAGGTCGCGACTCGCGATCAGTTGCTTGACCGCGTCACCGAGGGCCTGGCGCTTGACCTTCAGCTCCTCGACATTCTTGGCGACCTTTGCATAGGAGGCGCGGCGCTCTTCCGAGAGCGTCGCCTTGACCGCGGCATTGAGGTCGTCCGTCACCGCCGTCAGGCGCTTTTCGGCTTCGGCCATGGAGGCTTCGTCGTGGTCAAAATCGTAACGCAGGATCGCTCGCCGAATTGCCTGCAGATTGGTGGCGATCTGCTGGGCCCGGATCGTGTTGCTTGACTGCAATGTCAGACGGTCGACCTGCGTGCGGATCGCCGAAAGCTCGTAAACCGCAAATCCCGCCAAGTCCCATCGCAAAAATGATGAGCAGTCCAAAGCCGCCAAACAAACGCTCGCGAATACGGAAGCTGAAAATCGACATGAACGGCCCGCTATGTTCGCGCCCCGTTGAAAACGGGCGCATGCAGCACGCGATGGTGTGCCATCAGCGACGCTATGTCGCTAACGTTTCGGTAGGGTTAATGGAGAATCCGCTCGCCCCGACGAATGACATCGGTATTTGGGAAGGCATACTCGCGCGGACACGCTCAGCTGGTGCGTACGCCGGTACAAGGATGCCGCAGCTCGAGGCTCAACCTCCGGCCTCTTGTACGATCGTATGCCTCGCACGCTCATGCGCCATCCAGCGATCGAGCGCGGCCACCTGGTCGGCCGACAGTCGCAGGCCGAGTTTTGAGCGCCGCCACACGATGTCGTTTGCGCTCAGCGCCCACTCCTGCGCCATCAGGTAGCGCACTTCGGCTTCCGTCAGCGTCGCTCCGAAATTCTCGCCGAGATCGGCTGATGACGCCGCGTTGCCCAGCAGCTTCTTTGCGCGGGTGCCGTAGGCGCGCACCAGCCGCGTTGCATGCACATTCGACAAAAAGGCATAATCGGATTGCAGCGAGGCGATCAGCGCGTCAAGGCCGTGCACGTCGAACTCGCCGCCCGGCAGTGCCGTGCGGCCAGTCCAACTGCCCTTCGCTTCGATGTTCGGCAGGTATGACGCGACACGCTCGAGCGCCTCTTCCGACAATTTGCGATAGGTCGTGATCTTGCCGCCGAACACGCTCAGCACCGGCGCCGCATCGGGTTTCGCGTCGAGCTCGAATACGTAGTCGCGTGTCGCGGCCTTCGCTTCGCTCGCGCCATCGTCATAGAGCGGACGCACGCCGGAATAGGTCCAGACCACGTCCGCCGGCTTGACGGGTTTTGCGAAATACTCGCTGACTGAAGCGCAGAGATAGTCGATCTCCTCCTGCGTCGCTTTTGCCGCCGCTGGATCGCCGTCGTAGTCGCGATCGGTGGTGCCGATCAGCGTGTAGTCGTCCTGATAGGGAATGGTGAAGACGATACGACCGTCGGCGTTCTGCAGGATGTAAGCGCGGTCGTGGTCGTAGAGTTTTGGCACGACGATATGCGAGCCCTGCACCAGGCGGACATTGGCGCGCGCGTTGACGCCGATCGTGCCGGCGAGGAATTCGTGGACCCACGGACCCGCAGCATTGACCAGGACGCGCGCGAAAATCGTGCTGCGCACGCCGGAGACGGTGTCTTCGACCGTGACCTGCCAGCGTCCGTCGCGCTGGCGCGTCTCGATCGCACGCGTCCGGGTGCGAATGGTAGCGCCGCGCTCGGCGGCATCGCGCGCGTTGAGTACCACGAGCCGCGCATCGTCGACCGCGCAGTCGGAATATTCAAAGCCCTTGGTGAAGCGGCGGGGCGCCAGCGGCTGGCCGGTGACGTCGGTGCGCAAATCGAGGGTTCTCGTCGGCGGCAGCAATTTGCGCCCACCAAGATGATCGTAGAGGAACAAGCCGAGCCGTAGCAGCCAGGCGGGACGCAAGCCCGCATGGTGCGGCAGCACGAAGCGCAGCGGATGAATGATGTGAGGCGCGATTGCCCACAGCACCTCGCGCTCCATCAGCGCTTCGCGAACCAGGCGGAATTCGTAATACTCGAGGTAGCGCAAGCCGCCATGCACGAGCTTGGTCGACCACGACGATGTCCCGCTCGCCAGATCGTTCATCTCGCACAGGAACACCGACAGCCCGCGGCCGGCAGCGTCGCGCGCGATGCCG
Source organism: uncultured Alphaproteobacteria bacterium (assembly GCA_963796195.1). Taxonomy (GTDB): domain Bacteria; phylum Pseudomonadota; class Alphaproteobacteria; order Rhizobiales; family Xanthobacteraceae; genus CAWCKS01. Next base: position 402,358 of record CAWCKS010000003.1, on the reverse strand, counting down.
CATCCGTTGACGCCCCCGCCGATGATCGCGAGATCGTAGTCAGAATTCACGAACAGTCCCTGCCGAGAAATTCTAGATGCTTTCGAATTTCTTTCGAGTGGAAGAAAAACGCAAGACGATACGAAAATGACGTGATGGGCCGCGGTCCGAAATTATCGCTTGATTTGACCGAATTCGACAACAGAATCATCGACTTCAGGGGAACCGGTGGTCGCCTCGACGACTTGAATGCCACGGTGCTGGCAAACCGCTTTCAACCCCGCCGGCAACGGAAGGTCGGTGACGAATGTCTGGATCTGGCTGATGTGGGCGATGCGCACCGGCGCGGTGCGCCGGAATTTTGTGGAATCGGCGACCAGGATGGTCGACCGCGCATTTTCAATGATCGCCTGTGACGCCTGTACCTCGCGATAATCGAAATCGAGCAACGCGCCCTCCTCGTCGATCGCCGACGCGCCGATGATGGCGTAGTCGACCTTGAACTCCTCGAAAAGCTTGTTGGCGGATGAGCCGATCACCGCGCCGTCGGCGCGTCGCACCTGCCCGCCGGTGACGATGACCTCGATGCGCGGATGGCGGTAAAGCAGCATCGCGACGTTGAGGTTGTTGGTGATGACGAGCAGGTCTTCATGCGCCGTCAATGCGCTCGCAACTTCTTCCGTTGTGGTGCCGATGTTGATGAACAGCGAAGAGCCGTTCGGGATCAGTTCGGCGGCGGCGCGGCCGATCGCGCGTTTCTCCTCGGCCGCAACGAAGCGGCGCGCTTCATACGATAGGTTCTCGACACCGGAGGCGATGATCGCGCCGCCGTGGACGCGCGTCAGCGAGCGCCGCTCGCAAAGGTCGTTCAGGTCCTTGCGGATGGTCTGTGCGGAGACGTCGAACCGGCGCGCCAGATCTTCAACCGTGACACGCCCATGGGTGCGCGCGATGTCGAGGATTTCCGATTGCCTGAGCGGGATCTTTGTCACATCTGCACTTCGACAAGAGATGGGCCCGGCGTTCGATTTGCGTTGTCGAGTGCCTTGTAGAAATCTTCCGCCGTCGCAACCGAGACGCCGGGCACGCCCATGCTCCTGGCGAGCGAAATCCAGTCGATCGTCGGCCGGTCGAGATTGAGCATGTCGATCGCCTTCTGGCCGGGCTTGCCGGCATCGACATTGGTGAACTCGCCTTTCAGGATTTCGTAGGTGCGGTTGGCGAAGATCACCGTGGTGATGTTCAGGCTCTCGCGCGCCTGCGTCCACAACGACTGGATCGTGTACATCGCGCTGCCGTCACCCTCGAGCGCGATGACGCGCCGGTCGGGACACGCGACCGCCGCGCCGGTCGCAACCGGTGTGCCGTAGCCGATCGAACCGCCCATGTTCTGCAGCCAGTCGTGCGGCTTCGCGCCTGCGGTCGGCGGCAGAAACGCACGCCCGGTGGTGACCGCTTCGTCGACGACGATGGCATTGTCCGGAATGGCCGCCGCGATCGCCTGCGCGATCGACGCATGCGTGATCGGGCCGGTCGGCTTCACCAGCTCCGGATGCTTTTGCGGCTTGACGTCGGAGGCCTTGGCGCCGACCGCGTCGGCGAGCGCCTGCAGCGAGCCGAGCGAGTTGCCGCCGATGTCGGCGAGCCGATGCACTTTGGCGCCGTCGGCCTTCAACAGGCTCGGCTTGTTCGGGTAGGCGAAGAACGCGACCGGCTCGACCGCCTCCACCAGGATGATGTGCTTGAATTCTTTCAGCGTGTTGACCGCGAGATCGACCACGTAAGGCACGCGATCGACCGAGAAGCGCCCTGCCCCGCGCGCGATCCGCGGGTTCGATCCCTGCGCCATCACTTTGCAGCCGGTCTTGCCGGAAATCCGCGCGGCGAGGTCGAGCGTGTCCTCGCGCAGCGCGCGGTGCGACATCAGGATCAGCGTCGGCTCGCCGCTCTTGAGAAGGCGCGCCGCGTCATCGACCGCCTGCGGCGAAAACACCGGGCGCTGCGAGATCGCGCCGACCTGCGCCACACCCTCGGCTTCGTTCCAGGCGGTGTCCGCCGGCAGGATCAGGGTGGCGATCTGGCCGGGCGATGCGCTTGCCGCGGCAATCGCATCGGCGCCGTCGCGCGCGACAGACTTGGCATCCGGCGAGGTGCGTACCCAATGCGACACTGGCCGTGCCAGGCCTTCGATATCCGAGGTCAGCGGCGCGTTGTGTGCGATATGATAGGTCGCGTGCTGGCCGACGATGTTGACGACGCCGGAGGAGGCCTTCTTGGCGTTGTGCAGGTTGGCGATGCCGTTGCCGAGACCGGGGCCGAGGTGCAGCAGCGTGCCGGCCGGCGTGCCTTTCATGCGGTAGTAGCCGTCGGCGGCCCCGGTCACGACGCCTTCGAACAATCCAAGAACGCAGCGCATGCCATCGACGCGGTCGAGCGCGGCAACGAAGTGCATCTCCGATGTTCCGGGGTTCGTGAAGCAGACGTCGACGCCGCCCGCGACCAGGGTCCTGACCAGGCTTTCCGCACCATTCATGGCTGCACGCTTTCTTTTTGGTTTGCGACGGCGGCCAAAACATCATTGTTCGGCGCGCCCGTCAAACGCTTCGCCCGATGACGCAGCCATGATGTCCGCGCAATCGGCGAAAAAGGTGCGACATGGTTGACGCGTGCGAAGGCTTGAAGAGCGCTGCGGTTGCGAAATCGAGCGAACTATGGCCTTTCTTCGCGCAGACCTGCATTGACGAATCGAGATCATCGTCACCACGTCATCGATCTTCCCGAGGGTAAAGAAAATGACTGGACTGAGGACCTTGCTGCTGGCAGCCGCCATGTTCGTTGCGGCTGTACCCACGGCCAGCGCCTACGAAAACTTTGGACTGGACGGCAATCCGCTGGACATGGGCCGGCCGATGGTCAATCCGATCCCGCGCACCACAGTCACGGTCAGAAACGAATATCCGGCGGGAACGATCCTGGTGAACACCGCCGAGCGGCGGCTCTACCTGATGACTGGCAACGGCGAAGCCATTCGCTATGGCATCGGTGTCGGCCGCGACGGCTTCCGCTGGAGCGGTATCCACAAGATCACCGCGATGCGGGAGTGGCCGGACTGGACGCCGCCGGCGCAAATGCTCGCTCGCCGGCGCGACCTGCCGCGGCACATGAAGGGCGGCATCGACAATCCGCTCGGGGCACGGGCGATGTATCTCGGCTCGACGCTGTACCGGATCCACGGCTCGAACGAGCCCGAGACGATCGGGACCGCGGTGTCGTCGGGCTGCTTCCGGATGACCAACGAGGATGTCGAAGACCTCTACAAGCGGGTCAAGATCGGCACCACCGTCATCGTCAAGAATTAAGGGACCTTGCCGCAATTCTCGCGTTGAGACGGCTTGTCGGCTGGGCACGACGCACCTAGCGTTGTGGCATGGCGAGGATCGAGGCGCGGACCCGCGTTGCCGCCACGGCGACAATGCTCTGGCTGACGGCAGCGCTATCCATGCCGTTGTGCCGGGCTGAGCCGTCGCTCATTGCACAGAAGCAGCGCGCCGAAAAGAAATCCTTCACCGACGCCCAGCTGATCGAGGGCTTCTTCAAGACCTCGTTCGGCGCCGAGTTTCAGCTCGCCGGCCGGGTCGACCGCATCAGGAAATACGCCAAGCCGGTACGGGTCTTCATCGAAGGCTCGCAACGCGACGACCGCCGCAAGCAGCTGGCCGACGTCGTTGCCGATATCGGCCGCCGCATCGCCCATCTCGACATTGCGATGGCAGACGATCGCGGGAGCGCGAACGTCATTGTCACCATGGTGCGCGAGCGCAATTTCCAGAAGACGCTGGTGTCGATGTACGGCGACGAGCGCGCCAGCGAGATCAAGAAATCGCTCGACCCGGAATGCCTCTCCGGCTTCACCAAGAACGAGCGCTTCGAGATCGAGCACTCCGAGGTAATCCTCGCGGTCGATACCAGCGACTTCAACTTCCTCGACTGCGCCTATGAGGAACTGCTGCAATCGCTTGGGCCCATCAACGATACGAGCTCGGTGCCCTGGACGATGTTCAATGACGACGTGCAGATGGGCTTTTTCGACATATTCGATCAGTACCTGCTCAACATTCTCTACGACCCGAGGGTCAAGGTCGGCATGACGATCGATGAGACCAAAGCTGTGCTGCCGGAGGTGCTGGTCACGGCACGAGCATATGTGAGGCAGCTGAACGGATTGACGCGTTAAAGATCACGACTTGCAGATCGACCGCAGCGCCATCCATTCGTCATCGGACAGGATCGCCGGCGCGGTCGGCGGACGGTCCTCTTTCCGCATCAGCTCAAGGCGATCCTCGGTGAAGGGATGGTTGGACAGGAACGAAAAGTTCTTATCCTTCTCGTTGCCGGTGACGCGTAACAGCAACTCGCCCATCGGCTTTGGTGAACGACCGAGCTTGTGCATCAGATCGATCGAAAACGCGTCGGCGTTGGTCTCCGCCTCGCGCGTGTAGGTGGCATCGAACATGGTGCGCGACGCAAACAGGATTGCGCTCGATCCAGTGACGTCGCCGAACAACAGGCCGATCAGGAACGACGTGCCGCCGTTGTAGATCATGTTGCGCATGCTGTCGCGATGCTTGACGTGCCCAAGCTCGTGCGCGAGCACGCCGGCAATTTCGTCGGAGTTGTGCGCCTTCTGCAGCAAGCCGTCGAACAGGTAGATCTTGCCGCCGGGCAGTGCGAAGGCATTTGGCACGTCGGTCGAGAGCACGGCGGCGTCGACCGACCCGTCGAGGCCGGCAGCGCCGCGCAGGGCGCCAACCAGTTTCATGAACGCAGCCCGTCCGTCCTTGGCGTCGCAAACCTTGCCGTCGAACACGATCTTGATCTGCTTGTCGGCAGCGTCCCCAATCCGGCTTTCGAAGGATTGCGGCACCAGCGGCGTCAGCCGTTCGGCGGCAAACGGCACGCCGTAGATCACAACGAGGAGGATCGACATCAGCGCCGCCAGCGACCAGCCGACAATTCGTGCGATGCTGCCCTTGCGGCCGGGACTGTCGGCATCGAGATGCGGGCAGCGTCCGGCCAGTTCCGTAGCCAGCGGCCCTTCAGGGATCTCGAGCCGCGCCAGCGGCAGCGCGGTCTGACATGACAATCGCAACACGCCGGGCGGCGCATCGACACGCCGGATCCCGTCGAACGGCCACTGCGCGATGGAGGCATCGCTCTCGACGATCTCGCATTGCTCGCCGAGCGTCAGGGTGACCAGATGCTTGCGGTTCGACTGGCCGTCAAAGAAGCGCGCTTGGTCGCGCGGCGCCGCAGACGCGCTGACGTCTGCGGACGCGATCTCAGGAACGCTGGTCGAGCTTTCTTCCAAGCCTGCAGTCCAAGCCTACAATGCACTGTCAGAAGCCGGCGACGTCGAGGCCGTCGGCGATGCCTTCGCCGAGCGCGCTGACCAGCTCGCCCTTCGCCGCCACATTCGCGGCCGCATCGAGGCGGTTGACCGCGACAGAGCTGACCACGCGCTGCCAGACGTCGCGGAACAGGGCGACCCTGATCACGATGTTCATCGCCAGCACCAGCGCGAGATAGCCGACCGCGTAGATGATGATGATCGGAATGGCTTGCGTGATATGGCCGCCGGCAGCCAGATTAGCCAGTCCCTGGCCGCTCACCTGCATATAGAGGAACACCGCGGCGCTCATATAGAGACTGAAGCCGACGAAGGCGAGCGTACACCAGCCGACCGCGGCCCAGTAGCGTCCGATCAGCGCGTCGGTTCGCAGCGTCGAGCGGAAGCTGACGTCGCCGAAGCGCAGACCTTCCACCCACCACTTCCACTCGATCGCCCTGAACGCACCATAGATGAAGGGCGCAGGGATAATCAGCAGCATGAACGGCGACGCCAGCCATAAGCCCCAGCCGCGCTTGAAGAACTCCCAGCCGGTGCCGACGAAGCTGCCTTGCAGGTCGCCGTAATAAGTGTGCCGCATCTTGTAGCGCTCAAGTGCCGCCTCGCGCCACGGCCAGGCGAGGCCCAGCGTCAGCGCGACCAGCACGCCCCACAGCACGGCGCGCCAGGCATATGACCAGCCCGAGCCGTCCATCCAGAAGCGCACGCCGCGCCAGATCGTCCGCGTCAGCCGATAGCGTCGCGCGCGATAGATGGCGAACTGGCCGAACATGTAGAAAAACAGGAAGATCGGAGTGCCGGCGAACGCCTGGGCGCGCTCGGCCTCGATGCCGAGTACGAAATAGACCAGGTAGATCGGGACCAGGATCGCCATCGCGATCAGGAAGCCGATCAACAGCTCTTTGGCGCGGCCGGTGTATTCGAACGAGTCGCCGTCGACTTCGGTGTGGGACCACATGTGGCGGCGCATGTCGGTCGCGAGCCAGAAGCGATAGAAGCCCGCGGTGATCAATTCGAGAGCAGCGCCGCGGGTGACAAGCTTGCGAAATTCGCCGCGGTTGCCGGTGAAAGTTACCGGCTTCGGATCGTCCGGCAACGGCGGTGGTGCGACCAGCATGTTCATAAGGGCCCCGCTCTAGGGAGGAAGGTTACCAATAGGGAGGTCACGGCTCTATGACCGTGACATTGGTCACGTCCCACGGGGGGCGGGTTCGACGGCGCTCAGCGCATTTTTTCGAACAGTTCCCGGCCAATCAGCATCCTGCGGATTTCGCTGGTTCCGGCGCCGATTTCATAGAGTTTGGCGTCGCGCAGCAACCGGCCGGTCGCGTAGTCATTAATATATCCGTTACCACCGAGCAGCTGGATCGCGTCCAGCGCGCACCTGGTGGCCTGCTCGGCGGAATAGAGAATGGCTCCGGCGGCGTCCTCGCGGGTGGTCTCGCCACGATCGCAGGCTTTGGCCACAGCATAGACGTAGGCGCGCGCAGCATTCATCGCAACATACATGTCGGCGATCTTGCCCTGCACCAGCTGGAAGGTGCCGATCGGCTGGCCGAACTGCTTGCGCTCCTGGACATAAGGCATGACCACATCGAGGCAGGCGCGCATGATGCCGAGCGGGCCTGCGGCCAGCACCGCGCGCTCGTAGTCCAGCCCCGACATCAGCACGTTAACGCCTTTGCCGACGGTGTTGAGCACGTTTTCTTCCGGCACCTCGCAATCCTGAAAAACGAGCTCGCAGGTGTCGGAGCCGCGCATGCCGAGCTTGTCGAGCTTTTGGGCGGTTGAAAAACCCTTCATGCCCTTCTCGACCAGGAAGGCGGTGATGCCGCGAGGCCCGCCGCAGGATCGGTCTTGGCGTAGATCACCAGCGTATCGGCGACCGGACCGTTGGTGATCCACATCTTCGAGCCATTGAGCACATAGCGGTCGCCTCGCTTGTCGGCGCGGGTCTTCATCGAGACCACGTCGGAACCTGCGCCCGGCTCGGACATCGCGAGTGCGCCGACATGTTCGCCGGAGATCAGCTTCGGCAGGTATTTTCGCCTCTGTTCTTCATTGCCGTTGCGCCTGATCTGGTTGACGCAGAGATTCGAGTGCGCGCCGTAGGACAGGCCGACCGACGCCGAGCCGCGCGAAATCTCTTCCATCGCCACGCAATGCTCGAGATAGCCGAGGCCCGCGCCGCCATACTCCTCTTCGACGGTGATGCCGTGCAATCCCAACGCGCCGATCTTCGGCCAGAGGTCGCGCGGGAAGGTATTGGTCTTGTCGATCTCGTCGGCGCGCGGCGCGATCTCGTTCGCCGAGAAATCGCGCACGGTGTCGCGGATAGCATCGGCGGTCTCGCCGAGATCGAAATTGAAGTCGCGCTGGGCGTTCGCAATCATCTTAAAACTCTCCGGCTCGTCGGCGCCGATATATCACGCAATCTAGTCGAGGTCCGCCAGCATATCGTAGCCCAAGAGGTCGTCGGCGCCGTTGGTCGCGGCGACGATGCGCTTGCCGATCAGGTCGCGCAACGTCTCCGACGTCCCACCGCCGAGCGTGCCATAGCGCGCGCCGCGATAGAGCCGCGACACCGCGTATTCGTCGGTGAAGCCGAACCCGCCATGCATCTGCACCGCCTCGCCGGTGACGCGGATCGCCATCTCGTTGCAGAACACTTTTGCGACCGCCGCGAGGAACGGATCGGGGAACGGATCGGCGGTGATGCAGGCGCGATACAGCATGCTGCGGCCGACCTCGATGTCCTTGTACATGTCGGCGAGCTTCCAGCGGATGCCCTGGAACTCGCCGATCGGCTTGTTGAAGATGGTACGCTCGCGCGCATAGTTCGTCGCCTCAGCAAACGCGCCTTCGGCGAGCCCGAGCGAGATGCTCGGGTTAAGGCAGCGCTGGGTATTGAACGCGTTCAACAGTTTCTTGAACCCGTCGTCGCGGATCACGAGATTCTCCAGCGGCAGCTCGCAATTGTTGAACTGCACCTCGTGCAGGTTCTCGCCGCCCATGGTGTGATAGGTGCCGGTCACCTCGAAGCCCGGCGTGTTGCGCTCCAGCAGGACGCAGCCAATGCCCTCCCGACCGGGCTTGCGATCGATGCGGCTGAAAATGATGAACATGCCGGCCTCCTTGGCGCGGCTTATCAGGGTCTTCACCCCATTGAGCACGAGACCGGTCCGACTTCACGTCGACATTGGTGCGGTAATTGGCGACATCGGTGCCGGCGTGCGGCTCGGTCATGCAGATCGCGAGAATGCAGTCGCCGCTGACGACCTGCGGCAGGATGCGCTCCTTGATCGCCGTCGGCGCATAGGTGGAGATGACGCGGGTCTGGACCCCGGCCTCGCCGAGCGTCGCCATTGCCGTGACGTAACAACCCTTGGCGATCTCCTCGAGAATGAGCGCGGAGTCGAAGATCGACAGGCCGAGCCCGCCATACTCCTGCGGCACCGACATGCCGAGCACTCCAAGCTCGGCCAGCTTCTTCAAGTTTGGCCACGGAAACGTGCCATCCATATATTTGAGCGCGTTCGGTTTGAACTCGGCCTCGACCAGATCGCGCACGCTCGCAATCATCAATCTCTGCTGGCCGGAGATTTTGAAATCCATTTTTCTGACCCTGTTCACCCTGCGCGCTTTTGTCCCGCAGCATCGCACGCGACCCGTCGCGAGAGAAGATGCAGTGCACCACGCTACGCCTTCCACGCCCTGCATGGCAGAGCCGCCCACGCAACAACGGCCAGCACGTTGACGTTTAGATCGGTCTCGGCCAAAGAGGCCTGAAGTTCCGGCGCGGGACGCGGACCATCCAGCGAACGCATGACCGATCGCAAGTGGCCGAAAACCGCGAACTGCTGTATGGTCGGACGTTCCGCCAGATTGTGGATCAGTGAACGCCATGAACGCTGAGGCGCACGTCGAATACGACGACCATCGCGATATCCGCTTGGCGGTTGCCAAGTTATGCGAGCAGTATCCGGGCGAGTACTGGCGCAAGCTCGACCGCGAGATGGCCTACCCGACCCAATTCGTCAAAGCGTTGACCGAGTCCGGTTACCTCGGCGTGCTGGTCCCGGAGGAGTATGGCGGCGCGGGTCTCAAGATCGGCGCCGGCTGCGCGATCCTCGAGGAAATCCACCGCGCGGGCTGCAATGCCGGAGCCTGCCACGCCCAGATGTACACCATGGGCACTGTGCTGCGGCACGGCAACGACGCGCAGAAGAAGAAGTTTCTCCCGAAGATCGCAAGCGGCGAACTGCGCCTGCAGGCGTTCGGCGTCACCGAACCGACCAGCGGCACCGACACCTCATCTCTGAAGACGACCGCGCGCCGCGAGGGCGACCACTACATTGTCAACGGCCAGAAGATCTGGACCAGCCGCGCCGAACATTCCGACCTGATGATCCTTTTGGCGCGAACCACGCCAAAGGAGCAGGCTGCCAAACGCACGGACGGCCTTTCGGTGTTCATCGTCGACATGAAGGCGGCGCTCGGTAACGGGCTGACCATCCGGCCGATCCGCACCATGATGAATCACTCCACGACGCAAATCTTCTTCGACAACATGCGCGTGCCGGCCGAAAACCTGATCGGCGACGAGGGCAAGGGATTCCGCTACATCCTGTCCGGCATGAATGCCGAGCGCATCCTGATCGCATCCGAAAGCATCGGCGACACCAAGTGGTTCATCAAGAAGGCGACCGACTACGCCAGCGAGCGCGTGGTGTTCGGCCGGCCGATCGGCCAGAATCAGGGCATCCAGTTTCCGATCGCGAAGGCCTACGCGGCGATGCGCGCCGCGGAATTGATGGTGCGCGAGGCGATCCGGCTCTATGAGGCAGGGCTCGACTGCGGCGGCGAAGCCAACATGTCGAAGATGCTTGCGGCCGACGCGGCGTGGGAGGCCGCCAATGCCTGCGTGCAGACCCACGGTGGCTTTGCCTTTGCCGAGGAGTACGACGTCGAGCGCAAATTCCGCGAGACCCGGCTCTACCAGGTGGCGCCGATCTCGACCAATCTGGTGCTGTCCTACATCGCCGAGCACATCCTCGGCATGCCCCGCTCCTACTGAGGCCTTGCGATGCTGCCGCTGGAAGGGATCACCGTCGTTGCCGTCGAGCAGGCGGTGGCCGCACCATTCTGCTCAACGCGTCTCGCCGATGCCGGCGCCACCGTGATCAAGGTCGAGCGCCCGGAAGGCGACTTCGCCCGCGACTACGACGCCAATATCAAGGGGCAGTCGAGCTACTTCGTCTGGCTCAATCGCGGCAAGAAGTCGGTGTGCATCGATCTAGCTAAAGATGAAGGCCGCGCCCAGCTCGAAGGCTTGATCGCGAAGGCCGACGTCTTCCTGCAGAACCTGAAGCCCGGCGCGCTGGAAAAGCTCGGCTTCGCCCGTGAGCGGCTGCGCAAGGATTATCCAAAACTGATCATCTGCTCGATCTCGGGCTATGGCGACAGTGGGCCCTACGCGCAACGCAAGGCCTATGATCTCTTGATCCAGGCCGAGAGCGGGTTGTGCTCGGTGACCGGCGGCGCCGATGCGGCATCACGCGTCGGTATCTCTGTGGTCGATATCTCGACCGGCGCGACGGCACATGCTGCGATCCTCGAAGCGCTGTTCGCGCGGACGCGCACCGGCAAGGGCGCCGACATCCGCGTCTCGATGTTCGACGTGATGGCCGACTGGATGAGCGTGCCGCTGCTCAATACCGAAGTCGGCAAGCCGCCGCCGCGCATGGGCCTGTCGCACCCGTCGATCGCGCCCTATGGCGCGTTCCGCTCGAAGGAAGGCAAGGACATCCTGATTTCGATCCAGAGCGAACGCGAGTGGAAGGTGTTTTGCGGCGTTGTGCTCGAGCAGCCGAAGCTGCCGGAGGAACCGCGCTTTGCCACGATGGTCGATCGCGTCAAAAATCGCGCGGCGACCGACAAGGTCGTCGCCGACCTGTTCGGCTCACTGACGCGCGAGCAACTTGTCGCCCGGCTCGACAAGGCCGACATCGCGTATGGCGAAGTGAACTCCAGCGCCGATCTATCAAAGCATCCGCATCTCAGGCGCATCGAGGTCGACACCGAAGGTGGCCGCATCGCCATGCCGGCGCCGGCGGCGATCGTGGTCGGCGAGACCAGAAACTACCGCCCGGTGCCAAAACTCGGCGCCGACAGCTCCGTCATTCTGCCAGCCGCTGCCGCCCCTCAAGCCAAGAGGCAATCGTCATGACCGCCACCACTGCCGCCGCCCTCGATCTCGATCACCTGCGCAAGTGGATCGGCAGGACACACGAGTCAACCGACACCATCACCGCGCAGATGGTGCGCGGCTTGCGCGCCACGTTCTTCCTCGACATTGGCAACCCGGTGAAGGGGGATCCCGCACCGCTTGCAATTCACTGGTGTCTCGCACCGCAGGTTGCGCCGATGTCCGAAATCGGCCCCGACGGACACCCGGCCCGGGGCGGCTTTTTGCCGCCGGTGCCGCTGCCGCGCCGGATGTGGGCGGGCGGCAAAACCGACTTCCGCGACGCGCTGCGCGTCGGCGACGATGTGAAGAAGGTCTCCAAGATTGTCGACGTGCAGCTCAAAACCGGTTCGACCGGCACGCTGTGCTTTGTCACGCTCGACCACAGCTTCTCGACCTCGCGCGGTGAAGCGGTGTTCGAGCGCCAGGATGTGGTGTACCGCGACAATCCGCCTCCCGGCGGCAACAAGACCTCGACGTCGGCGACCGCAACGTCGGCTGCTCAGCCGCAGCACCAGAAGAAGCTGAAGGCCGATCCGGTGCTGCTGTTCCGCTATTCGGCGCTCACCTTCAACGGCCATCGCATTCACTACGATCGCCCCTATGTCACCGAAGTCGAAGGTTATCCGGGCCTGATCGTGCACGGTCCGCTGCAGGCGTCGCTGCTGCTCGAATACGCGATTGCGCTGCGCGGCAAGCCGCCGAAGACCTTCACACATCGTGGCGTCAGTCCGCTGTTCGACGGTGGAGAGTTCACGGTCAATGCGATAGAAGACGGCGGAAAGCTCGAGCTATGGACTGCGAACAGCGCGGGCGCGCCAACGATGAAGGCAACCGCGAACTGGTGAGCGTGCGCCGGATATCAAGACGCCGGTCAGAGCAGATGCTTTGCGAGCGCATCGAACATCAGTCGGTTTCCTGCGGCTGAATAATGAACGTCGCCGATGATGAAGTAGCGTTCGTACCAGTCGGTCTTTGACTTCATTTCCGCAAAGAAGGCGGGAAACAGATCGATGAACGCCTTGCATCGATCAACGCAGAATTCGCGCCAAAGCATGACATGCCGGTTGTCGGGTCCATCGTGGGCGAGCTGCTGCGGCCAAGGGTAAACCACGACCGTCAACGGTATCTTGTGCTGCGCAAGCAAATCGGCAAGCAAGCCCATATTTTGCTTCGCTCGCGCAATGCCGCCCTTGATCCCGAGCGGTGGACACTCGTCCCCCATGCCACCCGCGATCGCCCAGCCCGCGCGGCCATATTGCGACAGGACAAAAGCCTTTCGCTCGCCCGTCAACGTCTGGACGTATCGCTTGATGAGCACGCGCAACGTGTTTGTGACCGCGAAATGCTCTTCCAGGAAATCGACCCCGCCTGGCGGAAGACGCGTCGAATCGCAGGCGTTCCCTTGTGACCGCGGCTCCGGACCGCAGAACTGTCGATATCGCGGATCATCGTCGATGCAGAAATACGACGTTGCTTCGTCGTGCACGTCGGAGGCGTCGACGAACACCACGACTTCATCGAAGCGCAATCCTCGCTCGAGCAGAAACTTGATCTTCTTGTAGTAAATGATCGGCGAATAAGACGCGACGCCAGCGTTGAGATATTCGATCTTATCGGCGCGCGCCTGTCCGGCACGATAGAGCAGGCCAGCAAACGACTCATCGAAGGTCATGCCAATTCCTTCGGTAAAGGAATCGCCGATCAATAGAATCCGGCGCGTTGCCGGGATGGCCGGCACCTCGCGAACGGCGAAATCCTTGAAGCCGAGGCTGTTGGTGAACAAGCGGTACCGCAACTCGCCAAAGCTGTCGTACCCGTCGAAGTTCGGCGCGAAGCCATGGTGATAGACATCGCTCGCAACCCGTGGCGACCGCTCGCGCTCGTCGCCTTTGAAGAAGCTGCTGTAGGCAAAATCGAGAACGAAGAAGATTGCGACGCAGTAGGCGAACATCAACAGCGGAACGACGATCCGTCTCAACTGCATGCCGGTGGTATCCCTTGCTCACCGCCGGCTCAAATCACCGGACCCTTCACGGGACGGCATTTGTAGCCACCGAACGGTCTGCGTCCAACGATTTGAGATCTGGCATTCTGTTATTTGAAACGGATGTCGATCAATCGCGACGGGTGCTCAATCCGGTCGCACCTTGAACTGCGTTTCGCATTGCAAAACCAATTGACGGCACAAGAAAGCATCGCCATTCTCCCGGCCAAGAAAAGCCGGAAACAATCCGGCGGAGGGGGAGAGCGTAAGGTGGACGACGCAGCGCGCCTGTTGCAGCTGGTCATCAATGGTGCGGCCGGCGGCTGCATCTATGGCGTGATCGCACTCGGCTTTGTGCTCATCTACAAAGCCACCGAAATGATCAATTTCGCCCAGGGCGATCTGATGATGCTCGGCGGCTTCGTCGCGTTGAGCTTGATCGCCAATTTAGGCCTCAACTATTGGGTTGGCGCTGTTCTGGCGATTGCGATCATGGCGGTGTTCGGCTTCCTGCTCGACTCGATCGTGCTACGTCGTGTCATCGGTCAACCGCAATTCGCGGTGATCATGCTGACGCTCGGCCTCGGATTTATCTTTCGTGCGTTCGCCGGCATCACCTTCGGCTATGGCTCCTATACGTTCGCCACGCCCTTCACCAACAAGGTCGAGCGCTTCGGCAGCTTCGTGATCGGGCAGGACAGCCTCTCGATCGTTGTCGGTACCGTTATCCTGTGCGCGATCCTCTATCTGTTCTTCTCGAAGACGCGTCTCGGGATCGCGATGCAGGCGGCGTCGCAAAACCAGCTCGCCGCGTACTATATGGGCATCCCGGTTCGCACCATCTTTTCGCTGATCTGGGGGATCAGCGCCGCTGCCTCGTGCGTCGCAGGAATCCTGCTGGCGCCGAGCACGGTGCTTGACGTGAACATGGGGTTTCTCGGCTTCAAGGCGTTCGCGGCAGCTGTCCTCGGCGGCTTCGGCAGCATCCCCGGCGCCCTGGTTGGTGGGGTCGTCATCGGCATCGTCGAGCAACTCGCGGGTTATTACCTGCCGGCCGGCTTCCAGGAGGTGACCTCGAACATCGTTTTGCTCGCGGTCTTGATCCTCCGCCCACAGGGCCTCTTTGCCGAAACGCAGCGCAAGAAGGTCTGAACCGACATGCTTCAATCTTTGAAGACCAGCTACACGCAGGACATCTCCTTGCTTGCGCATCGCGGCAGCGTGTTCTGGTACGGCCTGTTGTTCGCAGCACTTTTGATCGTGCCGGGCGTGCTCGGCGAATTTTACGTCAACGAACTCGGCGGCGTTTACATCTTTGCGATCGCCGGCGTCGGACTGATGTTGCTGACCGGCTATACCGGCCTTGTCAATCTCGGCCAGGGCGCGTTTCTCGGCATCGGCGCCTATACCAACTCCGTGCTGATGGAGAAGGGCGTGCCGTTTGTCATCACGCTACCGCTGTCGGGCGTCGCCGCCGCGCTCGCTGGTGTCTTGCTCGGCGTTCCGACGCTGCGCATGACCGGTTTCTATCTCGCCATCGCAACCCTTGCCTTCGGCTCGATCGTCGGCACCATCTTCCAGAAATGGACATCGGTGACCGGCGGTTTCGACGGTTTCGCCGTGCCGACGCCCACCATTCTCGGCTATCCGATCGAGGGCGCGAACGGCGTCTATTACATGTCGCTGTTCGTGCTGATCTTCGTGCTCTGGATGTCGATCAACATCCTGCGCTCGCCGGTTGGCCGCGCCATGGTCGCGATCCGCGACAGCGAGGTCTCGGCGCAGAGCATGGGCATCAACCTGTCGCTCTACAAGACGATCTCGTTTGCGATCTCGTCGGGCATTACCGGGCTCGCCGGCGCGCTGTTCGCCCACTACGTACGCTTTCTCGCGCCGAACTCGTTCGACATCCTGCTGTCGATCCAGTTCGTCACCATCATCTTCGTCGGCGGCCTCGGCTCGCTGCATGGCGCGATCTTCGGCGCGTTGTTCGTTCGCCTGCTGCCGCAGGTGATCGCGATCGTCCGCGACGACCTGCCGTTCGGCATCGGCCGCATGCCGGGTCTTGAACCTTCCTTGTTTGGCCTCGTGCTGGTGCTGGTGATCCTGTTCGAGCCGACCGGCATGTATGGCCGCTGGCTGAAGCTGAAGGCCTATTTCCGGAACTTCCCGCTGCACCGGCGCGCCGGCTCGCGGCGGCAGAAAGCGTATGCGCGTTCGGAGCGGCTGCGATGACCCTGTTCGCCGCGCGCGACATCGCGATCCAGTTCGGCGGCATCAAAGCCGTCGACGCCGTCACCTTCGACGTCAACGAGGGCGAGGTTTTTTCCATCATCGGCCCGAACGGCGCCGGCAAGACCACGATCTTCAACCTGATCAGCCGGATCTACAATCCGACCTCGGGCGAGCTGACCTTCAAGGGCCAGAACATCACCAGGGTGCCGCCGCACGAGATTGCTTCGCTCGGCATCGCGCGCACCTTTCAGAACATCGAACTGTTCACGCAGGCGACGCTGTTGCAGAACTTGTTGATCGGCCGGCACTGCCACGTCCGCAACAACCTGATCTCGCAGCTGTGCTTCCTGCCGTCGACCCGCAGGGCCGAACTCGAGCATCGCGAGAAGGTCGAGGACATCATCGCCTTCCTCGACCTGCAGCGCTACCGCGACACGCTGATCGCCAACCTGCCCTACGGCGTGCGCAAGGTCGTTGAGCTTGGCCGCGCGCTCTGCGTCGAGCCGAAGCTGTTGCTGCTCGACGAGCCCTCCTCCGGCCTCAACGTCGAGGAGACCGAGGGCATGGCGTTCTGGATCGAAGACATCAAGAAGGACCTCGGCATCACCGTGATTATGGTCGAGCACGACATGAAGCTGGTCAGCGCGGTCTCGGATCGTGTCATGGCGCTGAATTACGGCCGTGTAATCGCGCTCGGCACGCCGCAGGAGGTGCAGACGCATCCCGAAGTAGTGCGCGCATATATCGGAGGCGAAGCATGACCACGGCCGCCGATCCCATCCTGCGCGTCAGCAACATCGAGACCTATTACGGTCCGATCCAGGCGATCCGCAGCGTCAGTCTCGAGGTGCCGCGCGGCCGCATCGTTACCGTGCTGGGCGCCAACGGCGCCGGCAAAACTACGATCTTGCGCACGATCTCGGGCGTGATGGACCCCGAGCGCGGCGAGGTTCGTTTCGAGGGCAAGGACATCGCCCGCGGCGCGCCCGACGCGGTGATGCGGCAGGGCATCAGCCACGTGCCTGAGGGACGCGAGATCTTCCCGTTCCTGACCGTGCAGGACAACCTGAAGATGGGTGCGTTCACGCGCCGCGATACCGACGGCATCGCAAAGGACATGGAGATGTGCTTCGGCTATTTCCCGGTGCTGCGCGAACGCGCGGGCCAGCGCGCCGGGCTGCTGTCTGGCGGCGAGCAGCAGATGCTAGCGATCTCGCGCGCCCTGATGGGCCGGCCGAAGCTGCTGCTGCTTGATGAACCCTCGCTCGGCCTGTCGCCGATCCTGGTGACGCAGATCTTCGGCATCATCAAGCGCATCAACCAGGAACAGGGCGTGTCGATCCTTTTGGTCGAGCAGAACGCCCACATTGCGCTGAAGACCGCCGACTACGGCTACATCCTCGAGGTCGGCCGCATCGTGCTGCAGGACGAATGCGCAAGCCTGCTCGAGCGCGAGGACATCAGAGAATTCTATCTCGGCCAGAAGGACGCCGGCATCCGCGGCGCGCGGCGGTGGAAGAGGAAGAAGCTGTGGCGCTGATCGAGACCCAGAGGCCTGTCGTCGACATCGCCGCCAACATTCCGGCGATGGTGTTCGCCCAGGTCGAAGCCCACGGACCCGAGACGATCCTGCGCAAGAAGGATCGCGGCATCTGGCGCGCCATGAGCTGGGCCGATCTCGGCAAGGCAGCGCGGCAGGTCGCGATGGCGCTGAAGGCGTCGGGCTTCCGTCGCGGCGAGGTCGCCTGCGTGCTCGCCGACACCAGCCCGGCCTGGGTGACGACCGACCTCGGCATTCTCAGTGCCGGCGGCATCTCGGCCGGCCTCTACACCACCGAGGCGGTCGAGCAGTTGCAGGTGCTGCTGAACGATTGCCGCGCGAGAATCATCTTCGTCGGCAACGACGAGCAGCTTGACAAGATCCTGCAGATCAGGGGCAACTGCCCGGCGCTCGAACGCATCGTGATCTACGACTTCAAGGGCCTGCGCGATTTCAACGATCCGATGTGCGAGAGTTTTCAAGCCTTCGTGGCACGCGGCGAGACTTATGACGCCGCTCACCCCGGTGAATGGGCGATGGGCCTTGCCGCGCTCGACAGCGAGGACGGCGCCGCCCTGCTCTACACCTCCGGCTCAACCGGCGCACCGAAGGGCGTATTGCTCAGCCACCGCAGCGTTGTGACACAGGTCGCCAGCACGGCGACGTTGCTCGGTCAGACCTCCGGTGACGAACGATTGGCCTTCCTGCCGATGTCGCACTTCATGGAGCGCATCCTCGGCATCTACCAGGCGCTCTATAGCGGCACGATCTCCAACTACGTCGAGAGCGCCGACAGCGTGCCGGAGAACCTGCGCGAGGTGATGCCGACCGTGCTCGCAGCGCCGCCCAGGCTGTGGGAACAATTCTATGCCCGCGTGCTGACGGCGGTTGCGCAGGCGACGTGGCTGCAGCGCGTGCTGTTCAATTGGGCATTCCGCGCCAACGAAAAACGGGCGAATTCGGGCTCGGGCAGCCTCTCGGCAGCGCTCGGCTCCTGGCTGGTGTTGCGGCCGGTCCGCCGCCGGCTTGGAATAGACCGCCTGCGCGTGGGTTGTATCGGGGGAGCGCCGGTCTCGCCGGCACTGGTGCAGTGGTATCGCGCGCTCGGCGTTCAACTGGCGGAGGTCTACGGCTTGAGCGAGGCGGCAGGCGTGATGATGGCGACCCGCGCCGACCCCGCGGCCGGCAGCGGCATCCAGCAGCGCGCCGCCTTCGGCGAGCTGTCGCTGTCGCCGAGCGGCGAGGTTCTCGTCCGCGACGATCACATCTTTACCGGCTACTGGCGCGCGGGCGGCCGGCCCGAGCGGAGCCAGCAAGGCCGGCTGGTTCCCGACCGGCGACACCGGCCGGGTCGAAAATGGCGTGTTGCGCATCACCGGCCGGGTCGAGGATTTGATCGCCACCCCGTCCGGGGCTAGCATCGCGCCGTCCGAAATCGAGGCCGAGCTGAAATTCAGCCCCTACATCGCCGACGCGCTGGTCGTCGGCGGGCCGAACGGCGGGCTCGGGGCGCTGATCGCGATCGATCACGAAAACGTCGAGCGCTGGGCGCAGGACAAACGGATAGCTTTCACCGGCTTCGCCGGGCTTGCCCGCAGCGATGCGGTGCGTGGACTGATCGAGACTGAAATTCAGCGGGTGAACGCGATGTTCGCCGAGCCGATAAAGTCCTTCCGCGTGATCGATCGCAAGCTCGAGCCGGAGGACCCGGAACTGACGCCGATGATGAAGCTGCAGACGCCGATTCGTCAGCGAGAAGTATCGCGACCTGATCGAAGGAATGTACTGAGACGTCCGATCGCCGACGGGCGCCGCAGATCAAAGAGGCATAGTGCTTAAAACACATCGGCGAAGGAGACGTACCTATGCGCAAGTTGTTTCTAGCCGCGGCCGCAACGGTCGTCCTTGCGGCACCCGCATTCGGCGCTGACGTTCGCGGTGTGACCGACAAGGAGATCGTGATCGGCACCTCGACCGACCTCTCGGGCGTGACGGTGGAATGGGGTGTCAATAACACCAACGCCATCCGCATGGCGTTCGAGGAGAAGAACTCCAAGGGCGGCATCAACGGCCGCATGATCAAGTACATCGTGGAAGACAGCCAGTACACCGTCCCGCGCCACGTGCAGGCGGTCAACAAGCTGATCAACCTCGACAAGGTGTTCTTGTTGATTGCGAACGGCGGCACGCCGATGAACAATGCGACGTTGCCGACCATGATCGAGAAGGGCGTCCCCAACATCTTCCCGCTGACCTCGGCGCGCTCGATGTACTCGCCGCTCAACAAGTACAAGTTCGGCCTGGCCTCGTCGTACTACGATCAGATGCGCGCCGGCATCAAATACTTCGTCGACAACAAGGGCAAGACCAAGATCTGCGCGCAATCGCAGGACACCGACTTCGGCCGTGACGTCATGGATGGCGTGCGCGATCAGCTCAAGTCAATGGAAGGCAAGGCCCTGCTCGTCGCCGAGTCGCTCAACAAGCCGACCGACACCGACTTCACTGCGTCGGTCGCCAAGCTGCACGACGCCAATTGCGATCTGATCGTGCTCGGCGGCATTGTTCGCGACACGCTGCAGTTCGTTTCCGCGGTGCGCAAGACCGGCTGGAATGTCGACATGCTTGGCCAGGCCGCAATCTATGACTCGGCGGTTGCCGAAGCCGCCGGTGGTACCACTGAAGGCATCTACGCGATGGCGCCGGTGCTGTTCGTCGCTGCTGACGATCCGAAGCCGGAAGTGCAGAAGTTTGCCGCGGACTACAAGACCAAGTACGGTCACGTTCCGAACTTCGCCGCCCAGATCGGCTATACTGCCGCGCAGGTGATGATGGTGGGGCTTGAGAAGGCCGGCAAAGACCTGACTGCCGACAGCTTCATCAAAGGCCTTGAAAGCGTCAAGGACTATCAGGATATCTTCGGCTCGCCGAAGATGACGTTTGCGGCCGACAAGCACCAAGGCTCGAACGAGTCGTTCCTGACCCAGGTGCAGAAGAGCAAGTGGGTTCCGCTGCTGGACAAGAAGCCCCTCGGCTACTGATCGCGGGGTTGCTTCGAACGACCTTAAGTTAAACCGGACACGCGCCGCGATCACTCGCGGCGCGTGTTTGCTTTTGACGAAGTCGATTACTCCGCAGCGACGCCCTTGCGCGCGCTACGCTGCGCAATCAGCGCGTGGGTGCGCGGAATGAGATCTCGGCCGTATTCGATAGTGTCGATCAGGGGATCGAAGCCGCGGATCAGGAAGATATCGATGCCGAGGTCGTAGTACTGCGCGAGCGATTCTGCGACCTGGTCCGGCGTGCCGACCAACGACGTCGAATTGCCGCGTGCGCCCGTCAGATTGGCCATACCGGTCCAGAGCCGCTGATCGAGCCGCGTACCTTTGGCCGCCAGCGCCAGCAGGCGCTTCGAGCCTTCGTTCGGCGGACCCTGCTCGGTCCGCTTGTAACCGGTCTTGTCCTGCACCGCCTTGGCCTGCTCCAGCAACGCGTCGGCCTTGGCCCACGCCTTCTCTTCAGTGTCGGCGAGGATCGGCCGGAACGACAGGCTGAAGCGCGGCGCGGCACGGCCGTTCCTGGCACACGCGGTGCGCACTTTGGCGAGCTGGTTGCGGACCTCGTCATAGGTCTCGCCCCACAGCGCAAAGACGTCGGCATGCTTGCCGGCGACTTCGATCGCGGCATCGGAGGCGCCGGCGATGAACACTGGAATGCCGTCCTTGTGGTACGGCTTCACGGTCGAGAACGCGCCGCGCACGCGATAATACTTGCCGTCATAGTCGAACGGCCGTTCGCTGGTCCATTCGGCGCGGACGATGTCGAGGAACTCGGATGTGCGGGCATATCGTTCGTCCTTGTCGTCCATCGTATTGCCGTCCTGCGCCAGCTCCTTTGAATCGCCGCCGGTGATGACGTTGAGCGAGATGCGCCCGCGCGTCAGCTGGTCCAGCGTTGCGAACTGCCGCGCGAACAACGTCGGTGCGGTGAAGCCCGGCCGCTGCGCGATAAAGACGTTGAGCTTTTCCGTGGCATAGGCGACGTGCTGGCCGATCTGCAGGCAGTCCGGCATGGTCGCATGGAACGCCAGCAGCGCGCGATCGAAACCGGCCGCTTCATGGGCCTTCGCCAGCGTCTCGATATAGGCGCGATCGATGATCGGCCCGCGGCGCGGGATCGTTTCGGACGAATAATTGTTGCCGATAAACCCGATAAACTCGGCCATCGTCTTCTCCTTGAAGGCTTCCTCGATTTAGCGCGATGATGCGCCCGCCGGCCACAAATCGTCAACCGAATGAAACGGTCGTTTTGAAGCGAAAGCGCCTACTTCTCCTGTTGTTCTGCAAAGCGTAGGGGTAACGATTGTCTCGACGAGCATTGACCATGAGGCTGCGGCGGCCCGAACCACATGAACTCCCGCTTCTGTCGGCGCTTTGCCTGCGGTCTAAGGCGGTGTGGGGCTACGACCAGGCGTTCCTCGACGCCTGCCGGGCCGAACTGACGATCCGCAGCGAGGAACTCGAGAGCACCGTGCTGCGTGTCGCCGAGCATGACGGCACGCTCGTCGGCGTCGCGCAAATCACCGTCGATGGCGCCACCGCCGACCTGCAAAAGATGTTCGTCGAGCCCGACGCGATCGGGCTGGGCATCGGCAAGGTGCTGTTTGGGTGGGCCGTTTCGACGGCGAAAGATCTCGGCGCGCGACATATGACCATCGATGCTGATCCGGGCGCGGTCGGGTTTTACAAGAGGATGGGGGCGGTCGAGCACGGCTCAGCGCCGTCGGATTCAATCCCTGGCCGCATGCTGCCACGTCTTCAAGTCGAACTGTGAAACGTGGAAGGAAGCTACCCGCGCCGCTCGACCAAAATGCTCTGCACTGCACGGCCGAAATAACCCTGCTTGTCGGCGAGGCGTCCGAAGGCGAGGCCGGCCCCATCAGGCCCAAGCCAGGTCTCCGCATCGAGCAGGATCCAGTCGTCGACCGGATCGCGAGCCAGGCTGATCGTCAGATCGCCGTTGATGAAGGTCCAGTCGCGGAAATCGAGCACCGCCGAGGCGCCATTGCAGAAATCGGCGGCGATCGCGGCGGCCATCAGCTTGCTGAGTGGCGTGCCCTCGATGATCGGTTGTTCGGCACGAAACCACGCCGCGCACGGTCCCGGCTTGTTGAAACCGCCCTTGACGATGCTGATTTCGATCAGGCTGAGGAAGGGATTTTCATCCTTCTTGATCTTGGCGCGGCGGCCGTCCTCCGGTCCCGGTAATGTCACGGGTTCGTCCGCGATGCCTTCCGGCAACTCGGTCGGTGCACGGCGGATTTGCAGCACGCTGCCGCTCACCACGAGCGTGCCCTCGGCGAGCAAGTCGATGCGCAGCAGCCTGATCTTGCGGCCGTCGCGCACGATCTCGGTCTTGATCGAGAGCGGCGCGATCGGAACGGGGCGCATCAAGTCGATCGTCAGTCGCGCCGTTCGCATCGGCTGTTCCGATGGCATGCTCTCGGCGACATGCGCGATCAGCGACGCCGGCGCCGAGCCGTGCTGCATGCGGCCCCACGGACCGGAGGCGAGCTCGGACGCGATCGCCGTGGTGCCGTCGAGGCGATACACCGAAGTCATAAATGCCCCTGTCCCCCTTCGATCGATCGCGTTACCGCCAGGTCGACGCCAGCACCTCGCCCAGCAGCTCGCGTTCGCGAACGAATTCGCGCTTCGGATCGGCGTTGAAGTTCGTCATCGACGCGGCGAGGATCTTTTCCGCGCTCGCATGCGGAATTTTAAGCTGCGACAGGTTGATCGGCAGGTCGAGCGACGCAAAAATCTTCTCAAGCTCCGCGGCGGCGCGGAGCGGCGCCTCGGCAACTGGATCACCGTCGCGCCAGACACCAAGCGCCGTTGCGATCGCGCACATCGCTTCCGGATCGCGTGGACCGAGCCGGCGCATCACCGCAGGCGTCAGCGCGCAGTGCGCCGCGCCCTGCGACACCTCGCCATGCATGTTGAACAGCGCCGAAGCGAAGGCATAGACCACCCGCGAAACCCAGTGTCGGACGCCGCTCGCGCCGTCATCGACCTCGCGGTTTTGCAGATAGGTCGCGAGGCAAAGGTTCATTCGCGCAGCGACATCGCGTTGGTCCTTTAAGCCCGATAGCGCCGCGCGTGTCAGCTCAAAGACTTCCTTGCGATTGAAGTCGGACAGCGGCGTCGCTTTTGTGTAACCCATGTTCATGATCGCGCGCCAAAACACGGCACCGCCGCTGGCGCAGACCATCGACACCGGCGCCGTCAACAGTGCGTCCTGATCCCAGAACAGCGCCACCGGCCGCGTCTTCGGATCGAAGAATTCGAGACGCCGGCCGACCTGTTCGGACTTTGCCGGCGAGCCGGCGCGGTTCTGCGCCGACGTGCCCACCGTCAGCACATTGATGATCGGCAACTTCGGCGCCATCAGTTTTGGACTGATCGCTGCGCTACCTTCCGGATATTGCGTGATCAGCTTCTCGAGCGGTTCCTTCTCGGCGAGCAGGATCGCGACGACACGCGTCGCCTGCACCACACTGCCCGCACCGACCGCAATCAGCAAATCCGCCTCCGCGGCGCGCGCCCGATCGCGTGCGGCAAGGATATCGGCGATCGGCGAGTCCTTGCCCATCTCGTCGTACACGCCGGCCAACGAGGCGCCGAGCAGCGCGCGGATGCGCGTGATCAGGTTGGTCTTCTGCGACACCGAACGTCCGCAGACGACAAACGCGCGTTTCGCGCGTTGCCGGCCGAGTTCGGCCGGCAACTGATCGAGCGCATCCAGCCCGCTGTAGACCCGCGTCGGATAGCTGACGATGCGGAAGTCGTAAGAATAAGAGACCCCGGGCATCGGGACACCTTTCCGAGTTCGTACCTGCCCCTCGCGTATCAAGCGTTCATCGACGGCCGCGCGCCGACGCGCTCGAGCCAGGCACCGACGTTCTTGTTGGCGGGATCGACCGGCTGGCCGACTTTGGCGAAGAACGTCACGAAGCAGTACAGCAGGATGTCGGCGAGCGTGAAACGCTTGCCGCACAGGAACTCCCGCCCGTCGGCCATTTGGCCGTCGAGCCATTTGAGCCGATTCTGTGCGACCGCCTTGAGCCCGGGCGAGGCTTCCGGCACGGTCAGGATCCGGCTCTTGAAAAAATCATTGCCTTCGCCGAACCGGTAGCCGTTGGCGAGCGGCTCGCAGATGTTGAGGTCAACGCGACGCGTCCACATCCGGCACTCGGCCTTCTCCTCGGGAGTCGAGCCAATCAGTGCCGGCTTCGGATGCTTGTCCTCGAGATATTCGCAGATCGCGGTGATCTCCGAGACGAAGGAACCATTGTCGAGCTCGAGCGTCGGCATCTGGCCGTGCGGATTGCGCTTCAGATGCGGCTCCTTCCGATTATCGCCGGCACGCAGATCGACCTTTTCCAGCGGAATGGTGATCCCCTTTTCCGCCATGAACACGCGCACCACCTTCGGATTGGGTCCGCCCAAATCGTACAATTTCATTTGCTCGCTCCCTGATGACCGGCTGTCTTGGTCGTTGGCGCAAGCTTAGGGGAAATTTCCGCGCGCGCGAAGAGCGTCGTCGCAGATAGCGCCTATGCGAGAACGAGGCTCAGCACTGCCGAATAATGGCAGGACGCGCCGAGCAGCACGAAGCCATGCCAGATCGCGTTCTGGAAGCGCAGCCGCTCCCAGACATGGAAGATCACGCCGAACGAGTACAATAGCCCGCCCGCGGCGATCAGCCACAGCACCGGTGGCGGCAGCGTCGCGACCAGCGTGTTGAAGACCATTGCACCGCTCCACCCCATCGCGAGGTAGAGCGCGATCGACAGCTTGTCGAGACGGCCCGGCAGCACAAGCTTCAACACGATGCCGACCACCGCGATGGTCCAGACGCCGGCAAGCAGGCCGATCGAAGTGGCGCTGACCGGCATCCAGGCGAAGAATGGCGTATAGGTCGCTGCGATGAGCGCATAGATCGCCGAATGATCGAACCGCCGCAGCACCCATTTCGCACGCGATACCGGCCAGAGGTTATAGACCGCCGAGACGGTGAGCATGATCACGAGACCAGCGACATACACCGACACCGCAGCGACCTCCGCACCGGTTGCGGCGAGCGACGCGATCACGATCAGCGCCGCTGCGGCGATCACCCCGCCGATCACGCCGAAGCTATGGACCACTGCATCGACGATGATTTCGGCGCGGTCATAGTTCCAGCGCACGCCCTTCGGCGCACCATGCAACGCCGCGGACGCCAGCTGTTTCAATTGGAAGATTGTCATACGCTTGCGAAGGCCCGCCCTGCTGACGCCCATGCCTCATGCAACCGCCGTGCCGGAACCCGCCGCGAGGCGCACGGGCAACACGCGCGAAGTTTCTATGTCGGGCGAACGCTGCACAATGGGGTAAATACCGATCAGTCCTGGGTCATCCATTGCTCAACCGGCATCACCTCGGGCTTTTGCCCGTAGCCGACGGTCCAGAGATCGACCACCCATTTGCCGCCGGTTGCCTTCTCGCGCAACACTGGCGTGTTGTGCGGGGTCTGCAGCACGAACGCATTGCCGCGATATTTTGGATCGTCGACGGTGTGATACTTCAGCAAGCCCCAGTCCTGCAGGATGACCAGCAGGCTCGTGACGTTGCGCGTGGTATCCCAGCAATCGAAATTCTGGCGCGAATCCGGCGCGCGAAAATCGGCGCGCGCGATGCGCTTGTCGGTTCCGATCATCGGGCCGACGCGCTTGTCCCACCACACCACGGCATTCTGCACCGCCTCGCGCTCGGCAGCGGCCGAGGCTTTGCCGGCAGCCAGGATTTTGGTCAGCGCGGCGCGGTCCGGCGCGCCGATGTCGTAGACGTAATGCAGCCGACAAACAAAGCCGTAGCAGACGATCATCCGCGAGGAGGTTGGCGGGAACACCGACACGCTGGTGTAGAGGAAGGATATCTCAGGGCTGATTTCGATCGCCGATGCGGCGCCGGTCCCGCCGATCGCCAATGACAGCGCGGTGACGATCGGGACAGTCAATTTCCGCATCAGGCAAAGCTCCTGTTCGCTCCTTAGCTGACGCGCTTCCGCGCTGCCAAGATTGCGATGGCGTCGGCCACCGCCGCACACGCAGATTTGTGGGGACCTGCGGCATTTTCGGCACGCCTCGACGCGAAAAACGGAGGTTTTCCGGCGGGCCACCGCCGCCGCGCAACGAATTGTAAACAATGCCGTTTTCACCCGAAATTGACCGAGTTTTTGCATCTAGTCTTGACATATTGAAGCCTGCTTATTATAAGCATGCTTATTATATCTGCCGGACTCAACCGAACCCGACATAAATCCGAATTCGCCGACCCTCGGCTTCCTCATCCACGACGTCGCGCGCCTGTTGCGCAAGCGCTTCGAACAGCTGTCACGCGATTCCGGCCTGACGCGTTCGCAATGGCAAGTGCTGGCCTATCTCGAGCGCAACGAGAACATCCACCAGAGCGGGCTTGCCGAGCTGCTCGAAGTCGAGCCGATCACGCTCGGCCGCATCGTCGACCGGTTGCAGGAGTACGGCCTTATCGAGCGGCGGCCGCATCCGTCCGACCGGCGCATCTGGCTGTTGCGGCTGACCCCGCGCGCCAAGGCGAAACTCGACGAGCTACATCGGCTTGGTGACGAGACCCGCGCCGAGGCGCTTGCCGGCATCGCCGAAGCGGACCGCGAGCATCTCATGACGACATTGACCACCCTGAAAGCGAACCTGACTGCTGCTTGCACCTCGCCAAGCCCGGTTACGCAGAAGCGAGCAAGCCATGGCTAGTTCCTCCGAACCCAACGATGACGCCGAGTTCGGCGACAATATCCGCCGGCTCAACCGGCGCCTCGGCGAGGCGCACTCTGCGCCCCAGGCCGATGCCGGCGCTGCCGAGCCGATCGCGCGCGACGCGCCGAAAGCGCGCGGCCGCGTGCGCCCGCGTGTGGCACGCCGCGCCGCACAGATTGCCTCGCTCGCCCGCCAGCGTGCGTCATCGCCCCGCCCCTATCTGTTCGCGCTGCTGCCGATCGCGCTTGTCGTCGGCGCCTACCTCTACGTGACTGGCGGCAGCACGATGTCGACCGAGAACGCCTACGTGCAGGCCGACATGGTCAATGTCTCGACCGACGTCTCGGGGATCGTCAGCGAGATCGACGTCAAGGAAAACCAGAAGGTCAACGTCGGCGACATGCTGTTCAAGCTCGACGACAGGGCGTTCCGCCTTGCGCTCGACAAGGCCAACGCCCAGCTCGGCGCGGTCAAGAACGAGTTGCTCGCGGCGCAGGCCAATTATCGCAACATGCAGGCCCAGATCGAGCAGGCCCAGACCGACGTCGCCTATTACGACACCACCTTCAAGCGCCAGCAGCAGCTCGCCGCCAACAGCTTTGCCTCGCAGGCCGCGTTCGACGACGCGCGGCGAAACCTGCAGGTCGCGCAACAGAAGCTCGCCTCGCTCAACCAGCAGCTCGCCGGCCTTGCGGCGAGCCTGAACGGCAATCCTGATGCGCCGGTCGAAAGCTATCCGCGCTACAAGGAACAGCTCGCCGCGCGTGACGAAGCCGCGCGCCAGCTCGACCACACCACCGTGCGCGCACCAATCCCCGGCATCGCGACCAAGGTTCCGTCGCTGCAACCCGGCCAGTATCTCGCCGCCTCGACCAGCGCGATCGCGGTGGTCGCGACCGACCACGTCTGGGTGCAGGCCAATCCGAAGGAGACCGAGCTCACCTACGTGCGCCCCGGCCAGAAGGTGATCGTCGAAGTCGACACTTATCCCGGCGTGGAGTGGACCGGCACGGTCGAGAGCATCTCGCCGGCTTCGGCCTCGAGCTTCTCGCTGCTGCCGGCAGAAAATTCCAGCGGCAACTGGGTCAAGGTCGTACAGCGAATTCCGATGCGGGTGCGCATCGATAACGAGCCCGGCAAGCCGGAGCTGCGTGTCGGCATGAGCGTCCAGCTCTATGTCGA
The DNA here is from genome assembly GCA_963796195.1 of uncultured Alphaproteobacteria bacterium. Lineage (GTDB taxonomy): Bacteria > Pseudomonadota > Alphaproteobacteria > Rhizobiales > Xanthobacteraceae > CAWCKS01. Next base: position 373,943 of record CAWCKS010000003.1, on the reverse strand, counting down.
GACCGGTCACCCGCGCGGCATCCCGGAGCCGATCGCGCGGCTGTTCGGACGGTCGGGAGAGTAACTTGGCCGGCGCCGTCTACGAGGAAGGCGTCGTCCCGCCTGGGGTCAATCGCATTGCGATCACCGGCTGCACGATCCTTGCGGTCATCATGCAGGCACTGGACACCACCATCGCCAACGTCGCGCTGCCATACATGCAAGGCACGGTGTCGGCGAGCGCCGACCAGATCAGCTGGGTGCTCACTTCCTACATCGTCGCGTCCGCGATCATGACGCCGCCGTCGGGCTTCCTGACCGGTCGGTTTGGCCGCAAGCGCATCCTCTTGATCTCGGTTGCCGGCTTCGTCGTCACCTCGATGCTGTGCGGCGCCGCGCAATCGCTGACTCAGCTCGTGGTGTTTCGGCTACTGCAGGGCGGGTTCGGCGCGATGCTGGTACCGATCTCGATGGCGGTGTCGCTGGACATTTTCTCGCTCAAAGAGCGCGGCACCGCGATGGGCATTTTCGGCGTCGCCGTGATGGTCGGACCGGTGCTCGGGCCCGTGGTCGGCGGCTGGCTGACCGATCATTTGAACTGGCGCTGGATCTTCTACATCAACCTGCCGCTCGGCGCGCTGGCCTTCGTCGGCATTTCCTATTTCATGTATGAGACCAGGAGCAGCCACCCGTCGAAGCTTGACTGGCTCGGCTTCGGCACGCTCAGCGTTTTCATCGGCGCCCTGCAGATGATGCTCGACCGCGGCAGCCAGCTCGACTGGTTTTCGTCACTCGAGATCATCGCCTATGCAGTCATCGCGGCATCGGCGCTCTACATTTTCCTGGTTCACATCTTCACCACCAAGAACCCGTTCATCGAGCCGAAGCTGTTTCTCGATCCCAACTACGCGATCGGAATTTCCTTCGCATTCATCGTCGGCATCAACTACCTGGCATCCATGGCGCTGATGACGCCGTACCTGCAGACCATGATGGGCTACCCCATCATCACGGCAGGTCTGGTGATGGGCCCGCGAGGGCTCGGCACCATGATCTGCATGTTCGTCGTCGGCAGCCTGATCGGCCGCGTCGATGTTCGCTACCTGCTGATGCTCGGGTTCAGCGCCACGGCCTGGTCGATGTACGAGATGAGCGGCTGGACCCCGGACATCTCCGAGGGGACTGTTGCGTTCGTCGGATTCGTACAAGGCTGCGGGCTGGGCTTCCTGTTCGTGCCGATGTCCACAGTCACCTTCGCGACACTGGCGCCGCGCTATCGCGGTGAAGCAACGGGGATGTACAACCTCGCCCGCAACACCGGGGCCGCTGTCGGCATTTCGATCATGACGTCGCTGTTGGTCCGCAATACCCAGATCAACCATGCGACATTGAGTGAGCACGTCACCGCCTACAATCGCCTGTTCGACAAGGCGCCGGTATCACACGCCATGAGTCCCTGGACGGCCAGCGGCCGCGCCGCACTCGACCATATGGTCAACGGTCAGGCCGCCGTCATCGCCTATGTCAACGACTTCAAGCTGCTGATGATCCTGGCGTTGGCGGCGATGCCGCTGGTGTTCCTGCTGCGCAAGGGCGGCCCGACGAAGGAGCCTGAAGCCGCAGTCGCAATCGAGTAGCGCCGGCACAACCTCGAGGTTCATGAATATTCCGCCGATGGCGTTGCCGCCCGGGTGTGCGAGGTTTTGCACGAAACCCGCATCGATGGGGTCAGAAGTCGCCGATGTGGAATCAACCCACTACGCCGCGCGCTCAAGCCGGCTGTCGATTTCCTGGCGCAGCACGCCGAAGTCGATCGGCTTGGTCAAAAGGCCGACCGCGCCGAGTTCGATGGCCTTTCTCTTCGTGCCTTCATCACCGTAAGCGGTGATCATGATGACAGGCACATTGGGTCTTGCCGCCTTTACCTTCGGCAGCATCTCAAGACCGCTCATGCCTGGCATATTGATGTCGGAGAGAATCAGGATCAACGAGGGATCGGCAATGGTCTGCGCGCGCTCCAGAGCCCGCGGCGCCGAGTTCGCGAACTCCATAATGAAGCGGCCGGAGCGAATATCGCGGCGAAACTGCTGACGAAACAGGTCTTCTACGTCGGGTTCGTCGTCAACGATCAGAATGTAGATGCTCACGTCATTGCCCCTTGGCTTGCCAGAGCCGCCGCCGCGCGCGGCAGCGTAATGATGAATTCGGTAAACTTGCCAGGCTCGGTTTCGACGTCGATACTGCCCTGATGCTGTTTCACCACGATGTCATGGCTCATCGACAGCCCAAGTCCGGTACCCTCGCCAGCCGGTTTCGTGGTGAAGAACGGATTGAACATCTTCTCCTTCACTTCAGCGGGAATGCCAGTGCCGTTGTCGCGAATACGGATCTCGACCTTGTCGCCGAGATTTTTCGTCCTGGCGCTCAAGGTCGGCTCAAAGCCGTTGCCGGCTTCCGTCTTGCGCTTGGTTGCGGCGTAGAAGCCGTTGGAAATCAGGTTGAGCAGCACCCGGGTCATTTCCTGCGGATAGACGTCGACAAGGCCAGCATCAGGATCGAGGTGGCGCTCGAGCGTAATGTTAAAACCCTGCTTCTCTGCCCGCGCGCCGTGATAGGCGAGATTCAAGCTCTCCTCGACAATACCGTTGATATCGATCGGGCGATGCTCGCCTGAGCCGGTGCGCGAATGAAGCAGCATATTCTTGACGATCGAATCCGCGCGCTTGCCGTGTTGCACGACTTTTTCGAGGTTGCCTTTCAGCATGTGGGTGAGTTCGTCGATTTCCTCCTTTGCCTTGCCGGGCAGTTCGACGCTCGAGACGACCTCAGCCAGTTCGTCGATCAGCTCGGCCGACAGCGCTGAAAAATTGTTGACGAAGTTGAGCGGATTCTTGATCTCGTGGGCAATGCCGGCGGTGAGCTGGCCGAGCGAGGCAAGTTTCTCGGTCTGCACCAGGCGATCCTGCGCGGCACGCAGATCCTCCAGCGATTTCGCCAGCTCGCGCGTGCGCGCCTCCACACTTTCGAACAGGCGGACATTCTCGATCGCGATCGCCGCCTGGTCGGCGAAGGTCGTCACCAGTTCGATCTGCTTGTCGGTGAACGGCTGCGGCTCAGTGCGCGTCAACACGATGACGCCGACCGGCGTGCCCTCGCGCAGCATTGGAACTGCAAGGACAGCACGGAAATCGCCCAGCCGCTGCGCCTCGTTGAAGGTGTAATCGGGATCGGCCTTGACGTCCGGGATATGCACCACGGTCCCTTCCAGCAATGCGCGGCTGGTCGCTGAGCTGCGATCGGGGATAATCGGGACATTGCGGACGTAGTCCATGAATTCCTGAGAGAAGCCATAAGACTCGGAGCGGTAGAACATGCCATCGCGCTGCCGCGTAATCGTCGCCTTTTCCGCATCGGCAAGTTTTGCGGCCGACTCGACCAGCGTGTGCAGCACGGTCTGCAGGTCAAAGGTCGAGCGGCTGATCACCTTCAGCACATCCGCGGTTGCGGTCTGCTGCTGCAGGGATTCACTCAAGGTCGTCGGTTCGGGCGCGCAACTCTTTCAACAGCCGCGTGTTTTCGATGGCGATCACGGCCTGGCTGGCGAAATTCTTCAACAGCTCGGTCTGCTTCTCGGCAAAGGGGCGGACTTCCTGCCGATAGATCGAGATGGTGCCGATCAGCTGATCGTCGCGTAGCATCGGTACAATCATCAGTGTCCGCGCACCCGCGAGTTCGGTGATTGCAACAACACTTGGATTGCGAGCGAGGTAGGCTGGGCTGGTTCTGAGATCGTCGATAGATACTACCTGCCGGGTCTGTATCAGCCTGCCAAGGCCGCTCTCCGGATGCGGGCGAAAATGCTTGTTGGCCTCGTCAACAACAAACGCCGGCGGTACGTTATAGAGTGCGACCTGCCGCACCTCGCCCTGTTCAATCAAATTCATCGTTCCGAATTCGGCGCCACAGACCCGGGTGGCGTTCTCGAGCAATTTCCGGAACACCGGTTCGACATCGCCCGTCGACGAGGAGATCACGGCCAGGACTTCCGAAGTCGCCGTCTGTTGCTGCAACGTCTCCTTGAGCTCCGCGGTGCGGTCCTCGACCTTCTTTTCCAGATCCGCATAGGATCTCCTGCAACCGTGCGCCCATGTCGTTGAACTGGGTCGCCAGTGCTTCCAGTTCGTCGCCGGTGTGAATCGCAATGCGCTGGGAGAAGTTGCCGGCGCCGATTGAAGCCGCGCCGGAGCGCAGCGCCCGGATCGGCCCGACCATGCGCCGCGCCAGCAGCAATCCGGACAACACGGCGAGCGCCAGCGCACCGAGCAGCACAAACGCCAGCCGCTGCAGCGACGCGTAGAGCGGCGCAAAGGCTTCTTCGACCGGGAGTTCGACAAACATGGTCCAGCCGAGCGGGTTGATCGGCGCCGACGCGGTCAGCACGTCGGCGCCCTGCAGATTGCGCGTGACCTGCAGGCTTTCCGTATCGCCGCCACCCTGCCGCGCCATCTGCACCTGCGGCATCTTCGACATGTCGGTGTTGCGCAGCACGAGCGAAATGTCGGGGTGGGCAATCAGGCGACCCTGGGTGTCGACGACATAGGCCTGGCCATGTTCGCCGACCTTGATCTTCAGCAGATCGTCGAGGATCAGCTTCAGATTGATCTCGGCAATGCTGACGCCGGCATCCTTGCGCGCGCCAGCGACCGACAGCGTCATGTAAGGCTCGGACTCGCGGCGGAAATACACGGGACCGTAATAGACCTTGTGAGCGACGGCTTCGGTGAATTTCGGATCGGCTGAGAGATCGGCGCCGCCGCCCAGCGTGTCCATATCGATGCGCGAGACCTTGAGCCGTTCTTTTCCGGTTGAATCGACCTGCGTCAGCTCGGTGACCGCCGGCACCTGCTTGAGCAGCCGCAACGCGTCGAACCTCCGGTCCTCGATCTTGCTGCCGGTCCATGGCAGTTGCGTGGTCCAGCCGAGCTGATTCTCGATCTCCTTGACGAACTGGGAAATTTTTGCGGCGGCGGCTTCCGCCTGCGCATGCTGCAGGTTGATCAGCGCGATCTTCTGCTCGCGGTAGGAATAGAACACCTCGAAGGCGCCGCTGGAGATCAAGGCGACGCCGACCACGGCCACAAAAAGCGCAGCATATTTGATAAAGAGGCGGTTGCGCGTCTTGCCGGCCACCGGAGGTGCGACAGCGGGTGCATCAGCCGCCGGAGCTTCCGGTGACCCTGCCGATCCCGACGCGCCAGAATGAAGCGCAATGCTCATTCAATCGATGCCCTGTTCTGCGAGGCCGAGCCTAGCAAGAACCACGTTCGATGTCTGCCACGGTAGCAAATTTGGCCAGAATCCGGCCGATCTACTCAATGATCTCATCAGCCAGCGCCGACACCGTGGGTGGAACGTCGAGGTCTATCGCGTTTGCGGTTTTGAGATTGAGGACGAAGCGATAATGAGTTGGCTGCTCGAACGGCAAGTCGGCCGGCTTAGTGCCCTTGAAGATCTCGTCCACGATCGCAGCCGCCCGCACGAAAGATTTCGCTGGCATCGGCGCCATACGACATGAGACCGCCGTCACGCACGATATCTTCAGCCTCGTACACCGCCGGCAGCTTGTGCTCGGCGGCAAAATCGATGACCCGCTTGCGGTTGAGCAGCGTGAGCGCGTCGGACACCATCAGGATGGCGTCGGGCATTTGCTGCACCATCGCGGCGAACGCGTCGTCGAAATCGTCGGGCTCGCGCACGCCGAGCGCCTGGACCTCGACATCGAGGCCCTGCGCCGCCTTCGCCGACGCCTGGTAGCGCAGCGACATGCCGAGATCGTCCTTGTTCCATAGCATCGCGACCCGACGCAGTTTCGGCACCATCGACTTCAAAAGCGACAGGCGCTTGGTCGACAGTGCCGCCGCATCGTCGGCGATCCCGGTCAGGTTGCCGCCGGGATGTGCCAGGCTTTCGACGAGGCCAGTCGCGACCGGATCGCCGGAACCCGACGCCACCACCGTGGCGATGCCGGTGGCCTTGGCCGCCACCGCCGCCGGATAGCTCGACGGTGACGATCGCGTCGACGTTGGCAGCCTTCAGCTCCTGCGCGAGGTTTGTCACGAGTTCCGGCTTGCCCGCCGCGCCGCGCGGTTCGACGATGAGGTTCTTGCCGAGCTCATAACCGAGCTTGCCAAGCGCCTGCACCAGCACGGCGCCGCGGCCACCGCCGGGGACAAGCGCCGCTCCCGCCGACAGCGTGCCAAGCCGGAGCACCCTGTTAGCTTGCGCGAACGAAACGCGCGGCATGGAAGCAGCGATACCTCCGAGCAGTGCAATGAATACACGGCGTTCCATGCTCAACTCCGATCCCGGCGTTAGCTGCCGGCCGGGATAATTCCACCACGAAACACGTCGCCGCCGAAGCATTAGCGGCTCGTGCCGCGGCGGCCTGACGATGCTGAAAACCCCCGACAATACCCTTTAGTCCGCTCCGCGCTCACGAAGGGCGCAGCGCCCTGGATTGCTGCGGGAGCAGGGGACGATACATCGCGCCGTGCGGCTGCCAGCGCTGCCGTTTCAGTCTCACCTTTCACGAGCAATCAGCACGTACGTCAAGTGTAAACCTCGCCCCGTCCTGCGCTCTGGCTCCCGAAGCCAACGCAGCCGATGCGATCGCTCCCGCGACAAACTCCCGTCGCCTCATTCGATCACCTCATTGGCGCGAGCGAGCAGGCTCGGCGACACGCTGAGATTGAGCGCGCTCGCGGTCTTGAGATTGATGGCGAGATCGAAGCGAGTCGAAATCTGGATCGGAAGATCGGCAGGTTTCGCGCCCTTCAACAGCCGCCCGGCATAAACCCCGGCCTGGTTGTAAGCCTCTGTAATACTGGCGCCGTAGCTCATCAGGCCGCCGTCCTTCACGAAATCACTCAGGTAATAAGCGGTGGGAATCCTGTGGCGCGCCGCGAGTTCCAACAAGTTGTTTGGAACGACTGTCAAAGAATGGATCGACGCTGATCATTAGCGCAGCCTTGGGTCGGCTAGCGACCTTCGCGAACGCCGTGTCGATCTCGGCTTCGGATGAAGCGCTGATCGTCAGCAACTCCATTCCGATCGCCCTCGCCGCGGATTCAGTATCACGAGCCTGCGACGGCGCGCCGATCGACTCGGCCTTGACCAGCAGGCCAAAATTCCTCGTTTCAGGTGCCAACTCTCGCAATACTTCCATTTGTTTGGCGCCCAAGGCGCCCGAATAAAATGTCGCTCCGGTCACATTCGCTTCGGGCCGATTGAGATTCTCTGACGTAGCCAATCGCGACCGGATCGAACCCCGTCGTGAACACCACAGGAATTGTTTTCGTGGCGGCGATCGCCGGCGCAGCTGTGCCGCCGGCGACGATCACGTCGACTGGCCTGGTCGCAAGCTCCGCCGCAAGCGACTGCAGCTTCTCCTGGGCGCCATCGGCAAAGCGATATTCGATTGCGACGTTCTGGCCTTCGCTGAAGCCTGTTTCCTTGAGGCCCTGCAGCAGCACCGATATCAGATACTCCGCCTGCGCGCGCGAGCGGCTGCTGAGGAAGCCGACAACCGGGAGCCTTTGCTGCGCGTGCAACCGCAAAGGCGCCGCCAGCGCGGCCCCGACCAGACCTCCAATGACCTCGCGCCGCTTCACACCCAGCCTCCCTCAGGAAACTTTAGCCTACCGCGACAACAAGAGCGACGGCTTTCGCCGGAGTTCATCATCGGGCGCGCCTTCGGCGCGACCCGTTGGTTCAACCCATCCTTGGTCCTGCGGCGGACATCACAGGAAGCTGCGATTCCAGGTCGGGCTGATCAGGATCTCGTTGATGCAGACGTGCGGCGGCATGCCGGCGATGAACGCGATGGTGCGGCCGAGATCTTCCGGCTGCAGCATGCGGGCCTTCTCCTCGTCGGTTGGCTGCACCGGCCGCAAGCGCAGGATCTCGGTCGCAGCCTCACCGGGACACAGCGCGCAGGCGCGCAAGCCGTTCCGGAACTCCTCCATGTTGAACGAATGCGTCAGCGCCACCACCGCATGCTTGGTCGCGGCATAAGCGGGACCTGTGATCTTCGACGGCAGCCGTCCGGCCCACGACGACACGTTGATGATGGTGCCGCTCTTTTGCGCGCGCATGGTCGGCAGCACCGCGTGCATGCAATAGAGCAACCCGTCGAGGTTGATCCTGACGACCTTGTCCCAGCCCTCGGTCGTCATATCGGCCCAGCTGCGGTTCGGCACATTGAGCCCAGCCGAGTTGACGAGCAGATCGATGCGGCCATGCTGGCTCGATGATCTGTTTCGCGGCGCGTTCGACCTCGGCCTTGACACCGACGTCAAGCGTCAGCGCGCTCGCGTTCGGACCGATCTCCTTCACCGCTTCATCGAGCACGTCGGCGCGTCGCCCCGAAACGATGACGGTCCAGCCGTCCTTGACGAGTTCCTTGGCGCCGGCGAGCCCCATGCCAGTGCCGCCGCCGGTAATCCATGCGATTTTTTTGGCCATGTCGCCCTCCCCACAACATTGTCATGCCCGGCATGTGCCAGGCATCTCGCTCAGGAGAGGCAGTGCATCACTGATCGGGTTGGCCGGGTCAAGCCCGGCCATGACAGAGGCAGAGGCGTGTGAGCTGGCTACTCCGCCGCGACGGCACGGCGCGCGAAGAAACTGGTTCTCCGGCCGCGGCAGGCCGAGATTGTCGCGCAGCGTCGGACCTTCATACTCCTTGCGGAAGATGCCGCGGCGCTGCAGCTCCGGCACCACCTTGTCGACGAAATCGTCGAGGCCTTCGGGCAGGTACGGGAACATGATGTTGAAGCCGTCGGAGCCTTCCTCGACCAGCCACTGCTCCATCTGGTCGGCGATCATTTTTGGCGTGCCCATGAACTTGTTGCCGGAATAGCCGCCGAGCCGGGTTGCGAGCTGGCGCACCGTGAGATTGTCGCGCCGCGCCGCTTCGATGACGCGTTGCCGCGCGCTTTGGCTGGCATTGCTTTCGGGGATGTCCGGCAGCGGCCCGTCCGGATCGAATCCGGACGCGTCATGGCCGAGCGCGATCGATAGCGAGGCGATGCCGTTGTCGTAATGTACGCGGCTGTCGAGCAGCGCGAGCTTCTCCTTCGCTTCGGCTTCGCTGTCGCCAACCACGACAAAGGCACCCGGCAGGATCTTCAAATGGTCGCGATCACGGCCGAGCCGGTCGAGCCGGCTCTTGATATCGGCGTAGAGCACCTTCGCGCTGGCGAGAGTACCGCCGCCGGCGAATACGAGTTCGGCGGTCTCGGCTGCAAGCTGCTTGCCCGGCTCCGAGGCGCCGGCCTGCACGATGACCGGCCAGCCCTGGACCGGCCGCGCGATGTTGAGCGGGCCGCGCACCGACAGGTATTTGCCCTTGTGATTGAGCACATGCATCTTGGCAGGATCAAAATAGATCCCGCTGTCGACGTCGCGCACGAACGCGTCGTCCGAAAACGAATCCCACAAGCCGGTGACGACGTCGTAGAACTCGCGCGCCCGCACATAGCGCTCGTCGTGATCCATGTGGTCGTCGAGGCCGAAATTCAGCGCGGCGTCCGGGTTCGACGTGGTGACGATGTTCCAGCCGGCGCGGCCGCCGGAGATGTGGTCGAGCGAGGCAAAACGGCGGGCGATGTGATAGGCCTCGTCGAAGGTGGTCGAGGCGGTCGCGATCAGGCCGATCCGCTCGGTCACACCTGCGAGAGCCGACAACAAGGTAAACGGCTCGAACGACGTCACCGTGTGGCTGCGCTTCAGCGCATCGACCGGCATGTTCAGCACGGCGAGATGATCGGCCATGAAGAACGCGTCGAACTTTCCATGCTCCAGCTTCTTGATGAAACGTTTGATGTGCGAAAAGTTGAAATTGGCGTCGGGAAAAGCGCCGGGATACCGCCAGGCGCCGGTGTGGATCGAGATCGGGCGCATGAAGGCGCCGAGTTTGAGTTGACGTTTGCTCATATCGTGTGCGCACCGATTGTCATGCATAAAGCCTGGTCGACGTAACGAAACCACGTAGGCATAACGCCCCGGCCGTCAAGGGCTGTACCCGACAAGGCAGGTCGGCCATCATGCACGCATGTCCCGGATAAAGGTCGGTACCGGTTTTCCGATCAGGACATGCGCCGCAAATGCGAGCCGCCGGGACCGAATGGGCGATTGCAATTATCCGGCCAAAGACCCAATATCCGGCCCGCGCCTGACGAGGCGCGCCGGGATTTTTTATGGGCCGCCGCCGCGCGGCGGGCCTGAAGATCCAGAACAACTAGTCCAGAACAAAGAAAATACGTGAGGGAGAGTTGACGTCCTAGAGCTCGGGCCAGCCGCTTCAGGCCGGCCGACCTTGATCCAAGCAAACGCTCGTCGACAATCCCCGCGTGGTCCGCATCAAAGCTCCCACTGAAGAGGTTATGTGATGGTCAACCGATTGAAATTCTACATTGACGGCGCCTGGGTCGATCCTGCGGTGATGAAGACCGTTGCGGTCACCAACCCGGCGACCGAAGACAAGCTCTACGACATCGCGGTCGGCTCCAAGGCCGATGTCGACAAAGCCGTCGCCGCCGCCCGCCGGGCGTTCGAGACCTTCTCGGTGACGAGCCGCGAGCAGCGCATCGAGCTGCTCAGCAAGATCATCGAGGCCTACAAGGCCCGCGCCAAGGACATCGCGACCGCGATCTCCGACGAGATGGGCGCGCCGATGACGCTCGCCGAGCGCGCCCAGGCCGCCGCCGGCCTCGGCCACCTCGCCTCGACCCTCGACGTGCTGAAGAACTACGAGTTCGAGGAGAAGATCGGCAACGCCGTGGTCGTGCGCGAGCCGGTCGGCGTGATCGGCATGATCACCCCGTGGAACTGGCCGCTCAACCAGATCGCCTGCAAGGTCGCGCCCGCGCTCGCCGCCGGCTGCACCATGATCCTTAAGCCGTCGGAGTTCACGCCGACCTCGGCGCTGATCTTCGCCGAAGTGCTTGACGCCGCCGGCGTGCCGAAGGGTGTGTTCAACCTCATCAACGGCCTCGGCCCCGAAGTCGGCGTCGCGATGAGCGAGCACCCCGGCATCGACATGATCTCGTTCACCGGCTCGACCCGCGCCGGCATCGACGTCGCCAAGCGCGCCGCCAATACCGTCAAACGCGTCAGCCAGGAGCTCGGCGGCAAGTCGCCGAACATCATCCTCGATGATGCCGACCTGCAGAAGGCGGTCACCGGCGGCACCGCGCACGTCTTCAACAACTCAGGCCAGTCCTGCAACGCGCCGACCCGCATGATCGTGCCGGCCGCCAAGATGAAGGAAGCCGCTGCGATCGCGAAGGCCGTCGCCGAGAAGACGAAGGCGGGCGACCCGAAGGCCGCCGACACCAACATCGGCCCGGTTGTCAATCGCACGCAGTGGGACAAGATCCAGGCGTTGATCAAGAAGGGCATTGACGAGGGCGCAACGCTGGTTACCGGCGGTCCGGGCCTGCCCGAGGGTGTCAACAAGGGCTTCTACGTCCGCCCGACCGTGTTTGCCGATGTGACGAACGACATGACGATCGCACGTGAGGAAATCTTTGGACCGGTGCTCGCAATCCTCGGCGCCAAAGATGAGGCGGAAGCCGTCAAGATCGCCAACGACACGCCGTACGGGCTCGCGGGCTACGTCACGGCAGGCTCGGTCGAGCGTGCGCGCAAGGTCGCCCGCCAGATCCGCGCCGGCAACGTCAACCTCAACGGCCTGCCGAACGAACGTGGGGCGCCGTTCGGCGGCTTCAAGCAGTCCGGCAACGGCCGCGAGTGGGGCAAGTATGGCCTTGAGGAATATCTCGAGGCCAAGGCGATCGCCGGCTTCAACGCCGCATAAGCCTCGCGCTTCACGCGAACCAACGGACGCCGGGGCGAGAAACTCGCCTCGGCGTTTTCGTTTTCGTCATTGCGAGGAGCAAAGCGACGAAGCAATCCAGCTCTTGCTTACGACGCTCCGGATTGCTTCGCTACGCTCGCAATAACGGAGAAAACATGCCCCTGCACCCTTTCCTGCAAACCATGGTCGACAAGGCGGCGGCGCTGCCGCCGATGCACACCGTGCCGCTGGAGCGGCTGCGCGCGACTGACGTCGCGCGCTTCACGGCCGGCGTGCCGCGGGTCGAGTTGCCTTCGGTCGAACAGCGCAACATGCGGGACCTGGTGGGCCGATCGCGCTGCGCATCTACAAGCCGTCGACCGAGATCAATCTGCCGGTTGTCGTGTTCTTCCACGGCTCCGGCTTCATCCTGTGCAGCCTCGACACCCATGACCTGATCTGCCGCCAGCTCTGCAAGGCAAGCGGCGCGATCATCGTCTCGGTCGACTATCGCCTCGCGCCGGAACACAAGTTTCCCGCCGCGAGCGACGACTGCCTTGCCGCGACGCGCTGGGTCGGCGCGCACGCCAGGGAATTCGGCGGTGACGCGTCGCGCATCGCGCTTGCCGGCGACAGTGCCGGCGGCAATCTCGCCGCGGTGACGGCGCTCCGCGTGCGCGACCAGGGCGGCCCGGCCTTGCGCGGCCAGCTGCTGGTCTATCCGGTGACCGATCATCCGTCAGTGCCCAAGCCATCCTACAAGGAGTGCGGCGAAGGCCTTGGCCTGACCGACGTCTCGATGCGCTGGTTCTGGGATCTTTACCTCGCCGACCAGAGCGACCTGACACACGCTTACGCTTCACCGCTGCGTGCGGACAATTTGCGCGGGCTGCCGCCGGCTTACATCATCACGGCGCAGTACGACGTGTTGCGTGACGAAGGCGAACTCTATGGCAAGCGTCTCGCCGCTGACGGCGTCGAGACCAAGATCGAGCGCTTCAGCGACATGAATCACGGCTTCATGTTCTGGGTGGGCGTGATCGACCCCGCGACCGAAGCTGTCATGAAGAGCGCGGCGTGGCTGCGGGAAAAGCTGGCGTAGCGGCGTCAAATCCCCGCCAGCGCCAGCGCGACCACGCAGAGCATCAGGATCCATCCGGGATGCGGCCCGCGAACGGCCAGCGCATTGCCGATCGCAGCATAGCCGTAGACCGCGACCGCGATCGCAATGATCCAGTGGCGCGCCATCGTCGAGCCGAGCCAGGGCGCGGCGATCAACAGGATGCCGAGACCGATCCAGTCGATGGTGCTGGCCTGCCAGATCAGGCGCAGCAATCGCCGCGTCTGCCGCGGCTCGATGCGCGCTTTGGCAAACACCTGCAGCTCGGCAATGGCGCCATGAATCAGCGCGACAACGATCGCCAGCACACCCGCGGCCTGCAACGCCAGATCCCGCATAAACTTTCTCCATACATCAATGTATGGAGAGCCTACGTCCGGCCCGTTGCCGCTGTCAATACAGCACTGTATGGTTCTGGGGATGACCAAACGTCTCACCGCCGGGACTGGATCGATTTCGCGCTGATCAGCGCTGGCGCGCGAGGGTTTTGAGGCTTTGAAGGCGGATGTGCTGGCGCGCAAGCTCCGCGTCTCGCGCGGCAGCTTCTACTGGCACTTCGCCGACCTCGACGCGTTCCACGCCGAGGTGATCGAGCGCTGGAAGCAGGTCGCGACCGAAGCGATTATTTCTGACATCGAGCAGCATGATGCACTCGAAGCGCGTCTCGAAGCCCTGCTGCATCATGCGTTCGGACGCGGCGCCACGCTGGAATTGCGCATGCGCGCCTGGGCCGACAACAACGCCGCGGCGGCGCGCGCGATTGAAGAGATCGACGGCAGGCGCCGCGGCTACATCGAGCAGCTGCTGCGCGACGCCGGAATTGCTCCGCCGCTCGCGGCGGCGCGCACGCAAATCCTGTACTGGACCTATCTCGGTGCCGCGCTCAGCCGCAGCAAGCTTGCCGGCGAGAAACTCGATCGGATCGTGGCCGAACTCAAGCGGATCGGTCTGGGCGAGCCCGCGCAGCGTCGGCGTGGCTAGCGGACGCCGTTCACCGACCCGGTCCCTCATCCGAGGAGCGGCGAAGCCGCGTCTCGAAGGATGAGGCCACGGCACCGGCCTCATGGTTCGAGACGGCGCTCCGCGCCTCCTCACCATGAGGGTTGAGGATGAGTCGCGTCCGACCTCATACTCCGCACAAACGCCCTCAAGCGTCAAATGGAGGGCGGCGGGAGAGACGCACTCATGAGCAGCCAAGATACCAAAATCCGCAAAATCGAAATCCTCGCCTGCGACGCGGGCTGGCGGAACTATCACTTCGTCAAGGTGACCGCTGACAGCGGTATCGTCGGCTGGAGCGAATTCGACGAGGGCTTTGGCTCGCCCGGCGTGTCGACGGCAATCGAGCGGCTGGCGGCGACCATCATTGGCGAGGACTCCCAGCCAGCACGAGCGCATCTATGCGAAGCTCTACTCCGCGACGCGGCCGGCCGCCGGCGGCGTCGTGGCACAGGCGATCGGCGCGATCGAGAACGCCCTGCTCGACGCCAAGGCAAAGCATCTCGGCGTTCCCTGTTATGAGCTGCTCGGCGGCAAGATCCGCGACCGCATCCGGGTCTACTGGTCGCACTGCGCGAGCTGGCGCATCAACCGCGGCGACTGGTACAAGCCGGCCATCACCGACCTCGACGGCGTCAAGGCGATCGCCCGCGAGGTGCGCGAGAAGAAATTCACGGCGCTGAAAACCAACATCTTCATCTACGACAACGGCAAGCCGACGGGCTGGCGCCCCGGCTTCGGCACCCCGTTTGAACCCGAGCTCAATGTCGACCGCAAGGTGCTGCGCGACCTGCACATGCACCTCGAGGCGATGCGCGACGGCGCCGGCCCTGACGTCGACATCCTGCTCGACCTCAACTTCAATGCGAAGACCGAAGGGTATTTGAAGATCCTGCGCGAGATCGCAGACCTCGACATGTTCTGGATCGAGATCGACACCTTCAACCCGCAGGCGCTGGGTTACATCCGCCGCCACAGCCCGCACCCGATCTCGTCCTGCGAGACGCTATTGGGCCTGCGCGAGTTCCTGCCCTATTTCGACGAGCAGGCGATGGACGTCGCGATCATCGACACGCCGTGGAACGGCGTCTGGCAGTCGATGAAGATCGCCAATGCGGCGGAAGCCTACGAGGTCAACGTTGCGCCGCATAATTTCTACGGCCACCTCTGCACCATGATGAACGCGCACTTCTCGGCCGCGGTGCCGAACCTGCGCATCATGGAGACCGACATCGACCGTATCGCGTGGGATCACGAATTGTTCAGCCACGAGCCCGAATTCAAGGATGGCTACCTGATCCTGCCCGACCGCCCGGGCTGGGGCACCGACCCGGTCGAAGAAGCCATGCGCGCCCACCCGCCCAAGGGGCACGGGCTACTCAATGCGCCGAGGAAGGGCTAAAGGAACGTCATCCCCCGTCATTCGGGTAACAAGAACTCTGGGAGTATGCCATGGAGCTGCGTCGTCTCGGTCCTTCTTCGCTTTCGATCCCGCCGCTGGTGTTCGGCGGCAACGTGCTGGGCTGGTCGGCCGACGAGGCGACCAGCTTCAAGCTGCTCGACATGTGCGTCGAGGCTGGGCTTAACGCCATCGATACCGCCGACGTCTACTCGCGCTGGGTGCCGGGACACCAGGGCGGCGAGTCCGAGACCATCATCGGACGCTGGCTCAAGAAGCGCGGCAAGCGCGACGACGTGAAGATCCTGACCAAGTGCGGCATGGAGATGCCGGGCCGTGGCAAGGGGTTGTCGCCGGCCTGGATCAAACAAGCGATCGACGATTCGCTGAAGCGGCTGCAGACCGACTACGTCGACCTCTACCAGGCTCACGCCGATGACGCGTCGACACCTCTCGCCGACACACTCGGGACGTTCGGCGAGCTGATCAAGTCGGGCAAGGTGCGTGCCATTGGCGCCTCGAACTACACCGCGCCGCGGCTCGAGGAGGCGATGGAAACAAGCCGCAAGAACAACCTGCCGGCCTATGTCTCGCTGCAGCCGCACTACAATCTGGTGGAGCGGCCGCTTTACGAGGACGCGCTGGAGGCGGTTTGCCAGCGGCATAAGCTTGGCGTCATTCCTTATTACTCGCTCGCCAGCGGTTTTTTGACCGGCAAGTACCGGTCCGCGGCGGATTTCGGCAAGAGCCCGCGCGGCCGCGGCGCCGGCAAATACCTCGAGGGCAAGGGCCCGAAGGTGCTGGCCGCGCTCGACCAGGTCGCGAAGGAAACGAAATCGACACCGGCGCAGGTTTCGCTGGCCTGGATGATGGCGCGGCCGAGCATCACCGCACCGATCGCCAGCGCCTCGAAACCCGAGCAGATGGACGATCTGGTCAAGGCCACGACACTAAAACTTTCGGCGGCACAGATCGCGGCGCTCAACGCCGCGAGCTGAGTTTTTCGCGCGCGAGAGAGCAGGCAAATGCGCGCCGTGCGCTTTGCGACAAACCCCATCGTCCGTCCGCACATGGACGGGCGAATGGGCGACAACATCAACGGCCCCTCGCTGATCCGCGTGCCCGAGTGGGTGAGAAATCCGCTCGGGCGCTACTATCTCTACTTCGCGCACCACGACGGCCACTACATTCGTCTCGCTTATGCCGACCGGCTCGAAGGCCCCTGGCGAACGCATGAGGCCGGCGTGCTGTCGCTGGAGGAATCCCGCTTCGCCGGACACGTTGCCTCGCCGGATGTCCACGTCGACGAACGCGAGAAACGGATCCGGATGTACTTTCACGGCTCGGAAGTGGCGAGCGGCGTTCCAGGCGCCGATCAATATACCCGGGTCGCTGTTTCCTCCGACGGACTGCGCTTCGAGGCATCGACCGAGCGGCTCGGCCGTCCTTACTTCAGGACCTTCGCATGGGACGGATATACCTACGCGCTCGGCATGCCCGGCGTGTTCTATCGGTCGCGCGACGGCCTCACGGCATTCGAAGAAGGGCCGCGACTGTTCGGGTCCAACATGCGTCACTCCGCGCTCAAGCTCGACGGCAACATTCTCTCGGTGTTCTACACAGATGTCGGTGACAATCCGGAGAGCATCCTGCTCGCCACCATCGAGCTGACGCCCGATTGGCTTAACTGGAAGGAGAGCAAGCCGGTCACCATCCTGCAACCGGAACTGCCATACGAAGGTGCCGATGCGCCGCGCGCGCCGTCGGTGCGCGGGCTCGTGCATGGACCGGTTTGCCAGCTGCGCGATCCCGCGATTTTTCGCGAAGGCGGCCGCACCTGGCTGCTCTATTCCGTCGCCGGCGAAAACGGCATCGCGATTGCGGAGCTGAAGGACCTGTGATGTTTGCTTAAGTCACCGTCGAGCGCGCAGCGAAACGCGGAGCGCGCCAGGTTTCATCAGCAAGAATGTCGTGCAGGATCGATGCGGCGCTAAAGACATCGGCGTAACGCAGATAAAGCGGCGCGAAGCCGAAGCGCATGTAGTCGGGGCTGCGGAAGTCGCCGATCACGCCACGCTCGATCAAGGCCTGCATGACCTCGTAACCGTGCGGGTGGCGGAACGAGACCTGGCTGCCGCGCTGGGCGCGGTCGCGCGGCGCCGCCAGCGTGACGCCGAAACGGCCGCAGCTCTCTTCGACCAGCGCAATGAATAGGTCGGTGAGACCAAGGCTCTTCTCCCTCAGCGCAACGAGATCGACATCGTCCCAGACGTCGAGCGCGCCCGCGAGCGCGCGCATTGAAAGAATCGGCTGGGTCCCGCACAGCATCGGGCGGATGCCGTCACCAGGCTTGAAGGAGCGATCGAACGCGAACGGCCGCGCGTGGCCCCACCAGCCCGTCAGCGGCTGCGCGAACTTGCCGTGATGGCGTCGCGCGGCAAACACGAACGCCGGCGCGCCGGGCCCGCCGTTGAGGTATTTGTAGGTGCAGCCGATGGCGAAGTCGGCGTTCGCCGCGTTGAGATCGACCTTCATCGCGCCCGCGCTGTGGCAGAGATCCCAGACCGCGATCGCGCCGGCGGCATGAATGCGCTCCGTCAGCTGCGCCATGTCGCGCAACACGCCGGTGCGATAGTCGACGTGATTGACGAGCACTGCGGCGACGTCATCGCCGAGCAGGTCCTCGATATCGCGCGCATCGATGCCAGCAGAGCTTGATCCGCACGTCGCGGCCGCACGCTCGCCACGCCCTCGGCGATGTAGACGTCGGTTGGAAAGCCCGTCCCCTCGGCAACGATTGTCGATCGGCCGGGGCGGAGGCTCAAGGCCGCGTGCAGCGCCTTGTAGATGTTGATCGAGGTCGTGTCCGTGCAAACGGTTTCGCCCGGCCCGGCGCCGATCAGGCGTGCGAGCCGATCGCCCAGCGTCACCGGCAAGTCGAACCAGCCGGCCGCGTTCCAGCTGCGGATGAGGCCCTCGCCCCATTCCTGCTCGGCCGCGAGTTTGAGCTCGCGCAGCGCTGCTTTCGGCAATGGACCGAGTGAGTTGCCGTCGAGATAGATCAACGCCGTCCGGGATGACGAACTCATCGCGCTTGCCGCGCAGCGGATCGCGCTCGTCGAGCGCCGCAACCGCTCCGCGATCGATCGACGTTTTCATCTCCCGTCGGCCATCAGTACTCCAGGATCGCGCGGCCCAGAATTTCGCCGTGGTGCAGGTCGTGGCAGGCCTCGTTAATCTGCTCCAGCGAGTAGCGGCGCGTGATCAGCTTATCGAGCGGGAATTTCCCTTCCTGGTGCCAGCGCAGGTACATCGGGAAGTCGTGGTCCGGGAAGCTGGCGCCGAGGCTGCCTCGGTATTGGCGCTGGCCGTAGACGAACAGCCCGGGGTCGAGGGTCACTTTCTCCTGCGGAATGCCAACCAGAACGGCGGTGCCGCCAAAGTTGTCGGCGCCGACGCCGCCGGGCCGCACCGCGCGCAGGATTTGCTCGATCGTAACCTGCCTGCCGATCGCATCGAACGCGTAGTCGACGCCGCCTCGGGTCAGGTCGTGGATCGCTTCCACGGGATCGATATTGCGAGAGGCATTGACCGTATGCGTCGCGCCAAACGACCGTGCGAATTCGAGCTTCTTGTCATCGAGGTCGACGGCGATGATCGGATAGGCCTCGAGGAGCGCTGCGGCCTTGATTGCCGACAGGCCGACACCGCCGACGCCGAACACGGCGACCGACTGGCCCGGCCTGACCTGCGCGGTGTGCAGCACGGCGCCGGCGCCGGTCAGCACTGCACAACCGACGATGCAGCTCACGTCGCGCGGATGTTCCTTCGGGATCGGCACGACCAGTTCCTTGCTCGTCTGCACGTCGCGCGCCCAGGTGAAGACATTGCCGTGCGCCGCCTGCCCCTTGAAAGTGGCGCCGGTCATCTGCCGCGCGGTCGGCCCACGCTGGGGCGTCCGCGGCACCCAGGTGACGATGCACTGGTCGCCTTCCTTCAGATGCGTCACGTCCCGGCCGATGCGGGTGACAACGCCGGTACCTTCATGACCAAGCAGCAACGGCCGGCCGAGGCCGTGATTGTGCATCTGGTGCAACTGCGAATGGCACACGCCGCTGGAGTAAAGCTTGACCGTAACCTGGTCGGGCGCGGGATCGGGAAGCTCGATCTCTTCGAGCAGGAGCTTTCCACCAATCTCGGTTTGGATAGCGGCTTGGGTTTTCATCGGACAGGCGGCCTTCTTTGGTTGGAGTTGTTTTTTGAGTTTCCGCAGGTTCGGACGTCGCCACTATAGAGTGGCCGGCTAGACCGGCAACGTCCGCTTCTGGTGGGCCCGGCCCCTGATCGCGGCGGCCTCGCTATGCCCCGCGACCACACGCACACCCTCGTCGATCCGGGCGACGATGTTGTCTGGCGTACAGAGCTGCAGGAACGCAACCCCGTTCTTGCGGCAGGCTCTGAGAATGCGGTCCCGCGCCTTCTGCATCTCCGGCGGCCACGGCTCGCGTGGCATGGTGCGGTAACCGAGCGAAAGGCTCAGGTCGCCCGGGCCGATCTCGGCGAATGCGAGCCCGGGCACGGCGACAATGTCCTCGCAATTGGCAACACCTTCGGGGCTTTCGAGCTTCACGCCCAGCAACAGCTCGCCCTTCGGGTTGAGCGGCCAGGGATCACACCGCTCCATGTAGTCTTCGGTCGACAGCCCCCAGACCGGCGCCGCGGTGCTTTCCGATCCGCGTCCTCGCGTGCCAACGCCAAGCAGGCTGCGCCCGGCAGAGTTTGTGCCGCCATCCCTCGCGCGGATCGCTCCCTCCATCCGTGCAACCGGCGACGGGATCGCAGGGTCAACACCAACCGTGTTGTGCGGATAGCGGCAGGATTCGACGAACGCCCGCACCGCGTCGGCGGTCTCCGCCTGGCACAGCAGGATGCCATGCACCCCACGACCGAGAATCTGGCGGAATTGCCAGGCGTTGTAGCGCACATGCCCGGCGTCGATGCCATTCACCGGCGCCTCGACGATCACGGTCGGCGTGCGGTGTCCCGACCGGGTCGGCCCGGCATCGACCATGCCCTGCATGTACTCGGCAAGGCCCGCCATATCGAACGAGCCGTGCTCCATGCCGACATTCATGTAGTCAGCCCAGGTCGCGGCATCGATGCGCCCCTGCGCATGGGTCAGCACGTGGCCGCTGTGCGGGCCGTCGTAGTAGATCGCCTGATCCTGCTCCAGGAGTTCGACGCAGCGACTGATCCGCTTGCCCATGAGGTCCACTCCGGCAGTTTCCGCCCATGACGAAGGCAGGCTATCATGGCGTCGGGCCGCCCGCGCGACAGGAGCAGATAATCCGATGGCAAACGACCGGAGCCTGGCATGAGTCTTGAGGTCGCGGTGATCGGCGGCGGCATCGGCGGCCTTTCCGCTGCGCTGCAGCTTTTGAAGGCCGGGCTTGATGTCCATGTCTATGAGCAGGCGCCGCGCATCACGGAAATCGGCGCCGGCCTGCAGATCAGCCCCAACGCGTCACGGTTGTTGCATCGGCTTGGGCTGAAGGAAGCGATGGACGCCGTCGGTGTGCGCCCCCGTGCAGTGCACCAGCGCCGCTGGGATGACGGCAAGACCTTGCAGCGGGCGCCGCTCGGGCCGGAGGTCGAGGCGCAATTCGGCGCGCCCTACTATCATTTCCACCGCGCCGACCTCGCCAACCTTTTGGCCGCCGCGGTGCCGCCGGAGCGGCTGCATGTCGGCCACAAGCTGCTCGGCCTGGAGCAACGCGGCGAGCGCGTCACCGCGCGCTTCGAGAACGGCGCATCCACCGAGGCTGATCTCCTGATCGGCGCCGACGGCATTCACAGTCGTGTGCGCAGTGTCGTGTTCGGACCCGAGAAGCCGCGCTTCACCGGCTGCGTCGTGTGGCGCGGAATGGTGCCGGCCGAACGCATCGCTCATCTCGACATCGAGGTGGCCTCGCACAACTGGATGGGACCGGGCGGACATTGCGTGCACTACTGGGTTTCAGGCGGCCGATTCATGAACGTCGTCTGCTGCGTGGAGCACGGCAACTGGACGGCCGAGTCGTGGACCGATCGCGGCGAGGTCGCCGACGTGCTCAGGCGCTACGAAGGCTGGCACCCGATCGTGCGCGGCCTTATCGCAGCTTTCCCCGAAACCTTCATTTGGGCGCTCCACGATCGCGCCGAGTTGCCGCACTGGACGGAAGGTCGCGTCACCCTGTTGGGCGACGCCTGCCATCCCATGCTGCCGATGATGGCGCAAGGCGCCGCGCAGTCGATTGAGGACGGTGCAGCGCTGGCGTCGCTGCTCAAGGCAATGTCCGATGATGTGCCGGGCGCTCTGAATCGCTACGAGACATTGCGTAAGCCGCGCGCCACGCGACTGCAGGAAGTCAGTGCCGCAAACCGCACGCGCTTCCATTTGCCCGACGGGCCCGAGCAACAAGCGCGCGATGTGCAGATGGCCACCAGCGGCGACCGCTCGCTTGCCAATATCGGCTGGCTATACCAGCACGACGCAGCGGTAGTGAGCTAGGGCCTGATTATCGGACGCACAGCGGTGTCGCTCGCTCGTTGTGATCTCTGGTGCGCCGTAACAGACCGGCATATTCTCAAAATTGTCGACGCCACACGGTCGGTCTGTGAGGAAATGCATGAATTCCACCGTTGCGATCCTGCGCCGTGATGTGCTCGGTGCTGTCGGCGCAAGCCTTGCCGCCGGTGTGCTGGAAGCAGCAACCCGCAGTGCACACGCACAGACCGCCGAGGCAACAAGCCCTTCCGGCGCCGCGACCGCCGAGTTCAAAAGCAAGCTCTACGCCGCGTGGCGAGATGCCGATGGCGGGCTGGTTTATTCGTCATTCGAAGGCGTGACCTGGTCCGCGCCCGCGCGGATTCCAAGGGTGGCATCGAGCACAAGCCCATCGCTCGCAGCGTTCCAGAACAGGCTGTACGCCGCGTGGAAGGGAAGGAATACCGACCAGCGTCTCTGGTATGCCGCCTTCGATGGCACCGAATGGTCGGCGCAGGCGGAAATCCCGACTGCAGCGAGCGACAGCGGTCCGACGCTTTCGGTATTCAAGGGCAGGCTGTACGCAATGTGGCGGGTCGCAGGCGGCGGAGCGCTCTCTTATACCTCGTTTGACGGCGCGACCTGGTCGAATGTGCCGACCGCATCACAGCCCGCCAGCGCGACCAATCCGCCGAGCCACTATCCGTTTTCGCCGCAAATGATTGCCAGCTCAGGCCTGGCGGGCGCGGGGGGAATCGACCAGGGCAAGTATGGCGATTGCGTTTTCGAAGCGTCGGCGGCCGCGGTGGCGACCACCCCGAGGGGACGTCTGGCGATCTCTCAGGCGATCGCGCTGAATGCCGACGGCAGCTACACGGTCACGTTCCCAGGTGAGCCACAACGCCCGATCAAGGTCACGCAGGACGACCTGACCAACACGCGCGTTCGCGATAGCGCGACATGGGCCAACGTGCTGGAAGCCGCGATGATTATCTCAGACCCGAACTTCGCACACGGGTCTCATCCTCCACCGAACGCGTCGGGCGCGGCCGACGGTTCGCGGCCGACGCCCGCTCAATATGCGCTGCATCTCTTGACCGGAAAGGCCGCCGCAAAGGATCTAGCATCCTCAGCAAACATCGGTGGCAAGATCGAGCAAGCACTCGGCAAGGGCCAGCCGATCGTTGCATTTTGCTCGGATAACGATGAAGGCGCGCTGGTGTCCGGCCATGAGTGGACGCTGATGATCTGCGATCCACCCAACAATCGGGTGGTCCTCCGCAATCCATGGGGCAATTTCAAGACGGCAGGAACATCAAAAGCCGGCATCGAATACGATGGCAATGCCGAAGTCGCCATGACGCTGCAGCAATTCGGTCAATTCTACCGGGAAGTTACGTTCGGTTACGCCAGGGAATGAACGGCCGTCGAAACGCGGCCGACAAATCGACCTGACGGTGAGACCTCTGCTCACCGATACACAACGGCGGACCCTCAGCTAACCGCTTTTCCCCAGCAGCCGCCGCATCGCGAACAGGCCGATCACCGGTCCCGGCAGCAACAGCCACGCCACCTCCGCGCCCAGCGAGCCGATGCGATTGGTCGCAAGCTCGATCGCAAACAGGGTGATAAAGAAGCCGATCGAGTTCTGGATTGCGAGCGCGCTGCCGACCATTTGCGGTGGGCAGGCTTTTGCCGACAGCGCCGAGAATTGCGGGGAGTTGGCCACCACGGCAAAGCCCCAGACCAGCAGCAGCGCGAGCAGCAATGCAAACGGCAATCCCTGCGCCAGCGGATAGACCGCGCACATCAGGGCCGACGTCGCGAGCGCCGCTGCCGCGACCCGCGCGCTGCCAAATTTTCGGCTGAACAGCCCGCCGATCACACAGCCGAACATGCCCGCCGCGATGATCGCAAAGGACAGGATCGACACCGCGCCGGGAAAATTGACCTGCGCCCGCACGAGCAGCGGCGCGACCAATAGCGGCGTCACGGTCCAGAACGCGTAAAGCTCCCACATGTGGCCGAAGTAGCCCGAGGCCGCGCCACGATAATCGGCGACACGAAACGCCTGCACCACTTCGCCAAGCCGGATGCCGCGCGCCCTCGCCGCGGCAAGATGAGGTCCGTCGCCGAGCGAGGCGATCATTACGGCCGCGATCAGCGCGAGACCCGACGAGGACAGCACCACGCTCTGCCAGCTCCACGCAGTGCCCAGCCCGCGCACGAGATGCGGCAGCGCCGTGCCAAGGGTGAGCATGCCGACGAGCCAGCCCAGCGCCTCGCCGGTCTTGTCCGGCGCCCAGCTCACCACGAGCTTCATGCCAAGCGGATAGACGCCGGCGAGCGCAAAGCCGGTCAGGAAGCGCAACACCAGCGCTTCATTGATGCCCGCTGCAAACAGCGCCATCACCGCGTTGGCGATCGCGCCAGCGACCGCACACACCGCAAAGATCTTGCTCGCGGCAAAGCGGTCGGCCAGGCCGGTGAACGCGAAGATCAAGGTGCCGGTGATGAACCCGCCCTGCACCGCGATGGTGAGATGACCGAGGTCGGCCGCGTTGAGCTGCCACACCCGCGCGAGATCATCGGCCGCGCTGTTGGCGGAGAACCACAGCGACGTACCGAACAGTTGCGCGATGACGATTAACGCGAGGCGAAGGGGCACCGTTTCGGCTTCGCGTTCCGGCACGGATTTCGTCGAAGACATGCCACTGATTCAGCACGTGCGCCCCGAGCGATGCAAGCGGGTCCATGCCGCCTTAATTTGCGATCGGTACGGCGGCCGCCAGCCGCACCGCGACCGACCGCACGATCAGGTCGTGCGCGCGATCGACAATCTCTTCGAAGGACGGCGTCGCGGCAAACAGCGACCGGGCCTTGACCAACAGGTCTTCCCGGCTCGGCAGGTCGACCAGATGGGCCTTGAGGAGACCTGCCACCACGCCGATCCGAGACTCGGCGAGCGCTTCGCGCATACGCTCCAGCGGCAGCTGGTCAGGCAACACCGCGGACACGATCGCATCCAGGCTGAAATGCGAAGCGAGTTCGAGCGCAGCGCGATCGATCACCCGCATCCCCAACCGGTATTCGTTGCGAAGAACCTGCAGCGGCGGACGCTTCAAGTCCCACACCACGCCGACAACGGACAACAGCTTCAGGATATAATAGGTCGGATCCCACTCCCACCACTTGAACCCCTGCCGCACGCTGCTCTGGAAGGCGTGATGATTGTTGTGCCAGCCCTCGCCCATGGTGATCAGCGCCAGCAGCCAGTTGTTCCTGGAGTCATCGCCGGTCACATAGCGCTTGCGGCCACGAACGTGGGCCAGCGAATTGATGCAGAACGTAGCGTGATAGACCAGCACAGTGCTCCAGCAGAACCCGACCACCAGGCCGGACCATCCACCGATCAGAAAGCACAGGGTCCCCAGGCAGACCGCGGGCACGATTTCAAACCTGTGCAACCACAGCAGTTCGCGATAGCGCGCGAAGTCGCTCACCTTCGCGAGATCGGTGGCGTCGTGCCGGCGCGCGAAGATCCAGCCGACATGGCTGTAGAAGAAGCCGAGATGCCGTGGCGAGTGGACGTCGTTGACCGTGTCGGAATGCAGATGGTGATGCCGGTGCTTGGCGGCCCACCACAGCACGCTCTTCTGCGCGGTGGATTGCGAGAGGAATGCCAGCACGAGCTGAAAGGCACGGCTGGTCGAGAACGACCGGTGCGAGAAATAGCGATGATAGCCCGCGCCGATCGAAAAGATGCGCAACCAGTACAGCACGAAGCAGATCGCCAGCGACTGCCAGGTGATACCGGTCCAGATCGCCGTGAAACAGGCCAGGTGCAGTCCGACAAAAGGCACCGCCGACGGATAGACGATGTCGTCGTGGATGTCGGAGGTTCCGTCGGATCGCAAATCGGGGGCTGTCATGAAACGGTCATGCCTCGTGGATGTCTGCGCGTTTGGGATTCGGCGTCTGCGACCGCTGCCGCCTGCCGCCGGCGAATTGCTGCCGGCAGTGGGAGAAATCGCGTGCTCCATAGCAAATCCAATGTGAACTCTTCGCCGCATAAATTTATGGCGCGAGCCCTGATGTGGCGGCGCGAGCCCCCTCATTCAAGCTGTTTCCGGCCTCATGCCGAATTCCGGGGAATTATTATTCCGCCACCAGTTCCTGCATGTGCTCGACGGCCTCCAAAAATTCTGTCTTGAACTCCTGCACCACGGCGCCGGCCGACTTCACGCTGTCGACCATGCCGACGCCCTGCCCGACGAAGTAGCTCACAAGCTCCCTTGCGCGCTGGTTGCCTGCGGCAGCGGCCTTGTCGATCGCGCGGAAGGCGTCGGTCGAGACCAGCGTCTGCAGCGGCATCGGCAAAGCGCCGGGGCTATCTGGGCTTTTGTCCTTGTCCCAAGCATCCGTCCACACCGAGCGCAGCTGCCGCGCCGGCTTGCCGGTGCGGCCGCGCGATCGGGTCGTATCGCGCGACGACGCCGCGATCATCTTTTCGCGGAAGATCTCCGTCGTCTCCGACTCGACGGTTGCGAGCCACACCGATCCCGTCCACACGCCGGCGGCGCCCATCGCCATGCACGCCGCCATCTGGCTGCCGTTCATGATGCCGCCGGCGGCGAGCACCGGCACGTCACGAATCTTCTTCACCGCACGCACTACCTCCGGCACCAGCACCATGGTGGAGACCTCGCCGCAGTGGCCACCGGCTTCGGTGCCCTGCACGACCAGGACGTCGACGCCGGCCGCGACCTGGCGGAGCGCATGTTCCTTCGCCCCGCAGAGAGCGCCAACCGGCACGCCGTGCTCACGTCCCATCCGGATCATCTCGGGCGGCGGCACGCCAAGTGCGTTGACGATCAGCTTGATCGGATGGGCAAACGCGACGCGCAGGATGTCCAGCGCCCGGCCGCGATCGAACGGCTGCGGTTCGTCGTTCGGCGCGCGGACATAGTCGAAGTCGACGCCGTGTTTTTTTAGCAGCGTCTTGGCGTAGGTTCGGTGCTGTGGCGGCACCCGCGCTTCAAGACTATTGTAGGTGACGTTGGCCTCACCCGCGGTCGCGAGATTTTCGGGGATCAGCACGTCGATACCGTAGGGTTTGCCACCGACATGATCGTCGATCCACTTCAGCTCCTGCTCGATGGTCTCGGGGGAATAGCGGGAGGCGCCGAACACGCCAAAACCGCCGGCCTTGCTGACCGCGGCGACCACGTCGCGGCAGTGGCTAAAGGCGACCAGCGGGAACTCGATATCCAGCATGTCGCAGATCGGTGACTTCATGGCGGCCTCCCTTTTCTTTTGATCTTTCGGTTGTTTCGATCTTCTTGCGGGAATTGGAGCTTTTGCGGGGCCTGCAGCTACCTCGAATGCATTTGCGGCAGGGTCCCCAAGCGCCTTTGCAGCTTGCGCTTTGTCGATTCCGATGGAAAGTTAATTGACCAATTAAACTGCGTCCATTGCCTCAGGCCGCACGTTCGCGGTGCAACAGGACGCAACGAAGCCAACGGGAGAACGCAGAAAAATGTCCGCCACGCTGACCGCGCCGCAAGGCCGCCCCTCGCCCGACCAGTTCGACGTCGTGGTGGTTGGCGCCGGCTTCGCCGGCATGTACCTGCTCCACAAAATGCGCCAGCTTGGCCTCTCCACCCGCGTTTACGAGCAGGGCACGGGCGTCGGCGGCACCTGGTACTGGAACCGGTATCCTGGCGCGCGTTGCGACATCGAGAGCATGCAGTATTCCTACTCGTTCTCGAACGAGCTGCAGCAGGAGTGGGAGTGGACCGAGCGCTTCGCGGCGCAGCCCGAGATCCTGAAATACGCCAACCACGTCGCCGACCGCTTCAACCTGCGGCCCGACATCCAGTTCAACACCAAGGTGCTCTCGACTGTTTTCAACGAGGACACCAACCGCTGGACCGTGACGCTCGATGACGGCAAGCGCGTCACCGCGCACTACGTCATCATGGCGACCGGCTCGCTGTCGAACGCGCGCGTGCCTGACTTCAAGGGGCTCTCGAGCTTCAAGGGCAAGACCTATCACACCGGCCAATGGCCCCATGAGGGCGTCGACTTCACCGGCTTGCGCGTCGGCATCGTCGGCACCGGCTCGTCGGCGATCCAGTCGATCCCGGTGATCGCGGAGCAGGCCAAGCACCTCACGGTGTTCCAGCGCACGCCGAACTACTCGCTGCCGGCGCGTAACCATGATCTGACGCCAGAGTATCAGAGAGAGTGGAAGGACGATTATCCGGAGCGCCGGCGGCGCGCCCGCGAGGAAACCCGCAACGGCGTGGTCGGCCTGATCCCGACCAAAGGCGCGCTGGAGGACACGCCGGAGCAGCGCCGCAAGGCCTACGACGAGGAATGGGGCCGCGGCGGCCTGCACTTCATGGCGACCTACAACAACCTCGCGCTGAGCAAGGAGGCGAACGACACCGCCGCGCAATATGTGCGCGAGAAGATCGCGCAGGTCGTCAAGGACCCGGCGGTCGCAAAGATCCTGCAGCCGACCACCTACCCGATCGGCACCAAGCGCATCTGTCTCGACATCGATTATTTCGAGACCTTCAACCGCGACAATGTCACGCTGGTCGACATCTCCAACGCGCCGGTCGAGCAGATCACGGAAAAGGGCCTGATCACCGGCGGCAAGGAATACGAGTTCGACGCCATCGTGTTCGCGACCGGCTTCGACGCCATGACCGGCTCGTTCGCCAAGATCGACATGCGCGGCCGCGACGGCCTGACCCTGAAGCAGAAGTGGGCGGAGGGACCGAAGACCTATCTCGGCATCATGGTGACCGGATTCCCGAACATGTTCTTCATCACGGGTCCCGGCAGTCCGTCGGTGCTGTCCAACATGATCGTGTCGATCGAACAGCACGTCGAGTGGATCACCGACTGCCTCGATTACCTGCGCAAGCGTGGCATCGACTGCATGGAGGCGACACAACCGGCCGAAGACGCCTGGGTGGCCCACGTCAACGAGGTCGCCTACACGACGCTCTATCCGACGGCCAACTCCTGGTACATGGGCGCCAACATCCCCGGCAAGCCGCGGGTGTTCATGCCCTATATCGGCGGCGTCGGTGTCTACCGGCAGAAATGCAATGAGGTCGCGGCCAAGGGCTACGAGGGCTTCGCCTTGAGCGGCGCGCAACGGGCGTCGACCGCAGCGGAATAAGGCGTCGGCTACTGCGTCTGCTCGGCCGGGACCTTGCCGATATAGCCAGACAGCAGGATCAAACCGCTGGCGTTGTCGCGCAGCGCGAAGATGAAAGGCTTGTCGAGCGTGATGGCGTCGGCCCTGGTCGGGGCGATCGACGCGGCGCGCACCATCACTGATGTAGCAGCCGCAGCCTCGGTACCCTGCTCGCTGATGCTGAGATAGACCTTCTGCAGGATCGCCGAGATGTCGAGCACGTTGCTCGTGATCGGCGCAAATGCGGCGCGGTCATGCCGGGCGCTGGCGAGACCTGCGGCATCCAGCGCCGGCAGCAGATCCATCGACTGGCGCAGCGTGAAGCGCGGCATCTGCAGGTTAACGCGGCTCAGTTCGAACTCGTTGCCGGACAGCCAGTTCGTCACACCAGCGAATTCAGCGAAGGTCGCCGGCGCATCGCGTGTCGTTACCAGCGTCAGCGAGAACCGTCCGGACTTGTAGCGCAGGTCGACCGCCGCAAAACGTCCCACGGCGCGGAACGGCATGTTCATCGAGCCGTGCATCATCGGCACATCGGACACACCGCCGCTTGAATCGCGAAACGCCGCAAGCTGCGTCTGCGCCTTGTTGAACGATACGGCCCAGTCGTCCTTGAAATACAGCGCGTTCAGCGCGATCAGCCCGGCGTCGGCGATGTTGTCGTT
This sequence comes from uncultured Alphaproteobacteria bacterium, assembly GCA_963796195.1. GTDB lineage: Bacteria > Pseudomonadota > Alphaproteobacteria > Rhizobiales > Xanthobacteraceae > CAWCKS01. The sequence continues at coordinate 344,176 of CAWCKS010000003.1, read as the reverse complement.
GACGATCTGCGGAATGAGGTTGTTGGTCTTCTTCGCAACCCAGTCGTTGATCGCGTTGACCGTCGCATGGTCGGCGAGCGGCTGGATCGAGATCTCAGCCTTGCTCTGCCGCATCTTCGCGATGACATCGGGGTTGGCGTTGAGCCTGGGATCGAACACCGCCGCATTGGCGAACGAGAACGTTCCGCTCGCGCTGCCGGCGAGATGATCGATGCTCGCGATCTGGTCGCGTAGATCCTCGAAGTCGGCGGCTGCGGCGCGACTGTTGTCGTAGCCGAGTACCGCGTGCGCAGCGTCGCGGAATCCATCGCTCGTGCCGACGTCGAGCAGCGCGAACACCGCCGCAACGCCCGCCGGCGACACGATGGCGTTCTCCTTGCCCGTCGGCTGCAGCCGGTCAACCAGCGTCGTCGTCAATCTCGCTTGCGCGGCAACCGTGCGCTCAGCGGCGGCGTCCTGCGCATGCGCGGCGAACGGCGCGAGCAAGGCGGCGCCCAGCACTCCTGCAAATGCTGCCCTGCGGAACAGCGGTATCACGACGCCTCGCGACTGTTGGTGAATTTGACGTTAACAAGCCCTTTGGTCTTGATCTACCGCGATCCGGTTCAGGCAATTCGGCCAGATGCGGACAATTTTAGCGATTGGCTGAACAGCGAGCCAAGAAGTGCGCGGCACGATGCACCCGACGATGAGGGTGTGTCATGGGTGAAGCAGAATTCGACATCTTGCTAGACGTCGTCCGCGCCAACATGAGCACGGGCTCGGCAAAGCACGAGTTGTTCTCGGACAAGATCGACGACGTGATCGTCGTGCCAATCGCGGCCAACGACAATGCAGGCCCGTGGCCGCACATCCCTTTCCCGGAAGGCTGGGTCGCATCCTGCTGACGTTTGAAGTTTACGCGCGCCGCGGGCTGATCGCGTACGTCAACGCCAACACCAGCAGCAGCGCAACTGCGGTGACGCCCGCGACCAGCGGGCTCAGCAGGACCAGCGCGGACACCGCCGCCCATCCAATCGACGAGAAGGCTTCGGCAAACGTCGCAATCCGCGACGAGGTATGACGCCGGCGAAACTGGCTGCGCCGCGCCTGCGCGCGAAACCAGTACTGGATCGCTGTCGCTGCGATCGCGGCAATTGCCGCGCCTGTTGCGGCGACAATCGCAGCCGCCGGCGCCGCCACCGCCATCGGCACCAGCAGCGGCGTCAGCACGACCGCAATCGCGATCAGCACGACCTCGACCTTGGCGCGCATCACTGCCGACGGCACGAGCGGCGTGGTCGCAATCAGGTCCGGGGCATCCTCACCGGAGATCGACAGCCAGGCGATGCCGCCAGCGAGTTGGCCGGCTGCCATCACAATGACGGGCACGAGCAGGAGCGCGGTGCCTCCCCCGGCACCGAACGAGCGCCACATCATCAACGCGGGCGGCAGGAGATAAAGCAGCTGCATCATCGTTTGCGAGACCAGCCAGGGGTCGCGGCGCAGCAGCAGAAATTCCTTGCGGCGCAGCGCCTGGTGCGGCGAGCGCGCGCGAAACGGCGCTGCGACGGCCATCGTCCTGGTGGACACAGAACCGCCGGCGACGCTCACGATGCTGTCGCCGAACAGCGGCGCACACGCCGCCATGGCAATGCCGAGCAGAACCAAGCTTGCAGCCAGCAACGCGAACAGCGCGACATTATCGCCAAGGATGGCGTGCGCCGGCCACCACAGGATGCTGTCGGGCGGCGGCGCATAGACCGCGGCGTGATCCGACATCAGAATTGCATAGCGGGACATCGTGCCGTAGGACAGGATGGCGCCGACCTGCAGCGCAATGACGAAACCGGCGCCGACGACCGCCGAGACGATTTGCGCGGCAAGCCGGGTGCGGCGCGGGCCGAAGATGCGGAATAGCGCAATGGTCACGAGCAGTGCCGTCGCGGTCGCCGACAGGGCCGCGGCAACGGTGACGCCGTAAGTGGCAAGCCAGCGGGCGCCGCCGGTCAGCGCCAGCACGTCGACGAACGGCAGCACCATGACAAAGGCGAGTGCAATCATCGTCAGCGCGACGGCACCCATCCGCAGCGACATCACCGTCGCAACCGGGTACGGCGATGACATGATCAGGTCGAGATCGCCGCGGGCGTAAAACACCTTGGTGGCCTGCTCGATCGCCTGCGACAACAGCAGCGCCCAGCCGAGCACGACGCTGGCGCTGATCACGATCAGCGTTGATGGCGACGGCGCGGCAAAGGGATCGCCGGCACGCCCGACCACGGCATAGGCCAACAGGTGCATCACAGCGGCGACGGCGATTAGACCGATCACCACCCCGATGCGGCGCGAGCGGCGGCCCGACGTCATCATCCCGAGCCAGTCGCGCCACGCAATGCGCAGTTCGTGGCGAGCGAACCAGGTGAGCGTCGCGGTGGAGTTCATGCGGCGATGGTCTCGCCGCCGACCAGCGCCACGAACAGGTCTTCGAGGCTGCCGTCGCCTTCGCCGATCTGCTGGCGCAGCTCGTCGAGCGTGCCTTCGGCGATCAGGCGGCCCGAGGCGATGACGCCGATGCGGTCGGCCATGCGCTCGGCGACCTCGAGGATGTGCGTGGTCATGATCACGGTGCGGCCGCGCGCGACGCGCTCGCGCAGCAGGTTCTTGACGTGCCGCGCCGAGACAGCGTCAAGGCCGGTCAACGGCTCATCGAGAATGATCAGTTTTGGGTCGTGCACCAGCGCGCCGGCGAGCGTCACCTTCTGGCGCATGCCGCGGGAAAACCCTTCGCAGCGTTCGTTCAGATGCGGCTCAAGGCCGAGCGAGACAAGAAGTTCGCGGGCGGAACGCTCGGAGGTAACAGGCTCGATGCCCCATAGCCCGCCGACGAACTCGAGATATTCCATCGGCGTCAGCTTGTCGTAGAGCATGGGCTCGTCGGATACCCAGGCGATCAGCTGCTTTGCCGCGACGGGATCGCGCAGCGCGTCGATGCCGAGCACGGAGATCGCGCCGCCGTCGGGCTTCAACAGCCCCGCGACCATGCGCAGCGTCGTGGTCTTGCCGGCGCCGTTCGGCCCCAACAAGGCGTAGAACTCGCCGCGCCTGACCGACAGATCGAGCCGGTCGACCACCGGACGATCGAAACGCTTTGTTAACCCTCGCAAGCTGAGGGCGAGATCGGCGGCTTCGATGGAAGGCACGGTTGCACGCAGCATGGCGCGCACAATGACCGCAAGTTATTGCATCACGGTGAATCCGTGGCGACGATCAGGCGCGGTTGAAGATCGGCTTGCGCTTCTCGACGAAGGCGCGGACCGCTTCCTTGTGATTTTCGGAGGCTGAAAGCTGCACGATGCGATCGGCCTCGTGGTCGATCGCGGTCGGATAGTCGATCACCCTCGCCTCGTTGAGGTTTTCCTTGATCAGGCGGATGGCGTCAGCCGGCCCGTCGGCGATCTGCGCCGCAAGCGCGCGCGCCGCAGTCGCGAGCTCGGCGTCCGGCACCACGCGATTGACGAGGCCGAGTTGTTCGGCCCGCACCCCGGTGATGCGATCCGACGTGAACATCATCTCGCGCGCGCGCGAGGTTCCGATCGTCCGCGTCAGCAACCAGGCAACGCCGTAGTCGCCGCTCAGTCCGATCTTGGAGTAACCGCCGGAGAGAAACGCCGATTGCGCTGCAATCCGGATGTCACACGCGAGCGCGATGGCAAGCCCGGCGCCCACCGCGGGGCCGGCGATGGCGGCAATGGTCGGCTTCGGCGACGCGACGATCTGACCGCCGACGCCGCGATGCCGGGATTTCAATTCCTTGGCGCGCTCCTCCGGTGTCACCGTCGGCGAACGGCGATCGCCCATGTTCTTGACGTCGCCGCCAGCGCAAAAGGCGCCGCCGGCACCGGTGAGCAGGATGACCCGGATCGACGCATCCTCGTTGCAGTGCTTCAGCATCTTGATGAAGCCCTGCGACATCGGCGCCGACAGGGCGTTCTTCGCCTCGGGTCGGTTGAATGTCAGGGTCGCAACGCCGTCACTGACGTTGCACAACAAGTCGGTCGTTCCGGTATCGAGGGTCTTCTCGGTGCTCATCGGCTTGCCTCAATTTGTCTGCGTCAACGATAGGACGGCGCGAGCTTCTGCTCGACCGGCTGGCCGATGGTGATCGCGCCGGTTTTCCCCAGCTCGTCAATCTTCGCGCGCGGCAACCCGGCACTCGTCAGTACCTCGATCGCATGCTCGCCGACGCCCGCCACGCGCATCGGGCCAGAGCGCTGCGTCCGGCTAAAGGTCGCGAAGCGGCCGGGTGACGTGAAGAACGTGCCGTCGGACGCCGTACGGACATGGACGAATTCGTCCTGCGCGAGCTGTGGATCGCGCAGGGCTTCGGAGACACGACGCGCGCGGGTTGCTGCGACCCCGGCTGAGGCCAGGCGCCTGACCGCTTCATCGCCGGACAGCGGCGCCAACACCTCGGTCATCGCCGCGACCTTGTCATTCAAGCCGTTGAGCTTGATGCCGGCCCTGGCCAGAGTCTCCTTGGTGACCGCATCGGGGTTTTCCGCCTGGACGCGGACCCAGCCGTCGCTGGTCTTGTAGAAGCGGTCGAGCCAGCCTGGACCCCGATGGTTGGCGCTGCCCTTCACATTGGCAGGACGGCCGTCGTAGCGGACGAGTTCCTCGGACTGCAGATAGGTCGCGGTCGCGGCAAGCGAGTCCCAGATGCGCTGTCCCTCGCCAGTGCGCTCGCGATGGTAGATGCCGAGCACGCTGCACAGCACGCACATCGCAGCGGTCGTCACGTCGATGATCGCGATAGTGTTGGCGACCGGCTCGTCGTCGCCACCTTGCGAGGTCATCATGCCGCTCATGGCCTGCAGCACCATGTCGACTCCAGGCAGGTGCGACAGCGGCCCGCCCTCGCCGTAAGCCGACAGCGAGACGGTGACGACGCCGTGCTTCAGCGAGTTCAGCTTGTCGAAATCGATGCCGAGTTTTTTTGTCACGCCGGGCCTGAGCGAGTTCGATCACGACGTCGCTGATCTTGACCATCTCGTAGAACGCCTTGCGCGCGTCGTCGTTCTGCAAATCCATCGCGACGCTGCGCATGCCGCGATTGTAGGTGAAGCCGGTTGAGCGGAAGGGATCACCGGTCAGCGGCTCGACCTTGATGACGTCGGCGCCGAGTTCGGCCAGCAGCGAGCCGCAATAGGGGCCGGCGACGAAGGTGCCCATGTCGAGGATGCGGTAGCCGGACAGCGGGCCGGGGCGAAGCTGCGGCGTCTTGTCAGGCTGCGCCGGTGCCGGCCGCACGGTGACCTTGCCGGTGTCTGCGCCAAGCTTCGGCGCTGGACCCCGCACCTTGCCTGGCGTCTTGGTCAGATTGATCGGAACGCCGGGCATGACGGTGGCGCCGCGCTCGTGATCCCCGACCTCGGCGCGCATGTTGATCGCCTTGACCTGCGCGTGATCGAGCCACTCCTCGGTCGGTCCCAGCGAACCGCAGGGAATGCCGAGTTCAGTGATCATCTTCACGAGATCGTCGTGGGTGCGCTTCATGAACTCGCGCTGGATCTTGTCTTTGGCCCAGTCGACGTTGGTGGCGAGCACGATGTTGGCGATATTGCCACCCATGCGCTCCTCTTTGAGCATGTCGCCGAGGCCGAGCGCATTGACGAGCCATGTCTCGAACTTGCCGCCGAGCGCGCCGCAGGCAACCCATTTGCCATCCTTGGTGGGGTAGCGGGTGTAGGTCGGGTGCCGGCCGCCGAGGCCGACGGCGGTGCTGGGATCGGGGTTGTCGGGGTTGACGGTCAGCGCACCCACGGCGGCTTCCATCACAGCATTGATGCCGGAAACCGTGATGGTCTGGCCGAAGCCGGACTTTTCGCGCTCGACCAGCGCAGCGACGGTGCAGACCGTCGCCCACAAACCCTGGACATAGAGCAGGTGCGGGAACACAGAATCGATCGGACCGCCATCGGTCGAGGATTGCCGCCAGGCGATGCCACCGCGCGCCGCCAACAGGGCCTGCGACTCATGGCCGCCGGCCCACGGGGTCTCGCGTCCGTAAGGCGGCGTCTCAATGATCAGGAGACGGGCGTTGCGGGCGGCGAGGTCTGCCGCCGACAGGTTGAACTGGCTGAGGGTCGAGGCATCCCTGACGATGCAGACATCCGCCCCGCTCAAGAGATCGCCAAGCCAGCGGCACTGCCCGGCATTGGCCGGATCGACGACAACGCTCTTCTTGCCGCGGTTCCACATCGAAAAGCCTGGCGTGTTGCGGGTCGGATCGCCCGAGGGCGGCTCGATCTTGACCACTTCGGCCCCGAAGTCGGCCATGAACATGCCGACGATCGGTCCGGCGATACCGTTGGTGAAGTCAACGACCTGCAGGGTGCCCAGCGCTTCCATCGTTTCTCTTCTTGTTGGCGAGAATTCGGATCGATCGGCTATAGCAAATTGTGCCGGTTGACACCCGTCGTTCTCGCGCGAATGGTTTCATGGCAGCTTGCGCGATCTGCATAAGCCGGCCTGTTTCTGATTAACTCGCCGCGCGCTAGACCCAAAACATCTTCGAGGACACGACCAAGGATCAAAGCCATGAAACTGGATTCGTCGATTTCTGCAGTGATCACAGGTGGCGCTTCCGGCCTTGGCGCTGCAACCGCACGCCTTCTGGCCTCCCACGGGGTCAAGGTCGCCCTGTTCGACCTCAACGAAGAGCTGGGCGAGAAGCTCGCCAAGGAGCTCGGTGGCGTGTTCTGCAAGGTCAACGTGACCTCGACGCCCGAGGTCGATGCTGCATTTGCGAAGTCGCGCGCGGCGATCGGCCAGGAGCGCATCCTCGTCAACTGCGCCGGCGTCGGCGGCTCGGTCAAAACCGTGTCGCGCGACAAGCAGACTGGCGAAATCAAGGAATATCCGCTGGAGAACTTTGAGCGGATCATCCAGATCAACCTGATCGGCACGTTCCGCTGCATCACCAAGAGCGCCGCCGGCATGCTGAAGCTGCCGGCGCTGCCCGACGGCGACCGCGGCTGCATCATCAACACCGCCTCGGTCGCCGCCGAAGACGGCCAGATCGGCCAGGCCGCCTACACCGCCTCGAAGGCCGGCGTCGTCGGCCTCAACCTCGTGGTGGCGCGCGACCTTGCCCAGGAGGGCATCCGCAGCAACACCATCCTGCCCGGCATCTTCGACACGCCGCTGCTGCAGCGCGCGCCGGAGCAACTGAAGCAGGCGCTTGCCGCCCAAGTCCCCTTCCCGCGCCGCCTCGGCCGGCCCGAGGAATACGCGCAGCTCGCCTACACCATGATCACCAACGGCTACTTCAACGGCGAGGACGTGCGGCTCGACGGCGCGATCCGCATGGCGCCACGCTAACTTTCACAACACGACAACCGACCGCCGGGAGATATCGACATGGCAGAAGCACTGATCATCGACGCCGTCCGCACACCACGCGGCATCGGCAAAGCCGGCAAGGGCGCGCTGTCGGACATCCATCCGCAGCAGCTCGGCGCCACCGTGCTGAAGGCGCTCGCCGAGCGCAACAAGCTCAACACCGCCGACGTCGACGACATGATCTGGGGCACCAGCGCCCAGGTCGGCCCGCAGTCGCGGCGACATGGGCCGCATGTCGGCGCTTGATGCCGGCTACGACGTCCGCGCCAGCGGCGTGACCCTCGACCGCTTCTGCGGCTCCGGCATCACCGCGGTGAACATGGCGGCGGCCTCGATCATGGCGGGTGCCGAGGATCTCATGATCGCCGGCGGCACCGAGAAGATGTCGATGCAGACCCGCGCGCGGCGACGGGCCGATGATGATGGACTCCGGCAACCTGCGTCTGCGCGCAAGGCATCCGCAATCGCACCAGGGCGTTTGCGCCGACGCCATCGCCACCCTTGAAGGCATCAGCCGCGAGGACACCGACAAACTCGCACTGACCAGCCAGCAGCGCGCCGCCAACGCGATCAAGAACGGCCACTTCAACAAGAGCCTAGTGCCGGTCTATCGCGAGGACGGCAGCCTCGCTCTCGACCACGAGGAATATCCGCGACCGCAGACCACGCTCGAGGGCCTAGCCGCGCTGAAACCGGCGTTCCCGCAGGTCGCCGATTTCCCGCTCGACGACAAGGGCACGACCTATCGCAAGCTGATCCTGCAAAAATATCCCGAGCTCGAGATCAACCACATCCATCACGCCGGCAACTCGTCGGGCGTGGTCGACGGCTCGGCGGCGCTGCTGCTGGCCTCGCCGGCTTACGCCAAGGCTCACGGCCTGAAGGCCCGCGGCCGGGTGGTGGCGATGGCCAATATGGGCGACTTGCCGACCCTGATGCTGAATGCGCCGGTGCCGGCGGCAAAGAAGGTGCTGGCCAAGGCCGGGCTCGACCTCGAGGACATCGACCTGTTCGAGATCAACGAGGCGTTCGCGGTGGTGGCGGAAAAATTCATCCGCGACCTCAAGCTCGATCGCGACAAGGTCAACGTCAACGGCGGCTCGATCGCGCTCGGCCATCCGATCGGCGCCACCGGCTCGATCCTGATCGGCACCATGCTCGACGAGCTGGAGCGCCGCGGCCAGAAGCGCGGCCTGATCACGATGTGCGCCGCCGGCGGCATGGCGCCGGCGATCATCATCGAGACTGTTTAAGGAACATGATCTTTTCGGAAAACCGGTATCCACTTTTCCGATCATCTCTAGGAACCGCAACAAAGCGGCAGGTTACGGGTTATCGCCGGTGACAAATCGTCGGTGAGGTCCCGATATGCCGAACAGCCAGCACAAATATCGCGAGTACGAGACCGGGCCGGTCTATTCGGGACGCGACGTGCGTCAGGGCGATATCGTCCTGCGCAAACCGTGGGAGCGTAGCGTTTTCGTCGCGGGTCTCATTGGCACGGTGGTTCTGGCGCTCGTCATCGTGTTGATTGGTGTCCATCTGGGACGGGCCTATAGCGACGAGCATATGAGCAGCCAGCCGTCTCAGGCTGGCATAATGAACAGTTCTAAGCTCACACCGCGCCAGTGGTCCCGTCGACGCGACCTCGAGCGAACGACCAATGTCGGACATTGCAACTGCGCCGGCCGTCCGCGCAGCCAGCCGACCGTCCTCGTCGTTGGCGGCGGTCCGGCCGGCATGATGGCCGGGTTGCTGTTCGCGCGCGCCGGTGTGAGCACGCTCGTGCTCGAAAAGCACGCCGACTTCCTGCGCGATTTTCGTGGCGACACCGTTCATCCCTCGACGCTTGAGCTGTTTGCCGAGCTCAGGTTGCTCGACGAGTTGCTCAAGCGTCCGCATGACGAGGCCCGCCAGCTCAAGGTGCTGATCGGTGGGCGGAGATATTCATCGCCGACTTCTCGCATCTGCCGACCCCTTGCGGCTTCGTCGCGCTGATGCCGCAGTGGGACTTTCTTGATTTCGTCAGCAAGGCAGCGAGCCGCTATCCGACGTTTGCGCTGCGCATGACGACCGAGGCAGTCGATCTCGTCGTCAGCAACGATCGTGTCACCGGCGTCAGGCTCGCCGATGGCACAACGATATCGGCGAAGCTCGTCATCGCCGCCGACGGGCGGCACTCGGTCTTGCGCGATGCCGCCGGATTGCCGCGCGAGGATATCGGCGCACCGATGGATGTGTTCTGGTTCCGCGTGCCGAAGCCGAAGGAGACCGAGAACCGCACCACCGGCGTGTTCGGCTCCGGGCGCATCATGGCGCTGATCGATCGCGGCGATTACTGGCAATGCGCCTTCGTGTTTCCAAAGGGGCGCGGATCGATCAGGTCGCGCGGCATCGAGCAGTTCCGCCGGGATGTCGTCGCGGCGGCGCCGTTGCTCGATCCGGCGATTGCTGCAATCAAGAGTTTTGACGACGTCAAGCTGCTCTCCGTCGCGCTCGATCGACTGACGCATTGGTCGCGCCCCGGCTTCCTCGCAATCGGCGACGCGGCTCACGCGATGTCGCCGATCGGTGGCGTCGGCATCAACCTCGCGATCCAGGATGCGGTCGCCGCGGCCAATATTCTTGCAGCTCCGCTGGCTGCAGGGCGCGACGTCGATCCCCTGCTGGAGCAAGTGCAGGCGCGGCGCACGCTGGCGACGCGGGTTGTGCAAGGGCTGCAGCGCACGATCCAGGACCGCATCATCGGCCGCGTCCTGACACAAAGCCCGCAAGCCGGCACAGACACCGCGCCCCTTGTCATTCGCCTGCTGGATCGATGGCCGTTGTTGCAGCGGATTCCGCGCGGCTGGTCGGATTCGGGGATCCGGCGCGAGCATATTCGCTCGCCGGACGCGTTCCGAACCTAAATTGCTCGTCGTCGTTATAGCTATAGTGCCACGTTTCCGGTCGGGCCGGCGGCACTTGCCGGTCGATCGTGCTATGCTCGTCGCAAGGCGGTTCGCACAACGTGAGGAAAGATAGATGCAACTCGGCATGATCGGATTGGGGCGCATGGGCGGCAACATCGTTCGCCGGCTGATCAAAACAGGCCGTCATCGCGCCGTGGTATTTGACCAGGATCCCAAGGCGGTGTCGGCGCTGGCAAGCGAGGGCGCGGCCGGCGCCAACTCGCTCGCCGAATTCGTCAGCCAGCTCGAGAAGCCGCGAACGGTCTGGATCATGCTGCCAGCAGGCCGGATCACCGAAGACACGATCGACGAACTGGCCGGCCTGCTCGAGCCCGACGACGTCATTATCGACGGCGGCAACACGTTCTGGCAGGACGACATCCGCCGCGCCGCGGCGCTGAACGCGCAAACGCATCCATTATCTCGACGTCGGCACCTCGGGCGGCGTCTGGGGCCTCGAGCGCGGCTACTGCATGATGATCGGCGGCGACAAGGCCGTGGTCGACCGGCTCGATCCGATCTTTGCGACGCTCGCGCCGGGAGCCGGCGACATCCCGCGCACCGCCGGCCGCGAGGGACGCGATCCGCGGGTCGAGCAGGGCTACATCCACGCCGGCCCGGTCGGCGCGGGGCATTTCGTGAAGATGATCCATAATGGTATCGAATACGGCCTGATGCAGGCTTACGCCGAAGGCTTTGACATCCTGAAGAACGCCAACCTCGACTCGCTGCCGCGAAGAGCATCGCTTCAGTCTCGATATCGCCGACATTGCCGAAGTCTGGCGGCGCGGCAGCGTGATCCCCTCCTGGCTGCTCGATCTAACCGCCAGCGCGCTGGCGCGACGATCGCAAAGCTTGATGCCTATTCGCGGCTTTGTCGAGGATTCCGGCGAGGGCCGCTGGACCATCAATGCCGCGATCGATGAGGCCGTACCGGCCGAGGTTCTCACGGCCGCGTTGTTCGCCCGCTTCCGTTCGCGCCAGGAGCATACGTTCGCGGAAAAAATCCTGTCAGCGATGCGCGCCGGCTTTGGCGGGCATCGCGAGCCGCCATCGGCGGAGCACACCACCGCAAAGACTGATCGCTGATGCTGGATACGCCTGACAAGCCAAGACCCCCGGATCCCTGCTCGCTCGTCATCTTCGGCGTGACCGGCGACCTGACCCATCGCCTGATCACGCCCGCGCTGTACAATCTCGCCGAATCCAACCTGCTGCCGGAGGATTTTTGTCTGGTCGGCGTCGTGCGCAAACCGATGACCGCCGACGAGTTATGCAGCACGCTCGTCGACGGTTTGCAAAAATATTCCAAGCGCCCGATCAGAACCGAAATCGCCGAAAGACTGTTCGGCTGTGTGACGGCATTGCAGGCCGATCCAAGCGAACCCGCTTCGTTCGACCGGCTGAGTGACGAACTTGCCAACGCCGAGCGCGCAAAGCGCACGCGCGGCAACCGTTTGTTCTATCTCGCGACGCCACCCGACGCGTTCGCCCCGATCGCGCGCGAACTCGGCAGCGTCGGTCTGCTGCACGAAAGCGACGGCGGACCGTGGCGACGGCTGGTGATCGAAAAGCCGTTCGGGACCGATCTTGCGTCGGCGAGGCGGCTCGACGGCGAGTTGCTCAAGATCATGACCGAGCACCAGATCTACCGGATCGATCACTACCTCGGCAAAGAGACGGTCCAGAACATCCTGGTCCTTGCGCTTCACCAACGGCCTGTTCGAGCCGATCTGGAATCGCAATCACATCGACCATGTCGAGATCACGGTCGACGAAAAGCTCGGCGTCGGTCACCGCGGCGCCTTCTACGACTCAACCGGCGCGTTGCGCGACATGGTGCCGAACCATCTGTTCCAGCTCCTGTCGCTTGTCGCGATGGAGCCGCCGGCCCGCTTCGACGCCCACGCGGTGCGCTCGCAAAAGGGCGAGGTGCTCGCGGCAATCCAGACGCCAGAGCCGCGAGCAGGCGCTGCGCAACTCGGTGCGCGGGCAATATGTCGACGGCGTCATCGACGGCGAAAAGATTCCGGCCTATCGCGCCGACGCCAGACGTCGCGCCCGACAGCGCGACCGAAACCTATGTCGCGCTGAAGCTTGCGATCGATAACTGGCGCTGGGCGGGCGTGCCTTTCTACCTGCGCACCGGCAAGGCGCTGGCGCGCAAACGCACCGAGGTCGCGATCAAGTTCAAGCATGCGCCGGTTCGCGATGTTTCGCAATACGCCGGTCGATACGCCTCGCCCACAACTATCTGACGATCGGCATCGAGCCAGTCGAAGGCATCACGCTGCAATTCAACACCAAGGTGCCCGGACCGGCGGTTGTCACCGACGGCGTCGAAATGAAGTTTCGCTATGTCGATTACTTCAAGACCGAGCCGAAGACCGGTTATGAGACGCTGCTCTACGACTGCATGATCGGCGACAACATCCTGTTCCAGCGCGCCGACAGCGTCGAAGCCGGCTGGCAGGCCGTGCAGCCGTTCCTCGACGCCTGGCGCGAGGCCGGTGCGCGCGGGCTGGTGCACTATCAAGCCGGCAGCGACGGCCCCGAGGAAGCGGACGACCTCCTGGCGCGCGATGGCCGGCAATGGCGCAAGTCCTGCCTGATGGCGGGGTCGGCGCGAGAGCTTCTGATTGTCGACGACGCCGAAGCGCTCGCGCGCGAAGCAGCAAATCGTGTGATTGTCTGTATCACGAGAGCGCGCGGCGGGCGGTCTGCCTGACCGGCGGCTCAAGTCCAAAGCGGCTCTATGAGCTGCTCGGCAGCGAGCCGTTTCGCAATCGAATCCCATGGGATCAGACGCACTGGTTCATCGGTGACGAGCGGTTCGTTCAAAACGACGATCCCCTGAGCAACATTGGCGTGGCGCGGAACATCTTTCTCGACCGCTTGGCGCCGCGCGAGAATGTCCACGCCGTTCCGACTGACACGCGCGATCCGGACGCAGCGGCCCTTGCCTACGAAGAAGACCTGCGCTCCTTCTACGGCGCGGATCATCTCGATCCGGCAAGACCGCTGTTCGATGCCGTTCTGCTCGGAGTCGGTCCGGACGGTCATGTCGCATCGCTGTTTCCAGGCGCGCCGCAGAGTGATGAGGGACGCTGGGTCGTCGGCGTTGCGCGAGCAAACGTCGCACCCTTCGTGCCGCGGGTGACCCTGACAGGCACGGCCCTCGGCTCGTGCCGGCAAATGGTGTTTCTTGTGAGCGGCCCGGAAAAGCGGGCGATCTTTGCAAGGATCCAGCGAGGCGACGACTTGCCGGCGACACGCGTCCACTCCAACGCGCTCACCACCTGGCTGATCGACCGCGCCGCCGCGGGCGAGTCGGCATGAGCGCTATTCCAGACCGAGATCCACGCGCTGATTGTCATGGGGGTTGCCGGATCGGGCAAAACCACGATCGCGCAGGCGCTCGCGGCGCGTCTTGGCTGGCGCTTCGAGGACGGCGACGCCTTTCATCCGGCAAGCAATGTCGAGAAGATGCACAGCGGCCGACCGCTCACCGACGACGATCGCTGGCCATGGCTTCGCGCCATCGCAGCGGAAGTCGATCGCACGCGTGACGCCGATGGACACATCGTGATCGCCTGCTCGGCGCTGAAGCGCGTCTACCGCGATATCCTGATCGGAAAGCGCAGTGGGGTGCGGCTGATCTACCTGAAGGGCTCGCGCGATCTGATCCTAGAACGGTTGCGCGCGCGGCGTGGGCACTTCATGCCGCCAGAATTGCTCGACAGCCAGTTTGCGACACTGGAAGAGCCGGGCCGCGGATGAGTATCCGGCCGTTGTCGCGCGTGGCAACGGCAGTTGATGCCATCGTCGACGATATTATTCGCCAACTCCGTTAAACCCTGTCACGTCTTGCCGCGCTGCACCGCCGGTTTGCGCGCGTCGCTGATGTTGTGAGCGGTGTTGACGAGCGCGATATGGGTCAAAGCTTGCGGGAAATTGCCGGTCATCCGCCGCGCCACGGTGTCGTATTCCTCCGACAGCAGACCGAGATCATTGGCGACCGCAACTACGGAGTTGAACAGCGACTGCGCACGGTCGAGGTTTTCGGCGAGGACATAGGCGTCGGCAAGCCACAGCGTGCAGGCCAGAAACGCGCCCTCGAGCGGTCCTTGCGTCGGCTCGTTCTCGCGCGGATCGTGGCGCAGGACAAAGCCATCGTGAACCAGATGGCGCTCGATCGCGCCGATCGTGCCCCGAATCCTTGGATCGGTCGCGCGGCAGAAAGCCGACGCCCGGCAGCAGGAGCAAGCTCGCATCAAACAGTTTCGAGCCATAGGATTCGACGAACGAATTCTCGTCGCGATCGAAGCCCTTCGTGCAGACGTCGTGATGGATTGCGTCGCGCAACCGCCGCCATTCTTCGACCGGCCCCTCAAGTCCAAATTGCTCGCAGGCCTTGATGCCGCGATCGAACGCGACCCAGGTCAAGACCTTGGACGACACATAGTGCTTGCCCGGTCCGCGACGCTCCCAGATGCCCGAATCCGGCTCGCTCCAGATCTTGCCGAGGTGATCGAGCAAGGCGAGTTCGAGCGCCCAGCTCTCTTCGCCGAAATTCAGCTTGGCTGCACGCGATTGATGCAACACGTCCATCAGTTCGCCGTAGACATCGAGCTGCAGCTGGGCGTGCGCGGCATTGCCGATGCGCACCGGCTGCGCGCCCTCATAGCCCGGCAGCCATGGCGCTTCCCACTCGGTCAGCCGGCGCTGGCCCATGATCCCATACATGATCTGCATCTCGGCCGGCGAGCCTGCGACTGCGCGGAGTAGCCAGTTGTGCCACGCCAGCGCCTCGTCATAGTAGCCGGAGTTCATCAGCGCCAGCAGCGTGAAGGTCGCATCGCGCAGCCAGCAAAAGCGATAGTCCCAGTTGCGCGAACCGCCGAGCTTCTCCGGCAGCGAGGTCGTCGGCGCCGCGACCATGCCGCCGGTCGGCGCATAGATCATCGCCTTCAGCGTGATCAGCGAGCGCAGTATCATGTCACGCTGCTGACCGTCGTAACGGCAGCGCTCGCACCATTCGCGCCAGAACGCTTCGGTGTCGCGCAGGGCCTGGTCGGGGTCGATCGGATCAGGCACGTCAAGATGCGAGGCGCGATAGGTCATCACGAACGGGATCGTTTCGCCTTCCGCGACCTCGAAATCGGCCACGGTCGTCATGTCTTCGCCGCGGGTCTCGACCGGCGTGCGCAGGATCAGCATGTCGGGACCGCAGATCGCCAGTGTCGCGCTGCGTTCCTCGGTCTTCCTGACCCAGGGGACATTGAGACCAAGCCCGAACCGGATCGCGAGATCCATGCGCATGCGGGTCCGGCCGCGATCGCCGCGAACAAAGCGCACGACGTCCGACGCCTGCCCGCGGTGCGGCATGAAATCGATCAGGGTGACGGCGCCGTCCTCCGTCACGAACTGCGTTTCGAGAATGAGCGTGTTGGGGCGGTAGCGCCGTTCAAGCCGCGTCGGTTTGTCGCGCGGCGCAATTTTCCAGCGGCCGTGGCGCTCATCGCCAAGCAACGCCGCAAAACAGGCATCCGAGTCGAAGCACGGCCAGCACAACCAGTCGATCGAGCCTTCGCGATCAACCAGGGCGACCGTCTCGCCATCGCCGATCACGGCGTAGTCTTCGATCTTGCCCGGCAATTGGCTTCGCGGCCTTTGTCAAAATGTGTGAACGAGCAACAACCCGTCACAGTAACGTCGCGGTCACTGGCAGGTTCCGCGTCGCGAAACAGCGGTGGTTAACGGCGCCCGCAACGTGAAGCCGGCCGAGCGTCCTTATTCCCTGCTGGCGGGCCTTCACCAAAGGCGTCAGCTCACTTTCCGGACTTGCCGTGACGCGCAATTCCATCCAATCTAGTGCCAACAAAAAGAGCCGCAGAGCGGACATTTGTTCTTCAGGGAGGATACGATGAAACTGGCATCCCGCTCACGCGCGATTTTGCATACCTCGCTTGGCGTAGCGCTCGGCGCCTTGATGTTCACCGTCCCCGCCGCCGCGCAAAAGCAAGGTGGCACGCTGACGGTCGGCCTCGAGACCGATATTCCCGGCTTCGATCCGTTGAAAGTCGGCGTTTATGACACCGCTGCCGAGACCGCAGCCGCGGCGATGTTCGACACCCTGACAACGCTTGATGACGAAGGCGCCCCGCAACCGCGACTGGCACTGTCATGGAGCCATGCCGACGATTTCAAGACCTGGACCTTCAAGTTGCGCTCCGGCGTCAAATTCCAGGACGGCACGCCGTTCAACGCCGCTGCAGTGAAGGCCAATTTCGACCGGCAAAAGGACCCTGCGAACAAATGTCGCTGCGCGTTCTATATCGGCTTCATCAAGAGCGTGGAAACCCCGGACGACCTGACCGTCGTCTACAATCTGAACGATCCGTCGGTGAACCTGCCGGCGCTGCTGACCATCCAGAGCTCGAACAACGTAGTGCAGTCGCCGACTGCCTGGAAGGCGAAGGGCGACGACTATAACCGCAACCCGGTTGGCACCGGTCCGTACATGCTGAAGTCCTGGACCGCCGGCGACCGCATGGTGCTCGAGCGCAATCCGGACTACTGGGACAAGAGCAAGGTCTTTCTTGACCGTATCGTCCTGAAGCCGCTGCCCGACGCGCAATCGCGCTTCGCCAGCCTGCAATCCGGCGAAGCCGACGTGGTGTGGGACGACGAATACGACGCCGACAATATCAAGAAGGCGCAGGGTGACTCCAAGCTGAAGGTCCTCACCTACACCGGATCCGGCGCCGCGGTGGACGCGTTCAACACCAAGGTCGCGCCGCTCGACGACATCCGCGTCCGTCAGGCGCTGGTGATGGCGATCGACCGCAAGAAGATGTCGGAAGCGATCACCGGTGGCTTGAGTTGGCCGGCGTCCAATCCGTACGGCGATGGCTCATGGGTCAAGTGCAAGGACGACGGCGCACTGCCGACCGATCCCGCCAAGGCCAAGGCCCTGATCCAGGACTACGGCAAGCCGGTCAAGTTCAAGATGATCGTGACCGCGACCCCGCGCGGCCGCACCGTTGGCCAGGTACTGCAGCAATTCTGGAAGACGGTCGGCGCCGACATGGAGATCGAACAGGTCGATCAGGCGGCGATCCCGGCCCGGGCATTTGCGCGGCAGTACGAATTGACGCCGTGGCGCATCGTCGACCTCGCCGATCCCGATCCGCAAATGTTCGCCAACTTCCACACCGGCAGCCCGGTCGAATCTTCGCGCAATATTCCGACCCCGAACTCGACCGCCTGCTCGAGCATGCGCGCTCCACTGCCGATCAAAACGCGCGGATCGATGACTACTGCGCGGTCAGCCGGTTGATCAATCAGAAGGCGACCTGGTTCTGGACCTTCCAGAACACCTACTACGCGATCACCAGCGCCAAGGTGAAGGGAATCCCGGCGATGCACAGCGGAGTGATCGACGTATCGCGGGCGTGGATCGAGTAAACGATGCTGACCTTCGTCGCACGCAGGTTCCTCTATCTGGTCCCTGTGCTGCTTGCGGTCTCGATGCTGACGTTCCTGATCGCCTCGCTGCTGCCGGGCGATCTCGCATACGTCATCCTTGGCGATCAGGCGGAGCCGGACAAGGTCGCCGCGCTCCGCCATGACCTCGGCCTCGACCTGCCGATCTGGTGGCGCTACCTCAGCTGGCTTGGCCATATCCTGCAGGGCGATTTCGGGCGCTCGTTCCGCACCGGACAGACCGTCCTGCAGGCGGTCGTCGAGCGGCTGCCGGTGTCGTTCGAACTGATGATCTTTGCCGAGATCGCAGGCCTCGATCATCGGCATTCCGCTCGCCATCGCCTGCGCGGTGAAGAACGGCAGCGCGTTCGATCGCTTCATGACCGGCGGCGCGTTCGGAATGCTCTCGCTGCCATCATTCCTGTCGGCGATCCTGTTGATCTACCTGTTTGCGGTCCAGCTGCACTGGCTGCCCGCCACGGGCTACGTGCCGTTCACGGAGGATCCGATCGGCAACCTGCGCTGCTTTGTCTTGCCGGCGCTGACGCTGGCGCTCGGCGAGTGGCCAGTACTGATGCGCGTGCTGCGCTCGGACATGATCGCGACGCTGCAGGAAGATTACATCCAGATGGCCAAGGCGAAGGGCCTGAAGCCCTGGCGCATCCTGCTGGTGCACGCGCTGAAACCATCCTCCCTGACGCTGGTCACCGTGACCGGCATCAATATCGGCCGCCTGATCGGCGGCGCGCTGATCGTGGAGACGATCTTCGCATTGCCCGGGATCGGCCGCCTGCTGGTCGGCTCGATCTACTCGCGCGACCTGATCATCCTGCAGGGCGTCGTGCTGTTCGTCGCTGCTGGCTTCGTCATCATGAATTTCGTGGTGGATATGCTCTACGCGGTGCTCGATCCAAGGATCCGCCATGGCCGCGCTTGATATCATCATAGACACCCCGGTCGAAGCACCGGTTCGTCGGCGCCGCCGGCTCGGCACGTTGTTCTGGTTTGCCGTCGTCTGGATCAGCATCGCGGTCGCCGCCGCTGCGCTGGCGGGCGTCCTACCGATCCCGAGCCCGACCGACATGGACATGCTCGGTCGTCGCGCGCTGCCGGGCGCCGAGCACTGGCTCGGGACCGATGGGCTCGGCCGCGACGAACTCGCAAGGCTGGTCTACGGCGCCCGTATTTCGCTCGTGGTGGGCTGCTGTGCTCCGATCATCGGGCTTGCATTCGGCGGCGGGCTCGGCATGCTCGCGGGCTATTTCCGCGGCCGGTTCGAACTGTTCGCGGTCGGCAGCATGGACGTGCTGCTTGCATTTCCGCCGCTGGTGCTGGCGCTGGCCGTGACCGCCTATATCGGCCAATCGGTGTTCAATCTCACCTGCGTGCTCGGCATCCTTGGCATCCCGGCCTTCATGCGCGTGGCGCGTGCGGCGACCTTGACCCTGACGGAGCGCGAGTTCGTGGTCGCAGCGCGCGCGCTTGGCGCCTCCCATGCCCGCATTCTGCTGCGCGAACTGCTGCCAAACGTATTCCTGCCGCTGCTTGCGTTCTTCCTGCTCGGCGTCGCCGTCACAATTCTGGTCGAGGGTGCGCTGAGCTTCCTGGGCCTCGGCGTGCCGCCGCCGGCGTCGAGCTGGGGCAGCATGATCGGCGAAGGCCGCGAGAGCCTGGAAATCGCGCCGCGATTGTCGTTCATCCCGGCCGC
Source organism: uncultured Alphaproteobacteria bacterium (assembly GCA_963796195.1). GTDB lineage: Bacteria > Pseudomonadota > Alphaproteobacteria > Rhizobiales > Xanthobacteraceae > CAWCKS01. The sequence continues at coordinate 324,643 of CAWCKS010000003.1, read as the reverse complement.
GGCAATGTTCCTGACCGTGCTGTCGTTCAATCTGGTCGGCGATACCTTGCGAGCGCTCACCGATCCACGTCAGGGCGCATTGTGAACAACGCGGTGACTCAGCGGCCATTGCTGTCGGTGGAAAAGGTGTCGGTCGACTTGCCGACAGTGCGCGGCAACCTGCGTGCCGTCGATCAGGTCGATCTCACGCTCGCGGCCGGCCAGACGCTCGGCATCGTCGGCAAGTCCGGCTGCGGCAAGACCATGCTGTCGCGCGCGATCCTGCAGCTGCTGCCGAAGAAGGCCAAGCTGAGCGGCCGGGTGATGTTCGATGGCCAGGACCTGACCCAGCTCGCCCCGGAACGCTTGCGCAAGCTGCGCGGCCGGTCGCTTGCGGTCGTGTTCCAGGACCCGATGACGTCGCTCAACCCGGTGCTGACCATCGGCAGCCAATTGATGGAGACCGTGCAGGAACACCTCGAGCTGAACGCGGCGGCGGCGCGCCAGCGCAGCCTCGAGCTGCTCGCCGCGGTCGGCATCCCCGCGCCCGAGCAGCGGCTGAAGCAATACCCGCATCAGCTCTCCGGCGGCATGCGCCAGCGCGTTGCGATCGCGATCGCGCTGTCGTGCGAGCCAAAACTCCTGATCGCCGACGAGCCGACCACCGCGCTCGACGTCACCATCCAGGCCCAGATCCTTGATCTCTTGGCGCGCGAGCAGCGCCGCCGCCACATGACGATGATCCTGATCACCCACGATCTCGGCGTGGTCGCCGGCCGCACCGACGACACGGTTGTGATGTATGGCGGCCGCATCGTCGAGCGCGCGCCGACCGCGGTGCTGTTCAAGCAGATGCTGATGCCCTACACGGAAGCGCTGCTGGCAGCGATCCCGCGCATCGAAGCGCCACCCCACACGCGTCTGCCCGCGATCTCCGGGCGGCCGCCCGATCCGACTCAGCCGATGCGCGGCTGCTCGTTCTCGCCGCGCTGCCGCTACGCCGACATGCGCTGCCGCAACGAGAAGCCGACGCTGGTCGCCGACCGGCCGGATCATACCTACGCCTGCTTCCATCCCATTCGCGTCGCCGCCGGAGCTGAAGCGTGACTGTCGTCCCAGCCATGACAGTTCAGCGTCCTCCGCTGCTCGACGTGCAGGACCTCGTCGTCGAATACTACGTTGGCGGCCACACCGTTCACGCCGTCTCCGGCGTCAGCCTGCAGGTGGCACGTGGCGAGACGCTCGGCCTCGTCGGTGAATCCGGTTGCGGCAAATCCACGCTCGGCCGCGCCGTGCTGCAGCTGCGCCGCGCCAATTCGGGGCACGTGGTGTTCGACGGCCAGGACCTCACCGCGATGCGCGAGGAGACGATGCGGCGGATGCGGCAACGCGTGCAGCTGATCTTCCAGGACCCGATCGCTTCCCTCAATCCGCGGCGGCGGATCGGCGACATCGTCACCGAGCCGCTGCTGATCGCGGGCGTCAAGGACCCTGCCGAGCGCGACAAGCGGGTGCGCGAGGCGCTCGACCGCCGTTGGTCTCGACCCCGATCTCGTGATGGGACGCCTGCCGCACGAATTCTCCGGTGGCCAGTGTCAGCGCATCAGCATCGCGCGCGCGCTGGTGCTCAACCCGGATTTCATCGTCTGCGACGAGCCGGTGTCCGCGCTCGATGTGTCGATTCGCGCGCAAATCCTCAACCTGCTCGAGGACATGAAGGCGCGCTATGGCCTGACGCTGCTGTTCATCGCCCACGACCTCGCCGTGGTGAAGGCCGTCAGCGACCGCGTCGCGGTGATGTATCTCGGCCGTCTGTGCGAGGTCGCGCCAGCGGCGCAGCTGTTCGAGCAGCCGGCGCATCCCTATACCGCGCTGTTGATTGAAGCGATCCCGCACCCTGATCCGGATGTCAGGCCGGCCGAGAGCGTCCCTGTCGGCGAACCGCCGTCGCCGATCGCACCGCCATCAGGTTGCCGCTTCCGCACCCGTTGTCCGCGCGCCGATCAGCGTTGCGCCAGCGAGATGCCGGAGCTGCGGCCGATCGCGCCCGAGCAATACGTGGCGTGCCACCATCCGCTGCTGCCCGAGCCCAAGCTGCAGTAAGACTGCCGCGCTGACGCGCGCAAAACCTTTCCAAAAATTAATCGAATCGCGCTCGCGCGAATGTCTGCCATGATCAACCTCTGTTGATTTCATCGCGCCAAAAATGCGCCGAATAAATCTTCCCGCGAATCCCGGCAATGCCGTCGGGTTTCTCGCTTAAGGGAAGAACAAGATGAAAAACATTGTCCGCCAACTGGTGCTGCCCGTAGCAGCCATCGCCGCCATCGCATTCGCAGCGGCACCCGCCTCGGCTGCAAAGATGCATGCGGCCGGCTGCAGCGGCGACAGCATCGCCAAGGCCGAAGCCACGGTCGACGCCATGCCCGACACCGACACCAACAAGCAGATGGGCTACAAGGAAATGACCGATGCCAACGAGGCGCTGGTCAGCGGCAAGATGGGCGAGTGCGCCATGCACCTGAACAAGGTCATGCACATGATGCCGGCCAAACCCGCGTCGTAGGCGATCTGATACAAGCCGTCGGCGGCTGGGGCTCCAAGCGGTCGCCGACGGCCTCATCAACGCTAGCCGGACTTGCGATCAGCCCTTCCGGATTAGTGCGCCGCGACATCTGCGGGCGTTGCGCGATATTCACATCGGTGCCAGTGTCCAGGACAAGAGAGAAACGTCCTGGGAGGCCGGCCATGCGTTCCCGACAGCCACTCCGCCTTGCCACCGCCATTTCGCTTGCGTCTGCGCTGATTGCGATCGCGCCCGCCGCCGCACAGAAGAGGGGCGGCACATTACGGCTCTATCACAACGATACGCCGGCGAGCGCTTCGCTGCTCGAGGAAGCGACGATTTCCACGGTCGCGCCGTTCTCGGCCGTCTTCAACAACCTCGTGATGTTCGATCAGTCGAAGCCGCACGAGAGCGTCGACACCATCGTTCCCGATCTTGCCGAGAGCTGGTCGTGGGACGAGACCAACACCAGGCTGACCTTCAAGCTGCGCCAGGGCGTGACCTGGCACGACGGCAAACCATTCACGGCGAAGGACGTGCAGTGCACATGGCGGATGCTGATTGGCAAGAGCGAGGGGCCGACGGATTTTCGCAAGAACCCGCGCAAGGTCTGGTACGAAAAGCTGCAGGACGTCACGACCAACGGCGACTATGAGGCGACGTTCGTGCTGAGCGCGCCGCAGCCGAGCCTGCTCTCGCTGCTGGCGAGCGGATTCTCCGCCGTTTATCCCTGCCATGTGCCGCAACAGGTGATGCGGACCAAGCCGATCGGCACCGGGCCATTCAAGCTGGTCGAGCTCAAACGCGGCAACTCGATCCGCCTGGTACGCAACCCCGACTACTGGAAGAAGGACCGGCCCTATCTGGACGAGATCACCTACAAGATCATCGACAGCCGCGCCACGCGCTTGCTGGCATTCGGCACCGGCGAGTTCGACATCACATTCCCGAACGACGTCAGCATTCCCCTCTTGAAGGACGTCAAGGCGCAGGACCCGAAAGCGATCTGCGAGACGGCGCCGACCGGTACGGCCGCCAATCTGCTGGTCAACCGCGTCAACCCGCCGTTCGACAATGCCGACATTCGCAAGGCGATGTCGCTTGCCCTCGATCGACCGGAGTTTTCCAGGATCTTCCAGGAGGGTCAGGCGCTGCTGGGTGGCGCCATGCTGCCGAAGCCGTCCGGTGAGTGGGGCATGCCCAAGGAGACGCTCGAAACGCTGACCGGCTACAGCGGCGATCACGCCAAGAACGTCGCCGACGCGCAAGCGATCATGCAGAAGCTCGGCTACAACGACGGCAATCCACTGAAGATCAAGATCCAGACGCGCAACCTGCCGACCTATCGAGACCCGGCCGTCGTGCTGATCGACCAGCTCAAGAAGATCTACATCCAGGGCGAGCTCGACATACTCGACACCACACAGTGGTACGCCAAGCTGGTGCGCAAGGACTACACGATCGGCTTCAATATCATGGGCGTCAGCGTCGACGATCCCGACGGCAACCTGATTGAAAACTACGCCTGCAAATCGGAGCGCAACTATACCCAATATTGCAGCGCCGACGTCGAGAAGCTGCTTGCGGCTCAATCACGCGAGCTCGACAAGGACAAGCGCAAGAAGATCGTCTGGGACATCGAGCGCATCCTGGTCGACGACGGCGCACGGCCGATGATCGACTGGGGCGTCGCCGCCAATTGCTGGCAGCCCTATGTGAAGGGCTACGTGCCGCACGACAACAGCCAGTACAACAATCTGCGACTCGAGGACGTCTGGCTGGATCGCTAATCCGGCCCCATAGCTGTGGGGGCTCTAACGCCCTTTGAACGGACCGGCCGGCCGCTTCTCGACGAAGGCGCGCGCCGCCTCGCGGAAATCCTCGGTCAAGTGCAGGTTCAGCGCCGACTGCTGCATCTCGGTATGACGCGCGCGCTCGGCGAGATACCAGCGCCGGGTACGCACGGTCGATCGCACGCTGAGCGGCGGATTTTTAGCGATCAGCTTTGCGAGCTCGGTCGCGACCTTGACGTGCTCGCCGGCGGGCGCGACGCGGCTGATGACGTTCGCCGCCAACGCTTCCTCGGCGGTGAAGACTCGGCCGGTCAGCGCGACCTCAACGCCGAACGCGCCGGCGCCAATAAAATCCAGCAGGCCCCAGTAACGCGCGCCGCCGAGGCCGCGCGAGGTCTCGGTGATCTGGAATTTCGTCCCAGCCTCGGCAACCACGAGATCGCAGTCGAACGCGACGTTGACCGCCATGCCGAACACGTAGCCGTGCACAGCGGCCACGACGGGCTTCCAGTTCACCGTGCGTGTCAAAATATCGCCGGCGCGAGCGCCCTCGCCCGACGGCCCGCCGAGCCGCTCGAGCTCCTCGCGGCTGCGCAATTGCCGCTGCTGCACGTCGGCGCCGCTGGAGAACGCGCGCCCGGCGCCGCGCAGGACCGCTACGAACGCCTCGGAATCGGTGTCGAACTGCCGCATCCGCGCCGCCAGTTCGCGCACCACGTCGTCGGAGAAGGCATTCAGCTTCTCGGGACGGTTCAGCGTGATGACGGCGATCTGGTCGATGCGCTCATAGGTGACGAGCGAGGCGGTGGTCATGCGCAAATCCTCCCGGTCTGTTGTTCGACTTTCGTCAGACGAAGTTTTGCCCGTGAGCAATGGCTGGTTCAAGCCCGCATATTATTGCTATAAGCGGCTGGGATCGGCGAGCGCCGGTGCATCCGGACGGGGTGGAAGGGTCGAACAGGGGCTATGGGTTCGTCGGCGAAGCCAAGATTGCTGATTTTCATCGTCGCCTACTTTGCCGAGCGCACGATCGACAGGGTCATCAAGCGTATTCCGAGATCATTGCTCGACGTCTATGACGCCGAAATCCTCGTGATCGACGACGGCTCGGCCGACGCCACCTTCCTGCGCAGCGTACAGTCGAGCCGCGATCCCGACCTGCCGTTCAAGCTGACGGTGCTGTTCAATCCGGTGAACCAGGGCTACGGCGGCAACCAGAAGATCGGCTACCACTATGCGATCCGCATGGGCTTCGATTTTGTGGCCCTTGTGCATGGCGACGGGCAGTATGCACCGGAGATCTTGCCTGACCTGGTCGAGCCGCTGCGCCTGAAGCAGGCCGACGCAGTGTTCGGCTCGCGGATGATGAATCCGCGCGACGCGCTCAAGGGCGGCATGCCCTACTACAAATTCGTCGGCAACCGCATCCTGACGGCGTTCCAGAACTGGATTCTCAAGTCCAATCTGACGGAATTCCACTCCGGCTATCGCGTCTATGCGGTCGAGACGCTGAAGGCGTTGCCGTTCGACCGCAACACCAACGACTTCCATTTCGACACCGAGATCATCGTCCAGCTGATGATCGCGGGCAAGACAATCGTCGAGAAGCCGATCCCGACCTATTATGGCGACGAAATCTGCTACGTGAACGGCATGCAGTACGCCGGCAATGTGATGAAGACGTCGCTGCAGGCGAAATTCCAGAAGGCCAACCTGTTCTACGACCGACGTTTCGATTGCGAGCCGGTGATTACAGGCGAGAAATATCCCTCGAAGCTGGAGTTCAATTCGACCCACTCGCGCATCGTCGAGCTTGTTCCTGCCGGCAGCCGCGTTCTCGACCTTGGCTCCGGCATCGGCGCAGTCGGCGCGGCCCTGAAGCAGAAGGGTTGCCACGTGGTCGGCTGCGATCTTGAAGGCGGCCCGCTCACGGCACAATTCGACAAGTTCGTCACGGCCAATCTTGATGAGGGCCTACCCGATTTCGCCGGCGACAAATTCGACTACATCCTGCTGCTCGACGTGATCGAGCATTTGCGGTCGCCGGAGGATTTCCTTGACCAGCTGCGCAAGGTTGCGGCCGCGAGCGGTGCCGAAGTCATTCTCACAACGGCCAACATCGGCTTCATCGTCATGCGCCTGTCGCTGATGCTTGGCCGCTTCGAATATGGCAAGCGCGGCATTCTCGACCTCACCCACACCCGACTGTTCACCTTCGCGACCATGCGACGCGCGCTCGCAGCCGCTGGCTTCGACATCACGGCGTCAGAGGGCGTGGTGCTACCGCTGCCGTTCGTGCTGGGCAATTCGCGCCTCGCCAGCGCGCTGATGCGGATCAATCAGTCTCTGGTGCGGCTGTGGCCAACCATGTTCGGCTTTCAGATCCTGTTGCGCGCCAAGGCGAGGCCCACTCTCGATCAGCTGCTCAGCGATGCGCACTCCGCTGCCGACAAAAGACTGCCGTCGGCGTTGCAGCAGATCGGCAACGCCGCCTGAGCCGCTCGATCAGTTGATCGTCGTGGTCGCGAGCCAGCCGGCGCCGACCCAGATCACGACCAGGGTTGCCATCGCAGGCGCGGCAAGACGGCTTTGCGCGAAACGGGCGTCGAGCAACAGGCAGCCGACTACCCAGCATTCGGTGAAGGCGCGAAAAAATCCGATCGGCTCGACCCACGGACCGTTGACGCCGAGAATCGACATCAGAGCGACCAGCGGCAACCAGGCTGCGACCAGCGCCTTGCGGCCACTAACGAAGCGGCTCGCGGTGAGCGCGGAGAACGCAACGAGGAAGGCGATGCTGGCGAACGCGTAAGCGCGCAAGACGAGGCCCTTGATGCCGGTCGGGATCACGTAGTGCCCGAACAGGATGGCGCCGAACGCCTGCGCGATGCCGACCAGCGGCCAGTTGAGCACATCCATCGCCGCCGATGACGGCACCGTGCCCCAGATGACGGTTTGCATCTGACGCCAGACCAGGAACGGCACCATCGCGAGCCCGCAGACCACGGCGCGCCGCAAATTCCACGACAACACCTCATAGATAAACAACCCGCCGAGCACCAGTGCGCCGGTTTCACGCGTCAGTGTTGCGATGGCACCGCAGACCACGAAGGCAAATAATCGCCCCGCGAAATAGCGATCGAGCGCCGCTAGCACGAAAGCCGCCGATAGGATTTCCGTGGTGTCGTGAGTGAGTGTCACCAGGAACCCTGGCCACAACACGATTGCGAATGGAGCAAGCGCCGGCAGCTCAAGCCGCCTCGTCAGGCGCACGGCGAGGAACGCCGTGGCCGCAATTCCAATCAGGTTGACGACGAGCAGCGCCAGCGGCACCAGCCGCGGCTGGCCCAGCGATACCGCCCACGCCAGCACGGGATAAACGATGCGCTGCATCCGGTAAGCCGGCTCGTCGACCTTGACGCCGTAGAGCGGCTGCCTGAGATCGAACGGCGCCAGCGCCAGCCGATAATAGAATTGTCCGTCATAGCCGTCCGAGTTCGGCCGCACATAGATCGGCGACGGCACCTGCGTGGCGTCGACATGCTGGTCGCCCGCGACGATGAAGGCCGAGACGTCGAAGCCGTGGCGCATCAGCGCCGGCGTGATCGCGGCGACGTAGATCGCCAGCGCGGCAAGCGCAAACAGCAGGGCGGATCGCGGTCTCTCCATGCGGAAGCCCTGCACGAATTGGGCGCGAATCGGAAGAGATGATTCGGCTTGCCAACGCGAATTTGCTATGTGCGGCTTCGACCGAATTGACCATCCATGATGTCCCCACTGCCTCAATCCACGCTCGGCCCCCTGCAGCGACAGGCCCACTTGCTGCTTGCAATCGCTTGCGTGACCTGGCTTGCGCTGCTGTGCCTGGTCGCAATTGTCACGCGCCAGGTATTCGTTGCCGATGAGGCCGGCTACCTGCTGCCGATCCTGCACGGCTGGAGTGCGGCGAGTTATCAGCACTGGGGCCTTGTCGGCCAGTATCCGTCCTACCTCTATTTCTGGGTCTATTCGCTATTGCCATCGGCGGATCTGCACGCCAACGCAAAACTCCTGAATGCCGCGTGCATCGTTGCTGCCGCGTTGCCGATTTACGCGCTGGCACGGCGCCTCCTCACAGCGCCGCTCGCCGCGCTAATGGCAGTGATCGTCATTCTGTCGCCGATCAACTCGTTCGTATTCGTGGTGACGCCGGAAGCGCTCTACTTTCTCGGCTTCTGGCTCGTCATTCTCGTCGTGATCGCAGTGCTCGAGACATCGCCGCTGCTAGCGGCCCTCGGCGGCGGTGCGATGATCGGCGCGCTGTCGCTGGTCAAGCCGCATGCCATCGCGCTGACGCTAGGCACTGCGGCGTTCTTCCTGCTGCGTGGCCGGGTCCGCGGCATCGCACCGGCCGCGATGCTGGCCGTCGCCTACTATGTCACGCGCGTTGCCCTCGGCTATCCGCTGGCCGGGCAATGGCTGTGGTCGATGTCCGGGTCGACTTATGGTGGCATGCTCGTCGCCAACCGGATCGACTTATCCGCGGCGCTCTTCAATCTCTCCGGGCACCTTTGCGCAGTTGTTGCGTTGATCGCCGTGCCGCTGGCCGTGACGGTGGTGGCAGCGCTGTGCCATGTCGTCGACAATGCGAAGGCTGCTTCCTCGCCGAACAGCGCCACGCACGATCTCGGCCTACTCGCGTGCTGCGTGCTCGCCGCCATGATCGCGATGACCGTGTATTTCTCTCAGAGCGTCTATCAGCTCAACCCGGTCGGCGAGGACATCGCCCGCCTGCACGGCCGCTATTATCTCTTCGCGTTGCCGCTGTTCGTCCTGGTCGCGCTTGCATTGTGGCAGCATGGCACCGACCTGCCGCGATTGTCGCGTGAACTTGTTGTCGCGCTTTGTGCGGCGGCGCTCGCGGCGGCTTTGATTGTGATGCGCGTTTATCGCGTCGGCCCAATCGATTTTCCCGATCTGGCGCTGGCGAATTGGCGTTTCGCGCTGCCGGCGCTGCTGGCCGTACCACTCGGCTTCGCGTTGCTCGCGCGACGGACCAGCACATCGAACCTGATCGTCGCGGTCACGCTGTGGTGCTCGCTCATCGGCGTCCTGACATCGGTAGCCCTTGTTGCCTACACCGGGCTCGTCCGTGCACGCGATGTCAGCAATCCGGTGGATGCCGCCTTTCTCGCTCGCTCGGACACGACCGGCATTCAGCAGCTGGTCGGGCGCGCCGATGGCGTCGTCATCGGCGGGCCGGCGAGTGCGTCGGACCTGTTTCGCGCGATGGCCTATCTGCGGTGCCTGTGTGAAGGCCGAATTGTCGTTGATGGCACCGAGTTGAAGGACAGCGATCTGCCGCGCGACGCGCATTGGGCCGTCATCCTTGACGGCGCGCGCTATGCCGGCTCTGGACACGTGACGCAGCTCAGTTCGCTTATGGTGATGACGCGGCCGTGACCGGTCAGTGGATCGCGAGAAACAGGTTCGACGACAGCGGTCCGAGCAACAGACCGGTGTAGCCGACGGCGACGCTGCGATCGATTGAACCTGCAAGCTGCCAGAGCTGCTTGCGCGTCATCAGGATCAAATTTTCGTCCTGCGCCCACTTGCTCTTTCCGGTGAAGGTGCAGGCGATGCGGAAGGTGCGGTCGGTGAAATGCACGATCGGCAACGCGGTGTGGTGCTCGACCGGGAAATAGCGGTGCGGCACCGAGACGAACACCTTTCGCGCCACGCGGCAGAGCTCGGCGACAAACTGCCGCTGATGCTCGACGCTGCCGACGTGTTCGAGCACGGCGTTCGCGGTCGCGATCTCGAATGCGCCGTCGGGAAATTCGAGCCGGGCGTTTGGCGCGATCTGCTGGTACCGCACTGATGGATACGCACGGCGGAAGGTGCCGCCTTCGCCAAGACCGCACGCTGTGATCTGCCCCGGATGCGGATAGAGGCGCTCCAGCACGTTGGCGCCGTCGCTGATCACGTCGGACACGCCGACGTCGAGGATGCGGCTCTCGGGCGCAGGCCGCATGCGGTTCATGAAGTCGCGGAAAATCCGGTCGCGCGCCATCACGAGCAGCCGCTCGCTCAAGCCCGCAGGCTTGATCGCCTCGTAATAGACGTCGTCGACCGTCGCCACAGTCCTCTCCCCGGTGCAGAAACTAGAGACGTGCCGTGGTCGAGTAAAGTCTTGACTTTCCGCCCTCGCGCGCTGGTGCCTCGATTGCGCTAGGATGCCATTGGGCCAACCTGGGGAGCCGTCATGCGCGCAAAAATCCGCGACACTGAAATCTACTTTGACGTGGTCGGTGCGGGCCTTGTCCCCGACGGCGCAACGATGCGCGAGAAGCCGCCGGCCTTCATCATCCATGGCGGCCCCGGCGCCGATCACAGCGGCATGAAGCCGTCCTTCACGCCGCTCGCCGACAGGATGCAGCTCATCTTCTTCGATCATCGCGGCCAGGGTCGTTCTGCGCGCGGCGACGTCAGCAAGTACGTGCTCGACGAGAATGTCGAGGACATGGAGGCGCTTGCGAAACATCTCGGGCTCGGGCCGATCGTCTCGATCGGCACGAGCTATGGCGGCATGGTGGCGATGACGCATGCGGCGCGCTATCCGCACGCCGTCTCGCATCTGGTGCTGATCGTCACATCAGCGCATTCCGGCTTCAATTCGCGCGCCCGCCAGATTGTCGCCGAACGCGGCACGGCAGAGCAGAAGGCGGTGTGCGATGCGCTGTGGGCCGGCCAGCTCGATACCGAAGCCAAGATGCGCCACTATTTTGAGGTGATGGATCCGCTCTACTCGATGAAGTCCGATCCGGCCGCAGGCGCAATCGGCCGCGCGCGGGGGATCTATTCACCCGACGCGATCAACCGCGCCTTTGCGCCCGGCGGCTTCCTGCAGAATTTCGACGTGCGACCCGAGCTGAAAAACATCACCGCGCCGACGCTGATCCTCGCCGGCCGCCATGACTGGATCTGCGCGCCGGAATTTTCCGAGGAACTGCACCGGCTGATCCCCGGATCAGACTTGCGTATCTTCGAACAGTCGAGCCACTCGATCCGCGTCGACGAGCCGGACAAGATGCGCGACGCGATCGCAGGGTTTCTGGTGTACAGGACGCGGGCGTGAGGTGACCACCCGTGCCGCGCAAGTTGCTGATCGTGCGATTGTTTTCGCTGATTTTTGCAGAGTTTTGGAAAACCCTCATGGTGAGGAGGCCCCAAAGGCGAGCGACGCGACGCCGTCCTGCGGACGGCTATGAGGCCGTCTCGAACCATGAGGCCCGAGCGCGCGCCGGGCTTGCCCGTTTCGCGCAATCGAGATTCTTGGGCCTCATGCTTCGAGACGCGCCGCTGCGCGACGCTCCTCATCAGGACAAGGAGAAAGAATGTGCGAAATCGCCCCGCGGCACGATGTGCCTGGGGTTTTGCTTTTGATTTCGCGCGCTCCGAATAAAAAGGGCGCAGGGAAAACCGGATGCCAGCTGGCACCCTTTGGCCTCGTGCGCAACAGGTCGTAAAGCAGCGCAACGAGCTTCATTCACCGCTGGGTTCAACCGACATCCGGTTTTCCCTGCACGATGGCAACCGCTACCCGCGCATGCAGCATCCATCGTTTCCGGCCCGCATTCGCAGCGATCGCGACGCGCCCTTTGTGAGGACCGGAACAGCCCATCTCTACACTAGACGAGAATCAAGCGCAAGCGAAATCTTTGCGATAAGCGTAAGTGCGAGCGAAGGCCTTACCGCTTCGCGTCATCGAGCGCGCGCTTGAGCTTCGCCATGCCGCCGATCCAGCGCGAGTAGTTTTCGGTCTTCTTGCGCATGTAACCCAGCACCTGCGGATGCGGCAGGATCTCGAACCGCTCCTCGTCGATCGCCTCGACCACGCATTGCGCGACCTGCTCGGGCGTGAGGATGCCGTCGACGTTCTGCGAGCCGACACCGGCGCGCCGCAGCATCGGCGTGTCGACCGCCTGCGGGCACAGCACGGAGACGCGGATGCCCTGGTCGCGATGGGTGATCGCGAGAATTTCGGCAAAGCCGACCGCGGCGTGCTTGGTCACGCCGTAGACCGGATTGCCGATCTGGTTGAGCAGGCCGGCCGCCGAGGACGTGTTGACGAAGTAGCCTTCGCGGCGGCCGATCATGTAGGGCAGGCAGGCGCGCGCAGCGTAGACATGCGCCATCACGTTGACCTCCCAGCCGCGCTGCCACTGCTCGTTTGGCTGCGAGGTCGCGTCGTCAGGCCGGCCGCCGAAATCGCCGATGCCGGCGTTGGAGCAGAACAGCGCGATTCCGCCGACGGTCTTCTCGACCTCGTCGACGATGCGCTTGATATCGCTCTCGCGCGAGACGTCGCACTCATAGGCGACGCCGCCGATCGCGGCCGCAGTCTTGCGCGCGCCCTCGCCGTTGCGGTCAAGCACGATCACTTTTGTGGCGCCCTCCTTCGCGAAGCGCTCGCAAAGTCCCTTGCCGATGCCGTCGGCGCCGCCGGTGACGACAGCGATCTTGTTCTTGATTTTCATGAGAACCTCCCAAGCCTTACTCGGCGCAAAATGATTTCAGAGTATCGTCAGCGCGCATTCGTTTACTAGGGTTATGACCTAGGGGTCACTGTCATTCCGGCGAGCGGCGATAGCCGCGAGGCCCGGAATCCAGTCTCTTGCTTGTGGCACTGGACTGGCTTCGCCACTGTCGCGCTCCCCGCAATGACGACCGCTGTGGTATTATGGCCCCACGGACATTCCCCTTCCCGGAGGCCACCGATGAAGCAAACCTATTCTGGCTCCTGCCATTGCGGTCGCGTGCGCTTCGAGGTCGACGCCGATCTCGATCACGTGCGGGTCGGCGACTGCTCGATCTGCCGCCGCCGCGGTGCGCTGAACCACCGAGTTCGATCCCGACGACATCCGCCTGCTCACGCCACTCGATGACCTCGCGCTCTATACCTTCCATACCCACACTGCGCGCGACTACTTCTGCCGCACCTGCGGAATCCTGCCGTTCCGCCGTCCGCGCACCGCGCCGGAGAAGTGGACGGTCAATGTGCGCTGTCTCGACGGCGTCGATCTCGATGCCATTCCGGTGCAGCGGCTTGAATGCAGCAAGTTGCCGTGAGGGGGTGGCGCCTGCTCTTAGGCATGACAATCATAAGTCCGCTCATTCCCGCGAAAGCGGGATCCAGGGTGACTGAAGGAACCATCCGTTGCTTGGCAAAAACTGGGTCCCCGCTTCCGCGGGGACGAGCGGGTTGGGGCGGAGCGCTCCACACCCACGACATGAGCAATCCTTCTTCATCTCGAAAAACTCATCTGAACGATGCCACGAGGGCATCGACCTCCTTCTGGTCCGGCCCCTTGGAGCGCGCATTGGGGCGTGGACCACTCGCATAACCGAGGAACAGTGCAATTTCTTCTGCACGCGGTGAGTCGGGCACGCTGACCTGGATCGAATCGGCGGCATCAAGGTCCCAGCCCTCGTCGATCGGACCATACATGAGATCGATCGTCGCGCCCGCAGCGCCAACCTTGGCGTGACCGGGAATGATGACCTTGCCGCGGCGGATGGTCTGGCGCATCGCCATGCCAAGCCGCGGATGAATCAGCGCCGCGCCATGCTCGAGATCGCCCGCGGTGCCGACGATCACGCCCTTCGTGTAGGCACGCAATTGCTGGCTACCGAGCATGGTCAACGCCCTTCGGGTCAGCGTCTCGCCGAGCTCGTTCGAGATATCGATCAGAGGTTTGAGATCGGTGCCGACCGGCTTTCCGAGCAATGGATTCTTGAACACCGCGCCGACGACGACACGCCGCAGCGGCGGAACAACCGGAGCGCCGTATTCAGAATTGATCTCTTCGTGGAACGCCACGATCTTACGAAGGTCCATGTCGGTCTCCTCTCAATGCGTGATGACTTCAAGTCCGCTCATTCCCGCGAAAGCGGGAATCCAGGAGCGATTGATAAAGGGTACAGATTGCTTGGCAAAAACTGGGTCCCCGCGTCCGCGCTAGGGCATGCACACATTTGGTGCGACCGATTGACTCGGGTTGGCTGGAGGGGATTCCAAAATCCGGAAACCATGTGATTTCTATTGCGACACTTCGGCTTTAGCAGGGGTGTCGCGATGGTGGCGCAGATCGATTGGACGTTGGGGCGGTTCGGGGATCGTCGTCTCGATAAAGGGGGGCGGCGCTCATCGAACGCATGGTCGCGGGCAAAGATGTTTGCCTGCGACGGCTGGCGAAGGGTGATCGCGCCCTTGAAGTGCGGTTCAACCGCTTTCTCGGCAACCCCAAGGTGACGACGGCCGGTATCATCGAGAGCTGGAGCGAAAGCACGGTTGCAGCGTTCGAAGGCCGCCATGTGCTGGCGATCCAGGACACCAGCGAGATCAACTTCGCGACCACGCCGCAGCGCCGGCGCGGGCTCGGCGAGATCGGCAAAGGCGGCGGCTATGGCGTGCTGCTGCACCCGCTGCTGGCGGTGGATGCCGACGGTGGGACCTGCCTTGGCCTGTTGGGAGGCAAGGTGTGGACGCGCAACGGCCGCCGGACCGTCCCGCACGATCGGCGCGACCTGTCAGATCGAGAATTGCAACGCTGGATCGCCACCGCGCTCGCAGCCAAGCCGTTGCTTGCCAAGGCTGCCATGGTAACCGTGATCGGCTACCGCGAGAGCGACATCTTCGCCCTTTATGCCAGTGCGGCCGACGAGAGCTTCCACGTTGTCGTCCGCAGCATGCATGATCGCAAGCTTGCCGACGATACCGGCTTGTATGCGACCATCGATGCAAAGACCGTGGTGGATCGGCGCCCGATCGTGCTGCCCGCGCGCGCGGGTAAGCCTGAGCGTGTTGCAATACTCGAACTCCGCTTTGCTGCGCTCGACCTCGCCCGTCCAAAAACCAGGTTCCTGCGCCATTTGCCAGCAAGCTTGCCGCTGACGGTCGTCGATGTGCGCGAGCCCGACGCGCCAGCCGGCACCGAGCCGCTGCATTGGCGGCTTCTGACCAGCCACAAGGTGACAAATGCAGAACAGGCGTGGCGCATTCCCGATTGGTACAAGCGGCGCTGGTTGAGCGAGCAGTTGTTCCGCGTCCTCAAGACGCAAGGCCTCCAACTTGAGGACAGTCAGCTCGCCACCGCCGACCGGCTCCTCAAGCTCGTCGCCATTGCCACCAAAGCTGCTGTCATCACAATCCAGTTGCTGCAGGCACGCGATGGTCGCGGCAAGCAGCCCATCCAGCTGGCCTTCACTGCGACTGAGATCGCCACCCTCAACGCCCTCAACCATGATCTCGAGGCCAGAACAAAGCGGCTCAAAAACCCGCACCCGCCCGATCGCCTTGCCTGGGCCGCCTGGATCATTGGCCGCCTCGGCGGCTGGGACGGCTATCCATCCTCCAAACCGCCAGGTCCAATCACCTTCAAGCATGGTCTTGAATACTTCCACGCTGTCGCTGCAGGATGGAGCCTTCGAGATCTGTGCATGCCCTAGCGCGTCCGCGGGGACGAGCGGAGGATTGGGACTCGACCCACTTCATCGCATCGCCCCTTGCGGAATTCACCCCTTCATGCCCAGCCGCTTCGACGCAATCTTTGCGCCATCGCTGAGCGCGCGCAACTTCGCCCACACCACATCCTCGGCGACGGCGCCGCGGCCGGCGGAGGTGTCGAATCCGCAATCGGTGCCGGCAATGAGCCGCGAGGGATCGCCGAGTACCCGCGCGATCTGCTCGAGCCGGTCGGCGACCACCTCGGGATGCTCGATGTAATTGGTGACGCTGTCGATCACGCCGGCGACGACGATTTGCTCCGGCGGCAGTTCGGCGAGCGCGCGGTACTCGTGGGCGTGGCGCGGATTGGCGAACGGCAGCACGAGGGCACCGACCCGCGCCTGCTTCAGCACCGGCAGGATATCGCGTAGCGGCACGTCACTGTCGTGCGGGCCCTGGTAGTTGCCCCAGCAGACATGCAGCCGGACTTTGTCACGCGGCACGTTGGTGAGCGAAGCGTTGATCGTCGCGATCACGCGTTCGACGAATTTGACGAAATCCGACAGCGGCCGATCCTGAAACGTGATGTGGCGCTCCATCGCCAGATCAGGCGCATCGATCTGCAGGACATAGCCGTGCCGCACGATGGTCTCGTACTCGACGCGCAGCGCCTCGCCGAGCGCGGCGAGGTAGGCGTCCATGGTGTCGTAGTATTCGTTCAGCATCGCGGTCGCGATGATGCCGGGCGACGGCGCGGTCAGGAACGGTTCTGCGAAGCCGGCGCCGGTCTCCTTCAGCACCGCGCCAAAATCGGCGCATTCGGTCTCGATCAGCGCGCGATCGAGATAGCGGACCTCGCCGACCGCCTTCGGCAGCCGGCCGCGCAGGCTGACATGCTCGGTGGCCGCGGCCTGCGCCAGTGTCTGCGCGGCGTAAGCAGGATAGCGCACCATGTCGGCGAACGCGCGGCGCTCCCAGGCGCCGCCAAATCCGCTCATGCGGCGCTGGACATACAAGAAGAAGGCCTCGCGCTGCTGCTCGCCGTTGTTGCCGATGTCGATGCCGGCCTCGCGCTGCTTGGGCACCACCCAGCGCAACGCGGCGCGGCCGGCCTCGTCGATGGCCTTCGAGTCGACCGCCGCGCCGCGGGAGCGTTCGGCATAGAGATGCGTCAGCGCGCTGGGGCGCGGCAGGCTGCCGGCATGGGTGGTCAGGATCCGCTCGTCGCTGCGTTGCATGAAGCGCTCCTATTTCGTTCCGACCCCGCCGCTTATTAGCGCAGATATGGCACCGACGGGGCTAGTTATGCCTTGATCAATTCGAGCACCCGGTCCATCGGCGTGACAACCGAATAACCGGAGTTGAGGAGCGTGGGGTTGGTTATGCCTTTTAACCTCGCGCTGTCGAACGGAATGAACTGGCTAATGAGCCCAACTACTCTAAATCTGCTTTGCGCAAACTCGCGCGCCATCTCTACCACTGCTCCTCCGCTGTTTCCGGGAAAAGTTTCGCAATCGATTATCAGTGTATTTAGCTTGGAATTCTTCCCGCTAACAATTCCCTTCCTCAAGAGAGGGCGGTTAAATTCGATCTGCGGTATAGCGGCGAGACCAATCGACACGGGATATCCAAAAACAACTACGTCATTCCCGATTGCGACGTCCTCGAAAGAGAGGATGTCACCGAGAGAACTGCCGTAAATTGCATCTGGCCCCTTCCTCCTAATGGTCACCCCCGCGGGGACTGTAAGTTGCCTCGCTTCTGCTGATACTTTTTCAGTTGCAACGCCAATCCGTATTACCGCTGCGTCTCCTGTGGTGCTAACCCTCAGATTGTTGGCTGCCTTCAGGCCTTTGAGGTTGAGTGTCAGCAGAGTACCAACATCATCCTCCTGGCCGTACGAAAGCAGTTCCGCGGTATCACCTAAAAGGTTTCCCTTCTCATCGAAGAGAACGTGCTTGGCAGTAACGAACCACATCGCGTCGTCTGTATTTATGTTGAAGCCAGAGCCAATTGATTTACCGGCGGCTACGTCAACCATAACCGGACGTCCAAGATGATCGCTTGGAATAGTGCGTTGGGTTGCTGACTGCTCACTCACTGTGCAAATTCCGCGTTCTTCGACGATGAAAGACTGGCAACTTTCACCGTCCCACTTGGAAAACGACGTCGTTGACTGCAAAAAGCCGCTTGAGTTTCAATTGATCACGCAACGGATTGCCGCGTGCCGGGCCAGAGTGTTTCCGTGTCGCGCAGCGAGAACGTTGCGTCCTAGTAATCTGCCCGACGATCTACCTACGTTTGAACTCCCTACTGACATCGACAATTATCACAGATAGTCGCTCGGCAAGACGCCGAACCGTTGACGTTGTCTGGCAATCGACAACCAACGCCGCCTGGGCATTTGGCGGCTCCGCCGCTGCGAGTTGCATCGCACGTAAGATTGCTCGATACTTTACACACTGATAGACACCACGTTGAACTTCGTCGTCAGGCGCTTCGCTGGTCTTCACTTCCGCTGCCAATCGCATTCCGGCGTTGGTAAAGAGCACGTCTAATCGATCACCCGAAGCTATGACGCATTCTGTGTTCCCCTTATCGAACTTGCCAAATGCACTGAGTGCATCAGGATGCGCTGCAAGCCAGATCTTGAGGCCCCGATGCAGTTCGGACTCCGGACCATCTGAAAACTTCAACCGGTTTGGCGGCGGTATCGGCTCTCCTCTATTCCTGTCTGGCTTTCCAGTCTGGGCTTTTGTAATTCCAAGATGCCGACGTACTCGGTCCCAGCCTGTGAAGTTGAACACCTTCTCCATTGCGGTCCGGGCGTAACTATCCCGCTCGTCGGCGCGCAGTCGTTTAATCTGCCGTGGGGTCATATTGGAGTACGTAGCCAGATAGTTATCGACGCCGTAGCTAGGTAAGCCCGACTTTTCATTTACGATGATCGCGTTCAACGGCGGAACATCGTAGCCTAAGTCCCTGGCTAGCGCTTCACAGACATCACCGATCTTTCCCGCCACATAGCGATAGGTTAGCGCCATTTTCAGCGGCTCGCCCCGTGTGTGTACGGCAAGATTTAGATCACCGTAAGTGATCGGAGCACCGTCCACTGCGCTGGCCAGCACGATAGGAAGAGCAACACGCGTGGTCCTGTCGGTCCATTCGGCACCACTTCGCAGAATGTCGATTGCCGACATATTCGTCCTCATCGCAGACTCAGCCGCGGCAACTCTTTTCTTCAGGTTCGTCGCGCTAACGCTTTGGTCGCGGTTGTGGAGCCCCAAGAACGGACGAAGAAGACGGCGCCACCGATGGTGTCGGTCGGCCGCGTCGTCTGCGACAAACTCACGACCAACTATCTGACCTTCCTGCAACTCTCAGTAATCCGCGTTGCACCCGAGCAGATTTCTCAGCTTGTGCAATACAGTTTCAGCTGCGCATACCGTTTTGTCACATCGTGCCACTCTCGTTCGAGGTGACCCACCGCTTCGGGAGGACGACAAATCCTTTTGCGTGATCGGAACGCTTGACGATCTCCACATTCACCCGCGCCATTATTTTTGCCACAGCGCGGCGAAACAGCGGGCCCTGATAACCGCCATCGGCGTAGAGTTTCATCAGGAACGGATACATGCCGAACATGGTCGCCATGACGAACGCGCCGCCGTCGCGATCCTGAATGTCAGCGGCATGAACGATGGCATGAATCAACAGGCCTTGCGTATCGACGAGAATGTGCCGCTTCTTGCCCTTGATCTTCTTTCCCGCGTCGTAGCCCGGCGGATCAATCGAAGCCCCCCTTTTTCAGCGCCTTTGACGCTTTGGCTATCAATGACAGCGGCGGTGGGACTGGCTTCCCGGCCAATCGCTTCGCGGCATTTTACATAGAGCTCATGATGTATGAGATCGAGCGTGCCATCCTAACTCCACAGGTCGAAATAATCATACAACGTCGAGCGCGGCGGCAGGTCTTTCGGGATCGCCCGCCACTGACAACCGGTGGAGAGAATATACATGAGGCCGTTCACAACCTCGCGCACGATCACTGTACGTTTGTCGCCGCCACGCCTGCCTGGCGGGATCAGCGGTTCGACCAGTTTCCACTCGTCGTCGGTGAGGTCGCTGGGATAGCGCAGTTGGCTGCGGTCATACCGCGCGCGATTTTCATTCGTCCACATCGGCGGCCCCTCCGAATCAGGCCACCTGTCTTTAATCACAAATGATTTATAGGATTTAATTTCTCTCCGGACAGACACTTAGCGATGAGTTCTAGTCGACTATACAAAGGCTCTATTGCATCCTTAAATAATTCTCTTCTGTTCTTGGACTGCCTATCGATAATATTGAGAACCTTATCGAAGAGATCGACAGCAGTCTTAAGAACCCCAATCTCAATCACTGAAGAGCCCTCCTGGATGACAGGCGCATCCGTCGGACGCGATCAGACGGACTACCAATTCTTAGTGCGCGCTCACGTTGCGCACCTGCTCATGCAGAAACAATATCCGCAAAAGCAGACATTATTCGCGTTTGTCGCCGCCGATTATGGTGCGCGTTCGGCACGAATTATTGCAGACGCGTAACCAAAGGAAAAGAGATACTTGGAATAGAAAATCAGAGCATCTAAGACAATAACCGAGCACGCGACGTCCGATCAAAAAGCGTGCGTATACGGGGTAGCTCTCAAGTTGGCTTGGTGCGCTTGATGTGCGAGCGGATGTGTCTCGCTGATGGCACAACGAACTACCGCATCCCTGCCCAGTGGTCGTCAAATTCGCCCCCAAGTGGGCCTCGACGTGACCAGTGTTTCCGTGACACGCATCAGGGTAAGCCGTCTTACGATTTGAAAGCGGGCGCCGCCCGGGGTCGGCCCCGCCGACAAAACTCCAATGGGAGTTCACCGGAGACATCTCCGATGAAAACAGTACGCGCGACCTGCGCCCACGACTGCCCGTGCATGTGCTCGCTGCTGGTCGAGGTCGACGGCGACCGCATCATCAAGGTGTCGGGCGATCCGGAGCAGCCGTTCACCGACGGTTTTGCCTGCGCCAAGGTCAATCGCGAGGCCGAGGTGGTGCACTCGCCGTTGCGCTTGAAGACGCCGCTGCGCCGGACCGGGCCGAAAGGCGCCGGCCAGTTCGCGCCCATCAGCTGGACCGAAGCGCTCGACGAGATCGAGGAGCGCTGGAAGGCGATCATTGCCAACGACGGACCGCTCGCCCTGCTCGGTTACGCCTACTCATCGCACCAGGGGCAGATGAACCGGCACCTGCCGAACGGCTTGTTCCACGCGCTGGGCACCAGCCGGCTGATGGCCGGCACCGTGTGCGACACCTGCGCCGATGTCGGCTGGGAGACGACGCTTGGGCCGGTCGGCTGCATCGACCCGGACGAGGTCGCCGAGTCCGAACTCATCGTCGTCTGGGGCTGCGACGTCAAGGCGGTCAACGTCCATCTCTGGCAGAAGCTGGAGCAGCGCCAGCGGCAGGGCGTCAAGATCATCGTGATCGATCCGCATCGCAATCGCACCGCCGTTGGAGCCGACTGGCACCTGCCGATCAGGATCGGCACCGATGCGGCGCTGGCGATCGGCATCGTTCACGTGCTGGTGCGCGACGGCAAGTGCGACGAGGATTATCTCGCCAGCCACGCGTTCGGCTTCGAGCAATGGAAAAAAGAAGTCGTCGCGAAATTCCCACCGCAACGCGTCGCCGCGATCACGGGGCTCACCGTCGACGATGTCGAGCGCCTTGCGGCGATTTACGGCGCAACGAAAAAATCGTTCCTGCGCATCGGCTGGGGCATGACGCGCGTCGCGCGCGGCGGCCAGGCGATGCGCGCGGTCGCGACGCTGCCGGCTGTCACCGGCGCCTACGGCGTGCGCGGCGGCGGCGCGATGTCGGTCACCGCGGGCTCGCTCGATTTCAATTTTTCGCATTTGCGCAAGCCGTCCGGGCCGGCCGAGACGCGGCAGGTCAACCACAGCCTGCTCGGCGAAGCGCTGCTGACGATGACGGACCCGCCGATCAACGCGCTGTTCGTCGCGTCGAACAACCCGGCGGTGACCAATCCGGACTCCCGGCGCGTGAGGCAGGGTCTTTCGCGCGAAGATCTATTCACGGTCGTGCACGATCCCGTGCTGACCGATACGGCGAAGTACGCCGATATCGTGCTGCCGGCGACGACCTATCTCGAAACCTCGGATTTCTATCGCAGCTACGGCACCTACTACATTCAGTTCGCGCCGGCCGCGGTCGCGCCGCAGGGCGAGGCGTGGTCCAACATGCGCCTCGCGCAGGAGCTGGCGCGGCGCATGGGGCTCAAGGACGAGATTTTCCGGCTGACGCCCGAAGAAATTTTGCCGAAGTTTTTCGACGGCGCCAAAGGCGCGGTCGCGAAGATCGATCCAAAACGCCTGCTCGATCATCGCGCCGTCAAGGCGGCGCCCGAAGGCGTGGGCCAGGAGTTCCGCACCAAGTCCGGCAAGCTCGAGATTTTTTCCGCAGACCTCGCGCGGCAAGGCCTGCCGCCGATGCCGGTCTGGGAAGAGGACAGCCAGGAGGTTGCCGACGCCGCGCGCTGGCCGCTCCGCCTGCTGACGACGCCAGGCTATTTCCAGTCGCACACCGCGTTCTCGCCAACGGCTTTTTGCGCAAGCGCGAGGGCGAGCCGGTCTGCGTGCTGCATCCGAACGACGCGGCCAGGCGCGGCCTGACCGACGGCGAGCGTGTGCGGCTGTTCAACGACCGCGGCGAATGCGGCCTGGTGCTGAAGATCAGCGACGAAATCCGCGAGGGGGTCGCGCTGGTGCCGGGCCAGCGGCCCGAGGCCGAAGCGATCCACGGCACCGTGAACAACCTGTGCTCCGACCGCCTCACCGACATCGGCGCCGGCGCCACCTACCAGAGCACGTTCCTCGACGTGGAGCGCTGGGAGCGGCAGGTGGCGGCGGAGTGAGGCGGTGGCATCGGCCAGGTTCGTCGTCATTGCGAGCCAACGGGTCCGCGCGAACGCGCGGCCCGATGATAAACTCCGCGAAGCAATCCAGAGCCCCACAGAAGAGCAGGATTGCTTCGTCGCTGCGCTCCTCGCAATGACGAGTTCTGGTATCCTGCCTGGACCTAATTTGATCATCCCCGGAGCACCGAAATGCCACGCATTCTCGTCTTCAATGGCACGCCATCGGAGGGCGAGGCGCGAATTGTCGACGCGGGCTCGAAGCCGTATGACCGGCTCATTCGCGAGTTGCTCGACCAGCATATGCAGGAAGGTCCGCCGCTCGACTACTTCACGCTGCGCGTCGCCGACGGCGAGCGCCTTCCACAAGGCTTGAGCGTCGGTGACTTCGACGGTGTGTGGATCTCCGGCTCGCCCTACAACGCCTACCGGCTCGATCAGCCGTCGGTGAAGGACCAGATCGAGCTGACACGCGAGATCTGGGACAAGGGCATTCCGGCGTTCGGCTCGTGCTGGGGGCTGCAGGTGATGACGGCGGCGCTCGGCGGCACGGTGCATCTCAACCCGCGGGGACGCGAGATCGGCGTCGCGCGGAATATCTATCTCACCGACACAGGCCGCCAGCACGACATGTTCACCGACAAGGCGGGCGCGTTCGACGCGGTGTGCGTTCACGAGGACGAGATCGCGGAGCTGCCGGCATGCGGAACCGTGCTGGCGTCGAATGCGACGAGCCGCGTGCAGGCGGCCGTGATGCGCGAGGAGAATCGCTGTTTCTGGGGCGTGCAGTATCACCCGGAGTTCGAGCTTGCGACGGTGGCTGGCATTATCGCGCTGTTGGGGAAGCGGCACATCAGCGAGGGGCGGGCTCGCTCGGACGACGATGTCGCTGATGTCGTGAGCGACTACCGGGCGCTCAGCGCCGATCCCCGGCGCAAGGATCTCGCCTGGAAGCACGGCGTTGGCCCGGATGTGCTTGACCCGGTGCGGCGCACGCTCGAATTCCGCAACTGGCTGACGGCCCAAGTCATACCGTTTGCCGCGAAGCGATAGTCTTGGGCTGACCGCGTCTCGCGAGCCGCTGCTCGCCTTCAGTTGACCAGATGCGGGAGTGAACAGGGCGGGCTGCGCATCGCGTCGTAGCGGCGCTGTTCGCACGGCTCCAGCTCAGTATTTTCACGCGGTAAATTTCAGGATTTGCCTCCTTCACTTTGACCCCGTTTCTGATTGGTTGGGTCAGTTCCCTTAAGGGGCAATGTCATGGACAGTTTAGCGCACTGGCGCTCCCGCGCCTTTCAAGCTCGGCAGCGTGCCGCCAAGCTCGACAATCCCAAAGCCAAGGCCGCACTCCTGCGCCTGGCCGTCAGATACAACATCGCTGCCGCTCGCGCCGCTGAGCGGCAGCGACGGCGCGGCCCTTCCGGGCAAATCTCGCCATCGCCGCGGCGTGTCGCTGACATATGGCTTCTCTTCAGTTGATCGCGGCAGCCAGCCCGCTCGCCACCAATGTCGGCGCAACGCTGATCAGGTTACCTAAGCTTTTAATATCTTTCGGGACAAAGAACACATCTCGGTCCTGATGTCGTCATCGTCCGGTGACATCGCTTTCTTATCCGAGGCCCATGTCATCGGATTTCGATCATCGAGGTTGCCCGAACTGCGAGACGGCAATGCGGCTCATGTCGATCGAGCCGCACCGGCTCGATCGCGACAACGGATTCGAGCGGCACATTTATCGATGCGAGGAATGCGACAACGTCAGTTGCTTCGTGTTTGAGACCCCTGCTCGAGCAGCGACGTAAGCATATCCCTGCCCGCCGTCGCCGAGACGCGGGGGACCGGTGAGATCCGACTCACAAACTGAGATTGCGAACGAGAGACATCACGATCGCGGTCGCAATCGTGGCGACGACGAGGTCCGGCTTGTTTTTCCGATCGCTGATGCTCCCAGGCCACGCATGGGCAGCAAACTTGACCGATCTCAGGAACACGCGGCATCGCGCGCTCTGACGAAGAGTGGCAGTCGTTGCGACCGACTGATGATCAGTGCATAAATTCAGAGGCAATCGGGGAACCCTACGTGATCGTCGCAAACAGCCTCATTCGTCGCCGTGCCGACATCGAGCTCGCAACGTTCCAGCAGCATTGGCTCGATCCGCACGGACCGCTGACTGCGAAACTGCCGCGCTGCCGGCACTACGTGCAGAACCACGTTCTCGATTCGATCGGCACCAACGCGCTCGCACGCGGGCTGCGCATCGACGGCATTCCGCAGCTCGCCTTCGACAACCCGGAGGACCGGATGGCGGCGTATGGCTCGGCCGAACTCAAGGCCTGCGACAGGGATTCCGAGCTGTTCATCGGGGCGGTGTCGCGTGTCGTCACGGCGGTGGACGATGACGAGGCCGCATTCGACGATGCAGATGGATCGATCAAGCAGATCCTGCTGTTCGTTGCGCCGCACGCGCCGTCGGCGCCCGTCGACACGATCTTGCGTGAATTGCGGGGTGTCCGCCGTATCGTGCGGCACCAGATCGTGCAGCAGACGCAAGCACCGGGCAGTCGCGTGCCAAATCTCGACGTGGCGGTCGCCGGGCTCGTCGAAGTCTGGCTCTCCGACATAGATGCCGTCCAGTGCAACGCAGCGGAGCTCGATCGCGACGGCGTTGCAAGCTTTGCGGTGAAGACGTACCCTTTCATCTAGCTGCAAGCTCACGCCGTCATCGCGCGACCTAATCTTTTTCGTGAGACGGTTGTTGTTCGCCTCAGCTTCGCGTCGGCTTCATGCTGCCTTACCGGCGCGATGAATACACACGATTTCGCCTTTGTTTTTTCAAATTCCGCCACTCTAGTTAACCAGGGACAAGATGGGACTGACGAATACTTTTGGGGAAAAGCAATGGGCCAAACGACAAAGTTCGACGCGATGTCGATCGAAGAGCTGTGGGGACTGCACGGAACGATTTCTGAGGTTCTCGCCGCCAAAATAAATGCCGAAAAGCGGGAGCTCGACCGTCGGCTCATCAGTTTGCGTCCAGCGACAAATCAGGAAAGGACGCGTCGTCCTTATCCGCCCGTTCGGCCCAAATTCGCAAACCCGGACGCGCCGGACGAAGTCTGGTCAGGACGCGGCAAGAAGCCCCGGTGGGTCACGGAAAAGCTGTCGTCGGGATTGGCGCTCGAGGATTTGAGCATCGTGCCGACGCAACGCCCCATGGCGATGCGGACCTGAGGCTTCTGCAGCTCTCAGCGCTTGCGGGCGCTCGGTGCCGATCCACTGCGCAAGGATCTGGCCTGTGATGGGACTCGATTTCAATTCAACCCGGCTCGAGTGCCGGCGCGCTCGGCCGCCGACAACTGAACGTCGACCGCCCGCAGTACGTCTGCGACTGAGTTGTTGCGGATGCACAGGCTGGCATCCGGATCGTGCGGCCGGCAAGTCGCCGGATCAACACATTTGCAGGGCCGCGCCGGCGTGACCATGACATGATCTTCGGTCAGTGGCGCCCACAGAATCGCATGTATTCCGTAGATCGCAACGATGCGCGCTCCGACGCCCGCGGCGATGTGCATGGGCCCGGTATTGTTGCCGATGTAGAGAGCGCACCGCTCAAGCAGCGCGGCAAGCTGTCCGAGCGTTAGCTTGCCGACCAGATCGACGAAACGCGCTGACGGCGACATCCCCGCAATTTGATCGGCGATCGGGCGCTCACTGTTGTCGCCGATGATCACCACCGCAAGGCCGCGCTCCGACAGGTGCTCGATCAGCGGCACGTATCGCTCCGCGGGCCAGCGACGATTGGGGGTGCGTGCGCCGGGATGAATGACCGCGTAGGGTCGCGCGCCCAGCCCGAACTGGCTGAGCGCAATGCGGTCGGCCGCGGTCGCCGTGATGCTTGGTCGGGAGTGGCGGACCGGAAGGCCCAGCGCCTGGAGCGGCGCGAGGTATCGGTTGACAAAATGTCCGTGCTGCTCGTCCTCGAGTGGAACGACGGGCGCATAGACATTGTAACATCCCTTCTCCCAGACGCTGCGCCGGGATCGCGTCGGCGGCCAAAACCCGACGCGTATTGGCGCACGTGTCAGCCGCGTGAGCTGCGATGACCTTCGATTATCGGATACATCGATCGCGAGATCGAACGAAGCTGTCATGAGCGCCCTTAGTGCCGCCAGCCATCCGGCAAGTTGACCTTTCAGCCCCGCCCCTTTCGGGATCCCCACGACCTCGTCCACACCGATTTGTTGGCGGAAAAACTCGGTATAGATGTCCTGGCACAGCAATGTCAGTCGCGCGTTCGGAAATTCCGTCCGCAGGTTCTGAATAAGGGTCAAGACGAGGACAAGGTCACCCAGCCGCTGAAAGCGGATGATCAAGATCGATTTGAAGTGCGCAGCGTCAATCCTGGGGGGCACGACAAACGTCAGTTGCTGAACTCAGATGTCCAAAACGCATGCGATCAACGAACCCCGCGGAACGAAAAGATGCCGCCGCTGGGAGCGTCTCGCGCCTCCGCTCGACCACCAGCCACACTGGCCAAGGAAAAGGCATCGGGACATCACGACAGCAATTGGTGGACTGGCGCTCCCTACGGGAATCGAACCCGTGTTTCAGCCTTGAGAGGGCCGCGTCCTAGACCGCTAGACGAAGGGAGCAATGGCGATCGCCGAAGCCCCTTTTGCCATTCCGGGGCGGGTGGCGCAAGCGGGATGGAGCGGCCTCAAGAGCCCGTGGTTCATGCGTGGTTTCGCCTCCTCCTGAACGGGCCTGAACGGGAGAGACCCTTGCGCATGCGTCAAGTCGCCAGCACCAGAACGCAGCGCTGAAAGCCGCAAATTGGTATATCCGGAGTTACCTCGCGCGGTGCCAAAGGTTTCGCGCAAAAACAAAAATTCGGAGGAACGCTCAATGTCGCCCCTGCCCTTGACCGGCATCAAGGTTCTCGATCTGACGCGCGTGCTGGCCGGCCCGCTGTCCTCGCAGATGCTGGCCGACCTCGGCGCCGAGGTGATCAAGATCGAGCGTCCCGGCGGCGGCGACGATGCGCGCATTTTCGGCCCGCCGTACCTCGTCGATCCCAAGGGCAAGGCCAACAACAACAATTCGTTCTACCTCTGCGCCAACCGCAACAAGCAGTCGGTCGCGGTCGATCTGGCGAAGCCTGCCGGGCAGGAGATCATTCGCGAGCTCGCGAAATCCGCCGACATCATGATGGAGAACTTCAAGGTCGACGACCTCAAGCGCTACGGGCTCGACTATCAGTCGATCAAGACAATCAACCCCGGCATCATCTACTGTTCGGTGACCGGCTACGGCCAGACCGGTCCGTACCGTTATCGCCCCGGCTATGACGCGATCTTCCAGGCCGCCGGCGGGCTGATGAGCGTCACCGGCCATCCCGACGGCGAGCCCGGCGCCGGGCCGATGAAGGTCGGCCCCAGCATCGCCGACGTGATGACCGGCATGAACGCCTCGATCGGCATCCTCGCCGCGCTGTTCCATCGCAAGGCCAATGGCGGCGTGGGCCAGCATATCGATGTCTGCCTGAACGACACGGTGATTGCGTCACTGACGCACTACGCGCAGATCTATCTCGTCAACGGCGAGACGCCGCCGCGGCGCGGCACCTCAGGCAATGGTGGCGTGCCGGCGCGCGTGTTCACCTGCGCCGACCAGGACATCATGCTGGTGGTCGGTAACGACTCGCAGTTCGAGAAATGCTGCGGTGTGCTCGGCCATCCCGAGCTCGCCAAAGACCCGCGCTTCGTGAAGAACAACGACCGCGTCGTGCACCGCGACGCGCTGATGAAGATTCTCGAAGACCTGTTCATCACGAGACCGGCAAAATACTGGCTGGACGCGCTCGAAGCGGTCGGCGTGCCGGCCGGCCCGATCAACGACTTCAAACAGGTGTTCGACGACGAGCAGGTCAAGCTCCGCGGCATGGAGGTCAAGGTCAAGCATCCCTTGCGCGACAACCTCTCGCTGATCCGCAACGCGCTGACGTTTTCCGAGACGCCGATCACCGAATACCGCGCGCCGCCGCTGCTCGGCCAGAGCACCAACGATGTGTTGAAGAAGCAGCTCGGCTACAGTGATGCGAAGCTGGCGGAGCTCGCGAAGGAAAAGATCATCCAGCAGGCCTAATTCCTCATCCTGAGGAGCATGGCGCGTAGCGATGGGCGTCTCGAAGGATGAGGCCCGTGTCGATGCGCCTCGGCCTCATGGTTCGAGACGCGCTACGCGCTCCTCACCATGAGGTTGGGGGCCGTATCGCGCCCCTCACGGCTCCGTCGCAAAGCGCAGCCGCCCCGTCAGCTTCAACGTGCGCGCGTCAAAGGTGCGGATCTCGAGCCCAGCCGGCGTCTCGACGGTGACTACGACGCGATCGGCGGAAACAGCCGTCGAGGTGATGCGCGCGCCCTTCGGCAGCGTCGCGGTGATCTCGCTGACCGGCGTCGACGAGCCCTCGCCCCGATAGAGCCGGTAGCCGATCGTGACCAGGATCGCGGCCATGCCGATCGCGGTGGTCAATCCCGCGATCACCATCATCAGGCGAACGCGCCGTGCGAGCAGCGCGGCCTGTTCCGGGCTCATTTCGGCGTTTGCGGAATCGGTCACCTTGTCGGTCATAAGGCACCAGTCCCACGAAGCCACGTTCGATGGCAAGCCTGTCCGTGCGATGCCGCTTGGCGCAGGGTTAACCGGCCGGCGTCATCGGCGGCAGCTTGTAGTCGCCATTGAGCAGGCTGCGCGCCGGCAGGTAGGCCCGCAGCGTCATCGTGAAGGATCCTGCTGGCGCCGGCAGCCAGTTGGCCTGCCGCCCCTCGCCCGGATCGTTGTGGCCGATCCAGATGTCGAGCGTGCCGTCGTCGTTGGTCTTCAGGCCCGGCGTGCGGTTGCCAATGGCGTAACGCTTCAAGGCGTTCTCGGTGAAAAACGACTGGCCGTCCGGAGTACGCTCGTACATGGTGAGCGACCAGAAGCCGCTGACTGGCGGCAGCTGACCCGGAGCAAAATGAATCTGCCACATCTTGCGGCCATCGTAGAGCGCGCTGCCGTCGGTGCCTTCGGGGCGCATGTACATCGCCTCGTCGCGCGGCAACGCCGCAAGCCCGGTGCGCGCGACCACGGCGCGCGCGCCGTAGTCCTGGCCCCAGATGCCGAGCGTCGGGCCGGGATAGTACCAGCCCTGCACCGCCTGGCCGCGGTTGCGCGGGTCGATCACCAGCGCGCGTGCGTCCGCGACACCGGCGGCGATCGCCTCGCGCTCGCAGTCGGAGAAGGCGTCGGGGTTGAACGCGGCGTCAGGGCCGATGCCGAGCGGCGCGATGCGGAGCAGCATCGCAATGTCTGTAACCGGCGGGCGTTCCTCGGCGAGCAGGCGGTTGGCTTCGGCAAACACGTCCTGCCACTTCGCGTCCTGCGCCACCGCGGTAACGGTCGAGGTGCGCGGCTTGCCCGCGACCTTCGGCCCGTCGATCACAATGCCGGCTTGCGCCGTGCGTGCCGCGTCAAGATCATCGGGCCCGTCGACCAGCACGCGGGCGAGCGCCCAGACGTGCGGCGTCGGCGAGCGCAACACGTTGCGGTCCGCCGCGCCGATCGCGTCATTCGGGCCGACGATGGTGAATTTCGCAGTCGCTGGAGCCGGTGGTCCGCGTGCCGAGCACAGCGAAATTGTTGGTGTACATGTCCATCAGCTGCAGCGAAAAGTAGCGCTGGCCGACATCGGGCAAGGTCGCGGTGACCGGACCCGCGGTGAGATCGAGCCATGCCACCGAATAAAGTGTGTCGTTGTTCGGCGAAGTGACCGCGCGGCTCGACGCGTCGGCGAGGTTGCGGCGGGAGTAGATCGTGTTCTGCGACGCGCCGTTGGCGAGGAGTCGCGCCCGCGTCGCGGCCATCTCGAGCAGCGGCAGCACGTAGAGATAGCCGTCGCGCGCGATTGTCCGGAGGTCGGGCGCTGCGGCGAAGGCCGGATACGGCGTGAGCGCGGCGGCGGCGCCCAAAAAGAATTTGCGTCTTGTCATGCAAATTTCCTGTTTCGTCGCGGTCGCGTATCACAGCCGCGCAGCGGAGTGAAGCGATGAACGACGCGCGAACCGTTGATATCGAGATCGCGGCGGAGGATGCCGGGGAGCGGCTCGACCGCGTGCTGGCGAGGAAAATCCCCGAGCTGTCGCGCTCGCGGCTGAAGGCCCTGATCCTCGACGGCCGGATCAGGTCAGGCGATCGCGCGCTCACCGATCCGGCGTTCCATGTCGGCGCCGGTGACATGATCACCGTCGGCGTGCCGCCGCCGCAGCCGGCCGAGCCGCAAGGCGAAAACATCCCGCTCGACATTGTCTACGAAGACGACGCCATCATCGTCATCAACAAGCCGGCCGGCCTCGTCGTGCATCCGGCCGCCGGCCACGACTCCGGCACGCTGGTGAACGCACTGATCGCCCATTGCGGCGCAAGCCTCTCCGGCATCGGCGGGGTCAGGCGGCCCGGCATCGTACACCGGCTCGACAAGAACACCTCCGGCCTGCTCGTGGTCGCCAAGACCGATCGCGCGCACCAGTCGCTGACAAAACAGTTCGCCGATCACGGCCGCACCGGCGCGCTGCGCCGCGGTTACCTCGCGATCTGCTGGGGCGCGCCCACCATGCCGTCAGGCACGGTGGACCAGCCGATCGGCCGCCACGCCACCGCGCGCGAGAAAATGGCGGTGCGCAAGCAAGGCCGCGTCGCGCTTACCCATTGGCGACGGCTCGAGACTTTGCGGGCCGCGACGGCAAACCGGTCGCCGCGAGCCTCGCACTCGAGCTGGAGACGGGACGCACGCACCAGATTCGGGTCCATATGAGCCACATCGGTCACCCGCTGCTGGGCGACGCAACCTACGGCGCCGGCTTCAAGACCAAGGCCAGCCAACTGTCCGACGCGGCCCAGGCCGAGCTCGCCCGATTCGGCCGCCAGGCTCTGCACGCCTACCGCCTGACCCTGGAACATCCACAGACCGGGGAAATCCTCGAATTCGAGACGGATTGGCCCGAGGATCTGGCCCGGCTGCGGGCCGCCCTGAAGGGTCAACATAGGTGACCGGATGTCGCAGGGGGTCTTGAAAAACCTCAATATTACAATACTTTAATCAGCGTCACGGCAACGTGACGGCATCGAAATCCTTCCCCAAGACATAATCTTTCGTGTATGCTGCACGTGCGTTGGAGATGTCCCAACGTACGAAACTTCGCAGCGACTTTGGCTTTGACACAGCAGAGCGCTGCCTGGTCCGCCGCTATCGGGGACCTGAACAAATTGGAGGGCTCTTAAATGGCCCGCACTGCTGCCCTGCCGGTCCTGACCGCCGAATCCGGTCTCGCCCGGTACCTTTCAGAAATCCGCAAGTTCCCGATGCTGGAACCGCAAGAAGAGTACATGCTCGCCAAGCGCTGGCGTGAGCATGGCGATCGGGACGCGGCACACAAACTCGTCACCAGCCACCTTCGCCTCGTCGCCAAGATCGCGATGGGCTATCGCGGCTATGGCCTGCCGATCTCCGAGGTTGTCTCCGAAGGCAACGTTGGTTTGATGCAGGCGGTGAAACGCTTCGAACCCGAGAAGGGGTTCCGGCTTGCCACCTACGCCATGTGGTGGATCAAGGCGTCGATTCAAGAATACATTCTGCGCTCGTGGTCGCTCGTGAAGATGGGAACCACGGCGAACCAGAAAAAGCTGTTCTTCAACCTTCGCAAGGCGAAGAGCAAGATTTCCGCGCTCGACGAGGGCGATATGCGCCCGGATCAGGTGCAGACCATCGCCAAGCGACTCGGCGTCACCGAACAGGACGTCATCGAGATGAACCGCCGGCTTGGCGGCGACGCCTCGCTGAACTCGCCGATCCGCGACGACGGCGATCCCGGCGAATGGCAGGACTGGCTCGTCGACAACACGCCGAACCAGGAAGTCCGCATGGCCGAGGGCGAAGAGTACGATCATCGCCACAAGGCGCTGACCGGCGCGATGGGCGTGCTCAATCCGCGCGAACGGCGCATCTTCGAGGCGCGTCGCCTCGCCGATGAGCCGATGACGCTCGAAGACCTCGCCGCCGAGTTCGGCGTGTCGCGCGAGCGCGTGCGTCAGATCGAGGTCCGCGCCTTTGAGAAGGTGCAGGCCGCGGTCAAGAGCGAGATCGCACGCCAGGATGCTGCCGCTGCGAAGCTGCGGGAACCGGCGCACGTCTGAAGACGTTGTGCGGTCTGAATTACCTCATGCCCGGCCGTCGCGCCGGGCATGATCGTTCCTGTCGGACGCCACGACTAACACGCGGAACTTTCTGGAGCCCCGGCCACTCAGTGACCCCGGTCACGTCGAAAGCCGAGAACTCATCATAGAGTTTCTGTCACAGGAGACCGCTATGAAAGCCACCAAAGCCCTGATCATCGTCGCAGCCCTTGCCATCGCCACCTTCATGATCGGCGTCGGCAAGTACAACGCTGATTACGCCGACGCGCCTCGCAGCTTCACGTCCCACCACACGGCGTGAGTGGCCGTTCATTTGCGCTACATCTTCGCAACGCGCTGCAAGTGACGACAACTTTTCCTACTGACTGATCGTTACGTCCTCACTTCGACGGCGGCTTCGGATCGACCTTCGCTTTCGCGTCCACGAGATCAGCTTGCACCTGCTTGAGCTGCGCCTGCAGGCCCGCGACCAGCAGCTTCAGCGCATCGATCTGCTTCATGGCATCGTCGAGCTTGGCCTGCGCCTCGGCTTTGGCCTTGCCGACTTCGGTCGCGATCTGCGTCTTCAGGAAATTGATGTCGCTCTGCAGGCAGCCGGTGCGCCGCTCGATCTGCTTTTCGGCCATGCAGTTCTCGATGCCCGGCACGTCCTGGGCGTGCGTCGAGTTTCCCGCAACGAGCACCAGCGTTGCAAACGCGATCATCACGCGCATCGGACTCCTCCCAAAGGCACTCTCCGGTCTCTGGCACCGCGATCGAACATGCATCGACGGGATAAACGCGTTCTGGCCCGCGAACAAACTCCGTGCTATATAACCGATCGCATGGTCAAGACGCTCGAAATAGCGATCAGCAAGATTTCAGCGCTCCCCGAAGCGGCGCAGGAGCAGCTTGCGCGCGAACTTCTGGATCGCGTCGAGGCGCTGTCGCAATTGCGCGCGGAAATCGAAATCGGCATCCAGGAGCTCGATGCGGGCCTCGGGCAAGAGCTCGATGTTGAAGAGGTGATCCGGCAGGCCCGCGAAGAGCATGCCAAGGCAACATAGACAGGTCGTCTGGGCGCCAAGAGCGACGCAGGACCTGAAAGACGTTTGGCACTACTACGCACGCGTTGCCTCGCCGGAGGTGGCCGACAGGCTCGTTCGAGAGATCGATGAAGCCGCCAAGCGTTTGTCGGCTGAAGCGACCGTCTGGCGTTCGCGCGACGACATCATGCCGGGATTGCGTGCTGTACGCGTGTCGCCCTACCTCATCTTCTACCGCGCGCGAAATGACATCGCCCAGGTCGTCCGCGTGTTGCACGAGCGGCGCAATTTCCCCGAGATTCTTGCCAGAGAGAAGCGCTAGACCAACCAACCTCGTGGGCCGCCAAGTCACGCACGCTGCTTCAGCCACAGGCTGATCTCGCTGACCAGCTGATTGGCTTGCGGGATCAGCCGGCCCAGAGTGATGAAGCCGTGGAACTGGCCGGCATAACTCGTGTGGGTCACCTTGACGCCGGCATCACGCAGGCGCTGCGAGAACTCCTCGCCTTCGTCATAGAGCGGATCGGCGCGCGCGGTGATGACGAACGCTTCAGGCAGCCGCGACAGGTCCTGCACCCGGCCGGGCGACGCACGCCAGTCGGCGGCGTCGGCGGGTCCGTTCAGGTAATGACCGAAGAAATACTTGGTCATCGCGTGAGTCAAAAGCACGCTGGTTTCCGGATCGCGGTGCGATGGGTGATGCATGCGCGCATCAACACTCGGATAGATCAGCACCTGGCCCGCGATTTTCGGCCCGCCACGGTCGCGCGCGTGGATCGAGACGACGGCGGCGAGATTGCCGCCAGCGCTGTCGCCGCCGACAAACATTCTGGCCGAATCGAAACCGAGCGTCGTCGCATTCGCCGCGATCCACTCGGTGGCCGCGATCGTGTCGATCACGGCCGCCGGAAACTTGTGCTCTGGCGCGAGGCGATAGTCGACCGACGCGACGACCAGCCCAGACTTGTCGGCGATCTGTCGGCACAGCACGTCGTAACCATCGAGGTCGCCGATGGTCCAGCCGCCGCCATGATAGAACACGAGCCCGGCGGCGTTTGCTGGCGCGCTGTTCGGTGTGTAGACGCGCAGTGGAATCGGACCATCCGGCGCCGGCGCGTCGAGATTGTCGACGCGCCTCATCTCTCGCGGCTCGGGTTGCACGATCGCGCGGCCGAGCGCCGACGCCGCGCGCGCATCAACGGGCGACAGCGTGTCTAGCGGCGGACGGCCGGCGTCGCGAAATGCCTTGATCAGCGCGGCGGCGGAGGGGTCGAGAGTGATGGGCATCGTCGGTTCCGTGTGATGGCGTGATCGATAGAAATCGAGCCAAAGCGTCATGGAACCGAAAGAGTTGCATAAACGCAATGGCTTGCACAGCGATTTGCCACTGACACTTAGTCACGCGCACAGCGCAGGGGTGGCCCGCCTTTCGTCGGCCACGGAACGAAACGCGCCTTCTCCGCATTGCGCGTCCAGCCCTCTCGGGCTGGGACGGCCACATGGTTCGCATTGCGTTGGCGTTGGGACTCGTCGCGCTGAGTGGCGCGGCTGATGCTGGTCAGCGTGGGCTTGCGTCATATTACGCTGGCACCGCATCCGGGCAGATGACCTGTGCCCACCGAACGTTGCCATTCGGCACCATCGTCAAGGTCATTCACGGCAACAAGTCGATTCAGTGCCGCGTTACCGATCGTGGGCCGTTCAAGCACGGTCGCATCATCGATGTGTCGATCAGCGCCGCGAAGGCGCTTGGCATGATGAGCGCCGGCGTCATCGCGGTGACGCTGGAATAGATCCCAAAGAACTTCCTACGCCTTGTTGGTGAACCAGATGGCCGGCGCGCCGACCACGCCGGCGCCCTGCATCGCGTCTTTCAGTTCGCTGCTTGCTGCAAACGCCTGCGCGGCGGCGATCGATGCGAATTCGTGCGTCACCGTGATGTCGTTCGGATTGTCGTGCGGCGCGGTAGACCACCTGTGCGGTGACGCCCTTCGCCTTCTGAACCGGCGCGAAGTCATCGTAGGCCTTGCGCCACACCTTGTAGTCCGAGACCGTGTGCCTTACGAACATGGTCGCCATCATCACCCTCCCGCCTATTGAACGCGAAACCGCCTGTCACCGCCCCCACACCTCGTCCGCCAGCTCGGCGACCAGCCTGAGCTTGGCCCATTGCTCGTCTTCGGCCAGCACGTTGCCTTCCTCGGTCGAGGCAAAACCGCATTGCGGCGACAGGCAGAGCTGGTCGAGCGAGACAAACTTCGTGGCCTCGTCGATGCGGCGTTTCACGAAATCCTTGTTCTCGATGGCGCCGGTCTTCGAGGTGATCAGGCCGAGCACCACGGTCTTGTGCTTCGGCAAAAAGCGCAGCGGCTCGAAACCGCCGGCGCGATCAGAAGTCCCATTCGAGGAAGTAGGCGTCGACATTGACCCTGTTGAACAGGAGATCGGCGATCGGCTCGTAGCCGCCCGACGCGATGAAGGTGGAACGGAAGTTGCCGCGGCAGACATGGGTCGACACCACGAGATCCTTGGGCCGGCCGTCGAGCGCGGCATTGATCATGCCGGCATAGATGTCGGCCTGCTTCTGTGGATCGTCGCCGCGATCAGCCAGCATCCTGCGCTGCTCGGTATCACAGAGATAGGCGAAGCTGCAGTCGTCGAGCTGCAGGTAGCGGCAGCCGGCGGCGTAGAACTGGGCGACCACCTGCTTATAGGCCTGGCCGAGATCGCGATAGAACTCCTCCATCGTCGGATAAGCGGTTCGATCGATCATCTTCCGTCCGCCGCGATAGTGCAGCATCGACGGGCTCGGGATCGTCATCTTCGGCGTGCGCTTCGTGTTCGCCTTCAGAAACGCGAAATGCGCGACTTGCGGATGGCTTTTCGAGCCGAGCTTGCCCTTCACGAACGGCGCCTCGGCCTTCGACGTCACGCCGGCAAACTTGATGCCTTCCGCTTCGACCATCTCGACGCCATCGAGACCGGACAGAAAGTCGAAATGCCAGTAGGCGCGGCGGAATTCGCCGTCGGTGATGCTGGCAAGGCCGACCGCCTCCTGCTTTGCGATGATCGTCTTGATCTCGGCATCTTCGATGGCAGCGAGTTCAGCCTTGGTGAGTTGATCAACGGCGTGTTTGGCGCGCGCGTCCTTCAGGCGCGGCGAACGCAGCAGCGAGCCGACGTGGTCGGCGCGGAACGGGGGCAGGGAGCGGCGCATGGTAATCACTTTATTGTTTCGTAGGATGGGTTGAGCGGAGCGAAACCCATCAATGGCAAGCGAGCAAGCTCGCGATGGGTTTCGCTCCGCTCAACCCATCCTACGAGGACTTACTTCTTCGACGGATCCTTCACGTTCGCGATGGTTTCGAACTCCACATTGTAGAGCTCGCCGTCCTTCTTCTCGACCTTGCGGATATAGACATTCTGGATCATCTCGCGCGTCGCCGGATCGATCGATACCGGTCCACGCGGTGAGACCCAGCTCATGCCCTTGATGGCGCCGACCAGCGCCTCGCCGTCAGCCTTGCCACCCGTCTTCTTCAGCGCCTCGTAGACCATGCGCATGCCGTCGTAGGCGTGCACAGCGACGAAGTTCGGCCGCATCCCGCCATTGGCCTGCTTGAACGCGGCAACAAACGCCTTGTTCTCCGGGCTGTCGTGCGCGGCCGAATAGGGCTGCGAGGTGATGATGCCGAGCGCGGCGTCGCCAATCGGGTTGAGGATATCATCTTCGGTAAGGCTGCCGTCGGCGATGATTTTCATGCCGGATTTATCGAGCCCCCGTTCGACCATCTGGCGCAGGAAGATCGGGCCGATGCTGGCGGGAACGAACACCATGACGGCATCGGGCTTGGTATCGGTCACGCGCTGCAGTGCCGGCGCAAAATCGTTCGACGACAGTGGCACGCGCAAGGCGTCCACGACCTTGCCGCCGGCCGCCTCAAAACGCTGCTTGAAGTTGGTCTCGATGTCGATGCCGGGCGCGAAGTCGGAGACCACCGATACCACCGTCTTGATGCCGTTCTTCGAGGCCCAGTCGGCCAACGGCGTGATTGACTGCGGCACCGAGAAGCTGGCGCGTACGATGAACGGCGAACGCTCGGTGACGATGGCGGTCGC
Organism: uncultured Alphaproteobacteria bacterium; assembly: GCA_963796195.1. Lineage (GTDB taxonomy): Bacteria > Pseudomonadota > Alphaproteobacteria > Rhizobiales > Xanthobacteraceae > CAWCKS01. The sequence continues at coordinate 286,482 of CAWCKS010000003.1, read as the reverse complement.
CGCCAGCATCGAGATCTCGAGCACCTTGGCTTCGGTCGCGAGCGGCGCGACTGCAAGCGCGCCAGGAGTGAGCGCAAAGCCGGCCAGCACCGACACCTTGTCGTTGACGATCAATTCCTGCGCGAGGCGCTTGGTGTTATCGGGATTGCCGCCATCATCCTTGACGATCAGCTCGATCTTCTTGCTTGCGACCGCGTCGCCATTCTGCTGCATGTAGAGTTTTGCGCCGGCAATCATCTGCTTGCCGGTCGGCGTGAACGGGCCACTCAGCGGCACCAGCAGGCCGACCTTGACGGTGTCTTCCGCAAAGCCGGGCGCGATGAACAGCAGGATGGCGGCGACAAGGCCGCCGAGAAGCGAGCCTGCGTTGATCATGGCGTTCCCCCGATGACGCTTTTTTCTGCGCAAGCAGATTACAGATCGGGCGGTACGTCAACGAAACGTGTGTGACAGGGCCGCAGACTAAAGGAGGATTGGCCTACTGCCCCCAAGCCGCGAATGCGTCGTTGAAGGCGCGCTCGCCCGGTGCGCCCTTTTCCATCGCGATGATGGCGCGACGCTTGTTGGTGTAGACCAGCGGGATGTCGAACCAGGATCGCTCCTTCAGCAGCTGGATGTTGCGGCTGCGATCGGCGTCGACGTTGGACAGCCCGACCAGGAAGAAGCCATCGGTGACCTTGACCGCGAGACCTGCGAGCGGCGTGCCGCGCGCCTGCTCGTTCGACTTCATCAGGATGCCGGGCACATTATCGATGGCGCCGCCGGCGAAGTCCGGCGGCAGGATGAAGGTCAACTCGGCGGTATGACTCGCCGGCAGCGATGAATCGTTGTTGCGGCGGATCAGGAACGTCATTTTGAATTTGCGATCGGGGATGTCGATGTCGCCGCGGATCGCGAGGTCGGACGGCTGACCGTTGGTGCCGCCGACCTGGTCGGTGCGCCATACCACCTGCCCGACATATTGCTTGCCCTGCGGATCGCTCGGGTCTTCGTCATAAAGCACGACGCGCTGCGCCACCGGCGCTTGCGGTCCCGGCTGGCCGACGCGGTCGGCGATCTTCGGCTTGTCCTGCGGTGTGTCGGCGGCTTTCGGCTGGGCCTGCTGCTGCGGCGCCAACGACAACAGGTCTCGGGTGAGACCGCGGATATTCTGCCACTGCCAGATGATGAAGCCCGCAACGATCAGCACGAGGCCGGCCATGAGCAGGCGCCCGACCGGAATGCTCCGCATCACAGGCGGCCCGCGGCGCGCTTCGCTTGCGTTGCGGTGCTGCTCCGGCGACGGCCGCTGCGCGCGCCCGCGTTGCTGCGGCACCGGAGGCGGCGGCGCTTCGGGTGCATCGAAATTGTAGACGCCGCCCTGCTGTTGTTCGGCGGCGCGATCCTCGAGCGTTGGTTCGAGCCGATCGAACTCGGGCGACGGCGACGGCACATTCGCGTAGGTGCGGCGCGCTGCACGATTGGCCTCTGTCGCCGCGCTGCCGAGGTCGTCTGCATCGGCGACGACATCACGAAAGCCGCGCGTGCCGTTTTGATCACGCGGCGGCGGTTGCGGTGATCCGTTCGGCCGCTCCGATCGGCGCAGCGGCGCGCTGCGTTCGCCACGAGCTTGCGGCGGCTCGGGCCGCGGCGCTGGTGGCGACGGCTCGGCCCGCGGCGGCTCACCCGGCGTTTCGTCCCAATCGACATCACGGCTCTCGGGCGAGCGCGGCCGGATCATCGGCCCATCGTCGCGATCCGGAATCGGCCGCGATCGCTCACGTTCCCGCTCGCGCTCGGCGCGGGTTGAGGACCGGTCGGCGGCCGGCGCGGCCGTGCCGCTCACCGAGCCGCGCGCGGCCGCGTCCTTGAAAGCATCTCCGCCGCGCCGCACGAAGCCGTCCGTGCGTGCTCCGCGCGCCCGCTGTGCGGCTTCCTGCTCAACCTTGCGGATCGCTTCCTCGAGCGTCAGCCGCTCGCGGGTGATCTCGCTCTCACTCAAGGGTGGCGTGACGCCGCGCAACTGCGCGATCAGCGCGGTGCGTGCGCGTTCATAGAGCGCGCGCCGCTGCTCGCCGGTGGCGCTGGCATCCAGCCCAGCAATAGCGCGCGCGATCAGCGGGTAGTAATCAGCCATCAGGGTCTGTCTTCAGCGGCCTTGATCAAGACGCAATGCTCATGCCTCGAACGGATTCTGCACCAGGATAGTATCTTCGCGTTCGGGGCTGGTGGAAAGCAGGGCAATCGGGCAACCAACCAATTCTTCAACCAGCCGTACATATTTGATCGCCTGGGCCGGCAGGTCCGCCCACGAGCGCGCATTGGCGGTCGGTTCCTTCCAGCCCTCAATGGTCTCGTAGATCGGCTTGATGCGGGCCTGCGCCCCCTCGCCGGCCGGCAGATGGTCGATCGGCTTGCCGTCAAGCTCGTAGCCGACGCAGATCTCGACTTCGTCAAACCCGTCCAGGATGTCGAGCTTGGTCAGGGCGAGGCCATTGATCCCCGAGGTCCGCGCGGTTTGCCGCACCAGCACGGCGTCGAACCAGCCGCAGCGCCGCTTGCGCCCGGTGTTGACGCCGAACTCCTTGCCGCGGCGGCCGATTTCCTCGCCGATCTCGTTGGTCAGTTCGGTCGGGAACGGACCAAGTCCAACCCGCGTGGTGTAGGCCTTGCAGATCCCGAGCACATAGCCGACCGCGCCGGGGCCGAGGCCGGAGCCCGTCGCTGCCTGCGCCGCGACCGTGTTGGACGAGGTCACGTAAGGGTACGTGCCGTGGTCGATGTCGAGCAGCGCGCCCTGGGCGCCTTCGAACAGGATGCGCTTGCCTTCGCGCCGCTTGGCGTCGAGCAGGCTCCAGACTGTCTCGGCATAGGGCAGCACGCGCGGCGCGAGCTCCTTGAGCTCCCGAAACAGGGCGTCGCCATCGATCTCCTCGAGCCGCATGCCGCGGCGAAGCGCGTTGTGGTGGGTGAGCAGCCGATCGATCTTGCGCGGCAGCGAATCGAGATCGGCAAGGTCCATCAGGCGGATCGCGCGCCGGCCGACCTTGTCCTCATAGGCAGGACCGATGCCGCGCCGGGTGGTGCCGATCGCTCCCGCGTTCGATGATTTCGCGCAACGCGTCGAGCTCGCGGTGCAGACCGAGGATCAGCGTGACGTTTTCGGCGACCCGCAAATTGTCCGGACTGACGGCGACCTTCTGCGAGCGCAAGCGATCGACTTCGTCCAGGAACGCCTGGATGTCGAATACGACACCGTTTCCGATCACCGACAGCTTTGACGGGCGCAGCACGCCCGACGGCAGCAGCGCGAGCTTGTAGGTATTGCCGTCAATGACGAGAGTGTGGCCGGCGTTATGTCCGCCCTGGAAGCGGACCACGATGTCGGCCTGCTCCGACAACCAGTCGACAATCTTGCCTTTTCCCTCGTCACCCCACTGGGCGCCGACGACAACCACGTTCGCCATCTTGAAATGCTTTTCCCTGATATCCCGGGCGGCCAAGGCAGGCCTCACGGCCTGTTCGCCGCGCTCACGGGGCGTCGCCCCGGGGATAAAGGAAGGCGCATTGCGACGCAAGTTAAACGGGCCGTTTTTGCCCCCTCAATCCCGCCCAAATTGTTGATTTTCCCGGCAAATCCTTAACGGCGCGAGGTCCCGGGCCGATCAGACGATAGCCCGTCCGCGCCGCGCAGCGCACGTGCCGCCGCCGGTGAAGATTCCGTCGCCCCTGTGAGCGGGCTCACAAGCGCTGACCCCTCCGCCAACTACCAACTCGCATTCGAAATGCGGAAAAGATCTTCGGCGCGCTTCCCGGTGATCATCTGACGCGCCGAATGTCCTTGCCGCACATCGCCATCGAAAAACGGAGGGCAGAATGAGCGGCGAACTCACTCTTGCGGTGTTTGCGTTGAGCGGCCTCGTGGCCGGCTTTCTGGCCGGTCTGTTCGGCATCGGCGGCGGCCTGATCATGGTGCCGGTGCTGGTCTCGGTCTTTACCACGACCGGCTTTGCAGCCCAGCACGTGGTGGCGATGGCGCTCGGCACCTCGCTCGCGGCCATCGTGTTCTCGGCGGCACAGAGCGCGTACGGTCACTACAAACGCGGCAGCGCCTCGCTTGAGGTGGTCCGCCGCGCCGCGCCATGGGTCATCTTCGGCGTGGTATGCGGCAGCGTGATCGCGGCCGGCGCGGCGCGAACGCCGTTGCTCATTTTCATCGGCGGCTTTCAGCTGTTCGCGGCCATTCTGATGATGGTCGACGTATCGAGGCTCGGCGCGCTGCAGCTGGTGGCGCAGAAGGACACCGCACTGAAGCTGTGCAGCCTCGCATTCGGCGCGGTCGCAGCGCTCGCCGGTATCGGCGGCGGCACGCTGTTCACGCCATATTTCACCGCGAGCGGCATGGAGCCGAAGCAGGCGATCGGCACGTCGGCGGCGATCGGTTTGCCGGTCAGCATAGCGGGCGCCCTCGGCTACGCGTGGGAAGGCCACAGCGTGCCGCTCGGCCACTGGATGCTGGGTTACGTCAACCTCCCCGCGCTTGTGGCGCTGGTGATCGGGACGCTCGTGACGGTACGCTTTGGCGTCGCGGTCGCGCACCGGCTGCCGTCAAAAATCCTTGCCGCCGCGTTTGCGGTGTTCCTGGTCGTCAACGGCGGCCACCTGCTGTATCTGGCGGCGACGTAACGGCCTACCCGGCATTCCGCGCGTGTCTTCCGCCCTTCCCAACAGCGCGCCGGTTTGCAATTCTGCAACTTACCTTGACGCGGCTTGTACCGCCACGTGCAGGCAAAGTGATCGCGGCCAATTGGAACCTGAGGGGCCAAGGCGATGAAAGCGATAGTCGTCCGCGCGCATGGCGGGATGGAGCAGCTCAAACTCGAGTCCGATTTCCCTGATCCAAAGCCCGGCGCGGGCGATGTCGTCGTTCGGGTCCGAGCATCGTCCCTGAACTATCACGACGTCTTCACGCGGCGCGGCATGCCGGGCATCAAGCTGCAGATGCCGTTGATCATGGGTCTCGACGTTGCCGGCGAGATCCTCGAGACCGGTCCTGGTGTCACCGACTGGCGGGTCGGCGACCGCGTGCTGGTCGATCCGATCAACCGGGTCGAAGGCGGCCTCGTCGGTGAGACCGTCCATGGCGGGCTCGCCGAGCGCTGTCGCGTGCGAGCGCATCAGCTCGTCCGCATTCCGGACGCAGTTAGCTTTGAGCAGGCCGCGGCGCTTCCGGTGGCCTATGGAACGGCCCGCCGCATGATGGTCACCAACGGCCACGTCGCGAGCGGAGAGAAGGTTCTCATCCTCGGCGCATCGGGCGGCGTCGGCGTCTGCTGTGTCCAGCTCGCCAAGATCGCCGGCGCCACCGTCGTCGCCTGCGCCGGCAGCGACGCGAAGGCGGCGCGGCTCAAGGAGCTCGGCGCCGACCACGTCATCAACTACACGAAAGACGATTTCCTGAAAGCGGCGTACGACCTCTACGGCAAGCCATCGCGGCGCGGTGCCGACGCAACGAACGGCTTTGACGTCGTCGTCAACTACACCGGAGGCGACACCTGGGTGAAATCGATGAGGTGTCTTCGGGTCGGCGGCCGGCTGTTGACCTGCGGCGCCACCGCAGGCTTTGCCCCGCCCGAGGATATTCGTTTCATCTGGACCTTCGAATTGAAGATTCACGGATCCAACGGCTGGGCGCGCGACGATATCGAAGCGTTGCTCGATCTTGTCCAGCGCGGAGCCCTCCGGGTCGTCACGCAAAAGATTTTTTCGCTTGATCAGGCCGCTGAAGCGCTGCGCCTGATTGAGGATCGCGAGGTGTTCGGCAAGGTCGTGGTGACGCCATGAGCCTTACAAAGGAGCAGATTCAGAAGCTGCTCGACAACTCTCCGTTCATCGCTTTCCTCAAAATGGAAGTCACAGATCTCGACGAGGCGAAACAGCAGCTCACGATCCGTACACCAATGCGGCCGGAGTTCGAACGCGGCGTAGGCACCGGCCAATGGCATGGCGGTCCGATCGCGGCGGTGATCGATACGGTCGGCGACTATGCCGCGGCTCTAGTCCTCGGGCGCACGCTGCCCACTGTCAACTTCCGCGTCGACTACGTCAGGCCGGCAATCAACACAGCCCTGATTGCGGTCGGCTCCGTCCGCCGCCTCGGCAAGAGTGTTGGCGTCGTCGACGTCGACGTGCTCGATGAACGCAGCGTGCTGGTCGCAATCGGCCGCGCCACCTATTCGACGCTGCCGCCGCCATGAGGAGCCCGCGACGATGACCGCGATGGCCTTCGGCAATCAAGGCAATGCGATTTCGCCCGACGCGCCTGATGACAGGCTGGCGCTGATCGATTTCGGCACCGGCGTGGAGCGGCACTTTACGTACGGCGACCTGCGCCGCCTGACCGGTGCGGTGGCACGCGGACTTTTGCAGCGCGGTCTTCAGCGCGGCGACCGGGTCGCCATCCTTTCCCTCAACCGCGCCGAATATCTCTTCAGCTTTCTCGGCGCCATGCAGGCGGGCCTCGTCGCCGTGCCGGTGAACTACAAGTTGCCCGCCGACACCGTGAGCTACATTGTCGGCGACTGCGACGCGAAGCTTGCGTTTGCCGATGCCGCGCGACTGTCGCTCCTGCCGCAAGGAATCCCAGCGATCTCCTACGACGCCGATTTTACAGCGCTGCTCGACGACGGTCCGTCCAAACCGTTGCCGATGCAGCCGGACGAGCCGGCGATGTTCCTCTACACGTCAGGCTCGAGCGGGAGGCCCAAAGGCGTCGTGCTGTCGCACTATTCGCACCTGTGGGTGATGTCGGTACGCGCGCGAGTGCCCGGGCCCGCCGGCCAACGGTCCCTGGTGGCCGCGCCGCTCTACCACATGAATGGGCTTGGTATGTGCCAGATCACCTTCGCCCAGGGCGATACCATCGTGCTGCTGCCGCAGTTCACCGCTGCGGGCTACATCGACGCGATCGGCCGCTGCCGCGTCGACATGCTCACCTCGGTGCCGACCATGATCGCGATGATGCTGCGCGAGCGCGATCTGTTGGCGCGCACCGATCTCAGCAGAGTGCGCGTGGTCCGCATGGGCTCGGCGCCGCTCACCCAAGCGCTGATCGAGCAGGTGCGTACGGTTTTTCCGAACGCGCAGATCACCAACGGCTATGGGACCACCGAGATCGGCCCGGTCATATTCGGTCCGCATCCCCATGGCATCAAGCAGCCGGAGCTGTCGCCCGGCCATGCGCATCGTGCGGTCCAGTTGCGGCTGGTGCGCGACGGCGTCGAGGTCATCGATGAAGGCGTGCTCGAGGTCAAATGCGACGGGCTGATGACGCACTACCACAAGCTACCCGAGGTGACCGCTAGGGTGATGACCGCGGACGGCTACTATCGGACCGGCGACGTGTTCCGCCGCGACGCTAACGGCTTCTTCTTTTTTGTCGGGCGCGAAGACGACATGTTCGTCTGCGGCGGCGAGAACATTTATCCCGGCGACGTCGAGAAGATGCTGGAGCGCCACGAAGGCATCCACCAGGCCGCCGTCATCCCGGTGCTGGACGAGATCAAGGGCCACAAGCCGGTCGCGTTCGTCGTGCGCGCGAACGGCGCTGATCTTGACGAGGACGCGGTGAAGACATACGCGCTCGCCAACGCGCCGGCCTACCAGCATCCCCGCCGCGTCGTCTTCATCGACGAGATGCCGCTTGCCGGCACCAACAAGATCGACAAGCGCGCCCTTGCGCAGCGCTTCTCGGCCGAGCCGGCACGCTAGCGCAAAATACGTGCCGCCATCACCTCTCCTACCACGGCTCGTGGAACGGCCTGATCTCGACCAGGAACGACCATGCCGAGCGGTCCTGGTGGGCGACGTGGAAGCACTCGTCCGCGATCGCAGACGGCTTGATGAAGAAGTCGTCGGCGCGATCCTTGAAGCGGCCGCGCTGCATCGGGGTGTCGATCACCGCATCGATAATGATGTAGGCGACGTGGACACCCTTCGGCCCGAGATCGCGCGCCATCGCTTCCGACAAGATGCGCTGCGCCGCCTTGGTCGGCGCGAAGCCGGCGAAGTTGGCGCGGCCGCGCAGCGCCGAGGTGTTGCCGGTGACGACGATGGCGCCTTTGCCCTTTGCGACCATCGCGGGCACGATGCGGCGGCCGAGATAGAGCAGGCCCATGGTGTTGACCTGGAAGTTGCGGTTCAACACCTGCGGCTCGATCTCCATAAAGCTGCCGAACGCACCGCCGACCGCGTTGTGCACGAGCACCTCGGGCGCGCCGAGCTTCTGCTCGATCGCAGTGATCGCGGCATCGACTTTGGCCTGATCGGAGACGTCGCACGGAAAGGCGTGGGCGCCGGGGACGGATTTTTCGAGATCGGACAGCCGCTCGGCGTCGCGCGCGAGCATCGCGATCTGGTAACCGCCGGCCGCAAACCGCTTAACCAGCGCGCTGCCGGTGGCGGGGCCGACGCCGGTGACGACACAAACGGGTTTGCTCATGGTCAGGCGGCCTTCTTTGCTGCAGTGAGCGCCTCGGCGACGAAGTCGAGCCGGTCGTTGCCGAAGAACTGGTCGTCGCCGACGAAGACGGTCGGCGCGCCGAACACGCCGCGCTCGGCGGCCTTGGTGGTGGCGTCGTTCAGCTTCGCGGCGTAGTCAGCGCTCGAAGCCTGTTCGATCAGCGCCGCCCCCGCAACGCCCGCGGCATCGAGTTTTTTCGCGAGCACCGCCTTGTCGCCGATGTCGTCGGTCGAGGCCCAGGCCGCGGCAAAGATCGCGTTCACGCAAGCCTGCCCGCGGCCCTGCTCGTTCGCAGCCAGCACGATCTGGCCGAGCAGGGCAAAGTCGAAATTGCGGCGGTGCGGATTGCGCTCGAACGGGAACGCCGTAGCGGCGCACCCAGCGGGCGAGATCGGCGCCGGCGTATTTGCCCTTGGCCGCGGATTCGATCGTGGTCGGGCGGTTGCCGACGATCTTCATCGCCTCGAGAATGCGGAACGGCCGGTAGGCGATGGTGACGCCATATTTTTCCGCGAGCTTCGGCAGCTGGGTGCTGGCGAGATAGGAGTAAGGGCTCGGAAAGTCGAAGTAGAAGTCGATCTCTTTGATCGGTTGTGCCATGGCTAGTGGCCTCCATTTATATGATGACCATCATTACATAAATGGCGACGGCTGAAAAGCGCCGTCGCGGAGCCCGCGCGAAAAATCGCGCAAGCCCCGAAAATCGATCAAGTTTTTCGCGTTTCACCCCCGCAGGCCATGCCGACATGCGCGAATGACGGTTGCCGCGGTCGCACCGCACGCTAAAACTGGCCCCGATTTTCGAACAACCTCCCGAGTTCCATGAGAGCGCCCGACGCCCGACGATCAGGCGATGGCCCGATCCGTCGCTTCGCCGACCAGCCTTATTTGCTCCTGAGCCTGACCTCGCTGTTCTGGGCCGGCAATGTCGTGGTCGCGCGCTTCGTCACCGGCCACATCCCGCCGGTGACGCTGGCGTTCCTGCGCTGGAGCGGCGCGTTCCTGGTGCTGCTGCCATTCGCCTTCAAATACATCCGCGCCGACTGGAACAAGATCTGCGCCAACCTGCCGATGATGGTGCTTGCTCGCCGCGAGCGGCATCGGCGCCTACAACACCATCGCCTATTACGGCCTGCAGTACACCACCGCGCTGAACGCGCTGCTGATCCAGTCGGCCGGGCCGCTGTTCGTCGCGTTCTGGTCGCTGGTGCTGTTCCGCACCCACCTGACGCTGGCCCAGGCAATCGGGATCCTGACCTCGCTGGCCGGCGTGCTCGTCATCATCGCGCGCGGCGATTTCGCTGCGCTCGTGACGATCGGCTTCAACAAGGGCGACCTCTACTTCCTGCTCGCGCTGATGATCTTCTGCATCTATTCGGCGCTGATGCCGTACCGGCCGCAGATGCATCCGCTGGCGTTCCTGGGCTTTGTCACCGGTTGCGGCGCGGTGCTGAACATTCCGTTCGTGATCTGGGAGGTTGCGAGCGGCCACACCACGGTGTTCGACCGCGAGACCGCGCTGACGCTGTTCTACGTCATCGTGTTTCCGTCGGTGCTGGCTTATCTCTGCTATAACCGCGGCGTCGAATTGATCGGCGCCAACCGCTCGGCGCCGTTCTACCACCTGATCCCGGTGTTCGGCTCGGTGCTGGCGATCGCCTTTCTGGGCGAGCGGCCGCAGCTGTTCCACCTGATCGGCTACGCGCTGGTACTGGCCGGCGTGTTCATCGCGGCGCGGAAGTAGCCGCCGCTATTTGAGCGGCAGCGCATCGACGATTGCCTGCGCTTCGACCGCGAGCTTCGCGAAGAACGGCATGGCCTTGGCGCGCTCGGCAAAGCAGCGATGAAAGTCGGCGTCACCCTGCTTGCGGACGTCGTCGAAATCGGCCTTGCCCTCGCTTTTCTTTTCCACCGCCTTCCAGATCGCGTCGCAGGCGGCAATCGCCGGCACTGGCGTCTTCGCCGGCATGCTGACGATGTAGAGCTTGCCGCCCTGCATCACCGAGACAAGAATCTCGTTCGGCTTCCAAGGGCCGAAATCCTGGGCGGTGATATAGAGATAGGACACCGCAAGGCTCGCCGAAGCCGGCTTTGCAATCGGCAGCTCCGCGTAGAACTGGAACGCCGAATCGAAGCCGATCGCCTGAGTATAGAAGCCCTCGGTCTTCAGCGCCGCCGACGGCTGCTGCGGCATCTTCGGCTCGCCCTTGCCCCACCAACCCTCGTGCAGCTTCAGCCAGTTCTTCAACAAGCCTTCGGTCGTCACCATGACCATCCGCTGGTTGCCCAGTGGGCCATAGGCGAGCCCGTCAAGATGGCCGAAGGTGTCGTCACCCGATGACAGCGTGTCGAGGTTGTTGCGCGGTTTTGGATCGATGCCCTTGACGGTGACGGGTCCGATGATCGCCTCGAGCTTGTCCTTGAGATCGGCGATGGCGCGGTCCATGTCTTTCTGGACCGCATCTTTCGCCGGATCACCGGTCTCGAAATGCTTCAGATATTTGTCGCGGGCGGCGATGTAGGCGTCTTCCTGCGGTGTCGCCGACGCCGGGACTGGCAAGCCCGCCGCGAGCACGAGGGCAAGAGCGGCGGCAATTGACTTGTTCATTTGAATAGCCAGATGGAGAAAATCACCGGATGCGCAACACTTGGTCGCCCGCCATCGACGGCGCGTTCATGCCGCCCGTCAACTCGCATTTCAGAATTCCGATTTGCCGCATCAGCCTGCGACAAACCGCAGATCAACCGAGCAATATCGGCATTGACCGGGATTGCCTGATATGGGCACCCTTGCCGATATCCTGACGCTGGTCCGTGCTCAAAAACACGGCCGCGTCTCACCGAAAAACGTCAAGCGTCCAGACTTAAAGGGAGTTCGTCCATGAAGGCCGCCGTGCTGTATGAAGCCAACAAACCGCTCGTCATCGAGGACGTCAGCATCAACAAGCCGGGGCCGCGCGAAGTCTTGATCCGGACCGCAGTCGCCGGTCTCTGCCACTCCGACCTCCACTTCATGGAGGGGCTCTACCCCTACCCGCTTCCGGCGATCCTCGGCCATGAATCTTCGGGCGTGGTCGAACAGGTCGGGCCTGACGTCACCTACGTGAAGCCCGGCGACCATGTCGTCACGTGTCTCTCGGTATTCTGCGGCACCTGCGACATGTGCACCACCGGCCGGCCGGTGCTGTGCACCGGCACCGACGTCAAGCTGATGCCGGGCGTCGCCAATCGCTTCTCGTGGGGCCGCAAGGAGAAGCTGAACCAGTTCCTCAACCTGTCGTCGTTTGCCGAGCAGATGCTGGTGCACGAGAATGCCATCGTCAAAATCCGGAAAGACATGCCGCTCGATCTCGCCGCGCTGATCGGCTGCGGCGTCATCACCGGCTACGGCGCGGTGGTGAATACGGCGGGCGTTCGCCCTGGCGAGACTGTTGCCGTGATCGGCTGCGGCGGTGTCGGCATGGCCGCGATCAACGGCGCTGCGATCGCCGGCGCCGGCCGCATCATCGCGGTCGATACCAATCCAGCCAAGCTGCAGCTCGCGACCAAGCTCGGTGCCACCGACCTGGTCAATCCCAAGGACGGCGATCCCGTGGCGAAGGTCAAAGAAATCACCGGCGGCGGCGTGCAGTACTCGTTCGAAGTGCTCGGCGCCAAGATCACCGCCGAGCAGGCGTTCGGCATGCTGGCACCCGGCGGCACCGCCACGGTGGTCGGCATGATCCCGGTCGGCACCAAGGTTGAGCTGCACGGCGCCGACTTCCTGCGCGAGAAGCGCATCCAGGGCTCGTCGATGGGCTCGAACCATTTTCGCCAGGACATGCCGCGGCTGGTCGAGTTCTACCTGCGGGGCAAGCTGCACCTCGACGACTGGATCTCGGCCAGGATCAAGCTGTCGGAGATCAACGAAGGTTTTGCCAACATGAAGGCCGGCAAGACCGTCCGCAGCGTCATCCAGTTCAACTGAGAGCACGAAACTACGTCGTCATTGCGAGGACCTTAGCGACGAAGCAATCCAGCGCCCAGCGTTGCGGCCCCTGGATTGCTCGCTTCGCTCGCAATGACGAAAAGAAAAACCTCACAAAGGGAGCAAACCATCATGAAAGCTGCGGTGCTGTTTGAACCGAACAAGCCGTTGGTGATCGAGGACGTCAGCATCAACAAGCCGGGGCCGCGCGAGGTCCTGATCAAGACCGTCGGTCGCCGGCCTCTGCCACTCCGACCTCCACTTCATCGAGGGTCTGTACCCCTTCCCGCTGCCCGTGATCCTCGGCCACGAGTTCGCCGGCATCGTCGAGCAGGTCGGCTCCGACGTCACTTACGTGAAACCCGGCGACCACGTCGTCACCTGTCTGTCGGTGTTCTGCGGCACCTGCGACATGTGCACTACCGGCCGCCCCGTGCTGTGCACCGGCACCGACGTCAAGCTGCCGCCAGGCGTAGCCAACCGCTTCTCGTGGGGCCGCAAGGAGAAGCTCCATCAATTTGCCAGCCTGTCGTCGTTCGCCGAGCAGATGCTGGTGCACGAGAACGCGGTGGTGAAGATCCGCAAGGACATGCCGCTCGATCTCGCAGCGCTGATCGGCTGCGGCGTCATCACCGGTTTTGGCGCGGTCGTGAACACCGCCAAGGTGCGGCCGGGCGAGACCGTCGCGGTGATCGGCTGCGGCGGCGTCGGCATGGCCGCGATCAATGGTGCCGCGATCGCCGGCGCCGGCCGCATCATCGCGGTCGATACCAATCCGGCAAAGCTGCAGCTCGCGACCAAGCTCGGCGCCACCGACCTGGTCAATCCCAAGGAAGGTGATCCGGTGGCCAAGGTGAAGGAAATCACCGGCGGCGGCGTGCAGTATTCGTTCGAGGTGCTCGGCTCCAAGGTCACCGCCGAGCAGGCTTTTGCCATGCTGGCGCCCGGCGGCACCGCGACCGTGGTCGGCATGGTTCCGTTCGGCACCAAGATCGAGCTGCACGGCGCCGACTTCCTGCGCGAGAAGCGCATCCAGGGATCGTCGATGGGCTCGAACCACTTCCGCCAGGACATGCCACGGCTGGTCGAGTTCTACCTCAACGGCAAGCTGCATCTCGACGACTGGGTTTCAGCCAAGATCAAGTTGTCGGAGATCAACGAAGGCTTTGCCAACATGAAGGCGGGCAAGGTGGTCCGCAGCGTCATCCAGTTCAACTAATCGCGGCGAACGCCCGCTCTCTGGCCGAATTCGACGGTCGGAGGGCGGGTTCGATTCAAGGACCAGTCCGTATCGTGGCCGTGTCGAAAGGGACTCGGCACGACCAGAAAGATGGGCCAAAATCGAGACCGATGGGGCGTCTGTCCGACCGATTGCTCATTGTTCTGCTCGCGGGCGCGGCGACGCTCGCCTATGTCTTCCATGAGATCGTCAAGGACGCCGTCGACTCCTGGCTGAGCCAGCGGCTCGCCAGCTTCGGCGGACTGCCGGCCGACGTCACCGAGCGTTCGATCTCGCTCGCCATCACCACGGCGCTCGCCATCGTCATGGTGTGGGCAATTTACGCGCGAGTCCGCAATGAATTTGCCGCCGACCTGAAGGAGCGGCTGCGGCCGAAATTCGCCTGCAGTTTCGATATGGCCGACGGCGATTGCGTCCATCTGGTCACGACGCGGGTCGTCGGCTCCAGCGCCGGCCGCATCACCTCGTTCCGCCTGAAGGTCGCTGCCGATCGGATCGGCAGCGTCGCGGGTTGCCGCGGGCGGCTGATGTCGATCCGCCGCGGCCACGAGACCGTGCTCGACGGCGAGCGCCTGGTGCTGCCGTTCATTCCGGCGAGCGCGGCGGATACGACCGGCAAGCGGATCGACGCCGGCGTCCCCGAGCTGCTCGAATTCCTGCACATCTCGGACCGCAACACGATCGACGTACCGACCGTGACGCGCACCAGCGCCATGACGATGAAGTCGCTCATGCTGCAGCCCGGCGACTACACCTTCGTCATCATCGTCTCGTCGCCGGAAAGTGCGGCGACCGCGACCCCGGTGCTGCACTGGACCGGCGACTGGAAGACGGCAAGCATCAGCCTCTAAAGCGCGATGAGATTTGATTGAATCGTCATCGCGCTTTAGATTCTTGATCGAGCATGATCTTTTCGGAAAACCGCTTCGCACCCCCGATCAAGTCGAGGGCATGCTTTTCCGGATCATGCTTTAATGCGCCGACGAGTAGACGACCGACTTGTCGCTCGGCCACTTGACGCGCCAGCCAAATTTGATGTCGCGCGTTTCGCCCGCCGCCAAATCCGTCATCCAGGCCAGCACGCCGCGCTGGTCGCGCACATCGCGCTGCGTCGGCTGCGTCGAAGACGGCAGCATCTCGACCTGGATGTCGGCGGTCTCCGAGACCGGAAGCTGCTCTTCGATTGTCACGTTGACGGGTGAGGTGTGGCCGTTGCGCACGGTGATCTTGAATTCGCGCTCGTCGATCTTCGATGTCGAGATGATGCCGGTCGAGCCTTCGTTCTTGCGGCTGACGACGCGCTCCACCTTCACTTGCTCGTCGGCGCCGAAGCCGAGTTTCACCATCTCGTCCTTCTGCGCCAGCGCCATCTGGCCGCGGCCGACAAAAGTGCCGTCACGGTAAAGACTGACGCGTCCCGGCAGCAGCGGCGCCTCCTCAGTTTGCTTGAAAGCCGCTTCGAGGTACGCGGTGTTGTCCAGCACCGGCGCTGATCGCACCAAGAGTTGCGGCTCGACGGTCAGCGACGCGATGCGCAGGCTGCGCGCGCCCTCGCCGGCGCCAAGGCTGACGCGTCCCGGAATTCGGAACAGCGCCTGGAAGCCACCGGTCTCGATCTCGGCGGCGCGCTCCTCGACGCGCTCTGTGGCATCGGCCTGCCGCATGTCGCGCTTCATCATCTCGGGAGCCGCGGCAGGCGCCAGCCCCCCCATCTGTTGCCGCGGCACCGGCGGCGGCTCCGGAAAACGCACGATCATCGGCGACAGGTTCGGCGCACCACCGCCGCGCGCGGTTCGCACAGTTGAGACCGCGAGCGTCACATTGGCCCAGTCCTCGCCCGTGCGCTGCACGATCTCGGCACGGCGCACCAGCTCGAGCGAGGCCTTGCGATCCTTGGTGCCTGTGTCCAGCCGCGCATCGTAGAGTGGGACCCACCGAGCATCGCGCACCGCGTAGCTGATGCGGAACGTTGCTGAGGTTGCGGCAGGTGACGATAGATCGATCCGTACCTCGAGCTTGCGTGGCGGATCGGTGCGCTGTCCCGCCTTCAGGATCGCGAGCTCGGCATCGAGATCACGCTTCTTTACTTGCAAGCCGCGAATGGCTTCGTCGGCCTGGCTGACCTCGTCCTCGATCGCCTTGAAGGCCTCGCGCCATTCGGCGAGCGGTCGCGCGTTCTTGTCGGGGCCAAGGCCGATCGGTGAATCGGTCGCAAAGCGCTGCGCAAAATTACGCCGCACCTCGGCGGCTGCGATCTTGTCATCAAGCGCCTGCCGGTCATCCTCGAGCGCCTGGATCTTCTTCTCGCGCTCGGGCGCCGATTGCACCGGCTGCGGCGCGGGCTGGCGGGCATCGATCGACCCGATCTGGATGCGCGCGCTGCCCTCGCCTTCGACACGCAATGATGCCGGATCAAGGCTGAGCGGAAAATCGCGCGCCAGCACAACGCTGTCCCCGGCCGGCAGGTCGACCTTCAAGGTGCGCGTAACTGTCGCACCATCCGGATAGACCGTGACCGCATCGATCGTGGAGGTGGCTTCGATATCGGCGGCCGATGCTGACGATACGGCACCAAGAAAAACTGCAAGAAGCACTGCTAAGCTGCGCAAGATGACCTCCCCTGCAAGGTAGACCATGACGCCTCAAGAAAATGCGCCGGTTCCACAATCAAGGGGTGCACAGTGTGGCGTTTTGCCGACGAACCTTTGATTTGTCGCGACGGACCGCAGGCAAGTTCGGCCGCGGCCGAAGAAACGGCCGCGCACATGAAACATCGAAATCACGTGGCGCGCGTTGCCGCGCGCGGCAAAGCTAAAACCGCAGCGCCTTGGCCTGCTTGACGTGCGGCAGTGTCGCGGTCGTCTTCAGCACCTCCGCCGGCACGTCGCCATCGACTTCGACCAGCGCAATGGCGTCGCCACCCGGCTTGTTGCGGCCGAGGTGGAAGGTCGCGATGTTGACCTTGGCATCGCCGAGCAGCGACGCAAACTTGCCGATG
Source organism: uncultured Alphaproteobacteria bacterium (assembly GCA_963796195.1). GTDB lineage: Bacteria > Pseudomonadota > Alphaproteobacteria > Rhizobiales > Xanthobacteraceae > CAWCKS01. The sequence continues at coordinate 269,777 of CAWCKS010000003.1, read as the reverse complement.
AAGCCGGGCTTGTCCTCGTTGGTCACGTAGATCATCGACTTGCCGAATTCGGCATCGACCCGGATGCCCTTGATGTCAACGAGGCGTGGCTTGCCGTCGTGGAACACCGTGCCCGACACCGAGCGCTCCATGGTCTCGGTCGTCACCGTCACCGAGATCAGGCTTTCGTAGTCGCTTTGCGCGGCGCGCGTGATCTCGTCGACCACCATGCCGCGCTCCTTCGCCACGATCGGTGCCGACACCACGTTGACCTCACCCAGCATCGGCCGCAGCAGTCCTGCCAGCACCGCCGAGGTCAGCGCCTTGATCTTCATTGCCGCGACGTGACCTTCGTAGACGATCGTCACCTTTGAGATGCCGCTGTCAGTCAATTGTCCGGCAAACGAACCGAGTTTTTCTGCGAGATCGACGAACGGCCGAAGCTTAGGCGCCTCTTCGGCGGTGATAGAGGGGAAGTTGATGGCGTTGGAGATCGCTCCGGTCAGAAGATAATCCGACATCTGCTCGGCGATCTGCAGGGCGACGTTCTCCTGCGCTTCCGTCGTCGATGCGCCAAGATGCGGCGTGCAGATCACGTTCGGGTGGCCGAACAGCACGTTCGACGTCGCCGGCTCCTCGACGAACACGTCGAACGCAGCTCCTGCGACGTGGCCGGAATCGAGCGCCGCACGCAGCGCCTTTTCGTCGACCAGACCGCCGCGCGCGCAATTGATGATCCGCACGCCCTTTTTCGTCTTGGACAAGGCGGTGGCGTCAAGGATGTTCTTGGTCTTGTCGGTGAGCGGCGTGTGCAGGGTAATGAAATCGGCACGCTTCAACAGCTCGTCGAACTCGACCTTCTCGATGCCGAGGTCCCTGGAGCGCTCCGCCGACAGGAAGGGATCATAGGCGACCACCTTCATGCGCAGGCCCAGCGCACGGTCGACCACGATCGTGCCGATGTTGCCGCAGCCGATTACACCGAGCGTCTTGCCAGTGATCTCGACGCCCATGAAGCGGTTCTTCTCCCACTTCCCGGCCTGGGTGGACGCATCGGCTTGCGGGATTTCGCGCGCCAGCGCCAGCATCAGCGTGATGGCGTGCTCGGCGGTCGTGATCGAATTGCCGAACGGCGTGTTCATCACGATGATGCCCTTGGCGGTCGCCGCGGGGATTTCGACGTTGTCGACGCCGATACCGGCGCGGCCGATCACCTTCAGGTTCTTGGCCTTGTCGATGATCTTGGCGGTAGCCTTGGTCGCCGAGCGGATCGCGAGGCCATCATAGTTGCCGATGATTTCGGCGAGCTTGTCCTTGTCCTTGCCGAGGTTCGGCTGGAAGTCGACCTCGACGCCGCGATCCTTGAAGATCTGCACGGCTGCCGGAGACAGGGCGTCGGAAATGAGAACTTTGGGTTTGGCCATGGGAGCTTTTCCTTCACCCTCCTCTGGGGGGAGGGTTGGATGGCCTGAGCCATCCAAGGTGAAATGAACGATGGTGAGTTCGCCCTCCCCTTTGGGGAGGGTTCGGAGATCACGCCGCCTTCGCGAGCTGTGCCTTGGTCTCGGCGAACGCCCAGTCGAGCCAGTGCGTCAGCGCCGCGACGTCGCTTGCCTCGACAGTGGCGCCGCACCAGATACGCAGGCCCGGAGGTGCATCGCGGTAAGCGCCGAGATCGAAGCCAGCGCCTTCCTTCTCGATCAGGTTGACCAGCGCCTTGGCGAAGTCTGCCTGCTTGTCTGATGGCAGCGACGTCACCGCCGGATCGACGACCTTCATGCAGACCGATGTGTTCGAGCGGATTGCGGCATCCTTGGCCAGGAAATCGACCCACGGCGTCTTCGCCGCCCAGTCGCTCAGCACTTTCGTGTTGGCGTCGGCGCGCGCCATCAGCGCTTTGAGACCGCCGATCGACTTCGCCCAGTTCAGCGTATCGAGATAGTCCTCGACGCACAGCATCGACGGCGTGTTGATGGTCTCGCCTTCGAAGATGCCTTCGTTGATCTTGCCGCCCTTGGTCATGCGGAAGATCTTCGGCAGCGGCCACGGCGGCGAATAGCTTTCGAGCCGTTGCACCGCGCGCGGCGACAGGATCAGCATGCCATGGGCCGCCTCGCCGCCGAGTGCCTTCTGCCAGGAGAAGGTCACGACATCGAGTTTCGGCCAATCGAGCGGCTGCGCAAAGGCGGCCGAGGTCGCGTCGCAGATCGTGAGACCTGCGCGGTCGGCCTTGATCCAGTCGCCATTGGGTACGCGCACGCCTGATGTCGTGCCGTTCCACGTGAAGACCACGTCGGAGGCCGGGTCGACCTTCGAAAGATCGGGAATGTCGCCATAGCCGGCCTTCAGCGTGACGGTATCCTTGAGCTTCAGCTCCTTGGCGACGTCGCCGACCCAGCCTTCGCCGAACGACTCCCAGGCCAGCAGGGTGACCTTGCGCTCGCCGAGCAGCGACCACAGCGCCATCTCGACTGCGCCGGTATCGGACGCCGGCACGATGCCGATCCGGTAATCCTTCGGCACCTCGAGAATTTCGCGCGTCAGATCAATGGCGAGCTTGAGCTTCGCCTTGCCGATTTTGGCGCGATGCGAGCGACCGAGCGCTGCGTCTTTGAGATTTTGGGGGGTCCAGCCGGGGCGCTTTGCGCAGGGGCCAGATGAAAAATGCGGCACTTGAGGCCGCACGACGGGCTTGGTCGCCATATGATCTACCCTTCCAGATAGCTGCCTCTCGGTGGGGAGAGGTTTCCCGCCGCCGGAGATAAGGGAGAGTCGGCGTTCCGTCAAGGACCGCATTGCCCTCGGGGCATACCGCGAAGGACATCAGAATTTCGCGGCTCATTCCGGCGCAGCGCCGACCGGGGATCCGCCTGGCGGCCGGTGCAGGAACGTAATCGAGGCGTAGGCGCCGAGCCACGAACCAAGCGCGGCAAACGCCACGTAAATCCAGTTCTCGGTGTAGCTGATCACCGCAAACGACGACAGCATGTACCAGATCGCGCTCCAGCTCGCCGCCGGCACGCGCCTGCGGGCGACCACCGCCGACGTGAACATGACATAGACGGCATCGGTTGCCGCGGTGGCGAGCACGACGCCTGCGGCAGTCAGGGGATTGATGGCCACCATCATTTGCACCTTCAGGATGTCAGGGATGTACCGGCGATTTAACTTAGCTTGAGCCTGGCTTCACAGGCTCCGATCCAGCGCCGGATCGCTGGGTAGTCTGCAAGATTGAACCCGCCCTCATGAGCGACGCGCGTGTAGGCCAGCAGCGCGACGTCGGCGAGCGAGAACATCTCGCCGACGAGAAAGCTCGTCGCTGCGAGCTGCGCCTCCATCCGCGCCAGCGCCGCATAGCCACGCTTGACCTTCTCGGGATCAAGCTCGCTCGCGGACTTGCCGAGATAGACCATCTGAAAGCGGCACACCGCGATATAAGGCTCGTGGCTGTACTGCTCCCAGAACAGCCACTCGTCCATCTTCGCCGCGGCAAACGGATCGTTCGGGATGAGATCGCTGTCGCGCGCCAGATAGCGGATGATGGCGTTGGATTGCGCCAGCGTGCCGCCGTCGTCGAACACGACTGTCGGGACCTGACCGGCCGGATTGAGCTTCAGGAATGCGGCGGTGCGCGTCTCGCCTTTCAGCGTGTCGATCTCGGTCCAGGCGTACGGGCGGCGGAGATGGTCGCAGACCCATTTCACCTTCAGGCAGTTGCCGGAGTTGCTGTCGCCGTAGATCCGCATCGCTCGCTCCATGCCGGGCGAGCGTCGAGCGAATCAGCAACGCGAAGCAAAGTCAACGACAGCCGATCTCAGAATTTGTAGCCGAGGCCGGCGCGGAAGGTCGCGATCGTGGTGTTGATCGGCGCGACGAACTTCGTGAACTCGAATTCGCCGCGTGCAAACAGGCCGCCGATCAACATCACATCCGTGCCGGCGCCGAGCACATAACCGTAGATCCAGTGGCTGTTCTGGATCGACGATGCGTTCAGGTTGACCGTGAGGTCCTGAAGGCCCGGCTGGGCATTCAGATTGACGAAATGATCAAACACATTGCTGGTGCGCTGAATGTCGGCGAGGCCGAGGGCAAGGCCGCCGAAGGCATAGGGCAGCACACAATTCCAGGCCCAGCCGCCGCGAACGCGGAGCGACGCCATGTCGTTGATGTTGATTGATCCGGTGCCGGTGTATGTCACCGCGTGGGTATAGCCATCGGACAGCGTCTGGAAGCGCGATATGCTGCCGCTGCTCGTCCCGCCGAAGGTGCCGTGCAGATAACTCGCTTCGATGCTGATGACCGCATCATCCCATTGCGCGTTCCAGCCGGCGAATCCGCCGATGGCATGGCCGTGAACCGTTGCCTTGCCCAGAACCGGCCATTGCGAGACCTGCATCTCGTTCTCGATGGTCGTGCGGTCGAGCAGCTTTGCGGTGATGTCGTGCGTCGCGTTGGTGAAGTTCATCTCGGAGGAGCCGTAGGCTCCCTGCCCGCCGACGTAAAAGCCTTCCCAGATGGTGCGCGTCGGGCGCGGCCCGTCGTTGACAAAGCCCCGCAGCACGGGGAGATCCGGCATATCGGCCGCCAGCGCGCCATGCGCTGTTACGATTATCGTTGCCGCCAATACCCACGTGCGCATGCGCGAACTCCTCACCAAACGGACTCGTGACGTATGTCCAATTATTGCCTGTTAACCTTAACCAATCGTTGCCCGCGCCAATTCAGCACCAACGCGACCGGCAAAAAGCAAACGGCGCGGGCAGTCGCCCGCGCCGTCAGGTCAATCCATGAAGGCGATCGTCAGCCCTTGCGCACCAGAGGCGGCGGCGGTAGCGGCGCCGGCGGCGGCACTTCGCAACAGGTCCAGCGTACGCCGAGGCGGAAGTCGTTGGACGTCAGGTCGCGGAATTCCATCGGGTTGAAGACATTGTTGATGCCGTTGAAGGTGATGAGGTCGCCCGAGGCGGCGTCGCCGAGATGCACCCAGCGATACGACGCTTCGATCGTGAAGTTGTTGGTGACCTTGTAGGCGAGACCGGCATGGACCGCATAGGCCAGCGCCCATTTCGAGGCCTCCGCGCCAAAAGCAACGCCGTTGTTCACGGTGTTGATATCCTGGAAGCTCGAAATGGTGTTATGCGACCAGCCGACGCCGACGCCGACGAACGGCGTGATGCACCACCAGGTGCCGAGATCGGCGTACAAGTTCAACAGCGTCAGGAACTCCGACTTGCTGGCATGATATTCGTCGGTGCCGACCGGCGCGCCGTTGAAGTAGACGATATCGAGCCCGTGGAAGTTCGCCTTGCCACGCCATTCGGCCGTGATGTCGCCGCGCAGCCACGGATTGATCTGATAGCCGATGCCGAGACCGGCGATGCCGGCGCTGTCGAAGCCCGGGTCAACCGTTGTCACGCTGGTGCCCGGCGAGTTGTAGAGCACGTTGAACAGGCTGCCGACCTTCTGGTTGCTCATGCCGACATCGCCGCGCAGATACCAGCCACCGAAATCCTCGATGATCGACGGCGTCGCAATCGGCTGCGCATATTGCGGATAAGGCTGAGGATAGGGTTGCGGATAGGCCTGCGGATACGGTCCCGGAGGCGGCGGCACGATCGACGGCATATCGGCCGCAACGGCGGCCGTCGACAACAACGCTGTCGCGGCGGCAACGAACAGAAACTTTACACTACGCATTGGCTTCGTCCTTTTGTCCCGTGCGGCCATACGGAAGGCCGGCCTCACTTCTGAAACCCACGGAGCGGACGATCGCACCAAATGTTTAAGCGCCACTTAACCCTAATTCTTAACCCTGATTTTTCGTAAACACGCCGTACGCGCGGCGCGTTGCGCCACGCCGCTGTCGCAAGTCCTAACGAGTCGTTGCTGAATGGGAGGTCGCGCGCAGCGATCAGCCGTGCGCCGTCTTTCTCAGATTCGGCAGGAACACGCTGAGCAAGCCGATCGCCGGCAGGTAAGCGCAGATCTGATAGACAAAGTCGATGCCCATGCCGTCGGCGATGCGGCCAAGCAGCGCAGCTCCAAGCCCGCCGAAGCCGAACGCGAAGCCAAAGAACAGCCCGGAGATCATGCCGAAGCGATGCGGCATCAGTTCCTGCGCGAACACGATGATCGCCGAGGTGGCCGACGCCATGATGAAGCCGGCGAGCGCGCTGCAGATCGCGCCGCCGACGAGGCCAGCGTGCGGCATCGCCAGCGTGAACGGCAACGCGCCGAGGATCGAGAACCAGATCACGTATTTGCGACCGATCCGGTCGCCGATCGGGCCGCCGAAGAACACCCCCGAGGCCTGGGCCGCAAGGAAGATGAAAAGATAGAACTGCGCGGTCTGGGTCGAGAGCTGGAATTTCTCGATCAGGTAGAACGTATAGTAGCTCGACAAGCTCACAGTGTAGAGCGATTTCGAGAACACCAGCGCAACGAGCACAACGAGGGCAACGATCACCCGTCGCTGCGTTGGTCCACCCTCGGGGCGGGAGACGCTGCCTGCCTTCTTCGTAATGATGCGCGGCTTGTACCAGCGGCCGATGTTGAACAGGATGACGATGGCAAGAAACGCGATCGTCGAGAACCACGCGATGCTGGGCTGGCCGAACGGCACGATCACCAGCGCCGCGAGCAACGGTCCGACCGCAGTGCCGGCATTGCCGCCGACCTGAAAGATCGACTGCGCGAGACCATATTGGCCGCCCGACGCGAGCCGCGCGATGCGTGCCGACTCGGGGTGGAACACTGCGCTGCCCATGCCGACCATCGCCGCCGCAAGCAGGATCACATCGTATTGATGGGCGAAGCTGAGCAGCAGCAAGCCCAGGAACGTCGATCCCATGCCGACCGCAAGCGAGAACGGCTGCGCCTTGCGATCGGTCACCATGCCGACCACCGGCTGCAGCAATGACGAGGTGAAGTTGAAAGCAAGCGTGATAATTCCGATCTGGGTGAAGTCGAGCGCGTAGCTCGCCTTCAGGATCGGGTAGACCGACGGGATCAGCGACTGCATGGTGTCGTTGAGAAAGTGCGACAGGCTGATGCCGCCAAGCACGAGCCAAGTCGGTCCGCTCGATGTCGAGAGGACGGCGCCTGCGGGCGCCGCAATCGGCGCGGCCATCGCGGGCTCGGTGATCCGCACTTGCTCGTTCACGGCGTGATTCCCGACTCTTCTCTTGTTTTGCAAAGACCGTTGCTGGCTCACAATGACCACCGGTCAGCAGCGCTTACCTAGCGGTCAGGCGCTGGCTTGACCACAATCAATTTTGGCCGGGCTGAGTTGCAGAGAGCCCGCACCGACGCGTTCAGGCTGCAGCGGCCTGGCCGACCGCCGAGACCACGCTGTCGACGATGTCCTCGATCAGGTCGCGGTTGTCGCCCTCGCCCATCACGCGGATGACAGGCTCGGTGCCGGACGCCCGTACCAATAGCCTGCCTTGCCCGGCGATCCGCTTCTCGGCCGCCGCGATCACCAACTGCACCGACGGATCATCCAGCGGCTTGCCGCTGCGATAGCGGACGTTCTTCAGGATCTGCGGCAGCGGATCGAAGCGGTGACAGATTTCGGAGACCGGCCTGTTCAGCTTGCGCACCACGGCGAGCACCTGCAGCGCCGCGACGAAACCGTCGCCGGTCGTGGTGTAGTCCGACAGGATGATGTGCCCCGATAACTCGCCGCCGACATTGAAGCCGCCGGACTGCATCTGCTCGAGCACATAGCGATCACCAACCGGCGTGCGCATCAGCTGCACGCCGAGCCCGCCGAGGAAGCGCTCCAGCCCGAGGTTCGACATCACGGTCGCGACGATGCCGGGCTTCGACAGCCGGCCGTCTTCGCGCCAGCTCTGCGCGATCACCGCCAAGAGCTGGTCACCGTCGACCACATGGCCGCGCTCGTCGGCGATGATCAGCCGATCGGCGTCGCCGTCGAGCGCGATGCCGATGTCGGCGCGCATCTCGCGCACCTTGCGGCAGAGCATCTCCGGCGACGTCGAGCCACAATCCTTGTTGATGTTGAAGCCGTCAGGTTCGACACCAATCGCAACGACGTCGGCGCCCAGTTCCCACAGCGCGTCGGGCACGACCCTGTAGGCCGCGCCGTTGGCGCAATCGACCACCACGCGCAGGCCTTCGAGGCTGAGCGCGCGCGGCAGCGTGCGCTTGGCGAATTCGATGTAGCGCTCGGAAGCACCGTCGATGCGCTTGGCGCGGCCGAGATGGGCGCTCGCGGCAAGCTTCTTGACCAGGCTGTCGTCGAGCAAGGCCTCGATCTGCTGTTCGACGTCGTCGGACAACTTGAAGCCGTCGGGCCCGAACAATTTTATGCCGTTGTCGTCGAACAGGTTGTGCGAGGCCGAGATCATCACGCCGAGATCGGCGCGCATCGAGCGCGTCAGCATCGCAACCGCCGGCGTCGGCATCGGGCCGAGTTGCAGCACGTCCATGCCGACCGAGGTGAAGCCCGCGACCATCGCGGTCTCGATCATGTAGCCGGAGAGACGGGTGTCCTTGCCGATCACCACGCGATGGCGGTGCTCGCCACGCTGGAACACGAGGCCAGCGGCCTGACCGACCTTCAGTGCCAGTTCCGGCGTGATCACCCCGTTGGCACGGCCACGAATGCCGTCCGTGCCGAAATACTTTCGTGCCATCCAATCCCCTCGACCAAAAGCCGCTGTGCCAGCCGCGACGCGCGGCAAAGTCGGTTGCGCGCGAAACTTATAGAAGCTTAACGCCGAATTGAACCTCAAAATGTGTGAGAAAGCGTTACCGAGGCGACCCGTCCGGAGGGATAATTCACCAGCTAGTCCAGCGAGTTAACCAGCGCCAATTGGTGAACAATTAGTGGCGATCGGTCTTGTCATCCCGCTTGATGTGGTTGTCGTGCTCGGACGGCAGCCCGCTACGCCAACGTTGACCCGACGCTGGAAGCGCGCCGCTGCACGACACACCCCCGATCGGCGAATTGGGCTGACGGAACCGGCGTGCTAGAGCATGAGAAAAGCGTTGGGAAGGGTGGAGACTGCGCCGTGAAAGACATCACCTGCATCGAGGATTTGCGCGAACTGCACCGCCGCAGGACGCCAAAAGCGTTTTTCGACTATGTCGACCATGGCTCCTATTCGGAGCAAACGCTGCACGCCAATACCGAAGATCTGCAGAAGCTGAAGTTCCGGCAGCGTATCCTGGTCGATATCTCGGTACGCAACCAGAAGACGACCGTTCTCGGCGAGCCCGTGAATATGCCGCTGATTCTCGCGCCGGTCGGATCGACCGGCATGCAGATCGGAGACGGCGAGATTCTTGCCTGCCGCGCCGCGCAGGCAGCCGGCATTCCCTACACGCTGTCGACCATGTCGATCTGCTCGATCGAGCAGGTCGCCGCCAATGTCGAGAAGCCGTTCTGGTTCCAGCTCTACATGATGAAGGACCGCGGCTTCTGCCGCTCGCTGATCGAGCGCGCCATCGCCGCCAGATGCAGCGCGCTGGTGCTGACGGTCGACCTGCAAATCCTCGGCCAGCGCCACATGGACATCAAGAACGGCCTGTCGGTGCCGCCGAACCTGATGCGATGGAAGAACATCGTCGACTTCGCCAGCAAGCCGCGCTGGCTGTACAGCATCGCGCGCGCCAGGAGCCGCGACTTCGGCAACATCGTCGGTCACCTGAAAGGCGCCGACGACCTCAATTCGACGGCGCAGCGGGTCTCATCCAACTTTGATCCAACCCTGAACTGGAAAGACGTCGAGTGGATCCGTTCGATCTGGCCGGGCAAGATCGTGCTGAAGGGCATCCATGACGTGGAGGATGCAAAGCAGGCGGTGAAGACCGGCGCGCACGGCATCGTCGTGTCGAACCACGGCGGCCGCCAGCTTGACGGCGCGCCGTCCTCGATCTCGGTGCTGCCGAAGATCGTCGATGCGGTGGGTGCACAGACCGAGGTGCTGTTCGATAGCGGTATCCGCTCGGGCCAGGACGTGCTGCGCGCGCTGGCGCTCGGCGCAAAATCCTGCATGATTGGCCGAGCGTACATCTATGGCCTTGGCGCCGGAGGCCAGGCAGGCGTCACCAAGGCGATCGAAGTGATCTCCAACGAGCTCAGCGTCACGATGGGCCTGTGCGGCATCAATAGCGTCAAGGATGTCAGTCCGAACATTCTCGTCGGCTACCAGAACTGAGCGCGAGCATCGTTCAAGGGAGTTCGCGATGGCGGAACATCAAATTGTCTTCGATGATGGTGCTGCCTATGAGAAGATGATGGGGACATGGAGCCGCATTGCCGGCGACATGTTTCTCGACTGGCTGGCGCCGCCGCCCGGGTTGCGTTGGATCGACATCGGTTGCGGCAATGGTGCCTTCACAGAGCGGCTCGTCGAGCGCTGTGCGCCAGCCGAAGTCCAGGGTATCGATCCGTCGGCCGAACAGCTGAGCTTCGCACGAACACGACCAGCCGCGCGACTGGCACAGTTTCATCAGGGCAACGCCATGGCGCTGCCATTCGCCGACAACAGTTTTGACGCTGCGGTGATGGCGCTCGTGCTGTTCTTTGTGCCGGATCCGGCCAAGGGTCTTGCCGAGATGGGCCGGGTGGTCAAGCCTGGCGGGCTGATCGCGGTCTATGTGTGGGACGTCGTCGGCGGGGGACTTCCGGCGGCACCGATCGGAGCCGAACTTCGCGAGATGGGAATCAACACCGCGCGTCCTCCAAGCTTCGAAGCCTCACGCATGGAGGCGCTGGAGGAGCTTTGGACCAAAGCGGGTCTTCGGGACATCGAGACGCGGATGATCGCGCCGCAACGGACTTTTGCGAATTTCGACGAGTTCTGGGCCATCAACATGTTGGCGCCGGCCATTGGCCCGACCATCGCGGACATGCCAGAACGCGACGTCGGGCTTCTGAAGGACCGCGTTCGCAAGCGCCTTCCCGCAGACGGTGCGGGCCGTATCACCCAAAGCGCGCGGGCAAATGCCATCAAGGGACGCCTGCCAGCATAGTGGCGATACATCGACCTCAACCTGAAAGATGAGAGATCGGAGGTTCGGCAATGAGCAGCATCCTCTTCCACGACGGCAACCGCGTGCTGCAGGACGAGTTCGGCAGCCGGACCCTGGCCGACCGCCTCGAACAGAAGCTGACGCGCACGGCCTTCACCGACGACGACAAGCACTTCATCGAGAGCGCGATCTACTTTTTTCTTGCGACTGCCGACGCGAGCGGCCATCCGGATTGCTCGTTCAAGGGCGGCACTCCCGGCTTCGTGCGCGTTACCGCGCCGTCCGAGCTGGTGTTCCCCGATTACGACGGCAACGGCATGTTCAAGAGCCTCGGCAACATCGACGTCAATCCGCATGTCGGGCTGTTGTTTATCGCCATGCATGGCAAGCCGCAGCGGCTCCGCGTCAACGGCACTGCGCACGTCGAACGCAACGACCCCTTGATGCATGAAATTGCCGGCGCCCAACTGATCGTGCGCGTGACCGCGCAGGCGATCTTTCCGAATTGCCCACGCAATATCCCGGAGCTCGAGCTGAAGGGACAATCGAAATACGTGCCGCTCGCCGGCGAGCCGCGCGTCGAGCCGGGCTGGAAGAATTTCGACGCCTTCAAGGACGTCGTACCGCCGCGCCGTCCGACCAACGTTTGACCGGCACTCTGCCTCCTCAGCGCTCCACAATCGCCCCATTTCATTGGCAATGCGTCGCTGACGATTCTTCGACGCGGGAACGCTGCCAATGAAACGATTGCTGTTCGCGACCGCGCTGCTCGCGACTTGCGCTGCAGTGACTCCAGCCGCCGCACAGTCGAGCAGTACACTTGCGGGGGCGGCGATCGGAGCCGGAACCGGCGCGATCGTTCTCGGACCTCCGGGCGCAGTCGTCGGCGGCGTGATCGGCGCTGTGGTCGGCGCGCCGCCCAAGCCGCGCCCCGTCTATGTCCAGCGCGTTCAGCATCGCTGCTACTTCAACGCTCAGGGCTATCGCCGCTGCCGGTGGTAGCGGCGATGAGGCAAAAAAGAAGCCCGGGAACCGCCCGGGCTGCAAGTTGACCAAATAGAACCGAACATATCTGGTGGCGTCACATCGGCTGCAGGCCGTCGCGACCGTAGATCATCCCCTTGGACTGCAGCGAGCCGTCATCGGCCTTGGTCGCGGTGACGATTACCTTCACGCCCGGTTTGAGGTCGTCGCGGCTGCCTGGGCTGAAAGTCGCAAATTGGGTCTGCGACGTAAGAATGATTTTCTTTTCGCCGTCCTTGTATTTGACGGTGAGCGTCTTGCCGTCATTCGCCTCCACCATTTCGGAGACCGCAGCATTGGTCATGGTGCTGTTCGGCTGCAGATCGTACGGATGGAAACCATCGCCGAGCCCGCGCGCCGCCTCCGGAAAGATCACGACCGAGATCGCCTTCTGGCGGCCGTCGGCTTCGGGCATTCCAGCGACACCGATGTAAGAGCCCTGTTTGACGTCCTCGAGCTTCATACGCGTCAGACCGGTGACACGTGCATCATCTGCGAGCCTGATCTTGACGTCGGCGCCATCCCGCGCCTTCACGTCAAGCACTTTGCCATCAAAGCTTTCGATCGTGCCACGCACTCGCGTGGTCGGTGGCTGTTGCGCGGAAGCCTGTCCGCCAACCAGAAGCGCAGCAGCAAGGCCAATCAGCAGGAATAGTCGCGGCATCATCAAACCTCGTTCCCTCCGAATGCGCTCTCCGGCGCATGGTCGGGTACGTCAACCCCGCGGGTCGACGAAAATTCCGGCGCCTGCAACCGTCACGTCGGTGGGGTCGCCAGATCGGCTTCGACCAGCGCGCGGAGTTCCGCGGTGACCGTCGGTCGCTGCCCGAACCACAGCGCAAAGCCGCCGACCGCCTGGTGGAGGAGCATGCCGAGCCCATCGGCGGTCTGCAGGCCGCGCGCCCGCGCGGCCTGCAGCAGCGGCGTGTGCAGAGGCACATAGACGAGGTCGGCGACAACCGCATCGGCGGGAAGCGCGCCAACATCGACGTCGAGTAACGGCTGGCCCTTCATGCCGAGCGAGGTAGTGTTGACGAGCAGCTTCGCGCCCGGCAGCACCGCGCCGATCTGGCCCCAGTCGATCGGTTTGACGCGCGTGCCGAATTTTTCCGCCAGCGCGTCGGCGCGCTCACGGGTGCGGTTGGCGAGATGAATTCTACCGATGCCCCGCTCCAGCAGGCCAAACAGCACGGCGCGCGACGCACCGCCGGCGCCGAGCACCAGTGCATCGCCGCCTGCGCGGTCCCAGCCCGGCGCCGAGGCGTCGAGATTGCCAACAAAACCCTCGACGTCGGTATTGGTGGCGCAGAGCACACCGCCGTCGAACCACAACGTGTTGGCTGCTCCCACGGCGCACGCGCGGGCATCGCCCCGAGCCAGTGCCAGCGCCTGCTCCTTGTGCGGTATCGTGACGTTGGCGCCGACGTAGCCCCGCGCTCGCAATTCGCCAAGAAACGACGTCAGCATCTCCGGTTTGACCGCCTCGATCCGGTAGTCGCCGGCGATGCCAAGCGTTTTCAGCCAGTACTTGTGAATGATCGGCGAGCGCGAATGCGCGGCCGGCCAGCCGATCAGGCATGCTGCAGGAGGAGCCATTTGCGCACCATACAGCCTCCGCGACGTGCGCTGTCAATGCGGGCGCGATCCGATGACCCGATCAGTCTGCTGACACAAACGGACGTTTTGCGCAGCGAGCCTCACGACATGCTAGGTTCAGGCCAACCAGGGAGGTCCCCCAATGGCGACCGCACACACAGCCAACGACAATGCCGGCGCATCCGACCTCGATACATTGCATCAGCTCAACCACAACTATGTGCGTTCGGTCGAAGCGTCCGACGTACGCTGGTTCGATGAGCATCTCGCCGCGGATTTTCTCAACAGCAACCCGGATGGCACACTGGTCGACCGCGCCGGCTTCCTGGCGCAGATCGCAAGGAAATCGACAGTCACAAACATCAGGGAGAGCGACGTGCGTATCGTACTGCGCGGCGCCTTCGCCTTCATCCACGCCCGCACGACCTATGTGAAGGGTGACGGCTCACCCGGTGCTGGCCGCTACACCGATATCTGGTGGAAACGCGACGATCGCTGGCTCTGTGTCAGCGCCCACGTGACCCGGGCTTGAAAGCGGCGCGGCCGGCCCCTCGTGCAAACGGACCGGCCGCGAGACAATCGTGCAGATCCTAAGCCGCGGCCGGGCGGTGCGCGGCAACGATCTGGTCGGCGGTACGACCGGTGATCTCGGCCATATGATCGAAGCTGGTGGTGAAGCCGCCCGCGCCGGCCGTCGCCGAACGTATTTCGACAATAAGATTGCCGATCTCGGCTTCGGGGATCTTCGCGCGGACGACATCCCAGCCCGACCAGCCGTCACGCGTATCGAACGACAGGATCTGACCGCGCCGTCCTGACAGGATGGCGTTAATTTTGGCGGTCGCGTCCGTGGGACAAACGATCTCGATCGAGTGAATCGGCTCGAGCAGCACTGGCTGACACTGCGGCAATGCTTCGCTGACACCGATCCGCCCCGCGGTACGGAAGGCGAGATCAGAGGAGTCGACGGTGTGGTAGGAGCCATCGGTCAGCGTTACCGCAATGTCGACCACCGGGAAGCCCAATGGACCACGCGCCAGCGCATCGCTGACACCGTCCTCGACCGCTGGGATATAGTTGCGTGGCACCGCGCCACCAACAACCTTCTCTTCGAAGGCAAAGCCTTCACCACGCGCCAACGGCTTGATATCGAGCACCACATCACCGTACTGACCGTGACCGCCCGACTGCTTCTTGTGCCGTCCGCGCTGCCCGGTGACCGGCTTGCGAATGGTCTCCCGATAGCCGACCGCGGGCGGATGCTGCTTCACCGAGACGCCGAACCGCTCTTGCAGCCGCTCGATCGCGACACGGAGATGCATCTCGCCCTGCCCCCACAGCACAACCTCGTGGGTTTCCGAATGGTTGACGATGCTGAGCGATGGGTCCTCCTCGCCAAGCCGCAACAACGACTGGCCGAGCTTGACATCGTCCTTCCGATCGGTCGCGGCAATCGCGGTTGCCAACACCGCGGCGTGCGGCTTGATCTGTGCCAGCGCCGTCGGCGACGCCTTGCCGGAACCCAGCGTGTCGCCGGTCGCCGCATGCTCGACTTTTGCAAAGATAACCACATCGCCGGTGTTCGCGGTCGGCCGCTTGCCTTCGTTGCCGAGACTGACCGGCATGATGCTTGAAATCCGCCCGGCTTCGCCGTTCGCCGACATCAAGGTTGCGCCGTCGGCGAACTGGCCTGACAGCACGCGGACGTAAGATGCCTTGCCGCCGTGGGCGACATGCAGCGTCTTGAACACATAGGCAACGCCGTCCTTGCTATCGCCGACCTTGAGCCGCGCTGCGGTCTTCTCCACGGTCGGCGCCTCGTGGCGCAAGGCTTTCATCAACCGCAGCACGCCGTTGGCGCGGGTCGCGACTCCGAGCAGCACCGGACAGATCAGGCCTTCGCGCAGCTCGCGGGCGAGATCGTCGAATATTGCGTCGCGCGGCGGCTCGATGTCCTCGAGCAATTGCTCCATCAGCGCGTCGTCGTGATCGGCGAGCTTCTCCAGCATGGAGAACCGCGCCTCTTTCTCGCGGTTGCGGTTGTCGCCGTCGAGCGCGATCACTTCGGAAGCCTTATGCTCGCGATAGACAAAGGCGCGCTCGAGCGCGAGATCGACGAAGCCCTCGATCAGTTCGCCGCGCCAGATCGGGATCTGGCGCAGCACCAGCGGGACACGCGACGCCGGCTGCAGCGTCGCAAGCGTCTCGCGAATGCGCTTCTCGGCCTTGTCGATCTTGTTCAGGAAAAGAAATCGCGGGATATCGAGCTCCTCGAGCTCGCGGAGGATCAGTTGCAGCTGCGGCAGCTTGCGCTCGTCGGCTTCGCAGACGACGACCGCGGCATCGACCGCGGGCAGCGCCGCGCGCATGTCGTGGATGAATTCAACCGAACCTGGACAATCGATGAAGGTGTAGGTTTCGCCCATGAAGGTGGTTGCGACGGTCGTGAGCCCAACGCTCATCTTGTGGGCGCGCGCCTCGGGGCTTGCGTCGCTCGCCGTGGTACCGGCTTCGACTGTGCCCTGCTTCGGGATCGCTCCCGTGCGCGCCAGGATCGCTTCAAGCAGCGTGGTTTTTCCGCTTTGAAATGGTCCCACCAGCGCGATGCACCGGGGACCGCGGGGACTTCTGACGTCTTGTCCCATTTCGCCGTCTCCTCATCTGGAGCACGGCCCGTCGAGAGCATTTTCCGGCGCAGTGGTGTTACAAGGTCGCCGCCAGAAAATCCTCCAATTCGAATTGGAGCGCCGTCCATTCGCGTTACCGTATCCCACTTGGCAGAAAGCGCTCCTGCGGGTCGGCAGAGATATCGTTTCAGTCTCTTCGCGGTTTGGCAAGGCAAATGCAGCGCGACTCACTGAAGACCGCGCTGCGGCAAAATGCGACCACTCAACTTTCTGATAGATTGCTCTCAAAGCGAAGCGCCCGGCACCGCCGTTGCGGAACCGGGCGCGCTCGCTTGCCTGAAAACGTCAGATCAACGTCCGGCCTTGATATCCATGCCCTGGAAACCGAAGGCCAGCGCGAGACCCGTCACGCCGTTGACCGGACGCGGCTGCAACGACACGGCGTTGCCCGGACCACCGACCACGGCATTCGATGCAGCGCCGCCACCGATCGAGATACTTGAACCCGCGCCACCATAACTGCCGGCAAGCCCGCCGCGCGGCACGCGACCGGTCGGCGTCATGACGTCCCACGCGAGCGCCCAGCTGTTGGTCACGCCGAGATCGACGCCGGCACGATGCACACTCGCCGCGTAAGCGACCGCGCGGCGATGATGCGGACGGTGATAGAGACAGGTCAAATTGGTCTCGGAGCCGACCACAAAGCCGACGCTCGGACCGCCCTTGCACTCCAGCGTGCCGGCAGCGACCAGCGGCGATTGCTGGGCCGAAGCGACACCAACAGACCCAAGGAACAAGCAAGTAGCGGCGGCGACCACTGACGATACGCGAGACATTGGAAGCTCCAGACGTGTTTCAAACTTGAGGAAGGACAGGGTCGATAGAGCAAATGCACGATCATGCTACAAGCGCATGATTGCCGCCTGTTCGATCACTTTATCGCAAGGTATCGACGGGATTTCAGCGGCCCGGACGCAGTTCCAGCGACTCCAGACCAGCCGCGACGTTCAAGCCAACCTGTCCCTGCACGCTCAGCGGCTGCAGCGCGATCGAATTGCCGGAGCCGCCATAGAGCCAGTTTGCGCCGACGCCGACACCGGCCGACGCACTGCTCTGTGCGCCGCCATAGCTGCCGGCGAGGTCGCCGGGCCCGAGCCGGCCGACCGGCGCGAACACGCCCCATGCCAGCGACGATTGTTCGGTGATGCCGAGGTCGACACCGACCTTCTGAATGCGCGCGACGTAGAAATCGTCGGGGCGCCCGTCGGCGCGCAGCACGCAGCTCAGATTGGTGACCGAACCAACGACGAAACCAACGCTCGCCCCGCCGCGGCACTCGAGCACGCCGACCTGCACGCGCTGCGGCTGCTGGGCGATGGCAAGCGATCCACTCAGAAGCGCGGCGGCCGCAACGGCCAGCGTTGAGAAACGGGTCATCAGAAATCTCCGGCAGTGGTTGTGATGCGGGCCAGCACAAACGGCGCGACTTGCATGAGCGTCAAGCCGCGCCGTTGTATGGCATAGTTTTGCCGCGTCTGAAAAGCTACTTCAGATTGCCGCAGAAGCGCTGGATGCGTTTGCAAGCTTCCTCGAGATCGGCGAGGCTTGCGGCATACGAGATGCGAAACGCAGGTCCGAGGCCGAATGCCGAGCCCTGCACCACGGCCACGCCCTCCGCTTCCAGGAGTTCGGTGACGAAGTCCTGGTCGTTCTCCAGTTTCTTGCCTGACGGGGCGGTCTTGCCGATCGTGCCGGCGCACGAAGGAAACACGTAGAATGCCCCCTCGGGGCGCGGGCAGTTGATGCCGTTGGCCTGGTTGAGCATCCCAACAACCAGATCGCGCCGTTCCTTGAAGACCCTCGCGTTCTCAGGGATGAAATCCTGCGGCCCATTGAGCGCTTCGACGGCGGCCCACTGCGAGATCGTCGACGGCGCGTGCGTCGCTTGCGACTGGATCGTCGTCATCGCTGTGATCAGCTCTGAAGCGCCGCCGGCATAGCCAATGCGCCACCCCGTCATCGAGTAGGCTTTTGAAACGCCGTTCACGGTTAGCGTGCGCTCGTAGAGCCGCGGCTCGACCTCGGCCGGCGTCGTGAAGCGGAACCCGTCATAGACGAGATGCTCGTACATGTCGTCGGTCATGACCCAGACATGCGGATGCCGAAGCAGCACGTCGGTGATCGCTTTCAACTCGTCGCGGGTGTAGGCCGCGCCGGTCGGATTGGACGGCGAGTTGAGGATGATCCACTTGGTCTTCGGCGTGATCGCTTTCTCAAGCGCCGCCGGCTGCAGCTTAAAACCCTGCTCGGCCGGACACACGATGTGCACCGGTTCGCCGCCGGCGAGCAGAACCATCTCCGGATAGCTGACCCAATAAGGCGCGGGGATGATGACCTCGTCACCCGGATTGATCGTCGCCATCAGCGCGTTGTACAGCACCTGCTTGCCGCCGGTTGAGATGATGATCTGGTCGCGCTTGTAGGTCAGGCCGTTCTCGCGCTTGAACTTCGCGATGATCGCGTCCTTCAACTCGGGGATGCCGCCGACGTCGGTGTACTTGGTCTTGCCGGCTTCGATCGCGCGGATCGCGGCCTGCTTCACGTTCGCCGGTGTATCAAAATCCGGCTCGCCGGCGCCAAGACCGATGACGTTGCGTCCCGCCGCTTTCAGCGCGCGCGCTTTGTCCGTGACCGCGACGGTCGCGGACGGCTTCACGCGGGCCAAGGCGGCAGACAGAAACGGCATCACAAGTCTCCTGATGATTGAACGGGATTGATCGTGGAATGACGCGCAAAACAGCACGATTCGACACACGCTGTTCGGCGCGGCGAGCAGACTAAGGGCATGCGCGTTGCACTGCAAGAATTCTGTTCCTTAGGCGCAATTACGCCGGACTAACGAAACATTAAAATCGAACGCCTAGGCTCTCGCGAAACATCCGAAAAGCTGAGAGCGCCGTGAGCGATCGCTGGTACCGTTTTCTCGATCATGTCAGGACCGGCGACTGGATCACGCCGCGTCGTGTCCGTGCCTATAGCATCATCATGCTGGGGCTCGCGGTCGCGATTCTCGGCGCCTGGATCATCGGCTCCGACGGCTTGATCGATCGTAACGGCAAGCCGGTCGGCACCGATTTCTCCAATGTCTACGCCGCGGGCACGCTGGCGCTGCGCGGCCACGCCGCCGACGCCTATGACCCGCCGCTGCAGCACGCGGCCGAGCGCGCCGTGTTCGGCCGCGACGTTCCGTTTTTCGGCTGGCACTATCCGCCGTTCTTCTTTGCGATAGCCGCACTGGTTGCCACGGTGCCCTACGCGTTTGGCCTGCTGCTGTGGATGGCGCTCAGCCTGCCAGCTTATCTCGCGACAGTCCGGGCCATCCTGCCGAGACGGGAAACCCTGCTCGCTGCCGCCGCCTTCCCCGCGGTGTTCGTCAATGTCGGGCATGGCCAGAATGGCTTTTTCACCGCGGCGCTGCTCGGCGGCGCACTGCAGGTGATGGAGCGACGGCCGGCGCTGGCCGGCGTGCTGATCGGCTTGCTCGCCTACAAGCCGCAATTCGGTCTCCTGATTCCGCTCGCCCTGCTGGCCGGCAAACGCTGGATCACGATCGCCGCTGCCGCTGCGACCGTCGCCATCTCGATCGCGCTCAGCGTCGTCATCCTCGGCACCGATGTGTGGCGCGCGTTCCAGGCTTCCACCGCGTTTACCCAAACCGTCGTGCTCGAACAGGGCGGTACCGGCTGGGAGAAGATACAGTCGATCTTCTCGGCGGTGCGGATGTGGGGCGCAAGCGTACCGCTCGCTTATGCTGTGCAATCAGCGCTGACGCTCACGGTCGCGGCCTGCGTTATCAGGCTGTGGCGCAGCGCCGCCGCGTTCGAGCTCAAGGCGGCGGCGCTCGCGCTCGCCTGCCTGCTGGCGACGCCTTACGTGCTCGACTACGATCTCGTGGTGCTTGGCGTTGCGATCGCCTTCCTCGCGCGCCACGGTTTTGCGCGAGGCTTCCATCCCTACGAAGCCACCGTGCTGGCGGTTGCCTGGATCATGCCGCTGCTCGCGCGCACGATCATGTCCGCGTCCGGCGTGCCATTCGGGCTGCTCACACTCGTCGCGGTATTCGCGATCACGGTGATGCGTGCGATCTCTGATGCGCGATCAAAGCAGGCTCTTCCAAATAGCTTCACCGCAATGCATCATTTCAACTCTTTTTAAATCGTGATCACGCGGCAGACTTGAAGAAGCCACGAGGCAACCCCATGGTCTCAGCACCGCCGTTTCGCGGAAGGTACGAGCTGTCTCCTCTGACTCGGTTGGGGCTTTCCAGAGAATGTTGACCCTTTATTCGATGCAGCGCTCCGGCAACAGCTACAAGGTGCGTCTTGCGCTTGCCTTGCTGCGCGAGTCGTATCGCCTGATCGAAATCGACATTCTGCAGGGCGAGAGCCGAACGCCGGACTTCCTGAAGAAGAACCCGAGCGGACAGGTGCCGCTGCTGGAATTGACCCCCGGGCGCTATCTCGCGGAGTCCAACGCGATCCTCTGGTACGTCGCGCAGGGCACGTCACTGGCGCCGGACCATCGGATGGACCGGGCCGACGCTCTGCAATGGATGTTCTTCGAGCAGCATGCGCTCGAACCGAACATCGGTGCCGCGTATTTCTGGCTGTCGCTGGTCAAGGGCGGGCGCGAGTTGCATGCCAACTCGATCGAAGACTGGATGGAGCGGGGCTATCGCGCGCTGCAGGTGATGGACGATCACCTGAAGAGCCACGACTACTTCGCGGCTGGCCATGTCACCGTGGCCGACATCGCGCTGTACGCTTATACCCATCTGGCGCATCAATGCGACTTCGACCTCGAGTTGTTTCCAGCTATCCGCGCCTGGCTGCGGCGGATCGAGCGGGAGCCGGACTACGTGCCGATGGACTGGCAACCCGATGCCACGGTAGCGCAGCAGTTTGCCGTCGGCGAATAGCCTTCAAGAATTCATTAACCATTTGTCGCGCTTTCGCCGCAGTTTCGACGCTGCGTGCCAGAATTGTGGACAAGGCGCGGCCCGGAAATTTTCGCATCCTTTCATCACGCACTGATTCGTCGGGTGGGCTACCCTCAAGAATCTTTCAAGGATGATTTTCGCATGATCGGGCCATTGCAAGACGCTCCCGGTTTCGACACCGGAGCCGGCCGGACACTCGCACAGACCTCGGAAGCCTTCGCCGCACTGTTTGCGGCAGGCGCGTTGTCGCTATCGTTGCTGATCGCGCTGGCGATGCTCTCGGTGGAAGTACTGCGTGCACCAGGGCTCATGCTCTGACACCCACGAGCGATGAAAGGCTCGGTGGTTCTCGTGGCGGTGACGCTCGCCGCCGCGATCGTGCTGACGGCCATGTTGCTGCTCGCGAGTTCTGCGCGCGGCATCGACTTGCCGTTGAGCGAGGCGGCGGCCGTCGGCGCGCGGTCGTCGCATCGTTGAGCGGCGGGCTGTGGACAACTTGTGGCGTCATCGCGGCGTAACAAACGCGTTCTAGACGTACGCCTGCGCCAATCGAACCCCGTCCGCGTGGCGCCCCCAGCGGTCCCCGTCAGTCGCCGCGTCTGACCGGGGCCGCACCTTTTTGGGGCATCTGCCACCGTTTTCCCGCCGAGTTTGGTCTTTCGCAATGCCGCAAAGCTCCCTATAGGAGCGCGTGCCGGCCTATTGCCATTGAACGTCATGATCCGCGTCGTCCTGATCGCCATCGCCTTTCTCACGTTGACGCTGGTCCTGCTGCCGTTCCAGCTCGTCGGCCTCGTCTTCCGCCTGCCGATCCAGCGCGTCATCCCCCACTGGTACCACCGCATCCTGTGCGCGGTGATCGGGATCCGCGTGCGCCAGATCGGGCACCGCTCGCCGGATTTTCCGCTGCTCATTCTTGCCAATCACGCCTCGTGGCTCGACATCGTCGTGATCACGGCACTGACGCCCGCGGTGTTCATCGCCAAGAGGGAGGTCGCGACCTGGCCACTGTTCGGGCAGCTCGCCAAGCTGCAGCGCTCGGTGTTCATCGACCGGCAGCGGCGCCACAAGACTGGAGCTGCGACGCAGGAAATCGCCGAGCGCCTGCTCGGCGGCGACGCGGTCGTGCTGTTCGCCGAGGGCACGTCAGGCGACGGCAACCGCACCCTGCCGTTTCGCTCCGCCCTGATTGGCGCGGTGCATCACACCATCGCGCGTTCCACGCACCACGACACCGTCACCGTGCAGCCGCTGTCGCTCGCCTATGTCGGCTTGAGCGGCCTGCCGATCAGCCGTGCCTCGCGCGAGCGCGTCTCCTGGTATGGCGATATCGATCTCATTCCGCACCTGATTGGCGTGCTCCGCTCCGGCGCGATCGACGTGGTCGCGAGCTGGGGTGAGCCCGTCGCCTATGGCGTCAGCGCCGACCGCAAGGAAATCGCGCGCAGCGCGGAAGCCGCCGTACGCCGCATGACGGTCGGCGCGCTGCGCAACGCGCCGCCCGCGCGCACGGCAGGCGATGCCGGCAGCGACATCGAGGCGGTCCTGGCCTCGATCTAGCCAGCCGACATTATTGCCCGCGCCGCGGAAGATTGTAGGATCGGCGGGGTTTTGAGCCCATCGAGTGCTCCTCGCATGCGGTCGCGCTGATTTCCCCAAAAGCCGCGCCGAACCGACCAAGCAAGAACAACTGCAAGACAGCCAGAAGGGACAGTTCATGGAAATTCGCAACCTCGGCAACTCAGGCCTTCGCGTCTCGGCGGTCGGCATCGGCTGCAACAATTTCGGCCAGCGCCTCGATGTCGAGGGCACGCGCAAGGTGATCCACAAGGCGATCGACCTCGGCATCACGCTGTTCGACACCGCCGACGTCTACGGCAATCGCGGCGGTTCCGAGACTGCGATGGGCGAGGTGCTCGGCGACAAGCGCAAGGACATCGTGCTCGCAACCAAGTTCGGCATGCCGATGGACGATGCCGGCGTGAAGAAGGGCGCGGCGCGCCGCTACATCATGAACGCCGTCGAGGACAGCCTGAAGCGGCTGAAGACCGATCACATCGATCTCTACCAGCAGCACAACTACGATCCGCTGACGCCGATCGAGGAGACGCTGCGCGCGCTGGAGGATCTGATCAGCCAGGGCAAGGTGCGCTACGTCGGCTGCTCGAACCTGCCGGCCTGGCGCGTCGTCGAAGCGCAACTGACCGCAAGAGCGATCAACACGCATCCCTTCATCTCGATCCAGGACGAGTACAGCCTCGTCGTGCGCGACCTCGAGAAAGACCTGCAGCCGATGGCGAAGGAGTACAAGCTCGGCATCCTGCCGTACTTCCCGCTCGCTAGCGGTCTGCTGACCGGCAAATACAAGCGCGGCAGCGACGCGCCAGCCGGCACGCGCTTTGCGCTGGTGCCGCGGCTGCGCGACCGCTACGTCAACGACAAGAACATCGCTATTGTCGAGAAACTGGAGGCGTTCGCGACAGCGCGCAACCACACCATGCTGGAGCTGGCGTTCTCGTGGCTCGCTTCGCGGTCGCAGGTGACGAGCGTGATTGCTGGCGCAACCAGGCCGGAACAGGTCGAGCAGAACGCCAAGGCGATCGACTGGAAGATGACGGCGGACGAGATCGCCGAGGTCGACAAGATCTCAAGCGGCAAGTGACGCGGCCGGTTAAGCGATCAAGCCCGCCATCGGCTTCGCCTGGTTGCTGTCGGGGAACACGGCGTCGTTGAGCACGCTCTCGCTCAGGCCGAGGTGATCGCGCAACAGGCCCTTCAGCACGCCGCGCAGATCCGTGGTCGGCTTGAGGTCGCGGCCTTCATAGAGTTGCGCCTGCTTCAGGCCCGGCCAGTCCGAAATCACCTGACCGCCCTTGATCGCGCCGCCGAGCAGCAACGCGATGGTGCCGGTGCCGTGATCGGTGCCGTCGGTGCCGTTGATGTGCGCGGTGCGGCCGAATTCGGTCGCGACCACGATCGCGGTGTCGCGCCACTTGTCGCCAAGCCCGGTCTGCAATTCATCGAACGCACCGTCGAGCCCGCCGAGCAGGAACGCGAGCCGGCCAACCGCGCCGCCTTCGTTGGCGTGGGTGTCCCAGCCGTCGAACGCGAGCGCGGCAATCCGCGGGCCGTCATCGGCGGCCATCAACTTCGCCGCGCCTTTCGCCGCAAGCCGCATCGCGCCGACCTGGTTGAGGCCGGGCGTCGGCTTCATGTCATTACCCTGCGAGGACTTTTCGAGTTGCAGGCCCTGGCTCAGCGCGCTGGCGAGCGCAGGGTCGCGGTGGGTGTAGAGATCGAGCAGCCGCGCCGCGGTGTCGTCATCGGCCTGGGGAACAGCGACCGGCGCCCAGCCCACCGTCGGTGCCGAGCCGCGCAGCACCAGCGGCGGCGTGGTGCCGACCGCGAGCGCGCCGGTCGCGCGCTCGCCATGCGGTAAAGCTTGCAGCGCGCGATTGAGCCAGCCGGACTGCACGCGGCCCGGACCCGCATAGCCACTTTCGAGCACATCCTGGCCGTCGAAATGCGAGCGGTCGCGATAACCGGTCGCAACCGCATGCACGACCGTGGCGTGGCCCTCGCCATACATGCGCGCGAACGCGGGCATCGACGGATGCAGTGCGAAGAACGAATTTAACGGCGTCGCCGGATGCTGACCGCCGGTCGCAAGCGCAATCGAGCCGTGCAGGCCGGCGTAGTCGGGATCACCGACCGGCGCCACGGTCGCAAGACCATCGAGCGCGCCGCGCAGGATGACGACGATCAGCCGGGGATCGCGGCCGTCGGCGGCACGCGCGAATTTCGGCAAGTAAGCCCACGCGGCGAATGAGGCAAAGCCGGTGAGGAGCGAGCGGCGCGTGGTTGTCAGCGCGATGTTTTCGGCGCAGTCCATCGCCTATCTCCTCTGGAATTCCGGCGACATCAGCAGCAGCGCCATCGCCTGCTTGCGCGACTCCGCAAGCTCGATCGCGCGCCTGGTCTCAGGCGTCGCAGCATCGCCCGCGACGACATGAATGAGGTCGCGCGGCTCGACACTGTCGCCGGTGCGCTCGCCGATTTGCGCTGCGAGATCGAGCCGCAGCTTCATACCTTCGGGCGACGCCCACACCGCGTTGGTGTCGGCAAACCCATTGGGACCCGCCGGCGACCACAACGGCTGGCCGAGCAGATTGAGCGGGCCGAGATAGCGGCCCGGCTCCGGCGGGATCACCGCCAGCATGCGGCCGGTCGCGATCATGTAGTCGTAGGGCGAGCGGATTTTTGTCAGCGGCGCGCTCCACGCCTCATCGGCATCGACCAGCGCGCGGCTGACCGCGCCGAGATCGCCGTCGGTCTTGCGGAAGGTGTCGGCGAGCCGCGCCACCAGCGCCGGCGGCGGATCGTCGGCCACGAAGTGCCGCGCCAGTTTGGTCGCGATGAATTTTGCGGTCGACGGGTGTCGCGCCAGATCGTTCAACGCCGCTTCGCCCTGCATCAAGGCCGTTGTCGTCGTAGCTCTTGCCGAGCAGCGTCTGCGCACCCGGCTCATGGGCATTGGCGTTGAAGGCGAAGCTGCCCGGCGGCGCCATCACGCCTTGCGGCCCGGCGAAGGTCCAGCCGGTGATGATGCGCGCGAGCGACGTCACGTCGGCCTGATTGTAACCGCCGCCGACGCCGAGCGTGTGCAGCTCCATGATTTCCCGCGCGAGATTTTCGTTCAGCCCGCGCTTGCGGTTGATGCCGGCGCGCGAGTTCGGTCCGAGCGATTGCTGGTTGTCGAGGAAGAACAGCATCGCCGGATGCTGCTCGACCGCGCGCAGCATGTCGGCGAAGCGACCGAGCACGTGCGGGCGGATTGCTTCGCGCTCGAACGCGCCGGCCCAGATCCGCGCCGGCTCGCCCTTGTTGGCGGAGATGCAGAAATGGTTCGACCAGAACGCGACGAGGCGCTCGATGAAGCCGACCTCCGCCAGCGTCGCATGCTGGAAGCGCGCCAGCGCCTCGGTGCGGAAGGTCTTTTGGATGACGTTGAGCGGTTGCGGCGGCTGCGGTTGCTGAAGTTGCGGCTGCGGCGATGTTGCGGGCGCGGGCGTCACCGGCTGCGCGCTCATGGTGTCGGCCTGAGGCAGCCGCCATCTGATCGGGATTTGCTGATGACAGCGAGCGCTGCGGTGGAGCGGGCGGTCTGCCGGCGCAGGCGCATTCGTGTCGGGCGCTGAGAGCGTCGCACCTTGCGCCGCCTTCTGCGCCGCGCGCTGCGTCGCACCTCTTTCTGGTACGCGAACAGCAGTTGTCCGAGCTCCGGCGTCGACAGCAGGCCCGGCGCGATCAGGAGCGCGGCATTGGGCTTGGCGAGTTCCGCCCTGACGAAGCCGCGCGGGTCGGTGACGGCGGATTCGAAATCGCCGGACGCAGCGCCGCGCGCGCCGAACCCGAAACGGTTCAGCGCCACCAGGGCAGCTTGGGGATCACGCGCCATTTAACTTCCCCGTACGGCAGCAAGGGGTTTCATCGGATTCGCCAGCGCCATTATAATGCAGCTTCTTCAGATGAATTTCTGCTGAAGGAACGGCTGGATTTTACGGCTTCGCGCATGACAAATCCGTTATCTTCTCCCCGCAAGGTCACCTGTGCCCGCTGTGGGACTGAGTTTTCGTGCGGGCTCTCGAAAGAGTGTTGGTGCGCTGCGGAAACCGCCCGGCATCCCCTGCCCCCGGGCGGAACCGGCTACGACGATTGCCTGTGCCAGACCTGCCTGCGCGCGATCGCGGCGGAACATGAGGCGGCGAACAGCGCGCGGTGAATTTGTAGTCACCCATGCCGCAGCTTCATTGCGATGATGACGCGACCACCGGTGCCGCTGAAGTTGCTGATCGTGTGAGAGTTTTCATCCATTTTTGGGGGGTTTTGCGGACCGTCAACTCACACACTTCTTGTGGTCGTCCCCGCGAACGCGGGGACCCATACGCCGCAGCGGATGTGATGCGACGAACGCATGTGATTGATCTGTCCTTCGACGCCATCTCATGTATCACCAATTCTCACAGGGGTTATGGGTCCCCGCGTTCGCGGGGACGACCTGGAAAAGACGACACACGAAATCGCCCCGCGGCACGCAGGTGCCCGAGGTTTTGCCCTTACTTTCGCGCGCTCTGAAGATCAGAGGGCGCAGGGAAAACCGGATGCCAGCTGGCACCCGCAGCCTCGTGCGCAAAAAGTAGTTAAGCAGCGCAACGAGCTTCATTCACCGCTAGGTACAACCGACATCCGGTTTTCCCTGCAACGCATCAGGGGCTTGCCCCTGATGCGCATAATAGCGCGCAAGTCGGGCAGGCCCGACTTGCGATCGACTGACGGCGTGGCCGATGCGGTCAACGTCGATCGTAGTCCAGCCCGCAGTCGCCAGCGATCGCGACGCGCCCCTCGTGAGGGCCGGAATGTCGCCAACATTACACTAGAAGCGAATCAGAGGCAAGCCAAAAATTGCGGCAAGCGTAATTCAGGGCGGCTGCCCCGCGCACGATCGCCACTCATGAATGCAACGTGGAACCGGCTTTAACCGTGACTTGGATCAAGAGCGATCGGCCAAGGCGTGCTAGACTTCATAATAGCTCGGGACGGCCGGCCACCTGCTTAAAGCGAGGTCCTTCATGAGCGTAACTGTCCTCGACAAGTCCTGCACGCCCTGCCAGGGCGGCATCCCGCCGCTGACGGCGGACGAAGCCGAACAACTCCATGCCCAGGCCCAAGACTGGACACTGCGCGACGATGCGCATTGCCTGGAGCGGGAGTTCAAATTCCGGAATTTTCGCGACGCTCTGGACTTCGTCGATCAGGTCGGAGCGATCGCCGAAACGGAACGACACCACCCGGACATCGCCTTTGGCTGGGGCTATGCCCGGGTGTCACTGCAGACCAGGAAGATCAAGGGACTGCACGAGAACGACTTCATCATGGCATCGAAGATCGATCACGCGTTCGATCGCATCAGCCTGATTGGAATCGCACTCTAGCCGCGCATGCTGACCTCTCTGAGGGCAAGCGCGACACTCAAGATGAACGCAAAGGAGGTTCATCATGTCCATCGCACCAACGTTGGCGACATATCTCGACCAGAACGTGACGTATGAGTTGTTGTGTCACGAACCGACCATGAGCGCGACGCGCACTGCGCAGGCAAGCCATGTCTCCGGTGATCGCCTCGCCAAGGCCGTGCTGTTGCGCCGCGACGGCGCCTTCCTGCTTGCCGTGCTGCCGGCGTCGCGGCGGCTCGACCTGTCGGAATTGCGCGCCGCGCTCGGCGACGATATCGACCTTGCCCGCGAAAGCGAAGTCGATGCCTGGTTTGCCGATTGCGACCACGGCGCGGTGCCGCCGGTCGGCGAGTGCTACGGGCTTGACGTCATGGTCGACGAAAGCATCGACCGCGAGCCGGACGTCTATTTCGAAGCCGGCGACCACGCGACGCTGGTCCACATGACGCAGGCGCAGTTCGCGCTGCTGACCGCGACCGCCCGCCACAAACGGTTCAGTCTGCGCGGGTGATCGCGGCAGGGGGACCGGTCGTCCCCGCGGACGTCGGCAAGTGCCTGAACGATGCGGCGATGAAAGAGCTGAAGCTGCCGAAGTGGGAGAAGCTCGGCAACTACGAGAACGGCTTGGCGCCGAATGTCCAGCGCTGGTGTTACTGGTGGGGACGGGGGTATCAGGTAACGCCACCGTCATTGCGAGGAGGCGCAGCCGACGAAGCGATCCGGTTTGATTGCGCGGTTCCTAGATTGGTTCGCTTCGCTTCGCAATCTGGATCGTCCCCCTCGACGTACTTAAGAAGCTACCAAAAAGGCGCAAGGCACTAGCGGAAGCGCCGCTTTTCGCCGGGTCGTTCCTCACGATCGAGGCAGGGCGGAATAGGGCCACCTTGCGGTTGGCAGGGGTATTGTGCGGAGCGGTTTTGGTCCCTCGTATGACGCAGCGCGTCGACGGCGCGTCGAACGATCACGTAACGATCCGCACTGTGGGAGAAAAAGACCAGCGGCCTAAACACGCCCGAAAACACAAAGCTTCCAAAATGGGGCGTTCATTTCGAAAATCTCGCTTGTCACGTGTAGAGTCCTTTGCCAGCTTAGCGCTCGGATTTTTCAAATATTAGAGCTTTTGCGGTGCCCGATCAGGCCGATCACTTTAGAGGCGAGATAACCGTTGCGGCGCGGATTATCGATCTACTCAGCTCGGGACTTTATGAAAGCCCAGCCGCTTGCCTCAAAGAACTGATAAACAATTCATTCGATGCAGACGCTCGCAACGTAGACGTTTTCGTCAAGCCGGATGCAAATCGAATCATCATTCAGGATGACGGCTCGGGGATGAGTTGGTTTGAGTTTGAGCGTCATTTCAGAAGGATCGCTGAAAGCCACAAACGGGACGACGATTTCGGTCACCGAAACTGGGCGCCCGAAGATCGGAAAGATCGGAATTGGTGTAATTGCAGCAAACGAACTCTGCGAACGATTGGAAATATTTTCAACGAAACGCGGCAGCAAGGAATTACTGCATGTCTCGATTGACTTCGAGGAGATGCGAAAACCGCCAGAGGCGAGAAAGAAAGCGAGCGGAGAGTTTGTAAAGGCAGACTACGTGGGTGAGATTTTCTTCCAGACCGAAAACCCGATCATTTTACCCACATGTTTCTAACCAGCATCCGAGGCGAAGCTCGTGCGATACTTGCTGGTTTAGAAGCCGCAAAAAAGGGATTGGCTCCCTTAACTCTTTACGGACCGTTACCGAGAGCATTGAAAAGATACTGAAGAGCAAGAACCTCGATACATGGCGAGATTTCGATAGATACTCTCAAACAATCCTCGAAGTCGCACTTAATGTCACTTCGGTATTTTGATGGATGGCTATCGGCTCGACTAAAGCCAAAAGCAAGAAGAGTTCGAAAACCAAGTTGGGCGCCTCAATTTCACGGTCAACTATGATGGCATTGAGCTTCGAAAGCCGATCGTTTTTGCTGGAGAAGGCAGGTCGTTTCAGAGGAATTTGATTCTAGCGGCACAAAGGTTTCGGCGCGCGGATATTTCTACGCCCAGCACGGCAGCATTCAACCCCGTGAAATCCACGGCCTCCTCGTGCGCATTAGAAACGCCGCAGTGGGCGAATTTCAACTCGTCATTTTGGGGGTTCTCGCCAAGCAATACTCGCTGATCCAAAGATGGGTATCATGCGAAATTGGGCAGACGATCGTCTTGAAGAGGCGATGAACATCGATAGAAGAACCCTACGTGTTACCCATCCGGCGTACGTAGAACCTCGCGATGCCATACATGCAACGCTTCGAGAAGTGTTCAGCAAGGTAAGGGTCAATATCTACGAAGGTACTAGCCGGACAAAAAAATCAAAAAAGGCAACTGTTACCGCGAGCAGAATTGCCGAAGTTGCGCGGTCCGACTCTCAGCTCAGCACAGCGATCGTCAGAAGCCTTGTGTCGGCGTGGAGGGATACTACGGACCCCGAGATTCAAGCAGATGCTTAGGAAGTATACGGTTGATGAATTATATGCGGTCATCATCGAAGTCGCCAAAGAGACGCTGACCGAAAACAGCGAGGCGAATTCTTCGTCGCCTAACGGAACGTCTCGCCCGTGGGTAGAAGACGCGAACGTCAGCCAGACGACCGGTGGACGGCGCGATGCGAGCGGTCCGCCCGGAAAAAGCGCTGTGCGCAATCTTGGCTGCTGACCCTTCGCCGATACGATCGGCAATATTCAATTCCGAATGAATTACTCTTCGTCACTTGCCGGGCGCCGAAGGCCAAGAGGTTTCTCTGTTGGCGCAGCACAGCTTAATCAAGCTGACCGAAATTGGCGCGACAGCCCGAATCGATCACCCGGATCGCGGCGGTCGAAGTTCGAACAAGCTCGCTGTTGCACTGCTGCAAAAGAAGTTTGCTGGATTGAAGATATACGAGACTGACTTCAAGAGTCTGATCCAGGCGACGGTCTAACCCGTTATCCCGAAGGTGAGCACAAGGATTGTTGCCGCGCTCGCGTGATCAATCTCGATCTAAATGAGGTGCTGGACCATCGCGATCATATCTTTCCGATACTCTTGTGGGTTCAAAAGCTAGGAGAGATCCACGCGGCACCCCCAAGGCGAGATTGGTGCTTGTATTTGACATTGCATGGGGAAGTCAGATGGACTTCGGACGCATGCGAAGCTGTTCGGGAGTTTCTCCGCGAGAACTTTGCCAGGGCACCGGAATTTGCCGCGTCAGCAAGGACGCTATTGGGTCAACCGTTATTTGACAGAATAGCTACTAGCCAGCCAGTGGATTTTGGAGACTTGGGTCGAGATGTGCAACAGAAGATCTTGATGGCATTTGTTCCAAAAAAGATTGCGGAGCTTGTCCGGCCGCAAATGTGGAAAATAAATACAGAGGTAAACTTGCGCTATGGGCGTCCCGAACACGCGCCCATGGTTACCTGGATCATTGATTTTAGTTTCGATAGCCGCGCCGCCGCCACGCCCGAGGCTGTGTATGTTGAGAGTGTTAATCAGAGTCTTGCGGTCCGCAGGACAGATAGACGAAAGAGGAGATGTCGTTTTTCTGATCTTACTTGATCTCTGAGAAGGCAAAGTGGGCAGGTCGTCGCGAGACTGTGTCTTTTCCGCTCGGCTGATAAATTGGTCAATCAAGCGGACGAACCTTCAGTTGTCCGGTCTTTGCGTCATTGAGCCTGTGCCGGGCAATCTTGACGTAATTCTTGTCAATGTCGCAGCCCCTCAATTGTCGCCCCTCTAATGCCGCCGCCACGGCTGTCGACCCAGTACCCATAAATGGGTCAACGGCGCGATCACCCCACGCTGTTAAGGCTTTCACAAGTCGCTGTACTAGTGCCACCGGAAACTGACACGGATGGCCAGTCTTCTCGACATGATTTGCTTTGACATTGGGAATGTCCCACACGTCGCTCGGGTTTTTGCCCTGCGGATTCCCACTCAGCTGTCCGTTCTTCTTCCCCTTGTAGTACTTCTTTCCGGGGTATTTCTGAGGATTCGAATAGCATTCAGGTCGAACTTATGCCTTCGGCCGACCTTCGTGAACCACATGATTGTTTCGTGTCTTCCGCTAAAACGCGCCGTCGCATGTAGGCCGTAGCCAGAAGGTCCATATGATGCGGTTGCGGAGGACGAGCTCTTTTTGCTTTCGAAAGATCAAATAAATCAGCGCATCCAGCGGAACAATAGAGCCATTTCGGACATAGTGGCCAACTCCCAGCACAGGCTGCAGCCCGGTTTCAGGGCTCTAACGAGCAACGGAGCAAGCTTTCGATGATCGCCGATGAACTCGTCAACGCTAGTCGACGTATCGTCTTCCTTTCCCATGCAGTAGGGAGGTGAGGATACGATGAGATCGACACAGTTAGGGTCGATCTCCGGAGAAACCGAAACGCGTCCTGAGCTTTTAGTATGCCGGTCGACTTTACGGTTCTCTTTCTTGATGAACTTGTGCACCGGGCCTTGGCCTTCGCGCGCAGATTCGTCTCTTTGTCCGGATCGTGCCATGGTCGTACTCAGTAAATCAGTCAGAATTGACTTATCGCTTCTACGATACCTGAAATCAACTTTGCGTCCGACGTGGCAACCACGCCGCCGAAGCAATCCAGCTGGGCCGGCAGCCTTCTGGATTGCTTCGCTCCGCTCGCAATGACGGCGTGGACAAAGCACGCGAGAGTTGAGCTATAATCTTCGGATGAAGCTCGAATTCGAGGAATCTCAAACAGCTTATTCAAGCGGCTCGCAGAGCGCGCGAGCCTGGACGGAGACCTGGGTCCGCGCCCAAGTCTATTGCCCGCATTGTGGTAACCCCAAGATCGAATCGTTTCCCAACAACAGCAAACTTGCGGACTTCCTCTGCGAGTCATGCAACGAGGAATTCGAGCTCAAGAGTCAGCGCGGCAAGTTCGGCGCAAAGGTTCTGGATGGCGAGTACAAGACTAAGTGCGAGCGTCTGGCCGCGAGCAACAATCCAAATCTGTTTCTGATGAACTACGACCTGAAGACGCTTTCGGTCGTGAACCTGTTCATCGTGCCAAAACATTTCTTCGTTCGCGAGATCATCGAGAAGCGGAGGCCGCTCGCTGCCACCGCGCGTCGCGCGGGATGGACCGGCTCAAAAATTCTACTCGATCGCGTTCCCGAGTCCGGGAAGATTCACATCGTGCAAGGCGGTGTGATCCGGCCAAAGGAGCAAGTGCTTTCGGACTGGCAGCGAACGCTGTTCTTGCGGAGTGAGGCGCCGGAAACGCGCGGCTGGCTGCTCGACGTGATGAAGTGTGTAGAAACGCTCGGCAAGCGCGACTTCACGCTCGATGAGGTGTATGCTTTCGAGCGTCATCTGGGCGAGCTCTATCCGGGTAACCAGAACGTCCGGCCGAAGATTCGGCAGCAATTGCAATATCTGCGCGATCGCGGATTTATCGAGTTCATGTCACGAGGTCAGTACCGTCTGCGATCCTGAGGGAGTCTCGCATGGCCTGGTATGCCAACCACTATAGCTGCGATCGCTGCGGTGAAGAGTGGGTCGATGAGTGGTCCTGCATGTGCAACGACGATTGCCCAGAGTGCGGCTCGCGGCACTACGAACCGTTCGACAGCGAAGACTTGACCGAGGTGATTATCCCGGAAGGCGGTGAGTTCGTCGTGCTCCTTTCGCCTGACACCGCCGAGCACGATCCGGACTATCAGGAGATCGGACGGTTTCCGACGCACGAGGCGGCGCAGGCATTTCTGGACGAGTACGATCCGGATGAACTGGTTATTTTGCCTAAAGATGCGCCGCGTCTTGGCGACAGGTAATTTTTCATCGCTTCCGGTTCCGTATCCCGATGCAAAATGATTGCCGAACCACCGCGCCACCGCCGCGTTGAGGTTGCGCACCGGGTGACAGCCGGCCACAACAGGGATGGCGGACGCAGTGATTTTGCCGGCTTCCAGCTGCGACACCAACGCATCGGTACGCGCTGACGCCTAACCTGTTCCCGGTGCAGCCTGGTCCTGCAGGCTCGCTCACAATGGCGATGCGTTTGCAGCCGCGGTTGTGCGGCGCCAGCACCTCCAGCCAAAACGCCTCCGTGTTTTGGCTGGGATGACGGGGATAGGCCCCGGTGGGTTACGCTTCGCTAACCCACCCTACGACCCCAGCAGCGCGCGAAGCTGTTGCTGCCAGCCGGTCAAACGAGTCCGGAAAGATTGCACTAAACCGCTACGCGGCAGGGAATCAGCGGATAGGGAAGCCGCTCGCGTGCGCAGTCATGAGATATGCTCGCTGAGTGCGGCTTCCTCAATGTCCCCCTTTGCCTCTGACAGGCGACCACGAAGCGGACATGGTGTCGAGTCGACTGTCAGAACAAGAGAGACCGCCTCGCGGCGGTCTCTCCGAATCCAAATCCAATCAGTCCTTGATCAAGCAGCTCGCTTGAACGCCTCCTGCGCCGCTTGATTGGCGCGATCGAATGCAGCGCGCGTTTCCGTCAAAGCGGCCATGAGTGCGGACCATGACTGGGTCCCCGCCTGGTCCAACTTCTGGAGTTTTTTCTCCGCCTCGGCGGCATCGGCGCTCATACGCTGCAAGGCGGCATCGATTTCGCCGCGACGATCAGCAGCGAATTTTTTGGCATCGACGCCAAGCTGGTCGGCCGCTCCGCGCCACGCTTTCAATTGGGCGTCGGCTTGAACCTTGAACGTCGCCTGCTGGTGCTCGATTTCCTTGCCGAAGGTCTCGACATATTTCTTGACCTCGGCCTCGAACGAGCGCCAGTCAGCCTCCAGTTTTGCCTTTGCCTGGATCAAGGCGGGCTCGCTGGCTTCCGACTGCTTCTTGATGATGTCCCGGAACTCATCGCGCCGCTTACCCAGGTCAGCCAGAGACCTTGTTGGCCTTGTCGCGGGCGTCGGACTGCACCTCGGCGAGCTTGCCTCCAAGCGACGTCACTGCGGCGTCCATTTCATCGAGGCGCTCTTTGGCCCAATTTGTAAAGAAGTGGATATTGCTTTGCGTGGCCATATGCTCATCTCCGTGATTTGCGAAATGGTGCTGCCCACCCCGTTGCTGACTAACATGCGGTGCCAACCCTTTTTTGACGTGGGTCAACGTCAAACCTTAGAGTGATCCTGATCTTGGCAAACTTGGCTGAGGCTCTTTGCGACGGCGGCTTTGCCGCGTCGCTTTCCCAAGCAAGGAAGAACCCGGGAGGCCGCTGCTTGGCAAGACTGGGTCCCCTCAGGCCAAACAATTGTTTGGCCGACGTCCGCGGGGACGAGCGGCTGAGGAAATCCCGCTGCCACTTCAATTGGAGTTGACCCCGACAGCATCCATCCAGAACCCCCAAGCCCGCCGCTCTGCCCGGAGACCGAGGCGAGCGGCGGGCCATCGACATGACCTGACTCGAACCGCAATCAGGCCACGCCGCCCCTCCTCCGGCGGATGGTGTTCCGGCCATCCGCCAGTGAAGCCAGTTCTTGTTGGGCATGATCTTTTCGGAAAACCGGTATCCACTTTTCCGGATCATGCCCTGAGCTCAGCCGATCGGCATCGCGAGGAAGTGCGTGTTGTCGGCGCTCTTCACGCGCATCAGCACGTCGTGCTTGCCTTGCGACTTCGCCTCAACGAGCGCCTGGCGCAGATCGCCGGCGTTGCCGATGCTGTTGCCCGCAACGTCGAGAATGACATCGCCGGATTGCAGGCCGTGCTCGGCGGCCGGACCATCGGGATCGACAGCGGTGACCACGACGCCCCTGGCCCCGGCGCCGGCAACGCTGTTGGCCGGCGCAACGGTGATGCCGAGATGCGGCGCGCCGGAGGCATCGCCCTTCCCGTCATCGGCGCTGGCCTGCTGCTGGTTCGGCATCGACGCCAGCGTCACGCTGATCGGTCTGCTGCTCACCATTGCGCGTGAGGTCGAGCTTCGCCGTCGCGCCCGGCGCCATGGTCGAGATCT
The DNA here is from genome assembly GCA_963796195.1 of uncultured Alphaproteobacteria bacterium. Taxonomy (GTDB): domain Bacteria; phylum Pseudomonadota; class Alphaproteobacteria; order Rhizobiales; family Xanthobacteraceae; genus CAWCKS01. The sequence goes on along the minus strand of CAWCKS010000003.1, from coordinate 233,572 downwards.
GGCGGGCGAGATCGCGCGAGTCCTTCACGGCCGTGCCGTTGACTGACGTGATGACGTCGCCGGCCTTGATGCCGGCCTTCGCCGCCGGGCCGTCCGACTGCGGCTCGGCGACCAGCGCGCCGGCGGCGGTCTTCAGACCGAGGCTGTCGGCGATCTCCTGCGTCACCGGCTGCACCTGCACGCCGATATAGCCGCGCGTCACCGCGCCCTTGTCCTTGAGCTGCGCGACGACGAGCTTCGCGGTTTGCGCGGGAATGTCGAAGCCGATGCCGACCGAGCCGCCCGACGGCGAATAGATCGCGGTGTTCACGCCGATCACGTTGCCGTTCATGTCGAAGGTCGGGCCGCCGGAATTGCCCTTGTTGATCGGCGCGTCGATCTGCAGGTAGTCGTCATACGGGCCGGAGCCGATGTCGCGGCCGCTGGCCGAGACGATGCCCGCGGTGACCGTGCCGCCGAGGCCGATAGGGATTGCCGACCGCGACGACCCAGTCACCGATCCGCGGCTGCTGGTCCTCGAAATTGACGTAGGTGAAGTCGCTCCTGCCATCGACCTTGATCAGCGCGAGATCGGTCTTCGGATCGGTGCCGACGACCTTTGCGGTATAGGTCTTGCCGTCGTCGGTCCTGACCTCGACCGAGTTCGCGTGGTCGACGACATGATTGTTGGTGACCGCATAGCCGTCGGGCGAAATGAAGAAGCCGGAGCCGACGCCGGTGATGACCTGGTGACGCCGCATGTTGCCGCGCGGGCCGTTGCCGTCGCCGAACTGGCGAAAGAATTTTTCGAACGGGGTGTTGCGGAATTGCTCGGGCAGGTTCTGGCTCTGCCCGTCATCGTTCTGCGCGAGCGGGCCGGCGTCGGCGCTCTGGTCGATCTTGACACGGACCGAGATCACCGCGGGTTTCACCTTGGTGACGAGGTCGGCAAAGCCGGCCGGGCCGTTCTGGGTTTGCGATTGCGTTGCGGAGTAGGCTGGCGTGATGGAATGGCTGAGCGGTCCGCCGAAGGCGACCGCTGCGCCGATCACGGCGACCGAGCCGAGCAGCGTCAGCCGGCGTGCAGTGAGCATTTTTTGCGAAGGGAGTTGATGGGGGTCTTGCATGGTTGCGTCTCCAGAAAGGTGAAAGCCCTTGCTGGAGAGATAAGCGCGCGCCGATTACGACGTCCTGACGAGAAGATTAAATCGAGGCAAGCCTTGGGGACTGCATGTCTTAGGGACTGGACATAGTCTTGGTCGGACTGATTGTCGCAAGGCCATGCTTTTCGTCATGCCCGCGCGCGGGGCCTTGCGCCGGGCATCTCGCTTGGGATGGGCTAATCTGCGTAACCCTAAGGTCGCGATTTGCCGAGCCATATCCCCGCGCCGTGAGCATGGCAATACGACGGGGGACCGACGACTTCGCTCCCTCACGTCCCGGTGTGGCCGGCGCCTGACATCACCGGGCCAAAGCGTTTCCAGGTGTCGCCGTCGAAGCGCATCAGCTGCAATTGCTGGAGCGGCGCAAAACTGGTGGGGCTGGTGTTGACGGTGATGCCAGGCAACAGCAGGCCCGGGTCAAAATTCTTCAGGCTCGCGGCCTGCTTCATGATGTTGGCGCGGGTCAAATCGTTGCCGCACGCCTTCAACACTTCCACCAGCGTGCGCGTCACTGCATAAGCGTAGACGTTGCTGGCGTCGGACTTGTCGGCGGACGGTAGATACTTGTCCATGAACGCGTTCCACTCCTTCATGTCGGCCGCATCCTTCCACTCCGGATCGGTCTCGTCCTTCAGGTAGGCCGCCGAGATGATGCCCTGCGCGTTATCGAGGCCGGCGGGCTTCAGCACACTGCCGACCGAGGCGCTGACATTGTTGAGCAGGAACATCGGATGCCAGCCGAGCTGGTGCACCTTCGTAATCGACTGCGCGGCGAATTTCGGCGTCGCGACGGCGACGAAGACGTCGGCGCCGGAGGCTTGCAGGCTGACGATGTGGGAATCGATGGTCGGCTCGGAGACGTCGTAGCTCTGCTTCGCCACGATCTGGCTGGCCTTGGCGCCGAGCCCATCGACCAGGCCTTTGAGATAATCCTTGCCGTAGTCGTCGTTCTGATAGAGCACGGCGATCTTCGCGTCGGGTTTGTTCTGCAGGATGTATTTCGCATAGATGCCGGCCTCGGTCTGGTAGTTCGGCTGCCAGCCCATCGTCCAGGGAAAATGCTTTGGATCGTTCCACCTGGTCGCGCCTGACGCGACGAACAGCTGCGGCACCCTCTCGTGATTGAGGTAACGCTGGATCGCGGTGTTGGGCGCAGTGCCCAATGAATTGAAGATCAGGAGCACCTTGTCGCCCTCGACCAGCCGCCGCGCCTGTTCGACGGTCGCCGGCGGGCTGTAGGAATCGTCATAGGTGATGAAGGTGACCTTGCGGCCGTTGATGCCGCCCTCCTCGTTGACCTTGTTGAAGTAGGCGACCTCGGCCTGGCCGATCACGCCATAGGCGGACGCCGGCCCGCTATACGGCATGATGTTGCCGATCTTGATTTCAGTGTCGCTGGCGCCGGGATCGTACTGGCCGGCGGCGACGGCTAATCCGGTGGTGGTGAGAATGACAGCGGCCGACAGTGTTGCGGCGCGCAAAATGGATGGGCGCATTTTCCCGTAAGACATGGGCTTTCTCCCGCGAAATTTTTTTGTGTTCGGGACCGGGAATGTGGGAGGCGCTTGCATCATTTCAACGCCCAAAGGCAAACCCTTCCAAAACTTTAGGCGAAGGCCACGTCCCACGCCTAGCGGCGGCAAGCGGACGGCGCTAGGCTTACCTCAACGACAAATACCCGCGCGTGCGAGCCGCGCGTATTCAAGGAGAAGCCGGATGCGAGAATTGACGCCCGAAACCATCACCGACGCGGTGCTGGAGCAGATGGCGACCACGCCGAATGCGCGGCAAAAGGAGGTCATGGCGGCGGCGGTGAAGCACCTGCACGCCTTTGCCCGCGAGGTGAACCTGACGCCGGCCGAATGGATCAAGGGCATCGAGTTCATGACCCGGGTCGGCCAGATGTGCACGCCGGAGCGGCAGGAGTTCATCCTGCTGTCCGACACGATGGGGCTATCGGCGCTGGTCAATGGCCTGCACGACAAGACCGCGATCGAGGAAGGCACGCACACCAGCCTGCTCGGCCCATTCTACCGCGAGACCACGCCGAAGCTCGCAGCCGGCAGCCAGATCGCGAAGAAAGTGAAGCCGGGCACCGAGTGCGCGCTGTATGGCCGCATCACCGATGTCAACGGCAAGCCGCTTAGCGGCGCCACCGTCTCGGTGTGGCAGACCGGCGCCGACGGGCTCTATGACATCCAGGAGAGCGCGACGGAGGTCGACTATCGCGGCGTATTCTCGACCGACGCCGACGGCCGCTACCACCTGCGCACGGTGAAGCCGATCGGCTACTCGATCCCGATGGACGGCCCGGTCGGCCACGCTGGTGAAATCGCAGGGGCGTCACGGCATGCGCCCCGCGCACATCCATTTCCTGGTCGGCGCGCCTGGCTATCGTGAGCTCGTCACCGCGCTTTACCTGCGCGACGATCCGCACCTCGCCGACGACGTGGTGTTCGGCTCGTCGGGCGATCTCGCGGTTGATCTGGTCGCGAACGATCCGAATTGTCCGCTCAAGGGGCTGCCGAGCATCCGGTTCGACCTGAAACTGGCGCGCGAGAGCGCGGCGGACAAGGTGAGCGGCCGCGTCGGCTCGGATCCGGCGGCGATCACGAAGCCGGCGGCAACGGCAGCGGGGGGATAGGGGACAGGCCGCTTCTCCGCTCATTCCCGCGATAAGCGGGACATCCCGTGACAAAGCGGCAGGTCGCACGTTGTTTCCGCGCAAAGACTACTGGATCGCCCGCGTCACGCCGGGCGACGAGCGGTGTCAGAACGGCACAACGACCGACATCGCGACCGGGCCAAAAACAAAAATGACCGGCGCAAGTTCAAAAACACAAGACATAACGGGGTTCAGGGAGGACCAATGAAACGCAGGACGCTGCTCGGCGGCGCAATCGCCGCCGCCGCTATTGGCTTTGCTTCAGGCGCGATCGCCGAAGACGGGCCGATCAAGATCGGGATGTCGATGGCGCAGACCGGCGGGCTTGCCGCGGCCGGCAAATCATCGCTGCTCGGCATCCAGATCTGGCGCGATGACATCAATGCCAGGGGCGGACTGCTCGGCCGCAAGGTCGAGCTCGTGGTCTATGACGACAAGTCGAGCGCGGCGGAGACGCCGGCGATCTACGCCAAACTGCTCGACGTCGACAAGGTCGACATCCTGTTCGCGCCCTATGCGACGGTGCCGACCGCGCCGCTGCTGCCGCTGGCGAAACAGCGCGGCCTGCTGCTGATGGGCAACTTCTCGTTCCAGGTGAACAGCAAGGTCCACCACGACATGTGGTTCAACAATGCGCCGTGGGGACCGCGGGAAAGCCAGGCGGCGGAATATCTCGACATCGGCAAGAAGGCCGGCGGCAAGACGGTCGCGCTGCTGATCTCCGACCAGGAGTTCGCGCAGAACCTGGCCGGCACCGCCCGCGACGTCGCCAAGAAGATGGGGCTCGAGATCGTCTACGACCAGAGCTATCCGCCGACCACGACCGAGTTCTCGTCGATCGTGCGCGCGCTGAAGTCGGCGAACCCCGACATCGTCTATGTCGCGTCCTATCCGCCGGATTCCGCCGGCATCCTGCGCGCGGTGAACGAGATCGGGATTGGCGACAACGTGAAACTGTTCGGCGGCGGCATGGTCGGCCTGCAGAACGCGGCCGTGATGGAGGGCATGGGTTCGCTGCTCAACGGCGTCGTCAACTACAACACCTGGCTGCCGGAGCCGAGCATGTATTTCGACGGCACCAAGGCCTATTTCGAGACCTACGCCAAGCGCGCGGTCGAAGCCAAGGTCGACCCGCTCGGCTTCTACATCTCGCCCTACGGCTACGCGATGGGGCAGCTGCTCGAGCAGGCGGTCAATGCGACGAAGTCGCTCGACCAGAAGGGCATCGCCAAATACCTGCACGAGCACGAGTTGAAGACCATCGTCGGGCCGATCGCATTCGATGCCGACGGTGAATGGAAGGAGGGCGGTACGCTGATGGCGCAGTTCCACAACGTCACCGACAAAAACATCGAGCAGTTCCGCTCCGTGGGCAAGCAGGCGATCCTGGCCCCGGCGCGGCTCAAGAGCGGCGAGCTCGTCACGCCGTTCGAGGCGGCGAGGAAGTAAGCGGCGCGTCGTGCTCTTGCCAGTCCTCCCCGCGAAAGCGGGTGAGGGGGACCATGCGTAGCATGGTGGTGAGGGCCTCCGACGAACTCAGCACCGATGAAGGCAACGACATTGCCGCTCGCCCCATCACACCGCGCTTCGCGCGGTCCCCGCTCCCGCGGCGCCGCGGGTTGAGGACGTAAAAGGGCGCCCCCGTGTTCTCGCTTGACCTGTTGCGCGACGCGGTCGTGCTGGGGCTGCTGCTTGGCTGCTTCTACGCCGCAGTCAGCGTCTCGCTGTCGATCACGTTCGGGCTGCTCGACGTGCCGCACGTGGCGCATCCGGCGTTCCTGGTGCTGGCCTCGTATGGCGTGTTCGTGCTGAACGATTCTTACGAGATCGATCCGCTGCTCGCGGGCCTCCTGATCACGCCGGTCTTCTTCGTGCTCGGGCTGTTGTCGTACCGGCTCTACTACGAGACGTTCGAGAAGCGCGGCACGGACGCAAGCGTCCGCGGCATCGCGTTCTTCTTCGGCATCGCCTTCATCATCGAGGTGCTGATTATCCTGCAGTTCGGCGTCGACCAGCGCACGGTCACCGCCGACTATATCGGCAAGTCGCTGCGGCTCGGCGACATGCGCATCCCCTACCGGCAGATCGTGGCGTTCGCGGTGGCGCTGTCGCTGACCGCGCTGCTTGCGCTTTATCTGTCGAAGACCTTCATGGGGCGCGCGATCCGCGCGGTGGCGCAGGATGAAGAAGCGCTGCGGCTGATGGGGGCGAATCCGTTGCGCGTCAAGCAGCTCGCCTTTGCCATCGCCACGTCAGTCCTCGGGATTGCCGGCGCGCTGTTGATCATCGTAGCTCCAGTCGAACCGACGCTGGACCGCGCCTACATCGGCCGCACCTTCTGCGTCGTCGTGATGGCCGGGCTCGGCAGCATCACCGGCACGCTGATCGCGGCCCTGATTCTCGGCGTCGCCGAGTTGATCGTGCTGACGATGTTCGGCGCGTCGTGGGCGCCGGCGATTTCGTTTGCGATGCTGCTCGGCGTGCTCGCGATCCGCCCGCAGGGGCTGCTCGGCCGATGACGATGAAAGCGAACACGATCGCATTCTGGATCGGCATGGCGGTGTTTCTCGTCGCCGTGCTGGCGATGACGCAGATCGTGCGCAACGAATATCCGTTCTTCGCCGGTTACGTCATCCTGCAGTTCATCGTGCTGGCGACCGCGTGGAGCATCCTTGGCGGCGCTGCCGGCTACGTCAATTTCGGCACCAACGCGTTCTTCGGCATCGGCGTCTACACCGCGGTGTTCCTGACCAAGGCGTTTGGCGCGCCGCTGCTGGTACAGATCGCCACGGCGGCCGCGGTCGGTGCGCTGCTCGGCGGTACTGTCGGCTTGCTGACGCTGCGGCTGCGCGGCATCTTCTTCTCGATCGCGACCATCGCACTCGCAATCATCGTCGAAACGCTGGTCATCAACTGGCGCTTCGTCGGCGGCGCGGCCGGCATCCAGCTGCAGCGCCCGCCCGTCATCGCGCCGTTCGACACCTACGTGAAGCTGTTGTTCGTCGTGCAGGCGCTGCTGGCGGTGCTGGCGATCGCGGTCGCGCGCGGCATCCAGATCTCGCGGATCGGCCGCGGCCTGAAGGCGCTAAAGGACGACGAACTGGCCGCCGAATTGTCCGGCGTGCCGACGCTGCGGCTGAAGGTTGTCGCCTGCGTGATCTCCGGCGCGCTGATGTCGGCGGCCGGCGCGCCGTCGGCGATGTACCTGCAATACGCCGACCCGTCGTCGGCGTTCAACCTGAACTACTCGGTCTCGGTGCTGGCGATGGCGCTGATCGGCGGCACCGCGCACTGGACCGGCCCGGTGCTCGGCGCGATCCTGCTCGGCGTGACGCAGCAGGTTTTGGCCGTGACCATCTCGTCCGAGGTCAATGTGCTGGTGCTCGGCATCATGCTGGTGCTGTTCGTGGTCGCCGCGCCAAAGGGCTTGCTGGGCCTGCGCGACGCTTTCCTGGCGCGCGTCCGCGCCGGAGGCGTCGCGTGAGTACCGCCGACACACCACTGCTTGCGATCGCCGGCATGACCAAGAATTTTGGCGGCTTCGTCGCGCTCGACAATGTCAGCGTCGATATCCGGAAAGGCGAACGTTTTGGCCTGATCGGACCGAACGGCTCCGGCAAGACCACGCTGATCAACTGCATCTCCGGCGCGCTCTCGCCGCAAAAGGGGTCCGTGACGTTCGCCGGCGAGGACGTCACCGGCCTGCCGGCGTACGTGCGGGCGCGGCGCGGCATCGCGCGCAGCTTCCAGATCCCGCGGCCGTTCAAGAGCATGACCGTGGCCGAGAACCTGATGGTGGCGCTCGACTTCGCCGCCGGCCACGCCGTGTTCGAGAGCGCCGCGCACCAGCGTGAGGCCGCGCTGGCGATCCTGGCGCGCATCGGCCTTGCGGCACGCGCCGATGCCGCCGACCACGACGCTGACCCAGGTCGAGCTGCGCAAGATGGAGCTGGCGCGCGCGCTCGCCGCGCGGCCAAAGCTTCTGATCTCCGACGAGGCGATGGCGGGGCTGTCCGGCGCCGAGGTCGACGAGGTGCTCGAGCTTTTGATGAGCCTTGCCGCCGATGACATCACCATCATCATGATCGAGCACATCATGCAGGCGGTGATGAAATTCTCGCAGCGCGTGATGTGTCTCGATGCCGGCCGTATCATCGCGCTCGGCACGCCCGACCAGGTGATGGCCGACAAGCGGGTGCAGGAGGCCTATCTTGGCGCTTAGGCTCGCGATCGATCAGCTCGACGCCGGCTACGGCGCGGTCAAGGCGCTGCGCGGCGTGTCGCTCAACGTCGAGGCCGGCGAGACCGTGGCGCTGCTCGGCACCAACGGCAACGGCAAGATCGACGCTGATGAAATGCGTCGCCGGCCTGGTGCGGCCGACGCGGGGCGTGATCGTGCTCGAGGTCGATGGCACGACGCACGATCTCACAGACCTGCCGCCCGAGGCGATCGTCGATCTCGGGGTCGCGCTGGTGCCGGAGGGGCGACGGCTGTTTCCGAAGCTGACGGTCGCGGAGAACCTGATGCTCGGCGCGTTCCGCAAGGCGGCGCGCGGCGCGATCGGCCACAACCTTGCGCACGCTTTCGAGACGTTTCCGGTGCTGAAGGAGCGGCAACGCCAGCTCGCCGGCACGCTGTCGGGCGGGCAACAGCAGATGCTCGCGATCGCGCGCGCGCTGATGTCGTCGCCGCGGCTGCTCCTGATCGATGAGCCCTCGGTCGGCCTGTCGCCGCTCTTAGTGTCGCAGACCATCGCTGCGATCGCCGAATTGAAGCAGCGTTTCGGCTTGACGGTGCTGATGGCCGAGCAGAATTTCAACCAGGCGATCCGTATCGCCGACCGCGGCTATATCATCGTGCACGGCGAGATCGCGGTCGCGGCGAGATCGGTCGACGAGCTGAAGGCCAACGATCTCGTGAAACGCTTGTACCTCGGCGGGGTGTGATCTCGACCCGTCATTGGCGAGGAGGCGCAAAAAAATGAACCTCGGCTTCTTCACCATGCCGATCCATCCGCTGGACAAGGACTGGCGACAGTCGCTGCGCGAGGATCGCGAGGCCTTCGTGCTGGCCGACGAGCTCGGCTTCACGGAGGCCTATGTCGGCGAGCACACCACCGACCAGGCCGAGAACATCACCTCCTGCATCAGCTTCCTCGCCTGGATCGCGAACGACATCAAACGCATGCGGCTCGGCACCGGCACCGTCAACCTGCCGAACACGCACCCGGCGGCCGTCGCAGCCCAAATCGCGATGCTCGACCACATGCTCGACGGCCGCTTCAATTTCGGCATCAGCCCGGGCGGGCTGATGTCGGACGCCGAAGTGTTCGGTAATCTCGATGCCGACCGCACCGCGATGTTCCGCGAGGCGATCGACCTCGTCCTCAAGATCTGGGCGAGCGAACCGCCGTATGATCTGGAAGGCCGCTACTGGAAGCTCTCGACCGCGCGCACCATGATGACCGAGATCGGGCAAGGGTTCATCGCCAAGCCGTTGCAGAAGCCGCACCCGCCCATCGTCGTGACCGCGGTGTCGCCCTACTCGCAAAGTGTCAGCGAGGCGGCCGCGCGCGGCTGGGAGGTGATCTCGGCCAACTTTCTGCTGCCGAAATGGGTTGCGACCCACTGGACCATGTATGTCGGCGGCTGCGCGCGCGGCGGACGGCAGCCCGATCCCACAAACTGGCGCGTGGCAAAATCGGTTTTCGTTGCCGACGATCTCGCGCAGGCCGAGGCCTACGCCCTCGGCCCGCAAAGCCCGTATCGCTACTACTACAAGCAGCTGCTGACAAAACTGCTGAAGGGCGGCCGCGGCAACCAGTTCAAGGAGAATGCGACAATCCCCGACAGCGCGGTGACGCTCGACGGCGTGCTCGACGATCTCGTGATCTGGGGCACGCCGGACAAGGTTGCCGACGAGCTTCTGGCGTTCCGCCAAACGATCGGCGACTTCGGCACCTTGCTCTATGCCGGCAAGGACTGGGCCGATCCGGCGCTGGCGCGCCGCTCGATGGTGCTGCTGAAAGAGAAGGTGTTGCCGAAGCTTTGATCGCAGGATGGGTTGAGCGCCAGCGAAACCCATCGAAGCATCAGCCGCTTGATGATGGGTTTCGCTTCGCTCTACCCATCCTACCCGTGCTCGGAACCCGTCCCCGCTGCTGACAAATTCCGGCAGTGGGGATGATACGGTCCCCCCACTTTCCTCTCAGCGCTCGGAACGCCATATTCCGCCCATGGCAAATCCTCCCGACAAGCAAACCAAGGCGCAGAAGGACCCGGCGAAGCCGACGCGGGCCAAGGCGCACCGGCCCGACGTGCAGCCGATCGGGCCGGCGCTGGCCGAACTGCTCAATCCGGCGATCGGCAAGGGCGAAGCCGGCATCGGCTCCGGCACCGGCCTGAAGCCGCCGCCGGACAATTCGAAGGATCGCCGCGCCGGCGGCGAGGCGGCGGCGCACCGTGCGCGAAAATCGACGCCACAGGATTTTCCGCCGCCGCAAGCGCCGGCGCCCGACAGCAATGTGGTCGCGAGGCGCGGCGGCGTGCGGGCCGATCCGCGCGCCGGCTTCAACGAAGCGCCGGCGGCGTTTCAGGCGAACTACGGCACCACGGCGACGATCCCGACGATGGACCCGGAGCTGGCGAAGCAGCTTGGCCTCGACGTCGAGGACGACGACACGCTGGCGCGTCCGGCGCGCAACAAGATGGAGCAGTTCGGGGTTGCCGCCACTGCCGGCGCACTGGAAGCGCTGCTGCGCGAGGGCCGCCCGGAGTTCAAGACGGACGACGGCAAGATCTGGACACCGCATCGGCCACCGCGGCCGGAGAAGAGCGAAGGCGGCGTGCCCTTTGTCATCAAGTCGGAGTATGAGCCGAGAGGCGACCAGCCGACTGCGATCGCCGAACTGGTCGAGGGTGTCGCCCGCCACGATCGCACCCAGGTGCTGCTCGGCGTCACCGGCTCCGGCAAGACCTACACCATGGCCAAGGTGATCGAGGCGACGCAGCGCCCTGCCCTGATCCTGGCACCGAACAAGACGCTTGCCGCGCAGCTCTACGGCGAGTTCAAGAATTTCTTCCCTGAGAACGCGGTCGAGTATTTCGTCTCGTATTACGACTACTACCAGCCGGAGGCCTACGTCCCGCGCACCGACACCTATATCGAGAAGGATTCCTCGATCAACGAACAGATCGACCGCATGCGCCACTCGGCGACGCGCGCCCTGCTCGAGCGCGACGACGTCATCATCGTGGCGTCGGTGTCGTGCATCTACGGTATCGGCTCGGTCGAAACCTACACCGCGATGACGTTTACGCTGAAGCGCAACGAGAAGATCGACCAGCGCCAGATCATCGCCGACCTGGTCGCGCTGCAATACAAGCGCACCCAGGGCGATTTCGCCCGCGGTACGTTTCGCGTCCGCGGCGACACCATCGATATCTTCCCGGCGCACTACGAGGATCGTTCGTGGCGCGTCAACCTGTTCGGCGACGTCGTCGACTCGATCGAGGAGTTCGATCCGCTGACAGGCCAAAAATCCGATGAGCTCGAATTCATAAAAGTCTATGCCAACTCGCACTATGTGACGCCGCGGCCGACGCTGGTGCAGGCGATTCAAGGCATCAAGATCGAGCTGAAGCAGCGGCTCGATCAGCTGAACGCGCAAGGGCGGCTACTCGAAGCGCAACGGCTCGAGCAGCGCACCACCTTCGACCTCGAGATGATGGAAGCGACCGGCAGCTGCGCCGGTATCGAAAATTACTCGCGCTATCTCACCGGCCGCAAGCCGGGCGAGCCGCCGCCGACGCTGTTCGAATATGTGCCTGACAACGCGCTGATCTTCACCGACGAAAGCCACGTCACCGTTCCGCAGATCGGCGGCATGTTCCGCGGCGATTTCCGGCGCAAGGCGACGCTGGCCGAGTATGGCTTCCGCCTGCCGTCCTGCATGGACAACCGCCCGCTGCGGTTCGAGGAGTGGGACGCGATGCGGCCGCAGACCGTTGCGGTGTCGGCGACGCCAAGCGCGTGGGAGCTGAACGAGTTCAGGCGGCGTGTTCGTCGAGCAGGTGATCCGCCCGACCGGCTTGATCGATCCGCCCGTGCACATCCGCCCCGCGCGCACCCAGGTCGACGACCTCGTCGGCGAGGTCCGCGCCACTGCTACGGCCGGCTATCGCGCGCTGGTGACGACGCTGACCAAGCGCATGGCCGAGGATTTGACGGAGTACCTGCACGAGCAGGGCCTGCGGGTGCGCTACATGCACTCTGACATCGACACCATCGAGCGCATCGAGATCATCCGCGACTTGCGTCTTGGCGCGTTCGACGTGCTGGTCGGCATCAACCTGCTGCGCGAAGGGCTCGACATTCCCGAATGCGCGCTGGTTGCGATCCTCGACGCCGACAAGGAAGGCTTTTTGCGCAGCGAGACGTCGCTGATCCAGACGATTGGTCGCGCGGCGCGCAATGTCGACGGCAGGGTCATTCTTTACGCCGATCAGATGACCGGATCGATGGAGCGCGCCATCGCCGAGACCAGTCGCCGCCGCGAGAAGCAGGAGGCGTACAACACGGAGCATGGCATTACGCCGGCGAGCATCAAGAAGTCGATCGGCGATATCATGGGCAGCGTCTATGAGCGCGACCATGTGCTGGTCGAGATCGGCGACGGCGGCATGGCCGATGACGCGATTGCGATCGGACATAATTTCGAGGCGGTGCTGGGCGATCTCGAAACGCGGATGCGCGAAGCCGCCGCCGACCTGAATTTCGAGGAGGCCGCACGGCTGCGCGACGAGGTCAAGCGGCTGCGCGCCACCGAGCTCGCCGTGGTCGACGATCCCACGATCAAGCAGCGCCATGTCGAATACAAAGCGGGGTCCTACGCTGGGACGAAGAAGTATGGCGATGCGGCGAACCTGCCGGAGGGCGCGGGCAAGCGCGGCGGCGGCAAGGCCGGCTCAAAATTTTCGCGCGGCGGCAGCGGCCAATATGGTTCGAAGCGTTCGCCGGCGTCGCGTGCTCGTGGCGATGATGCGGCGGGCGACAGCGTGCAGGGCGATTTCCTTGAGGCCCGACGGCGAGCCGACGACACGGGCGCGCAAGCCGACCCTCGATGAGATGCACGGACCGGAATTGGCGCCGTATCGTCCGGGGCGTTCGACCGGCGGCATGCCCGGCCGCAAGAGCGGCGGCAGCTGGCGGAAGAGGTAGATTTCAGATCAGTCGCCTTTCGGTCGTCATGCCCCGCTTCAAGCGGGGCATCCGGTAACCCGCAGCGATGGCGATGTTCGCACAATAGCGGCTACGGAGTACTGGATCGCCCGGTTAAACCGGGCGATGACAGTGCTGAGTGTTCGGAGATGACGATGACCGAAACCACGCCCCCGCCCTTCGCCACCTACGACGACTTCACCCGCCTCAACCTGCGCGTCGGGCGCATTGTCGAGGTGCAGCCGTTTCCGAAGGCGCGCAATCCGTCGTGGAAGGTGCGGCTGGATCTCGGCGAGCTCGGCGAGAAATGGTCGAGCGCGCAGATCACGAATTATACGGCGGAGCAACTGGTCGGCTCGCTGGTGGTCTGCGTCTGCAATTTTGCGCCGCGCAACATCGCGGGCTTCATGTCGGAAGTGCTGATCCTCGGCGCTCCGGACGCGGACAATCGCGTCATCCTGCTGTCGCCGCGCAAAAATACTGGCGGAAACGACATCGTCGCGCCCGGCGCGAAGGTGTATTGAAAGCTGCGTCCCATTGAGCGAGCACATCATGGCGCAGAACATTTATGACACGGACGAGTTCTTTCGCGGCTACAGCCAGTTGCCGCGATCGGTCCATGGTCTCGACGGCGCGCCGGAATGGCCGGCGATCCGTGACTTGCTGCCTGCCCTCGGCGGCAAGCGCGTTGTCGATCTCGGCTGCGGCTTTGGCTGGTTTGCGCGCTGGGCGCGACAACAAGGTGCCGGCCACGTCCTCGGCCTCGATCTCTCGCACAACATGATCGGCCGGGCGAGGGCCGATACGCCGGAGGGGATGATCGAGTACCGCATCGCCGATCTCGAAAATCTCGAGCTGCCTGCTGCGTCGTTCGACCTCGCCTACAGCTCGCTCGCCTTCCACTATGTCGGGGACTTCGGCAAGCTGTCGCGAACGATCCATCGTGCGCTGGTCGCCCGCGGACATCTCGTCTTCAATATCGAGCATCCGATCTACATGGCCGCGGCGCAGCCGCAATGGACGATTGATCCGGGCGGACGCAAGAGCTGGCCGGTCGACGGCTATTCCCGCGAGGGTTCGCGGACCACCGACTGGTTGGCCAAGGGCGTGGTCAAATATCACCGCACGATCGCGACGACGCTGAATACATTGCTCGATACCGGCTTCGCGATCCGCCGCGTCGTGGAATTTTCGCCGACGGCCGAGCAGATCGCAGCGGCGCCGCAACTTGCCGAAGAACTGGAGCGGCCGATGATGTTGATCGTTGCAACCCAACGCGTGGATTGAGCGCGGCTTTTCCTACAGCCCCGCTCCCGGCTCCATCGCGATGCCGTTGCGGCGGGCGCAGGCGCGGGCCCAGCCGATCACGTCGCCTGCCACGGGAAACTCCATCCCGATGACCGGAGATTTGAAATTGAGCATGTCGGCCGAATCGAGCACCGCCGCGAACGCCCGGGCATGGGTCGGGAAGATGCCGATCTCGTTGACGCTCAAGACCTTCGCCGAATAGCCGTCGACCGGCTTGTCGCCTGCAAGCAGCGTAGCCTCAAGGTCCTGCCCCTCTGTCAGGTGGAGACTGCTGTCCTTCAGCAGCACGCGCAGCCCGCCGGTGCGACCGACCAGCAGCGCGGTCACAATCATGTGCAGGTCGGCGCCGGCGCCAGTCGAGTAGCGGCGGCGGATGTAGCACATGTCGATGGTGCCATCGGCGGCGCGCAGCTCGGAGGCGTCCCAGCCGTCGATCTTCTGGATATCGTTGATGCCGGGATCCCGGTCGTCGCGGTCGGCTGCAACATCGCGACGCGCGGCGAGCGCGGCCGCGGCACCGGCATGTCCGGCGCGTTGGGATCGGTCGGATGGTCGATCGCGATGTCGAACAACTTGCCGCAGCTCTTCAGGTAGGCGAGCGCATCGTTCGGCAGGCGCAACGTGATGGCACCGCTGTCGATGCCGGCGCCGTCGCTGCGCAGCGTCAGCTGCTTCGCCTTGCCGAGCGCGGCCACCGCGCCGGCGGCGTCGCCCGGATGCACCGCGAGCGATCTTGCCGGCGCCATCGGGCCGAGCGTGAAAGCGACCGCGGGAAAGGATTTGCCGTCGATCAGCACCTCGGCCTCGTCATCGAGGACTTGCTCCGCCGGCAGGGCATCGTCGGTCAGGTTGATGGCAAAGCCTGCGCCGCGACCGATGGTGAAGCTGAAGCGGGTCTCGACCGTGCCATGGTCGCCGGTGCGGTTGCGGAACGCGACCAGCACGCATTGGCGGACCTTGCCGTCGGGGCCGACCTGCGGCACCGCGGCCCAGGTACCTTCGGGAAAGTGCACAGGCTTGTTGGCCTCAGGCGTCAATGCCTCGGCGCGCGCCGGCGGCGCGCCTGCAAGAACACAGGCCGCGACGGCCAGTGCTATTCCCAAAAGCCAGTGTGATCGCATCGGTTTAGCCTGCGTCTTGTTCGGAGCCGAGGGTTGGCGCCGCCTCATAAACTCCGGCGGCCAAGATTCGGTTCACTCGCCGGCTTATCCGCCGCCTGTCCCCGCCAGCCGTCCTGCGCTATCGTTAAGGTTCCTTCCCTCCTCAGCATCACCCAGGATCAGCCATGAAGCTTCACACCATTATCGCCAGCGTCCGCCCGACCCGCATCGGCCCCGCCATCGGGCGCTGGTTTCACGACTATGCCGTCAAGCACGGCAAGTTCGATGCTGAGCTGATCGACCTCGCCACGTTCAAGCTGCCGGTGCATGACGAGCCCGAGCATCCGCGGATGGGAAAATATGTCCACGAGCACACCAAGGCGTGGAGCGCGAGCGTCGCTGCCGCCGATGCTTTCGCGTTCGTGACGCCGGAATACAATTTCGGTCCGCCGCCGTCGCTGCTCAACGCCTTCACCTTCGTGTCACGCGAATGGGGCTACAAGCCGTGCGGCTTCGTCAGCTATGGCGGGTTGTCTGGCGGCACGCGCGCCGTGCAGGTGGCGAAGCAGATGGTGACAGGGTTGCGGATGATGCCGATGGTCGAAGGCGTCGCGATCCCGATGGTGTTCCCGATGCTGAGCGCGGACAAGCAGACCTTCACGCCGAACGACCTGATCACGACCTCGGCGCAGCAGACGCTCGACGAGCTGTTCAAATGGGCCACCGCGCTGAAAACGATGCGGTAGCGATCTGCCCGCTTTGGAAGCGGAGGTCAAAGACCACACCTCTCCTTTGCGCTAGTATATGAGCTGCGAATCAATCAACAGCGCGACGCCGTGAAATGTCGGACGCCAACAAGCAGCTCGTGCGGGACTTTCTGACAGCTTTCTACAGCGGCGACATCGCCGGCGCGCTGGCGACGTGCGATGACGACATCGATTTCATGGTCAACGCGCCGGTTGAGTTCTTTCCGCACTTCGGGCCGCGGCACGGCAAGACCGATGTCGCGGAGACCTGGCGCGCGCTGCACGCGCGCTATGCCGAGATGCGGCACGAAGTCCCGTTCCTGATCGCGGACGACAATCGTGCCGCGGCGATCATCAAGATCTTCTTCCGCAAGAGCGCCGCCGAGCGCATCGTGCAAACCAGCGTCGCCGACTTCTACACCTTTCGCGACGGCCGCATCGCCAGCATCCAGCAGTTCTTCGATACCTTCGACGCCATCGAGCAGACGCTGGAGCGCGACATCACCAGCATGTTGAAGCAGCGGACGTAAGTTTTCCCGCGCCCGGTACTGCGCTACGTCGTCGCAGCGTCGAATTCCTGTTATCCAGGACCGACTGAATGACTTGATCTTCGCGAACGTGCGGGCCCACAATCGAACCAGAGATTCGCGGAGCGATTGTCATCCGAATGGCAGAGAGCAATTCGCGCCAGGTGATCCTCGATTATCTCGACGCCTGCTACGCGGGCGACATCGAACGTGCGGCTACGTTCTACGACGACGACATCGATTTCGTCTGTTACGCCCCGGTCGAGCTGTTTCCGACGCTCGGCCAGAAGAAGGGCAAGGCGGAGATGAGGCAAACCCTCGTCGGCTTGCATGCACTTCATCAGGTGCTTGATCATCAAGTCGGCTTCATCGCAGCGGATGGCGATCGCGTCGCGGTGACGCTGGTGTTGCGGATGCAAAGCCGGGACACCCAGCGCGTGATCCGGCTCGACATCGGCAACTTCTTCACGTTGCGCGATGGCAAGATCCTGACCTACCGGCAGTTCAACGACTCGTTCGACGTGGTCCAGCAGGTGCTGGGACGCGACCTGGTCAGCGCGATTCTGAAGTCCGTGGCGTAGCGGCCGCTGGCCGCGGCGCACGCCGGCCTCGATTTTCTCGCTATGGATGTACCAAATACAACGTATGCGCGAAATCCCAAGGAGCGATGGGAGTTCCTCATACAAAGTTAGTTGAAATTTAATCGATCGCCCCTTCTATCGATAGTTGAGAGGTTCCCCCAAGTTTAACGCGGGACAGCGACAACACGATGAGCCAGGCCCGAGAACATGTTCTGGGCTTCCTGAACGCGATCTACGCGAGGGATGTCGCGAAGGCCTTGACCTTCCTCGACGACGAATTCGATTTCGTCGGCCACGTGCCGGTGGAGATTTTTCCGCATCTCGGCGCGCGGCACGGCAAGTCGGAGATCGCCGAGACGCTGACCGCAGTCCAGAAGCGCTACGCCTCGATGCGTCACGACGTGCTGTTCGTCGCCGCCGACGGCGATCGCGTCGCGACCATCATCCGCGTGCATTTGCGCAAGCGATCCAACGACCGGATGATCGAGTTTCTGTCGGCTGACTTCTACACGCTGCGCAACGGACTGATCATCGAGCAGCGCCAGTTCCTGGATTCGTTCGACCTCGTACAGCAGGTGCTCGAGCGCGAGGTGATCGAAGATATCCGCCAGAACATCCGCGCGCGCATGACGCTAGCGCCGGCGGAGTAAGCAACAGCAGCTGTCGTCCCCGCGCAGGCGGGGACCCATAGCCCCTGTGCTGGTTGCTTAATTCAAACACCGCTCCGGAAGAACTTTTGAAGCGCGTCCGCCGTCTCACGTTTGCTGCGGAGTATGGGTCCCCGCTTGCGCGGGGACGACCGTCCTCACAGATTGCTCTCGGTGATCGCCGAGTAGACCAGCGTGCGCAGCTCGCGGCGAACCGGATAGGCGCCCGACGGCAGGTTCTGCGTCATGAACACGACGGCAAGATCTTCGGCCGGATCGACCCAGAACGACGTCGTCGCCGCGCCGCCCCACCAATACTCGCCGGCGCTGCCGGGGATCATTGTCCGCGCGGGATCCATTGTCACGGCAAAGCCAAGACCGAAACCGACGCCATCGTAGGTCGCTTCGCTGAACAGCGAGCGTGACAGCTCGGGCAGCGTCTTGTTGCCGGGCAGATGATTGCTCGTCATCAGCGCCAGCGTCTTCGGCGACAGCAACCGCGCGTTGCCGAGCGCGCCGCGGCCGAGCAGCATGCGGCAGAACTTCAGGTAGTCCGCGGTCGTCGAGACCAGACCGCCGCCGCCGGAGACGAAGGTCGGCGGCTTCAGGTACGGGCTCTTGGCCGGATCATCCTGCAGGGCCTTGCCGCCCTTGCCGTCGGCGGAGTAGCAGGCGGCGAAGCGATGCGCCTTGTCAGCCGGCACATGGAAGCCAGTGTCGACCATGCCGAGCGGATCGAAGATGCGCTCCTTGAGGAACTGCTCGAACGGCTTGCCGGAAATCTTGCCGATCAGGTAGCCGAGCACGTCGGTCGAGATCGAATAATTCCAGGCTTCGCCCGGCGAGAACTCAAGCGGCAGCGCGGCCACGCCTTCGATCATCGACTGCAGCGTGCCGGCAAGCCCGATCTCGCCGATCTTCAGCGAGCGATAGGCGGCATCGACATTGGTGCGGTTCTGGAAGCCGTAGGTCAGACCCGAGGTGTGGCGAAGCAGGTCGACGATCTGCATCGGCCGCGCGGTCGGCCTGGTGATGAAGCGCGGCGGGCCACCGGGCTGCGCACCGAGCGTCGGCATGCCGCCGACATAAACCGCGAGGTTGCGCCACTCCGGAATGTACTTTGCGACCGGCTCGTCGAGCGCGACCTTGCCCTCCTCGACCAGCATCATGAAGGCGACCGAGGTGATCGGCTTGCTCATCGAATAGATGCGGAAGATGGTGTCGTCCTTGACCGCAGCATTGCGCTCGACGTCGGCGAGGCCCTGCAGCGCCGAGTGCACGACCTTGCCGCGGCGATAGACCAGCGTGTGGCTGCACGGGAAACGGCCGTTGTCGATGTAGTTGCGCTTCAGATGCTCCTCGAGCCGCTGCAGGCGGGCCTCCGACATCCCGGCGCTTTCAGGCGAGGCCGAGGTTGCGGACACGACGTTCAGGCTTTGCGCGGACATCAAGGAGTCTCCCGGATTGTTTGCTACTGTTCGGCTTTGGCTTTGGATTTTGGCGATTGGCTCGCGGCGTCAGGACTCATGTCACGCTGCGAAGCCGCGAGGCAAGCGCGATGAGCTTAAACCAGGCTCGCATTTCCGGACCAACCTGGATTGCAGACCAGAACCTCTGGCGCGAACCGACCTGTGCCGCCTATGGAATCTCGCAGCGCGCAGGGTGCAATGCACCATTTCTGCGCATCAGACCGCCGTGTCGACTTTTGGATCAGAAGGCCAACGTCTTGAATTAGCTAACAAAGGTTCAACGCGTCGGCGCAATTGTGCCATGCAACATAACCTATTGCGAACTTTCCGTGACACCCCTAGTTGAGCATCGGAAATTTTGAACTGCCAGCACTCTGGCACGGCGCCAACGCGGGCGCCCCCTGGGCCGTTTGCTGTCCCGATAACTCAAAAATCTGGAACACTGAGATGGCGGAGCACAGCCTCTGGGCCTTTGCACGTGCGTTGCGTCAGGCGATCGAAGACCGCGAGACCGATCACATCGCGGCGCTGCTTGACGATGAAGTCGACTGGGCGATCTTCGGTCCGATCGACATGTTTCCGTTCCTTGGCGCACGCCAGGGCAAGGAAGCGGTGATCGATGTTCTCATGCAGATCGCCGACAATTTTCGGCTGAACCGGTTCGACCGAGAGGTTACCGTGCTTGGCGACGATACCGCCTCGACACTGGTGAAGTGCTCACTGACGGCAAACGACAATGACAAGCCGATCAGCTTGCGGCTGGCCAACTTCGTGGGCTTCTCCCAGGGCCGCCTCGCCAAGGTGCGCGTGGTGATGGATACGTTCGACCTCGTCGAGCAGACGCTCGGCCGGCCGATCAATCTGCCGTCGGTCTGCTGATCGTTTTGCCGATCCGAAAAGACTTGGGGTGCGTGCGTGAGCGGCCCTGTGGGGACACAGGGCCGCTCGTTTGCGCTCAAGGTTGCGTTGAGCCTCTTCGTCAATCCTCGTCCCTCATCTCCTGGGACATATGCTCCGCCACACTTGCAACACAATGCGATAGCCAATCGGTCATCAGCAGAAATTAGCATTTGTGCTGATGGAAATGACCGGCGACGGACCACGATTCAGGCTTGCTTTGATCGGTCTCGTCTGTGGCGCGCTGGCGCTCGGCGCAAGTTCGAATGCACGCGCGCAGGATGACAAGCAGGCCGACAAGCCCGCCGACCAATCGCATGATGCCTGGGCGCAGATCGTGCCGCGCGAGGCGCCGCAGACCGAAGAAGCCGCCGATCCAGCCATCACCGCGACAGTCGATCCAGCGGCGACGCAGGCCGAGCCGGACTGGAGCGAACTCGGCAAGCTCCCCGACGCTCCGAACAAGACATTGCGCACTGCAGGTCCGCGTGCAAGGCGACCCGATGGCTCAGCCTGGTCGCGCAACGACAATGGCAATGGCACCTCGGCGGTCGCGGTCAAGAGCGAGGTCAGCCCGTTCCTCGACACGCGCGTCGGCGCCAATATGAACCTGGCGAAGGCGCCTGCCGCCACCTTGGCCGACAGCCTGTCCGACAAGATGCTGTCGGGTGACACGCCGAAGAGTTCTTCCGGCACGGCCTGGGCCTCGATGACCGGACCCGGCGTGCCGCACGTCTGGGACAAGACGGCGGTCGATGTGAGCATGGATAGCGGCACCGACCAGGGCAAGTTCGGCACCACGCTGTCGCGATCGGTGCCGCTCGCCGACAACGCCTATTCGGTGACGCTGCAGAACGCCTATCGCCTGACCCAGCCGGCGCCGGCGCCGCTGGCCAGTTCGAGCGCGCAGGAAAACCGCACGCTTGAGATCGAACGATCCGCCAAATTCAGCGTCAACCAGACCGGCACCAGCCTTGTCGCCGGCCAGACACTTTCGAGTGCCGACGACAAATGGCTCGGCAAGGTCGGCGCCGAGCAGAAGTTTCCTGGCGATGTCACGGTCACGGGTAGCGTGAACGAAACTCAGCACGGGCCCGTCAACAAGTCGCTCACCGCCGGCTTCAAGAAGAGCTGGTAACGCAGAAAATCAAAACGGCGGCGGCGTTGCCGCGGCCTGCGCCTCGCTGACCTCGCGCACCAGCGCGTACCACAGTGTGTTGAGCTCGCGCACCGCGGGATCCTTGTTCGGCTTGACGCGCACCGCGGTGTGGACCAGCACGAGTTTCAACGCCGGATAGACATAGATCGACTGGCCGTGGATGCCACGCAACACGAACATGCGGTTGCGGGACGGCAACAGCCAGGTCTGGTAGCCGTAGCCTTCGAACGGCGTCGCCTTGCGCGGCGCGCGAAATGAATTGCTCGGCGCCGAGGTCGCCTCGCGTACCCAATCGGCCGGGATGATGCCGCCGCCGTCATTGGCGAGCAGCAGTCCCAATCTGGCGTAGTCGCGCAAGCGCGCGTTGAAGCAGCAATAAGCCAGCGCCTGGCCCCTGGCATCGATGCCCCATGTCGCATCTGCTTCGGCCCCGAGCGGCTTCCACAGCCGCTCCGAGGCATAGGCCGGCAGCGGCTGGCCGGTCGCCGCGGTCAGCACGAGGCCGAGCGTCTCGGTCTCGCTGCCGGCATAATGAAAGCGCGTGCCCTCCGGCACGTCGCGATTGTCGTACCCACGGAGCAATGCCGCCGCGCCCGGCGAGTCGCGCCGCTGCAGCGCGCGGCTGAACTCGCTCGCATCGTCGGTGCCGTCGTAGGTCTCGGTGTAGGCGACGCCGGAGCTCATGGTCAAAAGCGAGCGCAGCGTGGTCTCGCCATAGGCGCTGCCCTTCAGCTCGGGCACGTAAGCCGACGCATGATCGTCCAGCGACCGGATCTTGCCGTCCGCCAGCGCAATGCCGAACAGCATCGAGGTGATCGTCTTCGCCATCGACTGCGAGGTGAAGCGGTCGGTATCGCGGCGGCCATACTGGTAGCGCTCGACCAGGATGGTCGAGCCGCGCGCGATCAGCAAGCCGGTCGCCGGATTGCGCGAAAGATAATCGTCGAGCGAGTAGGTTTGGCCGTCGAGGGTGTAGTGCAGGCTGAGGCCACCGCAGTCGCGTGCGAGCTGAGACGGTGTCGCGCTGGTCACCACGGTTTCGCTGTGCAGCAGCTCGCTGAAATGGCTGAACGACGCCACCATGAAGCGTGGCGTCCGCGCCCGCCGGATGCCGCCCAGCGGGTAACCCTGGTCGGCGCCGTAGCTTTCAGCGTCCGGCCCGCTCGCGCTGAATGACGGGCCGCAGGCTTCCGCCGCAGCGCGCGGCAGGTCAACAAGTGCTGCCGCCGCAACTGCAACGGCGGCAACTCCGGTCGCTGCAAGCTTGTGTCTCATCATCCTGATCACGTCTCACAGCAAAGCCGGAAATGTTTCAAACAAATGCCACAGGTTCCCAATGGTGGCGAACCGAAATCACCGGCGCATTGCCGCAGATTGGCCGAACTGTGGTCAAAATCCAAAGGCCTCAATGCAGCCTTCGTCGTGCGGGGACACCGCTTGCGCGTCATGCCAAAGGGAAAAGCCGATGAATGCACAACCCGAGAAGGTCGAACAGCCTGAAACCGACACCACTCTGACCGCGGTCAGCGAAGTCGAAGCCGGCATTCGTGAATTTGTACGCAATGACATTGCCTATCTGCGCCGGCCGGGGATCGCCGCGCTCGGCGAAGCCGACCAGGACACCGCGGTCACCAACGTCAACTCGCTGATCCAGCGTGTTGCCGGCGCCTCGCTCGGCGAGATCGAGAACCTGATCACCGAGCTCGAGCGGCTGCGCGACATGCTGCACAGCGAGGGTCAGCGGGTTCAGCGCGAGATCGCGGGCTACGCCCAGCTCAGCCACGCTGCGATGAAATCGACCCGCATCATTGCCGAGAACATGACGCAGTGGAAAAGCGCCAACGACCAGGTCCGGCACGGCTAACAAATATCCGTTGGCGCATGTCCCTGTCGGAAAACCGGTACCCACTTTTCCGGGACATGCGCGCGCAGGCCTTGACCCACCGCGCTTTGCCAAGCAAAAGCGCGGTGGCTTGATTCCATACGCTTGCAATGAACCCGCCCTCTCCCGGACGCGACCAATGCCGGAGCGCGCGCATGCCTTGTCGGACGACCCACTGACATACGCGCAAGACCCCGGCGCCGGGTCGCGATCACTGAGAGGGACTTCGCTGACGTGAAATCGATTCGACCGGAGGGCGCCGAGCCCATCCCCGTACGGGCGGGAACGCATCGCATGGGGACGATCATCGTTCGTTTCGTCGCGATCCTGGTGCTCGTGATCGTCGTGCTCATGCTGGTGTGGTACCGCTGAGCGCCGCGCTGCTTACTTGCCCGCGGGCCGCCGCGCCACGAAGCCCGAGCCGTCGAACGAGAACACCAGTTCGCCGCGCTGGTTCTCGCCGGTGTTGAGGAAAAACACCAGCCCCCATTCGGGCCGCGATACCAACGGCCGCTTCGACGTCACCTCGGTGAAGAAGGTAATGGTGTCGCCAGCGAGCACCGGCTTCGGCCATCGCAGGTTCTTGAAGCCCGGTGACGGTCCGCCCGCCGGTACATCGTCGCCGCGCGCCTTCGCCGTTGCGCTTTCGCGCGAGCGACTGTCGACCCCACAGCGCATGCAGGCCGCGGCGGTGTGCCAGCCCGACGCGGCAAGGTCGCCGAACAGCGACATGCGACCGGCTTCCTCATCGAGATGAAACGGCTGCGGATCATATTTCCGGGCAAAGGCTTTGATGCGCTCGGCCGTAAACGTGTACGAGCCGAGCTCGCGCCGCGCGCCGATCGCGATGTCCTCGAAATATTCCACGGCAAATCCCTCGAAAACTCAGCGCTGAAACTCGCGGTCGGCCATCAGTCCGATCGCAATGATGGTCATCAGCCGTTGCTTTTCTGCATTGAACATCTCCGAGCGGAAATGGATGATGCCGGTGCCCGGCCGGCTGTTCGACTGTCGCGCCTGGTCGACGTGGACCTCGAGCATGATGAGATCGTCGGGGCGCAGCGGCGCCAGCCAGCGCACCTCCTCGACCCCGAGCCCGCCGAGACTTTTCGAGTTATTGAGATAGCCGTCGACCTGCATGCGCATCGCCAGCGCGCACATGTGCCAGCCCGACCCGGACAGGCCGCCGCCGAGCAGCGAGTTCCGCCCGGCCTCGTCATCGAGATGCATCGGCTGTGGATCGAACTCGCTAGCGAAGGCGACGATCTCCTCGCGCGTCACGCGGCGCGGGCCGAGGGTCATGAAATGACCCGGCTTGAAATCCTCAAAAGTCAGCATGCTCGAGTGAAGGTTGTGGGCAGGGAGATTGCGGTCACAATGAACCGATTGTTGCCGTTATTATAGGAGAGGACACCCTTGGTGGCCAGATTCGCATTCACAATCGTGGCGCATGGGCGCGCGCCGACATTGATAATCAGGCGGAATTTGCACGGGAGACGATAATGTTCGAGTGGCGCGACCTTTTTCAATGGGACCGGTTCATCACGCCGTCGATCATCAAGATATTCTACTGGCTCGCGATCGTCCTTGCGGCGCTGTACGGCCTGTCCGGCGTGTTCTCCGGCCTTGCGATGATGGCGCTCAATCCGTTTGCCGGCTTCGTGCTGGTGCTGGCGAGTCTCGCGGGCGTCATGGTCGGCATCGTGTTCTCGCGCGTCGCCGCCGAGTTCATCCTGATCGTGTTCCGCATCAACGAGCATCTTGGTGCGATCAGGGATCAAGGTGAAAGGCATTAGCGCTTGGACTTCTCCCTCATCCTGAGGAGCGCGAAGCCGCGTCTCGAAGGATGAGGCCACCGCGTGGGCCACATGGTTCGAGACCTCGCGCTCCTCACCATGGGGTGAGGTCGGAGAGAGATGCGGGACTCACGTCGCAAACCGGAAATGCAAAACATCGCCGTCGGCGACGACGTACTCCTTGCCTTCGAGCCGCAACTTGCCGGCTTCCCGCGCGCCGGCTTCGCCACCGAGCGTGACATAGTCGTCATAGCCGATGGTCTCGCTGCGGATAAAACCCTTCTCGAAATCGGTGTGAATGACGCCGGCGGCCTGCGGCGCACGCGTGCCCTGATCGATCGTCCAGGCCCGCGCTTCCTTCGGCCCGACCGTGAAGAACGTGATCAGGTGCAGCAGGTCGTAGCCGGCGCGAATGAGGCGATCGAGGCCGGCTTCGTGCAGGCCGAGCGTTTCCAGGAATTCCGTGCGCTCCTCGCGCGACAGTGTCGCGATCTCGGATTCGATCTTGGCCGAGATCACGACCGCGACGGCGCCCTCTTCCTTCGCCCGCGCCTCGACGCGCCGCGAAAATTCGTTGCCATCCTTCGCCGAGCCCTCGTCGACGTTGCAGACATAGAGCACGGGCTTCGACGTCAACAGGCCAAGCTGCCGGAACAGGCTTTCTTGTTCGGGCTTGCGCTCGATCAGCCGCGCCGGCTTGCCGTCGCGCAACAGTTCGAGCGAGCGCGTCACCAGCTCGAGCATCTCTTTCGACTCTTTGTCGCCGCCGCGCGCCTTCTTGGTGAGGTTGTCGACGCGCTTCTCGAGGCTTTCGAGATCGGACAGCATCAACTCAGTCTCGATGGTCTCGATGTCGGCGATCGGATCGATCTTGCCCTCGACGTGGGTGATCTCGCCGTCTTCGAAACAGCGCACGACATGGGCGATGGCATCGACCTCGCGGATGTTGGCGAGGAACTGGTTGCCGAGCCCCTCGCCCTTGGAGGCGCCGCGCACCAGACCCGCGATATCGACGAAGGTCAGCCGCGTCGGGATGATTTGCGCCGACTTGGCGAGGCCCGCGAGTTTGTCCAGCCGCGGATCTGGTACCGCAACCTCGCCGACATTCGGCTCGATGGTGCAAAACGGATAGTTCGCAGCCTGCGCCGCCGCCGTCTCGGTCAGCGCATTGAAGAGCGTCGACTTGCCGACATTCGGCAGACCGACGATGCCGCATTTGAATCCCACGTTCATTTTGCTCCGCTCAATTCTACTTTGTCGGCGTCCTATGCCGCCATTCTCCGGCTCGCCAAATACCCCTGGCCTGCATCGCTAGATGTACTTTGTTCTGAAAGCTCGCTAGTTCCGAGCGGCATCTTGTCTTCTACGGTTAGCAGTCGCCGCATTCTCGGCGATGAATTCGACCAGCGCCTCGACCCAATCGGCCCGTCGTCTTTCGCAAAATCGTGCAGCACGTAAGCGTGAACGAGATCCTTGATGCCGGGATGACCGACGCCGATGCGCACGCGCTTGTAGTCGTTGCCGACGTGCTCCGAGATCGAGCGTCAGGCCGTTGTGGCCGGCGATTGCCGCCGCCGATCTTTACGCGCAACTTCCGCGGCGGCAGTTCGAGTCTCGTCGTGAAACACGACGATCTCGCCCGGCGCGAGCTTGAAGAAGTTTGCGGCTTCCGCAACCGATCGGCCGGAGTCGTTCATGAAAGTCTCGGCTCGCAGCAGGACAACCGCGCTCGCCGTCCAACGAACCCTCCGCAGTCAGCCCGTGAAAATTCTTGCGCCAACGGCGAAAGCCATGAAGGCGCGCGATGTCCTCCACCGCCACGAAACCGATGTTGTGACGATTGTGCGGTATTTCTGGCCGGGATTGCCGAGGCCGGCAAAGAGGCGCATGGCGCGAGGCCTGATTTGAGCATTGCGGGGACGCCGGGATCGAGCGACGATGGTCTCGCGGGCATTGTCAGCCCGCGAGACTGAAGCGTTGCAGCATCACTTCTTCTGCGCACCACCACCGGCCGGAGCCGCCGGCGCCTTGGCGCCGCCAGCTGCAGCACCGGCAGCCGGCGCCGCACCAGCCGCTCCGGCTGCAGGCGCAGCCGCACCAGCGGCAGGAGCAGCAGCCGCACCTTCGGCAGGCGCAGCGGCGGCGGCCGCGGCAGCAGCGGCTGCCTTCAACTCTTCGGCGTAGCCAGACGGCGGCACGATGGTGACCAGCGTCGCATCCGGCCGCGACAGCGCTTTCGCGCCGGTGGGGAGCTTCACGTCGCTCAAGTGCAGGGAGTAGTTGATCTCGAGGCCGGAGACGTCGACCTCGATGAACTGCGGAATGTTGTCGACCGCGACCTGCAGGTCGATGGTGTGGGTGACGATGTTGACCGTGCCGCCGCGCTTGACGCCTGGCGACTGTTCAGCGCCGTTGACGTGCAGCGGTACGCTGACGCGGATGGTCGCGCCGACGCCGAGCCGCATGAAGTCGACGTGGATTGGCAGGTCGCGCACGGGATCGAGATGATAGTCGCGCGGGATCACGCGGTGCTTCTTGCCCTCGACATCGATCTCGTAAATCGAGGTCAGGAAGTGACCACCGAAGATGCGCTGCCGCAGTTCGCTGTGGTCGACCGAAATCGCCAGGGGGGGTTGGTTGTCACCATAGATCACGCCCGGCACCTTGCCGGAACGCCGCTCTGCCCGGGCGGCCCCCTTGCCGCTCTTCGGACGCACGGTCGCCTTCAATTCATTGACGGTCGTCGCCATTGTCTAAGCCCTTGTTTTCTTGAACGAAAATGGCCGCAAAGCTGCGGCCTCTGGTCGTCGCGACAAGCCTCCAGGGGTGCGGGGGCCGCGAACGGAGCGGCTTATAGGCCACAAGGGCCGGAAACACAAGGAAATGGCGCGGTTTGTTAAGCTGCGACGGCTTTAGTTGGAGCGGGGTCCGGCAAGGGACCGGCGTGGTGGCCGCGCCGTCATTGGCGCGGCATCGGTGCCGGCCTAGAGTTCAAGTCGTGGTGTAAGTCTTGGTGCGGTGGAGTTCCCGGTGCAGCGTCGTGTGTTGATCGCCCTTGCAATCTTCGGCAGCGCGCTAGTCTTGAGCGGCTGCGCCGGGCCGTGCGGGTGGATCTGGGACGACTGGTTCTATCCGCCAAAGACCTGCCATCGGCAGGCGATCGGGCAATAGGCTAGCCCTTCTTCTCCAGCGCCTCGATGCGCGCCTTGAGGGCCTCGTTTTCCTCGCGGGCGAGCCGCGCCATGTCCTTGACCGCCTCGAACTCCTCGCGCTTGACGAGGTTCATGTCGTTCAGGAAGCGCTCGGCCTGGTGCTTGACCATGGTGTCGATCTCGCGCTTCAACCCCTGGGCTGCGCCGGTCGCGTCGTTGACCAGGCGGGCCATCTCGTCAAAGAAGCGATTGGTGGTCTGGGTCATCGGTGATCTCCCAAGCAAACGTCACGCGTCACTCCCGCAAGATGGCGATTTGCGCGCGCTGACGCAAGCCAACCTGCGCGGCCATTTCGCCAACCCGTGAATAGCAGGTCATCTTGTCACCGCAGTGTTTCCTTGCAATCGTATTTGCCGGACATCAGCATCACGCGCCGACAACAGCAGCGAGAACAAGAGAAAGATCCAACGCCATGCAGGAACGCCAAGTCGAAATTCCGACCAAGGACGGCAAGACCACCACCTTCATCGTGCATCCCGACCGCGGCGGACCGTTTCCGGTGATCCTGTTCTACATGGACGCGCCGGCGATCCGCGAGGAGCTGCGCGACATGGCGCGGCGCTTTGCCACCTCGGGCTACTATGTCGTGCTGCCCAACATGTACTACCGCGCTGGCGTGATGGAGCTCGGCCCGTTGCCGACCGATCCGAACGACCCCAAGCGCAAGAAGATGTTCGACCTGATGAACAGCCTCACCATCCCGCTGGTGATGGAAGATACCGACGCGATCCTGCGCTACATCGACGCCGACAAGGCGGCGAGCAAGGGCGCGATGGGCACAATCGGCTACTGCATGAGCGGGCAATACGCGACCGCGGCGGCAGTGCGCTATCCCGATCGCGTGATGGCGGCGGCGTCGATCTATGGCACGCGGCTCGTCACCGACGCGCCCGACAGCCCGCACCTCACCGCGAAGAAGACGAAAGCCGAGCTCTACTTCGGCTGCGCCGAGCACGACGCGTACGCGCCGATGGAGATGGTCGAGACATTGAAGAAGCAGCTCAAGGCCGACGACGTCAAAGCCGAGATCGAAATCTATCCGGGCGTCCACCACGGCTTCGCATTCCCGCAGCGTGCGGTCTATGACAAGCCCGCTGCCGAACAACATTGGGAGCGGCTGTTGTCGCTTTACAAGCGCAGGCTTTCTGCGCGCGCCTGATCCGGAATACCGCCGTTGAACGTCCCGCTCGCGATCCCCTTCCCGGCCTTCAATCCGATCGCTGTCTCGATCGGGCCGCTTGCGATCCGCTGGTATGCGCTCGCCTATATCGGCGGCATCCTGCTCGGCTGGGTTTACGCCCGCGGCATCCTGAAGTCGGAGCGCGCCTGGGGTGGGCCGGCGCCGATCTCGCTCGCCGACTTCGACGACTTCGTGCTGTGGGTGACGCTCGGCATCATCCTCGGCGGCCGCACCGGTTACGTGCTGTTCTACAATCTGCCGTTCTTCGTCGAGCACCCACTGCAGATGTTCGAACTGTGGAACGGCGGCATGTCGTTCCATGGCGGCTTCATGGGCTGCGTCGTTGCGGTGATGCTGTTTGCCTATAATCGCGGCCTGTCGATCCTGTCGCTCGGCGACGTGGTGTGCGCGGTCGGACCGATCGGCCTGTTCCTGGGCCGGCTCGCCAACTTCATCAATGGCGAATTGTGGGGCCGCGTCACCGATGTGCCGTGGGCGATCATCTTTCCGGGCGCAGGCCCACTGCCGCGGCACCCAAGCCAGCTCTATGAAGCCGGCCTCGAAGGCATCCTCCTGTTCGCGATCCTGGCCGTCATGATTTGCGCCGGCGCCCTGAAACGCCCTGGCCTGATCCTCGGTGCGTTCATCATCGTCTACGGCTGCGCCCGGATTTTCGGCGAATTCTTCCGCGAACCCGACGCCCAGCTCGGCTTCCTGTGGGGCGGTTTAACCATGGGCATGCTGCTGTCGGTGCCGATGATCGCCGTCGGCGCCCTGATTGTGCTATGGGCAATACGACGGCCTCGTCGGGCAGCGAGCGCCGCCTGAAGCGCGCGTTCCGCAGCATTTTGACGCCGATTCGCGGCGAAGCGGCGCGCGAAAACCGGTTCCCAACCTGCCGAACAACGCTCGGGGAGCGCAGTTGAGCACTTATCCACCGCTGGGTGCGGAAATCCGGAGCAGGATCAGGTCGGCCGGGCCGATGCCGGTGGCCCGCTACATGGAGCTGTGCCTCACCCACCCCGAGCACGGCTACTACATCACGCGCGATCCGCTCGGCCGCGAGGGCGACTTCATCACGGCGCCCGAAGTGAGCCAGATGTTCGGCGAGTTGCTCGGGCTTTGGGCGGCCGCGACATGGCGCACCATGGGCGCGCCGAAGAACGTCCGCCTCGTCGAGCTCGGCCCCGGCCGCGGCACCATGATGGCTGACATGCTCCGCGCGATCCGCGTCGTGCCGACCTTCTACCAGGCGCTCACGGTCCACCTCGTCGAAATCAATCCGGCGTTGCGCGAAAAGCAGCGGCAATCGCTGGCGGGCATGAAGGCCAGCGTGCACTGGCACGACAGCATCGACGACGTGCCCGACGGTCCGGCGCTGATCTTCGCCAACGAGTATTTCGATGCACTGCCGATCAACCAGGCGGTGCTGGGGCGCGACGGGTGGCACGAGCGCGTCATCGCCGTCAACGACAAGGACCAGCTGGTGTTCACCACCGCACCCGAACCGCTGCCGAGGTTCGATCTCCTGGTCAGCGACCTCGTGCGCGCGGCGCCGATCGGCGCGATCTTCGAATGGCGTTCGCCGCACGAAATCATGAAGCTGGCGCGGCGGCTGCGCCAGTTCGGCGGCGCGGCGCTCGTCATCGACTACGGCCACTCGCGCAGCGACGCCGGCGATACCTTCCAGGCAATCGCGCGTCACAGCTTCGCCGATCCGCTGAAGAACCCGGGCCAGTCCGACCTCACCGCCCATGTCGATTTCGAGGCGCTGGCGCGCAGCGCCGAAGACGTCGAAGCGCGCGTGCACGGCCCGATCGAACAGGGCCAGTTCCTGCAGCGACTCGGCATCGAAACGCGTGCGGCGACGCTGGTCAGCAAGGCCAACGCGCAAGTCGCCGCCGACGTGACGACCGCGCTGCGCCGCCTGATCGGCAGCGGGCGCGGCGGCATGGGCGCGCTGTTCAAGGTGCTCGGCATCTCGCATCCGTCGATCGAGACACTCGCCGGGTTTGTCGAGGACGCGCTTGCCACCAAAACCGGCTCGGCGTGATGCTGTCGAGTCTGCCATGCTGACGTCGCTCCTGCTCTCCAGCGCACCGGGTATCCGCCACGCCTTCTTCACGCGCGAGGGCGGCGTGTCGGAAGGCATTTATGCCGGGCTGAACGGCGGGCTCGGCTCCAACGACGCGCCCGAGCGCGTGCAGGAGAACCGCCGCCGCATGGCGGAGATGGTCGGTGTGCCGCCGTCGCATTTCCTGAGCCTGCACCAGGTGCATTCGCCCGATGCCCTCATTGTCACCGAGCCGTGGCCGTCGGCACGACCGAAGGCCGACGCGATGGTGACCCAGACGCCCGGCATTTCGCTCGGCGTGACCGCCGCCGACTGCGCGCCGGTGCTGTTCGTCGATCCACGGGTGCAGGTGATCGGCGCGGCGCATGCCGGCTGGAAAGGCGCGCTGACCGGCGTGCTGGAATTGACGCTCGACGCCATGGAGACGCTCGGCGCGCATCGCGACGACGTCATCGTCGCGCTCGGCCCGATGATCCGGCAGCGCAACTACGAGGTCGGCATGGAATTCGTCGCGCGCTTCGAGGAGGCCGACGCCGACAACGCCCGCTTCTTTGCGTCGGCCTCGCGTAACGGCCACGCCATGTTCGATCTCGGCGGCTATATCCACAATCGTTTGACGCGTGCCGGCGTGCTGATGATCGAAGATCTTGATCTGTGCACCTATGCCGACGAGGCGAGCTTCTTTAGCTACCGCCGCTCGGTGCACCGCAAGGAGCCGGACTACGGCCGCCACGTCCACGCCATCGTGCTGGAAGAATAATTGAGCCGGCGGCTCGCCGCACTCACCCCCTCGCGCGCATCAGAAACAGCGCCGCGCAAGCCGAAATCGACAGCGCCGCGCTGACCCACAGCACGTTGGCGCCATAGCTCTGCATCAAGAGCCCAAGCACCAGCGGCGCAACCGCGCCGCTCACGCGCGCCGGCATCGCGAGCAAACCGACGCGTCGGCCGAAGCCGACCGGCCCGAATACCGCGAGCGGCAGCGTGCCGCGCGCAATCGTGAGAATGCCGTTGCCGGCGCCGTAGAGGATCGTGAATGCCGGCGCAATGATCGGGCCGCCGACTGCGATCAGCGCCGCCCCGATCGGGTGCATCACGGTGGCAAGCCGCGTCGAGGTCAATGGATGCATCCGCCGCAACACGCTCGCCTCGATGATCCGCGCCAGCACCTGCGCCGGCCCGACGAGAGTCGCCGACACCAGCGCGACCGCCGGTGTGGCGCCGAGCTGCTGCATTAACGACGGCAGCATGGCCGACAGTCCGACGCTGACGAAGCCGGTCGCAGCGAAGACATAGGCGATCAGGATCATCGCGCGCGTCTCGGCGGCCTTGTCTTCAATCCCCGGCAAGTCCGCAGCTGCACCAGCCGCATGAGACGCCGACAGTCGGGGCAGCCAGAAATTCAGCGGCAGCGCCAGCAGCACATGCACGATAGCCCAGAACAGGCACGCGGTGCGCCAGCCGTAATGCGCATCGATCAATGTGGTGACCGGCCAGCCGACCGTCGAGGCAAAACCCGCGATCAAGGTGATGCCGGTGATCGCCGAACGCGCCTCGGTACCGTAGAACCGGGTCAGCGTCGCGAACGCGGCCTCGTAAAGCCCGAGGCCCATGCCGATGCCGAGAAACAGCCACGCCACGGCGAGCGCGACGACGCCGTGCGCAAGGCTGAGGATAACAAGACCCGCGACAAAAACGAGGTTGGAGACGCAAAGCAATTCACGACCGCCGAGCCGGTCGATGGCGTGACCGACGCGCGGGCCGAGCAGCCCTGCAATCACAAGCGCGAAGGTCAGCGCGCCATAGATCACGCTCGGCGAAACGTTGAGATCAGCGGCGATCGGCTGCGCCAGAATTGCGGGCAGATAGTAGCTCGAGGCCCAGGCGATCGTTTGTGTGATCCCGAGCGGGATCACGACGCCAAGCTTTTGTCGATCAACGGCCATAAATTGTAGCTGCGCCACACCCTGATCAAATCGCAACCACCAGTCTAGACCTCGCCTGTCATAGAGGCTATCGCTAGAGAGAACGGAGCGGTGACGATGAATGATCGCCGCCCGATGACAGTGGTTCGGGGACGTCAAACAATATGTCGTGGCTCGGTTCGGCCATTGCCTTCTTGCGTGCGCGCCGTGACTTGCAACGCGCGCTCGGCGTCACCGCTGTCATCGCGCTTGGTGGCATCGGCACAGGCTGCAGCACCGGCGGCCAGAGCATGGCGGCCTTTGCACAGCAGACCAGCGCAGGCGGACCGACGCTTGCTTTTGAATCGATCGACGGTCCGCCACCTGCGGTGTTCGAGCGGCTGGTCAGCGCGCTCAATTCGGAGGCACAGGGCAAGCCGGTGCTGATCGTGCAGCGCGACGGATCGGCGGCCTATCATGTCCGGACCTATCTCGCGGCGGAGGTCAGGCGCGGTCGCAGCGTGATCGCATACGTGTTCGACGTCTATGATCGCGACCAGCAGCGTGCGCTGCGTCTTACCGGCGAGGAGCCGGCCGGCAAGGCCGGTCGCGACGCCTGGGCCGCCGCCGACGACCAGCTGCTGCGACGCATTGCGCAGGCCGGCATCAGCGGTATGGCGTCATACCTCGGCGGCGTTGACAACCCGCCGGCGCCGCAGTCGCCGGGACGCGGCCAGGCGATCGCCAGCGCCGACGATCCTGCCCTCGGAATCGCACCGAGCCGGCCCCCGGACCGTGCTCGGGTTTAACGCTCGTTAGCGTTATCGAGCCGATTTTACGCAGGAAAACCGGCCGTCCGTATTGCCGGTCCGGACCCACCTTGATATCACCCGCCCGTCACACGGCCTTTTGGGGCGTGATTTCTGCGGCTTGAGGGGGTCATTGACATGCTGAGCAACGCATCCACGATGCCCAAGACGCAGGCAAAGACCTCAGGCAAGAACGGCGCGATCAAGCTGGTCGCCGGCAACTCCAATCAGCCGCTGGCCAATGCCATCGCCGCGCATCTGGAACTGCCGCTGACCAAGGCGTCGGTCCGGCGCTTCGCCGACAACGAGATTTTTGTGGAGATCCACGAGAACATCCGCGGCTCGGACGTGTTCATCGTGCAGTCGACCTCCTATCCGGCAAACGACCACCTGATGGAGCTCCTGATCATCACCGACGCGGTGCGCCGCTCCTCGGCCCGGCGCATCACGGCGGTGATCCCCTATTTCGGCTATGCGCGGCAGGACCGCAAAGTCGGCTCGCGCGCGCCGATCTCGGCCAAGCTCGTCGCCAACCTGATTGCCAACGCCGGCGTCGATCGCGTGATGATGCTCGATCTCCACGCCGGGCAGATCCAGGGCTTCTTCGACATTCCGACCGACAATCTCTATGCCGCGCCGTTGATGGTGCGCGACATCAAGGAACGGTTCGATCTTGCCAACCTGATGGTGGTGTCACCCGACGTCGGCGGCGTCGCCCGCGCCCGCGGCCTTGCCAAGCGCATCAACGCGCCGCTCGCCATCGTCGACAAACGCCGCGAGCGCGCCGGCGAGTCCGAGGTCATGAACGTGATCGGCGATGTCGCCGGCCACACCTGCATCCTGATCGACGATATCGTCGACTCCGGCGGCACGCTGGTGAACGCGGCCGACGCGCTGCTCGCCAACGGCGCCAAGGACGTCTACGCCTATATCAGCCACGGCGTGCTGTCGGGCGGCGCGGTGGCGCGGATCACGTCCTCAAAGCTCAAGGAGCTCGTGATCACCGACTCGATCCAGCCGACCGAGGCGGTACGCGCGGCCCGCAACATCCGCGTGATCTCGATCGCGGGCCTGATCGGCGAAGCGATCGACCGCACGGCGTCCGAGGAATTGGTCTCGAGCCTGTTCGACTGAAAGACGATGAAGGCACCTTCGGCACAGCTGCAACTTAGTTGACCGGTCCCTTGCGAGGGCCGGTCAAACCTGTTTGCACCTGTTGTTTCGAAATTTTGCCAACGGCAAAGGCCTTCACCCATGCCAAATACTCACGCCGGTCAACCGGACGACTCCCACGCATCCAAAATCCAGGATCAATTCAGCCGCCAGGCCGAGGGCTTTGCGGCGTCGCCATCGCTGCACAACGAGGACGCGCTCAAGCTTTTGGTCGATGCAGCCGCGCCCGCGCCGGACGATACTTCGCTTGACGTTGCCTGCGGCCCGGGCTCGGTGGTCGCTGCATTTGCCGCGCGTGTCCACCGCGCTGCCGGTCTCGATGCGACCGACGCGATGCTCGCGCAAGCGCGCAAACTGGCTGCGGGCAGAGGAACTCAAGAATACCGAGTTCCATCGCGGTGACGTCTACGCGCTGCCGTTCGCGCACGCGTCGTTCGATATCGTCAACTGCCGTTTTGCCTTTCACCATTTCGAAGAGCCGAAGCGCGCATTTGCCGAGATGCTGCGGGTGTGCCGGCGTGGCGGACGCATCGTGCTGTGCGATGGGCTGGCGTCCGATGATCCGGCAAAGGCCGCGGCCTTCAATCGAATGGAGCTGCACCGCGATCCCTCGACGGTGGAATTTCGCACCCTCGGCTATCTGGTTGACCTTTTCGCTGCGGCCGGTCTGCCGCCGCCGTCCAAAGCGTTCTATCGGGTGCCGGTCGAACGCGAGCGGCTGATCGCGGGATCGTTCCCGGCGGGAGATGACCGTCCGCTGCTGCGATCGATGATCAACGACTTGGTCGACGGCGACCTGCTCGGCATGGACGCATATCGCGATGGCGACACCGTCCTGCTGTCCTACCCGTCGGTCATCCTCGTCGCGCGCAAGCCCTGAACCGCAGGCTCTGCACGCCACAAAGACTCGCAACGCGGGAATCGGCGCGCGGGACTCTTTACGCGCGAATCCGATTCCGTTTTGTTCTCTTATCCCCCGGCTTTTTCGCTCCCACATCGTTGTGGACGACGGCTCCTTAGGCTGTGGACCGATTCCACGACCGGTTGCGCAGATTCCGCAAATCACATCACCTGCCGCGGTCAGGAAGTCGCAACTCGCTTAGGCCAGCTCGCCAGTACGCGTCGCAGATTGGCGTTAAGTCCCACGATTGAAAGAATGGAAATGACAGCTCGAGACGGCATGGCCTTGCTCGAAATCGAACCCGATTCCCGTCCCAACCCGCTTCACGTCGTCGAGGAAGTCGCGGTGGTGCACGACTGGTCGTTCGAACGCTCCGGCGAGGACGAGGTGTCGCTTCTGGTCAAGGGCAAGCACACCGACTACCAGGTCTCGTTCACCTGGATGGCGGAGATCGAGTCGCTGCACATCGCCTGCACCTTCGACATGAAGGTGCCGGAGGCGCGCAAGGCGGAGACGCAGCGGCTGGTCGCAATGATCAACGAGCAGCTCTGGATCGGCCATTTCGATCTGTGGATACAGCCGGGCCTCGTGATGTTCCGCCAGGCGCTGATCCTCGCCGGTTGCATTACCGCGACCTCGGAGCAATGCGAGGCGATGCTGGCGGCGGCAACCGAGGCCTGCGAGCGCTATTTTGCGGCGTTCCAGTACGTGGTGTGGGCCGGCAAGTCGGCGCGCGAGGCGGTCGACGCCGTGATGTTCGACACACAGGGCGAGGCGTAGAGCACGACGCGGCGTGATGACGCCGCATGGTTGACAGTCTACATTGCTGTCGACTTTTTCCGCGTCCGGACCCGCGTCGATGACCAAACATCCTTCACAAGCGTTGGCCGCCCTCAAGGGCGCAATTGTGCTGGCCGGCGCCGGCAAGATGGGCAGCGCGCTGCTCACCGGCTGGCTGAAGGCCGGGCTGTCAGCCGACCGCGTCGTCGCGATCGAGCCACAGCCGTCGGCCGAGATCAGCGCGCTGGCACGGCAGGGCCTGCGCCTCAATCCGGCCGCAGGCGCGCTTCGTGACGTCGCGGCGCTCGTCATCGCGGTCAAGCCGCAGGCCTTCGCCGAAGCCGGCCCCTTGCTGAAACCGCTGGTATCCACCGATACACTGGTGGTGTCGATCATGGCCGGCATGACGATCGCAAGGATTGCTGCGGCCTGCGGCGGCGCCGTGGTGCGCGCAATGCCGAACACGCCGGCGGCGATCGGGCGCGGCATCACGGTTGCGGTGCCGGCATCGAACGTAACCAATGGCCAGCGTGGCGTGGCCGATGCGCTGCTGCGCGCCACCGGTGCGGTCGAGTGGGTCGAGGACGAAGCGTTGCTGGACGCGGTGACGGCCGTGTCCGGCTCGGGCCCTGCCTACGTGTTCCTGCTCGCGGAGGAACTTGCGCGCGCAGGCGTTGCCGCAGGTTTGCCGGCTGACCTTGCGGCGAAACTTGCGCGCGAGACGGTGGCTGGGTCGGGAGCGTTGCTGCAGCAGTCCGACACGGACGCAGCGACATTGCGCCAGAACGTCACCTCGCCCGGCGGCACAACCGCCGCGGCGCTGGAAATCCTGATGGGCAAGGACGGGCTTGCGGGGCTGATGATGCGCGCCATCGCCGCGGCGACGCGACGCTCGAAAGAGCTGGCCAAGTAGTTAAACGGGGACTCGCACGGTCGCGCGCAGGCCCCCCATCAGGCTGTCGCCCAGCGTGATGTCGCCGCCATGCGAGCGGGCGATGTCGCGAGCGATTGCCAGGCCGAGCCCGCTGCCGCCTTCGTCGACATTGCGGGCATCGTCGAGCCGGAAGAACGGCTTGAACACGTCTCCGCGCATGCCATGAGGAATCCCGGGACCGTCGTCATCGATGGTGATGGTGAGCCAGCGATGATCGCGGTGGCCCGAAATGGCGATGGCGTTGCCGTGGCGCGCGGCATTGGAGACGAGGTTGGCGAGACAGCGCTTGAACGCCGCCGGCTTGACGATCACCACGGGCTG
Organism: uncultured Alphaproteobacteria bacterium; assembly: GCA_963796195.1. Taxonomy (GTDB): domain Bacteria; phylum Pseudomonadota; class Alphaproteobacteria; order Rhizobiales; family Xanthobacteraceae; genus CAWCKS01. Next base: position 195,145 of record CAWCKS010000003.1, on the reverse strand, counting down.
GCCGTGATAGACCACGCTGGCGTTGTGGCCGTGCCGCTCGGCGTCGCTGCGCAACTCCTCGAGCAACGCCGGGATGTGGGTCGGCGCGGCATGCTCGCCGCTGTCGCCGCGGGCGAAGGCGAGGTAGCCTTCGAGCATGCCGTTCATCTCGTCGACGTCCTTGCGCATGCCCTCGACTTCGGGGCTGTCGATCAGCTCCATCTCCAGCTTGAAGCGGGTCAGGATGGTGCGCAGGTCGTGCGACACACCGGCGAGCATCGCGGTGCGCTGCTCGATGGTACGCTCGACGCGCGACCTCATCTCCATGAATGACTGCGCCGCCTGGCGTACCTCGCGCGCGCCGCGCGGCCGGAAGTTCGGCACCTCGCGGCCCTTGCCGAAGCTCTCGGCGGCCTCCGCGAGCCTTAAGATCGGCTTGATCTGATTGCGCAGGAACAGGATCGCGACCGCCAGCAATACGAGCGACGTGCCGACCATCCAGAACAGGAAGATTTCCGAATTCGACGCGTAGGCGCTGTCTCTTCGCGCGAACACGCGCATGATCGAATCGTCGAGCTTGATGCGGATTTCGACCTGTGACGAGCGCCCGACGGTGTCGATCCAGAACGGGCGGCGGATCTGCTGACCGATCTGCCGCGACAGCGCCTGGTCGAGCAGCGAGAAGAACGGCTTTGGGCCGGGCGGCGGCAGGTCGGCGCCGGGCAGGAAATCGACCAGCAGGCCGAGCCGGTTCGACGCGATGCCGATCAGAATCGCGTGGTCCTTGTCCTGCGGATAGAGCTTGGAGACGTCGATCAGGCTCGCAATGTCGCGCACCACCGCTTCCGACAGGCGCTGCGTCACCGTGTTCCAGTGCCGCTCCATGAACACGAACGCGATCACCGCCTGCAGCACCAGCATCGGCACGATGATGATCAGCAGCGCCCGCGCATAAAGGCCCTTCGGCGTCCAGCGCTTGAAGGACTGCCCGAGCCAGCTGTTGGCGCTTGCGACCTGCCGCGACGCGGATCGGATCAGCGTGATGCCGGTGTCAAGCGTGCCATCAAGTCGACTCATCAAGCAAACCTTTGAAACGTGCGCGCGGCGAAAGCCTTAGGGCGAGGCCACCAGCCGATAGCCGATGCCGCGCACCGACTGGATGAACAGCGGGTTCGCAACGTCGCGCTCGATCTTGCGGCGGAGGCGGCTGACCTGAACGTCGACGGCGCGCTCGTTCGCGGTACCGCCACCGCCGGCGAGTGACAGCCGCGGCACGGTGTCGCCGGGCGCGACCGCAAGGATGCGCAGCATCTCGCGCTCGCGATCGGTCAGGTGCACGATCTCCTCGCCGTTGCGCAGCTCGCCGCGCTCGAGATGAAATACGTAAGGCCCAAACGCCACGGTTTCGGCCGGCGGCGGCGCCGCCGGCGCGGCGCGCTTCAGGATGTTGCCGATGCGCAGCACCAGCTCGCGCGGCTCGAACGGCTTTGAGATGTAGTCGTCGGCGATCTGCAGGCCGAGCAGGCGACTCTCATTCTCGTTGCGCGCCGTTAGCATGATGATCGGCACGGTCGACGACTTTCGAATGTAACGCGCGAGATCGAAGCCGCTCTCGCCGGGCATCATGACGTCGAGGATCAAGAGATCGAAATGCAAACCGCTCAGCTTGGCGCGCGCGTCGGCCGCGCTCTCGGCCACCGTGACCCGATAGCCTTCGCTGGCGAGAAAGCGCGACACCAGATCGCGAATGCGGCGGTCGTCCTCGACCACCATCAGGTGTGGCGCATCGTCGGCCGGAATCTTCGGCCCGCGCGAGGCGGCCACCGCCGCAATCAGGTTTTCCGTCATGGTGTTCCCCGCGGAGCGCCCTTCGCGCCCGCCATGATGATCTGCAACACTTTGTCCGGGTCCCTGAGGTCGATCATGTTGCGCAGAAAGCGCCGGACGACCTCGGCATCGGCCGCGCTCATCTCCGCCAATGCATGATTGATGCGATCGGTCTGCAGGCCGGCAAGCTTGGCGACCAGCGCCTCGCCTTTGGCGGTGGCAAAAAGAAGGCGTTGGCGTTTGTCGGCGTCGCCGGCCTTCTGCGTGATGTAGCCCTCGTCGACCAATTGCTTCAGCACGCGGCCGAGTGACTGCTTGGTGATGCGCAGGACGTCGAGCAGATCGGCGACTTTGAAGCCGGGATAGCGATGGACGAAGTGCATGACCCGATGATGCGCACGACCGAAGCCGAATTCAGCGAGCACCGCATCGGGGTCGCCGACGAAATCGCGATAGGCGAAGAACAACAGTTCGATGATGTCCCAGCGCACTTCGCCGGCTGCGCCGCCCTCGCCTCGCGCGCTGAGTCGGCGTACGCGTCGCGCCTGGGGCGGACCGCTGCGAGGTTTTGTAATTTATGTCAGCCATATTGACATAATTTCGGTTGAATGTTATAAACCCCTTCGACGCTGCGAAATAATCGTTCGCGTCCAGAAATGCGAGTGGCCTTCGGACCCGAATTTGCGCGGGATACAGTCGAAACGGCGCCGTCCATACGGTTGTCGGTCGACATTGCGCAAAACATACTGGGAATAAGGGCCAGAGGCAAAACCGATCCGCCGCTTATATCAGGCGTGAGCGTCCATTCCGGGAGATGCGCCATGGGAATAGCCCAGAAAGACAGGCCGACGCCAGAAATCGCGCCGGTTCCGACCGCGGGAAGCAACGGCATGAGTTTGAAATTTGAAATTCAGCCTGCGACGAATCCGACGTCTGACAAGGACCGCGCAGCAAAGCTCGTGGACCCGGGCTTCGGCCGGGTTTTCACCGATCACATGGCGGTGGTCCGCTACAATCAGGCGAAGGGCTGGCATGGCGCGCGCGTCGAATCCCGCGCGAATTTCCCGCTCGATCCGGCGCTCGCCGTCCTGCACTATGCGCAGGAGATTTTCGAGGGCCTGAAGGCCTACAAGCGCGACGACGGCGGCGTGAACCTGTTCCGCCCCGACGCCAACGCCCGGCGCTTCCGGAGTTCGGCTGAGCGCATGGCGATGGCGCCGCTGCCCGAGTCTGTGTTCATCGAAGCGGTCGAGCAGCTCGTGCGCATCGACCGCGCCTGGATACCAGGCGGCGAAGGCAGTCTCTACCTGCGGCCCTTCATGATCGCGAGCGAGGTCTTCCTCGGCGTGAAACCATCCGCGGAGTACCTGTTCGCCGTCATCGCCTCGCCGGTCGGCTCCTATTTCAAGGGCGGACCTGCGCCCGTGTCGATCTGGGTGTCGGAGAACTACACGCGCGCCGCAATCGGCGGCACCGGCGCCGTCAAATGCGGCGGCAACTACGCCGCAAGCCTGCGCGCGCAGGCCGAGGCCATCGATCACGGCTGCGATCAGGTCGTGTTCCTCGATGCGGTCGAGCGCCGCTACGTCGAGGAGCTCGGCGGCATGAACATTTTCTTTGCGTTCGACGACGGCTCGTTGCTGACGCCGCCGCTGGGGACCATCCTGCCGGGCATCACCCGCGATTCGATCATGGCGCTCGCGAAGGATTCCGGCACGCTGCGTGCGCGAGGAGGCCTACACGATCGACCAATGGCGCGCCGACGCCGCAAGCGGAAATTGAAAGAGGCCTTCGCCTGCGGCACGGCGGCCGTCATCTCGCCGATTGGCAAGGTGTGTTCCACGAGCGGCGATTTCCTCATCAGCGGCGGCGCGGCCGGCCCCGTCGCCATGGGGCTGCGCAAGAAGCTGGTCGACATTCAGTACGGTCGCGCAGTCGATCCGCACAACTGGATCAGAAAGGTTCTGTGACCGGCGGCGGAATTATTCCGCCGCCCCCAGCCAGAACACCTCGCCCTCGGATTCCTCGGTATCGAGCCAGAGGAACGGAGTGCGTGGGTACGCCTGCTCAAGCGCCGGCTTGCAGCGACCGACTTCGCACAGCAAGCCGCCGCCCGGTTTCAGCCAGCGCGGCGCTGCGTCGATGATGCGCCTGACGATCGCAATGCCGTCAGCGCCGCCGTCGAAGGCTATCTCCGGCTCATAGCGGCACTCAGGGGGCAAGTTCGCCATGCCTTCCGTGTCGACATAGGGCGGATTCGAGAGGATGAGATCGTAGCGCGCTTCGCCGCCGAGCGGCGCGAACAGGTCGCCCTGATGCAGTGTGATGCGGCGGCCGAGCTTGTGGTCGGCGACGTTGCGGCGGGCGACGGCGAGCGCATCGCCGGACAAATCAACCGCATCGATGTCGGCCTGCGGAAAGCAGCGCGCAGCGAGGATGGCGAGGCAGCCGGAGCCGGTGCAGAGGTCGAGCACGCGGGTGACGCGTTCAGGGTCGAGCAACGGCGCCTCGTCGCTGAAATGCGTGTCGAGGATCTCACCAAGATAGGAGCGCGGCACGATGGCGCGTTCGTCGATATAGAATGGCACGCCGAGCATGTAGATTTTATTGAGCAGATAAGCGGCGGGCTTGCGGGTCGCGATGCGCGCCTCGACGAGGGCGCGGATGCGCGCAGCCTGGCCAGCGGTGACGTGCCTTCCAGCGTATTCATCAAAGCGGTCGGGGTGAAAGCCGAGACACTCGCTGACAATGAATGCGGCCTCAGGGATCGCGTCGCTGGTGCCGTGGGCAAACGTGACCCGCGCCGCCTTCAAGCGCCGCGCCGCATCGCGAACCAGTTGCGCCGCGGTCACGACCTTTGCCTTGATCGACGATTTCTTCGCGCGCGACGCCGAAACCTTGCCGCGCTTGACGGCCTTCTTCGCCATCAGCGGGTCCAGCGCGAGGCCGCCGCGTCGTCCGCCGCTTTCGCCTCGACCCAGCCGGTCGCTTGACCGCCCTCCTCACGCTTCCAGAACGGCGCCGAGGTCTTCAGATAATCCATCAGGAACTCGGCCGCCTCGAAGGCCGCGGCGCGATGCACTGACGCCGTAAGTACCAGCACGATGTTGGCACCGATCGGGATGCGGCCATGACGGTGGATCACGGTGACGCCGAGCAGCGGCCAGCGCGTCGTTGCCTGCTCGACATGCCGCGCAATCTCTTCCTCGGCCATGCCGGGATAATGCTCGAGCGTCAGCGCTTCAATCGCATCCGCGCCCTCACCGCCGCGGCAGACACCGACGAAGCTCACCACCGCGCCGATGTCGGTGCGGCCGCGTGTCAGCTTCGCCGACTCGGCGGCGAGATCGAAGTCGTTCGTTCTGCAAGCGTATGGTGACGGGAATACTCATCTTGTCCGTCGTGGCGCTGAGATCACCTCTCCCCGTTGGGGAGAGGTCGGCCACGAAGTAGCCGGGTGAGGGCGGACTGCCAGATCGAGAATCCGGGGCCCCCTCACCCCGACCCTCTCCCCCACGGGGAGAGGGCGCTGGCCAGCGATCCTGGCAACGATTCGATTCGAGAACACGATCGCCCTATCCTCCTGTCATCGGCGGAAAGAATGCGATCTCGCGGGCGCCCGAGATCGCGGCCTCCGGCTTGACGTGCTTGCGATCGATCGCGGCGCGGATCACCTTGGGCTTCTCGAACGCATAGGCGTATTCCTCGCCGCGGCCGGCCAGCCAGCCGATCAGGTCTGCGACCGTCGCCACGCTTGCCGGCGGCTCGACGACTTCTTCACCCTTGCCGATGCGCTCGCGCACCCATGCGAAGTAAAGCACCTTCATGCTCATTCCTCGATCAGGTGATGCAGCCCGGCGCGGAAATAGTCCCATCCGGTGTAAAGTGTGAAGATCGCCGAGATCCACAGCAGCGCAAGGCCGATCTGCGTCACAACAGGCACGATCTGGTCGCCGGCGTCACCGGCAAGCAGAAAGCCGATCGCGACCAGCTGCACCGTGGTCTTCCATTTCGCGAGCCGCGTCACTGGTACGCTGACGCGGAGCTCGGCGAGATATTCGCGCAGGCCCGACACCAGAATTTCACGGCACAGAATGATGATCGCCGCCCACAGCGACCAGCCATGGATGATGCCGTCGGCGGCCAGCATCAACAGGCAAGCTGAGACCAAAAGCTTGTCGGCAATCGGATCGAGCATCCGCCCGAACGCCGATTGTTGGCCCCACACCCGCGCGTAATAGCCGTCGAGAAAATCAGTGACACCGGCGGCGATGAACAACACCACGGCAACCCAGCGCAGCCACAGCGGACCATCGAGGATCGACTGCACGTAGATACAGCCGACCACGATCGGTACTGCGACAATCCGCGCGTACGTCAGGATGTTGGGCAGCGCCAGCGACAAATTCGGCGATGTTTTGGCTAGTCCGCTCATCTTGGGCTCAACCAATACATCCCGTGGCCTGTGGTCAACCTGTTCGTTCAGCATTATCCGGACCCGGCATGGAAAAATTCGAAGATCTTCCGCGCGCCTTCGGCGCTGATTCCCGGAACCTTGGCAAGATCGGCCATCGACGCGGTCTCGATCGCTTTCAACGTGCCGAAGTGGTGCAGCAGCGCGCGCTTGCGCGCGGGACCAATGCCGGCGATCTCCTGCAGGCCGGCCTCGCGCAGGTCCTTGGTACGGCGCTTGCGATGCGATCCGATGACAAAACGGTGGGCCTCGTCGCGAAGCCGCTGGATGAAATACAGCACGGGGTCGCGCGGTTCGAGCTTCAGTGCCGGCTTTTCAGGCATGAAGATCGTCTCGTTGCCGGCGTCGCGGTCCGGACCTTTGGCGACCGAGATCAGCGCGACGTCCTTGACCTCGAACTCGGTGAAGACCTGCCGCGCCGCGTTGAGCTGGCCCATGCCGCCGTCAATGATGACGAGGTCGGGCCACGACGGCGCAGCATCGTCGCTCGCCGTCTCGCCCTCGGGGACCTCGTCCTGCTTCGCCGCGGGCGTCGCGCCGAGCAGTCGCTTGAAGCGGCGCTGCAGCACCTCGCGCATCATGCCGTAGTCGTCGCCGGGCGTCAGGTCCGACGACTTAATGTTAAACTTGCGATACTGGTTCTTGATGAAGCCGTCGGCGCCGGCGACCACCATGGCGCCAACGGCGTTGGTGCCCTGGATGTGGCTGTTGTCGTAAATCTCGATCCGGCGCGGCACCCGCGGCAGGTCGAGCGCGACCTTCAGGCCTTCGAGCAGTCGCAGCTGCGAGGCGTTGTCGGCAAGCTTGCGGCCCAGCGCTTCGCGCGCATTGGCGAGCGCGTGATTGACGAGGTCCTTCTTCTCGCCACGCCGGGGCACGTTGACCTCGACCTTAAAACCGGCCTTGGTGGTGAGCGCGGTCGCCAGCAGCTCGGCCTCCTCGATCTCGTGCGAGAGCAGGATCAATTTCGGCGCCGGCTTGTCGTCATAGAATTGTGCGAGGAACGCGTTGAGGACTTCTTCTGCCGACAGACTGCGGTCGGCGCGCGGGAAATAGGCGCGGTTGCCCCAGTTCTGGCCGGTACGGAAAAAGAACACTTGCACGCAGGAATAGCCGCCCTCCTGGTGGATTGCGAACAGGTCGGCTTCTTCGAGCGTGCGCGGATTGATGCCCTGCTGCGCCTGGATCGCCGACAGCGCGGCAAGGCGATCGCGATAGAGCGCGGCGCGTTCGAATTCGAGATCGGCAGAGGCCTGCTCCATCTCCTTCGCAAGCTCTTGCTTCACCGCGCGGCTGTGGCCGGACAGAAAGTCCTTGGTTTCGCGCACGAGGTTGCTGTAGCCGGCAAAATCGATCTCGCGCGTGCACGGTCCCGAGCACCGCTTGATCTGGTAGAGCAGGCACGGCCGCGTCCGGCTCTCGAAGAACGCGTCGGTGCAGGAGCGGATCAGGAAGGCGCGTTGCAACGCATTGATGGTGCGGCCGACGGCGCCGGCCGAGGCGAACGGACCGAAATAGTTTCCGGGCCGCGACTGCGCGCCGCGATGCTTCAGGATTTGCGGCGCCCAGTGGTCGCCGGTGAGCAGGATGTAGGGGAACGATTTGTCGTCGCGCAGCTGAACATTGAAGCGCGGACGAAGCTGCTTGATCAGGTTGGCCTCGAGCAGCAGCGCTTCGGTTTCAGTCGAGGTCGAGACGATCTCGACATTTATGGTCGCCGCGATCATGCGCTCGATCCGCGCCGGCTGGCCGGTCGGTCGCGCATAGGACGACAGTCGCTTGCGTACGCTCTTCGCCTTGCCGACGTAGAGGACATCGCCCTCGGTGCCGAGCATGCGATAGACGCCGGCGCCGAACGGCGCATGCTGCACGGCGCGCTGGATTGCGGCGCGACCCGAGGCGAGCCGACCCTCGACGACCGCCTCGGTGCCGTCGTCGGCGGCCTCCGGCAGCCGCGCCTCGTCCTCCTCCTCGACCGCTACGGTCGCAGGATCAATATCGTCGCTTGCAGCCTTGCCGCCGCGCCCCGGTTCAGGGAGCGCGGCCGGGCCGCCGTCGTGGTCTTCAGTCATGGGCTGGAAACTAGGTGTTGCGGCGTGATCCGGCCACTGCCGGATTAGCTGTCAGGCACAGGAATTTTGCGCAATTTCCATCGGTCTGCGGGCTATTGCGAACCGGTTCCTGCGGCGCCTCACCTCCGGCCGCGCCGGAGGCCGCGATCGGTAACGCTCTCTTAACGCCATGGAGTCGCGCGCCTGCCCTCTTAACGGGGGCTTAACGCAAGACTCTCGATAAATTTTAGCGATCAAGGTCAGGCATTCGAAACCATTTGGCGCGGCAGAAGCGGCGCCGAAGCGAATCGCAGGCCCTGGTCCGAACCGTCTGTCGCGGTTGCGTGGCGTCTCAGGAGCGTATCATGCGTAGCAATCTCGTTGGCGCGGTCGCCATTGCCGTTTGCGGCCTCGGTGGCTTGAGCGTGTCGGCTGAAGCGGCCGATTTCGCGTACAAGGCGCCCTACACCGTCAACCAGCCGCTCAACATGTACAGCTGGGCCGGCCCGTATATCGGCGGCAATCTCGGCTACCAATGGGGCTCGATCACCAACAACCTGACGAAGCCGAGCGGCGTCGACGGTGGCGTGCAGGGCGGCTACAACTGGCAGTACGGACAGTGGGTGTTCGGTGGCGAGGCCGACCTCCAGATCTCCGGCGCGACCGACCAGTTTGCGGCGTGGAAGTTCTCCAACCCGTGGTTCGGCACCGTGCGCGGCCGCGCCGGCTACGCCCTGAACAACATCCTGTTCTATGGCACCGCGGGTCTCGCCTTGGGCGGGCTCAACGGTCAGGCGTTCGCGCTTTCAGAATCCCACATCACGGCGGGCTGGACGGTCGGCGTCGGCGCCGAGGTCGGCATCACGCAGAACCTGTCGGCCAAGGTTGAATATCTCTACGTCAACCTGTCGGAGACGCCGTTCACGCTGACCGCGGTGCAGAACGGCTACGGCTTCAACGTCGTGCGGCTCGGCGTCAACTACCGGTTCTGAACGGCGACGTCATTGCGCCCGGCGTCGCTGTTCAAGCCAAGCCGGTCCTGACCTCGAGGATTTGAGCGCGCTTCGTTGCGCCGCTTATGCTACGCAACCACCAGGTTGACCGCTTTCGGTCCCTTGCCCTTCTTGTCGGGCTCGACCTCGAACGTGATGCGCTGTCCTTCGTTGAGCGTCTTCAATCCAGCACGTTCAACCGCTGTGATGTGCACGAACACGTCGCGTCCGCCATCATCCGGTTTGATGAAGCCGTACCCACGCTCGCCGTTGAAGAACTTGACTGTCCCCGTCATGGCCATCGGGAAACTCCTCCCCGCAATGCTCCACCGACACGCCTCCCGCGCATCGGTCCGACCGGACATTCACTTCCGGAAGCATTGGCCAAACCTTCGGACGCCCGCCGACGCCGATGTCCCTTCGAAGTCGTCTGGGCGCACAAGCGGCCTCGTCACCCCGCCGCCCCCATTTGCGGGAGCGGAACGTAAAGCCAGCCTTGGAGCTTCAGTCTAGTACGGTTCCTGAAAAGCGCCATGGGAGCGAAAGGCGGGCGCTGAAATATTTCTCCGAGCGCCGACGACGAAGCCGGCAGTGACGGGCACCCGCTGGTCCCGCAAACCCAGCGTCGCATTATCGCTTTGTTCGTGCTGGCTTTTCCCTTGCGCAATCGCAGCGCACCCAAGCCGCATCGTCAGAGCGGTTCGAGGCTGAAGCGCGCGGTCGGCGCGCGCCCAAGAGCAGCCGTAAGCGCCGGCAGCACCGTCTTGAGCTCGCCGGCCAGCGTCCATGGCGGGTTCACGACCAGGAGGCCCGCAGCTTGCAGGCCGCCGGCGGCAGTGCGGCCGATCGACAGGTCGACGCGCAGGCAGCGCTGGTCGCGCGACGCATTCGGACTGCGCGCGGCAACGGCGCGCGCGACTTTGGCACAAAACTCGCGCGCGCCTTTGAGGTCCTTGACCGGATACCAGATGAGATAAATGCCGGTCGGCCACTTTGCGAACGCGGCGGAAAATTTTTCCGCGAGCCGCTCGAACTCGTCTTTTGCTTCGAACGGCGGATCGATCAGCACGACGCCGCGCCGTTCGTTCGGAGGAACATAGGCCGTCAGCGCGGTCCAGCCGTCGAGCTCGACCACGCGCGCCTGCTTGTCGCGACGCAGGCAATCGATCAACTGGCGCCGGGCGCGGGGCTCGAGCTCGCACGCGACGAGACGATCCTGCGGCCGCAGCAATGCGCGCACGATCAGGGGCGAACCGGGATAGGCGCGCAGTTCCGCCGACGCGTTGTAGGCACGCACGATGTCGAGATAGGGTTTGAGCAACTTTGCCGCATCATCGGGCAGCTCTGACGCAAGCAATCTGGCAATGCCATCGCGCCACTCGCCGCCGCGCGTCGCTTCGTCGCTTGTGAGGTCATAGAGGCCGGCGCCGGCATGGGTGTCGATGACGCGAAATGCCGCCGGCTTGTCCTGCAGATAGAGCAGAACGCGCGTCAGCACCGCGTGCTTGACGACGTCGGCAAAATTCCCGGCATGAAAGGCGTGGCGGTAGTTCAAATGAAATTCGGCTCCGGCGACGCGATGAACATGCCGGAGCCGATAGCGGTTGCGTCGCGAGAGAGCAACCGCGAGACGATTTATTTGCGCATGTCCTATTGGACAAACGAAGACGCTTGTCCGGGAAAACCGGTGCCCACCCCCGATCAAGTCGAGGGCATGCTTTTCCGGGACATGCGCTATCCGCCCCGGATCGGCGGCATCAGCACGCTGTCGCTGCGGCAGGCGCGGCGGTCGATCTCCTCGCAGGACCGGAACTGCAAATCCTTGTTCAGGCAGATGCGAACTTCGCTGAGGCGTGTGCGGTCGCAGGTCACGGCGATAGCGTCATTGCTCAGGCCGGGATTGGCCTTGACGAAGGCGTCCTCGACGTCGGCGGGCGCAATGGTCTTGGGCTCGGCGAGATCGATGAATTGCTCGGGGATCTTCACCACGGCGCGGGCCTTGCGGATGGTCTCGAAGTAGTTGCGCGCCGACATCCCCGAACAGGTGCCGTGCTTGTCCCATTCGCTGAAGATCAGCCCGGGCGCCGGCATCAGGTCGAGCATCGAGGAGACGATGTTGCGATCGAGCCGCGGCGCCGGCTGCTGGCAGTAATTCGGGAAGCCGCGCTCATATTGCGGCCACAGCCCGTGCACGACGAACGAGTACGGCCGGCCGCCGCACTGGATCTGCTGCGACTTCGACGGGCCACCGCGTTCGTTGGCCGCATCGCAGAACGAGGGCGACCACGACAGCGAGAGCACGTAGAAATCAAATTCGCCAGCGGCGTTCTGGCGGCGATCCTGCGCCACCGCCGGTGCGATCAGGCCGGGTAACAGCGCACCCAAGGTGATGAGAAGCAGATAGAGCGCGATCACCCGGCGCTGCGCGGCAACCCAATTCGCCAACCAACTCGCCATGACACTCCCCCAAAGCTACGACGCCAACTTCACAGGTCTTTTCACAGGTTTTCATGCGGCGATACGCGGGAGGGGACGATAGCCGACATACTGGAACATTACAAGAACAAAAAGGGAAAAAATTGGAACGCAACATGACCGCGACCACCGGTGCCGCCCAACTGCTTGGTTAGGCACCTCAATCCGTGAATTTTCGCGGAGTTTTGGCTTACGGCCGGGCCATTCGGCAGGTCGGATTATAGGCCCAGTTGCGATCGTAGCCGACGACGCAGAACTCAATGCTGTCGCCAAAGCTCGCCCAGCCGCCGTCCTCGATGATCGAGTAGTTCACCGTGCGCACGTTGCCATCGCTGATCATGGCGGTCGCCGTGCAGTAGCGGCGCGGGATGGTGTTCGACTGCCAGGGCCGGTAGGCGATCTCGTGGACGTTCGAGAAGCCCGTGATCTGCAGGCTGGAATTCCAGAACGTGCTTTCCTTGTTGGCAAAGGCGGAGGCGACCCAGTCGAGCGCCCGCTCGCACGGCACGAAGGTGCCGTCATAGCGCGGGCCGAACAGGCCGAAATTCTTCTCGAGCAAGTTCGCGGCACTGGCGTTTCCGGCCATGAGCAAGTTCCCCAGCAGACGCTGGAAAGAGCGATCAAACGGAGTTTTGGCGGCATCGCGGACAGCCTTGGTGGGGCGCTGGGCCCGACGGGAAAGAAGCAGAAATCTGCCTGACCGTGCCGCGCGCCTTTAGCCCGGTCAAGTGCAGGATGGCCACACTCGCCGCCAACTGTTGCACGCGGGCCCGCGATTTCTTTGCTTCCGCTGCCGGTCCCCTTAAGATGCGGAAACAGGTCGGTTTACGGAGATTCGAGACATGCAGCGCGCAGCACGTGGATTGGTTTTGGGTACCGCGCTCGGCGCGATGATCTCGGGCTTTGCTCTTTCCGCCGCCCGGGCCGACTGGGTGTCGCCGTTCAAAGGCAACGACACCGGCGGCATCATCGCGTGGGACTACGCCACGCATACCGATGCGCAGAAGCTCGCGATCGACCACTGTGCGCGATACGGCAAGGTGGTAAGCCGCTTGCCGCGCAACGCTACTACGGCGGCTATATCTCGTTCGCCTGCGTGTGGCGGCCGACGCCGGGCGTTCCCAGCGCAATCAGCGTCAAGGGCTGACGTTTCCCTCACAACGAACGGACAACGCCGATGCGCCGCACCGCTCTCGTCGCGCTTGCGTTTCTCATTGTCCCGACGCTCGCTGGCGCCGTCGACTATCCCACCCGCAAGGCGGGGCTGTGGGAACTGACCATGACGATGACGTCGGGCCGTACCATGACGATGTCGCAGTGCACGGATCCGTCGATCGACAAGGACATGATCGCCAACGCCAACCCGAGCATGCAGCAAGCCTGCACGCGCAGCGACTTGCAGAAGACCGCAACCGGCTATGCCAGCGACTCGACCTGCAAGTTCGGCGCGATGACGACCGTCTCGCACTCGGAAATTTCCGGCGACTTCAACTCGGCCTACACGGTCACCGTGACCGGGCACAACACCGGCGGCCCCACCGGCGTGCCCGCCGACACCAACATGACGATGGCGGCGAAATGGGTCGGGCCGTGCAAGGCCGACCAGACGCCGGGCGACATGGTCATGCCCGGCGGCATCAAGATCAACGTCAAAGAGATGCAAAAGATGCGCAATATGATGGCGCCGCCAAAATAACTCGGCCGCCGTTCCTTCTTGCGCCTGATGTGGCAGAGGCGTCTACTGCCCAAAGCATGATCTTGAGCGCCAGCCGGCTTTAGACCACATCATGGCCGATCGAGCGTTCCGGCAGTTGCAGTAGCGCCAATGACACGATCGGCGGTTTGGATTTCGTGCCTCTCGCTTGCGGTCCTCGCCGCAACTGCTTCATCGTCGCGCGCCGAAGACTTCGACCTGCCGATGCGCAAGGCCGGGCTGTGGGACATGAAGATGCGGATCACCGGCGGCGGCATTCCGACCATGTTGATGCAGCAGTGCACGGATGCCAGCGACCGACAAGGAGCTGCGCACGATCTACAGCCCGCTGGCGAAGGAAGTTTGCGACAAGCGCACCGTGCAGAAGACCGCGACCGGCTACGCGGTCGATCGCGTCTGCAAAAAGGGCGACGACACCATCATCACCCACATCGACATCTCAGGCGATTACCAGTCGGCCTACCAGGCGCATCTCGTGTCGCGCATGCAGGATGAATCGCCTGACGATCCGCCGTCGTCGGACCTCACGCTCGACGCAAAATATCTTGGCCCTGCAAGAGCGGCCAGGTGCCGGGCGACATCATCATGATGGGCGGCATGAAGATCAATCTGAAGGACGTGCTCAAGCTGCGCCAGCAGCAGGGCGAGGGGACGAATTAGCGGGCGGCGCCAACGCATGTCCTAAGAAGAAGACGTAAGGTGGGCAAAGGCGCGGAGCGCCGTGCGCACGTGTCTTGCGCACTGAACACGGGTCGCGAAAAATGGTGGGCACGCGGAGTTTATCATCGGGCCGGCCTTCGGCCGGACCCGTTGGCTTTGCCCACCCTGCGAAGCTACGCGGCGCCCTACTTCTTCCGTCGCTCCTCGAAGGTGACGCCAGCCTTCATCTTGTCGGTCAGCGGGGCTTCGATGATCGACACGGTGACGGCATCGAGCGGCGCGCCGGTGTTCTTCACCACCGCCTGCGAAATATCCATCATCAACGCCTTCTTCTGTTCGGCGGTGCGGCCGGCGGCCATATGGACGATCACTTCAGGCATTGTCTTGCTCCCTTGATTTTTTGCGCGCGAGATCATCGAGCATTCCGCGCTGGCGTGCAAATCAACTGTGAAACTTCAAGCCGTCGATGATCTTGTCGACCACCTTGCGCTCGGCGCGTAGCGCGATGCCCACCAGATTGAGCTCGGCGCGTCCAACCGCCTTCACCACCTCACGGTTCGCCGCATCGTGGCCGGTCTTGAACATGTCTTCGGTGTAGACCGCAGGCATCACCCCGCGCGTCAGCGCGCGCTCGAGCGCCCGCGTCAGCGCCGGCGATCCGCGCCATAGATCAGGATCGGCTGGCCGATCAGCCTGAGATATTTCGTGCCTGAGCCGTCTTCATAGGCTCGCCGATGCATTCCGGATATGCTCGCGGCGATGCCGCCGGCGAGGAAGGAGGCGACGTTGAGCTTCTGCCAGGCTTCGAGATCGGCGCGGATGACGATGGCGATCTTGGTGTCGAATTGCATGGTGGCCTGCAAAATTTCCTCATCCTCATTCCGGGCGTGCGAAGCACGAGCCCGGAATCCATAACCACACGGGAGTATGGATTCCGGGCCGCGCCTAACGGCGCATCCCCGAATGACCGCGGTGTTTGGCGAACCGCTCATCCCCACTTCACGTCATGACGCGCGAGCACCTCGCGCACCTTCGCGACCAGCTCATCCTCGCGGCAAGAGAACTGGGCGGGGCGGGTCTCGCGCCATTCCTGGTTCGAGGCGATCGCCGCGGCCGCCTTGGCACCCTCGATCAAATCCTTGATCTGCACTTCGCCACGCGCCTTTTCATCGGAGCCCTGGATGATCACGCACGGCGCGTTGCGGCGGTCGGCGTATTTGAGCTGGTTGCCCATGTTCTTCGGATTGCCGAGATAGAGCTCGGCGCGGATTTTTTCCGCGCGCAGGATCGCGACCATCTTCTGATAATCGGCGATGCGATCGCGGTCGAACACGGTGACGACGACGGGGCCAAACGCGACCGGTTGTCGAGTTTGCCGATCAGAGTTCAGCGCAGCCTGCAGCCGCGACACGCCGATCGAGAACCCGGTCGCCGGCACCGGCTCGCCGCGGAAGCGCGACACCAGACCATCGTAGCGTCCGCCGCCGCCGACCGAGCCGAAGCGAACCGGGCGGCCCTTCTCGTCTTTGGTTTCGATCAGCAGCTCAACCTCATAGACCGGGCCGGTGTAGTATTCGAGGCCGCGGACGACGGAGGGATCGATCGGATGCGATCCGTATCGCCGCTCGATCAAGTCTCTGAGAATCGAAGCTCATCAAGCCGCTCGCAGCGAGAGATTGGCCGGTTCGCAAGATCGTCCGTCACCTTCTTTTGATAGACATCTGATCCGGCAGCTTATCACTTCCAAATGTCTTGATCTCAGATTTGCGCGATCTGAGTCGTCGATCCGGACTTCGTAGCCTATCGAAACGTCGTAATGCTCACGTAATGATTGATTGCGGATTGATTAAGCTCCGCGCCCTTGGTGAAATCGCCACTCTCGTCCTTGCGGCCTTGGCCGAGCAACTGCTGACGCCCTCTATCGCCCAAGCCGATCGAGCTTGTCGATCGCGCGCAGCACAGTCAGCCGGCGCCCCGCATTCTCCTCGCCGCACAAGCCGATCGCACTCCAGCACCCCATCGAGCACCTTGCGATTGTTCACCTTCACCACATACTGCCCGCGCGGAATGCCGAGCGCTTCCATGGTGTCCGCCGCCATCATGCAGATCTCGGCATCGGCGGCGGCCGAGGCCGAGCCGACCGTGTCGGCGTCGAACTGCATGAACTGGCGGAAGCGGCCGGGGCCGGGCTTCTCGTTGCGGAACACCCAGCCGAAGCGGTAGCTGCGATAGGGTTTCGGCAGCGTGTCGAAATTCTCGGCGACGTAGCGCGCGAGCGGCGCGGTCAGATCATAGCGCAGCGACAGCCACTGCTCGTCATCATCCTGGAACGAGAACACGCCCTCGTTCGGCCGGTCCTGGTCGGGCAGGAATTTGCCGAGTGCGTCGGTGTATTCGATATCAGGCGTCTCGACCGGCTCAAAACCGTAGCGCTCGTAGACCTCGCGGATGGTCTCGACCATGCGCCGCGTGGCAGCGATCTCGGCCGGACCACGGTCGGTGAGCCCGCGCGGCAGCCGCGCGCGCAATTTCTGGTTTTTTTTGACCTTCTTGTCGGACATTTGATTTCGGCGCCTCTCCGGCTCGCGTCGCGTGGTTAGCAGCGGCGGCGGGTGGCGGCAACTTTCTTGTCATGCCCGGCTTTATGCCGGGCATCTCGCTTGGGGAGGCAGTGCGCCCCTGATCGAGATGGCCGGGACGAGCCCGGCCATGACAAAACAAATCGCTCACACCCCAAACATCCGCGCCCGCAACTCCAGCTCGCCGCGCAAGACAAAATCGCCAGCCGAACGCCCAACCGCGACACGATGCGTCCCGGCCGCAATGCGCCAGCGCGACGCGCTCATGTCGAACCGCGCCAGCAGGCGCGGATCGGCCGTCAGGGTGATGCGGCGCGACTCGCCGGCTTTGAGCGCAACGCGCTCGAAGCCGAGCAACCGCAGGCGGTCCTCGCCCGCGGCATGCGTCAGATAAAGCTGCGGCACGTCGGCGCCGTCGCGGAGCCCGGTGTTGGTGACAGTGAACGCAGCCGTCACGGTGTCGCCACCGCGGACATCGAGATCGTGATAAGCGAAGCTGGCGTAGCTGAGGCCGTGTCCAAACGCGTAGGCCGGCGTCAGGTGCTTTTGCGCGTACCAGCGATAACCGACCTCGGCGCCCTCGTCGTAGCGGATCGTGGTCGGCGTGCCCCACGGCGTGCCGAGCCCAGGTAATTCCGGCCGCGGTGTCTGCGCGAGGTTTTGCGGCCAGGTGATCGGCAGCCGGCCGGATGGATTGACCTGACCTGTGAGAATCTCGGCGAGCGCCTGGGCACCGCCCTGCCCCGGATACCAGGCCTGCAGCACCGCCTTGGCGCGATCGGCCCACGGCGTCGCCACCGGATTGCCGGTCTCCAGCACCACGATGGTGTTGGGATTGACCGCTGTCACCGCCGAGATCACCTCGTCCTGGCCCCACGGCAGCGTCATGTCGGGATAATCAAAGCCCTCGCCTTCGACACGGATGCCGAACACGATGACGATGTCGGAGCGGCGCGCCAGCAGCGCGGCTTCAGCCGGGCTCTGGCCGGAGTCGAACTCGATCCTGGCCTTCGGCAACAGCTTCTTCAGCTCGGCGAGCGGCGATGGCGGCACCAGATAGAGATTGCGGAACAGGCCGAGCGGATGCGGGCCGCCTATTCTGATCTCGGCCGCGTAACCGCCGACCGGCAAGACCGCGCTCGAGCCGGTGCCGACCGGCACGCCCTGGTCGGCATGGCCGCCGATCACGGCGATCTTCGCCGTGGTGTCTGGCTGCCAGCGGCAGCACGCCGTCATTCTTGAGCAGCACGATGCCTTGCCGCGCGGTCTCGAGCGCGACCGCATGATGAGCAGCCATGTCGACTGCAGGCGGTGCGCCCCAGCGGTCGATGCCGACCGCATACATCGCTGCGCAGAATCCGGCGCACCATGTCCGACAGCCGCTCCTTCGGCAGCTTGCCATCGGCAAAGGCCTGGCGCAGCGGCGCGATGAACGGCTCGTCACCGAACACCACGCGATCGATCTGGCAGCCGGACTCCTGGTCGAGGCCGGCAAGCGCGAACTCCCAGCTCGGCGTCGCGCCCCAATCCGACATCACCCAACCCGGAAATCCCCACGCGCCTTTGAGAAGCTCGTTGAGCAGGTAGCTGTTGCCACCGGCATAGGTGCCGTTGACCTTGTTGTACGAACTCATGATCGCGCCGGGCTGCGACCGCTCGATCGCGATCTGGAACGCGAGCAGGTCGGTCTCGCGATGCGCGGACGGGATCGATGATGGCATCGAGCCAGTGCCGGTTGGTCTCGTTACAGTTCAGGCAGAAATGTTTCAGCGTCGAGATGACGCCTTCGCCCTGAATGCCGTTGACCGCCTCGGCGCCGAGCACGCCCGAGAGCAAGGGATCCTCGGAGTAGTATTCGAAGTTGCGGCCGTTCCTGACGTCGCGGGTGAGGTTGATGCCGCCGGCCAGCACCGCGTTGAAGCCGCGGGCGCGCGCTTCGCGCCCGATCAGCGTGCCGCCCTGCCGCGCCAGCTCCGGATTGAAACTCGCGGCGACGGCGAGCGACGCCGGCAGCGCCGTCGCGCCGGCATCGTCAGGCCGGTAGCCGGGATTGGTGATGCCGAGGCTCGCGTCGGAAGATCGCAGCGCCGGGATGTTCAGGCGCGGCACGCCGGGTGTATAGCCCGCGCTCATCGGCATGCCCGGCGGAAGGCGCGGATCGCGCACCGGCGCAACGAAGTTGGCGCCCATTACGCTGACCACGAGCGAAAAGCGCTCGTCGTCGGTCATCTCAAGTTCGGTTTTTTTCGCGCGCTCATCCGGTGACTCGTCCGGCACGCGTCGATGTCTCGGTCATCGCTGAGGCTCCCAATGCAACCGCCATCTTGCCGAGCTCGCGGCGGGTGAGATCGATCATGTGGGTACAGTCTCCCGAGCAAGGAGGATAGGTGGTCGCGCCGGCCAGGCCAACTTAAGATCGTCTGCAGTCGCTGGTTGGCTCCGAACCACATTATTGTCGTCACCGGCCTTGGGCCGGTGACCTCGATCAGGGGCGCACTGCGTCCCTGAGCGAGATGGCCGGCATAAAGCCGGCCATGACAACTCTTTTCCGAAGCGTCCTTCGAGGGGAGGTTTTAAGGTCAAGCCTCGGCTACTATCTAAGCTACCCATAACCACCCGAGCCCCCGCACCATGTCCACCGCCCCGCACGCCATCTCCGAGATCGTCAGCTACCACGCTCACATCTATTTCGATTCCGCCGCGCAACGGCAGATCGCTGCCGAACTGCGCGAACAGATCTCCGAACGATTTTCGGTGCAGGTCGGGCGCTGGCACGACGTCAATGTCGGGCCGCACTCCCGCGCGATGTATCAGGTGGCGTTCACGCCGGACCTGTTTCCGAAGCTCGTGCCGTGGCTGATGCTGAACGCGCGCGGGCTGTCGGTGCTGATCCATCCGAACACCGACTCGCCGCATGACGACCACGTCGAGCATGCGCTGTGGCTCGGCGACAAGCTCGACGTCATCCCCGACAAGCTGCCGCATTCGATGCGGGAAGCCGGCCGCGACCACGATCCGATCGTGCCGAACACCCAGCCGCGAGCATAGTTTGCGACATTCCCGATTGGACACCTCCGCTGAAAGGGGGAGGTCGATTTGCGTCAGCAAATCGGGTGGGGGTCTTCACGAGCAGATTGAGCGAGGAGACCCCCATCCAGCCTCCCCGCTTTCAGGGGGAGGAGCGCGCACATGCGCGGCGAGAATTTCGCGGGGACGACTGAAAACTGATACACTTGCTGCAAACCTCCCGCCCGCCGCCGAGACCACACCCATGAACATCGCCGCCCCCATCAAAAAATCCTCGACCGCCATCCCGAACGACCTCTCGGCGTTCTGGATGCCGTTCACCGCGAACCGCGCCTTCAAGAAGAAGCCGCGCATGCTCGCCGGCGCCAAGGACATGCACTATTTCACGACCGACGGCCGCAAGCTGATCGACGCCGCAGCGGGCATGTGGTGCACCAATGCCGGCCACGGCCGCGACAAGATCACCGCGGCGATCCAGGAATCGGCAGCGACGCTCGACTACGCGCCGCCGTTCCAGTTCGGCCAGCCGCAGGCGTTCGAGCTTGCGAGCCGCGTCGCGGCGCTGGCGCCGGAGCACCTGAACCACACCTTCTTCTGCAACTCCGGCTCGGAGGCGGTCGACACTGCGCTGAAAATTTCGCTCGCCTACCACCAGCTGAAGGGCGAAGGCACCCGCACCCGCCTGATCGGCCGCGAGCGCGGCTATCACGGCGTCGGCTTCGGCGGCATCTCGGTCGGCGGCATCGTCAACAACCGAAGGATGTTCGGCACGCTGCTCGCCGGCGTCGATCACCTGCCGGCCACTTACGATCGCGACAAGCAGGCCTTTACCAAGGGCGAGCCGGAGTACGGCGCGCATTTCGCCGACGAGCTCGAGCGCATCGTCGGCCTGCATGGCGCCTCGACCATTGCAGCTGTGATCGTCGAGCCGATGGCGGGTTCCACCGGCGTGCTGCCGCCGCCGAAGGGCTATCTGAAGCGGCTGCGCGAAATCACGCAAAAGCACGGCATCCTGCTGATCTTCGACGAGGTCATCACCGGCTTCGGCCGGCTCGGCACCGCGTTCGCCGCTGAACGTTTCGGCGTCACGCCCGACATGATCACGTTCGCCAAGGGCGTGACCAACGGCGCAGCTCCCATGGGCGGCGTGCTGGTGCGCGACACCATCCACGACGCCTTCATGACCGGGCCGGAGCACATGATCGAGCTGTTCCACGGCTACACCTATTCGGCGCATCCGCTCGCGACCGCGGCCGGGCTCGCGACCCTCGACATCTACCGCGAAGAGGATTTGTTCGCGCGGGCGAAAAAGCTCGAGCCGAAGTTCGCCGATGCGGTCATGACGGTCGCTAAGGAGCCGAACGTGGTCGACATCCGCACGCTGGGCTTGACCGCGGCAATCGATCTCGCGCCGAAGGCCGACGGTGCCGGCGTGCGCGGCATGGGCGCGCTCGACGCCTCGTTCTACGAGCACGAGGTGCTGCTGCGGATCACCGGCGACACCATCGCGCTGACGCCGCCGCTGATCATCTCAGAAGACCAGATCGGCGAGATCGTCGACAAGGTGGCGAAGACGATCCGGAGTGTGGCGTAGGAAAAGCCCGTTGTTGTCGTCCCCGCGCACGCGGGGACCCATAGCCCCTGTGCATGTTGTGTAAATCAACTGTTGCCAAGAACCGCTCGGCCAATTTGCGCCAGCGGTCTCACTACTGCTGCGGAGTATGGGTCCCCGCGCGTGCGCGGGGACGACCGGTTTCGCCCCATCGGTTTGCGACAGGTCAATGCTGCGCCGCATTGTTGGCGCCCAATGACCAACATGAAAGCCGATGTGCCAAAACCGCCGTCCCGCCTGAAACTTGCGCTGAATCCGGCGCGCCTGATGCGCGCTGCCTCTCTTGTCGTCATCATCGCGCTCGCCGCCGGCGGCTTGTGGTGGTTGTTCGGCCGCGGCACGCCGGTCACAATCGCGTCAGCCAAGATCGGAACCGCCGCCGAAATCGTCTACGCCACCGGCGCCGTTGAGCCGGAGACCTGGACCCGGGTCACGCCGCTGGTGCGCGGCCGGATCGTCGAGCGCTGCCGCTGCGAAGGACAACGCGTCAAGGCGGGTGATCAACTGGCGCGGCTCGACGACCGCGAGGCGCAGGCGACGCTCGCCGACCTGCGCGCGATGGAGGAGTTCGCGCGACGCGAATTCGACCGCCAGACTCAGCTGGTCGCCAGCGGCGCCACCACGACGCAGGCCTACCAGAAAGCCGAAAGCGATTTGACGCGCGCGTCGTCGCAGATCGCGGCGCAGACCCAGCGGCTCGATTATTTCCGGGTCGCGTCGCCGATGGACGGCGTGGTGCTGCGCGAGGACGGCGAAGTCGGCGACATGGTCGACCCCGGCACCATCCTCTACAAGGTCGGCCTGCCGAAGCCGCTGTGGATCGTCGCCGACGTCAACGAAGAAGACATTCCGCGCGTCGCGCTCGGCCAGAAGGCGCTGTTGCGCACCGACGCGTTTGCCGACCGCGTGCTGCAAGGCACCGTGAAGCAGATGACGCCGGCCGGCGATCCCGTCGCCAAGACCTTTCGCGTGCGGATCGGGCTGCCCGACGATACGCCGCTGCAGGTTGGCATGAGCGTCGAGGCCAATATCGTCGTCAAGGAGAAGCCCAGCGTCGTCCTCGTTCCGGCCAATGCAGTGACCGGCAACGCCGTATTCGTCGTCGACGGCAGCCATGCGAAGCGGCGCGAGGTCGAGGTCGGCATTCGCGGCACTCATGCGATCGAGATCACGCGTGGCCTTTCCGCCGGCGAGGCCGTGGTGGCGCCGGCAACGACGGACATTCGCGACGGGCTCCGCATTCGCACCCAGGCCGCGACCGACTGGACGCCATGAATCTCACGCTGCAGATCGCGCTGACCCATGTGCGTGTCCGGGCGCGGCAGACGCTGGTGGCGATCCTCGGCGTTGCGACCGGCGTCGGTTTCTCGGTCATGATGGAAGCGATGATGGAGGGCTCGCAGGACGACTTCATCCGCCGCCTCGTCGATGCGCTGGCCCATGTTTCGATAACGGACGAGTTGCGTGAGCCGCTGCCGCAGCCGGCCGACAAGGTCTATGCCGCCGCAGAAATTCACGGGCTGACGCCCGAAGTGCGCCGGCCCGGCATCAAGAACCCGCTCGCCACCATCAAGGCGCTGGAGAGCTGGGTGCCGGGCCAGGTCACGGCCTCGGTGCAATCGCGCGCCATCATCCGCTATGCCGGACGCAACCTGTCGGCCTCGATCGTCGGCATCGACCCGCCGAGCGAGGCCAAAGTCTCGACGCTGGCCGACCACATGAGGATCGGCGCGCTCAGCTCACTCTACCGCGCCAACAATGCGATCATTCTCGGCGATCGCCTTGCCACCAAGCTCGGCGCCCGGATCAACTCGAACCTGACACTGACGTCGGCGACCGGGGTCAACGTGACCGCGACGGTGGTCGGTATCTCGCACATCGGCCTGATGGTCACCGACGAAACCACGGCCTACGTGCTGATCAAGACGGCACAGGTGCTGGAGGCCCAGACCGGCCTGATCAACGAAATCCGGGTGCGCGTGGATGACCCGATGGCGGCGCGGCTGATCGCCGAGCGGATCGGCGCGGAGACCGGCTACAAGTCGGTGTCCTGGCAGGAGGCGCAGGAGGACCTGCTGTCGACCATCCAGCTGCGCAACGTGCTGATGTACACTATCGTCGGCGCCATCCTGCTGGTGGCAAGTTTCGGCACCTACAACATCATCTCCACCATCACCCACGAGAAGACCCGCGACATCGCGATCATGAAGTCGCTCGGCTTCCGCCAGGCCACGGTCCGCCGCATCTTCATCATCGAGGCGCTGCTGATCGGCGCAATCGGCATGCTGCTCGGCTGGGGGCTCGGCTACCTGTTGTGCCGCGGCCTCGGCTCGCTCGAATTCAAGACGCCGTTCACCGATGCCGACCGGCTGCCGATCATCTACACCTGGACCCACTACGCCATCGCCGGCGGGGTCGCGATCGGCTCCAGCGTGGTGGCGGGCTACTTCCCGGCGCGCAAGGCCGCCCGCCTGCACCCGGTCGAGATCATCCGGGGCGCGACGTGATGAGCGCCGTTCGGTCGCCGATCATCGAGACCCGGCACGTCAGCCGCGTCCTGCCCGGCGTGGTCCCGGTCACCCTGGTCCATGACGTCAGCCTTGCGATCTATCCAGCCGAATTCGTTGCCATCACCGGCCCGTCCGGCTCCGGAAAGTCGTCCCTGCTCTATCTGCTCGGCCTGCTCGACCTGCCGACCGAGGGCGACGTGCTGATCGGCGGCCGCTCGACGGCCGCGATGAGTGAGGACGAGCGCGCCGAAGTCCGGCTGAGCTCGCTCGGCTTCGTGTTCCAGTTCCATTTCCTGCTGCCGGAATTCACCATCGCCGAGAACATCGCCATGCCGATGCGCGCGCTGGGGCGGCTGTCGCCATCGGCGATAACCGCCCGCGCCGACCAGCTGCTCGACCAGCTCGGCCTTGCCGACCACCGCCGCAAGACGCCGGACCAGCTGTCGGGCGGGCAGCGCCAGCGCGTCGCGGTCGCCAGGGCGCTCGCCAACGATCCGCCGGTCATCCTCGCCGACGAGCCGACCGGCAGCCTCGAATTCCAGGTCAACCGCCCAGGTCTTTGCGATCCTGCGCGACCTGGTTGACGTCAACGGCAAGACCATCGTCGCCGTGACCCATGACTTAAGCCTCGCCGCGCGGATGGATCGCCGGCTCGAGATCGTCGACGGCCAGCTCGCTGAACCGAAGGAAGCGGCATAGGCGAGGTTTTCCCCTTCTCGTTACAAAAGAGTCCCCGTCGAATCGACAATAGTGCTACGCTACCTTTCGAGGGCTGGGGCGTGCGCTGTCGATGATTCGTATTTCGACAATTTTCGTCGCGATCTGCATGGTTCTGATCGCGGCTTCGTTGGGTATGGCGCTGTACACGGTGGCGGGTTTGCGGGCCTCCGAGGCCGCGATCATTGCGCTGGCCGCCTTCACCTTCCTGATCCTCTACAACGCGGTATCGATGCGGCTGAAGGACCGCAGCGACGTCGGCACGCAAATCGCCGATCTGTCGCGCGGCACCGCCGATCTCGCGCGCCAGGTCGCCGAGTTCGGCCGCCGGCTTGCGGCACTGGAGAACAAGTCGGCCTCCGCCGAGCAGATGGTCAACAGCCGAGTCGATCCGCTCGCCAGCGAGATCAACGAGCTCGGCAGCCTGATGAATCAGCTCGCGGTATCGGTCGCTTCCCATGACGACGCGCTGACGGCGCTCGCCGATGTCGCGGCGGCGCCGCCGCCACCGGCCGAACCGGATACCCCGCCACAGATCGCGCTGCTGCATCAGGACGTCTCGATCGCGCCGCCGCCGAAGGCGGACCCCGAACCGCTGCCGGCGCCGCAACCGGCCACGCCTCCCGTCACTGCGCCTGCGATCGCAAAAGTCATCCGCGCGGCGGTCGACGCCAATCGCATCGACCTCTACCTGCAGCCTCTGGTAACGCTGCCGCAGCGCAAGGTGCGCTACTACGAGGTGATGTCGCGGCTGCGCGACGAAAGCGACAAGATCCTGACCGCGACCGAGTTCATCGAGGCCGCCGAATCGTCCGGCGTGATGCCTGTCATCGACAACCAGGTGCTGCTGCGCTGCGTGCAGGTGCTGCGGCGGCTCCTGGTGCGCAACAAGGACATCGGCCTGTTCTGCAACATCGCCGCGATGACGCTGCGCGACGTCGACGTGTTCAAGCAGTGCCTCGACTTCCTCGACGCCAACCGCGCGCTGGCGCCGTCGCTGGTGCTGGAGTTCCGGCAGAGCACGTTCCGCAGCCTCGGGCCGCTCGAGAGCGAGCACCTTGCGGCACTCGCGCAGCGCGGCTTCCGCTTCTCGATCGACAACGTCACGGATTTGCGCATCGACCCGCGCGAGCTTGCCGACCGCGGCGTACGCTTCGTCAAGGTGCCGGCGGCGCTGCTGCTCGACCAGAACCGCATCTCGACCTCGGACATTCATCCGGCCGATCTGTCCGACCTGCTCGGACGGTTCGGCATCGACCTCGTGGCCGAGCGGATCGAGAGCGAGCGCGCCGTGGTCGACCTGCTCGACTACGATGTGCGCTATGGCCAGGGCTTCCTGTTCGCGCCGCCAAGGCCGCTGCGCGCCGATGCCGGCCCGGGCGGCGTCAGCGACCAGGTTGCGATAGGCCAGGCCGCCGACGCGAAGGTGGAACCGAAGCGCAATGGCGCTGCCGCACCGGTACAGCCCGCGACACCGGCACCGCCGGCACCCGCAGCGCGTGCAAATCCCGCATCGCGGGGCGAGACGGCACGGACCGTGGGTAGCGCCGCGCTGCTGCGCCGGGCCGCCGGTCCGACTTGATCTCGCGGCGAAGACCGATTAGCCGGTCCGCATGACCACACCGCAATACACCGAGCGGCTGCGCGACCTTGTCGACGGCGTCGACGTCATCCTCTCCGATATCTGGGGCGTCGTGCACAACGGCCTGCAGCAATGGAGCGACGCCTGCAGCGCGCTCGCGGCGTTCCGCGAACGCGGCGGTACGGTGGTGCTGATCACCAACGCACCGCGGCCACACGATGCGGTGGAACGCATGCTGCAACGGCTCGCGATCAAGCCCGACGTCTACGATGCGATCGTCTCGTCGGGCGATCTCACCCGCGCCTACATCTCCGACCATCGCAGCCAATCGCTGTATCACATCGGACCCGAGCGCGATGGCTCGCTGTTTCGCGACTTCGGCGTCACCTTCGAGTTGGTCGAGCGCGCCGACTACATCGTCTGCAGCGGCCTGTTCGACGACGAACACGAGGGGCCAGAGAATTATCGCGAGACTCTGGCGCGCGCGTCCGAGCGCGGGCTGACGATGGTGTGCGCCAATCCGGACATCGTGGTCGAGCGCGGTCACCGCCTGATCTACTGCGCTGGCGCGCTCGCCGAGCTGTACGAGACGCTTGGCGGTAACGTGTTATGGGCCGGCAAACCGCATCCGCCGATCTACGAGCGCGCGTTGACCCTTGCGGCCGAGGCGCGCGGGGCGACGACGCCGCCCAAGCGGGTGCTGGCGATCGGCGACTCCGTGCGGACTGATCTCGCCGGCGCCAACCGCATGGGGCTGCCGTGCCTGTTCGTCACCGCTGGCATCCATGCCGGCGAGCTCGGCGAGCGCGACAATCCGGAGCCCGAAGCGATGCTCAAGCTGTTCGCCGGCGCCAGCCATCCGCCGCGCGCGGTGACGCCGAAGCTGAAATGGTGATGGCGTGGTCTGTAGGATGGGTAGAGCGAAGCGAAACCCATCGCGGCTGTATGTCGTGAATGGTGGGTTATGCGGAGTTTGTCATCGGGCGCGCCTTCGGCGCGACCCGTTGGCTAACCCACCCTACGAACCAACGGCTCACGCCCCCTCGGGAAATACCGCCTCGATCTTGCTCTTCAACGTGGCGGCGTTGAACGGCTTGACGATGTAGTTGTTGACTCCGGCCTTCTTGGCGGCGATCACGTTCTCGGTCTTCGACTCCGCGGTGACCATGATGAACGGCGTCATCGCCAGATTCGGGTCGCCGCGCACTTCCTTCAGAAGGTCGAAGCCGGTCATCGGCTCCATGTTCCAGTCGGAGATCACGAGGCCGTATTTCTTGCCCCGCATCTTGTTGAGCGCCGCCGAGCCGTCGCTGGCGTCATCGATATTCTCGAAGCCCAACTGCTTGAGCAGGTTGCGAATGATCCGGATCATGGTGTTGTAATCGTCCACCACCAGGACCGACATCGACAAATCGACAGCCATAATCTTTTTCCTCCCACGCAACGCCTGGCTGCAGCCCTCGAAGGCGTTCTGCCAACTCAAAAATTTCGGGGACGAACAGCTCAAAGCCTCGACAGCTGATGGCGTCCGCGCCCCACGGACCGCTGTCAGAACTAGCATTTGTCGTTAAACAGCCCGTTAATCGACCGTCCGGTAGAAAAGGCTCTGCTCTTCAACCTGTTAGGTGCATTTTTGCGGGAGCGGCCCAACCCGCCCGCACCTTGACTTATCGCCGCTGCACACCTCTTTGATGGGTCTTAACAAACGGTTAGTTCTCGCCTTCTCCATGCCCTCTCGCTTCAAAATCATCCGCGATTCCACGCCTGCCGCAGACATTCCGCGTGGCGCCGTGATTGCGCTCGGCAATTTCGACGGCGTACACAGGGGCCATCGCGCTGTGATCGCCGCGGCCACGCGCATGGCAAAGGCGCGTGGAGCGCCGGCGCTGGCAATGACGTTCGAGCCGCACCCGCGCGACTTCTTCGCCCGCGGCACCCCGCAGTTTCGCCTGACCGATGAGGTCGACAAGCTCCGCCTGCTCGCCGGCACCGGCCTCGACGGCGCCGTGGTGATGACTTTCGACCAGAACCGCGCGGCAACCCCGGCACAGGATTTTATTCACCATGATCTGATCGAGCGGCTCGGAATCTCCGGCATCGCGGTCGGCTACGACTTTCATTTCGGCAAGGGCCGCTCGGGCTCGCCGACGCTGCTCAAGGCCGAGGCCCCGAAGCTCGGCATCGATGTCCATGTCGAGCCGCATTTCGACGTCGAGGGGCGCGCAGTGTCTTCGACTGCGATCCGCGAGGCGCTGAGCCGGGGCGAGATCGCCGAGGCCACCGCGATGCTCGGCTATCCCTGGTTCGTGACCCGCGAAGTGGTCCACGGCGAGAAGCGCGGCCGCGACCTCGGGTTTCCGACCGCCAACATGCGGCTCGATCCGAACTGCGCACTTCGGCACGGCATCTACGCGGTGCGGGTCGGCCGCGGCAAGGAGCGCCTCGACGGCGTGGCGAGCTTCGGCCGCCGCCCGACCTTCGACAACGGCGCGCCGCTGCTCGAAACCTTCGTGTTCGATTTCACAGGCGACCTTTATGGCGCTGTGCTCGACGTCGCCTTCATTGCCTACATCCGCGACGAACTGAAATTCGACGGCGCCGACGCCCTGATCCGCCAGATGGATGACGACGCGGCCAAGGCGCGCGCGGCACTGGCTGCGGCGCCGGACGCCTTCCCGAAGCTCGGCGAGATCGGGTGAACCTTCGCCCCGTCTGCCGCATTGCGGGACGAGGTGAAGTTCGCTACAACGCCGCCATGTCGGCACGGCGCATCATCATCGGCATTAGCGGCCCGGCTTCCGCCTGAGCTTGCCAAAAGCTCGCGCGCAAGACCGGGATTTCGTTTCGCGCCTTACTCCCTTCACCGGCGTTCGCCACATTCGTCTCGTCCGAAGCGCCACAAAGCTGATCGCTGCTTAAAGACATCGCTGCTCAAAGATCTGCCATGACCCAATCTGACAAGCCCGCCGATAAATCAGGCGCCGCCGATTATTCGAAAACCCTGTTCCTGCCGCAGACCGAATTTCCGATGCGCGCGGGGCTACCCCAGCGCGAGCCGGAGATCCTGAAGCGCTGGAACGAGATGAAACTCTACGAGGCCTTGCGCGAAGAGTTCGGCCGGCCGGCCGAAATTCGTCCTGCATGACGGCCCGCCCTACGCCAACGGCAACATCCATATCGGCACCGCGCTGAACAAGATCCTGAAAGACGTGGTGACCAAGAGCCAGCAGATGCTCGGCTTCGATTCCAACTACGTGCCGGGCTGGGACTGCCATGGCCTGCCGATCGAGTGGAAGATCGAGGAGGAGAATTACCGCTCCAAGGGCAAGCAGAAGCCGGACCTGAAGAATTCCGCGGCAATGATCGCGTTCCGCCAGGAGTGCCGGGCGTACGCGACGCACTGGCTTTCCGTGCAGCGCGAGGAATTCAAGCGGCTCGGCATCATCGGCGACTGGGATCACCGCTATGCGACGATGGACTATCCGGCAGAAGCTGTGATCGCGCGCGAGCTGATGAAGTTCGCCGCCAACGGCACGCTCTATCGCGGCTCAAAGCCGGTGATGTGGAGCGTGGTCGAGAAGACCGCGCTCGCCGAGGCTGAGGTCGAGTATGAGGATTATACGAGCGACCAGGTTTGGGTGAAGTTTCCGGTTGCCGAAGTCGAATCTTCCAGGATTTCAACAAAGACGACAAACGCCGTCGCCATTGTACATGGCGCTCTTAAGCGCCTCCATCGTCATCTGGACGACCACTCCGTGGACCCTGCCGGGAAATCGCGCCATCGCGTTCTCGCCGAAGATCAATTACGCGCTCTATGGATTAAGAGTGCGCCTGCCGACAACTGGGCAAAATCGGGCGATCTCTAATACTTGCGGAAAATCTCGCGGCTCAGGTATTCAAGCAAGTCGCGCGTCGACGCATTTGAAAAACGGGTCGGCGTAAATCCCGTCGAACGCGCTCGCGACTCTCGTTTGCGCATCATCCGCTCAGAGGCCTCATGGCGGCTACGCGTTCACCGTCCCCCTCCTCGCCGGCGATCACGTCACCGACGACACTGGCACCGGCTTCGTGCACACCGCGCCAAGCCACGGCCGCGAGGATTTTGACGTCTGGACCGCAAATGCGCGCGAGCTCGAGGCGCGCGGCATCAACACCGCGATCCCCTACACCGTCGACGAGAACGGCGCCTTCACCGAACAGGCGCCGGGCTTCACAGGAAAACGCGTGCTCACCGACAAGGGCGAGAAGGGCGACGCCAACGACGCCGTGATCAAGGCGCTGGTCGAGGCCGGCATGCTGATCGCGCGCGGCCGGCTGAAGCACCAGTATCCGCACTCCTGGCGCTCCAAGAAGCCGGTGATCTTCCGCAACACGCCGCAGTGGTTCATCGCGATGGATAAGCCCATCGCCGACAACGGCGCGGCGAAAGACGGCGACACGCTACGCGCCCGCGCGCTGCATGCGATCTCCGTGACCAAGTGGGTGCCGCCGTCGGGCCAGAACCGGCTCAACGGCATGATCGTCAACCGCCCCGACTGGGTGATCTCGCGCCAGCGCGCCTGGGGCGTGCCGATCGCGGTGTTCGTCAAGGAAAAGGGCGACGGCTCGGTCGAGATCCTCGAGGACGAGACCGTCAACCAGCGCATCGTCGAAGCCTTCATGAACGAGGGCGCCGACGCCTGGTATGCCGAGGGCGCGCGCGAACGCTTCCTTGGACCGACGCTGGCGGCCGACGGCTGGCAAAAGGTCGACGACATCCTCGACGTCTGGTTCGACTCCGGCTCGACCCACGCGTTCGTGCTGGAGGACAAGCAGCATTTCCCGCAGCTCGGCACCATCGTCCGCAAGGTCGACGGCGGCGAGGACACCGTGATGTATCTCGAAGGTTCAGCGACCAGCATCGCGGCTGGTTCCACTCCTCGCTGCTTGGAGAGCTGCGGCACCCGCGGCCGCGCGCCCTATGATGTCGTCTTGACCCACGGCTTCACGCTCGACGAGCAGGGCCGCAAGATGTCGAAGTCGCTCGGCAACACCATCGAGCCGCAGAACGTCATCAGGGAATCCGGCGCCGATATCTTGAGGCTCTGGGTCTGCGCCACCGACTATGCCGACGACCAGCGCGTCGGTAAGGAAATCCTGAAGAACACCGTCGAGAGCTACCGCAAGCTGCGCAACTCCATCCGCTGGATGCTCGGCACGCTGCATCACGCACGGCCCAGCGACACGGTGGCATTCGAAGACATGCCCGAGCTCGAACGGTTGATGCTGCATCGAGCTCGCCGAGCTGGACGCGGTGGTCCGGCCGGCGTATGCCGACTTCGACTACAAGACCGTGGTCGCAAGCGTCGCCGCCTTCATGAACGCCGAGCTCAGCGCGTTCTACTTCGATATCCGCAAAGACACGCTGTATTGCGATCCGCCGTCGTCGCTCGCGCGCAAGGCGGCGCTGACCACGGTCGATATCCTGTGCGACACCATCCTGAGGTGGCTCGCACCGGTGTTGAGCTTCACGTCTGATGAGGCGTGGACCAACCGGAACGGCAACGGCGCCGCCTCCGTTCACCTGACGACGTTCCCGACCGACCTCGAGCGCTACCAGAACGACGCGCTGGCGAAGAAGTGGGACAAGATCCGCGACGTGCGCCGCGTCGTGACAGGCGCGCTCGAGATCGAGCGCGCCGCCAAGCGCATCGGCTCGTCGCTCGAAGCGTCACCGACGATCTACGTCGCCGATCGCGCGCTGCTTGGATTGCTCTTTGATATCGATCTCGCCGAAGTCTGCATCACCTCGAACTACGAGGTGCAGGAGGGCGAAGCGCCGGCCGGTGCGTTCACGCTGAGCGACGTGCCCGGTGTCGCTGTCGTGGTCGAGCGCGCTGTCGGCACGAAGTGCGCGCGCAGCTGGCGCATCCTGCCGACCGTCGGCTCCGACCCCGAATATCCCGACGTCTCGCCGCGCGACGCCAAGGCGCTGCGCGAATGGCGGGCGATGGGCGTCGATGTCGGGCGCGTGGCGCAAGCCGCGCCACAGGTCGTCGGACGTGCGTTGCCCGTCGTCGAAGCCGCACCGCTGGTGCAGCCTGCCGCGCCGGTCGCGAGCGAAGCTGCGCAGCCGGTGAAGCAAGCAAAGTCCGCGAAGAGCGAGACGAAGCCGCGAACCGCGAAAGCTCCGGCGGCAAAGACCGTCAAAGCAAGGAACAGCGGCAAGAAGAAAGCCTTGAGAAAAGCCAAGAAAGCGGCCGCGCAGACGAAGGGCGCGAAGAAGACCAAGAAAACAGCGAAGTCGATCAAGAGGGCCGCGAAGAAAGCAAAGCCGTCTGCGCACCGCGCCGGGGCGGCCAAGAAGACGACGGCGAAAAAGGCCAAGAAGAAGGCCAACAAGAAAACGAAGAAAAAAGCCGGGAAGCGGGCATCCCGGTAGATGCAGCACGCGCGCCGCTATCTTCTAAAGGTTGGCCTGATCGCGGCGGTGGTTTCACTCGCGCTCGATCAGGCCGCAAAGCTCTGGCTGCTGTCGGTGTTCGACATTGCGAGCCGCGGCGCGGTCCACCTCACGCCGTTCTTCGACCTGGTGCTGACCTGGAATAAGGGCATCAGCTACGGCTGGTTCCAGACCACAAGCGCAAGCGGCGAGATGGTCCTTTTGGGCGTCAAGATCGCCGCCGTTGTCGGACTTTTGATCTGGCTCGCCCGCGTCCAGTCTGCGCTGGCCGCGACCGCCCTCGGATTGATCATCGGCGGCGCAGTCGGCAACGCCATCGACCGCTTAACCTTTGGCGCGGTGATGGATTTTGCCCTGTTTCATGTCGAAATCGCTGGAAAGAATCGCGACTGGTACGTGTTTAACCTCGCCGACGTGGCCATTGTTGCCGGGGTTATCGGCCTCCTGTATGATTCGTTTGTTGGGACCACGGCCGCAAAAGCGCCGTGATCGGAGGCGATAGCCGGCCCATGCGTAACACGGACGACGGCAATCTTAAGAGCGTGAAATTGCTTGGGTTTGGCGCACTGACCCTGCGCGCCGCCCTGCTTGGCGCCGCGGTCGGCGTAGCGCTTGGCGCTCATGTTGCGCCGGCGTTTGCCGGCGACGATGATGACAACGACGATCCGTCCATCGAGCAGAAAGTGATCCGCGGCCTCATGCATGGCCTTGGCGCGGTCGACGGCACCGAAAAGGGCATCGACTATCGCGAGCGCTCGCCGCTCGTGGTGCCGCCGAAACTGGACCTGCCGCCGCCCGAAACCAATGCCAACGCGGCGCCGAGGCCGAACTGGCCGAAAGACCCCGACGTTGAGGAGCGCCGGGCGGAGCGCCTCGCCGTGAAGAACCGCGACAAGTCGAAGGAGTGGGGCCAAGTGCTGACGCCGGAAGAAATGAAGGTCGGCACCGCGCGGGTCAAGAGCGCAACCAGGTCACCGCAACCCGGAGATGATTCGTACGGCGAGGGTGTAGGTTCGGTTCTCAGCCCGTCGCAATTGGGGTTCAAGGGCTTCGGCAACATCTTCAGCAGCAGCGGAGACAAGCCCGAGGTGGTGCCATTCGCCGGAGAGCCGCCGCGCGAGAGCCTCACTCAGCCGCCGGCGGGCTACCAGACGCCATCGCCGAATTATGCCTACGGCGTTGGCACGAGTGACAAGGCCGTCCAGCCCCAGGGCCACTGGCAGGACGAGGATCCGACAAGGCAGAAGTTCTAGGTCTGCCGATCAGACCGCAGCGGCCTTTGTCCCGCCGTCACGCTGGTTCGGCGGCGCCCGCTGGTCTAACACACGCTTCTCAAGTCAACAGGCAGCTGGACCGCATGCATTCCCACGCTCGTTCCCTGGCACGGCACGTAGCGCTGGTTTCGCTGTGGTTACTGTCCGGCATCGTCGCGGCAGCGGCCGATGGACCGAAGCGTCCCGCCACCTTCACGCTTTCCAACGGCCTGCAGATCATCGTCATCGAGGATCACCGCACGCCGGTGGTCACCCACATGATCTGGTACAAGGTCGGCTCGGCCGACGAGACACAAGGCAAGTCGGGGCTCGCGCACTTCCTCGAACACCTGATGTTCAAGGGCACCGCAAAGCATCCGATCAACGAGTTTTCCAACAAGGTGATCGCGATCGGCGGCCAGGAGAACGCCGCGACGTCTTTTGACTACACGAACTTCTATCAGCGCGTGCCGAAGGACCAGCTCGCGACCATGATGGAGTTCGAGGCCGACCGCATGACGGGCCTGACACTGAAGGACGAGAACGTGCTGCCTGAGCGCGACGTCGTGCTCGAAGAATACAACATGCGGGTCGCCAACAGCCCGGACGCCCGGCTGTCCGAGCAGATGATGGCGGCGCTGTACCTGAACCACCCTTACGGCCGGCCGTCGATCGGCTGGCGCGGCGAGATCGAGAAGCTGAACCGCCAGGATGCGCTCGCCTTCTACAAGCGCTTCTACGCGCCGAACAACGCCGTCGTCGTGGTCGCCGGCGACGTCACGCCTGACGACGTGCGCAAGACGGCGGAGGCGACCTACGGCCAGCAGCCGGCGAACCCCGAGATTCCCGCGCAACGGTTGCGCCCGCAGGAGCCGCCACCGGCCGGCCCGCGCACCGTGACGCTCGCCGATCCGCGCGTCGAACAGCCGTCCGTGCGCCGTTACTACCTCGTGCCGTCGGCGCACACGACCAGCGGCAAGGAGACCGCAGCGCTCGACGTGCTGGCGCAGGCGCTGGGCGGCGGCGCCAACTCCTACCTCTATCGCGCGCTGGTGATCGACCGGCAGCTCGCGGTCGGCGCCGGCGGGTGGTACCTGTCGACCGCGCTCGACGACAGCCAGTTCGCGATTTCGGCGTCGCCGAAGCCCGGCGTCGCGTTTGCCCAGATCGAGCAGGTCATGGACCAGGTCATCGCCGACGTCGCTCGAGACGGCATCCGCGCCGATGACCTTGACCGTGTCAAAACGCAGCTGGTGTCGTCGACGATCTACGCCCAGGACAACCAGGTCGAGATGGCGCGCTGGTATGGCAGCTCCGTCACCGCGGGCGAATCGATCGACGACATCCTGAGCTGGGCCGACAATGTGCGCGCAGTAACCTCCGACGAGGTCCGCGACGCGGCGCGGAAGTGGCTCGACAAGAAGCGCTCGGTGACCGGCTACCTGATCAAGGACACCACGGCGACGGCTGCCAGCCCTGTGGAGAAGCGCTCGTGATCATCTTGCGCCGCGCTTTTTTCTCCTCGCTTGCCGCAATCGTTGCCCTTGTCATCGCGCTGCAGCTTCCGGCCTGCGCCACCACGATCGAGCGGGTGGTGTCTCCTGGCGGCATCGAGGCGTGGCTGGTGCATGAACCGAGCGTGCCGCTGCTCGCGATGGAATTCGCGTTTGCGGGCGGCACCGCGCAGGACCCGGCCGGCAAACCCGGTGTTGCCAACTTCGCCGCCAACCTGCTCGACGAGGGCGCCGGCGACCTCGACTCAAAAGCCTTCCGTGACCGGCTCGAGCGCCGCGCCATCGACTTGAGCTTCAACAGCTCGCGCGACTACCTTCGCGGCTCACTGCGCACGCTCAGCGAAAACCGCGAGGAAGCCTTCGACCTCCTGCGCCTGTCGCTGACGCAGCCACGTTTCGACAGCGAGCCGCTGGAGCGAGCGCGCACGGTGACGCTGTCGTCGCTGCGTCGGCAGAGCGTCAGCCCGAACTCAATTGCCAATCTGCGCTTCTTTTCCACCACCTTCGGCACGCACCCTTACGGCCAGCCGACCGACGGCACGCTGGACAGCGTGCCTGGCATCACTGCCGACGATCTGCGCGCTTACACCGCGCGCGTGCTCGCTCGCGATAATCTAAAGATCGCCGTGGTCGGCGATATCGACAAGACCGAGCTCGCCGCCCTGCTCGACAAGACGTTCGGCCAGCTGCCGGCGAAGGCGAACCTGACACTGGTTCCCGATTTTACGCCGCAGGCTCAGGCACAGCGCATCAACGTCACCCTCGACGTGCCGCAGTCGGTGGTGGTGTTCGGCGCGCCGGGCTTAAAGCGCGCCGACCCGGACTTCATGACGAGCTTCGTGCTGAACCAGATCATGGCCGGCGGCGGCTCGTCGCGTCTCTATCGCGAGGTCCGCGAAAAGCGCGGCCTCGTCTATGCCATCTCCAAATCGTTGCTGTGGCTCAACCATGCGGCGATGCTGGTCGGCTATACCGCCACACGCGCCGACCGCACCAACGACACCATCGACGCCACCATCGACGAGCTCAAGCGCATGGCCGAGCAGGGCCCGACGCAGGCCGAACTCGACGGCGCAAAAGCGTTCCTCAACGGCTCGCAAATGCTGTCGCTGGACACCTCGGCCAAGATCGCCAGCGCGCTGTTGCAGTATCAGCTCGACGGCCTGCCGATCGACTACATCGACAAGCGCGCCGGCATCATCAACGCGGTGACGCTCGACGGCGCCAAACGCGTGGCGAAGAAGCTGTGGGGCCAGCCGTTCCTCACCATCGCCGTCGGCCGCATCGCTCAGCCGACCAAGGATTAGGGTGGTTATTGCCCGGTCGTCCCCGCGAAAGCGGGGAACCATAGCCCCTGTGCCCGTAATCGTCCTGAGCATTGGCAACAGATACGTTTCAATCTGCGTCCGTCATCTCGCTGCTGCTGCGTAGTATGGGTCCCCGCCTTCGCGGGGACGACGATCGTGCGTATGCTCTGCGTATTGATTCTCCCACCGAGCCCTGCCCGTGATCCGCATTTCCCGCGACATCGTTCTCGACGAAGGCGACATCGAGATCACGTTCGTCCGCGCGTCGGGCCCGGGCGGGCAGAACGTCAACAAGCTCTCGACCGCGGCGCAGCTGCGTTATCCGGTGGCGCGCGCCAACCTTGCGCCCGACATCGAAGCCCGGCTGGTGCGGCTCGCCGGGCAACGTTTGACCAAGGACGGCGTGATCGTGATCCACGCTCAGCGCTTCCGTACCCAGGAGCGCAACCGCGCCGATGCCGTCGAGCGGCTGGTCGAGTTATTTCGTGAAGCGAGCGTGCGGCCGAAGCCACGCCGTGCGACGAAGCCGACCTTCGGGTCGAAACAACGCCGGCTCGAGGGCAAGAAAATCCGCGGCAAGGTCAAATCGATGCGCGGCAGCAAACGGTTCGACGACTAAATCCGAAAGTTACACCCGCGATCCACTGGCTGCATTCGGCGGTTCGGGTGCAATTCGCCCCGCCGCCCCCTACATTGCCCCGACAAATCCCGAATCGGCCCCTTACGCTCCACATGCCCGTCCGCCAGCTCCCCGAAACCATCGTCAACCGCATCGCCGCCGGCGAGGTGGTGGAGCGGCCTGCGAGCGTGGTGAAGGAACTCGTCGAGAACGCTGTTGATGCCGGAGCGAGCCGCATCGACATCTTCTCCGATGGCGGCGGGCGGCGTCGCATCACCGTGACCGACGACGGCGGCGGCATGAGCCGCGCCGATCTCGCGCTCGCGGTCGAGCGCCACGCGACCTCGAAGCTCGACGACGAGGATTTGCTGCGCATCCGCACGCTCGGCTTTCGCGGCGAAGCGCTGCCGTCGATCGGCGCGGTGGCCAAACTCAGCATCACCACGCGCGACGCCGGTGACGGCAACGCCTGGACCATCGCCGTGACCGGCGGCGCCAAGTCCGAGATCGCGCCGGCGGCGCTGACGCGGGGCACTCGGGTCGACGTCGCCGATCTGTTCTACGCCACGCCGGCACGGCTGAAATTCCTCAAGACCGACCGCACCGAAGCCGAAGCGGTCCGCGAAGTGGTGCGGCGGCTGGCGATGGCGCGGCCCGATATTGCCTTCACGCTGGCCGGCGAGGAACGCGCACAGGTGACCTGGCCGGCGGCGTTGCCGGGCGCGGCCGGGCGGCTGACGCGGCTCGGTGACATTCTGGGAGCAGAGTTTCGCAGTCACGCCATCGATGTGCGCGCCGAGCGCGAGGGCGTGACGGTCGACGGCTTCGCCGCCTCGCCGGCGCTGACCCGCGCCAACGCGCTCGGGCAATACCTGTTCGTCAACGGCCGACCGGTGCGCGACAAGCTGATCCTCGGCGCGGTGCGCGCGGCTTACGCCGACTACCTGCCGCGCGACCGCCACCCGGTGGTCGCGCTGTTCGTCACCCTCGATGCCGAAGGTGTCGACGCCAACGTGCATCCGGCCAAGACCGAAGTGCGGTTCCGCAACGCTGGCCTCGTGCGCGCGCTGATCGTGCATGCGCTGAAAGACGGACTGGCGAGGGAAGGCAAGCGCACGGCCGCGAATGCGCGATAGCGAAGTGATCGCAGCGTTCCGGTCGGCAAGCTCTGCGCCGGCGAACTGGGACTGGCAGAAATCGCCAAGCGCGCCGTCCCAGCGCGTCGCGGCATTCGTCAGCGCGCAAGGACTGCCCCAAGGATTTGCCGACACCGCGCAAGCGGCCTTCGACGCCGGCGCACCGTCGGCCGACGTGCGTCACGCCGAAGCCATCGCTGCCGACCTGCTCGATCGCCCGCTCGGCGCCGCGCGCACGCAGATCCATGAGACCTACATCGTCTCACAAACGCGCGACGGCCTGATCCTGGTCGACCAGCACGCCGCCCATGAGCGCATCGTCTACGAGCGCCTGAAGGCCGCGCTGGCGCGCGACGGCGTGGCGCGGCAGCTGCTGCTGATCCCCGAGATCGTCGAGCTCGACGAGGAGACCGTCGAGAAGCTGTTGTCGCGCACAGACGAACTCGCAAGCTTCGGCCTTGCGATCGAATTGTTCGGCCCCGGCGCGGTCGCGGTGCGCGAAACGCCGGCCCTGCTCGGCAAGACCGACGCGCGCGCGCTGCTCACTGATCTCGCCGAGCACATGGCGGAATGGGACGAGGCGCTGCCGCTGGAGCGCCGCCTGATGCATGTCGCGGCAACCATGGCCTGCCACGGCTCGGTGCGCGCCGGGCGCCGCTTGCGGCCCGAGGAGATGAACGCGCTGTTGCGCGAAATGGAAGTGACGCCGAACTCCGGCCAGTGCAACCATGGCCGCCCGACCTATGTCGAACTGAAGCTCGCGGATATCGAGAAGCTGTTCGGGCGAAGGTAGCTCCGGTCAGCGCCGTCACCCTGAGGTGCTCGGCGCGGCCGCGCCGGTTTCTTTCACAGAACTCGATGCGCCGAGCCTCGAAGGGCGACGGCGCCTGCTGTGGTCTATCCTTCGAGGCTCGCCCGACTTCGGGTCGCAGAGGTCACCGATCCAGGATGACGACCTTGGAGATGTGGAGAGACCGCGCCACTACTCCGCCGCCTCGCGTCCCGGCGGGCCGACATAGCCCGCGACATCACCGAAGCGCTCGACCATCACCTCGGGCAAATCCTTCGACTTGTGCGTGACGTGGCCGCCGGAGCGCACGGCGTAGCGGTCCTGATGCTTGACGTGCGGCGGTTCGACGCCGTCCTGCAAGGCGCGCGCGGTGTCGAACATCAGCTTGCGGAAATGCATGATGCCGAGATCGGTCGGGCCGAGATGCTCCCTGGTGCGGTCCTGGATCAGGCCCTGGCTGTCCTGCACCGCCGCGTCCTGCTCGGAAATGCCCTGGATGCCGGTGTAGCTCTTGGTCCGCTGCAGCTTGCGGTCGATCAGGTAGTTGTTCTGCCTGTTGCGGATCGGCACGTAATTCTCGTCGACCACGCTCATCACGCCATTGCCGTTGCGATAGCCCTGGCGCTCGGCGTCGGTCAGCGGCCGGTGCGGATTCCAGGCGTAGGTGTAGATCCAGCAATTGGTGTCGGTGACCGGCACGAAGGTCTGGCCAAAGATATTTTCGCCCGGCATCGACGATCGGCGCGTAGGCGTGCACCGGCATCAGGAACTGGGCGATGCGCCAGTAGATGTCGTCGCCGTCGGTGAGGCGGCCGCCGGCCACGGTCAGCCCCGCCTCGTGCGGCAGAATCTTGATCACCGGCCGCGGGTCTTGCGCGATCCAGCGCATCTGCTCGCTCCTGACGCGCGACAGCGAGTTGATGAAGTGCTTCTTGATTTCGAGGATCTCGTTCTCGTCCTTCTCGAAGGCGAGATGCACGAAGGTGAAGTGCGCGGTGTCGATGCCGCCTTCGATCGCCTGCACCCAGTTGCAGTCCTGCCATTTCTTGGTGACGAAGCGATGCGACGGCGGCACCAGCGCCATCTCCAGCGCGGGCAGTTCGGGCAGCTCCGCCGTCTCGCGGGCCCATATAGGCCCAGATCATGTCGCCCCACTCGCGCACCGGATACGCCTTGATCTTCATCTTGTCCTTGGCGTTGAGGTCCGGATACGAGGTCGGCATGTCCACGCACTGGCCCGTCACGTCGAACTTCCAGCCGTGATAGACGCAGCGGATGCCGCACTCCTCGTTGCGGCCGAACCAGAGATTGGCGCCGCGGTGCGGGCAGTACTGGTCGATCAGGCCGACCTTGCCGTCGGTGTCGCGGAAGGCGAGCAGCTCCTCGCCCATCACGACGACCTTTTTCGGATCGCCGTCGGCGCTCGGGCAATTCCTCGGACAGCAGCACCGGCAACCAGAAGCGCCGCAGCAATTCGCCCATCGGCGTGCCCGGCCCGCTCTGGGTCAGGAAGACGTTGTCCTCGGCGCGGAGCATTGCAATTCCTCCGATTATTTCTGATTTTGTCGCAGCTTGCACCCGGCCACCGGCTACCGTCAATCGCGGACGACCAAGGTCGAGCACGGGGTTTCTTGGCATTTTGTCAAGGTTCTGCAAGATTATCGCAAAGACCGGCATACCGCCGGGCCATCAAACAAATGCCTCGAGGGACGCTCCAATGCTCGGCCTGATGATGAAAACCCCGCTGCTGCTATCGTCGATCCTGACGCATGCGGCGCGCACCTTCCCCGACGTCGAGATCGTTTCGCGCACGCCCGATCATCCCGACCACCGCACCAACTATGCCGGCCTGTTGAAGCGCTCCTCGCAGCTTGCCAACGCGCTGACCGCACTCGGCGTCAAGCACGGCGACCGCGTCGCGACGCTGGCCTGGAACGGCATCCGCCATCTCGAACTGTACTACGGCATCTCCGGCATCGGCGCGGTGTGCCACACCGTGAACCCGCGGCTGTTCATCGAGCAGATCGTCTACATCATCAATCACGCCGAGGATCGCTTCATCTTCTTCGATTCGACGTTCATCGATCTCGTCAACCAGCTGCGGCCAAAGTGTCCATCGGTGGAGAAATGGATTTACCTCGGCGATGCCAAGGAGGCGGCGACCGCCGGCATCCCCGGCCTGCTCGACTATGAAGGCCTGATGCAGGGCCGGTCTGAACTCTACGACTGGCCGCAGTTCGACGAGAACACCGCGGCGGGCCTCTGCTACACGTCGGGCACGACGGGCAACCCGAAGGGCGTGCTCTACAGCCACCGCAGCGGCTATCTGCATTCGCTCGCCGCGGCGACGCCGGACTCCTGTAATATCTCGCTCGAAGACAACGTCGCGTTCATCTCGCCGATGTTCCACGCCATGTCGTGGGGCATGCCGTACTGCGCAGTCGCCATGGGGTCGAAGCTGGTGATGCCCGGGCAAAAGGTCGACGGCGAAAGCCTGCACAAGCTGTTCGAGCAGGAAGGCGTCACGTTTGCCAACGGCGTGCCGACGGTGTGGCTCGGCTACGTGCAGTACCTGCAGGCATCAGGCGCCAAGCCGACCACGCTGAACCGCGTGCTGATGGGCGGCACCGCCTGCCCGCGCTCGCTGATGGCGACGCTGGAGGACGATTACGGCGTGCAGGTGCTGCATCTGTGGGGCATGACCGAGACCTCGCCGGTTGCCACCGTCAACAAGCTGCCGACCAAGTACCGCAACGCGCCGAAGGAGAAGCGTCGTGATCTCCGCATCAAGCAGGGCCGCGCCATCTTCGGCGTCGAGCTCGAGATTCGCGATGGCGACGGCAAGGACCTGCCGCACGACGGCAAGGCGTTCGGCGACCTGATGATCCGCGGACCGTGGATCGCAAGCGCCTATTACAAGATGCCGGAGAGCGAGCGCGCGGATGGCTGGTTCTTCACCGGCGACGTCGCCACCATCGATGCGGACGGCTTCATGCAGATCACCGACCGCTCCAAGGACGTGATCAAGTCCGGTGGCGAGTGGATCTCGTCGATCGAGCTGGAGAACCTCGCGATGGCGCACCCCGATGTCGCCGAAGCCGCGGTGATCGGCGTCGCGCATCCGAAATGGGATGAGCGGCCGCTCGTCATCGCGGTGAAGCGGCCGGGCTCGACCATCACGCCGGCCGACCTGCTGGCGTTCTACAACGGCAAGATCGCGAAGTGGTGGATGCCCGACGACGTCATCTTCGTCGACGAACTGCCGCACGGCGCCACCGGCAAGATGCTGAAGACCAAACTGCGCGAGCTGTACGGCAGCCACAAGCTGCCGACGGTGGACCAGGCCAAGGCGGGGTAAGAGCGACGGCTTCGCGGTGCCTTACCTCTCCCCGTTGGGGAGAGGTAGACCTGCGATCGAGGCAAATGCCTCACACTCGCCGCATCACCACGAATTCCGTATCATCGTAAGTCCGCCGCTCCAGCTCCTCATAACCGTCGGGCGCGGCAACCTTCGCCGCCACCGCCTCCTCGACAACGACCAGCGCGCCGGGGACAACCCAGTCGCCATCGCGCAGCGAGGCCAGGGCCTGCTCCGCGAGTCCCTTGCCGTACGGCGGATCGAGAAACGCCAGCGAAAACGGCTCGTGCGGATGGACGCTGCCGAGCGCGGTGGCGTCGCGCCGATACACCTTGGTGACGCCGCCCAGGCCGAGCGCCTCGACATTCTGCCGCAGCAGCGCTCGCGCCTCCGCGCCGCTGTCGATGAACAGGCAAAACGCAGCACCGCGCGAGATCGCCTCGATGCCGAGCGCGCCGGTGCCGGCGAACAGGTCGAGGACCCGCGCATCGCTGACCGGATCGCCATAGGCATGCGCGAGAATGTTGAACAGCGACTCGCGCAGGCGGTCCGCGGTCGGCCTGATCTCGCGCGAGGCCGGGCTCGCGATCGTGCGCCCGCGCAATCGTCCGCCGACGACGCGCATCAGTCATCCTTGGGCGCGCGCTCGCGCTTACCTTTGTAACGGCCCGGCGGCCGGCGCGGCTTGAAGCCGGCGCGCGAACCGCCACGACCATCGTCGCGAGTATCCTCACTTCGCACACGCTGCACCAGCACGCGGCGGCCCTTGCTGTCAGCGATCAGTCCGGCGCGACCACGCGGCTTTGGCTTCTCCTCGCGCACCTTCGCCTCGCGACGTTCCTCGCGCGGCTTTGCCGGAGCTTCATCCTCGCTCCCTTGGTCGTGCTCCCGGACCGGCAGACTGAAATCTGCGCCGGCCTGCTTCGCGATCCGCTCGCCGAGCTGGTCGCGCAAATGACGACCGCGGACCTCCTCGACGGCGCCCTCAGTGAGCTCGCCGAGCTGGAACGGCCCATAGGACACGCGGATCAGGCGGTTCACTTCCAAACCGAGGTGCGACAGCACGTTGCGAACCTCGCGGTTCTTGCCCTCGCGGATCGCAAATGTGATCCACACATTGGCGCCGGGCTCGGAATCGAGCGTCGCCTCGATCGGACCATATTTGACGCCGTCGACCTCGATGCCGTCGCGCAAGGCTGTCGAGGCGCGCCTGGGTGATCGAGCCGTGGGCGCGCACGCGGTAGCGACGCAGCCAGCCGGTGTCAGGCAGTTCGAGCACGCGCTTCAACCCGCCGTCATTGGTCAGCAGCAACAGACCTTCGGTGTTGTAGTCGAGCCGGCCAACGCTGATCAGCCGCGGCAGATTCTTCGGCAGGTTGTCGAAGATCGTCGGCCG
Organism: uncultured Alphaproteobacteria bacterium; assembly: GCA_963796195.1. GTDB lineage: Bacteria > Pseudomonadota > Alphaproteobacteria > Rhizobiales > Xanthobacteraceae > CAWCKS01. The sequence continues at coordinate 151,131 of CAWCKS010000003.1, read as the reverse complement.
CCCTTCCGGATCGGAGTGCGTGGTCACGAGCCCGCGCGGCTTGTGATAGAGAAACAGCCGCGTGCGCTCGCGTTCGGGCAGCGCCACACCGTCGACCGCAACGATGTCGCGCTCGTTGATGTCGAGCGCCGGCGAATCGATGACAAGGCCGTTGACGGCGACGCGGCCCTGCCGGATCCATTCTTCCGCCTCTCGTCGCGAGCAAAGACCCGCGCGCGCCATCAGCTTGGCGATGCGCTCACCGGATTTTTTCGGCAGTGGCGGCGCGCCTCGCGGCGATCGCGAGTGTCGCGTGAAGAAAACGGCTTGCGTTCGCGATAAGCGCCGCGGCCGCCGAAGGCGGGGCGCTGCTGGAATTCCCGCCGTGGTCCCTCGCGCGGCGCGTCGTCGCGGCGATCCGGCGGCGGGCTTGCAGCTTCACTGCGCGGATGATCGCGCCAGGCATGATTGCTGCGCGCGACCCGGTCGTTGCGCCGCCGCTCGTCGCGCGGCCGATCATTCGCTGCGCGCTCGCCACGATCGCGCGAGAAGCGCGGTCGGTCGCCGGTCCGCTCGTTGTCGCGTGGGCGCTTGTCGTAGGGGCGATCGCCGCGTGGGCGATCGAACTTCGGTCGGTCAAATCGGCGCGGTCCGTGATCACCTTCAGCCGATCGCGCGGGGCGGTCCTCTCTTGGTCGATCAAATTTGGGGCGATCGAATTTCGGGCGGTCGCCGCGTTCCCCACGCGGGCCGCCATCGCTGCGATCGAACGCGCGGCGCGGGCGATCGCCATCTTTGCGGAAGCCGCCACCTGGCTTCGATCCGTAACGGCGCTTGTCGCCGAAGCTGCGCTCGCCGGGCTTGTCGCGGCCAAAGCGCTTGCCGCCGGCGCGCTCGTCACGCCCCTCGCCCCGCGGCACGTCACCGTGCGCCTTGCGGAACGCGCGACCACCGACCTTGCGGGGCGGGCGCGGCCCGTCGCCGTCGCGCTTGTCGCCGCCCGCGAAACGCTTGCCGCGCGGCGGCCCGCCGCGGCTTGGCCCGCCGCCTGGCGGGCGGCCTCCGCGCTTCCTGTCATCGTCACGTGGCATGTAAAATCTCGATTTGAGGTTGCGCGCCTGATAACAGAGTTCGCATGGAGAAACGAGAGACATCCGCGACATTCATGGAACTGGCGCTGCATGAGGCGCGCGCGGCCGAAGCTGCCGGCGAGGTACCGATCGGCTGCGTGGTGGTGCGCGACCGCGAGATCATCGCGAGAGCCGGCAACCGCACCATCCGCGACCGTGATCCGACTGCGCACGCCGAGTTGCTGGCGATCCGCGCCGCCGCGAACGCTGTGGGCAACGAGCGGCTCGACGCCTGCGACCTCTACGTGACGCTCGAGCCGTGCGCGATGTGCGCCGGCGCGGTAGCCTTCGCCCGCATCCGCCGACTCTACTATGGCGCGGCCGACCCCAAGGGTGGCGCAGTCGAGAGCGGCGTGCGGTTCTTCGCGAGCCCAACCTGCCACCACGCGCCGGAGGTTTACGGCGGCATCAGCGAGCAGGAGGCGGGCGACCTGCTGCGGGAGTTTTTTCGGGCGAGAAGGTAAATTCTGTCGTCATTCCGGGGCGTGCGAAGCACGAGCCCGGAATCCATAACCACCACCGGGAGTATGGATTCCGGGCCTGCGCCTGACGGCGCATTCCGGAATGACGAGAATCACAACTTCGCCTTCATCCCCTCATGGGAATGGGCGAAGCCGAGGTTGCGGTAGAAGCGCTGGGCGTCGACGCGGCTCTTGCTGGTGAGCAGCTGCATCGATTTGCAGCCCTTCTCACGGGCAATCTGCATGATTGCCGCCATCATCTTCCTGCCGATGCCGCTGCCACGTCGGCTGCCTGCCGTGCGCACGCCCTCGATCTGCGCATGCCATGAGCCCTGCTGCGACAGGCCGGGAATGATGGTGAGCTGCAGGCAGCCCAGCACCTCGCCGTTCTCCTCCCAGACATATTGCCAGTTGTGCGGGTCGGCCTCGATCGCCTCGAGCGCCCGCAAGTATGGCGTCATGTCGGCGAGCTGCTCGCGGTCCCGGCCGAGCGCGTCGTCGGCCAGCATCGCAACGATCAGCGGGACGTCCTTAGCGTTTGCTTCGCGCAACGCCATCAGCTCGCCTCCGCGAAGAATTTGCTCAAAGCAGCAATCGTCGCCGCCGGATTTTCCTCGGCGATGAAATGCCCGGCCTGGATAGCCTCGCCCCGCACATCGACGGCCCAGCGCTGCCACACGTCCAGCGGCGACGGCCCGTGCGCGGCGGCAAGGCCGGCGCTGCCCCACAGCGCCAGCATCGGCATCTTTATCTTGTTGCCGGCGTCGACGTCGGCCTTGTCGATCTCGAAATCGGGCACCGCGCCGGCGCGATAATCCTCGCAGATCGCGTGGATGCGCTCGGGCGCTTCCAGCGCCTTCAAGTAATGCTCCATCGCGCGCGGATCGAAGATGTCTTCCTTGGTGATGCGGCCCCAGCCGGCGAGCGTCCACTTGAAGTAGCCGCGCGGGTCGTGGCCGATCATGGTCTCCGGCAGCGGCTCGTGCTGCGCGAGAAAGCTCCAGTGATAGGAGCGCAGCGCGCGCTCGCGCCCCATGCCGGCCCAGTAGTCGTAGGTCGGCACGATATCGAGCGTCGACAGTTTTGAAACGCGGCCGGGATGATCAAGCGCCAGCCGGTAGGCGACGCGGCCGCCGCGGTCGTGGCCGGTGACGCCGAAGCGGATATGGCCGAGCTTCTCCATCACCTCGACCATGGTGGTGGCGAATGCGCGCTTGCTGAAGTTGAGATGCTTGGCGTCGGTCTCGGGGATATCGGACCAACCGTAGCCCGGCAGGTCGGGCATCACCAGCGTGAAGCGCTTGGCGAGCTCGCCGAGCCACCTTGTGCCACATCACGTGGGTCTGCGGATAACCGTGGAACATGAGCAGCGGCGGCCCGCTGCCGCCGACGCGGGCGAACACGCGGCCTTTCGAGGTCGTGATCCATTCGGATGCGAAGCCGGGGAAGAGATCGGCGAGATCGGGCATTTCCTGCGCCTCCTTGTGTCGGGCGATTATCGCATAGCGACAGGGGGCCCGTCATTCCCAGCCCAAACGCTACGCGTTTGGGCTGGGGATGACCCGAAGGGCCTGGTCCGGAATGACGAGGAAGAGCTAACTACCCGCCCTTCTCCCGCGCCACCGCGCGCCAGCCGATGTCGCGGCGGCAGAAGCCGTCGGGCCAGTCGATCAGGTCGACCGCACGATAGGCGCGCTCGCGCGCCGCGACGACCGTCTTGCCCATGGCGCAGACGTTGAGCACGCGGCCGCCATTGGCGAGGATGTCGCCGCCGCTGCGCTTCGTGCCCGCATGAAAGATTTCAACGCCCTCGACCGCCTTCGCCTTGTCGAGCCCTTTGATGACAGAACCCCTGCCGTAGTCGCCGGGATAGCCCTTGGTTGCCATGATCACGGTGATCGCAACGTCGTCATACCAGCGCAAGTCAAAATGCTTGAGCTGCCCGTCAGCGCAGGCGATCAGCGCCGGCAGCACGTCGGATTTCATCCGCATCATCAGCACCTGGCATTCCGGATCGCCGAAGCGTGCGTTGTATTCGACGAGCTTCGGCCCATCGTTCGTCACCATGATGCCGGCGAAGAGCACCCCCTGGTACGGCGTCCCCATCGCTTTCAGTGCGCGCAGCGTCGGAGTGATCATCTCGTCCATCACGCGCTTGCATAGCGAGTCGGTCATGACCGGCGCCGGCGAATAGGCGCCCATGCCGCCGGTGTTCGGACCGGTGTCGCCGTCATAGGCGGCCTTGTGGTCCTGCGCCGTCGCGAGCGGCAACGCGTGCTCGCCGTCGCACAGGACGAAGAACGAGGCTTCCTCGCCTTGCATGAATTCTTCGATCACAACTTCCGCGCCGGACGCACCAAATGCGCCGCCGAACATCATGTCGACCGCGCCAAGCGCTTCATCGACCGTCTGCGCGACGACCACGCCCTTGCCGGCGGCAAGTCCGTCGGCCTTCACCACGATCGGCGCGCCTTGCGCGCGAATGTAGGCCTTCGCCTTCTCGGCGTCGGTGAAATGTTCGTACGCCGCAGTCGGAATGTTGTGTTTGCGGCAGAGTTCCTTGGTGAACGTCTTCGAGCTTTCCAAGCCGCGCCGCGGCCCTGGTCGGGCCGAACGCCTTGAAGCCAGCCGCGTTGAGATCGTCGACCACGCCGGCGGCGACCGCCGCATCCGGACCGACCACGACGAAATCGACCGCGTTCGCCTTGCAGAACGCGATGACGGCAGGATGATCGGCAATGTCGATCGCGACGCATTCGGCGTCATCGGCGATGCCGCCATTGCCCGGTGCGCACCACAGCTTCGTCACCAGCGGCGACGCTGCGATCTTCCAGCACAACGCGTGTTCGCGCCCGCCGGATCCGAGAACCAGAATTTTCACGTCGCCATCCTCACCATGCGCCCTCTGTAGAGACAGCCAGAACGGCGCTCAAGCGCTCGCTCACTCCGCACAACACAAATTCCATTGGTAAGTCTTGACTTACGGTTATCATTGACTTACCGTTGGAAATGTTGAGAGAAACCGTTGCGTCCCACGGAGAAAACCCATGCAGCACCTCGTCAACTGGATCGAGATCCCCGCCACCGATATCGGCCGCGCCAAGAAGTTCTATGGATCGATTCTCGGCGTCGACTTCCACGATATGGCGATCGGTCCGACCAAATACGCGATGTTCCCGGCCGAGGACCGGCACAATTGCGGCGCGCTGGCCGAAGGCGCGAACTACAAGCCGGGGACGAGTGGGCCGACCATCTATCTCGACGGCGGCAAGGATCTCGATAGCGTGCTGTCCAGGGTCGAGAAGGCCGGCGGCAAGGTAACGCTGAAAAAGATGTTTCTGTCGGACGAAGCCGGCTACATCGGCATGTTCATGGACACCGAGGGTAATAATATCGGCCTGCACAATCCGAAGTGATTGTCGCTCGCACTTCTCGACTTTCTCGTCATGGCAGGGCTTGTCCCGACCATCCACGCGCAGCTTGCCGTGTCGCTCGTGGATGCCCGGCCGAGGGCATGACGGAGGATTGAACCGACTCGCTGCAGTCAAGGATCCAACTCCATGCCCTTCTTCTTCTGCCGCTTAAATCCGCCACGTCCCGATTTCGCGAAAACCATGAGCGACGCCGAGCGCGCGCTGATGGGCCAGCACGCCGCCTATCTCAAGGCCGAGCAGGAAAAGGGCATCGCTGTGCTGTTTGGACCGGTTGGCGATCCCAAAGGCGCGTGGGGGCTCGGCGTGCTCGAATGCGCCGACGAGGCGCAGCGCGCACGATCACCGACAACGATCCCACCGTGAAATCCGGCCAGGGCTTTTCCTACGACGTCTACCCGATCCTGAGCGCGAACCTGCGCAAGTCGATCCAGTCGAGTTGAAAAACATGGCGCGCCGCCAACCCGACAAAGCCGCTTCCGACCGCATCAGCCGCGTTCTCCGATCCGGTGCGACGCGCGATCATCGAAATCCTCGCCGAAGGCCCGCGCTCGGTCGGCGACATCGCCGAACGGCTGCCGGTGACCCGGCCGGCGGTGTCACAGCATCTCAAGGTTCTGAGCGAAGCCGGCCTGATCGCCCATGACTCGGTCGGCACCCGCAACCTCTATCGCATCGAGCCCGACCGCGTCGCCGAGGTCCGCGACTACCTCGACCAGCTCTGGCAGAAGGCGCTCGGCAATCTCAAAAGCCGCATCGAGAAACCGCATCAATAGCGCTGGAGCATCAGTGATGGTCGAACCGATCCGCAAGAGTTTTGTCGTCGACGCGACGCCCGAGCGCGCGTTCCGCGTCTTCACCGAGGAGCACGGCGCGTGGTGGCCGCTCGCCACGCACCATATCGGCGCGAAGGCCGCCGAGACCGCGGTGATCGAGCCGCGCGCCGGCGGCCGCTGGTTCGAGCGCGCGACCGACGGCACGATCTGCCTGTGGGGCCATGTCCAGGTGTGGGAACCGCCGAGCAGACTCGTGCTGCTGTGGCAGATCGCCTCGGACTGGAAATACGACGACGAATTCTCGACCGAGATCGAGGTTCGCTTCGTGACGCTCGGCCCCGCGCAGACGAAAATCGAGTTCGAACACCGCCAGCTCGAACGCTTCGGCGAGAAGGCAGCGGCGCAGCGGCAGATCGATGGACGGCGGCTGGGGCCTGATTCTCGAACTTTACAAGGCGCGGGCGAAGGCGGCGAACTGACGCTCACTCGACCTCGAGATCCAGCAACCGTGCAAACTGCTGGCCGGCATGCATGTCGCGCTCGCGCATCCAGCCTTGCGGGTGCGGACGCGGGTAGGAAATCTTGATGACGTGCAGATTGTCGACCGGGATGCGTTTGACCATCGCGGCATCGGTGCCGAACAGTCGCGCGAATACCTCCGGTCCAAGCGCAGGCGTATCGCGGTATAGTCGGAATTTTTCCTCACCATCGAAGAACAGGTCGACCGTGACCCAGAACGGTCCGGCATTCTTCGAGCGGACATGACGGCAGACCTCGCCGAGCTTAGGCATCGACAGTTCCTCGTGCCCTAACGGTCAAGTTCGATCACCTCACGTGCGCACCAGCTCAAGGCCGTCGCGGGTGTGGACGACGTGGTTGAGGACGAACTCGTAGACCTGGCCGCGCGGGATTTCTGCCGGCGTGAACGGGAACGCGTAACTCGGCATCTCGATGCCGGGACGCAACGGCGTATGGAAGAAGTAAGGATTGCACGCCTTGGCCATCCGGTTGGCGAGGTCCTGCGTCGGTGCCGTCACCACGAACATCACCCCGACATCACGCGGCGGCGCGGCGCCAGCAGGCACCGGCCGGCCCGAGGTGCCGTTCCAGCCGTAGATGCGCAGCGACACGTCGAAGCGCGGGGCTTCATTGCCGAACGTTTTTTCGATCCTGCGGGTCAGCGTCTTCTGCATGAGGTCGTGGAATTCATCGAGGTTGGCGAGCACCTCGGGATCCTCGATGCCGATGAACATGATGGTCTGGAAATCGCCGCCGCGCGCTCCCTCCAGCTTCATGGTGTAGGGTTTTGGCGTCCAGCGCGAACCGGTGACCCGGGTGATACGATTGTCGACCCAGCGATAGTCCGCGCCCGACGCATCAAGCACGCCGCCCGGCTCGGTGAGCATGAACGGATCACTGTTCTCGTACAGAAGATGCGCCGACACGGTTTCCGGCGAGCACTGGTTGTCGAAGTCGAGCGGCTCGATGTCGAACGCATCGCGGCCGATCCGCATCAGGACGCCGCCAAGGCTCGGGTTCACCGTACAAAGACCGCCGCACTCGGCGATCTTGGCCGCGTGCCAGGCTTGCGCGATGCCGGCGCCACGCATCAGCGGCACTGCGGCGAGCACCGCGGTGTCGGTCGTGCGCCCGCCAAGCACGATATCCGCTCCAGCCTCGAGCGCTGCGATGTACGGCTCCGGCCCCATCAAGGCAACGATGTGCTCGCAGGATTTCAGATCGGCGTCGCTGATCGGGCCGAGCGGAGGCAGCGGCATGATCTTGCCTTCGCGATTTTTCCGGATCAGATCGTCGGCCTTCTGTTCGCTGTAGAGGCACACGATTTTCGGCGCGATGCCAAGTTCGCTTGCGACTTCGAGCGCGATGTCGCGCGTCCAGTCGACACCAGAGTCGGCACCACTGGTGCCGCAGGTCCCCACCAGCAACGGAATCTTCGCTCCGTGCGCTTCCGCCATCAGAATCTTCAGGTCGCGCTTGATCGAACTCGCGATTCATCTTCGAGACGCCGCGCGCCAGATAGGCCGGCCCTGAGTTCGGTCGATCCGGAATCCACCGCAATGGCACTGGCGCCGCAGGCGATGCCGTACTGGACCTGCTTGCGGCTGACGCCGCCGCCCAGCATCCCGGTCGGGACGATGATGCTGATCGCGTCGGGCAATCGGCTGGTCTCGGTCATGGTTTCGGTCACCTTTGCTGCGGCCGCGCTCGACGCCGAAGCCGGAGAGCATATCGAAACACGATGAAACTTCGGATCGGTTGTCTTGGCAAGGTCAGCCATTGCTTGACTAAAGCGCAGTGCTGGCCGAGCCTTGCTGGAATGACCGATCAAAACCCCGAGACCGCGACCACCGAAGTTGCGCCCGCCCACCGCTTCGACGAGCAACGCCTGTACTCTTATCTCAAAGGCCGCATCGCTGACGTCGGCAGCCGGCTCGAGGTGCGCCAGTTCCAGGGCGGCACATCGAACCCGACGTTCCTGCTCTCGACCGACGGCGCGCAGGGACCGAGGCGCTACGTACTGCGCAAGAAGCCGCCGGGCACACTGCTTGCGAGCGCGCACCAGGTCGACCGCGAGCACCGTATCATGAAGGCGCTCGAAGGTAAGGTCCCGGTGCCGCATATGCAGCACCTCTGCGAAGATCCGGAGGTGATCGGCGCCGCGTTCTATGTGATGGACTTTCTTGACGGCCGCATCTTCCGCGACGCCGGCCTTCCCGGCCTGCCGCGCGCCGAGCAGGCCGAGATCTACGACCAGCTCAACCTGACGCTGGCGAAACTGCACCAGGTCGACTTCAACGCCCTCGGCCTCTCAGACTATGGCCGGCCAGGAAATTATTTCGAGCGCCAGGTCAAGCGCTGGACCAAGCAATACCGCGACGCCGAGACCGAAGTCATCCCCGAGATGGAGACGCTGATCGCGACGTTGCCGAAGCTCATTCCGGCTGATGAGTCCATTTCCATCGCGCACGGCGACTACCGCCTCGAGAACACGATGTTCGACCGCGCTTCGCCGCGGCTGATCGCGGTGCTCGACTGGGAGCTGTCGACGATCGGTCATCCGCTCGCCGACATCGCCTACAACTGCTTCCTGTGGCACTCCAGGCGATCGAGTTGGGGCACGCTGCAGGGCGTCGATTTTGCGACCAGCGGCATTCCGACCGAACAAGCCTATCTTGAAGCCTATTGCCGCCGCACCGGGCGCTCAGGCGTCGAGCACTGGAATTTCTACCTGGCGTTCGCGATCTTCCGTCTCGCGGCGATCGGGCAAGGCGTCTACCGCCGCATCCTCGCCGGCATCGCCGCAAGCGATCGCAAGGCCGAGAACAACGCGGCCGAGTTGTCGCGCCAGGCGCTGGCGATCCTGCAGCGGTGATGCGGCTTTGCCGCACGAGCTGATGTCGGGGGCGGTGATTAGCGTTGAGGGTGCCTCTACCGGAAACAATCGGTTGCGCGATAAGATTGTCGGGCAATTATCCTGACAAGCGCTGGAGAGCGAGACGTGAAGAAGAGAACCGGGGACCCGTGGATTTCTGCTTCAGACTACGGGGCGCTGATGCCGCAATTCACCGTAAATCTGATTGTTCGGAACATCGACACGGCGCTGGAATTCTACAGGAAGGTACTCCGCGCACAGGTTCACTATTCCGATCCGGATTTTGCGGCACTGCGCGTTCTGGGCATCGAGATAATGCTCCATGCTGACCACACTTACGAACACAATCCATGGTCGGCCGGTCTGCAGGGCGGCCAGCCTCGCGGGCTTGGCGCTGAACTGCGGCTGCTTGGTATGAACCCCGAGGGAGTTGCCGAGCGAGCCCGCGGGATGAACGCCCTCTTCAAGGATATATCCGTCCGTGGCCATGGCTGGCGCGAGGTGATGGTTCGTGACCCCGACGGCTACGTGTGGGCTGTCGGCGAGATCCATGGGACCGATGGCTAGCGGCGGCAACCGCGCCTGAAAGTGGCTTTAGCGATTTCGCGCGGTCGCCATCCACGAGCTCGAGTCCATCATGACGCCTTGCATGACGCCTTGCGGGCTTTTGCACCTTTAGTGGCGCGGTGTGGTACCGGATAGAGCGCATTGGCGAGCGGATGAATGACCGTTCGACCGGAAGGCTTGATCGATTGTCCGAGCTATCGGAGAGAGTCGACTTCTCTCCGCCTCGCGGAACGTCACCAGCCGCCGACGCTCCTCGTCCCACAGCACCAGCCGCACACAGCCGAAGCTTTGCACCAGCGACATGCGGTTGACGTCCTTGAGCACGGGATTTTCCTGCAGCACCCGCCTCAGGCGATAATACGGTATCCGGCTCGACAGGTGATGAACGTGATGGACCCCGATGTTGGCGGTGAACCAGCGCAGGATGAGGGGCAGATCGTAGTACGAGCTGCCGTGAAGCGCTGCCTCGTGCAGATTCCAGTCGGCCGCGCGGTCCCATGACGTCTCGGTGAACTGATGCTGCACATAGAACAGCCAGACCCCGAACGTTGCAGCAAGCAGCGAGATCGGCAGATGCACCAGCAGAAATGAACCGACCCCGACAAACCAGATCAGGATCGCGACAATACCAGCGATTGCGAAATTGGTGCCCATCGTGCTGAGCCAGGGACCAATTCCAGCACGCATCAAGCCCCTCGGCCAGCGATGTTGCAGCAGGAACAGGTACGCCGGACCGAGCCCGAACATCACGACCGGATGCCGGTAGAGCCGGTACCTCAACCGGCCAAGGAACGGCTTGCTCCTGTATTCGGCGACGGTCAGCGTATCGATGTCACCCAGTCCGCGGCGATCCAGATTGCCCGAGCTCGCATGATGAGCAGAGTGCGTGCGCCGCCAGAAGTCATAGGGCGTCAGGGTCAACACCCCAAGCGCGCGACCAACCCAGTCATTGGTTTGACGGTTGCGAAAAAAAGCGCCGTGCCCGCAGTCATGCTGAAATCATGAACAGCCGCACCAGAAATCCGGCGGCAGGAAGCGCCAGCACCAGCGAGAGTTCCCAGTATCCAAAATGGATTGCCGTCGACGACAAGGCCCACAGCCCGGCGAGCGGAAGCAGCGTCACGGCAATTTCGATGAAACTGCGTACAGGATTTGGCTCGCGGTAACGCGCGAGAATCTGTGTCCAGATCTGAGGCGTGACGATGCCAGGTTCGGCCGTACTGTTCATAGTAGAGGATTCCGTTGAATTCGACCGCGCTCAGGTCTTGGGTTGCTGACTGCAAATCAGGGCGGCGAACGCTTACCACATCGCGAAAGGCAGAAGTTGAAAATCGGGCGATTTACCGAAGGTCGGCGGGAGCATGCCCGATAGTGGTACACCCTTACGCGCATTAGCCAAATTGCGCTGTTAGCGCCGCCCACAGGCGCCAAACCTCGGTCGTCTGGTCGAGCCCAGTGTGAACCATGACGAGCTTCGAGCCCGGGTCGATACAGATACGCTGTCCGTTGGAACCAGACATCGCGAACTGACGCCGGCCGCCGGGCAAGAGATAGAACAGATAGCCGTAGCCGAACTCCGCCATGGCTTTGCCCGGCGCAAGGTACGCATCTGACGGTGCCACCGTTGTCGCGTCGATCATCCATTGCGCGGGAATGATCTGCCTGCCCTCCCACGCGCCGCCATGCGCGAGCAGACGCGCGAGCCGGGCGTAGTCGCGCAAGGTCGCGTTGAAGCCAAAGTGCGGCAGCTCGAAGCCATCGGCATCGAGGAACCAGCTGGCGTCGGCTTCCGCGCCGATCGGTTGCCAAATCTTCTCCTGCAGGTATTCGGACAGCGGCTTGCCGATGGCGTGCCGAACCGGGAGGGCCTCTTCGTCCTGCCAGGATTCCAATCGCCATATACAAATGAGATATATCGAGATTCGAGACCAATTCCGCTTTCACGTGGCAACCGTCCAACCAACGCAGCGCAGGGGCGCTTCCAGCTTCAGCCCGATGTCGGAATCGCCCGCAACACGTCCCTGAAAACGCCGAACTGCAATTGAAACGCTTGCGGGCTGTAATCCTCGTAGTATCCCGCTGTCACCGCGACAACGAGATCGAGCTCCGGCACGATGCGGATCGACTGCCCGCCGCGACCAAGCGCGCCAACCCAGCTAACGTCGCGCCCATTGAGCCGGATGCGACCGAGCCACCAGAGATAGCCATATGATTGATCGTCTGTGGCCTTGAGCTTCCATGTCGTCGAGGCTTCGATCCAATCTTTGGAGACGATCTGACGATCGTTCCAACGCCCGCCGGCAAGGACCAGCTGGCCGATTTTTGCCATATCGCGCGGTCGCAGGTGCAATCCCCCGCCGGCATCAGGCTCCCCCCGGTACTGCTCCCACGCCATGCGAGTGATGCCCAGGGGGTCGAACAAGTTCACGCGTACAAATTCGTCGAAGGGGCGTCCGGTCGCCTTGCGCAGGACGGCCGATACCAGCGCGAGCGCGCCGGTGTTGTAGAAGAACTCCTGTCCGGCCGGCGCGGTCACCGGAAGACCGAGGACATAGCGACACTGATCCGACGCCATATGCATGCGCGCCTCGTCGTTGTTGTAGTCTCCGGTAGCTGGTGTCGCCTCTACCCACCTCAGACCCATCGACATGGTGAGCGCGTGCACCAGCTGGATCCGGTCCTTTTCGGGGGAACGTAAGTCTGACAACTCGGGGAAGAAACTGAAGATCGGTTCGTTGACGCTGCGTATCAACCCTTGATCGATCGCGATCCCGACTGCGAGTGACATAACGCTCTTTGAAGCCGACTTCATGTTGTGCAGTGTATCGGCATCAAAGGTGACGTTTTCGATCCGGTGGCCGTAAAGACGACCGGGAATCTGCTCGTCACCCCTGAAGTACCGTTCGAACATCAGCTTGCCGCGGCGCGCGACCACAACGGCATGCACGCTGCTATTGGCTGCGAGTTGGTCAGCCATCCGGCACAACGCGTCGCGCTCGATGTGGCTATCGTCGTTGACCGAGGCGACGGGCCAGCCGTCGTCTTGCGCAACTGGAAGACCACAGCCGTCCCGCGGATCAGCGTGCCCACGCGACACGATGAGAGGTGCCAACGCAGCTCTACCGAGAAGGGACATGAACTGACGCCGTCTCATTCGATTTCCTCAGTCGCCTTTGTCAGTGCCCATCGCCATTCAGAGTCTGGGCGAAGAACCGCGCGATATCGTCGACCAGGCGTTGATGCACGGCGTCGCGGTTCGTGCCGGACGGATCACGACAGACGTCGCGCGCGAAAAGGCTCATGATGAACGAACAGGTGTCGATGAAGACGAAGTGTCCGGCATTTGCGAAGCGAACCACTTCGGCCGGCGGCGTGAACAGCGCGGCGAACGATGCGGCGTTGAAACCCTGCTGCAGAACGTCGTCGTCGTCGGCCTGGTAGAAGCGGACCGGGACATGGATCGCGCTGATGCTGTCCTTGTCGAACAGGCAACCGAACCCGGGCGCCATCGCCGCCGCGGCGCGAATGCGGCGATCGGGCACCGGCAAGGCGGCCGGATCATGCACGAAACGCGGCCAGTCGGGAGGCGTTGTCGGATTCCGGCGGCATCGACCGCTCGTGAATTGCGCGAAATCCGGACGACCACCCGCCACAAGCAGCGCCGTGTAGCCCCCCGCGGAATGCCCGACGATGCCAATCTTTTCCGGGTCGATGCTCGACGCCAGCAACCCATCGCTCGCGACGCCATCGATCAAGGCTGTGACATGCCGTGTGCGCTCGACCAGTTCCGCATCGCCAAAGCTTCCCGACTTGTCGTTGTAGTTGTCTTTGGGGTGCGCCACGCCGGCGACGACGAAACCTCGCGTACTCAGGCCCTCGAACAGCCAGAGATACAGTTCAGGCAGGCTGCCCATGCCATGCGAGAAAATCAGAAGCGGAAGACGGCCCGGCGCCGGCGCGGCGTCTTCTGCGGCCATCGTATTGGAACGGCCGATGGTCAGCGACTTGGGTGCGGCAGCTGTCGGGTACGTCACAAAACCGGTCATCGCGCCGCCACCGACCGGGTCGCGCAACGTCAGGCGTTTCAGCCCGACATTCCATTCGCCGGCACTCGCGGCGCTGCCGACGACAAGCGTCGTAAGCATAAGGATCGATGCAATCAGCCTGTTTGACGCTTTCATGGCTCACTGTCCTTGCGGCGGCGTGTCGATGATCTGCTGCAACGACAGCACATGCTCGGCGAACGCCGCGCGTCCCGCCGGTGTCGCCGTCACCGTCGTCTGCGGCCGCTTCGCCACGAACGCCTTGTCGACGGTGACATAGCCGGCCTTCGCCAGCGTCTCGATGTGGGCGCCGAGATTGCCGTCGGTGGCGCCGGTCAGCTTCTTTAGCCGCGAAAATTCCATGCCCTGCTTGGCGGGAAGTGCATTCAGCGCCGACATGATGCGGAGCCGCAGCGGTTGGTGAATGATCTCGTCGAATTGCGGCATGATCACTCCCGCCGCATCCAGGCGCCGGCAAGAAACAGCCCGCCGCCATTGACGAACGCCATCCAGAGGTCGAACCACGGGCCGGAATAGAAAAAGCCGATCAGCGTCAGCGCGGTGATCGAAAGGCCGATCATCAGGAACGCCGGACCGAGCCAGAGCCCAGCGATCGCATAGCCCATCATGTAGTAGGTCGGCCAGAACGCGCTCATCTGCCGCGGCGTGAAGTGGGCGATGCCGACCACCCAGAGCAGACCGAACGCCACCGCGACCAGGAAGGCGACACCGACGCGCCAGGCCCGCGCCTTTTGCACCACGCCGATCGCGAACGAGCCGGCGAAGCCGACGACGTCGATCCCGATCCAGGTGATGTTGGCGTAGTGCGGCCAGCGGTACTGCACGAGGTAGCCGCCGAACGTCAGCACGCCCCACAGCATCATGATCAGGCTCGACACCTGATAGATTCGCGACTGGCGGACGCGCTGCGCGATGTCTTCGATGTCGCTGAGCGCCGCGGCGGCTTCGCTGCGATCGATCATGTGGTCGCCCTCATGTGGTGGTCGCCGGCTCAGTCCGTCGGCGAATCGGTCGGGCGGTTGTGCCGGATGAGGATCGAGCCAACCACGCTGACAACGAGCGTTGCAACGCCCGCCACGAGCCAGACCGCACCCCGGCTGCCGAGCGGCAGCACGCGCACGGAAAACTCGGTCGCGGCCGCCGCTGCAAGCCCGATATAGGAACCGGACATCCAGCGATAGTGTTTCACCATCCAGTCGGACGCGCGCGGCGAGCGCAGCACGGGAATCATCGCGGCGATGATACAGACGAAGTTTGCGATCGCGCCGGCGTGGAAGACGTTGAAGGTGCCGGTGAGGCGATACATCATCAGCGCGGTCGCGTTGCTGATGATCATGCCGTAGACATAGGCATAACCGAACGCGCGGTGGACGCGATCACCCTTGCGGCGCGTGAATTGCGCCGCTCCTGCGACAAGACCGAAGGCAGCAAAGGCCAGGTGAAACCAGCCCATCGTGCTCAAATGGTTCATCACTTGCCTCCCTGCGTCGCGACGTCGTCGGCGATTGCGGCGGAAGCCGCGGCATCGCTCACGACGCCCATGTGATTGACGCCGTCGAGCAGCTTGACGTCGACAGAGGGAAAGTCGGCAACCGCGGCGCGATAGTTCGACGCGACCATCAATTCGTCGGCGGCGCCGGAGATGATGGTGATCGGTGCCTTGGCCGCGGCGAGATCGTCGCGATAGTTGCCCTTGACGCCGAAATTGCTGATCAGCCGATACGGAGTAGACCGCAGTCTGGATTTTTTCTGAGTGCGGCGGCACCGCAAGGGCAACCGCGGGCAGTCCTTCGCAGCAGCGCACGCCGACTTTGCGCAGCATGTGCAGGGCAACGATGCGCGGGATGTCGGCATTGGCCCAGCCGCCGGAGTTCGGCCGGTTGGTGGTCGCGTCATAGCCGAGATAGGGCGCGAGCAGCACGGTGCGCGTGAACAGCGACTGGATTGGCGAGGCCGCAACGCGCAGCGCGAAGCCGCCGCCCGAGGAGTGGCCGATCAGCACCAGCGGCGCGTTCGGATGCGCTTTGTGGATTTCGGCGGCGAGGTCCTCGAGGTCGTCCTCGAGCTGACCGATGTAGCCGATGTCGCCGCGACTGCCCGAGGCGCCGTGGCCGCGGATATCGGGCGCATAGGTCGTGACCCCGTGCGCCGCGAGCGCCTTGGCGAGCGCATGCACCGACGAGCTCGAACCGCTCGAGCCATGGATCAGGATCGCGATGCGGTCGGTCGTCAAACTCGTCGCCGGATATTCGCGATAGGCCAATACGGTGCCGTCGCGCGCTGAGAAGCGCTTGAGCTGCGGCATGTCGGAACGGTCGACGGCGCGCGCGGTCGCCGAGATCAATTCGAGCGGCGCCGGCGGCGTCAGCGGGGCGGCGATCATCGCGGCAAGCGCCAGCGTGATCAGGCCAACCAGCGCCAGGGCGGTGACGGCGGTGATGCCGATCCATCGCCACAGCGTGGCGAGTGAGTTCCGGTTCGGCGTGGTTAAGGCAAGTGTGGTCATGGCAAAACCCTCCTTTTACCTACTCCTAGAGAACTCTGCAATACAGAGTATATAAACTCTGTATGCCAGAGTAATCTGAACGTCAAGCGACAGGATTCGCGCTTTGGCCGGCGAAGGCCTAGGTTAAAAACTCACACGAAAATCGCCGATTCGAATGACCGATCCGCAAGTTAGCCCGCACCGGTGGTCACCCAACGCACCGGAGTTCACCGTCTCCGAGCTGTCGGCCGCGCTGAAACGCACGGTCGAAGAGAATTTCGGCCATGTGCGGGTGCGTGGCGAAATTTCCGGGTTCCGCGGGCCGCACTCCTCGGGCCACTGCTACTTCGCGCTGAAGGACCAGTCGGCGAAGATCGAAGCGGTGATCTGGCGCACGACGTTCGCGCGCATGCGCTTCAAGCCGCAGGAAGGCCTCGAGGTCATCGCCACCGGCAAACTGACGACGTTTCCCGGCTCGTCGAAATACCAGATCGTCATCGAGACGCTGGAGCCGGCCGGCGTCGGCGCGCTGATGGCGCTGATGGAAGAGCGCAAGAAGAAGCTCGCCGCCGAAGGTTTGTTCGACGAAGCGCGCAAAAAGCCGCTGCCGTGGCTGCCGGAAGTAATCGGCGTCGTCACCTCGCCGACCGGCGCTGTGATCCGCGACATCCTGCATCGGCTCGCCGACCGTTTTCCGCGCCGTGTGCTGGTATGGCCGGTCAAGGTGCAGGGCGAAGGCTCGGCGGACCAGGTTGCGGCTGCGATCAACGGCTTCAATGCGCTGCCCGAGGAGGGCGCGATGCGGCGGCCGGATCTGCTGATCGTCGCGCGCGGTGGCGGCTCGCTGGAAGACCTGTGGTCGTTCAACGAGGAGATCGTGGTGCGCGCGGCCGCGGCAAGCGCGATCCCGCTGATCTCGGCGGTCGGCCACGAGACCGACATCACGCTGATCGATTTTGCCTCCGACCGCCGAGCACCGACGCCGACGGCGGCGGCGGAGATGGCAGTTCCTGTGCGCGCCGAACTCATCAGCGAAGTTGCGAGCCTCGGCAGCCGCGTCGTCACCTGCTGGCAGCGGGCGCAGGAGGCCCGGCGCAATGAACTGCGCGCAGCGGTGCGAGCATTGCCGAATGCAACCGACCTGCTTGCGATCGCGCGCCAGCGCCTCGATTACACCGGCAGCGCGCTGCCGCGCGCGCTGAAGACCAATGCGGACGCGCATCACCGGCGCTTTGCCAATGCCAGCGCCGGGCTGACCCTGCGCACGCTCACCGCACAAATCGACCGCGCCAAGGAGCGCGTCGAGCATCTCGGCAATCGCGCATCACGCTCGACATCGGTGCAAATGCAGCACCGCCGTGACCGGTTCTCTGCGTTGCAGACCCGCCTTGCGGCGTCGATGCGCGCCAACGCCTCGGCGCAGCGCGACCGCATCGCCAGCGCCCGCGAACGGGTACAGCGCTTGACCGATCGCGCCACCCGCGCCGTGCGTGTTATCACGCTGGCGCGCGCCGTCGATGTCGAGCGGCTTGGACAGCTGCTCGACGCACTGTCCTACCGCGCCGTACTGGAACGCGGCTTCACGCTGGTGCGTGGCGACGGCGGCCACCCCCTGCACTCGGCGTCCGACGTCAAGGCCGGCTCGGCGCTGACCATCGAGTTTGCCGACGGCACGGTCGGCGCGACCGCGCAGGGCACGCCGACATCACGGCCGCGGCTGCGAAGCGTGTCGCGCCGGCCGAAAATATCGCCGGATCAGGGCAATCTGTTTTAATTAGCCTTATTGCAGAACCGCAATCTTCTTCCTGGCAATCAGCTCAAAATCGATTTTGGCGCCGAGACCCGCACCCATCGGGGCGTGAACAAGACCGTTGCGGTCGACCGCGATGTCCTCGATCAGCCCGTATTTCTGCGCGCCGTCCGGCAGCAGGACCTCAAAATACTCGCAGTTGCGGATCGCCATCACGAGATGCAGGTTCGCGACATTGTTCAGCGAATTGCCACCGTGATAAATCTCGAAGTTCAGATGAAAGGTCTCGGCGAGATGCGCCGCCTTGAGGCAGCCGGTCAACCCGCCCTTCACGGCGACATCGCCGCGCAGAAAGTCAGTTGCCTGCGCCTGTACCCACGGCGCAAACGCGGTATAGCCACCCGGCGAGTACTCCGTCGCCATGATCGGGATCGACAGCTTCGACTTGAGCTTGAGGTAGTTGGTCAGGTCATCCTCGAACAGCGGATCCTCGTACCAGTAATAATCGAGCGCTTCGATTGCCTGACCGACACGCAGCGCCTCCGGATATTGATACGCCCAGGTCGAAATCCAGCATCAGCCGATAGCCGTCGCCGACCGCCTTGCGCACGGCCTCGCAAATCCTGATGTCTTCTTCCCACTGGGTCGGCGGGTGCACCTTGTAGGCGGTCCAGCCGCGCTCGCGAAACGACGCCGCTTCCTCCGCATAAGCTTCGCGCGAAGGCAGCACGGCCGATGAGGCATAGGCCGGCAGGCTCTTGCGGTAGCTCCCCATCAGCTGATGCAGCGGCATATTTGCGGCCTTGCCGGCGAGGTCCCACAGCGCGACATCGATGGCGCCGATGCAGCGGATCGCAAACAGCCGGCCGCGCTGCCACATGCGCTGGAAATGCAATTCGCGATCAAGCGGTTCTTCACCGAGCAGCATCGGCTTGAACACCTTGATGATGATCTCGGCGTCAACGCTCGCCGCCCGGTTCGAGCCGCCAAGAAACGCGTGGCCCTCCAGCCCCTGATCGGTCTTGATCGTGACGAGGCCGAGATCGCTGCGACCGGAGAATTTTCCGGTTTGCCGGCCGTATTGCGTCGGCGGGATGTCGTCCCATGCAAACAGCGTCACGGTGATATCGACGATTTTCATTGTCTTGCTCCCGCACGGGTGAGGAAAACGCGCCGAGCCAAGCTAGCCAGCGCATGGCGAAGTGACATCGTTGCGTGGAGGGCTCTACTGCCCAAACCACTCGGGCACGCGCTTCAGCGCATCCTGGCGGGCGGCCTCGTTGGTGCCGACGTGAACGCGGCCCGAGCCGTCCTTCGAGATCGCCATGCCGGTGCGCTCCTCGACCGCGAGATTGTCGCGATCGAAGTCCTGGTAGGCGCCGGGATAGACGATGACGCGGGCGAGCGCGCTGCGCCCCTTGGCCACCTCGATCATCTGCTGGCATTCCCTGGCCGACGACCAGTCGTCAGCGGAGCCGATCAGGACCAGCGTCGGCACCCGCGTGCTCCAGGCGAGCCGTGAATTGCGCCGGCAGTCCGGATAGAGCGCAACCGCGGTGTGAAAATCTGGCCCGCCGTCACGGATCGCCATCTGCGGACGCACCGCCCACAACAGCCCATTGCCGCCATTCGACCAGCCCAGCAGCGAGATGCGATCCCGCTTGACCCAGGGCTGTTCGCCAAGCCAGCGCCGCGCCGCGGTGATGTCGGCGACCCGCTCGCGCGAAGCATGGACCGACCGTTCGCGGACCCGGCACTGCGGGCCGAGATTGCGCGAGCCGTAGCTGTCAGGGAACAGCACGGCAAAGCCAGCCTTGTTGAGCAGTTCGGCCCACTTCTGGTAGCGCATCTGGACCGGGCCGGAGCGTCCGGACAGCCCGCTGCAGCCGTGCGCGGCGATGACGGTCGGAAATGGCCCACCCTCGGCCGGCTTGAAGAGATAGGCGTGGATCGTGCCCTCGTCCGCCGGCAGATCAATCCGCTCAGGCGCCGCCTGCGATGCCTCGGCGGCCAATATCAGGATGGCGGAACAGAGCAGCGTGAGTGTTCGCATCGACGACCTGCCGGGCGTTGGTTAGCACACGGGGCCCGCGCAATTTATCACGAATGAGTGCGGCTTCACCTTTCCGATCATTAAGAAATCGCGATTGCACCACAATGCACTGCCATTGCCGGCAGCGTTCATATATATGATGGTCGCCCGCGAAGGGTCAGCGCTCGGCCGGCACCGAGCGGAATGGAGATCAACGTGCTGAACAGGTTCAGTTCCGCCGGCGACGGTGAAGCCAAGGTGCAATATCTCGACGGCGATTTCCGCGTGATCTCGCCCGGCGCCTATGTCCGGTGCGCCGTCTCGGGCGTGCGAATCCCACTCGAAGAGCTGAAATACTGGAGCGTCGACCGCCAGGAGGCCTACTCAACTCCGGAAGCCGTGCTCGAACGGCATTTCCCCGACGCACTCCATCAGGCGCCCGCGCCCTAAGACTTCAGGCTTCCACCCGCGCAGCGACAGCGCGCGCGACAAGCCGCCGCAGCGCGGCCTGATCCTCGAACACCAATGCCACCCCGAGTGCGCTGATGCCTTTGCCCGCGGCGCCGAGGCGCACCAAATCCTTGGCCGTCGTGACGAGCGTCAGTCTGTCGCGGAGCGCCTCCGCTCGCAGCGTCACCAACTCGCCCTCTCGATACGCATGGTGATCGGCAAAGCGCCTCGTCGCCGCAACCTCGATGCCGCAATGGCTCAGCGTGGCGAAGAGTTTCTCGGGATCGCCGATACCGGCGAAGGCCAGCACGCGCTTGCCTCTTAGCAACGCGACATCAGCTGTGTCCGCAACCAGGCTCGCGCGCAGCACGAGCCCGCCGCGGTTCGTGACCGCAGAGGCGATGCCATCCGCCGCCGAACCCTCGCCGATGACAACCAATGCGTCGGTCCGCTCGAGCTGATCGGTGAGCGGCGCGCGCAGCGGCCCCGCCGGGAACACCGCGCCATTGCCGATGCCGCGCACGGCGTCGATCACGACCAACGACAGCTGCTTTGCAAGCGACGGATTCTGGAAGCCGTCATCCATGACAATGACGTTGGCGCCACGCTCGGCCGCGAGCCTGGCGCCGGCAACGCGATCGGCCGAAACAACGACCGGCGCGTGAGCGGCAAGCAGCAGCGGCTCGTCGCCAACCTCGGCGGCCGTGTGCTTCGCTCCATCGACCAGCGCCGGCCCGTGGAGCGTCCCGCGATAACCGCGGCTCAGCACGAACGGGTGCATGCCATCGGCGCGTAGCAGCTCGACCAGCGCAATCGCCGTCGGCGTCTTGCCGGCACCGCCCAGCGTGTAGTTGCCGACGCAGATGACGGGGATGCCAACGTTTTCGCCGTACCGGCGCAACCGAGACGCGGCAATAGCGCCATAGACCCATGCGAGCGGCGCCAGCACCAGCGACGGCCACGTGTGAGGCCGCCACCAGAAGCTGGGCTCACGCACGAATTGCCCCGATCTCGAGCCTCAGCTGCAGCAGGTACGGCGCAAGCGCCGCCATGGTGCGCTCGAGCGCACCGCCAAGCTCGTCGACCACCTTGTGCGCGTGGCCTGTTACAAGCTGCCGCTCCTGCGGATGCGACAGCCAGTGCGCGAGCGAAGCGACCAGCATTTCGCCGTCTTCGGCGCGCCGCGCACCGCCGGCGTCATCCAGCGCCGAATAGATTTCGGCCCAGTTATGGACATGCGGGCCGTGCACGGTAGCGGCGCCAAGCTTGATCGCCTCGATCGGATTGTGTCCGCCGATCGTCGCAAACGAGCCACCCATGAACACGATCGGCGCCGCGCGATAGAACAGCCCGATCTCGCCAAGGGTATCGGCGACATAGATGTCGGTATCGGCTTGCGGCATGGCGCCACGGGAACGCAGCGTTGAACGCAGACCCGAGGCAGCGACGAGATGGGCGACGCCTTCACCGCGTTGCGGATGCCGCGGCACAATGATGGTCAACAGATTGCGGAAATGGCCGGCGAGCCTGTGGTGCGCGTCCAGCACCATCTCCTCTTCGCCGGGATGCGTCGACGCGGCGACGACCACCGGCCGGCCCTTGGTGGCGGCAAGAAACTGGCCGAGCTTGATGGCGTCCGCCGGAGGCGCCGGCACATCGAACTTCAGATTGCCGGTCATGAAAACATGCGGACTGCCGAGCGTCGTGAAACGCTCAGCATCGCCCTTGGACTGCGCGAGGCACATCTCGAAGCGGTTCATCAGCGTGCCCATGGTCGCGGGCGCGGCACGCCAGCGCTTGTAGGAGCGTTGCGACATCCGTCCATTGGCAACGATCAGCGGGACGCGCCGGTCCGACGCCGACATGATCAGGTTCGGCCAGAGATCGGACTCCATGAAGATGCCGAGGCTCGGCTGCCAGTAATCGAGGAAGCGCGTGACAAAGCGCGGTGAGTCATACGGCACGAACTGGTGGATCACGTCCGCAGGGAAACGTTGAGCGATGATTTCCGCCGACGTCACCGTTCCCGAGGTCACGAGGATCGCGACGTTCATCTCGCGCAGCCGCTCGACCAGCGCAGCGCTTGCCAGCACCTCGCCGACGCTCGCGCCGTGCAGCCACACCAGCGGCCCGGGTGGCCGGGCGAGGCGAGCAATGCCACGCCGCTCGTCGAGACGGGTGGCGTCCTCCTTGCCGCGCTTCAGGCGCTGGCGCGCAATGGTACCCGCAAACGGCGTCACAGCGCCCGACAGTGCGCGATAGGCCCGCAACGGCAGCGGCACGTCACTGATCATCGCAGACGCCCTCGTTATGGCCGACGAGACGATACGCGCGCCGATTGACTTCGTTGAGCCGCTCCTGCAACTGCGCCCGCAGCTGCTCCATGTCCGCTTCACTCGCGTCCTTCGGCACGCAGATCGTCTCGCCGCTTGCGATCACGCCACGGCCGAACGGAAGATGAATGACGGAGCGGTCCCAATTGTCCATGCGCTTGAACCGGCTTGTCGCGATCGCCACCGGCAGAATAGGCCGACCGGATTCGCGCGCAAGCATGATGATTCCAAGGCCTGCCTTGCGTGCCACTTTCGGTACGTCAGCCGTGAGCGCCACGTTGGTGCCGTCCTCGAGCGTGCGCAGCATGCTCTTGAACGCGCCGACGCCACCCTTGCGATGGAAATCGTTGCCGTGCGAGCCCGAGCCACGGACGGTTTCGACGCGCAGCCGCTCGGCGGCGATTGCGTTGATTTCGCCGTCGCGATGGCGCGAGATCAGGACCGCAGCCGGGTAGTTGCGGCGCAGGAACGGCATCATGAAATGCTGGCCGTGCCAGAACGCGACGATTAACGGCATATCCGGCTCGGCGCGCTCGTAAAGATCGGGCGGATCGAGCTTGAAGCGATTGGTCAGCCACACCAGGCGCAGGAACTCGGCCGCGGTGAATCCCGCAGCGCGCTGGAACCAGCCAGTGCGAGTCAGATCGCGAAGTCGCATCATTCAGTGTCTGGAGGACGGATCGCTCGCGGGATCGAGCAGACGGTGCATGTGCACGATGAAATACCGCATCTGCGCGTTGTCGACGGTCTGTTGCGACCTGGCCTTCCACGCCGCATAGGCCGATGCATAGTTTGGAAAAATACCGACAATGTCCAACTTATCGAGATCCCTGAACGTTACCCTGTCCAGATCGGTGAGTTCACCACCGAAGACGAGATGAAGCAGCTGCTGTGAGGCCTGATCGGGCATGGACGAATCCCCCTAGTCTTCGAAAAGCGAAGCACTAGCGCCCGGCGAAACGCAATCGTCCATATCCTTAAAATGCACGCTTGCGTCAAGCGACGAAATTCGCCGCAACCGTGTTGACTTTCAGGCCTGTTTGAAGACCTGCAGCAGCCGCGAGTGCCGGTCATGGCCGGCCGCCACCAGAACCTGATGGGCGACCTCCGGACGGTTGAAGACCAGCCCATCGCCCTGCAAGGTTGTCATCGCGCCGCCCGCCTCGCCGACGAGCAAATGCGCGGCGGCAAGATCCCAGTCGCGGCTGTTACCACCGGCGAACGCTGCATCGAGCCGACCCTCGGCGACGCGGCTCAGTCGCAGCGCCAGCGATCCGATCTTCGAATAGACTTCTTCCGACGGCGTACCGCGAACTCGGTCGAGCAGAAATTTTGGTCCCGACATCCTGTTGACGTCGAACGACGCTCCGGGTGCGACCGCAATGCGCGCGCCGTTGCGCTCTGCGCCCTGCCCGCGCTGCGCGTAAAAGAATTCTTCCGTCACAGGTGCGAACACCACACCAAGCCGCGGTTCGCCATCCTCGACTAGCGCCGCGCTCACCGACCAGTCGTCGCGGCCGGCGAGATAGGCGCGCGTGCCGTCGATCGGGTCGACGATCCAGACCCGCCGCCGCTCGAGCCGCGTTCGATCGTCGGTGCTCTCTTCCGAGAGCCAGCCATAATCGGGCGCACCCGACTGCAAGCGATCTTTAAGCAATTCGTCGACTGCGACGTCGGCCTCCGACACCGGCGACGACTTGCCCTTGATCCACTGCCTGAGCTCGGTCTTGAACATGCGGAGCGCGAGCGCGCCGGCCTCGCGCACCGCGTCAGTCAACAATGCGCTGTCGCGCGCGAGATCGGGATCAGCGACCGGCAACGGTCAGGCCTTCGATCCGCACGGTCGGGGAATCCACACCGTAGCGGAAGGTCAAATCGTTGGCGGGGGTCAGCGACTTGAAGATATCGAACAGGTGACCCGCAATGGTGACTTCGCTGACCGCATAGCCGATGCGCCCGTTCTCGATCCAGAAACCGCTCGCGCCACGACTGTAGTCACCGGTCACGCCATTGACGCCGCTGCCGATCAGATCGGTGATGTAGAAGCCTTCCTTGATGTCGGCGATCAGCGCCTCGGGACTGTCCTGGCCCGGCTCCATGTGAAGATTATAGGAGCCCGGCGACGGCGATGACGACACGCCGCGATGAGCGTGCCCGTTGGTGGCAAGGCCGAGTTCGCGGCCAGTCGCCGAATTGAGAATCCACGATGTCAGCACGCCGCCGTCGATGAACGTCATCGGCTTGACCGCAACGCCTTCGGCATCGAATGGCTGCGAGCGCAGGCCGCGCTGGCGCAGGGGATCGTCGACGATGCGGATGTTGTCCTTGAACAGCTTGGCGCCGAGCTTATCCTTCAGGAAGCTGGTCTTGCGCGCGATCGAGACGCCGTTGATTGCGCCGATCAGGTGACCGATCAGTGAGCCGGCGACGCGCGGCTCGAACACCACGGGCACCTTGCAGGTCGCGACCTTGCGCGGGTTGACGCGGGCGATTGCGCGCTCGGCCGCCTTGCGGCCGACGCCGTCGGGGGACGCGAGATCGGCGCCGTGCAGTGCCGAGGAGAAATCGTAGTCGCGCTCCATGCCGGTGCCCGCGCCGGCAATTGCGGTCATCGACACGCCGTGGCTCGAGCGCAGATACGCGCCGCAGAAGCCGGTCGAGGTGACCAGCACCATGCCGCCAATGCCGGCTGACGCGGATGCACCGCCCGACTTACTGACGCCCTCCACCGCCAGCGCCGCCTGCTCGGCCGCCCGCGCGCGACGCTCGAGTTCATCGACACCAGGCATGTTGGGATCGAGCAGATCGAGATCGGGAATGCTCTTCGCCAACAGCAACGGATCGGCAAGACCGACGAACTCATCCTCCGGCGCGACGCGCGCCATCGCGACCGCGCGCTCTGCCAGCGTCTTCGCATCGGCGGCACGATCATTCGACGAGACGACCGCCTGACGGCGTCCGACGAGCACGCGCAGGCCGACGTCATCACCTTCGGAACGTTCGGACTCCTCCACATTGCCGTCGCGAATTTCGATCGATTGGGCGACGCCGCGCACCGCAACCGCGTCGGCCGCATCGGCGCCGGCACGCTTTGCTGCCTCGACCAGGCGCTGCGCGAGATCGGTCAGCGCCGACTGATCGAGCAGACCAGCGGCAGGATTTGCAGAAGAACGGGAGATTGCGGCCTGTTGAGAAGACACAAAATTCATCCTGTTGGAATGGAGAAGCAGCGGATCGGAGGTCGCCAACCGCTCAGATGTGCCGATTCCGGGCCGGTTTCAAGCGCTTAGACGCGATTTTCGAGCTTGGGGCAAGGTCTCATCAATCATGTCGGCGATTGAGTGGCGAACTACCGATCTTTAACCAGCCTTCTTAAGCGGTTTTGGCTGTGGCTCTGCGAAAGTCTCGCGTATCGACCGGGAACATAATCCCGGCGGGGAGACAAAGCCGTGAGGCGTCAAAACGGAAACGGCGGGCCATCCGCCGGGTCGAGCCGCGCTGTGCGGCTCGACCCTCTCTCTCTACCTCTCAGCTTCGAAGCGTGCGACGCGCGGGCCGACGGCGGTTTGCGTCATGTCGAGATTGCGCGCGACCATGTCGTGCTGCGCCGTTCGGTGCGCGGCATGCGCATGGCCATCAACATCCGCATTTCGGAATTCTTGGGCGTCGCGCTACGCACGATCGACGGCGCCGCGACCGTCGTCCTCAAGCACCGCGACCCCTCGCTGTCGGTGCCGCTCACAAGCGACGACGAGAGCGATGCGATCGGCCTCGCATGGCGGCACTGGTCTGAAACCTTTGCGCTGCCGCAGCTCGACGAGACCCGGCCGATCCGGCCCGCGCCGCGTCGGCGCCGCCGCAACGCCATTCGCGCGCGCAGACCCTCGATCCTGATGCGACGGCGCATCGGGCGTGGTCTTGCCGGGATGAACGTGTATCGCGGCGAGCGCGAGATCATCGCGCGAAACTAAGCGACAGTTGCAGCTCAGATCACACCGGCACGGTGCACCGCATCGAGCAGGAGGCCTGCGAACAGCAACAGTCCCGCATCGCGGTTCGACCAGAACAATCGCTGGCATAGTGCTGGATCGTTGATGTCGATCGATGCCACCTGCCACACAAGATGGGCGGCAAACGCGGCAAGTCCGGCCAACGAGAGCGAGCCGGCGCCGGCGGTCCACAGAGCCCCCGCGATCAAAACGACGGCAAGACAATAAAACAGCGCGAGCGCAACCCGCGTCCATGGTCCGAACAACAGCGCGGTTGACTTCACACCGATCAGCGCATCGTCCTCGCGATCCTGGTGGGCGTAGATGGTGTCATAGCCGATCACCCAGGCGATCGAACCGGCATAAAGCAGCAGCGCCGGCGCGCCGAGATGCGCCGAAGTCGCCGCAAATCCCATCAACGCGCCCCAGGAGAACGCCAGCCCAAGCACGATCTGCGGCCAGTAAGTGATGCGCTTCATAAAGGGATAGATCGCAACGACGGCGAGTGATGCGATGCCGGTGAACACAGCAAAGCGATTGAGCTGCAGCAGCACGGCGAGCCCGACCAGCGCCTGCACGACGAGAAACACATAGGCGCTGCGGACACTGAGCTGACCTGAGGGAATTGGCCGCGAGCGCGTGCGTTCGACCTTGGCGTCGAGATCGCGGTCGGTGATGTCGTTCCAGGTGCAGCCGGCGCCGCGCATGACGAAGGCGCCGATGAAGAACAGCACGAGATAGCGCGGCAGGCGCTGCACATCGCCGGCCACACTGGCTGCCAACGCCACCGACCACCAGCACGGCAGCAACAAGAGCCAGGAGCCGATCGGCCGGTCAAAGCGGGAGAGACGGAGGTAGGGGCGCAGTTGCACCGGCGCCAGCGAGTTGACCCAATTGCCGGTGGAATCGGCAACGCGGCCCATCGCTTCGCGCATCAAGGTCGGCTCAGCACGTTGCCACTTAACGTGTCAAAGGTGCTGCCGCCCTTGCGCTTGACCGGCGCGTCCACGGAGATGTTGGTCGAGCCGATGACATCGCTGAGACTAGGACCGGCAGGCGCCTGCGCGGAACTGGCCATGCCGCACACCTGCTTGTGCATCTGCTCGGTGTGGCCGTGCGCCACTTTCATCTGCTTCGGAATCTCGGGCGGGATCCCGCAAGCCGTTTGCTTGGTCGTGACGAAATTCATGAAGCGCAGTTCGGCCTGCGAGAACTCGCCGATCAGCTTGCACGCCTCCTGCGCGGTCGCGTGGTGCTTGCTCGCCTCCTGAACCAGCTTGGCGCGGCGCTGGACCTCGTCGCGCAGCGGCCCGACCTGTTGCATGCATTCGGCGTTCGGCGCAGCGCCGCCGCCCTGGGGCGGAGCACCGCCAAAGCCGGGGTTTGCCGGCGCAGCCTCGGTCTGCGGCGGGAGCGTGGCTGACGGCAGCGAGGCACGGGTGCCGCTGACGGACGGAAATTGCGAACCTGAGCCGTTGACTGCAGGAAATGACGATGGTTGCGAAGTGCCGTTTGCGGACGACGATGCGGTCGACGAAGCCGGGCCCGACGGTCCCTTCACAGCCGGAAATGGCGAACTGCCGCTCGGCTGCGCGCCACCTGACACCGGCGGGAACGGGCTTTGCGCCCATGCGACTCCAATCGGCGCAGCAAGCACCGTCAGTACCACCGGGACCAGGAGCCCTCGCACGATCAAGATCATTTCCCTCTGCGGATCACGCTTTTACGATCCAGGACGCCGCTTAACAACCCGACGATTTCGGCAGCAACGCGGCGCAACGCCGCGCCGGCCCGCAAAACTGCTAGCATTGGCCCCGAAATAGTCCGTCAGTTCGCGCCCTGCCACCCCATGCCTCGCATTGATTTCCATACACCCCGCCTGTTCGTCGACCAGCCGCTCGAAGCCCAGGCGGCGCTCGAACTTGACCGCAACCAGGCGAACTACCTGACCAATGTCCTGCGCCTTCGCTCGGGCGACCGGGTGCTGGTGTTCAACGGCCACCACGGCGAGTGGGCGGCGACAATCGGTCCGGGGAAGCGGCCGCCGCTGCAACTCGTGGAGCAGACACGTCCCCAGCAACGCGCCGCCGACATTCGTTACGCATTTGCGCCCCTGAAACATGCCAGGCTCGACTACATCGTGCAAAAGGCCGTCGAAATGGGCGCATCTTCGCTGCTGCCTGTGGTCACCCAGCACACCCAGGTGAGCCGGGTGAATGTCGAGAGGATGCGCGCCAACGTGATCGAAGCCGCCGAGCAGTGCGGCATCCTGAATATCGCTGAGGTTGCCGAACCGATGCCACTTGCCCGGTTCCTGGCAAGCCGCGGCCCGAGCCGCCTGCTCGTCTTTTGCGATGAGGATGCCGATGAGACCGACCCGATCGCGGCGCTGAAATCAGCCAAGGTGCATGACGGCATCGATGTCCTGATCGGGCCCGAGGGGGGCTTTGCCGAGGCCGAACGCCCGGCGCTCCTGGAACAGCCGAACGTTGTCCGCCTCTCGCTTGGCCCCCGAATTCTGCGGGCGGACACGGCGGGGGTGGCGGCACTGGCCCTGATCGAGGCCGCTTTTGGCCCCTCCTTGCGCGGCGACGAGGCAAAGCGCGCCACTTGAGGCCATTTTCGGCCTAGTTCCTATTAAGGCAGAAGGCCGAAGCGGGTCGAAACCTCCGAATTACCGTGCTAAAGCGCCCGCCACTTCTACTTCGTTAGCCCGCCGGACAGCTTTTATGGACGATTCCGCCGCATCCCTTGCGTCTGGCCCGCTTTCGAGAGCCGAAGGCTTGCTGGTGTCGTTTGCGTCCGCCGGCTATCTGCCGGCGCGCCCGGCGATCCTGCAGCCTGCGGAACCCTTCCTCGACTTGTCCGGCGAGGACATTCGCAAGAGCCTGTACCTGACCACCGATGCGTCGGGCGACGAACTTTGCCTGCGCCCGGACCTGACCATCCCGGTGGCACGTGATTACCTGACCTCGAGCCGGGCCGGACAGCCGACCGGCTTCTGCTACCTCGGCCCCGTGTTCCGCTATCGCGGCAGCAAGCCGAGCGAATTCCTGCAGGCGGGTGTCGAGTCGTTCGGCCGGCACGACTATGCGGCGGCCGACGCCGAGATGCTGGCGCTGGCGCTCGAAGCAACCGGCGCCTTCAAGGTGTTCGATGTCGATGTTCGCATCGGCGACGTCGCGTTGTTTGCGGCGTTGCTCGACGCACTCAACTTGGCGCCGGTCTGGCGCCGCCGGCTGACCAAGGACTTCAATCGCAAGGTCAGCGTCGCGCAGGACCTCGAACGTCTGACACTGCAGACCAAGGGCGCGCGGCCCGACTACCAGGGTGTGCTGTCGGCGCTCGCCGGCTCCGACCGTAAGGCGGCGCTCGCCATGGTCGCCGACCTCATGACGATCGCCGGCGCAACCAATGTCGGCGGCCGCTCTACCGCCGAGATCGCCGATCGCTTTCTCGAACAATCGACGCTCGCCGCGTCATTGCCCAGCGAGACCGCGGCTCTGATCGAACGCTTCCTTGCCATTTCAGGTGAGCCGGATGCGGCGCTGGCCAAGCTTCGCGAACTCGTGGCCGATACCCGGATCGATATCAGCCGGGCGATCGACCAGCTCGAAAGCCGGATCGGCTTCATGGCCGCGCGCGGCCTCGAGACCCGGGCGATGCGCTTTGCCACCGCCTTCGGCCGCGGCGTCGACTACTACACCGGCTTCGAGTTCGAGCTGCACCGCAGGAACAACGGCGCGGAGCCGCTGGTCGCCGGCGGCCGCTATGACGGACTGATGACGCGGCTCGGCTCACGCCAGTCGATTCCGGCCGTGGGCTTCTCGGTGTGGATCGAGACGCTGGCGCAGGCGGGAGACGCGTCATGACCTCGCCGCTCGTGCTCGCCGTGCCGTCCAAGGGGCGGATGCAGGAAAGCGCCGATGAGTTCTTTGCCGAAGCGGGGCTTGCGATGGTCAAGCCGCGCGGTGTCCGCGAATATCGCGGCAGCATCAGCGGCATCGATGGCGTCGAGATCGCCTATCTGTCCGCAAGCGAGATCGCATCGCATCTCGTGCGTGGCGCGGTGCATCTCGGCGTCACCGGCGAGGATTTGATCCGCGATATCCAGGGTGCGGACAACAAGGTCGTGCTGCTGGAGCCGCTCGGCTTCAGTTTCGCCAACGTCGTGGTCGCCGTGCCGCAAGCCTGGATCGACGTGCGCACCATGGCCGATCTCGACGATGTCACCACCGAGTTTCGCGCCCAGCACGATCGCCGCATGCGGGTTGCGACCAAGTACATCAACCTGACTCGCGACTTCTTTGCCCGCCATGGCATCCTCGACTACCGCATCGTCGAGAGCACTGGCGCAACCGAAGGCGCGCCGGCTGCCGGTACCGCAGAGCTGATCGTCGACATTACGACCACTGGCGCGACGCTCGCTGCCAATGGGCTGAAGGTGCTCGACGACGGCCTGATCCTGCGCAGCCAGGCCAACCTGGTCGCTTCACGCGGCGCCGAGTGGTCGGCCGAGACGCGCGAAATGGCCCGCATCATCCTCGACCACATCGCCGCGCGCGCCCGCGCCACTGCCTACAAGGAGGTCCGCACCCGTTTCGCCGGCCTCACCGAGGCTTTGCTCGCCGAGGCCAAGCTGGCCTACGGCGTCGTGTCACCGTTCGGCGGCCCGACCTCGTCCGGCATGGTCACGCTGCACTGCCCACCGGGCAAGCTTTACGGGCTTGCGAGCTTCCTGAGGAAGCACGGTGCGGAAACCGTTTCGGTTGCGTCGCTAGACTATGTGTTCGACCGCGCCAATCCGCTGTTTGCCAAGCTTGAAGCAGCGCTGAACAGATAGTGCGCTGCGAGACGTGGACGTGCGCAACTCAAGGAGGATGGCGACGCCCCGCCACATTCCCATATATTGCGCATGCAATATGCTGGAACCCGTGTTGAGATCGCCCGAATGATGCTGGGTGCAGACGTATCGGACCTGTCGACCGAAGCCGCTGGAGCCGCGGCACGACTGGGCTTGTCGATCGTCGTTCCGATGCTCAACGAAGCCGCCGGCCTGCCCCGGCTGCATGATCGCCTCGATGCCCTGGGCCGCCGGCTCAAAAACTCGTTCGGACTCCGGACCGAAGTCGTTTATGTCGATGACGGCTCGACCGACGACACGCTTGGCGTGGCGACGCGCCTGCCGAGCAAGTCGGTGGACGTGCAGGTCGTCTCGCTATCGCGTAACTTCGGCAAAGAGGCTGCCCTGATGGCCGGGCTGGATCACGCCCGCCGCGGCGCCGTGCTGTTCATGGACGGTGACGGCCAGCATCCGCCGGATCTAGTGGAGACCCTGGTCGGCTACTGGATTCCGCGACGGCTACGACGTCGTCTACACGGCAAAAGCCCACCGCAAGAACGAGCCGGCGCTGCGCCGGATGTCGGCGCTCGGCTTCTACATGTTGATGAACTGGGGCGCGCGCGCCAAGATTCCGGCCGACGCCAGCGACTTCCGCCTGCTGTCGCCGCGCGCCGCGGCGGCCCTTCGGCAGCTGCCGGAGCGCAACCGCTTCTTCAAGGGGCTCGCGAGCTGGATCGGTTTCCGCCAGAAGCGCGTCGACTATGAGCCCGATCCACGCGCTCATGGCCGCACGACTTTCTCGGCTGCACGTTTGATCGGCCTCTCGATCGAGGGACTGACGTCGTTTTCGGTCGCGCCGCTGCGGGTCGCAAGCCTGCTCGGCGTACTGCTGGCGCTGGCGTCATTCCTGTTCGGCCTCTCAATCCTGTGGGAGACCCTGATCGACGGCAAGACCACGCCCGGTTATGCGTCGCTCATCGTCGGCGTGATGACGATCGGCGGTGTGCAGCTCCTGATGATCGGGATCGTCGGCGAATACATCGGCAAGATCCTGTCGGAGCTGAAGCAGCGCCCGATCTATTTCGTCGCCGAGCGCTCGATCAAGGATGCCCAGGCCGCGCCGGAGGCAGCTTCGAGCGAAACCGCAAGGACCGCGGCCGAATGAACTCCCCCGCTCCGCGGCGGATCATCGTCTGCGCTGATGATTTCGGCCTGAGC
The DNA here is from genome assembly GCA_963796195.1 of uncultured Alphaproteobacteria bacterium. Classification (GTDB taxonomy): domain Bacteria; phylum Pseudomonadota; class Alphaproteobacteria; order Rhizobiales; family Xanthobacteraceae; genus CAWCKS01. The sequence continues at coordinate 118,229 of CAWCKS010000003.1, read as the reverse complement.
CCGGGCGTCAACAGGGCGATCCTCGACCTGATCGGACGCGGACGAATCAACGCGACCTCGGTGATGACGGTGGCGCCAGCCTTCGATCGGGCCTCGACATCTGCACTGCAAGAGGCAGCGCGCGCAGGCAAATGTCAGATCGGCCTGCACCTGACGCTGACCGCGCCATTCCGCCCACTCACCATGCATTTCCGCCATCTGCAGAACGACACGTTCCTGCCGCTGTCGCGCCTGCTCGGCGCGAGCCTGCTGCGACGGCTCGATCGCGAGATGCTGAGGGGCGAAATTTCCGCACAGCTCACGGCCTTCGAACAGATGTTTGGACGTCCGCCCGACTATGTCGACGGTCATCAGCACGTGCAGGCGTTTCCGCAGGTCCGCGACGCGTTCCTTGACGCCGTCGCAGATGCGGCGCCGACGGCCTGGATCCGGCAGTGCGGCCGCGTCGCCGGCGCAAAGCGATCGGGCGGCGATCTGAAGTCGGTCACGCTCGACATGCTGAGCGCAGGCCTGCGCAGACGCGCGGCCAAGGGCGGCGTGGTGTTCAATCCGGCCTTCGCCGGCGCCTATGATTTCACCAGCGAGCCCGATTTTGCCGACTTGTTCGAAAAGTTCCTGGAAGGCCTGCCGGAAGGCGGGCTTGTCATGTGCCATCCGGGCTTTGTCGACGAGGTGCTGGTTGCGCTCGATCCGCTCACAAAACAGCGCGAGCGTGAATACGAATTTCTGGCTGGCGAGGCGTTGCCGGCGTTGCTGGCCGCGCGCAATTTTGTTTTGTCCGGCTAACATTAAATTTTGGTCAGACCTTGCGCGCTTTGCCGCACCCGACCTTTGCAGGCGGGCGGCCATTCCTACATCTGCCACGCCGCATGGAGGGAGCATTCATGAACGCGCAAGAACGCCAACTGATCGGCGAGCTGTTCGATCGCCTGAGCAAACTCGAGTCGGCACCGCGCGATGCGGATGCAGAAGCAGCCATTCACGACGGGCTGCGGCGCGCGCCAAATGCGGCGTACGCACTCGTGCAGACCGTGCTGGTGCAGGACGAAGCCTTGAAGCGCGCCAATGCGCACATCGAGGAACTCGAGGCGCAACTGCGCCCGCAGGCCCAATCCGGCGGCGGTTTCCTCGACAGCATGCGCGACGCGCTGTTTGGCTCCCAGCAAAACCGCGGTTCGGTGCCGGACGTGCGTCCGCAGGCGACATCGCAACCGGATCCGACACGTCCGATCTGGAACAGCGGTCAGGCCAATGCTCAGGCCGATCCACGCTACGCCGGCGGACCCGGCCATGGCTATGGCGCACCTTACGGCTCGACCGCCTACGGTGGTGGCGGCTCGTTCCTCGGCACGGCCGCGGCGGCCGCAGCCGGCGTGATCGGCGGCTCGCTCTTGATGGGTGGCATTCGTAACCTGATGGGCGGCCATCAGGCATTCGCCGATTCAAGCGCGTTCGGCACCGACAGCCGAGCGCCCTGGACCGACCAGTCGAACAGCACGCTCGCGCACGATGCCGGTATCGATGATATCGGCCGCGGCGGTCGTGACGACGACAGCTCGCGCCAAGGCCTGTTCGATCAGGCGTCGAATGACGACGACTTTAGCGGCAATGACGACGATGACTTCGACGGCGACAGCTTCGACTCCGGCGATAGTGACGTCGCCTAGCCGATTGCGGCTTAGCCGAGCTGCTTGATCCGCGCCTCGGTCGCGATCTTCTCGCCCTTGGCAAGACAGATCGATCGCCATTTTCCGCCGTCATCGTCGACCCGCACCTCGAAGGAATCGTCCCAGAACAGCGGACGGCGGAAATAGATGTCCATGTCGATCGTGGTCGGGTTGAACTTGCGCCAGATCGCGGCGGTCAAATAACGCACGCCCTGCCCGCCGCCGATGATCGGCGCACGATAGCCGGCGCGTCGCGCCGCTTCCGGCTCGGTGTGGATGTAGTTCGTGGTGTTGGCGCCATAGCCCTTCACGTCTTCCGGATTGAGCGTGAAGTGGCCAATCTCCTTCAGCCGCATCACGTCAGTGACGACGGCGGCCGGCCGCTCGCCGGCGCCGCGCAGGTTCGGATCGGCCTCCCTGGTCGGATCGGTCTTCAGCGAGCGACGAAACGCGGTGATCGCGCGCTCGCCGTGCTTGTTGGCAAACCAGGTCTCGCTGGTCGTCACGCGCCCCCGCGGCGCCTCCTCGACAGCGAGAATCTCGCCCGTGACGACGATCTCCTCGCCAAGGCGCAGCGGGCGATGCTGTGTGATGCCCTGCACCATGTTGACGCCGCCATTGGCGGAGATGCCGTTACGGACGCCTTCCTGGATCGCCAGCGAAATGAACGCGGAAGGATCGATGTTGCCGCCGAACAATGCGACATCGATACCGCAGTGACCGAGCAGCCGTGCCTCCTCGGCGCGATCGACCACGAACACGCGCTCTTTGTATTTGAAGCCTTTGACCGGTTCGATTTCGGGATACTTTGGCGCCGCACCCATCTCCTAAACCCTTCTTCTCGTTCGTTTCCTCGACAACGTTGACACATGTTAGAGCCGGCGCGTGATCGACACCACTCGACACCTCGCATGACTGTCGGTCGCGATCGGCGACGCGATGAGAACCGGAACAACTGGTCCGCGGCAACGTTTGCGATTCAAGGGCGCAAGCGGAGTTTCGGCCATGGCACGGAACAGCTGCAGAGCGCTGACCATATTGGCGCTCTTGACCTCGACGGTGATTGCAACTGCCGCGGCGGCACGGCCACCGCAAGCACCCGGAGCACCAGCCGCGCCCGCGCCGCATCCGGCACCCTTAGCTCCTCCCCACATGGCGGCACCGCAGCCTCACTTAGCTGCGCCAGCCGCGCCACACATTGCGGCACCAGTTCCGCACGGCGCACCGCCGCATTTCGCTGCTTCGCCCCCTCCGCATATGCCGGCGCCACATTTCGCCGCGCCTCGCGTCGCGCCGCATGTCGCTGCTGCACCGCACGCTGCTCCCCACGCAGTTCTGCCATCGCATGCGGCTTCGCCGCACGTTTTCCCACCACACGTCGCAGCATCGCGTGGCTCGCCGCGAGGCGCCTTCGCGCAAATGAGGGAGCCCACGCCGAGCAAGCTGGCGCGCCCGGGTACCGCCGCACTGAAGGCGAGTGCCGAGCGGAACCAACCCATCACCGCACCAGACGCGCGCACGCCCAACCGCGCGAACTTGTCGGCGCCGCCAGGTGCTCAACAACAACACAAGGCCCGGGTGATACCTCGCGCCGCACCGTCGGCCTCGCGCCGGGCAACGCGGAGCGGCAGCCGTCATCAGCCGACCGCCAGCGTCTCCAGGAGGCGCGGCGGGCCCCAATCCTGCGAAACCCGATATTTGCCAGCACGTCGAGTAATGCGGCGACAGCACCCGGTGCGCTCGGGACATTTCGCGGCGCGTTCGCCGAATCCGGTTTTGCGGGCGATTTGCGCCGCCACCATGACCGCCGCCTCGGCTTTGTGCTCGGCTTCGTCGGTCCGGTGTTCTGGCCGTACGCCTACACTGATTTTGTTGACTACACCTTCTCGCCCTCAGCTTACGACACGTTCTGGCCCTACGCGTTCGATGATGTGTACTCGGGGATTTTCGGCGGCTACGCGCCCGAGTATTACGCCGCAGATGCTGTCTATGCTTACGCGGGCGCAGCGGCCTCGGAGCGAGCCTACGCCCGATTTGTCGGTGCGGCACCGCCTGCAACAGCTGCCTCAGCCACGGAATTGCGCATTTGCTCCGGCCAGGCGCAGGGCATCGCGGACTTCTCAATCGACAAAATCGCACAGCAGGTCCAGCCCGACCGAAAGCAGCAGGCACTGCTTGACCAGCTGAAGGACGCATCGGTCAGAGCCGTCAATATCATGCAGGACGCCTGTCCGACCGACTTGCCGAGCACGCCGACCGGCCGCTTCGAGGCGATGCTCATGCGCGTCAATGCGATGCTGAAGGCCGTACGAACGGTGCGACCTGCACTCAACGACTTCTACCAATCCCTAAGTGACGAGCAGCGCGAGCGTTTCAACGTACTCGATCAGGATACGGCCGTTGATCGCGCGCAACGCTCTGATCTCGCCAAAATGTGCGATAGCCATACGGCATCAGCCAACCCACTGCCGACGGCGCGAATTGAGCGCTCGCTCAAGTTGACCTCCGAACAGGAGGCCGCGCTCGGGGCGCTCGATCAAGCATCGGTCAAGGCCGCAGATATCCTGAAGACCGGGTGCCACGCCGATCAGACCCTGACGCCAACCGGTCGCCTCGCTGCAATGGAAGACAGGCTGTCGGCAATGTCGCAGGCCCTGACCACGACACGCGCCGCACTGACGAAGTTCTACGGCTCGCTCACTGACGAACAAAAGGCGCGATTCGACCGGATGCCGCTCCACGCCGCGACATAAATCACGCCTCACGTCACGTGTTGCCGGTCACGGTCATGATGGCGTCAATGATCGCGTTGGCACTACGTCCGAGAATCCAGGTCAGGACGTCGAGATTGAGCCCGAGCTGGCGCCCAAGGATCGGCAGCAGCAACAATAGCCCAATCAGGATCGTCATGCCGAAGGGCTCGAGCCGCGAATACGGGATCGCCAGCGGGCGCGGCAACAATCCTGTCAGGATGCGGCCGCCGTCGAGCGGCGGCAACGGGATCAGGTTGAACAGCGCGAGGCCGACGTTGAGAATGATCGCGTTGTCGAGATTTGCCTCCAGCCACTCTCCGGCCGTAGCCGGCGCCAGCGGGACGGCGTGAAGTGCAACGGCGGCGGCGAATGCCAGCGCGAGATTCATCGCAGGACCCGCGGCCGCGACCAGCACTCCGTCGATCCGCGGGTGATAGAGCTTTCGCACATTCACCGGAACCGGCTTCGCATAGCCGAACAGGAACGGCGCCCGTATCAGAAGCAGCATACCCGGCAACAGGACCGTGCCGAACGGGTCGATATGTTTCAGCGGGTTGAGAGTGACGCGGCCGAGCCGCGAGGCCGTGTCGTCGCCGCGCAGGCGGGCGACGAGCGCATGCGCGCCCTCGTGAAACGTGATGGCGAGCAGCACGGGCAGGAGCCAGATCGACACCTGGTACAGCGGATTTGCGGCAGAGGTCATGACAAAGCAGTATCGCTCAGGGAACGGAATTCGCGAATAGTCAAAACAAAGGCCGCCGGAGGCGGGCATGCCTCCGGCGGCGCGCAAGCGTCTTGAAGGTGTGGGTTTCAGACGCGATTGCCAGGGTGGACCAGCTAACTGACAATCACCTTGGCGCCGACCTTCACACGGCCATAGAGATCGATGACGTCTTCGTTGCGCATCCTGATACAGCCGGATGACACTGCGGTCCCGATCGTCCAGGGCTCATTCGAGCCGTGGATGCGGTAGAGCGATGAGCCGAGATACATCGCGCGCGCGCCGAGCGGATTGTCCGGTCCGCCCTCCATGTGCCGGGGCAAATCGGGACGGCGCTGCAGCATCTCGGCGGGCGGCGTCCAGTCGGGCCACTCACGCTTCAGCGAGACGTGCTTGACCCCTGCCCATTCGAAGCCGGGCTTGCCGACCCCGATGCCATAGCGCAGCGCGTGACCATTGCCTTCGACGAGGTAAAGAAACTTCGACGGCGTATCGATCACGATGGTGCCGGGCATCTCGCCGGTCTGGTAATCGACCTCGCGTTTCTCGAACCTCGGATCCATCGCTGGACGTGCGGGCGTCGCCGGCTCGTAAGCCTGTTGTTCGGGCTGCACCTGCGGCAGCGCGCCCTGCTGCGGCACCGGCTGATAATAGCGCTGCTGCTCGTAGGATTGCGGCTGCTGCGCGCCGCTGAACAGGAACTCCAGCAAGCCACCGCCGCCGGGACTGGTCTGACGATAGTAGGCGGTCTGGGTCGGCACCTGCTGAACCTGACGTTCAGCATAGACCATTGGCGGCGGCGCCGCCTGACCATGGGCTGACGAAATCACGAAGAGAGCGGGCGCACTCGTGGCGAGTGCGAGGAGAAATTTTCTGGGCATCGACGTACTCGTTACCAGGCGTCGTTGGATTTTTCAGCGCAGCCATCACATCGGTTGCGCGCTCGCAGTAGAGATCGAAAACGCATCGGTTTGGTAAACGAAATCGCCGTTTTGATTCACCACGCCGTCAGGCCGCGGTCGATCTTGCCGATAGCGTTTATTTTGAGTGAACGCATCGGCGTCATGGTTAATGGCGCGTGTGCGCGGCAACGCTGCCAGGGCGCGCCGTCTCCGTCGCGCAGCTCCGGCGTGAACCCGATGTTAAAACACGCGAGTCTAAAACATTCGACGTCAAGTGGGGGGAGTGCAAATGCCCGTTCAGCGCAAACGTTTTCGGATCGAAGAATTCAGAACCGACGGCGCAACCATGCCAGAAATGACCGACGGCGAGGTCATGCCGTATCATCACGAGATCATGTCCGAGCTACGCGCCATTCGCGAGCAGATGGGCCGGCCGGCCGGCGCCAGCAGCGGCGCAAGAGCCGAAAGAATCGCCCGCGGCGAACGGGGCAGCGATGCTCAACTCCTATCGCGCCCAGATCGAGCAGTGCGATAAGCTGAAAGTCGAGCTCGACCTTATCCACGATGCGATCAACAAGACCAAGCAGGAGATCGCGCTGCTGCATGGCCGCAGCTTCGACGGCGCCGAGATGGCCAAAATGACCGGCGAGCTCGGCGCCGTGGTTGGCGGCACCGAAGAAGCGACGCAGCAAATTCTCGAGGCGGCTGAAGCTATCGACGAAGCCGCAAGCTCGATTGCGAAGACCAAATCGCCGGACCTTCAGGAGCGCTTCAGCCAGGACATCCAGGAGCGGGTGGTCACGATCTACGAGGCCTGCAACTTCCAGGATCTCACCGGTCAGCGCATCAGCAAGGTCATGACCACGATGCGCTTCATCGAGAATCACATCAACGTCATGATGGACATCTGGGGCGGCGTGGACGCGATCAAGAAGCACACGCCGGCCATTGTCGATGACCGGGTGGGCGACGCCCGCCTGCTCAACGGTCCGAAGGGCCTGAACGATGAAGGCCACGCGTCGCAAAACGACATCGACGCGCTGTTCAACTGAGTGAACGCGGCTTCCCAGGCGGGAAGCCGCTTCCTCCTCAAACTCCTGACGAAATCGGCTATCCGGCGTGTGCCGCGGGCCTCAAGCCCGCGGTCCGCAGCGCACGTACACCATCGTGCCGTAGCGCGCGGCGGCATCCGGATCGATAAAGCGGGTGACCATCACCCGCCCGTCGAACGAGACGATCTCGCGATCCTTCTCGCCGCCGGCCGGCCCTGGCGGGCCGATAAAGTTCTTGCCGCCCGGGCTGCCCTTGATCCTCAATTCGGTCGGCTGCGCTTCGTCGGCGAGATGCATGATCACGCCACCGGTCGGACCGGAATTGATGACGTAAGGCTGCTTGCACTGGTTGCGCGCCGCGGCTTCGGTCCGCTTCTGGTCGTCGGGCTTGTGGAATGAAGCGAGGCCCCAGCGTCCGACGATTTCATCGGAACGGATGGTCCCGGGCATTTCGGGTCCGGGACCTGAGTCCTGCGGCGGCGGCGTCGGCCCGCCACCACCAAGGCCGAAGTTGCCAAGGCTGATGCTGCCGCAGCCCGAAAGAAGGCCGGCAACGATCGTGACAATGCCGACGTGACCGGCGGCACGCAAACTTGAACGTTTCATTCTCTGGTCCCCGGACCACTAGCTTGGACGGTTTGCCTTCCCCGAGGCAAGCGCCAATCCCACAAATTCAGTCAACGAGCGCAATTCCGCAACGACGCGGCGGTTTCTGATCATCCAATATCGTCGTCACCATGACCTTAATCGGCTATTGCTTGACAGCAACTGCCGATGGCCATATCTCCCGCCCCGAATTAGCACTCTTGAGGGGAGATTGCTACGCCACCCGGGCCCTGCATCACCGGGCGGTGTCTTGTTTTTTCCATCGTAGCCCAACAGTGAGGACCCAATGGCCAAGACGAAATTCCGTCCGCTGCACGACCGTGTCGTCGTCAAGCGGATTGAAGCTGACGAGAAGACCAAAGGCGGGATCATCATCCCGGACACCGCCAAAGAGAAGCCGTCTCAGGGCGAAGTCGTCGCTGTGGGTCCCGGCGGCCGCGATGAAACCGGCAAGCTCATTCCGATGGACATCAAGGCCGGCGACAAGGTGTTGTTCGGCAAGTGGTCCGGTACCGAGGTGAAGCTCGATGGCGAGGAACTCCTGATCATGAAGGAGTCCGATATCATGGGTGTCCTGACCTGATCCTGCCATAGTGGTCCAGCCCGGTTGAGCCACCGTCTCGAGCGCCGGTCGCCCGGCGCGCTTACCAAACCAACTGCAGTTACAAAGCCTGCGCGCCGCGACGCGCGCAGCCCATGAAGCGTTCATAACAGAGGAAATCCAATGGCAGCCAAGGACGTCAAGTTTTCCGGCGACGCGCGCGATCGCATGCTGCGCGGCGTCGATATTCTCGCCAATGCCGTGAAGGTCACGCTCGGGCCGAAGGGCCGCAATGTCGTGATCGACAAGTCGTTCGGTGCACCCCGCATCACCAAGGATGGCGTGACCGTCGCCAAGGAGATCGAGCTTGACGACAAGTTCGAGAACATGGGCGCGCAGATGGTGCGCGAGGTGGCCTCCAAGACCAACGATACCGCCGGTGACGGCACCACCACGGCAACCGTGCTCGCACAGGCCATCGTCCGCGAGGGCGCGAAGTCGGTCGCGGCCGGCATGAACCCCATGGATCTGAAGCGTGGCATCGACATCGCGGTCAGCGCGGTGGTCAAGGATCTGGAGAAGCGCGCCAAGCCGGTCGCCTCCTCTTCCGAGGTCGCCCAGGTCGGCACGATTTCCGCAAACGGCGACGCCGCCATCGGCAAGATGATCGCTCAGGCGATGCAGAAGGTCGGCAACGAAGGCGTCATTACGGTCGAGGAGAACAAGTCGCTGGAGACCGAGGTCGACATTGTCGAAGGCATGAAGTTCGACCGCGGCTATCTGTCGCCGTACTTCATCACGAACGCCGAGAAGATGACCGCCGAGCTCGAGGACGCCTACATCCTGCTGCACGAGAGCAAGCTGTCCGGCCTGCAAGCGCTGCTGCCGGTGCTCGAGGCCGTGGTGCAGTCCGGCCGTCCGCTGCTGATCGTCGCCGAGGACGTCGAGGGCGAGGCGCTCGCGACCCTGGTGGTGAACCGACTGCGCGGCGGCCTCAAGGTCGCAGCGGTGAAGGCGCCGGGCTTCGGCGATCGCCGCAAGGCGATGCTGGAAGACATCGCAATCCTGACTGGCGGCCAGCTGATCTCCGAGGAGCTCGGCATCAAGCTCGAGAACGTCAGTGTCAACATGCTGGGCCGCGCCAAGAAGGTCGTGATCGACAAGGAGAACACGACCATCGTCAACGGCGCCGGCAAGAAGAAAGAGATCGATGCCCGCGTCGGCCAGATCAAGGCGCAGATCGAGGAGACCACCTCCGACTACGACCGCGAGAAGCTGCAGGAGCGCCTCGCCAAGCTCGCTGGCGGCGTCGCAGTGATCCGCGTCGGTGGCGCGACCGAAGTCGAGGTCAAAGAAAAGAAGGACCGCGTCGAGGACGCGCTGAACGCGACGCGTGCCGCGGTGCAGGAAGGCATCGTGCCGGGCGGCGGCACCGCGTTGCTGCGCGCCAAGAAGGCGGTCGGCAGGATCACGAGCGACAATGCCGACGTCCAGGCCGGCATCAATATCGTGCTGAAGGCGCTAGAATCCCCGATCCGACAGATCGCCGAGAACGCCGGCGTCGAAGGCTCGATCGTGGTCGGCAAGGTACTTGAGAACAAGTCCGAGACCTTTGGCTTCGACGCGCAGAACGAGGACTATGTCGACATGCTCGACAAGGGCATTGTCGATCCGGCCAAGGTGGTGCGCACCGCGCTGCAGGACGCCGCGTCCGTGGCGGGCCTGTTGGTGACGACCGAAGCCATGGTCGCCGAACTGCCGAAGGATCCGGCTCCGGCCATGCCCGCCGGCGGCGGCATGGGCGGAATGGGTTTCTGACCTCAAATTCCGTGACAGAATCTTAGAAGGCCGCCGCCGGGCGGCCTTCTTTTTGCGCCGATATATCCCGCAATGAGCGCCGAAAATCCTGTCGCAAATCCTTGCAGGTTTTGAGAGGGTCCGCGGGCACCTTATTTCCAGAGCCCGTCATCGGAACATTCGCATGCGCATTTTTGGTCTTTGCACAATCGTTGTCTTTGCCTTCACTGCCGCGATATCGGCAGCGGGCGCCCAGCCCAAGAAGGACGCCAAGACGCCGACCGGACCAGGTGGCCCGGAAATCCGATACTTCACCTCGCTCAACGGACTGATGGGCGATCAGGCCGACGTCGTCCTGAAAGAGACGCGGCAGGGCGGCAAGGTCACCGCAGAAACGCTGGACGTCTGCTTCCCGGCGGTGACCTCGAACGCGCGCATGGACCGCTTCGTGGTCGATCTGACGGTCGACGGCGCGAAGGTATCCGGCACCACCACGAGCCTTGAGGACGAGCTGCCGGTCACCGTCAACCTGACCCGCAAAGCCAACGGCAAAGCCGTCGACTTTGGCGGCAAGATCACAGTCGGCAGCACTGCGTCGGACGTCGATTCGACGGAGAATACCGACATCAGCGAGCGCGACTTCAAGGACTCGCAGTCATTCGACGACAAGATCGTCAGTGCGCCGAAGGATTTTACCGAAGTCTCGCCGGAGTCCATCGCTGTCAAGGTCAAGCGCGACACGGTTGCCGATTTCGTCAAGAGCCTGCGCGGCGAGCATGCCCAGATCGCACTCTATAGTCTCGCCGCATCCTGTGCCGAACTGCGGTCGGGCGAGCAGACCATCCATCTCTCCGTCGACCCCGAGCGCGCCGCCGCGCTGATTGCCAAGCTGAAGAGCCAGCCCGGCGTTGTCGATGCCGGCTGGAGCGACGGCAGCTTCGACATGGACCGCACCATCCGTTTTGCCGCGGCAAGCTTCAGCGAAGGTGGCAAGATCAACCGCAACCAGCTCGCGGCGACGATTTCGCCGGTGATCGCAAAGGCGCTCGGGGCGGCCGCTCAATCATCGAAATGGGACGACGACACCGGCGAGCTGACGCTGACGTTCAAGCGCCAGAACCAGGTGATCCCCGCGCTCAACCTGACCGACACGATCGAGGTCACCGCGCTGGTCTCCAGCGAAAAGCCCGGAGCCGGCGACAAACTCGTGCTGTGGGTCAGCAACCCGAGCGTGACGACAACGGATGACAACAGCGGACCGAAGTTGAACCTCGCTGATCCGTCGAGCGGCGACGACGACGAGAACGCGACCGACGAAGACGGCGGCATGGTCGAGGCCCTGGCGAAGGAGCTCAAGGCGCAGCGCTGGGATTCCGACAATTCCGCCTGGCGTTGAGGGTAGGAACCTCAGTTCGTGAGCAACTGGAAGCGCAACGGACGCGGGCCGGTAAATGTCAGCCAGTCGCCCTGGCGCTTCCACCCCGTCGCCTCCGATAGCGCGGCGAGCAGGTCGTCGTCTGCGGCGGCGCGATCGGCCGGGCAGCTGTTGTCCTTCACCTGCCCTGGAACAAACACTACTGAATCGCCGGCGACCGACAATTGTCCCGTCGCGCTCTTGCACCAGAGATCGAGCTGGACCTCGCCATTGTCGCCGATCTCGATCGACGGCACGCGCTTCGAGCCGCGCATAGGCGCTGCATCGAGGGTCAGCCCCATGCCGAATGGAAAATCCCCGGCCTTCAGCGGCGGCGCGAGAAAACTCGCGGCTGTCGCCGCGACCAATGTCAGGAGCGGCCAAGGCAGAAATTTGAAATTACGCACGATCCTTCGATCTCCCCGGGGGCGGCAGGTCCTCATGATATTTTCGTGACGCGGAACCTTGAGCAAACGTCAGGACTTTTGCCGACAAGCCGCAATGGAAAATCGGGGAAGAACCCGTCGTGTCAAGTGTTGGTTCAGATGTTGTGATGCTTGCGTCCTGTGCGACGGCGTCGACAAGAACCATGTCAGGGAACCAAACGCAAGACGTCGTCCACAAAGGAAACTCACGCGATGGACAGGCAGATTATCGACCTCTACGACAACTTCACCCACGGTCGGATCAACCGCCGGGACTTCTTCGATCGGCTCACGGTGATGGCCGGATCGGCCGCCGCGGCAAGCTCGATCTACATGACGCTGAAGCCGAACTATGCCCATGCGACAACCGTCGCCGAAGACGATCCGCGCCTGGTCTCGGAGACGATCAGCATCGATACGCCGGCGGGCAAACTGTCCGGCTATCTTTCGCGGCCGAAGAACAAGGCGAAGCGGCCCGCTGTTCTCGTCATTCATCAGAATCGCGGTCTCAATCCGCACATCAAGGACGTCACGCGGCGTCTTGCGCTGGAGGGGTTTCTCGCGTTCGGCGCCGACTACCTCTCGGCGCAAGGTGGAACGCCCAATGATGACGACAAGGCGCGCGAGATGTTCGGCAAGGTCGACCTCGCGCAAACCGACGCGCAGAGCGTCGCTGCCGTCGGCTTCATGAACAAGCATGCGGAGTCGAACGGCAAGACCGGCGCGGTCGGCTTCTGCTGGGGCGGCGGCGTCATCGACCGCCTTGCCATGAACAGTCCCGATCTTGCGGCCGCGGTCGCCTACTATGGACCGATCCCGGCAAACAAGGACAAGGTCAAGGACATCAAGGCGCCGCTGCTCCTGCACTACGGCGCGCTCGACACGTTCGTGAACCCGAACATTCCCGCATGGGAAGAGGCGCTGAAGGCCGCCGGCAAGAAGTACACGATCTACATCTACGACGGCGCCAATCACGGCTTCAACGACGACACCGCGGGCCCGCGCTTCAACAAGGAAGCCGCCGATCTTGCGTGGTCGCGCACACTGGCCTTCTTCAAGGAAAATGTTGGCGCGCCGCCCGCGGCCTGACAGCGACCGCAAAGAACAATCCCCGCGAGCGCTCTCGCGGGGATTGTTTGTTCCTCGATTGCAATCGTTACTTCAGCACCATCTCGGTGAACGGGTAGACGTGGGCCTGCAGCATCACGAGGATGCCGACCAGGCACGCCAGGATGATCGAATGCTTGAACACGAAGCGCAGGATAGTGCCCTCGTGCCCGAACCATTCGGTCGCAGTTGATGCAACAACGATAGATTGCGCGTCGATCATCTTGCCCATGACGCCGCCCGACGAGTTCGCCGCGCCCATCAGGATCGGCGACAGGCCGAGCTGCTCGGACGTGATCTTCTGCAGATTGCCGAACAGGATGTTGGAGGCGGTATCCGATCCTGTCAGCGCCACGCCGAGCCAGCCGAGCAGCGTGCCGAAGAAAGGATAGAGGACACCGGTGGCCGCGAAAGCGAGGCCCAGCGTCGCGTCGATACCCGACAACCGCGTCAACGTGCCAATCGCCAGCATCGCCGAGATCGTGATCAGCGAGTAGGCGCACAGCTTGATGGTCTTGCCGTAGGTCGAAACGATCTTGCCCGGCGACAACCCCATGATAAATCCAGAGATGATCGCCGCCAGCAGCATACCCGACCCAGTGAATGACAGGTACTGGAACAGGAACTGGGCGCGCTCCGGCGTCGGCTGCTGCACCACCGGAGCAACTTTCGCGATCGCCTTGTCGAGGCCCGGAACGTCGTAGTTCCAGCTGAAGACCGGATTGACCGCGTTCTTGAACCAGCCGGTACCCCATATCAGCAAGACTGCGCAGAGAATGATCCAGGGCAGCAGCGTCGTGAACAACTCGCCCACGCTCAGCGGTTCGGTGCTGACAGTCTTTGCCGCCGGCGCCGACGCCGCCGAATCATCGCGGCCGCGCAACGCCGGCGAAAGCCACAGCTCGCGCGGCCGCCAGATCTGGAGAAAGCCGATCAGGCACGCCATCGATATCAGCGATGCGCCGATGTCGACGATCCACGGATTGACGCAGTTCGAGATCAGGAATTGCGGGATGGCAAATGAGATGCCGGTGATCAGGATCGCAGGCCAGATTTCCCTCATGCCTTTCCAGCCGGCGAAGGCCCATACCACCCAGAACGGTACGAGCACCGAGAAGAACGGCAGCTGCCGGCCGACCATGGCGCCAAGGACGTAAGGGTCGAGCCCGGTGACCGATGCGAGTCCCTGAATCGGCGTGCCGAGTGCGCCGTAGGCGACCGGCGCCGTGTTCGCGATTAGCGACAGGCCCGACGCCGCGAGCGGCGAAAATCCGAGGCCGATCAGGATGGCACCCGTGATTGCCACCGGTGTGCCAAAGCCGGACGCGCCTTCGAAGAAGGCGCCGAACGAGAATGCGATGAGCAGCAGTTGCAATCGCCGGTCCGCGGTCACGCCGCCGATCGCCTGCTGCAACTTCTCGAACCGGCCCGACGCCAGCGTCAGCTGGTACATGAAGATGACATTGAGCACGATCCAGCCGATCGGAAAGAAGCCGCTAACCGCACCGAGAATCGTGGCGCGGATCGACAGCCCGACAGGCATGGTAAACAGCAATATCGCGACCAGGTTGGCGACGATGAGTGCAATGACCGCCGCGATGTGCGCCTTGACTCGGTTGGTCGCAATCAGAACGAGCAGCGTAACCACCGGCAGCGCGGCGGCGATGGTCGACAAGACAGAGTTGCCGAACGGATTGTAGACCTGGTTCCACATAGAGCGTTCCTCCCCACACCGTTTTTTCCGCGCAGGACGGGCGTGGAACGCCCCGCGCGTCGGCGTAGGGTCATCAATTGATCAACGTGGATTCGGAGCGCGATCGCCGGCAGGGCCGGAAATTTGTCCCGACAAATTGATTGACCCGGCACCCTTGCCCCTGATCACCATGGTAGGGTCGGTGTCATCAAATCGACAAGGTGAGCCTGCCATCCGAAGCCAGCGACTTTGGTCGAAATGTGCAGCGCACCCTCGGTCGTTTTTCCGGCCGCTGGTCTGTTCCCAGGAGACATCATCCCTTGAAGAATCTCAGCTCGACGCTCGCGATCGTGTGGCGCATTGCGTCGCCGTACTTCCGCTCGGACGACAAGTGGGCTGGGATTGCGCTACTCGCATCGGTGATTGGCATCGAGCTCGCTTCGGTCGGTGTCACCGTTCTGCTCAATACGTGGAATGCCCGCTTCTACAACGCCCTGCAGGAACGCAACTGGGACCGGTTCATCGACGAGTTGCTCTTTGCCCATGACCTGTCGACGTGGCGATTTTCATTCACCATCCTGGCCGCATCCTGGATCATCCTGAAAGTGTACCAGCTCTACCTCAATCAGTGGCTGCAGATCCGCTGGCGCCGCTGGATGACGACATGCTATCTCGGCATGTGGCTACATGATGCCAACCACTATCGCATGCAGCTCGTCGGTGACGCTGCCGACAACCCCGACCAGCGCATCGCCGAAGACGTCAAGCAATTCATCGAGGGGACACTGTCGATCGGCATCGGCTTGTTGAGCTCGATCGTCAGCTTGGCGTCGTTCACCGTGATTCTGTGGGGCCTTTCCGGCGACGCGCCGCTGCATCTGTTCGGCGTCGACTACGCAATTCCCGGTTACCTGTTCTGGGGCGCGCTGATCTATGCGGTGCTCGGCACGGCGTTCACGCATTGGATCGGCAGACCGCTCGTCAGTCTCAATTTCCAGCTGCAACGACTTGAAGCCGATTTTCGTTTCAATCTGGTCAGGGTTCGCGAGAACTCCGAGCAGATCGCATTGTTGCAGGGCGAAGCTGCAGAACGTGGCCAACTCCTGCTCCGGTTCAGGAGGGTCGTCGACAACTGGATGGAGATCATGCGCGTTACCAAGCGCATCACGTTTTTCACGGCCGGTTACGGGCAGGCAGCGGTAGTGTTCCCATTCATTCTCGTCGCGCCGGCGTATTTCGCCGATAAGATGCAACTCGGCGGCATGATGCAGACCGCGTCCGCCTTTGGCAGCGTGCAAGACGCGCTCTCGTTTTTTGTGACAAGCTACCGGACGATCGCGGAATGGCGCTCAGTCGTGGCCCGCCTCGACGGCTTCGAGGGCGCGATAGGGGCAGCCGACAAACTGCCGCGCGCGCCTGATACGATCAAGGTCCTGCCACAGGACGGCAAGAACGAAATCGCGATCCGCGACCTTTTCGTGCGCCTGCCAGAGGGCCAGCCGCTGGTGAGCGTGAACGCATTCACTGTGGAGGGAACCGAGCGGGTGCTGGTCATCGGGCCGTCGGGCGCCGGCAAGTCCACCTTGTTTCGCGCCATCGCCGGCATTTGGCCGTTCGGCCACGGCACCGTTACGGTGCCCGCTCAAGCAACCTTCATGATGCTGCCGCAGCGGCCCTATTTCCCTGTTGCGACCCTGAAGGACGCCGTCACCTATCCGCAAACCGGTGAAGACTACAGCGACGCTGCGATCCGCGATGTCGTGGCCGCAATAGGCCTCCCGGCACTCGCGGCACGATTGCATGAGGAGGGTCATTGGAACCGGATGCTGTCGCTTGGCGAGCAGCAGCGGCTTGGAATCGCGCGCGCACTGCTGCGCAAGCCGCAATACCTGTTTCTCGACGAGGCGACCGCGTCGCTCGACGAACCCTCCGAAGCGGCGCTCTATATGCTGCTCGAAAAGCAGCTCGCATCATCGACAATTGTGTCGATCGGGCACCGCACGACGCTGCATGCGTTCCACAGCCGCAGCGTTACCCTGGTGCGCGACGGCGACGAATTTGCGCTGACAGAGCGCATTGACGCTGCCGCCTCGTAGCTGGGCCCGACAACGGCTTCTAGGCGCTCGGCCGCGGCCATGTGCTGCGGCCGACCAGGCGGTGCCAGCCGCGCGCAAACAGCGCCAGCGCCAGCGCGCCTCTCAGCACCGGCACGACGATGAACGACCACGGCAGGTTCTGGGTCACCACCAAGAGCGGATTGATGCCGGCCGGGGGTGAAAGGTATCGCTGAGTATCATTGCAATGACCGCCAGCGCGACAGCGAGGGCGGCGGCCCAGGCTCTGCGCCCGGGCCGGCTTCCGGGGAGCCCATCACAAAGCACGATCGATGTAGCAAACGGGATCGCGGCGAGTGGGGTATGGATGAACGTCGAGGACGACTCCATCACGCCGATGGCGATGGCGCCGCCGGCGATCAAAGCCGCACGCAACCTTGGCGGCATGCGCAAGCTGTGATCGTCTGAAGCTCCCTGCTGTGCCTCAGGGTCCATGCGGATCGGCCCGAAAACAAAACGGGCGGCGGATTGCTCCGCCGCCCGGCGTCAATGTCCGGAGAAGGACTTACTTGAGTGCATTCAGAGTGGTGTCGACCGAGAGCTTGGCAACGCCGGCCGCACCGCACCACTTTGAACCGAAGCCACCCGGATTGATCGAGCTGGCGTTGGAGAGCAGCGGGCCGTTTGTGGTCGCCCAATCGCTGGTGAAGGCGTTGCAAGAGGCCTTCGACATGTCGGTGTCGGAGTAGCGCAGGTCAAGCGTGAATACCTTCCAGGTGAAGCCCAGTCCGGCGTTCCAGGTATTGTAGCTCTTGTACGGGATGCCGTTGATATAGTTGGCCGGTACCGCGGGGAACAACGCGGTAGGCGCGACACCATAGAATGAGTCCGAGGTTCCGAGCCACTGCCTGCCGAACTCACCGGAAACGTACAGGCCGACGCCGCTCGTGCCGAACCATGCTGTCGGCGCAGTGAACTTTGCCGTACCTGATGCGTAGTTGCCCCAAGCACCTGAATTCAGAATGCCATTGAAGCTGCCGTTGCTGAACTTCGGCGAATAGTACTCGTTGGCGCCCAACGCGAACATGTCGTTGATGGTCCAAACGACCTTGCCATAGAACTCGAAGAAGTTGTTGTCGCGCTTGATGACGTTGCCGTTGACCGGAAGAAAGCCGTTGGCGACACAGTCAGCGCCCGAGCCCGGAATACCGCTGCCAGGAAACGCTGCCGGGTTGAAGCAGGTGCCACCTGGATACAGGTAGGCCCAGCCGCCGAAGTCGAATGCCCAAGCGCCAAATGTGGGGCGAATACCGCCGTAGATGTCGATCTCAGCTGCGGCGCGGTTCGAGAACGAGATGCTCTCCCCTGACGTGCCCAGATAGGCCTGCAAGGAGTTGTTGAAATTGTAGCGGCCCTCAAAGTAGCCGGCGACCGAAGGCTTGTGATTGGATTGTGTGATACCGCGGAAGATGTAGTCGTTCATCAGCGCCGCGCCGAACGCGATGTCCCAAGGCGAGACGACGACCGGCGGCGGGGCCTTGACGGCCTTTACCGGCATATCGGCCGCGGTCGCCGCCCCCGTGAGCGCCAACACCGCCGCGACTGACATAACAAATTTCTTCATTGTTGATCCCCATTGACCATTCGGTGCAGCCCGTTCTGAACCGATGTCAGATTGGTCCCTCAGCCGCACGTGATGTGTGACAATTTGCTTCGGCTCATAACCGCTAGCAAAGCCAAAAGCGCGAGCAGCTGCCGCCTTTTTAGGCGTTTGGCCGGTTTTGCCGAATGTTGTTGGAACCTGTGACATCTAGGCCACTATTTTGGCCAAAAAGGCCCTGTTGCCAGCGGCAAATAGGGGCCCTCGTGCGGCCCCGCTGTGGACAGCAGAGGTCTGATTCGTACCTCTTACGAGTTCCGTCGCAATCCGGGTCGCCGGTCATGCATCCCGGTCTGCGGTCAAATATCATCGCTCGGCCGCAGCTCGTTGAGCGACCTCGATCGTCATTGCGACTAGCTTGTAAGATGCAACCGCAGACTCTTGGCTTCCGAAGTTCGCGGCATGAGATACCGCGAGCTTCGAAAGCAAGTCGTCACTTGCGGCCTGGAGCCAAGCAGCCCGGAATTCAGGACTGCTCGCTGCTTGTCCCGCCATCACTACCCGTCGACCACGAGGGTGCGGGCGTCGGTGCGGGCGCCGGTTCGCTCATCATCGGCGCCGCCGGCTTTGGAGCTGTCGGCTTCTTTGCCGCCTTTTTGGCTGGCTTCTTTGCGCTCTTCTTTGCTGCTTTCTTCGCGACCTTCTTGGCCGTCTTCTTCGCAGACTTGGCGGACTTCTTCGCCACTACCTTTTTGGCTTTTTTGCTCTTCTTCGCTTTTTTCGCTTTTTTCGCTTTCTTCGCTTTCTTCGCCTTCTTAGCCATCATGGTCCTCCTGTTGCCCCATTCCAGATTTGTCGGCGTTGCAAACTCACGCAAGCCTTTGGCCTCGATCACCCAGATTTCGTTCTCTCCGCTATCCAGATCATATCCAGATCAGCGCGACCTCATCGCATCGGGTCGTGGTCCGCCGGTCGCCCAGTCGACCAGCGCGACGGTGTGCAGGACCGGGACGACGTTGCCGCGTTCACGCAAGCCCTTCTCGATCTGCACGAGACACCCGATGTTGCCGGCTGCGACCACGTCAGGCTTTACCGCTTCGACGCTCGAGATCTTTCGGTCACGCAGCCTCCCCGCCAGCTGCGGCTGCAGAATGTTGTACGTTCCTGCCGAGCCACAGCACAAATGACTCTGGGGATATCTTTCACCACGAAACCACTTTTGAAAAGTAATTCTTTCGGAAGAGTAGTGATTTTCTGTCCGTGCTGCAACGAACACGCCGAGTGATAGGCGACGACGAGGTCGCTGCGGTTCGTCGGAAACGACAGGTCGAGCTCTGCGAGATATTCGCTGATGTCCCTTGCAAGTGCCGAGACACGCGCGGCCTTGGGCGCGTAGGCCGTGTCCTCACGCAGCAGGTAGCCATAGTCCTTGATGGTGGTGCCACAGCCTGACGTGGTCACGAGGATGGCGTCGAGCCCGGCGCGATCTGCCTCCCTGACCCAGACGTCGATGTTGGCGCGGGCGGCCTTCAGGGCGACGTCATCCTGGCCGAGGTGGTGGGTGAGCGAGCCGCAGCACTGCTCGCCGTCGGCGAGCACGACTTCAATGCCGTGGCGGGTCAGCACGGAGATTGCGGCCGCGTTGATGTCGGGTGCCAGCACCTGCTGCGCGCAGCCCTGCAGCAGCGCGACGCGGCCGCGGCGTTCGCCCTCGGCGGTGTGGATGCGGGCACGCTCACCGGACGATGGCAGACGCGCTGGTGCCAGCACCAACATTGCCTTGATTTTGCTGAGGAAAGAAGGATTTCCCGAGACGTCGGATGATGCCGGAAGAGCCGCCGCGACGAAGCGACCAAGCCGCGCGAGGATCAGGCTCAACCGGAACAACCCTGGGCTCGGCAGGACGATGGCGAGCGCGCGCCGCAGCAGCCGGTCCGACAACGACCGGGCATATTGCTGCTCGATCCGCACCCGCGCCTGATCGACCAGATGCATGTAGTGGACGCCCGACGGGCAGGTGGTCATGCAGGCCAGGCACGACAGGCAGCGGTCGATGTGCTTGACGACCTCGCCAGTCGGTTTCTCGTCCTTCTCCAGCATCTCCTTGATCAGGTAGATGCGGCCACGCGGGCTATCGAGTTCGTCGCCGAGCAGCACATAGGTCGGACAGGTCGCGGTGCAGAAACCGCAATGGACGCAGGCCCGCAAAATCTTGTCGGCTTCGCGAACGTCAGGATCGGCGAGCTGCGCGAGCGAGAACTCGGTTTTCACGTCGCGCCTCCACGCAGCAGCCGGCCGCGGTTGAAAATGTCCTGCGGATCGAAGCCAAGTTTGATGCGGCGATTGAGCGCGGCAGTGCCCTGCGATTGCGGATGAAACACGTCGACACTCGCACGTATCGCATCGGCAGCACGAAGCAGCGTCGCGTGGCCACCGATCGTGTCGACCTTGGTGCGCAGGAAAGCCGCATGCGCATCGGCTGAAGGCGGCAGCGCGAGCCAAATCAGACCGCCGCCCCAGTCGTAGATGATCTCGCCGCCGGTTTCCCTGGCAAGCGCCTGTCCGAGCCCCGGCCCCGCTGCGGGCGGGCATACGATGCGCCAGACCGGCCACTGGCCCAGCGGTCCCGCGGCGGCAAATGGAGTGACGTCGCGTACCGCCTCCCAAACCGCAACCGAAGCCGCACTCTCAAGCCGATCCACGGTACCGAACGCGGCCAGCTCGTGCCGCAGACTATCGGCCCGATGGGCCACCGAAGCTGCGATGCCCTCGAGGCGGATCAATGTGGTCGCATCGTTCACTGCAAGAGGCGCAATGGCACCGCGCAACACAGCCTTCGGCAAATGTGCGGCCGCCGAAACGTCAAACGGGGAGCCGAGCGCCGCGGTCATGGCCTGACCTGCCCTGACATCGTCGAGCCCCGCGACCACCAGAGTGGTTTCGGTCTCGGCCTTCGGCATCACTTTCAGAGTGACTTCGGTCATCACCGCAAGCGTGCCCCAGGAGCCCGCAACCAGCTTGCAGAGGTCATAGCCGGTGACGTTCTTGACCACCCGGCCACCGGCCTTGAAGCTCTCACCGAAGCCTGAGACGGCGTGGAGACCGAGCAGGTGATCGCGAACACCACCCGCCTTGACCCGCCGCGGCCCGCCAAGTGCGGAGGCGATCATGCCCCCAATCGTGCCGAGCCCGGGCGGAGTGCCAAGCAGGCTTGCAGTGTTCATCGGCTCGAACGCAAACTCCTGATGCTTGGTCGCGAGCAGCGCCTGCACCTCGCCCAAGGACGCGCCGGCCTGGACGGTCAGCACCAGTTCATGTGGCTCATACGAGGTCACGGCACTCAGCGCTGACAGGTCAAGCACGGCGTTAGTCGCACAGGCGTGGCCGATCGCGCGCCTGGTGCCATGACCGATGATCTCGAGCGGCTGACCCGATGTCAGCGCGTCGCGGACTATGGTCTCAACGTCACGGGCGTTGTGAGGTCGTAAAGCTTCCACGCCGCACTCATACACGGATCGTGGGGCGACCGAAATGTGCCGTAAGTCGCGTGTGGTTCGAGCTGTCCTCGAAGCGCCTTCAGGCCGCGCGGCGATGCGCGGTCAGCGCGTCGCCAAAGGCTTCGAACAATTTGCGATTGATTGGATTGGTCTGCGGGTCGTACTCGGCGTGCCACTGGACGCCCAGCGCAAAGGCCGGCGCATCAGCAATGCGGATGGCTTCCACCGTGCCATCCTCTGCCGTACCCTCGATGACGACACGCTTGCCGGGCTCAAGTACGCCCTGGCCGTGCAACGAATTGACCCGAATTGTGTCGCAGCCATAGAGCCGCGCGAAAACGCCGTCTTCGACGAAATGCACGGCGTGGCGGTCGGCAAAGATCACCTTGGGGTCGGGATGAATCTCGCCGTTCTCGAGCCGCGGCATGCGATGGTTCATGCGGCCGGGGATCTCCCGGATTTCCGGATGCAGCGAGCCGCCAAAGGCGACGTTCATCTCCTGCAGGCCGCGGCAGATCCCGAGGATCGGCACGCTGCGAGCGACGCAGGCTTCGGCCAGCGCGAGTGCCACGGCATCACGGGCATCGTCATAGGGCTCGTGCTTCGGGTGCGGCTCGCAACCGAACCGGGACGGATGCACATTGGCGCGCGCGCCGGTCAGAAGGATGCCATCGACGGCATCGAGCAAGGCGCCGACGTCGGTGATCTCGGGCGTGCTGGCAAACATCAACGGCAGGGCGCCGGCAACCTCGGCCAGGGCGCGCATGTTGCGCTCGCCGACCGCCTGGGTGGCAAAGCGGTTCTCGACCCGCTGCGTGTTACCGATCACGCCGACCACTGGTTTCTTCATTGCAGAGGCTCTCGACACCTTCACGATTCGCGCGATTCGCGGCCGTTCCTCAGCGGCGCGCCATCATATTTTGATTTTGGTGTATGGAGGCATTCAATTCTTGGCGGGTCAGCATGCATTGGGCAGCCAATCTGCGGAGCAGCCTCCTCCGGACGGAGGACGGCGCTGCAGCAAGGTGTATTGAATATTTGGGTGATCGCGCCGACACTGCAAAAAAATACGTCAGGGGAATGCCATGTTCGAGGGCAACCGGGTCATCGCGCACACGCGGTCACGGTATCCGATCTTTCAGTCGCCGATGACCTGGATCGCGCGCTCGCCACTGGTGTCGGCGGTCTCGGCCGCGGGCGGCATGGGCCTCCTGGAGAGCTCGGCACGCGATCTGTCGATGACGACCCGCGAGTTTGCCGCAATCCGCGCCGCGACCAACCAGCCGTTCGGCGTTAACCTTCCCGTCCGCTACCTGCAGACCGATCCGAAGGAAGAGCGGGCCATCATCGACTGGCTGCTCGAACAACGCGTCCACTTCATGACGACGTCCGCCGGCGACCCCGGCCGTTACGTGAAAATTCTCAAAGATGCCGGCGTCGTCGTCTACCACGCGGTAGCGACGCTGCGCGCCGCGCAAAAGGCGGTCGACGCCGGGGTCGACGGCCTGATCGTCGAAGGCGCCGAGAGCGCCGGAGTTCGCAATCCGGACGAGGTCCACAGCTTTGCGCTGCTGCAGGCAGTGAGGGAGAAGGTCGACGTGCCGATCGTCGCGGCCGGCGGTGTTGTGGACGGCCGCGGCATGGCCGCGGCCTTTGCGCTGGGCGCCGAAGGCGTCACGATGGGGACCCGGTTTGTCGCCTCGCTCGAAAGCCCGGTCCACGTGAACTACAAGAACGCCATTGTCGACGCCCCGATCACCGGCACCATCATGACCGACAACCCGCCGCGCGCCCGTGCGCGAGGCCTGCGCACGCCCTACTCGATCGCCGTCAACGAAGGCACGCGCGAGCGGCTGCCGGGGATGGCGACCCTCGACATGCTCTACGTGAAAGGCGACGTCGAAAATACCTCGGGCTCGGCCGGCGAAAGCGCCGGCCTGATCCACGAGATCAAGCCGGTGCGCCAGATCATCGAGGATACCGTCACTGGCTTCTGGCGCGAGATCGACAGGCTTGCCGCGCTTCGACCCCAGGCTGCACAGGCTGCGGGCTGAGATCGCGCGGCACCGCGCGGAATGATACTAACTGAACCACGCACAAGGAGATTTCGACATGGCCTTTTCACTCTACGACGCGAGCGTTGCGAACTACCTGCAGATCCTCGGCGCGGTCACGGGCTACATGGACAAGGCAGCCGCCCACTTCAAGGAAAAGGGCACCGATCTGGAGCAGATCGTGGAGACGCGGCTGTTCGACGACATGCTGCCGTTCCGCTTCCAGATCGTGTCGGTCGCGCATCATTCGCATGGCGCGATGCACGCCGTACAGAAAGGCGTGTTCTCGCCGAATATGGGCAAGCCGGACCTGAAATATGCCGACCTGCAGAAGATGGTCGCCGACGCCACGAGCTCACTCACTGCACTGACGCCCGATGCCGTCAATGCGCTGGCCGGCGGTGACGTCATGTTTCAGTTCGGCGAGCGCAAGATGCCGTTCACTGCAGCAGAATTCCTGATGTCGTTCTCGCTGCCGAATTTCTTCTTTCATGCCACGACGGCGTACGACATCCTGCGCCACAAGGGCGTCCCGCTCGGCAAGCGCGACTTCATGGGCAGACTGCGGATCAAGCGATAGATGCCGGCGGCGGCGCTCAGGCTTTTGCGACACCGCCGCCCCAGGTCGCGGCTTGGCTGCGGATGATGCTCGCGAGCTGATCGGTGTGGGTCCACATCAAGGCGTGACCCGCACCCTCGATTTCGCGACTGCGCGCGCCCGGGATCGACGCCACCAGCATATCGAAGTGATGGCGCGGCACCGCCCGGTCGCCGCTGCCGCCGATGACCAGCGTCGGCACGGCGAGCGTCTTGAGCCAGGGGCGGCTGTCGAAGCCGAGCAAGCCGTCGCGAACCGCGCCGCGCATCTGGCGCCGGCCGTTGCGGCTGATGATGCCACGGAGCCAGGTGACCTGATCATCCGTCATACCGCTCAGCGCCGGCCCCTGGCGCACGATGACTTTCGCCAGCGTCTGCGGACTGATGATCGTATGGACGGCAAGCAGCACATGGCCCTCGATGCGCTCACGCAGGGTCATTGCGTTGCAGGCGTAAGTGCAGGCCAGGAACAGGCCGGCGACCGCCGCAGGCCGCGCTCGCGCAAGCTCCTGGGCGACGGTGCCGCCGTGCGAGTAGCCCAGCACGAGACCGCGCGAGAAGCCGGCGTCGTCCATGACGCGCAGGACGTCGCGCGCCATAGTCGCGGAATCATAAGGATCGCCGAGATCGCCGCTCTTGCCATGGCCGCGGAGGTCCGGGATCAGCATTTTGAAACTATCCCGCAGCCGTTCGACCAGCGGATCGAACATCTCACCTGACGCCATCAAGCCGTGCAGCAACAGCAGCGGCTGGCCGCGGCCGACCTCGCGAAACGCGAGCCCGTTCGGCACGCGTCTAAGCTGCACGACCTGCCGGCTGGTCGCGGCGGAATTGGAAGCATTCATGATCGTTCAACGACTCGGTCGCTGCTGCGCGACGGGTCAAGTGTTGAACGATGGCGCCGATCAAGTCGAGCTAAAACCCGAGCGCAGCGCCGTCACTGCGCGGATCGGACGCGCCCTCGCAAGTGCCGTCGGCTTGGCGGACGATGGCGCCGGCGTGGCCCATGGTCGAGGTGAAGTCTTCGAGCATCTCGATGTCGTGGCCGGCATCGCGCATCGCACGGACCAACGCGGGATCGAAGCGGCTCTCGAGCTTCAACGTCACGGTGTCGGCGCCCCAGGTCTTGCCGAGTAGCCAGCGTGGCGCGGTCACGGCGGCCTGCAAGCCGCTGCCCATCTGGTAGCGTGTAAAGATGGCTGATTGGGTTTGCGGCTGACCTTCGCCACCCATGGTGCCATAGACCATGCGCCGGCCATCGTCGAACAACGCCAGCGCCGGGTTCAGCGTATGAAACGGTTTTCGGCCGGGCGCGAGCTGGCGCGGCCCGCCGCCGTCGAGCACGAAGCTCGAGCCGCGGTTTTGCCAGACGATGCCGGAGTTTTCGAGCACACAGCCGGAGCCGAACTCGAAGTAAATGCTCTGGATGAAGCTGACCGCGAGCCCACTGGCGTCGATCGCGCCGAGCCACACGGTGTCGCCGGGATTGGCCTGATGCGGCCATGGCAGCGCCCGCTTGCGATCGATGCGCGACGCGAGCTCGTCGAGCTTTGTGCTCTGAAGAAAATCCTCCGGGCGCTCGGTCATCGACGACGGATCGCCGATGATGCGGTCGCGCACCAGAAACGCCTGCTTGGTGGCCTCGATCAGTCCGTGGATGTGATCGAAGCTGTCGGCTTCGCGGACACCGAGCCGCTCGAACAGGGCAAGGATCATCAGCGATGCCAGGCCCTGCGTCGGCGGCGGCATGTTGAACAGCCGCGCGCCCGTGATCGCAACCGACAGCGGCGCGCAGCGCGTCACGCTGTGCGCGGCGAGATCGGCTTCGGTCAGCGGCGCGCCGCAGCGCTTCAGATCAGCTGATATCTCGCGGGCCAGCGCGCCGCGATAAAAATCATCCGTGCCAACCTGACCGATGCGTTTCAGAGTCGCGCCAAGCGGCGCAAGCTTCATCAGCTGTCCCTCGCGCGGCAGCGCACCGTCGATCAGGAAAGTCGCGGAAAAATTCGGCGCGTCCTTCAGCTCTGGCAGCTTTTCGGCGGTCAGCCGCTCTTGGCTGCGCGTCACGGCAAAGCCGTTTTCCGCCGACCACACCGCGTCTTCGACAAGCCGCGACAGCGGCAGCTTGCCGGCGAGCGTCGTGCTCACGCGCAGCGCTTCGCCCCAGCCCGATATCGTGCCGGCAACGGTGTTGGCCGCGAGCGGCCCGCGCGGCGGAATTTTTTCCGCGTGACCATGCGCGCGATAAAATTCCGGCGTTGCGGCAGCGGCCGCTCTGCCGCACGCATCAATGCCGATCGGTTCCTGTCCGGGCGGCGCGATCAGCCAAAAGCCGTCGCCACCGATCGCAGTCATGTGCGGATAGACCACGGCCAGCATCGCGGCCATCGCGATCGTGGCCTCGATCGCGTTGCCGCCCTCACGCAGCACGCGCAAGCCCGCTTCGCTCGCGAGGTGATGCGGCGAAGTCACCATGCCGCGGCGGGAACGGGGGGTATTGAGCATCTGACCACCGGTGCCGACTAACGCGCTGATTTGCAACAGCTTCCACCGCTATTTGTGGAGGTTTTTAGCGCGCGGATGGAAGTATTATAATACCTCTATCGCCTGGGCAGATATATCCGTGTACGGATATTCGTAGACGAATATTCGTCGACGGATATCGTCCGCTGTGGCCATAGCGATGGAGACCATTCATGGCGACAATCGAAGGCCATCGCGCGATTGCAGCGCCCGCAGGGGTCTCGGTTTGGGACGTCGACCCCTACGACCCTGCCATTCTCTCCGATCCGGCAGACTATTACGCGGAGCTGAGACGCCTGGGGCCGCTGGTCTACATCCCGCGCTACGCGATCCTGGCGTGCGGCCGCTATGACGTGACCCGCGAAATCTTCTCCGACCATCAGCGCTTCGTGTCGTCACGCGGCGTCGGCCTGACCGATTTCAGCCTCGAGACGCCGTGGCGCGCGCCGTCCATCATTCTCGAAGTCGATCCGCCCGAGCATGGCAAGACGCGTCGTGTCATGACGCGCGTGATGTCGCCGGGGGCGGTCGCACGATTGCGCGCAACATTCGAGGCCAAAGCCGAAGAGCTGGTCGATCGGGTCCTTGCGAAAGGCATCGTCGAGGCGGTTGTCGACATTGCCGAGGCCTACTCGGTCGCGGCATTTCCGCCGGCCGTGGGCCTGCGCCATATCGATCAGCGCGCGCTGGTGGACTACGGCGCCATGGTGTTCAACGCGCTTGGACCCGACAATGCTCTGCGGCGAGCGGCCATGGCCAAGGCCCCGAACATCGTGCCGTGGATCACCGAGCAATGCCAAAGGTCGAACCTTCATGCGGAAGGTTTCGGCGCCGACATTTACGCGGCCGCTGACGCCGGCGAGATCACCCATCACGAGGCCGGCCTTCTCGTCCGATCGCTGCTGTCAGCGGGAGTGGACACGACGGTGACCGGCATCGGATCGGCGCTGTGGGCGCTTGCCCGGAACCCTGCGCAATTCGAGCGCCTGCGGGCCGACCCCAAGCTGGCGCGCAACGCCTTCGAGGAGGCGCTGCGCCTGACGTCTCCCGTGCATTCGTTCTGCCGCACGGCCGCTGCGACGACGACCGTGGCCGGAATAGAACTCGAGGAGGGCACCAAGATCCTGTGCGTGCTGGGCGCAGCCAATCTCGACGGCGACCAGTGGCAGGACCCGGACGCTTTTGACATCGGCCGGCGTGCCACCGGTCATCTGGCTTTGGGCGTTGGCATTCATGCCTGCGTCGGTCAAAACATCGCGCGGGCCGAAGGCGAAGCGCTTCTTGCAGCGATTGCAAAACGCGTGCGCACGATCGCGCCGGCCGGCAACGCCGTGTGGCGGCCAAACAACGCGATCCACGCACTCGACCGTCTGCCGCTCGCGTTCCAGTGACAGCGGCGGGCGAGCAGAATGATCCACCGACGGAATAGTCGTCGCCGGAAATTCGCTATCACGTCATACCGCGACCGCCGGCTGGCCGAGGCTGAACAGCCCGCGCCGCATCGTCTTCAGGACGAACAGCGCGAGCAGCGCCGTCAGAATATCCATGCCGATTGCGACGCCGAACACCGGAATCCAGCTGCCGGCGGAATCGTGCAGCGCCGCCGCCACCGGTCCACCGAGCACCGAGCCGACGCCCTGCGCCATGTAGAGGAAGCCGTAGTTCGTGGTCGCATTCTTGGTCCCGAAGGTATCGGTCAAGGTCGAGGGGAACAGCGAAAAAATCTCGCCCCAGCCGAAGAACACGAGGCCCGACAGGATCACGAACGCAGCCGCATTAGAGCGGAACACCAGCAGCAGCGTGATCGCCAAGGCCTCCAATAGGAACGCGAGCCCCATGGTGTTCTCGCGCCCGATGCGGTCCGACACCCAGCCGAAGAACGGCCGGGTCAAGCCGTTCAGGATGCGGTCGACGGTGAGCGCGAGCGGGACCGCCGCCATGCCTGCTACTGCGAGGTCGGCGACGCCGAATTCCTTGGCGAAGGCGGCGAAGTTCGACGTCACCATCAGCCCGCCGGTCGACATCATGGTCATCATCGCGAACATCAGCCAGAAGATCGGCGTCTTCAGCATCGCTGATGGATCGGTGTCGCGGCCGCTGACCAGAACCTGCGCCGGCTTCGCGGTGACCTCGCCCGATTGCGGCGCGCGCAAGCCGAGGGCAGCTGCGACGCCGACGAGGCCAAGGATGATGCCGAAGGTTGTCAGCGTCGGCTGATAGCCCGATGACTTGATCATGGTGTCGATCGGAAACGTCGTCAGCAGCGCGCCCATGCCATAGCCGGCCGCGACCATGCCGATGGCAAAGCCGCGGCGGTCGGGGAACCAGCGCGCCATCAGCCCGACAATGCCGATATAGACGATGCCGGTGCCGATGCCGCAGAACACACCATAGGTCAGATAGAGGCCGGAGAGGCTCGTCGACATGCGCGGACAGGATCCAGCCGAGGCCTGACAGCGCGGCGCCCAAGGCGACGAGCGCCCTTGGCCCGAAGCGCTCGACCAAAAAACCTTGCGCCGGCGACAGCCAGGTCTGCAGCACGATCAACAGCGAGAAGGTGATTTGCACGGCCGGCAAGCTGCCGGCCGTCGTGGTCTGGAACGGTTTTACGAACAGCGTCCAGACATATTGCGGGCTCGAGATCGCCATCATGACGATCAGCCCGAGCACAAGCTGGAGCCACCGAGTTGATGATGTTTTGGGCATGGGATCCTCCTGGAGAACACCAGGAGGAGGCCGTGCAAGAGGATGCCGCAGCGGCGGGCTGCGAGGGAGCGCCGCCGTCAAATCTTTCTTGCGGGAGGCGGAATAAAGCGCGGCTGGCCCAAACCAAACAACCCCCGCCGCATCGTCTTTCAGCGCTAACAGCGCGAGCGGCGCGCCATCAGGATCTCCGCGTTCATTGTTCGAAACGCCCGGCCTCGCTCTTCGAGCCACGCCGGACTCTCCACCATGAAGGCAAAAGCTGTCAGGTGCCGTCGCGATACGGCCCTACATCGCCCGCACGGAGGCGACGAAGCTCGACATCTGCGTCTTGAGGTTGCCGCTCTCGCGCGCCAGCATCTTCGCCGAGCTCAACACGTGAGCCGAGGCCTTGCCGGTCTGGCGCGCCTCCTTGTTGACCTCGACGATGTTGGCGGCGACCTCGCTCGTTCCTTGCGACGACTGCTGGATATTGCCGGCGATTTCGCGGGCGGCGAGGCCCTGCTGCTCCATTGCAGCAGCGATGCCCGAGGCGATCTCCGAAATTTTCGAGATCGTCGTTCCGATATCCTTGATCGCAACCACCGACTGACGCGTCGCGCTTTGCATCTCCGCAATCTGCGCCGAGATCTCGTCCGTCGCCTTCGCCGTTTGCGTCGCCAGCGCCTTCACCTCCTGCGCGACCACGGCGAAGCCCCGGCCATGGTCGCCGGCGCGCGCGGCCTCGATCGTGGCGTTCAGCGCCAGCAGATTGGTCTGCTCGGCGATCGTCGCGATCAGGCTGACGACGTCGCCGATGCGCTCCGCCACCGTCGAAAGCTCCGTGACATGAACGTCGGTAGAGTGCGCCTGCTCCACGGCCTGCTGCGCGATCGTACTCAACTCCTGCACCTGGCGACTGATCTCGACGATCGACGCCGTCATCTCCTCGGTCGCCGCTGCCACCGACCGGACATTGGCTGAAGCTTTCCCGGAGGCCTGCTCCACGGCGCCTGACAGCTGCTCGGTGTGCTCAGCCGTTGAAACCAGGGTACGCCCGGAGCTCTCCAGTTCATCGGAGGCCGACGACATGGTTTCGACGATGCCGCCAAGGGCGGCTTCAAACTGGTCGGCGAGCTTTCCAATCTCGGACTTGCGCTCGGCAACCAGTCGTTTCTCGGCCTCGGCGCGCTCGCGGCGCAGCCGACTCGGCCTCGCTCATGTGGTCTGCGAAGAAGCGGAGCGCGCCGGCCATCTCGGCGATCTCGTCAGACCCGCCGCTCGCAATCGTCGTATCGAGCTTGCCGGCGACGATCTGCTTCATGCTTTCGCGTAAGGCTATCAGCCGGCGGACCACGCCACGGCCGACGTAGAGCCAGCCGATCGCGAACGCCACAAGAAGGCTGACCAGCGCAATGACGATCAGGGCGGTCTGGCTGCGCTCGATGGTCTGCCTGGAGTCATTCACGGCGATGGCCGCATCGGCTTCGCTGTGTTGTTCCAGTTCCGTGACCTGGTCGGCGAACAGCCTTGCGACCTGGCGGTTTTCCGCCACGATCCTGGCCGCAGCGTCAGCGGCCTTGAGCTCCTGCTCACGCAGTTCGAACACGTTGCCGTCGCGCTTGCCGAAGATCAGGAAGGCGTCGAACAAGCGGCCGATCTCGTCATCCTTCAGGATCTTGAGCGCGCGCTCGATGCGTCCCGACGTCGCCTTCGAAGCGATCCCGCACCGGCGGCATCAGGTCAAGCGAGGCGAGATCGGATGCTTCGACGAGAATGCCGAGCATCAAATTGGCTTCGGCGCCCAGTTGCAGCACGGCCTGCAGCTTTGCGAGCTCCTCATCGCTGACCGCAGCCAAAGTCTTGCTGACGGCCTCCTTGTCGCCGAGCTTTTCGGCGATGCCCTGCAGCTCCAGGGTCAGGTTGAAACCGGCGTCGTCGGCCATCGGCGTCAGCTTCCCGACGAGCTTCTGGTGCGCCTGCCGCAACCCGGTCACCCCAGCGACCCTCTTTGCCGCGATCGCCCGCCGCTCGCTGACCGATTTGGCGAGCCGGTCGATGTTCTCGGCCATGCGCTCGCTGGTTGGACCAATCCTTTGCCGATCGTCGGCATCGAGCGCCAGCGATGCTTTGCTTCAGCGACGCCCGCGCCGCATCGAGATTGGCCGATGCGTCCTGGTGCGCGGCCTCGTCGACCGCCGCGATCAGGCTCGGCCCGGCGGCATCGACCTCGCTCTGCGCGCGCATGACCTTGGTCTTGTTGGCAATGTCGGGCAGGCTGCGGTCGGTCACGACCAGCAGCGCGCGCCCAATCCTGTCATCCGAATAGATCGCGCTGACGCTGGCAAGGACCGTGAGCCCGGCAACGACGCCGAACGCGAGAAACAGGCGGCCCCGCAAGCCCAGTCTGGCCCGCGACAATCGTTTGGTTTCCATCGTGCAGCTCCGAAACCCGAAATCCGCGTTGCGGGCGGCGCCGTCACGCGCTGCCCGCGATCCAGAACGGTGTCAGCTTGCGGGCTTCGCGAGATGATCGACGGCCTTGAACGATGCCGTCAGGCTGGATCACCGTGAGGATACACCTGATCGGAGCCGCGGTTGTTGCTCGGGCTATAGGTCAGCTTGAAACCGCCGAGATCGAAACTGCCGACGCCCTGCACCGCCTGGACGAGCTTTGCGCCGTGTCGGCTCGCCATTGACCTTCTCGAGGCGGCGACGACGGCGCGGCCGACAAGGTAACCTTCGAGCGAGACGAAGCCGGGCTTCTGGCGTCCGGCGCGCTGCGCCTTGAGCGCGCCTGATACCTCGCCACCACCGGGATCGATGCGTCCTGCGGGAACGGGCACCACCTGGGTGACGACGACGCCGGCGCCGCTGGCGCCGGCTTCCTTCGCCAGCGCATCGGAGCCGACGAAAGGAAATATTGCACGAAGGTGGCGTTGAGCTTGATCTGCCTGGCAAGCTTGATGAACTCGGCGGCGGCTTGTACGGGCTGATCATGATCACCGCTTCCGGATCCGCCTTCTTGATCGTCAGCAGCGCCGTCTTCACCGCAACCGTGTTGCGCTCGAACGTCCCTTCGGCGGCGAGCTGCATCTGGCGCTTGTCGAGCGCGCGCTTGACGCCGGCGAGCCCGGCCTGACCGAACGCGTCGATCCTGATACATGATGGCGATCTTGGTCGCGCCGAGATCCTTGGTCAGGTGCTCGACCATCGCTTCCGTTTCCTGGAAGTAACTGGCGCGCACGTTCATCACCAGCGGATTGTACGGCGCGCGGAGCGATTCCGCGCCGGTGAACGCGCCGATCAACGGTGCACCGGCTGCGGTCGCGATCGGCAACGTCGCGGCGGCGGTCGGCGTGCCAACCGCACCAACGAGCGCGAACACCTTGTCCTCGAGAGAATCGTCTTGACCGCCTCGACCGACTTGGTCGGCTCGTCAACCGTCATCGACGCTCTTGAGTTCGAGCTTGCGGCCCTTCACGCCACCAGCCTTGTTGGCTTCCGCGAACGCCGCATCGAGCCCCTGCTTCATGCCCTGGCCGAGCGCAGATGCCGGCCCGTCAAGCGCGGCGACCTGCCCGAAAACGATCTTGTCGGGCGAGACGCCGTCATCGGCGAGCGCCGAGAAGCCGGTGAAAATCAGGCCTGCAAGTGCGACAGGCAGTGTTAGACGAACAATTCGCATGGATGCCCCCGGGGTGATCCGCCAAATCGGAATGGCTGATCTTCCGCACGAAATCTTCAATAAGTCTTAACCGGTGTTCGTTCTCGAGTTGCCGAATTCAGATGCCCCCATTCCCATGATCGGCGCAGGCAATCGCGCACGCGCCGGCGATAGTGCGGCCTTGCGAGTTCGGCCGACGACAGCTATCTTGCTGTCGTCTTACCGTGAGAATTGCCATGCCCGCGAGCAAGAAGCTGACGACCACGATCTCGACCAAGGGCCAGGTCATCCTGCCCAAGGCGATCCGGGACCAGCGGCAATGGCCTGCGGGAACAAGGCTTGTGGTCGAAGACACGCCGGACGGCGTGCTGCTGAGCGCGCAGCCTGCGTTTGCGCCGACGCGGCCCCGCGACGTGTTTGGCTCGCTCCGTTTCGAGGGCAAGGCAAAATCGATTGCCCAGATGAATGCAGGGATCACGGCCGCGACGCCACCAGGCGGAACGACACGCTGAGCAAGGACTGAACGCATGGACTCCGAGGCCATTGGCTTCATGCCGGCCACCGAACTGGCCGAGCTGATCCGCACCAGGAAGATCTCGCCTGTCGAGTACATGCGGCGCGCTGCTGGACCGCATTGCCGCGCTGGAGCCGAAGGTGAATGCCTTCGCCTATCTTGCCGCCGACCGCGCGATGGATGGTGCGAAGAAGGCCGAGGCCGCGCTGATGAGCGGCGCGCGAATCGGCCGGCTGCACGGCGTCCCCGCCACGATCAAGGACTTGTTGATCACCAAGGACATGCCGACACAGCGCGGCAGCAAGATTTTCGCCGGCGATCAGCCGACCGAAGATACGCCGATCGTGCCGCGCTTGCAGGACGAGGGTGCGATCATCCTCGGCAAGACCACCACGTCGGAGTTCGGCTGGACCGGCGTCTCGCGCAGCCCGCTCACGGGCATCACCAGCAACCCGTGGAAATCAGGCTACAATGCCGGCGCATCCTCGGCCGGCGCGGGCGCTGCGGCGGCGGCAGGCTACGGGCCGCTGCACCAGGGCAGTGACGGCGCGGGGTCGATCCGCATGCCCTCGCATTTCTGCGGCGTGTTCGGGCTGAAGCCGAGCTTCGGGCGCGTGCCGTATTATCCAGTCGGCGTCGGCGACCTGACCTCGCACATCGGGCCGATGACGCGCACCGTGGCCGACAGCGCGCTGATGCTGGAGGTGATGGCCGGTCCGCACGTCCTCGACTACACGACGCTCGAGGCCGGGCCCGCCAACTATCTCGCCCGGCTGCGCGACGGCGTGAAGGGCAGGCGCATTGCCTACAGCCCCGATCTCGGTGTCGCCCGCGTCGATCCGGAAGTCGCCGAGCTGGTGAAGGCCGCGGTGGCACGCTTTACCGAACTCGGCGCCATCGTCGAGCAAGTACCCACCCCCTGGGCCAAGGACGGACCGGAGCTGATCCGCTTCTTCTGGTCCGCGCACCTGACCCGGCTCGCACGCTATCTTCCGAAATGGGAGGCGGAGATGGATCCGGGGCTCGTTGCCTGCATCAAGGATTCAGAGAACGTCTCGGTCGCGCGCTACCAGGAGATGCGCGAGCGCAAGATGGACTACGTCGCGAACATCCATCGCTGGTTCCAGGATTGGGACTTGCTGTTGACGCCGTCCGTTTCGGTCGCCGCCTTCCCGGCCGAGAAGCTGATGCCCGACCACTGGCCGACGCATCCCTGGGACTGGGTGATGTGGGCGGAGTTCTCCTACCCGTTCAACATGTCGTGGAATCCGGCCGCAAGCGTGCCGTGCGGCTTCACCCCCACCGGGCTGCCGGTCGGTCTGCAGATCGTCGGCAAGCGCTTCGACGACCTCGGCGTGCTGCAGGCCTCGGCGGCATTCGAACAGATCCAGCCATGGGCCGACAAGCGCCCGCGGCTCTGAGGAGAGCCGGCGCGTCCGCCACATGCGCTCAAAACGACGACCGTCGCCACCGGTCTCAGCGCCGGTACCGGCCCGCGCGCAAGCGCCGTCAGGAGAACAGCAGACGATCCCTGATCTTGTGCGGGCCGTGTAGGCGTCGGCCCACCACGGCTTTTCGCCTGCTGCGCGCGGCGGCCTGGACAGATGCAACTTCTTGCCTTTGGCCGTCGCCGCTTTCTCCGCGACACGGAACGAGTAATGGTCGAACAGGCTGAGCGCCTCGATCATGTAGGACACCGCGATGAGCTGATCCCTGACGATCACGAGGTTCTCGCCTTCTTGCGATCGGCGGGCGTGGAGAAATTATAAGAGCCGAGATAGACCCGCGCCGTCGGCTTGTCGAAGTCGATCACGGTGAACTTGTGATGCATGCGCGTGCCCATGCCTCCCCTTGCTCGGACTTGAAGGTTCCGGTACGTTGGCCCCGAGCTCGGCCGTAAACACCGGCGCGACATTGCCGCTCGGATCCTGACGTCCAGACCGCCGACTTTCTTGTCGGATATGCCGTAGACAAAGAGATTCTTGTTGGCGGTGACGGCCTTGATGGCGTCAAGCACGACGCCCGGCGTCTCGTAAAGGAACGCGAGCGAGTAGAGCAGCGACGATGTCGTGTTGGACTCGATGTCGGTCGCGATGCCGTCGAGCTTGGCATTGCCCGCGCTGTGCGGTGAGAACTGACTTTCGCATCGATGCCGGGAAGACCGAGGTCGATCCAGTCGGCGGGCGGCTTGGCGCCGAAGCCAGCGACGTCATTCGCCGCGCCGTTGAAGTAGTTGTCGAATGCGCCAAAGAACAGATTACGGGCGTCTGACCGGTCAGGACCAAGGCGTTGTTGGCCTGCACGAAGAAGCCGCGCCACGACAGGTTGGTCGAGCCGCACACGACCTTCTTCACCGTCGGGCCGTTCACCGCGATGGTCTTGTTGTGCTGCAGGTCGCCCATGTGCTGGCGCTTGACGTTCGCCCGCCCCGCCGAGGCCACCAGCATGCCCTCGGCCTGCGTTTCGGCAGTGCCTGAGCCGCCATGTCCCTTGCTGTCATCGATGATGATCTTGAGCTTGCTGCCGAGTTGCACCAGACGGTCGACGATCTCCGGCAGATTGAAGTCGTAGGCAACGACGCGGACCTCGGCCCCGTCGGCAATGGCCTCGTCGAGTGTCTTGAGGATCGCGGCACGCGCCTCGAAGCCCATCCAGGCAAGGGCGGCGACGCTGTCGGGGTGGGTCGATTTGAACGTGAGACCCTGGGCGGCGGTCGGCGCCACCAGCGTGTTGATCGGGCCGTCCTTCAGATAACGATCGACGAAGGCCTGCGAGGAGACAAAGCCGCGCGTGAAGGTGACGTTGGCGATGCCGGGATAGGTTTCGCGCGCGAGCTCGATCGCGACCTGCTGCGGCTCGCCTTTCGTCAGCTTGTCCTGCGCATCCATGAACATCGGCGACACGCGATATTGGAAGGCGCCGGTGAGATCGGCATTGCGCGGGAAATGCACCCAGCGGAACTTCTGGATCGGCGATTGCAGCGTCGAGAGCGTGGCTGGATTGACGTTGCCGGTAGCATCGAGGAAGCCGAGCCGGTTGTTCAGCGCGAAAAACTGGTTGCCGCCGGGCTCCTGATACTCGATCGCAAAGCCGACGAAGTCCGGGGGCGGCTGGCCATTCTTCCAGTTCATGGCGATCAGCGTCATGCCGTCGCCGCGATGCAGCTTCAGCGTGAACAGCGCCTTGTCATTGCTGCCTTCGACCTGGAAGCCCGACGGAGCGCTTGCCTGCGGGTTTGCAGGCGCGGGCGCTGCGCGTTGTGATACCGGGGCGGCTGGCCTGGTCGGTATCGCTGACGGTGCCGCGGGCGTGTTGGCGGCTGGCCCCTTGGTCTTGCTGGGGGTTACCACCTTGGAGCCAGAGGCGGATTTAGTTTTGGACTTTGTTTTGGACTTGAGCGCGGCTTTCGCCCGGGTCTTTGCTGGTGGCTTTGACTTGGCCGTCTTTGACGGGGGCTTCGTGCGCTTGGCAGCGACCTTCGGTTTGGCCTTTGCCTTGCTCTTTGTCTTCGCTGCTTTGGCTTTCGCGGACTTCGTCTTTTTCCTGGCAACCATGGACGTGCCCCTCTGCTCTGAAAACAAGGGCCAGCCGTCTTCGCCTGGCGATGCCGACAACCGGGCCCAACCAGGGTCGATGGACAGGCGGGAAGCAGTGATCGAAACGATACAAGCAATGATTGTATCATACCCGGCACCCATCCGAAAAGGCATGGCATCGATATCGCTGAATGAGCCGCCGTCCTGTGCGGCGCAGCGTCGTGTGCGCGGCTCTTCACGGCAATGACAACGCCCGGCGCGAACACGCCGGACTAGCGAAAAGTGCAATCCGCCGAAGATCTTTGGCGGGTTACGGCTTCGCCTGACCCGCCCGTATTCTC
Organism: uncultured Alphaproteobacteria bacterium; assembly: GCA_963796195.1. GTDB lineage: Bacteria > Pseudomonadota > Alphaproteobacteria > Rhizobiales > Xanthobacteraceae > CAWCKS01. The sequence continues at coordinate 80,486 of CAWCKS010000003.1, read as the reverse complement.
AGCGCCGGTACCGGCGCTGGACCAAAATATTTGCGGTCGCGGTCAGCCCCAGCGTCGCGGTCATCAGGACGAACGCGGCGGAGGCGCCGAACGGCCAGTTGTTGAGCTCAAACTGTCCATAGACCAGCGGGCCCATCATCTTGAATTTTGGGCCGCCGAGCAGGACGGGTGTCGCATAGGCGTTCATGCCGAGAATGAAGGTCAGGATGGTGCCGGCCAGAATGCCCGGCAGCGACAGCGGCAGCAGCACGCGGCGAAACATCGTCGCGGGAGCTGCGCCGAGACTGAAGGCGGCCTCCTCCAGATTGCGGTTGATGCCTTCGATCACGCTCTGCAAGGTCAGCACCATGTAGGGCAGATTGACGGCAATGATGCCGGCGACGACGGCGCCCTCGGTGTACATGATTTGCAGCGGCTGGCCGATGATCCCGAGCTGCATCAGGGTCACGTTGAGAAAACCCTTCGAGCCGAACACCGTCATCCATCCGGCCGCGCGCACGGCATTGCCGACGAACAGCGGCAGCACGACCAGCATGATCAGCACGTTCTTGAATCGCGACTGGGTGCGCGCCAGCACATAGGCCAGCGGCAGACCCATGACGAGGCAGGCCATCGTACAGAGGGCGGCCACCCGCAGCGTCGTTCCCAGCACGCTCGTATAGTAGGGATCGGCGAAAAACTTCTCGTAGTTCTCGAGCGTGAACGTCACCACCATCATGCGCCGCGGTTCGAAGGCGTTGAAGCTGTAGCGGAGCAGGATCGCGAGCGGCACCAGCAAGCCGATGACCACGAACGCCGTGGCCGGCCCGATCAGCGTCGAGGCCGACAGCAACGAGGTCGGCTTGTCGTCTGAATGGAATTGTGCCTGAGCGGTCGCGGCCATCAGTGTGGCACTCCCATCCTCCCCCGCTTGCGGTGGAGGGGGGCCATGCGAAGCATGGTGGTGGGGGCAATCACGGACTCAGCACCAGCGATCAAGAACATCGACGGACGCGCGCCCCCTCCACCGCCTTTGGGCGGTCCCCCTCCCCCGCTTCGCTTTGCTCCGCGGGGGAGGATGTCGAACCGCAGCGGCCACGTTCGCCGATGAACCGGCACATGCGATAGCCCTGCTTGTGGGACGACCAGCGGCCCGTTCAGCTCTTCAAGACCTTGTCCCACCAGTCCTTGAACGCGACGTCGTTCTTGTTCATGTAGTCGTAGTCGAGGTCGACGAGCTTCTTGACCTCGTCCGGGGTGAAGCCGATGCGCTTGTTGAGATCGGGCGCGACCACGGCGTTGGTGACGGTCGGGTTGTAGCCCATGTCGACGGCAAAGGCCTCCTGCGCGCTCTTCTCCAGCATGGCGTCGAGATAGGCGTAACCACCTTCCTTGTTGGGCGCGTTCTTCGGGATGACAAAGCCGGACACGTAGGCGAGCGTGCCTTCGGTGGGAGCGACGGCATTCACCGGAATCCCGGCGTTCTGCCATTGCACGACGCGCGCTTTCCACATCACGCCGATCCCGAATTCCTCCTGCTTCAGGCCCTGCGCGAATGCCTCATTGGTCGGATAGATGCGCATGCCGGCGTTCTTGCATTCGAGCAGCAGCTTTTTGCCGGGCTCGATATCGTTGACCTTGCCGCCGGCGGCGAGCGCCGCACAGACCATCGTGTACTGGTACTGGATGTCGATAATGCCGAGCTTGTTGCCATGCTTCGGATCGAACACATCCTTGTAGCTTGCCGGCGCCGTCGGGAAGAACTTTGGATTGTAGACGGCGACCTTGCCCGAATAGATGTGGCCGACGCCGTAGGGATATTTCATCGACGGCAGCAGATTCGGAGCGTTCTTGAGCTTTGAGTAGTCGATCGGCAGCACGACGCCGGCGTCGTGCATCTGGTACATGTTGAGCGCCGACAGTCCCTGTACATCCGACGTCCCGCGCGGCAGCCGCTGTTCGGCGAGCATCTTCGAGCGCCGTTCCGGATCGCCGGCCTGATCCTGCACAACCTCCCAGCCGTCCTTGATGAGGATGGGCACCTCGATGTTCTTGTTGAGCAAACGGGCGTAGTCGCCGCCCCAGGTGCCGACGACGATGCGGCCTTTCTCCTGCTGCCGATGATGCCGTGCGCGGCAGAGAGGCCGTGCCGGCCAGCGCTGCCGCGCCAATCAAGACGTCACGGCGGGTCGATCTGGTCATGATGTCTACCTCCGGGTTGCTTGGGTCAGTTGGCAGGGATGCTACGATGGAAATACCCGGCCTGTCGATTTGCTCCAGCCGACCTGGACCTGCTCACCGATCACGGGAAGCGGCTGTTCTCCCCGATTCGGTAGCTGCACGATCACCCGTTCCTTTGGCGACAAGCGGACGTGCAGGTCCACTTGCGACCCGAGATAGGAGATGAACTCCACGGTGCCGGCAAAGCTGTTTTCCATCGTCGGCGCCGCGCCATTCAGCAACGCAAGGCGCTCGGGGCGCAAGGCGAGCGAGGCCTGACCCGAGACGATTTGGCCCGCGCCCGTTGCGTCGCACGCGATCACGAGGCCGCCGGCGGAAACGAAACGCCCGGGCCATCGATGCGGCCGTCGATGAAGGTGGAGCGGCCGACGAAATCGGCGACGAATTTTTCTGCAGGACGCTCGTAAAGATCCTGCTGCGACCCGATCTGCCGGATCCGCCCCTCGCTCATGACGACGAGGCGGTCGGCCATGATCAACGCCTCCTCCTGGTCGTGGGTGACCATCACCGTCGTCAATCCCAGTTGGCGCTGCAGTTCGCGGATCTCGACGCGGACATCGTGGCGCAGCTTGGCATCGAGATTGGACAGCGGCTCATCGAGCAACAGCACGTCGGGCCGGAACACCAGCGCGCGCGCCAGCGCCACGCGCTGCTGCTGGCCGCCGGACAGTTGCCGCGGCAGCCGGTCGCCGAGCTGATCGAGCCGAACCAGACGCAAGGCTTCCGCGATCCTCGGCGCCATCTCGGCCTTCGGAATTTTTCGCATCTCGAGGCCGAACGCGATGTTCTCGGCCACCGTGACGTGCGGAAACAGCGCATAGCTCTGGAACACCAGGCCGGCGTTGCGCTTCCACGGCGGCAGCGAAGTGATGTCGCGCTCGCCCAGCCGCACGCGGCCGGCCGTCGGCTCGATGAAGCCGGCAATGATGCGCAAGGTCGTGGTCTTGCCGCAGCCGGACGGGCCGAGCAGCACGAGGAACTCACCATCGGCAACGTCGAGCTTAAGATCGTCGGTGGCCTTGAAGTCGCCATAGCGTTTCGTGATGCCGATCAACTCGAGGCGCGCCATCGTCAGACCACGCGGCCGATCTTGACGAAGCGGTCGGTCAGCAGCATGGCGCCGCCGATAAACAGGATCTGCAGGACCGAGACCGCCGCGATGGTCGGATCGATCTTCCATTCGAGGTATTGCAGGATCGCGATCGGCAGCGTGGTGCGGCCGGGCCCGACCAGGAACAGACTCATTTCCAGATTCCCGAACGAGGCGATGAAGCCAAACAGGGCGGCTGCGACGATTCCCGGCAGAATGGCGGGCAAGGTGACGCGGCGGAACGTGGTCAGCCTGTTGGCGCCGAGGCTTTGCGCGGCTTCCTCGACAGTGCGATCCATGCCGACGAGGCTGGCGGTGACCAGACGCACGGTCCAGGGGATGGCGATCAGCACGTGACCCGCGATCAGAGCGCCGAGTGAGCCGAGGATCGGCCAGTCCGTCGCAATCTCGGCCTCGACATCGAAAACATACAGCGCGATGCCAAGCACGATGCCTGGCACGATCAGCGGCAGCAACAAGAGATTGTTCATGGCCTCGCGTCCGGCAAAGCGCCGCCGCACCAGGCAAACGGCGGCGGGAACGCCGATGGCCAAGCCGATCGCCGTTGCCAGCAACGCGACCTGCAGACTGAGGAGAAAACCCGAGACGAACCTGTCGTTATCAGGAATGACGCGAAACCACTTCAGCGAATAGCCTTCCGGCGGGAACGACGGGATTTCCTGGGCGAAGAACGCCAGCCAGATCACGAAGACCATTGGCAGCAGGATATAGCCGAGCGACAGGCCGGCAGCCGTTCGAAGCGCCATGCGGCCGACAACGCGCGATGACGTCCATCCGGATTCGGCGGCCAAACTCACCCCCAACAGCGCCTGCGATTCAGATCAGCTGGTTCTTATGCAAGATCCCTGCCTTCATGATCAGGGCAAGATGTTTCCCCTGATCACCAAGCAGCGCAAGATTTTTCAGCGGATCGCCGTCGACAACGATGACGTCGGCATAGGCGCCGGGCTGCAAGGTGCCGACCTTGCCCACCATGCGCAGGACCTCGGCGCCGATCGTGGTCGCCGAACGGATGATCTCGATCGGCGAGACGACCTCCTGGCGGATCACGAACTCCTTCGACTGATCCCAATGCAATTCGCCCAACAGATCGCTGCCATAGGCCACCGGGATGCCGTGACGCTTGCAGATTTCGAGCGACTTCAGCCCGCCTTGCAGCACGACTTCATTCTTGGCAAGGCTCTCGCCGATCATGCCAAACTGGGCGGCGCGTTCCTTCATGGCATAGTAAGCGACAAGGTTCGCAACCAGGAACATGCCCTTCTCGGCCATCGCTTTGGCACTTGCGTCGTCGATCAGATTGCCGTGCTCGATGGTGCGAACGCCAAGCCGCGCGGCGCGCATGATGGCCTCTGCCGAGTAGGCATGGGCGCAGACGTAGCGCCCGAAGGCGGCTGCCTCTTCCACCGCCGCACGACTTCGCCCTCCGAGAACTGCAGGCTCTCCAGCGGATCGTATGGCGAAGCAACGCCGCCGGACATCATGATCTTCACATGGTCGGCGCCCTGACGCATCTGCTCGCGCGCGGATTTGCGGACTTCGTCGACGCCGTCGGCGATGGCGGACTTGAATTGCAGGCCGTTGCAGCAGACGCATTCGCCGCCGAAGCTGGTGCGCCGGCGCCCATCCGAATGGCCCCCGGTGGGACCGATCGACTGGCCGGCGATAAAGAGCCTGGGGCCAACGATATGGCCGGTTTCGATCGCAGTCTTGATGCCCCAGTCGGCTCCGCCGGTGTCGCGCACGGTGGTGAAGCCGCGGTCGAGCATGGCGCGCAACCGTGTCGCGGCGCGCGCGGTGATCAAGGTCAGCGGCATCGCTTCCATGAAGCGAACGTTGACCTCGCTGTGGATGGCGTGGACGTGGGAATCGATCAGCCCCGGCATCAAGGTGCGCCTGCCGCAGTCGATCACCGTTGCCTCGGCCGCCTTGATCGGCTTGTCGCTGAGTTGCCTGACGGTATCGCCCTCGACAAGCAACTCATATCCGCCGCGCAGCTCGCCGAACGAAGGTTCCAGCAACTCGAAATTCTTGAACAGGATTTGTTGCGACATCGGAACTCAGGACATTTGGGTTGGGGTGGATGGCTTTCGATCGATCGCGCCGCGATGAAACGTCCTACGCAGACTTGCCGGCGTCAATAGCGGGCCGAGGCGACTTCGTGTATTCGTTCCCCGCAGTATTGGTCTCGGGCGCGTCAAGCAGCAAATGCACATAACCATCGTCGGCGCCGGCATCGTCGGTATTCAAACGGCCCACGCGCTGCTCGACGACGGACATGCCGTCACGTTGATCGATCCCGATGGTCTTGGGCAACGGACCTCGCGCGGCAACGCCGGCGGGATCGTGCACACGGATATCCTGCCGCTCGCAAGTCCAAAAATATGGCGCGAGATTCCCCGATGGCTGGTTGATCCGCTCGGACCCTTTTCGATCCGTCCCTCCTATATGCCACAGATCCTGCCGTGGCTCGTCCGCTTTGTGCGGGCCTCGACGCCGGCACATGTCGAGCGCTCGACGCAAGCCCTGATCGGACTCAACGGCTCGTCGCTCGCGGCCTGGGAGCGGCGCTTGAGAAAGCTCGGGCTTGAGCAGAAGCATCTGCGCCGGCTGGGCTATGCGTGCATCTTCTCCGAGCAACGGCAGTTCGACGCTGCGCTGCCGACCCTCAGGCGCCAGGAGAAGCTCGGCTATCATCTCGAGTTGCTGCCTGACCATGCTGCCGTAAAACGGCTCGAGCCCGCGCTCGGCCCTGCCGCTGTCGCAGGCGTCAACTATCCCGCCGGCGTCAGCGTGGACGACCCCGCGAGCGTTACGCTCGCGCTTGGAGAGGCGGCGCTGGCCCGCGGCGCGACGCTCGTGCGGGATCAGGTCATTCGCGTGACGCCAACGGCGACGGGTGCCGAGACGGGACTGAGCTCAGGGCAAACGATAGCATCCGACATGGCCGTGATTGCCGCCGGTGCCTGGTCCCGACCGCTTTGCGCGCTGCTCGGTGACGATGTGCCGCTGGATACCGAGCGTGGCTACAATCTGACCTTGCCACGAGGATCGCTCGGGCTGTCGCGGATGATCCTGTTCGAAGGCCAGGGTTTCGTGACCACGCCGCTGGACATTGGCGACCGCATCGGCGGCGCGGTCGAGTTTGGCGGGCTGTCACTGCCACCAAACTACAAGCGCGTCGACGCGATGATCGGCCGCGCCAAACGCTTCCTGCCGGACGCCCGGTTCGAAGGTGGCACGCGCTGGATGGGATTCCGCCCGTCGCTGCCCGACACCCTGCCCGTGATTTCCGCGTCGAGCAGCGACCGCATCATCTATGCGTTCGGTCACGCCCACCACGGGCTAACGCAATCGGCGATCACCGGCGAGATCGTCGGAGCCATGGTCAGCCGCAGATCGCCACCGCTGGATATCGAACCATTTGATGTCAGGCGGTTCGGAACGCGATAATGTCTGCCTCTGTACCGAGTCCAGTCGGCAACCGCACGCGCATTCAGAGAACCACATGGCATCAACCATCTTCACAGGCATGATTCCGGCCCTGATGACGCCGTGTACGGCGCGGCGCGAGCCGGACTTCGATGCGCTGGTGCGGAAAGGCAAGGAGCTGGTTGGCCTCGGCATGTCGGCTGTCGTCTATTGCGGCTCGATGGGCGACTGGCCGCTGTTGTCGGACGAGCAGCGCAAGGAAGGCGTCGAGCGGCTGGTGCAGGCGGGGCTGCCGGTCGTCGTCGGCGCCGGCGCGCAGAGCCCGGCGCGCGCTGCGGCGTTTGCCGCGCATGCCCGCAAGGTCGGCGCCAAGGGTTTGATGATCATCCCGCGCGTGCTGTCGCGCGGCTCGTCGGCGGCGGCGCAGCGCGCGCATTTCGAAGGCGTGCTCGAAGCGGCTGATGGCCTGCCGTCCGTCATCTACAACAGCCCCTACTACGGCTTCGAGACCAGGGCCGACCTGTTCTTCGAGCTGCGCCGAAAGTACCGGCATCTCGTCGGCTTCAAGGAGTTCGGCGGCGCGGCGGCGCTACGCTATGCGGCCGAGCATATCGCCGGCGCCGATCCGGACGTGATGCTGACGGTCGGCGTCGACACCCAGGTGGTGCATGGCTACGTGAACTGCGGCGCCGTCGGCGCCATCACCGGCGTCGGCAACGTGCTGCCGCGCGAGGTGCTGCAGCTGGAGGCGCTGAGCAAGAAGGCCGCGCGCGGTGATGCGAAAGTGCTGCGGCAGGCGGAAGAGCTCGATCGCGCGCTCGGCGTGCTGTCCTCGTTCGATGAAGGCCCCGATCTCGTGCTGTTTTACAAGCACCTGATGGTGCTCGAAGGCAATCCCGAATACGAACTGCACTTTTGCGCGACTGACGCACTCTCCCCGAGCCAGAAGCATTACGCCGAGACTCAACTCAAGCTGTTCAAGGCGTGGTATCGCGACTGGTCGACAAGCGTTGGATGATGCGGCGATGCGGGTGATCGACAGCCACACCGAAGGCGAGCCGACGCGGGTGATTGTCGAAGGCGGACCGCCGTTGGGATCCGGGACGCTCACCGAGCGACGCCGGCGCTTCGCCGACGAGTTCGACCACTATCGCAGCTTCGCCGTGAACGAACCGCGCGGCTATGACGCGCTGGTGGGGGCGCTGCTGTGCGAGCCGGAGGACAAGAGCTGCGCCGCCGGCGTGATCTTCTTCAACAACGTCGGCACCATCGGCATGTGCGGCCACGGCACGATCGGACTGGCGGTGACCCTTGCGCATATGCAGCGTATCGGACCGGGGAAACACAGGATCGAAACTCCCGTCGGGATTGTCAGCGTCGACCTCAAATCCCGCAACGAGGTGACGATCGAGAATGTCGCAAGTTATCGTTTTCGCGAGCGCGTGACGGTGGATGTGCCCGGTGCGGGCACCTTCTCGGGCGACGTCGCCTGGGGCGGCAACTGGTTCTTCTGCATCGATGGCGCGCCGGTCGCGCTCACCATGGCCAACATCGGCGAGCTGTCGCGCACGGCCCAGGCGATCATGGATGCGCTTGGGAGGCAAGGAATTACAGGTAAGGACGGCGCGCCGATCGATCACATCGAATTCTATGGTCCACCGGCCTCCAAGGATGCACACAGCCGCAACTTCGTGCTCTGTCCGGGTGGCGCCTATGACCGCTCGCCCTGCGGCACCGGCACCAGCGCGAAGATCGCGTGTCTCGCGGCGGCCGGGAAGCTCAAGCCGGGCGAAGCTTGGGTGCAGGAGAGCATCATCGGCAGCTCGTTCACCGCGCGCTACCGGCGCAATGCATCGGGCTTGATCATCCCGAGCATCACCGGCCGCGCCTATGTGACGGGCGAAGCGACGCTCCACCGGGATCCGGATGACCCGTTCCGCGATGGCCTGCGGGCAACGTGAGAGGGGTTGAAAGCTCCCCGCTCACGCAGCCAAAAGGAACCGGCCCGCGGGTGTCCGCTACGGGCATGCCTCCCCCGGCGGATGCGACCAAGCGCACCGGACGTCAGGTCAGCCGGGGCGCCGTAGCAGCAGGACCGCCAACGCGGCCTGCCGACGAGCTCGATTTAGCTGGTGTGAAGTTGAGGCAGTCGCCTGGGTCCAGAGCTAGCCGCCGCCAATTCCTTTCGTGAGCGGTAAGTCCTCAACACATCTTTGGCGGTCTCCATGTCGAGGCGATCAAACGCCTTCTTCAGCCCCTCCAGATCGCCGGCGACAATGCGATGGCCTGGTGCGCCAAGGAACAGCAAGGCCATGGTGGTCGACCAAGACAGCTGAAGCGTCTTGGCCAGAATCATTATCATCTCGCGATTGTTGTCAGTCAGCGTTCGTTCAACGACATCAGCCGATAACGCGCACAATATCGATAGAGCGACCGTCACTTCTTCGGTTTTGTGGGACATTGCATAGTCCCAAATCTCATTCTCGCCGAGATTGCCATCCCTGTGCAGAGCCATCACGGCCTTCTTCGCTGCGAAATAGCTCTTCGACCCGGGGCCAAACTTTGCATGAACAGTGCCTTCAACATCGGTGACCACGGTCTGGATTGCGTTGGCGATCTCCGGGCGCTCCTGTCGCAGCTTTCTTCGGACGTCGTCGGACGCTTTCGCGATCAATTGCTGAAAAATGTGCCTGGGAATGTCCCTGCGGACCCCGAGATGTTCAGCAAGGATGGAATCCTTCTCGGAACGCTGGGTCAAATGCAAGAATCCGAACTCGGAAAAACGCGCTCCTTGATTCGCAGTTACCGAACGCGCGACCTCCTTATCACCGCGCACGACAAGCACGTCTGTCACGGCCTCGACGAGCGACGTACGCTGCGAGATCGCGAGAAGGTGCTGCTGGCTCTTCGAGTTGGCATTGGCGATCAACGATCGAGCATCAAGCCGTTCAGACTGTCGCAGCACAGGGCCGGCAACTTCGATCGAATTGTCAAACGCAAGCGCGTTGATCACCTTGGTCGGCGCGTGTTCAACGGCTGCCAGTCGCTTGCTGAGTTGCGCGCGAGCCGTAATTTCGATCTCTTCAGCAAGCCGGCCTATGACTTCGCCGAAAATCCAGATTTGATCTTCCGAGTAATGACCCGAGATCAGCAGATCCGTCGCATGCCACAATGCTCGCTCGCGGCTTTCGGCAGATCCGCGCGAGATGGCTTCTTCCAATTCACTGAGCAGTGATCCACCTTCAACCATCTGACTATTCTTTCAAGAAGTTGAAGCCGTTGCGTCTCCATCAGAGTTCGGCGTTTTTCGCCGTCGCGACGACATAGAACGTCGATGCCATGCTCAGGACATTGAAGCCCTGATCAAGCGGAACGCGGGCACCTTCCCGCAGGCCCTCCACTATGATGATCTTGTTCCCGACCCGGACCCCGACCCTTGCCATTGGCAGGGGACGCCTTCAAAGCGTGACCGGTAAGATAGTATGTTGAAGTTCCGGTTCGGCTCAATCATCGCGTGCATGGTCCGCTGAATTGATTGCCGGATTGTTAAACTCGACGAGCAGCCCAGCTGCCTCATCTTTGTGCCAAGACCTGTCATGGTCGCAGCTAGTCTTGCCGACAAACTTCGACAGCAGCCGGGGTCGCGACAGGGCCGGCGAGACATTGCCCGCCGGCGATGTCGTTCATCTGAAACGATTTGCTTCGGCGCCTCAGCTGGCGCCGCCCATGAAGTTGCCGGCCTTGTCGTACATGTTCCCGCCGCGCATATAGAGCTCGCCGTCGACCATGAAGAACATGGTGTTGCGCGGCACCTTGTGGGCGCCCTGCATCATCATCGCATGATTGGGCTTGTTCATGTGCACCGACATGGTCTTGCCGTCCTGGGTGTAGACATAGGCGACGTCGGCGTCCCGCATCCAGTCGCCATTGTCGAGGGCGTAGGCAAAGCCGGAAACGGCGGTGAATGCCGCGGCGGCAAACAAAGTCAGTTTGAGCTTGGTCATCGTGATCTCCTCTGAAGGTTGTCGCACCGTCGAATGAATTCGGTGCTGACGTCACGATGGCTGTTGCGATGGGAGAGCGGAAATGCCCGCTCGCTCTTGAGACAATAGCGGGGCGCTATTTCGCGAGTTGATCGTTCTTCGCGTTGCCCTGCGACGCCGCAAGCGCGGGCATGCCGAACCACTGCTTGCGCAGCGCCTCGCGCACCAGCGCGCCGATGCCCGGCGAATGTTTTCGGCCGCGCACGGTGACGAGATTGACCCTGCGCCAGAACTCCGGCTCGACCAGCGGCACGCCGATCACGCCGGGATGTTTTACCGCATTCGCTGGCATGAACGCGAAGCCGAGGCCGGCGGCGACCATCGCCAGCGTCCAGTCGTCGCGCTCGCTCCAGTAGGTCGGCGTGCAGGTCACGCCCTTCTCGGCGAGGATCTTGTCGGCGAAGCCGGCGAACTCGCAATTCATGCGGTGGATGTAGCTCTCGCCATTCATCGCGGCGACCGGGAAGCCCGGTGCGTTGGCCAGGCGATGGCCGCGATGAACGGCCAGCACCATCCGCTCGTCGAACAGCGGCATCACATGGGTGCGGTCGTTCGGCTCCTCGCCGGGCAGCGCGTAGATCACGGCTTCGAGCTCGCCCGCGATCAAGCGGTCGCGCAGCGTCCAGGCGTTGGCGTCTGAGAGCTGCAGCTCGAGGCCGTCGTGACGCTGCTTCAGCGCGCCAATCAGCGGCACGATCTCATCCGGCGAGATCGTGCTCATGATGCCGAGCTTGAGCGGCACCTTTTTCATCTGGGCGAGCTCATGGGAGATGCGCTTTGCCGCGGCAGCGCCCTGAAAGGTCTGCTCGAGGTGCGGCAGCACCATCTGGCCGAGATCGGTCAGATGAGTGTGGCTGCGCTCGCGGTGAAACAGCGCACCGCCGAGCTCGCTCTCCAGCGCCTTGATGGCGCGCGACAGCGAAGGCTGCGACACCTTGCACGCCTTCGCCGCGCGGGAAAAATTCAGCTGCTCGGCGACGGCGAGAAAGTATTTGATCTGGTGCATTTCCATGGCGACGGCCCTGCCGCCCACAGAACTCCGCTCGCGGTGATGCGTGCGGGCGGAGCTGCGGGCGGAGCGATCTTACCATGGCGGCGGCTTGCGGAACTGCGGCAAAACCGGGCCTTCGGTCAGGTCAGCCGGGGGCGGCCACCTTGAGCCGGAACGCGAGGGCGGATGCGACCGCGAGCGAAACGGCAATGCCGATTACGCAAGCCGTCCAGCCGAGCGAATCGAACAGACGGCCGAGGATTGCGGTGCCGACGAGCCCGCCGAGAAAGTAGCAGGCGAGATAGACGCCGCTGGCGATGCCGCGGTTTTGGTGCGCGGCCTGACCGACGAAGCCGGTCGCGGCGGCCTGCGCAAAGAAAGTGCCGACCGCGACCAGCACCATGCCGGTCAGCACCAGCGGCAGGTCATGCGTCAGCAGCAGCGGCAAGCCGACCGCGCCAAGCGCGAGTGCCACCGGGATCGCAATGCGAGCGCCAATGCGGTTGACCACCGGGCCGGCCAGCAGCGTCGTCACGATCGACGGCGCAAACACGAAATAGACGAAGCCGAGCTGCATACGGTTGAGCATCAAGGGCTCGCGCACCAGCACGAAATTGACGAAGGTGAAGGTGCCGATGAACGCGAACAGGATGCAAAAGCCGATCGCGAAGGCTGCGCGCAGCGAGGGATTGCGCAAATGCATGCGCAGCGCGCGCCAGCGGCGCATCGTCTTGCGCCGTCGTCGGCATCGGCTGCGCGCCGCGCAGCGTGAAATAGACCAGCACCGCACCGCACAGATTGAGCGCGGCGAAGAAATAGAAATTGCCGGCGAGCCCGAAGGTGTCGGCGACGCGCCGCCGAGATCAGCCGTCCGATCAAATTGCTCGCGACATTGCCGGTGATGTAGGCGGCGAACGCGCCGCCGGCATCCATGGCGCTGCACTGCTCGCCGAGATAGGCGAGCGTGAGCGTGAAGGCAGACGCCATGCACAGGCCCTGGGCCACGCGCAGTGCGGTGAACACGGCGAGATTGGGTGCGCTCGCCAGCAGCGTGGTCGGGATCGCCAGCACAAGAAGGCTGACCAGCACGCCGATGCGGCGATCGATCTTCGGACTGAGAAAGCCCACGCCAAGCCCCGAAACGGCCATCCCAAAGGTGCTGGCATTGACGGCAAAGCCCATTGCCGCGGGTGTCACGCCGTAGGCTTTGGTGAGCGACGGCAGGATCGCTTGCGTCGCGAACAGATCGACGACCGTGAGGAAGGCTGTCAGTCCGATGATCAGCGAGCGTAGCGCGGCGCCGGATGAGGCTTCATGCATTGCCACCATTGTGGCCGAGTGCTTCGTCTGCATCAGCGAGGACATGGCAGCCGCTCCTCGTGCACCGTTGAAAAGGAAGGGAGGATGTGACGCCGCTTCACGTGTCGGGGCAACACGCGGGGAAAAGCGGGCGTCACATCCTTGGAACGCGGCGAACCCAGATGAGGCGATCGCTGCATTGTGCCGCCGTTCATGGGTTTGCTTCGTCAACCCATCCTACCAACTGGGAAAAGTCACATGTTGTGGTCGGCGGGATCGCGCCTGATGTCACCGACATAAAGGATCACGGTCTCGGTGCCGGTGTTCTTCCACCAGTGCGAGGTGCCATTGACTTCGGGGCGGATGTCACCGGCCTTGTGCACGATCGGCACCGAGCAGTTCGAGGCGTACTCCTCGATGGTGCCCTGCTGGACGAAGATCAGCGCCGGGCGATCGTCGTGGCTGTGCCAGGGCACGATGCCGTTCGGTTGGATCACGAGCTTGCGGAACCGCAGCTCGCGGCCCTGAAGGTGCGCTGGCTGGGTTTCGAGATTGATCGAGCCGAGCGTGGTGTCGGTGACGCCTGACGCCTCGACCTTCACCATCTCGCGGACGCCGGGCTTGAACTTGTCGGCCGGGCATTCGCCGGCAACGGCGGTCGAGATGGCTGAGCCTGCCAGCAGCAGCGCGAGCGTGGCGGACGAGAGTGAAAACTTGAACATGGCATTGTCTCCTCTGTTGGCCCCGGCCCCGGTTTGTCGGAAAAGGCCGCAGCTGATGCGGAGAACTCTCGGCGTTTTGCGCTGCTCACGGAAATGCCTGGTGTCACTGGTGTCGATAGCGACGCGCTATGTCTGGCGACGTGGGGTCAGCCAATGAATGCTGGTTCGTCATCGAAGCCATAGCCATGCGCTATGACGTTTCGGCTGGACTTGGATGCGGGCCGGCATCACCTATAGGATGAGCGAGCTTGCGATCCCCTCCGCCGGTTCGCCCGGAGCTTTGAGAATGACCTCCCTTTCGATTGATGAGCGGCTGGCGGCCGCGTTCACGCACTATCAGAGCCTGGAGGCGCCGTTGCAGGAGCGGCTCGCCGGTTATGCGGCCGCTAGCAACGAGATCTTTCCGGCATACGGCAAAGCCGTCGACGAGCTGGTCCAGCGCCTGAAGGCGAGTGGCGGCGGCGAGCACGCACCCGGCGCTGGCGACGTGATGCCGGACTTTCTGCTGCCCGACGAAAACGGCAAGCTCGTCTCACTGGCGGCGCTGCTTAGCCACGGACCGACGGCCGTGATGTTCCATCGCGGCCACTGGTGCCCCTATTGCCGCATGAATGTCGGCGCGCTGGTCCGCGCCAGGCAGCAGATCGCGGCCAAGGGCGGCCAGGTCGTGATCATCACGCCGGAGAACCAGCAATACGCAAAGATGTTCAAGCTGCAGACGGCTGCGCCTTTCCCGGTGCTGACCGACGTCGACAACGGCTACGCGCTGTCGCTCAATCTCGCGATCTGGCTCGGGCCTGATTTGCGCGACCTGTTGACCCAGCGCGGCCGCGTGCTGCCGGCCTATCATGGCAACGATGCCTGGATGCTGCCGATCCCGGCGACCTTCGTGGTCGCGACCTCCGGCCGCGTCAAGATGCGCTTTATCGATCCGGATTTCCGCCGCCGCATGGACATCGATCAGTTGATCGCGGCGCTGGCGGGAAACGCGTGAGGCCAATCGCATGAGCACATCCGCCGACGAGCTGCAAGCCGCGTTCGAGCGCTGCCGAGATATGGACGGCCCGATCAATGCGCGGCTCAAGGCTTACGCGACGGCTCTCATGGCGATCAATCCGGATTTCGCCGAGGCAGTCGAACGGTTGATCAACCGATTGCAAGCCAACGATTGCGGCGACGCCGCGCCCGGGGTCGGCGACGTCATGCCCGAATTCGCGCTGCCCGATGATGGCGGCCGGATTGTCCGGCTCGACGAACTCCTGAGCAAGGGGCCGACCGCGATCATGTTTCACCGCGGCCACTGGTGCCCGTACTGCCGGATCAATCTGGCCGCGATCGCACGGCACAGCGACGATATTCGCAGAGTCGGCGGCAACGTGGTCGCGGTGACGCCGGAGCGCCAGGAGTTCGCCGCGGTGTTCCGGTCAGACACCGCTTCGCCGTTTCCGGTATTGTCCGATCTCGACAATGGCTATGCGCTCTCGCTCAACCTCGCGATCTGGGTCGGCCGCGAGCTCGAGAAGCTGATGGCCAAACGCGGCCGCGCACTGCCGGAGTACCAGGGCAACGACAGCTGGATGCTGCCGATTCCCGCGACGTTCGTGGTCGGCCGGGACGGACGAATCAAGGCGCGCTTCGTCGATCCGGATTATCGAACGCGAATGGATCTCGACCAGTTGATCGACGCATTCAAGCGGTGAAGACTTAGGCCCGCGCTGCGGCTTTCGTGTCTGCACCTGCCTGGCACTGATGCAACCTCTGCTTCCAGTCGGCGCTGCGCAGCAGCTTCATGATCGCGGTGGCGACCGCGGTGCGCTGCCGGCCGGCGACGCCGTAGAGACGGACGGTCCGCGTCATGTCGAAGCCGTTGACGCGCATCCGCTTCACCGGCTCGGGGGTCGCGGTGCTCTCCGGCACGATCGAGATGCCGAAGTCGGCCGCAAGCAAGCGCATCAGATCGTACTCGGATGCGACCTCGTGGCCATGATCGACGTCGATGTTGCGGCTGCGGAACAGCTCCGAGGCCTGCTCGCGGTTCTCGCAATAGCCGCGCAGCAGGACCTTCTGTTGTTGCAGATCTTCGAAATCCACACTCGGTCGCTGCGCCAGTGCGTTGCTGTCGCTGACGACAAGGTGGAATTCCTCGGTGAACAGCGGCCAGCTGTCGAGGCGATCCCACTCCTCGTCGATGCCGGCGGCGATCGCGAGTTCGGCGTCGCCCTTCTTCAGGTGCTCGGCGAGCTGTTCGGTCGTGCCGCGCATCAGCTTGAACTCGAGGCCCTTGAACGAGCGCTTCAGCTCTTCGAGAAACGGAATCAGGATCGAGATGTCGAGGGTGTGCGACAGCGCCAGCCGCAGTGCCCCGATGTCACCGGTGCGAAACGACGAGGCCAGTGTGCGCGCGCCGAGCGCGGCCTCGTAGCACTGCTTGAGCAGCGGCAGCATGCGCTGGCCCAATTCCGTCAGCTGCGCGGCAGGACGCTCGCGACGGAACAGGTCACCGCCAAGTTCGCCCTCGAGCTGCTTGATGGCACGGGTCAGCGACGGCTGGGTCACGTTGCATTCGTCGGCGGCGCGCGTGAAATTCAACGTGCGCGTTACCGCGAGGAAATAACGGACCTGGTGCATCTCCATAATCAAGCCCCTGATCGAATTTTCCGCCCGCGACAATCGCACGCAAGGTCCAATTCTGCCAACAAAAACAAGCGCTGAAACGCGATAGCCATCGCGTATCGATACGTTAGCCATCGGGCATTTCGCCTCGGAGCGCCGGCCCGTCACACTGCCTCGCAGCAATACAACTCAAACGCCGTGAGGACCCATCATGAACATCCAGATCAAGCCGCAAACCGCGGTGCGGCCGTTGCTCGGCAAAACCTCGCTGGTGACCGGTTCGACCAGCGGCATCGGACTCGGCATTGCCCGCGCACTGGCTCAGGCCGGCTCCGCGGTCGTGCTGAACGGTTTTGGCAAGGCCGACGAGATCGAGCGCTCACGAGCCGACCTGGCGGCGGAGTTTGCAGTCGAGGTGAGTTATTCCCCGGCCGACATGACCGATCCGAACGCAATCGAGGCGATGATCGCAACGGCACTACGGACGCACGGTCGCCTCGACGTGCTGGTCAACAATGCCGGCATCCAGCATGTGGCGCCGATCGAGCAGTTTCCGGTCGAGAAATGGCAGGTGATCCTCGCCATCAACCTGTCATCGGCGTTTCACACCACGCGCCTTGCGGTGCCAGCCATGCGCGCCAACAAGTTCGGGCGCATCATCAACATCTCGTCTACCCACGGCCTCATCGCTTCCCCGTTCAAGGCCGCCTATGTCGCCGCCAAGCACGGCATCGTGGGCTTAACCAAGGTGGTCGCGCTGGAGACGGCCGAAGACAACATCACCTGCAATGCGATCTGCCCGGGCTACGTCTACACGCCTCTGGTCGAAGCGCAGATCGACGGCCAGGCGCAAGCTCACGGCATTCCGCGTGAAAAAGTGATCCGCGATGTGCTGCTGGCGCAGCAGCCGAACAAGCGCTTTGCCACCGTCGACGAGCTTGGCGCGCTTGCGGTGTTTCTCGCCAGCGAAGCCGGCGCCTCGATCACGGGCACCGCGCTGCCGGTCGATGGTGGCTGGACCGCACACTGAGTGCCACGCGTAACACGCACGCCGCTGTCGGCGTAGCTTGAAGAACGCCGGAGGAAACAGACATGAGCGGTAACCACGACGTCACACCGATCGCCAAGCCAGCCAACCGTCAGCTGCCGGGCCAGGTGGTGCTGGTGCTGCAGGGTGGCGGCGCGCTTGGCTCTTACCAGGCCGGCGTCTACCAGGCGCTGCACGAGGCGGGTATCGAGCCGGACTGGATCATCGGCACCTCGATCGGCGCGATCAACGCCAGCCTGATCGCCGGCAACGATCCCGCCGTGCGGCTCGAACGGCTGCGCGAGTTCTGGCGCCGGGTCGAACAAAATCCGGCGTGGGTTGCGCCCGGTGCGTGGCCCGGCCTGCACGACACGCTGTCCTACTGGGCGACCGTGCTTGGCGGCATTCCCTCGTTCTTCAAGCCGAACCTGCTGGCGCATTGGGGCGTGCACTACCCGCTCGGCCCCGACCGCGCCGGCTATTACTCGACGGCGCCGCTGGAGAAGACGCTCAACGAGCTGATCGACTTCGACCTGGTCAATCGTTGCCGGCCGCGGCTGACGGTCGGCGCCGCGCATGTGCGCACCAGCGAGATGCGCTACTTCGACTCCAAGCGCGGCGAGCTGGGCGTCAAGCATGTGCTGGCATCGGGCGCGCTGCCGCCGGCATTTCCTGCGGTCCGGATCGACGGCGAGCTTTACTGGGACGGCGGCATTCTTTCCAACACGCCGACCGAAGCGGTATTCGACGATAACCCGCGGCAGAACTCGCTGATCTTCGCGGTGCACATGTGGAATCCGGAAGGCGGCGAGCCGAACTCGATCTGGGAGGTGCTGCACCGGCACAAGGACATCCAGTACTCGAGCCGCATCGCGAGCCACATCACGCGCCAGCAGCAGGCGCATCGCTTGAGGCGAATCATCCGCGAACTCGCGGGGCAATTGCCCGACGACGTGAAGAACAGTGCACGGGTGCGCGAGCTCGCAAGCTATGGCTGCGTCACGCAAATGCATGTGGTGCGGCTGCTCGCGCCGCGGCTCGACAACGAGAACCATACCAAGGACGTCGACTTCACCCCAAACGGCATCCGCAAACGCTGGGATGCCGGCTACGTGCACACCATGAGGGTGCTGGAGCAGGCGCCGTGGGACGGCGTGTTCGATCCACTCGCCGGCGTCATCCTGCACGAGCAGCCGATGGACGCCGCGGCGGGATAGCGCTCGCACAAGTCATCGCTCAGCCCCGTGTGACTTTTGCTTACCTCTCCCCGTTGGGGAGAGGTAAGCAAGCCGAGACGCATGTGCATTCCATCGAGCAACAAAAAGGGCTGCGGATTGCGTCCGCAGCCCTTTTGCGTCCAGCCGATCGTGCCGCGCGCTTACGGCGCGCGGTTGCCGAATTCCGCCCTTGAACGGCGTCTTGTCGTTCGCCATCGCGGCGTTGGCATTGAGAGGTGTCTGGCGCGCCATGGTGTCGGCGCGGCCAACCTGCGGCGAGGTGTAGATGTAGAACTCGCCGAACTTCGGCGAACCCTGATACTGGAAGTCGGCGAGTGCAGGGCTTGCAAGCGCGACTGCGGCGACTGCCGCGGCGAAGATGGTCTTTGCGAGTGACATGGTGTTCTCCTTAGGTAACCG
Organism: uncultured Alphaproteobacteria bacterium; assembly: GCA_963796195.1. Classification (GTDB taxonomy): domain Bacteria; phylum Pseudomonadota; class Alphaproteobacteria; order Rhizobiales; family Xanthobacteraceae; genus CAWCKS01. The sequence continues at coordinate 61,391 of CAWCKS010000003.1, read as the reverse complement.
CCGCAGGTGATCCGCGGGCTGGCTTGATCAGGAGAATGCTCGAACGCGCGCGCGACCTGAAATGCCGGGTGGCTCGGCTTTCGATAGCGAATTCCTATTGAACCTCAGTGGCTACTCGAGCCAGGCGTCGGAGACATCGATCAGCCCGCTGAGCAGTTTTGGCACGCCTTTCAGCTTGCTCCGGGCGAGAGCATAATACGTGTTCTGGAAGGTGAAGAACCACGGCGCGTCGCGGTTGATGATCCGCGTGATCGCGCAGTAGTCCGCTGTGCGGGCGGCGCGATCTGCCGTCGAGCGCGCATGATCGAGCAGCGCGTCGAGCTCGGGATTGGAATACTGCGACAGCGCAAACGCGCTGCCGGAATGGAACAGCGCGTTGATGCCCGGCTCCGGATCCGGCGAAGTCCGGAATGCGCCACGGCGTGATCTGGAATTGCCGGGTAAAGCCGCGCGCGGCGACCGCGGTCTGTTCAACCTGCTCGATCTCGGCGTCGGCGCCGACCTTCTTCCAGAACTGCTGCAGCACCTGGCCGATCGTGCGCCCGCGCGGTGTCGCCGTGACGACCAGCTTGAACTGCACGGGCTTGCCGTAGTCCTTGATGAGTTGCGTCGCCTTCTCCGGCTCGAAGCCGAGCGCGCCATCGTCGGCGCACTTCACCCACGAGCCGTCGCCATAAGGATTGCTGGCCGGCTTGCTCAAGCCGTTGGTCAGCACCTGCGACATCTTCGCCCGGTCGATCGCCATCACCAGTCCCTTCCGCACACGAACGTCGTCGAACGGCGCGACCTTGGTGTTGAACGCATAGGGTTGCGCACCCGAGCCGGTATAGGTGTGCACCGTCAGCGACGGATCCTGCCTGGCCTTCAGAATATTGTCGGAGTCGTACTCATCGTCCCAGATCAGGTCCGACGAGCCGGAGAGCAGGCTCGCAAACCGCGCCTGCTGGTCGGGCAGCGGACGCAACTCGATGCGGTCGAGATGGGGATGACCCTTGTTCCAGTAGTTGGGGTTGCGCTCGACCACCATGCGGTCGCCGACGGCCCAGGATTTCAGGATGAAGGGGCCGGTCCCGACCGGATGCCTGTTGTAATCCTCGCCGAGCTTCGCGACCGCGGTCGGCGAATACATGACGTTGTTGGCGCCGGGGAATGCCAGCAGATTGGGCAGCTCGGCGGTCGGCTCCTTGAGATGGAAGACGACGGTCAGATCGTCTGTGGCTTCGACCTTGTCGATGAACTGGATCAGGAACGCACAGCCGCACTTGTTTTTCGGGTCCTTGTGCCGGTCATATTTCCAGGCCACCGCTTGCGCATTGAACGGCGTGCCGTCGTGAAAGGTCACGCCGGGCCGCAGCTTGAAGGTCCAGGTCTTGTAGTCCTCGGAGTTGGTCCAGGACAAAGCGAGCTTCGGCACGGGATTGCCGTCGTTGTCGCGCGCCGTCAGCGTATCGAAGATCAAGGCGGCCGCCATTTGCGCCGCGGTGTCGAACACGTTGACCTTGAGCGGATCGAAACCGGGAATGTCGAGCTCGACGCCGAGTGTGATGCTGCCGCCCTGCTTTTGCGCATGAGCCGGTCCCGCCACGAGCAGCAGGCTCGTTGCCGCGGCAAGTGCGGTCCGTAACATCGCATGCGAATGGACTGGCTTTGTCATGGCAGCTTCCCCTTTCGAGCAATGACCGCGGAGCGCGCAGAGCGCTGCGCGCGCAAAAGGACTCCGAAAAGGACCGGGTCCGAAAGGTTGATCGCTTTGAAAGCCCGCGCGTTTGAGCGGCGGCCTGGTCTGTTGTCCCCTCGCGAGCTTCGCTGTCACGCCAAGGAGAGAAGCAATATTAGCTCATTCCCGCGACGACGGCATGCGCGCTCACGACGCAGGCAAGGCATCGCTTGGTAACAACAAGGTCAGCGGCGCTGACTTAGCGGAAGGCCACAACGTGCGGCGCTGTCGAGGTGTGCCGCTTACGCCGCAATGCGCACCGGCAAGCTCTCATAGCCTTTGATGAAACTCGAGTACGGCCGCGTTGGCTCGCCCACCACTTCGATGCGATCGAAGCGTTTCAGGATTTCTTCCCAGATGATCTTTAGCTGGAGCTCGGCAAGTCGCATCCCAACGCAGCGGTGAATGCCGAAGCCGAACGAAATGTGCTTGCGGGCGTCCCTGCGCTCGATGTCGAACGCATCAGCATTGGCGAAGATCTCTTCATCGCGGTTACCGGACACGTACCACATGACGACCTTGTCGCCCTTCCTGATCTGCTTGCCGGCGACCATCACGTCCGCGATCGCAGTCCGGCGCATATGCGCGAGCGGCGTCTGCCAGCGGATCACCTCTGGCACGAAGCTCTCCATGAGGGCCGGATTTTCACGCAGCTTCCGGTACTGATCCGGATTCTCGGCCAGCGCGACAAGGCTGCCGGTCATGGTGTTGCGCGTGGTGTCGTTGCCGCCAACGATCAACAGCACGAGATTGCCGAGGAAATTCTCGGGAGTCATGCCGCGTGTCGCATCGCTGTGCGCCATCATCGAGAGCAGATCGCTCTTCAAGGGCTGGTTCACACGCTCTTCCCAGAGATGCGAGAAATAGCCGGCGCACTCCTGCAGAACCGCCTGTCTCTCATCCTCCGTCTTGACCAGGCGATCGGGCCCGGGAATGGTCGCGACGACGTCGGACCAATACGGCAGCTTGCGGCGATCCTCCCACGGAAAATCGAACAGCACCGCGAGCATTTGCGTGGTCAATTCGATCGAGACCTTGTCGACCCAGTCGAATGTTTCGTTGCGTGGCAGATTGTCGAGCACGCTCTGTGAGCGCTTGCGAATATTGATGGCCAGTTGATCGAGGTGGGTCGGCGTGAACATCGGCGCCACCGTTCGGCGCTGCGCCGAGTGACGTGGCTCGTCCATCGAGATGAACGACTCCCGCCCGGCGGCAGCCGCATTGCTGATCGTGATGCCGCCGAGCGCCGCCGCCGACGAGAACATGCCGTGATTGGTGTCGACCGACATGATGTCGTGGTATCGCGTTACTGACCAGTAAGGTCCGAACATGCTGTCCTTGCAGTAGTGGACCGGGTCTTCCTTGCGCAGCCGCTCAAAGTAGGGCCAGAACTCGTAGCTTTCGAATAATGCGGGGTCGCCAACGTCGAACGCATCGAGCGGCGTTGAATAGGCGCGCTCTCGCGCACTGCCGGTTGATTTCGCTGCGCCGTGCATGGTCGTTTCTCCTCAAGGAGTGCCAACGTCCTCGTGGCTTGCATCCTAGCAAACGGCGGGCCTGGCTTGGACATCAAACACTAATCCGATCTACGTCGATACGGCGTTGATCGATCTGCGCTGGGCTAATCAACCGGCCCCTCAATGCGCGCCCTTCAAGGTGCACGACGTTGTGCAGGTCGTCGTGACCCCGCGTTCGCAGCGCATGCAGACATCGACGCACTGCTCCATGTTCGCGGGATCATAGTGAGAGTACAGCTTCGCGGCGCAGGCGTTGGCCGCTCCGGCCGTCTCCACTGTCTCGGGCTTGCACGACGAGCAACGACAGGCCGAGGGATGCGATCGCCATCAGTTTGATGATTGACCTTGGCCCTCTCGCCGCGACGGCGAGGCTGCGCGACCACACCAACATACCTGCGTTCCCGAGCGTTGCTCTCGATCGCGATATTGCGAATGATTGCGGAGAACGACCTGTTGCCGAATCTCGATATTGAGCGGTCAATCCGACCCCCGCCACGGCGAATCAGATGTGCCGCAAACCAGTCGATTTCGCGGCGATGACGTTGCCGCGTGGGAGGAAGTTTTTCAACGGCACGAAGCTGTCGGCAACTCAAATTGTGCCGCGTTCAGTTCACGAAGCGCAACTGCTGCGGGCGCCGCACGCGCCGGCGCATTCGCCGGCTGCGCAGCCTTCGGCTTCATCAAGCAGGTTCTTGATGGTATGGGCGCAGCGTCCGCACCGAGCGGCGCAGCCGAGCGACGAATAGACGCGGCTCATGCGCGGGCGCTGCACGCTTGCGGCAATCACGGCCCGAACCTGGGTATCGCTGAAGACGTTGCAGGAGCAGACGATCATCGCTGCCTCCTAGCTCACCGCGCGTAGCGCGATGGTGACCAGCAGCAGGGCGCCCAGCGCGCCGCACCACGACGTCACCAGGGCGAGGAACGCCGTACGCGACATCTCGGCGCGGTTCGGCCGCAGCGTTGGCGCGCGCCAGTCGGGATCAACGAAGCAGTCGGTTGCCAGGCGGGTCCACATCGGTCGTCTCCTCAAAGCCGGCGCTTTTCATCGCCGATCATGGAAATGACGATAGCCGCGACCCCGGTTTGACGTTTGACCGGATGGGACAGGCGATTTTACTGTTCGGGACAAGGCCTCATTCGCCGCACGACAACCGACGAGCTCAATACCCCCAGGACACGCCGCCATCGACGGTGACAGTGGTGCCGACGACATAGTTGCCGGCCTGGCTCACCAGGAACACGGCGGCGCCGGCGATATCCTCCGGTCGGCCGATTCGCTTCGCCGGGATGTGGCCGTCGTAGAACTCCGGCGTGTCGCGCGCGACCCGGTTCATGTCGGTCGGAAACGCGCCTGGCGCGATGGCCGAGACGACGATGTGATCGTCGATCAAATGTCATCGCCATCTTCTTTGCCAGATGCAAAACGCCCGCCTTGCTGGCGTGATAGGAATAGCTTTCCGGACGATTGACGAAGAAACCGTCCACCGAGGCGATGATCACCACCTTCGACGGCCGATCCGCCGTCGCTTTCGCCTTCAGCGCACCATGCAGCGCCTGGGTCAGGAAGAACGGTGTCTTGACGTTGAGATCCATGACCTTGTCCCAGCCGTTCTCGGGGAACTCCTTGAACGGCGCGCCCCAGGCCGCCCCGGCGTTGTGCACGAGAATGTCGAGGCTGCTCTCCTTCGCAAGATAGGCCGCGGCGAGCTTGCGTGAGCCGTCGGCGCCCGCCGCGTCGATCGCGAGTGGGATGCAGGTGCCGAAAGCGGACAGCTCCTTGGCTGCCGCCTCGGCCCGTTCGGCATTGCGGCCGGAGATATAGACCTTCGCACCTTGCTCCAGAAAGCCTTGCGCGATCATCCTGCCGATCCCGCGCGTGCCGCCGGTGACGAGCGCAGTGCGGCCCTTGAGCGAGAACAGATCATTCATCATCACGTGGACTCCTGGAGCTAAAGTGTTTTGATCAAGCGCGATAGAACGGCTTGTCGCCGGCGACGGTGACGCGCAAGCCGTAGCGGCGATGCGGGAAATAGTCGAACAGCGCGTGGTGCTGCGTCGAACGATTGTCCCAGAATGCCACCGAGTTCGGCTGCCAGCGGAAGCGGCACATGAACTCCGGCGTCTCGACGTGCTCATAGAGCATGTCGAGCAGTGCCTCGCTCTCGTTTTGCTTGAGCTGGACGATCCGCGTCGTGAAGCCACGATTGACGTTCAATCCCTTGCGTCCGGTCACCGGATGGGTGCGCACCACCGGATGCTCGAAGCGCGGGTAGCTCTTGTCGGCGCGATCGGTCGCCTTGACGCGATAGCCGTGCGCCTTGGCGCTGTCGTGGATCGCGGTCATGCCCTCCAGCATGTGCTGGATCGGCGCTGAGAGCGCGTCAAACGCTGCATACATGTTGGCGAACATGGTGTCGCCGCCGCCGTCCGGCGGCACGGTGTGCATGTGCAGGATCGACCCCATCGGCGGCTCCTCGTCGCAGGAGACGTCGGTGTGCCAGACTTCGCCGGCAACGTGCTTCGACTTCTCGTCGGCCTTGATGACGAGGATCTCCGGGTGATCCTTAATCTCCTGCGGCGCGTTTGGATGAACGTGCAGCTTGCCGAAGCGGCGGCCGAACGCCTTGTGCTGATCGATCGTCATCTTCTGGTCGCGGAAGAAGATGACCAGGTTCTCCATCAGCGCATCATGCACCTCCTGGAATTGCTGGTTGCCGAGGTCTTTTGACAGGTCGACACCGAAAATCTCGGCGCCGATCACGGGGTTCAACTTGCGCACTTCGATGGTTTGGTAGGCCATGGGTGTTTGCTCCTTGAGACTTGATTAGTCGAACGTCAGAACGATCTTGCCGACGTGGCTGTCTTTCTCGGCGAAGTCATGGGCTGCGGCGATGTCGGCCAGCGCAAATGTCTTCTCGATGGGCACCTTGATGGCACCTGACGCAAGGTGCGGCAGCAGATCGCTCGCGCATGTCTCGATGCAGCCAAGTGTCTGCTCGCGCGAGCGCGCCCTGAAGGACACGCCGATCAGCTTCAACCCGAAGAACGACAGGCGCTCCATGTCGAGCTCGCCGATGCGGCCGCCCATGCGGCCGATGTTCACCAGCCGCCCGTTCATCGCCATCACCTTGAGGGTTTCGGCGAGCGCGGGGCCGCCGACGGTATCGATGACGAGGTCGACGCCCTTGTCGCCGGTGGCGGCCTTCACAGCGGGGCCCAGCGGTTCGTCCGGCGTGACGACGGCGTGGGTGAGGCCGAGCGGCTTGACCTTGTCGAGCTTGGCGCGATTGCGCGAGGTGCCGATGATGATTTTGGCGCCGAGCGCCTTGGCGATCTGTACGGATGCAATGCCGATGCCGGACGCCACCGCATTGATCAGCACAGCCTCGCCCGCCTTGAAACCTCCTGCACTCACGATTGCATCGTGCGCGGTGATGAAAACGTTCGGAAACGCCGCGGCCTCGGCCCAGCTCAAGTTCGCCGGCACCGCCATCAACGCGCGCGGTTCCACCAGCACGTAGTCGGCCTGCGTCGCCGCGCCATGGCCCATGACGCGCTGGCCAATGCTCAAGCCCGCGACACCATCGCCGAGCGCGGCAACTTCGCCGGCGAATTCAACACCGCCGATATAGGGCGCGCCCTTCAGCGCGGCGTGCCGGTACAACACCTCGCCGCGATTGAGGCCGGACGCCCTGACGCGCACCAGGACGCGGCCGGGCGCGACCTTCGGCATCTCCACTTCGCGGATCTCGAGACGGCCACCGCTCGGGCCCGGTACAACGAATGCAGCACGCATGTTAGCCTCGCGTCAGGTCTTGATGGTGGCGCGCAGCATCTTGCGGGGATCGCGACCATAGTCGGCGACCGCATAGTGCTGCGTCGAATAATTGTCCCACATCGCCACGGTGCCGGGCCGCCACTTGAGCCGCACCTGATATTCGGGGATGCCGGCTTGCGCGAGCAGGTAGTTCATCAGCGCGTTGGCCTCGAACGCGAAATCCTGGCCGTAGCGCACGTCCTCGAAATTGTAGAAGTTGGTGAAGTGGGTGGTGAACGCCTGGTTGACGAACAACAGCTTCTCGCCGGTCTCGGGATGTTCGCGCACCACCGGGTGATCGACCGACGGCATGTTGGCCGCGACCGCGTGCCGTTTCTCGATCGGCAGCTGGGCCGCAAACATGTGCTCGGCGTCGTGGCGCGCGTAGAGCCCGTCGATGCGCAGCTTGATGCGCTCCGGCAGCATCTCGTAGGCCAGCACCATGTTGGCCCACATGGTGTCGCTGCCGGTCTCCGGGCAGGCCTCGCAACGCAACACGGCACCTCGCGTGGGAGTTTGCAGATACGACAGGTCGACGTGCCAGATGTTCTCGCGGCTCGCTTTCTCGACATGGTTCGGCTTGCTCGGGTCGAGATTGCGGTAGAGCGGCAGCAGCATCGGCGCTTCCGGGTGCATCGGCAATGTCGGATGCGCCTCGAGCTCGCCGAACCGCGCGGCAAATTCCTGATGCTCCATCGGCGTGACGTGCTGGTCACGGAAGAACAGCACCTTGTGCTGCAGCCAGAGCGCCCTGATCTCGGCGGCCAGCGCCGGATCCTTCGCAACGTCGGCAAGGCTGACGTTGGTGATCTCGGCGCCGATCGCCGGCGTGCTCAACTCCACCTTGATGGAGTGCTGACGAATGGAACTCCGCACGATCGCCGGCGCCTTGCGGATCGCATGCGGGATGCCGAGCTGGGCCATGTTGCTCTCCCGGAAACGAGACTCCGCGCGGCTTCTTGGGCCGCAGCGCGTCTCCTGCTATCATTTTCAAGTTGGCTTGCACGGGCAGTTGCAGGCGCATTCTTCTCTCCGATCACGGCGGCGACGAGGAAAACTTTTGACAATTCCATTCAGTGGAATTCAGAATGAGCCATGCGCCGTACGCCGACCACGCGCCGGGGGAACTCAACCGCGGCAAAGCCGCAAGTCCTGCTCCGTGGCCTCGCAGTGCTCGAGGCGCTGAACTGGCGGCCGATCAGCAGCGTCGAGCAACTCGCTACGCAAAGCGGCTTGCCGAAATCGACGATCGTGCGGGTGCTGCGAAACCTTGCAGCCGGCGGCTACGTACAACAACTGCCGCGCCGAAAGGGCTATATGCTCGGTGAGCGCGTGCTCAACCTGTCGAGCGGCTTTCGCAGCCGCGACATCGTGGTCGAGGCGGCCCGGCCGCTCATCATGGCGTTCACAGCCAAACATAAATGGCCGGTCAGCCTCGCGACGCTGGAGATCGACAGCATGCGGGTCCGCGTCAGTTCCGGCGCCGACAGCCCGTTCGCAACCTCGACCGACCGCGCCCGCCTCAACCGTCGCGTTCCGCTGCTGGTATCAGCACATGGCCGCGCCTACCTGGCATTTTGCCCGGAAGACGAGTGCAACATCATCCTGTCGCTGCTCAGGGCGTCGGCGCGCGGCGACGATCTGGTCGCCCGCGACGAGAACTTCGTCGGCCGTATCATGAGCACGATCCGGCGCACGGGCTACGCGATGACAGCCTCCATGCCAGATGAGCCTGCGATCGGGCTTTCGGTCCCGGTCTTGTCCGGCGACCGTGTGCTGGCGACGATCTCGTTGCGCTACCTCGGCAAAGCGATGCCGGAAGCCGAGGTCGCCAAACGGTATCTCGCGCCACTACGCGCGCTCGCCACAGCGATTGCGGATGCTGCCGCGAGCCGGACGAACGCGCCCTAGTGGCGCATTGTCGTGACGGACGAACGCTGTTGGTAGGTCTATTTCTGTTGCTTCAGATCATGCGTCTGCCGCTCAGCCCAAAAAACCACAACAGCAAACACGACGAATGCGATCACAGCACCAACCAAGTAGATGATTTCACCTTGCGGCATCATTGCGCCTCCCTGCTCTGAGGGAAGGCGCGTCATTCGCGCGACTGTTGCCTTGATCTGGATCAAAGCGCCGCCGCTGGCATTTCAAGGGGGTTGAGGTCCAGCGGCGGCGTTGCTCTCGTTTCGCTGCAACGCAAACGAATGCAGCGAGCTGGAATCTCGCTGAGTCGGCTTAATCGGCGGTTAGCCTGCCGGCTGCCACGACCAATCGAAAAATGCCATCGAGCGTCCGATCCATTGATGCTGCGTACAGATTTTCGACAGGCGGAAGCCCGGCCAACAGTGGCAATTCAGCTTGCACGCAGGCCGAGCCGTTGGCCGACGCGCCACTCCGACACGCTGCAACCGAACTGGCTTCTGAACCAGCGCGAGAACGCGCTCAGCGCGGAGAAGCCGAGCAACTCGGCGACCGACGCCAGCGGCCGGTCCCGATTGTCGACGTAACGCGTGACGAGCTCGGCACGAACCGAATCCATGATCGCCGAAAAGGTCTTGCCCTCGCGTGCCAAGTGCCGGTGCACCGTGCGGCGGTCGACGCCAAGCCGCGCAGCAACCGAATCGGCCGAGCAAAGCCCTGACGGCAGCATCGTATAAATGCATTCGCGGACGCTCGCAGTCATGGTGGCGTTGCGGCGCGCGGCCAGCGTATCGAGATATTGCTGCACGTAGCGCGTCATCTTGGCATCCGCTGCCGGCACCGCGGCGTCGATGTCGCGCGCGGCGCAGACGATGCCGTTGAAATCCTGGTTGAACAGGACGTCGGTGCCGAAGAATTTTCGATACGCGTCCTTCTTCGCCGGCGCTGCGTGGGTAAAACAGATCGCCTGCGGCTTCCAGCGCTCACGAAACAGCTGCTGAAAACTGCGATGCAGGAACCCGACGCCGAGCTCGACGCCCTGGCGGATCGGCACCGGGCGATCGACATCGATGGCCAGACTCAGGATCACGTCGCCGCTCTGCTCGCGCATGTTCAAGAGCAGCGACTTGCTGTGCAGGAACATGTAGCCGACCAAGATATCCAGCGCCTTGCGGATGGTCGGCTGCTCGCGCACCAGAAGCGCGAGCGCGCCGAGATTGGCAACGGTGCGCTGATCGGCGAGCCGCAGCCCGAAGTCGGGTTTTCCCGAGCGTTCGGCCGATGCCTCGAGCAGCCGGCCGACCGCCGCGGCGGAAACCTTGGCTTCCGGATCGGTCAGGCTGGCGGGCGGCAGGCGGAACTCTGCAATCATGCGATAGGGATCGAGGCCGACCGAGCGGGCGACCTCGATATAGTTGCTCAACGTTGCACTGCGGATCAGGCGAGGCATCTGCCGCCCAGGCTCGGTCACGGCAAGCATTCAATGTCATCGCGCTCGCCAATGTCCCCGGATGTTAAATCGCCTGTCCCAATCGGTCAAACCTGCAAACGCGTCATGCCCTAGGTTCCGACCGTCGCAAGCGAAGAGCCGGTTCCACGGCCGCGACGCAGCAAAGCTCAACAATGCGGAGGACAGCATGGCCATAGCGGCTCAACGTGCCGGCAATCCAGATATCGCAGCACCGGCGGCCTCGCCGTCGACGCTGAAGGTCTCACCGTTGACCTGCGCGATCGGAGCGGAGATCGGCAACGTCAATCTCGGCACAGCTTCGCGCGACCCCGCGCTGATGCAGGAGATCCGCGCGCTGCTGTTGCAGCACAAGGTGCTGTTCTTCCGCGACCAGGACATTTCGCGCGCCGAGCATGTGGCGTTCGCGCGCTACTTCGGTGAGCTCGAGGATCACCCGGTCGCCGGCAGCGATCCCGATCATCCCGGCCTCGTGCGCATCTACAAGTCGCCGGACAAGCCTAACGACCGCTACGAGAACGCCTGGCACTCCGATGCAAGCTGGCGCGAGCAGCCGCCGTTCGGCTGTGTGCTGCGCAGCGTCGAATGCCCCGAGGTCGGCGGCGACACCATGTGGGCCAATATGGTGCTGGCCTACGAAAAGCTTCCCGACCAGATCAAAACGCAGATCGCGAACTTGCGCGCCCGCCACAGCATCGAGGCGACCTTTGGTGCGGCGATGCCGATCGAGAAGCGGCTCGCGTTGAAGGCGCAGTTTCCCGACGCCGAGCACCCGGTGGTGCGCACCCATCCCGAGACGAAAGAGAAGATTCTCTTCGTCAACGGCTTCACCACGCACTTCACGAACTTCCACACCGCAGAGAACGTCCGCGTCGGCCAGGACTACGCGCCGGGCGCCGCGCAACTGCTGCAGTACCTGATCAGCCAGGCGCAGATCCCCGAGTACCAGGTGCGCTGGCGCTGGCGGCCGAACTCGGTCGCGTTCTGGGACAACCGCGCGACCCAGCACTACGCCGTGATGGATTACCCGCCGTGCCATCGAAAGATGGAGCGCGCCGGCATCAAGGGCGACGCCACGTTCTGAACTGCACTTCAAACACTCCACCTCAGCGAAAGGAAACGACCATGAACTTCCTCGACGGCGCACTGCATCCCGAGAACCAGGACAAGCTGGTGATCACCGCGTCTCCCTACGGCCCGGAATGGCTGCCTTCGGATTTCCCCGAGGACATCGCAGTCACGATGGACGACCAGGTGCAGAAGGCGGTCGATTGCTACAACGCCGGTGCCACGGTGCTGCACGTTCACGTCCGCGAAGCCGACGGCAAGGGCTCGAAGCGGCTTTCCAAGTTCAATGAGCTCTTGGCGCGGCTGCGCATCGCGGTGCCTGACATGGTGCTGCAGGTCGGCGGCTCGATCTCGTTCGCGCCTGAGACCGAAGGCGACAAGGCGAAGTGGCTGTCTGACGACACCCGCCACATGCTGGCCGAGCTGACGCCTGTGCCGGACCAGGTGACGGTCACCGTCAACACCTCGCAGATGAACATTTTCGAGCAGATGGACCCGCGCGACTACGCCGGCACCTCGCTCGGCGAACCGGTGATGCACCAGGCATTCCGCGAGATGATCGTTCCGGCCGGCCCGACCTGGGCGGAGGAGCACGTCAAGCGGCTCAGCGCCAAGGGCATCCAGAGCGCGTTCCAGTTCTACAACATCAACAGCTTCGAGACCGTCGAGCGCATGATCCGCCGCGGCATCTACAAGGGCCCGCTGGTGATGAACTGGGTCGCGATCGGCGGCGGCATGGATGCGCCGACCATCTACAACCTCGCCAACTTCCTGCGGGCGACGCCGGACGGCGCCGCGCTGACGCTGGAGAGCTCGATGCTCAACACGCTGCCGGTCAACATGATGGCGATCGCCATGGGCCTGCACGTCCGCTGCGGCATCGAGGACAACCTGTGGAGCCAGGACCGCAAGCACAAGATGACGACCGTGCAGCAGATCGAGCAGCTGGTGCGCATCTCGCGCGAATTCGGCCGCGACATCGCGACCGGCAAGGAAGCCAAGAAGATCCTGAAGATCGGCACGTTCTACAACAGCATCGAGGAGACGCTGGCGAAGAACGGCTTTGCGCCGAACCGTCCGGGCCTTCGCTCGCTTCCAGCAGGCCGCGGAGTAAGGAAATGGCACGCGAGGCCACAGTATTGATCGTGCCGGGCTTGCGGGACCACGTGCCGCAGCATTGGCAGACTCTGCTGGCCTCGCGGCTGCCGCGGGTTCGCACCGTGACGCCGATGGGGCGCGACAATCTCGATTGTCTCGCCCGCGTCGAAGCCATCGAAGAGGCAGCAGCCAAGATCGATGGACCAATCATCGTCGTCGCGCACTCTGGTGGCGTGATCGCGGTCACCCATTGGGCGCGATTGACACGGCGTACGGTACGCGGCGCGCTGCTGGCGACACCAGCGGATTTCGATCAACCGTTGCCGGAAGGCTATCCGTCGATGGAGTCCCTGGAGGGGGGCGGCTGGCTGCCGGTGCCGCGCAACGCTCTGCCGTTCCGCAGCATCGTCGCAGCCAGTCGCAATGACCCGCTCGCACGCTATGAACGCGTCGCCGCGTTCGCGCGCTCGTGGGGCAGCAAGCTGGTCGATCTCGGCGAGGTCGGCCACCTCAATCCGGCATCAGGCTTCGGCTCATGGCCGCAGGCAGAGGCCCTCATCAACGAGCTTGATGTGACCGCATCGCAATGCCGGCTGAAGCAACAACGCCTTTGCGCTTGAGATCCAGGGAGGATTGACCATGGCACGCGCCGTCCGTCTCGACCGCATCGGCGGTCCCGAAGTGCTTCGCCTCGAGCAGGTCGAGGTCGGTGATCCCGGCCCCGGCCAGGCGCGGGTGCGCCACTCCTATGTGGCCGTCAACTTCATCGACATCTACTTCCGCACCGGCCGCTATCCGCTGCCACTGCCCAACGGGCTCGGCTCGGACGCCGTTGGCGTCGTCGAGGCCGTTGGCCCAGGCGTGACCGACGTCAAGGCCGGCGACCGCGTCGGCTATCTGCTCGGGCCGCAGGGCGCCTACTCCGACGTTCGCGTCATGCCGGCCGACGTGCTGATCCCGCTGCCCGATGGCGTCTCGGACCGCACCGCCTCGACGCTGATGATGAAGGGCATGACGGCGCAGTACCTGTTCCGTCAGGTCTACCCGCTGAAGGGCGGCGAGACGATCCTGTATCACGCCGCCGCCGGCGGCGTCGGCCTGATCGCCTGCCAGTGGGCGCGTGCCCTCGGCGTCACCATGATCGGCACAGTGTCGACCGACGCGAAGGCCGAGATCGCGAAAGCCAACGGCTGCACGCACACGATCGTCACCTCGCGTGAGGACATCGCCAGGCGCGTCCGCGAGATCACTGACGGAAAGGGCGTGCCCGTGGTCTACGACTCCGTCGGCAAGGACACGCTGCTGGCCTCGCTCGACAGTTTGCAGCCGCGCGGCGCGCTGATCAGCAACGGCACCTCGTCGGGCCCGGTGGTGATCGATACGCAACTGCTCGCGGTCAAAGGCTCGATCTGGGTCACGCGCCCGGCGATGATCCACTACGTAACGCCGCGCGCCCACATGCTCGAGATGGCGAAAGAGCTGTTCGATCTCGTGCTCGCGGGAAAGATCACTGGCGAGCCGAAACAGACCTTTGCCCTCGCTGATGCCGGCGAAGCGCATCGCGCGCTGGAAGCGCGCAAGACCACCGGCGCCACCGTGCTGATGCCCTGAATTTCTTCTTGCCAGATAATTGTTCGGAGGAACGTCAATGAATCTGCCTGTCGCAAATGCCAACGATACCGGCGACAAGTTTCTGTTCGGGCGCCGCGCCGCCTGGTTCGCTTACGCGATGACCGTCGCGCTGATGATCTTCGACTATGTCGATCGCCAGGTCATCGTCTCGATGTTTCCGTTCCTGAAGGCGGAATGGAACCTGTCCGACAAAGAGCTTGGCCTGCTGGTCTCGGTGATCTCGATCACCGTCGCGGTGTTTGGCATTCCGGTCGCATGGATCGCCGACCGCGCCAGCCGCGTCAAAAGCATTGTCGTGATGGCGCTGCTGTGGAGCCTTGCCTGCATCTCCTGCATGTTCGCGCAGACCTACGGGCAACTGCTTGCCGCGCGCGCCGTCGTCGGCCTTGGTGAGGCCGGTTACGGCTCGGTCGGTGCGGCGATGGTCGCAGCGCACTTCCCGCAACGCATGCGCGGCGGGTTGCTCGGCGGCTTCTTTGCCTCCGCATCGATCGGCTCGGTGCTCGGCGTCATTCTCGGCGGCGTGATCGCCGCGCGATTCGGCTGGCAGGCGGCGTTCGGCGTCGTCGGCATCCCCGGCCTCGTCATCGCCCTGCTCTATCTGTTCGTGCGCGACTACCGCACCGTGGCAACCGATGCCACCGGCACCGATAGCAACGCACCGAGCAAGCGCAACATGATCTCCACGATCTTTCGCTCGACAACGGTCCGCTGGGTCTGCATTGGCGCCGCCGCCGAATTGATCGCCGTGTCAGCGCTGTGGTCGTGGCTGCCGAGCTTCCTCAACCGCACCTATGGCATTGCGCCTGACAAGGCCGGCGTCCAGGCGGCGCTGGTCGTGCTGGCCGGCGCACTGGGCAGCCTCGTACTCGGCATCGTGGTCGACCGCGCCGGCGTGCGCGACCCGCGCGGCAAGTTCCTGTCGGTCGCGGTTCTCAGCCTGCTGGGCATGGTGGCTTTGATGCTGGCATTCGGCGGCAAGCACATCGGGCTTCAGCTCACCCAGGCGAGCCAGTTCGGCCTGATCGTGTTCGGCGGCTTCCTGGCGACCTGCACCGTTGGTCCCGCCGCGGCGATCGTGCTCGACGTGATTCATCCGGGCGTGCGCTCGACGGGCGCGTCGGTGTTATCGCTCTTCCAGAACCTGTTTGGGCTCGCGATCGGACCGTTCATCGGCGGCGTATTGTCGGACGCGGTGGGACTCGATAACGCGCTGACGCTGACGCCACTGGCCTGCATCCTGGCGGCGGCGTCCTTCATGATGGCGCATGGCGGCTACCAGGCCGACAAGCAGGGCGCCAGCGCACTGTCGATCGCACCGGCCTCGCAGGGAGCCGTTGCATGACACCCCGCGCTGCAGTGGCCACGCTGTCGAGCAACGGCGCGACGGTCTTTGCGACCGGCAGCGTGCTTGCTCCGGGATTGCTCGCGAGCGGCGTGCTTGCCGCCGCGGCCGCATTCCTGTCGCAGCACTACGGCGCGCCGGTGATGCTGATGGCGCTGCTGCTTGGCATGGCGATGAACTTTCTCTCGACCGATGGCGCCTGCGTTCCCGGCATCGAATTTACCGCCCGCACGGTGTTGCGGATTGGTGTTGCGCTG
This sequence comes from uncultured Alphaproteobacteria bacterium, assembly GCA_963796195.1. GTDB lineage: Bacteria > Pseudomonadota > Alphaproteobacteria > Rhizobiales > Xanthobacteraceae > CAWCKS01. The sequence goes on along the minus strand of CAWCKS010000003.1, from coordinate 45,549 downwards.
CTGGGCCTGCGCATCACTCTGGTGCAGATCGCGGCACTCGGCTGGCAGCCAATTGCGCTCGTCCTGCTGTCGGTCGCGCTGACGATCGGAACATCCATCGTCGTCGCGCGGTTGCTCGGCTTTCGCGCCGGCTTCGGCCTCTTGAGCGGCGGCGCCACGGCGATCTGCGGTGCGTCTGCGGCGCTGGCGATTGCCGCGGCGCTGCCCAATCACCCGCTGAAGGAGCGCGCAACGCTGTTCACCGTGCTCGGCGTTTCCGCGCTGTCAACGCTGGCGATGATTGCCTATCCGGTGCTGGTACACGCGATCGGACTCGACGCGCGCGGGGCCGGCGTGTTTATCGGCGCCACCATCCATGACGTCGCGCAAGTGGTCGGCGCCGGCTACAGCCTGTCGCCCGAAACCGGCGACGTCGCGACCTTCGTCAAGCTGATGCGCGTCGCGATGCTGCTACCGGTGATCGCGATCACTGTCGTGAGTTACCGGCGCGCGGGCACTGAGCCGGGCGCAAAGCGGCCACCGTTGTTGCCCGGTTTTGCCGTTGCCTTCGCGGTCCTTGTCGCCTTGAACAGCACCAACATCGTCCCGCCCGCCGTGACAAAGCTTGGCGCTGACGTATCGCAGTGGTGCCTCATCGCAGCGGTCGCCGCGCTTGGAACCAAGACGCGTCTGCGTGAGCTCGCGAGCATCGGCGTCAAGCCGGTGGCGCTGATGGTCGGCGAGACCGTGTTCCTCGCTGCTCTCGTGCTCGTGCTGCTGCACTTCAAGATCTGAACGCAGATTGAGCCGAGAATCCGGCAATGACCCGGCACATGGCAGCGAGCCGGCCGCGAACAAGCGTCTGGATCCCGGTTCACGCCGCGCCGTTCGATCGCGACCTTGAGCTTGCCGTGATCGACGAGCACGAGGTCAACGCGATCGGATTTCCGTGCCGGCGCGAATCCGATGGATGGACGAGCGCTGGCGATCGTCGTCCCCTGGCCGTCGATCCGACCCACTGGCGGCACTGGTAGATCACGCGCTCCTGCGGCCGAGTTCCTCCATCGGCGCGCGATAGGTTTCGTGCCCAATCCAGTCGCCTAGACCAGATTCTTGATGTCCGACGTAAACGTTGGGTAGGCGTAGACCTTATCGCGGATTTGTGCGGCGGTGATGCCGAGACCCATCGCAAGACCGAACAGGTTGATCAGTTCCTCGCCGGAATGGCCGACGAAGTGCGCGCCAAGGATTTTGTCCGTCGACTCGTCGACAACGATCTTCGACCACGCCACCGTCTCGGCATAGGTCCGCGCCGAGAACCAGCCCAGCAAGTCGGTGGTATGGACGTTGGCCTTGAAGCCCTTGTCGCGCGCCGCGGCTTCGGTCAAGCCGACGCTTGCCAGCGCCGGCACGGTATAGACGGAGGTTGGTACGCTGGCGTAGTCGGGCTGGTGCCTGGGCCCCTCGACAATGTTGCGACCGACGATATCGCCTTCATAGGTCGCGATCGGCGACAACTGCGGCGTCGTCGGAACCGCGTCGCCACAGACATAAACGTTGGGATTTGAGGTCGAGCGCAGGTAAGGATCGAGCGCGATGCGCCCGCGGTCATGGGCGACGTTCGCGGCTGCAAGGTTCAGCGTGTCGACATTGGCGATACGGCCGGCGCCGTTGACGACGCGGCCGCCGCTAACGTTGAGCTCGCGGCCGTCCTTCTCGAAGATGACGCGGAGATTCTTCCCGTCGCCCTGAATCTCCTTCACCTTGACGCCGGTATGAACCGCGATCCCGATGCGCTCGCTTTCGGCCTGCAGCATCTTGACCGCGTCGGCATCGAGCGCCGGCAGCAGCTGCGGCAGCACTTCGAGGATCGTGACCCTTGCGCCGGCCCGCGCATAGATATGGCCGAATTCGAGCGCGATCACCCCGCCGCCGACGAACACGACAGATGCCGGCAATTCGCGCTCGCTCAGCATCTCATCCGAGGTGATCATCTTGTCCGCGCCGGGAATTGGCAGTGGCCGCGGTTTCGATCCGGTAGCGATGACGATGGTCTCTCGCTTCGATCGTACGGTCACCGATCCGCGCCGCGTTCGGCGCGATGAAGGCGGCTTCGCCACGCACGATCTCGACGCCGCGCCTGACCAATCCGCGCTCGGTATTCTTCGGAACGTCCTTGATGAGATCTTTCTCACGATCGATCAGGGCGGCCCAGTCGAGCGTCGGCTTCGCAACCGAGATACGATGCACATGGGCGCGCTCGATCTCGTGCAGCGCGTGGCCGGCGGCGACCAGCACCTTCTTCGGCGTGCAGCCGCGGTTAGGACAGGTGCCGCCGAGGTCGCGCGACTCGACCATCGCGACGGAGAGGTTTGCCTTGCGCGCCGGCAACGCCGCGGCGATGCCGGCATTGCCGCCGCCGATGATCAGGACGTCAAGGCGTTCCGAGGCCATGGCATGGCTCCTCAAGGATACGGGCGACCGCCCAATAGCGCACCGCCCGCAATTTGACGCCGCGGCTGTGACAGCAGCGCGGCAGTCACTTCGTCTCGATCGTGGAAAGTATCGAACTCACGACCGAGGTCGCCATCTTGAATTGGGCGTCGCGGGTGGTGATGCCATGGCGGTGAGCGATCCAGTTGAAGTCGGTGTAGACGGCCCAGACCTGACCGCTGTCGTCCTCGGTCAACAGCAGTCGGACCGGCCAGTCGAGGCCCGCATTCGGGTTCGCGGCGATGAACTGGGTGCCGAGCGGCGGATTGCCGAACACCAGCAGCGTCGACGGCCTGAGCTTGATGCCGGCGTCGGCGGCGAGCCTTGACTGGTCGATCTCGTCGAAGAACTTGATGCCCTTTGCGGCGATGTCCTTCTTGATGCGGGCGATTGCCTCCGGCATCGCGACCGCACTCCTGACCCGCACGACGCCGTCGCCTTCGTCGGCGCGCGAGAACGACACCGGCACGGTGAGAAAAGCGGCGACCAGTACGGTCTTGATGAAGCCTAGCAGCATGACAGCCTCCTGAAAGATGATGCGCGTGAAGCGACGGCGGCAGATTGTCCCGACCGCGCCGAGAGCGGAAATGCCCGATGGCTGTCATTGCAATAGCCGCCGGCTATTCAGCCGCCGATGCGCGGCGGCTATCGCAGCAATCGCACCTAGGCATTTCATCCTTGCCGCACGAGACGCTCTCATGGCGATGCTCGAAACCCGGGCGACGCTCAAGGAGGCGCGCTGATGATCCCGTTCCAGGACGCCGTGCGGTCGACCAGCCCGATCACCGCCGCGGCGCTTGCGGCGATTGAAACGCCGCGTCCGCGCGCCGCCGGTTTCCCGTCGCACCGCAATGGCATCGCCAGCAAGCTGCTGCGCGTGCTGGCGGAGAGTTTCCCGACGATCGCGCGCATGCTCGGCGCGGACGCCTTTCTGGATGTCGCGGCGCAGTTCGTCGCTCAGGAAGCGCCGACGGCACCCGCAGCAACATTCTATGGCGATCACTTTCCAGCATTCCTCAGACGCCTCGGAACGAATGCATCCGCGGACTATATCGCCGACATTGCTGCAATTGATGCAGCATGCATTGCGGCACGATGATATCTGACGCGACGGCCGATTCCGTATGCACGTTCCAAAAATGCGTGCGACGACGTCTCGATGCATCCGGTGCTGCACCCGTCGATCATTCTGCTGCGGTCGAAATTCCCGGCCGTGACAGGCTGGCGGGTCAACCAGCCGGGCGGCGACCGCTGGGTGCGGCGCTGGGGTCCGGAGGATGCGCTCGTCGCCTGCACGACGGCTCGAGGCGAAGTCTGGCGACTGCCTGATGGCGCCTTCGCCTTTTTGTCCGCGCTCATCGCCGGCGCGACGCTCGCGGAGGCGGCCGCCGCCGGCTTGCGCGCGAACGCAGAGTTCGATGTTGCGGAGATCAACGCCGTTCTGGCCGCAAGCGATATCGTCGTTGAGGTGAAGGCTGGCAAACGGTCACGGCATTGGCCCCACTCAGCCGGGCGAATGCGGTCGCGGTCAACCCGGTTGCAGGCCCGCCTCCGATGAAATGCGGTTTTGGCATCGAAGCCATGGCCGGGGCGATGAGCTTTGATCTGGACTTCGATGCTCTCGCAAACCACCTATGACATTGAGACGCTGGAGGCCGGAGATGACAATGGCCGAGACAGATATGAGAGGCCGCAGACGCCGCGTCGTCATCGTCGGCGCCGGCTTTGCCGGGTTGTCGCTGGCCAAGGACCTGGCCGGTTCCGATTTCGACATCACCGTCATCGACCGGCACAACTATCATCTGTTCCAGCCGCTGCTGTACCAGGTCGCGACCGCCGGCCTGTCGCCGGCCGAGATCGCCTCTCCGATCCGCGCCATCCTGCGCGACCAGAAGAACGCGACGGTGATCCTCGCCGAAGTCTCGGGCGTCGGCCTGGGCGCCAAGGAGGTCATCGCCGACGGCCGCAGGATTCCGTTCGACATACTGGTGCTCGCGACCGGCGCCGAGCATGCCTATTTCGGCCACGACGAATGGGCGCCGTTCGCGCCCGGCCTCAAGACCATCGATGATGCGACGTATCTGCGCCGCCGCATCCTGCTCGCTTTCGAACACGCCGAGACCGAACCTGATCCGGCCGAGCGCCAGCGCCTGTTGAACTTCGTCGTGGTCGGCGGCGGCCCGACCGGCGTCGAGATGGCGGGCGCGATCGCCGAACTCGCCAAGCGGGCGCTGGCGTCCGATTTCCGCACCATCGATCCGCGCTGCGCGCGCATCGTCCTGGTCGAGGCGGGACCGCGTCTGCTGACGCCGTTCGATCCGAGCCTGTCGGAGAACGCAAAGCACTCGCTCGAACAGCTCGGCGTCGAGGTCCGCCTCAACGCGGCCGTCACCGGCTGCAGCGACGAGGCGGTGGCAATCGGCGAGGAGCGCATCGAGACCCGCACCATCATGTGGGCCGCGGGCGTGAAGGCGTCGCCGGCGGCGCGCTGGCTCGGCGTCGACGGCTGACCGCGCCGGCCGCGTCAAGGTCGAGCCCGATCTGTCGGTCAAGGGATCGCCTGATGTTTTCGTGCTCGGCGACACTGCTCTCCTGCTTGACGACGACGGCAAGCCGCTGCCCGGCGTCGCGCCGGTCGCCAAACAACAGGGGCAGTATCTGGCGCGGCTCCTGAAAGCGCGCGCTGCCGGGAAGAGCTTGCCGCCGTTTCGCTACCGCGACTACGGATCACTCGCCACCATCGGGCGCAAGCGCGCGGTCTTCCAGCGCGGCGCACTGAAGTTCACCGGCTTCTTCGCATGGTTATTGTGGAGCACGGCGCACATCTATTTCCTGATCGGCTTCCGCAATCGCCTGGTCGTGGCAATGAGCTGGGCCTGGAACTACGTCACCTTCCAGCGCGGCACCCGGCTGATCACGGGCGGGTCCGGCGCGCGCCCTGATGTCACGGCCGGTGGCGAGGCCTCGCGCACAAATCGTCTCGACAACGATCGCTTCAAGGGCGCGGCATAGTCGGCACGCGCCGCGGCCTATCCTAATGCCACCTGCCGCACCATTGCCAGACCGAAGATCAGCTTACAGCGCCCGCAGATGACGGATCGGCTTGCCTGGCACCAGCGCCTGCGCCGCGGCAATGATCGCGTTGGCGTCGATGCCGTAGTGCCAGTAGAGATCGGGCAGCGAGCCGGTCTGGCCGAAATGCTCGACACCGAGCGCGCGGGTGCGGTGGCCGTGGACCGCGCCGAGCCAGCCCAGCGTCGCGGGGTGGCCGTCAATCACTGTGACGATGCCGCAATGGGTCGGCAGCTCGGCCAGCAGCCGCTCGATATGGGAGCGCGCGTGGACCAGGCCGCGCTCGCGCGCCCGCTGCGCGGCGGTCCAGCCGGCATTGAGGCGATCGGCCGACGTCACCGCCAACAGCCCGACGTCGCGGCGATCCTCCGCCATCAGGCCGACGGCCTGGATCGACTCGGTCGCGATTGCGCCGGTGTAGGCGACGACGATTTGACAGTTCGGCCCGGGCTGGCGCATCCAGTAGGCGCCGTCGATGATGCCCTGGCGCAGCTCGGGATCGATCGGGCGTTTGATCTGCTCGACCGGCCGCGTCGAGAGCCGCAGGTACACCGAGCCGCCGGTTTCGTCGCGCAGCCAGCTGCGCTCGGACGGCTCGCCTTCGCCGCTGCGCTGGATGTAGTCGAACGCCCACGCGAGAATGACCGCGAGCTCATCGACATAGCCCGGCTCGAACGCTGCGAGCCCGTCCTGCGCAAGACCGATCAGGGGCGTCGAGATCGATTGATGCGCGCCGCCCTCGCCTGCCAGTGTGATGCCCGATGGCGTCGCCGCCAGAATGAAGCGCGCATCCTGATAGCAGGCATAGTTCAGCGCATCGAGGCCGCGCGCGATGAACGGGTCATACAACGTTCCGATCGGGAACAGCCGCTCGCCATTGATCGCATGCGACAAGCCGAGCGCCGACAGCAGGATAAACAGGTTCATCTCGGCGATGCCGAGCTCGATGTGCTGGCCGGACGGCGAAAAATCCCAGTTGTATGTGGATGGAATCCGCTCGCTCTTGAACAGATCGGCGAGCTTTTCGCGGGCGAACAGGCCGCGCCGGTTGACCCACGGGCCGAGATTGGTCGAGACCGTGACGTCGGGCGAGGTCGTGACGATACGTTTGACGAAGTCAGACTGGCCGCGGCCGAGCTCGTTAAGCAGCGCGCCGAAGCCCGCTTGCGTCGCCATGGTCGGCTGGATGCTGACGCTAAGTTCGGTGGGCACCTCAACTCGCTTTGCATCGTGGCGACGCTGCCCTTGAGCCGCAAACGGCACATGATCGAGGAAGGCCTGCAGCTTGTCGGCGGGAAGCGAAAGCCCCTCAAACTTGTCCCACTCGTGGCCCGGCCGAACATTCATCGCCGAGCGCAGGCTTTCGACCTGCGCCGGCGTCATCAGGCCCGCGTGATTGTCCTTGTGGCCGGCGAACGGCAGGCCGGAGCCCTTGACGGTGTAGCAGATGAAACAGGTCGGGCGGTCGTGATCGATTCGATCAAACGCATCGAGCACCGTCGGCAGATCGTGGCCACCGAGATTGCCCATGAGGCGCGCGAGTTCGTCGTCGCTTCGTTTCTCGATCAGCTGTGTGACTGGCCCCTGATCGCCGAGATCGTCGAGCAGGCGCTTCCGCCACGCCGCGCCACCCTGAAAGATCAGCGCCGAATAGAGCTGGTTCGGGCAGCTGTCGATCCACTTGCGCAAGGCTTCGCCGCCGGGCTCGCGGAACGCGGCTTCCTGCAGCGAGCCGTATTTCAGGATCACCACGTCCCAGCCAAACGCCTTGAACAGCGCCTCGTAGCGCGCCCACAGACCTTCGCGGATCACGGCGTCGAGGCTTTGGCGATTGTAGTCGATGATCCACCAGCAATTGCGCAGGCCCTGCTTCCAGCCCTCGAGCATCGCCTCAAAAATATTGCCTTCGTCGAGCTCGGCATCACCGACCAATGCGATCATTCGGCCTTCGGGCGTATCGGTCGGGAAATGGGCGCGAACGTAATCCTGCACCAGCGACGAGAACAGCGTCTGGGCGACGCCGAGGCCCACCGACCCAGTCGAGAAATCGACATCGTCGGTATCCTTGGTGCGCGAGGGATAACTCTGCGCGCCCTTGTAGGCGCGGAAGGCCTCGAGTTTTTCGCGCGACTGCTTGCCGAGCAGATACTGGATGGCGTGAAACACCGGGCTCGCATGCGGCTTGACGGCGACGCGATCCTGCGGCCGCAGCACATGGAAATAGAGCGCCGTCATGATGGTCGCAAGCGACGCCGACGAGGCCTGATGGCCGCCGACCTTCAGGCCATCGACATTGTCGCGGATGTGGTTGGCGTGATGGATCGTCCAGCTCGACAGCCACAAGACCTTGCGTTCGAGCTCGGCGAGGATGTCGCGTTGCTGATCCCGGGCGGCCATCCTCAGACATTCCTCTCCAATGCGAGATCAAAACCTCGGCAACTCAGGAAACCGCATCTGCCCGCCGCGGACATGGACGCGGCCGAGTTCGGCGCACCGGCACAATGTCGGAAACACCTTTCCGGGATTGAGCAGGCCTTCTTCGTCGAACGCGCATTTCAACCGCTGCTGCTGGTTCAAATCGATCTCGGTGAACATGTCGCCCATCAGGTCGCGCTTCTCGACGCCAACGCCGTGCTCGCCGGTCAGCACCCCGCCGAGTTCGACGCAGGCGCGCAGGATGTCGGCACCGAATTCTTCCGCCCGCTCGATCTCGCCGGGCTGGTTGGCGTCGTACAGAATCAGCGGATGCAGGTTGCCGTCACCAGCGTGAAAAACGTTGGCGACACGCAGGCCGTGCTTGTCCGACAACGCGCGAATGCGCGCCAGTGCCTCCGAAATCTTTCCACGCGGGATCGTGCCGTCCATGCAAAGATAGTCCGGCGAGATGCGGCCCACGGCCGGAAACGCCGCCTTGCGCCCTGCCCAGAACAATAGCCGCTCGTCCTCGGAATTCGAGGCGCGACAATTGACCGAGCCACAGCTTGCGGCGATGGCCTCGACCCGTTGCACCAGTTCGTCGACTTCGACCGAGGGCCCGTCGAGTTCGATGATGAGCAGCGCCTCGACGTCGAGCGGATAATTTGCGTGCACGAAGGCTTCCGCCGCGTGGATCGCGGGCTTGTCCATCATCTCCATGCCGCCGGGAATGATGCCGCCGCCGATGATTTTTGCCACGCAATCGCCGGCCGCCTCGACCGAGGCGAAGCCAACCATCAGCGCGCGCGCCGTCTCCGGCTTGCGCAGGATGCGCACGGTCACTTCGGTGATGACCCCGAGCAATCCTTCCGAGCCGGTGATGATGCCCATCACGTCGTAGCCGGAATCCTCCAGCGCCTTGCCGCCGATCGCCAAGACCTCGCCGGTCATCAGCACGATCTCGCAGCCGAGCACATTGTTGGTGGTCATGCCGTACTTCAGGCAGTGCACGCCGCCGGAATTCTCGGCGACATTGCCGCCGATCGTGCAGGCAATTTGCGAGGACGGATCGGGCGCGTAGTAGAAGCCGGCATCGGCGACCGCTTGCGAGATCGCGAGGTTGGTGACGCCTGGCTCGACCACAGCAACGCGGTTGGCGAAATCGATCTCGCGAATGCGCTTGAACTTGCCCATGCCGAGCAGCACGCCGTCCTTGAGCGGCAGCGCGCCGCCCGACAGCGAGGTGCCGGCGCCGCGCGGAACCACCTTGATGCGTTGCGCGTGGCAATAGCGCAGCACCGCGGCGACCTGCGCCGTCGTCTCCGGCAGCACCACCACCATCGGCGGCTGGCGATAGGCGGTGAGGCCATCGGACTCATAGGGCCGCATCTCGACGGCGCTGTCGATCACGCCCTCGCCCGGCACGATCGCGCGCAATGCGCTGACGATCTCGCCGCGGCGGGCGAGCACCGCCTGGTCGGCCTCCGGCATCATCACGGCCATGGCAACCCCGCGAATTCTCCCCTCGCAGCTGTCAAGCATGCTTTGGGGTGATGCTGCCCATCTAGGCAGCTGACGATCACATTTATAGGGTAGAGAGCAGCAAGCGGCCAGTTCGAGCGGAGGAAAACCAACATGAAGAGTTCTCGTGAAACGTCCCGGCCTTGCGCTCACGATCTTGGCCGTTGGCGTTTCCGCAGTATTACCGCTGCCCGCTCGGGCGCAGGATGCCGATGCCGGCAAGACTGTGTTCAACAAATGCCTGCCCTGCCACTCGATCGGCGAAGGCGCGGTTAACAAGGTCGGGCCGGCATTGAACGGGATCGACGGCCGCAAAGCCGGCACCTACCCGAACTACCCCTATTCGGATGCCAACAAAAAGTCCGGCATCACCTGGAGCGAAGCCGAGTTCAAAGACTACATCCGCTCGCCGCGCGCAAAGATCCCGAACACCAAGATGGCGTTCGCCGGCCTGACCAGCGACAAGGACATCGCCGACCTCTGGGCTTATCTGTCCCAATTCAAGGGTGACGGCACGAAGAAGTAAGGCGTCGCGACTCGACCGCGCACGAGTGGTCGGACCAGCGCATTAATACTGGCCGGAATACAAGGGCGCGCTGCCGTGCCGCGCCCTTCCCTTTCATCCATACCTCGACTAAACGCAAATGCGAACTGGTCAAATGGTTGCGGCGAACCGCACCGGATTCGGCCAACTCAAGGCACTCGCGAATGCGTGTTTTCGTGGCGATCGCCCACTACTTCAATAATGAAGAAGAACGACAAACCATTCGCGACCTCGACATGGGCAGCGGCCGCTGGCCATTGCCGCGGATCGCGGCGCTCAACGCCGAGATCGTCGCGCTGCATCGTTATTTCGGACCGACTGCGTTCAGCATCAATCCGAACGAAGCGGTCCAGCTCGCGTCGCGGTCATCCAACGTGCTCGACATCGTCATCGTGACGGTGCGCGACAAGAACGTGCTCGAATGGGTCGGGATCGAGCCGCCGACGGTTGCGATTGAATATTTTGACGGCGATCCCCTGATGCTCGGATTCGAGGCGCAGCGGCTGATGCGCGAGCGCGCCGGTGCCTACGACATCTACGGCTACATGGAAGACGACCTCGTCATCAGCGATCCCGCGTTCCTCGACAAGATTGCGTGGTTTGCAGAAAAATTCGGCGAGACCGCGCTGTTGATGCCGAGGCGCTACGAGATGTCGTCGACTGGCACGCTGGCAAAAGTTGCGTTCTCGCCGCAATTGTCGAAATCCGACCGCGAGTTCCTGTTTCGCAACAATCCTCAACCCGTGCTGTCGGCGACATGGAACGGACGCGAGCAAAGCTTTCGCATACCGATGAACCCGCATGCGGGCTGCTATTTTCTCACCCAAGCTCAGCTTGAGCGATGGGTGAAGTCTGAGTCTTTCTACGATCGGGATGCGAGCTGGATCGACCCGCTCGTGAGTGCTTCGACCTACGCGCCCGGAAAGCTGTTCAACATCTATATGCCGGCCGAGCCGGACCCGTGGTTCCTCGACATCGAGCATTTCGGCGTGCGCTATGCGGCGCAAGCGCTGTCGGCGACCATGAAGCTTGGTGACCAGCCGATCCTGAAACTGGCGCAGAATCTTGCCGCCGCGAGCGACGACACGAAAGGCCTGCTGGCAACGGCGCCGGCCGGTTACTCGAGCGACGAAATGTTTGCGGAGCTCGCGAGATTGAAGCATGAAGTCCGCAGGCTGAGGGGATCGCGATCGGAGCTCGCCAGGGCGCTGGTGCGATCATTGTTCGGTCGCGACCGGAAATCGAATTGAGCTGTTCTTAATGAAGGGGGGCACGGTGCAAGGGACTGCGAGGATCGACCGACGCATCTATGTTGCAGCCGCGGTGCTGAGCCTGCTGCTGTCGCTATGGACGGTCTGGGCGCAGTTCGTCCCCAATCCGGACGCGGCGCTTTATCTGCGGTCCGCCGAACAGTTCGCCGCCGGCAAATGGACCGAAGGGATCGGCACGTTTCGCTGGCCCTTCTACAGCCTGCTGATCGCAGCCACGATGACGGTGACAGGGCTGAAGGCTTTTGTCGCCGCCGAAATCCTCAACGCAATCTTTGCAGCCATCGCGACCGTCGCCTTTATCGCTCTCGTCGGCAGGCTCTCGAACGGCGATCGGCTAGCTGCGTTGTGCGCGGCATTCGTCATTCTGTTACAACCGCATCTCGCCGGCGATCGGCCGTCGATCGTTCGCGACAACGGTTATCTGGCTTTCTTTGTCGTGAGCCTTTACCTCGTCGCGCGCGACCAGCTCACGCCGGGCATCAGGACCAAAATCGCGATTGCTGCGGCCATCGTGGTCAGCGGCTTGTTCCGCATCGAAGGATTTGTGCTGGCAGCACTTGTACCGTTCTACTATCTGCTGCAACGTCCGAATGCCTGGAAAAGGCCATCGCTGCTGGCAGGTATTGTCGTTGCCTGTCTGGCGCTGATTCCGGCGGCGATGCTGTGGACCAGCGGTGAGTTGACCTTCTGGCTGCAGGGCCATTTCGAGAGTGACACGCTTCCCCGGCAGTGGGCTTACTTTTCGACCACGATTGCCGGCCGCCTGCACGAGTTGAAGGATGGCTACCTCTATCCGTTGGGTGGCGGCAACGAATGGGGCGCCTATATCGGCATGGTGCTGGGCATCGTCGTCGTCAATGTCGTGCGATCCCTGACGATTCCGCTCACGATCCTCACCATCTTTGCTTTTGTTCCAAAGGCGGTGATGCCCCGTGCGACCAGTCGTTTCGTGTTGTGGTTCGCACTCGGCCAGCTGCCGATGCTGTTGGTGCTCGCGTTTGTCATGCTGTTTCTCGACAAACGCTACGCCGTGAGCATGGTTATCGTCATCGACATCGCGCTCGCCTTCCTGATGGCGGAAGCGATCCGACAATGGCGGTCGGACCTGCTTGCGCGAATCTTCACGCCGATTGCCGCAGCGACACTGATCGGGGTGTTTGCGTTCGCCGTGCCGAAGCCGTCGAAACTCGGTTACCTCAAGGACGCCGGCCAGTGGATCGGCCAGGAGCTGCCGCGTACGGCGACAATCGCCACCAACGACGCCCGCATCGCATACTTTTCCGGCCGGCCTTATGATCAGGTTCGGATCTGGACCTACGGACCGAAGACGCCGCCGACCGATGCTGAACTGGCTGCGTTCGACTACTTCGCCTTCGACGTCGCCAACACGGGCGAGCTGCCGCCGAAACTTGCCAATCTCCCGGCGAAGGAATTGGTGCGCTCGTTTCCCGGCAAGGGCGACCGTACCGTCCTTATCTATCGGCAGACCCGACCCGCAGCGGCGACTGGCGGCTAGCCTGGGTTGAAGCGCACGACCTGCCGCAGGCCGATATGGCCCAGTAGTTCAATGCGCCGGCATTGAATGCAGGAATTATTTCTGACGGCCACCGCGTGGCGGTACGTATTTTAAAGTTGGGGATTTGCTCTACAGGTTCCTTCTCCTATTCTGAAACTGCCGTATCACCGATCACTCGTTAACAAGTTCCGCAACCAGAATGTCGATATCTTCTCATCAAACTCAACGCCAACATCGGTGCGCGAGCATCCAATGAAACCGCCCTTGGCATCTGTCCGTCGATCAAATGATGCTGACATCGGACGGTCGGGCACGCCTGGCCTACATCGACGGCCTTCGCGCCATTGCGGTCGCCCTTGTTGTGTATTTTCACGCCCAACTGCCCGGCGTTCCGAATGGCTATTTCGGCGTTGACGTCTTCTTTGTGATTTCCGGGTTTGTGATCACCGCCCAGATCGTCGATAGTGTGCAACGCGGTTCATTTTCAATCACCGAGTTTTATGCCCGCCGCGTGCTGCGGATCTGGCCGCCGCTGTTCCTTGTCATCCTGGCGGTCCTCATGGCGCTTGCAAGCCTGCCGCTGCTGCCTGTCGACGTCAGACGCATCGCGCTATCCGCAATCGCATCGGCGGCAATGGTGTCAAATTGGTATCTTCTTGCAGGCCTCCGACTATTTCGCGCCGGCGGCGGAGCGCGAACCATTGTTGCATATCTGGTCGCTTGGAGTTGAGGAACAGTACTACCTTGTTGTTCCCGCTTTCATCCTGGCGCTTGCGCTGATTTCCCGACGCCGGGCATCAATCTGTACCGGCTTGGACTGATTGCCTCGATTTTGATTATCCCGATCTCATTGGGTCTCGCGATCGCCTTTGCAGAGTCGAAGCCGTTTCTGCTGTTCTATGGGACGCCCTGGCGAGTGTGGGAATTCGCAGTCGGCAGAGCGCCATTTTGTCGATTCGCTGCGGCCTGAGTCTGGGCCGCAATTTCGCTCATGCCGGCTTGCTGTGCGGACTGGCGGCGATTGGCGCGGCCTGCACCGTCTCGGAGGATGCACAATACGGCTACGGCATGCTCTTGCTGCAAGCGCTCGCGGTTTTCGGCTCCGGCGCGGTCGTCCTGTGTGGCGGCTTTCGTCGAGCGCGGCCCTGCGCTCACGTTGTTGACCTTCCGGCCGATGGTCGGACTGGGCCTTGTGTCTTATTCGTTCTATCTCTGGCATTGGCCTGTTCTTTCGCTTTGGCGGTTTGTCCATCTCGGCCCAACGTCACGACTTGAAAATGTGATCGCCGGCATCGCGGTGCCGCTGCTGCTCGCGACCCTCACCTACTTTGCTCTGGAACGACCACTCGCAGCCTCGCGGCGCAGCGGTCACCTCAAGCAAATGCGCTGGCGCGCGATCGCTCAAGGGGTCGCGCCGCGGTGCTTATCTGCGCGACTGCATTCTGGTTTGTGATGTGGTCGGCGCGTCTCAACGCAACAGACAAATTTCAGCGCTTATGCCGCAGCCGAGAAGACGATTATCGTTGACTGTCCAAGGGGTGCCCGCGAGAGCGGACCTCTCGCTGAGTGCCGAACGCCAACTGGCAGCAACGCAGCGGACGCTCGCGTTCTGTTGTGGGGCGATTCCCACGCGGGCAGCCTTTGGGCCGCCGTCGGACGCACCGCTCACGATCTGCGTCTGTCCGCGCAATTGCAGTGGGAGCCCGCGTGTCCGCCGTTGCCGGAAACGGACCTGCATTCGTCGGAAGGGGAGATGTTTCTCAAGTGCATGCGAGTGAATGACACCATCCTTCACTGGCTCTCGTCAGGAACCTTGAATGGTGTCACCGGGGTCATTCTAGAATCGTGGTGGGAGTTCATTCAGCAGATGATGCCTCCTGGGACCGATCGTGCCGCCAAACTGGCGAGGCCGTCGGCCGCACGATTCGTCGACTGAATGCGCTGGGCATTCGTGTTCTCGTCTTTGGCCCGGTTCCCACCCTGCCTCTTGCCGCCCCCGAATGTAACTACCGTCTCAGTTTCGTCGGCGACATCAACCGCTGCAACGCACGCCGCAGCGAGGTCAATTCAAAGGTTGGCAAGATCGCAGCTGCTTTGCGGTCTGCAGTGCTCAGCTCCAACAATGCGCGCTTCGTTGATCTTCGGTCCGTGCTTTGCGATTCAGACTATTGCTGGTCAGCCCGCAACGGGCAGATCTATTACACCGACGACAACCACCTCTCGGACCCCGCCGCTCTGGCCATCCTCGATCAATTCAAGGACGATTTTCATGGGTCTTCGCCGGCTCGCGGCGCGACGAAGCAACCAAATCTCAATAGTCCAGGCTTGGAACTCATCGGTAACTGCTGCCCAAGCCAATTGGCCCCGGCGGATGTCGCTGGCGTCTCCACGTCAAACAATGCGCAGCCTGTCCATCACAAGAAGACCAACTTGGATCAGTTCGCCAGCAATGATTGCAGGCGTCTTTGAACGACGAGCTCTTTTTCGCGCAGCAAATCCCGCCGTATGTCCTTGAAATGACCCTCGTGGAGCCAGTCACCAAGCCATTCGATGGCGCACTCGTCCGAACTGAGACCCGGCAGTATTGATTCGCTTCTAGCGCCTGGATCGGCAACTTTCGCGGGATCGAGGTGCCGGTAGAGATGCCACCAATTGCGTCCTCCCGTATCTACACCGGCAAGCCAATCGCGACCAAAATCCAGCCGGCGCCTGCACACGGCGTCAAACCGGAAAGAAGCAGAAGCCGGCCCACAGTGCCACCTTGGCGGCCGGTGCCAGATGCGCCCAGCAACCGGATAGGCCTGTAGAGCCGCAAAGGGATCGGTCCGCACGACGGGATAGATGTCATGATCGATAAAACCGAAAGCTTTGGTTCACCCTTCAGGATCACATGCCGCCAGCCCCAGTTCATTGCCAAAGCATGCGCACGCCCAGCCTCGAGGCCGGTCCATGGTGCCCGAGGCAGCCGAACATAGGGAGCTTTGCTTGCGTGGGCCGCGCGCTCGATCTCATCGGCCAAGTGGTCGTCGCTGCTGTTGTCGAGCACCACGTAGACAGCGTTCGGAACGAGCTTCTTTACAAGCCCCGCCTGCATTGCGATTTTATTTGGCGCATTGAACGCGACAGCCAGAAGAGCATTGCCAGCACGAATACGCTGGATCGCATCTGCAACATCGCCGCCGCGAGCCGGCCGGCGCAGCAAGTAGTCAGCGAAGATCTGGTGACGATAGTGCTTGTAGCTGTCGACGAGCGGGCGGAGCCGTGTCCACTCACGGCGCGTGTATTCTGAAGGGGATTTTGGCACGACCGGGGCCCAACGCTCGCTAAAAGCTCGTCATTCGACAATACCGCGAAAATTCACAACGGGGGAAGAATCGCCCGCAATTCTCCTGTCTTGCTCGACGACAACGCTCATGCACGCCCTGATGGGAAATCCGGGTTTCTCATCCACCGCCCGCGACCCCGCAGCCGGGCTAGCCATCAATCGGCGTCGCGCGGATAGAGCGAAAAAGCAGCCAGCACGCGCAGCCGCGCAGCGTTCGGGCAATACTCGTCCCACTCCTCCCAACCACGGGCCTGTGGCAATTTGAGCTCGGCTTTGCAGCGGCTGGGATCCGCGCATGAGGGACAGTTGGCGCGGATCTCGTTGAGGATGCGGGTTTCTTGTCGATCCAGTCGTTCAGGCTTGAGCCCGATGCGCGCCATCCGACCGGTCAATTCCCTGCATTCCAGGATGCCTTGCGGCTCGGTCGCGCGCCGGTATTTCGTTGCTTTGTCCCTGGCCAAGGTGTCCTCGCAAAAAGTGAGGACCATGGAAAAGCAATGCCAGCAACGGCGATGGTGCATTGATGCAGGTCAATCAATCCGCTGCTCTCGAGCAATGCGGCAGCATCGCGTCACGCGGCCGCCTTGCGCGCTGCGGCGGCCGCCAGCAGCATCTCAGAGCACTTTTCGCCGATCATGATCGAAGGCGCGTTGGTGTTGCCGCTCGTCAGCGTCGGCATGATCGAGGCATCGGCGACTCGCAAGCGCTCGATGCCGTGCACCTTCAGCTCGCGATCGACCACCGCCATGGCGTCGGAGCCCATCTTGCAGGTACCCACCGGGTGATAAGTGGTCTCGGCGTTCTTGCGCACCCAATCGAGCAGTTCGTCATCGGTTTGCAGCTTTGCGCCCGGCGCGATCTCTTCTCCCGTCACCTCCTTGAGCGGCGAGGTCGCCATCAGCTCCCGGCCCTTTCGGATCGCCGCCAGCACGCCGGCGCGATCATGTTCGGTCGACAGGAAATTGAATTTGATCGCCGGCGGCTCGGCCGGGTCGGCCGACTTGATGTGGATCGAACCCGTGCTCTCCGAGCGCAGCACGTTGACGTTCATGGTGATGCCCTTGCGACGCGACACGCGACGCTCGCGTCCGATCATTTCGTAGAGGAATGGTGCGATCGAGACGGTGCAATCCGGCGTCTCGAGCCCGGGCCGCGACCGGAAATACATGCGGATCGGCACCGAGGTCGATGCGAGGAACCCCTCGCGCAGCAGCGCGTACTTCACCGCTTCGCGGGCGAGACGCCAGCCCCTGGCGTTGTCGTTGAAGGTGAGGTTCTTGCCAGCGATGGCGAACTTCACGCGCGGCGAATAGTGATCGCGCAGGTTCTCGCCGACGCCGCGCAGCTCGTGAACCGGTGTGACGCCACGCGCGCGCAGCAAGTCGGGCTGGCCGATGCCGGACAACTCCAAGAGCTTCGGCGAATTGATCGAGCCGCCGGAGACGATGACTTCGCGCACCACCCTCGCCTCGTGCCTGATACCGCCGACGGAATAGCGCACGCCGACGCAACGCTTGCCTTCGAGGACCAGCGCCTCGGCCATCGCGCCCTGCTCGACCGTCAGATTCGGACGCGACGCGCGCCGGATCGAGATAGCAGTAGGCGGTGCTCTGCCGGCGGCCGCGGGCGATCGTCACCTGCGACATGCCGATGCCTTCCTGCGTCGCACCGTTCTGGTCGGGATTGAACGGCAGGCCGAGCTTGCCGGCCGCCTCGATGATCATCTCCAGCAGCGGCACCTTGTGGCGCGGCGTGTCGCTGACGCGCAGGATGCCGTCGCGGCCGCGGAACTGATCCGAACCGCCTTCGTAGCGCTCCATGCGCTTGAAGATCGGCAGCACATCCTGATAGCTCCAGCCGCGATTGCCGAGCTGCGCCCAGTGATCGTAGTCCTGCGCCTGGCCGCGAATGAACACCATGCCGTTGATCGAGCTGGAGCCGCCGAGCATCTTGCCGCGCGGCACCTCGATGCGCCGTCCGCCCGAACCCTCGTCGGGCTCGGACGAGTAGCACCAGTTGACCGCGGGGTTGTCGATCATCTTGGCGACGCCGACCGGCACGCGCGACCAGAAGAAGTTCGATCCCTCGGTCCCCGCCTCCAGCAGCAGCACGCGATAGGCGCCGCTCTCGGTCAGCCGGCTTGCGATCACCGCGCCTGCCGAGCCGGCACCGACAACGATGTAGTCATAGCTCGCGTGGTTCGACATGACACAACGATCCTCTCATTCCGGATCCGGGATATCTTGAAGGCCGCAGTTGCCGCCCGTTCAGATGCGCGGCTACTCGCGCTTGAATTTGTAATTGAAGCGGTCGCCGTCCGCCTTGACGAAGCCAGCCGTCGGCATCGGGAAATGGATCGGCAGGATCACGGTGTTGGTCTCCGCCACCGACGACAGGAAGCGCCGCCGCGACACTGCGGCTTGCTTCGGATCCCAGTCGACCCCCGGCGACCAATCCACCTCGCGGCACTGGATGATGTGATGCATCATGTCGCCGGTGACGACCGCGCGCTGGCCCTTCGAGGAAATATTGACGCAGCAATGGCAGGGCGAATGGCCCGGCGTCGGCGTCAGTGTGACGGTGTCGTCGAGCGCGTAGTCGTCGTCGACCAGCAGCGCCTGCCCGGCTTCGACGATGGGTAGGCAGTTGTCGCGAAACACCTTGCCAGGCGGATTGTTGCCCTTGGCGTGCTCGGCCTCCCAGACTGCGTATTCGCGCTTGTGGAAGATATATTTTGCGTTCGGGAAGGTCGGCACCCAGCGGCCGTCGCGCAGCGTCGTGTTCCAGCCGGTGTGGTCGATGTGCAGATGGGTGCAGAACACGTAGTCGATCTTGTCGTAGCTGATGCCGAGCGCGAACAGCTCGTTGCGCCAGCGTTCCTTGCCGGGGAAGTCGAACGGCGGCGGATGATCCTTGTTCTCGCCGGTGCAGGTGTCGACCAGGATGGTGTAACGCGGCGTGCGCACCACGAACGTCTGGTAGGTGATCACCATCTTGCCGGACGCGGGATCGAACACCTCCGGCTCCATCGACGGCAGGTGGCCCTTGAACACCTTCTCGTCATACATCGGGAAGAAGTCCTGCGGCCGGCGCCACGGTCCTTCGCGCTCGATCACCGCATCGATCGTGATGTCGCCGATCCTGATCTGCCGCATGCTGTTCCCTCCCGTTTTCAGATCAGCCTATCAGGCCGAGGCGAGGCCGCAAGGCGATCAATTGATTTTGCCTTTGTACCGGCCCCGGTATCCTGCGAGATAGCGCCGACCGAAACTGCAATCTCGCCCAACCGATGAATGACACCGCAGCGGCACCGGCCCAAGGTCCAGGCAGCCAGGGCCCGACCGCACTCAGACTGTTTGGCACCTTCGCGCGTATCGGCATGACGAGCTTCGGCGGCGGCCTGAGTGGCTGGTTGCTGCGCGTGTTCGTGCAGGACTATCGCTGGCTGACGGAAGAGGAATTCCTGAACGGGTTGGCGATCGCCCAGGCCTTGCCGGGTGTTAACGTGTCCAACATGGCGGTGTGGATAGGCTATCGCCTGCGCGGCAGCGTCGGCGCGTTCGCGAGCCTCGCCGGCATCATCGTTCCGCCCGCCATCCTGATCGTCGTGTTGGCTGCGGTGTTCTCATCGCTGCGAAAGTTTCGAGCTGACGCACGTCGCATTGACCGGCGCCGGTGCCGCCGCCATCGGCCTCTCGCTGGTCATGGGCATCACTGCAGCGCGGCGCGTGCCCCGCCGTGCCCTGCCGATAGCCATCATGGTGATGACATTTCTCGCCGTCGCCATCTTTCGTCTGCCGTTGATCTGGGTGGTTCTGGTCGGAAGTCCGATCAGCGTCCTGCTCGCCGCGAGGACACCCCGCTGATGCCTCGGCTGCTGCTTGATCTGTTGATCGTCTTTGCGCCGCTATCGCTGGCGACAATCGGCGGCGGCCAGACAATTGTCGCCGACATTCACCGGCAGGTCGTCGATATCAATCACTGGATGACATCAGCGCAATTCATCGATGCCTTCGCGATCTCGCGGATGGCGCCCGGGCCAGGCTCGCTGCTGGTCACACTGATCGGCTGGCAGGTCGCGGGCCTGTCGGGCGCGATCGTCGCGACGATCGCGATCTTCGGCCCGACGCTGGTTCTGATCTACGCGACTGCCCGCCTCTGGGCGAAATATCGCGGCGCGCAATGGCAGATTGCCATCGAGGCCGGGTTGAGGCCGGTCGCGGCCGGCATGATCCTGGCCGCGGGTTACGTCCTGCTGCAATCGCTGGAGGGCGGTTGGCTGGCGCTGGCCGTTGCGCTGGCCTCGACCGCAATTCTGCTGACCACCCGCGCCAATGCCATGATTTTGCTGTGCGGCGGCGCAGTCGTCTTCGCGGCGGGTCATGCGCTGGGTCTCGCGTAGACCAAAGATGCAAAAACGCGCAGTGAGCGGCAAAAATCCGGTTTCAGCTCCGCAGGCCGGGGGCCTCGTGGCCCGAGCGCGCCACGTATTCGGTGTAGCCGCCGTTGTAGCGGTGAATGCCGTCCGGCGTCAGCTCCAGTACGCGGTTCGACAGCGCGGCCAGGAAATGCCGGTCGTGCGAGACGAACAGCATCGCGCCCTCGTATTCCGACAGCGCCGTGATCAGCATTTCCTTGGTCGCCATGTCGAGGTGGTTGGTCGGCTCGTCCAGCACGAGGAAATTCGGCGGATCAAACAGCATCTTCGCCATCACGAGCCGCGCTTTCTCGCCGCCCGACAGCACCCGGCACCTCTTCTCCACATCGTCGCCGGAGAAGCCGAAGCAACCGGCCAGCGCGCGCAGCGAACCCTGGCCGGCTAAAGGAAACGAGTCCTCCAGCGATTGAAACACGGTGCGTTCGCCGTCCAGCAAATCCATCGCATGCTGCGCGAAGTAACCCATCTTGACGCTGCCGCCGACGACCACTGCACCGTCGTCTGGCTCGGTCGAACCCGCCACCAGCTTGAGCAAGGTCGACTTGCCCGCGCCGTTGACACCCATCACGCACCAGCGCTCCTTGCGCCGCACCTGGAAGTCAAGGCCCGCATAGATGCTTCGCTCGCCATAGCCTTTGTTTACCTGCCTCAGGCTCACCACGTCCTCGCCGGATCGCGGCGCCGGCAGAAATTCGAACATGACGGTCTGACGGCGCTTCGGCGGCTCGACCCGTTCGATCTTCTCCAGTTTCTTCACCCGGCTCTGCACCTGCGCGGCGTGCGATGCGCGAGCCTTGAAGCGCTCGATGAACTTGATTTCCTTGGCGAGCATCGCCTGCTGCCGTTCGAACTGCGCCTGCTGCTGCTTTTCGCTAAGCGCGCGTTGCTGCTCGTAGAACTCATAGTCGCCCGAATAAGCTCGTGAGCGTACCGGCATCGATCTCGACCACCTTTGTGATGATGCGATTCATGAATTCGCGATCGTGCGAGGTCATGAGCAGAGCGCCGTCGTAACCTTTCAGGAACTGCTCCAGCCAGATCAGGCTTTCGAGATCGAGATGGTTGCTCGGCTCGTCGAGCAGCATGACCTGCGGACGCATGAGCAGGATGCGGGCCAGCGCGACACGCATCTTCCAGCCCCCCGACAGTGCGTTGACGTCGCCGTCCATGACCTCTTGGCTGAAACCGAGGCCCGCCAGCACTTCGCGCGCGCGAGACTCGAGGGCATAGCCGTCGAGTTCCTCGAAACGCGCCTGCACCTCGCCATAGCGCGCGACGATCTCGTCCATCCGGTCCGCCTGCTCCGGATCGGCCATGTCGGCCTCGAGCTGTCGCAGCTCGATCGCCACCTCGCTGACCGGGCCGACGCCGTCCATCACTTCGGACACAGCGCTGCGGCCGGACATCTCGCCGACATCCTGGCTGAAGTAGCCAATCGTCACGCCGCGATCGACCGCCACCTGGCCTTCGTCGGGAACCTCAGTGCCGGTGATCATCCGGAACAAGGTGGTCTTGCCAGCACCGTTCGGGCCGACCAGGCCGATCTTTTCTCCTTTTTGGAGCGCCGCGGAGGCCTCGATGAACAGAATCTGGTGGCCATGCTGCTTGCTGATGTTGTCGAGACGAAATCATAGGCACACAAGTTTGTACGGGTTGCGGCGGCTCTTAGGGCATGTGGCGGATTTGCGAAAGAGCGCGACGGCCACGCAAATGCGGGACGCATAGGTGCTTGGCCTCCGCACCAGCCTTTTGAGGCTGTTCCAATCGGATTTGGCCGTGTAGCCTTAGGCCGTCTGCGGGCCTGATGAGGCCGGAGCCGCCGTCTGACGGCGGCAAGCGGACCAACGGAAAAACATACGGGAATCATAATGGCTGATATCCGATACTTGGCGCCGGAAACGCTCGATGACGCAGTGAAGGCCTTTGCGGCGGCGGGCAGCGCCGCGCGCATCCTGGCCGGCGGTACCGACCTTCTGGTGCAGATGCGCGCAGGGGTGGTTCATCCCGGTGTCATCGTAGACATCAAGAAGATCAAGGAGATTACGAGCATCGAGGAAACCGCTGGCGGCGGTTTCCGCATCGGCGCTGCGGTCTCCGGAATGGAGCTCGCCGAACACCCTCGCTTTGGCAAGGTCTGGCCGGGCGTGCTCGAAGCCGTCAACCTGATCGGCTCAAAGCAGGTGCAGGGCCGCGCGTCGGCGGGGGGCAACCTGTGCAACGCGTCGCCGGCCGGCGACAGCGTGCCGGCGCTGGTCGCCGCTGGAGCGATCGTGACCATACAGGGACCGAATGGCCGCCGCGAACTGCCGGTCGAGAAGGTGCCGGCCGGTCCTGGCCGCCTCAATCTGACGCCTGGCGAGATCGTCGTCAGCTTCACGCTGCCGGCGCGGCCGAAAGGCTCGAGCGACGCCTACCTGCGCATGATCCCACGCACGGAAATGGACATCGCGGTGGTCGGCTGCGGCGTCAGCCTGACGCTGGAGAACGGCATCTGCACCGCGGCCCGCGTCGGCCTCGGCGCAGTGGCGCCGACCGTGTTGCTGGTCGAAGCTGCGGCCAAAGCACTTATCGGCTCGCGCCTCGACGACAAGGCGCTCGATGCGGCCGCAGCCGCCTGCTCCGCCGCGTGCCGTCCGATCGACGACAAGCGCGGCACCATTGCGTACCGCACCAAAATCGCCGGCGTGCTGCTCAAGCGTACCGCCGCAATCGCCGCCAAGCGCGCGGGAGGACACTGAGACTATGGCCAAGACACTTGTTTCCACCACCATAAACGGCGATCCGCTGGATTTTCTGTGCGAGCCGAATGACACCATGCTCGACGCGTTGCGCGGTCCGTTGGGGCTGACCGGCTCCAAGGAAGGCTGCGCATCGGGCGATTGCGGCGCCTGCAGCATCACGCTCGACGGCCGTCTGGTCTGCTCCTGCCTGATGCTGGCGGTCGAGGCGCAGGGCCACGAGATCGGCACCATCGAGGGCCTCGCCAAGGGCGGCACGCTGCATCCGCTGCAGCAGAAATTCCTCGAGCACGCCGCGCTCCAGTGCGGCATCTGCACCTCGGGCATGCTGGTCGCCTCAGACGCGCTGTTGAAGAAGAACCCGACGCCATCAGAGGAAGAAGTTCGCTTCTGGCTTGCCGGCAATCTCTGCCGGTGCACCGGTTACGACAAGATTGTACGGGCGGTTCTGGATGCCGCCGCTGAAATGCGGGAGACAGCACGATGAACGTAGTCACCAACAACAAGTGGATCGGCCAGCGCACCATCCGTCCGGACGGCGTGGACAAGGTCACCGGCCGCGCGGCCTTTGCCGCCGACAGCACCATGCCCGGCATGATCTGGGCGAAAGTCCTGCGCAGCCCGCATCCGCATGCGCGCATCAAGTCGATCAATACCGCGAAGGCGGAAGCGCTGCCCGGCGTCAAAGCGGTGGTGACGGCGAAGGACGTCGTCGACTTCCCGCTCGACAAGTCGGTGATGCTCGGCATCCAGGACATGCGCTGGATGTGCCGCAACGTGATGGCGCGCGAGAAGGTGCTATTCCCCGGCCATCCGGTCGCGGCTGTCGCCGCCATGAGCGAGGAGATCGCGGCTCATGCCTGCACGCTGATCGAGGTCGACTACGAAGTGTTGCCATGGACGATCGAGATCGACGATGCGCTGAAGGCGGATGCGCCGATCCTGCATGAGTTCCTGAAATATGACGGCAAGCCGTCGAACATCGCCGGCAAGCTCGAGATCAAGAAGGGCGATGTCGCCGAAGGTTTCAAGCAGGCCGAAATTGTCATCGAGCGGTCGTTCACGACGCGCCCGGTGCACCAAGGCTATATCGAGCCGCACGCCTGCCTGGTCAGCGTCGGCGCCGACAACAAGACCACGATCTGGAGCTCGAGCCAGGGCCAGTTCATGGTCCGCGCCATGACATCACTCCTGACCGGTATCCAGCAGAGCGACATCCGTGCCATCCCGGCCGAGATCGGCGGCGGTTTTGGCGGCAAGACCATCGTCTATCTCGAACCGCTCGCGACGCTGCTCGCGAAGAAATCCGGCCGTCCGGTGAAGATGGTGATGACCCGCGAAGAGGTGATGCGGGCAACCGGGCCGACGTCGGGCTCGAAGAGCACGGTAAAGATCGGCGCGACAAAGGACGGCAAGATCGTCGCCGCGCAAGGCACGTTCTACCTGCAGGCGGGCGCATTCCCCGGCTCGCCGATCCGCGGCGCCGCCGGCTGCAGCTTCTCGCCCTATGACATCCCGCACGTGCTGTCGATCGGCTACGACGTGCTGTCGAACCGCTCGAAGGTCGCAGCCTATCGGGCCCCGGGCGCGCCGATCGGCGCACACGCGGTCGAGTGCGTGCTCGACGAGGTCGCCGAAGCGCTGAAGATGGATCCGCTGGAGTTCCGCCGACTGAATGGCGCCAAACAAGGCACCAAGGCGTCGCACGGCCCGGTGTTTCCGCGCATCGGCTACCTCGAGACGGTCGAGGCCGCGAAAAACTCCGAGCACTACAAGACGCCGCTCGGCAAGAATCAGGGCCGCGGCGTGGCCTCCGGCTTCTGGTTCAACGCCGGTGGCGAATCGAGCGCGCAGGTCAACATCACCGAGGATGGCAACGTCGTCGTCACAACCGGCCATCCCGACATCGGCGGCTCGCGCGCCGCGATCGCCAATATCTGCGCCGAGCTGCTCGGCATCGACTATCGCCGTGTCTCCGTCATCATCGGCGATACGCAAACGATCGGCTTCTCCAACCTGACCGGCGGCAGCCGTGTGCTGTTCGCCTCCGCCATGGTGGTGACGGAAGCGACCGAGAAGGTCATTTCCACGATGCGCCAGCGCGCGGCAAAGATCTGGGAGATCGATCCGGACGCCGTGAAGTGGGAAGACGGCGCGGCACTCCCCGCGGGCGACAACGCCGGCAAATTCCAGCCGCTCACCCTGCGTGAGCTCGCCGAGAAAGCGCCGTCGATGGGCGGCCCGATCGGCGCCTCGACGCAAGTCAACACGCAAGGCGCCGAGGGCGGCTTCGGCACCCACATCTGCGACGTCGAGATGGACTTCGATCTCGGCATCGCCCGCGTCGTTCGCTACACGGCGGT
Source organism: uncultured Alphaproteobacteria bacterium (assembly GCA_963796195.1). GTDB lineage: Bacteria > Pseudomonadota > Alphaproteobacteria > Rhizobiales > Xanthobacteraceae > CAWCKS01. The sequence goes on along the minus strand of CAWCKS010000003.1, from coordinate 19,874 downwards.
CCAGGATGTCGGCCGCGCGGTGCATCCGAGCTACGTCGAAGGCCAGTTGCAGGGCGGCGTCGGCCAGGGCATCGGCTGGGCGCTGAACGAGGAGTACATCTACACCAAGGACGGCAAGGTCGATAATCCAGGTTTCCTCGACTATCGCATGCCTGTTTGTTCCGACCTGCCGATGATCGACACCATCCTGGTGGAGGTGCCGAACCCGAAGCATCCCCAAGGCGTCAAGGGCGTCGGCGAAGTGCCGCTGGTGCCGGTGATGGCGGCGGTCGCGAACGCAATCTACAACGCGACGGGCCGAGCGCTTCTACGCGTTGCCGATGTCGCCGCCGAAGGTCTTGGAAGGCCTCGAGACGCGGCAAGCTGCCGAGTGAGTTTTTGGGCGGCGCGCATCGGCGTGCCGCCCAATCACATCACGCCTTGTTCGGATTGATCAAATACTTCTCGCCGGTGGCGCGCTTGTTGTAGGCGGCAATGACGTCCGCCTGCAGCGCCTCCTGCAGCGAGATCACTTTGGTGTAGTGGCTGGCGAACGTCGTCTTCAATTCATTGACGACGCGCTGGCGCAGCGCCTGCACCTCCTCCAGCTTCAGTTTCTGCTGCAGGAACGGCGTCAGCAGGAAGCCGCCGACGCCCCAAGCCATGCCGAAGTCGCGTCCCAGCTCGGTCGGCCCGGTGTCGAGCCGCCCGTAAATATAGACCTGCTTGTGCACCGACGAGCCATAGCGGCTGTAGCTCTTCGCATTCAGGTTTGCCGCCGCCTCCATGCAGCTCAGGATATGGCTGGCGAGCTTGCCGCCGCCGATCGCATCGAATGCGATCGTCGCACCCGTCGTCGCCAGCGCCTTGGTCAAGTCCTGCAGGAAATTGGGCGAGCTCGAGTTGCAGACATACTTGGCGCCGATGCCGCGGAGGAGCTTCGCCTGCTCCTCGCTGCGCACGATGTTGACGAGGTCGATGCCGTCCTTCAGGCAGATCTTGTTCAGCATCTGACCGAGATTTGACGCTGCTGCGGTGTGCACCAGCGCCTTGTGGCCTTCTTTCCGCATCGTCACCGTCATGGCGAGCGCGGTCATCGGATTGACAAACCAGGACGCGCCTTCGGCTGCGGTGATCCCAGCTGGCAGCGGCATCACGTCACGCGCCTTCAGCACGCGGAATTGCGAATACATCGCCCCACCGATGCCGGCGACCGTCTTGCCGACGAGGGCCTGCGCTTGCGGCGACGAACCGGCCTTGACGACGACGCCGGCGCCTTCATTGCCGACCGGCATGGATTCATCGAGCCGCGCGGCTAGCGCAGCGAGCACTGCCTCCGGCACCTTTGCGGTGACGACGGGGCTGTCCTTCGTGCCGCCGAATTTCGCGGTGGAGAGATCGGCAGGCCCGAGCAGCAGGCCGAGATCGGACGGATTGATCGGCGTTGCTTCGACCCGCACCACGACTTCGTCGGCCGCCGGCTCCGGCGTCGGAATCCGTTGCAGCGACAATTCAAGCTCGCCGCTCTTCTTGACCAGCGAGCGCAGCTGGAGACCTGTTTCGTTACTCATTTGGTTTTCCTGTGCGACACAACGAAGGTCGCGTTAGCTCGTTGGTACCCAAAATCGTTGCTAGCGCATCGCGCAGCGTCCGGGAAGGATTCATGCGTCGCAGCCCGGCTGCGCCAGCCGACATGGCCGTCAGGACGGACCAGCACCGCGCCGGATCTTTCCAATTCGTAAGCTGAGGCGAAAGAATCCTCCTCGATCGCCAGCGTTCTTGAGTGGAAGTCGCACCATTCAGCCTGTTCGCGGCCTCGATCCACGCCTGCCCGCCGGACGCGGTCAGCAAGGCAAATCCGTTGCCGACGACGTCGATGGTCGACGTCTGTTGTCCGTCACGCTCGAAATAGACATGCGGCGCGCGCCCGCCGGGCCGCGCCGACGGCACGTAGTCGGTGACGGGATCATGCATGCGCGGCGCCTCGCTGCCGTCAGGCACAATCGCGCTCGACACATAGCTCGCGCCGAAAATCATGCCCTGCTCATTGAGATATTCGGGGCGCGCGCTGGCGTTCTTCTTGGTCTGCTCGAGCCGCCCCATCGAGGTGGCGTTGATCAGGCTCTGCTCGGTGATGGCGCGCGCGATCGGTTGCCGCTCGTCATTATAAGTATCGAGCAGTTTTGACGAAGCCGTGCCCTTCAGCACCGCCGCAAGCTTCCAGGCAAGATTGTGCACGTCCTGCACGCCGGTGTTCATGCCGAAGCCGCCGGTCGGCGGCATCTCGTGGGCAGCATCGCCGGCAAGGAAGATGCGTCCGTGCCGATATTGCTCGGCGACATGGGCCGATGCGGTCCATGGCGCAACGCCGAGAATCTTGACGGGAAGATCCGGCACGCCGGCAGCCAGCCTGATAAAATCGGCGGCGCGCTCGGCGTTCAGATTGGCCGCGGTGAAGCCGAACGCGCCCATCGCGCTGATCAGGAAGCCCCAGCGATCCCTGGCGTTGATAGTCAGGAACGTGCCGCGAATCTTGTCGTTCTCGATGAAATAGAGCGCGGCCGGCCGGTGCGCGGTCCACGGCGTGAGATCGGCGTTCATGACGATGTTGACGCTGTCGTAGACGTCTTCCTTGCCGATCATCCGGACGTCGAGTTGACGTCGAATGCGGCTTTGCGCGCCGTCGGCGGCGATCACGTAGCTGGCCCGCACGGTATGTTGCTCGCCGCCCACGAGATCGCGCAGCGTGACGACGACGCCGTCCGCCTGCTGCTCGAACGAAACTGCCTCGGTGGAAAATTTCAGTTCACCCGGTCCCTGCTGCTCGGCAAACGCGCGCAGCACCGGCTCGAGGTCGTCCTGCGCGCACAGGCAATTGCGCACCGAGCTGACCGCCTTGGCCTGGGCACCGGCGCGCCAGGGCACCCGGCGCTCGAGCTCTTCGCCGGCCAGCGTCTTCGCCCAAATGATCATGCCGGTGTGGTGCGGTGGCAGGCCAGCGGCGCGAACCGCAGCCTCGACGCCACACTGGTGGTAGATCTCCATGGTCCGGCCGTTGATGCCGCGAGCCTTCGGGTGCACCGCAGTACCTGGGTGACGCTCGACCAAAAGCGACCGGACGCCGGCTTGTGACAGCAAGATCGAAGCCGTAAGCCCGACGGGACCACCACCGACAATCAGAACCGGGACTTCTTTCATGAGCCCTCGCTGAAATCCGCATGAGACCTGGACCACAAACGACCATTGATCAGTCGTCCGTACAACGTCATTTTTCGTGGCCGAACCAACAAAACAAGAGAATTCTGCGAGGAGAGCTTTGATGAGCTGGCAGTCCGAGATCGACGAACTCAATCGCCGCACTGCAATGTCCCATGAGCTGGGCGGTCCCGAGTTCCGTCGCCTTCCACAAGGGCCGCGGCAAGCTCACGGTGCGCGAGCGGCTCGACCTTCTCGCCGACCCCGGCACCTTTCGCGAGACCGGCGCGCTGGCCGGCCGCCCGGAATGGGATGGCAACGAGCTGAAGAAGCTGACACCGGCGAATGCCGTAACCGGCGTCGTCGAAATCGATGGCCGCCGGACCATCGTGCACGGCGGCGATTTCACCATCCGCGGCGGCGCGGCCGACGGCAGCGTCGGCGACAAGATGGGCTGGGCGATCAAGCAGGCCTACATGCGCCGCATCCCCTTCATCCGGCTGCTCGATGCGACCGGCGGCAGCGTGCGCACGTTCGAGACCATGGGCCGCACCTATCTCTCCAGCAACGACCGCGTTGCCGAAATCGAGCTGATGCAGATGGTGCCTGTCGTGTCGATGGTGCTCGGCTCGGTCGCAGGCCTGCCGGCCGTGCAGGCGGCGATGTGCCACTTCAACATCATGGTGAAGGACACCACACAGGTGTTCGTGGCCGGGCCTGCCGTCGTCAAGGCCAGCCAGGGCATCGAGATCACCAAGGAGCAACTTGGCAACGAAGACGTCCAGGTTCGCAAGTCCGGCGTGATCGCCAACCTTGCCGAAACCGAAGAGGACGCATTCCGCCAGGTGCGCCGCTTCCTGTCCTACCTGCCCACCAACGTCTGGGAGATGCCGGCCCGCGTACAGACCGACGACGATCCGAAGCGGCGAGAAGAGCAGTTGCTGTCGATCGTGCCACGCAATACGCGCCGCATTTACGACGCCTACAAGCTGCTCGACCTCGTGCTCGACAAGGGTTCGTTCTTCGAAATCCAGCCGCAGTTCGGCCGCTCGCGCGTCACCGGCCTTGCGCGGGTCGACGGCTATCCGGTCGGCGTGATGGTGAACAATCCGCGCTATCTCGGCGGCGCGATGGACAAGGCCGCCGGCGAGAAGACCGCGCGCCTCGTGCAGCTGTGCGACACCTTTCATCTGCCGATCGTCTACCTCTGCGACGAGCCCGGCTTCATGACCGGCCTTGAGGAAGAGAAGAAGGGCATCCTGCGGGCCGGCGCCCGCATGGTGGCCTTGAATTCGCTGTCGCGCACGCCGTTCATCACCTTCATCCTGCGGCAGGTCTATGGCGTAGCGGGCGGCCTGCACTATCGCGGCGGCTCCGCACTGTACCGCCGGTTCGCCTGGCCGTCCGGGCATTGGGGCTCCATGCACATCGAAGGCGGCGTGGCGGCGGCCTATCGGCGCGAGATCGAGGCGGCGCCCGACCCCGAGGCCAAGCGGCGGGAAATCGAGGCGCGGCTTAACGAGCTGCGCTCGCCATTCCGCACCGCACATGCGTTCGCGGTCGAGGACATCATCGACCCGCGCGAGACACGCCCGCTGCTGGTGGATTTCATCCACGAAGCCCAGGACAGCATCCGCGCCCAGCTCGGTCAAACCAGCCGGATCGCCTTCCTGCCGTAGCAGGAAACGCGCGATACGACGGTGGCGCTTGTCAGCACGAGCGTCCCGCCCCTATCCTGACCGCAACGTGACACGCGAACGGCGGCCTGTACGCCGCTGCATCGGGGTGTTCGGATGTGGTCGCAAGTCAGCTTGCCGCTGTGGGTCGTCATCGCAATGGCGATGCTCGCCGCCGTGGCAGCGCTCGACCGCATCCTGATCCCGAGCGTGCGCTGGGCGCTGCGCCGGCGCGCCAATCGCGTCATTGAAGAGCTCAACACCAAACTGCGGCTTCGCATTCAGCCGTTCAAGCTGACCAAACGGCAGGTCCTGATCGACCAGCTGGTGTTCGACGCGGAAGTCCTGCACGCCGCGGACCAGTACGCGAAACACGCCGGCGTGCCCGGCGAAGTCGCGATGGAGAAGGTGCGGCGCTATGCAAGAGAGATCGTTCCGGCGTTCAGCGCTTACGCCTATTTCCGCATCGGCACGCGCATTGCGCGATGGGTCTCGCAGATGCTGTATCGGGTGCGGATCGGCGTCCGCAACGACGAGGCGCTGGCCGCAGTCGATCCTGCCTCCTCCGTCATCTTCGTCATCAATCATCGCTCCAACATGGACTATGTGCTGGTGACATACGTTGCCTCCACCTCGTCGGCGTTGAGCTACGCCGTCGGCGAGTGGGCGAAGATCTGGGGCTTGAGTGGCCTGATCCGGTCGATGGGCGCCTATTTCGTCAGCCGCGACTTCGCGCGAAGCGCTCTATCGCAAGGTGCTCGCGCGCTACGTGCACATGGCGACCGCCGCCGGCGTCACGCAGGCGATCTTCCCGGAAGGTGGACTGAGCCGAGATGGGCACTTGCGCCCGCCGAAATTCGGCCTGTTGAGTTACATGGTCGCGAGCTTCGATCCGCACGGTCCGCGCGACGTCGTCTTCATCCCTGTTGGGATCAATTACGACCGGGTCCTGGAAGATCGCATGTTGACCTCGGCGGCCAATACGCCGGCGGGCGAAAAACCGGTGTTCGGATTCGACCTGCCGACCTTTGCGCGCCACCTCTTCCAACACATCGGGATGGCGTTACAGGGCGAGTGGTACCGCTTTGGCTACACCTGCGTCAGCTTTGGCGAGCCGGTTTTGCTGCGCAGATATGTCAGCGACCGGAAGATCGATTTCCGCACCCTGGCGCCGCAATCGCGTCACGTCGAGATCGAACGGCTCGGCAACGAATTGATGGACGCTGTTGGCCGCGTGGTGCCGGCGCTGCCGGTGTCGCTGGTCGCGACCGCGATGCTTGACGCCAGCAGTGAACCGCTCACGCTGTTCGAGATCAAAGGCAGGGTCTCGAGCCTGATCGGCGAGTTGGAAAATCGCGGTTCCTACGTCCATATTCCGCGCGCCGACCGCGAGTACGCGATCGCGGTCGGCTTGCGCATGCTGACGCTCCGCCGCCTGGTCGTTGAAGATGACGGCAACTACCGCGCCAATCCGGACGAGCTTGTCCTGCTGCAGTACTACGCGAACGCGATTGCGCATTTATTCAAGGCCGCGAGCGCTCGCCCATTGGCTCTTCAGGCCGAACTTGCTTAGCTAGCCGAACAAACAAACAAGAACGGGAAGGGAACCATGCTCAACACCATTACCGGTCGCTCCGCGTTCCTCGCGCTGCTCGAGGACGAAGGCGTCACGCACTTGTTCGGCAATCCCGGCACCACTGAACTGCCGATCATGCATGCGCTGAAGGACCATCCGGATCTGACCTATGTGATGGGCATGCAGGAAAGCATCGTCGTCTACATGGCCGACGGCTTTTCGCGTGCGTCGGGTCGCCTCTCAGCCTGCAATGTCCATGTTGCGCCCGGCCTCGGCAATGCGATGGGCGCGCTGTTCAGCGCGAAGTTCACGGGTACGCCGATGATCCTGACTGCCGGCCAGCAGGAACAGGGACACGGCCTCACAGAACCCCTGCTCTACGATTCACTGGTGCCGATCGCGCAGCCGCTGGTGAAGTGGGCCGTCGAGGTGACCAGGCTCGAGGACCTGCCGCGGATCGTGCGTCGCGCGGCCAAGGTCGCGATGACGCCGCCGACCGGGCCGGTGTTCATCTCGCTGCCGGGCGATATCCTCAACAACGAGGCCGGCATCGATCTGGCCTCTTCAACGCGGATCGACACGCGCGTCCGCCCCTCCGACGAAATGCTCGAAGCGCTGGCCGACCGCATCCTGAAAGCGGAGCGGCCAGTGCTGTTGTGCGGCGACGAGCTGGTGAAGAGCGATGCGCTCGAAGAAGCAGCTCGGCTCTCCGAGGTACTCGGCTGTCCGGCTTTCCAGTCGACCATTCCGTTTGGTGCGCACTTCCTCTCCGAGCGTCCCTGCTTCATGGGCGCGCTGAGCCGCGACCAGAAGCAGGTGCGCGATACCCTCACACCCTACGACACCATGATCGTGCTCGGCTCCGACGTGCTGCGCATGTCGGTGTGGAGCCCGACCGATCCGATGCCGGAGAACCTGCGCATCGTGCAGATCGGTCTGGTCGACTGGGAGATCGGCAAGAACTATCCGGCTGAGATGGCGGTGAAGGCCGACGTGCGTGAGACCATCAAGGCGCTGATCCCGGTGCTGCAACGGAAAGGCGGTCGCGCGCTCACTGAGCGGGCGCAGCAAGGCATCGCGGCGCTGGCGAAGTCGAACTGGTCGGCCAAGCGCGAGACCGCGATCGCGGCGTCGAAGAAGGTTTCGTCCGCAAAGCCGATCAATGGCGACTGGCTGACGCATAGCCTGGTGCAGGCGCTGCCGAAGGACGCCATCATTGGTCAACGAAGGCCTCACCACCGCGCGGTTCCTGACCAACCTGTTCCCCTATCGCGACCGCTGGTCGATGCACGGCAACGCCGCCGGCGGCATCGGATGGGCGCTGCCGGCGGCGATCGGCGTGCAGATTGCGCATCCGAACCGCCCGGTGACCTGCATCTCCGGCGATGGCTCGGCGATGTATTCGGTGCAGGCGCTATGGACCGCGGCCAACCAGAAGCTGCCGATCACCTACGTGATCTGCAACAATGGCGGCTATCGCATCATCAAGCAGCGGCTGAAGTCATTCCACGGCAATGATCACTATATCGGCATGGATTTCCGCGATCCCGAGCTCGACTGGGTCGGCCTCGCCAAATCGATGGGGATGAATGCGGTGCGGGTGACGGAGCCTGACATGCTGCCCGACGTGCTGAAGCAGTCGCAGTCGAGCGGCCGCAACGGCCCGACCCTGATCGATGTCGTGGTGGACGGAACGGTATAACACGAGATCAAACGACGGAGCGTGCGATGCTGACCCGAGCCGGACTCCCTTCCCGTCATCGTCGAAAACTGGCTCGCACAGTTCGAGAAAGCCGTCACTGATGATGCCGACGGTCTGCGCGAGTTGTTCCACGCGATTGTTATTGGCGTGACGTGTTGGCGCTGACATGGCGGATCGAAACGGTCGAAGGTCGCGATGCCGTGGTGCGCGGCCTTAACGAGCACGCGCGCAAGGCGCGGCCCCGCAACTTCAGGATCGCACAAGGCCGCACGGCACCACGTAACGTGATGCGAGCCGGCACCGATGCGATCGAAGCGATCTTCTCGTTCGAGACCGCGGACGGAGTTGGCAGCGGCGTGGTGCGACTGACACCTGATGCCGAAAATCGCAACGATTTCAGGGCCTGGACGCTGTTGACGACGCTGGATGAGATCACCGCGCACCGGCAACCCGCACCGCCGGCGAAGGCCTATTCACGCGATTTCCGCGGGCCGAACTGGCTCGATGTCCGCAACGCGACGGCGGCCTATACCGATCGCGATCCCACCGTGCTCGTGGTCGGCGGCGGCCATGCAGGACTCTCGACCGCCGCGCGGCTGTCCGTGCTCGGGGTCGATACGCTGATCGTCGACCGCGGCGAGCGTATCGGCGACAACTGGCGAAAGCGCTATCACGCGCTGGTGCTGCACAACCAGGTCCACGTCAATCACCTGCCGCTGATGCCGTTCCCGCCGAACTGGCCCACCTACATTCCAAAGGACAAGCTGGCCGGCTGGTTCGAGGCCTATGTCGAGGCCCTCGAGCTCAATTACTGGACCTCGACGGAATTTTTGGGCGGCAACTACGACGACAAGGCCGGGCGCTGGTCGGTGCGACTGCAGCGCGGCGACGGCACGATCCGCGAGATGCATCCGCGGCACATCGTGATGGCGACGGGCGTCAGCGGCATTCCAAGCATTCCGGCCATTGCGACGCTGGAGAATTTCAAGGGCGCGGTGCTGCACTCCCACCAGTACACCGACGGCGAGGCGTGGAAGGGCAAGACCGCACTGATCATCGGCACCGGCAACAGCGGCCACGACATTGCGCAGGACCTCTATTCGGCCGGTGCACATGTCACGATGGCGCAACGCTCGTCGACCATGGTGGTCAATGTCGAGCCGAGCGCACAGCTGCCCTACGCGCTTTATGCCGAGGGGCCGTCGTTGGAAGATTGCGACCTGATCACGACGGCCACGCCGACCGCGCTGGCGCGCAAGACCCATATTGCCTTGACGCAGCAGGCCAAGGCGATGGACCAGGAGCTGCTCGACGGGCTCGCACGACGCGGCTTCAAGCTCGACTTCGGCGATGACGGCTCCGGATGGCAATTCAAATATTTGACCCGTGGTGGCGGCTATTATTTCAACGTCGGCTGCTCCGACCTGATCGTCGAAGGCAAGGTCGCCCTGATCCAGTTTGCCGACATCGCCTCCTTCACCGCCGATGGCGCGCGGCTTCGCAATGGTGAAGCCCTGCCGACCGACCTGATCGTGCTGGCGACCGGCTATAAGGGCCCGGAGGCCATGGTCGAAAAATTGTTCGGCGCCGAGGTCGCACGGCGCGTCGGGCCGATCTGGGGCTTCGGCGACGAGCAGGAGTTGCGCAATATGTTTGCGCGCACGCCCCAGCCCGGGCTTTATTTTATTGCCGGAAGCCTCGCCCAGTGCCGAATTTATTCGAAATATCTGGGCTTGCAGATCAAGGCAATGGAGCTTGGCCTCATCGGTCCGTGAAACGGCTGATAGCCCAATCGGCCCGCCGCTTGCATGGTCACGGCGCAGGTGACACGATCACCTGTCGGTCCCTGCTTGTTCTGGAACCTCGCGAGTGACGCGCTTCATACTCCGCCGGTTGGCCGTCGGCATCCTGGTGGCCCTCACCGTGATCGTCCTGTCATTTCTGCTGACGCGGCTGTCCGGCGACCTCGCGATCTCCATTGCCGGCCCGCAGGCCACGCAAACCGACATCGAAATCATCCGCAAGGCCTACGGCCTGGACAAGCCGCTCTATGTGCAATTCGGCAACTGGGCCGGTCGCGCGGCAGTCGGCGACTTCGGCGAGAGCTTCTTCTTCAAGGACAAGGTGTCGAACCTGATCGCCAGGCGCATGCCGATCACCATGACGCTCGGCGTGGTCGGCCTGGCTCTCGCGCTGTTGATGTCGATCCCGCTCGGGATTCTCGCGGCGGTGCGTGAAGGCACCTGGGTCGATCGCGCCGTGACGCTGTTCACGATGATCGGCCAGGCGATGCCAAGCTTCTGGCTCGGCCTGATCCTGATGATCGTGTTCGGCCTGCAACTCGGCTGGCTGCCGATCTCGGGCACCGGCACGTGGCAACATTTCGTCATGCCCGGCGTCGTGCTCGCCTTCACCGCCGTGCCGGCGCTGACGCGTCTGACGCGCTCCGGCATGATGGAAGCGCTGTCGTCGGACTACATTCGCACCGCCCGCGCCAAGGGCCTGCAGCGCTCCTCGATCATCTTCAAGCATGCGTTGCGCAACGCGGCGATCCCGGTGGTGTCGATCGCGGCTGTGCAGCTCGGCTTCATGCTGGGCGGGTCGATCGTCACTGAAACGGTGTTCGCGCTGCACGGCGTCGGCTTTCTCGCCTGGGAGAGCATCGGCAAGAACGACTTTCCCGTTGTGCAGGCGGTCGTGCTGGTGCTTGCGGTAATTTACATCGCGCTGACACTGGCCGCTGACATCCTGAATGCGGTTCTTGATCCGAGGCTGCGATCGGCATGAGCGACACGATCACCATACCGGCGCCGTCGGGCTCGCGCGTCGGCAATGTCGGCTTCGCAATCGGGCTAGCGATCTGCGGCTTCATCGCGATCGCCGCCATCTTCGGCAACCTCGTGGTACCGCACGATCCGTTCACGCAAAATCTCGCCAACCGCCTGATCCCGCCGATGTTCATGGAGGGTGGCGGTCGCGATCACCTGCTCGGCACGGACCAGATTGGCCGCGACTATCTGGCGCGCCTGGTTTACGGGGCGCGCATCTCGCTTTTGATCGGACTGGCGACTGTCATCACCTCGGGCCTGATCGGTGTGACGCTCGGCGTGATCGGCGGCTTCTTCGGCGGCAAGATCGATGATGCCGTGCTGTTCGCGATCACCTGCCGGCTCTCGATTCCTGTCGTGCTGGTCGCACTCGCGGTGGTCGGCCTGCTCGGTTCAAGCCTGTTCCTGGTGGTCGCCACGCTCGGCCTCCTGCTCTGGGATCGCTTCGCCGTGGTCGCTCGCGCGACGACGATGCAAATTCGCAATCTCGACTATGTCAGTGCCGCGCTGTGCGCGGGCATTTCGACGCCGCAGCTGCTGCTCAAGGAGATTCTTCCCAACATCGCGCCGCACATTGCCGTGGTCGCATCGCTGGAAGCAGCGCTGGCGATCCTGCTCGAAGCCGCGCTGTCGTTCCTCGGCCTCGGCGTGCCGCCGCCGTTGCCGTCCTGGGGCCTGATGATCGCCGAAGGCAAGGACTACATGTTCTTCTCGCCGTGGGTGATCATGATCCCCGGCATCGCCTTGCTCGTGCTGGTGCTCGGCATCAACCTGGTCGGCGACGGCTTGCGCAACGTGCTCAGCGCGAGGCGCATTTGATGGCGACGCCGCTGCTCGAGGTCGACGGCCTCAACGTCACGTTCGGCGGGCACACCGCGGCGGTTCGCAGCATCTCCTTCGCCGTCAATCGCGAGGAAACCCATTGCCTGGTCGGCGAATCCGGCTGCGGCAAATCGGCAACTGCGCTTGCGGTCATGAACCTGCTCGCGCGCAGTGCGCGCCGCTCCGCCAAGCGATTGTCACTGGCGGGCCAGGACCTGCTCGGCCTGAGCGAGCGCAAGATGGCTGCGATCCGCGGCGACCGAATGGCGATGATCTTTCAGGAGCCGATGACGAGCCTCAACCCGGCCTACACCATCGGCTCGCAGATGATCGAGGTGCTGCGGCGACACAAGGGTGCGTCACGACAACAGGCGGTGGACCGCGCCGTTGAGCTATTGGGCAAGGTCGGCATCACGGCGCCTGAGATGCGGCTTGGCCAATTCCCGCATCAACTGTCCGGCGGCTTGCGCCAGCGTGTCATGATCGCGATGGCATTGATGTGCGATCCAGAGCTGCTGATCGCCGATGAGCCAACCACGGCGCTCGATGTCACCGTGCAGGCGCAGATCCTGCGGCTGCTCGCGCGCCTGCAGAAGGAGTTCGGCCTCGCGGTCCTGCTCATCACCCATGATCTCGGCATCGTCGCGCGCATCGCCGATCGCGTGTCGGTGATGTATGCCGGCGAGCTGGTCGAGAGCGCCCCGACCGAGGAGCTGTTCGCGGCGCCGCAGCATCCCTATACGCGCGGGCTGTTGTCCTGCGTGCCGGTCCCGGGAAAGACCCGCCGCGACTTGCCGCTCGGCAATATCCCGGGCACCGTGCCGCAGATTTCTCCCGACTTTACCGGCTGTGCATTTCGTTCGCGATGCGGCTTCGTCAACGAGAGCTGCGAACGCAACATCCCGCGCCGGCTTGCCGGTGAAAATCACGATTTTCTCTGCACGCGACTGCCCGACACCCTATTGAAGGCGACCGGCACGTGAGTTCTGTTCCGGCGATCGAGATCCGTGACGTTCGCAAGGAATTCCGCGTCAAGAGCGGGATGCTCGACCGGCCACGACGCGTCGTCGCCGTCGACGACGTCTCGCTGACCGTACCTGCGGGAAGCGTGTTCGGCATCGTCGGCGAATCCGGTTGCGGCAAATCAACTCTGGCGCGGCTGGTTCTCGGGCTGATGCCGCCGACCTCGGGCGAGGCGCTGGTCGACGGCAAGCGCATTCTCGATCTCGACCGCCGCCAGCGGGCGCGGCTGATCCAGCCGGTGTTCCAGGATCCGTTCGCGTCGCTCAATCCGCGCCAGCGGATCTGGGACATCGTCGCGCTGCCGCTGACGGCGCAGGGCACGTTCGGCCCGGCCGAAATCAACAAGCGGACCGGCGAGATGCTGGAGCGCGTCGGCATCGCGCAACGGCTTGCCGGCCGATATCCCGCCGAGCTCTCCGGCGGCCAGCGCCAGCGCGTCGCGATCGCGCGTGCCCTCGTGCTGAAGCCGCGTGTCGTGATCTGCGACGAGCCGACCAGCGCGCTCGATGTCTCAGTGCAGGCGCAGATCGTCAACCTGCTCGCCGAGTTGCGCCGCGATTTCGGCCTGACCTATATCGTGATCAGCCACAATCTCGCGGTCGTGGAGCACATCGCAAGCCAGGTCGCCGTGATGTATCTCGGCCGCCTGGTCGAGGTGGCCGAAACCGATCGCCTGTTCGCCAAGCCGCGGCATCCCTATACGCAAGCCCTGCTCGAGAGCGTGCTGACACCGGAGCCCGGCCTCGGCGTTCCCGACGTCGGGCCTCGGCGACATCATGCCGGACCCTGCAAATATTCCCCCGGGCTGCCGCTTTCATCCGCGTTGTCGCATCGCCGTCGATCGCTGCCGCGACGAGGCGCCACAGCCGCGAACATTTGCGGATGAGAGCATGGTAGAATGCCATCTCGCGAGCTAGCGTTGCGTTCAAAGGACTTGTATCAGTCGGAGGTCACAATGATCAGGCGAACTTTACTCGGCATTATCGTTGCTGCGTTGTCGTTGCTCGGCGTTGCGCAGCAGGCGCAGGCGCAGAAGAGCGCGGACACCCTGCGTATCGTGTTCCGGGACGGCGTTCCCGAATATCGATCCCTACTACAACCAACAGAGAACCGGCATCATCCTGCAACATACGGCCTGGGACGCACTCCTCTATCGCGACCCGAGACGTTCGAAATCAAGCCGCTGCTGGCGACCGAATGGAAAATCGTCGATCCGGTAACTATCGATTTCACCCTGCGGCAGGGCGTCAAATTCCATGACGGCAGCACATTCAGCGCTGATGACGCGGTCTACACCATCAACCTGGTGTCGAACCCGGACAGCAAGGTCTCGACGCCGTCCAACTTACAACTGGATCGATCATGCGGAGAAGACCGGCGATTATTCGATCCGCGTCAAGCTGAAGAAGCCGACGCCGGCGGCGCTGCAATTCTTTGCGCTTCGTCCTGCCGATGTATCCCAAGGCCTATCGCGAGAAGGTCGGGCCCGAAGGATATGCCAAAGCGCCTATTGGCGCCGGCCCCTACAGGATCACCAAGGTCGAGCCAGGCGTATCGGCCGATTTCGAGCGGTTCGAGGATTATTGGGCCGGCAGCCCGAAAGGCAAGCCGGCGATCAAGAATATTTCGGTGCCGCTTTGTCCCTGACGCCGCCACCGAAATGACCGAGTTGCTTGGCGCAACGCGCCGACTGGATCTGGAAGTTCAATCCGGATCAGTTCGACAACATCAACCGCTGCCGACCTGCAAGCAGTGCGCAAGGAATCGATGCGGATCGGCTATCTTTCGATCGATGCCGCCGGGCGTTCCGCTCCCGGCAACCCGCTCACCAATCTGAAAGTGCGGCAGGCGATCTGGCACGCGATTGACCGCCAGGCTGATCGCCGACAAGCTCGATCACCGGCGGCAGTCGCGTGCCGCCGGCACCCTGCTATCCGCCGCAGTTCGGCTGCGATGGCGATGCCGCGGTCAAGTACAACTACGACCCGGCCAAAGCCAAAGCGCTGCTGGCGGAAGCCGGCTTTCCCGAACGGCTTCGAGATCGACCTCGTCAGCTATGTGCTGCCGCGTGGGGCGCGGCGGTGCAGAACTATCTCGGCGCGGTCGGCATCAAAGCCAATCTGGTCCAGCTGCAGGTCGCGGCTGCGATCGAGCGTGCCACGAAGGGCCAGAACCCGCTTGTATTTTGGCAGCTGGGGCTCCTACTCGATCAATGACGTCTCCGCGATCCTGCCGAACTACTTCACCTTCGGGATCGACGACTATGCCCGCGATCCCGAGATGAAGCGCCTGGTCGAGGAAGGCGGTTCGACCAACGAGCCGGAGAAGCGCCATGCGGCCTATCTGAGGCGATCAAACGCATCGACCGAACAAGCCTACTGGCTGCCGATGTTCACGTACACGACGACGTATGCCTACAGCAAGTCGCTCGAGTTCACGCCGTATCCGGACGAACTGCCGCGCTTCTACCTGTGAAGTGGAAGTAATTATTGCGGCGGCGGCGCGAGTATCAGCCCGCGCCGCCGCTCCACCTTCTCCCGAGAGCCACCGCATGAGCCGAGACGCAGCCATCGCTGCCGCTGAAAAGCATTTCACCAGCGGCGCCTACAAGGCCGACCTTGCGCGCCGCGTCGCGATTCCGACCGAGAGCCAGAATCCGGACCGCGCCGCCGATCTCAAGCGCTATCTCGATGCCGAGATGGTGCCGGCGCTCGAGCAACTCGGCTTCACCTGCGAGGTGCTGACGCACGCGAAGTCGCGCGGGCCGTTTCCTCTACGGCGAGCGCATCGAGGACAAATCGCTGCCGACCGTGCTCGGCTATGGCCATGGCGATGTTATTCGCGGCCTCGACGCCGGCTGGCGCGAGGGCCTGAGCCCGTGGACGCTGGTCGAGCGCGACGGGCGCTACTACGGACGCGGCGTCGTCGACAACAAGGGCCAGCACACGATCAACCTCGCAGCACTCGGCGCCGTGCTGGCAACGCGCGGCAAACTCGGCTTCAACGTGAAGTGGCTGATCGAGACCGGCGAAGAGACGGGATCGCCGGGCTTGCGCGAGGTGTGCACCGCCAATCGCGAGCGCTTCAAGGCCGACGTGCTCATCGCCTCCGATGGACCGCGGCTGTCCGCGACACGGCCGACGATGTATCTCGGCTGTCGCGGCGCATTCCCGATCGACTTCTGGATCGATGCGCGCGAAGGCGGTCATCACTCCGGCAACTGGGGCGGGCTGTTGTCCAACCCCGCGATCCAGCTGTGTCACGCGCTCGCCAGCGTGGTCGGTCCGACCGGACAGATCAACATCGCGCAGTGGAAGCCCGAACGCATCAGCAATTCCGTGCGCAACGCGCTTGCCGATTGCGAGGTCGTCGCCGGCCCCGGCGAGCCGGAGATCGATCCGACGTGGGGTGAGCCGGGGCTGACGCTGGCCGAGAAGGTGTTTGCGTGGTGCACGTTCGAGATTCTGGCGATGACCGCGGGCAATCCGGAGAGCCCGGTCAACGCGGTGCCGCCACGGGCCTGGGCGCGCGGCCAAATTCGCTTCGTCGTCGGCGTCGACCCCGATCAGTTCCTGCCTGCGCTGCGAAAGCATCTCGATCAGCACGGCTTCTCCTTCGTGCAGATCGGCAAGGCGCGCGACGAGATCATGCGCGCGACGCGGCTTGATCCCGAGCATCCGTGGGCGCGCTGGGCTGCGGCGTCGCTGACGAAGACCGCCGGCCGCGCGCCCGCGATTTTGCCGAACACCGGCGGCTCGCTGCCGAACGATGTGTTCTCCGAGGTGCTCGGCCTGCCGACCATCTGGGTGCCGCACTCCTATCTCGGCTGCTCGCAGCACGCGCCGAACGAGCACTTGCCCGTCGAGATCGCGCGCGAAGGGCTGAAGCTGATGGCCGGGCTCTACTGGGATCTCGGCGAGCCTGGGGTACCCGCCCGCCGCGCCGATTAGCCGACCACCGGTCCCCGCGAAGTCCCTGATCATGCGATGGTTTTCGGGGATTTTCGTGGGGTTTTGCACTTCCACTTTGTCGTGCCCCGCTTCAAGCGGGGCATCCAGTAACCTCTGTCGCGCGTTGAAGGCACGGCACACTGCAGCGGATATTTAGTTCACCCCACGTTCTCTGCCCTGCCAATAGGGATCCCGGAGACTGCGCTTCAGAATTTTACCGGCACCCGATTTGGGCAACGGCTCACTGCGGATCGCCACCGATCGGGGCACCTTGTATCCGCCGATACGCTCCCTGCATATCGCCACGATCTCGTCGACCGTGATCGAGGTGCCCGGTTTGGCGACCACCTCGGCATGGACCATCTCTCCGAAGCTCTCGTGGGGAATCCCGAACACCGCGACCTCGAGGACGGCGGGATGATGAAATACGGCGTTCTCAACTTCAGTCGTGTAAATGTTCTCGCCCCCTGAAATGATCATGTCTTTGGCTCGGTCTACGACGAACACGTAGCCCTCTTCATCCGCCCAGGCCACGTCCCCGCTCTTGTACCAACCGTCACCGACAAGGGCATTGGCGGTCTCCTCCGGCCGCTTCCAATAGCCCAGCATGATGTTCGGTCCCCGCACGTGGACCTCGCCGATCTCACGAGGGTTGCAAACCGAACCGTCAGGACGGCGGACCTCGACTTCGACGCCGACGACCGGCTGTCCGCAGCTGGCAAGGCGGCTCCTGGCCGGTTCAATCCCGCGTGCGCCCTCGCGGTTGTCGGTGCGCTGCGTGGAAGTCACCAGCGGCGAGGCCTCGGTCATGCCGTAGAGCTGGACAATGTCGCACGGCAACAGACTGCAGGCCCGAAGCAGCAGTTCGACCGGCATCGGTGACGCTCCGTACATAAGCAACCGCCATGCAGCAAAGTCCCGGGATGCCGTCGCCGCGTGATTGAGCAGCATATTGATCATCGTCGGGACGATGAGAGCCACGGTGACTTTTTCGGCTTCAACGACTCTGCCGAACAACTCCGGCTCGTACCCGCGGATGCAGACATGAGCACCGCCCACGAACGTCAACGCGAACGTCGTCGCGGCATCAGCGGCGTGGAACATCGGTGCAGCATGGATAAAGCGATCCGTCGGCACCAGCGGGTTGGCAAGGAGCATGTGCTTGGCGTTGGCCAGCAGGTTGCCATGGCTCTGCATCACGCCCTTGGGCAGACCTGTCGTGCCGCCGGTGTAGGAGATGGCAGCAAGCGTGTCCGCGGCGATCGCGCGGAGTTCGGGGTGATTCTCATCGAGCGGCGTTGCCGCGCACAAATCGTCCCAATGGACCGACCCGCCTGGTGTGGACTCCAGCCCGGAGTAGACCAGGTACTCGAGCGAGGGACATCGTTGTTTCAACTGGCGGGCCACCTCCACGTACGCATCATCGGCGACGATGGCTCGGGCTCCACAGTCGTTGATGATGAATTCCAGTTCGGGGACGGCAAGCCGGTAGTTGAGATCATTGAGCACCAGGCCCGCCGTGGGGATACCGACCCAACACTCTAAGTGCCTAAAGCTGTTCTGGCCGATTGATGCGACTACATCACCTGTGCGGAGACCGAGGCTCCGCAGACCAGCCGTGAGGCCGCGCACTCTGCGGCCCCATTGCGCGTAAGTGAGGCGTGTTTCGCCGTCGACAATCGCTTCAGCGTTCGCACGCGTCGCCATAGCACGCGCCATCGGCCACGACAGGGTCCCTTGATTCGCCATTGCCCCCTCCGATAAGCGTGAGCGCGCTAAGGCTAACATCCTGCGATCTGGCGGCAACGAAAGAAGGACGCGTGGTGCTGTGACTTAATGTCCGCCTGGAGTTTAAAAACGGCGCTCAGAGTGTGCGCTGACTATCTCCGGTCTTCCCCAAACAACGAACATCGCCCCTTGTGGACTCCAACGTCTGCTGCGGAATCCTGGATCGCCCGATCAAGTCCGGCGATGGCGAGAGGGGAGGCTCTGCGCTTCAAACAGCAAAAACCGCCCCGCGGCACGGCGTGCCCGAGGTTTTGCTTGAACTCTTGCCGCTCCGAAAGGATCAGAGGGCTCAGGGAAAGCCGGATGCCAGCTGCACTATATCGATAAGTGATTGATGAGTATTCAGTTATCGCTGAGCGGTTTTAAGCTTGAGGGCAAATCAGGGGCATCGGGTGTTGGCGTCGTATGGCGGTGGAATCGGGTCATGGGCCGCGAGGGCAGCAATGACGCTACCTAACGACACGCGCCGAGTAGCTGACTAGCAATCACCCATTTCCCTTCGTCCTGGCAAGCGACACCTCTCTCTGCCTCTCCTTCTGGCGCGGCTGATCGAATAAACATGCTGCCCAGCAAGATCGAGGAGTGGTGCAATTGATGGCGTAGGACGAAATCGAAACGCGCTGAGTAACTATTCGTGCGCGGCAGCGCCGACGCGCTGCCATGGGTGGCGCGGCAGTTTGACGATGCATGATCACAGTCGTCGCGGCCACATTATGGCCGTCCAACTGCGTCAGCGAGCGGGCATTTGGCGAGCTTGATGAACGATTTGCACAGTTGTGAGCAGAACGAGATCATCAAGTGCTTGCGGCAACCGTCCTCACCCAGAAAATAGGAGGAGTGATTGGTTGGTGGCATCTTGCAGTCAGAGATCGTTAGCCTAATCAAAGCAGTCGAACGAAACATCAGACGGCTCTCGAAGGAGCTTGATGAAATAGACCGCTTCTTCTACCGCGCAGATGAACGTAAGGACCGAGCGTCCTATGCGGGCATGCTTGAACGGAAGCGCGATGATGTAGTGCGATCAACGATCTTACAGGTTCACACCGCAATAGAAGACCTGCTTACGTTGCTAATCCTTTATTGTGTGATGGGGGTGACAGACAAAGTGTGGGGCGGGTTCCGGACCAAACGAGCAGATGCGATGCGTGAAGTCATCTCTGGAGGGCGTGCCATCGGCTTTGACAGAAAGATTGCGCTTGCGGTGGCACTAGGGCTGCTGACGCCGAAGCGGCGAAACCAGTTGCGCGAGCTAAATGCGATCCGCAACAGGTGCAGTCACAATTGGCTTCTGAACGTGCGGGTCCGGCGCGGGAAGCTTCCGCGCCGGCCGAAACC
>CAWCKS010000002.1:0-458257 GCA_963796195.1 uncultured Alphaproteobacteria bacterium | reverse complement strand
GGCCTTCGGCGTCGTCGGCCTGCCCGACAAAGCTGTTTCCGAAGCGCGCGAAAAGATTCCGTTCTGCCCTGATCGCCTCGGGTCTCGCGCTGCCGGCGCGACGCATCACCGTCAATCTCGCACCGGCTGATCTGCCGAAGGAAGGCAGCCACTACGACCTGCCGATCGCGCTCGGCCTGATGGCCGCTATCGGTGCGATCCCGCGCGACGCACTGAACGGCTTTAGTGTGCTCGGCGAACTCGGCCTCGACGGCTCGATCGCTCCGGTCGCGGGCGTGCTGCCCGCGGCAATCGGCGCCAATGGCCGCAGCGAAGGCTTGATCTGCCCGGCTGCCTGCGGCGCGGAGGCGGCGTGGGCCAGCCCCGACATCCAGATCATCGCCGCGTCCTCGCTGATCCAGCTCGCCAATCATTTCAAGGGCACCCAGGTGCTGTCGCGGCCGCAGCCGAAAATTCGCGAAGAGGCCGACGGCCCCGCGCTCGACCTACGCGACATCAAGGGCCAGGAGAGCGCCAAGCGCGCGTTGGAGATCGCCGCCGCCGGCGGCCATCACCTGCTCATGATCGGCGCACCGGGTGCGGGCAAATCGATGCTGGCCGCGCGGCTGCCGTCGATCCTGCCGCCGCTGACGCCGGCCGAGCTGCTCGAAGTGTCGATGATCGCGTCAGTTGCGGGCCAGCTCGAGGGCGGCGCACTGACCAACCGCCGGCCGTTCCGCTCGCCGCATCATTCGGCCAGCATCGCAGCGCTCACCGGCGGCGGCTTGCGCGCCAAACCCGGCGAAATCTCGCTCGCCCATAACGGCGTGCTGTTCCTTGACGAGTTCCCTGAGTTCGATCCGCGCGTCATCAATTCGCTGCGCCAGCCGATGGAGAACGGCGAAGTCTCGGTGTCGCGCGCCAACCATCGCGTCACCTACCCCGCGCGCTTCATGCTGATCGCGGCCATGAACCCCTGCCGCTGCGGCAACG
Source organism: uncultured Alphaproteobacteria bacterium (assembly GCA_963796195.1). Lineage (GTDB taxonomy): Bacteria > Pseudomonadota > Alphaproteobacteria > Rhizobiales > Xanthobacteraceae > CAWCKS01. The sequence goes on along the minus strand of CAWCKS010000002.1, from coordinate 457,285 downwards.
CCTACGAGCCCGGCTACGCCTGCAAGCGCGGCCGCATCGACCGTTGCACGGCGGACTATCAGGCGCGCATCTCGGGCCCGCTGATCGACCGCATCGATCTGCGCATCGAGGTGCCGGCGGTGACTGCCGCCGACCTGATCCTGCCGCCGCCGGCGGAAGGCTCCGCCGACGTTGCCAGACGCGTTGCGGCCGCGCGCGACATCCAGCGCCAGCGTTATGCGGCGCTCGAGCTGCCGCAAGTGCGGACCAATTCCGAAGCGCCGGCCGCGATTCTCGAGGACATCGCCAAGCCCGATGCCAGTGGCCTGAAGCTCTTACGCGACGCCGCCGAAAGCATGCGGCTGTCGGCGCGCGGCTATCATCGCGTGCTGCGGATCGCGCGCACGCTGGCCGACCTCGACGCCACCGACAAGGTTGGCCGGCTGCATCTTGCCGAGGCCCTGTCCTATCGCGCAATGGCCGACACCGTCCGCAACGCGGCGTGACCACCGTCTCACCGAGACCTTACCACCCCTCATCAACGCGAAAGTAACCACTTTCTTTTACGCTTCACCAACCATGAGCCTCGCGTCGCCACATCAGGCGCAAGCGTGATTGGGCTTTCGTGGTGAGTGGTGTTGCGTATGGTTCGTCTCGGATTGTTTGCGTCCGTTCTCCCACTCGTGCTCGCCGGCGGCGTGGCGCCGGCGTGGCTCTCCAGCACGCAGCCCTGCATCTCGGCGGGGCTGACCACCGTGCAGATGGCCTGGCTGCCCTGGCAAGCCGATCTCCGCGTCGCCTTCACCGAGAAACCCGAGCTCGCCACGGTGCGGGTTCAACTGGTTGAACAACCCGACCTCGCTGACTTCGTCGTCACCGATGACGTCGTTGGCATCGAGGATTCGTCGTGCTCCGCGAGCGGCGGAGGTCGTCGCGTCGCAATCGTCGGCAAGGCCCTGAGCGGCGAGCCGACGATCTATCTCTCGACCGAACCCAATGCCGACTATCGCATCTTCGTGCGTTCCGGCTCCTTCACGGCCGAGCAGGCCGCGGCACTGATCGTCGGCGCGCGCGGCCACACCCACATGGCGGCGATCTTAACGCCGCGTTAACCCTCGCGGCATCCACGTGCCTTCGCCGCCGCGCGCCGCAAATACTTCGCAACACCCTCGCGCCACTGTGCGTTGTGTTTGTTGGAGCCAAGGACACGAGCGCTCATGCGGCCAGGCGCCTGGATCAAAATCAAGCTACGCCGGATGCTCCGCCGCTATCCGCGCGTCGCGATCGCGCTGCGTGCCACCTTCTTCTTCATTGCAGCGTTCAGCGCGGCTTATGGTTTCGTCACCGGCGCACGCTCCGAACTCGCGGGCTATAACCCGCAAGCCTTCGCCGTGGGCTCGAGCTTCCTGTTTGCGTGCGCCTGCGTCGCGCTCGCCATGATGAGCATGCGGGCGCGATGGCTCAAGCGGCAAATGCGCAAGATTGCCGCACACAACGATCTGCTGGCCGACCGCAACTGGGAGCTCAAGGAGGCGGAAGAGCGCGCGCGCACCCTGTTCGAAGCGCAGGGCGATCTTATCGTCGTTCGCAACACGGCGCGCGAAATCACCTTCGCCAATGACGCCTACTGCTTGCTGGCCGGCAAGCCCCGCGCCGCAATCATCGGCGCCACATTCGACTTCCCTTCGCTCGAGGTCGGCGCCTCAACGACAACGGCCGACGGCGCACGCAGCTACGACCAGCGTGTCGCCGGTGCCGCGGGTGAACGCTGGATCGCCTGGCGCGAGCAGTGGATCCGTCTCGATGCCAACCGTCCCGCGCAATTGCAAAGCGTCGGCCGCGACGTCACCGACCGAGCCGCAATCGAGCATGCACTGACCGAAGCGCGCGACCAGTCGGACGCCGCGAACCGCGCTAAATCGCGCTTTCTTGCGGTTGCTTCCCACGAAATCCGCACGCCGCTCAACGGCATTCTCGGTATGAGCGGCCTGCTGCTCGATACGCCGCTCAGCGCGGAGCAGACGACCTACGCCCGGGCGATCAAGACATCAGGCGATGCACTGATGGCGCTGATCGATGAAATCCTCGACTTCTCCAAGATCGAAGCCGGCAAGATCGACATCGAGAGCCGGCCGTTCGCGCTGACCGAGCTGATCGAGGAGCTGACCGAGCTGTTGGCGCCGCGCGCCCAGCTCAAGGGTCTGGAGATCGCCGCCTATGTCGACGAGCGGCTGCCCGCGCAGGTGGTCGGTGACATGGCGCGCTTGCGCCAGGTGCTTTTGAACCTCGCCGGCAATGCGATAAAATTCACCGAGCGCGGCGGCGTCGCGCTGCTCGCGGAGCCCGGCGCCGCGCCGGACGAAATCGTCTTCACCGTGCGCGACACCGGAATCGGCATTGCGCCGGAGGCGCGCGAACGGATCTTCCGCGAGTTCGAGCAGGCCAGTGACCGCACCGCGCGCAACTATGGCGGCACCGGCCTGGGCTTAAGCATTTCGGAGCGCCTGATCCGCCGCATGGGCGGCCGCATCACGCTCGACAGCACGCCTGACGTCGGATCGACCTTCGAGGTCGCGTTGCGATTGCCGGCATTCGGCGCCGCCAGCCTGGCGTTCGTTCCACCCAATCTCGACGGCATGGCGGTATTGCTGGTGACCGCGCAGGCGATCGAGGCGTCGTTGATCGCGCGGCGGCTGCAACGTTGGGGCGCACAAACCGCCGTTGTCGCCGATGCCGAGGTCGCAGACGCGCTGCTGCCGGAACGCTCCTGGCACACGATCATTATCGATACCGCGCTCGGCGAGACGATCGTGAAGCCGCTGCTGCAGCGGGCACGGCGTGATGCGAAGCACTGCGTCGTCATGCTGACGCCGGCGGAGCGGCGGTCGCTCGACCAGCTGAAGGCCGATGGCTGTGACGGCTATCTGGTGAAGCCGGTGCGCGCGACCTCGCTTGCCGCGCGTTTCGCCGCCGAAAGCTCGCTCTCGATCGTGCCCGACGAATTGGCGTTCGCGCCGCCCGCTCCGCCCCGACCGGCTGTGCGTGGCCTGTCGGTGCTGGTCGCCGAGGACAACGAGATCAACGCGCTGTTGACGCGCTCGCTGTTGTCACGGCTCGGTCATCGTCCGGTCGTGACGACGACGGGTCAGGCCGCACTGGAATCATGGATCGCGGCACAGTCCGGCGGCGCGCCCTACGATGTCGTGCTGATGGATTTGCAGATGCCTGAACTCGACGGTATCGAAGCGACCAAGCGCATCCGCGAGCGCGAGGCGCAAAGCGGCGCGCGGCGCACGCCGGTCTTCGCGCTCACCGCGAATACCGTGGTGGAAGATCGCTACGCCTGCTTCGAAGCCGGGATGGACGGCTTCCTGGTCAAGCCACTCGACCGCGATCGGCTGACCGAACTGCTGCAGCGCTTGTCAGGCATGCCGCATATTGCCGCATAGAGCATGATCCGGAAAAGTGGGTACCGGTTTTCCCAAAAGACCATGCTCAATCAAATAAACCTTTTGCCCGCTCTTCACGCTTGTCACAGGACAGCCGACCAGCGTGTCACAATTCCGTTGAACGACCGTAGTTAATCGTGACGAGTTGGGCGCAGCGATTCGCGCGTCACGCCCGCAACGGATTTTTGCTAGATGCAAGAGAATGATTTCGTCCGCTCGTCGCTCCGCTTGATGCAGCGATGGACGCCGGACGCAATTCGGGTTTCCGCCAGCAAACTGCGGCCGGCCTGGCTGCCGAATGGCGAGTTCTTCGACCCGCGCGAGACCAGCGAAGCGCCGGCACCCTCGGCCACTCTGGGTCGCCTCGGCGCGCTCGAAGTGCGGCTCGCGCACACCAAGAAGGACATCAAGCGTGCCCAGCGCCTGCGCTACAACGTGTTCTACAAGGATGGCGCCGCGATTGCCGATGCGCGGACCATGCTGGCGCGGCGAGACAAGGACGCGTTCGACAAGATTTGCGACCACCTGCTTGTCATCGACCACGCCGCCAAACTACCGCTCGATGGCGCGCGACCCTTCAAGCGCAAACCGCCAGTGGTCGGCACCTACCGGCTGCTCGGCCAGGATGCCGCCGATCTTCACGGCGGCTTCTATACAGAGAGTGAGTTCGATGTTGCAGCTCTGATCGAGCGGCATCGGGGCCTGCGTTTCCTCGAGCTCGGCCGGTCCTGCGTGCTGCCGCCTTACCGCAACAAGCGCACCGTCGAATTGCTCTGGCACGGCGTCTGGACTTACGTCCGCCGTCATCGCTTCGACGTCATGATCGGCTGCGCCAGCCTCGAAGGCACCGATCCGGACCGGCTGGCGTTGCAGCTGTCGTTCCTGCATCACTACGCCGGAGCGCCCTTGGACTGGCGCGCCAGCGCCCATGCCGGTCGGCGCGTCGAGATGAATCGCATGCCGAAAGACGCCATCAACCCGAAGGCGGCGCTGCACGAATTGCCGCCGTTGCTGAAGGGCTATCTCAGGCTCGGCGCCTTTGTCGGCAACGGCGCCGTCGTCGACTACCAGTTCGGCACCACGGACGTGCTGGTCATCATGCCAGTGAGCTCCATCAACACCCGCTACATCCAGCATTTTGGCGCAGACGCCGAGCGCCACGCGGCGTGACGCAACAGTCCAGCCGTAGGGTGGTTAGGCGCCGTCTACGGCAAGCTCGATCATCACGACGAGAATCCGCGCCGTAACCCACCGGCTAACTCCCATGGTGGGTTACGGCGCCAGTCGAATATGTTAAATCGCAGTGCCGTGGACGGCGCCTAACCCACGCTACGAGCTACAAAACTATGACGTGATCGCTCAAAGCCGGCGCAGCGACACTGTTTCGATCACGTGATCGGGGCCCTTCTTGAGGATCAGCGTCGCGCGCGGACGCGTCGGCAGGATGTTTTCCTCGAGGTTGGCGAGATTGGTGCGCTCCCAGATCGCCGTCGCGGTAGCGATCGCCTCCTCGTCCGACAGCCGCGCATAACGGTGCCAGTAGGACCTGGGATCGTGGAACGCGGTGTCGCGTAGCGCCAGCCAGCGCGTCACGTACCAGTCGCGCAGCACCGGCTCATCGGCGTCCATGTAAACCGAGAAATCGAAAAAGTCGGAGACGACGGGGACCGCCTTGCCGTGCTTTGGCAATGGCGCGGTCTGCAGGACATTCACACCTTCAACGATGAGAATGTCGGGCTGGTCGACCTCTTTCCATTCATTCGGAACGACGTCGTAGGTCAAATGCGAATAGACCGGCGCGCGCACCCGGCCGCGTCCTGACTTGATATCGCTCAGGAACGATAACAATAGCGCCAGATCGTAGCTGTCCGGGAACCCCTTCTTCTGCATCAAGCCCAACCGTTCGAGCACGGCGTTGGGATAGAGGAAGCCGTCGGTCGTCACCAGATCGACCTTGGGTCGCGGCGACCAGCGCGCCAGCAGCGCCTGCAGCACGCGCGCGGTGGTCGACTTGCCGCCGGCAACCGAGCCTGCGATACCGATGATGTAGGGAACCTTGCGGTCGCGGATGCCGAGAAACTGGCGTTGCGCATAATACAGCCGCTGCGCGGCGTCGACATAGATCGACAGCAAACGCGATAGCGGCAGATAGATTTCCTCGACCTCCTTGATGTCAAGGCGGTCGTGCAGCGAACGCAGCTGCGAAAACTCGCCGGGCTCCAGCGTCATCGGCGTGTCGTTGCGCAGCTCGGCCCACTGCTCGCGCGTAAAAATGCGGTAAGGATTGTACCTCTGGTCGGGAGCGCGGATATCCATGTCGCCGTCTCTTACGGTTTCTAGTCGCGTTTGCGCGACGCTTTCTCTTCCAGTCCGGACATTGACGTTCGCTGCGCGAGCGCGGCCTCGACTTCCTCCAGCCTGACGCCACGCGATTTCAACAGCACCAGCAGGTGGTAGATGAGGTCGGCACTCTCGGCGACGAGATGCTCGCGATCGTTCTCAAGTGCGGCGATCACCGTCTCCACCGCCTCCTCGCCAAGCTTCTTGGCGCAAGCGGCGGCGCCTTTGTCGAGCAGCTTTTTGGTATAGGACGCGTCGCCGCCCGATGCGGCGCGGGCATCGATGGTGGCGGCCAGTTCATGGATCGTCGAACGCGACATCAACAAACTCAAAACGCGTGACCTGCCCGTTGCGGCGGCTCTCCATGCTCACTTAGCACTTTTGTGACGGGGAGTCGCTAGCGCATGATCCGGAAAAGTGGCTATCGGTTTTCCGAAGAGATCATGCGCAATCAAAGAACTAGGGCGCGATGCATCGCGCTCTAGGGATCGAGCCGGATAGGTAAACCGGCGCGCGCCATGTGCTCCTTGGCCTGCCGGATCGAGTACTCGCCGAAATGGAAGATCGAGGCCGCCAGCACGCCGGTGGCTCCGCCATCGCGGACGCCCTGGATAAGATGATCGAGATTGCCGACCCCGCCAGAGGCGATCACGGGGACCTGAACGCTTTCGGAAATCGCGCAAGTCAGCGGTATATCGAAACCTTGTCGCGTCCCGTCACGGTCCATCGAGGTCAAAAGGATCTCGCCGGCGCCGAGCGAGACCACCTCCTGCGCGTATTCGATCGCATCGATCCCGGTCGCGTTGCGCCCGCCATGGGTGAAGATTTCCCAACGATCTGAACCGCCCGGGCGTTTGACGCTCTTGGCGTCGATCGCGACCACGATGCACTGGTCGCCGAATTTTTCGGCAGCTTCCTTGACGAACTCGCGCCGGTTCACTGCCGCGGTGTTGATCGAGACCTTGTCGGCGCCCGAGGTCAGAAGCTTGCGGATATCTTCGACGGTGCGCACGCCGCCGCCGACGGTGAGCGGCATGAAGCACGCCTCCGCCGTCCGCCTGACAACGTCGAACATGGTGTCGCGGTTTTCGTGGCTCGCGGTGATGTCGAGGAAGCAGAGCTCGTCGGCACCCGCCGCGTCATAGGCCATCGCCGCCTCGACCGGATCGCCGGCGTCGCGCAGGTTGACGAAGTTGACGCCCTTGACGACACGGCCGTCCTTAACGTCGAGGCAGGGGATCACGCGCACCTTGAACATTTCTTACGAGCCCTTTCCGCGCGCCGCCTTGATCAACGCGATGGCTTCCGCCGCATCCAGCCGTCCGTCATAAAGCGCGCGCCCGGAGATCGCGCCTTCGAGCTTTTGCGATCGCGGCTCAAGCAGAGCCCTGACGTCGGCGATCGACGCAAGGCCCCCCGACGCAATCACCGGGATCGAGATGCGATCGGCAAGCGCAATCGTCGCCTCGAGATTAAGTCCGCGCAAAAGACCGTCGCGGGCGATGTCGGTGAAGATGATCGCCGCGATGCCGGCATCCTCGAAGCGCTTCGCAATGTCGAGCGCGGTCATCTCAGAACTCTCCGCCCAGCCCTGCACCGCGACCTTGCCATCGCGGGCGTCAAGGCCCACCGCGACGCGCCCCGGAAATTTCCTCGCCGCGTCCTTCACCAGCTGCGGATCGCGCACCGCCGCGGTCCCGATGATCACGCGGCGGATGCCGTGCGACAACCAGGCCTCGACGGTGGCGAGATCGCGGATTCCGCCGCCGAGCTGCACCGGCATCCTGATCGCCTTCAGCAAGCCTTCGACGGCTGCAGCATTGACCGGCTTGCCGGCGAACGCACCGTCAAGATCGACGACATGCAGATATTCAAAGCCCTGCTGCTCGAAGCTCAATGCCTGCGCGGCCGGATCGGTGTTGAATACCGTCGCGCGCGCCATGTCGCCCTGTTCGAGCCGGACGCACTGGCCGCCCTTGAGATCGATCGCCGGGAAAAGAATCACGGCTTCCACTTCAGGAAATTATGGATCAGGGCGAGACCTAAGCGCTGGCTCTTCTCCGGGTGGAATTGCGTGCCGAACATGGTGTCCTTGGCGACCACCGCCGTGACCGGCCCGCCATAGTCGGCGCGCGCGACCACGTCGGCGGACTCCGCCGCGTTGAGGTGGAACGAGTGCACGAAATAGGCGTGCCGGCCTTTTTCGCCGAGCGGCAGCTTCTCCAGCACGGGGTGGTCGCGCTGCACGTCGAGCGTGTTCCAGCCCATATGCGGCACTTTCAAATGCTCGTCGCTTGGGGTGATTTTTTCGACCACGCCCTTGATCCAGCCGAGCCCGTCGACGGTCTCGTACTCGCGGCCGTGCTCGGCCATCAGTTGCATGCCGACGCAAATGCCGAAGAACGGTCGCGCCTTGAACCTGATGGTCTCGTTCAGCGCTTGCACCATGCCATCGACGCCGTCGAGGCCGCGCTTGCAATCGGCGAACGCGCCGACACCGGGTAGCACCACGCGATCCGAACGCCAGACCTGGTCGGGATCGCTGGTGACAAGGATCTTTTCCGGCGGCTCGAGCGTGCGCGCGGCGCGCTCGAAGGCCTTTGCGGCCGAGTGCAGGTTGCCCGAACCGTAGTCGATGATGGCAACGGTCATCGTGGCACCCCCGGTCGCGGGAACAGACCGATCACATCGTGGCTTGCGCCGGAATGCGCCGGTGGCACCGGAGGCGGCGCGCGATCCGGCGACGCAGTGGCAGTCACGTATTCACCGGTCCATTGCGCAAAGAAGCGCCGTTCGGCACTTTCGGCATCATCGGCGACGACAACGCCGAGTTCGCGCCACCAGCCGCGCGACAAGGTCCAGCGCTGCGCATTTGCCGCCTCGTATCCGGTCAGCAACGCCACGATCAGCATGACCATGCCCTGCGCGTCGGCGCCCGTGCGCAGCCCCACCATCAACCCGGCGACGCCAGCGATGATGACGATGTAGGCGACCAGCGCCAGCCACAGCCGATGCCACATCAACCACAGCGGCCCGAACAGGAAGGCCCAGAAATGGAAGCCGTCGCGCACGAACACGAAACGATCGGAATCCGCGCGCCTGACGGCGTCAACGGGTGCGTGAACAGTGAAGACCGGCATGGGACTTCCTCTGGGCTCGGAAACGCTAAAGCTATGCCCGCGAGGGCAATTGCCAAGTTCAAGGGCAGAGTTCAATGGCCAAATTCAGTGACCAGATCTTCAATGACCGGATCTTCAGTGACCAAGGCTACCCTTGGTGGAGGGCACTTCGCCCTTGGCGCGGGGATCGATGGCCACTGCGGTTCGCAAAGCCCGGGCGAGACCCTTGAAGCAGGATTCTGCAATATGGTGGCCGTTGTCGCCATAAAGCGTCTCGACGTGCAGCGTCATGCCGGCGTTCATTGCAAACGCCTGGAACCACTCCCGCACCAGGTCGGTGTCGAACTCGCCGATCTTGTCGCGCGCGAATGCAACCTTGAACACCAGCACCGGCCGGCCCGAGATGTCGAGCGCGACGCGCGACAGCGTCTCGTCCATCGGCATGTGCACGCTGGCATAGCGGTTGATCCCGGCCATGTCGCCGAGCGCCTGCTTCACCGCTTGGCCCAGCGCGATGCCGACGTCTTCGGTGGTGTGATGGTGGTCGACGTGCAGGTCGCCGGCCGCCTTGACCGAAATATCGATCCGGGAATGGCGAGCCAGCAGATCGAGCATATGGTCGAAGAAGCCGATCCCGGTCGCGGCGCTGCACGTACCTGACCCATCGAGGTTGACCTTGACCTCGATGTCGGTCTCCTTGGTCTTGCGCTTGATCGTCGCCTGGCGCATCCGTCAAAACCTTCCGGCGCATGATCCGGGAAAGTGGATACCGGTTTTCCGAAAAGATCATGCGCAATCTAAGGGGGTTGCAAGCCTCCTTCTAACGGCAGGCTTTTAACAGCGCCTTTCACCGCCGCCAATGGCCGCGAACCAATTGAAACAGCGTGCCAAAACCTTAAATCTGGCCTGGTTTCCTATGAGGTCCCGCCGATGTACGCGCCCGATCCCTACGCCCAGCCCAGAATGCCCTCCTGGCATGGCACGACGATCCTGACCGTCCGCAAGGGCGGCAAGGTCGTGATCGGCGGCGACGGCCAGGTTTCGATCGGCCAGACGGTGATCAAGTCGAACGCCCGCAAAGTGCGCAAGCTCGGCAAGGGCGACGTGATCGGCGGCTTTGCCGGCGCCACCGCCGATGCCTTCACCCTGTTCGAGCGGCTGGAAAGCAAGCTCGAGCAATATCCCGGTCAATTGATGCGCGCGGCGGTCGAGCTCGCCAAGGACTGGCGTACCGACCGCTACCTCAGGCGGCTCGAAGCGATGATGATCGTCGCCGACAAGGAGGTGTCGCTGGTCCTGACCGGGACCGGCGACGTGCTCGAGCCCGAGGCCGGCGTCATGGGCATCGGTTCCGGCGGCAACTATGCGCTGGCCGCCGCACGTGCCCTGGTCGAGACCGACAAGGATGCCGAGACCATCGTGCGCCGTGCGCTCGACATCGCCGCCGACATCTGCGTCTACACCAACCGCAATGTCACCATCGAAGCGCTGGCGGCAAGCTAGAGCCTGCCGAACCGCGCCGTGCTAGGCTTCGCAGTCCTCGCGCGTCGCGGAATTGCGCGCGCCCCCCGAAAGAGACGACTGCGATGAGCGCCCCATCGGAAACCGCCAGGCCGGCCATGTGGCTTGCGACCCGTACGGCGCTCGTCATCGCTGCCATGCTCCTCGTCGTGCAGGCCGTCACCCTTCATCAAATGGGCCATAGCCTGATCTGCCCTTGCGGCACCGTAAAGCTGTGGTTCGGTGACATCCAGAGTCGCGAGAATTCGCAGCACATCACCGATTGGTATACCTTCTCGCACGTCATCCACGGCTTCTTGTTTTACGCGCTCACGCATTTTGTGATGCCGCGCGCGTCGTTGATGGAGCGGCTGCTGGCGGCGATGGCCATCGAAGTCGGTTGGGAGATCGTTGAGAACTCGCCGTTCATCATCGAGCGGTACCGCAGCGAGACGATGTCGGCCGACTATTTCGGCGACAGTGTCATCAACTCGCTGTCCGATACCGCATCCATGATCGTCGGTTTCCTGCTCGCATCAAAGCTGCCGACGGCCGCAACCGTCGCAATCGCGATTCTCTTTGAAGTCCTGGTTGGCCTCCACATCCGCGACAATCTGACGTTGAATGTCATCATGCTGATCCATCCATTCGACGCGATCAGGCCGTGGCAGGCCGGTCCGCCAATCATTTAGAGCACGTTCAGACGAATGGATGCCGGACTAGTACCAAGGACTATGCCTAAATCAGCAGCTTGCGCATCCGGCAATCCCGCTTATTTCAGAAGGCCCATGACGAACTTTTCCCCTCGCGAAATTGTATCCGAACTCGACCGCTTCATCGTCGGCCAGGCCGATGCCAAGCGCGCAGTCGCGATCGCGCTGCGCAACCGCTGGCGGCGGCTGCAGCTCGACGGCTCGCTACGCGAAGAGGTGCTGCCGAAGAACATCCTGATGATCGGGCCGACCGGCGTCGGCAAAACCGAAATCTCGCGGCGGCTTGCCAAGCTCGCCGAGGCGCCGTTCATCAAGGTCGAGGCAACCAAGTTCACCGAAGTTGGCTATGTCGGGCGCGACGTCGAGCAGATCGTGCGCGACCTCGTGGACACCGCGATTTCGCAGATGCGCGAGCGCCGGCGCAAGGACGTGCAGGCGCGCGCCGAGATGGCAGCCGAGGATCGCGTGCTCGACGCGCTGGTCGGGCCAGGTTCAGGCCCCGCCACACGCGATTCCTTTCGCCGCAAGCTGCGCGCCGGCGAACTCAACGACAAGGAAGTAGAGATCGAAACGCAAGCCGGCAGCGGCGGGATGCCGACCTTCGAAATTCCCGGGATGCCGGGCGCCCAGATCGGCGCCATCTCGCTCGGCGACATCTTTGGCAAGATGGGCGGACGCACCAAGACGCGACGGCTGACGGTCGCCGAGTCGCACGACATTCTTGTCAATGAAGAGGCCGACAAGCTGCTCGATAACGACCGGCTGGTGCAGGACGCCATTCACTCGGTCGAGAACAACGGCATCGTCTTCCTCGACGAGATCGACAAGATTTGCGCCCGCGATGGGCGCGTCGGCGCCGACGTCTCGCGCGAAGGTGTACAGCGCGATCTGTTGCCGCTGATCGAGGGCACCACCGTCAACACCAAGCATGGCGCGGTGAAGACCGACCATATCCTGTTTATCGCGTCGGGCGCTTTCCACATTGCAAAGCCTTCCGATCTGCTGCCGGAGTTGCAGGGCCGACTGCCGATCCGCGTCGAGCTGCAGCCGCTCAGCCGCGACGACTTCCGCCGCATTCTCACCGAGCCCGAAGCCTCATTGATCAAGCAGTATGTGGCGCTGATGGCGACCGAGGGCCTCACCCTCGCCTTCACCGACGATGCGATCGACGCCATCGCCGATGTCGCGGTCAGCGTCAACAGCAGCATCGAAAACATCGGTGCGCGTCGGCTTGCAAACAGTGATGGAGCGCGTGCTGGACGAGATTTCCTTCGCCGCGTCGGACCGTCACGGCGAGACCGTCAGCATCGATGCTGACTACGTGAACAAGCACATCGGCGATCTCGCCAAGAATGCCGATTTAAGCCGGTTTATTCTCTAACTCTCGCCCTTCTGACCCGCACATAAAGCGCACCTTCGCCACCATGGCCGATGTGCGCCTGCTCGTAGCCGACCACGATGGTCCGGAACTCCGGCAGCGCCAGCCAGTGTGGCACCTGACGGCGTAGCACGCCCTGTTCGCGCTCTTCGCCGCCGATGCGACCCTTGCCGGTAATGACAAGCACGAAGGTCGCGCCATCCGCATGCGCGCGCTGCAGGAACGCGAGCAGCGCGCGGTGTGCTCGTGCCTGCGTCATGCCATGCAAATCGATGCGCGCGTCGATCTCGTGACGGCCGCGCGACAGCCGTGCCTTGTCGCGGCGGCCAATCGGCGCGAGCGCCGGCGGGCTTGCGGGTGTTGCAGTCTTCTTCGGAAGCTTCGAAGACGTCGTGGAAGCCGGTTCGATCGCGCGAGCTTTCGCAGGCAAGATCTGCTCGTTCGGCTCGACCGTCTTGCTCGCGCGGCGCCCACGCTTCAACGGCATGGTCGTCTTGGCAACCGCATGCCAGAGCGTGCGCTCGTCCTCGGTCAGCGCCCGGTGCCGGCGCGAATGCGGTGGCTTGCTCATCCGCGGTGACGCCGCCGGAAACTACGGGTTTTTTCGGGAGCCGAAGCGGGTCGTGCCTGCGGCAGCGGGATGGCAGTGGCGACATTCGTGGTTACGGATTTTTCCGTCGGCGGCGCGGCCGTCGTCGGCTGCGCGGCAGTCGGCGCCGCCGCTTGCGGCGCCGGTGGCTTCGGCGGAAACAGCTTTGCGATCGTCTCCGATGGCCGCGGCTCGGGCAGTCCCATGCGCCGCGCCCCCGGCGACGGATCGAGCGCCTTCGGCACCAGGATCGCGAAGCGGATGTTGTTCTTCAGCCGACCGGCGATCCGCGCAGCGTCGGGTCCGGCACCGAAATAAAGGTCGGCGCGCGCCGGCCCGACAATCGCCGAGCCCGTGTCCTGCGCGATCATCAGCTGGTGGAATGGCGTCGGCGATTTTTCCGATTCGATCGGCAGTTTTCCCGTGATGAAGAACGGCGTGCCATAAAGATGCAGCGAGTGGTCGACCGCGATCGAACGCTGGGGCGTGAGCGGAACGCCCTGCCCGCCGACAGCTTCATCGTCGTCGTTCAGCTTGACCTCGCGGAAGAACACGTACGACTTGTTCTGCCGCCTGAGCTCGTTGGCGCCGTCCGGATTCGCTTCCATCCATTCGCGAATGCGCTGCATCGACATCTCTTCGCGCGGGATGATGTTGCGCTCGATCAGGATGCGGCCGACCGGCGTGTAAGGCTGGCCGTTGTGCGCGTCGTAGTTCAGGCGCAACGTTGTGCCGTCGGTGAGCTTGATGCGGCCCGAACCCTGGATCTGCATGAACAGCAGGTCGGTCTGGTCCTTGAGGTAGCAGATTTCGAGCCCGCGGCCCGCGATCGCGCCATCCTCGATCTCGGCCCGCTCGTAATACGGCACGAGCTTGCGGCGGCCGATCTTGCGAAAGACCTTGCCGCCGTTCGGCGCCGGTCCGTCCTGCTTCACGCCGCGAATGAACAGGTTCGACGGCCTGCGGTACACCGGCACGTTGAAGACGTCGGTCGGCGTCTTCGAGCCCTCGAGCACCGGCTCGTAGTAGCCGGTGACGAAGCCGTCGGTCTCGCCCAGCTTGGAGATTTGCAGCGGTACGAAATGCCGCTCGAAGAAGGCGCGTGCATCCGCCGATGTCTTGATGTCGGCGTTGCGCGCGGCACGGCAGGGTTCGCGCAGCGACGTGCCGAGCGTTCTTGGCGAGGCCAGCGCGCCGCGCTCGCCGGCGATCGGCTGGCAGCTCACGCGAAATGTCCTGAACGCCGGCAACAGGTCGTCATCGGCCCAGCCGTCGACCTCGGACCATCTCAGAGCAAGATACTGCGCGTTGGGAAATTCGAGCGGCCAGGGCCGCGGCGGGTGATGCGGAAATTCGACCGCACTGTGCCTGCTGGATCGCGGACGGGCCACAACATCCTGCGACAGGGGCAGCGCAAGGGCAGCCGCGCAGAGCGCGGCCGCAACCCGGCGCACGAGCGGAGCAACCTCAGTGCCCGCTCTCGGTGCCGACCAGCTTCCAGTTCGGATCGCGCGAGGAGATGTCGCGAGCAAAAGTCCAGACATCGGTGACGTCGGCGACCTTGTCCGGGCTGCCGTCGACGACGGCGCCGCTCTTGTCGCGCGTGACGGAAATGATTTGCGACACGAAGCGCACGGTGAGATGCGCCATCTTGCCACGGACCTCGGCGCTGACCAGCTCGGTCTTGTCGATGCCGACGAACTTGCGCTCGACCTTCTCGCCGCGCTGTTCGCGCTCGCGGATCGCCGACTCAAAGCCTTCGTAGACCTCGCCCGACAGCAGATCACTCAAGGTCCGGCGGTCGCCATTGGCGAACGCCATCACGATCATTTCATAAGCGCTCTTGGCGCCGGTGAGGAAGTGCGGCAGGTCGAATGACGAATCAAGCCGTGCCACCGCGTTGAGACCGAGCGCGAGATCGGAGCCCGGCTCCGCCACGCCCTTCCAGCGATCGACAGGCGGCGGCGCCTCGGCGGGCGCGGCCGCCGGCGCGTGCTCGATCACATTGCCCGGCAGCGGCACCACCTTGTCGCCGCGCGCGCTGCCCAGCACGTCGCGGGTCGAGCGGTCATACGGCGGCCGCTCGGCGCCAGTCCGCTGGCCGAGCACACTGCGCAGGCGCAGGAAGATGAACACCGCGAGCGCCAGAAAGATGATGGTGTAGATATTATCCACGTCGCTCACTTCCGATCGATGCGAACCGCCGATAGTTCAAGGAACTATCGCTTTGCGGGTTCCTCGGTGGATTCCAAATATCCCATGTAGGCCCGTTTTCGGATCGCGCCAAGCCTCGATAATCGCCTTTTGCCTCGGCCGCTTGGGCGCCGTCCGCAAGGGCGGCGCCGATATCACCCGACCTTGCCCGCGACTCATGAACGCGACGTACTATGGGCCGCCGAATCCGTCGAATTTAGAGCATGATCCGGAAAAGCATGCCCTCGACACGATCGGGGGTGGCTCCGGCTTTAAAAAAACATGCTCGCTCAAATCTCGATGGCCGAAAAGGACCAGCGACCCCCATTTGCCGTGGCATAAACCCTGTGTTAGCCACTCGCCGGCCCTTCGACCGCGCCGGATTGTCGCGTTCGAGCAGGGCTGCCAGACGGTTTTAGTTCGATTTTGCGCGGCGAACGGCGGCTGTTCGCTGACTTACGTGCCGGGGCGGACAAGCCCGCGAGGAGAGAGTTTCATGGCAAACGGCAATGGTTCGCCCCAAGGTACGTCCCAAGACACATCTCAAGAGGCGTCGCAGCCTCAGCTCAACGTGCTCGTGCAGTATGTGAAGGATTTTTCCTTCGAGAACCCGAACGCGCCGCGCACCTACGGGCCGCAGCAGGCGCAGCCGGCGATCAACATCCAGATCAATGTCACCGCGAACAATGCGTCCGAGACCGACTACGAGGTGATCCTTTCGATCGAGGGCAAGGCCGAGACTTCGGGCACCCTGATGTTCAACTTCGAGCTGGTCTATGCCGGCATCTTCCGGATCCAGAACATCCCGCAGGAGAGCCTGCATCCGTTCGTGATGATCGAGTGCCCGCGGCTGTTGTTCCCGTTCGCGCGCAACATCATCGCCTCGGCGACACGCGACGCCGGCTATCCGCCGTTGCTGCTCGACCCGATCGATTTCGTCGGCCTCTACCGGCAGAACCTTGCCCGGCAGCAGCCGGGCGCCGCGAACCAGCCGAGCTGAGTGGCGGCTGATCTATTTGCGCTTGTCGTCACCGGGCTTGTCCCGGTGACCTCGACCAGCAAGGCACTGCGCTCGTAAGCGAGATGGCCGGGGGACATAGGCGAGCGAAGCGACGCCGTTCTTCGAACGGCTAAGCCCGGCCATGACAACGACGATGGCCCGCCCCTCACGTCGTCCCGAAAAAATCCTGCCAGATCGGCTTCGAGAGCGTCGCGATGAACGCGCGGTGGGCGGCGCGTGCCGCTTCCGTCAGCCGCGGCGCGAGCGGCACCGCGCGCTGCCGCCGCGGCATATCGAGCTGGGCCTCGACACGCACGGCGGTGGCAGTCGCCAGAACCAGCGACGACTGCCGCGCACCGATCAGATCGACATAAACCTCGGCCAGCAACTCCGCGTCGAGCAGCGCACCGTGCTTGGTGCGGTGCGAGTTGTCGATCGCATAGCGCGAGCAGAGATCGTCGAGCCGGTTCGACACGCCGGGATGCTTGCGGCGCGCCAGGAGCAGCGTGTCGACCAGCCGTTCGCGCGGCAGCGGTGAGCGGCCAATCTTCTCGAGCTCGGCATTGATGAAGGAGGCGTCGAACGACGCGTTATGGATGATCAGCGGTGCGTCGGCGACAAACGCCAGGAATTCATCCGCCACGGCCGAGAACAGCGGCTTGTCGGCGAGGAATTCCGTCGACAGCCCATGCACCGCATAGGCCTCGCTCGACATGTCCCGCTCGGGATTGAGATAGCGGTGAAAGGTCTGTCCGGTCGGCATGTGATTGAACAGTTCGACACAGCCGATCTCGACCAGCCGATCGCCGCGCAGGGGATCAAGGCCGGTGGTTTCGGTATCGACAACGATCTCGCGCATGATGGACCCAGAAAATCGAATCACTGACGCCGTTGCGGCATCCTAGCGACCTTCGCCAGAATGTCTTTGACGTCGGCGCGCACCGGCGCCAGCCCGCGCGACGTATCCACGACAAAGTCGGCACGCTTGCGTTTTTCGGCATCCGGCATCTGCCGCGCCAGGATGGCATCGAGCTTGTCCTGGGTCATGTTCTCGCGCGCCAGCACGCGCTCGCGCTGCAGCTCGGCCGGCGCCGAGACCACGATGATCGCGTCCATGCGCTTCTCGCCGCCGGTTTCGAACAACAGCGGCACGTCCATCAGGACGATGGGTGCACCAGCCTTTTCGGCGTCCTCGAGGAATTTTTGCCGGTGCGCGCCCAAGAGCGGATGCACGATCTGCTCGAGCTTTTTCAGCGCCTCCGGATTGCCGAGCACGCGCTGCGACAGCTTTTGCCGGTCGACCTTGCCGTCGGCGGTGGTTCCGGGAAACGCCGCTTCGACCACCGGCACCGCTGGACCAGAATACACCGCATGCACCGCGGCGTCGGCGTCGTAGACCGGCACGCCCTCGTCGGCGAACATTTGCAGCGTCGTCGACTTGCCCATGCCGATCGACCCGGTCAATCCAATGATAAGCATTCCGTCCAGCGTCCCGGCCCTGTTGTTGTCATGCCCGGCCTTGTGCCGGGCATCTCGCTTAGAGAGGCAATGCGTTCCTAATCGAGATGGCCGGGACAAGCCCGGCCATGACAGTTGGGGTGCATCACACCGCGAGCAAACCTTGGCTGCGGAGAAAGTCAAGCAATGGCAGCAGCGGCAGGCCAAGGATGGTGAAATGGTCGCCGTCGATGTGTTCGAACAGGTGCACGCCGAGCCCCTCGAGCTGGTAGGCGCCGACGCTCGCCGTCACCTTGTCGCCGGCGGCGTCGAGATATTTGTTGATCGCCTCGTCCGACAAATCCCGCATCTTGAGCCGCGCCACGGTCACCGACCGCCAGACCACATCATCGTGACGGACCATCGCCAGTGCCGAGTGGAGCTCATGGGTCTTGCCAGCAAGTTGCTTGAGTTGCTTGAACGCGTCCGCGCGGCTGGCGGGTTTCGAAAATATATTGTCGCCGAGCGACAGCGTCTGATCAGCGCCAAGGATCCAGCGCAAATGAAAATGGTTGGCAACCCGCAGTGCCTTCAACACCGCCAGTAATTCTGCGACTTCGCCCGGCTTGGTCAGCCTGGAATCCCGTTGTGTCTCCCGCTCATCAATGTCGGCTGGCACGGCCTCAAAGGGAATCCCGGCGTTCCGCAACAGCATCTGTCGCGACGCGCTACGCGACGCCAGTAGCAGCGGCTTGTCGCTGCGCCATAGCGTCATTCGGCGCTCCGCGCCCGCTGCCGTTCACTCCACAGCTTGATGATCGCGGCCGCGGTTTCCTCGATCGAGCGGCGCGTCACGTCGATCGATGGCCAGCGATGTCTAGCGCTGAGCCGCTTGGAGAACGTCACCTCGTCGACCACAGACTGGTGATCGACATAGCTGTCGCCATGCTCGGTCTTGGCGCCAAGACCGAGCAACCGGTTCTGGCGGATCTGGATCAGCCGCTCCGGCGTCGCGTGCAGACTGACCACCAGCGGCTTCTTCAAGATCTCGAGCTCACGCGGGATCGGGATGCCCGGCACCAGCGGCACGTTGGCCGTGCGCACGCCGCGGTTGGCGAGATAGATCGACGTCGGCGTTTTCGATGTACGCGAAACGCCCACCAGGACAACGTCAGCCTCTTCAAGGCCTTCGGTGTGCTGAC
This sequence comes from uncultured Alphaproteobacteria bacterium, assembly GCA_963796195.1. Classification (GTDB taxonomy): domain Bacteria; phylum Pseudomonadota; class Alphaproteobacteria; order Rhizobiales; family Xanthobacteraceae; genus CAWCKS01. The sequence continues at coordinate 438,386 of CAWCKS010000002.1, read as the reverse complement.
CATCGTCATGCATCATCGTAAAGTTGAGGGCATCGATGCGCTTGAAATATTCGGTATTCAGCGTGTGTTGGGCGCCGATCCGGTGCGATTTGGTCGTACCGAGATAAGCCTGGAACAGCTGCAGCACCGGTCCGAGAATCGACAGCGTGGGAATGTTCAGCTCGCGACATTTGCTTTCGAGCTTGTTGATCAGCTCCTTGTCCAGCAGCGTGAACAGCACGATGCCCGGACTTTCCTCGACCTCCAGCAGCACGCGGTCGAGCTGCTTCTGCGTCCGCACTAGCGGGTAGACATGTTCGACCGGTGTCACATTGGCATATTGGGCGGCGACCGCACGCGCGACGGTGATCAGCGTCTCGCCGGTCGAGTCCGACACCAGGTGAAGATGAAAATAGCTGCCCGAGGTCGTGATCATGCGTCAGACGACTGCCTCGCCCAGCGCGCCACGACGTGTATGGCTTGTGAATCCCTGTTGATCAATCATCGTTTCAAGCCGCCCCTCGACTGCCGGCGGTATAAGTCGCGATTCAATTCACAGGCCTCGCAGCGGGATCAGTTTTTGACTGTGCATGGATGATAGGATCGGAATGTGAATTTGTCTCTGGATAATCGCGATCGAACTCCCACAAAGGCCCAAAAACAGCGGCTAGCTTGATCTGAATCGCAATGCCTGACAACGGGGACAACATCGGTCCGTGTGGACAGCAGGCGAGTAACAGCCCGACAACGCTGCGTGAGTTTAATCCACGCTCTAAGAATCTTAAAATAAGATTCTCTAGATCGATTTAGTAAAGGGACGCTTGTCGAGAACGTGTTGGCACAGACGCCTTCAGGCGATATTCGAACGATCGAACAAAGATCGCGGGCTGACGCACCACCGGGACCGAGCGATGTACGAGTGGATCAAAGCGCTGCACGTGATCGCGGTGATCTCCTGGATGGCCGGCATGCTCTATTTGCCCAGGCTGTTCGTCTACCACTGCGAGGCGCCGAAGGGCTCGCCGCAGTCGGAGACCTTCAAGGTCATGGAGCGGCGGCTGCTGAAAGCGATCATCAACCCGGCGATGATCGGAACCTGGCTGCTCGGCCTGTGGCTGGTGTGGAGCGGCGGCTTTTACTGGGCGCCCTGGTTTCACGCCAAGCTCGTGCTGGTGCTGATCATGTCGGCAATCCATGGGCTCTACACCCGGTATGTGCGCGAGTTTGCAGAAGACCGAAATACCCGTTCACAAAAATTCTATAGAATTATCAACGAGGTACCGACGGTACTGATGGTCGGAATTGTCATTTTGGTGATCGTAAAGCCATTTTAGCGGCGATCGGGCCGAACCGCTTCTTGCGGGAAATCAGTCTCGCGAATATATTGTCTCCATCCCTCCGAACGCAGGCGGATGTGGGTGTGTCCCGGTCGGCATTCGACCGGCCACCGCATCAGGTTTTTGGGCCTCGGCGCTCATTACCCGACCGAAATCCAGAACAGCCTGATTTAAGAACTGCGTTTCAGAACCTTCTGCACGCAACTTCTGCGTTTTTTCTGCGATCCCTCCCCCTCATCGAGCACTGACCCAGACAATAGTCGGCAGCCGCGTCTCGAAAAATCTCCCACAGGACTACCTATGCAAGACCAACTCACCCGGGAACTCAAACTCCAGGACCTCAAAGCAAAAACCGCGGCCGAGCTCGTCTCGTTCGCGGAAGAAAAAGGCGTCGAGAACGCCTCCACGATGCGCAAACAGGAATTGATGTTTGCCATCCTCAAACAGCTCGCCATTCAGGAAATCGACATCATTGGCGAAGGCGTCGTCGAAGTGCTTCCCGACGGCTTCGGCTTCCTGCGCTCGCCTGATGCCAACTACCTGCCCGGCCCCGACGATATCTACGTCTCGCCCTCGCAGATCCGCCGCTTCGGCCTGCGCACCGGCGACACCATCGACGGCCAGATCCGTTCGCCCAAGGAAGGCGAGCGTTACTTCGCCCTCCTCAAGGTCTCGACGCTCAACTTCGAAGACCCCGAGAAATCCAAGCACAAGGTCAACTTCGACAACCTGACGCCGCTCTATCCCGACGAGCGGCTGAAGATGGAATTCGAAGATCCGACCAAGAAGGACCTTTCCGCGCGCGTCATCGATATCGTAGCCCCGATCGGCAAGGGCCAGCGCGCCCTGATCGTGTCGCCACCGCGCACCGGCAAGACCGTGCTGCTGCAGAACATCGCGCATTCGATCACGCATAATCACCCCGAATGCTATCTGATCGTTCTCCTGATCGATGAGCGTCCGGAAGAAGTCACCGACATGCAGCGCTCGGTGAAGGGCGAGGTGGTGTCCTCGACCTTCGACGAGCCGGCGACGCGCCACGTCGCGGTCGCCGAGATGGTGATCGAAAAAGCCAAGCGCCTGGTCGAACACGGCCGCGATGTCGTGATCCTGCTCGACTCGATCACCCGCCTTGGCCGCGCCTACAACACCGTGGTGCCGTCCTCCGGCAAGGTGCTGACCGGCGGTGTCGACGCCAATGCGTTGCAGCGGCCGAAGCGCTTCTTCGGCGCCGCGCGCAACATCGAGGAAGGCGGCTCGCTGACCATCATTGCGACCGCGCTGATCGATACCGGCAGCCGCATGGACGAAGTGATCTTCGAAGAGTTCAAGGGCACCGGCAACTCGGAACTGATCCTTGACCGCAAGGTGGCCGACAAGCGCACCTTCCCGGCGATGGATATCACCCGCTCCGGCACCCGCAAGGAAGAGCTGCTCACCGATCCGCAGCAGCTCAAGAAGATGTACGTGCTCCGCCGCATCCTGAACCCGATGGGCACCATGGATGCCATCGACTTCCTGCTCGACAAGCTCCGCAACACCAAGAGCAACGCGGACTTCTTCGAGTCGATGAATACGTAAGGCAAAACACACACACTGTCATGGCCGGGCTTGTCCCGGCCATCTCGATGAGGGATGCAGTGCCCGTCCAAGCGAGATGCCCGGCATGAAGCCGGGCATGACAACGGCAGATGAGGCGCTGCTGCGGCAAATTCCAATTGCCCGAACAACATCCTCTCACCCTCCGCCGCGCCACACGCGCCGACTCCATCGTGCTGGCCGAAATCCACATCGCCGCACGCGCGACCGCAATGCCGTGGCTGCGCGTCGTTCATTCTGCTGAAGAGACGCGCTGGTGGATGACCCAGGTCGTGTTGCCCAGGCTCGAAGTGTGGGTGGCGGAACGCGATGGCGCCGCACTCGGCTTCCTGGCCTTGCAGGACGAATGGATCGAGCAGCTCTATGTTGACCCAAGCGCCTGGCGCGTTGGCGTCGGCTCAACGCTCCTCGATCACGCCAGGCAGCGCCGGCCCGGCGGCCTGAAGCTGTGGACCTTCCAGCGCAACACGATGGCCCGCGACTTCTATCGCAAGCGCGGCCTGGTCGAAGTCCGGCAGACCGACGGCTCCGCCAACGAAGAGTGCGAGCCAGATGTGATGTTGGAGTGGCGGCCGTTGTAGGGTGGGTTAGGCGCCGTCCAAGGCATGGACTTTCCTCGCGACGGGAATCGGCGTCGTAACCCACCGGCTGACCCTCATGGTGGGTTACGGCGCCGACGCCTTGCATGTTGGATCGTTGCGCCGGGTACGGCGCCAAACCCACCCTACAACGCTCCCACCAGCTCCTCCGCGGTCGTCACCGGCAGCGAGCAGGTCTGGCCGCGGCAGACGAACGCTGTGGCGCCGCTCACCGATGCGAGCTTGGCCTGCGCCGGATGATCCCCAGCCAGCGCTGATCCATCCGCCGCATGCAGCACGACCCGCGTCGCGTGCGGCAGTTTCCGCGCAACGCTGAGTAACGCATCGGCTAACGTGCCCTGCCCGACCACGACGATCTCCGCCGCGTTGATGCGCATGTCGAGCGCGCTCAACAGCGACAGGTGTCCGAACAGATTGTCCTTCGCGCGCGGCAGAATCGCATCGAACATTGCGTCGGCCTTTGCACTCCATTGCGTATCGCCTGTAAGCACCGCGAGCCGCACCAGGTTCTGCGCGATCAGCCCGTTGTGATTCGGGATGGCGTCGTCGATCGTCGCATGCGGGCGGATGATCAGGCCTTCGGCGTCGTCAGCGGTGAGGTAATAGCCGCCGTGCTCTCGGTCGGCGTAGTGTGCATCGAGCGCCGCTTGCCAGCGCAAGGCCTGCGCGAGGTATTTTGCCGCGCCCGTCGTCTCATGCAGCGCTAATGCGGCGCGAATCATCGCGGCAAAATCCGAGGCGAGGCCCGGAAACAGCAGTTTACCGTCGCGCCAGGAATGGCCGAGCCGATCGCCTCGGGTCATGGCGCCGGCGACGAAGTCAAACGCCCGGGCCGCCGCCTGCCGCCAGGTGGGTTCGTCGAAGGTCACCGCGGCGTTGGCCAGCGCCGCGATCATCAGGCCGTTCCAGTCGGCGAGAATCTTGTCGTCGAGGCCGGGCCGGATCCGTTTGCTGCGCTCGTTGTGCAGCTTTTGCCGCAGCATGGCGAGGCGGGCGGCCTCGTCGGGGGTATCATCCAAGCCATTGAGACGATTGGGGATATTGTGGCCTTCAAAGTTTCCGCCGCGCGTGACGTCGTATTTCGCAGCAAAAAAGCTGACGTCGTCGATCCCCAGCACCTGAGCGACCTCGGCGAGCGACCAGACGTAGAATTTTCCTTCCTCGCCCTCCGAGTCGGCATCGAGCGACGAGGCGAAGCCGCCCTCGCCCGAGGTCATTTCCCGCGTCAGCCAGCCGACCGTCTCGGTCGCCCGCTCGCGCCACAGCGGGTTTTGGGTCCGTGAAAAATCGAGCGCGAGCAGGTCAAGAATCTGCGCGTTGTCGTAAAGCATCTTCTCGAAATGCGGCACCAGCCAGCGCTCGTCGACCGAGTAGCGCGCGTAGCCGCCGCCGATGTGATCGTAGATGCCGCCGAGGCTCATTTGCGTCAGCGCGAGATCGCTCGCCGCAAAGAATCGCGGATCGTTTGTCCGCGCACCGGCGCGCCACATGAATTCCAGCATCGCGCATTGCGGAAACTTTGGCGCACCGCGCAAGCCGCCGTGCACCGGATCGGTCGCACGCGCGATTGACGCCGCAATGTTGTTCAATTCATTTGAGCCAATATTGACGGCGTCTTCTGCTTCCGCGCGCGCGGACAGCCGCTGCAACAGCGCGTCGCGATTTTGCGCGATCTTCGCCGGCTCCTGCGCGTAGATGCGCGAGACCTCACGCAGCACGTCGACAAATGCGGCGCGGCCGAATTTCGCTTCCTTCGGAAAATAGGTGCCGCCCCAGAACGGCTCTCCGTCGGAGGTCAAAAACATCGTCAGCGGCCAGCCGCCCTGCTCGCCGAGCAGATGCAGCGAGTTCATGTAGATCTGGTCGATGTCCGGCCGCTCCTCGCGATCGACCTTGATGTTGACGAACAGCGCGTTCATCACCTCGGCGGTCGCCTGGTCCTCGAAGGACTCGTGGGCCATGACATGGCACCAGTGGCAGGCAGCATAGCCGACCGACAGCAGGATCGGTCGGCTCGACTGCCTGGCCTCGGCCAGCGCCGCGGGTCCCCATGGCCACCAGTCCACCGGATTGGTCTTGTGCTGCAGCAGATAGGGGCTCGTCTCTGCAGCAAGGCGATTTTCGCGGGTATTTTGCGGCGCAATATTTGCCATCCCAGACGTCCTCCTTGCACCACCCGCCAACAACTCGGTCAATGGCCTAGGCCATCCATTGGTTGCCGGCATGAAGAAGCCAGTGACAAATAGGCCATGGTTTTGTCTTCCGACACAATCTTCGCGCTGTCGTCCGGTCGGCCACGCTCGGCGATCGCGGTGGTCCGGATGTCCGGACCGCGGGCAGGGCAGGCGCTCGAGGCTTTGGGTGCAGGTCGGCCAATGGCCCGGCGCGCGACGCGGGCGACTTTGCGCGGCGCCGACGGCACGCCGATCGACGACGCGCTGGTGGTGTGGTTTCCGGGGCCTGCCAGCGCCACCGGCGAAGATGTCGCGGAGCTTCACGTCCATGGCAGCCAGGCGGTCATCGCGGCGCTGTTCGACACGCTCGCGCGCATCGATGGTCTGCGCCCAGCCGAGGCGGGCGAGTTCACGCGGCGCAGCTTTGAAAACGGCAAGCTCGATCTCACGGAGGTCGAAGGTCTTGCCGATCTGATCGACGCCGAGACCGAGATGCAACGGCGCCAGGCGCTGCGTCAGCTCAAAGGTTTTCTCGGCAAGCGCACTGAGGCCTGGCGCGGAAAAATCATCGAAGCCTGCGCGCTGAGCGAAGCGGGCATCGACTTTTCCGACGAGGGCGACGTGCCGGCTGAGTTGATGCAGACGGCGCTGAAGGTCGCTGCCGGGCTGCGCGACGAAATTCAAGAAAGCCTTGGCAAATCGGCACGAAGTGAACGCTTGCGCGAAGGGCTCGTGGTCGCGATAGCGGGTCCACCGAATGTTGGAAAGTCGACGTTGCTGAACCGGCTCGCCAATCGTGACGCGGCGATCGTCTCGCCGCATGCGGGTACGACGCGCGACGCGATCGAAGTGCACCTTGATCTCGCCGGCTACCCCTTGGTGCTGATCGACACCGCCGGTATTCGCGAGAGCGACGATCCGGTCGAGCAGGAGGGCGTGCGCCGCGCGCGCGATCGGGTCGAGCAGGCCGATCTCGTGTTGTGGCTGGTCGATGCGTCAGCGCCGCGCGAAACGCCCCGGGAAGAATTCAGCGCGGATATGTGGAGCGTGTTCAACAAGATCGATCTGGTGGTGGGGCAGGGTGCGCTGGCGGGCGAGGCGAGTGGTACCTTCGCAATCTCGGCTGAGACGGGGCAGGGGGTCGACGCGTTGACCACTGCGCTCGGAATATTCGCCGCCGAATATTTCGGGACCGGAGAATCGGCGCTGGTTTCGCGCGCGCGGCACCGTGCGCTATTGCAGGACGCCGCTGATGCCTTAGGTCGAGCGGCTCAGTCGGTTCCGCTAGGCGAGGAAATCGTCGCTGAAGAGCTGCGGACCGCCGCCCAGGCGCTCGGCCGGTTGACCGGGCGGGTCGACGTCGAGGACATTTTAGATAAGATATTCAAGGACTTCTGTATAGGAAAATAGTGAATTAATGTTCACTTATTGGTTCCATAGACTGTTTCACGTGAAACGAACGACCTTTGACGGTATTCTCAGTTCGCACTAAGAGAACGTCGTGTCCCAAGTCGCAAAAAACTTTGACGTCGTTGTGATTGGCGGCGGCCACGCCGGCTGCGAGGCCGCGGCGGCCGCAGCTCGGATGGGCGCGCGCGCCGCGCTACTGACACAGAAGATTTCGACCATCGGCGCGATGTCCTGCAATCCGGCAATCGGTGGATTGGGGAAAGGTCACCTCGTCCGCGAGGTCGATGCGCTCGATGGCTTGATGGGTCGCGTCGCGGATCTCGCGGGTATCCAGTTTCGCGTTCTCAATCGCCGCAAGGGTCCGGCCGTGCGCGGGCCGCGTGCCCAGGCTGATCGCAAGCTCTACGCGGCCGCGATGCAGACGGCGCTGGCCGCGACCGCAAATCTTGAGATCTTGGAAGGCGAGGCGGTCGACCTGCTCGAGGTCGGCGGCCGGATCGGCGGTGTTGTTCTGGCGGATGGCCGCGAACTGAAGTGCGGTGCTGTCGTCGTCACGACCGGCACATTCCTGCGCGGGCTGATCCATCTCGGCGAACAGAGCTGGCCTGCCGGCCGCATTGGGGAGGCGCCATCGCTTGGCCTGTCGCAGGCGTTTGAGCGGATCGGCTTCACCCTCGCGCGGCTCAAGACAGGCACGCCACCGCGCATCGACGGTAGCACGATCGACTGGGGCGCCGTCGAAATGCAGCCCGGCGATGAGCCGCCTGAGCCGTTCTCAGTGCTAACCAAGGCGATCACGACGCCGCAGGTCCAGTGCGGGATCACCCGGACCAATGACGCGACCCACGAGGTGATCCGCGCCAACGTCCATCGCTCGCCGATGTATTCCGGCCAGATCCAGAGCCGGGGGCCGCGCTACTGTCCGTCGATCGAGGACAAGATTGTTCGCTTCGGCGAGCGCAACGGCCACCAGATCTTTCTTGAGCCGGAAGGGCTCGACGACCCCACGGTCTATCCGAACGGCATCTCGACCTCGCTGCCCGCCGAGGTCCAGGAGGCGCTGGTCGCCACCATCCCGGGGCTTGAGAGGGCAAAGATCAGCCGCCACGGCTACGCCATCGAATACGACCACGTCGATCCGCGCGAGCTGCACCCGTCGCTGGAAACTCGCCGTGTCAGCGGGCTGTTCCTGGCCGGCCAGATCAACGGCACCACGGGCTATGAAGAGGCCGCGGCGCAAGGGCTGGTTGCCGGGCTGAACGCGGCGCGCCGGGCAGGCGGGTTGGACACCGTCATCTTCGACCGCACCGACGGCTATCTCGGGGTGATGATCGACGACCTCGTGACCCGCGGCGTCTCTGAGCCGTACCGCATGTTCACCTCGCGAGCGGAATTTCGCCTGACCTTGCGGGCGGACAATGCCGACCAGCGCCTGACCGATAAAGGCATCGCGCTCGGCTGCGTCGGGTCAGATCGTGCCGTGCGCCACCGCGCCAAGATGGGCGCGCTCAATGTTTCACGTGAAACAGCCAAGGGTTTGACGATCACCCCGACCGAAGCGGGCCGGTATGGCATCGCCCTCAACCAGGACGGCCAGCGCCGGTCCGCATTCGAGCTGCTGAGCTATCCCGGCATCGGCATTGCCGACCTGGTGCGGGTCTGGCCCGAGGTTTTTGGCTCGCTCGATCCCGGCATCGCCAACCATCTCGAGATCGACGCCAAGTACGCCGTCTACCTCGAGCGCCAGGCCGCCGACGTCGCAGCCTTCCGCCGCGACGAAAATTTGCTGCTCGGCGACGAGATCGATTACGCCGCGGTCACCGGCCTTTCCAATGAAGCCCGTCAGCGCCTTGCGGGCGCGCGCCCGCGCACGATCGGCCAAGCGGCGCGACTCGACGGTCTGACGCCGGCGGCCCTGACCTTGCTCGCCGCGCATCTGAAGCGCCGGGAGCGGAAGGGGACGGCAGCCGACGCTCGCTGACGCTTCACCTCGTTCATTGCGAGGCTTGACCTCGGCCGACCAAGCTATCCAGGTCTTCCGTCGGGCTGGATTGCCTCGACTTCGCCGGCAATGACGAAGTGACCGACGAGCCGTATGCCTCGGCAAGAACCCCAATCCTCCTCGACCTCACCGCCGCCCTCGCGCGCGACAAGGCCGCCGCGCTTCGCCTCGTGCCTGTTTCACGTGAAACGATCGAGCGCCTCGACGCCTTCGTCGCGTTGCTCTTGCAATGGCAGGCCAAGACCAACCTGGTCGCGCCATCGACGCTGCCGCAGCTCTGGACGCGCCACATCGCCGATTCCCTGCAGCTGTTCTCGATCGCGCCACACATCGGCACCTGGATCGATCTCGGCAGCGGCGGTGGTTTCCCCGGCATCGTCGTCGCCTGCGCGCTGTCGAGTGTCGATGGCGAGATGCATCTGATCGAGCGTAACGGCAAGAAAGCCGCCTTCCTGCGCGAAGCGCTGCGCGTCACCGGCGCGCCCGGTGTCGTGCATCCGACCGAAATCGCAGATTTTGTGGATAGCTTTTCCGCGCCCGCCGATTACATCACGGCACGGGCGGTTGCTCCGCTTAAGGTGCTGGTGGACTTGAGCGCCCCGCTGATCGCGCGCGGCGCCACGGCCCTGTTTCTCAAGGGCCAAGATGTAGAGGCCGAGTTGACCGAAGCTACCAGATATTGGAAACTCAAACATCGCCTGCACCTGAGCCTGACCAGCCCCGGGAGTTTCATCGTCGAGATCACCGCGGCCGAACGGCATTATGATACCGCAACCTAGCAGTCGCAAAACCCCCCATGTCGGACGACATTCTTAAAGACAATCAATCAGATAGCGGGGACGGGTCCCCCCGCGCTCGCGGCCCATCCGCGCGTCCTCTCGCTCGCCAACCAGAAGGGCGGCGTCGGCAAGACCACGACCGCGATCAATCTCGGCACCGCGCTCGCCGCAACCGGCGAGCGGGTACTGATCATCGACCTCGATCCGCAAGGCAACGCCTCGACCGGCCTCGGCATCGACCGCGCCAGCCGCAAATCGTCGACCTACGACGTGCTGATCGGCGAAGTTTCTTTGCGCGAAGCGATCCTGCCGACCGCGGTGCCGCGGCTGCATATCGCGCCATCGACGATGGATCTCTCCGGCCTCGAGCTCGAGCTTGGCTCTACGCGCGATCGCGCGTTCCGCCTGCGCGATGCGCTCGCGCGTCTCAACGGCGGGCCGGCGCCCGATGGCGACTACACCTACGTGCTGATCGATTGCCCGCCGTCGCTCAATCTGCTGACGGTCAACGCGATGGCGGCGTCGGATGCGATCCTGGTGCCGCTGCAGTGCGAGTTCTTTGCGCTCGAAGGCCTATCGCAGCTGTTGCAGACCGTCGAGCAGGTGCGCTCGACGCTCAATCCAAATCTCTCGATCCACGGCATCGTGCTGACGATGTTCAACTCGCGCAACAACCTGTCGAACCAGGTCGTTGCTGACGTGCGCCAGTTCATGGGCAAGAAAGTCTACGACACCATGATCCCGCGCAACGTGCGCATCTCGGAAGCTCCGTCCTATGGCAAGCCGGTGCTGGTCTACGATCTCAAGTGCGTTGGCAGCGAAGCGTATCTGAAGCTCGCGACCGAAGTGATCCAGCGCGAGCGCGAACTGAAGGCCGCGTCGTAGCGAGAATGATCTGTCATGCCCGCTTAAGCGGGCATCCAGTACGTGTCGCATTTGTTGCGATGAAGCAGCGACAGTGAGTACTGGATCGCCCGGTCAAGCCGGGCGATGACAGAGGAAGAATTTGAATTGGTAACAACGGAGCGTGGGTCGCGGTGAGTGCGGAGGAGATGTCGATGGCGGACGAAACCCGTTCGCGTCTGGGCCGGGGTCTTGCAAGCCTGATCGGGGATGTCGGCGGCGAGGCGGCCAAGGTCGAGCGGCCGCGAGCGCAGCGCAAGGTGCCGATCGAGTTCCTGAAGCCCAACCCGCGCAACCCGCGCAAGACGTTTGCCGATGCCGAGCTCGACGAGCTTGCGGCTTCGATCAAGGAACACGGCATCATCCAGCCAATCGTGGCGCGCTCGTTGCGCGGCGCCGCCGATCAGTTCGAGATCGTCGCCGGCGAGCGGCGCTGGCGCGCGGCGCAACGCGCCGGTTTGCACGAGGTGCCGATCGTCCCGGTCGAGGTGTCGGACACCGACGCGCTCGAAATCATGATCATCGAGAACGTGCAGCGTGAAGACCTGAACGCGATCGAGGAGGCAAGGGGCTATCACGCTCTCGCCGACGAATTCAAACGCACGGCGGATGAGATCGCCAAGGTGGTCGGCAAGAGCCGCAGCCATATCGCCAATACCATGCGGCTCACCAAGCTGCCCGAAGATGTGCAGGACCTGATCGGTTCGGGCAAATTGTCCGCCGGCCACGCGCGTGCGCTGATCTCGGCCGATGATGCGTCGGGGCTTGCCAAGCGTGTCGTCAGCGAAGGCCTCAGCGTCCGCCAGACCGAGCAGCTCGCGCATGAGAAGGGCGTGCCGACACGGCAGCCGCAGAAGGCACGCGCCGGGAAAGCTGAAAAAGATCCCGACACGCTCGCGCTCGAGCGCCGCGTCAGTGATATCCTGGGCCTCGCCGTCAGCATCGATCATCGCAACGCCGGCGGCACCATGCACATCCGCTACTCAAATCTCGAGCAGCTCGACGATATTTTGCGGCGGCTCGGCAGCGCGCGCGGCAACATCGTGCCGTAGTAGCTGTCGGATCGGGTTGAGCCTGCGCGAATGCCTTAGATCTTATGCGTTAGGCGGCTGATAGGCCGTCTCGCCATGAGGCCATGGCGTCGGGCCCCACTCCTTCGCGGACGCGCTGCTATAGCACGCTCCTCAGGATGAGGGTCAGGCGTCATCGTCCCCTCTGTCTTCGCTTGAACGCCACCAGCGTCAGCACCCGCTGTGCGATCGCATCGGACAGTGCGGGCCGTAGACGCATCTCGAAATTCGCGTCCGCCAGCATCTTCATGAACTGCGCGAGCCGCTCCGAGTTGAGGTTGCGCAGCGCGGTCAGCACGTCGGCGCGGCGGGAGAAATGCAGCCGCATCTGGCGCTCGACCACCGTCTCGACTGGCTGACCCTCCTCGACCGCAAGCCGCGCCTTGTGCAGCAGCGCCGCCTGGCGCTGCGCCGCGAACATGATGCTGCCGACCGAGGTGTCGGCGGCAATCGCCTTGCTGAACGCGGTCTCGACGTCGGCCGATTTGCCCGCGAACGCGCCGTCGATGATCGGATCGATCGCAAGCGCCGAGGCGTCCGACATGATGGCCCGCACGTCGTCGAGCGTGACCTCGTCCTTGCCGCGGGCATACAGCACGAGTTTGGCAATCTCGTTGCGCGAGGCCTGGCGATCGCCGCCGATCAGGGCAAGCAATTCTTCGCGCGCGTCCTGCGTGATCTTCAGGTTCGCGGCGCGCAGCTCGTCGTCGATGAGCTTGTTCAGTTCACGCACGCCGTCCGGGTAGCAGGCGATCACCGCCGCGGTCTTTGCTTTCTCGCACAACGCCCGCAACGGCGCGTCGCGCCTGAGCTCGCCGGCCTCGATCACGATGCGGCAGCCCGGCGGCGGATCGGCGAGCAGCGTTTCGACGCCGCTGGCGAAGCTGCGCCCGCCAGCCTTGACGCGGATAGCGCGCCGCCCGCCGAACAGCGGGATCGTCATCGCCTCATCAACCAGCCGCGACGGCTCGTTGGCGAGCTCGTCGCCATCGAGCCGCACCAGCGCGAAGGGATCGTTGACGTCGTCGACCGCGGACGCGATCAGCGCATCGGCGCGCTCGCGCACCAGGCCGGCGTCGGCGCCGAACACCAGAATGATCGGACGATTCGCGTCGGGCTTCGCGATGAAGCTGTCAATTTCGCGGGCGGAAAGGGCGACCATGGCGCGGCTAGGCCATGGTGCCCGAGGTGCAGGCGCTCATCACCGTTCGTCCCCGCGGAAGCGGGGACCCAGTTTTTGCCAAACAACCAACATCACCGCGAGCGGCCATTTTTCGAAACAGCTGGATCCCCGCTTTCGCGGGAATGAACGGAACTAGAACTCAGCTTCCTGCAACGAAATACGACGCCAGCCGTCGGCTGATGTTGTCGGCAATCTGCTGGGTGGCGCGGTCCTCGGCATCACGCAACGCGCGGGCGCGCGCGAAGCGCTGTTCCTGGCCGGGGATGTCGAACGACACGCGTGAGAAAGTCTGGCCCGAGACTACGGCCTTGCCGGTTGCGATCTCGCGCAGCGTGTAGGACGCGTCGATGCCGTAGTCCTGGATATCGGGCCGGCCGCTGGTGTTGTCGACGATGATCGAGAGCGCCGTCGTGCTCAGGTTCACTTCGAGCCGGTGGGTTGGCGAGTCGCCGGTCGCGGCGCCGTAGAAGTTGAACGCCAGTGCGTTCTTCACGGCGACGGCAAGGCGGACGTCGGCTGGTTTGCTGACCTTGACGCCCGGCAGCTCAATCGCCGCGAGCTTGTCGTGAAGCGCCGGGCTGCCGGGAATGCTGTTCTCGGCATACATTGGCTGGAAGCAGCCGCCGAGCAGCGCCCCCAGCGCACAGACCACCAACAACCGGACGGCAATCCCCCGCCGTTCACCCCACGACATTCACGATCCTCTGCGGAACGATGATCACCTTCTTCGGCGCCTTCCCCTCGAGCGCCCGTTTTACCGCATCGAGGGACAGAACGGCAGCCTCAATCTCGGGATTCGACGCGGTCCGCCCGATGGTCAGATCGGCCCGTTTGCGGCCATTGACCTGCACCGGCAGCGTCATGGTGTCTTCTACCAGCAGATCGCGTTCGATTTGAGGCCATTCCGCGGTCGCGACAAAGCCGCCATGGCCGAGCGCCCGCCAGCATTCCTCGGCCAGGTGCGGCATCATGGGGGATATCAGCTTCGCCAGCACGTCAAAGGCTTCGCGGAGTGCCGCCGCATAGGCCGGGTCTTTCTGGACCGCCACCATCGCTGCCGGGTCGTCGACCAACTCCTGCAAGGTCCCGACGAAGGTGTAGAGCTTGGCGATCGCGGTATTGAAGCGCAGCCGCTCGATGCCGGTGGCGACGTCGTTGATCGCATGATGGGTGATCGCGCGCAGTTCAGTCGCCTTGGCGTGGTCCTTCGGCACCGGCGTACCCGAGGCGGGCAGATGCGGCACGGCCGCATTTACGATCCGCCACACCCGCTGCACGAAGCGGGTCGCACCGCGCACGCCTTCCTCGCTCCAGATCACGTCGCGATCGGGCGGCGAGTCCGACAGCATGAACCAGCGCGCGGTGTCGGCACCGTAAGTCGCGATGATGTCGTCGGGGTCGACGACATTCTTCTTCGACTTCGACATCTTCTCGATCGGACCGATCTCGACTGGTGCGCCGGTCGCGATGAGCTTCGCCTTGCGCGTATTGCCGTCGGCCTCGACCATGACCTCCGCCGGCTCGACGAAGACGCCGCTGACGCGATAGGTCTCGTGCACCACCATGCCCTGCGTGAACATGCCGGCGAACGGCTCGTCGAGGTTGGCGTGGCCCGTCAGCTTCATCGCGCGGGTGAAGAAGCGCGAGTAGAGCAGGTGCAGGATCGCGTGCTCGACACCGCCGATGTACTGATCGACCGGCAGCATGCGATCGACCACGCTCCGCGTCGTCGGCTCGTTTTCGTTCCACGGATCGGTGAAGCGCGCGAAATACCACGATGAGTCGACGAAAGTGTCCATCGTGTCGGTCTCGCGTCGCGCCGGCTTGCCGCAGCGCGGGCAGGCAACGTGCTTCCAGCTCGGATGATGGTCGAGCGGATTGCCGGGCCGGTCGAAGCTGACATCGTCAGGCAGCTTCACCGGCAGATCCTTCTCCGGCACCGGCACGGTGCCGCAGCTGTCGCAATGAACAACCGGGATCGGACAGCCCCAATAGCGCTGACGCGAGATACCCCAGTCGCGCAGGCGGAAATTGACCTGCCGCTGCGCCTGCGGCTTGTTGCCGAGCAGCGTCGACTCCAGGCGCCTGGCGACCTCTTCCTTCGCCGCCGGCACCGTCATGCCGTCGAGAAAGCGCGAGTTGATCATCCGCCCGTCGCCGTCATAGGCGGTGTCGGTGATCGTGAATGTCTTGGGATCCTGGCCTTCGGGGCAAACCACCGGCGTGTTGCCGAGCCCGTACTTGTTGACGAAGTCGAGGTCGCGCTGGTCGTGCGCCGGGCAGCCGAAGATCGCGCCGGTGCCGTAATCCATCAGAATGAAGTTTGCGACATAGACCGGCAGCTTCCAGTTCGGATCGAACGGATGGATTGCCTTGATGCCGGTATCGAAGCCCTGCTTCTCGGCGGTCTCGATCGCAGCTTGCGCGGTCCCCATGCGCTTGCACTCGGCGATGAAATCAGCCAGCGCCGAATTGCGCTTCGCCGCTTCGGCCGCGAGCGGATGATCCGGCGCGATCGCCATGAATTTTGCGCCGAACAGGGTGTCCGGCCGCGTTGTAAAAATCTCTGCTTCGCTTTCGCGGTTTGGCGTCGTGTTCGGGTCGAGCGCGAAGCGCACCAGGAGGCCTTCGGAGCGGCCGATCCAGTTGCGCTGCATGGTGCGCACCTTGTCCGGCCAGCGGTCCAGCGTGTCGATCGCATCGAGCAAATCCTGCGAGTACTTCGTGATCTTGAAGACCCACTGCTGCATGTCGCGCTGCTCGACCACCGCGCCCGAGCGCCAGCCGCGGCCGTCGATCACCTGCTCGTTCGCCAGCACGGTCTGGTCGACCGGATCCCAGTTCACCTTGCGATGTTCGCGCTCGGCGAAGCCCGCCTGCAGAAAGTCCAGAAACATCTTCTGCTGATGCTTGTAATAGGCGGGATCGCAGGTCGCGAATTCGCGCGTCCAGTCGAGCGACAGGCCCATCGACTTGAGCTGGCCCTTCATGGTGGCGATGTTCTGGTAGGTCCACTCGCGGGGATGCACATTGCTCGCCATCGCCGCGTTTTCGGCGGGCAGGCCGAACGCATCCCAGCCCATCGGATGCAGCACGTTGAACCCGGTGGCGCGCTTGTAGCGGGCCAGCACGTCGCCCATCGCGTAGTTGCGGACGTGGCCCATATGGATGCGGCCCGACGGATAGGGGAACATCTCGAGCACGTAGTATTTCGGCTTCGGGTCCGAATTGCTGGTCGAATAGATGCCGCGCTCGTCCCAGGCGCGCTGCCAGCGCGCTTCGGCGTCACGGGGGTTATAGCGTTCTGATGTCATCGAATTCGGCGTCGTTCGCGAGGGCTGAAAATTCGCGGGACTAGGCCATATAGGCCCCGATCGGTCAATGATTTAGGGCGTTTTAGTCGTCCCCGCGAATGGGACGGCCAAGCGTCTTACGCCCGCAACCGCTCGACGGGGACCGGCGTCGCCAAGTCGTCGGCGCGGATCGCGTCGTGTTCGACCACCAGATTGCGGCCGCGGCGTTTGGCGGCATAGAGGCCGGCGTCGGCCGCTTCCACGAGGGCCTTCGCGTCCGTATCGGGCGCAGGTGCGCCGATCGCGATGCCAACGCTGACGGTCAGGTAGCCGAGTGGCGCCGCCAGGTTCGGTACGTTGAGCTGCTCGATCGCCTTGCGCACCATTTCGCCGATCTCGCGCGCGCGATGCGAATTGATCGCGGGGATCATCAGGCTGAACTCCTCGCCGCCATAGCGCGCGGCGAAGCCGGTGACCTGATCCGCGATCATGGCCAGCGTCTCGCCGACATGGCGCAGGCAGGCGTCGCCCTCGAGATGGCCGTAGGTGTCGTTGAACAGCTTGAAGTGATCGATATCGATCATCATCAGCGCAAGCGAATGGCCGGAGTGCTCGGCGCGCACCCATTCGAAGCCGAGCCGGCTGTCGAAGCCGCGCCGGTTGGCAAGGCCGGACAGGGCGTCGAGCGAGGCCAGCACCGAGAGCTGATTGTTGGAGGCCCTCAGCTCGCGTTCGCGCTCGCCGAGCTGGCTTGCCATCACATTCAGCTCGGTGGCGAGCTGCGCAAATTCCGGCGGCATCGTCGTGCGGTCGGAGCGGGTCGAGAAATCGCCCTGGCCAAGACGTGTCGCCATCGTGGTGAGCACGCGGATCGGCCGCAGGATCAGCCGCTCGCCCAGCATCCAGGCGCCGAACAGTACGGCAATCGCGACCAGCGCGAGCTGCAGATAGGCGTTGCGGATGTCGCGATCGATGTCGCCGACGATGCGCGTCTCGTCGACACTCAGGATCAGGTTGAGACCGGTGTCAGGAATGCGCGCAAATGACAGGGCGCGACGGCTGCCATCAGGCGCCGAGGTCGTGGCCGATCCGGACTGTTCGGACGCCAGCAAATTGAACAGCGACGGGTCGGTGATGCGCTTGCCGATGGTGTCGGAACCATCACTCTGCGCGAGCACGGTGCCCTGCGCATCGATGACACTGGCGATGACGCCGGGCCGATTGCGCAAGCCGTTCATCAGCTGCGTCATCCATTTCAGGCTGATGCCGGCGACGACGACAAACTGTGGTTCGCCTTGTGCCGGCGGTGCCGAATAGGCGGCGAGCAGCGCTGGCTGTCCGGTCGCCCGGCTTAGCACGTAGCTCGACAGCACCATCTGATGCGTCTGCAACGCATTCTGGAAATAGGGACGGTCATCAAGGTTGAGGCCGTCATAGCTTGGCAACGTCGAGCAGATGATCTTGCCGTTCTCGCCGGCGACCACGAGGCTCGTGATCCACGGCAGGTCGACATTGAAGCTCGCGCGGATCATCGCGCAGAACTGGCCTGATGACGCGCCGATCCGCGCGCTATAGGCCGCCGTCTTCAGCAGCGCTTCGATCGAGGACATCATCTCGCGCTGCGCCTCGGCGTTGCTGCGCGCCGAATTCAGGAGCTGCACCGATAACGCTCGTGCCTGGCTTGCCCGCGAGCTCTCCAGCACGCGAACCCGGTCGGCCATGAACGGCACCACCATGATCAGCGCCAGCACCACAAGGCGGGCGCGAACGCTGAACAGCCCCTTGAAATTGGCATCCCGCAACGAGCGAACGTCTGGCATCGTGGAAACCCCTTGCCCCGATGCCGACGCTAGGTCAGATGATTCAAAAACCGTTTCGTGGAACCGCTAAAATTTGAACGAGCGTCCGCGCGCGTCATCGAAGCGACATCCGCGAAGACGTCGTTGCGCTCGTGCCAGTAGGGTTTATTTGAGATGAACGAGCCAGCTGTAACCGCCTCTTCACCATCCGGGCTTGCTGCGGTCGAGGCCGAGATTGCCGCTGCCTGCAAGGCTGCCGGCCGCGAGCGACGCGCGGTCGAACTGGTCGCCGTGTCGAAAACTTTTGCGCGTGAGGCGATCGAGCCGGTTTTGCGCGCCGGCCAGCGCTGCTTCGGCGAAAACCGTGTGCAGGAAGCCAGGGCCAAGTGGCCAGAAATTCTGCGCGATTATCCCGGCACGACGCTGCACCTGATTGGCCCCCTGCAGTCCAACAAGGCGAAGGAGGCCGTCGCGTTGTTCGATGCCATCCACTCGGTGGACCGTCCGAGCATTTGCGAAGCGTTATCCAAGGAAATCGAAAAGCAGGGCCGCCACCCGACGCTGTTCGTGCAGATCAATACCGGCGAGGAACCGCAGAAAGCCGGCGTCGGCCCGGCCGACGCAGATACCTTCATTGCCCGCTGCAATAATGAGTACGGGCTCAACATCTCCGGGCTGATGTGCATTCCGCCAGTCGACGAGGCGCCGGCGCCGCATTTTGCGCTGACGGCCAAGATCGCCGAACGCAATGGTTTGAAGCTGCTGTCGATGGGGATGAGCGCGGATTTTGCGACCGCGATCCGGTTCGGCGCGACCCATGTTCGGGTCGGGTCTGCAATCTTCGGCACACGGACAAACGCTTAAGGCACGCCAGTCGCCCGCCGCTCAGGCGATCTTGATCCGCGTGGTTTTTCCCAGCCTTTTCAGGAGTCGCAACATCGACCCGCGGGTCATGGCGACGCATCCGGCCGTGGGCTGTAAGCCGGGTCTCGCCAGATGCAGGAACACCGCGCTGCCGCGGTTGACGATTCGGGGGCGGCTGTTGTGGTCGATCTCGACGACGAAGTCGTAGAGGTGATCGTCGCGCCTCAACCGGTCGCCGGGCGCGGCGACCTCAAGCCGGATCGCGCGATTGTAGTGACGGCTCATGGGGTCTTCGCACCAGGCATCATGAGCGGCGATCGGGCGCGCCGGCAGCTTTGCCCACGGGCGGCAATGGCGATCCGCCCGCCACCAGAGCTTTAGCGGCCGAAATGTGCCGCGTGGGGTTCCGCCGTCGCCCTCAAACTTGTTGGCCCTGATGCCGCCTCTCCCCAGCGCCACCGGAATTGGGTTCCCGTCGAGTACGAGCCACCCCCGCCGGGGATCGAGAGCCGAGCGGCGGACAGTGACCGCGCGAGCCGGTCGATCACGCTTTAGTGTTCCATAAGTGGTTGGAGACAAGGGCTTTCCCATTCTGAAGGCGAACTCATGCTTGCGCTCGGAGGCCGGAAAGTTTATTGCGCAGCATCATACGCCCTGACTCGGGCCGTCTGGCCATTGGGGCCGAACCGGACCATCATTTCAAGCTAGGTATTTTCGCATCTCTTTAGGTGCGTCTTCGGCGCTCACTAGCGGAAAATACGGCGGGGAAGGATTGCAATGGCGAACGCGCGCAAGATTTTGATCGTGGATGACGATAGTGATCTCCGCGATGCGCTGGTTGAGCAGCTGTCTCTGCATGAGGAGTTCGAGGCATCCGCGGTCGACACCGGCGCCAAAGGCGCGCACGCCGCCAAGACCAATTCGCCCGATCTCGTGATCATGGATGTCGGCTTGCCGGATACGGATGGCCGCGAGGTCGTGCGCAGCCTGCGCAAGACTGGCTTCAAGGCGCCGATCATCATGTTGACCGGGCACGACACCGATTCGGACACCGTGCTTGGCCTTGAGTCGGGCGCCAACGACTATGTCGCAAAGCCGTTCCGCTTCGCGGTGCTGCTCGCCCGTATCCGCGCGCAACTGCGCCAGCACGAGGCGAGCGAAGACGCGGTGTTTTCGGTCGGGCACTACAGCTTCCGTCCCGGTTCAAAGCTTCTGGTCGGAGCCAATGCCAAGAAGGTGCGGCTCACCGAAAAGGAGACCGCAATCCTGCGCTTCCTCTATCGCGCCGGCCAGGCGCCGGTGTCGCGCGAGACGCTGCTGCAGGAGGTGTGGGGCTACAATTCCGGCGTTACCACCCACACGCTCGAAACCCATATCTACCGTCTCAGGCAGAAGATCGAGGCGGATGCTGCGAGCCCGGCTATCCTGGTGACGGAGTCCGGCGGCTACAAACTTGTGCCGTAGGCGATTTCGGATTTCCTCGTTTCCGCGAACTGATTTAGCTTTGCTGAATCGGCGCCGTTGCAGAGCCGTTGTTTGCGCGCGTCCTGTGCGAAAGGCCGGGACGGACGCTTCCGAGGTCGCGGTTTCGCATGTCGATTGAAGACGATGTCAACCTGCTCGCCACCGTGCCGACGTTGCGGCTGATGGGGATCGAGGCGTTGCGCGTGCTTGCGATCGGATCGGAAGTCCGTGTCGTCAACCGCGACGAGACGCTGTTTCGCACCGGCGACGCTGCCGATTGCGGCTTTGTCGTCCGCGACGGCGCAATCCGGGTCTCCAGCGACGAGGGCGGTTACCGCGACGTCGTCGCCGGCCCCGGTCATCTGATTGGCGAGCTCGCGCTTGTCGTCGACATCAAGCGGCCCGCGAACGCGGTCGCGATTGCCGATTCCACCGTGATCCGGATTTCGCGCAGTCTGTTCCAGCGCGTGCTCGAAGGCCATCCCGACGCCGCGCACCGCCTGCGCGATTATTTCGCGACCCGCGCAAGCCAGGCCGCGAGCGAGATGCTGACGGCCAGCGGGAAGCTGAGTTGAGACTCACACCTCAACCGCGCACACGACCGGCACGTGGTCCGACGGACGGTTCCAGCCGCGCGCGTCACGCAGGATTTTGAAATCCTGGACGCGTTCGCCCAGAGCATGCGATACCCAAATGTGATCGAGACGTCGGCCGCGGTTAGACTCCGTCCAGTCGGCGGCGCGATAGCTCCACCAGGTGTAGATCTTCTCCGGCTCCGGGATCCTTGCCCGCGCGACATCGACCCAGGCGCCACGCGCCTTGATGCCCAGCAGCTTCTCGCACTCGATCGGCGTGTGCGAGACAATATTGAGCAACTGCTTGTGTGACCACACGTCGTGTTCGTGCGGCGCAACGTTGAGATCGCCGACCAGCACGCAGTGTTGGTCATCGGCGGGATGAATCGAATCGCGCGACAACATCTCGTCGAGGAAGGCGAGCTTGTGCGCGAATTTCGGATTGAGTGCCGGATCGGGAATGTCGCCGCCGGCCGGCACGTAAAAATTTTCGATCCGCACGGGCGCAGGAAGCGCAGCTTTCTCGCCGAGTGTCACGCTGACATGGCGCGCGTCGATTCGGTCGCAGAAATTCGTCAGCTCGACACGATCGAACGGCAGGCGCGCGATCGTTGCAACGCCATGATAGCCCTTCTGCCCGTTCAGCGCGATGTGCTCGTAGCCGAGCCGCTTGAAGCGCTTGGCCGGAAAAGCGTCATCGGGACACTTGGTCTCCTGCAAGCAGAGCACATCGGGCCTGACCGCCTTGATGAATTTCGCCACACTGTCGATGCGTAAGCCGCACCGAGTTGATGTTCCAGGTGGCAATGGTCAGGCGCATCGCGTCATTGCGAGCGACGCAAAGCAATCCAGAGGCGGATGACTGGATTGCTTCGTCGCTTCGCTCCTCGCAATGACGAAAATGAAAGCGCTAACGCGGCGGGTCGTTGGTGTTGTATTGCGTGAAGTCGATCTTGAACATGTCAGGATCGGCCTTCTTGGTGGTGTTGAGATTATACACCGCGATCGTGGTGTCATAGCCCTGCGGGTCGGTGACAGTCCACTGCTTGAGCTGCATGTCCTTGGCGCCGAACATCAGCGTGAGACGGCTGGTGCCGATCAGCGCCTGTTTCTCCTCGATGGTGACGGTCGCAAACGTATCGTCGGCGCTGACATTGACGACATTGGTGTCGGCCAACAGGTCGATTCGGTCGGACAGCAGGAAGCGCAGCGGCGTCTGCGACAGCGGATAGATGTCCTGCGTTGCCAGCTTGCGGTCGCGGATCGCCATCGTCGTGCCGTCGGCGATCACGTCGATTGGCGACGGCGGATCATACTGGAAGCGGACTTTTCCGGGCTTCTGGATGACGAAGTCGCCAGTGGTCTTGGCACCGTTCGGACCGACCTGAACGAAATTGCCTGACAGTGTCGAGATCGACGACAGGTACGTGCTCATCTTGGCGGCGAGCGCGCGCTGGTTGGCGTCGAAGGTGATGGTCGAACCGCCAAGGCCGAACAGTTTTCGCGGATCGGGCAGCAGCGATTGCGGCTGTTGTTGTTGCGGCTGCTGCGCTTGCGGCTGCGGCCGGACGACGGGAGGCGCAACGGCGACCGGCGGAGTTCCGGCATAGGTCGGTGAGCTTGATGCGGTTGACGACGGTGCGCTGTCGGCAGGGACCGCGGCACCGCGTGCCTTCGGCGCAGGTTTAGGCAGTGGAATGGTTTCGGCATGAGCAAAAGTGATTGCGCCGGTCACCATCAGCACAGCCAGCGCCGCGCGCGGAAAAAGCCGCGTTGCAGACGGGCGCTGACATGCGCTGGTGGTTTGCTCTTCCAAAACTGACGTCCCCTGCTATTGACGCTCGCGGCTAACCGGCGGCTGTGGCGATTTCGCGGCCCCAGGCAGCGCCGCTTCATTATGTGATCGGGCGGTCAAAAGCGACCTTCTTCCTCCGGCACCAGAATCTCGCGCTTTCCGGCATGATTGGCCGGGCCGACGATGCCCTCGTCTTCCATGCGCTCCATCAGCGAGGCGGCGCGGTTGTAGCCGATCTGCAACCGGCGCTGGATGTAACTGGTCGACGCCTTGCGGTCGCGTTTGACGATCTGCACGGCCTGCGCGAACAGGTCGCCTTCGCCGCCACCGCCCATCGCAGTCGAATCGAACACCGCTTCGTCGTCCTCGCCCTCCTCTTCGGCGGTGACTGCTTCGAGATATTCCGGAGTGCCTTGCGCCTTGAGGTGCCGTACGACCTTCTCGACTTCCTCGTCGGAAACGAACGGGCCGTGGACGCGGCTGATACGGCCGCCGCCGGCCATGTAGAGCATGTCGCCCTGGCCGAGCAGTTGTTCGGCGCCCATCTCGCCGAGGATGGTGCGGCTGTCGATCTTCGAGGTGACCTGGAAGGAGATGCGGGTCGGGAAGTTTGCCTTGATGGTGCCGGTGATGACGTCGACCGACGGCCGTTGCGTCGCGAGCACGACGTGCAGGCCCGCGGCGCGCGCCATCTGGGCGAGCCGCTGCACCGTGCCTTCGATGTCTTTGCCCGCAACCATCATCAGGTCGGCCATCTCATCGACGATGATGACGATGTAAGGCAGCGGCTCGAGGTCGAGCTTCTCTTCCTCATAAATCGCCTTGCCGGTTTCCTTGTCGAAGCCGGTGTGAATGGTGCGCGTGAGCTCCTCGCCCCTGGTGCGCGCATCGACGAGGCGGGCGTTGTAGCCGTCGATGTTGCGCACGCCGAGCTTCGACATCCTCTTGTAGCGTTCTTCCATCTCGCGCACGGCCCACTTCAGCGCGACGACGGCTTTCTTCGGATCAGTCACGACCGGCGTCAGAAGATGCGGGATGCCGTCATAGACCGAAAGTTCGAGCATCTTCGGGTCGACCATGATCAGCCGGCACTGGTTGGGCGTGAGCCGATAGAGCAGGCTCAGGATCATGGTGTTGATCGCGACCGATTTGCCGGAGCCGGTGGTGCCGGCGATCAACAGATGCGGCATGCGCGCGAGGTCGACGATAACAGGCTCGCCGCCGATGGTCTTGCCGAGGCAGAGCGGAAGCTTGGCGATCAACTCGGTGTTCTCCTTCGAGGCGAGGAGTTCGCGCAGGTAAACCTTTTCGCGATGATCGTTCGGCAGCTCGATGCCGATGGCGTTGCGGCCTGGCACGACGGCGACGCGCGCGGCCAGCGCGCTCATCGAGCGGGCGATGTCGTCGGCAAGTCCGATCACGCGCGATGACTTGATGCCGGGCGCCGGTTCGAGCTCGTAGAGCGTGACAACGGGACCGGGCCGCGCGTTTGTGATCTCGCCGCGCACGCCAAAATCCTGCAGCACGGCTTCGAGCGCCTTGGCGTTCTCCTGCAGCACTGAGTCGCTCAGGGTGAAGCGATCGGCGGCGCGCGCCGCGGTCAGGAGCGAAACCGCGGGCAGCGTAAAGCTGCCGCCGCTCTTCTTCGGCACTGGCGCGCGTGGCGCCCGCTTGCGCGGCGCGCGGGCGGCGGGCTCGTCCTCCTCATCCTCGTCAGCGTCGTCTTCCTCGTCGAAACTGCTTGCCGCCGGTGCCAGGCTTGGCGCGCCGTGTTGGCCAAGATTCGGTTCGCGGCGGTCGAGTTGCAGGGCCCGCGCCGGCGCCTGGGCGCCGACCATCCAGCGATAGATCACAGCAATGGCGCGGCCGATCCGTGCTTTCGTGCTCAGCAGCGCATGCACGATCATGCCAAGCGGAACACCGCTGCGTTCGTCGTCCGCTTCGTCCTCGTCCTCAGCGGCAGCGTCTTCCTCGACGGCCTCCTCTTCATAGTCCTCATCGCCGGCCTTGGCCTTCGATCCGATGCCGCTTGCGACCACGAACAGCGCCGTTGTCGCCGCGCCGAAGATCAGACCAAAACCGACCCGTTGCAGGATGCCGGTGGCGCCAAACACCGCGGCCGGCAGACGCAGCAGCGCATCACCGGCGACACCGCCGAGTCCGGTCGGCAACGGCCAGGATCCGGTGCGCGCAAAGCAGCTCGCAAAACCGGCGGCCAACAGCGTTGCCAGCAACCAGGCCGCGACGCGGAGCGCCTCGCGGTCGAAGTGACGATGGGTCAAGAGCCGCCAGCCCCAGATCGCGATAGGCAGGATCAGCATGATCGAGCCGAGGCCGAGGATCTGCATCAACAGATCGGCGCCGATCGCGCCGGGATAACCGAGGATGTTGTGGATAGGCTTTGAGGTGGCGTGGCTGAGGCTCGGATCCTGGACAGACCAGGTGATGAATGCGGCCGCTCCTGCGCTCGCCAGCGCGATCATGACGAGGCCGGCGAGCTCGCGCAGGCGGCGCACCAGCATCTCCCGGATCGCGTCCGGCAGCCGATCTGAGAATGGCAACACGCGTTCGATCACGCTCATGCGTTAGCCCAGCACCTCGACGATACGATGCAATGCTTCTGCCGTGGTCTCACTGTCCTGCACCAGCGCAAGACGGATGTAGCCCTTGCCGGGATTGGACCCGTCCGGCTGCTGGCGCGCGAGGTATGAGCCCGGCACCACACGCACGCCCGCTTGCTTGTAGAGCTTCAGTGCAATCTCTTCGTCGCCACCGAGGCTCGAGACATCGAGCCAAACACAGAACCCGCCGGCCGGCCGCGTATAGCCGAAGCGGCCTCCGAGAATCTGGTCGGCGAGATCGAACTTGATTTTGTACAGGCGCCGGTTCTCCTCGACATGCGCCTCGTCGTTGTAACAGGCGACCGCGACCTGCTGCAGCGGCACCGGCACCTGGGGAGCTGCGACATTGCGCAGCTCATGGAACGCGGTGAGGAATCCCTTGTCGCCCGCAACAAAGCCGACGCGCATGCCGGGCAGGTTCGAGCGTTTCGACAGCGAGTTGAACGCGAGGACGTTCCTGTAATCGGGTCCACCCGCCTCGAGCACGCTGCCGGGCGCGGTCTTGCCGGTGTAAACCTCCGAATAGCATTCATCGCTGAAGATCAGGAAGCCGTGACGGTCGGCCAGCGTCTTCAGCCGCGCGAAGTAGTCAGGCGTTGCGATCGTGCCCTGCGGATTGGCCGGCGAGGCGATGTAGAACGCGACGGTGCGTGCCAGCAGGCTTTCGGAGATTGTATCGAGGTCCGGGAGAAAGCCGTGATCCTGCGTCGCCGGCAACACCACGGTCTCGCAGCCGGCCGTCTCGGCGCCGGCGCCATAGACCGGATAGAACGGATTCGGCATCAGGATTGCCGGCTTGCCCTTGCGGGGCGCGACGTAGCGCTCTGCCGAGATCGCGGCAAAGAACAGTCCCTCCCGGCTGCCGTTGAGGACGAGGACTTCGCTCTCCGGATCGAGCGGGCGCGGCAGCTTGAAGCGGCGCGACATCCAGGTCGCCGCAGCCTTGCGGAAAGCATCAATGCCCTTGGCGATCGGGTAGCGGCCAAATTCAGCGGTGTATTTCGCCAGCACCGGGCCGACGAAATCGGGGACGGGGTGCTGCGGCTCGCCAAGCGACAGCGAGATCAAGGGCTTGCCGGGGTCGTGCCCCGCCAAAAGCTCGGCCAGCCGCGCGAACGGGGATCGCGCGCGCTCCGGGGCAGTCGCACTCGAAAGAGGGTTACCGGACATTGCAAAACGCCAATGGTTCCATGACCCGCGGCCTCGCGGGAATGGAGCGGCTTTTACCATAGAGAGGGCGAGGTTAAGACCCGATTAACCATCGGTCAGGCGAGCGGCAAAAGCCTTTGAATTGACGCCTGTCCTGATCGGAAAACCGGCCCCCACTTTTCCGGGACATGCGCGGCCGCTCGCAAAAAGTGAAGGGCCCCAGCTTGCGCTGGAGCCCTTCGAACGGACGGGGCATTGCCGGGTTTGTGCCCCAACCGCTTAACGCTTGTGACTATGCAATTACTGGACCGCCTCGCCGTGCAGGGCGATGTCCAGACCTTCGCGCTCGATATCCTCGGTGACCCGCAGCCCGATCGTGGCCTTGATGATGCTGAGGATGATGGCGGTGACGACCGCGTCATAGACGATGACGATGCCGATACCGATGCACTGGTTGATGACCTGGCCGGGATGGCCTTCGATCAAACCGCCGGTGCCGCCGTACTGCTCGACCGCGAACACGCCGGTCAGCAGTGCGCCGACGATGCCGCCCACGCCATGGACGCCGAAGCAGTCGAGCGCGTCGTCATAGCCGAACATGTGCTTGAGGCCGGTGGCGCCCCAGTAGCAGAGCACGCCCGCGGCAACGCCGATCACAACCGAGCCCATCGGGCCGACGTAACCGGACGCTGGCGTAATGGCGACGAGGCCCGCCACCGCACCGGAGGCGATACCGACCACGGTCGGCTTGCCGCGCAGCGCCCACTCCACGAACATCCAGGTCAGCGCCGCAACCGCGGTCGCGATCTGGGTCACGGTCATCGCCATGCCGGCCTGCAGGCCGGCGGTGACCGCCGAACCGGCGTTAAAGCCGAACCAGCCAACCCACAGCAGCGAGGCGCCGATGAAGGTCAGTACCATGTTGTGGGCGGGGCCGGAGTCCTTGCGTTTGCCGAGCATCAGGGCGCAAACGAGGCCCGAGACGCCGGCGTTGATGTGCACGACCGTGCCGCCGGCGAAGTCGAGCACCTTGGCAAGCGCAGCGTCGTTACCGGAGTTCAGCAAACCGTCGGACGACCACACCATGTGTGCGACCGGCGCGTAGACGAAGATCGACCACAAACCCATGTACCAGAGCATTGCGGAGAACTTCATGCGCTCGGCGAACGCACCGGCAATCAGCGCCGGCGTGATGATCGCGAACGTCATCTGGAAGCACATGTAGACGGTTTCCGGGATGGTCACCGCGAGACCATTCGGATTGCCGACGTTGTTGGCGATGTCGCTGACGATGCCTTGCAGGAATAGTCGCGAAGTGCCGCCGATGTAGGGAGTACCGGGTGTGAACGCGAGCGTGTAGGTGAGGAGGGCGTAGACCACAGTCACCAGACACGTGACGGCGAAGCTCGTCATCACGGTGTCGCCGACGTTCTTCTTGCGCACCATGCCGCCGTAGAACAGGCCAAGGCCCGGGATCGTCATCATCAGGACGAGCGCGACCGAGGTCAGCATCCACGCGCTGTCACCGGAATTGGGCGAGCACTTCTCGGTCACCGCCTGCTTCGGATCGGTGCTGGCGGCGCAAGCGGGAACTGCGGGAGCGGCCGCGGGCGCTGCATCGGCCGGCTTGTCGCTCGCGGCAGCTGGCGCGGCCGCCTGCTGAGCGAACGAGACGCTACTTGCGCCGACGCTCAGAACGAGCGCGAGAAATAGACTGAGCGCAACAGCAATCACGCCAGCCCGATAGGGACGTTTCAACGTCATCTTGATTAACTCCTGATAAATTAAGAGGAAGGCCGAGGATCAGAGCGCGGCAGCGTCTGCCTCGCCGGTGCGAATCCGCACGGCGTGGTCGAGCCCGATTACGAAGATCTTGCCGTCACCGATTTGGCCGGTCTTCGCGGCGTTGGTGATGGCTTCGATGGTCTTGTCGACCTGGTCGGACGCGACTGCGACCTCGATCTTGATTTTCGGCAGGAAGCTGACGGCGTACTCGGCGCCACGATAGATTTCGGTGTGGCCCTTCTGTCGGCCGTAGCCTTTCACTTCCGTCACCGTGAGGCCGTGAACGCCAATGGCGGTCAGGGCATCGCGGACCTCTTCCAACTTGAATGGCTTGATTATCGCCATAACAATTTTCATGGGTTCATCCCCGCTTGGGCCCGATCCTGCGCTGGAGCGGGCGGTCTCGACTGGTTTCACTGCGGGAAGACACACTCGCCCACGCAGCCGAGAGGGATAGAATCAAATGGCATGCCAGTTGGCGCTGGCGGCCGGAAAGATTTACGAATCAGTAACTTCCGCGGGATCGGGCGGTCAGGTGAGAACTGCGCCAATCCGTCACGCCCAAAAAATAGCCACGCCTGCCTAAAACGAGATCAGGCATCGGTTTGCGACACAATGGTGCCTAGCATCGCGGCAGGCTGCGGTATCATAGGACGGATTTATTGCAGCGCTTCGCCGTGTTGGGTGATGTCGATGCCCTCGAGCTCCTGCTGGGTCGACAGCCGCAAGGGCACGATGAAGGCGACCGCCTTAAGGAGGACGAACGTTGCACCGCCTGACCACACCAGCGTCGCGGCAACCCCATAAAGCTGCAGCACAATCTGCTTCGGATTGCCCTCGATCAGCCCGGCGGTGCCGCCGATCGCCGCGGTTGCAAAGACACCGGTCAGCAGGGTTCCGACCAGGCCTCCGACACCATGGACGCCGAACACGTCGAGCGAATCGTCATAATTGAAGCGTTGCTTCAGCCGCGTACAGGCCCAGAAGCAAACTGCGCCCGCCAATACGCCGATGACCAGTCCGGCCCATGGCGCGACAAATCCCGATGCCGGCGTGATGGTTCCGAGGCCGGCCACCGCACCGGAAATCATGCCGAGCACGGAGGGCTTGCCGCGGCCGGACCATTCCAGCGCGGTCCAGGTCAGTGCCCCTGTGCACGCCGCCAGATGCGTCGCTGTAATCGCCGTGACAGCGCGCGAGCCTGCACTCAGCGCCGACCCGCCGTTGAAGCCGAACCAGCCGACCCACAACAAACCGGTGCCGATCACCGCGAGCGATAGGTCGAATGGCGCAAGGTTTTCCTCGCCATAGCCGCGGCGCTTGCCCATCACGATGGCGGCAACGAGTTCCGCAACACCAGCGCTCAAATGCACGACGGTGCCGCCAGCGAAATCGAGCACGCCGGCTGCGCCCAGAAATCCGCCGCCCCACACCCAGTGCGCGAGCGGCACGTAGACGATGACGAACCAGCCGATCGAGAACAACAGATAAGCCGAGAAGCGCATGCGATCAGCGACCGCGCCTGCGACCAGCGCCACGGTGATGATGGCAAACGTCATCTGGTACAGCATGAACAGCGCTTCGGGGATTGTCTTCGCGCCAGCGTTCACCGAGTTGGGCATCATGCCGACCAGCATCACGCGATCGAGCGAGCCGAGCCAGCGGCCGTCGCCTACGAAGGCGAGCGAATAGCCGAACGCCACCCAAAGCACCGAGACGATCGCGACTGAAGCAAGGCTCTGCGCCATCGTGCCAAGCACGTTCTTCTTGCGCACCATGCCGGCGTAGAACAGCGCCAACCCCGGGATGCTCATCATCAGCACGAGCCCGGTGGCGACGATCATCCAGGCGGTATCAGCAGGATCGATTTTGCCTGATTGAGCGAAGCTCGTTGTTACCGGAAGAACAGAAAATGCAGCGGCACAAATTCCCGTGCGCGCTCGAAGCGCCGTCATTTCAACTCCCCATTTCCAGCTGGAGCGGCGCCCTTCGAAAACCAGCCGGACGTCACTGTCCGTGATCAGGTTCTGCGGTCAGATACGCACGCTCGGACTTGCGAAAACGGGCAGGCCGAATGCAAATCCGAGCGCTAGAGAGCGTCGCTGTCGGTCTCCCCAGTTCGAATTCGCACGGCGTTGGTGATCGGCGAAACGAACACCTTGCCATCGCCGATCTGGCCGGTCCGCGCGCTTGCCGTGATCGCCTCGACCGCCTTGTCGGCCAGCGCGGAGTTCGACCGCCACTTCGACCCGCAGTTTCGGCAGGAAATTCACGACGTATTCCGCGCCGCGATAGATCTCGGTGTGGCCCTTTTGCCGGCCGTAACCCTTCACTTCAGTCACGGTCATGCCGTGAACGCCGATGCCCGTGAGGGCTTTGCGCACCTCGTCGAGCTTGAAAGGTTTGATGATGGCGACAATCAGCTTCATTTTGCTTTCCCCGCACCAGGACCGGCCCGGTGACATCGGTTGCTGCCGACATTATCGGCATGTTGCACAATAGTTAAGCGACAACGACGCGATTCTTCGGAACTGTCCGCAAAAATCAGGGCATCCCGAGTGGCTGCGAGCCTTCCGGCTCCGATTTTGGCTTGCTCCGCAGCCGGACCAAGCCCTCCTGCGCGACGGTTGCGACCAGTGTCCCATCGGGCCTGAAAACCAGTCCGCGGGCAAGTCCCCGGCTCGAATTCGCGTTCGGGCTCTCCTGCGAATACAGCAGCCATTCGTCGGCACGGAATGGGCGGTGAAACCACATTGCGTGGTCGAGGCTCGCCGCCATGATGTTGTCCTGGAAGAACGTCTGGCCGTGACGCGCGACCACCGTATCGAGCAATGCCATGTCGGAGGCATAGGCCAGCGCGCAGAGATGGATCGCAGGATCGTCAGGCAGTTCGGCATTGGTGCGCATCCACATGTTGATGCGCCCGTCCGGAACTTTCTTGCCGAGATAGCGCTCGAACTCGACGGGGCGCATCTCGACCGGACGGCGCCGGTTGCTTTCATCGGTCTCGAAGAAACGGCGGACGTATGGTGGCGCCGATGCGATCAGCGGATTGGCGCGCATCTTCTCCGGCGAGAATTCTTCCGGCGGCGGCACGTTGGGCATCGCATCCTGGTGATCGAACGCACCCGGCTCGTCCTTAGTGAATGACACGATCATCGAGAAGATCGCGTTGCCGTGCTGGATCGCGGTGACCTCGCGCGTCGTGAAACTGCGCCCGTCACGCAGCCGCGTGACCTCGTAGATGATCGGCACGCTCGGATCGCCCGGCAGAATGAAATAGGCGTGCAGCGAATGCGGCAGCCGTCCTTCGACGGTGCGACAAGCTGCCACCATGGCTTGGCCGATCACCTGGCCGCCAAACACGCGCGGCCAGCGCGAAGGCGGGCTCACGCCCCGGAAGAGGTTGAGCTCAATCACTTCAAGATCGAGCAACGAGAGCAGGTCGATAGGTGCTTTGGTCATAACGAGAAATCCGCCTTCCGGCCGATATCGCGCAAGCCAAGGGCGGTGGCAAGGGTCGGCCGGATGACATAAGTTCAAAACAAAGGGTCACAGTACGCGAGTAAGCAAATGGCGGCGGAACGAACGATCGTTGTCGGCGGCGGCGGATTTGTCGGATTGACGCTGGCGCTGGCGCTGCGCCAGGGCCTTGGTGCTGCGAACCGCTTCGTGGTGGCCGACCCGGCACTTGCCAACAAGCCGAGCCGGGATCCGCGGGCTTCCGCCATCATCGCTGCCGGCAAGAACCTGTTCGAAGTGCTTGGGGTCTGGACTTCCGTCGCGCCGAACGCGCAGCCGATCCTCGACATGATCGTCACCGACAGCCGGCTTGACGATGTCGTGCGTCCGACATTTTTGACGTTTGCCGGCAGCGTCGCGCCCGGCACTCAGCCGAGTGCAGACGGTGCGCCGGCGCAGCCGTTTGCGCACATGGTCGAGAACCGGCACCTGATCGATGCGTTGGTTGACCGCGCCAGCGAAGGCGGCATCGAGCTCAAGCCCTGCGCGGTCCGCGGCTTCACTAACGGCGACGAAGGTATTTCCGTTGAGTTCAGCGATGGCACCACGATCGCTGCCGATCTCCTCGTCGCCGCCGATGGCGCGAAGTCCGCTCTGCGGGAGCGTGCCGGCATTCCGTTCTACGGCTGGGACTACGACCAGTCCGGTATCGTCGTCACCGTCGCACACGAGCGCGACCACAGCGGCCGCGCCGAGGAGCATTTCCTGCCCGCGGGCCCGTTCGCGATCCTGCCGTTGACCGGCAAACGGTCATCGCTGGTGTGGACCGAGCGGCGCAGCGAAGCTGCGCGCATCGTCGCGTTGCCGAAGAATGAATTTCAGCTCGAGCTCGAGAAGCGCTTTGGCCTGCACCTCGGCAACGTCGAGGCGCAGGGTGAGGCGCGCGCGTTTCCGCTCGGCTATTACGTCGCGCGCTCCTTCATTGGCGAACGGCTGGCGCTGGTCGGCGATGCCGCCCACGTGATTCATCCGATCGCCGGTCAGGGCTTGAATCTCGGCCTGAAGGATGTCGCGGCGCTGGCCGAGGTCATCGTCGACGCCGAGCGGCTCGGGCTCGATCCCGGCGCGGCCGATGTGCTTGAAAAATATCAGCGCTGGCGGCGTTTCGATACCGTGGCAATGGGCGTCGCAACCAACGGCCTCAACATGCTGTTCTCGAACCGCTCGACGGTGCTGAAAGCGGTGCGCGATCTCGGCCTCGGCCTGGTCGATCGGCTGCCGCCGTTGAAAGATGTGCTGATCAAACAAGCTGCAGGGCTGACCGGCGAAGTGCCGCGGCTGTTGCGCGGCGAGACGCTGTAGCCTCACTCGTCATTGCGAGGAGGCGTCAACCGACGAAGCAATCCAGTCCGTTGTTTTTATTTCTGGAATTGCTTCGCTGAATTTATCACCGGGCCGGCCCGTTGACGGACCCGTTGGCTCGCAATGACAACCTCAATCGATCTTGCGCGCTTCTTCCGGCAACATGATCGGAATGCCATCGCGGATCGGATAGGCGAGCCGTGCCTTGCGCGAGATCAGTTCCTGCCGCGCGGCATCGTATTCCAGCAGCCCTTTTGTCAGCGGGCAAACGAGAATCTCCAGCAGCTTTGGGTCGACGGTGGTTTCGGGGCGATCAGGCAAACTCATGGCGTCCGCAGTGGTTTCGTTTCTCGATAGCTATCACAGATTTTCGCGGTGCAATGCCTACTGCAGCGACGGCTCGCCAGTGGTCTTCTTCTTGGCGAGCTCGATTTGCGTTACTGCCACCAGGATTTCGGCGCGAGTCTTGAGATCAGGCGCCTCCAGCAGCGCCTGCTTTTCCGGCGAGCCATAGGGCGACATCATCGCCAGCGCATTGACCAGTGCCTCGCTCGGCGCCTTGTCGATGCCCTCCCAGTCGACCCGCAAATTGTTAGCCTTGAGAAAATCGGCGAGCACGGCAAGCAGCGCGCGGCGATCGACCTCGTCCTCGCCTTTGCGAGCAGTGAAGTCGTCGATGAAGGTGACATAGTCGACGCGGCACTGGCGGTATGGCGTCGTCACGGAAAGCTCTTCGACCACCTTGAAGCGCGAGACGCCGGTCAGCTCCAGCAGGTAGCGGCCGTCGCCGGACTCGGCGAACTGGGTGATGCGGCCGACGCAACCGACATGAAACAGCGTCGGCCGGTCGCGACGCTCGGTGTGGCTGATGTCGGGCTGGATCATGCCGATCAGGCGAAGGCCGGAGCGCAAGGCGTCGTCGACCATGGCGAGATAGCGCGGCTCGAAGATGTTGAGCGGCATCTGACCGCGCGGCAACAGCAGCGCGCCCGGCAAGGGAAACACCGGGATCACGTCGGGCAGGTCGCCCGGGCCGCGATACGTCGCGTTCATCGGCATTCGCGTCCCCGCTTCACGCCGCCCAGAAGCACTCGGACATTATGACGACGCGCCGCACAGCCGTAGATGGCAGCGCGCATCAACGCGTCACGAGAACAGGATCGATGACAGCCGCTTGCGGCCCTCCATCGTGGCTTCGTCGGTTCCGCCCCATGCCTCGAAAAACTGTACGAGCTGCTTGCGGGCGCCATCGTCGTTCCATTTGCGATCGCGCTTGACGATGTCCAGCAAATGATTGGCCGCATTGAGGCGGTCGCCGGCGGCATTGAGCGCAAGCGCAAGATCGAACCGCGCCTGATGATCGAGCGGATTTGCCGCGACCTTCGCCTCAAGCTCGGCGGCCGGACCGATCTTCTCGGCCTGCTCGGCCAGATCGATCGCCGCCTGCACGGCTTTCACGGCGGCTTCGTTGCGCTTGGCTTCCGGCACCAGCGCGAGCGTTTGCTTCGCCATTGTCGAGACTGCCGGCCTCGACATGGCAGCGCGCAAGGCCGGCGATGGCCGTGACATTGGTCTGGTCGGCGCGCAGCACTTCGCCATAGATCGCGGCCGCGGTCGCGAGGTCGCCCTCGGCGATTGCCGCATCGGCCTCTTTCAGGATCTCGGCGATGTCCGGGCTGCCGGTCATGCCCTTGGTGAGCTTGTCGATGAAGCCCGTCGACCTGGCTCTCGGGAATCTGCGCCCATAAAACCGTCGGCGGGGCGGCCGTTGACGAAGGCGATGACGGCCGGAATCGACTGGATGCCCATTTGTCCGGGGATCTGCGGATGCTCGTCGATGTTCATCTTGACGAGCTTGACCTTGCCCTTGGCGGCGTGGACCGCCTTCTCGAGGATCGGGGTCAGCTGCTTGCACGGGCCGCACCACGGCGCCCAGAAGTCGATCAGCACCGGCTGGCGCTTGGACTCCTCGATCACGTCCTTGACGAAGGTCTGGGTCGTCGTCTCCTTGATGAGATCGGCCGGCGGCGCCGCAGCGCCAATGTTCTCAACGATTGTCACGTCGCTCCTCGCCTCGGTCATTATTGAGCATGATCTGATCCGAAAACCGGTACCCACCCCCGATCGGGGTCGAGGGCAAGCTTTTCGGGATCATGCGCCGGCTACTCTTGGCCCTGATAACACGGCCAGCGCCATAAATGGCTGTTTTCCGTCAAATTTCAATCGGTCGAGGGCCGACGCCGGGCCCGGCTGAGACCGCCAGAACCCATGGCGGATGGCCTGTTGCGCTCAAAAAGATCGGCAAATCGTCCCGGCCGATCGACGTCGTCATGGTGTTGGTCAGCGGGTGAAAATTCAAGGTTTCGTGGGCCATCATTGCCTGGTCGAGGATCACGCTCACCCGGCCCGCGGTGTCGTTCATTGCTGCGAACGGGGTCACCGACCCCGGCGGAACACCAAGCGCCTCTTCGAGTAGGGCGGCTGAGCCGAACGACAGCCGCTTGCTGCCGATCTTGTGGTGCAGGTTCTTCAGATCGATCATCGCGTCCTCGTCGGCTACGACCAGGAACATTGCATCGGCCTTGTCCTTGAGGAACAGGTTCTTGGTGTGCCCGCCGGGAATGGTTCCGCGCAGGCTTTGCGAGTCGGCAACCGTGAACAGCGCCGGATGGCTCACGGTCGCGTGGGCGATCCTGAGGCAGTCAAGGAATGCGAAGAGATCGGCTGGGGTGGCTGGCATGGCGGATCGGGGAGACCGGTTGACATGGGTCGAAGCGACGAATGGCGGACAAATGCAGGCAAAACAGGAGAATCGACGCAAGATTGTGTGACGTTTTCCGCTGTTGCAATGCTGAGGGGCTTTTGGCATAGCAAGCGCATGGCGGCCGCCTCGCGCGGCCGTCGCTCGGATGCGGGTGTAGCTCAGGGGTAGAGCACGACCTTGCCAAGGTCGGGGTCGAGGGTTCGAATCCCTTCGCCCGCTCCAGCCTTCGCTCCTTCGGAGCTTCGGTTGGCACGCCAGCCTTCGTGCGAAGGTTGTCCGCCGTAGCTTTAGCGAAGGCGGACGCTAGGTTCTCAGCCAAGCTTCGGCTCGGCAAGCCATATCGTGGCGAAGGCTGTCGCGGCCGACAGGGCGAAGCCGGACTAGACCGTTCTGTGGACTAACCACTCCCAAGCCGCGCCTGTCTTCGTCTCTTCGCTGGTTCGCCCTAAATCTCGCATCACATCGATCGTCCGCAGGAGCGCTGACAATGAACGTCGCTGGCAAAACGGTTTTCATCACAGGCTCGACCGACGGCGTCGGCCGTTACGTCGCGCTGCAGCTGGCGTCAGCGGGGCGCGAACTTATTGATCCACGGCCGCGATGCGGCGCGGGCGCAAGCCGTGGTCGACGAGATCAAGCGCGGCGGAAAGGGCGCTGCGAGATTTTACCAGGCGGATCTCTCCTCGCTCGCCGAAGTGCGCAAGCTCGCCGACGCCGTGAGCGCCGATCACAAGAAACTCGACATCTTCATCAGCAATGCCGGTATCGGCTCGCGCAACTATGGGCCGGAGCGCCGCATCAGCGCCGATGGCCATGAGCTGCGCTTTGCGGTGAACTATCTCGCCGGCTTCGTGCTGGCTTATCGGCTCTTGCCGATCATCAAAGCGGCGGCGCCGGCGCGCATCGTCAATGTCGCGTCGCTCGGCCAGGCGCCGCTCGATTTCGACAACGTGATGCTGGAGCGCGAATACAACGGCGTGCGCGCCTATTCGCAGAGCAAGCTGTCGCAGATCATGTTCACGATCGATCTCGCCGAGGAGCTGAAGGGCAGCGGCGTCACCGTGAACTCGCTGCACCCGGCGACCTACATGAACACCACGATGGTGCGCGCTGGCGGCAACACGCCGATCTCGACGGTCGAGGAAGGTGGCGCCGCGATCCTGCATCTCGCCATGGGCGACGACATGGAAGGCCGCAGCGGCCTGTTCTTCAACGGTATGCACGAGCAGCGTGCCAACGCGCAGGCCTACGACGCGGCAGCGAGGAAGAAATTGCGGACGCTGAGTTTGAAGCTGACAGGATTGGCGGTCTAGGCGGCGATATTTCGGTAGGGGTGAAAACAATGCTTACCGTGCATCACCTGAACAATTCGCGTTCGCAGCGTGTGCTGTGGCTGCTCGAAGAGCTCGGCGTGCCCTACGAGATCAAATATTATCAGCGCGGTGCTGATCTTGCGCGCGCCGGCCGAGCTGCGCGCAATCCATCCGCTCGGCAAATCGCCTGTCGTCACCGACAACGGCAACACGGTCGCCGAATCCGGCGCGATTATCGAATATATCGTCGGCACCTATGGGAGCGGGCGATTGATTCCGCCGGCCGGCACGCCAGAACGGCTGCGCTATACCTATTGGCTGCACTATGCCGAGGGCTCGGCGATGCCGCCGCTGCTGCAAAAGCTGTTGTTCACGCTGCTGCCGCAACGCTCGCCGGCGATCATGCGGCCGGTCGTCAAGGGCGTCGCGGCCCAAGTCATCAAGACCGTCGTCGATCCGGCGCTGCAGCAGCACATGGCGTTCTGGGAAGGCGAACTCGGCAAGAGCGAATGGTTTGCCGGCAAGGAATTTACCGCGGCCGACATTCAGATGAGTTTTCCGCTGGAAGCAGCTGCGACCCGCGCCGGCCTTGATGTCGGTCATCCGAAGGCGATGGCGTTTCTCGATCGCATCCACGCGCGTCCCGCTTACAAGAAGGCGCTCGAGCGTGGCGGACCGTACGTCTTGGCGGGCGGAGGAAACTAACACAGCGGTCGTCCCCGCGAACGCGCGGACCCATAACCCCTGCATCGATTGTTAACGCTGACTTCCCGCGCATCGCGTCGCTTTTGCTGGTCGTCCGACTTTCCGCTGCGGAGTATGGGTCCCCGCGTTCGCGGGCACGACAAGAAGCTCTAAAATCCCACCGCCAGCGCGCCGCGCGTGCGCGGGTCAGCCGCGCCGGCGAAGCCCTCGTCGGTCACCAGAATCGAATTCGCTGAGGTTTGGCCAAGCGGTTCACGCACTGCGTCTCCTCGTGCGCGTAAGCCCTCGGCCACATCGGGAGGAAAGCCATGCTCGACCCGCACCTCGTCCGGCAGCCATTGGTGATGCAGCCGCGGCTTTGCGACAGCCGCAGCGATGTTCATGCCGTGATCGACGACGTTGAGGATCACCTGCATTGTCGCCGTGATGATGTAGCTGCCGCCTGGCGACCCTGTGACAAGCCACGGCTTGCCGTCCTTCAGCACGATCGTCGGTGTCATCGATGACAGCGGCCGCTTGTTCGGCCCCGGCAGGTTCGCCTCGAAGCCGACGAGGCCGTAGAAGTTGGAAGCACCGACCGCGGCGGTGAAATCATCAAGCGTGTTGTTGAGCAGCAC
Organism: uncultured Alphaproteobacteria bacterium; assembly: GCA_963796195.1. GTDB lineage: Bacteria > Pseudomonadota > Alphaproteobacteria > Rhizobiales > Xanthobacteraceae > CAWCKS01. The sequence goes on along the minus strand of CAWCKS010000002.1, from coordinate 399,783 downwards.
GCCAGTGCCCTCGGCAACGAGGCCGATACCGTAGGGGAAGTTCAGGCTGTAGGTATCACTGACCGCGTTGCCCTGCTTGTCGATCACCGAGAAATGCGTGGTGTTCTGGCCCTCGCGCGGCAATGCCGCGAGCGCCGCCACGTCGGCCGCTGGCGTCGCATGCTTGAAGTCGATCGTCTTCGAAAGCAGGTCGCCGTAGGATTTCGACAGCAGCCGCTCAAGCGGTACCTCGACGGTTGCGGGATCGCCGAGATAGCGGGCGCGGTCGGCATAGCCGCGCTTCATCGCCTCGACCAGGATATGTGAGGTGTCGATACTGTCGGCGCCCATTCCTTTCAGATCAAAGTGCTCGAGGATGTTGAGCATCTCGATCAGCACCGTGCCGCCGGAGGAGGGCAGCGGCATCGAGACGATGTCGTAGCCGCGATAAGTGCCGGTCACCGGTTCGCGAATGACGGGCTGATAGGCTTTTAGGTCGTCAGCAGTCATCAGCCCACCGGCGCCTTTGACCGCAGCGGCGATTTTTTCCGCGACGTCTCCTTCGTAGAAGGCTCTCGGACCGCGCTGAGCGATCGCCTGCAACGTCGCAGCGAGATCGCCCTGCACCATCATCTCGCCTGCGTGCAGGGGCGTGCCATCCGGATGAAAGAAGATTTTGTGCGACGACGGCCACCGCCCCATCAGCCGTTGCGCGATATCAAACGTGTCGGCGACATCGTCCTCGACCGGCATGCCGTCACGCGCGAGCTTGATCGCCGGCGTCAGCAGGTCGCCTAACGTGAACTTTCCCGAGCCGTATTTTTCCAGCGCGAGCGACAGACCTGCCACTGTGCCAGGCACGCCGATGCCGAGCCCGGTGAACCGTGACTTGCGCGGGTCGGGCTTGCCGTCGTTGCCGAGGAAACACATCGCGGGTGGTCGCGGCCGGCGCGGTCTCGCGATAGTCGATCGCGATGTTACGGCCATCGGCGAGATGAACCACCATGAAGCCACCGCCGCCCAAATTGCCGGCACGAGGATAGGTGACGGCCATCGCAAAGCCGGTGGCGACGGCAGCATCGACCGCGTTGCCGCCATGCGCGAGAACGTCGGCGCCGATTTTTGCCGCGCGGCTCTCCTGCGCCACCACCATGCCGCCGGTCGCGATGACCGGACGGACCTGCGCGAGCGGCACGGCAACGAAATTGCCACGCGCATCCTGAGCAGGCGACAGCGTTGGCGTGAGACAAACAAACGCGAGCGCGACAACAACGCGAGACGCGCGCAACAACCAGCCCGGCATGATCACCCCGACGTCACGATAACGAACAGGCGATCATATAATCAGAAAGCCGTCCACGCGAAGGGTTGGGGACTAATAGAAAATTTAATGCCTGAATTGCCGTACGCCGGAGAACACCATGGCGATTCCGGCGTCGTCGGCGGCCTTGATGACCTCGTCATCGCGCATCGAGCCGCCGGGCTGGATCACCGCGGTGGCGCCGGCTTCGATGGTCGCCAAGAGGCCGTCGGCGAACGGGAAGAACGCATCGGACGCCGCCACCGAGCCCTTGGTCATCGGCTCCTTCAGGCCGGCGGCTTCGGCCGCTTCCTTCGCCTTCCAGGCCGCAATCCGCGCCGAATCGACCCGGCTCATCTGGCCCGCGCCGATGCCGACCGTGGCGCCGTCTTTGGCATAGACGATGGTGTTCGACTTCACATGCTTGCAGACGCGGAACGCGAATCGGAGATCGGCGAGTTCCTTCGCGGTCGGCTGCTTCCTGGTGACCACCTTGAGCTCGAGCTTGTCGGCATTGGCATCGTCGCGCGTCTGCACCAGCAAGCCTCCCGCGACCGAGCGCACCGTCCACGGCCGCGCATAGGGGTCTGGCAAACCGCCGGTCACCAGCAGCCGGGCCAGTCGGCGCTTGGTAATGATGTCGCGCGCTTCGTCCGTGGCAGCCGGCACCACGATCACGTCGGTGACGATCTTGACGATCTCCTCCGCGGTCGCCGCATCAAGCGTGCCGTTCAGCGCGATGATGCCGCCGAACCGGCTCACCGGATCGCAGGCGACCGCGCGAAGATAAGCCTCCTGAAATGAGGCGCCCGTGGCGACGCCACACGGATTGGCGTGCTTGATGATCGCGACCGCCGGCGATTTCTTCGGATCGAACTCGGCGACGAGTTCAAATGCCGCATCGGCGTCGAGCAGGTTGATGTAGCTCAGCTCGCGGCCCTGCACCTGCTCCGCGGTGGCCACGCCGAAGCGCGGATTTTCCTCGGCGTAGAACGCCGCGAGCTGGTGCGGGTTTTCGCCGTAGCGCAAGGACTGCTTCAGCTTGCCGCCGAAGGTGCGGTAGCCTGGCGCGTTGTCCTTCAGCTGATCGGCGAACCAGCCCGAAATCGCGGCATCGTAGGCGGCGGTGCGGCCATAGGCCTTGGCCGCAAGATGCTTGCGAAACGGCAGCGTGGTTGCGCCATCGTTGGCAGCGAGCTGGTCGGTCAGCGCGGCGTAGTCCGAGGCATCGACAATCACGGCGACGTCGTGATGGTTCTTCGCCGCGGCGCGGATCATCGCAGGCCCGCCGATGTCGATGTTCTCGATGCAATCATCGAAATCGGCGCCCTTCGCGACCGTCGCTTCGAACGGATAGAGATTCACGACCAACAGATCGATCGGCGCGATGCCGTGCGCTTGCGCAGCCTTGCTATGTTCGGCGTTGTCGCGGATCGCGAGCAGGCCGCCATGCACCTTGGGATGCAGGGTCTTGACGCGGCCATCCATCATCTCCGGGAAGCCGGTTAGTTCGGAGACGTCGATCACCTTCAGCCCGGCATCCGCGATCGTCTTGGCCGTGCCGCCGGTCGAGACCAGCTCGATGCCGTGACCGACGAGCGCCTTCGCGAACTCGATCAGTCCGGTCTTGTCGGAAACGGAAATCAGAGCGCGGCGGACGCGGCGCAAATGGTCGGTCATGGCTGGATCCAGGGCTTAGGTTTCGCGCGCCGGGTAGCACTTTTTTTGCGGCGGTGAAACCGCTTAGCCCTTGCCCACGATGTTTGGCCACAGGAACTGGTGGGCAGTCGTTTTCGCTCGTTACAATGGCAGCTCCGGCTCACGCCGCGCGTTACGCCGCGCCGAGGTTGCGGCGGGCGAGGTCGCCGAACGCGCAATGCTCCAGCGCACCCGCGGCGCCTGCCGCGCGCGTTCCTTGATCACGACCTGGGTCGTGCGCCGTGGGCCATCGGAGCCGGCGAGGAACACGCTGTCCTCGAGCTCGACGCGATCGTCGAGGGCCTCGAACGTCCAGACGTCGCGGTTCGGCAGCACCAGCATCACCGCGCGTCCGTCGGCGAGCCGGCTCGCCTTGATGTTCGGGTGCAAGTGGAAGCGCACCACAAAATCGTCCTCGCCGCGCACGTCGCCGCCCGAGGTCGGCTCCAGCGCATCCTCGCCGTCGATCCGCGTGCCGTCCTGCGACATCAGGATCGAGCGGCGATGGATCAGCCCGAAATTCTTCGCATAGCCATTGTGGGAGGCGGTGATCATGATGCCGTCGGCGGTGGTCTCGCGATAGACCTCGACCTGGGTCGGGCCGGCGATGATTGGCGCGCCTTGCAAGAAGCGCTTCATCGCCGTCAACGCCACGAACTCGCACGACGACGTCTCGCGATAGACGAGGTCGGTATGCGCTGCGGTCTCCCGCGCAAACGCGCGCCAGTTGTCGCGTCCGGTCGCCGGCATGCCGCAATTGGTAATGATGCGCGAAGGCCCGACCGATAGCTCGAACGACAGGCAACCGGCGTGGGCATCCTGGCTGACATTGGCCGGCGGCGGCTTGCCGGTATCCATGATGATTGTCGTGATGCCGCCGTCGAGACGCTGAAAACCCGTGTGCGGCATGCTCGACAAGTGCACGCCGCGCGCGTCGTCATAAGCGAGCAGCGTTGCCAGCGAATCCGACGGCGTCGTGCTCATGCCGTTGAACAGCGCGAAGTTGCCGTCACCGTGGCGGAAGAACCGCAGCATCGGCATGATGCGGTCGATCGCGTTGAGCAGCGCCGGCGGCGGCGCGATGTTGCGTGCGGCAAATGTCTGCCGCAGCGGCAACAGGTCGAGCATGACGTCGATCAGCGCCTGCGGATTGCGCGAGATGTGGCCGCCATCGGGCAGGATCTGCCGCAGCAATTCGTCGGAGAGGTGCTTCGTCGCGCCTTTGACATGGCGCGACTGGTTGGCGAGGCAGAGTGCGGCGTAACACAGCGCGATCTGCACCAGGAGGCGCGGTACGCCGTCGGGAACGCTCAAGCGCGTGTAGCGCAGGTAGCGGATTTCGCGGGCGAGGCTGCGCATCAAGCGGCGATAGAACCGGCCGTCGGCATTGGCGAGCACGAGCGGTGCCTGCGACAGGAACGAGATGATGCGGCGGGCCATCACGTCCGGGCGCGATGCGATCTTGCCCGACTGCGCTTGCGCCGATAGCCACTCGTCGACCAGCGACTGCGCGTTGGCGCGGGTGATCGCCGAAGTCGGCGGCGCGCAGGTGGCGGAGCCAGCCGAAGCCGAGCAGGGCGACCTGCCAGTCCTCCGATGGCGGCTCCATGGCGAAGATCGAACGCCCGTGGGCGGTGACGATCTTGCCGGCGAACACGAACCGGCCGGCATAGATCTCGGCGGCCCGCGTCGCATCCGCGGTGCGCAGCTCCTGCGGCGCGATGGTGAGCTGGTCGGTGCGGCCCGGCCACGCCTTCCACAAGGTGAGCCAGTTCCAGCTCAAACGCGCCACGAAGCCCCGGCTCGCGCGCAGGACCAGCAGCGTCAGGATGCGTCTGGTGTTGGCGACCGACAGGCTTGCCATCTGGAATTTAAGGGTCTCCGCGAGGCTCTCAAGCAATTCGCTTAGCGAGGAGGTCCTGCACAATAGCCGAGCCCCGCCGCCCGGCCAAATCGCCGATCGGCTGCGAATCGCTGAAAGCTCAGGGCTTTACTAGCCGTGCGGCATAGAAGCCGTCCAATCCGGCGAGCCTCGGATCGGCTGATGGCAGGTGGCAGGGTAGGGTCCGCAGATCGCCTGATGGCGAAATCAGCTCCTTGAGCCCGCCGACTTCGCTCGCGGCCAGCGGTGCCCGGCGCAGGCCGGGTTCGTTCGCCAGGAGCTCATCGATCGCCTGCTCGCCCTCCTCCGGTTCGAGCGAACAGGAGCAGTAAAGCAGTGTTCCAGCCGGCTTGAGCAGGGCGACGGCCCGGCGCAGCAGTTTGCGCTGTGCACTGGCAAGCGTTGCGACATCGGCTTCGGATTTCAGCCAGGCGATGTCGGGATGGCGGCGGATAGTGCCCGTCGCGGTACAGGGAGCGTCGACCAGCACGCCGTCGAAGCTCGCGTTGTTATCGTCTGACCAGGTGTTGGCGTCGGCGACCACCACCTCGGCGGTGAGGCCAAGCCGCGCGAGATTGTCGCGCAGGCGCGCAGCACGCGCCGGCGAGCGGTCGATTGCAGTGACCTCGGCACCGGCGAGCGCGAGCTGCGCAGTCTTGCCGCCTGGAGCCGCGCAGAGATCGGCGATTTTTTTGCCTTTGACGTCGCCGAACAGCCGCGCGGGCAGGGCCGCGGCGGCGTCCTGGACCCACCATTGGCCTTCGTTGAAGCCGGGCAGTAGCGTGACCGGCCCGTGCAACAAGGTGCGCACGCTGCCGGTTGGCAACACCTCGCCATGCAGCCGCGCCGCCCAATCAGTCGCGTCGCCTTTCACGGTGATGTCGAGCGTGGGCTCGTGCGCCAGCGCCGCGGCGATTTGTCTGGCGACGCTCTCGCCATAGTTGGCGACCCAGCGTTTCATCAGCCACGCCGGAATGTCCGGCGTCTGCGCGGCGAGCTCGGCAAGCAGCGGCGCCCCCTCGCGCGTGCAGCGGCGCAGCACGGCGTTGACGAGGCCGGCGTACTTTGCGCCGCGCCGGTCGCTCTGCACGAGGCGGACCGACAGGTCGACGGCGGCGTGATCGGGCACGTCCATCCAGAGAATTTGCGCAGCGCCAATCAGCAGCGCGGTCTCGGTGCGTTGCGAGTCATGCGGCACGCCGCGTTCAAGCATGCGGTTGAGCAGCGCGCGCAGCGTGCCGAGCCGGCGCAGCACGGTCGCGCAGAGCCGCCGCGTCAACGCACGGTCGCGGTCGCTCAACGTCTTGAAGCCTTGATGCACCTCGAGCTGTTCGTCCAGCGGACGTCGGCGCGATAGCACACCGTCGATCATCTCGGCGGCAATGCGGCGCGTGGCGAGGCCCTGAATATCCGGGCGGAAGGCAAACCGGGAAGCGGGCATCAGCTCATGCAACACAGGTGGGAGAACCGGCCCAACGCTGCACGATTTGCCGGATGCGTCCATTCTACAACGGATTTGGCCAAATCTAAAAGTCGCGATCCTGTTACGCCATGATGACGCTGCTCAAAACACGTTGACGTGCCGTGTTTTGCATTTCAGAACGGCGCAGCTAGCACAGCACCGCAATAGCGCCCTGTGCTAATCATAGCGAGTGTCCGATCGCGAGATCAAACCTTGAGCGACAAGACCGAGCCATCCTCGTCTCAGGCGAAACCGCCGGGCGCCGACGCAACGCCGCGGCCGCCGTTGTCGCCGGCGGCGCAGCGCGCGCTGGCCGAAGCTGCGGCACGCCGCGCTGAGGCGGATCGACTCGCGGCCGAGGCCGCAAAGAACCGGCCGCGCGAACATCATGGTCCGAAAGGACCGGAGCCCACCCGCTACGGCGATTGGGAGAACAAGGGCATCGCTTCGGATTTTTGAGGTGGCACCCTGAAGCCAATTGCCCGCTTGCGCAAATTGGTTTGACGTCGTCGAAATTGTCTGATGGGCATGTTTCACCCGCGGATTGATACGCCGCCTTTGACACGCAACGGTCGCCGTGCGCGGATCGGGCCGGTTTTGCCGTGGGTGTTCATCATCGGCGTCGCCATCGGCACGATCGCGGGCAATCGCTACTGGCGCAGCTGGATCCCGCATCTACCGCCAATTCACATGCCGGCCAGACCATCCGGCAACGATACCTTCTGGCGCAATGCCCGCAATCCGGACGTCCCTCGACCCGTGACGGTGTTGCGCACCATCGACGGTGACACCTTTGAAGCGCGCGTCGCGCTATCGTCGGGCACGACAATGATCACCCGCGTGCGACTGCGCGGCATCGATGCGCCCGAATTGCACGCGCGCTGCGCCGACGAGTTTCGCCGCGCTGAAGCTGCGGCCGACGCGCTCGACAGGCTGCTCAATGAAGGCGGCGTGACGATCACCAACATCGGCCCCGACAAATATCCCGGCCGTATCGACGCCAACGTCGCAACGAGTCGAACAGCGAATGTGTCGGCCGCGCTGTTGGCCGGGGGTTACGGCCGGCCCTATGACGGCGGCCACCGCGAGAGTTGGTGCAATTAATCTTCGTCATTGCGAGCGAAGCGAAGCAAACCAGGGGCGACAAGAAAGAACTGGATTGCTTCGGCGCAAAGGCGCCTCGCAATGACGCGTTTATCTCGCCGTCACGACGACCGGCGTGCCGACGGCCACGCGCTGAAAAAGGTCGAGAATATCCTGGTTGTACATCCGGATGCAGCCATAGGAGACGAAGCCGCCGACCGAGCCCGGCATGTTGGTGCCGTGGATGGCGTATTCGGTGCCGGCCAGCGTCATCGCTGCGACGCCCATCGGATTGTGCGGCGAGCCGCCGGGAATCACTGATGGCAACGACGGCTTGTCGCGCTTCACCTCGGCCGGCGGCGACCAAGCCGGATTGATGTACTTGCCGTCGATCTGCGACACGCCGGCCCACTGCTTGCCGGCGCGTCCGACACCGACCGGATAGCGCACGGCGTAACCGTTGCCGGCCACGAGGTAAAGTCTGCGCTCGGATGTGTGCACCACAATGGTGCCCGGCGCGTAGTTTTGCGGGAAGGCGACCATATCGGGGTTGGCTTGGGCGATACCGGCAGAGCCGAACAGGCCTGCCGCGGCAACGGCGAGGGCGGCAACGCGACCATACATTCTCTTACTCCAACGCAAACGCTACGCGGCGCCATCGCGTGGATCGATGGCGAGTTCACTCTTCGCGTTCAGAGAAATGAAAGCATGCCGCTTACCAAAACGTTCACCATGGCGTCTCTGATCGCGCAATCGAGGAAATCGCGCGGCACATGCTCTCGTTAGGGTAAACGAGTTAGTAACGGGAGGCCCGCTTCAGCCCGACACGCCCTTCTTGTTCTGACGATTGCCGATGAGGTCATCGACCACCGCCGGATCGGCCAGCGTCGAGGTATCGCCGAGCGCGCCGAAATCGTCCTCGGCGATCTTGCGCAGGATGCGCCGCATGATCTTGCCCGAGCGCGTCTTCGGCAGACTCGGCGCGAACTGGATCAGGTCGGGCGAGGCGATCGGTCCGATCTCCTGCCGCACCCAGGCCACCAGCTCCTTGCGCAGCGCTTCGGTCGGTTGTTCGCCGGCCATCAGCGTCACATAGGCATAGATGCCCTGGCCCTTGATGTCGTGCGGATAGCCGACGACGGCGGCCTCCGACACCTTGGCGTGTGCAACCAGCGCGCTTTCGACTTCCGCGGTGCCCATGCGGTGGCCTGAGACGTTGATCACGTCGTCAACGCGGCCGGTGATCCAGTAGAAGCCATCCGCATCGCGTCGGCAGCCGTCGCCAGTAAAATACTTGCCCTTGTAGGTCGAGAAATAAGTTTGCACGAAACGCTCGTGGTCGCCGAACACAGTGCGCATCTGTCCGGGCCATGAACGCACGATACAGAGATTGCCGCTGGCTTCTCCCTCGAGTGTTTTGCCATCGGCGTCGACGATCTCGGGCACGACACCGAAGAACGGCCGCGTCGCTGAGCCCGGCTTGAGTTTTGTCGCACCCGGAAGCGGCGTAATTAGAATGCCGCCGGTTTCGGTCTGCCACCACGTATCGACGATCGGGCAGCGATTGTCGCCGACTACGCGGTAGTACCACTCCCACGCTTCCGGATTGATCGGCTCGCCGACCGAGCCGAGCAGCCGCAGGGACGCGCGCGAGGTCTTCTTCACAGGCGCGTCGCCGGACTGCATCAGCGCGCGGATCGCGGTCGGCGCGGTGTAGAAGATGTTGACCTTGTGCTTGTCGACGACGTTCCAGAACCGCGAATTGTCCGGATAGTTCGGCACGCCCTCGAACATCAGCGTGGTCGCGCCGTTCGCCAGCGGCCCATAGACGATGTAACTGTGGCCGGTGACCCAGCCGACGTCGGCGGTGCACCAGTAGATATCGCCGTCGTGATAGTCGAACACGTAGTGATGCGTCATCGACGCGAACACGAGGTAGCCGCCCGAGGTGTGCAGCACGCCCTTCGGCTTGCCGGTCGAGCCCGAGGTGTAGAGGATGAACAGCGGATCCTCCGCATGCATCGGCTCGCAGTGGCACTCGTTGTCCACCATCGCCGCGGCCTCGTGATAGTAGACGTCACGCGAGGGCTGCATGTCGACCGCGCCGCCGGTGCGCCTGACCACGATGACGTGGTCGACGCCGCCGGACTTGCCGATCGCCGCATCGACGTTGGCCTTCAGCGGAACTTTTCGGCCGCCGCGCAAGCCCTCGTCGGCGGTGATGACCACCTTCGATCCGCAATCCTCGATACGGTTGGCGAGCGAGTCCGGCGAGAAGCCGGCGAACACCACCGAGTGAACCGCGCCGATCCGCGCGCAGGCCAGCATCGCGTAGGCCGCTTCCGGGATCATCGGCAGGTAGATGGTGACGCGGTCGCCCTTCTTGACGTTCCTTAAGCGCAGAATGTTCGCCATCCTGCAGACTTCGTCGTGCAACTCGCGATAGGTGATGACGCGCGAGTCCTTTGGGTCATCGCCTTCCCAGATGATCGCGGTCTGGCTCGGCGCGCTTCTCGAGATGGCGGTCGATGCAGTTGTAGGCGACGTTCAGGATGCCATCTTCATACCACTTGATCGAAACGTTGCCCGGTCCGAAGCTCCAGTTACCGACCTTGGTGTAGGGCCTGGTCCAGGTCAGGCGGCGGCCCTGCTCGCCCCAAAAACCGTCGGGATCCTTGACCGAACGCTCATACAAGGCGCGGTATTTCGTATCGTCGACATAGGCCCGCTTGGTCCAGTCTGACGGGACGTCATAAATCTTCTCGGACATAAGGCTCCCTCCACGCAATTCTAAATCCCAACCGCAGGTCTGCGGCGCGTGTGTTGATCTCGCGCAAGGCTTGAGAGCCATTATGCGCCGTTGTCGGGGCGCGCGACAAGCAGGTCCACCTAGCACTTTCGGTGCCGAGCCGCCTTTCGATCAGCCGCCGAAGCCGCCAACGATGGCGCCGATGATCAAGAGCACGCCGAGCCAGTGCGCGGAGTTGATCACGGTGAGCATCAGTTTGCGGCCTGGATAGGCATTGTTGACGGCGACCGTCGTTAGGACGAAGCCGAACCAGATAATCAGCCCGGAAATAACGCCGCCGCGCAGGGAGAAGTTTCCGGTGTGAAACAGTACGCCGTACATCGTCCAGGCCATGATGATTTCGGCAACAAACGACAGGACGAACGGCGACGCTTTCTCGACAGCGCTTTTTCCGGCGTTTGTTGCCTGCATCTCCGCCATGGTGCGGCCCTGTGCGGCGAGCCAGGCCTTGCCAAGCGGCATGTAGTAGGCCGCGCCGAATATCCAGGCCACGATCGCAGCGCCCAGGACGGCGAAGAAGTTGCCCGTCGACAGCATCATGGCCGTTTCCCCATCTGGCTGGTTTTGCCGGGACTATGCCACTCGCCCACGAAGGAACAAAGACCCGCGCAGTGTTATGCAGGGACGATGGTCCAGACCGACGTGCGCTTGATCTCGGCGTCCTCGAGCTCGCGCGTGACTGGCACGCGGTACTCGGCAAGATGCGTGAGCTTGTCCTTGGGCAGGTAGCTGCGGCCGGGGTCGCCGATCAGGATCGTCGTGCCGCCTTGCGCGTGGCGTGCGAGGAAGGCAAGCGCGAGCTCGGCGGTATCGCGTTCATAAAAGATATCGCCCGCGAGGACCACGTCCCATCGTGCGCCGCTCTCGCTGCGCAGAAGATCGTCAGCGCAGATGCTGAGTCGCAACCGCGTTCTCTGTTGCATTGATTTGAGCGGCGACGCCTGCGAAGCGGTCGATGTCGGCTGATGTCACCTCGCGGGCGCCGGCTTTCATCGCAGCAATGCCGACGAGGCCGGAGCCGGACGCGAGATCAAGCACGCGCTTGCCGGCAACCAGCTCCGCGTGATCGAGCACGTAGCGCGCCAGCGCCTGACCGCCCGCCCAGGCAAATGCCCAGAACGGCGGCGGCAGGCCGGCTTCGTCGAGCTCTTCTTCGGTCTTCTGCCAGAGCGGCACCGCTTCGTCGGCAACGAAGATGGAGATCTCAGGCACCAGCGGTACCGGCCGCAACCGCGTGTTGGCGCGGATGAATTTTTCCGGATCGGCGATGGCAGTTTTGGTGGTGAGCATCATGTTTGTCGTCATTGCGAGCGAAGCGAAGCAATCCAGAGCGGACCGGCACGAACTGGATTGCTTCGTCGGCTGCGCCTCCTCGCAATGACGACCAGGTCGCTATACCCCGCCCATCTTGGCGACCAGCTTCCATTCATCAGATGTCACCGGCTGCACCGACAGCCGCGACCACTTGATGAGCGCCATGCCGGCGAGCTTCTTGTCGGCTTTCACCGCGGCGAGCGTCACCGGCGCCTTCAGCGGCTTGTCGGCCTTGAGATCGACGCAGACGAACGCGCCGCTCTTGTCGGTCGGGTCGGGATAATGCTCGCGAATGACCTCGGTGATGCCGACGATCTCCTTGCCCTCGCCGGAATGATAGAAGAAAGCCTTGTCGCCCTTCTTCATCTTCATCAGGTTCTGCTTGGCAGTGTGGTTGCGCACGCCGGTCCACGGCGTGCCCTTCGCGCCGGCCTCGACCTGCTGATCCCACGACCATGAGCCGGGTTCGGATTTCACGAGCCAGTAGTTCATGAGAGCACCGCTTGTTGTTTCGACGGCAAGCTAACAAGACGCAATGCCCGACGACAAGCTTATGTTTCCGCCCGCAATGGCCGCGTCAAGAGCGACTCGATCGCTTCATCGAGCGTGATCTTGCCTGACAGGATCGCGGTGACCGCGGTTGCGATCGGCATCTCGACATTGTTGGCGCGCGCCATCTCGACCAGCACCGGAGCGGTGAAGACACCCTCGGCAAGCTTGCCGCGCGCCGCGTTCGCCACCGCTTCGCCACGACCGAGCGCCGCTCCAAACGCAAAGTTGCGCGATTGCGCGCTCGAGCAGCTCAGGATCAGGTCGCCGAGGCCGGACAGACCCATCAACGTTTCCGCTCGGGCGCCGAGCGCGCGGCCGAAGCGCGACAGCTCGGCAAAGCCGCGCGTGGTGAGCGCTGCCGCTGCGCTGTCGCCAAGGCCCTTGCCGGCGACGATGCCCGCTGCAATCGCGAGCACGTTTTTGGCAGCGCCTCCAATCTCGACGCCCTTGACGTCATCGGTGTGATAGGGGCGGAACGTCGCCGCTCTCAAGCTTTGCGCGAGCTGAGCCGCTTCGTTGTCGTTGCGCGAAGCGATCGTTACTGCTGTCGGCAGCCCGCGCGCGACATCGTCGGCAAAGCTTGGCCCCGACAGGATCGCCGGCTGTGCTGATGGCGCGACCTCGGCGATGATCTCGGTCATGAACTTTCGTGTGCCGTGCTCGATGCCCTTGGCGCAGGCGACGAGCGGCACGCCGCCAGCCACGTGAGGCGCAAGCGCTGTCACCGCGGTGCGCAGGCTTTGCGCCGGCGTTGCGACGAGCACGATTGCGGCGCGTCCGGCCAGCGCGATGTCCGATGCGATTGTGATCGCGTCATCGAGGAGTACGCCGGCAAGCTTTGGGTTGGTGCGCGTCCGTGCGATCTCGGCGGCGACGGCAACATCGCGCGCGATCAGCGTCACGGGCCGTTGCGCGCTTGCCAAGACCTTGGCCAAGGCCGTGCCCCAGGCGCCGGCCCCGACAATTGCGATGGTCGTTTGCTGCGTCACATCAGCGGCTCAGAAATTTGCGCGCGTGTTGGCGAATTTTGCCGGCACGGCTGTAGTCTCATCAAGGCGCCAGCGTGCGCGGGGCGCGGTGTCGAGCGCGTCGTCGAGGCCGAGGGCGAGCCGCTCGGCGCCGGCCCACGCGATCATTGCGCCGTTGTCGGTGCACAATTGGGGCCGCGGTAGCACCAAGGGAATGCCGGCTTTGGCAGCGACGCCCTGAAGCGCCGCGCGGATTGCAGCGTTGGCCGCGACCCCGCCGGCGGCGACCAGCGCCTTCGGCGCGTCGCCAATCGTGTCGCCGAATAATCGCAACCCGGCATTTATCCGGTCGACCGTCGAGTCGATCACCGCCGCCTGGAAGCCGGCGCAGAGATCGTTGACGATACCGGTCGTTAGCGGCGTGTGCTGCTCAGCGACCTGCCGCACCGCGGTCTTCAACCCGGACAGCGAGAAATTCGCATCGGCGCGTCCGAGCATCGGCCGCGGCAGTGCGAAGCGCGCAGCATTGCCTGCCGCTGCGGCGCGCTCGACCTGCGGCCCGCCTGGATAAGGCAGGCCGAGCAGTTTTGCCACCTTGTCGAACGCTTCGCCGATGGCGTCGTCGACCGTGGTGCCAAGCCGCGTGTAGCTGCCGACGCCTTGCACCGCGACGAGCTGGGTGTGGCCGCCGGAGGCGAGGAACAGGAGGTACGGGAAGTCCAGCGGTGCAACGAGCCGTGGCGTCAGCGCGTGCGCTTCGAGATGATTGACGGCGAGCAGCGGCAGGCCATGCACCAGCGCGATTGCCTTCGCCGTCGTCAGCCCGACGATGACGCCGCCGATCAAGCCCGGACCCGCGGCGGCAGCGACGCCCTGGAGATCGGCGAAGCCGACCTTCGCCTCGTCCATCGCGCGTGCGATCAGCCCGTCGAGCAGTTCGACATGAGCCCGTGCGGCGATCTCCGGCACCACGCCGCCGAACGGTGCATGATCGGAAATCTGCGAGTGGATGACATTGGACAGGATTTTGCCCGAGCCATCCTCGCGCCGTTCGACGACAGCCGCGGCAGTTTCGTCGCAGGTCGTTTCGATGCCCAGGATCAGCATGGATTCAACATGGCTTCCGGCGGTCGTAGCTGCCCTTTCATGCGTTATATCTATTGATATCTATTGCGTTATTGGACAATCGTTTCCCTTGGGTTGCGAGCCGGGCAAATCATCGGTAACGGCGTAACATTGCGAGGTTGTGGCGTGCAATCGGCGGAAGCCTCAAAGGATCAGGAAATCCTCGCCACCATCGGCACGCGTGGCAGCCCGCTGGCATTGGTGCAGGCTAACGAGGTGCGTGATCGGCTGGCCCGCGCCCACAATGTCGGGCCCGATCGCCTCGCCATCAAGATCATTCGGACATCTGGCGATGTCATCCAGGATCGGCCGCTTTATGAGGCCGGCGGCAAGGGGTTGTTCACCAAGGAGATCGAGGAGGCGCTGCTCGCTGGCATCATCGACATTGCCGTGCATTCGTCCAAGGACGTGCCGACCTTTTTGCCGGACCGGCTGTGGCTGTCGGCGTGGCTGCCGCGCGAGGATCCGCGTGACGTCTTCGTCAGCCCGCACGCAGCAACTTTGAGCACCCTCGCCGCGGGCTGCACGGTCGGCACCTCCGCGCCGCGGCGCCGCGCGCTGGTGACGCGGCTCCGCCCGGACCTCAAGCTCGTCGACCTGCGCGGCAATGTCGACACACGTCTGCGCAAGATTGCCGAGGGCCAGGCCGACGCCACCATTCTCGCGCTGGCAGGACTGAAGCGCCTCGGCTTGCAGGACAGGGCGACGGCGATCTTCGATCCGCAGGAGTTCTTGCCGGCGGTCGGGCAGGGCGCGATCGCGCTGGAGTCGCGGCGAGGCGACGAGCGCATCAACGCATTCGTTGCCGCAATCGACGACAAGGAAACCGAGATCGCGCTCGCCGCCGAGCGTGGTTTCCTTGCGCTGCTCGACGGCTCTTGCCGCACGCCGATCGCCGGGCATTGCAAGGTCGCGGGCGAAAAAATCGATTTTCGCGGCATGATCATTTCGCCAGACGGTCGCGAGGCTTATGAGACCACGCGTCACGGCGCGCGGAGCGAGGCGGCAGCGCTCGGCGCTGATGCCGCGAAGGAATTGCGCATGCGTGCCGGCGAGAAATTCTTCACCGATTTCTCGGGAGCGTAAGGGTGTGACAATTCTCGTCACGCGCCCTGAGCCCGACAACGCAGCCACCGCCGATGCCTTGCGCCAGCGCGGCTTTGACGTGCAGCTCGCGCCGATCCTGCAGTACGAGGCGCTGCCGATCCGCCATGACGACAGCATCAACTATTCCGGCCTGATCGTCACGAGCTCCAATGCCTTGCGCGCGATCAGGTCGCATCCGCTGTCGGGTCAATTGATCGCTCTGCCGATCTACGCGGTGGGCAAGCGTACCGCGGACGCGGCGAAAAAAATCGGTTTTGCCAACGTGCTTTCGGCCGATGGCGATGTGACGGCGCTGCGCAAGCTGATCGTCGACGCCATCCCCAAGCGCGGGCGCAAGACGCCGCTGCTCTATCTCTCGGGTTCCGACATCAGCGGCGACATTGCCTCGGGTCTTGCGAGCGACGGGATTACCGTGACCACGCTCACGGTCTATCGCATGGTTCCGGTCGCCGACCTTGACGACAGCGTGCGCGCGGCTTTTGCCGCGCAGACGATCGAAGCCATCTTGCACTATTCTCCGCGCAGCGCGGCGGCCTTTGTGGCGGCAATCCGCGGCGCGGGCCTCGAGATCGCCGCGCTTGCGCTGCCGCAGGTCTGCATCTCGGAAGCGGTTGCCCGTGTGCTCCGCGAAGCCGGTGCGACCCGCGTCGTTGTGGCCGAAAAGCCGCAGGAAACCGCCGTGATCGACGCGCTGGAACGGGCGCAAAACCGGCGCACCTGACGCGTTGATGTGGTAACGGTGGCCGCGGCGACTTTAGGATTTTCTGGGATGACAGACGACCAAAAGGAAGACTTGCCAGCACCGGACGAGCGGCCGAACAAGCGGCCGCCGCCGACCATCGATCTCGAGCCATCCGAGGTCTCGGGCGATACCCAGGCGGCTGGCGCCGGCAGTCCGCCCCGGGCTTCGTGGTTTCGTCTGGCGACGATGCTGCCGCCGCTGGCCGGTGCGATCGCTGCGCTGGTCGTCATCGGTATCTTGTGGGCCGCAGGTGTGGTCGGTCAGGAGCCGCAGCAGGTCGCGGCGGTCCCGCCATCGGTCGCAAGCGGCCTGAATGACCTCTCGGATCGGATCGGCAAGGTCGAGACCAGGCTATCATCGACGCCAGCGGCGTCGGATGGCGCACTGCGTTCGCGGGTCGATGCGCTGGAGACCGCGGCCAACACCTTGCGCGACCAATCCGCAGCATTGCGCAAGCAGGTCGATGCAGCGTCGGTTGCTCTCAACGAGCTCAAGTCGGCGCCGCGCGATGGCGGCGCTTCGCCGGATCTCGCGGCGCTGACCGAGCGCCTTACGAGGCTCGAGCAGGCGGTGCGCTCACCGCCCGACAAACCGCAAGCCGTGGCAACGGCGAGCGACGATATCCGCCCGCGGCGTCTGGTGATCGCGACCGTGCTCGAAACCAAGGTTCGGCGCGGCGAGCCCTATGCCGCAGCCCTTGCGGCAGCCAAGGCAGTGGCCGAGGACAAGACCATGCTGGCGCCGCTTGATGCGAGCGCCGAGACCGGCGTGCCGACCGACGCGGTCCTCGCCCGGGACTTGCTTGCCCTGCTGCCGCAGCTCGCGCCGCCGCCTGCGCCGGAGTCGCAAGCCGCGCCGGCGACCAAGGGAAGCGGTCTGCTCGGTCAGCTGGCGTCGAACGCATCAAAACTGGTCCGCATCGAACGCGTGGATGCGCCGAACAGTGTGCCGCCTGATTCAAACACGCAGCTGCAGGCGATTGCCCTCCTTGCACGCCAGAACGACGTCAAGCGCGCGCGAGCTGAAATCGAGAAGCTGCCGCCCGATCTCAAGTCGCGGCTGCAACCCTGGCTCGATCGGGTGGATGCGCGCGATGCCGCGCTGAAGACCGTCACGGCGTTCTCTTCGAGCGCGTTGAGTGCGATGTCGAAGGCGGATTGAGCCCAGAAAAATGTTTCGCGCGATCCTGTTTCTGGTGCTGGTCGGTCTTGCCGCGTTTGGCGCAGCCGTGATTGCCGAACAGCACGGCGACGTCTCGCTGGTGTGGAATGGCTGGCGCATCACGACGTCGATCCCGTTGTTTGCGCTGGTGCTTGGCGCAACGCTCGTCGCAGCAATGCTGATCTGGGCTGTTGTGCGCGGGCTGTGGCGCCTGCCGGGCCATTTGCGCCGGCGTAGCCGCGATCGCCGCCAAGCGCGCGGGCGTCACGCCATCACCCATGGGCTGATCGCTGTCGGCACCGGGCATGTGGGTTTGGCGCTGCGTCACGCCGAAGCCGCGAAGCGCCATGCCGAGGACGATCCGCTGGCGCTGCTGTTGCACGCACAAGCCGCGCAGTTGTCGGGCGATCGCGCCGGCGCGCAGAAGGCATTCATGGCGATGACCGAGCGCGCCGATACGCGGCTGCTCGGCCTGCGTGGTTTGTTCATCGAGGCACAACGCAACGACGATCCGGTTGCCGCCGTCGCGATTGCCGAAGAGGCGCTGAAGCTGACGCGCGACGCGGCCTGGGCTTCGCACGCCTTGCTCGGTTTCCGTTGCGCCGCTGGCGACTGGTCCGGCGCGCTGAACATCCTCGAACGAGACAATGCCGCCGGCGCGATCGATCGCGCGCTGTACCAGCGCCATCGCGCGGTGTTGCTGACGGCGCGGGCGCTGGAGACCGAGACCTCGGATCGCGATGCCTCCGCGCGCCGACGCGATGGAAGCAGCAAAGCTCGCACCGACGCTGGTGCCAGCCGCCGTGCTCGCCAGCAAATTCCTGAGCGAGCAGCAGCAGATCCGCCAGGCCATGCGCATCATCGAAGGCGCCTGGCGTGCCAACCCGCATCCCGACCTCGCCGACGCCTACGCCCATGTGCGGCTCGGCGATTCCGCGCAGCAGCGTTTGTCGCGCGTCGAAACGCTGGCGGCAAAAACGCCCGGCCATGACGAAGGCGCCCTCGCGGTCGCCCGTAGCGCGATCGAGGCGCATGAATTCGCCAAGGCACGCGCGGCGCTCGAGCCGCTGCTATCAGCGCCGACCCAGCGCGTCGCCATGCTGATGGCGGAGATCGTGCGCGGCGAGCATGGTGACGAGGGCGCGGCGCGCGAATGGACCCTGCGCGCGGTGCGCGCCGCGCATGATCCGGCGTGGACCGCCGATGGTTATGTCAGCGATCGCTGGCGGCCGGTGTCGCCGGTCTCAGGCCGGCTCGATGCGTTCCAGTGGGTGACGCCGGTCGCAGCGCTCGCCTCCGACAAGAGTGCCGCGATCGAGTCGACCCGGGTCGATATGCCGACTGCGCAGCCGGCGCGACAGATCAGCCAGGACAACCAGCCGGTGGCTGCCGCCACGCCAGGCAGCAGCGTGTCGTCCACGCCGCAACAATCGACCGCGGTTCCGCCGCCGGTGTTTCGGCCACGGGCCGGTCTTGACCGTTCCGCTGCGCAAGGGCCGATTATCCCGCCGGTTATTCCGATCATGCGCGCGCCCGACGATCCCGGCGTCGACGATGACAATCCGGAGACCGACCGCGAACCGCGGCCGCTCAACGCCCAGGAAGGCGGCTGGCGCGGCTTTCTGGCGCGCTGGGTGGGCTGATTTCGTTTTCGCCCTGGCAAGCGCGTTCTTGCCAAGGACTGGCCGCGCGGATATCAGGAGGCCGAGATTGCAGAGAATTTGCCGCAATAGCTCAGCTGGTAGAGCACGTCATTCGTAATGACGGGGTCGGGGGTTCGAATCCCTCTTGCGGCACCACGCTTCGCCTGTCGGCTTCGCGCGGCGCGGCCACGCAAATGCGAAGCGTGCCCGGCGTAGCCCGCAGGGCGAAGCGGGGCTGCCTCGATCCTTACCGATCCGCCCGCCCGACCACGTCCATCAGTTCCGCGATCTTCTTGCGCTGTTCGGCCTTGTTGCCGCTGGCGATCGCGTGCTCGACGCAGTGGCCGACGTGGTCCTTCAGAATCTCTTCCTCGACCCGGCGCAATGCGGCGCGCACCGCGCCGATCTGCGTCACGATGTCGATGCAGTAGCGATCCTCGTCGACCATTTTCGACAAGCCGCGCACCTGGCCTTCGATCCGGCTCAAACGCTTCTGGCAGGACGTCTTGATCTCGTCTCTCATGACGTCTATTTACCCCTACGGGGTATAGGTTTCAAGTCCCCGAAAGCGAGAGGCGATGGCGGCGCACGAGAATTCCAGTACCGAGGCCAACGCCGGCAGCTGCTGCGGCGGCTCGCATGATCCTGCGCATCACGCCCACGACCGCGCCGCGCCTCGTCATGACATGACGCCCGACCATGGTCATCGACCCGTCTGCGGCATGAAGGTCGATCCCGCGACCAGCAAGCATCGTCACGACTACAAGGGTCAGACCTGGCACTTCTGCTCGAACGGCTGCCGCACCAAATTCGCGGCCGATCCCGAGAAATACCTGAAACCGAAGGCCGAAGCGCCGCCGGCGCCAGCTGGCACGATCTACACCTGTCCGATGCATCCCGAGATCCGCCAGGTCGGCCCGGGGTCGTGCCCGATCTGCGGCATGGCGCTGGAGCCCTTGCTGGCAACCGCGGACGCTGGCCCCAATCCCGAACTCGTCGACATGAGCAGACGCTTCTGGATCGGTCTCGTGCTGGCGCTGCCGGTCGTCGCGCTGGAAATGGGCGGCCACCTGTTTGGCCTGCCGCATACGCTCGAGGTGAATTCGAACTGGCTGCAGCTCGTGTTCGCAACGCCGGTCGTGCTGTGGGCCGGCTGGCCATTCTTCGTGCGCGGCTGGAATTCGATTCATCAATCGCAGCCTCAACATGTTCACGCTGGTCGCGATGGGTACCGGCGTTGCGTATCTCTACAGCGTCGTGGCGACGCTCGCGCCGCAGCTGTTCCCGGCGGCGTTTCGCGACATGCACGGCATGGTCGCGGTTTATTTCGAGGCCGCCGCGGTGATCACCGTGCTGGTCCTGCTCGGCCAGGTGCTCGAGCTGCGCGCACGCGAGAGCACCAGCGGTGCGATCAAGGCGTTGCTCGATCTCGCGCCGAAGACGGCGCGCCGCATTGCCGCCGACGGCAGCGAGCACGACGTGCAGCTTGATGAGGTGCGCCTTGGCGATCGCCTGCGCGTGCGTCCCGGCGACAAGGTGCCGGTCGATGGTGTCGTGATCGAAGGCCGCAGCGCGGTCGACGAGTCGATGGTGACGGGCGAGTCGATGCCGGTGACCAAGGAGGCCGGCGCCAACGTCATTGGCGGCACCATCAACCAGTCCGGCGCGCTCGTCATCGAAGCCAAAAAAATCGGCCGCGACACCATGCTGGCGCAGATCGTCCAGCTCGTCGCCGATGCGCAGCGCAGTCGTGCGCCGATCCAGCGCCTCGCCGACCAGGTCTCGGCCTGGTTCGTGCCTGCCGTAATCCTGGTCGCGGTTGCGGCCTTTGCCGCCTGGGCGACGTTTGGGCCGGAGCCGCGCTTCACTTACGGCCTGGTCGCGGCTGTCGCGGTGCTGATCATCGCCTGTCCATGTGCACTCGGCCTTGCAACGCCGATGTCGATCATGGTCGGTGTCGGCCGCGGCGCGCAGTCGGGCGTGCTGATCAAGAACGCCGAGGCGCTGGAGCGCATGGAGAAGGTCGACACGCTGGTGGTCGACAAGACGGGCACGCTGACGCTGGGCAAGCCCAGCGTCACGAAGATCATTGCCGCTGAAGGCTTTGACTGAAGCAGACGTGCTGCGGCTTGCCGCGAGCGTCGAGCGCGCCAGCGAACACCCGATCGCAACAGCGATTGTTCGCGCAGCTGCAGAACGCGCGCTTGCGCTCTCAGCCGTTACCGACTTCGACTCGCCGACCGGCAAGGGTGCGCTCGGCACGGTCGATGGCAAGAAAGTCGTGCTCGGCAATGCCAATTTTCTCGCCGAACGCGGCATCGACGTCAAAGTGCTCGCTACTCCGGCGGACCAGCTGCGGCAGGATGGCGCGACCGCGATCTTTGCCGGCATCGATGGCCGCGTTGCCGGCGTGCTGGCCATTGCCGATCCGGTGAAGCCGACGACATCGGAGGCGCTCGCCGGCCTCAAGGCGGCAGGCGTGCATGTCGTGATGCTGACCGGCGACAACGCGACGACCGCAAGAGCGATCGCGCGCCAGCTCCAGATCGACGATGTCGAGGCCGAGGTGCTGCCGGAGCAGAAGAGCGAGGTCGTCAATCGCTACCGGCGCGAGGGTCGCGTGGTGGCGATGGCCGGCGACGGCGTCAACGATGCGCCGGCGCTGGCGGCCGCGGACGTCGGCATTGCGATGGGAACCGGAACCGACGTTGCCATGGAAAGCGCCGGCGTCACGCTGCTTAAGGGCGACCTCACGGGGATCCTGCGCGCGCGAAAACTGTCGCAAGCCGTGATGCGCAACATTCGGCAGAATCTGTTTTCCGCCTTTATCTACAACGCGCTCGGCGTGCCGGTCGCAGCCGGCGTGCTCTATCCAACCTTCGGCATCCTGCTGTCGCCGATCATCGCCGCGGCGGCGATGTCGTTGTCATCGGTCAGCGTGATCGGCAACGCGCTGCGGCTGCGCGGCGTGCGGCTTTAGTAGCGCATTGTCATGGCCGGGTCATGGCCGGGCTTGTCCCGGCCATCTCGTTCAGGAAGGCAGTGCCCTTCTAAGCGAGATGCCCGGCATGAGGCCGGGCATGACATTCATAACCTCAGCAATCTGCCATCCGGGGAACAATCCGGCGGTTCCGATCCGATGAGTTGCACGGGGTCTCATCAACGACCGGGGAGGAACCGATGCTCAAACGGCGACGCGAAGTCGTTTTCGACGCTTACAACCTTGTGATCGGTGCCTTTCTGTTCCTGTCGCCGTGGATGTTGGGTTTCACGCGCGAGAATGCGCGGCTGGATACCTGGGCGGTCGGCGCCGCGCTGGTCGTGCTTTCGCTCGCGGCGATCGTCTTGTTCGCCGAATGGGAGGAGTGGCTCAACCTGCTGCTGGCCTGCTGGCTGATCGTCTCGCCATGGGTGCTCGGCTTTGCCCACACCAAGGCGATGCACTGGGCCATCGGCATCGGCATCGTCAGCCTGTATCTGTCGGCCCTCGAGCTATGGATGATCCACTACGACCGGCCCGGCCACCAGCTGCAGCATCAGCCCGTCGAGCCGGACGCTGCCTCAAGGCGCTGGTTGCCTTGAGCAATAGCTCCCACCGCTCGTCCCCACGGAGGCGGGGACCCAGTTTTTGCGAAATAAGATGAGCGTCTTTGTCGTCTCGTGGATTCGCGCCTTTGCGGGAATGAGCGGGCCGTAACGCTAAGGCGCGACGCGAATATCGATCAGCGCCTGCGTCTTCTTCGTCGTGACATGGTCGATCCCGCGCTTCAACGCAGCGGGCAGCTCGTCCGGCCTTTCTCCACGCGCTGCGCGAAGGCGCGGCTTGCTTCGGCGATCTTGACGAAATCCGGCGACGGTTTCAGCGAGGTTAGCGGCATCACGTTTGTCTTTGCCGCATGCCCGCGCGGATAGATGTCGAGCACGGAGTGACGCACCGCGCCCCATTCCGCATTGTTGAGGATCAGCACCAGCAGCGGCAGCCCAAGGCTTTCGGCGATCTGATGGCACGCCACCGGATTGGCGAACATGTAGGAACCGTCGCCCATGGTCGCGATCACGAGCCGCTCAGGCTTGGCGAGCAGCATGCCAAGGCCGGCCGGAAACGACCAGCCCAGCCCGCCGGAATGCGGCTCCTGATACCAGGCGCCGTGCTCCCGCAGGATGAGCGGATCGAGCGGGCAGCCGAGTTCCGAGAGCACCGTCGCGTTGCGGCCGGCGATTGCCTCCGACAGGCAAAGGCTCACCCACGCCTTGGTTGCGACGCCGCCATTGCCGGCCTCGGCCTTGCTGCGGGTCGTCTTGCGCAGGCTTCGCGCGGCGTCGGTGACGCGCGCGCGGCGCAGGTCGCGGCTCTCCCGATGCTTCGACAGCAGCGGGCGCATCGCGTCCGCGAGACTTGTCAGCGTGTCGGCGATCTCGCCGGCGAGCGAGAGGTCGGCGCGGAAGTTGCGCACGGGAATGCGCTGGTACAGCGGATCGGGCCCGAGCTGGATCACCTTGCAGCCTGCCGGGCAGCTCATGAATCGACGGCGACCACGGCGCGAGCGAGTCGATTGCGAGCACAACGTCGGCTGCTTCAAGCCACGCTTTCGGATCGCTGCCGACCGCCATCGGATGATCGGTCGCGATCGCAAGCTGGATCGCCCAGTATTGCATGACCGGGATGCCCCAGTCGGAGGCGAGCTTGCCAAGCGTCGCAAAACCCTCCGGCGAACCGGCGCCGCGCTGCGCGATGATAACCGGGTTCTTCGCCGCCGCGAGCATCACCGCGGCCTGTTGCACGAGCGCTGCCGGTGCTGACGCCTGTACCGGCTGCATGATGCCCGCGCGGTCGAGCGAATCCGCCGGGCACAATTCGCACAGCACCTCGCGCGGCAGCGCCAAGATACACCGGCCCCTTCGGCGTCGACGTCGCAATCGCGTAGGCGCGGTCGATCAACTCCAGCGCCTGCTCCGGAAATCGCAGTTCGTAGTCCCACTTGCAGGCCTCGCGCACCAGCGCGGTCTGGTCGCGCATCTCCTGGCCCCAGCCGATCGGCACCGTGCGGCTGCCGAGCCGGCCGCTCTCCGTCGTTGGCGTGCGGCCCGAGAACATGATGACCGGAATGTGCTCGGTCGCGGCGTTGATCGCGCCGATCGCGCAGTTGGCGAGGCCCGACATTGGTATGCGCCATCACGGCCTGCGCGCGACCCGACGCGAGATAGTAGCCGTGCGCCATCGCCATCGCCGCGCTCTCATGTGGAATGACGATCGCCTGCGGCAGCGGGATTTGTTTTGCGGCGGCTTCGGCGAGGCCTTCGATGATTGGCGGAAAGTCCGTGCCCGAATTGGCGAAGATGTAGTCGACGCCGACGGCCTTCAGCCGCGCCAGCACCGCACCGCCCGCAGTGATCTTCTCGTGACGTTTGCCGGCCATGAGTCTCCAAAAAATCACATCGCCGACGGCAGCCAGGTGGCAAGCCTCGGCACCGCCACCAGAATAGCCAGCCGGATCAGATCGGTCACCACGAACGGCAGCACGCCGAGGAAGATCGTCGACATCGAGACGTCCTTGATCACGCTCTTGATCACGAACACGTTCATGCCGACGGGCGGATGGATCAAGCCGAGCTCGACGGTCATCACGATAATGATCCCGAACCAGATCGGATCGAAGCCGAGCGCCTGGATTGCCGGAAACACGATCGGCACCGTCAGGATGATCATCGCCAGCGCGTCCATCAGGCAACCGAGCACGATGTACATCGCGAGGATCAGCGCAAGCACGCCATAGGGCCCGACGCCGAGGCTCAAGAAAAATTCGGTGACGTGCTGCGGCGTCTGCGTGATGGTGAGGAAGCGGCCGAAGAACAGCGCGCCGATCAGCACGGTGAATACGGCGGCCGCCGTGCGCGTTGCCTGCAACAGCGACTGCCGGACGCCCTCGCCACTGAGCTTGCCTCTGATGGTGCCGATCAGGAAGGCGCCGATGGCGCCGACCGCGCCGGCTTCGGTCGGGACGAAGAAGCCGCCATAGAGCCCGCCGATCACGAACAGGAACAACAGCAGCGGCGACCATACGTCGCGCATCGCCAGCGCGCGAGCGCGCCAGCTGCTTGCCGGCCCCTGCGGCAGGAAGTTTGGCCTGACGCGGCCGATGATGAAGATCGTGATCATGTGCATCACGATCGCGAGCAGGCCGGGGATCACGCCGGCGATGAACAGCTTGCCGATATCCTGCTCGGTGATGATGCCGTACACCACGAGCACGGTCGATGGCGGCAGCATCGCGCCGAGCGTGCCGCCGACGGCGATCACGCCGGTGGCAAAGGATTGCGGATAGTTGAAGCGTCGCATCTCGGGATAGGCGACGGCCGAGAACGTCGCCGCGGTCGCGACCGATGAGCCGGAGATCGCGGCGAACGCGCCGCAGGCTGCGATCGTCGCGATGCCGAGGCCACCGCGCCAATGCCCGACAAAGGTGTTGGCAGCGCGGAACAGCTCGCGGCTGATGCCGGACACCGAGACGAACGCGCCCATCAACAGGAACATCGGGATCACGCCAAAGGTGTAGTCGGTGACCGTCCGCATCGTGGTCTGGCCAACCAGCTTCATTGCCGGCGTGAAGCCGACGAGGTAGCCGAAGCCGGTGACGCCGACGAGGCCCATCGCCATGCCGACAGGCACGCGCAGCAGCATCAGCACGAACAATGTGACGAACCCGATCACTGCGATCGCTTCGTTAGAGAGCTCGATCACTCGGTCACCTTGATGCGGGCGTCGTGGACCTGCTCGGGATGGAAGATCAGGCGGAAGGTGCGGATCGCGATCAACAGCACGGCGGAGACGTCGCCGGCCCACGCCAGCGCGAAGAACGGCCAGTTCGGCAGATGCAGATCGAAGGTGAGAACGTTGCTGGCGTAGGTGTCGGTGACCTTGTCGAACAGCGTGATGGTCTGCACGGTGACGACGAACAACAGCACCAGCGTTGCGAAGATATCGATCAGCCGCTGGTAGCGCGGCGAGGCGTTGGCCCAGACGAGATCGACGGTGATGTGAGTGCCGCGATAGCTCGTCGCCGCGATACCCCAGAAGATCAGGATGCCGAGCAAGAGCCGGCCGAAGTCGTAATAGTCGGGGATCGTCACGGCAAAGAATTTGCGCATGAACACGGCAACAAACGTGTTCAGCGCGACGATGCCGACAAAGAACGCCGCGATCAGCTCGATGCCGTCGATGAAACGGTCCATGCCGTTCTTGGGCGGCGGGGCTTGAGGGCCGTTGCTCGGTGTTTCAGAAACGGCAGCGGACATCGGAGCGGGCATGCCTCTCGGTTGTCATGCCCCGCTTGAAGCGGGGCATCCAGTAACCCGCAGCGCCGGTGACTATCTTCAGCGCTGCGGAGTACTGGATCGCCCGGCAAGCTAATTTATTCAGCCTGAATAAAATTGGCTGCGGTAGCTGCTTTGCAGTGACGTTTTGAGATCGAGCGCCTCATAAGTTCGCTCCATGATTGTAGACGGTGCGCCAGCGATCGAAGGCGCGTTGCAGTTCTATGAGATCGCCGAAGCGCTCGAAGCGTGAACACTTCCGCTTTCAGCGTGCGATGGAAGCGCTCGTTCTTGCCCCCTCTCTGCGGGTGATAGGGCCTGGCACTGCAGCAGACATCAACGCCAAGCTTGAGCAACCAAACGCGCGAGCGTAGTCCCTCATGCGCCTGAGCCATCTCCCCATATACTGCCGTTGTCCACAGAAGAACGCCTCAGGCAGACCATAGCGGCGTAACGTTGTCATGCAGTTGTCCCTTGCACCATCTTCCTTTGTTCTATTGGCGCAGGCCTTAACGCACGACACATAACTCGAATGATCATCGACCATCAGTCAGCGGATGGCAGCGCGCTTTCTTCGAGACAGCCCGCATCTCTCCCTTGATGTCCATCTGCCTCAGCATGGTTAGGCGCTTGCATGCTCGAAGCGCGGGCGATGACGTCGGAGTTAGGTCGTTGACTTCGTCACATCCCCGTGCCCGGCAGTCCCGCATCAAATTTCTTGATCGCGGCCTGCAGGTCGGCGTTGATCTTGTCGGGATCGCCGCCGGCCTTCTTCACCGCGTCGGCCCAGCTCGCCCTCAGCGGCTCGACCAGCTTCTTCCATTGCGCGAGCTGATCGTCGGTGAGCTTGTAGACCTCATGGCCTTCAAGTGCCTTCATCTTGGCGCGGCCGCCGAACTCGAAGTCAGTCCACGGATCGCTGACCTTCGCCGCCCACTCCGGCGTGCAGTGCGCGTCGAACACTTTCTTCTGCGCGTCCGACATCGAATTGTAGGTTTTGAGGTTGACGTTGTAGGTGAACATCGTGGTGTAGAGCGCGACGTCCATGTGGTACTTCACCGCCTTCTCGATGCCGAACAGGAACATCGACTGCCACGGGAACGTGATCTCGTCGGCGACGCCGCGCTCGATCGCGTCGCGCGCTTCCGGCGCCGAGGCCTGCACGTTGGTGCCGCCGGCCAGTGTCACCATTTCGCCGATCGTTCCGCCCGCCGGGCGCACCTTCATGCCCTTGAGATCTGCGGGCACCAGGATCTTCTTCCTGCCGTGCAATGCGCCGGGATCGTGGATGAAGGAAAAGCAGACCTTGGTGTCCTTCATCTCGATCGGCGCGTATTTGGCGTACCACTCATTGGCCGCCTGCGTGCCCTTTTTGCCGTCACCGAATACGAAGGGAAGATTCCCTGCGGCGATGATCGGGAAACGGCCGGGCTGATAGCCGGGACTGACGTAGGTGATGTCGGCGATGCCGTCGCGCGCCATGTCGTAGTGGTCGAACGCCTTGCCGAGTTGTTCCGACGGAAACACCGTCGCCTTGATGGTGCCGCCCGACGCCTTCTCGAGATCGGCGGCCCAGGCCTGCGTCGCCGGCACCAGCGGATGAGCCGGCGGCACCCACAGCGAGATTTTCAGATTGATTGTTTTGTCCTGCGCCGACGCTGCAGCGGCAAAGCCTGCGATCAGGCTGACGGCCAACAGCGCTGACGTGACACCGCGCGCCCCAAAAATGGATCCCGACATCGTTCCTCCCTGTTATTGTCTTGCGACTTCGTTCTTGAAGACTTGACCGGACCGTAGCGCATCATGGCAGGCGCCAAAAGACTGCGGGCGCCTGTT
The DNA here is from genome assembly GCA_963796195.1 of uncultured Alphaproteobacteria bacterium. Lineage (GTDB taxonomy): Bacteria > Pseudomonadota > Alphaproteobacteria > Rhizobiales > Xanthobacteraceae > CAWCKS01. The sequence goes on along the minus strand of CAWCKS010000002.1, from coordinate 371,811 downwards.
AAGGCGCCCGCGCTAATTCTCTTTCGACGAATGCGGTGACGAAATCAGTTCTTCGCCGCGGTCCAGGTACCCGCGCAGAGGCCGCCCTTCCAGGTTCCTGAGCCGGTGGCGTCAGTGAGGCGGCCGACGCCGTTGGCGTGTTCGAGGCCGTGACCGACATTGACGCTGAGGCTGCCGTTGCTCGCGACCTGGCCCGACACCTTCACGACCGAGAGGTCGGAGGCGATGCTGCCGTTGGTGACGCGGATCGGCACGGTGGCTCCGCTATCGCAGGTGCCTTTTTGGGTGACGATCCTGACGCTCCATAAGCCGTCGTATGGCGCCGACGAAGCGGCGGCAGGCGTTGCCGCAAGCGACAGCAGGCAAAGCGCAATGCGGGCGACAACTAGGTGACTGGCAACCTTCCGGAACATGTGAACCCCCTTTTTGAAAATCTCTGCTCAATCCGTGCCGAGGGTTTTCGCACGTCGCCGCCGTTCTGAATGTGACGTGAATCACGTCGACATCACAGAGCAACCCATTGGTTTTGAGAGATAATTTTCTTGGTTGCGCGGGTTGCGCCAGTCGAGGCCACGAGCCCATGAAAAAAGGGCCCCGCCATCGGCGAGGCCCTTCGGTTTTGTGAGCTGTCAGCGCGGGATCAGTTCACGCGGGACCAGGTCTGGCCGCCGCAGAACATGCCGCCGAAGGCGCAGCCCTGCACGCGCATCTTGTCGTTGCCGCGCATCGCGATGGTCGAGTCGTAGGTGCCGCCACCGCGGGTGTCATGGATGCGGCCGTGCCAGCTGCTGCCATCGGGCTGCATGTTGATCAGCACCTGCGCACCATCGGCGCCGTTCTTCTCGACCGCGTAGCCGCAGATATTGCTACCGCAATTGACGACGTGAACCTTGCCTTCGTTCTTCTCGGTCATCCACACGCCGATCGGGCCATTGGCGACGGGAGCCGGAGCAACGGTCGCTGCCGGAGCCGTCGGCACAACGGTCGCAACCTGCTGCTGGACCGGTTGCACGGGCTGCTGAATCTGCTGCACCGGCTGCGCAACTTGCGGCAGCGCCGGAACGGTGGTCGCAGGAGCCGCAACATTCGGGGTGTCAGCGGGCGCGGGCAGCGTCGTGACATTGGCGGTCGAAGTGGTCTGACCAGGCAGCGGCGGAATGGTCGCAGCCGGCGCTGTGACCGGGGCGGTCGTCACCGGAGCAGTCGCAATCTGCTGCTGAACCGGAGCCTGTTGACAGCCTGCTGCACAGGCTGTTGAACCGGTGCTGCGGCGACCGGCTGGGTGGTCTGAGCTGGCGCGTTCGACGTCGTCGTGTTCGCCGGCTCGTCGTCCGAGCTCGAATTGTTCAAGCCCGGCGCGACAATGTTGATGCACGAGAGCGAGGTGCAATTGCGCGGGCGCTCGATTTTCACCCGCTGGCCATTGACCATGAAACTCCAGCTATCGCCGGCATGGGCAATGCCCATGCTGGTCGTCATCATCAACGCTGCAATCAAAAGTGCCTTACGCATGGGAAGCCTCCTAAGGGCGGGACTGAATGTTGCGCCAAACCTAGCCCGCCGAGCCGACCTGAACTGTGAGGTTGATCACACGAAGGTCACACAGTCCATTACCAGCTGGTAATGCTTAGTCTTTTGCCGAAAGCTGCGGTTCGAAGTTCCGGCCACGATCCTCGTGGCGACCGTAAATGCTTGTAACGGCTGCATGAAAGCTTACCGATCTGTCATCCAAGCGTGCTTGCCCGTACGCCTGATTGCCAGCATATACGTTGGAGACGCCCCAAATTCTTGAGAACCCGCTGCTGGTTGATCAGTCGATGCTGGAAAGTCTTCGTCACTTCATTGCCGATCTGACATCGGCAGACGGCCATGAGCGGCGTGCCTTCGCTGATGACGATTATCGCCTGGCTGCCGCCGGCCTGTTCATCCACGTGATCTCGCTCGACGGCAAGCCGACGGACGCCGAAGCAGAAAAGCTGCACTCGCTGCTCGAGCAACGGTTCGATCTCGATCCCGGCACCGCCGATCGTTTGATCGACGCTGCGACGCTGGTCGAAGGCGAAGCCGTCGATCTCTATCACTACACCAGCCGCTTGATGCGCGCGCTGGACGAGCGCGGCCGGGCTCGTATCATTGAAATGATGTGGGAGTTGGTGTACGCGGACGGCCGCGTGAGCGAGTTCGAGGAAAGCGTGGTCTGGCGCGCTGCGGATTTGCTCGGCATTTCTTCCACAGAACGCATTGCGCTGAAGCATCGCGTTGCCGGCGACAGGCTTGCGCCGGACACTGCGAGCTGAACAAGCGCGTCTGATGAGGCCGGACATCCGGATTGGGTTGGGCATGGCAGGGCGCATTACCCTGATAACGGGCGCGTCGGCGGGCATCGGTTTCGAGCTCGCCCGCATTTTTGCGGGCGCGGGCCATCGCCTTGCGCTCGTCGCCCGCCGCGCCGAGCGTTTGCAAGCGCTTGCCGATGAGATCGTTGCGGCCGGCGGCCAGAGGCCCGTCATCATTGCCTGCGACCTGCGCAAGGCCGATGCCTGCGCGATCATTGGTGCGGCACTGGCGGACGAGCAGGTCGAGGTCGAATACCTCGTCAACAATGCGGGCTTCGGGCTGTTTGGCGAAGCTGCGGCACTCGATCGCGACGAACAGCTCGCGATGATCGATGTCAATGTGCGGGTGCTGGCTGAACTCTGCCTTGGCTTTGCCGACCAGGTGGTCTCGGCCAGGGGTGGCATTCTCAACGTCGGTTCGCTCGCGGGCTTTCTGCCGGGCCCACGGATGGCGGTATACTATGCGACCAAGGCTTATGTGCTGTCGTTCAGCGAGGCGCTGCATGCCGAGCTTGCGCCGAAGGGTGTTCGCGTGACGGCGCTCTGTCCCGGGCCGGTGCCGACCGAGTTTCAGGGCCGCGCCGGCGTCAAGCCGGGGTTTGATTCGGCGGTGCTCGGCGTGTCGGCGGCTGACGTGGCGCGCGCGGGTTTTGACGGGTTGATGGCCGGCAAGCGACTGGTGCTGCCCGGTCTCGGCATGAAGATCATCCCGTTTTTGCTGCGGTTTGTGCCACGCGGGGTGGTGCTCGGCCTCGTCTCACGCATCCAGCGCGGCCGCTAACTCTTCAGCGCGGCTGCAACTCGCTGGCGCTGTGTGACGCAGGCCACGTTCATGGCCCATTACTTGCTTTTAACTCACGATAAGGATGAGCCGATGTAGGCTGATCCGCGACCAAGAACTTGAACTTCGCGAATTCGAACGCAGCCCATGTCCATACACGTCGACCCATCGAGGCACCTGCACTCTGCGACCACGGACAAGCGTCCGGTCCTGATCATCCTGCACGGCGAGCAATCGCAGCCCGGCCGCGTCGGCAATGCGCTCTGCAAGCTCGGCTTCCACCTCGACATTCGCCGCCCGCGCTTTGGCGATGCGCTGCCTGCGACAATGGATGAGCATGCCGGCGCCGTGATCTTCGGCGGGCCGATGAGCGCCAACGACAGCGACGATTACATCAAGCGCGAGATCGACTGGATCGGCGTGCCCTTGCGCGAGCAGCGCCCGTTTTTCGGCGTCTGCCTCGGCGCCCAAATGCTGGCCCGCCATTTTGGTGCGCGCGTCTATTCCCATCCGGAAGGTCGCTTCGAGGTCGGTTACTATCCGATCCGTCCCACCGCCGTGGGTTTGAAAATTTGCCCGGAATGGCCGGGCCGCGTCTATCAGTGGCACAAGGAAGGCTTCGACGTTCCCGCCGAATGCGAGCTGCTCGCCAGGGGCGACGATTTCCCGAACCAGGCGATCCGTTACGGCAACGCCTTCGGCGTGCAATTCCACCCCGACATCACCTACGCGATGATGTATCGCTGGGTCGCGCGCGCCCACGCGCGGCTGGAGACACCGGGCATGCAGACCCGCGCCGAGCATTTTGCGCACCGCGCGGTCTACGACTACGCCGAAGGCATCTGGCTGAAGAATTTTCTCGCGCACTGGCTCGCCAATGACTGGAGCTGCGTCGGCGGCAGGTGCTCGGCGACGTCGGTCGAAGTCGACGCGCTGGCGGCGGGGTGATGTTTCTGAAGTTTGGTTGTTAACGGCAGCCCGTCGTCGCCCTTCGGGCTTTGCCGGGCACGCTTCGTCTTCGACTTGCGTGGCTGCGCCACGCGTAGCCGAAGGCGAAGCGTGGTGGAGCCGAGGGGGATCGAACCCCTGACCTCCTCATTGCGAACGAGGCGCTCTCCCAGCTGAGCTACGGCCCCAGGACGGCTGTCGCCAAATACCAAGTATCAAGTACCAAGTGTCAAGTGCGACGGCGGCCAGAAGTGGCGCCATTTACGATTGCAGGGAATACCAAGTCAAGGACGGCGAATTCGCATTATCCGAGCCTCTGCGCGCCTTGTCTGGTTCCCGCGAAGCCTTTAAATGAGGCAAGAAATTAGACACGTATTTCAACCGCTTCGCTGTAAGAGCCAGGGTCCATGCGCGCCGTCCTCGACATCATTTTGATTGTGCTCGATCTCTATGTCTGGCTCCTGATCGCGGCGGCGATCCTGTCGTGGCTGATCGCCTTCAATGTCGTGAACACGCGCAACCAGTTCGTGTCCTCGATCGCCGAATTCCTCTACCGCATCACTGAGCCCTTGCTGCGGCCGATCCGGAATTTGCTGCCGGACCTTGGTGGCCTCGATATCTCGCCGATCATCCTGATCCTGCTCATCATGCTGATCCAGCGGATCATCAGCTACTACATCTACCCTTACGTGTTCTGATCCTTTGTTTTGATCCTTTCGAGCATGATCCGGAAAAGTGGATGCCGGTTTTCCGAAAAGATCATGCTCAATCAAGAAGCGTTCGACAGGACAACGAGATGGAGCCGTGGCGGCCTTCCATCGGCGGGATGAGTGTTTCGTTGCGGGTGACGCCGCGCGGCGGCCGCGATGCGATCGAGGGTATCGATCGCTTAAGCGACGGACGCGCCGTGATGAAAGTGCGGGTGCGGGCGATAGCGGATGACGGCGAGGCGAACCGCGCGGTGCTGAAGCTTTTGGCGCAGGCGCTTCGCGTGCCGCAGGCGTCGGTGCGGATTGCATCCGGCGCCACCTCGCGCCTGAAGCAGGTCGAGATTTCAGGTGACGCGCAGGCGCTGCGCGAAAAACTCAGCGCCGCCTGCAAGGCGAAGGACAAGAGAAAGGATCGCGCGACATGACCGCAAAGGTGATCGACGGCAAGGTGATTGCGGCCGAGCTGCGCGACAAGGTCACGGCGGAGGTGGCGCGGCTGAAGCGTGATCACAACATCACGCCGGGGCTTGCCGTCGTGCTGGTCGGCAACGATCCGGCGAGCGAATCCTATGTCCGCAGCAAACATCGGCAGTCGGTCGCCGCAGGCATGGTGTCGTTCGAGCACAAGTTGCCAGCCGACGTCGCGGAGAAGGACCTCCTGGCCTTGGTCGCGAGGCTCAACGCTGATCGCGCCGTGCACGGCATCCTGGTTCAGCTGCCGCTACCGAAGGGTCTTTCTGCGGAGCGGGTGATTGTGGCGATCGATCCCGCCAAGGATGTCGATGGCCTGCATCCGATCAATGCCGGCCGGCTCGCCAGCGGCTTTGCGGCCCTCGCGCCGGCCACGCCAGTTGGCTGCATCATCCTGAGCAAGACTGTGCACGCATCGCTCGAGGGCATGAATGCGATCGTGATGGGGCGCTCTAATCTGGTCGGCCGGCCGCTGCTGCAGCTGCTGTTGAATGAAAACGCGACAGTCACGATCGCCCATTCGCGCACCCGCGATCTGGCAAAAATCTGCCGGCAGGCCGATCTCGTCTACGCCGCCGTTGGCCGCGCCGAGATGGTGAAGGGCGACTGGATCAAGCCCGGCGCAACTGTCATTGACATCGGCTTCAACCGCTTCCCCGGTGCGAATGGCAAGGACCGCATTATTGGTGATGTCGCCTACGACGAAGCGCTGCAGGTTGCAGGAGCCATCACGCCCGTGCCTGGCGGCGTTGGCCTGATGACGGTCGCGTGTCTGCTGCTCAACACGCTGCGCGCGGCCTGCGCGATCCACGGCCTGCCCGCGCCGAAGATTTGAGTCCGACTGGGCGCTCGCCGCAACCGACACCGTCATCACCGGGCTTGACCCGGTGATCCTTCACTCAAAGAGATGGATGCGCGGATCAAGTCCGCGCATGACGGCAGTGTATGTCGCGAGCCCTATTTCTTCCCCGCCCGCGCGATCCCTTCCTCGATCAGCCGGTGCGCGTCCTCGGCGCCGCCCCAGCGCAAGACCTTCACCCATTTGTTCGGCTCGAGATCCTTGTAGTGCTCGAAGAAGTGCTGGATCTGGTGCAGCGTGATATCGGGCAGGTCGCTATAAGTCTTGATGCGGTCGTAGCGCTGCGTCAGCTTTGATGCCGGCACCGCGATGATCTTTTCGTCGCCGCCCGCTTCATCCTCCATGAACAGCACGCCCACGGGGCGCACGCTCATCACCGCGCCCGGCACGATCGCGCGGGTGTTGGCGACCAGCACGTCGCAGGGGTCGCCGTCATCGGACAGTGTGTGCGGGATGAAGCCGTAGTTTCCCGGATAGCGCATCGCCGTATAGAGGAAGCGGTCGACCACCAGCGTGCCGGCCTCCTTGTCCATCTCGTACTTGATCGGCTCGCCGCCGACCGGCACCTCGATGATGACATTGACCTCGATTGGCGGATTCTTGCCGATCGCGATGGCATCGATGCGCATCTTTTTCTCCGAAAAGCAAATGGCCGGAGCAGGTCCGGCCAACGACGACAGCAAAGTCGGTTGATACCGCGTCAATGCGTCCAGGAGAAGGCGACCTTGTCGAGCACCTTTCGTCCGAACTGCTCCGACGACTTCGCCACCATGCGGCCGCCCAGGCTGCGGTAGAAATCGAGCGCCGGCTCGTTGTCGGACAGCGCCCAGACCACCATGCTCTTCAGCCCGCTTTGCGCGAGGTCGCGTTTGGCGGCGGTGAACAGCCGCCGGCCGAAGCCGAGGCCCTGGAATTCGGGGCGCAGGTAAAGCTCGTAGATTTCGCCGTCGAAATGCAGGCTGCGGGCGCGGTTGCGGCCGTAATTGGCGTAGCCGGCGATCTGCTCGCCAAACACCAACACGCTGACGCGGCTGCCCTTTCGGATCGCGCTCGACCACCATCCTGGGCCGCGGCGATTGATCAGCTTGGCGAGTTCGGCCCCCGGGATGATGCCCTGATAGGCGGCGCGCCACGCTTCGTCATGGGCGCCAGCGATTGCTGTCGCATCAGCTGCCTTGGCCTGCCGGACCTCGATGAGGGTCGTGCTCATGTGCGTAATCAAAGCAACTGGTGCGGCGCGCTTCAAGAGCCATAGTTAATTATCGGTTAATCTGTGGATTTTCTGCATCACTTGTTGCGTGAAAGTGCCTGTGGTTGTGCCGAAACCGTACATACGGGGCCGGCAGTCATGCCAACGAGGTGTGTTGGCGGGCCTTGTTCGCCGTGGACGCCGTCGTTTTGCACAGGGAAGAGCCCGCGGCGCGCCCATGACAAGGCAATGATGGGCCCTGGGTTCTTGATTCGTGTCTGGCGTCGCTGCGCTGGCTACGGTTCGTCTTGCCCCTGACTTTCGCTCTCTGACATGCTCGGTAAGCCGAAGAATCGGGAGCCGTTCACATGAAAATGACCGCCGCGGTGCTGTATCGGCAAGGCTCGCCGCACCCGGTAGGCGGCAGCATGGTCGCCAGACGCTGCGGCCGAACCTGAAGGCGGCATGACCACCTACTTCCTTCTGAAATATTTCCATGTGCTCGGCGCCATCGTCGTCCTCGGCACCGGGAGCGGCATCGCGTTCTTCATGCTGATGGCGCATCACACGCGCGATGCCGCCTTCATCGCGCAGACCGCATCCGTCGTCGTCATTGCCGACGCCTTGTTCACCGCCACCGCCGTGGTCGCCCAACCGATCACCGGCGGACTGTTGATGTGGGTCGCGGGCATGTCCGCGGTCGAGCCGTGGCTGATCGGCGCGCTCGCGCTCTATGCCGTCGCCGGCCTGTTCTGGATGCCCGTGGTGTTCATGCAGATCGAGATGCGCGACCTCGCACACCGCGCCGTGCAAGAGAACACGCCGCTGCCGCCGCGCTATTTTGCACTGTACGACCGCTGGTTCATGTTCGGCTTTCCCGGCTTCGGCTCGGTCGCGCTGATCCTGTGGCTGATGATCGCCAAACCGAACCTGTGGTGAAGGCGATGCCGTCAGCCGCGCGCACAACCCTGGTGTTCGGCGCGGCCGGCCTGATCGGCCAATACCTCACCGCGGATCTTCGGCACCGCGGCTTTCGCGTTGTTGGCGTCGCGCGGCATTTCCCGACGCGCCCGCAAACCGACGATGTCGAGCTGCCAATCATGTCGATGACGGCGCAGGAGCTTGCCGAGCTTATGCGGGCAAAGCAGGCCGACGTGATTGTGAACTGCCTCGGCGTGCTGCAGGATGGACCCGGCAGCGATACGCGCGACGTCCATGTCGCGTTCGTTGAACGGGTGATCGCCGCCATCAGGCAGTCCGGTCGCGACGTCAGGCTGATCCACGTCTCGATGCCCGGCCGCGATGCCGACGACCACACGCCGTTCAGCCGGACCAAGCGCGAAGCTGAACGGCTGATCCGGTCATCAGGCCTTCGCCACGTCATCCTGCGGCCGGGCTTTGTTATCGCGCCCGCGGCGTTCGGTGGCAGCGCGCTGTTGCGCGCGCTGGCGGCGCTGCCGCTCGCGCTGGGTAAGGCCGAAACCAGCGTGCCGCTGGCGCCGGTCGCGATCGAAGATGTCGCCGAGACCGTCGCAACCATTGTCGATGATTCCTCGATCGCCGGCGCGGCGGCGACATGGGAGTTGATGCAGCGTGAGACGGCGACAACAGGCGATGTCGTCGCTTATTTTCGCGACGTACTCGGTGGGCCGAAGCCGCTCGTGGCACTGCCGTCAGTGCTGCTCACGACAGGCGCGCGCCTCGGTGACATCGCAAGCTTAATGGGCTGGTCGCCGCCGATCCGATCAACGGCGCTGGCAGAGCTCCGCCGCGGCGTGCAAGGTGATCCGACCGCGTGGATTGCCGCCACCGGCATCACGCCACGCACACTGGCCGATCTGTCAGCGCGGCCGGCAACGATCCAGGACAAATGGTTCGCCCGGCTTTACCTGATCAAGGCCGTGATCATCGTTGCACTTGTCATCTTCTGGGTCGTCTCCGGCGGAATCGCGCTCACCGTGTCGTTCGACGCGGCTGCGGCGGTCCTCGCCTCCCATGGCTTTCCGCGCCCGCTGGTCGGGCCCGCGACTGCTGCCAGCAGCCTGATGGACATTGCGATCGGCATCGCGATCGCATTACGCCGGACCTGCAAGATCGGTCTGCTCGCCGGCATCGCCGCATCGCTATTCTACATGGTCGGCGCCGCGCTGCTCACGCCCGATCTTTGGCTCGAGCCGCTCGGCGCGCTGGTGAAGACCTTTCCGGCCATCGTGCTGATGCTGGTCGCGCTGCTCATCCTGGACAACCGATGAGCGTTGATCGAGCGACGCGTGGCGCCGTGGTGCTGAACGGGCAGGCCTTGTTCAAATCGGACGCGGCGGTCGCGGTGATATCGAGCCTGCCTTACTGGGGCTCGGCGCGGGCGTTCAGGCTCGTGCCGAAACCATTGCGCGACGCGATCTACGATCTCGTCGCCCACAACCGCTACCGCATCTTCGGCACGTACTCGACCTGCTATCTCGGCGACCCTTCGTTCAGGTCGCGGTGATGGAGTAAGCCCCACCTTCATCCCCGCCATCGCCTCTTTCGCCGCGCGTTCGCCGGTATCGCGGGCGCCGTGGCAGGTCGAGAACCACGTGAGATGCGTGGCTTCGCCGGCAAAGAACAGCCTGCCGTCGACGGGCGCGGCGAGAATGGCGCGGTCGCCGGAATGGCCCGGCAACGCGCAGGAGTAGGAGCCAAGCGCGAACTCGTCCAGCGCCCAGCGCGATGCGGCAAGCGGATGGACACGGTTGCGAAAATCCGAACCGAGCAGGTTGACCACTTCGTCGATTGCAGCAGCAGCGAGCGCGCCGTCGCCGGTCTCTTCCAGAGCGCGGGCATGGCGTCCGCCAAAATAGCCCTCGATGCAGGGTTGGCCGAACGGGCGGAGCTGGTAGCTGCCGGTGCCAACGCGATCGATCGCGCCGCGCATGTGGCCGTCGACCGGCAAGTCATTGGGCTTGTCCAGCGCCAGCGTCACCTTGTCGGCAAGGCCGAGCGGCAGGCCGGCGGCGGCCGCAACCTTGTCCGGCAGTTCGGGCAGGAAGCGAACCTTTTCCCTGGCGATGATATCGGTCGGCAGCGTTACGATCACTTTGTCGGCGAGGATCGTGCCCCGCGTGGTCTCGATGCGGACGCGCACACCCGAGTGATCGATCAGCGAGACCTTCGTGTCCAGCGCGACGGGCACCCTGGCACCATAAGCCGACACCAGCGCGCCAAAACCGCGCCGGACCCGCCAGTTGATCTCGGTGTCCTCGTAGGCAATGAAATCCTTCACCGACACACGATCAAGCTCGACGCCGCTGATGTAGCTCGACAGCGCGTTGATCAACGGGTTCCAGCGGCCGCCTTTTTCGAGCGCGCGCTGCGCCGGCATATCCTCAGGCTGCAGAGCAAGTTCATCGCAGCGGTCCCAGAATACGTCGAGCTCTTTCAGGAACGCGGCACGAAGATCTTCGGGAAAGCCGATATTGAGGCTCTGGTCGCGCCAGCGTGGCCGTTTCTGGTCGATCTCGAACCCCAGCTGTTGCGCGATCGGCACAAACGAATTCTCGTCGGCCGAATGCAGCCAGCCGCAGCCGACGTCGAATGTCACGTTCTCCGAGGCGACCACCGTGTGCGCGCGCCCGCCGATCCGGTAGCGCGCTTCCAGCACGAGGATGTTCAAGCCGGAATCTTTAAGGGCACACGCGGCGCCAAGGCCCGCGGCGCCGGCGCCAATGATCGCGATGTCAACTTCGGAGGGGAGGGACATCTTCTGCCACTCTTCACAACGAACTCGGCACCACCCTCTCCTGGTGGAGAGGGGAAGGAAATCAGCTCGCCAGCGCCTCGCGGGATTTTTCCGCACGCTTGCGCTCGTTGGGATCGAGCAGCTTCTTGCGCAGCCGGATCGATTTCGGCGTCACTTCGACAAGCTCGTCTTCGTCGATGTAGGCCAGCGCTTTTTCGAGCGTCATCTTGATCGGCGGGGTCAGCCGCACCGCCTCGTCCTTGGACGTGGTGCGGATGTTGGTGAGCTGCTTGCCCTTCATGACGTTGATTTCAAGGTCATTGTCGCGAGTGTGCTCGCCGACGATCATGCCGCGGTAAACCTTCCAGCCCGGCTCGATCATCATCGGGCCGCGGTCTTCCAGCTTCCACATCGCGTAGGCCACCGCCTCGCCCTGGTCGTTGGAGATCAGGACGCCGTTGCGGCGGCCGGGAATGTCGCCCTTGTACGACGCGTAGCCGTGGAACAGGCGGTTCATCACTGCGGTGCCGCGCGTGTCGGTCAACAGCTCGCCCTGGTAGCCGATCAGGCCGCGGGTCGGCGCGTAGAACACGAGGCGGAGCCGATGGCCGCCGGACGGCCGCATCTCGATCATCTCGGCCTTGCGCTCGCTCATTTTCTGCACGACGACACCGGAGTGCTCCTCGTCGACGTCGATCACGACTTCCTCGATCGGCTCCTGCAGGTCGCCTGACGTCTCGTCTTTCCGCAACACGACGCGCGGACGCGACACAGAAAGCTCAAATCCCTCGCGGCGCATGGTCTCGATCAGGATCGCGAGCTGCAATTCGCCGCGGCCCGACACTTCCATCGAATCCTTGTCGTCGGACTCGGCCACGCGCAGCGCGACATTGCCTTCGCCTTCGCGCAACAGGCGGTCGCGGATCATGCGGCTCGTCACCTTGTCGCCCTCGGTGCCGGCGAGCGGCGAGTTGTTGACGATGAACGACATCGACACGGTCGGCGGGTCGATCGGCTGTGCCGGCAGCGGCGTCTCCACGGTCGGATCGCATAGCGTGTCGGCGACGGTTGCTTTCTCGAGGCCCGCGATGGCGACGATGTCGCCGGCCTCGGCTTCCTCGATCGGGGTACGCTCGATGCCGCGGAACGCGAGAATCTTTGAAATGCGTCCCTGCTCGATCAGCTTGCCCTTGCGGTCCATCGCCTTGATCATCTGGTTCGGCTTGATCACGCCCGAGGTGATGCGGCCGGTGATGATGCGGCCGAGATAGGGGTTGGCCTCGAGAATGGTGCCGATCATGCGGAATGGGCCGTCTTCGACCGTCGGGGGCGCGACGTGCTTCAGGATCAGGTCGAACAGGGGCTGCATGCCCTTGTCCTTCGGTCCGTCGGGCTTCTCGGCCATCCAGCCCTGCTTGGCCGAACCGTAGAGAATTGGGAAGTCGAGCTGCTCGTCGGTGGCATCGAGCGCCGCGAACAGGTCGAACACTTCGTTGACCACTTCAGTCGGCCGCGCGTCGGAGCGATCGACCTTGTTGATCACGACGATCGGCTTCAATCCGACCTTGAGTGCCTTGGACGACCACGAACTTGGTCTGCGGCAGCGGGCCCTCGGCGGCGTCGACCAGCACCAGCGCGCCGTCGACCATATTGAGGATGCGCTCGACCTCGCCGCCGAAGTCGGCGTGGCCTGGCGTGTCGACGATGTTGATGCGGGTGTCGTGCCACTGCACGGACGCAGCTTTTGCAAGAATGGTGATGCCGCGCTCGCGCTCAAGGTCGTTGGAATCCATCGCGCGCTCGGCGACCCGCTGGTTCTCGCGGAACGTGCCGGATTGCTGCAAGAGCCGGTCGACCAGGGTGGTCTTGCCGTGGTCGACGTGAGCGATGATGGCGACGTTGCGAAGGTTCATGAGCCGTCTTTGCGTTCAATTAGGTGTCTGGGCGCGAGCGACGTCGCGATAACGCGCGACGGTTGATAGGAGCGCCAAAAAGCAAGCCCGGCCGACAGGACCGGGCACGCAGCGTTTGTTGCGGCGCATATATAGTCGGGAATTGCTAAAAAACAACGACTTCCTGCGCCGTTCGGGGCCGAAAAGAGTTCCGAATTGACCTCAGTTAACGGCGCCGGCCGCCTCTTCGGTCGGATAGACGCCGCGCAACACGTCCTCGAAGTGGGTTTTCACAGATTCGTTGCACTGGCATGACCTGGCGTCGAGAGCGGCGCGGTTGCGCACCACGATCGCGCCCCGCCGCGTTTCGAGCACGCCGTCCACCTTGAACGTCTGGATCACCCGGCTGGCATAGCTGCGGCCGACCCCGAGCATCCCGGCAAGCTGCTCGTGGGTCAGTGGCACGACGTCGCTGCCGGTGCGATCCATCGCCGAGATGATCCATTTTGCCGTGCGTTGCTCGATCGAGTGAATTGCGTTGCAGGCGGTTGATTGAAGGATTTGCGCCAGCAGGCAGTCGGCGTAGCGCGCAAACACATCGCGCAAGCCGGGCGAATTCAGCTTGGCGCGCTCCAGCTTTCCGATCGACAGCCGCGTGAACGGGCCGCCGAATTTGACGACGATGCGTGAATAGGCCGGCAGATAGCCCTGGCTGACGATGCCGCCGACCGCGCCCTCGCGGCCGACCAGCGTCGCCTCCACATCGCGGCCGTCTTCGCTGGCGATGAGATAGGACACGAGGCTCGTCCGCATGGAAAATGCACGACCTCGACGTCGTCGCCGGGATTGTACAGCAGTGCGTCTTCATCGAGCTCGCAGGGGTCGAGATCATCGGCGATCAGCGCGTAATCGGAAGCGCGCAATCGGCGCAGCAGGTTGTTATGCGGTCGCTGGTCAGACTGATTTGGCCGGGAAATCATTTCGTCACCCTTCTCCTTGAATGCGATGGCACCCCCCTTCCTGTGTCGAGGAATAGACAGACAACGGAACCCGGACGTGCTCTGTTCCTGCCCGGCGACGGGCGGGAGCCGCCTGAATTTCATGGAACCAATCGAGGAGACGCCGCGCGCAAGTTCGCTCGTACCGCCCGGCGATGTGCTGATCGTCGAGGACGATCTGATCGCCCTCGATCTCGAAGAGACGATCCTGCGCGCGGAGCTTGCGGTGGTCCTGCAAAATTGGCGCGGGCGTTGATCTTGCTCGCCGGTGCCGCCGCAAACGTCAGGCGCGCAGCTGCGCCGCCTGTCGCATCACCACCGGCGCGCTCAAGAGCAACGAGCGACGATCGGCGATCGCGGCTGTGCAGTTGCTGCAGCATGATATGACAGGCGCTCAGCGCGCCGTCGTCGATCGCGCCGTCGTCGTAGCAGTGCAGCGTCTGTTTCAGGATGTCGTCGGCCTCGGCCTGCATCTTGTCGAGGTCCTCGAGCGCCGCCGCGTTGCGCGCTTCCAGCAACATGTCCATCAGCCGGTCGCGCAGCGAGGTCGAGATCATGCGCTCATCGCGCTTCAGGTAACTGCCGAACCACGCGCCGGCGGAGCCGACCGCCGACAGCGCCATGATGGCCCACCAGATGTAATCGCTGTAGCGGTCGAGGAAGGTCTTCTCCTCGCCATCGACGTAAGCGGCGGCGCCCGGATGAGCGGGAATGGCGGCATCCTTGTCGGTGTCGGGCGTCTCGATCTTGGCCGCCTGCGCGACTTCGCCGATCAAGGCCTGACGCACCGCAAACAATTGGCGGGTGAAGGCGCCGACCGTGAGCTCGGACAGTGATGAGCGCGCCACGATATAGTGCGAGAAATTGATGGTCTTGACCTCGTCCTCCGGCTGCGCTGGCGAGCCGCCGAACGTGCCGGCCGGGATCGTGTCCGCGTCGTACTGGGCGTATTTTGCGGCGATCGCATCTGCCGAGTTGATCTCGAGGAAGGTCGCGGTGCCGCCGTTGCGCATCGAGGCGGCAAAGGCATCAGCGGTGATGCGGCTGTTGACCGGGCCGACCGCCATCATGACGTCGACCTTCTGCGTGCGCACGGCGTCGGCGACTTCATTGGTGCCGAACTGCACGATCTCGACCTTGGCCGGATCGACGGCGTACTGGTTCAGGATAACCTTCAGCAGGTTGACGTTGGCTTGTGTGCGCCCGATCACTCCGACGCGATGGCCGGCAAGCTGGCTGATCTTCGTGATCTTCGCCGCCTTCTTGCCTTTCGGCGGCGACGGCACCCACAGCATCACGACGTTCTTGCGGAGCGTCGCGACGGCTTGCGCGTTCTTCGGTACATCGAGGTCACCGCGGATGACGGCGAGATCAGCCTTGCCTTCGGCGAGCGCGGTGGCGCTCGCGACCGCGCCGTCGGTCGGCACGATACGCAGCCTGGTGTAGCCGCGCTCGCGCAACAGCGCCTGCGTCAGCGCATTGACGACCTTCGCGTCCTCGGAGGTGGCTGGACCGACCGCAATCCGCAACGTCGCGGGCCGCAGCATGTAATAGACGATGCCAACGGAACCGGCGATGATCGCGAGAATGCCGGCGATCAGCGTGAGATAGAGCCGCACCCCCCGGGCGCGGCGGGGACGCGCCGGTCCAGGCCCGTTCGCCAACGCGCCGCCAAAGGTCATGGTACGTCCCATCAATCGAGCCAGGCTGATCCGCATCGGAGATCCCAGTCGTATCTGAATATTATATCATTTTTGCCGTTGCACCGCAGGCGTCTTGTCCCACATGGTTAGCGTTAATTCCTCGCAAGGTTCCGGCCTGGCGAACCAAACAGGGACGATCGTCATGACCAATCGGTTGACAGGGGACGCGCGCAAGGCGGCACTGGCAACGCTTCATGGCTGGAGCGAGGCAAAAGGTCGCGACGCCATCGAGCGGACCTATACATTTGCCGATTTCGGCGAAGCGTTCGGTTTCATGGCCCGGGTGGCGCTGGTCGCCGAGAAGCACGACCATCACCCCGAATGGCGCAATGTCTACCGAACCGTGGAAGTCACGCTGTCGACCCATGACGCCGGCGGGCTGACCATGAAGGACGTTGCCCTGGCACAGGCGATGAACGCTATCGCGGGGAAGTAAACCGCTTGCGTGAGATGGCGCCGATCACCACCTGTTGATCATGAGCACCGACCAGGCCGGTTTTGCCGCCGCGGATTTCGCCTCGAAGCCTGAAAACTTCGAGCGCGATCGCGATAGTGTGCGCCAAAATTTCTGGCGCAAGCTGAAGCGTGTCGCTGCGAACATCCCGTTCGCCGAGGATTTGCTGGCAGCATACTACTGCGCTTTCGACCGGCAGACGCCGCGCCACGTCCAGGCCGCGCTGATCGGCGCGCTCGCCTACTTCATCCTGCCGTTCGATTTCGTGCCAGATTTCTTGCCGATCCTTGGCTTCACCGATGACGCCGCCGTGCTCGCGACCGCGCTTCGGCTGGTTGCCACTCACATCACCGACGAGCATCGCGAAGCAGCACGCGCCGCACTGAAGCACGGGATTTGACGAAGTATCACGGATGCAAGATCACCTTGCCCATCGCCTGGCGGCTCGACAGCACGGCCATCGCGTCCGCTGCCTTGGCGAGCGGGAAGGTGGCGTGGACGTGTGACGAGATTTTTCCCTCCGCGGTCAAGTCGACGAGCCTCTGCAGGCTGACACGATTTTGGGCCGCGTTACGCGCCGCCCACGCACCCCAGAACACGCCGCGCACGTCGCAAGATTTGAGCAGCGGCAGGTTGAGCGGCAGTTTTGGAATATCGCCGGCGGCAAAACCGATGACCAGGAAGCGGCCTTCCCACGCGATCGAACGCAACGCGGCTTCCGCGTAAGCACCGCCGACCGGGTCGAAGATGATGTCGACGCCCTTGCCGTCGGTGAGCTTGCGCAGGCCCTCTTTCAGATCTTCCTTGGCATAATTCAGCGTCAATTCGGCGCCGTGCGCCTTGCAGAACGCGAGCTTCTCGTCAGACGAGGCGCAGGCGATCACCTTAAGCCCCATCAGCTTGCCGAGCTCGCACGCCGCGAGCCCGGTGCCGCCGGCAGCGCCGAGCACTGCGAGCGTCTCGCCGGGCTTGGCCTGCGCGCGATCTTCCAGCGCATGCAGCGCGGTGCCGTAGATAATGACGATGCCAGCGGCGCGATCGTAGTCGAGCTTGTCGGGAATCTTGATCGCAGCAGCGGCAGGCACCGCGACTTTCTCGCGCGCGCCGTTATGGCCGCAGGAGGCGAGCACGCGATCGCCGACCTTCACCTCGGTCACGCCCTCGCCGACAGAGTCGATGACGCCGGCAACTTCGGCGGCCGGCGAGAACGGGAACGGCGGCTTGGACTGGTACTTGCCCTGCACCATCAGGATGTCGAAGAAATTCAACGCCGCGGCTTTCACCGCGATCACCACCTCGCCGGGGCCTGCGACGGGCTCGGGAACATCGCCGTAGGTGAGCTGGTCGGGCTCGCACCACTGCGAGCAGATGATGGCTTTCATGGGTTCACTTTCGCGGCGAGAGAGTGGCTTGAGGCCATCTTCATGGCGGATTTGGCCGGCCGCGACAATCCAAAATGCCGCTCCGTGAGACCGCCTGACGACCTTCACAAACTGGATTTTCACGTCTATGCCACATTCCAACGCGATTCCCGTGACGGGCGGGTTTTGAGTCTTTTCGCCGACCGGCGCGGGCTCGCAGGGGCGACGTCAAGATCGGCGGATTTCGAGAGAGCGAGAACAGGCGATGCGCGTGCGGCTGATGGTGGTCGGGCTGACAGCGGCGACGACGATTGGTGTGCCGCTTTGGCTTGCGGCAGCGCAGGCCGCACCGCCGCAGGGTGCAAAGTCGGCGCCAGCGCCAAAGCCGCCGACAGCGCCGGCCGTCGGCGTCGGTGGTGGCGCGGAACCGACTCTGATCGGGCAGTTCGGCAGCTGGGGTGCTTACTCCGCGACGCCCGGTGGCCGAAAAATCTGCTTCGCGCTGGCGAAGCCGTCATCGTCCAAAACCAACCCGCCCAACCGGCCGCGCGATCCGGCTTATGTGTTTGTCTCGACCCGGCCGGCGGAGAAGGTTTCCAACGAAGTCTCGGTGTCGATCGGCTATCAGCTCAAACCGGGTTCGGAAGGTTCGCTCGAAGTCGGCAGCGCCAAATATGCCATGTATACCCAGGGCGACGGGCTCTGGATCAAGAACGCCGCCGAGGAAGCGCAGATGGTCGAGGCGTTGAAGCGCGGCGCCGACGTCACCGTGAAAGGTGTCTCCGCCAAGGGCACCGAGACTACTGACGTGTTCTCGCTGAAAGGTCTCGCCCAGGCGCTCGACCGCGTCTTGCAGGATTGCCGGCGGTAGCGATATTTCTCTTGTCGTCACCGGGCTTGACCCGGTGACCCCGCTTCGCAAGGCACTACCAGCCTTATCGAGATGGCCGGGACAAGCCCGGCCATGACGACTATATAAGCTGCGTCATGACAGCTACCTCCGCCTCTGCCATCAACGTCGAAAAGACCGCGCTCGAAACCTACGTGCCGCCGGCCAAGCCGTCGCTGATCGGCTTTTCGCGCGCCGAGCTCGGCGACAAGCTTGCCGCGATTGGCGTGCCACCGGCGCAGCGCAAGATGCGCATCCAGCAGCTCTGGCACTGGCTCTACGTCCGCGGCGTGCAGTCGTTCGAACAGATGACCGATATTTCGAAGGCGCTGCGCACAGAACTCGACAGTCACTACACCGTGGCGCGGCCGGAAGTTGTCGCCGAGCAAATCTCCGAGGACGGCACGCGCAAATGGCTGCTGCGGCTGCCGAGCGGGCATGCCGCCGAGCGCCCGCACGAGGTCGAGTGCGTCTACATCCCCGAGACCGACCGCGGCACGCTGTGTGTATCGTCGCAGGTCGGCTGCACGCTGAACTGTTCGTTCTGCCATACCGGCACGCAGCGCCTGGTGCGCAATCTCACCGCCGGTGAGATTGTTGGCCAGGTCATGGTCGCGCGCGACCGCTTGAACGACTGGGTCGATCGCGAAACGCCGAATGGCAATCGCCTCATCACCAACGTCGTGATGATGGGGATGGGCGAGCCGCTCTACAATTTCGAGGCGGTGCGCGATGCCCTCGCGCTCATCTCCGACAACGAAGGCATCGGCATCTCGCGTCGCCGCATCACGCTGTCGACCTCCGGCGTGGTGCCGAACATCGTGCGCGCCGGCAACGAGATCGGCGTCATGCTGGCGGTGTCGCTGCACGCGGTGAACGACGAGCTGCGTGACAAGCTGGTGCCGCTTAATCGCAAGTACCCGTTGGCCGAGCTGCTGCAGGCCTGCCGCGACTATCCCGGCCTGTCGAACTCGCGCCGCATCACCTTCGAATACGTCATGCTGAAAGGCGTCAACGATTCGCTCGACGACGCGAAGCAGCTGGTTCGGCTGTTGAAGGGCATTCCCGCCAAGATCAACCTGATCCCGTTCAACCCGTGGCCCGGCTCGGCGTACGAGTGCTCGGACTGGGATCAGATCGAAAAATTTTCCGAGTATGTTTTCAAGTCAGGCTATTCCTCGCCGGTGCGCACGCCGCGCGGCCGTGATATTCTCGCCGCCTGCGGGCAGCTCAAGTCGGAGACCGAGAAGCTGTCGGCGCGCGAACGGCAGGCGCTGCGCGCGATGGCGATGACGGACTGACCTCGCCGAAGGGGCGAGGGCTGATCCGCCGGGCCAAGTCGAGAGAGTGACCTGGTCGAGAGAAAGACATGGCGCTGATCGGCCGCATTCTCGTCATCCTGGTCGCATTCTTCGCGGCGAGTCTCGCCGCCGGCATCGTGCTGGTGTTCTCGATCGTATTTCCGGAATGGGGCAGCGGCCGCTTCGGCTTCGATGAAGGCTCCTTTGCCGTGGTCGCCACCATCGGCTTCGTCGTGATCGGCAGCTTCGGCTTTCTGCCGGCGCTGATCATCGCGCTGGTCACCGAGGCGCTGAACATCCGCAGCGCGCTGATCTATGCCACCGGCGGCGCGGTGCTCGGGGCGCTGAGTTATCTCGGCATCGCGCGCTTCGATCCCGATACCATGACGATGGTGGGCGGCGTCCGCCGCGAAGTCGAGATCATGGCCGGCGCCGGCATCATCGCCGGTCTGGTCTACTGGCTGATCGCCGGCCGCAACGCCGGCGCCTGGCGCGAGACGATGCGCCCGCGCTAGCGCGGAACCGCCATCCACCTCAGGCGAAATTGGTCGGCTTGGCCTGCGTCGTCCAGCTCAGATCAGGATTGACAGTGGCGCCGCCCGAGGTCGTCGTTGTCGCGACGCCGAGCACGTTGCCGAGCATCAGCCATTCCGAAAGCTGGCCCGTATTGGTGTCGCGCCAGAGAATGTCGGAGTTGTGATCGCCGTTGAGATCGCCGATCCCGGCGATGCTCCAGCTTGGGTCGGGCATCACAAGCGTGCCGTTGACGTTGATATAGCCGCTGCCGCTGATCTGCGATCCG
Organism: uncultured Alphaproteobacteria bacterium; assembly: GCA_963796195.1. Lineage (GTDB taxonomy): Bacteria > Pseudomonadota > Alphaproteobacteria > Rhizobiales > Xanthobacteraceae > CAWCKS01. The sequence goes on along the minus strand of CAWCKS010000002.1, from coordinate 351,399 downwards.
TTCATGAACCAGTCGGCGAGCAGGCCGCTCGAGTTGCGCCAGAGCATGTCGGCCTTGTGATCGCCGTCGAAGTCGGTGATCGCCGCGACGCTCCATGACGCATCAGGCGCGACGATCGCGCCGTTCGACGTGACGAATGCAGCTCGAGACCGGACCGCCGGACATATCCCAATCGGCGAGCAGCCCGTTGTTCTGACGCCATAAAACATCGGACCGGCCGTTGCCGTTGAAATCGAGCCGACCGACCACAGGACTGAGATGAAAGCCGAGAGCGTCGAACTGCTCACGATCGATCGAAGGTCAATGCTTGAAGCGTGCTGCCGTCATAGAATTCGTTGAACGAATCTTGCGGTGTCCGGAGCGTTGTTTAGGAAGTCGCTCGGATCCGAAGTTTGACCATAGTCGGCAAGGTCGGTGACGCCTCCATCAATCGAGAAATACGCAGGTGGCGCCGTGTTGCCCGCCGCAAGAAGCTGCACGCCCGGGCTCGAGAATTTGAAGAAATCAAAGATATCGATGATCCCGGGGCCAACCGGGAAACGCCCCATCGCGTGTCCGATTTCATGAAGCGCGACACCAACGAGTTGCGACGTCGGCACGTTAGTGCCGATGCCGATGGCGCCGTCATCCCGATTAAGCTGCGGCTGAATACCGAGCGCTTTCTCCTCCGCGGAAAAGACTTCGACGTTGGTGGTCCCCTGGATCGGGTTTGTCGGCAAAGCGTTGAAGGTCGAATCTCCCGGCGACGCCTGGCTGATCAAGGCATTCCGGACGCTGGCATAGTTGAGAATATCCTGGTTGTTCGGACTACCCTCGGCGCCGGTCTCGTGGGGCAACGGCGTGCCGTTGTTGATCTCGCCGTATCCAACCTGAATGTTGATCGTGATGTTGTCGCTGAGCGCTGCGTCAATGATTGATGCGGCAACCAGAACGGCGCTGCGAAATGCTCGGCGGCGCCGCCAGCGCCTGCGCATCGAACTCGATATTGACGTTCATGCCTCACTGTCCCCCGGAATCCGACAGATAAGAACAGAGGGACGTGTGGATTTCAAGGCTTGCAACCGCGTCGGCGCGGCGGTTACCGAGTTCGTCATATTGTGGTGATGAATGACAGTTTGCGGCGTGGCGCTGTGGCGTGAACTCGCTCGGACGTTTCGCTCAGGCGAAATTCGTCGGCCTCGCCTGTGCGGTCCAGCTCAAATCCGGATTCACTGTCACCGCTGTTCGACTTGAGCGTTGTCGCGACGCTCAGCACATTGCCGCTCATCAGCCATTCGGAGAGCTGACCTGTGCCGCTGTCACGCCACAGGATGTCCGAGTTGCCGTCATTGTTGAAGTCGAGTTTGGCGAGCGTGTTGCTGCCGCCGCCGCCGCTGAGATGGAATCCGTTGGCGTCGAACTGTTCGAGATCGGCTGTGGTCAGGTGCTGCAGCGTGCTGGAGCTGTAGAATTCATTGAGCGGATCATTCGGCGTCCGTGCCCCATTGAGGAAGTCGCTCGGATCCGAGTTCTGGCCGTAGTCGGCAATGTCGGTGACGCCGCCGTCGACCGAGAAATACGCCGGCGGCGCCGTCGCACCGTTGCTGAACAATCTCGTGCCGGGGCTGGTGAAGCGGAACAGGTCGAAGATGTCGGGCTGGGATCCATACGGGACGCGCCCCATCGCATGACCGAGCTCGTGCAGGACCACGCCGACCAATAGCGAGGTCGGGATGCCCGTGCCAAAGCCGACATAGCCGTCGATCGCGGAATCGTTCGCGGCCCGCAGGCCGAGCGCCTTCTCTTCCGCGTACCACACGGCGACCAGGCTCTGGCCCTGGATCGAGCTGCCCGCCGGCAGCGCGTTGAACGTCGTATCGCCCGGCGAAGCGTCGGCGGTGAGCAGGCTGCGGATCTGGCTGTAGCTGAAGAAGTCGCCCGTGCTCGGACCACCTTCGGCGCTGGTGCTCGAAACCGGCGTGCCGGCGATCTCGCCGTAGCCGACCGCAATGTTGATCGTGATGTTGTCGGTCAGAACAGCGTCGATCATCGACGCGGCCGTCAGCACTGCATTGCGGAAGGGTGCCGGCGCCGCCAGCGCATTGGCGTCGAACTCGATATTGATGTTCATCACACCGCCCCCCGGCGAGAATCGCACCCTCGCTTCAACTCTGCAGAGGGTCGATAGATCCGCGACGGAAAAGCGCAGTTTCCTCGCACCGGAAATTTGCGCCGACTCGGATTAATTTTGGATGAGCACCGGCGCGCCCGATGGATGCAATTTGAGTCGGATTCGAGCCGCAGCTTGCTCACCCTGTGCGATCACCTGCTCGGGTCGGCCGTTGGCCGAGTCGCGGCTGGTTTGCCGCGGGCCACGGCCGGAAGCGGGCTTAAGCTTTGCATTCTCTTGCTTTTTTCGCCCATAAAGTGCGTTTCGTTTCGCGAAAAAATGCTTTAGACCGGGCGCCAATGAACCGCACTGGTCTCTTCATCGCGCTCGGTCTCGGCGCCCTTAGCGTCCTGATTTTCGCGCTCTTTCCCGGGCTCGATCTGGCGCTGGCGCGCCTCTTCTTCGACCCCGTGACGGGCACGTTTCCGTGGCACGCGAACGGCTTTGCGGCGTTCCTTCGCGACGGCGCGATGTGGTTGAGCTGGGCGATCGCGGCGCCTGCGATCTTCGCCTTCGTCGTCAAGTTGATCTGGCCGAACAAGCCGCTGCTCGTGAAGGGCCGCACGGTCGCGTTCCTGCTGATCACCATCATCATGAGCGCCGGCGTGCTATCGAACGCCGCTTTCAAGGGCCATTGGGGCCGGCCGCGACCGTCCGACGTGATCGAATTCCGCGGCCCCTGGCATTTCAAGAACTGGTGGGACTCGAGCGGCGAGTGCCCGAAGAACTGCTCGTTCTTCTCCGGCGAGGCCTCCACCGCATTCTGGACCTATGCCCCGGCGGCACTGGCGCCGCCGCAGTTGAGGCCCTTCGCGTATGCCGGCGCAACCGTCTTCGGCGTGCTGACCGGGCTCCTTCGCATGACCTTCGGCGGCCATTTCCTGAGCGACGTGGTGGCCGCCGGGCTCGTCACGTTCCTCACGGTCTGGCTGTTCTACGCCATCATCTATCGCTGGCGCGCGACGCGTCTCACCGACGAGCAGATCGACGCAGCGCTGACCCGGGCGTTCTGGCCGCTCTATCGCTTCAGGTTGCGCGTTGCGGCCTCGTTCGAGCGGCCAAAACCCTCGCTGCCGCAGCGGATCGTTGAAGCCTCGCACGATGAATGATTGAAGCGTGACCCGGAAAAGCATGCCCTCGACATGATCGGGGGTGCGAAGCGGTTTTCCGAAAAAGGTCATGCTAGACTAAGAATCTGAAGCGCAATGACAATTCAATCAAATCTCATTGCGCTTTAGCTTGCGCGCCGGTCGCTTCTTGGCTAGTTCCGGCCGCGTTTGGTAACCCGCTTTAAGGACTTTCATGACGACCGGCGACGTGAAGAAGGTGGTGCTGGCCTACTCCGGTGGGCTCGATACCTCGATCATCCTGAAGTGGCTGCAGACGACGTACGGTTGCGAGGTCGTGACCTTCACTGCCGATCTCGGTCAGGGCGAGGAGCTCGAGCCGGCGCGCCAGAAGGCGCTGATGCTCGGCATCAAGCCGGAAAACATTTTCATCGAGGACCTGCGCGAAGAGTTCGTGCGCGACTACGTGTTTCCGATGTTCCGTGCCAACGCCGAATACGAGGGCCAGTACCTGCTCGGCACCTCGATCGCGCGGCCGCTGATCGCCAAGCGCCAGATCGAGATCGCCGAGAAGGTCGGTGCGGATGCGGTGTCGCACGGCTCGACCGGCAAGGGCAACGACCAGGTCCGCTACGAGCTCGCCTATTACGCGCTGAAGCCCGACATCAAGATCATCGCGCCGTGGCGCGAGTGGGATTTTCGCTCCCGTGAAAAGCTGATCGAGTTCGCCGAGCAGCACCAGATCCCGATCGCCAAGGACAAGCGCGGCGAAGCGCCGTTCTCGGTCGACGCCAACCTGCTGCACACCTCGTCCGAAGGCAAGGTGTTGGAAGATCCGGCGCAGGTGGTGCCCGACTACGTCTACTCGCGCACCATCGATCCGGAGAAGGCGCCGGACAAGCCGACCATCATCACGGTCGATTTCGAACGCGGCGACGCGGTTGCGATCGACGGCAAGAAGTTGTCGCCGGCCGCACTGTTGACGAAGCTCAACGAACTCGGCCACGCCAACGGCATCGGCCGGCTCGATCTCGTCGAGAACCGCTTCGTCGGCATCAAGTCGCGCGGCATGTACGAGACGCCCGGCGGCACCATCCTGTTGCAGGCGCATCGCGGCATCGAGCAGATCACGCTCGATCGCGGCGCCGCGCATCTCAAGGATGAGCTGATGCCGCGCTATGCCGAGCTGATCTACAACGGCTTCTGGTTCTCGCCGGAGCGCGAGATGCTGCAGGCCGCGATCGACTTGAGCCAGCACTTCGTGTCCGGCCGCGTCACGCTGAAGCTTTACAAGGGCAATGTCATCCTGATCGGCCGCGAGAGCCCGAACTCGCTGTACGACCAGGATCTCGTCACCTTCGAGGAAGGCAAGGTCACCTACGATCACCGCGACGCCAACGGCTTCATCCGCCTCAATGGCCTGCGCCTGCGCACGCTCGCCCAGCGCAGGAAGAAGCTGGGGTTGTAATTTGTTGTCGTCCTCGCGAAAGCGGGGACCCATACGCCGCAGCAGAAGTGTTGCGCAGGGCCGCAGTGACCGAGTCGCCTTGGCAGGGGTCGTCTAACCAATTGATACAGGGGTTATGGGTCCCCGCTTTCGCGGGGACGACGGCTCTTCTTCACGACGGCGCCGTCACTTCACCCTGAGCGCATCGAGCAGGCTGCGAAACGCCCGCGCATACTCCCCGCCGGTCTTCTTGATGTCGGAACTGCTGGCGCACGCAACCGCGGCTTCGGTGACGGCGCCAAGCAACAGCCGCGCCAGCGGCTCGATCGGCTGCCGTGCGATCAGGCCGGCCTCCATCGCGGCCTTCAGCCCGCGCGGAATCTTGCCGCCGAAATGCTCTGAGTCGATCGCGCGCCAGCGCTCCCAGCCGAGCACCGCCGGCCCGTCGCGCAAAATGATCTGCTCCATCATGCCCTTTGCCGCAGGCGGCGAAATAGGCCTGCGTGCCGGCCGCCATCGCGGCGAGCGCGTCGGTCTCGGCGCGCGCGACGCGATCGACCTCCGTGACCAATTCGCGTGAGGTTTCGTCGAACACCGCTTCGAACACCGCCTCCTTGGTCTTGAAGTGATGGTAAACCGCGCCCTTGGCGACTTTCGCAGCTGCGGCGATATCGTCCATCGTGGTCGCGGCAAAGCCGCGGTCGCCGAACAGCCGCTTCGCCATCTTGATGATCGCCGCCCGCGTCTCGGTGCGCCGTTCCAGCTGGGTTGCCATCGTGTCGCTCTACCGCATTCGTGAGACGAAGCCAATTGACTTACCGACTGAAGGTCGATAAATACCGACCGATAGTCGGTAACGAGGAGAGAACGCCATGCCGAAACGATCGACCGTCGAAGCCTTTGCCGCCACCGTGGAATCAAACAAGCACGTCGACGCGATCCTGAACTTCTATGCGCCGGACGCGCGCACCCAGGAGAACAACAACCCGCCGCGGATCGGCCGCGACGTTCTGGCCGAGCGCGAACGCCAGGTGCTAGCCTCGGTCGCGGGTGTCGAGACCACCCGGCTCAGCCCGATCTTCGTCGAAGGCGATCACTCGGCGATCTGCTGGCGTTTCGCGTTCACGGCTAAGGACGGCAAGGTGCGCACCATGGAAGAAATGGCGCTGCAGACCTGGCGCGGCGAAGAATTGATCGAGGAACGCTTCTTCTACGATCCGCGCCAGATGGCGGAAGCCAAGTAGCCGGCCCGCAAAACCCCGCAGAAATCGGCCAAAACGTCCGCGTACTCAGTGGCTTGCGCGGCGGCGCTGGTCGCACAAAAATGGCCGGGCGATCGACCCGGCCATTCGCTTTTTATGTACCCGCTCGCCGAAACTATCGTGGCGGTATCGTGCCCGGCGGTGGCGGCGGCACCACGTTGGTCTGTCCTGTGAGCAGCGGCGTGATGCGCCGGATCGTGACGCGACGATTCTGCCGCTCCGGCTCCGGGGTCGGGATCTTGAGATATTGCGAACCGTAGCCCTGCGAGGTGAGGTTCTCCGCCGGCACCTGGAACTGCGAGGTCAACAGTTCGGCCACCGCCTCGGCGCGACGATCCGAGAGCGAGAGGTTGTCGGTGTCGTTTCCGGTCGCATCCGTGTGACCCTCGATCAGGAACACCTCGCGCGGGTTGCGCGAGATCGCATCGTTCAGGCCTTGCGCAATCACGGCGAGCTTGTCCGCCTGATCAGGCGTGATCGTCCACGCCCCCAGATCGAAGTTGATGGTGTCGAGGTCGATCGAAGGCATGCGTTCCCGCAGGCCTGGGCTGTAGCGGATTTCGTCGAGCGAGTAGCGGCGATCGATCCGCTCCACCGGCGGCGCCAGCAACGTCTGGTAGATGATCTCCGGCGTCGCGTATTGCGCGTCAACGATGTAGCGGTCACGCGGAATCCGGATCACCGGCGGCGGCAGGTCGACATAATAGCCGCCGTAGCCGGGTGCGCCGGGTGGCGGACCAAAGCTGTTGTCGATGATGATGATCTCGCGGCCGAACGGGTCGCGGCGGATTCGTCGCAACAGCCGGCCGTCGGGACCGATCACGGTGATGATCTGCGAACCGTCCGGTCGAATCACGATCGTGCGGGTGTCAGCTCCAACCTGCTGCACCTGAATGTCGCGCGCGCCGTAGCGGAAGCGATCGTTCTCGTCATGACGCACGAACTCCTGGCCGCTCGGATCGCGAATGATGACGCGGCCCGGTTCGGTGAAGATCGTGCGCCCGCCCTGCTGCGTTTCGCGCCGGTCGTTGCGCAACGCGTCGATGCGCTGTGGGCCCTGTGGTGCGGCACCCTGCGGCAACGGTGTCACGGCTACCGGCGGCGGCGCCGCCGGCAACGGAGCCGAGATTTGCGGCGGAGGCCGGCGCGCGAAGTTCGGCGCGCCCTGCAGGCCGCCCTGCTGGCCCGGACCGGCGGGAGGCGATGCGCCCGGTTGCGGCGGCGGGGCCGGTTGCGCCGGCGCGGTCGATGGTGTTGCGGCCGCGGGTGGCGGCGGCGGTGGGCTCGGCGGAGCACCGGTCGGTCCACCGGGTCGGCCTGGCCCACCCGGTCCTCCGGGTGCGCCGGGGTCCCCCTGGAGCACCAGGTAGCCGCTGGAAATTGTTCGGACGCTGACCTCCCGGGCCGCCGGCCGGAGGTGTTTGCGGCGTGGCCGATGGAGCCGCTGTCGGAGGAGGCGGTGGCGGTGGCGGAGGTGGTGAGACCGGTCGCGACGGGGCAACCGCGCCGGGAGGCGTCGCGGGTGGTGTAGGCGGCGGCGAGGGTGGCCGCGCCATGGGTGGAGGAGGTGGCGGCGGTGTCGGAGTCACTGGACGCGCTGCCGGAGGTGCCGGAGGTGGAGGAGGCGGCGGCGAGGGTGGCCGCGCGATTGGCGGAGGCGGTGGAGGCGCCGGCCGTGCAGCCGGAGGCGGCGGAGGCGGAGGTGGAACCGGTCGCGCAGTCGGAGGCGGCGGCGGCGGTGGTGGGGCAGGCGGACGCGCCGCCGGCGGCGGAGCCGGTGGTGCTGGCGGTGCCGGTGGCCGGGCGGCCGGCGGCGCTGCAGCAGGAGGAGGTGGTGGTGGTGGTGCGCCCGGCGGACGCGCGCCGGGAGGCGGCGCGCCCTTCGGCGGTTGCTTCTCGTCTTTTTTCTGTCCGGGCGGGCCCTGGTCCGGCTGGGCCTGGGCGACGACGAACGCGCCATGGTCGGCCGCCGCGTCGGCCGGCGCGCTGGTTTGCGCGAGCAACAGCGTCGTCGAAATCGCCGTCGTTGCCAGCAGGACAAGATCAATTCGCTTCATCGAAAGCTTCCCGGTGTTCAAGCCAATAAACTCTCGCGTCGCCGCAAAATCGATTGGCACCAAATCATTTCCGTCGCGCGCCAAATCAATGGTGCGATTGACGGCTGCAATAAGGCGCGTGCCGAGTCATATTTCAATCGCGTTCTTGCCAAATTCACCGCGCGTTCATCGACGGTCGCTCCCCGGCGATAGCGGCACTTCATACGGCTGCTCGGGCTCAACGGGATTTTGTGGCGGCACCGGGAGTTCGGGCGCAGGGCCTTCTGGCGGAATGCCGGGCGGCGGCGTCGATGGCTGTTGCTCCGGCGTTTGCGGTACTTCCTGCGGCGTCGGTGTTTGCGATGCGCTCACGATCTTTGTGCCTCTCGGTGCGCGATGATGTTTGCAGGTTCAATTCCGCTGCAATCGCGCAGTTCCGCAACTGTGATCATCCGAGTAGATTGGCAGCGCAGCTGTCGCATTGACCTGGATCACGGGAGCACGCGAAGTGACGACGCCGATCGTCACAGGGGGACATCATGCCATTTGCCTATTGGTGCGTTCTGATTGCCGCGTTGCTGCCGACTGTTTGGGTGCTCTTTGCCAAGCGCGGCATCACCGATAATCACAACCCGCGTGCGGGCATCGACCAGTTATCCGCCGCCGAAGCGCCGTGCCTATGGCGCGCATCTCAACGCCATCGAGAATTTTCCATTCTTCGCCGCGGCGGTGATCATCGCGCTGCAATTGGGCGCGCCGGTCTCGGCGGTGAATTGGCTGGCCGGGCTCTACATCGTGATCCGCATCCTGCACGGCCTGCTCTACATCGCCGATCAGGCGTCACTGCGCTCGCTGAGCTTTCTTCTGGGCCTCGTCATCAACATCGCGATCTTCGTGCTGCCGGTGCTCAAGTAGCGAATGTCCCGGAAAAAGCATGCCCTCGACTTGATCGGGGGTGGATACCGGTTTTCCGATAAGGACGTGCGCAAACCAAAAAATCTGGAAGCCGCGTTCACGCCGGCGCGTGGCATACCGCTTCGATGTTGTGGCCGTCGGGATCGAGCACGAAGGCGCCGTAGTAATTGGCGTGGTAGTGCGGACGCAGTCCTGGCGCGCCAAAATCTTTAGCTCCGGCGGCCATCGCTGCGCGATAGAACGCGTCGACTGTCGCGCGATCGTTTGCGGTGAACGCGACGTGCAGGCGGCCTTTCAGTCCTTCGCCGGCAGCGATCCAGAAGTACGGCCGCTGCTCGCCATAGCCCATGAAGTGGGCGCCGCCGGATTGCTGCGGCGTCACCTCGAACAGCACGCGGATGCCGAGTGGCTTTAGCGCTGCGTCATAGAACGCCTTCGAGCGCGCGATATCGGCAACCGAAAACGTGATGTGATCGAGCATCTGTTCTGTCGCCCTACGGGGTCCGCGCTTCACCTATGCTACGTGATGCCGATTGTTCGCGAAAGGCGACGACCTTGTTCGCAAGAAACGCAAGTACCAAGGCCGCGAAGTCGGCGGACTTTTGGCCTCTCCAATCCCACTGCCTGGCGAGCTGCCCATAAGTCTGTCCGCGCCGTTGTGCGCTAGGCGAAGACGGTCGGCTTACCGGCGCGCCGGTTCGTTGTCATGGGATCGCAATATTGCGGCTCGCTGCTGCCAACTTCTGGCAGCGGCCGTGCTAAAGCCGGGCCATGTCACGTGCCGAACGCCTGCTCGACCTGATCCAGGTGCTGCGCCGCTACCGCCAGCCGGTCAGCGGCCAGACGCTTGCCGACGAACTCGGTATCTCGATCCGCACGCTCTACCGCGACATCGCGACCCTGCAGGGCCAGGGCGCGGCGATCGATGGTGAGGCGGGGCTCGGCTACATCCTGCGCCCCGGCTTCATGCTGCCGCCGCTGATGTTCACCGAGGAGGAGATCGAGGCGCTGGTGCTCGGCTCGCGCTGGGTCGCCAAGCGCTCCGATGCGCGGCTCGGTGCTTGCCGCGCGCAATGCGCTCGCCAAGATCACGGCGGTGCTTCCGGAGGAGCTGCGGGACGATGCCGATAACTCATCGCTGCTGGTCGGGCCGGGCGAGCCGCTGTCGGCAGGCGAAAACGAATTGCCGACGATCCGCCAGGCGATCCGCAACGAGCGCAAGATCACCATCGCCTATCGCGACGACAAGATGCGCGAAACCAGGCGCACGATCTGGCCGTTCGCGCTGGGCTACTTCGATCGCGTGCGCATCGTTGCGGCCTGGTGCGAGCTGCGCCGCTCGGTCCGGCATTTCCGCGCCGATCGCATCGTCGCACTCGATGTCACCGACACGCGCTATCCGCGCCGGCGCCGGCAGCTGCTGAAGGAATGGCGCGAGGCGGAAGGCATTCCCGCGCCATAAGCGACTTGCGTCGGTGCGCAAGTAGCCGGTCCTGCCAGAAACTGACAGTTGCTGCATCTAGTCTCCGTTCAATCAGCAATGGAGACCGTCATGGCCGATCCCAACTTCATCATCCTCTATGTCGATAGCCCGACCGCTAGCGCGGATTTCTATGCCGAGTTGCTCGGCAAGCAACCGGTCGAAATCCTCAGCCACGTTTGCGATGTTCGCGCTGCCTTCGGGCGTCATGCTCGGGTCTGTGGTCGCGCCACACCGTCGAGCCGGCGGCAGCAGCGACACTTGGCGGCGGCAGCGAAGTCGCATTCGCGGTCGAGAGCAAGGATCAGGTCACGTCGCTCTACGATGCGTGGACCGGTCGCGGCCTGCGCGTCGCGCAAGAGCCGGTCGACATGGATTTTGGCCACACCTTTGTCGCGCTCGATCCTGACGGGCATCGCCTGCGCGTATTCGCGGCAGCCGCGTGAGGTTTCTTGTCATGTCCGACCAGCCGCAAAACTGGATCGCCGTGGCGTCCGCCGAGCATGTGCGACGCGGACGCTGCGAAGGTTTTATGCAGGTCTGCCACGGCAAGGCCGCGCCGCTGCGGCGCGTCAAGCCGGGCAGCTGCGTCGTCTACTATTCTCCGACCGAAACGTTCGGCGGCACTGACCGGCTGCAGGCTTTCACCGCGCTCGGCATTGTCCGGCATGTCGAGGCCTATCAGGTCGATATGGGCGGCGGCTTCCATCCGTTCCGACGCGACATTGACTGGTTCGAAACAAGACCTGTGCCGATCAAGCCGCTGCTCGATCGGCTGGAGCTGACAAAGGGTCAGCGCAACTGGGGTCAGAAATTCCGCTTTGGTCTGGTCGCGATCAGTGAGCGCGATATGACGCTGATCGCGGAGGCGATGGGGGTCCGCAACGCCGCGCGGTAACCAAGTTTGACGGCAATGCCGGTGTCCGAGCGCCTCGCGGCCACGTCCGCGGCAGCTTGCGATTGACAGATGAACGCTTTCAGAGTTTTGTCGGCAAAGGTTTGTTTTGTGATGTGCTTGGTGTTGCAATGCAAAAAGATTCGAGAAGCCCCTCCCTGCTCGACCTCGTGGCATTACTGACAGACATTCCGGCGCGCCAGCTGACGCGTGGTCAGGTCGGAACCGTCGTTGAGCAGCTCGATCATGAGACCTTGCTGGTCGAGTTCAGCGACGATCAAGGCAGTGCGTGTGCGATCGCATCATGCACCCCGAACGACCTTCTGGTCCTGCATCACGCACGGGAAGCGGCCTGACCGGCGACATAAGGTCGGGTTGCGAGACGCGCCTGCATTCCCCATCCATCGATTGCGCTGAGACCATCGTCCTCACAAAACAGGCAATTGACTCGGCCGCGCTTTTGATCGCCTTCTGGCGCCAATCAGGTCAATGGAGGCGCCGATGATCGGATTTCAAATCGCCAAACGAGGCCGCAAGATTGATGCAGGCTTGGCGGCCAAATTTCGCGAGCTGCCGGTCGCCAACGTCTCCGATTGCATGTCGCGGATGACCGCGGGCGGCGCCCGGATCCGCCCGATGCATGGCGGCGGCGCGCTGGCCGGTCCGGCGCTGACCGTAAAGACGCGGCCCGGCGACAATCTGATGATCCACAAGGCGCTCGACATTGCGGACGCCGGCGACGTTATCGTCGTCGACGGCGGCGGCGATCTCACCAACGCGCTGATCGGTGAGCTCATGGTGGCGCACGCGATCAAGCGCGGCATTGCCGGCATGGTGCTCAACGGCGCGATCCGCGACTTCGATTCGATTCACGCGGGCAAATTTCCGGTGTTTGCCGCGGGCGTTACGCATCGCGGCCCCTACAAGGATGGTCCCGGTGAGATCAATGTGGCTGTTGCAATCGACGGCATGGTGATCGAGCCCGGCGATCTCATCATTGGCGATGGCGACGGCATGCTGTGCGTACCGTTCGGGCAAGCGGAAGAAGTTTACGCCGCGGCCAGGGCCAAGCACGATGCCGAGACAAAACAGTTTGCCGCGATCAATCAGGGCACCAGCGATCGCGCCTGGGTCGACGCCACGCTGAAGCGGCTTGGCGTCATCGGCTGACCAGGCCGAGATGTCGGTCGGCAAGGTCCTTGTTGCCGGTTCGTCGGGTGTGGTCGGACAGGCCGCGGTCGAAGCCTTTGTTGCGGCCGGCTGGGACGTGGTTGCGGTGTCGCGTCGCGCGCCTGATATCGCGCCCTCGTCGCGCTGGCGGCATCTGGCGCTCGACCTGCTTGATGCGGAAGCCTGCAAGACCGCAGCGCAAGAGATGGGTGGCGTCACGCATGTCGCCTACGCCGCGCTGTACGAGAAGCCAGGGCTGGTCGCGGGCTGGCGCGACCAGGACCAGATGGCGACCAATCTTGCGATGCTGCGCAACCTGCTCGGCCCCTTGCGCGATCACGCATCGCTCGCGCATGTCAGCTTGCTGCAAGGCACGAAGGCTTACGGCGTACACTTAAAGCCGTTTGCGGTGCCGGCGCGCGAAAGCTGGCCGCGGCACCCACACGCCAATTTCTACTGGTTTCAGGAAGATTTTGTGCGCGGCGAGCTTGCGCCCCGCGATGTCGGTTTCACGATCTTCCGGCCGCAGATCGTCTTCGGCGATGCCATTGGCGCGGCGATGAACGTTCTTCCGGTGCTGACGGCTTATGGCGCGATCTGTCGCCATGAGGGCCGGCCGTTCTCATATCCCGGCGGGCCGGACTATCTGCTCGAGGCGGCGGATGCGCGCCTGGTCGGACGGGCGCTGGTGTGGGCCGCAAGCGCGCAAGCCGCGCGCAACGAGACCTTCAACATCACCAATGGCGACGTATTCTGCTGGCGCAACGTCTGGCCCGCGATCGCGGCTGCGCTGGGCTTGCCGCAAGGCGCGGATGGGCCGCTGAAGCTCGCTGAATGGCTGCCGGCCAAGGCACGCGCGTGGGATGCCATCGTGCAGCGCTTTGGCCTGCGCCGTGTGTCGCTCGCCGATTTGCTCGGTCAGTCGCACATCTATGCGGATTTCGTGATGGCGACGGGAGCTGTGCGCGAGCCGAGGCCTGTCCTTGTTTCGACCATCAAGCTGCGGCAAGCGGGATTTGGCGATTGCATCGACACCGAGCAGATGTTTCGCGAACTGATCGCCGCGATGATCGAGAAACGGCTGGCACCGGCGGTGAGCTAATGCGTAGACGAAGAAAGATTTTCCCTCGCCCAGTGCAGGTGACACTGCTGCTTGCATTGGTCGTCGCTTCGTCTGACGCCTGCGCCGCAAGCTGCGCGACAGAGATCAGCGCCTACCGCCGTGCCCATCATCTCTCCGCCGTGCGCGCTGACGCGACGCTCGACGCGCTGGCGCGGCAGCAGGCCGAAGCAATGGCGAGGGCCGAAAAGGTCAATCATTCCGTGGGCGGCGATTTCCGGGTACGGATCGCGCGCGCCCATCCGCGGCTTGCGGCGGAAAATGTCGCCGCAGGCGTGCTGTCGTGCGCCGAGGCAATCAAGGAATGGGATTTGAGCGCCGGCCATCGCGAGAATTTGCAGATGGCGCGGGCGCGCCGCGTCGGCGTTGCCGTGGTATCGAAGCCGTCATCGCCCTACCGAAAATTCTGGGCGATGATCATTACCGATTGATGGTCGCGCGAACGAACTAAACCTGCCGCTCGACCAGCTTCAGCTTGAGCTCGGCAATGGCCTGCGCCGGGTTGAGGCCCTTCGGGCACGCCTTGGTGCAGTTCATGATGGTGTGGCAGCGATAGAGCCGGAACGGGTCTTCGAGGTTGTCGAGCCGCTCGCCGGTCGCTTCATCCCGCAGAGTCCTTGACCCAGCGGTTTGCCTGCAGCAGTGCGGCGGGACCGAGATAACGGTCACTGTTCCACCAGTAGCTCGGGCACGACGTCGAGCAGCAGGCGCACAGGATGCACTCGTACAGTCCGTCGAGCTTCTGCCGGTCCTCGTGGCTCTGCTTCCATTCCTTCTGCGGCGTCGGGCTTGACGTGTGCAGCCAAGGCTCGATCGAGGCGTACTGCGCGTAGAAGTTGGTGAGGTCGGGCACCAGATCCTTGACGACGGGCTGGTGCGGCAGCGGGCTCACCTTGATCGGCCCGGACTTCACTTCGTCCATCGCGCGCGTGCAGGCCAGCGTGTTCTGGCCGTCGATGTTCATCGCGCAGGAGCCACACACGCCCTCGCGGCAGGAGCGGCGGAAGGTCAGCGTCGGGTCGATGTTGTTCTTGATCCAGATCAGGCCGTCCAGGATCATCGGACCGCAGCTCTTGGTGTCGACGTGGTAAGTGTCGATATGCGGGTTCTTGCCGTCGTCCGGATTCCAGCGATAGACGCGATATTCGCGAGTCTCGGCCGCGCCCGCAGGCTTCGGCCAGGTCTTGCCCTCGGTGACCTTGGAGTTTTTCGGCAGTGCGAATTCAACCATCGGATTTACCGTCCTCTTAAAGTCATCGCTGCGGGCGCACAGCGTCCAAAAAATTGGCGCTCGGATCGCGCCTCAGTACACGCGCGCTTTCGGCTCGATGTACTTGATGTCGTTCGACATGGTGTAGTTGTGCACCGGGCGATAATCGATCGTGACCTTGCCGTGGTCGTCGAGCCACGCCAGCGTGTGCTTCATCCAGTTCTTGTCGTCGCGCTCGCTGAAATCCTCGCGCGCATGGGCGCCGCGGCTTTCGGTGCGGTTGGCGGCAGAGTTCATCGTCACCAGCGCCTGTGCCAGCAGGTTGTCGAACTCCAGCGTCTCGATCAGGTCGGAGTTCCAGATCAGCGAACGGTCGCTGACGGCGATGTCGCCGATGCCGTCATGCACCTCGTGGATCAGCTTGACGCCCTGGTTCAGGGTATCGCCGGTGCGGAACACCGCGCAGTTATTGCTCATCACGTGCTGCATCTTGTCGCGCAGCTGCGCGGTCGGCGTGCCGCCGGAGGCGTGGCGATACTTGTCGAGGCGATGCAGCGCGCGCTCGGCGGAGTTCGCCGGCAGCTCGGGCTGGGTCGCGTTGGCCTGAAGCTTCTCCGCGCAACGGAGCGCGGCGGCGCGGCCGAACACGACGAGGTCGATCAGCGAGTTCGAGCCGAGCCGGTTGGCGCCGTGCACGGACACGCAGGCCGCTTCACCCACCGCCATCAGGCCGGGGACGACGAAATTGTCGTCGCCGTTCTTGCGGGTGACGATCTC
Organism: uncultured Alphaproteobacteria bacterium; assembly: GCA_963796195.1. Lineage (GTDB taxonomy): Bacteria > Pseudomonadota > Alphaproteobacteria > Rhizobiales > Xanthobacteraceae > CAWCKS01. The sequence continues at coordinate 335,871 of CAWCKS010000002.1, read as the reverse complement.
GGCGTGGAAGTTGGTCGGCACGCCGCCCATGTTGTAATGCACGGTCGGCAGGATCGGGATCGGCTCGCGGGTGACGTCGACGCCGGCGAAGATGCGCGCCGAATTCCGAGATGCCGGGCAGCCGTTCCGCCAGCACCGCCGGATCGAGATGGTCGAGGTGCAGGTAGATGTGGTCCTTTTTCGGACCGACGCCGCGGCCTTCGCGAATCTCGATCGTCATCGACGCGCGACACCACGTCGCGCGAGGCGAGGTCCTTGGCCGACGGCGCATAGCGCTCCATGAAGCGCTCGCCCTCGGAATTGACGACATAGCCGCCTTCGCCGCGCGCGCCTTCGGTGATCAGGCAGCCGGCGCCGTAGATTCCGGTCGGATGGAATTGCACGAACTCCATGTCCTGCAGCGGCAGTCCGGCGCGGAGCACCATGGCGGAGCCGTCGCCGGTCTGGGTGTGGGCGCCGGTGCAGGTCGCATAGATGCGGCCGTAGCCGCCGGTCGCGACGATCACGGTCTGCGCGCGAAAACGATGGATGGTGCCGTCGTCGAGCTTCAGCGCGACGACGCCGCGGCAGACGCCCTCGTCGTCCATGATCAGGTCGATGGCGAAATATTCGATGTAGAACTCGGCCGAGTGGCGCAGCGCCTGGCCGTACATGGTGTGCAGCATGGCGTGGCCGGTGCGGTCGGCGGCGGCACAGGTGCGCTGCGCCGGACCCTTGCCGTAGTCCATCGTCATGCCGCCGAACGGCCGCTGATAGATCTTGCCCTCGTCGGTGCGCGAGAACGGCACGCCCCAGTGCTCGAGCTCGTAGACCGCGGCCGGTGCGTGGCGCACCATGTACTCGATCGCGTCCTGGTCGCCGAGCCAGTCCGACCCCTTCACGGTGTCGTACATGTGCCAGCGCCAGTCGTCCTCGTGCATGTTGCCGAGCGCGGCCGAAATGCCGCCCTGTGCCGCAACCGTATGCGAGCGGGTCGGAAACACTTTTGTGATGCAGGCGGTGCGCAGGCCCGCCTCGCTGCAGCCGACCACCGCACGCAGGCCCGCGCCACCGGCGCCGACCACCACGACGTCGTAGGTGTGGTCTTCAATTCCGTAGGCGTCGCCGTTGATCCTGGGCGCCGCGCCGTTGCCTTGAGCCATGGATTAAACTCCGGATGAAAGTTTGACGAGTGCGTAGATCGCCGCCAGCGCGACGACCCACGTGAAGAAATGATTGCCGATGATCGCGAGCAGCTTCAGCTTCTCGTCATGGACGTAGTCCTCGATCACGACCTGCATGCCGATCTTCATGTGCCAGCAGCTTGCGATCACGAACAGCACAAGAATGATCGCAACCAGCGGCGAGCCGAGGATCTGCGTGGTCGCCGCGTGGTTGCGGCCCATCAGCATCATTACGATGATCGCGACCGGCAGCACCAGCAGCAACATGCCGAGCGCGGTCAGGCGCTGACGGAAGAAGTCCGAGGTGCCAGCATGGGCCGAGCCGAGATAGCGGACGCGGGCCAGCGGCGTGCGGATCGACGTATTGGTCGTGCTCATCGGGCGCCTCCGGCGACGAACGCAATGATCCAGAGCAGGATAGTGAGTGAGATCGAGCCGATCAGCGCCCCCCAGGTCAGCCACTCGCGCTCCTTCTTGCCGAAGCCGTAGCCGAGGTCCCAGACGAAGTGCCGGATACCGGACAACAGATGGTGGATCAGCGCCCAAGTGTAGCCGAACACGATCAGGCGGCCGATGAAGCTGCCGGTGAAGTCCTGGAACGTGGCGTAAGCCGTTGGGCCCGACGCCGCGGCCATCAGCCACCAGGCGAGAAGAATTGTTCCGACATAGAGCGCGACCCCGGTGACGCGATGCACGATCGACATCGCCATCGTCATCGTCCACTTGTAGGTCTGCAGGTGCGGGGAGAGGGGCCGTTCGATTTTGGCGGTCATTGCGTCGTGTCACCTCATCGAGGGCGCTGATGTCGTGAGCCTTAGCGTGAGAGCCTTAAGGAGTTCGCAAGCCGTCGGGCGGCGGTGCCCTTGGCGATTCAGGAAATCCCGGCATCTGCGCCTTGAGCGGAGGGCTCCCTTTGCTCGCACCCGCACAAAATCGTTGCGCGATTTTGCGTGGGAAATAGCTGCAATCAAGCCCTCGACCCCTGACAGCAGACGGCACTGTTTACGAACTCAACGTATTCAGCGCAATGGAGAATTGAACGTATCGGCAATAGCCGAACGGCTATGCTCTGACTGCACGACGAGATTGGTCGCGATCGCTTGACAGGCGGCAGGCGACGGGCACCCGAGCCCTCGGCCGGTCCCCATTTGCTGAAAGCGATCGCGCGATGATCGCGGGTCTCGACGTCTCCGAATTGCTTTGGCTCGGCGCAGGTCTGATCTGCGCCGGCGCCGCGACCGGCATTCTTGCCGGCCTGTTTGGAATCGGCGGCGGTGCTGTCATCATTCCCGTGCTCTACGAAGCCTTCCGCATCACCGGTGTTCCGGAAGCCGTGCGCATGCCGCTCTGCATTGGCTCTTCGCTTGCGATCATCATCCCGACCTCGATCAGCTCGTTTCGTGCCCACCTGGCGCGCGGCGCCGCCGATACGACCGTGTTGAAGCAGTGGATCGTGCCGACGGTGATCGGCGTGATACTCGGCTCTTTCGTCGCGCGCTATGCGCCAGAGCAACTGTTCAAGATCGTGTTCGTGGTGGTGGCGACGATCTCGGCGGTCCGCCTCCTGTTCGCGCGCGACAGCTGGAAGTTCGGCGATGAGCTTCCGAAAGCGCCGTGGATGCAGCTGTACGGCTTCATCATCGGGCTGTTGTCGTCGCTGATGGGAGTTGGTGGCGGACAGCTGACCAATCTGGTCATGACGTTCTACGGCCGTCCGATTTTGCAGGCGGTCGCGACCGCCGCGGGCCTTGGCGTCGCGATCTCGATTGCCGGTGCGATTGGCTATGTCTATGCCGGCTGGCCGCGTGCGGCCGAGTATCCCGGTGTTGCAGCCTTGCAGTTTCCATTCGCGCTCGGCTATGTCTCGCTGATCGGCGTGGTGCTGGTGACGCCGTTGAGCGCGCTGATCGCACCGGTCGGTGTGCGCATCGCGCACGCGCTGACCCGACGCCAGCTCGAGGTCGCCTTCGGCTTGTTCCTGCTCGTGGTCAGTGCACGCTTTTTGGTCAGCCTGCTGCCGTACGCAGGTTGAGCGGTGTTTTGAGCATGTCCTGTTCGGAAAACCGGTCTCCCCTTTTCCGGGACATGCTCTGGCGTGCTTAATCGCGAGTTAATGCGGCGCTGCGCCGCATATACCGAAAGTTGATAGGTCGTGGGCTAGCGTCGCCGCCCGATAGCGGGCGCAACCAACCCAATGATACGCCTTCCGTTCCAACTGAGCATCAGACACGTTTTGCTTGCGCTGGCCTGCGCGGGTGTGTTCGTGCTCGCCGGTCATTTCGCGGCGAGCCAGCTGATCGCGACGCAACGCATGCGGCAGCTGCGCGAGCTGAATGACACCGCGCTGCGCCGCGCCGAGCTCGTCGCCGACTACGGCGAGACCAGCCTCGATGAGATCGCCAAGCGCATCGTCGGCGATTGCAACTCGTCGGCGCTGCAGGTGTTGCGCCTGCAGGTCTATCAACGCAGCAATCTCAAGGATGTCCGCATCATCAACCCCGACGGCTCGGTGATCTGCGCGGCCTATTCCGAGACGCTGGAATTCGACAAGGGTTGGGTACGGCGCGACGACATGCTGCCGAGCGCCGACGGCGCCGCTTTCTTGTTCCGCGTCGATCAGTTCAGCGGCATCGCGCTCGGCATCGTCAAGGACTTCGGCAACAAGGATTTTCGCAAGCAGATGTCGCTTGCCGGAATCATCGGCCTGAACGCCAGTCTGTTCGATCTGATGCCGAAGGATTTGCGTGACTATTCGACCGTGATCCTGAAATTGAGCAACGGCCAGGTGGTGGCGGGTGATCGGCCGGGCGCCGAAGACGTGGTGTTCCGCGACCCTATCGCGCTGTCGCAGGATTCGCGGCGCTATCCGTTTCGCGTCGAAATGAAGGTCGAGGGCAGTGCACTGGCGACCTGGGACAACGAACCCTATTGCTTGATCGTCGGACTTGCCGGCCTGCTCGGCCTCGCGTTCGGCGGCCTCATTGCCCATGCGGCGTTCCGGCCGCCGAGCCCGGTCGCCGAGCTCGATTCCGCGCTGGCGAACGGCGCGGTGAAGCCGTTCTTCCTGCCGACCTTCGAGCTGCGCACCGGGCGCATCGTCGGCTGCGAGGTGCTGGCACGCTGGATCAAGCCTGATGGCGCCGTGGTGCCGCCGATGAGTTTCATTCCGCTCGCGGAAACCAGCGGCCGGATCGAGCCGCTGACCTGGTGCGTGCTGCAGCAGGCGTTGCGGGATCTGCATCCCGTGTTGTCGAGCGATCGCGCGTTCATCCTGTCGATCAACGTCATGCCGCGCCACATGGTTTCGCACGGCTTCGTCAATCAGCTCCGTGCCGTCGCGATCGAACAGCGTGTCTCGCCGCGGCAGATCGCGCTCGAGGTGACCGAGCGCGATGCGTTCCCCGATCTGAAGAAGGCGGCGCAGGTCATCGCCGAACTGCGTGACCGTGGCTTCACCGTGGCGCTCGACGACGTCGGCATCGGTCACAATGGGCTGTCGCAGATCCAGGCGCTCGGCGCCAACGTGCTGAAGATCGACAAGTTCTTCGTCGATTCGATCTCCCGCGATGCGGCCGCCCACGCGACCGTGGAAATGCTGGTGCGTCTCGCTCGCGAGCTCAAGATGACGGTGCTCGCCGAGGGCATCGAGACCGACGAGCAGCGTCTCGCGCTGACCGAATGCGGGGTCGGCGAAGGCCAGGGCTATCTGGTGTCGCCGCCGCTGCCTGCGGAGAAATTCCTGGCGTTCGTCGCGCAGCAGGCAAGCGCGCGAGAGGATGCTCGCGCGCCGGCAGCGCAGGTGGCGTAAGCCTGCTGGTAGCTACTTCAGCATCTGGCCGCGAATTTCACCGCCCGGATTGGCGGCAGTATGAATATTCACGTACCACTTGCCGGCCAGCAGGTCGGCGGCCTGCGCTTCGGTCAGTATTTGCGAGCCCTTGATCGGGCTGGTCGGACTCTGGAACGGCAGCACAATGCCGGCGTTCTTGCCGGCTTCGCCCGGGCCATGGAAATGCGCACCGGCGGCGGGCCCGCTCAAGCCCGAATACGTCACCGTCCACGTCAGGTTGCGGGTCGCCATATCAAAGGTCGCTTCCGCCTGTCCAGTCGCGGTCGAGTTGTTGGGCGGCACTTCGTTGCCGGCTTTCAGGTCGGCTTTCAGCGCGACGGTTTCGGCCGCGGCCGGCAAGGCAACGAGAGCGGCGCTGGAAGCGAGACCAAGCGCGAGGCAGACGGCAAGTGTCTTCATCGAAAGCTCCTCCTGAGCGGGCGCGACTGCCCGACTATTCCACCCGTAGGTCAGAACATTGTGACGAAGCCGGAAATTCCTCGGCCGTGCAACCGCTTTTGGTAGAGATCGCGTAGGTCGTCCGCAACACTTCTTTTGCACCTTGCCCATCGTATTGCGCGCAGATTGTCCACGAAGATCACGCGCTTCGGCATCTTGAATTTCGCCAGCCGTCCTTCGAGCGCGCCGGGCAGGCTTTCGTCAACGCCTAGCCCTTGCCGCTCGGTCAGGCAAGATCGCCAAAGGACCGACACCGCGTCCATGCACGAATTGGTGGCCTGAAAGTTTCAGCTTTCACAAAGAGTTTTCTCCCGAAACCACCCCCTGCAGGGGCCGTAGCTCGGGCCATCGACAGCGCGAACGTCCATGCAACTCGGCTTCGCGCTGCCGTCCAACCCGCCGGCGATCAGCCGGCTTCGCAATCACCTTTCGGGAGACTTCCAGTGTTCAACTCAACGTCCAAACGCTTTGCCTTGATTGCGGCCGTCTTCGGCGCGCTCACCCTGACCTCCGCGCTGATTCCGGCCGCACAGGCGCAAGACAAGATGATGAGCGGCGCCAAGATGAATGAGAAGACCGTGATGGTCGGCGGCGCGCCGATGTATCCGTCGAAGGACATCATCGACAACGCCGTCAACTCCAAGGACCACACCACGCTGGTCGCCGCGGTGAAGGCCGCGGGCCTCGTCGAGACGCTGAAGGGCACCGGTCCCTTCACGGTGTTCGCGCCGACCAACGCCGCCTTCACGAAGCTGCCGGCCGGCACGGTCGACACGCTGTTGAAGCCGGAGAACAAGGCCAAGCTGACCGGCGTCCTGACCTATCACGTCGTGCCGGGCCGGCTGTCGGCCGCGACCCTGATGAAGGACATCAAGGAAGGTGGCGGCAGCGCCAAGCTGAAGACGGTCGAGGGTGAGGAACTCACCTTCAAGTCGCCGGCAATCGGCAAGATCACCGTCACCGACGCGAAGGGTGACATCTCCACCGTCACCATTCCGGACGTGATGCAGTCGAACGGCGTCATCCATGTGGTGGACACCGTTCTGATCCCGGCGAGCTGAGACCTGCGCGGAGGGCGTGGCCGTCGATGGCGGCCACGCCTACAATCTTTCCAAGGGGATGATACCTTCCAGGCATCGATCAATTAGCTGGAACCGATGATCGGCCGCCCGTAACAAGTGCTACAATTGATACGTAAATCGGGATGAACGAACTTTTCCTTGCGCGTATTCTGATCGCAAAACCGGTATCCACTTTTGCGGAATACGCGCGTGTATCGGAGACGGCGATGTCGACCCTCACCGCAGGCCACCAGGACGCCGCGCTACCTGCGACCAAGACCATTCACCCGGTCTGGGTTCGCATCTGCCACTGGACCAACGCATTCGCGATGACCCTGATGGTGATGTCGGGCTGGCAGATCTACGATGCCTCGCCCCTGTTCAATTTCGTATTTCCGCGCTCGATCACACTGGGCGACTGGCTCGGCGGTGCACTGCTCTGGCACTTCGCGGCGATGTGGATACTGATGGTCAATGGCCTTGTCTACGTCACGCTCGGCCTTGTCACCGGCCGCTTCCGCCGCAAGCTGATCCCGATCACGCCATCAGGCGTAGTTGCAGACGCAAAGGCAGCGCTGACGGGTCATCTCTCGCACGCCGACCTCTCAAAGTACAATTCGGTGCAAAAGCTGCTCTACGCCGGCATCATCGTGGTCGCGGTCATCATCGTGCTGTCGGGGCTGTCGATCTGGAAGCCGGTGCAGCTGCAATGGCTGACCGCGCTGTTTGGCGGTTATGACGTCGCGCGCTACGTTCACTTCACGGCGATGGCCGCGATCATCGCCTTCTTCGTCGTCCATGTCGTGATGGCGCTGCTGGTGCCGAAGAGTCTGCGCACCATGATCATCGGCCGCTAGTCTTTCGGAGATCAACAGATGACCCGCAAGCCAAAATTCATCATCCCTGGCGTCGACAAGAAGCTGCTGGTCAAGGACACAGCGAAGCTGTTGCCCGATCCGGCGCGCCGGCGCTTTCTTGCTGGCGGCGCCAGCCTCGGCGCGCTGACGCTGCTCACCGGCTGCAGCATCGTCGACGAGAGCTCGGCGGAAACGTTCCTGTCGAAGATCTCCAAGTTCAACGACTGGGTGCAGTCGGCGATCTTCAATCCGAATACGCTGGCGCCGACCTTCCCCGAGAGTGCGATCACAAAACCATTCCCATTCAACGCCTATTACGAGCTTGATGACGCGCCCGAGATCGACGCCAAGGACTGGGAGCTCGAGGTCTCGGGTCTCGTCGACAACAAGAAATCGTGGAAGCTCGATGAGCTCTACGCGCTGCCGCAGGAGAAGCAGATCACCCGCCACATCTGCGTCGAGGGCTGGAGCGCGATCGGCAGCTGGACCGGCGCTCGCTTAAGCGATTTCCTGAAGCGGATCGGCGCCGACACCCGTGCGAAGTATGTCTGGTTCCGCTGCGCCGAAGGTTATACCTCGCCGCTCGACATGGCGACCGCACTGCATCCGCAGACCCAGATGACGTTCAAGTTCGCCGATCAGATTTTGCCGAAGGCCTACGGCTATCCGATGAAGATTCGCGTGCCGACCAAGCTCGGCTTCAAGAATCCAAAGTACGTCATCGCGATGGAAGTGACCAACGAGTACAAGGGCGGCTACTGGGAGAACCAGGGCTACAATTCATTCAGTGGCAGCTGACGGCGCGAGCATGGCCCGGAAGGCCAACCGCACGTTTCGCGGACATGCCAAAGTCGACTGACCCTGGCGACCGACGCCTGGGATGTCCGCTCAGCGGGCGAGGTCGGAAGTGATTCGCGCGGGATCAGAACGGCGCCTTTGACCCGAAGCGGGCCTCGAGTAGAGCCGTCGTTTTTCTCCTCACCTGCCGCTCGCGCGGATTGCGGATCATCATGCAGCGAACCGTCCGCACCTTGCATCGCGGCTTCCGCCTCGTTTAGAAAACGCCTACCATTCACGCAGTTCGGGCGGCATCTTGCGGTGCTCCTGGGTCAATTGAGGTCACCGATGGTCGATGTAACTGGTCCTTTGCACGGCGTCAGAGTTCTGGATTTAACCAGAATTCTGGCGGGTCCCTTCTGTACACAAATGCTCGGTGACCTTGGGGCCGAGGTGATAAAAATAGAGCGTCCCGGGAATGGCGATGACACGCGCAAGTTTGCACCACCATTCGTGCGGGATGAACGCGGCGCTGAAACGTCTGAAAGCGCGTATTTCCTGTCGGCGAACCGTAACAAGAAATCGGTGACGATTGATTACACGAAACCCGAAGGTCAAAAACTAATCCGGCGTTTGATCGCAAAGTCAGATGTCGTCGTCGAAAACTTCAAAACCGGCACGCTGAAAAAATATGGCCTGTCCTATGACGATCTAAAAGGCGACAACCCGCGGCTGGTTTATTGTTCGATTACGGGTTTTGGTCAAACCGGGCCCTATGCGTCTCGACCAGGCTACGATTTCCTGATCCAGGGCATGGGCGGCATCATGAGTTTGACAGGTGAGGTCGATGGGAGCCCACAAAAAGTTGGCGTATCAATTGCCGATTTGATGACGGGAATGTATGCGGCGGTCGCTATCAATGCAGCAATCTACCGTGCGAAGACAACCGGTGCGGGACAATTCATCGATATCGGAATGCTGGATACGCATGTTGCGTGGCTCGCCAATGTCGGAATGAATTACCTGCACGCGGGTCATCTCGGTCGTCTCGGCAATGATCATCCGAATATTGTTCCATATCGACCGTTTAAAGCCGCTGACGGCGAGATCATCATCGTCGTAGGGAATGACGAACAGTTCAGGCGCTTCTGCGGAATCGCCAGATGTGAAGAGCTGGCGAAAGATGCCCGGTTTCGGACCAACGAAATGCGCGTTCGAAATCGTGAGGAACTCTCGAAAATCCTTGACCCGATCGTCGCTGCGCGTCCCAGGGCTTTTTGGCTGAAAGAACTCGAGGCCCAGAACATCGGATGTGGTCCGATAAATAATCTCGAGCAAGTGTTCAATGACCCGCAAGTCATCGCGCGCAAAATGGTTCATGAAATGAGGCATTCGGTAAACGGCGGAACGACGGTACGTCTATTAGCCAGTCCTATGAAATTATCCGAAACGCCGGTGACATACCGCCATGCGCCGCCACTTTTGGGAGAGCACACTGCTACGGTGATGTCTGACATACTCGGACTGGACGATTTAGAAATAAAGCAACTGGGTGATCTCGGTGTACTTGAGTAAATCGAGTACCGCTTCAACCAGCGCGCGTTGCTGACGGCTCATTGCTTTTCCCGCCATCAATAGCGCGGAGCCGACACCAACAATCTAGCGCAATCGTGGCTGGCCCAACCGCCTGAGGTAACGGGTGCAGTGATCGAGCAAATCGCCAAGCGACACAGCAAGCGGCGTGCGGTCAAAGCGACGCGTTTGACCCCATCTCGGACATCCCCCCAGCTAACGCTGCGGCGGCCGGCCGCCACGTGCCCTAATGCACTGGATCCAGCACGACCACCGGTATCTCGCGCTCGGTCTTGAGCTGATAGTCAGCGTAGGGCGGCCAAAATTCGAGCGCCTTTTTCCAAAGTCGGAGGCGTTCCTCGCCCGCCACTGTCCTGGCCCGCGCGTTCATCTTCTTGGTCCCGACTTGTACTTCGACGTCGGGGTTCGCGAGAATATTGCGATACCACCCTGGGTGTTCGGGCGCGCCTCCCTTTGAGGCGACTACGAAGTAACTGCCGCCGTCGGTTCCGTAAAACAGCGGGAATATGAACTTATCGCCAGACTTGCGGCCGGTGGTGGTCAGCAGCAGCGCCGGCGCCGTAATCTCACCTCGCTGGGGCACGGTTATCTTGTACATGTGCCCATCGGTTCCGCCGCTCGCAAGATAGCGGTTCGCGTGCTTGACCATCCAGTCCGGCAGGTTCGGAGCGAGTTTCGCTTCAGCCATCGTACCCTCCTTCAAAGCTGCAGGAACATAGCATCGGGCGGCTGATCGGCCAATCCGGCTTCAAGAGCGAGCCGAGTTGACCACTCCAATTTATGGATTCAGCTCTGGTTCGCGGTGGACGCCAGCGGCTTCTGGAACAGGCACGCGATGACGCCGAGCACCAGCACCGCCGCCGACATGTTGAGCGCGTAGGACAGGCTGCCCATCGCGTCGGTGATCGCGCCGGTCGCGATCGGGCCGAGGATTTGCCCAAGACCAAATGCGATGGTCATCATCGCGATCGCCTTCGGCCAGGCATCGCGCGGATAATTCAGGCGCGCGAACGCCGTGGTCGACGACACCACCGCAAAGAACGCGTTGCCGAACACCAGCGCCGAGATCGCCAGCACCGCTGGCGTGGTTCCCGCGAGCGGGATCAGCGCGCCGATCGCCGTGATGCCAATCAAGAGCGCGGTGATGCCGCCGCCGTGTCCGCGCGCCATCAGCTTTCCCCATACCCACGGCTGCGCGAACGCGCCGATGCCGATGCAGGTCCAGAACGCACTTTGCGCCAGCGCACCGCCGCCGGCATCGCGCACGAACGCGATCATGAAGGTCATGTAGGCGATGTAACCCGCGCCGAACAGGAAATAGCCGGCGAGGTAGGGCAGCGCCGGCATGACCGCGACGTCGGCGGGTTTCGCGTGCGTCGCCATTGTCGGCTCCGCGATCTTGCTGAGACCGAGGATCGTCGCCAGCACTGCCGCGATCACGGCGAGCCAGCGCCCAGACGATCCACCACGAGCCGCGTCCGTAGGCCTGCAGAAGGAATGGCGCAACGAAGCCCGACACCAGCAATCCGACCGCAGGGCCGATATAGAACAGGCTTTGATAGAACGTCGAGCGATCGCGCTGCGACAGCGCGATGTTGGTGGCAAGCGCGCCACCGCCGACAAAGGCGACGGCCGCCGCGATGCCTGACAACAGCCGCGCGCCGCTGAAGATGATGAAGTCGGCCGACAGCGCCGAGATCACGAGCGACACGACACAGGCGAGCGCGCCGATCCAAACCGAGTTGAACAGCCCGAAACGGCGGATGAACGCGCTGGCGCCCAGCGCGCCGACAAGATAGCCCGCCGCATTGATGGTGTTCATGAAGCCTGCGGTCGAATACGACCAGCCGAGACTGTCGCGCATGTCCGGCAGCACCAGCGAGTACGCGAAGCGGCAGATGCCGAGCCCGACCGCCGGTGCAATGCCGAGGATGAGGATGAGCCGCGCCGGATGCGCGTAGGCCGGCTGTGGCAGACTCGAGGGCACGCGGCGCTCCGGAGCTTTGTGGAAGCGTCTTGTCGCAGACCCCCAGCGTCGGAGCACCATCGCGCCAGCGCATAACGGACTTGCGGTCGCAATGCTTTAGCCGTCGGCACTCTCTTGCCAACGCGTGCCGTCCGCTCTAGCAATCCGCCGGTTTCCTACTCCGTCAAGCCCGGCCATGACGGGAAAACAATAAGGCGCGTCAATTATGCCCACGCAAAAGCTGCTTCTCCTGCCCGGCGACGGCATCGGCCCCGAAGTGATGGCCGAGGTCAAACTGCTCATCGACTGGATCAACAGCAAGGGTCTTGCGAGCTTCGAGACCGAGCAGGGGCTGGTCGGCGGTTCGGCCTACGACGCGCACAAGGTTGCGGTGACCGATGCCACCGTGAAGCTTGCCGGTGATGCCGATGCCGTGCTGTTCGGCGCGGTCGGCGGGCCGAAGTGGGATAGCGTACCCTACGACGTCCGCCCCGAAGCGGGTCTCTTGCGGCTGCGCAAGGATCTCGGCCTGTTCGCCAATTTGCGCCCCGCGATCTGCTATCCCGCGCTGGCGGAAGCCTCGAGCCTGAAGCGCGAGGTGGTCGAAGGCCTCGACATCATGATCGTGCGCGAGCTCACCGGCGGCGTCTATTTCGGCGAGCCAAAAACCATCACCGATCTCGGCAACGGCCAGAAGCGCGCGATCGATACCCAGGTCTACGATACCTACGAGATCGAGCGCATCGCGCGCGTCGCCTTCGATCTCGCGCGCAAGCGCCGCAACAAGGTGACCTCGATGGAGAAGCGCAACGTCATGAAGACGGGCGTGCTCTGGAACGAGGTGGTCACGCAGGTGCATCAGCGGTCGTACAAGGACGTGCAGCTGGAGCATATGCTGGCCGATGCCGGCGGCATGCAGCTCGTGCGCTGGCCGAAGCAGTTCGACGTCATCGTCACCGACAATTTGTTCGGCGACATGCTCTCTGATGTCGCGGCGATGCTGACCGGTTCGCTCGGCATGCTGCCGTCAGCCTCGCTCGGCGACGTCGACGCCAGGACGAAGAAGAGCAAGTCGCTGTACGAGCCGGTGCACGGCTCGGCGCCCGACATTGCCGGGAAGGGCGCTGCCAATCCGATCGCGATGATCGCGTCATTTGCGATGGCGCTGCGCTACTCGCTCGATCACGGCAAGCTTGCCGATCAGATCGAGGCGGCAATCGCCGCAGTGCTGGGACGCGGCCTGCGCACCGCCGACATCAAGTCGGATGGCACGACGGTGGTGAGCACATCGGCGATGGGTCAGGCGGTCCGCGACGAGCTTGCGAAGGCGGCAGGGTAGCAAATAGCGAGTGGCGAAAAGGGAATCTCCCTACTCGCTATTCCCTATTCGCAACTGGCGCCCTTACCAACCCACGCGATACGGGTCGGGCGCTTCGAACCGGCCGAGCATCGGCCAGTTCGGGTTCTGGAAGCCGGCTGGCGCGCCGGGGCCATTGATGGAGTTGATGCCGTACTGGTTGCCGGGCGGCATCACGTAGTCGAGATAGTGCCGGTCGCCCGGCTTGACCTCGACGCCGGCGTCGAGCCATGAGCGTTTTGTGATGTAGATCCGCGTCCGCGGTCCGGACTGGTAGGACACGTTCGGACCGGTGCTGCGGCGGGCGAACGGCGGCGGATTGCTTTCGGGGCCGTAGGAGGTGCCGTCCTGGCGCCGTTGGGCCTGGGCCAGTGACGCCGTCAGCGCGATCGAAACGGTCAGCGCCAGACACGATGCGGTTGCCCAGCGCCTGGGAGCCGCCGAATTTCCTCGATTCATCGTGTCCTCTCAGTGAGTTGTACGTCGTCAGTGAACTTACGGGCTGGTTCCCGCAGCCACAAGGTCAATTGGGCCACACCTCGTCAGATAATGGTACTCAGGGAGATTCCTTATCCGCGCCGAATTGGGCCGGCGGAGCCGCTAGTTGGTGGCAACGGGCCCGCGCAGCTCCGGCTCATCCAGGGTGGTGAGCCAGCTTTCGCTCGCAAATGCAGCGCCGCCGCAGTCGGGCTGCCGCTTCAACTCGGACCGCGCGAACAGCTCGGCGAGTTTTGGGTCGCTGCCGGCCGCAAGGAGCGTCAGGCGGTTCAACAGGCAGGCAACCGCCTGCCGTCCGCTCGGCTGCGCCACCCCACCGCAGGTCCAGCCACTGATCTGCACCTGCGGATCGTCAAAACTGCGCGCAAAACCGGTGCAGCTTCGAGACTTGCCCGCGGCCTGGGTCGAAAACGCGACCAGTGCAACCGGGCCGAACTTGCTGTCGATTACGCCGTCGGCCTGCACGTCGCGCACGTTCCAGAGTGCGGTTCGCGCGCCGATCTCGAGCGTGGCTGGCGCGAACCCTGGCGACTCTGCGCCCGGCCGGTAGATCTCGATCTCGGCCCAGGGCAATGCGACACCGGCATCCGACCATTTGAGCACGTCCTTGCGGCCGCCTTCGGCGTGCCGCAGGATCTCATAAGTCGCTGTTTTCTCGCCGAGATCTGGTAGCGACGCGGAAAAGGCCGGGATCGGCCGCTCGACCGGCTGCCAGGCCGACTGGCGCAGCGTCAGCCGTGGCGAAAGATCAATGTCGTCCTGCAGCCGCGAGGCGATGTCGGTCGCGACCAGTGCGAGCACAGCGACGCCACAGAGGTAGGCCATGATCCGCATGGTGGTCGCGCGGAATTCGTCGGCGAGGCTGGTCAGAGTCGCGATCAGTTTTGGCTCGCGGAGGCTTGCGCGGTTGATGTCGGCGGACGACATGACGGGGAGAGCTGGCGGGGAGGCGACAACGTTGTGTTAAGCCTCTTTCTCGCATAGAAGCGCGCACGCTTTTGTTATCTGCGCGCGCGGCTCGCGAGGGTTTTTCGCAGGAGAGTGAACAATGGGTTACAAGGTTGCGGTGGTCGGAGCGACCGGCAATGTCGGCCGGGAAATGCTCGACATCCTGGCCGAACGCCGCTTCCCGGCGGACGAGGTCGTTGCAATCGCGTCCCGGCGGAGCCAGGGCGTCGAAGTCTCCTTCGGCGACAAGACCCTCAAAGTGAAGGCACTGGAGAACTACGACTTCTCCGACGTCGACATCTGCCTGATGTCCGCCGGCGGCGCAGTGTCGAAGGAGTGGTCACCGAAGATCGCCGCCAAGGGCGCGGTCGTGATCGACAACTCATCGGCGTGGCGGATGGATCCGGATGTTCCGCTGGTGGTGCCGGAAGTGAACGCCGATGCCGTCAAAGGCTTCACCAAGAAGGGCATCATCGCCAATCCGAACTGCTCGACCGCACAGCTCGTCGTTGCCCTGAAGCCGCTGCACGATCACGCGACGATCAAGCGCGTCGTGGTCTCGACCTATCAGTCGGTCTCCGGTGCCGGCAAGGACGCGATGGACGAACTGTTCGCGCAGACCAAGGCGGTCTACACGACGGGCGATATCGAAGCGAAGAAATTTCCGCGCCGCATCGCCTTCAATCTCATTCCGCACATCGACGTCTTCATGGAGGATGGCTACACCAAGGAAGAGTGGAAGATGATGATGGAGACGAAGAAGATCCTCGATCCCGCCATCAGGCTGACCGCGACCTGCGTTCGTGTGCCCGTGTTCATCAGCCACTCCGAGGCCGTCAACATCGAGTTCGCGGACCCGATCAGTGCGGACGAGGCGCGCAACATCCTGCGCAATGCGCCGGGCTGCATCGTCATCGATAAGCACGAAGATGGCGGCTACGCCACGCCTTACGAAGTGGCCGGCGAGGATGCGACCTACATCAGCCGCATCCGCGAGGATGCGACGGTCGAGAACGGCCTTGCGATGTGGGTGGTGTCGGACAATCTGCGCAAAGGCGCCGCGCTCAATGCGGTGCAGATCGCCGAGTGCCTCGACACCCGCAAATTGATCAGCGCCAAGAAGAAGGCGGCCTGACGGCGGCCACTAGCCGTTCACGCCGGCAAACTCCCCCGTCGTGCGATCCAGCACTGACAGCGAGCCGCGCGCGACGCCGAAGTAGGCGCCGTGCAGCGTGAGCTTGCCGCGCTCGGCCAGAATACTGATGCACGGGAACGTCATCAGGTTGTCGATGCTGCGCAGGATCGCCTTGTGCTCGATCCGGGTGATGAACTCGGCGAGCTGTTCATTTGGCGCGCGCGGATTCTCATCCAGCGTCGGCGATAACAGTGACATCCAGCGGCCAATGAAATCGCCCGGCGACAGTGGCGCCTGGTCCTGAACCAGCGCCCGGATGCCACCGCACTGGGCATGGCCGAGCACCACAATGTGCTTGACCCGCAGCACCTGCACGCCGAATTCCAGCGCTGCTGATACGCCGTGCGCGTTGGCATCGGGCTGATACGGCGGCACGATGTTCGCCACGTTGCGCACGACAAAGAGCTCGCCGGGGCCGGCATCGAAAATTGCCTCCGGCGATACCCGCGAGTCGCAGCAGCCGATCACCATGATCTCCGGCGACTGGCCGCGCTCGGCGAGCTCGCGATAGCGCGATTGTTCCGCGGACAGGCGGTCCCTGGCAAAGCTGCGGTAGCCTGAAATCAGCCGGTCCGGAAAGGCAGTCATGCGCGCCCTCGTTGCTGCGATTGGGCTATCGCTAACCACGGCTTTGGCGCGGCGGCAACCCTCGTCGTGCGGGGGCCGCCGGGATAGAGGTTCCGCGACCTGTAACCCGCTCAGCCGCGAAACGCGGTCTCGGCGATGGTTTCCAGCGGAATGACCTCGACCTCGCCGCCGGCCACTTTCCGCGTCTCTTCATTGTAGCGCGGGAAGAACGCGCTGCCCTGCAGCGCCTTGATCGCCTGCTCGTCGACCGCGCCGGCGATATGGAAGTAATCGATGCCGTCCCGCCGTTTCAGGCAGCGGTACGAGATCTTCCCTTTCACCGCGGGATCGCTGTCGAGCTGGGCGATAAATGCCGCGATGTGCTTGTGCCAGTCGGCTTCGCTACCCTGACTGCGGCGATACCTGATCATGAAATATTTCATTTCGGCTCCATATCTCTTCAGGCTCCATGCGTCTTCAAGTCTGGCTTTGCCTCCAGCACAGTTAGGAACGTAAGATACGCAGACGCAAGTATGGACAAAAATGATACTGTCGCGCCGCGAGCGCGCACGCGGACGATCTGCCGGGGGCCAGAACCAGATGACGAAGACGCCGCGAAGACTCCATCAATGTCCGGTCGCCGCCTTTCAAAAGCTGATCAGCGGCAAGTACAAGCTGCGCATCCTGTGGGACCTGCAGGACGGGCCGCGGCGCTACAGCGAGATCCGCAGCGGCCTGTTGCGCGGCGCCAGTGCCGGCACCGGCGAGATCGCCCCGCGCGTGCTGAGCCGCGAGCTCAAGGCGCTGGCCGCAAGCGGCATGATCGATCGCCAGGATTTTGGCGTGGTGCCGCCGCGCGTGGAATATCGGCTGACACGCAAGGGCAGGAGTTTCATCCCGGTGGTGGCGGCGATCCGGGATTGGGGCGCGCGTCATCTCGATGACGCCGCGGTCGCAGCGTCGATAACAGAGCTTCAGCGCACGGAGGTGCGCCTGTGACGGTCCGCCCGCGCCGCAGCTTCCTGTTCATGCCCGGCTCCAACGCCCGCGCGCTGGAGAAGGCGAAGACGCTCGCTGCCGACGGCTTCATCTTCGATCTGGAGGATGCGGTGGCGCCCGACTTGAAGCAAACGGCGCGCCGGCAGATCGCCGACGCCGTCGCCTCGCGCGGCTACGGCAAACGCGAGATCCTCGTCCGCATCAACGGCCTCGACACCTCGTGGTGGCTTGAGGATGTCGGCATGGTCGCCAAGGCGCATCCGGACGGTATCGTCATCCCGAAGGTGGAGAGCCCGGATCAACTGACGGCGATCTCCGACCGGCTTGGCGACATCAACGCAGACCACGCCATCCGGGTCTGGGCGATGATCGAGACGGCGCTCGGCGTGCTGCATGCCGAGGAGATCGCCGAGCAGGCGCGCGACTTCGAGGTGCGGCTTGAAGGTTTCATTATCGGGCCGAACGACATCGCCCGCGAAACCCGCATGCGCATGGTGAAGGGCCGCGGTCCGATGCTGCCGGCGCTGTCAAACTGCATCTTCGCCGCGCGCGCCCACGGCATCGACATTCTTGACGGGGTCTATAACGACTTCTCCGACACTGAGGGGTTTGCGAGCGAATGCACGCAGTCGCGCGAGATGGGATTTGACGGCAAGACCCTGATCCATCCCAGCCAGATCGAGGCCTGCAACGCGGCGTTCACACCGGGCGCGGACGAAGTCGCACGCGCGCGCGAAATTCTTGCCGCATTTGAGAAGCCCGAAAATGCCGGCAAAGGCGCCATCCAGCTCGGCGGCCAGATGGTCGAGCGGTTGCATATGGAGATGGCAAAACGGACGGTTGCGATCGCCGATGCGATCGGGAGCCGGGCCTAGCCTGATCGACGACCGTCGGCTGCGTCCGCCGCGGCGAAAGTGTCGACTGGTGTGAACTGGTTCACGATATTCCGCCGCATTTGCCTCTACGATGGTCGCGCGGGGCGCTTCGTCGTTGTCGTATCGTTTTCCAATAGAGAGATTGCGCCACGCACAGTTCCTGATTGTTCATAATCGCAACAAGACTGGAGCGTGCATCATGATAAATCCCAATCGTCGCATCTTCCTCGAGACGTTTGCGCTTGGCGCCGGAGCTTTGGCGGCATCGCAAGCGAATGCCGTGCCGAGTGACGGTCATGCCGCCGGCTATGACGTTGCGCCGTCGGGCGAATTCCTCAAAACCATCCCGCGCAAGAGCGGTGATGCGGTGACCTTCACCGCCTCGCTGGATAAGGGCCCGATCAAGGCCACGTCGGGCGGCTGGGCGCGCGAAATCACAACCCGCGGGCTGCCGATTGCGACCGATATTGCTGGCGCGCATCTTTTCATGAACGCCGGCGGTTCGCGCGAGATGCATTGGCACAATTCGGCGGAGTGGGCCTATGTCGTCGACGGCCATTGCCAGGTGACGGTGGTCGATCCGGAGGGTGTGGCCGAAGTCGTCAACCTCGGCCCCGGCGACCTCTGGTATTTTCCAAAAGGTCACAGCCATGCAATCCAGACCCTGGGGCCGACGCCTTGCCATGCGGTTCTTGCGTTCGATGACGGGCTCTATTCCGAACACGGCACGTTCGGCATCAGCGACTGGATGAGTCGCTACGACGCGCGGGCGCTGACGCAGGCGTTTGGCATATCCGCCGAGGCACTTGGCCAGATTCCGAAGGCCGAGACTTACATCATGCAAGGTGACGTGCTGGCGCTCGACGGACCGCAGGCCCGCGTGGCGCGCGAGCTCGACCATTCGCGCACGCATCGGTTTGCCTTGATGACCCAGAAGCCACGGGTCAGCACGCCGGGCGGCACGCTGCACGTTGCTTCGTCGAAAGAGTTTCCGATGTCGACCACCTTGACCGGCATGGTGCTGAAGTTGAAGCCCGGTGCGATGTTCGAACCGCATTGGCATCCGGACGCCAATGAGTGGCACTATGTGCTGAAGGGTCGGACGCGCGTTACTCTGTTTGCACCCGACAAACGCGTTGCGACGGCCGAGCTTGGTGCTGGCGACTGCGCCTATATCCCGCGCAACGCCGGCCACTCGATCCAGAACATCGGTTCGGATGACGCCGAGGTGGTTGGTGTGCTCGATAGCCCGGTGTATCACGAAAGCTCGCTGTCGGACTGGCTCGCCAAGGCGCCGCGCCACCTGCTCGCCAACAATCTCGGCCTGTCGGAGAAGGCGATCGCGAGCTTCAACAAGAAACACATGGTGATCGTGCCAGCGGCGACGCCCGTGTAGCAATGGTGCCCGCTCACCCTCTCCCCGCCAGGAGAGGGTGGCGGCGAAACGCCTAACTAGGCACCGACGAGCGCGGCGAGCCCGAACTTCTTGCGCGCGATGTTGCATTCCTGTCGCCTGGCTGACAGCTTCGGCACACCTCGGGCCTGACGTCGTAGATGGCGCAGGATGTTTGTGCGCCGACATCGCCATCGAGCGCGGAGCAGCGGTTGCCTTCGCAGCGCATGCCCCGCTCGCCCACGAATGCCGCCGGAATCGCGAGAATGTCGGCTTCCGTTTCGACGGAAAAACGCGGCCATTCGTTCGAGAAGGCGCAGCACGCGCCGCACGATGTGCAGAGATCGGGATTCGACATTGCCCCGGCGGCCAAATCGTCGCGCGTCGGCCTCACAGCCAGGGCATCGCCTCTTTCGCCCGCGCCTCGTAGCCGTCGATCGACTTGCCCTTCTGCATGGTGAGCCCGATGTCGTCGAGGCCGTTGAGCATGCAGTGCTTGCGGTGCGCGTCGATCTCGAATTTCACCACGCCGCCGTCGGGGCCGCGGATTTCCTGGCGCTCGAGGTCGACCGACAGCGTCGCGTTGGAGCCGCGCTCGGCGTCGTCGAACAGTTTGTCCAGATCCTCCGGCGAGACGCGGATCGGCAGGATGCCGTTCTTGAAGCAGTTGTTGTAGAAGATGTCGCCGAACGAGGTCGAGATCACGCAGCGGATGCCGTAGTCGAGCAGCGCCCACGGCGCGTGCTCGCGGCTTGAGCCGCAGCCGAAATTGTCGCCGGCGACGAGGATCTTGGCCTTCTTGTAGGCCGGCTTGTTCAGGATGAACTCGGGGTTGTCCGAGCCGTCGTCCTTGTAGCGCTGTTCCGAGAACAGCCCCTTGCCAAGCCCGGTCCGCTTGATGGTCTTCAGGTATTGCTTGGGGATGATCATGTCGGTGTCGATATTGACCCTCTTCAAGGGCGCCGCGACGCCTTCCAGCGTTGTGAATTTTTCCATCTTCCGGTCTCCGAGCTTTAGCTGAGTGGTCTTAGCGCCACAGCGCAACCGGTCAAGGTTGTCCAACGCTTGTCCGAACTGCGCCGCCCGCCTAACGACCCTTATTCCACACTCGCCTCGATCGTCTCCATGTCGGCGTCGGACAGGCCGAAGTGGTGGCCGATCTCGTGCACCAGCACGTGGCGGACGAGGGCGCCGAGCGTCTCGTCGTGCTCGGCCCAGTAGTCGAGGATCGGCCGCCGGTACAGCCAGATCATGTTCGGCATCGGGTTCGGGTCGCTCACGCTGCGGAACGGCAGGCCGACACCGTGAAACAGGCCGAGCACGTCGAATTCGCTCTCTGCACCCAGGTCGTCCAGCACGTCGTCGTCGGCAAAATCCTCGACGCGGATCACGAGCCCGTCACACAGCGCGCGAAAATGCTGCGGCAGGCGCTCGAACATCTCCTGTGCCATGATTTCGAGCTCGGTGAGGGAGGGCGCTTTTGCGCCTGGCCAATCGGGTAAAGTTTCCATGCCGATATCCTAGCCCATAAATTGGCCCCAGATGGTTTCCAACTTGTCGTGAAATCCTCTATGGATGACGGTGGCGTCGGGCATTTCGCGTCATTGGGGCGTTGCAATGAAGCTGGTCGTATCGTTCGCATTGATGGCCGCTGCCGCAGGCGTTGCGCTCGCCTCGGCTCAACCGATTCATGCTCAGACGGCGGCGCCGCAGCTGCAGCGCGCAGCATCCTCTGATCTCTCGGCGCAACGCCGCCTTCGCCGCCGCGCCACGCCGATCTACATCTATGGCCACCGTCCGCTGTCGCCGACCGCGGTGCGCGCCTGCGAATCCTGGTACGCGTACGAATATCGGCCGAGCGGCACGGTGATCGTGCCGCGCATGAGCTGCCACTGGATCGACCGCTGATCGCGGCGCGACGCGACACCTCATTCACATCACACTTCACTCACATCACACTTCTCGCCAATGCATCGCGCGTCTCGTGCGCCACGCGTTCATCAATGCGGCAGCGACATTCATTCCGCATTCACGTCACGACGATTAACGTTTCGCTCGCGACGAGGGACATCGGAAACGCATTGACGATTGAGTTGAGGAACCGCCGCCTGAGCGGCGCGTTCGCGTCTCGAAACGATCGCTCATGCGCTCGGAGGACTTCAAAGATGAACAAGCTGTTTGGCCTTGTCGCGATCGGTGGGTTGATAGTGCTTGCGATGCCTTCGCCGCAGGCGAATGCCGCTAGCCTGATCAATCCGGCGATGTCGTCGCCGATTGCCGCTGCTGCGGCGGGCTCCGGTCTGACGCAGGTGCACTGGCATTGGCGGCGCTGGCATTGGCACCACCATCACTGGCGGCATTGGGATCGCCGCTGGTGATCCGACTATTCGGAAGTTCACGACGACAACGGGAGGGCAATCATGAGGTTGACACGATGGCTGGTCGGCGCGGCGGCAGCGTTAAGTCTCGCGCTGACGCTGGTGCCGCTGGGTCAGGCGCAGGCGATGACGCCCGCGAGTGCGGGCACGGCGTTGGCGGTGAAGAACACCGCCGCTGAAGGCACGACGCAGGTTCGTTTCGGCGGTCACTTTGGTGGTGGTTTCACTTCGGCGGCGGCCACTTCCATGGCGGCGGCTTCCATCACTTTCACGGCGGCGGGTTCTATCGTCCGCACGTCTTCGTCGGGCCGCGCTTCTATCATCGCCCGCACTTCTACGCCGGTTACTATCCATATCCGTACTACGCGCCGGTGTACCGCTGCCCGCTGGTGTGGACGGTCTACGGCCCGCAACGGATTTGCGCCTATCACCGGCACTACGTCCGCTACTGGCGGCACCACTATCGACACCATTACGTCCACCGTTACCGGCACTATCGCTGGATGTAGCTGATACGGCAGAGCAACATTCTGCGGGAGTGTTGCGGTTTTGCCGGATTGCGGAACCGGCCCGGTGCGCTAGGATTTGCGAGATCGTGTGAGTTGCGATCCAGAAATCCTCGCGCACGGGGCGGTTGTCATGACGCCGGCACAGATTTTTCCAACTCTTCTCGTGTTGGCGCTGGCAAGTGTAACGTCGCCCGCAGCCGCGGCGCAGCGCGCAACACCGGCGGCGACCGTTGATCGCCCATCAATTACCGCAACGTCGACCGATTTCAGCGCCAGCCGCCGTCGCGTCTATCGCGCGCGTCACGCCACGCGCGTGCATATCTATCGCCGTGGCGATTATTCGTTCTTCGAGCCGTATGCGCCGCCGGTGCCGCTATTCTTCCCGTTCGGCTACAGGCAGGGTTATTTTTGAGAGGACTGTTTTTGAACGCAGCGCTTGCGCGTGGCGTCAAACCGATCGAGCAAGGTGGCAGGTGTGCGATGACCAGGTTTTTCTTGAGCGTGGCGGGCGCGATATTGCTGTGCTCGACCTCGGCGGTAGCAGCGCCAGCGGCAGCCGTGGCGCCGGATCATGCTTCGCCGGGTACGTCGGCCATGAAGTCCACGCCGACTGACATCAGCGCGGCGCGACGGCATTATCGCTACGTCGGCAATCGCTGGCGCGTGGTGCGGCCCTATCCGACCTACGGCTATTACGGCCCGCGACCACGCTTCTACCGGCCCTATCCGTACTACGTGCCAATCCCGTTCGGCTTCGGCTTTGGTTTTGATCCGGATTACTGGTGAGGGTGTTGCCTCGCCGCTTATGTGGCAACCCGCATTCGTCCCGCCACCGCGCGCACCTTGCGCGGGCCGGCAAGCCACATCGCCACTGACGACAGGGCGGCGAGCGCGATCGCGATCCAGAACGCCAGTACGTAATTTCCGGTCGCGTCGTGCAGCAGGCCGGTGACCCACGGGCCGACCGCGCCACCCGCCAGCACCGAAACCGTCAGCGTGCCGTAGATCGTACCGAAATGTGCGCCCTGGAAAATCTCCAGCGTCAGCGCACCCAGCACCGACGTCAGCCCGTAGCCGAGCATCCCTTGCGCGATCACCATCACATAAAGCAGCCACAGCGAGGGTGTGTCCTGCAGCAGGATCAGCGCGAGATAGCAGATCGCAAAGCCGACATTGCCGATGGTCCAAACCCATTCGCGACCGATCCGGTCGGAGAGATGGCCGAGCGCGATCTGGCCAGGGATGGCGACGAAACTGACCAGACCGAGCGCCCACGCCGCTGATGTTGGTGAGAAGCCGATCTCCTCGAGATATTTTGTCTGATGGATCTGCACCGCGTACCAGACATACAGCGCGGAGAAATAGCCGAGCGCGAGCCACCAGAAACGTGCCGTCCTGACGGCCCGTGCCAGCGTCCAGTCGATCGCGACCCATTCCGGGTCGACAATGTTGGCGGCGCGCACCGCGCTTGCCGCCGGGCCGTCGTCGCCGTCGGGATGCAGGCCGATATCCTCTGGCCGCCGGTGCAGCAACAGGTTGATCGGCGCCAGCACCACGAGCAACACGACGCCCAGAATGACGCAGGCGGTGCGCCAGCCCGAGCGCTCGATCAGGAGCTGGAACCACGGCAACAACACGATCGAGCCGATGCCGACGCCGGAGAAGGCGAGGCTGATGGCAAAGCCCCTGCGCCGTACAAACCAGTTCGGCAAGAACAACGATTGCCCGGAATAGCTGACGCAAACACTCCCGCCACCGACCAGCGCGCCGATGGTCAGATAGAGATGCCAGGGTTGTGTGGTGAGCGGCGCAAGCAACAGGCCCACGGCCATCAGTGCGACGCCGAGTTCCATCACGACGCGCGGACCGGAGCGATCCATCAGGCGGCCCATCAACGGGCTCAACACTGCGGAGGTCGCAAAGCCGAATGAGAATGCGCCGGCGGTCAGCCCGCGCTGCCAGCCGAACTCGTCGATCAGCGGCGCGAACAACAGCGAGAATGCGGTGCGCGCATTGACGCCGATCGCCATGGTCACGAACGCGACGCCGACGACAATCCAGCCGTAGAAGAAGGGCAGCCGTTTCGGAGAGAGCATTTTTGGATTGTGCGCAATCGCCGCCATCGTGCGCAACCGTGGCGCGCCAGCTTCTGTCAGCAGCGTGAGGTAACTGCTTTCGTTACCTCAGCCGAGCCTGCCTGCGACCCACAAAGTGATGGTGTCCGAATCCGGCCAGCAGTTCGAGCGGCTGTTTGCTAGCTCCAATGCAGATGCGACCCCAAGCGTCGCTCACGCTAGCCAAGAGGAATAACAGATGGCTTCAATTCGGCAGGAAATTCAGGTCAAGGCCAGTCCGGCACAAGCCTGGGATGCAATGCGCGACGTCGGCGCGCTGCATGAACGGCTGGTGCCGGGCTTTGTCGTCGACACCAGGCTCGAGCCCGGCGCCCGCATCGTGACCTTCGGCAACGGCGTTGTCGCCCGCGAAGCGATCGTCGATCTCGATGACAAGGTGATGCGGATCGCCTGGTCGGCGAGCGGCGGTCGCCTCAGCCATCACAATGCGTCGGCACAGGTGTTTGCCGAGCCGGGCGGTGGCTCGCGCATCGTCTGGATTTGCGACCTCTTGCCCAACGAAATGCGCGAGGCGATCGATGGCATGATCACGCAGGCCATGGCGGCGATGAAGCGGACGCTGGACAGGCTGGGGGAGAAGGCGGCGTAACCACGAAAGGTGGTCGTCCCCGCGAACGCGGGGACCCATAACCCCTGCGCATGTTGTCGGGTGCAGAGCCGGTCGAAGAAAATGTCTAGCTCACTCAGGTCAGCCGTCTCATGCGCGCTGCGGCGTATGGGTCCCCGCGTTCGCGAGGACGACCAAATAGTGGCCTACTCCTCCGGCTCGGTCGTGAACAGCAGCGGATAGCCCTTGGCGCGGCCGGCGTCGGTGGCACGGGTCGCCTTGGTCTCGGCGACGTCGCGGGTATAGACCGCGACCACGCAGACACCCCTGCGGTGCGCGGTGATCATCACCTTGTAGGCCTGGTCCTCGGTCATCTTGAACTCGCCCTTCAGGATGGTGACGACGAACTCGCGCGGCGTGTAGTCGTCGTTGACAAGGATCACTTTATGAAGCTTCGGCCGCTCGACCTTGGTCTTGGGCTTGGTTCGCGGCTTGACGACTGTTCCGTTGGGCATCGGCTGATCAGCTCCTGACGCTGGCGCTAGTCAGAGCTGATATTCTCCCACGTTTGCCGCGCAATTCAAGCAGTCCGGCCATCACTGCTCGCCGGACAGGTCGCGTCGTCGTTTCTCCGACTCCTCGGCATAGCGCCGCAGCGTGTAGGCCTCGGTGAGAATGCCCACGACCTTCGGCTGCTCCGCGCTCTCGACCACCGCCAGCGCCTCGGCTTCGGCCTGGTCGAACGCAGCCGCCGCCTGCTGGATGTTCATCTGCGGCAGCAGCGTCGTGGTTCGGTCGCGCAGGATATCCTTCAGGCTCGAGACCTTGTGATCGCTGGCGCCATGGGCGTCGGCGACCACGATGATGCCGGCATAGTCGCCCTTGGCATCGACCGCCACCACCTGGGACCAGGTCGCCAGCGGGAATTTTTTGCGAAAATCCTCGATCGAGGTGCCAAGCTCGACGGTCGCGAAATCGCGTCGCATCAATGCAGCGACCGTGAGGTCGCGGATCCAGCCGATGTCGGCGGCGCTGCGGATGGTTTCGCCACGCAGATGCATGCGCCAGGTCGCAAATGAATAGCCGAACAATTCGCGCGTGATCTGCGTGGAGATGATGACCGCGATCAGCACGGCGGTGGTGAGCCAGAGGTTGCCGGTCGCCTCCAGCGCGATGAAGGTCATGGTCAGCGGGCCGCCGATCACCGAGGCCGACAGCGCGCCCATGCCGACCACCGAATAAAGCGTCGGATCCAGCAGCAGCGAGGGCCAAAGGAAATTCAGTCCCTTGGCGAACATTTCGCCGCCGAGTGAGCCGAGCAGCAGCGAGGCAAAGAACAGGCCGCCGCGGAAGCCCGAGCCGAGCGACACCATCGAGGCGATGATCTTCAGTGCGTACACGGTGATGATAAACAGCACGGGTGGCCCAACCATGCTGTTGAGGTGCAGCGCGCCGTGGCCGGACGACATCACCTCCGGCGTGACCAGCGCCAATGCGCCCACCACAAGGCCACCAACGGCCGGCCGCAACGGCGGCCATAGCCGGATCTTCGCGAGTCCGGTTTCGATCAGGGCGACGCCGCGCATGATGACAATGCCGGTCAGCGCAGCGAGCAGGCCGAGCAGGGTCGCGATCGCAAGGTCGCGGCCGCGCACCTCGCCGATCTGGTTGACGACGATGCCGAGCGTTAGCGGCGAGAAATACTTGGCGACCACAAAGCCGCCGAGCGCGGAGACGCCGATCGGCGTCAGGCTCGCCGGGGTGTAGCCACCGACGATCAGCTCGAACGCGTAGAACGCGCCCGCCAGCGGCGCTTCGAACGCGCCGGCGATGGCCGCCGCGGCGCCGCAGCCGACAATCGTGCGCTGGTCGACGCGCCGCAGGTGGAAGGCGCGGCCGATCGAGGCGGCGACACCGCTGACGAGCTGGGTATAGCCGGCTTCGAGGCCGACCGAGGCGCCAACCCCGCTCGACCAGATCGTCTGCAATGCCACGATAATGCTGCCGCGAAATGACATCCGCCCGCCATGCAGCGCGTTGGCTTCGATCGGGTCGATCTCGCGCTTGGGGCGGAAACGTTGCACCAGCAGAAGCGACAGGCCGAGCAGGAAGCCGCCCGCGGTCGGCACCACCAGCGCGCGCCAGGGGTCGATCGAGGGTTGCGCCGACAACCGTTCGCCATAGTGCAGGTTGAAGAACGCCATGTGCAGCAGGTTTACCGCCGCGCTCATGCCGGCGACCAGGAGGCCGCCGAGCACGCCCACGACGAGTGCAATCAGCACCAGCGAGGTTTCGCGGGCCCTGACAAAGGCGCGCCACCGCGGCGGCGCTTCAATAAAAAAAGTGGTCGACGTCATCGCTTGCACCAATGGGACCAACTCGTGTTCGCCCTATTGGCTGAAAAAATCAAGTAAGGACGGAGCCGCAACGACGTTGCGTCACACGGATGTGTCGAGTTGGTCTATCATCAAGCCGACATGGACAGGACCTACGCCATTCCCGATCTGCACGGCCGCCGCGATCTGCTCGATCTCGCCGTGGACGCCATAGCCGCGCGCACGCGCGGCGGGGCAGCGACCGTCGTGTTGCTCGGCGACTACGTCAACAAGGGGCCCGCGAGCGCGCAAGTGATCGCGCGGCTGGTCGCCGGGTTCGATCCGGCATGGCGGATGGTTTACCTGAAGGGCAACCACGACGGCTTCATGCTTGATGCCTTGCGTGATCCAGGCAAGCTGCCGCAATGGCTCGCGAATGGCGGCGAGGCAACGCTGCGCTCCTATGCCCCGCAGTTGGATCACATTCCGGACCTGACGATCGTGCCTGACGCCCATCGTGCCTGGCTTGAGCGTCTGCAGACGATCTACATCGACGCGCATCGCGTCTATGTCCATGCCGGCGTCGATCCGGCGCGGGCGCTGGATGCCCAGGACGAGACCACGCTGCTGACCAAACGTTATGCAGCCGATGACGCCTCCGGCCATGGCGAACGTCATGTCGTGCACGGCCATCATCCGTTTCGCGACGGACCAAAACTGCTTGATGGCCGCACCGACCTCGACACGCTGGCGTGGCAGACCGGCCGGCTTGTCATCGGCGCATTTGACGATGAACGGCCGGGCGGCCCGATCGAGCTGATCGAGGTCATCGGGCCGTCATTTCAGCAGGTGTGACGCGGAAGCCACTCACACGCAGGCGTGAACTTGCGGCGGCCGGCCGGCGCTTGGACTCGAATGGGCGCTCCAATAGGCTGGCGCGTACCGACAGCGTCGTCGCATCACCCGCACTGTCCAGAACTCCAATGTCCTTTCCGCAACAAACCATCACATTGGCCGGCAGCGGCCTCAAGTTCATCAATACCTACGGCGGTGGCGTCACCGACGCCTACCACACGGCGATTCTTTACGCCGAGCATCAGCTCGAGAGCTACATCACCGACAGTGTGACGATCCGTGTCACGTTCGGCTACAAGGATCTGTCGGGCACGGGCTTCCTTGCCGAGAACAGCTTCTTCAATACGAAGACCGAAGATTATGCGACACTGAAGGCTGCGCTGACGAGCCATGCGACCAGCGCCGACGACCTTGCGGCGGTCGCGGCCTTGCCGGCCACCACACCGACCAACGCCAACGACCCAACCGGGAGCGCTGAATTCCTGATCGCCGCCGGCGAAGCGCGCGTGCTCGGACTTGAGGGCGCCGGCAGCACGATCGACGACAAGCTGGTGCTCGACAGTTCCAGCAATTACAATTTCAACCCGAACAACCGCGCTGCGAAAGGCGGCTACGACGCCATCGGCGCGATCGAACACGAACTTTCCGAGGGTGGCCTCGGGCGGGTCGGCGGCCTCAGTTTCCAGAACAGTAGCTGGGGACCGATGGATCTGTTCCGCTTCGATGCGTCGGGTAACCGCGACTACACCGGCGGCCAGGACGGTATCGACACCTACTTTTCGCCCGACGGCAGCGACCCGGTGCTGGGCCTGCCTTATGAGAACGCGATCAACTCATCGGGCCATTGGAACAAGCAGGATCCCGGCGACTGGGGCACGTTCTTCGGCGACAGCTTCGGCGGGGGCAGCAAGGGCCACGCAGATCTGCTGTCGGATACCGATCTCCGTGTCCTTGACGTGCTGGGCTGGACGCTCACGCCGCAGGCGGGCAGCAGCGCGCCGAATGGCTTCGTGCCGAACGATTTCGACGGCGACGGCAACGCCGACGTGCTGTGGCGCAATTCCGACGGTTCGCTGGTCGACTGGAGCATGAACGGCTCGGCCATTTCGAGCGCACTGCTGACCTCGAACGGCAATCCGGTCACGCCCGACGCGACGTCGAGTGTCGTCGGCATCAGTGACTTCAACGGCGATAATCAGGCCGACATTCTCTGGCGCAATACCAACGGTTCGCTGGTCGACTGGACCATGAGCGGCGGGACCATCGTCAACAGCAGCGGCGTGACAATGAACGGCGTCGCCATCATGCCGGACGCTTCATGGTCTGCGCTGGGCGTTGGTGATTTCAACGGCGACGGCATGAGCGACGTGCTGTGGCGGCGCACCGACGGATCGCTTGCCGAGTGGAGCATGAATGGCGCGACGATCTTGTCGAGCATGACGCCGACCTTCAACGGCACGGCGGTGACGCCGGATGCGTCCTGGAGCGTCGGCGGGATCGGTGACTTCGACGGCGACGGCAATGCCGACATCCTGTGGCGGCGCACCGACGGCACGCTCGCCGAATGGAGCATGAATGGCGGGACCATCAATTCCGGTCAGGCGCTGACCATGAACGGCGTGACCGTGACGCCGGGTGCCGCGTGGAGCATCGCCGGGATCGGCGACTTCGATGGTGACGGCAACGCCGACATTCTGTGGCGCGGCGCCGACGGCTCGGTCGCCGCCTGGCTGATGAATGGCGCGACCATCACCTCCGGCGACGCCGTCACCTTCAACGGCGCAGCCGTGTCGGTCGATGCGAGCTGGCATGTGGTCGATGTCGGTGACTTCGATGGCGACGGCAATGCCGACGTGCTCTGGCGCAACGACAACGGCATGCTGTCGCAGTGGCTGATGAACGGCTCGCAGATCACGTCGTCGAGTGCGCCGACGGCGCAAGGCGCATCGGTGATGCCGGCCGCAAGCTGGCAGACGCAAAACAAGCCGACCGATTTCGCGTAAGCGGAGTTTTCGGTCGCCCCCGCGAAAGCGGGGGCCCATACGCCGCAGCATCCGTGATGCGACGAAACTCTGTTGCTCAACAAGGCTTGTCGGGTCGCGGGCGAAAACGAACACAGGGGTTATGGGTCCCCGCTTTCGCGGGGACGACCACGATCTCACCCCACCTCGAACATCGGCACCTTCTGGCCGTCCGCGGACGACACGAACGCGACGCGCACCTTCTGGCCGATCTTCAAGGCCTTGGCGTCCGCGTTGACGATGTTGGTCATCATGGTCACGCCCTCGTCGAGCGTGACGTAGGCGATGACGTAGGAATCATCCTTGCCGCGGCGCGAGACGCTGAAGCTGTAGATCGTGCCTGATCCTTTTGCGGGCTTCAGCTCGATCTTGTCGCTCGTGCAGAACGGACAGTTTGCGCGCGGGATACCAGTGGAATTTGCCGCATGCCTGGCATTGCGGCACGCCGAGCACGCCGTCATTGGCCTTGCTCCAGAACGCTGCGGTCTCGGTGGTCACGGCGGGTGAGGGAATCTTTGCGCTCATGATCGTCTCCCAGAACTCACTGCCGTTCCATGATCAGCGTCGCGCTGCCGTGGCGGCTGCCGAGCCGCCCGCCGGTGCCCTGCGCCAGCGCGAGGTTGCAGTTCGGCACTTGAACCTTCGGATGCGCCTCGCCGCGCAGCTGCCGCACCGCCTCGATGATTTTCGTCATGCCGCCGCGGTTCGAGGGATGGTTGTTGCACAAGCCGCCGCCGTCGGTGTTGAACGGCAGCTTGCCGGTGCCAGCGATCAGATTGCCGTCGGCGACGAACCTGCCGCCCTCGCCCTTCCTGCAGAAGCCGAGATCTTCGAGCTGCATCACGACCGTGATGGTGAAGAAGTCATAGATCGAGGCGTATTTGATGTCGGCTGGCGTCACGCCGGCCTCCGCAAACGCGATCGGGCCGGCGATCGCAGCGCCCGAGGTCATCAGGTCGATCTCGCCGCCGTTCTGGCCCTTGATCGCTTCGCCGGCGCCGAGCACGGCGACGCGCGGCCGTTTCAGCGATTCTGGCGATCTCCGGCCGCGCCACGATCAGCGCGCCGCCGCCGTCGCTCACCACGCAGCAGTCGAGCCGGTGCAGTGGCGACGACACCAAAGGCGAGCTCACCACATCCTCGACCGTCACCACGTTCTTCAGCATCGCGTTCGGATTGTACTGCGCGTGATGCGAGGCTGCGACCTTGACCCAGGCGAGCTGCTCGGGCGTGGTGCCGAATTGATGCATGTGGCGCTGCGCGCACAGCGCGTAGAGGTTGACGGTGGTCGCAGAGAACGGTGCTTCCCACTGCGCCTCGGGCGACGCGTCGGCGGTGGCGCGCGGCACCGCGCCGCTGGAGCCTTCCGAGCGCGGCTTCCCCGCGAGCGTGATCAGCGCCGCGTTGCATTTGCCCGCCGCGATTGCCTGCGCTGCGTGCGAGACATGGATCAGGTAGGACGTGCCGCCGGTCTCGGTGCAGTCGACGTGACGCACCCTCAAGTTCATGTAATCGACCAGCGACATTGCCGAGAGGCCCGAGGCGTCGCCGGCAAAATAGTAGGCGTCGATGTCGTTCTTCGAGAGCCCGGCGTCGGCGATCGCGCCAATCGCGCATTCGGCGTGCAGCTGGGTCAGCGACTTGTCGGGCGCGTGGCGGGTCGGATGCTCATAGGCGCCGACGATGAAAGCGCGATTCTTGATGGTCATTTTTTCCGCGTGTCATTGCTGTGCGAGAGGCGCGCGGACAGTAGCATCGGTTCAGGATGTTTCAAGGCACGCGGCTTGATCGCAACAAAGCTGCGCCACAGCTCGGGTCATCGTAGCGCGGTCGTCTCGCATGTGCTGACGTTTTCTGGCATAAGCGCCCGCCAGGATTTGCCAAGATACCTGCAATGACATCGTTTGATCGCGTCGACGGCCGGCCCGCGCGCGCGGACCGGGACGACGCCCCTCGCGGCCTGATCGGGACCGAGTTCGCGGAGACGCTGAAGCTCGCGATCCCGCTCGCGCTGACGCAGCTCGCCCAGATCGCGATGATGACGACCGACCTCGCGCTGATCGGCCGGCTCGGCACCGACGCGGTTGCCGCGGCTGCGCTTGGGCAGACCGTCTCGTTCATGAGCTTTGTCATCGGCATGGGGCTCGTCTCGGCGGTAGCACCGCTCGCTGCGCAAGCGTTCGGCGCACGTGACCCGCACCGGCTGCGGCGCGCCTTGCGCGTCGGCCTGTGGGGTGCGTTCTTCGTCGGCGTGCCGATCGCCGTGTTCCAGCTGTTCGGCAAGAAGGTGCTGCTCGCGCTCGGCCAGACGCCGGCGTCGGCCGAGCTCGCGAGCCACTATCTGAGGGGCATGGCACTTGCCGTCCTGCCCGGGCTCTGGGCGATCGCGATCCGTGGCTTCATGGGTTCGGTCAACCGACCGGAGCCCGGTCTGTGGATCATGCTTGCGGCGATCCCGTTGAACGCTCTCACCGCTTACGCGCTGATCTACGGCGCCTTCGGTCTGCCACGGCTCGAATTGTTCGGCGCCGGCCTTGGCACGGCGATCGTCAACTGGGCGATGTGCATCGCCTCGGTGGTGGCGGTGCATGCGATGCGGCCGTTCAGGAAATTCCGCGTGTTCGGCCACGTCTTCCGCGCCGACTGGGTCCTGTTGCGCGAGCTCGTCACGATCGGCGCACCGATCTCGATCGCATTCGCGCTGGAATACGGCATGTTCGGCAGCGCGGCGCTGTTGATGGGCCTGATCAGCCCGGTGGCTGTCACTGCGCACCAGATCGCGCTGAATGTCGCCGCCGTGCTGTTCATGGTGCCGTTCGGTATCGGCATGGCCGCCACGGTGCGCGTCGGTCATGCGATCGGCCGCGGGGAACCTTCGGCGGTGCGTCGCGCCGGCGTTGCCGCGCTCGTGCTCGGCGTCATCTTCATGACCGTGATGACGGCGATCGTGCTGTATGACGCGCGACGAGGTCGCCGTGCTGTTCCTCGGCGGTGGTGCGGCGAGCGATGCCTACACGCTGACGGCGGCGCTGATCCTGGTCGGCGCGACCTTCTTTATCGCCGATGGCATCCAGACCGTTGCCGCGGGCAGCTTGCGCGGCATGAGCGACACGCGCATCCCCATGCTGATGTCGGCGATCGGCTACTGGGTGATCGGCTTTGCCGCTTCCTGCCTGCTTGGCTTCGCGACCAGCCTCGGCGCGGTCGGGGTCTGGATCGGGCTGTCGCTCGGCACCGCGGTGTACGCGGTGATGCTGGTCACGCGCTTTGCGGTGCTGACGCGGCGGCTCTCTTGACGCAAATCAAGGGCGGCCTGCGCGGCTGAGCTAACCTCGTCCGGCTGACAAGCAGGAGAGATTATGCTCAGAAGCTGGTGGGCGCGCGGCTTGATCGTCGTCGTATTTTGCATCGCCGCGCTCTTGTTGATGCGCCTTCATGCCGCGTCGGGCGCGGCGCCGGGCGAGGAGGCCGCGTCGCGCGGACACACGCTGGCGCAAGCGTGGTGTTCGAGCTGCCACGCGGTGGAAAAATTCGCCATTCCGCTCGACCACCGCGCGCCGGCCTTTACGGCCATCGCCGCGATGAAATCGACCACGCCGCTGGCGATCAGGGTTTTTCTGCAGAGCAGCCACGAGCCGATGCCGAACTTCATCCTGAAGAAGCAGGACATCGATGATCTCGCTGCCTACATCATGAGTTTGAAGCTTTAATCGAGCATGGTCCGGAAAAGTGGGTACCGGTTTTCCGAATAAGGCCTTGCTCAAATAACGAGGCCACCATGGATAAGCGCGTGTTGGTTGCAACCGATGGCTCGAAAGCAGCCGCGCGCGCGGTCGATTTCGCCGCGACCATGGCGAAAGCCTGGGACGGCGAGTTGATCGCGCTGACGATCTCCACCGCGCTGTCGCCTGCCGAGCTGCGCGAGCTCGCGCAGGAAGATCACGACCTCGGCACCGCGATCGATACGCTGGTCAGGCGCATCCTCGATGATGCTATCGCCCGCGGTAAACGTCACGGCGTCACCGAGATCAAGACGCTGTCGATGTCGGGCGATCCCGCCAACGCGACGCTGAAGATCGCGCAGGAGGAGCGCGCCGACCTCATTGTCGTCGGCCGCCGGGGGCTCGGCGGCCTGTCGCGGCTGTTGCTCGGCAGCGTCTCGGAAAAGGTCGTCGCCCACGCCCACTGCGCCGTCGCCGTGGTCCCGTAGGCGCAAGCTCTTCCTTCCCCGCAACGCAACGTTGCGTGACGTCGGCTGGCGCCCGTGTCACAGCTCCGCCAGCATCGCCTGCAACGACGGGCAGTCGAGACGGGGGATCGAGCGTGGGGATGGCCGCAACGGCAATCGAAGGCAAGACTGTTGTCATTACCGGCGCAGCCAGCGGTATCGGGCGCGCGCTAGCGCTCGGCTTTGCCCGCGATGGCGCCCGCGTCGTTGCGACCGATGTCAACGAGACCGGCCTACGCGCGATCGCCTCGGATCAAATCGCGACACTCACCGTCGATGTCTCCAGCGACGATGACGTCAGGCGCATGATTGCCTTCGCGCAGAAAGGCGCTGGCCGCGTCGACGTGCTGTTCAACAATGCCGGGCTTGGCGGCGCGAAGCCGATCGAGCAGATCGACGATGACATGTTCGAGCGCTATATCCGCGTCCACCTGTTCGGCGCTTACTACGGCACGCGCGCCGCGTTGCCGGTGATGCGCCAGCAGGGCTTTGGCCGCATCATCAACACGCTGTCGCGTCACGCGGGTCAGCGCGCCCGCGGCTTTGCCGCCTATGCTTCCGCCAAGGCCGGAATGCTGGCGCTGACTCGCGTCACCGCCGCCGAGGTCACCGGCGTCGACATCCTCGTCAACGGCATGATTCCGGGGCCGACCAGGAGCGGCATGATGAGGGGCGACAACCTGCAGGAGCCGGAAGCGGTCTATCCGGGTGCGCTGTGGCTTGCGACGTTGCCAGCTGGCGGACCGAGCGGAAAGGTGTTCTGGAACAAACGAGAGATCGATCTGTTCGCGCCCGAGGCAAATCGAGCATGATCCGGAAAAGTGGATACCGGTTTTCCCTCGCGACAAACGCGAAGCGTTTGCGCGGAGATCATGCTCAATCAACAAGGCGCGAAGGCGGGGAGCTGAACAAACAATGGATGACGTGCAAAAAATGCTGATCGAGCGCGCCTGCGAGCGGCTTGTCACCGAATACTGCCACTTCATCGATCATGGTGAGGCCGCGAAAATCTCGAGCCTGTTTGCCGAGGACGGCGTATGGGCCTCAGGCAAGATCGTGCGCAACGGCCGCGCCGAGATCGACGCAGCCTTCAACCGGCGCCAGGACAACGCAGGGCGCATTTCGCGCCACGTCTGCTGCAATCTGCTGATCGATGTGATCGACGAGAACAACGCGACTGGCGTGGTCTACGTGACGCTCTATCGCCACGACGGCGAGGCGGGTCGTCGCTCGGCGCCGTCGGATGTACCCGGATCGTCGGCGAATATCGCGATCAGTTCGTGCGCACGGCCGAGGGCTGGCGCTTCAAGCGCCGCGACGTCGGCGTCAGTTTTGTGAAGGTACGCGAGAAGGTGGGATAGCTAAAGCATGATCCGAAAAAGTGCGAAGCGGTTTTTCGAAAAGATCATGCGCAATCAAGAAGTCTGAAGCGCGATGATGGTTCAATCAAATCTCATCGCGCTTTAGCGGCTCCGCTACTTGCTGCCCCAAAGGCGCTCGTGCCAGGCCTTGATCCGCCACGGCGTGAAGGTCTCCAGCCGCCACTCGATGATGCCCGTTGGCGGCCAATGCGAGAGCTTGGATCGCTGTTCGACCACGGGCGCTTCGTTGACACTCTTTTCCGGGCGGCGCCAGCGCTGCCGCGTCGCCTGGCTGATGGTATCGACGAATTCGGACTTATTCGCCATGACGCGTCTCCAACAACGCTGGTCGGCACTGAGTTCCCGAGCATGGTCGGAGATGTTTAAGGAACCGTCGCAAAAGAAGGTAAAGTTCTGCATCCTTTGAGACGCAACGCCCTAGCCGTCCGAAGGACGGCGTCGCTTTGCTCGCTTATTGCGTTGATCCTCACGTTGCCGCACAGGGCGGCGCGATGTCGCGCGCACCACTCATGGCAAAGGAAGGGTTAAGGGGGCGGCGAAGTAAACCGTCGTCCCCGCGCAGGCGGGGACCCATACGCCGCAGCAGAAGTGAGACGACGGACCGTGGTCCGGCGCTTTGTGCAGCTGCTGATGCCACGCCGACGCAATCAGCTACAGAGGCTATGGGTCCCCGCCTGCGCGGGGACGACCAATCCTCACTCCCCCAGCTGAAACCGCTCGAAGCGGTGCAGTTCGTCCTCGATCTTGCGCTTCAGCTCCCTGCGTGCGCCAGCGTTGCCCCGCTTGGCCGCCGCCCCAACCCAGCTCCATTGCTGCACCAGAAGCTTCCTGTTCTGCCGGTCGGTCTTCAGATCGAGCGCCGCGACGATCTCGTCGCCGACCACGACCGGCAGCGCGAAATAGCCGAGCACGCGCTTCTGCTTCGGCACATAAGCCTCGAAGCGATGCTCGTAGCCGAAGAACAGTTTTGTCCGCTTGCGCTGGATGACGAGCGGATCGAACGGCGACAGGATGTGCACGAGTTCGCCGTCGACATCTGCGCCGTTCTCCAGCGCCTGCGGCTGCGCCCAGTGCTGCTGCTTGCCGGCGCCGTCGAGAACAACCTCGACCAGCTCTCCCCGGCGCATGCGCTGCTTGATCAGCGCGGCGACCGCCGCCTTGCGCGGTGCGTCGAGATGACAGATCGAATCGAGGCTGACGATGCCTTGCGAGCGCAAAGCGCGGTCGAGCCGGTAGGCGGTGACCTCGGCCGCGCTCGCCGCCGGTGGCGGCGCGTCCCAGCCGAAATGGCGCTCGGTCAGCTCAAAACTCTTCAGCATGCCCTCGCGCGCGGTGATCGCGAGCCGTCCCATCAGGAACGCGAACTGCAGCGCCCGCTTCGACGGCTTGCGGCTCGCCCACAAATGTTCCTTCTCGCGCAGCTCGTCGTCGTCGATGTCGCGCAAGGTCAGCGCGCCGTCGCGCTTGATCAGCCGCATCACCTTTCGCAGGTCGGCGGGCTTCACGGTCGCGAACCAGCGGCCGGGCGAGCGCTGGTAGGCCCGCATCGTCTCGATGAAAAAGCGGTAGTCGGCCGACGGCACATAGGCGAGCGCGTGCGTCCAGTATTCAAACACGCTCTTGTCGATGCTTTGCGCCTGTGCGAGGTCGCCGCGCCGGTAGGCCGGAATGCGCGTGAACAGGATGTGATGGTGGCAGCGCTCGATCACATTGATGGTGTCGATCTGCACATAGCCGAGGTGATTGACGGCGTCCGCCACGGCCTGCGCACCCGCGCCGAACGGCTCGCGCGTCTCGAGCCGCTGGGCCGTCAGCCAGATGCGGCGGGCGTGCCTGGGGTCGACGGCGATGGGCTTTGTGGCTGCGCGCGGCATGGGCGCGACTTTAGCGGAATTCGCGCGCCGGAAAGAGTCAGTGGGGACGCGTGGTGTGCATTACCAATGGTCGTCCCCGCGAAAGCGGGGACCCATACGCCGCAGCAATGTTGGGACGACGGGCCGAACTGATCGTAATGGGTCTGCAAAAGTGTCGCGGCCGAAAGCACCCACCGGGGTTATGGGTCCCCGCTTTCGCGGGGACGACCAGCCCCTCACACCTTCAGCCGGGCCTTCTTCTCGGCGTCATAGATTTCCAGCCGCAGCACCGGGAAGCGCGTGTGCAGTTCGCTGGCTGCGGTCTTTGCGCTCTTCAGCGTCTCGAACTGGTTCTTGAAATGGCCGTCGACCATCAGCACGAAGCCCGAGGCCGGCGGAAGATCCGCGCGAAGCTGGGGGGCCGCGGCGGACGGCGCGGTGCGACGCGGCTGTGGTGCAGACACGGGCTTCGGCGGATCGACGAGTTTCAGCGGGGCTGAGACCTTCGCCAGCTACAATCGGCCGGCTTGACGATTGCGGCCACGGCGAGTTCCGGCTTTGCAATCTCCGCCGTCTTCGGCGCGGGCGCGATCTTTGCGGGCGTCAAGACCTTCGCGAGCCGGGCCGGTGCGGCCTTCTTCGGCGCGACAGTCTTGGTCGGCTTCACGGCTTTGCGCGCAGCCGGCTTCGCAACGGCAGCTTTCGTTGCCGCCGCCTTGCGTGCCGCGGGCGCCTTTGCCGCTTTCGCCTTCACCGCCGTCTTGGTCTTTGCCTTGGCCAACGTCTCACGCTCTCAGTTTTTCAGAGCGCGCGTTCTATCACGCATGGACGTGGCCGCAACATGATCTCGCGCAAATTGTTCGGTCCGCCGTCGCGAAATCTTCGCGCGACATTGCGCGCCAATTTGCTACAAGTCGGCCCGGCAATTCGGCGGCGGCGACCGTTTTGGCAGGAATTCCGGCCCGCAGCGCTTTGATCGGGAAGTGGCCATCAGGACGTGATCATGGACAAGAAGGCGATGCGCGACGAAACCGAGCGTCTCATTCGCGAGGCGCTGGAGCGCGGCAAAGTCACCGTGAAGCAGGGCAAGACCCGGATCGAGGCGAAGTGCGGCAAATGCGGCGCGCCCAACCGCGTCATGGCGGAGCCCGGCGAAACCCGCGCCGAGTTTACCTGCAAGGAATGCGGCACGAGACAGCATACGCTGTGAGGGGACAGCAATCCGTCTCCTCATCCTGAGGCGCCGAGCGAAGCCGGGCGTCTCGAAGGATGAGGCCCATGATCCCGTGACCTCATGGTTCGAGACGCGGCTGAATGAGGCGTGAGCGCCGTAGGGTGGGCAGAGGCGCACCGCGCCGTGCCCACGCGCTTGTTCTCGCCTCCTACTTCACCACCTCCCAGAAGATCCCGACCACGCACACGAAGCCGAGCGTGAAGATCAGCGTGCGCACGAACGGGAAGCCAAGCAGGTACACGACCGCGTGCGCGAGCCGCAGCCAGAAGAAACTCATCGCCCAGAATGCCGTCATGCCGTTGGCCTTGCCGGCGAGATGCGCGACGATCACGAGCGCTGCGAACGGCGCGAACGTCTCCACCGCGTTCATATAGGTGCGGTCGGCGCGCTTGCCCCACAGCGGCACCGGCCGCGGCGTCGGGTCGACATAGTTGGCCGGGCTGAGAAAGCCGTTGGTCTGCACCTGGCAGACGACGTACGGAATCCATAACGCCGCCGTGAGCATGGCGGTGAACGCCAGATATTTCAGATCGGTCGACATTGTTGAGCCTCCCCTGTCCCGCCCCGCGCGGGCTGCAATTTTTGAGCGAGGCGATCATGCGCTCGTTGGGGAGGGAGGCAAGTGCGGGAGCGAGCGTGCAGGGCAAGCCTGCGTTGGATCATCCTCCCCTGCGTAGCGAAGCGGGGGAGGGGGACCGCGCGAAAGAAGTTGTGGCCACCTGAGGTTGTCGATACTCCGCCGTTGTGGCGATCTTGGCATTGGAGTTGGAAGCGCAGGCTCTCGCATTCAAGCGGCCGCGCATAAAGATAATCCGCTGGCAATCCCATGCGCCGGCACGCCTGCACCGCCGGATTTGAGTTGATCACGACGCGATCGGCGAGCGTGCCCGCCTGCCGCACCAGCTCCGCCTCGAAGCCGCGCAGACCATGACGCTCGAGCCCGAGCTTCGTGGTCAGCCAGCGCGGCACGAGCTCGACCGCGGCGCGCACCAGAACATGCTGTAGCGGTCGCAACGGCAAAGGCAGCACCGGCGCGGAGCGCATGATCTCGAGGAATTCGAGGATGATGTCGGAGCGCTCCAGCCGATCCGCCATCGCACCGAGCCTCGTCGCGAACTCGGCCTCGGATCGCGGCGCGCCGGTCGCGCCATAGAGCGAAGCGGCGCGAACACCCTCGGCATTGAAGCGATCACGCTCGGCTTGCGCGAGCGGCTGCACGTAGGCGTGATACGCCTGCAGGAAGCCGAACGCCGCTGTGGCGTGCACCCAGTTCAGGAGCTCGACGTCGTCGGCGCGATACGCCTCTCCCGCCGGCGTGACGCCCGTGATCGTGTCATGCATGCGCCGCACCCGCGCGATCATCGCTTCCGCCGTGCTGCGCGGGCCATAGATCGTCACCATTGCCGCGAGCCCGGTCCGGCGCAGCCGCCGCACCGGATCGGTGCGGAACGTCGTGTGGTCCCACACGCCCGAGCGCACGCGCGGCTCGGCGAGCTCCATGATCACGGCCGTGATGCCGCCGATGAACACGCTGAGCGGATTCTTGAACACGCGCCACGAGAGTCGAGCCAGGCGCAAGCAGCGCAGGCTCGCCGGCCGGCTGCGTGAAGTCGATCCGGGTCTCCGCGTCTCCTCGAGCAGCGCGCGCAAGAGATCATCGAGCCGGTCCTGCAACGGCCAGGGCAGCGTGACGGCGGAGGGGAGGAGGCGGAGCATCGCGCAATGGATATAGTGTGCGCCAAGCGGCCGGAACGGGGCACGCACTCGTCCCTGGCTACGCTTGATGCAAATATTTTGCTTGCCGCTGACAACGTCTAGTGTAATGATCCGAATCAATTCCGGTCCCCAGAGGGACGCGTCGCGACCGCTGGCGAATGCGGGCCGGGATACGATGGACGCTGACAGCATTGGCCAACGTCAGTCCATCGTTGCAGGGAAAACCGGATGTCGGTTGAACCTTGCGGTGAATGAAGCTCGTACGACTTCACTACCGTTTTCGTACGAGGCCGCGGGTGCCAGCTGGCATCCGGTTTTCCCTGCGCCCTCGCAAGTTCAGAGAGCGCGAAAGTAAGGGGCAAACCTCGGGCACATCGTGCCGCGAGATGATTTTTGCTGTTTGAAAATTGTAGGGCGCAATCGCCAACGGGTCCGCGCAAAGCGCGGCCCGATGATAAACTCCGCGTATTGCGCCGCCACGCGAGTGCCGAGAACGAAACCGGCGGAATACGCTTACGCTATTCCGCCCTACGGGCTCGTTCCGCAAAACCCCGCTGAGCTTGCGATATTCAATGGGGATGGAGCAATCCGTCGGACTTTAGCGTGTCGATCGCTTCGGTGAGGGTAAGGCCGCGATGCAGGCAGAACCATTCTCCGGTGTGGCGGTGCCACTGGATGTCGAAGCGGTTGCGGCTGATCCAGTCGAGGCGCGCGAAGGGGGCATCGAACTCTTCGCCGAGATTCTCCGGGAAGCCGGAGCGGTAACGTTGAATGAAGCGATACTTGGTGCCGTGCCACTTGCCCAGGATATCGACAGGATAGTTGAACTGCGTCGGCCGGATCATGGGCAGGAAGCGGGGTTTCAGGAAGTCGTCGATCAGGTGCTGGCAGGCGGCCGTCACCGCCGATTTTTCTATAGCGGAAAAACCGGTCGATCTCATGTGTCCTCTTGGCTCGCGCCCTTCGGATCAGGCGACGGCGTTCACACGTGCCCGCAAAACCCCCCAAAATCGCACGAAAACCTTCGCGCGATCAGCAACTTGCGCGGCACCGGTGGTCAGCCGTTCACCGCCACTCGCGGATGTCGACGAAGTGACCCGCGATCGCCGCCGCCGCCGCCATCGCCGGCGACACGAGATGCGTGCGGCCCTTGAAACCCTGGCGGCCCTCGAAATTGCGGTTCGAGGTCGAGGCGCAGCGCTCCTCCGGCGCCAGCTTGTCCGGGTTCATCGCCAGGCACATCGAGCAGCCCGGCTCGCGCCACTCGAAGCCGGCCTTGAGGAAGATCTTGTCGAGGCCTTCGGCTTCGGCCTGCGCCTTCACGAGACCCGAGCCCGGCACGATCATCGCGTTGACGTTGCCGTTGACGGTCTTGCCCTCGACCACCTTGGCCGCGGCGCGCAAATCCTCGATGCGGCCGTTGGTGCAGGAGCCGATGAAGACGCGGTCGAGTTTGATGTCGGTGATCTTGGTGCCGGCGGCGAGCCCCATGTAGGCCAGCGCGCGCTCCTTCGAGAGGCGCTTGGCTTCATCGGCGATGTCGGCCGGGTTCGGCACCTTGCCGGTCGACGGTGATGACGTCTTCCGGCGACGTGCCCCAGGTCACCACCGGCGGCAGCTTGGCCGCATCGAGGCGAATGACCTTGTCGAAGTGCGCGCCGTCGTCGCTGCGCAGCGTCTCCCAGTAGCGCAGCGCCTGGTCCCACGCCTTGCCCTTCGGCGACTTCGGCCGGTCCTTGAGGAACGCAAATGCCTTCTCGTCGGGCGCGACGAGACCGGCGCGCGCGCCGCCCTCGATCGACATGTTGCAGACGGTCATGCGGCCTTCCATCGACAGCGCGCGAAAACGCCTCGCCGTAATATTCCAGCACGTGGCCGGTGCCGCCGGCGGTGCCGATCTCGC
Source organism: uncultured Alphaproteobacteria bacterium (assembly GCA_963796195.1). Taxonomy (GTDB): domain Bacteria; phylum Pseudomonadota; class Alphaproteobacteria; order Rhizobiales; family Xanthobacteraceae; genus CAWCKS01. The sequence continues at coordinate 293,258 of CAWCKS010000002.1, read as the reverse complement.
CGATGATCGACAGGATAATGTCCTTGGCGGTGACGCCGTCGGACAATTTGCCGTCGACGATCGCGCGCATGTTCTTCGCCTTGTTCTGGATCAGCGTCTGCGTCGCCAGGACATGCTCGACCTCGGAGGTGCCGATGCCGTGCGCCAGCGCGCCGAACGCGCCGTGGGTCGAGGTGTGGCTGTCGCCGCACACGATCGTGGTGCCGGGCAGGGTAAAGCCCTGCTCGGGGCCGATGATGTGGACGATGCCCTGCCGCTTGTCGAACGCGTCGTAATACTCGATGCCGAAATCTCTAGCGTTCTGCGCCATGACGCGGATCTGCTCGGCGGACTCGGGGTCAGGATTGGGCTTGGTGCGGTCGGTGGTGGGGATGTTGTGATCGACCACGGCGAGCGTCTTCTCCGGGGCGCGCACCTTGCGGCCCGACACGCGCAGGCCTTCGAACGCCTGCGGGCTCGTCACCTCGTGGACGAGATGGCGGTCGATATAAAGCAGGCAGGTGCCGTCGGGCTGCTCGTCGACCAGGTGGTCGTCCCAGATCTTGTCGTACAGCGTGCGCGGTTTGCCTGATGCCATTGGTCGGGGTCCCTGAGGCCGTTATGCCGTTATATCGTGATCGGTTGTTTGCACCGCGGCGGTCACCCTGTTCGGCGTTGCGGTCAAACTTCGCGCCGGGTTTTACTCGCCTGAAGCTTTTTGTGGAAGTATCCTGACGCTCGTCTGACCTGCATGAGCCTTTGGCTTGAGGTGAAGAAATGGCTGATCGCCCACCGGTTGCGCCCTACCTCACGGTGTCGCCTTGCCTCGGCGCAATCACGTTCTATGCGGCGGCGTTTGGCGCAACTCAGAAGGCGCTGATGCCCGCGCTGGACGGCATGCGCATCATGCACTGCGAACTCCTGATCAACGGCGGCTCGGTGTTCCTGGCCGACGCGTTTCCCGAGTTCGGCAAGGTGCGGAGCCCGATGCCCGGCGAACCCGTGACGTGCTCGATCAGCCTCGAGTTCGACACCTATGAGAAGGTCGACGAAGTCTACAAGCGCGCCACCGCGCTCGGCGCGTCCGGCGAGATGGGGCCGACCAACTCGTTCTGGGGCACGCGCTTCGCCGTGATCCGCGATCCTTTCGGCCACCGCTGGCTGTTGAACGGCCCGCTCACCGCCAGCAATTCGTCGGCGGAGAAGACCAAGGCGGGTGCAGAGAAAAAGGCGGAGAAGAAATAGCGTCCGTTGCGCAAACTCCTCATCCTGCGGAGCGCGACAGCGCGTCCTCGAAGGATGGATGGCCGCGGTCATAGGCGAGCGACTCGATGCCGTTCTGCGACGGCTGCTGCCCGGCCTCCTCACGCACGAGGAACAACAAAAAAAGCGCCGCAACTGCAGCGCTTTCTTGCATTCCGCCGATCGTGCGAAGAAAATTACTCGTTCGCCGCTGCGGCGCGATTGTCCTGCTTCTCGACGATGCGCGCCGACTTGCCGCGGCGACCGCGCAGGTAATACAGCTTGGCGCGCCGCACCTTGCCCTTGCGCACCAGCTTGATGGAATTGATCATCGGCGAATACAGCGGAAACACGCGCTCGACGCCTTCGCCGTAGGAAATCTTGCGGACGGTGAAGCTCTCGTTGAGCCCGCCGCCGGAGCGGCCGATGCACACGCCCTCATAGGCCTGCACGCGGGAGCGCTCGCCTTCCACCACCTTGACGTTGACGATGACGGTGTCGCCCGGCCCGAAGTCCGGAATGTCCTTGCCGGCCGACAGCTTCTTCAGCTGCTCCTGCTCGATCTCCTGGATCACGTTCATGGTCGAATCTCCGTCGGCGCGCCACGGTTTTAAAGGCTGCGCGAAATCTCGAAAAAATCCAGCGAGGTGCGGATTGATTGCGCGCTCCTATACGGGAAACGCCTTGGCTTGTCACCCGTCTGTCGCGCTATTTGGTCTCGTCCTTGCGGGCTGATTTCGCAAGCAGGTCGGGCCGCCGCTGCTGTGTCAGGGCCTCCGCCTCCCGCCGCCGCCAGGCTGAAATTTCCTTGTGATTCCCGCCTGTTAGGACTTCAGGGATCGTCCGGCCCTCAAAATCCTGCGGGCGGGTGTAGTGGGGGTATTCGAGCAGGCCCTCGGCAAAACTCTCCTCGGTTCCGGAGCCTGCGTGCCCCATCACCCCCGGCAGCAGGCGGACACAGGCATCGATCAGCGCCATCGCCGCGATCTCGCCGCCCGATAGCACGTAGTCGCCGACCGAAATCTCCTGCAATCGCGCGCGCTTCGATGACCCGCTGGTCGACGCCCTCGAACCGGCCGCAGATGATCAGGGGTCCGGGACCAGTGGCAAGTTGCTGCACCCGCGCCTGCGTCAGCGGCACGCCGCGCGGGCTCATCAGGAGCCGCGGCCTGTCGGCCTCGAGTTGTAACGTATCGATCGCGCGCGCCAAAATATCGGCGCGCATCACCATGCCGGGGCCGCCGCCGGCCGGCGTGTCGTCGACGCTGCGGTGCTTGTCGGTCGCCGCATCGCGGATGTCGGCGACGTCGAGCGCCCATGTACCCGCCGCCAGCGCCTTGCCGGCGAGGCTCAGGCCGAGCGGTCCCGGAAACATGTCGGGGTATAGCGTCAGCACCGTCGCGCGCCAGGGTATCGTCGAGGTCATCTTGTCCGGACTCTACGCCTGATCGCCGTCGATTTCCGCCGGCTTGTCGATCACGACCTTGCCGCCGGCGATATCGACAACGGGCACCACAGCATTGGAAAATGGCAGCATGATCGTCGGCCCGCGGGGCGGCGCGATCTCGATAATGTCGCCGGCGCCGAAATTATGCACCGCGACGATCGCGCCGAGCGGTTCGCCTTGCGTCGTCTCGGCGGCAAGCCCGATCAGGTCGGCGTGATAGAACTCACCGTCATCAGGCGCAGGCAATTTCTCTCGCGCGACAAAAAGCTCGACGCCATTCAGCTGCTCGGCGGCCTCGCGTGAGGCGACGCCGTCCAGCATTGCGACGAGATGAGTTTTTGCCGCGCGAAGCTGCTTGATCGCGAAGCGCCGCGCGCCGTCGCTTGTTTCAAGCGGCCCATAGGATGCGACGGCAAGCGGATCTTCCGTAAAGGTCCACAGCCGCACCTCGCCGCGCACACCATGGGCGGCGCCGATCCTGGCGACGCAGATTTTTTTGTCGCGCGTCATAGTGGCCTCATCCCTCGAGGCCCACGGCTTACGCCTTGGCGGCGGCTGCAGCAGCTTCAGCGTTTGCCTTGCGCTCCTTGCGCGGCACGGCCTTCTCCGGATTGCTGCGTGCTTCACGTTTCTTGACGCCGGCCGCGTCGAGGAAGCGCATCACGCGATCCGATGGCTGCGCACCCTTCGCCATCCAGGCCTTGACCTTCTCCATGTCGAGCTTTAGCCGCGCTTCGTTGTCCTTCGGCAGCAGCGGATTGAAGAAGCCGAGCCGCTCGATGAAGCGGCCGTCGCGCGGATAGCGCGAGTTGGCGACGACGACGTGATAGATCGGGCGCTTCTTGGTGCCTGCGCGCGCGAGACGGATAACGACGGACATTCTTGCTCCTGATTTTGATCGATGAAGTTGGTGTTGGATTAGTTGATTGCGAAACGGTTCACTTCTTCTTCCCCGGAAAGCCGCCGAGTTCCGGCAGCGGCGGCTTGCCGCCGAGACCGGGAAGTCCGGGCAAACCTGGCGGCAGTGCGCCGCCGGGAAATTCCTTGGGTAGACCGGGCATGCCTTGCGGCAGGCCGGGCATCTTCTCGGCGAGCTGCTTCAGTTGTTCGGGCGACGGCGTGCCGCCGCCAAAGCCCATCATGCTGGCGAGGTTCGCCATCGGCCCGCGCTTGGCGCCGCCCCCCATCGCCTTCATCATATCGGCCATGGTCCGGTGCATCTTGAGCAGCTTGTTGATCTCCTCGACCTTGACGCCTGAGCCTGCCGAGATGCGCTTCTTGCGGCTGTTCTTGAGCAGGTCGGGATGGCGCCGCTCCTCGCGAGTCATCGAATCGATCACCGCGACCTGGCGCTTCAACACCTTGTCGTCGAGATTGGCGGCGGCGATTTGGTTCTTCATCTTGGCGATGCCGGGCAGCATGCCCATCAGCCCGCCGAGGCCGCCCATCTGCTGCATCTGCAGGAGTTGCTCGCGCATGTCGGAGAGGTCGAACTGGCCCTTGCGCATTTTCTCGGCGGCGCGCGCGGCCTTCTCGGCGTCGATCGTCGCCGCCGCCTTCTCGACCAGCGACACCACGTCGCCCATGCCGAGGATGCGACCGGCGATCCGCGCGGGGTGAAAATCCTCCAGCGCGTCGGTCTTTTCGCCGACGCCGATCAGCTTGATTGGCTTGCCGGTCACCGCGCGCATCGAAAGTGCGGCGCCGCCGCGGCCGTCGCCGTCGACGCGGGTCAGCACGATGCCGGTGAGGCCGACGCGTTCATCGAAAGAGCGCGCGAGATTGACGGCGTCCTGGCCAGTCAGCGCGTCCGCGACCAGCAGCACTTCGTGCGGGTTGGACGCGCGCTTGACCTCGGCGGCCTCCGCCATCATCGCTTCGTCGAGCGTGGTGCGGCCGGCAGTATCGAGCAGCACGATGTCGTGGCCGCCGAGCCGCGCCGCCTGCAGCGCGCGTTGCGCGATCTGCGGCGGGGTCTGGCCTTCCATGATCGGCAGCGTGTCGACGCCGACGTCGCGGCCGAGCACGGCGAGCTGCTCCATCGCCGCCGGACGGCGGGTGTCGAGCGAGGCCATCAGCACCTTGCGCCGGTCGCGCTCGGTTAGCCGGCGCGCCAGCTTCGCCGTGGTCGTCGTTTTGCCGGAGCCTTGCAGGCCGACCATCATGATCGCGACGGGAGCTGGCGCATTGAGATCGATGCCCTGGCTGTCGGATCCGAGCGTCTCGACCAGCTGGTCGTGCACGATCTTGACGACCATCTGGCCAGGGGTGACCGATTTGACGACGGTGGCACCGATCGCCTGCTCGCGCACCTTCTCGGTGAACGAGCGCACCACGTCGAGCGCGACGTCGGCCTCGAGCAGCGCCTTGCGGACCTCGCGCATCGCAGCGTCGACGTCGGCCTCGGTCAGCGCGCCGCGGCGCGTCAGCCGATCGAGAATTCCGCCAAGCCTCTCCGACAGACTGTCGAACATGCCGCTGTCCTGCTGCCTCACCCTGAGGAGCACGCGCAGCGTGCGTCTCGAAGGGTGATTTGGTTATGCCATGGCCTCATCCTTCGAGACGCCCGCCTGCAGCGGGCTCCTCAGGATGAGGGTCATTCCAAACACCTTTGCGCCCGAGGGCGCGCAGCGCTGTCGGGCGTTGACCTCCGGCCTCAAGGACCGGGCGGTGGCTCGAAAAGAAAGCCTTTTCGAAAGTGGCCGGATTTACGATGCAAACAAGAGAGAAGTCAAGGAAATCAGGCCTTAAGGTTCCGCGCGTCGGGTTAAAATTTCTCCTCGCCCTGGTGCCGCACCGGGTCCGGAAAATCGCGATAAAGTCCAAAGCTCACATTCTGAACCAGCGAATTGACGCCAAAGTGCAGGCTTTCGATCGGCTCGCGGCGGCCGCCGACCCGATTGAAGGCAGCATCGAGCTGCGCCATGTCCTTGAATTCCATCATCAGGTGGAAGTCGTTTGAGCCCGGCGCCAGCCCCAGTTTGCGGCGCGTCAGCCGCCAGCCCTGCATCTGGCCGCCGGCCTTGAGGCTGTCCATATAGGACGCGAGCCGCTGGCAGAACTCGAGGTCGCCGACACCGGGCTTCAGGTCAAACCACGCGTGGTAGATATCCATGACGACCCTTGTCCTCGCTCGAAGCAAGTTGAAAGCCTAAAAGCCAGTTGTGCAATGACGAACTTCAGTGAATTTCAGCCAGACGGCTACGCCTCTGATCATCACAACGGCACCCATTTTTTCGATCCGGACGGCGCTCCGCCAAAGAGTTTGCGTGATCTCTGGAAGTGGCGGCGTTCGGGCACACGCCAGCGAGTGGCCGAAGTGGGCGCCATCGCCCTATGCCGACACGCCGCCGCAGCGGGTGACATCAGGCATTCGCTTCTCGTTCGTCGGCCACGCCAGCTGGCTGATCCAGACCGGCAGCCAGAACATCCTGGTCGATCCCGTCTGGTCGGAGCGCGCTTCGCCGTTCCGCTTTGCCGGACCGAAGCGTGTCAACGATCCCGGCATTGCGTTCGACGCGCTGCCGCCGATCGATTGCGTGCTGGTGTCGCACGGCCATTACGATCATCTCGATGTCGCGACGCTGTCGCGGCTGACGAAAAAGTTTTCGCCGCGCGTGATCACGCCGCTTGGCAATGATCAGACGATGAAGGCGCGCGACGGTGCGATCCGCGCCGAAGCATTCGACTGGCACGATCGCGTCGAGCTCGGCGGCGGTCTTGCGGCAACGCTGGTGCCGACCCGGCACTGGACGGCGCGCGGCCTGTTCGACCGCAACAAATCCCTATGGGCCAGCTTCGTGCTTGAGACCGGCGCCGGCAAAATCTACATCGTTTGCGATTCCGGCTACGGCACGGGAAAACATTTTCGCAGCGTGCGCGACAACCATGGTGCGTTACGCGCGGCGATTCTGCCGATCGGTGCCTATGAACCGCGCTGGTTCATGAAGGACCAGCACATGAATCCGTCGGATGCGGTGAAGGCGCTGGCCGATTGCGGCGCGGAGCTTGCGCTGGCGCACCATCACGGCACGTTTCAATTGACCGACGAGGCGATCGACGCACCCGAGCGCGAGCTTTATGCCGCGCTCGAAGAGGCACAGTTGCCGCGCGAAAAATTTCGCGTGCTGAAGCCGGGGCAGGTGGTGGAGCTCGAGCGCTAAGGCGTCGCCGGCTTGATCTCGTAGGCTACGCTGATCGTGATCGTCAGTGTCTCATCGCCCGCCGCGATCGGCGTTGGCGCAGCGGCGGCCATGCCCTGGACGAAGCCGCGCGGTGCGATCGGGCCGCTCGAACCTTCCTCGCTGATGCTCAACGGCGCACCGACCGAGACCCCCGCCGCCTTGGCATAGATCTCGGCTTTTCGCCGCGCGTCGGCGATCGCCTTCGGACGGGCCTCGTCGAGCCACTTCGATGCGTTGGAAATCATGAAATTGACGCCGCCGATCTCGTTTGCACCGGCGGCCAACAGGGCATCAACCGTCTCGGCCACCCTGGCAATGTCGCGGACACGTACCGTGACGCTATTGCTGGCGCGATAGCCGACGATCGTCGGCATGTCGGCACCAGATCGCATGGGCGAAACCTGCGGCTGCAGCGACAGCCGTGATGTCCTGACATCGGCGTCTGCGATGCCCGTGCTCTTCAGCGCCGCAAGCACAGCCGCCATCGCCTTGTTATTGCTGTCGCTCGCCTCGCGCGCCGTCTTGGCTTGCGTCGTGACGCCCCCGTTGACCTCGGCAAGATCCGGCGCGACCGACACTTTTGCTTCGCCAGTCACCGAAATCATGGGCGGCGGGACGTCAGCCGCCCGCGTTGCAAACGGCGTGACCGCGCTCAGTGCGACTGCAACGATGTAAGCCTGGAGGTTGCTGCGCATGCGCGTCACTTCAACGGCACGAACACGTTGATGACAAGTTTGTCGTCGTCGGTCTTCAACGGATCGGTCAGGTACTCCTCGATGAACATGTCCTTGGCCTCGAGTTTCTTGTCGTCGAGGTGGTTGGTGATCGCCTCATAGGTATTGTCCATATTGTCGTACGAGCCGCGGTGGACGAATTTCAGCGCCTTGCCTTCGGGTGACTTGCCGACGCTGATGTCCTTCGGCATCGACTTCGGCGGCTCATCGACCGGAAACTCGGCCTGGTAAGTGAAGCCATTGTCGTCGGTTGAGGTGTAGACGATCAGCGGTGGGCCGGACGGCCTTGATGTTCTGCTTGTCGAGATAGGCGCCGAGTTTCTTCAAGCTGTCGGTGATGGTCTCGAATGCCGAGTCCCAATCGGCGGAGCCCTTCATCAGGACAACGGTCCTGGCGGTCAGCGTCAGCTCTTCGCCGAAGGGATCAGCGGTCTGCGTGCTCGGCGGCGTTGCGGGTGGCGTCGCCTGTGCGGCAGGAGGCTGGCCTGACGGCGCCTGGGCGGCGGGAGCCGAAGGCTGCGGCGCGGGACTTGAGGCGGCAGGTGCTTGGGTCGCCGGAGCCTGAGTGGCAGGCGGGGTTGGCGTCGTGGGCGTGGCGGCAGGTGGCGAGGCCGCGGCCGGTGAAGCCGGAGCTGCCGCCGGCGGTGTCGCCGGTGAAGCCGAAGGCGCGGGGGTCGTCGCGGCCGGCGGTGTCTGCGACAGACCTGGCAGTGGCGCCAGCCAAAGCGCCAGAGCGGCGACCGCTATTCTGCTCGCGAATTGGCTCGGGCGGCTCACAACAGGGGCCATCAGGCTCTCCATTGGCAGTGTTCGTTCTGGCCCAGCACACTCAACCTACAAGGCCGACGCTTGTTCGTCCCATGACAGTTATGTCATGAACGCTCGCGTTAGACCAAGATCGTGGACGCATTTCGGCTGCTGCTTACGCCACCCCGCGTCAGCACCTATATGTTCGGTCAGGCGAAAAAGGCCAACACAAGGACGATGAGCGCGCTCGCAAACCATAGCTTCGTCAAGATGAACGGGATCGGCAACGAGATCGTCGTCGTTGACATGCGCGACGGGGCAAAGCCGATCGCGGCGGCCGAAGCGCGTGCGGTCGCCTCCGGCGTTCCCTATGACCAGTTGATGGCGCTCTATCCGCCGCGGCTGCAGGGCACCGCGGCGTTCATCAAGATCTACAACAGCGACGGCTCGGAAGCCGGCGCCTGTGGCAACGGCATGCGCTGCGTCGCCAAGCGTGTATTCGCCGAGACCGGCGCGAAGGCGCTGACCTTCGAGACCTCGGCCGGCCTGCTGAACTGCTGGCAGGGCCCGTCGGCCGATCTGTTCACCGTCGACATGGGTCGCGCCGCGCTTCGGCTGGCAGGAGATTCCGCTTGCCGAAGAATTCCGCGATACCCGCACCATCGAGTTGCAGATCGGCCCGATCGATGCGCCGGTGCTGCATTCACCGTCGGCCGTCAACATGGGCAACCCGCATGCGATCTTCTGGGTCGACGATGTCAACGCCCATGACCTCGGCCGCTTCGGTCCGCTGCTCGAAAATCATCCGATCTTCCCGGATCGCGCCAACATCACGCTCGCCCACATCGTCGATCGCGAGCACATCATCATCCGCACCTGGGAGCGCGGCGCCGGACTGACACGCGCCTGCGGTTCGGCGGCATGCGCCGCTGCGGTCGCGGCGGCGCGCCTGAGGCGCACCGAACGCAAGGTGACGATCACGCTGCCCGGCGGCGATCTCGGCATCGAGTGGCGCACCAGCGACGATCACGTGCTGATGACGGGAACCGCGACCTTCGAATACGAAGGGCGATTCGATCCACAGCTGTTCGCCGCACCGCCGGCGGCCTGAAAGATGTCCTCCATCGAAGCCTCCGACCCTGCGATCGACGTCGTCAGCTTTGGCTGCCGGCTCAACGCTTGTGAGTCCGAGATTGTCGCTCACGAAGCCGCTTGCGCCGGCATGACCGATATCGTCGTGGTCAACACCTGCGCGGTGACGGGCGAGGCGGTGGCGCAGGCGCGGCAGACGATCCGCAAGCTGCGCCGCGAACGCCCCGAGCGCCGAATCGTCGTCACAGGTTGCGCCGCGCAAACCCAACCGCAAATGTTTGCGGCGATGGACGAAGTCGATCGCGTCATCGGCAACGACGACAAGCTGCAAGCGAAGAGCTGGCTAGCGACGCGTGCCGCGCTCGACAATGGTCCTGCAGCCGGCAGCGACAAGGTCGCGGTCTCGGATATCATGGCGGTGACTTCACCGTTTCCGGCAGGCACCTCAACACCGGCGAGGCCGCGCGCGTACGTGCAGATCCAGAACGGCTGCGACCATCGCTGCACCTTCTGCATCATTCCGTTCGGTCGCGGCAATTCGCGTTCGATTGTGGCTCGTGACGTCGTCAGGCGAGTGCGCGCTCTTGCCGAAGCCGGCAATGGCGAAATCGTCCTGACCGGCGTCGATCTGACCAGTTACGGCACAGACCTCGCCGGCGCGCCGACGCTCGGCGTTCTCGTCAAGATGATCCTGCGCGAAATCCCTGAGCTGAAGCGTCTGCGGCTGTCATCGATCGATTCGATCGAGGTCGACCGCGACCTGTTCGACGCCATCGCGCGCGAAGAACGCCTGATGCCGCACCTGCATCTGTCCCTGCAGTCGGGCGATGACCTCATCCTGAAGCGGATGAAGCGTCGCCACGCGCGCGCCGATGCGATCAGGTTTTGCGCGCAGGTGCGCTCGCTTCGGCCCGACATAACCTTCGGCGCCGATATTATCGCCGGGTTTCCGACGGAGACCGAGGAGATGTTCCGCCGCTCGCTCGATCTGGTCGAAGCGTGTGATCTCACCTTCGTGCATGCGTTCCCTTATTCGCCGCGGCCCGGGACACCGGCCGCGCGCATGCCGCAGGTGGCCGCAAGCCTGATCAAGGACCGCGCCCGCCGCTTGCGCGAAGCAGGCGATCGCGCCTTGCAGTGGCGGCTTGCGGCGGAGGTTGGCGCTGAACGCGCCGTGCTGATTGAGAGCGCAACGCGCGGCCGCACCGAGCATTTCATTCCGGTTGCTATCCGTGGCGAGACGCCCGGTGCCGTGCGGCAGATGACCATCGCAGGCGAAGACGGCCAGATGCTGCTGGTTTGACAGCTATTCGCCCTTCCAGCCGCACGCGGCGAGCCGGTCGCGCATGTGCAGCGGCACCGGCGCGGTGACCTTGACCGGCGGCTTGTTCTTCGAAATCGGCACCACGATCTCGCGCGCATGAAGATGCAGCATGACGTCGCCGGTGCGCGCGGCGGTGCCATAAATGCTGTCGCCGACGATGGGCCAGCCCTTGGCGGCGCAGTGCACGCGCAATTGATGCGTTCGTCCGGTGACCGGCTCGAGCGCGAGCCAGGTCACACCAGGCGCGCTCCCAAGCACCCGCCAGTTGGTCGTTGCTGGCAATCCGTTCGGATCGGGTTTCTGCCACCAGCCGCGTTCCTCGTTGAGGCGGCCGAGCGGAATGTCGATCACGCCCTGTTCCACTTCAGGCCCGCCTTCGACCACGGCCCAGTAGGTCTTGCCGATCTTGCCATGCTTGAACAGCAGGCCGAGCGAGGCGGTCGCCTTGCGGTGACGGCCGAGCACCAGGCAGCCGGAGGTGTCGCGGTCGAGCCGATGCGCCAGCACCGGCGGCCGCGGCAGCCCGAAGCGCAGCGCCTCAAAACTGTCTTCCAGCGCCACGCCGCTCTTGTCGCGGCTGTTCCGCGGCCCGCGATGCACGGGGATGCCCGCCGGCTTGTCGATGATCAGCATCAGGCCGTCACGATGCAGTACGCGCGACACAATGTCGTCGGGTGCAACCTTGAGGTCTGCTGGCGAATTCGTGGCTTTCGTCATCTCGGCGAAACCGCTATCACGGCAAGAATGTTAGTGACACTTGCATGAGCGACACCCAGGAACAACCGAAGCAAAGCTGGTGGCGCAGGCTGTCCAGCGGCCTGAAGCGCACCTCGAGCTCGATCGGCACCGCCGTTGCCGATCTCGTGACCAAGCGCAAGCTCGACCGCGCCATGCTCGAGGATATCGAGGATGTGCTGCTGCGCGCCGATCTCGGCACCGAGGTGGCCGCACGGGTGGCCACCGCGGTGGGCGAGGGGCGCTACGACAAGGCGATTTCGGCCGACGAAGTGAAAGCCGTAGTCGCGACCGAGGTCGAGAAGGTCCTTGTCAAGGTGGCACAGCCGCTGGCGATCGATGCCGGCAACAAGCCGTTCGTCATTCTTGTGGTCGGCGTCAACGGCTCCGGCAAAACCACGACGATTGGCAAGCTGGCATCACGGCTTCGTGGCGAAGGCCGCAAGGTGATGCTCGCGGCCGGTGACACCTTCCGCGCCGCGGCCATCGAGCAGCTGAAAATCTGGGGCGAGCGCACCGGCGCGCCCGTCGTCGCGCGCCCGCACGGTTCGGACGCCGCCGGCCTTGCGTTCGACGCGCTGTCGCAGGCCAAGGCCGAGGCCATCGACGTGCTTTTGATCGACACCGCGGGCCGCCTGCAGAACAAGACCGAATTGATGAGCGAGCTCGAAAAGGTCGTGCGCGTGATACGCAAGGTCGACGCGTCGGCGCCGCATGCGGTGCTGCTGGTGCTCGACGCCACCGTCGGACAGAACGCGCTGTCGCAGGTCGACATCTTTCGCAAAGTCGCGGGCGTCACCGGCCTCGTGATGACCAAGCTCGACGGCACCGCGCGCGGCGGCATCCTGGTCGCGCTGGCCGAGAAATTCGGCCTGCCGGTGCATTTCATCGGCGTCGGCGAGGGCGTCGACGACCTTGCGCCATTCACCGCGCGCGATTTTTCGCGCGCCATTGCTGGACTCGACGATTGAACATGAACAAATCAGCCCCGCACCCGATCTTCAAGCTGGCGACCGAGCTCGGTCCGCTGCTGGTGTTCTTCGCCGCCAACGCCAAATTCGACCTGTTCGTCGCCACCGGCGCCTTCATGGTGGCGATCGTGGTGTCGCTGATCGCCTCCTATGTGGTGACGCGGCACGTGCCGATCATGGCGATCGTTTCCGGCGTGGTCGTGCTGGTGTTCGGTACGCTGACCCTGGCCCTGCACAACGAGACCTTCATCAAGATCAAGCCGACCATCATCTACTCGCTGTTCGGCCTGATCCTCGCCGGCGGCCTCGTCTTCAACCGCTCGCTGATCGCGGTGATGTTCGACCAGATGTTCAACCTGACGCCGCGCGGCTGGCGATTGCTCACGATCCGCTGGTCGGTGTTCTTCTTTGCGATGGCGATCCTGAACGAGATCATCTGGCGCACCCAGAGCACCGATGTCTGGGTCGCGTTCAAGGCGTTTGGCGTCACGCCGATCACCGCGATCTTCGCGATGATCCAGTTTCCGTTGATCAACCGCCATGCCCAGCCACCGGCGACGGCCGATGCTGGCGATACCGAGCGCGGCAATTTGAAAGAGGGTTAAGGAACTGGATTCAATCCTCTCGTTCCGTCATCGCCCGGCTTGACCGGGCGATCCAGTACTCCGTGCAGTCAGTGAGACTCATCAGCGCAGCGGGTTACTGGATGCCCCGCTTTCGCGGGGCATGACAACGGTGGACCGGGCCAAACAAAGTACCCTCCGCTGCGACAGCGGAGGGCGTTCGTCACTCGTCGAAGCAAGATGAAGGCGGATCAGCTCTTCTGCTTGGCGATGATCTTGTCCTTGATGCCGTCGTAGGTCTTCTGCGGCACGATCTTCTTCTGCACCAGCTCGTCCTTGCCCTTGTACGGCCGGCCCTTGATGATCGCAGCCGAGTAAGCCTTGCCGATGCCGGGCAGCGCATCGAGCTGATCTGCCGTCGCCGAGTTGATATCGAGCAGGTCGGTCTTGGCAGCGGCGGCTGGCGCTGCTGCCGGAGCCATCTTGGCCGCGGGGGCCATCTTGTCGGACGCGGCCGGCGCCGGTGCCATCTTCTGGGTGCCGGTCGGCGGCGTCGGTGTCTGCGCGAACATCGGCGTGGCGGTGAGCAGGCCGAGCGCGGTCATCGTTGCGAGCGTGAAATGACGCATGGGTCGTTGTCCCCTCCGAGGACGGTTGAACATCACCAAAATGGTGACGCGCGACAGAGGCTCTGATTTCATGGCGGAGCCATGGCGCTGCGGTGAACCGCACCTAAACGCGCGGTTATATTTGCGACAGATAAATTTGTCGCAGGTTCAAGTTCCCGCCTTCAGCGCCTTCTCGATCTCGCGCTTCAAGCACGCGTATTGATATTGTCAGGCGTGATCGGGCCGACCAGCTTGTAGAGCGATCTTGCCGTCGCGGCCGACGATGAACGTCTCGGGCACGCCATAGACGCCCCATTCGATCGCGGCGCGGCCGTTGGCGTCGACGCCGACGACGTCGTACGGATTGCCGTAGCGGCCGAGGAAGCGCCGCGCATTGTCCGGCGCGTCCTTGTAGTTGATGCCGACGATCTGGAAGCGCTTGTCGTCGTGCCGAGGCTCGCCAGCAACGGCGCCTCGTCATGGCAGGGCACGCACCAGGACGCCCAGACGTTGACGACGCTGACCTTGCCCTTGAAGGCTGCGGGATCAAGCCCGGGCACCGCGCCCGCGTCATTGGCAGGCCGTCGAGCGGCGGCAGCACGGTCTGCGGCGCAGGATGGCCGATCAGCGCCGAGGGAATCCGCGATGGATCGCCATCGCCGAGTCGGAACCAGAACAGCGACGCCAGGCCGATGAACAGCGACGAGAGGCAGCGCCATCAGCATCACGCGCACCGCGCGCGGCCGGAGCCGGTTGCGGTGATCGGATCTGCTCGTTGCATGTCATGTCGCGCTTGTCGCTGTCGCGCCGGAGCGCCGGGTGACGCCGCTCGGCTTCGAGCCGGCGCAGCCGTCCGCAGCTGCCGGCGTAGTCGATCGCGATCCAGCCGATCAACAGCACCACCACCGCGCACACGACGCGCGTAGGCGATGACGATGAAGGCCGCGTGCGGGCCGAGCATGGCTCACGCTCATGGCTGCTCAGCGCGCGGCCGTGCCGCGGCTCGCGGCTGGCCGGCCTGCATCATCTGCAGCGCTGCGGACGCGCCGGCGCAGGATCTCGTTGCGCATCGCCGCCAGCATGCAGCGTGACGAACAGCAGCGATGAAGGCCAGCGCCATCACCAGCAGCGGGATCAGAGAAGCGCGCTTGTCGAGCGTCGGGCCGCCCATCCGGAACACCGAGGCCGGCTGATGCAGCGTGTTCCACCAGTCGACCGAGAACTTGATGATCGGCATGTTGATCGCGCCGACCAGGGTCAGCATCGCGGCGGCGCGCGCCGGCACGCGCCGGGGTCCTCGACCGCGCGCCACAGCGCGATCAGGCCGAGATACATCAGGAACAGCACCAGCACCGAGGTCAGCCGCGCATCCCATTCCCAATAGGTGCCCCACATCGGCCGGCCCCACAGCGAGCCGGTGACCAGGGCAAGGAATGTGAAGCTGGCGCCGATCGGCGCGGCGGCCTTTGCGGCGACGTCGGCCAGCGGATGCCGCCATACCAGCGTGCCGAGCGCGGCCACGCTCATCATGCCCCAGACGAACATCGACAGCCACGCATTGGGCACATGGATGAACATGATCTTGACGGTGGCGCCCTGCTGGTAATCGTCCGGCGCCGTTGCCGACAGATACAGGCCGACTGCAGCAGGATGCGCCGTGCAGCGCGACGAGCCACGGCAACAGCGCGCGCCGTCAGCGCCAGGAACCGGGTCGGGTTGGCGAGGTCGATCAGCGTCATGGCATCCTGTTAGTGGCGGAAGCGCTGCAGGCAATCAGCATAGAACGATGTCAAAAGACTTGATCGGGTCAATCCTGGACCCGTCAATCCAGCCCGTGCCGCAGGCTGGCCGCTGCCGCGAACGGCCCGATCACGAGGCTGATCAGCGACAGCGCGCACAGAATCGAAAACGGCGCGCCGAACGACATCGGCCCGATGATCGCGGCCTGCGACGCAGCAACGCCGAAGATCAGCACCGGAATCGACAGCGGCAGCACCAGCACCGCCAGCAGCAGGCCGCCGCGTGCAGGGTCACCGCCAGCGCCGCGCCGATCATGCCGGGGAAGGTCAGCGCCGGCGTGCCGGCGAGCAGCGTCAGCGCCACGGCGCCGGTCGCCGGCCATCGAGATTGAGCAGCAGGCCGAGCACGGGCGTGGCGATGATCAGCGGCAGGCCCGCCGCCAGCCAATGCGCCAGCGGCCTTGGCGGCGCAGGCGAGTTCCAGCGGCGTCCGGCTCATCACGATCAGGTCGAGCGAGCCGTCGTCGTGGTCGGCGGTGAACAGCCGGTCCAGCGTCAGCAGGCTCGCCAGCAAGGCGCCGAGCCAGAGGATTGCGGGACCGAGCCGCGTCAGCAGTGCGAGGTCGGGGCCGACCGCGAACGGCATCAGCACCACGACGGTGAGGAAGAACAAGACGCCGATCAGCGCGCCGCCGCCGACGCGCAGCGCGATCCGGATGTCGCGGCGAATCGAGTGCGCAGCGAGCGCGCTCATGCCGGAGCGTCCGCCGAGCCTGCAGCTCGCGCGCAGAGAATGCCCGAGCGGCTGCGTGGGTTGCGGCGACGATCAGGCCGCCGGATTGCGCAGATGGTCGCGCATCAACTCCGCGATCATGGTCTGGCCGGCCGCATCGAGCGCGGTGGTCGGCTCGTCCAGCAGCCACACCGGGCGCCTGAGCGCAAGCAGCCGCGCGAGCGACAAGCCGCCGGCGCTGGCCGGCCGACAGATAGGCCGCGGGCAGATCGCGCGGCATGGCTCAAGCCGACCGCTTCGAGGCAGTCGGCCGGGTTTGATCCGCTGGCGCGCCGCCGAGAAAATCTCGCCCAGAATTCGACAGGTTCTCCAGCACGCTCAGCGCCGGCTTGATCGCGTCGCGATGGCCGAGATAATGCGCCTGCTCGGCGAGCGTCAGATTGTCATCGCCGCCCTCGAAGCGTGATCGTGCCGGAGCCGGCAACAGACAGGCCCGCGATCAGCCGCAGCAGCGAGGATCTTGCCCGACGCCATTGTGGCCGGTCACCGCCAGCGCCTCGCCGGCAGGCCGGAAAGCGAGGCCGGAGAATACCTCACGGCCGCCGCGCACGCAGCTGACCTCGTCGCCCGAAAGCCTCATGAGGAGCCGCATTCCGTGCGTCCTGGCTTACGAAAACGATGGGTACCGCGTGATAATTTGATGGGTACTCCGCACGCTGCATCGGATGATTCTCGGCGTCCATGTGGCGGCGCGCTTAGAAAGCTTCTATAAGCCGGCACTTGATGCAGCACGGAATCCGCCGCTGCAAGCCACCTGCCCTCGCCAGCCAATAAGGTTGCTTGATACCCGCGCTTCGGGTATAACGACGCAATTGGGATTTCCTCGCATGACCTCGCTCGACAGCTTCAAATGCCAGAAGACCCTCAAGGTCGGCGGCAAGACCTACGTTTATTACAGCCTGCCCGCCGCCGAGAAGAACGGTCTGAAGGGCATTTCACGGCTGCCCTATTCGATGAAGGTGCTGCTGGAAAATCTGCTGCGCAACGAGGACGGCCGCACGGTCAAGAAGGAAGACATCCTCGCGGTGTCCAAATGGCTGAAGAAGCGCAAGCTGGAGCATGAAATCGCCTTCCGCCCGGCGCGCGTGCTGATGCAGGATTTCACCGGCGTGCCGGCGGTGGTCGATCTCGCCGCCATGCGCAACGCCATGCAGGCGCTCGGCGGCGATGCCGAGAAGATCAATCCGCTGGTGCCGGTCGATCTCGTCATCGATCACTCGCGTGATCGTCAACTTCTTCGGCGACAACAAGGCCTTCGGCAAGAACGTCGCCGAGGAATACAAGCAGAACCAGGAGCGCTACGAGTTCCTGAAATGGGGCCAGAAGGCGTTCCGAATTTCTCGGTGGTGCCGCCCGGCACCGGCATCTGCCACCAGGTCAATCTCGAATATCTCGCGCAGACCGTCTGGACCAAGAAGCAGAAGATGACGGTCGGCAAGAAGACCGGCACGTTCGAAGTCGCCTATCCGGATTCGCTGGTCGGCACCGACTTCCACACCACCATGGTCAACGGTCTCGCCGTGCTCGGCTGGGGCGTCGGCGGCATCGAGGCGGAAGCCTGCGATGCTCGGCCAGCCGCTGTTCGATGCTGCTGCCTGAAGTGGTCGGCTTCAAGCTGAAGGGCGCGCTGAAGGAAGGCGTCACCGCGACCGACCTCGTGCTGACCGTGACGCAGATGCTGCGCAAGAAGGGCGTGGTCGGCAAGTTCGTCGAGTTCTTCGGCCCCGGGCTCGATCATCTCTCGGTGGCGGACAAGGCGACCATCGGCAACATGGCGCCGGAATATGGCGCGACCTGCGGCTTCTTCCCGGTCGACGCCGAGACCATCGACTATCTGAAGGTCTCGGGCCGCAAGCCGCGCCGCGTCGGCGCTGGTCGCAGACTATGCCAAGGCGCAGGGCCTGTTCCGCACCGCCAAGTCGCCCGATCCGGTGTTCACCGAGACGCTGACGCTCGATCTCGGCGACGTCGTGCCGTCGATGGCCGGCCCGAAGCGCCCCGAGGGCCGCGTCGCGCTGCCGGCGGTCGCCGACGGTTTCGCCGCGGCGATGGCGAGCGAATACAAGAAGGCCGCGGAAGCGTCGACAGCGCTATGCCGGTCGAGGGCCGCAATTTCGATCTCGGCCATGGCGACGTCGTGATCGCCGCGATCACCTCCTGCACCAACACCTCCAACCCGAGCGTCCTGATCGGTGCCGGCCTGCTGGCGCGCAATGCCGCCGCCAAGGGCCTGAAGGCCAAGCCGTGGGTGAAGACGTCGCTGGCGCCGGGCAGCCAGGTGGTCGCCGAATATCTCGCCAATTCCGGCCTGCAGAAGGACCTCGACAAGGTCGGCTTCAACCTGGTCGGCTTCGGCTGCACCACCTGCATCGGCAATTCCGGCCCGCTGCCGGAGGAGATTTCGAAGTCGATCAACGACAACGGCATCGTCGCCGCCGCCGTGCTGTCGGGCAACCGCAATTTCGAAGGCCGCGTCAGCCCCGACGTGCAGGCGAACTATCTGGCCTCGCCGCCGCTGGTTGTGGCCTACGCGCTGGCCGGCAGCGTGACGAAGAATCTCGCGACCGAGCCGCTCGGCAACGGCAAGGACGGCAAGCCTGTTTATCTGAAGGACATCTGGCCGACGACGAAGGAGATCAACGCCTTCATCAAGAAGTTCGTGACCTCGAGATCTTCAAGAAGCGCTACGCCGACGTGTTCAAGGGCGATCCCAACTGGCGCAAGATCAAGGTCACCGACAGCGAGACCTATCGCTGGAACATGAGCTCGACCTACGTGCAGAACCCGCCCTATTTCGAGGGCATGAAGAAGCAGCCGGAGCCGATCACCGACATCGTCGATGCGCGGATCCTGGCGATGTTCGGCGACAAGATCACCACCGACCACATCTCGCCGGCCGGTTCGATCAAGCTGACCTCGCCCGCCGGCATGTACCTCAGCGAGCACCAGGTGCGGCCCGGCCGACTTCAACCAGTACGGCACGCGGCGCGGCAATCACGAAGTGATGATGCGCGGCACCTTCGCCAACATCCGCATCAAGAACTTCATGCTGAAGGGCGCCGACGGCAATATTCCGGAGGGCGGCCTGACCAAGCACTGGCCCGACGGCGAGCAGATGTCGATCTACGACGCGGCGATGAAGTACCAGGCAGGAGGGCGTGCCGCTGGTCGTGTTCGCCGGCGCCGAATACGGCAACGGCTCGTCGCGCGACTGGGCGGCCAAGGGCACGCGGCTGCTCGGCGTCCGCGCCGTGATCTGCCAGAGCTTCGAGCGCATCCACCGCTCCAACCTGGTCGGCATGGGCGTGCTGCCGCTGACCTTCGAGGACGGCACGTCGCTGGCAGTCGCTCGGCCTGAAGGGCGACGAGACAGGTCACGATCCGCGGCCTGCAGGGCGACCTCAAGCCGCGCCAGACGCTGTCGGCCGAGATCGTCGTCCAGCGACGGCGCGCTGAAGCGGGTCCCGCTGCTGTGCCGGATCGATACGCTCGATGAGCTCGAATACTTCCGAAACGGCGGCATTCTGCAGTACGTGCTGCGGCAAGCTCGCGGCTTGATCGAGGGCATGATCCGGAGATTCGCCCTCGGCTCGATCCGAGAGCGAGTAACGATTTCCGAACCAGATCATGCTCAAGTGGAGAGAGGCTCACCGCGAATTGACTGGCGGATGAATGGCACGCGGCCTACAGGATGGGCCGCGTTGGAATTTTGTTGATGGAGTGAAAGGTTTGGACGGGAGCGTTGTCGCGTCGCAGATGCAGGAGATGGCCGCAGCAGGTCGCTGCGCTCGCTTGTGGTCGCCGCGTCTGCGGAATCTGTCCTGTTCGGCGACATTGCCGGCCCAGCCGATCCGCGCGCGGTCGTCGAACTCTTCACCTCGCAGGGCTGCTCGTCCTGTCCGCCCGCCGACAAGCTGATCGGCGAGCTGGCGAACGATCCGTCGGTCATCGCGCTCAGCCTGCCGATCGACTACTGGGATTATCTCGGCTGGAAGGACACGCTTGCCGATTAGCGCTTCACCGCGCGGCAAAAGGCCTACTCGCACATGCGCGGCGACCGCGAGGTCTACACGCCCCAGGCCGTCGATCAATGGCAAGGTCCACGCCGTCGGCAGCGATCGTGACAGCATCGAGCGCGCCATCGAACAGACGACGCATGAGATCGGCGTGATGTCGGTTCCGGTGTCGGTGAGTGTGACCGGCACGGTCAGTTGAACGTCTCTGTCGCGGCGTCGGCGCCGACGGCGCGCGCCGCATGGCGAGGTCTGGTCTGTGGTCGGTCGCGAAGCGCGATTCCGATCGCAATCGGCCGCGGCGAGAACCGTGGCCGCGAGGTCACCTACCACAACGTCGTGCGCAACTGGCTTAAGGTCGGCGACTGGTCCGGCAAGGCCGCGACCTGGAGCATCCCGATCGAAAACGTGATGCGCGACGGCGTCGATGGCGCCATCGTCTATGTGCAGGATGGCGACCGCGACCGTCCCGGCGCGATGCTCGGCGCAGCTTACACGGCGCTTCACTAGCGCCACTTCCACACTGTGCGTCTTCCGCCTAACCTGACTGCGACGACGCAGCAGGGCTCACGACATATGGCGCATCATCATCTCAAGGCCGCAGCGGCAACCTGCCATTGGGGTTTTTTCGACGCCGCACTGAAGCCGGTCCTCACCGTCAAGAGCGGGGACGAGGTCACGATCGACAGCATCAGCGGCGGTCCGCAGCAATTGCCCTGATGCGAAGCGCTTCCATATTCCGCCGGAGATGCATGATGTCCACGTCAACAGCGAGCGTTCGCTGCCGGGCCACATCCTCACCGGCCCCGTTGCGATCGAGGGTGCACAGCCGGGCGATGTGCTCGAAGTCGAGATCCTCGAAGTCAAGCTGCGGCAGGACTGGGGCTACAACGTCATTCGCCCGCTGTCCGGCATTCTGCCGGACGATTTTCACGAGCCGCGGCTGATCCACATTCCGCTCGATGCGGACAAGATGACCGGCCGCCTGTCCGTGGGGGCTCGATCTGCCGCTAAAACCGTTCTTTGGCGTGATGGGCGTTGCGCCGCCGCCGGCCTGGGGCCGCGTCACCTCGATCGTGCCACGCGCCTTCGGCGGCAATCTCGACAACAAGGAGCTCGGCGCCGGCGCAAAACTGTTCCTGCCGGTGTTCGTGCCGGGCGCGCTGTTCTCGTGCGGCGACGGCCACGGCGTTCAGGGCGATGGCGAAGTCTGTATCACTGCGATCGAGACCGCACTGCAGGGGCGCTTTGTCTTCAAGCTGCGCAAGGATTTGCGCCTGAAATATCCGCGTGCGGAGACGGCGACGCACTACATCACGATGTTCATGGATCCCGACCTCGACCGCTGCGCCGAGAATGCGGTCCGCGACATGATCGTGCTGCTCGGCGAAAAGCGGAACCTGTCGCGCGAGGACGCCTACACGCTCTGCAGTCTCGCCGCCGATTTGCGGGTGACCCAGGCGGTCAACGGCTCGAAGGGCGTCCACTGCATGATCGAAAAGGTGATCGTGCACGGCTAAAAACAAAAACGGGCCAACTTCTGTTGGCCCGGCGAGACACCTGAGATTTGCTGCGTACAGGCCCGATCTTACTCGGCCCCGGGGGGCTGGGGGCTGAGGAATCCGGTGCCAACAAGACCGGGCCAACGCAGTGCGATATAGATGCCAAGTCAGGGCGGCGTTGGCTGGGCCGAAATTGGGCATCTTTATGATCCGGCTAACGATCCCGTGACGGCTTGTTCCTGCCGGATCGATGCGGCGAACCACCACGTCGGTCCGGCGGACCGTTGCAAACGCTCTTGCAGCCTGCCGCGCCCGGCGCGATCATGGCACGCAGATGACAAAGGAGGCGCCGCATGAGCTTGACCGGCGATACCGACCCCAGCGAGAGCAGGGGAATGGAGCGAGGTTCCGCCTCGGCCATTCCCGCAAGAGTTACCTTCACCCGGCGTGAGCTTGACCGCATTCTCAATCTGTACGGTCGCATGGTCGCCGACGGCGAATGGCGCGACTACGCCATCGATTTCCTGAAGGACAAGGCGGTGTTCTCGGTGTTCCGCCGTTCGGCCGAGGTGCCGCTCTACCGCATCGAGAAGAATCCGAAGCTGGCGCGCAAACAGGGCGTCTACAGCGTGATCACCGCCACGGGTCTGATTCTCCGCCGCGGCCACGAACTCGACCGCGTGCTGCTCGCAATCGACCGCAAGCTCTCGGTGGTGTGAGGATCACAGGCTGAGCTGATCCTCATCCTGAGGAGCGCTGCATTTGCAGCGCGTCTCGAAGGATGAGGCCGCCGATCGGGCCTCATGGTTCGAGACGGCCCATAGCCGTCCAAAGGACGGCGTCGCTTCGCTCGCCTATGGGCCTCCTCACCATGAGGCGAGAGGTTTTGCGAAAGGCGCGTGATCAATCCCTCGGCATTGTCCGCGCGCCCTCGCCGAGGTCGCGTTGCATCATCACGGTGTCGAGCCAGCGGCCGAACTTGAAGCCGACATTCTCGCAGGTGCCGATCATCCTGAACCCGGTCGAGCGGTGTACGCCGATCGAGGCGGCGTTGGCGGAGTCGCCGATTACCGCGACCATTTGACGGAAGCCGCGCTGCTCCGACTGCGTGATCAGTTCCTGCAGGATGAGCTTGCCGATGCCGCGTCCCTGCGCTTTCGGATCGAAATAGACCGAGTTCTCGACGCTGAAGCGATAGGCCGGCCGCGGCCGGTACGGTCCGGCATAGGCGTAGCCGATGACGGCACCGTCCAGCTCCGCCGCAAGGTAGGGAAATTGGCCGTCGGCCAGGCTGCGAAACCGCCGGGTCATCTCGGCGAGATCGGGCGGGTCGAGCTCGAAGGTTGCCGTGCCGAAGCGGACGGCGTGCTCGTAGATGGCGGTAATAGCGGGAAGGTCGGCCTCAGTGGCGGGCCTGATCTTGGCGGTCGACATGGGCCAACGGTAGAGATTTCGACCGAAAAACAAAAGCCCCGGCCTTTGCGGGCCGGGGCTTCCGAAGCAACAGCTCTCGCTGTTCGATCGATCAGTTATCGCGCTGGCCGAGCAACTGCAACAGCAGCGTGAACAGGTTGATGAAGTTCAGGTACAGCGACAGCGCACCGAGGATGGCCGAGCGCTCGGCAACATCGCCGCCGGCACCGGCGTAGCCGTAGATGTACTCGTTCTTCAGCCGCTGGGTGTCCCAGGCGGTGAGGCCCGCAAACACCAGCACGCCGCCGACCGAGATGACGAACTGCAGCGCCGAACTCGCCACGAACAGGTTCACCAGGCCCGCGATGATGATGCCGAACAGGCCCATGATCAGGAACGAGCCCATCGCGGTCATGTCACGCCGCGTGGTGTAGCCATAAAGGCTCAGCGCACCGAACGATGCGGCGGTGATGAAGAACACCTGCACGATCGATGAGTGCGTGTAGACCAGGAAGATCGACGACAGCGAAACGCCCATCAGCGCCGAGAACACCCAGAACAACAGCTGCGCGGTGGCGGGCGCCAGCCGCTGGATGCCGAACGAGATGACGAACACCATCGCGAGCGGCGCGAAGATGAACAGCCACTTCAGCGGGCTGACGAACATGGCGTAGCCGAAGCTCGTCAGATAGACGCTGCCGATCTTCTGCGGGAACGCGGCCAGCGACGGGTCGCTGGTCGTCGCCGCCATGTAGACGCCGAGCGCGGCGAAGCCGGTGATCGCCAGGCCGATCGTCATGTAGTTGTAGATGCGCAGCATGTATGCGCGCAGGCCGGCATCGACGGCCGCGGCATCGGTCCGGCCGGCCGCGCGCCCGAACGGCGACGCATAGTTGCGGTCAAAGTCCGACATTGTCGAAACCTCGTTGTTGTCCGGCGAGATCAGAAGGGCTTCTCTCGCCAGCACGGAAATCTATCCCAGGCGCCGGGCTTTGCCGACATGAACTTTTTGTCATTATTCTCAAGCGCCTGACCCAGTGCGAATGTGGGAAATTAACGCGCTTCGCGCAAGCGCAACTGCGCGGCTGAATGTCGCTATGGCGCAGCGGCACAGGGACACAGGGACGCGGCCACCAAGGTCACAAATTTCTTAAAACCATCGCGGGCTTTTGGTTAAGGGCGACCAGCGTTCCGATCAGCCCGAGGCCTACAGTCACCACCAGGGCGGCGCCGACAACCGCGGCCGCGCCCGCCGCCTCGAACACGAAGCTGAGCGTCATCAGCCGGGTCACGACGAACCAGGCCGCGACGCTGCCGGACAACACGCCGAACAGCGCTGTGGCCAGCCCAATCATCAGGTATTCCACGGCGTAGGCGCCGATCAGCCGCAGCCGGGTAGCGCCGAGCGTCTTCAGGATGACGGCGTCATAGACCCGGTGGCGATGCCCCGCCGCCAGCGCGCCCGCCAGCACCAGGATTGCGGAGATCAGGGTCAGGCTGCTCGCGGCACGGATCGCCAGCACGAGGTTGTTGACGACGTCGCCGACGGTCTGCAGCGCTTCCCGCACTCGCACACTCGTGACATTGGGGAAGGCGTCGGCCACGACTTTGACGATCCGGGCGTCATTTTCGGGGCTGGACGTGGGCTCAGTCAGCGTCGCGATCTCGGTATGGGGGGCGCCCTTGAAGGTGTTCGGGGAGAAGACGAGGACAAAGTTGATGCCGAGGCTCTGCCAGTCGACGCTGCGCATGTTGCCGATGGTTGCTGTCACGTTGCGGCCGAGCGCATTGACGGTGACGGTATCGCCGAGCTTCAGCCCGAGGCCGTCCGCCAGCTTCTTCTCGAACGAGACCAGCGGCGGGCCGTCATAGTTCGGCCCCCACCATCGCCCTTCGACCACCTTCGAACCCGGCGGCACGTCGGCCGCATAGGTCAGGCCGCGGTCGCTCTGCAGCACCCATTCGGCGTCCGGCGTGGGTTTCAAATCCTCGGCCTTGACGCCGCGCGCTTCGACGATGCGGCCGCGCAGCATCGGCACCCGCTCGATTTTCGCGCCGGGATCCTGCTTCAGGAGGAATGACTGGAACTCGTCGGCCCTGGCCGAGGGGATGTCGACGAAGAAGAACGACGGTGCGCGCTCCGGCAGCGCGGCGGTAAACTGCCGCCTTAGGTTGCCGTCGATCTGGGTGATGGTGACGAGCACGGTCAGGCCGAGCCCGAGCGACAACACGACGGACGGCGTCAGCGCGCCCGGGCGGTGAATATTGGTGAGCGCCAGCCGCAGCATGGTCGCCGACGGCCGCGGCATCCGGCGCGCCAGCGCCATCAGGACCAGCGCGACGAGGCGAAGCAAGGCGAACACCGCGGCGGCCGAGCCGATGAAGGTCAGCGCGACCTTCTTGTCGAAGGCTTCGAACGTCGCGATCGCGATCAGGGCGGCGATGGCAGCGACCATGAGCGCGATGTAGCGCCGGCGTGGCCAGTGCGTTTCGGGCACCGCCGCATCACGGAACAAGGTGGACACCGAGACGTCTTCGATCCGGCCGAGCGGCCAGATCGCGAACGCGAGTGCGGTCAACAGGCCATAGACCAGCGCAACGACAAGATCGCCCACCTGGATCACCGGAACGATCGGCAGCGGCAACAGCTTGCCGAAGCCGGCGACGACAATGAAAGGCAGGGCCGCGCCGAACACGAGCCCGATCAGCGAGCCGACAAAAGCGATCGCAAGCACCTGCGTCGTGAAGATCGCAAACACCGTGGTGCTGGTCGCGCCCAGTGCCTTGAGCGTCGCGACGACATCGCGCCTGCGGTCGAGATGGCCTTTCACCGCGTTGACCACACCGACGCCGCCGACCAGCAGCGCGGCAAGGCCGACCAGGGTGAGAAACTGCGTGAAGCGATCGATGGTGCGCTCGAGTTGCGGCGAAGCGTTGCCGCGGCTGCGGATCTCCCAGCCGGCTTCGGGCAGGCTCGTCCGCACACTGTCGATCATGCCCTTCAGCGCGGCGTCGCCGGTGTCGTCGGCAAGTTTCAGCCGATAGGTCCAGCGCACCAGGCTGCCGGGCTGCAGCAGCGCTGTGGCCCGCAATCCGTCTTCGCTGACAAGAAAACGCGGGCCAAAGCCGACGCCGCCGCCGAGTTTGTCCGGCTCAGAGTTGACACTGGCGCGAATTGCGAAATCGGCGGCGCCGATCTTGACGTGATCGCCGATTTTCAGGTTGAGCCGCGCCAGCAACGTCGGATCGGCGGCGGCGCCGAACGCGCCGTCCCCCGCTGCGAGCACATCCGCGAGCGGCATGGCCGGTTGCAGGTCGAGCGCGCCGAGCAGCGGGAATTTCTGGTCGACGGCCTTGAGCTCGACCAGCGCATACTGGCCCTCGTTCGAGCGCGCCATCGCACGCATGGTGGCTGCGACCGACACCTCGCCTTTGGTCGCGAGAAACGCCTGCTCCTCCGGCTTCGCCTCGCGCTGGATCAGCGAGAACGCGGCGTCGCCGCCGAGCAGGGTGCGTCCCTCGCGCACCAGGCTGGCCGACAGGCTCGCCGCCAGCGCGCCGACACCGGCAATCGCAAACACGCCAAGCGCGATGCAGGACATGAAGACATAGAAGCCGCCAAAGCCGCCGCGCAGCTCGCGCAGCGCGTAGCGCAGCGCCGGTGGCGCGGTGCGGCGCGACGCGGCATAGCCGACCCGATCGACGGTCGCCGTCATCGTTGGGCTGCGATGTTGATGCGGCCCAAGTCGTCGCCCAAACCGTCGCCGGCGTCGTCGATCCGGCCTGAGCGCAACCGCACCACGCGGTCGCAGCGCCGCGCGAGGCCTGCGTCGTGGGTCACCAGCACCAGCGTCATGCCGCGCTCGGCGTGCTTGGCAAACAACAGCTCGATGATCTGTGCGCCGGTTGCTTCGTCGAGATTGCCGGTCGGCTCATCGGCCAGCAGGATCGCTGGATCGGGCGCCAGCGCGCGGGCGAGCGCGACGCGCTGCTGCTCGCCGCCGGACAGTTGCGAGGGATAATGGTGCTGTCGATCGTCGAGCCCGACGGATACAAGCTCCCGCGCCGCGCGCTGCTGCGCGTCGCCGTGCCCGGCAAGTTCGAGCGGCACCGCGACGTTTTCGAGCGCGGTCATGGTCGGGATCAGGTGGAACGACTGGAACACGATGCCGACATTGCGGCCGCGAAAGCGCGCCAGCGCGTCTTCACTCATCTTGCTGAAGGGCGTGCCGTCGACCGTGACTTCGCCGCTGTCGGGCCGCTCGAGGCCGGCCATCACCATCAGTAGCGTCGATTTGCCCGAGCCCGACGGGCCGACCAGGCCGACGGTCTTGCTGCGGGCGATGCGAAGGCTGATGTCTTTCAGGATATGAACGCGCGCGGCGCCCGAACCGAGCGCCAGATTGACGTTTTGGATGCGGATGGCATCACTGTCGCGCGCGCCTTGCGCGGCCGGATCGGTTCGCTCATTCATTGTCTTGTCATATGGGAGTTCGGGGTCGATGGTCGAGAGGCTTCGTCGATTAAGGCTTAGTGCGAGATTAATGCTTGTGGCGCTGGTTGCGCTGGCCGCGCTATCGGGCGCCGCAAACGGCCAAGACAACGTCAGGCCGATCAAACTCGTTGCCTTCGGCGACTCGCTCACCGCGGGCCTCGGGCTGCCACTCGCCTCTGCTTTTCCCGCAAAGCTCGAAGCGGCGTTGCATGGCAAGGGTTACAAGGTCGATGTGGTCAACGCCGGTGTCTCCGGCGACACCGTCGCCGACGGGCTTGCGCGTCTCGACTGGTCGATCCCGCAGGACGCCGATGCCGTCATCGTCGAACTCGGCGCCAACGATGCGCTGCGCGGACTCGATCCAAAGCTCACGCGCTCCGGTCTTGACGAAATTGTGAAGCGCCTGCGACAGCGCCGTGTCGCGGTGATGCTCGCAGGGATGTACGCGCCGCGCAACCTCGGGCCGGATTACTCCGCGCAGTTTGATCCGATTTATCCCGATCTCGCGAAAGCCTATGATCTGCCGCTGTATCCGTTCTTTCTCGACGGCGTCGCGGCCGACCCAAATCTTAATCAGGCTGATGGATTGCACCCGACCGCCGCCGGCGTCGACATCATCGTCGCGCGGATTCTGCCGACCGTCGAGGCATTGCTGACCAAAGTGTCGGCACAGCGCAGTTGAGCGTCGCGCAGCGGCTCTTCGCATTCCGCTCGCGCTCTGCTAACAAAGGTGAGCCGGCGAATCGGTTATGACTTGCATCGAGGAGTGTGCGATGCCCCGCCTCTTTACCGGTCTGGAAATTCCGCAAGAGATCGGACATTCATTGTCCAGCTTGCGCGGTGGTTTACCAGGCGCGCGCTGGATCGATCCAGAAAATTACCACGTCACGCTCCGCTTCATCGGCGACATCGACGACTACATCGCAGGCGAAATCGCACACAGCCTGATCCGCGTGAGGCGCAGACCGTTCGAGGTCTCATTGCAAGGGCTGTCGTCGTTCGGCGGCAACAAGCCGCGCGCGGTGGTCGCATCGATTGCGCCGTGCCGCCCGCTGATGGAGCTGCAGGCCGAAGTCGAGCGGCTGATGCGGCGCGTCGGGCTCGACCCCGAGGGACGCAAGTACACACCGCATGTGACGCTGGCGCGGTTGCGCAACGCCTCGAGCTACGATGTTGCGGACTATCTGTCGGTGCGCGGCTACTTCCCGACGCGCGTCTTCACCGTCGACCGCTTCGTGTTGTTCTCCTCGCGCGCCTCGGTCGGGGGCGGTCCCTACGTCGTCGAAGACGCCTATGCACTGAGCGCCTGATCTGGCGTTCGGCAAGCTCTTGCAATTTGCCTCGAATTTGGGCCGTTAGAGGCCCATGCAAGGGGCCTCCGCTTCGTTTATCGGCCAATATGAGGAACTCGTCTCGTCCGGCGAGATCGAGCGCGATTCGGCGCAGCAGAGCGCCGCCGTCGCGTTTTCGGCGCTGGAGGAGCGGCTGGCTGGCTATCGCCCCGCGCGCAAGCAAAACCTGCTTGGCCGGCTGTTCGGCAACGGCAAGCGCACCGACCCGATCAAGGGCCTCTATGTCCATGGCGAGGTCGGCCGCGGCAAGACCATGCTGATGGACCTGTTCTTCGAGGCGAGCCCGGTCGAGCATAAGCGCCGCGCGCACTTCCACGAATTCATGGCCGACGTGCACGAACGTATTCACGGCTTCCGGCAGGGCATTGCGTCGGGCGCGATCACCGACACCGATCCCGTCGTGCTGACCGCGGCCACGATCTTCGAGGAAGCCTGGCTGCTCTGCTTCGATGAATTTCATGTTACCGACATTGCCGATGCGATGATCCTCGGCCGGCTATTCTCGCGCCTGTTCGAGCTCGGCACCGTCGTGGTTGCGACCTCCAACGTCGCGCCCGATGATCTCTACAAGGGCGGGCTGAACCGCGCGCTGTTCCTGCCCTTCATTGCCCAGCTCAAGGCCCGCATGGACGTTGTGCTGCTCGATGCGCGCACCGACTTCCGGCTGGAAAAGCTCGCCGGTGTGAAGATGTGGCATGTGCCCGCCGATGACGCCGCCGACGATGCGCTCGACGTCGCCTGGGCCAAGCTGACCGGCGGCGCGCGCGGCGCGCCGCTCGACGTCATCGTCAAGGGGCGGCGCCTGCACATTCCGCGCGCCGCACGCGGCGTCGCACGCTTCTCGTTCAAGGAGCTGTGCGAGACGCCGCTTGGCGCGTCCGACTATCTGAGGATCGCGCATGATTTCCATTCGGTGGTGCTCGATCACGTGCCGGTCATGCACTACGAGAACCGCAACGCGGCGAAGCGTTTCATCACCCTGATCGACACGTTCTACGACAATGCGGTGAAGCTCGTCGCCTCGGCCGAGGCCGACCCGACCTCGCTCTATCGCGCCGAGGACGGCGTCGAGGTCAACGAGTTCAAGCGGACCTCCTCGCGCCTGATCGAGATGGGTTCCGAATCTTACCTGATGCTGCCGCACGGCGGCCGGGACGAGCTGACCTCAGGCTCACGCGAGGGGCTGGTCGAGTAGGCCCGCCGGTCCTGCTGGTGCGGACCGGTGCCTTACGGGCTCCAGTCAATCAATCAATGTTTCTGCCGTTTTCGTGGGCGGCCCGGTGGCCCCGGTTTTGCTTGAAACACAGTGCTTTGTGTAAGCTCGGCAGTTGATCACCCACGCCTTGCGTCGACTTGAACGGAGGGACCGAAACGGCTAACCACCGACGATCAAGTTTCTCTCCCGCAAGGCTCCAAAGGACACGCTTCCCATGGCACGCGACAAGATTGCTTTGATTGGCTCCGGTCAGATCGGCGGCACGCTCGCCCATCTCGTTGGGCTGAAGGAGTTGGGCGATGTTGTGATGTTCGACATCGCCGAGGGCGTGCCCCAGGGCAAGGCCCTCGATATCGCCCAGTCCTCGCCGGTCGACGGCTTCGACGCCCACTACACCGGTGCCAATTCCTACGAGGCGATCGACGGCGCAAAAGTCTGCATCGTCACCGCCGGCGTGCCGCGCAAGCCAGGCATGAGCCGTGACGATCTGTTGAGCATCAATCTGAAGGTGATGGAGCAGGTCGGCGCCGGCATCAAGAAATATGCCCCGGATGCCTTCATCATCTGCATCACCAACCCGCTCGATGCCATGGTGTGGGCGCTGCAGAAGGCCTCCGGCCTGCCGCCGAAGAAGGTGGTGGGCATGGCGGGCGTGCTCAATTCCGCGCGCTTCCGCTTCTTCCTCGCCGACGAGTTCAACGTCTCGGTCGAGGATGTCACCGCCTTCGTGCTCGGCGGCCACGGCGACACCATGGTGCCGCTCGCCAAGTACTCGACTGTCGCCGGCATTCCGCTGCCCGATCTCGTCAAGATGGGCTGGACCTCGCAGGCGCGGATCGACGAGATCGTCGACCGCACCCGCAACGGCGGCGCCGAGATCGTCAACCTGTTGAAGACCGGTTCGGCGTTCTACGCGCCGGCGGCCTCCGCGATCGCGATGGCCGAGAGCTTTTTGCGCGACAAGAAGCGCGTGCTGCCGTGCGCGGCCTGGCTGAACGGCGAATACGGCATGAAGGACATTTATGTCGGCGTGCCCGTCGTGATCGGCGCGCGCGGCGTCGAGCGGATCGTCGAGATCGAGCTTGCCGGCAATGACCGCGCCGCGTTCGAGAAGTCTGCGGATTCCGTGCGCGGTCTGATTGACGCCTGCAAGAAGATCGCGCCTGATCTGTTGGGCCGCTAGGCTTCGAGTCGTGTAAGCGCATGTCCCGGAAAAGTGGGAACCGGTTTTCCGAAAAGGACATGCGCAACTTGAAGCTGCGGCGTCGCCTGGGGGGAGCGGACGGATGAACATCCACGAGTATCAGGCCAAGGCGTTGTTGAAGGAATTCGGCGCGCCGGTGTCACGCGGTGTGCCGCTGCTTAAAGCAGCTGATGCCGAGGCGGCGGCAACGCAACTCGGCGGCCCGCTCTGGGTGGTGAAGAGCCAGATCCATGCCGGCGGCCGCGGCAAGGGCAAGTTCAAGGAAGCCTCCGCAGGCTCCGGCGGCGGCGTTCGGCTCGCGAAATCCATCGATGAGGTCAAGACGTTCGCCAAGCAAATGCTCGGCGCGACGCTGGTCACCGTGCAGACCGGCCCCGCCGGCAAGCAGGTCAACCGCCTCTATCTCGAGGAAGGTTCTGACATCGCCAAGGAGTTCTATCTGTCGCTCCTGGTCGACCGCGAGACCTCGCGGGTGTCGTTCGTGGTGTCGACCGAAGGCGGCGTCAACATCGAGGACGTCGCCCACAACACGCCTGAGAAGATCGTGACGTTCTCGGTCGATCCGGCGACCGGCATCATGAGCCATCACGGCCGCGCAGTGGCGCAGGCGCTGAAGCTAAGCGGCGATCTTGCCAAGCAGGCCGAGAGCCTGACCACGCAGCTCTATACGGCCTTCGTCGCCAAGGACATGGCGATGCTGGAGATCAATCCGCTGATCGTGACCAAGCAGAACAAGCTGGTCGTGCTCGACGCCAAGGTGGCGTTCGACGACAACGCGCTGTTTCGCCATCCGGAAGTCGTGGCGTTGCGCGACGAGACCGAAGAGGATCCGAAGGAGATCGAGGCCTCGAAATACGAGCTCAATTACGTCGCGCTCGACGGCTCGATCGGCTGCATGGTGAACGGCGCCGGCCTTGCCATGGCGACGATGGACATCATCAAGCTCTATGGCATGGCGCCGGCGAACTTCCTCGACGTCGGCGGCAGCGCGACCAAGGAAAAGGTCACGGCGGCGTTCAAGATCATCACCGCTGATCCCAATGTGAAGGGCATCCTGATCAATATCTTCGGCGGCATCATGAAGTGCGACATCATCGCCGAAGGCGTGGTCTCCGCCGTCAACGAGGTCGGCTTGAAAATCCCGCTGGTGGTGCGGCTCGAAGGCACCAACGTCGATCTCGGCAAGAAGATCATCAAGGAGTCCGGCCTGAACGTCGTCTCCGCCGACAATCTCGACGACGCCGCGCAGAAAATCGTGAAGGCAGTCAAGGGAGGCTAGCAATGGCCGAAGACCGTCTTGCCGCGCCTGTTCCGACCGAAGAGCATCGCAGACTCCAGGCGTTTGCCGGCGAGTGGAACGGCGAGGAGACGGTGCTATCCCTCACGCTGGGTCGCCGGCGGACCCGCGACCGCGCGGGTCATCAGCGCGCATCGATCTGAACGGCTTCTACCTGATCCAGGACACCAGACAGTTTCGCGACGGCAAGGAGACCTTCGCCACCCACGGCGTGTTCACCTGGGACCGCGAAGACCGGCTCTACAAATTGTTCTGGCACGATTCGCTCGGCTATTTTGCGCCATCGCCGGCATCGGGCGGCTGGAAGGACAAGACCCTGACTCTGGTGCGCGGCTCGCTGCGCGGCAACGCGCGTCACGTCTACGAGATCGTGGACGCGGATACCTACACGTTGAAGATTCAATTCTCGCCGGATTCCGAAGGCTGGCTCGACGTGTCACCGGCACCTACCGGCGCGCGAAGTGAACCGATCGATATGACAGGCGAGCAGAAGCGATGAAGCATCGTCCCCTCCTCCTGTAAGGGGGAGGTCGGCTCGCGAAGCGAGCCGGGTGGGGGTCTCTTCGCCGCCGCTCGCAGAGTTCGATGGATCCAAGCATGCGTATGTTTCCTCGCAGCTTGGGACGCTGCGCTGAGCTTCGGCAAGATTTCAGAATGACTGCTCGGCGTGGATTCGGTCCGAGAAATTAGAGGATTACTTGATTCGCAATCTCTATCGACCTGCTTCTGAACTCGACGCAACCAGCACACGCTCGAATGTGCTTCCGGCTTGCGTGCTCGCGATGGAAGACGCAGTGAGGCGAACGTGCGCTGTTCGAATCGGTTGACTCGGAGCAACTTGTCAAGTCCTCGAGGTGATTGCCGCCAATCGGGACTAGGATTGAGCTTTGCCGTTCCAATGCCGAGAACATGAAGCGCTGGATGTACGCAAAGACAATACGATGAGGGTCATCGTCGCCCGAGCAGTTTGACCCGCACCCACGAGTTCGCCGAACACCTTGCAGGGGGAGGTGACGCGGAGCATTCGCCACATGTCCGTCCTGATCGACAAGAACACGAAAGTCATCTGCCAGGGCTTTACCGGCAAGAACGGCACCTTCCATTCCGAGGCCGCGCTCGCCTACGGCACCAAAATGGTCGGCGGCACTTCGCCCGGGAAAGGCGGCACCACGCACCTTGGCCTGCCGGTGTTCGACACCGTGCTGGAGGCCAGAGAGAAGACCGGCTGCGACGCCAGCGTGATCTACGTGCCGCCGGCAGGTGCCGCGGACGCGATCTGCGAGGCGATCGATGCGGAAGTCCCGCTGATCATCACCATCACCGAAGGCATCCCGTGCTCGACATGCAGCGCGTCAAGCGCTCGCTGTCGGGTTCGAAGTCGCGGCTGATCGGGCCGAACTGCCCGGGCGTGATGACCGCCGGTGAGTGCAAGATCGGCATCATGCCGGGCAATATTTTTGTGCCGGGCATCGTCGGTATCGTGTCGCGCTCGGGCACGCTGACCTACGAAGCGGTCTACCAGACCACCCAGCAGGAGCTCGGCCAGACTACCGCCGTCGGCATCGGCGGCGACCCGATCAAGGGCACCGATTTCATCGAGGTGCTGGAAATGTTTCTCGCCGACCCCAAGACCGAGGCACTCGTCATGATTGGCGAGATCGGTGGCGCGTCGGAAGAGGATGCCGCGCAGTTCCTGAAGGACGAGGCCAGGCGCGGCCGCAAGAAGCCGATGGTCGGCTTCATCGCCGGCCGCACTGCACCAGCTGGCCGCCGCATGGGCCACGCCGGCGCCATCATCTCCGGCGGCAAGGGCGACGCCGAATCCAAGATTGCGGCCATGGAATTGGCCGGAATCCGGGTCTCCCCGTCGCCGGCACGGCTCGGGCATACGCTTTCCGAACTTTTGAAGTCTTGATTCAGTCCTAGGCGCTTTTCATCGCGCACACCGAGATTAAATAAGGTAAACGTAACCCCGGAGCCTGTTCGGCTGGATTCCGGGGCCGATCGAGCACGATTCCGCGACGCAACGAACTTTTCCAGGACCCGCCCAACCCTTCCAGGACTCGCCATGTCACGTCAGGACGCGAACGCAGCATTCGCTGTTTCCTCATTCCTTTACGGTTCGAACGCCGCCTACATCGAGGACATCTACGCTCGCTACGAGAAGGACCCGTCCTCCGTCGACAAGGAGTGGCAGGAGTTCTTTGCCTCGCTCCGCGATTCCCCGGCCGACGTCGTCAGGAACGCCGAGGGGCCCTCATGGGAAAAGACCAATTGGCCGCTGGTGCCGCGCGACGACACCGTCTCCGCGCTCGATGGCAACTGGGTCGAGGTCGAAAAATCAGTCGGCGCCAAGCTGCAGGCCAAGGCACAATCGACGGCGCAGGCGAAGGGCGCGGAGCTCACCGCGGCCGACGTGCAGCAGGCGACGCGCGATTCGGTCCGCGCGCTGATGCTGATCCGCGCCTACCGCATGCGCGGCCACTACCACGCCAATCTCGATCCGCTCGGGCTCGAGGCGCCGAAGGACACCGAGGAGCTTGATCCGCGCACCTATGGGTTCACCGACGCCGATTTCGATCGCCGGATTTTCCTCGATCGCGTGCTCGGGCTCGAGTTCGGCACCTTGCGCGAAATCATCGCGATCTGCCAGCCGCACCTATTGCCAGACGCTCGGCGTCGAGTTCATGCACATCTCGAACGGTCGCGCAGAAATCCTGGATTCAGGAGCGCATCGAGGGACCCGACAAGGAAATCAGTTTTACCAAGGAAGGCCGTCGCGCGATTTTGCAAAAGCTGATCGAGGCGGAAGGGTTCGAAAAATTCTGCGACGTCAAATTCACCGGCACCAAGCGCTTCGGCCTCGACGGCGGCGAGTCGCTGATCCCCGCGCTCGAGCAGATCATCAAGCGCGGCGGCAATCTCGGCGTGAAGGAGATCGTGGTCGGCATGCCGCACCGCGGCCGCCTCAACGTGCTGACGCAGGTGATGGGCAAGCCGCACCGCGCGCTGTTCCATGAGTTCAAGGGCGGTTCGTCGACACCGGCCGATGTCGAAGGCTCCGGCGACGTGAAGTATCATCTCGGCGCCTCGTCGGATCGCGAGTTCGACGGCAACCAGGTGCACCTGTCGCTGACTGCAAATCCCTCGCATCTCGAGATTGTCGATCCCGTGGTGTTCGGAAAAGTTCGCGCCAAGCAGGACCAGCACGGCGATCCGCCGGATCAGCGCATCTCGGTGCTGCCGCTGTTGATGCACGGCGACGCGGCGTTCGCAGGACAGGGCGTGGTCGCCGAATGTTTTGGCCTGTCGGATCTGAAGGGCTATCGCACCGGCGGTTCGATCCACTTCATCGTCAACAACCAGATCGGCTTTACGACCTATCCGCGTTATTCGCGCTCGTCGCCCTATCCGTCCGACGTGGCCAAGATGATCGAGGCGCCGATCTTCCACGTCAACGGCGACGACCCGGAAGCGGTGGTGTTCGCGGCGAAGGTCGCGACCGAGTTCAGGCTGAAATTCCACAAGCCTGTGGTCATCGACATGTTCTGCTATCGCCGCTACGGCCACAACGAGGGCGATGAGCCGGGCTTCACCCAGCCCTTGATGTACAAGGCGATCAAGGCGCACCCGACGACCATGGAGATCTATGCCAAGCGCCTGATCGGCGATGGCGTCCTCACCGAGGGCGAAGTCGACAAGAT
This sequence comes from uncultured Alphaproteobacteria bacterium, assembly GCA_963796195.1. GTDB lineage: Bacteria > Pseudomonadota > Alphaproteobacteria > Rhizobiales > Xanthobacteraceae > CAWCKS01. The sequence continues at coordinate 256,904 of CAWCKS010000002.1, read as the reverse complement.
GAAGGCCGACTGGCGCGCCAGGCTCGACGCTGAGTTCGAGGCGGCCCTCGGCTACAAGGCGAACAAGGCTGACTGGCTCGACGGCCGCTGGGCCGGCATGAAGGTCGCCGACATGATCGACGACCCGCGCAAGGGCAACACCGGCGTGGCGCTCGAAGTCATGCACGACATCGGCAAGAAGATCACCGCGGTGCCCGATGGCTTCCGCGTTCATCGCACCATTCATCGCTTCCTCGAAACGCGCGCCAAGGCGATCGAGTCCGGCCGCGACATCGACTGGGCGACAGGCGAAGCGCTCGCCTTCTGCACCATCCTGCGCGAAGGCAATCGTGTCCGCCTGTCGGGTCAGGACAGCGAGCGCGGCACCTTCTCGCAGCGTCACACGGTGATCTTCGACCAGGAGGACGAGAGCCGCTACACGCCGTTCAACCACATCGCGCCGGACCAGGCGCGCTACGAGGTGCTCAACTCGAGCCTGTCCGAAGAAGCCGTGCTCGGCTTCGAATACGGCTACTCGCTTGCCGAGCCGAATGCGCTGACGATCTGGGAAGCGCAGTTCGGCGATTTCGCCAACGGCGCGCAGGTGCTGTTCGACCAGTTCATCTCGTCGGGCGAACGCAAGTGGCTGCGCATGAGCGGCCTCGTCTGCATGCTGCCGCACGGCTACGAAGGCCAGGGCCCGGAGCACTCCTCGGCCCGGCTCGAGCGCTATCTGCAGATGTGCGCCGAGGACAACATGCAGGTCGCGAACTGCACCACGCCGGCGAACCTGTTCCACATCCTGCGCCGGCAATTGAAGCGCGAGATCAGGAAGCCGCTCATTCTGATGACGCCGAAATCGCTGCTGCGTCACAAGCGGGCGGTGTCGCGGCTCGACGAGATGGGCGAGGGCACCTCGTTCCACCGCATCCTCTACGATGACGCGCAGATGCTGCCGGACGAGAAGATCAAGCTCGTCGCGGACAACAAGATCCGTCGCGTCATCCTGTGCACCGGCAAGGTCTACTACGACCTCTACGAAGAGCGCGAGAAGCGCGGCATCGACGACATCTACATCATGCGCGTCGAGCAGCTTTACCCGGTGCCGATGAAGGCGTTGGTGCAGGAACTGAGCCGCTTCAAGGAAGCCGAGTTCGTGTGGTGCCAGGAGGAGCCGCGCAATATGGGCGCCTGGCATTTTATCGAGCCGTATCTGGAGTGGGTGTTCAACCAGATCGGCGCTGTTCACAGGCGGCCGCGCTATGCCGGCCGGCCGGCGATGGCGGCGACCGCGACCGGGTTGATGTCAAAACATCTCGCCCAGCTCAAGGCGTTCCTCGACGAAGCGTTGAACTGAACCGCGTTCTCCAGTCGTCCCCCGCGAACGCGGGGACCCATACTCCGCAGCAGACGCGAGATGACGGGATTGCGTGAACTGGATTTTTCTTTGAGCGACACGGCGAGGCAAGCAGCACAGGGGCTATGGGTCCCCGCGTTCGCGGGGACGACTCCGGTTGCATCTCGCGACAAGCGATAGACCGAAAGGCAGATCATGACCGAAATCCGCGTTCCGACACTCGGCGAGTCCGTCACCGAGGCCACCATCGGCAAGTGGTTCAAGAAGCCCGGCGACGCTGTTGCCGTCGACGAGCCGCTGGTCGAACTCGAGACCGACAAGGTGACGATTGAAGTGCCGGCGCCGGCGGCCGGCGTGCTCGGCGAGATATCGGCGAAGGACGGCGACACCGTCGCGGTCGGTGCGCTGCTCGGCCAGATCACCGATGGTGCCGGTGCCGCAAGGCCCGCTGTCGCGCCTGCCGCAGCCCCTGCGCCAGCGAAGGTCGCAGCTCCCGCTCTGCGGCAACTGCAGCGCCGCCGAAGGCGCCCCCGACAGACATCCCGCTCGCGCCGTCGGTCCGAAAACTCTCCGCCGAGAGCGGCGTCGACGCCTCGACCGTGCCGGGCTCCGGCAAGGACGGCCGCGTCACCAAGGGCGATATGCTCGCCGCCATCGAACGCGCCGCCTCCGCGCCGACCCCCGTGCCGCAACCTGCCGCCGCCGTGCAGGTCCGTGCTCCGTCGCCGGCCGATGATGCCGCGCGCGAAGAGCGCGTGCGCATGACGCGGCTGCGCCAGACCATCGCCAGGCGCCTGAAGGACGTGCAGAACACCGCCGCCATGCTCACGACCTTCAACGAGGTCGACATGAGCCACCTGATGGCAATGCGCAATCAGTACAAGGACCTGTTCGAGAAGAAGCACGGCGTGAAGCTCGGCTTCATGGGCTTCTTCACCAAGGCCGTGGTGCAGGCGCTGAAGGACGTCCCCGCCGTCAACGCCGAGATCGACGGCACCGACCTGATCTACAAGAACTACTATCACATCGGTGTCGCCGTCGGCACCGACCGCGGCCTCGTCGTGCCCGTGGTGCGCGACTGCGACCAGAAGTCGATCGCCGAGATCGAGAAGACGATCGCAGATTTTGGCCGCAGAGCTCGCGACGGCCAGCTCAAGATCGAGGAGATGCAGGGCGGCACCTTCACCATCTCGAATGGCGGCGTCTACGGCTCCTTGATGTCGACACCGATCCTGAACGCGCCGCAGTCGGGCATTCTCGGCATGCACAAGATCCAGGATCGCCCCGTCGCGGTTGCCGGCAAGGTCGAAATCCGCCCGATGATGTATCTCGCGGTGTCCTACGATCACCGCGTGATCGACGGCAAGGAAGCGGTCACCTTCCTCGTCCGCGTCAAGGACAGCCTGGAAGATCCGGCGCGCATGGTACTGGATTTGTGATGCGCTCATGCCATCGATAGCGAGCATCGACGGCGTTCGCATCATGATGTATTGGAATGACCATCCGCCGCCGCATTTTCATGCACTGTTCGCCGAGTACCGGGCGGTGTTCGAGATCGGTTCGCTAAAGATTGTTGCTGGCGAACTTCCGAGGTCGAAAATCGCTGCGGTGCGCAGGTGGGCAAAGCCGAGGCGTGAGCGTCTCATGGGAACATGGGATCGCGTACGGGAAGGCAAGCCTGTTGGAAGCCTGAAATGAAGAAACTTCCGAGAATTGTATCCGTCGAACCCGTCATCCATGGCGTTCTGAAGCTGACCTTCACGGACGGCTACGTCGGCGTGGTGGACGTGCGGCCCATTATTGCACGCGGCAAGGTCCTCTCCTGGCTACAAAAGCCGAAGAATTTTCAGAAGGTCCAGCTGGATCAGTATGGTCATCATGTCTTCTGGACCGATAACAAAGGACAGCAACTCGATTTTGGCGCAGATTCGCTGCGACACGACGCTGAGAAGCAGGCCGAATTGCACAAGCTGATTGCCAGTTAGCGGCCGCCATGACCTTCCTCGCCCCCGAATTTCTTGCCCTGTTCGGCGTGTTCGTGCTGGCGGCGATCGCGCCGGGTGCGGATTTCGCCAGCGTGGTGCGCGAGAGCATTTCGTTCGGCCGCCGTGCCGGCATTATCTGTGCCATCGGTGTGGGGTCGGCGATCATGATCCATGTCGCCTACACCGTCACCGGCGTCGGGCTGATCATCGCGCAGTCGGTCCTGATCTTCACCATCGTGAAGTGGTGCGGCGCCGGCTATCTCGCTTATCTCGGCATTCGCTCGCTGATGGCGGGCAATGGCCCGTCTCCCAGCGAAAGTGAGACCTACGCCGCGCCCGTCGCGCAGGATCGCTCGGCAACAAAATCCTACACCGTCGGCTTCCTGACCAACCTGCTGAACCCGAAGGCGACGCTGTTCTTCGTCTCGCTGTTCGCCACCATCATCTCGCGCGAGACGCCGGCGGCGACGCAGTTTGCCTATGGCGCCGCGCTCGCTGTCTTCCTTGCGCTGTGGTTTTCCGTGGTCGCGGTGTTCTTCACCACGCGCTCGATGCGTGCGGCGTTCGAGCGGATGGGCCACTGGATCAATCGCGTCACCGGCCTCGTCTTCATCGCGCTCGGCGTCCGCATCGCCTTGCAGCGGGCGAATTAGCAGGAGGGCCAGACAGCCGATGAACCGCGTCGCCGTCATCACTGGAGGAAGCCGCGGCATCGGCCGCGCCGTGGCCTTTGCGCTGGCTAAGCGCGGCTACAAGGTTTGCATCGGCTATCGCAGCAATGCAAAGGCGGCCGATGACACGGTCACGGGCATCGAAGTTGCCGGCGGCACGGCCGCCGCCGTGCGCTGCGACGTCGGCATCGAGAGCGAAATCATGAGCCTGTTCGCCAAGGCCGATTCGCTCGGGCCACTCGGCGTGCTGGTCAACAATGCCGGCATTGTCGCACCGTCGATCCGCCTCGACGAGATGTCGACCGAGCGCTTCCAGCGCATGATGTCGGTCAACGTGGTCGGCAGTTTGATCTGCGCGCGCGAGGCGGTGCGGCGGATGTCGACGCGCCACGGGGCTAAGGGCGGCGTCATCGTCAACCTGTCATCGATGGCCGCGACACTCGGCGCACCGAACACCTATATCGACTACGCCGCATCGAAGGGCGCGATCGACACCATGACGATCGGGCTCGCCCGCGAGGTCGCCAATGAAGGCATTCGCGTCAACGCGATCCGGCCCGGCCTCATCGACACCGATATTCACGCCAGCGGCGGCGACGCCGCGAGGCTGGAGCGGTTGCGTCCGACGGTCCCGATGCAACGCATCGGCACGGCGACCGAGGTCGCCAACGCGGTGGTGTGGCTGATCTCCGACGAAGCCTCTTATGTGACGGGAACGATTTTCGACGTGTCCGGCGGGCGTTGACGTGGATCAGCGAGCGGGATGCGCGTAGCTCTTAAGGGGACACGGCAATGGCAAGTTATGATCTCACCGTGATCGGCACTGGCCCCGGCGGCTATGTCTGCGCGATCCGCGCGGCGCAGCTCGGCATGAAGGTCGCGGTGGTCGAGAAGTGGCCGACCTATGGCGGCACCTGCCTCAACATCGGCTGCATCCCGTCGAAGGCGCTGCTTTACGCGTCCGAGCTGTTCGAGGAGGCCGGCCACAAATTCCCGAAGATGGGCATCAAGGTCTCGGCCCCCGAGCTCGACCTGCCGACGCTGCTCAAGTTCAAGGACCAGGCGGTCGACGGCAACGTCAAGGGCGTCGCCTTCCTGTTCAAGAAGAACAAGATCGACGCGTTTGCCGGCACCGGTCGCATCCTGGGCACCGGCAAGGTCGAGGTGAAGGCCGCCGACGGCAAGACGCAAACGATCGAGTCGAAGAACATCGTCATCGCCACCGGCTCCGATGTCGCCAAGCTGAAAGGCATCGAGATCGACGAGAAACGCATCATCTCATCCGAAGGCGCGCTCAAGCTGGAAAAGGTGCCGCAAAAACTGCTCGTGATCGGCGCCGGCGTGATTGGCCTCGAGCTCGGCTCGGTGTGGCGGCGGCTGGGCGCCGACGTCACCGTCGTCGAATTTCTCGATCGCATTCTGCCCGGCATGGACGGCGAGGTGTGCCGGCAATTCCAGCGCATTCTCGAAAAGCAGGGCATCAAGTTCATGCTCGGCTCGAAGGTCACCGCGGTCGACACCTCGGCAAAACTCGTGAAGGCGCAGGTTGAACCGGCGGCCGGCGGCGCCGGACAGACCCTGGAGGCCGACGTCGTGCTGGTTGCGATCGGTCGCGTCCCGGTGACCGAAGGCCTCGGCCTGAAGGACGCGGGCGTTGCAACAGACAATCGCGGCCGCATCGTCACCGATGCGCATTTCGCCACCAATATCAGTGGCATATACGCCATCGGCGACGTCATCGCCGGACCGATGCTGGCGCACAAGGCCGAGGATGAAGGCGTTGCAATCGCTGAGATTCTCGCCGGCCAGGCCGGCCACGTGAATTACGACGTTATTCCGGCCGTGGTCTACACATCACCGGAAGTTGCTTCGGTCGGGAAGACGGAAGAGGAGCTAAAGCAGGCCGGGATAGCTTATAACGTCGGTAAGTTTCCGTTTACCGCCAATGGCCGCGCAAAATCGAACCAGGCCACTGACGGATTTGTGAAATTTCTTGCGGACGCCAGGACCGACCGGGTGCTCGGCGTGCATATGGTCGGCGTGGAGGTGGGTGAAATGATTCATGAATGCGCCGTACTAATGGAATTTGGTGGGTCTGCCGAGGATTTAGCCCGAACATGTCACGCGCATCCGACTCGCTCCGAGGCGGTCAAGGAAGCGGCGCTTGCGGTGGGCAAGCGGGCGATACATATTTAGACACAATGAATCTCGCCTGGAACCACGCAAAAGACATGTGGCGCTCCCTCATCCGGCTGTTCTGGTTCGTGGTGGCGCTGATCTTCGTGATCGAAGCGTGGCTGTGGGACCGTCTCGAGCCGATCGTCGAGCGCTGTGTCGCCGTGCTGCCGATGCAGGCGCTCAAAGCTCTGATCGCCGAGCAGGTCGAGGAGCTGTCGCCGCCGGCCACTCTGTTGGTGTTTGCGGTGCCGGCCGCGCTGTTGTTCCCGCTGAAGCTGCTGGCGATCTGGTTCTTCGCCCACGAGCAATGGCTGGGGGCGATCACGACCATCGTGTTTGCCAAGCTGCTCGGCCTCGGCGTGACCTCGTTCCTGTTCGCGGTGACGCGCGACAAGCTGCTGCAGATGGACTGGTTCCGCGCCGCCTACGACAAGATCGTGCAGTGGCGCGAACTGGCGCAACAGCTGGTCGAGCCGTTCCGGCAGCAGCTGCGCCAGTCGATGCTGCAATGGCAGAGCGAAGCGTTCCGCCGCTTCTGGCGCATCGTCATGCGCATGCGCCGCCGCGCGCAAACGGTGCGCTGAGCTTTTTCTCCCCGATCTTATCCGAGTCTTTTCCCTCATCCTGAGGAGCCCTGCGCAGCGCCCTTGCGCGAAGCAGGGCGTCTCGAAGGATGAGGCCGCGTGCTTTAGCGTGATGAGTTTAGCTCCGCTCATTCCCGCGAAAGCGGGAATCCAGGAGCAATCAAAATAATGAGGTGTTGATTGCTTGGCAAAAACTGGGTCCCCGCGTCCGCGGGGACGAGCGGGGAATGAGAGGCTCGAATGGGTTCGAGGCGCCGACGCTGCCGCCACAAGCCAACGATACCAAACGGAGGTTTTCCCAATGCCTGATGCCCGATGCAGTTGCGGCGCTCTCACGCTCACGCTTCCAGCGCCATCAAAACTGGTTATCGCCTGTCATTGTCTCGACTGCCAGCGCAGAACCGGCGCGCCATTCAGCGTCGGCGCCTTTTATCCGGTCGACGCCGTCGCCATTTCCGGAACTGCGAAACAGTTCACCCGCGATGGCGACAGCGGCGGCAAGGTCCACATCCACTTTTGTCCAGACTGCGGGTCGACGGTTTACTGGAAGGCCGACATCCTGCCGTCGATGATCGGCGTTGCCGTCGGCGCGCTGACCGACCCAAACTACCCGGCCCCCGTCAGATCGGTTTTCGAGCAGTCGAAACATCACTGGGTTCAAATCGATGGCGCCGTCGAGCACTTCCAGCAAAGCAGTGCGGCAAAAAGTTTGAGCTGAGACGACCAGTTCTCTCATCCCCTCATCCTGAGGGTTCCAGGTTTCCGCCTCGACGCCTGGCTCAACTCAGGCTGCCGGGATAGTCCTGTCCAGATGCTGGGCTCCAGCTTGAGATGGGTCTCGGGCGGATATTTTGCGATCCAGTACGCGGCGCAATCGCGACTGGCTGCGTTCCAGACCTTGGGCTGTGATCGCACGAAATCGAGGAACTGATCGAGCAGGTACAGGCGATTGCACCAGCCGGTGTTGCCGGGATGCAAGGTCATGTTGAAGAAGCGGCCGCGCTTGTACTGGGCTGCGAATTCCGCCTTCCAGTTGCGAAACAGGATGTCCGGATTCTCCAGCCCCGATCCGCGGCGCGGAAACTGCATGAAAAACTGATCGTCGAAATGATAGTAATAGGGCATCGCGAGAATTGCTTGTCCCGTGGCGAAATCGATGACGCTGTAATGCGGCGCATCGTCCGCCAGACCGTTACCCATGTAGGTGTAACCCTCGTCGCGCAGCAGCTTCGTCGTGTGCGGACTGATCGCGCCGACGGCAAATTTGTCGTCGCGGCGTGGCAGGTCGTACCAGCCGGCCGGCCGCGAACCGATGATCTCGGACAATATGGCCGTCGCGTCCTTCATGCGCGCGCGCTCGTCCTCGAGCGGGAGTTGCGAGACGTCTTCGTGGAACAGGCCTTCGGCCGCGACCTCGTGGCCCCGCTTCAGAACTGTTTCCACGGCTTTGGGATAGACCTTCGCCATCGCGGCAGGCACTGCGACGGTTGCAACGATCTTGTGTGAGCTGAGGACGTCGAGCAGCCCGGCGAGACCGTCCCCCATCGCAAACACCGCATCCATCGTCGTGAGGTCGGAAGGCTTAAGGCCCTCCGGCCCGCTCGCCAGGCTGAGGTCGACCACGACGTTGAAGCAACATCTGTTGCCATCGGGCCAGACGATGTCGCGGTCTGCAACACCGATTTCATCCGAGATCGTATAGTTGGTTTTCCAGGGCATGGGCTTTGGTCCGTTCAACTTGAAACCGAATTGCGCTGACCACTCTGCCGCTCGTCCCCGCGGAAGCGGGGACCCAGTCCTTGCCAGGAAAACATAGCTCTTTCCCGTGGTTCCTGGCATTCCCGCTTTCGCGGGAATGAGCGGAACTGGAATAATCGTGCCTCCGGCCGTGAAGGACATGCAGCGCTCACGAGGTCAGCCGTCGCGCCGGAAAATGTTTCAGGCACCAGCGCGCGGTCTCCTCGCAGGTCGCAAACCACACGCCGGGCAATCGCCGCATGCGACGGATCAATTGATCGAGCATCTCGATTCGCAGCGCGCGCCCGGAGACATAGGGATGCACGCAAACATTCAGATAGCCTCCCTTGTTGTATTGCTGCAGGAATGCGGCCCACCACATCTCGAGCACGCGATCGGGATCGCTCATGCGCTGCGCCGGGCTGTCGCTGCCAAGCCAGCCGAACGTATAGAATTGCGCATCGTCGATGGCGAAGTGAAACGGCAGCATCAGCAGCGCATTTTTCCCGGCGCGATCCGCCATGTAATAGGGCAAATGCGCCGCCGGCGTATCGCTGTTGTAGAAAATGCCGGATTGCTTCAGCAGGCTCTTGCTGTGGCCGCTTCTGCTCCCGGAGATCGGCTTGCCGCGAATGGCCGAGAGCGCATGAAGCGTCTTTTGCAGGTGATCGGCTTCGAGATCAGCCTCGCGCGGCACCTGGTGCTCCCACATGTGATCGGCCAGTTCATGACCGCTGGCGGCGGCCCGTCGCAGTGCTTGCGGATAGAGCTCGCAGATCCGGCCCGGCGTGAAGATGGTGGCCTTGATGTCGTGGGCTGTCGAACAGCTCGATCAGGCGCCAGATGCCGACCCGTCCGCCGAACTCGCCCTTCGCCAGTTGCAATGCGGGCTCATTCAGGATGCGGCGGAACAGCATGGCGTCGAAATCGGCCGTGAAGTTGACCGCGATCCGCGCGCCGTCGGGCCACGTCAAATCGTCGATGAATTCGTAGCGGTCCTGATAGGCGGTCCCTTTTGCCACGAGGGTGTCGATGCGTTCGCGAGCGGCCGGCTCCATCATCTGCTCCTTTGCCTTAGGGGAGCTTATCGCGCCGGCAAGATCGGCGCGAGCGAAGATGGTTCGCCGAGGCGTAGCGACCGCGCGTTGAACCCTATCAACCGCTCGTCCCCGCGGATGCGGGGACCCAGTCTTTGCCAAGCATTCAAGGGCTTGCTTAATGACCACTGGATTCTTATGGCGAAGCTCTTGCTTCGCCAGACTTTCGCGGGAATGAGCGGAGTTAGACTTGTGATGCTCTGAAACCTCGCGCCGTTGAACGGCGATACGAATTCGCTTGTCGCCTTGCCGTCGTGGCATATCTGCGTAATCTTGTGTGTGGAGGCCCACACATGGCGCCCAATCTGTCAATCGACCCGGACCTGATCCAGCAAGCGCTGGAGCTCAGTGGCGAGCGCACGAAGAAGGCTGCCGTGACAAAAGCCTTGCAGGAGTTCATCGCGCGGCGGCGTCAGAAACGGCTGCTCGACCTCGTAGGCAAGCTCGAATGGGATTCGTCCTGTGACTACAAAGCGGACGGGAAGCGCGCTTGACGCCTTGCGCTGGGACGATGCCCCACCAGCCTCTAGGCGGGATGGGATAGTTCGACGATCCTGCAAAGTGCTGGTATGGCGTGTTTTCAAACGGGAGGAAATGCGCGCGCCACTCAGCCAGAACTGGTGATGCTAGTCCACGCTCTCAATCGAAATAATCGAGAACTTGTCGAATTTGTTACGCACAGCAAACCCCTTGACCCTACAACCATGGCGTAGCTTGTCCGTGAACCGACCTGTCGCCGTTCGACGCGAGACATAGGCGTCATCGGGCAAATTGTCGGCCTTTATGAAGCCATAGCCCTTCACCGAATTCCAAAAGTCCACCACTCCATCGATAGGAATCGCGCCGACCGATTCTTGATCACCCAAGGAGTTCGGCCTTGTTAATCGAGTGCACCGCGATTGCCTCAAGTTTGCCCTTTGGGACGGGCGCGATATCGCACACCAGCTTGTCGCCCTTTTGCACACTCTCAATTCCTGCCTGTTCTAGAACAGTACGATGAACAAACACGATCTTGGGGAGACCAGCCTCTGCGAACCCGTATCCTTTCTCAGAGCTGTACCATGTAACGACAGCCGTACGGTGGCTAAAGGTTTCTCCCTCCGCGGCAAGCGCCGTCTCAGATTCCGTATCCGGATTTACGCCCTGATCAATCCAGCGAGTTCTAAGTTCTGTCCTAAGCTGTCGCTGTGTGTCGTAAATTGAGTTTTCGGCAGGCGAAAAAATAGTGAATCCTGTTTGAGCAGGTATTCAAAGAACTCCTTCTGAACGGCCTTCCACGACTGCGCATCCATCTTTGACTTCCCGTAAGCGTCGCAGCCTCTCGACAACGCTCACCGAACGAAGCGGCGTCGCAAAAGCCATATCGCTAACGAAGAAGGGTTCCGTCGTCGCCATCTCGTAATGCATGCGCCCCGCGTGCGAGATAGCTATTCGTTCGGACGCCTCAATGCTGTCCTTAGATGAGTTCGTACGGTTGTACAAGCTTTGCGCGCAATAGAGTTGCGAGAATAGACGTGCCAGCGCCGTAAGCGACGAACGATTTCACGAGGTCTTCTACGCTGAAGATCGGCGATAGGATGACAGATTGGGCCAACGCCAAGCATTTTTGGAGGCTGTTATTCGCCAGCCAACTTATTCTACGCGAGACGAAATCCTCTTTTACGAAAACTTCTTCCAGACACGCGGCGAAGCCGCGGATGTTTTCAACGGTAAAGGGGAAGATATTCCCCGCGCATCCAGCTCTGATATTCGCGCCAATAAAGTCCCTGCAACTCATCATAAGTAGGTAGGCCATCTTTGAAGAGCAGTTTCTCCAAGCCAGCCTTCAGTTGAAGTGTAAGCCACGCACTAAGCGAACTAATATCGCCCGGCCACTTGGAGACGTCGATCTTAACGACCGCGCATTTTTCGCGGATAGAGCTTTCGAGGACGGACTTAAAGAACCTCTCCATGAAGGTGGATTTTCCAGACCCGTCATTGCCAACAATTACGACAGTCTCTCCTCTGCCCAACTCAACTGCTTGCTTGATTTCCTGCGTGAGTAGATTTTTGGCTGGTTCTAGAGCCGCAATCGAAGTGGAGATGCTACGCACGATTTTCTCCAGACTGGCGTCCGCGTAGCGACTTTCGCGCGTCTCAACGAAACACTCCGTCAGCATCTCAGGATCGTTTTCGCCAGAAAGATTTCCGAAGAACTCTCGGAACACTGGTTCAAGGTCTGTCGCAAGATTGCTGCTGGTCAATATCCATATCGCCAAACCGCGCATTCAACGCTAATGGAAGCTCCAAAGGACAAGAAACCACGGGGAGCGCATGTCGGATTCATTCCTCAACGAGCTGCAGTCGAGCTTCGACAAGGCCACGGTCCTCACCGGCTCCAATATCGACGCGCGCTACTTCACCGACACCGCGGGCCGGGCGGCGCCGAAGCCGCGCGCCGTGGTGCGTCCGAAAAGCACCGAGGAGGTGTCGCGGCTGCTAAAACTCTGCCATCGCGAGCGCGTGCCCGTCACGACGCAGGGCGGCATGACCGGCCTGGTGCGCGCGACCATGCCGCACGAGGGCGAGATCGTGCTGTCGATGGAGCGCATGAACGCCATCGAGGAGGTCGATGCTTCCTCCGGCGTCGCGATCGTCCAGGCCGGCACTATCTTGCAGAAGCTGTGATAGAAAACGAGGTCAGAGTAAGATTAGCCATCGCCGCGAACCTCGGGCGCATCGCGAAGACCACGGCCCCTCAACACACGAAATTCGACTGAAGGGATAGCCAATGGCAATTCAAGTATCCAATGAGCCAAACGCATTTCGCTCGTTTGAGCAAAGCGGCTGGAATGAAGCATCAGGGGACTATGAAAGGGCGTTTGGCTCACTAACCGCGCAGTCGGCGGATGCTGTGCTGGATGCCGCGGGCGTAACCGCTGGATGCACAGTGCTGGACGTCTGCACGGGGCACGGAGTCTTGGCGCATGTCGCTACTCTGCGCGGAGCGAAAGTCTGCGCTCTTGATTTCGCGGAGAACATGGTTGCTGCTGCGCGTCGAAATGCGCCGGCGGCCGATTGTCAGCAGGGCGACGCGCAAAATCTGCCCCACGGTGACAACACGTTCGACGCCGTCGTTTGCGGCTACGGGATCATGCATTTGCCTGAACCGGACCGCGCGTTGGCGGAAATGCGCCGTGTGCTTCGTCCCGATGGGCGCGTTGCGCTCAGCGTCTGGGCAGGACCCTCACCGTCTAACGGCTTCGGCCTTCTGCTCGGCGCTGTAAAGGCTAACGGTCGCCTCGATGTTCCGTTGCCGCACGGTCCGGACGTTTTTCAGTTCGGCTCTATCGATGCAATGAAGGCGGCGCTTGCGGAGACGGGCTTTCGTGAGCCCAACGCTATCACTGTGCCACTGATCTTTCAGCTTGAGAGCGCGACGACATTTTTGAGTGCAGTTACCCAAGGCACGGTGAGGACCAAGGCACTGTTTCTCGCCCAGGATCAGACAGCTCTCTCAGCCATTACTGCCGCGGTAGCTGCCGGAATGGACCGACTGTTCCGAAGCGAGGATGGTTTCCGTGTTCCGATGCCTGCCATCGTCGGCAGTGGCGTAAAACCGTGAGAGTGGGCTTTGACATCGGTGCGACGCGCAAACAGGCGAATGCTCTATCGAGCCAGATGACCACCACCTCATGGGCGCTGATGAGGTGAGCAGCCGAACAGAGCGCGACTAGATCGCGTCTTCCACTGAACTCTAAAAGGAGGTCTCATGACGCGCATTCTGCTAGTGGGCTATGATCCGGATACGGTGGATTTTTCCGACCCCGCCTTGCCACCAGGCATGACCGCCGAGAAGATCCGTTCCGGCGTTGCGGTTGCAATGAAGCAGTTCGCCGAACGCGGATTGGAGGCCGACGTCGGCTACATCCGGCCTGATGAAACCGCCGGCCCAGCGGTGGAGCATCAGTTAGCTTTGAAAAGCTACGACTGTGTTGTAATCGGAGCTGGGGTCCGTCTACCGCCGCGACACCTCGCGGTATTCGAAGCCGTCATCAACGCCGTTCATAAGGCTGCCCCGAGCGCGAAGATTGCCTTCAATACACGACCTGAGGATAGCGCCGATGCTGCCGCACGGTGGTTGTCCGCCTAAGTCGTGCTTGGCGCACTCCATCAACCGACGAGCCTCTGGCCTGCCGTAGAGCGACCCACGGACGTTAACCGAATTTCTTAAGAAGAACTGAATTGTTGGCTGCAATCTTGGGGAAACTCCAGGAGGATGACGTGAGCACCATCAGCCCCGTATATCCGGCCCATATTGTGGTCAGCCAGGCAGAAGTCAGGCTGGTCGCTGATGAGGCAGCTAACGCAAAAACAGCGACGATCAAGTCCGACCAGCAACGGGTCGAAGCCGCTCAGGAAGTCGAGGCGCAGGAGGCCAAGACCTCCCGTGTGAATGTCGTCACCTAAGTCCGGCCGAAACCCGTCGAAGCGTCTCCTGCCGTCTCAATCCGGCTTTATTTCCTCGGTCGCGAGCACGGCGCTTTTCGGCGCGTCAGTTCTGACGAGACCTGCAACCGTCACCTCCGCCATCTTGCCGAACGCGCCCAGCGCGGCTCGGCGTGTGAAGCTTCCTCTGACGCTGATCAATTGAAGCGAGCCGACAAGCTGGGTCACTTGTCCATAGCGTCCGAACGGCAGCAGTAGCCGCTCACAATCGACTTGCTGTCCTCCTGCATCGAACGCAGTGAAGATCGAGTACGCTGGACACCCGCTATCAACACACGCCCGCGCAGTCTGAAGGATGAACTCGCGTGTTGGCTGGGGCGCGACTTCGTCCATCGTCTTGCCCGTCCAATTCAGATTGTACGCCTCCGTAAGATACTGGCCATGTGCGAGCGCCCGAAAGATACGCCCGTGTTCGCCTTCTTCGATGTTCCAGAACACCAGTTGTTGCGGATCGTGCATCCGGTGCTCGGGCTGAAATTCTTCTAGCGGTGGGAAGGTTCGCCTTCCTGATAATCTCCCCCAATACAGCAAAAGCGACCGTTGGCTGATCGAGCGGATGGCCTGGACAGAGATGAAGGCCAAAGTCATGCAGCGGCTTGCTCGCTCGAAGCTGACGTGATTGCTGTCGCTGCGTTCGGCCATGGTCGTGCCGTGTAAGTGGTGACTTCGATGTCCCGTTATATGTCAGCAATCATTTAAAACTCGGTTTGGGATCCTGTCGGTTTCGTGCATCTTCGTGGTGAGCTTTCGGTTAACCGTGTAGCCCATCGGGTCATAGCAAGACGCCTCTCGCTGTCCGTTGCGTCCCTGTGGGGTATGCTTCGTGCGCGACAGCGCCTGAAACGATATCGCCAAACCGGGCGTTCGACGCTATGGCTTGGCTTCAAGGGCAACAAGAAATTGGGGAGCGCCATGGCGGACGCCTTCTTGAACGAGTTGGTATCGAGCTTCGACAAAACCGCGGTCCTGACCGGCTCCGATATCGACGCGCGTTACTTCACCGACATGGCGGGCAGGGCCGCGCCAAAGCCAAGCGCCGTGGTGCGTCCGAAGACCACCGACGAGGTCTCGCGCCTGCTGAAGCTTTGCGATCGCGAGCGCGTGCCCGTCACGACGCAGGGCGGCATGACGGGCCTCGTGCGCGCGACCATGCCGCACGAGGGCGAGATCGTGCTGTCGATGGAGCGCATGAACGCCATCGAGGAGGTCGACGCCTCCTCCGGCGTCGCGATCGTCCAGGCCGGCACTATCTTGCAGAAGCTGCAGGAGCGCGTCGAGCAGGACGGCTTCATGTTCCCGCTCGATCTCGGCGCGCGCGGCAGCTGCTCGATCGGCGGCAACATCTCGACCAATGCCGGCGGCAACCGCGTCATCCGCTACGGCATGACCCGCGATCTCGTGCTCGGCCTCGAAGTCGTGCGCGCCGACGGCACCGTGCTGAACGGCCTGCGCAAATACATCAAGAACAACACCGGCATCGATCTGAAGCAGCTGTTCGTCGGCACCGAGGGCATTCTCGGCGTGGTGACGCGCGCGGCGCTGCGCATCTTTCCGGCGCCGGCCGAGCAGCAGGTCGCGCTGTGCGCGCTGGAATCGTTTACCGACAGTGATGGCGCTGCTGCGGCTGGCGCGGAAGCGGCTCGGCGGCGAGCTCACCGCGTTCGAGGTGATGTGGAACGAGTATTATCGCCTCGTGATCGAACGCGTGAAAGGCGTGGCCGCGCCGCTGCCGACCACTCATCCGTTCTATGTGCTGTTCGAGGCGTCAGGCAGCGACGCCGAGCGGCTGCGCGCCGATCACGAGAAGCTGCTTGGAAGAAGCGATGAACGAGGGGCTGCTGATCGACGCCACGCTCTCGACCTCGCGCGCGTCGGCGGCGGCGATCTGGCGCATCCGCGATTCGAGCGTCGAGCTCGGCCGCACCTTCGGGGTCGGCGCGCGCGTCGGCCTCGACGTCAGCCTCGCGATCGATCGCATGGAGAGTTACGCGCTCACCGTCCGGTCGCGGATCAAACAGCTCGACCCGAACGCGTTCGCGATCATCATGGGCCACGCCGGCGACGGCAACCTGCACGTCACCGTCTATCACGACGATACGCCCGACAAGCACGACGAGATGGAGCGGCTGCTCTACGGCCTGACGCGCGAGTTCGACGGCTCGGTCTCGGCCGAGCACGGCATCGGCATCCTGAAGCGCCCCGTACCTGAAGCTGAGCCGCACCGAAGCGGAGCTCGAGACCATGCGCATGCTGAAGCGCGCGCTCGACCCGCACAACATCCTCAACCCCGGCCGAATTTTTACTGTGTAGCCGCTAGCGCAAGTTGAGTTGAGGTCGGATCGATACCCCATTCTCCGCTCGTCCCCGCGGACGCGGGGACCCAGTTTTTGCCAGGCAATCGACGTTTTTTTCCGTCGCTCTGGTTTCCCGCGTTCGCGGGAATGAGCGGCCTTCAAGACCTCAACACGGTATTATATTACCGCGCCCGCCAGCCTAGCGACCGCGCCAAAACCCCACAAAATCGAGCTGAAACGCAAGTCGCGTCAATGCGTTGCGCGGCGGCGCTGGTCGCGCTCTCCGCGTCGTTCAGCCGCCTGCGTCAGACGACGTGCAGCGCGTGCAAGGCTTGCGGTGCAAATATCCCAAAGCCGACGAAGATGATGCCGGCCAGCGTCAACAGGCCGGAAATCCCCGCAAGCGCGACAATGCCGGTGATGATGGTCGCTGACGCCAGCACGATCGCAATCTGGAACGCTGCCGAGGCAAGTTCGAAATTATGATATTTCGCGGTTGCCACGTCGCGCTCTTCCTCTGCGTGTTTCGCGCGTTCGGACAATTGTTCGGTGCCCTCGCCGGTTTCGGGCTCCGAGCGATAGCGTGCCGCGGTCTTCTGCCAGTCCTCGATCTGCTTGGTGGCGGCGGCCTTCTGCGCGTCAGCGATTGATCCGAGACCGAGGTTGGCCTGTTCTGCGGCGGTTTGCACCACGGTGCGGCGGATGGTCTTGGCCTGGTAGAAGGACCAGAGATCCGAGGCCTCGACGTTCTTGGTGATCGATTCAGTCTGCGCGCCCTTGCCCAGCGTCTCCGACAGCGCAAGGCACAGCGCGATGATCGCGATCAACAGCGCAATCCGGCGATTCTCGCTCGAAGCTTCCTTGGTCTGCTCGGCCTGCTCCATGCTTTCGTGCGCGCTCATTGGCTGTCTCCCCGGTTGACGCTGTACGATTGGCTAATCGCGCGCGCGAGTGCAAGAGGAACGATGCAAGCGCTGGATTTCACGTGAAACGGCGTGACGTTACGCTCGCGGATGCGCGGAGCGGTAGGCCTTCAACAGCTGCTCGGTGTCGACGGCCGTATAGATCTGCGTGGTCGAGAGCGAGGCATGGCCGAGCAGTTCCTGGATGGCGCGGAGATCGCCGCCGCGTGCCAGCAAATGTGTTGCAAAGGAATGGCGCAGCGCGTGCGGCGTCGCCGACTCCGGCAGACCTAATGCGCCACGCACCCTCGCCATCGCGAGCTGCACGATGCGCGGGCTCAACGGTCCGCCCTTGGCGCCAACGAAGATCGGACCGTCCGGTGGCAGGTCGTAGGGGCAGATCGCAACATAGTCGGCGATCAGCGCGAGCACGTTCTGCAGCACCGGCACCATCCGCATCTTGCCGCCTTTGCCGAGGACGACCAGCACGTCGCCGCGACCGGGCTCCGGCACCTCGCGCCGCTTCAAGCCCAGCGCTTCGGAGATGCGCAGGCCCGAGCCGTAGAGCAGCGCCATGACCGCGGCGTCGCGGGCCAAAACCCAGGGCTCGCGATCTTCGCCGGCGCGCAGATCGGCATCGGCAACGCGTCGCGCGCTCTCGATCGCAAGCGGTTTCGGCAGGGTCTTGCCGATTTTTGGCGCGCGCACTGCTGCCAATGCGCCAACCCGGCCGCGGCCCTCGCGTTCGAGGAATTTTGCAAACGAGCGCAAGCCCGCAAGCGCGCGCATCAGGGATCGGCTCGCCACGCCATCCGCACGGCGCATCGCCATGAAGGCGCGCACGTCGGCCGGCGCAAGTTTCGAAAACACGCTGAGGCTGATCTTCCTGCCGAGATGTTCGCTCAGGAACGTCAGGCACTGCCGGACGTCGCGCTCATAGGCTTCGAGCGTCTTGGGCGACAGCCGCCGCTCGCTGCCAAGGTGCGACAGCCAGCGCTGCAATTCGGCAGTCAGGTCCGATGAGATCAGGCCAGGATCTGTTTCAAGATCGGGTTCGGCGGGCGGACGCATGCTGAGCCTCTATCCGGCCAACATGGGCCGAACTGGTTCACCCTTCCTTAAATCGGCGGAATCGGCCAGACCGTTCTTATGGCTCAAAAGGTCGTCGACATTGTGGTCCCGGTGGCGCTCGACCGCGCCTATTCCTACCGTGTGCCCGATGGCATGGTGCTCGCGCCCGGCGACATCGTCGGTGTGCCGCTTGGCGCGCGCGAAGTCATGGCTGTGGTCTGGGCCGAGAATGCAAACCCCGATCCGCGCCTGCACAATCGCCTGAAGGACGTCGGCGAAAAACTCGACTTTCCGCCGCTGCGAGCCGAACTGCGCAGCTTCGTCGATTGGGTCGCGAACTACACGCTGTCGCCGCGCGGCATGGTGCTGCGCGGCACTTTGCGCATGGGCGATCTGGGCCCGGAGCGCGTGCGCCTCGGTGTCCGCCTCAACGGGCCGCCGCCGGAGCGCATGACGCCGGCGCGACGCCGCGTCATCGCGCTGTTGTCCGATCGTATGTTGCGCGCCAAGTCGGAAGCCGCGCTCGAGGCGGGCGTCTCGACCGGCGTGATCGACGGCCTCGTCGATGAAGGCACGCTTGAAGTGCTGGCGCTACCCAAGCCGCCGCCGGAGCCGGAACCCGATCCGGAGTTCGCGGTGCCGGAATTTTCCGCCGAGCAGCAGCCGGCGGCGGACGCGATGCGGAAGTTCGCCAGCGAAGACAAGTTTCACGTCGCGCTGCTCGATGGCGTCACCGGCTCCGGGAAGACAGAGGTGTATTTCGAGGCAGTCGCGCAAGTCATGAAGCGCGGCCGGCAGGCGCTGATTCTGATGCCGGAGATTGCGCTGACCGGGCAATTTCTCGATCGCTTCGCGGCGCGCTTCGGCGTTCGTCCGCATGAGTGGCACTCGGAACTGACGCCGCGCAAGCGCGCCCGCACCTGGAGCGTCGTTGCCTCAGGCGAAGCCCGCGTCGTCGTCGGCGCGCGTTCGGCGCTGTTCCTGCCCTATGCCGATCTCGGCCTCATCGTGGTCGATGAGGAGCACGATCAGGCCTACAAGCAGGACGAAGGCACCCACTATCACGCGCGCGACATGGCGGTAGTGCGCGCCAGCATTGGCAAGTTCCCGATCGTGCTGTCGTCGGCGACGCCGTCGCTCGAGAGCGAGGTCAATGCGCGACGTGAGCGGTACCAGCGCATCGCGTTGCCGTCACGGTTTGGCGGCCAGCACATGCCGCACATCGAGGCGATCGATCTGCGCCGCGAGGGTTCGCCGCCCGGACGCTATATCTCGCCGCGTCTGGCGGAGGCCGTCCACGCTGCGATCGAGCGGCGCGGGCAGGCGCTGTTGTTCCTCAATCGGCGCGGCTATGCGCCGCTGACGTTATGCCGCGCCTGCGGCCATCGTTTCTCCTGCACGGTGTGCGACGCCTGGCTGGTCGATCACCGCTTTCGCCGCCGCCTGGTCTGCCATCATTGCGGCTTCTCCATCGAGCGGCCGCATGCCTGCCCGCAATGCCACGCCGAGGAATCGCTGATCGCGGTTGGGCCCGGCGTCGAGCGGCTGCAGGAGGAAGTTGCCGCGCTGTTTCCCAAGGCGCGCAGCATGGTGCTGTCGAGCGACCTCATCACCTCGCTGGAGATCATGCGCGAGGAACTCAACTCGATCGCCGAGGGCCGCGTCGACATCGTCATCGGCACGCAACTGGTGGCGAAGGGTCACCATTTCCCGCGATTAAATCTGGTCGGCGTGTTCGATGCCGATCTCGGGCTTGGCAACGGCGATCCGCGCGCCGCCGAGCGGACGTTTCAGCTGCTCAACCAGGTGATCGGGCGGGCCGGGCGTGAGGAAGGCCGCGGCATCGGCTATCTGCAGACCCATCAGCCCGAGCATCCGGTGATGCGCGCGTTGATCGCAGGCGATCGTGAGGCGTTCTACGCGAGCGAAATCGCGGCGCGCGAGCGCACCGGCTATCCGCCGTTCGGGCGGCTCGCAAGCCTGATCGTCTCGGCTGGCGATCGGCCGAGTGCGGAGGGATTTGCGCGGCGGCTTGCGGCCACCGCGCCCGTTGATGAACGCATAAAAGTGCTGGGGCCGGCGGAGGCGCCGCTCGCGGTGGTGCGAGGGCGCTACCGGTACCGACTGCTGGCGAAGTCGACGCGCAACTTCGACCTGTCGGCTTACATCCGCGACTGGCTCGCCCATGGCCCGAAGACCAGGGGCAACCTCAAGCTCGAGGTCGACATCGACCCGCAAAGCTTTTTGTGACGCGAGCGTTCGCTGGCCGCGCTCGCGGAAGGCGAACGCTCGCAGTCACATCAAGTTTTTGAGGGATCGAGGCCGTCAGGCCGTCAGGAGACGATTTCCGCCGTCACCTGACCGACGCCGGGGAGGCCGATGGCACGCGCCGCGCCGGTCGAGAGGTCGAGCACACGGCCGCGGATGAACGGGCCGCGGTCATTGATCGTCACGACCACGCTGCGGCCGCCGTGGGTCACGCGGACCTTGGTGCCGAACGGCAGGGTGCGGTGGGCGGCCGTCATCGCGCTTGGGTTCATGCGCTGGCCCGACGCGGTGCGGCTGCCGGACTCGTTGCCATAGTAGGACGCCATTCCTGAGAAGGTGCGCCCAGTCGCGGCGGTTGTCTTGCTTGTCTCCGCCGCGGCCTGCGCATTGTGCCAGTCGTGATGATGGTGGCGGTGCGCATGGTTCCGGTAGTGCTCGTGCGCCGCGCTGGGTGCGGTCTGGCAGGCTAGCGTGGCAGCCGCCGCGGCTGCCGTGAGTGTTGCTCGAAACGCATACGCTCGAACTGTAGTATTAATAGTCTTACTGTACATTCACTGTCCCTTTTGAACGTATCTTCAGTCTGAGCGACTGAATAGATTCACCCCGTCCCCGAGGAAGGGGCGGGTTCACAGTCGAATGGGGCAGGAAAGTGACCTTCAAGAATTGTTTCATCACGTTCGTGATTTTGACGAAGGTTACTGGAACTGAGTAATACTTCGAAATAACTCTATTTTAACAGATTTTTAACTGCTATTCGTGCACGAATACCAAATTACTAAGTGAATCTTACTTAATTAAAGAATAGTTGAAATTGATCGAGCTATGCGCTTGGCACTACATCCCCTTGAGCGGGCTGGGATGCTCGCCCCAAGTTCCGGCTTCCGCTCGCGTGAGGCGGGAGCTCGGACGGAGGAGCCGGGGCCGAGCTCGTCAGTCCTCCGCGGCCAGTGCGCGCGTCGCGCCAAAGAGCAATGCGTGCGCGACGATTTCACGCGCGCTGATATGCGATAGGTGATCGCGCGAGTCGCCGGGCGCCGTGTTGCACCACTACGTTCACTATGTTAGCAAACGCGCGATTTCCCGCCCCGTCCGGGCGCGGCCGAGCCGGCTGAAATCGAAGTCCCGCAATTACAAGGACTTAGCGCCGCATCGCTGCGACGTTTTGCCTTGCGAGTTCAGACACTGAAGAGCGCATTCGTGGCAGGAGAAAATCCGACCGTCTCGGGAGTGGCTGGTCGCTACGCGACCGCATTGTTCGAGCTCGCCAGAGACGAAAGAGCCGTTGATGTGGTGAAGGCCGATCTCGATCGGTTCGATGCCATGGTTGCTCAGAGCGCTGATCTCGCCCGTCTGGTCAGAAGCCCAGTCTTTTCGGCCGAGGAGCAGCTGAAAGCGCTGAGCGCGATCCTCGATGCGGCGCAGCTGGCCGGGACCGCGGCAAAATTTCTGAAGGTCCTCGCCGTCAATCGCCGCCTGTTCGTCGTGCGCGACGTCATCAAGACGTTCGGCGTGCTGGTCGCGGCATTCAAGGGCGAAGCGACGGCCGACGTCACCGTTGCCGAGCCGCTCAGCGACAAGAATCTCGACGCGTTGAAGACAGCGCTGAAGTCGGTGACCGGCCGGGACGTGTCGCTGAACGTCAGGATTGATCCCGCCATCATCGGCGGGCTCGTCGTCAAGGTCGGAAGCCGGATGGTCGATTCATCGCTCCGTACCAAACTCAATTCGATCAAGAACGCCATGAAAGAGGCCGGCTGATGGACATTCGCGCCGCGGAAATTTCCGCCATCCTGAGAGACCAGATCAAGAATTTCGGCCAGGAAGCCGAGGTCAGCGAAGTCGGCCAGGTGCTGTCGGTCGGTGACGGCATCGCCCGCGTCTACGGACTCGACAAGGTGCAGGCCGGCGAGCTGGTCGAGTTTCCCGGCGGCATCAAGGGCATGGCGCTGAACCTCGAAAGCGACAATGTCGGCGTCGTGATCTTCGGCTCCGACGCCACGATCAAGGAAGGCGACACCGTCAAACGCACCAGCGCGATCGTCGACGTTCCGGTCGGCAAGGGCCTGCTCGGCCGCGTGGTCGATCCGCTCGGAAATCCAATCGATGGCAAGGGCGCGATCACCAACGTTGCCGAGCGCCGCCGCGTCGACGTGAAGGCGCCCGGCATCATCCCGCGCAAGTCAGTGCACGAGCCGGTGCAGACCGGCCTGAAGGCGATCGACTCGCTGATCCCGATCGGCCGCGGCCAGCGCGAGCTGATCATCGGCGACCGGCAGACCGGCAAGACCGCCGTCGCCGTCGACACCATCATCAACCAGAAAGCCGTCAACGCCGGCACCGACGAGAAGGCGAAGCTCTACTGCATCTACGTCGCGATCGGCCAGAAGCGTTCGACCGTCGCGCAGCTCGTGCGCACGCTCGAGGAAGCCGGCGCGATGGATTATACCATCGTGGTCGCGGCGACCGCCTCAGAGCCGGCACCATTGCAATACCTGGCGCCGTTTGCCGGTTGCACGATGGGCGAATGGTTCCGCGACAATGGCATGCACGCACTGATCATCTACGACGATCTGTCCAAGCAGGCTGTCGCCTATCGCCAGATGTCGCTGCTGCTGCGCCGCCCGCCGGGCCGCGAGGCGTATCCGGGCGACGTGTTCTACCTGCACAGCCGCTTGCTCGAGCGCGCGGCCAAGCTCAACGAAGACAACGGCTCCGGCTCGCTGACCGCGCTGCCGATCATTGAAACCCAGGCCAACGACGTGTCGGCCTACATTCCGACCAACGTCATTTCGATTACCGACGGCCAGATCTTCCTCGAGACCGACCTGTTCTATCAGGGCATTCGTCCGGCGGTGAACGTCGGCATTTCGGTCAGCCGCGTTGGCTCGTCGGCCCAGATCAAGGCGATGAAGACTGCGTCAGGCCCGATCAAGGCCGAACTCGCGCAATACCGCGAAATGGCGGCGTTCTCGAAGTTCGGCTCCGACCTCGACGCCGCCACGCAAAAGATGCTGGCGCGCGGCGAGCGGCTCACCGAGCTCCTGAAGCAGCCGCAGTACAAGCCGTTCCAGGTCGAAGAGCAGGTCGCGGTCATTTACGCCGGCACCCGCGGCTATCTGGATACGATCCCGACCAGCAAGATCGGCGATTATCAGACGGCACTACTCTCCAAGCTGAAGGGCAGCCATCCGGAGATTCTCGACGGCATCCGTACCAAGAAAGAGCTGACGGCGGAGCTCGAGAAATCGCTGAAGCAAGCGCTCGACGAGTTCGGCAGGACCTTCGCGGCATAACGCGAACGGCGGAGTTAGAAGGTCATGGCATCCGTCAAGGATATGCGCGTTCGGATCGCTGCGGTGAAATCCACCCAGAAGATCACGAAAGCGATGCAGATGGTCGCCGCAGCCAAGCTGCGCCGTGCGCAAACGACCGCCGAGAGTGCGCGACCCTATGCGACGAAGATGGCGGAGGTGATCGCCAACATCGCCGCCGGAATGTCGGGCGGTGAGGCGCCGCCGCTGCTGGCCGGCAATGGCAAGGATCAGAAGCATCTGGTCGTCGTCGCGACCTCCGATCGTGGCCTCGCGGGCGGCTTCAATTCGGGCATCGTCCGCGCGGCGCGCGAACGGATCACCAGTTTGGTCGACCAGGGCAAAGAGGTGAAGATCATCACCATCGGCCGCAAGGGCCGCGATCAGCTGCGTCGACAGCATGCGCCGCGCCTCGTGCAGAATTTCGAGCTCGGCGTGAAATCGGCGACAATGGCGCAGGTGCGCCCGATCGCCGAGAAGATCATCGATATGTTCGTGACCGGCGAGGCCGACGTCGTGTGGCTGGTGTCGAGCCGCTTCAAGTCGGTCGTTACGCAAACGCCGACGATACGCCAGCTCATTCCCGCCACGGTCGAAAAGAGCGACTCCAGGAGCGTCGCGTTCTACGATTACGAGCCGGATGAAACGACAATTCTCGAGACGCTGCTGCCGCAGAACGTCAGCGTGCAGATTCTCTCCGCGTTGCTGGAAAATCAGGCGGGCTTCTACGCCGCGCAGATGACCGCGATGGACAATGCGACGCGCAATGCCGGCGACCTCATCAACGCTCTTACCATTCAAATGAACCGTACCCGTCAGGCGCAGATCACCAAGGAGCTGATCGAGATCATCTCCGGTGCGGCCGCCGTTTGATCAGCCGAGGAAGAAACCAGCCATGTCCGCAGCAACAAGCACACAGAACGCCAAGGGCCGCCTCACCCAGGTGATCGGCGCGGTTGTCGACGTCGAGTTCGAGGGCGACCTCCCGGCGATCCTCAACGCCCTGGAAACCACCAATATCGATCCCAAGACGGGCAAGGAAATCCGTCTCGTGTTCGAGGTTGCGCAGCATCTGGGAGAGAATTCCGTGCGCGCTATCGCGATGGATGCAACTGAGGGTTTGGTGCGCGGCGCCGAGGTAGTCGACACTGGCGGACCGATTCGCGTCCCGGTTGGACCGGCGACGCTCGGACGCATCATGAACGTGATCGGCGAGCCGGTCGATGAGGCCGGCCCGATCTCCAGCGAGCATTCTTCGTCGATCCATCGCGAGGCGCCGTCCTTCGCGGAGCAGGCGGGCACGGCCGAAGTGCTCGTCACCGGCATTAAGGTCATCGATCTGCTGTGCCCCTATACCAAGGGCGGCAAGATCGGCCTGTTCGGCGGCGCCGGTGTCGGCAAGACCGTGACCATGCAGGAGCTGATCAACAACATCGCCAAGGCGTATGGCGGCTACTCTGTGCTCGCCGGTGTCGGCGAGCGTACCCGCGAGGGCAACGACCTCTATCACGAAATGATCGAGTCCCACGTCAACGTCGATCCGAAGAAGAACAACGGTTCGACGGCGGGATCGAAGTGCACGCTGGTGTACGGTCAGATGAACGAGCCGCCGGGCGCCCGCGCCCGCGTCGCATTGACCGGCCTCGCGCAGGCCGAATACTTCCGCGACGTCGAAGGCAAGGACGTGCTGCTCTTCATCGATAACATCTTCCGTTTTACGCAGGCCGGCTCGGAAGTGTCGGCGCTGCTCGGCCGTATCCCGAGCGCGGTGGGCTATCAGCCGACGCTTGCGACCGAGATGGGCAACCTGCAGGAGCGCATCACCTCGACCGACAAGGGCTCGATCACCTCGGTGCAGGCGATTTACGTGCCGGCCGACGATATGACCGACCCGGCGCCCGCTACCTCGATGGCCCACCTGGATGCCACCACCGTGCTGTCGCGCGATATCGCCGCGCTCGCGATCTTCCCGGCGGTCGACCCGCTCGACTCGACCTCGCGCATCATGGATCCGAACGTGATCGGCGTGGAGCACTACACCGTCGCCCGCCGCGTCCAGGCCGTGCTGCAGCAGTACAAGGCGCTCAAGGACATCATCGCCATCCTTGGCATGGATGAGCTGTCGGAAGACGACAAGCTGATCGTGGCTCGCGCCCGCAAGATCCAGCGCTTCCTGGCGCAACCGCTGCACGTCGCCGAAGCCTTCACCAACCTGCCCGGCGTCTTCGTCAACCTCGAAGACACGATCCGCTCGTTCAAGGCGATCGTGGACGGCGAGTACGATCACCTGCCCGAGCAGGCGTTCTACAATGTCGGCACGATCGAAGACGCGGCCGCGAAGGGCAAGAAGCTCGCCGAGGGCGCGTAAGTAGCGAACTAGGATTGGCGACATAGCGAATAGGGAGTAGCGAATAGAAGATTGGTACAAGGCGAGCTTGCTACTCGCCATTCGCCACTCGCCATTCGCTAAGCAACATGGCCACGTTCCATTTCGAGCTCGTATCGCCGGAGAAGATCGCGTTCTCCGGCGAAGTCGACCAGGTCGACGTACCCGGCGTTGAAGGCGACTTCGGTGTTCTCGCCGGCCACGCGCCGGTGATCGCCACGGTGCGGCCGGGGGTCATGTTCGTCACCACAGGCGACAAGAAAGAGCAGTTCGTCGTGCTCGGCGGCCTTGCGGAAGTATCTGCGGCTGGCCTCACGGTACTCGCCGATGTCGCAACCTCGGTCGAGGAGCTCGATCGCGGCGCCTTTGCCCAGGCCATCGAGCAGATGCAAGCCGACATCGCGCGCGCGGTGGAAGACGATGGGCTCGATCGCGAAATCGCCCGCCTCGATCATTTCAAGGCGATCCAGCAACACCTCGAAGGCTCGGCACTGCACTAACGGCGGAATCGATCAAGCTCGCGAGATCCCGCCGCAGCTAATCCTCTCATTTGCGAGCGTCGCGCTGGACCAACGGCAGTCGGCGGTGCTCACGGCGCTGGCTGCATCGCTCGCCGAATGAGGGCCTGCCATGACTCACGCTGCTGCATCGCTCGATCGGCCACGACTACCCCGTCGCCGTCTCTGGCGAGGGCGTTTTCATTCGCGATGCGTCCGGCAAGGAATATATCGATGCGTCGTCCGGCGCCGCGGTGTCCTGTCTCGGCCATTCCAACGCCGAGGTGCGCGCCGCGATGCACGCGCAGCTCGACAAGCTCGCTTTCGCGCACACCAGCTTCTTCACCTCGGAAGTGGCCGAGCAGCTCGCCGATGACCTTGTCGCGCACGCACCTGCCGGCCTCAATCACGTGTTCTATGTCAGCGGCGGCTCGGAGGCGGTCGAGGCGGCGCTCAAGCTGGCGCGACAGTATTTTGTCGAGCGCGGCGACACCAAACGAAAATACCTGATCGCGCGGCGGCAGAGCTATCACGGCATCACGCTCGGCGCGCTCGCGATCGGCGGCCGCGCGCAGCAGCGCGAAAAATTCGCGCCGCTCCTGATCGAGACCCATCATGTCGCGCCGGTCTATGAGTATCGCGAGCGCCGCGCCGGCGAGACGCCGGAAGCCTATGGCGAGCGGCTCGCGCGCGAGCTTGAGGACAAGATCAATGAGCTCGGCGGCGAGAACGTCATTGCCTTCATTGCCGAGACCGTGGTTGGCGCGACCCTCGGCGCAGCTCCAGCCGTGCCAAACTATTTCAAGCGGGTGCGTGAGATCTGCGACCGCCACGGCATCCTGTTGATCCTCGACGAAGTGATGTGCGGCATGGGCCGTACCGGCACGCTGCACGCCTGCGAGCAGGAAGGCATCAGCCCGGACATCATGGTGATCGCCAAGGGCCTCGGCGGTGGCTACATGCCGATCGGCGCGATGCTCATGCAGAAGAAAATCTTCGAGACGATTGCCCAAGGTTCGGGCGCGTTCCAGCACAGCCACACGTATATGGGCCATCCGCTCGCCTGCGCCGCGGCGCTCGCGGTCCAGCAGGTGATCCGCCGTGACAACCTCTCGGCCAATGTCCGCCGGCAGGGCGCGCTGCTGGCGCGTCGCCTGCAGGAGCGGTTCGGCAATCATCCCTTCGTCGGCGATGTGCGCGGCCGCGGGCTGTTCCAGGGCGTCGAACTGGTCGCCGACCGCGGCACCAAGGCGCCGTTCGATCCCGCGCGCAAGCTCAATGCGCTGGTCAAGAAAGAGGCCATGAAGCGTGGGCTAATGGTCTATCCGATGGGCGGCTCGGCCGACGGCGTCCGCGGCGATCACGTGCTGCTGGCGCCGCCCTTTATCCTGACCGAGGCGAATGTCGACGCCATCGTCGAGCGCCTCGGTGAAGCGATCGACGCCGCCACTGCAAGCTGACGGCAGCGCCGGTTAGCCGGTCAGCGCAAACCGCGCGAATGCTGTCGCCACCGCCCGATAGACCTCGCGACGGAACGGCACCACGAGATCGGCGACGCGGTCGAGGCGCTCCCAGCGCCACGCGTCGAATTCCGGCGGCTGGCCGTTGCGTTCCGACAACGGATCGACTTCGCCGTCATCGCCGGTGAAGCGCACGGCGAACCATTTCTGGCGTTGGCCGCGGAATTTGGCGAGGCGGTGCTCAGGCCCCAGGTAATCTGGAAACTCGTAACTGAGCCAGTCGGTCTCGGCGAGGTAGCTTGTGTTGCGAACGCCGGTCTCTTCCCACAACTCGCGCATCATCGCAGCCCGTGGATCTTCGTCGCTGTCGATGCCGCCTTGCGGCATCTGCCATTCGAGGCCAGGCAGGATGATTTCAGGCCCATCGTCGCGAAAGCGGCGGCCGATCAGCACGTATCCTTGCGCGTTGAACAACGCGATGCCGACATTGGCGCGGTAAGGCTTATCGACGGTCATGACGGGATCCGGGCTTTTTGCGGCGGATGACACAGCTGTGGCGGCGGGTCAATGGTGTGTCCCGGCCGCTACACTGAGACGACATGGGCAGGCGCAAGGCCTGTTCCGGCTGAAAAAAGCCGCTAATGTCGGTCAACGCCATGCGCAGGGGTGCTGTTTTGTCGCCGTCGAAATCTTCAGCAAATCGCCGATTCCAGCTCGTCTTGCTGAAGCCGTCGCACTATGGCGACGATGGCTACGTGATCCGCTGGTGGCGGGCGATCATTCCTTCGAATTCGCTTGCTGCGGTCTATGGTGTCGCGCTCGATTGCATCGAGCGCAAGGTGCTTGGACCCGACGTCGATATCGAAGTCGAGGCGCTCGACGAGTTCAGCCGTCGTATCGACATCGATGAGCTGGTGCAGCGCTTTCGCCGCCACGACAACTTCGGTCTGGTGGCACTCGTCGGTGTGCAGTCCAATCAGTATCCGCGGGCGCTCGACCTGGCGCGCCCGCTGCGCGCCGCCGGCATTCCCGTCGCGATCGGCGGCTTTCATGTCTCGGGTTGCCTGTCGATGCTCGACGGCAAGGCAGTCGATCTCGACGCCTGCCGCGAGATCGGCGTCTCGATGTTCGCCGGCGAAGTGGAAGGGCGGCTCGATACTCTGTTGCGCGACGCGGTCGCAGGCCGGCTGCAGCCGCTCTATAACTTCATGAAAGACCTG
Organism: uncultured Alphaproteobacteria bacterium; assembly: GCA_963796195.1. Lineage (GTDB taxonomy): Bacteria > Pseudomonadota > Alphaproteobacteria > Rhizobiales > Xanthobacteraceae > CAWCKS01. The sequence continues at coordinate 227,419 of CAWCKS010000002.1, read as the reverse complement.
CCCGGCATCGAGGGCACGCCGGTGCCGTTCCTTCCCATCGCCAACATCCGCCGCACGCTGGGCTTAAGCTCCAGCTTCGATGCAGGGCGAGGTTGTCCGTACCAGTGCTCGTTCTGCACGATCATCAACGTCCAGGGCCGCAAATCGCGCTATCGCTCGCCGAACGACATTGAAGCGCTGGTGCGCGCCAACTGGGCCCAGGGCGTCTGCAAATATTTCATCACCGACGACAATTTTGCCCGCAACAAGGATTGGGAGGTCATCCTCGACCGGCTGATCAAGCTGCGTGAGGTCGACCGTATCCCGCTCGGCCTGATGATCCAGGTCGACACGCTGTGTCACAAGCTGCCGAATTTCATCGAGAAGTCGAAGCGCGCCGGTGTCACGCGCGTGTTCATCGGGCTTGAGAACATCAACCCGGACAACCTGGTCACCGCCAAGAAGCGCCAGAACAAGATCACCGAATACCGCAAGATGCTGCTGGCGTGGAAGGCACAGGGCATTCTCACGCTCGCCGGTTATATCCTGGGCTTCCCCGCCGACACGCCGGCCTCGATCCGCCGGGACATTGAAATCATCCAGCGCGAATTGCCGCTCGACATCATGGAGTTCTTTTGTCTGACGCCGTTGCCGGGTTCGGAGGATCACCAGACGCTGTGGCGCAAGGGCGTCGACATGGATCCCGATCTCAACAAGTACGATCTTGAGAGCGTCTGCACCGACCATCCGAACATGACGCGCAAGGAGTGGGCCGCGATCTATCAGGAGGCGTGGGGTCTCTACTATTCCAAGGCGCACATGCGGACCCTGTTGCGGCGGACGGCCGCGACCAATGGCCCGATGGCCAGCATGGTCAAGATGCTCCTGAATTTCTCGTTGACCGTCGGGCTCGAAGGCCTGCACCCGATCCAGAGCGGCGTGCTGCGGCTGCGGCATCCGTCGGAGCGCCGGCCGGGGCTGCCGGTCGAGTCGGCCATCATCTTTTGGCCTCGCTTTGCCTGGGACAGCGCGCGCAAGACCGTGGCGATCCTGTCCGCACTGGCACGGCTGAGCTTGGACGCGGTCAAGGCCGCGCGTGATCCCGACCGCCATCGCTACATGGACCAGGCGCTGGCGCCGGTTGACGACGACGATGACGACACGCTCGATCTGATGACGAAGACGACCGGAGCACGCGCCGCTGTCGAGCACATCAAGCACATTGACAAACTGACGCACGCGCACGGCGCGGCCTGAAGCTTTGATGGGTCAGGACGGCTGATGCATGATCCGGAAAAGTGCGAAGCGGTTTTCCGAAAAGCTCATGCTCAATCGAGAATTCTAAAGCACGATGATGATTTAATCAAATCTCATCGTGCCTTAGACGAGTTCGCGAAAATTCCTCGACCACGCGTTCATAGACCGGGCGTTTGAACGGCACGATCAGCTCGGGCAAATTCTTCATCGGCTCCCAGCGCCAGGCGATGAACTCCTGCTTGTGGCCGGCCGGACTTGCGACGTTGATCTCGTCGTCCTTGCCGGTGAAGCGCATCGCGTACCATTTCTGCTTCTGGCCGCGATAGCGGCCCTTCCAGGCACGGCCGGCGATGGTGCGCGGAATGTCGTAGGTCAGCCAGTCGCCGATCTCGGCGAGCTTTTCGATCGAGCGGACATTGGTCTCTTCCCTGAGCTCACGCCGGGCGGCGGTCCAGGTGTCTTCGCCGGGGTCGACGCCACCCTGCGGCATCTGCCAGACATGGAACGCATCGATGTGCTCGGGTCCGTTGGCGCGCCTGCCGATGAATACCAGGCCGTCGCGGTTGATCAAGGTAATCCCGACGCACGCCCGATAGGGCAGGTCGTCGTATTGCGCCATTCTATTTCTCAGCTCGTTGCGCAGGTTTGATTCCGCATCAGCTTGATTTTGATTTGGTCATCGCGGTTGTCAACGGAACCAGCAGGATGCCGCGGCCTTCCGCGGCCCTAGCCCAGGCGTTCAGGCGCTCGATCGACAGCGGCAGCGCGGATGCTACGCCAACGGCATAGCCGCGCTGGCGCGCGGTCGCCTCGAGCTGCGCCAGCGCGCGGTCGATCTCGCCGGCGTTCGGCACCACGTCGATGGTTGCGTCTGCCCTGGCAAACGGCACGGCCTGGGCCAGCGCCAGCTGGCCGGCGAGGCTGCGCGCCGCGGTACCGTCGTCGAAATAGGTGAGGCCACGTTTGGCGGCCTCGCGCATCAGCGGCTGCATCGAGGCTTCATTGGGCATGAAACGCGCGCCCATGAAATTGCTCAAGCCGACATAGCCCTGGAAGCGGCTGAGCAGCCACAGCAGCCGGTCCTGGTTCTGCTCCGGCGTCAGCGTGGTCAACAGCGTCTGCGGCCCCGGATCATTGTCGGGATAATCGAACGGTTCGAGCGGAATTTGCAGCAGAATTTCGTGCCCGAGACTGCGCGCGCGTTCGACCAGTTTTCCAGGATCGGAGCCGTAGGGCGTGAACGCCAGTGTCACTGCGGGCGGCAGCTTCATGATTGCATCGGTGGTCTTGGCCGCGCCGATGCCGAGCCCGGAAACGACGATGGCGATTGCCGGCATGGTCGCCGCCTTGGCGCGTAGCGCGTCATTGCCGGCGGCATAGGCCTGCGATGGTCTCAAGTTGCCGGCAATAACAGGGACCATGCCGTAACGCGTCGATTCCAGCAGCTGTTGATTGATGTTGGCCATCACCGGCGGCGCTGAGGATGCCGAGGCAGGCGCCGGTGCGTCGGCGTCACTGCTCGGCACGGTGACGTCGCGCCGGGCGCCGCTCGAGCCGTCGATGATCGTCACCGTCTTCTGTTCGACTGCGGTCGGCGGCTTTGGTGCCATAGCGGGTGCCATTGCCACCGGCGCCATTTTCTCGTTGTCGGCGGTTTTGGCGGCGTCGGGCTTCAGCACGATCTTTGCCATCGGCTCGCCGCCGAGCGGGTCGTCGTTGAACACGGCGTAGCCGACGAAGGTGAGCAGCACGAGGCCGAGCAGGATGGCGAGCGCCTGCGGCAGGGTGAGCGGCAAGCGATAGCGCAGCCACGCGGGCTTGCGCTTCACGTGCTGCCCGAGCGGGGTCGAGAGATCGTCGGTCGCGTCTTCGGTCGTGGTCTGGTTCAAATCAGTGGGGCCCGCGAATCAATCGGCAAATTCTAGCATGCCGGCGATTCGGGCTGGCCAGTTCCCCAGTCCAAAGACACCCCAAAAGCAAAAGGGGCGGCCCGTCGGCCGCCCCTTTGTCAGGCGAATCACGAACCTCAGTTCGCTTCCTTTTCCTTGTCCTTGTCGGGCTGGATCGAGGCCTTGTCGGTCGGCGCGGTGGCCGCGGCGGTCGCCGCCGGCGGTTTGATGCCGTGCAGGAAGTCAACAGCGACCTTGAGCGCCTTGTCATCCTTGGCGTCGGGCGGGACGTAGGACTGCGAGCCGGTCTGCTCGTCGCCCTCGGCCTTGAGGTGGCCACGCAGCGAAGCCTCGCCGCGGGTGTCGGTGCGTGCCTTGATGTCGTCGGGCACGTCCTGCAGCACCTCATAGTCGGGCACGATGCCCTTGGCCTGGATCGACTTGCCCGACGGCGTGTAGTAGCGCGCTGTGGTCAGCCGCAGCGCGCCGTTGCCCTGGCCAAGTGGGATGATGGTCTGCACCGAGCCCTTGCCGAACGAGCGTGTGCCGATCATCGTGGCCCGGCCGTGATCCTGAAGCGCGCCGGCGACGATTTCCGACGCCGAAGCCGAGCCGCCGTTGATCAGGACGACCACGGGCTTGCCCTTGGTGAGGTCGCCCGGATGGGCGCTGCGCCGCTGGGTCTCTTCCGGATTGCGGCCGCGGGTCGACACGATCTCGCCGCGTTCGAGGAAGGCGTCGGAGACAGTGACTGCCTCTTCGAGCAAACCGCCAGGGTTGTTGCGCAGGTCGATGATGTAGCCCTTGAGCTTGTCGCCGAGCGCGTTCTGCTGGTTGGCGATTTCCTTCTTCAGGCCGTCGGTGGTCTGCTCGTTAAAGGTGGTGATGCGGATATAGCCGATGTCGCCGCCTTCGGTGCGCGCCCGCACGCTGCGGACATGAATGTTCTCGCGCGTCAGCGTGACGTCGATCGGCTTGTCCTGGCCTTTGCGGATGATCTTGAGCTTGATCTTGGTGTTGACCGGCCCACGCATCTTCTCGACGGCCTGATTCAGGGTGAGACCCTGCACCGACTCGTCGTCGAGATTGACGATAAGGTCGTTGGCGAGGATGCCGGCCTTCGAGGCCGGCGTGTCGTCGATCGGCGAGATCACCTTGACGAGGCCGTCTTCCATTGTGACCTCGATGCCGAGCCCGCCGAACTCGCCGCGCGTCTGCACGGTCATGTCGCGGAAGCTCTTGGCGTCCATGTAGCTCGAATGCGGATCGAGGCCGGCGAGCATGCCCGAGATCGCCGACTTCGACGAGCTTGCTGTCGTCGGGTTTCTCAACGTAGTCGCTGCGGACGCGCTCGAACACGTCGCCGAACAGGTTGAGCTGACGGTAAGTGTCGGATGCGGCGGCGCGCGCGCTCGAGCCGATCAGCGTCACGCGCGGCTGCGTGACGAGTAACGTGCATGCCGCGCCGGCTGCAGCACTCAAAAGAACCAGAGTCGTCTTGCGCATCATCCGCGAACCTTTTCGCCTTCACTTGTGGCCCACCAAGGGCCGGGATCGATAGGAGTCCCCGTCTTTACGAAACTCGATGTACAGAACCGGCTGGCTTGGAGCGGACGCCAGTATTGAGGCGACCTGGGCTGTGGTCCCCATCGTCGCTACCGGTTCTCCTGTCAGCACAAACTGACCGATATTGACCGAAATACGCTCCATCCCGGCGAGCAAGACATGATACCCGCCGCCCGCATTCAGGATCAAGAGTTGTCCGTAGCTTCGAAACGGACCAGCGTAAACAACCCATCCATCACACGGGGTTGTGACCTGCGCCCCGGCCCGGGTGACGATCGAAATGCCTCTTTCCACGCCACCGGCGCCATCGGAGCCGCCGAACCCACGAATCTTCACGCCATTGACCGGTAACGGTAACAGCCCTTTGGCCGAGGAGAATGCAATCGCGGGGCTGAGCCGACCGGGGTCCTTCAGAGCATTGAAATTAGGCTTTCCATTGGCGGCCGGCGGCGTTCCCTGAAGATTCGCCGTTATCGCCGCCCTGGCCGCCGATTTCACGTCAAGTTCCATCTTGGCAATGAGGTCCTTCAGGTCATTGGCCTGCCTCGCCAGTCCCTCCGCCCGCCGGCGTTCATTGTCGGCGTCCTGTTCCAGCGCGCTCTGTTGCCGCTGTCGCTCCTCGACCAGTGCTGCGAGCCTCTGCTGGTCTGTGGTCAACTTATCGCGAACTCGCGGCCATCTGGTCGCGCTCGTCGGCGATCTGCTTGCGCACCTTGACGAGTTCGCCAAGCTCGTCGACCAGATGTTGCGCCCGCGCCCGCATCTCCGGCACCACGGCGCCAAGCAGCATCGCGGTGCGCAGCGAACGCAGCGCGTCCTCGGGCCGCACCAGCAGTGCCGGCGGCGTCCGTCGTCCCGCACGCTGCAAGGCCGCGAGCACCTCGGTGACCTCGGCGCGGCGTGACGCCAGCGATTGCCGGATCTGATCCTGCCGTCCGTCGAGCGCGCGGATGCCTCCTTCGGCGTCGGCGATCTGGGTCTCGATGCCACGCACGCGGCCGGCGACGTCGATCAGCTGCTGATTGAGCTTGGCGCGATCCTGACCGATCGCGGCAATCTCGCCCTTGAGCTTCTCCTGCGCCTCCGCCGCACGCTGCTGCTGCTCGCGCATCGTGTCGAGCTCCTGCTCGCGCTGTTTGATGGCGTCGTTCGATTGCGTCGACGGATCGGCAGCCGCTTGCGTCGTCGTCGGTGCGGCAGGCTGCGATTGCGCAAAGCCCGGCGTCGCGCCGACGACGATGAAGCCGGCGACGCTCATGGCGACGCCGAGCGTGGATCGTGCCGTGGTGTCGTTTCGAGTGGGTCGCGAGTTCATCGTGCGAGGTGCTTGGTCCGCGACGCCAACGTCAAGCGCGGTGATAGGGGTGGCCGGACAAATCGTGGCTGCACGGTACAATTGTTCGAGCAGCATGACACGGACCAGTTGATGCGGCCACGTCGCGGTCCCGAACGCCAGCGTCAGCGCGGCTTTGCGCCGCAATTCGGGCGAAAGTCCGTCGGCGCCCCCGATCAGGAAGACGAGGGCGGGAACCGCGGCATCGCGCCAGCGCCGGAGCTCGCCTGAAAACGCAACGCTATCAAGTGCCTTGCCATGCTCGTCGAGCGCCACCACGGCAGCCTTGTCGGGAACCAGTGCGGCGATGGCAGCCGCTTCCGCGGCGATACGGGACGCGGCGTCTCTTGCCTTGCTTTCGGGAATGTCGTGGATTTCGAGGCCGCGCACACCGATGCGGCGGCCGAGGTCGTCGCAGCGTTTGGCGTAGCGCTCGGCGAGCTGGCGTTCAGGGCCGTCCTTCAGGCGGCCGACCGCAATCACCATGAGGCGCATGGCCGCCGCCCGATCTGCCGCGTCGCGATCAGCTTGCGCGAGTCGACGCCCGTGCCGGCATCCACATCTTCTCGAGATTGTAGAAGGCGCGGACCTCGGGTCTGAACACGTGGACGATCACGTCGCCGGAATCGATCAACACCCAGTCGCAGTTGGGCATGCCCTCGACATGGACGCCTTTGATTCCGGACTCGCTCAAGCCCTTCACCACATTCTCCGCGATGGCGCCGACGTGCCGGTTGGCCCGGCCCGAGGTCACGATCATGTAGTCTGCGAGAGAGGACTTGCCGCGAAGGTCGATGGTGATCGTCTCTTCCGCCTTCAGGTCGTCGAGGCGGTGGAGGATCGTGCTCAGCGTCTCGTCGGCATCAGGCCGATGCGGGGAGACGGCAACGGGTGCAGATACTTCGCTGACCCGGGACAATACAGACTTGGTCAGGGACCTTTCCTTTCGCTGTATCGCGGACACCGAATCCTGTGTCCGCACCTATTCTAATCATTTGGGGTTAACAGTTTCAATGTTCCAGTCTGCGGCAAGTCGGCTCGGGATGAAAATTTCTGCTGTCGTTGTGACAGTTTAGCGACGCGCGCCGTCGCGCAATTGCGTCGACGACAACGGCAACTTCAAACCGCGCAGGAACACCCAGGCCGGCGCCGCGCGATCGGCAAGATTCCCGGCCTCCGCCTCGTCGAGCCGATAGCGCGCAAGGCGCTGTGCGGCGGTGGATGCGGCGGCACGCAGGCTGTCTGACGGACGATCGATGATCGCCATCGGCAACAGCGCGGAAATGGTCTGCCAATCGCGCCAGCGGCTGAACTGGCTGAGATTGTCGGCGCCCATCAGCCAGACGAAACGCGCGCGCGGAAAGCGGCGGCGCAGCTTTGCGATCGTGTCGACGGTGTAGCGCGTGCGGAACTCGGCTTCGATGCCGGTGACGATGATGCGCGGATCACAGGCGATTTTTTGCGCGGCAGTTATGCGCGCAGTGAGGTCGGGCAGGCCGCTGACGTCCTTCAACGGATTGCCGGGGGAGACCAGCCACCAGACGCGATCGAGCTTGAGCCGCTTCAGCGCGAACAGGCTGATGGCGCGGTGGCCATCGTGGGCCGGGTTGAACGAGCCGCCGAGCAGGCCGATGCGCAGCTGGTCGGCGAAAAGCGGCGATGGCGCGTGTTGAACCTTGGGGGACGTCAAGGGCGCGTCTGGCCGGTGCCGTGGATGCGGTACTTGAAGCTGGTCAGTTGCTCGGCGCCAACAGGACCGCGGGCGTGGAACTTTCCGGTGGCAATGCCGATCTCGGCGCCGAAACCGAACTCGCCGCCATCGGCGAATTGCGTGGACGCATTGTGCAGCACGATCGCGGAGTTGACTTCATCGAGAAAGCGCTTCGCGTGATCTGCGTCCTCGGTGACGATGGTGTCGGTGTGATGCGAGCCGTGCTTCTCGATATGCGCGATCGCGCCGTCGAGGCCGTCGACCACCTTCACCGCGATGATGGAGTTGAGATACTCGGTGTCCCAGTCCTCGTCGGTCGCGCGCTTCACTCTGTTGTCGACGGCCTGTGTCGCGGCGTCGCCGCGCACCTCGCAGCCGGCGTCGATCAGCGTTTGCACCAGCGGCTTCAGCTGCGGCTGCGCGGCGCGATCGACCAGAAGCGTCTCGGCTGCGCCGCAGACTCCGGTGCGCCGCATCTTGGCATTGAGCACGATCGACTTCGCCATCTCGGGGTTGGCGGCGCCGTCGACATAGACGTGGCAAAGTCCTTCGAGATGCGCGAACACCGGCACGCGCGCCTCGCTTTGCACCCGCGCGACGAGGCTCTTGCCGCCGCGCGGCACGATGACGTCGATATCGCCGGAAAGGCCAGACAGCATCAGCCCGACCGCGGCGCGGTCGCGTGTCGGCACCAGCGTGATTGCGGCTTCGGGCAGGTTGGCCTCGCGCAAGCCTTGCGCCAGCGCGGCATGGATCGCACGACAGGAGCGAAAACTTTCCGAGCCGCCGCGCAGGATCACGGCGTTGCCGGCCTTCAGGCACAGCGACCCGGCGTCGGCGGTGACGTTGGGCCGGCTCTCGAAGATCACGCCCACCACTCCGAGCGGCACGCGCACGCGCTCGATCGTCATGCCGTTCGGCCGCGTCCAGCGCTCGGTGACCGCGCCGATCGGATCGTCGATGTCGCGGACGATCTCGAGGCCCTCGGCCATCGCCTCGACGCGCTTCTCGTTCAGCGCAAGACGATCGAGGAACGCGGCGTTGGCGCCGCCGGCCTTGGCCTCGGCGACGTCCTCCGCATTGGCGGCGAGGATCGCGGCCGAGTCAGCGCGGATCGCGCGGGCCATGGCGTCGAGCGCGCGGTTCTTCTGCCTGGTCGATGAGAGCGCAAGGGTACGCGCGGCGGCTCTCGCCGCCCTGGCGAGGTCGCCCATCAGCGCGGCGAGGTCGGCGCTGCCATCAATCGCTTTCAGCGGTGCGGTCATGCTCATGGTCTCTAACCGCAGGATTTAGCATCGAAATTCCGCAGGCGCGAGCCCTCGGCACCGCAAATTCGACAAGGCAGGTCGGCCATTGGCCGACCTCGGACCAGGCTACTCGCCCCAGACCTTGGCCTCGGTCCAGCCGAGTTCGGCGAATTCGGCTGCGCGCAGCGGCGCTTCCGCAATCGAGAAGAACTCGTCGAGCTGCGGCGGCTTGACGCTGGTGCCGCTCAGCATCGCGTGGGCCTGGCCGCGGTGGTGGATGTCGTGCTGGAACAGGTGCAGCAGCAGCCGGTCGCAGCGCTCCTCCTGCACCCGCGTGCCGCGATGGACGCGGATGATCTTGTCGAGATCTTTCTCCCGCAAACTATCGCAGAAGGCGATCAGCCGTTTGTCGACCGCACTCTGCGCCTGCTTCAGCTCGGCCACATCAGCGCAGGGCTGCTCGTTGGCCCAGGCCGCCGGCCCCAGCGTGCCGCCCTCGAGCGCGTCGACATAGAAATGGTCGATGACCAGGATGTGGTTGAGCGTCGCCTTGATCGACGGAAAGAAACTCGTGCCCTTCGCTTCGAACTCGGCCTGCGAAAGCTTTTCGCACGCCGACAGCAGGCGGTGATTGGCCCACGCATTGTTGCAGGCCATGGCGCGCATGCTCTGGAGATGAGAGGCTGGCATGTCGCTCTCCTCAAGTTGCGATCAGCTCTCCGCGTGGCCGATCACGAGATCGTCGCGATGAACCATCTCTGAGCGCCCGGAAATGCCGAGAATGCTCTTGATGTCGGAGATCGAGCGGCCCTTGATCTTCTCGGCATCGTCGGCGTCGTAGGCGATCAGGCCGCGGCCGATCTCGTGGGTGTCGGGCCCGCGGATCACCACGGCATCGCCGCGCGCAAACTGCCCGTCGACCTTGATCACGCCGGCGGCGAGCAGGCTCTTGCCGGAGCGCAGCGCGCGCACCGCGCCGGCGTCGATCGTGATGGTGCCGCGCGGCTCCAGCGTGCCGGCGATCCAGCGTTTTCGCGCGGTCACGGGGTCGGCGGGGGTCATAAACCAGGTGCAGCGCCCGCCGTCGGCGATCGCCTTCAGCGGATGCTCGATCTTGCCCGACGCGATCACCATGTGGGTGCCGGCAGTGGTCGCGATCTTTGCCGCCTCGATCTTGGTTTGCATGCCGCCGCGCGACAGCTCGGTTTCCGCGGCGCCGGCCATCGCCTCGATTTCGGGCGTCACCGCGGCGACGATCGGAATGTGTTTGGCATTTTTGTTCTTGCCGGGCGGTGCGTCGTAAAGCCCGTCGATGTCGGACAAGAGCACCAGCAAATCGGCGCTGGTCATGGTGGCGACGCGGGCGGCCAGCCGGTCGTTGTCGCCGTAGCGGATTTCGTTGGTCGCAACCGTGTCATTCTCGTTGATCACGGGAATGACACGCCATGACAACAGCCGCGAGATCGTCGAGCGCGCGTTGAGATAGCGCCGACGCTCCTCGGTGTCCTGCAGCGTCACCAGAATCTGCCCGGTGCCGATCTTGTGCTGGCCCAAAACCTCGGACCAGATGCGCGCCAGCGCGATCTGGCCGACCGCGGCGGCGCCCTGGCTGTCTTCGAGTTTCAGCGCGCCGCGCGGCAGCTTCAGCGTCGCGCGGCCGAGCGCGATCGCGCCGGACGACACGATGAGAATGTCGCGGCCGCCGCGATGCAGTTCGGCAATGTCGTTGGCGAGCGCTTCGAGCCACGTCTTCTTCACCGCACCGGCGCCCTGGTCGATCAGGAGCGACGAGCCGACCTTGACGACGATGCGGCGAAAATCCTTGAGCTTTGGCGTGGACATAGTGCTTTTGTTGGCGGACCGCGGCGCCAATCCAGCATCTGGTCGTCCCCGCGAAGGCGGGGACCCATAACCCCTGCGTTAGTTGGCTTGCTCCGATTCAGTCAAGGAGCGTTTCAAATCACTTCAATCCGTCGTCTCTTTTCCGCTGCGGCGTATGGGTCCCCGCTTTCGCGGGGACGACCGGAGAAACTAGCCCAGCACTTCCTTGTTGACGACGTTGTCCTTGATCGGATCGCCGTCGAACGCGCTGAGAATGTTCTTTGCCGTCTGCAGGCCCATGCGATCCATCGCCTCGCGGGTGACGCCGGCGACATGCGGCGCGGTGATCACGTTCTTCAGCTTGAGCAGCGGATTGTCTTCCTGCGGCGGCTCGAACTCGAACACGTCGAGGCCGGCGCCGGCAAGCTTGCCTGACGTCAGTGCGGCATGCAGCGCTTTCTCGTCGACGATGCCGCCGCGTGCCGTGTTGATCAGGAACGCGGTCGGCTTCATCAGCGCAAGCCGGCGCGCGTCGAACAAGTTGATGGTTTGCGGCGACTTCGGGCAGTGGATGCTGACGAAGTCGGCGCGCGGCAGCGTCGCGTCGAGGTCGGCGACCGGTTCGGCGCCGGCAGCCGAAATCTCCGCCGCCGGCTTGAACGGGTCGTAGACCAAAACGTTCATTTCCATCGCGAGGCAACGGCGCACCGTGCGCGAGCCGATCCGGCCGAAGCCGACGACGACAACGGTCTTGCCGAGCAGGTCGCTCGGGATCGCACCGAGCCGCTGGCGCCAGCGGTTCTCCTTCACCAGCGAATCGAGTTCGGCGGCGCGCTTTGCCAGCGCCAGCATCATGAACAGCGCGGCCTCGGCGACCGACGGCGAGTTGGCGATGCCGGTCGTCATCAGCGGGACCTTGCGCTTGTTCAGCGCGGGGATGTCGACCGCGTCGAAGCCGACCCCGATCCGGGTCACCACCCGCATGTCGCCGGACGAGTTCAGCTCGTCCTCGCCGAAGCGCGTGCCGCCGAGCGCAACCGCGTGCACCGGCGCGTGCTGCTTGAGCAGCGCGTTGAAATCGGCTCTGGCTGATCGCGTTCGGGAACGTGATGGCCTCGATGTCGCTGCGCTCTTTCAACAGCGCCATGCCGGGCGGTGCAAACGATTCCGTGAGCAACACCTTCTTCTTGTTGGTCGCCAACCTGTCAGCCATCGCGTTTCCCCGTTTGGTTTTTCTAGAGGGTCGGCGCATGTCCCGGAAAAGTGGAGACCGGTTTTCCGAATAGGACATGCGCGCTTCAAATGACACTATTCGCGTAACGTAAATGCGCGGGACCATCAATATGCGGCGCGGCACCAAAGTCGCCTTGCCGAAGGCTTTTCGGGCGGGCAAGCTCGGACGCGAACAGATCGCCTGTCAGCCTCGCCAACAAGAGGACACGCCGAAATGACCCAGCCCCATCCGTCCGTTGCTCCCTTGCCGGCCTCCGTGCTGGAGGCGCTCGCCAAATACGACACGCCGACGATCTGCAACGCGATGGAGGTGGTGGCGCCGGAGCGGCGCCTGATCGGCTACACGGTCAAGCCGCTGGTTTGCCCGTTCCCCGATTTGCCGCCGATCGTCGGCTATGCCCGCACCGCAACCATGCGCTCGACGTCGCAGTCACCGCTTGGGGCTGCGGCGGCGCGTGAGCATCGCGCGGCCTATTACGAATATGTCGGCACCGGGCCCGGGCCCGCGCATCAGCGTGATCCAGGATCTCGACGGCGCCAACGTCGGCACCGGGGCGTTCTGGGGCGAGGTCAACAGCACCGTGCACAAGGCGCTCGGCTGCCTCGGCGTCGTCACCGACGGCTCGATCCGCGACATTCCGCAATGGGCGCCGGGCTTTCAGGCGCTGGCCGGTTCGATCGGTCCCTCGCACGCGCATGTGCATGCGACGAGCTTTGGCGATCCTGTTACGGTCGCCGGCATGACCGTGCGCTCGGGCGATCTCGTTCATGCCGATCAACACGGCGCGATCGTGATCCCGTTCGAGGTCGCGGCGAAGCTGCCGGAGGCTGCCGAGCTGCTCGGCCGCCGCGAAGCGGTCATCCTCGAGATCGCGCGCTCGAAGGAATTTACCATCGAGAAGCTCAAGGCGGCGATGGCAAAGTCCGCGGAGATCCACTGACGCTGGCACCGCTGGCACCGCCGGCGCCGCGCACGCCTATAGCGCGCTCGCCGCGATGTTGATCATCAGCGCGAGCAGCGCGGTGTTGAAGCCGAACGAGATGATGCCGTGCGCGGTCACCGTGCGCCGCACCACTTTGTCGGTGACGGCGACGTCCGACACCTGTGCCGTCATGCCGACCACGAAGGAGAAATAAACAAAATCCCAGTAGTCCGGCTTGTCGTCGTTCGGGAAGACCATGCCGCCGGCCAGGCCGTGGTGATAATATTCGTGGGCGTAATGCAGCGCGAAGATGGTGTGCACCGCGACCCACGACAGCGCGATAGTCGCGGTCACAAAGATCAGCACGGGCGGATTGCCGTGCGCGCCGGACAATTCCGCGACGATCGCGGCAAGGCTTGCAAACGCCGCCGCGGCCGTGATGATCAGGATCGAGAACCGTCCTTCATCCTGCACCACCGCGTTGCGTTTGACGTGACTCATGTCGGTCTGCCACATCATTGTGTAGGCGAGGATCAGAAACAGCGCGATCGTGATGTCCCACGCGATCAGCAGCCGCGTGACCGTCATCCATGCCTGCGGCAGCAGGAAAAACGAGACGAAGCCGACCAGGATCGATCCCGTCAGCCGCCGCCGCGCCCGCATGAAGCGGAGGATGCGCGGGAGTCTCTTGATGGCGCGCGTTCGCAGGTTTATTGTGTCACGGCAGACCTCTGCTCCTCATGGTCGAGGAGGCGTAATGCCGTCTCGAACCATGAGGCCCGATCGGTGGCCTCATCCTTCGAGACGCTCGCCTTCAGCGAGCCCCTCAGGATGAGGAGGTAGGGCTTCGCCACGAGCAGCCTAATTCTTCCGCTCCGCGACGAATCGTGCGGTGGCGCGCAGCACATCGGCCTTTGCGCCGAACGGCTTTAACGCGCTGTCCGCCTGCGCCAGCAGCGTATCGATGCGCTTGCGCGCGCCGTCGACGCCGAGCAGCGTGATGAACGTGGTCTTGCCGAGCGCCGAGTCCTGGCCCGCCGGCTTGCCGAGCGTCGCCGCGTCGCCTTCGAGGTCGAGCAGATCGTCGGCGATCTGAAAGGCTTCGCCGAGCGCGCGGCCATAGGCGTCGAGCGCCTTGTAGCCGTCCGCCGATTGGCCCATCAGCGCACCGGCGATGCAGCCGAACCAAAGCAGCGCGCCGGTCTTCATCTGCTGCAGCATTGCAACGTCCGGCGGCGTCTTGTCGCCGAACCGGCCTTCGCCGGCGAGATCGAGCATCTGCCCGCCAGCCATGCCGCCGATGCCGGCGGCGCGCGCCAGGGCCCGTGTCAGCTTCAGCCGCACGGTGGCGTCGCGATGGATCTCGTCGCGGGTGATGATGTCGAACGCGATGGTGAGCAGCGCGTCGCCGGCAAGGATCGCGGTCGCGTCGTCGAATGCCTTGTGCGCCGTTGGCCGGCCGCGGCGCAAGTCGGAATTGTCCATCGATGGCAGGTCGTCATGGATCAGCGAATAGCAGTGGATGCATTCGAGCGCAGCCCCGGCGAGCAGCGCGGCCTCGCGCGGCACGTCGAAGATCGCAGCGCTTTCGACCACAAGGAACGGACGCAGCCTTTTGCCGCCGTTCAAGCTGCCATAGCGCATGGCGTCGAGCAGGCGCTTTGGGCGCAGGATTTCATTCTCGAGCGGCGCATCGCCGAGGAGTTTGGCCATCAGCGCTTCGGTCGCGGCGGCGTTGGTGTCGAGGCGGGTCGCAAGCGCTTGCGGGGTGATTGACGTCATGGGTTCCTGTAACAAGAGGTCTCAAGATGGGCGACAATTGACCAAGAGCGGAACCACGTCAATTCCGCCCCAAGCCGGCCTTTTCCGCGGGTTAAGCCGCGGCGGATGCCCCAGTTACTGCGATATTGATCGATCCTGCCGATCCGGCGAAAACTGTGACCTGATGCCTGGACGCTTCCGTTAGCACCATGTGGCGGCTCCTCCGCGCGATCATTGTGATCGTCCTCATCATCCTGGCACTGCCTTATGCGCTCGTGCCGTTGTACCGCACGGGCCATCCGGCCTCGACGTTGATGCTGGCGCGCTGGGCCACGGGCCGCACGGTCGCGCGCGACTGGGTGGACCTGAAATCGATTTCGCCGTTCTTAGCCCTCACCGTGATGGGCTCGGAGGATTCGCGCTTCTGCAGCCACAACGGCATCGACTGGGACGCGATGCAGGATGCGATCGATGATGCCGAGGCGGGGGAGGCCGCGCGCGGCGGCTCAACCATCACCCAGCAGACCGCAAAAAACCTGTTTCTCTGGCCCGGCCGCAGCTTTGTGCGCAAGGCACTCGAGGCGCCGCTGGCGCTGTGGATTGATTTCGTGCTGCCAAAACAGCGCGTGCTTGAAATCTACCTCAACATCGCCGAATGGGGCCCGAACGGTCGCTTTGGCGCCGAGACCGGGGCGCAATTTGCGTTCGGTCATTCGGCGACCTCGCTGTCCCCGCACGAGGCAGCGCTGATGGCGGCGATCCTGCCCAATCCGATCGCCCGCAGTGCGCGCCTGCCGGGACCAGGGGTTCGGCGGATCGCGGCCAAATACGTGATCCGGGCCCGCCAGGTGCAGGCCGGTTGCCTGCACTGGGTGTCGCGGTGAGTTTTTCTGGCCAAAAACCCCTGATTTCCGGCCTAGCCATCGGAAAATCCTTGTTCTATAAGCCCGCGACAATCCACCCCTTTGATCTCAAGTTGCGCAGCGTAAAGCGGTTGTGCCGCTCTCAAGGATGATTTTGCCATGGCTGTTCCCCGCCGAAAAACCTCGCCGTCGCGTCGCGGCATGCGCCGTTCCGCCGATGCGCTGAAAAAGCCGACCTATGTCGAGGACAAGGATTCCGGCGAACTGCGCCGTCCGCACCACCTCGACCTCAAGACCGGCATGTACAAGGGCCGCCAGGTCCTGAAGAAGAAAGAGTCCTGACCGGATTCTTTAGCGCCGGCGAGGCTTGTAGGATGGGTTGAGCGCAAGCGAAACCCATCACAGCACGCCCGCCGTGACCCCTGATGGGTTTCGCTTCGCTCTACCCATCCTACGGGAAACGAAAATCCACTAGGTCGCTGCCCATGTCGATGTTCGGATTCCCGCTGCTGCTGATTCCGCTCGCGGTCGTCAACATCATCGCCTTCCTGATGCCGACCGTTTCGCTCAGCGCGCCGATCTATACGGTGCCGCTGACGTCAGGCGTGAGCTGGACCATCACATTCTCCGACGCGCTCGTCGCGTTCGGCATGCTGCTATTGTTCTTCGAAGCCGCCAAGACCGTGCGGCCGCACGGCAAATATCTCACCGATCATCTGTTGTCGTTCCTGGTGTTCGGCGGTGCGACCGCTGAATTCGTGATGCTGCCGCAGTTCGGCAACTCGACGTTTTTCCTGCTGACGGTGCTGGCGTTCGTCGACTTCGTCAGCGGAGTTACGCTTCACGTACGACTGCGCCGCATGGTCGGCGCGCGTGCCCGCGCCGCTGTCGCGCCGCAACGCGCGGAGCCGACACTTGCGTCCGCGCCCGCCAAGGCGCCGCCGCAGAGGCCCGCCAGGATCCGGTGCTCGAGCTCGACCATCCGCTGGAGACGCGGCCCACGCCGCACGACGAGCCGGCGTCCTCGGACGCACCAAAGCCTGCCGACGAGCACCGCGAAGAGCAGCGGGGCTAAGGGTTAGCGCAGACCTCAGTCGTCGTCCCCGCGAAAGCGGGGACCCATAACCCCAGTGCTTGTTGGTCCGCGCAGCATCTGCCCTAGTGGCCGCAAGACTTCCGTCCGTCGTCTCATTTCTGCTGCGGCGTATGGGTCTCCGCTTGCGCGGAGACGACCGTGTTGATTGGATTCGGCTTCACACCATCCGCGACGTGGTCTTGCCTGTTGGAGCCGTGGTCTGTTCCCGCGTCACCGTCCCGCGATAGCTGGCCAGTGCGTCTTCCGGGCTTGCGCGCCGCAGCACGCGGGTCTGCGGCGCGTTGGCGGCCGCGGCAATGAGCTGGGCGACAAACGACGCGTCGGCGCGGAACGAGAACGGCAGGCCGCTCGCGTGCGGCTGCACCGGCGGCGCGATCGCGACCAGGGCGCGGCTCCCAGGCTGTACCTCGGGGCCAATTTCCTCGAACTCTGCCTCGATGATCTCGTCTGGCGTCATTTGCTGCCTCTTGTGCCGTTTCTTGGCGCTGTCTCAATTCGGGACAAAATCGTTATGCTGAATTGAACATCGCAAGCGCTATGCCGGCGGGGGTGGTTTCGGGGCCAAATCGCGCGAAAAGGCGTTTTCCGAAGTGTTCAGAAACCCTTGCTAGGTTTTCGCCCGGCCATGGCGGGAATCAGCCAGAATGCAGCCGTGCACCCGCGTCCCAGAATGAGGCCGATGTGACCCCGACTGACCGCCTGCACGCAGATCGCTTTCTGGCACCGCTGGAGCTCGCGACATTCGAGTGGGACCTCGCGACCGACGCGATCGTCTGGGGTGAGGCCGCTGCCAACCTGCTGCAAGGCCTTCCGGCGGAGGCGTTGCAGAGCGGTGCGGCGCTCGCGAAGCTGATGGAGCCGACGCAAACCATCCGCGCCGACACCATCATCAAGGCGGCCGGGCAGGCGTCCTATCAGGTCGAATACGGTTTGCGCGCCAAGGCGTCCGATCCACTGCTCTGGATCGAAGAGAGTGGCCGCGTCATCGTGGACGCCGACGGCAAGCCGGTGCGGATCGAGGGCGTCGTGCGCGTCATCAACGAGCGCCACGCCCGCGATGAGCAACTGCTCAAGCTGTCGCATCAGGATCCGCTGACTGGCGAGCTCAATCGTACGCGATTGATCGCGGCGCTCGCCGCAGCGCTCGAGGAGGCCTCACGCTTCCGCCTCTCCTTTGCTTTCATCATTCTCGGCATCGATCATTTTGCCCACCTCAACGACAGCTTCGGCTTCGACATCGCCGACGCCGTGATCCAGGAGGTCGCCAAGCGCGTGCGCGTGCGGCTGCGTGGCGGCGACGTGCTCGGCCGCTTCTCCGGCAACAAGCTCGGTATCATCGTCAAGAATTGCTCGGCCGACGATCTCAACACTGCCGCCGAACGTTTCCTGCTCGGAGTGCGCGAAGAGGTCGTTATCACCGCATCCGGTCCGGTCTCGATCACCGCGTCGATCGGTGCGGTCAGCGCGCCGCGCCACGCCCGCACCACCGATGACGCGATCAATCGCGCCCAGGAAGCGCTCGACGCCGCCAAATCGCGCCGCCGCGGCTCGTTTGTCGCCTGGCAGCCGAGCGTCGAGCGCGAGACGCAGCGCCGCGTCAACATTCGCGTCACCGACGAGATCGTCACCGCGCTGAACGACCGCCGCATGGTCGTGGCGTTCGAGCCAGTCGTTGCGACAACGACGCGGCAGCCGGCGTTCTACGAATCGCTGGTGCGCATGCGTGTCGAGGGTTCATCGATCCTCGCGCCCGATATTGTGCCGGTGGCCGAGAAGCTCGGCCTCATTCGCCTGGTCGATCATCGCGTTTTGGAGCTCGTGCTGGACGAGCTGATCAGGTCGTCGCAGGTCAAGCTCAGCCTCAACATCTCGGCGAATACCACGACCGATCCTGAGTGGTGGGCGACGATGGACGCGGCGATGCACGGCTATGCCGGGCTCGGCGAGCGGCTGATCGTCGAGATCACCGAGACCGCGGCGATCCAGGACCTCGACGACGTCCGCGGCTTTGTCTCGCGCCTGAAGAGCCATGGCTGCCGCATCGCGATCGACGATTTCGGCGCCGGCTACACCTCGTTCCGCAACCTGCGCAAGCTCAGCGTCGACATGATCAAGATCGACGGCGCTTTCGTGCAGAACGTCACGCGCTCCGCCGACGACCGCGCCTTCGTGCAGACCATGATCGACCTCGCCCGCCGCCTCAAGCTCGAGACGGTCGCCGAATGGGTGCAGGACGAAGAGGCCGCGACACTGTTGCGCGAGTGGGGCTGCGACTTCATCCAGGGCCGCTACATCGGCCTCGCCTCCGAAGAGCGGCCATGGGCCACGCCCGAGGCCAAGGCGGTCGGTTAGGCACTTTCGAACCCATTCTTCGCGCGACGACACCAAGGAGAAACCTTGGGGAAATCTTGCAATGTCGCGCCCGCGCCCTCTCTCAGCGCTTGCCATCCTGACGACCATCGCAACGTTCAGCGCCGCCACACCGTCGCGCGCGGCGGATCAATTCTATCTTGGCGACTGGAAGATCGACTCCGCGGTGGAGGCGCCGTGGGTCAGGCCGAAGATCAGCCAGTCGGAAAAGAACGGCCTGATAGGCAAGATGGTGACGCTGAAAGTGAAGGAGATCGCAGGCCCACAACCGTTCGCCTGCAGGGGCGCAACGTACAAGGTCACCGATTATTCCGCCGACATGCTGTTCCAGGGCGCGTTCGAGGAGATGCGCGACATCAACAGGTCGGCCGATCCGCAGAAGCTCGCTAAGTCCTTGGGCTTCAGCGGAAAGACCTTCCAGACGCTCGAGACCGGCTGCGAGATCGACTGGCATTTCGTCAATCCGGCCACGGCCAAGGTCGGCCTCAACAACTTTGTCTATACGCTGAAGAAGCAATAGTTGCCTTCAAGTCAGCGGACCCGCGTCCGCTGGCCCCAGTGCAATTCCTCGCTTGTCATGCAACTTTGATGGCAGCCGGCCGTATTTTTTGGCAAAATCATGCGGATCGATTGCGGGGAAGCAATCAAGGCAGCCGCAATCGAGAAAAGTGGGGGGATCACTATGAAGGTTTCTGGGCTGCTGTTCGGTTCAATGCTGCTGGCCGGCGCGCTGCCGAGCGCACCGCGCAGGCGGACGATGCCAAGGCCGGCGATCTCGTGATCTCGCTCGCCTGGTGCCGTGCGGTGCCCATCGCCTCGGATGCCAACTGCTATATGACCATCGAAAACAAGGGCGCGGCAGCCGACCGGCTGACCGGCGCATCGGCCGATGTCGCCGACAAGATCGAGGTCCGGCAACTCAACACGGCCAGCGGCGGCTTGACCGACAAGGCGGTTGCCGGCGGGTTGCCGATCTCGGCGGGCGACAAGGTGGCGCTGGCGCCGGGCGGCTATCACCTGGCGCTGCTGAACACCAAGGCTGCGCTGAAGAGGGGCGCCAAGCAGGCCGTCAATCTCGAGTTCGAGAAGGCTGGCAAGGCCGCCGTCAGCTTCGACGTGCTCGCCGCCTCGTCCAAGGGCCCGCCGGCGCCGAAGGCCGATGGCATGATGATGAAGAAATGAAGGTGGCGAGAGCGACGAAGCCGTGCGCGCGCTGCGGCAATTTCGTCTAACCTCATCCTGAGGAGCCCGGCGTAGCTCGAAGAGCGAAGTCGGGCGTCTCGAAGGATGAGGCCACTGCGCTGCGCGGGCCTCAGGATTCGCAACAAGAAAAATAGCGGAGGACGCCATGCGACGGCAGAAGAAATTCTATGCTTGGGGCTATGCCGACGAGGATCTTTCGGCCGACGAGATCAAGTACTGGGAGCAAGGCATCGCCAGAACACTATGGCGTGTCGAGCTTCGATGTCACGCCGCCGCCGAAGCCTGAGGAGATCACGCTGCGCGCGCCGCGCGTCAGCGTACCCGTAGCGCTGCAAGCGATCGGTCCGCACCGATCACCTGACGCGGCTCGAACATTCCTACGGCAAGGCCGGGTTCGACGCCTGCCGCATGTTCATGCGCTCCGTGCCCAATCCGCCTGATGCGGTCGCGTTCCCGCAAAACGAAGACGACGTCGTCCGCGTGCTCGCCTGGTGCGACCAGATCGGCGCCAAGGCCATTCCGTACGGCGGCGGCTCGTCGGTCGTGAAGGGCATCGAACCGCAGGCCGAGTTCGAGAAAGTCGTCACCATCTCGATGCGCGAGATGGACAAGGTTTTGGAGGTCGATCCCACGAGCTCGGCGGCGCGCATCCAGGGCGGCATCTACGGTCCGGCAATAGAAGATCACTTGCGCGATACGCCGTTCACCATGCGCCACTACATGCAGGCCTATCGCTGTTCGACGCTCGGCGGCTGGATCGCAACACGCTCTGGCGGCCACTACGCCACCTTGTGGACCCACATCGACGATTTCGTCGAGAACACGCGCGTCGTCACGCCGTCGGGCACGCTGGAGACGCGGCGGCTGCCAGGCTCCGGCGCCGGCCCAAGTCCGGATCGCATGTTCATCGGTTCCGAAGGTATTTTGGGCATCATCACCGAAGCGTGGGTGCGGCTGCGCAAGAAGCCGACGTTCCGCATCGCGACCAGCGTGCGCTTTCCGAACTTTTATGCGGGCGCAGAAGCCGTGCGCGGCATCACGCAAGCCTATCTGTTTCCGGCAAACTGCCGCCTGCTCGAAGCGCGCGAGGCATTGCCTGACATTCCCTGGTCGAACGAAGAAGCCGTGCTGATGCTGACGTTCGAATCGGCAGATCACCCGCTCGATGCCTGGATGGCGCGGGCGCTGGAGATTTGCCGTGACGCCGGCGGCACGCCGGATGCCTCGGCGCTCGACGACGAGAACTCGCACCGTTCAGGCGCGGCAGGTGCCTGGCGCAACAAGTTCATCCGCGCGCCGCATTATTCCGAGCACGCGGTTGCGCGCGGGCTGTTGGGGGCGACCTTCGAGACCTCGATGACCTGGGATCGTTTTCGCGACTTCCACGGCAAGATCACCCAAATCACGCGCGACGCTCTCAAGCGCGTCACCAGGCGCGACGGCACGGTCACCTGCCGTTTCACCCACGTGTATCCGGATGGTCCCTGCCTCTACTTCACGTTCGGCGGCATCGGCGACAAGCGCAACCTGCTCGAGCAAACGATGGAGGTGCTGACGACATGCACCGCGGCGACTGTGGCGCATGGCGGCACCACGACGCACCATCACGCCGTCGGACGCTTCCACCGTCCGTTCTACGACAAGCAGCGCCCCGAGCTGTTCGCCCAGGCGCTGCGCGGCGCCAAGCGCGCGCTGGATCCGAAGGGCTTGATGAATCCGGGCGTGCTGATCGATCCGTGAGGGCTGGCCTCATCCTTCCTTGCGTAACGAAGCGGAGCAGGGGAGGGGGACCGCGCGAAGCGCGGTGGAGGGGGCGAGCGTCTCAAGCCGCCTTCAGTCGCGCCAGTTCTGTCTCGAACTCGAAGCGCAGCTGCGCGCCTTCTTCATCGGGCAGCCAGTTGGTCATTTGCGGGAAGACCGTCTTGTAAAAGGAAACGGTCTTTGGCTCCCACGGCAACGCCTTCGCCGCGCGCGCCTCCGCGAGGATTTTGTGAAGTTCGGCGCGCACAGAGTCGGTGTCGGGGCGGTATTCTGCCGTCGGCGCATCTTCGCCGAACAGATCGGCCTGCTCTTCTTCGTGGAACAGGTCGTGTTGACGCGGGGAAGCCATCTGCACTCGCAAGCTTAAGAAACAAATCAGCCTAGATGAGCGATTCTAGCAATCGATGCGAGCAGCGCGCAGAATTATCCCCAAAGCTCACCGGCCGGCATTTCAGGTCTTGCTTTTGGCGTTTTGCTTGGCACCGGTCGTTTCCGGCATGGCGAGGGCGCCGGCCTCGCGGAGGTCTTCGGCGGTTTGCAACAATCCTGCACAAATTCGGTCGAGCAGGTCAGCTTGCGTGGCTTCAAGGGCGATGAGGCGACCAAGGACGTGGAGCAAGTCGAGCAGATCTGTCGTGTATTCCGGCAGCCAGCCCTCGGGTTGCTCGCGATCTAGCGGCGATGGTGGCCGGCGGTCGCCGATGATGGGACGGCTGCGATCGCGACGCCGGTAACTGAACCAGTGCCAGAGCACCTGCTTGCCGGAGACTTCGTAAGACCACATCTCCGGCGTGACGTTTGCGACATAACCCTTGCCGATCTTCAGGCGCCTTGTCGCTGTGTCGTAATCCATTGTGTCGGGCAGCGGTTCAGGCGTGGACGGAATGGTGCCATCCGCCGGTATAGTCGGCGCGTTCTCCTTGGGCAGCCGCGGCGCTTGCTTTGGTCGGTTCGCTGCCGGGTCCACGAAGCGCTCGCCGTAGCAGTGGAGCCAGATGATCTCGCTCCCGAGCGCTGCGGCTTCGGCGAATAGCTTTGCGTTTGCAGTGATTGGGACACGGAGACCTGGTTGCACGAGGTCGTCGGCAAAGTGCTTGGTGAATGCGGAGTGCGCCATGACGGCAGCAAGGTAGGCCATCATGTCTTCGGCCTTGATTGGCTGTCCGTAGATTTTCGCCAAGTAGGTGAGAAGCGCAGGTTTAACGTTTGTCTGGGTCGCGGCTCGATCGGTCCAAAGCTGGTAGACCCGTCCTCCCCGACCATTGTAGTGATCAAGGTCTGGGATTAGCGACGTAAATGTTATCGCTGGTCCGGAGCGAGGCGCCATTCGCTCCAAGGCTGTTAGATACATTTGTCGGGAGGAGTGCGCGTTCCAAAGAGCCGGATTCGGTCGATTGATCAGACGCGAATCGGGAATGATCCACTGCCTGTCAAATGATCGAAAAGCATAGCGTGTTGGAGCGACAACAGAGCCGTCGTCGCTCTTGACCGACTCCGTCCTGTGCTCGTGCCCTGGCAAACCCAGCCTTGCGACCTTTGAAACGGTCTTGTCGCCCCCTTCGTGTGGATGAAACAGCAATTCTTGCCGCAGAGGATCCTTTTCCTTGACAAGCAGCGACCACCGATGGCTGAGCGATATAGCATCAGGTGCAATGATCCACGTGCGACCAGGCATTACGCCCGAGCCATTGTAAACAAACAAGTCGGTTAGCTCGGGAAACATTGCCCAAGCGCCCGTTGCAGCCGGCAGGAACGGGTCGCGCCAATCCGAGGGACAGCTGACCCAATCAGGGTCGCTGAGCGTGAGCTTTTTCAGCGCTTCAAATTTAAATTCACGCTTGCCCTTCGGTAGACGATGAAAATGAACGGTCGCCGGTTGCTCGCTGTCCTTGCCGAGCTTCTTGGCGGCCAGCACGATACACACAGGTTGCTGCACGCCTTGGAAGATTCGTGTCGCGACTTCGGGCTGATGCCCATCCGGTGAACAGTCGACGACCCAGATTTCGGAGCAGGTGCGCCGGAGATCGTCTCGCATCTTCTCGAACCCGGGACCGTTCAACAGTCCTGCGACGGTAATGAAGCAAATAATGCCTTCTTCATCTCGTTCTGGGAGGCCCGTCGCTGCATAGTGACCTGCTCCGAATACCTTCCAAGTCGCCCACCTCCAGAAATAAATGTAAAGATTCTCGAGGTGTTTCAGGTGCGCCCCGAGGCGCCACTCAGGTGGTGGTTTCCATCGATCTAGAGGTGCAACGAGAACTCCCGCCGCTGCCGGACTCGATCCAGCCGCCGCGGCCCTCCGCCTTTTCCTTGTAAGGCGGATTTCCGATCACGACCGTGATCGGTTGCGTCTTCTTGATCGTGTTAGCGTCGCGGCGCGATTTTGCGACGGGTTCGTAGACCTGCCCAAGTGTTTCCTCCTCGACATACGGATTGCCGAGCGTGTCGGTGATGAAGAGTCTGAGGTCTGGAATTGCGGTGGTGCGCCGTACGGGTCGTCATGAGAGCCTGCATTTCCGCAATGATGCGAAGCTGTGCCACGGCGAACGGGCCAAACTGAAGCTCGAAGCCGATTACCCGCTCTGCGGCGGCCTGAATTGCGCCCCGCACCGCGCCGGGGCCTTGGTCATCGGTAACCGTCCGGGCATTCGGCGAAGCACGCCAAGCAGGAACGTACCTGTGCCGACGGCTGGATCAGCAACGACCACATCGGCAGCGGCGAAGCCCGTCGGGCGTTCGAACAGTGGGCCACGCAGCGCCTCGTCGACAAGGTCGACCATTGCCGACACTACCTCCGGCGGCGTGTAGTAGGATCCCGTTCGTTTGCGGAGCGTATTGTCGTACACCTCCAGAAAATCTTCGTAGAAGTAGAGCCAGGCTTCCGGCTTGTCTTTGCTGATTGTGTGCCAATTGACGGCTTGCAATACCCGCGTCAGCGTTCCGAGGGACGTCTTGAGCGATTCCTGGTTCGTCACCTCATCGGTCAGCAGCCGGAGCGCGGTCGCGATGAGAGAATTGGATTTTCGAAGCTCCTGAGCAGCATGGTCGATGCCGGTTGCCAACGAGATGTCCCGCGCTCGCGACACCAGCAGCCCGAACGTCACCGCCTGGGCGTATCCGTCGGCGAATTGCGCGTCATCCGCTTGAGGGAAAAGAAGCTTGCGCCAGTCTTGGGCGAGCGCCGTCAGGCCGATATTGCCGAGTTTCATCTGTTCGATGACTTCGTCGCGCAACAGTCGACAGAGGCGTGCACAAACCTCGGCAAGTCCCTTCGCTGTTTTCGGCGCGATTGGTTCCCACTGGAGGAAATCTACGATCAAGGCAGAGGGTTGGCGGCGCGACGAGCTTCGCGCCCGATGTTTCGACATCGCCGTCCAGATGAACGATCGAACCTTGGGTTTTCCGTCGCGCCAAAGGCTGAATGAATTTCCGTCCGTGTAGATCAGATTGGGCAGCGACTTCAGCTTGTCCCATTGATCCTTATCGTGCAGATCGCTGAACTTGCGTGGATCGGCCCCCTTGCCGGGGGCCTTCACCTCAACGAAGCCGACAAGCGCCTTGCTGACTGTCACGGCAAAGTCGGGACGTGTTTTGATGTCGTTGAGCGTCGTCTCCCCGACCAAGTGGACGGTCCCGTGGGCGAGACCGCCCATCTCCGCCAGCTCCTTGATGAGCGTTTCGAGTGGCCCGCGCAGTTGGTCTTCTGGCGCACCGCTAATAGCCGGTATTCGCCAACTTCGACTTTACGGTTGCGCCGAAATTCGAAATTGCGCCTCGCGACACTCTTGCTCGCCAAAACAAATCCCCCGGCTGTCCAAGACTTATTGCGTATTCGGATTGCTCTTGCCAATAGTGGGGTCTGGCCACCTCATTCGTCGGTTGTCCACGACAGGTTCCCTGATCGGTCTTACACTTGACGCATTATCTATTCTAGTGTAAATCCCGAATCAATCCGGCCCACAAAGGGGCGTATCGCGATCGTCACGAATGCGGGCTGGACCACGATGGACGCTGACTGTGTCGAGCGCGCCATGGAGAGATTGCAGGGCGAGGCCATCTCCCTAAAGGAGGTAAGCACCTCGTGAGCCATCTTTCACCGGTGCGTATCCGGCTCCGCTGAAGGAGTTACGCCGGACCGAGGTTCAGGCCCGGCGGAGCCTCTTGGCGAAGACGGGTGACGACGACGCAGGACGCGTGCGGCAAAACCGTTGGGTCCTGACGCCACCTGCTGGTGTCAAGTCTGCGGAGGCCAAAGTCGACCCAACCGGGCGGCGAGCCTCGCAAGAGATTCGCGCGGATGACGGTGGCACAGCGTGTCGCCCGGGGAGAGGACGGCATAAGCCGTAAAGTCCGTCGTGCAGGGAAAGCCGGGTTGAGCTTCGGTCGTGACCTGTATGCTCGCAGGCGTTTTTTCTGTTTTTGCCTGCGAGACCTCGGGTGCGACCGGCACCCCGGCTTTCCCTGCGCCCCTCTTTAATTCAGAGAGCGCGAAACCACGAGCAAACCTCGGGCGTAGCATGCCGCGAGAATGATGTTTGCTGTTCTTCAAGCAAGCGGCTCACGCCCGAAGCCGATCCGTCACCCTGAGGTGGCCGCGCCGATGTTATTTAACTCGATCGCTTCAGTATCGGCGTGCGGCCCTCGAAGGGCGATGGCCAAGCGGTGGCCGTTCATCCTTCGAGGCCCGCGCGGCAGGAGTTTTGGACAAGCGCTGTCGGCTTGGCGTGCGGGCACCTCAGGATGACGGTCGAAGGCTCGCGCGGCCTGCTGAAATCAGCCTCTCGCCGATCTCACTCCTTCGCGCCGTCCTTCGACATCTCTCGAGCTTGTCCTGCATTTCCTTCATCTGCTTGCGCAGGTCGTCGATCTCGCCGCTTTCCTTCGCCGGCTCGCTCGAGCCGCCGGCTTCGTCCTTGCGCAGCGGCGACGTGAACGGCTTGAACATCGAGAAGGTGCGCTCGAACAATTCCATGTTGCGGCGGACCTGCTCTTCGAGCGGCGCGAATGCGCCCATGCCGAATGCGCTGGTCATCTGGGTGCGGAACTTTTCCTGGTCGCGCGTCAGCGTGTCGATCGATTGCTCGAGGAAGCGCGGCACCAGCATCTGCATGCTGTCGCCGTAGAAGCGGATCAGTTGTCGAAGAAAGGTGGCCGGCAGCAGGTTCTGGCCGGCCTTGTTCTCCTGCTCGAAGATGATTTGCGCGAGCACGGAGCGGGTGATGTCGTCGCCAGTCTTGGCGTCGTAGACCAGAAAATCCTCGCCGCTCTTCACCATCGACGCGAGGTCTTCCAGGGTCACATAGGTCGAGGTTCCGGTGTTATAGAGCCGCCGGTTCGCGTACTTCTTGATGGTGACAGGTTCGTCGGATTTTGACATGCAGACTCGCAAAACTGCAGGAGGGACTGATCGCGCCGTCGGGCCGATCGGTCGGCCTGCGGAAAATTGCCAGCAAAGTAAGCACGTTCGCTGGCGTTCGGCTACCGTTTTGTGCGGCACGGTTAACTCGTGTGCCGGTGCGGTAATCCATTCGTCGGCCTAACAAAACGAGGCCCGGCTCCTATATTCGATTGACACCCTATCGCTGGCTTCACAGGATGGGTTTATAGACCGGCCTAAAAGCTGCCCAGTGGCCGGCCCTCGCCGTAAGCACACTCAAGCTCTTAGGAGATACCCCAATGTCAGACGATGTCGTCATCGTCAGTGCCACGCGTACCGCCGTCGGCGCCTTCAACGGCGCGTTCGCCAATACTCCCGCCCACGAGCTTGGGGCCCACGCCATCAAGTCGGCTCTCGGAGCGCGCCGGCATCGAGTTCGAAGCGCGTGTCCGAAGTCATCATGGGCCAGATCCTCACAGCGGCGCAGGGCCAGAACCCCGCGCGCATCGCCTCGATCGGCGCCGGCGTGCCGGTCGAAAGCCCGGCCTGGATCGTCAACCAGCTATGCGGCTCGGGCCTGCGTTCGGTGGCACTCGGCTACCAGGCGCTGAAGAACGGCGACTCGCAGATTGTCGTCGCCGGCGGCCAGGAATCGATGAGCATGGCCCCGCACGCCCAGTACCTGCGCGGTGGCGTGAAAATGGGCAGCCTCGAACTGGTCGACACCATGATCAAGGACGGGCTGTGGGACGCCTTCAACGGCTACCACATGGGTAATACCGCCGAGAACGTCGCCAAGCAGTGGCAGATCACCCGCCAGCAGCAGGACGATTTTGCCGCGTCCTCGCAGCAGAAGGCGGAAGCGGCGATGAAGTCGGGCCGCTTCAAGGACGAGATCACATCCTTCACCATCAAGGGCCGCAAGGGCGACATCGTCGTCGACACCGACGAGTATCCGAAGGCGGGCGTGACGTCCGAGTTGATCTCCAAGCTCCGTCCGGCCTTCGAGAAGGACGGTACTGTGACCGCCGCGAACGCCTCGGGCATCAATGACGGCGCTGCCGCCGTCGTGCTGATGCTGGCAAGCCAGGCCGCCAAGGAAGGCAAGAAGCCGTTGGCGCGCATTGCTTCCTGGGCGCAGGCCGGCGTCGATCCGAAGATCATGGGCACCGGCCCGATCCCGGCGTCGCGCGCGGCTCTGCAGAAGGCCGGCTGGAAGACCTCGGACCTCGACTTGATTGAGGCCAACGAAGCCTTTGCCGCGCAGGCCTGCGCGGTGAACAAGGACCTCGGCTGGGATACGTCGAGGGTCAATGTCAACGGCGGCGCGATCGCAATCGGTCACCCGATCGGCGCATCCGGCGCCCGCGTCCTTGTGACGCTGCTGCACGAAATGCAGAAGCGCGACTCCAAGAAAGCTCTCGCGACGCTGTGTATCGGCGGTGGCATGGGTATTGCTATGTGTCTGGAGCGCTAAGAGGCTGGAGCGCCAAGGCTCGCTAATCCTCATTTCGCTGTTGCGAAAGATCAAGATGCCCGGCCTTCGCGCCGGGCATTTTGTTTTTGTCTTAATGGCGACCGGAATTGTTGGTCTTAATACGGACTGGACGAACCGAACCGCAAAACTACTGTGTGAGTTCAAAAGAAAAGCCGACGGGAGGAGTTCACAATGGCACGAGTTGCACTGGTCACCGGCGGAACACGCGGCATCGGCGCCGCCATCAGCAAGGCCTTGAAAGCAGCAGGCTACAAGGTCGCCGCGTCCTACGCCGGCAACGATGCCGCGGCGTCCAAGTTCAAGGACGAGACCGGCATTCCGGTTTACAAATGGGACGTCGGCTCGTTCGAGGCGTGCGGCGAGGGCATCAAAAAAGTCGAGGCCGAGCTCGGCCCGGTCGACGTGCTCGTCAACAATGCCGGTATCACCCGCGATACGCCGTTCCACCGCATGTCACTCGAGCAGTGGAACGCGGTGATCACGACCAATCTCGGCTCGCTGTTCAACATGTCGCGCCACGTCATCGAAGGCATGCGCTCGCGGAAATTCGGCCGCATCATCAACATCTCCTCGATCAACGGCCAGAAGGGCCAGTTCGGCCAGGTCAACTATTCCGCGGCGAAGGCCGGTGACATCGGCTTCACCAAGGCCTTGGCGCTGGAGACCGCGCGCGCCGGCATCACCGTGAATGCGATTTGCCCCGGCTACATCAACACCGAGATGGTGCAGGCGGTGCCGAAGGATGTTCTGGAGAAGAGCATCCTGCCGCTGATCCCGACCGGCCGCCTCGGCGAGCCCGAGGAGATCGCGCGCGCGGTCGTGTTCCTCGCCTCCGATGACGCCGGCTTCGTCACCGGTTCGACGATGACCGTGAACGGCGGTCAGTATCTGACCTGACGCGCATTTGCGTCGTTCGTTCTGCGCGGCGGAGCCGACATGACCCAGCGCTCCGCCACGCTTATTGGCATGACCGCGATCCTGATGTGGTCGCTGCTCGCGGTGCTCACCGTCGCGAGCGGCACGATGCCGCCGTTTCAACTGGCCGCGGTCACCTTCGCGATCGGCGCCTGCGTCGGCGCACTGAGCTGGATCGTCAGGCCGGGCGGCTGGCGTGCGTTGCGTCAGCCGCTCGTGGCGTGGCTCGTCGGCGTCGGCGGCCTGTTCGGCTATCACGCGCTCTACTTCATTTCGCTGCGCTTCGCGCCGCCGGCCGAAGCAGGCCTCGTCAATTATCTCTGGCCGCTGCTTGATCGTGCTGTTCTCGGCGCTGCTGCCCGGTGAGCGCCTCGCATTGCATCACGTCGTCGGTGCACTGTTCGGCCTTGCCGGCACCGTCATCCTGTTCGCGGGCCGCGGACTGTCCGGATCGCTGTTCGCTTACGCGCCGGGGCTCAGCGCCGCATTCGCCGCCGCCTTCATCTGGGGCGCCTATTCCGTGCTGTCGCGGCGGCTCGCCGCCGTGCCGACCGATGCGGTCGCCGGCTTCTGCGCCGCAACGTCGCTGCTCGCAGCAATCTGCCATCGCTTGCTCGAGCACACGGTCTGGCCGCAAACATCAGCGCAGTGGCTTGCGATCATCGCGCTTGGTATCGGTCCAGTCGGCGCCGCGTTCTACACGTGGGACATCGGTATGAAGCGCGGCGATATCCGGGTCATCGGCGCTGCGGCTTACGCGACGCCGTTGCTGTCGACCGGGTTCCTGATTCTTGCCGGGTATGCCGAGATGGCGACAACCCTTGTCGTTGCAGCGGTCCTGATTGCAGGTGGTGGACTGATCGCCGCAAAGGACATGCTGATCAAGCGAGCCGGTTAGCCGCTCGGGCTCCAGTCGGGCTCAGCGAGCTCGAACGTCGAGAAATCAAATCCGGGCGCAACCGTGCAGCCGACCAGCGTCCAGTCGCCGAGACTCTCCGCCGCCTGCCAGGCATGCGCCGGCACCACCGCTTGCGGGCGTTCGCCGGCGGCAAGATCGGCGCCGAGACGAATTGTATCAGTCGCTCCCTCATGGGCAATCGACAGCGCGAGCGGGCTGCCGGCGTAGTAATGCCAGACTTCGGTGGCGTCGATGCGATGCCAGTGCGAACGCTCGCCCCGTGCCAGCAGGAAATAGATCGCCGTCGACGCCGCGCGGCCGTCGCGCCCGTTTGCGGGATCGCGAAACGTCTCGCGAAAATGGCCGCCCTCCGGATGGGGCTTGAGGTCAAGCCGCGCGATGATCTCGGCGGCGCTCAAGCGCGAGGTCTCTGTCATGAGAACCGATTCTTGCGCTCGCGGATTTCGCCGAACACCTCCGCCGCTGGCTTGCCCGGCATGCCGACGCTCGCCGCGACTGCCGGCACGTCGGCGCGCAGGAACACGTTGGCGCGCTTCTCCTCGCCTATCAGCGTCGGCACCGTCGCCTGTCCTGCCTTGCGCTGGGCGGTGGCTTGCTCGGCGCGCGCCTTCAGCGCGGAATTGTCGGGCTCGATGGTCAACGCGAACTTGATATTGGCGAGCGTATATTCGTGCCCGCAATAGACCCTGGTATCATCTGGCAATGCGCGCAGCTTCAGCAGCGAATTCCACATCATCGCATGATTGCCCTCGATGACGCGGCCGCAGCCGATCGAAAAGATGGTGTCGGCGGCAAACAGCGCGTGCTCCGCATCGAACATGTAGGAGATGTGATCGAGCGTATGGCCGGGCGTCTCCAGCACGCGGCCCTGCAGCGATCCGATCTTGACGGCGTCGCCGTCCTTGACGCGCAAATCCACGTTGGCGATCGCGGCCTTCCTGTTGTGCGGCGCGACCACGCGGCACTTGTATTCCTGCTTGAGCTCGGCGACGCCGCCGACATGGTCGTGGTGATGATGCGTCACCAGGATGTCAGTCAACTTCCAGCCTTCCTTCTCGAGCGCGGCGATAATCGGACGCGCTTCCGGCGCGTCGATCGAGGCGGTGGCGCCGGTGCTCGGATCATGGATCAGGCAGCCGAAATTGTCGGACAGGCAGGGGAACAGGCGGATTTCACTGGGCATCGGATGCTTCCCGGTTGTTGGTAGCGCGCAGTTTACCACGTCACGCGGTACGCCGTGAATGCCGCAAGACAGTCGCGCGTCGCGCTGCTGCATGATCCGAAGAAGTCATGATAGGATCACATCATGTCCGTCGACGTGATCGACCTCCGTAATTTCTACTCGCAGCGCCTCGGTGTGGTTGCACGCCGCCTGATCAATCGCGGCATTCGTGCGCGCTGGCCGGAGGCGCAGGGTCAGCGCGTGCTCGGCATCGGCTATCCGACGCCCTATCTCGGACTGTTTCGTGAGGACGCCGAGCGGTGCCTGGCGCTGATGCCGGCAGTGCAGGGGGTGTTGAAATGGCCGACGGGGCGGCCGACGCTTGCAGCCCTCGTCGACGAACGCGAGCTGCCGTTGCCGGATGCCGCCGTCGACCGCATCCTTCTGGTCCATGCGCTGGAGATGTCTGATGACCCCGGCGATCTCCTGCGCGAGGTGTGGCGGGTGCTGGCGCCGAGCGGACGCTTGATTGCGGTGATTCCAAACCGGCGCGGATTGTGGGTCAGAACCGACAACACGCCGTTCGGATTTGGCCGGCCGTATTCGCGATCTCAGGTCACCCAGCTGTTGCGCGAGACCTGGTTCACGCCGGTCGGCTGGACCGAGGCGCTTTACATGCCGCCGGTGCGGGCCGGCTGGTTTCTGCGCTCGGCGATCGCGTGGGAGCGCATTGGCGCCGCGATCTCGTCGCCGTTTGCGGGCGTGCACATCGTCGAAGCGACCAAGCAGGTTTATCGGCCCGCGCTCGAACGCCGCGAGCGGCGTCGATTGATTCCGACGCTTGATCCCGTGCTGGTGCCGTCAGCCTCGCCGCTCAAGCGGCGGTCGGATTAGTCGCCGCCGCCGGAGCCGAAGTCGTCGTTCGACACCGGTTGCGAGATCTGGTTGTCGGGCCGCGGACCGCCATGGTGGCGCCGGCGCCGCCGGTGCGGATAGCGGTCGCCACGATCACCGCGATCACCGCTGTTACCACGATCGCCGTTAGGGCCGTTGTCGTAACTGTTGTTGCTGCCGCCTAAGTTCGGCTGCGGCTGACCGCCGGTGATGAACGACGGCAGGCGATCGATGTCACGATCATCAGTGCCCGTCGACGGCTGAGGCTGCTGGTTGCTGCGATTATCGCGCCAGTTCTGCTGCTCGCGCGGCTGCTGTTGCTGCTCGCGCATCTGGTACGGCTCGCGGGTCGCGTACGGCTGCGGTTCGCGGGACTGACCGCCCTGGTCGCCGCCAAACGCAGAGAACTCGGCGTCGGCTTCATCGGAATTCTCGTCGCGCATGTCGTTGTCGATGCGCTGCTGCGGCGGCTGCTGTTGCGGCTGATTCTGCCGGAACTGCTCCTGGGCCGCGGCGATAATGCGGAAATAGTGCTCGGCGTGCTGGTAATAATTCTCGGCCGCGACGGGATCGCCGGAGCCCTGCGCATCGCGTGCGAGCTGCAGGTATTTCTCGCCGATGTGAGAGGCGGTGCCGCAAATCTTCGATCTCGGGGCCGTTCAATTCGTAGACCTCTGGTCAGTGGATTTTGACCGCGTCGATTCTGGTTGTGACCACCGCCTCCGCCGCCGCCACCACCACGGTTACGCATGCGCTGCTTGTTTTGACCATTTCTCATTGTCGTGCTTCTCACCAACCCCTGATTTGCTGCCCAACAGTGGCCAGCGTTCCAGTCTCTAAGAATTCGCTATTCGTTAACGACGACACGATTCCAAAATCACGGCACAAGACGCCACAGGTCCTGAACGCGACCAACGCTCTCTCGATCCCGATACACGCCTCTTCGCGGAAGATCGCCCAACCCTCACAGCAGCTCCCGCGGCCTCACGCACGCCACCCCCCGATGGGGACCGGATCAGGCCGCTCAGCGCTAGAACTTGGTTTCGATCTCTTGCCGCAATACCAGGCTTTCGTTCACTTCGCGATCTTTGCAGCGGGGCTATTTTGCCTTCACGCCTGCTGATCTGCCATCGTAGGAACCTGCTGATCGGCGGACAGTGCCTTAATAGCAGTGCCTTTAAGAGTTGTGGTTTCCGCCCGCAGCCTCTGCGAGGCCAGCAACCCCGAACCGATCGTGTGGCCGGAACCTAGTCTCTCCCGCGCGATATTCCAAGTGGTTTTTTCGCGTTTTTTGGTCCATCCCACGGCCCTATTTATGGCCTTCGACGACACGTGGAATCCCCGCAAGGTCGCACCGAAATGGTTTCACAACGTTAAGATCTGAGGCCTCCATCAGTCGGGCAACATCGTCGGCCTGATCATGCCCGACCTCGACAATAAGGGCTCCGCCGGGCTCCAGATGACCGGACGACCGCGCGCACAGCGCGCGGTAAGCTTCAAGACCGTCGGCGCCACCGTCCAGCGCGCGCCGCGGCTCGTGGTTGCGAACCTCCCTTGATAACGATTCGATGTCAGCGCTGCGAACATAGGGCGGATTCGAGACGATGATGTCGAACCTGCCTGATACCGTCGCAAAATAATCGCTCAGCACGAATTCGGCGCGATCGCTGACGCCGAGCGCCTCGGCGTTCTGCCTCGCTGTTACCAACGCAGCCGGCGCGATGTCGGTTCCGATCCCGCTTGCGTGAGGGATTTCCGACAGCAGCGCCAGCAGGATCGCGCCCGAGCCGGTTCCGATATCGGCAATGCGCAGCGATTTATTCGGGCTCATCGTTCGCGCAAAATCGAGTGCCGCGGCAACCACGGTTTCGGTATCCGGCCGCGGCACCAATGTGTCAGGCGAAAGCTTGAAGCGCAGGCCCCAAAATTCCCTCTCGCCGACGATACGCGCGATCGGCTCGCCGCCGAGGCGGCGATCTGCGAAGGCGGCAAGCCGCGCCGCATCATCGCGCGACAATTTGGTGGCTGATCGCGTGACCAACCCCGTCAGCTCGAGACCGAGCGCCGCGCCGACCAGAACCCGCGCATCAAGTTGGGGGCTCTCGATGCCAGCCGCCTTGAATCTGGCGACCGAGATCGCGGCGCGCCGCTTCGATGGTGAGTGGCGCTCGAATTCTGCGCCGCCGTCACGCGACACCCTCGGCGGCAAGCTGCGAGGCCTGATGCTCGGTGATGAGGGCATCGATCAATTCGTCGAGTGATTCGCCGGACAAGACCTGCGGCAGCTTGTAGAGCGTCAGATTGATGCGATGGTCGGTGACGCGGCCTTGAGGAAAATTGTAGGTACGGATGCGCTCCGAGCGGTCGCCGGAGCCGACCTGGCCGCGCCGCTCCGCCGAGCGTTCGGCGTCGCGCCGCTGCTTCTCGGCGTCATAGAGGCGCGCGCGCAGCACGCCCATCGCCTTGGCGCGATTGCGGTGCTGCGAACGGTCGTCCTGCATGCTGACGACGATGCCGGTCGGCAGATGGGTGATGCGGATCGCCGAATTCGGTCTTGTTGACGTGCTGGCCGCCGGCGCCCTGCGAGCGCATGGTCTCGATCCTGCAGATCGGTGTCCTTGATGTCGATGTCGACATCCTCGACCTCGGGAAGCACGGCAACGGTCGCGGCGGAGGTGTGAATTCGGCCCTGACGTCTCGGTGTCGGGCACGCGCTGCACGCGGTGTACCCCGGATTCGAACTTCAGCCGCGCGAACGCGCCGCGGCCTTCGATTGCCGCGATGATCTCTTTGAACCCGCCGACCGTTCCCTCGCTGGTCGAGATGACCTCGACCTTCCAGCCGCGTTTCGCCGCGTAGCGCTCGTACATGCGGAACAGATCGCCGGCGAACAACGAGGCTTCGTCGCCGCCTGTGCCGGCGCGGATTTCGAGCACCACGCTGCGCTCGTCCATCGCGTCCTTCGGCAATAGCGAGAGACGGATCTCCTGCTCGAGCGCGATGCGCCGCTCTTGGAGCGCGGGGCGTTCGGCTTCGGCCAGCGCACGCATCTCGCTGTCAGTCGAGGGATCGGCGATCAGCGTGTCGATGTCCTTCAATCTCCGCCTGTACTGCGCGATAGGCCTTTACCGCCTCAACCACCGGCGACAGTTCCGACAATTCGCGCGTCGCCTTCACATAGGTCTCGGCGCCGACCTGGCCCATCAGTTCGGCTTCCAGCGTCGCGTGACGCGCCAGCAAAATATCGAGCTTTGCTTCAGGCAGCATGGTTCAAACGTGTTCGCAAATTTACAGCGGAAGCTTCTCGGCCTCGGCAAAGGCGCGCAGCCGGTCCCGGATCGAGACGCTGCCGGAAGGGGCATCGAGAAGCGGTTTCATCATTGCTTCAGCCTTGGCGACGTCAAGCTCGAGAATCAAGGCCTTCACCGGGCCGTGCGCGGTTGCCGACAGCGACAGCGAGCGGTAACCGAGCGAGAGCAGCGCGAGTGCGCCGAGCGGCTGTGAGGCCATCTCGCCGCACAGCGACACACTCTTGCCGGCAGCATTTCCCTTCTGGACGATCGAGCGCAACGCGCGCAGCACCGGGGCCGCGAGCGTGTCAAAGCGCTCGGAAACCTTCGAATTGCCGCGGTCGACCGCGAACAGGAACTGGAACAGGTCGTTGGAGCCGACCGAGAGGAAATCGGCGCGCTTCAAGAGCTCGTCGAGTTGAAACAACAGCGCGGGGACCTCGACCATGGTGCCGACGTCGACGCGCTCGGGCAGGGTGTGGCCGTGCTGGCGCAGATAAGTCAGCTCGCGCTCGACCACGCCCTTGGCCTGGTCGAACTCCTCCACCACCGAGATCATCGGGAACATGATGCGGAGAGCGCGGCCGCCGGCGGCGCGCAGCAGCGCGCGGACCTGGCCGCGCAGCAAGCCCGGGCGATCCAGCCCAAGCCGGATCGCGCGCCAGCCCAATGCCGGATTCTCTTCGACGACGGTTTCAAGATACGGCAGCGCCTTGTCGCCGCCGATGTCGAGGGTGCGGAACGTCACCGGCTTGTCGCCGGCGGCATCAAGCACCGCGCGATAGAGCGCGAGCTGTTCGTTGGCGCGCGGCAGGGCATTGCCGACCATGAATTGCAGCTCGGTACGGAACAACCCGATGCCGGCAGAGCCGGTGTCCTCGATATGTGGCAGGTCGACCACGAGGCCGGCATTGAGCATCAGCTCGACCGGCTGGCCGTCCTTCGTCTTGCAGGGCATGTCGCGCAGCGCGCGGTACTGCGCCTGCCTCCGGGCCCGCAAGCGCACGCGCTCGGCATAGGCGGACTCGACCTCGCTCGACGGGCGGAAATAGATCGATCCCGAGGTGCCGTCGACGATCACGGCATCGTTCGGATCGGCGATGCCGACGGCGTTCGCAACCTCACCGACCGCCGGAATGCCGAGTGCCCGGGCGACGATCGCGACGTGAGAGTTCGTGGTGCCCTCTTCGAGCACGAGGCCGCGCAGCCGCTTGCGGTCGTAATCGAGCAGCGCCGCCGGCCCCATGTTACGGGCGATCAGGATCGCGTTGTCGGGCAGCTGTTCGCGGGACGGCGCATGATCGCGGCCCATCAGCTGCCGCATCAGCCGGTAGCCGAGGTCCTCGAGATCGTGCAGGCGTTCGCGCAGGTATGGATCGGTCGAGCGCAGCATGCGCGCGCGGGTGTCGGACTGCACGCGCTCGACCGCGGCCTCTGCAGTGAGGCCGGTGCCGACGGCTTCATGCAGGCGATGTGACCAACCGTGGTCGTTGGCGAACATGCGATAGGCTTCGAGTACGTCGCGGTGCTCGCCGCCCTCGGCGACGTCGCCACGCTCCAGCAGGCTGTCGAGGTCGGCGCGCAGGGTGTTCAGCGCGTTGTCGAGCCGCCTTAGCTCCTTCTGCAGGTCCTCGGCGATGTAGTTCGTGATCACGACGCGCGGCTCGTGCAGCACGACGTGGCCGAGCGCGATACCCTCCGACAGGATCGAGCCGGTCAGGTGCGTCGCGTGGCGCGCGGCGGGTTCGGCGCCCGGCGTCGCCAGCGCCGAGAGCTCGCCCGAGGCGATCATCTCGGCGAGCACCATCGCCGTGGTTTGCAGCGCCTCGACCTCCTCCTCGACATAGTTGCGCTTGGCGCGATTCTGCACCACCAGCACGCCGAGCGTGTTGCCGGCGCGCAGGATCGGCACGCCGAGGAAGGAGTGGTAGATTTCCTCGCCGGTCTCCGGACGGTAGGAAAACGCCGGATGGCTCTGGGCGTCCGACAGGTTCAGCGCGGAGGCCTCGCTGGCGACCAGACCGACCAGTCCCTCATGGGAGTTCAGCACCGTCTGGTGCACGGCCTCACGGTTCAGACCTTCGGTGGCGTAAAGCTCCAGGTTGCCGTCATGGCGCAGCACATAGGTCGAGCACACTTCGGCCACCATATTGGCCGCGATCAGCACGACGATCTTGTCGAGCCGTTCCTGTGCCGAGACCTTCTCCGCCATGACTTCGCGGAGCCGTCGCAGCAAGACGCGTGGTCCTCCCAGCGCGCTCCGCATCAGTCATGCCCTTCCTGCCGGTTCGTCGCTTAAGGGCGCTGCTGCCCCCTTCTCGCCGTGAGCTTTAGGTGGTCGCTAGCTTTAGGTGGTCACTCGACCCGACGAAAACAAACCGCGTCCGCGTGGTTGCAAAGATAGTGCGTAAAGGATTCAGCCGCGTGTCGGCAAGCCCGCATTGGCCCGTCAGCGCCCGTTTTGCCGAGGCTTTCGGCCCACCGTTCCCGTGCGCGGCCTTTGCTCCCGCGTTTTGCAAAGCAAAACGCTTGCCAAAGGCTGGAGCGCCCTAGGCCTGGTCGAGCCCGTACAGCGTGTGCAGGGTGCGCACGGCAAGCTCGGTATAGGCGGCGTCGATCAAGAGCGAGAACTTAATTTCAGAAGTCGTGATCGCGCGGATATTGATGTTGCGCGCCGCCAGCGCCTTGAAGGCCTGTGCCGCGACACCGGCATGGCTGCGCATGCCAATGCCGATCACCGAGACCTTGGCGACGTCGGTCGCGCTGTCGAGCCGGTCGTAGCCGATCTGGGCCCTCGCCTTGGTGATGGTGTCCCTGGCCCGCTCGTAGTCGGCCGCCGGCACGGTGAACGTGAGGTCGGTCGTGGCGCCGTCCTCGGAGACGTTCTGCACGATCATGTCGACGTTGATATTCGCCTCGGCGAGCGGGCCGAAGATCGAAGCGGCGACGCCCGGCTTGTCCTGGACATGGCGGATCGAGATCTGCGCCTCGTCCTTGGAAAAGGCGATGCCGGTGACGACCTGTTGTTCCATGATCTCCTCCTCGCCGCAGATCAACGTCCCCGGTGGCTGGTTGGCGTACGGATCGATGTCTTCGGGCCTGTCGAAGCTCGAGCGGACGAAGATGCGCACATTGTGCACCATGCCGAGCTCGACCGAGCGCACCTGCAGCACCTTGGCGCCCTGCGACGCGAGCTCCAGCATTTCCTCGAACGCGACCTTGTCGAGGCGCTTCGCCTTCGGCACGACGCGCGGATCGGTGGTGTAGACGCCGTCGACGTCGGTGTAGATGTCGCAGCGATCGGCATGGACGGCCGCGGCGACCGCCACCGCCGAGGTGTCCGAGCCGCCGCGGCCGAGCGTGGTGATGCGGCCGGTCTCCTCGCTGACGCCCTGGAAGCCGGAGATCACCGCGACCTCCTTGCGCTCCTTGAACCGCTTGATCAGCTCGGAGCCGTCGATCGAGACGATGCGCGCCGAGCCGTGCGCGTTGGAGGTCTTGATCGGGATCTGCCAGCCCTGCCAGGAGCGCGCGGGGATGCCGATCGCCTGCAGCGCGATCGCCAGCAGTCCCGACGTCACCTGCTCGCCGGACGCCACGATGGTGTCGTATTCCCGCGCGTCATGCAGGGGCGAGGTTTCGCTCGCCCAGCCGACCAGCTCGTTGGTCTTGCCGGACATCGCCGACACCACGACCGCGACTTCGTGGCCGGCATCAACTTCGCGCTTGATATGCTGGGCCACGTTGCGAATCCGCTCGATGCTGGCGACCGAAGTGCCGCCGAATTTCATGACGAGCCGGCCCATGACGAACAGCCAAATCCCTGACAACTTGCGTGGTGGAGGGCCCCGCCAAAAAGGCAGCGCCACCCTAAAAAGGCGCGTATACATACCGATCACGTAGGGCGCAACCCGCGCAGGTTCTCCTGCGGGCGGGAATTCGCTGGAGCGGACAGGGCGTTAACGGATGGCGCGGTACATCGACGAGATTCTCCAGCCAGGGGAGAAGATTTTTATTCGACCACGGTGCACTGGATCTTCTACGCGCCGGGCATTCTCGGCTGGATGGTCGCGGTGGTTGGCTGGATCATGGAGCGGCGCGCCGACGGCAGCGGCATGGAAGTGTTGTGGCTGGCCATCTCGGTGGTGGCCGGCCTTGTCGCCATCTACTGGACGTTCAAGGCCTGGTTCCACCGCTGGACCACCGAGACCGACGTGACCAGTTTGAGAGTTGTGCACAAGGAAGGCTTCATCAAGCGCCGGACCTTTGAAATGAATTTTGACAAGGTCGAGAGCGTGGACGTGGATCAGACCATTCTCGGCCGTTTCCTCGGCTACGGCGACGTGACGATCCGCGGAGTTGGCGAAGGGGTCGAGACGATCAAGACCATCGCGCATCCCCTGCAGTTCAGGAACAACATAACGGCGCGCTAGAGCATGACCCGGAAAAGTGGATACCGGTTTTCCGAAAAGATCATGCTCAATCAAATAACGGGTTTCAGTCGATGAGTGTCATGCCCAGCATGGTTGCGACTCCTGGATCGACCGTCGACCCCGCGGAGATCGCACGGTTCTCAAAACTGTCCGACGA
Organism: uncultured Alphaproteobacteria bacterium; assembly: GCA_963796195.1. Taxonomy (GTDB): domain Bacteria; phylum Pseudomonadota; class Alphaproteobacteria; order Rhizobiales; family Xanthobacteraceae; genus CAWCKS01. The sequence goes on along the minus strand of CAWCKS010000002.1, from coordinate 186,761 downwards.
ATGGTGGGATCCCAAGGGCAAGATGGCGCCCTTGCACAAGATCAATCCGCTGCGCCTGCAATTCATCCGCGACGCCGCGTGCCGGAAGTTCGACCGCAATTCACGCAGCCTGAACTGCCTGCAGGGGTTGCGCGTGCTCGACATCGGCTGCGGCGCGGGCCTGTTGTGCGAGCCGATCGCGCGGCTCGGCGCGCAGGTGATCGGCGTCGATCCGTCGCAGACCAACGTCGCCGCCGCCAAGATGCACGCCAACCGCTCGCATCTGTTGATCGACTATCGCGCCACCACGGTCGAGACCATGGATACGCGCGAGCGCTTCGACATCGTGCTGGCGATGGAAGTGGTCGAGCACGTCACCGACGTCGGCCTGTTTCTCGACCGCTGTGCGGCGTTGACCAAACCGACCGGACTGATGGTGCTGGCGACGCTCAATCGCACCATGAAGAGTTTTGCGCTGGCGATTGTCGGCGCCGAGTACATCCTGCGCTGGCTGCCGCGCGGCACCCATCACTGGAACAAGTTCGTCACGCCGGCCGAGCTTGCCCGTCACCTGCACCGCAACAGGCTCGAAGTCACCGAGCAGAGCGGTCTGGTCTATAGCCCGTTCGCCGATCGCTGGTCGCTGTCGTCGGACGTGGACGTCAACTACATGCTGATCGCGGAAGCTTACGCGTAAGCGCATGTTCCGGAAAAGCATGCACTCGGGCTCGACCCGAGTGTGGGACCGGTTTTCCGATCAGGACATGCGCAAATACAAAGAGCCCCTTCAAACGCAGCTCCGACATGACTTGCGCGCGAGTTGACCGCGGCAAGCGGCGATGATGGAAGTGCGCCGTTCCTGCCGCCGGCCTCAGCCTCATGATCAGCGTTGCGCAATTGTGGATACCATTCGTGGTACTGGCCTCGATCGGCCAGGTGCTGCGCAATGCCATGCAGCGCGGGCTCACCGCGTCGCTCGGCACCGTCGGTGCGACGCATATCCGCTTCCTGTTCGGCTTCCCGTTTTCACTGATCTTTCTCGCTGTCGTGCTTGCTGCGACGCACGACGCGCTGCCGACGCCGTTGTCTGCGTTCTGGCCGTGGCTTGTGGTTGGTACGATGGCCCAAATCGTCGCCACGGCGCTGATGCTGGCGGCGATGAACCTGCGCTCGTTCGTCATTGCCACGGCCTACACAAAAACGGAGCCGATTCAGGCGGCAGTGTTCGGCTTCGTCTTTCTGGCCGATCAGTTGACCCTGCTGAAAACTCTCGCGATCGTCATTGCGACGGCGGGCGTGGTGGTGACCGCGATCAAGCCGGGCGGCGAGAAGGGCTTTGGCGATCTCAAACCCACCCTGCTGGGCCTCGGCGCGGCGGCCGCGTTCGCGCTTTCGGCCGTCGGCTATCGCGGCGCGATCCTCGACGTCCACGGCACGACCTTTGTCACCGCGGCATCGTTCACGCTGGCACTTGGCCTGTTCGTGCAGACGGTGACGTTGACCAGCTACCTGCTGGCGTTCGATCGCGGGGCGTTGTTCGCGATCTTTCGCCTGTGGAAGCCGTCGATGTTGGCAGGCTTCATGGGCGCGTTCGCCTCGCAGTTCTGGTTTCTCGCCTTCGCGCTGACCGCAGTCGCCAATGTGCGAACGCTGGCGCTGATCGAGGTGCTGTTCGCGCAAGGCATCTCGCACTATTCATTCAAGCAAAAGGCCACCGCGCAGGAGATCGCGGGCACCGCGTTGATCGTGGTTGGAGTTGGTCTGTTGGTCGCGGTCCAGTAACTAACCCTTCACCGCAATCAGGATCGCGCCGGCGGCGACCAGCGCGATGCCGACCCATCCGGTCGGCGAGGGCCGTTCGCCCAGAAAGGCGACGCCAAACAGCGCGACCAGCACGACCGAGAGCTTGTCGATCGGCGCCACCAGGGTTGCCGGGCCGAGTTTCAGTGCGCGGAAATAGCACAGCCAGGACGCGCCGGTGGCGAGCCCGGAGAGGATCAGGAACAGCCAGCTCTTGCCCGAAATCGCGCTCGGCACCGCGAACTGCTCCGTTGCGAACAAGAGCACGGCATAGCTCATCAGCACGACGGTGGTGCGGATGAAGGTCGCGAGATCGGGATTGAGGCCTTCGACGCCGACCTTGGCGAAGATCGCTGTGAGTGCCGCGAATGCGGCCGACAGCAGCGCCCACGCTTGCCAGGAGGAGATGGCCGAGCCCATCTGCCGGCCCCTTGGGTTAGTTGCGGTCTTCCGGCAGTACCGGCAGCGGCATCACGTCGACGCCTTCCTCAACCAGCGATTTGGCGTCGTCGGGCGTCGCTTCGCCATAGATCGGCCGGTGCTTGATCTCGCCGTAATGCATCTTGCGTGCCTCGGCCGGAAAGCGCTGGCCGACGTCTTCGGCATTGGTCTTGACGAAGTCGCGCAGCTCGCGAAGCTTCGCGCGCAACTCGTTCTCTTGCGACATCAACATCGGCGTCGGCGCTGGCGCGGTATTTTCATTCGGCTGCGGCGGCGGGCGCTTCTCGCCGCGCTTGCGCGCAATGCGCGGCGCCATGATCGCCTTCTCGACCTTGACGGAATCGCAGACCGGGCAGGCGACCAGCTTGCGCTTGACCTGCTTGTCGAACGCACTCGAGTCCTGGAACCAGCTCTCGAACTCGTGGCCGGCCTCGCAGCGGAGCGAATAACGAATCATCGCTGCGTTCGCACGAGATGCAGATGACCTGCGCTCGCCTCGGGCACGCTGAAGCGCCGGCCGTGCTGCAGCGAGGGAATCTTGCCGCGCGCGTCAGCCACCTTGGCCGGGTCGATCTCCGCCGTGATGACGCCGGGATCGATGCCGCCCTCGGCGAGAATCTCGCCCCACGGGTCGACGATCAGCGAATGACCATAGGTGACGCGCTTGCTCTCATGTACGCCGCCCTGCGCCGCGGCAAACACGAAGGCGCCGTTCTCGATCGCGCGCGAGCGCAGTCAGCACGTGCCAGTGCGCTTCGCCAGTCGGCTTGGTGAACGCCGACGGCATGGTGAGGAAGCTCGCACCACTTTCCGCCAGCGCTCGATAGAGCGAGGGGAAGCGCATGTCGTAACAGATCGTCAACCCGATGCGGCCCCACGGCAGGTCGGCGAGCGAGGCGGTATCGCCGGGCTGGTAATTGTTCGACTCACGATAGCTCTCGCCGTTGGCAAGATTGACGTCGAACATGTGGATCTTGTCATAGCGCGTGACGATCTCGCCGTTCGGGTCGATCAGGAAGGCACGGTTCGCGGCGCGGTCCGGCGTGGCCTTGATCGCCATCGAGCCGATGTGCAGATAAATCTTCAGTTCGCGCGCCAGCGCGCGAAAACTCTTCAGCGACGAATCGTTGTCCTCATCAGCGATGGTCTTGAACAGCTGCTCGCGGTTGGCGGCCAACAGGTTGGTCATCTCCGGCGTCTGCACATAGGAGGCGCCCTTGGCCTTCGCCTCGCGAATGAGCGCGCTGACTTCTTTAAGGTTCTCGTCCGGTGACAGCTTGACCCGGGTCTGCACCATCGCCGCAATGAAGGTCTCGCTCATGACGATGTCGCCTCGCTGGTCAGAAGCTTGTCGAGCCCGCCGGCATGCTCGAGCGCGTAGAGGTCGTCGCAGCCGCCGACATGGGTCTTGCCGATGAAGATCTGCGGCACCGTGGTGCGTCCGCCGGCGCGCGCCGTCATTTCGGCACGCAGCGTCGGGTCGTGGTCGACGGCGATCTCTTCGAACGCGATCTTCTTCTTGGTCAGCAGGGTCTTTGCCATGCGGCAGTAGCCGCAATACTGCGTCGTGTAGATCTCAACCGGGGCGGTCATCGTGATGTCCTAGCGGCGCGTACCAAGGCTGGCGCCAAATCGCAGCGATTATATGGGGTTTCGGGCACCATCGACAACCCGCGCGAACACCAGGACATCGACATTGGTGGCGCCCGCGCGGAGCAGGGCTCGGGCGCAGGCATCCAGCGTGGCGCCGGTGGTTAATACGTCGTCGACGACGAGGATGCGGCGTCCTTTGACCTCGCCGCGGCGTTCGGCCGCGACCTGGAAGGCTCCCTGGACATTGCGGGCTCGTTCGGTCCGCGACAGGCCGGCCTGCTGCAGGGTCGGCCGCACCCGCTTCAGCACGTTGCCGGCGATGCGGACACCAGCCTTTTGGCCGATCACGGTCGCAAGCGCGCCCGACTGGTTGTAGCGGCGCGCCCAGCCGCGCCGCCAGTGCAGCGGCACGGGCATGATCAGGTCGGCGTCAGTGAGCAGTTCTTTGCCGGCCCGGGCCATCCAGCGGCCGAGTGTCGGCGCGAGGTCGGTGCGGTCGTGGTACTTCAGGCCGTGGACCAGCGTGCGCGCGACCTCGTCGAAGCGAACGGCGGCGCGGGCGCGCTGGTAGGCCGGTGGGTCGGCGATCGCCTCCATCGAGAGGATGCCGGGGCCGGGATCGTAGACGAAGGGGATGCCGAGCCGCTCGCAGTACGGCGGCGCGATGAATGCCAGGTTTGCCCAGCAGGCGGCGCAGACACCGTCGCCATGGACCGGCTCGCGGCAGGCGACGCACAGCGTCGGCAGCACGATGTCCAGCGCAAGCCGCGCTGCGCCGGAGAGGCCCGCGCGGCAGGCGGTCAGGGCACGGCGCAGCCGTGGCGGTCTCGTGGCGGGCTCGATATCGGCCGAAAGCGTCATAGGTTTAGGCTAACGCGAGAGGCGGGATTAGGCTAGCTGATCAATTGTGATGACGAACCCATCCAGCGCGCCAAAACTGTTCGACCGCGCGGCTTTGCGCGGCCGTCTCGCGCGCGCCGAGCGGTTGGGCGCCGAGTCGTTTCTGCTGGATGCGGTCCGCGGCGATCTTGCTGAGCGCCTTGGCGCGGTGCTGCGCTCGTTTAGTCATGCGATTGATGTCGGCACGCCACTAGCCGGCCTGCACGATGTTCTGGCAGGCCGCGCCGAGAGAGTCGATCATGTCGACCTGTTCGCCTCGGATGATGAAGACCTTCGACTCTCGCCGCAATCGATCGATCTTGCGGTCTCGGCGCTAGCGCTACAGTTTGCAAACGATTTGCCGGGCGTGTTCGCGCAGCTGCGCCGCGCGTTGAAACCCGACGGATTGTTCCTCGCTGCGATGATTGGGGGCGAAACGTTGACCGAGCTTCGGCAGGCCTTTGCCGCCGCCGAGAGCGAACGCGACGGCGGCATCTCGCCGCGCGTCGCGCCGGCTATCGACGTGCGCGATCTCGGCGCGCTGTTGCAGCGTGCGGGCTTTGCGCTCCCCGTGACCGATAGCGATCGTTTGACCGTTCGTTACGATAATGCCTTCGCGCTGATGCGCGATTTGCGGCGCATGGGTGCGACCAACGCGCTGGTCGAGCGTCGCCGGGTTCCGTTGCGGCGGACAACGCTGTTGCGCGCGGCCGAGATTTACGCCGAGCGTTTTTCCGATCCTGATGGTCGCGTTCGCGCGACGTTCGACATCCTCTGGCTATCGGGGTGGGCGCCGCATGACAGCCAGCAGAAGCCGCTGCGTCCCGGCTCGGCGCAGGCCAGTCTCGCGGACGCGGTGAAGAACGCAAAGCGCTAGATCAGTAGACGATCGGGCATCCTTTGCCCGGGTCGTGAGAGTGGTCTAATAGGTTCGCATGTCTGAAAGATCGCAAATCAAAAACTCCGCAGCTGTTTGATAAACCGGCAAAGGCCGTCGGGAAGCACCGGTCGGTCTACGGATACATCAGCGGGCTTCAGCTCGACCGCACCGCGCCCGGCGAAGCCTGGTCGACCCTGCTGTATCGTCCCGTCTTTGTCGGCGACACGCAGACCGGCGTGCTGCACGGCGGCGTCGTCACCGCGATGCTCGATGAGACCTGCGGGATGGCCGTCCAGCTCGCGCTCGAGGGTGTTCGCGCGATCGCCACGCTTGACTTGCGCATCGACTATCAGAAGCCCGCGACACCGGGACTCGACATCAGGGCGCATTCAGTTTGCTATCGCGTCACCCGCTCGATCGCCTTCGTTCGTGCGACGGCCTACCAGGAATCGGAGGACAATCCGGTCGCCACCGCGACAGCCTGCTTCATGCTCGGCGCGAACCCGACCAACATGTTCGTGGACCGCCTGCATGAACATCGCGCGCCGCCGGCGCTCGAAGCGCCTGATGATCCAACGGGGCCATTCGCGAACAGCCCGTTTGCGCGGTGGCTCGGTATCCGAATCATCGAGGACGGCACGCTGATGATGCCGTTCTCACAGAAAATTATCGGCAACCCGATCCTCCCCGCCATCCATGGCGGCGTGACCGGCGCGTTCCTCGAGACCACCGCGATCGTCGGCGTGACGCGCGAGCTCGGCATTGCGACGCTGCCCAAGCCCATCGGCCTGACGATCAATTACCTGCGCTCCGGTCGCGCGCTCGACAGTTACGCCAACGTCTCGATCGTCAAGCAGGGCCGTCGCGTCGTCGCATTCGAGGCCAGGTCCTGGCAGGACGACCCGGCCAAGCCCATTGCCTCGGCGTTCGGGCATTTCATGCTGAGGCCGACGCCGGGAGCGGACGAGGAATAACCGGCCCGGCAATCGCGGCCGTCGCTAGCTTAAATCAAGAGATCAATCAGCGCGGGGATCAGCGGCAGGTCGGCCGGTGGCATCGGATAGTCGCGGAGCTTGTTGGCGCGCACCCAGGTCAGCGCCTGATGCTCGTGCGCGCTCACCGTGCCTTCCCAGCGCCGGCAGATGTAGAGCGGCATCAACAAGTGAAAGTCAGCATAGCTGTGGCTCGCAAACGTCAGCGGCGCAAGGCAGGCCTCGCGCACGGTGATGCCGAGCTCTTCGGCGAGCTCGCGGATCAGCGCATCTTCCGGTCGCTCGCCGTCATTGACCTTGCCGCCGGGAAACTCCCATAAGCCCGCCATCGCCTTGTTTGCCGGCCGCTGCGCGATCAGCACGCGATTGTCGACATCGACCAGCGCACAGGCGACGACGAGGGTGAGTTTCATGGTCAGCGCCTGCGAAGCTTGAGGACCACTACGATGTTGATTCCGAGCATCCAGCGATCGGTCCTTCGCTTTGCGGTCGTGCGGGAGCAACGGTTGCGCGGTTAGCGGCCGAGCGCTCGGACGGCTCAATCTGGATCTCGATGTCGCGCGAGATTCTCGTGCGGGCAAAATCGACGGCATAGCTCAGCGTCTCGTGGCCGGCCGCGCCGACAGGCGCGACGTAGATCACGCGCAATCCCGCGACCGGCTTGCCGACGCAGTGCATTCCGACACCGGATCGCGACGTCGAAGGCTTTATCAGTCCCTCGCTGATGCAAACAAAGCCGCGGGCAGGCCTGCGCTCAAGCTGGACCGCTGGAAGCTCCGAGGCCTGGCATTCCATGTTCCAGAGCGCATGGGCGCCGATCACGACCCGCTCTCCCGCCTTGACCGTGATCGTGACATGATCACCGACAACGTCCGGTTCCTCCGCGCGGCTGCTGTCAGCCGACAGCGCTGCCGCAACGGCAATCACCGCGATGTATGGCGCGAGCCTCACGATCGATAGTCGCCGTTGATGGCGACGTACTCCTTGGTCAGGTCGCAGGTCAGCACGCGGTCGCGGCCCTTGCCGAGGCCGAGCGCGATCTTGATCTGGATTTCCGGCTTCTTCATCGCCTCCGACACAACGGTTTCGTCGTAGGACGGGTCGCGCGCGCCCTTGGTCGCGACGCGGATGCCGTTGAAGGAGATCGACAGCTTGTCGCGGTTGGCAGGCTCGCCGGCCTTGCCGACGGCCATCACCACGCGTCCCCAATTGGCGTCCTCGCCGGCGATTGCGGTCTTCACCAGCGGCGAGTTGGCAATCGACATCGCTATTTTGCGCGCCGACGGCTTTGATGTTGCGCCTTCGACGATGACTTCGATCAGCTTGCGTGCGCCTTCACCATCCCGCGCGACCTGCTCGGATAGGTCGGCCAGCACGCCATAGAACGCCTTGGCAAAAGCCTTCAGCCGCGGGTCGGATGCGCGCGCGATTTTTGGCGCGCCACGCTTCGCGGCTGCGCCGGTCGCAAACGCCAGCAATGTGTCCGACGTCGAAGTGTCGCTGTCGATAGTCAGCGCGTTGAAGGTGTCGGTCACGCCGTCCTTCAGCAGTGCGCGCAACACGGAGGCCGAGACCGGCGCGTCGGTGAAGACGAACGACAGCATGGTCGCCATGTCGGGCATGATCATGCCGGCGCCCTTGGCCATGCCGTTGATGGTGACGTTCGTCTTGCCGAGCTTGACGGTTGCGGTTGCGATCTTGGGAAACGTATCCGTCGTCATGATCGCGCGCGCGGCGTCGAGCCAGCGATCGGGGCTCGCCTGTTCCACCATTGTCGCCATGACAGCTTCGAACTTCGTCGCATCAAGCGGCTCGCCAATCACGCCGGTGGACGCGAGATAGACATCACCCGGTTTGAAGCCGCCGACCTTCGCGGCCGATGCTGCCGTCATCGTGGTCGACTGGCGGCCGGTGCGGCCGGTGAACGCGTTGGCGTTGCCGGAATTGACGACGAGCGCGCGCGCCGTGCCGCTCTTGAGCTTGTCACGGCACCACTCGACCGGCGCGCTCGGGCATTTCGACTTGGTGAAGACGCCGGCGGCCGTGGTGCCCTCGTCGAACAGCGCCAGCAGGACGTCGGTCCGGCCCTTGTAGCGGATGGCGGCCTCCGCTGTCGCAAGGCGGATGCCGTCGATCGGCGGCATGACGGGCGGGTTTTTTGGGGCGAGCGGCGAGATGGTCGATGACATCGCTTGAGATCCCGGCAAGGCTTAAGGGACGGCAATAAAATGCCCGGGCGGCGAGCCCGGGCATGTCGCCAACTTAGCGAAATCCGGCGTGGAAGTCGATTTACTTCTTTGGCGTGCCGATGTCCTTGGCTGCGGGAGCCGCAGCAGCCGGAGCTGCATCCGGCTTGGCCGCCGCCGGCGGCTGATCCAGCCGTTCGATCTTTGCGTCGGCGCGAAGCTTCTCGACCGCAGCGCCTTGCGCCTTGCGCGTCAGGTAGCTCTCGATCTGCGGCTTGACCTGCTCGAAATCCGGCGGCTTGCGGTTGCGCTTCTCCTCGACCTTGATGACGTGCCAGCCAAACTGCGACTTCACCGGGTCGGAGATCTTGCCGGGCTCGAGGCTGAACGCGGCAGCGGAAAACTCTGGAACCATCTGGTCCTTGGTGAAGAAGCCGAGGTCGCCGCCATCGGAGGCGCCGGGGTCCTTGGATTTCTTCTTGGCGAGTTCGGCGAAGTCGGCACCCTTCTTCAACTCCTCGACCACCTGCTTTGCCTCATCTTCGGTCTCGACCAGGATGTGACGGGCATGCACCTCCGGCTCGGCGGCGATCTGCTTCACCGCGTCGTCATAAACCTTGTGCTCGGCCTCGTCGGTCAGCGCGGCCTTGCCGTCGACGTTCAACAGCGTGTCCATCAGGAGCCGCTGGCGGGCGAATTCGAGGTGGCGCTTGAAGTCGTCGCTGTCGCCGAGCTTGCGGTCGTCGGCGGCCTTGGCCACGACCTTCATGTCGATCAGGTAGTTTAGGATGTTCTCGCGCTTGGTGGCCGGGTCCATTTGCGCTGGCAGGCTCGGCCCCAACTCGTCTTCGGCAAGCTTCAGGTCGCTCTCATGAATTTCATTGCCATTGACCCGCGCCAGCACGGGGTCCGGATCGGCGGCGAACGACGGGGCGGTCCAGGTCAGGCCGGTCAACATCAGGCTTGCCGCGGCCGCCAGCACAAGGCCGTTCCGTGATGCTGGCTTGGGAAGCCGCAAGTATTTCGTCATGACCAATCCTTTGTCTGGTGAATTCGGCGGCACACTCGCGCAACCGGATGCGCTTAGCAATGCGCAAAGTCGGGCGAAATCATGAATTAACGGCAATGCCGGTGCCGTTGACAACCCTATGGCCGGCCAATATCTCTCGCCACGCGGAACCGCTTTTTTGCGGATGTTTTGCGCACTGTTTGGCCAGGCGCCGCCCCCTCCGGGAACGAAGCTTCAGGTTAAGGACCAAGACGGTATGATCGGCGCGCTGGCTCGCAAGTTTTTCGGTTCCGCGAACGATCGTCGCATTCGCTCCTATCAGCCGCGCGTGAGCGCCATCAATGCGCTGGAGGCCGAGTTCGAGAAGCTGTCTGACGAAGAATTGAAAGCCAAGACCGCCGAGTTCAGGCAGCGGCTGGCGGGCCTCGAGACAACCGGCGAGCTCCAGCGGGCTCTCGACGACATCCTCGTTCCGGCCTTCGCGACCGTCCGCGAGGCCGCCAAGCGCACCCTCGGTCAGCGCCACTTCGATGTGCAGCTGATCGGCGGCATGGTGCTGCACGAGGGTGACATCTCGGAGATGAAGACCGGCGAAGGCAAGACGCTGGTCGCGACCCTTTCGGTCTATCTCAACGCGCTGGCCGGCAAGGGCGTGCATGTCGTCACCGTCAACGATTACCTCGCCCGCCGCGACGCGGCGTGGATGGGCGAGATCTACTCGTTCCTCGGTCTGACCACCGGCGTGATCGTCCATGGCCTCGACGACGAGCAGCGCAAGGCGGCGTACGCCTGCGACATCACCTACGGCACCAACAACGAATATGGCTTCGACTATCTGCGCGACAACATGAAGTACCGGCTGGAGGACATGGTCCAGCGCGGTCACTTCTACGCCATCGTCGACGAAGTGGACTCGATCCTGATCGACGAGGCGCGCACGCCGTTGATCATTTCCGGTCCGCTGGAGGATCGTTCCGAATTCTACAACACCATCGACACGTTTATTCCGAACCTGGACAAGTCCGACTACGACGTCGACGAGAAGCAACGTACGGTGACGTTGACCGAAGGCGGCATGGAGAAGATCGAGTCCAGGCTGCGCGAGGCCGGCTTGTTGAAGGGGGACTCGCTCTACGACATCGAGAACGTCTCGACGGTTCACCACATCAACCAGGCGCTGCGCGCCCATACCCTGTTCAGCCGCGACAAGGACTACATCGTTCGCGATGGCGAGGTCATCATCATCGACGAGTTCACCGGACGCATGATGCCGGGCCGGCGCTACTCGGAAGGCCTGCACCAGGCGCTCGAGGCAAAAGAGCATCAACCGGTGCAGCCGGAAAACCAGACGCTCGCTTCGATTACGTTCCAGAACTACTTCCGCATGTACCAGAAGCTCGCCGGCATGACCGGCACGGCGGCGACCGAGGCCGACGAGTTCTTCGATATCTACAAGCTTGAAGTGCGGGAAATTCCGACCAACATGGCAGTCGCGCGTCTTGACGAGGACGATGAGGTCTACCGGACCGCGAAAGAGAAATATGCCGCGATCCTTGCCGAGATCGAGCGCGCCAACAAACGGTTGCAGCCGGTGCTGGTCGGCACCGCCTCGATCGAGAAATCCGAGCTGCTCGCCGAATATCTCAAGCAGAACGGCTACAAGCTGATCGACTTCGCCGATCCGAAGGGGCTGGAAAAGCTCTACGCCGCGGCGCGCGCGGGCAAGCCGGCGAAGTTGTTCGCGGTGCTGAACGCGCGCTTCCACGAGCAGGAAGCCTATATCGTCGCCGAAGCCGGCGTACCCGGCGCGATCACGATCGCGACCAACATGGCCGGCCGCGGTACCGACATCAAACTCGGCGGTTCGCTCGACATGCGCGTCGCGCACGAGACCGCAGAGATCACCGACGAAGCCGAAAAGCAGCTACGGATCGAGCAGATCAAGGCCGACATCGAGCGCTTCCGCGAGATCGTGTTGAAGGCCGAGGAGGTCGTCGAGATCGAACCTGCCAAGGGCAACAAGCCGGCCAAGACCGTCACCAAGCCTGGCGGCCTCTACATCGTCGGCTCCGAACGTCACGAGTTCCGCCGCATCGACAACCAGCTGCGCGGCCGCTCCGGTCGTCAGGGCGATCCCGGCCGCTCAAAATTCTTCCTGTCCCTCGAAGACGATCTGATGCGCATCTTCGGCTCGGACCGGCTCGACACCATGCTGACGCGGCTTGGCCTGCAGGAAGGCGAAGCCATCATCCATCCCTGGATCAACAAGGCGCTGGAGAAGGCGCAGCAGAAGGTCGAGGCGCGTAACTTCGACATCCGCAAGAACCTGTTGAAGTTCGACAATGTCCAGAACGACCAGCGCAAGGTCATCTTCGACCAGCGCATCGATCTGATGAAGGACGAGGACGTTGCCGAGACCGTCGCCGACATGCGCCACGCCCTGGTCGACGACATCGTCGCCAAGCACGTACCGGAGAACGCCTATCCCGAGCAGTGGGATGTTGCCGGCCTGAAGGAAGAACTGAAGCGTGTGCTCGACCTCGAGCTGCCGGTCGACGACTGGGCCAAGGAAGAAGGCATCGCCGACGAGGAATTGCTCAACCGCATCGAGAAGCAGGCCGACGAGCGCATGGCCGCCAAGGTCGCGCAGTGGGGGCCTGATGTCATCCGCTACGTCGAGAAGACGATCCTGCTGCAAACGCTCGATCATCTCTGGCGCGAGCATCTCGTCATGCTCGACCATCTGCGCCAGGTCATCGGCTTGCGCGGCTACGGCCAGCGCGACCCGCTGAACGAGTACAAGGCGGAGGCCTTCGCGCTGTTCGAAGCGCTGATCTCGCATTTGCGCGAGGCGGTGACCGCGCAGCTGATGCGGGTCGAAATCGTGCCGCCGGAGCAGCCGCAGCAGCTGCCGCCGATGGAAGCGCACAAGCTCGATCCGGTCACCGGCGAGGACGAGGTCTCGTTTGCCAACATGGCGGTCTCGCCGCCGACCGTGCCGGCGGACCGCGATCCGAACGATCCGGCGAGCTGGGGCAAGGTCGGCCGCAACGAGACCTGTCCGTGCGGCTCGGGCAAGAAGTTCAAGCACTGCCACGGCAAGCTGGCCTGAGCGCCGCCTCGCCTCTGCGAGCGCCCGTCCGCTAACAAGGGAAATCCGCCATTTACGGCGTACGTCGGATCATGCAGTGATCCGGCGCTAGTTAGCTCAGGGAGCAAGAAAAATGCTGACGATCTACGGGGTCTACCGCTCGCGCGCCTCGCGCAACATCTGGCTCGCCAACGAACTCGGCCTGGCCTTTCGCCATGTCCCGGTGATCCAGGTCTATCGCCTGAGCAATCCATCGGCGCCCGGCGCGCCGCTGCATACGCGCTCGCCGGAGTTCCTCAAGGTCAACCCGAACGGCCATATCCCTTCGATCGATGATGATGGCCTCGTGCTGCACAAGTCGCTCGCGATCAATCTCTATCTCGCCCGCAAGCACGGTGGCCCGCTGGCGCCGGCCGACGTCAAGGAAGAAGGTTTGATGGCGATGTGGTCGCTGTGGGCCGCGACCGAGGTCGAGAGCCGCGCGCTCACCGTGATGCAGAACCGCGTGGCGAAACCCGCCGCCGAGCGCGACGCGAAGCTTGCCGATGCGACCGTTGTCGAGTTGCGCGCGCCGTTTGCGGTGCTCGATGCCGCGCTGGCGGACGGCTATCTGGTCGGCAAGCGCTTTACCGTCGCCGACATCAACGTCGCCGAGGTCGCGCGCTATGCGCAGGCCGCTCCCGAATTGTTCGAGGGAGCACCGCGAGTAAAGGCGTGGCTCGCCGCGTGCCAGGCGCGTCCGGCGTTCAAGGCGATGTGGGCGAAGCGGGAAGCCGAGCCGGCATAACCAGGCAGCGCTGACACGCTCACTTCAGCGCTGAGAAGCGGCTGTCGAACGAATTGCCGGCTACGATCGGCTGGGCACCGGCCATGGTGCCGTTGGTCGCCGTCGCGGTCGGCTGGTCAACTTGGGGCGCGGGCTTCGCCTGTGCGGTTGTCGCCGGCCTGGTTTCCGCGGGTTTCGGCGCTGGGGCCGGCACCGGCTTTGGCGCGACGTTTTTCGCTTCGATCAGCCGCGGCTTTGGTGGCGGCGTCGATGCCGTGGTGTCGGAGCCGCCGATACCAATTCTGCGTGCCAGGCTTGCGAAGAAGCCCTCCGATTTCGCCGAACTGTCGGCGGACGCCACTCGCGTCGCAGGGGCAGGCGTCGGCGCGGGAAGCGGAGGCGCGACAGCAACAACGGGCTCCGGCGCGTGCGGCGGATTGACCGTCGGCGGCAGTGTCGCCGGCGTCGTCGAATACGAGGCCACAGCGAGGTTCGACGTGTTGCTCTCGGAGAGGCCGGTCTGCCCGTCGGGCAGCTTCGCTGCAAACACCGCGTTCATGCCGCCGTCAATGCCGCGGCGCATCGGCGCGGTCGGCTCGTTGCGCGCAACCAGCTCGCCGAATTCGGCATTGTCGCGCGTCTCCTTGTCCTGCACCGCTTGCGCGATGTCATCAGGCACCTGGAATACCGGGCACTTGCCGACCGGATTGAAGTTCGGCGCCTTGTTCGAGTTCGGGTCCTGCGCGGCATCGAACACGTAATGTTTTTCGCAGACATCGACCTTCGGTTCGAGATGCGTCACCTCGAAATGGTCGCTGCCTTCCTTCAGCATCTTCCAGAACGGCATGTTCGGATTATTGCGATGCCGTGCCATGTTCTTCGCCGTCATCCGGAACGGATAGGCCTGGAACTGGAAGGCGCGCTGGCCGCCGAAGAAGGACTCGCGGCCGAGCGAGTAGATTTCGGAAATCTGCTCGTCGGTCATCGCGTAGCAGCCGCGCGACGAGCAATCGCCGTGCACCATCAGCTCGGAGCCGGTGCGGCCGAGCGCGCGGTCATAGGTGTTCGGGAAGCCGGTGTTGAACGACAGGTAGTAGGCCGACTGCGGATTCATCTGCGCCGGGCTGATGGTGTAAAAACCCTCGGGCGCCTGGCGATCGCCTTCCTTGACCTTCGGACCGAGATCGCCGGACCAGCGGCAGATCGGATAGACTTTCAAGAGTTCGAAGCGGCCGGAGCGATTCTGCTTCCACACCTCGAACTCGGCCTCTTCCTTGAACAGGCGGACGAGCATCGGCGACTGCGGATCCATGTCCTTGTCGGCCATCTCGGTGAGCAGCTTGTCGGGGATCGGCTTGTTGGCTTTGGCGTTGGTCGCGAGCGTGCCGATTTCTTCGCTATTGCAGCCGGCCAACAGCACGCTGGCCGCAAGAGCAGCCGATGTCATCAGCGCGCGAACATGCGTGCGAAATTGCAAAGCAAGGCTCCCCGACCGGTGGGCAAATCCCCATAGAACCAATGCATTGCCCAAAAGCCGTTGAGCAATCGTTATCCTTAAGCGCCCGACCCCGCAAGTCGATTTGCCGGTCTCGAAAAGGGGTGCCGCTGAACGGTGAATATTCGGTAAATTTGGTGTCTTTTCGGCCAGTAATCGGCGCCCTGTTGTCCAGAAAAAGCCACGATTGGACCGGGACGGCTGACGTCTATTGCGTGCGCGAATATTGGCACCGCTGCGGTGAGATGCGCCGTTCAGCCGAGCTTGCGCCCCATCTCGAGGAATTTCTGCCGGCGCAGATTGCGGATCGTGTCGCGGTCGAGATTGCGCATCTCGCCAAAGGCTACGTCGATCGCCTCGCCGGTTGCCGCGATCATCGCAGCCGGATCGCGGTGGGCGCCGCCGGCCGGCTCCTTGATGATGCGGTCGATCACACCGAAGCGCAGCATGTCCTGCGCCGTGATCTTCATGGTGTTCGCCGCCTCCTGTGCCTTCGAATTGTCGCGCCACAGGATCGAGGAGGCGGCTTCAGGCGAGATTACGCTGTAGATCGCATGCTCGAACATCAACACCCGATTGGCGGTGGTGATCGCGATTGCGCCGCCCGACATGCCTTCGCCGGTGATGATTGCGACATTGGGCACGCCGAGCTGCAGCGAGATGTCGGTTGAGCGCGCGATCGCTTCCGCGGTGCCGCGTTCCTCGGCGCCCTTGCCGGGAAACGCGCCGGCGGAATCGGCGAGCGACAGCACGGGAATGTTGAAGCGGTCGGCCATCTCCATCAGCCGCGCCGCCTTGCGATAGCCCTCCGGCATCGCCATGCCGAAATTGTGTTTGATGCGCGCATCCGTCGTCGCGCCCTTCTCCTGGCCGAGCACGCAAATGCTCTCGCCCTTGAAACGGCCGAAGCCGGCGATCATCGCTTCGTCCTCGCCGAACTTGCGGTCGCCGGCGAGCGGAGTGAATTCGGTGATCAGCGTCTTGACGTAGTCGAGGCAGTGCGGCCGCTGCGGATGACGCGCCACCTGCACCTTCTGCCACGGCGTCAGGTTGTCGTAGGTCTCGACCAGCGCCTGCGCCGCCTTTTCCTCGAGCCGCGCGACCTCGTCGCCGATGTCGCTGCCGGACGCCGCGAGCGCCTTCAATTCGTCGATCTTCGCCTCGAGCTCGGCGATCGGCTTTTCGAAGTCGAGATAGGTGCGCATCGTCGGCATGTGCGGGAAAAGCGGTCGCCTTTGAGCTCGGGATTGGCGGCCCCTTTCAAGTCGAGGAGACCAGCCAAGTCAAGGCGGGACCCCATCTGAGCCCAGCCAAGGTGAAGAAATCTCTATTCGCCAGAGGCTTGCTTGTCCGCCAGCGGATGCAGGTCGCGCACCAGGTTCTTCAGGCGTTCGGCAACGACATGGGTGTAGATCTGCGTGGTCGAGATGTCGCTGTGGCCGAGCAGCGTCTGCAGAATGCGCAGATCGGCGCCGTTGTGCAGGAGATGACTTGCGAACGCGTGCCGCAGCACATGCGGGCTGACCAGTCGCGGCGAGAGGCCAGCGCCAGAGGCCAGCTCCTTCAGTTCGCGCGCAAAATGCTGGCGCGTCAGATGGCCGCTCTCGCCCGATGACGGAAACAGCCACTTCGCCTGCCCGGCGCTGCCCTTGGTCCGCGCCTCCGCCATCGCCTGAAGATGCGCCGCCATCGCTTGCCGCGCGGCGTCGTTCAGCGGCACCAGCCGCTCCTTGTTGCCCTTGCCGCGCACCACGATCATGCGCGCGTCACGTCGCGCCGCCGACAGCGGCAACGCCACGAGCTCGGAGACGCGCAAACCCGTAGCATAGAGCACTTCGAGCAGGCAGGCGAGCCGCGTGGCGCGCTGTTTTTCCAGCGGCTTGTCGGCGCAACGCTCGATGTCAGTCTTCGCCTGCGCCAGCAGACGATCGACGTCAGCGATCGACAGTACCTTCGGCAGCGGACGCGTGCGCTTCGGTCCGGACAGGATCGCGGCGGGGTCGTCTTTGCGCAGACCCTCGCCGAGCAGGAAACGGAACAGATGCCGCATCGCCGACAGGCGGCGCGCGGCGCTTGCTGGCTTGAAGCCGCGCTTGTCGAGGACGTCCAGATAGGCACGCAAGTCGTCGGTCGTCAGATCCGTGAGCTGCCGCTTGCGCCCGCCGACGAAGGTCGAGAGATCATCCAGATCGCGGCGATACGCGTCGATGGTATTGGCGCCCGAACCTTGTTCGGCGGCGAGCATGTCGAGGAACAGCCCGATCAGCCTGTGGTCGCTGTTACGCTGGGAGTTTGCGGCCTTGCGGTTTGGCGTCGCCATCGCGATTAGCCTACTTCTTCATGAACCGGTCGGGCGGGATCGTGACGGTGATTTCCCGCGGCTTCGGATGGACGAAGTTGGCGAGCGCGAAAATGCTGCCATAGATCACGCCGCCGATCACCGCGACGGCAATCAGGAAGCGGAACAGGCTCGGCATCTTAAATCTCTCGGCCCGCCGGTTAACGATTCGCGCATGTCCCGGAAAAGCTTGCCCTCAACTTGATCGGGGGTGGGCACCGGTTTTCCGAAAAGGACATGCGCAATAAAGGGGCGGCCAGTACGACCATGTTCGCGGCATTCTGGCAAGACGCTCTGGCAGGTATGACCGGCCCGGTAGTATACCGGCAGGACGCTGGGCGTCCCGGCGCAGGTTTGAGGATTTTGGTTCGATGAACGATGCCGTCGACAACGGCGCATTCCGCAATGCCGAGGAGGCCGCGATCGTGCGCGCGCTCGGCACGCGGGTGCTCGTGCTGATCGGCATGATGGGCGCCGGCAAGTCCTCGATCGGTCGCCGCATCGCCGCCAGGCTGAACCTGCCGTTCGTCGATGCCGACGTCGAAATCGAAGCGGCGCATGCCGGGCTGACGATCCCGGAAATCTTCGCCAAATACGGCGAGCCGTATTTCCGCGACGGCGAAGTTCGCGTCATTGCACGGCTGCTCGAAGGCGGCCCGAGCGTGCTCGCAACCGGCGGCGGCGCTTTCATGCGTGAAGAAACCCGGCAGCGCATTCGCGCCAAGGGCATTTCGATGTGGCTGCGTGCCGATCCCGACGTGATCCTGCGCCGGGTCAAGCGCCGCAGCGATCGCCCGCTGCTGCAGACCGACGATCCCACCGCGACGATTCAGCGGCTGGTCGACGAGCGCTATCCGATCTATGCGGAGGCCGATATCACCGTGCTGTCACGCGATGTGCCGCACGAGCGCATCGTCGAGGAGTGTCTGCAGATGCTGGGTGCCTACCTGCGTGACGAGAGTGAACGTCGCGCGATGAGGAATTTGCGATGAGCGCGCCGTCACTGAGGCCGCAACGACTGAATGGCGAAACGATGGTCAAGGTCGCGCTGGCCGAGCGCTCCTACGACATCGTCATCGGCGCGGGCGCGCTGAAGTCGCTCGGCGAACGCATCGCGGCGCTGCGTCCGGGCGCACGCACCGCGATTGTTACCGATCGCACGGTGGCCGCGCACTGGCTGCGGCAGACCGAAGCTGCGCTCAAGGCCGCCGGCGTTGCCAGCGCGCAAATCGTTGTCAGCGGGGGTGAAGGCAGCAAGAGCTACGACGGCCTGCAGGAGGTCACCGAGGCGCTGATAGCAGCGAAAATCGAGCGCAACGATCTCGTCATCGCGCTGGGTGGAGGTGTGATCGGCGACCTCGCCGGCTTTGCCGCCGCGATCGTTCGCCGTGGCGTCGATTTCGTCCAGGTGCCGACCACGCTGCTGGCGCAGGTCGATTCATCGGTCGGCGGCAAGACCGGGATCAACTCGCCGCACGGCAAGAATTTGATCGGCGCGTTCCATCAGCCGCTGCTGGTGGTCGCCGATACCGACGTGCTCGACACGCTGCCGCCGCGTGAGTTTCGCGCTGGTTACGCCGAGGTCGCCAAGTACGGCGTGCTCGGCGATCTCGGCTTTTTCGCCTGGCTCGAAGCCAATCATGGCGACGTCTTCAAGGGCGGCGCGGCGCGCCAGCACGCCATCGCCACGAGTTGCCGCGCCAAGGCGGCGATCGTCGCACGCGACGAGCGCGAGACCGGCGACCGTGCGCTGCTCAATCTCGGCCACACCTTCGGCCATGCGCTGGAAGCTGCAACCGGCTTCTCCGATCGCCTGCTGCACGGCGAAGGTGTCGCGGTCGGCATGGCGCTGGCGGCGGAGCTCTCGGCCGAGCTCAGCATGATTGGGCCCGATGATGCCGCGCGCGTCAGCTCCCACCTTGCAACCGTTGGCCTCCCGACGCGGCTGCAGGATATCGCCGGCTTCTCGCAGGAAGGCCTTGGCAACGCCGATTCGCTAATGGCGCTGATGGCCCAGGACAAGAAGGTCAAACGCGGGCGCCTGACCTTCATCCTGCTGAAAGCGCTCGGGCAAGCCGCGATCACTTCGGACGTCGAACCATCGACGGTTCATGCATTCCTGGAGCGCAAGCTGCGCTGAAACGTCGTGCGGATCCTCGCCATGGATTGCTTCGGCGCTTTCCCGCCTCGCAATGACGTATTAGATATGAAACGATGCGCTGGCTCTCGTTCATCATCGTCATCGGCCTGCTGCTGATCTCGGCTTTCTTCGCCGCGAGCGAAACCGCGCTGACCGGTTCGTCGCGCGCCAGCATGCTGCGGCTGGAGAAGCAGGGCAGCCGCCAGGCCGCGAACGTCAACTGGCTGCTCGGCATGCGCGACCGTATGATCGGCGCATTGCTGCTCGGCAACAACATCGCCAATATCGGCGCTTCGGCGCTCGCCACCGGCGTGTTCACCGCGTGGTTCGGCGAGGTCGGCGTGCTCTACGCCACCGGCGTCATGACCGTGCTGGTCGTGATCTTTGCGGAAGTTCTGCCGAAGACCATCGCCATCAACTCGCCTGATCGCATTGCGCTGGTAGTTGCCTGGCCGATGCGGTTCGTGGTCAGCCTGCTCGCTCCGTTACTCCGCCTCATTGAAGGGATCGTGCGCCTGTTGATCAGGCTGTTCGGGATCACCAACGGTAACCATCCGATCCTGTCGCCGACCGAGCGGCTGCGCGGCGCGGTCGACCTCATTCATCACGAGGGCGGCGTCGAGAAGCAGGACCGCGACATGCTCGGCGGGCTGCTCGACCTGCGTGAGCTGTCCGTCAACGACGTCATGATCCACCGCACCGAGATGGTGATGGTCAATGCCGATCTGCCGTCGGAGGAGATCGTGCGCGAGGTTCTCCAAACCGAGTACACCCGCATCCCGCTGTGGCGCGAGAAGCCGGAAAACATCGTCGGCGTGCTTCACGCCAAGGATCTTTTGCGCGCGATGCGTGCGGCCGACGGCGAGATGTCGCAGATCGATGTCAAGAAGATCATGCTGCCGCCGTGGTTCGTGCCGGAGCTGCGGCCGCTGTCGGAGCAGCTCAAGGCGTTCCGCCGCCGCAAGACCCACTTCGCGCTCGTCGTCGACGAATATGGCGAGGTCGAAGGCCTGGTGACGCTGGAAGATATCCTCGAAGAAATCGTCGGCGATATTTCGGATGAGCACGACATCACGGTCGCCGGCGTGCGTGCGCAGCCGGACGGCTCAGTGGTGGTCGACGGCTCGGTGCCGATCCGCGATCTCAACCGTGCGATGGACTGGAACCTGCCGGTCGAAGAGGCGACCACCATCGCGGGTCTCGTGATCCACGAGGCGCGCTCGATCCCCGAACGCGGGCAGAGCTTCACCTTCCACGGCTTTCGCTTCCAGGTGCTCAGGCGCGAGCGCAACCGCATCACCGCGCTGCGGATTGTCCGCTTGCCGCGCGCCAACGACGTCGAGTTCGCCCGGCCGCGGGCGGGAACGGCGTTCTAGCTTCCGCTACCGCGTCTCGCCCGGCGCCGAGGCGTGGATCGCAAGGGCGTGAACGCCGCCGGCGAGATCGTCGGCAAGCACGGCGTTGATCATGCGATGACGATCGACCCGGCTCTTGCCGGCGAAGGCTTGCGATACGATATATACGCGGAAATGGCTCTGGCCGCCCGGCCGGTGACCCGCGTGTCCCTCATGCAAATGCGATTTGTCGACCACGTCGATGCTTTCCGGCGCGAAAGCCTCTTTCAACTTCTTCGTGATCGTGTCGCGAACCAGCATGGTGCAAGTAACCCTTAAGCTTGTGCGGAGATAATCGCTGCAGCGTTCGGGTCAACAAAAAATTCACCGACATCGCGCTCAGAAGCGATTGTCAAGACTTGAAGCGTCGTGAAAGGCGGCGTCATATCCTGAGCATGAATTTCGACTTCGAAAGTCTTCGATCGCATCCGCATCAAGCCGCGCGTGGAAGCCGAGCGGCAGGCGGTGCGCGACACCGGACCGACCTGCGAGTGGCCGGGCTGCGCCTGTGCCGGCGCGCACCGCGCCCCGAAGGGCCGGCAGCACGAGCGCGAATACTGGCGCTTCTGCATCGATCATGTCCGCGAGTACAATCAGTCCTACAATTACTTTTCCGGCATGAGCGATGACGCGGTGGCGCGCTACCAGAAGGACGCGCTGACCGGCCATCGCCCGACCTGGAAGCTCGGAGCCAATGCCGGCACCAAGGGCAAGTCGAAGGCGGAGGAGGCCTTTGGCGGCGCCAATGATCCATTCCACGTCTTCAGCGAGTTGAACGGACGCGGCCGCTGGCGTCCGGGCCCCGATTTCGAAGCCGGAAGCGCGCCCCGTGTTCAATGCCGAGCGCAAGGCGCTGCAGGTGTTGGGGCTCGAAGGGTCGGCAACCACGGCCGAGATCAAGGTGCGCTTCAAGGCGCTGGTGAAGCAGCATCACCCCGACGCCAATGGCGGCGACCGCTCGACCGAAGATCGCCTGATCGAGATCATCAAGGCATATAATTATTTGAAATCCGTTTCGCGCGGGTAACACTCTTTCGTTCATCCCTCGCGGAAGCGGGGATCCAGTTGTTGTCAAGCATCGCCATTTCGTTCGAAGCCTACCGGATTCCTGCGTTCGCGGGAATGAGCGGAGGCAACGGATCATTTCTTGACTTCGGCGTGACGCCTCAGATGGATCATATGTGGGTGGCACAGATGCCAGTGCTTCTGCGCCCACACGAGGAACGCAATCACCGCGACGATCGAAGCGCCGCTCAGTGCGTAAGGCCCGATCCGCTCGCCCCATTCCGCCACGGCTGATCCGGCGAGCGCGCTCGAGACCACGTGCGCGACCGCCCATAGCGCGATCGCCGGAATGTTCACCGTGAAGAAGCGCGGTGGCGACATGCCAAGCGCGCCGGCGGTGATCGGCACGAATGCGCGGATTGGTGCGACGAATCGCGCAAACAGCACCGCAAGCGTGCCGTGGCGGCGAAAGAACTCCTCGCTCTGCGCGATCAACGTCGGATAGGCCGAGAGCGGCCAGAGCTCAAGAATGTGGCGCTTGAAGCGATGCCCGAGCCAGAACGCCGCTCCGTCGCCGATCATGGCGCCTAGGATCGCGCTGGACAGGATGATCGGCAGGCTGAGCCGCCCGAGCGGCACCAGGGCGCTGATGGCGACGATCACGGTCGAGCCGGGAACGAACGACCCCAGCACCGGGACCGCTTCCAGCAGCGCAGCCAGGAAAACGGTCGCATAGGCCCATCCCGCGTGGTCGGAGACAAAGCCGATCAACGCATGCAAACTCTCATTCACGAAACTTGTCCCGGTCTTGGCGTCCGACGTGGCAAATCCTGGCCGCACTACCCATATCTCGTTTCGGACACCCAAAAACGCCGAATTTAGGCTGGGAACCTTGATTTCCGGCGGCGAACATTGCCGTTGAACAAGGCTGCACAGCAAGAACGCGGGTTCCGTTTTGCCCCCGCTTTCTGCTAGGTTCGCCGCCGACCGCCCACATGGACCGCCCGTCGGCTTTGTCCGTCTGGGACTACGGAGCCCCCATGACGACTGAAGTGATTTCTGCCGCAAGTGCAACTGACAGCCTGCCCGACATGAAAGTGTCGGTGCGTCAACTATTTGGCATCGATACGGACCTCGAAGTGCCGGCCTATTCCAAGGCCGATCCTCACGTTCCGGATCACGATCCCGACTATCGTTTCGACCGCGCGACCACCCTCGCGATTCTCGCCGGCTTCGCCAAGAATTGCCGCGTCATGGTCACCGGCTTTCACGGCACCGGCAAATCGACGCACATCGAGCAGGTTGCGGCACGGCTGAACTGGCCCTGCGTACGCGTCAACCTCGACAGTCACATCAGCCGTATCGATCTGGTCGGCAAGGATTCGATCGTCATCAAGGACGGCAAGCAGGTCACCGAATTCCGCGACGGCATCCTGCCGTGGGCGCTTCAGCACAACGTCGCGCTGGTATTCGACGAATATGACGCCGGTCGCCCCGATGTGATGTTCGTGATCCAGCGCGTGCTCGAAGTGTCCGGCCGCCTCACCCTGCTCGACCAGAACAAGGTCATCCGCCCGCATCCGGCGTTCCGCCTGTTCTCGACCGCTAACACCGTTGGCCTCGGTGACACCACCGGCCTCTATCACGGCACCCAGCAGATCAACCAGGGCCAGATGGACCGCTGGTCGATCGTCACGACGCTGAACTATCTGCCGCACGACGAAGAGGTGCAGATCGTGCTCGCCAAGGCGAAGCACTACCGCACCGACGCCGGCCGCGACATCGTCAGCAAGATGGTCCGGCTCGCCGACCTCACGCGCAATGCGTTCGCCAATGGCGATCTGTCGACCGTGATGTCGCCGCGCACCGTGATCACCTGGGCGGAGAATGCGGAGATCTTTGGCGACATTGGCTTCGCCTTCCGCGTCACCTTCCTCAACAAGTGCGACGAGCTCGAGCGGTCGCTGGTTGCTGAATTCTATCAGCGTTGCTTCAACGCCGAGCTGCCAGAATTCGCCGTCAACGTGGCGCTGAGCTAATCGACAAGTCACAGCGTCGCTTGCAATGACAACCAGCAACAAGGGCAAGTTCGCGAGCAGGGAAGCTCCCACCGAGCCGTTCAAACGCGCGGTGACGTCGTGCCTGCGCGCCATCGCCAAGCAGCCTGAGCTCGAAGTCTCGTTCGCCGCCGAGCGGCCGGGACTTCGCGCCGGGCAAGGCGCGGCTGCCTGAGCCGCCGCGCAAGCTGTCCAAGCGCGACGCCGCGATCGTGCGCGGCCATGCCGACTCGATCGCGCTTCGCCTCGCCTGCCACGATCCAAAAGTGCATCGCAAGCATATGCCGGGCAACCTGCAGGCGCGTGGCATTTTCGATGCCGTCGAGCAGGCGCGTGTGGAAGCGATCGGCGCGCGTCGCATGACCGGCGTCGCCAAGAACCTGACGGCGATGCTCGATGACCATTTCCATCGCGGCAAATACGATGAGATCACCGATCGCGCCGATGCTCCGCTCGCTGATGCACTCGCCATGCTGGTGCGGGAGCGGCTCACCGGAATGCCGCCGCCGGCGGCCGCGAAGAAGCTGGTCGACCTGTGGCGTCCGCTGATCGAAACCAAGGCTGGCAACCCGCTCGACCGGCTCGATGTGGTGATCGAGGATCAGCGCAAGTTCGCCGATGCCGTGCATGACCTGCTCGATGCGCTCGAGCTCGGCGACCGTCAGGACGCTGACCAGGACGACGAGGATCAGGACGAGAACCAGGACGGCGAGCAGGATCAGTCCGGCGCCGACGGCACGCCCGACGGCGATAGCCAGCAGGAAATGTGCCGCCGAGCAGGTCGAAGCGTCCTCCGAAGAGACGGCTGAGAGCGCCGAAGCCGCGCAGTCGCAGGCGAGCGACACGTTCGACGATGGCGACGTCGGCGAGGACGAGCAGCCCGGCGACACCACGCGTCCGCCGCTGCGCGGCAACGAGCCGCGCGGGCCCGAATATCATGCCTTTGCGCCGCGCTTCGACGAAGTCGTCGCGGCCGAGGATCTTTGCGATCACGAAGAACTGGAGCGCCTGCGCAGCTACCTCGACAAGCAGCTCGCGCATCTGCAGGGCGTAGTGGCGCGTCTTGCCAACCGCCTGCAGCGCCGCCTGATGGCGCAGCAGAATCGCGCCTGGGATTTCGATCTGGAAGAGGGCATTCTCGATCCGGCGCGGCTGACGCGCGTCGTCACCGATCCCCTGCATCCGCTGTCGTTCAAGCACGAGAAGGAAGCGACCTTCCGCGACACCGTGGTCACGCTGCTGCTCGACAACTCCGGTTCGATGCGCGGCCGGCCGATCACGGTCGCTGCGACTTGCGCCGACATTCTCGCGCGCACGCTGGAACGCTGCGGCGTCAAGGTCGAGATCCTCGGCTTCACGACGCGTGCCTGGAAGGGCGGGCAATCGCGCGAAGCATGGCTCGCGGCGGGCAAGCCGGCCAATCCCGGGCCGCCTCAACGATCTGCGCCACATTATTTACAAGGCCGCCGACGCGCCATGGCGGCGCGCGCGCAAGAACCTCGGCCTGATGATGCGCGAAGGCCTGCTGAAGGAGAACATCGACGGCGAGGCGCTGGATTGGGCGCACAAGCGTCTGCTTGGTCGCCCCGAGCAGCGCAAGATCCTGATGATGATCTCGGACGGCGCGCCGGTCGACGATTCCACGCTGTCCGTCAACCCCGGCAATTACCTCGAGCGCCACCTGCGGCACATCATCGAGGAGATCGAGACACCGCGCGCCGGTCCAGCTGATCGCAATCGGCATCGGCCACGACGTGACGCGCTACTATCGGCGCGCGGTGACCATCGTCGACGCCGAGGAACTCGGCGGCGCGATCACCGAAAAGCTCGCCGAGCTGTTCAGCGAGACCAGCGAGGCGCCGCAGCAGAAGCGGTCATCAGTGCCGCGCTGGCTGAATTAATTTTTCTCATTGCGCGTGGCGCCCGACACTTTCCGCGCGATCGTCACAGTCGTGGCGATTGCTGTTGTCGCGCCGGTCGGAGTTTCGACTGCGAAGGCGCAGACGCGCGAAGCGCATGTCGCCGAAATCTCCTCGCTCACCGTGCGCGCAAGGCCGATCGAGGCATTTGACCCCGCGCGACGAATCGAAGAAGCGGTTCGGTGCGCTGGAGTTTCGCTCCGGCTTGATCCTGACGTCGTCGTTCAAGGGATTTGGTGGCCTATCGGCGATCAGGCTTGGCGCCGAGGTGCGACTTCACTGCGTTGAGCGACAAAGGCGACTGGCTTACCGGACCATTCTCTACGACGGCAAGGTCATGACCGGTCTTGGCGACGTAAAGTCGGCGCCGATGCTCGGCGACGACGGCGGGCCGATCCAGGCCAAAGGCTGGTTCGACAGCGAGTCGCTTGCGTTCGACGGCGTGATCGCCTATGTCGGCCTCGAGCGGGTCAACCAGCATCCTTCGCTTTGATTTTTCCAGGGTGGAATTTTGTCGCGCAGCGAGGTCGATCGCAACGCCGCCCGGCGATCGCACGGCTGCCCTACAACAAAAGCCTTGAGGCGCTGGTCTTCGTGCCGAGGGCCTGCCGCTCGCCGGCACGCTGATTGCGATCTCCGAGCATGGCCTCGACAAATCAGGCAATCTCATGGGCTTTCTGATCGGCGGACCGGACCCCGGTATTCACGCTGCGGCGCAGCGCCGACTTCGACGTCAGCGACTGTGCCCTCGCTGCCGGTCAGCGATCTGTTGCTGCTGGAACGGAAGTTTTCGCTTGTTTCCGGCATCGGGTCCGCATCCGCAGCGGATACCACTCGCTTCGCTAAAGCCGGGCGCGCTGGTCGACGGGCCGATCGATTTTCGAAGCCGACCTCGGCGAACGAGATCGACAACATGGAAGGCCTCGACGTTCATCGCGACGCCGACGGCGATCTCGTGCTGACGATGATTTCGGACGACAATTTTTCGATGCTGCAGCGAACGCTGTTGCTGCAGTTCAGGCTCCGCAGAACCTTAGAGCTCGAAAACTAGCTCGCCGCGGCGGCCTTCTTCTTCTCGATCTGGCGCTTGATCTCGCGCGGCCGCGCGCCGAGAGGTTTTCCGTCTTCGCCTTGAGCAGGAACGCATCGAGGCCGCCAACATGGTCGACCGACTTCACCGCGTTGGTCGAGACCCGCAGGCGCACCGAGCGGCCGAGCGTGTCGGAAATCATCGTCACG
Source organism: uncultured Alphaproteobacteria bacterium (assembly GCA_963796195.1). Classification (GTDB taxonomy): domain Bacteria; phylum Pseudomonadota; class Alphaproteobacteria; order Rhizobiales; family Xanthobacteraceae; genus CAWCKS01. The sequence goes on along the minus strand of CAWCKS010000002.1, from coordinate 159,558 downwards.
TTCTGCAAGTTCGCCAGAAAGCGGCGCTTGGTCTTGATGTTGGAGTGGCTCACCTTGTGGCCAACTTGCGCGGCCTTGGCCGTAAGATCGCAGCGCCGGGACATGTCGATACCTTTGCGAGAAAAATTGCGCCGAAGCTCGCCACCCGTTCGCGGCTACAAGCTTGGTCAGTCGTCCATTTCAGGAACCGCGGACGTATAAGGGGCTGCTGGCGGAGCGTCAAGCCGCTGGGGCTTGCCAAAAACTCCGCAAAAATTCCGCAGAAAATTCGATTTTTCAGTCCCTTAACGGCTGTCAGTGGTCTTCGGGGGTCCATATATTCGACGCAATCGGGGCGTGAGGCTGGCTCCCAATTTTCGAGACCCGCGCCCAACCAACAAAAAAAGAGGCTGGTGGGCCGTCGGCTTAATACCGACCGTCTTGACCGTCAGGATTGGCTTTGTGATCGCTTCCGCCTTTTCGAGAAATCCCCGTTTTCGGCTCGGCGTCGCCCTTTTGGCGGTCCCGTTCCTGCTCGTGGGCGCTGAGGCCCGCGCACAGGCCCGGCTTGACGCCAGCTACGAGGTGTCGCTTGCCGGCATCACCATCGGCAAGGGCAACTGGGTGGTCGAACTGGGCGACGACCAGTATTCGGCGGCAGCGGTCGGCGGCAGCTCGGGCCTGTTGCGAGCCGTGTCGACCGGCCAGGGCAGCGGCGGCTCGCAGGGTCGCATCGTGAAGGGCCAGCTGCAGCCGGCGTCGTACACGGTGACGATCTCGACCAGCAACAAGACCGAGACCATCCGGATGGCGCTTGCCAACGGCAATATCAAGGATTTCTCGATCGATCCGCAGCCGCCCGAGGATCCGTTCCGCATTCCCGTCACCGATGCCCATAAACGCAGCGTGAGCGATCCGATGACTGCGTCGCTGGTGCACGTCCCCGGCACCGCCGACCCCGTCAGCGCCGATGCCTGTACCGTAACGAGCGCGGTGTTTGACGGTCGGATGCGCTACGACCTCAGCCTCGAATTCAAACGGATCGAGGCGATCAAGGTCGACGGTTACCAGGGACCGGTCGTGGTGTGCGCGATCTATTTCGCGCCCGTGGCCGGCTACAATCCTGGGCGTTCCGCGATCAAGTATCTCGCCGCGCAGCGGCATATGGAACTCTGGCTTGCGCCGATTGCCGGAACCCGCGTGTTGGTGCCCTATCGTCTGACGATCCCGACCGTGCTCGGCACCGGCAAGCTTGAGGCGACGCGGTTGATTTCGACGCCGATGGTCGCGCACGGCACCCCCGCCGCAGCGCCAAAGACCCAATAATTGGAGGCATTGGCAGCGGCTGAATCGCGCCTTCGTGCCGCGGAATCCTGTTGACTCCAGGTCCAAGCCGAGTTCCATCCGGCGCTTAACAATCTGCAAAGTGTTGAACGGCGATCGAGGCCCCGATTTGCTTGATCTGGTGTTCGTCCAACGACTTGGACCGACATGTTGCGGTGAACGGAATCGGATGGACCGCGAGTCAGCGATTCGGGCGCGATTCGTTCTAAACTCGTTCCGAGACTTAAAATTCGAAGCCAATGGCGTCACATCGCGGGACATGACATAGGGTGTTACCGTTCCATCTCGCGCACGCGCGCAGAGGGATCCTCCCCACGGACACCGCCAGTTCCACAGGCGAGTTGAATTGATGGCAATGTTTGATTTGTCGCCGGGCCTTGCCGGTGGGCGTGCCGCAGGTGCTGGCGTGACCGCCGTGCTTGGGCCGACCAACACCGGCAAGACGCATCTCGCGATCGAACGCATGCTGGCGCATTCGTCCGGCCTGATTGGCCTGCCGCTGCGGCTGCTCGCGCGCGAGGTCTACAACAAGCTGGTGGACCGGGCAGGTGTCGAATTCGGTCGCGCTGATCACTGGCGAAGAAAAGATCAAGCCACCCAAAGCGAGGTTCTGGGTCTCGACTGTCGAAGCGATGCCGCGCGACCTCGACGTGTCGTTTCTTGCCGTCGATGAAATCCAGATTTGCGCCGACCTCGAGCGCGGCCACATCTTCACCGATCGCGTCCTGCATCGCCGAGGCCGCGATGAAACGCTGATCCTGGGCGCGGCAACGATGCGCGGTATCGTCGAGCGGCTATTGCCCGGCATCAGCATCGTGACGCGCCCGCGCCTGTCGCAACTCTCGTTCAGCGGTGATCGCAAAATCACACGGCAACCGCGGCGTACCGCCATTGTCGCGTTCTCGGCGGACGAAGTTTATGCGATTGCCGAATTGATTCGCCGTCAGCGCGGCGGCGCCGCGGTCGTGATGGGTTCGCTCAGCCCGCGGACGCGGAACGCGCAAGTCGAGATGTTCCAGTCCGGCGAGGTCGACTACCTCGTGGCGACCGATGCTATTGGCATGGGACTGAACCTCGATGTCGATCACGTTGCGTTTGCCTCCGACCGCAAATATGACGGCTACCAGTATCGCCGTTTAATCCGTCGGAATTTGCCCAGATTGCTGGCCGCGCCGGGCGCGCCTCGCGCGATGGGACCTTCGGCACCACCGGCCGCTGCGCGCCGTTCGAGCCGGAACTGGTCAACGCCCTGCAAAATCACGCATTTGAAAGCGTGCGTCTGCTGCAATGGCGTAATTCGGCGCTGGATTTCTCCTCGCTCGGTGCGTTGCAGGCGACGCTGGCGATGACGCCGCAGCACGAAGCGCTGGCGCGCGCCCCGATCGCCGAAGACATCCGTGTGCTCGACCACGCGGTGCGCGATAGCGACATTCGCGAGCTGGCGCGGGATGCCAGGGCGGTTGAGCGGCTATGGGACGTCTGCCAAATTCCCGACTATCGCAAGATCGCGCCGGCCGCCCACGCCGAGCTCGTGACAACGCTGTTCGCCTTCCTGATGCGCGAGGGGCGGATTCCGGACGATTGGTATGCGGCGCAGGTCGCGCAGACCGACCGCGTCGACGGCGACATCGATACTCTGTCGGCACGGATCGCGCAGATCAGGACCTGGACCTTTGCGGCAAATCGTCCGGACTGGTTGGGCGATCCGGAGCATTGGCAAGGTGTCACACGCGCGGTAGAGGATAAGCTTTCGGACGCCCTGCACGATCGGCTGACTGAGCGTTTTGTCGATCGCCGGACCAGCGTCCTGATGCGGCGGTTGCGGGAAAATGCGGTTTTGACCACCGAGATCAGCAAGACAGGCGATGTCGTCGTCGAGGGTCATGTCATTGGCCGGCTCGACGGCTTCATGTTTGCGCCTGATGCCGCCGAAGCCGGCAGCGAGGCGAAGGCGTTGCAGGCCGCCGCGCAGAAGGCGCTGGCCGGTGAGATCGATGCGCGTGCCGAGCGGCTTGGCAGTGCGCCGGACAGCCAGTTCGTGCTGACGGCCGACGGCACAATGCGATGGATCGGTGATGCGGTCGGCAAGCTGGTCAGCTCTGACAATGCGCTGGTGCCGCGGATTCGTATCGTCGCGGACGATCGGCTGGCCGGCGCGTCGCGTGACGCCGTGCAGACGCGGCTCGATCTCTGGCTGAAGACTCACATCGAAAAATTGCTTGGGCCGTTGTTCGAGCTGTCGAAGGCTGAAGACGTCACCGGCATCGCTCGCGGTATCGCCTTCCAGCTTGTCGAAGCGCTCGGCGTGCTCGATCGCCAGAAGATCGCCGCCGAGATCAAAGGCCTCGACCAGCCGTCGCGCGCCTCGTTGCGAAAATACGGCGTGCGCTTCGGCGCCTACCACATCTACATCCCTGTGCTGCTCAAGCCCGCCGCGCGATCGCTCGCGCTGCAGCTCTCGACTTTGAAGCGTGGAGAGGCGGACACTGCGTCGCTGGCAGGCATCCAGCAGCTCGCCAGCAGCGGACGCACATCGTTTGCGATCGACAAGGACATCGATCGCGATGCCTATCTGGCGCTGGGTTACAAGGTTTGCGGCGAGCGTGCGGTTCGCGTCGATATCCTGGAACGGCTCGCCGACCTGATCCGTGCCGCGCTGTCGTGGCGTGAAGGCTCGCCGGTGCCGAGGCCCGTCGGTGCGTTCGACGGGCGCTCGTTCACGGTGACGCAGCCCATGACATCGCTCGTCGGTTCGACCGGCGAGGATTTTGCCATGATCCTGCGTTCGCTCGGCTATCGCATGGACCGACGGCCACCCCTGCCGCCAGCGCCGGCCCCGGCTGCGGTTGAGGAAGCCTTCGTTACGACGACCGACGCTGCTGAAAATCCTTCCGCTGCTGCGACGGTTGCGACTGAGCCGGCTGCAGCGGATGAAGCAATCACTGAGGCGGCGGCTGAACAGATCGCACCTGTCGCCGCCGCCGCGGAGCTTTCGCCCGTGGACGATCATCAGGAGGCACCGGTCGCCACCGCCTCGGAGACGATCATTGATGCGCCTGTCACCGAAACGCCCACAGCTGCCGAGCCTCCAGTCGCTGCAGAAGCGGTCGAGGTCGCGGCTGCGGACAGCGCTCTCGCAGCAACCGCGGAGCCGACGGTGGCTGCAGCGCCTGAGTTGGTCGAAGTCTGGCGCCCCGGCGGGCGGTTCGAGGATCGGCGTCCGCGGCCGGAGCGGCATCGCCATCACAGACACCAGCCGCCCTCCGAGGCGCAGGCGGGTGATGCGGCGGGCGAGGCCAGCGGCAAGGCGGAAGGCGCGCACAAAGAACATCGCCGGCGACGGCGCCGTCACGGCGATCGGCCGCGGCCGGACGTTGGTGCTCCCGCGCCTCCAGAGGGTGCGACTGAGGCCGCGATTGCAGCAGCGACAACCGACGGCGCTTCAACAGACGCGCCCGACAAGCAGCGTCGCGACCGCAATGAGGGCCGTCGCGGCGACCGCCATGAGCGTCATCGCGACAAGCGCGGGCATCAGCGGCGTGAGCGCGATTTCACACCGCGTCCGCCGCGCGAACGGCCGATCGATCCCAACTCTCCGTTCGCCAAGCTTGCCGCGCTGAAAGAGCAGCTTGAGAGCCGCGCCAAGGAGAAGCGTTAGCGCATGACCCGCATCGCTTCTCGCCGCGTTTAGCGAATGGATCGCCAGCGCATCGACAAGTGGCTGTGGCACGCGCGGATCGTCAAGACCCGGACTGCGGCGGCGGGTCTCGTGGCCAGCGGTCGCGTGCGGGTGAACGGCAGCCGCGTTATCGCGCCTGGACACGCGGTGAAAATCGCAGATGTGGTGACAGTAGCACTCGATGGCCGCGTCTGTATCTGGCGTGTCGAGCAGTTCGCCGAGCGCCGTGGCGATGCGCAGGCGGGGCGGGCGCTCTACACGGACATCGGCGCAGCCCGCGCGGGTGCACTGCCCTAATCGGGCGGGTTTCCGCGGCGCCTGCTCGCTGTTGCGACGCGCCGTGCATTGCTGGGCGGCTGGCGATTCGCTTGCGATGCCACACATCCTGCGCTAGGCCATCGCACGAATTTCGCGGGGTTCCGGAGCTACCGATGACTTATGTCGTCACCGAAAACTGTATCAAGTGCAAGTACACCGATTGCGTCGAAGTCTGTCCGGTCGATTGCTTCTACGAAGGCGAAAACATGCTCGTCATTCATCCGGACGAGTGCATCGACTGCGGTGTTTGCGAACCGGAATGCCCGGCCGAAGCCATCAAACCGGATACCGAGCCGAATCTCGAAAAATGGCTCACGGTGAACGCCGAATACGCCAAGACCTGGCCGAATATCACGGAAAAGAAGGAGCAGCCCGAGGGCGCCGAGGAGCACGACGGCGAGGAAGGAAAGTTCGAGAAATATTTTTCTGCAAAGCCCGGCTCTGGCGATTAAGCTTTCCCGGTCCTTGTCCTGGAGAGCAGGGATCGAACCTGAAACACCCGTCCGCTTAACCCTGCACAACATTTGTGATCGCGGGAGGTCCCGAAGCCGGTGCTTTCTGGTCACAAATCATTGATTTTTCCGGGAAATGTGCTATTTTTAGCACATTCGAACGAGTTGGAGCCGATAGGCGGCCGTTTGTAGCCCGATCGGGTTCCCCGGAAAAACCGCGAACAGGAGCGTGGCGGTTCCACGCATAAGTTGTGTCAGCAAAAACCGCGCGTAAAAAGAGTGATTCCAAGGGTCTAAAGAAGACCGCCAAGGCCTCGGCCAGCCGAGCGTCGTCTAAAGACCATGGCCGGTCTGCGAAGAACAAGTCTTCGCGGGATCAGGTCCATGCGAAATCCAAGACAGCAACAAGAAGTGTAATGGCCAAAACTGCCTCCCAAAAGACCGCTTCCCAGAAGACTGCAAAACACGCCGTGAAACCGGCTGCCAAGACGATCAAGCATGCCCCGAGCAAGGCGCCTGCGCCGGCCAAGGTTGCGGCGCACAAGCCGAAGGTCGCAGTGCCGGCTAAGGTTGCCGCGAAGCCCGTGGTCGCCGCACCGAAGGTCGAGGAGGTCCGGAAGCCGATGACCCACAAGCTCGGCTTCAAGGTCAACGAGTTCGTGGTCTATCCGGCCCACGGCGTCGGCCAGATCCTGTTGATCGAAGAGCAGGAGATCGCCGGCCTCAAGCTTGAGCTGTTCGTCATCAACTTCATCAAGGACAAGATGACGCTCCGCGTGCCGACCTCGAAGATCGCCAATGTCGGCATGCGCAAGCTGTCCGACCCGGCGCTGGTGAAGAAAGCGCTTGAGACTCTCAAGGGCCGTGCCCGCATCAAGCGAACGATGTGGTCGCGCCGCGCCCAGGAATACGAGGCGAAGATCAACTCCGGCGATATCGTCGCGATCGCGGAGGTGGTGCGCGACCTCTATCGCTCGGAATCGCAGCCGGAGCAGTCCTATAGCGAGCGGCAGCTTTATGAAGCCGCGCTCGATCGACTGTCCCGCGAGATCGCGGCTGTGCAGCACATGACCGAGACCGAGGCGGTGAAGGAGATCGAGCAGAACCTCGCCAAGAGCCCGCGTCGCGGCATCAAGGCCGAAAGCGAGGGCGAGGCCGACGGTGACGTCGAAGCCGAGGGCGAGGAGTCCGATGCCGCCGACGGTGATGATTCCGTCACCGAGGACGAGGCTGCCTGAGCCAAGCCTCACCTGCACAAGCAAACGAAAAGCCCGGTCATTTGACCGGGTTTTTTTGTTGCGCGCGTCGGATCAGGCTAGTCGACCACGATCTTGACGCGGTCGCGCGGCTTGATCGCGCCGCGGGCATCGAGCCCGTTCAACACGCGGAAGCGCTCGAGCTGGTGGTCGACGCTCGCCATCCGGTGCGAGAGCGATTCGACGGTATCGCCGGGCTGCACCGTGATCACTTTCAGCCGCAGCGGCCGGGCCGACTGGATCTCTGCCAGCGTCAGGCGGCGGAACGAATTGACGGATTCGCGAAAGCTGCGATCGCCTTCAGACTTGGTCTTGGCCGCGAAGATGAAACGATAGACGTCACTGCCGAAGCGCAGCACGTAGATGCGGAACTGCCAATCGTCACCGCGCGCAACCGCGGTGGACCCCGGAAAGCCGTTGATGGTTACGTCTTCGACAGTGGCCTTGTCGACGCCGTCCATCCAGCCTGACGTCAGGTAATCGCCGAGCGACTGCTCGGCGGGAACGCGCACGACGTCGAACCGCATCGCCTGCGTGCCGCCCTCGCGCACGCCGATCACCGCCTGCGCCGTGTTGTCGAGGGTGAAGCCGTCAGGCGCGGTAAAGGTGAAGCCGAGTTTTGGATGCAGGAAGCGGCGGCCGCGGACGAAGCCCTCGCTCGGGTCTTCGCCATAGATCATGCCGTCGAGCGCGGCGAGATAGGCTTCGTGGTCACGCTCACCGCCTTCGGGCGCGGAAAACTGCCGCGCGTTGGCCTGTGCGTTCTGGATGCGGTCGGGGGTCGCCGGATGCGAGGACAGGAAATCCTGGGTGCGCGGGTCGGTCGTGTTGCGCGAAGCCTTTAGCGCTGCGCTCCGCTCCATCGCGGTCAGGAAACGCGAAGCCCCGTAGGGGTCGAAGCCGGCGCGGGCGGAAATGCCGACGCCGATGCCGTCGGCTTCAAATTCCTGGGCGCGCGAAAAGCTCGCCAGTGTCAGCTTCGACTTGGCCAGCGCCAGCGCGGTGAGGTCGGGATCGTTGCCCATATCGCTGACCACGCGGCTGACGATGGCAGCCTGCTTGACCTGCTCCTCGCGGATCGTCGCGTGCTTGGCGATCACGTGCGCCATCTCATGCGACAGCACGGAGGCGAGTTCAGATGTGTCGGTCGCGAGCGCGACCAAGCCGCGGGTGACGTAAAGCTGGCCGGTCGGCAGCGCGAAGGCGTTCACGGCGGAGGAGTTCAGGATCGTGACCTTGTAGGCGAGGTCGGGTCGTTCCGAAGCCGCGACCAGCCGGTTGACGGTCTTGGTGATCAGTTCTTCCAGCGTCGGGTCGTCATAGGCGCCGCCATAGGCGGCAAGAATCCGGTCGTGCTCTTTTTCGGTGGCCGGCGTCGGCGACATCAGCAGACGCGCCGGCTTCGGCGTCGTTGCCTGCGGCGCAGGTGCCATCGCAAAGCGGTTCATGTCGCCGCAGGCGGCGAGTGAAACCCCAAGCACGAAAAGCGCCGCGACGCCAAGCGCCCGGCGCATTCCAGCTGAAATCTGAAGTCCCCAACGCCCTTCCGCGGCCATCACCCGCTTTCCGAGAAGAACAACTGTTATTTGCTGTCGCCCACCAACTCAATCTGCCCTGGCCCGAGCGCCTCGATCCTCGGTCCGGTTCGCTGCTCGACGAAGCCGCGCACCCGCACGGTCCGGTTTTCGAGCGTTTTCAGGCCGATGCCCCAAGCGTCGAACCGCCGGATCATGCGCCTCGAAATAGTCACGGCAAAGCCTTCAGTCCACCGCCGGCCAAAATTGACATAAATGGTCCCGCCAGCCTCGCGAACCGACGCAATCTTGCCTTCGGCGACAACAAACTGCCCAATCCACGGCAAAATATCGCCCGGTCTTTCCGTGTTTTTTATGGCGGCCGGGTCCGCCCAGACCCCGCGCCGGGCCCGCCGCGCCACGGCCTCATGCGCCAAGAGTTCCATCGCACAGTCCTTGCTATCGCTGTCGGCGACGTCGCCGGCGAAAACGGCCGCGCCGCGGTCAAGCAACTGGCCCTGGATCGTGTCTGAGGCGTCGCCGGCGAAGGCAAGCGCGATCAGCCGGCCGTAGCGATCCGGCTTTGGGCTCGGCCCGCGCAATATCACATCGCGATCGAGCAGCAGTTGCTCGAGCGTCGCGCGATCCTGGCGGGACGCTGCTGTCGCGCCGGGAAGCTCGACGCCGGCGAGCCTGACCTCCTGGCCATCATCGAGCTTGAACGTCCGCTCGTCGATGACCGCAGTGACGCGGCCCTGTCCGATCACGGCGAAGTCGCACTTGGCCAGCGCGGGACGTATCCCGAGCGCCAGCAAAGCAACGACGACGGACCATGTCGGGCATGACGGTCGATGGCGTTGACGTCTTCGAGATCGCACCATTGCTGGTCCAACGCCGATCGCTTGTGCCGGTACCTTAGCCCTTGGTTCGTGCCTGTTCGCGCTGGTAGCGCTCGAGCGCGACCTGCACCATTGGCTTGCGTCGTCCCTCCGCGGCTTTGACCGCGTAACCTGGATCTTTCTCGCCGGTGTGGCGCACGATGTAGGTCGAATGCGCATTGTGGATGTGAGCGGTGAAGCCTTGCGCGTCGAGCGCCTGGTTGATCGCCAGCTTGGTCATGCGCAGATCGAACGGATCGTTCTGCGCAACGTCGCGTGCGTAGGCCATCGTCTCCTCCATCAAGTTGGGGCGCGGGATGACCCGGTTGACGAGGCCGAGCTCCTTTGCCTGCTCGGCATTGATGAAGCGGCCGTGAAACAGGATTTCCTTGGCGCGACGGGGATGGATGTCGTAGGGAATCGAGAAATACTGGAACATCGATCCGAGAAACAACGCGTCATCGGACGCAAAGATGATGTCGGCGGTCGATGCCACCATCCAGCCGCCGAAGATGCAGTAACCCTGAACTGCGCAGATCATCGGCTTCTGAACGTTGCGCCAACGCAGGTGCGTCTCCACCATGCTGCCGTAGGTGAGGTCGAAGAAGCCGCGCACGCCGTCCTCGACATGTTCGTTCTTGTACGCCACCTGCTCGGGCGTGCCGAGATCATGTCCAGCCGACCAGTGGTCACCAGCGCCCGACAAGACGATAACGCGGACGCCGCGATCGTTGCTGGCTTTGGTGATCGCCTCATCGAGTTGAAACAGCAGCGGTGTGCTCTGGCTATTTCGGTAGCGCGGACGGTTGACCGTAATCTTCGCGACGCGGTCTTCGACCTCGTAGAGGATATGCTGCGGAATTTCGTCGGCCTGGTTCACGGTCTTCTCCTTTCAAGAACGTCGCTGTTGCATTTCGATGCAATCGAAGCGGCACAAGCTCTGGGGCAACCCCCTCGATGCTTCAAGCCTAGACCCCATGCGGGGATTGGCAATCGCAGGCGTATGCAAATCCTCGATAAGGCCCATGCGAACGGCAATTTCTGTTTCCCTTCCGCGAAAACTCGCGCCATTGTCGCTCCCAAGAAACAATCCAATTGGAGGAAAGCCATGACGGACGTCATCCTGCAGGATCTGAAGGACGGACTGCTCACCATCACCATGAACCGGCCCGAGCGCAAGAACGCAATGAGCGCGGATTTCACGCTCGGCTTGTTGCACGCCGCGCAGCGCGCGGCCGACGATCCCGAGGTTCGCGCCGTGCTGCTCAAGGGCGCCGGCGGCACGTTCTGCGTTGGTGGTGACGTCCGCGGCATGGCCGATCCGAGCCGCAAGGCGCCGAGCTTCGAGGAACGCCACACCAACTTGCGCAGCCGCATGGAGGCCTCTCGTATCCTCCATGAGATGAGCAAGCCGGTGGTGGCCGCGGTGGAAGGTGCTGCGGCCGGCGCGGGACTGTCGCTGGCGCTCGCCTGCGACCTCCGCGTGGTCGGCGAGAACGCAAAGATCACGACTGCTTTCGCCAAGGTCGGGCTGTCAGGCGACTACGGCGGCACCTACTACCTCACCAAGCTGATCGGCAGCGCCAAGGCACGCGAGCTCTACCTGCTGTCACCGATCCTGAGCGGCAAGGAAGCCGCCGCGGTCGGCATGATGACGAAGTGCGTGCCCGACGCCGATGTGGTGAAGGCCGCGACCGAGCTTGCCACCCAGCTCGCCAAGGGTCCGACCATTACGCTCGGCTACATCAAGAAGAACATCAACAACGCCGAGAAGCTGTCGATCGAGCAGTGCTTCGACGGCGAAGCGCTGCATCACTCACGCTGCGGCGAAACCGCCGATCACAAGGAAGCCGCGGCGGCCTTCGTGCAGAAGCGCGCGCCGGTGTTCGCGAACCGGTAAATTTGATGGCTGACTTTCTACGATTGAAGCAGATTTGCCTTGTCGCGCCGCATCTCGAGCCTGTGGCAACCGAGATCGGCGCGATCATGGGGCTGGACATCTGCTATCGCGATCCTGCCGTCGGCGCCTATGGCCTGGAGAACGTGCTCTATCCCGTCGATAGCATGCTGCTCGAGGTCGTCGCGCCGACGAAGGACAGCACCGCCGCCGGCCGCTATCTCGATCGCATCAAGCGCGACGGCTTTGTCGAAGGCTACCATGGCGGCTACATGGTGATCTTCACCGCAAGCGACGTTGAGCGGCGTCGCGAGCACGCGAACGCAATCGGCGTCCGCATCGCTCACACTATTGATAAGCCGACGTTCTTCGGCATCCAGCTGCATCCGGCCGATTGCCGCGCAGCCTTCGTCGATTTCAATCGTACGCAGGACAGCGACGGTATTCTCGGGCCTTACACGGTTGCCGGGCCGAACTGGCAAAAATTCATCCGCAAGGATACGACGCAGGCGCTGGTCGGCCTCGAGGTCGAAAGCCCCGATCCCGCTGGCCTTGCCGAGCACTGGGCCAAAATCATCGAAGTGCCCGTCGGCAAGAATGCCGCCGGCGAGCCGGTGCTCAGCTTCGTCAACAACAGCTTCCGCTTCATCAAGGGGCCGAAAGAAGTACTCGGCGGCCTGGTATTCAAGGTCAATGGCGTCGCGAGGGTGCGCGAGGCAGCGAAGGCGCGCGGCCTCAAGGTCGACGATGATTTGTTCCACCTGTGTGGTGTGAATTTCCGGCTGGTGGCATAGCGGCGAACTCGGCTCATCCTCCCCCGCGTTGCGGGGGAGGAAAGAAAGCCTACCGTCCCTTCCAGTTCGCGACGCGGCGCTCGTTGGTCGCCTTGACGCCTTCCTTGAAGTCCTCGGTGCCACGCAGCCAGGTCTGCTCCTTCAGCTCGTGGTCGGTTGCGGCCTTGACGCGGTCGGCGAGCGTGCCGCGCATCGTCTTGCGCGTCGAGATGATCGCAAGCGGGGCGCTCTCGGCGATCTCTGCGGCGAGCTTGGTCGCCTCGGCACGGACCTGATCCTGCAGCACGCAGACGTTCGCAAGCCCGATCTTCGTGGCTTCTTCGCCGCCGATGCGGCGGCCAGTGTAAAACAACAGCTCAGCCTGGTTCTTGCCGACCAGCTCCGTCAGCAGCACGGTAAGACCGAAGCCCGGATGGAAGCCGAGCCGCGTAAAGTTCGCGGCGAAGCGCGCCTCGGGGCAGGTGACGCGGAAATCGGCGGCACAGGCAACGCCGAGGCCGCCGCCGATCGCAGCGCCATGCACCGCGGCGATGATGGGCTTCTTGGTGCGGAGTAGCCGGACCGCTTCCTGATAGAGATGGTTGGTCGGGCTGCCACCGACCGTCGTGCTCTGCTCCTCGCGCTTCGGGTCATTGAAGTTCGCGCCGGCGCAGAACGATTTCCCTTGCGCGCACAGCACCACGGCGCGCACGCCGTCGTCCTTGTCGAACTCCTCCATCGCGGTCGCGATCTGCTGGATCAGCGCCATGTCGAAGAAGTTGTGCGGCGGCCGCTGAATCTCGATCTGGCCGACGAAGTTCGCCGCCTTGGTGACGCCGATATCCTTGAAGGTGGTCATGCGAACTCCCTTATGTGTCCGTTGTTGTGGGTGTTGTTCTAGCGCAGTCCGAGCCCGCGCGCGATGATGCCGCGCAGCACTTCGGTGGTGCCGCCCTGGATAGTCAGCTTCGGCGCCACCTTGGTGGCGTAGGCCAGCCGCTTCGCAAGCGGCAGCTGGTTGCCCGGCTCCTGCTCGATGAAGGCCGACAGCGTCCGCACTTTCGACGGCAGGTCTTGCTCCCACAGCGTGCCGATGTCCTTGACGATCGAGGATTCCACCACCGGCTCCTTGCCGGCTTCCAGCATGCCGGCGACTGACACCGACATCCGCCGCAGCGTGTGCAGTTGCGCCACGAGGCGCCCCACGCCTTCGGCGGCGCGGATATCCGGTTTCGGTCCGAGCGCGCGTACCAGCTCCGTCAGCACGTAATAAGTCTCCAGGAAGCGCTCCGGCCCCGAGCGCTCGTAAGAGAGCTCAGTCGTCGCCTGCTTCCACGCGCCATCGATTTCGCCGAGCACGTACTCATCGGGGATGAACGCATCCTGGAACACGACCTCGTTGAATTCGCGCTGCCCGCTCATCTGGCGGATCTGGTTGCAGCTGATGCCCTTGGTCTTCATGTCGACCACGAAATTCGTCAGGCCGTGACGACGATTTTCCTTGGTCGGTTGCGAGGTACGGAACAGGCCGATCATGTAGTCGGATTGGTGTGCGTTCGAGGTCCAGATTTTCGTGCCGTTGATCAGGTAGCCGCCGTCGACCTTGGTCGCCTTGGTCTTGGCCGCGAACAGATCGGAGCCGGAGCCCGGCTCGCTCATCCCGATGCAGAACGAGATTTCACCCTTGACGATGCGCGGCAGGATGTCCTGTTTGATGTTCTCGGTGCCGTAGCGAATGATGGTCGGCCCGCTCTGGCGGTCGGCGGTGAAGTAGACGCGCGTCGGCGCATTGGCGACGCGAAATTCTTCCGTCAGAACGTAACGCTCGAGAAAGCTGCGTTCGCGGCCGCCATATTTCTTCGGCCAGGTCATGCCGATCCAGCCCTTGGCTGCGACGCGCTTTGCGAATTCCTTGGCGTGCGAGCTTTCCTCGCTGCGTCGCGGGTTGTTCGGATCGAACGTGCCTTTGGCGATCTCCTCGGCCAGGAACGCGCGCGCTTCGCGGCGCAGGATCTGGCAGGATTCCGGCAGGCGGATCGGATCGAAGGTGAGGGCTGACGACATTGTCTGGTTCCGTCCGTAGTTAGCGCGATGCCACAAGCGACCAGAGATCGTCGGCGCCACGCGCGCCGACTCTGTTGCCGAGCTCGACCGCCCAATAACTTTCATTGCCGAAATCGTCGCGCCAGCCTAGCGCGCGCAACGAGAAGCGATGCAGCACGTGCTCTTCGGTGAAGCCGATCGCACCATGGACCTGGTGCGCAATCGCAGAACCGGTGCCGGCCGCCTCCGCGCAGCGGATTTTTGCAGCGGTCGCCTCGAGGTAAGTGGCGTCGTTGTCCCACGGCGGCGTGCCGCTCAGCGTATCGGCCGCCGAAGTGGCCGCCGCGGCTGCCGCCGCGACCTCTCCGGCGAGCTTCGCAAGGTTGTGCTGCACCGCCTGGAATTTCGAGATCTTGCGCTCGAACGCGGTGCGCTCGTTCGCGTACGTCACCGTGCGGTCGAGCATGGTCTGCAACGCACCGGAAATCTGCAGCGAGCGCACCACGCCGCCCATCAGCATCAGCGCAGTCTGGTCAAGACCTTTGGGCGCTTTGCCGAGCTTTTCCGGCGCGACCTTGTCGAGGATCAGGCCGTCGAGCGGCTCGCCAGCGAGGTTGACGTCTTCGTCGCGGCGAACGTCCGATGCCTTTACCAGCGCAATTACAACACCGTTCGCGCCGTGGGCGAGCACCGCAAAATGCTTTGCCTCACGGGCAAATGGAACGTTACGCGCACGACCGCTCAGTGAGCCATCGGCGTTGAGCGTGATCTTGTCCTTCGGATGAACAGGCGCGACCGACATCGCGCCTGCGGGTGAAGCGATGTCGCCTTGCGCGAGCAGCCAGCCGGCCAGCATGGTTTCGGCGAGCGGCACCGCAAGCGCGAACTTGCCGGACGCGGAGAGCACCTCAAAGCCGTCGGCCAGGCTCGCGCCGGCGCCGCCATGCGCCTCACTCACCCACGGCAGCGTCAGGCCGTTCTCCTCCAGCGCCGCCCAAAGCTTCGCCTTCCAGCTGTCGTCCTTGGCGCTGTTGACCGTTTGGGGATCGGCAAGGTCAGCCAGGATTTTCTCCGCCGCATCGGCGACGATGTGATCACTCTCTCCCACGCGTCCCTCAATCTGTTCTTTTGATTGGCCGAAGTTTCGTCGCTGCGAACTTGCTTGGCAAGCGGCATTGCTGTGCGGCTGGCGCAGTACCGTACGGCAAAACGGCCCCGTAAGGGGCCGTTCCACTATTCGAAAACCGCGATGGCGAAAGGATCAATCGAGATCCTTCGAGTCCATGCCGCCATTGCGGCGGGCTTCGTTCGCCATCTTGCGCAGCACCGGCCCGAGCTTGACCGGATCGCCGATCGGATCAGCCTGCGGGCCACGATGCCAGCCTTCCATCACCGAGAACACGCCGTTGCCGATGTAGAACACGCGCGCGGTGATATCCTCGGCCTCTTCGCTGGCGAGGTAGGTGATGACAGGCGCGATCCACTTCGGATCACCGGCCGCCTTCTGCTCCTCGGTGCGCTCACGCAGGCCCTCGGTCATGCGCGTCACCGCGCTCGGCGAGATTGCGTTCACGGTGACACCGATGCGGCGCAGCTCGCGCGCCGCGATGATCGTGAACGAGGCGATGCCTGCCTTGGCGGCGCCGTAGTTGGTCTGGCCCATGTTGCCGAACAGGCCCGAGGTCGACGACGTGTTGATGATGCGGCCACCGACGGGCTTGCCGGTCTCCTTGTTCTTGTTGCGCCAGTATTCGACCGCGTGACGGGACGGGCAGAATGTGCCCTTCAAATGCACCTTGATAACGTCGTCCCACTCCTGCTCGGTCATGTTCATCAGCATGCGGTCGCGCAGGATGCCGGCGTTGTTCACCAGCACGTCGAGCTTGCCAAAAGTCTTGATCGCCTGGTCGATCATGTTCTTGGCGCCGTTCCAGCTCGAGACGTCGTCGCCGTTTGCGACGGCTTCACCACCGCCCTTCTTGATCAGCTCGACCACTTCATTGGCGGGGCCGGCGTCGGCGCCCGATCCGTCGACCTTGGCGCCGAGGTCGTTGACCACGACCTTCGCGCCGTGGGCGGCGAGCATCAGCGCGTGCTCGCGGCCGACGCCGCGGCCGGCACCAGTGACGATTGCAACTCTTCCTTCGCATAAACGGGCCATGGTACGTCTCTTCCCTTCGTAGGTTTCTTCAAACAAAAGCGAAATTTCCCTCGCTCATAGGCGCGATAACGGTTGCCCCGTCAACTGCGGCACCGGCATGGGCCACCGGCGTCCAACTCATTGGCGCTGGCAAGGGGTTTGACGAGTTGCTACGCTCCGGTCTTCGGTTGGGGAACAACGACAACAAGAGGGAAACGCGATGTCTCTGGAAGGCCTGGTCATGCTTGTTACGGGCTCCTCGAGCGGCCTCGGGGCTGCGACCGCTCGCCAACTCGCCCGCGGCGGCGCCCGCGTCATCGTCAACTATTCCTCCAGCAAGAAGGAGGCCGAGGAGACCGCCGACCTCTGCCGCAAGGCTGGCGCCGAGGTTGTCGTCGTGCAGGGCAATGTCGCCAGCGACGATGACTGCAAGAAGATCGTCGCGGCGGCATCGAAATGGGGCCACATCAATGGCCTCGTCAACAACGCCGGCACCACCAAGCACGTACCTGATCACAGCCAGCTGCACGAGCTCTCGGCCGATGACTTCCAGCGCATCTATGGCGTCAACGTGATCGGCACCTTCCAGATGGTCCGCGCGGCGCGTCCGCTGCTCGAAGCCGGCGCCAAGGCCGCAGGCCACAACTCGGCGGTGGTCAACGTCGCCTCGGTTGCAGGTATCAATGGCGGCGGTTCATCTGTTGCCTACGCCGCGAGCAAGGGCGCGCTGATCACCATGACGAAGTCGCTTGGCCGGGCGCTGGCGCCATCGATCCGCGTCAATGCCGTCTGCCCCGGCTATATCGATACGCCATGGTTTTCGAAGGGCAGGGGACAGGAAGCGGCCGACAAGCTGCGCGAGCAGGTCAAGGGCCGCGTGCCGTTGAAGCTCGCCTCGAAGCCGGAAAATATCGCTGAAGCCGTGGTGTTTCTGGTCAGCCCGGGCTCCGGCCACATGACCGGGGAAGCTGTGCGCATGGATGCCGGCATGCATCTTGGCGGCGGTTAAGGACCACGCATTGTCGTCACCGGGCTTGTCCCGGTGACCTCGATTAGCAATGCGCGGCGTCTCCTAAGCGAGATAGCCGGGTCAAGCCCGGCCATGACAATGAAGCGCGTTCTCAGTCCACCACGATCAGCGTTTGTCCCGGATCGACCGTGTCGCCGCTTTCCACCAGGATTTTTGACACGGTACCGCCCTTAGCGGCGACGATCGGGTTGAACGTCTTCATCGCTTCGATCAACAGCAATGTCTGCCCGGCCTCGACCCGCGCGCCAACGGTGACGAATGGCGGCGCGTTCGGCTCCGGCGTCAGATAAACCACGCCGACCATCGGGCTCAAGACCGCACCGGGATGGTTCGCCACATCGGTTGCGATCGCCGGCGGCGGTGTCACCGCGGTCAGCGCTGGCATCACTGGCGCATGATGATGCACCGTGAGCGGCGCCGCCGGCCGCACCAGCCTGATGCGGCGATCCTTCTCGGCGAGTTCGATCTCGCTCAGGCCTTCCTCGTCCATCAATTTCGCGAGCATACGGATCGCGCCGGGCTCGAACGGAATCGGTGACATCAGCAATCCTCGACAATGACCTTCTGGGCTGTCATCGCCCGACTTGATCGGGCGATCCAGTACTCCGTGTCGGGTATTGCGTAAACAAGCATGAGACAGGGGGTACTGGATGCCCTGCTTGAAGCGGGGCATGACCGAAGTTTGTTGCTAGGGCCGCATCGTGAAAGCGGACGGTCCGACCTGCCGCAACGGCGCGGCGAGATTGGCGAACTCGCACAACAGCGGCCGCGTGTCACGCGGGTCGATGATCTCTTCAACCAGGAACGCCTCGGCCGTGCGGAATGGCGAGCGCAACCGTTCCAGCCGCTCCTCGATCTCGGCGAGCTTGGCAACGGGATCTTCCGCGGCGTCGATCTCGGCGCGGTAGGCGGCCTCGATGCCGCCTTCCAGCGGCAGCGAGCCCCAGTTGCCCGACGGCCAGGAGTAACGGAACGGCACGTGGGTGTGCGGCACGTGCGCGCCGCCGCCGACGCCGAACACGTTGCGCATGATCATCGCGCACCACGGCACGGTGCTCTGGTGGATCGCACTGACCGCCTGCACGGCGAAGCGCATGGTGCCGGTGGATTCCGCGTGCCAGCCCGACCGCGAAGCCGAAGCAATCGACGAGATGCACGACCGGCAGATGGAAGGTCTGGCAGGTGTCGACGAATTTCGTGATCTTGCGCGAAGCCGTCGCGTTCCAGGCGCCGCCTTCGTGCAAGGGATCACCGGCGAGGATGCCGACCGGCCAGCCGTCGAGCCGCGCAAAGCCGGTGATGATGGCTCGGCCAAAACCGCGTGCGATCTCGAAGAACGAGCCCTTGTCGACCACAAGATCGATGATCTTGCGCATCTGGTAGGCCTTCTTGCGATCGCGCGGCACGATGTTGAGACAGGCTTTCGTCGCGACGGTTGGGATCGTCCCAGGTCTGCATGCGCGGCGGCAGATCCCAGATCGACGACGGCAGGTACGACAGGAATTTTCGCGCGCGCAAGAAAGCTTCCTCTTCGGTATCGACCGCGTCGTCGACCGTGCCGGCCGCGATCTGCACCTTGTGGCCGCCGAGCTCCTGCTTGGTGCGCTTCTCACCGAGGCGATCGACGACGGGCGGGCCGGCGACGAACACCGCTGACATGTCCTTGACCATCAGCGAATAGTGGCTGGCGGATAGCCGCGCCGCGCCGAGTCCTGCGACCGAGCCCAGTCCCATCGCGACGACGGGCACGAGCCCCATGTTCTGCGCACACAGATGCAGGCCGGATGAGACCGCGATGCCGCCGGGCAGGTTCGCATAGCCCTTGGTCTCGATGGTCTTCACCGAGCCGCCGCCGCCGGAGCCTTCGATCATGCGGATGATCGGCATCCGGAATTCGGCGGCCATCTGCTCGGGCATCTGATACTTGGCGCGGATCGATGCGTCGGCGGAGCCGCCGCGCACGGTAAAATCGTCACCAAAAATCATCACCGGCCGGCCGTCGATCTTGCCGCGGCCGAACACGCCATTGCCGGGCATGAAGTCGACCATTTTGCCCTGCTTGTCGTATTTGGCCTTGCCGGCGACCGAGCCGAGCTCGTGGAACGAGTCGGCATCGAGCACCTTGTCGATCCGTTCGCGCACCGTGAGCCGGCCACCGGCGTGCTGACGTTCGACGCGCTCCTTGCCACCCATCTCCTGCGCAATGCGCTTGCGCTCGGCGAGTTCGTCGAGTTCCTTCTGCCAGCCGACTTCTTGCTCAGGTGGCGGCACGCGGCGATTCATTGCACTCTCCCAGGCACGCCGTTATGCGGCGCTGTTCTTGTCATCGCTTCTCGTCATCGTCGATTTTCACATCTTTGACGGCGGAGTCCAACGCGTTCCCACCGCATTGCAGCGCAATCGGCGCATATGGTGTATTCCAATAGGGCAGGTGGTCTGATTGTGACAGTTCCGACAACCTTGCAGCATCAGGATGACGGCATTTTTGCCTTCAAGATCGAGCCATGGACCTGAGAGAACGCGTCAATTCCATTCCCTGGTACCAATCCATTGACCTCGGGAATGGACTGATCACCCCGGGGCGAAAGTCACTGGAGCTGATGCGGCACGAGCAGAACGTGTTTTTTGATCCTGTGCGTCTGGACGGCGCGACCGTGCTGGATATCGGCGCCTGGGCCGGGGCGCACTCCTTCGAAGCAAAGCGGCGCGGCGCCAAACGTGTGATGGCTGCCGATCAATATGTTTGGACGCACCCTCACTGGAGGGGACGCGAGGCCTTCGAGTTGGCGCGGAGCGCAACCGGCTGCGATGTCGAGGCGAGGGAGATCGACGTTCTGGACATCAAGCCCGAAGCGCTCGGCAAATGGGACGTCGTGCTCTTCGCCGGGGTGCTCTATCACCTTCGCTCTCCACTCGATGGGCTTCAGGCGGCGGCGTCCGTCGCAGAAGATTGCCTCATTGTAGAGAGCGAGGCCGCAACCAAATTCCTAGAGAGCCCCGCGCCACTTCTCATCTATCACCCGTCAGGCTCATTGCGGAACGACGCGACGAACTATTTCACGCCAAACGTCGCTTTCGTGGTCGAAGCCCTGAAAGAGTGTGGCTTCAAGTTGTTTGATACCAATGTGGACGGGCGTCGGCTCACAGTGCACGCGTGGCGAAACACGGCAAGGCGAGCGCAAGGCGATCTCAGCGCAGCTCGTTCGCGCAAGACATTTTCGATCTGGCGACGTGCCCTCTCTCGGCTTAGACATGAGGCGAGGGCGCGCTAAGGCGCTCTTGCCCACCCGACAAGACCAACAAGGGAAACAAAACCATGGCGGGACCGCTTGCAGGCATCAAGGTGATCGAGGTGGGCCAGGCGCTCGCAGGCCCGCTGGCCGGCGCCATCCTGTCCGACATGGGCGCCGACGTGATCAAGGTGGAGAAGCCCGACGGCGGCGATGATGCGCGGATGTGGGGGCCGCCCTTCGTCGACGACTCCTCGCTGATGTTTCACTCCACCAATCGCAACAAGCGCTCGGTCACCATCGACATCAAGAGCAACGCCGATATCGAGCGGCTGAAGCTTCTGGTGCGCGACGCCGACGTGATGATCCAGAATCTCAGGCCCGGCATTGTGGAAGAGGTCGGCATCGGCCCCGAGGTGATGCGCGCCGTCAATCCGCGGCTGATCTACTGCTCGATCTGGGCGTTCGGCAACAAGGGCCCTATGCGGAATGCGCCGGGCTTTGATCCGCTGGCGCAAGCCTTCGGTGCAGTGATGACGCTGACCGGCCGGGCTGACGACCCGCCGACGTTCTGTGCACCGGCAATCAACGACACCGCGACCGGCATGTGGTCGACCATCGGCATCCTGGCCGCGCTACAGCAGCGGCATCGCACCGGCGAGGGCTGTGTGATCGATACCTCGCTGTTCGAATCCGCGGTGTCCTGGGTCGCGGGCTCGCTGAACAGCTACCTGTTCAGCGGCAACAAGCCGGAGCGCACGGGCACCGCGAGCAATAACCTCGTGCCGTACCAGACCTTCGACACCGCCGACCGGCCAATCTGCATCGCCGCCGGCAACAGCCGCCTGTTCGAGAAATTCGCCAAGGTCGTGGGCCACGTAGAGTGGGCACAGGATCCGCGCTTCAAGACCGGTCCAGATCGCAAGGCTCACCGCGACGTGCTGATCCCGATCATCGAGGCCGAGCTGCGCAAGCGCACGCGTGCCGAGTGGCTCGCGGCGCTCAACAAGGTCGGCGTGCCGGCCTGCGAGGTCAACGATATCCCGGAGCTGTCGCGCGCCGAGCAGCTTGCCGCGATGGACCTGATGCGCACCTTGCCGGGCAGCAACGCGAAGATCGTCGGCCTGCCGATCCAGTTCAACGGCGCGCGGCCGCATCCCTATCGGGACTCGCCTTCGATCGGCCAGCACAACGACGAGGTGTTTGGCGCGTTGAAATCGAATGCCGCCGAATAACGGCGTTTCGCGTCAACCGTCGAGCGGCACGAATTTGTAGCCGTCGCCCCAGCGACCGACCCGCGCGGTCGAGGGCGACGGGAAATGCGACGCGCACACGACCGTCGAGCTCTCGCAGAAGCGGTCGAACACCGTTTGCCGCGTCCTTCCCGCCTGCGCGGAATTGTAGTCCGACATCATGCCGAAGTGCGGAAACTTGCCCTGCAGCGGCGAATGGATCATGTCGCCCGTGATCAGGCAGTCATGGCCGGTCCGGCCGACCAGCAACGAGAAATGATCGATGGTGTGGCCGGGCGTCGGGATGAACTGCAGCCGCTCGTTGAAAGCGAAATCGCTCTTCACGATCTGCGCGCGTTTGGCCGCAATGATCGGCAGCACGGAGTTGGTGATCCACGGACAGCTCGACGGATCGGCCTTCTCGCGCTGCGTCCAGTGCGACAGCTCGCGTTCGGCCATGATGTATCTGGCCTTGGGAAAGGTCGGCACCCAGCGGCCGTTGTCGAGCCGGGTGTTCCAGCCAACGTGGTCGGTATGCAGGTGCGTGCACATGACATAGTCGATGTCGTCGACGGTCAGGCCGAGCGCCGCGAGCCCTTTCTCGAACCGGTCGCTGTTCATCTTGTGCCAGAACGGCCGTGTCGGCCGCTCCTTGTGGTTGCCGACGCAGGTATCGACCAGGATGTTGTGATGCGGCGTCTTGATCAGGAAGCTCTGAATGCAAAGCATGACCCCGCCGGACGGCGCGATGAATTGGGGCTGCAGCCAGGATTTGTTCTCGTCAAACGTCTCTTTTGTCAGCGCGGGGAAGAAGCTCATCACGTCGAAGAAAGCGCCTTCCTGTTCGATGATCGGATGGATTGTCGTGTCCTCGAGCGCGAGCGACATGGTCATGGGCGCACCTCCTCACATCAGCGATGAGCGTCGACCATAGCAGATCGGCGCGCTTCACGCTTGCCGGGCGCGAAATCCTGCTCTGGCGGGGCTCGGCATCCTATCCGGTCTGCGGCCGAAGCAGTTGAACTCAAGCGGCGCAGCCGTCATCATCACGGCTAAACCAACAAGGAAACGCCTCGGGGAAGCTCAAGATGGCAGCGCTCGACAACTGCTACAATATCCACGATCTCCGCGATGCCGCCCGCCGGCGGCTGCCGAAGGGCGTGTTCGATTTCTTCGACCGCGGCACGGAGGATGAGGTCGCGCTCGCCAACAATCGCGCCGCCTTCGAACGGATCAAGCTCAAGCACCGCGCGCTGGTCGACGTCTCCAAGCGCTCGATGGCGACGACGTTGTTCGGCAAGCCGGTGTCGATGCCGATGGCGATCGCGCCAACCGGCGTTGCCGGCATGTGCTGGTATCACGGCGAGCTCGAACTGGCGAAGGCCGCGGCAGCGGCGAAAATTCCGTTCACGCTCGCGACCGGCGCGATGACGCCGATGGAGGAGATCGCCGAGAAGGCGCCCGGCCGGCTGTGGTTCCAGCTTTATGTCTGGGAGAAGCGCGAACTGTCCTACGAGCTGATCGAGCGCGCCAAGCGTTGCGGGTTTGAAGCGCTGCTGGTCACGGTCGACACGACCGTCGGCCCGAACCGCGAGTACAATGCCAGGAATGGCTTTCATCAGCCGTTCCGGCTGACGCGGCGAGCGACCATCGACGTCATGAAGCGGCCACGCTGGGTCTCGACCGTGCTGGCACGCTATCTGATGCAGGGTGGTCTGCCGAAATACGAGAACTACCCAAGACACCTGCAGCATTCGATCCGCACCGATCCGAACGTGCATGCGATCATGAAGCGCGACAGCCTGTCGTGGGAGGACATCAAGATCTTCCGCAAGATGTGGCCGGGCATCCTGATGATCAAAGGCGTCAACCGCCCCGACGATGCGGTGAAGGCTGCCGAATACGGCTGCGACGGCATCGTGGTCTCGAACCACGGCGGCCGCAATATGGACAGCGCCGTGGCGTCGATGGACGCGTTGCCGGAGATCGCCGAAGCGGTCGGCGAGAAGGCGACAGTGATCCTCGACAGCGGCGTGCGCCGCGGCTCCGATATCGCTAAAGCGCTGGCGCTCGGCGCCAAAGCGGTGCTGACCGGCCGCGCCACGCTCTACGGCACGTCGGTCGCGGGACAAGCCGGCGCGCTGAAGGCGATCGACGTAATCCGCAAGGAGTTCGACAACACCATGGCCTATTGCGGCTGCAACCAGGTCGAGGAGATCACCCCCGACATCCTGTTCGGCTATTACGGCCGCAATACCGCCACGCAATTCGTGGGGTGAGGTTCAGCCTCACCTCATATTCAACACGTGCGGCGTGCCGAAGTCGCCGATCGGCGCGTAGTGCGAGGTGAAGCCGGCGCCGTCCTTCCAGTCGTGCATGTAGTAGCCCGCGGGCTCGCCGCTGACCGCGATCACGCTGTCTGGCCGGCGATCCATCGCGAACTGAAACGCCGTGCTCGGGGCAGCGATCGCGACCGCGTGGGCGACTTGCGTCTGCAAGGTACAGTGCACGTGGCCGGCAACGATCAGAGATACGTTAGGATAGCGCGACACCAGCTCGACGAACGCATCGGCGTTGCGGAACGGCCGTGAGTCGCTGATCGGCCGGCCGATGCGAAACACCGGGTGATGCATTGCAATCATGGTTGGCTTGTTACCGCCGGCCGCGAGCTGTGCCGACAGCCATTTGAGCCGCTCGTCGCACAACGTGCCGGCGACCTCGCCCTCGATCTTGCTGTCGAGGCAGATTACCCGGACCGGCAGATCTTCGAGCACGTAGTGCAGGAAGCCTGACTTTGGCATCCAGGCGGTGTCGGCGTACGCGCCGCGCAAATGTTCGGTTTCGTCGTGGTTACCCGGGATCGCGCAATAGCGAATGCCGCTCTCTTCCAGCATGGCGCGGACGTCCTGATTGACGGCGAGATTGCCATGCTGGGTGACGTCCCCGGTATGCAGGATCAGGTCCGGTCGCGGGTTGAGCGAGGTGATGGCGTCGAGCGCCTTGCGTAAACACGCGCGGGCATCGATGCGGCCAAACGCCAGTGCCCCCGGCGCGTCGACATGACTGTCGGTAATCTGTGCAATCAGCATTTTCTTTTTCTTCTTTGAGAAGCGGCCTAGAGCTTCCGGCCCGGGTCAGGGATGACGCCGGCGGCCACCAGCCGGTGCCAGATGAAGAGGATTACGACGGCGCCGATCGTCGAGGTGATGAAACCTGCACCCTGCGAGGTGTCATAGTGGCCGATCGTCTGTCCGATCCAGGTCGCGAGAAACGAACCGGCGACGCCGAGAATGCAGGTCAGGATGAAGCCCTGCGGATTGTTCGGCCCCGGCATGAGCATACGTGCGATGAAGCCGGCGACGATGCCGACGATGATGATCCAGAGAATGCCACTCATTTTGTACTCCCGTTCCCTGCTCCAGCGTGAGTGATGAAATCAAATCATTTTCGTGAGCTTCCTGCTCCGTCGGCAACCGGCCGTCTGGCGTCAGATGATTGATCACGTCGGGCAGATGTTTGGCGAGGTTCTGCAACAGCTCATCGCTCGACATGCCGGTCTGGCTGGCAAGCATGTTGATCTGGTCGGCGCCGAGCGCCTTGCTGAGGTCGCTTGCCGAAACCGACGTTGTTCGGCCCGTTGCCGACCCAGGTGCTGGCGGCATCGCCGAGGCCGCCCTGCTGCAATTGCTTCATCAATCACCGAGCCCGCCGCTCAGCACGCTGCCCGCAGCACCCCCGGCTGCACCAGCCAAGAGGCCGCCGAGTGCGCCACCCAGCCCGCCCGATGGCGCCGGCGCGGGCGCGCTGCCACTACCGGGCGCGGCGGTCTGCTGCTGGCCGGTGAAATGCTTCAGCGCCTTGTAGGCGAGCAAGCCGAGGATCGCCATCGTCATCGGCGACATGCCACTGCTGCCGGTCGAGGGGCTGGCGCTGCGGTCGCCGCGCGGACCATGCTGCATGCCATTGAGAACATCCATCAAACCCATGTTGATCTCCTGTGCAGCCCCTGCTAAAGTCGAGAGTAGTTCCGCCCTATGACGGTTACAAGGCGGCGGCTGTCCCGCCGGGGCACTGCAAAACCAGCACGGGCGCATTCCGTGCAAATTGAAATTATTTGAGGATCAAGCAAATGCCGACCACGACCGCCATAACTCCATCAGATGCCGATCAGTTGCCCCGGTTTGGCCAGGGCGTCGTCTGGCAGGACATTTCCGTTGGCCAACGCTTCCGCACCTTCCGCCGCACGGTGACCGAGACCGATCTTGTCAACTTCATTTCGGTCACCGGCATGCTCGAGGCGATCTTCATCGACGCTACCTTCGAAGGCGCGGCGATGAAGGGCCGCGCGGTGCCGGCCGCGCTGACCTATGCGCTGATCGAAGGTTTCATCCTGCAGAGCATGATCCAGGGCACCGGGCTCGCGATGCTCGAGCTGACCCAGATCATTCATGCACCGGTCTGCGTTGGCGACACGATCTGGGCCGTCATCGAGGTCACCGAGATCAGGCCGACGTCGAAGAGCGGCCGCGCCGTCGTGACCTCGCGCATCGACGTGTTCAACCAGACGGGTGTCTGCGTGATGACTTACACGGCGAAGCGCTTGCTCGCGGGCAAGACATGATGATCGTCAATGACGGAGAACTCCGAGCGCACATTCATCTGCCAATCCTCTTGCTCTACAAGAGTTCTGCAACTCGAATGCGGGGCAGGACTCTTTCATGCGTTTCCTGATTGTTCCTTTTCTCCTTCTTTCGGCAGCTCCAGCATGGAGTGCCGACGTTGTTGTCAGGGATGGCGGCACCATCCAGCTGTCGGGCACGACCTGGCAACTCGACGGCGTCGACGCGCCGGCATTCGATCAGCTCTGCTTGAACGAGTTCGCCGACCCCTTTGCCTGCGGCGCGGACGCGCGCGAGCAGCTAATGAAGCTGATCGGCGATCATGCCGTGCGCTGCGATGACCTCGGGCCCGACAAGAGTTTTGCCAAATGGCACACCGGCGTCTGCACGGTCGAGGGCGCCGCGGCCAGCCTCAATCAGCAGGTGGTGCAAAAAGGACTCGCGCTCGCCGCCGCGTCGTCGGTCAAAGGCAGCTTCAAGGAAGATCAAGCGGCGGCGAAGAACGATCTCCTGGGCCTGTGGAAGGGCTGCTTTGTCGCCGGTTCGGATTTTCGCCGTGGCAACAAGACCGCCGCTTTGCTCGGCGGCTCCTGCCGCGGCGACAAGGAGGCTGAGACCCGGGCGATCCTGTTTCCCGCCGAAGCCGTCGCGCCGCCCGGCTGCACCATCAAGGGTAAGTTTGCGGTGCGCGCCCACGTCACCGGCAACCTCGGCATCTATCACCTGCAGGCCTGCCGCAGCTACGAGACGCTGATCAAACCGGATCGCTGGTTCTGCAGCGAAGAAGACGCGCAGGCCGAAGGTTTTCGCAAGGCTTACAACTGCCGCCCGCGGCGGAAGTGATTTTTTGCGTCGCTAAATCCCCGTCCCTCTTGCCTTTGTATACAGCGAGTACAGCGAGGTCTGGCCGCAGATGTAAAGCCGGTTACGCTTCGGACCGCCGAAGCAGACGTTGGCAACCAGCTCCGGCACCGGAATCGTACCGATGTGCGTGCCATCGCTCGCATAGCAAAACACGTTGCGCCCCGCCGAAGTCCAGACGTTGCCCTCGGTGTCGCAACGGAAGCCGTCGAACACGCCTTCCGGGCAAGTCGCAAACAGCTTTGAACTCGCCGACCGACAGCGCCGTCGGAATTCACTGTGTACGCGGTCAGTGTAGCCGGCAAATCGGGTACGTGCGACCGGCCGGTGTCGGCGACATAAAGAATCTTCTCATCCGGCGAGAACGCCAGCCCGTTCGGCCGCACCCGGTCGCGTACCACCGCAGTGACCGCGCCACTCTTCGGATCGATCCGATAGACGTTCGACGCGCCGATCTCCGACTCCGCCTTGTCGCCCTCGTAGTCAGAGTCGATCCCGTAGGTCGGATCGGTGAACCAGACCGAGCCGTCCGATTTCACCACGACATCATTCGGCGAGTTGAGGCGCTTGCCCTCGAAGCGGTCGGCTAAAACCATGATCGCGCTGTTGTGCTCGGTGCGCGTGATGCGCCGCCCGCGATGTTCGGCGGTGACGAGGCGGCCTTGCGCGTCGGTGGTGTTGCCGTTGGCGTTGAAGCACGGCTCGCGAAATACCGACACCGAGCCGTCGGTCTCGTCGAACCGCATGATGCGGTCGTTCGGGATGTCAGACCAGACCAGGTAACGCCCCGCCGGAAAATACGCCGGACCTTCCGCCCAGCGGCAACCGGTCCAGAGCTTTTCCAGCAATGTGTGTCCGATCACCAAGGATCCGAACCGGCGATCGTGAATGACAAACGGCCTCATGGCTCCCGCCCCTTCGCTGCTGCGCAACTGATCTTTTCGTTAAGCGCGAGCATAGCAGAAAGCCGGGAAGCGGAAGCCTGTTAGCGCCCCTTGCAGGTCAAGGCCGGTTACGGAGCGCCACCGGCAGCGTTCCAGCGTGGTGTGCCGGAACTTAGGTTCACGTCCCGTCGGCCGGGGGCCACAATGATGCTCGGCGTGCCAAATGTGTCTAACGAAGCATTCGGACTTTGACGGACGTTGGGCACCGCCTGGGCGCGATGACGGGTTGCAGCATTCGCATCGGTTGACATGCCAATCGCGGCTGACGCCAGCACTATGGTTGCGGCAACGGCAGAAAGCAGAAACGTGCGCATGGTTTTCACGCTTGTTTGGGTTTTTCAATTTTCAAGGTGCTTGGATGCGGTACAAATTGCTGAACACGAAAGTAAGCCGGTTATTCCGTCCGACAACCGCAACGCACAAATAGTTGAGCGGCGGACGATGCAGCTCGGTATTGAATTGGTCGCGGTTCCGGCGGTTGCTGCCTGCCGACGAAAGTTCAACGATTTTGAGGCTTCCCAATGCGTCGCTGTGCGCACCGCGGCTTCCCGCCTTGAAATCGCGGTGTTACGCTTCGTCACTGCCTTTTTTGCCAAACAAGCAATCCGCCAGCTCAAAAGAAGCGGACCGATTTCGGGGAGGAAGTTATGGACATCACCAGACGGGCCGCCGTCGGCGGCCTCGTGGCGGGCGCCGCCAGCCTCGCCGCACCGTTTGTTGCGCGTGCGCAGGAGGTGAAGCACTATCGCTTCGCCTACGACCAGCCGAAGACCACAGGCTACGGCATTCTTGGCGACATCTTCGCTGACAAGCTGAAGCAGCTCTCGAACGGTACGATGCTGATCGACCAGTATCCCGGCGCGCAGCTTGGTCAGGAGCCGCAGGTGCTGCAGCTCGTCAAGTCAGGCGACATCGAGTTCTGCATCTCTGCGTCGGCCAACGCGGCGACCTTGTCGCCGCAGGCGGGCGTGATGTCGCTGCACTTCCTGTTCCGCTCGGAGGATCATCTCATCAAGGCGATGGGTGAGCCGAAGCTCGCCGACGCTTGCAAGGCGATGATTGCGGATACTGTGCAGGGCGCGCGCATCATCGCGCTGTCGACGCTCGGCTTGCGCAACATGTACTCCAAGCGCGAGATCAAGAACATCGGCGACATCAAGGGCCTTAAGGTTCGCGTGCAGGCGACGCCGACCGAGGACACCATGTTCCCGGCCTATGGCGCGCAGACCGTGCACATGCCGTTTGGCAGTGTGTACACCTCGCTGCAGACCGGCGTCATCGACGTCGCCGAGAACGGCGTCAACGTCTACCTCGCCAACAAGCACTATGAAGTGGCGCCGGTAATGTCGATGACCGAGCACGAGGCCAACAACAGCTTCACCTGGGTCAGCGACAAGACCTGGAACAGCCTGTCGGCCGACCAGCAGAAGTGGGTGCAGGCAGCGGCCGATGAAGTGAACAAGAATCGAGCCGGCGAAGGCGATTGCGCTCGAGCACGAGTCGGCCACCAAGCTGACCTCGATCGGCGTCAAGATCGTCAAGGACGTCGACAAGTCAGGCTTCCAGAAGATCGCCGATCCTTATCTCGACAAGATGTCGGCCGAGCTCGGCCCTCACGCCACCAAGATCAAGGACCTCATCCGGGCGATCACGTGAGGTGGGAGTGGGTGTAGTAATCCTCATGGTGAGGAGCCTGCCGTCGCTTGAAAAGCGAGGGCAGGCGGCTCGAATCATGTGGCCCGAGCGCGTCGAAGTGTTCCGGGCCTCATCCTTCGAGACGCGGCCAAAGCCGTCCGAAGGACGGCGTCGCTTCGCTCGCCTATGCCACTCCTCAGGATGAGGAGTGAGGTCAGCGTCCCATGAGTCTCCGCGACCACCTCGTCTCGCAGCGGCAACGTCACCTGAAATGGCGCGCGCTCGATGGCGTCGAGGTCGTCTTGATGATCCTGTGCGGCATCCTGTTGTGCGGCTTCTGCACCACGGTGATCTCTGACATCATCACCCGCGAGATCCGCCATCCCTGGCTGTGGCTGCAGGAGGTCACTTCGACCTTCTTCATCTACGCGATCTTCACCGGCACCGCCGTCGCGTCGCGGCGCAACGACCACCTCTATCTCACCGCGATCGGCGACGCGCTGCATGGCCGCAGCCGTCAGGTCGTCGAGATCGCAACGCGCCTTGTCGTGCTCAGCGTCGCGCTGTGCTTCATCTATTTCGGCTATCTCAATTTCTTGCGCGGCTTTACAAGTTTCCGCATGCCGTCGATGACGCCGATCGCCTCGCTCTACGCGGCAATTCCCTTGAGCGGCGTGCTGATCGCGCTGTTCATGGTCGAGCAGCTCGTCAACGGCTGCCGCAACGGCTTCGAGCGTGACGAAGACGTCGACGACCCCTTGCTGGTACGCACCATCGAAGCAATTCCTCCGATAACTCCCGCAGGAGGGTCGCGGTGAGCACCACGCTGGTTCTCCTGCTGATGACGTTCTGCTTCCTGGCCTTCGGTTATCTCGGCGTGCCCGTCGCATTCTCGCTGCTCGGCGGCGTCATGATCGGCGCCATCTTCACCGATGTCTCGCACACCGCGCTGATCCAGAAGATGTTCGACGGCATGGATTCCGAAGCGCTGCTGGCGATTCCGTTCTTCCTCCTGGTCGGCGAGTTGATGAGCTCGGCCAATGTCGTGCAGCGCGTCGCCAATCTGTCGCTGGCGCTGGTCGGTCACATCAGAGGCGGCCTCAGTCCAGGTCGTGACTGTGTTCTCGATGTTCTTCTCGGAGATGTCGGGCTCGACCACCGCCGACGTCGCCGTGATCAGCCGCGCGCTCGGCGGCCCGATGAAGCGCGAGGGTTACGATCCGGCGTTCATCGCCGCAATCATCGCGGCGGCCTCGACTATTGCGGCGCTGGTGCCGCCGAGCATCACCGCGGTGGTCTATGGCGCGATCGGCAACGTCTCGATCGCCGGACTGTTCATGGCCGGCGTCGTGCCTGGCCTGATGATCGGCGTCGGGCTGATGATCTACTGCTATTTCTTCGGCCCGCGCGGCATGACGCGACCGCGCGCGCTGTTCCGCGATGTGGTGTTCGCGTTCGGCGACGCCGCGCTGCCGCTGATGATCCCGGTGATCCTGCTGGGCGGCATCCTGACCGGCTTCTTCACGCCGACCGAAGCCGGCGTCGTTGCGGTGGCATGGATCATCATCGTCGTGATTCCCATCCTCAACCGCGGTCATATAAAAATGCTGCCGCGGGATTTCTGCATTGCCGGCCTGATTTTCTCACTGCCGCTGATCACGATCGGCGCCGCCAATTCGTTTGGCTGGCTGTTCGCATACCTGCGCGGCGCGCTGGTCATCGCTGAATGGATCACCGACCTTGCCGGCACCAACCCGCAGGCAATCATGCTGCTGCTGGTGTTGCTGTTCACCGTCATCGGCGATTTCATCGAGCCGGTGCCGACCATCATCATCTTCATGCCGCTGGTCAACGCGCTGACGCAGGCCGGCGACATCAATCCCGTGCACATGGGCGTGGTGCTGATCGCAACGCTCGCCTTCGGCCTGATCACGCCGCCCTATGGGCTCGTGCTGCTGATGGCGTCGAAATTCGTCGGCGTCCGCTTCCCGCAAGCCTTGCGCGCGGCCTTGCCGATCTACGTGGTCTTCCTCGTTCACCATCATCTTCACGATCTTTTTCCAAAGGTCGTGCTGTGGCTGCCCAAGCAGGTGATGCCGGAGGCGGTCGGCTGCTTCAAAAGCCCCGCCGGCACCGGATATATCTGCCCTTGATCACCGCGGCCACGCCCTGAGCGCCACGAGCCCGCCATCGATCGGCAGCATCAGTCCGGTCACCCAGCGCGACTCGTCGGAGGCGAGATAAACCGCGCCGTAGGCGACGTCCCAGCCGGTGCCTTCGGTCTGCATCGGCACCATCTTGACGCGGCGCTGGCGCGCTTCCTCGCCCATCTGTCCGACCATCGGCGTGTTGACCGAACCGATGATGATGCAGTTGGCGCGGATGTTCTGCGTCGCATAGTCGGCGGCGACCGACAGCGTGAAGCCGTGCAGCCCGGCCTTCGACGTCGCGTAGGCGACGGCGCCGGATGATCCCATCAGGCCGAGCGCGCCGGCGATCGACGACACCATGATGATCGAGCCACCGCCGCCTTGCTTCATCCGCGGCAGGCAGGCCTTGGTGCACAGCATGGTAGTGGTGAGGTTGGTCTCCAGCACCTTGTTCCAGCCGTCGAGCGCGACCGTCTCGGGCGTGCCCGGCACGCCGCCGATGCCGACATTGTTGTGCAGGATGTCGAGCCGGCCGTAGGTCTTGACCGCGAACTCGGCCATCGCCTCGGTGACATTCGGGCTTGGCGACGTCGCCGGCGAAACGCAGGCCTCGCCACCCTCGTCCTTGATCTGCTTCGCGAGCTTGTCGGCGCGCTCGGCCTGCGGTTCACCAGCACCACCCTGGCGCCCTCGCGCGCGAACAGGATCGCGGTGGCGCTGCCGTTGCCGACGCCTTCGCCGCGGGGCGCCGCGCCCGTCACGATCGCCACCTTGCCCTTGAGCCGTCCCGCCATGCTGAGTTTCCCTCTTCTTGTCTTATCCAGCGCGCTGTCGCACCATCATGAATAATGCCTCAAACGCGCCAGCCGGGAAACACATGGCCAAAGCAAAAAACGTCCTCTGGATCATGTGCGACCAGCTTCGCTACGATTATCTGTCCTGCACCGGCCATCCCACGCTGAAGACGCCGAATATCGACGCCATGGCAAAGCGCGGCGTGCGCTTCTCGAACGCCTATGTGCAGTCGCCGATCTGCGGCCCGTCGCGGATGTCGTTCTACACCGGCCGCTACATGCGCAGCCACGGCTCGCACTGGAACGGCTGGCCGCTGCGCGTCGGCGAGCCGACGCTCGGCGATCACCTCAAGAACATCGGCGTGCGCAATGTGCTGGTCGGCAAGACCCACATGGCGCCCGATCTGGAAGGCCTCAAAATGCTGGGCATCCCGCCGGATTCGATCATCGGCGTGCATGTCAGCCAGTGCGGCTTCGAGCCTTACGAGCGCGACGATGGGCTGCATCCGACGGGGCGGTACGCGCGGCCGTCGGCTTATGACGCTTACCTGCGCGAGCACGGCTTTGAAGCCGACAATCCGTGGGAACACTGGGCCAATTCCGGCGCCGCCGCCGACGGCAGTTTGCAGAACGGCTGGCTGCTGGTTCATGCGGACAAGGCGGCGCGCGTGCCGGACGAGCATTCCGAGACGCCTTACATGACGCGGCGCGCGATGGACTTCATCGCCGAGGCCGAGCAGGACGGCCGGCCCTGGTGCCTGCACCTGTCCTACATCAAGCCGCACTGGCCCTACATCGCACCCGAGCCTTACGCCAGCATGTACAGCGCCAACGAAATGCTGCCGGTGGTGCGTTCGGACACAGGAGCGCGAGAGCGCGCATCCGGTGTTCGCCGCCTACATGGACATGCGGTATTCAAAGAATATGTCGCGCGACGAAGCGCGCGCCAAGGTGATCCCGACCTATATGGGCCTGATCAAGCAGATCGACGATCAGATGGGCGTGCTGATGCGCTTCCTGGAAGCACGGGACTTGCTCGATACCACGATGATCGTTTTCTGTTCGGATCATGGCGACTATCTCGGCGACCACTGGATGGGTGAGAAGGATTTGTTCCACGAGCAGTCGGCCAAAATCCCGTTGATCGTGATCGATCCCAGCGGCGAGGCCGACGCGACGCGCGGCACCGTTTCGGACGCGCTGGTCGAGGCCATCGACCTCGCGCCGACCTTCATCGAGTATTTCGGCGGCAAGTCGCCGGATCATATTCTCGAGGGCCGCTCGCTGCTGCCGCTATTGCGCGAGCGGCCGGGCAAAAAACTGGCGCGACGTGGTGTTTTCCGAATACGACTACGCGATGCAGGATGTGCGGCTGAAGCTGAACCAGCCGATTGAGCAGTGCCGGCTGTTCATGGTGTTCGACGGCCGCTGGAAATATGTCCACGCCACCGGCTTCCGGCCGATGCTCTATGATCTTGAAACCGACCCGCAGGAGTTCATCGACCGCGGCGCCGATCCGTCCTGCGCCGGCGTGATCGCGCGGCTGCAAGCAAAACTGTTCGACTGGGCGCTGCTGCCGAAGGGCCACATCACGACCTCGAACGAGAAGATCGCGGCCTACGCCGACAATCAGCTGCAGGTGAAGAACGGCGTGCTGATCGGCATCTGGGACGAGGCAGAGCTGGCCGCGATCAAGGCCAGAATTGGGACGTAGCTCAGGCGCAACTTCGCCCTCGTCCTGAGGAACGGCGAAGCCGTGTCTCGAAGGATGAGGCCCGCATTCCGCGGCCTCATGGTTCGAGACGCATTGCAGACGCAATGCTCCTCACCATGAGGAACCAACGCATCGACACGTCCGGAATGAATGCAATGACCCCAACAAAAATCGAGCCTCGTTCTGTCGTCGTCAATGGCGTGTCGCTGCATGTCGCGCAGGCAGGGCCGGCCGATGGGCCGCTGGTCGTGCTGCTGCATGGCTTTCCGGAATTCTGGTTCGAGTGGCGCGATTATTTTGGCCCGCTGGCCGAGGCTGGCTTATCGCGTCGTTGCGCCTGATCAGCGCGGCTACAACCTCTCGAGCAAGCCGCAAGGCGTCGCGGCGTACCGTCTCGATTTGCTTGCCGACGATATTTTTGCGCTCGCTGATGCGATCGGGCGCAAGACATTTCGCGTCGTCGGTCACGATTGGGGCTCGGCGGTGGCGTGGTGGATGGCGACGCGAAATCCATCACGGCTCGAGCGCCTGGTGACGATGGACGCACCGCATCCGGCGGTCTGGCTCAGTGCGATGCGAGAGGATGCCGAGCAGCGTCGCAAGAGCTGGTACGTGCAGGCGTTGCGCGTTCCGCTGCTTCCCGAACTCCTGATCAGGCTCGGCGGCTATTCCGGCCTCGCCAAGGCCCTGACCAGCGCTGCGCGGAAGGACGCGTTCACGCCGGAGATCCTGGCTCAGTACAAGACCGCGTGGCAGCAGCCCGGCGCCTTGACCGCGATGATCAACTGGTACCGGGCAGTCGCCGTCGATGATCTGGTGATGCCCGCGCCGAAAAGCTTGCCGGTGCCGACCCTCATTCTCTGGGGCGACAAGGACATTTATGTCGGCCCGAAGCTTGCAGAGGCGTGCGCGGCGCTCTGTGCCGACGCGCGTGTGGTGCATTTTCCGCAGGCCGGGCACTGGCTGCCGCATGACGAGCGCGAAGCCGTGACCGCGCACCTGCTGGAGTTTCTGAAGGCCTAGGCTCCTTGCGCGCACAAGACTGGTCTCGACCGAGACGTCATGTTAGCCGTGCAGCGACGATATCTTCAGGAACAGAAAAATGGTCGACGCAGTGATCTGGGATTTTGGCGGCGTGTTTACGACCTCGCCGTTCGACGCCTTCGCGCGATACGAGCGCGAGAAGGGGCTGCCGGCCGATATCATCCGCCGCACCAATGCTGCCAATCATCATGACAATGCCTGGGCGAAGTTCGAGCGTGCCGAAGTCGATCTCGACACCTTCGACCAGCTGTTTGCCACAGAATCGCTCGCACTCGGCGCCGAGGTGCGGGGCAGGGACGTGCTGCCGCTGTTGTCGGGCGATCCGCGCCCCGAAATGGTCGAGGCGCTGCGCCGCGTGAAGACGAAGTTCAGGACCGGCTGCATCACCAACAACCTGCCCGCCAATGCGGTCGGCAGCAGGGGCGGCAAATCGATCTATGCGGCCGAGGTGATGGTGCTGTTCGACCATCTCATCGAGTTGGCCAAGATCGGCCTGCGCAAGCCGGACCCACGGATCTACGAAATGATGGCCGAAGCGCTCGGCGTTGACCCGAAGCGCTGCATCTATCTTGATGACCTCGGCGTCAACCTGAAACCGGCACGCGCCATGGGCATGACCACGATCAAGGTGGTGGACGGCGCGCAGGCGATCGCCGAGCTAGAGATGGCAACCGGGATGGAGCTGCGGTAATCAATTCAGCTGGTCCTTCGGCCTTGATTCGTATCAAGAAGTGCGGGCGACCGACCCGATATTGATGTATCATCAGACACCAATAGAGGCGGCTGCGGCCGGATAAAGATGGGCGATATTGCCGTTGGTGACGAGGATCTCGAACTCGCGCTCGATGAATCGGCGGTCCAGGCGCATCTGAGCGGACTGCACACCCACGATTTCGACAAGGCTCACCGCGTCTATCGGCGCGACGCCGTCCTGATCCAGCCGCAGCTCGGAACAACTGTTATCGGCCGCGACAACATCAAGGCCGCGCGAACAGCTCATTCGGACCGCGAGCTGGTCAAGGTCGATGTCGTGATGGGCCAAGGCGACCTTTGGGTCGCCGAATGTGTGTTCACCGAGGCCGGCAAGAAGGTGATGGTGGTCAGCGTGCTCGAATTCTGCGAGGGTCAGATCGCTCGCGAGCGCGAATACACTTGCGAGCTTGGAGCGGCTTCGCTCTCGACCGCCAGGCGGGGGCGTCGTTGACCCACATCAACGCACATCGCCCACCGGCAGCTGCATCATAAACTGGTTTCATTGTCAGGATCATTGCCATGATCTGGATTGCGCGATTGCTGCTGGTTGCGGCCGGATCGATTGCCGCGCTGTTCGTCGCCCGCGACGCTGCCAATTTTGGCGTGGTCGAGGTGCTCATCGCCATGTTGATGATCTTCCTGTTCGTGGTCGGCGCCGGGTGGTGGGTGCAGCACTGGAAGAAGAGTTGATCGGGGCGCCGCGCGCCGAATCCGTTTGACGCACGCCCTGCTCGCCCGCCAAATAGAGAGGGGGCCAGACGGAGCGGCTGGTAATGGCGACAGCAGGAAATCAACTCATCGAACTGACGGCAAGCGAGGCGGTCGCCTCGATGCAGCGTGGCGAATTTCCAGCGGAAGCCTACGCCAGCGCCTTACTGGTGCGGGCGCGGCAATGCGCCGATCTCAACGCGTTTCGCACGCTCGAGCCCGACCGGGTGCTGGAAGCCGCGTGTGCCGCCGACAAAACCCGCAGCGCGGGCGGCGCGCTTGGCCCGATGCACGGCCTGCCGATCCCGGTGAAGGACAGCGTCAACACGTCGGACTATCCGACCTCGAACGGCACACGTGGTTTGCGCGATTTCCGCCCCAAGGCCGACGCCGACGTGCTGAAGCCGCTCAAAGCCGCCGGCGCCATCGTGATGGGCAAGACCAACCTGCACGAGCTGTCGTTCGGCTGGACCAGCAACAACGAATGTTTTGGCAGCGTGCACAATCCTTTTGATCGCACCCGCATTCCCGGCGGCAGCAGTGGCGGCTCGGCCGCCGCCGTCGCGGCGCGCATCGCGCCGCTCGCGATTGCCGAGGATACGCTGGGCTCGATCCGCGTTCCGGCGAGCTGCTGCGGCCTCGCGGGTTTAAGGCCGACCTTCGGCCGCTACTCTGATCACGGCATCATGTCGCTCACCTCAGACAAGTTCGACCAGGTCGGACCGGTCGCGCGCTCGGTCGCCGATCTCTTGCTGTTCGACGGCGTCGTCACGGGTGACAAGTCGCCGGCATCGGCAACGCCGCTGACGGGCGTGCGCATCGGCCTCGCCGACCATTTCCTCAGCAGTCTCGATCCCGCGGTTGAGCGCGTCGTCACCGCGGCATTCGCAAAGCTGCGCGACGCCGGCGCCGTCCTCGTCGAGCTCAAGATGCCCGAGATCTTACGCGCGGCGCCTGACATCGCTTTCACCATCATCGCCAGCGAGGCCGCTTCGTGCATCGAAACATTTCTCCGCGAACAGGAGACAGGGCTGACGCTGGAGACGATGCTGGCGCAGGCCGGGCCTTCGATCCGCGCCCTCGTCACGTCCATGGCGAACTCTGCGAACCGGCCGCCGCGCGAAGTCTATGAGGCGATACTGGCCAACCGCGAGCAGCTGAGAGCCGTGCTGCGCGACTGGTATCGCGAGAATAGTATCGTCGCGCTGGCGCACCCGGTGATCCTGTGTCCGCCGACGAAGATCGGCCAGGAAAGCGAGGTCGAGGTTGCGGGTAAGAAGGTGCCGATCCGTGCCGCTTTCGGCCG
The DNA here is from genome assembly GCA_963796195.1 of uncultured Alphaproteobacteria bacterium. GTDB lineage: Bacteria > Pseudomonadota > Alphaproteobacteria > Rhizobiales > Xanthobacteraceae > CAWCKS01. The sequence continues at coordinate 121,265 of CAWCKS010000002.1, read as the reverse complement.
CAACATCGCGCTCGGCAGCTGCGCCAGCATGGCGAGCCTCGTGCTGCCTGCCGGTAGCACGGCTGATGCTCTGCCGATCGGGCTGGAGTTTGACGCGCTCAGCGGTCAGGATCGCGCGCTGCTGTCGCTCGGTCTGTCGCTGGAAACAGTGCTCGGCCGCGGCAAGGCACCGGGGTAACCGGTTCGTAGGATGGGTTGAGCTCTCGCGAAACCCATCACTCCTCGTACTGTAGCTGATGGGTTTCGCTTCCGCTCAACCCATCCTACGATCTTCTTCGCCGCCCCTCATACCGCCCTCAAATCATATCCCCGCCGCGGGAAGTGCACGACAATCTCGCCGACCTTGTCGTCGTGCCGTCGCAGCGCGACCTCGTCGGCGTCGATCAACACCAACTCGCCCTCGACGGGATCGCGGCCATAATCGTCGGCGCGAATCCTGACACGCGTGCCGGGCCTCGGGTCCTCCGCAAACGGTTCGGACTCGCGCAACGGCGCCGGCGTTGATGCCGCGGCGATATCCAGCGCTTCCCGCGCCGTGAGGGTCGCCGCCGGCGTGCGGGAAAACCCGCGCATGCGCTGCATCCATTCGCCGATGCGCGGGTAGGGTGTGAGTTCGTGCGCGAGGCGGCCAGTGCGGCCGGTGACGAACCACAGCGCGTGATAACAGGCGAAGTCCGCAACCGTGACGTCGCCGCCGGCAATCCATTGACGGCCATCCAGGAAAAAGTCCTCGACCCGCGCGATCAACACACGAACGAGCGGCGCGTTGCGCGCCGCCGCGCGCTTCACTGTCGTCTCATCGGGAACTGGCAGTCCGCGCATCAGCGAACGGTCGGCCTGCAGGTTTGACGGCAGCACGTCGAGATTGGAGCCGGAGACGTAGAGCGAGATCGGGCGGAACAGCTCGTGCTCGGCCCAGTAGGCGATTGCGTCCGCGAGCGCGCGGCTCTGCGGCGGGAAACAATGTCGGTTGCGGCTTGCGCCGCTCCAGCTCGGCGAGGATCAGCTGCGTGTCACAAAAGATGTCGGCGCCGATCTGTAGAACCGGGGTGCGCCGGTAGCCGCCGGTCAGCGGCGTCAGATCCGGCTTCGGCGCGACCGGCGGAATGATCACGGAAGCCCAGTCGAGCCCCTTGTAGCCGAGCGCCAGCCGTGCCTTCTCGGAATAATTCGAGAAGTCGTAGTGATGCAGGATGAGGTCTGTTGTCATCTTCCTATCCCGTCACGATCGCGCCTGTTGCGCATCCCGATGCAACGTGTAGCCTGACTCGACGGCCGGCGAAACGGACAGCCGGAGCGCAGGAGTAAAATCCGATGCCGTCGAGTACCGCGAGTGCGCCGTCGATTGTGAGCCGAACAGTCGTGCGTGCGCTCGAGGATAAAGACTTGAGCGAGGCCGCGCTGATCGTGCGTTTGGCCTTCGGAACATTTCTCGGCGCGCCCGACCCGTCGACCTTCTGGGATGACCGCGACTATGTCCACGGCCGCCACCGCGCGCCGCATGTCGCCGGTTTTGGCGCGAGCCTCGACGGCAAGCTGATCGGCTCCAACTTCGCGACCCGCTGGGGCAGCGTCGGATTCTTCGGCCCGCTGACGGTGCGGCCGGAGCTGCAGGAGAGCGGAATTGCGCGCAAGCTGCTGGACCGCACCATGGCGCAGTTCCACAGCTGGGACTCGCGGCACGTCGGGCTCTTCACGTTTGCGCAAAGCGCCAAACATGTGGCGCTGTACCAGAAATACGGCTTCTATCCGCGATTCCTCACCGCGATCATGTCGGCGTCGGCCGACGCATCGCCGGCCGCGACCCGGTGGTCGCGCTTCAGCGATCTCTACGAGAAGCAGCGCAGCGAGGCGCTGAACTCCTGTCGCGAGCTCACAGACAAGCTCTATCCCGGCCTCGACCTCTCAGACGAAATCCGCACCACGCATGAGCAGGGATTGGGCGATACCGTGTTGATCGAAGGCGTCGGTGGGCTGGCCGGCTTTGCCGTGTGCCACTATGGGCCGAAAGCGAAGCCGGTGCCGGCTATTGCTTCATCAAATTCGGCGCAGTGCGTGACAGCGCCACGGCCGAGCGCGACTTCGGCCGTCTGCTCGATGCCTGCGCGGCGCTGGCGCGCACCGTCGGCATGCCGAGGCTGCTCGCCGGCGCCAATATGGCGCGGCCCGAGGCCTACAAGCACCTCGTCGCGCGCGGCTTCCGCACCGACATCCAGGGCGTCGCTATGCACTGGCACAACGATCCCGGCTACGGCCGCCCCGGCGTCTACATCATCGATGATTGGCGGTAACAGCCTTACGCCGCCGCGGCCTTGCGCGGCCAGACCGGCGGGTGCGAGCCCGGCGGCATCGACGGTCTTGCCCAGTGCGCCGGCGTCGCGGAGAATTTCGCCGCGTGCGGCATAGCCACCAGCTTGCCGTAGCCGGAGTTGTAGGCCTGCAGGTGTCGCTTCAGCGTGTCGAGGTCGGGCTTCGGCGCATCGGTGCCGTTGGCGACGCGGCCGAGCTCGCGCAGCCACAGGCCGGTCCGGGCAAGCGACACGCGAACGTGCCAGCTGCCGCCTTCGCGCGCCTGCCGCAGCAGCGCGGCCTGTGCGCCGAACGCCATCAGGAAGCCCGAGGCGAAGTCGAGGATTTGCATCGGCAGCGCGCGCGGGCCGCCGCCAAAAGCCTCGCCTTCGGCGTGGTTGAAACCGGTCGCGGTCTGCACCAGCGAATCGAAGCCGCGCTTGTTGCCCCACGGGCCGAGATAACCGTAGGCGCTGAGCGAAACGCAGACGATGCCGGGCCTGAGCTTCGCGAGTTCGTTTGGCCCAAAGCCTCGCGCCGCGATGCCGTCGGGGCGATAGCCTTGCACGAAGACGTTTGTTTCGCGCGCGAGTTCACGCAATGCAGCGCGGCCGGCCTCGGTGTCGAGATCGACATGCGCCGACAGCTTGCCGCGGCTGGTGTCGATAACAGCCTCGATGTTCGGCAGGTTCGGCGAGTTGATCAGCATCACGTCGGCGCCGTAGGCCGCGAGCGTCCGGCCGCACACCGGGCCGGCCAGGATGCGCGTGAGATCGAGCACGCGAATGCCCGCAAGCGGCTGCTCGCGTGGGCCCAGTGGCGGCAACGGGATCGACGCGGCATCACCGATCTTCTCGATGCTGAGCAGCGGTTGCGCCCGCAATGCCGCGCTCGCCGGATGGGCGTCCCATTCGGCAAAGCTGCGCAGCGCGGAGACCACGAGCTTGTTGTCGGCGGCGGCCTGCTCGAACTGCTGTGCGCGCCACTTCCGCAATGCGCGCTCGACGTCAGCCTTCTCGGTCTTGTCGCCTGGCGGCAGGCCGAGCAGTTTTAGCGCGCCGTCACGATGATGCGCGAAGTTGGCGTGGATGCGCACGAAGCCCGGCTCGCCGGCATCGGCGCCGCAAGGATAGAGCCCGGAAACCTTGTCCCAGGCTTCCGGCACGCGGCCGTCGATCGAGAAGACGCCGGTGCACTCGAGCGCGGAGTCGCGGATGTCGACGCTGACGTCCTGCTTGTCTCCACTGCGCGCCGCTCCGATTTCCGCCGCGGCAAGCGCGGCCGCCGCGATCGAGCTTTGCGCGGCGACGCCGACCGCAAACGACGACGGTAACGCCGGCTCCTCGCCGCTCAACGTGGCCCGTGACAGCGCCGCCTCCGGCAACTGCGCGAGACGCCAGAGATCGTGCAGGGCCTTGGTCGATGATGCGGTCATGGCAGCCACCTCGTGAATGCGATCGATCGATTTCGTGGCAAGAATGGGCGCGGGGTTGCGATCGTCAAGATTGATCAATTTAATCAATATAGTTGATCGCATCAGTCAATATTGGCGTTACAATCAACATTAGACAGGATCACCGGGAATCAGGATCACGACGATGAAGACCACCGATCTCTGGATGAGCCGACAGGCCGCGACCGAGTTGCTCGGCGTGCGGCAGCAGACCCTCTACGCCTATGTCAGCCGCGGCCTGATCCGCACGCGGCGCGACGCCACCGATCCGCGCCGCTCGAGCTATTCGAAGTACGACATCCAGGCGCTGGTCGAGCGCAAGCGCGGCTCGCGCCGCCGCACCGACATCGCGACCGGCGCGATCGCCTGGGGCGAGCCGGTGCTTGAAAGTGCGATCTCGACGGTGCGCGATGGCCAGTTGATCTTTCGCGGCCGCGAGGCGGCGGAGCTTGCCAACCGCGCGACGCTGGAAGAAGCCGCCGCCGTGCTCTGGCAGTGCGACATGCCCGATGTCGCGACTATTTCGCGCGACAGCGCCGCGCGCGCAGCGCCATCGAAGTCGACATCAGCCAAGGCACGCGCGTTCGACTACCTGGCCGCGATGGCCAACACGCAGCCGCCGAGCTATGGGCGCAGTGAGACGCTGCAGCAGACCGACGCGTGGGCGCTGCTCTATGGCTTTGCCGACACGCTCGCGGGTGAAACGACGTCCGGCCTGATCCACCAGCGTCTTGCGTCCGCCTGGGGTCTTGACGCACGCGGCGCCGACATTGTGCGCCGTGCGCTGGTGCTGATCGCCGACCACGAGCTCAACGCCTCGACGTTTGCGGTGCGAGTGGCCGCGTCGACTGGCGCATCGCTCGCGGCATCGGCGCTGGCCGGGTTCTGCGCGCTGTCTGGACCATTGCACGGCCAGGCGTCGGCGCGCGCGCTCGTGCTGCTTGACCGGATCGTCAGCGCCCAAGATGCAAAATCCTATATCCGCGCGCTGGTCGAGCGCGGCGAGCCGCTGCTCGGCTTCAATCATCCGCTCTATCCGCTCGGCGATATCCGCGCGATCAACCTGCTGCGCGCGCTGAAGGCCAGCCCGCGCTGGATGCGTGCGCTGCGGCTTGCCGAGAAGGAGACCGGTGTGCTTGCCAATGTCGACATGGCGCTCGCAGTGATGACGCGAGAGCTAAACCTGATCGACGAAGCGCCGTTCGTGTTGTTTGCCGTCGGCCGCATGACCGGCTGGCTTGCGCACGCCATGGAGCAGCGCCTGACCGGGCGCCTGATCCGGCCGCGCGCGAAGTATGTGGGAGTGTAGGGTAACGTTGGTAATTCGTCATGGCCGGGCTCGTGCCGGCCATCCACGTCTTATCGTTCAATGCGGCCGAAGACGTGGATGCCCGGCACAAGGCCGGGCATGACGGAAGAGATTGCCAGCATTTTGATTTGAACTCACCCCAGCCGCTGGATCGCCGCGACCGTTTCGCGGGTCTTCTCGTGCGTCACCATGTGGCTCGCTTCCGGAATCGACACCAGCTGCGCGCCCTTGATCAGCCGCTTGAACTCGTGGGCATAGACCGGCGAGATCAGCTTGTCGCTATCGCCCCACACGAGAATCGTTTTCGCGGTGACGCGATAGAGCCGTTGCGCGAGACCACGTTCCGGAATCGGAAACAGCAAGCGGCCGGCCATGCCGAGTTGTCGCGCATTGGTGACGAGATAGGCCTGCAGGAATTTTGGATCGTCGAGCGCGAGGCCCGCCGTCAGTCTTGCCCTGCCGGCTTCGGCGTCGTGATAGAGCAGCGCCGGCATCTCGAACGGCAGCGTCGAGAACACGTCGACGATCGGATGATCGTCGAGCCACAAGCCGGCCGGGCAGATCAGCGCCAGCCGCGATACATCGTTCGGTGCAATCGCGGCCATTTCGGCCGCGATCATGCCGCCCATCGAGTGGCCGACCAGGATCGGGTCTTTCAGCCCGAGCGCGTTGACGACGTCCCAGGTGTGCAACGTGAAATCCAGCATGTCGCGGATTTCCTGGCACTCCTCGCTGTCGCCATAGCCGGGGATCAGCGGCGCGTAGACGTGGTATTTTTCCGCGAGCGCATTCAGGAACGGATCTTCCGAGGTCACGCCGCCAGCGCCGTGCAGGAACACCAGCGCGGGGCCGGAGCCTGCTTCGAGATAGCGAACTGGAACGTGTTGGGTCTTGACCGTCTTCAACTCCACGAGACCCTCCTTACGCCAGCACGCGTGACACGGCGTGCCGCCGCATCGCGATCGGACGGCAGACGGCCGGCGCTGACCTGCTTTGCCATCGGCTTGCACCAGAAGCGATTGTCGTCAGCGAAATCCGGGAACATGTTGCGCAGCTTCGGCAGCACTTTGTCGGCGAACAGCTTGGTCGAGTACATGCACTTCTCCTTCGGCATGTCACCGACATGCATCAGGCAGAAGATATTGCCGACGTGGAGCGACTTGATCAGGTCCTCCATGCGCTGGCGCACGGTCTCGGGCGAGCCGGCGATGACGTGGCCACCTTCGGTCAGGTCTTTCCAGGTCAGCTTGGCGTAGCCGGCGCGCGGCGGCGCGTATTGCGAGAGAGCGCCGGTCTGGATGGTCTTGATTGTGCGATAGCCGGGCGCGTCGGCGAAGCCGGCATAGACGTGCAGGCAGCGATTGTAGAAATAGTTGACGTGCGGAGAGTAGAGCCGCTCCGCTTCTTCGTCGGTCTCGGCGACGCAGATCGTTTGTGCAAAGCCGGCGCGATAGGGCGAGGTGTCGGGCGTATTGCGCTCGGCGACGCGATCCCAGTAGCCCTTCATCAGCGCCTGCGCGCGGATGTAGCCGGAGAACGACAGGTACGAGTACGAATAGGTGTTGTCGATGCAGAAGTCGTAGGTCTCGACCGAGCCGCCGCCCGGGATGTGCACTGGCGGATGCGGTTGCTGGATCGGCCGCGGCCAGATGTTGACGTGGCGCAGCTTGTTGTAGCGGCCGTTGAAGGCGAACGGCTTGCGCTCGGTCCACGCCTTGATGATCAGGTCGTGCGCCTCCTGGTATTTCTCGCGCGTCAGCGACGGGATCTGGCCGTAGCAGAAATTGGTGTCCATCGAGGTGCCGACCGGGAAGCCGGCGACGAGGCGACCGCCGGAGATGCAGTCGAGCATCGCGAACTCTTCGGCGACGCGAACCGGCGGATTGTACAGCGCGATCGAGTTGCCGAGCACGACGAGCGCCGCATCCTTGGTGCGCCGCGCGAGGCCGGCCGCGATGATGTTCGGCGAAGGCATGATGCCGTAGCCGTTCTGGTGGTGCTCGTTGACGCCGATGCCGTCGAAGCCGACCGTTCCGGCATATTCGAGCAGGTCCATATAGGTGTTGTAGACCTCATGGCTCTTCTCGGGATCGAACAGCGCCTGGTCGATGTCGACCCACACCGAGCGGTTCTTCTCCCGGAAATCGTCGGGCAGGTAGGGCCACGGCATCAGGTTGAACCAGGTGAACTTCATGGCGCGTTTCTCCGTCGTCATTTGATTGCGCATGTCCCTCTCGGAAAACCGGTACCCACTTTTCCGAGACATGCGCTGATGCTTGCTTTGGCAACAATGATAACCAAGCTTACGATCCTGAACAGGCCTTATTCACGCAACCGACCCCTGCGATGGGTGCGCGCGGCCGTTCGCCGCGCGTCAACTTGCCCTGTCGTCGCCCGCGGAGCGGGGGACGCCATACGCCGCAGCAGAGATGGAAGGAGAGCGGCGAGGCGTGAGCCACCATCGACTGAGGCCGAATGACGCTACCGCCATGGGTTCGCATGGGCTCCCCGCCTGCAGCGGGGACGAGGCTGACAATTACCCCACCCAGCCCTGCTTGCGGGCGTGGGCGAGGCCGTCGTCGAGCGCGCGGCGGAGGCCCTCGACCAGTTCGTCGATCTGGGCCTCGTCGATGATCAGCGGCGGGCAGACTGCAACCGCGTCGCGCATGTTGCGCACGATGACGCCATATTCGAGCGCGCGATTCTGGACGTACTGGCCAACGCCCTTCTTCGGATCAAACGCCTGCTTGGTCGACTTGTTCTGCGTCAACTCGACCGCGCCGACGAGGCCGATGCCGCGCGCTTCGCCGACCAGCGGATGGTTCTGCAGCGCCCGCAAGCCCTCCTGCAGGCGCGGCGAGACCTTCTTCACGTGGTCGACGATCTTGCGCTCTTCGTAGATCGCGAGCGTTTCCAGCGCGACCGCCGCGCACACCGGATGCGCCGAGTAGGTCACGCCGTGCGCGAACGCGCCATGCTTGACGCTGCCTTCGGCCAGCACGTCGTTGATCTGGTCGGTCAGCAGCAGGCCGGAAATCGGCAGGTACGACGACGACAGCGCCTTGGCGCAGGTCAGCATGTCCGGCTTCAGGTTGTAGGTGAACGAGCCGAACATCTCGCCGGTGCGGCCGAAGCCGGTGATGACCTCGTCGACGATGAAGAGAATATCGTGCTTCTTCAGGATCGGTTGGATGCGGTCGAAATAGCCCGGGGGCGGCACGATGACGCCGCCGGCGCCCATCACCGGCTCGGCGATGAACGCTGCGATGGTGTCGGCGCCTTCCTTCGCGATCAGCTCTTCCAGGCATTTTGCGATACGCGCGCAAAATTCTTCCGGCGTCTCGTTGCCCTCAGCGTAGTGATAATAGCTCGGCGAGTTGGTGTGGATGATGTTTGATATCGGCAGGTCGAAGTCGGCGTGCACGGCGGGCAGGCCGGTCAAACTGCCGGACGCCACGGTGACGCCGTGATAGCCATGAAGGCGGCCAATGATTTTCTTCTTCTTCGGACGACCAAGCAGGTTGTTGTAGTACCACACGATCTTGACCGCAGCGTCGTTCGCCTCCGATCCGGAATTGGCGAACAGCACGTGGTTCAGGCCCTTCGGCGCGATCCTGGTCAACCGATCGGCGAGCAGCACGCCGGGCTCATGCGAGCGTCCGCCAAAAGTCTGCGAGTAGGGCAGGCGGGAGAGTTGGCGTGTCGCTGCATCGATCAGCCGCTGCTCCGAGAAGCCGAGTGAAGTCGACCACAGCCCCGCCATGCCCTCGATGTAGCGCTTGCCGTTATTGTCGAAGACATAGACGCCTTCGCCGCGGTCGATGATGAACGGCCCGGTGTCGCGGATCGTCTTGAGGTTGGTGTAGGGGTGGACGAGGTGATCGATGTCGAGCTGGCGCAGATCGATGGGCTGGTTCATGGGCCGATCCCTTATAGTGTTGGCATATAGTTCTTGGCATTCGCCCGTGTGCCGTCAATGCGTTCGACGGCGCTAGCCCGACAGATATATAGCGATTAGACGACCTCTGCAGCCCGCAAAGCTGTGATTTCCGACGGGTTGTAACCTGCCTCGCTCAGTACCGCGTCGACGTCAGCGCCGAGCTTCGGCGCCATCCGGTCGAGCTTGCCGCCGCCATGGGCGAGGCGGAAGCCGTTGCCGGCAAAGCGCAGTTCGCCAAATGGCGTCTGGACCGTCTGGATCGCACCGCGCGCCTTGATCTGCGGATGGTCGATGACCTCCTCGATCCGCCAGATGCTGGCGCAGGGCGCTCCGGCGGCATCGAGGATCTTCTCCCACTCCTTGGGGTCTCTGGTCGCGAGCTTTTCTTCGATCGCGGCGCGTAATGCCGGTTCGTGCTCCTTGCGGGCATACCAGTCCACGAAGCGCGGATCATCCTGCAGGTGCTCCAATCCGAGCGCCTTGAGCAGCGCCTGGTATTGCTTCTCGTTGTTGACCGCGAGCAAGAGGTGGCCGTTGCCGGCCTTGAACAGGTTGGCGGTCGGCCGGCGGCTCACCGCCTGGTTGCCGGACAGGGCCTGCTTGTGACCCGCCACGGTGAAGTCCGCGATCGGCCCGGACAGGAACGCCAGCGTCGCCTCCAGCATGGAGATGTCGACCAGCTGCCCCTTGCCGGTGTGAGTGCGCTGGAACAGTGCGCTCGAAATTCCGAACGCGGCCGTGGCACCGGAAAGCACGTCGCACACCGCAAAGCCGGCGCGCGTCGGCCCGGTCGCATCGTGGCCGGTGATCGACATGATGCCCGACAGCGCCTGGATTTTGCCGTCATAGCCGGCCTGGTTGCGCTCCGGCCCGGTCTGGCCGAACCCGGAAATCGCGCAATAAATCAGGCGCGGATTGATTTCCGACAGCGCGGCGTAACCGATGCCGAGCTTGTCCATCACGCCGGGACGAAAATTCTCCATCACCACGTCGACCTTCGCGGCCAGGCGCTTGACGATCTCGATCGCTTCCTTGCGACGCAGGTCGAGCGTGAGACTGCGCTTGTTGCCGTTGATCGCCTGCCAGCCGGGCGCGAGCCCGCGATCGCCCCATTCCTTCGACAGCGGCGTCTGCCGCATGTCCTCGCCTTCGCGGCGCTCGACCTTGATGACATCCGCGCCGAGCAGCGCGAGCTGGTAGCTCGCGTAGGGTCCGGCGAGCACCTGGGTAAAGTCGAGGATTTTCACGCCCTCAAACGGTCTGGTCAAAGTGAGGCTCCTTGGCGCCAGGCTGTACGAAGAGAGTACTTGATCGAGGCGGTCATCCCGAACGCGTTATTGCGAGGCGCATAGCGCCGAAGCAATCCAGTTCTCGCGATTGGCACTGGATTGCTTCGCTTCGCTCGCAATGACGAGCTTTGCTCTAGGCCACGCGCAGCCCGCGCGCGATTTCCTTCTGCTGGTCGAACTCGCGGCGGCGCCGCGCCAGCTCCTCCGGGTCCATCTGCTCGATGTTGTTGTAGTCGAGCTTCCACTTGCCGTCGGCGTTCCAGCGCAGCGGCGACTGCATCGTGGTCTGCGGCCCGATCGCGGACTCCAGAACGCGCAGCGCAAGTTCGAGCGTCAGTGCCTGCGAGGCCGGATCGTGCGGCTTGCCGGCGGAATTGCCAAGCGGGAAATCCGAGAACAGGAAACGGGGCACCGCGGCGTGCTCGATGATGTCCTTGGCGCAGCCCATGACGACGGTCGGGATGCCATTGGCTTCCAGATGCCGCGCTACCAGCGCCTGAGGTCTGGTGACAGACCGGGCAATTCGGAACGATCACCGCGACGTCGACCTTGTCGGCCTTGCAGCGCGCCAGAATTTCCGGCGCGTCGGTCTCGATGGTGACACGGTGGCTGCGGTTGGTCGGCGCGCCGAAAAATCGCGGCGCGACTTCGCCGATGCGTCCCGCCTGCTGCGCCTTGATCAGCGCCGGCAGCGGAAACCAGGTGCCGGAGTTGGTCGCGGTGGTGTGCTTGCGGTCGTAGCCGATGTGCGAGATGCGCAGGTCATGCTGCGTGGTCGTGTCGCCGTCATAGACCTTGTAGAATTTTGCGCCGCCATTGTACGCGGCGCCCGGACCCTGGTCGCCCTTGGCCGGATCGTACGGTGCGGCCGTCGTCACGATCGTGACGCGGGAATCCTTCAGTGGCTTCTTCAGCGGCTGGAACGGCGCCGCGAGGTGGTGCGCCCAGCGGTACGGCGTGGTGTAGCCGATCGCGATATAGTAATCGCGCGTCCGTTTCATGTAAGGCACCGGCGAATTGTAGTCCGGGGCGAACCCAAGCTGCTGGTCGAGATTGTCCATCATCGGCGTCTCCTGAAGCCCGGCGAGACCGCCCGACGCGGCGGCCACCGGAATATATGATTGCCATCAGGCTAAGAGCTCGCCTTGCCAAGTCAACCGGGATGAGCGCGGGGCAGATGCGCCCGCGCCGCCGAGGCTTGCAGGCAGGTTTATTTTCCCTGCCAGCGCGGCGGGCGCTTCTCGATAAAGGCGCGCGGGCCTTCCTTGTAGTCTTCGGTGGCAGCGACGGTGCGGCTCGCAACGGCTGAGATTTCCCGCAGTTCGGCGTCGGTATGATCGAGCGATTGCTTGGCGACGCGCAGACTCTCGCGGACGGAGATCGGTGCGTTCTCGCAAATGGCCGCGGCAAGCTTCAGCGCTTCGTCCATCAGTTGCGCGCGCGGCACCATGCGGTTGATCAGTCCGTAGTGCAGGGCGCGTTTGGCGTCGAGCCGGTCGCCGGTCATGATCAGTTCCAGCGCCAGCGCCTTCGGCAGCGCGCGCGGCAGGCGGTAGAGCCCGCCGGCGCCGGCGACGAGGCCGCGCTTCACCTCCGGCAAGCCGAACGCGGCTTCGTCGATCGCAACGATCAAATCGCAGGAGAGCGCGATCTCGCAGCCGCCGGCAAGTGCGAAGCCGTTGACCGCGGCGATCCACGGCTTGGTGCGCTCGCGATGCACGAGGCCGGCGAAGCCGCCCTTCGCGGTGCCGAGCGCGCTGCCGCCGCCCTGCGACACCGCCTTGAGATCGGCGCCCGCGGAGAATGCGATATCGCCGGCGCCGGTCAGGATCACGACCCAGCAATTCGGATCGGCCTCGGTTTCGTTGATCGCCTTTTCCATACCTTGCGCGACATCGCCGTTGACGGCGTTGCGCGCATCGGGCCGGTTGATCGTTACCAGCGTGACGTGATCGGCGATCTTTTTGGTGAGCACGGCATCGGTCATGGGTGCGTTCCTCGCTGTCGCTTTCGCTGGCGGTCATCTTAGGCGATGCGCGGGCCTGCGCAATCGACGCTTATCGGAAGCGGCACGTCTTCAAGGATGTGCATGCGGGATCAAAATCACCCGACATCAATCTAGGCGAAACACCCTACTGTGCGATGGACCCTGGGGGATCATAAGACGATGCTTGATGGCATCCTGGCCTTCAAAGGAGAGAGCTATGACCCCTCGCACCAGAACCGCCGCATTCGCCGCTGCCACAGCCATTGCGGTCGGAACAATCGGTCCCTCGGACGCCATGCCGATCGACGGCCGCATGGCTGCGCGGATCACGAACGATGCGGGTGCACCGTCGCCGGTCCGATACTACGGGCACGCGTATGGCGGTCACTACGCGCACTACGGCTACAGGCACTACGGCTACGGGCGCTATGGATACGCGCGACCTTACCTGGGCTACGGATACGCGAGACCTTACTATCGAAGATATGGATACGCGTCGCCCTACTACGGGGCATACGCTTCCCCCTACTACGGTGGGTACACTTCCTACTATGGAAGCGGGTATTCCCCCTATGGCTCTGCCTTTAATTCTTATTATCCGTATCGTTCGACCTACAACTACGGCATCGGGCCGTTCGGCGGTTTCCGCTGGCGAGGTTGGTAGGTCCTCAGAGGGCGACGGTGTGGGCTGCGCCTGCGCCGTCCCTTCGGGGCCATTTTTATCTTGCGGAGAATACAGATGATCCTTTGCACAAGAACGGTTGTACTTGCCGCGGCCGCGATGAGTTTCGGATTCATCGGATGCGGTGCGGCGGGCGCCATGCCGCTTGACGGCGGTATCGCCAAATTGGCCGTGAATGCTTCCGGCGAGCCGTCTGTCCAGCCCGTCCAATACTACAGGCGCGGCGGATATGGGCGCGTCGGATATGGACGCGTCGGGTATGGACGCTTTGGATATGGCGGACGGGGCTACGGGTATGTTGGGCGGGGTTACGGGTATGCTGGGCGCGGTTACGGTTATGCTGGGCGCTACGGTGGAGGCTATGGTCTGGGCCGACGGACCTGGGGCTACGGCTACGGGCGACCCTGGTATCGAGGCTATGGATATGGACGAGGCTATGGATATGGATATGGATATGGCGGGTCCTACGGGGGCTATGGGTCCTATGCTGGGGCCTATTATCCGTATGCCGCGACGGCTGCGTATGGCTATGACCCCTACGGTTCTGCCTACTATTCTTATGGTTCGTCGTATTGCCCGCCGGCCTATGGTTATGGTTACGGCGGTTATGGTTACGGCGGCGGCTACGGATATGGCTATGGAAGCGGCCTGCGTTATGGATGGTAGAGGTCGAGGGCGTAGCCTGGGTGCGCTACGCCTTACGTCACTTCAGCCATCCCTGAGGCGCTATTACGATGTGGCCGCCTCGCGACGCCGTGCGCCGTGGACAGATTTGCGCAACAGCGCAAGCAGACTTCCTCCGGTGAGGGCGCCGAGCAGGTAGACGACGACAATCAAGAATGCCAGCGGCACCTGGATGCTCGCTCGCAGGAAGGAAACGGTGGTTGCCGCGACGTTCTGCGCGGCAAAGATGAGCACCGCGCCGGCGAACAACACGACCACGGCGAGATAGAGCCATCGCATCGCTCGCCTCCCGAGCCGCTATGTGGCGGCTTTCAATCCCAGGCTGATTGCGATCCAGCTCACGCCGGCGATCACGAGATCGATGCCGAGGAAGACCCCGAGGACATAGAGGCCGGACAACGGCCAATGCGCCAGGATTATGCCGCCGAGCAGCAGCGTCACCACGCCGGAAAACACCACCCAGAGCCAGGCCGATCCTTCCCTCATGCCGAAGGCAAGGATGATCCGCATGATTCCGGAGGCGACCAGTGCGACGCCAAGGATGAGCGTGAGAAATACCGCGGCAAGCAGCGGATTCTGAAACGTGACGAAGCCGGCAACGATGTAGAGCGCGCCGAGCAGAATCCAGAGCAGGAACATGCCCCACGTCTTGATCTGGAACGCGTTGATGACCTCGGCCACACCACTGATCACCATCATGATGCCGACGACGAACACGCTTGCCGCCGTCGCCATCACGACGCTGCCAAGCGCGATGATGCCGGTGATCAGATAGACGATGCCGAGGGCGAGGATCCAACCCCACTTTGCGCGCAACGGCGCAACTCCGGATGTCATGGCGAGGGTCATGCTAGGCCTCCATCAATGGTGGCCATTGCTGAGCCCTGACCACCAGCCAAACTATGAACGCTCGTTTGTCGCCCGGCAACTCGGGGTTTTTACTGGAGTTTGCCCTGGACATTCTCCCTGCAGACGGGATTGCCCGTCACGCCGCCTGCCACTCCGGCATGCCATCCGCGGCCTTGCTGATCGTACCGCTGATGCCGATCGGCGTGCGGTCGAGATCGAGCAGCCGAGCCAGCGTCGTCGTGTCGTCGGCCGGCACCCGCGCCAGTGTGCGGTCGTTCGATTCTATCCGCAGGATGACGACGCCGTGTGTTGCGGTTCCGTCGCGGGCATAGATCACGGTGAAGCTCTCGACAGTTCCCTTGCCCGACGGCTGTTCGTCATATGTCGGCGCCGACTTGCGATCGCGATCGGCGATCGCCTGCACGCTGACGCTTTCGGTCAAGGGCTCCGCAGGCTGGTCGGGCGATAGCACCAGCGCATGATGCTTGGTGACGAAACCGCCCTGGCCGTAGAGCAGGCCGCGCTGTGCGCCGCCGCGTACGCGCCGCACCATCGCGCATGCCGCATGGGTCATGTAGCTGTTGAGCGGTGCGCCGAAGAAGGTCAGCCCACCCGTGACGGTCGGCTGCACATCGGCGCCGAAGCCGAGCGTGCGCCGCGCCATCTTCGGCACGCAGGGAAAGCAGCTGTAGAGCTCGATCGCGTCGAATTTTGTGCCATCGCCATCGACGATGTCCATCACCCAGCGCAGCACGGCATTCTGTGCGTAGCTTTCGACGAATTGATCGCGCTGCAGGTAGTCGCGCGGCTCCTCGGCCGAGGCGCCACCGACGAAATGGACGCAGGCGCTGGCCGGGATGCCGAGCCGCTTCGCATTGGCGAGGCTGGTGATGATGAGCGCCGCGCCCTGGTTCACCTGCGGGTTTGCGACCATCAGCTTGTTGTAGGGCCAGGCGATCAGCCGGTTGTCGGCCGTCGGCGTCATGATGGCGTCGGCATCGACCGCGCGCTTGATCCATGAATAAGGATTGGTGGCAGCAACCTTCGAGAAGGTCGACCACAGCTCGCCCGATTCACGCAAGGCTTCGCGCGGGGTCTGGCCCCAATGAGTTGCAGTCGCGGCATCGTAGAACGGATAGACCGTGATCGGCTGGGCGACGCCAAGTGCGCGCGCCATCGGGTGCTGGTAGCTGACATTGCGCACCGAGGCGACGCCGTGCTCCGCATAGGGCGTCCACGGCAATTTCACCTTGGCCTTCTCGGCCTTGTTGACGGTGTACTGCGCTTCGGCGCCGCAGATCGCGGCGACGGCGCTCTCGCCGCGCTGGATGCGCAGTGCCGCCTCGTGCAGGTAGCGGATGGGTGCTTCGCCGCCGACTGGGCCGTACACGGCGCGCGTAGGCGTGATGCCGAGCCGCTCGCAAAGTTGTTTCGCCGGATCCTCGTAACGCCAGCTCACGAGATTGACGAGATCGATCGAGTCGATCGCGCCGATCAGTTTTGCGCCGGCGTCGTCCTCAGCGCGCTTCAGCGCCTCCTGCATCAGCGCCAGTGGTTCGAGACCTTGCTCGGGATTATCAGGTTTGTCGGTGATCTCGCCGACGCCAACGATGACGGGAATGCAGTCCTCTGACGTTTTTGTCATTTCTTCTTTCTTCTTTTGTTGGTTCGTCGAGCCGGCTATTTCTTCTGCGGCCGCGGCCGATTGACGAATTCGCGCATCGCCTTGTGCGGCTCGTCAGTCAGGAAGGATCCGCCGAACACTTTGATGGTCGCGTCAATGGAGTCCTTCAGCGGCAACTCTTCCCACTGGTGCATCAGCTTCTTCTGCGCGATCAGCGCCTGCTGTCCGCACGCCAACAGAGCCAGCACCAGCTTCTCGACTTCGGCATCGAGCCGCGCCGGTGTGGTGACGACGTCGACCAGCCCCCAGTCGAGCGCGGTCTTCGCATCGATATTTTCCGCTGTCATCAACAGCCAGCGCGTCCGGCTCGAGCCGATCAGCCGCGGTAGCAATGCGGCATGAATGACTGAGGGGATTCCGACGCGCACCTCCGGCATGCCGTAGTGCGAGTTGTCCGAAGCAACACGGAAGTCGCAGCAGGCGGCGAACTCGAGCCCGCCACCCAGCACCCAGCCCGGGATCCGCGCGATCACCGGCGCCGGGAATTTCCGCACGGCTTCGCAGGCATCGCGCAGCCGCGTAATAAAGGCTTCGGCCGATGTCTGCTCGAGATTGACCATCTCCTTGATGTCGGCGCCGCCGACAAAGGCCCGTTCGCTGTCGCCGCGAATGATCAGCACCCGAATGGCAGAATTCTTCGCCAGCGCTTCGAGGCCTTCGCGCACCGCCTGGATGACCGGCGTGCCAAAAATGACGAGTGGCCCGGCATTGCAGATGGTGAAAGTGGCCACGCCGCGCGCGTCAATCGCGACGCGGCAATGCTTGTTGAGCTCGGCCTGCGAGCCCGGCTTCAGCTCCGACGCTGCGCCCATTGGTCAGCCCGCGGCCGTCGGCAGGAAAAGATCGTGGGCCTCGCGCGGCGCTGAACGAAGGTACTGGTTCGGGCTTTTCACCTTGGCGCCGAGCTTGGCGGCGGCGTGCCACGGCCAGCGCGCGTCGTAGAGCATGCCGCGCGCCAGCGCGACCATGTCGGCCTGCCCGGACGCGACGATCTGCTCGGCCTGCTCGGCCTCGGTGATCAGGCCGACCGCCATGGTCGGCACGCCGGTCTCGCGCTTCACGGCCGCCGCGAACGGCACCTGGTAGCCGGGCTTCAGCTCGATCTTCTGCGCCGGCGTCGTGCCGCCGCCGGACACGTCGAAGAAGCTGCAGCCGCGCTTCTTCAGTTCGCGCGAGTAGGCCAGCGTCTGTTCGAGGTCCCAGCCGCCTTCGGCGAAATCGGTCGCCGAGTAGCGCAGGCCGAGCGGAATGTTCGGTGGGATCACTGCGCGCATCGCATCGAACACCTCGAGCGGGAAGCGCATGCGGTTCTGCAGCGAGCCGCCGTATTGATCGTCACGCTTGTTCGACAGCGGCGACAGGAATTCATGCAGGAGATAGCCGTGGGCGCTGTGAATCTCGATGGCGTCGAGCCCGAGCCGCACCGAGCGCTGCGCCGCCTGCTTGAACGCGGCCTTGACGCGATCGAGCCCGTCGCGGTCGAGCGCCAGCGGCGCCTCTTCATCGGGCAGGAACGGCACCGCCGATGGTGCAAACGTGCGCCAGCCGCCGCTCTCTGTGCTGCGGATTTGCTTCGAGCCTTCCCACGGCACCTTGTGCGAGGCTTTGCGGCCGGCATGCGCGAGCTGGATTGCGATCGGCATCGATGAGTTGGCACGCACCGCTTCGAGCACGCGGGCAAGGCCGCGCTCGCAGGCATCGGAATAAAGCCCGCTGTCGCGCGGCGAGATGCGCCCGACGGCCTCCACGCTGGTCGCTTCGATGATCAGCAGCCCCGCGCCCGACAGCGCGAGGTGGCCGAGATGGATGGTGTGCCAGTCGGTCATCACGCCTTCCGTCGTCGCCGAGTACTGGCACATCGGCGCGATCACGATGCGGTTGGACAATTTCAGCTTGTCGATCTGGATCGGTTCGAACAGGCGAACGGTCATCGGCGTGCCTTTTCTTGGGAGCGTGCGGACGAGCAGGGCGGGATCGCAAATTCATTAACAGCGATCCGGAGAGGGCGGAAGCAAGCGGCGGCTCGTAGCGCCATCAGCCCAATGCATGCGCTTTGATGAGCGCTCGCTCCTGCCGTTTCCTGGCAGGCCGGTGGTCCATGTTTCCCTGACACGCGACGGATAAACTTCGCTGCGCAGGACAGCCCAACCGGCAGAAGAAAATCGTCGCCGCGACAAAAAGAGCCATCGGCTCTATCGTGTTCTCGTATGTTAATGTGCTTAACATTATCACGACCGCATCGCGAAATTGTGAGTATTGACGAATATTGACAATCGTCATTCAACATTTATTCTGGGCTTCAGAACTTCAGGAGCCCGCCGATGCCCTCGCCAAGCCTCGCAGCAAAGCAACTTTTTCAACGAATCCCGTCCCCGGTCATCGCCTTTTTGATCCTTTTCGCGCTTTCGGCAGTGCTGGCGGGCTGCGACACCCACGCCGAGACCAAGGCCCAGACCCCCGTCCGGCCGGTGCTGGTCACGACCGTCCACTATGCCAACCAGACCCCGGACCGGACTTTTGTCGGCACGATCAAGCCGCGGATCGAGACCGACCTTGGGTTCCGTGTCGCGGGCAAGGTCGCCAAGCGCCTGGTCGAGGTCGGTGACGTCGTCGACGCCGGCCAGCCGCTGGCGCTGCTCGATGAATCCGACCTGAAGCTGCAGGCCGACCAGGCGGCGGCTGAACTTGCGGCAGCAACCGGCGTGAGGGCGCAGGCCCAAGCGTCGTTGCAGCGTGCGATCGATCTGCGCGCCAAGGGCTGGACCACCGACGCACAGATGGACACCGCGCGTGCCGCCGCCGACGAGGCACAAGGTCGCTTCAATCGCGCCGAGCGCGCCGTCGAGTTGACCAAGAACAGCCTTTCTTATGCGACGCTGACCGCCGACGCCCAGGGCGTCGTCACTGCAACGCTGGTCGAGCCGGGTCAGGTCATAGCGGCAGGGCAAGGCGCCATTCGCGTGGCGCGCTCGACCGAGAAAGAAGTCGTCGTCGCAATCCCGGAAACGCTGGTGGCACGGGCGCGCGATGGCGCCGCGAGCGTCTCGCTGTGGTCGGAGCAGGGCCGCCAGTATGAGGCGAAGCTGCGCGAGCTCGCGCCGATGGCCGACCCCACGACGCGCACCTATCTCGCAAAATTCTCGCTGCCGGGCGCCGGCAAAGACGTCAAGCTCGGCATGACCGCGACGCTGACGCTGACTGATCAGGCGAACGAGCGGGTCGCGCGGCTACCGCTGTCCGCGCTGTTCAACCAGGGCACCGGCCCCTCGCTGTTCGTGGTCAACACGCAGACTGGCGAGGTTGCGCTCAAGCCCGTGACGGTGAAGTCCTACGACGCGCAGGACGTGGTGATTTCCGGCGGCGTCAACGAAGGCGACAGCGTCGTCACGCTCGGCGTGCAGAAGCTCGACACCGAGCAGCGCGTCCGGGTCGTCTCGAGTCTCTCGTTCTAAGGACGGCATTCAGGAGTCGGCGCCATGAATGGCACCGCAGACAACGCGCAGGTTCTGGTTCGGCCACCGCTCGCATGGGCGCTCGCCGCGATCGTCGGCATCGTGCTCGGCTGGCTCGTTCCCTTGCGGTTCGTGCCGCCGGCAGTGCCGGCCGTCTGGCTCGGCGGTACGCTATTCGTGCTTGCGTTCGCGCTGTTCGCCTGGGCGATTTCCACTATGACACGGGCCGGCTCGAACGTACCCACCAGCAAGCCCAGCGTGTCCATCGTCGACAGCGGGCCGTACCGCTTCACGCGCAATCCGATCTACCTCGGCATGATGCTGAGTCTCATCGGTCTCGCCATCGCCTTCGACAGCCTTTGGTCGTTGATCGCGCTGGTCCTCTTCTTCCTTGTCATCCGCTACGGCGTGGTCGCCCGGGAGGAAGCCTATCTCGAACGCAAGTTCGGCGAAGTCTATCGCAGCTATCGCGCGCGCGTGCGGCGTTGGCTGTAACCAGGAACCCCTTTGTCATTCTGCGGAGCACGGCGATGCGCAGGTTCAACCTTTCAGAATGGGCGGTCCATCATCAGGCGCTGGTGCTGTTCCTGATCATTGCGATCGGTGTCGCCGGCTTCTTCTCGTACGAGCGACTCGGCCGCGCCGAAGATCCGTCCTTCACCATCAAGGTCGCGGTGGTCACCGCGTTCTGGCCGGGCGCCACCGCGCAGGAGATGCAAGAGCAGGTCGCCGACCCCATCGAGAAGAAGCTGCAGGAGCTGCCCTATTTCGACAAGGTGACGACCTATTCCAAGCCGTCGTTTGCGGCGATGCAGATCGCGTTCCGCGACAACACGCCGGCGAAGGAAGTGCCGAACCTCTTTTATCTCACGCGCAAGAAGCTGAATGACCTGAAACCCGACCTGCCGGCGGGCGTGATCGGCCCGAACGTCAACGACGAATATGGCGACGTCGACTCGATCCTCTACATGGTGACGGGCAACGGCGCCGACTACGCGCAGCTGAAGAAGGTTTCGGAAGGCCTGCGCCAGGCGCTGCTCAAGATCACCGGCGTCGTCAAGGTCGACATCTACGGCACCCAGGACGAGAAGATTTATGTCGAGTTCTCGCATGCCAAGCTCGCCACGCTCGGCATTCAGCCGCAGCAGATCTTTGACTCGCTCGCCAAGCAGAACGCGATCACACCCGGCGGCATCGTCGAGACCAACGCGCAGCGCGTTTCGCTGCGCGTGACCGGCGCGCTCGACGGCGCGCAGGCCGTGGCCGAGACGCCGGTCGAGGCGGGCGGCCGCGTGTTCCGCCTCGGCGACATCGCCACTGTCACCCACGGCTTCGAAGATCCGCCCGACTACAAGGTGCGCCAGCGCGGCAAGCCCGCGATCGGCGTCGGCGTCGTCACCGCCAAGGGCGCCAACATCCTCGAGGTCGGCAAGGAAGTTACCGACGTCACCAATCGCTTCATGAGCGCGGTGCCGCAAGGCATCGACATCGAGCGCATCGCCGACCAGCCCGAGGTCGTCGACCACGCGGTGACCGAGTTCACCCACTCCTTCGTCGAGGCGCTCGCGATCGTGCTGTTCGTCAGCTTCGTGTCGCTCGGCTTGCGCACCGGCATCGTGGTAGCGGCCTCGGTGCCGCTGGTGCTCGCCATCGTGTTCGTCGCCATGAACGCCATGGGTCTCGATCTGCACCGCATCACGCTCGGCGCCCTGATCATTGCGCTTGGCCTGTTAGTGGACGATGCCATCATCGCGGTCGAGATGATGGTGGTGAAGATGGAGCAGGGCTGGAGCCGGCTGAAGGCCGCCTCCTTCGCCTGGGATTCCACCGCGTTTCCGATGCTGACCGGTACGCTCGTCACCGCGGCCGGCTTCCTGCCCGTCGGCTTTGCCGCCTCGGGCGTCGGCGAATATGCCGGCGGCATTTTTTGGGTGGTCGCGATTGCGCTGATCGCCTCCTGGTTCGTCGCGGTGATCTTCACGCCTTATATCGGCGTCAAGCTGCTGCCGAACTTCAAGCTCAAGGCCGGCGTCAAGCACGATCCGCACGCGATCTACGAGACCCGCATCTATCGTTCGCTCCGGCGCGTGATCGAGTGGTGCGTCGATCACCGCGGCAAGGTGGTGCTGGCGACCGCCGGCGTGTTCGTTGCGGCCGTCGTCGGCTTCGGCAACGTCCAGCAGCAATTCTTCCCGCTGTCGGAGCGGCCCGAGCTGTTCCTGCAGCTCCGCCTGCCGGAAGGCACCGCCTTTGGCGTCACCGAAAAGACGGTCGCCGAAGCCGAGAAGCTGTTGAAGGACGACAAGGATATCTCGACCTACACCAGCTATGTCGGCCAGGGTTCGCCGCGTTTCTGGCTTGGTCTCAACCCGCAACTGCCTGACGAATCCTTCGCCGAGATCGTGATCGTCTCGAAGGACGTCGATGCGCGCGAACGCATCAAGGCGAAGATCGAGCAGGCGGTCGCCGACGGCGCGCTGCCCGAGGCGCGCGTTCGCGTCGATCGCTTCAACTTCGGCCCGCCGGTCGGCTTCCCCGTGCAGTTCCGCGTCGTCGGTCCGGATACCAGCAAGGTGCGCGAGATCGCCTACCAGGTGCGCGATGTCATGCGCACCGAGAAGCGGCTGATCGAGCCGCAGCTCGACTGGAACGAGCAGACGCCATACCTGAAGCTCGTGGTCGACCAGGAGCGTGCCCGCGCGCTCGGCCTGACACCTCAAGATGTCTCGCAGTCACTGGCGTTCCTGCTTTCAGGCGTGCCGGTCACCACCGTGCGCGACGGCGTCGAGAAGGTCGGCGTCGTGGCCCGCGCACTGCCGAGCGAACGGCTCGACCTCGGCCATATCGGCGATCTCACCATCTATTCGCGCAACGGCATTGCCGTGCCGCTGTCGCAGATTGCCAAGGTCGAATACAGCCACGAGGAGTCGATCCTGTGGCGGCGCAATCGCGACATGGCGATCACTGTGCGCTCCGACGTGGTCGACGGCGCCCAGGCACCCGACGTGTCAAATGCCGTCTGGCCGAAGCTGAAGGACATTCGCGACCAGCTGGAACCCGGCTACCGCATCGAGATGGGCGGCGCGATTGAGGAATCGCAAAAGGGCAATGGGTCGCTGCTGGTATTGTTCCCAGTGATGGGCATCGTGATGCTGACCCTGCTGATGATCCAGCTGCAAAGCTTCTCGCGGCTTGCGCTGGTGTTCCTGACCGCGCCGCTCGGCATCGTCGGCACCTCGCTGGCGTTGAACCTGACCGGCGCGCCGTTCGGCTTCGTCGCGCTGCTCGGCCTGATCGCGCTCGCCGGCATGATCATGCGCAACGCGGTGATCCTGGTCGACCAGATCGAGACCGAGGTGTTGCAAGGCCATTCGCGGCGCGTGGCGATCGTCGAAGCCACCGTGCGACGCGCTCGCCCCGTGGTGCTCACCGCACTTGCAGCAATTCTCGCGATGATCCCGCTGTCGCACTCGGCGTTCTGGGGTCCGATGGCGATCACTATCATGGGCGGCCTGTTCGGCGCGACCTTCCTCACACTTCTGTTCCTGCCGGGCCTCTATGCTCTGTGGTTCCGGAAGAGTCTTGATGAGCACGGATTGAAAACAGAAGTTGACGAGACCATGTCAATCCATGATGAATTGGGGAGTATGCTGCCGGTTGCAGCGGAATAGGTGGCTTTGAGGATTCCGCGAAACCCATGACGATGGTGCTTGAACATACCGAGGCCGATACCCGCGCCCGGATCCTTGTGACCGCCGAGCGGCTGTTCCGCGAGATCGGCTACCAGAAGACGACCGTGGCCGACATCGCCAAGGTGCTCAAGATGAGCCCCGCCAACGTCTACCGCTTCTTCGATTCGAAGCGGGCGATCCACGAGGCGGTGGCGCGGCGGCTGATGGGCGAGGTCGAGCAGGCGGCAACCGCGATCGTCGCGAAGCATGCATCGGCCACCGCGCGGCTCCGCGAGCTTTTGATGACCATCCACCATATGAACAAGGAGCGCTATGTCGGCGACTCCAAGCTCCATGAGATGGTCGCCATCGCCATGGAAGAGGACTGGAAGGTCTGCGACACCCATATGGAGTTCGTCGGCGCAACCGTCGGCCAGGTGATCGCCGACGGCATGGCGCGCGGCGAGTTCAGGGCGGGCGACCCCATGATGACCGCGCTTTGTGTGGTCACCTCGATGGTGCGCTTCTTCCACCCGCAAATCATCGCCCAGTGCGCGACCAAGCCTGGACCTTCGCTGGAGCAGATGGTCGATTTCGTGATCGGCAGCATTTCGGCCGCCAGGGCCTGATTTCGCTGCCTTCCAGCCGGCCTGCGCCGCCAATGGCTACTTGCTTTCGCCCTGCAAACGGTGAATGACTCGGCGAGCGAACGTTGCCGCAGGGCCGAAGTCGATGACATCTGCGCCGCTCTATCTGGATCGCGCCGAGGCTGGACGCCGCCTCGCGACCGAGCTCAGCGCCTTTGCCGGACAGAAGACCGTCGTGATCGGGCTGCCGCGCTGTGGCGTGCCGGTCGCCTTCGAGATTGCCGAAGCGCTGAAGGCGGCGCTCGACGTGCTCTTGATCCGCACCATCCGCGCCGATGATCGCGGCCAGACCGCCGTCGGCTCCGTGCTCGAAGGCAACCCGACGCAGACTCGTGTCGATCGGCAGAAGGCGCGGATGCTCGGCATGCCGGCGGACGCGCTCAAAGCCAAAATCGACGACGCGGTGCGTGAAGTCGAGGAGAACAGGCAGAACTATCGCGGCCGGCTGTTCGATCTTCGTCTGTCCGGCCACACGGTCATCGTTGCCGATCAAGCCATCCGCTCCGGCGAAACCATGGAAGCTGCGATTGGAATGCTGAAGCTCGGCAAGCCGGCGGCGATCGTGCTTGCCGCGCCGGTTGGCGCAGATCACGCCGTTCGCAAGCTCGCCGAGCTCGCCGATCGTGTGATCTGCCCGCATGTGTTCCCGAGCCTCGGTCCGCTCGACGACTATTATAAAGACGCGCACCAGATCACCCATGACGAGGTGATCGATTGCCTGCGCCGCCATCGCGCCTCGGCCGCGCTCCTGCCGCTCACCTTCACCGATGTCACTCTTCGCGCTTCCTGACGATCAGATCGCGGTTCGCGACATGGCGCGGACCTTTGCGGCGGAAAAAATCGCGCCGCACGCACTGGCGTGGGACGAGGCCAGGCACTTTCCCGTTGACGTCATGCGTGAAGCCGCGGCTCTCGGCATGGGTGGCATCTACATCAAGCCTGAGGTCGGCGGTTCGGGCCTGACACGGCTCGACGCCGCGTTGATTTTTGAGGCGCTGGCGCAGGGCTGCCCTACCGTCTCTGCCTTCATCTCGATCCACAACATGGCGTCGTGGATGATCGATCGCTTCGGCTCGGTCGAGCAGCGGCAGCGCTATCTGCCAAAGCTTTGCACCATGGAGACGATCGCGAGCTATTGCCTCACCGAGCCCGGCGCCGGCTCGGATGCAGCAGCGCTGCGCACCTCGGCGAAACGCGACGGCGACAGCTATATCCTGAATGGCACAAAGCAGTTCATCTCCGGTGGCGGTGCGAGTGGCCTCTATGTTGTGATGGCGCGGAGCGGCGGCGAGGGCCCGAACGGCATCTCGACCTTCATCGTCGACGGCAACGCCCCGGGACTGAGCTTCGGCAACAACGAACGCAAGATGGGCTGGAACGCGCAGCCGACCCGCGCCGTGATCTTCGAGAATGTCCGCGTGCCCGCGGCCAATCGCGTTGGCGACGAGGGCATCGGCTTCAAGATCGCCATGGCCGGTCTCGACGGCGGCCGCATGAACATCGCCGCATGCTCCGTCGGCGGCGCGCAAGCGGCGCTCGACGCGGCGCTGCGCTACACCAAAGAGCGCCGCGCCTTCGGCAAGCGGCTCGATGAATTCCAGGCGCTGCAGTTCCGCCTCGCCGACATGGCGACCGAACTTGAGGCGGCGCGTGTCTTCCTCTACGCCGCCGCCGCGGCCTACGATCGCGGCGACGCCGACGTCACCATGCGCTGCGCCATGGCCAAGCGCTTCGCCACCGACGTCGGCTTCGAGGTCGCCAACCAGGCGCTGCAGCTGCACGGCGGCTACGGCTACTTGAGCGAATACGGCATCGAGAAGATCGTGCGCGACCTGCGCGTGCACCAGATTCTCGAGGGCACCAACGAAATCATGCGGCTGATCGTGGCGCGCAAACTGATCGAGGCAAAATAAGTGAGCGTGACCGAGGGGCAAACCCAGCAAGAGGATGGCGACCTCATCGTCAAGAGCGAGGGTGCGCTTGGGGTCATCAGGCTGAACCGGCCGCGGACCATCAATGCGTTCACGCATGACATGCTGCGCGGCATCAACACCGCACTCGATGTGTTCGAGATCGATCCCTCGATTGCCATGATTCTGATCGAGGGCAATGGCGAGCGCGGCTTCTGCGCCGGCGGCGATATCCGCGGGCTCTACGAGAGCATTCGCGAGGGCGGTGACCTCGGCAAGGTGTTCTGGCGCGAAGAGTACATCATGAACTCGCGCATTGCGGCGTATCCCAAGCCGTACATCGCCTACATGGACGGCATGGTGATGGGCGGCGGCGTCGGCCTTGCCGCCCACAGCCGCCACCGCGTTCTCACCGAGCGGACGCAACTCGCAATGCCCGAGGTCGGTATCGGGTTCTTTCCTGACGTCGGCGGCACCTGGCTGCTCGCCAATGCGCCCGGCGAGCTTGGCACCTATTTCGGCCTCACCGGCCAGCCGATGAACGCCGCCGACGCGTTGCGCTGTCGGCTCGGCGATGTCTACATCACCACCGCGCGTTGGCCGGAGGCCCGCGCGGCGCTGACGCGGCTTGGTCCTGATGTCAACAACGGCATGGTGCGCGGCGTCCTGAGCCATTATGCCTCGCCGAAGGAGCAGGGGCCGGTCGAGCAGCAGAAGGAGCTGATCGATCGCGTCTTCGCGTTCGACACCGTTGAAGAGATTCTCGCGGCGCTGCTCAGCGAAGTATCGGAGTTTGCGCTGAAGACGCGGCAGACCATGCTGGAGAAATCGCCAACCAGTCTGAAGGTGGCTCTGCGGTTGTTGCGGGCGGCGCGTGCGTCAAAATCGCTCGATGAGTGCCTGGTCCGCGAATATGCCGCCGCGCTCGAAGTGTTCGTCAGCCGCGATTTTCCGGAAGGCATCCGCGCCGCGGTGATCGACAAGGACCGCCAGCCAAGATGGTCGCCGCCGCAGGTCGCCGAGGTCACGACAGCGATGGTCGACGCTTATTTCGCGCCGCGCGGCGCAGACGAGTTGGTGATACCAAAATGGGAGGGCCGCAAATGACCGGCAAGACAATCGCATTCATCGGCCTCGGCAACATGGGCGGCCCGATGGCCGCCAACCTGGTCAAGGCCGGTCACAAGGTCACGGGCTTCGACATCGTGAAGTCGCTTTGCGATGAGGCGAAGACAACGGGCGTGACGATCGCGCCGAGCGCGACCGATGCCGTCAAGCAGGCCGAGGTGATCATCACCATGCTGCCGGCCGGCAAGCATGTGGTGTCGGTGTGGACCGAGGTCGTGCCCGCCGCAGCCAACGGCGCTCTGGTGATCGACTGCTCGACCGTCGACGTCGAGAGCGCGCGTGTTGCACACGCGCTCGCCGCCAAGCGCAACCTGCCGTCGGTCGACGCGCCGGTGTCGGGCGGCACGGCCGGCGCCAAAGGTGCGACGCTGACCTTCATGGCCGGCGGCACCGCGCAGGCGTTTGCCGCGGCCAAGCCGGTGCTCGAAAACATGGGCAAGCGCATCGTTCATTGCGGCGATGCCGGCGCTGGCCAGGCCACAAAGATCTGCAACAACATGATGCTGGCGATCTCGATGATCGGTGTCAGCGAAGCGTTCGTACTCGCAGAAAAACTCGGGCTGTCGCACCAGGCGCTGTTCGATGTCGCCTCGACCTCGTCGGGCCAGTGCTGGGCGCTGACGTCGTATTGTCCAGTGCCCGGCCCGGTGCCGGCCTCGCCCGCGAACAATGGCTACAAGCCGGGCTTCGCGGCGGTCTTGATGTCGAAGGATCTCGGGCTGTCGCAGGCCGCGGCTAAGGCGGCAGGCGCCGCGACGCCACTCGGCGCGCATGCCGAAGAGATTTACGCCGCCTTCAACAAGGCCGGCAACGAAGGCGTCGATTTCTCCGGCATCATCAACTTCGTCCGCGCGCAGTCGGGGAAGAAATGATTTACGGTCGTCTCCGCGAAAGCGGAGACCCATACGCCGCAGCAGATTTGAGACGACAGACGTCAGTTGCTGTTGCCTTGAAGTAAGACAATGAACACAGGGGTTATGGGTTCCCGCTTTCGCGGGAACGACCCGTAGGGCTGAAGCACGCCTTACCGCTTCACCGCGTTCCAGCGGCCGGTGCAGCCGTCGGATTGCCGGAATGTGCCGGAGCCCGAGCGGCCTGACAGTCGTCCAGTACTGATGATAGTGATGCCGTTCGAATTGCCGACGGCATTGACTGAGCCGTTCGGCGACACCTGCCCGCTGACGCCCTGGCCGATGATCTTGCCCGACGTCACCACGACGGCGCTCTGACTGCCGCCGGAGCAAGTGACGCCGACGCTGCTCACCGCCCACGCACCGTCGAAGTTGCCACCACCGCCGCCACCGCCCGAGCCGGCGCGGCTCGAGCTCTTCGCCTTCGGAGCTGCCGGTTGCTGCGGCGGCAGCGTACGTGCCGGCGCCTCGGAGCCCGAGATCGACTTGTCTTCCTTGCCGATCGAGCCGCCGACGCTGCCGGATTGTGCGAACGCGTGCGACCACAGGCATAGCAACAGCAGCCCGCCGAGTGCCACGAGCCGAATGCGCTCCACCAGACGCTGTCGCGGAATCGGCCTGTCACTGCTTCTGCGCCGACCCAGCGATTGCTGCAGCCGTCCGATTGCTGCCAGGTGCCGGAGCCCGTGGTCCCGGACAGACGGCCGGTGCTGACGCCACTCACACCGTTCGCCGCACCCACAGCATTGATCGCGCCGTTCGGCGAGACACTTCCGGTGACGCCCTCGCCAATCAGTCTGCCGCCCGAAATCGAAAGGGTGACACTGCCACTGCAATTTCCGGTGCTGACGCCGACGAACGTCCAGACGCCGTCGAACGAACCGCTGCCTCCGCCACCCGCCGCCACCCGAATTGGAACGGCTTGCGCTCTTGGCGCGCGGCGTGGGTGCAGCTGGCTGCGCGGGCACCGATCGTGCCGGCGCCTGCGAACCGGAGACCGATTTGTCTTCCTTGCCGATTGAACCGCCGATGCTGCCGGATTGGGCCAATGCTTGCGGCGAGAGCGCGAGCAACAGGCTGGCCGCGATGGCGAAACCTGTCCACCCGCCGCGACCGATGCCGATCATGTCAGTCATAGCCCCCTCGTGTGATGCCGTCGTTAATGCCGTCACTCAATTCTTCGCGGTCGCCTGTTCGGGTCCGTCGGCGCAGGCCGCGCCGATGATGCGACATGATTTGCCGCCGTGATTGCAATCGTCAAGCGCGGCGTCCCTGGCCTTTTGCAGCTGGTCGCGCTGGACGATCGACCACCTGGTATCGGAATAAGCGAAGGCGCCGCAGCTGGTGCCGAAGAAGCTGAGTTCCACGCCGCATTGCGCCGTGCCGCACTTCTTGCGGGCGTCGGCCACGGCGTCCTTGCGCGAGGCGTGACCCCACGACATGCCCCAGCTGCCGACCGCGGGCGAGGAAAACACGATCGCGCCCCACGGCTTCAGCCCGCCGATCTCGCGCAGTCGATCGAGCAGGCCCTCGGTCGGCACGCCGGTTTGCGGCAGGCTGCTTTGCCGCTGGAAATCGCGGATCGCATTCGGCAATGCGTTGCGGTCGGCAGGCGAATCCGGATCGAAGTTGAGCTCGTAGAGGCGGTCGCGCAGTTCGCCGAGCATGCCGGGGTCGCTGATCGGCGCCGACTGCGCCGGCTCGTCGATCGGGCGCGCGGTGGCGACCTTGAACTGGTCGCGATCGATCTTCGCGATATCGGCGAAGGCGCCGTTCGGATAGCGCTTCAGGTAGGCGTCGAACAGCTGCGGGTTCTTCGAATCCTTGATCGAGTTCCAGAACGCGATTTCGAGCTTGGCCTGCGCATCGCGCGGCGCCGCCACCCTCGCCCGGGCTGCCGGCGGCACGAAATAGAATTGACCCGTCAGCGAGGAGTGATCCCACGGCACCTGCTGGCCGTTGGTCGCCTGCAGCACGTCGTTGCGCACCGCGATCATGGTGTCGCCGAGCGACAGGCCGGGTGTGTCGATGGTCTTCAGCAGCGCCGACGTGAACGGGCTGTTACGGCCTTGCCCGTCGAGTGCGACGTTGCCGGGCTGGGTCGAGTAGGCGATCAGGGTGCCGACGCCGGCCTGGGCTTGCGCCAGGCCGCGCCCGACGGATGCGGATCGCGTGCCCATGTTGGCGGCGAGCTTCTGCGCAAACGGATTGTCGCGGCAGGCGTCGAGGAACACGATGTTGGTGCGCTGGTCCGCTTCCATCGCGCGGAGGATCAGGTCGAGATCGATCGTGGCGAAATCGACGTCGGCCTGGTTGGAGATCTTCGCGTCGACCGGCACCAGATAATTCTTGCCCGCGACTTGCAGGCCGTGGCCGGCATAGAACATCAGCGCGACGTCGGCGCCGTTCAGCTTGTCGCCGAAGCGGCGGATGATGTCGCGCATGCCGGCATAGTCGAGGTCGGTGCCGCGCAGCACGTCGAAGCCGATAGCGCCCAGTTTTGCGGCGAGATCGGCGGCGTCATTGGCGGGATTGTCCAGCGTCGGCACCTGCTTGTAGTTCGAGTTGCCGATCACCAGCGCGACGCGTCGGTCCGCTGCGACGGCGCGCGGCGCAAGCACGATCACCAAAGCCAGACACAGCGCAAGCAAAGCCGTCAGATGGCGCAAGCCGATTCCCCAAAATGATGCGCAGCGAAGATAAACCAGGGGCGGCTCATTTGGCGAGAGCGCAACCACACAACAAAACGTCGTCCCCGCGAACGCGGGGACCCATACGCCGCAACAATTTTGGGACGACGGATCGTCACCCAGGAATGCATATCGACTTGCTGAGCCCGATAGCGGGCACCGGGGTTATGGGTTCCCGCTTTCGCGGGAACGACCACAAAAGCTACAACCACGTTCCCCTCCGAATGGAGGGCAAGCGTGGCCGCAAAGATCACTCCTCCACGTCCCAGCTGAACACATCTTGCGTGCGCTCGACCGGCGTGAACGAGGTCTTGAACATCTTTGGCAGCTGCTCGGCCAGCACGGCTGGCGGCCAGCCGCCGGAACGGAAGATCGTACGCACAGGCCGCGGCTGGCTGTAGAGATAAATCTCGCCGCCGCGCGCGCCAAAGATCTGGCCGTTGATGGTTTTCGCGGCATCGCTGAGCAGGAACACGGCGAGGTTTGCGACGTGCTCCGGCTTCTGGATGCGGCCGCGGCGCTCGATCCGCGCCGCCATCTCCGGCGTCTGGTTCGGCGTTGCTTCCACCATGCGGCTCAATGCCGCCGGCGAAATTGCGTTGGAACGAATGCCGAAGTGACCCATGTCGATTGCGATCGACCGCGACAGCCCGGCGATGCCGAGCTTGGCTGCGGCATAGTTCGCCATGCCGAGCGTGCCGACGAGGCCGGCGGTCGAGGTCATGTGCACGAACGCGCCGCTTTGCTGTTCGCGCATGTGCGGGGCGGCGGCGCGCGCCACATAGAACGAGCCCATCAGGTGCACGTTGATAACATCATCCCAGTCCTTCGGCATCAGCTTGTGGAAGCTCGCCATGCGGATGATGCCGGCATTGTTGACGACGAGATCGATGCGGCCAAAGGTGTCGCGCGCGCACTGGATGATTTTTTGCGCGGATTCCCAGCTCGATACGCTGTCGCCGTTGGTGACGGCTTGCCCGCCCGCCGCCTTGATGTCGGCCACGACCTTTTGCGCCGGACCAAGATCGTTCTGCTCGCTGCCGAACACCGTGCCGCCGACGTCGTTGACCACGACCTTGGCGCCTTCCTTTGCCAGCAGCCGCGAGATCGCGCCGCCGATCGCCCCTCCGCCGCCGGTCACCACCGCGACCTTGCCCTCGACGATCCCTGCCATGTGCTTGCTCCCGAGTGAATTCTTGTTGTGCGCGCGCGCAGTGTAGCGGCGGCGCTCTCGCCGTCCATTGCGTTTGCGGAACGCAGCATATGCGATCGCAGAGAAGGGCGGTTGCTTTCGCGCCGGCCGTGTGATGGCCTAAGATGGAGGCTGACGGCGCGATAGAAAGAGCTCACGTTCCAAATAATGAGCCCCTGCGCTATCAGGCTAGAGCATGATCCGGAAAAGTGGGTACCGGTTTTCCGAAAAGATCATGCTCAATCCAGGAGAAACAACGGGAGCCGTCCATGTCGATCGCTGTTGCGCATGATGACCATCAGGATGATGGCGAGATGCTGCGCCTGTTGCGCGACGCCACCGCGACCTTCGCCAGGCGCGCCGGCGTCGGCCGGTCGCGCGCCCTGCGCAAGACCCGGCCCGGCTTCGATCGCGCGACCTGGAAAGAGATGGCCGAGCAGGGCTGGCTCGGCATCCTGATCCCGGAAAATTTTGGCGGGCAGGGGCTCGGCGCGGCCGAGATGGCCGTGGTCGTCGAGGAGCTGGCGCGGACGCTGGCGCCGGAGCCCGTTGTTGCCTGTGCCGTGCTCGCAGCAACTGTCATCGGCGCAAGCGACAACGAGGCGCTCAAGGCCGCGCTGTTGCCGAAGATCGCGGCAGGTGAAAGCATTGTGGGCGTGGCGCTGGCCGGCCGCTTTGCTTTCGATAAGACCGGAAGTGACCGCGCGCAAGTCGGGCAGTGATACGTTGCTCGCAGGCCAGGCCCATCACGTTTATCCCGTGCACGATGCCGATGAGTTTCTGGTCGCCGCGCGCGACGGCAACGAGCTCGTGCTGTGCCGGGTCAGCGCCAAAGCCGCCGGCCTGGCGTGCAAGGAGGAGTTGCGTGCCGATGGCACCTTTGCCGGCACGCTGACGCTGAAGGACGTCAAGGTTTCCGCCTCGGACATCATCGCGCGCGGCGCGAAGGTCGAAGCGGCGCTGCGCCGCGGCGTCGACGCCGCCGTGATCATGAGCTGCGCCGAGCTCATCGGCATCATGGACCAGGCCCTCGACATGACCTTGCAGTACCTGCGCACGCGGGTGCAGTTCGGCAAGCCGATCGGCAGCTTTCAGGCGCTGCAGCACCGCACGGTCGATCTCTGGATCCAGAAGGAGCTTTCCTCCGGCGCGCTCGGCGATGCCGTGCGGATCCTCGACGATTCCCATGCGTCGGCGGACGAGATCAGCATGGTCGCGAGCCGCGCCAAATCGCGTTGCGGCGATGCCGCCCACACCATCGGCCGCGAGGCGATCAAGCTGCACGGCGCCATCGGCTATACCGACGAGTACGACGTCGGCCTCTACCTCCGCCGCGCGATGACGATCAATGCCTGGCTCGGCAATCCGGCCGAGCATCGCCGCCGCTTCGGCAGGCTGTTGCAGCAAACCGGCGGCGCCGCCGAGAAGGTGCGGGCCAGCGTGCCGTTCTCCGCCGTGTTCCTGTCCGACGACAAGGCCGACGTCGACTGGAATTCGTTCAGCGACGATGAATTCCGCGCCGGCGTGTTCGCGTGGTTCGACAAGAACTATCCGCACGACATGCGGCACATGGGCCGGCGCGGCAGCGCCGATGAGATGAACGAGTGGATGAAGCGCGTCTCGCACAAGGGCTGGATCGCGCCGGCGTGGCCGGTCGAGTGGGGCGGCATGGGGCTGTCGCCGGCCAAGCAGCTGATCTACATCGAGGAGCGCGAACGCGTCGGCGTGATGCGCGATCCCGACATGGGCATCGTGATGTTCGGCCCGATGCTGATGCGCTGGGGCACCGAAGAGCAGAAGCGCAAATATCTGCCTGGTATCGTCGAGCAGAAGGACATCTGGTGCCAGGGCTATTCCGAACCGAACGCCGGCTCGGATCTCGCAGGCCTGCAGACCACCGCCGTGCTCGAGGGCGACCACTACGTCATCAACGGCTCAAAAATCTGGACCTCGTCGGGCCACTGGGCGGACCACATGTTCTTCCTGGCCCGCACCGACAAGACCGCCAAGAAGCAGGAGGGCATCACCTTCTTCATGCTTGACGACATCCGCAACACGCCGGGCTTCACCGTGCGGCCGATCCTCAACATCGCCAACCACGAGGAATTCGCGCAGGAGTATTTTGAGAACGTCCGCGTGCCGAAGGAGAACGTCGTCGGCGAGGTCAACCAGGGCTGGACGGTGGCAAAGAGCCTGCTCGGCTTCGAGCGGCTCAACTCCGGCAGCCCGCGCCCGGCGCGCGCGCCGTTGATGGCGGTCGAACGCGTCGCCAAAGCCGCCGGCGTCTGGGACGACGCGGAATTCCAGCTCAAGTACGTTCGCGTGTTCCTGGATGTCGCCGACCTCAACACGGTTTATCAGCGCTTCGCCGATATCATGAGCCTCGGCGCGTCGCCGGGTCCGGAGTTGTCGCAACTGAAAATCTGGGTCGCCGAGACGACCCAGCGCGCCAGCGAACTCCTGATGGAGACCGCCGGCGGCGCCGGCGCCAATCAGGATTTCGAGGAGATCGAGGGCGAGAACATCAACCTGATGGGCGCGTTCTTCCATCACTTCGGCTCGATGATTGCGTCCGGCACCAACGACATCCAGCGCAACATCATCGCCAAGCGCGTGCTGGGCCTGCCGTGAGCGATTTAGCGTCGCACTCATTCCTCCAGGAACGAGTGTGCGTTGGTTGGTTACCTCTCCCCTTTGGGGAAGAGGTAAGGAGAAATGACGTCTAACGTAGAAGACCAAAACAAATGTCCGACGACCTCCAATTCACCGTGCCGCGTCCGCCACAATATGGCGAGCTCAACGATCTCGTGCCCGGCATGTACTGGGTGCGGCTGCCGTTGCCGCTGACGCTGAACCACATCAATTGCTGGCTGCTCGACGACGGTCCGGGCTGGACCATGATCGACTGCGGCATGAACACCGACGATATTTTCGAAATCTGGGACAAGCTGTGGAAGGGGCTGTTGCGCGCGCGGCCGCTGCAAAACCTGACGCTGACCCACGCCCACATCGACCACATCGGCTTCGCCGGCTATCTGGTCAAGGAGCACAACTGCGCGACGCGGCTGCCACTCGCCGAATGGCTGAACGGCTGGCTGATGTGGCACGAGCGTGACGTCGGCATCGACGATGTCTTCATCGACTACATGAAGCGCCACGGTGCGAGCGACGAGGAAGCCAAAGGGATCGCCGCCGCACAGCGTCCGCGCAAATTCCCCGGCGTGCGGCCGCCGCGCGAGTTCGCGCGCATCAAGGACGGCGATATCGAT
Organism: uncultured Alphaproteobacteria bacterium; assembly: GCA_963796195.1. Classification (GTDB taxonomy): domain Bacteria; phylum Pseudomonadota; class Alphaproteobacteria; order Rhizobiales; family Xanthobacteraceae; genus CAWCKS01. Next base: position 86,229 of record CAWCKS010000002.1, on the reverse strand, counting down.
CACCATGGGCAAGCGCGAGTGGCGCGTCATCACCGCCGGCGGCCATTCGCCTGAACATGCCTCGTATTTTTGCGAGAAGGACAAGATCCTGATCGCCGGCGACCAGGTGCTGTCGCACATCACGCCGTCGATCATCGTCTCCGCGGCGCAGCCGAACTCCAATCCGATGCAGGAGTATCTCGATTCACTCGCGCGTTTCGAGGCGCTGCCGGGCGACACGCTGGTGCTGCCGTCGCACGGCCTGCCGTTCCACGGCCTGCACCCGCGGCTCTCGCAACTCCGCGAGCACCATCAGTCGCGGCTCGACGATCTCGGCAGCATGATCACCGAGACGGTGACGCCGTTCGTCGTGGCGCAGGAAATCTTCTCACGCCTCTTGATGGAAAATCCACGCCAGGCCTTCGGCGAGACACTCGCGCATCTCAACATGCTGACGTCAATCGGCAAGCTCACGCGCACCGTCGACGACAAGGGCGCGGTGACCTTCGCGCCGAAGTAAAGACTTCCGTCGTCCCCGCGAACGCGGGGACCCATAATCCCTGTGTTATTTGGTTGGCGCGGCGCTCTCGAAACGAGGGCCGTCATCGCCGTCGATCGCATCAACCTATCAATTCTGCTGCGGCGTATGGGTCCCCGCGTTCGCGGGGACGACCGTAAGGCTTGGCGCGGCGCTCAGCGCGCAGGCCGGTGTGCCCTTAAGAACGACCTGATCTGCCGCACTGCCAGCGGAATCCGCTCCTTCGGCTCCTTCCACGGATACATGCTGACCTCCGCCTGTGGCGCCAGCATCGCGCATTCCATCGCGACAGCATAAGGATGCGCCGGCACGTCGTCGGGCAGGATCAGCACCGGCGTCTGGCAGCTTCGCACGAAGTCGCGCGTCACGGTGAAAACGAAGTTGGCGTTGGTGCGATACATTTTGGTCAGGAACTTATCGATCGTGTCCCTGGAGACATCGGGCCGCCGCGCCATCAGGGCCGGCCCCCAGTTCTTCGTGTTGTTGTCATAAAAATAGTCGCGCAGCTCCGGCCGCGAACCCGACGGCTGCGCCGCGACCGCAGCGACGACGCGGTTCGGCGCGCGCTTCAATAAATTCCAGATGAAGGGACCGCCGATGCAGAAGCCGAGCACCGCGAACTTGTCGATGCCGAGATGGTCCATCAGGCCGAGCTGGTCGTCGGTGTGCGAATCCCACGGCCGCTCGACCTCGAGCGGGCCCGACGATTCACCGGTATTGGAATTGCGCAGGTCGAAGGCGATGCAGTGATACTCGCCTCTGAACTCCTCGATCGGATTGAACGGCGACATGCCGGTCAAGTTCTTGATCGACGAGTTGAGCCCGCCGCCGGAAATCATCAGCAGCGGAAAGCCCGAGCCGTGCTCCTCGTAGCGGATACGGACGGCGCCTCTTTCGTAGAACGGCATTTCGTTGTCTCCCTTCTCTGTACGCGGCTTTTGTTCTCAACGCTATCACAAGCCCGCTGCGACGACGAGACGACGAAGGCGCGGACCTCGCATTGTTTCGCCTGTGTTTCGTCGCTTCGCATGACACGACAAGATATTCACGAAGACCTTATCCGACGGCCCTCCCGCAATGCGGTGTAAGACACCATGTTTTGGGTCACAGATCACAAAACAAAACGGGGGTTTCCCATGCGTAAGTCAGCAATCGCCGTTGTCATTGCCGCCGCCAGCATCGCGGCCGTTCTTGCCACTCCTGCGGACGCGAAGCAGCGCCATCGCGCGGTGCCGCAGAACCAGTTCAAGCAGCTGCAAGTGTCCGCGCAGGATGCCAATCCGGCGAATGACCCGACCGGCGTCTACCGCGACGGCCGCCTGATCGGCCGCGACCCGGATCCCGCGATCCGTGCACAAATCCTCGGCTCTTACGGCCACGGCGGCGCGCCGTGAGGTTTCACAAGTCTGCCTCGATCAGCCGCTCGGGCGTTGCCCCATAGCGAATGCCGTAGACGCAGGCCGTGCTGAGTTCGAAATCGAGTTCGGCGAATGTCAGGCGGTCGTTCGCGCCGCGCGCGTCGCCGCATGAGCCCGGATTGACGACTAACTTCCCGCCGACCCGAGCCAGCATTGGCACATGGGTGTGGCCGAGCAGGATCACGTCGGCCTCGACCTCCGCCACGCGCTGCATCGCCGCGCGGTTGCGCTCGTAGACATAGGCACAGCGCGGATCATCGGGATCGTCCCATGGTGCGCCGTGCGCGACATGCAGCGTGCGGCCCGCGACTTCGAACGCGCGTGACGCCGGCAAGCTTTCCAGAAACTCGATCGAGTCAGGTGCAAGCTTCGCCCGCAGCGACGACGCCGGGTGCTTCAGGATCGTCTTCTCGTGATTGCCGACGATGCCGACCAGCCCGGCGCGCTGCGCGAGATAAATGATCTCCGGGTCGACCTTGTACTCGAACACGAGGTCGCCGAGGTTGAGCTTCAGCTCGCAGCCCGAAAGCTGCTCCAGCGCGTAAGCCAGCGCCGTCACGTTGTTGTGGACGTCGGAGACCACGCCGACTTTCATTGTGTCATCATCTCATCACGACCGCTTGCTCCGCGTTTACCTCTCCCTATGGGAGAGGTAACGCGTCGTGCGCTCAAGCATCGAGCGAGTAGAATTTTCGCGCAGTGCCCCGATAGAGCGCGGCCTTGTCCGCAGCGCTGGCGCCCTTGGTTACGCGCTTGAACGCGTTCCACAGTGCCTGGTAGCTGCAAGACGCGCCATCGACCGGAAAGTTGCTCTCCAGCATGCCGCGACCAACGCCGAACGCCTCGATGCAGGTTTCCAGGTACGGCCGCCACACCTGCGCCAGTTCTTCCGAGCCCGGCAACACGTCGCGCTTGCCGAAACCGAAGCCGCAGATCGTCATGCCGAGCCCGCCGAGCTTGACGTAGACGTTGGGGCACGTCGCGAGCTCCTTGATGCCGCGCGACCACAGCGCAAACACCTCGTCGCGTTTGCCGGCGTAAGGTCCGATGCCGAGCGGCCCGCCGACATGGTCGAGCACGATCTTGGCGTCGGGCACCGCGCGCGCCAGCGCGATCACGTCGGGCAGCTGGGTGTGATACTGCCAGGCCTCGAAGGTGAGGTTACGCTTGGCGAGTTCTTTCAAGCCTTCTCGAAATTTGGGCTGTGCGTAGAGATGTTCCGGCGGATTGGTGTGGCTGTTACGGACGTCAGGGCTCGCGTCCCAGCCGGCGGCGTGACGGATGCCGCGGAAGCGGCCGTTGCCGGCGGCGATATGCGCATCGAGCACGCGGCCGACAGCGGCGCCTAAGCGACAGATCGGCGCGCGACACGATGCCTTCGCACGCTCTGATCTTGCCGTAACGCCCGCTCGCCGCCATCGCCGCTGCGCCATTGACGAACTCGGTCTCGCCGATGACGCGCATCTCTTCGGGGCCGTCGGCGCGATAGAACGATGTGCATTCGACGAACACCGTGCTCTCGATGTTGTGGCCGGAGCCGAGGTCGGCGAGCAGCTGGGGCAGCAGATAGAGCCCGGACAGAACGCCGGTCGCGGTGGAAAAATCCCACAGGTGATGGTGTGGATCGCAGATCGGCAGGTTTGGCTCGAGGATCTCTTCGTTCGGGCTCGGCGCGGGCATTTTGTTTCTCCCTAGGTTTTCTTTTGGCTCGTCATTCCGGGACGCGCCGTTAGGCGCGGGCCCGGAATCCATACTCATCGCGCGTGGCCCTTGGGCCACTCGCGTATCAAAAGTTGCGCGAATGCGGCAAGCCGCAAGCGCGCTGGTGGTTATGGATTCCGGGCTCGTGCTCCGCACGCCCCGGAATGACCATTTGATCGAGGTAAGTCTACTCTCCTCGCTGCCCTTTCTTCGCCAGTGCGTCGGCGTTGTCCTTCGCAAAGCTGTCAGGCACGTCGAATTTTCCGGTCTGCAGATCATAGCGGCACTGCCAGCCGCGGATGACGAGGAGCTGGTGATGCTTTGGCGTCGGCTCGAGGTCGCCGGAAAGGCCGATCACGATGTAGCGGCTGTCGGGCCAGTTCTCGCCCAACGATTTGTAGTTGTCGACGACGCCCTTCACGAGGCCCGAAAAGATATGGAAGTCGGGCTTTGGCACTTTCTTCGACTGCGGCCGGCTGTTGAAATAGTCCCAGGCGAGGTCGCCGATCGGCTTCTTGGTCGCGCTGACGAATCCCTTCGGCGTGAGGTGATAGAGAAACATCGTGCCTTCGCCGCTGCCGGTCTTCTGCAGCCGGACCAGCCACTGCGAGTCGTTGGTGAAACGGAAGTCGGATGGATAGTCCGCATTGTCAGGCGGCAGCAGTACAAAGCTGTCGCCGTGGCGAGCCCAGGATTGCCAGCTAGAACTGCCGTCTTTGTTCTCCTTGGAATACTGCTCGACCGTGGTCGATTTGTCCGGCGAGACCTCCTTGTAGTCGTCGTCGTCCTTGAGCTTGTAGCCATCCGGTGGCCCGGCCGCCTCTGCGGCGGCGCTCGCGAGCAGTCCGGCTAACAATGCGAAAGCAAAAGCGTGGCGCATCATCGCAAAAAAACCTCAGCTGAAATAGAACTTAAACGCCGTCTCGCCGCCGATCTTTCGCCGCGCGTTCGCGTCGGGAATCCAGTCGAAGAAATTCAGCACCGTATCGGCGTACGTCACCTTGTCCTCGTAGGCCGCAAACGGCCAGTCGCTGCCCCAGAACAGGCGCTCGGGTCCGGCCGTCTTCAAAAGCTCGCGCGCCAACTCTTGCGCGGCCTCCGGCGAAGCCTGCCGGTAGCCCGCCGACAGCTTGACCCAGGTGTTGCCCTTCTCGACCGAGCGCAGCACCGTCTTGAAGCCTTCGCAGTTGATGCCCTTGGCATGATCAGGCCGGCCGAAATGGTCGATCACCAGTTTGACGCCGGATGCCTCGAGGTCCTTGATCGGCTGGATGATGCGCTCGCCGTCGTTCTCGAGCAGGTGCGCGTGCCAGCCGAGGTCGGCGATCCGCCGCAGCAGCAGCTTGTACTCCGGCGACGACAAATCGGGTGGGTTCGCGACATTGCGCCGCTGGAAGCGCACGCCGACCACACCGTCTCTGTTCATCATCTCGAGAATGTAGCGGTCAACAAGCGGATTGCTGATGATCACCGTGCCGCGCAGCCGTGGATATTTGCGCAAGGCGTCGATCTGGTAGTCGTTGTAGTCGCCATAGATGCTGGCGCCGGCCAGCACCGCGTGCGTAATGCCGTGGGCGTCGAGCTCGCGGATATAACTCTCGATCGGCGCGTCATGCGGCGGGCGATGCCAGGCGCCGGGCGCGAGCGGCATGTCGAGCGTATAGGCGTGCGCGTGGGTGTCGACCAGCGGACCATCGTTCATCGCATTTGCCGCTTGCATTGCCAAAAACTCACTCGGGCTGGATCTTTTCCGCAGCCGGCGTCCATTTCACCAGCTCCGATGCCATGAATGTCTTCAACTCGTCAGGCGTGCCGCCGACTGGCACCATGCCGAGCTTGTCGAGCGTCTCGGCGCCTTCCTTGGTCGCGAGCCAGTCGTTCGCCGCCTTGTTGACCTTGGCGACGATGTCGGCGGGAAGCCCAGCGGGCCCGACAATCGCCATCCAGCCGGTGGCGTCGAAGTTCGGCATGCCGAGCTCGGACAGCGTTGGCACGTCGGGCAGCAGCGCCCAGCGCTTCGGCGTGGTGATTGCGAGCGCGCGCAGCGTGCCCGCCTTCACGTGAGGCGCATAGTTGGAGGCGAGATCGATGCAGATATTGACCACGCCACCGAGTAGGTCGTTCATCGCCGGCGCCGAGCCGCGATAGGGCACGTGCGTCATCGTGAAGCCGAGGTTGGTCTCCAGCAGGTCCGCGGTCAGGTGGCCCATCGAGCCGTTGCCGGATGAGGCGAACGTGATCTTGCCCGGGTTGGCCTTGGCATAGGCGACCATCTCCTGGAAATTCTTGCGCCTGCAGAGTCGAATTGGCGGCGATGATCAACGGCAGCTGCGTCACCTCGACGATCGGCGTGAAATCTTTTGCCGGATCGAACGTGGTGCTCTGCTTGTAGATCACCTTGTTGAACACCAGCGGGCCTGTGGTCGTGAACAAGAGGTTGTAGCCGTCAGGTGGAGAGGTCGCGACCGAAGCCGCGCCGAGATTGCCGTTGGCGCCGGCGCGGTTCTCGATCACGAACGGTTGCCCGAGTTTTTCCGAGAGCACTTTTGCGAAGATCCGCCCGACCACGTCGGCCGAGCCGCCGGCCGGGAACGGCACGATCAGCTTGACGGGGCGCTCCGGCCAGGCCGCCTGCGCCGTCGTCGCGAGAGCCAGGGCGAAAATAAAGCCGAAGGAAAATTCCAGGAGCGCCGTCCTTGTTCTTGTTCTTGCCGTGCGCACAGGTCGCGTCCTCCCATTGTTGATATCAGCGGTCGCCGCCGCCTATTGTTGGTTCAATTGAACAGGAGCAAAGCCGATGACACAACAGTCCTCCAGCAATCCTCGTCTGCGTGACAAGGTGGCCGTCATTACCGGAGCGGGCAGCGGCATCGGCCGCGCCGCAACAAAGCGATTTGTCGCCGAGGGCGCAAAAGTCGTGGTCGCCGAGATCAATGCGGTGCTCGGCGAAGCCAGCGCCCGCGAGGCCGGCGCCGCCGCCCATTTCGTCCGCACCGACGTCACTGATGAGGACAGCGTGAAAGCGATGGTGCGCCAGGCGAAAGACAAATTCGGCCGCATCGACGTGCTGCTCAATTGCGCCGGCGGTTCGGTCGCCGACGACAAGCCGGTGACAGTGGTTGACCTCAGCGTGTGGGATCACACCATCAACCTCGACCTCAAGGGGCCGTTCCTGTGCTGCCGTCACGTCATCCCGGAGATGGTGGCGATAGGCGCCGGCAGCGTCGTGAATTTTTCCTCGGTGGTCGCATTGCGCGGCAATCATATTGCCCATGTCTACATCATGGCGAAGGGCGGCCTCCTGGCGCTGACCAAGGCGCTGGCCGGCGCCTATTCGCCGAAGGGCGTTCGGGTCAACGCGATCTGCCCAGGCGTGGTGCTGACCGAGCGGGTGAAGAGCCGCTTCGTCGACGGCAACCAGATCCGCTTCGGCGGCATCGACAATATGACGCAGCGTTATCCGTTCGGCGTCGGTGAAGCCGACGACATCGCCAACGTCGCGCTGTTCCTGGCGTCCGACGAGTCGCGCATGGTCAACGGCGCCGCGATCGCCGCCGACGGCGGCATTTCGGCGTATTGAGGGTTGAACAACGCAAGCTTCGCGACGACTTCAGCCTCATCCTCACCCGCGAAGCGGGGGAGGGGGACCGCCCGGAAGGGCGGTGGAGGGGGCGCTACGATCGAAGTTGCTTGCGCTCGCTCGCCCCCACCACCATGCTTCGCATGGTCCCCCTCCCCCGCTTCGCGAGGGAGGATAAGAAGGAGCTCGTCAAGAATGCCCGCCCCGCAAAAGAAATCATCCGGCGCCATTTATCCCGATCTTGCCGGCAAGTCGGTCATCGTCACCGGCGGCGGGTCGGGCATTGGCGAAGCGATCGTGCGCGCCTTCGTCCGCCAGAAGGCAAACGTCGGCTTCATCGACATCGCGCGCGAATGCTCGCTGAAGCTGCTCGAGGAGCTCGAGGGCGAGGACGTAGGCCTGCGCTATGTCGAGGCCGACATTCGCGACATCGCCGATCTGCGCAAGGCGATCTCAGCGCTGGCCGAGGCGCAAGGACCGGCAGACATTCTCATCAACAACGCCGCCCATGACGAGCGCCACGCCACATCAGACGTCACGCCTGAAATGTTCGACGAGCGTATCGCCGTCAATCTCAAGCATGCGTTCTTCGCGGCGCAGGCAGTGCTGCCCGGCATGCAGGCGAAAGGCTGCGGCGTCATCGTGAACTTCTCCTCGATCTCGTGGATGCGCGGCAACGGCAGCATGCCGGTCTACACTGCGGCGAAGTCGGCGATGATCGGGCTGACGCGCTCGCTGGCACGCGACTACGGCGCTCACAACGTCCGCGTCAACGCGGTGGCGCCGGGCTGGGTCAGGACCGAGCGGCAGCTCGCCAAGTGGGTAACTCCGGAAAGCGATGCGCAGCGGCTCGCCGGGCAGTGCCTGAAGCGCTGGGTCGAGCCACAGGACATCGCCCGCTTCGTGGTGTTCCTGTCGTCCGACGAAGCCTCGGCCTGCACCGCGCAGCACTACGTTGTCGATGCGGGGTGGGTGTGACGGAATGTCTGAGATGGCGGAGCGTTGTCGATGCGCCGGCATTACTCCACAGCATCGTGCCGTGCCGACTTGCCCTTGTCGGACTTTTTCGCCTGGATGAACCGGACTCCGATCTCGTCGCCGTTGATGCGGATCAGCTCGCAACGCCGGTAGGCGAGGCCTGTCGAGGACAACAGCAGGAAGAACTCCTTGAGCTGCAGGCCCTCGAGCGATCCCTCGACGAGCAGCCGCGCACCGCTCGATGACACATCGAGCATATGGCAGGTCCGGCGCCAGGTGCCGTCGATCGCCATGATGTGAACCGTGAGGTCGCTGGTGAAGTTCACGCGATCGGATTTGCGCGCTCCGAAAGTCATGCGTTACCCCTAGAGCACCAGCGCGGGGGCGCTGGACTTCTTCGCCGTTCCGCGCGCCGACCAGAACCGCATCGTGCGTTGTGCCGCTGACAACGACAGCTCGTCGAACACCGCGCGGCCCTGATCCAGTTCCTGTCTTGAAGGCAGCGGACAATTTTTGCGGTTGCGGATGATCATCATTGCGGTCGGCCAGCTCAGGCGCGACGCCTTGCAGGCAACGATCAGGCCATCCGGCCGCGGATTGTTGATCACCGGCTCGATCAACTCGATCGGCGTCGACGACAGCAGCGCCAGCGCCGCGATCACGTTCTTGTAGTTGTACTCGAGCGCGAATTGGTTGACCGCCGAGTCGCTCAGGTTGCCGGCCCGGTTCAGCGCCAGCACGGCGTTGTGCGCGTGGGTATAGTCGACCGGCGGCGCGATCTTCACTTCGCCCACGATCGACTGCACGACCTCGATGATTTTTTCGCGCAGCTCCGGCGGCGCCATCTTGATCAGGCGGTCGCGCACCGCCGCCGTGGCCCTCGCCAGCAGGTCGCGCAGCAGCTTGGCCGGAATGTCGAGCCGCAGGCCGAGCGTTTGGGCGAGGGTGTCGTCGCGTTCGGCGGTCTCGACCAGGGTGGCGTAGCCGTGCTCGGAAAACCGCGCGCCGTTGTTTTTCGCCAGCGCATGGGACACGACATTGTCGGCGCGCTTGATCAGCGCGTCGGTGACGGCCTCGTTCAGTGTCTTGCGGGTGGAGATCGCGAGCAGGTGCCCCTGCTCGGCATTGCTGGCGATGGTCACGAGGTCGCGTTCGGAGAGCCTCGTGGACTTGGCCAGTACCGGGCCTGCGACCTCGATCTCGCTGTGGAAGGCCAGCTGGCGCACCACCTCGCGCGGCGCCGAGTTGACGTCGGCGAACTGGTCGCTCAGGTGCGCCAGCGTGCGGGTCTCGATCCGCTCCATCAGGCAGATCAGCACGTCGTCGAACACCTTGATCTGCTGTTCGTTCAGCCGGTCGGCGTCGGACAGGAACAGGTCCGTCATCTTGCGCAGCATCTCGACCCGCCGCTCGGACGAGCCGGACCGCACCGCCTGTTCAAGGTCTGTGACCAGTGCTGCCGCGGCGAGCTCTGTCATGATCCAATGCCCCGGGAGAGGGCCATTCCCGACGATCCGGAAAACGCCGTTGTTTCCGAATCGGACGTCCGCGCAGCCCACCTTGCGCCCGCCGATAGTGTCTCCTCAGTGGTCAATCACTCGTTATGATTGCACGGCCATCGATATCAATTTCTTGCAAAGATGATATCGTTTTCAGGCAATTGCCCGGCAATTTTTGCAGTGCAACCTATCTGTTCGTATGGGGACGCTACCGTCGGTGGCGGCTAAGGTATCGGGGCCGTTTCAGCCCCCAAACTGAATTTGTCCGAAGATGGCGTATTTCGAGCCACGATCGTCATCTGTTTTGACCGTTTCGCGCTTCGGCGATGTCGACGAGTTCCAGCAATCGTTGCGCAGCGCCACGGTCGAGATTTGGCCGACCCGGGCGGGGCCCATTTCAGCCATGCAAGGCGTGCTGCCCTTGCCGGATGGCGAGGTTTACCTGCTGCGCACGTTTCCGCGGATCGTCGACGTTGGTGTCCCGGCGACCCGGCTGCTGGTTGTGGTGCCGTGGCCCGAGGAATGCCTGGAAACGATCGTCAACGGCCAGACCTTGAACCCGGCCTCGCTCGTGCTTGGCCGCGGGCCCGGCTACTACCGTATGATCGAGAAGGGTGAAAACTTTGGCGCCGCGCTCCTGCTCTCGACGGCCTTGAACGACCGCGGCTGGCCGGCCACCGGGCGGATGTTCCTGGCGTTCGATGCGCCGGAGCCGGCCCTGATCGAGCTGCGGCACGCGATCGAACGCGCGTTTGTGGTCGCCTCCTACTTCCCCTCGCAACTCGCGTCCATCGCGGCGCGACTGGGCCTTCAGGAGTTGCTGCTGGCGGCTCTCGATGGCGCCTTTGCGCGAACCCGGCCCGCGAATTTTGAGCGCTTCGTGTCGTTTCAAACCAGCATGCGCATCGTCGATCGCATCGAGGAGATGCTCGCGGCGAATCTCGGCCGGCCGATCTACTCAGACGAGCTTGCGGCGCATCTTCACGTTTCGGTTCGCACCATGAACAGCGCGATGACCAGAATTCGCGGCACCAGCCTGCATCGCTACCTTCGCCTTCGCCGCCTGTGGTCGGTGCGGCGGCAACTGCTCACCGGCGATCCGACCATGCAGATCAAGACTGTCGCGCTCGCCAACGGCTTCTGGCACCTCGGCGAATTTGCCTCGCAATACGTCACGAGATTCGGCGAACCTCCGCGCGCGACGCTCGCGCGCGCCATCCGCAATACGGGTTAGCGTCGGCGCCTACGCGTGCGCAGCAATCCCGCCGGCCGGCCGCTTGGCCTGCGGCGCCGTGCGCGCCGCCGCGCGATCGCGCGCCAGCGCGCGGTGCTTCTGGTAATTGCAGTTGGCGGCGAGGATCGCGGTCATTGCGGCAATGATCGCGAGACCCCACAGGTCTCCCGTTGAGACGTATTCGAAGATGACTTGCATGGCTGGTTGCTCCCGATCGGGCGCGCGCGAAGCTGCGCGCCGCTGCATGGCGCCTTTTTTGCTCCGATCGGAGTGACAGATTTGATCCAGGACAAAGCGGGCAGGTCGCGAATGGCAGGCATGCGGGTGTGGGGGGCGAGCGCGCGACAAACGCGGTGCGTCATCGTTCGATCGGCTGGCGGCGTCCGGCTTTCGAGTCGGCGCGCCGCAGCGACTTGCCCACGATCTCTTCTGCGCAACCACGAAAAAGAAGGCCGCCCGGAGGCGGCTTCCTCGACGCGCGCTATCGCGACTTGCTCATGCTGCGAGTGCCGTAATCGCACTGCGCTTGCGATACGCTGCGAAGCCAAGGCCGGCGAAGCCGAGCAGCATCATGGCCCAGGTAGAGGGCTCGGGGACGGCTCCGGTGACCGAACCCGAGAATCCGACCCACGTTGGATTGCCGCCACACAGCCCGTCGGGCGCACCACCGCTGCAGTCGTTAATTCCGTTGAATGTGTTGTTGACGATGAGTTCAAGCGTGTTCGGGCCGTTCAACAAGCCGCCGACGGCGACGGGCAACGCTGCGCTGATGTCGCCATTGTTGGAAAACGTTTGCAATAAGGAAGGCCCGTTCGGCGTAAAGACAAATGTGCCGTTTCCGTTGCCAAAATTCTCGATGCCCGCCGCCGCAACGACAGTCCCGTTGAGCAACACGGCCACCCTGTCATCAGCTTGCAGGTCGGTGATCGTCAGAGTGCCGCCCGTGGACGCGTTAAACGTCGTCGTCGCCGTCCAAAAGGCAATGTCGTTAAACCAGGCAGGATTCCCCGAAATGTTGTAGTTGAACCCGACCTGATCGCCGCCCTGCGACTGCGGCAATATCCCAAGAGGGTTTCCTGCCAATCCCACACACCGTAGGTGTAGCTGGCGGTATTGAGCGAGAGGTCCGTGTCGGCGCTGGCCGCGGTGCAGCCGCACGCAAGGCCGAGGCTGACAAAACATGCAGCTAGAGCGGCACGACGAACTCTCGAAGCACCGGCGAGGGTCATCGCGAGGCCGATGGGAGCAAGCTTCAGTCCAACTTTCATTTTCTCCGTCCTATTATTTATTTGGATTACGCAGACGGATGTTAAAATCGGCGGTTATCTCTCGCACCCTCCAAACAGAGGGCTAAAACTTTTTTATTTCGCGCCAGAAATAAATTCCCATAGGCCGCGCCGGCTTGAGCCCTCGACCTGGGCGATGATGTTGATCGGATTCGCAAGCCTCGGCTTCGCAGGCTACAGGCGAGCCCAGCGTCGTACGCTTGCCGTATAGGCGACAAGACAGCGGAAGCAATCTCGGCCGGCCGCCAGGCGTCAACCTCCGCGGCGCTCCAGCGCCTGCGCAATTCGCTCGAGCAGCGCCGCGTTGCGCTTCATCTCGTCGAGCTGAAGCGCCCCGCGCGTCAAAATCCCCGCGTGCTTGCCTCGAAAATCACACGGAACCGCCGTGATGGCGCATTGCAATTGGGCAACAGTTCCCCGAAAAGGGACTGGCGACCCGCGGTTCCATATTGCGCGTTCGGATCGTGGTCCGAAAATCCGCAATGTCGCATGCGTCGCGACGCGATTTGGCGAATCGGAGTCTTCGGAGTGGCACATTGAAACGCCCGCGATTGACTGTAGTGGCTGCGGAGTTGTGCCAGACGGTCGTTCTCGCCGGCTGGGTTGTCGCCTCGCAGGCGGCTCTCGGGCCGCCCGACACGGAGACCACGGGCGCGCTGCCCGTCGCGTCGCCCGCCATTGATGCCGCGGTCGCGCAGGCAACCGCAACAGGCGCAGCGCCTTATCGCGTCGATATGGCGGCGTTAGCTCAATCGATGAAGGCGCCTGGTCAGGCGACGGCCTCAGATGAGCAACAACCGCTCGCCGACGCTGCAGAGACCGCGTCGTCGCCGGCGCCGGCCGAACCAAACCCCGTGCAGGTCGCGTCACTGGGCACGTCCGACCCGGTGCCTGACGACCCCCAGCAGGTTGCCGGCTCCATCGAGATTTTCGACGAGTGTTTCGCCGTCGACGTCTGCGTCGACCGCTATCTGTGGGCGCTCTATGAGCGCACGCCGAAGCAGGACACCATCAAGGTGTCCGACAGCAAGAGAGTGAAGATCAAGCGCAAGGGCAAGGTGGTCACGGTCAAACGGACATTCACCCGGCTGGTCGACGAGGATTTCGCATGGAAGGATCCGAAGGCGGCGGACAAAGCCGGCCTGTCGATGGCCGACTACGTGATCGGCGGCATGGATCGCAGCTTCAAGCTCAGGCTGTTTCATGTGCTGCGCGCGGCGGAGCAGGCCGGGCTGTCGCCCGGCATCACCAGCGCATTCCGCGATGACTACCGTCAATCGATCGCGAGCGGCCTGAAGGCGGCGAGCGACCGGTCGTACCACGGCGGCAGCTTGCGCGGCGGGTATGGCCACGGGCTCGCGGCCGATGTCGTGAGCGTCAAGGGCGCGACACGGGCGGAACGGTGGGTCTCGACCGAAGCGCTCTGGAAATGGCTCGACGAGAACGGCCAGCAGTTTGCCATCGGCCGGCCCTATCTCGATCGGGACCCGCCGCATCTGGCGCCGATCGACGGCAAGGAATGGGCCGATCACCGCCCCGGCGCCAAAGCTCAGGACGCCGGCGCCGACGCCAGGAAGCGCAATTCCGCCGAAGACGATCGCACCGCCGAGAAGAAGAGAAAATTGGCGAGATCTTGAGAAGCGGGAAGCGCTAGATGCGAGCCAGTGCCGGCGCCGGCCTCAGTCGGCGCCGATGGCCAGCGAACCCGAGACCCGCAAAGCCGATCAACAGCATGGCCCAGGTCGATGGCTCGGGAACGGCGGCGACTTGTCCCTGGATGACGTCGTTGGCGCATGTCATCGCCCACGACAGTGCAAAGCCGTCGCTGAACAATCCGTTGTCGGTGATGTCCATCGTGATGGTGCCGGGGCCGATCGACCAGCTGCCGGTCGCGGCCGCCGGCGCGTTTTGATCCGGAGTGAACTGCACCGCTTGCCCGTCGCGGAAGATCCAGGGGGAGTTTGGGTTGGTCGGCCACGAGACGGTGTTGCCGTCAACGTTGGCGAGCTGCACGGTGCCATCAATCGTCTTGTAGAGGTTGGCCGTGCCCGAGTTGCCCGATGGAAGCTGCGGCAGGGCGAAGGCGTAGGTCCACTCGCCCGAGTGATAGACGTCGGTCGCGTAGGGAGCCGAGACCGGTCGGCTTCCATGCATTCGCGCCGGGCGTCAGAAACAGCGCGCCATAACCGGTGCCGTCCGTGCCGGCAGCTCCGGCGTAGGCGGTGTTGATGACGACCTGCAGCACGTTCGCACTCGGACGCGAAATGGTCGCGCTGTCGATGTTGAACACGCCGCCGCCGATGCTGTCGCCATAGCCGTGATCATTGCCGCCCCAGTACTGATCCTGAAGAAGGAAGTCCGCCTTTGCAGTTGACGCAAAGCCCAACGAGGCGACCACGGCGAGGGCACATTTGAAATAACGCATTTACTTCTTTCACCTGAATAAATTCCTTCTTCCCGTTTTTCACGCGAATCAAATACGGTCAATGCGAATTGTAAAAAATTTGTCATTAATCTTACTTCTGGAGGCATTTGGATACCTCCCTTCGCTCCATTTGCTGGTGCCCTGGAGCTTTCCGCTTCCAGGGATCGCCGGCATTATTTAACTTTATTTAATTTCCCTTCAACGCACTCAGCTGGTCCGTGTCATACCGCGCGCGCAAGCTCGCGATCCTCTCGGGGTCCGCCGCGCCGCCGCGCGCCACGGTCTCGGCCAGCTCCTCGAAGTAATGCTCGTGCCCCGGCGGCGACACCGTCATCAGCACGCGCGCCGGCTGGTCGCTCGCGTTCGCGATGTTGTGCGGCACGCCAGGCGGCAGGAACAGGTAAGTACCCGGCACGGCGCGCACGCTGATGTCGCCGACCTGCCAGTCGCACTCGCCCTCCAGCACGAAGAACGTCTCCTCCTGCACCCGATGCACATGCAGCCCGGTCGAGAAGCCAGGTGGAATTGTCCACTCGAACATCGAGGTGTGCTTGGTGTCGTCGCCAGTGACGAGGAAGACAAGAGGCTGCCCGGCAAGCTGCACGCTCTTGCCTTCGCCGGGTCGTCGGATGATGGGTTTTGGTGACATGCTGGGTCTCCGCGTTGAGTGGTCGTCGACATCGGCCTCACCTGCCTCCCCGCCCAAAGGTCGTGAATCGCTTCCGAAATTGTTGCAAACTATCGCCGAAATGGACCGCCAGCCCGCCACCTACACCTTTGGCGCCTTCGCGCTCGACGCCGACTCCGGCATGCTGTTTCACGCCCACGAGCCCACGCTGCTCGGCAGCCGCGCCACAGCCCTGCTGCGCCTGCTGCTGGAGCGCGCCACCGAGCCCGTCTCGAAGGACGCGCTGATCGAAGCCGCGTGGCCCGGCCTGGCGATAGAGGACTCCAATCTCACCGTGCAGATCGCAGCGCTCCGCCGCGTGCTGGCGCAGGACGGCGGCGCCAACTGGATCGAGACCCTGCCGCGCCGCGGCTATCGCTATGTCGGTCCGCCCGTGGCGCACGCCGCGATCAGCGCCGGCGAGGCCCGCGCAGCCGCAAGCCGCGCTGGAAATCCCCGACAAGCCGTCGATCGCCGTGCTGCCGTTCGACGATCTCGGCGGCGCGGACGCCTGGTTCGCCGACGGCATGGTCGACGACATCATCACCGGCCTGTCGCGCATCAAATGGCTGTTCGTGATCGCGCGCAATTCCAGCTTCGTCTGGCGCGGCCGCAGCGTCGACGTCAAGCAGGTCGGCCGCGAGCTCGGCGTGCGCTATGTGCTCGAAGGCAGCGTGCGGCGCGCCGACAATCGCGTCCGCATCAACGCGCAGCTGGCAGACTGCGCGAGCGGCGCCCATGTCTGGGCCGAGCGTTACGACCGCACCTCATGATGACGTGTTCGCGCTGCAGGACGAGATCGCGCTCGCCGTGGTCGGCGCCATCGAGCCAAGCCTGCGCCGCGCGGAAGTCCAGCGCGTCGCCCGCAAGCGGCCCGACAGCCTCGACGCCTACGAGCTCGTGCTGCGCGCGCAAGCCGATGTCGACTCCGGCATGCCCGATCGCGCCGCGTCCGCGCTGCCGCTGCTGCAGCGCGCGCTCGCGCTCGATCCCGCTTACGCGCTCGCCCACGGGCTATCAGCGATGGCCCATCACAATCGTTTTTTGCGCGCGGGGCTCAAGGAGGAGGATCGCCTGGCCTCCGTGCGCCACGCGCGACAAGCGCTGGAGCACGGCCGCGACGACGCGCTGGCGCTCACCTTCGCCGGCTTCTCGCTCGGCATGGATGGGCACGACCGCAGCGCCGCCTTCGCCGCGTTCGAGGCCGCGCTGGCTTTAAGCCCGTCGACCGCGCTCGCCTGGATGCTCGGCAGCGTCGTCGCCGGCTGGGGTGCGGACGCCGAGCGCGCGATCGAATGGAGCGAGCGCGGCATCCGCCTGAGCCCGTTCGATCCGTGGACCTTTGCCGCTTACGACGCGCAGGCGCTCGGCCATTTCCATCGCGGCCGCTATGCGGAGGCCTTGAGCGCGGCCTACCGCTCCAACCGCGCCAATCCCGCCCACAGCATCACCTGGGTGCAGCTCGCCGCCTCGCTCGCCGTGCTCGGCCGCCTCGATGAGGCCAAAGCCGCCGCCGCCCGCGTGCTCGAATTGCAGCCGACCTTCCGCATCTCGAGCCAGCTCGCCGGCGTCGACTGCGCGCCGGCGCTGGCGGCGAAGCTGGGCGAGGCGCTGCGGGCGGCGGGGCTGCCGGAGTAGGGGGAAGGGCGAGGGGAGCCGGAAAGGTGTTTTTGACTTAGCGAATATTTTTCGCAGCTTACATAATGAGCATTGTGCGAACGGGGCGGCATGTCGCGCGCGGTCGCCGACTACAAGAGATCGATTGCTATGGACGTGCACCACGTCAAAATTGACCGGACAAAGCTTGCTGCTATCCCCGAAAATGAGCGGGTGTTGCTGCTGCTGCTGCTGGCGCACGCGAGCAACGAACTAAATGTGTTGACCAAGCTAATCTTGATGATGCGAAAGGACGACCCACCTTCGGTGATCTTCGATCACGTTGAGGCGGGGCAGACGTTTATTTTCATGCGGCTGCTCATCGGCAAGCTGCATGAAGCGTGGGAGCTGTTTAAAGCGCGCGTGCAGAGCGATCGCGCCATATCGACCAAGTTTCTGCCCCAGTTGCGGCCCGAGGCAAAGAACGCTCTTGCGGCGCTGAACAAGCACTTTGGTCAAGGAAGCGCCCTCACCGCGATCCGCAACAAGGTGTCGTTTCACTACACGGACAAAGGGAATTTGACCGAGGCGAACTTTCAGCAGCTCTCGGCGGCCGAGCCGCTGCAATTTTATCTGACGCCGACAATCGGCAACTGCTTCTATCACGCTGGCGAGCTCGTGGCGCAGCTCACTGCAATCAATCTCATGAAGACGCCTGCGGCAGACCCCCAAGACACAAGGTCGCTGGAGGCGCGGGCCTTCGGCGCACTGTGCACGGAAATCATTCAGGTGTCGCGCGACGTGACCGAATTGTTCAACGAGTTGATCGGGCTTCTTGGTCAGGACGTGGTTGACACAGCTTCAACAGAAGCGCTGCCGGATGGGCCCAAGCTCTCAACCTTCTCGTTGCCGTACTTTTTTGACGAGTACGACACACCACCTAAACCTACTGCCCGGCTGTAGCTATGGAGAGCAAGCGGAGGCAATCGTCTCGTGCCCCGGCCGGTGTGTCCCTTTCAACCGCTCATCCCCGCGGAAGCGGGGATCCAGTTTTTGCCAAAGCAGCAGAGTCCTCGGCTCCTGGATTCCCGCTTTCGCGGGAATGAGCGGAGTAAGCAGGGAGCGCTGTGCAAGTGCCGCTTACCCCGCCACCTGCTGATAGCGCTGTTGCCTCGGACCAGCCGTCATTTCGTGACATCTCGGCACAACACGCTTGTGAACCGGGCTCCTGAAAATGATACAAGTCTGGGTCACCTCGGGAGACGATCGATGCGCATGTCTGACATGGTTGCCGATATTAGTTCTCGCCTGCATGGCTGATCAGGCTGTGGCGAAGGATTGCGTCCTGTCGGCCGGTCAAACGGCCGCCGTCGCGAAATTGCCGCACCCGATAACGCGCAATGCCGACGGCAAATGGGTTCAGAATGGCGAGGTGCTCGATGACGACCGCAATTTTGAACTTTGCAACGCCCGCCACATGTACCAGCTGATGGTTGCGCGTGAAGCGAAGGGCAAGCTGCTTCGCATAAAAGAAATCAGCCCGTTTGATTTCACGTTCCTGACCGAGAGCGAAGGCAACCAGCTCAAGCAGCATCTGCAGCGTCACCCGCAGTTTTAGCCTCGCCTAGTGCAAATCAGCCGGGTCGTATGCCCGCCGTCGCGTTTTCCTCCCGCGCATCCCGGCGGCCCAACCATACGCCGCTGCAATCTCCGCGGACGCGGGGATCCAAGTGCTTTGAGCCAATCCGATCAGCGTCCGTCGCCGGCCGCCATTTTCTCTGTGAGCTGGATTCCCGCTTTCGCGGGGAGACTATGAGCGGACCGAAGCGTTGGCTCTACCCAGCCACCTGCTGATACCGCTTCACATCAGCCCCGGCCGCCGCTTCAGCGCCGCCAGCGCTTCCTGCCGCGGGCTGTCGGAGATCTGGGCTGTCGTCGGGGCTTCGCCGAAGTGATGCTTGACGAAGGCGAGCTGGCTGTCGTCGACACCGAAGACGCAATCGCGCGCCCGCGTCACGGTCGCCAGATTCGCCATGCGCACGACCTTGGACGGGTCGTGCCGCGCGATCGTGTCGAGCAGGCCTTGATTGTTCGAGGCCACGAACATGGCGGTCGGACTCAAGGGCAGCGCGACATAGGCATTCTTGTCGGCGAGGCTTAACGGCACGTCGAGCGGCTGATCCGACGTCAGCAGGCGTGAAGCGCGCATGCGAAAGCTCGATCCGCGCCCATTGCATCTTGCCGATCCTGGCGGCGATGGCCTCGCCGTCCAGCACCTTGTGCAGATATTGCGTTGCCGCCAGGCTCGGCGCCTGCGGGTCGGCGCGCGTGACAAATTCGGCAAACGTCCGCGGGTCGCTGCGCATGGCCGCATAGCGCGTCGCGAATTCGCGCGTCCCGGTGTCCACGATGTTGCGCATGGCGCTGCCCGCCTGCGCCACCACCGACGGATGGCGCAGCATCAACGACACGATGAAGCGCGAAAAATCCTGTCGCACGACGTCGTCCCATTCGGCGGGTCGGCGCTCGAAGATCGGTCGCAGCGCCGCCGCGGGATCGGCGAGCGCGAAGGCCGCCAGGTGCTGCTCGATCTGCTGCGTCACCTCCGGCGACAGATCGTGATGTTCGCTCAAAGCCGGCGCGAAGGCGTTCGCATCAGGCGGCACGAACGCGACAGCGATCCCGTTCTCCACCCTGCGCATGGCGCAGAGCGTGCCGCGCACCACCCAGGCCGCGAGATACGCGGGCGGCAGATAGCCGTCCGTCCCGTGGTCATCAGGCGAGGGCAGTTCAGAGGACGCGTCTTCAGTCGATAAGGCAAACGAGTGCTGCGGCATCGCGGACACGAGAGGGCACCCCCGCTTCTGCTTTTAAAGGCCGGGAGTGAGGGATCACTCCGGCCTCATTCGCCGATGCCTTGATGATTCGCGCCGGTTGATCAACGCCGTTTGCGCAGCCACCCGCCATGCCCGCAACCGGACGACCCTCCATGAACGGCCCGCCGCGCCGCGTCATGTCAGAAATTCCTCGCTAATTCAGGGCCTTAGCGCGGCGGATCCCCTCCCCACCGCTCATTCCCGCGAAAGCGGGAATCCAGTTTTTGCCAAACAACCAGAGCCCTTTGAATCGCTCCTGGATTCTATGGCGAAGCTCTCGCTTCGCCAGACTTTCGCGGGAATGAGCGGATTTAAAACCAGTCCCCCCAAACGTTGCGCCGCGCGGGGGTTCCCGTTAGGCTGGGCCATCGAACAGAGGGGAGAACTCCCATGCCGACGGCAGTCGAGCGGCTACTGTTTCTCAAACTCGCTCTTGTCGACGATTTTGCCGAGTTCATCGGTGCGCACGAGCACAAGATCGACAACGCCTTTTTGAAGATCAACTCCGACTTCCTGAAGTTGTCGAGCGCGACCGGCGACAACTTCCTGAAGATCGAGCACGAGCTGAAGCATGACTTCGACGTCATCGGCGACGCCTTCCATAAGATCGGGCAGCAATTCGAGGTCGCCTCCATCCTCGGGGACGCGTTTGGAAAGCATGACCTGAAGATTGCGCCGGGCGGCCTGTCGGACGCCAACACCGATTTCCTCAAAATTGATGCCGCGCTGAAAGTCTCCGGGATGGACTTCAAGGTCCTCGGCACGGATTTTCTCAAGCTCGATACGTCACCCAATGCCGAAGTCGTTCCAGCTCAAGATCAGGGGTGTCGGCGCAGACTTTCTGAAGCTTGAAGGCGACATGGCGGCCGACAGTACGGCCTTCCTGAAGCTGGGCGCTGACTTCCAGAATCTCGGCGGCGGCGAAGAAGGTCGATCGCCACTTGATCTCGCCTACAACCTACTTGGTGGCGAGCTGCAGACAGTCGGAAAGCGCTTCGACGCGCTGGCGATGGATTTTCGCTACGCTGAACGATGCGTTGCACGGTGGCGAGTTCGACGGACTTCTGGCGGCCCGATCGGCTCGGCCTTGATGATGATGTTCGACCAGGATTTTCAGAAGCTCGACACCGCTCTGTCGGCGGTCGGCGGCGAAGCCTTCAAGATCTTTGTCGGCGACTTCTCCCAGAAGGTGAACATCGGGTAGATCGAGGCCCGGTTACCCACCCACACCCGCTCATCCCCATCGCAAGTCGGCTGTTGCCGACTTGCGCATTGTTATGCCGATCTCGGGTAAACCCGAGATCGGACGCGGGGATCCAGTTTTTGCCAGACAAACAAAGTCTGTTGTTCGGGGCCATGGATTCCCGCTTTCGCGGGAATGAGCGGAGTATATGAAAAACCGCTCAACCTAAACTTATCACGCGCTAACCAATCCCGAGCTTGTTCAGCATCGGCAGCACATCGGTCTCGATCCTCGCGATCTCTTTTTGCGCGAGCGCGCGCCCCCCTTCCAGCGACAGCGGTGCGCCGTCTTCGCCAGTCGCGCCCGATTCCAGCGCGAGCTTCGCCAGCATGTCCGCGGGATCGTCGACCCGCTGCTGTCGCGCCAAAAGATAAAGCTGCGCCAGTCGGTCGACTTTCACCGCACCTCCGGTCACCGGCGAGGCGAGAAAGCCAAGCTCGGCGCTCTCGATGGCGCGCGCCAGCACAGCCGTGTTGAAGGCCTGCGTCGAGGTTGCTCGCATCGCGTCGCCGGCCGCGGGCAAGGCCGGCTGCAAATCGCCGCGGCCGACCAGCACCTTGATCGCATCAGTCACCGACTGCCAGTTCGTGACCGGGTTGGGCGAACGCGCGATGGCCTCTTGCAGTGTCATCGGCCCCGTGCGCAAAACGTCGATCAACTGGCCATGAACGTCGGGGCGCAATTGCAGTTTCCCCAATGCGGTCTCAAAACTCAGATCGAAATCCTTGTCCGCGCTCGTCATCGCAAAGCGGGTGTCGAGCCACCTCGCACGGATCCGTGCCGGGCTCGTCGCCGTGAATCCCTTGGCAAAGACGTCGCGGCGAAACTGGCGCCCGAGCAGCATATCGCGCGTTTCTTCCCGCAGCGTCGCGTCATCGAGACCGGCAAGAAACTTCTGCTGTGCTTCGGTGAAATTGACCCGATCGACGCAGTCCATCAGGTAGGCCGATCCGACATAGACGAGCTTCGCTTCCGCGAGCTCGTCGGCAACCTGTCCGAACGAAAACGCCTCCCAGTCGCGCGTCAGCAGCTCATGCGCAAGATAGGCGCGCGGCGTTTTCTTCAGGCGCTCCAGTTGCCCTTCGACATTGGGAAACATGCGATGAAAGCGGGCGTCGGCAGCGCGCAGCGCATCGGCATAGGCAATCGCGCGATCCAGCGCTTTGGACGAGGGCAAACCCGGCCGCGGCGCGAAGCTGCGCGCCATGATGTTCCGCAGCGGTGCGACGCCGGCCCAGCCGGGCATGCAGTCATAGGAGATGTAGAGCAACCCGCCGGGCTTCAGGCGTTTGGCGAGCAGCGCAACGATTGCGCGTCGGTTCGCGGCGCTGATCCAGCTGAAAACGCCGTGCATCGCCACGATGTCAAATTGCGGCGTCGCCGGATCCGCCGCGATGTCGTCAAAGCTCGAACTCGCGAAAGTCCACGTTCGAGAGCCCGGCGTCTCCAGCGAGCGCGCGGGCATTCGCAATGTGGCTGGGATTGAAATCGATCCCGAGCACCTGCGCCGACGGATTGGCGGCGGCGATCAGATTGGCAGTATAGCCTTGCCCGCAACCGAGATCGCAATAGCTCAGCGCCTCGCCTGCGCCACGTCCGGCTTCGATGCCGCCGCACAGCGCCGCCAGCGCAAGCATCGGGGGCGTCTGAACGCGGCAAAAGTCGTGCACATAGGAGATGTCGGTGACGTATCCGGAACTCCACTCAGGCATCGTCTTTTGATCCGCGTCCAGTCTAACGCTCGCGTGGTTGGCAGACGCACTCGCGAGCGTTAGCGTGCGCGCTCCTTACCCCGCCACCTGCTGATACCGCTTCACATCCGGCCGGCCGTCCATGAAGGCGCCCATCGCCTTGCCGAGCGTCTTGAAATATTCGGTGCCGCGATGTTCTTCCACTGCGGCCTGGTCCTTGTAGCGCTCCAGGAACACATAGGTGTTCGGCTCGTCGGACTTGTACAGCGCGTAAAGCAGACAGCCCTTCTCGTTGGCGTTCACCTGCTGCACCAGCTGGCTCGCAACCTTCACGAACTCGTCGCCCTGGCCGTCCTTCACCTTGATGGTCGCTACGACGCCAATCATTTTTCTTCTCCCTTGACATTACCCGACTTGTCGCGCGGCTGCCATGCGACATCTTCAACTTTTCGGCCTCTGGCGGCAGCGGCCGAGGTGTGTAGGATGCATCCAAGCAAAAGAGTTCGCGGTCCACAAGACGGCCACTGGTTGGGTCTCTCATGCTGACTCAATTGGCTCGTCATTCCGGGGCGCCGCAAAGCGGCGAGCCCGGAATCCATAACCACGACCGGTGATTATGGATTCCGGGCTCCCTCGCTGCGCTCGGGCCCCGGAATGACGGCGGGTGGTGAGCCAAAAGAGCCGCACGGGAGGAGGAACACCATGGACCTGTCGCTGTCCGACGAACAGCGGCTGCTTGGCGAAGCGGCATCGCGCTTCATCGCCGGGCGCTACAGCTTTGAACAACGCCGCGCCATCCTGCAATCATCCGACGGTTTCTCCCGCGACATCTGGCGCGAGCTGGCCGATCTTGGTTGGCTGGGCTTGCCCTTTGCCGAGGATTTCGGCGGGCTTGGCGCGGGCCCGGTCGAGATCGGCATCGTCATGCAGGCGATCGGCCGCGCGCTGATCGTCGAGCCTTATCTCTCGACCATCGTGCTGTCGGGCGGCCTGATCGGCGCGCTGGCACCGCGGAACAGAAAAACGCGCTGCTGCCAAAAATCGCCGAAGGCAAGGAGCTGGTCGCGCTGGCGCACACCGAGCCGCAGGCGCGCTTCGCGCTGGAAGATGTTTCCACCATGGCGACGCAAGCCGGCGACGGCTGGCATCTTTCGGGCCGCAAGGAAGTCGTGATCGGCGCGCCCGCTGCGGACTGGCTGCTGGTCTCCGCGCGCCTCAGCCGGCGGCCAGCGCGATCGCAAAGGCATTGGCGTGTTTCTGGTGCCGTCGTCAGCGAAGGGGGTTACTGCAAAAAATTTCCCGACGCTCGATGGTGGGCGAGCCAGCAATCTCGAGCTCGACGAGGTCAAGGTCGACAACGCCGCATTGCTCGGCGGCTCGCACGATGCGCTGCCGGCGATTTCCGAAGCGACCGATCGCGCCATCGCCGCGGTCTGCGCCGAGGCGATCGGCTGCATGGAGGTGCTGCTCGAAACCACGATCGCCTACACCAAAACGCGCGTGCAGTTCGGCCAGCCGCTCGCCGCCAACCAGGTGCTGCGCCATCGCATGGTCGACATGGCCGTGCGCATCGAGGAGGCCAAGGCGTCGTCCTTGAAATGCACGCTGTCGATGGACACTGATCCGCTCACCCGCGCCCGCGCCGCGTCCTCAGCCAAAGCCAAAGTCGCCCGCTGCGGCCGCTACGTCGCCGAGCAAGCCGTGCAGCTGCACGGCGGCATGGGCGTCACCGAAGAACTCAACGTCAACGCCTACTTCAAGCGCCTGCTCGCGATCGAAGTCCTGTTCGGCTCCCCCGACCACCACCTCCGCCGCCACGCGAAGCTGGCCCGCGAGGAGGCGGCGTGATGGTCCATTCATCCGCTCATCCCCGCGGAAGCGGGGATCCAGTCTTTGCCAAAACCAGAAAGCTTACAGCGATACGCCATTTTTCCTTTTGCTGGATTCCCGCTTTCACGGGAATGAGCGGAGTTAGGCGATGAGCTTCTTCGTCTACATGCTGGCAAGCACGCGTAACGGGACGCTGTACGCCGGCATGACTGACGACCTTGTCAAACGTGTCTGGCAACATCGAACCGATGCACTCCCCGGCTTCACTCGCAAATATAACGTGAAGACTCTGGTCTGGCACGAGACGCACGAAAGTCGGGAATCAGCATTCTCGCGCGAACATCAAATCAAGAAATGGAATCGAGACTGGAAGATCAAGTTGATCGAGGAGACCAATCCTGATTGGCGTGATTTGTGGGAGGAGATCGCCTCTCCAATTCCAGCCTCCAGCCCTTCATCCGCTCATCCCCGCGGACCCCAATCCTCATCCGCTCATCCCCGCGGAAGCGGGGATCCAGCTTTTGCCAAGCAACCGACGCCTCCTTCACCGCCTCTGGATTCCCGCTTTCGCGGGAATGAGCGGTGATAAGCACCGAACCCCCGGAGCCCCCCCCATGGACCTCTCCTTCTCCCCCGCCGAGCTCACCTTCCGCGACGAGGTGCGCGACTTCATCGCGAAAAACCTCACCGCTGAAGCCAAGCGCAACCAGCGCCTGTCGCCGACCGGCATTCCCGAAAAGGCCGCGTTCGAGACGTGGCACGCGGCGCTGTTCAAGAAGGGCTGGGTCGCGCCGTACTGGCCGAAGGAGCATGGCGGCACCGGCTGGACCGAGGCGCAGCGCTACATCTTCGAGACCGAGTGCGCGCGCGCCGGCACGCCGACGCTGCTGCCGTTCGGCATCCAGATGGTCGGCCCGGTGCTGATGAAGTTCGGCACACCGGCGCAGCAGAATTTTTATCTGCCGCGCATCATCTCCGGCGAAGACTACTGGTGCCAGGGCTATTCCGAGCCCGGCTCCGGCTCCGATCTCGCCTCGCTGAAGACGCGCGCGGTGCGCGACGGCGACCACTACATCGTCAACGGCACGAAAATCTGGACCACGCACGCCCACTTCGCGACCCGCATGTTCGCGCTGGTGCGCACCTCCGACACGCCGAAGCGGCAGGAGGGCATCAGCTTCATGCTGCTCGACATGACCGCGAAGGGCATCTCGACGCGGCCGATCATCACCATGGGCGGCGACCACGAGGTCAACCAGGTTTTCTTCGATGATGTCCGCGTGCCGGTCGAGAACCGCGTCGGCGAGGAGAACAAGGGCTGGACCTACGCAAAGTATCTGCTCGAGTTCGAGCGCGGCGCCGGCTTCCGCGCCACCCGCCTGCGCCGCCAGATTCGCGAGCTGAAGGAATTGCTCGGCGGGCCGCGACGACGACGAGGATGGTTTTGGTGAACGCATGAGCGGCATCGAGATCGACGTCGACGCGCTCGAGATGATGGAGCTGAAGCTGTTGTCCGACGTGCAGCACGGGAGAAACCCCGGGCCGATCTCCTCGGTGCTAAAACTGCGCGGCACAGAAATCTACCAGGACATCACCCGCCTCGGCGTCGACATCCTCGGCCCCCACGCGCTGGTCTGGGAGCCGCGCCGGCCGCTGTACGACTTCAACGATCCGAGCATATTGCCCGACAACGAGCTCGCCTTGTTGCCGGCGCATCTCGACGGCCGCGCGCAAACCATCTTCGGCGGCTCATCCGAAATCCAGCACGAGATCATCGCCAAGCAGATGCTGGGGCTGTGAGGGGCTTTTCTCCCTCCCCCTGGAAGGGGGAGGGTCGGGGTGGGGGTCTGGCGCCGCCCAATATCCGCCGACGAATATCCGTCCGCGAATATCCGTATACGGATATTCGTCCACGGATATTTGCCCTGTGCACGTGCCGCCGCCCAAAACCCACACAAAAATCCCGATAACGCGTTGCCCTCAACGCCTTGCGCGTCACCGGTGGTCGCGGCCCTTTAGCGCCCCGTAAACGCCGGCTTCCGCTTCTCGACGAAGTGCTTGACGCCTTCCTTGAAGTCGTCGCTCTTCAGCGACAGCAGCATTTCGTGGTCGGCGACGTCCATCGCCTCGTCGAGCGACTGCATCACCGATTGCCACAGCTGCTTCTTGATCACCTTCAGCGACCGCGGCGATGAATATTCCGCGAGCTCTTTGGCGTAGGCATAAGTCGCGGGCAGCAACTCGTTGCCGGCATAAAGCCGGTCGACCAGGCCCATTTGCAGCGCCTCTTCCGCTTCGACGCGCCGCGCCGACAGCATCAAATCCGTCGCCTTCGACACACCGACGAGCCGCGGCAGCGTCCAGCTCATGCCGTGCTCGGCGATCAGTCCGCGCCGCGCAAAAGCCGTTGTGAACACCGCATTATTCGAGGCGAAACGCATGTCGCAGAACAGCGCCATGCACAGCCCAAGCCCCGCGCACGGCCCGTTGATCGCGGCGATGATCGGCTTCGAAACGGACGGAAAGTACGTGTTCTTGCGCTGAAAATCCTTGCGCGAATTCTTGTCGAACGGCGGATCCGGCTGCTCTTCAAGCCGACCTGACGTCGAGATGTTGGACAGGTTCTTCATGTCGGCGCCGGCGCAGAAGCCGCGGCCCGCACCGGTCAACACGATGACGCGCACGTTGTCGTCCTTGTCGGCCTGCTCCATCGCCTGCCGCACTTCCTTGCCCATCGTGCCGGTCCAGGCATTGAGCTGTTCGGGGCGGTTCAAGGTGATGGTCGCGATCTTGTCGGCGACTTTATAATCGACTTCGGTGAAGGCCATCTGGGTCTCCCTTGATCTTCTGTTCTTGGATGGCGTCACGATAATCCAGCCCGGCGGGAGAGGCAAGTCGCCGAAAACGAAAGGGCCGCCGGCATTTCTGCCGACGGCCCTCGTTCCCTGGCAGTGAAAATCAGCCCGCGGCCTGCACCGCGCGCTGCGCCATCACCTTGATCAGGTTGGCCCTGTAGGCCGCCGAGCCATGGATATCGGCCATCAGCCCGCTGTCGGCGATCTTGATGCTGTCGAGCGCGCTCGCCGCCCAGTTTGCCTTCAGCGCGTTCTCGATCGCACCGACGCGCATCACGCCTGCCTGGCTCGCGCCGGTCGCAGCGACCCGGACATCGCCGGCCTTGGTCTTGACCACGAACACACCGGTCAACGCGAAGCGCGAGGCCGGATGCGGGAACTTGCTGTAACCGGCCTTTGCAGGAATCGGGAACGACACCTGCTGTGATCAGCTCGCCGTTCTCGAGCGCGGTCTCGAACAGCCCCTTGAAGAAGCTGTCGGCCGCGATCGTGCGCTTGTTGGTCTTCACGGTGGCGCCGAGCGCGAGCACGGCGGCCGGATAATCCGCGGCCGGATCGTTGTTGGCGATCGAGCCGCCGAGCGTGCCGCGATAGCGCACGGCGGGATCGCCGATCACGGAAGCGAGATGCGCCAGCGCCGGAATCGCCTTCTGCACCGCGCCGTTTTGCGCGACATCATAATGTGTCGTCGCCGCCTTGATCGTCACGGTGTCGCCTGACACGTCGATGCCGACCAAATCCTTGATCTTTGCGACATCGATGACATCGGACGGCCCCGCCAGCCGCTGCTTCATGACCGGCAGCAGCGTGTGGCCGCCGGCGAGATATTTTGCCTCCGAGCCCTTGGCGAACAGCGCGGCCGCTTCGTCAACGGTTCCGGCGCGGTGATAGGTGGTCTTGTACATGGTTTAGCTCCCTTGTTCCGCGCTTAGCCGTTGATCGCAGCCCACACCCGGTCGGGTGTCGCCGGCATTTCCAGCTTGTTGTTGCCGATCGCGTCGGTAATCGCGTTGATCACCGCGCCCGATGCGCCGATCGCACCGGCTTCGCCGCAGCCCTTCACCCCGAGCGGATTGCCCGGGCACAGCGTCACGGTGTGCTCGATCTTGAAGGTCGGCAGGTCGTCGGCGCGTGGCATGGCGTAGTCCATGAACGTGCCCGACGTCAGCTGGCCGTTCGCGTCGTAGACCGCATGTTCGAGCAGCGCCTGGCCGATACCTTGCGCCAGCCCGCCATGGACCTGACCTTCCACGATCATCGGGTTGATCATGCGGCCAAAATCGTCGGCGGCGACGAAGTTGACGAACGTGGTCTTGCCGGTTGCGGGATCGACGTCGACCTCGCAGATGTAGGCGCCGGCCGGGAAGGTGAAGTTGGTCGGGTCGTAGAATGCACTCTCCTTCAGGCCCGGCTCCATGCCATCGGGCAGGTTGTGCGCAGTGTAGGCGGCGAGCGCAACGTTCGCCATCGCCATCGCCTTGTCGGTGCCGGCCACCTTGAAGGCGCCGTTCTCGATGACGATGTCCTTCTCTGACGCCTCGAGCTGATGCGCCGCGATTTTTTTGGCCTTTGCTTCGACCTTCTCCAGCGCCTTCACGATCGCCGAGAGACCGACGGCCGCCGAGCGCGAACCATAGGTCCCCATGCCGAACTGCACCTTGTCGGTGTCGCCGTGCACGATCGAGATCTGGTCGATCGGTACGCCGAGCCGGTCGGCCACCACTTGCGCGAACGTCGTCTCGTGGCCCTGGCCGTGGCTGTGCGAACCGGTCAGCACTTCGATCGTGCCCACCGGATTGACGCGGACTTCGGCGGATTCCCACAAGCCGACGCCGGCGCCGAGGCTGCCGACCGCCTTCGAGGGCGCGATGCCGCAAGCCTCGATGTAGCAGGAGAAGCCGATGCCGCGCAGCTTGCCCTCCTGCTTCGCTTTCGCCTTGCGTGCCGGGAAGCCGGCATAGTCGATCGCCTTCAACGCCGCGTTGAGCGAGGCGTTAAAGTCGCCGGCATCGTAGGCCATGATGACCGGCGTCTGGTGCGGGAACTGGGTGATGAAGTTCTTTCTCCGCAACTCGGCCGGATCGACCTTGAGCTGTCGCGCCGCGGTCTCGACCAGCCGCTCGACCAGGAAGCTCGCCTCGGGCCGGCCCGCGCCACGATAGGCGTCGACCGGCGTGGTGTTGGTGTAGACGGCGATCACCTCGGCGAAGATCGCCGGGATGTTGTACTGGCCCGACAGCAGCGTCGCGTAGAGATAGGTCGGTACCGACGACGAGAACAGCGACATGTAGCCGCCGAAGTTGGCGTGGGTCCTGACCCGGAGCGCCAGCATCTTGTTGTCCTTGTCGAACGCCATCTCCGCCTTCGAGAGGTGATCGCGGCCGTGCGCATCGGTCAGGAATGACTCGGTGCGGTCGGCGGTCCACTTCACGGGCCGGTCGACCTTCTTCGACGCCCATAGCGCGACCATCTCTTCCGGATAGATGAAGATTTTCGAGCCAAAGCCGCCGCCGACGTCGGGCGCGATCACGCGCAGCTTGTGCTCGGGGGCGATGTTGTAGAACGCCGACAGCACGAGGCGCGCGACGTGCGGATTCTGCGAGGTGGTGAAGAGCGTGTAGTGATCTTCCGCGCTGTTGAAGTCGGCGATCGCCGAGCGCGGCTCCATCGCATTCGGCACCAGGCGATTGTTGGTGACTTCGATGCTGACAACATTGGCGGCCTTGGCGAAGGCGTCGTTGACCGCCTTGTCGTCACCGATCGTCCAGTCATAGATGATGTTGCCGGGGGCCTCGGGGTGCAGCTGAGGTGCACCCGGCGCGATCGCGGCCCTGATGTCGCCGACCGCGGGTAGCTCTTCATAATTCACGACGACTGCTTCGGCGGCGTCACGCGCAAGGTTCTTGCTGTCGGCGATGACGACCGCAACGGCCTGGCCGACATAGCGCACGACTTCCGGCGCCAGCGCCGGGTAGGCACCCATCTTCATCGGCGTGCCGTCCTTGGAATGGATCATCCAGCCGCAAATCAGATTGCCAACCTTGTCCTCGACCAGCTGCTTGCCGCTCAGGACTGCGACGACGCCCGGCATTTTCAGCGCCGCCGACGGGTCAATGCTCTTGATCTTGGCGTGCGCATGCGGGCTGCGGATGAACTGTGCGTAGGTCATGTTGTGCAGGCGGATGTCGTCGGTGTAGCGGCCCTTGCCGGTGATGAAGCGCTTGTCCTCCTTGCGGACGACGCTGGCGCCAATGCCTTCCATACCCATGGTGTCTCTCCCTGTCGGGCCGCGGATCGCGCGTTCGTTTTCGCGCGTGCAGCCAAAAAATGCGTTGGATTGTCGACGATCGAAGAACGCGGTCGCTATTCTGCGGCCTGCGCAACCTTCATGCGGCCCGCGGCGTCCAGTACGGCCTTGACGATGTTGTGGTAGCCGGTGCAGCGGCAGAGATTGCCTTCCAGCTCGTGGCGGACGGTCTGCTCGTCGAGCTTGCCGCCGTAGCGCTTCACGATGTCGATCGCCGACATGATCATGCCCGGCGTGCAGAAGCCGCACTGCAGGCCGTGATTGTCGCGGAACGCCGCCTGCATCGGGTGCAGCTCGTCGCCCCTGGCAATGCCTTCGATGGTGGTGATATTAGCCCCGTCGGCCTGTCCCACCAGTACCGTGCAAGACTTCACAGCGCGTCCGTCGATGTGCACCACGCAGGCGCCGCATTGGCTGGTGTCGCAACCGACGTGCGTTCCGGTCAGGCCTAGATGGTCGCGCAAGAAGTGCACCAGCAGGGTGCGGTCTTCGGTATCACCGGAGACGGCCTTGCCGTTCACCGTCAGTTTGACTGCGGTCATTCGATCCTCCTCAGGACTTTAAGACGTTTCCGCGGGCAGCGTTTCTTGATTGCATTGGAGTAGGCCGCTGCTTGCAAAGCAATTCAATTAGATTTTCGTCTGTCGCAAAAAAATCATTATGAGCTGCGCCCACGACGGAGCCGGAATAATGACCGGCTCGAATTGTGCGGACGACCTTTGGCCCGCGGAGCCGCCGACGCAAGCCATCGTTTTCCCTCTCCATTGCGCATCAGGTGAGCGGGACTCGGCCGATCTTGCTGCAGCGCAATGTGGGCATGCCAGCGCGCAAATCACCATGTTGGGGAATGGCTTACCAGTGGCCATGCGCGGCGCGCGTGGTTTACGCGTCGTTATCGTTTGCTCGGTATTTTGGCACCCGTGATGTGACGATTTGCCCGCATTTCGAGACGGGGTCGCGCCAGCAGAAGCAGGTGTTGCACACGTTGCGTGTGGCGCCGCGCGGCCCTCAAAACCCCAGGACAGGCCATGCCCGTGCGCTTTCGCCCCTTCCGTTTGAAATTGACCTTGCTTTCCAACCTGTCGTTTCGCTGGAAAATCATTCTTGGCTTTGTCGTCGTGCTCGCGATTTTCGCCGCCAGCATCGCGACGGCCTATCTCGGCTTCGAAAGCATCACAAGCAGCGTGATGTCCTACCGTCAGGGCGTCGCCGCGTCGAGCATGGCAGCTTCCGTCGACCGCGAGCTCGGCTCGTTCCAGTCGGCGACCCAGCTCTACATCCTCTCCCGCAGCGAGGATGACGGCAAGTCGGCACTCGATGCCCAGGCCCGCTTGCGCGCCGCGATCGACCAGTTCAAGGCACAGGAGACCAGCGCGGAGCAACGCGAGCAGATCGCCTCGCTGTCGAAGGACGTCGATGGGATGTCCGCGTCACTTGCGAAAATCGTCGATTTGATCAAGGCCAATAGCCAGATCGCGGCCGACCGGGTCGGTTACGGCGGTAGCAAGGTGCGCTATTCGCTGGAGAAGCTGGTCGAGACGGCGGGCGCCGAAGAACAGGCCGACCTCCAAACCGCGGCCAAGAACGTGCTTGGCCAGTATCTCACGGCGTCGTCGCTGGCCAACAACTTCGTCGCCAAGCCAGATGCATCGTCGGGTACCAGCACCCAGGCGCGTATCAAGTTCGTGCAGAACGCGTTCAAGCAGGTCACGTCGAGCAACGAAAAGCTCGTTCCGATCATCAAGGATATTGCCCAGCAGCTCGAACAGTTCAGCGACGGCTTCGGTGTTCTTGTCGAGAACACCCGCACCATCAACACGCTGGCATCCGACCTGTCGACGACAGCGGAACGGATCATCGGCGATTCAAAGGTGCTGAAGGACGATCTTGCGTCAGCCCAGGACAAATCCGAGGCGGCTGCCAATGCAACGATTACCAACACCAAGCAGCGCATCACGATGTTTGGCGCGGGCGGCTTCGTTTTCGGCGTGGTGCTGGCGCTGGCGCTCGGCGGCGGTTTGTCGTCGTCGATGCGCAAGATGTGCGCGGCAATGCGCGAACTCGCATCCGGCAATTTCGAGGTTGTGCTGCCGGGGCTTGGCCGCAAGGACGAGATCGGCCAAATGGCTGCCGCGGTCGAGGAGTTCAAGGTCCAGGCGGTGGCCAAGGCGGCGCGCGAAGCGGCCGAGCAGGAGGAGAAGAATCGCGGCGCAGCCGAAGCCCGGCGGGTCGAGCTTGGCAAGTTTGCCGATGATTTCGAAGCTGCGGTCGGCGCGATCGTCGGCAATGTCGCAGCGTCTGCGCGCGAGCTCGAAGGCGCGGCGGGCATGCTGACGCGAACCGCTGAGACCACGCAGAACCTGTCGGGAACTGTCGCGAGCGCCTCCGAAGAGGCATCGTCGAGCGTTCAGTCCGTCGCCGGTGCGACCGAAGAGCTGTCCGCTTCGATCGATGACATCGGCCGCCAGGTGCGCGAGTTGAGTGTCATTGCCGAAGGCGCGGTGTCACAGGCCCGCGACACCGATACGCGTATCGGCAAGCTGTCGCATGCCGCCCAGCAGATCGGCGAGGTGGTCAAGCTGATCAACGCGATTGCCGAGCAGACCAACCTGCTGGCCTTGAACGCCACAATTGAAGCGGCTCGTGCGGGCGAGGCCGGGCGCGGCTTTGCTGTGGTGGCCTCCGAGGTCAAGACGCTCGCGAGCCAGACCGCGAAGGCGACCGACGAAATCTCCGGGCAGATCTCCAGCATGCAGATCGCGACCGCGGAATCGGTCGCCGCGATCAAGCAGATCGTCGAGACCATCGGACGGGTGTCGAGCATCGCCTCGCAGATCACCACGGCCGTCGAGCAGCAGGGAAGCGCGACCCAGGAAATCGCGCGCAATGTGCAGAACGTTGCGAAAAGCACTCAGGACGTCGCCTTGAACATTACCGAGGTCAATCGCGGCGCCACCGAAACCGGTTCGGCCTCGTCGGAGGTGCTGAACTCGGCTAAGACCCTGTCGGTCGAGAGCGGCCGCCTGCGCCAGGAGCTCGATCAGTTCATGGCGACCATTCGCGCCGCATAAGTCGCTGAAACGACGAGGTTTTTCCGATGGAACCGAACTGCGGACTGCCGCGTTAAACACTCTTTGGCAAGTCCTTGAGCCGGGAGGCGAGGCATGGCCGTGCCGCGCGCCGCGAAAGCATTATCTGCCGGCTCAGATTCCACCGATCTGCAAACGGAAATCCGTCCAAGCGACGCACGCACCTCTGTGGGTCTGGTGACAACCGATATCCCGGCGCGGCTGGACCGTTTGAGCTGGAGTTCGTTCCACACCCTCGTCGTGGTGGCGCTCGGCGTGACCTGGATTCTCGACGGGCTCGAGGTGACGCTGGCCGGCTCGGTGTCGGGTGCGCTGAAGCAGAGCCCGGTACTGCAGTTGAGCAATGTCGACGTTGGACTCGCCAACAGCGGCTATCTCGCTGGCGCGGTGCTCGGTGCGGTTGGCTTTGGCTGGCTGACTGACAGGTTCGGCCGAACAAAACTGTTCTTCACCACGCTCGCGATCTATCTGCTCGCAACCGCCGCCACCGCGTTTTCGTGGAGCGCCCCGAGCTACATGCTGTTCCGTTTTTTGACCGGGGCCGGCATCGGCGGCGAATACACCGCGATCAACTCGACTATCCAGGAATTCATCCCGGCGCGCTATCGCGGCTGGACCGATCTTGCCATTAACGGCACCTTCTGGGTCGGCGCCGCGCTCGGCGCAGCGGCGACCACGGTGCTGCTGAACCCCGCGCTGCTCGATCCCGAAATCGGCTGGCGCCTGTGTTTCCTCATCGGTGCGGCCCTCGGTCTGATCGTCTTCGTCATGCGCTTCTGGATTCCGGAGAGCCCGCGCTGGCTCGTGATCCATGGCGACGCCGCCCATGCAGCCGCAATCGTCGACGACATCGAGCAGCGCGCCGGCCAACCGTTGACCGATGGTGAAAGAGAACAGCTATTGCGGATTACGTATGCGGCAGCGCCGCACCACGCCGCTCGCCGAGTTCGTCCATATCATTGTTCATTCCTACCGCTCACGCGCGGTACTGGGCCTTGGGCTGATGGCCGCGCAGGCCTTCTTCTACAATGCGATCTTTTTCACCTATGCCTTGGTGCTGACCGATTTCTTCGGCATCGCGACCGATCGTATCGGCCTTTACATCCTGCCATTCGCCGCGGGGAATTTTTTGGGCCCTCTGCTGCTTGGGCGATTGTTCGACACGCTCGGTCGACGCGTCATGATTACCTTGACTTATGCTGTGTCCGGCGTACTGCTCGCACTCTCAGGCTACCTGTTCTCGATCGGTGCGCTGTCGGCGCAGACGCAGACGATTGCCTGGATGGTCGTGTTCTTCTTCGCGTCACCCGCGGCGAGCGCGGCCTATCTGACCGTTAGCGAAACCTTTCCGCTCGAGGTGCGGGCTCTCGCCATCGCGCTGTTCTATGCCGTTGGCACCGGCATCGGCGGCATCATCGGTCCGGCGCTGTTTGGCGTGCTGATCGAATCAGGCTCACGCAACAGTGTTTTTGCGGGATATCTTTTTGGATCAATCCTTATGATCGCAGCGGCAGGGTTGGCATGGCGTCTTTGTGTTGCCAGCGAGCGTAGGCCGCTTGAAGACGTGGCGCGGCCGTTAGCCGCAGTCGACTAGGCAGCATGGCAGACATTGATTTCATCTTCGAGACGCTGACGGCGTCGCATGGTCCGGCGCTGCAACCGGTTTTGCCTCCGCTGAACCGTTGCGCATTCCTGTTCGACATCGACGGCACGTTGCTCGATCTCGCTCCGATGCCCGACGCAGTGGTCGTGCCCAGGGGCTTGCGAGGCACGTTGCAGCGCCTGTTCGAACTCACCGATGGTGCCGTGGCCTTTGTCAGCGGTCGTTCGATCGTCGACATCGATCGCATCTTCGCACCCCTGGCGCTGCCCGCGATTGGTGGCCACGGCGCCGAGTTGCGGGTATCGCCGACATCGAAGGCGTGTGCTGTTGGCGCCTATCCGATGAGTCGTGAGTTGAAGCGCAGGTTTGCCGCGATTGGCGAGATGAGCGATCGGATCCTGATCGAAGACAAGGGCTACTCGCTTGCAATCCATTATCGTCAGGCCATCGAGTTCGAACCTGCGATCTTCGCCCGCGTGGCCGCGATCAGAAGCGAATTGTCGGAAGCGCCGATCGACGTGCTGCCGGGAAAACGTGTGGTCGAAATCAAGCCTTCGGGATTTTCCAAGGCGTCCGGCGTACGCGAGTTGATGACGCATGTTCCGTTCGCGGGACGTTGTCCCGTGTTCTTTGGCGACGACGTTACTGACGATGCGGTGTTTGCCATCATACCCGACCTCGCAGGATTGTCGTTCTCGGTCGGTCGCAAGGCGCGCGGCGTTGCGGGTCAATTTGGCCGGCCGCGCGATGTCCGGCGCTGGCTCGCCGGACTCGCAGAGCGCGAGGTCGCCCCGCAATGATCGATCATGGTCTCGACCTTGCTGTGATCGGCAATTGCCGCACGGCCGCGCTGGTAAATCCGATGTCGCGGCTGGTGTGGTGGTGCTTTCCGAATTTCGACGCCAATCCGATGTTCTCGCGCCTCGTTGCCGGCGACGAGGAGAAGGGATTTAGCGATGTCGTGCTGGATAATCTGGCGGACTATCAATCGGAGTACGTCCGTAACACGGCGCTTGTATCGACGGTCCTGACTGACGCACGTGGCAACGCGGTGAGGATCACCGACTTCGCGCCGCGCTTCCGCCAATACGGCCGCGTGTTTCGCCCGGTGCAGCTGTTCCGCATTATCGAACCGGTCAAGGGCCTGCCGCTGATCACCATCAGGATCCGGCCGACTCATTCCTACGGCAAGCCGTTTGCACAGCCGTTGCTCGGCAGCAATCATATCCGCTACGTCGAGGGCGATGCGGCGATGCGCGTCACGACCGACGCGCCGCTGTCGCTGATCCAGAACGAAACGCCATTCGTTATCACGCGCCCGTTGCACCTCGTGTTTGGTCCGGATGAGCCGTTTTCCGGCGACCTCGCCGCGACCGCGACGTCTTTCGCGGAGCAGACGCGCGACTACTGGCGCGACTGGGTGCGGCGTCTCTACATTTCCTATGAATGGCAGGAAGCGATCATCCGCGCGGCGATCACGCTGAAGCTGTCCAATTTTGAGGAGACCGGCGGCGTCGTCGCCGCCCACACGACGTCAATCCCGGAAGCGCCCGGGTCGGGGCGCACCTGGGACTATCGCTTCTGCTGGCTGCGCGACGCCTACTTTGTGGTCAAGGCGCTCAACCGTGTCGGCGCCACCCAGACGATGGAAGATTTCATCGGCTTCACGCTGTCGATCGCGGCGAACCGCGATGGTCCGCTCAAACCGGTCTATAGTGTGGTCCCGAACCTTTCGCTTGAGGAGCGGATCGCGACTGATCTCAAGGGTTATCGCGGCGACGGCCCGGTGCGGATCGGCAACGCTGCTGTCGATCAGGTTCAACACGATACCTACGGCAGCGTCATTCTCGCGGCCTTGCCGCTGTTCTTCGATCGCCGGCTGCCCAAGCCGGGCGACGAGAGCCTGTTCGGGCTGCTCGAGACGCTTGGCGAAAAGGCCGACAAGGTGTCGCTCGTGCCCGACGCCGGCATCTGGGAATATCGTGGTCGTCAGCGCATCCACACCCATTCGTCGGCGATGTGCTGGGCGGGTATGAATCGCCTTTCGGCAATCGCGAACCGGCTGGGTCTGCAGGATCGGGTCAGCTACTGGAATGCGAAGGCCGATCCTTTGCATCACGAACTGCTCGAGCGTGCATGGAATCCGAAGCGCAAGGCGTTCACCGCGGCGTTCGGATCCGACGATCTCGACGCCAGCGTGTTGCTGTTGCCCGATCTCGGCGTTTGCGAGGTCGATGATCCGCGCTTCGTCAGTACAGTCGCCGCCATGGAAAAGGAGCTGGTGCGCGAGAAGCACGTGATGCGCTATGCGACGGCCGATGATTTTGGTCTGCCGGTGACGGCGTTCCTGATCTGCCGCTTCTGGCTGATCGATGCGTGGTGGGAGCTTGGCCGCAAGGACGAAGCACGCGATTTGTTTGTCGACGCCTTGGCAAGCCGCAATCGGTATGGATTGCTGTCCGAAGATGTCGATCCGACGTCGGGCGCATTGTGCGGAAATTTTCCGCAAACCT
Organism: uncultured Alphaproteobacteria bacterium; assembly: GCA_963796195.1. GTDB lineage: Bacteria > Pseudomonadota > Alphaproteobacteria > Rhizobiales > Xanthobacteraceae > CAWCKS01. Next base: position 48,321 of record CAWCKS010000002.1, on the reverse strand, counting down.
ATTCGATGGCCGGATTGATTTTGACGGGCATGAAATTGTCGCGGAGCTGGGAAGACCGCTACTGGCGCGGCTGAATTTTATTAGATTCCGCGTGTTTTCTTCACTTTGAGTGATGCCGCAAGGCACGCAGTTCCATTTTTCAAGAAAATGCCCGGAACTCGCTCCCATCGCGTCCAAGATTGGGACGGGAACTATTGTTTATGAACAACAGTTTATCTAGTAGCCAATTGCGGGACCGAGCTATGCACAATCTGGTCGTTGTCTCAAATCGCATCGCGCGCGCCAAATCGAATGAACCCATGACCGGGGGACTTGCAGCCGCGCTGCTACCTGCTGTCGAAAGGAGTGGCGCGACCTGGGTCGGTTCCAGCGGTCGCGTCTGTGACGGCAAGGCTTCGCCGCCGATCAAGACCGAGAGTCTCGGCCGCGGCACGCTCGCGATGCTCGATCTGCCGGCGGCGCATTATGGCGGTTACTATCAAGGCTTCGCCAATTCGGCGCTATGGCCTGCGCTGCATTCGCGCAGCGATTTGATTCGCGCATCAGCCGACGACTATCACTCCTACCGCGAGGTCAACGCCTTCGTGGCGGAGGCGCTGTTGCATTTCCGCAAACCCGATACCGTCTACTGGATTCAGGATTATCATTTCCTCGCGCTCGGCGCCGAGTTGCGGCACCAGGGCGTGATCGAGCCGATCGGGTTTTTTTTGCACACGCCATGGCCGGTGCGCAGCATCGCCGCGCGTATCCCGAACCATCGCCAGCTGATCGAGTTGATGCTGGCGTATGACCTGATCGGTTTCCAGACCGACGATGATTGCACGAACTTCACGGATTATATTCGCCAGGAACTCGGTCTCGAGGTGGACGATGGCCTCGTCACCTCGCGGTTTGGGCTGTCGCGACTTGCGGTGTTTCCGATCGGTATCGATGTCGATGGCTTTGCGTCGTTGGCAGCACGTGCGATCATGCATCCGGACGTGTCGCGACTGCGCCTCTCGTTGCGCGGCGAGCGGCTCGCGATCGGCGTCGATCGCGTCGATTACTCAAAGGGTCTGGTCAACCGGATCTGCGCGTTTGATCGGCTGTTCACGATGCATCCCGAGCTCAAGCGGACGCTGTCGCTATTGCAGATCGCGACGCCGTCGCGTGGCGAAATTGAAGCGTACGAGAGTTTGCAGGCCGAGCTTGGCGGCCTCGTTACCGACGTCAACGGGCGCCATGGTGAGGTCGACTGGACCCCGATCCGCTATATCAGCAAGGGTTACGGTCAGAACGTGCTCGCCGGGTTCTACCGCTCGGCGCAGATCGGCGTTGTCACGCCGATGCAGGACGGCATGAATCTGGTCGCCAAGGAATATGTCGCCGCGCAAAACCCCGACGACCCCGGCGTTCTCGTGCTGTCACGCTATGCCGGCGCGGCGAACGAGCTCGACGCTGCGTTGATCGTCAATCCGTCCGATATCGATGCGATCGCGCGTGCGATGTACACGGCGCTAACGATGTCGATCCTCGAGCGGCGCGAACGCTGGGCAGCGATGATGGCGAAGCTCAAGGCGCACACCATTCATCAGTGGTTCGCCGAGTTCGTCAGCACGCTGGAGGAGACGCCGTCGCGGCGTGCGTTTGCCGGCTTGGAGCCGGCGCTGGTCCCGGCTGCAACTGCCGCCGCCCGTGGCAATGTTCGCGTGCATTAATCGCAGTACGACACGCCGTCGAGGATGGCGCAACGGGTCTTGTTCGGCGCGTTCGGATCATCCAGCGGCACCGAATTGCCGTTGTTGCCGGAGCCGACGAGGACGCCCTGGCCGACATGGATCGACTGCTTATTGCCGATGATGACGCTCGGGTGCTGCGTAACCGAGCTCGAGCGGGTGCCGTCCTGCCAGATGATCGAGGTGCCGATCCACACGCCGCGCCGGCCGTCGTCGCACATCACATCAGTGCCCTCGCGCTTGCAAGTTTGCGCCAGCGCCGGCGCGGTCGCCGCTGTCAAAGCGAGCAATGTGGCAAGGCATGCGAGGAATGTGCGAAGGTCGATCATGACAAAACCTTTCAGTGCTTGGCCTTTCAGCGCTTGCGGATCCGGAACACCAGCACCTCGCTGTGCCGCGACTGCTCTTCAAGCTCATCGCCGCATTGCGCGACGAGGTGCGGAATGTCGATTGCCGCCAGCGGGTCGGTGCATTCGACCGTTGCGACGTCTCCTGTTTTTAGTTGCGACAGCGCCTTGCGGGTTCGAAGCGCAGGAAGCGGGCACTTCAGGCCGCGCAGGTCGAGCGTAATGTCCATGGCGCTTTCCTGCCGCAACCTAAAGCATGATCCGGAAAAGTGCGAAGCGGTTTTCCGGAAAGATCATGCTCAATCAAGAATCTAATGCGCGATGACGATTCAATCAAATCTCATCGCGCTTTAGGTCCTGTTGGCAAGCGCGTGCAAATGCTGCTCGGCGAGGGCGAGATCGTCTGATGTATTCACGTTGAAGAATGGATCGATCGGCTGCATCGGCCATTCGGCGACCGCCACGTCATGGCGGCCAAGCCACTCGTCCACCCTGTGGATGCCATCGACGGTCAGCGCGCGGCGCAGGTCGTCACGCAGCGCGGCCGAAAACAGGCCGTAGATCTCCGTGCCGGCGGCCGCCGGATTGTGCGCAGGCGATCGCGGCGCCTCTCGACTTCGCGGCAGCCTGCAATCTTGCGCCAAGATCGTCGGGGAAGAACGGTCCGTCGACCGGCACGGTCAGGAGCACGGCGTCGGGCGCGTAGTCGGCAAGCCAGTCGAGTCCGGCAAGAATGCCAGCCAACGGGCCCGCATAGCCGGCAACAGAGTCGCTGATCACGGGAGGGTCAAGTTCGGCGAACCGCTCAAGCTCCCGATTGGCATTTATAATGACACGGTCGCATTGCGGGGCGAGGCGCGCGATTGCCCGCTGCACGAGGCTGGCGCCCGCGAGCGACAGGAACGCCTTGCCGCGCCCGCCCATGCGCTGCGCTCGCCCTCCGGCGAGGATGAGGCCAATGGTTTCGGCTCGTGCCATGGCCGCATTGATACGTCATTTTCGGCGAAAGTATAAGACGCATCAATACGTTGCAGAAAATCTACGGTCGGCCTGATGCCGCTTGCAAATCACCGTCGCGGTCGGCAAGAGATGGCGCCGATTGATTGCAGAGCGCTCGAGCAGCGCGTCACATTCAGCGTAGGCGCGGTCGGAGAGGTGGCCGAGTGGTTGAAGGCGCACGCCTGGAAAGTGTGTATACGGGAAACCGTATCGCGGGTTCGAATCCCGCTCTCTCCGCCAGCCTGTTATTGTCCGGCCCGGACACATGGGTAACAGAACGCACCTGCGACATAGGTGACGACCTCGACGTCATCGGCTCCAGCTAGATGGTATTCAAATCGGTGGTGGCGAACACCCATGGCTCGGCAGCGCGTCGCCGCTCTCTGAAGCCTCGTATCCTGCCATGATTTGACCGAGTCAGATCGATTTCATCCCAGCCATTCAACAGCTGATCGCGCCATGACGCTGGAATCGAGAACTTGAACGCGTAATTTCCGCAGGTGATTGTCTGGGCCTCAAGATCTACGGTCACATTGAGTTCTGGATGTCGTTCAAGCGTTGCCGCAAGTTCCGCGACGTCGGTCGCGCTTGCAACGGCCGGCAATAATCCGTTCTTGATGCTGTTTTGTGCAAAGATGTCGCCGAACGACGGCGCGATGACGCAGCGAATGCCGTAGTCGTAGAGCGCGTATACCGCCGCCTCGCGCGATGATCCGCCGCCGAAGTTCGGTCCGCCGACAACGATTCCGGCGTTCCGCCACGCGGACCGATTAAGTGGGAAGTCAGAGCGCTCGTTACCCTCAGAATCGAGACGGAGATCGTGCAACAGCAATTTCCCAAGTCCAGCCGAACGGGAAACCTTGAGAAACCGTGCTGGCAGCAACTGGTCCGTATCGATGTTGGCGACGTTGAGCGAGCAGGCAGTTGCGGTCAGACGCGTGAATTTGTCCATGTCCGCCTCCCTAGGTCGCTCGGCCGGCAAGCATAGGCCGCACATCCGCAAGATGTCCGGCAACGGCAGCGGCCGCGACCATTGCCGGTGACATGATGTGCGTGCGCGCCCCCGGTCCCTGCCGCCCCTTGAAATTGCGATTGGTGGTCGAGGCGCAACGATTGCCCGCGGGCACGAGGTCGCCGTTGATGCCGACGCACATCGAGCATCCCGATTCGACCCAGTCGAGGCCGGCATCCCGAAAGATGAGATCGAGGCCTTCCTGCTCTGCCTGCTGCTTGACCGTCGATGAGCCCGGCGAGACCTTGCCTGGCACCTTGCTCTTGCGGCCTGCGAGGATCGCGGCCGCAACACGCAGGTCCTCGAGGCGCGAGTTCGTGCAGGAGCCGATGAAAACCTGGTCGATGCTGACATCCGTCAGCTTCTGGCCGGCGGAAAGGCCCATATAGTCGAGCACCGCGCCGATATATTTGGCCCGTTCCTCGTCTGCTTGTTTCGCCGGATCAGGAACCGCCGCGTCAATCGGCAGCGCGTCCTCAGGGCTCGTGCCCCATGTCACGATCGGGGCGATCTCATCGGCGAGCAGCGTGTGTTCGCGGTCGAAGCTAGCGTCGGAATCCGACGCAAGCTCAGACCATCGCTCGACTGCGCCGTCGAATTGATCAGGTCTCGGGGCGTACGGGCGCCCTCTTACATAGGCAAACGTCCGCTCATCGGGTGCGATCACGCCGCATCGGGCGCCGGCCTCGATCGACATGTTGCAGAGCGTCAGCCGCGCCTCCACCGAAAGGCTGCGAATGGCCGAGCCCGCATATTCGATGGCGTGGCCCTGCGCCCCATTTGCACCGATCCGCGAAATGATTCCCAGCGCAATGTCCTTCGCACCAATGCCTGCACCAAGTTTGCCTTCGACGTTGATGCGCATGGTGGCCGGCTTCTTCTGCCAGATCGTCTGCGTCATCAACACGTGGGCGACTTCGGATGCGCCGATGCCGAATGCGTAGGACCCCAGCGCGCCATGCGTCGACGTGTGGCTGTCGCCACACACGATCAACATCCCGGGCAGCGTGAGGCCCTGCTCCGGACCGACGACATGAACGATGCCCTGCTGCGGATCGCGCAAGCCGAACAGCTTGAACCCGTACCGCTGCGCGTTGTCGTTCAGCGTCCGCACCATCCGTGCGATTTCCGGATTGGCGATTTCCTTGTCACGCGAATGCGTCGGGACGTAATGGTCGGCAAATCCGAACACCAGGCCGGGCTCGGCCACCGACGTTTTGCGTCGCGCAAGCTGTTCGAACGCATGAAACGATCCTTCGTGCAGGTACAGGCGGTCGACCCAAAGAAGGGTGTCGCTATTGTCGCGCCGCAAGATCTCGTGCGCCGACCACAGCTTGTCGAACAGTGTTCTGGGCGATGCCTCGGGGGTTGCGATCGGGGCCAAGTTGTCGTTTCCGCGTATTGTATTTTATTTAATACCAAGCTAGCGTTTCGCTGAAGGCTTCGCAAGGCGGAGCCAGGGTGGAGTGTGGTGTGGCGACCGGACTCGGGGAAGCGAAGGCTCGGCAGGTCTACCTGGTGCTGCGCGACCGGATCCTGACCGGCGTCTTTGCCCACGGTGCGCGTCTTCCCAACGAAAACGATCTCGCCACAGCGCACGGCGTTTCGCGTGTCACGGTGCGCCGCGCGCTCGCCGAGCTAGAGCAGGAACAGCTGATCGAGCGACGGCCGAGCGCCGGGACCCGCGTGATCTATGAACCGAGCAGCGCGCCGATCGTTGCAGATATTGCGGGCGTTTTGACAAATCTCGCCGAGATGGGACGGCGCACGAGCGTCAAGCTGCTGTCGTTCGACTACATGACCGGCAGCACGTCGATTACCAGAGCGCTCGGTCTCGAGGACGGGGCGGAACTGCAGCGTTCGGTGCGTGTTCGCTCCATTGTGCGCGACCCCTTTTCCTATCTGACAACACACGTTCCGACCGCAATCGGGCGAACGTTTACCCGCGCAGAACTCGCATCCCAGCCGATGCTCGAGTTGCTGGAGCGCGCCGGGGCGAAGGTCGAACATGCGACCCAGCGGATCGGGGCCGGTCTTGCGACACCACCGGTCGCCAAAGCCCTCGGTATCAAGACCGGCTCGCCCCTGATCGAGCTGGTGCGCGTTGTCTTTGATCGAACGGGCAGGGGAGTCGAGCATCTGCACGCGCTGTATCGGCCCGATCGTTACAGCATCGCGATCGACCTGATCCGCTCCGGCACGCCCGAGCGCGGAGGCTGGAAGCCGGCAGCGCGGATTCGCGATCGCTCAGGTCAAAAGGGTTTCATTAATTAACAGAGAAAGGCAGGCAACCGATGTCACGAGACCGCAAACAGGGATTCAACCGTCGGGATTTACTGCAGACGTCTGCGCTGGGCGCTGCCGTTGGCATCGGTGCGCTTGCAACGCCGTCGATCCTTCGCGCCCAGGGGGCCGGCGTCAAACTCGGCATTCTGCAGCCGGTGACCGGTGCGCTGTCCTATTCGGGTCAGCAGGGCAAGCTCGGCGCGCAGCTCGCCGTGGACGAGCTCAACGCAGCCGGCGGGATCAAGGGCCTTGGCAAGATCGATGTGGTGTTCGGTGACGCACAGTCGACACCGGACGGCGGCACCGCAGAGGTCGAGAAGATGAATGCGGCCGGGGTCGCTGCGATTGTTGGCGGCTATGCGAGCTCGATTTGCCTCGCCGCAAGCCAGGCCGCCGCCCGATATGACTTGCCGTATCTGGTCGATGTCGGCGTGGCCGACAACATCGTGACGCGCGGCTTGAAGAATACGTTCCGCTTTGGTCCCGGCTTTGGCGTGATCGCCAAGACGGCGATCGAGAATCTCGTGACCCTGAACGATCAAGCCGGCAAGCCGGCCAAGACGGTCATGATCATCAACGAGGACTCGCTGTTTGGCTCCGGTCTCGCAAAATTGCTCAACGACCAGTTGCCGCAGAAAGGATTCCAGGTCCTCGAGACGATCCCGCACCCGACGCCGACCCGCGACTTCAACAACGTCGTGTTGAAGATCAAGTCGCAGAATCCCGACCTCGTCATTCCGGCAAACTACTACAACGAGTATGTGCTGCTCGCCCGCACGATGCAGCAGCAGAAGGTGCGGCCGAAGGGTATCTACTCCGTGCTTGGTGGAGCGGCCTCGTCGTACAAGTTCGTCAAGGAATTCCCGGAAGCGGCCCAGTACATCATGGACTGCAATCACTGGTTCGATCCGCGCAACAAGAAGGCTCTCGCGCTGAAGAAAAAGGTCGACGATGCCGGCCAGTTCTTCACCTACGAAGTCTATCTGAACTACTGCAGCGTGCTCCTGGCTGCCGATGCTTTGGCCCGTGCCGGCTCGGTCGACCACGCCAAGGTCACCGCGGCGCTCGAATCCTCGACCTTTGCGGATCACATCATGCCCTATGGCCCAACGAAATTCGTCAACGGTCAGAACCAGGGTGCGGCTCCGGTCAACACGCAGGTGCTCAACAACGACATTCAGGTGATTTTCCCGGCGGCGGTTGCGAGCGCCAAGCCGGTGTTCCCGATGCCGGCGTAGGGAGCAGGCCTCACAACGTTCGGACGAGATATTCGCTGGTTTGGAGTCGGTCCGAATGTTTTCACCTGCCATTCTGATCCCCGCAATCATGAACGGCGTCCTGACGGGCGCCGTTTATGCGCTGATCGCGCTGGGATTGACCCTGATTTACGGTGTGCTGCACATCATCAATTTCGCACACGGTGCGCTGCTGACTGCGGCGCTGTTTGCGGTCTATTTTGCGTTCAAGGTTCTCGGGATTGATCCTTACATTTCGGTGTTCGGGATCGCGCCGCTGTTTTTTGTATTCGGATATTTGCTGCAGCGCTTCGTGATCGGGCCGGCCTCGCACGGGGATGAGCGCAATGTCCTCCTGGTTACGCTGGGGCTTGCGATCGTGATCGAGAATCTGGCGCTCTATGCCTTTCATGCTGACACGCGTACCATCGACGTGCCGGCCGGTTTCAATGTGATCGATGTCGGCGTTGCGTTGCTCGGCGTTTCGCGGGTGGTCGGCCTTGGTGCAGTGATTGCGCTGACGCTTGTGCTCTGGGCGTTCATGCGGATGACCGACACCGGGAAGGCGATCCGGGCGGTCGCGAAGGAGCAACTGGGCGCGCAACTCGCCGGCATCGACGTCGCCCATATCTATGCGGTGACCTTTGGCCTGGGGACCGCCTGTCTTGCAATCGCCGCCTGCCTGTTGATCCCGACCTTCTATGTCAATCCCAATGTCGGTCGAGGTTTCGTGCTGGTCGCCTTCACAATCGTTGTGCTTGGCGGCATGGGCTCCATCACTGGCGCTCTGGTCGGTGGGATCCTCATCGGTGTGATCGAGAGTCTCGGCGGGCTTTTCTTCGGTGAGTTGCTCGGGCAACTCGGGATTTTTCTGGTCTTTATTCTTGTGCTGCTTGTTCGCCCGACCGGTCTGTTCGGAGCGCGGGCATGAAAGCGCCGCTGGCGATCTTGTGCATTTCCGCGGCGCTCGCATGCCTGCCGTTGCTAGGCGTTTCGAACGTCACGCTCAATTTCCTGGTCTTTGCGTTGATCATCGCTCTGGCCGGTCAGGGCTGGAACATCCTTGGCGGTTACGGCGGGCAATATTCGTTCGGACACGCCGCCTTCTTCGGCGCCGGCGCATATGTGACGGCGATCCTGCAGGTTCGATATGGTGTGAATGCCTGGATCGGATTCGTTGCCGGTATCGCCGCCGGTGCACTCGTTGGCGCGGCGATCGGATTCCTCGCGTTTCGCTCGGGACTCAAGGGCTCCTACTTCGCGCTGGTCACATTGGCCTTCGCGGAGGTGCTCAGGATCGTCGCAAGCGTGGCGCCGATCACCGGTGCGGGCGTTGGAACGTTGATCAAGCTGGATATGCGGCCCGAGGCCTTTCAGTTCCAAAGCCGCGCGGTGTTCTATTGGATCATTCTCTTTCTGGTGTTCATTTCATTGTTGATCGCTGCGCGACTGGAGCAAACGCGGTTTGGTGCCTGGCTCGTGGCGATACGCGAGAACGAAGACAGTGCCCGCGCACTTGGTGTCGATGTCGTCTCGATCAAGCTGCGGGCAATGATGCTTTCGGCGGCAATCACAGCGGCTGCCGGCTGCTTCTACGCGCAGTATTTCCTGTTCGTGGATTCGACGATAGCGTTCGGTTCGTGGATTTCCGTCGAGGCGCTGCTGGGCCCGATCGTGGGCGGTAGCGGCACTGTCTTCGGCCCGCTTGCCGGAGCGCTGGTTGTGCGACTGCTGGGCGAAGCCGCCAAGCTTGTCGCCGGCGATGCGCCTGGGATCGATCTTGCGATCTATGGCACCGTGCTTGTCGGAGTTGTGGCCTTCGCGCCGACTGGCGTCGTCGGCCTCGTCACGACGCTTTCCGCCCGCCTGCGATCACATAGCACAGGCGCCGTTGTCGGGAGTAGCAGCCATGGGTGAGCCGCTCCTGCAGGTGGATCAGATCTCGCAGCGCTTTGGCGGGCTGCTCGCCGTCGACTCCGCGTCGTTCGATGTCGAAGCGGGGAGTATCACTGCCCTCATCGGGCCGAACGGCGCCGGAAAGACGACACTGTTCTCCATCATCTCGGGCTTCCAGAAGCCTACTCAAGGCCGCGTCTATTTCGTTGGTCAGGATATCACCGGCATGGCGCCACATGAGCTGGCGCGCCAGGGCCTCGCGCGCACGTTCCAGATCGTCCAGCCCTTCGTCGGTCTCACCGTGCGCGAGAACATTGCGGTCGGCGCGTATCTTCGGCATCGCGACCGTGCGGCCGCGTTTGATGCAGCGGAGAAGATCGCACTGCGGCTTGGGCTAAGTCGATATCTCGATCAGGCGGCGGGAACCCTTACGGTGGGAGCCAGGAAGCGCCTTGAGCTTGCACGCGCGCTAGCGACCTCGCCCCGGCTGTTGCTGCTCGATGAAGTCATGGCCGGACTCAACCCGTCAGAGGTGCGGGATCTACTGCCGGCCATCCGGGAGATTCGTGACCAGGGAACCACGATCCTTCTGATCGAACATGTCATGCAGGCCGTGATGAATTTGTCCGACCGCATTTACGTACTTGCCGAGGGCAAGATCATCGCATCGGGCGCACCGGAAAGCATCGTCGGCAACGCGCGGGTGATCGAAGCGTATCTCGGGGAGGGCGCGGCCGTCCAGTATGGCGGGGTCGCGCGTTCACAATGACCGGCACCAATCTTCTCGATATCCGGGGCGTTTGCGCGGGTTACGGCCGCACCGAAGTGCTGCGCGACATCGATATGACGATCGCGCCGGGCGAAATCGTGGCGCTGCTCGGCTCCAATGGAGCCGGAAAGTCGACGCTCAATCGCACGATCTCCGGGCTCCTGCGACCACGAAGCGGATCGATCTTGTTCGAAGGCCAGCCGATCGATCAGGCCAAGCCAGCCGAGATCGTCGAACTCGGTTTGATCCATGTCCCCGAGGGCAGGAAGATTTTCCCGAACATGACAGTCCTGGAAAATCTCGATCTGGGCAGCTATCGCCGCGCCACGGCGCGACGCGCGCAGAACCGCGAGCGGGTGTTCTCGACCTTTCCCCGGCTCGCCGAGCGACGCGGCCAGAATGCCGGAACGCTGTCCGGCGGCGAGCAGCAGATGCTGGCGATCGGGCGTGGCCTGATGGCCGAGCCGCGATTGCTGATCCTCGACGAGCCTTCGCTCGGATTGTCGCCCCGCCTCGTCGAGGACCTCTTTGCGCTGATTTTGCGCATTCGCGCGAACGGCCTTGCGATCCTGCTTGTCGAGCAGAACGTGGTGCAAAGCCTTGCGGTTGCCGCACGAGCCTACATTCTCGAGCAGGGCGAGATCGTCCTCTCAGGCACTTCATCAGAACTGCGCGACAATGCCGACCTTAAACGAGCCTATCTGGGAATGTGAGACATGGCCGAGACCGAAAATCTGCGCGAACGCCTGCGAAGCAAGCCGATCGTGATCGCGCCTGGCGTCTACGATCCGCTGACCGCGATGATCGCCGAGAAAGCGGGCTTTACGACTTCTACGTGACCGGCGGCGGCATCGCCTACACCCGGCTTGGACGCCCCGATATCGGACTCGTCAGCGTCAGCGAGGTGGTCGACACGCTTGCTTTGATCCGTGATCGTGTTGGAGCAAACCTGATTGTCGATGCGGATACCGGCTACGGCAACGCTCTGAACGTGCAGCGCACGGTGCGCTCGTTTGAACGCGTGGGCGCGACTGCCATCCAGCTCGAGGATCAGAGCTTTCCCAAGCGCTGCGGTCACCTCGAAGACAAGGTGATCGTCGCCGCGAACGAAATGGTCGGCAAGATCCACGCCGCCGTCGACGCACGACACTCGGAGCGGACATTGATTGTTGCCCGGACCGATGCTGTCGCGGTCGAAGGGCTTGCAGCCGCGCTCGATCGCGCTGCTCGTTATCGCGATGCGGGCGCCGACATGCTGTTCATCGAAGCGCCGACCGCAAAGGAGCAACTCGCTCAGATAACAGGGGCGATCGGCGGGTCGATTCCGCTGATGGTCAATCTGGTCGAGGGCGGCAAGACGCCAAGCCTGCCGGCTGATGATCTCGAACAGCTCGGATTTTCGCTCGCGATTTTCCCCGGTGGCGTCGTGCGCGCGTTGGCGCGGACGGCCGTCGATTACTATGCCAGCCTGGCGACCCATCGGAGCACCGAGCCGTTCCGTCCGCGCATGTTCAATTTTGCCGAACTGAACGAGCTACTGGGGACCCCTGAAATGCTCGAACGCGGCCAGCGCTATGCGCCGGAGGCCGATACGCCGCGTTCGCAGAAAGGGACCGCATGACGAAGGTGTTGGATCCTGTCACGCTTGCCGTTCTCAACGGGCGGCTTGTTCAGATCGCGGACGAAATGGATGCCACGTTGTATCGATCGGCATTCAATCCGATCATCGCCGAGGCACACGACGCCTGCCACGGTCTCTACCACGCCGAGACCGGCGCGACGCTGGTCCAGGGCACGTCAGGTCTTCCGATCTTCGTCGGTGCCATGGCGTTTGCAGTGAAGGCGGTGATCGACAAGGTTCGCCTCGATGGCGCCCCCGCGTCGGGCGACACTTATATCTTCAACGACCCCTATGACGGCGGCACGCATCTCAACGACTTCCGCCTCGTCAGGCCTCTGCTTCGCGACGGCAAGGTGTTCGCCTGGCTCGCCTCGGTTGGACACTGGCTCGACGTCGGCGGCAACGTCCCCGGCAATTTCAACGCGCGGGCGACCGAGTCCTTTCAGGAAGGATTTCGCGTTCCCCCGGTCAAGATCGTGCGTGATGGCTCCTTGCAGCAGGACGTGGTCGACATCCTTGCCGCCAACTCGCGCGTTCCACAGTCGAACTGGGGCGATTTGAACGGGCAGCTCAACGCGCTCGATCTGGGCGAAAAGCGCTTTCATGCCTTGCTTGATGAATACGGTGACGACACGATCCGAGCAGCGCTTGTCGCGCTGACAGAGCGTGCCGAGGCGCTGATGCGCGCCAACGTCAACGCGCTTCCGGATGGTGTCTATTCCTACGACGACTTTCTCGACAATGACGGCATCACCGACAAGCCGCTGCGCATTGCGCTCGATCTGACCGTTGCCGGCGACAGGATGAAGCTTGATTTTTCGCGATCGGCGCCGCCTTGCGACGGCCCGCTCAACATCTCACGCTCGACCGCGGTCGCCTGCTGCTACGTCGCGCTAAAACATCTGTTTGTCGATGTGCCAGCGAATGCCGGCTGCCTCGCCCCGGTCGAGTTTGTGATTCCGGATACGACATTGCTCGGCGTGTCCGCGCCGAAACCGGTTGGCGGTTACACCGAAACGATCCTGCGCGTGATCGACGTGGTGTTCGGGGCCTTTTCAAGGGCCGCCCCGGAGCGGGCCAATGGCAGTCCGTTCGCGACAATTAATGCGCTGTCGCTGGCTGGATGGCGCAGCAATGGACAGCGCTGGGTCATGTTCTGCTTCTTCGGCGGTGGGCTCGGCGGCAATCCGGAAACCGACGGCCTCAATCACGGCAACAACCCGATTTCAACGGCGACGATTCCGCCGCTGGAGATTCTGGAGTCGCTTTACCCGATCCGCTTCACCAAATGGGCGCTGCGTCCCGACTCCGGCGGTCCCGGCAAGCATCGCGGCGGGCTTGGCGCGATCTATGAGATCGCGCCATTGGCCGACGGCGACACCGAAGTCTTTCTGCTCGGCGAGCGCGGCAAGTTTCCACCGTTTGGCGTCAATGGCGGCAAATCAGCCGCGCTCAATCGCTTCATCTATCGAGATAGCGGCGGCGAGCATCAGGTTCCGCTGCTCACCAAGACCACCGACGTGAAGATCACGCGCGATGGCATCGTTCGGCTTGAGTCGCCAGGCGGCGGCGGTTTTGGCGCTCCATTTGAGCGCGACGCGGCCTTGGTCGCGCGCGACGTTCGTCTTGGATATGTGTCGGCCGAAAGCGCGTGCCGCGATTATGGCGTCGCGCTCCGCGTGGATGGAAGCGTCGACGAGGCGGCCACGGCCGATCTTCGGAGGAGTGCCTGATGGCGCCGCGTACTCTTGCTGGCGTCGACGTCGGCGGCACCTTTACCGATTTGTTCTTCTTCGACGAAGAACATCGCAGCTTTCGAACGGAGAAGGTGCCGTCGGAGCGGGGAAACGAAGCGTCGGGCTTCATGAACGGCCTGACCGCTCTTGGCGGGGTCCGCGGCATCGGTTCGATCGTTCACGGCACGACGGTCGGAACCAACACCTTGCTGGAACGGCGCGGTCCCCGGATCGGCGTGATCACGACGCGCGGCTTCCGCGATGTGCTGGAAATGCGCCGCCGCGATCGCCGCCGCACCTGGGGTCTATGGGGCGATTTTGTCCCGATCGCCGACCGTGACCTTCGTCTCGAGGTCGATGAGCGCACGCTTGCAGACGGTACGATCCACTCAGCGATCGATATGGACGCCGTCTGTGCCGCCGCGACAGAACTTCAGCGCCGCGGTGCACAGGCGCTGGCCATCATCTTCATCAACGCCTATGCGAACGCCACCAATGAGCAGCAGGCTCTCGCAGCCGCAACGCAGGTCTGGCCAAACCAGCACATCTGCGCGTCGTATCAGGTGTTGCCGGAAATCCGCGAGTTCGAACGCTCGTCGACGACGGCGCTGAACGCCTATCTTCAACCGGTCGTCGGGGCCTATCTTGCGCGCCTCGAGCAGGCGCTCGCCGAAGGCGGGTTCTCGGGACAATTCCAGATCGTCCAGTCCAACGGTGGCATCATGTCGACCGCAACGGCGCGGCGGCTGCCAGTGCGCACTGCGCTGTCCGGACCAGCGGCCGGCGTGATCGCGGCAGCGGCCATTGCGTCAGCTGCGGGCTATCAGGACGTGATCACTTGCGATCTCGGTGGCACGTCTTTCGACGTTTCGGTAATCGCTGGCGGCAAGGCCTCGCTTGCGGCACAGACCACCGTCGATTTCGGGCTCGTCGTTCGCACGCCGATGATCGAAATCACGACGATCGGAGCCGGCGGCGGTTCGATTGCCTCGGTCGATCGTGGCGGCTTACTGCAGGTCGGCCCCGAGAGCGCAGGCTCGATCCCGGGACCCGTGTGCTACGACCAGGGCAACGATCGCCCGACGTTGACGGACGCGCATGTTGTGCTTGGGCGGATCAATGCCGCGCGGCCGATCGGCGGCAAGCTCGAAAGGCTCGATGTTGATGCCGCGCGAAACGCCATTCTGACGAGCGTGGGCGAGCCGCTGGGGCTGGATGTCATGGCGGCTGCCGAGGCCATCATTCGCGTCGCTGACGCGCGCATGGCCGGTGCGATCAGACTGGTTTCCATCGAGCGCGGACACGATCCGGCAAAATTTGCGGCAATGCCGTTCGGTGGAGGCGGAGCGCTCCATGCCGGTGCACTGGTCCGCGATGTCGGGCTTCGCTGCGCGATCGTGCCGCCGTTTCCGGGCGTGACCTCGGCGTTCGGCTGCGTCATCGCGGATATCAGGCACGACCAGGTGCAAACTTTGAACTATCTGCTCGATGATCTCGATGTCGCGGCGCTCGACCGGCGCATGATCGAAGCTGGTCGCGCGGCGCGCCGCGTCGTCGAGGAGACCGGAGTTTCAGTGACCAACATCGAGGTCATTTACGAGCTCGATATGCACTATCTCGGTCAAACGCACACCGTGACCGCGCCGCTTCGTGTGATCTTCAATGAGAATGGAACCGGTATCGGCCGGGAGATTATTCGGTCTGCATTCGAGAAGGCCTATTCGGCCTCGTTCAGCCGGTTGCTCGGCGCAATTCCGGTCCGCGTCGTTTCCTTGCGCACGGCAGCCATCGGCAAGCGGCCGCCGTTCGACCTCTCGGTATTCACTCCGGCAAGAGATAATTCGCTCGAAAAAGCTTCGCGCGGTACCCGACCGGTCTGGTTTGGTGACGGTTGGCGCGACGTCGCGATCTGGTCGCGGCGTGATTTGCCGGCAGGCGCCGCCATCGCGGCTCCGGCAATCCTCGAACAACCCGATGCGACCATCGTTGTCGAGCCCGGCCTGCAGGGCCGTGTCGACCAGCTCGGAAACATCATCCTCGAGAGGCTGCGATGAAGAACACGGCGCTGCTGCTGGTCGATTTGCAGAATGATTTTATCCACGCCGAGGGCGCCTATGGACGCGCCGGACAAGGCAACGCTGCGATTGCCGCCTTGCCGGCAAAGCTGAAGCCGCTGGTCGACCTTGCACGAATCCGCGGCGGTGTTGTTATCGCGACATTATTCACGCTCGTGCCGGGCCGCGGCGGCGAACCGATCATCTCACCGCATTTGAAAACGTTGCGACCATTCCTTGGAAAAGGCGATTTCGCTCCGGGCTCGTGGGGCCAGCAGCTCGTCGACGACCTCGCGCCGGCCGATTTCACGGTCGAGAAGCTCGCCTATTCGGCCTTCTACATGACCCGCCTCGAGTGGATTCTGCGCAAGATGGCGATCGAACACATCTATGTCGGTGGAATTGTCACCAACGGTGGCGTCGCCTCGACGGTGCGCGACGCGCACGTTCGCGAATTTGAAATCACAGTGCTGGAAGACGGCTGCGCGGCGTTTTCCGCCGAAGTGCATCGCGCCGCAATCGAGGGCTTGCGTCCGGTCGCCGCGATGTCGAGCATTGCGAAAGCTGTTGAAGACGTCGCGTCGGCATGAGCGCGCCGCCGACGATCAAGCCGGTGCAAGGCCAGCGCTTTGAAAGCGCCGGCATCGTGATCGTCGGCGCCGGCGCCGCCGGCCTGTGCGCAGCCTTGCGCGCTGCCGAGGCCGGCGTCCCGGTCGTTGTCGTTGAGCGCGACAGGTTGCCGGCGGGATCAACGGCGCTTTCAGCCGGATTGATCCCAGCGGCGGGAACGCGATTCCAGCGCGCAAAGGGCATTGAAGACAGCCCGCAACTATTTGCTCGGGATATCCAGGCCAAGGCGCACGGCGAAGCCGACCCGTCGCTGGTGCGAGCGGTGAGCGAAGGCGTTGCCCCGACCGTCGAGTGGCTCGCAGATCGTTACGGCTTTCCGTTCGAGGTGATCGATAGCTTCAACTATCCCGGCCATTCCGCTTTCCGGATGCATGGGCTGCCGTCGCGAAGTGGCGCGGAATTGATTGATCGGCTGCGGTCCGCTGCCGAGCGTGCCGACATTCCGATCCTCACCAATTCGGTCGTGACAACGTTATTTGCCGAAGCCAACGGAAAAATCGCCGGGATTGCTTGCGAGCGCGGCAGCGTTGATGAGTTGATCGGCTGCGACGCATTGATCCTCGCGTGCAACGGCTTTGGCGGCAACCGTCAGCTCGTGGAGCGTTACATCCCCGAAATCGCCGATGCGATTTATTTCGGCCATGTCGGCAACCAGGGCGACGCCATCGCGTGGGGGCAACAGCTTGGAGCCGACATCCAGTGCCTATCGGCCTACCAGGGACACGGCTCTATTGCGACCCCGCACAATGCGCTGATCACCTGGGCCTGCATCACCGAGGGCGGTTTTCAGGTCAATCGCGAGGGGCGGCGCTTCAGCAACGAGTCCCTCGGTTATTCCGAGCAGGCCGCCGAAGTGATGCGACAGCCCGATGGTATCGCCTGCGAGATATTCGACGAGCGGATTGCCGACATCGCGAGGCAGTTTCCGGACTTCCGTGAAGCTGAAAGAGCTGGTGCGCTATCAGTGGCGAACACTCTTCAGGAACTGGCCGATTCCCTGAACATCCCCGCGGCCGCCTTGGCCGCCGAATTCGAGCACGTTGCCCTGGCCAGGCAGAAGGGATTGGCGGACCGCTTTGGGCGTACCTTTCAGGCGCAATCCGAACTTAAGCCTCCTTACATCGCCATCAAGATCACCGGTGCTCTGTTTCACACACAGGGTGGTTTAATGATCACGCCCGAGGCGCGGGTCGTGCGGCCAAGTGGTGTCACGTTTCCCAATCTCTTTGCGGTAGGCGGAGCCGCAGTGGGCATTTCGGGTAACTCCGCCCGCGGATATTTGTCCGGCAACGGACTTTTGACGGCGACAGTGTTCGGCCGACTTGGGGGTGAACACGCCGCTGAGCTGTTGGGCGGTTACCCCTAGCAACTGGAATTGGCCGACCGCGAAAGCCGATCGAGCTACGACCCCTGCTATCAAGATCTAGCGGTGATCCAGGCTTGGGTGTGCGTGTGTGGCTCGTGACCCAACCAGTTGTCCGGCCCGAGCACTTACGCAACAGTTTGTGCCTGAGACATAGGTGACAACCTCGTGCCAAACGGGTTGTCGAAGGGGTTGCAGGGTCCTCTGCTCAAGGTCGAGGTAACCGAGATCATAATGCATGAAGCTGACAAGCCAAATACCGCCCACACGCTCAGCTGGCCGGCGTCATTTGGCGTAGCCGTGAGAGCGCAGCCATGCGATGCGGCGCTCCCCATTGAGCCAGTCGTCGACGTCAGCTTTGCTTTTTAATCCGGTGATTGCCACTGTCTCGATGCCGGGGCATTCGGCCAGGATGTTCCAATCGCCTTCGGCGATTCGTTGTATTTTGAAAGTGACTCGCGCTTTAGCCATGCGGCCTTATGCCTGCAATTCAGAGTTAAACAAAGAGGCCCGCGGCCCGTTCGCTCGGGATATTGGACATACAGGAGCTCTTGTTTGTTAACCGCGCGTTGATTTCGAGGATCCGCGGTCAACTTGCAAACGCTGTTCTCGCATTCCATTCAAATGGCAACGCGTTTCTTTGCCAGTTAGACAATATATTCCGATTCCCTTGCTTGTAACCCGCGCCTTCGCGGCCACGTTGGGGGAACGCTACCTGCACGGGATCATAGATGTTCGTCGTCAAAACGCTCACGGCCGACCCGATTTACAAGGCATTTGCCGTCCTCGGGGCGGCCCAAAGATGGGCGGAAGGTGGCGCCTACCTCGAGCACGAGGCGCAACAGTGCCAGATCTATCGGACGGTTGGAGGACTTAGCCGACACCAGGCAATCGCAGCGGTGAAATTGGGGAAGGCCGAGCGCCTGCTGACGGTGTTCCGGAGAGCCGGAGTCGACCGGACTCAAGAGACTGAAACCGGTTCCTAGCGGAGATTGTCAGATCGCTGCCGCTGCTTCAGTCAACGCGCGTCGCGTCGTCAAGGCCGTCACCACAATTTGCCGATTCTGGAGAGTCTGATGGCGCGAGAAACAATCTATTTCGTTCAGGCGTTCAAGGCCGGCAAGGGGCAAGACCTGAAAGCTGGACAAGCGGTCTCATGCAAATCGGCGGAGGGCGCGCGACGCACGGCGGAAAGGCTGGCGTCAAATAGTGCGGGCGTCGTAGCGTTTTCCTCAACGGGCGATGCGGAAACTGGCGACTACGATGAAGAACCAACCGTGTTCTTCAGATCAGGACGATTGCCCGCGGCATTCGAGTAACGCTCAGGCGTCTTTCAGACGCCGCCGCGCTGATTGAACGGGCGCGCTTAGAAATCTGCAGCGTCCAGTTCGTAAGAGCCCTTTCGGCCCCGCGCGTAAACCTTCTCGGCGGTGTGGCAGATCAAGTTTCGATGCGCGTCGAAGGCACCGAGAAGCGCAATCTCATCCGGCCGCAGGTTGGGGACGAGCCTTTTCAGCGCCGCTCGCGTCACGAAGAACGAGCATTCGATCGCGCTGTCATAGCCCCAGAAGCGGACCGCGTCTCGTGTCGTGTCGAAGCTTCGGCTGAGATTGGGAAATCGCAAGGACATCTTCTTTCTCTCGCACGGGGCGCCACCCTGCGCAGGACGGCTGGGTGAGTCGGGACATTCGAAGCGCAGTACCGAAGTCAGGCGCCGTCCAGCAGTCTGGCAAAATCCGCAAGCACGGCTTCGACCAGGCGGTGATGCAACGTGTCCTCGCGACCGAGTGTCGCCTGATAGTGGGTCAGGAGATAGCGCGCCTTGACAGCAGCTTCCGGCCACGAGCTCGCCGGCAACGCGAGGAGCTGGGCTTCCAGCTCGCTCTGGCGCTGGCGCAGCATCTGGCTGTTGGTCTCGACCTCGAGCAGAAGGCGGCGGATTTCCGTCGCCTTCTGTGCGGCCATACCGCGATGCTTGTCGAGATCAACCGGATTATCATTGTCAGTCACGGGAGGTGACCCTGTCGTTGCGCTGCGCATCTGAAAGATCAATCGCGCTGGTCGCAATCATTTCTGTTGCGCTCGCATGGGGCCACTCGCCCGGGACCATGATCATCGTCGCGACGCGTCGATAGCAGGGAAACGACAGGCCCTCGATCATTTCCTCGTCGGTGAGGACTTCGTAGGCGCCGGCTGGAAACAACCGGTCGATGCCCTTCAGGTGGAAGGGATGATCGAACACCAGCGTTTCGTTACGCGATCGGGTCGTCACACCTTGCCTGGCTTTCGCGGCAGCGGAAATCCTTCGTCCTCGTAGAGCTGACGAATTTGTCCCGCGCCCAGCCGCTCGTCGTTGACTTCAAGGAAAGTGCCGGGGAGCAGCGCCGGTGGAAGAATCTCCATGGCGAATTGAATCGCGTCGGCGGCGCTTGCAAAGCGGCGATAGGTTATCTGCTTGGGGCGTTTTCGACTACGCTGCGGAAAAAGCTCTGCGTCGGCGCTATAGTCAAACATAAGTGACCATGGGCTCTTTGGCGATCAATAGCCAGAAGTTTCTTTTCCGGCAGCGGGGTATTTCGCGGTTCCGTTCTCTTGTCGCACGGACGTTCGTCGCCATTTTGACTATAGTGCTCCTGACGTTGCGTGCCGACCTTGTCAGCCCGTCATCCGCCGCGACGATCGAGTTGCGCCGAAGAATCTTCGTGTCAATAGAGCACCGCCTGGACAACGCTATGAATGAACGACTTGCCACTCTGATCAAGGCGCGCGAGCGTATGATTGAAGATCGCGACCCGTTCGCGAAGGTTCTCGCCGGCCCGCTCGACCGCGACCGGTCGGAGCGCGCGCGTACCAGATTTGTCGAGCTGCAGAATCTGATCGAGGCCATTGAACGCGCGATCAAGAGTGAACAGCAGTCGGTTGAGGCTGCGGCCACGCAACCGACACCGCGATGAACCAGCCGGAAAGGATCAAGCGAATTGTCGAATATCGCTTTCCTACCTGGCTGATGGCTGTCGTCGTCCTCGGTTTGGTTGTTGCGATCAAGTTCATTACGGGATGACGCCTGCGGCGTGCGAGTGGCCGCGCCGCTAACTGAGGAGCCAGCAATGAAGAAGCCGGGGTTGATGGAGATGCCCGTCTATGACGAACCGCAGCCGACAAACATCAGTCGTGCAGATGTCAGGCCAAAAAGCGGATTTATTCTCGAGGTCGATGGTCGAATGAAGAACCAGTTTGAGAGCGAAAGCGACGCCCGGGCGAAAGCAATTCAGCTGAAGACTCGTTTTCCGATGCTCCAGGTCAAGATTTATGATGCCGTCGAGAAGACCCGCACGGTGGTCTCGACGGCCGCCGATGATCCGGTTGATGCCGGGAATGGCGGGGCTCGAGTTGAGATCGCCTAGCACGACGTACATCGTGAAGGTGGGCTCCGGCTTCGAAGCGCCGAGTATCTCGCTGCCGTTTGCCAACATTAAGCAGGCATTGCGCTGGATTGCCGGACATGCCTGGAAGGAATTCGACGGCGATGCTGATCGCGCCGATATCTTCGAATTCGAGGGAATGAATTGCCGGCTCGCTCTGCGCGACGCCAGAGTTGGTTCCGGAAGGCTGGTCAGGACGGTACAAAGACCACCAACGCCCGAAGAGTGTCGACGTGCGGTGCGTGCGGCCGACGGTGGTTGCGCCGAAAATTAAGGCCAGCCGGAGTTAGGTTCCATCCGTCCGCTTATCGGCGGGGTATCGCATGACGATGCCGCGGAGCGAATGATCGTGCCGATTGCTCCAAGCTGCTGAGCGTACAACCGTTGCTTGATCATTGGACAGAACATTCGATTGTAATGATGGCCTAATTGTCGTAGTACGACAGTCACTTAGCGGTCGTAACGCGGAAGGAAAGTCGTTGGCGAAAACGAGGGTCGTTAGTCCCGGTGTGGAAACTCCGTCCGACAAAAGGAACCGGCTCCTCGCCGAGGGCAAGCTGGCGATGGCTGAATACGCGGCGAAAACCGCGGCGGTCGACAAGAATACGGAGCGGCTGCGGGCGCTGCGACTGGCCAAGGAAGCCGCAGATCGTGAGGCCGCGTTGTTGAACCCGCCGCCGGAAAAGCCGAAGCGGAAGACGGCTTCCAAGAAATAGCTCCTAAAAGCGCTAGAATTCCCGCTGCGAGATTTGGTTTACCGAAAAAGTATCAGGGAAACGAGAAGCGTCCGGCTTCGCGGCGAGGTGTCGACGCGGGCGACGAAAGGATTTTTCATGCGCTGCTTCTTCCATGTTTCCTATGGCAAAATGGCCTGGGACAGCGAGGGTACCGAACTTCAAGACGTTGCCGAGGTTCGAAGTGCGGCAGTAAGGCTGTCAGGAGCACTGCTGTCGGACATCGAGGATGGACTGCTATGGCGGGGCACCCCGTGGCGTCTTTGGGTGACCGAGGGTCCCAACGGGACTGGCAATACCCTCCTTGCTCTCAGTTTTGCCGCGGACTACTCCGCGTAGGATGCCGATCCGCATACGCACCTGGGCGAAAGAAAAACACCAGCGTCTTCTTGTTCAGGGGGTCGCGGCCCTTGTGCCGGCCACGTTGATGCACTATGTCCAGCGCATCGAGTTTCGGCCGAACGACTTGGCCTCGCCGCGCGCTATGCGTCCGGACTGACGACCTTCCTCCAAATCTCGATTGATCTATCGGCCGGCGCGATCGCGCCGCCGAACCAAACACGTATCGAAAGAAGTCTCTTATGTCGCAAGGAATCGTAAAGTGGTTTAACAGCCAAAAGGGCTTCGGCTTCATTCAGCCGGACGATGGCAGCAAAGATGTCTTCGTGCACATCAGCGCCGTCGAACGCGCGGGGTTGCACAGCCTCAACGAAGGACAAAAGGTCCAATATGAGGTTGTTGCCGACCGAAGGACTGGCAAGTCATCGGCAGACAATCTGAGCGCCGCCTGATCGGCCGCGCCGACAGCCATATCACCTTGATCACGGATGTACTGGCAAGGTTTGTGGTTCTTGGACCCGCGTCCGGCTCGCCGTACGCGGGTTTTTGTTGACGAGTTATTTCCGGAGCCAGGTCGATTTGCTTCCTCGCTAGCGCTGCATCCGCTGCGATCGCACCAACAGTTCAATCGTATGTGCGAGCCGCACGATTGCGTCGATCCATTTAATGCTACTATCTCGTGCAATAAGCCGCTACGTTCCAGCCAGCGACTGCGATCCATTGAGATCTTGCAGCGTTAGGCCCGGCGCGCGGACCGGTACGCTGCGCCGGGCCGCTCTGACCGCGCGAATGCGCAGAGTGAACCGGGACCCGCGAACGCATGTCTGACGAAGGCTCACTCAATGTGTTGCTCGCCGAGATCCTCGAGGATTTCCAGGAATCTTTAAAAGCAGCCAGGAACGTTGCAGCGAAGCGGAAGATCCGCGAACGTGTTGACCGGGTCAAGCGCGCCATCGCTCAAAATGAGCGATTGCTGTTATCCAATGGCGTGATCAAGCAGCTGCCGCGACCTGCTAACGATTGACCTGCTGACCTTCCGTTAAGCGTCAAAGCCGGCGGCGTCTCGACGCTCGCCGGCGTTGTGTTGTTTGGGGCCCCCGCAATCCTGGCAGAAGCCTGGTGCAGGCTCGGCCGCCGATTTCGCCTTCGATCGCGGTGGAGCAACTTGAACTTTTCAATTGCACAGTATTGAATTTTCTCCGTCGCCAAAGAACCTCAGACCGATCGCGCGATGGCCTGGTTGGGGTGCCGAACAGTTGGCGAAGCAAGGGCTTTCGAAAGATGGCAAAACACACCGTCGACTTTCACGCGCACATCATCCCTGAGTTCTACACGAAAGCGCTGCAAGCGGCGGGCTTTGTGAATGCTGGCGGAGCGGTGGTCGCAGACGGCTATCCGGTGCCGAGCTGGAGCATTGACGACACCATACGGTGCATGGACAAGCACGAGATCGCGGTGAGCGTGCTGTCGGTCAGTTCACCCGGCACCCAGTTTCTGCCGATTGCGGACAACCTCCGGCTCTGCCGGCAATTGAATGAAGAGCTTGCTTCGATCGTCAAAGCCCATCCGCGGCGCTTCGCCAATCTCGCCGCCCTGCCGCTGCCCGATGTCGATGCCGCCCTGAAGGAAATCGATTTTGCGTTCGACCAGCGGATTCGATGGCGTCGGCCTGTTCTCGAGCTATGAGGGCAAATATCTCGGTGATCCTCTGTTCGATCCGGTTCTTGAGAGACTGAACGACCGGGGAGCGACCATATTCATTCATCCCGCGCAGCCGGTGGCCTTCGACAGGATCGGACTTGGCCTGCCATCGCCCATTCTCGAATTCCCGTTCGACAGCACGCGGATGCTGACGAACCTGCTGCGTTCCGGCGCGCTTGGCCGCTTCACCAGACTCAACATCGTCGTGCCACATGGCGGAGGCACCGTGCCGTTCCTCGCAACCAGAATCACCGGCTCAGTAGCAAGGTTTCCCGGGCGCGGCGGATCGATCTCGATCGCGACCGCGATGCAGCAGCTTCGATCGGTCCATTATGATTTGACCGCAATGGGTCATAAGACCAACTTGGCGATCCTGAAGGAATTTGTGGCGGCTGATCGGTTGGTCGTCGGCTACGATTATCCCTACATGCCCGAGGCGACGATCGCCCCGCACATCAGGACCTTTGATGCCTTTGCCGGGTTTTCGGAAGACGAAAAGGACATGATCCGAACTCGCAATGCGATGAGATTGCTCCCGCGCCTCAAAGCTCTGACCTGACCTGAGCAGTGAATCCGCAAGTCTAGCTTCGCCTGCGTGAGGCGGAGGACGTTTCTGCATTGGTTCGTTGCACATCTTCCTCGAGATGCTGCGCGAACAGTTTTGCGCGCAGTGGAATTTGTCGCTCGGGAAAGATCAGTCGGATCGTGAAGCTTTCTCCCTTGGCGTCGGTGCCGATATAATTCGGCAGGAGCCGCACCAAACGTTTGGCCGCGATGTCCTCGCGCACGATGTGTTCGCCGATATAGATGACGCCTGCGCCCTGTATGGCCAGCTCGCGCAGCAGCGACAGCGAGTTGATTTCGATGACCGGCGTGATCGAGTAGCTGACGCGTCGTCCACCCTCGTCGACAAAATGCCAGAGGTTCGGGTGACTGAGGGAGTTGCTAAGGCACGGCAGACGGTCGAGATCCTTCAGCGTCTTGGGAAGGAAATTCTTTTCGATCAATTTCGGCGCCGCGCAAAGGACGCGGTGGTATTCCTGGATCTTGCGGCCGATGAAATTTCCCGGCGGGATCGGACCGGAGTTGATCGCGAGATCATAGCCTTGCGCGATCTGCTCGGCGGGATGGTCGCAAACCTTTACCTGAAAGCGGATATCGGGGTAGCTCTCGCGAAACCGCGCGATCGACGATTTCAGGTAGTTGTGACCGGAATAGATCTGACAGGCCAGGCGCACGAGGCCGGCCGGCTCATCCTGCAGCGCAGCCAGTTCGTCGCGCAGGATGTTGCCGCGATTGCTGACATCGCGGGCATAGGTGAGATAGGCTTCGCCGGCCTTGGTCAACATCAACGCCCGCGTGGTGCGCGTGAACAGCCGCGCATTGACGACCTTCTCCAGCAACAGGATTTTGCGGCTGGCATAGGACGGCGAAATGCCGAGCGCCTTGGCTCCGGCTGCGATGTTCCCGGATTGCACAATGGCCAGAAACAGCTGTGTCAGCTCTGGGTCGACGATAAGCTCTTGCGATAGTTGCAGCTTCGTAGGGGGCATATCAGCATCTGTTGCGGCGCAGCGCGCCAAGTCTGTCCAGCGATCAGGTCCGGCTAGCGATTAGGTCCTTCAAGGCATCCCAGTATGAACTCGAAAGCACGACTGCAATCCGCTATTTCTGCACAAACCCATGCAAAGAGCGTCTGGATCGCCCTTCGCGCAGATCGCTGGTAGCTTGCCGATGGAGAAGATTGTCCTTCTGACGCTGATCGTTGTCGGCCTTGAATGCTAAGCCTGATCTTTCGACGCCTGCTCCTGCTGCTGCCGACCGCCCTGCTCGGCAGCATTCTCATCTTTGCGATGGTGCAGATCATTCCGGGCGGTGCGGCCGAAACCATCGCGGGCGAGGACGCCTCGCCGCAGACGATCGAACGCATCCGCGCGCAACTCGGTCTCGATCGGCCGCTGTATGAGCAGTATCTGAGCTGGCTGAACGGCATTCTGCATGGCGATTTCGGCCGTGCTCTGCTCGACAACAGGCAAATCGGCGCCGACATCGCTGATCGCTTCCCCCACACGCTGGAACTGGCGCTGGCGGCCCTGTTCGTTGCATTGCTGGTCGGGCTGCCGCTTGGAACGGCGTCGGCGATCTATCGGCGAAGCGCGGTGGACAGCACCATCACGACCTTATCGGGCATCGCGCTTGCGATCCCCGAGTTCTGGATGGCGATGGTCGCGATCAATCTGTTTGCCATCAAGCTCGCCTGGCTGCCGGCGACCGGCCTCGAACCGTGGTCGTCCGGATGGCAAGACCACATCGCATCGATGCTGATGCCGGTGCTGACGCTGAGCTCGGGTGCCGCCGCGGTCGTGACGCGCTTCACCCGCAGCGGGATGATTCAGGCACTCGATTCGCCCTACATCCGGACCGCGCGCTCGCTGGGCCTCGCGCCGGCGGCGATCTATCTCAAATTCGCGCTGAAGAACGCGCTGGTGCCGGTCGTCACCATCAGCGGCATCATCGCTGGAGCCTTGCTCGGCGGCGCCGTGCTGGTCGAACAGGTGTTCGTGATTCCGGGCCTTGGCGCGATGCTCGTTACCGGCGTTCTGCAGAAAGATTACCCGACAGTCCAGAGCGTTGCGCTCGTGCTGACGGTGGCCGTCATCATCATCAATATGCTGGTGGACATTGCCTGCGGCGCGCTCGATCCGCGGAACAGGAGTTGAGCATGCCGCGCCTCGACTTCTATATTGCACTGGCATTTGTCACGCTGCTTGTCGTCATCCTGATCTTCGGCCCGTTGATCGTCCCCTACGATCCGATCGCACAGGATCTGCGGCATCCGTTTGCGCCGCCGAGCACGGCGCACTGGCTCGGCACCGACAATCTCGGCCGCGACGTGCTCAGCCGGCTGATGATCGGGACGCGGCCGGCGCTGACAGGAGTTCTCATTGCCGTCGGGATCGCCGCCCTTGTCGGCGTGCCTTGGGGCTTGTCCGCGGGCTATGTCGGCGGTCTGGTAGACCTCCTTCTCATGCGCATCGCCGACGCGATGCTGGTATTTCCAGGGCTTGTCCTCGCCCTCGTACTGACCGCGATTTTCGGGCCGAGCCTGCGCATGAGCATGGTGGCGATCGGGCTCGTCTATTCGCCGGTGCTGGCGCGCGTGGTGCGCTCCGGCGTGATGGCGGTTCGCAACCGCGACTTCGTCCTGGTCACCAGGATGTATGGCCTGTCAGGCATCTATCGGATGTGGCGACACGTGCTGCCAAATGCTGCGGCGCCGGTGATCGTGCAGCTGACATTGCTGATGGGGCTGTCGCTGCTGGCGCAGGTCGGCCTGGGGTTCCTGGGCGTCGGTCTGCAGCCGCCGTTTCCGAGCTGGGGCAGTGCCTTCGCCGAAAGCTTTCCGTACATCATCGTCAGTCCGCAGGCCACCTTTGCGCCGGGGATCGTGGTCGCGGTCACGGTGCTCGCGCTATACCGGATCGGCGACGAGTTGCGGGACCGGTGGACCGGTCCGTGACGTGAAACTCTGCTCCAATAATCACAACGAAAAACGGGAGGACATGATGCGCAAGGCGATCCAACAGGCGGCAAGGCTGTGTGCGGCGATTGGGCTCGCGCTGCTTGTTCAGGTTGGTGCTGCGGATGCCGACGCCAGAAATAATGTGCTGACGATCGGCATCGCCTCAGAACCCTTCACGCTCGATCCCGGGCAGGGCGTCGCCGGAACCGATTACCCTTATCTCTACAGCCTGTTCGAGCGCATCCTGCGGTTCGATCCGAAGACGCTGGAGCCCAGGCCGGGTCTCGCCGAGAGCTGGGAGTTCGCCGGCGAAGACAAGACCGTCTTCAAGTTCAAGCTGCGGCCCAATCTGAAATTCCAGGACGGCACGCCGATGGACGCGGAAGCCGTGAAGGCGAGCCTCGTTCATTTCAAGGACGATGGGCGGGTCAAGGACCTCGACATCGTCAAGTCGATCGACGTGGTTGATCCGCTCACTGTGTCACTGACACTGGCGCAGCCGTATTCGCCCATTACCGCCATCCTCGCCGATCGCGCCGGCATGATCATCTCGGCCGCGGCGCTGAAGAAGATGGGCAAGGATTTTGAACGCGCGCCGGTCGGCGCCGGTCCGTTTCACATCAAGAAGTGGACCGCCGGGCAAGCGATGGAGATCGAGAAATTTCCCGGCTACTGGGACGCGGATCGCATCAAGCTGAGCGGGATCAACTTCAAGTTCATTGCGAATCCGACCTCGCTTGTCAGCGCGGCACTCACCGGCCAGGTCGACTACGCGTTCGCGCTCGACCCGAAGAACTTGTCAGTGCTCAAGGCCAATCCACGAATCCGTGTCGAGAGCGAGCCGACCCTCGCTTATTATGAGATAGCCCTCTACAACGGCCCGCCGCTGGACAACCTGAAGGTCAGGCAGGCGCTTGCGATGTCGCTCGACCGCGCGGTGTTGCGCGACGCCATCATCGGCGAAGGCGGCGGCGAGGGCGCGACCTCGCTTCCCGTACCGCCATCGAGCTTCGCGTCGACGCCGGAGTGGGCGAACGCGATCAAGTATGACCCGGCAAAGGCCAAGCAGCTTTTGGCCGATGCTGGCTATCCCGATGGTCTGACCCTGAAGATTTGTGGCAGTCCTTCCACGGGATATGGGGCCGACATCATCGATATCGAGCGCGAGCAGATGAAGCCCGCCGGTTTCACGCTCGACGTCACCATGATGACTCCGAGCGCCTGCTTGCAAGCCGCGGCTGTGAAGCACGACTTTCCGCTGCTGCAAATCGGCTTCTCCGGCCGGCCGCATCCGTTCCTAACCTTCCAGCAAAACTCCGGCTCCGGCGGCCAATACAACGGCGCGCACACCAAATATCCGGGGATCGATGAGTTGCTCGACAAGATCGCAGCGACTTACACCACTGCCGAACAGAAACCGCTATTCGCCCAGCTCGACAAGCTGTGGGTCGAGCAGGTGCCGCACCTGCCGCTGTTCTTCCGCCCGAACATCTCGGTCTACAGCAAAGCGATTGCCGGTGAGCTCCCGAACGCTCAAGGCAAGCCGGATCCGACCTCGATCTATTTCGTCGACAACAAGAAATAACGGCAAGCGCGTCGCGGAGAAGAAGTTATGACATCAGATCAAGATGCGGCAGGTTCGCCGGGAGCCCTGGGTTTCGTCAGAGTGCTTGATCTCAGCGAGAGCATTGCCGGCCAGTTCTGCTGCCGGATGCTCGCCGACTACGGCGCCGATGTCACGCTGGTCGAACCGCCGCGAGGGATCGGCGACAAGGACAATGGGGCCGTTCCGTGAGGGCGGCAAATCAGAATCGTTCCTGTTCGAGCACCTTAATGTCGGCAAGAACTCCGTTGTCGTGGATCAGGCGTCTAGCGGAAGGACGGTCGTTGTTGAGCGATCTCGCGAAGGCCGCCGACGTCGTGGTCGTTCCGGTCGGCTTTAACCGACTCATCGCTGCGCGCCGCCAATCCAAAACTCATCATCGCGACCGTGAGCCCGTTCGGCGAAGCCAGCTCCAAAAAGCCACTGGCGCGGCACCGAAATGATCTATCAGGCGATGTCGGGCATGATGATCCATAACGGTCGGCATGATCGCGAACCGCTTTACGGCGTCGGCAATCGTGCATCGTATTGCGCGGGCGTCGCGGCCTACAGCTCCATCCTCTCCGCGCTGATGGTTCGCGAGCGCACCGGCGTCGCCCAGGACATCGCGATCGACATTGCCCATGTCGCGGCGGCGATGACGTATCCGTTCGCCCTGCAGTACAGCTACAACGGCTCGTTCGAGGAACGTGGCATGCGCGGGCAGCCGCTGATCGAGGTCAAATGCCGCGACGGCTGGATCGCGATCTGGATCCGCGCAAACCATTTTCCAGTCGTCTGCGAAATTCTCGGCATGCCCGAGATGGTGAGCGACCCGCGCTTTGCTGCGGATGCCGCGCGCAAGGCGAACTTCCAGCAGTTCGTCGCGGAAGTGCAGAAGAAGGTCGCGGACAGTATCGGCGCCGATATCGTCAAGGCGCTGCAGGCAAAGCGCGTTGTCGCGGCGTGCTGCTTCCAGCCTAACCAGCTTGGTCCCGAGGCGGAGCATCTCAAGGTGCGCGACTTCTGGCACACGATAGATACTTCGCCGGTCGACGCCTCGCGCTCGGACCGCAATTCCGCATGAGCCGTACGCCGCGGCGCATTCCGACGCCGGCGCCCGTCTTGGGTCAATCGCAAACGGCGGGAGTACGCTGATGCTGGACCGCTCCAAACTCTCGCCCGCGGCGCAGACCTTTCCTGAAGCATCGCCGGGCCTGCCGCTGTCCGGCTTTCGCATTGTCGAGCTGACGACCGCATGGGCTGGGCCCATGGCCGGGCGCATTCTGGCCTGCCTCGGCGCCGAGGTCATCCATATCGAGCCGGCAAACAATCTCGATTCCTGGCGATCGTATACGGCGCTGCCGCTGCCGCAGCGCTATCCCAAGCAGGAGATCGGCGAGCGTCGGTATAACCGCGCCTCACTGTTCAATTCGCAGAACACCGACAAGCTGTCGCTCTCGCTCGACCTGAAGGCGGCTGGTGGCAAGGACACTTTTCGCGATTTGATCGCCAAGGCCGATGGCCTGATCACGAACTTCACGCCCGGGATGCTGCAGCGTCTCGGCTTCGGCAACGAGGCGCTGTGGTCGATCAACCCGGGCCTCTGCGTGGTCGAGATGCCGGCCTATGGCAATTCCGGCGTCATGAAGGGCTGGACCGCGCTCGGGCCGACCATGGAGCAAGTCGCGGGCATGTGCGCGACGGTGGGATACGGCGACGGCCGTCCGGTCTCGACCGGGCCGGCCTATCTCGATCCGATCGGCGCGTTTCATGGCTCGGCGGCGATGCTGACCGCGCTGTTGCATC
Source organism: uncultured Alphaproteobacteria bacterium (assembly GCA_963796195.1). GTDB lineage: Bacteria > Pseudomonadota > Alphaproteobacteria > Rhizobiales > Xanthobacteraceae > CAWCKS01. Next base: position 17,548 of record CAWCKS010000002.1, on the reverse strand, counting down.
GGCAGCATACGGGAGAAGCTCAGCACGTCGAGGTTCCGCAGGTCGAAGCCGCGATGCAATTGATCGGCGAAATCCTGCTCTACGCCGTCGAGACCGGCAAGAACCCACCGGTCAACGGCAACAGGTTGCCGGATGCGGCGCCGCACGACGTGTTCCCGGCAATCGGCCATGACGAGTGGATCGCGATCGACGTAACGAGCGATGCCGAATGGGCTGCGTTGTGCGGCGTGATCGGCAGCCGCGACATGGCGAGCGATCCGCGCTTCGCGACGACGGCCGAGCGCGTCAAGCACCAGGATGAACTGGCCGAGCCGATCGCCGCGTGGACGCGGCAGCGTGACAAGCATGAAGCCGCAAAGCTCCTGCAGGATGCCGGCGTGCCCGCTGCTGCCGTGTACAAGGCCAACGACGCGCTGACCTGCGATTACCTGAATGCGAGAGAATTCTCGATCCCGCTCGATCACCCCGAGGCGGGCCGGCACTTGCATCAAGGTCTGCCGTACCGCTTCGAGAAAACGCCCGTAAAGCACCGGCGCGCCGCGCCGTGTCTCGGCGAGCATAATCACTATGTGCTGAAGAACATTCTTGGCCGCAGCGACGCCGAAGTCGAGGCGCTCGAGCGGGCGGGCACTATTCGCTCAGTACCGGACACATAATGTCCGTCGAGACCGTATCGCTGGCTAAGGCGGGCAAGCCACCGCGCGCGGCTCCGTCTGAAGCGTTGCTCGAAGTAACGGACCTGAAGGTCGTTCATCGACGGAAGCCAGCGAGCATATCGCTCGTCGATGGCGTCTCCTTCAGCGTTGCCCGCGGCCAAATCTTTGGACTTGTCGGCGAAAGCGGCAGCGGCAAGAGCATCACGGCGCTCGCGACAATCCGGCTGCTCGGCGAGGACATTACTGCGACCGGCCGCGTCATGTTCGAGGGGCGCGATCTGACTGCGCTGTCCGAAGCCGACATGCGCGAGGTGCGTGGCGGCAAGATCAGCATGATCTTCCAGGAGCCGATTGCCGCGCTCAATCCGGTGTTCACCATTGGATCGCAGATCGTTGCTGCCATTCGCGCTCACGCCAGGGTCGGCAAGGCGGACGCGCAGCGCCGTGCCGTCGATCTCCTGCGCAAGGTCGGCATTCCCGATCCGGACAATCGAATGGCGTTCTACCCGCACCAGCTGTCCGGCGGCATGTGCCAGCGCGTCATGATCGCGATGGCACTGGCCGCGGGTGCGCGTCTCATCATTGCCGACGAGCCGACCACGGCGCTCGACGTCACGATCCAGGCTGAAATCGTCAAACTGCTGCAGCAGCTGGTGCGCGACACCGGTGTCGGGTTGCTGTTCATCAGTCACGATCTCGGCCTTGTCGCCGAGCTCTGCGATCGGGTCGCGGTCGTCTACGCCGGCGAAATCGTCGAGACCGGCATGAGCGACGCGCTGCTGCGCCGGCCCTTGCATCCATACATGCAGGGGTTGCTGCGTTGCGCGGCTCACCTCGACGATGTCGGCAAGGTGCGAGGCGGAATCCCGGGTGTACCGCCGTCACCTGGCGCATGGCCGCAGGGCTGCCGGTTTCAGGCCAGATGTTCCTTTGCCGCCACGGGCTGCGAGCGCCGTCAGGAACTGCGTGAAGTCGAGCCGGGGCATTTAGTTCGCTGCTGGCGCGCCGGACAGTTGCCGGAAACGCCGGTATGACCGTCGCCAACGCTTCGACAAACGCGCCGCCGGTGCTGCGGATCGACGATCTCGTCGTCGATTACCGCGTCGGCGTGCGCAAGTCGGTTCGTGCCGTCGCGGGCGTCTCGTTCGACATCGCGCCGGGACGCGTGCTCGCGCTGATCGGCGAGTCCGGCTCGGGCAAGTCGACGATCGCGCGCGCGATCTGCGGCCTTGGGCCGGTGACCAGCGGATCGATTGCGTTCGCGGGCTCAGCGCTGTCGAACGCAGCCAATCCGGCGGCTGCGGCCGGAACGGCCGGCATCCAGATCGTCTTTCAGGAACTCCACGTCGGCGCTGGACCCGCGCTGGCCGGTCTGGCGCAGTGTGATCGAGCCCCGGATCGCACGCGTGCCGGACAAGCCGGCCGAGCTGAAGGAGCGTGCCATCGCGCTGTTGGCACGGGTCGGCCTGAGCGGAGATCTCGCCGAGCGCCGGCCATCGCAATTGTCCGGCGGGCAGCGCCAGCGTGTCACCATTGCACGCGCGCTGGCGTCTGAGCCGAAGATGATCGTGCTCGATGAGCCGGTGTCGGCGCTTGATGTCAGCGTCCGCAATGAAATTCTGTTGCTGCTCGATCAGCTGCGCCGCGAAGAGGGGCTGACTTACTTGTTCGTGTCCCACGACATGGGCGCCGTCGCGCAGATCGCCGACGAGATCGCGGTGCTCTATCTCGGCCGCATCGTTGAGCACGGCGAGGCGGTGCGCGTCATCGCGCGGCCCGCGCATCCCTATACAAAGGCTCTTATCGCAGCAGTGCCCTCGCTCGGCCCGAAACGGACTGATACCTCCCCTCGCGGCGAGATCGGCGATCCGGCAAATCCGCCGCCAGGCTGCAGATTTCACCCGCGCTGTCCCATTGCAGTGGAAGAGTGCCGAACGACCGTGCCGCAACTGAAGATGTTCGATGGACGGTTGGCGGCCTGTCTTAGGCTTTAATTGTAGTTTGAGAAGTCTTGGCCTCATGAAAAAAGCAATCACAAAACTCCTCATCGCCAATCGCGGCGAGATCGCGATCCGCGTTGCGCGCGCCGCGTCCGAAATGGGGATTGGCACCGTCGCGATCTATTCGCCCGACGATGCGCAGTCGCTGCACACGCGGATGGCGGACAGTGCCGTCGAGATCGCGGGCGCCGGTGCCGCCGCCTATCTTGATGGGGCCGCGATCGTCGCCGCAGCGCGCGAGGCGGGCTGCGATGCTGTTCATCCCGGGTACGGCTTCCTGAGCGAGAACACCGCTTTTGCTTCGGTATGCGGCGAAGCTGGATTGACCTTCGTTGGGCCGCGTCCCGAGACCCTGGTCCTGTTCGGCGACAAGGCCCAGGCGCGGCGCTTCGCAGAAGAGCACGAAGTGCCGGTCACGCCGGGAACATCGGGCCCGACCACGCTCGAGCAGGCGCGTGCGTTCATGACGCTGCTCGGGCCGCATGCGGCGATCATGGTGAAGGCGCTCGCCGGCGGCGGCGGCCGCGGCATGCGGGTCGTGGCCGATCCCGACCAGCTTGCGACGACGATGGAGCGCTGCCGCTCCGAAGCACTGCAATCGTTCGGCAATGGCGATGTCTATGTCGAGCGGCTGTTTCCTCGCCCCCGACACATCGAGGTCCAGATCATCGGCGACGGCACTGGTGCGGTCACCCATCTCTGGGAGCGCGATTGCAGCATTCAGCGCGAGCGTCAGAAGATTTCGAGATTGCGCCGGCGCCGTTCCTGCGGCCTGCGGTCAGGCAGCGGCTGCTCGAACGCCGCCGCTGCGCCTCGCCGCAGCGTCCAGATATCTGGGGCCCGGCACCTTCGAGTTCCTGGTCGATCGACCGATGCATCGGATGACGCGCCAATCGCCTTCATCGAGGCCAATGCGCGCCTGCAGGTCGAGCACACCGTCACCGAGGAAGTCACAGGGCTCGATCTGGTCAAAGCCCAGCTCGAGATCGCGTCCGGCGCAACGCTCGGCGAGCTGAAGCTGCGGCAGCAGGACATTCCCGCGCCGCGCGGCATCGCGATCCAGGCGCGCGTCAATCTCGAGACGATGCAACCGGACGGTTCGGTGCGCGGCTCGGGCGGCGTGATCAGCGTCTATGAGCCGCCGTGCGGTCCGCGGCGTGCGGGTCGATGGCTACGGCTATTCCGGCTACCGCACCAATCCGCGCTTCGACTCGCTGCTGGCAAAAGTCATCACGCATGTGAACACGCGAAGTTCGCAGACGCCGCTGCCAAGGCCGAGCGCGCGCTGTCCGAATTCCGCATTGCCGGCGTGCCGACCAATATTCCGTTCCTCCGGGCGCTGCTGCGTGACCCGCGCGTGCTGGCCGGCGAGGGACAGACGCGCTTCATCGACGAACACGCGGCGGAGCTTGTTGCCGCCCAGCCGGACGCCGCGCGCTATTTCGAGCCTCAGGCGACGGTGGCCAATCGCCGAGCCGGCGCAAAGCTCGAGACCACCGATCCGCTGGGCGTTGTCAACTATGGCAGGAGCCGGTGCGCCCGCCCAGCAAGAAGCTGACGCCGTGGAAGAAGCATCGGGCCCGGCCGGCACTGTGCCGCTGCGTGCGCCGATGCAGGGCACCATCGTCTCGCTGACGGTGGAAGAGGGCGCGACCGTGCTCGCCGGTCAGGAAGTACTCGTGCTCGAAGCGATGAAGATGCAGCACGCCGTCAGCGCCAGAACCGCGGCATCGTGCGCGCGTTTACCGTCGCCCCCGGCGACACCGTGTTCGAGAACCATCCGCTGGTGTTCATCGAAGAACAGGCCGACCTCGGTGGCGGCGCGCGCCAGGAGCAAACGATCGATCCCGACCACATCCGCCCCGATCTGAAGGAAGTGCTGGATCGCCGCGCGCGCGGTCTCGATGAGAACAGGCCGAAAGCGGTGGCACGGCGGCGCGCGACGGGACAACGCACGGCGCGCGAAAACATCGAGGACGTTTGCGATCGCCGGCACCTTTGTCGAGTATGGCTCGCTCGTGCTGTCGGCGCGCCGGCGCAGCGTGCCGATGGAGCAGCTGATCGACGAATCTCCCGCCGACGGGCTCATCATGGGCCTCGCGCAAATCAACGGCGACCGCTTCCCGGAAGAGAAGAGCCGCTCCATCGTTGTGTCCTACGACTACACGGTGATGGCCGGCACCCAGGGCCAGATGGGCCATCACAAGCAGGACCGCATGTTCGAGCTCGCCGAGCGCTGGCGGCTACCGGTTGTGATCTTCTGCGAGGGCGGCGGCGGTCGCGGCAGCGACAGCGACAACATCGTGTCGTTCAGCGACACCTTTTATCGGTTGCCGCGCCTCTCCGGCCTTGTGCCGCTGGTCGGAATCGCATCGGGCCGCTGCTTTGCCGGCAACGCCGTGCTGCTCGGCTGCTGCGATGTCATCATCGCGACCGAAGGCACGACCATCGGCATGGCCGGTCCGGCGATGATCGAAGGCGGCGGCCTCGGCGTCTATCGGCCCGAGGAAGTCGGTCCGATGTCGGTGCAGGTGCCGAATGGCGTGGTCGATGTGCTGGTCAAGGACGAAGCCGAAGCGGTGAAGGTCGCGCGGAAATATCTGTCCTATTTCCAGGGGCGCACGGACAGCTGGTCGTGTCCCGATCAGCGGAAGCTGCGCCACGTCGTCCCGGAAAATCGGCTGCGCGGCTACGACATGCGGCAGGTCATCGAGACCCTTGCCGATGATGACTCCGTGCTCGAAATCCGCCGCGGCTTCGGCCACGGCATGATCACCGCGTTCATCCGCATCGAGGGCCGTCCGATCGGCGTCATCGCCAACAATCCGATGCATCTTGGCGGCGCGATCGACAGCAGCGCCGCCGACAAGGCCGCACGTTTCATGCAACTGTGCGACGCCCATGACGTGCCGCTGCTGTCGCTCAATGACAACCCCGGCAACATGGTCGGCCCCGAAGCGGAGAAGACCGCGCTGGTCCGCCATTGCTGCCGCACCTATCTGGTCGGCGCCAATCTCGAGATCCCGGTGTTCTTTGTGATGACGCGCAAGTCCTATGGGCTCGGCAAGCTCGCCATGACTGGCGGCTCCATGCGGGTCGGCATGTTCGGCGTGGCGTGGCCGACTGGCGAATTTGGCGGCATGGGCCTGGAAGGGCAGGTCAAGCTCGGCCGCCGGCGCGAACTTGCGGCGATCGAGGATCCGGTCGAACGTCTGGCAACTTACGAACGCATGGTCGCGGACCTCTACGAGAAGGGCAAGGCGCTGAACGCCGGCAGCCTGTTCAATGTCGATGAGGTGATCGATCCGGCAGAGACGCGCCGCTGGATCGTGGCAGGCCTGCGGTCGCTGCCGCCGACGCCGGTGCGTGAAGGCAAGCGGCGGCCTTGCGTGGATGGGTGGTGACGGGCAAGCTTCATCGATTACCGTTCAGGCCGGCTTGTACCGCGAGTGCCCTCCATGATCGTCATCACCACCAGTGACCACGCCTTGCATGACCCCGCGTCGATGGCGCCGCTGCCCGATGGACGCCCATTCTATGATCGCGCGGCGAGAGCAGAGCAACTGCTCGGTGCCGTGAACAAGCTCGGGCTGCCGACCGAGCCGGCACCCGACCATGGTCTCGCGCCGATAGCCGCGATCCACGATCGCGGCTATCTGGAGTTTCTCGAGACCTCGTTTGCGCGCTGGCAATCGACGGCGATGGCTGGGCCGGCGGTTCGACCGGGCGCGTATGCGGTCCGTCATTTGCAGCGGCGGCCCGACCACATTGTCGGGCTCGCTGGCTATTATCTCTCCGGTGTCGGCGTGCCGGTGCTGGCGGGCACCTGGCAGGCGTCGAAATCGTCGGCGCATGTGGCAGTCGAAGGCGCGAAGCGAATTCTTGCCGGAGCACGTGAAGCGTACGCGTTGTGCCGGCCCTCCGGACACCATGCCTATGGCGATCTCGCCGGCGGCTTCTGTTACCTGAACAACGCCGCGATCGCGGCTCAGGCGCTGGTAGCGGGCGGCGCAAAACCCGCGATCCTCGATGTCGACGTGCACCATGGCAACGGCACCCAGGCGATCCTGTACGAGCGCGACGACGTCTTCTTTTGCTCCGTCCACGGCGATCCGCGAGAGCTTTACCCCTGGTATGCGGGCTATCCCGACGAGACCGGAGCCGGCCGCGGACTTGGCTACAACCTCAATCTTCCGCTGCCGGCTGGGACTGGCAACGACGGCTTCGTTGCAGCGATCGACACAGGGCTCTCAGCTATCAGACGCTTCGGCGCGTCAGTGCTGATCATTTCGCTGGGCTTCGATGCCCACCTCGGCGATCCGACCGCGAATCTTGCGGTCACCGCGGAGGGATTTCGCGACATCGGCGCGCGCATTGGTGCGGTCGGCGTGCCGACGCTCCTGGTGCAAGAGGGGGGCTATATCGTCGAAAAGCTGGCCGACAATCTGACCGCCTTCCTCGGCGGCTTTCTTCCGACGCGCAAGCCCGCTTGAGCTTGCTGAATACGTATATAGCGGCGCATAGTTCGTCATCAGAGCCGGAGGTGAAGATGGCGAAGACGATTGCGGACTTGATCGAGCAGCGGTTCGGTATTCGGAGTGAGGCAGGGCGTGATGCTCCCGCCGAGGGCGAACTTGCGTCGATCCTCAGTCACCGCACCCATCGGCGCTACACCGAACAGCCGATCTCCGAAGATCTGCTGCAGCAGGTGCTGGCCGCTGGCCTGTCGGCGCCCGCCAAATCGGATCTGCAACAGGTCGCGGTCATTCGCATCGAGAACCCCGCAACTCGTCAGGCGATCGCAGCGTTGCTGCCGGCGATGCCGTGGGTCGCGCAGGCGCCGCGATTTCTGGTGGTGTGCGGCGACTCGCGCCGTATCCGGCGCGTCTGCGAGCTGCGCAACATTCCGTTTGCGAACGACCACCTCGATGCCTTCTTCAATGCAACGACCGATGCCGCCCTGGTGTTGCAAAACCTCATTCGCGCGGCAAGTGCGGTTGGCCTTGGCGCCTGTCCGATCAGCGTGATCCGCAATCATGCGGCGCGTATTGGCGAATTGCTGGCGTTGCCCGACTGGGTGTTTCCAGTCGCTGGACTTTGTCTAGGCTGGCCGTCCCGCGAGGGCTTTGTGTCAATGCGTCTGCCGATGGCGCTGACAGTGCATGTCGACCGCTACGACGATACGAATTTTGCCACAGAGATCGACGGCTACGATCGCCGCCGCAACGCGCGTTTCAGCATTCCGGAAAGCGAATGGCGCGAAGTCGAACGGTTCGGCAAGCCACAACTCTACGGCTGGTCGGAAGACAAGGCGCGTCAAGTCTCGACGCCGGAGCGCCAGGACTTTGGCGCGTTCGTCCGGCGCCAGCGCTTCAAGCTCGACTAGAGCAACCGGCAAAATTCGAAAGCGCAACTTGCAAAAGGCCGCACCATGTCGAAGCCGAGCGAGGCCCCGATCACCACCGTCCGCCTGCAAAACATCGCCCAGTCCTATGGCCAGTCGGCCGCGTTGATGGCGGCGGTCGAGATCGGCGTGTTCACGGCGATCAGCAAGGGCGCGGGGACCTACGAAGAGGTCGCCAGAGCCGTCGACATCCAACCGACCAACGCCGAACGGCTGATGGTGATGCTGTGCGCCGCCGGCCTGCTGGAGAAATCCGGAGGTCGTCACAGCAATGCGCCTGACGTCGAGCGCTTCCTGGTCGAAGGCGAGCCCGGCTACATGGGGCCGTGGATCACCTTCACCAAGCCGCAATGGAATGAGTGGGGACGCTTGAGCGAACATCTTCGCGTCAAGGCGCTGAAGGTGATGGGCTCGATCGAGACCTTCACGGTGGCGGACGCCCGGCGCTACCACAATGCGACGTACTCGATCGGCATGGGGGCGGGACGCCGCTTCGTGCGTCAGGTCGATCTGACGAAACGCAAGCGCATTATGGATATCGGCGGCGGCTCCGGCGCCTATTGCATCGCTGCGGCCAAGGCTCACCCTGCCATCCGCGCCGTCGTGCTGGATTTGCCTGTCGTTTGCGAGGTTACGCGCAACTTTATCGCGGAGAATGGCGTGAGCGACCGCGTCGAAGCCCAGCCGTGCAATTTTACGCGCGATCCGTTTCCCGCCGACTGCGATGTCGCGATCATGGCGTCCAACCTGCCGATGTACGGTCGCGAGATGATTGCTGCCGTGATCAAGAAGGCTCACGATGCACTGTTGCCGGGCGGCGAGATGCATCTGATCGGCGAGACCACCAACAATGAACGCACCGGGCCGTGGGGACCGGCCTACTGGGGCCTTGGGCAGGCCGTCGTCGATTCGCTTGGCCTCGCTCACTCCGAGGCTGACGTGATCGGCTACTTCCGTGACGCTGGCTTCAAAGATGTTGGCGTTCACGAGTTCATCGCCGGCGCGCTCAGCCGCATCACCGGCACGAAGGCAAAGTAGTAGCAAGAAGATTGCCGGGCCATGTTTCACACCGTCATTTGCGATCTCCTGAACATTCGCTATCCGATCCTGCAAGGCGCCATGCAGGGTGGCGGCGGTGTCGCGTTGGTCGCAGCCGTGAGCGAGGCCGGCGGCCTTGGCGTGCTGCCGACATTCGGCGGCACCGACCAGAAGCTCCGGGCCGATATCGCCGCGGTGCGCGCACTGACAGCGAGGCCGTTCGGCGTCAACATCATGCCGCTCGGCCGCGGCATCACCGAACGGTGTGCGGCGACCTGCATCGAATTGGGTGTACCGATCGTCACCACAGGACGCGCCGATCCGGGCCAGGACGTGGTGCGTCAGCTGAAGGCCGCAGGCATCAAGGTCGTTTCCGTTGTGCCGACGGTTGAGCACGCACGGCGCATGGAGGCCGAGGGCGTCGATGCCGTCGTCGCGTCCGGATCGGAGGCCGGCGGCCACGTCGGCACCGTCTCGACGTTGCCGCTCGTGCCGCAGGTCGTCGATGCCGTGAAAATCCCGGTACTTGCGGCCGGCGGGATCGGAGACGCACGCGGTTTTCTCGCCGCGTTCGCGCTCGGCGCTGTGGGCATTCAGATGGGCACCCGCTTCATGGCGACGACGGAATCCGATCTCAACGAGTGGGGACGCGCCCAGCTCCTCTCGATGCGTGAGACCGATACCATCGTCACCCGGGCAATGACCGGAGCGACGGTCCGCTGCGTCAAGACGCCCGAGATCGTCGCTTACGAAGAGGCGCTCGCGCGTGGCGCTGACGATGCGGAAATCACCGAACTCAAGCGTATCGTTCGCGGCTCGCGCTACGAGGAGAGCAAAGGCGACCGGCGCCAGTCGGCAGCCGGGCAGATTGCCGGCATGATCCACGACATCGTCTCGGTTCGCGATTTGATTGAAGGAATGCTCAGCGAGGCCGCGCGACTTGCGGAACGAATGCCTGCGGCAGCAAGGGGCGAGTTCAAGGTGGGAAACGACCAATGACATCAGCCAGCGATCTCCACACGCGTCTGGACGCCGCCGTCGACGACAACTTTGCGCGCCAGGTTGACTGGCTTGCCACGCTGGTGCGCTTTCCGAGTCTACGTGGCGAGGAAGCGCCCTGCCAGGACTGGATCGCGCGCGAGTTCGCCGCGCGCAGCTGGGCGGTCGATCGCTACACGCTTGCCGATGTGGCGATGAGCCATCTCGCAGGCTTCTCGCCGGTCATGGACACCGACTATTCGCGCGCCGTCCAGGTCGTTGCGAGTCTCAGGCCGCGCGCGCCGAAGGGCAAGAGCCTGATCCTGCAGGGCCATGTCGATGTCGTGCCGACCGGGCCGATTGCGAGCTGGGCCGAGCCGCCTTTCGCCGCGACGGTCAAGGACGGCCGCATGATGGGGCGCGGCGCCAATGACATGAAGTCCGGCGTTTGCGCGATGGTGTTTGCGCTCGACGCGCTACGCAGCCTCGGCGTGCGGCCGGCGGCCGATGTCTATGTGGAGACGGTAACGGAAGAGGAGAGCACAGGTAACGGCGCGCTCTCCACGCTGGCGCGCGGTTACCGCGCCGACGCCTGTCTGATTCCGGAGCCGACCGCTGGCCGGATTTTGCGCGCCACCATCGGCGTCATGTGGTTTCGCCTGCGCATTTCCGGCCGGCCTGCCCATGTCGGCGAGAGTGAGCGCGGCACCAACGCCATTCTGTCCGCGTTCGGCTTGATCGAGGCGCTGCGCGGCCACACTCGCGAGCTCAACGACCGGGTAAAGCAGGATCCGTGGTTCAGCCGTATCCCCAATCCGATCAAGTTCAACCCGGGCAAGATTGCCGGCGGCGACTGGGCGAGCTCGACCCCGGCATGGTGCGAGGTCGACTGCCGTATCGGCGTGCTGCCGGGCATGTCGCTCGCTGCGTTCCGCGAGGAACTCACCGGCGTGGTGATGGCCGCTGCGCGCCAGGATCCGTTTCTCGCCGACAACGCGCCGGAGATTGTCTGGAACGGCTTTCAGGCCGACCCCTATGTGCTTGAGCCGGGCAGCGCGTTCGAGGCCGCGGTGCGCGCGTCCCACAAGCGCATCGCCGGCAGCGAGGCCGAGGAATTGATCCTGCCCGCCGTGACGGACTGCCGCTTCTATGGCCGCTACTACGACATCCCGAGCCTCTCGTATGGCGCAACCGGCTCGGGAAGCCATGCCTTCGATGAAGGTGTCGAGCTCGACAGCGTCCGACGGGTGACGAAGGTCATTGCCGGCTTTATCGCAGACTGGTGCGGGACGGAAGCGATCTAATTTCAGTCAGTCGGCGAGACCGGCAGCCCAAAGCGCAAACGCATATGCGATCGCGACCTCGTCCAGTCGACTGAATCGGCCTGACGATCCGCCGTGGCCGGCGCCCATGTTGGTTCGCAGCAGCACCGGCCCGCCTGATGTCATGGTCGCGCGCAGCCGCGCGATCCATTTCGCCGGCTCCCAATAGGTCACCCTCGGATCGGTGAGCCCCGCCATCGCAAGGATTGCGGGATAGTGCTTGGCCTCCACGTTCTCGTAGGGCGAATACGACAGGATGTTGCGGAACGCCACTTCATCGGTGATCGGGTTTCCCCATTCCGGCCACTCCGGCGGCGTCAGCGGCAGCGTGTCGTCCAGCATCGTGTTCAGCACATCGACGAAAGGCACTTCGGCAACGATCCCTGCAAACAGCTCTCCGGCCCGGTTTGCGGCCGCGCCCATCAACATGCCGCCGGCGCTGCCACCATGCGCGACGATGCGTCCCGCGCTGGTATAGCGCGCGTCGATCAGAGTTTTTGTGCGGCCGCCGCGAAATCCTCGAACGTGTTTGATCTTGTGCTCGCGCTTTCCGGCGAGATACCAGCCCCAGCCCTTGTCAGCGCCGCCCCTCACGTGCGCGATGGCGTAGACGAATCCGCGGTCGACCAGCGACAACCGATTCGCCGAGAAGGCCGCGGGCATCGAAATCCCGTAGGCGCCGTAACCGTACAGCAGTAGCGGCGCGTTTCCATCACGCGGAAGATCCTTCAGGTAGAGCAGCGAGATCTGGCACCTCTGCGCCATCCTTCGCTATCGCGGATATCCGCGACGTCACGTAGCGCGCGGGATCGTGGCCGGACGGGATCTCCTGCCGCTTGCGCAGCTTTCGCTCCCGGCTCGCCATATCGTAATCGTGGATCTCAGTCGGCGTCGTCATCGACGAGTAAGAGAACCGCAGCGTCGTCGTGTCGAACTCATAGCCGTCGATCGTGCCAAGCGAATACGCGGCCTCATCGAATGCGATGGCATGTTCGGCGCCATCCCTCAGATCGCGAATGACAATCGACGGCAGGGCATTCGATCGCTCCATTCGGACCAGATAGTTCTGAAACAGACTGAGGTTGATGATGTAGATGCCGTCACGATAGGGAACGAGGTCGCGCCAATTGGCGCGCGCGGGCGCTTGCAAAGGTGCAACGGCAATCTTGTAGTCGATGGCAGAATCCGCGTTCGTCAGGATGAACAGTTCTTCGCCGCGGTCCTCGACCGAATAGCGGATGCCGGTCTCGCGGGATGCGACCAGGCGTGGCTTTGGCGTTCGGATCGACGAGGTCGATCAACCGGCACTCGGAGGTTTCGTGATCACCGCCGGCGATGACGCAAAACCGGCCACTGGCGCTTCTGTGAATGTGAGTGAACCAGCCGACGTCGTGCTCTTGATAGACCAATACGTCGTCGGCTTGTGACGTGCCGAGCTGGTGGCGAAAGACCTGCAGCGGCCGGTGATTTTCGTCGAGCCCGACGTAGTAGAACGCGCTTAAGTCGGCGGCCCAGACCGCCGAACCATCGGTCTGCTCGATCAGATCGACGGCATCCTGACTGTCGGCCCACGAGCGAACGTGGATCGAAAAATATTCTGAGCCGCGCAGATCGGCACTCCAGGCTTGAAGCCTGTGATCCGGCGAATGCTCGGCGCCGCCAAACCTGAAGTATTTCGAATTCGCGGCCAACGCATCACCATCAAGGATGATGTGCGCTTCAGCGCCACCGCGCGGTTGTCGTCCGATCAACTCGTGCTGCCCGCCTTCGCGATACCTTGTCAGGTACTCAAACGGCCCGTCCGGACTAGGCACGGTCGAATCATCTTCCTTGATGCGCGCTCTCATCTCAGCGACAAGCTGCTTTTGCAGGCCTTGCGTGCCGGCGAGCACAGTCTCGCTATAGGTATTTTCGGCTTCGAGGTAGCGCCGGATATCGGCGCTGAGCACGGATGGGTCGCGCAGCACCTGCTGCCAGTTCTCGTCCTTCAGCCAGGCATAGTCGTCGGTCAGCGATACCCCGTGAACAGAAAACGTGCGGGGACGCTTTTCTGCGGTTGGTGGCGTTGCGGTAGCTACGGCCCGGGGACGTTCAGACGTCATTTATCTGCCGCTCGTTGTCATGGCCGGGCTTGACCCGGCCATCTCGCTTAGAGAGGCAGTGCACACCCGATCGAGGTCACCGGGTCAAGCCCGGTGACGACAAGCTGTCAACCAGAACCGTCCCATCCCGTGAATGCCTGATCAGCGCCACATACCGCGCATGCGCGCGCGAATGTCAATGCGCGGCCCCCGGCTCGCGTTCCGGGCGGCCGGATCGGCTGACGCGATGGGCCAGCTCGATCGCTCGAACAGGCGGACGAGAGATTCGGGGATGAACCGGGTGCGAGCGGCATAGACGTGTCGATCACCCTGCGCCTTCTGGCCGTGAACAAAGAAGCGCTGGGGCACGATCAGGTGCAAGTCGTCCCTGGCGCGGGTCATCGCGACGTAGAGCAGCCGCCGTTCTTCCTCGAGCTCGGCTGATGTTCCGACGCCGAGATCTGACGGAATGCAACTCGGGACCGCTTCGCCGTCGCCGAGCAGCTGCAGATGCTGGAGCAGGTGCTGGACCTCTGGGACCGGGTACCCGCCGCCGCGGAAGACACCGGGACCGACCGCGTTGGCGTGACTGACTCGCCGCCGACGCCGCCCGCTGGGCCGGCGAGCCGGATCGGGGCCTGGCGCTGGTGGAGGCGGCCCTTGGCGAGGTCGGCGAGGCAGGCGACCCCGGTCGGCGCGCGTCGCTGCTGCTGCGCCGCGCCGTGCTCCGCCAGCAGGCGTTGCTGCCCGGGCAGGTCGAAGACCTGCAGGCGGCGCTACGACTGGCCCGCAGCCCGGACCGGGTGCGCGCCGAGATCCTGGCCCAGCTCAGCCGGGCCTTGTGGGCTCCGGGGTCGCGACGAGGAAGCGAAACGGGGCGCCGAAGAGCTGACCGGCCTGGCCCAGCGGCTCGGCGACCAGGAGTACCAGGCTGAAGCGCTGATGGCGCTCGCCCAGATCGGGGCCCGGGAGGGCCACGACGTCATCGCGGCGCTGCTTGGGGCGCGCGAGACCGCCAGGCGCATCGGCTCGGTCCAGCTTGAGATGCGCGCTTGCGCCGGAATTGCCCATGTGCTCGAAGGCCGCGGCGACCACGAGCGCGCGATCCAGGCCGGCCGGGAGGGCCTGGCCCGGGCCAGGAAGCTTGGCCTCGCGCGCTTTGCGGCGACGCCGATCGGACTCAATTTGGCCGCGTCGCTGACATCGGCGGGACGCTGGGACGAGGCGCTGGAAGTCATAGCGGAAGCCCTGGGCCTGGATCCAGCGCCGGAAGGGCGCGCCTACCTGCTGCTGCTGCGCGGCTGGATCGCCGTCGCCCGCGGCGAATATGACACGGCAGCGCACATAATCCGGCAGCTGCGTATGCCCCCCGCCGACGCACAGGGCGGCGCACAGGCCGCCTCGCAGCTGGCGCTGCTGATCGCCTGGCTGGTGACAGAGGTCCGGCTGGCCCAGGGCGACCTCGTCGGGGCGCTGGCCGCCGTACGCACGGCCTCCGTACAGCGCCCGGACGCCGAGCCGCATTACCTGTGGCAGCTGCTGGCCACGGGGATGCGGGCCTGCGCCGATGCGGGGTCGGTCAGGCTGCCGCCGGAAGCCCGGGACCTGGCGGGCCTGCGGCACGCGCTGGAGCGGGCGGCGGCGGGCATCCCGCGCCCGGGCCCGGTCGAGCGGGCTCACGCCGCGGTGTTCGCCGCCGAGGCCTCCCGCGCCGCCGGCTGCCCGGACCGGGCCGCCTGGGACGCCGCCGCCGCGGCCTGGGAATCGCTCGGGCAGCCGTACCCGCTGGCCTGCGCGCTGCTGCGCGCCGCGGCCGCCGCCGCGGCGGCCGGAGACCGGGACGCTGCGGCCTCCCGGCTGCAGCAGGCGGCGGACCTCGCCGGCCAGCTCCGGGCCCGCCCGCTGCTGGCGCAGATCAGCCAGCTGGCGCGGCGGGCACACGTGGAGATCGCCGGGGCCGGCCCGGACGGACCGGCCGCGCCGTTCGGGCTGACCGGACGGGAGCTGGAGGTGCTGCGGCTGGTGGCGGCCGGACTTGGCAACCGCGAGATCGCGGCCGAGCTGTTCATCTCGCCCAAGACCGCCAGCGTGCACGTGTCGAACATCCTCGGCAAGCTCGGCGTCGCCTCACGCGGCGAGGCCGCTGCCACCGCGCACCGCCTGCACCTGTTCGACCCACCCTGAGCTCATGACCCCGCCACCGCCTCCGCCGCCACGATGCCTTGCAGGTAGCGGTGCACGAGCGGGACGGTGATTGCGCCGTCTCCCACTGCGGAAGCGACCCGTTTGACCGATCCCTGGCGCACGTCACCAGCGGCGAACACCCCGGGCAAGCTCGTCTCATGGGGCAGTGGCGGGCGGTCGGCGTGCCAGCGGGCGCCCGGGTCGCCCAGCACGTCCGGCCCGGTGAGGATGAAACCCCGCTGGTCACGTGCGAGGCCCTCGCCGGCCCATTCGGTCTGCGGCTCGGAGCCGATGAGGACGAACAAGGCGTCAGCTGCGACACTCCGCCGGGTCCGGGTCTGGCCGTCCTCCAGCACCAGCGATTCGAGATGACCGGCGCCGCCGCCGCCGACGACCTCGATGCTGTACCGGACATCAACATTTGGTTCGGCCGCTATCTCACGGATGAGGTAGTCGGACATGCTGTCGGCCAGGGACTCGGCACGTACCAGGACCGTGACCTGCTCGGCCCACTTGGCCAGGTGCATCGCGGCCTGCCCGGCCGAGTTGCCGCCGCCGGCGATGAAGACCTTCCGCCCGCCCATTGCCGGTGCCTCGCTGACCCCGGCACCGTAGAAGACCCCGCGGCCCCGCAGGTCCTCCAGCCCCGGTACACCGAGCCGCCGGTAGGTAGCGCCGGTAGCGATGATGACGGTCCGCGCGGTGAGCGTGCCGCCGTCGGACAGTCTGAGCAGGTAGTGGCCATTCTCGCGCGCCAGGCTGTCAGGCTGCCGCATGAACACGAACCTGGTACCGAAGAACCAGGCCTGCTGGTAAGCCTCGAACGCCAGCCTGGCTCCGCTGATGCCCTGAGCGAACCCAGGGTAGTTGCGGATCATCGAGCTTGTTCCGGCCTGGCCCCCGATGGCTTCCCGTTCCACGACCACGGTCCGCAGGCCCTCGGAGGAGGCATAGACCGCGGCAGCCAGCCCCGCCGGGCCCGCTCCGACCACCGCGACATCGAAGACCTCCCCGGCACCGACCGGCGTGATCAGGCCGAAGGCCGCGGCGATCGCCAGGTTTGACGGATCGACCAGGGTGGACTGCCGCGGGCCAAAGCGGACCACGACAACGGGAAGCTGCGGTGATTCCAGGCCGAGCTCGCGGAGCATCTGGCGGCCGCGCTCGGTACCGGCGTCATAAAAACCGGCAGGGATCGCGTTCCTGGAAAACGTGTCCCGCAATTCCTGCGACCGCGCGGACCAATATTCGCCGATCACCCGGACGGCCTCGAAGCCGCCTCCGCGGGCGTGGCTCCACTCGCTCAGGAACTGGGTGACCGACCGGTGGAATTCCTCGTCCGGGCTCTGCACCGGACGGGTCACCCAGTGGTCGGCCTTGCCCGTCGTGATCGCGTCGAAGATCGGCCGCGCGGTCTCCCACGCACCCCAGTGAACCGCCGCCACCCGCGGCACCGTGCGGTCTACGGCGCGGATCGCGGCAAACACGTCGATGTCATGCGGATCGGCCGCACCCACCCCGCCGATCACCAGCGCGATCGGGATGCCGCCCGCCAGCAGGTCCCTGGCCCGGCGTTCAAGCTCGGCCGGGCTCACCACAGACGACAATGCGGTAGTCCGCGCCGTAGCGCCTGGACAGCTCCCGGTACAGGTCCTGCCGCGCGCCGGCGTCCCGGCCGACGACCATGATCACCGCGCCCGCAGGCCCGGCTCCGCAAGCCGCCCTGGTCTTGCCCAGCGGTGCCGCGGCCTGGCCTGCCAGGTCCACGGGAAACCGGTCTTCTGTCACGTTGTCCCCCCCGAGTGAGGCGTCGTTCCTGATG
Organism: uncultured Alphaproteobacteria bacterium; assembly: GCA_963796195.1. Taxonomy (GTDB): domain Bacteria; phylum Pseudomonadota; class Alphaproteobacteria; order Rhizobiales; family Xanthobacteraceae; genus CAWCKS01. The sequence goes on along the minus strand of CAWCKS010000002.1, from coordinate 63 downwards.
CGCCGGCGTGAGCCGACCCGCGGCCTGGCGCGGCCGCTGTCCGCACATGCGGTCGGCAGCCGC
>CAWCKS010000001.1:0-322746 GCA_963796195.1 uncultured Alphaproteobacteria bacterium | reverse complement strand
TCGTGACCCCACGATGAACAGTTGCCGCAATCTATCACGCCAAGGCTACGGGCCAAACCGTCGCGCGACGCCCGGATCGACTGCCGACACGGCCTGGTGCCAAAAGGCGACATCTCTTCTTCGGTCCAGTAAAATGAAGTCGAGGGCCGAGCTTCGGAGACGTCAGCCTCTTCGGATCAAATAGCGACCAGGTTTTTCGATGGCAATCGACCGATACAGCAGTTACGCCGACCTTATGGCGACCGAGCGGGAAGGCCTCGACTACAGGATTGTTTCCCTTGATCGACATTCGCCAGCCACGATTGTTGCCCCACATGGAGGACAAATCGAACCTCCAACTTCAGCGCTTGCGATGGCGATCGCGGCCCATGATTACAACGCATATTGTTTTGAAGGCTTGCGTACAGGCCGCCAACATCATGAGTTGCACATCACATCGCACAGCTTCGACGAACCAATCGGTTGCGAGTTGATCGCAAAAAGCGACATCGTTATCGCACTTCATGGACGACTGGACCGAGAGGAACCGAGAAGTGTTTGGATCGGAGGGCTCGATGACGAGCTTTGCAACGGGATTGCCTCGTACCTCGGACGAGCGGGTTTCCAGGCAGCGACAGAGGGGCACGAATTTCCCGCTCTAGGCCTGGCGAACATTTGCAATCGCGGGCGACGCAAGAAAGGGGTCCAGCTCGAAATTCCTCGGTGTTTAAGGGACATGTTGCGCGGAGATACCGAGGTCTTCAATCAATTTACGAATGCAATACGCTTAAGTATCGCGGACGCGCTCCGCGCGGAAACGGCGGACGCCGGCATTTGATGTAGCCGCTCGGCGAGCCCGCGGCCCGTGACCAGAAGTCGCGACGGCAACGTCATTTGCGCCCGCATTCCGGAGTTCGCGATCAGGCGCATCTTTCGCGATCTCATGCAAGCGACGCATCGGGAAGCGGATGCGTTTTCGCCATCGTCGTATCTTGACGAGGCGGCAAGACACGCGCACGCTCACCTCAACCGCTGCGCGACAGACGCACCAAAAAAAAGCGACCATAGACGGGTCGACATCGGGCCCCGGGGAGGAAGTCATGACACGCTACCTTTGCGTGCTGATTGGCACGCTGTTCTCCGTTCTGCTGATGACAGCGGAGCCGAGCCTTGCGGCACCGGACTGCGGCATGAACACCGGCAAGGCGGCCACCGGCACGCCGATCCCGATCGGCACGGTGACCACGGCGAGCGGCGTCGGCAGCTTCCACGAAGCCGACCTTGCGGTGCAGGCCTACTTCAAATGCGTCAATGCCAATGGCGGCATCTTTGGCCGGCCGATCGTCTACTACCAGGAAGATGATCAGAGCAAGCTCGACGTCGCGGCACAGGCGGCAAAGAAGCTCGTCGAAGACATCGGCGTCTATGCTCTGGTCGGCAGCACGAGCTTCATCGAATGCATCGCCAATGCCGCCTACTACGCCAAGCACGACGTTCTCGAAATCGGAGAGGGCATTCCCCCGCAATGTTTCGAGTCGAAGAACATCGCGGCCGTCAATGCCGGAGCGCGGCAAAGCGGAATTGCCATGGCCGACTATGCCCGCCGCAAGCTTGGCGCCAAGAGCGTCGTCTGCACGGTGGCCAAGCGTCCCGGCACCGATTACTTGTGCGGCGGCGTCGAACAATGGGGCAAGAAATTCGGAGTCAAGGTGACGAGCATCTACTCCGACCCCGTCACGCCGGACTACAATTCGCTGGTACTGCAGTTGATGGCGACCAGGTGCCGACACCGCCGTAATCTACGGTACGCAGGATGTCGGCATTCAAATCCTGTCCGCGGTCGAGCAGCAGGACGGCAATGCGAAGATGAAGTGGACGGCGCCGACGTCGTACTACACCACGCGATTCCCCAAGGCGGTCGACGGCAAGTATTGGGACAACAAATTCTGGGTGAATATCGAGGCGGCGCCGCTCTACAGCGATGGGCCCGGACAACCAGAATTGGTGGGCGGTCGAGAAGGCCTATGGCGGCAAGGACGACCTGCTCGATAGCTTCGCGCAGCTCGGTTACGTCGCCGCGCGGATCGCGGTCAACGCCATGTTGTCGATCGGTGACCCCGCCAAGATCAACCGCGAGACCGTCACCGCGGCCATCCAGAACATGAAGCCCTACCAATCCGACATTCTTTGCAAGCCATGGTACTGGGGCGGCCCGGATGCACAGGTCCACAACGCCAATCACACCACGCGAATTGTGACCATCACCAATGGCGAGTGGAAAGAGGTCGAGGGTTGCGTCGAAAGCCCCGATCCGGGATTGGATGCGGTGCTGGAGGTCGAAAAGAAGCTCTCCCTGAATTGAGGTCTCGCTGCCGGCCGGGGTGCGACACGTCGCTTCGGCCGGCAGAGCCAGCATCAAATTCCTTGGAATGCCGGCGCGCCGCCGGCCCGCTCACTTAAGGCTCAGCTGTTCTCCGTCCAACGTGGAATTGGCCAGGCATGAACCTCCTTCCGTTTGTCGCTTCCGGAATCGGCCTTGGAGGGATTTACGCTCTGGCGAGCGTCGGCCTCGTCATTCTGTATCGCGCGTCCGGCACGCTCAATTTCGCCTTCGGCGCGTTCGGCGCCCTGGCGGCGTTCCTGGCATGGGATCTGAGCAACAATGGCGGTGTCCCGGCTCCGATAGGATGGCTGTTCGGCATCGGCGTCTCAACCGGACTCGCCTATGCCTATGGGCGGATTGTTGCTCCGCGCATGGCGCATCGGGATCGCGTGGTGCGGGCGGTCGCGACGCTCGGGCTGGCACTCTTCATTCTCGGCGCGCTCGCCTGGTACTACGGTGTCGGCATTGCTCGCCGTATCCCCCTTCCCACGGACTATAACTTCATCGTGCTGTTCGGCGTGCGGATCTCGGCGACCCGTCTCGTCGCGCTGGGGATTGCGCTCGCGATGGCAGTCGGAGTTGGTTTGCTGCTGAGCCGTACGCGGATTGGGCTGGGGATGCGCGCTCTCGCCAGTGACCGCAAGATCAGCGCCACGATCGGAATTCAGGTCACGCGCATCGATTCTTTCGCCTGGCTGGTCAACGGCGCGTTCGCCGGGATTGCCGGAATCCTGCTCGCCAATCTCAATCGGCTCGATCCGCCCTTTCTGACATTCCTGGTCATCCCGGCCATTGCTTCGGCGATTCTCGGCCGGCTGTCCTCGCTGCCCGGCGCATTCATCGGCGGAATGGTTGCCGGAATGATCGAAGCGGTACTGACCGGCGTACCCGAAATCTCGCATTTTCGCAGCGCGGGTCCCTACGTCGCGGCCCTGTTGTTTCTGACGGTGGTCGGCGCCGGTCAGGGCGTTGGTGCGCGCGAATGACCGAACTTGGCAAGAGCGGTGCATTTTCCGTTGCCGTCGGCACAAGCCTCGGCGATGCCGTGTTCACCCCGCGCAACGTCGCAATCGTGGTGGTCGTCAGTGCGGTGACCGCGCTGATTGCGCTGACTGCCGGCGGCTTTTGGCTCTCGAATTTCACCCAGGCCTACTGCATCGTCCTCGCATTGCTGGGCTGCGCGCTGCTGTACGGCCAGCTTGGTCTGGTTTCGCTGTGCCAGTGGGCGCTGGTCGGTGCCGGCGGCTGGGTCGCCCTGCGCGTGTATCACTCGTTTCATCCCCCCTTCGTCGTCACGATACTTGCCGGCGGAGTCGGCGCGTCGCGTGATCGGCATGCTGTGGGGCCTGCCGGCCCTGCGCATGCGCGGCCTCTATCTCGCGCTGGTGACACTGATGCTGGCGGGAGCATTCCAGGTGTTGATTTCGGTGACGAGTTTCCCGGTGGGCGGCCCCGGGTTTCTCGGCCAGGTCGGAATGAGCGGCAACGACCGGGTGATGATGGCGCGGCCGATTTTCGCGACGAGCGACACGGCCTACTTCATATTCGTCGGGTTTGTGGTGATGCTCGGCATCTTCCTGGTCGAGGCGCACCGGCGCTCAAAGCCAGGCCGCGCCTGGGCGCTGATTCGCAAGAACGAGCAGATGGCGATGGCGAGCGGCGTGCATATCGTCTTCTACAAAGCCTGGGCCTTCGCGCTGTCGGGCTTTCTCGCCGGCGTCGCCGGCGCGCTGCTGGCCGGACTGTTCGGCCAGCTCGACGACAGCGCCTTCGCGCCGACCGACTCGATCACGATTTTCATCGGAACGCTGCTCGGCGGAACCGGCGTGTGGCTCGGCCCGTTTCTCGGCGGCCTTCTCACGCGATCCATCCCGGCGCTGCTGATCGACTACAACGTCAACAGTTACGTCGGTCTGTTGTTTTTCGGCATGGCCCTGATGAACGCGTTGACGCAGGCCCCCGAGGGGCTCGGCGGCCAGTTGACGGCGCTCGCGGAACGACTTTACGAGAAATTCAAGAGACGGCGGGCATCGTGATCAGGATCGAAGCCCTCACGGTGCAGTTCGGCGGCGTGCGGCCGCTCGATGCGCTCGAGGGTGAATTCACGGCGCCGATTTGCGGGCTGATCGGACCGAACGGTGCCGGCAAGACCACGCTGCTCAATGTTCTGTCGGGTTTCGTCAGGCCGGTGAAAGGCACCACCTATCTTGACGGCGTCGCGCTGACTCGGATTGTCGCCGGCGCGGCGAACGGCGCTCGGCCTGCGCCGGACGTTCCAGCAGGAACTCGTGGTCGACGAATTGACGGCGTACGAAAACGTCCAGGCGATTGCCGATCACATCTGCGCAAGCCGCCACGACGCGCGCAACGAGATCAGAGCCGCCCTGTCGTTCATCGGATTGGCCGGCCGCGCGGATGTACTCGGTCGCCAGCTCAACCTGTTCGAACGCCGCCTGATCGAAATCGCCAAGACGCTGGTCGGCCGCCCCAAGGCGATCCTGCTCGACGAACCTGGGGCCGGCCTCAACGACTCGGAGACCGACAGGTTGCGTTCGTTGCTCAGGGAGATTCCCGACCGGTTCGGCGCCCAGCTCGTGCTGATCGATCACGACGCCGATCTTGATCGCGTCGCTCTGCATCGAGACCATGGTGCTGGATTTCGGCAAGCTCCTGGCCTTTGGTCCGACGCGCACGGTGCTCGACGCGCCCATCGTACGGCACGCCTATCTGGGGACTGCGTAGGTCAATGACGGAGGCTCGTGCTGCGGGTGAAGGATCTGGTGGTCGAGCGCGGCGGGCGCGAGGTCATTCACGGGATTTCGCTCGATGTGTTTCCCGGCGAGATCACGGCCCTGCTCGGCGCCAATGGCGCCGGCAAGTCGAGTCTCGTGATGACCGCCTGCGGCATGCTGCCGGCCAAATCGGGCAGCGTCTCGGCCGACGGTCATCGAGATGCTTGGCAAATCGCCCGACATGGTGCGCCGCAACGGCATCGCGATCGTTCCCGAGGGTCATCCCGTTCTCAGCAACATCTCGGTGCTCGACAACTTGCGCGCCGCGGCGCTTGATGCATTCGCGCACCGAAGCCGAACGCGAGGTTGACGCGGCCCTCGACGTCTTTCCTGAGCTCAGGGAGCGTCTGCAAGTCAGCGGCCAGAATCTGTCGGGTGGACAAAAGCAGATGGTGGTGCTGGCCCAGGCGCTGATTTGCCGGCCGCGCTACCTGTTGATCGATGAGCTGTCGTTCGGGCTCGCGCCGGCAATCGTCCAGCGCATCGGCAAGACCATCGCGATGATCGCGCAACGCGGTGTCGGCATTCTGCTGATCGAGCAGTTCACGACGCTGGCGCTGAAGCTTGCGAAGCGAGCCTATGTCATGGAGCGCGGCGACATCACATTTGCAGGTGAAGCGGACGAGTTGCAGAAGCGGCCCGAAATCCTGCACGGCGCCTATCTCGCATCCGGCAAGACCACCGCATGACAGGATTTCCATAGCGGGCACCGAAAAGGAACGCCAATCGTTGGCAGCGCCGAAGCCAGTCCCCGATCTCGCTAACCCATTGAAATGATTGGTCGGAGTGGCAGGATTTGAACCTGCGACCCCCTCGTCCCGAACGAGGTGCTCTACCAGGCTGAGCCACACTCCGACTAGAGGCGGGCTGTATAGCGGGACCGTCTCCCCGCTGCAAGCGCGGACCAATATTCGGCTGCTGGCCTGCAAGGTGGACCTATCGATCCGAGTGATTTTCGCTAGTAGTTTGGTCCAATGAGTGTTCTGACCACAACCGAGATCAGCATCGACGATCGCGGCGCAGTTGAAGTTTGCGCGCGTTGCCTTGAGGGCGGCGGCCTTGTCGCATTCCCGACTGAAACCGTTTACGGGCTCGGCTGTGATGCCACCAACGCGCAAGCGATCGCGCGGCTCTATCTCGCCAAGGGCCGGCCATCGTTCAATCCGCTGATTGCGCACGTTGCCGACTTGAGCGCCGCCCGCAAGATTGCGCGCTTCAACGCCGACGCCGAACAGCTCGCGAAAGCATTTTGGCCGGGCCCGCTGACGCTGGTGCTGCCGAAGACAACCGCGTGCGACGTCGCGCGACCTCGCGACCGCCGGCCTTGACACCATTGCCGTGCGTGTTCCCTCGCACCCGTTCGCAAGACAGCTCGTCGCGGCGTTCGGCAAGCCGGTGGTCGCGCCGTCGGCCAATCGCTCCGGCCATGTCTCGCCGACCACCGCCGCCCATGTCAGGAGCGACCTTGCCGGCAGCATCGATCTCATCGTCGATGGCGGGCCGAGCGAAGTCGGCGTGGAGTCCACCATCGTCGGTTGCTTCGAAGAGCCGATGCTGCTGCGGCCCGGCGGCGTGCCGCGCGCAGCGCTCGAAGCCGCCCTCGGCCGCAAGCTCGCTCGACTTGCCCGCGGAGCAGAACGAGTCCCAGCCGCTCGCGCCCGGGCTCCTCACGTCGCACTACGCACCGCGCGCGTCGGTGCGGCTGAATGCGGCACGCATCGAACCCGGCGAAGCGTTGCTGGCGTTCGGACCGAACGCAATTGCAGGGGCGAACAACGCCACTGTGGCGTTGAACCTGTCGGAACGCGGCGATCTCACCGAGGCCGCCGCAAACCTGTTCGGCCATTTGCGCGCGCTCGATGCCGCCGAGCGCGACGCGCATCGCGGTGATGCCGATTCCGGATACGGGTCTCGGCGAAGCCATCAACGACCGGCTGCGCCGCGCCGCTGCCTGAGGGATTTTGCAGATGAACAAGATGGAGCCGATCTTGCGACCGTTGCCGCCGGAGCTGTTGACGCGCTTCGCAAAGATCGTCGGCGAGCGCAACGCGCTGACCGATCCGAACGACATCGCGCCGTATCTCATCGAGGACCGCGATCTCTATCCCGGCCGCTCGCCGCTGGTGCTCCGACCCGGCTCAACCGCCGAAGTCTCGGCCATCGCAAAGCTCGCCAACGAAACCAAAACCGCGATCGTGCCGCAGGGCGGCAATACCGGTCTGGTCGGCGGCCAGACCGCCATGAACGGCGAAGTCGTGGTTTCGCTGCGCCGGCTCGACAAGATCCGCGAGGTCGACGAAAAATCCAACACCATGACCTGCGAAGCCGGCGTCGTGCTCGCGGTCGCGCAGCAGAAGGCCGCCGAGGTCGACCGCCTGTTCCCGCTGTCGCTCGGCGCCGAAGGCAGCTGCACCATCGGCGGCAACCTCTCGACCAACGCCGGCGGCACCGCGGCGCTGGCCTATGGCGTGGCGCGCGATCTCGCGCTTGGGCCTCGAGGTCGTACTGCCCGACGGCCGCGTGCTGAACGGGCTGTCGAAACTCAAGAAGGACAACACCGGCTACGACCTGCGCGATCTTTTCATCGGCGCCGAAGGCACGCTCGGCATCATCACGGCGGCGGTGCTAAAACTGTTTCCGAAGCCGCGCGCAGTCGAGACGGCATTCGTTGGCTTGAAGTCGCCGGACGCCGCGCTCGCGCTGCTCGGCATCGCGCAGGCCGAAGCCTCGGGCTGCGTCACCAGCTTCGAGATGATGCTGCGAGATGGCGATCGAGTTCTGCGTGCGTCACATCCCGGGCTGCCGCGATCCCTTGAGCGCGCGCCATCCCTGGTATGTGCTGATCGAGCTGTCGTCGTCCTCGTCGGACTCCGGCCTGCGCGAAACGATGGAGACGATCCTGTCGCAGGGCGATCGAGCAAGGCGTGATCGACGACGCCGTCATCGCCGAGAGCCTCGAGCAGCGCAAGGCGTTCTGGCACCTGCGCGACCACATCACCGCCTCGCAGAAGCCGGAGGGCGGCTCGATCAAGCACGACGTCAGCGTCCCGGTCGCGTCGGTGCCCGCCTTCATTGCCGAGGCGAGCGCGGCGGTGACAAAACTCGTGCCCGGCGCGCGTCCCTTCCCGTTCGGCCATCTCGGCGACGGCAACATCCACTTCAACATCAGCCAGCCCATCGGCGCCGACAAGGATGCGTTCCTGGGGCGGTGGCACGAGGTCAGCGACGTCGTGCACGGCGTCGTCATGAGCCATGGCGGTTCGATCTCGGCCGAACATGGCATCGGCCTGATGAAGCGCGACGAGCTGCCGGGCGTGAAGGACAAGGTCGCGATGCAGCTGATGCGGCAGCTCAAGGCCACGCTCGATCCCCACGGCATCCTCAATCCGGGCAAGGTGCTGTGAAGTTGGTATGACGATCATCATACTATAATCCGGATGCCAAAACCCCTGCAAAAAACCGAAATAACGACAGTAATTCAACGTCTCTGGCGGGAGCCGGTGGTCAAGGATTTCGGGGCTCAAAACAACGAGCCCTGGCCGTCATCGGCCGGCTTCGCCGGCGCCTTTGATTTGCGCGGCGGCGCTGCGACGGCGGCATCTTCCGCAGCACGCTGCTCATCGGAGATCGGCGCGATCAGCGATGCATCATCGTTGACATGACGGTTCACTGCCGACGACACCTCGTGGAAGCGCAGTGCGCCGACCCGCGCTGGCACCAGCAGGCTTGACGCGGTCTCTGCATCGGCCTCGCGGCAGTTGAGCCAGAGATCGAACGCGTCGGGCGGAATGATCGCTGGCATGCGCGGATGAAATCCCGCAAGGTCCTTGGCCGCCGCGGTCGTGATGATCGCGACCGTGTCGACCTCCTCGCCGTTCGGCCCGGTCCACGTCTCGGCGAGACCGGCAAAGCCGACCGGCCCACCTTGTGCCGGATAGATAAACAACGGCCGCTTGCGCGGGCCGTGATCCGGCCATTCGTAGTAACCGTCGGCCGGCACCAGGCAACGGCGGTAGCGCATCGCGTTACGAAATGCCGGCCGCTCCGTCAGCGTCTCGGATCGTGCGTTGATCAACAGCCCGACCTTGGCCGGATCTTTCGCCCAGCTCGGAATCAGGCCCCAGCGCATCAGCTGAAAGTGCTTCGCGCCGTGGGACAGCATCACCGTCGGAATCGGCTGCGTTGGGGCAACATTATACCGCGGTGGAAAGTTCGGCGTCTCGGCATAGCCGAACAACCGGCGGATCGCGTCCGGCGATGAGGTAATAACAAACCGACCGCACATTCTTTCTGGTCCCGAGTTCCGTGTCTTCAGCAGCTATTAACGGTAACCGGCCAAAACTAGTTCTGAAATGACCGCGACGACGCTGAAGAAGCCTGCCCCCGACTTCAACTCGCCTGCCGCGGCCGGGCCGAATAATGCCGCGCGCGCGGCGGCCTTGATGGCCGCCAACATCAATCCCAAGACCGGACTCGCGACCGACTACCTCAACCACTTCAACGAAGCGATCATGCTGCTCGAGATGATCCCGGCGATGCCCGAGTGTGCCGGCGACTTCCTGAGCTGGCAACCGCTCACCTATGCCGAGCACTTCGTCGCCTCCAATTTCAAGGGCCGCGACCTTGCGATCTCAGCCTATAACGAAACGCCGGACGGCATCCGCGTTCCGTTCGACGAGGTGTGCGCCACTATGACGTCAATCCTGGTGGCGATCCGCGACGCGGTTGAAGGTTCGCATCGGGACGTCACCAAGATGCGGCTCGCCGAGAACGCCCTCGCCTGGCTGAAGCCGCTGGTGGCGAAAGCCGGCGGCATGATCAACGGCGTCAGCGAAGCCGAAGCCGACGATGCCCAGCCGCAGAGCGACGTCGACATGATCATGTCCAACTGATTTTTGCGCCTCGCCCCACGCGCGCGACTTCTGTTACATTGACGTCATGACAACACGGCCCGAACTTGCGGTCTCTGCCGCCATCTTCCGCGACGGCCGCGTGCTGGTAGTGCGCCGCGCGCAGGCACCGGCCGCAGGAAGCTGGACGCTGCCCGGCGGCCGCGTCGAGCTCGGCGAAACGCTGGTCGCAGCCGTGACCCGCGAGGTCGCCGAGGAAACCACCCTGACCATCCGCGTAAAGGGACTTGCGGGCTATCGTGAGATGATCCTCGATCAGGCGGTCGAAGGCCGCGGCCGCCACTTCGTCATTCTGCCGTTCGCCGCAGAGTGGGTATCAGGCGAGGTCAGGCTCAACGAGGAGCTCGGCGATTTCGGTTGGCGCACGCTGTCCGAGATAGCCGGTTTGCCGACCACGCCGGGATTGCTTGATATTCTGCGCCAGGCCGAGCGACTGATTGCGAGTTGAGCGCTTGCGCCGGCGCTACGCGCGGCCTACACCGGCCGCCATTCGAGTTCCCCAAAAAATGCGCAAACTTGCCATCACGCTTCTAGTCTTGATTGCTGCGCTGAGCGCAGCGCCCGCGCGCGCGCAGGATGCTGCGGCGCCGTTCGATCCGGACCTGTTGCGGCTCGCGGAAATCCTCGGCTCCCTGCACTATCTGCGCGGCATTTGCGGCGCCAACGAAGGCCAGAAGTGGCGCAACCAGATGCAGGCCCTGGTCGATGCCGAGACCCCGGGCGGCGACCGCCGCGCGCGGATGATCGCAAGCTTCAATCGAGGCTATCGCGGCTTCCAGCAGACCTACCGGACCTGCACGCCGGCGGCCAACACCACGATCCGGCGTTATCTTGCCGAGGGATCGAAAATCTCGCGCGATCTCACCGCGCGGTATGCAAACTAGGTGCATGTCCCGCAAAAGCATGCACTCGGGCTCGACCCGTGTGCGGGGTGCCGGTTTTCCGAACAGAACAAGCGCAAGAAAAAACGCGCGACGAGGCAAGCGCGCAATTAACCCTTCCTAAAGATGTTGCCTAGCGGCAAGGCATGGGCGTGCTAGAGCTTGCCCGTTCGCGCGCCCGGGGCAAGGGGGCTTAAGGCCGCGCGAGTGCCCGATTTCTCCTTGTGTTTTGGATTTGCTGCTCGATGCATTTTGTCTCACCAGCCCGCGATCCATTGCCGGATCACGAACAGAAACAAGCCGCGCTCAGCTACCTGAATGAGGCCTGGGCGGAAGCCCGTCATGACGGGGTCGATGGCGATTGCCTGGCGCAGGCCAGCCTGTTCACCGCGCTCGCCGAACTGGTCGGCACCTACGGCGAAGACGCCGTGAGCAAATTCGTCGAAGGCTTGCCCGCGCGCGTGCGCAACGGCGAGTTCTCGCTCGACCGGCCACGGCAGTAGCCGCTTCGTCATTGCGAGCGAAGCGAAGCAATCCAGAGCGATACGGCAAGAACTGGATTGCTTCGTCGCGGAGCCTGTCATCGGGCCGGCCTTTGGCGGACCCGTTGGCTCCTCGCAATGACGACAACTTAAGCCTTCAGCGTCTCCAGAAACCGCACCGGCTCGCCGGTCGATGGCGTCACCAACTCGCCCTGCCACATCACCCGCTTGCCGCGCACGTACGTTCCGACCGGCCATCCCCTCACCTTCATGCCGTCATACGGCGTCCAGCCGGCGCGCGAGGCGATCCACTTGTTGGTGATCGTCTCCTCACGCTTGAGATCGACGATGGTGAGATCCGCATCGTAGCCGACCGCGATCCGGCCCTTGCAGGCGATGTTGAACAGCCGCGCCGGGCCGTGGCTCGACAGGTCGACGAAGCGCTGCAGCGACAGCCTCCCTGCGTTCACATGGTCCAGCATCAGCGGCACCAGTGTCTGCACGCCGGTCATGCCCGAGGGCGAGGCCGGATAGGCCTTCGCCTTCTCTTCGGCGCGTGTGCGGCGCGTGATCGGAGCCGAGGATGTCGACAATGCCCTGCTCGATGCCGCGCCAGAGACCGGCGCGATGCTCGGCGTCGCGCACCGGCGGATTCATCTGCGCGCGGGTGCCGAGCCGCTCGTAACACTCGGGCGCTGCCATGGTCAGATGATGCGGCGTGACCTCGCAGGACGCGACGTCCTTGTGGTCGCGCAGAAACTCGATCTCCTCGCGGGTCGAGATATGCAGCACATGAACCCGCTTGCCGAACTCACGCGCGGTTTTCACCAAACGTTGCGTCGCGATCATCGCGGCGGCCGCGTCGCGCCACACCGGGTGCGACCGCGGATCGTTCTCGATGCGCAAGCCCTTGCGCTCGTTCAGCCGCTTCTCGTCCTCGGCATGGAACGACGCGCGACGGCGAATGACGCTCAGCACGTCACGCAGACCCTGCTCGTCTTCCAGCAACAGGCTGCCGGTCGACGACCCCATGAACACTTTTACGCCCGCGCAACCGGGCGCGCGTTCAAGCGTCGGCAGCTCGCGAAAATTCTCGCGCGTGCCGCCGATGAAGAATGCAAAGTCGCAATGCATGCGATGGGTGCCGCGCTTGACCTTGTCGGCGAAGGTTTCGGCGGTGATCGTCAGCGGATCGGTGTTCGGCATCTCGAACACGGCGGTGACGCCGCCCATCACGGCGCTGCGCGAGCCTGTCTCGAGGTCTTCCTTATGCGTCAGGCCAGGCTCACGGAAATGCACCTGGGTATCGATCACGCCGGGCAGGATGTGCAGGCCCTTGCAGTCGATGACCTCGGGGGCCGACGGGCTGCCGAGTGCACCCAGCGCGGCGATCCGGCCATCCTTCAAGGCAAGGTCGCGGACACCCTCGCCGTCCTGATTGACGACCGTCGCCGACCTTAGAATCACGTCAAACGTGTTGCTCATTAAGCCTCTAGCTGTGACCTGCCCTTGCCCGTATCAACGCCCCATCCTAGATTTTGCGCCCATCCACAAGAGCAAGAAGATGAAGGCAGCGTTTCTCCCCGATCGCGGTGTCGTCAAGGTGATCGGCGACGATGCCCGCAATTTTCTCAACAACCTTCTGACCACAGAGCTGGCCGACGTAAAGCCCGGCATCGGCAAATTCGGTGCGTTGCTGACGCCGCAAGGCAAAATCGTCGCCGATTTCCTGGTGACCGAGGCTCCGGCGGGCCACGGCGGCGGCTTCCTGCTCGACTGCGCGGCGACCCTCGCAGGCTCGCTCGCAACAAAACTCGGCTTCTACAAGCTGCGCGCCAAGGTCACGATCGACAATCTCTACCGGCAATCTTGGCGTGCTCGCGGTCTGGGGCGGCAAGCCGTCGATGCTGCCCGACCTTGCGTTTCCCGATCCGCGTCACGCCGAGCTCGGCTGGCGCATCCTGGTTCCCGCGGATCTTGCCGACAGGCTGACCGCGTCGCTTGGCGCCGAGCCCGCGGATGCCGCGGCCTATGAAGCTCATCGCATTGCCTGCGGTGTGCCGCAGGGCGGTATCGACTTTGCTTATGGCGACGCCTTCCCGCACGAAACCAACATGGACCGGCTGCATGGGGTCGACTTCGACAAGGGCTGCTACATCGGCCAGGAGGTCGTCTCGCGCATGCAGCACCGCGGCACCGCGCGGACGCGAACGGTACGGCTGATTGTTGACGGTTTTCGACCCGAACCCGGCATAGACGTAGTCGCCGGCGACCGCGCCGTCGGCAAGATGGGCTCGTCGGCCGAAGGCCGCGGGCTCGCGACGCTGCGGATCGACAAGGTCGGCGAAGCGCTTAAGGCGCACAAGCCGCTGAGCGCAGGTGGCCTTGCGCTCCGGCTGGTCGACGAAGACGACATCAAGCTCGCGCCGAAAGCAAGAAGGCGTTTGAGAAGATAAAGTCGGGAGGGGGTTGATGAGGAAAGCGCGCCTGCACGCGGACGGTTTGATGCGCTGTCCCTGGCCGAGCGATGATCCGGTCTATGTCGCCTATCACGACGATGAATGGGGTGTGCCGGAATATGACGACCGCGCGCTGTTCGAAAAACTGATCCTTGACGGCTTCCAGGCCGGATTGTCGTGGATCACGATCCTGCGCAAGCGCGACAATTTCCGCAAAGCGTTCGACAATTTCGACCCGAAGAAGATCGCCAGATACGATGCCAAGAAAATTGCGGCGCTGATGGACGATGCCGGCATTGTGCGTAATCGCGCCAAGATCGAGGGGACGGTCGCAAGCGCGAAGGCCTACCTGAAGATTATGGAGGAAGGCCCGGGCTTCTCAAAGCTGCTGTGGGACTATGTCGGTGGCAGGCCGAAGGTCAACACCTTCAAGACGACGGCGGGTGTGCCGGCCGCGACGCCGATCTCAATCGCGATCTCAAAAGACCTTTCCGCGCGCGGTTTCAAGTTCGTCGGGCCGACCATCGTCTATGCCTTCATGCAGGCGGTCGGAATGGTCAACGACCATCTCGTCTCTTGCCATTGTCATGCGCGCGTGGCGAAGGCGAGGCCGAAACGTCTCAAGAGCTAGAAACAGATCGCGGAGGAGCGCCACCATGACCGAAGCCGCACCAAGCCAGGATGTGCTCTACGCGATCGCAAACCACATCGCGACCATCACGCTCAACCGCCCGCACCGGCGCAACGCGCTGAACTTCCCGGCCTACGATCAGCTCGAAGCGTCATTCCGCAAGGCGGCCGCCGATCCCGAGGTGCGATGCGTTGTGGTCACCGGAACGGATCCCGCGTTCTGCTCCGGCGACGATGTCAGCGAAATCATGGCGGGGCCGAACGCCTTTTCGAATCGCGCTGAAGAACCGCCGCCGGTGTGCCACCGTCCGACTCCCGCCGCCATGGCCGCGCTCGAGTGCGACAAGCCTGTCATTGCCGCGGTGAACGGTGCCGCGGTTGGCTGGGGCATGGAGCTTGCACTGTTCGCCGACATCCGCATCTGCTCGGACAAGGCACGCTTCGCGGAGCTCTTCATCAAGCGCGGCCTCGTCAGCGACGTCGGCGGCTTCTACCGCCTGCCGGCCATCGTCGGGCCAGCCAAGGCGGCCGAACTGTTGTTCACCGGCGACGTGATCGATGCAGCCGAGGCACTCCGCATCGGGCTGGTGACCGAGGTCGTCTCCCATGACCAGCTGATGGCGCGCGCCAATGCGCTGGCGGGACGGATCGCGGCCAACCCGCCGCTGGCGCTTCGCTTCATGAAGACCGGTCTCAACCGGGCGGCCTACGGCGATCCCCACGAGATCGGCTCATGGGCGATCGAGACGATCCGCAAGCTGATGAAGACCGAAGATCACAAGGAAGGCGTGGCGAGTTTCCTGGAGAAGCGCGCGCCGGTCTTCAAGGGGCGCTAGGACTTCGCGAGCGGTAGCTTCCCGCCCTCCAACATGGGGGTGACAAGAAAAAACTGCCGGGAGCGCCGAAAACATGGACTTCAATATCCCAAAGGACATCGCCGACTATCTGGTCGAGCTCGACCGCTTCATCGAGCGCGAGATCAAGCCGCTCGAGAACAAGGACGACAACATCCGCTTCTTCGACCACCGGCGCGAGGCGGCGCGGACCGATTGGGATCGCAACGGCCTCCCGAACGAGAAGTGGGAAGCTCTCATGCGCGAGGCACGCCGCATGGCCGACAAGGCCGGGCACTATCGCTATCCGCTGCCGAAGAGCGTTGGCGGCAAGGACGGCACCAACCTCGCCATGGCGATCATCCGCGAGCATCTCGCGGCCAAGGGCCTTGGCCTGCACAACGACCTGCAGACCGAGCACTCGATCGTCGCCAACAATGTCGGCGTGCTCTTGATGCTCAACTACGGCACCGAGGACCAGAAGAAGGAGTGGCTGAACGGCATGCTCGAAGGCACCATGGGCTTTGCCTTCGGCATCACCGAGCCGGAGCACGGCTCCGACGCCACCCACATGGACACCAAGGCGGTGCGCGACGGCAACGGCTGGCGCATCAACGGCGCAAAGACCTGGAACACCGGCATTCACAAGGCCAAGCACGACCTGATCTTCGCCCGCACCGGCGGCAAGGCCGGCGACGGCGGCGGCATCACCGCGTTCCTCGTGCCGACCAACTCCGACGGCTTCAAGCTCGAGGAGATGCTGTGGACCTTCAACATGCCGACCGACCACGGCCGCATCTCGCTCACCGATGTGTGGGTGCCCGACGATGCGATCTTCGGCGGCGAAGGCCGCGGGCTTGCAGGTGGTGCAGCACTTCTTCAACGAGAACCGCATCCGCCAGGCCGCGTCCAGCCTTGGCGCGGCGCAGTTCTGCATCAACGAAGCGGTCGAATACGCCAAGGTGCGAAAGCCGTTCGGCAAGCCGCTGGCGAGCAACCAGGGCATCCAGTTCCCGCTGGTCGAGCTGCAGACGCAGTGTGAGATGCTGCGCGCGCTGATCCACAAGACCGCGTGGGGCATGGACACGATCTGGCAACTTCTCGGTCTCCGACAAGGTTTCGATGTGCAACTACTGGTCCAACCGGCTGTGCTGCGAGGCGTCCGACCGCGCCATGCAGGTGCACGGCGGCCTCGGCTACTCGCGCCACAAGCCGTTCGAGCACATCTACCGGCACCACCGCCGCTACCGCATCACCGAAGGCGCCGAGGAAATCCAGATGCGCCGCATCGCCGGCTACATGTTCGGCTTCATGAAGCAGCGCGCGCCGAAGGGCGTGCAGACGGACGACTGATCTTGCGCCGGTATCGAAGAGGCGCTTGTCACCGTCCTCATCAGGCGCATCGACGGCTGCCGCGGCCTCATCTCCTGTGAGCGGCTGTCGGGCGGCGCGAGCCAGGAGACCTACCGCATCGTCATCGCGACCGACGGAGGCGAGCGCAAGCTCGCGATGCGTCGCGCGCCGGGCGCGCCCGGAGCAACCGCGCCGAAGCACGGCACTTATCCCGGGCTCGCTACGGAAGCGATGCTGATCCGCGCCGCGCGCGCCGCCGGCGTCCCCGAGCCGGAAATCTTCTGGGTGCTGACGCCGGACGATGGCCTGGGCGACGGTTTCATCATGGAGTGGCTCGACGGCGAGGCGCTCGGCGCCCGCATCGTGCGCGATCCTTCGCTCGATGCCATCAGGCCAAAGCTGGCCGAACAATGCGGCGAAGTGCTTGCGCGGATCCACGCCATCGACCTCGACGCCACCGGTCTCGGCGCGCGCTTGAGCCGCGTCGATCCCGAAGACTATGTCCGGCAGACCTGGCAGCGCTACCAGGCGCTCGACACGCCGCAGCCGATGATCGATTTTGCCGGCCGGTGGCTGCTCGAGCACTTGCCGAAATCGTTTGAGCCGACGCTGGTTCACAACGACTTCCGCAACGGCAACATCATGGTGTCGCCGCAAGGCGTCGTCGCCGTGCTCGACTGGGAGATCGCCCATATCGGCGACCCCATGCGCGATCTCGGCTGGATCTGCACCAACTCCTGGCGTTTTGGCCGCAGCGAATTGCCGGTCGGCGGCTTCGGCACCTACGCCGATTTGTTCCGTGGCTACGAACGCGCCTCGGGCAAAAAGGTCGATCCCACCCACGTCAAATTCTGGGAAATTTTTGGCTCGTTCTGGTGGGCGTGCTCCAGTCTCACCATGGCGCAGCACTATCGCACCGGCCCCGACAAGACGGTCGAGCGGCCGGCGATCGGCCGCCGCTCGTCGGAATGCCAGGTCGACTGCGTGAACCTGCTGATCCCCGGCCCGGTCGAGCTGTTCGCGACCGACGCGGCGCACTCGAACATCGACATGCCCCGGCTAGACGAACTCGTCACCAGCGTGCGCGACTACCTGCGCAATGACGTCATGAATGCCACCAAAGGCCGCACCAATTTCCTCGCCCGCGTCGCCGGTAATTCGCTCGACATCGTGTTGCGTGACCTTGCCGTCGGCGAGAAGCATCGCACCCGCCAGCGTGAGCGTTTGCACGACGTGCTCGGCGAGACCGGCGATCTCGAAACGCTGCGCCGCTCGCTAGCGCTGCAGTTGCGGGAGAACAAGATCGCGATCGATCATCCCGGCCTTGCGGACTATTTGCGCGAAACCGTTGTCAACCAGGTCGCGATCGATCAGCCGAGCTACAGCGGGCTGAAGACCGCGCTCGCCAACGCTGCAAAATGACGGCGAGCAAAACTCCCTCCGCGCGCGCGTGGCAGCGCATGTTGTCGGGCCGCCGGCTCGACCTGCTGGATCCTTCGCCGCTCGACATCGAGATCGAGGACATCGCCCATGGGCTGGCGCGGGTCGCCCGCTGGAATGGGCAGACTCACGGCGCGCACATCTTCTCGGTCGCCCAGCACACGCTCTTGGTCGAAGCCGTGCTGCGCGCGGCGAACCCGCGCGTCGACCAGCGGGTGCGGCTCGCGACGCTGCTGCACGATGCGCCCGAATACGTGATCGGCGACATGATCTCGCCGTTCAAGGCCGTGATCGGCGGCTCCTACAAAGCAATCGAGAAGCGATTGCTCGCGGCGATCCATGTTCGCTTCGGACTGCCCGCGGCGCTGCCGGACCATCTCACCGCGCGGATCAAGGCCGCCGACGCCGGCGCCGCCTACCTCGAGGCGACCCGGCTTGCCGGTTTCAAGGAAGCGGAGGCGCGGCGCTTCTTCGGCAAGGAGCCGAAGCTGCCGGCCGCGACAACTGCGGAATTCCTGACCCCGTGGCCGGCGCAGCGCGCCGAACGCCGGTTTCTGGCCAGGTTCAAGGCCTTGAAGCTGGATTAAGCGCTTTCGTGCGGCGGCCCGGACTCCTATAACCCTGCCCAACCAATAAGGGCCCACAAATGATTCACGTCTGCTCGCTTGCGCTGTTGCCCGACATCGTCAAGGCGACCGGTGCGAGCCACCTGATCACCGTGATGGCCGACGTCCACAAGGTGCAGCGCCCGCGCTCGATTGCGGCGAAAAACCATCTCGTCATCTCGATGGACGACATCACGATGCCGGCCGACGGCTTCGTCGCCCCGCAGAGCAGTCACGTCGAACAAATCCTCGACTTCGGCCGGCGCTGGGATCGTGCGGCGCCGCTGGTGATCCATTGCTATGCCGGGATCAGCCGTTCCACCGCGAGCGCGTTCGCGATCGCGTGTGCGCTCAACCCGCAGCGCGACGAGATCGACATCGCCCGCCGCATCCGCAAGGATTCGCCGACCGCACATCCGAACCGACTGATCGTCGGCCACGCCGACGACCTGCTCGGTCGCCAGGGGCGGATGATCGACGCGCTGACCGAGATCGGCCCTGGCGACATGAGCATCGAGGGCCGCCCGTTCCGCATCGAGCTGGACTGAAGAGCGGCGCATCTCCTTCGGCCACAACACATGACCGAAAAACCCCTGACGCCCATCGAGATCGGCCTGACGGCAGCGGTCGTTGCGATCGAGGCCAATGAGCCTCGCATCCTCATTGCGTCGGGCGGCCAGGCGGGCGAGCCGCGCGCCGGCCTCCCTTTCGGCCCGTTCGATCCGCTCGCCCACCGCACACTCGAACTCGGCCTGCGCGAGTGGGTCGAGGAGCAGACCGGTTTAAGGCTCGGCTATATCGAGCAGCTCTATTCGTTCGGCGACCGCGGGCGTCACGCATCGCCGGGTGACACCGCAGCGCACATCGTCTCAGTCGGCTATCTCGCGCTGACCCGCATCAGCGATGCCTCGCAACAACCGCAGGCGCCGGGCGCCGCGTTCGAACCGTGGTACCGCTATTTTCCCTGGGAGGACTGGCGCAAGGAACGCCCGCCGATGCTCGAGAGTGACATTCTTCCCGCGCTCAACGCGTGGGCCAAACAGAGCGACGAGCCCAGTCTGACGCGCGCCCTTGGCCGGCGCGAACGGGTCGGCCTCTACTTCGGCTCGGAAGACGCCTGGGACGAGGAACGCGTGCTCGATCGTTTCGAATTGCTCTATGAAGCCGGCCTCGTCGAGGAAGCGCGGCGCGACGGCCGACCCGCAGCGCTTGCGCGCAAAGTCCTGCCGCAGCTTGGCGAGGCCATGCGCTTCGACCATCGCCGAATCCTTGCCACCGCGATCGCGCGCTTGCGCGCAAAACTGAAATACCGACCCGTGGTGTTTGAGCTGTTGCCGAATGAGTTCACGCTGACCGATTTGCAGCGCACCGTCGAAGCGATTTCAGGCCGTCATCTGCACAAACAGAATTTCCGTAGGCTGGTCGAATCCGGTGCGCTGGTCGAACCAACCGGCGAGATGTCGACACAAACAGGCGGTCGCCCCGCGGCCCTCTTCAGATTCCGGCGCGAAGTGCTGCAGGAGCGGCCTGCGCCGGGTCTTCGCGTGCGCGGCCGCGGTTGATTTTCTTGATGTGCGGCGCGCGGTTGGCGCGCGCCGATTGCGACGTGGATTGCCGGAGAGCCGATGCTTGATTTCTTTGCGCTTGCGGTCGCCGTCGTCGCATTGATCATTGCCGCCGCGACCCAAGGCAAGCTGCGCGACTTGCGCGCGCGGCTCGCCGAACTCGAACGCCCCCGCGCCGATCCGCGCGCGCGCCTCGACCCAGTGCCGCCAGTCCCGCCGAGCGAGGCCGCAGCGACGATTGCTGCTCCCGCACCATCGGCCGCCGAGCCACCGCCGCTGCCTGAAGCTGTCGCAGCCGAGCCTACGCTGACGCCAGCCGAGGAGCCGGTTGCACCACCACCTCCTCCGCCTGCCCTACCGCCCGTGCCGGGCATGGAAGAACGCATTGGCACCCGCTGGGTGGTCTGGGTCGGAGGACTGACGCTGGCGCTCGGCGGTCTCTTCCTCGTCAAGTATTCCATCGACCAAGGGCTGCTCGGCCCCCGCGCGCGCGTCACGCTCGGCGGTTTGTTCGCGCTGCTACTGCTTGGCCTCGGCGAGTTCAGCCGCCGCCGCGAGGCGCTGGCGCAGATCACGCCCCTGCCCACAGCCAACATCCCCGCGATCCTCACCGCCGCCGGCACCATCGTCGCCTTCGGTACCGTCTACGTCGCCTACGCGCTGTACGATTTCCTGCCGCCAGGCGCCGCCTTCATCCTGCTTGGCGTGGTCGCGCTCGGCGCGCTCGCCGCAGCATTGCTGCACGGCCCGGTGCTCGCCGGCCTCGGCGTTTCCGGCGCCTTCGTCGCGCCGCTGCTCGTGTCATCGGCGAAGCCCGATTACTGGGCGCTCTACATCTATCTCGCGGTCGTCACGGCAGCATCCTTCGGCCTCGCACGGATCAGACTGTGGCGCTGGCTCGCGGTCACCACGATCGTGCTCAGCCTGCTGTGGGCGTTCCCCTGCATGCCCTGCGGTCCCGACGCATTGGGCCCCCACGCGTTCCACGCCATCGCAGGATTCGTGCTCGCCGCGCGCTCGTCGTGTGCGGCTTCATGTTCGGACCCTCGATCGAACCCGGCCGGATCGAACCGATCTCGTCCGCGTCGATCGCCACTCTACGGCCTCGTCACCGCGCTGCTGGTGGTGCTGCAAGGCCATTCCGATGCCTCGCTCACGGTGTTTGCGGTCATCACCGCCGCGACGCTCGCCGTTGCCTGGCGCACCGAGGCGGCGACCGCCGCGGTTGCCGCCAGCGCCGTGTTCGTCACACTCGTCTTTCTGTCGTGGCTGGTGCAGTCGGCGCCCGACACCCTTGGCCTGCAGGGCGGTCCGCTGCCCGGCATCGGTCCGCGCGCGACCGATGCGTCGGTTGGCGCGCATCTCGTCACCGCTGCGACCATCGCGCTTGCCTTTGCAGCGTCCGGCTTCCTTGCGCAGGGCCGTTCGCCGCATGCGGTCGCGCCGGTGATCTGGAGCGCCTCCGGCGTCGCAGTCCCGATTGCGCTTCTGATCGCGCTCTAC
Source organism: uncultured Alphaproteobacteria bacterium (assembly GCA_963796195.1). Lineage (GTDB taxonomy): Bacteria > Pseudomonadota > Alphaproteobacteria > Rhizobiales > Xanthobacteraceae > CAWCKS01. Next base: position 300,931 of record CAWCKS010000001.1, on the reverse strand, counting down.
GCCCGGATCGCCCATCTCGAGCGTTCGGTGCCGTTCGCACTGGTCGCAGCCGTTGTCGCCGGCCTATTTGCGGCAGCGACCGAGCAACTCGCGAAGCGCGAGCCGCGCCCGGGTCAAACCGTCGCGACCGCGCTGTTTGCGACCGGCACCCTCGCAGCACTGGCACTGGCGCTGACTTTCACACTGGAGAAAGGCTGGCTCACCATTGCGCTGGCGCTGATGTCGCTCGGCACCGCCTGGATCTCGCTGCAGCGGTCGGTGCCGTTCCTGCGCGCGCTGGCGGCGATCCTCGCCGCCAGCGTCGTGGCGCGCATCGCTTACGAGCCACGCATTGTCGGCAGCGAGGTCGGCACAACGCCGATCTTCAACTGGCTGCTGCTCGGCTACGGCGTGCCGGCGGCCTCGTTCTGGGGCGGCGCCTTCTTGATGCGCAAGCGCGCCGATGACGCGCCGGTGCGCGCGGTCGAAGCCGCGGCAATCCTGTTCACCGTGCTGCTGGCGTTCATGGAGATCCGCCATTTCATCAACGATGGCGACGTCTATGCCGCTAGCGCGAGTCTTGCCGAAGTCGCGCTCGATGTCTGCGCGCTGCTTGCCCTTGCGATCGGCCTCGAACGCCTGCGGTTGCGCTCCCGCAGCGTCATCCACAATATCGGCGCTGTCGTCGTTACCGCGATCGCTGCGGTCCTGATCGTGTTCGGCTTGCTGATCGCCGAGATGCCGATGCTCACCTACGCCAACATCGGCGGACTCTTCTTCAATCTGATCTCGCTCGGCTACGCGATGCCGGCAATCCTGGCCCTGTTGCTGTCCTACGCCGTGGCCGGCCATCGCCCAAAGCTTTATGCCAACACGATTGCCGGCGGCGCGCTGGTGCTTGCGCTGTTCTACGTCACCTTGCAGGCGCGCCGCTTCTTTCACAGCGAGGACTTCTCGTTCGGCGGCACCAGCGACGCCGAGCAATACACCTACTCGCTGACCTGGCTGGTCTTCGGCGTCCTGCTGCTCGTGATCGGCTTCGTCGTGAAATCGGAGCGCGCCCGCATCGCCGCTGCCGTCGTCATCGGGCTCACCGTGCTGAAGGCGTTCGCAGTCGATGTGTGGACGCTGGAGGTGGTTTACCGCGCGCTGTCGTTCATCGGGCTTGGCGCCGTGCTGGTCGCGATCGGCTGGTTCTACCAGCGTGTGATGTTCAGGCGCGGTGGGGCTGCGCAAGCTCCGCAGTAGCGAAAGTGCGCTAGTCCCCGCAGAAGCGGGGACCCAGTTTTTGCCAGACTGGGAGACCTAGCTTCGTCGCGCTGGATTCCCGCTTTCGCGGGAATGAGCGGACCAAGCCCATCGTGCCTGGCTAAAAATCAGTCCTGCGAGCGGCGGAGTTCCAGCGTGACCTGCTCCGGCTTCGGCTCGACCTTGGCCTCGCTCTTCGGCACTTCAGCGCGCGCGGCATCGGCGGAGCGCGTCATCGACGGCGGTCCGAGCCGGCGTGGGCCGTGAACGCGGGAACGGGCCTCGATGATGGCGTTGCCGTGCTTGTGGAAGTCGCAATAGGCAAAGCCCATGCCGGAGACCGAGCCGCGAAAGGTCACCTCATCGGTCTTGTCGACGCTGAAGCACGGCTCGAACGGAATGCCCTTCAGCGAGGCGCAGACCGCGGTCGAACTGACCCGGATGGTGTTGATCGGAAGGTGCGCCAGGCGCACCGGGCCGCTGCCACCGAACTGGATGGTGCCGGCGACCGAGCCGTCACTCATGATGCGTCCACCGCCACGACTGCCGTCGAAGCAGGTGAAGGCGAAATATTTGCCGGCGATGAATTGGCGGGCTTCTTCGGGACTCAGTTGACCGGCCGCCACCGGACCAAGCATGGCGCCCGAGACCAGCGCCACCGTAATGCTACGCGAGAGCATGCGACTAACTCCGACTCATAGGATCGCGTGGAGTGCCTTAACGCGGTCCTTACCATACTAACCAAGGCAACATTGGCGCAGCTTGGTTGGTAAATTCTGAACGAGTCAGCGGATTTTAACCACGATTCTGCCGCGGACCTGGCCTGCGAGAATTTTTGCCGCCGCTTCCGGCACTTGCTCCAGCGAAATTTCGCTAGTTATTTCAACAAGCTTGGCAGGGTCGAGGTCGGTTGAAAGCCGCTGCCAGGCTTTGCGGCGTTTTTCGATCGGACACATCACCGAATCGATGCCCAAAAGGCACACCCCGCGCAAAATAAATGGCGCGACCGAAGACGGCAGATCCATGCCGCCGGCGAGCCCGCAGGCCGCGATGGCGCCGCCGTAGCTCGTCATCGACAGCAGATTCGCGAGCGTCGTCGAGCCGACGCTATCGACGCCGCCGGCCCAGCGCTCCTTGTTGAGCGGCCGTGCCGCCGCCGTCAGTTCATTGCGGTCGATGACCTCTTTCGCGCCCAGCCGCTTCAAATAGTCGGCCTCGGCCGGGCGGCCGGTCGAGGCGATGACGTGATAGCCGAGCTTGCCGAGCACGGCGGTCGCGACCGAGCCGACGCCGCCGGCCGCACCCGTCACCACCATCGGACCCGAGGCCGGCTTCAACCCGTGGTCCTCCAGCGCCATCACCGCGAGCATCGCGGTGTAGCCGGCGGTGCCCACCGCCATCGCATCGCGCGTCGAGATATTGCCGGGCAGCTTCACCAGCCAGTCGCCCTTCACCCGCGCCTTCTCGGCATAGGCGCCGAGCTGGGTCTCGCCCATGCCCCAGCCGTTGCACACCACCTTGTCGCCGGCCTTCCAGTTCGGGTTGGACGACTGCAAAACCGTGCCAGCGAAATCGATCCCGGCGATCATCGGGAAGCGCCGCACCACCGGCGACTTGCCGGTCACCGCAAGCCCATCCTTGTAGTTCAGCGTCGACCATTCGACAGCGACGGTGACGTCGGCGTCCGGCGTCAGCAAGACGAATTCGGCTTCGTCGAACTGCGTGATCGCGGCAGTGGTACCCTTGTCGGCCTTGTCGATGCGCAGTGCCTTGAAGGTGGCCATCGGTTGCCTCCCGTATTTTTCGGATGTTTCGCCAGACCTGATGGCGGAAAAACGCGGGCGCGTAAAGGCGTGCGGCAGTCCTCGCGCGTTCCGCCCGAGACTACCGCCTTGCCGGATCTCGGTGCATTGTTGGTTCGCGAGGGACGAGTCGCGCCTGCAAGACAACGACAGACACAACACAAGGCGCGGCGGTTACTTCCGGGGAGGAACCAAACATGTCTGATGCTTCGAGTTCTGTCAGCCGAGTCCTGCTGTCGGCGGTGTTCATCGTGTACGGCTATCTCGCCTTCGCCGATGTCAACACCTGGCTGACGTTCAACCAGGGCGCGCTCAAACGCTTCTTCGACATGGTCGCGGGCGGCATGGCGCCACCGACCTGGTTCGGCTACGTGATCGCAACGATTCAGCTGGTCGGCGGACTCGCCATCCTGGTCGGCTTCAGGACGCGGTGGGTCGCGTACGCCTTCGTCGTCTACCTCATCCTCGTCGTGTTCTTTGCCCACAATTTCTGGGACATGCAGGGTGCGGCGCGTGGCGGCAACATGGCGCACTTCTACAAGAACCTCGCCATCATCGGCGGCTTCCTGCTGCTCGCGATGCAAGGTCCCGGCCGCTACGCTGTTGATGCGAAAGGGTAACATTGCGACGAGGCGCAATGCCGCGCGTCCTTGCCAAGCGCGCAGGGCCTAAGTCGGTCATTGCGCTTGGAGAATTTTTTCTTGACTTTGATTATCATCTAGTGTATATCCGCCACACGTTCCGGCCGGGGAGGTTTGCTGCGTGGCAAGCATGGTCCGGAACACGATGGATGCCGAAGGTATCGGGTCCGCCAAAGGGAATGCCGCAGGGCGAGGCCATCTCCCAAAAGGAGGTAAGCACCTCGTGAGCGGCGTTATCAGGCGGACCACCGCGCACGATGCTTGCGGCATACGGCAAAACCGTTGGGTCCTGACACCGCCTGCTGGTGTCAAGTCTGCGGAGGCCAAAGTCGACCCAACCGGGCGGCGAGCCTCGCAAGAGATTCCGCAGACGACGGTGGCACAGCGCGTCACCGGGGAGAGAACGGCATAAGCCGCAAAATCCATTCGTGCAGGGAAAGCCGGGGTGACCTCGGTTGATCCTGTCTCTGCTTGCAGGCTTTTTTCTGTTTTTTGCCTGTGAGCCCGCGGGGTCGACCGCACCCCGGCTTTCCCTGCGCCCTCTTAATTCAGAGGCGCAAGACCAAGAGCAAAGCTCGGGCAAATCCTGCCGCGAGAATGATTCCGGCCGTTTGAAGAACTGTTGGGCGAAGCGAAGCGATTGCGCCCTCAGACGCGCGATTAATGCCTCGCCACAATCCGCCGTATCGACTTATCCTTCCCCCTCCCCCAGCAATGCAAAACGAGGAGGCAGCCATCGTTATTTTTGGGCACGCTACTCTGGCGTGGCCGTCACCGACGTGTTATATGTGTTTTGCTCGATATGAGAATAACGAGTTAACAACCGAGCACCGAACCGGCTGAGGCTCAGGGCGTTTCGCAAGATACGCGGGCTGAAGCTGGAGGGAGTAGACGACGTCCGAAGGACTGGGAATGCCGGCCATCCTGGCCGGATTTATTAGACCTAATATATGCTCACTTTGAGCATATATTGCTACCGGGAGGTTCTCGCCATGCCGATGGTCGGAGTGTTTGGACCGGAGGATTTCTCTCACCGTGATCGCGGCGGCGCAACCCGCCCCGTTCCACGCGAGGCGCGCACGCTGCCGACGCCGGAGCTCGAGTGGACGGACGAGATCGAGCGCGAGACCGCGCACCTCTATGATCGCGTCAAGGCCGTGATCCCGCCGGTCGAGTGGCCGCTGATGGCGCCGTATGTCTAGGCGATCAACGAGCTGAAGAAGCAGCGCAACGCCGTCATCCTCGCGCACAACTACCAGACGCCGGAGATCTTCAACTGCGTCGCCGACATCGTCGGCGATTCCTTGCAGCTCGCCCGCGAGGCGACCAAGGTCGACGCCGACGTCATCGTCCAGTGCGGCGTGCACTTCATGGCCGAGACCTCGAAGATCCTCAGTCCGAACAAGACCGTGCTGATCCCGGATTCGCGCGCCGGCTGCTCGCTCGCCGCCTCGATCACCGGCGCAGACGTCCGCCTGCTGCGCGAGCGTTTTCCGGGCGTGCCCGTGGTTACCTATGTCAACACGTCGGCCGACGTGAAGGCCGAGGTCGACATCTGCTGCACCTCGTCGAATGCGGTCGAGGTGGTCGAGAGCCTCGGCGTCGACACCGTGATCTTCGTGCCCGACCAGTATCTCGCGAAATACGTGGCGTCGCAGACCAAGGTGCGGATCATCGCCTGGAAGGGCGCCTGCGAGGTGCACGAGCGCTTCACCGGCGCCGAGCTGAAGATGTATCGCGACGCCGATCCGTCGGTGCAGATCATCGCGCATCCCGAATGCCCGCCCGACGTGATCGCCGAGGCCGATTTCACCGGCTCGACCGCGCACATGATCAACTGGGTGCGCAAGAACCACCCGAAGCGCGTGGTGATGGTCACCGAGTGCTCGATGGCCGACAACGTGCAGGCCGAGCTGCCCGACGTCGAGTTCGTGCGGCCGTGCAACCTGTGCCCGCACATGAAGCGGATCACGCTGCCGAAGATCCTCGATAGCCTCGTCAACATGCGCGAGGAGATCACGATCGATCCGATGATCATGGACAAGGCGCGGCGTTCGGTCGAGCGCATGATCCACCTGAAGAGCTGAAGACGCCGCTGAACGGCGCAAGTGCCGGGAATGAATGCCGGGATATGACAGTCTCGATCTTTGACAACGCGGTGCGCGGAATCGACGACGTCGTCATCGTCGGCGGCGGGCTCGCCGGCCTGTTCTGCGCGCTCAAGCTGGCGCCGCGTCCGGTCACCGTGATCGCCGCAGCCCCGCTCGGCGAGGGCGCGTCCACCGCCTGGGCGCAGGGCGGCGTTGCTGCCGCGGTTGCCGAGGGCGATACGCCCGAAGCGCATGCCGCCGACACCATTGCCGCCGGCGCGGGCCTCGTCGACGAACAGATCGCGCTCGGTCTCGCCCGCGAAGCCGGTGCGCGCATCCACGACCTGCTCGAGCTACGGCGTTCCGTTCGACCGCGACCTCGAAGGCAAGCTCGCGGTCGGCCGCGAAGCGGCGCACTCGGCGCGCCGCATCGTCCATGTGCAGGGCGACCGCGCCGGCAAGGCGATCATCTCCGCGCTCATCGAAGCTGTCCGCAACACGCCGTCGATCCGTGTCGTCGAGGGCTTCATTGCCGAAGCGCTCCTGACCGAGAACAACGCCGTCACCGGCCTGCAGCTGCGCCGCGCCGATGACGCGACCGCGCGTCCGGTGACCATCGCCGGCGCGCGCGGTCGTGCTCGCCACCGGCGGCATCGGCCATCTCTATGCGGTGACGACGAACCCGACCGAGGCCAGCGGCCTCGGCCTTGCCATTGCCGCCCGCGCCGGCGCCGTCATCGCCGATCCGGAATTCGTCCAGTTCCACCCGACCGCGATCATGGTCGGCCGCGACCCGGCGCCGCTCGCCACCGAAGCGCTGCGCGGCGAAGGCGCGACACTGATCAACAACAAGGGCGAGCGCTTCATGCTCGCGATCCACCCGCTCGCCGAGCTCGCGCCGCGCGACATCGTCGCCCGCGGCGTGTTCGCCGAGATCGCCGCCGGCCGCGGCGCGTTCCTCGATGCCCGCGAAGCGGTCGGCGACAGGTTTTCTGCAAAATTCCCGACGGTTTACGAGAGCTGCATGGCGGCCGGCATCAATCCTGCGCTGCAGCCGATCCCGATCGCGCCGGCCGCGCACTATCACATGGGCGGCATCGCCGTCGACGCGCGCGGCCGCACTTCGATCGACGGCCTGTGGGCCGGCGGCGAGGTCTCATCCACCGGCGCGCACGGCGCCAATCGGCTGGCGTCGAACTCGCTGCTCGAAGCGGTCGTGTTCGCCGCGCGCATCGCCGAAGACATCGACGGCCGCGCCTTCGTCGCGAAACCGCTGCCACCACAGGCGCCCGCCTACAATGCCGTGCTGCCAAAGCTCGCCGAGCAGAACCTGCGCAATGCCATGAGCTCGCATGTCGGCGTCATCCGCAATGGCGACGATCTTGCCGACGCGATCCGCACCTTCGCGATCACCGAGGCTGGCGCGGCCAACGCCACCTTGCGCAACATGGCAACCACGGCGCTGCTGGTCGCAACGGCAGCCTGGTCGCGCCACGAGAGCCGCGGCGGCCATTATCGAACCGACTATCCGCAGGAAGACGCGAAGCTCCGGCATCGCACGATGACGACACTCGCGGAGGCGCGCGAAATCGCCACCTCGCTCGGCGCCGACGTCTCACGCCGCACCGCCGCGCTGGTGTAATATTCTCCATGCCGGACGCCCCAAAACTTCAGCATCCCGACGCATTCCTGTCGCCGCTCGCGATCGATGACGCCGTGCGCCGCGCCCTCGACGAGGATCTCGGTCGCGCCGGCGACATCACCTCGAACGCGACCATCCCCGAGGGCGCGCGCGCCAGTGCCGTGATGGTGGCGCGGCAAAGCGGCGTCGTCGCCGGGCTGCCGCTTGCTGCCGCTGCGTTTCGTCTGCTGTCGCCGGACGTTGACATCGAGGCGCATGTACGCGACGGCGCAACCGTCGGCGAAGGCGCGCCGCTTCTGACGCTGACCGGGCCGGCCCGCGCCATTCTCGCCGGCGAACGCGTCGCGCTGAATTTCGTCGGCCGGCTGTCGGGAATCGCGACGTTGACGTCGGATTACGTCCGCCACACCGAAGGCACCGGCTTGCGCATCTGCTGCACGCGCAAAACCACTCCGGGCCTACGCGCGCTGGAAAAATATGCTGTGCGCTGCGGCGGCGGCTTCAACCATCGCTTCGGCCTCGACGACGCCATCCTGATCAAGGACAACCACATCGCAGTCGCCGGCGGCGTTCGCCAGGTGCTGGAGCGCGCCTGCGAGCACGCCGGCCATCTCGTCACCATCGAGATCGAGGTCGACACGCTGGCGCAGTTGCGCGAGGTGATCGACGACCGGCCTCGCCGACGTCGTGCTGCTCGACAACATGGATATCCCCGAGCTCACCGAGGCGGTGAAGATCGCGGCCGGCCGCGTGGTACTCGAAGCCTCCGGCGGCGTCACCGAAGAGACGATCGCAACGATCGCGCAGACCGGCGTCGACTATGCATCGTCAGGCGCGCTGACGCATTCGGCGCCGAACTTTGACGTCGCGCTGGACATCGAGGCTTGAGCGTTCGAATCGTCCAGTTCTCTTCGACGCATGCCGCTGAAGTCCGCGAGCTGTTCATCCGCGTCAATCGGCAGCTCGCACGTTCGGAGATGAAGGAGCGGTTCGAGGCTTACATCGAACGATCGCTCGCTGAAGAGATCGACCGCATCGAGGACTACTACCGCGATCGCAACGGTGGGTTCTGGGTCGCGATCGACGGCAATCAATGTCGTCGGCATGTTCGGGCTCGAGCAGATCGACCCTGCAGCGATGGAACTCCGGCGCATGTATGTCGATCCGGATCGGCGCCGCGGCGGCATCGCACGCAAGATGCTCGCCTTCGCGGAGGCCGAATGTGGGCGGCGTGGCTTCAAGCGTCTCGATCTGAGCACGTCCGAACTGCAACGCGAGGCGGTCGCGCTCTATCGCAACGCCGGATATCATCTCTTGCGCGAAGAGGTCGCGACGGAACCAAGCAACAAGACGCTAGGCGGCGGAATCAGGCGCTATCATTTCACAAAGGAACTGTGAACCCGCGTGGGTTCAGGCCGCGGCCGCAGCGCGCTCGGCGGGCGGCACGAGCACCACGCGGTTGCGGCCGTCCTGCTTGGCCTGGTAGAGCGCGGCATCCGCCTCGCTGATGAGACTGGCGAGTGTCGCGCTGCGGCCTTCGGACGATGCCGCGCCGATGCTCATAGTCACCAGCGCGGTCTTGGCGCCGTACGAGAGTAACTCGCCGGCGCAGGCCGCGCGCACGGTTTCGGCGAAGCTGACCGCCTCGGTCTTGCCGGCGCCGGGCATCAACACGATGAACTCCTCACCGCCGCGGCGGCCGACGATATAGGGCGTGCCGAGCGACATGTCGCGGATGATATTTGCGATATGCACCAGTGCAGCATCGCCAAAGTCGTGGCCGAAGCGGTCGTTGATGTCCTTGAAGAAGTCGGCGTCCAGCATCAACACCGCATTGGTGGCGCTGCGTCCCTGTGCGGAGATAGCAACTTGCGCGGCGGCCGAAAAGCCGCGCCGATTGAGCAGGCCGGTCAGCTGGTCGGTTTGCGCGACGCGACGAAGCTCGGCGTGGGCGCGATCGAGATCGCTCACCGCGACAATGGTCGGGTAGCGCATGAACGGACAGATGCTGAGCGGAACCATGATCGCCGCGAGCGTACCGAATTTGTACACGGTGGCGACCGTGACGGTCGCGCTCATGTCGAGGCCGAACACCAGCGCGGTCGACACCAGCGAGATCACAGCGGATACCGCAACCGCAACCGCGGTCGCGATCGCGGTACGGACCAGCGCGTCCTTCCTGATCTCATGCTTCATCGAAATCCCTGCCCCACAAGGATTGCTTCTCGCCCGCGGCGAGCTCTAGCGATGAAACGAAACGGACGGCTTAAGCCATTGAGTAAAATGCGAGCGAACGAAGGTTAACAAAACCTTGCGTCGCGCTAATCCTTCACCGCCGACAGCTCGGCGGTGATGGCAGCGGTTTGCGCCGCGGTGCCCCAGCTCGGCGCCTCGCTGCCGTCACCCCACGCCACCGGGCGATAGAAGGTGTGCACGCCGTATTTGTACATCTTCTTCATCTCGTGGACCCAGGACGGCCGCACCCAGTAGGCATGATAGTGCGTGGATTTTGCGACCTCCGGCAACCAGAGCTGGCCGTCGAGCATCGCCTTTGCGATGCGCTTGGCGCGGTCCCACATATCGGGCTCTTCGATCACGTCGCGGACATCGTCGCAGGCAAAGGTAAACTGGCAGGCCAGATGCCGGTTCTTGTTCTGGTACACCACGCCGCACACCGTGTTCGGATAGTAGCCCGAGAACACGCGATTCATCACGACCTGGGCGACGGCGATCTGGCCGCGCACCTTCTCGCCGCGCGACTCGAAATAGATGGCTTCCGCAAGGCACTTCTCGGCCTTGGCGCGCGCCTTCTCGTCAAGGCCGAGCCGCTCGGCCGGCGTTTTCGGCCGCTGGTCCTCGCCGGTCACCTGACCTTTGCCCGCGACCGATGAGCCCTCGGTGATCGGCGCAGTGGGATCGAGCGACGAGACCTTCATGTCCGGATCGGTCAGGATCAGCGGCTCGGCACCCGGCTCCCAGCGCGAGAGACCTTCGCCGCCCGAGATGCCAATCGAGGAACGGCCGAAATAAAGGCGCGTTGTCTGCGCGGTGAAATTGTCCTCGGTCCAGCTGGTGGCATCGGCCTCGCTTGCCGCATCGTCCCTCTGGGACTCGTTGAGCGGACGATCTTCCTGCGGCGATGACGTGTCGTATTGCGGGAGCGGCGTATCCTTCAGCGCGGCCTCGAGTTCAGGATCGAGCCCGGGCACGGCAGCGTTCTCATTGGCCGGCGCGGGCACGATGCGGGCCGGAACATGGTCAGCGCCCATGTCCGTCACGCGCCGCGGCCCCTGCGTCACCGCGGGCTCGCTCGGCAGCGCGACGGGATCGACATCAAGCGAGCCGGGCGACATCGAGCCATCGGCCCACAAGATCGGCTCAACCGGCTGGGCGGCGGCAACGACCGGCGCGAGGCGGTCGCCCTTGTTCGCACGATTCACGGTCGGAAAGTCGGACGGCTGCAAGCGGCGAATGATCTGCTCGAGCGGGCTGCGCGAGACCGATCCCGTGACATCAAGCTCTTGATGATCGCGATTGGCGAATCGCTCGTAGGCCGTCGGAGGCGATGAGGTTCCAATCGGCCGCGCGAAATTGAAGGTCGCGACCTGCACTGCGCCGATCGAAGGCAGCAACACCTGCTTCTGCCAGCGTTCGGCAACGCCGGGCTGACGCGCAAGCAATGCACCGATGTCCTGAAAGCCGGTCGTGTTCGGAAAAAATCCGAACACCAGGAGGAAGAGGCCGAAGGATACGGGGTGCGCACCCTTCGGCCGAGTACGCAAACGCGACATCGATACGCTACTCGTTACGCAAACACCACACGATCGATTAAGCATATTGAATGCAATTCGATCGTTTCTGGTGGTATCGAATTAAAGTTGCGAGGGGGTTAAGCGCCGATGCATGCGTGTCACACGCAATCTCACATGTGCATTCGCGCCATCACTTCAAAGGTGTTGGTAAACAGCGCGTGGCATGAAGTGGTAAACACGCGGTGAAAATTTTTCGCGCGAGATTGTATGCAAGTGAGTGGAACTCGCGCGCGCCCAGCGCCGCGTCCCATACTGACACTCGACGATGAGTGGCTTTACGCCTGGCTTGCGGCACTCCTGCCGAGCGCCGCCTGAGCCGCGGCGAGCCGCGCGATCGGCACGCGAAACGGAGAGCACGACACGTAATCGAGCCCAATGTCGTGACAGAACGCGACCGAGGCCGGATCGCCGCCGTGCTCACCGCAGATGCCGACCTTGAGCCCGGGGCGCGTCTTGCGGCCGCGTGCGACGCCGATCTTCACGAGTTCCCCGACGCCTTCGCGGTCGAGCGAAATGAACGGATCGACCGCGAAAATGCCACGCGATATATAGGTGCCAAGAAAACCGCCGGCATCGTCTCGGCTGATACCATAGGTCGTCTGCGTCAGGTCGTTGGTGCCGAACGAGAAGAACTCGGCTGATTGCGCGATCTCGCCGGCAAGCAGCGCGGCGCGCGGCAATTCGATCATGGTACCGATCTGGTAGGTCAGCTTGGTGTTCTGGTCCTTCATGACAGACTGCGCGGTGGCCTCGACCCGACCCTTGATCATGTCGAGCTCGGCCTTGGTCGCGATCAGCGGCACCATCACTTCCGGGATCACCGGCTTGCCGGTGCGTTTTCCGGCGACGACCGCGGCCTCGAAGATCGCACGCGCCTGCATCTCGGCAATCTCGGGATAGGCGATCGCGAGCCGCACGCCGCGAAAGCCGAGCATCGGATTGAACTCGGACAGCTCGCGCACGCGGTCCTGTAGGCGCCGCGGATCGGCGTTCATCGCGCGCGCAACTTCCTCGATCTCGCCCTGGGTGTGCGGCAGGAACTCGTGCAGCGGCGGATCGAGCAGGCGGATCGTCACCGGCATGCCCTGCATGATCTCGAACAGCTCGACGAAATCGGCGCGTTGCATCGGCAAGAGCTTTGCCAGCGCGGCACGGCGCTGCTGCTCGTCGTCGGCGAGAATCATCTCGCGCACGGTGCGGATGCGCGTCTCCTCGAAGAACATGTGCTCGGTGCGGCAAAGGCCAATGCCCTCGGCGCCAAATTTCATCGCAACGCGCGCGTCCGCCGGCGTATCGGCATTGGTGCGCACGCCAAGTTTGCGGACCTGGTCGGCCCACGACATCAGCGTTCCGAACTCGCCTGACAGTTCCGGCTCGATCATCGGCATGCGGCCAGCCAGCACCTGACCCATGGCGCCGTCGATGGTAATGACATCGCCGGCCTTGAAAGTGCGTCCTCCGACCGCCATCAGGCCGCGACCATAGTCGACGCGAATGGTGCCGGCTCCGGAGACGCAGGGCTTGCCCATGCCGCGCGCGACGACGGCAGCGTGCGAGGTCATGCCGCCGCGGGTCGTCAGGATGCCTTGGGCGGCGTGCATGCCGTGAATGTCTTCGGGGCTGGTCTCGATGCGCACCAGAATGACCTTGCGGCCGTCGGACTGCAGCTTTGCGGCTTCATCGGACGAGAACACGATCTCACCCGACGCGGCACCGGGCGACGCCGGCAGGCCGGTCGCGATCACGTCGCGCTTCGCGACGGGATCGATGGTCGGATGCAGCAGTTGGTCGAGCGACGCCGGCTCGACACGGGTGATCGCCTCCTTCCGGCTGATCAAACCTTCATTGGCGAGTTCGACCGCGATGCGCAGTGCGGCGCGCGCGGTGCGCTTGCCGTTGCGGGTCTGCAGCATCCACAACTTGCCGCGCTCGACGGTGAACTCCATGTCCTGCATGTCGCGGTAGTGTTTTTCCAGCAGCGTGTAGATCCGCGTCAGCTCCTTGAATGCATCCGGCATCGCCGCTTCCATCGACGGCTTGTCGGAACCCGCTTCCTTGCGTGCGGCTTCGGTGATCTCCTGCGGCGTGCGGATGCCGGCGACGACGTCCTCGCCCTGCGCGTTGATCAGGAACTCGCCGTAGAGCTGCTTCGCGCCGGTCGAGGGATTGCGCGTGAACGCGACACCGGTCGCCGAGGTGTCGCCGAGGTTGCCGAACACCATGGCCTGCACATTGAGCGCGGTGCCCCATGACTCCGGGATGTCGTGCAGGCGGCGATAAGTCACCGCACGCGCGTTCATCCAGGACGAAAACACCGCGCCGATCGCGCCCCATAGCTGGGCATGCGGATCCTGCGGAAACTCTTCGCCGGTCTCGCGCAGCACGGCCTCCTTGTAGCGGCCGACCAGCTCGACCCAATCATCGGCGGTAACGTCCGTGTCGGACTGATAGCCCTGGCCATCCTTGAAGGTGTCGAGGATGTCCTCGAAATTGTGGTGCTCGAAGCCGATCACGACGTCAGAGTACATCGTGATGAAGCGGCGATAGCTGTCATAGGCAAACCGGCGGTCGCCGGAGAGTTCGGCCAGCGCTTCCACGGTCTGGTCGTTGAGCCCGAGGTTCAGCACGGTGTCCATCATGCCCGGCATCGAGGCACGGGCGCCTGAACGGACCGACACCAGCAGAGGATTGCTCGGGTCACCGAATGTCTTGCCGGTCAGTTTGCCGACATGATCGAGCGCCTTCTCGACCTGCTGCTTCAGATCCTTCGGATAGGATTTGTCGTGTGCGTAATAGTAGTTGCAGACGTCTGATGTGATGGTGAAGCCGGGCGGCACCGGCAGGCCGAGGCTCGCCATTTCGGCGAGATTGGCGCCCTTGCCGCCGAGCGTGTCCCGCATCTTGGCGCGCCCTTCGGCGCGACCGTCGCCGAAGGCATAGACCCACTTGCCGGCCTTGGCCGTCGCGACCTTTGATGCAGCGACGACCCCACGCGCCTTGGCGATCGGCTTGCGCGCGGCGGATTTCTTCAGCGGCGCCTTGGCCTTGGCGCGGGACACCGAGGCGCGGGAGACTTGGGGTTTCGCTTTGGCCGCTTTCGCTTTGGGCATGGCTCTCGTCAAAAGGTGGCTTGAAGGTTCCGGAGGGGTTGCCGGTTACAACACTCTTTTTCGGCCGCAGGCAAGCGGTGCAGTATGTTGGCGCAAACGCAGAACGATCTGCTCGGCCTTCCGCTCAAGACTATCGGATGATCCCCAACCCGACGATGCCGACGAAAATCAGATAGATCGCAATGATGTAGTTCAGGAGCCGCGGCATGATCAGAATCAGGATGCCGGCAATCAGGGCCACAACCGGCTGAATATGGGCGACACCGAAGGTCATGGAATGTTTCCTCATGTTACAGATTGTGACGCGCGATGCGGATTTTGGCAGCGCACGCGAATTGTCGCAGTACAGCGCCACCTTAAATTCGGGAACTGATTGGCGATAGCACAGGTTCCCGCAAGCGCCACCTTATCGTGGCAGAAAATCACGTGACGAACCCGTGATGACCCGCACGCACCGGGAACGATGACGTCTCCTTGTCGATTGACGACCACGGCGTCGCGCATCACGCGCGACCCCGATGTCTGTAATCACGATGTCTGCAATGGCAATGGGAGTTTCATGATGCGAAATTCAGCATTCATCGCCGCACTATTTGCTGGCGCCATTGGCTTGCCGCTTGCCGCGAGTGCGCAGGACACAGACGTTGCGCCAGGCGTGACGACCGGTTCAGCAGGACTGCTGGGCGACCTCGACAACGGGATCGCGGCTGATCAGCGCAGAAACTTCCGAAGCTATGTGGTCGAGGAACAGACACCGTCCTACCTTGTGCCCGGCGAGATCCGGATCGGCACCGTGCTGCCCGATATCGGCGTGACCTACTATGACGTGCCCGAACGCTTCGGCGCGACCCGATATCGTTACACCATCGTCAACGATCGCACGGTGCTGGTCGACCCCAGGACGCGCAAGGTGGTCCAGGTGGTGGAATAAGTGATTACCCCTCGATCCTTGAGAAATCCGCTACCGCGCGCGTCGCAGCGCGGATTTCGTTGAGCAGCTTCAGGCGGTTCTCGCGCAACGCCTTGTCATCGGCGTTGACCGTGACCTTGTCGAAGAACGCATCGACCACGGGCCGAAGCTTTGCCGTCGCAGCCATGGCTGCGGCGAAGTCTTCTTTCGCCACGGCGGCGCTCGCCCCGTTTTTTGCCTGCGCGATCGCCTGCGCGAGCGCCTTCTCTTCGTCCTGCTTCAGCAGGGCGGCGTCGACCGCACCGTCATAGGCACGATTATCCTTCTTCTCTTCGATACGCAGGATGTTCACAGCGCGTTTGAAGCCCGCCAGGAGATTCTTGCCGTCGTCGGTGTCGAGGAATTTGCCGAGCGCCTCGACGCGGCGAACGATGGCGACGAGATCGTCCTGGCCTTCGAGCGCAAACACGGCGTCGACCAGATCGTGACGCGCGCCCTGCTCACGCAATTGCACTTTCAGCCGGTCGGCGAAGAAGACGAGGAGATCGCCGCGCACTGCAGCCGCGACCGACTCTTCGCGCTCGCGGACCACGCCACCGCGCGCGTCGATGTAGTCCGACCACTGTCCACGCAGCTCGTTGAGATCGGTTCGCGACGCCATGCCTTGAAACAGCGTGCGGTCGGGATCGGCTTCGTGATGGATAGCGGCCAGCCGAAACGGCAGCAAACCGTCGAGAATGATGGTGCCGAGATGCGCGCGGCACCCGCGCTCAAGCACGATCCTGATCACCCCCAGCGCCGCGCGCCGCAAGGCATAAGGGTCCTTGCTGCCGGTCGGCTTTTCGTCGATCGCCCAGAAGCCAACGAGCATGTCGATCTTGTCGGCAAGCGCAACCGCAACGGATACAGGATCGGCTGGCACGCGGTCGTTCGGGCCTTGCGGCTTGTAATGGTCCTCGCTCGCGGCGGCGACAGATGGGTCCTCGCCTTGCGCGAGCGCGAAATATTTGCCCATCAGGCCCTGCGTCTCCGGAAATTCGCCGACCACCTCGGTCAACAAATCCGCCTTGCACAGATTTGCCGCGCGCCGGACCTTGACGATGTCGGCGCCAACCAGCGGAGCCAGCTCGGCGGCAAGCCGCTCGATACGAGCAATGCGCTGGGCCTGAGTGCCGAGTTTCTCGTGAAAAACGATATTTTCGAACTTCGGTAGCCGATCCTCGAGCCTCGTCTTCAGGTCGGTCTCATAGAAGAATTTTGCATCGCTCAGCCGCGCGCGGATGACACGCTCGTTGCCGGAAACGATGGTCTTGCCGCCGTCGGGTGCTTCGATATTGGCGACAGGTATGAACTTGTTGGCGAGCTTGCCAGTCTTCGGATCGCGCACGACAAAGCATTTTTGATTGGTGCGGATCGTTGCGCGAATGACTTCCTGCGGGATAGCAAGAAAGCTTTCGTCGAACGAACCCATAAGCACCACGGGCCATTCGACAAGTCCCGCGACCTCGTCGAGCAGTGCGGGATCCTCGACCAGTTCGAGGCCTTGCGCGAATGCGAGGTTCTTGGCGTCGCTCAGAATAACGTCCTTGCGCCTGGCGGCATCGAGCACGACCTTGGAGTTGAGCAGTTTTGCGTCGTAGTCCGCGAAACGGCGTACAGTGAACTCAGCCGGCGCGAGGAAACGATGGCCGCGGGTCACGTTGCCGCTTGCGACACCGTCGACCTCAAGGCGCACGATTTCAGGATCCTCGGTTTCGAGACCAAAGGTCGCGACGATCGAGTGCAGCGGCCGCACCCACGACAGCGAGCCCGATTTCTCCGAGCGCTTACCCCAGCGCATCGATTTCGGCCAGGGGAAAGTGCGGATCATCACAGGCAGGAATTCGGCGATCACGTCAATTGCAGCGCGACCGGGCTTCTCAATCAGCGCGACGTAGAATTCGCCTTTCCTGGCATCTTTCTCGATCTTCGCCTCGCTAAGCGAGTTCAACCCGGCGCCGCGCAAAAATCCATGGATCGCGGCCTCGGGCGCGCCGACGCGTGGTCCCTTGCGCTCCTCCTTCAGATCGGGCTGGCGTGCGGGAATGCCGTGAACGGTGAGCGCTAGCCGCCGCGGCGTCGCAAATGCACTCGCACCTTCATAAACCATGCCCTCGGCGACAAGCTTCTCGGTGACGAGGCGACGCAAGTCATCGGCCGCGCGCGCCTGCATGCGCGCGGGAATTTCTTCGGAAAACAATTCGAGGAGAAGATCAGGCATTCCAGTGATTCTTCGCGCGAACTCGCATTTGATCCTCATGGTGAGGAGGAGCAAAGCTCCGTCTCGAACCATGAGGCCACCAGTTGCAGAAGCTTCGGGCCTCATCCTTCGAGACGCACCGCTACGCGGCGCTCCTCAGGATGGGGAATCTAAGCTTACGCCGGCAGAGTCTTGTGCGTGCCGTCGCACAGCGGCTGCTTGCTGGTGCGCTTGCAGGTGCAGAAGAACACGCGGCCGGTCTTGTCGGCGGTGTACTTCATCGGCGAGAACGTCGAACCCTTGTGGCTGCCGTCGCAGAATGGCTGCTTCGACGATTTGCCGCAGGCGCACCAGTAGTAATCCTTGCCGGCTTCGACGTCGATCGGCAGCGGCGCACGGCCGCCAATGCTTGGCACTTCGCTCATGAGGCTCCTCCCCCTTCTGTGTGTAACCAGGCTTCGCCGCACGCTTTTGCCAGTTCGCGCACGCGCAGGATATAGCTTTGCCGCTCGGTGACTGAAATCACTCCCCGCGCATCGAGAAGATTGAAGACGTGGCTCGCCTTGATGCACTGATCGTAGGCCGGCAGAGCCATGAGATGTTGTCTCGCATTGTGACCGTCGCGCCAGCCATCGGCGAGATATTTGCGGCAGGCGTTCTCCGCCATCTTGAACTGCTCGAACAGCATCACGGTATCGGCATATTCGAAATTGTGCCGCGAATATTCCTGCTCGGCCTGCAGGAAGATGTCGCCATAAGTGACCTTCTCGGCGCCGTCGCGTCCATTGAAGTTCAAATCCGTGAAGCGATCGACGCCCTGCACGTACATCGCAAGGCGCTCGAGGCCGTAGGTCAGCTCACCCGATACCGGCGCACACTCAAAGCCCGCAACCTGCTGGAAGTAGGTGAATTGCGAGACCTCCATGCCATCGCACCAGCACTCCCAGCCGAGACCCCAGGCACCGAGCGTCGGGCTCTCCCAATCGTCCTCGACGAAGCGGATGTCGTGCACACGGGAGTCGATGCCGATCGCCTTGAGCGACTGCAGGTAAAGCTCCTGCAGGTTCAGCGGCGAGGGCTTCATGATCACCTGGAACTGGTAGTAGTACTGCATGCGGTTCGGGTTTTCACCGTAGCGGCCGTCCTTCGGGCGGCGTGATGGCTGCACGTAGGCCGCCTTCCAGGGCTTTGGTCCGAGCGCGCGCAGCGTGGTCGCCGGGTGAAACGTGCCCGCGCCCATTTCCATGTCGTAGGGCTGCAGGATGACGCAACCCTGCTCCGCCCAGAAACGCTGCAGGGCCAGGATGAAGCCCTGGAACGAGCGTTCCGGGCGCATGTGCGGGGGCAAGGAATCCATCAGGCCTTATAGGCTAGGCGGACGCGCGCTCAAAGAGGGTCAGGTGCCGTTACCGATCGCGGCGATGACGTCGGAGACGAGGCGGGCCACGCCGTAGTCCGAACTGGAAAAGTCCTGGGTCACGCCCATCCGGACCACCACCAGTTTGCTCGATGGCACAATCACGATGCGCTGGCCGAGGGCGCCGACTGCCATGAACGAATTGGGCGGGAAACCCTCTTTTACGCGCGCTTTCGCGCCACGGCTGTCGCCCTGGTTGGTCCAGAAGCCCGCGGCATAACCTTCGGAGGATTCGACGGTCGGCGTCGCCGACCACTTTACCCAGCCTTCCGGCAAGATGCGCTTTCCTTCGATAACGCCGTCGAGCCGATAGAGCTCACCGAACCGCGCCCAGTCACGTGCCCGGCCAAGAAAGAACGTCGAGCCGACCGGGGTGCCCTGCCCATCGAACTCCAGCGTCATCGCCTTCATGCCGAGCGGCCCGAACAGCTCGCGCCGGGCAAACCGCTCGACCGCATCGGCCTGGCCGCCGACGTTGTTCTTGACGATGCGCGACAGGATCAACGTGCTCGGGCTCGAGTAATGCCAGCGGATACCCGGCAGCGCCTTCAGCGGCGCGCGCGCAGAAGCACCCGCCATATCGCCTTCGAGCGACAGGATTTGCGAGGCTGGATCGAAGCCCGAATTGGTCTCGTCGAGATCGAGGCCGCTCGTCATCCGCATCAGGTTTTCGATCGAGATGACGTGACGCGGATCGCTGGCGTCCTTCCATTCGTCGACCGGCGCGGGACCATCGACCTTGAGCTTGCCCTGGCGAACCAGAATACCGACCAACGCGTTGACGACCGACTTCGACAACGAATAGCCGAGCAGGCTCGTATCGATTTTGATCTCCGGAGCGTAACGTTCAGCGATGATCTTGCCGTTATGGAGGACGACGACCGCCTTGGTGTGACGACGCGGCCCATGGTCGGGTTCGGCGAAAGCGCGGTCGAGCGCGGCCTTCAGCTTGTCATTCTTCGGCACGACGACATCGGGCCCGGAAATGTCGGGCAACACCGATGCGATTTCCTCGCTCCGGTCCGGGTCCATGATCGGCGGAATGTACTCGCCGTCGTGCCCGATCACGCAGCCGCTTTCGCCGCGAAACACCGCATAGCCGTCGAAGTTGCGCAGGAAGTCGACCGTCACCTCCTTGCGCAGCTTGTCGACATTGTAACGGATGCCGCGGTTGAGCAGACGGATGCCGCGTGCGGGCCGCAACGCCTCGCGATAGACCTGGTCGGGATCGAGATTGGAGACGAAGGTTGTCGTGCAGAGCGTGTGGGCGATGTATTCGGTCGCGACGCTGATAGCGCGGTCGGGACGGTACTGCACTGCGAAAACCGCAGCCGCAGCGCCGCCAAGAACAATGAGGGCCAACAGAGCGAGCAGTATTTTACGCATCGCGATCAAAACTCTCGATCGTGGCCAGTCTTCGAACGATCATGTGCGGCTGGAAAAGTCGAAGAAACGGGTTTAAGCGACCCGAAACTATCGGCGACATCGCGGCAATGCAAGCCATCCCGTTTGGTTGCCGGAACCTTGCCCGCACATGCACAAACTGACGAAACGAAAAGCCCCTGCCGTAACCACACCCCAAGAACGCGCCGGCGGCACGACCGCTTGTTAGGAATTGCCACGCTATCCCTCAAGGCGCGCGCCAATGCGCCCGGTGAAAGCCGGAAAACAAGAGAGCCGCGGGCATCACCGCGCTCCGTTCAGGCAGGGGGTTCACATGATCATGATGTTTCCGATCGTCATCGCGGTGACGCTGTTGCTCGCGCTCGGTGAGGTCGCGACCAATGAAGCGCGTCGCGGTCGTTTCGCCGCTCAGTAACCTGACGCGCATCCACTGAAGCCGGTTGCCCGCGCAGAGCGCGAGCGACTGTCGCAATGTCGCGCGGTTGCCTGCTCGTCATCGATCAGGCGATCGCGGCAGCGTGGCCAGCTGATGCGGTGCGAGGCAACGACGATGATCGCTTTGGACATTTTCGCAGCCGCGCTGGTGATCGCCATGCTCGGCGCGATGCTCAACGAAGATACCCGGGACAGCCGGGTCGAGAATCGCGCGGTAACAAGACCTCCACGCGATGCTCGCCGGCCGCGCTGCGATGCCCCGCCGCGCGCCGGCACTTTCTTGCAGTGGGTATTGGCTAGTTCGGGCGGTAGACGCCAGTGACGGGATCGCGGCGCAGCGTTTGAATGCGCGGCTCGCGCGGGTTCTCACGCACCTTCGCGAACCGCGCTTCCTCGAGCTCGTGATTGATCCGCTGCGCCTCGCGCAACGCCCAGCGCACCAGCACGGCGCCTCCCAGCGCTCCAAGGGCAACAACGATCAGCGGCGGCATGGCAGGCCTCGTAATCTCGCGCACGGGTTTAATCCGATCGCCGACGCCATTGTTCCCGAAAATTATGGCAGAATCCGGCGCTTTTCGGCGTTTTGATCCGCGCTAAAAGCCGTAACGCGACCAGATCGCCCGGGCTTCCAGCGCCGAAATCAGGTCTTCAGCGGACAGCCCTGACCTTCCAAGCTGCACCAATGCATCGGCAGCCGGGCGCCGACCGAGTATGCCGGAGAGCAGGCCCGTGGCCGGCGCCATCAACGGCGTGCGAACCTTGTCGCCATAACGCGCCCGCAGCACCGACCGCAGATCGCCGATGGTATCACTCAAGCCGAGATTGATCGAGGTCTGACCGGTCCAGTACGCGCCTGAGAACAACTCGTCCTCATCGCCCCTCAACTTCGCACCACGGCTGCGCTTGACGAGGTCGATGAACATCGCATGGATTTCACTCTGCAGCATCTTGAGCCGCGCGACGTCGTCGGGGTTTTCGGGCAGGAACGGATCGAGCATCGCCTTGTGCTTGCCCGAGGTGTAGAGCCGCCGCTCGATGCCGAGCTTCTCGATCAATCCCTCAAAGCCGAACGAGCCACCGACGACGCCGATCGAGCCGACGATCGATGAAGGATCGCAAATGATCTCATCGCCCGCGCAGGCGATCATGTAGCCGCCGGACGCGGCAACGTCCTCGACGAACACCAGCACCGGCAGCTTCTTCTCTGCCGCGAGCTGGCGGATGCGCTGATAGATCTGGTGCGACTGCACCGGCGATCCGCCGGGCGAATTGATCGAGAGCGCAACCGCCTTCGCGCCCCTGGTGTCGAACGCCCGCTGCAGCAGGCGCGACACGCCAAGCAGCGTCAGTCCCGGTCGCAGCGGGGTGACCGCCCCGATCACCCCGCTCAGGCGCACCACCGGCACAACGGGGCGATCGCCCCGCAAACGCGCCGGCAACAATTCGCGCAGCCAACCCATCATGACGCGATACCTGCGGCCGGACGCCTCGCCAAACCCTTGCTCAACATTTTCTTAACCACATTTGTTAATATCTGGAACACATCTTGCTTGCCGGCAGGTAGCGCCGCAACGGGGCGGCCAGGGACGGGGCTACCGATGAAAATCTATCTGGCGATGCTGCTTTTTGGAACATTGCTGGCTGCAATTCGGGCACCACGGTCTCCTGCCGAGCCGCGCTGACACTCAAGACCATCTGGACAAGGCAACGTCGCGGGAACCGCAAAGGCTCCGCACGTCATGTTCTTGCCAGCGGCAAAACGGCATCACCGTTGAGTACGGCCTGAACGCCATCGGGTACACCGCCTGCCGCGTCGTTAAGGAGGATGCCGGGCATGAGTGACGCCCCGGCGCGGCTGCTCTTGGTTGCGCGAACGAGGATGCGGACGGCCGGCGCGTCGGGACGCGGATAGACAGGTAGCACTCGGATGTCGCCGAATCCCACTTCGAGCGCCGCAAGGACTCTTGCCATGCCCTCGGCGCGCCAGATCAATGAGATGGTGCCTGCCGGCTTCAGGATGCGCCTGACGGTCCGCATCCAGGCGGCAAGCGTGTCGTCGTGCTCTTCATGCGCGCTGCGGCGAGCCGCATCCGGCGAGGCCTGGTGGCGCGAGCGATCATTGAAGGGCGGATTTCATCAGCACGCGATCAGCGCTGTCGGGTGGCACACCGGCAGCAGCGAACGTGGCCGCGCTCGCTGTGACGTCGAGCGCAATCGCGCGTCCGTTGAGCTTGTTCGCCACGAGATTGGACCGCGCGATATCCGCCAGGGCTTCGTCATGCTCGACCAGCACGAGGTCGACGCCGTGGATACGCCTCGCGATAGCAAGACCGGCCGCGCCGACGCCAGCGCCAAGATCGACGACACAGTCACCGGGTCTTGCCGGCGTCGCCGCGGCAAGCAGCACCGCGTCATGACCGGCGCGATGGCCACGCTTCGGTTGCTTCAGCCGGATCTTGCCGCCAAGAAAATCGTCCTCGCTGAGCAACGTCGGCACATCACTCATCAGGCCTGAGCTCGTGGGCAAGCCCCGCATCTTTCATGATCCGGCGCGCCTGCATGGCGTCGTCATCGCCGACCAGAATCCGGCGCGGCAGGATACCGAGCGACCCCTCGATCACGCTCATGTTCTGATCGAGCACGAGATACTTGATGCCCGCGCCGTCAAGCAGCGCGCCGACCGCCGAGACCAGCACGGCATCATTCGCCCTGATCAGTTCGCGCAATGCGACCCCCTGACAAAACCATTTATTCCTGCGAACCACACATATCACGATATCAAGCCAGCGTCTTTTCGTCCCTTGCCGCGACCTATGGCAATTCCTATGGTTTCGGGGTAATTGGCCGCTGTTGATAGAAGCGGCAGAGCCTGGAGAAGCCGACGTGGCGGTGATTGTTCCTTTCGAGAGCCCGAACGCCTCGATTGACCAGCTGGTGGCCCTGGTGGCGACCGATATGGAGCGCGTCAACGCCACCATCCTGTCGCGCACCGGCTCCGACGTCACGATGATTCCGGAGGTCGCCAACCACCTGATTTCGTCGGGGGGAAAACGGCTGCGGCCGATGCTGACGCTCGCGATGGCGAACCTCAACGGCTATTCGGGCGACGGTCATGTCAAGCTCGCCGCCGCGGTCGAGTTCATGCACACCGCAACGCTGCTGCATGACGACGTGGTCGACGAAAGCGAGTTGCGTCGTGGCAAGCTGTCGGCGCGCATGCTGTGGGGCAACGAGGCGAGTGTGCTGGTCGGCGACTTCCTGCTCGGCCAGGCTTTCCGCATGATGGTCGAGGTCGGCTCGCTGCGCGCGCTCGATATTCTCTCGCAGGCCGCGGCCACCATCGCCGAGGGCGAAGTGATGCAGCTCGCGGCGGCAAAGAACACCGCCACCACCGAGGACGAATATCTTGCCGTCGTGCGCGGCAAGACCGCCGAGCTGTTCGCAGCTGCTTGCGAGGTCGGCCCGGTACTGGCAAGCCGCTCACGCGCCGAGCAGGCGGCCTGCCGCTCCGCTGGCATGAATCTCGGCATCGCGTTCCAGCTGGTCGACGACGCGCTGGACTACGGCGGCAAAGCCGCCAAACTCGGCAAGAATGTCGGTGACGATTTTCGCGAGGGCAAGATCACGCTTCCCGTGGTGCTCGCGTTCCGCCGCGGCAACGACGCCGAGCGCGAGTTCTGGGTGCGGACGCTGGAGCGCGGCGAGATTTCCGAAGGCGACCTTGATCACGCCATCGGCTTGATGGTCAAGCACCGCACTCTCGAGGACACGGTCAGCCGCGCCCACCATTACGGCGCGATGGCGATCGACGCGCTGGCGCTGTTTCCGCCGTCGCAGATGAAGAGCGCGCTCGAGCAGGTCGTCGCGTTCTGTCTGGCGCGGTCGTACTAGGCCCGCTTCTTCGTCCGTGCTATCGGCTTCGAGACCGGATCAGCTTAGCGTGGTCGCCACGACCCACCAATGTGGTTGCCTGGCACGGATGCGTTGCTCAGCGGCTTGAGCTGCAGCCCTATCGCGGAATAGGCCGAAGCAGGTCGCGCCTGAACCGGACATGCGCGCCAAATGGCAGCCGTCACTCCCGCGTAGCGCGGCGAGAACATCGCCAATCACCGGCTGGATGCGCAGCGCCGGCGGCTCCAGATCGTTGCGGCCTGACGCGATCGCGTGGAGCCAGTCGGCTGGTGACGTCGTTCCCGGCCAGGCGATCGGCGCGGCTCGTTGATCCGCACCAAACGCATCGCCCGCCTTCAGGCCGAGCGCTGCAAACACGTCTTTTGTTGCAACGGGCACGCCGGGATTGACCAGCACGCCGGGCAGCGGCGGCATGCCTGCTGCCGACAGCTTCTCGCCCACACCGCGCATGACGCAGGCCGATGATCTCAGGCACACCGGGACATCTGCGCCGGTGGCGCGACCTGCGTCCGCAACGCGCTCGTCGTCGGCGCCCAAGTCATTAGCGCGTGCGAGCAGACGCAACGCCGCCGCGGCATCCGCCGATCCGCCGCCGATCCCCGCAGCCGCGGGCAAGTGCTTGTCAAGCTCAAAGGCGCCGGCTTTCAAACCCGAGATCAGCTCGCCGAGCGCACGCGCTGCCTTCAAGACCAGGTTGTCATCGAGATTGCCACATTCAGCCGCGCGCGGCCCTGACACGCGCAGCGCCAGCTCGGACGCCGGCGCCAGCGTCAGGCCGTCGGCGCAATCGCCGAACGCAACGAGACTTTCGAGGTCGTGATAGCCGTCGGCGCGCCTGCCTCTGACGTGAAGCGTCAGATTGACTTTGGCGCGCGCGCGCTCTGTCGAGCGCCGCATCACGTCTTCACCGCCCCCGCACACGATACGCGTCAGCCGCCCTTGTCGTCCTTCTTGCTGCCCTGGTCGGCGGACGCCGCGGCCGGCGGCTTGTCGTCGGGCATGCCATCCTTGATCTTGGCCTCGATCTTCGGCAGGTCCTCGGGCTCCGGCTTGAGGTCGCGGGCGTGCGACCACTGGAAGCGCGCCTCAAGCCTGCGGCCGATACGCCAGTAGGCGTCGCCGAGGTGATCGTTGATGGTCGGGTCTTCCGGCTTCAGGTCGATCGCGCGCTCGAGGTTCTTGACCGCCTCTTCGTAGTTGCCGATGCGATAGTAGGCCCAGCCGAGCGAGTCCACGATGTAGCCGTCGTCTGGCCGCTGGTCGACCGCGCGGCGGATCATGCTCATGCCCTGGTCGAGCTTGGTGCCCTGATCGACCCACGAGTAGCCGAGATAGTTCAGCACGTGCGGTTGATCGGGTTGCAGCTCGAGCGCCTTTTGCAGGTCGGCCTCGGCCTTCGGCCACTGCTTCGAACGCTCGTTGCAGATGCCGCGGAAATAGTACCACACCCAGTTGTTCTTATCGCCCCCCTGCAGCGCGTCGATACCCTGCGAATAGGTGTTCGCGCAATCGGCGAATTTCTTGCGGCCGCGCTCGATATTGCCGAGTGCCTCGATCGCATCGATATCCTTCTGCTCGGTCGCAACCATCGGCTTCAGGATCTTGATCGCATCGTCGGAGCGATCGACCGTGTCGAGATTGTTGGCGAGCTGGATCTGCGCGTTGCGTTTGAGCGGTGACGATGCCGGCACGCGCTCGTAGACCTTGATCGCGAGCTCCGGCTTCTTGACCGACTTGTAGAGATCGCCGAGCGAAAGCAGCGCCAGCGCATGGTTCGGCTCGAGGTAGAGGGCGAGTTGCAGATAAACCAGCGCAAGATCCTCGCCGCCGCGGCGGACCAGCGACGCACCGATGCCGTAGAGCGCTTCGGCGGCGCCGGCCTGGGCGGAGTTGACGAGCGGCGGCAGTTTCTTGCCGGCCCCGGTCTCGTGCAGGCCCTCCATCACCAGCGGGTTGCGCGGAACCTTGGCGTCGAACGCCTTGTAGAGCGCCTCTGCCGACGCGGCGTCCTTGTTGCGCGAGGTCCAGCGGGCGTACTCGTCGGCGAGCCGCAACGCGCCGTCGTCAAGCTTGTAGGCGCGCTCCAGCCGCTCACCCGCTTCCTTCTGCTTGCCTGCGAGTTCGAGCATCATACCGGTGTGCAGGTCCTTGAAGATCGGATACCACTCCGGCCCCGCCAGCTTGTCGATGCTGGCAACTGCTGTCTTGGTGTCGCCAGCACCGTATGCCGCCCAGCCCGAGAGCAGGGTCGCAACGAGGTCGGTAATCGGCCCGCGCACGGATTGATTGATGTTTTTCTGCGCGACTGCGTACTGCTTCTGCTTCAAAGCGCGAATGCCGAGCACCAGACGCGCGATGCGGTTGCTCTTGTCGCTCTCGATCACCCGGTCCGCGAGCTTGACCGCCTCATCGATGTCGCCCTCGGCGACCGCCGAAATGAAGGCGCGGTCGAGCAGTTCGCTGTTCTTCGGATCGGAGCGAAGTGCCGCGAGATAAAATGCCGCCGCTGCTCCGGCGTCGCGCTCAACACTGGCGTGACGCGCGGCAAGATAGCTGCCGGACGTAGTCAGCTTCATGATCCCATGGCTCGTCGGAAACATGCTTTTCTCAGCGGACGGCGTCGTCTCGGCGAGCCGCTGCGCTACGGCCTCACCCGGCAGGGCGCCGACCGCAATGAAGCTCGCCGCGGTCAAGGCAGAAGCTGCCCAGCGATTGAACAGGGATGACATTGAGATTGGCCTTGGTCTTAGAATTCGATTTGAGGCTCACGCACCGAAAAGGCGGTCACAGCCATCGGCTCACGATTCCGCGGCGACAATGGCCCTTTTGGCGACAACCCGCAAGGATCGACCGATCACATTGACCCTATCACGCCCCGGTCCCCCTGAGTACAGGGCGCGCAACTATGGCCGGATCAAGACCGCCGCGTTTCGGACGATTACATCGCCTGATAATTCGGGCCGCCGCCACCTTCCGGCGGAACCCAGGTGATGTTGCCGTTCGGATCCTTGATGTCGCAGGTTTTGCAGTGGACGCAGTTCTGTGCGTTGATCACAAACTTCGGCGCACTGCCCTCCTCGACCCATTCATAGACTCCGGCGGGGCAGTACCGGTTCGACGGACCGGCAAAAATATCGTGCTCCGACCTGGTCTGCAGCGCCATGTCCTTGACCCTGAGGTGGACCGGCTGGTCCTCCTCGTGGTTGGTGTTGGACAGGAACACCGACGACAGCTTGTCGAAGGTCAGCTTGCCGTCAGCCTTCAGCGCCGGAGTTGGCGAGTAGTTCTTCGCCGGCCCAAGTGTCTCGCGATCCGGTTTGCCGTGGCCGATGGTGCCGAACAGCGAGAAGCCGAACAGCGTGTTCACCCACATGTCGAAGCCGCCGAGACCGACGCCGAGCACGGTGCCGAACTTCGACCACAACGGCTTGACGTTGCGGACCTTGAACAGGTCCTTGCCGACGGCTGAATCGCGCCAGCCGTTTTCGTAGTCGGTGAGTTCGTCATTGGCACGGCCGGCGGCGATCGCAGCTGCCACCGCCTCGGCGCCCTGCATGCCCGTCCCCATCGCGTTGTGGACGCCCTTGATGCGCGGCACGTTGACGAAGCCGCCGGCGCAGCCGATCAACGCACCGCCCTTGAAGGTCAGCCGCGGCACTGACTGATAGCCGCCTTCGGTGATAGCGCGCGCACCGTAAGCGAGGCGCTTTGCGCCCTCGAACAGCGGCGCAATCGACGGGTGGGTCTTGAAGCGCTGGAACTCCTCGAACGGCGACAGGTACGGGTTGTCGTAATTGAGGTGAATGACGAAGCCGACCGCAACCAGATTGTCGTCGTAGTGATAGAGGAACGACCCGCCGCCGGTCGACAGATCAAGCGGCCAGCCGAATGAATGCTGGATCAAACCTTTCTTGTGCTTGGCGGGATCGATCTCCCAGACTTCCTTCAACCCAATCCCGAACTTCGGCGGCTCGGAGTTCTTGTCGAGGCCGAATTTCGCGATCAGCTGCTTGGTCAGGCTGCCGCGCGCGCCTTCGGCGAATAGCGTGTACTTGCCGAGCAGCTCCATGCCGCGCGTGTAGGAATCCTTGTGCGAGCCATCTTTGGCGATACCCATGTCGCCGGTGGCGATGCCTTTCACCTCACCGCCCTCGCCGTAAACCACTTCGGTCGCGGCAAAGCCCGGATAGATCTCGACGCCCAGCGCCTCGGCCTTGGTCGCGAGCCAGCGGCACACCATGCCGAGCGAGCCGATGTAGCAGTGATGATTGTTCATCAATGGTGGCATGACGAAGTTCGGCAGCCTGATCGAACCGCCCTTCATCATCCAGTAGAAGCGATCGTCCTTGACCTGTGTCTTCAGCGGACAATCAGGGTCCTCGCGCCAGTCCGGAATAAGCTTGTCGAGCGAGACCGGATCGATCACCGCGCCCGAGAGGATGTGCGCGCCGACCTCGGAACCCTTCTCGACCAATACCACCGAAAGCTCGGGATTGATCTGCTTCAGCCGGATCGCGGCGGCGAGGCCGGACGGGCCACCGCCGACGATCACCACGTCGAATTCCATGGAATCACGGGGGGGCAGTGCGTCGTCGCTCATGGGATTCCTCTGGCGTTTCTCAAGGTTCTTTAAGTCTGTTCTTTACGATTTTTGCGAGGAGAACAACCACGGAAATGACTTGCGGCCATTCCGTCGCGGGCGACGACTGACTAGATTGGTGGGCGAAAACCTCATTCTGCAAATGATCGAACCGTCACCCACCGCCGAACAATTGCTCCGCTTCTACATCGATGCGGGGGTCGACGCCGTGCTGTCGGAAACGCCGATCGATCGCCTCGCGCCGATTGCCGAGCCCGCGCCCATGACGGCCGCACCCGCTGCAGCGGCGGTGCCGCTCGTCGAGGCCGCGCGCCCGGCGCTGGCATCACAAGCACCGGCCGCAGCCCCACTGGTGCCGCCGGCACCTGATGTCGCCGCCATGGCGGCACGCGAGGCCGCGAGTTCGGCACGCACACTCGAGGAACTGCGCGAACTCTTGAACAATTTCGATGGCTGCGCCCTGAAGGCGACCGCAACGCAACTCGTGTTCGCGCGGGGCAATCCGCAAGCGAAGATCATGTTCGTCGGCGAAGCGCCCGGGCGCGACGAGGACCTTGCCGGCGAACCTTTCGTCGGCCGGTCGGGCAAGCTGCTCGACCTGATGCTGGCCTCGATCGGCCTCGACGACTCGAGCGTCTACATCGCCAACATCATCCCGTGGCGGCCGCCGGGCAACCGCACCCCGACGCCGCAGGAGACGCAAATCTGCCTGCCCTTCATCCGCCGCCAGATCGAGCTGGTAAATCCCGACGTGCTGGTCTGCCTCGGCAATCCGTCGAGCCAGGGCATCCTCGGCACCAAGGAAGGCATCATGCGGACGCGCGGACGCTGGATGGATTATGATACCGGTACGCGGACGATCCGCGCAATGGCGACGTTCCATCCCGCATATCTCCTGCGTTCACCGGCCTACAAACGACTGGCCTGGCAGGATTTTCGTGCGATCAGGAAGGCGCTGGCGGCCGCAACCGCGAGCTAAAGCCTTACCTCTTTGCCGAGAATTTTCTCGTAGACCTTGAGCACCGCGCTGGAGTTCGTCCTGCCCGAGGCCAAGACCCCGCGCCATCCGCATCAGGTTGAGCACTTGCGGGGCGACCATCCCTGGCACGCCGTGCTCGGTGGCAAGATCGATCGCAAGCGACATGTCCTTGTAGGCGAGATCAAGTGCGAAGCTCGGCTCGAACTTGCCCTTCATGGCGCGGCTGGTGACGCCGCGGAATGCATTGCTGAGGCCGGAGCCGTTGGTGATCACCTCGACGATCCGGCTGAGATCGACGCCGGCCATCTTCGCAATCATCATGCCTTCGATGGCGACCGCAGAGTTGCACAGCGCCAGCATGTTGTTGACGAGCTTTGCGACCGAGGCCGAGCCGTGCGGTCCGGTGTAGATGACGAGCGCGCCGATCGCCGCGAGCAGCGGGCGCTGCCGCTCGACGACCGCTTCATCGCCGCCGCAGATGATGGTCAACGTGCCGTCGGTCGCCTTGATCACGCCGCCGGTGACCGGCGCTTCGACCAGCGCAATCCCCTTCTCGGCCAGCCTTCCCGCCACCGTCTTCATCAACGAAGGCGAGTTGGTGGAGAAGTCGATCAGAACCGTGCCGGGCTTCGCATTCGCGCCGACACCATCGGCTCCCAGCACGACCTGTTCGACATGCTTCGGCGTCGGCAACGACAGCATCACGACTTCTGAATTTTTCGCGACGTCGGCGACGCTGGCGCCGCGCCTGGCGCCTGCGGCGATGCAGGCATCGATCGCCTTCGCATTGAGGTCGAAGACAGTGACCTCGTGGTTCGATTTGGAGACGAGATTGCGGGACATCGGCCCGCCCATGCTGCCGACGCCGATAAAGCCAACCTTCACTTGAGACCTCCCACTCTTGCTTTGGTTGGGAGAGACTATCGCCCGACTGCGGCGGCGCGACCAGTGCCGTTAGCGACCGGGCGGCCATGTCAGATAGCGCGGCAGGTCATCGCCCTCGTCGAGCCAGGGCGCGGCGTCGGCAATGAAGATGTGCACGACCGGCCGTACACCGGGGTCATCGTCCAGCGTTGCGACGCGCAACACGATGTGCGGGTCTTCGAGCCGCTCGGCGAGGATGTGGCTGCCGCAACGCGAGCAGAACCGCCGGTAGCGGCCGGGTGACGATTCAAATGCGCCCAGCGCCTCCTGCCCGGCGCGCCAGCGAAAATGCGAGCGCATCACCCGCGCGGTCGAGGCAAACGCTGCCGCATGCGCCTTGCGGCAGGTGGTGCAATGGCAATGACCGATCGGCGTGTCGAGCTGGTCGATCTCGTAGCGCACCGCGCCACACAGGCAGCTGCCGCTCAAAGCCATGTCATCCTCCGACGCTATCGCTACCCGACCGCAAATTTCACCGCGAACAGCACCGCCAGTACGATCACCGCAGGTTTCGTGTCCGCGAATTTGCCGGCGACCAGCTTCGCAACCGCATAGGTGATGAAGCCGAGGCCGATCCCGGTCGCGATCGAGTAGGTGAGCGGCATGGTGATCGCGGCGACCACCGCCGGCGCGTACTCTGTGGCGTCGTTCCAGTCGACCTCGGCGAGCCCGCGCGCCATGACACAGGCGACATAGAGCAGCGCCGCGGATGACGCATAGGCCGGAATCATCCCGGCGAGCGGCGCGAAGAACAGTGCGAGGAGGAAGAAGATCGCAACGAACACTGCGGTCAGCCCGGTACGGCCGCCGGCCGACACGCCGGCAGCGCTTTCGATATAGCTCGTCGTCGTCGAGGTACCGATCAGGGAGCCGAACATGGCGGCGAAGCTGTCGGAAATCAGCGCCTGCTTCATGCGCGGCAGGTTGCCGTCCTTGTCGGTCAGGCCGGCGCGATGGGTGACGCCGATCAACGTGCCGGCATTGTCGAACACATCGATGAACAGGAAGCTGAAGATGATGACGATGAAGGTCAGCTCGGTCGCGCGCGAGAAATCGAGCTGGAACAGGGTCGGCGCAAGCGAGGGCGGCAGCGAGACGATCCCGCCGAAGCTGGTCAGCCCGAGCGGCAATCCGATCAATGCGATGACGAGAATGCCGATCAAAGTGCCGCCGATAATTTTTCGCGCATTCAGTGCGACGATCAACACGAAGCCGAGCAGGCACAACAGCGGCGCGAGGCTCCCCGCCCCGGACAGCGGCCCAAGCGTCACCAGGGTCGCCGGACTTGCAACGACGATCTTGGCCTGCTCCAGCGCGATGATGCCGAGAAACAGGCCGACGCCCGCGGAGATCGCAAACTTCAGGTTCCGCGGGATCGCGTTGATGATGTATTCGCGGATGCGGAAGATCGACAGCAGGAAGAACAGCACGCCCGAGCAGAACACCGCGGCGAGCGCCTGCTGCCAGGTGTACTTGTCGGCGATGACCACGGTGAAGGCGAAGAACGCGTTCAACCCCATGCCGGGCGCGAGCGCGATTGGATAGTTGGCGTAGAGCGCCATGACGAGGGTCGACACCGCGGCCGCAAGGCAGGTCGCAACGAACACCGCGCCCTTGTCCATCCCCGCATTGGAAAGGATCAGCGGGTTGACAAACACGATGTAGACCATCGTTAGGAATGTCGTAAGTCCTGCGACGAACTCGGTGCGCACGGACGTGCCTGATGCCATCAAGCCAAACTGCCGCTCGAGAAACGTCTTCTCCTGCTCCGCCATCGCCCCCTCCGCTTGAAGACGGGGCAGCATAGACCGTATCGTGAGCAGCGCGTTGCGGGCCCGGCGCTTTTCCACTGCGCTTGCGTGCTACTGCGACGATGCCGTGGTCTTCGGTCGAATGATGCCCCAGCCGACGCGGAGCAGCGGCTGGCGCCCGTTGAGGTAGCGCGCGAACGAGCGCGGAACTTCCGGCACGAGACCGGGGAAATGACGCGCGATCGCCTCCGGCGGCGTGCCGGCGGTGTCGGCGGCGCGCCAGACCACGAGGCCGCCGGTTTCATTGAACCGCGCGATCGTCAGCCAGGGCGTGCGTTCCGGCGTCTCGTCGAGCAACAGATGCGGCCGGCGCCCCACGCTGTAGCTGACCAGCGCTGCGAGCTCGGGATCTCCGGCGACCGCCGTCAACTGCTGACCGGTGCGGCGAAAATAGCTGTCGCCGAAGAAAGCGCCGATTTCGGAGGCCGGCATCATGGTCTTGACCTCGGCGCCGCCGACCCATGGCTCGATGAAGGTCAGGCCAAAGAGAAACAGCACTGGCGCGGCGATGATCCAGGTCCAGACCACCCGCAGCATGCGTTGCCGCCTGAGATAGATCAGGTCGCCGGCGAGAACGACGGTGGCGAGCCCCGCCATCAGGAGCACGGTGCCGGTGCCGCCGAACACATCATCGAGGCCGAAGATGGCGGAGACCAGAGTGGCGGCGATGGCCGGGGCGAGCGTGAAGTAGAGCACGAATTGCCGGCCGAGAGGATCGACCGGCGGCCGGTAGATCACGGGCGCCTGATCCGGATCGCTGGTAAGGCGCGAAGAATTGGCGAGCGACAGCAGGACAACACCGAGCAGCGCCACGACGAGCCCGCCCAACAAGTGCGGCCAGCGCGCCAGCATGGCCTGCCAGTCGTGCAGGCCCGCGAGCTGCGGCGGCGAGATCAGGTTCGCACGCGCGAGAAAGACGAGGTATGGCGCCAGCATCACCGCAACAACGACAAGCGCAAACACCGGATCGAACGAGCTCAGCGCGCTGCGGCCGCGCGGCGTCGCCACCGCAAACGCGATCAGGAGGCCGAGCAGCAGGATGCCGGCGTGAGTGGTGAGCAGCAACAGGCCGGCATTCATCGAGAGCGCGAACCAGGCGTCGCGTTTGCCAAGGCCAATGATGCGCCAGGCGTTGAGCAGCACCAGCGCCCACAGCGGTTCGGCCAGCACGTACGGGCCGAACTCGACATTGGGAAAACTGAACGCGGTGACCGTTGCCGTCAGCACCACGGCGAGCGCCGACTGCTGCGGCCCGACGATCAGCTGGCCGAGGCGGAACAGCGTCCAGATCGCGATGACGAAGCACAGCTGCGACAACAGGTAGATGCCGATCATGTGGTTGCCGGCAGCCCGGAACGCGATGTCGGCGAGCCAGAACGCCAGCGGCGGACCGAGATCGGTGCCGAGCACGTATTCGCGGCCGAACGCCAGCACATCGGCGACATTGCCCGGCGGGCTTGCATAGAGGATCAGCGGCACGATCAGCCAGATCGCGGCTGCGATCAAGGTCACGAGCCAGGCCACGAGCTTCGGCCGCGCACGCACGAGTTCGACGATCAGGGACGTGAAACGCATGAGCTGGCTACGCGATCGGCGGCGGATGTTTGAATTGATCGGCCTTTGATAGTGGCCGCGCGGGGGAGAGGCAACCGAGCGAAGAGCGATTCCCGCCCTATCCTGCCACAGCTTGGTCGGCCATGAAGCCAAACGCCTCCTGCTCGACGATCTCCTCGCCCCGCAGCAGGGCCGCGACCGGCGCGAATGACCGGCGATGATGGACGGTGGGGCCGAGCTCGCGCAGAGCAGCGAGATGCTG
Organism: uncultured Alphaproteobacteria bacterium; assembly: GCA_963796195.1. Taxonomy (GTDB): domain Bacteria; phylum Pseudomonadota; class Alphaproteobacteria; order Rhizobiales; family Xanthobacteraceae; genus CAWCKS01. The sequence goes on along the minus strand of CAWCKS010000001.1, from coordinate 266,160 downwards.
CGGCACGCTGTAGCCCATGTGGCTTTCGAAGCCGTACCCCGGGCATTCCGAGGCAAGGCGGGCCATCAGCCGGTCGCGCGTCACCTTCGCCACGATCGAGGCAGCCGCGACTGACAGCACGATGCCGTCGCCGCCGATCACGGCCTCGCAATTGCAGTCGACGGCGATGCGGTCGCGGCCGTCGACAAAGACGTGCTCGGGCTTGACCGGCAGCGCCTTGACCGCGCGGGCCAGCGCCCACAGCGATGCGCGCAGGATGTTGTCGCGGTCGATCCGCGCCGGTGACGCTACAGCAACCGCAAACGACGCGGTGGCGCAAATCTTCTCGAACAGCCGCTCGCGCTGTTCCGCGGTCAGCCGCTTGGAATCGTCGATGCCACGCGGAATCTTGTTGGGATCGAGAATGACCGCGGCCGCAACCACGGGCCCGGCGAGCGGACCGCGACCGGCTTCATCGCAACCGGCCACGATGCGCACACCGTTGGCGAACAACTTGCGCTCACGGCGAAAGCTTGGCGGCTTCGGCGGTTGCGCGCTCTTCTCCGCGGCACCCTTCTCCCTTGGGCCCTTTCCCTTCAGGTCCTGTGGCGCATGCTTGGCCTTGTCTCGAACTCATGGGCCGATGGTGCCGCCCGCGCAGCGCCGGCGCAACCAGGGAACCTGCTGAAGTCCCCGCTATTCAGCTTCACGTCCACCCGCTGGTCCATCACCACCGCGAATTGTTCGCCGGGGTTTGCTCGTCAGCCATCAATCAGGCCTCGAACAGGGTTAGCTGGTTGCCGTCGCGGTTCGGTCGCACGAAATGATCGGTCGTGAGTTTTGCGCGCTTTTTGTTCAGCCCGAGCTTGTCGCAGGCAATGTCGAAGCGCCGCCCGATCATCCAGGCAAGCGGCCCCGTTCCAGTCATCCGGCTGCCCCACTGCAAATCGTAGTCCTTGCCGCCGCGCATATCGCGGATCAGCGTGAAGACATGGCGGTAGCGCTCCGGGTAGTTCGCGATCAGCCATTCGCGGAACAGATCGCGCACTTCGAGCGGAAGGCGCAACACGATGTAGCTCGCCTCCTTGACGCCGAGGTGCGCCGCCGAATCGAGAATGCGCTCCATCTCCAAATCGTTCAGCGCGGGGATCACCGGACCGATCATGACCTTGGTCGGGATGCCTGCAGCAGTCAGCTTCTGCAGCGCTTCGAGCCGCTTCGTCGGCGTCGACGCGCGCGGCTCCATCGAGCGCGCGAGTTTCGCATCGAGCGTCGTCACCGAGATACCGACCTTGACGAGATTACGCTCGGCCATCCGCGCGAGGATGTCGATGTCGCGGACGACAAGCGCGGATTTCGTGACGATGCCGACCGGATGCCCGGCCTTCTCAAGCACCTCGAGAATGCCGCGCATGATGCGATGCTCGCGCTCGATCGGCTGATAGGGATCGGTGTTGGTACCGATTGCGATGACCCGCGGCTCATAACCTGCCGCCGCCAGCTCCTTCGCCAGCAAGGCCGGCGCGTCCGGCTTGATCGTCAGCTTGGATTCGAAATCGAGACCCGGCGACAGCCCGAGATAGGCGTGGGTCGGACGCGCGAAGCAATAGACGCAGCCGTGCTCGCAGCCGCGATAGGGGTTGATCGAGCGATCGAAGCCGACGTCGGGCGAGTCGTTGTGGGCGATCACCTTGCGCGAAGTGTCGACGCTTATCGTGGTCTTGAACGGCGGCAGATCTTCGAGGGACTGCCAGCCGTCGTCAAAGGCAACACGCGCCGTCGGTTCGTAGCGGCCCGAGGCGTTGGATTGCGCGCCGCGGCCGCGGCGGCGCTCGGCGCCGACTTCAGGGCCGAGCGGCTGTGCCGAGGCGGACTCGCGATCTTCGGGACGCTCGCCTGGGCGCGAGGTACTTGTCTGTGTGCGAGCCATGACTCATTCACCCAATTGCAGTTCGACCGAGCGCGATTGCGCGAGCGAGCGTTGTGTTGCGATCGACAGCGTCAGCGCTTCGATGGCGCGCTCGACATCGAGTAGCGAGGGTCGGCGCGTCCGGCGATACAGTCGACAAAGCGCGTGAGCTCAGCGCGGTATGGATTTTGGCCGCGGACCGCCACGTCACGCGGACCTCTCGCATCGTCTGAGATCGTGAACTTGCTGCGTGGCGGTCCGGCTGTCTCGAACACGTTGTGGAGTTCGAACAGCGCGCGCTCGAACAGCACGCGAAAACCGACGGTGAACGGAAAGCCTGCGGGCATCAGGCCGCTTGCCGTTACGGTGGCGTGACAATCCTGGCGATAGCTCAGCGACGCGCAGACATCGCCGCCCGCAGATCCGGCGCTCGCGGCAACCCGCACCGGCAGCCCCATCAGCCAGTTCGCGAAATCGAAGTCGAAGGTCATCAGCTCGGTGGTCGGGTCGCCGTAGTGCGGCTTATGATCGGGTGCGCCAGGTCGCAGATACGATCCCAGGCGATAGGTGGATAAGTTGACCAGCGATCCATAGTCGCCCGAGAGCGCCGCGGCCTTCACATGCTCGTAGGGCGACACCGATCGCATCAGGAGGCCAACCTGAAGCAACCGTCCGGCGCGGCGCGCGGCATCCCGCATCGCGCTTGCCTCGATCATCGTGAGCGCGAGCGGCGTCTCACAGAACACATGCTTGCCGCAGGACAGAGCGGCGACCACGAAGTCGTGGTGAATGGGGCTGGGAAGGCAGACATCGATGGCATCGATGGCGGCGTTGCCGATCACTGCGTCTGCCGTGGTGAACCCCGTGGCGCTGCAGATTGCGGCGACGCAGCCTGCGCGCCCCGGATCGCGGCCGAACACGCCGACAACCTCGACGTCGGACATCTCCGCATAGGCGGCCGCATGCGCCGTCGCCATAGTGCCCGCGCCGAGAATCCCGATCCTTGTCTTGTCTGTCTTGCCGCCGTTCATCCGGACGTCGCCTGCCAGCTCGAGGTACTGCCTAATCTAGCGCGACCATGAGAACATAACAAGAACAATTGCGACTGCAAACCACAGCTTCAAGCGAGCATTCAGCGAGACGATCACAACTCCGTGGCGCGGCGTACTAATGACGGGAAGCAGTGCGTACATGCGAAGGCAAGCCGTCGAGCGCCGCCAGTCGGCGCACAACACGGGTCGGAAGATGACGACAAACTTTTTCGGAGATGGGACACATGCGCAAGTCCATTTTCATTCTCGCGCTGACCGCAGCTGTGCCGTTCGTTGCTTCCACGGCCATCAAGCCCGCCAAGGCCGAGATTCTTTATCCCTACTGCACGACCGAGACGCGCTGGGACGGTCCGCACTGCGATTTCCGGACTTTTGAGCAGTGCGTGGCGTTCGTCGCCGGATCGAACACCACATGCATGCCGAACAAGTGGTACATCGCCGCACAGCCCCCCACGAAGCGCCGCGCCGGCTGATTTGAGGCCGGCGGGCGACCCTGCCTGCAATAAGGGCAGATTCTCCGCGCTTAAGGTGCTATTTGTGCGGTCTTTGAAGGTTTTGTGACGTCAAAGACCGCACATGTTGAGCGTCATTATTTCGACCCGGGACGACGAGCGCGGCACGCTTGCAACTCTCGCCGCACTCGTGCCCGGCGCCACTGCCGGGCTCGTCGCAGACGTGCTGATGCTCGATACCAGCGACAACCCGGCGATGCGGCAGATCGCCGACGCCGCCGGATGCGAGCTTCTGGTCTGTCCCTCCGATGATGGCGAGGCCGGCAACGGCCTGTTGCTGGCGGCGCAACGCACGCGCTCGCCGTGGCTGTTGTTCCTGCGGGCCGGCGCCGTGCTGCAGCCGGGCTGGATCGAGGAGACCACCGCGTTCATCGAAAGCTCGGCCGACGCGCGCCGCGCGCAAGGCGCCGTGTTCCGCTATGCGCGGTCGCATTACGCCGAGCGGCCGCGCCCCGGCATCGCGCGAGCGCTGTGGCACTGGCTGCCAGGGAAATCGCCGGACAAAGGGCTTCTGATCTCGCGTTCGCACTATGAGCGGCTCGGCGGCCATCCCTCCCAGGCGCGCCGGCCCGAGGCAAAACTGCTCGCCCGCCTCGGCCGCCGCTCCCGCGTCACCCTGCAGAGCCGCATCGTTCCGTCGTGAGACTGCCGGTTCAGCGTGACCACCGGTCCCCGGTAATGCATTGACGAGCAAAGCATTATCGCGATTTTTGTGCGGGTTTCGGAGGCTCGTCGATCAGATATTTGACATTATCAATTATCTGATTGACAATGCCTTCTATGGCCAACAGCGCACCCGAAAGCGACCTTGCAACCGATGTCGCGGCGATGCGGCGCTTTGCGCGCTTCTTCACGCGCCAGCTCAAGGTCATCGAACCCAAGCATCTGCACACCGATTTCTCGCTGCCTGAAGCGCGCGTGGTCTATGAGCTGGCGCAGCGAGCGCCGCTAAGCCCGGGACAGCTGGCAAGAGATCTCGACATCGATGCCGGCCAGCTCAGCCGGCTGCTGCAGGGGCTGGAGCGACGCCAGGTCATCACCCGTGAGACTGCTGCGAGCGACAAGCGGCAGATCGACATCGCGCTGACGGCAACAGGCCGCGACGCCTTCGCCGACCTCAACACGCGCACCGAGGCCCATGTCGAGCAGCAGCTGAAGATGCTCGACCCCGTCGCACGCGCGCGCGTGGTCGGCGCGATGGCGCGGATCGAGCGCGAGCTCGGCGCCGACGGCGGCCGCCGCCCGGTCGCGCTGCTGCGCACCCATCGGCCCGGCGACATCGGCTGGATCATCAGCCGGCACGGCGCGCTTTATCATCATGAGTATGGCTGGGACATCTCGTTCGAGCAGCTGGTCGCCGAGATCGCCGCGCAATTCCTGAAGTCTTACGATCCGCAACGCGAGCGCTGCTGGATCGCCGAGATCGACGGCGAGCCGGTCGGCACCGTCATGCTGGTCAAGGGCAGCGACACCGTGGCGAAGCTGCGCCTGCTGATCGTCGAGCCGTCGGCACGCGGGCTCGGCATCGGCCGCGCGCTGACCAACGAATGCCTCCGCTTCGCCCGCGAGGCCGGCTACACCAGGATGACGCTGTGGACGCAGAGCATTCTCGTTGCCGCGCGCAGCATTTATCGTGCTGCCGGATTTGAGCTGGTGAAAAAAGAGCCGCATCACAGCTTCGGCCACGACCTGATCGGCGAGACCTGGGAGCGCGATCTGCAATCTAATTATGGTTGTATCGGACGACAGAAACCACCAGAATGCACGTGATTTTGGGCCGGGTTCCCTTTGCCCTCTAGACGTTTTGGTTGTACCGCACGGCTTGGCCCTGCCGCGTCGCAGTTGACACCACGGTCCTGGAGGAAGGACTTTGGATATCGCGCAATGGCTGAGCGACATTGGACTGCCCCAATACCAGATCGCATTTCGCGACAACGATATTGATGCTGCAGTCCTCCCAAGGTTGACCGCCGATGATCTCAGCGAAATCGGCGTGACGTCGGTTGGCCATCGCCGGAGGCTGCTCGACGCTATTGCCAGATTGCGACAGGACGGGTTGGCGGCAGGCGCTCAGAGCGCCGCCGATGCCACCACCCCCACCACCCCAGCCGCTTCGCATGAACCGGAACGGCGTCAGTTGACAGTCATGTTCTGCGACATTGTCGGCTCGACTGCTCTTTCGGCTCGCCTGGACCCGGAAGACACGCGGCTCGTGATCCGGGACTACCAAGACGCCTGCTCGGGCGTGGTCGCCCGTTATGACGGGTACATCGCGAAATTCATGGGCGACGGTGTATTGGCCTATTTCGGCTACCCCCGCGCCCACGAGGACGATGCCGAACGTGCGGCCCGGGCTGGCCTTGAGATCGCGGACGCCATCGGGAAGCTGGAGACACCGGCCAAGGAAAAGCTCGCCGTTCGGGTTGGCATCGCGACTGGTTTGGTCGTGGTTGGCGACCAAGTTGGTCAGGGCTCGGCCCAGGAGCAAGCGGTCGTCGGATCCCCCAACCTTGCCGCCCGACTTCAAAACCTTGCTGAGCCCGGAAGCGTCATCGTCGCAGGATCAACCCGGCGCCTGCTGGGTGCACTTTTCCAATTACGAGACTTGGGCCATCACCAGGTCAAAGGGCTTGCCGAGCCAGTCGAAGCCTGGGTGGTCGAGGCGATCAGACCGTCGGAGAGCCGCTTCGAAGCCGCTGCTTCCCAAAGGGCCCTGACCCCGATGGTGGGCCGCGAACAGGAGATTGGTCTTCTCATGGAACGTTGGCGGCTGGCCCAGGATGGCGACGGACAAGTCGTCCTTTTATCGGGCGAGCCAGGTATGGGCAAAAGCCGCATCCTAAGTGCCCTCCGCGAGCGACTTGAAGCGCTCGGTGGTCGACCGTTGCGCTTCCAGTGTTCACCCTACTATGGCAACAGCGCCTTCTGGCCCTCGATCGACAATTTTGAACGGGCCCTGAAGTTCGGTCGTGACGAGCCGCCCGAGACCAAGCTCGATAAACTTGAGGCTCTCATCGTCGGGCAACTCGGACGGCCGCTCGGCGACGTCCGTTTCATCGCCTCGATGCTGTCGATCCCGTGCGAGGAGCGCTACGGACCGCATTCAATGATCCCGCAGAAGTTTAAGGACGAAACGCTACGGGTGCTGGTCGATGTGTCCGAGGCTACGGCCCGCAGGCAGCCCAGCGTCATGCTGTTCGAGGACGTGCACTGGGCCGATCCAAGCTCGCTGGAAGTGCTCGATCTGCTGATCGATCGCGTCAAATCCTTTCCGCTGCTCATCGTCATCACGCATCGGCCGGAGTTCCAATCGCGGTGGTCACAGCAAGGCCATGTCGTCGGCCTGAACCTTTCGAAGCTGACCCGTTCTCAGAGCGCTGCGATGATGGCGGGAATTGTCGGTGGCAAGGCGCTGGCTCCGAATATTGTCGAGCAAATTCTTGCCAAGACCGACGGCGTGCCGCTGTTTGTCGAGGAGCTTACGAAATCCGTTGTTGAGAGCGCTGATTTCACAAATACCGGCGATCAACGCGGGCAACCTAATCTGAGCAACCGCCAGATCGCAATTCCAGCGACACTCCGCGACTCGCTCATGGCGCGGCTGGATCGGTTCATGCCGGTGAAGGAGATCGCCCAGATTGGCGCAGTGATCGGGAGAGACTTCAGCTACGAGTTGATCTCGGCAGTGGCGCCAATGCCGCCGGCCCAGCTTGATGAGGCCCTAGGACGTCTGACCGAGTCAGGACTGGCGTTCCGCAGAGGAACGCCGCCCGAGGCGACCTACACCTTCAAACATGCCCTCGTGCAGGACGCCGCCTATAATTCGCTACTCAAGAGCCGACGCCAGGAGCTTCATGGCCGCATTGCGCGAATAATCCAAGAGCGCTTTCCGGCTGTTGTCGAAAACAATCCTGAAGTTCTCGCACGGCACTACACGCAGGCGCACGACAACTCAAACGCGATACCGCTGTGGCAGAAAGCCGGTGAGCTTGCACTTTCACGATTCGCGCTAAGCGAAGCGATATCGCACTTGAGCAAGGGCCTCGAGATCGTCGCTGCTTTACCCGAGTCGACGGAACGCGATATCCGGGAGCTCGCGCTTCGCGTCCCACTAGGAACCGCATGGCTGGCGCTCAAGGGATGGCCCGCATCAGAAGTCTGGGAAGTCTTCGAGCCAGCGACGCGCCTGGCGCAGACACTTAACCGCAGTGAAGTACTGCTACATACATTATTTTTCCTGATGTGGAACGTCTTAATTCAAGGTCGGGTGAACAACTCCGAGAAATGGCAGAATGAGATACAAGCCACGGCAACGGCCGCTGGAGATCCCGATGTGCTGATCTATGGAAACGCTGCCGCGTTGCACGGGCACTTCTGGGCTGGGCGGCTCACTGAGACCGTCGAAGAGGGGGAGAAGCTACTAGCGGTCTATGACGAGCAAAAGCATCGATATTCGGCGGATGTACTCAATCACGACTTCAGAACGTTTCAGGGGGTCTACTGCTCGATAGTGATGTGGATGCGAGGTTATCCGGATCGCGCCATCCGCTTAGTTGAGGAAAACGAGGCGCACGCACAACGACGTGCTCATCCGTTTGACCTGCGATATTCCGTGGCAATGCACGCCCACGTGTTCAATTGGCGCGGAGAACCGGAAGAGATTAGGAAGCGCGCCGAAATGTGCGACAGCATTGGGCGCGACAATAGTATACCCGTCTTGTCGTTGATCATGGCCGCCTTGGCGAAAGCGTACGCACTGCTCTGTGAACGCAATCCTGCTGAAGCCATACCGATTGCCGAGGCGGCATTGGCGGCCTTGGAGTCGACCGGTGGCTCGTCCACCACTGGATACGCAAGAGCCCTGCTAGCTGAACAGATGGCTCTTGCCGGTGATCTCGAGGGCGCCGTCCGCCAGGTTGAACGGCAAATCGAAATAATCGATCGACCTGGCTGGGGCGAACGGATTTTTTACGCCGAGATTCTTGCGGCTGAAGGGATCGATCCTTTCGATCAAGGGTGACCTCGAAGGTGCGGAGCAAGCCTATCGCGCTTCACTCGATTGGGCGCGCGAACAAGAAGCCAAGTCGTGGGAGTTGCGGACGTCGATGAGCCTTGCGCGCATATGGCAATCCCAGGGCAAGCGTGCCGAAGCCTACGAGCTGCTCGCACCTGTCTACAATTGGTTCATGGAAGGATTTGATACAAAGGATCTCAGGGAAGCGAAGGCCCTGTTGGCGGAGTTGTCTTCATAGGTCAGGCATTTATCCTGCCTGACAGCGCCGGTTCGTCGTCAGAGGGAGGGGCATCCAGAGGCGCACCGGGCCCTGGATTGCATCGGCGCTACGCGCCTCGCAATGACGAATTCCTGAAAGCTGTTCGAATATGGCTTCAGCACGCCCTAGTCTAGCGCAGCGGCTCGCCGCTGTTGACGCGAAAGTGCTGGTGCTTGAAGTCCTGGTAGCGGCCGAGATTGGTCAGGATGCGCGCCGCGCCATGTTCGGCGGTGACCGTGGCCGCGAGCATCTTTCATCACCGCGATCATTTCCAGAAGGATGGGCGTGTCCTCGTCGGACAACGTGACGGACGAGTTGATGTAGTTCTTTGGAATGACGACGATGTGCACCGGCCAGAATGGCCGTGTGTGATGATAGGCCAGCGGCGTCGCTCTCGTATTCCTTGCGCAGCGGCACCGCGCCCTTCAAGGCAACGTCGCAGTAAAAATCCGTCCCGGAGTATTCGCCGACCTGCTCCGCCATCTCGCGCTCCGGGATATCAGCTCTTCTTCCGCCGCAAATGCTCGTCGAGCCGCGGCATGATCTCGACGAAGTTGCAGGGTTTTGAGCGATAGTCGAGTTGGTGGGCGAGGATGCCGTCCCAGCCGTCGCGGCAGGCACCGGGCGAGCCGGCAGGCAGAAGATGAAGGTGGTGCCGGCGAGGCCGGCGGTGGCGCGGCTCTGGATCGTCGATGCGCCGATCTTGGCGTGGCTCAGCATGTGGAAGGCGATCGAGAAGCCGTCCATGCGCTTGTCGAACAACGGCTCGATCGCGTCGGGCGTGACGTCGCGCCCGGTGAAGCCGGTGCCTCCGGTGGTGATGATGACGTCGACGCCCGCATCAGCGATCCAGCTCTTCACCTGGTTGCGGATCGCCTCGATGTCGTCGGTGACGATGTTGCGCGCGGCGAGACGATGGCCGGCGGCGGTGAGGCGCTCGGCGAGCATCGCGCCGGACTTGTCATCCGCGAGCGAACGGGTATCCGACACCGTCAGCACGGCGATGTTGAGCGGGATGAAGGCCCGTGCTGGAGCGTCTGCCATCAGAGCGAGCTTCGTTGAGGTTGGGCTGCCTGCGCGCGCCCGTTACCTCCCCCTGAAAGGGGGAGATCGATCGCGTAAGCGATCGGGTGGGGGTCTCCGCGACGGAAGGCCGTGACCAAGAAGACCCCCTCCCCAACCCTCCCCCTTTCAGGGGGAGGGAGCAGGCGGGCGCGAGCGTGTCGGCGAACGAACGAACCTGATTTCATCATCTCAGAGCGAGCTTGCCCCAAAGGTGTTGCAGGCGTTGACCGTGCCCTGCTGGAACCCGGTCATGAACCAGCGCTTGCGCTGTTCAGCCGAGCCGTGCGTGAACGCAGTCAGGCACCACGCGCCCGGTCGCCTGCCGTTGCAAGGTGTCGTCGCCGATCGCGGCCGCGGTCTGCAGCGCGGCATCGATATCGCCCTCCTCGAGGAAGTTCGGCCGCTTCTGCTTCTCGCGGTTGGCCCACACGCCGGCCAGGCAATCGGCCTGCAACTCGACGCGCACCTGCAGCGCATTGGCTTCGGACTTGCTGGAGGCCTGCTGCTGCATCGCGTTCACCTTCGGGATGATGCCGAGCAGGTTCTGCACGTGGTGACCGGCCTCATGCGCGATGATGTAGGCCTGCGTGAACTGGCAGGCCTTGCCTGCACAGCCGCGGAAGCGGGTCTCGACCTCGCGGAAGAACCCGGTGTCGAGGAAGATCTTTTGTTCCGGCGGACAGTAGAACGGGCCCATCGCGGACTCCGCGCGGCCGCAGCGCCCGCCATTGGTCACGTTGCGGAACAGCACCACCTTCGGGCCGACGAAATTGCGCGCCGCTCGCGCTGAACACCTCCGTCCAGCGATCATCGATCTCGCCGAGCACGCCCGAGACAAAATCGCCCATCTGGTCCTTCGGCACGCCGGTCGGCCGCGCCGAGGACGAATTGTCGCTCTGGTACTGCGAGGACGAGCCGCCGTTGCTGAGGATCTCCGCGCCGCCGATCAGGATGCGCGGATCGATGCCAAGTGCATATCCGATGACACCGAGCACCAGGATGGTGCCGATGCCGAGCCCGCCACCTCCCATCGGCAGCCCGATGCCGCCGCCTCCGCCGCCGAAGCCACCGCCACTGTCATCACGGCGGTCTTCGATGTCGGCGCTGCGTCTGAAATCGTCGTAGCGCATGGCAGTCTCCCTCGGAACGTTGGCATCAGCGGCCGCGCTGAGTGCGGCCCGCCCATACGAATACTCAATAGCTCGCTCGGCAAATATTGCCTAGTCGCTCAAATTCAATGTTACGCGCGATCGCGACAGCTTCTCACCACTGACAAAAATATATTCGACCGGATCCGAATATTGTTCGCGTTACGGTTTAGTCCTGCGGCACAGCGCTTTCGCGCGCGCAAGCGGCAAATCTCAAGACTTTCAAGCCTCTCGCACCACCGCGCGCGCAATATCGTTAAACCGATTTTTACCCAAACCCGTCAGGGTGATCGTAGTCGGTTTGTTGGTCCCGCGTCGCCGACCGCGTCGCCTGAGTTCAGAGTTCTGAGTATGGGTGTGTCGCGTAGCGGGGCGTCTGCAAAGGCGCCCCGCACAGAATTTGAGTCCGTGCCATCGGCACGGATTGTGGTCGGCGATTGCGTCGCCGAGATGTCGAAGTTGCCGGCCGGCTCGGTCGACCTGGTGTTCGCCGACCCGCCCTACAATCTGCAACTGCAAGGCAGCCTGAAGCGTCCCGATGAATCGCGCGTCGACGCCGTCGACGACGACTGGGACAAGTTCTCGTCCTTCACCGCTTACGACGATTTCACCCGCGCCTGGTTGCTGGCCTGCCGCCGCGTCATGAAGTCATCGGCGACGCTGTGGGTGATCGGCTCCTATCACAACATCTTTCGCGTCGGTTCCGTGCTGCAGGACCTCGGCTTCTGGATCCTCAACGACGTGGTGTGGCGCAAGACCAACCCGATGCCGAATTTCCGCGGCCGCCGCTTCACCAATGCGCACGAGACCATGATCTGGGCGGCGCGCGATGCCGACGCCAAGGGCTACACCTTCAATTACGAGGCGTTGAAGGCCGCGAACGAGGACGTGCAGGCGCGCTCCGACTGGCTGATCCCGCTGTGCACTGGCGAGGAGCGTCTGAAGGGCAAGGACGGCAAGAAGGTGCATCCGACGCAGAAGCCGGAAGCGCTGCTTGCCCGCGTCATTTTGTCGTCGTCGCGGCCCGGCGACCTCGTGATTGATCCGTTCAACGGCACCGGCACGACGGGCGCCGTCGCACGGCGCCTCGGCCGGCGCTACATCGGTTTTGAGCGCGACGCGACCTATGCCGCCGTGGCGGACAAGCGCATCGCCGACGTCGAGCCGCTGCCGGAAGCGACGCTGGCACCATTCATGACCGCGCGCTCGGCGCCGCGCGTCGCCTTCGCCGAGCTGATCGAGCGCGGCATCATTTCGCCGGGCACGAAGCTCGTCGATTCGCGCAAGCGCCACGGCGCGCTGGTGCGCGCGGACGGCGCGATCGCACTCGGCGACAAGGTCGGCTCGATCCACCGGATCGGCGCGCTGGCGCAAGGCGCCGAAGCCTGCAACGGCTGGACCTTCTGGCACGTCGAGACGACAAAAGGCCTGCGGTTGATCGACGAGCTGCGCGCCGAAGTGCGCGCCGAGATGGCCGAGTAGTTTCCATCCGCCGCCCGTCCCCATCGCAAGTCGGGCCTGCCCGACTTGCGCATTATCGATGCCGATCTCGGGTAAACCCGAGATCGCAAGTCGGGCCTGCCCGACTTGCGATTATCGATGCCGATCTCGGGTAAACCCGAGATCGGTGCGCGGGGACCCGGTCTTTGCCAGATTACCGGAGCTCTTTCGATCACGCTGGTCGCAGTCGCGCGCAAGCACGCCGCTGACATGGTGCGCTATGCTGGTCAATCTGGCATGACACCAGAGGCGCGCACTCGCCGGCAGTAAGGGCCTAACGGCCGACGCGCACCGGCAAGTTCGACGGCCTGCTGGGATAGGCGTCGGCGACGTCCGCTCTAATGCGCATTGTGGACTCAAGTTCGACATCGCGGCATGTCCGAAAAGTGCCGATTGTGTTGCAAAAGTCGTTTTGCGGAAGGTGTCAAAATTCCGAGGGCCGCTGGCGCGTTGTTTGATCTGAGAGACCTCATCGTCTCACGCAAAACTCATAGGCGACTTCGGTAGCGCGACTGAGGCTGTGCAAATCATCGATCTCTTCGCGCTTCAGGTTTTCGCCAGAAATTTGGACCGCAACTTTCGGCTTTTGCGACAGTATCTGCCATTTGCAAACTCATGCGCCGCACAATCGTTGCCTGATAACAGCGCGTCCGTTTCGGTTAACCCCGGATTAATTTTGTCGTGTGACGGTCCTTACGATCCCTGACATCGCATGCGGAGACCGCCGATGGCCGACTTCTTCAGCATTCTGGCGTCGTCCTACAAAGCTCAGCCACAGCTATCGCTTCCGCCCGGCTCGAAATTTGCCAATGTCGATCCGACGCAGTGGCAGGGCACCTGGACCGCGACGGACACCGGCGGCAAGCCAGTTACCCTCAAAATCATGAACGTCAGCGGCTATCGTGCGACCATCCGTTTCCAGAGCGAGAGTGGCGGTCTTCAGGTTGGACGCGTCCTTATAAATACCAATGGCATCTTCCGCATCGGCGCTTCCCAGATGCAGCTGACCAGCGCCGGCAAGATGACGATCAGTACCGTCATCACCGATCCCACCACCGGAAATCAGCGGCTGGAAACGGATCACGCCACGCTCCAGAGCAGCTAAATAAGGGCACTGCAACCGCAGTCCGCATTCTTTGGCGAATTTCCGCAACGGGTCCAACAGCGGCGTTTTGACCGACTGCCAATCACTTCCGGTGTTCACTCAACACCGGACATATCGTTGCAGCGCATGAACTGACGCTTTGTGCCGATTGTGTTGCAAAAGTCGAAAGTTGCGTCGGTCCGAATTTTTGGTGAAGCCTTAAGACGCAAAGCGATCGACAATTCGTATGAGCTCAGTCGCGTTAGCGAAGTCGCCTGCGAGTTTAGCGTGAGGCGATGAGGTCCCCCAGATTATTACACTGACAACGCGCCAGCAGCCCTCAGAATTTTTGGCACCTTCTGCAAAACGACTTTCGCAACAGTATCGGCCAGAACCGGACTTGTCTCAAACCGCGCGTCGCTTCGCAATTCTGGCAAACGCTGCGGCCGGGGACAAGCCACGATCATGGCTGGCAGCCAAGATCGCGGGAGCGTTCTCTTTTGCCCGCCGTCGGTGTTTGGTCGCGACCGGCGGGAGGACGGGCGATGCGGGGATCCCTCGGGGAGAAGATCAACCAGGGCGGCACGGCGGACATCCACGCCTGGGCGCCAGGTCAGGTCGTAAAACTGTTCAAGGAAGGTTTCCCGCCGCGGCTCGGCCAGCAAGAGGCGCGGATGACCCAGGCAGTCTTCGCCGCCGGCGTGCCTGCGCCGGAGGTGTTCGGCGAGGTGACGCTCGACGGACGCTTCGGCATCGTGCTCGGCCGCCTCGACGGACCGACACTGCTGCAGGTCACGCGCAGCGGCGCCGTGACGTTCGCCCAGGCGGGTGCGATCCTTGCGTCCCTCGGCCTGTCCGTTCACAGGATGTCGCCGCCGCCGGAGGCCTTCCATCTGCGCGGCTGGATGGACACCGCCTTCAGGCTCTCGGGCGACATCGTGCCCAAGCACATCGCCTCCGGCATCCTCGCGCTGATCGACCGCCTGCAGCAGCCGGGGGACGGGCTGTGCCATGGCGACATCCATCCTGAAAACGTGATCATGACGGCGGACGGTCCGCGGCTGATCGACTGGACCTTTTCGATCCGCGCGCCTGCGGCCCTCGATCATGGGTTCACTCACATCAGCCTGACCGAGTTTGCCCTCGACGTCACCGACAATCCGCAGCGGCCGCTTGCGGTCAATGCGGCCGCGCAATCCGAATACGCGCGGCTGTCCGGCAAGCCGGTAGCGGCGCTGAGGCAAGCGATGGAGACCTGGCTGCCGATCGCGATCGTCCGCTACTTCCTGCTTATGGGCGGGCCGACAAGCGAGCGATGGCGGCGGATGATGCAGCGTGCCGAAGCGGCCCTGCGCCCGCAGGACTGAATCCTTCATCGCGCGCGCGTGGCCGTCGATGCGGCTGCTCAGTATCGGCTTCGGGTCATTCACGTCACTTTGGACGTGCGCCGCCCACTTCCGCTCTTCCTCCGAACTCGGACATCGCGCGATGCAGTCGGTGTGTCTCAAACCTGCCAACGCACTAAATCGCTGCGCGATAGCCCGCGGAGGTGGGCGCGGTGCGCACCGATATGGCTCAACCCGAGGAGAGATGGTCGGTAGCGTGTGGGTCATCCTGTCTTGAAGATCGAGGTGTCGTCAACCTCATCCCGGACAGGAGTTGCCTATGAGTACGGAAGCTATCAGCCCGCTTCGCCAGCGCATGATCGAGGACATGAACGCGCGCAAGCTCTGTGCGGGCACGCAGACAGGTCATATCCGCAGCTGCAAACGGTTCGCTGCATTTCTCAAGCGGTCGCCTGACACTGCCAGCCTTGAGGACATTCGCCGCTTTCAGCTGCACCTGGCCGAGACGGGCATGAGTATTTGCAATCGCAACCGCATCATGACCGGAGTGCGGTTCTTGTTCCGCGTGACGCTGCGGCGGCTGGATCTTGCCGCCGAGATCTATCATCTCCGCGAGCCGCAGAGGATAGCGCAGGTGATGAGCCCGGACGAGACGCGTCGCCTGCTGGCCGTCGCCTCGAGCCTCAAGGTCCGCGTGGCACTCAGCCTCAGCTATGGTGGTGGCCTGCGCGCCAGCGAGGTGGTCCGATTGAAGGTCAAGCATATTGACAAGGCGCAAAGGGTTATTCGCATCGAGCAGTCCAAGGGCCGCAAGGATCGGCACGTCATGTTGTCGCCCAAGATGCTCGATCTGTTGCGACGGTGGTGGAAGGTGCGCCCAAAACGTTGGGACACAGGCGTGCCCCTGCAGGAGTGCTGGTTGTTTCCCGGCCGTAAGCCCGGCAAACCGATGACGACCCGCCAGTTGAGCCGCCTGTTCCACGAGGCAGCCGATGCGGCCGGGATCAGGAAGAACGTGACGCTGCATGCGCTGCGCCACAGCTTCGCGACCCATCTGCTCGAAGACGACACTGATATCAGAACCATCCAGGCATTGCTGGGTCACGACAAATTGGACACGACGGCGCGGTACACGCGCGTCGCCACCGGCATGATCGCCGGCATCGAGAGCCCGCTCGACCGGCTATCGCAGCCACGCAAGAAGAAGCCCAGGAAGAGCCGAGCGACAAACCAGACAGTTCAGCCGCCGGCGTAACGGCCGACGGTCGTGTCACGTCCAGCGCTGGAGGTCGCGGATATCTTCCGCGACCACGGGGCAGTGTGGCGGCGCGTCAACGCCGGCCATGTGAGCCTTGGCCAGATCAAGGTCATGAGTGCGATCGAGCGCTGCCGCACAGCCGCGCTCGGCGGCCATGTCGCACGCTGCGAGAACCAAAAGTGCGCTCACACCGTCATCGCCTACAACAGCTGCCGCAACCGACACTGCCCCAAGTGTCAGGGGGCTGCTGCCCGCGAGTGGTTGGCCGAGCGCGAGACCGAACTGCTGCCGGTGCCGTACTTTCATGTGGTGTACACACTGCCGGCACCCATCGCCGACATCGCCTATCAGAACAAGGCGGTGATCTACGATCTGCTGTTCAAAGCCTCGGCCGAGACCACGCTCACCATCGCAGCTGATCGCAAGCATCTCGGCGCTCGCATCGGCTTCATCTCAGTGCTGCACACCTGGGGCTCCGCGCTCACCCATCACCCGCATGTCCACATGGTCGTGCCGGGTGGCGGCCTGTCGCCGGATGGATCAACCTGGATCACCTGCCGAGCGCGCTATTTCTTGACCGTGGAAGTTCTCTCGGCGCTGTTCCGCAGGCTGTTTCTGGAGATGCTGGTCGCCGCGCACGATCGCCTGCAGTTCTTCGGCGACCATGCGCGGCTCGCCGACAAGGCCGCGTTCCGCGCCTATCTGAAGCCTCTGCGCAAGATCGATTGGGTGGTCTACGCCAAGGAGCCATTCGCCGGGCCCAGACAAGTTTTGCGCTATCTGTCGCGCTACACCCACCGCATCGCCATCTCCAATCGCCGACTGGTCGCTGCCGATCAGAACGGCGTTGCCTTCAACTACAAAGATTATCGGATCGAGGGGCCGGCCCGCTACAAGACCATGACGCTGGCCACCGACGAGTTCATCCGACGCTTCCTGATCCACATTCTGCCGAAGGGCTTCCATCGCATCCGCCACTATGGCCTGCTCGCCAGCGCTAACCGCGCCGACAATATCGCACGCGCCCGCGAACTGCTCGCCGTGCCGCCTCCCGCAAAGCAATCCGAGACACCCAAAGCGGCGATCGACCAACCGCGCGTGCTGCCGTGCCCATGCCCGTGCTGCGGCGGCCGCATGATCGTCATCGAGACCTTCGCGCGCGGCTGCAAGCCCAGGCACCCGCCTTCGCCGGCGCCCGCAAAAATCAGGATCGACTCCTCATGATGCCGTCGCCAGCCATCCATCACCGCAGCAACATCCGGCATTCTTGCTGGCTTCCAGCCGGCAGCGCCCAAGCGCGCATCGGTGCATCGGATGCGCCGGCATCCGCGCCTTCAATCCGCTCGCGCTCCCCGCAGATCGCTCGTTCATGCCAACCTAGGCCGCCAAACTTCGCCGCAAGCCGAGTGCAGCCGCTGCAATCCAGCCTCAGCAAGCCCAAATCCGTGGCGAAATCCCCATAGCGCACGCGGCACCGCCGCCACACACTTCCCGCGATTTCGTGCCTTGGCGCTTTTCCGCCGCCGGCCGCATCATCTTCTGGTTAGACCCTCATCCCGGCAGCCGAAAACCTGCACATGAGCGGAACTTGGACCCTTTCCAGGTTCCGCATTCCTCAGTTCGCGACGGACCGCGCTGCGCCTGCTGCAATTGCCTCGGCGGCGCGACGACGCAGCAATCCCTGTTCGCGCTTGTTGCCTGCCAAGGCCGCGGCTTGCTCAAACGAGCGGCGCGCTTCCTCGTAGCGGCCGAGCCTGAACAGGAAATCACCGCGGACGCTGGGCAGCAGGTGATAGTTTTTCAGCCCGGGCTCGTCACGCAGCCGGTCGGTCAGCGCGAGACCGGCCTCCGCACCGTCAGCCATGCCAACCGCGACAGCCCGGTTCAGCTCAATGACCGGCGAGCGCACCAGCGCGGCGAGCTGCCCATAGAGCGCGGCGATCCGCGACCAATCGGTATCTGCAGCGGCTTCGGCGCGCGCGTGGCAGGCGACGATCGCGGCCTGCAGGGCATAGAAGCCGCCGGCGCCGCCAAGCGCCTCGGCGCGCGCGAGCGCTCGCAGACCATGTCTGATCTGCGTTCGATCCCAACGCCTGCGGTCCTGATCCATCAGCAGAATGGGATCGCCGGCGCGGTTCGTCCGCGCCTCTGCGCGCGAGACGTTCAGTTCCAGCAGAGCCAGCAGCCCAAACGCCTCCGGCTCGTTCGGCGCGATTGCCGTTAACATGCGGCCGAGGCGAAGCGCCTCGTTGCAAAGCTCAGGCCGCATCCAGTCATCACCGCGCGCGGCGACATAACCTTCGTTGAAAATGAGATAGATGACCTCGAGCACGGAGGCGAGCCGCTCCGACAGCTCCTCCCGGCGCGGGGTCTCGTAGCCCAATCCTGAATCGGACAACGTTCGCTTCGCCCGCACGATGCGCTGCGCGATCGTCGGCTCGGGGAGCAGAAATGCCCTGGCGATCTCCGCTGTCGTAAGGCCGCACACCATGCGCAGCGCCAGCGCGGCGCGCGCCTCGCGCGACAGCAGCGGATGGCAGGCGGTGAAGATCAACCGCAGCATCTCATCGCCGATGTCGTCATCGAGGGCGGAGTCGAAATCCGGCATGGCCAGTTGCTCGGCCGCCATATCGCCGGCGACGATCGCGTGCTTGCGCGCGCGCATGCGGGCATGCCGCAGCAGATCGACGGCGCGGCGCTTCGCGGTCGCCATCAGCCAGGCACCGGGCCGCTCGGGCACGCCGGTCATCGACCAGCGCTCGAGCGCGGCCACGAGCGTTTCCTGGGTCAGATCCTCGGCCAGCGGAACGTCGCGCAGCATCCGCGCGAGGCTCGTGATCAGCCGTGGCTGCTCGATGCGCCAGATTGCGAGAATTGTGCGCTCCAGATCGGTGGCCGTCATCGCAGCCGCCCGGCGCGGCCGCGGCTCAAGGGCCGCCTGCCGCCAACTCGCGCAGCTCGCAAATGCCGTCCCAGCCCGGCATCAGATCCTTGTGCAGCTGCATGAATTCCCGCGCCGACGCCAGCGCTTCTTCCTTGTTGCGCAGCTCGAACACAGCGTAGCCGCCGATCACCTCCTTGGCCTCCACGAAGGGGCCGTCGACGACGCTGAGCTCGCCGTCCTTGATGCGCACGTGCGCGCCGGTTGCGAGCGGCATCAATCCGCCAGTGGCGAGCATCCGGCCCGCCTTGATTTCGCGATCGGCCAGCTTGTGCATCGCCTCCAGCAGCGCCGGCGTTGGCGGCGTCGGGGGTTGGTCAGCGGCAGTCTTGACGATGAACATGAAGCGCATATTGCACTTTCTCCTTGAAGCCGAGCCGCGCGCCCTCGCCCGCAGATTTGTCTCGCTCATTGATGACAACGAGCGAGACAGGCGCAGATCGACACGCGCTCTATAACAATTTTGCGGCCTGGCTCCAGCCTGCCCTACCCGTCGACCGCCGCCACCGCCTCGATCTCGATCAGCCAGCCCGGCCGCGCCAGGCGGCTGACATACACCAGCGTGCTGGCCGGCGGGCTCTCGACATTGAGGTAGCGGTCGCGGATGGCGCGGAATTTCGGCAGCTCGTCCTGGTCGACACTGGCGACGATGTAATTGTTGATCTTCACGATATCGGCCATCGTGCCGCCGGCGGCTTCGACCGCGGTCTTGAGATTGCGGAACACCTGCTCGACCTGGGCCTCGAAATTGCCTTCGCCGATCAGCTTGCCGGAGGCGTCGCTTGCGACCTGGCCCGCGATATAGACCAGCGCGCCCTTGTTGATCTTGGCGATCTGCGAGTAGCCGACCGGCGGCGGCAGTGTCTGCGGACTGAAGAATTCACGTGCTGGCTTGCTCATCACGTCCTCCGTTTGTCTTTCGTGCAGTTGAAGTCATCAAGTTTCGATTGTCATGGCCGGGCTTCGTCCCGGCCATCTCGCTCAGAGGGGCAGTGCGTCCCTGAGCGAGGTCACCGGCACAAGGCCGGTGACGACACACACAGGAACGACCCGAGCGAGCGGGTGTCGCGATCGTTCCGCCCCTGAGACTGAGGCGCTCATCTTAATCCAGCTTTGCCGATTGCCCAGCGCCATCGGCTCTGGCATGGAAAGTCCATTATGACAGTCCTGATTGCGGGCGGCGGGATTGGCGGGCTGACGCTGGCGCTCAGCCTCCATCAAATTGGGGTGCCCTGCCGCATTTTCGAGAGCGTTGCCGAGCTGAAGCCGCTCGGCGTCGGCATCAACGTGCTGCCGCATGCCTGCCGGGAGCTGATCGAGCTTGGGCTTTTGGACCAGCTCGATGCCGCGGGCCTGCGGACCAAGGAGCTCGCCTATTTCTCCAAGCACGGCAAGCCGATCTGGTCGGAGCCGCGCGGGCTCGATGCCGGCTACAAGTGGCCGCAATTCTCGATCCATCGCGGCACCCTGCAGCAGATCCTGCTCGATGCGGTGATCGCGCGGCTCGGACCCGGGGCGATCAAGACCAGCCATCACCTGACGTCATGGACGCGAAACGGCCGACGGCGTAACCGCGTCGTTTGTCGACAGGGCGACGGGACATGCTCTGGATAACTACAGCGGCGATCTGTTGATTGCCGCCGACGGCATCCATTCCGCGGTGCGCGAAAAGCTCTACCCGGACGAAGGCCCGCCGATCTGGAACGGCCGCATTCTGTGGCGCGGCATCACCGAAGCGGACGCGTACCTCACCGGCCGCACCATGATCATGGCCGGCT
Organism: uncultured Alphaproteobacteria bacterium; assembly: GCA_963796195.1. Lineage (GTDB taxonomy): Bacteria > Pseudomonadota > Alphaproteobacteria > Rhizobiales > Xanthobacteraceae > CAWCKS01. The sequence goes on along the minus strand of CAWCKS010000001.1, from coordinate 245,315 downwards.
ACCAGCACGTCAAATTCGTCTGCTACCCGATCGCGAGCAAGCCGAACGGACAAGGCAAGTATCCGATCAACTGGATCGCCGAGCGCACGCTCGATCCGAATTACCAGTGGCGCCGCGAGGATTACAACCGCGCCGGCAAGCTCGACGAGTTCCTGCCGTGGTTTGCGGACTGGCGCTTTGACTGGCTCGACGTGCCCGCGCTGATCAAGGGTTGCGCGCAGGTTTACGAATATCCGCTGGTCGATCGCGATCCCTTGCAGCAGCTGGACGTTCGGCCGCGTCACGCTGCTCGGCGACGCCGCGCATCCGATGTATCCGATCGGCTCGAACGGCGCCTCGCAGGCGATCCTCGATGCCCGCGTGCTGACCCGCGAGATCTTGGCGAAGGGCACGACGACCGCAGCGCTCGAGGCCTACGAAGCCGAGCGACGGCCGGCGACCAGCGAGCTCGTCATGCTCAACCGCAGGAACGGCCCCGAGCAGGTGATGCAGATCGTGGAAGAGCGCGCGCCCGACGGCTTTGGTGTTGTCACCGACGTGCTGTCGCGGCAGGAGCTCGAGGACATCGCCGCGAATTACAAGCGCGTCGCCGGATTCCAGGTCGATGCGCTGAATGCCAAACCGCCGATTGTGCCGGTGAACGCGCGGTAGGGCGGATTAGCGAAGCGTAATCCGCCGATTTCTTCGGCCGCGCGGCGCAATACGCTTCGCTATTGCGCCCTACAGCTTACTTCGGCCCACCCTCGCGGATGACTTTCGCTGTCTCGACCACGCGCGCGGCCGACGTTGCCGTGGCGATCACAGTGCCGTTCTCGTCGGTCAGTTTGGCCTCGATGAAAGCCACGGTCTTGCCGACCTGAGTCACGCGTGCCTCGCCAATCAGCCGGCCGACCCGCGCTGGCGCCAAGAAATTCACCGTCATCGAAATCGTCGCGGTGTAAGCCGCACCGTTGGTGTGCAGGAGCACCGCGGGTCCCATGGTGTCGTCGAGCATCGCCGACAACAGTCCGCCCTGGATGAAGCCGGCGGGGTTGCAGAACTCCGGCTTGCCGTCAAACGCGACCTTGATGCGGCCAGCCTTCGGATCGGCCTCGATCATCTGCCAGCCGAGCAGCTTGGCGCAGGGCGGCATCGCATATCGATCCATGAAGGTTTCGGTCATCAACACACCTTTCTCATTTCGCCGACATGGTCGTGGATGCTGCGCGTGACAGATTGCGTCAGCAACGGTCAATCGCCGAGGCCGTGGGCGATCACCTTGCGCATCACGTTCGGCAAGGCTTCGTACTGAAGCTTCGCGATCTTGACCCAACGTGCGCCGTACGGCGCCCGCGTGCGCGGTGGCACCTTGACGACATAAACCACGAGCTCCAGCGGGAAATGGGTAAAGACGTGCCTGACGACGCCAACCTTACGCCGCCAGCGCGACACGCCTTCCACGTGAGGCGCCTGGTAGCGCGCCGTCTCGTCCTTTTGGCCAGCAACCCACAGCGACGTGGGCACTTCGGTCATGCCGCCGAGCAACCCCTCTTCGGGGCGCGTGCGGAGCAAAATCTCGTTGCCGCGGATCACGACGAACGCCGCGCCGCGCCGCAACTCGCCAGTTTTCTTCGGCGGCTTGCGCGGAAAGCTCTCCTGATCGCCGCGGGCGCGGACGAGGCACGGCTCGCTGAGCGGGCACAGCACGCAAGCCGGTTTCTTCGGCGTGCAGATGGTGGCGCCGAGATCCATCAGTGCCTGCGCGGTATCGCCGGCGCGCGCGGGTTCCAATAACTGCTGCGCCAGCTGCTCGATCAACGGCTTCGCAGTGGGCAACTGGTCTTCGACCGCGAACAGCCGCGAGACAACACGCTCGATATTGCCGTCGACCGGCACGATGGGCGCATCGAACGCGATCGCAGCAATTGCAGCTGCGGTGTACGGCCCGATGCCCGGCAGCTGCGCGCAGGCCCTGCTCGGTGTCAGGAAAACGGCCGCCGTGCTCGTTAACGATGGCCACGGCGCAAGCGTGCAGGTTGCGGGCGCGCGAGTAATAGCCGAGCCCGGCCCACATCCGCATGACATCGTCGAGCGGCGCGGACGCCAGCGCTGCGACGTCGGGCCAGCGCGCCACGAATTTCTCGAAATACAGGCCAACGGCCTTCACGGTGGTCTGTTGCAGCATGATTTCCGACAGCCAGACGCGGTAGGCGTCGCTCGGCTGGCCCGGCAGCGCCCGCCACGGCAGGCGGCGGCGATGGCGGTCATACCAGGCGAGCAAGCGCGCAGCGTTGTCCACTGCCGCGCTCTCCGCATGCGTTTTCTTTCGCCGCGCCGCCGATCCTGATATCGTCATGAGGTCACTTTAGAGCATGATCCGGAAAAGTGGGCGCCGGTTTTCCGATTAAGATCATCATGCTCAACAAGAAAGCGCGCATGAACAAGGTCTCGATGGACAAGCCCGGCCCGCTTTTCACAAAGCCGCTCGCGACCTTTCTCGGTGCGACGCTGAATGACCTGTTCAAGCGCCAGGGCTTTGCCTCGCGCGAGCTCGTCACGCGCTGGGCCGAGATCGTCGGAACTGAGGTGGCCGCTCATGCCGAACCGCTGAAGATCCAGTGGCCGCGGCCAGTCGCCGACGAACCGCCGGAGCCGGCAACGCTGGTGCTGCGCGTCGAAGGGCCCGTCGCGCTGGAAATCCAGCACGCCTCCGACGTGATCCTTCAGCGCGTCAACCAGTTCTTCGGCTGGCAGGCGGTGGGACGGCTTGCACTGCGCCAGGCGCCGCTGCGCCGACCGGAGCCGCGGAAGCGGCGCGCGGGTCCGGATGCCGCAACCGTCGCCGAGGCTGCGGCGACACTCGGTGCCGTCGACGATCCCGATCTGCGCAACGCGCTGGCGCGGCTCAAAGCCTCGATCAAACGCAGCTAGAACAGATGTCAGCTCCCGAAGCCACAACAGCAAAACCAAATCGCCGCGGCTTGACCATCGCGATCGCCGCGGTGGTTGTGCTCGCGCTCGCCGGCGGCGGGTACTACGGCTACCGGGCCTACACCGCGTCGCAGCCCGGCGACGTCAACACCCCAAGCCCGCTCGGCGACCTCGCGCTTGGGCCGGCCGACGCCAAGGTCGCGATCATCGAATACGCCTCGATGACCTGCCCGCACTGCGCGGCGTTCACCAAGGAAACCTTTCCGAAGCTGAAGGCGGCCTATATCGACACCGGCAAGGCGCGTTACGTGTTCCGCGAATTTCCGCTCGATCAGGTCGCACTGCTCGGCGCCGTCGTCGCGCGCTGCATCGCCAAGGGCGACCCGCCGAAATTTTTCGGCGCGATCGACGTGCTGTTCGCAAGCCAGAACGACTGGGTCAGCAACACGCCGGTCGAGCCGCTCAAGCGCATCACCAAACAGCTCGGCCTCAACGACCAGGAGTTCGAGGCCTGCGCCAACAACGAGACCATCGGCAAAGGCATCATCGCGACGCGCGACTATGCCTACGACCGGCTGAAGGTGAATGCGACGCCGACCTTCTTCATCAACGGCCAGGCGCTGCAGGGCGAAGCGTCGCTCGAGGACTTCGCCAAGATCATCGATCCGATCCTGGCGCAAGGCGCCAAAGCCGGTACGTCAGCGCCAAAACAATAGGGCAACAACTGAGGGCAGCGAGCGGGGAGAGCGAATGATTTCTCAAGCCTGTTGCGGCCCCTGGTCAAGAAACTCTGGCAGTGCGACTGATGCAGTGACCTGCTCTCTCGAGACGGGCGAGGGTTTGCCATGCGCTTGATTCGTTTGACGTCTGTTGTCGCTCTCTCATTTGGGAGCCTGTCTTGGACGGACATGGCAACCGCGCAATCTGCTCCCGCCGTGAGTTGTGCCGATGACGCAAGGCATTTTGCTGAACAGATCGGCACGTCGGTCGATCATCTGTCGCCGAAGGGCGACGAAACATTTTTTCTACCGAAGGAAAAAGTCGAACTGCGATTTACGTGCGCTTCGGGCAATCAGCGCTTCCCCAGATTGCATCTGACCTGGAAGGCGACGTACCCCCCGGCGTCGTACTGGAACGTTGTCGCTGATGCGGGGACAGCTCTGACTGCCGCGTCAAGCCGCCGGGTGAAGCTTGCCGCGCATCAATGCCACAAGTTGGCGGTACTTGCTGCGGACAAAACTGGCCAGATCCGACAGCGAGGTCTGGGGATCGAATGTCAGGTCTCGATGGGATCGGTGGGGCTTACTTCCATTTCATTGCATCGGCGATCTTTCCGCCGGCCCTGATCGTCTGGCTTGATACAACTATTTTGTTCCTATCGCGCCTCGCCAATGAGGTCAAAGCAGGTAATGGCCCAGCAAGAGTACTCGCCATGTCCGTTGTGGAGAAAGGCAAGCCGCTGGCAACGCCCTGGCAATCTGCGCCCTGACTAAACATTAGCTCCCGCTGCGCCGCATGACTGCTTGTGTGCAGGTTTTTGGACGCCGGGATGACGACCCGTTCCACGCGCTGTGGCGGCCGGCGTCCAAAAAGCGCCAAGGCACGAAGTCGCGGGAAGTTGGGCACCGGTGGTGCAACGGGCGCTATGGGGATTTGATGGCGGCGCCGATCTCGATGTTGGATGTGACGCCGACAGGACGCGGCAGGGGGATGTGGACACAGGCGAGATTGGAAGTGTGGAATAGGCATCTCGGCAAGCGCTCTGAACGGATCAACGAGCGCACGGTGGGTCGACGGCAGTGACTGGGTCGAGAGGGATCGCTGCCGGCGCGGGGCCAGCGCATCGGAACGGGGAAGTTGCGACGCTCACGGGAGGTTTGGCTCATGATGTGTCGATCCTGCTCGGCATCGGTCGCCACTTCGGCTCGCAGCCGGGCGCGAAGGTCTCGATCAAGATCAAGCGGCCACCACATCGTGGGCAAGGGCAAGGCAGTACACGTGGCGTTTCGGTGGCGATATCCGGTGGCTCTTGCGGGGTGGCGGCGGGCGGGGCGACGTTGAGAAGTGCGCGGACTGTCACGATGTTCTCGGCACGGTTGGCGTTGGCAAAGAGCCCGTAGTGGCGGATGCGGTGGAAGCCCTTGGGCAGCACGTGCATCAGGAAACGTCTGATGAACTCGTGCGGGTGAAGCCGCATCGTCTTCCACCGGCCCGGGCCGCTAACGCGATAGTCCTTCCAGCGGAATGCAATCGCGCCATCGTCGGCTGCAACGAGGCGGCGGTTCGAGATGGCGACGCGATGGGTGTAACGGGAGAGATAGCGCAGCACCTGCTCGGGCCCTGCGAAGGGCGCCTTGCAATAGACCACCCACCTGATGCGCCGCAGCGGAGCGATGAAACGCTTGAATGTTTTCTTGCCGGCGAGTCCGGCATGACTGTTGAAGAACTTCAACTCGCCGTCATCGTGCGCCGCCATGAGCATTGCCAGCATCTTGCCGCGGAACAGGCGCGCCAGTACCTTGACATGGATGAGGAAGTCGGGGCGCGCGGCGACCCATCGCGCGTTATCGAGCGAGAGCCCTCCACCCGGCACGATCATGTGCACGTGCGGATGATGGGTGAGTGCCGAGCCCCAGCTGTGCAGCACGGCGGTGATACCGATCCTTGCGCCGAGGCGCTTGGTGTCAGCGGCGATGGCGAGCGTCGTCTCGGCCGCCGCCTTCATCAGCAGATTGTAGACCACGCGCTTGTTCTGGTGGGCGATGTCGCGCAGTTCGCTCGGCAGCGTGTACACGACGTGAAAGTACGGTACCGGCAACAGCTCGGCTTCGCGGTCGGCGAGCCACTGGCGTGACGCCGCGGCCTGGCACTTCGGGCAATGCCGGTTGCGGCAAGAGTTGTAGGCGATCTCGGTATGGCCACACGCCGCGTTCTCGCAGCGCGCGACATGGCCGCCGAGCGCCGCTGTACGACAGCGCTCGATCGCACTCATCACCTTCAACTGGTCGAGGCTCACATGCCCGCGGTTGGCCTCACGCCAGGCAGGACCGTGGTCGCGGAAAATGTCCGCGACCTCCAGAGCTGGTCGAGCCATGGCCGGCGGCGTTATGGCGCCGGCGGCTCCGCACTGTCTCGCTTCGCACGCCGGCGGCGCGGCGCGCGCAGACCCTCCAGAGGGCTCTCGATCTTGGCAATCAGTCCGATCGCTACGCGACTGTAGCGGGCTGTCGTCTCGGGCTTGGAATGTCCGAGCAACGCTTGAATCACGCGAATGTCCTCGCCGCGCTCGAGCAGATGGGTCGCAAAACTGTGGCGAAGCGAATGCAGCGAGACCGTCTTGCGCAGCGCCGCAGCTTTGGCGGCCTCCTTGAACAGTCGACCGAACTGACGCGTAGTCAGCGGCTGATGTTGACTGCGGCCTGGAAACAGCCAGTGGTGCTCGGGCGCGACGCCGGTGTTGGATGCGGTCGGCCGCGCCTTCCACCATTGCCGCAACAGCTCGAGGACTTCCGCCGGCAGCATCACGTGCCGGTCCTTGCGGCCCTTCGACTGCACGATGCGAATGATCATCTGTTCGCTGTCGATGTCGCCCGCTCGCAGCCGCACCACCTCGCCGGCCCGCAACCCGCAACCATAGGCCAGCGTTAGCATCGCTCGCGCCTTCAGGCTCGTCGCCATGGTTAGGACACGCTTGACCTCCTCAGAGCTCAGCACCGGCGGCAGCCTCTCGGGCTCCTTGATGTGCCAAACCTCGGCCGCCAGATCGTGGCGACGGAGCGTGACGCGGAACAAGAACCGCACCCCGGTCATGATCCGATTGCGGTTGCAGATGCTCGTCCCGTTCTCGATCAGGTACAGCTGAAATCCGCGCACCTCGTCGGGCGTTGTCGTATCGGGCGAGCGTTTGAGCCAGGCGGCGAACCGCTTGCAGCTTTGGATGTGACTACGCTGAGTGTGTGGGTTGAGCTTGCGGGCAGCCATGTCCTCGATCATGCGCTGACGCAGCGAACTGACAGTGGTAGTGTCGATCATGGGAGCTCCATCCTGAGTGAGGTTGACAAGACCTCGATCTCAGGACGGGGCTCTCAAACGCGCCAGCGCTGCCCTCTCAGCTGGCTTCCGGTCTCTCGGCTCTTGCCCCCGCGCAGCGGGCTGGAGCGCAGCGACTTTGTGCATTGGCGTGTTCGAGACATGACGACCGTATCGAGTAATGTTCGAGTTCGGGGCAAAAGCGGACAGTGCGCAAGCATGCCGTTTCGACCCGAACCGGAATTCGGAGAGAAGGCGATGCGATCTACGAAGACCGCATTGCCGCGATTGAACGTTTCACAAGCGGGTTCCCGATCGTTATAATGCTTACCGACCGCGATAGGTCAGCTTGCACTACCCATTTGAAGTGCGGAGATGGTTTCAGGGAGGCAATAATGGCAGCTGCCTGGCAGATATCGGGAGACTATTTCGAGAGCTGCAACTGCAGTGTCGTCTGTCCGTGTCTTGTATCGAAATCCGCGCCGCTTACGTCGCGCCCAACCGAAGGCGTGTGCGACGTCGCGCTGCTCTTTCACATCGACAAAGGAAGTTATGAGAGTACAGCGCTTGACGACCTGAACGTGGCGCTCGCAGTTCATACACCCGGCGCCATGGCCGATGGAAATTGGTCGGTAGCCGCCTACATCGATGAGCGCGCCAACGAAAAGCAGACGGAGGCTTTGGGCGCCATTTTCACGGGAGCAGTCGGCGGACCCATGGCGCATTTTGCGCCACTGATTACGAAAAACCTCGGCGTGAAGAAGGTTCCGATCACGTATGGCGTCAAAGGCAAGACACGCTCGGCGGAAATTCCGGGCATCCTGCACATGAGCGTTGATCCGCTGCCGACAGCCCATCCGAGTGGCGAGATGTGGGCAAACATCGGCCATCCGGTCAGTCCCGAAAAGCTCGCACTTGCAGTGGGGGCATCCAGGAATACACGTTTAGTGATTACGGGATGCGATGGGATAATTCCGGCAAGAATGGTCACTACGCGCCGATCCGGTGGTCAAGCACTTCCTGATGAAGGCATCGGCTCTCGAAGCCGTTTTGCGCCGCGACCGCGCCATCATCATCGCCGCGCTCGGGGTGCTTGCCGCGCTCGCCTGGCTCGACCTCGTCTGGCTCGCCAATGATATGGCGATGGACGGCATGGATATGACCGGGTACCGCATGATTCCCGGCAGGCCAGGCGTTGATGATGCCGGCAAGCTCGCCTTGGCAGCCGATCGAATTTGGGTACGTGTTCGCCATGTGGGCTCGTGATGATGATTGGCATGATGACGCCCTCTGCGGCGCCCATCATCCTCGTTTACGCACGGGTTGGACGCCAAGCGTCAGAAAGCAGGCCGTTCGCCTCAACTGCATGGTTTGCGGGCGGCTATTTGCTGGCGTGGATCGCCTTTTCACTCGCGGCGACCTCGGCGCAATGGTCCCTTGAACGTGCAGCTTTACTCACGCCGATGATGGCGAGTGCGAGTCGATATGGTCGCCGCTATCCTGTTGATCCTTGCCGGGCTTTACCAATGGACGCCGCTGAAGGACGTTTGTTTATCGCAGTGCCAGGCGCCGCTTGGGTTCATCTTGAGCCGCGGCGGCTTCCAAGGGACTGTGACCGGTTCATTGATGCTGGGCTTTCGCCACGGCGTTTATTGTCTCGGATGCTGTTGGGCGCTGATGGTCCTGCTCTTTGCTCTTGGAGTGATGAATCTCTTCTGGATTGCTGCACTCGCCATCCTCGTCCTGCTTGAGAAAGTCATGCCGTTGGGCCGTGTGATTGCACGGATCGCGGGTATCGCCTTTTTCGCTGGAGGCGTGTGGATGCTGTTCCAGCCGAGCTAGGCGACGGCCGACGCGCAAGTTCGCGCAGACCGATCGTTAATCCAGCTGATGTCTGTTGTTGACACATCGCATCATTTGGCAGTGCTGCGGAATTTAGTCACTATCCGAGCAAAGCGAGCATCGATCAAATCGCACCAATCAAGCTTGATCTATGAGTACGCCCCCAGACCGTTCATTCCTGCAAAAGTCTGGCAAAGCCAGTGCTTCGCAATGGAATCCAGAGCCACAGACGAGAGCCTGCCTTCCTGACAAGAAACTGGGTCGCCGTGCACAATCTCCGGTTTACCTGAGACCGACATCAATAATGCGCCAGTCGGCCAGGCCCGACTTGCGACGGGGACGAACGGCGAACAGGACCTTCAAGCGATTTTGACGCTGGCGCACGGCTGGATCGGCCGCCTCGCCATTGCCACATCGCTGGTTTCACGTTAGCGACATCGCGACTTGTTGATCGCTGTAGCCGGGAGCCGTCCGTTGATCCTGACCCGCCGTTCCTTCAATGCCGCGCTGGCCTCCACGGCGCTCGTCGCCGTTGCCGGCCTCTCCCCGCTCGAGCCGATCGGCCGCGCCTTTGCCGACGATGCGCCGAATCCGGCCGATCTTGCCACGCCGAGCCCGCTCGGCGACATGACGCTGGGCCAGGCCAATGCCGCAGTGACGATCATCGAATATGCCTCGATGACCTGCCCGCACTGCGCCCATTTCCACGAGGCGGTCTATCCGACGCTCAAGAAGGAGTACATCGACACCGGCAAGGTGAAGTTCATCTTCCGCGAGTTCCCGCTCGACATCAAAGCCGCCGCCGGCTCGATGCTGGCGCGCTGCGTCGGCAAGGATGATCCCAACAAGTACTTTGCGGTGGTCGATATCCTGTTCAAGACGCAGGAGAGCTGGATTCCGAACGATACGGTAGCGGCGCTGCGGCGGATCGGCCGTCAGGCCGGGTTCAGCGACCAGGCCACCGACGCCTGCCTTGCCGACCAGGCCACGCTGGACGCCATCAAGGCGACCCAGGAGCACGCCGCCGACAAGCTCAAGGTCAATTCGACCCCGACCTTCTTCGTCAACGGCGCGATCCTGAAGGGCGGCGCGGAGATCGACGAGTTCCGCAAGGTGATCGATCCCCTGTTGAAGAGCTAGGGCGTGGACCCATTGACCCCGCTCTGCCGCAGCACTTGTTTGGTCGCTACCCCCGCAAAAGCGGATTCATCATGCTCACTCTGGGTTTTGTCGACGTTGACCCGAGGCGGACATCGACAGATCCACTGAACCGAGGATACGCTCAGTCAGCTAGCGCTCAACCTGGCTTGAGGTAGCGTAATTCGAAAAACGGCACCGTGCGGATCGGCTGAGGAAACCGACAGTTGACCAGCGTGACGCTCGACGATCATCCAGCAAATAGCCAATCCCAATCCCGATCCGTGGGATTTTGTCGTAACAAACGCCTCGAATATCTTCGCTGCTTGCGCTGGGTCAATTCCTGGCCCGGTGTCCGCCACTTCGACGACGATCGCATTTCTTCCGTGCTCAGTTCTCAGCTCGAGAACCCTGATCTGATCTGTCGTGTTGCTCATCGCTTCGACAGCGTTGTGGATCAGGTTATAGATAACTTCATGCAATTGATTTCTGGCGCCCCAAACGCTCGGCAATTCGGATGCCAGCTTCGTTCGCGCCGTCACGCCGTTGTTTCTCAGCTCTGCACGGGATGATTGCACAGCTTCAAGAACAACCTCATTCAGATTCACAAGCTGTCGCTTCTGATCCGTCCTGCCAAACAGTGCGCGTATGCCGTTTAACGTCTCGTTGATGCGAGTACCGGCTTCCCTCATCTCGTCCAGAACTGATTGTATGTCCGCAAGATTCGGTTTCGACTGTTTGAGGATTAGATGTGCCGAACTCGCGTTCAACTCGATCGCAGCGAGTGGCTGCTTGATTTCGTGGGCGATCGATGCCGCAATCGCCTCGATATTCATTAGCTTATTATCTCGTTCCTGTTGCAGCATTGCATTCGAGTGCGCCACGCGCGCATAGAGACGCATCGTCTGGACGAGCATGACGATCAGGACAATGCTTGACGTGATCAGCGAAAATACGCGCCCGGCATAAAAGCCAACACTGAAGCGGACACTCGGCAACAAGCCACTGAATGCAAGTTCGAAAACGAGCACTAGAGCAACGACGATTAGCCATTGATCGAGCACTGAGCGCCGATGGAACAACAATACGGCAAGCGCAGCCGCGGAAATCAGCATTGTGAACAAAATAGGATAGATCACCAAAGGACTAATGCGCGTGTTATCCAGAATAATTGGTGGCAGATACACGGCTCCAGCGGTGGCAAGCCAGGTAAGACTGCACACCAGAACAAATACGATCGCCACGCTCCAACCAATCACGGATGACGTCGACGCCTTTGAAATTGCGTATTTTCCTTGCCTGAGCATGGCGTAGGCCAACAGGCTTATGGCGAAGCCTAGATGCCAAAAGATAAACAGCCACGACCCGGTCTGGATGTTAGCACCGAGAAGTCCGGTTGGAGAAAACGCTCCGGCAAAGGTCAGTGCATGCGGAATGACAATCAGTGCCGTAAAAAAGTATCCATTCGCCAGTGCCAGGAGCGCGCGTGAGCGGGAAATCGAAAACTGGGCAAGTAGCAGAACGGCGCTAACTAGGTCGGAGACGAAAACGATTGCGTCCAAAGACGGAAAGAGCGCGTTGAACTGCGCTACCGGTCTGCCGCTAAACGGGGCCGCAGCGCCAAATCCGACGAGCGCGACTGCGGCGACCGCCGCTGCTGCCCAGCCTTGCCTCGCGGTTGGCGGAAGATCCACGATGATTGGCATCACTGTAACGCCGCACGGTCGGACCCGTGTGTCAACGGCAATTCCAACATCGCACCCTTGCTGGTTGCAGTGGGGTTTGGCCCCTTTGAGTTCGCTGAGGTTGCCCCGGAGGTTTTATCCAGTTGAACTTGTCAAAATCACTCTGCCGGGCGGTAAGGTAGTAAGAGCTTGGAGTGGAAAACCGCTGCCGCCGCGGCGAAATAGAAACATTCCAAGGCGCGATCGTGCGGCGTGATGCACAAGAGCCGCGGTTGTCTCAGGCAAGTCCCGTCGATGCTCTTTTGAGCGGCTCGACAAGTGAGTTCACCGAGAACGGTTTTGTAAGATAGCCGAGGCACCCGGATTGAAGAGCGGCCGCGCGAACGGCAGGGCTGTCGCTTGCGGTCATGTAGATAACCGGCACCGAAATCCCAGCGGCTTTAAGATGGTGCCTCAGATCGATGCCTGACCCATCGTTCAGGTTGATGTCCAGGATGATGCAAGTCGCTTTTTCGTAATCATTGTGGCCCCTGAAAGCCTCCGCAGACGAGAACACGACAGTGTCGTACCCGTGGAGCTGCAGCGCGCGCGCTACTCCCCTCAGCATCGCGGGGTCGTCATCGACCACGATTACGAGCTCTCGATTAGGCAAGGAGAACTTCCCTTTTCCGCGATCCAGGCGCTCACACAGATCAGTGAAACGCTATCCGCGATCAGCCTTGCTGTGGGGCCGCGTTGAGCCGCCGCCAGGCGTTGGCTTTAGCGCTCGGACTCGATCAAAGAGATTTCCCGGTTGCGCCGGCGTCGGACGCTTGCCTGCCGTGGTGAGGTGGTCATCATCGCGAGCCCTCCGCTGTGCGAATATGCCGTCGATGGCCCTGAAACGGTGCTCTTGAAGCGGCGAACTGCAAAGTCTGGCGGAGTCCCGTGTGGAATACTTGACCGATTGGGACATAAATTTAACATTTGGGGACATTGGTTTACGCCAAACACTGAACGTCATGCGCGCCGTTGGGGAAAGCAGTCCAGGGTTCCGCGCGAAGACCCGCCAATGTCGCAGTCGGCCGGACCGGGACCGTGCTGCATACGCGGTGAGCGCTTTCGCTTTCGATGCGCGGGCTGGAACCGGATTCCTCGACCCCGATCTCACCGTGTGCAGGGGTTGAGAGATCGGGGCCGCCCCACGCTAGTCACCCGTGGGTTGATTTTGAGCACAGAGCATTCCCTCGCTGAAGAATCCCCAAGGTGCAATTGTGAATAGCAAGACTTCGTCATCAAGCCGCCACGATGCACGAGGCAGAGCCGATGCAGATTTCCAGGATACCGGTACGCAGCGCTCTCGCGCCGCTCACCGGGAGCGCATCCCGATCGTCGAATCGTGATGCGCTTTAGATTTTCGTTGGCGCATGTCCTCTTCGGTAAACGGTACCAAGTTTGCCGGGACATGCGCTAACCGTTTGATCCACAGTTATTTTTGTTCGTTTTGGGGCGGCTAAACATCTGGAAAAACCGCCTTCGCCGATTGCACGGCGACCAGCCGACAGGCAATGTCCGCCACACCTCGTCGCCCTTGGCGACTCACGCTAAATAGCAGAGACTCAAGGAGTTTCGCGCATGGCGGGTTGATTCGCCCGCCCTGTCAGAAGAGCCCCATTGCATGAAACTGACGCGGCTACGCCTTCACGGCTTCAAATCGTTTGTCGACCCCACCGACTTCCATATCGAGCCCGGCCTGACCGGGGTGGTGGGACCGAACGGTTGCGGCAAATCCAACCTGGTCGAGGCGCTGCGCTGGGTGATGGGCGAGACCTCACACAAGTCGCTGCGCGCCGCCGACATGGAATCAGTGATCTTTGCCGGCTCCGGCAACCGCCCGTCACGCAACCACGCCGAAGTCATGATGACGATCGACAACGCCGAGCACACCGCGCCGTCGGCGGTCAACGGCGATGACGTGCTCGACATTTCGCGCCGGATCGAGCGCGAGGCGGGATCGACCTATCGCATCAACGGCCGCGAGGTGCGCGCCCGCGACGTGCAGATCATGTTCGCGGATGCGGCGACCGGCGCGCGCTCGCCGGCGCTGGTGCACCAGGGCCGCATCGGCGAGATCATCCAGGCCAAACCCGAGCAGCGCCGCCGCGTGCTGGAAGACGCCGCCGGCGTCGCCGGCCTGCATGCCCGCCGCCACGAGGCCGAGCTGCGGCTGAAGGCGGCCGAGGTCAATTTGACCCGCGTCGAGGACGTGGTCGGCCAGCTCGCCGGCCAGATCGACGGCCTGAAGCGCCAGGCGCGCCAGGCGATCCGCTATCGCGAGGTCGCCGCCAAGGTGCGCAAGGCGGAGGCGATGCTGTTCCACCTGCGCTGGCTCGCCGCGCATGCCGATGTCGCCGAAGGCGGCTCCGTCAACGACCTCGCGCTGCGCGAGCTTGCCGAGCGCACCCGCGAGCAGGCCGAGGCCGCGCGCCTGCAGGCGCTGCGCGCCGCCGACCTGCCGGCGCTGCGCGAGAACGAAGCCCGCGCCGCCGCCGGCCTGCAGCGCCTCACCAATGCGCGCGAGACGCTCGACCGCGAGGAAGCCCGCGCCCGCGAGCGCATGGGCGAGCTCGATCGCCGGCTGTCGCAGTTCGCCGCCGACATCGAGCGCGAGCAGCGGCTGTCGTCCGACGCCGACGTCGCACTGCAGCGCCTCGAGACAGAAGACCTCGAGCTGAAGGCCGAGATCAAAAATCGCGTCGAGCTGCGCTCCGGCGTCGATCAGCGCGTCAGCGACGCCGAAGCGACGCTTGCCGACGCCGAGCGGGTATTTTCAGAGCTGACCACCGAGCTCGCGGCGCTGACCGCGCGGCGCGGCCAGATCGAGGCCAACGCTCGAGCCCATCGCGACCGCATCGCGCGCTTCGACGAGGAGATCGCGAAGCTCGAAGCCGAAGCCGCCCGCCTCGCGCAGGCCACCGGCAGCCTTGGCGACCTCGCGGCGCTTGCTGCCGCGACCGAGACAGCGGTGCAGACGCTGGCCCAGGCCGAAGGTGCGGCACAGACCGCCGAGGCAAATCACATCGCCGCGCGACAAACGCTGGAAGCTGCGCGCGCGCCGTTGAGCGACGCCGAGCGCCGCGTGCAGCGGCTGGAGACCGAAGCGAAGACGATTTCAAAGCTGCTGCACGGCGAGACCAAGAATTTGTGGCCGCCCGTGATCGACGGCATCGCGGTGGCGAAGGGCTATGAGAAGGCGCTGGGCGCAGCGCTTGGCGACGATCTCGACGCGCCGGTCGACGCGAGCGCGCCCATGCACTGGTCGCTCAACGCGTCGGACGCCGACCCGTCATTGCCCGACGGCGTCGACGCGCTCGCCGCCCATATCGAAGCGCCGGCCGAGCTGACGCGACGACTGAAGCAGATCGGCGTCGTGCCGCGTGAGCGTGGGCCGGAGCTTGCCGCGCAACTGAAGGCCGGCCAGCGGCTGGTGTCGCTCGAGGGCGACCTGTGGCGCTGGGACGGCTTTGTCGCCGCGGCCCACGCACCGAGCGGCGCGGCGCGGCGGCTCGCCGAGCGCGCGCGCCTCGTCGAGATCGAGACCGAGCTCGAGCAGGCCCGCACCGACGCGACCACGCGGCGTCAGGAGCTCGAGGCCGCCGAAGCCACGCTTAAGCTTGCAGCCGAGGGCGAGGCGTCGGCGCGCGACGGCGTGCGTCACGCCCGGCGCGGCGTCGATGCAGCGCGCGAGCTGCACGCCGGCGCCGAACGCGAGATCAACCGCCATGCCGCACGGCAGTCGGCGCTGACCGAAGCGCGCGGCTTGCTCGGCCGCGACCGCGCCGAGGCGCAGACCGAGTTTGACGCGGCGCAGGTTGCGCTGGCGGCACTGCCGGCGATCGAGCCTGCGGAAGCGCGCCTTGCCAGCGTGCGTGAGGAAATTCTCGGCCACCGCAACCGCGCCGCCGAAGTCCGCGCCGAGGCACAGGCGCTGGCGCGCGAAGCCGAGCTCGCCGACCGGCGCTTGCAGTCGATCAATGCCGAACGCGGCGAATGGCAGGCGCGCAAGGATTCCGCCACCGCGCAGGTCGCGACCGTCGAGGCGCGCGCCACCGAAGCCCGCACCGAACGCGCCGAGCTCGCGAACGCGCCGGACGTGTTTGCCGAGAAGCGGCGCGCGCTGGTCGCCGAGATCGAGACCGCGGAGGCGGCGCGCCGCGAAGCCGCCGACGCGCTGGCCGCAGCCGAGAACCGCCATGGCCGAGGCCGATCGGACGGCACGCGCCGCGCTCGACCAGCTTGGCGCCGCGCGCGAAGCCAAGGCCCGCGCCGAGGAACGGCTCGACGGCGCCAAGCGCCGCCTCGAAGACCTCGAGCGCGAAATCCGCGACATGCTGGAGATCGAACCGGCTGGCGTTGCCGCGCTGGCCGAGATCGAGCCCGGTGCGCAGCTCGCGCCGATCGAAGAGGTCGAGGCGGACCTCGAAAAACTGCGGCGCGACCGGGAGCGGCTCGGCGCCGTCAACCTGCGCGCCGAAGAGGAATTGCGCGAGGTCGAGACCCAGCACGATGGGCTCGTGAAGGAGCGCGACGACCTCGTCGAAGCGATCAAGCGGCTGCGCCAGGGCATCCAGAGCTTGAACCGCGAAGCGCGCGAGCGGCTGCTCGACCTCGTTCGAGACCGTCAACAGCCACTTCAAGCGGCTGTTCACTGAGCTGTTCGGCGGCGGCCAGGCGGAGTTGCACCTGGTCGAGAGCGACGATCCGCTCGAAGCCGGCCTCGAAATCATCGCCAAGCCGCCGGGCAAGAAGCCGCAGACGCTGTCGCTGCTCTCGGGCGGCGAGCAGGCGCTGACGGCGCTGGCGCTGATCTTCGCGGTGTTCCTTACCAATCCCTCGCCGATCTGCGTGCTGGACGAGGTCGACGCGCCGCTCGACGACCACAACGTCGAACGCTTCTGCAACCTGCTCGACGAGATGACGCGCTCGACCGAGACCCGCTTCATCATCATCACCCATAACCCGATCTCCATGGCGCGGATGAACCGGCTCTACGGCGTCACCATGGCCGAGCGCGGGGTGTCGCAGCTGGTGTCGGTCGACCTCGAAGGCGCGGTGCAGATCCGGGATTCGAAGGTGGCGTGACGGGCCTGCCCGCCACGCTGGTCACTGCCCTCGACCGCCTCACCGAAGGCGTTTCCCGCAACGAATTGGCGCGGCGCGCGGCGGCGATCTCCGAGGCCTATCGCAGCGGCGGCAGCTCCGCGGTCATCGGCAACGATACCGATGCGCTGGCCTATGCGCTGGTGCGGATGCCGGCGACATACGCTGCCGTCACTGCGTGTTTCGACGCACTGCAGATCGCGCGACCGGATTTTGCGCCGGTGAGCATGATCGATCTGGGCGCAGGGCCGGGCACCGCGACGTTTGCCGCGGCCGAAGCTTTCACTTCGCTGGTGCGCTTTGCGCTGACCGACACCAATGAGAGCCTCCATGCGCTGGCGCGCGGGTTGATGCGAGGCAATGACCGGCTGCGCAGCGCCCAATACAGGCTCAGCAGCGCGCGCGCCTTTCTCAACGGCGTCGATGACGCCGATCTCGTCGTTGCGAGTTACGTCGTTGGCGAACTCGAAGACGCCGAGCGCACGGCCCTCGCCGGGCTGTTGTGGCAACGGACGCGCGACGTGCTGCTCATCGTCGAGCCGGGCACGCCGGATGGCTATCAACGCGTGCTTGGTCTGCGCGCGCAACTGATCGCAGAGGGTGCGCATGTCATCGCACCCTGCCCGCACGATGACGCTTGTCCGCTCGCTCCACCGGACTGGTGCCACTTCGCACAACGCTTGCCGCGCTCGCGCGCCCACAAACAGCTCAAGGGCGCCGACGCGCCATTCGAGGACGAGAAGTTTTCCTATGCTGTGCTGTCGAGAACCGCGCCCGCGAAGCGCGCGGCACGCGTGCTGGCAGAGCCGACGCAGACCAAGGCCGCGATCACGGCGAAGCTGTGCACGGCCGAGAGGCGTGTCGATCGCGACGATCCAGCGCCGCGACAAGGAGGCGTTTGCGCGGGCGCGAAGATGGCGTTGGGGTGATGCGGTGGAGTGAGACCTCGCCTCCCGTCATTGCCGGGATGGCCCGCAGCGTCAGACGCAGAATCCAGTCTTCCCTGTCGTGGCTCATGGATTCCGGGCTCGCGCTTCGCGTCGCCCGAATGACGAGCGACTTGGATTTACCTTCACGGAATCGCAAACACCAGGGCGTCATCCGTGATGCCGCGCAGCGCGGCGTGCTGCTCGACCGGCTGCAATCCTGATGTCTCGAGAATCTTCGAGGCCTGCTTGTCCTCGACAACCGACTTGGTCACGTAGATCGCGCGTGACGACGCAAGCCCCTGCACGCGCGCGGCCATGTTGACGGTCTGGCCAAAATAATCCTGGCGGTCGTTGAAGGTCACCGCAAGGCACGGCCCCTCGTGGATCCCGATCTTGAGCAGCAAATCCTCGTTGCCGCGCTCGCGGTTGATCTCCTGCATCGCTTCGCGCATCCGCAAGGCTGCGGCCAGCGCGCGGTCGGGCGTCGGGAACGTCGCCATCACGGCATCGCCGATCGTCTTGACCACGGCACCGGCTTGCGCGGCCACGATCTCGTGCAGCACGCTGAAATGCTGGCGCACAAGGTCGTAGGCAACGAGGTCGCCGACCCGCTCATAGAGCTCGGTCGAGCCCTTCAGGTCGGTGAACAGGAACGTGAGGCTCGTGATCTTCAGGCGCTGGTCGACGTCGAGCGTATCGGTGCGATAGATGTCGCGGAAGGTCTGGTTGGTGAGCAGGCGCTTGGCGGTCAGGAACGGCCGACGCTTGCCCATCATGTCATGCAGGGTGTGGTTGGCGATCCACACCCCGGGCAGCACGCGCCGGTTGGTCTTGTTCTCGAGCGACAGCCGCAACGGCCCGGGGCGCATTTCCAGCGTGCCGGTCGGCGCCTTGACGTTGTTGAACACGACGGTGAGCGCCTGGCGCTCCTTGGTCGGCTCGCCCTTGACGTCGATGAACTGCACGCCGTGGGTAACCGGATCGAACACGATGATGAACTCGGCCGGCAGCGTCATCGAGATCAGCGCCTTGTCGCCCGGCGGCAGCTCCAGCGCCTCCATGGTAAACTCGCCCATGTGGTCTTCGAGATCCTCGGGCAGATCCATGCCGGAGCCCCAGAACACCTGGCGGCAGTATTCGGTCATCGTCAGCTTGTCGGGATCGTGCGCCGCGATCTGGCGGATGCGCGGGTTCACCGTGAACGTCACCTCGACCATCTCGTCGAGCGTCGGCTCGTAGCCGGCCGAGCACAGCGAACAGTCGTAGCGGTCGTGATCGAAGGTTTTCAGCGTGGCGCCGGCATCGAGCACGCCGCCGCAGCCCGGACACAGCATGTTCCAGGACAGGTCAAAGATGCCGAGCCGCGCCGCATGCAGGAACGCAGCGATCGCGCGCTCCTCGTTGAGACCGGATTTTTCCGCGAACGCGAGAACGTTGACGCGGCAGAGATCGCGGTCAGTCCCCTCGCGGACCAGCCGCTCGATTGCGACGACCGCGTCGCCATCGGCGGACTGACGGAGCACGTCGAAAAGTGCCTTGGCTTCACTCATGATGAATATCTCGTTGATCGATATCGCATCGATATCCGTGTCAGTCTCAGATGGTTTGCGGCAGCGTCGATTTCAACGGAACGGAGCCGGCCGCCCTGCCAAATGCTGCCCAAAACTGTCAGCATTGTAGCGCGCGGACCAGAGCGTTGAACCTCGCCCGAAGCTTCGCAGTCAAAGGTGAACATGTTACATGCGGCTTCGTGATTTATCTGCCTCCCCCACTGACGAAGCAGGCTTTTTTCGATTACATCATCGCCCTGCCAGGCCTTTATCTTAAGGAGTTGTCTTAAATGTCGACCGGCTGGATCATCCTCGGTGTCATCGTCGTCATCGTCATCTGGGCGCTTTCGATCTACAACCGTCTGGTCGTGCTTGGCCAACGGGTCGGCCAGGCGTTCGCCGATATCGACGTCCAGCTCAAGCTGCGGCACGACCTGATCCCGAACCTGGTCGAGACCGTGAAGGGTTACGCTGCCCATGAGCGCGGCACGCTTGACGATGTCGTGAAGGCGCGCAACGCGGCGATGTCAGCCCAGGGTCCGGCTCAGGTCTCGGCCGCCGAGGCGCAGCTGTCCGGCGCGCTCGGCCGCCTGATCGCGCTGTCGGAGGCCTATCCGGATCTGAAGGCCAATACCAACTTCCAGCAGTTGCAGTCGGAGCTGTCGGACATCGAGAACAAGATCGCCGCGAGCCGCCGCTTCTTCAACAATTCGGTGCAGGAGTACAACACCGGCATTCAGCAGATGCCGGCCGCACTGTTCGCCGGTGCCATGGGCTTTACGCGCAAGGACTTCTTCGACCTCGGCGACAGCCGCAAGGAGGCCGAGCAGGCGCCGGCGGTCAAGTTCTGAGGCACCACACTGACGGCAGCAGCGGACGATGGCCGCCTACGGTCTCTATACCCACATCGCATCGAACAAGTTCAAGTCGATCCTGCTGCTGATCGGCCTGTTCGTGCTGATCTACGTACTGGTCTTCGCCGGCGCGCTGGTTGCCGAAGTGATGCATCGACTGCAACGAGCCGGCCGACTACTACGTCCGCGCGGCGACGGGCGACCTTTATTCCGCCGTGCCGATCGCCACCGTCGCGGCAGCCGCCTGGATCGTCGTCGCCTATTTCTGCCATCAATGGATGATCGACGCGGTGACCGGCGGCCGCGACGTCACGCGGCAGGAGCAGCCGCGGCTCTACAACCTGCTCGAAAACCTGTGCATCTCGCGCGGCATTCCGATGCCGAAGCTGAAGATCGTCGACAGCGAGGCGCTGAATGCGTTCGCCACCGGCCTCAACCGCAGCCAGTATGCGATCTCGGTGACGTCGGGCCTGTTGAGCGCGCTCGACGACCGCGAGCTCGAAGCCGTGCTCGGCCACGAGCTGACGCATATCCGCAACGGCGATGTGCAGATGATGGTGATCGCGGTGATCATCGCCGGCGTGGTCGGCTTCTTCGGCGAATTGATTTTTCGCGTGTTCTTCAACAATGTCGGCTACGGCTGGGGCTCGTCGTGGTCGTCGGATCGTCAGGCTCGACCTGGTCCTCGGGCTCGTCGTCCTCGTCATCGTCGTCCTCCTCGTCGTCATCGGACCGCAAGAGCGGCGGCGGCGCGATCATCATTGTGATCGTTGCGATCGCGCTGATCATGCTGGCCTGGCTGTTGTCACAGGTGGTGCGGTTCGCGCTGTCGCGATCGCGCGAATATCTCGCCGACGCCGGCTCGGTCGAGCTGACCAAGGACCCCGACGCCATGATCTCGGCGCTGCGCAAGATCGAGAACCGCGGCGAGCTTCAGGGCGCGACCTCGGCCGTGATGGAGCTCTGCGTCGACAATCCACGCGAAGGCTTTGCCGACCTGTTCGCGACCCACCCCTCGGTCCAGTCGCGCTGCGACAAGCTGGTGCAGTTCGCCGGCGGCCACGATTCCGGCCCGCTGGCGCTGCCGATGCATGCCGATCCTGAGCCGCCCCAACTGCCGCCGTCGGACCGGCCCGATGTCGGCCCGCCACCGCTGCCCGATGCGACCGCGCCAAACGGACCCTGGGGTTCGCACGATCCGACCAAGCCGTCCGGGCCCTGGGGCGGCGCGCGCTAGGGTTCCCAGCGCCTTGTTGCGACTGGATGGCGGGAAGTTGCGGCTGTGACCGGAAAAAGCCTGCGAATCGCGAAATTTGGCAACAAGCTTGAACAGCTTGTTTAAGCCCAAGGATTTGAATTATCCCCTGTTTCTGCCAATTTGCGGTAAAAGGCGCGTGAATCAGGTGGGGACCGCGAGACCAGATGGCCAAACCAGCAGTGATCGTTGTGGGCGCCGACAAAGGCGGCGTGGGCAAGACGACAGTCGCCCGCACCGTGCTGGACTATTTCAGTGCCAACAACGTGCCGACCCGCGCCTTCGACACCGAATCGCCGCGCGGCACCCTGAAGCGCTTTCACCCTGACGTGACCGAGATCGTCGACGTCACCTCGACGTCCGACCAGATGAAGATCTTCGACACGCTGAACACGGCCAATGCCAGTGTCACCGTGATCGACGTCCGCGCCGGCCTGCTGTCGCCGACCTTGGCCGCGCTGCGCGACATCGGCTTCCTCGACGCTGCGCGCTCCGGCCAGATCACCTTTGCCGTGTTCCACATTCTCGGCCCCTCGATCGCCTCGCTCGACGAGATCGCCGAGACCGCGAACTTCATGACCGGCGCCAAATATTTCCTGGTGAAGAACTTCATCAATAACACGAGCTTCTTCGAGTGGGACCAGGCGACCTACAATTCCTACTTCAAGCGAATCAAGGACGCGACCGAGATCACGATCCCGAAGCTGAACGAAATGGCCTATGAGCAGGTCGAGGTGGCCTCGGTGCCGTTCCTGAAATTCGTCGCCAACAAGGGCGTGCGCGACGAGACCGCGAACTACTCGTTCGTGCTGCGCGGCTACGTCCGGCACTGGCTGTCGAACGTCTGGGGCGAGTTCGACCGCATCAAGCTGACCGACATCGTCGGCAAGGACGGCAAGGACAAGCCGGCCAAGGCTGCAGAATAAAGGCTGCGGAGTAGCGCCGGCCGAATAGCCTCCGCCGAAATTTAGCTGTCGACCGCAAAGCTTTTGCGCGCCGCGCCGCGGCAGCGCATGCTATGCAGCATTAACCTGTCGTTTTTCGCTGCATGTCGACCGCCGTCTACATCATCTGCTCGCCGCGGCCGCGGGTCGGCAAGACCCTGCTGGCGCGTCTGTTGACGGAATATCTGTCCGCGGGCAATCGCGAGGTGGTCGCGTTCGATTTCTCCAGCAACGAGCCGTCGCTGCTGGACTTTCTGCCAAAGCAGACCGAGACCGCCCAGGTGCGCGACACCTTTGGCCAGATGCAGCTGATGGACCGGCTGGTCGTCAATGATGGCGTGCCGAAAGTGCTCGACATCGATGCCGCGTCGTTCGACGGCTTCTTCAAGCTGTTCCAGGACATCGGCTTCCTGAAGGAAGCGTCGCGGCAGGGCGTGGCACCGATGGTGCTGTTCGTACTCGACCAGGATTCTGCCTCGTCGCGCGCCTACGCCATGCTCGCGCGCACCATCCCGCCGAACGCGCTGGTCGCGGTGAGCAATGAAGCCGTCATCTATGGCGAAGTGCCGCCCTGGGTTCACGCCCGGCGCATGCTGGAGATCAAGCTGCTGCCGGATTTCCTCAAAGGCTACATCGCCAAGACGACGTTCTCGTTCAATGCCTTCGCCCGCAACAAATCGAATTCATCGTCGGAGCTCTACGACTGGATCCGCGCGATTTTTTTGCATTTCCGCGAGATCGAGCTCAGCCTGATACTGCGGCAGTAGCGCGAGCGACTCGCTTGTAGCTCGTAGGATGGGTTGAGCGAAGCGAAACCCATCGATACCCCACATGCTTCGTTGATGGGTAGCGCTTCGCTCAAACCATCCTACGAGGCTGCGCGCCCTCAGCGCTCGACATCGTGCTCCGCGACGACCGTGAGCGGCACCGGCAGCGCACCGGACCGCAGAGTGACGGCGAGATCGTTGGCGCGCTCGACCGTGAAGCCGCCGGAAATCTGGCCACTGCCGCCGGTGATCGGCTCGCGAATGACCGGCGCGGCCAGCACGACGCCGTCGACCACGATCGCCATCGGTCGGCCAACGCTTTCCGCCGTGATCCTCGCAAACTGCCGGGTGCCTGCGGCGTTGAAGCGGAACGAGACGACAGCCTCATTGGTCGGCTGATCGAACCCCGGCTGAGCGTCAACCAAATAGTCGCCGGCAATCGCGATCCGCTTCTCGACCAGATAAGGCGTTCCATCCGGGCCCGACAACAGCTCGGACTGCGGCGGGATCCCGCCGCGCCTGGCATCATCTGCACTGACCGATGTGTCGATGAAGCGGATCGACAGCTTGCCCGGCGCGACCAGCACGGCCTTGAGGTGGGCCGTATCGGTCCGGCGCGGCAGATCGACCGCCACCGTGTCGCTACTTTCACGACGAACGGATGCCTTCACCAGCAGTCCCTCGAGACGATGGGTCAACACCTCGATCGTCTGATCGTCGGCGCGCGCGGTCGCCTCGGTGATCACTGCGGCCGCCGGCGTCAGCCGCAGCACGGCGCCGTCCGTCTCCGTGATGGTGAAGCGCTCCGCATCAACATGGTCCGACCCGGACTGGTGAGACAGGTCGCGCAGTCGGCTCAGCGCCTGCGCCCGGTCAACTCCCTCGGAGAGAGTGACATCGATGCTGTCGCCCGACGGAGCAAGCGAGGCAAAACCGATGCGAGGTTCGCGCAGACCATCGCGAACGGTCGTGAACAGTGACCGCGCTGCGATCGCAGGCACCACGCTCTTGTCCAGCTTGATGGTCAGCTCGGTAAGCGGCTGCGAGCGCTGTGGCAACAAGCCTGCGCCGAACCAAATTGCGAAAGGGACGACGACGGCCAGCAAGACGACGCCACCGATCACTCCAATGACGATCTTTAAAATCCGCATCGGTTCACCAAAAACGCGCTCCACCTACGGCACTTAGTCACGGGCTGGCGCTGCCAGGTTCGCCGCAATGGCCGAAAAACCTGCCTTGCAGGCTTAATTTCATGCATCGGACCGCTCGGTCCAGGTCGCGCTGTTGAACTGGATACTCATCATGGCGGACGGGCAGGTCGCGTTGCATGCATGCCTTCACTCACGATTACGGCGTTCAAGCACGCAGGTGATGTAGCCCTTGCGAGAACGCAGTTCGCCGTCACGGCAGAAAACGATTGAACGGTGTGGCGGTTGGTATGACATTAACAGCGGTTTTTCGCTTCATTACGATGCGATTGAGGGTCCAGAGGGAGGCGGCGATGAAAGTCGGGGTTCTCCAGTTTTTCGGGTGGGCAGACCGAAAGATTGATCTTAATTCCGTCTACGCCCGCGCGATCGAGCGCTTCGATATTATGGATCGCGAGGGCTACGACGCGGTCTGGCTTGCTGAACATCATTTTTCCAGCTTTAGCGTCTGCCCATCCGTGCACATGATGGGCACCATGGCGGCCGCGCGGACCAAGCGCCTCAGGATCGGAACCGCGGTGTCTCTGGCGCCGTTCTATCACCCCCTTAGGCTCGCCGAGGAAGTCGCGCTGCTGGATGTGCTCTCGGGCGGCCGCGTTAACTGGGGCGCCGGACGCGGCTTTTCGCTTGGCGAGTTTGCCGCTTTCGGCATCCCGACCGACGAGAGCGCGTCACGGTTCCGGGAGAACGTCGAGATTGTGCTGCGGGCTTGGACCGAGGAACGACTGAGCTATCAGGGGGCGCACTTTCAATGCGACGCGGTCGAAGTGCTGCCGAAGCCCATGCAACGCCCGCATCCGCCGGTCTGGATGGCTGCGACCTCCGAGAGCGCTATCGATTGGGCGGCGAGCCGCGGCTTTTCGATCCTCATGGATCCGCATTGCACTCATGCGGAGCTTGCGCAAAAGCGCCGGCACTACGGCGAGCGAATGGCCGCCGCGGGATTCTCAGCTGAAGGACGCGACATTCCGATGGCGCGCCTGATAGCAATCGCCGACAGTAGCGCCCGCGCCGCCGACATCGCCGCGCGGGGTGCAGCCTGGATGGTCGGCTCCTATGTTCGCCCGCGCCGCACGGCACCGCTGATCCGGTCGCGCGCTACGTGACCGACGTGATCATTCACGGCACATCGCAATCCGTGCTCGACCAGATCCTATCTTTGCGCGAGACGGCGCAGTTGAACTATCTGCTGTGCGCGCCGTTGAGCCAGGAGTCCTTCGCTCTGCTAACCGACAAGGTTCTGCCGAGATTGAGCTAAAGGCGAAATTATGCGGCGGAATGCGTGCCGCCCTGCTGCGGAGAAATTGTCTGGCCAATCTAACGAGAACAAGTTTGTCTGCCGCTGGAACATCGCGTCACTTCGCTGCGATGTGGAATTGGGCCGCTACCAGGGCATAACGGACGTTGGTCAGGCCCGCACCGATCAAGCTCGATTATGAGTGCGCGCCTAGCTGAAAGACGTGGATTTTTGGCACAATAGGCGAGCGAAGCGACGCCGTTCTTCGAACGGCTATAGCCGGGCATGACGGCGTGATTGGTAGTCCGCTAATGCCCCTCGAACGACACCAGCGTGCGCACTGGCACGTTCATGGCGCGCAGTTTCGCCGCGCCGCCGAGGTCGGGCAAATCGATCACGAAGCACGCCGCCAGCACCTCGGCGCCCATCTGGCGGAGCAGCTTCACCGCGCCTTCCGCAGTACCGCCCGTTGCGATGAGATCGTCGACCACGATGACGCGCTCGCCCTTGGTCACCGCGTCCTCGTGCATCTCCATTTCGTCGAGGCCGTACTCCAGCGAATAGGCGATGCGCACGGTGGTGTGCGGCAGCTTGCCTTTCTTGCGGATCGGCACGAAGCCGGCCGACACCTGGTGCGCCACCGCGCCGCCGAGGATGAAGCCGCGCGCCTCGATGCCGGCGACCTTGTCGATCTTCGAGCCGGCCCACGGCTGCACCATCTCATCGACCGCGCGGCGGAACGCCCGCGCGTCGCCCAGCAGAGTGGTGATGTCGCGGAACATGATCCCCTTCTTCGGATAGTCGGGGATGGTGCGCAGCGCTGCTTTCAAATCGGTTTCGAGATTCATGACTAAAGGCTTTTCTCCAGACTCTCTGTCGCGCCGGCGCCGACCGCTTCACCCAGCCGGAACGCGTTCTCGACGATCCGCAAGCCGACTTCGCCGCCGAGCGACATCAGCGACTCCGGGTGAAACTGCACGCCACCGATTGGCAGCGTCTTGTGCTCCAGCGCCATGACAACGCCGTCCTCGGTGCTCGCCGTGATGGTGAGCTCCTTCGGCATGGTGTCGCGCGCGACGTGCAGCGAATGGTAGCGGCCGACCACCATTTCGTTCGGCAGATTGTTGAGCAGGCAGCCGCCGCGATTTTGCACGCGCGACGGCCGGCCGTGCGCCGGCGTCGCAAGCTGCGACAATTGCCCGCCAAAGTATTCGCCGATCGCCTGCACCCCGAGACAGACGCCGAACACCGGCAGCTTTTTCTTGATCGCAAGCGCGATGGTCTTGTCGATCTTGAAATCCTCCGGCCGTCCCGGCCCCGGCGACAGCACCAGCAGGTCGTACGTTCCACCCTCGATCATCTGTGACGCGTGATTGTGTCTGACGACGACGACGTCGGCGCCGACCTGGCGGAAATAATCGCCGAGCATGTGCACGAAGGAATCTTCGTGATCGATCAAGAGCACCTTCTTGCCCGAGCCGGTGGCATCCGGCGCGAATGCCGACAGCGGCTTTGGCGGATCGCCGCGCAACGCCTGGAACAGCGCTGCCGCCTTGACGTGACACTCGCGGTCTTCGGCGTCCGGATTGGAGTCGAACAGGCAGGTGGCGCCGACCCGTACTTCGGCGAGCCCGTCCTTCATGCGGATGGTGCGGATGGTTAAGCCCGTGTTGATGCCGCCGTCGAAGCCGACGAGGCCGAACGCGCCGGCATACCAGCGCCGCGCCGAGCGCTCGTGATCCTCGACGAACTGCATCGCCCAGAGTTTTGGCGCACCAGTCACGGTCACCGCCCAGGCGTGGGTGAGGAATGCGTCGAGTGAGTTGTAGCCCGGCCGCAGCATGCCCTCGACATGATCGACGGTGTGGAACAGCTTTGAATAGGTCTCGATCTGCCGTCGCGCCAGCACCTTGATCGAGCCGGGCACGCAGACGCGCGCCTTGTCGTTGCGGTCGACGTCGGTGCACATGTTGAGTTCGAACTCGTCCTTCTGCGAGTTCAACAGCTCGCGGATCTGTTCGGCATCGCCGATCGCATCGGCCCCGCGTGCGATGGTGCCGGATATCGGGCAGGTCTCGACGCGGCGGCCGTCGGAGCGCACGAACATCTCCGGCGAAGCCGAGACCAGAAACTCGCCGTCGCCGAGATTGACCAGGCCGCCATAGGGCGACGGGTTGATCTTGCACAGCCGCTGGAACACTTCGGCCGGCGAACGCTCGCAGGGTTCGCCGAACAACTGGCCCGGCACGGCTTCGAACAAATCGCCGCGGGCAAATGCCTCGCGCGCCTTCTGCACGGTCGCCTGGTAGACGCCGGGCGCGTGATCGGCAAAACCCTGCCGCCCGGAATGGACGTAAGTGCTGTCGGGCGTTTCGCGCGGCAGGCCCTTGGTCGACTGGCCCTTCCAGGCAAAATCGTAATTCAGCGTGACGCCGCGGCCGGTGGCGCGGTCGTAGGCCAAGAGGCGATCGGGAATGTAGAGCACGATGTCGCGCTGGTCTTTTTCGCGCGCCCGCTTCTGCTTCAAGTCCTCGAACTGGAACACGAGGTCGTAGGCGAAGGCGCCGTAGAGGCCGAGCAACGCGTCGTCGCCATACGCCATGCTGGCGACGATGTCGCGCACCAGCGAGATCATCGACGCCCGGCGCGTGCGCTGGTCTTCCAGCGCCGGCGCGTCGTCGCGGATGATTTTTCCCGCAAGCCGCGTTGCGCTGCGCTCGGTGATATCGACGCATTTTTCCGCGAGCACCTCGCCGAGGAAGGCAACGAGAATCCTGCCGCGCGGGTTCAGCGCCTCGATGAAGAAGTTGTAGCCCGTCGACTCCAGCCGCAGCGGCGGATCGGCAAAGCCGAGATCAAAGCTTTCGTAGCGGCCGGGCACCGTGGTGCCCGACGACAGCACGACGCCACGCCGGCGGTCGAGCAGGTCGATCAGTTGATCGAGCGCGGCGCCGCCGGAGAAATGCTCGATATGTCTGACAACGGTGAGCCCACGCGCGGTCTGAAACGTGACTTCGGCAGGCAGCGAGAAGATGGCTCGGTTCATTTGCGCCTCATTTTAGGGGCATGCAGGGCAAACGAACAGAAGGCCGTCGCACTGCATGGACGGCCTCGACGATTGGTTGAATTGGTCAATAATTCGCACCGGCCACCCTTTTAGGAGGTGGGCCACCAACGACGCAGCGGGCGGACAACGGTGCTCATGGGCCGGGAAGACAACATCCGGCGGAGCGAGATGTCAAGCGGGGGGGCCGACGTCCTGAAGACCCGCAACCGCTACTCGCCGTACAAATATTGAACACGTTGCCTGAATTTCGCCGGCCCACGCCAGAAGAACACCGTAAAGCCGAGCATGAAGACGCTGATCGCGCCCACGATCATCGCCACAAGCCGGGTGTCCGACCAGTTCATCAGAGCCCCCAGTGCAAAGATCAGAGCGAACGACCCGAGATGCCGATGGCGAGCCAGCGTTCGATGCGCACGATCAGGCGTGTCGGGGCCAGGGCTCCGATCGGGTGTCCGCGGCCCTGCAGCCGTTGCGGAGCGTACCTGGCGATAACGCTGACCGACCAGATCGCATCAAACCGGCAGTCAGAGCAAGGTTGCCGGCGAACACGCTCGCGGCGGCTGCGCTCATCTCACCCTCGCTCGACAGCGCGCGCGAAAACAGCGCGGTGTCAAAGACGCCATGCAACAGGATAGGCAGCGCGAGTGCGGCGACGGACCACAACGATCTCCAGCGCCCCTGTTGCCGCGCCATGACAAGACAGGCCCCCATGACCAGGCCCAGGCTGACATGAAACGGGACCGCCATCACGGCGCGCACCATCCCCGTCGAGTAGACATCCTTGGCCTGCACGACATACAGCACGTTCTCGAGCGCGGCGAAGCCGAGCCCGATCCAGGCGGCACCAAGAATGATGTCGAGGCCGATGTCGCAGTCCTCATGCGCGCAAACGATGCCGAGCAGGACGGTGTATTTTGCGAGCTCCTCCGGGATTGCCGCTCCGACAAAGCCTTCGGCGAGGGCCTGGGGCCAGCCCTGCAAGACCAGCTTCAACCCGAGAATGACGAAGTAGGTGACAGTGCCGATCAGTCCCGCAAGCGCACCGGCAACGAAGGCCGTTGCCATGAGTTCCCGGCCTGGACGGCCGAAGCCCGCGAGCCCCAAAGCCAACGGTATCACCGGTGCGCAGGCGCCACCAAATGCCGCGAACCGCAACAACTCGTCGTGAGCAAACGCCATCGGATCAATGCTGGTTGAGCGCCGTGTTGAATGCCGTGATGAAGCCGATCAGGTTGGCCAGCACGACGACGATGGCGCCAAACCACGCACCGAAGTGTGACACGTCGCCGGCACGGTGGACCCGCACCAGAAACTCCTCCTCGGAACCGCTCTTCGCTTTCAGCTTGGCGATCTTTCCGGTCGCGAGTTGCAGGTAGGTTCGATTGCTGATGAAGTCGGTGACCACGGCAAGCCCGAGCCCGATGGCGGTCGCCGCAAAGGGAAAGAGCAACGCGAGAATGATCCCCGCGATCGCCATGCTCCCACCGAACAGCCACATCTTCCGGTACAGCGCCCACGGCAGGAACCAGAGTGCCGCGGGCCAACTCCAGCTCCACAGCCTGCTGAACGGCTTGTCTGGATTTTCCGCGCGCGCAGTGTTGTAGATTGCGATGTAGTGATCCGCGTTCGGCCCGATGAACTTGCGAAGCAGGTCATCGTCATCAGCGACCGGTCTCTGCTCCACCGGCAACGGCGGGACCGGCATCGCCAGAATTTCGTTGAGCTCGTCGAACGACATAACGCTTTAGATGTCCGGCGCTTCGAAGCCGGTCGCGACCGGGACCCAGGAAGGACGCTGTGTTTGGTCGTGCGTTGCGCACGGCCGGTTCACTGCCCAGCCATGCCAGCGGCGCAAGCGGGGCACCCTTTGCCTTGGCGTTGGGCGAATCGCGACGTCAGCTCAAACCAGATGCTTCTTAAAGAAGTCGGTGGCGCGGCCCCAGGCGACGTCGGCCGCTTTGCGGTCGTGTACTGTTAAGCGCTGCTCGTTCACGAAGCCATGATCCGCCTCGTAATTGAAGAACTCATGCGCCTTGCCGGCGGCCTTCAAGGCCTTCTCGAACGCTTCGACCGCGGCCGGCGTGCACCAGTCGTCCTTGGTGGCAAAATGGCCCTGCAGCGGCACTCTGACGTCGGCCGGCTTTGCCACTTGCTCGGGTGGAATGCCGTAGAAGCACACCGCTGCGCTGAGCTCCGGAATCTTGCAGGCGCCGATGATAGTCACGGCACCGCCAAGGCAGAAGCCGGTGAGCCCGGCCTTGGCGCCATTGCGCTTGAGGTATTGCACCGCGCCGCGAACATTCTGCTCGGTGGCATCAATGAAATTCAGCGAGTTCATCTCTTTGCCGGCGGCGTCCGTATCGTGATACGGCACCACGACGCCGTTATAGAGATCGGGCGCCAGCGCATCGAACCCGGCAAGAGCAAAGCGATCGCAGATGCCCTTGATCTGGTCCTGCAGACCCCACCATTCCTGAATGACGACGACGCCGGGGGCGTCCGCGCGCGCAGCCTGCGCGAGATAGCCGCCGGTATCCTTGCCATCGGGGCGCTTGAAGGTAATGCTGGTGCCCATTGGACTCCTCCACGCTGGTTATTGTTGCCGGCGGCGTTCCAAAGAACATCGCCGCCGTGACGCGCCAGTTTGGCGAGCGCCAATCGATTGCGCAATGGCCAAGCGGCATCCGGCAGCGGCGTTGCTGGCAACAAAAAAGGCCCCGCAGCGGGGCCTTTTTCATGACGCGGTCATGGCAGCGCGAATATTCGATCAGTGCGCCGCCGCCCAAACCTTCCGTTTTGTGAAATAGAGCAGGCCCGACAGCACGATCAGGAAGATGATCGCCTGCAGGCCGATCCGCTTGCGCTCCTCGAGCTTCGGCTCGGCCGCCCACGCCAGAAAGGCTGCGACGTCGGTTGCGTATTGCTGCACCGTCTGCGGCGCGCCGTCGTCGAACTGCACCTGACCGTCGCTTAGCGGCTTCGGCATCTTGATGGCGTGGCCCGGAAAATACTTGTTGTAGTAGGAGCCATCCGGGACGGTCACGCCCGACGGCGGCGATTTAAAGCCCTGCAGGATGGCGACGATGTAGTTCGGCCCCTTTTCCTGGAACTGGGTGATGGCATCGAAGATGAAGAGCGGGAACGGCCGGTCGTAGCCGCGCGCCTTGGCCATCAGCGAGAGATCAGGCGGCGCGGCGCCGCCATTGGCCGCACGCGCGGCCTGCTCGTTCGGGAACGGCGCCGGGAACTTGTCGGCGAGCCGGCCGGGCCGTTCGAACATTTCGCCCTGATCGTTCGGGCCGTCCTGCACCTTGGCGTCGGCAGCCACGGTCGCTGCCTGCCCGATGCTGAAGCCCGGACCACCGGGATCGGCGAGGTTACGAAAGTGCAGCAGGTTCATCGAATGGCACGCCGAGCAGACTTCCTTGTAGACCTTATAGCCGCGTTGCAGCTGGCCACGGTCGTACTTGCCGAACGGACCATGGAACGACCACGTTAGCGACGGCGGCACTGCTTCGTCCTCGGCACGGGCGTCAGAGCCGGAACCGAGAACCAACATGCCTGCGAGCGCGCCAACCGCGATCAAGGTCGATACGACGGCCTTTACACCGCCGCTCTTGGCAAGCACGTCGTCGGCAATCGAGTTCGGCAGCGGTCGCGGCTTCTCGACACGGCTCAGCACCGGCAGCACGATCAGGAAGTAGGCGAAGTAGCAGAAGGTCAGGATGCGCGAGAGCACGACATAAATGCCCTCCGGCGGCTTGCCACCGAGCCAGCCGAGCACGAGGCAGACCACGACGAACAGCCAGAAGAACTGTTTTGCCAGCGGTCGATAGCGGGTCGAGCGGGTCCTGGCGCTGTCGAGCCAGGGCAGGAACGCCAGCACGATGATGGCGCTGAACAGCGCGATGACGCCGGCGAGCTTGTTCGGGATCGAGCGCAGGATCGCGTAGAACGGCAGGTAGTACCACTCCGGCACGATGTGGGCCGGCGTCACGCCGGGGTTCGCGACGATCGAGTTGTCGGGATCGAGCAGGTAGTTCGGGATGTAGAACACGAAGTAGCAGTAGAACAGCACGAAGCAGCTCAGGCCGAATGCGTCCTTGATGGTCGCGTAGGGTGTGAACGCCACGGTGTCCTTCTCGGTCTTCGGCTCGACGCCGGCCGGATTGTTCTGGCCCGCCACGTGCAGCGCCCAGACGTGCAGGATGACGACGCCGAGGATGACGAACGGCAGCAGGTAGTGCAGCGAGAAGAAGCGGTTCAGCGTGGGATTGCCGACCGAGTAGCCGCCCCACAACAGCGTCACGATGTAGTCGCCAACGACGGGAATGGCCGAGAACAGGTTGGTGATGACGGTGGCGCCCCAAAAGCTCATCTGGCCCCAAGGCAACACGTAGCCCATGAAGCCGGTCGCCATCATCAGGAGATAGATGATCACGCCGAGGATCCAGAGGATTTCGCGCGGCTCCTTGTATGAGCCGTAATAGAGGCCGCGCAGCATGTGGATGTAGACGGCGATGAAGAACATCGACGCGCCGGTCGAGTGCAGGTAGCGCAACAGCCAGCCGTAGTTGACGTCCCGCATGATGCTTTCGACCGAATTGAACGCGAGGTCGGCATGCGGCGTGTAGTGCATCGCCAGGATCACGCCGGTGACAATCTGCGCGGCGAGCATGAAGGTCAGGATGCCGCCGAAGGTCCACCAGTAATTCAAATTGCGCGGCGTCGGATACGCAACAAACGAGGAGTGAACGAGGCCCATGATGGGCAGCCGGCGTTCGATCCACTGCAATACCGGGTTCTGCGGCTGGAAGGTCGAGGGTCCGCTCATGATGCGATCCTGAGGATGAATTGCGATTGATCGGCTGGAGCTGAAATCAGCCGATCTGGACTTGCGTGTCGGAGACGAATTCGTAGGGCGGCAGCGGCAAGTTGGCGGGCGCGGGGCCGCGGCGAATACGCCCGGCGGTGTCGTACTGCGAGCCGTGGCAGGGGCAGAAGAAGCCGCCGTAGTCGCCCTGATTGGCGATCGGGATACAGCCGAGATGGGTGCAGATGCCGATCAGGACGAGCCACTGCTCGTGGCCTTCCTTGGTGCGCTGCTCGTCAGAGGCAGGATCGGGCAGGCTCGAGACCGGGACGGACTTCGCCTCGTCGATCTCCTTCTTGGTCCGGTGCCAGATGTAGATCGGCTTGCCGCGCCAAAACACCTTGATGGCCTGTCCTTCGGCGATCGGGGCGAGGTCGACCCTGATCGGCGCTCCGGCGGCGATTGTCGAGGCATCGGGGTTCATCTGGCTGATCAGCGGCCAGACCGTTGCGACCGCGCCAACCGCGGCGACCGCCCCTGTAGCAATGTAAAGAAAGTCGCGGCGTGTGTGCTCCGCCGAAGCCATCGTCGTCACCTTCCAAACCCTTTCCGGTCATTGCCGGCAAAGCCGTCCCAGTGATGCGCCATCACGTCAGGAGGATGCCGGCGCCGCGGTCCCATGCGGCGGATAGGATGTGCTGCCCGCCCCCAGCAAGGCTGAAACAAGGCAGCTCAGAACGGTTCTATTGACACCCTTGCCGGGACAGCGCAAGCCCACTGGCGCAACGCACCACTGACAGATAACAAATCATTCGGCCACCGTGACTTTTTCGCCCGGCGGCCGTTTGAAAAATGCCATTTTCTGCGCATGCGCATAGCCCTGTTCCAGCCCGACATTCCGCAGAACACCGGAACGATTCTCCGGCTCTGTGCCTGCCTGGACGCGGAGGCGCACATCGTCGAGCCGGCGGGGTTTCCGATAACCGATCACAATTTCCGCCGCGCCGGCATGGATTACCTCGACCACGTTTGCCTGGTCCGCCACCAGTCGTGGCGCGCCTTTGAGCAATGGCGCCACGGCGCCGGCGCCCGCCTCCTGCTGCTGACGACTGGGGGCGAGCGGTGCTATCTCGACCAGCGCTACCAGGCTGACGACGTGCTGTTGCTCGGCCGCGAGTTGGCGGGCGTGCCGGACGAGGTCCATGCCGCCGCCGATGCGCGGCTCGTCATCCCGATGGCGAGCGGCCTGCGCTCGCTGAACGTGGCGATGGCGGCAGCCATCGTGCTCGGCGAGGCGATGCGGCAGACCGAGGGCTTTGCAACCGGAGTGTCGGCGTCGAAAGAGCCGGCACTGGCGGTTGCCGCTTCGAAGGGAGCGTGAGGCTTGTCTTACGCTGTGAAAGAGATCTTTCGAACGCTGCAGGGCGAAGGCGCGCAAGCCGGCCGCGTCGCTGTGTTCTGCCGCTTTGCCGGCTGCAATCTGTGGTCCGGGCGTAAGGAAGATCGCGCAAGCGCGGTCTGCAAGTTCTGTGACACCGATTTCGTCGGCATGGACGGCACCGGCGGCGGCCGCTTCGAGACGCCGGCCCAACTCGCCAGCGCCATTGCTCGCGAATGGGGACCGTCGACCGGGCATCGCTTTGTGGTGCTGACCGGCGGCGAGCCCTTGCTGCAGGTCGATGCGCCGCTGCTCGCGGCACTTCACGAACGCGGTTTCACCATCGCGGTCGAGACCAACGGCACGGTCGATGCGCCAGATGGACTCGACTGGATCTGCGTCAGTCCAAAAGCTGCGGCCGAGTTGAAAATCCTTGCCGGCCAGGAACTGAAGCTGGTCTATCCGCAAGCGGACGCACCGCCGGAGCGGTTTGAAAACCTGCCGTTCGCGCGCTTCTCGCTGCAACCGATGGACGGGCCTGATGTCGCCGACAACACGCAGAAGGCAATCGCCTACTGCCTCGCACACCCGCAGTGGCAACTGAGTCTGCAGACGCACAAGACAATCGGCATCCGATGAATAACGACGGCATGTGGGAACTGACGAAATCGTTCGGCTTCGAGGCCGCGCACGCCATCAGCGGCACGACGCTCGGCGCGAACAGCGAGGAGATTCACGGCCATTCGTTCCGCGCCGAGATCGCGGTGCGGGGCAAGCCCGATCCCGCGACCGGCATGATGGTCGACCTCGGGCGGCTCGAGCAGAGCCTTGCCGAGATTCGAAAACTGCTCGACCACAAGTTCCTCAACAATGTCCAGGGACTGGAAAAGCCGACGCTCGAGCATCTTGCTGCGTTCATCTGGGATCACGCCAAAGTGGCCGGCAAGCTGACGCGCGTCACCGTTTACCGCGACAGCTGCAACGAGGCCTGCAGCTATTTTGGCCCGCAGTGACGCCATGACCCTCGCAGCCGACATCGAAATCTGCAAAGCCCGCGCCCGCGCCTGGTTCGAGAAGTTGCGGGACGACATTCATGCGGCATTCGAAGCACTCGAGCGCGAAGCCTACAGCGAGAGCTTTCGCGGCAAGCCCGCACTGGTTCGTTCGCACACCCTGGAACCGCGCGGACCACACCGGACGCGCGGCGTGCGCGGCGGCGGCGGCGTGATGGCCATCATGCATGGCCGACGTGTTCGAGAAGATCGGCGCACATTGCTCCACGGTGCACGGCACTTCTCGCCGATATGGCCGTTCGCACAATCCAGGGCGCCAGCGAAGATCCGCATTTCTGGACAGCAGGTGTGTCGGTGATCGCACACATGCGAAATCCGCATGTGCCCGCCGTGCACATGAACACACGCTTCGCGGTTACGCACGCACAATGCCTGGTTCGGCGGCGGCGCGGATTTGACGCCGATACTCGACTCGCCGGCGTTCGCAGGACGATCCGGACACAAAAGCGTTTCACGTCGCGATGCGAGAGGCCTGCGGCGGCGGCAACGGCGTTGCCAACTATGAGCTCTACAAGAAATGGTGCGACGACTATTTCTATCTGCCCCACCGCAACGAAGCGCGCGGCATCGGCGGTATCTTCTATGATCATCACGACTCCGGCGACTGGGACGCGGACTTCGCCTTCACCCAGGATGTTGGCCGCGCGTTCCTGAAAATCTACCCTGAGCTGGTGCGCAAGAATTTCAACACGCCGTGGACACCTGAAGATCGCGAGGAGCAGTTGATCCGCCGCGGTCGCTATGTCGAATTCAATTTGCTGTATGACCGCGGCACCATGTTCGGCCTGAAAACCGGCGGCAATGTCGACTCGATCCTGTCGTCGATGCCGCCCGAAGTGAAGTGGCCATGACACGATGACGAAGCTGCCGCGCGCGATCCTGATCGACATGGACGACACGATTTTGTCAGCCTACGGCAAGCCTGACACCGCATGGCTCGAGGTCGTTGAGGCATTTGCCGCGGAGCTTGGTCCGCTTTCGCCACAGCTGGTCGCCGCAACAATTGCGGTCTCGGCACGGACGTTCTGGCAGAACGCCGAAGCGCATTGGCGGCTGAAGCTCGAAGAAGCGCGTCATGAAGTCGTCAGGAATGGGTTTGATGCGTTGACGGCAAGAGGTGATGCGACGCTCTCGAACGAACTTGCCATACGTCTGGCAGACCGCTTCAGCGCCTACCGCGACGAACAGATGTTTTTGTTTCCCGGCGTGCATGAGGCGCTCGAAACATTCAGGGCCTCTGGCGTGAAGCTCGCGCTCATCACCAATGGCGCGGGCGCACCGCAACGGCGCAAGATCGAGCGCTTCGCGCTTGGCGGAGCGGTTCGATCACATCCAGATCGAAGGCGAACATGGCTTTGGCAAGCCTGACGAGCGGGCCTATCACCACGCCATGGGCGTGCTCGGTGTCAGCGCCGGCCGACACCTGGATGGTCGGCGACAATCTGGAATGGGAAGTCGAGGCGCCGCAACGCCTCGGCATCTACGCGATCTGGATGGATGCCCATGGCGACGGGTTGCCGGCGGACAGCAAGGTCAGGCCCGACCGCATCGTTCGGTCCTTGACCGAGTTACTGCCAAGTTCGTGAGCTGTTGTCCGCGACCCTGAGCGTCGGCGCAATTTTGCGGCGTCGTCACACCACCACGCTCCTGTGACCTCGCTGTCATCACCTCGCGCTATCGGTCACGCTCCCCTTCAGAAAGGCGAGGAACCGGCGATGGACGTGAAACCTGGCGATGTGGTCGTGCTGAAATCCGGCGGACAAGCCCTCACCGTTGCCGAAGTCAACGACAAGGACGCCGAGTGCGTCTGGATCGGCGACGACGGCGACCTGTTCCGCGAGACCCTGCCGCTCGTCGTGCTCGAGCGCGCCGAGATCGAGCTGGTCGAGGTCGAGGACGCCGAAGACGAGCACGAGAACGGCGACGAGGAAGAAGACGACGATGACGACGACGGCGAGCGTCACGTCGCTTGAGTCTTTATTTGTGCATGTCCTGATCGGAAAACCGGTACCCACTTTTCCGGGACATGCGCTAACGCAACGCGCCGATCCACATCAAGACGCCGCCGAGAATGACGACGGCGTCGAGCATGGCCGCGTGCAGGTGAAGCGGCATCCGCTGCACCAGCATTCTTGAAATAAACGCGCCCGGCAACGTGATCGCGCCGATCAGCAGCGCCAACGCCAGGACCTGCGCGGTGATGACGCCGGCAATGCCGAACACCGCGATCTTCACGGTGCCGATCAGGATGGTGATGAAGGCGTCGGTCGCGATCACCGCGACGCCGTGCATGCCGGACGCAAGCAACAACGACAGCAGAATGACGCCGGACCCTGACGTGCCGCCGACGATGAACCCCCAGCCGACCGCGCCAACCGCCAGGCCTTTGTTGCCGACCTGAATGTCATGCCGCTTCAGCAGTCGGCGCAGCGGCACACTGGCGATCAGCATGGTCCCGATCACGATCGCAGCGCCGCGTCCGCTCAGCCGCGTGTAGCCATAGGCGCCGAGCATGCAGGTCCAGATGCCGAATGCGACCACGATCAGCGCGCGCCTGACGTCGAGCGCACTGCGAAACGCGGCGACGCGACCGGTATTGGTGAACAGCGCGGTGATGGCGATGATCGGCACCACCGGCTCGGCGCCGACCAGCGGCACCAGCACGAGCGGCATCAGTGCGCCGGTGCCGTAGCCGGACATGCCGCCGACCACCGCCGCAAACAGCGCGACGACGGCGACGAGCGCGAGTTGGGCAAGCGAGATGTTGGCGAAGCCGGCGAGGAGCGAATCGAGCATCGGCGGTTAGCTATGCCCGCAAATCCGCCGAGGGTCATCAGGCTCTTGCGTACCGCGGCGGACGCGCGCTCAAGCCGGCGTGTAGATGACGAGCTTCAGCGCAGGATCGTCGTTGGACTGAAACGCCGCGTGCTCGAGGCGCATCTTGCCCTTGGTCGGATGGCTCAGCTGCTTCAGGCCGGCAACTCCGCTCCGGATGTCGTGCGCTCCCCACCAGCCCTCGAACTCCGGACACCCGACGCGCAGCCGCTCCAGCAGTTCAGCGAAGGCAGGATCGCCGGCCCACAGGTCGTGGGTCGCACGAAATTGCGCGACCATGCGTTTGGCTTGATCGGCCCAGTCGTCGCCGAACAGGCGCTTGCTCTGCTGCCGTGTGAGCACGGACACCAGCGTATTGCGCTCGCCCTCCGGCACTCGGCTGAACCCAAAAATCTCGTCAGCGGCTTTGTTCCAGGCCAGCACGTCCCAGCGCCGGCCGGTGATGTAGGCCGGCTGGTTCAGACCCTCGACCACGCGCTTCAGCGTGTCGGGAACGGTCTCGCGCACGAAGGGACGGCGGCCAGCGTTGCGCGCCAGCGTCCGCAAGTACGCGTGCTCGGCCTTGTTCAGACGGAGCGCACGCGCCAGCGCATCGACCGTCGTGACCGACGGCGTGACACTGCGCCCTTGCTCGAGCCGGATGTACCAGTCGACGCCAATACCGGCGAGCTCGGCGACTTCCTCGCGGCGCAAGCCGGCGGTGCGGCGGCGCCGACCGGTCGGCAGGCCAATCGCCTTCGGCGTCAGCCGTTCGCGCCGCGATCGCAGGAAATCGCCAAGCTCGCCGTGGGTCGTGTCTGCCATGGCTTATTCCATCATTCCCGGACTCGCTCAGCGAGGGACTACGGAATCCCAGGATAATACCAGGCCTGCGTTTGGGCTAGCGCTCGCCCTGCAGCGCGACGCGTGCAGCGGCAGCCGCGATGCTGTCCAGCGTTGCCGGATCGAGCGGGAAGCCAGCGTCGATCCAGGCGTTTTCGGCGTGCGTCAGCGCTTCACCGAGCGCGCGCCCGGGCGACAGGCCACGTGCGAGAAAATCGCCGGCCTTGATAGGAAACTTCGGCGCCGGCCAGTGCTCGGGCAGCGTCACCAGCTTTGTCATGCGATCGAAATCGATGCCGGGTCCGACGCGGGCGAAGGCCAGCATCATGCGGTCGCGATAGCGCGCCTCGCCGAGCTTGTAGAGGCGGACACGCGCGCCCGCTTCATCGAGCGACGACCAGCGCCGCCAGCGATGCGCCATCGAGTTCGAGACGATCGGTGTCCTTGTTCGACAGGCGCAGCTTCTGCTCCAGCCGCTCGGCGTCCTCCGGGATCGCGACCGCGAGCGCGGCGAGCCGCCGCGTCGCATCCGTCGCAATGCCCAGCCGCTGCTCGACCGCGACCATTTGATCGAACGACGCCTGATACGTTACGCCAGCGAGCAGGACGAGCAGCAGGCCGGCATCGCCCATCGCTTCAAGCGAATGCGATGCGCCGGGCGCGACCAGGAGTTTCATCAATTCAGCCTGAACGCGCTCCGCGGAGAGCGCCCGCAGCCCCTCGCGGCCGGCGATGCACGCGTGCAGCGCCGCTTGATCGAACGCGCCCCGTCCATAAGCCGCATGAATGCGAAAGAAGCGCAGGATACGCAGGTAATCCTCGGCGATGCGTGTGGCCGCATCACCAATGAAGCGCACACGGCGCGCGGGAAGATCGTCAAGCCCGCCGACATAGTCGTGCACGGTGCCGTCGGCGGAGACCGACAGCGCGTTCATGGTGAAATCGCGCCGCTCGGCGTCGCGCCGCCAGTCGCGCCCGAACGCGACCTTGGCCTTGCGGCCATAGGTCTCGACGTCCTCGCGCAGCGTCGTGACTTCGAGCGGGTGGCCCTCGACCACCACCGTGACCGTGCCGTGGTCGATGCCTGTCGGCACCGCCTTGAAATGCGCCTTTTGCGCGCGGCGCATCACTTCTTCCGGCACCGCGGTGGTTGCGACGTCGATATCGCTGATCGGTTCGCCGAGCAGCGCGTTGCGCACCGCGCCGCCGATCGGCCGCGCCTCCTCGCCGTCCCTGCTCAGCACGGCGAGCAGTCGCGCCAGCGGACCGGAGGTGAGCCAGGGTGCGTCTTTCAGAGCGGCCGTGCGCCGCTCGGCGGTCATTTCTCGACTCCCGGCACCAGCTTGCCGTTTTCGACATGCGCAGGCGTGTAAGTCGAGCGCGGCGGCGCGCCGGAAAAATTGGCGAGCATCACCAGCGCGCCGACGGTCAGCGCGAGCGCCGCGCCGACCAGCGTGCCGATCACATGGAGCGGCCAGGCCGCCGCGGCGAGCACATTGGTGCGCGACGCGATCAGGAACAGCGCGTAGG
Organism: uncultured Alphaproteobacteria bacterium; assembly: GCA_963796195.1. Classification (GTDB taxonomy): domain Bacteria; phylum Pseudomonadota; class Alphaproteobacteria; order Rhizobiales; family Xanthobacteraceae; genus CAWCKS01. The sequence goes on along the minus strand of CAWCKS010000001.1, from coordinate 204,311 downwards.
CCGCGAACGGCAGCAGGAACAGGCCGATCTCGGACAACAGCGGGCGGATCATGTCGTGCAGATTCGCTCGTAGAGGATGCGCAGCATGCCGGCGGTGGCGCCCCAGACGTAGCGGTCGCCGTACGGCATCTCGTAAAAGCTGCGGGTGATGTCGCGGAACTGCCGGGTTGCGATCTTGTGGTTCGCCGGGTTCATCAGGAACGCCAGCGGCACCTCGAAGACGTCCACGACTTCGCCGTGGTTGATGTTCAGCGTGAAGCCGGGGCGCACCCGCGCCACAGTCGGCAGGATGCGGTAACCGAACGGCGTACCGTAGAGTTCGGAGTAGCCGATCGGCTCGATGAACTCCGCCTTCAGGCCGATCTCTTCGTCGGCCTCGCGCAGGGCGGCATGCAAAGGGGTCGCATCGGTCGGATCGATCTTGCCGCCGGGGAACGCAACCTGCCCGGCATGATCAGGCAAATGCGGCGAGCGCTGAGTCAGCAGGATGGTCGGCTCGTCGCGATCGACGATCGGGACCAGCACCGCCGCCGGCCGCACTGGCTTCTCTTTGGCGACAATGGCGAGCACCTGGTCGGAACCGACGTCACCCGTTGACGGAATGATGCTCGCATCGGTCAGTCCGCGCGGTACATCGAAGGTCAGCCGCTCACGCGCGCGGTGAAAAAAATCCTGCGATGTGACGTGGACCGGCGCGCGATCAGCGCCCGTCTTGCGTTTCGCCGTCGTGTCGGTCGGATCAGTCGCAAAATCTGTCAACGAAATTCCCTCACCAGTTCGGCAGCGCCCATCGGAAAAAACACGCCCGCCGACGTCACACCGAACATCTCACGGCCATCGACCACCTGCTCCTCGCCCATGTCAACGAGGTCGTAATAGAGCGGCCGCGTGACTTTGGCCCAGAGATTGCTTCGGACGTGCAGGTAGGGTGTCAGCCCGCCGTCATCCGCGGCCTTGAAGCGCAACTGATGATCCGCATCGCAATCCACCCAGTCATCGACATTGGTGCGGAAGTGCAGCCGCGTGGCATTGCCGTCGGCTTCCTTCTGCATTTCGACCGCCATGAACGGCGCGTCGTCGACCCGGATGCCGACCTTCTCGACCGGTGTCACCAAAAAGTGCTTTTCGCCCTCGCGCTTCAGGATGGTCGAGAACAGCCGGACCAGCGCCGGGCGGCCGATCGGGGTTCCCATGTAGAACCAGGTCCCGTCACCGGCGATTTGCATGTCGATGTCGCCGCAGAACTCAGGATTCCACAGGTGCACCGGCGGCAGGCCCCGTTTGCCCTCGTTGCGCGCCGCGCTTGCCAGATTATCGAGGTTTGCGCTCGCGCCTGGTGTGTCTTGCCCTTGGATCGCCATGGTCTTTTCCGAACGTCGAACCCGCCCAAGACCTCGCCGGATCGTGATGTTTTGAAGCGTCTTCGATCGATTATGTGGGATTATCGCGAGCTAAGGGAATACATGAGCTTAAGGCCAGTTTAGCATGGCGTGACGCAAATGGGTAAATCGACCCCGGCATGGCCAAGGAAAGCCGGATTCCCTTGATAGGCTGGTTCGGTTGAGTATCCAACAGGAGAACGAAATGGCTTCCGCAGACGGCGTCGAAAAGCTTGATGATGTGATCGTCCGTTCCGCGGAGCAGGTCGCAGCCAGCATTCGTACCGCGAAAGACGCGATCACCACCGTGATCTTCGGCCAGGATCGCGTGGTCGAGAACGCGCTGGTCACGATCCTGTCCGGCGGCCATGCGCTCCTGATCGGCGTACCCGGTCTCGCCAAGACCAAGCTGGTCGACACCCTCGGCACTACGCTCGGGCTCGACGCCAAGCGCATCCAGTTCACCCCCGACCTGATGCCATCAGACATTCTCGGCGCCGAGGTGCTCGAGGAGAGCGCGAGCGGCAAGCGCTCGTTTCGCTTCATCTCGGGTCCGGTGTTCGCGCAGCTGTTGATGGCCGACGAGATCAACCGCGCGAGCCCGCGTACACAATCGGCGCTGCTGCAAGCGATGCAGGAGCAGCATGTGACAGTCGCCGGCGCGCGCCACGATCTGCCAAAACCGTTCCATGTGCTGGCGACGCAAAACCCGCTGGAGCAGGAAGGCACCTACCCATTGCCCGAAGCGCAGCTCGACCGCTTCCTGATGGAAATCGACGTCGATTATCCCGACCGCGACGCCGAGCGACGCGTGCTGTTCGAGACCACCGGCGCGGAGGAAACGCTCGCCAAGGCGGCGATGACGCCGGACGCGCTGATGACCGCACAGCGCCTGGTGCGGCGCCTGCCAGTCGGCGACAGCGTGATCGAAGCGATCCTGACGCTGGTCCGCTCCGCCCGTCCGGGGCCGGAGGGCGGCGAAGCCGCAAGACACATCAGCTGGGGTCCCGGTCCGCGCGCCAGCCAGGCCTTGATGCTCGCGGTCCGCGCCCGCGCGCTGGTCGACGGACGGCTCGCGCCGTCGATCGACGATGTGCTCGACCTCGCCGGGCCCGTGCTGAAGCACCGCATGGCGCTGACCTTCGCCGCACGCGCCGAAGGTCGCACCGTCACCGATGTGATCGCACAGCTGAAGTCACGGATCGGTTGATGGCGCAAGTCGCGGAGCACGGGGCACAGGAGATCGAGGCAGTCCGGCGCGCCGACGGTGAAAGCCGAACGCTTGCGGCAAGCCTGCCGCGGCTTGTGCTCGAGGCCCGCCGCATCTCGTCGAACGTGATCCACGGCCTGCACGGCCGCCGCCGCGCCGGCTCCGGCGAGAACTTCTGGCAATACCGCCGCTTCACTTCGGGCGAGCCGGCGCGCAACGTCGACTGGCGGCGCTCGGCTCGCGACGACCATCTCTATGTCCGCGAGCAGGAATGGGAGGCCGCCCACACCGTGTGGCTGTGGCCGGACCGCTCGCCGTCGATGGCGTTCGCTTCGCACCTCGCGCGCGACTCCAAACTCGAGCGCAGCCTGATCGTCGCGTTTGCGCTTGCCGAGCTGCTGGTCGAGGGCGGCGAACGCGTCGGCATTCCCGGCTTGATGGCACCAAGCTCGAGCCGCAACATCATCGACAAGATGGCGCAGGCGATCCTGCACGACACCACTGCCCGCGCCAGCCTGCCGCCGAATTTCGTGCCGTCGGCGCTGGCGGAGATCGTCGTCATCTCCGACTTCTGGTCGCCGATCGGCGAAATCCACCAGATCATCAGCGGGCTGTCGTCGTCAGGTGCCCACGGCACGCTGGTGCAGATCGTCGATCCCGCAGAGGAGACCCTGCCCTATCGCGGCCGCGTCGAATTCATCGAGCCTGAAGGCGGCGCGACGCTGACCGCGGGCCGCGCCGAAATTTGGGCGAGCGACTACGCCGCGCGGGTCGCGCGCCACCGCGACGAGATCCGCGCCGAATGCCGGCGGCTCGACTGGCTGTTCACCACCCACACCACCGACCGCTCCGCCGCTGAGCTCTTGTTGTTCCTGCACAGCGGCATGACCGTGAACCGCCTGGCGCCGCGCGTCGCCGTCGACTTTGCCGGGCGCAACGCATGATGGGCCTGCCGATCGCGTTCGCCGAACCGCTGCTGTTGCTCGGCCTGCTCGCGCTACCAGCGCTGTGGTGGCTGCTGCGGCTGATGCCGCCCCGGCCGCGGCAATTGTATTTCCCGCCGACCCGCCTGTTGTTCGACATCGCCCCGAAAGAGGAAACGCCGGCACGCACACCGTGGTGGCTGACGCTGCTGCGCCTGGCCGCGGCGGCGCTGGTGATTCTCGCCGCGGCCGGACCAATCCTCAATCCCCGCGCCGGCGCTTCGCGCTCGAACGGCCCGCTGGTGCTGTTGATCGACGACGGCTGGAGCGCGGCGGCGAGCTGGGACGTTCGCATCAAGACCGCCGACGAGTTGATCGCGAATGCCGAAAGCGACCGCCGCGCCGTCGCGCTGGTGCCGTTGTCGGAACCAGCACGCGACATCACGCTGATGCCGGCCGGCACCGCGCGCGTCGCGCTGCGCCAGCTCGCGCCGAAGCCGTACGCCGTCGAACGCGTCGACACAGTTGGGGCGCTCGCCCGCTTTCTCGAACCACACGCCGACGCTGACCTCGTTTGGATCTCCGACGGCATCGATGCCGGCCGCGGCGATGAGTTCGTCAAGAAACTGGCCCAAACCGTCGGTGATCGTTCGCTGACCATCTTTGATTCCGGAGCTCCGGCGCCGCACGCGCTGGCCGGCGCCGAGAACGCCGCCGCGCGCATGGTGGTGAAAGTGTTGCGCCCGAGCGCGGGATCGCCCGAGACCGGCGTGGTCCGCGCGCTGGACCAGCGCGGTTCACCGATCGGCGATGCGCGGTTCACGTTCGGCGCCGGCGACCGCGAAACCGATGCGGTGTTCGACTTGCCGGTCGAACTGCGCAACGACGCCTCACGGCTCGAGATCGCCAACGAGCGGTCGGCGGGCGCCGTGCAGCTGCTCGACAAGCGCTGGCGGCGACGCGCGATCGGCGTGGTCAGCGGTGCGACCTCCGACACGGCCCAGCCGCTGCTGGCGTCGACGTTCTACCTGGCGCGCGCGCTGGCGCCGTTCGCCGATGTGAGACTCGGCGATCGCGGCGCGCCGGCGACGGTGATCGCACAATTTCTCGATCAGAAACTGCCGATGATAATGCTTGCCGATGTCGGTACGCTGTCGGCGGAACTACGCGAGCGGCTCAATGCCTGGATCGACCAGGGCGGCGTGCTGGTCCGCTTCGCCGGCCCGCGCCTTGCCGCCGGCGACGACGACCTCGTGCCCGTCAAGCTCCGGCGCGGCGACCGCAATCTCGGCGGCAGCTTGACCTGGGAAAAGCCGCAGCGCCTTTCCGGCTTCGCCGGCGACGGGCCGTTCGCGGGCCTCGATGTGCCCCAGGACGTCACCGTGACGCGCCAGGTGCTGGCCGAGCCGGACGCGACGCTGACAGCGCGCAGCTGGGCGACGCTCGCCGACGGCACGCCGCTCGTCACCGGTGAGCGTCGCGGCAAGGGAATCCTCACCCTGTTCCATGTCAGCGCGGATACGCGTTGGTCTGACCTGCCGATGTCGGGTACATTCGTCGAGATGCTGAAGCGGCTCGTTGACCTGTCGGGCTACACCGCAAAGGCCGGTCCTGGGCCCGCCGCCGAGGCCACGACCGAAACAGTCGCGCCGACACGCACGCTCGACGGTTTTGGCGCGCTCGGCCCGCCTCCGTCGACGGCGAAGCCGATCCGCGCCGATTACAGCGAACGGGCAACAGCCGAGCATCCACCCGGACTCTACGGACCGGCCGAGGGACCGCTTGCGGTCAACACGCTGGCAGCCTCCGAGACCGTCACAGCGCTCGATACGTCCGCGCTGCACGCCCGGCACGCGACCTACCAGAACGCCGAGCCGCGCGACATCCGCGGCATGCTGCTTGCGGCGGCGCTGGCGCTGTTCCTGATCGATGCACTAGTGGTCGCCTTGCTCGGCGGCGGCCTGTCGCGGTTGTGGCACCGCCGTCGCGTGGTCGCCGCCGCAAGTATGCTTGCGTTTGCGGCCGTTGCAGCGAGCAACCCGGTGACGCCGACGCGCGCCGCTGACGACGACTCGGCGATTCGTGCTGTCTCGCAAACCCACCTCGCCTATGTCGTCACCGGCAACGAGGACGTCGACAACATCGTGAAAAGCGGGCTCGCCGGCCTGACGCTGTTCCTTGCCCAGCGCACTGCGCTCGAAGCGGGCGACCCGATCGGCGTCGATCCCGCGCGCGACGAGCTCGCGTTCTTCCCGCTGATCTACTGGCCGGTGGTGCCGGGCGCGCCAAAACCGCCGCAGGCCGCGCTCGACCGCCTTGATGCCTACATGAAGCAGGGCGGCACCGTGCTGTTCGACACCCGCGATGCGATCGAGGCGCCGCCGACGGCGAATGGCGCCAATGAAACGCCGGGCATGCTGGCGTTGCGCAATATCATCGGCTCCCTCGACATCCCCGAGCTCGAGCCGCTGCCGCGCGACCACGTGCTGACCAAGACGTTCTACCTGCTGCGCGAGTTTCCCGGCCGCTTCACCTCGGGCCAGACCTGGGTCGAGGCCTTGCCGCGCGACCCCGACGACGAGACCGCGGCAGCGCGGCCGGCGCGCGGCGGCGACGGCGTGTCGCCGATCATCATCACCTCGAACGATCTTGCCGGCGCCTGGGCGATGCGGCCCGATGGCCAGCCGATGCTGCCGCTGACGCCGGGCGAGCCGCGCCAGCGTGAATTCGCGTTCCGCGCCGGCGTCAACATCGTGATGTACGCGCTTACCGGCAACTACAAGGCCGATCTGGTGCACGCGCCGGCGTTGATCGAACGGCTCGGGCAGTAAGGACCGGCGATGTCAAATAACCTTCAATACGGCGTCGCGTTTGCTCCCCTGGTGCCGACGATCGTGCTGTGGCTCGGCGTCGGCGCTATCGTCGTGATCGCGGCCTTGCTGGCGCTCGCGAGGTCGCGCGGCTGGGCGGTCCGCGTCACGGCGCTTGCCCTTGTGCTGCTCGCGCTCGCCAACCCGTCGTTCACGCGCGAGGAACGCGAACCACTGTCGTCGGTTGCCGCCGTGATTGTCGACAAGAGTGCGAGCCAGAGTTTTGGCAACCGCACCCAACAGACCGAAACAGCGCGCGAGCAGCTGGTCGAGCGGCTGAAGCAGATCAAAGGCCTCGAGGTCCGCGTCGTCGAAGCCGGTCAATCCGACGGCGAGACCGATGGCACAAAGCTGTTCTCGGCGGTGGCGTCGACGCTGTCGGACGTGCCCGCCGATCGAGTAGCCGGCGTGTTCCTCATCACCGACGGCCGCGTCCACGACATCCCGACGAACGCCGCGACGCTTGGCTTCAACGCACCGGTGCACGGTCTCATCACCGGCACAAAAGACGAACGCGACCGCCGCATCGAGATCGTTGCCGCGCCGCGCTTCGGCATCGTCGGCCAGCCGCAGAAGATCACGTACAAGCTCGACGACCAGGGCGTCAGCGGCCAGCGCGCCACCGTGACGCTGCGCCGCGACGGCGAGGTGCTGAACCAGCGCCAAGTCGCAAGCGGCCAGACCGTCACCGTCGATATCGACATCCCGCACGCGGGGCAGAACATCGTCGAGATCGAGGCTTCGCCGCTCGAGAACGAGCTGACGCCGGTCAACAATCGTGCGGTCGTGTCGATCGACGGCGTGCGCGACAAGTTGCGCGTACTGCTGGTGTCCGGCGAGCCTCACGCCGGCGAGCGCACCTGGCGCAACCTGTTGAAGTCCGACCCCTCGATCGACCTCTTGCACTTCACGATTCTGAGGCCACCGGAGAAGCAGGACGGCACGCCGATCAACGAGCTGTCGCTGATCGCCTTCCCGACGCGCGAACTGTTCCTGCAGAAGATCAACGAGTTCCAGCTCATCATCTTTGACCGCTACGCGCGGCAAGGGGTGCTGCCGGTCGGCTATTTCGAGAACATCGCGCGCTACGTGCGCAGCGGCGGCGCCGTGCTGGTCGCTGCGGGGCCGGACTATGCAAGCTCGACCAGCATCTGGCGCACCCCCCTCGACAGCGTGCTGCCGGCAGAGCCGGTCGGCGTCATTGAAAAGGGCTTTTACGCAACGCTGAGCGAAGCCGGCAAACGTCATCCGGTGACTCGCGGCCTCGAAGGCTCAGGCACCAACCCGCCACACTGGAGCCGCTTCTTCCGCCAGGTCGATACGCAGAACGTCAACGGATCGGAGGTCATGGACGGCGCTGACGGGAAGCCATTGCTGATCCTGTCACGGCAGGGCGAAGGCCGCATCGCGCTGTTCCTGTCCGATCACATCTGGCTATGGGCGCGCGGCTATGACGGCGGCGGGCCGCACCTCGACCTGCTCCGGCGCATATCGCACTGGCTGATGAAACAGCCGGAGCTCGACGAAGAAGCGCTGCGGTTGTCGGTGCAGGGGCACGACCTCGTCGTGCAGCGGCAAACGATGGCCGACGACGTGGTGCCGGTCACAGTCACTTCGCCATCCGGCAAGACACGCGTGGTGAACCTCTCGCAGAGCGAGCCTGGGCTGTGGCGCGCCGTCACCGCGGCCGACGAGCTTGGCTTGTGGCAGGCGACCGACGGCACCCTGCGCGCGCTGATCAGCGTCGGCCCGGCCAACCCGAAAGAGTTTTCGGAGGTGACGTCGTCGACCGAACCCTTAAAGCCGTTGACGCAGGCAACGGGCGGCGACACCGTGCGCATGATCAACGGATCGAGCCTCGAATTGCCGCGCATCCTCCCGGTGCGTGCGTCCAGCATTTATCACGGCGACGGCTGGCTCGGCCTGAAGATGCACGAGGCCAGCGTGGTCCGCGGCATCGGCGTCTTGCCGATCTTCGCCGGTATCATCGGCCTGTTGCTGCTGGTCGGCGCGTTTGCCATGACCTGGCTGCGCGAGGGGCGATAGGACTTTGTCCTAGCGTGCTGCGTCCCAATCCGGCCGAATGTGGCCGGACACGCCCTCGAAGGCGCCTTCGACCAGTTCAGCGACCAGCAGGCGCGCATAGTCGACAGGTCCCGGCATCGTCGCGCGGCCCTTCGGGATTCGCCTGAATCCGACGCGCGAATAATAGGCTTCGTCGCCGACCAGAACGACGAGACGAATACCCTTTGCTTTCGCTTCGTCGAGCGCGCGCTCCATCAGCGCCCGGCCGATGCCGTGACTGCGAAACGGCGGCTCGACCGTCAGCGGCCCAAGCATCAAAGCGGGCGTGTCGCCGATGCAGACCGGCAGCTGGCGCACCGAACCGACCAGCAGCGTGCCGATGCGCGCAGTGAACGACAGGTCGAGTCGGTGACCGATATGCTCGCGCAAGCGAGCGGCGGTCAGCGTAAAGCGTCCCGGACCGAAGGTGCGCTCATGCAGGCGTTCGATCGCCTGCGCATCGTTCGGCGCTTCCGGGGCAATGGTCGGAGACGGGTCGCTCATGAGCGCCGCTTAACACTTTGCGCGGACAGGGTCCATCGCAGCGCGGATGGCCTTGCCATCAATCCTCGATGGCAGGTTGGGCGAGGTACGCGAGCAGCTTCATTTCCCTGCGCCCGCGGGTGACCGTATCGAGCACGAGGCCGGAGCTGATCGAGAGCACCGCAAGGATCATCAACCCGGTCGACAGCACTGCCGTCGGCAAACGCGGCACAATGCCTTGCTCGAGGTAGGTGATGAAGATCGGCACCGCGAGGCCGACAGCAAGCAGCGCCAGCACGATCCCGATCACGGTGAAGAATCGCAGCGGACGTTCCGAGCGATAGAGTTGGGCGATGGTTGCCAGGATGCGAAAGCCATCGCGCCAGGTGTTGAGCTTGGACACCGATCCTTCGGGCCGCGCGAAATACGGAGTCTCCATTTCGGCGAGCGGCAGCGCGAGCTCGAGCGCATGGACCGTCAGCTCGGTCTCGATCTCGAAACCGTCCGACAGCACTGGAAACGACTTCACGAAACGGCGCGAGAACACGCGATAGCCGGACAGGATGTCGGAGAACCCGCCGCCAAACACCGAGCGGAGAAAGCCGGTCAGCAGCTGATTGCCGAAGCGATGGCCGAGTCGATACGAGCCGGTCGACTGCTCGATGCGCTTACCCACCACCATATCGAGCCGCTCGGCACGCAGCCGCTCGATCATGCGTGCCGCGCTCGGGGCATCGTAGGTGGCGTCGCCATCGACCAGCACATAGATGTCGGCGTCGATGTCGGCGAACATGCGCCGCACCACGTGGCCCTTGCCCTGGCGCGTCTCACGGCGCACCACCGCGCCGGCGTCGCGCGCCAGCGCAATGGTGCGATCAGCCGAATTGTTGTCGTAGACATAGACGGTGGCGGCGGGAAGCGCCGCGCGGAAGTCGCCCACCACCTTGCCGATGGCCGCCTCCTCGTTGAAGCACGGCACCAGCACCGCGACACGCAGCGGCTTGCGATCGTTTGATTTGTCATCGCTCATGGCGCTGATTTCGGCAGGTTAAGCCTTCGTGTCGGACACTGAGAATACGTGATTCTCGCTACGACCAATCGGCCGTTGGCGCAACACCCTCGATCACCTCTCGGATGCGAGCGCGAGTGCCGCGCGTCGTATCGTCCGGCAGGTCGTGAATGTCGAAGAAGCTCGTTGCAACAATTTCGCTATTGGGTCGTGGCGCGCCTGACTGATGGAATTGGCGCACGACATAAACCGCAACATGATCGCGCCGCGAGACGCGGCGGTTGAAAAAGATGTTGTGGAGTTGCGGTGTGCCTTCGAGCACGATATTGCCCTCCTCGATGAGTTCGCGGGTGAGCGATTGCACTGCGGTCTCGCCGACCTCGACACCGCCGCCGGGCAGGTGCCAGCCCGAGACGTAGCTGTGCTTGACCAGGAAGACGCGGTTGGCCTCGTCGAGGACGACGGCGCGAACGCCGAACGTCATGCCGCGGGCGAACCGCCAGTAAGAATGCAGCACCCTGCGAATGACGGGCTCAAACCTTCGCCGCATGATGGTCAAGGCGGAATCGGTCATAAATCTCGGCCATATTGATGAGACATCGTGCCGTCGCTGCGCTGATATTGCCCATGGTTCACGCTTGCGCCTGCGGCGGCAGCTTGCCAAAACAACCGCTCGACAGGAATGGACAGAGGCTGACGTGAAGCGCTTTTCCGACTTGACCGAGCAGGAGGTCCTGGCGCTGGCGATCTCCAACGAGGAGGACGACAGCCGAATCTATCACGGCTTCGCGCAGGGCCTCGAAGAACAATATCCGGACTCGGCCAGAATTTTCCGCGAGATGGCCGATCAGGAGGTGCAGCATCGCACCGAACTGTACAACCTCTATCGCGAGAAGTTCGGCGAATACCTGCCCCTGATCCGCAAACAGGACGTCTCGGGCTTCATCAAGCGCAAGCCGCTGTGGCTGATGCGGCCGCTCGGGCTCGACGAAGTGAGGCGCTATGCCGCCGACATGGAGCTCGAGACCGCACGGTTCTACCGCAAGGCGGCCGAGCGGGCGCGCGACGTCTCGGTCCGCGAGCTGCTGGTCAAGCTCGCCGAAGAGGAAGACCAGCACGAGGCGCACGCCGAGCAGCTCACCGAGAACATGCCGAAGGAGGCGGTCGCGCGCGAGGCCGAAACCGAGCGCCGCCTGTTCGTGCTGCAATATGTGCAGCCCGGCCTCGCCGGCCTGATGGATGGCTCGGTGTCGACGCTGGCGCCGCTGTTCGCGGCCGCGTTTGCCACCCACGAGCCGTTCCAGACTTTCCTCGTTGGGCTCGCCGCCTCGATTGGCGCCGGCATCTCGATGGGCTTTGCCGAAGCGTTATCCGATGACGGCTCGCTCACCGGGCGCGGCTCGCCCATCCTGCGCGGCGGTGTGTGCGGATTGATGACGGCGGTGGGCGGCCTGGGCCACACCCTGCCCTTCCTGATCCCGGATTTCTGGACCGCGATGGTGTTCGCTGTTGCCGTCGTTGCGGTCGAGCTCGCGGTGATCTCGTGGATCAGGCATCGCTACATGGATACGCCGTGGCTGCAGGCCGCGTTCCAGATCGTGGTCGGCGGCACGCTGGTGTTTCTCACGGGCATTTTGATCGGCAGTGCGTAAGCCGCATGTCCCGGAAAGGTGGATACCGGTTTTCCGATCAGGACATGCGCAAACTCAAGGATTGCTAGCGGCGAACTCCATGTCCGATTTCCTGCTCGCACATTTGTCCGATCCGCACCTTGGGCCGCTGCCATCGCCACGGCTCGGCGAATTGATGGGCAAGCGCGCGATTGGCTATTTCAACTGGACACGCAACCGCGTCGACCGCCACGCCGCCCACGTGCTGGATGCGATCGTCGCCGACATCAAGGCGCAGCAACCGCAACACGTCGCCGTCACCGGCGACCTCGTCAACATCGCGCTGCCGCAGGAGTTTGCGCTCGCCCGCAACTGGCTGCACACGGTCGGCCCGCCGCATGATGTGACGCTGGTGCCGGGCAATCACGACGCCTACGTGCCGGGCACGCGCAACATGTTCCTGCGCGCCTGGGCCGACTATCTCACGGCCGACGGCGCTTCAACGGTGACGTTTCCGTTCGTACGGCGACGCGGACCGCTGGCGCTGATCGGCGTCTCGACGGCGGTGCCAACCGCGCCGTTGCTCGCGACCGGCAAGCTCGGGCATCAGCAGCTCGGTGCCTTGGCGGCGGTACTGTCCGAACTTGCGCGTGAAAATTTGTTTCGCGTGCTGCTGATCCATCATCCGCTGCAGTCGCTGCGCCCGGCGGCCTATAAGCGCCTGATCGATGCCGACCAGGTGTGCGCGCTGCTCAAGCGGCACGGCGTCGATCTCATCCTGCACGGCCACGACCATCGCCACGCGCTGACCTGGATCGAGGGGCCGGCCGACAAAAAGATTCCATCGCTCGGCGTGCCCTCGGCGTCGGCCGTGGCGCACGGCCGCAGCGAGCCCGCCTCCTACAACCTGATCCGGGTGTCGCGCGATAACCAAAGCTGGCACTGTGAGGTCACGGTGCGCGGCTTCACGGCGCACAGCCATGCCATCAGCGAAATCGGCCGTCGGCGGTTGATGTGAGGTCGACCACCGGTGCCCGATAAGCGGGTGTAACGTCTAGCAAATTCGCATTTTCTGGTAGGGTTTCTGGCACCGCTCACATAGTTGCATTTTATAGTTATGCAACTATAGAGTCTCAGCTGCGCGCCTGTTACATGCTCCGCAGCGCTGAAAGCAGCGCCAGCGCGAACAGTCCGGCTGCACCGAGCAACACGCCGAGAATGAAGCTCCACACGCCAAAACGCCGCTTCTTCTCGGGCGCGAGAATTGGCGGCGGCGGCACCGCGATAGCCTGCTCGCGCTCGACGATGCGGCGCGCGACATAGTCGGTAATCGCCTCGACGGTCGGCGGCACCTCCAGCGATTCCGACAGCACGATGCGGCCGTAGCGGGTGTCCTGCACGAAGCGATAGGTGCGCTTGTCGCGTCCCATCACGACATGGGCGACGACGTCGATCCACAGCCGCGGCTGATCGCCCTGGCTGATGCCGCGGTCGAAGATGTCGATGTGATCCGGGATCTCCTCGAACAGCCGGTCGAGCGCCTCGTTCAGGATCTCGAGCCGGGCGACCTCGGCATCGCGCAGGTCGACGACCACGCCGGTGCGGTCGGCGGCTTCGATCCGTGCCTGACGCAACACGTCGCGCAAGCGGCGAATGCGCGGGGCACCGTCGCCGTCGTTCGAATTCGGGCCGTCCACCGAGGTCATCAGGAAATCCCAGGTTCCACAGGCGTTAAGGTACCAGTAACCATAGCGGACACAAGGGTTTGGCGGCTCTCGTTGGGTCACCTCTCCCCACCGGGGAGAGGTATTCAGTGCGGCCAGCGCTCGGCGTGACAAGCACATCATGCGATAGTCGTCTCGCTGAAATCCAACAACGACAACACGGGAACACCCATGGCCTATCGCGAACGAGAGGAACTGCGCTACGAGAAGCGCGGCCACACCGCCCACATCACCTTGAACCGCCCGGGGCAGATGAATGCGCTCAACACGGCATTGCGCGAGGCGATCAACGACGCCATCGCCGACGGCGAAGCCGACGACCGTATCCTGTCCTTCATCATCACCGGCGAAGGCGGCCGGGCGTTCTGCGCCGGCGCCGACCTGAAGGAAATGACAAAACGCGATTCCGAAGGCGAGGTCAGCCGCGGGCCGCTCGACAGCCTGGTTGCGACCTGCGGCAAGCCAGTGATTGCCGCGATCGACGGCTTCTGTCTCGCCGGCGGACCTCGAACTCGCGCTTCGCTGCGACATCCGCATCGCGACCGAGCAATCGACCTTCGGCCTGCCCGAGCCGCGGCGCAGCCTGCTCGCCGGCTACGGCCTGCACAACCTGTCGCGCATCATCCCGCTGGGCGAAGCCCTGCACATCCAGCTCACCGGTTCGCCGATCTCCTCGCAGCGGGCCTACGAGATCGGGCTGATCCAGCGCCGCGTCAAGGATCGTGACGCGCTGATGAAGGAAGCGAACGCGATCGCCGAAGAGATCGCGCTGTGCGCGCCGCTCGCGGTGAAGGCGATCAAGACCATCGTCAAGACCGGGCGCAACCTGCCGGTGGAATATTCGGTGAAGCTGGCCGAGCCGATCCAGAAGGCGATCAATTCAACCGAGACCGGCTGGAGGGACCGAAGGCGTTTGCCGAGAAGCGCAAGCCACAGTGGAAGATGCGCTAGGCGCAACAGGGCTTGCTTCGATCCGTCATCTTGATGGGCGAACCGCCACCCGATACCATTTGCGGCGCCTCAAGTTACATTCCCTGCCCGGGCTTCAAGGGGGCGCCCGGACAGCGGAATTTCTCGCACTTGCTCCGAGCTCCCATGCGGTGAAGCAGGCTGGCCCACTCCTGGCCGGCCTGACTGTTGACGACGACGGATTGAAGGTGGCGGAAATCTTTTGTTGAGGAGCGCCCATGTGGCTGCCTCTGATTATCCTGGTCGCATTGCTCGGCGTCGCAGTGGTCCTGATCGACCAGACCCTGCAGCCCAATTGGGACCAGGCGCCGGCGGCATTCGTGTCCTTGTCCCATCCGCAGCAGGCGATGGTCGCAGGCGTCGTGCTGATGGCCCTCTACCTGATGGTCGCCGTGGTCTGGCAATCGGCGCGCGCCAAACGCAGAGGCAAAGAACTCGCGCTCGTCACGAATCGGCGCGAGAGCCTGGTCGATGCAACGGTGCGCGTCGATGAAACGCAGCGCAACCTCAATGCCGCAGTCGAGCACATGGTCGCGACCGACCCCGACAACGCGCTGCTGTCGCTGCACCAGCGGGTGACCAAGGCCGAGCTTTTGACCGCGACCCATCGCAGCCGCAGCGGCGCTGCCGATCTCGATACCCGGCTTGCCGACATCCGTCGGCGACAGCAAACCTTGCGCGAACAGCTCGGCGAAGTCACCGAAGCGCGGCGAACCATCGCGCCGGTGTTCGATGAATTGCGCGAGCGCCAGATCCAGCTCGATCGCGCACTGACGCAGGTCGAGCAGGAGAGCGACGCCGCCGGCCGCAGCATGGCCGACCGCATCAAGACCCTGACCGAGAACGTCATCCAGTCGCAGACGCGGCTCAAGGCACTCGAGGACTCCGCCTCCACGCTGAACAAGTTCAAGGAAGACTTCGGCGTCGCCATGACCCGGATCGCGCCGCTGCAGGCGGCCGAAGGTGGCATTTGGTCGTTGCTGGCCGAGCTCAACGTTCGTCATGGCGAACTGAGCAAGGCGATCGACGGCATCGATATCCGCGACGGCGAAAAGCTCTCCGTCCGCGCCGACACGCTGGCGCGCAACAAGCGCGACGCGGAGCAGCGCATGGCGCAGCTGCTCGAAAGCTCCACAGTGCTCGATTCGATCCGCACGGCGTTTCACGAGCTCGCCGAGCGGGCAGAGCGTCTCGCGCGTTCGCTGTCGGAGATCGAGATCGATCAGGATGGCCGCAATCTGGTCGACCGCCAGAACGAGCTGAACCAGTTCGTCGACCGGAGCCGCGGGCGGCTCGGCACGCTGGAGCACACGCTCGGCCTGCTCAATCGCTTCAAGGAGGAACTCGACAAATACCAGCGCGAGCTCGCGCCGCTGCAATCGCCGACCACCGGAATTGAGGCTGCCATCGCCGACCTGCACGGCCGCCGCGACCGGCTGGATCTGTCGCTCCAGGAGCTCGAGGAGATGAACGGCGAACGGCTGTCCGGCCGCGTCGAGGCGATCCATCGCAACAAGGTCGAGACCGAACAGCGCATCGCCGAAGCGGTCGGGCATTTTTCGCGCCTCGATGCGCTGCGCAAGGATGTCGACGGCCTGTTCGGCAGGCTGCGTCAAACGATCGACAAGCTGGGGTGATGAACCCTCGGCAGGGGCCCCGTTGCTTGTCGTCATCGGGCTTAGCCGTTCGAAGAACGGCGTCGCTTCGCTCGCCTACGTCCCGGTGACCCCGCTCGGGGACGCGCTGCCTCTCCTAAGCGAGATGGCCGGGACAAGCCCGGCCATGACGAACGGTAAGCTCACGTCGTGAACACCTACTACGTCTATATCCTCGCGAGCCGCCCCGGCGGCGCCTTGTATGTCGGTGTGACGAACGACCTCGTCCGCCGCGTGCATGAGCATCGCGAAGGGCTCGTCGACGGTCATACAAAGCGCTATCACATCCGGCAACTCGTCCATTTCGAGATGTTTGCGGATATCCGAGATGCGATCCAGCGCGAGAAGAACATCAAGAAATGGCCGCGCGTTTGGAAGACCCGGCTGATCACGGAGCACAACGCCGAATGGCGCGATTTGTACGAGGAAGTCGCACAGTAATTCATGTCGTCACCGGGCTTGTCCCGGTGACCCCGCTTATAGACGCATTGCCCATCCAAGCGAGATGGCCGGGACAAGCCCGGCCATGACAACGGAAAGGTCCGGTCCAAACACGCTGACAGGCTGGCGCTTCGCGATGCCTTGCATAGATTAGGGCCTCTCGTCTGCGCATACCAACCCGCCTCGCACTAAAACCACACAAATCCGGAAATCAAGAAAATGCCCGTCGCGAAACTGTTCGAGCCGATGTCGCTTGCCCACGGGCCGGCGATGAAAAATCGCTTCATGCTCGCGCCGCTCACCAACCAGCAGAGCCATGCCGACGGTCGGCTGTCGGACGAGGAATTCCGCTGGCTGACGATGCGCGCCGAAGGCGGGTTCGGACTGACCATGACCTGCGCCGCGCATGTTCAGGCCAAGGGCCAGGGCTTCGCCGGCCAGCTCGGCATTTTCGGCGACGAGCACGTCACGGGCCTGACGCGGCTTGCCGCAACAATCAAGAAATACGGCTCGGTCGCGTCAGCGCAATTGCATCACGCCGGCAACCGCGCGCCGAAGGAACTTGGTCGGCACGCCGGTGTGTCCATCCGATGACGCCAAGACCGGCGCCCGCGCGCTGACGATGGCCGAAGTTGAGCAGCTGCGTGACGACTTCATTGCCGCGGCGAAACGAGCGGAAAAAGCCGGCTTCGACGGCATCGAGGTGCATGGCGCCCATGGCTACATCCTCGCGCAGTTTCTCTCCGCCGAGGTCAACCATCGCGACGACCGCTACGGCGGCAGTCTGGAAAATCGCGCGCGCATCGTGTTCGAGATCATCGACGGCATTCGCAAGGCTTGCCGGCCCGACTTTCAAATCGGGCTTCGACTGTCACCCGAGCGTTTCGGATTGAAGCTCGCGGAAATCCGCGACGTCGCGGCGGAAGTGCTTCGCCAGGGCAAGATCGACTATCTCGATATGTCGCTGTGGGATGTCTTCAAGGAACCGGTCGAGGAAGAATTCCAGGGCCGCACGCTGATGAGCTACTTCACGGAGTTGCCTCGCGGCAATGTCCGGCTCGGCGCCGCCGGCAAGGTGATGAGCGCGGCCGATGCCGCGAAAGTGCTGGAGGCGGGCTGCGACTTCGTGCTGGTCGGCCGCGCCGCCATCCTGCGCCATGATTTTCCGAACCGCGTGCAGCGCGACCCGAACTACCAGTCGCCGTCGATACCAGTGACCGTCAGGCATCTGCGCGACGAAGGCTTGAGCCCGGCCTTCATCAAGTACATGGGCAACTGGCCGGGGTTTGTTGCGGCGGAAGAGGAAGCCGCGGCGGGGTGAAGGACCCGCCGCGCCGAATCGCTCGCTAACCTCTCGTCCGCTTGAGCTCCGCAAACGAGTCTTCAACTTCCTCGCGGCGCGGCAGGTTGGCGCCGGCGCGAGAGCGGCGATGCGACCGAGCGAGCTCAGCGCGAACAGCCGTGCCGCCTGAAAGCCGTCACCGGCGACGACGATATCGACAACCTTGGTCTTCAGTGCTGCAACCTCGTGCGCGTGCCAGGCCAGCGCACCGCACTCGCCGCAGGTGATGACGACCAGTGTTGCCTCAGCATGTCGCGTGAATCTCCGATTTTCTTGATGTGCGTCAAATCGTTACGTGCCACCTGGGTGGAATGTTCGATCGTTGGACGAGTTGCGCGCAAGACTGATTGGAGGAACTCGGCCATGGCTCTGTCACCTGCAGCCGAGCGCGTTCGCGAGCAGATCGATCGTGAGCTGATCGAGACGCTGCGCGACGCCGGCGAACACATCCCCTCGCCGGAACGCGCGGATTTTGGCGCAGTCTTCGACCGGTTCGGCAGCGCGAAGGTCGTGCTGCTCGGCGAAGCGACCCATGGCACCTCGGAATTCTATCGGGCGCGCGCCGCGATCACGCGCCGGCTGATCGAACGGCACGGCTTCAACATCGTCGCGGTCGAGGCGGACTGGCCGGATGCGGCGGTGCTCGACCGCCATGTCAGGCAGCTGCCTCCCGAGCCCGCCGAGCAGCAGCCGTTTGCGCGCTTTCCGACCTGGATGTGGCGCAATCTCGAAGTGAAGGAGTTCATCGATTACCTGCGCCTGCACAACGCCGCCGTGCGCAGCGAGCAGCGGGTCGAATTTCGCGGCCTCGATGTCTACAGCCTGCGTAGCTCGATGGCCGCCGTCATCGACTATCTCGACCGGGTCGACCCCGAGCGCGGCCGCATCGCGCGGGCGCGCTATGGTTGCCTGACGCCGTGGCAGGACGATCCCGCCGGCTATGGTCGCATGGCGCTTGCGGGCCGCGACACCTGCGAGGACGCGGTTATCGCGCAATTGCGCGAACTGCTCGACCATCGCCTCGCCTATGCAGCACGCGACGGCGCTGCGTTCTTCGACGCCGCGCAGAACGCGCGGATCGTCCGCGCCGCCGAACAATATTATCGCATCATGTACCGAGGCTCGACGGAGTCCTGGAACCTGCGCGACCGCCACATGTTCGAGACGCTGCAATATGTGATGCAGCACCGCGGGCCGGACGCGAAGGTCGTCGTGTGGGCGCATAACTCGCACATCGGCAACGCCGCGGCGACCGCGATGGGCTGGCAAGGCGAATTCAACATCGGCGAACTCGCCCGCAACGCCTACCGCGACGACGCGGTGTCGATCGGCTTCGGCACCGACCGCGGCACCGTGATGGCGGCCTCCGACTGGGATGGACCAGCGGAAACCAAAACGGTGCGGCCGGCGCGCGAGGACAGCTACGAATACCTGTTCCGCCGGACCGGCCTGGCGCGGTCGCTGACCGACTGGCGGCTGCCGGCGCGCCGCGATTTGCGCGAGGCGCTCACCGGTCCACGGCTCGAGCGCGCGATCGGCGTGGTCTACCGGCCCGAGTCCGAGCTGCTCAGCCATTATTTCGAAGCGGTGCTGCCGGAGCAGTTCGACGCGTTCGTCTGGTTCGAGGAAACACATGCGGTGACGCCGCTGGCGGCACAACCAGCGCCAGGCGCCGCGGACACCTATCCGTTCGGGTTGTGACGATGGCCTCCGGCAGCGACCACATTCACGACGTCTCCATCGGGCCGCACCGTCTCGCCGGCCGTCTCGGCGTGCCACGCGGCGCAAGCGGCCTCGTGATTTTTGCCCATGGCAGCGGCAGCGGCCGTCACAGTCCGCGCAACAATCAGGTGGCGGCCGGGCTTCGCGAGGCTGGCTTTGCCACTCTGCTGCTCGATCTGCTCAGTCCCGAGGAAGAGCGCGACCGTCGCAATGTATTCGACATTGCGCTATTGGCTTCGCGGCTCGCCGAAGCCGCGGACTGGGCACAGACGCAGCCGGAGCTGGCACAGCTTGCGATCGGCTATTTCGGCGCCAGCACCGGCGCCGCGGCCGCATTGGTAGCGGCGGCCGAAGGGCAGAATGTCGCCGCGGTCGTCTCGCGCGGCGGCCGGCCGGATCTCGCAGGATCTGCGCTGCGCACTGTCAGCGCGCCGACGCTCCTGATCGTCGGCGGCGACGACATCCCGGTGATCCCGCTCAATCGTGCCGCCTTTGCGCAGCTCAGCTGCGAGAAGGAGCTCGTGATCGTGCCGGGCGCTACTCATCTGTTTGAAGAACCCGGCACTCTGGACGAGGTCATGCGGCACGCAACAAGCTGGTTCCGACGCTTCCTGCCACAACAGTCGCAGGAGCTCGACGACGACTTCATCTTCGCCGACCGGCGTGACGCCGGACGCCGGCTGGTCCCGGCGCTGATGCGGTTCAAGGACCAGAATCCGATCGTGCTGGCGTTGCCGCGCGGCGGCGTGCCGGTCGCCTTCGAGGTGGCGCGGGCGCTCGACGCGCCGCTCGATGTCGTGCTGGTGCGCAAGATCGGCGCGCCAGGGCACGAGGAGCTCGGGATCGGCGCCGTGGTCGATGGCGCGAATCCGCAGATCGTGCTGAACGACGAAATCGTGCGGGCAGTCGGAGCCGACCCCGCCTACATCAAGGCCACGACCGCGCGGCAGCTCGACGAGATCGAGCGGCGGCGCCGGCTTTACCGCGGCAGCGAGCCGCCGCTCGAAATTGCCGGCCGCACCGTAATCGTGGTCGATGACGGCATCGCGACCGGCGGCACCGTGCGCGCCGTGTTGCAGGCGCTGTCGCGTTCGCAACCGCGACGGCTGGTGCTGGCGGTGCCGGTCGCGCCGCGCGAGACGATCGAGATCCTGAAGGCCGAGGCGGACGAGGTGATTTGTCTCCTCGCGCCCGAACCGTTCTACGCGGTCGGCGCGCATTATCGCGATTTTCGCCAGACCTCGGACGAGGACGTGGTGGGCCTGCTGCACGCTGCGAAGAAAGCCGCTGCACAGCCGAGGGCATAGGTCGTCCTAGGAGCGATTTCCACTATTCTCCGCCAGCAGCGCCGCCATCGCCGGCTCAACCTCGTCGCGCCGCGGCGGGTTGGCACCGGCACGCGAGCAGGTGACGGCGGCGCAGGCGGCGGCAAATTCGAGGACACGCCGCAGCTCATCGCGCGAAGCCTGCGCGAGCGCGGTTCGCTCGATGCGGCCGAGCGCGCGTAGCGCGAGCCAAGAGCGCCGCCTGAAAACTGTCGCCGGCGCCGACAGTGTCGATCACCTTGGTTGTCGGGGCCACAACGTTGAACGCGCCAGCGCGCGTGTGCCAAGCCAGCGCGCCGCGCTCGCCGCAGGTGATGACGACGAGCGTTGCCCCGCTTGCCAGCATCGATATTGTCTTCGCCTCATAGTCGTCGCCGCCATAGAGGAAGTCGAAATCCGCATCCGACATCCTGACGATGTCGGATGCGCCGACGAAGCCTTCGACATTTGCGACGTAGCGCGCCTTGTCGGTCACCCGGCTGGGGCGGCAGTTCGGATCGAATGAGATGGTAGCCGCACCTCGCGCATCAGCGATCAGCGAACGGGAGTGCGACGCGCTGCTGTCGTCCACCAGCGCCGAGGAGCCGAGATGCAGCGCATCGACGCCTGCGAACGAGATCGCGCCACGCCGATAGCTCCAGTTTCGCGACGCCGTGTTCTCGTCGTAGAATTCATAGTACGGCTGACCGTTGACGACGCTGACGAACGCCAGCTTGGTCTGATGCGCGCTGCGGGTCGCGAAGCGCAGATCGACGCCGGACTCTGCGGCGTGGTCCGCGATCATGCGGCCGAACAGATCAGTCGAGATGCCGCCGACAAATCCTGCTGGCGCGCCGAGCCGCGCCATGCCGACCGCGACGTTGTAGCAGGAACCGCCGACATGCGGGCGCATCGCTGTGCCGCGATCGGCGGCGGCAACAGGGAGGAAATCGATCAGTGCTTCGCCGCAGCTGAGGAGCATGAGACGGATCTCCCGATCGTCATGCCCCGGCGAAAGCGGGGCATCCAGTAACCACGCGTGCCAGTGATCGATCGAAGCGTCCCGGCGTACTGGATCGCCCGGTTAAACCGGGCGATGACAGCACGAGATGCATCGACTTGTGAGTTGCGAACGTCAGCCTTCCTTCACGATCTTCTGCAACAGCGTGAACAGCGCCTCAGGCGCGGTGACTTGCGGGGAATGGCTGGCGTCGATGTCGTAGTAGCGCCAGCCCGGTGTTGTCTTGGCGCGCCTGGCGAACTGGCCGAAGGTGTCGGCTGGATTGGTGCGCAGTGCGTAAATGTAGCTGCGCGGGAGGGTCAGCGGGCCGTGCTGAAGCTTGAGCGGCTGAATGAAGCATTTCAGCGGATGATCGACGCGCCGCTCGGCACCCCAGTCGGCATCCTCCTTCGGCGTATCCGGAGGCGTCGGATTCGGCGGCACGCGCCAACCGTCGCCCTGGGCGGCGAGCTCGACCATGCGGGCCCGTGCGTCGTTAAGGTCGAGCAGAGCCTGGCCGTCCTCGGGCACGAACGCATCGAGATAGATCAGCTGGGTGACGCGATCGCGGGCGCGGTCGGCCACGCCGGTCGCAACCATGCCGCCATAGCTGTGGCCGATCAGCACGATGTCGCGCAGGTCTTCGTACTTGATGACCTGGAGCATATCGCCGATGTGGAATTCGAGGTCGATGCCGGGATGGGCAAGATGCGCGCGCTCACCAAGCCCGGTGTAGGTCGGCGTCACCAGGCGATGCCCGGCGGCCGCCATCAGGGGGTGCATCTTCCGCCAGCTGTAGCCGGCGCCCCAGGCGCCGTGGCACACGAGGAAGGTCTTTCCGCTGGATGAGGTCATGGTCGGCTCCGTGGCTGGGACGGGCCATTATGGCGTGGGCGAATAGCGACGCCACAAGAAAAGGAGAAGCCCCGCCCGGGTTCACCGGACAGGGCCGCTTGACAGTTGCGTGATCGCTTTTCTGGAGTCGCGCCCTACGTTAGCGGCGCGGCTCTTCCACAATCGAAAAACGAACGCTGCCGCGATGACGGTTCTCTTCAGAGAGCCTTTTCCAGCACTCCTCGGCTTCCTTGCGCGTGGAGAAAGGTCCCTGCACCTGCGCAGAGCCTTCCACCAGCTTATGGAAGTTCATCGAACCGAACTCGCCGCCGATAACCCAGAAGAGAGAGCCGCTTTGCATGCAAGCCTCCGTTAGCCGAACTGGTTCATCGTGTTGTGCGCGCCGCCCGCCTTCAGGGCAGCTTCACCGGCGAAGTACTCCTTGTGGTCGTCGCCGATGTCGGAGCCGGCCATGTTCTGATGCTTCACGCAGGCAATGTTCTGGCGGATTTCCTGGCGCTGAACATTCTTCACGTAACCGAGCATGCCCTGCTCGCCGAAGTAATCCTTCGCGAGATTGTCGGTGGACAGCGCGGCCGTGTGATAGGTCGGCAGCGTGATCAGGTGATGGAAGATGCCGGCGCGCTTGGCGCCGTCCGCCTGGAACGTGCGGATCTGGTCGTCCGCTTCCTTCGCCAGCGGCGTATCGTCGTATTCCACCTTCATCAACTCGGCGCGGTTGTACTTGCTGACGTCCTTACCGGCCGCCTTCCAGGCATCGAACACCTGCCAGCGGAAGTTCAGCGTCCAGTTGAACGACGGCGAGTTGTTGTAGCACAGCTTCGCATTCGGGAAGACCTTGCGAACGCGATCGACCATGCTGGCGATCTGCTCGACATGCGGCTTCTCGGTTTCGATCCACAACAGGTCGGCGCCGTTCTGCAGCGAGGTGATGCAGTCGAGCACGACGCGATCCTCGCCCGTGCCGGCGCGGAACTGGTAGAGGTTGCTTGGCAGGCGCTTCGGACGCAGCAGCTTGCCATTGCGGCTGATGATGACGTCGCCATTGCCGATCTTCGAAGCGTCAACCTCTTCGCAATCGAGGAAGCTGTTGTACTGGTCGCCGATATCGCCCGGTTTGTGGCTGACAGCGATCTGCTGCGTGAGACCAGCGCCGAGCAAGTCGGTGCGGGTCACGACGATACCGTCTTCCACGCCGAGTTCGAGGAAGGCGTGGCGGCAGGCGCGGATCTTGGCAAGGAACACGTCGTGCGGCACAGTCACCTTGCCGTCCTGGTGACCGCACTGCTTCTCGTCCGAGACCTGGTTCTCGATCTGCAGCGCGCATGCGCCCGCTTCGATCATCTTCTTGGCGAGGAGGTACGTCGCCTCGGGGTTGCCGAAGCCGGCGTCGATGTCGGCGACGATCGGAACAACGTGGGTCTGGAAATTGTCGACCTTGGCGATCAGCGCAGCTTCCTTCGCCTTGTCGCCGGCCTTCCGTGCCGCATCGATCTCGCGGAAGATGTCGTTGAGTTCGCGCGCATCGGCCTGCTTCAGGAAGGTGTAGAGCTCCTTGATCAGCGCCGGCACCGAGGTCTTCTCGTGCATCGACTGATCCGGCAGCGGACCGAATTCGGAGCGCAGCGCTGCGATCATCCAGCCGGACAGGTACATGTAGCGGCGATCGGTCGAACCGGCGAAGTGCTTCTTGATCGAGATCATCTTCTGCTGGGCGACGAAGCCGTGCCAGACGCCGAGCGACTGCGTGTACTTGCTCGGAGTCCTTGTCATAGGCGGCCATATCGGCGCGCATCACCGCCGCGGTGTAGCGGGCGATGTCGAGACCGGTCTTGAAGCGGTTCTGCAGACGCATGCGGGCGATCGCCTCTGCGGTGATCCCAGTCCAGGTATCCTTGCCCTTGAGCAGCGTCTGGGCGGCTTCGATTTCGGTCTGGTAGGAAGCCGGGCCCTGGATTGCGTAGTCAGTGATGCGCGTCTGGTAATTCATCGGGTTCGTCCTTTCACAGTCTTGACACTGCGGCTGCAAAGTGTGGCGCGGACATAACGTGGAATCGGTGAATACGTATAGTAGCTTCGCCGGGAAATCGTGATGTTCTGTAACATCCGCACTTGTAATAATTGTCATATTGTAAAGTTTGTAAAAATTGACTAGGGAATGGGCTCGGAAACACGGCATTTGTCGTCACCGGGCTTGTCCCGGTGACCTCGACCGGGGACGCACTGCCTTCCTAAGCGGGATGGCCGGGTCAAGCCCGGCCATGACAAATCGAGGAGCAATACCGGAGCACCCCATGGCCCAACGCCCTGCCCCGCTCGAAGCCGGAAAAGACCAGGCCAAAAAGCTGTTTGTCGGGCCGCGCTTCCGGCGCATCCGCCAGCAGCTCAATCTCTCGCAAACGCAAATCGCCGAAGGCCTTGGCGTGTCGCCGAGCTACATCAACCTGATCGAGCGCAACCAGCGCCCGGTCACCGCGCAACTGCTGCTGCGGCTCGCCGAGACCTACGACCTTGATCTGCGCGATCTCGCCACCGCCGACGAAGACCGTTTCTTCGCCGAGCTGAACGAGGTGTTCTCCGATCCACTGTTTCGCGGGCTCGACCTGCCGAAGCAGGAGCTGCGCGACCTCGCCGAGCTGTGCCCCGGCGTCACCCACGCGCTGCAGCGGCTGTATGCGGCGTACACCGAGGCGCGGCGCGGCGAGACGCTGGTTGCCGCGCAATTCGCCGACCGCGGCGGCGACGGCCGCTTCGAGGCCAACCCGATCGAGCGCGTGCGCGACCTGCTCGAAGCCAACCGCAACTATTTTCCCGAGCTCGAGCAGGCCGCCGAAACCCTGCGCGACGAGATCAGTGGGGCCGGCTCCGATCTGTTTGCGCAGCTCAGCGAGCGCTTCCGCGAAAAACATTCCGGCATCGTCCGCATCATGCCTGTCGACGTGATGCGCGAAACCTTGCGGCGCTGGGACCGCCATCGCCGCCAGCTTCTGATCTCCGAGCTGATCGAGCCGTCGGGGCGCGTGTTTCAATTGGCGCTGCAGATCGGGCTTGCCGAATGTGGTCCCGTGCTCGACGCCATCACCACGCGCTCCGGCGCGCTGGATGAAACGGCACGGCGGCTCTACCGCGTGACGCTGGCGAATTATTTTGCCGCCGCCGTGATGATGCCGTACCAGGCGTTTCATTCGGCGGCGGAGGCGCTCGGCTATGACGTGCACGTGCTGGCGCAGCGCTTTTCCGCCGGTTTTGAGCAGGTCTGCCACCGGCTGACCACGCTGCAGCGGCCGAACGCGCGCGGCATCCCGTTCTTCATGCTGCGGGTCGACAATGCCGGCAACGTGTCGAAGCGGTTTCTCGTCCGGCACCTTCCCGTTCTCCAAATTCGGCGGCACCTGCCCGTTGTGGAACGTGCACTCGACTTTCGACACGCCGGACCGCCTGCTGCGCCAGGTCATCGAATTGCCCGACGGCAGCCGCTACTTCTCGATCGCGCAAATGGTGCGGCGGCCGATCGCGCCGCATCCGCAGCCGCAGCCGCGCTTTGCGATCGGGCTCGGCTGCGAGATCCGCTATGCCTCGCGGATCGTCTATGCCGCGGGCATGGATCTGGAGAAGGCCGAGGCGACACCGATCGGCGTCAATTGCCGGCTGTGCGAGCGCGAGAACTGCCCGCAGCGCGCCGAGCCGCCGCTGACGCGCACCTGGCTGCTCGACGAGAACACGCGGCGGACCTCATCGTTTACGTTTTCCAATGCGCGGGAGCTGTGAACGGGCAGGCAGGATGCGACTTGACCATGGGCAGCCGGGCTCGCATTCCATGTTCTCCCGCATTTCACTTCCCTCAAGGCGCGCTACATGCTTCGTAAGATGATCACCGGCGTTCTGCTGAGCGACTCTGCGTTCCGGAGCGTCATAACAAAGGGGATATTCAATGCCGCATTTTACGGCGCTCGTGACTTGTCTTGCGATCGCGTTTTATTTCTTCACGACCGTCAAGGTCTCGCAGGCCAGATCAGCAACCGGCATCAAGGCGCCGGCAATCACCGGCAACGCCGACTTCGAGCGCGTCTTCCGGGTTCAGATGAATACGCTGGAATGGATGCCGATCTTCCTGCCGGCGCTGTGGCTATTCGCGATCTATGTCAACGACCTCGCGGCGGCCGGCCTTGGGGTCGTCTGGATCGTCGGACGATTCCTGTACATGACAGGTTACTCGCAAGCCGCGAACAAGCGCGGGAGGGGGTTTGGAATTCAAGCTGCGGCAACGGGCGTGCTGTGGCTTGGCGCAGTCGGCGGCATCGTGTGGCGCCTCCTGCACACGAGTTAGCCGCGCGGCAAACGCGGTCCAGGGCTTCCCGCATTTTGCTCTGCCCAATGCGGGCTACATGACGTCACGAGGGTCGCGCAAGCCGCTCATATTCGGAGCGAATGCGATCCTTGCCGTAGGCCCGTTCGAGGCGACGCACGGTGAAGTGCCCGCGCGCGACATCCTGGAAATGCTCGATGAAGGCATAGTTCACGGCGGCGCCGCCGAGCGCGCCGAGCACAGGCAGCGCCTGCGCCGCAACCTTCTGCGTCACGACGACGCCGAAGCGCGACGCCACTTGCGTGAGGAAGCGGACGAGAATTGGCGCACCTTCCTGGACCACACCGCGTTCCGCGATGTAACGGGCCGCCTCGGTGACGGTCTTCGCGAGCATGGCGCGTACGACGAAATACCCGCTTTCCGAGGCGTCGTCGGACCCGGCCCGTCCGCCCAAGGCAAAGACCTGGACGCATGACAAGGCCGCCTCGGGATCAGACAGATCCTCGCCCTCGCTGCGCGCGATATCGGCAATCGATCGCAGCATGATGATGGTCGAGACCGGAAGTTCGAGCGGCAGTGTGGCCAGACCGAAGGCGCCGCCGGCCGCGCCGGATGCTGCCGCCAACGCCTTGTGCAGCAGTTGCGAACCAGCCAGCGGCGTGCGCTGCATCGTCCGCAACGCAACCTTTAGCGCGAGTTCGAGCCCCCTTGAGGTGGCCGCGGCAATCGCCTTCGACGCGGCCGCGGGCAGCGCCGCGCCGATCAGGTCGATCGGCTTGCCCACCATATTGGTGAGACGCGCCGCAAGACCCGGATGCTCCAGCAACTGAACCGCGCGCTGCAGAGCGGCGAGATCTTCCGGGGTGAGCTCGCCTGGAGCGAAGATTTCCGGCGATACGGCAGACGTGGAAGATTCGGGTTGCGTCATGTTGCACGATCGGCTTGATCGAGAGAAACGCTAGAACCGTCCGCGAACCAGCCGGACAACCAGCAGCAGGATAATGGCGCCGATCGCCGAATAGATGATTTCGGACACGATGCCGGTGCCGAGCGCAATTCCGAGACGTGGAAACAGCAGGCTCGCCACCAATGCGCCGGCGACGCCGACGATGAGATCACCGATCAGACCGAACCCGGTGCCGCGAACCACCTTGCCGGCAAGCCAGCCGGCAATCAGCCCGACAAACAGAATGACGAGAATACCTTCGTTCGACAGCCGCATGGCGCCTTTCCCTCCCGCACGAATTTCAATCCTATCGCGATAGCACGGACGAGGTCCGGCGGGACCGGAATAATCGAGCGATGGCCCAGCGGCGCCGCACCCCACGTGCCGCAGAACGTTTAGATTTCGCTAGATTGAGATGCGGAGCAAATCAATGAAGCTTTTTAGCCACGGACAAAGCGGAGACCTGAGCGGACGGCTCTCTCGGTCTACAGCCTCCCTGCTGTCGCTTCGCCAAATGCGGTTGCTTCGCGATAGAATCGAGAAATCGCAAGCCGAAAGGAGACGAGCCCAATGCCGATCAAAGCAAAATACCTGTTCGTTGCCAGCATGGACGTCGACGCCGACAAGGAGGCGCTGTTCAACGAGGTCTACGACACCGAGCACGTGCCGATGCTGTCGAAGGTGCCCGGTGTGTATGCGGTTTCGCGGATGGAGGGCGAGCCGTTCGCGCTCAACATCGGCGGCGAGGAGAGAAGGATCGTATACGATGGCCCGCGCTATCATGCGATGTACGAGATCGACGGTCCGCACGTGCTGACAAGCCGCGAATGGGCGCAAGCTTCTGAAGCGGGACGCTGGGCCACCCAGGTGCGGCCGTTCACCCGCAACCGGCGGCACGCGCTGTATCGGCTGCGCTGAGGGCATCTACGCTCTTGCCGCCTTGTCGTCACCGGGCATAGCCGCTCGAACAACGGCGTCGCTTCGCTTGCCCATGTCCTGGTGACCACATTCGAGGCGCTGCAGTCCTAACCGAGATGGCCGGCACCAGGCCGGCCATGACAAGAGACGTGCCTACGCTGCCGTTGCTATCGCCTCGTCCTTCGCTGCACCGCCGGCGTCGCCGCGGGTGGCACGTAAGCCGGGTTGGCGTTGCACATGCCGTAGCCGGCGCTAGACACCCGGCACTGCTCGAACGACGAATAGTTGCAGACCGGGTTGCTGAGGTCGCCGCCGCCGACCTTGCAGAACGGATAAATGATCTCCGCGCGCGACGGGGCGATCGACGCGACGAGAATGAAGCCGAGCGGCACAAGCGCAGCCATCAGTTTCGCGAGCATGTTTTTCATCAAGATGACCTCATTCAGGCGTGGCAAAAATCCGCCGCCGGGCACCGTTACTTTCGATTAACCAATCGGCCCGCCGCTTATTCCGACATCGGCCGTCGGAGCCCTGCCCGACACCCCCCGCGACACCCTGGCGCGCAACGAAACATTCACCGTTAACGGACGGTTTCCATTGTTTGACTAAAACGCAACGAAAGCCCGCTTAATCCGCGGGTTAGTCGCGTAGCGTTGCGGAGAGTTGGTATGCGTATTGCGGTAGGGGTTGCGGTCGCGTTCGTCGCGTTCGGAATCGCAGGTGGAGTTTGGACGCTGCACGCAGGCGGGACGCCCGCGTCGAGCCCGGCGCAAGAGGTTGCCGAGCACAAGGCAGTCGAGGCGCCGGCCGTGAAGGTCGCGCCGCTCCCCGCGGCGGCGCAGAAGGACGATATCACCGGATCGATCACGCCGCCGCCGGCGCCGGCTCCGAAGCAGGCGATGGCCCGGCCCTGTGCCAACCCGAATGCGCTCGGCATCAGCCGCACGGTCGAAGTCGACACCACGGGCGGCCCCGGCTTCGGCTTCCAGCATTTCAAGCAGCTCGACTTCCTCGCCGACCATGAAGTCGTGCTGACGTTCGACGATGGTCCCTGGCAAGGTCACACGCAGGCGGTGCTGAAGGCTCTGGCCGACGAGTGCACCACCGGCATCTTCTTTGCGATCGGCAAGCACGCGACCTATTACCCCGACGTTCTGAAGCAGGTCGCAGCCGCAGGCCACACGGTCGGCACGCACACCTGGTCGCACGCCAATCTCAACAAGAAGACGATGACCGAGCAGCAGCAGAAGGACGAGATCGAGAAGGGCGTCAGCGCGGTGGCCTGGGCGCTCGGCTCGGCCCCGGCGCCGTTCTTCCGCTTCCCCGAACTGCAGCATCCGCCGGGCATGGTAACCTATCTCGGCGATCGCAACGTCGCGATCTTCTCCTGCGACCTCGACTTGTTCGACTTCCGCGCCCAGAAGCCGGAGCAGATCGTCGACACCGTGATGAGCAAGCTCGCCAAGCAGGGCAAGGGCATCATCCTGATGCACGATTTCCAGAAGCACACCGGCGAAGCCTTGCCGACGCTGCTCGCGCGGCTCAAGGCGGAAGGCTACAAGGTCGTGGCGATGAAGGCGAAGACCAAGCTGCAGACGCTGCCGCAATACGACGAGGCCTTCCTGAAGGACACCAAACTGCCGACCGTCAGCTCGCGGCCGGTGTCGAGCGTGGTGCAGACCATCTCGACGAATTGAGCGCAGGGCACCTGTAGGATGGGTCGAGCGACAGCGAAACCCATCGCGGCGGCCTTCACCGCCGCGCTGTCCGTGTCGCCTATTGCCTCGCCTTGATCGCATCCCACCACGGGCAGACGCCCTTGAGGCGCTCGTAATTGCCGTCCATCACCTGAACCGGCGCCCGCAACAACTCCGGCGGGATGTCAGGCAAGGTTGCGACAGGCGGCGGGTCCTCGGCGCCGATGGCGCGGAACAGGCCATCGTGACCCCAGAAGCTCGCCGCGCTGGAAAGCTCATGCGGCTGCCAGGTCCCGTCATCGACATCGCGACCGCCCCACCCGTACTCGACCATGAAGTCCGACGGCGTGTGCATGTAGAACGAGGTCATGAGATCGTTGCTGTGACGACCGAGAGTGGCGGCGATTTGCTCACGCTTCCTCAGCGCGAGATCGTAGCCCTGGCCGACGTCGTCGAGAGAATAGAGTTCCATCATCAGATGATTGAGCCCGTTCACGGGCGCCTCGACCAGCGCAAGGCTGTGATGGCGCGGGTTGACGTGCAGGAACCAGGCAGCGACCGGCGCCTGAATGTAATCGCTGACGCGGAAGCCAAGCAGGTCGCGATAGAATGCAAGCGACGCGCTGATGTCCTTCACCATGACGAGGACGTGGCCCATGCCGAGCGGCCCGCAGCGGAATCCGGAGATCAGCCGGCTGGGAAGAAACGGCGTGTCGGCAACCGCTGCGCCATGAAACGCTTCGAGCCGATTGCCCGACGGATCGGCGAAGGAAATCAATCCCGACACGAAACGCTGATCGGCGAGCGCCGTGCCCTCGCGCTTGACCGCAACTCCGGCGCGCTCGAGCCGCGCGGCGAGCGCATCCAGCGCTTCGGCATTCGCGACCTCCCAGCCGAAATAGAGCGCGTTGTCTGCAATCGTTGAGTCAAGCACCAGCCGTTGCTTGCGATCATCCATCCGAAACGCGCGGACGCCTGCGCCGCGGTCGACAGCCTGCATGCCTAGGCCTTTGGTCGCGAGCGTCGACCAATCGTCGAGCTTTGCGGTCCCGACACCAAGGTACCCGAGTGCCTGAATTTCCATTGGTCGTTCTCCTCCTGGCCAGCGGCGAGCTAACCATAGTTCGGCTATCGCGCCTATGGCTTTCGCGGGCGGCGCAGCCGCTTGACGGCTGGCCGCACGGACGGGCATGACGGGCGAAGCATCACCTTCGCCCCAAGCCGATGACAGCCCTACCCACACAACTCGCGCGTCCCCTTCTCGCCGCAACGCTCGTCCTTGTTGCGACCTCCGCACTTGCACAAAACCCCGGTCCGTGCCGGCGCGGGGTTGGCTTCCCCCAATTCCTCGCGCAGCTCGAACAGGACGCCGCGAAGGCCGGCGTGTCGCAGCGCGCGATTGCCGAAGCGCAGCCTTATCTCGTTTTCGACCAGGGCATCGTCAACCGCGACCGCGGCCAGCGCGTGTTCGGCCAGCTCTTCACCCAGTTTGCCGCCCGCATGGCAGCCGACTACCGCATGCAGCAGGGCCGCCAGTACATCCAGCGCTACGCGCAAGCATTTGCCCGCGCCGAGAAGGAATTTGGCGTGCCGCCAGCGGTCATTGCGGCGTTCTGGGGACTGGAGAGCGACTTCGGCGCCAACATGGGCAACCTGCCGACGCTGCGTTCGCTGGTGTCGCTCGCCTATGACTGCCGCCGTTCCGAGATGTTTCAGGGCGAGACCATTGCGGCGCTGAAGATCATCGACCGCGGCGACCTCTCGCCTGAAGAAATGATCGGCTCGTGGGCCGGCGAGCTCGGCCAGACCCAATTCCTGCCGACGCACTATGCGAACTATGCCGTGGACTACGACGGCGACGGCCGCCGCAACCTGTTGCGCTCGGGTCCCGATGTGATCGGCTCGACCGCGAACTACATCGCGACCGGGCTGAAATGGCGGCGCGGCGAGCCGTGGCTCGAGGAAATCCGCGTGCCGCAAAACCTGCCGTGGGAAGAGACCGATCTCTCGATCAAGCACCCGCGGTCGCAGTGGGCCAAGTGGGGCGTGACGCACGCGGACGGACGGTCGCTGGAGAATGATGACCTGCCGACCTCGGTGCTGCTGCCGATGGGCCGGTTCGGGCCGGCGTTCCTCGCCTACCCGAACTTTGCCGCCTACACGGAGTGGAACAACTCGCTGATCTATTCGACCACCGCCGGCTATCTCGCGGCCCGCATCGCCGGTGCGCCGCCGATGAAGAAACCGGCGATGCCGGTTCCGCAGCTCTCGTTCAACGAGATCCGCGAACTGCAGCAGCTCCTGGTGCGCGCCGGCTACAATGTCGGCAAGGTCGACGGCGTGCTCGGCCTGCAAAGCCGCGTCGCGGTCAAGGCGATGCAGGTGAAGTATGGCTTGCCGGCTGACGCCTGGCCGACCTCCGAGCTGCTGGCGCGGATGCGCGGCACTGCGCCGCCGGCGGCGGCAGCGGTCACGACCAGCGTGCCAGCCGCGCCCAAAACACCGAGCGCGACGCGGGCGCCGAAGACAACGGTGCGCTCGCAGTAATGAGCCGTCATTCCGGGCCTGGCCCTTCGGGCCATCCCGGAATGACGTCAGAGTGATGGCGCCGCATTGAGTGCTCGTGTTAGACACGGCGCAACCAACAAGAACGCCCCACCCAAAGTCCTTCCATTCGCATCACTCAAGGAGCTTGCAAGATGTCGCTTTACAACGTCTCCGTGCCCACATTCGTGCGTATTCTCACCGCGCTGTCGGCGATCCTCGACAAGGCGGCGGCACATGCGGAAGCCAAGAAGATCGAGCCCACGACGCTCTTGAACGACCGCCTCTATCCCGACATGTTCACGTTCACCCGCCAGGTGCAGAACGCCTGCGATTTCGCGGCGAAGACCACTGCGCGGCTCGCCGGCGCCGACGTGCCCGATTACGCCAACACCGAGACGTCGTTCGCGCAGCTCAAGGAGCGCATTGCGACCGTGCTCAAGTATGTGCAGGGCTTCAAGGCCGAGCAGTTCAACGGCGCCGAGACGCGGGTGATCAAGCTGCCGATGGGCGGCACCACCATGGAGCTGACAGGCGAAGTTTTCTTCGTCGGCGTCGGCCTGCCGAATTTCTATTTCCACGCCACCACCGCCTACAACATCCTGCGCCACAACGGCATCGAGATCGGCAAGCGCGATTTTCTCGGGCCGCGGTGAGGCAAGCCTACTGCGCCTCACTCTGACCTCATGGTGAGGAGCATTGCGCAGCAATGCGTCTCGAACCATGAGGCCCGAGCGCTGACCTCATCCTTCGAGACGCCCGCCAAAGCCGTCCGTAGGACGGCGTCGCTTCGCTCGCCTATGGCCGGCTCCTCAGGATGAGAGGTGAGGCATGCGTGTGCAGCTAAGGTTGCTGCAGCACCTTGATCGGCTGCGGCTTGCCCTGGTCGTCGATTGCGACGTAGGTGAAGTTGCCGTCGGTGACGAGGATCATGTGGGTCTCGTTGCGGCGGCTGACCCAGGCCTCGACCCGCACCGTGATGGAGGTGTGGCCGACGCGGATGGTGTCGACATAGACAGAGACGACGTCGCCGACGAACACCGGCTTGCGGAACGTCATCGCCTCGATCGCGACCGTGACGCTGCGGCATTGCCCGGTTTTGCCGACATACATGCCGCCGGCAATGTCCATCTGGCTGAGCAGCCAGCCGCCAAAAATGTCGCCGTTCTGGTTGGTGTCGGCCGGCATCGCCAGCGTGCGCAGCGAGAGCTCGCCCTGCGGCGCCTGGGGCGGCGGGGTCTTGATCGGCTGATTTTGGTTCGTGTCGGCCATGATATTCGTCCGTCATGGCCGGGCTTGCCCAGGCCATCTACGTCTTTGATCGCGTCGATTTTGAAGAACGTGGATGCCCGGCACAAGGCCGGGCATGACAGCAGAGTAACAAAAACGGCGGCGCCGTTAGGCACCGCCGCTTTGGCCTCGCCATAAGCGGCGATCAATACCCCATCTGCTTCTTCATCTCCTGGTCGACCCAGATGCGGGCGTAGATCGGGCCTGGTCGCACCGAGCCGGCGCGCAGCTCGCCGCCGTAATTCTTCACCCACGGCCACCAGGCCGTATAGCTGTACGGCGTCGGCAGCCAAAGATACGGCGCCTTGTCGAGGATCTCGCGGGTCATCTCGCGAATCATGGCCTTGCGTTTGTCTTCGTCGGGCTCCCGGTAAACGTCGTCCATTTTCTTGGAGAACGCGGGATCATTCCATTGCGAGGGATTCCACACCTGGCCCGGTACAAAATTCTTGCGCAGCGTTGTGGTCGGGTTGGTGTGGCCATTGCCCATGAAGTAGCCGGGCGCATTGGTTTGCGTCGTCATCGCCGACAGGAATGCAGCGTATTCCATCGGCTGGATTTCCATCTTGACACCAACCTGCTCCAGATAGCCGGCGATCAGCGGCAATAGGTCAGCATGCTCGGGGCTGTTGGCGTTGACCTGTACCTTGAAAGTGAAGCCGTCGGGATAACCGGCTTCGGCGAGTAGCTTCTTGGCCTTTTCCGGATTGTAAGTGAAGAGTTCCTTGACGCTGTCGGGCATGCTCTCCAGCGGTTCGAAATAGCCGACATATTCCGGATGCTGCGGATAGGCGAAGATTTCGGCGTTGCCGTTGTAGTAGCTGTCGACGATCTCCTGTTTGTTGACGGCCATGTTGAGCGCGCGGCGGACGCGGATGTCATCGAACGGCTTGGTATCGACCCGCATGGCGAGGTACTGGCCGCCCATCGCAAGATAGCGATGCCACTGGATTTGCGGGTTGCTCTTCTTCAGCGATTCGACGTTTTGCCAGCGCACCCCTTCCAGTATGTCGAGCTTGCCGGTACGGAACGCGGTATTCACCGTCGCCTCATCCTTGATGATGCGGTAGACAATCTTGTCGACGAACGGCAGCTTGTAGTCGACGCCGCCGATCTTCTCCCGGTCCCAGTAGTCCGGATTCTTGGTGTAGGTGTTGGAATTGCCGGACACGTAGTCCGTCAGCATGAATGGACCGGTGCCGTTGACGTTCTTCCAGTCCTTGGCGCCGGCGTTGTTCGGCGCCGCCTCGACCACCTCGTGCGGAATGATGGCTGAGTAGTAGCCGTAGCCGAAACGATAGGCCCACTCGGCGTTGTATTCTTTCATGTTGAAGACAACCGTGTATTTGTCCTTCGCCTCGACGCTGGAGACGAAATCGAAGTAGCCGGGAATCTTCTTCGGGCTCGAGTTCAGACGATTGAAGGTATAGACGACATCATCGGCGACGAATTCCCGCGCGTGCATGACACCCGGTTTATCGGGAAACATGATACCCTTGCGCAAGTCGACGACAAGCTGCAGCGGATTCTGCTTCCACTCCCACTTTTCGGCAAGTTCGCCGCGCATCGCCTCGGTCGGAATCCAGGCATCAGCAACGAAGGCAAATTTTCCGCCGTTATGCTGGGCTTGCGATAGGTCGGTGGAAAACAGCTGTTCGTAGACCGCACCGGTGTCGTGATTGTGCTTCCAGTTAAAGTCATAGTTGTCCCACGACAGCGCCGAGATCGTGTAATAGACCGTCGCGATCTCAAGGGACCCACCGTATTTCGGCGTTGGTCCCTCCTGGGCTCGCAGCGCACTCGCCGACAGCAGTAGCGCCGCTGCGCCAGCGATGAGCCAGCTCGCTTTTGCCTGCCAAGCCATGTCGAAATCCTCCGTTGTTTATCTTGCCCTTTATCGGCTGCGCAGTGGAATCGTCAGACTGACCGACAGCAAATCCTTGCTCTTCAACCTTGCGCGAATACACCCATTTCGCAATCGACAGGTTGAGGAAAGTCAAACTGGCGATACTAGGCCGCGACAGGGCGAACCATCGCTTCTTAGGCATATAGGTGGCAGGCGACGCTGGTCTGCCCCTCGCGCTTCAATTCCGGGGTCTGCTCGTGGCAGATCGGCATCGCATGCGGGCAGCGCGGATGGAACCGGCAGCCCGGCGGCGGCCGCTGCGCGCTCGGCACCTCGCCCGTGATGATCACGTGCTCACGCTGTGCCTCGACCGCCGGATTGGGCACCGGGATCGCCGCCATCAGCGCCTGGGTATAGGGATGTTTTGGCGCGGCGTAGAGGTCGTTGCGCGAGGCGATCTCGACGATATTGCCGAGATACATCACCGCGATGCGCTGGCTGACATGGCGCACCACGGCGAGATCGTGGGCGACGAAGATTGAGGAGATCCCGAGCTTCTCCTGCAGCTCCTGGAACAGGTTGACAACCTGGGCCTGGATCGAGACATCGAGTGCGGAAACCGGTTCGTCGCAGATCAACAGCCGCGGCTCGACCGCAAGCGCCCGCGCAATACCGATGCGCTGGCGCTGTCCACCCGAGAACTGGTGCGGATAGCGGTCGATCATGTCGGCGCGGAGCCCGACCATCTGCAAGAGATCGATGATGCGCTCGCGCCGCTCGGCACGGCGGCCGTGCAGGCGATGCACTTCCAGCGGCTCGCCAATGATCTCACCGATCGTCATGCGCGGATTGAGGGAGCCGAACGGATCCTGATAGACCATTTGTATGCGCCGGCGGATCGGGCGCATTTCGCCCTGGCTGAGGCTCGTGATGTCGTCGCCCTCGAACACGATGCGCCCCGAGGTGATCGGCAGCATGCGCAGCACTGCGAGCCCAGTGGTCGACTTGCCGCAGCCGCTTTCGCCGACCAGGCCGAGTGTCTCGCCTTCCTCGACAGTGAACGAGATGCCGTCGACCGCTTTGACCGAGCCGACCTCGCGTTGCAGGAAGCCGCCATAGACCGGGAAGTGAACCTTCAGCGCCTCGACTTCGAGGATTTGTTTATTGGCCATGGGGCGCCATCCAGCAGGCGTGAAGATGGCCTTCGGACGCGCGCATCAAGCCAGGCACATCGCAGCGGCAGCGCTCGACCGCTTCCTCGCAGCGCGGATTGAATGAGCAACCTGCCGGCAGCTGCGAGAGGTTTGGTGGCTGGCCGCGGATCGGCACGAGACGCCTGCCGGCCGGCTGATCGAGCCGCGGGATCGAGGCCATCAGTCCGCGCGTATAGGGATGTAGCGGCTTCTCATAGAGTTCGCGCGCCGCGGCCGTCTCGATGATCTTGCCGCCATACATCACGCAGACACGGTCGGCGTAACGCGCGACCACGCCGAGATCGTGGGTGATCAGGATCAGCGCGGCACCGGTCTCGCGCGTCAGCTCCTTGAGCAGTTCGAGGATTTGCGCCTGCACCGTGACGTCGAGTGCCGTCGTCGGCTCATCGGCGATGATCAGTTTTGGCTGACAGGCGAGCGCCATCGCGATCATGATGCGCTGGCGCATGCCGCCGGAGAACTGATGCGGATGGGTCGACAAGCGGCTCCGGGCGTCGGGCATTCGGACGCGGTCGAGCAGCTCCTTTGCCTTGTCGAACGCCTGCGGCCACGGCAGCTTCTTGTGCAGGTTGATGGGCTCGGCGATCTGCAGACCGATGGTCAGCGAGGGGTTGAGCGAGGTCATCGGCTCCTGGAAGATCATCGCGATGCGGTTGCCGCGCACCTTGCGCATCTCCTCTTCCGACAGCTCGAGCAGGTTGACGCCGTCGAAGATCACCTCGCCTGCGGTGATTTTTCCCGGCGGTTCCGGGACCAGGCGCAGGATCGACAGCGCAGTGATGCTCTTGCCTGAGCCGCTCTCGCCGACGATCGCGAGCGTCTCTCCGGCATCGACCTCGAACGAGATGTCGTTAACCGCGGTCAGCGCCGCCGGCGTGCCGGCGCCGAACTCGGTCTTGAGGTTGCGAACCTGCAGAAGCGGACTTGCCAAAACAACTCACTCCGAAATCTTGACTTACCGGTTGCCGCGCATCCTGGGATCGAGCAGGTCGCGCAGCGCGTCGCCAAACATGTTGATCGAGAACACCACGACGGTGAGGCAGATGCCGGGCGCGAGCGCCATCCATGGCGCGAGATACATGTAGTTGCGTGCGCTGCCGGTGAGCATGCCGCCCCAGGTCGGCGCCGGCGGCGGCACGCCGAGGCCGAGGAACGACAGCGCGGACTCCGCCAGGATGACATTGCCGACGCCGGTCGTGAACAGCACGATCACCGGCGCCATCACATTCGGCAGGATGTGGCGGAACATGACGCGCGCGGAGGTCGCGCCGATCGACTGTGCGGCATGGACGTAGCTCTGCTCGCGCACCGAGATGACGGCGCTGCGGATGATGCGCGAGCCGCCGATGCCGCCCTGGACGCCGAGAATGGCGATGACCTGGGGCATGCCGGGCCCGACCACGGCGACAACGACAATCAGAATGACGATGCCGGGGAAGCTCAGCCAGGCGTCGACGAAGCGCTGCACCAGCATGTCGAACTTGCCGCCGACATAGCCGCTGACGATACCGATGAAGACCGAGATCACGGTGGCAATCGACGCCGCGCTCAAGCCGATGATCACCGACAGGCGCGCGCCGTAAATGACGCGCGACAGGATATCGCGGCCGAGATTGTCGGTGCCGAACCAGAACAGTGCCGACGGCGGCTTCATGCGGTTGATCGGCATGATCTGGTTGAAGCCGTAGGGCGCGATCACGTCGGCGAAGATGCCCGCGAACAGGAAGATCGCGCAGACGACGAAACCGAACGCGCCGAGCGGTTTTTCACGGAACAGCCTGATAATGAAGGAGAGAATGCGGTTCGGCTGGCGCGCTGCGGCCGCGACAACTGCGCTGCGGTCGATGATATCGGCCATCAGCGGCCCCTCACCCGCGGGTCGAGCCAGCCATAGCTGAGATCGACCAAGAGGTTGATCATCACCACCGAGACACCGATGATCAGGAATACGCCGGTGATGACGGGATAGTCGCGCGACGACACCGCTTCGAGCAGCAATAGCCCCATTCCCGGAATGACGAAGATCTGTTCGAGGATGACGGCGCCGCCGAACAGCACCGGCGCCTGCAAGCCTACCAGCGTCACCACCGGGATCAGCGCGTTACGCAGCGCGTGTCGGGTGACGATCGTTCCGACTGACAGGCCCTTGGCGCGCGCGGTGCGAATGTAATCCTGCCGCAACACTTCCAGCATCAGCGTGCGGGTCAGCCGCATGATGATGGCGGAAAATGCCTTGCCGAGGATCAGCGCGGGAATCAACAGTTGGAGCAGATGCGCGACAGGATCCTGCGTCAGCGTCACGAACCTCACCGACGGCGACCAGCCCCACCAGATCGACGGAAACACCATCACCAGCGTGCCGGTCCAGAACGCCGGGATTGCGAGCGCCAGGATCGAGACCGTGCGCAGGATGTAGTCGCCGACCGTATCCTGCTTCAGCGCGGCGTAGACCCCGATCGGAATGCCGACGATCAAGGCGACGATCAGCGCCATGGCGCCGAGTTCGAACGTCACCGGCAGGCGATGCAGAATCTCTTCCATCACCGAGGTATTGCTCCACAGCGACTTGCCGAGATCGCCATGAAAGACCAGCGCGCCGATCCAGCGAAAATACTGGATGAACATGGGCTGATCGAGGCCGAGCGCCGCTTCGAGCTGGGCACGGGTCTGCTTCGCCGCGCTGACGTCGTTCTGTGACAGCATCAGGTCGATGATGTTGCCGGGGATCAGGCGAACGGTGATGAAGACGATGAAGCTTGCGAAGATCAGCGTCGGGATCAGAGCGAGCACACGCCTGATGACATAGCCCTGCATGATCCAACCGCCCCCTGATCCGGCATTGTCCCTGCCGGGCTAAATCCTTGCGCAAGTTCTTGTGCGCACTAAGACTTTGGTCGATCCTTTCGCGACGCATTGAGGAAAGTCAAATGAATTGCGCTGAAAGCGCTTGCGACAGCAAGTCCTGAGCGCTCAGGAATCAACTCCGAAGGGCGGAACCGCGGAACCGGGCGCGCTAGCTGAACTGGTCCCAGCCCGCATCCGGCTTGAAGCGGTCGCCGTATTTCGCGGCAAGCCCCTGCAGCGTCGCGACGATATCGGCCTTGCCGCGCGAGCGCGCATAGTTCAATGGCCCGCCGCGGAACGGTGCGAA
This sequence comes from uncultured Alphaproteobacteria bacterium, assembly GCA_963796195.1. Lineage (GTDB taxonomy): Bacteria > Pseudomonadota > Alphaproteobacteria > Rhizobiales > Xanthobacteraceae > CAWCKS01. Next base: position 163,839 of record CAWCKS010000001.1, on the reverse strand, counting down.
GCCGGTGCCGAAGATCATCGCGCCGTCGACCACATCGGCGTTGTCGACGATACCTTCGCGCAGGCAGGCGACGCAGACGTTGACCATCGGCAGGATCAGGCGATCGGCCATCTCGGACGACGACGGCTGCCCGGAGCTGCTTGCGTTCGGCGCCATGTTCGATTGCGGTCCAGAGGACGGCGTGATCGCGCCCATCTTCTGCGGCTTGCCGTCCTTCCAGACATAAAAGCCCTTGCCGGTCTTGCGGCCGAGCTCGCCGTTGTGAACCTTCTCGCGCAACCAGTCGGGCGTTGGCGGCAGCGCGTCGCCGAGCCTGGCGCGCAAGGAGTCACCGACCGCCATGCAGATGTCGAGGCCGACGGTGTCGGCGAGCTCGATCGGCCCCATCGGCATGCCGAAATCCTCGGCCGCCTTGTCGATCACTTCCTTCGGCACCTTCTGGTCGAACAGCAGCATTGCTTCCAGCATGTACGGCGTCAGCGCGCGGTTGACGAGGAAGCCTGGCGAGCTCTTCACCGGCAGCGGCAGACGGTCGATCGCGGCGACGAAGGCGCGGGTCGCAGACAGCACGTTGGCATCGTTGCCGTCATGGCTGACGACCTCGACCAGCTGCATGCGCGACACCGGATTGAAGAAGTGGATGCCGACGAGGCGCTGCGGCTGCGTCAGCGTGGTGCGCAAATCCTCCAGCGGGATGCTCGAAGTGTTGGTCGCGAGGATAGCGTCCGGCTTCATGCGCTGCTCGACGCCGCCATAAACCTTCTGCTTCAGCTCGAGCTTCTCCGGCACCGCCTCGATGATCAGATCGGCATTGCGGATGCCCTCACCGTCGAGATCGGGGATCAGGCGATCGAGCGCGTCGCGCCGCTCGGTCGGTTTGCGGATGATTTTCCCGAACAGGTCGGCGGCGCGTTTGACTGCACCGGCGATCGGCTCCGGTTTCATGTCGCCGAGCGTCGCGCGCAGGCCTTCGTGGGCGCACCAGGCGGCGATGTCACCGCCCATCGCGCCGGCGCCGATGACGTGGACGTGCTTGATCTTGCTGTCGCTGCCGCCGAGCTTCTTCATCTGCTCGCGCAGGAAGAACACGCGGATCAGGTTTTGCGCCGTCGGCGTCACCATCAGCCGCGCGAATGATCGCTTCTCGGCCTCGAGCATCGCGCGCTTGTCGCCGCCGTTCTGCTCGAACAGGTCGATCAGTGCATACGGCGCAGGATAGTGCTGGCGCGGCGCCGATTTTTCTGCCTCCAGCCGCATCCGCGCGGCAAGGAAGCCGCGCACCGGGCCGAACCGCATCAAGCCGGCCATTGCGCCCGGCTTGGCGCGATTGAGCTTGCCGCTGATTGCGTCCTTTACGGCAGCGGCGACATGGCGCTCTTGTGTCACCGCATCGACAAGGCCGAGCGACTTGGCGCGGCGCGCATCGATGGTGCGGCCCGTCAGCATCAGTGTCATCGCTTCAAGCGGGCTGACGAGGTGGGTGAAGCGCGCCGTGCCGCCGAGGCCTGGGTGCAGGCCGAGCATCACTTCCGGAAAGCCGAAGCGGGCATCGTCGATCGCGATGCGATACTTGCAGACCAGCGCGATCTCGAGGCCGCCGCCGAGGCAGAAGCCGTGGATCACCGCGATCGTCGGTATGCCAAGATTCTCGATGCGGTCGGTCACTGCATGAGCGCGCGCCATCGCAGTTTCGACCTCAAGCGGATCGGTCGCGCCACGGAATTCATTGACGTCGGCGCCGGCGATGAAACCGGACGATTTCGCCGAGCGAATCACGAGGCCGGTCGGACGGTCGGACTCGACGACATTGAGCACGTTGTCGAGTTCCTCGAGCACCTCGGCGGACAGTGTGTTGGCGCTCGCGCCTGCGCGATCGAACAGCAGCCAGGCGACGCCATCGGCATCGCGCGCCAGCTTGAAGTGCTTCCACGAGCCGACCGGCGTCGCGGTGTTCGTCGCATGCGGACCAAGCTCCATGCGGCGGTCGCTCATCACGTCGAGAATTCGGCTGTCCATGTTACACCGCCTCGATCAGCACGGCGCCGCCAAGGCCGCCGCCCACGCATTGGGTGGCGATGCCGCGCTTCTTGCCGAGCCTCTTGAGCGCATTGACCAGATGCAACGTGATGCGATTGCCGCTGGCACCGACGGGATGGCCGAGCGCGATGGCGCCGCCATCGATATTGAGCCTTGCGCGATCGAACGTGCCGGCAGCGCTGTCGAGCCCGAGAATGTCACGGCAGAACTTTTCGTTTTCCCAAGCGCCGAGACAGCCGAGCACCTGCGCTGCAAACGCCTCGTTCAGCTCGAGCAGCTCGATATCGTTGAGGCTCATGCGGTTGCGCTTCATCAGTTCGGTAACGGCCAGCACCGGCCCCAGTCCCATGATCGAGGGATCGAGCGCCGACCACTGGCTGTCGACGATTTGCGCCTTTGGCGAAAGCCCGTGCTGTTTCATCGCGTCTTCGGAAGCGATGATGACCCATGAGGCGCCGTCGGTGATCTGCGAGGAATTGCCGGCGGTGACCTTGCCCCACGGCCGCTCGAACGCCGGCTTCAGCTGCGAGAGCTTCTCGACCGATGAATTGGGACGCACGCCGTCGTCGTGATCGTAGAATTTGCCGTCGCTGGCGAACGCGGTCTCGACTTCGCCCTTCAGAAAGCCCTGCTCCTGCGCGGTGGCGAGCCGCTTGTGGCTCTCGACCGCGTAGGCGTCGCACTGCTCGCGCGTGATGCCGAACAGCTGCGCCACCATTTCCGCGGTCTGGCCCATGTTGAGCTCGACGATCGGATCGGTCAGCCCGCGCTCGAGGCCAATGATCGGCTTGAAGTAGCTCGGCCGCACCTTCAGGAACGCCGCCAGCCGGCTCATGGTGTCGCGCGCCATGCTGAAGTTCGCAAACCACTTCACACCGGCCTGCGAGAACACCAGCGGCGCGTGGCTCAAGGATTCCGCACCACCGGCCAGGATCATCTCCGCGCGGCCCTCGCGGATGTAGCGGAACGCGGTGTCGATCGACTGCATCCCGGAACCGCAATTGATCTGCTCGGTGAACGCGACCATGCGCTCGCCCATACCGAGCCGCAGGGCCGCGACCCGCGCGGGGTTCATCTCGTCGGCAATAACGTTGACGCAGCCGAGGATGACCATGTCGAACGCGTCGGAAGCGAATGGCTGACGCGCCAACAGCGGCCTGCCGCACTGGACGGCGAGGTCAACCGGCGTGAAGGGACCGGGGCCGCTGCGCGCCTTGATGAACGGCGTGCGGCTGCCATCGACGATAAAGACGGGGCGCGTCATCAGCTTGCTGCTCGTGAGCTTGCAGATATTGCCTGCATGTCTTGTTGCGTCTGCGTCAGCGGGTGGTGCTTGTAGATCGGCGACAGCGCCTCCGGCGCAAAATCGTCGACCTCCACGACCTTGGCGACGGCCTCGTGTGCGGCCGCCAGCCGGTCACCTTCGGACGCAGTGATAACACCTTTTTTGACCGCTTCGCTCCAGTCATGGAGGTGCGCGGCGTGCATTTTTTTGGTGGCGCCTTCGGCCGCGGTCACCAGCTCGAACGCTTTCTCCAGCCGCGCGATCGGATTGTCGTCGTTGGAGTTGTTCGAACGGTAGAGATTTGGCGTCAGACGGTCGCGCGCCGCAGACGGCTCCAGGATGAGCTGCGCGCATTGGTGCACCAGCTCATCGGACGGGCCGTGGACGCGCGGGCCGAGCGGCTGGATCATGAATTTCAGCGCATAGGCCACGAACCGGTTCGGCAGATTGCCAAGGATTTCGGCAAACCTCGTCTGAATCGTCTTGAAGCCGCTCTCCATGCAGTATTGCAGCAGCGGAAAATCGGCCTTCTGCCGGCCTTCATCTTCCCAGCGCTTGAGCGCGCCGCACAGCAGGTAGAGCTCGGAGAGGATGTCACCGAACCGCGCCGACAGCATCTCCTTGCGCTTCAGTGCACCGCCGAGCGTCAGTAGCGCCATGTCGGCGCACAGCGCAAACGCCGCCGAGAAGCGCGACAGCTGACGGTAGAACGGCGTGGCGTCGCCAGCGTCCGGCGCCGGCGCGAACAGGCCGCCGCTCCAGCTGTGGCCCCAGGCGCGGAACAACGTCGTGACCGCATGGCCGACGTGCTTCCAGAACGTCTTGTCGAATTTGTCCAGACCGCGCGCGTCATCAGGGTCGGCGATCGCGTTCATTTCCTCGAGCATGAACGGATGGGCGCGGATCGCACCCTGGCCAAACACGATGAGGTTGCGGGTCAGGATGTTGGCGCCCTCGACCGTGATGCCGATCGGCACCGCGCGATAGAGGCTGCCCATGTAGTTCTGCGGGCCGTCGATGACGGCCTTGCCGCCATGGATATCCATGGAGTCGTTGACCACCGTGCGCATGCGCTCGGTGGCGTGCAGCTTCATGATGCCGGAAATGACCGCCGGATGACGGCCGTCGTTGAGCGCGGAGCACGTCAGCCGCCGCGCGCCGTCGACGAGATAGGCAGTGCCGGCGATGCGGGCGAGCGGCTCCTCGATGCCCTCGAACTTGCCGATCGGAATGCCGAACTGCTCGCGCACTCGCGCGTAGGCGCCGGCGGTGCGCGCGATGTAGGCTGCGCCCGCGGCCGACAGCGACGGCAGCGAAATGCCGCGGCCGGCGGCCAGCGCTGTCATCAGCATCTTCCAGCCCTGCCCGATCATCACACTTCCACCGATGACGTAGTCGAGCGGAATGAAGACATCGCGACCCCAGTTCGGGCCGTTCTGAAACACCTGCATCGACGGCAGGTGGCGATGGCCGATCTCGACGCCCGGCGTGTCTGTCGGGATCAGCGCCACCGTGATGCCGAGATCGGTTTCGCCACCGAGCAGGCGGTCGGGATCGTAGGCCTTGAACGCCAGGCCCAGGACGGTCGCGACCGGTCCCAGCGTGATGTAGCGCTTGTGCCAGTTGAGGCGCAGGCCCAGTACCTCGCGGCCCTCGAACTCGCCCTTGCAGATGGTGCCAGAGTTCGACCATCGAAGCCGCGTCGGAGCCGGCTTCCGGGCTGGTCAGGCCGAAGCACGGAATTTCACGGCCGTCGGCGAGCCGCGGCAGCCAGCGCTCGCGCTGCTCTTTCGTGCCAAAGCGGATCAACAGTTCGCCGGGGCCGAGCGAGTTCGGCACCATCACGGTGACGGCGGCAGCCACCGAGCGCGTCGAGATCTTGCGCACGACTTCGGAATGCGCATAGGGCGAGAAGCCGAGGCCGCCGAACTCCTTCGGAATGATCATGCCGAAGAAGCGATGCTGCTTGATGAACGCCCAGGCCTCCGGCGGCAGGTCGCGCCATTCCCAGTTGATCTTCCAGTCGTCGAGCATGGCGCAGAGCTCGTCGACCGGGCCATGCAGGAAGGCGTCTTCTTCCGACATCAGCGTCGCCGGTTTGGTGGCGAGCAGCTTCGACCAGTCCGGGTTGCCGGTGAACAGATCGCCGTCGAGCCAGACGTCGCCGGCTTCCAGTGCCTCACGCTCGGTATCGGACATCGCCGGCATTGCCTTCTTCGCCCACGCGAAGATCGGCCGTGTCAAAAAATCACGACGCCAGGAGGAGTTTGCGGACGCGGGAGAAGATGGGCTCATCAAGGCATCCCTTTATGATGCTTGGATTCGTCAGCAGTACGATTGCGGGAGCAACAAGACCACGAACCGGATATTTAAGTCTTAAGGCAGAATTCCAGACATAGGCAGGCGCCGCGGCGCCGCAATCTCATCGGTCAATTTCCGGCAAATTCGAGACGGGCCGGTGAAGCGACTCAAGCCGCGCCGGTCGCAATTGTAACAAGAAAGTGGTGAGTTCGTTCTGGATTTCCGGGCGCTTGGGGAGCGATGCGGGCTGATGCGCGTTGCCGTCCTACCCTCGTCGCGAATGAAGTCAGCCCACCGTTCGGAGAAGACGCAAGGCATGTCGTAGTGCCAACCATCGCCGGGCTCCATGCGCGCGACCAGCATGGCGAGGATCGCGCGCACCTCCGCCTTCTCGTGTTGCCGATGCGAGAGGCCGGCTGCGTTTGCCTGCGAACCCAGCACGAGCGCCCCCACACCAGCAAAGAGTGCCGGCGCTCTCATCGAGCGATCGATCAGTCCGGCCGCGGCATCTCGAACTGCTTGTCCGCCGTGATCTCGAAATAATCACCGCGGCGGCCGGCGCGCGCAATCGGCCGCGCCAGCGCAGTTTGATAGACGCCTTCCTTGATCCGCGCCTTGTCGAGATGCACCGCGACGACCTCACCAAAGGTGACCCAGGTCTGCATCTGGCGCCCCTCTTTGGTCTTGAGCTGGATGATCTCGATCAGCTTGCATTCCATCACGGCCGGGCTTTCGCCGACCCGCGGCACACTGACCTTCGACGACGGCACGGGCGTCAGCCCTGCGGTGTCGAACTCACTCACGTCCGGCGGCACATTGGCCGAGGAAATATTCATTTGCCTGGCCAAAGGCATCGTCGCCAAATTCCAGACGAATTCGCCGGTTTCACGCACATTGCGAACGGTGTCCTTCCAGCTGTTCGAGGAGAAAGCGAGGACCGGCGGCGCCGAAGCGACGGCGTTGAAATAGCTGTAGGGCGCAAGATTGATGTTGCCGCTCGCGCCCTTGCTCGAAATCCAGCCGATCGGCCGCGGCGCAATGATGGCATTAAACGGATCGTGCTTCAGCCCGTGACCCTTGGCGGGCTCGTAGAAATGTAAGTCGGTGATGACCATGGTGTGATGCCCACTGTTTGTTGATGCGTGTCAGCCGCGGTGGATCGGATCGACCCAGAGCACGGTCTCAGGCTTTTCGATCGGCTCGATGTCGAGGTTGATCGCAACCGCCTCGCCATCGCTGCGCACCAGCACGCATTCCAGAATCTCATCCGGACTGGCGTTGATCTCCTGGTGCGGCACGTAAGGCGGCACGTAGATGAAGTCGCCGGGGCCGGCCTCTGCAGTGAACTGCAGCTTCTCGCCCCAGCGCATCCGCGCCTTGCCTTTCACCACGTAGATGATGCTCTCGAGATGGCCATGATGATGGGCACCGGTCTTGGCATCGGGCCTGATCGTCACCGTGCCCGCCCACAGCTTCTGCGCGCCGACGCGGGCGAAATTGATCGCGGCCTTACGGTCCATGCCCGGCGTCGACGGCACGTTGGGGTCGAGCTGATTGCCGGGGATGACCCGCACGCCATCGTTCTTCCAGCGATCGGCGCCGTGGTCGTGGTCATGGTCGTGGGGATGGTGATGATGGGAGCCGCTCATGTCAGTCGGTAACCTCGTCAGTCTTGGTTCGTCCTTGGGCGCGTCGTCTTCGACCCGCCGGTTAATCGCACGGTTTTAGATTGAAGCCGTGATTATCGTTGCGGCAGCCGTTCGAACGTCTTCAAGCCGTCGGGAATTTGATGGAAGGGCTGCTTGTCGATCGTATAGATCGCCATCTGCGGCATCCCGAACAGTTTGGGATCATCGAGCGTCCCGACCTTCACGATCACGGCAGGGAAGCCCTGCGGCCGGGTGGCAACGTGGGTGCCGCACTCGGAGCAGAACTCGCGCGTCACCGGGCGTTCGAGATCGCTGCGCTTGAATTGCTTGGGCTGTCCCTTGGTGTAGCTGAAGCCGGCGACCGGCATGGCCATGAACATGTTCGGCGAACCACCCGTAATGTACTGGCATTCCCGGCAGTGGCATTGCGCCTTCATCATCGGATCACCTTCGGCGACGTAGCGCACCTTGCCGCAGTAACATCCGCCTTCGAGTTTCATGGCTTCCTCCAGTTTGCAACGCGCCCAGCCGTGCAGGATTGACGGGCGCATAAGGCGACCGCAGCGCAAAATCGTCAAGTCGGCCAACGGCAGGCGGGGGGAGTTTGCCGCCGCGCAACGCGCACAACCGGCCAGATGCGTCAATAAAGCATTGAAATCACGCCAAAAGCTCATGGCAAAGAGCTTGCGCGAAGCGAAGCCGCGGGCTTATCCTTATATGCACGTGGCCGCTTTGCGCGAATGACAACGCATCATCTGGGCGCCACGCGAACCGGATGATCGAGCGGGAGCCGAACCCCAATGCACGGAACGATCAAGCCGGTGGAAGAAGCACGCGAACGTGCCTACTCGACACCCCTCGACCAACTCGACGTCGGCCATCCGGACCTGTTCCGCGACTATACGTTCTGGCCCTATTTCGAGCGGCTGAGAAAAGAGGACCCGGTCCACTACTGCGCCAACGGCATGTTCGGTTCGTATTGGTCGGTGACGAAGTACAAAGACATCATGGATGTCGAGACCAATCACGCGCAGTTCTCATCGGCGGCGTATCTCGGCGGCATCACCATTCGCGATGTGCCGAAGGAGTATCGGCGCGAGAGCTTCATCGCGATGGACCAGCCGAAGCACGGTCCGCAGCGCAAGACCGTGGCGCCGATGTTCACGCCGACCCATCTCGATAATCTCGCGATCAACATTCGCAAGCGCTCGCAGAGCTGCCTCGACAGTCTGCCGATCAACGAGACCTTCGACTGGGTCGACAAGGTCTCGGTCGAGCTGACAACCCAGATGCTCGCCGTGCTGTTCGATTTCCCGTGGGAAGAGCGGCGCAAGCTGACCTACTGGTCCGACGTGTCGACGACGATCCCGGCCAAGGGCCAGCTCGTCGAGACCATCGAAGAGCAGCAGAAAATTCTCTTCGAGTGCGCCGACTATTTCAGGCGGCTGTGGAACGAGCGTGCCAAGCAGGAGCCGAAGAGCGACCTGTTATCGATGATGGCGCACAGCCCGGCTACCAAGGACGTGGACCCCGCCAACTTCCTCGGCAACCTGACGCTGCTGATCGTCGGCGGCAACGACACCACCCGCAACACGCTGTCCGGCAGCATCATGGCGCTGCACGAGAACCCGGAGCAGTACAAGAAGCTGCGCGAGAATCCCGCGCTGATCGACAGCTTCGTGCCCGAGGTAATCCGCTGGCAGACGCCGCTCGCCCACATGCGCCGCACGGCGCTCGCCGATACCGAGATCGGCGGCAAGCAGATCAAGAAGGGCGACAAGGTGGTGATGTGGTACGTCTCCGGCAACTATGATGACGATGTCATCGAGACGCCGTTCGACTTCATCATCGACCGCAAGCGGCCGCGCAACCACCTGTCGTTCGGCTTCGGTATTCACCGCTGCGTCGGCATGCGGCTGGCCGAGCTGCAGCTGAAGATCATCTGGGAAGAAATTTTGAAACGGTTCGAGAAGATCGAAGTGGTCGGCGAGCCGGTGCGGCCCTACTCGAGCTTCATCAAGGGCTACGATCATCTCCCGGTCCGGATCGCGGCCTGACGGCAGCCCGACTGACATTTGCCATGCCCGCGACCGACGCGGGCATCGTCGCTCACCAAGTTGTCGTTTTCGAACAGGACGTCCGCCATGCATGGCATTACTCAACCGCTCGAGCGCGCCAGGTTAGAGGCCTATTCGATGCACCTCGACGACATCGACGTGTCGAAGCCGGAGCTCTACCGCTCCAACACCATGTGGCCGTATTTCGAGCGACTACGGCACGAGGCGCCGGTCCATTACTGCCCGCAGAGCCGCGTCGGCGCCTACTGGTCGGTGACCAAGTACAAGGACATCATGCAGGTCGAGACTAGTCACTCGCTGTTCTCGTCCGACGTCAATCTCGGCGGCATCGGCATCCAGGACGTCAAGCCGGTGTACCGCCGCGACAGCTTCATCGCGATGGACGAGCCGCGGCATACCGCGCAGCGCAAGACCGTGCAGCCGATGTTCATGCCGGAGAATCTGGAGCAACTCGCGCAACACCATCCGTGTTCGTGCCTGCGAGATCCTCGATCACCTGCCGCGCAACGAAACCTTCGACTGGGTCGACAAGGTGTCGGTCGAATTGACCACGCAGATGCTGGCGATCATCTTCGATTTTCCGTGGGAGGAACGGCGCAAGCTGACGCGCTGGTCGAATGTCGCCACGGCCGCGCCCGGCAATCGCGACGTCATCGCCTCGGAAGCGGCGCGCGACGAGGAGCTGCAAGAATGCGGCGCCTATTTCGCGAGGCTGTGGGAAGAGCGTGCGAAGCAACCGATGAAAACCGACCTGCTGTCGATGATGGCGCACAGCGAGGCGACGCGGAACATGGATCCGCGCAATTTCCTCGGCAACCTGATCCTGTTGATCGTCGGCGGCAACGACACCACCCGCAACTCGCTGAGCGGCAGCGTCTACGCGCTGAATCAGTTCCCGGACCAGTACCAGAAGCTGCGCGACAACCCGACGCTGGTGCAGAACCTCGTGCCGGAGACGGTGCGCTGGCAGACGCCGCTCACCCACATGCGCCGCACCGCGCTCGCCGACAGCGAACTCGCCGGCAAGACCATCAAAAAGGGCGACCGCGTGGTGATGTGGTACGTCTCCGGCAATCGCGACGAGGAGATGTTCGACAACGGCGACGCCTTCGACATCGAACGCAAGAATGCGCGCAATCACATCTCGTTCGGCTTCGGCATCCACCGCTGCCTCGGCCTGCGGCTCGCCGAGCTGCAGCTGCGCATCGTGTGGGAAGAAATCCTGAAGCGCTTCGACAACATCGAGGTGGTCGACGAGCCGAAGCGCATCTATTCGAACTTCATCAAGGGCTACGAGACGCTGCCGGTGCGCATCGCGGCGTAATTCACGACCCAAGAATTCACGACCAAGACACGGGAAATAAGGACAAGAAGAAATGCACGGCACCCTGCAATCGGCCGAAGACGCCCGCTCCCGCGCCTACTCGATGCCGCTGGAAGACATCCACGTTGGCGACCCGCAGCTGTTCTTCTCCGACAGCCATTGGCCGTACTTCGAGCGGCTGCGCAAGGAAGACCCGGTGCACTACTGCCGCGACAGCGAGTTCGGGCCGTACTGGTCGGTGACGAAGTACCACGACATCATGGGAGTCGAGACCAACCACCAGGTGTTCTCGTCGGATTCCGTCCTTGGCGGCATCACCATCCGCGACTTGCTCCCCGACTACCGGCGGCCGAGCTTCATCTCGATGGACCAGCCGAAGCACGGCCCGCAGCGCAAGACCGTGGCGCCGATGTTCACGCCGACCCATCTCGACAAGCTCGCGAGCACGATCCGCGAGCGCGCCTGCCTGATCCTCGACAACCTGCCGCGCAACGAGACCTTCAACTGGGTCGACCACGTCTCCGTCGAGTTGACCACGCAGATGCTGGCGACGCTGTTCGATTTTCCGTGGGAGGAGCGACGCAAGCTGACCTACTGGTCAGATGTCGCAACCGCGGTGCCCGGCGCCGGCCTGATTGAGACCATCGAGGAAAAGCAGGTCATCATCGAAGAGTGCGGCGCCTACTTCAAGAAGCTGTGGAACGAGCGCGTCGACCAGCCACCGAAGCCGGATCTGCTGTCGATGATGGCGCACAGCGAAGCCACGCGGAACATGGACGAGCGCAATTTCCTCGGCAACCTGTTCCTCCTGATCATCGGCGGCAACGACACCACGCGCAACTCGATCTCCGGTGCCGTCTATGCGCTGAACAAGTTCCCGGACCAGTACAGGAAGCTGCGTGAGAACCCGGTGCTGATCGAGAGCTTTGTGCCCGAGGTGATCCGCTGGCAGACGCCGCTGTCGCACATGCGCCGCACCGCGCTCGCCGACGCCGAGATCGGCGGCAAGGCGATCAAGAAGGGCGACAAGGTCGTGATGTGGTACGTCTCCGGCAACCGCGATGACGAGGTCATCGAGAACCCGGACGAGTTCATCATCGACCGCAAGCGGCCGCGCAATCACCTGTCGTTCGGCTTCGGCATCCACCGCTGCGTCGGGCTGCGCCTCGCCGAGCTGCAGTTGAAAATCGTCTGGGAAGAGATCCTCAAGCGGTTCGAGAAGATCGAGATGGTCGAAGAGCCGAAGCGAGTCTACTCGTCCTTCATCAAGGGCTACGAGACCCTGCCGGTCCGGATCGCCGCCTAGGACGATTTCCACCGGTCGACACGAGCACCGCGCGCCGCCTCGCGTGCCGGTTGACTGCACTGCAACCAATAGTAACATTGCCGCGATTTAACGCGTACTGTGCTTTCGCGCGGCCAGTTTGCGGCGCACAGTATTGAACCAATTGTTCGTCCGCTTGACTCACCAAAGGTCGGGATTTCAACCGCCGGGTGCGCAATGACAATTTGGCTGGCCATCGCAGTGATCATGACCGCGGCGACGCTCGGCATTTCCGGCTGCGTCGTCTACATCCTGACCTCGCTGTCGCGTACCGCGCCATTGCTCGGCACACGGCTCGGCGTGGCCGAACTGCAGGTCGTCAGGGTGTCCGACACGCCGCGGCAGCGCCATCGCGCCCGCCGGGCGCCGCTGCGGCTCCGCCCTGTCGCCCTGCCGGTATAAGCCGTCGGCTCAGGTCCCGGTCTTCGCCTGCCGCGCCGCCTGCTTGTCAATCTCCGACTGCACTGCCTGGGCCGCCTGTTTGGCAAACTCCTTGTGCTGCGTCGCGGCCTCGGCGTAAGCCTCGACCCGCGGCGCAAAGCTGTTCTGGAAATGGGAGTGCACGTAGCGCGCCATAAGCTCGTAGTGCCTGCGCGTCGCGTCCCAGTCGGCCCAGTTGTGGGCGAGTTCCATGATCACGCCGAAGCCGCCGGAACCTTTCAGCAGCTTGTCGATGTAGGCGATCGCATCGTCGGGCGTGCCGATGCAGGCGGTGCCGGTCTCGATCAGCCAGTCGCAGTCATCAGGCACATCAGGTGGAATGATCGGGAAAGTCGCGATCTCGCGGAAATAATCGGCGAACGCCTTCAACCCGAACCGGACGTTCTTTTTCGCCTGCTCGCGCGTCTCGGCGATGTGCATCAGCATCGCCACGCGCCACTTCGAGCGATCCGGCACGTGGCCGGCCTTGCGCGATTCGGTTTCATAGAGGTTCCAGTTCCCAGTGTGATGCGCGATCGAGGTCGGCGTCGCACCGCCGATCGAGAGGATACCGATGCCATGTCGCGAGGCGGCGAGCGCACCGACCGGAGAGCGCGAACTTGCGACCGCCATCTCGATCATGGGCTTGGTGTAGGGCGAAAGCTGCAGGCTGGCATTGCGGAGCTTGAACCAGCTGGTCTCTTTATTGACCGTCTCGCCCTTGAACAGCGCGACGATGACATCGAGCGCCTCGTTCATCATGCGCCGCTGGTCGGCGGCGTCGACACCGATCTTGTAGGCGTCGTACACCAAGGCACCGGGACCGACGCCGAACATCGCGCGCCCGCGCGTCATGTGATCGAGCTGGACGATGCGGCTCGCGAGCATGAAGGGGTTATGATACGGCAGCGACGACACACCGGTGCCCAGCCGAATGTGTTTGGTCCGCTCGGCCGCCGCCGCGATGAACATTTCCGGCGCGGCGATAATTTCGACGCCGCCGGAGTGATGCTCGCCGATCCACGCCTCGTGGTAGCCCAGCCGGTCCAAATGCTGCAGCAGCTCGAAATCACGCTCCATTGCCAGCGTCGGGTTGTCGGCCTTGGCGTGGAACGGGGCGAGGAAAATGCCGCTGCGGAGAGGCGTACTCATCGGTCCTCCTGATGGTTTTGCCGGCGGTCAGTCGCCGCCGGTTGAGGCCTGAGCATATGTCGCCGCAGGCAACGCTTCAACGCACCGATTGCGTCATGGCGCAATGGAAAGCCTGGCGCCATGGGTCAGCGCCGGCGTGAGGTGCCGCGAGGTGCGGCCGTGCAGGATGACGGCGAACGGCCCCTCGCCGCGCTTGTCGATCGCGCTGCGGGCCGCGGCATTGCCCGGTCCGAGCAGGTCGATGACGAAATCGCCGACCGTCGCCAGCGCCGCATCATCGGGCGCCGACTTCGGTTCGGAACCGAGCAGCGCACGGTAGCGCGCCTTGCTGGCTCCGAGATCCGCCACCGCGACGACGACCCGCGAGATGCCGGTCACGCCGTTGTCGTGCCTGCGCATGTCGCCTTCGGGCACCCGCAAGTTACGCGGCGTGACGTCGCCGCACCAGAACGGCAGGTCGGTCGAGCGTGGCCGCACGATCTGCCAGTCCAGCCTTATGCCGTCGGTCCGCAACCGGCCGCCATCGGTCGGCCCATCGATCTCGAGCCCGCGCTCGCGAGCCGCAGCCGCATCGCGCACGGTGTTTTCCGGGTTGAGCGCGAAATCGACAAAGCCTTCGCCGGCAGAGGACAGCAGCTTCCACCAGCGTACCTCGGGCGACGGCTTCAGATAGGCGATCAGCTCAAAATAGCTGCCGTCGGCGAATACGACGAGGGCGTTGTGCGAGGCGCCGCCGTGATGGGTGCCACCCGGATAGACCGTGAAGCCGAGCTTGCGGTAGTCGGCGATCGCCTGTTCGAGATCGGCGACCGCAATAACGATGTGGTCGAGCCTGAAGCCCGCTTGGTGGGAGGCGGTTTCATTCACGACTGGTCTCCCCGGCTGTCGAGAAATGCAGCACAAGCCTAGCACGTCCCGCAAAAAGCCGATGACTTTTGAGTGCGACCATCGGACATTCGCAGGGCAAGGAGAGCCGGATTTCGCCAATGTCGCACGCGCATGACGCAGTTATCGCACCGCCCAAAGGACCGAGCTGGGACGACTTGCAGGTCGGGCTAAAGGTCGGGCCGCTGACCTATTTGATCACAGCGGAGCTGGTCGAAAGTTTCTGCGCCGCGCTGCCGGTCGATCCCGCGCCGTATCTCGCGCGCGGCGAGATGCCCGCGACTTTGCTCGCAACCGACTACATCCCGCTGCTGCACGGCAAGCTCGAGCTTGGCTGGGGCCTGATGGCGCGGCATTCGCTCAAAACCCAGCGCCCGATCAAAATCGGCGACACCGTCACCGTGACCGGCGAGGTTACCGACAAATACGAGCGGAAGGGCCGCCATTACTGGACACTGCGCTACGAGGTGCGCAATTCGGCCGGCGAGACATGCCTGGAAAACCTGATCAGCTGCTCGGTCGATTGAGGGGACGCAAGGACATGGCCGGCAGGCTCGCCACCGTATTCCAAATGTCGCAGCAGGCAATTGACGCGTTCGGCGCGCTGGTCGGACAACGCGCGCCTCACTTGAAGCGCAAGCCCGGCACCGGCCATCACTCCGATCCGGCAGCCGCAAAGAGCGTCGGCCTGCGCGGCCCGGTCGCCTACTCCCTGCACTACTACGGCCATGTCGCGGATCTGATGACGCAACGCTATGGTGACCGCTGGCTCGACGGCGGCGAAATGGCGGTTGCGTTCATCAAGCCGGTCTGCGCCGGCGACGACATCAAGGTCGTGATCGGCGAACGTCCGGTGCAGCGGCCCGAGCAGGTTGCGGCCGGCCAGCATGGCCTGCAGGTCGATATCTATAACCAGCTCGGGGAGCTCGTCGCCGCAGGCGTGGCATCGCTCCGCGAGTAACGCGAAAGCCTAGGCAGCGACGTTAATCTGTTTGGCAACCAGCCGTTCGATGGTCTGCGGCGACTGAAAATTATCCGGCGTGATGTCGGCCTGCGGGATCGTCATGTCGAACTCCGCCTCGACCGCCAGCATCAGGCTGACCATGTCCATCGAAGTCATGCCGATGTCGGCGAGCCGCGACCCCGGCAGCACATCGACGACGATCGAGTTGGCCGACAGGATGTCAGACACGAGCGAGATCACGCGCTTCTGAACCTTCTGATCGACGGACATCTTCTTCGGCCTCCAGTCAGCGCTTGGTGCGCGCTCTGCTTTGTCGATCCGTATAGGCACCGATGATGAAAAATAACAGTGAATTGATTTTGCCGCAGATTGCGTTTCGACTCTTAACGCTAATGCGGATGGTAAACGGTCCCTGAACCCCGCTTCGCGGCTTTCCG
The DNA here is from genome assembly GCA_963796195.1 of uncultured Alphaproteobacteria bacterium. Taxonomy (GTDB): domain Bacteria; phylum Pseudomonadota; class Alphaproteobacteria; order Rhizobiales; family Xanthobacteraceae; genus CAWCKS01. Next base: position 147,983 of record CAWCKS010000001.1, on the reverse strand, counting down.
ACAATTGCACCACACGCGATTAAGGCTTCCCATCGAATGGAACCCGCTTAACCCTGAATTTCATCGACGAATTTGAATCAAATCCGTAAGCCATCACCACGACTGAGACGCAAAAAGCGTCCGTGGAGGCTTCGGGATCATGACGATCATTGACACCGCGCTCAAACCGGCGCGCAGCGAAGCGCAAGACTTTGGCGATCTCGCGCAGCGCATCGCCGATGTCGCCGCGATCGCAGCAACCGACGCCGACAACGTCGATCGCGAGGCGCGGTTCCCGCAAACGGCCATCACCGCCGCGAAGGGCAACAAGCTGCTCGGCATCCTGGTGCCGCGCGAATTCGGCGGCGAGGAAGCCTCGATCTTCGACGTCACCGACATGAGTTACGCGCTCGGCCGCGCCTGTTCGTCGGCTGCGATGATCGTCGCCATGCATCATGTCAAGGTCGCCTGCGTCGTGCGTCACGGCCGCGGCAATGCTTGGCAGGAAGCGTTCATGCGCCGCATCGCCTCCGAGCAGATGCTGCTCGCGTCCTCGACCACCGAGGGCCAGAACGGCGGCAACGTGCGGTCCAGCGCGGCTGCGATCGAGCGCAATGGCAACACGATTTCGCTCGAGCGTGACGCCACCGTGATTTCCTACGGCGCAGAAGCCGATGGCCTCGTCACCGTCGCCCGCCGCGCCGGCGACGCCGCGGCATCCGACCAGGTTCTACTCGCGCTTGGCAGGGACGACTATGCGCTGACTCGCACCGCGAGCTGGGACACGCTTGGCATGCGCGGCACCTGCAGCACCGGCTTTGCGCTGAAGGCGCGCGGCGTTGCAGACCAGATCGTGCCGGAGCCGTACGATCGTATTCATGCCCAGACCATGGTGCCTTACGCGCATCTGCTGCTGGTCCTCGGTGTGGGCCGGCATCGCGTCCGCCGCAGTCGAGCGGGCGCAAGCGTTCATCCGCAAGGCCGCCCGTGGCGCCAACGGCCAATTGCCGCCAGGTGCTGCGCACTTTACTGAGGCGCAGGCCAATCTCAACAAGCTGCGAGCTCTGATCACGACCACGGCCGAGATGTACGCCGCCCGCGAATTCGACGTGCGTGCGCTCGGCGCGCTCGACTTCCAGTCTGCCATCAACCTGTTGAAGGTCGAGGCCTCCGAACTCGCCGGCGAAATCGTCATGTGCGCGCTGCGCGCCACCGGCCTCTCCGGCTACCGCAATGACGGCACCTCAAGCGTCGCACGACACCTGCGCGACGTCCTCTCGGCGCCGCTTATGATCAACAACGACCGCATCCGCGCCAATATCGCGACTGCTACCCTGATGGGTGGCGGCTCGCCGCGGCTGCGGAATTGAACCAGCACATGCTCTGGAACAGTGGGTACCGATTTTCCTAGAATGACATGCGCAAAATAAGCGCTGGAGCCTGATCATGAACATTGTGGTCCAATCACCCGCTACCGACGCGAACAACCCGGCCGATCCGCTGGATCATCTTAGCGGAGCCCTGTTCCACAAGATGGGCGCCGATGGAGTTTACGCCCGCACTGCGCTTTATGAAGATCTGGTCGAGAAGCTCGCCGCGCTGATCACCAAGCATCGCGAAGCCGGCACCGAGGTGATGCGCTTCCCGCCGGTGATGAGCCGCGCGCAGCTCGAGAAGTCAGGTTATCTCAAGAGCTTTCCTAACCTGCTCGGTTGCGTCTGCGGCTTGCACGGCACCGAGCGCGAGATCCACGAGGCCGTCGCCCGTTTCGACAAGGGCGGCGACTGGACCACGTCGCTTGTCGCCGGCCGATCTCGTGCTGTCGCCGGCGGCCTGCTATCCCGTTTATCCGATCGCGGCGAGCCGCGGCCCGCTGCCACAAGGCGGCCTGCGCTTCGACGTCGCCGCCGACTGCTTCCGCCGCGAGCCGTCAAAACATCTCGACCGCCTGCAGTCGTTCCGCATGCGCGAATATGTCTGCATCGGTACGCCCGATGACGTTGCGAATTTCCGAGAGCGCTGGATGATCCGCGCCCAGAAGATCGCTAGTGATCTCGGCCTGAAATTCCGCGTCGATCAGGCGAGCGACCCGTTCTTCGGCCGCGTTGGCCAAATGAAGGCCGTCGCCCAGGTGCAGCAGTCGCTGAAGTTCGAGCTCTTGATCCCCTTGCGCTCGGAAGAGCAGCCGACCGCCTGCATGAGCTTCAACTATCACCAGGCCCATTTCGGCACGACCTGGGGCATCAACGATGCCAATGGCCAGCCCGCGCACACCGGCTGCGTCGCGTTCGGCATGGACCGACTTGCGGTCGCGATGTTCCACACCCACGGCGTCGATACGGCGAAGTGGCCGGAGAGCGTCCGGCAGTTGTTGGGAATTTGACTCGATCTTCAATCTCGTGGTGAGCGAGCGAGAAACTCATCTCGAGGCCATTGCTATTCGCCGATGGGTTTCGCTCCACTAACCCACCCTATCGATTTGTGTACTACGCCGTATTCCCTGCGTCCACCGTCATCACCGCGCCGGTGATGTTCTTGCCCCATCGCCGAGCAAGAACTCGACCATGCTGGCGACATCGTCGACCTCGGGCAGCCGCCGCAACGCGCTGCGCGAAGCGATGCGGCCCTTCTGCTCGTCGCCGAGCCCTTTCGTCAGCTCGGTCTCGATGAAGCCGGGCGCGACCGTATTGACGGTGATGCCGGCGCGGCCGACCTCGCGCGCGAGTGAGCGGGTAAAGCCGTTGGCCGCTGCTTTGGTGGCGCCATAGACCGAAAGCCCATTGTAGCCAGTTGAGCCGATGATCGAGCCGATATTGACGACGCGGCCGCCGCCGTCGGCCATCATGTGCCGTACGACGAATTTGGTCAGCACGATCGGCGAGACCACGTTGACGCGAACCAGCTGTTCGATCTGCGAGTTGTGCGTGTTCGCCAGCAGGCCTTCAGAGCTAATGCCGGCATTGTTGACGAGGCCGTAAAGCGGTCCGAATTTTTCTCGGGTGCTCTTCACAAAATCGGCGATCTTGTCGATCTCGGAGAGATCGCAGGCGTGGAAATGAATCGCACCCTGCCCCGCCTCTGCCGCACTCTTCATCGCGGCGGCAAGCTCGTCGCTCTCGCGTCGCGCCACAGCGATCACGCCATAACCCGCGTTTGCGAGCCGCTTACAATGGCAAGGCCGATGCCGCGGCTGCCGCCGGTAACCAGCACGTTACGCATTGGTGCGCGCCAGCTTGCCGGCCCCGGTGACGTCGAGCGACGGCACGAAGATGATCATCGCCGGCACCTTGTGCGGCGCGAGGCTCTGACGGCAATCCGCGACGATGTCATTCTGATGGCCTGCGCCTTCGTCTGATCGATGCCGTCGGCGAGTACCACGTCGGCGACCACGATCGCGCCTGTTATAGGGCTCTTGCGCGAGCGCACCCGCGACATCCGCACGCCCTGATGACGATTGATCACCGCCTCGACTTCCTCGGGGTGAACCTTCAAGCCGCCGACATTGATGATGCCGCCACGGCGGCCAACGAAGTAGTAGCGGTCGCCACGCAGTTCGACCATGTCGCCGGTGTCGATAAAGCCGTCGTTATCCGCCAGCGCCGCGGCGTTGCGGCCGACATAGCCGCGCGCGGTGCCGCTCGAGCGGATCCGCAGTGAACCATCCTCGACCTTCATTTCGACGCCGCCCGCACTCTTGCCGAGAAACGAAGCCGGAAAGCCTTCGAACCCGTCATTGACGGCAAAGCCGACGCCCGCCTCGGTCGAAGCAAAGCGTGGCCGATCGAGGAGTCCGGAAACGCCTTGCGCAGCGAGTCGAGCACCGCCTGGTCGGCGATCTCGCCGGACAGCCGCACATACTTCGGACGGAACGTGGCGATGCCGGACTCATCAGCGCCTTGCGCCAATGCGAGGGTGTACCGGAGATGTGCGTGACGCCCATCTTGATCAGGCGAGTCAGATGGTCGCCGATATTTTCCTTCGGATCGGACAGCACCATCGAGCCGCCGCCGACGATCGGCGCGCAGAAAAATCTGCAAGCCGCCATAGCGGCGCATGTCATAGAACGTCGCCCACACCGGCGGCGGACCCTTGGCCGGACCTTCGGCAGTGATGGCGCCGGTCAAGCCTTCGAGCGAATGGCTGACGACCTTTGGCGCCCCCGTCGTGCCGGAGGTCAGCAACAGCCATTCGGTCTCATGCGAGGTCGCAACGGATGCCGCGGGACGGAGCGGCAGGCTGCCGCTGACGACAAGCGGCAGGTTGAATTCTCTCCACAGCGTCGGCTGATCGCAGACCACCGCATCGATCGCGGCATCGGCGATCACTGAAGCCAGTATGTTCGGCACGCAGATCGGGCGGGCAAAGCAGCATCCGCTTCGCCACGCCGTCGAGTTCGAACATCGCAAGCGCGGTACGAGAGCTGATCGGCCATCGCCACCAGCACGGAACGGCCGGAAAGCCCCGCCGCTCGTCCGCCCAGAATGGTGCCGCCGCGGATATCGCCCATCGCGACGACCCAGCGCGGATCGGACAGGGTGCGGCCTAAGGTCTCGCTCAGAAAATCCCGGAGCATCATGGCTTGATACTACCTCCCTCTCTCCGTTCGTCCCAGCGGAAGCGGGGACCCAGTTTTTGCCGGCCAAAGAAAAGAAATGTTGCCGCAAGCACTTTCTTCGCTTTAGATCGATTCCCGCTTTCGCGGGAATGCGCGGAACTGATTTAACGTAGCTTCAGACCGCGGCGACCTGCTCGTACGCCTTGACGAAATCGCCGAAAGTTTCCGGGAAATAGGCGTCTTCCGCTGCAGTAAACGGATCGACGCCGATCTTGTCCTCGAGCCGCGCCACCAGGATGGCAAAGCACAGCGAGTCCAGGCCGGAATCCAGCAGCACCAGATCGTCGGTCAGCGGCGCCACGCGCACCTGCTGCTCGGCCGCAATCTCCTCGATCAAGCTAGCGATTGTTAACCTAACTGACACGTCGCACTCCCGTTTACTTTGTTTGGCTCGAGTACGGAAAATAGAATTCAAAGAGAAATTTGTCTTTTGCTGTCAGGACTAATTTGCCGAGATGGTAAAGCAAGCATGGAGGTTTGAACGGTGTCGGCGAGGAGGGTCCGCTGCCGCGAGATAGCTACCGGTGACGTCGGCGCGGTCGCCGACCTGCTGACACGCGGGTTCCCGGGCCGGCCGCGTACCTATTGGCTTGACGGCCTCAAGCGGCAGGCGGCGCGCGCGGTTCCAGAGGGCTACCCGCGGTATGGTTACCTGCTGGACGCGGCCGGCGCCGTCGTCGGCGCTCTGCTACTGATGTATTCGCAGAAGGATTCGGGCGGGGAACTCAGCCTCTCCTGCAATGTCGCAAGCTGGTACGTCGAGCCGCAGTTCCGGAACCAGGCCTCGCTGCTCAGCGCGATCGCGCTAAAGCACAAGCATGTCACTTATTTGAATGCCACGCCGGCGCCGCAGACCTGGCCGATCCTCAAGGCTCAAGGTTACAAGCGCTATTGCAACGGTCTCTTCTTCGCGCTGCCGGCGCTTTCGCGGGGTGGCGGATCGATGGCGGCGGTCAAGCCGGATACGCCAAAGCCTGACGATCTCTCCGCCGCCGAATTTGATCTTCTGACACGGCACGCCGGCTATGGTTGTCTCAGTCTCGTCTGCCGCACGGTGCACCGGCGCAATACCGTTCGTGTTTGCGCCATTCCGCATCCGCCAGGGCCGTATCGGCCTGCCCGCGATGCAGCTGATCTATTGCCGCAGCGTCGATGACTTCGTTGCCTGCGCCCGCACCATCGGCCGCTTCCTGCTCAAGCGCGGCAAGCCGCTCGTCATCGTCGACGCCAACGGTCCGATCCAGGGTCTCGTCGGGATCTATAGCGACGCGCGCGGCCAGAAATATTTTAAGGGATCGACTCCGCCGCGGCTTGGGGATCTCGCCGATACCGAATTCGCGCTGTACGGCATCTGAGCGCGATTCCTGCCGATGCCGCTCGACCCTCGCGCCAAACGCTTTCTCGACATGACTGCGGTAATGACGGGCGCAGGCGATGCGCGACCGCCCCTCGCCGAACGGCGCAAGTCGCTGGAAAAACTGATGCAGTTTGCCCGCGCCGACCGTTTCTGCGACGCGGGTTCCGACGGCGCCTTTGCACTGCCGGACCGCCGAATTCCTTATCGACTATACTCACCGACATCGACTGCAAGCAAAGAGCTTCTGCCGGGCATCGTCTTCTTTCATGGCGGCGGCATGGTCGCCGGCAGCATCGCGACGCATGACCTGGTGTGCCGTGCACTCTGCGAGGAGTCCGGCTGCCGGCTGTTGTCGGTCGGCTACCGCCTTGCTCCCGAGCATCGTTTTCCTGCCGCCGTTGAGGACGCGATGGCGGCGGTGCGCGAGGCAGCGCAGCACACCGCGACATTCGGCATCGACCCTGCGAAGCTTGCGGTTTGCGGCGATTCCGCCGGCGCCACGCTCGTAGCAGTCGCCTGCCAGACGCTGCGCGGAAGCAACGTTCACATCGCCTTGCAGTGCCTGATCTGTCCGGTGCTCGACTTCGGCCAACTATCACCATCGCGTCGGGAGTTCGCACGCGGCTATTTGATCGACGAGACCACACTTGCGGCCGATCTCGCCGACTATTTGCCTGATGGCATCGATTTCACCGATTCGCGTGTCTCGCCGCTTCGCGCCCCCGATCTCGCAGGCCTACCGCCGGCCATCATCCACACCGCCGAATTCGATCCGCTGCGCGACGAAGGCAACGCGTATGCCGTTGAGCTCGCCGCAGCCGGTGTTCGCGTCGATCACACCTGCCACCCCGGCATGCCGCATAATTTTCATGCGCTCGGCGGCGTGCTGCCGCAGGGTCGCGAGGTGTTGAGGCAGATCGGAGCGCAGATTTGCGAAGCCCTGGCCTAAAGCCGCGCTTCGCCGCTCACGATCTTCGCAAATACCGCTGCATCGAGTGGGACGTAACTGCCGGCCGACGCGGCACGGAAGAACAACGGATCGATCGCTCGCGATGGATCAAACCCCTCGCGCACCAGCTCTTGCTTCTTCTGCTTGAATGTCTCCGTAAGGCTCAACGCTGGCAGGATGCGGATGAACAATGGCACGGCATAGGCCGGTAGACGTTCGCGCAGGCGCGCGTGCAGCGTCTGCAGATCAAAGCCGTCGCCCGCGACGATCGCGGCCATACCGGCGCGGCCGTCATGGCCAGGCACCGTAACACCATAGACGCTGACATCAGTCACACCCCGGCACGCGGCAATCGCTTCGGCGACCTCAAGTGTCGCGACGTTCTCGCCCTTCCAGCGGAAGGTGTCACCAATGCGATCGACGAAATAGAAGTAACCTTCGGCGTCGCGCATCATCAGGTCGCCGGTACGGAACCACGCGTCACCCGGCGCGAACACATCGCCCAGGACTTTCTTCTCGGTCTCGGCAGCGTTGGTATAACCCTCGAACCGGCCGCCGCCGTCCTTCATCTCGCCGATTCGGCCCAGTGCTTCGCCGACTTCGCCGGGCTTGCTGCGGATGCAGAGGCCGTCGGCACTGCGCAACGGCGCGCCGGCCTCGACGTCGAAACGAACCAGCGCCGCTGGAAATCGATGGGTCAGGAACGACGGAATTCGCCCGATCGCGCCGGGCCTGCCCTCCACATTGAACAGCGAGAAATTGCCTTCGGTCGCCGCGTAGAATTCGAGGATGCGCGGGATCGCAAAGCGACTCTTGAACGCCTTCCAGATATCGCCGCGCAAACCATTGCCGCAGCAGACGCGAAGCCGATGCTCCGCTGCCTTCGGCGAAATTGGCGCGTTGAGCAGATAGCGGCAGAGCTCGCCGATGTACTGGAACGCCGTGCAATCGAAGCGCACGACATCGTCCCAGAACCGCTGCGCCGAAAATTTTTCGGCGATGGCGACCGAGCCGCCCGCCGCAAGCATGCAGCCGACCGCAACCACGCCACCGACGCTGTGATAGAGCGGCAGACAATCATACATGCGATCGTCGGCCGTCGCGTCGATCAAGCCGGCGAACCAGAGGCTCCAGGTCAATACGCGACGATGGCTGACATATGCCGCCTTCGGCAGGCCGGTCGTGCCCGAGGTGTAGATCAGCAGCGCGCGGTCATCGACGGTGACCGGCGGCACCTCGGCCAGCGCCAGGACTTCACCGCTAAGACTATCGAGCGCCCTGTCGATGCGCGGGCTGTCGCCGCCATGGCTCCAGATCTCCGGAATGCGATCGAGATGGGTTACCGCGGCCTTCGCAGCATCTCCAAGTTCCGCGGCGACAATAAGATGCTTTGCGGTCGCGACCTTGATGCAATGCGCCAGCGCCGTGCCGGTGAGTTGCGTGTTAAGCAGCGCCACCACGCCGCCCGCCTTGGTGATGCCGAGCCAGATTGCGAGATATTCCGGCCGGTTCGGCATCAACAGCGCAACGGTATCACCCTTGCCGATGCCATTGGCGAGCGCCCAGCGTGCGTATTGATTAATGCGCTTCGACAGTGCGCCATAGGTCAGCGTTTCGCGATCGGACAGGAGCGCGGCGCGATCGGCGGCCTTGTCCGCCCAGCCATGCACGACGTCGGCGAGCAGCCGCGACGGCTGGCGATCGATTGATGCCGTCAGCTCGATCGCGCGCAGCCAGTCCTTGTTTGAGGACGCACGCACCGGCCTTGCCGGAGCACCCGCGCTCGGTCGATGATCGGTGGTCACAGCGTCCATTATTACGGCTCGGCGACTGCAGAATGACGCAGTTGCCCTTTGCGTTTCAACCTAGCGGGTCACGGTTAAGAACCCAAAAGCAGATTGAATCAATCCCGCTTCAATTCGTTGCACTTCGTTAAGGTTATTTCGTCGATCTCGCCGCAATTTTAGTGGAAATAACCACCTTACCTATGGCACCCAATACAATATTTGCGATCGCTGCGCTACAGCCATCGCAAACAACAAGAGGTAAGATCATGCGCCGTGAGACGCTCGCAGTCCACGCCGGGTACGAGCCCGATCCGACGACCAAGGCGGTCGCCGTGCCGATCTATCAAACCGCGGCCTACGCGTTCGACAGCGCCGACCACGGCGCCGCATTGTTCAATCTCGAGGTCGAAGGTTATCGTTATAGCCGCATCGGCAATCCGACCTGCGCGGTGCTCGAAAAACGCATCACCGAACTCGAAGGCGGCGTGGGCGCGCTCGCGGTCGCGACCGGCCAGGCCGCGCTGCATTTTGCCATCGCCAATCTCGCCGACACCGGCGGCAACATCGTCTCGGTACCGCAGCTCTACGGCACGACCTACACGCTGTTCGGCCACATCTTCGCGCGGCAGGGCATCACGGCCCGCTTCGCCGAGAGCGATCGGCCTGACGCGATCGAAAAACTGATTGACGCCGACACCAAGGCGGTGTTCTGCGAGAGCATCGGCAACCCGGCCGGTAATGTTTGCGATATCGAGGCGCTTGCCAGGGTCGCGCACAAGCATGGTGTGCCGCTCGTCGTCGACAACACCGTGGCGACGCCGATCCTGCTGCGCCCGATCGAGTACGGCGCCGACGTCGTCGTGCACTCGCTGACCAAATTCCTCGGCGGCCATGGCACCACGCTCGGCGGCGCCATTGTCGACGCCGGCCGCTTCCCGTGGAAGGATCACGCGCAGCGCTTCCCGACCTTCAGCGAGCCGGACGAGTCCTACCACGGCATGGTCTACACCGATCACTTCGGGCCGACCGCCTACATCCAGCGCATCCGCAGCGTCTATCAGCGCACGATGGGTTCGGTGCTGTCGCCGTTCAACGCGTTCCTGCTGCTGCAGGGTATTGAGACGGTGGCGCTCCGCGTCGAACGCCACTGCGAGAACGCGCGCAAGGCCGCAGAATTCCTGCGCCACGATCCGCGCGTCGCCTGGGTCAACTATGCCGGCTTCCCGGACAGCCCGTACTACCCGCTGGTGCAGAAATATTTTGGCGGCCACGCCTCGGCGCTGTTCACCTTCGGTATCAAGGGCGGCATGGAGGCCGGCAAGACATTCTACGACGCGCTAAAACTGATCACGCGGCTGGTCAACATTGGCGATGCCAAATCGCTCGCCTGCCATCCGGCGTCGACGACGCATCGGCAGATGACGGGCGAGCAGCAGCTGCAGGCCGGCGTGCGCCCCGAGACCATCCGCGTCTCGATCGGTATCGAACACATCGATGACATCATTGAGGACCTCGACCAGGCGCTGGAGCGCGCCGTGCCGCGCCACGTCGAGGCCGCTGAGTAAACTGGTCCCGCCATGACGGTCGTGCTCGACAAAGGTCACCTGCTCAAGATTTTTGACGAGGCTCCCCTCGCGCCGGGTCCGATTGCGACCACTGCCGAGGGTAAGGTCCCGCTCGAGGTCGGCCTGCTCAACAACATGCCCGACAGCGCGCTGGCAGCCACCGAGCGGCAGTACGTCCGACTGTTCCAGGCCGCCGGCGGCGAACGCCTGGTGCGCCTGCACTTCTTCTCCCTGCCGACAGTGACGCGTTCAGCGGAAACCAAGGCGCGGCTCGATGCGGTTTATCATGAGATCGCCAAGCTGAAGCAGACGAAGCTCGACGGCCTGATCGTCACCGGTGCCGAGCCGAAGACCGAGCTGCTGCAGCAGGAGCCGTACTGGCCGGAGCTGTCCGAGATCATCGACTGGGCGAAGAACAACACCACCTCGACGATCTGGTCGTGCCTCGCTGCGCACGCCGCTGTGCTGTATCTCGACGGCATCGCACGCCGCCGGCTGCCGGTGAAATGCTCGGGCGTGTTTGCGAGCACCAAGGCAAATGACGATGCACTGACCGACGGACTGCGCTGGCCGCTGCGCATCTTTCACTCCCGCCTCAATGATCTCGCCGAAGACGATCTTGTCGCCAGGAACTATCGCGTGCTGACGCGCGCGCCCGGCGCCGGCGTCGACATCTTCGTCAAGCGCTACAAGAGCCTGTTCGTGTTCTTTCAGGGCCACCCCGAATACGATCCGCTCTCGTTGCGGGGTGAATACCTGCGCGATGTTGGACGCTTCCTGAGCGCCGCACAGGAGAACTATCCGGCGGCGCCTGCCGGCTATTTCGACTCCGAGACATCGGCTGCGCTCGACGAGCTGCATCTGCGCGCGTTGCGACGGCCGGATGCCGCGATGGTCGGCGAATGCCGCGCCATTCTGGAGCGCTCGATAGTGACGACGGACCGCCGCGGCGCCGCGACCACGATCTTCCGCAACTGGTTGACGTATCTGGCTGACAACAAGGTGGGGCGCGCAGACTAACTCCGCCGTCATTCCGGGGATGCGCCGCCAGGCGCAGGCCCCGAATCCATACTCCCGATGGTGGTTATGGATTCCGGGCTCGCACTTCGTGCGCCCCGGAATGACGACTTAACTCAGCGCCTGCTTCACCGCCTGTTTGATCGCAGCAAGGCCCTGGCCGACATCACCCTTGATGTGCAGCCGCAGCGCGCGGCGACCGCGCTCAGTGAGCACCTCGAAATCGCCCCGCGCCTGTGCCGCCTCGATACGCCGAATGTCGCCTTCTGGCCGGGCACCGGCAGATCGTTGTTGTGGTCTGACGTGATCTGCAGGAACACGCCAGTGTTCGGCCCGCCCTTGTAGGCCTGACCGGTGGAGTGCAGGAAGCGCGGACCAAAGCCGACGCAGGTTGCGACGTGCTTCTTGTCGCGGATCGCGACGCGCATGTCCCGTATCGCCGCGATGTTCTGCTCATCGCGATCGAGATAGGCCAGCAGCGCGGCATAGTCGCCGCTCTTGAGCCGGTTTAAGTGCGCCTTGAGCCAGGTCGTCAGCCCACCGTCGGCGCCGGCCTTGCGCAGCGCGTCGGAATTCTTTGCATCGGTATAAATCGCAACCGCGCCGGCCGACCTCACCGGTTCTTCCGCCGGAAGCGTCCCGGTCGTCTCGAACGCACCCGTCAGCTCGCGCGTCTTCACCTTGGCCGACTCGACGTCAGGCTGGTCGAACGGATTGATGCCGATGACAGCGCCCGCGACCGCAGTCGCGATTTCGAAGCGGAAGAATTCTTGCCCCACATGGGCAGCGTCGGTGACATCGATGCGCACCACGGGGTGGCCGGCTCGCTCGAGCGCCGCGAGCGCCGCGTCGCGCGCTGGATCGTTGTTCAGCTTGAGGTCGACGAAGACACGATCAGAACCATAGAGCTGGGGCGCGCCGAGCGGCTCGTCGGCAAGCGGGATCAGCGCCTTGCCGTTCTTGCCCGTCGACTTCGCGATCAGCTGCTCGGCCCACGCGCCGAAATCAGCGACGCCTGCGGACGCCGACAGCGTGACCTTGTCGCGGCCGTGCTTCGCCGCAACGCCGAGCGCGAGGCCAAGCTGCACGCCAGGGTTCTCTGCCGGCGGCACATCGGGTCCGCAGGCGCGTACCATCGACGCACTCGCCTCGAGGAATGAGGGCACGTTGATGCCCGCCGCAGCGGCCGGCACCAGGCCGAACGGCGACAGCACCGAATACCGTCCGCCGATCGTCGGCTCGCCGTAGAAAACATGCGCGAAATTCCGCGATTTCGCAGTCTTCTCAAGGGCTGAGCCGGGATCAGTCACCGCGACGAAGTGCGCCCCGGCATTGGCCCTTGTAGCCTCGCCGACGCGTGCGAAAAAATACTCCATCATCACGTTCGGCTCGGTCGTGCCGCCGGATTTGCTGGAGACGATGAACAGCGTCCGATCAAGTTTCAGCGTCGACTCGAGCCGCCGGATTTGTGCGGGGTCAGTCGAATCCAGGATCTGCAGCCGCGGAAATCCCGCAACCTTGCCAAACGTTTCCGCGAGCACTTCCGGACCAAGGCTCGAGCCGCCCATGCCGAGCACAACGGCGTCGACAAAACCTTTGTCCTTCACCCATTTGGCAAACGATTGATAACGGTCGATCGCTTTCTGCTCGCGCGCGACTGCGTCGAGCCAGCCGAGCCATTTGTGCTCGTCGGTGCCGGTCCACAGCGATGCGTCGCGCTGCCAGAGCGAACGCACTTTGCCGCCCGCGCGCCATTCTTCCTCGGCCTGCCTGACGTCCTTCTCGATCGCCGCACCTAGCTTCAGCTTCTGGCCGTCGACCTTCGCGCCGAGCAGCTTGGCCCGCTTCTGCGCGACCGCAGCGAGCAGCTTGTCGAACGCGTCGGCGAAGAGCTTCACGCCCTTCATCGACGAGTTGGTCGGTGATCGCGTCGAGCGAAATGCCGGAGCGCGCGAGCTCGCCGAGCACGTGCTCGGCGCCGGCAACGTCTTCTTCCAGGCTGTCGCGCGCCTTGCCGTGATCGCGGAACGCATCGAGCGTTGCCGGCGGGACCGTGTTGATGGTGTCGCGGCCGATCAGCTCCTCGACATAGAGCACATCGCTATAGGCCTTGTTTTTCGTGCCCGTGCTGGCCCATAGCAGCCGCTGCACGCGGGCGCCCTTGTCGGCGAGCTTCTTCCAGCGCGGCGAAGCAATGACGCCCTTGTAGTGCCGATAAGCGAGCTTGGCGTTGGCGATCGCGACCTTGCCTTGCAGCGCGGCGAGCCGCGCTTTCTGATCGGTGTCGTTAGCTGCGGCGATCTTGTCGTCGAGCTGCTTGTCAACAGCGGTATCGATGCGGCTGACAAAGAAGCTCGCCACGCTGGCGACGCACGCGGGATCGCCGCCCTTCGCAACAAAGGTCTCGAGACCGGAGAGATAAGCTTCCAGCACCTCGGCATAGACCTGTTGCGCGAACAGCAAGGTAATATTGACGTTGATGCCTTCGGAGAGGAGTTCGCGGATCGCCGGCAAGCCCTCGCGGGTGCCGGGCACCTTGATCATCAGATTCTTGCGGTCGACGTCGCGCCACAGTTTTCGTGCCTCGGCGATCGTGCCCTGCGTATCAAGCGCGAGATAGGGCGAGACCTCCAGACTGACGAAGCCGTCGGCGCCATCGAGCGCGTCATAAACCGGTCGCAGCACGTCCGCCGCGCGCTTGATATCCTCGACCGCCAGCGCTTCGTACAGGTCGGCGACCGGGCGATCGCCCTGCTTGATCAGCGCCGATAGTGAATCGTCATATTCGTCGGAACCGCCGATCGCTTTCTCGAAGATCGCCGGATTCGACGTCACCCCGCGCACGCCGTCGATGTCGATCAGCTTTTTCAATTCGCCTTTTGCGACAAACCCGCGGGCAAGAAAGTCGAGCCAGACCGCCTGGCCGTGCTTCTGAAGCGCTTTCACAGTCGTCATGATGCCGCTCTTTCCGGGTGGCGTACTGCAGATTCGACGCCAGCCGCAGGCGCTCGAATTCGTGGTTCCTATAACGATTTTCACGCTGATTTAACAGGAACTTTGGTGCTTAGCGCACAGGCGTGCGCGGTCTCGCGCTGCCAAGATAAGCACAACGCGAATTGGAGGTTCCGGATCAGGCCCGTTGTGGCGCGCACAGCACCTTCGCGTAGACGACGGCAAAGCCTGCGAAGGCAATCACCCAGGCAAATCCTGCAATCGGCAGAAACGCCATCATGTAATCGGGCAGCACGGCCGCACAGATCCGCGCAACCGCCGCAACGACAACGGCGGCATAGATGAACTGTGTCGGCAGGGACGCCGCGAGCGCACGCCCGGTGTGGCCGAGCGAGGCCCTGCTCATGACCGCGAGCGTCATGGTACCGATGGCGCCGCCGGTCCAGGCGTGGATGCCGGCGCTGGGCAGGATCACGTCAAGTGCTCCAAGCCCTGACAGCAGGAAGCCGACCGGCACGAAGGCATAGGCGACGTGGAGGATCAGAACGAGGCGATCGGATCCAGTCCGATAGCCGGCCCAGCGCGCGAGCCTGATAACCTGCAGGCTGCCCGCAACGATCATCGTCAGCGCCGTGAGCTTGCCCATCGGCACGGCGATCCAGACCACCAGCGCCGCGACACTGATGGCGACGATGACTGCGTCGAACCGGTTGAACGGAACGGGCATCGGACCAGGCTGACGCCGCGCAAGCCAGTTCCGGGTGAAGCTCGGAACGATCCGGCCGCCGATCAGAATGATCAGAGTGACGACGAAGGCAATACCACCCCGGCTTGAATACTCGGCGATGCCGGAAAAATGCGCTTCGAGATGAAATGCAATGTTTGCAAGCGCCAGCAGACTGACGATCGCAACAACCTTGAGATTGCTCCATTTGCGGCCGGCGATAATCTCGCGTGCCGCGGCGGCGGCGACGAGACAGAGGAACATCGCATCGATGATCATGGCTGCGGCCCAGCCGATCTCAGCGGACGCGAGAATCGCAACGCGGCCCGCGACCCAGGTCGCAAACAGGATCATAAGCCGCCTGCCCTGCAGCGGCAGGCGGCCGGTCCAGTTCGGGATCGCTGTGAGCAGGAAGCCCGTGACAACAGCCGCCGCATAGCCGAACAGCATCTCATGGACATGCCAGTCGCGCGGCGCAAACGCCGTCACCAGTTCGAAGTGGCCGTGGAACACCGGCAACCACACCATCACGGCGAGAGCGGCATAGATCGAGCCGAAGAAGAAGAATGGCCGGAAACCGTATGAGAAGATCGCGGGCCCAGTGTAGTCCCTTTGCCGCGGCATCGGTTGCTTCCTTTTGCGTGGCGAGTTTTCGCTGCTGTGCGCGAGGCACAAGCAAGCTAAGCCCTTACCAACCTTCGTGATTTGTTCTAGCTCAATGTCACCGGCGATTTTAGCGTCGACTACCGACCCGCCGCGGCGGGCGAGACACGGCCTTTCCCGCCGATTTTCCGCGACGTGATGCGGGCTGTCGCTTCGGCGCCGGCTGGACGCGCAAGCCGTCGACAAAGATATCGAGCAGCCGGTTCACGCTGGCCTGCCAGCCCGGCTGATCGTTCATGTAACACATGCCGACCAGCGCGCGCAGAACGTCGGCCGGTTCCACGTCGGCGCGGATCTCGCCCGCTGCAGCAGCGCGGTCCAGTAACGCGCCAATCGCCTTGCCCAGGCGATCGGATGAATAGGCGTGCAACTCGGACATGCCGTGCGCGGCGAGCGCCAGCGCCGCCGCCATGCCCTTCTTGGTCGCAACGAATTCGACATTGGACCGCAACCAGCGTCGGAACGCCTCGACCGGCGACGCTTCGTTCTTCAGTTGCTCGGCGAGCTCGCTGAGCTGTTCGACCTCGCGGCGGTAAACCGCCTCGAATAAAGCTTCACGCGTCGGGAAGTGCCGGTACAGCGTGCCAATGCCGACGCTGGCGCGCTTCGCCACCGCTTCGAGACTCGCGTCCGGCCCGCCCGTGCTGAACACCGCCTTCGCGGCCTCGAGCACCCGCTCGCGATTGCGCGCGGCATCGGCGCGCGGCTTTCGCCCGGTCACGACAGCTTGATCGCTCATTCGACGGTTGCGCCCATCGACGCCCTCTTGCAAAACGGAGGATGCCTCCGTATAATGACTCCCGTGAGTACGAGTACCAAATTCGATCCCGGCGGCAGATTCAAATGTGATCACGCCGGGACAGGTTAGTCATCTGCACTCCCAAAAGCAGCGCCATCAATCGATCACGACCGGGCCGGCGCCGCTGGCGCGCATGCGATTCCATTCGACCATAGCACCGATCGGAACAACTTAAATGAGTCACGCGATCACCCTCACCGTCAATGGCGAGCAACGCGGCATCGAGCTTGATGACCCGCGCGTCACGCTGCTCGACCTGTTGCGCGAACGCCTCCACCTGACCGGAACGAAGAAGGGCTGCGACCGTGGACAATGCGGCGCATGCACCGTGCTGGTCGATGGCCGCCGGATCAATTCCTGTCTCACGCTGGCGGTAAGCTGCGACGGCGCCGATGTGCTGACGATCGAGGGCGTTGGGCGCGGCGATATCCTCGATCCCTTGCAAGCCGCGTTCGTCGCCCATGATGCCCTGCAGTGCGGATTCTGCACGCCGGGCCAGATCATGAGCGCGATCGGTTTGATCCGCGAAGGCCAGGCCGGCGACGATCCCGAGCGCGTGCGTGAAGGCATGAGCGGCAACCTCTGCCGCTGTGGCGCCTACGCCGGAATCGTCGATGCCGTCATCGAGGCGCAGAAGACGATCACCGCAGCCGACCAGAGGCGCTCCGCATGAAGACTTTTGAATACATCAGGCCCGCGACGATCGCCGAAGCGATTGCGGCCGCCGCAACGCCGGGCGCGACCTATCTCGCGGCCGGCACCAATCTGCTCGATCTGATGAAGGGCAACATCGCGCGCCCGGAGCGGCTGGTCGATGTCACGCGCTTGAAGGAGATGGACCGCATCGAGCATCTGCCTGACGGCGGCGTCCGCGTCGGCGCGCTGGTCCGCAATGCCGATCTTGCTCACGACCAGAATTTCGCACGCACTTGCCCGGCCGTTGCCGAAGCGCTGTTGTCGGGCGCCTCCGCGCAGCTGCGCAATGCGGCGACCGTCGGTGGCAATCTCATGCAGCGCACGCGGTGCGCCTATTTCTACGATGCCGCGAGCGCCTGCAACAAACGCCAGCCTGGTTCGGGCTGCGATGCCCGCGGCGGCGAGAACCGCCTGCACGCCATCCTTGGCTGGAGCAACGGCTGCATTGCCACGCATCCTTCTGATTTCTGCGTACCGCTGGTCGCACTCGACGCCGTGGTCGAGATTGAAGGGCGCAACGGCCGGCGCGAGATTGCGCTGGAAGCGCTGCACCGGCTGCCCGATTCCGCGCCGGAACGCGATAGCGTGCTCGAGCCTGGCGACCTGATCACCGCGGTGCGACTGCCGGCCGAAGCGCAGGGTTTTGCCGCCCATTCGCGGTATCTAAAGGTCCGCGAGCGCACGTCGTACGCATTCGCGCTGGTGTCCGCGGCCGCCGCGCTGCGGATCGAGCAAGGCACAATCAGAGATGCACGGCTCGCGCTCGGTGGTGTTGCGGCGAAGCCGTGGCGTGCAAGAGAGGCCGAGAAGCTCCTCGTCGGCGCCAAACCGAATGCTGCAGCCTTCGGCGAGGTCGCGGCCGCAGCACTGGCCGACGCAAAGCCGTCCGGCGATAACGCGTTCAAGATCGAACTCGCACAGCGGATCATCGTCCGCGCGCTGTCACTCGCCGCGGCAGGAATGCCCGAGCGTCTTCCCGCCCTTCCCGCTTCGCCATTTTCTCCCGTTCCCGGAGTGCTTCAACATGCCTGAGCTCCGCCTCAGCCAAGCTCCCGCTCATACCCGGCACGGCTCCAATATCGGCCAGCCACTAACCCGGCGCGACGGCGTCCTGAAGGTCCGCGGTGAAGCGCGCTTTGCTGCCGACAATCATTTGCCCGGCATGCTCTACGCGGTCATCGCAACCAGCAGTGTCGCACGGGGACGCGTGCGCTTCCTCGACGTGGACGCAGCGAAGCGCCATCCTGGCGTGATCGATGTGATGACCCCGGCGCACAAACCGCAGCTTGCGGACGATCCGGACGCCAAGACCAACCCGCTGATGTTCCGGCTCGACCTCCTGCAGAGCGATCGCGTGCGCTATGCGAACCAGCCGATCGCAGTGGTCATCGCCGAAACGCTCGAGGCGGCGACCGAAGGTACGACCTTGCTGTCGCCGCGCTACGAGGTCGAGCCGGCGCGTATCGGTCTTGATGCAGGCGACAGCTACGTGCCGCCGGCCGTGGGCGTCGGCAACCCGCCGAATGTCACGCATGGCGACGTTGATGCGGCACTGGCTGGGGCCGCAACGCGGATCGAAGCAACCTACGAGACGTCGCGGCAATATCACAACGCGATGGAGCCGCACGCAATCGTCGTGGCCTTTGATGGCGATAAGCTGTCGATCGATATGCCAACGCAAGGGTTGGTCATGACCCGCGCGCGAATTGCCGGATTGTTCGGCATTGCGCCGGACAAGATCCACATCCGCAGTCCGTTTCTTGGCGGCGGCTTTGGCTCAAAGGGATCAGCAGCGGGCCCGCAGATGCTTGGCATCATGGCAGCAAAACTGGTCGGCCGGCCGGTAAAGCTCGTGTTGCGCCGTGATCAGATGTATGGACCGGTCGGTCATCGCTCGCCGACCCGCCAGACCATGCGGATTGGCGCCGATCGCGATGGCCGACTCACCGCGATCACCCATCACGCCAAGATCGCGACGAGCACCTATGACGACTTCTACGAGCCGGCCGCGAACGCATCCGACGCGCTCTATGCGAGCCCTGCGATTGCGGTCTCGCACGAGGCCGTCCGCATCGATACCGGCACGCCGATGTTCATGCGCGCGCCCGGCGAAGCGCCGGGCTCGATGGCTCTGGAGAGCGTCATCGACGAGGCGGCGTGGGCCTGTCGCATGGACCCGCTGGCGTTCCGACTGAAGAACTACGCCGAGGTCGAGCCAATCACCGGCAAGCCGTTCTCGTCCAAGGCGCTGCGCGAGTGCTATGCGCAAGGGTCTGACCGTTTCGGCTGGTCAAAGCGGCCGCTTGAGCCGCGCAAGATGCGGGACAAGGACGGCCTCCTGGTCGGCTGGGGCGTCGGCACCGCGATCTTTCCGGCGCTGATGTTCATGGCCGAAGCGCGCGCCGTGATCCGCAGCGACGGATCCGGTCTCGTGGAGAGCGGAACCCACGACATGGGCCAGGGCGCCTGGACTGCGTTCGCGCAGATCGCGGCGGATGGACTTGCACTTGACCTCGACAAGGTCGAGTTCAGGGCGGGTACGTCGGACCTGCCGGATGGCGGCATCGCCGGCGGTTCGGCCCACACCGCCACAGCCGGCGCAGCGATCCAGGATGCCGGCGGGGCAGTGATCGCAAAGCTCATCGATCTTGCGACCAGCGACCGGCGCTCGCCGCTTGTTCGGCGCCGGCAACGCCGGGGTGATTGCACGCAGCGGACGCCTGCATCGTCGCGATGACGAAGAGCGAAGCGAGAGTTACAGCGACATCCTCAATCGCGCCGGACTCAAGGAAATCGAAGGCCGCGGCAAGGGCGCGATGGACCCTGCGGCGCAATCGATCTACGCCATGCACGCGCATGGCGCGGTGTTTGCGGAGGTGAAGGTCGATCCCGAGCTCGGCCAGATTCGTGCAACGCGGATGGTCGGCGCGTTTGCGGCCGGGCGCATCATCAATCCAAAAATGGTGCAGAGCCAGCTCAATGGCGGGATGATCTGGGGCCTGTCGTTCGCGCTCCATGAAGAGGCGATCATGGACCGGCGCTCAGGCCGGACGCTCAACGCCAATCTCGCCGAGTACCACATACCCGGTGAATGCTGACGTGCCGCCGCTCGAGGTCATCACGATCGATGAGCACGATCCCCATGTAAATGCGCTTGGCATCAAGGGCGTCGGCGAGATCGGCATCACCGGCAGCGCTGGCGCCATCGCCAACGCAGTCTGGCACGCCACGGGTATTCGCGTGCGGCGCTTCCCGATCCGGATCGAGGACTTGCTGGAGCGCTGAACGGATTGAGTTGCCTTTTGTGGCTCTCTGGCTAAAAAAGGCAGCATGAGTGAAAAGATAGTCGTCCTCGATGTAATGGCTGAAGCGCGCGCCGAGCAGCTTCGTGCGCTGGTGCCGCCGGGCATGAGCTTCAGCTGCCCCGCCGCGCCCGGCAACGAAGCCATGAAGGCGCTGATCGCCGACGCCGATTACGCGATCGCCGGCCAGGTCGCAGTGAGCGGCGATGTGCTGCGCGCCGCACGCAAACTGAAGCTGCTGCACAAATGGGGCGTTGGCGTCGACAATCTCGATCTCGACGCGGCGCGCCAGTGCGGCATCAGGGTCGCCCGCACCACGGGCAGCAACGCGATTCCCGTCGCGGAATTTACGCTCGGGCTCGCTCTCGCGTCTCTGCGCGGCATCAGCTTTGGCAACGCCGAGCTGAAGCAAGGCCGCTGGCGCGGCCTGAGCAGCTTGCCGATGCAGACCTTCCTGCTGTCGGGCAAGACCTTTGGCATCGTCGGCTTCGGCGCCATCGGCAAGAGCGTGGCGCGCATCATCCGCGGTTTCGGCTGCACCGTGCTCTACAACAAGCGGACGCCGCTGACGCCGGCAGAAGAGGCCGAGTTCGGCGCGACCTATGCAAGCATGGATGAGTTGCTGGCACGCTCCGATGTCGTGTCGCTGAACTGCCCGCTGACGCCGGAGACCCGCAATCTCATCAACAAGACGACCCTGCAGCGCATGAAGAAAACGGCCGTGCTGGTCAATGTCGCGCGCGGCGGCGTGGTCGCTGAAGACGATCTGGTCTGGGCGCTGCGCAACAGCGTCATCCATTCGGCCGCGATGGATGTGTTCGAGACGAGCCGCTGCCTTCAGACAGCCCGCTGCTTCAGCCGATCGACAACCTCACCGTGACGCCGCATCTCGCCGCAATCGCGGTCGACGTGTTCGAAACCTCGGTGCAGCAGATGATGAACAATATCCTGTGCGTCTCGCGCGGCGAGGCGGTGCCGGAGCGGGATGCGGTGGTGTGAAACGGCGAAACCTACCGCAAATGACACGCCACCCAATGGCCGTCTGACGTCTGCTTCAGCGGCGGGGTGTCGCGGCTGCACAGCGGGAATTGCGCGATCGGGCAGCGGGTGTGGAAGTGACAGCCTGACGGCGGGTTGAGCGGGCTCGGCACTTCGCCGCCAAGGCGGATGCGCTTGCGCTTCACCTGCGGATCGGGGATCGGCACCGCGGACAACAGCGCTTCGGTATAGGGGTGCTTTGGCGAGGTGTAGAGCTCGCGCGCCGGCGCCATCTCGACGATGCGGCCGAGATACATCACCGCGACGCGCTGCGAGATGTGCTCGACGACCGACAGATCGTGGGCGATGAAGAGATAGGCGAGCCCGAATTTCTGCTGCAGGTCCTCCAGCAGATTGACGACCTGGGCCTGGATCGAGACGTCGAGCGCCGAGACCGGCTCATCGCAGACGATCAGCTTCGGCTCGACCGCAAGCGCGCGCGCAATGCCGATGCGCTGGCGCTGGCCGCCGGAGAACTCGTGCGGACAGCCGGGTCATGTGATCGGCCTGCAGACCGACGGTCTCCAGCAGCTCGACGATGCGCTCCTCGAACTGCGCGCTTGGTCTTGGTCAGCTGATGGATGATCAGCGCTTCGCCGATGATGGCGCCGACCGTCATGCGCGGATTGAGCGAGGCGTACGGGTCCTGGAAGATGATCTGGATGTCGCGGCGCAGCGTGCGCAGATCGCCGGCGTCGAGCGCCATCACGTTGCGGCCTTCGAAGGTGATTTGCCCGACGTCGGCTCGATCAGCCGCAGCACGCAGCGCCCGGTGGTCGACTTGCCGCAACCGGATTCGCCGACCAGGCCCGAGCGTCTCGCCGCTGTCGATATGGAAATCGACGCCGTCGACCGCGTGCACGCTCGCCGCCTGCCGGCGAAACAGGCCGCTCTGCACCGGAAATTCCTTGGTCAGATTCCAGACCCGGAGCAGCGGCTCGCTCATTGCAGGATCGTCTGTTCGGCGTGGATGCAGGCGACGCTTGATGGCCCGGCTCGATCTCGCGCAGCGGCGGCTGCGCCTGGCCGCATTCGGGCGTTGCGAAGCGGCAGCGCGGCGCGAAGCGGCAGCCGACTGGCGGATTGATCAGCTTTGGCACGCACGCCGGCGATGGTCTCCAGGCGCGTCCTGCGTGTTGCGGCGAGATCGAGCCGCGGGATCGAGCGGATCAAGCCTTGCGTATAGGGATGGCGCGGGTTGGCGAACAGTCGCTCAACGGACGCCTCCTCCACCACCTTGCCGGCATACATCACGACGACCCGCTGGGCGACCTCGGCGACCACGCCCATGGCGTGGGTAATCAGCATGATCGACATGCCGAGCCGCGACTTCATGTCCTGCAGCAGATCGAGGATCTGCGCCTGGATCGTCACGTCGAGCGCGGTGGTCGGCTCGTCCGCGATGAGCAGCTTCGGATGGCACGACAGCGCCATCGCAATCATCACCCGCTGCCGCATGCCGCCGGAGAACTGGTGCGGATAGTCGTGCACGCGCCGTTTCGGATTCGGGATCTGCACCAGCGCCAGCATCTCGACCGCGCGATCGAGCGCGGCGCGCCGGCTCAAACCTTCGTGCAGCCGGATCACCTCGGCGATCTGGTCGCCGACGGTGTAGACCGGGTTGAGCGAGGTCATCGGCTCCTGGAAGATGATGCGCGATCTCTTTGGCGCGAATTCGGTTCATCTCGTCCGCATGCAGCGGCACGATATCGCGGCCCTGCCACAGGATCTGTCCGCCGACGATGCGGCCCGGCGGCATCGCGATCAGCTTCAGCACCGAGAGCGCGGTGACCGTC
The DNA here is from genome assembly GCA_963796195.1 of uncultured Alphaproteobacteria bacterium. Taxonomy (GTDB): domain Bacteria; phylum Pseudomonadota; class Alphaproteobacteria; order Rhizobiales; family Xanthobacteraceae; genus CAWCKS01. Next base: position 124,744 of record CAWCKS010000001.1, on the reverse strand, counting down.
TTGCCGCAGCCGGATTCGCCGACCACGCAAACCGTCTCGCCGCGGCCGATCGCAAGATCGACGCCGTCGACGGCATGCACCATGCCTTCGTCGCTGGCGAAATGGGTGCTTCAGCCCACGGATCTCGAGCAGCGACGTCGCCGCCGCGGGCTTCACCTCGGGAACTGTCACCATCACATCACCTTGCGCGGATCGAGCACGTCGCGCAATCCGTCGCCGATGAAGTTGATGGCGAGCACGGTCAGGAAGATCGCGCCGCCGGAGAACAGCGCCCAGTGCGGCGCAATGTCTAGATAGTCCTTGGCGTCGAACAACAGCCGGCCCCACGTCGGGATATCAGGCGGGAAGCCGAGGCCGAGAAACGACAGGGTCGATTCGGCGATGATCGCGGCCGCGACATCGATGGTGCCGGCAACGATCACCGGGCCGAGCGCATTCGGCAGGATGTGCTTCACCACCTGGCGCGTCGTCGAGGCGCCGAGCGCGCGCGCCGCCTCGACGAATTCCTTTTCGCGCAACGACAGGAATTGGGCGCGGACCAGCCGCGCCACCGGCATCCAGCGGAAGCCGCCGATCACAAGCACGATCAGGATGAAGATGCCGCCCTCCGGTCCGACGATGCCTTTGAGAAAATCGCGGAACAGATACGTGACGAGCAGCAGCAACGGCAGCTGCGGCAGCGACAGGAAGAGGTCGGTGACCCACATCAGCACCGCATCGATGCTGCCGCGCGAGATGCCAGAGACTGCTCCGATCAGGACGCCGACCGTCACCGACGACCATCATCGCGGCGAACCCGACGGCGAGCGAAATCCGGCCGCCGTAAATCATGCGCGCCAGCAGGTCCTGGCCGAGATCGTCGGTGCCGAGCGGATGATCCCATGACGGGCGTGGCGAGCCGCGCGGTGAAATCGATCTCGTTGATCGGCACGCGCCAGACAAATGGCCCGGCGAGCACGGCAGCCGCCAGCAGCACAAGGATCACGATGCTGACGACGGCGAGGCGATGGCGACGGAAACGCCGCCACGAATCGAGCAGCGGCGAGGCACGCCGCTGACGGATCGCGAGCGGCAGCGCCGCCTCAGCGGTAGGCGATGCGTGGGTCAAGCCAGCCATAGATGATATCGGCCAAGAGGTTGAACAGGATGACGAGGCAGGCGAACACGAAGGTCACCGCCATGATGACGGGCGTGTCGTTGGCGAGAATTGCCGAGATCAGGAGCGAGCCAATGCCGGGGACGCGAAAGATCTGCTCGGTAACGATGGCGCCGCCGAATACCGACGGCATCTGCAGTGCGACCAGCGTGACCACCGGAATCAACGCGTTGCGGACGACATGCTTGACGATGACCTTGCGCTCGGCGAGCCCCTTGGAGCGCGCGGTGGTGACGTAGTCGAGCCGGATCACGTCGAGCACGGCCGAGCGCACATAGCGCGTATAGGACGCGGCCTGGAACAGCCCGAGCACTGCGACCGGCATGATCGCCTGCTTGATGACTCCCAAGTACCAGTGCCACCCGGTGCCGGCAATGTCGGCGCGATAGACGAACGGCAGCCAGCCGAGATTGACGCTGAAGATCAGGATCAACAGCAGCCCGGTGAAGAATGGTCGGCAGCGAGAAGCCGATGAAGGCGCAGGCGTTGGCGATCTGGTCGAAGATCGAATAAGGCCGCATTGCCGCATAGATGCCGATCGGCAGCGCGATGACGAGCGCGAGCAGTTGCGCGGTGCCGATAACGTAGAGCGTGGTCGGCACGCGCTGCAAGATCAACTGGTCGACGTCGATGCGGCTTGCGAACGAAAAGCCCCAGTCGCCGTGCAACATCGCAACCAGCCAATGGAAGTAGCGGACGAGGATCGGATCATCCATGCCGAACTTCGCGCGTAGCGCGGCCTGTACCTCCGGCGGAATATTGGGATTGGTCGCAAGCTCGCCGAACGGGATCGCCCGGCGCCAGCGCGAGCAGCAGGAACAGAATGAGGCTGATGCCAAGCAGGCTGGGGAGAGCGATGAGCAGGCGTCTGAGAAGATAGTTTCCCATCGCTCCTCGCCACTGCGCCGATTCAAGCTCTACGCAACATGAGTATCACCCGCCAGCTCATGCTTCGCGGTACCAGCTCGCTAGCTGCCAAAGGTCATTGTCCCAGCCGCTGATATGACGCGACCAGATTGCTCTTCAATGCCGTGACCCTTGGCCGATAGACGATCGGCTGGATGTAATTGTCGCCGACGACCATGTCGTTCAGCTTGATGAACATCGCCGCGCGCTTCACCGCGTCGAGTTCCTTCTCGGCCTGGTGATAGAGATCGTCATATTCCTTGTTCTGCCAGCGCGAGATGTTGCGACCCTGCCACTTGTTGTCCTTGTTGGCGATCTCCCATGACACCCACTGGTTCATGAAGAGCTGGGGATCCGGCTGCGGCATGGTTGTCGTGTACATCTGCGTGTCGCAATAGAAATGCGAATAGGTGTCGGGGTTGGCGGTATCGGACGAGAAGAACACCGATGCCACGACCGACTTCAGCTCGATCTCGATGCCGGCCTTCTGGCAGGCCTGCTTGACGATGGCCTGGTTCTTCTGGCGCGGCGCGTTGATCGAGGTCTGGTACTGGAATTTCAGCTGCTTGCCGTCCTTGGCGCGGATGCCGTCCGAACCCTTCTTCCAGCCGGCCGCCTCCAGAATCTGGTTGGCTTTCTCGATGTTGAGTTCGAACTTGGTGTTCTTCGATCTGTAGCGTTCCGGGTTATTCAGGAAGTTGGCCGTCGCCACGGCGGTGCGGCCGTAGATGAATTTCTCGACCGAGGTCCGATCGATCAACAGGTTGATTGCCTGGCGCACGGCAGGGTCGCGAGAACAGCGGATGCTTGGTCTTGATGCTGGCGCGCTCGCCGTCGACCTCGACCGACGGGATCGGTCGACGTTGAGCATCATGAATTCGACGTTGCCGGTCGGCTGGATGTTCACCTTGCCGTTTGCCGCCGGCTTCAAGCTTCAGCAGGATTTCGTCCTCGACCTGCATGTTCCACGCATAGTCGTATTCGCCGGTCTGCAGCACTGCGCGCGCGGCCGAAACCGCATCGCCACCACCCTTGATCTCGAGTGTATCGAAATACGGCCGATTGGGGACGTGATAGTTGGGATTGAGCTTGCCCAGCACCGTATCGCCGGGCTTGAAGTCGACGAACAGGTAAGCTCCGGTGCCAACGGGCTTGAGGTTGGTTGGCGCTTCGCGCGACTTGCTTCCGGCGTAGTCCGCAAATAGGTGCTTTGGGATGATCATGCCGTTCGAGCCGACGAAGGCATCGGCCCAGAACGGCGTCGGCTTGCTGAACATCAGCTTGACGGAATAGTCGTCGATCTTTTCGACCTTGATGTCCTTGTAGCTGGCGATCGTGACAGCTGCGGTATCCGGATTCTTCGCATATTCCCAGGTAAAGACCACGTCATCGGCCGTGAATGGCGTGCCGTCATGCCATTTGACGCCCTGCTTCAGCTTCCAGACCACCGAGAGGCCGTCTTCCTTCAGCCCATCATTGTCCTTGCTCGGGATCTCGGCCGCGAGCACCGGGACCAGATTACCCTCGCTGTCCCATCCGGCCAGCGGCTCATAGAACACACGCGAGGCTTCCTGGTCCTTGGTGCCGACGGCAAAATGCGGATTCAGCAGCGTTGGGGCCTGCCAGTACAGCAGCTTGAGCGCCCCGCCGCCGCCGGCCTTGGTCGGCTTGTAGGGTATCTCGGTGGCCGCCCAGGCCACCCCGGATTGGCTTAGCATCATGCCCGCCATCGGCGCGGTCAGACCGACACCGATCATTTGCTGCACGAAGGCCCGCCGCGACAGGCGTCCTGCCTTCACGTCGGAAATCAGATCTCGAAGGTCCTGCTCTTTCATGGGTCGGCTCCTGAGCTTTGCCTGATGCCGTTACAGATCTCGACGCTCCGCTGCTGCGGAGACCCTGCCCAGAAATGGATCAGGTTGGGCGTCCTATGTCAAAGCAGGATCCGGGCCAACCTAAGACTAAGATGGGCGCGTTCCAAGCCGGCCGCCTTGGCCGCTCGCCCGGCGGGAAGCCGCCCGGATCACTACGAAGGCCTTGCGTTGCAATGCCAAACGGCGGGGTCGCGGCCCAACGCCGCGACGGCAAGTGTGACAGTGCGTCTTAGCGTGCCGTCAATTCGTGCTGGGCGATGACCCGAAAGCGCGAAGTTGTATCAGGCTGATAGAACAGCGCGATCCGGTCGATTTTTCTTGGAGCGACGGTGATCGCGGCAAAAAGCCTGCGAAGAATCGGCAACAGCTGATCGTGCCGTTCGCGCGGTAACGACCCGGTCAGGGTCATATGAAAGCGAAACTCCTCAGCCACATAGGGGTAGCCCCAGCGATCGAGGTAGGCGAGCTGGCGTTCGGTCAGCCGGTCCGGCCGGCGCCGGGCGCGGTCATGGTCGGTGAGCGGGGCGCGAAACGCGTCGAAGGCTTCGACGCATGTCTGCGCCAGGGCCGCCAATTCGACCGACGGGGCGGCCGGGATCACCGCGATAAAACTGGAGATCGCGCTCACCAGCAGCGGGATTTTCGGCGTTGCCGGCGCGGCGAATGCGGCAAAGGCTTTGAGCAACTCCGCTTCGGTCCGGCCGGGCGCGAGCGCGAACGGCGCCTTCAGGGTGGCGTGAAAGCCGTATTTGCGCGGATCAGTCGTCACCTCGGACCAGTCGGAAATGTGCTGGGTGATCTCCCTGGGAAAGTCGATGTCGTTGCCGGTAAAACCGTCATAGCCCAGCGCCTGTGCACCAAGCTGATACAGCGGGTCGCTGGCGGTCGGGACATAGTAGATGGCGTAGCGCGGGAACGGCGTCATGAGGGTTGCTTCGTAGCAGGGCGTTCGCCCGCGACCAGTTCGGCCAATTCGCGGCCGTGGTCCTCGGCCGCGCCGACGTTCGAGATTACGATGTCGGGAGGCGTGCTCTCCGGCAGCGACGCACGCTGCAGGCGCTCTTCAACCGACGTATCGCTGGCGCGCTTGCGCGCCGCGACGCGCCGGGCCAGAACGTCGGCCGGCGCGGTAATCAGGACGACCGTCACGTTGCGATAACGCTTGCGCGCATCGGCAATGATGGTGCGCGACACGTTGACCACGACGGTCTTGCCGGCGCGGATATCGTCATCGATCTGTCGTGGAACGCCGTAGGCGTGTTCGTGCGCTTGCCAGTGCAATGCGAAAGCACCCCGCCCCTCGGCCGCATCAAACTCTGCTGGCGTCATCGCGAGATTGTCTTCGAACTGCGATGATGGCCGGGTGACGACACGGCGCGGGAACGTAATACGTGCATCATCGACGCAGCGCCGCTTCGCGATGCCCATCAATGTGTCCTTGCCGGCGCCGCTCGGCCCGACCACGAGGACGAGCCGTCCCGGGCCGATCGGCGCAGCGTCGGTCATGCCACGCGCTGGCCCGCGCGCCACACCGAGCGCACCACGGGGACACCGCCGCTGACATGGACACGGATCACGTCGGCGCGCTTGCCGGCTGCGATTTCGCCGCGGTCGTCGAGTCCGACGGCCGCTGCTGGAGTCTTCGTCACGGTGCGCACCGCTTCGGCAAGGCCGATATCAGGCACGCGCTCGGGCAGCTGCAGGGCAGCCATCAACAGGCTCGAAGGGATATAGTCCGACGACAGGATATCGAGCATGCCCTCGCGGGCAAGATCGATCGCGGCGATGTTGCCGGAATGCGAGCCGCCGCGCACCACGTTGGGCGCGCCCATCAGGATATCGATGCCGGCCTCGTGCAAGCCGCGTGCGGCTTCCATCGTGGTCGGAAATTCAGCAACTGCCACACCCTCTCGCACCGCATCGCCGACGTTCTCGACCGTGGTGTCGTCATGGCTCGCCAGCGGCACGTTGTGCTCGCGGGCGAGCGCGATGATCGCACTCATGTTCTTGTCGGCATATTTGCGCTGAAATTCGAAGCGCTTGGCGAACAGCTCGTCGAGCTCCGCGTCGGTCAAGCCGCCCTTCTTGCCACGGTAATAGGTGCGCAGCTTGTCCTCGTCGCGGAACTGCCGCTGCCCCGGCGTATGGTCCATCAGCGACATCAGGCGGATGTCGTCGCGCGAGACAAGGCTTCTCGCGTCCTCGACCACCGTCGGCATCGGCACCTCGCAGCGCAGGTGCAGGAAGTGATCGGCGCGTAGCAGTTTTGCCGTACGCGCCTTGCCGATCGCGTCGGCCAGGATGTTCGCCATTAGAAGGACGTCGCCCTCGGCCTCATCGCGCCAGACCCGAAGCGAATCCATCACGGTAGTGATGCCACAGGTCGCAAGCTGGCCGTCATAGGACACGACGGCGGCGACCGGATCCCAATAGACCTTCGGCCGCGGCACATAGTGCGCTTCGATGTGGTCGGTGTGCAGTTCGACCAGGCCGGGCATCACGAGATCGCCTTCGACATCGACGCTGCCGGCCGGCGCCCTGCCTTCGCCGATCTCGGCGATCTTGCCGCCTGCGAGCGCAACCCAGCCGCGCTCGATGACGCCGTCGGCGAGCACGACACGTGCATTGGCGAAGATGGTTTCGGGTGATGAAGTCATCAGCTCTCTTTCATTTCGATCATGCGGCCGCGGCAAACGTGGTGACATCGACGATGCGGTCGGCGATCAGGCCGCGGACGTCGTCGTCGTGGACGATCGCGACCATGGCGACGCCTCTGCGCTTTTTCTCCCCGATCAGGTCGACGACGACGGCGCGGTTAGCGGCGTCGAGCGAAGCAGTCGGCTCGTCGAGCAGAAGGATTGGCTGGTCGCAGATGAAGCCGCGGGCAATGTTGACGCGCTGCTGCTCGCCGCCGGAGAAGGTCGACGGCGGCAGGCTCCACAGCCGCTCGCCGATATTGAGCCGTGCCAGCATCTCTCTGGCGCGTTCTCGCGCAGCCTCGCGCGAGAATCCCCTCCACGACCAGCGGCTCGGCAACCACATCAATGGTCGGCACCCGCGGCACGACGCGCAGGAACTGGCTGACATAGCCGATGGTGTGGCGGCGGATGTCGAGCACCTCGCGCGGCTCTGCAGCGGCAATATCGACAGCGCAACCGCGATGCTGGACCGCGATGCGCCCGGTATCGCAGCGGTAGTTACCGAAGATCATTTTCAGGATCGACGATTTACCGATACCCGAGGGGCCGGCCAGCACGACGCACTCGCCGGCACGTACGGCAAACGATACGCCTGAAATCACCGGGAGCACGACGCCCCCCTGCAGGTACATGGTGAAGGTCTTTGCCGCCTGGCTGAGTTCGAGCATCGTTGCGGTCATGTCAAAACCTCACACCGGCAGGATCGAGGAGACGAGCAGCTGGGTGTAGGGCTCGCGTGGATCGTCGAGCACCTGGTCGGTGAGGCCGGTCTCGATCACCTCGCCGCCCTTCATCACCATCACCCGATGCGAGAGCAGACGCGCCACCGCAAGATCGTGGGTCACGATCACGGCGGCAAGTCGGAGTTCGGCGACCAGCGTGCGCATCAGGTCGAGCAGGCGCGCCTGCACGGAGACATCGAGGCCGCCGGTCGGCTCGTCCATGAGGACGAGACGCGGCTCGGTGACGAGGTTGCGCGCGATCTGCAGGCGCTGGCGCATGCCGCCGGAATAGGTGCGCGGCGCATCATCGATGCGCGCGGTGTCGATCTCGACGCGGTCGAGCCAGGACGTCGCCGCATCCCGGATGCGGCCGTAGTGATTCCATCCAACCGCCATCAGCCGCTCGCCGACATTGGCGCCGGCGGAGACCGCCATGCGCAGGCCCAGCGCCGGATCCTGGTGGACGTAGCCCCAGTCGGTGCGGAACAGGAAGCGCCGCTCGGCTTCGCCGAGCGAGGCGAGATCGCGGGTCACACCATCGCGCATGCGATAGAGCACGTGGCCAGCGCTCGGTTTCAGTTGGGCTGACAACAGCTGCAGCAGCGTGGTCTTGCCCGAGCCGGACTCGCCGACAATCGCGAGCACCTCGCCTTCGTACAGCTTGAACGAGACGTCGCGGCAGCCGAGCTGGCGGCCGTAGGACTTGCCAAGCTGTTCGGCGATCAGCAGCGGCTGGTCGTTATCGTTCTCAGCCATGCTTCGCCTCCAGGCCAGGCCCGATCGCGCTTTCGGTGCCATGATGCCCGTCAGCGCGGCGCTTTTCGCAATAGTCGGTGTCGGAGCAGACGAACATCCGCCCGCCGCGATCGTCGGTGACGATCTCGTCGAGATAGGAATCGTCGGCGCCGCAAAGGGCGCAGGGTGCGTCGTGGCGGTAGCGCGAGAACGGATGGTCCTCGAAATCGAGCGACACCACCTTGGTGTACGGCGGCACCGCGTAGATGCGCTTCTCGCGGCCGGCGCCGAACAATTGCAGCGCCTCGCAATTGTCCATCTTCGGATTGTCGAATTTCGGCGTCGGCGAAGGGTCCATCACGTAGCGCGCGTTGACCTTGACCGGATAGGCGTAGGACGTCGCGATGTGCCCGAAGCGGGCGATGTCCTCGTACAGCTTGACGTGCATCAGGCCGTATTCCGATAGCGCATGCATGCGCCGCGTCTCGGTCTCGCGCGGCTCGAGGAAGCGCAGCGGTTCCGGAATCGGCACCTGATACACCAGCACCTGCTTGTCGTGCAGCGGCTCTTCCGGAATGCGGTGCCGGGTCTGGATCACGGTCGCGTCTTTGGTCGCGGTCGTCGTCTTCACGCCTGCGGTCTTCTCGAAGAATTTTCGGATCGAAATCGCGTTCGTGGTGTCGTCGGAGCCCTGGTCGATCACCTTCAGCACGTCGTCGGGGCCGAGGATCGAGGCGGTGACCTGCACGCCGCCGGTACCCCAGCCGTAAGGCATCGGCATCTCGCGGCTTGCGAACGGCACCTGATAGCCGGGGATCGCAATCGCTTTCAGGATCGCGCGGCGGATCATCCGCTTGGTCTGCTCATCGAGATAGGCAAAGTTGTAGGCGGCTGCCGGCGCGTTCATTCCGCGGCCTCCCGCAATGGGTCGCTCTCGTCAGCGGCCTGCTCGAACTCGGCGCGCAGCTTGCGCAACAAACCGAGCTCGGACTGAAAGTCGACATAGTGCGGCAGCTTCAGGTGCTCGACGAAGCCCGTCGATTGCACGTTGTCCGAATGCGACATCACGAATTCCTCGTCCTGCGCCGGCGCGACGAGCTCCTCGCCGAGCTCGCGGGCACGCAGCGCGCGATCAACCAGCGCCATCGCCATGGTCTTGCGCTCGGACTGGCCGAAGGCGAGCCCATAGCCACGGGTGAAGCACGGCGGCTCCGTGGCCGAGCCCTTGAACTGGTTGACCATCTGGCACTCGGTCACCGCGATCGCGCCGAGCGGCACGGCGAAACCGGCATCTTCCGCAAAGAACTCGACCTCGACCTCGCCGAACCGGATTTCACCGGCGAACGGATGGGTGCGGCCGTAGCCGCGCTGGGTCGAGTAGCCGAGCGCGAGCAGAAAGCCTTCGTCGCCGCGTGCGAGATTCTGCAGGCGGAGATCGCGGTCGGCCGGGAAACTCAACGGCTCGCGCGTGAGATCGCCGACTGGCTTGTCTTGCTCTTCTTGCGGCGATGGCTCGATCAAGCCGTCACTCTTCAGGATGTCGGTGACGCGCGGCATCGGCACTTCGGGCGCTGGCGCGGTCGCGGGCTCTTGTGGAACGCCGCCCGCCGCAAGAGTTGGATCGAGCAGCCGGTGGGTGTAGTCGAAGGTCGGTCCCAAGCACCTGACCGCCCGGAATGTCCTTGAATGTCGAGGAAATCCGCCGCTGCACCTGCATGGCGCCGGTATCGACCGCTTCGGTCATGCCGAACCGCGGCAGCGTGGCGCGGAACGCGCGCGCAAGGAAAATCGCCTCGATCATGTCACCGCGCGCCTGCTTGATCGCGAGCGCCGCGAGCTCGCGATCATACAGCGAGCCCTCCGCCATCACCCGATCGACGCCGAGCGACAGCTGCTCCGGAATCTGGTCAAGCGACAGCTCCGGCACGCTCTGGTCGCCGCGCCGCTCGTGCGCCAGCAGCCGGTGAGCGTTCTCGATGGCGCGTTCACCACCCTTGACTGCGACATACATGGCTCAAGCCTCGATTGGCGTGATGCGGGTGGTGCGCGGCAGCGCGGCGACGCCGTCGCCTGCGACCAGGATGAGATCGACGCCCCGCGGAAATATCTTTTGGTTTTGCGACAGCCGTCCGGCGAGATCGGCCGGCAGGCCAGTTACGCGGAGAATCTCGCTGTCCTTGATGCCGGGTCCGGTCAGCTGCAAGGCCGGCCCCTTTGCCAGGGTTTCGAGCTGCAAGATCAGCGTGGTGGATCGGTCGGGATATTCGTCGCTGCCAAGCGCGAAGTTGGCGAAATCCGGCAACGCTGTGGGATCGCCGATCAGCGCGTAGGTGGCATAGCGCGGCTCGGTCGTGATCGGCGCGCTGGTGTGAAAGCGCAGCCATTTGGCGATATGCGGCGACGACGCGAAGGCGTCGTCGAGCCAGATCGTGGTGTCGTGGTCGAACAGCGTCAGCGCGATGGCCGCAGTCGCGGCCGTCAGCGGCGGCGGCGCGTCGAGCCACGCAGCGATGCGCTGGACCGTTCCCGGTCGCGCCATCGCATCCATCACGGCGCGAAACGTCCACTGCGCCGAACGCACCTTGTCGGCAAAACCGCTGCCGAGCTCTTCAATGAGGGCCATAATCTATCTCAACGCTCCAACCTCACCCTTCGCCCCGTACCATCGTGTAGAAGTCGACCTTCGTGGCGGCAGCCTGCGCCGCCTGCCGCTCGCGCTGCGCGCTGAGTTCTGTCGCGGAGCGGCATTACCACGTCCGCCTCCAGCGCATCGCGAAAGCTGTTCGACTGGATCAGCGCGTCGCACAGCGCAATCAGCCGCGCTTTCTCGCCGTCGCGTCCAAGCACGTAGCCGAAGCCAACCTCGCCGCGTATCGAGCCGCACCGCGGCGCGCGACACCGTCGCCTCGCCAAGATTGAAGGGTGCGCCGTCGCCGCCAATGCGGCCGCGCACCATGACGAGGCCATTTTCCGGCGCACGCACCGAGCGATGCGGCGGCGCCGGCAGTGCGGCGACGCGCCGCGCCAGCTCGGTGCTATCGGCATGGACAAGCACCGCCATCGCGGCCCGCCGCCTTGCCTGCATGTCCTGATCTGGCGTCACGATTTGGTCCCTGAACTCACGGCCGCCCGGCGGCTTGCGGTTCAAAAACAAGTTGTCTATGATCATAGACAACTTCCGCCAGGCCGTGCCAATGACTTTTTGATGACATCGACTGATGTGACCGGTTTGTGACTTGATGGTGCAATGACCGAAACTGAGCACGCGACCTCGGGCGTGGCGCTGTGGCGCCGCGTCGCCGATTTGATCGAGCACGGCATCACCGCCGGCGTTTACCCGTCGGGTGAGAAACTGCCGGCCGAGACCGAGATCGCCGAGAGCTACAAGGTCAATCGCCATACCGTGCGGCGCGCGCTGGCAACGCTCGCCGAGCGCGGTCTGGTACGCGCCGAGCGTGGCAGCGGCACCTATGTCGAGGCGCGCCCGATTCCCTATCCGCTGCGGGCACGCACGCGATTTTCGGAGATCGTCGGCGCCGGCGGCCGCGAACCGCGCGCCGAGTTGATCGCAAGCAAGGTCGAGGCCGCCGATCGTGATCTGGCGCGACGGCTCGAGGTCGCGCCGGGAACAGCACTGGTCAGGCTCGATACGCGCCGCTTCGCGGACCGAACACCGATCAGCCGCGGCACCACGTGGTTGCCCGCGGCGCGCTTTCCCGATGCTGGCAAAATCTATCAGCGCGTGCGATCGATCACGCGGCTGCTCGCGCACTATGGCGTCAATGACTACAAGCGCAAGACGACAAGCCTCACGGCCGGCCTGGTCGACGCCACTGACGCTGCGATGCTCGCGCTCGCGCCCGGCAATCCGGTCATGATCATCGAGGCCGTCGACGTCGATCTCGACGGCACGCCGATCCTGACGACGCGTTCGCGCTTCGCCGCGGAGCGCGTGACGTTCGTGGTGGAGAATTAGCGCGTCGCGGTCACCGGTCGGCCGATGATGGCAAAGCGCAGGCGGCCGCAAACCCAGTCGATGGCTGCGACCGTGATCAGTATCATGATGATCACGAAGCAGACCTGGTCGAAGTCATAGGTGCGGATCTGCTCGGCAAGTTGCAGGCCGATGCCGCCGGCGCCGACGATGCCGATAATCGTGGCGGATCGCACGTTCGATTCGAAGAAATAGAGCACCTGGCTGATGATGACCGGCATCACCTGGGGAATCAGCGCAAAACGGATCGCATGCAATTTCGATCCGCCGGCGGCGCGAATACCCTCGACCGGTCGCTGATCAGCTATTTCGATCGCCTCGGAGAACAGCTTTCCGAACCCTCCGGAATCTGAAACGGCGATTGCCAGAATTCCGGCAAACGGACCGAGCCCGACCACGCCGACGAAGACGAGTGCCCAGATCAGAACGTCGATACCGCGGATGGTGTCAAGGCACCTGCGAACGGCAAAGCGAAGCACGCGGCTCGGAGCCGTGTTGCTGGCGGCGATCAGCGCGACGGGAAACGCAATCAACGCGGCCACCAGCGTCCCAAACAGGGCAATCGCCAGTGTTTCTTCCATGGCCGTGACGAGCAGCGCGAGATGCCCACCGGAGTTCGGCGGAAACATCGTGGCGACGAGCTTCGCCAGTGCGACGAGGCCCGCGCCAACGGCGCTGATCTCGATGTCCAGCCACCATAACGCAAACGCCGCAATAAGCAGCGGCCCGAGAAATGGCGCCACGGCTGCGAGCAGCGCACCGCGCCCCATCGGCTGCGGCGCGGCCACGCCCCGCGTCGATAACTCGGTGAACAAGCCTCGCTTGCTCACGGCCTGATCTCCGTATAGGCGAGCCGATGCCTGATCTGCTCGGTCACCAGATCGATGATAGCGACGGTCGCAATGATCATCAGCAGAATCGCGCTGACATCCGTGTAGTAGAATTTCCGGATCGCGACGAACAAGTCCTGACCGATCCCGCCGGCGCCGACGATACCGATGACCGCGCCTTCGCGAACGTTGACCTCGAAGCGCAGCAACGTGTAGCTGGCGAATCCCGAGAGCACTTGCGGCACCACTGCAAACTGCATGGTCTCGACGAAGTTGCCACCCGCGCTGCGCACGCCCTCCACCGGCTTCATGTCGATGTTCTCGACGATCTCCGTGAACAACTTTCCGAGCGCGCCGAGCGTATGGATTCCGATCGCGAGGATGCCCGGCAGCGGACCTAGGCCGAATGCCGTCACAAATAGCAACGCAAACACCACATTGGGCACCGTGCGGCAGAATTCGAGCAGTCGCTTGACGGCGATACGCACGGCGGCGTTGGGAGCGGTGTTGCGCGCGGCCAGGAACGATAGCGCGAACGCGCCAAGCGCACCAAACAAGGTGCCCAGATAGGCGATCATCAGGGTATCGACCAGCAGCTTGAGCCAGCCGCCGAAGTTCCAGTACCAGTCGGCGACGTCATGCGCAGCGTGGCCACATTCAGCCGCGGCAGGATGCGGCCGAAATAGCTGGTAAAATTCGAGAAATGATCGACGAGATACAGAGGGTCGACTTCTCCGACCCGACCCGCGACCGTCATCAACGCGGCAACGGCAATCACGACGCCGAAGATTTTGAAGCGGCGGCGCGTGATCGCTCCGCTGTAGCTCGCGATCAATTGCGCTGAACGATCCGGCGGCAGGCTAAGGAGTCCGGACGCCATGGACGCCTCATGCGGAGTGGAGGGGAGCGGATTTTCGCCGCTCCCCAAGCCTTTGGTACTCAACGTGACTCACGACCGCTTCTTGCGCATGTCGTTGACGTACTGGATCATCTCGACGGTGTCTTCATAGTCCTTGTGCGTGACCGACACGAATTCCTTGTCCTTGCCGTCGGACAGCCGGTCGAACGCCGCCTTGTCCTTTGTTGGCGCATCAAGGAAGGCCTGCTTGATCGCCTTCTTCAAATCGTCCGGCAGCCCGGAGAGATACGCGTAGGGCGAGCCGGCGAGCAGACCGGATTTGAAGATGATCCGATAATCTTCCTTCTTCGCCATGCCCTTGGCGACCATGCGGGTGAGATTGGAGTTGTTATCTGCGTTCCACCAATCGGCAGCGCAGTCGACGGTGCCTTTCCCCAGGGCGATGACGCCGTTCTCGTGGCTGCCGGTAATGATCGACTTGCTGAAGAACGCGTCGGCGTCGATGCCGACCTTGTGAAGGTAGAAGCGCGGCGCATTGTAGCCTGACGTCGAGTTCGGATCGACAAAGCCGATCGTTTTGCCCTTCAGATCGTGAATATCCTTGTACGGGCTATCGGCCTTCACATAGATCACCGAATAGTAACCGATGCTGCCGTCGTTGTTGCGGGTCGTGACGAAGGGCTCGGTCTTGACGCCCGTCATGTAGGCCGTCGAATAAGACGCCGGGCCATAGTAGGCAATCTGGATATTGCCCGCTCGCTGTCCCTCGATGACGGCCGCATAGTCATTGGCGATGCGGAGCTTCACGGGCACGCCAAGCTCCTTGGACAGATATGCCACGTATGGAGCATAACGATCGCTGACGCCCGATGCGTTTTCCGCCGGGACGACAGCAAACGTGAGTTCTGGATATTTGGCCTTCCAGTCTTCGGCTGAAGCTGCCGTCGCAAAAAGCACAACGGCACTGCTCACGATGAAAAGGCGACGATCAATCATTACGCACTCCCCCTTTTGTTTGAGAAAAAGTCCGGCCACGTCCGACAGCTGCTCAGGCCGCTGCCACTCTTCCGACACCCTCGGCAACCGCGCCGTCGGGCACGTCCGGGGGCGCAGTACCCATCACTTCGTTGGCTTCGAGATCGTAGAGCTCGCGTGCGATGTGGTCGGTCAACTCCGCCGGCGCGCCGTCGAATACGACGCGGCCCGCCGACATGCCGATCAGGCGGTCGCAGTAACTGCGCGCGAGGTCGAGCGAATGAAGATTGCAAAGCACTGCGATGCCAAAATGCTTGTTGATGCGAAGCAGCGCGTCCATCACGATCTTGGTGTTGCGCGGATCGAGCGAGGCGATCGGCTCGTCGGCAAGAATAATGTCGGGCTCCTGCACCAGGGCACGGGCGATCGCGACGCGCTGCTGCTGGCCGCCGGACAGCTGATCGACCCGTTGCGCGGCGAGCGGCGCGATATCGAATTGCTCGAGCGCCGAGAACGCGATTGCCTTGTCCTCCGCTGGCCAAGCCTGCAGCAGCGACCGCCAGGTCGGCACCTTGTCGAGCCGGCCCATCAGGACGTTGGTCAGAACATCGAGCCGACCGACCAGGTTGAACTGCTGGAAAATCATGGCGGCGCGCGCGCGCCATTTCTGCACGTCGCGGCCACGCAGCGCGGTCACGTCAACGCCGTCGAACAGGATCCGGCCTTCGCTCGGCTCGGTCAGGCGATTGATCATGCGGAGCAAGGTCGATTTGCCGGCGCCGGAACGGCCGATCACACCAACGAAGCTGCCGGGAGCGATCGCAAAAGAGGCGTTATCGACCGCGGCCTTGTCACCGAACCGACGCGTTAGTTGATCGACAACAAGCATACCCGCGCTTTCCTCGTCCGTGACGGGCTAGCGCTAACGCGTCTGTATAATAAGTTTGTGACAGAGGACCTGCTGCGTTGCAAAGAAGCCGGGACAACGCGAAAAAGCAAAATCGTCATCGAGTTGTCACCGGACTGTCGTCATCCCTGTTCGATGAAGCGGCCCCTGCCCAATAATCTGCCCAGTAATAGAGACACGGAGCTCAACCGCGATGGCCGGAAAGACCCTGTCGAACGATCCGACCATCGACCCCTCGGCACAGGTGAAGGGCTCTTCGCTCGGCGCCTACACCGAGGTTGGCGCGCGCACCATCCTGCTCGAGGTGACGATGGGCGATTACTCCTATGTCGTCAACGACAGCCAAATCACCTACACGACGATCGGAAAGTTCTGCTCGATTGCCGCGATGACCCGGATCAATCCAGGCAATCACCCGATGCAGCGAGCGACGCAATCGCATTTCACCTACCGCTCCAGCGCCTATTTTCCCGGCGAGCCGGATGAGGCGGAGTTCTTCGACTGGCGACGGCAGCATCACGTCCATATCGGCCATGACGTCTGGATCGGCCACGGCGCGGTCATCCTGCCCGGCCGCAATGTCGGCACCGGCGCCGTGATCGCGGCCGGCGCCATCGTCACCAAGGACGTGCCGGCCTATACCATCGTCGGCGGCAATCCCGCCCGCATCATCCGACGGCGCTTCACGGAAAGCGTCGCGGACCGGCTGGCCAGTCTGGCGTGGTGGAATTGGGATCGCGGGCAGCTGCGCGCAGCGCTGCCGGACTTCCGCAAGCTCGACATCGACAGCTTTCTCGCGAAATATGAGGCGCGGGCGCGCGGCGAGACGAAACGGCCGCGGGTCGCAGGGGAAGTCTGATGGACATTGCAATCGAGGGCGGCGAATTGCTCCACGACGGAGTGTTCGTCGAAGGAGCGCTGACGGTATCGAGCGGCAAGATCGCGGCGCTGTCATCGAGCACGGCGCGCAATCTGCCGCGGCTGGATGCGCGCGGCCTGCTGGTGCTTCCGGGAATCGTCGACATCCATGGCGACGCCTTCGAGCGCCAGATCATGCCGCGCCCCGGCGTCGACTTCGCCATGGACATTGCGCTTGTCGACAGCGACCGGCAGGCGATCGCCAACGGCATCACCACGGTGTTTCACGGTTTGACCTGGTCGTGGGAGCCGGGCCTGCGCGGCGCCGACAATGCGCATCGCTTCGTCAAGGCGCTGGCCGCGGTTCGCGAAAAACTCGCGGCCGACACAAGGCTGCATCTCCGCCACGAAACCTACAATCTCGACGCCGAGCCGACGCTGCAACAGTGGCTCAGCGAGCGGCAGATCGGGCTGCTCGCCTTCAACGACCATATGCAGCAGGCGATGATCGACACGACAAGGCCGCAGAAGCGCGGCGGCATGGTCGTGCGCACGGGCTTGAGCGATCAGGAATTCGACGCGCTGGTCGAGCGAATCGCCGCCCGCGCCGACGAGGTGCAACCCTCGATCAAGCGACTGGCCGCGACCGCGCGAGCAGCCGGCGTGCGCATGCTCTCGCATGACGACGAGAGCCCGCTGCAACGCATCGACTATCGGTCGCTCGGCATCGCGGTTTCGGAATTTCCGACCAACGAGGCGACCGCGCGCGAGGCGATCGCCGGCGGCGACCTCACCGTGTTCGGCGCGCCGAACGTGGTGCGCGGCGGCAGCCACACCGGCTGGACCAGCGCCGCTGCGATGGTCGAGAAGGGCCTCTGCTCGATCCTGGCGTCGGACTACTATTACCCGGCGACGCTCCTGGCGCCGTTCCGCCTCGCCGCTGACCGCATTGCGTCGCTCAACGAGGCATGGTCGCTAGTGTCAGGCGCCCCTGCGATCGCCGCAGGCCTCGACGACCGCGGCAGCCTCGGCGCTGGCAAGCGCGCTGATGTGATCCTGGTCGACGCCAGCGAAGCGCTGCGCCCGCGTGTCGTCGCCGTGATCGCCGCCGGCAAGATCGTCCACCTGACCGAAGCGCACCGCCTGCATGCGCCTCGCTCGATCGCTGAGGCGGTCGAGCGCACGCGCATCAATGCGTGAACGTCGCGATCACCGCATCGTCGGGATCGAGAACTCCGCGCCTTCCTTGATGCCCGACGGCCAGCGTGAAGTGACCGTCTTGGTCTTGGTGTAGAAGCGGATCGAGTCCGGCCCGTGCTGGTTGAGGTCGCCGAAGCCCGACTGCTTCCAGCCGCCAAAAGTGTAGTAAGCGAGCGGCACCGGGATCGGCACGTTGACGCCGACCATGCCGACATTGACGCGGCTGGTGAAGTCGCGCGCCGCGTCGCCGTCGCGGGTGAAGATCGCAACGCCGTTGCCGTACTCGTGCTCCGACGGCAGCCGCACCGCCTCGTCGTAGTTCTTGGCGCGAACGACCGACAGCACCGGGCCAAAAATCTCTTCCCGATAGATGCGCATGTTCGGCGTCACGTCGTCGAACAGGCAACCGCCCATGAAGAAGCCGTTCTCGTAGCCCTGCATCTGGAAATTGCGGCCGTCGACCAGGAGCTTCGCGCCTTCCTTCAAGCCGACGTCGACATAGTTCTTGACGCGGTTGACCTGCTCGCGCGTGACCATCGGGCCATAGTCGGCCTGGGTGTCGGTGGAGAGTCCAATCTTCAGGCCTTCAACGCGCGGGATCAGCTTTTCGATCAGCTTGTCGGCAGTCGCCTTGCCGACCGGGACTGCAACCGACACCGCCATGCAGCGCTCGCCCGCCGAGCCGTAGCCGGCACCGATCAAGGCATCGACCGCCTGATCCATGTCGGCATCCGGCATCACGATCATGTGGTTCTTGGCGCCGCCAAAGCACTGCACGCGTTTGCCGTGGGCGCAGCCGGTGGCATAGACATAGGACGCGATCGCGGTCGAGCCAACGAAGCCGACTGCCTTGACTCGGCGATCCATCAGGATCGCATCGACCGCTTCCTTGTCGCCGTTGACGACGTTGAGCACGCCCGGTGGCAGGCCGGCCGCCAACATCAGCTCCGCAAGCCGCATCGGCACCGACGGATCGCGCTCCGACGGCTTCAGGATGAAGGAATTGCCGCAGGCGATGGCCGGCGCAAATTTCCACATCGGGATCATGGCCGGGAAATTGAACGGCGTGATGCCGGCGACGACGCCGAGCGGCTGGCGGATCGAGTAGAGATCGATCGCGGGACCGGCGCCTTCGGTGTACTCGCCCTTCATCAGCTGCGGAATCCCGCAGGCGAACTCGACCACCTCGACGCCGCGCTGGATGTCGCCCTTGGCGTCCGGAATGGTCTTGCCGTGCTCCGACGACAGCATGGCCGCAAGCGAGTCGGTTTCCTTCGCGATCAATTCGAGGAACTTGAACATGACACGCGCGCGGCGCTGCGGATTCGTCGCGGCCCACTCGACCTGCGCGGCCTCGGCATTAGCAATCGCCTTCTCAACCTCGGCCTTCGACGCCAGCGCCACCTTGGCACGGACCTCGCCGGTATCCGGATTGAAGACGTCGGCGGTGCGGCCCGAGGTGCCCTCGACGGCCTTGCCCCCAATGAAGTGGCCGATGTTTTTCATTGCTTGCTCCATCTCATCCTGTCCGGCCTGCTTCAGCCGGCTAGCATGCCAGCTGTCTAACACCGCCATGGCCGCGATGCCATCTACCAACTTTAGTTCGAAAGCAGGAATTGAAGCAGCTTCAAGAAGCTTTGAGCAGCGATACGGGCCATGCCCGCTGATGGCAAACAAGATCCAGCCAGTCGGCGATCTCGGCAAAATCGCCAGCGAACTCGACCGCAAGCTCGCCGGCAAATGCACGCCACGCCGCGAGATTGCGTGCGGGCACGCCAATGATGACGGGAATGCCGCGATCGATTGCCGCGGCAATCGGATCGACCAGGCCGCCGCCTTCGGCTTCAACCTTGCCGAACTTGTTCAGCACCAGCAGATCGGGATCATGTTGCAGCGCGCGCTCGATGCGGGCGGTGACATCGGTCAGCGCGGCAACATCGAGGCGACACCCCGTCGCACCACTGCCGCGCCGCTCGAACAGCTCGGTCCGCGCTCCGCTGGCAAGATCTTCGAGAACGACGTCGCAGCGATGCGCCGGATCCTCGCAGGCCGGATGCTGCAATACGCCGGCGAGCGTGAGACCGCGCGAACGGCAATGCTCGACGACGCGCCGGAACATCGCCTGCGGATAGGCTTCATTCGGATAGATGACGGCCGCGAGCAGCGGCGCGTCAGGCGACCGGTCGAAACGCGGCGCAAACATCGGGATTGACCTCCAGCCGACGCGCCCCGATCAGGTCGAGGCAATAGGGGACTGCGGGGAAAACCACATTCAGGCAAAGCTCGATGGCCTGCGGCCGGCCCGGCAGATTGATGATCAGGCAGCGCCCGCGCGTGCCGGCGGTCTGCCGCGACAGAATTGCCGTCGGTACCTGTGTCAGGCTGACCCGCCGCATCAGTTCGCCGAAGCCGGGTAGCTCGCGGTCCATCACCGCGGCAGTCGCCTCGGGCGTCAAATCGCGCGGCGCAGGTCCGGTACCGCCCGTGGTCAGAACAAGATCGCAGCCCTCGACATCGGCGAACTCCCTCAGCGCGGCCGAGACGCTGTCGACGCCGTCGGGAACAATCTTCGCGATCGCGATCCAGTTCGACTGGATTGTCCGATCGAGAAACTGGTTGATCGCAGGCCCGCTCAAGTCTTCGTACTCGCCACGGCTGGCGCGATCGGAGATCACGAGGATGCCAACGCGGACCAAACCGTTGGAGGGGCAGGACGCGCTCACGCGCAACTGCCCTGGCCGCCGCAGGTGCAGCCGGCATGCGGCTCCCTGGCCGGCTTTAAGTCCTGCTTCAGCGACCACTTCACCATATAGTTCAGGCAATCCGTGCCCGGATCGCTGGCACGCTCAATGATGTTCATGAGCCCCAGCCAATCTTCGCTGCTGGCGAGATTGGCAAAGCGGCGCACCGATCCCGCAGCGTATTCGCCGGTGGTTTCGTCGAAACGTTCGGCCGTGTGCTTGACCTCTGCGAACAACGCAATATCGCCGAGTGCAAGCAGCGCCTCGTTGGCAGTGACGTCCTCGCTGAAAATCCGGATGATCTCGCCGAGCTGCATGGCGTTTGCCCCTATTGCACCAGCGGCGAGCCCGTCGCCGCAAAGGTCGTGCCGGAAATCTCGGCGCGTCCGGCCAGCACCGACACATATTGTGCGAGCGCGCGACGCCGCACGCGCTCGGACAGGTAATCCGCGATCCGCTCGCGAACCAGTTCGAACGGCAACAGTCTTCCGGGCTCGTAGTGATCGAGCCGCACGACATGAAAGCCGTAGCGGGTTTCGATCAGCGCGATCTCGCCGACCTTCATGCGCGCAAGGCCCGTTTCGAATTCGGCGACCGTTTGTCCCGATGTCAGTTGGCCTAGGCTTCCGCTATCCCGCGCCGACGTTTCGCAATCGGAACGCTCGCGTGCAAAGGCTGCAAAGTCCTCCGGCTCCGCCGTCACCGCCGCCAGGATTTCATCTGCCTTCGCGCGCGCCGCATCGCGGGCGGCCAGATCGTTGCGCGGTGCCGCGATCAGAATGTGCGCCGCCTCAAACAGATCGCCGGTGCGAAAGCGGCTCTGGTTCTGGTCATAGAGACGGCGGCAGCTGGCCTCATCGGGCTCAGGCGTTGCAACCTCGCGCTCGATCAGCGCGCGCATCGCGGCTTCGTCGGCCGTCTCGGTACGGCCTTCCGCATCACTCTCGGGCTCCGCCGCGATGCCGAGCCGCACAGACTCCTGCCGCAGCAGTTCGCGCACAATCAGCGCGCGCGCCGCCGCCTGCCAGGCCACGATCGGCTTGTCGGCGGGATGGTTCTGCACCTCGCGCGCGACGTCTTCGCGCGCGACGACAATACCGTTGACGCTGAGCATCTTTGGCCTGGGCAAGGCATCCTTGATCGAGCAATCCATGACTTACTCCGCGGGCTGCAGCGGCCGCGCCGGTCGCGCACTGTGCGCGCCGTTGCGGTTGGAGCGAACGACCTGGTAACCGCGACGGCCGAGGTACCAGACTGGCGCGCTCCAGACGTGAACCAGGCGCGTGAAGGGGAACACGAGAAAGATCGTCATGCCGAGCACCAGGTGCATCTTGAAGACCGGATGGACATCGAGAATCTCCGCCGCAACGCCGGGCTGCAGCGTGACGATGCCCTGGGCCCAGGCCATGAACTTCACCATCTCATGGCCGTCGAGATGGTTGAGCGAGACCGGGATCGTCATCAACCCCAGCAACAGCTGGATAAACAGGATCAGGAGAATCGCGGTGTCGCCGAACGATGAGTTCACGCGGATGCGTGGATCGAACAGCCGGCGGTGCGTCAGCAAGGCGATACCGACCAGGCACATCAGCCCGGCCACGCCGCCCGCGACAATTGCCAGCAGCTGCTTGAAGGTGTGGGACACGCCGAGCATGTCGAACACCCAGATCGGCGTCAGCAGGCCGACGAAATGCCCGGCGAAGATGAAGAGAATGCCGACATGGAACAGGTTGGAGCCCCACATCAACTGCCGGCGACGCAACAGCTGGCTCGATCCGGTCCGCCACGTGTACTGCTCGCGGTCGAACCGGAACAGGCTGCCGAACAGGAACACCGTGAAGCAGAGATAAGGATACCAG
The DNA here is from genome assembly GCA_963796195.1 of uncultured Alphaproteobacteria bacterium. Lineage (GTDB taxonomy): Bacteria > Pseudomonadota > Alphaproteobacteria > Rhizobiales > Xanthobacteraceae > CAWCKS01. The sequence continues at coordinate 102,429 of CAWCKS010000001.1, read as the reverse complement.
CCGAACACGATGGAATTGAGTGTCTGCAACATGGCTTGTCCCTCACACCGCCGCCGAGTTGGTGGTGACCGAGCGCCTGGCGTGGCGAAGCTTTGCGATCAGGTTGTCGTGGCCGCAGGCGCCCTGCCCTTGCGTGCCGGGACCGAAGCGAACTTCTTCCTCTTCCCAGGCGGCATCGAGCGCCTGGAGATCCATCGGATCGGGATCGGGAGCCTTCAGCAACTCGGCGACAACTTCGCGCTGCGGCTTCTCTGCCGAGATCGCGACCAGCGCATCGAAGATCGCCTTGTAACCGGACTCTCGCTTCGCAAGACGCTCCGCCGATCGCAGCCAGAATATGCGCGGGCTGGCCGAGCAGTTCGCAAGCACTCGCGACCGGCTGAGTCGACAGGAATTCGAGAAACAACGGCACGTAATCGGGCAGCTCGTTGGCGGCAATTGCCAGGCCGACGCGGTCATACATTGCACGAAGATCAACCATGGCCTGGCCGCGATCGCGGCTTTCGCCGTGGACGTGCTCGAACAGATGCAGTGACAGCGACCGGCTGCGGTCGAACAGCAGGCCATAGCGCTCCTGCAGGTCATAAACCTCGCCTTTCGCGATCTCGTCGATCAGGGCGTCCAGAGCAACGCGTTGCCGCTTCGGGATGAGATTCTCCGCATCCAGAATGGCGCGGAATTCCGGTGCGGCGGCGATCAGCTCTTCGCTGGGATAGGAGAGCAGCGCGGAGAGAATCTTGAACGTCTTCATCACGCCATCTCCATCGGATTTTTGGCCTTGCGCGGCGAGCCGAACAGGTTGACCTCGTTTTCGCCGCCGGAGCAGCCGTTGCCGAACGTGAAGCCGCAGGAACCGCGCAGGTCGTAGGCGTCGGCGCCGAGTTCGCGATGCGCGGTCGGGATCACGAAGCGATCCTCGTAATTGGCGAGCGCCATGATCTTGTACATCTCGTCGATCTGTTCCGGCCTGAGGCCGACGCGCCTGGCGATCGCGGCGTCGACCACGCCATCAATCGTCTTGGCGCGCATAAAGGCGCGCATCGCGAGCATGCGCTCGAGCGCCAGTGCGACCGGCTTCTCGTCACCGGCAGTCAACAGATTGGCGAGATAGCGCAAGGGAATCCGCAGCGACTTCACGTCGGGCATCTCGCCGTCCATGCCGATCTTGCCGGCGGACGCGGCCGACGAAATCGGCGACAGCGGCGGCACATACCAGACCATCGGCAGCGTGCGATATTCGGGATGCAGCGGGAACGCGACCTTCCACTCCATCGCCATCTTCCAGATCGGCGACAACTTGGCGGCCTCGAGCCAGGCATGCGGGATGCCCTGCCGCTCGGCTTCTGCGATCACTGACGGATCGTTTGGATTGAGGAACACGTCGAGCTGCGCCTGATAGAGATCGCGCTCATCGGGCTTGCTTGCGGCCTCCGCGATGCGGTCGGCATCATAGAGCACGACACCGAGATAGCGGATGCGGCCGACGCAGGTCTCCGAGCACACCGTCGGCTGACCGGCCTCGATGCGCGGATAGCAGAAGATGCACTTCTCGGATTTGCCCGATGACCAGTTGTAATAGATTTTCTTGTACGGGCAGCCGGACACGCACATCCGCCAGCCGCGGCACTTGTCCTGGTCGATCAGGACGATACCGTCTTCCTCGCGCTTGTAGATCGCGCCCGATGGACAGGCCGCCACACACGCGGGATTGAGGCAGTGCTCGCACAGCCGCGGCAGGTACATCATGAAGGTGTTTTCGAACTGGCCGTAAATCTCTTTCTGCACGCCCTCGAAATTGTAGTCCTGCGAGCGCTTGGCGAATTCGCCGCCGAGAATTTCCTCCCAGTTCGGCCCCCACTCGATCTTTTCCATGCGTTCGCCCGACACCAGCGAGCGCGGCCGCGCGGTCGGGAACGCCTGCATTTCCGGCGCCTTCTGCAGGTGCTCGTAGTCGAAGGTGAAGGGCTCGTAGTAGTCGTCGATCTCGGGCAGGTCGGGATTGGCGAAGATGTTCGCCAGCACGCGCCACTTGGCGCCGATCCGCGGCTCGATCTTGCCGTTGCGCTTGCGCTTCCAGCCGCCCTTCCAGCGCGTCTGGTTCTCCCAGTCCTTCGGATAGCCGATGCCGGGCTTGGTCTCGACGTTGTTGAACCAGGCGTATTCCATGCCTTCGCGGCTGGTCCACACGTTCTTGCAGGTGACGCTGCAGGTGTGACACCCAATGCACTTGTCGAGGTTCAGCACCATCGCGATTTGCGCACGGATCTTCATTCTGCGGCCTCCATTTTCGGCGCGGCGGCCGGCATGTCAGGTTGGTCGGCCGCAGGCTTGTCGAGCCAGTCGACCTTGCCGAGTTTGCGGACGATGACGAATTCGTCACGGTTCGAACCAACCGTGCCGTAATAGTTGAAGCCGTAGGATTGCTGGGCGTAGCCGCCGATCATGTGGGTCGGCTTCAGCACCGCGCGGGTCACCGAGTTGTGGATGCCGCCGCGCTTGCCAGTGATGTTGGAGCCCGGCACGTTCACGATCTTCTCCTGCGCATGGTACATCATGCACATGCCGTCCTTGACGCGCTGGGAGACGACCGCGCGCGCGACCAGCGCGCCGTTCGAGTTGTAGGCCTCGATCCAGTCGTTATCGACAATCCCTGCCCTGGCGGCGTCGTGCTCGCTCATCCAGACAATCGGCCCGCCGCGCGACAGCGTCAGCATCAGAAGATTGTCGGTATAGGTCGAGTGAATGCCCCACTTCTGGTGCGGGGTGATGAAGTTCAGCACCACCTGCTTCTCGCCGTTCGGCTTGGAGTTCGATCACCGGCTTCACGGTCTTGGTGTCGATCGGCGGGCGGTAGACGCAGAAGCCCTCACCGAAGGCGCGCATCCAGAGGTGATCCTGGTAGAGCTGCTGGCGGCCACTCAGCGTCCGCCATGGGATCAACTCGTGCACGTTGGTGTAGCAGGCGTTGTAGCAAACCTTCTCCGACTCCAGTCCCGACCAGATCGGCGACGAGATGATCTTTCGCGGCTGCGCGACGACGTCGCGGAAGCGGATTTTTTCGTCCTCCTTCGGCAAGGCAAGGTGCGCATGTTCACGGCCGGTGAATTTTGTGAGCGACTCCCAGGCTTTCACCGCGACTTCGCCATTGGTCTCCGGCGCCAGCGACAAGATGACCTCGGTTGCGTCGATGTCGGTCTCGATGCGTGCGAGGCCCTTGCTCGGCCCTTCTTCGATCACGACGCCATTGAGATGCTTCAGCAGCTCGACCTCGTGCTCGGTATTCCAGGACATGCCCTTGCCGCCGTTACCGAGCTTACTCATCAACGGCCCAAGTGAGGTGAAGCGCTTGTAGAGGTTCGGATAGTCGCGCTCGACCACCGTCACCGCCGGCATGGTCTTGCCGGGGATCGGCTCGACCTCGCCGCGCTGCCAGTCCTTGACATCGAGCGCCTGCGCGATCTCGCCGGCCGAGTCGTGCATGATCGGCGTCAGCACGACGTCCTTCTCGACGCCGAGCACTTCGGGCGCGACGCGCGAGAACGCTTTCGCGAGACCCTTGTAGATCTCCCAATCCGATCGCGACTCCCACACCGGATCGACCGCGGCCGTGAGCGGATGGATGAAAGGGTGCATGTCCGAGGTGTTGAGGTCGTTCTTCTCGTACCAGGTAGCGGTCGGCAGCACGACGTCGGAATAGATGCAGGTGGTCGACATCCGGAAGTCGAGTGTCACAAGCAGATCGAGTTTCCCTTCCGGCGCCTCTTCGTGCCACACGACATCTTCGGGCTTCTGCCCCCCGGTCACGCCAAGGTCCTTGCCGAGCACGCCGTTCTGCGTACCGAGTAAGTGCTTCAGGAAATACTCGTGGCCCTTGCCCGACGAGCCGAGCAGGTTCGAGCGCCACACAAAGAGATTGCGTGGCCAGTTCTTCGGATTGTCGGGATCGTTACACGACAGTTTCAGCTCGCCTGATTTCAGCGCGCCGGCGACGAAATCCTTTGGCTCCTTGCCGGCGGCTGCGGCTTTCGCAGCAATGCCAAGCGGATTGTCCTCGAGTTGCGGCGCCGACGGTAACCAGCCCATGCGTTCGGCACGCACGTTGTAGTCGATCAGCGAACCGGCCCACGGACCTTCCGGCGCAGTCGGCGACAGCAGCTCGCTGACGCTCAAGGTCTCGTAGCGCCACTGATCGGTGTGAGCGTAGAACGCCGAGGTCGAGTTCTGCTGCCGCGGCGGCCGACCCCAGTCGAGACCGAACGCCAGCGGCGTCCAGCCCGATTGCGGGCGAAGCTTCTCCTGGCCGACATAATGCGACCAGCCGCCACCGGACTGGCCGATGCAACCGCACATCACCAGCATGTTGATGATGCCGCGGTAATTCATGTCCATGTGGTACCAGTGGTTCATCGCCGCACCGACGATGATCATCGATCGACCATTGGTCTTCTCGGCGTTGCGCGCGAACTCGCGCGCCACCGTGATGGTCTGGTCCGCCTTAACGCCGGTGATCTTTTCCGCCCAAGCCGGCGTGTACGGCATGTTGTCCTCAAAGGATTTCGCGACGAAGTCGCCACCAAAACCGCGATCGATGCCGTAGTTGGCAAGGAAGAGATCGTAGACGGTCGCGACCTGGCACTCGCCGTCGGCAAGCTTGAGGGTCTTCACCGGCACATTGCGGGTCAGCACGTCGGGATGATCGGTGCCGGCGAAATGGTCGTGGGCGCGGTTACCGAAATAAGGGAAACCGACCGCGGCAAAACCGTCATTGTGATCGGCAAGCGACAGCCGCAGCTTGGTATCCTTGCCGTCGGCCGCCTTCTCTTCGAGATTCCACTTGCCGGTTTCGCCCCAGCGGAAGCCGACCGAACCGTTCGGCACAACGATGCGGTCGTTCGCCTCATCGAAAGCGATCGTCTTCCATTCAGGATTGTTGGCCTGGTCGAGATTGCCGGTGAAATCGGAGGCGCGCACGAGCCGCTCAGGCACGAGGCGGCCTCCGGATTTCTCAAGGCGCACCAGGAGTGGCATATCCGTATACCTGCGTGCGTAGTCGATGAAATAAGGGACCTGACGGTCGACGTAAAATTCCTTGAGGATGACGTGACCCATCGCCATCGCGAGCGCGGAGTCGGTGCCCTGCTTCACCGAGATCCAGAGGTCGGCGAACTTCGAGGCTTCCGAATAATCCGGGCAGACGACGACGCTCTTGGCGCCGCGATAGCGCGCCTCGGTGTAGAAATGTGCGTCGGGCGTGCGCGTCTGCGGAACGTTGGAGCCCCACAGGATCAGGAAGCCGGAGTTGTACCAGTCGGCGGATTCCGGCACGTCGGTCTGCTCGCCCCAGGTCTGCGGCGAGGCCGGCGGCAGATCGCAATACCAGTCGTAGAATGACATGCAGACGCCGCCGAGCAGCGAGAGATAGCGCGCGCCGGCGGCGTAGCTCACCATCGACATCGCCGGGATCGGCGAGAAGCCGAACACACGGTCCGGGCCGTAGGTCTTCGCCGTGTAGGCGTTGGCGGACGCAACGAGCTCGGACGCCTCGTCCCAGCTGGCGCGGACAAAGCCGCCAAGCCCGCGCTTGGTGACGTAGGAGGCGCGCTTCTTCGGATCTTCGACGATCGACCGCCAGGCCGCGACCGGCGCCATGGTCTTGCGAGCCTCGCGCCACAATTTCAGCAGGCGCGAGCGCACTAGCGGATATTTCACGCGGTTGCCGGAGTAGAGATACCAGCTGTAGCTCGCGCCGCGCGCGCAACCGCGCGGCTCATGATTCGGCAGATCGGGCCGCGTGCGCGGATAATCGGTCTGCTGGGTCTCCCAGGTGACGATGCCGCCCTTGACGTAGACCTTCCATGAGCACGAGCCCGTGCAGTTCACGCCGTGGGTCGAGCGCACGATCTTGTCGTGCTGCCAGCGCTTGCGATAGCCGTCTTCCCACGAGCGGTCTTCGGTGGTCGTGATGCCGTGGCCGTCGGCAAACGGTTCCCTGGGGCGCGCGAAGAACGACAGCCTGTCGAGGAAATGACTCATCTCTTGATTCCTATTCGGCCGGTTGCGCGGCGGGTTTGATCGGTCCGCCATGCTCGATGTCGTGGAGCATTGCGCCTTTCCGGGTGTAGACGGCCCAGGTGATGACCACGCAGGTGACGTAGAAGATGAAGAAGCCCCACAGCGCCGCCTGCACGCCGCCGGTCAGATCGATCGACGTGCCGTACGACTTCGGGATGAAGAATGCGCCGAACGCCGCGATCGCCGACGTGAAGCCGGTGATCGCCGCCGATTCCTTCTCCGCCTGCCGCGTCCGCGTCGCGAGGTCGGCGGTCGGCATCAGTCGATCCATTTCCTTGCGCATGATGTTCGGAATCATCTGGAAGGTCGACGCGTTGCCGACGCCTGTTGCGAAGAACAGGACAAGGAACATCGCGAAGAAGCCCCAGAACGCGCCCGGCTGGTCCTTGATGCCGAGGAAGTAGAGCACGCCAAGCACACCGACCATCATCAGCATGAACACGCCAAGCGTGACGCGACCGCCACCCCACTTGTCGGCGACCCAGCCGGTCGCCGAGCGCGACAGCGCGCCGACCAAGGGGCCTAAGAAGACGAACGGCAGCGCGTCGATCGCTGGAAATTGCGTCTTCGCCAGCAGCGGGAAGCCCGCCGAGTAGCCGATGAACGAACCGAACGTACCGGTGTAGAGCCAACACATGATCCAGTTGTGCCGGCGCTGGAAGATCACGGCCTGATCGGCAAACGATGCCTTGGCGGACGCGATGTCGTTCATGCCGAACCACGCCGCAAATGCGCTGGCTGCAATGAACGGTACCCAAATGAAGCCGGCGTTCTGCACCCACAGCTGGGTCGTATGGTCGGCAACCTTGACGGTCGCCGGGTCGCCACCGAGCCAGCCGAACACGCCCATCGTGATCACAATCGGGACCACGAACTGCACGACGCTGACGCCGAGATTGCCGAGGCCGGCGTTGAGAGCGAGCGCGTTGCCCTTCTCCGCACGCGGGAAGAAGAACGAGATGTTCGACATCGAGGAGGCGAAGTTGCCGCCACCGAAGCCGCACAGCAGCGCCAGGATCAGGAAGATGAAGTACGGTGTCGACGGGTTCTGCACGGCGTAACCGATGCCGACGGCCGGCAGCATCAGCGACCAGGTCGCGACCGTGGTCCACAGCCGACCGCCGAAGATCGGCACCATGAACGAATAGAAGATGCGCAGCACCGCGCCGGAAATTCCCGGCAACGCTGCGAGCCAGAACAGCTGGTCCGTCGTGTAGGTAAAGCCGACCGCCGGCAGCTTTGCCACCACCACCGACCAGACCTGCCAGATCGCAAACGACAAGAGCAGCGCGGGGATCGAGATCCACAGATTGCGCCGGGCGATGGCGCGCCCCTGCGTTGTTCCAGAACGTCTCGTCTTCCGGCCGCCAGTCGGTCAGCACCGCACCCGACAGCGCACCGACGTGTTCCGGCGCATGGATCTCCTCCATCTCCGGCAGTTCGGGCAGCTTCTTGAGCGCCTCGCCGACGACACCGCGCTCCATCTGGCGGATCGCGACATGCATCCAGATCAATGCGCCGGTCACCAGGAAGAACAGCAGCATGAAGCAACTGGTCCACAGGCCGGTGAGATCGTTCAGCGCGCCGAATGCGATCGGCAGCACGAAGCCGCCGAGCCCGCCGATCATGCCGACGAGGCCGCCGACCGCACCGACGTTCTTCGGATAGTAAACCGGGATGTGCTTGTAGACGGCGGCCTTGCCCAGCGCCATGAAGAAGCCGAGCACGAACACGGTGACGAGAAACGGCACCATGCCCATTTCCATGTGGAAGTTCACGGTGCCGGTCGTGGTGCGGACGATGTAGTCGGTTGGCGGATAGGACAGCACGAAGGTGCAGACCACCGCGACGAAGAACGTCCAGTACATCACCCGCCGCGCGCCATAGCGGTCGGAGAGATGGCCGCCATAGGCGCGGAACACGCTCGCCGGGAACGAGAACAGCGCCGCTGTCATGCCGGCAGTCTTGATGTCGACGCCGTAGACGTTGATCAGGTATTGCGGCAGCCACAGCGACAGTGCGACGAAGGCGCCGAACACGAAGAAGTAATAGAGCGCGAAGCGCCAGACCTGCACGTTCTTCAGCGGCTCGAGCTCGAGCCACGCGCTGCTTGGCTTCTCATTGCGCGCGCGGCGCGCCTTGACCACCGGATCTTCATCGGAGAGCAGCCAGAAGGCGATGCCCATGACGCCGATCGCGAGCGCCCACACTTGCGCGACGGTCTGCCAGCCATAAGCGACGAGGACGAACGGCGCGACGAACTTCGTCACCGCAGCGCCGACATTGCCGGCGCCGAAAATGCCGAGCGCCGTGCCCTGCTTTGCCGGTCGGATAGAAGCGCGCGACATAGGCGACGCCGACCGCGAACGAGCCGCCGGCGATGCCGACGAAGAATGCGGCGAGCAGGAACTGCGGATAGGTGTGCGCCCAAGTGAGGAAATAGGTTGCGACAGCCGCCGCCAGCATCACCACCGTGTAGACGCGGCGGCCGCCATACTGGTCGGTCCAGACGCCGAGGATCAGGCGGATGAGGGAACCGCTCAGGATCGGGATGCCGACCAAGCAGGCCGAACTGGGTCTCGTTGAGGCCAAGCTCCTGTTTGATGCGAATGCCGATGATCGAAAAAATCGTCCAGACCGCAAAGCAGATCGTGAAGGACAATGTTGAGAGCCAAAGCGCCTTGCCGGACGATTTGGGACTTGGCGCCTCGGAAATTGGAACCGACCGGTTCATGATGTTTCACCCCAGCCAATATGAGCTGCAGCGAAAATGATGAATCCGCGTTCGACCGGTTTGCGCTGGATCAATCGCGATGCACAACGGATCGACAATTGATAAGCAACATTGTCGCAGTTAGCTTTTGCGGAGAATTAAATTGACAAAAGTCACAATCACGGAGGCGCGGCGTTGCGCGACCACGAACTCGCCCAGCTGAAAAGCCTCCCGCTGTTCCGCGAGATGGAGGCCAGGCATTTCGAGAGCCTGCTCGATGCCGCGCTGCTGCAGCAGTTCCCGGCCGGCGTCGTATTGATTCACGAAGGGACGCAAGCCGATTTTCTGCATGTGCTCGTCGACGGCCTGATCGAGCTGTTCTCCGAGCAAGGCGACAGCGAATGGGGCATTTCGCTCATCAAGCCGGTGTCGACGTTCATCCTCGCCGCGGTGTTCGTCGACCAGACCTATCTGAACTCGTGCGCGAACGCTGTCGCCGTCGCGCATTCTCCTGATCCCGGCGACGCGGGTCCGCGCGGTGTTCGATCAGGACGTGGCGTTTGCCCGCACGGTTGCCAGGGAGCTCGCACTCGCCTATCGCAGTTCAGTCAAGAAGCTGAAGGGCTACATGGCGCGGTCGACGGTCGAGCGTCTGGCCAACTGGATCCTGGCCGAGGCGCGCAGCGAGAACGGCTCAGTCGTCATTCCATTCGACCGTGGCACGCTCGCCTCCCACATCGGGACCAGTCGCGAAAGTCTGTCGCGCAGCCTCGCCTTCCTCACCGAGCACGGCATTCGCGTGCGCGGTCGCGAGATCATCATCGATAGCCGGCCGCAGCTTGAGTCGCTAGCACGACCGCAACAACTGATCGACGATCCGAGCGTGTGAAAACGTCAGCCGCCGGCGCGGTCAGCCCGGCGGGACGGCCTCCGTCACCAGCGCGGCGTTTTGAGTGTCGTCCACGCGATTACGCTCCGCTCGCCACTTCAGGCAAACGCGGCAAGCCAGCAGCGCCGAGACGAGCGAACCGAGCCAGATCAAGCGCGCCCCGTAACGATCATGCGGATTCGACAGGATACCGCAGACGCACGCGTTGGCGAGCAACACCGTGGTGATCGTCGCCGCCAACAAAGCGAGGTCGGCGAAGGCGCCGCGCCGCCACCCCAGCACCATGGTGAACACAAGAATCGCCATCGAGGCAAAGCCGACCGGCACGTCGATCTGGTTGATGACAGTAAAGTCGATGCCATCGTGCTGCTGGTGCGCGGCCCACATGTCGCGGACGTTGGACGGCGCAAACGTCTGGATCGCCCAGTAGGTGTGCCAGATGGTGTTGACGACGCCGGCGCCGGTCGCGATCCGGAACAGCTGGCGCACGCTGGCGACGAACGCGGTCTGCAGCTGAAGCAGCGGATAGTCGTGCAGGCTGCCGACGACGATCTCGTCCATCTCGGCGCCAAGCCCGTCAAAGCCGCCGAGGTTATCGAACAAACTGTCCTCGCCGCTCCAGAAAAATTCGTCCGCGGTCGGCGGCAACTCGCTGCGATGGGCGCACAGCCGCAAGTGCGGATCGGGACAATGGTCGGCAAGATAACGATCGACGATGCCGTCCTGCAGCATGCGGCCGAACGACAGCGCGAGCCCGCCGGGCGTCCACGCCAGTTGCCGCGCGACGAGATAATTGCTGCCGACGACAAGCACCGCGCCAAGCACGGTCGCGGCGAACCCGCGGGCAATTCCCGCAACCGAGCCGATGCCAAAATACCAGCGCGCAAGCGCTGCTGCGCCAAGCAGAGCCAGCACAATGGCAAGTGTCGCGTTGTGGGTCGCGACCGAAAACGCAACCAGCACGACCAGCGCGTTACGCTCCCAGCGCCGCAAGCTGCGCTCGGCGAAGATCAGAAGATGCGCGGCAAGCACGGCGAGCCCGGCAAAAATATCGGTCAACAGCATGCTGGTGAGCCACGGCAATGTCGTGAGCAGCGCAAGCGCGGTGGTCACGCCGACAAGCATCAGCGGCCGCACGCCGAATTGCAGCGCACGCAGCATCAGGATCAGGATCCACACCGTCAGCGCCGCCTGGATTACGACCGCCGGCCAGAAATCCGGATAGGTCAGGATGTTGAGAAACAGGCCAAACACCGGCGAACGGCTCGGCACGAGATCACCCTCGTACCAGCGCGCCAGATAGCCGCCCGTATCATATTGCAGCAGCGGAAACCTGTTCCAGATCGCGGGCGCGAGCAGGATCAACAGGCTCGCGAGCGCCGCGCCGCGGTGCAATATGCGTTGCCCGAGTAACAATGACCGCCCCCAAATTGTGCTTGGCGCTGGGGCATACTTCAACAAAGCCCGCCGTGCATCAAGCCGGCGGGCCATGCCTCGCGCCCCGGCGGACGCTTAAGCGGCGGGCTGACGCGAGGTGGCCGAGGTCTGCGCGCGGGCGACCGACGCCTTGACCACAGGTACTTCGGCCTCGGCCAGCGGCTTCATCCATTTTTTCCGCGCCAGCGCCGCCTGGATGAACGGCGCAAGTTCGGCCGCCTTGCGCGCCTCGCGTGCGGCGACCTCGGCCTTGAAGTCGCCCATCACGTCGGAGGCGAATAGCTCGAGCGACTCGGAGATGTGCTGGTGCTTGTTGCGCCCGGCCTGTTGCATGAAGATGACCTGGTCGACGCCCGCCTCCTGAAAACCCTTCAAATGCTTCTTCATGTCGTCGGGCGTGCCGATGCCCGACGAATAGGTTTCGACCTGCCGGCTCGCCTCGACGATCTCTTCGGTGCGATTGCCGCGCAGCGTCAGATACTCGCCCCACAGATTGGTGCGGCCGGGCACCGTGTCGTGCGCGACCAGCGCGTTCAGCGCGTAGCGGAAGAACTCAAAGCCCTCGTGGCCACGGCGGATCGCTTCGGCGCGGTCCTTGTGCACCGAGAAATTCGACACCATGGCGAGATTGGCGTTGACGGTGTGGCCGAGCGGCACGCATTCGTCAGACTTGATGATGTCGTAGTAGATTTTTGACCAGGCTCGTGCCTCCTCGGGATCGATGAACGAGAAGGCCAGCGCGCCGAGCCCATTCTTCGCCGCGACCTTGATGGTGTCTCTGTTGGTGCACGCGATCCACATCGGCGGATGCGGCTTCTGCACCGGCTTCGGCAGCACGTTGCGGCATGGCATCGAAAAGATACTGGCCCTCGAAGCCGGGATAGGGCTCGAGCACCATCATGTTGGCGACCTGTTCGGCCGCCTCCAGGCACATCGCGCGCTTCTCCCTGGCCGGAATCTTGAAGCCGCCGAGCTCGAGCCGCGTCGCGCCCTCGCCGATGCCGAAATCGACGCGGCCGTTGGCGATGATATCGAGCGTTGCAATGCCCTCGGCGGTGCGCGCCGGATGATTGTAGTTCGGGATCACCTGGCGAATGCCATGACCGACGCGAATTTTCTTGGTGCGCGCCGCGGCAGCGGCCAAAAAAACCTCCGGCGCCGACGAGTGGCTGTATTCGTCGAGGAAATGATGCTCGACCTCCCAAGCGTAGTCGAAGCCGAGCCTGTCGGCGAGCACCACCTGGTCGAGGGCTTCGTGAAACAGCCGCTGCTCGTCGCCCGGTTGCCACGGCCGCGGCAGCTGAAGCTCGTAGAAAACGCCGAATCTCATGGTCGCGCCTCTCTCTTTGTTGTGTCGCGTTGAAGGTCGCGAGGCCGAATGCTACGTTTCGCCATACCGATCGGCAAGCCCATCGACCGCCACAAAGCGGCGCACAAGCCGCAACAAACAATAACAAGGAGACGCCAGTGACGTTTCGCGGCTGGAATTATGGCGACATGTTCGACGCGGTCGCCCGCATCGTGGACCCCAAGCAACCCGCGCTGATTCACGGCAACAAATCAGTCAACTGGCGCGATTTCGACCGCCGCACCAACAATCTCGCGCGTGCGCTCATCGCCCGTGGCGCCCGGCCTGATGACAAGCTCGCCTTCTACACCCGCAATCATCCGGCCTACATGGAAGGACTCGTCGCCGGCTTCAAAGCCCGCCAGGTTCACGTCAACGTCAACTACCGCTACGTCGCCGACGAGGTGCGCTACATCCTCGAGAACGCCGACGCCGCGACCGTGATTTTCGGCCGCGAGTTTTCGCCGATCGTTGCGCAGATTCACAGCCAGCTGCCGCTGGCGCGGCGCTGGCTGGTGGTCGAGGACGGCAGCAGCGCAGCGGTGCCCGCATTCGCCGAATCCTACGAGTCGCTCGCCGAGCAAGGCGCCGGCAAGCCGCTCGACGTCGCGCGCTCGCCTGACGACCTTTTCTTTATCTATACCGGCGGCACCACCGGCATGCCGAAGGGCGTGATGTGGCGCCACGATCCGCTGCGCCGCGCGCTGCTCAATCCGGCGCTGGTCGAGCGCGTGCCTGAGACTCTCGATGAGCATCTCGAGATCGTCAAAGCCGCCGGCCGCGGCACCATCTCGATGCCGGCCTGCCCCTTGATGCACGGCACCGGTTTGCTCACGGCGATTTCTGCGCTCGCCGCCGGCGGCACCGTGGTGACGCTGGAGAATCCCCATTTCGATGCGGTCGAGATGTGGTCGGCGGTCGATCGTCACCGGGTGCAGCAGATCGTCATCGTCGGCGACGCCTTTGCCAAGCCGATGCTGCGCGCGCTCGACGAAGCCGGCGGCAAATATGACGTCGCTTGCGTCGCCAGCATCGTCTCGTCGGGCGTGATGTGGAGCAGCGAAGTCAAGCGCGGCCTGCTAAAGCACATGCCGCAGGTGGTGCTGCTGGATTCGTTCGGCTCGTCCGAAGGCGTCGGCTTTGGCCTGTCGATCATGACCGCGGCCGGCATCATCGAAACCGCAAAGTTCCAGATTGGCGACAACGTCAAGGTGTTCACGCCCGAGGGGCGCGAAGTCGCCGCAGGCAGCGGCGAGGTCGGTCTGATCGCGCGCGGCGATCCCTTGCCCGAGGGGTACTACAAGGACGCGGCGAAGACCGCCTCCGTGTTCAAGACCATCGCCGGCGTGCGCTACTCGATCCCCGGCGACTTCTGCACGGTGGAGGCCGACGGCACTATCACGCTCATTGGCCGCGGCAGCGGCTGCATCAACACCGCGGGCGAAAAGGTGTTTCCGGAGGAAGTCGAGGAAGTCTTGAAACGGCATCCCGATATCGAGGATGCGCTGGTGGTCGGCGTGCCCGACGAGCGCTGGGGCCAGTCGGTCACCGGCGTCGTCGAGCTCAGCTCCGGCGCCACGTTCGACGAAATCTCGCTGCGCGATCACGTGCGCGCGCATCTTGCCGGCTACAAGACGCCGAAGCGCCTGGTCGCGGTGACAAAAATGTTTCGGGCGCCGAACGGCAAGGCCGACTACAAGTCGGCGCGCGATCATGCGCTGGCGGAACTGGACGCCAAGGCCTCTTAAGAGGTCCGCGTCACACGTCCGCGTCGTCGTCGCGGGCCAAGTGCCTGCTCCTCGCCGAGCAGGCGGTGGGCCCTTTGCGTGAACAGGTCGAGCAGCACGGCAAGCTCGCGCCGCTCGCGCGGCGACAGATGGGCAAGCAAGGTCTCGTTGGCGCGTCCGCCCGCGTCAAGAATGATTGCGTTGGCCGCCCTGCCACGCGGCGTCAGCGCGATCAGCACCTCGCGGCTGTTGCGGGGGTTGGTCTTCCGCGTCACCAGGCCTTGTCTGACCAGGCTCGAGACGCCGCGGCTGATCTGCGCCTTGTCGAGCCCCATGGCATCGGTGATATCGATCAAGCTGCGCGGCGCGCGCTCGCCGAGCTGCCCGACGATGCCCCACTCGCCGGGCTTCAGGTCGAGCAGCCGCCGATATCGGAGAGTGGCCGCGCGCCGCAGCAAATTGGCCAGCATCATGACGCGGCGCGACAGCACAAACGGTGCCTGCGGCGGAGTTCCGGCTCTGCTGGGTCTCGGGCGAGCCTTCTTCATCGCCCGAACCTAGCGGCTCGGGGCATTGAGATGCAACTTGCGCGGCGGGGTGATTGTTGACATTATCAACAATAATGCCAGTTGGGAAACAACGAGCAAGTTACCAGGGAGCGCGCGATGAACGTGATGCAGCAGCCGCATCGGGATGAAGGCACCGCCTACGAGCTCCGCACGCCGCAGGTCAAATCCGAGCTCGTCGCCGTCGGCCGCGGCACGCCGATGGGCGAGTTGTTGCGGCGCTACTGGCATCCGGTCGGCCTCGCCGCGGATGCCAGCGGCACGCCGCGCAAGATCCGCGCGCTCGGCGAAGACTTGATCCTGTTCCGCGACGGCAAGGGCCAGGCCGGCCTCGTGCATGCGCGCTGCTGCCACCGCGGCACCACACTCTATTATGGCAAGGTCGAGGAGCGCGGCATCCGCTGCTGCTATCACGGCTGGCTGTTCGATACGCAGGGCCGCGTGCTCGAGCAGCCGTGCGAGCCGGAGGGCGGCCTGTTCCGCGACAAGGTGCGCCAGCCCTGGTATCCTGGTCGAGGAGCGCTACGGCCTGATCTTCGCCTATATGGGGCCGCCGGAAAAGAAACCGGTGCTGCCGCGTTATGAATGTCTCGAGGTCATGGACGACGGCGAGTTCATCGAAACCGACGATAGTTCACTCGGCGGCGGCGGGCCCCAAATCATTCCCTGCAACTGGCTGCAGCATTACGAGAACGTGGTCGATCCGTTCCACGTGCCAGTGCTGCACGCCTCGTTCAGCGGGGCCCAGTTCACGATGGCAATGGCGGCGATGCCGCAGGTCACGTTCGAGATGTCACCGCGCGGAGTCACGGTGCGTTCCACTCGCACGAGGGACGACGGCAAGATATTCTATCGCGTCACCGAAGCTGCAATTCCGACACTGCGGGTCGTGCCGGACCCCCGCGTTGGGCAGTTCGCACGCGTCGAATCGATCGGCTGGGTGCTGCCGATCGATGATGCCTCCTTCCGCATCTACGTGGCGGGCCGCTCGAAGCAAAAAGGCGATCTCGGCCGCAAGCGCTCGACCTTCAACGGCAAGTTCTGGTGGGACATGACGGAGGAGGAGCACCAGCGTCATCCCGGCGACTACGAGGCGCAGGTCGGCCAGGGCGAGATCACGGTGCACTCGGAGGAGCACTTTGCGCAAAGCGACCGTGGCATTGTGATGATCCGTCGCCTGCTGCAGGACCAACTCGACGCGATAAAAGCGGGACGCGATCCGATCGGCGTCAGCTACGATCCGAACGTAGCGCCAGTCGTCTTCGAGGCGGGAAACTACATTCGCGAGACGTGAGGGCGCGCCGGACGGGATCGCCCCCTTCGTCTGGTTGCCTCAAGGCAAGAATAAAGAGGGCGACGCACGAGATGACGCCCTCTTCACCTGTCGAAGCCGCAACGCGATCTAGCCTTCGGGGAGGAGAACGCGCGCGTTTGGACAGGAAGGGCAGCTTTCTTGCGCGACATCTTGAGCCGCCAACAATTGCGATGGATCAAAAAGCCACAATCGATTGGGCGCACGATTACAAGATGGCTGGCCCTTGGACACCGATCGCAAGCGCGCCGTTTGGCCGTGATCTGGAGCTTGCCGTAATTGACCACGACGGTCCGCACGCGCTGGCATTTTCGTGCCGCCGCGTGCTCCACGGCTGGGTGAAGTCAGGGACCAACGATCCTGTCGACGTTCGTCCGACCCATTGGCGACATTGGTGGGACGAGAGGTCGCCCTAGGTTTTGTATTTTCTTTCTTCTGCTGCGGCATTCGCAGCCTTTAGCTTCGCTTCTTCGTCTGCCAACAATCGCTGCAGCGTCGCGCGCTTAGCCTCGTCGGTCTCGTTGGCGAGCAATTTGCGAAAGTGGTCGATGTTAAGCTGCGCAATCGCTCTGTCCATCGGAAGCCCCCAAAAGAAAAGTTCTGGCGGGAGCGCAACGCGTCTCTCGGTCACCGGTAACGGCCATAGGGCGGCGGTGATAGCTGTCAGTAGACCCCCTTTATGTCGGGTAGTCGACATAATTCTGGATGCGCGGCGGCAAACACACCGATGTGATGTTCACGCGGATGGATTGGACTGCCTTACCTGACCTCCGGAACAAAGGGTTTGACTCCTGGTCCCGCTAGCGGGCGGCCGATTGAGAAGGCCCCACCTGCATCGCGATCGGCCTACCGCCCCCTCGCCTTCCGCCACACCGCGAAATCCGCATTTGTCTGCGGATCTGTCGGCGGATAGAGGCCCAGGATCGAGCGGCCCTCCAAAACCTTCTCCATCACGAAATCCTCGAACGCAGTCATCTCAAGACCTTCGTTGGCAATCTCGTCGGCGAGATGCGCGGGGATGACGACGACGCCGTCGGCGTCGCCGACGATAACGTCGCCGGGGAACACCGGCGCGTCACCGCAGGCGATCGGCACATTGGTATCGACGGCCTGGTGGCGCGTGAGGTTGGTCGGCGCCGACGGCCGCACATGAAACGACGGCATGTCGAGGCGCGCGATTTCGACAGCGTCGCGAAAGCCGCCGTCGGTGACGAGGCCGGCGACGCCGCGCTTCATCAGCCGCGTGGCGAGGATAGCGCCGGCAGACGCAGCGCGCGGATCGCGCCTCGATATCGATCACGAACACAGCGCCGGGCGGACAGGTCTCGATGCCCTTGCGCTGCGGATGCTCGCGATCCTGGAACACCGTGATTGGATTCAAATCCTCGCGCGCCGGAATGTAGCGCAGCGTAAAAGCCTCGCCGACCATGGTCGGCTTGTTCGGATCGAGCGGCACCACGTCCTGAATCATCTGGTTGCGCAAGCCGCGCTTGAACAGCGCGGTTGTGATGGTTGCGGTGGAGATCGATTTCAGCTTCTCACGGGTCTCGGGTTTTAGCGGCATGGGAAGTCTCTTTGTATCGAGCAAGTCAGGGCTGTTGATGTTGGCCTCCAATCGAGGAGGCGTCGAGCCCGACCTTGAGCGCATCGCAGCGATGATATCGGCGATCGGCCATGACGGCTGGTTCTTTGACAATATCAGGGCAGGCTGGGAATATTCGGCAACAGATCATCGCGCTTCGCGCGCCTGAATAGAGAAATCCATCATGAGCCTTCGTCAGCCGACCTACTTCATTCCGCACGGCGGCGGTCCCTGCTTCTTCATGGACGATCCCAACGGAACCTGGACCGGCATGGCCGCATTCCTGCGCTCGATCCCGTCGCAGCTGCCCGAGCCGCCCAAGGCGATCCTGATCGTGTCGGGCCATTGGGAGACCGAGGGTTTTGCGTTCACCACCGCGGCAAAACCGTCACTGCTGTTCGACTATTACGGCTTTCCGCCGCACACCTACCAGCTGCGCTACGACGCGCCCGGCGATCCCGCGCTGGCGCAAGCCGCATCGACGCTTTTGACAAATGCGGGTTTCAAGACCGGCGCGGATGCCGAGCGCGGTCTCGACCACGGCGTGTTCGTGCCGCTCAAGGTGGCCTTCCCGGAAGCTTCGATTCCGGTGGTCGAGATGTCGCTCGATCATCGGCTCGATCCCACGCAACATCTTGCCGCAGGACACGCGCTCGCACCGCTGCGGCAGGAAGGCGTGTTGATCGTCGGCTCTGGCATGAGCTTCCACAACATGCGCGGCTACCGCGATCCGCGCTTCACGCCGGTGTCCGAAAGCTTTGACGGCTGGCTCACCGAAGCGGTGGAGAGCGGAGCCGACAATCGCGCCGAAAAGCTCAAGGTTTGGGATGACGCGCCGGGCGCACGCCTCAGTCATCCTGAAGCGGAGCATCTCCTGCCGCTGATGGTGGTCGCGGGCGCGTCGGACGAACCGGGCAAGAAGGTTTACAGCGAGCAGGTGATGAAGACACTGATCTCTGGATTTCGCTTCAACTGAGCCGCATCACCCCTCAACCCTCCTTTGAGACACAAGACCGCACCTCGACCTCAATTGCACTTGCTGCAATTTTTGGCTTGACGCGATACTACAACTAGTGTAGATAGACGTCACATTTGAGTGAAACGCAGCGCCGGACTTGGTAGCGGGGGAGCGCTACGGCCTTGACCCCGGACAAACTATCCCCTTCTACCCCACGGTTCTGAGCGGGCCTTCCCGCGCGGGTAGCGTGCTGCATTGCTAATGAAACCTGCAGGCCGCTTCGATAACCACACGATTAGAGCCGCCCCAGTGTTTTGGCCACCGGCTAGTCGCAACAAGATACTGCCTTCAGTCGAGCAGCACCGCTTCTGAAACGAGTTTGTGCTCCATCTTGACGACGCCGGAAAGCAAGACCTCCGAGTGCATCTCGAAGGTCTTGATGATCGAGGCCCTCGCAAATTGCCCATCCATGCTGATCAGTTGAAGAGATGCGAGAAGTTGATCGACACGTCCAGAGCAGCCGAATGGCAGGAGAAGGCGCTCGCAGTCGACGCGCGTGCCATCAGCGTTGAAGGTGGCAATGACCGAATAGACTGGACAGCCTGTGCTGGCACATTGGTTGGCCGTCTCCAGTGCGAACTCGCGCATGGTCGTTGGAACGACAAACTCCATTGTCCTTCCGCTGAGAACCGCGTTGAAACCTTGAGTGACGTAGGTGCCCTGTCCAAGCGCTGTGAACACACGGCCGTCCTTGCTGTCTTCGACGTTCCAGAAGATCAACTGCTTCGGATCGTGCAATCGAGCCGGGGCCTGAAAGTGATCGAGTTTGGGAAATGGCCGACCGTTAGCGAGACGCGCCCAGTACATCAGCAATCCGAACTGACTGATGGACCTGACTGCTTGCGCTGGCAAGAATGTGAGCTGCACCGTTGTTGCTCCGCTGCGGGAGCAATATGCGGCTGGTGCACTTACTAAATGGTCGATTCTGGACGCCGCGTCGCCAGGCAGCATCGATCGGGCTCGTCAGGTATTTCGCTACTGATCGATTGCGCAAAGACGACGATTGCTGTTAGGGGAAATTTTGCGACGGGTTCCTATTCTCGATGCATTATGACGACGGCGACTTACTCAAGTTTCAAGTGTCCAAAGGTGGATTGCAGGACGTTCTACGTCGTCTCGCACCATTCAGAGCGACCGCAGCGGCAGCCGAGGTGTCTCGTGTGCAATACTCCCTTTCTCGAGAAGGACGGCGCGCAACACCTTCAGTACTGGCCAACTTGCGAGCTCGCCAATCACTACACGGGGTCTCCTGATTGAGACATACCTTGAAGCCCCGCCATGGTAGCGACTCGACAAGAGGAGGTCAGCCGGTCAGGAGGCCCAGGCGGCTCTTCGACGAAGCTGCTACCTTACCAATCGCATCTCTTGTTGGCACTTTGCGTCAGTTTATGCGGTGCAACGCTATGTCCGGTGTTAGGGTGCACCGGAAGTGACCAGCAACTCTTCCAGACGACGCGATTGAGTAGAGTCGAGGTGTGACGCGGTAGCTTTAGGTTCGAACATATCTGTTGCCGCCCCTTTCGTTCGGCGGTGCCTTACTGGTTCGACCATGGCCCCGTTTTCACACCCCGCTCATCGAACCGGACAGGCAGATTTCCCGCATCCGGCTCTCGGACAAAACTTCACGCCTTCACCCACGGCACGTCGTGCCCAAGCCGGCTCAAGCGTACGAGCCCAAAGTGCCCGTAAAGATGCGGGAGTGGATAGGTCCCGCCCTTGCGACGCCTGGTTTTGTGCTTGACCTGCAACCACCGGCGCACCCGCATCGCTGTGTAGCTGTCGAGTGCCCGATACGCTTTGCTGACGGTGCCTACTTGGAAGTAGTTCGCCCATCCGCGCAGCGTGCGGTTCACCCTGCCCACCAGCTTTGTGGTTTCTTGCCATGTTCCCGTTCGGTCCGTCAGTGCATGGATTTGCTCAACCATGCGCTTGATGCTTTTCTTCGATGGCCGGTAACCCAGGCGCGCCTGGCCGGTTCTCGCGGAATGCATTCGTCCGAACGTGTAGCCCAGGAAGTCGAACTCTCCTTCCGGGACCTTGCAGATGCGTGTCTTCTCCTCGTTGACCGTGAGCTTCAGCTTGCTCATGATCGTGCGCAGTTGCTGCAGTGCCTCATAGGCGTTGCCCTTCTTGCACAGGATCACGAGATCGTCGGCGTAGGTCACGATACGACTGCCGAGGCGTTGCTCCAGTCCGAGCTTCTTCCATCCCAGCACAAACCGGCGCATGTATATATTCGCCAGCAGCGGTGAGATGGGTGACCCTTGCGGAATGCCGCGCCGGTTGTCCCCGGCTTCGGTCGTGCGTGTCTTCCTTCCTCGATCATCGGTTTCTTCCACGGAGCATTCCAGCCACATCTTGATCAGATGCAGCACGCGCCGATCAACGATCCGGCGCGCTACCGACTGTAATAGCTCGGCATGGGGGATGCTTCCGAAGTAGTCCGCGAGGTCGGCGTCAACGACTTCCGGGTGGCCACGGAACAGCAGCCCTTCCACCTTGACTACCGCCTGTTGGGCATTCCGCCCTGGACGGTACGCGTACTGTTCGGGTGGAAGATCGGCTTCAAAGATCGGTTCCAGCACCAGCATTGTTGCTGTCATGCAGACCCGATCCCGCACGGTCGAGATGCCCAGCGGCCTGAGCTTGCCGTTGGCCTTCGGGATGAACACTCTTCTGATGGGATCCGGTTGGTAGCTCTCCTGCCGGAGCGCAAGCGCCAGTTCGCCAAGCCACCGCTCGACGCCATACGTCTCAATATCCGCGAAGTTCTGCCCATCTATTCCCGGTGCGCCCTTGTTGGAGCGGCACTGGGCAAACGCATGAGCCAGAACGTCCTCGCGGCTGATCTTGTCGTACAGCGCGTAGAAGCGATAGCCGGCTTCTGCCTTCGCTTTCGCGTGCAACGCCTTCTGCAGTTTCTGAACAGTTTTCGGAGTTGATAGGTTGCCCAATCTCCAAATCCCTCACCACTTGTTGCGTCTGTCTTGAACTGAGGTCCCTTCCCTCCACCGGAGTTGCCCGGCTTCAGCGGTAATACGAACCTCTCCGCCACCCCAGGGCGCCCGACCTGTCCCTCGCGGGCGTCCGGTTGATCATCGCTGACCGCGCCATGGGGCTTCCCGTGTTGCGTACGCTTTCCTTGTGTACATGCCGCCGCCACTACCCCGGCGCAGCGTCTGAACGTATCGCTTCGCTCATTTCATCCAGACGTATCAGTCTTCCCCGAAAGGGTTGTCGGGTCGACCTGCGCATTGTCCTTTTCGAGGCTTGCTCAGCGTTCACTCGCGTTGCGGCCTGCACACTCGCGCCGTCACCAATTCGTGACACGCTAATCGAAGGCTTCAGCCACTTCGTTTCCTCCATGACTGCTCCGATTGCTTCCGGCTGGAGCGATCGCCGGGTGGGGCTTGCACCCACTGGAAAGCGCCGCCTTTGCACGGCGCACACCCAAAGCGGACGGCGCAAGCGAGTGGCTTTTGTGAGCGAGCGTGACTCGCTCGCATCACGCTGTGAAGCTTGAACGCTGCTAGCAGCCACTTCAATTCGTCGTGGTCTTGCCGCCGCGCATGGACACGAGCTTTTCCTCACGAAATCGGAGAATGAGCCATGCGGTCTCATCGAAACCGTCTGCGAGCTTTCCGTCGTGAGAATACACCATCTGAGCAGCTTCCGACTTCGACGGCGGTCCCAGCGCCGTGACTACCTCCAAACGCGACATACCTAAATGCAGCTTGCCGTCGAAGACGAGGGGCGCGAACTTTTCCGGGATGATGGCGCAATCGGTCGAGGTCTCGGTGTCTTTCTCGGTGAGCTCTTCAACGATTTCTGTGACGAGATGGTCCGGGCCGCCCATCTCTCCGCTGGACACGACCCATAATCGATGCTGCGCGCGCCTATAACACAGCCAATAGATGCTATCTCCAGCGTCGCCCTGGTGTTGGATGGTCCCTTCGCCCACGGCTTCGCGGACCGCGCCGAGCAGCGTCTCCTCGAAGCGGCCGGCGAATGCGCCTAGCGAAAAGCGGGTCGCCAATCTCTTCACGACCGTCGGCGGCACGCGCTCGAACGCATGTTCGTCGACTGGCGGCGGCGGTGTCTGCGCGGAGCAGTCGTCCGCGGGGATCGCAAAAAGGAGAAGCAGCAAGAAGAGCGTCTTTCGACCATCAACTCCGAATTGCCTTACATTGGAGATTGAGCGCTTCTGCAATAGCTCCTTTCCTTTAGCAAGGATGACGTCAACATCGAGGTCTTTGACGCGGCCAGCCGCTCTGTCCGCCAGTCCTTTATATATTTCTCGCCTCAGCAGGTCGCGCTCAGGCGTCGAGAGTGCAGGCGTCAGTTTCTGAGTGTCGGACACGTCAGTCTATCTCCTGCGATGAAGAAAGGCACAACATATCATAGCTGACGTGTGGAGGAGCCTCCCTCACCCCACCGCCTTCACTTGGCTTTGGCCGGCCCACGTGCTGCATATTCGAGCAACGCCGCGATTGCGGCTGCAGCATTGAGCGGAAGCAGCGGCGATGACGCACTGCATCAGCTAAGGGCCATGTGTGGACGGCTGACTTCCGCTGTTGGGGCCCTTTTCGGACTCAATTCGGGTTGTTGGCGATTTCCGTTCCCGGAGCCAATTCGGACATGGGCGGCAACGGCTGCAAAGCTCGCGAGCGCTTGAACATGCGCGCGCTGGTTTGGACGCGCGGGCGCGCGTTTCCGCTGGAAGAGCTTGGCGGACGGCTGCAAGTGTCCCCAATGCGGCTCTCGCGACGTGCGCGTGACCTTCGACGTACCAACGACGCCGCAACCGAAATCGGAATTCGACCAACCGCGATTCCGTAGTTGAGACGTACGACCGCAAGGGACACGTTGTCGAAGTGATCGCGCTAGATGAAGCGATCCGCGCATTCGAAGAAACTGTTGCTCGCAAGCCAAGCGCTCACGTCGTTTGCCGCAGCGGTGTGCAGGTCTATCGCGAGCATTCGAAGCAGAGACCAAGCGACTAGGAATCCGCCGAAAAATCGTGGGCCAGTGCTGGACTGCATGGCGGTCCGCTCGCCAGAGTCCGTTATGCCCTGATAGCGACCAAATTCTCAGCACAGCGAAATGACGCGATGTGACAAGAACTGACATGGCCGCAAGCCGCGACAAAGAAAAGCCACCCGTAGACGGCTTCTTTTCAGATGATGCCCAAGCGAAGTCCAACAATGATGACGGCCCCATTCATAATAATGGCCTCGGCCCCATCTGTAATGATGACCTCGACCACCGTGATGGCCCAGCCGTCAACGCTGATGATCGTCGTCGGCGTGACGATGGTGACTAGGCCGAAACGGGATGTCGTCGATATGCGGTCGTACAGGCCGTTCGGTCTTGAGCGTGTCACGCCACGCAAAGGCGGACAGCACGATCAAGACAGATACGATGGACGGCCACAACAGCATGATCCAATTTATCTGCGCTTCCTTTCGATGGGGCGGGCAAACGGCCCTCATCATTATGATGGATATCACACCAACACCAAGGTCAGAGCTTTGGCCAATCGGTCATCCGAGACTGAGCAATTCTGACCACCTTGCAGTGCCTGAACCTGTGTACGTTGGAAGGTCGATGCACTCGGCATGTCTTAAAATACCAATTTCTGACATGGTCGACCTTCGTTGTTTGATTTCAGGTCAATGGGTCTCATCTCAAAATGACATCCGTTGAACTTCGGGTTTTGCAGCCGCGCAATGAGCGTGAGCAGGCGCTGCAAGAGACAGTTGACTTCGGGGAGACCGGCATTGAGAGAAATTAAGGAGCTCGAGAGGCTGTTGGCCCAACGCGAACGGCAGTTGCTCGAATTGCAGCAACGCATGCGGGAACTCGAACACCGCGTTCTGAATGATCTGGCTGGACTGAGCTTGCACCTGTTTTCTCAATCTCAACGGTCGCGCCAACCCGAGCAATGGAGCGAGTGCATCGCGCAGGTCGACGCTAGTATCGAGATGTGCAAGCTCCAGAGCACCGAACCAAGGGACAAGACGGCAAGCATAACGATCGAAGCTGCACCCTATCTGTTGGCAGTCACGCACGAGCTTCAACGCGCGCTGGCGGGCGTCCTGAAAATCGATACGTCGATGGACCCGGACGCGCTTCTGAGCAGGGAACGAGCCGTGTTGGTTGGGCTCATCCTGCACGAAGCCGTCACCAATGCTCGCAAGTATGCATTTCCGAACGGTGGATGTGGCAGGGTTTGCGTTGAGTTTGATCGGATCGGAAACAAACTCGAACTTGTTGTTTCTGATGATGGCGTCGGCTTCGATCCGGCCAAAGTAAAGCAGGGCACCGGGATGCAAACCATGCACCATCTCGCCCGGCAACTGAGCGGGACCGTCCGTTAGAGCTATGCGGGAGATTGGGTGACGAGGTCGATCAGGCGGCGTGGTGAGCCGGCATTTCGATGACCTCGATGCCGTTTTGGAATTCGACTCCTTGGACGACTTTCGGCAACTGATTTTCTCCCTTCAATCGTCGCCAGGTTTTTGCTGCCGCGGTGACGAGCTTGAACACCATGAGCTTGGCGGTGGTCGCCGACAGGGCTCCCTTGGTTCGCACCGTTCGATGGCGGACCGTAGCAAACACGCTCTCGATCGGATTTGACGTGCGCAGATGGTCCCAGTGCTCGGCCGGGAAGTCGAAGAAGGCGAGCATAGCGTCGCGATCCTTGGTCAGGCAGGCGACTGCCTTGTCGTACTTGGCACCGTATTTGTCGGCGAACACCGAGATAGCGACCTCGGCAGCCGCGCGGGTCGACGCGCCGTAAATCTCGCGAAGGTCTGCCTTCATGTTGACCTGGACCGAGAGGGCGACCTTGTTGAGCACGTTGGCGGTTTTGTGAACCCAACAGCGCTGGTGCCTGGTGCTTGGAAAGACCTCCTCGATCGCCTTCCAAAAGCCGAGCGCGCCGTCGCCGACCGCGAGATCCGGCGCGATCTCGAGCCCACGCCGCTTGATGTCGATGAGGAGCTCGCGCCAACTCTGCGCGCTCTCGCGCACCCCGGTCTGGAAGCCGACCAGTTCCTTCTTGCCCTCAGGGGTGGCGCCGATCAGAACCAGCATGCATTCGGCGTTGTCTTCCATGCGCGCTTGTAGGTAGACCCCGTCCGCCCACACGTAGACGTATCGCCGCGCCGAGAGGTCGCGCTTCTGCCAGGCATCGTAATCACTCTGCCACTCTGCTGTGAGACGCGCGATCACAGCCGGCGATAGGTTGGGGGCGTCCTTGCCCAGCAGCGCGGCAAGCGCCTCCTGGAAGTCGCCAGTCGACACCCCGCGCAGGTAGAGAATAGGCAACAGCGCATCGAGGCTCTTGGTCCGCCGCGCCCATTTCGGCAGGATCGACGAGGTGAAGCGGATTTTCTCCTCCGCATCCACCTCGCCTCGGTCCCGCACTTTGGCGCGCCGGACCTCGACAGGGCCAACCCCGGTCTGGATTGCGCGCTGCGGTCCATGGCCGTGACGCACGACGCGGTCGCGGCCATCCGGCAATTTGAAGTCCTTCCACTGGGCGACGAAAGCGTCGGCTTCCGCGATCAGCACCTGGGCCAGCATGCGGCGGGCACCTTCACGTGCAACTTCGGTCAGTGGATCGTCAATCGTATTGGGCTGACGCAAGGCAATGACAGTGGTATCTCTCGACATGGCGTATCGCTCCTTTCGGGAGGTTCTGGCAGGCTCGACACCCGCCTCGATACGCCGCCTTCAATCAAACGTCGTCACCCAGTTTGCCTCATAGCTCCCGTCCGTTATAAGCAATTATCGAAGGGCACCGAGCTTCATTTGAATTTCCCCGCAAGACCCGCTCAGTGTCGCACCAGCCGGCAAAGTGAGACTCCTTCTCGAACGCGGCATAGTGACACCCTGACGCGCCGACCGAAGATAGAGCGATCGGCTCACATCTGAGGGGGGCGAAGGGACACCCTGTTGGCTCATCCAGAGATCCAAAGAATGACCGCAAAGCGCATTATTCTCGCGGATGATCACGAGGTCGTTCGTTCGGGTTTGCGCTCGATGGTGGAAGCCCACACAGGCTGGCAAATTGTCGCCGAAGCCGACAATGGCAAGGATGCCATAGCGCTCATCATCGAAAAAAGCCTGACGTTGCCATTATCGACTATTCGCTGCCGCTGATAAACGGAATTGAAGTTACCCGCAGCATAAAGGCAGACAGATCAGCACGGAAGTACTTCTCTTCACAATGCACGATAGCGATGTGTTGGTTAAAGAGGCCTTCAAGGCCGGTGCCAGGGCCTTTTTGTCGAAATCAGACGCCAAAGAACAGCTCAGTTCCGCGATCGAAGCACTGCTTGCTCACAAGCCATTCTTTTCAGGTCCTGTCTCTCAAAAGATTTTGGCCAGCTACCTGTCGACGGACGCGGCTCCAATGGCCTCGCTGACCCCGCGAGAGCGGATGGTCATCCAATTGATTGCTGAAGGGCAAAGCAACAAGGGCATGGCCCAGGTGCTCAACCTCAGCGTCAAAACGATTGAAACTCACCGGGCCTCGGCGATGCAGAAGCTTTCCGTGCATTCGACGGCTGGTTCGGTCCATTACGCTATCAAAAATATGCAGATCGAGCCGTGAAGCTCCAAGAGCCCAGATTTCTACACAGAAGGCCGCCGAAAGCGGAAGTAAATTTGGAGCACCATCACGGGCGATCCAGCTTTGAGCCTAAAAGGCTCGGCCTGTCGCAAACCTCGAACCGCGTGGGGTGGGCCCCTACGTATCGGGTAGCCGAAAAATTTGGGCTCCATCCAAACTGTTACGTCGCGCTGCCGTTTGCCTGCATGCTCTTCGTGCGCTTCAAGAAAGCGCTCTCGTTGCACCGCAAGTGATGCCTTGAACCGCGCCTAGAGCAATCCGGCGCATCTTCGAGCCGCACGCAACCCTCACCACCCTTTACTTCGAACACCAACCACCACATGAGGTGAATATCCACGGTGTCGCCGAGGCACAAGTCTCAGCCTTGAGACACAGAGAACCGCTCGGCGTTGATTGCTCTATTACATTTTTCACTTGACGCAATACGGCGACGTAGCGCGAGATCCGACGCCACGTTCCGGCCGGGGAGGTTTGTCTGCGTGGCAAGCATGGTCCGGAACACGATGGATGCCGAAGGTATCGGGTCCGCCAAAGGGAATGCCGCAGGGCGAGGCCATCTCCCAAAAGGAGGTAAGCACCTCGTGAGCGGCGTTATCAGGCGGACCACCGCGCACGATGCTTGCGGCATACGGCAAAACCGTTGGGTCCTGACACCGCCTGCTGGTGTCAAGTCTGCGGAGGCCAAAGTCGACCCAACCGGGCGGCGAGCCTCGCAAGAGATTCCGCAGACGACGGTGGCACAGCGCGTCACCGGGGAGAGAACGGCATAAGCCGTAAAGTCCATTCGTGCAGGGAAAGCCGGATGCTCGGCTACTCCTGTGGTGACTGAAAAGCTTGCGTACTTTCACTATTTTCGTACGCAAGGCTACGGGTGCGGCTGGCATCCGGCTTTCCCTGCGCCCTCTATTTCGAGGGTCGCAAAAGTAAGAGCAAAGCTCGGGCAAATCCCGCCGCGAGAATGATTTCGGCTGTTTGACAGATCGCGATCGTGCGCTTGGTAGCGGGGGACGGATTTGAACCGCCGACCCCAGGATTATGATTCCCGTGCTCTAACCAACTGAGCTACCCCGCCACAGAGCGCGCCGGCGCCAAAAGGCCCCGCGAGCCGCGCATATAATGAGGGCGGCAAATCGCTGTCAAGAAATCTGCCGTCCGCCGTTATTTGGGCTGCACCTTCATGTCGCCGCCCCGCGTTCCTGGAGGCGGAAACACCGGCGTTTTGCCCGTGTCAGGGGTGGGCGCACGGATTTCCGGGTCGACGCCGGAGGGCGGACAGAGTACGCCGTTGCCGGCGGCCAACCGATCCGAGAGTGGAACTGAATCCGACTGCGCTTGCCCGGTCGTCACGCCGGGCCGCGCATTCGGGTTCGACAACTTGCTCGGCGCGCAGTCAGTGTTGGCGTCCGGGTAGTTCTGGATCGCCGTCGGCGGCGGCGGTGTGGCTGGCGTCGCCGGCGCCTGGGCCCGCACGATCGTCGGCATCGCGAGCGCCGCGGCCGCGAACGTTGCAACCAGCTTTGTGCGTATCATCATGCAGCCCTAACCGGCCGCACGCGCGCGAGTTCCATGCACGCTCGATCGTTTGATTCGGGAACCGCGCTCAATTCTTGCGGTAGCGGATCAGCGAGAAATGTCCCATCGGCGACATCGGCCGCCGCTCGACCAGGGTGACACCGCCGTGGATGCCGGCCCAGTTGACAAGTCGCGCCCATGGAAACTCGGGACGCCAGCCGAGCCGCCGCGCCAGCGGCGCAAACGCCAGCTCAAAACTGCGCCGCGGTCCGCGCTCGGCGCCGATGTGATTGACGAGAATGAGTTCGCCGCCGGTCTTCAGCACGCGGACGAAGTCGTCGAGGGTTGCTTCCGGATCCGGCACCGCGGTGATGACATATTGCGCCACCACCGCGTCGAACACGCCGTCGGCAAAGGCGAGATGTTTTGCGTCCATCACGCTGAGCGACTCGACATTGGTGAGGTTGAACTCGCGCACGCGCTCCTGGGCCTTGCGCAGCATCGGCAGCGAAATATCGACGCCGTGCAGACGCGTCGTGGGTGAATAGTCGGAGAGCGACAGGCCGGTGCCGACGCCGACATCGAGCACGCGCCCGCCGATCGCGTCAGCCGCCGCGATCGAAGCCTTGCGGCCGGAATTGAACACCTGTCCGAACACGATATCGTAGACCGGAGCCCAGCGCGCGTAGGCCTTGGCCACGCCGGCGCGATCGATATCCTGAGCCATGCCCCCTGCCCGACCGACGTGCTGTCGCTACGAGGCGCGCACGGCGACCAGCGCCGCAGCGTCGCGCGGATCACCTCGCTCGGCGAGCGCATGGGCGCGAACGATGAAACCGCCACCCAGCACCCGCGCCTGCCCACTTGGCGCGTCGTAGAACACGCACGCCTGCCCAGGCGAAACGCCCTCTTCGCCATCGACGAGCTCGACTTCGCAAATTCCGTCATTGACGCGCAGGCGCGCCGGCTGCGGCGGGCGCGTCGAGCGCACGCGGACGAAGACCTCAGCGTCCCATTGCGCGAGCTGGCCCGGGCCGATCCAGTTCACCTCGCGCAGAATGATGCGGCTCGTCTTCAACGCCTGGCGCGGCCCGACCACCACGCGGTGCGCATCAGCCTCGAGCCGCACCACGTACAGCGGCTCCGCCGCGGGAATGCCGAGCCCACGGCGCTGCCCAACGGTGAAGTTTACGATGCCCGGATGGCGGCCGAGCACGCGGCCCTTAAGGTCGACGATCTCGCCGGGTGCGACGGCGTCCGGCTTCAGGCGGTTGATGATGTCGGTGTAGCGTCCGGCGGGAACGAAGCAGATGTCCTGGCTGTCGTGCTTGTCGGCGACCGGCAGATTGAAGCGATGCGCCAGCGCGCGCGTCTCGCTCTTGGTCATGTCGCCGAGCGGAAAGCGCACATCGGCGAGCTGCGCCTGCGTGGTCGCGAACAGAAAATAGCTCTGGTCGCGATCTGAGTCCTTCGCGCAATGCAGCGCGCGCGAGCCGTCGGGCAGCCGGCGCGACGCGACGTAGTGGCCGGTCGCCAGCGCCTGCGCGCCGAACTGGCGCGCGGTCGCGAGCAGCTCGTCGAACTTGATGACGCGATTGCACTCGATGCACGGCACCGGCGTTTCGCCCGCGATGTAGCTCTCGGCGAAGCGCTCGATCACCACCTCGCGGAACCGCTCTTCGTAGTCGAGGACATAGTGCGGAATGCCGATGCGGTCGGCCACCGCGCGGGCATCGTAAATGTCCTGGCCGGCGCAACAGGCGCCCTTGCGGTGGGTGGCGGCACCGTGATCGTAGAGCTGCAGCGTGACGCCGACGACATCGTAGCCCTCGGCCTTCAGCAGGGCCGCGGTGGTCGAGGAATTGACGCCGCCAGACATCGCGACAACGACGCGGGTGTCCTGCGGTCGACCTTCGATGTCGAGGCTGTTTCGCATGGTCCTGTGATCGGTCTCGTGGCGGCGGCCAGAGCGCGCGCGTTCGCGTTTTCGGAGCGTCGTTGAGAGCCTTTTACTTATAGGCGGGGGCGGCCCCGCGCAATCGGAGAACGCCCCCATCGGCAATAGTTGCCGGCAGGCAAGAAGCACTGCGCCTCGGGGCCCGCGCCGGGCTGCGCCGTCGCTATCCAAGTATTTGAAAGATAATGATTTTATGAGCTGGCCCGGACTTTGCTGCGAGAATGTCGGAGCAAGTCCGATAAAGGGTTCAGTCGTGGTGAGCGTCTCTGCCGAAACCGCCATCTACAGTCAGCAGGCCTTCGGCCGAGCCAGGGACACGACCGACCCCTCGACCGGCTTCTCAAGCCTGGTCGACGGCAATACCGATGCTGCCTCCGCAAACCGCGACGAAAGCGCGCGTCAGCAGAGTAATCAGGCTGCGCCACCGCGCGCAGACGACAGCAATTCTGCTGACGCCGCCAATACCAATGACAAGACACCGCCAGCGCGTGGCGAGACGAAAACGGCTTCCAACAGCGACGGCAGCGCAAAGACCACTAATCCGGCCGGTCAACAGCAGCAGCCGGCGGACGCCTCCGCGACCACCGACCCGTCGGTCACTGCCGATGCGACTAAGGCGGTGGCCCAGGTGAAATCAGCCGATATCGCGGCGCAGGGCGTACCGAGCCAGGGCGATGGCAAGGGCAAGGCAACGACCAAGAGCGAAGCGAAAGGAGACGGCGCCACGGCGGATTCAGCACAATCCGCGCCGGTCGATCAGGCGACAACGCTCGTGGTTGCCGTCGTCGCCGAGATCACGTCCCCAAATACTGTTGCGCTGACTGCCGATTCCAGCTCAAACGTGACCGCGACCACCGCTCCGTCCAGTGTCCCCGGCGCAATCGCCGCAGCAGCCGCCAGCAAGGTTGCGGCTGATGTCGCGGCTACCGGGCTGACGGCAACGATCCGTCTGATGCCACGCGTTATCCAGGGATCACCCGCCGACGCAAAAGCTGCAGCAACTGATCAGGCCCAGGCAATCATCACGGCGCAACCGTCAGCGCCGCAATCCATTGATCCGACGTCCGCGCAGCTTTCGACTGCGCCTGTGGTTGCTGGCGATGCCGCTGCCCTTGCACAAGCTGCTGCCGCCGCGCAAACGACAGGCTCCGGGCCGCCCCGCGCCCAACCGTCAAGAACAGCAAGGTCGGCGCGGACGCGAAAAGCACCGCCACCCAGATCGAACAATCCGTAGCGCTCGATCCGCAAGCCACTAAAGTCGCCGCGACCGATGACGCAAAGTCCGCCGTCGATCCGATCACGCAGAAGAAACCCGTCGGCAACGCCCAGGCCCACGACACCCCCGACGAGACCGTTGTCAAGGCACAACCCGCGGCGGATGCTCAGGCGACGCCCACCGTTCATCAGCATGCGAGCATCGAGCCACGGGTCACGCCGCAAGGCCCACTCGGCGCGCTGGATTTTTCGAACTCTAACACCGCGCAATCCGCCGCTGCCAATGCCGCCATAACGGCAACGCCGGCTGCGATGGCTGCAACCGCACTCGACACGTCCAACCTGACCGTGATGACCGGACAAGCGGTCCCGCTCAGCGGGCTTGCCGTCGAGATCTCCGCCAACGCCAAGGCGGGCAATAGCCGGTTCGAGATCCGCCTCGATCCACCGGACCTTGGACGCATCGATGTCAGGCTCGATGTCGATCGCAACGGCCAGGTGACATCGCGACTGTTCGTCGAGAAATCGGAGACGCTCGACCTCTTGCGCCGCGACGCGCCGCAGCTGCAACAGGCCCTGCAGGACGCCGGCTTGAAGACCAGCGACAGCGGCCTGCAGTTCAGCCTGCGCGACCAAAATCCGCAGCAAGGCCAGAGCAACAGCAACGGCGGCAGTCAAAACCCGCAGCGGCTGGTCGATTGTCGAGGACGACGCGGCTGCTACCGCGAGTGCTGCCGGCCGCAGCTATGCGCGGTCACTAAGCACGGCCGGCGGTGTCGACATCAGGGTATGAGGGAAGCTTAATGACTGACACTGCTACGATAGCTCCCGCGGTTGTATCCGCCACCACACCGGTCAGTTCGACGTCGGGCAGTTCCTCGACAAGCAATACGGTCCCCTCGATCGCCGATAATTTTCAGCAGTTCCTGACACTGCTGACGACGCAACTGCAGAATCAGGATCCGCTGAGCCCGCTGGACACCAACCAGTTCACCCAGCAGTTGGTCGAATTTGCACAGGTCGAGCAACAGCTGAAGTCGAATGATCAGCTCTCCACCCTAGTCAGCCTGCAACAGACCGCGCAGGCGACGCAGGCGCTCAATTTCGTCGGTGCGACCGTCGCAGTCGAAGGATCGACCGCAGCACTGACCAACAGTTCGGCGTCCTGGACCCTCAATTCTCCGAAGCCCGCCTCCGCGACGATCACCATCACCGCGTCCACTGGGCAGACCGCGTTTTCCGGGACGCAGACCCTCAACACCGGCAACCAGACCTTTACCTGGAATGGCCAGGGCAACGACGGGACCCAATGGCCCGACGGCAACTATACAATGAGCGTCGCCGCGGTAGATGCCTCCGGACAAACCACCGCGGTTACGACCGAGCTTCAAGGCGTGGTCGATTCAGTCGACATGACCAAGACGCCACCGGCTCTTTCGATTGGCGGTCAGAACTTCACCGTCAACCAGATCAAGCAGGTCATTCGCTGACGCTGGGCGATCCGGCAGCAGCGCGGCGCAGCGTCCTTTTCCCCACGCCGCCGGGCCCACACCGCCCTGGGCGATCGAAGTCTCGCCGTCGCCTTGTCCCGAGGCCGACGCGCCCGCGAGCGATCGCTCACGGGAACTCGCGCATTTTGGCGCCAAACCATCGCATTGTGGAATTGCGCTTAGCCAAATCTTAAGCGGAGCGGCTTAGATTGCGGGCATATGTTCAGTTAGTCGAGTTTGTGAGTAAACCATGACAGAACCCCACCGCCCGAGGGTGAAGTATGTCATCGGGCCAGACGGCAGTCCGCTGACGATTGCTGACTTGCCCGCCCCAGGCACCAAGCGCTGGGTCATCCGCCGCAAGGCCGAGGTGGTCGCCGCGGTTCGCGGGGGCTTGTTGTCCCTCGAAGAAGCCTGCAGCCGCTATACCCTGACCGTCGACGAGTTCCTGTCCTGGCAGTATTCGATCGACCAACATGGCCTCGCCGGCCTGCGCACCACCCGAATCCAGCAATACCGCCAATAAGCAATCGATTTGGCTGTCGCGAACGCCGGACCCTGATCGATCA
This sequence comes from uncultured Alphaproteobacteria bacterium, assembly GCA_963796195.1. Taxonomy (GTDB): domain Bacteria; phylum Pseudomonadota; class Alphaproteobacteria; order Rhizobiales; family Xanthobacteraceae; genus CAWCKS01. The sequence goes on along the minus strand of CAWCKS010000001.1, from coordinate 68,381 downwards.
GGGCCGGCGTTTCCACTTTTGGGCGAAAGTGCAGCAAGCAGCCATAGCCGTTAAGCGTCGTTAACCATATCGAAACCATCCCATGGGCAAATTTTGCCCAGTCGGCCTCGGCGCCGATCCCAAGGGGCTGGTTCAGTTGCAAGGTCTTGCTGATCTCCTGAAGAGCTTTGGTCCGGGGCGCATCGCGGCAATGATCGCGGTGGCGACGATGCTGGTCGGCTTCTTCGGCTTCGTGATCTTGCGAGTCACTTCGCCGCAGATGACCACCCTGTTCACCGACCTGAGCTACGAGGACTCCTCGGCGATCATCAAGGATCTCGATCGCCAGGCGATCCCTTATGAAATCCGCAATGACGGCGCCATCATCATGGTGCCGAAGGACAAGGTCACCAAGCTCCGGCTCAAGCTGGCAGAATCCAACCTGCCGAAGGGCGGCGGCGTCGGGTACGAAATCTTCGACAAGTCCGACGCGCTCGGCGCCACGAACTTCGTACAGAACATCAATCACCTGCGGGCGCTGGAAGGCGAGCTGGCCCGCACCATTCGCGCGATCGATCGGGTCCAGTTCGCGCGCGTCCACCTCGTGCTTCCGGAACGCCCGCTGTTCTCGCGGGAAACGCCCGAACCCTCGGCCTCGATCGTGGTGCGGGTCCGCGGCTCGCTCGAGCCGTCCCAGGTGCGCGCCATTCGTCATCTCGTTGCCTCGGCGGTGAACGGCCTGAAACCCCAGCGCGTCTCGATCGTTGACGAAAACGGCCAGCTGCTCGCCAACGGTGGCGAGGACGCCAACAGCGACGCCGTCAATGGCGATGAGCGGCGGCCGCCTTTGAAAAACGGATGCGCAGTCAGATCGAGACGATCGTGTCGTCGGTGGTCGGCTCCGGCCGCGCCCGGGTCCAGCTGACCGCCGATTTCGACTACAACAAGATCACCGAGACATCAGACAAGTTCGACCCCGAAAGCAAGGTGGTGCGCTCGACCCAGTCGCGCGAGGAGTCGACGTCGAGCTCCGACGGCAAGGAAAACCAGGTTTCGGTCGCGAACGAGCTGCCCGGCGGCCAGCGCCAGCCCGACGCCACACCGACACCGAAGGATCAGAGCAAGAAGAGCGAAGAAATCGTCAATTACGAGATTTCGCGCACCACCAAGACCGAGGTCGTCGAGGCCGGACGCGTCAACCGCATCTCGGTCGCGGTGCTGGTCGACGGAATCTACGGCAAGGACGAGAAGGGCGAAGTCACCTACAAGCCGCGCACCAAGGAAGAGCTCGACACCATCTCGCAGCTGGTGCGCTCGGCGATCGGCTTCGACCAGAAGCGCGGCGACCAGGTGCAGGTCGTCAACCTCCGCTTTGCCGATGCGCCGGCCGCCATTCCGGTGCCCGAGCCCGAGGGCTGGCTGCCGAAGCTGCAATTCACCAAGGATGACGTGATGAACGTCATCGAGCTCGGCGCCATGACGTTTCTCGGCCTGATCGTGCTGTTCACCGTGGTGCGGCCGCTGGTACGCAAGGCGCTCACGTCCGAGCCGGAGACCAGTGCCAGCTTTGTCGTCCAGGATGGTTCCGCTGCCACCGGAGCAACTCCCGGCGCCGGCCCACAGCAACTCACAGCGAGCAACACGGCAAAATTGATCGACGTGGCGCAGGTGCAAGGCCAGGTGCACGCCCAGTCGGTCCATCGCGTCGGCGAGCTTGCCGAGAAGAACCCGCACGAAACCGTTGCGATCATTCGCCAGTGGCTGTCTGAGCCCGCACCGACGACGTAACCATGGACGCTCCGCAACAACAGATGGACATTGCTGCGACTGTCGCCACGCTCGCGCAGCGGCAGGCCGGTCGCGCCAAAGTCACCAAGCTGAACGGCATAAAGCGAGCCGCGGTGCTGATGCTCGCGCTCGGTGAGCAGTATGCGGGCAAGATCTGGCCCTTGCTCGACGACGACGAAATCCGCGAGCTTTCCATCGTGATGTCATCGCTTGGCACGGTCGATGCCGACATCGTCGAGGATCTGCTGCTTGAATTTGTGTCGCGGATGTCGGCCTCCGGCGCCCTAATGGGCAACTTCGACGCGACTGAACGCCTGCTGCATCAGTATCTGCCGAAAGAGCGGGTCAACGGCATCATGGACGAAATCCGGGGACCTGCGGGGCGCAACATGTGGGAAAAACTCTCCAACGTGCAGGAAGAGGTGCTCGCCAGCTACCTGAAGAACGAATATCCGCAGACCATTGCCGTCGTGCTCTCGAAACTCACCGCCGAGCACGCGGCGCGCGTGTTGTCGATCCTGCCCGAAGAGATGGCGTTCGACGTCGTCAACCGCATGCTGAAGATGGAAGCGGTGCAGAAGGAAGTGATCGAGCGCGTTGAACAGACACTGCGGCTCGAATTCATGTCGAACCTGTCGCAGACCCGCCGCCGCGACGCCCACGAGGTGATGGCGGAAATATTCAACAGCTTCGACCGCCAGACCGAGACCCGGTTCATCACTGCGCTGGAAGAGGAAAACCGCGAATCGGCCGAGCGCATCAAGTCGCTGATGTTCACCTTCGACGACCTGATCAAGCTCGACACTGCGTCGGCGCAGACCTTGATGCGCCACGTCGACAAGGAAAAGCTCGGCATCGCGCTGAAGGGCGCGAACGAAGAGGTCAAGGCGTTCTTCATGAGCAACATGTCGAGCCGCGCAGCAAAAATGCTGACCGACGACATGCAGGCGCTGGGCCCAGTGCGGCTGCGCGACGTCGACGAAGCGCAAGCCCTGCTGGTCAACCTCGCCAAGGACCTCGCCGCCAAGGGCGAAATCATGCTGGCGAAGAACCGCGCCGACGACGAGCTGGTGTACTGAGATGGGCGAGCCGGCGAAATATCTGTTCGATCTCGACTTCTCCAATCCCTCGTCGCGCGGCGACGCGGCGACGGCAGCCGACGTCGCACGCAAGATCGCGGAGGCCGAAGCGCGCGGGCATCGCAATGGCGTCGCAGCGGGCCTTGCACAGGCCAACGCCGAAAGCGCACGCCGCAGCGCGGTCGCGCTGGAGCAGATCGCCGCCGCGATGGGCACTGTCGCCGGCCGTTTCACCGACGTTGAGGCGCGCATGGAATCCGAGGCGGTCGAGGTCGCCATCGCCGTCGCACGAAAACTCTGCGCCGCGCTGATGGGTCGGGAGCCGCTCGCCGAGGCGATGGAACTCGTCGCCGACTGCATGCGGCACCTGGTGTCGACACCGCATCTCGTCGTGCGCGTCAACGACACGCTTTACGAAAGCACCAAGGCAGGCGTCGAGCAGATCGCTCAACGCTACGGCTTCGAGGGCCGGCTCGTGATCCTCGCCGAACCTGAAATCGCCCATGGCGATTGCCGGATCGAATGGGCCGATGGCGGCATCGTGCTCGACCGCGCCGCGACCGAGGCGAAGATTGCCGAACTGGTCGATCAATACATGGCCTCGCGCCGTGTCACGGAGACTGCGAAATGAGCGACACGGACGGACAGGTCCCGCTGCCGAACCTCGACAACGTCGCACCGACGCCGGCGGAAGACCTCGAGGCCTACAATCCCGACGATCAGCCGTCGCGTGTCGCCGCCGACCTCGAAGCGGTGTTCGACGTACCGGTGCAGGTATCGGCCGTGCTCGGCCGCTCGCGGATGCAGGTCGGCGAGCTGTTGCGGCTTGGTCCGGGCACCGTGCTCGAGCTCGACCGCCGCGTCGGTGAAGCGATCGACATCTACATCAACAACCGGCTCGTCGCCCGCGGCGAAGTTGTGCTGGTCGAAGACAAGTTGGGCGTCACCATGACGGAAATCATCGCCGCCGAGCGCAGCTAAGCGTTGCGGCTAACAAGACCACGACGATCCGGACAACAGGCCGGATCAACTGACAGGAGCAAACCATGCGGCTTCTCATCGTCGGCAGCCTGAAGGGCCAGCTGACCACCGCCACCAAGATCGCGATGGAAAATGGCGCGACGGTGACTCACGCCGAGAACACCGAACAGGCGCTGCGCGTGCTGCGCGGCGGCAAGGGCGCCGATCTCCTGCTGGTCGACGTCGATCTCGACATCCGCGACCTCGTGATGCGGCTCGAGGTCGAGCACATCCACGTGCCGATCGTCGCCTGCGGCATCACCAACGACGCGCGCGCGGCGGTGGCGGCGATCCACGCCGGCGCCAAGGAATATATCCCGCTGCCGCCAGATCCCGAACTGATCGCGGCCGTGCTGGCCGCGGTCGCCAACGATGCGCGCGACCTGATCTACCGCGACGATGCGATGGCGAAAGTGATCAAGCTCGCGCAGCAGATCGCGGGTTCCGATGCCTCGGTGCTGATCACCGGTAAATCCGGCACCGGCAAGGAGGTGCTGGCGCGCTATGTCCACACCCGCTCAAATCGCGCCAAGCGGCCGTTCATCTCGGTGAATTGCGCGGCGATCCCGGAAAGCCTGCTGGAATCGGAATTGTTCGGCCACGAGAAGGGCGCGTTCACCGGCGCGATCGCGCGCCGCATCGGAAAGTTCGAGGAGGCGAACGGCGGCACGTTGCTGCTCGACGAAATCTCCGAGATGGACGTGCGCCTGCAATCAAAGCTATTGCGCGCGATCCAGGAGCGCGTGATCGACCGCGTCGGCGGCACGCGGCCGGTGCCGGTCGATATCCGCATCGTCGCCACCTCGAACCGCAACTTGAGCGAGGCGGTGCGCGAGGGCGTGTTCCGCGAGGATTTGCTGTTCCGCCTGAACGTCGTCAATTTGAAGATCCCGCCGTTGCGCGAGCGGCCCGCCGACATCATCGAGCTCGCGCAGCATTTCGCCAAGAAATATGCCGAAGCCAACGGCGTGCCGGTTCGTCCGCTGTCGGCCGACGCGCGGCGCGTGCTCACCACCAATCGCTGGCAGGGCAACGTGCGCGAGCTCGAGAACACGATCCATCGAGCGGTGCTGATGTCGAGCGGCGACGAGATCGGTGCCGACGCGATCGTCTCGCCGGATGGCGACCGTCTCGATACCAACAAGACACCAGCCGCGGTCGTGCATGCGACGCTTGCCGCCGAACAGGTCACGCGCGCGCTGGTCGGTCGCACCGTCGCCGACGTCGAACGCGACCTGATCCTCGAGACGCTGAAGCATTGCCTCGGCAACCGCACCCATGCAGCCAACATTCTCGGCATTTCGATCCGCACGCTGCGCAACAAGCTCAATGAATATGCCGATGGTGGCGTGCCGATCCCGCCGCCCGGCCAGGGCGAATTGCGCGGGGTGGCGTGAGCGACCACCGGTGCCCGATAACAGGCTCAGGAATCGAGGCTTTTCCGACTTTTTGTCGGAGTTTGCGGGCGTGCTCGAGCGGCGTCTAGTGGTATTATAATACTCTAGCCGATGGCCCTTGCAGCGGCGCCGCGCGCTCGTTTGCCACGGTAGCCGCCGCCCGACCCTGACGCATCGCCTGCGCCTCGCGATAAAGCCGCCGCTCCCACCAGCGGGCGCGAAAAAGCCCTTCGCGAATGAACGGGCGGAAGATGAAGCTGTACAGCACCAGCCAGTTGAGCAGCCGCGCCGGCGTGCGCAGCGGACGCGCGAAGTCCAGCAGCAGCACGACGCGGGTCTGATCGCTATCGTTCCAGGCCTCGTGCTCCAGCGTGTCGTCGAAGATCAGCGCCCTGCCCTCTTCCCACGACCTGATCTTGTCGACGACGCGAAGGCCGACCCGCTCCGGCGCATCGGGCACGATCAGGCCGAGATGCAAGCGCAGCAGTCCGTTGTAGGGCCCGCGATGCGGCGGCAGAAATCTTCCGGGTTCAAGCACCGAGAACGTCGCGCCGACCAGACCGGGCACGCCCTGCAACAGGCGCCAGGTCTCGGGGCACTGCGCGATCAGCGCCTCGGACCGGAAGCCATAGGTCAAGAGCGGCGCGGTGCGCCAGCCGCGATCCTGCGCGACCGTCAGCGCATCGGCGCTTGCCTCCTGAAACGCGGCAAGATCCTTGCGCATCATCAGGCCGGCGACTTCACCGCGAATCAAGGTCCAGTTGTGCTCGAGGACCGCAACGAATGGAAAGGCGTCGGGCTCGAAGAACTCGCTCTGGCCGCAGGCCGAATAATCGATGTTCTTGCGCGCGATCCAGCCGAGCACAGCCATCAGCCTGCCGGTGGCAAAGCCGGCTTCAGCGGTATTTTCGTTGGATGCGACGAGATCAGCCAGCGGCGCAATGTCTGCCGCAGGCGGCTCGATGCCGAAATCGTGCGGAACGACCTCTGCTGGCTCGGCCACAGTTCAAAGCCCTTGCGCAACCGCGCGCCCTGATTCGCTGGTTCCATTTAAAGGCCAAGCGGTGGCAGCTTACCACAACTAATTGGGGAATGCGGCGCGCTTTTCAGACCAGCCAAGTCTTCATGACATCTCTCGGGGTGCCACCAAACCTCTGCTTGGGATCATCGAGACCTCCTTTGGAAAAAAGGCCTCAAGCGGAATGCAAGCAGGGCCGCCTGGTCCATGGCTCACCCTCTCTCGACAACGTGATCGTATGACGGACATCATTCCATTGATCGAGAGGGGCGCTCTCCCAATTCAACAGGCAATGGACGTTGAAGAGGACAAGTTCAATGAAGAAACACATCACAAAATCCGCCACGCTTCATCGCTATGAACTCGTGCACGGCGAAGATGCCGACTTTATCGCTTATCAGCGACACAGCCGCGATGGCCGTTGGCGCACGATCTCGGCCTGGATGATCCCGCAAACGCCGTGCCGCTAGCTGATCCGCCGCCGGCGAATCAAAAATGCGAAACCCGGGGCAAGCCCGGGTTTCATCGGCAGCTTAAGAAGGCGCGTGCTTCGATCGCTCACGCTGCGATGCGCACCGGAAGGTGTTCGTAGCCCTTCACGAAGCTCGAGAACACGCGACGCGGTTCGTCAACGACCTCGATCTTGTCGAAACGCTTGAGAATCTCTTCCCAGATGATCTTCAACTGCAGCTCGGCGAGCCGCATGCCGACGCAGCGGTGGATGCCGAAGCCGAACGAGAGATGGGTGCGCGGCGCGGGCGCGATCGATGATGAAGTCGTAGGGCTTCTCGATCACCTCGTCGTCGCGGTTGCCCGAGACGTACCACATCACGACCTTGTCGCCCTTCTTGATCTGCCTGCCCTTGAACTCGATGTCGGACAGCGCGGTGCGACGCATGTGGGCAAGCGGCGTCTGCCAGCGGATCACCTCCGGCACGAAGCTGTCGAGCAGCGCCGGATTGTCGCGCAGCTTCCTGAACTGCTCGGGATTTTTGCTGAGCGCATAGATCGAGCCCGACATGGTGTTGCGCGTGGTGTCGTTGCCGCCGACGATCAACAGGATCAGGTTGCCGAGGAAGGTGGAGAAATCCATGTCCTTGGTGGCTTCGTCGTGCGCCATCATCGACAGCAGATCGGCCTTCGGCGGCTGCTTGACGCGCTCGTCCCACAGCTTCTTGAAATACTGGGCGCACTCGAGCAACTCGGCCTGCCGCAACTCTTCGGTCGGCACCACGCCCTCCGGGCCCGGGGTCGTGGTTGCGACATCCGACCAGCGGGTCAGCTTGCGCCGGTCTTCCCAGGGGAAGTCGAACAGCACGGCGAGCATTTGCGTGGTCAGCTCGATCGAAACCTTGTCGACCCAATCGAACACCTCGTTGCGCGGCAGGCTGTCGAGACAGGACACCGAGCGCGTGCGGATGTTGATCGCAAGCTGGTCGAGATTGATCGGGGTGAACATGGGCGCAACCGTCCTGCGCTGCTCGTAGTGCTCGGGCTCGTCCATCGCGATGAACATCGGCCGCCGCAGCTCCGGCGGGGCGTCGCGAATGGTGATGCCGCCGAGCTTGGAGTCGGACGAGAACACTGTCGGGTTGGTCTCGACCTCCATGATGTCGTTGTACTTGGTGATCGACCAGTACGGTCCGAAGATCGGGCTCTCGACCTGATGCACTGGATCTTCCTGGCGCAGCCGGTCGAAATACGGCCAGAACGTATCGTTGCGAAACAGCTCGGGATGGGACGGATCCAGCTCCTTCAGCGGCGTCGCATAGGCGCGCTCGCGCGCTTCTTCCAAAGGCTGCTTGGTGCCGTGCATCAGATTTTCTCCCTTGCTCCGCGCGCGCATTCGTCAGGGCGCGCTCAGGCGTTTGCCAATCGGGCGGCGTAGGTCACCGCTCTTCTTAAATGGGTGTGTGAGGCCGCATCGCGCCCCGATGTTCCCCAAATAACCCTTTTGGGGTTGCCTGTTTTGCATTTTGGGGCTTAAATTTTGCAATTCGGGGCATCAGGTTCCCGAGCGACAAAATGACCACCACCGAGACCAAGGGCCAAAGCCGCGCCGCCATTCTCACTCGTGCCGGCATCCTGACCGGCTACGACGAGCTTGCGCGCACGCTTGGGCTCGATGTGCGCGCGCTGGTCCGCGGCGTCGGTCTGCATCGCTTCAACTGGACCGATCCCGACGTATTGATTCCCGCCGCTGCCGCCAATGAGCTGCTCGAGCGCTCGGCGGAAGCAGCGGGCATCGAGGATTTCGGCCTGAGGCTTGCGACGACGCGCAACCTCGCCCAGCTCGGCGCTATCGGCCTGATCGTGCGCGAGGAGCCGACCGTCGGGCACGCCATCAAGGCGGCGGAAGATTATTTCCGCCTGCACAGCGAGACGCTGTCGTTTCATCTCGACGAACGCGACAAGATTGCGGTGTTACGCATCCGGTACCTGTCGAACACGCAAGGACGGACGCGGCAGTCGACCGAGCTGATCGTCGGCACGGTGTTCCGAACGCTCAACGTGCTCGCGGGCCGCGCCTGGGCGCCCGAGAGCGTCTGCTTCGCGCACCCGGCCCCGCAGCGCCGCACCATCCACGACAGCTTCTTCAAGACGCGCACGCTCTTCGACAGCGGGTTCGACGGCTTCGTCCTGCGCACCGGCGATCTGACGGCGCCGATCCGCACCGCGGACGCGGCGATGACGCGCTACATCCGCCACTATGTCGAGGAGGTGATGGCGCAGCCAGCCATCACCGTCCGATGCGACGGTCCGCCAGCTCGTGTTCGCGCTACTGCCGTCGGGACGCGCGACCAGCGAGGTGGTCGCGCAACGCCTTGGCGTCGATCGCAAGACCGTGCATCGCAGGCTTGCCGGGCGGGGCGAGACGTTCTCCTCGATCCTCAACGAGGCGCGGATCGAGCTCGCCCAGCGCCACATCAAGGCCGAGCGCCGGTCGCTCACCGAAACCGCGCAGTTGCTGGGCTTTTCCGGGCTGGCAACGTTCTCGCGCTGGTTTCGCACCGAGTTTGGCATGAGCGCGACCAGCTGGCGGCAGGCGGATGCGGTGCGCACGATCCGACGACAAGGGCCGCGCGCGGTGCGCGCCAGCTAAAACGAGATGAATTTAGCTCCGCTCATTCCCGCGAAAGCGGGAATCGAAATACGATGAGAGGCTTTTCGGTTGGCAAAGTCGGGTCCCCGCGTCCGCGGGGACGAGCGGTCGATAGATAGCCTCTAGCCACCCGCTCGCCGGAGGCGCGCGCCTGCTCGGCCTTCTGGTACTGCGCAATGGTCGCCTCCAGCCGCGCAATGTTTTCGAACAGACGCTGGGTGGTCAGGCTCATGAAGTAATAGCCGAACTGCGGGTTCTGGAAATAAACCTCGAGCAGCTTCTCGTAGGTGATGGTGAGGACCTGGCCATCCTCGATGCATTCCATGGTCGCGGTGCGCCGGTTGTTCGGGGTCAGAAAACCAAGCTCGCCCATCAATTTGCCAGGCAGCAGCTCGACATTGATCTCCGCTGATCAGGAATTTTCCGGTGACGATCAGATACATCTCGCGGGCCTCGTCACCCTTCCTGCACAGCACGTCGCCCTTGCGGAACTTGCGCTGGGTCATGAACGGCTTCAACCACTCCATCGACAGGTTGCCTTGCGCCGCGGTTCGCGCCTTTCTGACCAGGCTGACCATCTGATGCAGGCGCAGTGCATTGATCGGCACCATCAGCGCGTAGAGCAACAACGTCCTGACATCGCCGGCCAGCGCTCCGAAACCGGCGAAAAAATACGTTGCCGATGATATTGGCGATGCGTAGCGGCACCATGGTGCGAGTCAAAAGGGTCGCGACCAAGAAGATTGCGCCGATCAGAGCAAACATGTTGGCCAGAGTGATATTGGCCAGAAAGATCTCGAGCAGGCGATTGAAGATGGCGTCGTAGGTGACGTTGTTCGGGATCGAGCCCGAGCTGAACCAGGATCTTCGCGACCCGCAGATTGTCGGCCGCGGTGTCGAGAATGCGGTCGAACACATTCGAGGAGTCAGCACCAAGGAACATCATGTTGGCCCTCGCAAGTTCAGTCGCAGCCGGCGCAATCTAGCCTTTTGATAAAACATGATCTTTTCGGACCATGCTCTATTCCGCCGGCACGTCGGGAATTTGTCAGTCAGGGCTCAGGTTACGGATAGTCGGCCTGCCGGTCGATCCATTTTCCCCGGGATTCCACGGCCGGAAGCCCGCACCCCGGCCGCTGCCGGGCAGGCTATTTAGCTAATTGCGTCTGGGAAACGCGGCAAGATGGGCGCTGGAGCGTGCCCTCTGGTCAGCTGCGGACCTCGTCATGGGCGAGCAACTGGACGATGCCGTGCTCTTCACGCCATTTCGGTCCGGGGCCGCGCATATAGTGCCTTTCGGGATGGTAGGCCTTCGCAGGGCCGAACACGAAGGCAGACAACGCGTTGCAGATGACCTCCCCGGCAGTGACCAGGCGAGCAACAAATTGATCAAAGCGGATTGTCATCGGAGCGCTCCGTCGGCTCAGCAAATCTAGGACGAGGGTTCATAGGAATTCGAGGCGGCGCGCCGATCGCCCGCATAGGGACGCGCGGCTAGCCAAGACCGCGCCAAAGCTCCGGGCGGCGTGATTTTGTGCTGGCCGCGTCATGCTGCGGCAGTTCGACCTCGACGGCCGCGGCAAACGCGCGGCGCAATCGGGCATCTTCGATCCTGTCGAGGTGACGCCTGATGATCACCGATCGGGCAGGACTGGCCTCCTCCCCGATCGCCTGGCAGAGTTCGAGGCTGGTTCGGCGAAAGAAATCGAACGTCCGCGACTCGGAGCGCGACCCTCGCGCATCGATCGCTTCGGCTATCGCCAGCACGTCCGACTTGATCGGCATCATCTCGCGTCACTGCGTAGCGCAGCAATGCGAGCAGCCAATCGTTCATTGGCTCGTTGGACGTCGTGGCAAGGGTTCTCTCCTTCGTCATTGAAGGGCACCCGCTCAAGACCTCATGGCGCGATTTGCGGTATTGCGCGTAGACGCGCTGTCGCTCCGCGATTTGTACGGCGGGCGAATGCCTGTTGCCAACAAGGTAGCTCGAGAACTGCTGGCAGGTTTCGCCGAGCGCCGTCGAAATCCTCGACCTGGTCGCGCTCGTCGGTTCGACCAGCGGCAACCGCACGGAAGGCGACATGAGGCCGAGCAGGCCGAGCGCATATTTGAGCGGCGTCGGATTGGTCTCCAGGAACAAGGCCGCGGTCAGCCTGGCGACCGGTCGTGCCAAGCTGCCGCGCCTTGTGAATCAGGCCCTGCTCATAAGCAGTGAACATTTCCCGACAGAGCCGGGGCACAAGGTTGGACGTGACCGAGATGCAGCCATCGCCGCCCTGCGCGATGAAGGCGGGTGCGGTGGCGTCGTCGCCGGACAACAGCCTGAACTCCGCGCCAAGCAGCGACCGCAGGCGAAACATCCGGCCGAGATCCCCGGTCGCATCCTTCAGCCCAACGAAGCGCGGCAGCTCGGCAAGCCGCGCGATCGTCTCGTCGGCAAGGCCGACGACGGTACGGGACGGCACATCATAAAGAATGATGGGCAAGCCAGTCGCGCCGGCAATCGCGCTGAAGTGCGCATGAAGCCCGGCCTGAGTCGGCTTGTTGTAGTAGGGCACGACCGACAGGATGGCGTCCGCGCCAGCCGCCTCGGCGTCGCGGGTCAAGTTCGATCGCATGCGCAGTCGAATTCGAGCCGGCTCCGGCGATCACCGGCACGCGGCCAGCTGCGGCGTCGACCGCGATCTGGATAACGGTAACCTGCTCGGTGGGAGACAGCGTCGGCGCTTCGCCGGTCGTGCCGCAGACCACCAGTGCAGTCGCGCCTTCATTGATCTGAAGATCGCAACACACCTGCAACGCGCGAAAATCGATCGCGCCATCGCTCTTGAACGGCGTCGGAATGGCCGGCGCGTAGCCGGTCAGCGACCGAATTCTTGAATAAGCCTTCGACACAGTTGCACCTCCGCTCAGGCGGCGTTGGCCATCGGGCTAAAGTCGCGCCGCTGCGCCGAGACGATGAAGCCGTTTTCACAGGCCGTGCCCGCCTCGATGCGAAAACCCAGCCGCTCCAGGGCGGCGTGCAGCTTGTTGCCGCCGCATGCGGCGCCCCAGTCGATCCAGATCGCGATGGTCGCGCGCGCATTCAGGAACGGCACGACTCGCTTGAGCAGACCCTCGAGTCCGTTCGTGGAATAGCGTCCCGAGATCAGCGCGGTGTCGTGCTGCCCGCACGGGACGCGGCAGGTGGCTGTCGTTGCCGCGCGCGCAAAGCCGCGATCGAGCAAGCCGAGATAAAGGCCGAACGCGTTGGATCCAGCGACGATCACGCGGCGCGATTTCGACAGCCTGGCGAGGCTGATCATCGCGTCGAGCACGGGCTCCGAACCTGGGAGGGGCATGGTTTGCTCGCGCGGATCAGGCCGCGCGCCGATAGGAGGGAAGCGAAGTTTGCGCGGTGGGAGCAAGCGCCGGCGCATTCATGTCGAGTTCGAGAATGTCGGACACCATCACGATCGCGGGGTGTCTGCTGCTGTCCTCGTCTTTTGCGAACTTCAAGGCGGCCGCGCGATTGACAAACAGGCCGCCGCGGCGGTGATCGGCATCCTGGACGACCCATTGGCCGCGACTGTTTCTGCCGACGAAGAAACAGTCAGACGAAAGAGCGTCCTCCGGACTCGGAGGTTCTGAACGGTCCATGGCAAATCTCCTTCGTTGGCGTCGCCTCGGCGAGGGTTTGACGCGGGCTCCGAAAAATTACGGACGGACGTGCGGCACCCAGATCGCGACATCGATGGCCATCATGGCCGTGAGGACGAGCGCGAACGCGACAACGGTGCCGGCGATCTTGGCGAACCGCGCCAGCGCCTCCAGCTGAGGGTTCGGGTCGACGCGCCGCGCAGATTCGCGCAGGCGCGCGGCCTGGTCGAGGGTGAGGGTACGCGAGATACAACCGGGACATGACAACACTCCTTCAAATGACGCGGCGTTACAGAACGATCCGGAGATCGTCGTCGCTCTTCGTCGAGATCCTGTACTGATCGTGATAGAGCTCGCGCTCGATCGCGGCGCGATGGATGCGCGCCGAGGCGCGGGCACACGCGAGTTGCGCGAGAGCCGCGCGTGCCGCGGCCAGCGGCTTGCCAAACGGACCTGCCAGCTTCGAGAGCAGGCGTACGGCGGCATGCTTTGCAGTCGCAAGATGGCCGACAACCGGATTGCCGCGGTTCCTGCCGGGCAATTCGAGCTGCGCCATTTCCATGGTGGCGCTGAGGATCCCGCGGCGACGGCGATGGGCGAAACGCAGCGCGCCCGATTTGAACAGGAACAGCCCGCCTATCCTGGTATCGGCATCGAGCGCGACCCAGAAGCCGTCGCGGTTGCGCCCGACATAGACGAGGGGAATGGCCCTGCTGACGATGCTTGGATCGGGACGTTGCGGCATGTTCATGGTCGGCCTCATGCGCTGTGTCGCGTTTGCGCGCGCGACGCGGCGGTCATCGGCCCCTGCGGGCCAGCCCGCCTGCGCCAGAGGGCGCAGGCGTCGAACGCTGTTCGGTTGGGTGAAGACGGCGCGCATGTTACGCCGCCTTCCGGGAAGTCGTCGCCGCCGGTGCTTGCCGCGGCGGCGCGTGTCCGGTTCGCCTGTCCGCGCCGGGCGCGGCCCAGCGCGGTCCGGCGTGTCTGCACCGGCACCGCGTTGCGCAGCCGCTCGGCGGCAAATGAGTCCATTGCCTTGAGGAAACCGTTGCAGATGCTGCGCACGGTCGGTGCCGCCATCTTCACGAACGGCTTCGCCTGGAAAATAAGCTCGGTCATCGTCGTGATCCTTTGTCCCTCGCCTTGCGGGATCGCTCCCGAGAGGCGATTCGATCTTCGTTGCTGCCAATGTGCGCGCCGAGGCATATGAATTCGAGAGAGGGTGGGGATGAACGTCATAGCCGCGGCATAAAGAGGCGCAGAAGGCGTTCCGCAACAAACGATTAACCCTGAGCGACCATGGCTGTGAGCGATGCAAGGCAGCCATACGCCGCCGCTTCATCCCAGTTGGAAAGCGCCGGTCCGAACAAAGGTTCGCGTCGCATCACGGCCCACGCGGCACACATCCCGACCGACATCAACAACAGTGCGAGCAGCGCCCGCGCGTATCCTTGCTGACCCAGGCTCGCGAATGACACGAGCACGATGATGCGCAAGCCAAAGCGAAACAGCACGCGAGAGGAACTGGCGCGCGGAGAATTCAGGTTCGTTGGCTGCATCGAGCCCTGCCCGTCCACGCCCATCGGATCAGCAAAAATTGTCGCAGCAGATGCGGATCGGATCGGGGCTGAGGACCACGTCGGCGGCCGGCTCGTCGGTCCGCGAGGCACGATTGCGGGCTGTTGTCGCGCCTGCACCACGGCTGCCAGAATTGCGAGCGCAAGCTCACCGTGAAAAGTCTCGACGACGTCGTCGAATCCTTCCGGCAGCCACGGCTGCGCCGACAGCCGGCAGTGCCACTCGCCGTCGTCACAGACGATGCGTCGCACTTTCCACTGCGGCAATTCCAGCTCGAGCAACGCGAGCGCCGCGTCGGTCCAGGCGCCGCTTTCGAGCATCTGCTTCAGCCGCACGGCCTTGCGCATCTCGACCAGCACGAGAGTGCGCGGACAGACGTTGGCGATGACATCGGCAAACAGGCGCGTGTCAGGCGCAGATGCGTCCTGGATGCGCTTCGAGAGCCGCTGAACCTGATCCTGATGGTCCGAGATAGAAAACATGGGCCGATCTCGCGGAAACGTGCGGTTTGAAAGGACCGCACCCGCAACATGGGGCTTGATGTCGTAGAGAAACGAGAGGGATCAAACTACGACGATATAGTTGCGTCATAGGAATCGAGCCGCGGTTTCATAAAGATCGCCGAAAAATCGGTCGCAGGAGCTCGGCATCCTGCGGCTTGCCCCCGCGAAATTCGCCCACCGCGCCCCTCGACGCAGTTCGGACAAGACCGAAGCGATTCAGGCGGCCGACACTTATTTCCGCTTTATGACACGAAGGGGTAGTTCGTCTGGAATCCCTATGCCCTTTACCTGCATATGTCGAGCAGCAATTTGGCGCTCGATCGCGGGCGCCGCGAAATTCTTCCTTATCTGGTGCTGCCATGAATGACCATTCGAAGAGTGACAAGGAAAATCCATACTCACCGTTATGGTGCATCTTGCTGCTGTTGTTCGCCGGAATGCTCGTCAAGACCGGCGCGGCCACCCAGCTCTGCCATCTCGCTCAAAGCGTGTGCCATCTGGCGCTAAATTAGTGGCGGAGACCAACACAGCCGGCGGCCAACAACCTGCCTGAGCAATCCGCCGGTTTCTGTTGAATTCAGCCTGACCGGGTGCTCAATGCCCTTTGAGCCGACATTGGGCATTCGAATGTTTGAGCGCCTGCCAGTCCTGTTCCGCTCCGCGATGTACGCGCTGCGCGGCGGCTTCCTGATTCGGCCGCTGGTCATCGCCATGGTGCTGGGCGCCGCGGGCGCAGTGCTGTCGTCGCTGGAGGAATCGACTCCCGAAATTAGCGCCCTTATCCCGAACACGCTGTTCCCGTCGCATCAGGATCCGGGCGTCGCCCAGGTCATCCTTTCCAGCATTGCGACCTCGATCATGACGGTGGTGTCGATCGTGTTCGCGATCCTCTTGATGACGCTCACGCTGGCATCGACGCAATTCTCACCGCGCATCCTCATCAGCTTCGTCCGCGACCGCACGACCCAGCGGACGCTCGGAGTCTTTCTCGGAACGTTCTCCTATTGCATGGCTGCCTTGCCTGCAGCCCGCTCGTTACCGCACCCGTTCGCTCCGGTCGCAACGGTGAGCGGCGCAATGGTGCTTGCTCTGGTCTGTGTCGGCTGGCTGATCTATTTCATCTACCACATCTCCCAATCGATCAGCGTGAACCACATTGTGGATCGCATCGCGCGTGAAACCGAGCTGGTCATCGACGAGTTCATGCCCTATCCACGCGGTCCGTTCCAGTTGGCGGACCGCAGCGAGGTCTCCCCCGCGGAGGATGGAAATCCGATCCTCAGTCGGCAGTCCGGCTACATCCGCTATGTCAATATCAAGCACCTGATTGCGCTGGCGAAGGCCTACCAAATTCGCATCCATGTCGAACGCCGCGTTGGCCAGTTCGTGCCGTCGGGCGTTCCGCTGCTGCGCGTGTCAAAGCCGGAGCGCATGCCGGTCGACGGCGCACTCCATCTGATCGCCGCCTTCGATATTGGTCCAACGCGCACCATGCAGCAGGACGTCGAATTCGGCATCATCCAGATCGTCGACGTCGCGCTGCGCGCGATGTCTCCCGCGGTCAACGATCCAAGCACGGCGATCACCTGCGTCGATCAGCTGAGCCGGATCATGATCCACTGGATCAGCCGCGTCCCGCCGCCGTCTCACCACTACGATCCGCCGCACGTGCTGCGCCTGTTCGTGCCGTGGATGAGCTTTGACGGCCTGCTCGATACGGCGTTCGAACAGATCAGGCACTATGCCGCCGCCGACGTTGCCGTCAGCATGCGTTTGATGCGCGCCTACCATGATATTGCGGGCACCACACCGCATGCCGATTTGCGCACGAGGCTTTTCGAGCGCGCGGAACGGGTGGCAACCGGATGCGCCGGGCATTTGCCAAAGGACGAACTGATGAGAGTGCAACGGCGTTTCGCGGCGCTTGAGACCATCGTGGCGGCGGGAAGCCAGTAGAGCTGGCCAGCTCGATCGTTACGCAAGGCAGCTAGCCCGCACCCGATCCGGGAATGTTCTCCCACAATGAAAGAAACGGTGTGACCTGAACCTCGGCACAGGTATCATTCTCCCATTGTGACGGGGTCGCTTCCTTGCGCGAAAAGGAACTTCGCATCGCGCTGGTCTGCTTTGGCGGCGTTTCGCTCGCAATCTACATGCACGGGATCACGAAAGAGATCCTGAAGCTTGCCCGCGCCTCCAGTGCCCTTCATGCCATCACGGATCGGGGCAAGCGGTCATCGGCGACGTTCCTGGACAGTCACGATGCGGCCGATCCCGAATACGATACCGAGGCAGTCTATTTCGATCTGTTACGCGACATTGGCAAGACGCTCGAGTTGCGCGTTGTCGTCGACATCGTTGCCGGCGCTTCCGCCGGCGGTATCAACAGCACCATGCTGGCGCGAGCACTGAGCCATGATCTGCCGATGGGGCGGTTGCGCGAGCTTTGGCTCAAGAATGCCGACGTCACCGAACTGCTGGCGCCGGAAGCCATGGCGAGTTGCTGGAGCAAGTGGTTTCTTCGACCGTTCTTCTGGGCGGCAGGCTTCGCCGATCTGGCGCCAATCAGGGACCTGGAGGTCCGCACCAAGCTATCGCTTTTCATGAGATCTCGCTGGTTCGAGCCACCATTCGACGGAATGAAGATGGCGGAGTTGATGTACGACGCGGTAATTGCGATGGGTGCGCCACGCGAACGAACATCGTCTCTGCTGCCGTCCGGGCAGGGGCTCGACTTGTTCGTGACCGTGACGGATTTCTACGGTTACCAGCAGCTCATACCGATTTACGATCCGTCGGTCGTTCGTGAACGCGAACACCGTCACGTGCTTCATTTCAGATATCGCCGCCGCTCGAGCGGCGCCGTCGAGAGCGATTTCGATCTGGAGAATGCGCCGGCGCTGGCCTTCGCCGCGCGCGCGACCTCGTCACTTCCAGGAGTTTTCCCTCCCGCGCAGATATCGGAGATGGACCAACTCTGTCAGTATGCGGTCAACGACATGGCCGCGCCGCGCGCAATTCATCGCACGGAATTTTGAGCACTATGCGCAGCTGAACGTTGATGTCACTTCGGTGCCTTTCATCGATGGCAGTGTCTTGAACAGCCGGCCATTCCGCGCGGCGGTCACGGCGATCTCCGGTCGCCCTGCGTATCGCGAAGTGGATCGCAGAGTGGTGTACATTGACCCCGACCCTGCACCTCCAGGGTTACCAGCGCATCATGCGATGCCAGGGTTTTTCGCCACGCTAAAAGGTGCGCTATCGGATATTCCGCTGGCCGAACCCGTGACCGATGAACTCAACTGGATCGTTCGGTTCAACGAACGAGCGCGCCGCCTCCAGGCCATCGTCGAAAATGCGCGACCGCATGTCAGCCTTTTTGTGTCGGAGGTCATGGCCGCGACCCGAGAAAGTCCTGTCACCGAAGACCGAATCCGCCGATGGCGCGAACAGGCTAACGTCAAGGCTGCCAACGACGCAGGGTTTGCATACGAAGCCTATGTGCGATTGAAGCTTGCCTCGGTGCGCGCTTTCGTCGCCGAGTTGATCATGGACATCCGTGGCGTTCGTCCCGGCTCGCCGTTCGGACGTGCGATTGCGGAGATCGTTGATGCCTGGGCGATCCAGGCCGGCGCGACATACGAACCCACTGACAGCCGATCGCTGCAAGCGGAAACCGCAGAGGACTCCAGCGTCCGTCCGAAATGGATTGCATTTCTGCTCGCATTCGACGTCGACTATCGAAAGCGTCGGTTGCGTTTTCTGATCGAAGGTCAGAACAAGCTGTATCAGATGATCGGATCTCCGGGATTTCGAGGGTCTCGATCTCATTGCCGTCGATCGCCTCAAGCGCAGATTCTACGATCGCGTCGAGGCACTGGAGTCGCAAGCGGCAGCGGCCTCCCGCAATCCAGCGACGTGCGATCTGGTTGGGGACATTTTCCGGATGGCTCCGGCCTCGACTGAAGTCAGGAACATTGCGAGCTATGCTCAATCGTTTGCTGCACGGCACCTGAAGCAGCTCGATCGGCTGGTCGATTGCCTGAGCGCCGACATTGACCTCGATGCCAGCACGCACGACATCGACTTGCTGTTGGCCGAAACCGAGGGATGGCCGACCCGCGCGCTGCAAGAGATCCTGGTGAATTATCTGGGCTTCTCCTTCTGGGACGTCTTGACGTTCCCGGTATTGCCCTGGCGGCAGGCCGGCGAATTCAACGAAATTCGAATCAATCGCATCAGTGGGCAGGACGCCCGCGGAATCGTGCAGTTGGGCACGTTTCCCCTGAAAGGCGCTGCCTTCAATCAGTCCGCTGCTTTCCTGTCGCGCGCCTATCGCGAAAACGATTATCTGCTGGGCCGCCTGCATGCGATCGATCGCTTGATCGATATTGTTTGTGACGCGGCCGGCGGTGCATCCCCGGCGCCAGCTGCTGTGGCGGCACTGAAAAAGCGAGCGTTCTTGCGAATTCTCGATGCCGAGGAAACCCATCTACCCACGTGTGCAAAGATGATCGCGCAGCTTCGGTCAGCAATTAGTCCCGCTCATCAGACCGAAATCTCCAAAGCACGGTGAAGCCGAACAAGGCACAGTGAACCCGAAGGCGATTGCGTGGCGGCGCGTAAACGCGAATCGCAGCAACTGCAAAGGGTTGGGTTGGCAACAAGCGTTGAAACGGCGGCCGATGACGCGCCGCACATATATGAGATTCCTATACGGAAGCTCACCGCGCC
Organism: uncultured Alphaproteobacteria bacterium; assembly: GCA_963796195.1. Taxonomy (GTDB): domain Bacteria; phylum Pseudomonadota; class Alphaproteobacteria; order Rhizobiales; family Xanthobacteraceae; genus CAWCKS01. The sequence goes on along the minus strand of CAWCKS010000001.1, from coordinate 48,543 downwards.
GTCTCGAAAACCTATGCAACTGGTGGCACCTAAGCGGCGCTGGAGCGGGACAAAGAAACACTCGCGCGCTTGACGCACATCAACGGGGGCGCCGCGTCAAGATGATCCGCTGCAACCATTAAACGAATTCACCGGAGCACACCCATGCTGGATGTTCTGCTGCTGGCCCTCGGGCTCGGCTTTTTCGTGATTTCCGTCGGCTATGTCTACGCCTGCGACCGGCTGTGAGGAGACGACCATGACCTTCGACTACACACTTGCCGCAATCGTGACGGTAGGCCTTCTGATCTACCTCACTTACGCGCTGCTGCAGCCCGAAAAATTCTAATTTCAGCGCGCATGTCCGGATAGGCATGCGCAATCAAAGGAGAGCCGCGCGATGACTTTCATCGGCTGGTTTCAAATCATTCTTTATAGCGCCATCATCGTTGCGATCACGCCGTTGCTCGGCCGCTACATGACGCGCGTTTTCAGCGGCGAACGCACCTTCCTGTCGCCGGTGCTGCGTCCGGTCGAAGCGGGCCTATACTGGGCCGCCGGTGTCGACGAGAAGCGCGAGCAGAGCTGGGTGTACTACACCATCGGCATGCTGTTCTTTCATGTCGGCGGATTTCTGATCCTCTACGCGATCATGCGCTTCCAGGCGTGCGCTGCCGTTCAACCCGGCCGACCAGTCCGCGGTCGCGCCTGATCTGTCGTTCAACACCGCGATCAGCTTCATCACCAACACCAACTGGCAGAACTACGGCGGCGAGGGCACGATGAGCTACCTCACGCAAATGCTCGCGCTGACGCACCAGAATTTCCTGTCGGCAGCGACGGGTATCGTGCTCGCCATCGCGTTGATCCGCGGTTTTGCGCGCGCCTCCGCGCGCACGGTTGGCAATTTCTGGGTCGATATCACCAGGTGCACGCTCTACATCCTGTTGCCGATCTGCGTTGTCTACACGTTGTTCCTGGTATGGCAGGGCATCCCGCAAACGCTCGGCGCTTATGTCGACGCCGACACGCTGGAAGGCGCGAAGCAGACCATCGCGCTTGGCCCGGTCGCTTCGCAGGTCGCGATCAAGATGCTCGGCACCAATGGCGGCGGCTTCTTCAATGCCAATGCCTCCCATCCGTTCGAGAATCCGACCGCGCTGTCGAACTACGTGCAGATCATCTCGATCTTCGTGCTGGGTGCCTCGCTCACCAACGTGTTCGGCCGCATGGTCGGCAACCAGCGCCAGGGCTGGGCCGTGCTTGCGGTGATGGGTGTACTGTTCCTCGCCGGCGTCGCTGTCACCTATTGGGCCGAAGCCCACGGCAACGACATCTTCAATGCGATGGGGCTGACCGGCGGCAACATGGAAGGCAAGGAGGTTCGCTTCGGCATCGTCGCGTCCTCGCTGTTCGCCGTGATCACGACCGACGCCTCGTGCGGCGCGGTCAATGCGATGCATGACTCATTCACCGCGCTCGGCGGCATGATCCCGCTGATCAACATCCAGCTCGGCGAGATCATCGTCGGCGGAGTCGGCTCCGGCATGTACGGCATGCTGCTGTTCGTCATTCGTTGCGATCTTCGTCGCGGGGCTGATGGTCGGCCGCACGCCGGAATATGTCGGCAAGAAGATCGAGGCCAAGGAAGTCAAGATGGCGATGCTCGCCATCCTGATCCTGCCGCTGATGTATCTCGGCTGGACCGCCGTTGCCGCCGTCAATCCGGACGCGGTCTCGCAGACCGGAAATCCCGGGCCCGCACGGCTTCTCGGAGATGCTCTATCTCTACACGTCGAGCACCGGCAACAACGGCTCGGCCTTCGCCGGCATCAGCGCCAACACGCTGTTCTACAACATCACCGGCGCCGTCGCGATGTTCATCGGCCGATTCTGGATGATCATCCCGGCGATGGCGATCGCGGGCTCGCTGGCGGCGAAGAAGTCGATCCCGCCGTCGGCCGGCACCTTCCCGACCACCGGCGGGCTGTTCGTCGGCCTCGTCGTCGGCGTCATCCTGATCGTCGGCGGCCTCACCTTCTTCCCGGCGCTCGCGCTCGGACCCATCGTCGAACATCTCGCGATGGTGGCCGGCACGACCTTCGCCGCAAACTGATTTTTCTCTTCGGAGTTCCTGCCATGGAAACCTCGCATACCCGCAAACGCATGCCGACTTCGGCGCTGTTCGATCCGAAGATCCTTCTGCCGGCGATCGGCTCGTCGTTCGTCAAGCTCAATCCGCGGACGCTGATCAAGAACCCGGTGATGTTCGTGCTGGAGATCGTCACGATCCTCACCACGATCATCCTGATCCGCGACCTCGTCACCGGCGGCGGCCAGATCGGCTTCGAATTCCAGATCATCATCTGGCTGTGGTTCACGGTGCTGTTCGCCAATTTCGCCGAAGCGATCGCCGAAGGCCGCGGCAAGGCCCAGGCCGAGTCGCTGCGCAAGACGCGCACCGAGACCCAGGCCAAGCTACTGACCAACCCGGCGACACGCGGCTTCCGCCTCGTGCCGAGCACGGGCCTCAAGGTCGGTGACGTCGTGCTGGTCGAGGCCGGCGACACCATTCCCTCCGACGGCGAAGTGGTCGAGGGCGTCGCGTCGGTCAACGAAGCCGCGATCACCGGTGAATCCGCGCCCGTCATCCGCGAGTTTGGCGGCGACCGCTCCGCGGTGACCGGCGGCACCCAGGTGCTGTCGGACTGGATCCGCGTCCGCATCACCGCGGCGCCCGGCTCGACCTTCCTCGACCGGATGATCCGCCTCGTCGAAGGCGCGGCCCGGCAGAAGACGCCGAACGAGATCGCGCTGAACATCCTGCTTGATCGGGCTCACCATCATCTTCGTGTTCGCAACCGCGACGATCCCGAGCTACGTCGCCTATGCCGGCGGCGCGGTGTCGGTCGTGATCCTGGTCGCGCTGTTCGTGACGCTGATCCCGACCACGATCGGCGCGCTGCTCTCGGCAATCGGCATCGCCGGCATGGACCGCCTCGTGCGCTTCAACGTGCTCGCCATGTCCGGCCGCGCGGTGGAAGCCGCCGGCGACGTCGACACGCTGTTGCTCGACAAGACCGGCACCATCACGCTCGGCAACCGCCAGGCCACCGAGTTCAAGCCGTTGCGCGGGGTGACCGACATGGAGCTTGCCGACGCGGCGCAGCTCGCCTCGCTCGCCGACGAGACGCCGGAAGGCCGCTCGATCGTCGTGCTGGCCAAGGAGAAATACAACATCCGCGGCCGCGACATCGCCGAGATCGGCGCGAAGTTCGTGCCGTTCACCGCCCAGAGCCGCATGAGCGGTGTCGACATGGCCTCGTCGTGGGTGCGCAAGGGCGCGGTCGATTCGGTGATTGCGTTCGTGAATGGCGGACCGAGCGTCAATGCCGGCAGCAATGTCGCGCGCGTCGCGCAGCCGGCGGTCAACCAGGAGGCGGTGCGCGAATTGAATGCGATCGCCGACCAGATCGCCAAGGCCGGCGGCACGCCGCTGGCGGTGGCGCGCGACGGCCGGCTGCTCGGCGTGATCCAGCTCAAGGACATCGTCAAGGGCGGCATCCGCGAGCGCTTCGCCGAGCTGCCGCCGCATGGGCATCCGCACCGTCATGATCACCGGCGACAACCCGCTGACCGCGGCCGCGATCGCCGCCGAAGCCGGCGTCGATGATTTCCTCGCGCAGGCGACGCCCGAAGACAAGCTGCGGCTCATTCGCGACGAGCAGGCCAAGGGCAAGCTGGTGGCGATGTGCGGCGACGGGACCAACGACGCGCCCGCGCTGGCGCAGGCCGACGTCGGCGTCGCCATGAACACCGGCACGCAGGCGGCGCGCGAAGCCGGCAACATGGTCGACCTCGACTCCAACCCGACCAAGCTGATCGAGATCGTCGAGATCGGCAAGCAGCTCTTGATGACGCGCGGCGCGCTGACGACGTTCTCGATCGCGAACGACGTGGCGAAATATTTCGCCATCATCCCGGCGATGTTCCTTGCCTTCTATCCGCAGCTGCAGGCGCTGAACATCATGAACCTGCACAGCCCGCAGAGCGCGATCCTGTCGGCGATCATCTTCAACGCGCTTGATCATCATCGCGCTGATCCCGCTGTCGCTGAAGGGCGTGGCTTACCGCGCCATCGGCGCCGGCCCGCTGCTGCGCCGTAACCTTCTGATCTACGGCCTCGGCGGCGTCATCATTCCGTTCATCGGCATCAAGGCGATCGATCTCGCCGTCAATGCCATGCACCTCGTTTGAGGAGAGACGTCCATGTTAAGAGAAATCCGCCCCGCCATTGTGCTGATCATCGCCCTGACGGTGATCACCGGCCTGCTCTATCCGCTGGCGATGACCGGCATCGCCGAAGTGATCTTTCCGAAGCAGGCGCAAGGCAGCCTGATCGAGAAGGACGGCAAGGTGGTCGGCTCCGCGCTGATCGGGCAGGTGTTTGCCGACGACAAGTATTTCCATGGCCGGCCGTCGGCGACCAATGCGCCCGACCCGAAGGATGCGACCAAGACGGTCGACGCGCCCTACAACGCCACGAACTCGATGGGCTCGAACCTCGGCCCGACCAACAAGGCGTTGATCGACCGCGTCAAGGGCGATGTCGACAAGCTGAAAGAAGAGAACCCCAACGCGGCCGTGCCGATCGACCTGGTCACCACCTCGGGCAGCGGCCTCGACCCGCACATCTCGCCGGAGGCGGCGCTGTTTCAGGTGCCGCGGGTCGCCAAGGCGCGCAACATGCCTGAGGACCGCGTGCGGGCGCTGGTCCAGGACTACGTCGAGGGCCGCACCCTCGGCTTCCTCGGCGAGCCCCGCGTCAACGTTCTGGCGCTGAACATGGCGCTGGATCAGGCGGCAGCGAAATAGCTGCCGCTTCGGGCACCGCCGACTCGGCCGTTTGTGCTAAAAGACCTGCCCAGCGGAGCCAGCTTCTGGAGAGCCGATGGCGGACCGACGCCACGACGACGATCACAGGCCCTCCCCGGAAGCGCTGCTTGAAGCTGCCCGGCGCGAGGAGAGCCGCGCCGGTCAGCTGAAGATCTTCGTCGGCGCGGCTCCCGGCGTCGGCAAGACCTACGAAATGCTGCAGCAGGCCCGCGCCAGGCTCAAGGACGGCTATGACGTCGTGGTCGGGGTGGTCGAGACCCACGGCCGCAAGGAGACCGAAGCCCTGCTCGAAGGGCTCGAAGTCATCCCGCGCCGAAACATCGAGTATCGCGGCCAGGCCCTCGACGAGATGGACATCGACGCGATCGAGGCGCGGCGGCCGCAGATCGCCCTGGTCGACGAACTCGCCCATACCAACGCGGCCGGCAGCCGGCATCCGAAGCGCTATCTCGACGTCGAGGAGCTGCTCAACAACGGCATCGACGTCTACACCACCGTCAACATCCAGCACATCGAGAGCCTGAACGACGTCGTCGCGCAAATCACCCATGTGCGGGTGCGCGAGACCGTGCCGGACACCATCTTCGACCGCGCCGACGCCGTCGAATTGGTCGACCTGACGCCGGGCGACCTGATCCAGCGGCTGAAGGACGGCAAGGTCTATGTGCCGAAGCAGGCCGAGCGGGCGCTTCGAGCACTTCTTCTCGCCGACCAATCTCACCGCGTTGCGCGAGCTGGCGCTGCGCCGCACCGCCGAGCGCGTCGACGAGCAGTTGCGCAGCGAGCTGCAGGCCCGCGCGCTGCAGGGGCCATGGGCGGCGAGCGAGCGCATCCTCGTTTGCGTCAGCGAAGCGCCGCTGGCCGCGGGGCTCGTGCGCTATGCCAAGCGATTGTCGGATCGCCTGCACGCGCCGTTCACCGCGCTCGCGATCGAGACCGGACGAACCCTGCAGCTCAGCGAGGAAGATCGCGACCGCATCGCCGATACCTTGCGGCTTGCCGAGAGCCTCGGCGGCGAGGCGATAACAATCCCGGGCGGCGACCGGCGCATCGCCGACGACGTCATCGTCTATGCGCAGGCCAACAACATCACGCAGATCGTGGTCGGCAAGACGACGCGATCGCGATGGTTCGAGATCCTGCATGGCTCTGTCGTGCATGACCTGGTGCGGCGCTCCGGCGATATCAGCGTCCATGTGATCTCCGGCGGCGACATTGAAGGCGAGCAGATCGGCAAGAAGACGGTGAAGGCCGCCGGCAAGGCGGTCACCGTTCGACCCGAGGCCCTATCTCGCCGCGGCGTTGGGGGTCGCGGTGGCGACCGGCGTCGGCGAGTTGATCTGGCAGCCGTTTCGGCATCGAGAACGTCGATCTCGTCTTCCTGACCTCGATCGTCCTCGATCGCGGTGCGCTACGGCTTGTGGCCGTCGCTCGCGGCGACCGTGCTTGCGTCGCTGTCGTACAATTTCTTCTTCATGGAGCCGCTCTACACCTTCACGATTGCCGATCCGCGCAATGTGGCGGCCTTCGTGTTCTTCACGCTGATTTCGCGTCCTCGTTTCCAACGTCGCCGCGCGGGTGCGGACACAGGCGGTTGCCGCGGCGACGCGCGCGCGCACGACGGAATCGCTCTATGCCTTCAGCCGCAAGCTGGCCGGCGTCGGCACGCTCGACGACCTGTTGTGGGCCACCGCCTACCAGATCGCGCTGATGCTGAAGGTGCGCGTCGTGCTGCTGCTCGAGGAGAACGGCTCGATCGAGGTGAAGGCCGGCTATCCGCCGGAAGATGTGCTCGATGACGCCGACATCGCCGCCGCCAAATGGGCCTGGCAGAACGATCGCGCCGCCGGCCGCGGCTCGGACACGCTGCCCGGCGCAAAACGCCTGTTCCTGCCGATGCGCACCGGCCGCGGCGCGATCGGCGTCGTCGGCATCGACAGCGACAAGCAGGGGCCGCTGCTGACGCCCGATGAGCGCCGCCTGCTCGACGCGTTGATCGACCAGGGCGCGCTCGCGGTCGAACGGGTGCGGCTCGTCGAGGACATGGACGCGGGTCAAGCGCACGGTCGAAACCGAGCGGTTGCGGTCGGCGTTGCTGACCTCGATCTCGCACGACCTCAAGACACCGCTCGCCGCGGTGCTCGGCTCGGCGAGCACGCTGCGCGACCTCGGCGGCAAGCTCGGCGACGGCGAGAAGGCCGAACTGCTCGCGACCGTGATCGACGAATCCGAACGGCTGAACCGCTTCATCGCCAACCTGCTCGACATGACCAGGCTGGAATCCGGCGCCGTGACGCCGAACATCGCGCCGTACGACCTGCACGAGATCGTCGGCAGTGCATTGCGCCGCGCCGCCAAAATCCTCAGCAGGCACCACGTCGATCTGCAGCTCGCAGCCGACCTGCCGATGGTCGAGGTCGATGCGGTGTTGTTCGAGCAGGCGATCTTCAACATTCTCGACAACGCGGCGAAGTACGCGCCGGCCGGCACCAATATCCGCATCCAGAGCCGGCTCGAGCACAATTCGGTCTGCATCGAGGTGCTCGACGAGGGCGACGGCATTCCGCCGGTCGAGCTCGAGCACATCTTCGACAAGTTCTATCGCGTGCAGAAGGGCGATCAGGTGCGCGCCGGCACCGGCCTCGGACTTGCCATCTCGCGCGGCTTTGTCGAAGCGATGCGCGGCACAGTCAGGGCGGCCAACCGCACCGATCGCAGCGGCGCGGTGTTCTCGATCAACCTGCCGGTGCCGGTTCAACCGCAACGCAACGCTGGAAGCTGCCGCGTGACCGCCGCCCCCCTCAAAGTGCTCGTCATCGATGACGAGCCGCCGATCCGCAAGCTCCTCAAAATGGGCCTGTCCACGCAGGGCTATCAGGTGATCGAGGCGCAGAATGGCAAGGTCGCGTTAGAAGCGCTCGCGCAAAAGCCCGATCTCGTGATCCTCGATCTCGGCCTGCCCGACATGCAGGGCCATGATCTGTTGCGGACGATCCGCGCCCGCAACGAGAGCGTGCCGATCATGGTGCTGTCGAGCCGCGGCGACGAGGCCGGCAAGGTGCAGGCGCTCGATCTCGGCGCCGACGACTATGTCACCAAGCCGTTCGGCATGGAGGAGTTGCTGGCGCGGATGCGCGCCGCGCTGCGCCATCAGCTGCAGAGCCATGGCGAGCGGCCGATCTTCCGGGTCGGCGAGCTGTCGGTCGACCTGGTGCGGCGGATCGTCAAGGTCGGCGAGCGTGACGTAAAGCTGTCGCCCAAGGAATACGAGCTGCTGCGCCTGTTGGTGCAGCATGCCGGCAAGGTGCTGACCCACAAATTCCTGCTCGGCGAATTGTGGGACAACCTCACCGATGCCCAGTATCTGCGCGTCTACGTGCGGCAGCTGCGCCAGAAGATCGAGGCCGATCCGGAGCAGCCGCAATACATCCTGACCGAAACCGGGATCGGCTACCGCTTGCGCGCGCCCGACTGATAAACCGCCATGAAGATTTCCGACTTTCTTGCTCCGTCCCACGTGCAGATCGACGTCCGCGCGTCGGACAAGGCGCAGCTCATCCGCGAGCTCGCGCAGCGCGCCGCGGGGCCGGCCGGCTTGACCGCCGACACAATCAGTGCGGCGCTCGCGCAGCGCGAAGCGCTCGGCTCGACCGGACTCGGCGGCGGCGTTGCCATCCCGCATGCACGATTCGCCGAATTGAAGCAACCGTTCGGCATGCTCGCGCGCCTGCGCAAGCCGATCGCGTTCGATGCCATCGACGGCCAGCCGGTCAACACCGTGTTCCTGCTGTTGCTGCCCGCGGAAAAGGCTGGCGAGCAACTCAATGCGCTCGCGACGGTCGCGAGAAAGCTGCGCGACCGCAGCCAGCTGCAGTTGCTGCAGAAGGCGGGCGATGCCTCCGCGCTCTACGCGGTGATGATTGCCGATCACTGATCGAGCGAGCCTACCGCACGCCCATTGCCGCCAGCATGTCCGACTGGATGACGTCGGTTGAATTGAGCGGCAGGTCGACGCGGAGCCCGTCGAAGCCGACCACCCAGGATGACCTGGCGCGGATCGCGTCAACGCCCTCGAAATAAACCCGCGCCAGCTGCGGCCGCGCCAGCGGCGGCACGAAGTGCGTGTAGATCAAGAGCCGCGCGCCGGCTTCGTTGGCACTTTCGGCGGCTTCGATCGCGCTGGCATGGTAGTCGCCGATGTCCTCGAACAGTTTGGCGACGCGCGCGATGCCGGCGTCGCGCGCGGCATCGACCATGATCCTGCGCAGCGATTGCGACATCGCATCGTGGATCAGTACGTCCGCGCCCTTAGCTGCCGCTGCGACCGCGGGCACTTTCCTGGTGTCGCCGGAGATCACGACGGAACGGCCGCGATAGTCGAAGCGATAGCCGACCGCGGGCGAAGCGGGCGAATGGTCGACCTCGAAGCCGGAGATGGTCAGGCCCTCATGCTCCAGCACTTTGACCAGCGTGCCCGGCGGCGAAACACGGTCGGGCAATGCAAACGGCTTCGCGTCCAGCGGTGCGGCCGCGGCTGGCATGATGTCGGCGCCGTGATGAGTTGTGCGATAGACGTCGTCGAGCGCATAGGCCTGGTTAAAGCCGTTGACCACATGCGCCACGCCCTCCGGACCAAACACGGCAAGCGGCTGACGCCGGCCGCCGACCCAGGTCTGCATCCGGAATTCACCGAGGTCACCGATATGGTCGGAATGGAAGTGTGTGAGCAGGATGGCTGCGATGCGTGCGCCCGGAAAATTCATCAGCGCGAAGGTCTTCCAGGACTCTGGCCCGGTGTCGACGACATAGGCGCGGCCGCCGGCGATCACCGCGACGCAGCTTTTAGCGCGGTTCGGATCCGGCAAGGGCGACGACGTGCCGGCGAGGATGACGCGCAGTGCACGGTCATCGAACAGATCGGATGCTGCGAGCGGCTTCGCAAAGCGCGCCCGCAGTTGCCGCGCAAAACCCCGCGCGATCAGCCGATGCACGGACCGGCCGGCCAGTCTCAGCATCGAAATTCCCCCCGCCCGCTTGACCTCGCGATGTTATTGCATGGCGCCATGCAATAACAAAGACATGGGCGGGGCGTGCGCCGTGCGTCCCCTAAGCTGCTGGTTTCGCGGCAGTTTCCGCGGCCCGCGGGCCGTACGGTTAACACTTCTCGTGTCGTATCGGTGCGAGCGAACCAAAGGCTTAACCTGCCTTTCAATCGGTTCTGGTCCATTTGCAGGATCAAGAACGAAGCAACCATGAACTTCGAGAGCGCCGACAGCTCCATCGTCCGGTCGATCAGACAACGCGACCTGTTGAACGGGTGGTCGCGGCTGTTTCGTCGCGAGCGAACGATGCCACTGCTGCACCAGTACCAGCCGGACTCTCTCGATGAGGAGATGCCCGACCTGATGTACTACGAGGTCAGGCGCGGCAGCCCGGACGTTCGTTTCCTGATCCTGCACGGCGGACGGAATCTCATCCGCGCCTTCGGGACCGGCAAGCCCGAGGGGCATTTCGTCGACGACCTCGTCGGCGCCGAGCGTGCCAAGTTCATCGTTCCCTATCTGCTTCCTGCGATCGAAAAACGTCGGCCGGTGTACACCGTGTCGACGGTGTCCGACGTCTGTGGCGTGCCCGTCAGCTACGAGCGGCTGGTGCTGCCGTTCGGCGCGGCCGGCACCGTGCAGCACCTGATCGTGTCGCTGAAAACCATCAGCATCGAAGGGCGCTTTGAGACCAGGGACCTGATGCGGGCTGATAGCCAGGGCCCCGCCTATTCGGTGTGCGCCGTTATCGACCGCGATCCCCACGCGGCGCAGCCGCGGATCGCGATCACCGACGACGTCGTCGAGCTATAAGGGCCTTCCAAAAAGAAAACCCGGCCGCGAGGCCGGGTCGAGCTTGGTCTAGCTTCCTGGTTGGCGCTTTCGCGCGTCCTGGATTGATATTGGTATCTAGTATTTATTGGAGCATGATCTTTTCGGAAAACCGGTACCTACCCCCGATCAAGTCGAGGGCATGCTTTTCCGGGTCACGCTCTATTCGGCAGCCTGCATCTTTGTGGTGTCGATGTTCTTCATGTTGCCGCCGTAGCGTTCCTTGAAGGCCGTGGTGTCGATCTCTTCGAGGTCGATCTGGCGGTTCAGCACCTGCTCCTTCCACTTCAAGAGCTGCGGGTGCGCCTCGTGGAATTCCGGCATCACTTCTTTGGCGAACAGCTCGAGCGATTCACAGATGTGCTCGTGGGTGTTCTTGCCGGCCTGGTTGAGCAACACGACCTGATCGATGTTGGAAGCCTGGAACTTGCGCAGCTTCTTGCGGATGGTGTCCGGCGAGCCGATCAGGCCGCCGCGCAACGCCGCGGCATGCGCATCCGGATTGGCCTTCTTCCACTTGTTGTACTCGTCCCACATGTTGACAGTGCCCGGAGGCGGACGTTGCCGGCCGGACGATGCACCATAATAGCGCAGCGAGAACTGGAAGAACGTCTCGCCGTCGGCGCGCTCGCGCGCTTCCTCGTCGGTCTTCGCGCACATGAAGAACGACACCAGCGCGATGTTGGGATTGGTGACGTAGTCGGCGAGCTTCTTCTGCCGCTTCACGAACGCATTGTAATAGGCATGCACCCACGCATGCGCGGCGTCGGCCGAGACGAACTGGAAGCCCAGCGCGCCCATGCCCCACTCGCCGCACTTTGCAAGCGTATCGAGCTGCGAGCACGCGACCCACAACGGCGGGTGCGGCTTCTGATACGGCTTCGGCAGCACGTTGCGCAGCGGCATGTTGAAGTACTTGCCGTGATGCTCGGTGCCGCCATCCTTGAACATCGGCATGATGGCCTGCACGGCCTCTTCGAAGATCTCGCGCTTGTTCTCCATCGCGACGCCAAACGGCTCGAGCTCGGTGCTCGAGGCACTCTCGCCCATGCCGAACTCGCAGCGGCCGCCCGACAACAGATCGAGGCAGGCGACGCGTTCGGCAACGCGCGCAGGATGGTTGGTGGTCACCTGATAGATGCCGTGACCGAGGCGGATCTGCTTGGTGCGCTGGCTCGCAGCGGCAAGAAACGATTCGGGAGACGGCGAGTGCGAATATTCCTCGAGGAAGTGATGTTCGACTTCCCAAGCGTAGTCGTAACCGAGCTTGTCGGCGAGTTCGACCTGACTCAGCGCGTTTTGATAGAGCTTGTATTCATCGCCCTCTTTCCAGGGCCGCGGCAATTGCAGTTCGTAGAAGATGCCGAACTTCATCTGGCGTTTGCTCCACTGATTGGCGCGCTTGGCACGTCGCGAGTTCACTCTGCGAACAGCGCGCGGGCGATTTGTTGATTGTTTGCATTTTACTATGCGGAATTCGTACGTCCACGGCAGAAGCACCGAATCTCCATGCATTGCTGCCGTAAGGGGGCGCGCAAATCGAATTGATGCGTGGTTTCGCGCATCACAGCGCGCGTCTTTGTATTAATATTTAGAACGTATGCGCAATGACAGTCATCCTGGGTCGAGCTAACCTCTCACTCGTCCCAGCGCCATCAAGAGCGACACGCGAGGAACCGCCATGACCGAATTTCTTCACCCGCGCGACCACCGTGCCGATGGCAGCGCCTATGGCCGGCCAGGCCAACACGCCAACGCACTCTGGACCGAAGTCGGACCGGGCAAACCGATGGGCGAGCTGCTGCGGCGCTACTGGCACCCGATCGCGATCGCCGGGACGGTGACCGATCTGCCACGCGCGGTGAAGGTGCTGGGCGAAGACCTGGTGCTGTTCCGCGATGGGTCAGGGCGAGCAGGCCTCGTCTATCCGCGCTGCATGCACCGTGGCACGACGCTGCTCTACGGCAAGGTCGAGGAACGCGGCATTCGCTGCTGCTACCACGGCTGGTTGTTCGACGTCGAAGGCCGCTGCCTCGAGCAGCCCTGTGAGCCCGATGCCGGTCATCCGCTGCGCGACCGTTTCCGCCAACCCTGGTATCCGGTCGAGGAACGATATGGCCTGATCTTCGCCTATCTCGGACCACTGGAAAAGAAACCGGTGCTGCCGCGCTTCGACAATCTCGAAGACCTTGCGGCCGACGAGAAGATGTTTGTCAACATCGGCGGCCGCGGCTCGACCGGCGACAACAGCCTCGACGTGGTACCCTACAGCTGGCTGCACATGAACGACAACATCATGGACCCCTTCCACGTCCAGGTGCTGCATTCGACGATCTCGGGCCCGCAGTTCGCCGCGCAGTTTGCGCTGATGCCGACGGTACGCTTCTTCCCCGTCGAGGAAGGCGTCTGCTACTCGGCCGTGCGAAAACTGGACGACGGGCGCGAGGTCGACCGCATCTCGTCCTGGATCTGCCCGAACATCATGAGCGTGCCCGACATCCAACTGCGCCCCGGCAAGTCGAACGGGATCGCCTGGGTCGTGCCGGTCGACGATGGCAGCTACATCCAAATGTTCGCGCGCAAGGGCAAGAAGAATGATCCGTCGCCCTACGACACGCCGATCCTGATGGGCGGCAAGCGCTGGGGTGACATGACCGACGAGGAGCACCAGCGCTTCCCCGGCGATTACGAGGCGCAGGCCGGCCAGGGCCGCATCTCCCTGCACTCCGAGGAGCATCTTGCGACATCCGACCGCGGCATTGTCATGCAGCGCCGCACCCTCGAGCGCCAGATCGAGCTGGTTAAGAAAGGCGGCGACCCGATGGGCGTCAGCTTCGATCCGGCCAACGCCGTGGTGCACGTGCGTTCGGGCAACTTCTACAAGACGCCGCAGGCGGCCGAATAAACTCGGTCGCAATTCAACGAGCCAAGAGGCGGACGTCCCACGACGTCCGCCTCTTCTCTTGTACCGACGAGGTTCGACCCGTGTCTTACTCGATGATTCGGATCACGCGACGCGTACGTGGATCGACGATCACGCGCTCGTCGTTCACCACCGCGTAGCGATAACGCTCGTAGCGTGGCACGGCATAAAGCCTGACGCGCGGCGGCAGCGGCTCGCCGACGACGACATTCTCCTCGACCACCACGTTCTCAGCCGGCGCAACGCGAACCGCATCGACCACGCCGTCGGTAATGCCCTCGGCGAGTCCGGTCGCAAGGCCCACGGTGCCACCGACGAAGCCGCCGATCGGTCCGCCGACCGCCTGCCCTTCCGCGGCGCCGCGATTGGTGTTGCGCGACACCGGATCCTGCTGTGCGAATGCAACAGCCGGCACGAGTGAGATCGCTGTCATCAGGACAGCAGCAAGACGTAACTTCATTCCTATCCTCCATTGCGAGGCGAACAACGATTCGCCGGACGGCAATTGTTCAACGGGCCTCTTGTTCCGGTTCCGGAAGCACGCCATGTGTTGGAACCGCGCCTGACGCGTGGCCGCCCGATTCGAAACCCAACCCAATGACCACCTTCACCCCGCACCAAGAGCAGGCGCTGCAAGCCGCGGCCGATTGGTTGAAGGCGAGGCCCGGCAGCGCGGGCACGCCGCAGGTGTTCCGCCTGTTCGGTTTTGCCGGCACCGGCAAGACCACGCTGGCGCGGCACATCGCAGAGGCCGCCGACGGCGAGGTGAAGTACGCCGCCTTCACCGGCAAGGCCGCGCTGGTGATGCGCAACAAGGGCTGCGACGAGGCTTCCACGATCCACTCGCTGATCTACCGGACGCGCGAGAGCGACAGCGAACAGCCGAGTTTTGAATTGTGGGACGAGGCGCCGGCGTCGAAAGCCAAGCTGATCGTGATCGACGAATGCTCGATGGTGGACGCTGAGCTTGGCCGCGACCTCTTGTCGTTCGGCACGCCCCTGCTGGTGCTTGGCGACCCCGCGCAACTGCCGCCGATCCAGGGCGGCGGCTTCTTCACCAATGCCGAGCCCGACGCGATGCTGACCGAGGTGCACCGCCAGGCGCAGAACGATCCGATCGTGCGGCTGTCAATGGATGTGCGCGAAGGGCGGCGGCTCGAACGGGGGCAATACGGCGAGACCGAAGTGGTGTCGCGCGATGCGCTCGATCCCGAGCGGGTGATGAGCGCCGACCAGGTACTGGTCGGCCGCAACAACACGCGGCGCGCCTACAACATGCGGATCCGCGAGAAGCAGGACATCACCGATCCGCTGCCGGTCGCCGGCGACAAGCTGGTTTGCCTGCGCAACAACCGCAAGAAGGCGCTGTTCAATGGCGGGCTGTGGCGCGTGAAGGCGCGCGCGACGTCAAAATCGCGGCTGGTCAGCATGCGCCTGACGCCCGACGAAGATCTGCGCGCCAAACCGGTCAAGGTGTCGGTACGGCCCGAATGCTTTGCCGGCGGCATCGAGGACATCCCCTGGGAGCAGCGCAAACCCTACGACGAGTTCGACTTTGGCTACGTGCTGACCGTACACAAGTCGCAGGGCTCGCAGTGGGACGACGTCGTCCTGTTCGACGAAAGCTTTGCGTTTCCCGATTCCCGGGCGCGCTGGCTCTATACCGGCATCACCCGTGCCGCGAAGCGGCTCACGGTGGTGGTGTAAAGCCGCTGAAATTTCACGGTTTCGTGTCGGAATATGGCGTAACGGACAACGTTTCGCTTCGTAACTTGGACGACCGTCCGGGACGGCAAGCGATTGCGCGGCCTCCCGAAAGCCTTACATTCAGCCTTCGTCAACGAGGAATTTGCCATGCGCTTCCCCTCCCTCACCCGCCTCGGTTTTGCCGCAGCGCTGCTTTTGGGCGTGGTTTATCTGGGTCGGCCGGCCGCTGCGGCGGAAGACGCGGTCGTCATCCCGCCGCCAGCGCAGGATCGGCTCAACGGCGAGGGCACGCAGACCGCGGTGCTCGCCGGCGGCTGCTTCTGGGGCGTGCAGGGCGTGTTCCAGCACACCAAGGGCGTTATCAACGCCGTCTCCGGCTATGCCGGAGGGGTGAAGGAGAACGCCGAGTATGAGAAGGTCGGCACCGGGCGCACCGGCCACGCCGAGTCCGTGCAGATCAAGTTCGACCCGACGCAAATCTCCTACGGCAAGATCCTGCAGATCTACTTCTCGGTGGCCCACGACCCGACCCAACTGAACCGGCAGGGGCCGGACTCAGGTCCGCAATATCGCTCGACCATCTTCGTCCAGAACGACGAGCAGCGGCGGGTCGCGGAGGCCTACATCGCCCAGCTCAACGCAGCGAAGGTCTATCGGCAAGCCGATCGCGACCACGATCGAGGCCGGCAAGACGTTCTTTCCGGCGGAGGACTATCATCAGGATTACCTGACGCTGCACCCGTACCAGCCGTATATTGCCTATAACGACATCCCCAAGGTCGAGAACCTGAAGCGGCTGTTCGCCGATCTCTATCGCGACAAGCCGGTGCTGGTGCGCGACGCCAAAGCGACGAATTAGCGCGCCTGCGGTTTGCCGCATTCGCGCTCACTAAAAGCGAGGCAACTCATGACCGACACCAAGACCAAGGTACAGAAGACCGACGCGGAGTGGCGCAAGGAGTTGACGCCGATGCAGTACGCCGTGCTGCGCGAAAAGGCGACCGAGCGGCCGTTCTCCGGCGAGTACGAGCACAGCACGACCAAGGGCACTTACGTCTGCGCCGGCTGCGGCCAGACCTTGTTCGAATCCGACACCAAGTTCGATTCCGGCTGCGGCTGGCCGAGCTTCACCGCACCCGCGGTCGACAGCCACGTCGACGAGGAGCGCGACGTCTCGCACGGCATGATCCGCACGGAAGTGCTGTGCGCGAGCTGCCAGGGCCACCTCGGCCACGTCTTCCCGGACGGACCGGGGCCGACGGGATTGCGCTACTGCATCAATTCGGCCGCGCTGAAGCTGAAGCCGAAGTAATTTACGGTAGCCCGGACGGAGCGCCCGGGCTGAAGCGAATTATCAGTGCGCTACGCAGCGCTTCGGCGCCGCATCCGGGCTGCGCGGTCGCGGCCATCACTTGCCCGCCGGCTTCGGCGAATCCTCGCGCTCACTGGCGGCGGCGCGGCGGAAGCTTGCGACGAAATCGTCGAGCTCCGGCGGCGACATATCGGACACCGCGACATAGCGCCTGACATTGTCGCTCCAGGTCACCACGGCATGGCCGCTTACCGTCTCGCGGGTCGGTGACGAGACACGCGATGACCCGCGCGCAAGCTCGGTCAGGCTGATGAAGTGCTCGCGATGGCGGTAGACCAGCGTCGGCACCGGGACGTCGGCTATGATATCGACGCGGCCACCGGAGAGCGCGTAGCCGTCGGTCGCGAGGTCGACCACCGTGGTCGCAAGCGGCACCTTGCCTGCCAGCCAGGGTTTTACGGTATGACGATCAGTCGAGACCACGTCGACCGGCTGGTCCGAAATCAATCCGCGTGTATGCGCGGCGACGGCCTCGCGCTCGATGTTGTCTGATCCCCAATCGGAAACGAGATAGACGTTGACGCCGACGAGCGCGACGACGGCAGCGGCCATGGCGCCCGCGACCGCACGCCAGCGCCGGACCGACGCCACGGCCGGACGCGCCGCCGCATCGGGAAACTTGACGACGTTGGTCGAGCCAGCCGCAGCAACACCGGTCGCAGCCGCAATCCGTGCGCGCAAGCTCTCCGGCGCGGTCTCGCGCATCGCGCCGCCCTGGATCGCGCCGCGCAGCGCCCGCAACCGCGCATACTCGCCGGCAAGCCGCGGGTCGGCGGCGATGCGGCGCTCCATGTCGATGACGCCCGACGCGTCAAGCTCGCCGTCAAGCAATGCCTGCAGCATCAACAGATCGTCGGTGGGACCGAGGTCGCGCGCAATCACGCGGGCCTCCCGAGTGCGTTCATCAGCATCATCCTAGCACGCGCCAGCCGCGACATGACAGTGCCGATCGGGATACTGCTTGCGTCGGCAATCTCGCGATAGGACAGGCCGTTGATCTCACGCATCACGATCGCCTCGCGAAACGCCTGCGGCAGCGCCGCGATTGCTGCCCGGACGGCGCCATGATCAGCGCGCGCGATAATGTTTTCCTCGGGCGACGGCGAAGGATCGGTGAGCTCGGGCAGCTCGAGCGGCCCGTCGATGCCCTCGGTGGACGTCACATTGGCAGGTCGGTTCTTGGCCATCCAGGTCAATGCCGTGTTGCGCACGATCGTCAGCACCCAGGCCCGCGGCCGTTCGACCGCGGTGGTTTCCAGGGCCCGCAACGCTCGCACGCAGGCGTCCTGCACCACGTCCTCGGCATCCGCAGCGCTGCCGGTCATCCAGCGCGCGAGTGTATAGGCGTCATCAAGATTCGGCAGCACGATCTCAGCAAAACGGCTGCGCGCAGCTTCAGTTGTCACGTGAAATCCCGGCTTGAGATACCCGACGCTTCAATTATCCGGCTATTCGGGCGTCACGATAATCTTGCCTTTCATGTGCGGGTGCAAGCCGCAGAAGTAATCGAAGTCTCCTGCTGTCGCGAATGTGTAGTCAAAACTCTGATCCGTATCGAGCGCCTTGGAGCGGAATTTCCCCGGCAAGCTGACGATCGAGTGCGGAATGTCATCGTGATTGACGAAGGTGACCTTGGTGCCGAGCTTCACCGTCAGCGTCGCAGGCGTGAAGGCGAAATTGTCGATCGTCACTTTCGTGGCCGGCGGATCGTCCGCCAACGCCGTCGCCATGATGACAGGCCAGGCTCAAGGCCAGCGTGGTGACAAGGCGCAAGGCGCTGCGGCGCGTGACGCGCATAAGCGTATTCATTTTCTTGCTCCTTAGCCGGACAGCGTCGAGTTGGTGATGGCGAGCGCCTGGGCGCCGACCCGGTAGACCACGTCGGTGATCCCCAGCACGCTACGCAGTTCGCCTGCCGGTACGACCTTTGGTCCCGGTGACGGTGCGGTGCCCGGCGCCGGCTGCGGAAACGCGGTCGAGCGCGCGGTGTGGAAGGTCACGTTGCCCTCGACCTTCTGCATGATCTGGTGGATGTGGCCGTTGAGGATCGTCACCGAGCCGAACCGCGACAGCAGCTGCAGTGCCTGTGCCGAATCCTCCGTGCCCCAACCCCAATCCGGCGCGATGGTCCACAGCGGAATGTGAGCGAACAGCACGATCGGCGTCGACGCGCTCCTGGCTTTCAGGTCGTCGGCGAGCCAGGCGAGTTGCTCGGCGCCGAGATTACCCATGCCGCCGCCCTTGAGGTCGACGACGTTGACGAGGCCGACGAAGTGGACGCCGTGATCGTCGAACGAGTACCAGCCGTAGCCTTTGGTGCCCTTGCCGTAACGGTCGAGATAGGCCTTGCCGTTGTTCTCATCGATGATGTCGTGCTCGCCCGGCACGTAGTGCACGTCGAGCCCGGCACGTCCGATCACCTGCTTCGCGTCATCGAATTGCGTGTCCTTCGACAGATGCGTGATGTCGCCGGTGTGAATCATGAAGGCGGGCTTGGCCGGCAACGCGCCGACCTTGGTGATCGCCTCTTCCAGCGTCGCAAGC
Source organism: uncultured Alphaproteobacteria bacterium (assembly GCA_963796195.1). Lineage (GTDB taxonomy): Bacteria > Pseudomonadota > Alphaproteobacteria > Rhizobiales > Xanthobacteraceae > CAWCKS01. The sequence goes on along the minus strand of CAWCKS010000001.1, from coordinate 29,249 downwards.
GCGTTCGGATTGGCCGCCTTGTCGAAGCCGACGTGACTGTCGGAGATCTGCAGGAAGCTGAAGCCGGCGTCGGCGGCCTTGGCGGTGCCGAGCAGGGTCGAGGTCGGAACGCCGCCGGACATGGTCCAGACGATTCCCGTGCCGGCCCAGATCATGCATTCGAGTGCGTGGCGGCGGCTGATGCCGTTGTGTTCATCGTGGCTCATGACGCAATCAATCTCCTTCGCGAAGCCAACCAACGTGGTTCGCGGAGATGACTGGAGAGCGCTTCGCTTTATTCCCGGATTCTTCGCGAAGGCGGTGTTCGGCGCACGAGGACGGACGCACGCGCAAGCCGCACTCGACTTTGGTCAAGGTGAATACGGCCTGAGGAAAGTCGCGAAATTCGGCAACCGTGAAATTCGCCGAAAGATCAATGGCTTGCGGCCAAGTCGGTGCGGCCGGAAATCGTTAACGGGAACCAGAGGTGCTATGCGCTGAGGAAATGGCGCCATTTTCCCGCTGTCATCGACTCGCAACAAAGGCCAATCTTGCTTATATTGCTATGCGAAATGGATGCGGCCTCGCGCAGCGTTGCGTGAGCGAGCCCGTTACGACTAATCACGTTTTGCGAAGGTTACCCGATGGCATCTTTCAATTACGGCCAGTCCGCTGAGCTTTTCCCTGCTCCGATCCGCAACAAGCGGCGCGCTGGTTTTACCTATCGTCGCTTCTCGACCGCCGCCGAGGCAGTGAAGTTCGCTGTCGAGCAGTTGCCGGCGGATTCGCTCAATGGCGCCTATCTCGAGGTCAACGAGCGTCGCTTCGACCAGGCCGGCATTCGCGCGCTTTACGCTGCCGCGGATTTCCCGCTGCCGCGCAAGACCCAGGTGGCTGCCTGATCTTTCTTCGTTTCGGCCGACGCTGACGTAGCGCGAGAGCATGCCTCTCGCGCTTTCGCGTTTCGTGCGCTGCTATCTCACGCTGTCCGGATCGAACTTCAGTGCACGCGCACGAGTCGCGAGCTCGCAGCCTTCGCAGTAGCGGGCGTCTTTGAAGTCGATCCAATTGTGCGCGTAGATATGGTCGGCGGGAATCCGGTAGCGCGCCTGCAACACCCGCACCAGAATTTCCCACGCGGCGAATTGCGCCGCCGTCGGCGGCGTTGCGACATCGGGATAGTTGCCAGCGAACTCGACGCCGATCGAGTTGGTCTTCACCACCTGATGGTAGGTCACCCTGTTATCGATATACTTGTTGTCGTTACGATCGCCGCCCTCGCCGTGGGTTGGGATCAGATTTTCCGCGACCGCCCAGTAGACCGTGCCGTCGGTCTCAACCCACACGGTGACGCCACGACGTGTCGGATTTTTGAACTGCTCCTGTGCTCCGCCGCGCGCCGAGCCGGCCGGCCCCTCGGTCTGATGCGCGATGATGTTCTGCCAGCGATTGGCCTTCGCCGGATCGCCCCAGGGTGCAAGCCACACCACCTTCAGGCCAGGGATTTCAGGCGTGCCGGTGGCGCGCGCGAGCGCCGCGAAATCGATCGCGGGGTCGGCGTGGGCTGATACGGCGAGCGCAAGCAGCACGGCGGACAAGAGAATTCTCATCAAGCGACCCAGTTGCGGCAGACGCCGCCGAGCCGGCGGCGCGGCGAAACCGTAGCACCCGCCTGAAACTGGCCACAATGCAGGCCAGCGGCGACGTTTTGTGAATTTCCCGGAACTGGCTTGGCGGCAGCGCGGTTTTGCTCCCCTGAATTGAGCCTGTCCCTTTCGGAAACCGGTATCCATTTTTCCGCGACATGCGTTATACACGCGCATGCCAAAGAAACCCGGAACCAACCCCAAAGGCGAATTCGCCTTTTTCGACGTCACTTACGAGGATGGTTCGCAGCGCTCGAACCGCCGCGTGCCGACTTCGCTGCTTGGCGGGCTCGAGGACGACGATAAGGCCGCGCGCGGCTTCATCATCGAGCAGGACCGCGAGATCGCCGAGAAGAGCGGCCGTGCGCCGCTGCCAGATCAAGAGCATCAGCCGCGCCGGCGCCAAGAAGAAAGACAAGTCCGAGCGGATGCACGCCAAAGCCGAGCGGGAGTGAATCTGGATTGCGCCAGGGAATAGCGATCACACCGTTGCGACAGCCCTTGTGGCGGCTGCTCGCGATCAATCTCGTCTCCGGCATCGCGGTCGCCGTGCTGCTGGTCGGCGGCCTGCTCGCGCTCAATCCGGGGCACCTGCGCGACCTGATCGTCGCCGACATCAACGGCGCTGCGGCGATCGCTCTGCTGCTGTTCGGCTTCGTCATTACCTTCGGCTCGACCGCGATGGGCACCGCGATCATGGCGATCGGGCGGAGCGGCGATCGACGTCCGCACTGAGGTCTGAGCGGTCGCGGCCTGCTCTGTCCTTTACTTCTGCTCAGCCCATGACTTGTAGTCGGCCGCGGAGACTTCCGGCAGCTTCTTGAGAAACGCGACCATTTCCCAGATCTCCTTGTCGGCGACGCCCGCCTTGCCGAAACTCGGCATCCCGGTCATCCGGACTCCGTTCTTGATCGCCCAGAAGATGTGCGCTGGCTCGTCGTCGGTGACGTCTTTCAGATCGGGCGGCGGCGGATTGAGCCCTTCGGAAAATCCCGCCCGCTCGCCGCCCGGCGCGCCATGACAATTGACACAGCCGTGCTCGGCGAATTCGTGGGCGCCCTCCTTCACCATTTGTGGATCGTCAATCTTGAACGGCGGCTCGCCAACCGCGGGAAAATGCCGGTCCATCGACGCTTCGCGGACGCGCGTCAAGGCCCAGTTCACCAGGCCGGGATCCTCGCGGCTCGCCGCAACATTGTAGTAGCCGCCGAACAGATAAGCTCCTGCAGCGATCGCAATCACAATTGCGAGGACACCAATTACCGCCAATAGACGCATTGCATCTCTCCAGTCTACGCGCAGATCAATTCCGACAACACCGAGCTTTCACCTTTGGTTCGGCCTCAGCTTCCTCAGCCCGGTTTTCGCTCGTATTCTCGTTCATTATGTCCGACGAGGGGGATAGAACATCAAAAATCAATCCCGCGGCAGGTTTTGCCCGAGCTTTGCTCTGACTTTCGCGCCTCTGGAAATCAGAGGGCGCAGGGAAAGCCGGATGCCAGCCGCATCCAATGGCCTTGCGTACGAAAGTAGTGAAAGTACGCAAGCTTCAGTCACCACAGGATTAGCCGAACATCCGGCTTTCCCTGCACGACGGACGTTGCGGCTTATGCCGGATCTGCCCGGGCGTAACACCCAATCCACCCGTCGCCACGCGAACGTCTTGCGACTCGCCGTCCGGTCGGACGACTTTGCCTTCGCGTTGGCTTGACGCACTTCGTGCGCCAGCATCCCCTGGTTTTGCCGTATGCCTCCTGCCGCGGCCATCGTGCCCGCCGGGTAACGATCGCTTCGTACGAGATTGGGCGTCCCGCCCCCGCGATCACCCCGACTTGCCCGCTGCAGTCAGCGTCCGTCGTGATCCGGCCCGCGCAAGCGACGATGGCCATACGCCCCTCTGGGACCGGAACGAGGCCGCACATACACTAGTTGATGTGTTGCGTCAAGTGAAAAGGTGCGGGAAGCGTAATTCGTGACGGCGACTGAAATGTAGCTACTTCCCCATCACATCCCACAGCGCGATCACCGCGCGGCGATGATCGTCGAGAATCGTCTCGATCGGGTTTGAGGCCTTGCTGCCATCGTCGGTGATCAGCCGGTCCGAGCGGTCGGCCGAGCGGCCGAAGCCGCACGGTGAGCCAAGGCCGAAGTCGCGCAGGTAGCGCTTCATCACCTTGAGCTGTTCGGTCAAACCGCCGGCGCCGTGCAGGTGGTGGATCGCGCCCATGTAGATGCGCGCGCCGTTCGGTTTCAGCTCCTTGAGCGGCGCGAACCAGGCATCATCGACCACGCCGAGAGTCGGGATGTGGACGAACTCGACCTTGCGGCCGGAGGCTGCGATCGCCGCGTTCGCAAGGATCACGCTGCCGCGGAGCGACGGCGGCTGGCGCGACGGCCAGCCGCTCAGCGTGCCGAAGCAGGTGTGATAGCCGAGGTGCACCGACTTCGGCAGCACCTCGCAGATCTCGGCAAGCGGCGCGCAGACCTGCGCCGCCACCTTGGCCGCGGCGCGCGCGCCCTGCTCCTCCAGCGCCACGTCGACCAGCCGGTTCTCGACGGCAAGATCCCACTGGATCGCGAGATCGTTGTTCGGGATCATCTCGACGATCTTCGCCGTTTCCGCGCGCAGCGCTTGAGTGAACCCGGACGTCACCTTCTCGACGTCCTCGTCGGGAAAGAAGTAGCGCACCGAGGAATATGTCGGCGGCATGCAGACCTGGAAGCGCACCCGCTGCGGGATGACGTCGTCCTTCTTCATGTAACGGAACAGCGCGTAGGAGGCGACCGCGTCGCGGGCAAAGCCGAGCCGCCAGCCAGGGTCACCGAACCGCACCGCCTTGACGCCGCGCTTGACGCGAAAGGCAAACTCGTCGTGCCGGCCGCGCGGCCACCATTGCTCGACGCCCCGCTCGGGCGCGGGATATTTGGTGGTCTCAAGCTCCGGATGGCCGTTGAACACGCGGAACGCGACGCCGTCGATCCAGTAGCGGCGGGTGCCGATCTCGCCATCCGGCATGTAGGCGAGCCACTGGCCGAGCGGACCGCCGAAGGTACGGAACGACTGCTCGGCGGTCTCACACGGCAGGCTGCCGGGAAGGAAGAGCTCGGCGGGCATTTTGGGGGATCCTCGTAGGGAGCCGTCATCGCCCGGCTTGACCGGCGATCCAGTATTCACAAGCGTCCTAGAGATACAACTAGCGCTGCGGGTTACTGGATGCCCCGCTTGAAGCGGGGCATGACAGTGAAATTCCGTCAGGCGCCACGTCCCCTCACTGCCCGCCCAGCCGGTCGGCGAACAGGCCGATGGTCTTGCGGTAGATGGTGGCGTGATTCCATTCGCGCATGGCGTCGAAGTTCGCCGAGCCCTCGTGGTAGTCACCGCCGGCCTTCCAGCCGTTGGTCTTGAGCAGGTTCGCGGTCGAGGCCAGCACGTCAGCGACGCTGTGGCGGAGATTAACGCGGCCGTCGCCGTCGAAGTCGACCCCGTACTTGATATAGGACGACGGCAAAAATTGCGTCTGGCCGATCTCGCCGGCATAGGCGCCGATCATGTCGCGGAGCGGCAGGTCGCCGCGCTGTGCGATCTGCAAGGCGGCGAGCAGCTCGCCCTGGAACAACTCCGAGCGGCGGCAATCATGCGCCATGGTGGCGAGCGTGCGCATGACAGGCAGCTTGCCCATGTCGCCGGATCCGAAATCGCTCTCGAGCCCCCAGATCGCGACGAGGATCTGCGGCGGCACGCCGAAGCGCTGTTCGATGCGCTGGAGCAGCGCGGCGTGACGCTGCAGCATCGCCGAGCCGGTCCTGATGCGGCCCGCGGTGACGCGCGTCGCGGCGTATTGCTCGAAAGTCTTGTTGAATGTGCCGTGCTGGCGGCGGTCGAACGACAGCACCGCCATGTCCTCGGTGACGCCGCCAAGGGCCGCGGACAGCACATCCTGCGAGATGCCCTTCGCCGCAGCGTCGCGCGAAAAATCGGCGATGAAGGTCGAGAAATTGCCGCCGCATTTGGCGGCGAAGGCGGAGGGGGTCGACGCGAAGAGATGCAAGAATGCGCGGCGAAAAAGCGCTCGAACATCATCGCCGAAATTCCTTTCGAACCCCCGCGCAGATCATCGCATGGCAGAATCGAGCAGGACAATGACGGCTAGAAATCCAGCGGACGTACATCACCTTTGTCATGCCGGCCTCGTGCCGGGCATCCCGACCATGAGGCAATACATCACTAAACGAGATCGCCGGGACAAGCCCGGCGATGACAGTGGTAAGTCAATGCTGATTGGCGAAACCAGCTAGTTATCCAGAAAGCTCCGCAGCTTTCGGCTCCGCGACGGGTGCTTCAGCTTGCGCAGCGCCTTGGCCTCGATCTGGCGGATGCGCTCGCGCGTCACACTGAACTGCTGGCCGACTTCTTCCAGCGTGTGGTCGGTGTTCATGCCGATGCCGAAGCGCATGCGCAGCACGCGTTCTTCGCGCGGCGTCAGCGATGCCAGCACGCGCGTCGTGGTCTCGCGCAGGTTGGACTGGATCGCAGCGTCGATCGGCAGCACCGCGTTCTTGTCCTCGATGAAATCGCCAAGATGCGAAGTCTTCCTCGTCACCGACCGGCGTCTCGAGCGACAGCGGCTCCTTGGCGATCTTCAGGACCTTGCGGACCTTCTCCAGCGGCATGCCGAGTTTTTCCGCCAGCTCCTCCGGGGTCGGCTCGCGGCCAATTTCATTGAGCATCTGACGCGAGGTGCGCACGATCTTGTTGATGGTCTCGATCATGTGCACGGGGATACGGATGGTTCTTGCTTGATCCGCAATGCTGCGGGTGATCGCCTGACGAATCCACCATGTCGCATAGGTCGAGAACTTGTAGCCGCGGCGGTACTCGAACTTGTCGACGGCCTTCATCAGGCCGATGTTGCCTTCCTGGATCAGGTCGAGGAATTGCAGGCCGCGATTGGTGTATTTCTTGGCGATCGAGATGACGAGGCGGAGGTTCGCTTCCACCATTTCCTTCTTCGCCTGCCGCGCCTCGCGCTCGCCCTTCTGTACGGAGTGCACGATCTTGCGGAACTCGCCGATCTCAAGACCCGTGAGCTCGGCGAGCGAATGGATTTCGCCGCGGATGTCCTTGATGCGGTCCTTCTCGATCGCGACGAAATTCTTCCAGCCCTTGGCGGCGAGTTTCGAGACGCGATTGAGCCAGCGCGGATCGAGCTCCTGGCCAGTGTAATTCTTCAGGAAGTCCTCGCGCGAAACGCCATGGCTGTCGCCAAGCCGGAACAGCCGATTCTCGAACGAGACCAGCTTCTTGTTGATGTCGTAGAGCTGTTCGACCAGCGAATCGATGCGCGCCTGGTTCAGCCGCAGCGACTTCACTTCGGCGATGATCTCGTCCTTGAGCTTCTTGTACTTGCGCTCCTGCGACGGTGACAGCGACTCGTTCTGCAGGCGGTTCTGGATGTCCTGCTCCTGCAGGCGGCGCAGTTTCTTGTAGTTGTCAGCGATCTTGTCGAAGGTCTCGACCACTTTCGGCTTGAGTTCGGCCTCGATCGCGGCCAGCGACATCTGGTTCTCGAATTCGTCGTCGTCCATGTCGGCTTCGGCGGCGGCCTCGGCGGGATCCTTCCCCTCGCCGTCTTCGCCTTCGGCACCCGGTGCACGGAACGACGTTGCCGCGGCGGGAGCCGCCTGCGGCGCGACCGGCGGCGCGGCCACGGCCGCAACCGGTGACGCAGCGGCCGACGATAGCGACTGCGCGCCAACGGCGACAGCACCCGCCGTCGCGCCTTCAGGCGCACCCTCGACACCAATGCCGGGATTGACGCCACCGCGCGCCTCGGGACCGGCATAGGTCGCCTCGAGGTCGATGATGTCGCGCAGGAAAATCTTTCCCTCGTTGAGCTCGTCGCGCCAGATGATGATGGCCTGGAAGGTCAGCGGGCTTTCGCAGAGGCCCGCGATCATCGCCTCGCGGCCGGCCTCGATGCGCTTGGCGATCGCGATTTCGCCCTCGCGCGACAGCAGCTCGACCGAGCCCATCTCGCGCAGATACATGCGCACGGGATCGTCGGTGCGCTCGCCGGGCTCGGACTTCTTGGTCTCGGCGACGGCGCGCTGGGTGATCTCGACGAGCTCGGTATCGGGCTCCTCGTCGGGCTCTTCCTGCTTCTCCTCCTCGTCGGCCTCGGCATCCTCGGACTCGACGACGTTGATGCCCATCTCGGACAGCATCGACATCACGTCCTCGATTTGCTCAGGCGAAGTCGATTCCGACGGCAACACATCGTTCAGCTGATCGAAGGTGACGAAGCCGCGCTTCTTGGCCTGCTTGATCATCTTCTTGACGGCGGCGTCAGAGAGATCGAGCAACGGACCGGAGGCGGAGGTCGCCTCCTCCTTCTCAGGCGCGTCGGCAGCCTTCGGCTCGTCCTTGACGCTTTCCTTGACCGCTTGCGCTTTCACCTTCGTGGCCATTCATCTCGCTCCTGCGACGCGCAATCTCGAGCACGCCCATCACGTTCCCAACGGAACCCGTTCACTCGTATTCGTTTACGACCGCGGCAGACGCGTTCACGCCGTGCTGGTCGCCCAAATCTCCAGCCCAGGAAACAACCCGGATGTTACCGGTTCATTCCTCAAATGGGCCCGATGCCGAAAAGGGGCGGTGCTTGATAAGCGCCACCCGAATCGTCTCCCCTACTCTATGCGTGGAGTCTCGTTAAACCTCGTTTAACCCTGTTTTTGCTGCCAAATGACTCATTTGGCGAGTTTTTTCGTCGTTCCGCACAGCAGAAAAGCGCATGGGAAAGACCCCGGTTTCACATGCTCTTTTTCAACCGACCCGAAGATTCACCGAATCCCTCGATCAGGGCCTCGGTGCCCTCCACTGCCGCGAGCCGCTGCTTGACGTCACGCAGCCAGCCAAAATTATGATCGTTGGCGTCCTCGGCCAAGGCGCGCTCGGCGTCCTTGAGCTCCCTAAGTAGTGAATTCCACTGATGATGCAAGGCGATGAGCTGCTTCCAGGTGGCTAAAACATCGTTGGCCGCGGCACCACCTTGCGCCCCCCACACCGCAGGGGTCGTGATCGCCCGTTCAAGCCGTTGAACAAGCTCCGAGAATCCGGCGCGCGCGAGATCTGCACGTATTTTCTCGCTCTGCGCCTCGTCGTCGCCGGAATGGTGATGGTCGGCAGAGAAGGCTGCGATGATTCCCTCACGCAGCTTCTGCGCATCAGGGTGGCTGAGATCAAGGGCGGCGACCTCCTCGACATGGTCATGCAACAGCCAGGGGTAGTTGATCAACGACGTCAGGATCAGCGCCTCGCGGCGTGACGTCGCGGCACGCTGGCCGCGCAGGATCGGGCTCGTTGCAAGCTGCGGGCTCGCAACCTGATACGGACCGCCGCCCGAAATCGCGGTCCAGGCTTCCCGATTCGCGCCCTGGCCGCGGCGCCCCTGCTGACCACGGCCGAAGCCGCCGCCTCGCTCAGGGCGACCTTGCCGAAAACCGCCTCCTTGCCGTTGCTGACCGAAGCCGCGCGAATCACGCGGCGCCGGCTGAAACATTCGCTCGAGCCGACCGGCAAAATCCTGACGATAATACTTGCGCACGACGTCGTCGCGGATGTTCGCTGCAAGTTCGCCGATGCGACGCTCCAGCGCCGCGCGGCGCTCGGGCGTTGCGAACGCGCCGCCTTCGATCTCGCGCAGCCATAGAATTTCCGCGAGCGGCCGAGCGGCTCCGATCACCTCTTCAATCGCGCCGCGACCGCTTGCGCGTGCGAGATCGTCGGGGTCCTGCCCCTCGGGCAGCAGCGCGAAGCGCAAGCTTTTTCCGGGCTGCAAAAAGGGTAGCGCGAGATCGGCGGCGCGGAACGCCGCCTTCTGCCCGGCCTTGTCGCCGTCGAAGCAAAGGATCGGCTCGTCGGCCATGCGCCAGAGTAGCGCGAGCTGGTTTTCGGTCAGCGCGGTACCGAGCGGCGCGACCGCGGCATCGAAGCCGGCGCCGACCATGGCGATGACGTCGACATAGCCCTCGACCACCACAGGCGTTGCGCCGTTGTGCGCGGCAAGCCGTGCGGCGGCGAGGTTGTAGAGATTGTCGCCCTTGTGAAACAGCGGCGTCTCCGGCGAATTCAAATATTTCGCCGGCACGTCCTTTTCCAGCGCGCGCCCGCCGAATGCGATTGTACGTCCGCGCACGTCGGTGATCGGAAACATCACGCGATCGCGGAAGCGATCATAGGGCACCGGCACGTCGTCGCCGGTGACGAGCAGGCCCGCCTCGACCATGTCCTCGACCGGCACGCCCTGCTTGCCGAGATGTTCTTTAAGCGCGAAGCGCTCACCCGGGGGGGCGTAGCCAAGACGGAATTTCAGTTGCGTCGACGGATCGATGCCGCGATCGGCGAGATAGCCGCGCGCTCGCGCACCCTGGCGGGCGGCAAGCGTGTCGGCGAAAAATGTCGCTGCGAGCTCCATGATATCGTGCAAGGTCTTGCGGCGCTGCTCGCGCCGTTCGGCCTCCGGCGAGACTTGCGGCAGCGGCATCCCCGCCATCGAGGCGAGCCGTTCGACCGCCTCGCCGAACGAGACGCCTTCGGTCTCCATCACGAAGTCGAAAATGCTGCCGTGCTTGCCAGAGGAGAAGTCGTGATAAAAACCCTTCTGGTCGTTCACCGTGAACGACGGCGTCTTCTCCTGCTGGAACGGCGACAGGCCCTTCCACTCGCGCCCGGCCTTCTTCAATTTCACGCGGCGGCCCACCACTTCCGAGACCGGAAGCCGCGCCTTCAGCTCATCGAGAAATTCTTGCGAAAAGCGCATTTTTGTCAGACGTTGTTTTCCCGCATGTCCTTCTCGGAAAACCGGTACCCACTTTTCCGGGACATGCGCCGCCCGTCAGCCGACCATCGATATAGGCTGAATTCGCTTGGGGCGACGCGAATCGGTCGTTGTCCAAGCTGTCCACAGCGCTGATTTGGGCGGTGCCATTATGACAGACGAGAGCCCGCTACGGTGCAAGGAACCGCCCCGACACGATGCGCTTCAGGCCGGCAACCGGGCGATTGTAGAGGTAGACCCAGGCGTCGACATCAGGCTGACCGGCGCGGGCGATCGGCCTCATCGCACGGATATACAGCGTTGGCTGTGGCGCCGATGGCCCGCAGCCTTCGTACTCGTCGAGCTGCGCGAGCAGCGCCTTGGTCTCGCGCAAGCGGAAAAGCTCGCCGAACACGCGATCGGTCAGATCGCTGGATTCGATCAGGCCGGGATAGTGCTTGATCTGATAGAGCCGCCCGCAGCAGCTCCCTTCGCCGACTCGCTCCGCCTGTTCGGCCAGCAGACGCGCCATCGGGTGATCATAGGCCTGCATCAGGGTGCCGTAGACAAAGAGATACGGCGGATCGGCGCTCGTAGTTGCCATCAGTAGTTCACCCACAAGCCCGGCGTGGCCAATTCGAGAAGATGATTGCCGGAATCGCGAAAGTAAATGCTGACCGAACCCTTCGGCCAGCGCATCCGCGACTCGATCGCAACGTGATGCTCGGCGAGCCGGCGCTCCCATGGCTCGAGTTCGTTCTTCGCCACCGCAAACGCGACATGCACGGGACCCGCGCCGTCATGCGGCGCGATCACGCCGCCGGGCAGTTCGACAGGTGTCGCTGACGCGCCACGCTTGAACAGCAGCAGCACGGTGTTGCCGATGGCATAGGCGCGCAATCGCGCGTCGTTGAAAAATCGGCTTCAGTCCGAGCACCTGTTCGTAGAAGCGCTGCGGCGGCGCCGAGGTCGTCGAAATAGAGCGCGGTCTCCAGCACGTGATCGAGTTTTGGCATTACGATGACCTTCCCGGCAAACGGCGATGCAGCACTCGCCAAAGCTCGCCTGTCGTCTCTTTGGAGGATGACGACCAGGCTTTTTCTCGGCTTGATCTCGTGCTCCGATCTTGATTCTCAAGTAGGGTTGCGTCAAACGCACAACAACGAGCGCTATGAACAATACCTCGATCCTGCAGCCCGACGAACCGCCACCCGTGCTCGAACACAATTCGGCAGGGGCGTCGCCGTTCCTGCTCACCTGCGACCACTACGGAAACCTGATTCCGCGCGTGCTAAAAGATCTCGGCGTACCGACGAGCGAACTCCAGCGCCACATCGGCTGGGACATCGGCATCGGCGCCATGTCGACGCGACTCGCGGACGACTCGCGGACGCGCTCAAGTCGGCGCCGAGCGCACCCGCCGCGCCGGCCGCGAGCTCGCCCCCGCCGGCAAGCCAGAGCAACGCGCCGGCCGCGCCCACTGGCCCGGATCTGCCGCTGGTGGGCAACCTCTCCCCGACGACCGACTCCGGATGCGCGGGTGCGTCGTATCCACCTCCCGAGGCCCCGGCGACGTGGATGCGACGATCGCCGGCGGCCTCGACTCGCTCGACACCGCGTACGAGCTCGCCGACTTCGGAGGGTCGTCCGGGTGGAGCGGGCGCGTGTGGACGCGCGATGTGATCGCCCTTGCTCCGTCGACCGCACTCGGAGGAAATCTCTCGGTCCTCCAGCAGCGCGATGTGAGCGGCAACCTCGTGTGGGAGATCTACATCGACGGATCCAACCGGCAGATCAGCCTCTGGAGCCCCGCCGGCGGTCTCGGCTCCTCGGCGATCAACCAGTCGACGGGTGTCGTGATGGACGGCCAGAGCCACAGCGTCGAGGTCTCTGCGCTCCCGAATGACTCGGTTGTGGTCAGAGTCGACGGGCAGGACCGGATCACGCTCACTGGGCTCTCGGGATCGACTTCCGGGAATCTCCGCTTCCTCCGTATCGGCATCGACCACTACGACACGGGCACATCGAACGAGCCCATCTCGATCAGCCACAGCAACGTTGGGGTCAGCACCCTCGGTTGGCTCGGTAGCCGCGTCTCGCCTCTCGGTGCGGCATCGACCGGCTCGTCGGGCTCGTCCGGCGCTGCGGGAAAGACGACGCAAGTCGTCGGGAGGCGGCGGCGGGGGCGGCGCCCCGGCCGACCTCAGCCTCGCTCTGTCGGCAACGCCGGCGGTCCCGACCGACACCGTGACCTACACCGCCGTCGTGACGGACGCCAACGGTGGATCAGGCTCGAACCTCGTGCTCACCATGAACCTCCCCTCGAGCGCGACCGTGGTCTCGATGTCGGCGGATCGTGGCGCCGGCTGTACGGGAACGACGAAGATCACCTGCAACCTCGACTGGATCTCCGGATCGCTCGCGGCCCACGTCACCATCACCGCTCACGTACCGGCCGGCGTACAGCTGACCGCGACAGCATCGGTCTCCGAGACCGAGCCCGATCCGAACCTCAAGAACAACAGCGCGTCGGTCACGGTCGGCCCCAAGGTGGCGTTCGGCGTGCCGGCGTCGAAGCCGAAGGGCGGCAAGAGCGCTCCGAGCTCGGGAGTCACCGGGCAGAAGAGCCCGTCTGTGAGACGGCCCGTGGTCTTCGTCGAGCGCCCGCGAGTGGCTGGGCGGCACACGGTGCTCGTTCGCCTCGCTACCCGACCCCCGAGTCCGGCTGCAGATCATCGTCAGCGACGCACGCGGACGCAAGCTCGGCTCGACGTACGCGGTCTCGACTCGCCAGGGCCGGTCGTTGCAGCTTGTCACGCTCCACAGGTGGCACGGGCAGGCGACACTGAACGTGATCGTCAAGTCGCAGCGTCGCCGGCCGCATGCACCGACGAACATGCGCTTCCGCCTGTCGAAACGAGAGCTGGCGACCTGCCGGGGGGCCCACTGACCGGCTACCTCGGCTAGCTGTCCTACCCATGGACGTTGTGAACGCGGTTGATGGGTGGCCGGTCGCCGAGTGAGCCGTGTGGTCGCGGGTTGTTGTAGTGGTCGAGCCAGTGTGGCAGTGCTTGGTTGCGCTGGTGGTGTGAGCGGTAGACGAGCCCGTAGGCCCATTCGCGTGCCATGGTCTGGTGGAAGCGTTCGACCTTGCCGTTGGTGCGCGGCCGGTAGGGCTCGGTGGTGAGGTGTCGGATCTGCTGCTGGGCGTAGTAGCTCGCGGAGCGAGCGGTTCTTGACGTAGCTGAAGCCGTTGTCGGTCATCAGCCGCTTTGCCACGATCTCGTGCTCGGCGAAGAAGGCGAGTCCCCCGCTCGAGGAAGCCGGTCACGGTCGCGGCTTTCTCGTCTGGGTGGAGCTCGACGTAGGCGAGCCGGGAGTGATCGTCGACGATCGCGTGCGCGTAGTCGTAGCCGACCCTCGTCTCCGGGCGCATCCAGTTGCGCGATCGCTGCGAGCGATCGCCGGTGACGCGGTGGCCGGGCCGCAGGAAGCGCGCGTAGCGCGAGACGTCCATGTGCAGCAGGTCGCCGGGGCAGGGCCACTCGTAGCTGTTGGCCGGCTCCTTGGCTGCAGCCGCGCGCCGCGAGAGCCCGTGGCGGCGGAGCACCTTCCAGACCGTCGAGTGCGCGAACCCGGTCGCTCCGGCGACCAGGCGTGGACCCCAGCCGGTCTGTCGACGGCAGTCGCAGATCCGTTCCTGCAGCTCGGCGGCGAGAAGACGAGGCGATCGGTGTGGACGGCTGGAGCGATCCAGCAACGCATTCGGCTGGCAGCCGCCATCGAGCCAGCGATGCCACCAACGATGCGCCGTCGCCGGCGAGACACTGAAAGCGGCCGCCGCCTGCTTCAGCGAGAGACCACCCTCGACCGCGCGCACCAGCGCGAAACGGCCAGCCAGTCCGAGCTTGGCGTTAGCGTGCAGATACATCCGAGCCCTCCTTTGGGCGTGGAGTCCGGGAAACCCACGCCTCAAAGGAGGGCCGGCTACCTCAACCGTTCACAACCTGTGTAGGCAGGACAGCTAGCTACGGGGCTCGGCTCGCGGCAAGTCTCGGCCCCGCTCTGCCGCTCATCGAGAACGCGTGCCGGACGTCGCTCCGTTCCTCGGACGTCCTCCGCGCGGCTAGCTCGGATGACCGCCGCTGATCTCGCTCGGCGCGGGGCTGGTCGAAGCAGATCGCCGGCAGTGCGCCGGTCGCCCCACCTCGCATGGAGACCGACGAGACGGTCGTCATCGCCGCTGCCGCTCCGACGTCGACGACGACGTACAGCCCCGGGGAGTCCAAGCTCTTTTCTCGGCCGGTTCGTTGGATCCCAACGTCAGGGGGAGCCGCCTGAGGCGAGCCTCAGCGGTGCGCCGGCGCCTAGCCTCATGGCCGGAAACACCCCAGCCGTGGCGACGGCTCGCCTCCCCCGGACCGCTTCTATCCTGCGTCCATGCGGGTCTGCATCATGGCCGTCGCCGGGTACGTCCACGGCATCGGGGGCATGCAGCAGCACACCGTCGACCTCGCCGTCGGCCTAGTCCGCGCCGGCCATGAGGTCGACGTCGTCACGGCACGGCACCCGGCCGGCAACGACGTCGTCGAACGCGACGGCGTCCGCTGGCACTTCGTCGACGCACCGCCGCACCACATGGACAGACGGTGGCGGACGGAGTCACGCGAGCGGTTCCTGCGACTCCACGCCGAACGGCCGTTCGACGTCGTGCACGGCGAGGGTTCCAGCGCGCTCGAGCTCCTCCGCACGGGTGTGCACGAGCGGGTCGCGGTCGTCACCCTCTTTCACGGGAACTTCCTCGGATTGGCCCGGGCGGGATCCCGTCGCGCAATCTCCTCACGCAGCCCGCGCGCCGCGCTGAGCGAGGTCCGTGGCCTCGTGTGGCTCTGCGGCGAGCATCTTCCCGCAGGGGAACTGGCGCCGCTTTCGGGCGTGCGAGGCGATGGTGCCGTCCCAACAACAGCTGACGGATACCCGCCGGTCCCATCGGCTCGAAGAACGCCGTCTCCATGTCGTTCCCAACGGAATCGACACGGAGGTCTTCCGACCGGTCGACCGCGACGAAGCGCGGCGCGAACTCGGTCTCCCTCACGGCCCGCTGCTCGTATCGGTCGGGCGCCTCATCCGCGAGAAAGGCGTCCATCACGCCGTCGACGCGGTCGCCCGCCTCCGGGCCGTGAGCTGCAACTCGTCGCTCGTCGTGGTGGGCGACGGTGCGGAGCGCGAGGCCCTCGCGCGCCAGGCGCGCGACATGCACGTCGAAGACAAGGTCATCTTTGTCGGAGCCCAGCCGCCCGAAACCGTCGCCCGATATCTCGGCGCTGCCGACATTTTCGTCTTTCCGACCGAGCGCGACGAGGCCGCTCCGCTCGTGCTTCCCCAGGCGATGGCCTGCGGACTGCCCGTGGTCGCCTCACGCATCGGCGGCATCGAAGAGGTGCTCGATCGCCCTGGACCGCCGGGCATCCTCCTCCCACCCGGGGATTGCGCCGCGCTGACGGAGACGCTGGGGCGGCTCATCGCAGACCCGGAGGAACGCGTCCGGCTCGGCGCCTGCGCGCTCGAGCTCGCGCGCACAGAGTACTCGATCGACGTAATGGTGGAGCGAACGCTCGCCGTCTACGAGGTCGCCCTCAGCCGTCTCGCGCTGAGCCAGACGGCCGCCGGGCTCCGGGACCGTCTGCTCGTCCGACGGCGCGCCGCGTGACCGGCTGACCTACGATCTCCAGTCGAGGGCATACGCCCGCCCTCGAGCCGGAGTGACGCTCCGGAGGCGTGCGAACACAATCCAGCGATGGCTCGCGCTGAACAGCGGGTGACAGGCGGAGAGAACGAGCTCGTCGTACCCACGGTCGCGAACGATCGACCAGTCCGATGCGCGCACGACCGCGTGCCCGAGCACCTCATAGCGAAAGATGCCGTACGGCATCTCGAGCACGATCATGTCGTGCTTCCGCAGCTTGTCGATGTGGCGGAACCAGGCCCCGAACGTCGTTCGGTGACCGGCGATCGCTGTCGTCCGATCGAGGCCTGGAAGGGAAGTGGACGGATATCGTCCAGGACCCTGGGAGAGGTCATGCAACCAGTCCGTGCCGTTGACGAAGACGACGTTCAGCGAGAGGCGGGCGATGACGATCCGGCCGGTTGCCTGCCCCGGCTCCAGCGCTTTCGCGAAACGCCGCGCAGACGCCACGGTCGCCGGCAGCGGCCGCGGCACGGGCGGCAGCCCCTGCGGCCTGACCAGGACGAATGGGCTTTGCGGCAGGGTCTCCCCATACGACCTGAATTCGCGCGCGAGTGAGCTCGACAACTGGTGCTGCCGCCAGTGTGCGTACAGATCGGTGGCGGGGTCACGCCAGAGAACGACGAGGAGCGCATACGCCGTGATCAGCACGCCGAGCGCCGTGAGCACGGTGCCGACGCGCCGCGTGCGTACGCGTGCGGCCCCGGGACGGCTTGTCGTCTCCGGGGCCGCATTCAAAGGCCCGGGGATGCTCTCGGTCAGTGGGACGAGCCCTTCGTCTATTTGTTCACTTTCGAGGTGACGGTCGTCGAGAGACCGCCCGCCGAGGAGGCAGTGAACCGAAGTGCGTAGCGGCTCGGATGGACAAAGACATCCGGCGGCACCCGAAGCGCGACCGTGATCGGGCCAGAGCCGACACCACTGCTGATCGAGGTGTGCATGCGTCCGGTGATCGAGCTGCCGACGCGGCTATGTGCGTACAGAGACTGTGTTCGCCCCGTTTGGGAGTTGACGAGGCTGACGACAACGCCGTCGGCATTCGCCGCCGTCAAGGAGGTCGATACGAGCACCGTGCCGTGCGACCCGCGACACGGTCGCCGCTCCGCTCAGCCCGTTGGCGAAGGTGATCGTCGGGGCCTTGGCCGCCGGGGGAGTCGCCGGCGCCGTCGACAGCGTCAGCGTGTTGTCGGCCGGGTTCGGGTCGGCCGAGCTGTAGCCCGTCACGGCCGTGAGCACGTGATCGCCGACGGCCGTCACCTTGGTCACGAGGATGACGTGGCCGAACTGCACGTTGTCGGCGAGCCAGTCGAGATAGCAGTGCAGCTTGTTGGGGGCGACCACGGTGCATCCCGTGCCGCGGTCCGCGTAGCTCGACACCAGCGAGACGTTCATCGGGAGCTGGATGTCGACCCAGAGGCCGGTCGCGGGGCCGGTGTTGTAGTCGTTCACCGTGACCCGCCAGGTGAGCGTGTCGCCGACCGCCGGCTGGGTCGCGGGCTCGACCGTCCCCTCCAGCCGCAGATCCGCAACGCCTGCCCCGCCGCCGCCGCCGCCACCGCCACCACCGCCGCCGCCGGACGGAGGAGCCGGAGGAGGCGGAGGAGGCGGAGGAGGAGGCGGAGGAGCCGCCGCGACGATCGCGCCCGTGGGCGCGGACGAGCGGGCCGCCGTCCCGAAGCCGGTCGTGGCCGTCTCCGTGACGATGATCGTCGAACCGATGTCGGCTGCGACCGGCGTATAGGTCGGCTGGTCACCGGCACCGGTGTGGACTAGGGCCTCGGCCCGCCGCCGGCCCACACGTCTCCGGCCGGGCACTCCCACCAGCTGCGAACGACGCCGGTGGATACGGGGGCCGAGATCCAGGTCCCCGCGGCGGCGGTCAGAACCTGTCCCACCTGCGGAGTTCCGCTCACCGTCGGGTCGCTGCCGCCGAACCAGCCGGCGTTCCAGGCTGCCGCCGCGAGCTTCGCCTGGCCTGACGGCGAGAGGTGGAAATGGTCGAGGGGGGAGAGATCCGCGAGCGTGAAACGGAGTGCGTGCACCGCGCCGCCGTCATACCGGCAGAACGAGGAGAACGCGGGGCTCTCGCACTCTGTCTTCAGCACGTTGTTGTACGCATTGACGTAGTCCCTGACGGCTGCTCGGCTTGCGTCCGTAGGCGAACCACACCGGGCCGTGCTCGAAGAGAAGCGGGCACGCGTAGTCCGGACGGCTCGTGACCTCCGTTGCCGGATTCCCGCCAGGGAGCGTCGGCCAATCGAGCCAGAGCTGGTACCAGTCCGGGATCGAAGCGAGCAGGACGACGCCGCCCGGGGCGAGCTTCAGCTTGAGCGCCGTCAGCGCGTCGCGGACGCTCGTCTGAAAGTCCCCTTGGCCCGGGAGGGCGCCGGCAGGGGTGACGGGGAGCGGGTCGCCCGAGCCGGTGATGTTGGCGCCGCACACGTCGGCGGTGCCGCCCTCGATCGTGACGTAGTCGAGGTTGTTCGACAGCGCGTCGATCTGGTGCGTCGAGCCCGACCCCCGTTGGCGTCCGAGCAGGTGAGCGAGCCCTCGACCTGCGCGAGGAGCCCGCAGTGAGGATCGGCGACGCTCGATCCTGACGACGCGTTGTTGATCCAGTTGAAGTTGGCGATTGTCGTGCCGAACAGCGCGGCCAGCCGGGCCCGGTGCGAGTTGACCGCGGGATCGTGCCGGTCGACCACGACTCGGCCTGCTGCCTGCCTTCGGTCCCAGTCGCCCCCCAGGCGGCCGTGATCGAGTCCCCGAGCGCGGCGATATTCAGGGGCCGGGTGGTGTCGGCGGACGACCCGCCGGCGCCGGCCGCCGCAACGATCACCAACGTGACCATCACCGCGGTTGCGCGAAGCAACCTCGGAAGCAGTCCGCGCACACGTGTGATCGAACTCCTCAGCTTCATTACCGCCCTCTCGTCACTGGCTGGTGGGTAGAAGCCGAAGCTAGCGTGGCAGTCGTCCCGTCACGCCTGCGGATGGCCCAGCCAGAACTCGACTCTCGGCCAACCAAGCCGTTCAGCCCGGTTCGACGTCGCGGCGTCTCGACATCCGGACAGGTCACCCTATCCAGGTGGCCAGCAGACCTCTTGTTGTCCGCGGCAGACACTCGTCTGTGGAGCCAAGGCCATACCGGCCGAAGGCGAGGGGAATCCATGACAATCCGGCACACGGGCGTCGTGTGCCGGTTCGAAGCAGCATCGAGGGGGAGTGGCGGGGATGAAGTTGCGAGTCCTGATTGCGGACGACCACCAGCTGATGCTCGACGGCATCCGCCGCGCGTTGGAGCGGTGCGAGGATTTCGAGATCGTCGGCGAGGCCCACTCGGGCAGCGAGGTACTGCCCATCATCGGCAGAACCGACCCAGACGTCGTGCTGCTCGACATGCGCATGCCCGGCATGGACGGACTCACCTGCCTCGAACGGATCCGAAAGCAATACCCCCGCATCAAAGTCGTCGTCCTCTCGGTCTTCCGAGAGCCCGAACACATCGAAGCCGCCCTCAAACGCGGCGCCTCCGGCTACATCGTCAAAAGCGTCAACCCGCTCGACCTACCCGCAGCACTCCGCCAAGCCTTCGAGGGCACCGTCTACCACGCACTCGGCCTCACCGACGACGACGAACCAGCCCGCGGCACCGGACTCACCGACCGCGAACTCGGCATCCTCAAAGCCGTCGCC
Source organism: uncultured Alphaproteobacteria bacterium (assembly GCA_963796195.1). Taxonomy (GTDB): domain Bacteria; phylum Pseudomonadota; class Alphaproteobacteria; order Rhizobiales; family Xanthobacteraceae; genus CAWCKS01. The sequence continues at coordinate 9,367 of CAWCKS010000001.1, read as the reverse complement.
CGCGGCCTCTCCAACCAAGCAATCGGCAAAGAACTCTGGGTCACCGAACAAACCGTCAAATTCCACCTGACCAACATCTACCGCAAACTCGGCGTCGCCAACCGCACCGAAGCCGCACGCTACGCATACCAGCACTCCCTGGTCGAGAGCCCGGCGCTCGAGCTCGCATAGAAGCGCGATGTACGACTCTCCATCTTCGGGCCTCCGCCGACACGCCGAGCGGGGAGACCGCTGCGAAGTGTGCGGGTCGGAGATCGAGAAGCGCATGTTTCGGATCGTGGTGCCGCATTGGCAAGGCACGTTCGACTGCATGGAGTGCGCCCTCACCGTCGCTGATCGAGGTGCGTCGGGAGCAGGCCCACTGAGCCAGGCGGAGGAGCTTGCAGCCGAGCTCTTCCTCGCGCGGCTCGCCGGAGAGAGCACGAAGGACGGGAGCGAAAGCCTCCGGATCGAGATGGCCCGCCTCGCCGCCGAGCTCGAAGAGGAGCGCCTGAAGGCGCGCGAGCTCGAGCGCGAGCGGGACAGGCTGGCGCGTCAGCTCGCGCTGGCCGGCGGCGAGCCGACCCCCTGGCCGGACTCCACGGCGACCTGACGACGGGGCAGGCTCAGGACCGCCGCTTCGGGCCCGGCGACCGCGCGAGACCGCGGCCGAGGGCTCGTTTGGAGCTGCCGCCGCGGGAGCCGGCTGCGAGCTCCGCTTGCGACGAAGCGCGGGGCGCTCGACAAAGCGGTACGTGATCGACGCAAGGACGACCGTGACCAGCAGCACCAGGCCGAGGTTGAACACAAATCCGCCTGCCCCGTCCCGTGTGAGGCCCCTGTCGCGCAGCTCGTTGATCACGGGGTACTGCCAGAGGAAGATCCCGTAGGACCACAGGCCGGCGGCGACGAACACGCGGGATCCGAGCACCCGGACGGTCAGGGCGCCTGAAGGCGCGAAGACCACGAAGCCGAGCAGGAGGGCGCTCGCCACGGCCATCAAGGTCTGCGAGTCGACAAAATCGAGCTGGCCTCCTGCCAGGGCCTTCGTTGCAGTGAGACTCAACACGACCGCGAGGACGATCGCCCCGGCCCGTGCCGGCGCGGTCACGCGCAGCCGTCCGTCTCTCCCACGCTGCGTACAGCACCGCCAGCGCCATCCCCATCGCGAACCAGTCGGCGTGGATCGGGAATGACCCCTTCCAGACGGCGCCGAGATGGGCGAGATGGCCGACGGCCTTCGCGGCGAAGCCGACGGCAACCATCACGACGACCGGCGCCACCGCCGCCCGCATCGACCAGCCGCGACGCCGGCTGAGCGAGAGCATCCACAGCGCGAACAGCGGCAGGCAGAGATAGAAGACCACCTCCACGCAGAGCGACCAGGCCGGCGTGATGCCGAAGCCCCCGAAGCCCGTGGTCGGCTCGTAGCCGGGAACCGAGTTCTGCAGGAAGAACGCGTCGGCGAGCAACTGCTGAGGACGGTGCAGAAGCCCTCGTTGCTGAACGGCGACGACGATCGCGAAGATCGCCCAGTAGAGCGGAAGGATGCGAAGCGCACGGTTGCGGAAGTACGACCTGATGGACGGCAGCGTTCCTCCCCTGGACGATCGCGGCGACGAACGGCCTGAAGAGCAGGAAGCCGCTGAGGACGAAGAAGAGGGTCACGCCCGCGCGGAGGCTGCTGAGCGCCGGACCGAGCGATCCGAATGCCAGCCCATCCGCCCCGTGTGTGCGGCTCGAACCCGAGTCCCACACGTGGAAGACGAGGATTGAGCCGGCCGCGAGGGCGCGCAAGCCCTCGATCCCATGGAGTCTTCCCCGCACCTACGGAGAGATTCTGATCGCACGGCATACGGTTTCTACGCCCCGAAGGGCGCGAATCGAACACGACGTTGCGGTAGTCGGTGGGCAGCGCGAGCTGACCGCGGCGCCCGCGACGCCCGCTGGAAGCGCTAGCCGCACCTCGACCTTCAACGGTTTGCGTCCGCCCGCAGGTGATCCAGAATGGCGGCGTCATGTCTCTCTTTGCGGCGACATAGCGCGAACCGACCGTGTTCGCATCCACCGTGACGTTCGGCAACTGGGCCCTTGTCGCCCTCGCGGGGTGCGCGCTGGTCGCCACCGCATCGGCGGTCATCTTCGCCATGCGATCGGGCCCGGGCAAGACTCCGGGCGTCGAAGGGAACGACCTTCGGTACATGCTCGACGCGGTCCGGCGCAGCGAGCAGGAGAAGAGCCTGCTAGCCGACTCGCTCCGGGTCGCGCACGAGGCCGTATCGCGCCGCAAGCTCCTCGAGCGAATCGGGGAGAGACTCGATCTGGACGCGGTGCTCGAGCGCGCATTCGAAGCCGCGCGTGACCTACTGCACGTCGACGCCGCCGCAATCTCCCTTCTGCAACCGCGCGGCGAGCCGGTCGTGGCCACGTTCGGCCTGGTCGACATGGCCGAGCAGCGTCTTCCGCTGCACGAGCCTTTGGGGGGAGCCAGCGCGCTCGTGACGACGTACGACCATGTGGGTCTCCGCGGAGCTTCTGGATCCGGTGCGATTCAAGCGGGGATCACGCTCAACCTGCTCGACGGCGACGACATTCCGCTAGGCCTTCTCTCGCTGTACTGGCGGGTGGACCGGCCCACGCTCGCGACCGACGACGTCGAGCTGGCCGACGAACTCGCCCGCGCGATTGCCGCTCCGATCGCCAACGGTGTGCGGTACCGAGACGCCGCACGGCGAGCTGAGATCGACGGGCTGACCCAACTGCGACACAACACCGCGTTTCGCGAGTCCCTGGCCGGCGAAGTGGCTCGGTCCCACCGCTACAACCGCAAGGTCGCGCTCCTCTTGGCGGACGTCGACGATTTCAAGCTCATCAACGATCGATCCGGACATCTCGCCGGTGATGCGATTCTGGCGGAACTCGGCGCTCGACTGACCGGGCTCGTTCGCGTAGCGGACATCCCCTGCCGCATCGGCGGCGATGAATTCGCCGTCATCCTCCCCGAGTCCACCACCGCCGACGCGCTGCGCCTCTTCGAACGCCTCCAGGCGAGCGCTCGCGAGCACGATTCGTTCGCCGGCGCGCGCATCTCGTTTTCCGGAGGTGTCGGCGAGTTGCTGCCGGGCGAGCAGGCGGAGCCGTTTTTCGCTCGTGCGGACGCGGCGCTGCTGGAAGCAAAGGCCAGGGGCAAGAACCGGGCCTCGGTCGCCAGCGACGACATCGACTCAAACCGCCCCTGGGGACCAGCTTCGGGCAGGGCAATAGAAACCTAGACGTCCGCCAACGGTAAACAGCGCTTTCGTGCATGTCTCCGGCGGCTCGTTCTTCCTACCTTGAGCAAACAGACGATGGCGACCGCAGGCATTGGAACGACGCAGGGTGGAGACCCCGGATCAGGCGCGACTACGGTCAGCGCCTCCTCCCATGCGATGCTCTCCGACCACCTTGTCCTGTACGAAGGTGTGCTGGATGCCGTCGACGGCCGCACGCTCGAGATCCTCAGGCGGCGGCGGGTACGCGGTTGGAGCCGTCGTCGCGGCTGGCTCGTGCGGCGACTCCTCCTCGCCTCGGATGTGGTCGGGCTCACTCTTGCCTTCGCACTCGCCCGGCCATTCCCGAACCTTCCGGTCGGAGTACAGGTGCTCGTCCTGCTCCTGTCCCTTCCAGCGTGGGTCGTGGCGGCGAAGATCTTCGGCCTCTATGACGGCGACGACGTCCGAACGGATCACTCGACCGTGGACGACCTCGTCGGCGTCTTCGAGCTCATCACAACCGGTGCGTGGGCATTCGTAGCCGTCCCGTGGCTACTCGGTCTTCCGGAGCCGGCGCCCCAGGGCGTGGTGATCTTCTGGCTCGTTGCGATCGCGCTGCTCGTCATCGGTCGCGCCGGCGTGCGGACGGGCGTCCGACACCGGCTGATGTACCTCCAGAACACGATCATCGTCGGCGCCGGCGACGTCGGCCAGCTCGTTGCTCGGAAGTTCCTTCATCACGCGGAGTACGGGATCAACCTGATCGGCTTCGTCGACGACACGCCACGCGATCGCCGTCCCGGCCTCGAGCACCTGGCGGTGCTCGGCCCCCTCGAGCGTCTCCCGCAACTCGTCCGCCAGCTCGACGTCGAGCGCGTCGTCATCGCATTCTCGCAGGACCATCACGAGCGCATCCTCTCGATCGTGCGGCGCCTGAGATCGCAGAACGTGCAGATCGACATCGTGCCGCGGACCTTCGAGCTCATCGGGCCCAGCGTCCGTGTGCACACCGTCGAGGGGCTGCCGCTGCTCGGTCTCCCGCCCGTACGGCTCTCGCGCTCGTCGCGCCTCGTCAAGCGCGCGTTGGACGTCGTCGTTTCGTTCTGCGCGCTCGTGCTCCTTGCTCCCTTCTTCGCGGTCGTCGCGCTCCTGATACGGCGTGACTCTCCCGGACCTGTCTTCTTTCGGCAGACCCGCCTCGGGATCAATCAGCGGCCGTTCACGATGCTGAAGTTCAGGTCGATGCGAGACGGAACCTCCGACGACGCCCATCGAAGCTACATCGAGGAGACGTCGAAGCCGGACGCACAGTTGGCGTCGAATGGGTTGTACAAGCTCGACCGCGCCGACTCGGTCACCCGAACCGGGAGATGGCTGCGACGAACGAGCCTCGACGAGCTGCCGCAACTGATCAACGTCCTGCGTGGAGACATGTCTCTCGTCGGCCCACGTCCGTGTCTTCCGTACGAGATCGAGCACTTTGACGTCCACCACTTCGATCGCTTCCTCGTACCCGCCGGCATCACCGGTCTCTGGCAGGTGACCGCCCGCGCGCATGCCACCTTCATCGAGGCCCTCGACATGGATGTCGCCTACGCGCGCGGCTGGTCGCTCGGGCTCGACGTGGCCCTCGCGCTCCGCACACTTCGTCAGCTGGTCGTCGGAAAGGCAACGACATGACCTCATCGGATGCGCCCGGTCGGACTCGCATGGCCGTTGTCGGGCTCGGGTACTGGGGGCCGAACCTCGCTCGGAACATCAACGAGCTGCCGGATGCGGAGCTCGCGATGGTGTGCGACTCGCGCCCGAGCGCCCTCGCGAAATTTGCACAACGGTATCCCGCGGTCGCGACGACCGATGACTACCACCGCGTGATCGCCGACCCCACCATTGACGCGATTCTGCTGGCGACCCCCGTCTCGACGCACTACGCGCTCGCTCAGCGCGCCCTTCGCGCAGGCAAGCACGTCTTTGTCGAAAAGCCTCTTGCCGGCTCTGCGGAGGAAGCCGCGGCGCTCGTCGCGCTCGCAGAAGCGACCGGTCGCGTGTTGATGGTCGGCCACACGTTTCTCTACAGCCCCGCAGTGAACGCCGTCCGCGAGTTGATCCACGAGGGCACGGTGGGCGACATCTACTTCATCTCGATGAGTCGCGTAAACCTGGGCATCCACCAGACCGACGTGAGCGTCGTGTGGGATCTCGGGCCGCACGACTTCTCGATCCTCCGGTACTGGCTCGACGAGAATCCGATCGCCGTCTCGGCGGCGAGCAGAGGCTGCGTCATCCCCGGCAAGCCGGATGTGGCATTCGTCAATCTCGAGTTTCCGTCCGGCGTGATCGCGCATGTGGAGCTCTCGTGGCTCGCTCCGAGCAAGCTGCGGCGCACGACCATCGTCGGGTCGTCGCAGATGATCGTCTACGACGACACGAGCTCCGAGCCGGTGCGGGTGTTCGATTCGGGCGTCGTCTTTCCGGACCCGGGCAGCTTCGGCGAGTACCAGCTGAGCTATCGCACGGGCTCGATCGTCTCGCCGAGAATCGACGCGAGCGAGCCGCTCATGCTCGAGATGCAGGATTTCTGCACGGCGATTCGAGACCGGCTGCTCGCCCCGATCGTCAGGCCAGATCGGCTTCGACGTCGTTCGGGTGATCGAGGCGGTGCACGCATCGCTCGACGCGAGCGGCGGCCGGGTCGCGGTCGAGACTGACGCGACTCTCAGTGTTGTCTGACGCGACCGCGTCGCCGAAGCGCCCTCTTGCCGTCGGCGAGAGGCAGAGACGTCTTTGCATGGTGGTGCACGGGCCGTATCCGATCGGCGAGCCGCGCGTCGCGAGAGAGGTTGCGGCTGCGCTCGCCGCCGGATACGAAGTAGACGTCGTTGCGATGCGCCGGTCAGGCGAGCCTTCGCGGGAGTCCGTCGACGGCGCAGACGTCGTCCGACTTCCGCTGTCGCATCAACGGGGCACCGGGCTGCTCGGAATGGTCGCCGAGTACGTCGGCTTCACGGCACTCGCGAGCTGTGTCGTCGCGAAGCTCATGCTCCGGCGCCGCTACAGCGTGGTCCAGATCCACAACCCACCGGACTTCTTGATCGTCGCGGGCCTCGTCCCACGGGCGCTCGGCGCATATGTGATCTTCGATGTCCACGATCTCTCGTCCGACATGTTCGCGATGCGATGGGCAGGAAAGCCGGGCGCACGGATCGCGGAGCGTCTCCTCCGGGCGATCGAGCGCGCCGCGACGAGCCTCGCCGACGCCGTCGTCACCGTGCACGAGCCGTACCGCAGGGAGCTCGCCGCACGCGGCGTGCCGGCCCGGAAGCTGACCGTCGTGATGAACACTCTCGACGAGAGCCTGCTCCCGCGGCGCTCTGCCCCCAGGGACGAGCAGACGTTTCGCATCGTCTATCACGGGACTGTGACGCCGCTCTACGGCGTACCGCTGCTCGTGGAGGCATGTGCACTGATTGGCGACCTCGTTCCGAACTTCAGGCTGGAGATCTACGGCGAGGGCGATTCGGTCGCAACCGTCCGCCAACGCGCGATCGAGCTCGGGATCGGCGACCGAGTGCTGGTCAGCGAGGGGTACCTGCCCCACCGTGACGTGCTCTGCCGGGTCTCTGGTGCGAGCGCCGGCGTCGTACCGAACCTTCCGACGCCGATGAACCGATTCGCGCTCTCGTCCAAGCTCTTCGAATACATCGCCCTGGAGATCCCCGTCGTCTGCTCTGAGCTGCCGACGATCAGGGAGCATTTCCCGGACGGCGAGCTCAGGTACTTCCGGCCGGGCGATGCGCGGGCACTGGCGGACGCACTGCTCGAGACGGCGCTGGAACCAGAGATGCGCGATGTCCGCGTGCGACGGGCGCTCGCGCGCTACGAGAGCTATCGGTGGCCCGTTCACGCCGCTCGATACGAACATGTCCTCGCACGCTCGCGCCGCACTTCTCCCGACGAGCTAACGAGCATGGAGACGGCGCCCCAACCTCGGCCTTGACGTGGCTCGACAGGATGTGGACGGCTGAACAGGTCCATCCAGGTCCCTTCGAGGCTGTGGGTCTGCGAAGGGCTCTCGGTCGAGGGAGGGACTCTGATGGGGCGCGGCGATCGGCATCGCAGCAACGCCTAGAAGCGGATGCAAGTCAGCTATGAGCAGGTGCACTCCCTCGTTGACGCCCATTCCTGCCAGCTGTCTCCTTTGCATCCACAACGTCCCGACGCAGAACACCTAGCTCGTTGATGTGTGCCGGGTCGGCAGAACCGTCGTCGTCACGACGCGGCGCTTGACAGCGTGATCAGGCGGTACTGAGGCGACGATTATGGCGCCAGAGGCGACTTGGACGTCGGCCCCGAGCTCAACGTGCGGCTCGACGAAGATCCCGGTGCCGAGCCGAACGCGATCGCCGATCGTCACGAGCCCGGACGTCATGCAGCCCGGCCCCGTTGAGATGTCCGACCCAAGCACGTTGTGGTGGTCGAACGAGTTGTACGCAGAGATGAAGTTGTTGTCGCCCACGCGCGTCTCGACACCTAGATGGCAGAAGGCGCAGATGATGTTCCCCGTGCCGAGGCGGACGCCGGTGGTGACTCGTACCGTCGGATCGATAGCGTTGGCGAGCGGGATATCGAGTCGCTCGCAGTAGGCGCGGAGCTGCGCCCGTGCCCGCACGGACGTCGAGATGCTGATGACCGCCGCGTCGAAGGCGTCTTCTGCGAAGAGCTCGCGTAGCCGATCACGGCCCCCGACGATCGGGACGCCCATCACGTCGCCGGCCCACAGCGCCTCTTTGTCGTCGAAAACCGCCACAGGCGTGACAGCCTCGTCGTTGGCGAGGATGTCCAGCACCTGCGTTGCCCCGAGCCCACCGCCGATGATGGCGAGGCGCCGAGTGTCGATGCGCCCGGGCAGCGGATCTGGGAGATCTCGGCTCGGCGCCCGCGCGGCGTGTGCCGCTTCGACCTGGGCGATGGTGATCAACCCCGAGGCGTTCAACGAGATGAGGTCGATGCCGAGTTCTTCCGCCCGCTTGCGAGCCGGTTCCGTCGCCGCGACGGTGGTGCCCTCCGTGGCTTGCGCACCTGGCTGCGCCTTGGCCTCGACGACGAAAGCCTCTAGTTCGTCCTTCGTCTCGAAGAGAAACCCGATCGGCTGCGAAAGGTCGATCTCGACGCCAACGTCTATCGCGTGCCGTAGGAAACCGGGTTCCGCCGCAAGAACATCGAGCAGCGCCTTGCTGGTCTCGAACTCCGCGATCACCTGGCCAGCGTCTACCTGCGCCCCGTCGTCGATGCGCCACTCGACGACGACGCCAGAGTCGCTGTTAACGTCCATATTCGGGACCAGAACCGGCTTCATGCAGCTGCTGCGCGGAGTGTCGCGTCGATCCTGGCTTCACCCATAAGCATCTCAGCCTCTGCATCTCTCGAACTCGGGATCACGTCTGCCGCACTCGTAGCAACGGTCACCGGGTGCCTGAGCGCGTCGAACAGCCGCGAACTGACCTCCGCTGCAATCTGGGTCCCCCAGGACCAGCCGGCTGTCCCTTCTTCGACGACAACGAGCGATCCCGTCACTGCGACGCTTCGCTCGATCGGCGCCCAGTCGAGAGGCGCGATCTGCCCGGGAACGAGCAACTCGCAGAAGATCTCGTTCTCGATTGCAAGCCGTTCGACAACGCGCCGCGCAAGCTCAGCCTGGAAGCCGTAGGCGAGCACTGTCAAGACGCACTCTTCACGGGGAACAAGTCGTATCGAGACGGTCTCGGGAAATTCGGGAGACGCATCGGTCGTCACCGTTGCGAACCGCAGACGCACGTCGTCCGGCTCGAAGACGTGCAGCGGGTAGAGCAGCTTGTGCTCGATGTAGAGAACCGGGGAGGTCTGTTCGAGGAGCTCGCGCAGGGACTGGCGCGGGTCGTGGAACAGCGACGCCGCGACGGTCTTGAGGTGAGGAATACCGAGGAAATGCTTCTCGAGGCTTTGACTGTGCGTCGGACCATAGCCGCGCCCTCCCCCTGACGGCGTCCGAATGATTACCGGGCACGTGACCTGACCGTTGTACATGCTCTCGTACTTGGCGATGTGGTTGGCGATCTGGTCAAAGGCAAGCCCGATGAAGTCACCGAACATGATCTCGA